>NZ_CP063456.1:0-737500 GCF_015168335.1 Pseudomonas shirazica
GTGCTCAAGGCCAAGGCCGTGCTGTGCCCGGGCCTGCTGGTCAGCTTCGAGGACAAGGCCAGCGGCGAGAAGGTCGAATGGCACTATGAGGATGGCCTGCGTTCCTACCTGGTCGATTCCGTCAATGAGTTCCAGCGCCTGCCCGACGAGCCGTTCTGCGGCAGCCTGGCCGGTAACAAGGAGGCGGTGGACTGGGCCTTGCTGTGGCTGCCCGAAGGCGGCGACAGCATCCAGGAAAGCTACGTCAACCTGATCCCTACCGCCCAAGGCGGCACCCATGTCAACGGCCTGCGCCAGGGCCTGCTGGATGCCATGCGTGAATTCTGCGAGTTCCGCAACCTGCTGCCGCGCGGCGTGAAGCTGGCGCCGGAAGACGTCTGGGAGCGCATCACCTTCGTGCTGTCGATGAAGATGCAGGACCCGCAGTTCTCCGGGCAGACCAAGGAGCGCCTGTCGTCGCGCGAGGCGGCTGCCTTCGTTTCCGGCGTGGTCAAGGACGCGTTCAGCCTGTGGCTCAACGCCCACCCCGAGCTGGGCATGCAGCTGGCGGAGCTGGCCATCAGCAACGCCGGGCGCCGCCTGAAGGCCAGCAAGAAGGTCGAGCGCAAGCGCATAACCCAAGGCCCGGCACTTCCCGGCAAACTGGCCGATTGCGCCGGCCAGGACCCGATGCGCGCCGAACTGTTCCTGGTCGAGGGTGACTCGGCAGGTGGCTCGGCCAAGCAGGCTCGCGACAAGGAATTCCAGGCGATCCTGCCGCTGCGTGGCAAGATCCTCAACACTTGGGAAGTGGACGGTGGCGAAGTCCTGGCCAGCCAGGAAGTGCACAACATCGCCGTGGCCATTGGCGTCGACCCGGGTGCCACCGACCTTGCGCAGCTGCGCTACGGCAAGATCTGCATCCTCGCCGACGCTGACTCCGACGGCCTGCACATCGCCACGCTGCTGTGCGCACTGTTTGTCCAGCACTTCCGCGCCCTGGTCGAGGCCGGGCATGTGTACGTGGCCATGCCGCCGCTGTACCGCATCGACCTGGGCAAGGAAATCTACTACGCCCTCGACGAGGCCGAGCGTGACGGTATCCTCGATCGCCTGGTGGCCGAGAAGAAGCGCGGCAAGCCACAGGTCACACGCTTCAAGGGCCTGGGCGAGATGAACCCGCCACAGCTGCGCGAGACCACCATGGACCCGAATACCCGGCGCCTGGTGCAACTGACCTTGGACGACGTGCAGGCCACCTGCGAGCTGATGGACAAGCTGTTGGCCAAGAAGCGCGCGGGCGACCGCAAGAGCTGGCTGGAAACCAAGGGCAACCTGGCCGAGGTCATGGTTTGATTCGGCGGCTTCTGGCTGCCTGCCTGGCGCTGGTTGCCCTGCCGAGCCTGGCGGGCAACTGGCCAGAGTTGAAGCTGAGCGCCGAGCACCCGATCGAAGGCATGCGCGGTGGCAACCTGTCTGGCCTGGTGGAATGCCGGGGCGGGCTGTGGGGCGTATCCGACCGCGACGACGACCGCATCTACCGCTTCGACCAGCAAAACCCGACCTGGCGCGCGCAGCCGCTCACCTTCACCCCGCCAGCGGTGCCGGAAAGTGGCCTGCCGTGGGGCCTGAAGTCGCGTAACTGGGCGGCGTCGTATATTCGTGGTGGCGAACTTGATTTCGAAGGCATCAGCTGTGACCAGGCGGGCAACCTGTACCTGGTCAGCGAAGCTCATGCCGCTGTGCTGCAACTGCCGCTGGAAGGCGAGGCGGACTGGTTGAAGATCGACCCGGCCATGGTTCGTCAGGCCCGGGCCAGCGGCATGCTGCTGAACTTCAACGCCTTGTTCGAAGGTCTGGCGATCAACCCGGCGGGTGACCGCCTGTGGCTGGCCGCCGAGCGCGAGCGCCGTGGCCTGGTGGCTATCGAGCGCCAGCAGTCGGTGTGGACCTGCGGCCGCAGCTGCGTGTTGCTGAGCGAGGCCGGGGTCGAAATGCAGCCGGCACAGATGCCCAATGCCCAGGCACTGTCGCGCGACTTCGCCGACTTGGCCTGGTTCGAAGGCAAGCTGTTCACTCTCGAACGCAATGCCTACCGCGTCTGTCGTCGGGATACCGACAGCGGCATGGTCGAGCGCTGCTGGTCGTTCGCTGCCGATGCCCTGGTCGAGTCGCGTCGCTACCAGCAGCCGTTCGGTCTGGCCGAGGCCCTGGTGATCGATGCCAAGGGCGCCTGGATAGGCGTGGACAACAACAACGGCGCCCGCGCCGATGGCGAAGCACGCCCGATCGTCTGGCGCTTCGATGCGCCGGAAGGCGGATGGAGCGCCAAGCCATGAGCCAGGCACCGGGCAAGCGGGCTGGCAAGGTATTGATGATCGTCGCCTGGGCGGCGGCGCTGTTCCTTGCCACGCGTTTTTTCGGCCAATGGGAAGACAGCCAGCGCAACCCCAATGCCCAGGTGCAGTCGACGCATGGCGAAGGCTTTATCGAGGTGCGCCTGCTGGGCAACGGCCAGGGCCACTTCGTGATGGATGGCGCAATCAACGGCCAGGTGGTGCATTTCATGCTCGACACAGGTGCCACCGACGTGGCCATCCCCGAGGCGCTGAGCCGCGAGCTGGGCCTGGAGCGTGGCAGCCCGGTGCAGCTCAGTACCGCCAACGGCCGTACCGAAGGCTACCGCACGCGCCTGACCAGCCTGCAGCTGGGGGATATCCGCCTGCAGGACGTGCGCGCCATCGTGGTGCCGGGCCTGGACGGGCAGACCGTATTGCTGGGCATGAGTGCCCTGAAACAACTTGAATTTACCCAGCGCGGCGGCACCATGCTGCTGCGCCAGAACCTGAAATGACGAGGCCCGCATGAGCGACTCACTGGAACTCAGCCTGGATGGCGTAGAACGCCGCTCGCTGGCTGACTTCACCGAACAGGCCTACCTCAACTACTCCATGTACGTGATCATGGACCGCGCCTTGCCGCACATCGGCGATGGCCTGAAGCCGGTGCAGCGACGCATCGTCTACGCCATGAGCGAGTTGGGGCTCGATGCCGATGCCAAGCACAAGAAGTCGGCGCGTACCGTCGGTGACGTGCTCGGCAAGTTCCACCCCCACGGTGACTCGGCCTGCTACGAGGCCATGGTGCTGATGGCCCAGCCGTTCAGCTACCGCTATACGCTGGTCGACGGCCAGGGCAACTGGGGTGCGCCGGACGATCCGAAGTCGTTCGCCGCCATGCGTTATACCGAAGCGCGTCTTTCGCGCTACGCCGAAGTGCTGCTCAGCGAAGTTGGCCAGGGCACCGTGGACTGGGTGCCCAACTTCGACGGCACCCTGCAGGAGCCGGCCGTGCTGCCTGCGCGCCTGCCCAACATCCTGCTCAACGGCACCACTGGTATCGCCGTTGGCATGGCCACTGACGTACCGCCGCACAACCTGCGTGAAGTGGCCACGGCCTGTGTGCGCCTGCTCGACGAGCCCAAGGCCACCATCGAGCAGCTGTGCGAGCACATCCAGGGGCCGGACTACCCGACCGAGGCCGAGATCGTTACGCCGCGGGCAGAAATCCTCAAGATGTACGAAAGCGGTCGCGGCTCCATCCGTATGCGCGCCGTCTACCGCGTCGAGGATGGCGACATCGTCGTCACCGCGCTGCCGCACCAGGTCTCCGGGGCCAAGGTGCTGGAGCAGATCGCTGCGCAGATGCAGGCCAAGAAGCTGCCTATGGTCGCCGACCTGCGTGACGAGTCGGACCACGAGAACCCGTGCCGCATCGTCATCATCCCGCGCTCCAACCGTGTGGATGCCGATGAGCTGATGCAGCACCTGTTTGCCACGACCGACCTGGAGAGCAGCTACCGGGTCAACGTCAACATCATCGGCCTGGACGGCCGGCCACAGCTGAAGAACCTGCGAGCGCTGCTGCTGGAATGGCTGGAGTTCCGTACCGCTACCGTCCGTCGCCGCCTGCAGCACCGCCTGGACAAGGTGGAGAAGCGCCTGCACCTGTTGGAAGGTTTGCTGACCGCGTTCCTCAACCTGGATGAAGTTATCCACATCATCCGTACCGAAGACCAGCCCAAGCAGGCCCTGATCGCCCGTTTCGACCTGACCGAAATCCAGGCCGACTACATTCTCGAGACCCGCCTGCGGCAGCTGGCACGCCTGGAAGAGATGAAGATCCGCGGCGAGCAGGATGAATTGCTGAAGGAGCAGGCCAAGCTGCTCGCCCTGCTGGGCAGCGATGCCAAGCTGCGCAAGCTGGTACGCAGCGAGCTGATCAAGGATGCTGAAACCTATGGCGACGACCGCCGCTCGCCGATCGTCGAGCGTGCCGAGGCCAAGGCGCTGTCGGAAAACGAGCTGATGCCGACCGAGCCGGTCACCGTGGTGCTCTCGGAGAAGGGCTGGGTGCGCTGCGCCAAGGGTCACGACATTGATGCCACCGGCCTGTCGTACAAGGCCGGCGATGGCTTCAAGGCCGCTGCTGCCGGGCGCTCAAACCAGTTTGCCGTGCTCATCGATTCTACTGGCCGCAGTTACTCGCTAGCCGCCCACAGCCTGCCGTCGGCGCGTGGTCAGGGCGAACCACTGACCGGCCGCCTGACGCCACCACCGGGGGCCACCTTCGAGTGTGTGCTGTTGCCGGACGACGATGCACTGTACGTGGTGGCTTCGGACGCCGGCTATGGCTTCGTGGTCAAGGGTGAAGACCTGCAGGCCAAGAACAAGGCCGGCAAGGGCTTGCTCAGCCTGCCCAACGGTGCCAAGGTCATGACCCCGCGCCCGGTGGCCAACCGCGAGCAGGACTGGCTGGCGGCGGTTACCACCGAAGGCCGTCTGCTGGTATTCAAGGTCAGCGACCTGCCTCAGTTGGGCAAAGGCAAGGGCAACAAGATTATCGGGGTGCCGGGCGACCGGGTGGCGAGCCGTGAAGAATTTGTTACCGATCTGGCCGTGATAGCAGATGGCGCGACGCTTGTATTGCAAGCCGGCAAGCGTACCCTATCTCTGAAAGCGGACGACCTGGAGCATTACAAGGGCGAGCGCGGACGGCGCGGCAGCAAGCTGCCACGCGGGTTCCAGCGGGTCGATGGGTTGCAGGTGGAAGTGCCGGCGTAAGCGGTTGAAATGTCTGGAGCGGCAATTTCAGCGTCGTTCCGGGCAGAAATGCTGGAGTCGGACGGTTATTTCGCGGATGATATGGCCCTTGCGGTGCCGGCGTGGCCGTGTGCCCGTTTGAATTTATATGTATCACTGCGGTTGGCCTTTTGGCGACCGCCTGGATGGGATGATGAAATTTCTGCGCCTTCCATTTGCGCTGTTGATGACTGGCCTGCTGGGCCTTGGCGGGTGCACCATGCATCAGCCGGTTGCCCTGTACCAGCTCGACAGTGGTGATCCTGGCCAGCCTTCGCAGAGTGCGGGCATGGCCGTGGTGCTCGGTCCGGTATCGGTTGCCGATTACCTGCAACGTGAGACGTTCCTGCAGCGTCAGGCCGATGGCAGCCTGAGTTCGGCGACCGACGGTCGTTGGGCCGGCAGCCTTTCGTCGGATATCGACCAGCTGCTGGTGCGCCAGCTCGCCTGGCGCCTGGACAGCCAGCGCGTGGTGCTGGCCCCGGCGGCTGCCGGGTTCAACCCGGATGTACAAGTGCTGCTGTCGATCACTCGCCTGGACTCGGGCAAGGACCAGCCGGCTGTCCTGGATGCCCAGTGGCGCCTGTTGGACCGCCGTGGCCATGTGCGTGACAACCGCATCGTTCACCTCGAACAGCCACACGCGGGCAGCGAGGCGTCGCAGGTGCAGGCCCAGGGCCAGTTGCTTCAGAAACTGGCCGAACAGCTGAGCACAGCGGTCAAGCCTCTGGCTAACCAGCCGGCGATTGCCGAAGAGTCGCCTAAAAAATCGGCTGCTCCGGTGCAGGTGAAGAAGACGCCTGAGAAATCCAAGATCCCGATGGCTGCGCCGATTCGAACCGATATGGAAGTCTACCGGTTCTGATCTAACTGCCAGATACGAAAAAGCCCGCATCATTGCGGGCTTTTTCGTATCTGCTGTTTTTGTACTGTCTGTGCTGGCCTCTTCGCGGGTAAACCCGCTCCTACAGGTTGGCGCAGGCCCTGTGGGAGCGGGTTTACCCGCGAAGAGGCCAGCCCGGTATCAGGCCCGGCGTTCGTGCATCCGCGCCAGCTGCCGCTCCAGCATCGACGGGTAGGGCTCCATCAGGCGCTCCACGCAGCAGGCACCCTCGGGGCTGGCAATCGGGCGAATGCGGGCGCGCTGGCGAATCAGCGTGTCATCGCTGATCTGCCGTTCTACCAGCAACAAGTTGCGACTGTGCTGCGACAGTGCCAGAGCGTCCTGGGCCTTTTCGGCCATCAGCAGGTCTACCAGCTCCAGCCCTTGCAGGTCGTTACCCAGGGCAAGGCCCAGCTGCAGCTGCAGGGTAATGCCGCTGTCCGCTACCTCGATCTGCAGGGCATGGCCCAAGGCGCGCAACAGCTCGCCGCAGCAGATGGCGTTGGTGAGGTAGTCCTCGCCGCAGTCGCGGCTGTGGAACAGCACCAGGGTGCTGCCGTCGTTGAGCGTGTGAGTTTCACCCTCGTAGAGTGAGGCGGCATGCTCCAGGCAATCGCGGTAGCGCTCGGTCAGTTCGGTCAGGCGCGTGCGCGGCAGGCGACGCAGCTGCTCCTGCGAGCCCAGTTGCACGGCAAGCACGGCGCTGTACTGCGGCTCGTCGGATTCGACCACGGCGGCCTTGGGCGCGCTTTCGTCGTCCAGCAGGCCGGCGAAGGCTTCATCGTCATCCTCGTCCGCCTGGGCGGCAAGCTTGGCGCGCGGTGCGACCTTGGCTGCCGGGGCAGCGTCGTGCAGGTCGTCGAACTGCTCGTCGTCTTCTTCTTCGGGCTCCGGCTCAGGTGGCGGCGGCGGAGCCAGGCGCGCGTGCAGCTGGCGGGCGATGTCACCGATCTCGTCCTGGCGGTCGGTGGCCGGGGTATAGGGTTGCGGGTCGCGCAGCCACACCCGCAGCTGCAGCAGCGGCAGGGTGATGAAGCGGCCCTGGCGCAGGCTCAGGGTCAGCGCCAGCACCAGCAGGATGGCGGCAAGGATGCCCATGCTCTGCAGACTGATCAGCATCGGCTGCTGGAACTGGCTCATGTCCAGGCTGATGCGCAGTTGCCCGGCGGTCACGTCCTGGAAGGTGATCTTGGTCTGGTACAGGCCTTCGGCCTCGCCCAGCAGGCTGTTGCGCGGGCGCTGGCCGGCTTCCGCGAGGATGCGGTTGTCCACGCTGTAGATCGCCGCATGGGCCACCAGTGGGTTTTTCACCAGGTTGCCGAGCAGAACGTTGAGGCTGAGGATGTCGTTGGCCACCAGCAACTCGGTCGCCGAGGTGGCGGTCTGGGTGGTCAGGCTCTGGCCCAGGGCATCGGCCTGCTCGTGCATGGCCTGCTTGAACTGCAGGCCCATCACGCAGGCGTAGATCACCAACGCCAGCGCCACCAGGAAAATGTTGGTGCAGGCGATGCGTAGTGCCAGCGGCACGCGACGTTGACTCAGGGCGCGATAGATCATCAGGAAGAAGTTGTCTGCTTTGACGGGCGTGGGCCGGTTCACTGAGCTCGGCTCTTAATGGCATGAAAGTGTGGGGCAGTATAGCGAGCCGGGTTTTGTCGGCAAAGTATCGTTGGCGCCCGACGGTCACGGAAAATCGGTAGAATGCGCATTTTTCATCGAAGTCGGAGCCAGGTTGTGCGCGAAATCGTCCTGATCAACATCACCGGTGAGGACCGTCCCGGTCTCACTGCGGCTATCACCGGCGTCCTGCTGCAGGGCGGTGTGAGCATCCTCGACATTGGCCTGGCAGTCATGCACGGTACCTTGTCGTTCGGCATCCTGGTCGATATCCCGGACAACGAAGTGGCCACCTCCCTGCTGCAGAGCGTGCAGGCCAAGGCCCACGAACTGAACCTGCAGGCCCGCTACACGCCGATTTCCGAGGCGGACTACCAGCACTGGGCCGATGGCCAGGGCGAGGCGCGCCACATCGTCACCTTGCTCAGCCGCAAGATCACTCCAGAGCAACTGCAGCGGGTGAGTGCGGTGATCAGCCGGTACGGCCTGACCATCGAGCGCATCGAGCGCCTGTCGGCCCGTGTGGCGCTGGATGCGGAGACCGACAAGGGCAAGGCGGCCATCGAGATCTCTGTGCGCGGCGTGCCGAGCGATGCCGAGGCTCTGCGTGCCGACTTCTTCGCCCTGGCCGAAGAGCTGAGCATCGACATTGCCTTCCAGAAGGACGACCTGTTCCGCCGCAACCGTCGCCTGGCGGTCTTCGACATGGACTCGACGCTGATCGAAGCCGAGGTCATCGACGAACTGGCAAAGGCCGCTGGCGTGGGTGAGCAGGTTGCCGCCATCACCGAGCGCGCCATGCGCGGCGAGCTGGACTTCCGCGCCAGCTTCAAGGAGCGCATGGCGCTGCTCAAGGGCCTGGATGTGGGCGTGTTGGATGAGATCGGGGCGTCGCTGCGTCTGACTGAAGGTGCCGAGAACCTGTTTGCCGAGCTCAAGCGCCTGGGTTACAAGACCGCGATCCTGTCTGGCGGCTTTACCTACTTTGCCCGCCAGGTGCAGGCGCGCCTGGGTATCGACTATGTATTCGCCAACGAGCTGGAAGTGGTCGATGGCAAGGTGACCGGCGTGGCTGTGGAGCCGATAGTCGATGCCCAGCGCAAGGCCGAGCTGCTGCAGAAGCTGGCCAGCGAAGAAGGCTTGCAGCTGGAGCAGACCATTGCCGTGGGTGACGGTGCCAACGACCTGCCGATGCTGTCGCTGGCCGGCCTGGGTGTGGCGTTTCGTGCCAAGCCGCTGGTACGCCAGTCGGCCAAGCAGGCGATTTCTACCCTGGGATTGGATGGAGTGTTGTATCTGCTGGGCCTGCGCGACCGCGACGCGCGCGGCTGATTTGAGAATCCGGGGCTGCTTCGCAGCCCTTTCGCGACACAAGGCCGCTCCTACAGGGAATCGCTTATCTCCTGTAGGAGCGGCCTTGTGTCGCGAAAGGGCCGCAAAGCGGCCCCAGGTTCCATCAGGCAATCAAGCCTGCACAGGCGCCGCCAACTGCTGCCCCATGCGCACCGCTGAACCCGCACCCAGGTTCTCCGCCCACTTCACCTGCTCCGGCCCGAACAGCACGATAGCAGTCGACCCCAGCTTGAAGCGGCCCAGTTCGGCACCTTTCTCCAGGTGGATCGGCGCGCGGCTGGCTTCGTCGTAGCGGAAGGTCTTCAGTTCACGCTTGGGTGGCGTCACCAGCCCGGCCCACACGGTTTCGATCGAAGCGACGATCATCGCGCCCACCAGCACCACGGCCATCGGCCCGCGCTCGGTATCGAACAGGCAGACCACGCGCTCGTTGCGGGCGAACAGCTCGGGGACGTTCTCTGCGGTGGTCTGGTTGACCGAGAACAGGCGGCCCGGCACGTAGACCATTTCACGCAGGGTGCCGGCCAGCGGCATGTGCACGCGGTGGTAGTCCTTGGGCGACAGGTAGATGGTGGCGAACTCGCCGCCCATGAACGGCGCGGCCATGGCCGGGTCACCGCCAAGCAGCTCCTGCGCGCTGAAACCGTGGCCCTTGGCCTGGAAGATGCGGCCGTGCTCGATCGGGCCAAGCTGGCTGACGGCACCGTCGGCCGGGCAAAGGATGGCGCCCGGGGTCTCGTCCAGCGGGCGGGCACCCGGCTTAAGGGCGCGGGTGAAGAATGCATTGAAGTGCTCGTAGGCGCTCAGGTCCTCGACCAGCGCTTCGCTCATGTTGACCTGGTAACGCTTGGCGAACCAGGCGGTGAAGGCGTTCTTGAACCAGCGCACGCGGCACTCGGCTATGCAGCCGGCCAGCCGCGACAGCAAGTGGTGCGGCAGCAGGTACTGGCTGATGATGAACAAACGGGATTTCATGCAGGTTCCTTAGACTTCTACAGGCGTGTCCGGGTGGTTGCCCCATTCGCTCCACGAGCCGGCGTAGGCCTTGACGCGCGGGTAGCCAAGGGCCTTGGCCACCAGGTAGGTGAAACCGGAGCGGCGGTGGGTCTGGCAGTGGGTGATCACTTCCTTGTCGGGGGTGATGCCCAGGTTCTTCAGGACTTCGGCGATGTCCTGGCGAATGCGCAGGTGGTCGTTGAGGTCCATGCCGGCGGTCCACTCGAAGTTGATCGCGCCGGGGATGTGGCCGCCCTTGGCTGCCAGTACTTTCTCGCCGCTGAATTCCTGCGGGCCACGGGCGTCCCAGATGACCAGGTCGTCGGCGCCCAGGCGGCTTTGAAGGTACTCGCGGGTGGCGGTTGGCGAAGTGTCGATGCGCAGGTGCACCGGCGCATTGCCGCTGGCGGGCACTTCTGTGGAGAGCTTGTCGGCGGGCCAGGCCTGGATGCCGCCATTGAGATAGTGGTAACGCTTGTGGCCGATCACGTCGAGCAACCAGATGAAACGCCCGGCCCAGCCGCCGCCCTCATCGTCATACACCACATACACGGCATCGTCGCGGTGGCCGAGTTCGCTGAACAGTTTTTCCAGCTCGCCCAGGGCCGGCAGCAGGCCGGGCGCGGGGGGCTGGCCGAGCTGGGTACGCTTGCCTTCGACAAAGCGGGCGCCGGGGATATGCCCGCTGACATAGCGGTTGGCGCTGCTCAGGTCGATCAGGATCAGCTGTGGCGAATCCAGGCGCGGCAGCAGGTCCGCGGCTTCGATCACCAGGGGCAGGCCTGAAAAGTCAGTCATCCACGGTCTCCAGTGTGGAAAGAGGGGCGATTGTAGCGCAAGGCTCAGGCCTTGCGGTTGGCAAACACCGATAGCGCCCGTTCGGTGCACTGTGCGGTCTTGCCGAAGGCTTGCACGCTGATATCGGCCAGCGGCCGGCAGCCTTGGTCAGCCACCATCAGCATCAGCACCTGGTCCGCCACCGCCAGCGAGCGTAGCAGCACGTGCTCGCTGCGGAACAAGGCACGCAGCGGAGCCGGCAGCAGGGTCGAGAGCTGGCTGTGGTTTTCCGGGGTGATACGCAATTGCCCGGCCTTGGCCAGCAGCTTTTGCAGCAGTTTGTTCTGCGCCACCGGCAGTACCAGCGCCCCGGCTTCCTTTGGCAGGCCGGCCATCTGCTGCACGCGCAGCTGGTCGTTGGCCTTGTCCAGGCTCAGCAGCAGGATCCGCTGCATGCCAGAGGCCAGAAGGGCCTCGATAACCTGCGTGGCCAGGTGTACGTTGTTGGTGAACGGGCTGGGCTGGGCCAGAAGGTCCTGGCACAGCTTGCGCCAGCGCGTCAGTTCGTCGCTGGTGGGCGGTGGCGGAGCCAGCATGTCTGGGTGCGGACGGCGCTGGTGCCAGGGCCAGATCAGCGCTTCGGCCGGGTGGAACAAGGCATGCTGGGCATGGCGGCGGGCGCTGGCCGCAGCCTGCTGGTGCACCTGCTGCTGCACGTCGTCCAGCGAGGTCTGCAGGTACAGTGCGGTCAGCAGCTGCCAGCGCAACAGGTGCGGGTTGTCCCAGCCCACCTGTGCCGCCAGGGCCAGGTTGTTGGCCAGCAGCACGGTGTTGGCCGGCTGGTTGAACCAGCGGCGCAGGCCAGGCTCGGCGTCCAGGCGGTGTTGCTGGCTGAGCAGGTCCGGATCGCGGGCGATACTGAGCACCTGGGCCAGTTGTTCGCGCTCTTCCAGCAGCAGGCGGTAACCCTGGGTCACCCATTGTGGCAGGCGCCAGTACTCCGCCATGGTCTGGCACAGCTCAATGATGCGCACGCCAAACAGTTCTTCCTCGACATGGGCGGCGTCTTCGCCCTTGTGGATAACCCGCAGCTCCCAGGTATCGAGCAGCTTGGGGTAGGCCAGCGCCAGCGGCCAGAGTGGCGACAGGAACAACAGGCTGCCCCAGTGGATTTCCTGCCAGAGCCGTGCCAGGCGGCTTGCGAACAGGCCGCTGGCCTGCTGCGAGGCGTGCTGGCTGATCAGCTGGAACTGGCACAGTACCGGCGGGATCTCTTCGACGGGCACTGCTGGCAGGCGCTTGAGCAGCTGTTCGCTGCGCTCCAGGCCCAGGCGGTTGAGGGCGACTTCCAGGCTTTCGGCGGGCTCTGCCAGGCTGGCATTGGTGGGGTGATTGGCTTCGCGCATCACCGACAGCACCAGAGCCGGGCTATCCTGCATCAGTTCGGCGATATCGCGCAGCGAGCGGCGGTTATCGTGGATGGCGGCCATGACCCGGTCGTAGCTGTGCTTCGGCACGGGGATGCGAACACTCTCGAGCAGCTTTACCCAGGCCTCTAGCGTACGTGGAGCCTGAGCGGGCACCTTGGTTTCAATTGGCATTTTGACATCAGTCCGAACTGGCTTTTCGCATTGAGTGGCTATAGTCTGGCGCAGTTCTGCCGATAAGTAGAAGAAGAGTTTTAAAGCTCCCGTCTCTTCCCCTGACCACGACAGCAAGTGCTTTGAACCTATGGCTAAAATTATCGGCATCATCGTCGTATTCGCGAGCGTGCTCGGCGGATACGTGCTTTCCCACGGCAAGATCGCGGCACTGATCCAGCCGTTCGAAGTACTGATCATCGGCGGTGCGGCCTTTGGTGCATTCCTGCAGGCCAACCCTGGCCACATGACCATGCACGTCATCAAGAAGTCGATGAAGATGTTCGGCTCACGCTTCACTCATGCCTTCTACCTGGAAGTGCTGGGCCTGGTGTACGAGATTCTCAACAAGAGCCGGCGCGAAGGCATGATGGCCATCGAGGCCGATATCGAGGATGCCGCCGCCAGCCCGATCTTCGCCAAGTACCCGACGGTGCTGGCAGATGAACGCATGACCGCATTCGTCTGCGACTACCTGCGCATCATGTCCACCGGCAACATGGCCCCACACGAACTCGAGGGCCTGTTCGACATGGAACTGCTGAGCATGAAGGAAGAACTGGAGCACCCGTCCCATGCGGTGACCGGCATCGCCGACGGCATGCCCGGCTTCGGTATCGTTGCGGCGGTACTGGGTATCGTGGTGACCATGGCCTCGCTCGGCGATGGTGATCAGGCCTCCATCGGCCTCCATGTGGGTGCGGCGCTGGTGGGTACCTTCTTCGGTATTCTGGCGGCCTACGGCTTCTTCGGCCCGTTGGCCAAGTGCCTGGAGCACGATGCCAAGGAAGAGCTGAACCTCTACGAGTCGATCAAGGCTTCGCTGGTGGCCTCGGCCTCGGGCATGCCGCCTTCGCTGGCGGTCGAGTTCGGGCGCAAAGTGCTGTACCCCAAGCACCGCCCAAGCTTCGCCGAACTGGAACAAGCGGTTCGCGGTCGCTGAGTCATGGAGAACAATCAGCCCATCATCGTCAAGCGCGTCAAGCGCTTTGGCGGCGGCCACCACGGCGGCGCCTGGAAAATCGCCTTCGCCGACTTCGCCACGGCGATGATGGCGTTCTTCCTGGTGCTGTGGCTGTTGTCTACGGCCACCCCGGAACAGAAGATCGCCATTGCCGGCTACTTCAAGGACCCGATCGGCTTCTCGGAAAGCGGAACGCCCTACGTCATCGACCTGGGCGGCTCGCCTCAGCTGGCGCCGGAAAAGACCATCAACCCCGAAGCCAAGTCGGAGCCGACGCCTGATACCAGCATTCAGCTGGACAAGGACCAGGTGGAGACCATGGCCGAGCAGGTCGAGCGTGAGCGCCTGGAGTTGCTGCTGCAGGAACTGCAGAACAAGGTGGAAGAGAACCCGCAACTTCAGAAGTTCAAGGACCAGATCCTGTTCGAGATCACCCAGGACGGCCTGCGCATCCAGATCATGGACGCCGAGAACCGGCCGATGTTCGACATTGGCAGCGCGCGCCTGCAGCCGTACTTCGAGGACATCCTGCTGGCGATGGCCGACACCATCAAGGCGGTGCCGAACAAGATCAGCATCAGTGGCCACACCGACGCCAAGCCCTATGCCGGCAGTGGCGAGTTCGGCAACTGGGAATTGTCGGCCAACCGCGCCAACGCCGCGCGCCGTGCACTGGTGGCCGGCGGCTACCCGGATGGCCAGGTGGCGCGGGTGGTGGGTTATGCCTCGTCGTCGCTGTTCGACCGCAAGGACCCGTTCAACCCGGTCAACCGCCGCATCGACATCATCGTGCTGACCAAAAAGGCCCAGCGCAATATCGAAGGCGAGCAGGGCGCGCCGGAAGCACCGGCTGCCGAGCCCGCGCCGCCGGCCGCTGCGGCACCGGCGGGGCCAGGGGAGGCCGGGCAGGCCCCCATGCAGCCGCGTGAATTGCGCCAGAAGCTGAACATCTTCGAAGAGGGGACGCTGAAGATGGATGAGGCCAAGGACCAGTAGGTTCTTGGGGTGCCCTGCACGGTCCTTGTAGGAGCGGCCTTGCGTCGCGATCGGGCCGCAAGGCGGCCCCCGGACTTCTGCATTTTTGCAAAGATTGCTGGGGCCGCTCTGCGGCCCTATCGCGACACAAGGCCGCTCCTACAGGCGCGTGCTGCAGCTGAGCCTCGCGCCCACAGGGGGTCAGTAAGCGTCTTCCGGCAAACTGGCGATGATCGAGCGGTAGCTGTTCATCCGTTGCTGCTTGATACGCCCCTCGTCCAGCGCCTTGAGCAGCGCACAGCCCGGTTCGCGATCATGCTTGCAGTCGCGGAAGCGGCAGGTGCCGAACAGGTCGCGGAACTCGATGAAACCATCCTCCACATCACTGCGGCTGACGTGACCCAGGCCGAACTCGCGGATGCCCGGTGAGTCGATCAGGTCGCCACCATTGGGGAAGTGGTACAGCCGCGCGGTGGTGGTGGTGTGGGTACCCTGGCCAGACCATTCCGACAGGTCGCCGACACGGGTGCCGGCCTCCGGCAGCAGGCTGTTGACCAGCGACGACTTGCCCACCCCCGATTGGCCGACGAACACGCTGATGTGGCCGTCGAGCATCTGCTGCAGGCGTTGCATGCCGTCACCGTGATGTGCCGAGACCTCGAGCAGCGGGTAGCCGAGCTCGCGGTAAACCTCCAGCAGCGCATGCAGGCCCGGGCCGTTCTCTTCGTTGATCAGGTCGGCCTTGTTCAGCAGCAGCAGCGGACGAATGCCGGCGTGCTCCGCCGCCACCAGGTAACGGTCGATCAGGTTGGGGTGCGGTTCGGGCGCGGGGGCAAAGACGATCACGATCAGGTCGACGTTGGCCGCCACCGGCTTCAGCTGGCCGTGGTTGTTAGGCCGGCACAGCTCGGTGCTGCGCGGCATCTGCGCGACGATCACGCCAATGCCCTGGTTGCCCGCCCGCCATACCACGCGGTCGCCGGTAACCAGCGCCGGCAGGTTGGCGCGCAAGTGGCAACGGAACACCTGGCCCGCGGCTTCGCCGTCCTGGGCTTCCACTTCTACCTGCACACCGAAGTGCGCAATCACCAGGCCCAACTGCTCTGGCCCAAGGTCGCCACCCTCCAGTTCCTGCAGCACGTGCTGTTCGCGTTTGGCCGCACGCGCGGCGCGCTCGTTCTGGATTTTTTCGATGCGCCAGTTCTGGCGGCGATTGAGCTGGCGTTTGGCCATGAAGGTTCCGTGCGTGGGGGCAGGTTGAAAACGGCAGGCAGTTTAGCACGCCAGGCGCCGGACCATTTGGCTTACCTTCGCACCGTGAATGGGCGTGCCTTGGCCACTACGCTACTATGACGGCCTATACGAGGAGCCCCCGCATGCAAAACCCACAGAACCTGATCTGGATCGACCTGGAAATGACCGGCCTGGATCCGGACAGCGACGTCATCATCGAGATGGCCACCATTGTCACCGACAGCGAACTGAACACCCTGGCCGAAGGGCCGGTGATTGCCATCCACCACAATGACGAAGTGCTGGCGCGCATGGACGAGTGGAATACCCGCACCCATGGCGCTTCGGGCCTGACCCAGCGCGTTCGCGAGAGCAAGGTCGGCATGGCCGAAGCCGAGGCGCAGACCATTGCCTTCCTTGAGCAGTGGGTACCGAAAGGCAAGTCCCCGATCTGTGGCAACAGCATCTGCCAGGACCGCCGTTTCCTGTACCGACACATGCGCAACCTGGAAAACTACTTCCATTACCGCAATCTCGATGTTTCGACCCTGAAGGAACTGGCTGCACGCTGGGCACCTGATGTGCGCGACAGCTTCAAGAAGGGCAATACCCACCTGGCGCTGGACGACATCCGCGAATCGATCGCCGAACTGCGCCACTATCGCGAGCACTTCATCAAGGTATGAGCCGAAAAGGCGCAGATATTGTATCTGCGCCCTCTTTTGGTGCCATGGGCAACTGGTTAGACTGCGCGCCTTTCTCGCACGCCCGCACGGACCCCGCACCATGTTGTTGATGCTCTACCTAATCGCCATCACCGCCGAAGCCATGACCGGCGCGTTGTCTGCAGGCCGCCGCGGCATGGACTGGTTCGGCGTGGTGCTGATTGCCTGCGTTACCGCCCTGGGTGGCGGCTCGGTGCGTGACGTGCTTCTCGGGCATTACCCGCTGACCTGGGTGAAGCATCCTGAATACCTGGTGCTGACCAGCTGTGCGGCGCTGCTGACCATTTTCATCGCGCCGATGATGCGCCGCCTGCGCTCGCTGTTCCTGGTGCTCGACGCCCTGGGGCTGGTGGCTTTTACCTTGATTGGCTGCATGACTGCGCTGGAGATGGGGCAGGGCATGCTGGTGGCGTCGATCAGCGGGGTGATCACCGGGGTATTCGGCGGGATCCTGCGGGATATCTTCTGCAACGACATTCCCTTGGTGTTCCGCCGCGAGCTGTACGCCAGCGTGTCATTTGCCGCGGCGTGGTTCTACCTGGGGTGCGTGTATTTCAAGGTGCCGGCGGAGCAGGCGATGCTGCTGACCTTGTTTGGCGGGTTCCTGGTGCGGCTGCTGGCGATTCGGTTCCATTGGGAAATGCCCAAGTTCCACTACAACGACCAGCAGTGACCTTGACATGCGATCCCTGTGGGAGCGGGTTCACCCGCGAACACGGGCGCAGCCCGTGCCATCCACCGCGGTGGCTTCTTCGCGGGTAAACCCGCTCCCACAAGGTGTGTCTGGCTACGAAACGCCGTGCTGCGCCAGCGCCCACTCCACATGCTCCCTCACGAGCTCCGAGGCATCCTCGCGCCGCGCCTTCAGCGCTTCGATCACCGGGATTGTCGATGGCGCATTGCCAAGCCCCACCGCCAGGTTGCGCAACCAGCGCTCATACCCGGCCCGGCGCAATGGCCCGCCTTCGGTCTTGCGCAGGAAGGTCCTTTCATCCCACAGGAACATCTCCGCCAACTCGGCATTCTCCAGCCCGTGTCGTGGCTGGAAATCCTGCTCCTGGCTGTGCCTGGCAAAGCGGTTCCACGGGCAGACGATCTGGCAGTCATCGCAACCGAACACCCGGTTGCCCATCTTCGAACGTAACTCGACGGGGATCGGCCCCCGTAGTTCGATGGTCAGGTAGGAGATGCAGCGCCGAGCATCCAGCACATACGGCCCGACGAAGGCCTGGGTCGGGCAGATGTCCAGGCAGGCCTGGCAGCGCCCGCAATGTTCGCTGGTGGTGGCTTCGTCCACCGGCAGTGGCAGGTCGACGAACAGCTCGGCGAGGAAGAAATAACTGCCCGCCTTGCGGTTGAGCAGCAGGGTGTTCTTGCCGATCCAGCCCAGCCCGGCCTGCTCGGCCAGGGCCTTTTCCAGCACCGGAGCGCTGTCGACGAAGGCGCGGTAGCCGAACGGGCCGATGGCTTCCTGAATGCGATCGGCCAGGAACTGCACGCGCTTGCGCACCAGCTTGTGGTAATCCCGGCCCAGGGCGTAGCGCGATACGTAGGCTTTTTCGGGCTGTGCCAGGCGCTGCGCCATCTGTGTGTCGCCGGGCAGGTAGTCCATGCGCAGCGATACCACGCGTACCGTGCCAGGGATCAATTGCTCTGGGTGTGCACGCTTGCTGCCGTGGGCACCCAGGTAATCCATCTCGCCCTGGTAGCCGGCGTCGAGCCAGCGCTGCAGGTGGTGTTCGTGTTCGCCAAGGTCTACCCCGGCGATGCCAACATGGGCAAAACCGAGTTCTTGGCCCCAAATCTTGATCGATTGGGCCAGTTGGGCGAGGTCAGGCGTACAGACGGACATGGATGGGCAAGGCAATACGGGCTCAGGTGCGTATAATTCTGCCAGACATTGGAGCCTTTGACCCCATGCCGCAGACCAAACACCCCAGCCATACCCCTCAATTGCTCAGCAGCGTGACTGTCGCGCACCTGCCGGCACGTCATGCGCATGCCCACAAAGGCGACTTCGGCCATGTACTGGTGGTCGGTGGCGACCTTGGTACCGGAGGCGCTGTGCTGCTCAGTGCCGAAGCCGCCCTGCGCTGTGGCGCGGGGCTGGTCAGTGTGGCGACCCGGCCCGAACACGTGACTGCCAGCCTGGCGCGCCTGCCGGAGGTCATGTGCCTGGGCGCCAGTTCGGCCAACCAGCTGATGGGCGTGCTGGAGCGCGCTTCGGTGCTGGTGGTCGGCCCTGGTCTGGGCCAGGCAGCCTGGGGTCGCAGCCTGCTGTCGGCGGTGGCCAATGCCGAACGCCCGCAGGTGTGGGACGCCGATGCCCTGAACTTGCTGGCGCGCACCCCGCTGGCCCTGCCCAGTGGCAGCATCCTTACCCCGCACCCCGGGGAGGCGGCGCGGCTGCTGGGCATTTCCACCGAGGCTGTACAGGCGGATCGCCCGGGCGCTGCACGCAAGCTGGCGCGCCGTTACAACAGCGTCTGCGTGCTCAAGGGGGCCGGCACTCTGGTAGCCGACCCGGCCGGGCAACTGCTGTTGTGCGAACGTGGTCACCCGGCCATGGCCGGTGCCGGCCTTGGCGATGTGCTGACCGGCGTGCTGGCGGCGCTGTTGGCCCAAGGCCTGGATGCCTGGCACGCCGCGGGGCTGGGGGTATGGCTGCACGCCTGTGCCGGCGAGCGTCTGGGCGTAAAAGGTAGAGGCCTGGCTGCCAGCGATCTGGCGCCGGTCATTCGTGAGTTGTTGGAGGAGCATTCTGCGTGTCTGGCTTAAACCTGTTTCTGGCCGATGAAGCGGCCACGGTCAAATTTGGCGCACAACTGGCCGAGGTGACCGGCGGTCACGGCGTTATTTTCCTGGAAGGTGACCTGGGTGCGGGCAAAACCACCCTGTCGCGTGGTCTGATTCGTGGCCTGGGCCATACTGGTGCAGTGAAAAGCCCGACCTTCACTGTGGTCGAGCCATACGAAATTGGTGATGTGCGGGCGTTCCATTTCGACCTGTATCGCCTGGTCGATCCGGAAGAGCTGGAGTTCATGGGTATTCGTGACTATTTCGAGGGCGACCCGCTGTGCCTGTTCGAGTGGCCACAAAAGGGTGCGGGCGTTTTGCCAAAGCCCGACCTGACCATTACCATAAGCCCCCAAGCGGGCGGACGCTCGCTGAACCTTTCGCCGCAGGGGGCTCGCGGCGAGGCCTGGTGCGTGGCACTGGCCGAACACTATAAACAGTAAGTGGGGTAGGTATGCGCATACGCGCACTGGTCGCCATCGTTGGGCTGCTGCTGACAACGGTGACCGTTGACGCTCTGGCCGTCACTCAAGTCAAGAGCATGCGCCTGTGGCGCGCGCCGGACAACACGCGGCTGGTCTTTGACCTGTCTGGCCCCGTGCAACACAGCGTCTTCACCCTGAGTGCACCTGATCGCCTGGTTATCGACATTAATGGCGCGACCTTGGCCGCGCCACTGAACGTGGCTACCTCCAATACGCCGATCAGCAGCGTGCGTTCGGCTCAGCGCACCCCGACCGACCTGCGCGTGGTGGTCGACCTGAAAAAGTCGGTGACCCCGAAAAGCTTCACCCTGGCGCCCAATGCCCAATACGGCAACCGGCTGGTGGTCGACCTGTACGATCAGGAGGCTGACGCAATTGCGGCCAGCGCGCCGACTCCGGCACCCGCCCCGGTACCAACGCCTGCAACCACGCCGGCGGTGCCGGTGAGCCCGGCCCAGCCTGCCATCAAGCTACCGCCGGTACCCAGCGGAAAGCGTGACATCGTGGTTGCCATCGATGCAGGCCACGGCGGTGAGGACCCGGGTGCGTCCGGCTCGCGTGGCCAGCATGAAAAAGACATCGTGCTGCAGATCGCCAAGGAGTTGCAGCGCCAGATCAACAGCGAGAAAGGCTTCCGGGCCGAGCTGACCCGTACGGGCGACTACTTCATCCCGCTGCGCAAGCGCACGGAAATCGCCCGCAAGAAGGGCGCCGACCTGTTCATCTCGATCCACGCCGACGCCGCGCCGTCCCGCGCCGCCTTTGGTGCCTCGGTATTCGCCCTGTCGGACCGCGGCGCCACCTCGGAGACTGCGCGCTGGCTGGCCGACACGGAAAACCGTTCCGACCTGATCGGTGGTGCCGGTAACGTCAGCCTCGACGACAAGGACCGCATGCTGGCCGGCGTGCTGCTCGACCTGTCGATGACCGCCACGCTCAGCTCCAGCCTCAATGTCGGGCAGAAGGTGCTGGGCAACATGGGCCGCATTACCTCCCTGCACAAGCAGCGGGTGGAACAGGCCGGTTTCATGGTGCTGAAGTCGCCGGATATTCCGTCGATCCTCGTTGAAACCGGGTTCATCTCGAACAACAACGAAGCCGCCAAGCTGGCCACCGCCAGCCATCAGCAGGCCTTGGCCCGTTCGATCCACACTGGTGTGCGCCAGTATTTCCAGCAGAACCCACCGCCGGGCACCTACATCGCCTGGCTGCGCGACACCGGCAAGATCGCCGCTGGCCCGCGTGAGCACACGGTACGCCCTGGCGAGACCCTGGCGATGCTTGCCGTGCGCTACCAGGTCAGCGTGACCAGCCTGCGCAGCACCAACAGCCTCAAGACCGATGAACTGAAGGTCGGCCAGCGCCTCGATATCCCCGCTACCACGTTGGCCTCGCAATGACTGGCGGTTCGCGCATCCAGCTGCTCAGCCCGCGGCTGGCCAACCAGATTGCCGCCGGCGAGGTTGTCGAGCGGCCGGCCTCTGTCGCCAAAGAGTTGCTGGAGAACAGCCTGGACTCCGGCGCCCGGCGTATCGACGTGGAAGTTGAGCAGGGCGGCGTCAAGCTGCTGCGGGTGCGTGACGATGGCAGCGGCATTTCCGCCGACGACCTGCCGCTGGCCCTGGCCCGTCACGCCACCAGCAAGATCCGCGAGCTGGAAGACCTGGAAGGGGTATTGAGCCTGGGCTTCCGTGGTGAGGCCCTGGCCTCGATCAGCTCGGTGGCGCGCCTGACCCTTACCTCGCGTACCGCCAGCGCTACCGAGGCCTGGCAGGTGGAAACCGAAGGCCGCGACATGACCCCGCGGGTGCAGCCGGCGGCGCACCCGGTGGGTACTTCGGTGGAAGTGCGCGACCTCTTCTTCAATACCCCGGCCCGGCGCAAGTTCCTCAAGGCCGAGAAAACCGAATTCGATCACCTGCAGGAAGTGATTAGGCGCCTGGCGCTGGCGCGCTTCGATGTCGGCTTCCACCTGCGCCACAACGGCAAGAGCATCCTCAGCCTGCACGAGGCCCACGATGAAACCGCCCGTGCGCGGCGGGTGGGCGCCATCTGCGGCCCGGGCTTCATGGAGCAGGCGCTGCCGATCGACGTGGAACGCAACGGCCTGCGCCTTTGGGGCTGGGTCGGCCTGCCGACGTTCTCGCGCAGCCAGGCAGACCTGCAGTATTTCTTCGTCAACGGCCGTGCGGTGCGCGACAAGCTGGTCGCCCACGCCGTGCGCCAGGCTTACCGCGACGTGCTGTTCAATGGTCGGCACCCGACCTTTGTGCTGTTCCTGGAGCTGGAGCCTAACGGCGTCGACGTCAACGTGCACCCGACCAAGCACGAGGTGCGTTTCCGCGAGGGGCGCTCGGTGCACGACTTCTTGTATGGCACCCTGCATCGCGCGCTGGCCGATGTGCGCCCGGAAGACCAGTTGGCGGCGCCAGCTGCCGTACCCGAAGTGGTCCGCCCCACGGGCCCGCAGGCCGGTGAGTTCGGCCCCCAGGGCGAAATGCGCCTGGCCTCGCCGGTGCTCGAGCAGCCGCGTGGCCCGCAGCAGTCATTCTCCAGCGGTGGTAGTGGTGCGGGTTACCAGTACCAGTACACGCCGCGCCCCTCGCAGCCGCTGCCGGCCGCCGAGGCACAGGCGGTGTATCGCGAATTTTACAAACCGCTGGATGACGGCGCGGTGCCGACGACGCTGCCTGAAAGCCAGGGCGATGTTCCACCGCTGGGCTACGCGTTGGCGCAGCTCAAGGGTATCTACATCCTGGCCGAGAATGCCATTGGCCTGGTGCTGGTAGACATGCACGCCGCTCACGAGCGCATCATGTACGAGCGCCTCAAGGTGGCCATGGCCAGCGAAGGCCTCAGCGGCCAGCCGCTGCTGGTGCCCGAGACCCTGGCCCTGAGCCAGCGTGAAGCAGACTGCGCCGAAGAGCACGCGCAGTGGTTCCAACGGCTGGGTTTCGAACTGCAGCGTCTGGGCCCCGAGACCTTGGCTATCCGCCAGATCCCGGCTTTGCTCAAGCAGGCCGAGGCCAACCGCCTGGTGCAGGATGTACTCGCCGACCTGATGGAATACGGCACCAGCGACCGTATCCAGGCGCACCTCAACGAGCTGCTCGGTACCATGGCCTGTCACGGTGCCGTGCGCGCCAACCGGCGCCTGGCGATCCCCGAGATGAACGCCCTGCTGCGTGACATGGAAAACACCGAGCGCAGCGGCCAGTGCAACCATGGTCGCCCCACCTGGACCCAGATGGGCCTGGACGACCTGGACAAACTCTTCCTGCGCGGTCGATGAAATGAGCGGCAAGCCCCCTGCAATATTCCTGATGGGCCCGACGGCGGCCGGCAAAACCGACCTGGCCATCGAGCTGACCAAAGTACTGCCGTGCGAGCTGATCAGCGTCGATTCGGCGCTGGTCTACCGCGGCATGGACATCGGTTCGGCCAAGCCCTCCAAAGAAATCCTCGCCGCCCACCCGCACCGGCTGATCGACATTCGCGACCCGGCCGAAAGCTATTCGGCTGCGCAGTTCCGTGCCGATGCCCTGGAAGCCATGGCAGAGATCACCGCACGCGGCAAGATCCCGTTGCTGGTGGGCGGCACCATGCTCTATTACAAGGCGTTGATCGATGGCCTGGCCGATATGCCGGCGGCCGATGCCGCGGTGCGTGCCGAGCTGGAAGCCCAGGCCGAAGCGCTGGGGCTGGCCGAGTTGCACCGCCAGTTGGCCGAGGTTGACCCTGAGTCGGCGGCGCGTATCCACCCCAACGACCCGCAGCGATTGATCAGGGCGTTGGAGGTTTACCGGGTGAGTGGCGAGAGCATGACGGCACATCGACAGCGTCAATTCGCGGAAAGTCGCGGCGCAGACGCAGGCGCTGGCGGACATTTGCCCTATACTGTCGCGAGTTTGGCGATTGCTCCTACAGATCGTCACATTTTGCATCAGCGAATTGCGTTACGATTTTCACAGATGCTGGAACAGGGCTTCGTCGACGAGGTCCGATCGCTGCGAGCCAGAAGTGACTTGCACGCCGGGCTGCCGTCTATACGGGCAGTGGGGTATCGGCAGGTCTGGGATTACCTGGACGGCAAGCTGACTGAGAATGAGATGCGTGAACGCGGTATCATTGCCACCAGGCAGCTGGCCAAGCGGCAGTTCACCTGGTTGCGTGGCTGGCCTGAAGTACACTGGCTTGACAGCCTGGCCTGCGACAATCTGTCCCGCACCTTGAAATACCTTGGGGCCATCTCCATATTGAGCTGAGTCCCTGCTGATTGCCGTCTATTCTTGCGAAGGGGCGGCCTAATTTATCGATTTTCTTGATTTTCTATTATTGATCCTTACAGGAGTGCGGCATATGTCAAAAGGGCATTCGCTACAAGACCCTTACTTGAACACCTTGAGAAAAGAAAAGGTCCCGGTATCCATCTATCTGGTCAACGGCATCAAACTGCAGGGTTCGATCGAGTCCTTCGACCAGTTCGTGGTACTGCTGAAGAACACCGTCAGCCAGATGGTCTACAAGCACGCCATCTCGACCGTGGTTCCTGCCCGTCCGGTTCGCCTGCCAAGCCCGTCCGATTCCGATCACGGCGACAGCGAGCCAGGCAACGCCTGATAGGAGCCTGCATTGTTCTTTGAGCGCCACGGTGGTGGTGAGCGGGCGTTGCTCGTTCACTTGGAAGGTCAGAACCCTGAGGCGCGCGAAGACCCGCAGGAGTTTCAGGAACTGGCATTGTCGGCCGGTGCCGACATCGTCTCGCTGGTCACGGTGGCAAGGCATCAGCCTTCCGCCAAATACCTGATTGGCAGTGGCAAGGTCGAAGAGTTGCACGACCTGGTCCATGCCGAGCAGGTAGACCTGGTGATTTTCAATCACACCCTCACGCCCAGTCAGGAGCGCAACCTCGAGCGTGTGTTCGAGTGTCGTGTGCTCGACCGCACCGGGCTGATCCTCGATATCTTCGCCCAACGGGCGCGTACCCATGAAGGCAAGCTGCAGGTCGAACTGGCCCAGCTCGAGCACATGAGCACGCGGCTGGTGCGCGGCTGGACCCACCTTGAGCGACAGAAGGGTGGTATCGGCCTGCGCGGCCCGGGTGAAACCCAGCTGGAAACCGACCGCCGCCTGTTGCGGGTGCGCATTCGCCAGATCAAGTCACGCCTGGAGAAGGTGCGCAGCCAGCGCGAGCAGGCACGCCGCGGGCGCAAGCGTGCGGACATTCCGTCGGTATCGCTGGTGGGTTATACCAACGCCGGCAAGTCCACGCTGTTCAACGCCCTGACAGAATCCGAGGTGTATGCCGCGGACCAGCTGTTCGCCACCCTCGACCCGACCCTGCGCCGGCTCGAGCTGAACGACCTGGGGCCGATCGTGCTGGCCGACACCGTGGGCTTCATTCGCCACCTGCCGCACAAGCTGGTCGAGGCATTTCGGGCTACGCTCGAAGAGTCGAGCAATTCCGACTTGTTGCTGCATGTGATCGATGCCCATGAGCCGGAGCGCATGGAGCAGATCGAGCAGGTGCTGGCGGTGTTGGGCGAGATTGGCGCCGAAGGGTTGCCGATCCTCGAGGTGTATAACAAACTCGACTTGCTCGAAGATGTCGAGCCGCAGATCCAGCGCAATGCCGATGGCAAGCCGGAACGGGTCTGGGTATCGGCACGCGATGGGCGTGGCCTGGAGCTGGTCGGCCAGGCGATTGCCGAGTTGCTGGGGGATGATCTGTTTGTCGGTACCCTGTGTCTGGAGCAGCGTTTTGCCCGCTTGCGCGCGCAATTCTTTGCCTTGGGTGCCGTGCAGAGTGAAGAGCATGATGAAGAAGGGCGCAGCCTGCTGAGCGTGCGACTGCCCATGGTCGAACTGAATCGCCTGGTCAGCCGCGAAGGCATGGAGCCGCAAGTGTTTGTCGAGCAACACACTTTGCAATAAATGCTCGTCGAGGTCGCCGGGCAGCAGTGACAGGCATTCTGTAGCATTGGACGGCGCGCCGTGGGCGCGTCTTTGCTTTATCAGATGGAGAGCGCTATGGCTTGGAACGAGCCGGGTGGCAACTCGAACAATCAGGATCCCTGGGGCGGTCGCCGGAATGGCGGTGGCGGCGGTGGTGACAAGAAAGGTCCACCGGACCTGGACGAGGCCTTCCGCAAATTGCAGGACAGCCTGAACGGCATGTTCGGCAGTGGCAAGAAACGTGGCGGCGGTGGCCGCAATGTCGGCAAGGGCGGTGGCCTGGGCCTGCTGGGCATCGGCCTGGCGGTGCTGGCTGCTATCTGGCTGTACAGCGCCGTGTACGTGGTCGACGAGCAGGAGCAGGCCGTGGTGCTGCGCTTCGGCAAGTACTATGAGACGGTCGGCCCCGGCCTGAACATCTACTTCCCGCCGATCGATCGCAAGTACATGGAGAACGTCACGCGCGAGCGTGCCTATACCAAGCAGGGCCAGATGCTGACCGAAGACGAGAACATCGTCGAGGTACCGCTGACCGTCCAGTACAAGATCAGCAACCTGCAGGACTTCGTGCTCAACGTCGACCAGCCTGAGGTCAGCCTGCAGCACGCGACCGAGAGTGCCCTGCGCCATGTGGTGGGCTCCACCTCGATGGACCAGGTGCTGACCGAAGGTCGTGAGCAGATGGCCGTGGATATCCGCGAGCGCCTGCAGCGTTTCCTCGACACCTACCGTACCGGTATCACTGTCACCCAGGTCAACGTACAGAGCGCGGCTGCACCGCGTGAAGTGCAGGAAGCCTTCGACGACGTGATCCGAGCCCGTGAAGACGAGCAGCGTGCCCGCAACCAGGCCGAGTCCTACGCCAATGGCGTGGTACCGGAAGCCCGTGGTCAGGCCCAGCGCATCATCGAGGACGCCAACGGTTACCGCGACGAAGTCATTGCCCGCGCCAAGGGTGAGGCCGATCGCTTCACCAAGCTGGTCGCCGAGTACCGCAAGGCACCTGACGTGACCCGTCAGCGCCTGTATCTGGAGACCATGCAAGAGGTCTACAGCAATTCGAGCAAGGTCATGGTGGCAACCAAGGACGGGCAGAACAACCTGCTCTACCTGCCGCTGGACAAGATGGTCGAAGGCAGCCGCAACTCGTCCGCGCCGACCACCAGCGTGTCGCCATCGGTCAACGATGCGGCCGCCCGTGCGGCGCAGGACCTGCAACAGCAACAGCAGCCGCTGCGTACTAGGGAGAGCCGCTGATGAGCAACAGATCGCTGATCGCCCTGATCGCCGCCGTGGTCCTGGCCATCGTGGCCTGGAACAGCTTCTACATCGTGTCCCAGACCGAGCGTGCGGTATTGCTGCGCTTCGGTAAGGTAGTCCAGGCGGATGTACAGCCGGGCATGCACGTGAAGATTCCGTACGTGAACCAGGTGCGCAAGTTCGACGCCCGCCTGATGACCCTCGACGCCCCGACCCAGCGGTTCCTGACTCTGGAGAAGAAAGCGGTGATGGTCGACGCCTACGCCAAGTGGCGCGTCAAGGACGCCGAACGTTTCTACACCGCCACATCCGGCATGAAACAGATCGCCGACGAGCGTCTGTCGCGTCGTCTGGAAAGCGGCCTGCGTGACCAGTTCGGTAAACGTACCCTGCATGAAGTGGTTTCCGGTGAACGTGACGCGCTGATGGCTGACATCACTGCTTCGCTGAACCGCATGGCCGCCAAGGAGTTGGGTATCGAGGTGGTCGACGTGCGCGTCAAGGCCATCGACCTGCCGAAGGAAGTCAACCGCAGCGTGTTCGACCGCATGAGCACCGAGCGTGAACGTGAAGCCCGCGAGCACCGCGCCAAGGGTAACGAGTTGGCTGAAGGTATCCGTGCCGATGCCGATCGTCAGCGCCGCGTACTGCTGGCTGAGGCCTATCGCGAAGCAGAGGAAACCCGCGGTGACGGCGACGCCCAGGCGGCCGCCATCTACGCCAAGGCCTACACCCAGGACGCTGATTTCTATGCGTTCTACCGTAGTCTGCAGGCGTACCGCGAGAGCTTCTCGAGCAAGAGCGACGTGCTGGTCCTGGACCCGAAGAACGAGTTCTTCCGCTTCCTGGACAAGAGCAGGCCGTGATGCTCAGGCCCTGATTTTCATGCGGCGGCGCCCCGCCTGGCAGCTAAAACGCCAGGCGGGGTGCATCCTTAATGAAAAGGGGTGTATGATGAGGCAGCCGGGAAATTTCCCGGCTTTTTTGCGTCTGCAAGGTTGATTGGCAAACCGCCAGTTGGCGGATTGGTCAGGTCGCAAGGCAATTCGAGGGTGTCGGGTACGGTGGCTGCGCTGGGATCAGTGCTGCCCGCTGCTGTGCGCGATACCGGCTTTACTGACGGCTCGCCTGCTGGCAAGCCGCCCGGACCAGAGGGGAAATGGCGTAATGGCAACGGTAGACCGCTGGCTGCTGCCAGATGGCATCGAGGAAGTACTGCCACCTGAGGCCGCGCGCATCGAGATCGCGCGCCGCCAGGTGTTGGACCTGTTCCAGAGTTGGGGCTACGAGCTGGTCGTCACCCCGCATATCGAGTACCTGGAGTCGCTGCTCACCGGCGCCGGCCAGGACCTGGATCAGCGCACCTTCAAGGTAGTAGACCCGCAGTCCGGTCGCCTGATGGGCTTCCGCGCCGACTTCACCCCGCAGGTGGCGCGCATTGACGCCCACACCCTGCGCCGTGAAGGCCCGAGCCGCCTGTGCTATGCCGGCAGCGTGCTGCACGCCCAGCCGCGTGCCCTGTCCACCTCGCGTAGCCCGATCCAGCTGGGTGCCGAGCTGTACGGCGACGCCAGCCCCACCAGCGATGTCGAAGTCATCAGCCTGATGCTCGCCACGCTGCAGCTGACCGATGTGCCAGATGTGCACATGGACCTGGGCCACGTCGGTATCTACCGCGGCCTGGCCCGTGCTGCCGGCCTGTCCGGCGCGGTCGAGCAGCAGCTGTTCGACGCCCTGCAGCGCAAGGCCGTGGATGAGGTTCAGGTGCTGACCGCCGACCTGCCGAAGGACCTGGGCAACATGCTGCGCGCGCTGGTGGAACTGTGCGGTGGCCGCGAAGTGCTGGCCGAAGCCCGCGTGCGCCTGGGCCGAGCCCCGGCCAGCGTGCTGGCGGCGCTGGACGACCTGCTGGCGATCGCCGATCGCCTGGCGTCGCGCTTCCCGGACCTGCCGCTGTACTTCGACCTCGGCGAGCTGCGCGGTTACCACTATCACACAGGCGTGGTGTTCGCCGTGTTCGTGCCGGGCGAAGGCCAATCGATCGCCCAGGGCGGGCGCTATGACGACATCGGCGCCGATTTCGGCCGGGCCCGCCCGGCCACCGGTTTCTCCACGGATTTGAAGACCCTGGTCACACTGGGGCGAGCGGAGGTCGTATTGCCAACTGGCGGCATCTGGATGCCGGACAGTGGCGACGCGGCCCTCTGGCAGCAAGTCTGCCAGTTGCGCAACGAGGGCCAGCGTGTGGTCCAGGCCCTGCCTGGCCAGCCGTTGAGTGCTGCTCTCGAGGCGGATTGTGATCGGCAATTGATTCAGCAAGACGGGCGCTGGCAGGTTCTGCCGCTGGCCCAGTGAGTTTCTGCGCCGGCAGTAGGCCGGCAACCAAGTTTGCGTGAATGAGGACCAATGTAATGGGTAAGAATGTCGTCGTCCTGGGCACCCAGTGGGGTGATGAGGGCAAAGGCAAGATCGTCGATCTGCTGACCGAACATGCTGCCGCCGTAGTGCGCTACCAGGGTGGCCACAACGCGGGTCACACCCTGGTGATCAACGGTGAAAAGACCGTTCTGCACCTGATTCCGTCCGGCATCCTGCGTGAAGGCGTACAGTGCCTGATCGGCAACGGCGTGGTCGTTGCCCCGGATGCCCTGATGCGTGAAATCACCAAGCTGGAAGAGAAGGGCGTGCCGGTGCGCGAGCGTCTGCGCATCAGCCCGGCTGCGCCGCTGATCCTGTCGTACCACGTTGCCCTGGACCAGGCCCGCGAAAAAGCCCGCGGCGAAGCCAAGATCGGTACCACCGGCCGCGGTATCGGCCCAGCCTACGAAGACAAGGTCGCACGCCGCGGCCTGCGCGTGGGCGACCTGTTCCACCGCGAGCGTTTCGCCGCCAAGCTGGGTGAGCTGCTGGACTACCACAACTTCCAGCTGGTGAACTACTACAAAGAGCCGGCCATCGACTTCCAGCAGACCCTGGACGAATGCATGGCCTACGCCGAACAGCTCAAGCCGATGATGCTCGACGTCACCGCCGAGCTGCACAACCTGCGTCGCGCCGGCAAGGACATCATGTTCGAGGGTGCCCAGGGCTCGCTGCTGGACATCGACCACGGTACCTACCCGTACGTCACCAGCTCCAACACCACCGCTGGCGGTATCTCCACCGGTTCTGGCGTTGGCCCGATGTACCTGGACTACATCCTGGGTATCACCAAGGCCTACACCACTCGCGTAGGTTCCGGTCCGTTCCCGACCGAACTGTTCGACGAGACTGGCGCTACCCTGGCCAAGCGTGGCCATGAGTTCGGCTCCACCACCGGCCGTGCGCGCCGTTGCGGCTGGTTCGATGCCGTGATCCTGCGTCGCGCCATCGACGTCAACAGCATCTCGGGCATCTGTCTGACCAAGCTGGACGTACTGGATGGCCTGGAAACCATCAACATCTGCGTTGGCTACAAGAACGAGAACGGTGCCGTCATCGACGCGCCTTCCGATGCCGACAGCTACATCGGCCTGGAGCCGGTGTACGAAGAGATGCCAGGCTGGAGCGAATCGACCCTGGGCGTGAAAACCCTGGAAGAACTGCCGGCTAACGCTCGCGCCTATATCAAGCGCATCGAAGAGCTGATCGGCGCGCCGATCGACATCATCTCCACCGGCCCGGACCGCAACGAGACTATCGTGCTGCGTCATCCGTTCGCCTGATCTGCCTTCCACGCTGATCTGACGCCGTGGCCCTGAAAGGGGCTGCGGCGTTTTCATTTGTGGGGTATGCCTGTACTGGCCCTATCGCCGGCAAGCCGGCTCCCACAGGGACCTCGCAACCCCCAAGACTTGTGGTGAACCTGTGGGAGCTGGCTTGCCGGCGATAGGGCCGGTGCAGGCAAGCACACTGCTGAACCTTGGCATTTATCCCTGCTGCCTCCGGCACAACCCTTGCTGTAAGAAGTTTCTGTAGATGCCATCAGAATAGTGGCGCCAGAAAACACGAGGGTTCACCGTGTCTGCCATCCTCTCACTGTTACGAAGCCGCCTTTTGCGGCCTGTGTTTGTTGCCCTTGGTATCGCTCTTTTGGTGCAGGTGCTGGTCGCCGTTGCGCTTACCCGAAGCACGGTCACCGCCCTGGAAGCCGACCTGGGTGAACGCCTGGGCAATGACAGCCGCCAACTCGCCAGTGAGTTGGAGCAAGCCGGGCAAGATGTGCGCTCAGGCCTCGACGGCCTCTCCAGCAGCACCCGCCAGCGCCTGAGTGCAGGTTTGTCGGCACGCCTGCAAAGCGAGCAGCAGCAGCTGCGCAGCACGCTGGAGAAGAACCTCAAGGACTCCGCCAACGATATGGCCGAGCTGCTGGCGTCGGTCGCACCGCGGGCGATCTGGGACAACGATGTGCCGGTGCTCTCCGACTTCGCGCGCCGCGCCCAGCGCAACCCCAACGTGCTGTTTGTGGTTTACGACGACGCTCAGGGCCAGCACCTTACCCGCTACCTGAACCGGCAGAACCCGATCAACCAGGCGTTGATGGAAAAAGGTCAGGGTGAGCGTGCGCTGGACAAGGTAATCGACGCGGCACGGCGGGACCCGGCGGTGTACTTCGTCGAGGCCTCGATCAGCCCCAATGGTGCGGAAATCGGCAAGGTGGTGATGGGTGTTTCCACGGCTGGCATCGACCAGGAGCTCAAGGCGCTCGACCAGCGCTTCGCCGCCCTTATCACCAGTGGTGAGCAACTGGTCGGTGACAGCCTGGTCGGTGCTGCGGCCGAGAGTGGCAACACCCTGCGCGAGCGTTTGGAAAAGGCCCAGGGCAGCGCCGCCGCGATGCAGGCCAATACAGCACAGACGGTTCGCGATGCTGCTGCAGAGCTGCGTTGGCGCATCGGCCTGGGGCTGGTGCTGGTCGGCCTTGGGGTGCTGCTGGTGGTAGCCGTGGTGCTTGGCCGGCGGGTGTTGAGCAAGCTGCGCCTGCTGATCGCTGCACTCGACGACCTCGCTGCCGGTGAAGGCGACCTGACCAAGCGCGTGCTGCTCGACAGCCGCGATGAAATTGGCGACATGGCCTCGGCGGTGAACCGCTTTGTCGACAAGCTGCAGCCCATCGTGCGCGAGGCCGGCGAGGTAGCGCAGCGTACCGGCGTTGAGATTGGCGCAATGGCCCAGCGCAATGCCGGCGCCGATGCTGCCGCTGCACTGCAACGCGATGAAGTGGCGGCCAGCCTGCGCGACCTGTCAAGCATGGCCGACGAGGCCCAGGCTGAAAGCCACGCGATGCAGGCAGCCCTGCAGCAGGTGGTGGATATCCGCCAGGCAACTGACGAGAACAGCCGCACATCGACCCAGCTAGCCGGTTTGATCGAGAACCTGGCCGGGCAGGTGGAGGCCGGCTCCCAGGTGATCGAGCGCCTGGCCAAGCAGAGCGAGCAGATCGAAGTGGTGCTGACGGTTATCCACGGCATCGCCGAACAGACCAACCTGCTGGCCTTGAACGCGGCCATCGAAGCCGCCCGTGCCGGCGAAACCGGGCGCGGGTTTGCCGTCGTGGCCGATGAGGTGCGGGCGCTGGCGAGCAAGACGCAAAGTTCCACAGGAGATATCCAGGCGCATATCGCCGCGCTGCAAAAGGGCGCCAAGGAAGCTGTGGCAACTATCAGCCAGGCCGGGCTCAAGGCCAGCGAAGGCCTGCTGGTGCTGCGCGACAACGAACGTCGCCAGCAGTCGGTGCAGGCGGCGGTGGAGCAGGTGCATGCAGCCATCGGCCTGGCCACCCGAGCGGCCGAGCAGCAGGCGAACGGGGCGCAGGCAGTGCGTGGGCGTGTGGAGACTATCCATGCTCAGGCTGAGCGCTCGGCTGAAGTGGTGATGCAGACCACGGCCAGTAGCAAGGTGCTGGATGACTTGGCGGCGCAGTTGCGGGCTAGCCTTGGCCAATTCCGCGCCTGATCAATGAGGGGTCTCGCTACGGTGTGCGCTGGCTTTGAATTGAGCGGTGGATCATTCTGTAAGGGTTCATGTGTTTACCAAGGGTTGTTAGGGGAACTGGTAAATCTGCCAGTATCCTTAGGGGAGCACGTTATACATACTGACGAGACTCTTGGGAGTTTTGCATATGGATTATTTATACAAGGGCTCGACGTTGGGCACGGTTATTACTGTGTCAAACTCAATAACTATCGTGGAGGGAGGACTGCGGATTGTGGCATTGCGCTCAATGCGATCTGGGCGATGCGAAATAATGAATGCAGGCACTGATCAGCAGGGTTCGATTCTGTCGTGGCAGGGTTCTAGCGAGTCCTGTCACGCCTACCAGAACTTCACTGCCTACGGGTATTCTCGGTTTTTGCATATTAATGTTGCCGGCTATCATGGAGTAGCTCGCGACAAGCTGACCGGACATTACCATTTTGGTCACGGATACAGGCAGTTGAACCCAGTATTGATGCGATTCAACAGCGCAGATGCATTAAGCCCATTCGGAGCGGGAGGGCTTAATGCTTATGCTTTTTTGCTCAATGACCCTGTAAATGGAACGGACCCTAGCGGAGCTTACAAAATTGGTGGGAGGGCTCTGGTATCTACTGATGATTTTGTCCTATTTGTTACGCAGCCAGCTCCCCGTATGCCTAGAGTTTTGAATGCGGTAGCTCATGCTAGGCCTGGCACGATAAAAATCGGTGGTGTTCGGCATACTCCGGAGAGGTATGTTGATTACCTGAAGGGATTGAAAATTGATCCTGCTGAGTTCGATCATCGTATTATCGGGTGTGGTACAGCGGACTCCCCGGGTGCTGGGCAACCCGCATTCATTGAAGGCCTTTCGGGCATTGTAAAAAGACCCGTTGAGGGTAATTCCGGTTTGGCGACTTACAAGCTGGAGCGCACGCTTAATCCAATGAGCCGGGAAGTGCATGTAAACGTGGAAGTTCCGGAAGTCAACCCCTTCGAGGTGGGTACGGAAAAGCATGCAAAATTCAATTACTCACCGGTAACGGTAGGTGCGATGGCGGATATAAGATCAAAAAAATGAAATTTTGGATCTCAATTGCTGTCTGATAGATCCTTGACTGGATGAATTTTGCGGCGAAGCCGACTTCGTCGACCGCCTGCAGTATTTGTATTGAAACTCATGTCGGGCTGCTGCGTGGCCCATCGCGACACAAGCCCTTTCGCATTCGCGACGTCATTTCGCGTCGCTTCAATGTGGCCGAGATTCAGGGTTTTTCTCTCTGCAGCCCCGAGTCTGTGCGAGAGGTGGGCGAGCGCGCCTGGACTTCTTCACTGTCGAGGACATCAGCGACCAGCAACTGGTGCTGACCTCGCGCGATACGCACCTGGCCGTCATGGTCTGCATGGATGTGTCGACAGGGGAGTGCGGCTTCCCGCAGTTGAACGTGACCACCTCGGTGAAGTGCTTCAACACCTTTGGGCGTTTGTACATGGTACCGGTTGGATGGGTTCATGGCGTGATCGTGCGGCGGATGCTGAGCAACTTGCAGGGCCATCGTTTCGAGCGTCGATAAGCAGCAGATTCTTACCTGATAAATCAGAATTTTTACCTGATGTTGTAGGTAACTTCCCAAAGTTTGCCTTGGTGAGCGCGTGCTATTGCGTGGCTTGGCACAGGGAACTAGTGTCAACCGGGCCTTGAGGCGACAGCGCTAATCCGCCGTGAGCTTTTCAGGCACAACCGCAAGACGACAATGTCAGAGCGTTGTCGTTATCAGCCCAAACATTACCAGGGAGAGGTAAGCATGGCTTTCGATGCTTATACTCAAATCACCGAAATCGCTGGTGAAGCGCTGGACGAGCAGTTCACTAACTGGATCGAGATCGCTGGCTATAAGTTTGGTGCCAACCAGAGCACCTCTGCCACCGCCAGTTCTGCGGGCGGCGCATCATCAGGTCGCACCACCCTCACCAACTTCTCTTTCACCAAGCACCTGGACAGCGCCAGCTGCAAGTTGCTGGAAGCCAGCTGTGCCGGCCAGCACCTGAAAGAAGTGAAGTTGGTGCTGTGTCGTGCGGGTGGCGACAAGCTCAAGTACTACGAGGTCGTCCTCGAAGAAGTGATCATCGCCGACTACACCCAGAGCGCCAGTGCTGGCGTGCCGATGGAGGTGGTGCAACTGAACTATGGCCGTATCAAGACCACCTACACGCGTCAGAAACGCCTCGATGGCAGTGCCGGCGGCAATGTGACCGGCGGCTGGGATCGCATCAGCAACAAGAAATATGCGTGAGGTGCGACCATGTCCGAGGCACGTAGCTTCATCAATCCCCAGGCACAATCCTATGAGTCGTTGAAGGCCGGCACGCCGATGTCGGCCAATCAGCGGGCCAAGTTTGATGTGTTGAATGCGCATATCGTCAATAGCGTGGTTGTCGGAGGGGAGCTGGTGATTGTTGGAGATCCCAGTACCCCATCGTGTACGAGCCATGAAGCATATTTGATGGCAGAGGCGGCGGGGATACACCATCAGCTTGAGATCAATGGCGCTGGGGTGGATGACTTCTTTCTGGATAACTATGAGATGTTGAAAGGCTTGCTCTCTCATACCTCCATGGGGGCAGGCGTTGTGAGCGATGGTTGGAGCAGATACCTCGATGCGATCAAGAGGACGTTGGAAGAAATCGAGATATTACATCGGGAGTATTTGAAAAACGGCACGCTAAAAGCGCGTGACGAATTTTATGCCAAGAGAATGGCATTGTTTATGAAGTTGGAAGGGCAGTTGAACAACATGGCTGCGTATGGTTCGGGCCTGAAAAATAAGGGATCGGTGAAAAGAGCGCTCGAGATATCTACCAAGAGCTACCTACATACAGGTGAGATTGCTGGATATGCCGAAAAGATTGCTGGCGTCTCGAAAGCGGCAAGTCTGATTAAGAAGGGCACTTATATCGGCTTGGGGCTCGACGTGGCTTCAACAGGGCTAAGTATCCATCATGCATGTACCTTTGGACGCTCTGAAGATTGCAGAAAGGCCAAGTATGTGGAAGGAGTCTCTCTGGTCGGCAGTACGGGGGGCTCGATCGCGGGCGGGTCTATTGGTGGATTTCTAGGGGGAACTGGATGCGTACTTTTCCTCGGAGTGACGACAGGCGGTCCGGGGGCCCTCGCGTGTACTGTCATTGGAGGCGCCGTGGGTGGTGCTGCAGGCGGTTCGGTCGTAGGTGATATCGGTGAGATGTTTGGTGAGTTGTTATATGAGGTGACGCAATGATTGGCTTCGACGCCAGGTGGTTAGGTCTTCCTTTAATGATGGCTATGTTCATGGTCATATTTATATGGGTTTATATTTCAGTTCGCTATGTGAGTTACATAGAGTCGTTGCTTTCTAATAGTTCAATGGTTTCTGGTAATAAAAATATTTTTGGTCAGGCGGGTTTGGTGGGTAAAGTGATGCGTACCGGCTCCGCATCCGTAATGTTGTCGATGAGGGCGATTTGCATTCGTAAAGGCCTTTTGGATCTTCAGGATGTAAAGAAATTTCCTGGTGGTTTGCGCCGTATGCTTGTGGGCTTGTGGTTTGTTCATGTCGCTATTTTTTTGTCGCTCATAGGTCTTTGGAGTTGGTTGAAATTGGAAGGCCATTAATTTGGTGTGTGGGTAGGCGAGTTTGCGCCGATCGCGGGCAGCACGGTGCCGGCGGCGGTGGAGCAAGTGCAATCTCCAGGCGCAATCGTATGAGTCGCTGAAGGCCGGCACGCCGATGTCGGCCAATCAGCGGGTCAAGTTTGATGTGTTGAATGCGCATATTGCCAATAGCGTCGTTTTCCCTGGCGAACTCGTGATCGTGGGTGATCCAAGCACCCCCTCCTGCACTAGTCATGAAGCTTTTCTCATGGGTAAGGCGGCTGGGATACACCTTGATATCGAGTTGAACGGAGGGGGAATCGATGGATTCTTCCTAGAGAACTATGACCTGTTGCAGAGCTTGTTGACCCGTGCGTCTATAGGTGCAGGTGCAGCCAGTGATGCCTGGAACAAGCATCTTGAGGCTATCAAGAAAACGCTAGAGGAGATTGATCAACTGCATCACAGCAGGTGCAGGGACTGTCGCTTGCGTGTTGCTCGGCGGAGTGGCTGGAGGTAGTGTAGGTGGGGCGTTAGGAGAAATGGGTGGCGAGTTTCATGGAGAAGTTTTATATGAGGTGCTGCAATGACCAATGTGCAGGTCGCGGTGCTCGGAGTGTGTTTGTTTGCATCACCATTTTTAATGTTTGGAACGTGGATTGTAATTGCATACCGCTTCCTTGATAAGGTCGAGGCAAGCTTCTCAAATAGTCCCATGGTTGTGGGAAGCAAAGCAATGTATGCCCGTGCTGGTATGCTTGGGCAGATTATGCGTTTGGGGTCAGTTTCCGCGATGCTATCAATGAAGGCTTTTTGCATTCGCAAAGGTATGTTGGACAGTGAAGATGTCCGCAATGCCCCTCAAAGCCTTAAAAAACTACTGGTTTGGTTATGGCATGCTCACGTGCTGCTTTTTGTCTTGCTGGCTATGTTCTGTGTTTGGATAAGGTTTCTGAGATGACGGGTTTATATTAATGAAATCCGGGTTGGTCACCAGTCTGGACCCGCTCTCCGCCTTATTCAAATACATCCGTATAGTCAGCAAATACACCGGTAACCCGATGCCGCGATCAACAACGCCGCATAAGGCGCCGCCGCAGCGAAACAGCAGTTGGTTAGCCGGGTGGCGTTGAGCGCACGTTATCGCGGGCAGTATTTACAAGCATAGACGCCAGGGGGCATAACAGACATGCTGGAGAACGAAACCTTCAATCGACTCGGAACCAATCATAAAATATCGGCGAGCATCTACAATCTGATCCTCGGCGCAGTACTGCTGTGGGGCTTCTTCGTCAACTGGTATCTGGTAATCACGGTGCCGCCCGATATTGTTCGTTCCATCCCCATGATGCTGTTCCTGGTTGGCTACTTGATCACCGCGTTAGCGGGTGTCGCGATCATCTTCAAATCTGAAAAGCCGTTGTACAGTTTCCTCGGCTACAACCGGATCGTGATTCCGGTCGGGTTGCTGCTTGTCATCGTCCTCCCAAAGTACTCACATGAAAACATCGTGAATGCCTTGCAAGCGACCGTCTTGCTAACCGTTGCCATGATGTTGCTGGGGTCTGTATTCCCCCGCTTCTTCAAGCGCATCAAGGCGTCATTATGCATAGCTTTGATAGCTGTGATCTTCGTTGAATTGGCGCAGGTTTGGTTATTCGGTATCCATCTCGGGGTAATGGATTGGATCACTGCACTGATCTTCTGTGGCTATATCGGGGTTGATTGGGGGCGTGCGAACCAGATTGAGCGTACCGTGGATAATGCAATAGACAGCGCTGCATCGCTGTATCTAGACATTATCAATCTGTTTCTGCGGGTCTTGCGAATCATGTCCAAGAAGTGAGTTGCCCAAGTGGCTTAATGCCCAGGCCGCATGGCGGCCTGGGCAAGCTTTCAAGCCTTGTTCAAATACATCCGCGTTGTAAGCAGATAAACCGGCAACCCCGAAACCACAATCAACAACGCCGCATAAGGCGCTGCCGCCGCGAACTCGACGTTGGCCGTGTGCGCCCACACCTCGGTGGCCAGGGTGGTCATGCCGGTCGGGCTGAGCAGCAAGGTAGCTGTCAGTTCCTTCATGGCATCCAGGAACACCAGGGCAAAGGCTGCCGCCATGGCCGGGAAGATGATCGGCAGGGTCACCCGGCAGAACGCGGCAAAGCTGCTCGCGCCCAAGGTCCGTGCCGCTTCCTCCAGGGTAGGTGAAGCCTTGTTCAGTGCGGTGCGCACCGGCGACTGCGCCAGCGGCAGGAACAGCAGCGCATAGGCCAGCAGCAACAGTGCCGTGGTCTGGTACAGAGCCGGCACGTAATGCAGGGCGAAGAACACCAGGGTCAGGGCAATCACCAGGCCGGGCAGGGCGTGCAACAGGTATGGCAGGCGCTCGGCCCAGATTGCCAGGCGGCCCTTGTAGCGCACCACCAGGAAGCTGATTGGCAGGGCTAGCAACACGCAGAAACCGGCACCACCCAGCGACACCGACAACGAGGTGAACAGCGCCTTGGAAATGGCTGCCACGGGGAATGCCGCCGATGAACCCACGCTCAACCAGTAGCCGAGCATGGCCAGCGGAATACCGCTGCCCAACACCGCCAGGCCCACGCAGAACAGTTGCGCCAGCACTGCCCAGCCACGCAGCCGCACCGGTTGTGCTCGCCGCGCCACACCCTGGCCGATGCGCACATGACGGGCTTTGCCGCGTACCCGCAGTTCAAGCCACAGCATCACCAGGCACATCGCCAACAGTACGGCGGACAGCATGGCCGCGTTGGCATTGCTGAACTCCAGTTCGAACTGCTGGTAAATCGCCGTGGTGAAGGTTTGCAAGCCGAGGATCGACAAAGCGCCGAACTCCACCAGCATGTGCAGGGCGATCAGCAGCGCGCCGCCCAGCATCGATGGCCACAGCAGCGGCAGGGTGACCTTGATGAATACGCCCCAGCGGCTGCAGCCCAGCGTACGTGCCGATTCCTCCAGCGAGGTATCGAGGTTGCGCAGGGTCGCGGCCACCGGCAGGAACACCAGTGGGTACTTGGACAGGGCCATGACCATGATCGCCCCGCCCAGCCCTTCGAAGTCCGAGCTCAGCGACACCCAGGTGAAGCTGCTGACGAACGACGGCACGGCGAACGGCAGGCACAGCACCACGCCCCACAACCGGCGGCCGGCCAGGTTGCTGCGCTCCAGCAGCCAGGCCAGGGCCAAGCCGACCACCATGCAGGTCAGCGTCACCCCGACCATCAGCATCAGGGTGTTGCGCATCAGCCCCCAGACAAACGGCCGCCACAGCAGGTGCAAGGCTTCGCGCCAGCCGGCCTCCCAGGCTTTCATGGCAACGTACAGCAAAGGCAGCAAGCTCATCGCTACCAGGAACAGCACAGGCAGCACCACCCAGACGGAGGGGCGCTTGCGGCGCAGTACGAAGCGTACCGGCACCGGCTCGGACAGGGCGGCAGTCATCAGAGCAGGCCGACCTCGCGCTCAAGCTCGATCGCTTCCTCGGCATTGCCCAGGTCGGCTGGTGAGATCTTCGGCGGGCGCAGGTCTTCGAACGGTTTCAGGCCACGGTCGGAGACCATGCCTTTGTGCAGCGGGTACTCGGCGGTGGTCTGGGTGATCACGCGCTGGCCTTCTTCGCTGGCCATCCAGTTGAGCAGGGCCTGGGCTTCTTTCGGGTGCTTGCTGGCCTTGACCACGGCTGCGCCGGAAATGGTGACCAGGTTGCCGGCATCGCCATCGGCCAGGTAGTAGAGCTTGGTGTCCAGCTTGCCGCGCTCGCGCTCCAGCGCATACCAGTAGTAGTTGTTCACCAGTACCGCAGCCACTTCGCCTTTTTCCACGGCTTTGAGGGCGACCATGTTGTTGGTGTAGGTCTTGCCGAATGCCTTCAGGCCGGTCAGCCATTCTTCGGTGGCTTCTCGCCCGTGCATCTTCAGGATGGCCACGGCCTGTTCCTGGAAGGCGCCGCTGGTGGGCACATAGCCGACGCGGCCTTCCCACTCGGGGTTGGCAAAGTCCATCACTGTGGTCGGCAAGTCTTTCTCGTCGACCTTCTTCGGGTTGAAGACGACGATGCGCGTACGGGCGGTGATGCCCATCCAGGTGCCGTTGGCGCCTACATACTCCTTGGGCATCATGTTCGCGGTGGCGTCATCGATCTTTGCCAGTAGGCCCAGTTCGCCCAGGTTGTTCAGGGGAGGGGACTCTTCGGTGTAGATGATGTCGGCCGGCGAGCGTTCGCCTTCCTCGATGATCTGGCTGGCCAGCTGGTTGCTGCTGCCCTTGCGAATATTGATGTGGACGCCGGTTTTGGCCTCGTAGGCCTTGGCGATGGCCTCGCCGATTTCCTTGTGCTGACCGTTGTACATGGTCAGGGTGACCGGTGCGTCTGCCATGGCGGCCGGAGCGCCAACGACCAGGCTCAGCACGGCGGCGGCCAAGGTACGCATCAGCGGTTGCGGGCGGATCGTCATGCGGGTACTTCCTCGCTTACGGCTACATATTTGGAAACAATGGTAAACGAAATCGTTTCTCAAGTGGCTGGGTGACGAGAAATTCATGGTCAGACCATGGTGCAAGAGTCTGAAGGTGTGTTGGCTGTGCTGGCCTCTTCGCGGGTAAACCCGCTCCCACAGGTGCATCACAGGTCTTGAGGGGAGTGAAATACCTGTGGGAGCGGCTTTAGCCGCGAAGAGGCCAGCACAGGTTTGCACCTATGACCGAAAAGAGGAGGGATACAAAAATCGCAGGCAAGAAAAAACCCACTAGCAAGCTAGTGGGTTTTTGTATGGTGCCCAGGAGAAGACTCGAACTTCCACGACCGTTAAGTCACTGATACCTGAAACCAGCGCGTCTACCAATTCCGCCACCTGGGCAAAGCTTTACATCATCTGGAGAAGGCGACTATCGTTCGCTTTCACACAGTAGTAACAGATCCTTGGTCATCTGTTACTTGAAAATATTTGGTGCCCAGGAGAAGACTCGAACTTCCACGGCCGTTAAGCCACTGATACCTGAAACCAGCGCGTCTACCAATTCCGCCACCTGGGCACACATTCGAGATTACTTGATGCTTTACAGCGCCGCTCATCTCTACTACAACTTCGGGGTTGTCCGTCGTTGTGGTGCGCACTATACGGACGGTCCGGGGGGCTGTAAACCCCCCAAGCAAAAAAAATTTCAAAAAATTCAACTTGTTGATTCCGCAGGCCTATTCGTCCTCGCCAGACACGCCGGTGGGGCTGTCCAAGGCTGACATTTCCGGTTTCAATACGCCTATGCCAGAATTCCTATCTATATACCCCAAGGTGAACCCCTTCTGATGGCCGATTGGCAATCCCTCGATCCCGAGGCCGCTCGCGAAGCGGAAAAATACGACAACCCTATTCCCAGCCGTGAGCTGATCCTGCAGCGCCTCGCCGACCGTGGCGAACCGGCCGCACGCGAGGAGCTGGCGGCCGAGTTCGGTCTTTACGACGAAGACCAGATCGAAGCCCTGCGCCGCCGCCTGCGTGCCATGGAGCGCGATGGCCAGCTTATCTATACCCGGCGCGGCACTTATGCCCCGGTAGACAAGCTGGACCTGATCTGCGGCCGCGTCTCCGGTCACCGCGACGGCTTCGGCTTCCTTATTCCGGACGACGGCAGCGAAGATCTGTTCCTCAGCCCGTCGCAAATGCGCCTGGTGTTCGACGGTGACCGCGGCCTGGCCCGCGTCTCTGGCGTCGACCGCCGTGGCCGCCGTGAAGGCGTGCTGGTCGAAATCATCTCCCGCGCCCACGAAAGCGTGGTCGGCCGTTACTTCGAAGAAGGCGGTATCGGCTACGTGACCCCGGACAACCCGAAGATCCAGCAGGAAGTGCTGGTCACCGCCGGGCGTAACGGCGGGGCCAAGATCGGCCAGTTCGTCGAGATCAAGATCACCCACTGGCCGACGCCGCGCTTCCAGCCGCAAGGCGATGTGGTCGAGGTCATCGGCAACTACATGGCGCCGGGCATGGAAATCGACGTTGCGCTGCGCAGCTACGATATCCCGCACGTCTGGCCCAAAGAGGTGATCAAGGAGGCGCGCAAGTTCCGCTCCGAAGTCGAAGAGAAGGACAAGGAGAAGCGCGTCGACCTGCGCCACCTGCCGTTTGTCACCATCGACGGCGAGGACGCCCGCGACTTCGACGACGCGGTCTATTGCGAACCGCTGGGCAAGCTGCGCCTGTTCTCCGGCGGCTGGCGCCTGTATGTGGCCATTGCCGACGTGTCCAGCTATGTGCGCCTGGGTTCGGCCCTGGACGTCGAGGCCCAGCAGCGCGGCAACTCGGTGTACTTCCCCGAGCGCGTGGTACCGATGCTCCCCGAAGAGCTGTCCAACGGCCTGTGCTCGCTGAACCCGCATGTCGATCGCCTGGCCATGGTCTGCGAAATGACCATGAACAAAGCCGGCCAGATGGTCGACTATCAGTTCTACGAAGGCGTCATCCACTCCCACGCCCGCCTGACCTACAACAAGGTCAGCAGCATGCTCGAGCACTCCCGCACCCGTGAGGGCAAGGCGCTGCGCGAGGAGTACAAGGCAGTCGTGCCGGACCTGAAGAACCTGTACAACTTGTACAAGGTGCTGGTGGAGGCCCGTCACACCCGTGGCGCGATCGACTTCGAGACCCAGGAAACCCGCATCATCTTCGGTGACGAGCGCAAGATCGCGGAAATCCGCCCGACCGTGCGCAACGACGCCCATAAGCTGATCGAGGAATGCATGCTGGCGGCCAACGTGGCCACCGCCGAATTCCTGCAGAAGCATGGCGTGCCGGCCCTGTACCGCGTGCACGACGGCCCGCCGCCGGAGCGTCTGGAAAAGCTGCGCGCCTTCCTGGGCGAACTGGGCCTGACCCTGCACAAGGGCAAGGACCCGTCGCCGAAGGATTACCAGGCACTGCTGGCGAGCATCGCCGGGCGCCCGGACTTCCACCTGATCCAGACCGTGATGCTGCGTTCGTTGAGCCAGGCGGTGTACAGCACCGACAACAACGGCCACTTCGGCCTGAACTACGAGGCGTACACCCACTTCACCTCGCCGATCCGTCGCTACCCGGACCTGCTGGTGCACCGCGCCATCCGCAGCATCATCCGTTCCAGGGTCGACACCCCGCACGTCAAGCGTGCTGGCGCCATGAGCATTCCCAAGGCGCGTATCTACCCGTACGACGAGAACACTCTCGAGCAGCTCGGCGAGCAGTGCTCGATGACCGAGCGCCGGGCCGATGAAGCCACCCGTGACGTGGTCAACTGGCTCAAGTGTGAGTTCATGAAGGACCGCGTCGGCGAAACCTTCCCGGGTGTGATCACTGCGGTAACCGGTTTCGGCCTGTTCGTCGAGCTGACCGATATCTATGTGGAAGGCCTGGTGCACGTCAGTGCGCTGCCGGGCGACTACTACCACTTCGACCCGGTGCACCACCGCCTGTCTGGCGAGCGTACCGGTCGCAGCTTCCGACTGGGCGACACGATCGAGGTCAAGGTCATGCGCGTCGACCTGGACGAACGCAAGATCGACTTCGAAGTGTCGGAAAAGACCCTCGCCGCCCCGATCGGCCGCAAGCAGCGTGGTGCCGCACCGGCTGCCGGTCAGGCCGAGCAGGCCCCGGTCGAGGCCAAGGCCACACCGAAGCCGCGCAGCCGCAAGAGCGAGACCGCCGAGGCGTACTTCCCGAAAGACGCTGTGCAGCGTAACGCCGAAGTGCGCAAGAGCCGCGAAATGAAGAAGGCACTGATGAGCGAGGCGCGCAGTGGCGGCCATGCCAGCAGCAAGTCGGAAAAGGGCGGCAAGGCCTCCGGCAAGCCGACCAAGCACCGTAAAGGCCCGTCGAAGTCCGGCGCGCCACGCAAGAGCAAGAGCAAGTCATGAGTCAGCTGGAAAAGATCTACGGCGTGCACGCCGTGCAGGCATTGCTGCAGCACCATCCGAAGCGGGTCAAGCAGATCTGGCTGTCGGAAGGGCGCAGCGAGCCGCGCCTGCAGGCGCTGCTGGCGCTGGCCGCGGAAAATCGCGTGGCGGTCGGCCAGGCCGAGCGTCGTGAGATGGATGCCTGGGTAGAAGGCGTGCACCAGGGTGTGGTCGCCGAGGTGAGCCCGAGCCAGGTCTGGGGCGAATTGATGCTCGAGGAATTGCTCGAACGCACCGAAACACCACCGCTGATCCTGGTGCTGGACGGTGTGACCGACCCGCACAACCTTGGCGCCTGCCTGCGTACCGCCGATGCCGCCGGCGCCACGGCAGTGGTGGTGCCCAAGGACAAGTCCGCAACCCTGACACCGGTCGTGCGCAAGGTGGCCTGTGGCGCTGCGGAGGTGATCCCGCTTGTGGCTGTGACCAACCTGGCGCGCACCCTGGAAAAACTGCAGCAGCGTGGCCTGTGGGTGGTAGGTACCGCCGGCGAGGCCGAGCAGGAGATCTACCAGCAGGACCTGACTGGGCCGTTGGTGATGATCATGGGCGCGGAAGGCAAGGGCATGCGCCGGTTGACCCGCGAGCATTGCGATTTCCTGGTGAAGTTGCCGATGGGCGGTAGTGTCAGCAGCCTGAACGTGTCGGTGGCGACTGGCGTGTGCCTGTTCGAGGCTGTGCGTCAGCGTCAGGCCAAGCGCTGATCTTCAGTCTGTACCGGCCTCTTCGCGGGTAAACCCGCTCCCACAGGGATCGCACAAGGCCTAAGCCCTGTGGGGTATCTGTGGGAGCGGGTTTACCCGCGAAAGGGCCGGCAGTCTGTAATGTGTTTCAGGCTGTTCAAATATTCACCAATCACCTTGCTTGTACGCCTCGCCTTCTCTACAATTGCGCCCCTTGCCGAGCTGGCAGGCGCGCATGTGCCTCCCCTCCGTGCAAGACATACAGTGTCATTCACTCCTTGTCTGACCAGATTCGCTGGCAGACTACTAACCCGTAAGGAGCATTCATGCGTCATTACGAAATCATCTTCCTGGTTCACCCGGACCAGAGCGAGCAAGTCGGCGGCATGGTTGAGCGTTACACCAAGCTGATCGAAGAAGATGGTGGCAAGATCCACCGCCTGGAAGACTGGGGCCGTCGTCAACTGGCCTACGCAATCAACAATGTTCACAAGGCTCACTACGTGATGCTGAACGTTGAGTGCACCGGCAAGGCCCTGGCCGAGCTGGAAGACAACTTCCGCTACAACGATGCCGTTATCCGTAACCTGGTCATCCGTCGTGACGAAGCCGTTACCGGCCAGTCCGAGATGCTGAAGGCTGAAGAAAACCGCAGCGAGCGCCGTGAGCGTCGTGAGCGTCCTGAGCATGCTGAATCCGCCGACGGCGACGACAGCAATGACAGCGACTCCAGCGATAACGCTGACGAGTAATCCACGGACCTTTAGAGGAGCCTATTAAATGGCACGTTTCTTCCGTCGTCGTAAATTCTGCCGCTTCACTGCTGAAGACGTGAAAGAGATCGACTTCAAAGATCTCAACACCCTGAAAGCTTACGTATCCGAAACCGGCAAGATCGTTCCAAGCCGTATCACCGGTACCAAAGCTCGTTATCAGCGTCAGCTGGCTACCGCTATCAAGCGCGCCCGCTTCCTGGCCCTGCTGCCCTACACCGACAGCCACGGCCGCTGAGACCGGGTCGTCGACAAGCAGTAAGGGATTAGCATGCGAGCGTTAGCAAGTTTCATCATGCGCGGTCGTGTGCAGGCCACCCTGGTGGTGGTCATCAGCGCGGTACTGCCGCTGCTGTTCTGGTTGAGTGCCGCTGCCGGCAGCCTTGTGCTGCTGCGGCGTGGGTTCAAGGATGCTACAACGGTCATCGCCGGCGGCCTGCTGGCCGGGCTGGCCGTGTGGGTCATGGGCGATCCCATCACCTTTCTGGTGATCGCGGGTGCCCTGGGCCTGGCTGCGCTGTTGCGCGCCGAGCATCCCTGGAGCCGGGTGTTGCTGGTCAGTGCCGTGTTCGCCGTGGCTTTCAGCCTCGTGCTCGATCTGGCGCTGGCGCAAACCTTCGATGTACTGGCCAAGGCCTTTGCCGAAGCCATGCCGAAAATCGAGGGGCAGCCGGTGCTCTCCGGTGAGCTGATCCGCCCTGTGCTGGTCGCTTCCACAGCAGTGACGGTGCAATTGTTCAGTGTGCTGGCCTTGGTGCTGGCGCGCTACTGGCAGGCAGCGTTGTACAACCCTGGAGGCTTCGGTCGCGAGTTTCGCGCCCTGAAGTTGCCGAAACAGACCATGGCGGTCTTGGTGGCAGTGATGGTGGTGGCCCCGTTCATCGGGCCGCAGTTCATCGTCCTGGCATCGGCCTCGAGCCTGGTACTGGTGCTGGCCGGCATCGCCTTGATGCATGGGCTGGTGGCACAGGGTCGACTGGCCGGTTTCTGGCTGGTGGGCATGTACGTGACGCTGCCGCTGATCATGCAGCTGATTTATCCGTTGCTGGTGGTTCTGGCCATTGTCGACAGCCTGATTGATTTTCGCGGTCGCAAGTCCCCCAAGGGGAATGACTCCGCGAACGGTGAAGGTTAAAAGTTAAGAGGTTTTACCAAATGGAACTGATCCTGCTGGAAAAAGTCGCTAACCTGGGCAACCTGGGCGACAAAGTAAAGGTTAAGGCTGGTTACGGCCGTAACTTCCTGCTGCCATTCGGCAAGGCCACCGTTGCCAACGCCGCCAACCTGGCTGCGTTCGAAGAGCGTCGCGCCGAGCTGGAAAAAGCAGCTGCTGACAAGAAAGCTTCGGCTGAAAGCCGCGCTGCCCAACTGGCCGAGCTGGAAGTGACCATCACTGCCACCGCTGGCGACGAAGGCAAGCTGTTCGGTTCGATCGGCACCCACGACATCGCTGACGCCCTGACCGCCTCCGGCGTTGAAGTGGCCAAGGCTGAAGTTCGTCTGCCGAACGGCACCATCCGTCAGGTTGGCGAATACGACGTAGCCGTGCACCTGCACAGCGACGTTGAAGCCACCGTACGCGTGGTCGTCGTAGCTGCCTAAGCTGCGCTGACTGTCTGGCTCCTTGTGGGGCAGGCGGTTAACATCGGGCACGGTCCTGTTTTCGACAGGCCGTGCCCTTTGTCTTTTTCATCCTCCAGAATTCTTTCGTGGCCATGAACGAGATCACCACTTCCGAACAGCTTGACCTGCAAACCGCAGCCCTGAAGGTGCCGCCGCATTCCATCGAGGCCGAACAGGCCGTGCTCGGTGGCCTGATGCTGGACAACAACGCCTGGGAGCGGGTGCTGGACCAGGTATCGGATGGCGACTTCTACCGGCATGACCACCGCCTGATCTTCCGTGCCGTGCACAAGTTGGCCGACGCCAACCAGCCATTCGACGTGGTGACCCTGCACGAGCAGTTGGACAAGGAAGGCCTTTCTTCGCAAGTCGGTGGGTTGGCGTACCTGGCCGAGCTGGCCAAGAACACCCCGTCGGTGGCCAACATCAAGGCCTACGCCGCGATCATTCGCGAGCGCGCCACCCTGCGCCAGCTGATCAGCATCAGTACCGATATCGCCGACAACGCGTTCAACCCGCAAGGGCGCAACGCCGAAGAAATTCTCGACGACGCCGAGCGGCAGATCTTCCAGATTGCCGAGGCTCGCCCGAAAACCGGCGGCCCGGTGGGGGTCAACGAACTGTTGACCATGGCCATCGACCGCATCGACACGCTGTTCAACTCCGACAGTGACATCACCGGCGTATCGACCGGTTTCACCGACCTCGACGAGAAGACCAGCGGCCTGCAGCCAGCCGACCTGATCATCGTCGCCGGCCGACCGTCGATGGGTAAGACCACTTTCGCCATGAACCTGGTGGAAAACGCCGTACTGCGTACCGACAAGGCGGTACTGGTGTTCTCCCTCGAGATGCCAGGTGAATCGCTGATCATGCGTATGCTCTCGTCCCTTGGCCGTATCGACCAGACCAAGGTGCGTTCCGGCCAGCTGGACGACGATGACTGGCCGCGCCTGACCTCGGCTGTGAACCTGCTCAACGACCGCAAGCTTTTCATCGACGATACTGCCGGTATCAGCCCCTCTGAAATGCGCGCGCGTACCCGTCGCCTGGCCCGCGAGCACGGCGAAATCGCCATGATCATGGTCGACTACCTGCAGCTGATGCAGATCCCGGGTTCGGCCGGTGACAACCGGACCAACGAGATTTCCGAGATCTCCCGCTCGCTCAAGGCTTTGGCCAAGGAATTCAACTGCCCGGTCATAGCCCTGTCGCAGCTGAACCGCTCCCTGGAACAGCGCCCGAACAAACGCCCGGTGAACTCTGACTTGCGTGAATCCGGTGCGATCGAGCAGGACGCCGACGTGATCATGTTCGTCTACCGCGATGAGGTGTACCACCCTGAGACCGAGCACAAGGGCGTGGCGGAAATCATCATCGGTAAGCAGCGTAACGGCCCCATCGGCTTCGTGCGCCTGGCGTTCATCGGCAAGTACACCCGCTTCGAGAACCTTGCGCCGGGCATGTACAACTTCGACGACGACGAATAAGCCACCGGCCTCATCGCCGGCCAGCCATGAATCCGACAACCATCGTCGGATTTGGTCAAAATTTGTGCTATATTCCGCGCCCGCGATTTCCCTGCACACCAGAACCGGTCACTGACATGCAAGCAGCCAAACCACTCTACGACTATCCCAAGTACTGGGCCGAATGCTTCGGGCCAGCACCTTTCCTGCCGATGAGCAGGGAGGAGATGGATCTGCTCGGCTGGGATTCCTGCGACATCATCATCGTGACCGGTGATGCCTACGTCGACCACCCGTCGTTCGGCATGGCCATCATCGGCCGCCTGCTGGAGGCACAGGGCTTCCGCGTGGGCATCATCGCCCAGCCGAACTGGCAGTCGAAAGACGACTTCATGAAGCTCGGCGAACCGAACCTGTTCTTCGGTGTGGCCGCGGGCAACATGGACTCGATGATCAACCGCTACACCGCGGACAAGAAGATCCGCTCCGACGACGCCTACACCCCTGGTGGCCTGGCCGGCAAGCGTCCGGACCGTGCCAGCCTGGTGTACAGCCAGCGCTGCAAGGAAGCCTACAAGCACGTGCCGATCGTACTGGGCGGCATCGAGGCTTCGCTGCGCCGCATCGCCCACTACGACTACTGGCAGGACAAGGTCCGCCACTCGATCCTTATCGACGCCAGCGCCGACATCCTGCTGTTCGGCAACGCCGAGCGCGCGGTGGTCGAGGTGGCTCAGCGCCTGTCCAACGGCGAGAAGATCGAGACCATCACCGATGTGCGCGGCACTGCTTTCGTGCGTCGCGACACGCCTCAGGGCTGGTACGAGATCGATTCGACCCGCATCGACCGCCCGGGCCGCGTCGACAAGATCATCAACCCGTACGTGAATACCCAGGACACCCAGGCCTGTGCCATCGAGCAGGCCAAGGGCGACCAGGAGGACCCGAACGAAGCCAAGGTCGTACAGATTCTCGACAGCCCGAGCATGACCCGGGAAAAGTCGGTGATCCGCCTGCCGTCGTTCGAAAAGGTGCGTAACGACCCGGTACTCTATGCCCATGCCAACCGGGTGCTGCACCTGGAGACCAACCCGGGCAACGCCCGCGCCCTGGTACAGAAGCATGGCGAAGTGGATGTGTGGTTCAACCCGCCACCCATCCCCATGAGCACCGAGGAAATGGACTACGTGTTCGGCATGCCCTATGCCCGTGTGCCGCACCCGGCCTACGGCAAGGAGCGCATTCCGGCCTACGAGATGATCCGCTTCTCGGTGAACATCATGCGTGGCTGCTTCGGTGGCTGCACCTTCTGCTCGATCACCGAGCACGAAGGCCGCATCATCCAGAACCGCTCGCACGAGTCGATCCTGCACGAAATCGAAGAGATGCGTGACAAGGTGCCGGGCTTCACCGGCGTGGTCTCCGACCTTGGCGGCCCGACTGCCAACATGTACCGCATCGCCTGCAAGAGCCATGACATCGAGAAGCACTGCCGCAAGCCGTCGTGCGTATTCCCGGGCATCTGCGAAAACCTCAACACCGACCACAGCTCGCTGATCGAGCTGTACCGCAAGGCTCGTGCCCTGCCGGGTGTGAAGAAGATCCTGATTGCCTCTGGCCTGCGTTATGACCTGGCGGTGGAGTCGCCGGAGTACGTCAAGGAGCTGGTCACCCACCATGTCGGTGGTTACCTGAAGATTGCCCCTGAGCACACCGAGCGTGGCCCGCTGGACAAGATGATGAAGCCGGGTATTGGCACCTATGACCGCTTCAAGCGCATGTTCGAGAAGTTCTCGAAAGAGGCGGGCAAGGAGCAGTATCTGATCCCGTACTTCATCGCCGCCCACCCAGGCACCACCGACGAAGACATGATGAACCTGGCCCTGTGGCTGAAGGGCAACGGCTTCCGTGCCGACCAGGTGCAGGCGTTTTACCCGTCGCCGATGGCTTCGGCCACGGCCATGTACCACTCGGGCAAGAACCCGCTGCGCAAGGTGACCTACAAGAGCGAAGGTGTGGAGATCGTCAAGAGCGAGGAGCAGCGTCGTCTGCACAAGGCGTTCTTGCGTTACCACGATCCGAAGGGCTGGCCGATGCTGCGTGAGGCGCTGCAGCGCATGGGCCGTGCCGACCTGATCGGGCCGGGCAAGCACCAGCTGATCCCGCTGCACCAGCCGCAGACCGATACCTACCAGAGTGCGCGCCGCAAGAACTCGACCCCGGCGGGTAGCCACAAGGTGGGCAAGGAGCAGAAGGTCCTTACCCAGCACACCGGCCTGCCGCCGCGTGGCAGTGATGGCAGCAAACCGTGGGACAAGCGTGAAAAAGCCAAGGCCGAAGCGTTTGCGCGTAACCAGCAGGCGGCCAAGGAGCGCAAGGAAGCGGCCAAGGGTGGCAAAGGCAACAAGAAGCCGCGTCAGCCAGTGATCCCGCGTTAACTGGGCGATTCTTGGGGCTGCTTTGCAGCCCATCGCGACACAAGGCCGCTCCTACAATGACCGTGCAAACCCGACAATTCCGGGGGGGCTCGCGGTCGGTGTAGGAGCGGCCTTGTGTCGCGATGGACCGCAAAGCGGTCCTAAAAATCTCAGCTTCAGTCAGGCTTCTTGTCGACCCACTTCGGCGCCACCGGCGCAACAAAGCTGTCCATCCCGTCCAGCAGCTCATCGGGCTGCTGCCCCAGCAGCAACATCGCCCGATGCTGCTGCCGCACGAAGCCTTCTTCGACGATATGGTCGAGGAACCCGCCCAGCTTCTCGTAGAAACCGTTCACATCCAGTAGCCCCAGCGGCTTGGCGTGATAGCCCAATTGCCCCCAGGTCCATACCTCGAACAACTCCTCCAGCGTACCCAGCCCACCGGGCAGGGCGATAAAGGCGTCGCTCAGTTCGGCCATGCGTGCCTTGCGCGCGTGCATGCCGTCGACCACTTCCAGGCGGCTGAGGCCCTTGTGGCCGATTTCGGCATTCATCAGGCTCTCGGGGATGATTCCGATCACTTCGCCACCGGCCGCCATGGCCGCGTCAGCGACGGTGCCCATCAGGCCAACTGCGCCGCCGCCATAGACCAGGGTCAGGCCGCGACGGGCTATCGCCTGGCCCAGCGCGATGGCCGCTTCACGGTAAGCGGGGTTGGCACCAATGCTGGCGCCGCAGAACACACAAACGGAACGTACGGGCATTGCTCATCTCCAGTCACTCAGGCTGACAGGGTAAGGCCCATGTCCTACAGTTCCAAGGCTGGTTTCACTCCGGTCGGGAGAATTCGCAGATGGCGCCGGTCGCTCCATGGGCGTAGGCCGCCAGCAGGCTGTTCATCAGGCTACCAAGGGTCATTTCGTATTGCTCCTAAATGAGAGGTTGTCCCATCGTCCAATAAAAGGGCATGATGTGCCCTTGAATTGGTTGTATACAATCCATTGAACAATTCTACTGGCTGGCCTCTTGACAGCCCCTTGACCCATATCAGCAAGGGGCTGAACGGTTTCAGGCAGTCTCGCAATTGATAAAACCCTGCCAAGGAGATTCATGATGTTTGCGAAAGCTGTAGCGGTATCCCTGCTGACCCTCGCCAGCGCTTCTGTCTTCGCAGCCGAGTGCTCGGTGACTGTCGACTCCACCGACCAGATGTCCTACAACACCAAGGAAATCACCGTCGACAAGAGCTGCAAGGAATTCACCGTCAAACTGACCCACTCCGGTAACCTGCCGAAGAACGTCATGGGCCACAACCTGGTGATCAGCAAGACTGCCGACATGCAGGGCATTGCCACCGAAGGCATGAGCCAGGGTCTGGAAAAGGACTACATCAAGGCTGACAACGCCGCGATCATCGCCCACACCAAGATGATTGGTGCTCCTGAGAAGGAGACCGAGGTGAAGTTCGATGCTACCAAGCTGGAAGCCGGTGGCGACTACAGCTTCTTCTGCACCTTCCCGGGCCACATCTCGATGATGAAGGGCAAGGTCGTCGTCAAGTAATCAAATGCTGACGGTGAACCCTGTGGGAGCGGGTTCGGCGCCCCGATGAACCCGCTCCCACAGGTCTTTCTACAGCCTGATCAAGGGGCGAACGGCAGTTCGCGCTTGTGCTGGGTCTTGCGGTAGGTAGCGACGATGATATCGAACGCTTCCTGGTCAACCGGCTGCCCATGCAGGAAGGCATCGATCTGCTGGTAGGTCACGCCATGGGAGGCTTCGTCCGGCTTGCCCGGTGCCAGGTCTTCCAGGTCCGCAGTCGGCACCTTCTCCACCAGTGACTCCGGCGCACCGAAGCTGCGCGCAATCGCCCGCACCTGGTTCTTCACCAGCCCGCTCAGCGGCGCCAGGTCGCAGGCACCATCACCGAACTTGGTAAAGAAGCCCATCACTGCCTCGGCGGCGTGGTCGGTGCCGATCACCAGGCCTGCGCGGGCACCGGCGATGGTGTACTGGGCGACCATGCGGGTGCGTGCCTTGACGTTGCCGACCACGAAGTCCACCAGCGTCGGCGAGCCGTTCTTCAACTCCACCACTTCAGCCGCAAGCGCCCGTACTGCCGGGGCGATATCCACGGTGTGCACTTCGTCGGCCTTGATCACTTCCAGGCACGCCTGGGCGTCATGCTCGTCATGCTGGACCTGGTACGGCAGGCGTACGGCGATGAAGGTGTAGGCCTTGTCACCGGTTTCGGCGCGCAGCTCGTTGATGGCGCGCTGAGCGAGCAGGGCGGCGGTCAGTGAGTCGACGCCGCCGCTGATGCCCAGCACCAGGGTCTTGAGCCGGGCGTTGGCCAGGCAATCCTTGATGAACGCCACGCGCCGGGCGACTTCGGCCTCGAGCGCGGCGGCGTCGGCGAACGGCGGCTGTACCTTCAGCGCCTGGGCAATCTCTTGCTGAACCGCTTGCATGGGTTACTCCTTGCTGGGGACTTTGAATACATGGCGCATGTAGGCGACGAAGTTCTCGTCGCGGCATTGGGTCTTGGCGGCTTCGTCCGAGATCTTGGCTACCGGTGCGCCGTTGCAGTCGGTCATTTTAAGCACGATGCTCATCGGGGCCACACCCGGGATGTCACAAGTCAGGTTGGTGCCGATGCCAAAGCTGACGTTGATGCGACCGCGCAGGGCTCGGAAGATTTCCAGCGAGCGGGTCAGGTTGAGACCGTCGGAAAACACCAGGGTCTTGGTCATCGGGTCGATACCCAGTTTCTGGTAATGGGCAATGGCTTTTTCCGCCCAGGCCACCGGTTCGCCCGAGTCGTGGCGCAGGCCGTCGAACAGCTTGGCGAAGTACAGGTCGAAATCGCCAAGGAAGGCATCCATGGTGATGCAGTCGGTCAGGGCGATACCGAGCAGGCCGCGGTACTCGCGCACCCAGCAGTCCAGCGCGGCGATCTGGCTGTCGATCAGTCGCGGGCCGAGTTGCTGGTGGGCCATGATCCATTCATGAGCCATGGTACCCAGCGGCTTGATATCCAGTTTCCATGCCAGGTCGACGTTGCTGGTACCGACGAAGCGGCCCGGGAAATCGTCGCGCAGCACGCGCACCACTTCTTCCTGCACGCGGCTGGAAAAGCGCCGGCGGGTGCCGAAGTCGGCCACCTGCAGTTCGGCCAGTTCATCTTCGTTGGCATGCGCGCGCAGCCAGTCGAACTTGCGGTATAGCTGGTCGCGGGCCTCGGCCAGGCGCATGCGCGGGTGCAGGTGGCGGTTGCGCACTTCGCTGATGATCGCCAGCAGCGGCACTTCGAACAGGATCACATGCAGCCATGGACCTTTCAGGCGCAGGAACAGCTGGTCGTTTTCTATCCCCAGGCGTACGTAGCGCAGGTTGAAGCGGAACAGGCGCAGAAAGCGCAGGAAATCTGGCTTGAGAAAGCTGATGCGTTCGAGAAAGGCCAGCTGGCCATCATCCAGGGTGAGGTCGCTGAGCAGTTCTAGCTGGTTGCGGATCTCGCCGAGGTATGGGCGCAGGTCCTCGCCGTTGCGACAGCGGAATTCCCATTCGACGTCGGCATCCGGGTAGTTGTGCAGCACGCCCTGCATCATGGTGAGTTTGTAGAAGTCGGTGTCGAGCAGGTTGTGCACGATGCGCTCGGCGAATGCGCTCTCGCTCATCAATGGGGCTCCGGAAGCGGCGAATGGCGGACATTGTGCCAGCCTTTTTGGCCTTGTTGTGCCTGTTACGGCCTTATCGACGGCAAGCCAGCTCCCACAAGTAACCCACAGGGCCGGAATTTGCAGTGTTCCTGTAGGAGCTGGCTTGCCGGCGATAGGGCCGGAACTGCCAAAACAGAGGTGTTTTTTCGTGCACCAGCTAGCCTTGAAACGGTGCCGCCTGTAGCAGTCGCGCACCAGCTGTGTGCAGTTCGGTGACGTCCGCTGTTACAGGGTGGTTGCACGTAAACACTTGCCAGGGTTGCAATGATGGCACTCGACGGTTGCTCCTTGTCTGTACGTCTGGTGGCGCCTGCCGCGTGGCAGACGGTTGCACGCTCAATAAAGAAAAGGCCGTCGGTCGCCTGCAGGCAACCTGCGCAGTGTGTTTTGCCGGAAGACAAAACCTATGGCACGGCCCTTGCTCTGAGCACAGGGCTGAGAAGTTGTAGTGCCAACCAAAAAAACTCTAGGAGCACCACCTCATGTCGCAGACGTTTTACAAGAAAGGTTTCCTGGCTCTGGCCGTAGCTACGGCACTGGGTGTTTCTTCGTATGTTCAGGCCGACGTCAAGATCGGTGTAGCGGGCCCGATGACCGGGGCTAACGCAGCGTTTGGCGAGCAGTACATGAAAGGTGCGCAGGCAGCGGCCGACAAGATCAACGCCGCCGGTGGCGTGAATGGCGAGAAAATCGTGCTGGTCAAGGGCGATGACGCCTGCGAGCCGAAACAGGCCGTGGCCGTGGCCAACCGCCTGGTCGATCAGGACAAGGTGATTGGCGTGGTAGGCCACTTCTGTTCTTCCAACACCATCCCGGCCTCCGAGGTGTATGACGAGGCTGGCGTCATCGCCATCACCCCGGGCTCCACCAACCCACAGGTTACCGAGCGCGGTCTGGGCGCCATGTTCCGCATGTGCGGCCGTGACGACCAACAGGGCATCGTCGCCGGCGATTACATCGTCGACGTGCTCAAGGGCAAGAAAGTCGCGGTGCTGCACGACAAGGACACCTACGGCCAAGGCCTGGCCGACGCGACCAAGGCACAGCTGGAAAAACGCGGCGTCAAGCCGGTGCTGTACGAAGGCCTGACCCGCGGCGAGAAGGACTTCAGTGCCGTGGTCACCAAGATCCGTTCCACCGGTGCCGACGTTGTCTACTTCGGCGGCCTGCACCCGGAAGCCGGCCCGCTGGTACGCCAGTTGCGCGAGCAGGGCCTGAAGGACGTCAAGTTCATGTCCGATGACGGCATCGTCACCGACGAACTGGTGTCCACCGCTGGCGGCGCGCAATACGTCGATGGCGTGTACATGACCTTCGGCGCCGACCCGCGCCTGCTCCCGGACAGCAAGGCGGTAGTGGAGGAGTTCCGCAAGGCCGGTACCGAACCTGAAGGCTACACCCTGTACGCCTATGCCTCGCTGCAGGCCCTGGCTGCCGCGTTCAACGGCGCCAAGTCGAACAAGGGCGAGGACGCTGCCAAGTGGCTCAAGGCCAACCCGGTGCAGACCGTCATGGGCGAGAAAAAGTGGGACTCGAAGGGTGACCTGACCGTGTCCGACTACGTGGTCTACCAGTGGGATGCCCAAGGCAAGTACCACCAGCTGGAAAAACAAAAATAACAACGGCCCACGGCCCGGGCGCGTCAGCCCCCGGGCCAAAGCCCCGCGGTACCTGTCTTTATCCGTAGATCTGCACAGTACTGCGCTGCGAGGGCCGCCTGTTCCAGGCCCGCCGTGGTCGGCGCTCGTGCAATCTCAATCAGGTGAGATTGCGTTATGGATGGTATTTTCCTGCAGCAACTGGTCAACGGCCTGACCCTCGGGTCGGTCTATGGCCTGATCGCCATCGGCTACACAATGGTCTATGGCATCATCGGCATGATCAACTTCGCGCACGGCGAGGTGTACATGATTTCCGCGTACCTCGCGGCGATCAGCCTGGCATTGCTGGCTTATTTCGGTATCGAGTCGTTCCCCCTGTTGATGCTGGGCACCCTGTTGTTCACCATCGTCGTCACCGGCGTGTACGGCTTCACCATCGAACGCATCGCCTACAAACCCCTGCGCAACTCCACCCGCCTGGCACCTCTGATCAGTGCCATCGGCATCTCGCTGATCCTGCAGAACTACGCGCAGATCAGCCAGGGCGCCCGCCAGCAAGGCGTGCCAACCCTGCTGGAAGGCGCCTGGCGTGTCGAAGTGGGCACCGGCTTCGTGCAACTTACCTACACCAAGATCTTCATCCTGGTGGCAGCCTTCGTTGGCATGGGCCTGCTCACCTATGTGATCAAGTACACCAAGCTCGGCCGCATGTGCCGTGCCACCCAGCAAGACCGCAAGATGGCCTCGATCCTGGGCATCAACACCGACCGGGTGATTTCCTACGTGTTCGTCATCGGTGCGGTTATGGCTGCCCTGGCCGGCGTGCTGATCACCATGAACTACGGCACCTTCGACTTCTACGCCGGCTTCATCATCGGCATCAAGGCGTTTACCGCCGCGGTGCTCGGCGGTATCGGCTCGCTGCCAGGCGCCATGCTCGGCGGGATCATCCTGGGCATTTCCGAGTCGCTGTTCTCCGGCCTGATCAACTCCGACTACAAGGACGTGTTCAGCTTCTCGCTGCTAGTGATGATCCTTATCTTCCGCCCACAAGGCCTGCTGGGTCGCCCGCTCGTGGCTAAGGTGTGAACATGTCCATTGCCAAAACTGCCTCTGTTCCTGAAACCAAAAGTTTCGATATCAAACGCAGCCTGCTGGAGACCATCGTCGCCGGCCTGCTGGCACTCATCGTGTTCGGTCCTGTCGTTGGCGTGGTGCTCGACGGCTACACCTTCAACGCCGAGCCGCGGCGTGTGGCCTGGCTGGTTGGCGGGGTGATGCTGGGGCGCTTCCTGCTCAGCCTGTACCTGCAGACGGCCGCCGGCTCGCGCATGCTCCAGGGCTTCGAAAGCGGTGGCTCGGGAGTGCATGTGCGCGCGCCGAACTACGTATCGCGGCTGCGCTATATCATCCCGGCGCTGGTGGTGATCGCCATTGTCTTCCCGATCTTCGCCAACAAGTACCTGCTGACCGTCGTCATCCTCGGCCTGATCTACGTGCTGCTGGGCCTGGGGCTGAACATCGTGGTCGGCCTGGCCGGCCTGCTCGACCTGGGCTATGTGGCGTTTTATGCCATCGGCGCATATGGCCTGGCGCTGGGTTATCAGTACCTTGGCCTGGGCTTCTGGAGCGTGCTGCCACTGGCGGCCATAGCTGCGGCGCTGGCGGGGTGCATACTCGGTTTCCCGGTGTTGCGGATGCACGGCGACTACCTGGCGATCGTGACCCTGGGCTTCGGCGAGATCATCCGCCTGGTGCTGAACAACTGGTTGTCGTTCACCGGCGGCCCCAACGGCATGCCGGCACCGGCGCCGACCTTCTTCGGCCTGGAGTTCGGCCGTAGGGCCAAGGACGGTGGGGTACCTATCCACGAGTTCTTCGGCTTCGATTACAACGCCAACCTCAAGTTCGTGTTCATCTACGCGGTGCTGTTCATCGTCGTGCTTGCAGTGCTCTACATCAAGCATCGCCTGACCCGCATGCCGGTCGGCCGTGCCTGGGAAGCGCTACGCGAAGACGAGATCGCCTGCCGCTCGATGGGCCTGAACCACGTACTGGTCAAGCTCTCGGCGTTTACCCTGGGTGCCTCCACCGCCGGCTTGGCCGGGGTGTTCTTTGCCACCTACCAGGGCTTCGTCAACCCGTCGTCGTTCACCTTCTTCGAGTCGGCGCTGATCCTGGCCATCGTCGTGCTCGGTGGTATGGGCTCGACCGTAGGCGTGGTGATTGCCGCCTTCGTGCTGACCGTGGCACCCGAGCTGCTGCGCAGCTTCTCCGAATACCGCGTGCTGCTGTTCGGTGTGTTGATGGTGCTGATGATGATCTGGCGACCGCGTGGGCTGATCCGCATCAGCCGTACCGGTGTGACCCCGCGTAAAGGAGTGGCGCCATGAGCGACGATATCATTCTCTCGGTCGACAACCTGATGATGCAGTTTGGCGGCATCAAGGCGCTCAGCGATGTCAGCCTGAAGGTCCGGCGCAACCAGATCTTCGCCCTGATCGGCCCCAACGGTGCGGGCAAGACCACCGTGTTCAACTGCCTGACCGGGTTCTACAAGGCCAGTGGCGGGCGCATCGAGCTGAACGTGCGCGGTAGCCACACCAACGTCATCCAGCTGCTCGGCGAGCGCTTCCAGGCGGCAGACTTCGTCTCCCCGGCGCGCTTCGCCAACCGCATGTACTACAAGATGTTCGGCGGTACCCACCTGGTCAACCGCGCCGGCCTGGCACGCACCTTCCAGAACATTCGCCTGTTCAAGGAAATGTCGGTGGTGGAGAACCTGCTGGTGGCGCAGCACATGTGGGTCAACCGCAATCTGCTGGCCGGGGTACTCAACACCAAGGCCTACCGCAAGGCCGAGAGCGACGCGCTGGACCACGCGTTCTACTGGCTGGAAGTGGTCGACCTGGTCGATTGCGCCAACCGCCTGGCTGGCGAGTTGTCGTACGGCCAGCAGCGCCGCCTGGAAATCGCCCGGGCCATGTGCACGCGGCCGAAGATCATCTGCCTGGACGAACCGGCGGCTGGCCTGAACCCACAGGAAACCGAGGCCCTCAGCCGCATGATCCGCGTGCTGCGCGACGAGCACGACATTACCGTGGTGCTGATCGAACACGACATGGGCATGGTCATGAGCATTTCCGATCATATCGTGGTGCTCGACCACGGCAACGTGATTGCCGAAGGCGCGCCGCAGGATATCCGCCACAACCCGACGGTGATCGCCGCCTACCTGGGTGCAGATGAAGAGGAACTGGTATGAGTGCACCCATTCTGGAATTGAAGGACCTGGACGTGTTCTACGGCCCTATCCAGGCGCTGAAGAAAGTCTCGATGCACATCAATGAAGGTGAGACGGTCAGCCTGATCGGCGCCAACGGCGCTGGCAAGTCGACCCTGCTGATGTCGATCTTCGGCCAGCCGCGGGCGGCGTCGGGGCATATCGTGTACCGCGGCACCGACATCACTCGCAAGTCGTCGCATTACATTGCCTCCAACGGCATCGCCCAGTCGCCGGAAGGGCGCCGGGTGTTCCCCGACATGACGGTCGAGGAGAACCTGATGATGGGTACCATCCCCATCGGTGACAAGCATGCCGACGAAGACATGCAGCGCATGTACGAGCTGTTCCCGCGCTTGAAAGAGCGGCGTAACCAGAGGGCCATGACCATGTCTGGTGGCGAGCAGCAGATGCTGGCAATTGCCCGCGCGCTGATGAGCCGGCCAAAGTTGTTGCTGCTGGACGAGCCATCGCTGGGGCTGGCGCCGATCGTGGTCAAACAGATCTTCTCGACCTTACGTGAATTGGCCAAGACTGGGATGACCATCTTCCTGGTGGAGCAGAACGCCAACCATGCGCTGAAACTGTCGGACCGGGCTTATGTGATGGTCAACGGGCAGATTCGCATGAGCGGGACGGGTCAGGAGCTGTTGGTCAACGAAGAAGTGCGCAACGCCTATCTCGGCGGGCATTGAGTTGCATTCGGGGGCCGCTTTGCGGCCCATCGCGACACAAGGCCGCTCCTACAGGCAATCTGCGATTCCATGTGGTATCGCGGCCCCTTGTAGGAGCGGCCTTGTGTCGCGATGGGCTGCAAAGCAGCCCGATTCCAAATGTGGACAACTTGTAGCGGGCCTGCCTCCATACACTCCAGCATCCCTTCGCAAGCCCTTGTTTCCACAGGCCCGATCTTTTCCACGGTTAATGTGGAACCGCCTGTGGAAAACATGGTGGCATCTCGCTCAAACCCTTTGATACCAAGCCCTGCAGAGTCATGATCGTTTTTTGATCAATTGCACCTTGTGGATTATTTTCCAAGGTTTTTCAAAGCCCTGCATTCATTCCAGGCGTTGCGAAAAGCCTGTGGATAACCCTGTGAAAAAGCCTTGGACAGACCGCTGCAGACGGCATGCTTGAAAGCCTTGCGCCATCACCGAAAAGATATCCACCGACCATAAGTCGCTGAAAGGGTTCCGTACCGTGGACAAGTTGCCCCCAATCCGTGGGGAAAGCCTTGTGGATAACGTGCGCATAGCTGGTGCCGAGCCGTCTGCTGTAAGGGTTTGCCACATATGATCAAAAAATGAACAGTATCCCGGGCGGGTTGCTGCAAGCACGCGGCGCGGGCATGCTGCAAGACTGCCGATGACAATCCACCGTGAGGAACAGAGCATGACGTCCACCGTATTCATCACTGGCGCGACTTCCGGTTTTGGTGAGGCCACTGCCCGCCGTTTTGCCGAAGCTGGTTGGAAGCTGGTGCTCACTGGCCGCCGCAAGGAGCGCCTGGACGCCCTGTGCGCCGAATTGTCGGCCAAGACCGAAGTACACGGCCTGGTACTCGACGTGCGTGACCGCAAAGCCATGGAGCAGGCCATCGCCAACTTGCCGGCTGGCTTCGACAAGTTGCGCGGCCTGGTCAACAACGCAGGCTTGGCGCTAGGGGTGGACGCGGCGCAGAACTGCAGCCTGGACGACTGGGAAACCATGGTCGACACCAACATCAAGGGCCTGATGTACACCACCCGCTTGCTGCTGCCACGGCTGATCGCCCATGGCCGTGGGGCGTCGATCCTCAACGTAGGTTCAGTGGCGGGCAACTACCCGTACCCAGGCAGCAACGTGTATGGCGGCACCAAGGCCTTCGTCGGCCAGTTCTCGTTGAGCCTGCGCTGCGACCTGCGGGGTACGGGCGTGCGCGTGAGCAATATCGAGCCGGGCCTGTGCGAGAGCGAGTTCTCGCTGGTGCGCTTTGGCGGTGACCAGGCCAAATACGACGCCACCTACGCCGGTGCCGAGCCGATCCAGCCGCAGGACATTGCCGAGACCATCTTCTGGATCCTCAACCAGCCGGCGCATATCAATATCAACAGCCTCGAGCTGATGCCGGTGAGCCAGGACTGGGCAGGGTTCTCGATCGACCGGTCGGCCAAGGCCTGATCAAAAGGCGGGGCCGCTTTGCGGCCCATTCGCAGCACAAGGCTGCTCCTACAGGATTGGCACTGGTTTCAGGTGCGCCGCTTTCCCTGTAGGAGCAGCCTTGTGCTGCGAAAGCGTCAGCCCAGGCGCTGCAACCCTTCCAGGCAAGTCGCCAAGTGGTAGGGAGTAGTCGAAGGCATATCATGCCGGCTGACACTGCCTTGCCCATCCCGGCACTCATACCAGCCCGCCTCACGCAGGAACCGCGTTTCCAGAGCCTGCAACTGCCCGGCAAGCTTGCTCTCGCCCCCTGTCCGCAACACCAGCGCCCGCAGGTATTCCGCCTGTGCCCAGATCCGCTGGGTGGCGTCGAGCACCCGGCCATCCACATCCAGCATCGCCAGCACAGCGGCATCCTTCACCCCGTATTGCTCGGCGTAGCCGAAAGCCCGGTCGATGGACGCATGCAGCGGCGTATCTCGCAGCAGTGGCGAGGTATGCAGGAGGTAGAACCACTCGAACTGGTGCCCCGGCTCGAACCAGTTATCCACAGTGCCGCGTGGCTTTTCCAGCATCAGGCCGTGGGCGGGGTCGATGAAGTGTTCCTGCAGCGCGTCGCACAGGTGCAGCAACGACTGCTGGGCATGCTTGTCGTCACGCACCGCCAGCACCTGCAGGAAGGCTTCGGCCAGGTGCATCTGCGGGTTTTGCAGCGGGCCGCTGCCAAGGTCTGCCCAGTCTTCAGCGAGGCTGGCTTCGTACAGGCCGTCGTCGCGGGCGAACTGCTGGTCGATGATGTCCAGCGCGGCGTTCAGCGTGGACTCCACCAGGTTTTCACGCACCTTGCCCCAGTAGTGCGCACAGGCGAAGACGATGAACGCGTGGGTGTAGAGGTCCTTGCGTCGGTCCAGCGGTTTGCCCTGGGCGTCGATGCTATAGAACCAGCCGCCGTGTTCGGCGTCGTGGAAGTGCTTCTGCAGCGAGCGGAACAAGGCGGCCGCACGCTCGGCTGCACCCGGTTGCCCGATGCGGCTGCTGAACAGGTAAAGCTGCCTTGCGCAGGCCATGGCCCGGTAGCGCTGCACCGGCAATGGCTGGTGCTGGGCATCCAGTGCCTCGTAAGGCAGGGCCATGTCGGCGTTCCAGCCCGGGCCTTGCCACAACGGCACGATGCGTTCGGCGAAGTGCTGGTTGAAGCGGGCCAGTTCGGGCAGGGTGGGGCGGGGGTCGGACATTTCGGCGCTCGTCGCTGTCGGGCAGGGCGCCATGGTAGCAGAACTGGGTTGTGGGTAGCCTGTGCCAGCCTCTTCGCGGGCACAGGCTACCGATCAGCCCGGGTTGCCAAGCCCCTGCCAATGCCGCGCCCCTACGAAGATGAAGCGCAACTGCTGGGTGATCTTTTCCTGGGGCGTCAACGCCTGTGGATAACCCGCTTCGGGGCTGTCGATAAGCTCTGGCAGGGTGGCGAACACGGTTTTCACCACCAGGTCGGCCATCACCGCCAGCGCGGCGCTGTCCAGGTGCTGCCAGCGCTTCATCCGCGCCAGGTCGGTGGCCAGGTCGTCGCTGATGTCCTGGCGCAAGCGGGCAATGGCCTGGCGTACGGCCTGTGAACCGCCGTACTGCTCACGGGCGAGGAACAGGAACTGCGCACGGTGGGCGGCGACCACATCGAGAAAGATGCGCACCGAGGCGTCGGTGATGCCGCCCAGTTCGAATTCGTTCTGGCGCACCAGGCGGATGGTCTGGCGGAAGGTAGTGTCGACCTCGGCAACCAGGGCCAGGCCCAGGGCGTCCATGTCGGAAAAATGCCGGTAGAAGCCGGTGGGTACGATGCCGGCCGTCTTTGCCACTTCGCGCAGGCTGATACTGCCGAAACCACGGCCACTCTCCATGAGCTGGCAGGCAGCATCGAGTAGGGCCTGGCGGGTCTGTAGCTTCTGTTCGGCGCGCGGCAGCATGGTGCGGGTTTCTATGGCGGTAAGGCAGGGCACTCTAGTGAAAAAAACAAAGCCCGGTCAATGGACCGGGCCTGGAGGGGAGCTGGCGTTGTGACATAGATTGTTCTTTTCGGTCATGGCGATCAGCTCACACGGCTGATTTCAACCAGGCGATCGGAACCACCCTCGGCAACACGGCCAGTACGTTCGATCAGGCGATCGGAACCACCCTCGGCAACGCGGCCAGTACGTTCGATCAGGCGATCGGAACCACCCTCGGCAACGCGGCCAGTACGTTCGATCAGGCGATCGGAGCCACCCTCGGCAACGCGGCCAGTACGTTCGATCAGGCGATCGGAGCCACCCTCGGCAACGCGGCCAGTACGTTCGATCAGGCGATCGGAGCCACCTTCGGCAACGCGGCCACTACGTTCGATCAGGCGATCGGAGCCACCTTCGGCAACGCGGCCACTACGTTCGATCAGGCGATCGGAGCCACCTTCGGCAACGCGGGCACTACGTTCGATCAGGCGATCAGCACCACCTTCAGCAACGGTCTTCAGCGGCTGGGCGATTTCAGCAGCGCTGGAGCGCGATTCGGCGGTCAGGTGTTGCTCGTCGGCTGGCAGGGCAAAAGCGTTGGCAGCCAGGATGGACAGGGTCAGGGTCAGCAGATGGCGTTTCATGATTTCGGTGCTCCTCTCGGGGGCTGGAAAGTGGGTACGGAGCCAATGCTACGCCGCGTAACGCCAGAGAGAAGTTCATACGGGTAATGGTAACAATCGACCGTATTGATAGAGATTTGAAACTGCTCTAGAAAGCACTTTACAGGCCGTTAGATGGCAATTTGATGGTGCTTTTTGCAGGTAACACGCACGGTCTGGCGCGACGATTTGCTGAGCAAAAGGCCAGGAAAAACTTCGCTATCATGGCGCCATCGATAAAACCCCACGGGTTTTCATCAGTCCGAGATATTGAGTGCCACCGCTGCACCTGTTCTGTGCCATACCGCAAGGAGAATCACGCAATGACGCGTCCCGCCAGAATCCTCGTCTGGACCTTCACCAGCCTGCTGACCCTGCTGGCGATCCTGGTGGTGGTGATTGCCACCTTCGACTGGAACCGCGTCAAGCCCCTGCTCAACGAGAAAGTCTCCGAGGCCCTGCAGCGGCCCTTCGCGATCAATGGCAACCTTGCCGTGGACTGGCGCACCGAACCAGAAGAGGGGGGCTGGCGTGCCTGGGTGCCCTGGCCGCACTTCATTGCCGAAGACCTGACCCTGGGCAACCCCGAGTGGCTCAAGGAACCGAAGATGGTCGGCCTGGAGCGCGTGGCGTTCCGCCTGGCGCCGCTGCCGCTGCTGTTCCAGCAGATCAGCATCCCGCGCATCGACCTGACCAAGCCCACAGCCAGCCTCACCCGCCTGGCCGATGGCCGCGCCAACTGGGCCTTCGACTTCGGCCCCAAGGATGAAAACGCAGAGCCTTCCAAATGGCAGCTGGACATTGGCGCCATCGGCTTCGACCAGGGCAATGTCAGCTTCGATGACCAAACCCTGAAAACCAGCATGAAGGTGCAGATCGACCCGCTGGGCAAGCCTGTCCCGTTCAGCGACATCGTTGGCAAGGCCAGCGCCGAGAAGGCCGGTGCCGCACAGGACTACGCCTTCGGGCTCAAGGCCCAGGGCCGCTACAAAGGCCAGCCAGTGTCCGGCACCGGCAAGATCGGCGGCCTGCTGGCCCTGCAGGACGCCAGCCAGCCGTTCCCGCTGCAGGCTGACGTGCGCATCGCCGACACCCATGTGGTGCTCGCCGGCACCCTGACCGACCCGCGCAACCTAGGTGCCCTCGACCTGCGCCTGCGCCTGTCCGGGGCCAGCCTGGGCAACCTCTACCCGCTGACCGGCGTAACCTTGCCCGACACCCCGGCCTACTCCACCGACGGCCACCTCAGCGCCAACCTGCACGCGGCGCAAGGGGCGACCTTCAACTACCAGGGCTTCAACGGCAAGATCGGTGACAGCGATATCCACGGCGACCTGGCCTTCGTTGCCAGCCAGCCACGGCCCAAGCTGTCCGGCAACCTGGTGTCCAACCAGTTGCTGTTCAAGGACCTGGCGCCGCTGATCGGCGCCGACTCCAACGCCGAGCAGAAGGCCCGTGGGGGTGCCAGCAAACAGCCGGCGGGCAAGGTGCTGCCGGTGGAAGAGTTCCGCACCGAGCGCTGGCGCACGATGGACGCCGACGTCACCTTCGCCGGCAAGCGCATCGTGCACAGCGCGCAACTGCCGTTCAACGACCTGTCGGCCCACGTGATCCTGGAGGACGGCCTGCTGCGCCTGGAGCCCCTGCGTTTTGGCGTGGCTGGCGGCAACCTGGCTTCCAGAATCCGCCTGGATGGGCGCAACGTACCGTTGCAGGGGCGTGCCCGGCTGACGGCGCGGGGCTTCAAGCTCAAGCAGTTGTTCCCCTCCTTTGCGCCGATGCAGACCAGCTTCGGTGAGTTGAATGGCGATGCCGATATCACTGGCCGGGGCAACTCGGTGGCCGCCTTGCTGGGCACGGCCAATGGCGACCTGCGCATGCTGATCAACGATGGTGCCATCAGCCGCAGCCTGATGGAGATTGCCGGGTTGAACGTGGGCAACTATGTGGTCGGCAAGCTGTTTGGCGATGAGGATGTGAAGATCAACTGCGCGGCGGCTGACGTGGGTATCAAGGATGGCCTGGCGACCACGCGCCTGTTCATCTTCGATACCGAGAACGCGATCATCTACATCAACGGCACGGCCAATTTCGCCACGGAGCAGCTGGACCTGAAAATTACCCCCGAATCGAAAGGGTTGCGGCTGTTCTCGCTGCGTTCGCCGCTGTATGTGCGCGGGCCGTTCGCCAAGCCCAGTGCCGGGGTGCAGGCGGTGCCGCTGGCATTGCGCGGAGCGGGAATGGTGGCGTTGGGCGTGGTTGCCGGGCCGGCGGCGGGGTTGCTGGCGCTGATTGCGCCTAGCAGCGGGGATGATCCCAACCAGTGCACGCCGCTGTTGCAGCAGATGAAGGCGGGCAAGGCGCCGGCGGTGGTGAAAGAGCGGAAATAGCAGGGGGCCGCTTCGCGGCCCATCGCGACACAAGGGCGCTCCTACAGGGAATCGCGCAAATCTGCCGAGACGTGATCCCTCTGTAGGAGCGGCCTTGTGTCGCGATGGGGCGCAAAGCGCCCCCAGCAATTACAAGCCTTGCAACAGGTCGGACATATCGTCCGCGTGCTCTTCTTCCTGCGCGAGGATGTCTTCAAAAATCCGCCGCGTAGTCGGGTCTTTATCCCCAATGTACCGAATGATCTCGCGATAGCTATCGATGGCGATCCGCTCCGCCACCAGGTCTTCCAGCACCATCTCTTTCAATGAAGTGCCCGCCACATATTGGGCATGGGACCGCTTGCTCAGGTTGTCCGGGTTGAAATCCGGCTCTCCACCTAACTGCACGATCCGTTCGGCAAGCTTGTCGGCGTGCTCGGCTTCCTGATTGGCATGCTCGAGGAATTCATCGGCAGCCACGCTGGCCTTGATGCCGCTGGCCATGAAGTAGTGACGCTTGTAGCGCAGCACGCAGACCAGTTCGGTGGCCAGTGAATCATTGAGCAGGCGCAGGATCTGTTGGCGATCAGCATCGTAACCCTCGGTCACCGCGCCTTGCTCGACATGCTGACGGGCACGTTCGCGCAGGGTTTGTACATCGGTCAGTTCATTCGCATTCATGTTCATCTCCTGGAACATCAGGGTGGTCATGGATATGGCCTGGAAGGCTTAGGCGCCGTGGACGGCGTCGCTGTCTTCTTCGCGTTGTTTGCAAGTCTTGAAGCCCTTGGCGTCGACATGGCCGGTGGCGTCGAAGCGCACGTAGTAGGGCTGCTGGTGGCCATCGTGGTTGAGGATGTAGTCGTTGCAGGTGCCGCCATGGGGGAGGTCGATGACGTTGGACGGACTGCCGCCGATGGCGATGACTTTCTGCATGGTCATGCCTTTTTCCACCTGCTTGACCAGCGGTTCGTCGCGGTAGGTGACGTAGTCCACCGGGTTTTCCGGGCGGCTGCCGCAGGCGACGAGGGTGGCGCTTGCCAGAAGGATTGCCAGGGTCTGCTTGTACATGGTCCCGCTCCTTGCAAAGGGTCTGTGTGGTTTGGAACCGCAGCGCGCGCCGGGAGTTCGATTGCGATGGTCATCAAGGCCGCTGTAGTGTTGGCCGGTCGTCCACGGAAAGGGGCTGGGGCAATGCAGCAGGAATTGGCCACGCGATACCCGTTGGTGCTGGTGCCGGGCATGCTCGGTTTTGTCCGGGTAGTGCTCTACCCCTACTGGTTCGGCATCGTGCCGGCCCTGCGCCAGGGCGGGGCGCAGGTGTTCCCGGTGCAGGTTTCGCCACTGCATTCCAGCGAGGTGCGCGGCGAGCAGTTGCTGGCCATCATCGAAGACATCTGCCTGCGCACCGGAGCGGAAAAGGTCAACCTCATCGGCCACAGCCAGGGTGCCCTGAGCGCGCGCTACGCGGCTGCCAGGCGGCCCGGGCGGGTGGCTTCGGTCACTTCGGTGGCGGGGCCCAACCATGGCTCGGAACTGGCCGACTACCTGGAGCGTACGGCACCGGGCGATTCCCCGCAGGGGCGCATCCTGAAGGCTGTGCTGCATGGCTTGGCCGTGCTGCTGGTGTGGCTGGAAACCGGCTGGCGCCGCGACCCGCTGCCGGTGGATGTACACGCCTCGCACCAGTCGTTGACCAGCGCCGGGGTGGCGCTGTTCAACCAGGCTTATCCACAGGGGTTGCCAGACACCTGGGGTGGGGAAGGGGCCTATGAGGTCGATGGCGTGCGTTATTACTCCTGGTCCGGCACCTTGCAGCCCGGCCTGACCGACCAGCGGCGCAACCGTTTCGACGGCAGCAGCCACTTCTGCCGCCTGTTCGCGCGCAGCTTTGTCAAGGAAAAGGGCTATTGCGACGGAATGGTCGGGCGCTTCAGTTCGCACCTGGGGCAGGTGATCGGCGACGATTACCCGCTCGACCACCTGGATATCGTCAACCAGTCGCTTGGTGCGGTGGGCAAGGGTGCCGAACCGGTGCGGCTGTTCACCGAACATGCCGCCCGGCTCAAGGCGGCAGGGCTCTAGCGACGGATCGGTGTGGTCCAGCGCTCGGCCAGCACCACGCCCGCCAGGGTCAGCAGGCCGCCGACCAAGTGATAGCGGGCCAGCTGCTCGTCGAGCACCACGGCGGCGATCAGTGCCGTGACCAGCGGCAGCAGGTTGAAGAACAGCGTGGTGCGGCTGGGCCCCAGGCGGTGCACGGCCTGCATCCACACCAGGGGCGCGATCATCGAGGCCAGCACGCAGGCGTACAGCACCAGGCCGACGTTGCGGCTGTTCAGGCCAGTCTTGTCCGACAGCAGGAACAGCGGCAGCAACACGACGATGGCTACCAGCACCTGCAGGTACAGCAGCTGCATCGGCGGCAGGCGCAGCTGCCATTTCTTCAGCAGGAAGCTGTATAGCGCATAGGCCAGTGTAGCCACGAGCATCAGCAGGTCGCCGCTGTTCAGGCCTTGTTGCAGCAGGCTGGCGGGGTGGCCGGCGCTGACCACTTCAAGCACGCCGAAAAATGACACCAGCGCGCCCAGCAGGGCACCGTAGCTCAGGCGCTGGCCCAGCCAGGCGATGGACAATGCCAGTGACATCAGTGGCATCAGCGAAAGGATGATGCCCATGTTGGTGGCGCTGGTGATGCCGGCGGCAAAGTAGGCCAGGCTCTGGTACAGCGCCATGCCCAGCACGCCCAGCACGAAAACCTTGCCCAGGTGCGGGCGAATGGCCGCGCGATTGCGCCACACGGCGGGCAGCAGGAACGGGGTGAACAACAGCGCGGCCAGCAGCCAGCGGTAGAAGCCGATCTCGGCGGGGTGGATGGCGCCGGCGGACATCTTGGTGACCACGGTGTTGCCGGCCCATATCAGGATGGCGGTCAGGGGGAAGAGGTAGTTCATGTAGCAGGTTACTCGTTTTGGACTGATTGGGGCTGCTTTGCAGCCCATCGCGACATACAGGTATCGCACAGGCCCGGAAGGCAACGCGGGTCCCTGTAGGAGCGGCCTTGTGTCGCGATGGCCTGCGCAGCAGGCCCCGATGGCAGCCATTATCAACTGTCTGTCCACAAGCCTATACTCCTATCCAGACAACCCACCCCGCAAAGCAGACAGCATGCCGCGCAAATACCTCGATATTCCCCAGTTCACCCGGCTCCCGGCCCCGGTGTACTTCCGCCACGACGAGTTCGGTGCCGACACCCGCAGCGCCCTGCATCGCCACGCCTGGGGCCAGCTCAACTACACCGCCCACGGCGTGATGCACCTGGAGGTAGCTGGCCAGCACTTCCTGTCGCCGCCGCAATACGCCGTGTGGGTGCCGCCCGACACCGAGCATGGTTGCTACAACCCGCAGGCCATCGTCTACCGTTCGGTCTACCTGGACCGCAGCCTGTGCGCCGCACTGCCGCAGCAACCGTGCAGCCTGATGATCAGCGACATCCTCAAGGCCATCCTCGCCGACTTCGCCCGGCGCGACCTGCGGGTGGCCGAGGGCGAGCGCGACCAGCGCCTGGTGCAAGTGCTGCTCGACCAGTTGCTGCTGGCGCCCACCCAGGCCTGCTACCTGCCGTTTGCCCACAGCGAAGGCTTGCGCCAGGTGCTCGATGCCCTCGGTGCCGAGCCGGGCGACAACCGCCCGCTGGCCGACTGGGCCGCCAAGGTGCATGTCAGCGAACGTACCCTGGCCCGCCAGTTCCTGCGTGAACTGGGCATCAGTTTTGGCGAATGGCGCCTGCGCCTGCGCTTTCTGCGCGCCATCGAAGCGCTGGAGGCCGGCCAGCCGATCCAGGCCATCGCCTTCGACCTGGGTTACAGCAGCGCCTCTGCGTTCATCGCCATGTTCCAGCGCCAGGCCCAGTGCACGCCCGAGCAATACCGCCGCCAGGCACGGGCAGGGCGTTGAAATTCTTGGCTACACTCAGCTCGACCCCCGTGCATCGGGCGCGGAGCCAAGGAGACTACTCCATGAAAGTGCTGCAAATCCCCTTACTGGTGTTGGCGGTGTTGTTCAGCGCCCAAGGCTTCGCCGCCAATACCGCGCAGCAGGAAAAGATGAAAACCTGCAACGCCGACGCCACCGCCAAAGCCCTCAAGGGCGATGAGCGCAAAGCCTTCATGAGCACCTGCCTGAAGAAGGAAGTGCCGCAAACCCAGCAAGAAAAGATGAAAACCTGCAACGCCGACGCCACCACCAAGGCCCTGAAGGGTGACGAGCGCAAAGCGTTCATGAGCGACTGCCTGAAGAAGAAATGACCTGCGCCTATGCCTGCAGACGTAAGGCTGGCAGACTGCGGGTCTTTCCCGTTGTCTGCCGTTGAGGCTGTATGACCTTCACCCCCCGCCAGGTCACCCTGGCCAGCTGGATCATCGTGTTTGCCGGCCTGTTGCTGGCGTTGCCCCTGAAATTGCTGCCAAGCCTGCTGGCCGGCCTGCTGGTGTTCGAGCTGGTCAACATGCTCACGCCGCGGCTGCAGCCGCTGCTCGCCGGGCAGCGCGCCCGCTGGCTGGCTGTGGCGCTACTTGGCACGCTGGTGGTCAGCACCCTGACCCTGCTGTTTGCCGGTGCCTTCAGCTTTTTGCTGCACGAGGCGGAAAACCCCGGGGCCTCGCTGGACAAGTTCATGGCCCTGGTGGAGCGCGCCCGTAGCCAGCTGCCGCCGTTCATCGAAGGCTACCTGCCGGCCAGTGCGGCGGAGTTCAAGGTGGCCATCGGTGACTGGATCAAGAGCCACCTGAGCGACCTGCAGCTGGTGGGCAAGGGTATGGCGCACATGTTCGTCACCTTGTTGATCGGCATGATCCTCGGTGCCATAGTCGCCTTGCAGCGCATCCCCGACATATCCCGGCGCAAGCCGCTGGCAGCGGCGCTGTTCGAGCGCCTGAGCCTGCTGGTGAAGGCGTTTCGCAACATCGTCTTCGCGCAGATCAAGATTTCGCTGCTCAACACTACGTTCACGGGCATCTTCCTGGCCGTGGTGCTGCCGATGTTCGACGTGCACCTGCCGCTGACCAAGACGCTGATCGTGCTGACCTTCCTGCTGGGCCTGCTGCCGGTGATCGGCAACCTGATGTCGAATACCCTGATCACTATCGTCGGCCTGTCGCTGTCGATCTGGGTGGCGGCGGCGGCGCTGGGTTACCTGATCGTCATCCACAAGGTCGAGTACTTCCTCAACGCGCGGATCGTGGGCGGGCAGATCAGTGCCAAGTCTTGGGAACTGCTGCTGGCGATGCTGGTGTTCGAGGCGGCATTCGGGCTGCCGGGGGTGGTGGCGGGGCCGATCTACTATGCCTACCTGAAGAGTGAGCTGAAGCGGGCCGAACTGGTCTGATCTTCACCAGCCTGTACCGGCCTCTTCGCGGGCTTGCCCGCTCCCACAGGTACTGCACAGGCCTTGGGTACTGTGCGGTCCCTGTGGGAGCGGGCAAGCCCGCGAAGAGGCCGGCACAGGCTGAAGAGCCTGGCTCAGGCTACGCCGTAGCGCTTGCGCGCCTCGATGGCCAACCCGCTACCAATGCTGCCAAAGATGTTGCCTTCCACATGCCGCGCATTCGGCAGCATCGCCGACACGCTGTTGCGCAGCGCCGGAATCCCGCTGGAACCGCCGGTGAAGAACACCGTATCGACCTGGGTCTCGCTCACTCCAGCCTTGGCCAGCAGTTCGCTCACGCTACCACGCACCCGCTCCAGCAACCCTTCGATAGCCCCCTCGAACAGCGCTCGGGACAGGTCCACGCCCAGATCGCGCTCGATGCGGCCTAGGTCGACGTGGCGGCTCTGCTGCTCGGTCAGCTCGATCTTGCTGGCCTCCACTTCCATCGCCAGCCAGTGCCCGGCACGCTCTTCGATCAGCTTGAACAGGCGGTCGATGCCCAGCGTGTCCTCGATGTCATAGCGCATGCTGCCCAGCGCCAGCTGCGACTTCTGCGAGTACAGGGCGTTGATGGTGTGCCAGGTGGCGAGGTTGAGGTGATAGCTGGTCGGCATCAGCGCGCCGCTCTTCATGCGGCTGCCGTAGCCGAACAGCGGCATCACGCCCTGCAGGCTCAGCTGCTTGTCGAAGTCGGTACCGCCAATGTGCACACCGCCGGTGGCGAGGATGTCGCTCTGGCGCTCGGCCACCAGGTGGCGCTCGGGCGACAGGCGGATCAGGGTGAAGTCCGAGGTACCACCGCCGATGTCGACGATCAGCACCAGCTCTTCGCGGCTGATGCTCGACTCGTAGTCGAAGGCCGCGGCAATCGGCTCGTACTGGAACGACACATCCTTGAAGCCGATCTTGCGCGCCACTTCGGCCAGGGTGTCCTCGGCCTCCTGGTCGGCGGCCGGGTCTTCGTCGACGAAGAACACCGGGCGGCCCAGCACCACCTGCTCGAACTCCCGCCCAGCAGCGGCCTCTGCGCGTTTTTTCAGCTCGCCGATGAACATGCCCAGCAGGTCCTTGAATGGCAGGGCACTGCCCAGCACGCTGGTGTCGTGCTTGATCAGCTTGGAGCCCAGCAGGCTTTTCAGCGAACGCATCAGGCGGCCTTCGTAGCCTTCCAGGTATTCGTGCAGTGCCAGGCGGCCATATACCGGGCGACGCTCCTCGATGTTGAAGAACACCACCGAGGGCAACGTGATCTTGCCGTCTTCCAGGGCAATCAGCGACTCGGCGCCTGGGCGGTGCCAGCCGACCGTGGAGTTGGAGGTGCCAAAGTCGATGCCCAGGGCGCGGGCCGGGGATACGTCAGACATGGGGAATGAGCTTCCGGAGGCAAAACGGCCGCGCAGTGTATGCCAGTTGGCTACAGAATCAAGACCGATCGTCTGCCATGGAGCAACCCCAAGGTGGTCTTGAAAGGCTATGCTTGACCCCTATCTTCTCTTGCAACACGCACATTCACATTGGTGATCCATAGATGGACTTCAAAGACTATTACAAGATACTCGGCGTAGAGCCCGCGGCGGACGAAAAGGCGATCAAGGCCGCGTACCGCAAGCTGGCGCGCAAGTATCACCCCGATGTCAGCAAGGAGCGCGACGCCGAGGAAAAATTCAAGGAGGCCAACGAGGCCTACGAAGTGCTGGGCGACGCGCAGAAACGTGCCGAGTACGATGAAATCCGCAAGTACGGTGGCCAGCATGGCCGGCCGTTCCAGGCGCCACCGGGCTGGGAGAATCGTGGCGGTGGTGGCGGTTTCGAAGGCGGCGATTTCTCCGACTTTTTCAGCTCGATCTTTGGTGGCCGGGGGGGCAACCCGTTCGGTGGTGCCCGGCAGCAGCAACGCAGCGCCGGCAGGCGGGGGCAGGACGTGGAGCTAGAACTGGCGGTATTCCTTGAAGAGACCCTGAGCAAGGAGTCCAAGCAGATCAGCTTCCAGGTGCCGCAGACCAATGCCATGGGCCAGCGCACCGGCTTCACTACCAAGACCCTGAACGTGAAGATCCCGGCCGGTGTGACCGACGGCGAGCGTATCCGCCTGAAGGGCCAGGGCGCGCCGGGTAGTGGTGGCGGGGCCAATGGCGACCTGTTCCTGACCATTCGCATGGCACCGCACCCGCTGTTCGATGTCGAAGGTCATGACCTGATCATCACCGTGCCGCTGGCACCGTGGGAGGCAGCACTGGGCGCCAAGGTGGCCGTGCCGACCCTGGACGGCAAGATCAACCTCACCATCCGCCCCGACAGCCAGAGCGGCCAGCGCCTGCGCGTACCGGGCAAGGGCTTGGCCAACAAGAGTGGCGAGCGTGGCAACCTTTACGCGCAACTGAAAGTGGTCATGCCACCAGCATCCGACGAGTCTGCCCGCGAACTGTGGAGCAAGCTTTCCGAGAAGGCTGCGTTCAACCCGAGGACACAATGGAGTAAGTGATCATGAGCAGCACCCTGATCGTTCAACTGGACATGCGTACCTTGTGTCAGGAGGCCGATCTCACGGCTGACTGCGTGATCGAAATCGTCGAGCACGGCATTGTCGAACCTTCCGGGCGAACGCCGGAGGACTGGTTGTTCGACGATCAGGCGCCGTTGCTGGCCAAACGCGCGGCGAAGCTGCATCAGGAGCTGGAACTGGAGTGGGAAGGGGTGGCGCTTGCGCTGGAACTGCTGCAGGAAGTGCGGCAGCTGCGCAGCGAGAACAGCATGCTGAGGCAGCGGTTGGGCAGGTTTACCCAGATGTAGGCCGTTGCGGCTAACCCCTGTAGGAGCGGCCTTGTGTCGCGATGGGCTGCGCAGCAGCCCCGGCAATCTTGAGATGAAGCAAAGATCTGGGGCCGCTTCGCAGCCCATCGCGACACAAGGCCGCTCCTACAGGGATCGTGTGAGGCCTGGTTTCTCAACTGGGTTCTGCCCCCGGGTTCAGCACCAGCTGCATGAAGGTCAAGTCCAGCCACCGGCCAAACTTCACCCCCACCTGCGGCATCTGCCCGGTCACCACGAAGCCCAGCCGCTCGTGCAGGCGCACCGACGCTGCATTGCCGCTCTCGATGGCCGCCACCATCACATGCTTGCCACACTCGCGCGCACGCTCGACCAGCGCTGCCATCAGCACTGGCCCCAATCCCTTGCCGCGCTGATCGCCACGGATATACACCGAGTGTTCCACGGTGTTGCGAAAGCCCTCGAACGGCCGCCAGTCGCCAAACGACGCATAGCCCAGCACACCGCTCCCGTCCACCGCCACCAGGATCGGGTAGCCCTGCTGCGCCCGTGCGGCGAACCAGGCCAGGCGGTTGGCCAAATCCACCGGGGTTTCGTTCCAGATCGCCGTGGTGTTGCGCACCGCGTCGTTGTAGATGTCGAGGATGCCTGGCACGTCGGTAGGCAGGGCGTCGCGGATTTCATGACTCATGACAGCGTCTCGCAGGGTCGTTGCTTGCAGATTAAATGGTTACCAGCCCACGCACACCCTCGGCTTGCATGTTTTCGCCACGGCCCCGCTGGATGATCTCGCCACGGGCCATCACCAGGTACTGGTCGGCCAGCTCCTCAGCGAAGTCGTAGAACTGTTCCACCAGCAGGATGGCCATGTCACCGCGCTCTGCCAAGCGACGGATGACAGCCCCAATTTCCTTGATGACCGAAGGCTGGATACCCTCGGTGGGCTCATCGAGGATCAGCAGCCGCGGGCGGCTGGCCAGGGCACGGCCGATTGCCAGCTGTTGCTGCTGGCCGCCGGACAGGTCACCGCCACGGCGTTGCTTCATTTGTTCCAGCACGGGAAACAGTTCGTAGATGAAGGGCGGTACCTCCCGAGCTTCACGGGCGGGGAAGCGCGAAAGGCCCATCAGCAGGTTTTCCTCGACGGTGAGGCGCGGGAAGATCTCGCGGCCTTGGGGCACGTAGGCGATGCCGGCGTGGACCCGTTGCTGGGGCTTGAGGCTGGTGATCGGCTTGCCTTCCCATTCGATGCTGCCGTCGCGGGCCGGGACCAGCCCCATCAGGCAGCGCAGCAGGGTGGTCTTGCCCACGCCGTTGCGGCCCAGCAGGCAGGTGACTTCGCCGACCTTGGCTTCGAAAGACAGGCCCCGGAGGATGTGGCTGCCGCCGTAATACTGGTGCAGGGTGTCGATCTTGAGCATGTGTGTATTCCTGAAATTGTTGCTGTGCCTGTGCCGGCCCTTTCGCGGGCTTGCCCGCTCCCACAGGTACTACACAGGGCTCGAAAACTGTGGGTTTCCTGTGGGAGCGGGCAAGCCCGCGAAGAGGCCGGTACAGGCTTCAAAAATTCAAATGCCGGTCACCGGCCCAAGTAGACCTCGACCACCCGCTCATCCGCCTGCACCTGCTCCAGCGACCCTTCCGCCAGCACGCTGCCTTGGTGCAGCACGGTCACATGGTCGGCAATGCTGCCGACAAACCCCATGTCGTGCTCCACCACCATCAGCGAATGCTTGCCAGCCAGCCCCTTGAACAGCTCGGCGGTGAACTCGGTCTCGGCATCGGTCATGCCCGCTACCGGTTCGTCCAGCAACAGCAGTTGCGGCTCCTGCACCAGCAGCATGCCGATCTCCAGGAACTGCTTCTGCCCATGCGACAGCAAGCCCGCCTGGCGCTGGGCCAGCGGCAGCAGGCGCAAGGTGCCCAGCACCTCCTCAATGCGTTGGCGCTGCTCCCCACCCAAGCGCGCTGCCAGGCTGGCCCATACCGACTTGTCGGTCTTCAGCGCCAGCTCCAGGTTTTCGAACACCGTCAGCGCCTCGAACACCGTGGGCTTCTGGAACTTGCGGCCTATGCCGGCCTGGGCGATCTGGTATTCGCTCATGCGGGTCAGGTCGAGGGTGTCGCCAAAATAGGCCGTACCGCTGTCAGGCCTGGTCTTGCCAGTGATCACATCCATCATCGTGGTCTTGCCGGCACCGTTGGGGCCGATGATGCAACGCAGCTCGCCCACGCCGATGTACAGGTTCAGCGCGTTCAGCGCCTTGAAGCCATCGAAGCTGACGCTGATGTCTTCCAGGCTCAGCACCGTGCCGTGGCGGGTGTCGAGGCCGGTCTTGCGGCTTTGGCCCAGGCCGATGGCGTCGCGGCTGGCGCCGAGGTTGTCGAACACCGGTTCGAGCATGAATTCCGGGTGTACCGGGGGCACGCCTCTCATGGCTGGCTCCTTTTCTTCAACAGGCCGACCACGCCCTTGGGCAGGTACAGGGTGACGAGGATGAACAACGCGCCGAGGAAGAACAGCCAGAACTCCGGGAAGGCCACGGTGAACCAGCTTTTCATGCCATTGACCAGACCGGCGCCGAGCAGCGGGCCGATCAAGGTGCCGCGCCCGCCCAGGGCCACCCACACGGCGGCTTCGATGGAGTTGGTCGGCGACATCTCGCTGGGGTTGATGATGCCCACCTGCGGTACGTACAGCGCACCGGCCAGGCCGCACAGTACGGCGCTGAGCACCCACACCAGCAACTTGAAACCACGTGGGTCGTAGCCGCAGAACATCAGGCGGTTTTCGGCGTCGCGCACGGCGGTGAGCAGGCGGCCGAACTTGCTGCGGGTCAGGCCCCAGCACAGGTACAGGCTGGCCAGCAGCAGGCCGACGGTGAGCAGGAACAGCACTGCACGGGTGCCTTGGGCGGCAATGTCGAAGCCAAGGATGGTGCGGAAGCTGGTAAAACCGTTGTTGCCGCCAAAGCCGGTTTCGTTGCGGAAGAACAGCAACATGCCGGCGAAGGTCAGCGCCTGGGTCATGATCGAGAAGTACACGCCCTTGATTCGCGAGCGGAAGGCGAACCAGCCGAACACCAGCGCCAGCAGCCCGGGCGCCAGCACCACCAGGCACAGGGCCCAGGCGAAATGCTGGGTGCCAGCCCAGTACCACGGCAGCTCGCTCCACGACAGGAAGGTCATGAACCCTGGCAGGCCGTCACCGGCGGCCTGGCGCATCAGGTACATGCCCATGGCGTAGCCACCGAGGGCGAAGAACAGCCCGTGGCCCAGTGACAGCAGCCCGGCGTAGCCCCAGACCAGGTCCAGGGCCAGCGCGACGATGGCGTAGCAGAGGATCTTGCCGACCAGGGTCAGGGTGTAGGCCGACACTTGCAGGGCATGGTCCGCCGGCAGCAGCGACAGCAGCGGCAGGGCCACAAGCAACAGGACGACGACGGCGGCGATGGCCAGGGTCAGGCGTGGCCCGGCCTTTTGCGTAGCGGTGACAAGCAGTGGCTGGTTCATCAGTCGATTACCCGTCCCTTGAGGGCGAACAGGCCTTGCGGGCGCTTCTGGATGAACAGAATGATCAACGCAAGGATGAGGATCTTGCCGAGCACGGCGCCGATCTGCGGCTCCAGCAGCTTGTTGGCGATGCCAAGGCCGAAGGCTGCCCACAGGCTGCCGGCCAACTGGCCGACGCCGCCGAGCACCACCACCAGGAACGAGTCGATGATGTAGCTCTGGCCCAGGTCCGGGCCGACGTTGCCGACCTGGCTCAGGGCCACGCCACCAAGCCCGGCGATGCCCGAGCCGAGGCCGAAGGCGAGCATGTCGACGCGCCCGGTGGACACGCCGCAGCAGGCGGCCATGTTGCGGTTCTGGGTGACCGCGCGCACGTTCAGGCCCAGCCGCGTGCGGTTGAGCAGCAGCCAGGTGAGCAGTACCACGGCCAGGGCGAAGCCGATGATCACCAGGCGGTTGTATGGCAGTACCAGATTGGGCAGCAGCTGGATGCCACCCGACAGCCAGGCCGGGTTGCTGACTTCGACGTTCTGCGCGCCGAACAGCAGGCGGATGGCCTGGATCAGGATCAGGCTGATTCCCCAGGTCGCCAGCAGGGTTTCCAGAGGGCGGCCATACAGGTGGCGGATTACCGTGCGCTCCAGCGCCATGCCGACGCCGGCACTGACGGTGAAGGCCACCGGCAGGGCGATCAGTGGGTAGAACTCGATGGCGCCAGGGGCGTAGCGTTGCAGCAGTACCTGGACCATGTAGGTGCTGTAGGCGCCGAGCATCAGCATTTCGCCGTGGGCCATGTTGATCACCCCGAGCAGGCCGAAGGTGATGGCCAGGCCAAGGGCTGCCAGCAGCAGGATCGAGCCCAGCGACAGGCCGCTGAAGGCCTGGCCGAGCAGTTCGCCGGCCAGCAGCTTGCGCTGCACCTGGGCCAGGCTGGTTTCGGCGGCGGTGCGCACGCCCGGGTCGGTTTCCGCGTTGGGTTGCAGCAAGGCTTCGAGGCGGGTGCGGGCCAGCGGGTCACCGGTTTCGCCGAGCAGGCGAACGGCGGCCAGGCGTACTGCCGGTTCGCTGGCGCCCAGCTGCAGGTTGGCCAGGGCCAGGCCGAGGGCGGCATGCACGGCGGCATCCGGTTCGCTGGCGAAGCGCCGGTCGAGGAAGGCCATTTGCGCCGGTTGCGCGCTTTTCTGTAGTTGTTGGGCAGCGGCCAGGCGGATGTCGCTGTTGTCGCTGAGCAACTGGTGGCTGGCCAAGGCATTGTCGATCAGGCCACGCAGGCGGTTGTTCAGGCGCACCTTGCGCGTGTCGTCGGCGGCGATGCGGCCTTGGCGCAGGTTGTCCAACAGGGCCAGGCGTGCGGTATCGGGTTGTGCGGCCCAGCCTTCGAGCAGGCGGGCTTGCTCGGCGGGCTTGGCAGCGAGAAAGAATTCGCCCTCGCTGGCCTGGGTTGCCAAGGGCATCAGCAGGAGCAGGGTGAGCAGCAGTCTGAGCATGCGGGTAATCCTGGAAATCGGCGGTGGATTCTTCGCGGGCATGCCCGCTCCCACAGGTACGGTGCACAGTTTGAAAATTGTGCGGTCCCTGTGGGAGCGGGCGTGCCCGCGAATGGGCTGCAAAGCAGCCCCAGTGCACTCAGTTACCTTTCACGGCGTAATCAGGGCGCTTGTCGTTGCCGGGAATGAACGGGCTCCATGGCTGCGCCCGCAGCGGTTGCTCGGTTTCCCACACCACGCTGAACTGCCCGTCATCCTGGATCTCGCCGATCATCACCGGCTTGTGCAGGTGGTGGTTGGTCTTGTCCATGGTCAGGGTGAAACCGGACGGCGCCTCGAAGCTTTGCCCGGCCAGTGCCTCGCGCACCTTGTCGACATCGGTGGACTTGGCTTTCTCCACCGCCTGCGCCCACATGTGGATGCCCACGTAGGTGGCCTCCATCGGGTCGTTGGTCACCGCCTTGTCGGCGCCTGGCAGGCCCTTGGCCTTGGCGTAGGCTTTCCAGTCGGCGACGAACTTCTGGTTGACCGGGTTATCCACAGACTCGAAGTAGTTCCACGCCGCCAGATGGCCCACCAGAGGCTTGGTGTCGATGCCGCGCAGTTCTTCCTCGCCCACCGAGAAGGCCACCACTGGCACATCGGTGGCCTTCAGGCCCTGGTTGGCCAGCTCCTTGTAGAACGGCACATTGGAATCGCCGTTGACGGTGGAAATGACGGCTGTCTTGCCGCCAGCAGAGAACTTCTTGATGTTGGCGACGATGGTCTGGTAATCGCTGTGGCCGAACGGGGTGTACACCTCTTCGATGTCCTTGTCGGCCACGCCCTTGCTGTGCAGGAAGGCACGCAGGATCTTGTTGGTGGTGCGCGGGTAGACGTAGTCGGTGCCCAGCAGGAAGAAGCGCTTGGCGCTGCCGCCGTCCTCGCTCATCAGGTACTCAACGGCCGGGATGGCCTGCTGGTTGGGCGCGGCGCCGGTGTAGAACACGTTCGGCGACATCTCTTCACCCTCGTACTGCACCGGGTAGAACAGCAGGCCGTTGAGCTCTTCGAACACTGGCAGCACCGATTTGCGCGACACCGAGGTCCAGCAACCGAACACCACTGCCACCTTGTCCTGGGTTAGCAGCTGGCGGCTCTTTTCGGCGAACAGCGGCCAGTTGGAGGCCGGATCGACCACCACCGGCTCGAGCAGCTTGCCGTTCACGCCGCCCTTTGCGTTGATCTGCTCGATGGTCATCAGCGCCATGTCCTTGAGCGAAGTCTCGGAAATGGCCATGGTCCCCGAAAGCGAATGCAGGATACCGACCTTGATGGTTTCGGCGGCCTGGATGCTCCAGCTCAGGCCCATTGCGGCGATCGATGCGCTAAGGGTGAAGGCCTTGATCAGACTGCGTCGCTTCATGTGCTCTCTCCGCTGAGTTTTTATGTGTTGGGCAAGCGGGGAGGGGTGTTGCAAGGGGTGTGCCTAACGGCGGAAGGTGCGCAATAGAGGGGTTGTGCGAGGTGTTGGGGCGTTGGCTGGATCCAGGTTGGTGCCTGATGGATTTATGTGCACAGGATTGGGGCCGTTGCGCGGCCCATCGCCGGCAAGCCAGCTCCCACCTAGACCGCATCGGCCTCGAGCCATGCGCTGTCCCTGTGGGAGATTGCCCAGCCCTTTGGGCTGCGCTGTCGCGCAGAGAACCAATATCGCTCGTCTGACGCGTCCTTTGTAGGAGCAGCCTTGTGCTGCGAAGAGGCCGGTAAAGCCAATAGACAGGCTTTGTCAGCCCCGGCCTCTTCGCAGCACAAGGCTGCTCCTACAGGACTTCGCCGAACCAATGAGTCATGTGTTGTTCTATGAGAGCTGGCTTGCCGGCGAAAGGGCTGCAGAGCAGCCCCCAGGGGCATCAGCCGTTACGCACAGCCGTGCGCGGATGACGCTTGCTGCGCACCCCCTGATAGGTCACCGCCAGCAGCACAAACCAGATCGGCGTCACCAGCAATGCCGCGCGGGTATCGTCTTCCAGGCTCAGCAACACCAGGATGAAGGCAAAGAACACCAGGCACACGTAGCACATGAAACGCCCGCCGGGCATCTTGTACTTCGACGCATGGTGCAGTGCCGCGCGGTGCTTGCGGTACTGCAGGTACGACAGCAGGATCAGCGTCCAGACGAACATGAACAGCACCGCCGAAACGGTGGTGACCAAGGTGAATGCCTCGATCACGTTCGGCACCAAATAGATCAGCACTGCACCCAGCAGCAGGCAGGTGCAGGAGAAATACAGGCCGTTGGCAGGTACCGAGCGGCTCGACAGTTTTTCGAAGGCCTTGGGCGCGTCACCTTCCTGGGACAGGCCGTAGAGCATGCGGCTGGTGGAGAACACGCCGCTGTTGGCCGACGAAGCCGCCGAGGTCAGCACCACGAAGTTGATGATGCTCGCCGCCGCCGGCAGGCCGGCCAGCACGAACAACTCCACGAACGGGCTCTTGCCTGGCACCACGTCGCGCCATGGGGTCACGGCCATGATCGCGATCAGCGCCAGCACATAGAACACGATGATGCGTACCGGGATCGAGTTGATCGCCCGCGGCAGGGTGCGCTCCGGGTTCTTCGCTTCGGCGGCGGTTGTACCCACCAACTCGATGCCGACGAAAGCGAACACGGCGATCTGGAAGCCGGCGAAGAAGCCCATCAGGCCATTGGGGAACATGCCGCCGTCATTCCACAGGTTGGCCAGTTGTGCGGTGCGCCCGCTGGGCGAGGTGAAGCCGGTGATGACCATGTACAGGCCGGTGGCGACCAGGCCGATGATGGCGACGATCTTGATCAGGGCGAACCAGAACTCCATTTCACCGAACATCTTCACCGTCACCAGGTTCAGCGACAGCAGCAGCCCTACGCAGGTCAGCGCCGGTATCCACTGCGGCAGTTCAGGGAACCAGAACTGTGTATAGGCCGCGATCGCGACCACGTCGGCGATGCCGGTGACCACCCAGCAGAACCAGTAGGTCCAGCCGGTGAAGTAGCCTGCCCAGGGGCCGAGCAGGTCGGCGGAAAAATCGATGAACGACTTGTAGTTGAGGTTCGACAGCAGCAGTTCGCCCATGGCGCGCATGACGAAGAACAGCATGAAGCCGATGATCATGTAGACGAAGATGATCGACGGCCCGGCCAGGCTGATGGTCTTGCCCGAGCCCATGAACAGGCCGGTACCGATCGCTCCACCGATGGCGATCAGCTGGATGTGGCGGTTGGTCAGGTTGCGTTGCAGATGCTGTTCATCTGGCGCTGTGGGTGAGGTTTGCGTCATAGGCTGCATTCCGTTGGACGGTCGGTCGTCTTGTCAGAGGTAGCCGGCTAGGCTAACACGCGCGTTCCAGTTCGGGGCGCGACAGATCGACTCGACTTTTGGGTAGCAGAGTTGTGCCTGTGCCGGCCTCTTCGCGGGCTTGCCCGCTCCCACAGGGACCGCGCTGCCCTCAGGCTTGGCGCAGAAACTGTAGGAGCGGGTTTACCCGCGAAAGGGCCGGCACAAACGAAGCAAGGCTCAAGCGCTGGCCAGCACCCGGCCGCGCCTCACCACCAAGCTATCCACCATCCACATCACCACCATCGACACCCCCACCAGCGGGAACATCAACCCCAGCACCAGCATCACCCCCACCGCTACTTTCCAGCGCGGCAAGTCATGGCGCAGCGGCGGCACACCCAGCCCGCCGGCCGGCCTGCGCTTCCACCACATCACCAGCCCGCTCACCGAGCCCAGCAAGATCATCAGGCACACCAGCAGGATGATGATCTGGTTGAACGCCCCGAACATCTTGCCTTCATGCAGCATCACACCCAGCTCGGTGGCACGGGCGACCGGGCTGTAGTCCTGCCAGCGCACATCGGCCAGCACCTTGCCGGTGTACTGGTCGACATGCAGGGTGGCGTCGTTGCGCGGGTCGTCGGCGAACACAGCAATGGTGAACACGCCATCGGCCGTGGTCGGCGCGGTAATGCTGTAACCCGGTTCGACCTGGCGCGCGGTAGCGATGTCTTCGACCTGCTGCAGGCTTATCTGTGGCGCTGCCGGCGCGCTCGACATCATGTGATGCCCGGCATGTTCGGCGTGTGCACCGGACTGCGGCATCGGCGTGTTTTCCATCGCCCACGGCACGGTCTGGCGGTGCGCGCTGTTGAGTTCACCCGCCTGTTGGTCCGACTTGGGCACGTCGTTCCACATGGCCGCCGGAAAGCGGTTCCACAAGTCGGCGTACTGCTTGCCCCACAGGCCGGTCCAGGTCATGCCGCTGACCAGCATCAGCAGCAACAAGGCTGAGCCCCAGAAACCGGTCACCGCATGCAGGTCGCGCCAGAACAGTCGGCCGCGTGCCGAGAGCCGTGGCCACAGCACGCCAGCGCCATTGCGCCCGCGTGGCCACCACAAGTACAGGCCCGACACCACCAGCACGATGCCCCAGCCCGCGGCCAGTTCTACCAGGCGGTCACCGACCGTGCCGACCATCAGTTCGCCATGCAGGGCGCGGGCGATGGCCTGCAGGTTCTGCTTGCCATCCTGTTCGCCAAGGACTTTGCCGCTGTAGGGGTCGACGAACACGTTCAGTTCGCGCCCGGCGTCATGCACCACGAATTGTGCGCTGCGTTCGGCGTCCAGCGGCGGCAGGTACTGGCCAACGTGGCCCTCGGGGTAGGCCTTGCGCACCTCGGCCAGCATCGTGTCCGCGCCCTGTCGGTGGTGGCCGGCTTCGACCACCATCAGCTCGCGGTACAGCAGCGGGTCGAGCTGCGGCTTGAACAGGTAGATGATCCCGGTGATTGCCAGCAGGATCATGAACGGGGCCACGAACAGCCCCGCATAGAAGTGCCAACGCCAGGCCAGGTTGTAGAAGTTGATGCGTGTTCCTCTCATGGGAACCTCCTGTTTGACCAGCAGATGGGCGCGACCTGCGCCGCGCCCGTTGTTGTTGTCAGAAGCTGAAGTCGACCTTGGTCCAGAAGGTCCTGCCTGGCTCGTTGACCGGCTGTGGATCGCTAGCCGGGTAGCCGAACCCGGCGTTCCCGGCCAGGTTCAAGTGCTCGGCGTAGGTCTTGTCGAACAGGTTGTCGACCCCCGCGCTGAGCTTGAGGTGGTTGCTTACCTTGTAGGCGCCATTGATTGAGAACACGCCGAAGCCGGCGCTGTTGTCGTAGTCCTTGCCGACCACGTTGCCCTGGTTCTCGGCGATGCGGTTCTGCGCCGCCACCAGCCGCCACAGTGCGCCGACGCTCCAGACATCGCGGCTGTAGGTCAGGCCCAGGCGGCTTTCCAGAGGCGGCATTTGCGGCAGTGCTGTGCCGTCACTGCTGTTCTTGCCCCAGGCGTAGGCCAGCGTGGCGTCGGCCTTCCAGTTTTCCGTCAGCTGGTAGGCCGCGCCCAGTTCGCCGCCCATGATGCGGGCGTCGATGTTGCGAGCCTGGGAGCTCATTCCCTGGTAGTCGAACAGGATGTAGTCGCGGATCTGCCCGATGTAGCCAGATGCCCAGGCTTCCATGCGCTCGTCACGGTACTGGACACCGAAGTCGAGCTGGGTGGTCTTCTCTGGTTTGATACCGTCGAAAGCATTGGCCGCACCGGGTGGTGCCAGCTTGGGCGAGAACAGCTCCCAGTAATCGGGGAAACGCTGGGCATGACCAAGGCCGATGTACGTGGTGGCCGGGATGGCTGCCAGGTCGTGCTCGTAGCGGACGAAACCGCTGGGCAGGGTATCGGCGCGGGTGTCGCCGTTGGTGGCGCTGGTTGCGCGGAAGTCGCGGGCCGAGGCGCGGTCCAGGCGGGCACCGGTAATCATGCGGTCCTCACCGCTGACGTACCAGGTCAGCTCGCCGAAGGCACCGTAGTTGTGGAAGTCGGCGTCCTTGGTCCAGGCCTGGCCCTTGTGCGCGTCCACACCCATGCCGCCGCGTTTGCGATGTTCGTTGGTCTGCGCGTCGATGCCGCCGATCAGTTGCACATCGGCCCAGCGCCAGGTGGCCTTGATGCGTGCGCCCATGGTGCGGCGGTCGACGTTGCTGACCATCGGCATGCCCATCATGCCGCTGCCCGAAGGCGTGCGCAGGCTGTAGTTGTCCATCACGTGGTCGGCGTAGTTGTAGTAGACCTGCGCCTCGACCTTGTCGAGCACCTCGCCGAGGTTGGATTTTTCGAAACGCAGGCCCAGGCTTTCGCGTTTGAACTGCGAGCCGTCCATGCCACGCCCGGCATAGCGGGCCTCACCATCGCCCTTGCCGGCGGTGAGTTCCAGCAGGGTGTCCTGGTCGGGGGTCCAGCCGAGGGCGACATCGCCATTCCACTTGTCCCAGCGTGACGGCACGGTGTTGTCATCGCCGTCATGGTAGTCGTCCGAGCGCGACTGGTTGCCGACGAAGCGGGCGTAGGCCTGGTCGTTGCCGGCGGCGGTGTCCAGCACCTTGTCGAAGCGGCCGTTGGAGCCGGCCAGCAGGCTGGCGTTGACCCGGCTGCCGAGGGTGCCGAACTTCTCCGGCTCGCGCTCGAAGAGGATGGTGCCCGCCGAGCCGCCCGGGCCCCAGATCACGCTTTGCGGGCCTTTGATCACGGTCAGGCGGTCGTAGGTTTCCGGCGAAATGTACGACGTGGGGGCATCCATGCGGTTGGGGCAGGCGCCCAGCATCAGGCCGCCATTGGTGAGGATGTTCAGGCGCGAACCGAACATGCCGCGCAGTACCGGGTCGCCGTTGGTGCCGCCGGCGCGGATGGCCGAGAAGCCGGGGATGGTCTTCAGGTAGTCGGCGCCGTCGCTGGCCGGCACCGGCTGGCGCGGGTCTTTCGGGTTGGTGACCACGGTCAGCGGCGAGCTCGGGGCCACGGCGGTGATCACCGTCGGGCTCAGCTCGGGGGCGTCGTGTGCATGGCCTTCATGGCCTGGGTCGGCGGCCAGGGCCACGGGCGCGAGCAGCGAGCCGCACACGGCGGCGATGGTCCCACGCAGGGACAAGGCAAAAACAGGGGTGCAGCCGGACATAATGATTCCAGTCGATCAGTCATGAGTCAGCGCGAAGCCTCCTGGCTTCGTGCGCAAAAAGTGTGGGTTCAGACGTTGATCGAGGAAGGTGGGGCGCGGCTGCGCGCGCCGGGGAATACAGCCTGCCGGGCATGGCCCTGGCGCGTGGGTGCGAACAGGTGGGTGGTGGGTACGACGCTGCCGGCACTGAGCGGGCTGAGGGCCTGGGGCAGGGCCGGGCAGTTGAACAACAGGCTGCAGTAACCGCACTTTTCCCACATCACATGCAGCTGGCCATCGCCAGTCTGGCCGTGATGGGTGTCGCCGCCATGCTGATGGGCGGTGGCCATCGGCATGTCCATCGGCATGCTCATGCCGGCGTGGTGGTCCATCGGCATCGACTGGGAAATCAGCGGGCCGATGAAGATCATCCACATGGCGAACAGGCTCAGCCATCCGCCACCGGCGCGCCTGCGGTCAGGGCGAGTGGTACGGCTGATGCTGTTGCGCGGCAGGCTCATGGCGAGTGCCTTTCAGCGGCTGATCAGTGCGCGTGTTCGTGGGCTTGCGGCTGGTCCGTCGGCGCCTGCTTCTGCACGGCCACATCGACGGTGATATCGCCGGCCTTTTCGAAGTGCAGGGTCAACGGGAAGCGCTTGCCGTCGCTGAGCAGGCTGCGGTCCTTGGGCTGCATCAGCATCACATGGTAGGCGCTGGGGGCGAAGGTCAAGTCCTTGCCGGCGGGCACCACCACGCTGGGTATCTGCTGCATCTTCATGGCACCGCTGGCGCTCATGGCATGCTCGTGCAGTTGTGCGTCATCGCTGATGGGGCTGTCGACACCGAGCAGGCGGTCGTCGGCCTGGCCATTGTTGTGCACCACGAAATACGCCGCGACGTTGGGGGCGTTGGGGGGCAGTTGCAGTGACCAGGGGTGGGCGATGTGCAGGTCACCCACGCTGTATTCGTGGGCATTGGCAAAGGCGCCGGGCAGCAACAGGGCGGCCATGACGAGGGCGTGCTTGAGCATGGTGAATCTCCGTTTCTGTTCAGGTTCAGGCAGACAGCGTGAAGAACTCAGGCCAGCGGAGAGGCACGGGGGTTGAGCGCCGGCCAGAGTTGGCGCGGCGTGGCGTGGTAGTCGGCGGGTGGCGGCAGCAGGCCGGCCAGCAGTATCGGCGGGTTGTGCAGCTGCGGCGGGTAGCCGGGCAAGGCCAGCAGTGGCGCGGCACCGGAGCAGCACCAGCAATTCATCATGCTGGCGCTGTCGTCGCTTTGCGGGCCGAGGTCGATCTTGGCCAGGGCCTGGACGTCGACCTTGGCCTTGTTGGCCATGCTGGAACAGAAGGCCCCCCACAGCAGCTGCTCGGCCGGGCCCTTGGGCGCGGCGGAAGACAGCGGCATGGCCAGCAGGTTGAACAGCACTGCAAGGCAGGCTATCCAGGCGATGTGCCGACGTGGGGGCATGGAGAGATCCGGTCAGGAATCGTGGTGGGTATTGTAAGGCGGAGTATAGGTAAAAATGGCGGGGTGCGGTGAAGTGACGCAGGCCGGGCCCTTCGAGGGGCAGCTTTGCAGCCCAATCGCCGGCAAGCCAGCTCCCACAGGGACCCGCACAGATTTCAGGGCCTGTGTTAAACCTGTGGGAGCTGGCTTGCCGGCGATGAAGATCAAGGTACCCTCAAGCCTTGTTGCGGCCCATCAACCCACGCACGGTCTCCTGCAGGTCTGCCGGCAGCACCACCACCTTGGCATTGCTGCTGCCCGCCAGGTTCTCCATGGCCCCCACATAGCGCTCGCCCAACAGGTACATCGCCGGCACGGTCTCGTTGCCGACCGCGTCCTTGACCAGCGAAATCGCCCGCGCCGAGGCCTCGGCCAGGCTGATCTGCGCTTCGGCATCCAGCCTGGCAGCCTGCAAGCGTGCTTCTGCTTCCAGAATCGCCGCCTGCTTGGCCCCTTCGGCACGGGTCACGTCGGCCTTGCGCTCACGCTCGGCTGCCGCCTGGCGCTCCATGGCCAGTTGCATGTTCTCCGAGGGTTTGATGTCCTGGATTTCCACCGAGCGTACGGTCACGCCCCAGTCTTCGGTCTGCTCGGACATCGCCTCGCGCAGGCGCGCCTTGATCTGCTCGCGGCTGGACAGCGCTTCGTCCAGGTCCATGGCCCCGACGATGGCGCGCAGCGAGGTCATGGTCAGGCTGGTGACGGCGAACGAGAAGTCCTGCACGCCATAGGAGGCCTTCTGTGGGTCGACCACCTTGGCGAAGCACAGGGCGTTGGCGACGATCACGGCGTTGTCCCGGGTGATGATTTCCTGCTGCTGCACATCGAGGATGATGTCCTTGGTAGGCAGGCGATAGGCGACCACGTCCATGTACGGGATGACGATGTTCAGGCCGGGCTTGAGCGTGCTCTGGTAGCGGCCCAGGCGCTCGACGACCCATTCTTCGCCCTGGGGCACGATGCGCACCCCTTTGAACACGGTGATCAGGACGAACAGGGCGATGGCGACGACGACGATGAGGCTGGTCATGATGCGAAATTCCTTTTAGTGCGGATTCAGGCCCGAATGACCCGGGCGGTGTTCCCTTCGATGGCGGTCAGGCGTACCCGCTCGCCGGCCGCGATCTCGCTGTCGGCGATGCAGGTCCATTCCTCGTTGCCGAGGATAGGCTTCTGGAAGCGCACACGGCCTTTCTGGAACTCCGAGACACCAGCAGTCAGCAGCCCCACTTCACCGATCACGCTTTCGGCGGTCCAGCGCACGTCTGGTTGCTTGCGCCGGAACAGCTTGAACCACAGTGCCGTGGTGACTGACGACATCAAAACCCACAGCAGCACCTGCATGTCCAGTTGCAGGCTTGGGGCGGCCAGCGAAATGAGCGATACCAGCACGGCGCCGATGCCGAACCAGAGGATGAAGAACGTCGGCAGGACCAGTTCGAGCAGGATCAGCGCGATGCCGAAGACCAGCCAGATCCACCATTGCATTTCCATATGGGTAGCGCCTTCCGGGGGAGAGTGCCGAGTTTAAGGCAGCAGTGCGGCACATGGCCACTTCATGGTTTGCAAGAAAAGTCCGAACATACTGTAGGCCACAGGGGGGCTGCAGTGTGCTTGCGACATTTGTTACTGCAGGTCGAGTGCCGCAGCCAGGTCGGCTGGCGAATCGAATGCCCGGTCCACATCCGGCAAAGCCGGTCGCTTCAGGATCAGCACAGGTATCCCCAGCTCCCGCGCCACCTCCAGCTTCGGTTCGGTCGCTACGCTGCCGCTGTTCTTGCTGATCAGCACATCGATCTTGCGGCGCTGGAACAACGCCCGCTCATCCTCGATATGGAACGGCCCGCGCGCGCCAATCACTTCGCAGCGATCGTTGCCAGGGCACGTTTCCAACGCACGCAAGGTCCAGAACTGCTCCAGCGGTATCTCGTCCAGATGTTGCAGCGGCTCACGCCCGAGCGTGAACAATGGCCTGCGAAACGGCTTGAGTGCCTCGATCAACCCCGCCCAATTCTCGACTTCGCGCCAGTCGTCCCCCGCTTGTGTCTGCCAGGCCGGGCGGCGCAAGGCCCAGCACGGAATACCGGCCAAGCGTGCGGCGTTGGCCGCGTTGCGGCTGATCTGCGCGGCATAGGGATGGGTAGCATCGATCAGCAACGTGATGCCTGCATCGTGCAGGTAGTTCGCCAGCCCTTCGGCACCGCCAAAGCCGCCGACCCGAACCTGGCATTGCAGGTCCTGCGGCACCCGGCCGATGCCCGCCAGGCTGTAGACATGCTGCGGGCCCAGGCGGCGAGCGATGGCCAGGGCTTCGGTGACGCCGCCCAGCAGCAGGATGCGCCCGTTCATTGCACACCCGCCCGGCCGACGATGCCACCCTGGCGATCGATGGCGAACACCTCCACCTGCACCTGCGCCGGCACCACGCTGCGGGCGAAGGCCAGGGCGTGGGCGCACACCGCGTCACCCAAGGGAATGCCGGCTGCATGGGCCAGTGCCAGGGCCTGTTGGCTGGTGTTGGCAGTAATGATCGATGCCTGCAGCGCTGCGTCGGCGCCGATGTCCGCCGCCCAGCCGGCCAGTTGCGGCAGGTCGATGCTGGAATGACGGCTGTGCAGGTCCATGTGCCCGGCAGCCAGTTTGCTGATCTTGCCGAAACCGCCGCACAGGGTCAGGCGTGGCACCGGTACCTTGCGCAGGTGCTTGAGCACCGCACCGACGAAGTCGCCCATTTCGATCAGGGCTATTTCCGGCAGGCCATAGACGCGGCGCATGGTGTCTTCGCTGGCGTTCCCGGTGCATGCGGCGATATGCGTGTAGCCGTTGGTGTGGGCGACATCGATGCCTTGGTGGATCGAGGCAATGTAGGCCGCGCAGGAAAACGGCCGCACGATGCCGCTGGTGCCGAGGATCGACAGACCGCCGAGGATGCCCAGCCGCGGGTTCATGGTCTTCAGGGCCAGTTGCTCGCCGCCCTGCACATTGACCGTGACTTCGAAACCGCCGGGGTAGCTGCATTCGTCTGCCAAGCGTTGCAGGTGGTCGCTGATCATGCGCCGTGGCACCGGGTTGATGGCCGGCTCACCCACCGCCAGCACCAGCCCCGGGCGGGTCACGGTGCCGACGCCGGTGCCGGCGACAAAACGGATGCCCGGTTCGGCCATCAGGCGCACCTGGCTATAGAGCAGGGCGCCATGGGTCACGTCCGGGTCGTCGCCGGCGTCCTTGAGCGTGCCCGCTTCGGCACCTTGGCTGGTGAGGCGGCAGAACTCCAGGCGCATCTGCACCACCTTGCCCTTGGGCAGGGTGATGCTGACGGCGTCGCTGCTCTCGCCTCCCAGCAGCAAGCGCGCTGCCGCCAGGCTGGTGGCAGTGGCGCAGCTGCCGGTGGTCAGGCCGCTGCGCAGGGGGGCGGGCTGTTCGCGGGTTTCTTCACGCATTGGCGGGTTTCACCACGTCCAGCAAGGTGATCGGCAGCGCCTGGCGCCAAGTGTCGAACGCGCCCAATGGCTGGGCATGGGCGACATGGATGCGGGTCAGCTCGCCACCGTGGCGTTCACGGAAATGCGCCAGGGCCAGTTCGCTTTGCAGGGTCACCGCATTGGCTACCAGCCGGCCGCCGGGGCGCAGGCTTGCCCAGCACAGGTCGAGCACACCTTCGCGGGTGACGCCGCCACCGATGAAGATCGCATCCGGTTGCTCCAGGCCTTCCAGCGCCGCTGGTGCCTTGCCGCGGACCAGTTGCAGGCCGGGTACACCCAACGCATCGCGGTTGTGTTCGATGAAGCCCTGGCGGCCTTCGTCGGCCTCGATGGCCAAGGCGCGGCAGGCCGGGTGGGCGCGCATCCATTCGATGCCGATCGAGCCGCAGCCGGCGCCCACGTCCCACAGCAACTCGCCGGGCTGTGGTGCCAGGCGGGCCAGGGTGATGGCGCGGACATCGCGCTTGGTCAGTTGGCCGTCATGCCGGAAGGCGCTGTCCGGCAACCCGGCCAGTCGGTGCAGGCGCGGGGCCTCGGGCGTGGCCAGGCACTCGATGGCTACCAGGTTGAGCGCGGCGACATCGCTGTGCGGCCAGTCCTGGGCGGTGCCGGCCAACTCACGTTCGTCCACGCCACCCAAGTGTTCGAAGACTCGCAGGCGGCTTGGCCCGAAGCCCCGCTCGCGCAGCTGCGTGGCAATTGCTGCCGGGCTGTCGCCGTCGTTGCTCAGCACCAGCAGGCGCACGCCGCTGTGCAGATGGGCATTGAGCGCAGCCAGGGGCCGAGCGACCAGCGATACCACCTGCACGTCCTGCAGTGGCCAGCCCAGGCGGGCGGCGGCCAGGGCGCAGGAGGAGGGCATCGACAGCACGCGTATTTCAGCGGCGGGCAGTTGGCGCGCCAAGCTGGCGCCGACGCCGTAGAACATCGGGTCGCCGCTGGCCAGCACGCATACTGGCTCACCGCGCAGAGCCAGGACCGGGGCCAGCGAGAACGGGCTTGGCCAGCCCAGCCGTTCGCCGGCCACGCAGCGTGGCAGCAAGGCCAGCTGGCGCGGGCTGCCGAAGATCCGCGCAGCGCCCAGCAGCGCGCGCCGGGCCTGCTTGCCCAGGCCGCTGAAGCCGTCTTCGCCGATACCTACTACTGTCAGCCAGGGTGCCATGGATACCTCTTCAAGACCCTGGGGCTGCTGTGCAGCCCATCGCGACACAAGGCCGCTCCCACAGGGAATGGTGATCCCTGTGGGAGCGGCCTTGTGTCGCGATGGGGTGCGCAGCGCCCCCAAAATTTCTGCTCAAACTCGAATGATGCTCGACCACCGGCTTTTCATGCCGCCGGACAAAGCAGGCATAATACCGCGCCTTCTACACTCAAGCGCATTTTCACAGATTGCCGGACGCCCCTTTGACCCAGGCCCATGCCTCCCATGTATCGCCCCGTCCCTCGGCCTGCCCGGGGTTGTGGCGCATCGTCAGTGCCCGTGATGGCGGCATCTGCCGCATCAAGCTGCCGGGCGGCCTGCTGCTGGCCGACCAGGCCGACGCAGTGGCGGCGGCTGCCGAGCGTTTCGCCGGTGGCGTGATCGAGGCCACCAACCGCGGCAACCTGCAGATTCGCGGCATCGGCAGCGACCATCGCGGCCTGGTCGAGACACTGCTCGCTGCCGGCCTGGGCCCACGTGATGCCGCCGGTGACGATGTGCGCAACCTGATGCTCAGCCCGCTGGCCGGGCATGACCCGGCGATGCTGCTGGACGCTCGACCGTTGGCCGGGCAGATCCTCGACCTGCTGGAGGGCACCCCGCGCTTTCACCAGTTGTCGGCCAAGTTCGCCGTGCAGCTGGATGCCGGCGAAAACCTGGCCATGCTCGAACACCCCCATGACCTGTGGCTGTCTGCCCTGCGCCTGGGGCAGCAGACCTGGCTGGCGTTTGGCCTGGCAGGTTGCCCGGCAGACGGCCAGGTGCTCGGTGCGGTGCCGGCGGACCAAGGCCTGGTGCTGGTGCGTGCGGTGCTGGAGCGCTTCCTCGACCTGGCCACCCCGGCACAGTCGCGCATGCGCCAGTTGCTCGAGGTATGTTCGGCAACCGATTTCATCGACGGGCTTGGCCTGGCCATCCGCCGCGATGCCGCCGTGCTCGCATGGCGACGTGAACCGCGCAGCGCCTCGTGGCTGGGCGTTCTGCCCCAGGCGCAGGGCATCGCCTTGGGCGTTGCCCCGCCGCAGGGGCGCCTGACCCCGGCCATGCTGCGTGGCGCTGCGCGCGTTGCCCGTGAACATGGCGATGGCAGCCTGCGCCTGAGCCCCTGGCAAAGCCTGGTGCTGACCAACTTGCAAGCGCAACACATCGACCACGCCCAGGCCGGGTTGTCCGCACTGGGCCTGCTATGCCATGACCATGAGCCACTGGCACGCATAAGCGCCTGTACCGGCGCCAGTGGCTGTGCCAAGGCCCTGGGCGAGACCAAGGCCGACGCCGTCACCCTGGCCGCACTGCTCGGCCCTGGTGTGCCCGGCAGCGTGCACTTGTCCGGTTGCCCCCGATCCTGCGCCGTGGCCCATGTTGCCCCGGCCACCCTGCTGGCCCGCGCGCCGGGCCGTTACGACCTGTACCTGCGTGATGCGCGCCAGCCGGGCTTCGGCGCCCTGCGCGCCACCGACCTTACCTTGAATGAAGCAGGCGCCATGCTCGACCTGCCGACGGAGCACCTTGATGATTGACTACATCCGCGATGGTCAGGAGATCTATCGCAATTCCTTCCGGATCATCCGCGAGGAAGCCCGACTCGAGCGGATCCCCGCAGACCTCGAAAAGCTCGCCGTGCGCGTGATCCACGCCTGTGGCATGGTCGACGCCATCGATGGCCTGCAGTTCTCCGAAGGCGCCGGCCGGGCCGGACGCGAGGCGTTGCTGAACGGCGCGCCGATCCTGTGCGATGCGCACATGGTCGCCGAAGGCATCACCCGCGCCCGGCTGCCCGCCGACAACAAGGTCATCTGCACCCTGCGCGACCCGAGCGTACCGGGCCTGGCGAAAGACGCCGGCAACACCCGTTCCGCCGTGGCCCTGGAACTGTGGCGGCCGCACCTGGAAGGCAGTGTGGTGGTGATCGGCAATGCGCCTACCGCACTGTTCTATCTGCTGGAAATGCTCGACGCCGGCGCCCCGAAACCAGCACTGATCCTCGGCTTCCCGGTCGGCTTTGTCGGTGCCGCCGAGTCCAAGGCGATGCTCGCCGCCGACAGCCGTGGCGTGCCGTTCGTGATCATGCAGGGCCGCCTGGGCGGCAGCGCGATGGCCGCAGCTGCGGTCAACGCCTTGGCCACGGAGGTGGAATGATGGCGCCGCGTGGACGTCTGCTGGGCCTGGGCGTGGGCCCTGGCGACCCAGAACTGATTACCCTCAAGGCCCTGCGCCTGCTGCGTGAAGCGCCAGTGGTTGGCTACTTCGTGGCCAAGGGCAAGCGCGGCAACGCCTTCGGCATCATCGAGGCGCACCTGCAGCCCGAGCAGACCCTGCTGCCGCTGGTCTACCCGGTAACCACCGAAGCGCTGCCAGCGCCGCTGTCCTATGAACAGGTGATCAGCGACTTCTACGACGAGGCCAGCGTGCAGGTAGCCGAGCACCTGGATGCCGGCCGCGACGTGGCGGTTATCTGTGAAGGCGACCCGTTCTTCTATGGTTCCTACATGTACCTGCACGACCGCCTGGCGCAGCGCTACGAGGCCGAAGTGATCCCCGGCGTCTGCTCGATGCTCGGTGGCGCCTCGGTACTGGGCGCGCCGCTGGTTTACCGCAATCAGAGCCTGTCGGTGCTGTCTGGCGTGTTGCCGGCCGAAGAGCTCAAGCGTCGCCTGGCCGACGCCGACGCGGCGGTGATCATGAAGCTTGGCCGCAACTTCCCCAAGGTGCGCGAAGTGCTGGCCGAACTGGGCCTGGACGGGCGTGCGCTGTATGTGGAGCGGGCGACCATGGCCAACCAGAAAATCGTGGCGCTGGACCAGGTCGACCCACAGTCGTCGCCGTACTTCTCGCTGATCATCGTGCCGGGTGAAAAATGGCAGGGCTGAACATGCACCAGGCACCGGCGATCGTCATCCTTGGCCAGGGCAGCCTGGCCACGGCGCAGCGTATCCAGCAGTGTTATCCACAAGCATCGATCCATGGCCTGGAAGGCCGGGTCGAGGGTGCCGACCTTTGCTACACCGCGTTCGGCGATACCCTGCGTGGGCTGTACCAGCAGAACACGCCGATCATCGCCCTGTGCGCGGCGGGTATCGTCATCCGCAGCCTGGCCAGCCTGCTCAGCGAGAAAGGTGTCGAGCCACCGGTACTGGCCGTGGCCGAAGACGGCAGTGCCGTAGTGCCGTTGCTTGGTGGCCTTGGCGGTGTGAACGTGATGGCGCGCGAAATCGCTGAAGCACTGGGCGTTGCTGCGGCCATCACCACCAGTGGCGAGCTGCGTTTCGGCACCTGTCTGCTGAACCCGCCACAGGGCTATGCGCTGGCGGATATCGAGCAAGGCAAGCGCTTTGTCTCCGACCTGCTGGCTGGCGAGGCGGTGCGCATCGAAGGTGACGCGCCGTGGCTGCAACAGGCGCAGTTGCCTGCCAGCGAGGCGGCTCGGCGTACCATCCATGTGGGGCACCAGGCCCGCCCGGCCAGCCGCGACGAGCTGCTGATCCACCCGCGTTCGGTGGTAGTGGGTGTTGCTGGCGGTAGCCTGGCCAGTATCCGGGCGGCATTGCAGCAGGCCGGCATCGCCGAGCCTGCAGTGGCCTGCCTGCTGGCCGATGAGCAAGCCATGGCCGACAGCGCCCTGCATGAGGCCGCACAGACCCTGGGTGTTGCCTTGCGCTTTGCTGCCAGGACGCATGATCTGGCCGGGATGGTTGCTGCGGCATTGCCTGCTGCGCAGCTGATCGAGGTGGCAGACGTGGTCATCGCGGTGGCGCCTGCCCCGGTCGAGGTGGCGCAGATCGGTCGTCGTCGGGGTCGTCTGGCGGTCATCGGCCTGGGGCCGGGTGCAGCCGAGCTGATGGTGCCGGCGGTCAAGGCCGAGCTGGCGCAAGCCGAGGATGTGCTCGGTTACGAAACCTACGTGCGCATGGCCGGGCCGTTCCGTGACGACCAGGTGCTGCACTGCACCGACAACCGTGAAGAGATGCAGCGTGCCCGGCATGCCTTCGAACTCGCGGCCCAGGGCCGTTCGGTGGTGGTGGTGTCGTCGGGCGACCCGGGTGTGTTCGCCATGGCAGCTGCGGTACTTGAAGCGTTGCACGCGTCCACGGACCCGGCCTGGCACCGGGTGGATCTCGAGATCCTGCCGGGGGTGTCGGCCTCGCTCGCGACCGCCGCCCAGGCGGGTGCGCCGCTGGGGCATGACTTCTGCGTGATGTCGCTGTCGGACAACCTCAAGCCGTGGTCGATCATTGAAAAGCGCCTGGACCTGGCGGCCCAGGCTGACCTGGTGCTGGCGTTCTACAACCCGATTTCCAAGGCAAGGCCGCACCAGCTCGGGGTAGCGCTGGAGGTCGTGCGCCGGCACCGCGAGGGTAACACGCCTGTAGTCCTTGGCCGTGACATCGGTAGGCCGGGGCAGACGCTGAAGGTCGTCACATTGGCCGAACTGCTGCCGGAAATGGTCGACATGCGCACCATGGTGCTTGTCGGCTCATCTACAACCTGCGTGTTTCCTCGCTTGTCGGGCGGGGCGTGGGCCTACACCCCGCGTTGGTACCCGTCGGCTGACTAGTTGCACCGGAAACCCTTCAGCGCGCTGCATCCTGGGCGCGCTGGCTAAGGTGGTCGCCCCTGACTCGGGGGGCAACCATCTAGGAGTTTCCACATGTCCACAGAAACACAAGTCACTGCGACCGACACAGCCATCCTGGTCGAAGGCAACCTGCTGGCCTGCGGCGCAGGCATGTCTTCGCAAAGCCGTCATGACGTAAAGAACGCCTTCCACTTTGCCACCTTGGTGGCTGACAAGTCCTTCGATGCCGAAAAACAGAGCAGGGAGTGGTACGACCGGTTCATCGATGTCATGCGTGATCTTGGCTTTACCATCCCTCGTCGCACCTTCGAGCTGGAAACCTCTGCCGAGTTGTCTGTCACCGTAGGCGCTGTCGCTATACGGGCGATCGGTGCGGTCGGCAATGCAGTGCTGGGTGGTACCAAGTTGGGTGTGCTGGCCAAGGCGGCTTTCGACAAACTCACCACCGTCGAAAATGACGTCAAGGTGGTCGATCACAAGCGCAAGAACAAGGTCAGGGGCATGGTCGGGATGGCCGCCTGCGTCGAAACCGACAACAACGATGTGGTCATGGTGGTGAGCTGCATCCAGGCCTCTGCCCCCAAACTGGAGGATGACATCCTGGGTATCCAGTGGAAGCTGGAAAAGACCGAGTACTACGCCGGCATGGCTGTGCTCACCCTCAACACTTTCGTCTACGACAAGGTCCGCGAAACCGTGGAAAACAAACTCGGCGTGCGCAGCGTCGAGAACGTTCTCCAGTACGACATCTGATTGCAGGGCGGCGTTGTTGCAACGCCGCCTTGTTCGGCTCTTTGTGACGAGGCAATGCAATGGACAGAACAGCTGAACAACTGATGTTGATTGGCGGGACGGCATTACTGTATCGCGCGGACGCTGGCCAGATTCAACGCCAGGCTGCCTTCGACTCCATCCTTTACGCCCAGTTGGTGGCCAACAGGAATGCGGGGTCACGCTTTGACAACTATGAAGCCTGGTATGACGCCTATCGCGAGGCATACCGGCAACTGGGCTGGATCAAGCTGGCCAGTACGCATGACTTGAAACAGCTGGGGCAGCCCGCGCGCAGCGCGCAGATACAGCCACTCGAGGCGTGGCTGACGATGCGCTCGATCCGTCATGAGGCTGTGCTGGCTGCAGTAAGAAGTGGCCTGGGCCGATCGATCGAAGGTTTTCGTCACCAGCTGAAGTTCAGCACGCAGGGTTCGCAGCTGGTGATCGAGCTTGGCTTGCTCAAGCCGGGCCCGGTCCTCGATCTTTGCAGTATCACCTTCCAATTCGACGCACCGATCGCCGGCATACCCCAGGACATGCTGCTGGTCGAAAAGGCGCTGGAGGGTGAAGCCGGGTTCAATGGCGTTTCCTTGCAGCTGGATAACGGGCGTTTCCAACATCAGCGAGATGAGCTGGAGGCATTGATGAAAACCAAGGATGCACAAGGGGAGTATCGGTTCGACCTGCATTAGGCAATGGCTATGGCGCCAGGTAGCCTTTGATACCGGTAAAGATGATTTGCGCAGCCAGGGCGCAGACGAACAGCCCCATCAGCCGGCTGACGATCTGCAGGCCCTGGTCGCCGAGTATGCGCTCGATACGGTGCGACAAGTACAGCACCAGGCCGACGGTGAAGCTGGCCAGGGCGATGCTGATGATGGCCAACAGCTTGTCGTCCCAGTGCGGGTGGCCGACGCCCATTACCAGCAGTGCACCGATGGTGCCCGGGCCGACGGTGAGCGGGATGGTCAGCGGCACGATGGTGACATCCTGCTGGACGTTGTCGGCCTGTACCGCAGACTTGCCTTGGGCCATGCCCAGTGCCGAAATGAACAGCACACTGCCAGCGCCGATGCGGAAGGCGTCGGCGGTGATGCCGAAGATGCCGAAGATCGCCCGACCGAACAGGTACAGCAGGACACTGGCGATGAGTGCGGCGATGGCCACCTTCCATGCCAGCTGCTTGCGCTCCTTGCTGGAATGGCCGCGGGTCAGGCTGATGAAGCACGACAGCACGAAGAACGGGCTGTAGAGCACGAGCATTTTCAGGTAGACGCTGAACAACTCATGGAGCATGGGGAAGCCCCTGGCAGGAAAGGTGAGGGGAAGTGTATCAGTAGGATCGTGGTTGTCTTCACTGGCCTAATCGCCGGCAAGCCAGCTCCCACAGGTACTGTGCATATCTTGAGATCGGTGCGGTCGGTGTGGGAGCTGGCTTGCCGGCGATGAGGCCAGTACAGGCAGTACAGGTCAGGAACTATGCACCGGATCCACCTTGGCTTCCCGGTGGTTGGCCCAGTACTGGATCAGCTCTCGCAACTGCGACAGTTCCACCGGTTTGGCCATGTGCCCGTCCATGCCCGCCAGGCGGGCGCGTTCCTTGTGTTCGGCAAGTATGTGCGCGGTCAGCGCCACCACCGGGGTGCGCTGGCGCTGGTTGGCGGCTTCCCAGGCGCGCAGCTGCTGGGTGGCCGAGAAACCGTCGAGTATCGGCATTTCGCAGTCCATTAGCACCAGGTCATAGCGCTGCGCCTTCATCGCCTGCAAGGCCTCTTCACCATTGCTGGCGGTGTCGGGCTCGAGGTTGAGCTTGCCAAGCATGCCGCGGATCACCTTGGTCGAGATGCTGTTGTCCTCGGCGACCAGCACGCGGAAGTCGTCGGGCAGGTCCAGTGCCTGGGGGATGCCAGGCAAACTGGCCGGTACGGCTTGCTCGCGGCCGCGCTGGGCCAGCTCTTCGGCCAGGGTGGTTTTCAGTGTGTAGCCGGCCACCGGCTTGGCGAGGATCCGCTTGACCCCTGCGTTGCGCGCAATGACCTTGCTCGGCGCGTTGCTGATACCGGTGAGCATCACCACCAGGATGTCGTGGTTCAGGCTCGGGTCTTCCTTGATCTTGGCGGCCAGCTGCATGCCGGTCATGCCCGGCATGTTCTGGTCCAGCAGCACGGCATCGAAGTAGTCGCGCAGGTGGGCCTTGGTGCGCAGCAGGGCCAGTGCTTCCTTGCCCGACGGGACCGCGCTGACGTTCATGCCCCAGGCGCTGCACTGCTGTACCAGCACCTTGCGGCAGGTGTCGTTGTCGTCCACCACCAGTACGCGAGCATCACGCAGCGGGCTGTCGAGGTCGGCCGGTGGTTGTTCCAGGCGCGAAGGGTCCAGCGGCAGGGTCAGCCACAGGGTATTGCCCATGCCGCTGCTGCTCTTGATGCCGAACTCGCCCTGCATCAGCCCGATCAGCTGCTTGGCGATGACCAGCCCCAGGTGGCCGCCCAGCTTGTTGCTGGACAGGAAGTGGTGGCTGTGCAACTCGGCCTGCAGCAAGGCTTCGCGGTCAGCGGCCGGCAACGGTTCGCCGCTGTCCTGCACGGCGATGCGCAGGCGCGGTACCTCGCCGCGCTGGTCCAGCGCCACTACCAGCAGGATCTCGCCCTGGTCGGTGTTTTTCAGGGCATTCTCCAGCAGGCTCGACAAGGCCTGGCGCAGGCGCGTCGGGTCGCCGCTGATCACCCGTGGTACCTGCGGTTGGGTGAAGCTGATCAGTTCGATGTTCTGCTGTTCGGCCTTGGCGCGGAAGATGTTCAGGCAATCTTCGATCAGCGCGTTGAGGTCGAACTGCACGTCATCGAGTTCGATCTGCCGGGATTCGAGCTTGGAAATGTCGAGAATCTCGTTGATCAGCGTCAGCAGTTCGTTGCCGGCGCTGTGAATGGTCTGCACGTAGTCGCGTTGCTTGACCGACAGCGGCGTGCCCAGAAGTAGCTCGGTCATTCCCAGCACACCGTTCATGGGGGTACGGATTTCGTGGCTGATCTTGGCCAGGAACTCGGCCTTGGCGTTGATTTCGGCATCGCTGGCGGCCAGTGCGCGGCTGGCGCTGAAGCGCTCCTCGCTAATGCGCCGCAGGCGTTCACTGACGGCCAGGTTGAGCAGCAGGCCGCTGGCCACGGTCAGGCCCAGCAGGATGCACAGCAGCCAGGGCGTCGAGGTACGGGTCAGGCCCAGCAGCGCTGGCAGCAGCACCAGGCCACCGAGGTTGAACACCACCATGGCCAGACTGAACAGACGTGCGGGCGCATAGCCCTTGTACCAGTGGTAACTGCTGACCAGCAGCATGCTCACGCTGCCCAGGGCCATCAGGGCGTAGGTCATCAGGTTGAGGGGCAGGGTGTCGACGAACAGCAGCACCAACCCGCTCACCCCGACCAGCAGCATCTCGCCCTGCAGCAGACGGTTTAGCCGTGGCGAGTTGCATGGCGAGAAGAAATGCTGGGTGAAACCCAGCCCCGCCAGGCCGGCCAGGACCAGCGTCAGGTATGCGGCGGGTGTTTGCGCGCTATGCCAAACGTGCCACCAGGGGCCACTGAGGTTCAGCAGGATCAGGCCGCTGAGCAGCATCAGGCCGTGGTACAGCGCCAGAATCAGGGTGGTGCTGGAGCGGCTGTAGAGGAAGCGGATCAGGTTGTGCATGATCAGCATCACCAGGCCGCCGAACAGCATGCCGAACAGCAGTGGCTGGCGTTGGTCGGAGGCTGCCACGGCCGCAGGCTCCAGGCTGATGGCCGGGCGCAGCTGGTGCTCGGAAACCAGGCGCAGGTAGATATCCAGGGGTTGCTTGCTGTTGGGCAGGGGTAGTACATGGTCGCTGCCACGCAGGGTCGGGCTGGCATTGCCGGCCTGGCGCCCGTGGTGCAGCTGACGCAGAAGCTTGTCGCCCTCGAGGGCGTAGAGGTCCAGGCCAGAAAGGTCTGGGGCGAAAACCCGCAGCAGTTTTTCCTGCTCGCCGGGCTCCAGGCGGTAGTGCAGCCACAGGGCCTGTTCCGCAGGAGCGGCATCCAGGTCGGCCAGTACCAGCGGGCTGAACTGGTTGCGGTAACGTTCGGAGCGCACGTCGCTCAGTTGCAGGTTGGCCTGTTCGTCGAGCATAACGGCCCAGCCTCCGTCATGTTCGGCCGCCGCCGGGAACATGCAGAGCAAGGTCAGCAAGCTGACGATCAGAGCTGAGGCAATCCGAAGCCGACGCACTACGAAATCCCTTCTTAGCCTAGGTGCCGGGTATTAACTATGCGCGGCGCGCCAAGTCGAAGGCAAGGCCCCTTTGGGCCCTGTCGACGAGCCGGATGCCGCAGGCGCAAGGTGCTGGAGCGCACTGCGGCAGCCCGGTACAACTTACTGCTGGTGCTCACCGCGTTCGCGGGCGATGGCCCGGTAGCCGATATCGGTGCGGTAGAAACTGCCGTTCCAGCTGATTTCCTTGGCCAGGCGGTAAGCCTGCTGCTGCGCGTCGGCAACGGTGCTGCCCATGGCGGTGGCACACAGCACGCGCCCGCCGTTGGTAGTCACCTTGCCATCCTTGAGCGCAGTACCGGCGTGGAACACCTTGCCTTCGATCTTCGCGGCAGCGTCCAGGCCGTTGATCACGTCACCCTTGGCGTAGTCGCCCGGGTAGCCGCCGGCAGCCAGCACCACGCCCAGGCTCGGGCGCGGGTCCCACTGTGCTTCGACCTTGTCCAGCGCCTTGGCGAAGGCGGCCTCGACCAGCAGCACCAGGCTCGACTCCAGGCGCAGCATGACTGGTTGGGTCTCAGGGTCGCCGAAGCGGCAGTTGAACTCGATGACCTTGGGGTTGCCCGCCTTGTCGATCATCAGGCCGGCGTAGAGGAAACCGGTGTAGACGTTGCCTTCCTCGGCCATGCCGCGCACGGTCGGCCAGATCACCTGGTCCATCACGCGCTGGTGCACTTCGGCGGTGACCACCGGGGCAGGGGAGTAGGCACCCATGCCGCCGGTGTTCGGGCCGGTGTCCTGGTTGCCGACGCGCTTGTGGTCCTGGCTGGTGGCCATGGGCAGCACGTTCTGGCCGTCGACCATGACGATGAAGCTGGCTTCCTCGCCGTCGAGGAACTCCTCGATCACCACGCGGGAGCCCGCATCGCCGAAGGCGTTGCCGGCCAGCATGTCACGCACGGCGGCTTCGGCTTCTTCCAGGGTCATGGCGACGATCACGCCCTTGCCCGCGGCCAGGCCATCGGCCTTGATCACGATCGGCGCGCCTTTTTCCTGCAGGTAGGCCAGCGCCGGCTCGATTTCGGTGAAGTTCTGGTAGTCGGCGGTCGGGATCTTGTGTCGCGCCAGGAAGTCCTTGGTGAAAGCCTTGGAGCCTTCCAGCTGGGCCGCGCCCTTGGTCGGACCGAAGCAGTCCAGGCCGCGGCTGCGGAACAGGTCGACCACGCCGATGACCAGCGGTGCTTCCGGACCGACGATGGTCAGGTCGACGTTCTTCTCGGCGAAGTCAGCCAGTTGCTCCAGGGCGCACACGTCGATGGCGACGTTCTCGCACTTGGCTTCAATGGCGGTGCCGGCGTTGCCCGGGGCAACGAAGACTTTCTCGACGCGTGGGTCCTGGGCGACTTTCCAGGCCAGGGCGTGCTCACGGCCGCCGCTGCCGATGATCAAAACTTTCATGTCAAAACCTCGAATTTTGTCTGGCCGATCCCGCTTCCTGTAGGAGCGGCCTTGTGTCGCGAAAGGGGCGCGTAGCGGCCCCAGGTTTTCAGCTTCACAGCAGAAATTGCTGGGGCCGCTTTGCGGCCCTATCGCGACACAAGGCCGCTCCTACAAGGGCCGGCGATCGGCCCTGCATCTGTTTAGTGGCGGAAGTGGCGCATACCGGTGAAGACCATGGCGATGCCGGCTTCGTCAGCGGCAGCAATCACCTCGGCATCACGCATCGAACCACCCGGCTGGATCACGGCGCTGATACCCACTTTAGCCGCATTGTCGATGCCATCACGGAACGGGAAGAACGCATCCGACGCCATGACTGCACCCTGCACCTGCAGGCCGGCATGCTCGGCCTTGATTGCAGCAATGCGCGCGGAGTTGACGCGGCTCATCTGGCCGGCGCCGACGCCGATGGTCTGGCGCTGCTTGGCGTAGACAATGGCGTTGGACTTGACGAACTTGGCCACTTTCCAGGCGAACACCAGGTCGTTGATCTCTTGCTCGGTTGGCGCACGCTTGGTGACGATCTTCAGGTCATCGGCAGTGATCATGCCGATATCGCGGCTCTGCACCAGCAGGCCACCGTTGACGCGCTTGAAGTCCCAACCGGCAGCGCGCTCGGCAGGCCACTCGCCGCACTCCAGCAGGCGTACGTTCTGCTTGGCGGCAACCACTTCGCGGGCAGCCTGGGAAATTTTCGGGGCGATGATCACTTCGACGAACTGGCGGTCGACGATGGCCTTGGCGGTTTCGCCGTCCAGTTCGCGGTTGAAGGCGATGATGCCGCCGAACGCCGACTCGGTGTCGGTTGCGTAGGCCAGGTCGTAGGCCTTGCGGATGCCGCCTTCGTCTTCAGGTACCACGGCCACGCCGCACGGGTTGGCGTGCTTGACGATGACGCAGGCCGGCTTGACGAAGCTCTTCACGCACTCCAGCGCGGCATCGGTGTCGGCCACGTTGTTGAACGACAGTTCCTTGCCCTGCAGCTGGATGGCGGTGGAAACGCTGGCTTCGCCTTTCTTCGCTTCTACGTAGAACGCCGCGCTCTGGTGCGGGTTTTCGCCGTAACGCATTTCCTGGGCCTTGACGAACTGGCTGTTGAAGGTGCGCGGGAACTCGCTGCGGCCTTCAGTGCTCAGGGTTTCTTTGGCCTGGTCGATGGTGCCCATGTAGTTGGCGATCATGCCGTCGTAGGCAGCAGTGTGCTCGAACGCCTTGAGCATCAGGTCGAAGCGCTGGGCGTAGGTCAGGCCACCGGCCTTGAGGCCTTCGATGATGCCGGCGTAGTCGCTGGCGTTGACCACGATGGCCACGTCCTTGTGGTTCTTGGCAGCCGAGCGGACCATGGTCGGGCCGCCGATATCGATGTTCTCGATGGCGGTCGGCAGGTCACAGCCAGGCTTGGAGATGGTGGCTTCGAACGGGTACAGGTTGACTGCTACCAGGTCGATCGGCTTGATGCCGTGCTCATTCATGATGGCGTCGTCGGTGCCGCGACGGCCGAGGATGCCACCGTGGATTTTCGGGTGCAGGGTCTTGACCCGGCCATCCATCATTTCGGCGAAGCCGGTGTAGTCGGCCACTTCCACCGCGTTGACGCCGTTGTCCTTGAGCAGCTTGTAGGTGCCGCCGGTGGACAGGATCTCGACACCGAGCTGCTGCAGCTCACGGGCAAATTCGAGGATACCGGTCTTGTCGGAGACGCTGATCAGGGCGCGGCGGACTGGCAGGCGGGTAGTCTGGTCGGTCATTTCGGGTTCCAATAACGCGGTGGAGTCAGCAAAAAAGGCGCCTCTGTTCAGGGAGCCGCCTTTTCTGGTTGGGATTCTGGCTTACAACAAGTCGTACTGCTTGAGCTTCTTGCGCAGGGTGCCTCGGTTCAGCCCGAGCATCTCGCTGGCCTTGGTCTGGTTGCCCTTCACGTAGTTCATCACGCTTTCGAGCAGGGGCGCCTCGACTTCGGAGAGCACCAGGTTGTACACGTCCGTCACGGTCGCGCCTTCCAGGTGGGCGAAGTAGTTGTGCAGCGCCTTCTCGACGCTGTCGCGAAGGGTCTGGCCCTCCTCGCTCGGCGTGTTGAGGTGCTGTTTCAGGTTGGCGTTGTCGCTCACGGGCGTTGTTCCACTCACAAATGTCTCGGTCATCATCGTCATGCGGCCACCCCTTGTCCGTCCTCTGTCTCAAGGCTCTGTCGACGTTCGCTGAAAAACGCGCGAACGTTGGCGCACTGCGCTTGTGTGTCTTCCAAAGCGTTGAACCGGGAGCGAAACTCCTTGCCGCCGGGTCGTGTTGCCAGGTACCAGCCAACGTGCTTGCGGGCGATACGTACGCCCATCACATCGCCATAGAAGGCATGCAGCGCGGCCAGGTGCTCCAGCAGGATGCGTTCCACTTCCTCCAGCTGCGGCGCTGGCAGGTGTTCGCCAGTGCGCAGGTAATGCTCGATCTCGCGAAAGATCCATGGCCGCCCTTGGGCGGCCCGGCCGATCAACAGGCCATCGACCCCGGTGGCGTCCAGCACCGCCCGGGCCTTTTCTGGCGAGGTGATATCGCCGTTGGCAAAAACCGGGATCGACACCGCCTGCTTGATGGCAGCGATGGTGTCGTATTCGGCTTCGCCGGTGTACAGGTCGGCGCGTGTGCGGCCATGCACCGCCAGCGCCTGGATGCCGGCCTGCTCGGCAATCTTCGCCACGTTCAGGCCGTTCTTGTTCGCCCGGTCCCAGCCGGTGCGGATCTTCAGGGTCACCGGGACGTCCACGGCGCCGACCACGGCGTGGAGAATCTCGCTGACCAAGGCTTCATCTCTCAATAAAGCAGAGCCTGCGGCTTTGTTGCAGACTTTTTTTGCCGGGCAGCCCATGTTGATATCAATGATCTGGGCGCCTGCTTCGACGTTGGCCTTTGCCGCCGCTGCCATCATCTGCGCATCACCACCGGCGATCTGTACCGAGCGTGGCTCGGGATCACCTTCATGGATGCGGCGCAGGCTCGACTTGCGGCTGTTCCAAAGGCTCATGTCACTGGAGACCATTTCCGACACCACCATGCCGGCGCCCAGGCGCTGGCAAAGTGTACGGAAAGGCTGGTCCGTGACCCCGGCCATGGGCGCGAGGATCAGGTTGTTGCGTAGTGTGTATGGGCCGATGCGTACCGCCGACATAGGTGATCCCTGTTGTGGGGCCGAATCTTGGAGTTCGAAAAAGGGTTGGCATGATACCCGCTCTCGGTGACCGGATAAAGATGGATTTGGATAAAATCTGAACAGTTGTCGGCTTATGACTTTTGGTATGGGTGAGGTCCAGGACCTTGCGCGGCCCCTGTGGGAGCGGGCCTGCCCGCGAAGCAGGCGGCGCAATGGATGGCACGGGCTTCGCCCGTGTTCGCGGGCACGCCCGCTCCCACAGGGCTGCTGGTTATTCCGGCGAACGGAAGCTCAGGCTGTAATTAACGGCCTTCGGCCCTGGGTCGAGGATGTCCAGGGCGATATGGATCGGGGTCTGGCTTGGCATTTCGCCGCGCCCGGCCAGTTCGCCGGACAGGTATTCGCTGGGCTTGAAGCGACGGCTGGCGATCAGCTGGCCATTGAGGTCGGCGAAGCGCAGCTCCAGCAGCGGGAACGGCTGGGCGAACGGCGCGCGGTTGTAGATGATCGCATCGACGATCAGAGCGCCCTTGAAGTCCGGGTGGCTACGAACCACCAGGTTGCTGCTCTTGATTCGGGCGATATCGACGCGGGTCGGCACCTCGCAGCCGACCAACGGGCAGATTTGCTGGAAGATCGGCCGGTATTGGTCCTGGCGGGCCATTTCGTCGAAATGGAACCAGACGTACTGGAACGCAAGCAAGCCAGCGGCCAGCAGTGTCAGGAAGCCCCACAACAAGCGCTTGCCCCAGTTGGGTGCGGGCTGTTCCCAGCCTAGTTGCAGGGGGTCGTCGACCACATCTACCAGCGGCTCCTTGCGCGCCGGGCGCTCGGCTTTGCCGGCTAGGCCTGGTTCAAGACGTTCGCCGGGCAGCGGCTCGACAGGTTCGTCGTCGCGCGCTGACAGGTGCAGCTCCAGTGGCTCGTCGTCGCGGGCGCTCAGGCCCCGTACAGGGGCCTCATCATCGGCGGCCCGCAGCGGTTCGTTGAATTCGGGGTGGTCATCGATTGCGGCGGTACGGTGTACCGGTGGTTCGTCGTCGATGTCCAGGTCAAGATTGCCACCTAACGTCGGCTCGGTACGCGCGCCTGGGGCGGGTTCCAGGTCCAGCTCCAGGGGCTCCGGCTCCCGCAGCACGGGCGTGGGTTCTACTGCCTGTTGCGGCTCGAACGGCTCATCGGTTGCCGTACCGAACAGGTCGTCGGCATGTTCGTCCGGGTGCAGTTCGTCACGCCTCGCCTGCAGGCCGTCGTCCTGGCTTGCCGGGCGAGCCGAGGCCGGTTGGCCGCGGCGCTCCAGGCGCTCCAGTTCCATGTCGAGGTCGAGCGCTTCCAGCGCCTGGGTGGTGAGCGCCCAGTCCTCGTCCGAGGGGGCGCTGGGCTCGCTGGCGACTGGCTGGGGTGCGATCGCCGGTTCGACCAGCGGTTCGGCAGGTGCAGCTGGCATCGGCACCGCAGGTGCGCTGGCTCCGCTGGCGCGGTTCTGCTCCAGCAGCTGCCTGGCGGCGTTGAACACCTGCAGGCAGTGGCCGCAGCGCACTACACCGCGGGCCACGCTCAACTGGTGGTGGGTGACGCGAAAGCTGGTCTGGCAATGCGGGCACTGGGTGACGAAACTGTCGGTCATGCGGCAATCCGGGAGCTGTGCAGAAAAGTATTCTAGGCCCGCTTAACGGCGGCGACCACTGATGCGCACCCAGCCATCGCGAACGACGATCGGGTCCAGTTCGAAGTCGGCGGCATAGGCTGCGGCCACTTCCTCACCTTGCTCGGCGAGGATGCCCGACAGCGCCAGCAGGCCACCTGGGCGGACCAGGCCGGACAGTTGCGGTGCCAGCGACACCAGCGGGCCGGCGAGGATGTTGGCGACCAGCACATCGGCCTGCATGGCCGGCATGTTCTCTGGCAGGTACAGCGCCAGCTTCTCGTCGGCGATGCCGTTGCGCTGGGCGTTGTCGCGCGAAGCCTCGATGGCCTGTACGTCGATGTCGGTACCGACCGCCTCACGGGCGCCCAGCAGCAACGCGGCGATGGCCAGAATGCCGGAGCCGCAGCCGAAGTCCAGCACCTGGGTGCCTTCGAGCTGCTGGCCGTCGAGCCATTCCAGGCACAGTGCGGTGGTGGGGTGGGTACCGGTGCCGAACGCCAGGCCGGGGTCGAGCAGCAGGTTCACCGCGTCCTGTTCCGGGGCCTCGTGCCAGCTTGGCACGATCCACAGGCGGCGGCCGAAGCGCATCGGCTGGAAGTTGTCCATCCAGCTGCGTTCCCAGTCCTGGTCCTCGATCACCTCGGCCTGGTGCTCGGGCAGTTCGGCAGCGGTCAGCAGGCGCAGGTGGGCGAATACCTGCTCAGGATCGGCATCGGCCTCGAACAGGGCCAGCAGGTGGGTGTGCGACCACAGCGGAGTGGTGTTGAGGTCTGGCTCGAAGATCGGTTGATCCTCGGCATCCATGAACGTGACCGAGACGGCACCCACTTCGAGCAGGGCATCTTCGTAGGTTTCGGCTTGTTCCGGGCTGATGGCCAGGCGTACTTGCAGCCAGGGCATGGCGGGCACCTTTGGTAAATCGACAGGGGCAGCCCTAGGCTGCGCGAAGGCTGGCAGTTTACGCGAGTGCGGGGGATTTGTGGATCTGGGCTGCTGTGCAGCCCGTTCGCAGCACAAGGCTGCTCCTACAAGAGATCACATACCCCTGTAGGAGCAGCCTTGTGCTGCGAATAGGGCGCGAAGCGCCCCCGGAATGCGTCAGACAAAACAGAGGGAAAGCGACTCAGCTATATAAGCAGGCTTCTCTTCTCCCTCGATCTCCAGCGTGGCAATCGCCTTTAGCAGCCATTGCCCTGGTTTCTTTTCCGTCACTTCGGCCAGGTCCACCTTCAGCCGTACCTGGCTGTCGACCTTGACCGGCTGGATGAACCGCACGCTGTCCAGCCCATAGTTCACCACCATCTTCAGCCCTTCCGGCAGAACCAGGATGTCCTCGATCAGCTTGGGAATCAGCGACAATGTCAGGAAACCGTGGGCGATGGTGCTCCCGAACGGGGTTTTTGCCGCCTTTTCCGGGTCAACATGGATGAACTGGAAATCGCCCGTGGCTTCGGCGAACAGGTTGATGCGTTGCTGGTCGATCTTCAGCCAGGCCGAGCGGCCCAGTTCCTTACCAACGTACTGCGAAAGCTCTGTAACCGGTACATGGGGCATCGCGGACTCTCCGGGCTGTCAGTTGGTACGAAAGTGCAAGATCAGCACGGCGAACCGTTTCAGTCAAGTTGCACGTTTTTCGACGAATATCGGTATATGACGGCACATGCTTATAATGGCGGCCATGCCCGAGGGAGATGCTTATGCTGTTGCGTGGTTTGACCTGGCTGGTGCTGTTCCAGCTGCTGGGGACGGCAATCAACCATCTGTTGGTGCCGTTTCTGCCGGGGCCGATCATCGGCCTGTTGCTGCTTTTGTTCTTCCTCATGGCCCGTGGTGAGGTGGGCAAGCCGCTGAACGAGGCCGCCAGCAGCCTTCTGCGTTACCTGCCGCTGTTGCTGGTGCCGCCAGCGGTGGGGGTGATGGTGTATGCCAGGGATATCGCCGCCGACTTCTGGGCCATTGCCGGTGCCTTGCTGATCTCCTGCCTGGTGACCCTGGTGTTCGTCGGCGTGTTGATGCAAAAGCTCATCCACCGTCAGGGCCGGAGCGAGGAGCAGCCATGATGCTCGACTGGCAAGGCGCACTGGATGCGGTCGTTCATCATCCCTTGTTCGGTATCGGCATCACGCTTGGGGCCTACCAGGTGGTGCTGGCGGCCTACGAGAAGACCCGCTGGATCTTCCTGCAGCCGGTACTGGTCTCGATGCTGCTGGTGATCGGCGTGTTGCTGGTGTGTGGCATCGACTACAGCGAATATCGCAAGAGCACCGAAATCATGAACATCCTGCTGGGGCCTGCCACCGTAGCCCTGGCTGTGCCGCTCTACCTCAACCTGCGGCGTATCCGACAGCTGTTCTGGCCCACATTTACTACGCTGGTAGTCGGAGGCCTGTTCGCCACGCTGTGCTGCCTGTTGCTGGGCTGGTGGTTCGGTGCCGAGCACATGATCCTGATGACCATGGCGCCGAAGTCGGTCACTTCGCCGATCGCCATGCTGGTGGCTGAGCAGATTGGCGGCGTGGCTGCCCTGGCGGCGGTGTTCGTGCTGATTACCGGGGTTATCGGGGCAATCTTCGGTCCGGCGCTGCTGAGCCGTTTTGGCGTGCATAGCCCCGAGGCCCGTGGCATGTCTTTGGGCGTGACCGCGCATGCAGTGGGCACTTCGGTGGCCCTGCAGGAAAGTGACGAATGCGGCGCCTTTGCCGCGCTGGCGATGAGCCTGATGGGGGTGGCCACGGCGGTGTTCCTGCCGCTGGCGGTCAGCCTGGTGGCTTGAGGACTTGTGATGACGCTACCGCTGTTTCCTCTCAATACCGTGCTGTTTCCTGGTTGTTTCCTCGATTTGCAGATATTCGAGGCACGCTATCTGGACATGATCGGGCGCTGCATGAAGCGGGGCGAAGGTTTTGGTGTGGTGTGCATCCTCGAAGGCGAGCAGGTCGGCAAGGCGCCGCCGGTGGTCGCCTCGATCGGCTGCGAGGCAGTGATCCGTGACTTCGTGCAGCAGGATAACGGCTTGCTGGGGATCCGCGTCGAAGGTGTGCGGCGCTTCAACCTGGACAGTACCGAGGTGCAGAAGGACCAGTTGCTGGTGGGGCAGGTGCAATGGCTGGCGGAGCAGGCGGACAGCCCGTTGCTGGAGGCGGACGAAGACCTGCTGGCGTTGCTGGTGGCCCTGGGCGAGCACCCCATGGTCGAAGCGCTAGACATGCCGCGCCCGGTGGATGGGCGCCAGGCGTTGTCCAATCAGTTGGCGTACCTGCTGCCGTTCATGGAAGAGGACAAGCTGGATTTGCTGAGCCTCGACTCGCCGCAGGAGCGGTTGGGGGAGATCCAGAAGCTGCTGGAGCGGATTCAGGGTGAATTGTTTGCCTGATACTGCTGTGTTGCCAGTGCCGGCCTCTTCGCAGCACAAGGCTGCTCCTACAGGCTGACGAGAGCCCTGTAGGAGCAGCCTTGTGCTGCGAAGAGGCCGGTAAACGCGACATCAATATTGATACCGCAGCAAAGCCTGCGGCAGCGCATGCATGGCAAAGAACGCCAGCAACGCGACACACGCCGGCAACACCAGCCACCACACCCGCAGCGGCAAGGCTGGCAGGGTCTGGTGACGCTGCACCAGTGCCAGGCTGAGCGCGCACACACAGCACGCCAGCAAGGCCCCGGCGAGGATGTCGGTCGGCCAGTGCGCCCCCAGGTACACCCGTGACAGGGCAATCGCCAGCGCTGGAATACAGCCCAGCATCACCCAGGTCAGGCGCATCCGCGGCGGCTGCCCGCGACCGGCCAGCACTGCCATTACCAGGAAGAACGCAAACGACGCCGAACTGTGCCCACTGGGCATGCTGTAGCTGGTCAGCGGGTCGCTCAGCACTTCCGGGCGGGCCCGGGCGAACAGCCACTTCAGCGTGCCGTTGGCAAACGCCGTACCCATCAGTGCGCCCGCAGCGAACATGGCATGCCGCCACTGCCGAGCAAGCAGCAGCAGGCCCGTCAGCAGCCCGCCGAGGAATAACTGGGTGCGGAAATCGCCCAGCCGGGTCACCAGCACCACGGCGCCATCGATGGCCTGGCTGCGGTGCTCCTGCACCAGTGTCATCACGCCCTGGTCGAACTCGTGCAGGTAGGGCCAGCCGAGGAAGACCCCGGTCAAGGCCAGGAAACTCATGCCTGCGATCAGCCGGGTGCCGTGGCGTTGATCACGAATGCTGGTGTTCAGGCTCAGCCCGATGATGACTGCCAGGGTGCCGGCGATGATCCCGGCATCCAGCCAGAAGCCTTCCGGCAAGGGCAGGCGCATGGCTGCGCCGGTAGCCCAGCCGGGCAGCAGGTAGGCCACTGCCCAGCCGGCACCGGCCACCAGGCTGACGGCGATGAAGCGCGGCAGCGGCATGTCGAACATGCCGGCGACCATTGGCAGCATAGGCCGCAGCGGCCCGATGAAGCGCCCTACCAGCAGGCTGGCGATGCCGTAGCGCTGGAAGTAGGCCTCGGCGCTGCCGATCCATTCCGGATGGTGGCGCAGCAGGGGCAGCCTGCGAATGTTCTGGTGGAAGTACTTGCCCACCGTGTACGACAACGCATCGCCCACCAGGCCACCGAGAAAGCCCAGCAGCAGCGTTTCGCCCAGGCTGAAGGCGCCGCTGCCGGCCAATACCGCGACCGCGAACAGCAGCACGGTGCCTGGCACGATGATGCCGGCAATGGCCAGGCACTCGATGCAGGCCACCAGGAATATCGCCAGGCCAAGCCACTGCGGGTTGGCGCTGAGCCAGCCAGTCAGGCTGTCGAGCCATTGGCCCATGGTTCAGCTTCCTTGTTCCAGAATGAAGAAGTCGCGGCCTTCGACTTGGCCGCGACGTAACGGGTTCCGCGTGCAGAAACGGGCGTACTCAGCATCGACGAAACGGTAGGGCAGGTGCTCGTCGCGGCCATGCGGGATGCCCAGGCGGGCGGCCTGGATCACCCGTGGCACGATGTTGCCGCAATCCTCCACGTACAGGCGCTCGGCGTCAAAACGCTGGGCGTCCCAGTGCGGCACCTTCAGGCCCAGGGCCCGGCACAGCAAGGTCTGGCCCGCGCACAGGCGCTCGGGCGGGCGGAGGTTGCCGCTGGCATCGGGGTTATTCAGTTGCATCTGTGCCAGGCTGTTCGGCCCCGAGCGGGCGTCCTGCCAAGGATAGGCCGACTTGATGAGCACCGCGTTGCCTGGCCCGTGGGCGCTGAAGTTCAGCGAGTCGCCGCCGCGCGCGTAGTACATATAGATGTGCCCGCCATCGAGGAACAGCGCCTTGCGCTTTTCGGTGTAGCCGAGCGAGGCGTGGCTGCCTTTGTCGGTGAGGTAGTAGGCCTCGGTCTCGATGATGCGCGCGGCCAGCCACAGGTCGCCGTGGCGATGGCGGATGACTTTGCCCAGCAGGGCCTTGGCCAGGGTCTGGGCGTCGCGGTCGAAAAAGCTGTCGGGCAAGGCTGGCATGCGGGCGGTTCGTGGCTGGGACGGCGGGGATGATAGCAATGAATAGCTTAATCGAGGCTGAATCGAGTGGGATGTTGGCAGTGCCGGCCCTTTCGCGGGCTCGCCCGCTCACAGGTACCTCGGAGGTCCCAGGCCTTGTGCAATCCCTGTGGGAGCAGGTTTACCCGTGAAAGGGCACTGACAGGAGATAGAAATTTCGATAACCCCGGTTACATCTTTCCTACACAATGCCCCAGCCATTTTCTACCATCCGCCACCCGCCGCTGGGCGTACACCTGCGCGCCAGTTATAATCAGCCGATTTCCCCTTCGCCAAGACACCGAACCCATGACTGAGTCCGTTCTTGACTATATGACCCGCCTGGGTCGCGCTGCCCGTGAGGCTTCCCGGGTGATCGGCCGTGCCAGCACCGCGCAGAAGAACCGCGCCCTGCAAGCTGCCGCCGATGCGCTGGACGCCGCTCGTGCAGAGCTGACCGCTGCCAACGAGCTGGACCTGGCCGCCGGCCGTGCCAATGGCCTGGAGCCCGCGCTGCTCGACCGCCTGGCGCTGACCCCGGCGCGTATCGACGGCATGATCACCGGCCTGCGCCAGGTGGCCAGCCTGCCGGACCCGGTCGGTGCCATCCGCGACATGAGCTACCGCCCATCCGGTATCCAGGTCGGCAAGATGCGCACGCCGCTGGGGGTGATCGGGATCATCTACGAATCGCGCCCGAACGTGACCATCGATGCCGCCAGCCTGTGCCTGAAGTCGGGTAACGCGACCATCCTGCGTGGCGGCTCCGAAGCCATCCACTCCAACCGCGCCATCGCCACCTGCATCCAGCGTGGCCTGGCCGCCGCCGGCCTGCCGGCAGCCGTGGTGCAGGTGGTCGAGACTACCGACCGCGAAGCCGTGGGCGCGCTGATCAGCATGCCGGAATTCGTCGACGTCATCGTGCCGCGCGGTGGCCGTGGCCTGATCGAACGCATCAGCCGCGATGCTCGCGTGCCGGTGATCAAGCACCTGGACGGTATCTGCCACGTCTACGTCAGCCAGCATGCCGACCTGGACAAGGCCTGGCGTGTGGCGTTCAACGCCAAGACCTACCGCTACGGCATCTGTGGCGCCATGGAAACGCTGCTGGTCGACCAGCAGGTGGCCGAGCGCTTCCTGCCGGAAATGGCCCGCCGCTTCCAGGAGAAGGGCGTCGAGCTGCGTGGCTGCGAGCGCACCCGGGCGATCATCGAGGCCAAACCGGCCACCGAGGCCGACTGGCACACCGAGTACCTGGACGCGATCCTGTCGATCCGTGTGGTCGACGGCCTGGACCAGGCCATCGAGCACATCAACCACTATGGCTCGCACCACACCGATTCGATCATCAGCGAACACCAGGCTGAAGCCCGCCAGTTCATGGCCGAGGTCGACTCGGCGTCGGTCATGCTCAATACCCCGACCTGCTTCGCCGACGGCTTCGAGTACGGCCTGGGTGCGGAAATCGGCATTTCCACCGACAAGCTGCATGCCCGCGGCCCAGTCGGCCTGGAAGGCCTGACCTGCGAGAAGTACGTGGTGATCGGTGACGGCCAGCTGCGCGGCCAGGAGTCCTGCTGAGTTGAGCAAGGCCCAGGCAGTCCGGCGCATCGGCATTCTTGGCGGCACCTTCGATCCCGTGCACATCGGCCACCTGCGCAGCGCGCTGGAAGTGGCCGAGTTCATGGGGCTGGACGAACTGCGCCTGCTGCCCAACGCCCGGCCGCCGCACCGCGACACCCCGCAGGTGGCCGCGCAGGACCGCCTGGCCATGGTGCAAGGCGCTGTACAGGGCGTGCCCTGCCTGAGCGTGGATGCCCGCGAACTGGCGCGCGACAAACCGTCGTACACCATCGACACGCTGGAATCGATCCGCGCCGAACTGGCCGCTCACGACCAGTTGTTCCTGGTGCTGGGCTGGGATGCCTTCTGTGGCCTGCCCGGCTGGCACCGCTGGGAAGAATTGCTGCAACACTGTCACATCCTGGTGCTGCAACGCCCGGATGCCGACGTAGAACCCCCTGACGAGCTGCGCAACCTGCTGGCTGCGCGCTCGGAGAGCGATCCCACCGCCTTGTCCGGCCCGGCGGGAAACATTTCGTTCGTCTGGCAGACGCCGCTTGCGGTGTCGGCTACACAGATCCGACAGCTGCTGGCCAGCGGCAAATCGGTGAGGTTCCTGGTGCCGGACGCCGTACTGGCCTACATCGAGGCGCACGAACTGTATCGTGCACCTAACTGACGGTGCCTCTGGCGCCTCATCCAACGAGTTGAACGAGTTTTATATGACCAAGCAGAAAATCCACGGCGAAGAACTGGTTGCCCTGACCAAGGCAGCGCTGGAAGACGTCAAGGCCCAGGACATCCAGGTCATCGACGTGCGCGAAAAGCACAGCCTGACCGACTACATGATCATCGCCACCGGTACTTCCAACCGCCAGATCAATGCGATGCTGGAAAAGGTCCGCGAAGCGGTCAAGGCCAAGGGTGCCCAGCCGCTGGGTGAAGAAGGCAAGGGCGACAGCGACTGGGTGCTGCTGGACCTGAACGATGTCATCGTGCACATGATGACCGCCGCTGCCCGCCAGTTCTACGACCTGGAGCGCCTGTGGCAGGGTGCCGAGCAAAGCCGTGCCGCCGATGGCAAGCACCACAGCCCGGACCATGCCCACGAGTACTCCGATAAGCTCAAGGACCGGGAATAAGGAAAGCGCTGTGCGTCTGCGCCTGATCGCGGTCGGCTCGCGCATGCCGAAGTGGGTCGAGGAAGGCTGGCATGAATATGCCAAGCGCCTGCCCGCCGAGCTGTCGCTGGAGCTGGTGGAAATCCCGCTGAACACCCGTGGCAAGAATGCCGACGTCGCCCGCCTGATCCGTCAGGAGGGCGAAGCCATGCTGAGCAAGGTTCAGCCAGGGGAACGCATCGTCACCCTCGAGGTCCATGGCAAGCCCTGGAGTACCGAGCAGTTGGCGACCGAGCTGGACCGCTGGCGCCTGGATGCGCGCACGGTGAATTTGATGGTGGGCGGCCCGGAAGGCCTGGCGCCCGAGGTCTGTGCGCGCGCCGAGCAACGCTGGTCGCTGTCGCCGCTGACCTTGCCGCACCCATTGGTAAGGATACTCATCGGCGAGCAGATCTACCGCGCCTGGACCGTGCTGTCCGGGCATCCTTACCATAAATGAGCCTGTAAGCAGTCCGATGTCGCAGCCGATCCGTCTCAAGGACCACGAGAAAGACGCCCGCCTGGTGCGCAACCGCGTCGTGGTCGGCGCAGTCGCGATCATGCTGCTTATCTGCGTGCTGATTGCGCGTCTGTACTACCTGCAGGTCATCCAGCACGACTATCACTCGACGCTGTCGGAGAACAACCGGGTGCATGTGCAGCCGATCCCGCCGACCCGCGGGCTGATCTTCGACCGCAACGGGGTGATCGTCGCCGACAACCGGCCCAGCTTCAGCCTGTCGATGACCCGCGAACGTGCGGGTAACTGGCAGGAAGTGCTGGATACCATCGTCGAAGTGCTGGAGTTGACGCCTGACGACCGCGCCCTGTTCGAGAAGCGCATGCGCCAGGGCCGCAGGCCGTTCGAGCCGGTGCCGATCCTGTTCGAACTCAACGAAGAGCAGATCGCCCGTGTGGCGGTGAACCAGTTCCGCCTGCCGGGCGTGGAAGTGGTGGCCCAGCTGGTGCGCCATTACCCGCAGGGCGCGCATTTCGCCCATTCGGTGGGGTATGTGGGGCGGATCAACGAGAAAGAGCTGAAAACCCTCGACCCGGTGAACTACAGCGGCACCCACCACATCGGCAAGACCGGCATCGAGCGCTTCTACGAAGCCGACCTGCATGGCCAGGTGGGCTACGAGGAAGTCGAGACCAACGCCCGAGGCCGTGTGCTGCGGGTGCTCAAGCGCACCGACCCGAAACCGGGCAAGGACATCGTGCTGAGCCTGGACATCAAGCTGCAGGAGGCCGCCGAGGCTGCCCTGGGGGGCCGGCGTGGTGCGGTGGTGGCGCTCGACCCGCGTACCGGCGAGGTGCTGGCGATGGTCAGCCAGCCCAGCTTCGACCCCAACCTGTTCGTCACCGGCATCGGCTTCAAGGCCTATGCCGAACTGCGCGACTCGATCGACCGACCGCTGTTCAACCGCGTCCTGCGCGGCCTGTACCCGCCAGGTTCGACCATCAAGCCGGCGGTGGCCATCGCCGGCCTGGACAGCGGCGTGGTCAATGCCGGCAGCCGGGTGTTCGACCCGGGCTACTACCAGCTGCCCAACTACGACCACAAATACCGTAACTGGAACCGTTCGGGCGATGGCTGGGTCGACCTGGACACCGCGATAATGCGCTCCAACGACACCTACTTCTACGACCTCGCCCACAAGATGGGCATCGATCGGCTGTCCAGCTACATGAACAAGTTCGGCATCGGCCAGCGGGTTTCCCTCGACATGTTCGAGGAATCCGCCGGGCTGATGCCATCGCGTGAATGGAAGCGCGCCACCCGCCGCCAGGCCTGGTTCCCCGGCGAAACCCTGATCCTCGGCATCGGTCAGGGCTACATGCAGGCCACGCCGCTGCAACTGGCCCAGGCCACTGCGCTGATCGCCAACAAGGGCGTGTGGAACCGCCCGCACCTGGCCAAGACCATCGAAGGCCAGCCGCCGGTGGACGACAACCCCATGGAAAACATCGTGCTGCGTGACAAGTCCGACTGGGCCAAGGTTACCCATGGCATGGAGCAGGTGATGCACAATGCCCGCGGTACCGCACGCAAGGCGGCCATCGGCTCGCAATATCGCATTGCCGGCAAGAGTGGTACCGCCCAGGTGGTGGCAATCAAGCAGGGCGAGAAGTACGACCGCAACAAGCTTCAGGAGCGCCACCGCGACCACGCCCTGTTCGTCGCCTTCGCCCCGGCCGAGGACCCGAAGATCGTGGTTTCGGTGATGGTCGAGAACGGGGAGTCCGGCTCGGGCGTCGCCGCCCCGGTGGTGCGCCAGGTGATGGACGCCTGGTTGCTCGACGAAAACGGCCGGCTCAAGCCCGAGTTCGCGCCTGCCACGGTTACCCAGGAATCAGCCCTGTGATGAACAATTTCGATCGCATGCTCTCCAGCGAGGATGTGATGCGTCGGCGCGCCAGCTTTCTGCAGCGCATCCACGTCGACGGCCCTTTGCTGATCATTCTGCTGACCCTCGCGGCCGGCAGCCTGTTCGTCCTGTATTCGGCCAGTGGCAAGAACTGGGACCTGCTGCTCAAGCAGGCCACCTCGTTCGGCATCGGCCTGGTGTCGATGTTCATCATCGCCCAGCTGGAGCCGCGCTTCATGGCTCGCTGGGTGCCGCTGGCCTACCTGGCCGGGGTGCTGTTGCTGGTGGTGGTGGACGTGATGGGCCACAACGCCATGGGCGCCACGCGCTGGATCAACATCCCCGGGGTGATCCGCTTCCAGCCCTCGGAGTTCATGAAGATCATCATGCCGGCGACCATCGCCTGGTATCTGTCCAAGCGCACGTTGCCGCCGCATCTGAAGCATGTGGCGATCAGCCTGGTGCTGATCGGCGTGCCGTTCATCCTGATCGTGCGCCAGCCCGACCTGGGTACGGCGCTGCTGATCCTCGCCTCCGGGGCTTTCGTGCTGTTCATGGGCGGGCTGCGCTGGCGCTGGATCCTCAGCGTACTGGCGGCTGCGGTGCCAGTGGCGGTGGCGATGTGGTTCTTCGTCATGCATGACTACCAGAAGCAACGGGTACTGACCTTCCTCGACCCGGAAAGCGACCCGTTGGGCACTGGCTGGAACATCATCCAGTCGAAGGCGGCGATCGGCTCGGGCGGTGTGTTCGGCAAGGGCTGGCTGCTCGGCACCCAGTCGCACCTGGATTTCCTGCCGGAAAGCCACACAGACTTCATCATCGCCGTGCTCGGCGAGGAATTCGGCCTGGTCGGCATCTGCCTGCTGCTGATCGTCTACCTGCTGCTGATCGGCCGTGGCCTGATGATCACCGCCCAGGCGCAGACCCTGTTCGGCAAGCTGCTGGCGGGCAGCCTGACCATGACCTTCTTTGTGTACGTGTTCGTCAATATCGGTATGGTCAGCGGCCTTCTGCCCGTGGTGGGCGTGCCGCTGCCCTTCATCAGCTATGGCGGAACTTCGTTGGTGACGCTGCTGTCAGCGTTTGGCGTTCTGATGTCGATCCACACGCACCGCAAATGGATCGCTCAGGTTTGAATAAGGTGAAGAATTTCATGCAAGCAGTGCGTAACTGGGCTGCCCGTTGTGCGCCGTGGATCGGCGCGGTGGGCCTGTTCGGCGCTGTACAGCTGGCCCATGCCGGCGATTATCAGGGCTCGCCGCAGGTGGCCCAGTTCGTTGGCGAAATGAGCCGCGACTATGGCTTTGCCCCTGAGCAGCTGATGGGTGTGTTCGCGGAGGTGCAGCGCAAGCAGTCGATCCTCGACGCCATTTCGCGCCCGGCCGAACGGGTAAAGCCGTGGAAGGACTACCGGCCGATGTTCATCACTGACGCGCGTATTGCCCGCGGTGTGGACTTCTGGCGCCAGCACGAAGCGGTGCTGGCCCGTGCCGAGCAGGAATATGGCGTGCCGGCGCAGTACATCGTTGCCATCATCGGCGTGGAAACCTTCTTTGGCCGCAACACCGGTAACTACCGGGTGATCGATGCCTTGTCGACCCTGGGCTTCGACTACCCGCCACGGGCGGAATTCTTCCGCAAGGAGCTGCGCGAGTTCCTGCTGCTGGCCCGTGAGGAACAGCTCGACCCGCTGACGCTCAAAGGCTCCTACGCTGGTGCAATGGGCCTGCCGCAGTTCATGCCGAGCAGCTTCCGCAACTTCGCGGTGGACTTCGACGGCGACGGCCACATCAATATCTGGAACAACCCGGACGATGCCATTGGCAGCGTGGCCAGCTACTTCAAGCGCCACGGCTGGGTGCCCGGCGAAGGTGTGGTCAGCCGCGCCTGGGTGGACGGTGGGCGCGCCGACGAAGGCCTGACCACCGGCATCGAGCCGGTAAAAACCGTTGGGGAGTTGCGCACGCTTGGCTGGTCGGTCCATGATTCGTTGCGCGATGATCTGCCGGTTACCGCCTTCCGTCTCGAGGGCGACAATGGCCCCGAGTACTGGATGGGCCTGAAGAACTTCTACGCGATCACTCGCTACAACCGCAGCGTGATGTATGCCATGGCGGTGCATCAGCTATCGGAACAGCTGGTTCAAGCACGGGGCGTCAAGTAATGCGCGCAATCATCTCTGGCAAATCTTTCAAGCTGCTCACCTGCCTCGCCGTGGGCGTGGTGCTGGCCAGCTGTTCGTCCAACCGCCCGCCCCAGCAAAGCAGTGGCAACGTGGTGCGCACCCAGCCGGGCCTGGACATCAACCGCGCGCACAAGGACGGCGCGCCGTGGTGGGACGTGGATGTGAACAAGATCCCCGACGCCACGCCAACCGTGCACACCGGCAACTACAAGGCCAACCCGTACACGGTATTGGGCAAGACCTACTACCCGATGCAGGACTCGCGCAATTATCGCGCGGAAGGTACCGCGTCGTGGTATGGCACCAAGTTCCACGGCCAGAACACCGCCAACGGCGAGCTGTACGACCTGTACGGCATGAGCGCGGCGCACAAGACCCTGCCGCTGCCGGCCTACGTGCGGGTGACCAACCTGGCCAACGGCCGTAGCGTGATCTTGCGGGTAAACGACCGTGGGCCGTTCTATTCGGACCGCATCATCGACTTGTCCTATGCCGCGGCGAAAAAGCTCGGTTATGCCGAGATTGGCACCGCGCACGTGCGCGTCGAAGGTATCGACCCGCAGCAGTGGTGGGCCCAGCGTGGCCAGACGCCACCGATGGTGCTGAAGGAGCCCCAGGTGGCCCAGACCCAGGCGATCCCGGCCAGTACCGGGCGCGTCGAGCAATGGACCCCGCCGCCCCAGCAGCATGCAGCGCCGGTGGTGCCGGTGCAGGTGGCCGGCAACAACGTGCCGGCCGGCAGTGGCGGCAGCTTCCTGCAGGTGGGTGCCTTCGCCAACCCGGACGCCGCCGAACTGCTGCGCTCCAAGCTCAGCAGCATGGTCAGCGCGCCAGTGTTCATCAGCTCGATCGTGCGTAACCAGCAGACCCTGCACCGCGTGCGCCTCGGGCCGATCAACAGCCAGGGCGAGATCCAGCAAGCGCAGGACAGCATCCGCCTGGCGAACCTTGGGCAGGCCAAGCTGGTCACAGCTGACTGACCGCGTTGCCTTCTTCGCGGGCACGCCCGCTCCCACAGGGCATGCGAAACCCTGTGGGAGCGGGCGCGCCCGCGAAGAAGGCAACACCAAACTGTCGGTTTTGTCATGAATTGACGGGCGCGGGCATGTACAATGTCGGCTTTTGCCCGCAGCGACATAAAGCCGCACATTGCGAGCCAGGCCTACGGCCGCAAAAACTAGACTGACTGGCGCTGGGCACATGATCTTGCCCAGGGAACATCAGACCATTAGCGATTTTCGAGAGACGGATGAACATCACCAACCTTGCCAAACGACTTTGCCTGCCCGTACTGCTGATGATCACGCCTGCCGCCTTCGCGGCTGAGCAGATGACGCCGGCGCCACCGCAACTGGCAGCCAAGTCCTACGTACTCATGGATGCGTCCAGCGGCAACGTGCTGGTCGAGAACAACGGTGACGAGCGCCTGCCGCCTGCCAGCCTGACCAAGCTGATGACGGCCTACATCGCCACCCTGGACATCCGTCGCGGCCAGATCGGTGAAAACGACCCGGTTACCGTCAGCGAAAACGCCTGGCGGACCGGCGGTTCGCGCATGTTCATCAAGGTGGGCAGCCAGGTGACCGTCAGCGACCTGCTGCACGGCATCATCATCCAGTCCGGCAACGACGCCTCGGTCGCCCTGGCCGAGCACATCGCCGGCAGCGAAGACGCCTTCGCCGACATGATGAACAAGACCGCTGCCGACCTGGGCATGGCCAACAGCCACTTCATGAACCCGACCGGCCTGCCGCACCCGGACCATTACTCGTCGGCCCACGACATGGCTACCCTGGCCCGTGCGATCATCAATGTCGACCCGGCCCACTACGCCATCTACTCGCAGAAAGAGTTCTTCTGGAACAACATCAAGCAGCCAAACCGCAACCTGCTGCTGTGGCGTGACAAGACTGTCGACGGCCTGAAGACCGGCCACACAGACGAAGCCGGCTACTGCATGGTGGCTTCGGCCGTTCGCGATGGCCAGCGCCTGATCGCCGTGGTCTTCGGCACCAACAGCGAGCAGTCGCGTGCTGCCGAGACCCAGAAGCTGCTGACCTATGGCTTCCGCTTCTTCGAAACCCAGACCTTCTACCAGAAGGGTACCGAGCTGACCAAGTCGCCGGTCTGGAAGGGCGCGACTGGCGAAGTGAAAGCTGGCCTGGCCAACGACCTGACCCTGACTATGCCTAAAGGCCAATTGAAGCGCCTGCAGGCTTCGATGACCATGAACCCGCAGCTCACCGCGCCAATCGCCAAAGGTGACGTGATCGGCAAAGTGGAAGTCAAACTGGACGAGAAAGTGGTTCACAGCGCCGACCTGATCGCCCTCGATGGCGTCGAGGAAGGTGGTTTCTTCCGCCGTATGTGGGATAGCATCCGTCTATTCTTCTACGGGTTGTTCAACTGATACGTGACCTGCATGCCCCCGCGTATCCTGCGGGGGCGTTGTTGTTGCCACGGCTTACGAGGCCGTTTCCGCCATGAGCGAACCAGACGTCAAGTCGCACAAGATCGAATTCCCCTGCGACGATTACCCGATCAAGGTCATCGGTGACACCGTTGTCGGCTTCAAGGACACGGTGATCGAGATCCTGAGCAAGCACGCGAAGGTCGACCTTTCCACCCTGGCCGAGCGCCAGAGCAAGGAAGGCAAGTACACCACCGTGCAATTGCACATCGTTGCCGAAAGCGAGAACCAGCTGCACGATATCAACAGCGCCCTGCGCGCTACCGGCATCGTGAAAATGGTGCTCTGATGTCCGCCTGCCTCGGTTTTCGCGAGCTTGGCCTGCAGCCCTACGAACCGGTGCTGGAGGCCATGCGTCGCTTCACCGAGCAGCGCAGCCCGGACAGCCAGGATGAAGTCTGGCTGGTCGAGCACCCCGCGGTCTTCACCCAGGGCCAGGCCGGCAAGGCCGAGCACCTGCTGGTGCCGGGCGACATCCCGGTAGTGCAGACCGATCGCGGTGGCCAGGTGACCTACCATGGCCCCGGGCAGCTGGTGGCCTACCTGCTGCTGGATGTGCGCCGGCTGGGCTTTGGCGTGCGTGAGCTGGTCAGCCGTATCGAGCAGACCCTCATCGACCTGCTCGCCAGTTACGATGTCCAGGCCGCGGCCAAACCCGATGCCCCGGGCGTCTATGTCGACGGAGCGAAAATCGCCTCCCTCGGCCTGCGAATCCGCAACGGCCGTTCGTTCCACGGCCTTGCCCTGAACGTGGACATGGACCTCGCGCCATTCCGCCGAATCAACCCCTGCGGCTATGCGGGGCTGGCGATGACCCAGCTGCGCGACCTGGCAGGCCCGATCGAACTCGACGAGGTCAGGACAAGGCTGCGCGGACAGCTGGTCAAGCACCTCGACTACGCTGAGCAGACGACCCTCACGGGCGGAATCGACTGAATATGACAACTGTGCAAGAAGCCGTGCCGAACCTGATACCTACCCAGGATGCCACCCCGCGCCAAGCGCCGAAGAAGGTGGAAGCCGGGGTTAAGCTGCGTGGTGCCGAAAAGGTGGCGCGCATTCCGGTGAAGATCATCCCCACCGAAGAGCTGCCGAAGAAGCCCGACTGGATCCGCGTGCGTATCCCGGTGTCGCCCGAGGTAGACCGCATCAAGCAACTGCTGCGCAAGCACAAGCTGCACAGCGTATGCGAAGAGGCATCCTGCCCGAACCTGGGCGAGTGCTTCTCCGGTGGTACCGCCACCTTCATGATCATGGGTGACATCTGCACCCGTCGTTGCCCGTTCTGCGACGTTGGCCACGGCCGGCCGAAACCGCTGGACCTGGACGAGCCGAAGAACCTGGCCATCGCCATCGCCGACCTGCGCCTGAAGTACGTGGTGATCACCTCGGTGGACCGCGACGACCTGCGTGACGGTGGTGCCCAGCACTTTGCCGACTGCATCCGCGAAATCCGTGCGCTGTCGCCGGGCGTACAGCTGGAAACCCTGGTGCCGGACTACCGTGGGCGCATGGATATTGCCCTGGAGATCACCGCGCAAGAGCCGCCGGATGTGTTCAACCATAACCTCGAGACCGTACCGCGCCTGTACAAGGCCGCGCGCCCGGGTTCGGACTACGACTGGTCGCTGGACCTGCTGCAGAAGTTCAAGCAGTTGGTGCCGCACGTACCGACCAAGTCGGGCCTGATGCTCGGCCTGGGCGAGACCGACGAGGAAGTGATCGAAGTGATGCACCGTATGCGCGAGCATGACATCGACATGCTCACCCTCGGCCAGTACCTGCAGCCGTCGCGCAGCCACCTGCCGGTGCAGCGTTTTGTTCACCCGGACACCTTCGCCTGGTTCGCCGAGGAAGGTTACAAGATGGGCTTCAAGAACGTCGCTTCCGGCCCGCTGGTGCGTTCTTCGTACCACGCTGACCAGCAGGCTCACGAAGCCAAGATCAAGCTCTGAGCCAAGCACAGAGCCACGCATGCCGATGCGCGCCGAAGGGCGGCATCGGCATTTTTGTTTGTGCCACACGCGCTGCAAGGAGCCGCGATGAATTGCGCCGAAACCTTCCAACCCAGCCTGCCAGCCGCGCTGCCGCGTGATGCCTGTTTTGCCATTGTCGCCCCGGCGGGCGCGGCGCGGCTGGATACGCACAAGGTCAACCAGTGGTTCGTTGATAGAGGCTACAGCTGCCGCATCTATCCGGGAGCCCTTCAGGCCCAAGGCTATCTGGCGGGGCCGGACCGGCAGCGGTTACAGGACCTGCATGATGCCTTTGCCGACCCGGCCATCGACGCCATTCTGTGCATGCGTGGGGGGTACGGCAGCATGCGCCTGCTCGACCAGCTCGATTTCGAACTGATCCGGCGCAACCCCAAGCCACTGATCGGTTACAGCGACATCACCGCGCTGCACACGGCGATCTACCGGCATACCGGGCTGCTCACCTTCCATGGCGGGATGCTCAATGCCGACCTGCTGGGGGCCAAGTTGCCGCCAACCGAGACTTCGTTGCTGGCGCAGCTGGGTGGGCATGTGCGGGCAGGGGAGCAGATCGTGCACCCTGCTGACTTCGCATTGAGCAGCGTGCTGCATGGGGTGGCCAGCGGGCCGCTGCTGGGCGGCAACCTGTCGATGCTGGGCGCGACCCTGGGGACGATTGCCGAGCTGGATACGCAGGGCTGCATCCTGTTCATCGAGGACGTCAACGAGCCGCTTTACCGGGTGGATCGCTTGCTGACCCAGCTGCGCCTGGCAGGCAAGCTGGAGGGGGTGAAGGGTGTGCTGGTGGGGGACTTTGCCGGGATTACCACTGCGGCGTTGACGCCCCTGCTGGAGGATATCTTCGCGCCGCTGGGTGTGCCGGTGCTGGCCGGGTGGCGCAGTGGGCATTGTGACCCGAATGTGTGCTTGCCGTTGGGGGCTCGTGTAAGGCTGGACAGTGATCGGCAGAGCTTGCTGCTGGAGCAGGATCTTTTCCAGGCTTGAGATTGTCGGGGCTGCTTTGCAGCCCATCGCGACACAAGGCCGCTCCTACAGGAGACCGCGTTACCCCGATGGTTCGCGATCGCTTGTAGGAGCGGCCTTGTGTCGCGATGGGCTGCAAAGCAGCCCCAAGATTCTCACTGCTGACGCAGGCTCTCGAGCAGCTTGTGCGTCGGATACCCATCTGCCGGCCACCCCAGCCCCTGCTGGGCATTGCGGATCGCCTTGCGGGTATTGGCGCCAATGATGCCATCGGCATTGCCGGCTTCGTGCCCATTGCTGTTCAGCAGGTTCTGCAGCTCCATGCGCTCGCTGCGGCTGAGCGGCAGGTCTTCTTTCGGCCAGCTGCCGGCAATGAAGCCCCAGCCCGTGAAGCGATCACCCAGCAGGCTTACCGCCAGCGCGTAGGATGACGAGTTGTTGTACTTGAGGATGGCGCGGAAGTTGTCCAGCACCAGGAACGCCGGGCCACGCGCGCCCGCTGGCAGCAGCAGGGCGGCAGACAGCTGGTTGCTGCCCACTGGCAACTGGGTACCGGCAGGCAGTTTCACGCCCATCGCCAGCCACTCGCTCACCGGCTTGCGCAGGGCGCCATCGGCCTGCCAGTAATCGAAGCCAGGCGGCACCTGGACCTCGAAGCCCCACGGCTGGCCACGTTTCCAGCCCGAGCTCTGCAGGTAGTGCGCGGTCGATGCCAGGGCGTCTGCCGTGCTGTTCCAGATGTCACGGCGGCCATCGCCGTCGAAGTCCACGGCATGGGTGTTGTAGGTGGTCGGGATGAACTGGGTCTGGCCCATGGCGCCGGCCCACGAGCCACGCATGGCCTCAGGCTGGATGTCGCCATGCTGGATGATCTGCAGCGCAGCGATCAGCTGGTCCTGGGCGAACTGCGGGCGGCGGCCCTCATAGGCCAGGGTGGCCAGCGAGCGGATCACCGATTTGCTGCCCTGGAACTGGCCGAAGTTGCTCTCCATGCCCCATACCGCGACCAGCACCTGGCGATCGACGCCATAGCGTTGCTCGATGCGGGTCAGCAGTTCGGCGTTCTGCTCCAGCAGCTTCTTGCCGTTGCGTACACGCAGGGGCGACAGGGCGCCTTCGAGGTATTCCCATACCGGGCGGGTGAACTCCGGCTGGCTGCGATCAGCCTTGATCACGTCCATGTCGGGGGTGACGCCGAGGAAGGCGCGGTCGAAGGTGTCCTGCGAAATGCCGGCTTGCAGGGCTTGCTGGCGAAAGCCCGCTTGCCATTGCGCGAAGGTTTGCAGAGGCTGGATTTCAGTGTTGGTGTCGGGCGTCGTGCCGGGCAGGGTCACCACCGGGGCAGGCTGGGCGGGGGCGAGCGGCAGGGCATCGGCGGCGGTGGGCTTTTCTGCGCAGGCCACGAGCAGGATGAAACTGGAGGCCGCGATCAGCTGACGGGTTTTCCAGCGGGGGAGAAGACTGAGGAGCATTCACAGATCCAGAATTGCAGGTCAGGTGATGACCATACCATGCCTGCGCTTTCGATGCTTTCATGCAGCCAAAAAGTAGGAAGCCTCCCAATCTCTCGATTGGAAGGCTTCGCGGCGGTAGCTGCCTTTGCCCTTGTTCGGCTGTTCCTGGCGGCAGCGGAACAGCGGTTGGGCGATGATCGACTTGGCCTTGTTGGGGCCGTGCTTTTTCGGCTTTTTGCTCATGGCGGGATTCCCGGGTTGGGTGGGTTTCGCGGCGCACTGTAGGGCTTGGGGCAGGGTGGGGCCAATTGATTGTGTTTATGGTTCGAGATGTTGGGGACATTGCAGCCCTGTGGGAGCGGGCGTGCCCGCGAACACCGGCGAAGCCGGTGCCATCCACCGTGTCGCCTGATTCGCGGGCATGCCCGCTCCCACAGCGGCCCCAGTTACTCGGGAGGCAGTGCCAGGCGCTGGCCGGCCATCAGCAGCGACAAGCGCGCCAGGCCGGTCCACGGCGAGCCCTCTGCCTGGCCCTTGATCTGTGCATCAATACGCTGGGCATCCTGCAGCAACTGCGCCCAACGCTGCGCCGACAGGCGCTGCAGGGCCTTGCTGACCAGTGGCCGGCGTTTGTCCCAGACCGGTGGGCGGGCCTGGCTGAAGGCCTTGTCCAGCGGTACACCCTGGCTGAACTGCTGGGCCAGCCCCGCCAGTTGGCGCAGCTCTCGGGCCAGGGCCCAGAGAATCACTGGTGGCTCCACGCCTTCACCGCGCAAGCCTTCGAGCATACGCAAGGCATGCGCAGCTTCGCCGTTGAGAATGGCATCGACCAGGCCGAAGACATCGAAGCGGGCGCTGTCGGCGACGGCGGCCTGCACGGTCTCCACGGTGATCTGGTTGCCCTCGGCAAGCAGTTTGAGCTTTTCGATTTCCTGTGCGGCCGCCAGCAGGTTGCCTTCCACGCGCGCGGCAATCAGGTCGACGGCGTCACGCTGTGCCGACAGGCCGGCCTGCTGCAGGCGCTGGTTGATCCACTGCGGCAGCTGGTGCACATCCACCGGCCAGATCTGGATGAACTGGCAGTGGGCACCTTCGATCAGCGCCTTGCCCCACTTGGTCTTCTGTGCGCTGCCGTCGAGCTTGGGCAGGCTGACCAGCAGCAAGGTGTCTTCGGCAGGGTTGGCGCAGTATTCCATCAGCGCAGCAGCGCCCTTGTCACCGGGCTTGCCCGAGGGCAGGCGCAATTCCAGCAGGCGGCGCTGGGCGAACAGGGACAGGCTGGCGCCAGCCTGGAGCAGGGTGCCCCAGTCGAAGTTGGCGTCGGCACTGAAGACCTGGCGTTCGTCGAAGCCCTGCTGGCGCGCGGCGTTGCGGATGGCGTCGGCGGCTTCCTGGCACAGCAGCGGGTCGTCGCCGCTGACCACGTAGACCGGTGCCAGGGCGCCTTGCAGGTGCTTGTTGAGTTGGGCGGGGGCGAGCTTCATGGGGAACAGGCGGGGCACCCGAGGGTACCCCGCTCGGGCTTAGTTGCCCGGTACTTCCAGTGGCGACTGCTGAGGCGTTTCGGCCTGCTGGCGGCGAGCGGCCTCCAGCGCAGCGGCTTCGGCTTTGGCACGCTCGTCGGCTTGACGCTGCAGCTCGTCCAGCTGGGACGGGGTCAGCATCTGCAGGCGAACGACCATGGCGTTGACCAGGTCGCGACGCATTTCTTCACGGGCACGGTTGGCTTCCTGTTCGGAGCCGGTGATGTTCGAGCCGTCCCGCAAGTAGATCTTGCGCACTTCCACCTTGTCGCTCATCAGCTCCAGGTTGTTCAGGCCCTGGATGCTGTAGTTCAGCACGGTGGTCAGCTCGTACTCGGCGGTACGGTTGCCACTGTTGTAGGTCGCCGAGCGCTCGCGCTCCTGCTCGTTGGTCAGCACCAGGCGGTACGGTGCACCAGCGTGCACGTTGACGCCGCTACGCTGCAGTACTTCACGCAGCTGGACCACGGTCGGGCCGTAGGCGTTGCGTGCGCTTACGTCCATTTCCTTCACGCTCAGCTCGGTGGAGCCGGTGCCACGCAGCTGGAAACCGCAGGCGCTGAGCATGACCGCCAGGCCAATTACCAGCAAATTGCGTTTGATCATGTTGTTGCTCCCTTGTGGGCCTGTTCGCCCGCCCGCAGTGCCTGCGGGCGGGCGTTGCCATCAGTTGGCGACGATGTTGACCAGCTTGCCCGGAACCACGATGACCTTGCGGATGGTCAGGCCATCGATGAAGCGCAGGACGTTCTCGTTGCTGCGCGCGGCGGCTTCGATTTCTTCGCGGCTGGCGGCGGCCGGCATTTCGACCTGGCCACGCAGCTTGCCGTTGACCTGCACCACCAGGGTGACGGTGTCCTGTACCAGGGCTGCCTCGTCGACGGCTGGCCAGCTGGCGTCGATGACTGCCTGCTGGTGGCCCAGCTGTTGCCACAGCTCGTGGGAGATGTGCGGGGTGATCGGAGCCAGCAGCAGGGTAACGGCCTCGAGGCCTTCCTGCAGCAGGGCACGGTCCTGCTCAGTGGCCTGCGGGGCCTTTTCCAGCACGTTCATCACGGTCATCACCTGGGCGATGGCGGTGTTGAACTTGTGGAACTGGCCTACGTCGGTGCTGGCCTGCTTGATGGCGGTGTGGATGGCGCGGCGGATGACCTTCTGCGCGTCGTCCAGGGCGGCGACATCCAGCTTGCCCGGCAGGCCTTGGGCCACGTGGGCCTGGGCCAGGCGCCAGACGCGGCGCAGGAAGCGACTGGCGCCTTCGACGCCGGAGTCGGACCATTCCAGGCTCATGTCGGGCGGCGAGGCGAACATCATGAACAGGCGGCAGGTGTCGGCGCCGTACTGGTCGATCATCGATTGCGGGTCGACGCCGTTGTTCTTCGACTTCGACATCTTCTCGGTGCCACCGATTTCCACCGGCAGGCCGTCGGTCTTCAGGCGGGCGCCGATGATCTTGGCCTTGGCATCGCGCTCGACCTCGACATCGGCCGGGTTGAACCAGTCCTTGCCGCCGTTGCTGGCCACACGGTAGTAGGTTTCGGCGACCACCATGCCCTGGGTCAGCAGGTTCTTGAACGGCTCGTTCGAGGTGACCAGGCCTTCATCACGCATCAGCTTGTGGAAGAAGCGCGCGTACAGCAGGTGCAGGATGGCGTGCTCGATACCGCCGATGTACTGGTCGACCGGCAGCCAGTGGTTGGCCGCTTTCGGGTCGACCATGCCACCTTCGTAGTTCGGCGAGGCGTAGCGGGCGAAGTACCAGGACGACTCGACGAAGGTGTCCATGGTGTCGGTTTCGCGCTTGGCCGCGGTGCCGCATTTCGGGCAGCTGCACTCGTAGAATTCAGGCATGCGCGCCAGTGGCGAACCGGCACCGTCCGGCACCACGTTTTCCGGCAGGGTGACCGGCAGCTGGTCTTCCGGCACCGGTACGTCGCCGCAGGACGGGCAGTGGATGATCGGGATCGGGCAGCCCCAGTAGCGCTGGCGGCTGATACCCCAGTCACGCAGGCGGAACTGGGTACGCGATTTGCCCAGCTCCTTGCGGATCAGGGCGGCTTCGATGGCGTCGAAGGCACCGGCAAAGTCCAGGCCGTCGAATTCGCCGGAGTTGATCAGCTGGCCGTGCTCGCCATAGGCGGCCAGCCACTCGCTGCCGACTTCGTCGCCAGCGCTGGTGCGCACCACGGCCTTGACCGGCAGGTTGTACTTGTGGGCGAACTCGAAGTCGCGCTCGTCGTGGGCCGGCACGGCCATTACGGCGCCATCGCCGTAGTGCATCAGCACATAGTTGGCGACCCATACCGGCAGCTTCTCGCCGGTCAGCGGGTGCTCGACCAGCAGGGAAGTGGCCATGCCCTTCTTCTCCTGGGTGGCCATGTCGGCTTCGGCAACGCTGCCGCTCTTGCACTCTTCGATGAACGCCTGCAGCGCCGGGTTGCCCTGGGCGGCCTGGGTGGCCAGCGGGTGTTCGGCGGCGACGGCGACGTAGGTGGCGCCCATCAGCGTATCGGGACGGGTGGTGAACACCTTGAGGGTGCCTTCGTGGCCGATGCTGGCCATGTCGTACGGGAACTGCACTTCCATGCCGCGCGACTTGCCGATCCAGTTGCGCTGCATGGTCTTGACCTGCTCAGGCCAGCCCGGCAGCTCGTCGAGGCTTTCCAGCAGCTCGTCGGCGTAGTCGGTGATGCGGAAGTAGTACATCGGGATTTCGCGCTTCTCGATCAGCGCGCCCGAACGCCAGCCACGGCCGTCGATGACCTGCTCGTTGGCCAGTACGGTCTGGTCCGCCGGGTCCCAGTTCACGGTACCGTTCTTGCGGTAGATGATGCCTTTCTCGAACAGGCGGGTGAACAGCCACTGCTCCCAGCGGTAGTAGTCGGGCTTGCAGGTGGTGACTTCACGTGCCCAGTCGATGGCCAGGCCCAGGCTCTTGAGCTGGGTCTTCATGTAGTCGATGTTTTCGTACGTCCACTTGGCCGGGGCGACGTTGTTCTTCATCGCCGCGTTTTCCGCGGGCATACCGAATGCGTCCCAGCCCATCGGCTGCAGGACGTTCTTGCCCAGCATGCGCTGGTAGCGGGCAATCACGTCACCGATGGTGTAGTTGCGCACGTGGCCCATGTGTAGCTTGCCGCTCGGGTACGGGAACATCGACAGGCAGTAGTAGGTGTCCTTGCCTGGCTGTTCGGTAACAGCGAACGATTGTTGCTCGTCCCAGAACTTCTGGGCGGCGGCTTCGATATCACGGGGCGTGTATTGTTCGTGCATGGCTACTTTTTGCTGAGAGGGAAGAGACCTTGTTCCAGGCAGCGGAACCTCGCTGCGTCCGGCACTCCGGTGTCGTTTAGAGTGAACGCCGTAGCATACAGCAGCGCCGCGCATCGTGGGAAACCTTCGTTGCGAATGCCCGCTGGTCGCGGCACACGGCTGCTTTTTTCAACGACGCTAAGCTCAGGTGTGGGGGGAGATATTCTTATCTTCAATGAGGTGAACGGATGGGAGAGACGCAGCTACCCGCAATCAGACCGGAGCTATACGAACGCCTGATCGACCGGCTTGGCCTGGCGCTGGAAGTGGCCAGGACCTCGGTGCGATTGCGCGACGAAATGCCAGCCGAGCTGGAGTTGCGTGGCCTGAGCCACGCAGAGTTCGAACTGATCAAGGCCTACCTGGATTCTCTCCCGGAGCGCCACAATGCCTGTGTCGGCAGTTACCCACAAGCGGAGCCGACATCGGCCAAGATCATCTGGCTCAAGGACAAGAAACGCCCCGCCAGCACGGCGAGATCCAGGACGCTGCCGCATCGCTAGCCGTTCAGGACGCCAGGCGCAGGCTATCGCGCGCCGGTTCTTAAATTTTGCACAGCTCACGATCGGCGCCGGCCACACCCTTGTTGACCGGCGTCGATCCTTCTAGGCTGCACACCTGCCAAGGAGGTGTGGCCAATGTCGATCCGATTCTTCGTCAAACAATGGCTGATGCCGCCAGGCGTCCTGTTCCTGCTGCTGCTTGTGGCGTGGTGGCTGCGCCGCCGTCGGCCCCGGCTGGCAGCGCTGTGCTTTGCCCTGGGCCTTGGTGGCCTGTGGCTGATGAGCCTGCCGCTGGTGGTACAGGAAACCGCTCGTGTGCTGGAGACGGAAGCGCCGTTGGCGGTAAGCGATTGGGCCGGCCTGGCAAGCCGGGCAGATGCCATCGTGCTGCTGGGCGCGGGGCGTGAGCGGGGTGACCCGGCCTGGGGTGGTGGCGACCAGCCCACAGCCACGGCGCTGGAGCGCATGCGCTTTGCCGCACGGCTGGCCAAGGCTTCGGGCTTGCCGGTGTTGACCAGTGGCGGGTTGCACTATGGCTCGCCGCCGAGCGAGGCGCAGTTGATGGCTGATCGCCTGCGTGAAGATTTCGGTGTCGAGGTGAAATGGCGAGAGGAGGGCAGCCGCACGACCTGGGAAAATGCCCGGCTGACGGCCAAGGTGCTGCAGCCGTTGGGGATTCGCCGGGTGGTCGTGGTGACCCAGGCCTGGCACATGCAGCGCTCGCGCTGGAGCTTCGAGCAGGCGGGGTTCGAGGTGGTGCCGGCGCCAGTCGGGTTCCTCGGGCGCGATCATGCGCGGCCGTTCGGCGGGTTGCTACCGGAGAGCCGGGCGATGTGGCAGAGCGGGCAGTTGCTCAATGAAGTGGCTGGGTTGGTGGGGTATCGGCTGTTCTACTGATTTACCGGCTTACGCGATCCCTTGTAGGAGCGGCCTTGTGTCGCGATGGGCTGCATGGCAGCCCCAGATTTCAGCTTCTATGCCGGGAATGCCGGGGCCGCTTTGCGGCCCTATCGCGACACAAGGCCGCTCCTACAGTGATCTGCGTCGCCTGGTTAAACAGTCTTGGCTATTCGCCCAGCCAGCAACGCCCAACCCAGCAGCAATGCACAGACTATCGCCAGCGGCCACGACCGCCATTGCAGGTACGGCGTCAGCTTCTGCATCGGCACCACCTCGCCATACAGCACCGCCTGCTGGAACTGCGGTACCTGCGTGGTAATGCGGCCAAACGGGTCGATCAGCGCGGTCACGCCATTGTTGGTGGCGCGGATCATCCAGCGCCCGGCTTCCAGCGCGCGCATCTGTGCCATCTGCAGGTGCTGCAGCGGGCCGATCGAGGTACCGAACCAGGTGTCGTTGCTGATGGTCAGCAGCAGGTCGCTGCGGGCCGCCAGGCCTGCGGCGAATTCGGGGTAGACCACTTCGTAGCAGATGTAAGGCGCAATCTGGTAGCCCTTGGCCTGCAGCAGCGGCTGGTCTTCCGGCCCGCGGGCGAAGTCCGACATGGGCAGGTTGAAGAACTCGATCAGGCCACGCAGCATGTCCTGCAGCGGCACATACTCGCCAAAAGGCACCAGCTTCTGCTTGAGGTAGGTGCCATCGCCTTCACCAGTGACAGTGATGCCGTTGTAGTAGCGGCGCTGGTGATGCACCACTTCACGCACCGGCACGCCGGTAATCAGCGCCGAATGCCGCTCGGCGGCAAACCGGCCCATCACGTCGATATAGCCTTGGGCCTGGTCCTTGAGCACCGGCACCGCGGTTTCCGGCCACACCAGCAGGTCTACCGGCCTGGAGCTGAAGCTCAGGTCACGGTACAGCGCCAGTTGCGCATCGATGTGCGCCGGGTCCCATTTCAGGTCCTGCTCGACGTTGCCCTGGATGGCCGCCACTTTCAGTGGGTCGCCCGCCGGCTTGGTCCAGGCATGGCCCTTGAGCGCCAGGCCCAGCACCCACGGGGCCAGCAACAGCAGGCAGCCCACCGCGAGGAACGAGGGGCGGGCGCGCAGGCGGTGCACGTTGCACAACAGGGCAGCGGTCAGGGCCAGTGCGAAGGAAATCAGCCACACGCCACCCAGCGGTGCCAGGCCGGCGAGCGGGCCGTCCAGCTGGCTGTAGCCGGCGTAGAGCCAGGGGAAGCCGGTCAGGAACCAGCCGCGGAAGGCCTCTTGCAGCAGCCACAGGGCGGCAAAGCACAAGGCGTCGGCCAGTGGTGCTTCGGTGCGGCGCAGCCAGCGTGCCCACAGCCAGGTGGGCAGGGCGAAGAACCAGGCCAGGGCGGCGAAGAAGGCCAGCAGCAGCAGGATCGCCAGCAGCGGCGAGGCACCGCCGTAGGTATTCATGCTGACGTAGATCCACCAGGTACCGGCACCGTACAGGCCGAAGCCGAACCACCAGCCGCGCCACATGGCCTGGCGCGGGCTGAGCTCGCGCAGGCCGAGGTAGAGCAGGGCGATGGACAACACGGCCAGGGGCCAGATGTCGAAAGGCGCCAGGGCCAGGAGGGTGGAGGCACCGGCCGCCAGGGCCAGCAGGTTACCGGGCCAGCCGGGGCGGGTGATCCAACGCATGTTTGTCCTTAACGGGTGATCGGTGTCAGGCGCAGCAAGTGTATCCGCCGGCTGTCGGCATTGAGAATACGGAACTTGTAAGGGCCGATCTCGGTGGTCTCGTTGCGCTTGGGCAGGTGACCGAAGGCGCTCATTACCAGGCCGCCGACAGTGTCGAACTCGTCATCGGAGAATTCGCTGTCGAAGAACTCGTTGAAGTTTTCGATCGGGGTAAGCGCCTTGACCAGGAAGTCACCGCTGGGCAGCGGTTTGATGTAGCTGTCTTCCTCGACGTCGTGCTCGTCCTCGATGTCGCCGACGATCTGCTCCAGCACGTCCTCGATGGTGACCAGGCCGGCCACGCCGCCGTACTCGTCGATGACGATGGCCATGTGGTTATGGTTGGCGCGGAACTCGCGCAGCAGCACGTTCAGTCGCTTGGACTCGGGCACGAAAGTGGCCGGGCGCAGCAGGTCCTTGATGTTGAAGCTGTCGCCATTCTCCTTAAGGATCAGCGGCAGCAGGTCCTTGGCGAGCAGGATCCCGAGCACATCGTCATGGCTTTCGCCGATCACCGGGTAGCGCGAGTGCGCGGCGTCGATCACCGCCGGCAGGAACTCGCGGGGCGACTGGCTGGCCTTGATGCTGATCATCTGCGAACGCGGCACCATGATGTCGCGAACCTGCAGGTCGGCCACCTGGATGGCGCCTTCGACGATGGTCAGCGCTTCGCTGTCCAGCAGTTTGTTCTGATGGGCTTCGCGCAGCAGTTCAAGGAGTTGCTGGCGGTTTTTCGGCTCATGGGCAAAAGCCTGGGTCAGTTTACCCAGCCAGGACTTCTGCCCGTTGCTCGATCGATCTTCGCTCATGGCGGTTCTCGTGATCCTTCGTGTATCAGTGTGTGATGGTGTCGGTTTCATCGTCGGCGTACGGGTCTGGATGACCCAGTTCTGCCAGCAATTCCCGTTCCAGGCCTTCCATTTCCTCGGCTTCCTCATCTTCGATGTGGTCGTAGCCGAGCAGGTGCAGGCAACCGTGTATGACCAGGTGCGCCCAGTGCGCTTCCAGCGACTTGCCCTGTTCGGCGGCTTCGCGCTCGACCACTGGCACGCAGATCACCAGGTCGCCCAGCAACGGGATATCGAGCAGGTCGTCGGGGACGTCGGCCGGGAACGACAGCACATTGGTCGCGTAGTCCTTGTGCCGGTAGGTGTGGTTCAGCTCGCGGCCTTCGGCTTCGTCGACCAGGCGAATGGTCATTTCCGAATCGGCGCTGCGCTGGCGCAGGGCCAGTTCGCACCAGCGGCGAAAGGCGGTGTCATCCGGGGCGGCAGCATCCGTGGCCCGTTGAATATCGAGTTCAAGCATCTTTGCCGGGCGCCTCGGGCTTGGCCTGGCGGGCATCGAAGCGGTCGTAGGCCTCGACAATGCGCTGCACCAGTGGGTGACGAACCACATCTTTGGGTTGGAAGTGGGTGAAGCTGATCCCCGGAACGTCCTTTAGCACCTCGATGACGTGTGCCAGGCCTGACTTGGTACCGCGGGGCAGGTCAACCTGGGTGATGTCACCGGTGATGACCGCGGTGGAGCCAAAGCCGATACGGGTAAGGAACATCTTCATCTGTTCCAGCGTGGTGTTCTGGCTCTCGTCGAGGATGATGAAGCTGTTGTTCAGGGTGCGGCCACGCATGTAGGCCAGCGGCGCGATCTCGATCACCTGGCGCTCGATCAGCTTGGCCACATGTTCGAAGCCGAGCATTTCGTACAGGGCGTCGTACAGCGGGCGCAGGTACGGGTCGATCTTCTGGGCCAGGTCGCCGGGCAGGAAGCCGAGCTTTTCGCCCGCCTCTACCGCAGGTCGCACCAGCAGGATCCGGCGCACCTGTTCGCGTTCCAGCGCGTCCACGGCGCAGGCCACGGCCAGGTAGGTCTTGCCGGTACCGGCCGGGCCGATGCCGAAGTTGATGTCGTTGGCCAGGATTTCCTTGACGTAGCGTTGCTGGTTGACCCCGCGCGGGCGGATGTTGCCCTTTCGCGTGCGCAGCGACACGCTGACCTCGTTGACGGCCGGGTTGTCGATGTTCTCGACGGTCGATTCCTGCAGGTACAGATGCACGGTTTCCGGCGACAGGTCGCTGGCCTTTGTCTCGCGGTAGAGACGGCGCAGCAGTTGTTCGGCAGCGGAGGTGGTCTTGGGTTCGCCGATCAGTTCGAACTGATTGCCGCGGTTGCGGATCTCGATGGCCAGGCGCTGTTCGATCAGGCGCAGGTGCTCGTCGAACTGGCCGCACAAGTTGGCGAAACGGTGGGCCTCGAAGGGTTCGAGGATGAAGCGATGGGGTTGTATGGGTGCGTTCAAGGTCGTTTTTAGCCGCTCGACGGCAATGGATGTGAACTCAAGAATAACCCTTGAATGGCAGTGGCGAAAGCACTGAAACGTTCAACGGTATGTATGGCCTGTTCCGGCCCTATCGCCGGCAAGCCGGGCTCCCACAGATACTGCACAGGCCTGAAGCTTGCGCAGTACCTGTGGGAGCTGGCTTGCCGGCGATCAGGCCGGGACAGGCAACACAGATCAGCAAACCTGTCTGCTATGATGCCCGTCTTTTCTTACGCATGTGTTATCCCGACGAACATGAGCAAACGCGAACCTGCCATCTATAAAGTGATCTTCCTCAACCAGGGGCAGGTCTTCGAGATGTATGCCAAGCAGATCTACCAGAGCGACCTGTGGGGGTTCCTGGAAATCGAGGAGTTCGTGTTCGGCGAGCGTTCGCAGCTGGTGGTGGACCCGAGCGAGGAGAAGCTCAAGAGCCAGTTCGATGGGGTGATCCGCAGTTTCGTGCCGATGCACTCGATCGTGCGCATAGACGAGGTGGAGCGCCTGGGTACGGCGAAGATCAGCGAAGCCAAGGGCGGCGGCAACGTGATGCCGTTCCCCATGCCGATGCCGGAAAAGTAACCCTCAGGGGAGTGGCGAGAACGGCGTGCGCCCTTCGGCGTTCTGCAGTTCCAGCAGGTACTTGCGGAAGATCTGGCCAAGCACCTGGGTGGCATGCTCCAGCTCGTCGCGGGGCATTTGCTCGGTCACTTCGTCGGCCATGTCCAGCGCATCCTCGGCGCCGTTGACCGCGGCCATCTTCAGCAGGATGTAGGCCTGCACATTGTTGGCCTTGACCCCTTCGCCACGGAAGAACATGGCGCCCAGGCGATACTGGGCCTCGGCATGGCCTTGCAGCGAGGCCTTTTCGAACCAGTTCAGGGCTTTGCCCAGGTTTTTCGGCGTTTGCGTGTAGTAGTACTCGCCCAGTTCGAATTGCGCCTGGGCATCCCCCGCCGTTGCCGTCTGCTCACAAGCCTTGAGGGCGTTTGCCAGGTCTTCAGGCTGGACATTCAAGGTGCAGCGGCCCGTCGCCGGAATCAGCAACGAGTTACCGCCCTCCGCCAGGGCCAGCAGGGGCTGAAGAAGCAACAGGCAGCCCAGGGTCAGGGCGCGGCCGGTGCGGTTCATGGGGATCGACTTACCTCTGCAAAGCTGCGGCCAATGTCTCTGGTGGCACATTATGGGATAAGCAGCGCCAACCTTACAAAGTTTTACTCGAATTTCTGCTTGGTTGGGGAAGTCAGCTGATTGTGCATGGGTATTTGTTGCCTGTGCCGGCCTCTGTGGGAGCGGCCTTGTGTCGCGAAAGGGCTGCGAAGCAGCCCCAGCAATCTGTGCATTACTGCTGAAGTGCTGGGGGCGCTTTGCGGCCCTTTCGCGACACAAGGCCGCTCCCACAAAAGCGCGGTGCTGCGCGCTATTTCAGGGCTGCAAAGGCCTTTTCAGCCGCATCCAGGGTGATCTGCAGCTCCTTGTCGCCATGGGCGATGGAGGTGAAGCCGGCCTCGAACGCGCTCGGCGCCAGGTACACGCCACCATCGAGCATCAGGTGGAAGAAGCGCTTGAAGCGCTCGGCATCGCTGGCCATCACGTCTTCGAAGGTGACGATGTCGTCGGCACCGCTGAAGTACAGGCCGAACATGGCTCCGGCCTGGGTGGTGACGAACGGCACGCCAGCGGCATCGGCGCGCTGTTGCAGGCCGTCGAGCATGCGGCTGGTGTAGTCGGTCAGCTCGGCGTGGAAGCCCGGGCGGCTGATCAGCTTCAGGGTGGTCAGGCCGGCGGCCATGGCCAGCGGGTTACCCGATAGGGTACCGGCCTGGTAGACCGGGCCGAGCGGGGCGATGCAGCCCATGATTTCACGCTTGCCGCCGAAGCAGCCGACCGGCATGCCGCCGCCGACGATCTTGCCGAAGGTCGACAGGTCCGGCTTGATGCCGTAGTGGCCCTGGGCGCCGCCGAGCGAAACGCGGAAACCGGTCATCACTTCGTCGAAGATCAACACCACGCCGTGCTTGTCGCACTGCTCGCGCAGGCCTTCGAGGAAGCCTGGCGCCGGCGGTACGCAGTTCATGTTGCCGGCTACCGGCTCGACGATGATGCAGGCTACGGTCTGGCCGACTTCGGCCAGGGTTTTCTCGACGGCGGCTATGTCGTTGAACGGCAGGGTCAGGGTGTGCTTGGCGAAGTCCGCCGGCACGCCCGCCGAGCTTGGCACGCCCTGGGTCAGCAGGCCGGAGCCGGCTTTTACCAGCAGGCTGTCGGAGTGGCCGTGGTAGCAGCCTTCGAACTTGATGATGGCGTCACGGCCGGTGTAGCCACGGGCCAGGCGGATGGCGCTCATGGTGGCTTCGGTGCCCGAGCTGACCATGCGCACCATCTCCATGGATGGCACCAGCGAGCAGACCAGGTCGGCCATCTCGGTTTCCATGGCGGTCGGGGCGCCATAGGACAGGCCGTGCTCCAGCTGCCTGCGTACCGAGTCCAGTACCTCCGGGTGGCCGTGGCCGAGGATCATCGGGCCCCAGGAGCCGACGTAGTCGACGTAGCGCTTGTCATCCTCGTCAACGACGTAGGCGCCTTCGGCATGCTTGAAGAACAGCGGCGTGCCGCCAACGCTCTTGAAAGCGCGGACCGGTGAGTTGACGCCACCGGGGATGTGCTTCTGGGCTTGGGCGAACAGGGCTTCGGAACGGGACATGGGGGTTCTCTCGAATCAGGATGCGAACAAGGCGTTGAAGGCGCGGGCGCGGCGGGTGACTTCCTGAGCGCTGTCGGCACCGAACAGGCCGTGGATCACCGCCAGCAGGTCGGCGCCATGGGCGACCAGCGGGGCGGCGTTGTCGAGGGTAATGCCGCCGATCACCGCGATCGGCAGTTTCACCTGGGCGCGGGCCTGCTCCAGCAGTTCGATGTTGGCAGCGGGTGCACCCGGCTTGGTGACGGAATTGAAGAAGCGGCCAAAGGCCACGTAGCTGGCGCCTTCGCTGGCAGCCTGCGCGGCCAGCTCGAGGCTGGCGTGGCAGGTGGAGCCGATGATTGCCTGGCGGCCGAGCAATGCGCGGGCCGGGGTCAGCGGGCCGTCGGTCTGGCCCAGGTGCACGCCGACGCCCAGGCGCGCGGCCAGTTCGGCGTCGTCGTTGATGATCAGCTGAGTGCCGTAGCGCTCGCAGAGCTGCATAAGCCCTTCAGCTTCGCGCAGGCGGCGTGCCGCGTCGTCACTTTTGTCGCGGTACTGCAGCAGGCATACGCCGCCTTCGAGTGCCGCCTCGACATGGGACAGGAAACGGCCAGCGAGCAGCTGGCTGTCGGTGATGGCGTACAGACCGCGTAGCTTCATTGGAGGCCTCGTGTCAGGAGCAGAAATCCAGCGGCAGGCGGCGCGGCACGAACTGGCCCTTGCCCAGCTGTTCGGCGTCACGCAGGGTGCGCCAGGTGTAGTCCAGGGCGCTGCGGACGGCGCTTTCCAGCTGCTCGCCAAGGGCCAGGCGGCCGGCCAGGGCGCTGGCCAGGGTGCAGCCCGAGCCGTGGTAGCTGCCCGGCAGGCGCTGGCAGGTCCAGGTGTGGTGCTGGCCGTCGCGGCTGTACAGGCGGTTGTGAATTTCGTCTTCGTCGCCGTGACCGCCGGTAATCAGCAGGTGTCTACAGAACGGCAACAGTTTCTCGGCACACTCGTCGGCAGTGCCTTCGGGCAGTTCGGCAAGGATGCGGGCTTCGGGCAGGTTCGGCGTGGCGATGGTCGCCAGCGGCAGCAGGCGTTCGCGCAGGGCGTAGCCCACTTCGTCCTTGCCCAGGCGGCCACCACCACCGGCACGCAGCACTGGGTCGCAGACCAGTGGCAGGTGCGGGTGGGCGGCCAGCAGTTCGGCGACGGTGTCGACCATTTCGATCGAACCGAGCATGCCGAGCTTGACGGCGGCCACCGTAGAGTCGGCCAGCACTGCGTTGGCCTGGGCCAGCACCCACTCGCGGTCGAGCACGCGGAAGTCGGAAACGTTGACGGTATCCTGCACGGTCAGGGCGGTCACTGCGGGTGCGGCGTGACAGCCTTGGGCGATCAGGGCTTCGATATCTGCCTGCAGGCCGGCGCCGCCACTGGGGTCGTGGCCGGAGAGACAGAGGACAACGGGGCGGGAGCTGTAGATATTCATGGTCGGCGAGCTTACCACCAATCCTGTTTGGGCGGATCGTCCTACAAATGAGTTTTGTTGATCATAAGGTCAGATTTTTGCCGGTTGAATTTCTGAAAGCATTGATTTAGAGCCTTTTCTTTGTGATTGGATATGGTCGATTGCCAGCTTGCGAAGCTATGCTAGAGTGCTCGGATAACTCTACAAACGGGTTCTGCCGGATCGTGTCGTCTCAAACGGATGGGAGGCAACCGCGACTCGACTGGACAGGCCATGCTGGGGCTGTATGCGCTATTTGCTGATTGTGCTTCTGGGCTTGCTGCCCGTGCTGGCCGGGGCAGTCGATTTCGACGCAGCTACCCGGCATCTTCCGCTGGGCAAGGCCATGCAGGTTTATGAAGACCCTGATGGCAGTGCCAGCATCACCCAGGTCAGTGCCCCTGATTTCGCCAAGCATTTTCGCCCCCACCACAAAGACGTGTTGAACGCCGGTTATTCCACCTCGGTGTTCTGGCTCAAGGTCGAACTGCGCCCTGTCGCCGCGCCTGACGCCGCCCCACGGCAATGGCTGCTGGAGTTGGCCTACCCGCCGCTGGATCACCTCGAGCTCTACCTGCCCGACGGCAGCGGCAGTTACCGCCTGGCCCGGCGCACCGGCGACGCCTTGCCCTACCACAGCCGTCAAATACTGCAGAACAACTATCTGTTCGAACTGCAGCTGCAGCCTGGCCAGGTGACCACCGCCTACCTGCGCCTGCACAGCCAGGGCTCGGTGCAGGCGCCGCTGGCGCTTTGGTCTGCCCAGGCCTACATGGAGGAGCAGCCCACGCGCCTGTATGTGCTGGGGATGATCTACGGCGTGTTGCTGGTGATGCTGGTGTACAACCTGTTCATCTACCTCAGCGTGCGCGACGTCAGCTACCTCTACTACATCCTCTATATCGCCTCGTTCGGCTTTTACCAGGTGTCGGTTAATGGCGCCGGTGTGGCCTACTTCTGGCCGGACAGCCCGTGGTGGGCAAATGCCTCGACGCCATTGTTCATCGGTTCCGCAGGCCTGTTCGGTTGCCAGTTCGCCCGGCATTTCCTGCAACTTGGCAGCATCAGCCGTGCTTTCGATCGGCTGCTGCAGTTGCTGATGCTGGGTGGCGCGCTGGTCATGGTGCTGGCGGTGACCATGCGCTACGGTGTCGCTTTGCGCATGGCCACGGTGCTGGCGTTGCTGTTTACCGTGAGCATCTTCGCTGCCGGGCTGTATGCCTGGTGGCGTGGCTTGCGCGTGGCACGCTGGTTCATCATCGCCTGGACTGCGTTCCTGCTCGGTGGGCTGGTCAACACCCTGATGGTGTTGGGCTACCTGCCGAACGTGTTCATCACCATGTATGCCAGCCAGCTGGGGTCGGCGCTCGAGGTTGCCTTGCTGTCGCTGGCGCTGGCTGACCGCATCAACAGCCTGCGCGAGCAGCAGGCGCAGGCCTTGCGTGAAACCGGGCGCACGCTGGAGCAACTGAACCTGCAACTGGCCAGGAGCAACCGGCTGAAAGACGAATTCCTGGCCAGCGTTACCCATGAGCTGCGCACGCCGATGAATGGCGTTATCGGCTCGCTGGAGCTGATGCATACCCTGCCGATGGAGGCCGAGATGGCCCAGTACCACCGCACGGCGGTGGGCTCGGCCCAGGGCATGATGGATATGGTCGATGCCATACTTACCCTCTCCGAACTACAGGCCGGCCGCCTGCGCGCGCAGCCGGCGCCATTCAGCCTGCGTGACCTGCTGCAGGGCGTACGTGCCGGTTATGCCGGGCAGGCTTTGGGCAAAGGCTTGTACCTGAGCCTGGACATCCCGGCCGATGTGCCGGACGGGTTGCAGGGCGATGCTCAGAAGCTGGCCCGCTGCCTGGGGTGCCTGGTGGACAACGGTTTGAAGTTCACCCACCAGGGCGGGGTGATGATCCAGGTGCGCGGGCGCCGGGTGGGGCCGGACGACCTGGCGCTGACCTTCATGGTCAGCGACAGCGGTATCGGCTTCGATGATCTCGATCAGGCGACCCTGTACCAGCGCTTCTTCCAGGTCGATGGCTCGATGACCCGGCGTTATGGCGGGCTGGGGATTGGTTTGTCGATTTGTCGGCAGATGGGGGAGTTGCTGGGGGCGAAGTTGTCGCATGAATCGACGCGGGGGTTGGGCAGCCGCTTCGAGTTGAGTTTGAACATGGCTATTGCGCAGGTGCAGATGAGCCCGCACATACTGCAGGCGCGGCAGTCGCTGTGAAGGCATGGCATTTGGTTGTGGCAAACACCTCTCAGCCCCGCTGCATCCTCAACATATGCGCCCCCCACCACATGTTTAGTCATTAATGTCACTTTGACTGACCCACGGGGAGTGCTTCACTGGGGCTCTCAAGCTACCCGGATCCAGGAGCCCCCGATGAACCTGCACCAGTACGCTGAAACCCACGAAGTCACCAACCAGCCACCGCCCCTCGACGGTGCCAACCTGTACCGTCTCGACCTTCCGCTACAGGAATGGTCGCGGCGTTTCGGTGCGGGTTGGGCCGAATCGCGGATCGATGCCTACGGGGCACTGGCCGGCGGCCCGCTGATGCAGGCGGGCTTTCTGGCCAATGCGCACAAGCCGGAGTTCAGTAGCCACGACCGCTACGGCCATCGCATCGACCTGGTCGAGTTCCACCCCGCCTACCACGAACTGATGCGCACCGCCGTCGAGCACGGCCTGCCGTCGCTGCCATGGGCCGAACCCCGCCCAGGCGCCCATGTGGCACGGGCTTCGATGACCTATCTGCACAGCCAGGCCGAGGCCGGTACCGGCTGCCCGCTGACCATGACCTTCGCCGCCGTGCCAGCGCTGCGGCTGCAACCCGAACTGGCCGAATACTGGCTGCCGAAAATCCTCGCCTGCGAGTACGACCCGCGTAACGTCGGCGACCGTCACAAGGCCGGAGTCACCCTGGGCATGGCCATGACCGAGAAGCAGGGCGGCACCGATGTACGGGCCAACACCACCCGGGCTTATCCAGTCGGCGCCGCAGGCCCGGGCCAGGCCTACGAACTGGTTGGGCACAAGTGGTTCTGCTCGGCGCCGATGTGCGATGCCTTCCTGACCCTGGCCCAGACCGAAAAAGGCCTGAGCTGCTTCCTGCTGCCGCGTCACCGCCCGGATGACAGCCGTAACCAGTTCTATATCCAGCGCCTGAAGAACAAGCTGGGCAACAGTTCCAACGCCTCCAGCGAGGTGGAATTCCGCGGTGCCCTGGCTTGGATGGTCGGGGAAGAAGGGCGGGGCGTGCCGACCATCATCGAAATGGTGGCCATGACGCGCTTCGACTGCATGGTCGGCTCCAGCGCCCTGATGCGCCAGGCGCTGACCCAGGCGACCCACCATTGCGCGCACCGCAAGGTCGGCGGGCGGCTGCTGAGCGAGCAGCCGTTGATGCAGAACGTGCTGGCCGACCTGGCGTTGGAAAGCGAGGCCGCGCTGGCCCTGAGCCTGCGCATGGGGCAGGCGCTGGAGCAGCTGGAAGACCCGCAGCAGGCGCATTTCGCCCGGCTGGTCACGGCGGTGGGCAAGTACTGGATCTGCAAGCGCGCCCCGGCCATGATCAACGAGGCCGCCGAGTGCCTGGGCGGGGCGGGTTATGTGGAAGACAGCATCCTGCCACGGCTGTACCGCGAAGCGCCGGTCAACTCCACCTGGGAAGGCTCGGGCAATGTGCAGTGCCTGGACGTGCTGCGGGCCTTGTCCAAGGAGCCGGGGGTGCTCGATGCGCTGTTTGCCGAGCTGGGCGATGGGCACGGGGACCCGCGCCTGGCGGCGCACATCGGCAACCTCAAGGGGGCGTTTGCCGACACTGGCGACATGCAGTACCGCGCGCGGCAGCTGACCGAGGATATTGCCCTGGCGCTGCAGGCCAAACTATTGCTGGAGGCGGGCAATGCGGTGGTCAGTGATGCGTTTATCGACAGCCGCTTGACGGGGGGCGGGCGCGTGTACGGGGCGTTGCCGCGGGGTGTGGATGTGGAGGCATTGGTGGCCAGGGCTACGCCAACACAGGACCTGTAGGAGCGGCCTTGTGTCGCGATAGGGCTGCGAAGCAGCCCCAGGGGATCAGCGCAGATGCACAAATTGCCGGGGCTGCTTTGCAGCCCTATCGCGACACAAGGCCGCTCCTACAGGGACCAGCGCAGGCCTGCTGATTAACACCGATCAATGGGGGTGTATTTAGCCAAGAAGGCAGGCAAGATGGTTCACATGCATGTCCAGACAGGAAGCACAGTGTGAGCCAAGCTTTTGTAGTCGTTGATACCCCCGAACAGGCCGTCGACCGTCTGGCGGCCCTGCATGACCAGGCCACCGGGGCCCTTAGCCAGGCCCTCAAGCGTTACCTGAAGGACCGTACCGAGCCGGGCGCCGAAGAGCGCGACCTGTTCCGCTACCCGGCGCTGCGCCTGACCTATTACAGCCATGGTGAAGTCGCCGCTACCACGCGGGCCTACGCCAAGGTCCAGGTGGCCGGTACCTACAGCGTCACCATCACCCAGCCGGCTGCTTTCCGTGGCTACCTGCTGGAGCAACTGCGCCCGCTGATGCACGACTACACCGTCACGGTAGAGGTCGGCGTCAGTGAACAGAACATCCCTTACCCCTACGTGGTCGACCAGGGCGACGAACTGGCCGGCAGCGGCATCACCGCCGCGCAGCTGGCGCGGGTGTTCCCCAGCACCGACCTGTCGGCTGCGACCGACAACATCGCCGACGGCCTGTATGACTGGGGCAGTGCCGAGACTCTGCCGCTGGCGCTGTTCGATGCCGCGCGGGTCGACTTCTCGCTGCGCCGTCTGGTGCACTACACCGGCAGCGACTGGCGCCATGTGCAGCCATGGATCCTGTTGACCAACTATCACCGCTATGTCGACCAGTTCATCAGCCACGGCCTCGACCAGTTGCGTGACGACCCACGCTTCGTGCGCATGGTGCTGCCGGGCAACGTGGTGATCGAAAAGGGCATGGACCACGGTGAAACCCAGGCCCTGGTGGCAAGCGTGGTCTGGCACCGCTACCAGATGCCGGCGTACCACCTGATCGCCGCTGATGGCGACGGCGTCACGCTGGTCAACATCGGCGTCGGCCCGTCCAATGCCAAGAACATCACCGACCACCTGGCCGTGCTGCGCCCGCACTGCTGGCTGATGATCGGCCACTGCGGCGGCCTGCGGCAGTCGCAGACCATCGGCGATTATGTGCTGGCACACGCCTACATGCGCCGTGACGGCATTCTTGACCGGGTGGTGCCGCCGAACATCCCGATTCCGGCCCTGGCCGAAGTGCAGCTGGCCTTGCAGGAAGCCGCCGCGCAGGTCACCGGCGAGCGTGGCGAACAGCTGAAGAAGCGCCTGCGCACCGGCACCGTGCTGACCTACGACGACCGCAACTGGGAGCTGCGCTGGGCCCAGGAGCGGCCGCTGATCAACCTCTCGCGTGCCGTGGCGGTGGACATGGAAAGCGGTACCATTGCCGCCCAGGGTTACCGCTTGCGCGTGCCGTACGGCACCTTGCTGTGTGTGTCCGACAAACCGCTGCACAGCGAGATCAAGCTGCCGGGTTCGGCCAACGCCTTCTATAACCGGGCGGTCAGCCAGCATCTGAAGATCGGCATTGCCGCCCTCGACTTGCTGCGCACCGAGCTCAACTCGCTGCACTCGCGTAAACTGCGCAGTTTCGATGAGCCGCCGTTCCGCTGAGGATCCATGTCACTGCCACCCCGTTCCAAGCCGCGCCGCCCCCAGGCGCGGCCTGCCGCAGGCCCGCGTCGCCAGCCCAAGGCGCCACCGGCCGAGCCGCGCCTGATCCTGTTCAACAAACCGTTCGACGTGCTGACCCAGTTCAGCGACGGCGACGGGCGCGCGACGCTCAAGGACTACATCGACATCCCCGGCGTGTACCCGGCCGGGCGGCTGGACCGCGACAGTGAAGGCCTGTTGCTGCTGACCAACGATGGCGGCCTGCAGGCGCGCATTGCCGACCCGAAGCACAAGCTGGCCAAGACTTACTGGGTTCAGGTGGAGGGGGAGCCGAGCGAGGAGCAGTTGCAGCGCTTGCGCGATGGCGTGGAACTGAACGATGGGCCGACCTTGCCGGCCGAGGCGCGGCACCTGGACGAGCCCGAGCTGTGGCCGCGCAACCCGCCGGTGCGTTTTCGCAAGAGCGTGCCGACCAGCTGGCTGGAGCTGGTTATTCGCGAAGGGCGTAACCGCCAGGTGCGGCGGATGACGGCGGCGGTGGGGTTGCCGACCTTGCGCCTGGTGCGGGTGCGGATTGGCGACTGGGCGCTGGATGGGTTGGAACAGGGCTGCTGGCGCGAAGTCCCGGCGAAGTTGCAGCGCTAGCGGGGGCCGCTTTGCAGCCCATCGCGACACAAGGCCGCTCCTACAGGTGCAGCGCGAACTCAGGCATTGTGCGATCCCTGTAGGAGCGGCCTTGTGTCGCGAAAGGAGCGCAAAGCGCTCCCGGCTTTCTTGAGCCTTACACCCCTTCGAGAAACCCCACCACCACGCTCTTGATGATAAAGGCCAACACCCCCAGCCCCAGTACGAAGAACAGGATCAGCGTCCCGAACCGCCCGGCCTTGGACTTTTTCGCCAGGTCCCAGACGATGAAACCCATGAAACCGATCAACACGGTGACCAGGATGATCATCATCCACTCTTCGAATACGGCGGGATCCATCGGTGTTCTCCAGGCGGGTTGAGCGTCCGATTATACGCCTGCTGGCGCAGGCAATTAACGCAGGTGGGTCAAGGGCAGCTCGGTGCTGGCCAGCACCTGGTTCAGCACGAAGCTCGAACGCACGCTGGTGACGCCTTCAATGCGGGTCAGGCTGCCTAGCAGCAGTTTCTGGTAGTGGTCCATGTCGGGCACCACCACCTTCAGCTGGTAGTCGGCATCCATGCCGGTGACCAGGCTGCATTCGAGCACCTGTGGCAGGTTGCGGATGGCCGCCTCGAAGGTTTCGAAACGTTCCGGGGTGTGGCGGTCCATGCCGATCAGCACGTAGGCAGTCAGGCTCAGGCCCAGCTTCTTGCGGTCGAGCAGGGCTACCTGGCGCGAGATGTAGCCATCGTCCTCCAGTTGCTTGACCCGACGAGAGCATGGCGAAGGCGACAGGCCGATGCGTTCGGCCAGTTCCTGGTTGGAAATGCGCGCATCGCGCTGCAATTCGGCGAGGATACTCAGGTCGTAGCGGTCAAGTTTGCTCATGGGTTATGCCTTTTCTGTTCAGATTGCGATGAATTATCAATCCAGGGTGAAAAATTGCGCAAGTGCTATTTATCTGAGCAATCTTCGCAATCATCTGTCGCAACCTGTCCGGTATCTTTATCCACAGAATCACTGCCCGGACATCAGTCCACGGCGACGCGCCCTAGGCGGGCGGTCGCGGCCAGCCATCCAACAGGATCTGCAGGCCCCCGGGCTACATACCTTCCAGAAGACGGTGTGAGGTGAGCCGGCGCCACAAGTGCCGAGCACGGACGACAATTCCTGAAGGGAGGCCCTGTGGCCTCCCTTTTTTCATGTCCGGAATTTAATTGGCGTGCGTGACAGGCGCGGTAGACTGGCTGTGGTTGCCGTATTTTCTACCGAGAGGAACAGCATGAAGTCGCGCATCTGGCAGTTGGCAGGTGTTGGTGTGTTGGGGTTGAGCATCAGCCTTGGGGCCATGGCCGAAGGGCCGGGCGAGGGGGCGCCGGGCCGCTCGCTCAATTCGCGTGACGAAGTGCAGCAGACCCAGCCGCCACGACAGGGCTATTACCAGGATATTCCCCGCCGTCATGGCGATAACCGCCATGGGGAAGCCGGTGGCCCGGGGCAACGGCCCGGCGGTGACTGGCAAGGGCGCCCGGATGGTCATGGCAATGGCTGGGGGCCGGGGCCGCAGTATCGCCCGGGGCACACCATCGATCATTTCCCGGACCGCTACTGGAAAGTGCCCTACCGTGGCGATGACTACTTCTACTCCGGTGGTTACTGGTATCGCCCCCATGGTGGCCGTTATGTCGTGGTGAGCCCGCCCTACGGCGTGCGGGTCGACTACCTGCCGCCTTATGCGCGGGAAGTCTGGTTGGGCGGGGCGCTGTTCTTCCTGGTGGCCGATACCTATTACCAGTACCTGGCCGACAGCCGCGAGTACGTGGTGGTCAACCCGCCGGTTGCGGCGCCGGCACCTGTAGGCGGTGGGTATGACGTGGTGGCCTACCCGATGTATGGGCAAGGGCAGGAGCAGCAGGACCAGGACCGTTACCAGTGCCACCGCTGGGCGGTGAGCCAGTCAGGCTTCGACCCGGCGACGGCGGCTTATGCGCCGCCGGCCAATGTGGCGGACAACTACCGGCGGGCGCTGGGCGCTTGTTTCAGCGGCCGAGGCTACAGCATCAACTGAGCCAGATGTGCTGCCTGTCCCGGCCCTATCGCCGGCAAGCCAGCTCCCACAGGAACTGCACCGGCCTGAAGCCATGTGTAGTGCCTGTTGGAACTGCCTGTCCCGGCCCTATCGCTGGCAAGCCAGCTCCCACTGGTATTGCGCATGCCTTCAGGCCGGTGCGGTTCTTGTGGGAGCTGGCTTGCCGGCGATAGGGCCCTTGCAGGTTCACACCGGATCCGCGTGCACCATCACATCCGCCTGTGGATAACGCTGGCGGATCACCTTCGAGGCCTCCACGCACAAGGCATGCGCCTCATGCAGCGGCAACTGCCCCGGCATCTCCAGATGCAACTGCACGAACCACTGGTTGCCCGACACCCGTGTACGCAGGTCGTGCACGCCTTTGACCCCAGGAATGGCCAGCACCAGCGCAGCCATGGCCTCGCCGACATCGCCGGGCAGTTCCTGATCCATCAGGATGGCCGTGCTTTCCCGTGCGATCTGCAGCGCGCTCCAAAGGATATAGACAGCGATGCCCAGGCCGAACAGCGCATCCAGCTGCGGCCAGCCAAAGCGTGCCAGCAGCAGGGCCAGCAGGATGCTGCTGTTGAGCAGCAGGTCCGAGCGGTAATGCAGGGAGTCGGCCCGCACCGCCGTGGAGCCGGTCAGGCGGATGACCTTGTGTTGCAGTGCCAGCAGGGCAAGGGTCAGCACCAGCGACAGCAGCATTACCCCGATACCGACGGCGGTATCGCCCAAGGGTTGCGGGGTGTGCAGGCGTTCAACCGCCTGCACCCCGATCAGCACCGCACTGACCCCGATGAACAGCGCCTGCGCCATACCGGCCAGGGCTTCGGCCTTGCCATGGCCGAATCGGTGGTCGTCGTCGGCCGGGCGCAGGGCATAGTGCACGGCGAGCAGGTTGAGGAACGACGCAACGGCATCCAGTGCCGAGTCGGTCAGCCCGGCCAGCAGGCTGACCGAGCCGCTCAGCCACCAGGCCAGCGCCTTGCTCAGGACCAGGATACTGGCCACCGCCAGCGATGCGCGCGTGGCCAGGCGTAGCAGGCGCTGGTGTTCAGCCGAGGTGGTCATCATCCGTGGGCAGTGTCCTTGTGCTTCAGGCTGCCGGCACCAGGCCCAGGCTGGCCAACTGCTCGATGCTGCCGCGATGCTGGATCAGCCGTGGGTCGTTCAGCGGCAGGCGCTGGCCCAGTTCGCTTTCCAGAATGGCCTGCAACTTCAGGTTGTCGACCTTGCCATCGGGGCTCACGGCCTCGCGCAGTTTGACCGGGTCAACCTGGGCGGATCGCCCGCCCGAGTAATAGATGGCGCCCGTGGCAAAGTCGATACCGAAGGCGATCAGCCCCGGGATCACGTAGAACAGGATGCCGATCGCATCCATTGCGGCAACCACTGGGTCGATCTTGCCGCCGATCTGGCCGCGCCGTTCCGGGTAGAGAATGGTGCCGCAGGCGGTCAGTTGGGTCAGCAAGGTGACGATGAGGGCGCCACCGATGACGCGGGTTGGGATGCGCATGTAAATCTCCGAAAAGGTATCCAGCAGGGCAAGCGAAGCGCCTGCACCTGAAGCTAAGACCATGATAGAGCAGGCTGGGTTCGCCGTTATACTCGCGGGACTGTTCGAGGACCACCATGATTTCATTACCGATCGATGCTGTCTTGCCCGCCCTGCGCCAGGCCCTGGAAAACCGTGACGAAGCGGTGCTCGAGGCGCCACCTGGCGCGGGCAAGACCACCCGCGTGCCGCTGGCGCTGCTCAACGAGCCGTGGCTGGCCGGGCAGAGCATTCTCATGCTCGAGCCCCGCCGCCTGGCAGCGCGGGCTGCGGCCGAGCGCCTGGCCAGCGAGCTGGGCGAAAAGGTCGGCGAGACCGTGGGCTATCGCATCCGCCTGGACAGCAAGGTCGGGCCGAAAACCCGCATCGAGGTAGTGACCGAAGGCATCCTCACCCGCCGCCTGCAGGCCGACCCGGCGCTGGAGGGTGTGGGGCTGGTGATTTTCGACGAATTTCACGAGCGCAGCCTTGATGCCGACCTGGCCCTGGCATTGAGCCTGAATGGCCGGGAGTTGCTGCGGGACGACCCGCCGCTGAAGGTTTTGCTGATGTCCGCGACCTTGGAGGGCGAGCGCCTTTCGCGGCTGCTGAATGATGCCCCGGTGGTGAGCAGCGAAGGCCGCATGTACCCCGTCGACATCCGTTGGGGGCGGCCTTTCCAGCCGGGTGAGTTCATCGAGCCTCGGGTAGTGGACAGCGTGTTGCAGGCACTGGCTGACCAGACCGGCAGTTTGCTGGTATTCCTGCCGGGTCAGGCCGAGATCCGCCGGGTGCACCAGAGCCTGCAGGAAGCGTTGGGCGAGCGTCCCGAGGTCCTGCTCTGCCCGCTGCATGGCGAGCTCGATCTCGACGCCCAACGTGCGGCCATCGACCCGGCGCCCAAGGGCCTGCGCAAGGTGGTGCTGGCCACCAACATTGCCGAGACCAGCCTGACCATCGACGGCGTGCGCGTGGTGATCGACGCAGGCCTGGCCCGGGTACCGCGTTTCGACCCCGGCAGCGGCATGACCCGCCTGGACACCCAGCGCATCTCCCGCGCCAGTGCTACCCAGCGCGCCGGTCGCGCCGGCCGCCTGGAACCCGGCGTATGTTATCGCCTTTGGTCCGAGGCCCAACATGACCAGCTGGCCGCCCACGGCAGCGCCGAGATCATGCAGGCCGACCTGGCCGGCCTGGCCCTGCAACTGGCACGCTGGGGCGTTACGCCCGAGCAGTTGCGCTGGCTCGACCAGCCCCCCACTGCAGCCTTCACCCAGGCCCAGGACCTGCTGGCACGGCTCAATGCCTTCAAGCCCGGCAGCCGTGACAACCTCAGCGAACACGGCCTGGCCATGGCCGAGCTGCCCGCGCATCCACGTATTGCGCATTTGCTGTTGCGCGGCCAGGACCTGGGCCTGGCACAGATGGCCTGTGATGTGGCTGCGCTGCTGGGCGAGCGGGATATCCAGCGCGGCGGTGGCGCCGACTTGCACAGCCGGCTGGCGCTGGTCAGTGGCGAGAGCAGGACCGCCCGTGGCAGCCACGGTGGTGTGCAGCGTGCGCGCCAATTGTCCCGCCAGTACCGTGGCATGCTGCGTGGCAAACCAGGCGTGCCGGTTGCGGACCCCGATCACCCGCGCTGGCTGGGCGCGCTGCTGGCGCTGGCCTACCCCGACCGCGTCGCCCAGCAGCGCCGCGAGGGCGGTGCGGAATACCGGCTGGCCAACGGCCGGGCGGCGCTGTTTGCCGAAGTCGATGCACTGATGAAGTGCCCGTGGCTGGTGATCGCCGACCTGGGTAGCCGCCAGGGCCAGCGCGAAGAACGCATCTATCTGGCCGCCGAGTTCGATCCGGCGCTGTTCGAGGGCGTGCTGGCCGAGCAGGTCGAGCGGGTCGATATCCTCGATTGGGACGAACGCGAGCAGGTGTTGCGCGCAGAACGTCAGGTCAAAGTCGGCGAGCTGGTGCTCAGCCGCGAACCGCTGCCCGGCCTGGATGACGAAGCGCGGGCTCGCGCACTGCTTGGGCTGGTCCGGCGCAAAGGCCTGAACCTGCTGACCTGGACCCCCGAGCTGCGGCAATGGCAGGCGCGCGTGGCCTTGCTGCGTCAACTGGACCTGGCCAAAGACGGCCACAGCGAATGGCCCGACCTGGCTGACGAGGCCTTGCTCGCCAGCCTGGAAGACTGGTTGCAGCCCTACCTGGGCAAGGTGTCGCGCCTCAGCCATTTCGCCGCACTGGACTTACCGTCGATGCTGCGCAACCTGTTGCCCTGGCCGCTGCCGCAGCGCCTGGAGGAGCAGGCCCCCGCGCACCTGGCGGTACCGTCCGGCTCGAACATCCGCCTGGACTACAGCGAAAACCCGCCGATCCTCGCGGTGCGCCTGCAAGAGCTGTTCGGCCTGGCCGAAACTCCACGCATCGCCAATGGCCGCCAGCAGGTCAAGTTGCACCTGCTGTCACCGGCACGCCGCCCGGTGCAGGTGACCCAGGACCTGGCCAATTTCTGGCGTACGACCTATGCCGAGGTGAAGAAGGATCTGAAGGGGCGTTATCCGAAGCATTACTGGCCGGATGATCCGCTTGTGGCCGAAGCCACCGCTCGGGCCAAGCCTCGAGGGACGTGACAACAGCGTTTTCCGGTCAAGCGATGAGCCTGGGCATCACGCCCCGGCTTCGCCTTCCAGCAACATGAACAGGCGGTACAGCACCACGGTGCTGAACAACTGCAGGAAGCCGCTGAGGCTGTCCATGGCCAGCTCCATGCCAGGCGATGGCTCGGGGAAGGCCATCAGCAGCAGGCCGTCGATCAGCCAGATCGGCGCCAGCACACCTACGACACAGATCATGATGCGCATGAAGTGGCCGGTGGTCATGCGTGCGCTCTCGCGCATCGACTGCACCACCGGCAGGCCGCGCAGCACCAGCAGGTACTCGGCGAACACAAGGTTGATCATGATCCACACGCCCGGAAAGATGAACAGCGCCAGGCCGGCCATGATCAGCAGCGAGCTGATCAGGATCAGCAGGGCCAGCTGCGGCCACAGTTGCACGGCGCGGGCGAACAGGTCGCGCTTGGCGATTTCCTGGCCGTTGCTGCGGGTGTCGAGGTACAGGATCAGCGCGGCGCTGTACAGCGGGTAGAACAGCAGGCTGATCAGCATGCCGTAGGCCGGCGATGCCTGGTCGCCCATCTGCCGGTACAGCAGCTGGGTGAGCAAGGCTTCCAGCACCACCAGCGGCAGGCACAGCTGGAGGATGCTCGGCAGGTGGCGGCGGAAGAAGTACAGGGAGTCGCGCAGGACGCTCAGCGGATTCATCAGTCTACATCGCATGGCAGTAAAAACAGGGGCATAACTTTAGCCCAAAGCAGGCCTGGGGCTGTCACTTGCTGAAAAAAGTTTCACGCCGCCGGTGATTGAATCCCACGCCTGTACGCCCCATCTTTGACGCTGTCCGTTGTCCGCTACCCCACGAGGTCGCCCCATGAATACTGAAGAACAAACCCTGATCGACGGCCTGTTCGGCCGCCTCAAGCAAGCCGAGGACCCGAGCCAGCCACGCGATGCGCAGGCCCAGGCATGCATCGAGGCGCATGTGCGTCAGCAGCCGGCGGCGCCTTATTACATGGCCCAGGCGATCCTGGTGCAGGAGGCAGCGATCAAGCGCCTCGACGAGCAGAACAAGCAACTGGAAGCCGAACTGAAGCAGGCCCGTGCCCAGGCCGAGGCCGCCCGTGCCGGCAGCGCGCCGAGCAATGGCGGTGGTGGTTTCTTGTCCAGCATCTTTGGTTCGTCTGGGCGCAATGCGGCCCCGGCCGTGCAACCGCAGCGTCCCGCTGCAGCCCCCGTGGCATCTGGCGGTGGCTGGCGTGAGCCGTCGGCGCCGGGCTTCTCCCAGCCACAAGCGCAGCAGCCTGGCTTTGGCGCTGCGCCGGCCCGCAGTGGTGCCAGCAGCTTCCTCGGCGGCGCGATGCAGACTGCGGCCGGTGTGGCGGGTGGTGTGTTGCTGGCGCAGGGCATCAGCAGCCTGTTCAACCACAACTCGCAGCCGGAGGAGGTGGTAGAGGTGATCAAGGAAGAGCCGGCGCCGGCCAGCGACAGCGGTGGCTGGAACGACTCGGGGGCGCAGCAGCAGGTGGCTGACAACAGTGGTTGGGGCAGCGACCAGGGTGGTTATGCCGACAGCGATTATGGCAGCGATGATGGCGGGTTCTTCTCGGACGACGATTCGTACGTCTGACAGGTCTGGCATACTGCTGGCAATTTTGGGGGCGCTTTGCGCCCCTTTCGCGACACAAGGCCGCTCCTACAAGGGTACGCGAACCCCTGTAGGAGCGGCCTTGTGTCGCGAAAGGGCTGCAATGCAGCCCCCAGCATTCCAGGCCGACCAAGGGGTTCCAAGGTGAAAAAGATCGCGCTGTTCGCCGATGTGCAGAACCTCTACTACACCGTGCGCCAGGCCCACGGCTGCCATTTCAACTACACCGCCCTGTGGGCCGATGTCAGCAGCGAAGGTCAGATCGTCGAGGCCGTGGCCTATGCCATCGACCGTGGCGACAGCAAACAGCAACAGTTCCAGCAGATCCTGCGCAACCTCGGTTTCGATGTGCGCCTCAAACCCTTCATCCAGCGCAGCGATGGCTCGGCCAAAGGTGACTGGGATGTGGGTATTACCCTGGATGTGATCGACGCCGCCAGCCGCGTCGACCAAGTGGTACTGGCCTCCGGCGATGGCGATTTCGACCTGCTGCTGGAGCGGGTGATACAGCGCCATGGCACCGAGGCAGTGGTGTATGGTGTGCCCGGGCTTACCGCACTGTCGCTGATCCGTGCCGCCACCCGTTATGTGCCCATCGAGGGTGCGCTGTTGCTCAAACACTGAGGCCCCTGCATGGAACGTATCGCTGTCATCGACTTTGAAACCACCGGCATCAGCCCCGGCGCCGGCTGCCGCGCCACCGAGGTGGCGGTGGTGATGCTGGAGGGCGGGCGCATCGTCGAGCGCTACCAGAGCCTGATGAACGCGGGTGTGCCGGTACCGGCATTCGTCGCCGGGCTCACTGGTATCACCACCGCCATGCTGCGCAGTGCGCCGCCGGTGGACAAGGTGATGAACGAAGTGGCCGAGTTCGTTGGTGGCACCCCGTTGCTGGCACACAATGCCGCCTTCGACCAGAAGTTCTGGGACTACGAACTGGGCCGCATCGGCCGTAGCCGCAGCCAGGCCTTCGCCTGCTCCTTGCTGCTGTCACGGCGCCTGTTGCCGGCGGCACCGAACCACAAACTGGGCACCCTGACCCGCTGGGCCGGGCTGCCGGATACCGGTACCGCGCACCGGGCCATGGCCGATGCCGAAATGGCCGCCAACCTGCTGCAACACCTGGCTGGTGTGCTGCGCCAGGGCCATGGTGTACAGCAACTCTCGCACGACCTGCTCTGCCGCCTGCAGAAAACCCCGGCCGCCAAGGTTCGTGAAACCCTGGCCAGGTTCTGTTAGGGCTTCTTCTCCAGTTGCGCCAGCGGCACCCGCCGCTCCACAGCGCTGGAGAGAATGATCGAGGTCTTGCTGAAGCCGAACTGCGCGACCCGGTTGATCAGCTCTTCAAGCTCCGGCATCGAACCCACCGCTGCCTGCATGATGACGCAGGGGTCGCCGGTTACCCGGTGGCATTCGGTCAATTGGGGGATCTGGGTCAACGCTTCGTAGGCCTGCTGGTTGCCGTGGCTGGCCAGGCGCAGTTCGATCACGCACTGGATCGGCAGGCCGATCTTGCTCATGTCGACCTTGGCCTGGTAGCCGGTGATAACCCCGCTGGCCTCGAGCTTGGCCACCCGCTCGGCCACCGCCGGCGCCGACAGGTTCACCTGGCGCGCCAGTTGCGCGAAGGTGGCGCGGCCATTGTCGAGCAGGGCGGCGAGCAGCATGCGGTCGTACTTGTCCATGGGTTATTCCTGCCTGGTTTCGATTCGATTGAAAAGCATCCGAATAACCATGCAATGCAAAGTGTTCGGGTAATTTAAAGCTGTTTTGTAACTTAAGTTTACACGGTGGCCTTTCTAAACTAAGCCACCCGTAAACGGATTTCGAGTGTTTCCCATGCCTGCCTCCCGTCGCTTCCCGTTGTTGCTCATTGGCGCTTTCCTGGCTTTGTACCTGGTCTGGGGCTCCACCTACCTGTTCATTCGCATAGGCGTCGAGAGCTGGCCACCGATGCTCATGGCCGGGGTGCGCTTCCTGATTGCCGGGGGCCTGCTGTATGGCTTCTTGCGCTGGCGCGGTGTGCCGGCACCGACCTGGCCGCAGTGGCGGGCTGCGGGGGCGATCGGTTTCCTGCTGCTCAGCTGTGGTAACGGTGGCGTGACCGTGGCCGAGCATGCCGGTGTGGCCTCGGGCGTCGCTGCGCTGGCGGTGGCGACGGTGCCGCTGTTCACGTTGCTGTTCGGCCTGCTGTTCGGGCACCGCAATTCGAAGCTGGAGTGGGCGGGGATCGCCCTCGGGTTGGTGGGTATCGGCCTGCTGAACCTGGGCTCCAACCTTCAGGCAAGCCCGATTGGCGCGGCGCTGATCATCTTTGCGGCGGCGTCGTGGGCGTTCGGCTCGGTGTGGAGCAAGACCTTGCCGCTGCCCCAGGGGCCCATGGCCAGCGCCGCGGAAATGCTCGTTGGTGGCGCTGTGCTGCTGCTCGGCAGCGCGCTGTCTGGCGAGCGCATGACGCAGATGCCGACCGCTGCCGGCTGGGGGGCACTGGCCTACCTGGTGTTGTTCGGTTCGATCCTGGCGTTCAGTGCCTACATGTACCTGCTCAAGCACGTGCGCCCGGCAGCTGCCACCAGCTATGCCTACGTCAACCCGGCAGTGGCCGTGCTGCTGGGTATCGTCTTTGCCGGTGAGCAGATTGGTGCCGAAGAGTGTGTGGCCATGGCGGTGATCATCGGCGCGGTGGTGCTGATCGGCCTGCCGCAGTGGCGCAAGGCACCTGAGCCGGCGCAGCCATTGAAAGGCGAAATCTGCAAGTAGGCAGGGGTGATGCGGTAAACTTGCCGCCTTCGCTGAACCCCCTGACGGTATTGCCATGAATTTCGCCAAACTCGGCCTGATCGAACCGCTGCTGCGCACCCTGCAGCAACTGGACTACACCACCCCGACCCCGGTGCAGGCCAAGGCCATCCCCGCCGTGCTGGCCGGCCGCGACCTGATGGCCGCGGCCCAGACCGGCACCGGCAAGACCGCGGGCTTTGCCCTGCCTGTGCTGCAGCGCCTGGCGCTGGAAGGCGAAAAGGTGGCCAGCAACTCGATCCGCGCGCTGGTGCTGGTGCCCACTCGTGAGCTGGCCGAGCAGGTGCACAACAACGTGCGCGAGTACGCCGAGAACCTGCCGCTGAGCACCTACGCGGTGTATGGCGGGGTCAGCATCAACCCGCAGATGATGCGCCTGCGCCGTGGCGTCGACCTGCTGGTGGCCACCCCGGGGCGCTTGCTCGACCTGTTCCGACAGAACGCCGTGAAGTTCAACCAGGTGCAGACCCTGGTGCTGGACGAAGCCGACCGCATGCTCGACCTGGGCTTTGCCGAAGAGCTGCAGTCGGTGTACGCCGCGCTGCCACGCAAGCGCCAGACGTTGCTGTTCTCCGCCACTTTTTCCGACCAGATCCGCATGCTGGCGGGGCTGGCCCTGAACGACCCGCTGAGCATCGAAGTCAGCCCGCGCAATGCCACGGCCACCAGCGTCAAGCAGTGGCTGGTGCCTGTGGATAAAAAACGCAAGGTCGACCTGTTCTGCCACCTGCTGCGCAAGCAGCGCTGGAAGCAGGTGCTGGTGTTCGCCAAGACCCGTAATGGCGTCGATCAACTGGTGGAGCGCTTGCTGGCCGAGGGTGTGAATGCCGACGGTATCCACGGTGACCGCCCGCAGGCCACTCGCCAGCGCGCGCTGGACAGCTTCAAGGCCCGCGAAATCCAGGTGCTGGTGGCGACCGATGTGGCGGCCCGCGGCCTGGATATCGATGACTTGCCGCTGGTGGTCAACCTTGACCTGCCGATCGTTGCCGAGGATTACGTGCACCGCATCGGGCGTACCGGGCGGGCGGGCAACAAGGGCGAGGCTATCTCGCTGGTGTGTGCCGATGAAGTGCAGCTGCTGGCGGCGATCGAAGTGCTGACGCGGCAGACCCTGCCGCGTCATGAAGAGCCGGACTTCATCCCTGACCACCGGGTGCCGATGACCGACGCCAGTGGCCAGGTGATCAAGAAGCCGAAGAAGCCCAAGAAGCCGAAGGAAAACAGCGCCAAGCGCGGGTTGGGGCGCTGGATGGACAGCGCTGAATCAGGCAGTGCGGAGCCGGCGGTGAAGGCAGTGCGCAAGGTGCCGAGCTTCAATGGTGGGGCGCGCAAGCGTAAGCCTTGATTGCCTGACCTGGCCTCATCGCCGGCAAGCCGGCTCCCACAGGTACTGCGCTGCTCTCAAGGCCACTGCTGTACCTGTGGGAGCTGGTTTGCCGGCGATGGGTTGCAAAGCAGCCCCGACAATCTGTCAGGAAACCCGCATAACCCAATTCGCCGCCGCCCGTCCGGCGCGCAAGCCGCTGGCAAAGCACGCTGTCAGCAGATACCCCCCAGTCGGCGCCTCCCAGTCCAGCATCTCGCCTGCACAGAACACCCCCGGCATGCCCTTGACCATCAAGCCTTCATCCAGCCCCTCGAAACGCACCCCACCCGCGCTACTGATCGCTTCATCCAGCGGCCGCGTGCGTACCAGTGTTATCGGCAAGGCCTTGATCGCTTTCGCCAAGGCATCAGGGTTGGCAAAGGTCGCCTGATCGGTCAGCTCGCGCAGCAGCGCAGCCTTGACCCCATCGATACCCAGCTGGCTGTGCAGGTGCTTGGCCATGGAGCGCGAACCCCGTGGTTTGGCCAGCGCCTGGGCAATCTTGTCCACAGGCTTGTCCGGCAACAGGTCGAGCAGCAACACCCCGTGGCCCTCACGGTTGATGGCCTCGCGCACCGGCGCTGACCATGCATACACCAGGCTGCCTTCCACACCCTGCGCGGTGAGGATGAACTCGCCCTTGCGCGGCACGCTGCCAGGAACGCTAAGGGCAATGTTCTTCAACGGCGCACCGGCGAACTTGTCCTTGAGCAGCGCGCTCCAGCCTGCCACTTCAAAACCGCAGTTGCTGGGCTGCAAGGGTGAGATATCCACAGCCCGTTCGGCCAGCAGCGGCTGCCAGCTACCGTCCGAGCCCAGTCGCGCCCAGCTGCCGCCACCCAGCGCCAGCACCACCACGGCAGCCTTCACCAGCCGCTCGCCTTGTGGATAAGCAACCCGCAATGCACCTTCGGCATTCCAGCCCAGCCAGCGGTGACGGGTGTGGATAACTACTCCGTTGTCGCGCAGGCGCTTGAGCCAGGCGCGCAGCAGTGGCGCGGCTTTCATGTCGGTGGGGAACACCCGGCCCGAGGTGCCGACGAAGGTTTCGATGCCCAGGCCGTGAATCCACTGGCGCAAGGCGTCGGCATCGAAGTCGTGCAGCAGCGCAGCGATTTCGCCCTGGCGCTCGGCATACCGGCTGACGAACGCCGGGTAGGGCTCGGAATGGGTGATGTTCATGCCACCGACACCCGCCAGCAGGAACTTGCGGCCCACCGAAGGCATGGCATCGAACACCTCGACCGCCAGGCCCGCCTGGGCCAGTGCTTCGGCGGCCATCAGGCCGGCTGGGCCGCCGCCGATGACGACAGCGAGGGGAGGGGAGGCGGGGCTCAGATCAGGCATGGTGGGCAGCAGGCTGTGGAAAAGAGGCGCATTCTAGCGCAGCGCGGCCTGCAGAAGTACTGCTCAAAAAATGATCAGAGCTTTGCAGGCCTTGCCTGTAAAGGGCTGCAGCGCCTTTCCCGCAGGTTATCCACAAGCGGTTCCACAGTCATTGTGAACAACCGATGACGCGTGCCGCGCTGTGATGAAGGATGCCGTGGCGCCTGGCCAGGGCTGCGCGGTCCTTGCTGTAGCCACCGCCGATCACGCCCACCACCGGGATGTCGCGGCCCAGGCAGTGGCGCAGCACCGCTTCGTCACGGGCGGCAACACCTGCATCGGTCAGTTGCAGATAGCCCAGGGCGTCGTCCTTGTGCACATCGACCCCGGCGTCGTACAGCACCAGGTCGGGTCGATAGAGTGGCAGCAGGTAGTTGAGGGCGTCGTCCACCACCTTCAGGTAGGCCATGTCGCCCATGCCGCGCGGCAGGGGGATGTCCCAATCGCTTTGTGCCTTGCGCGCCGGGAAGTTCTGTTCGCAGTGCAGCGACACGGTGATGGCGTCTGGTGTGTCGTGCAGGATGCGCGCGGTGCCGTCACCCTGATGCACATCGCAGTCGAAGATCAGCACCCGGTGTACCCGGCCAGCCTCCAGCAGGTAGTGGCTGATCACGGCCAGGTCGTTGAAGATGCAGAAGCCGGCAGGGTGGTCGTAATGGGCGTGGTGGGTACCGCCGGCAAGGTGGCAGGCGATGCCGTGCTGCAGCGCCATCTCGGCGCTCAGCAGCGAGCCGCCTACGGCGCGCACGGTACGCCGGGCCAGGGCCTCGCTCCAGGGCAGGCCGAGGCGGCGCTGGTCCTCGCGTGACAGGTCACCGTTCATGTAGCGCTCGATGTAGCTGCGGTCGTGGGCCAGGGCGAGGATGTCGTTGGGGCAGATGTCCGGGCGCAGCAGGGCTTGGTCGGTGGTCAGTCCGCTGTCGATCAAGTGGTCGTGCAGCAGGCGAAACTTGTCCATGGGGAAGCGGTGTTCGGCAGGGAACTCCGGGCTGTAGTCTTCGTGGTAGATCAGCGGCAACGGCATGGGTGGGGTCGCAATCGGGGCCAGTGCTGATCTTGCCATGGCTGGAGACTGCTGTGGGAGAACCTGCCTGGCATCAATCTCCTGGCCAGCGCCGGCCTTTGTAGGAGCGGCCTTGCGTCGCGAAAGGGCTGCGCAAGGCCGCTCCTACAGGGCGTGTTTGCCACGAGGGGGCGTTATTTCGTGGTACTGGCCAGCACCCGTTGCCAGTCCGGCTCGTTCAGGCGGCCGAGGATGCGCGTCTTGCCATTGCCATCCACCGAAACGAACAGCGCACTGGCATAGCCGCTCTCACGCTCGCCCCCCGCAACTTTCTGCTGGCGGGCAAAATGGTCGATGCAGCCGTTGTGGGTCACCAGCACCAGGTTATGCCCCGGTCGTTTGTGTGCCAGCGCTTCGCTGGCGAACTGGCTGTCACAGCTTTCCAGCCAGTCCTCACTGGCCACCGCCTGGCCAAGGATGAAATGCGCGGTTTGCCGTGTGCGCAGTTTCGGGCTGCTGAGCATATCGGCGTTGTTCAGGCCCAGCTGGTGCAGCCCTTGGCCAACATGTCCGGCAGCCTGGCTGCCGGCCACGGTGATGCCGGCGGGGTCGTCCAGGCACGGGCCGGGGGCGCTGTCGCAGCGCTCGGCGTGGCGGATCATCACGATCACCGCACCGTCGGCCCAGTCCTGCAGCAGGCCGCTGTCACTCAATTGTCGTTCGTTGCCAAGGTCCACGATGTGCGTCCTCGTCGCCAGCCAGGTGCTCAACGCCGCCACGACCATGCACAGGCCAAGGGCGGCACCGAGGGCTTTGCGGGTCAGGCGTCGCTTGCGCCGGGCGTGGATGGCAGGGTGCCCCAGGGTGTTGCTCGATAGCATGCGTTGCTCCGTTGGCATGGTCGCGGCTGGCGCGACGGTGTTGGCTGGCATCCTGCCAACAGGCCTGTCGGGGGGCGGTGAAGGGCGTGTGAAAATTGCATTCGGGCACGCCGGCTAGGTGAAACCTGCACCCGCGCCTACGCTGTAAACTGCAAGACGGTAAAACCGGAGCACGCCCGATGACCCCTATCCTGCAACTGGAAAGCGCGCGGCTGGTACTGCGCCAATGGCACGACGACGACCTGCGCGAGTTCGCCGCCCTGTGTGCCGACCCGCAGGTGATGCGCTACTTCCCGGCGCCGCTGACACGCCTGGAGGCAGCCGCGCTGATCGGCCGCGTGCGCGGGCATTTCAATGAGTACGGCTTTGGCCTGTGGGCCCTGGAGCGCAAGGACAGTGGTGCCTTCATCGGCATGACCGGGTTGTTGCACGTGGGCTTCGATGCCGATTTTGCGCCGGCGGTGGAGATCGGCTGGCGCCTGGCACGCCGCCACTGGGGCCTGGGTTTCGCCAGCGAGGCGGCGTGGACATGCCTGCGCTGTGCTTTCGCCCAATTGCGCCTGGAGGAAGTGGTGTCGTTCACTAGCGAGAGCAACCTGCCCTCGCAGAAGGTCATGCAGGCCATCGGTATGCAGCAGGACCTGAATGGCAGTTTCGAACACCCGCGCCTGCCCGTGGGCCATCCGCTGCGCCCGCATGTGCTGTACCGCATCGATCGAGCTCACTGGGAGCGTACCCTGCGCGCCTGAATGCATGGCCATGCCCGGCGCGAATGACAAACCCTGTATCATTTCCCTAATGGAGGGCGCTTGCCGCAAGATGTTCAGCGCCTATGAGATCGAGCGCCGCCTGGACGGCGCATCGCGAGCAAGACTCGCTCCTACGGAGAACCCCCGATGAGTCATGTGTTGGACGACCTGGTCGACCTGTTGAGCCTCGAGTCCATCGAGGAGAACCTGTTCCGTGGCCGCAGCCAGGACCTGGGCTTTCGCCAGCTGTACGGCGGGCAGGTACTGGGCCAATCGTTGTCGGCGGCCAGCCAGACGGTCGAGGATGCACGCCATGTGCATTCGTTGCACGGCTACTTCCTGCGCCCTGGCGATGCCAGCCTGCCGGTGGTGTATTCGGTGGACCGTGTGCGCGATGGCGGCAGCTTCAGCACCCGGCGGGTGACTGCGATTCAGAAGGGCCAGCCGATCTTCACCTGCAGCGCCTCGTTCCAGTACGACGAGGAAGGTTTCGAGCATCAGGCGCAGATGCCCGAGGTGGTCGGCCCGGAGAACCTGCCCACTGAAGTCGAGCTGGCCCGGGCCATGGCCGACCAGTTGCCCGAACGCATTCGCGACAAGGTGCTGTGCGCCAAGCCGATCGAGATCCGCCCGGTCACCGAGCGCGACCCGTTCAACCCCCAGCCTGGCGACCCGGTGAAGTACGCCTGGTTCCGCGCCGACGGCAACCTGCCCGATATTCCCGCCCTGCACAAATACATGCTGGCCTACGCCTCGGACTTCGGCCTGCTGACCACTGCGTTGCTGCCCCATGGCAAATCGGTGTGGCAGCGTGACATGCAGATCGCCAGCCTCGACCATTCGCTGTGGTTCCATGGCAACCTGCGTGCCGACGAGTGGCTGCTGTACGCCACCGACAGCCCCTGGGCGGGCAATGCCCGTGGCTTCTGCCGCGGCAGCATCTTCAACCAGGCCGGGCAACTGGTGGCGTCGTCGTGCCAGGAAGGCCTGATTCGCCACCGCAAGGACTGGGCATGAGCCTGGGCGAGGTGCGCAACTGGGTGTTCGACATGGACGGCACCCTGACCGTGGCCGTGCACGATTTTGCCGCCATCCGCGTGGCGCTGGATATCCCGGCCGAGCACGACATCCTCACCCACCTGGCAGCTTTGCCGGCGGACGAGGCGGCGGCCAAGCATGCCTGGCTGCTGGAGCACGAGCGTGATCTGGCAATTGCCTCCACGGCGGCCACCGGGGCGGTGGAACTGGTGCGCGAGCTGGCCCAGCGTGGTTGCCGGCTGGGCATTCTGACCCGCAATGCCCGTGAGTTGGCGCATGTGACGCTGGAGGCCATCGGCCTGGCGGACTGCTTCCCGGTGGAGCACATTCTGGGGCGTGACGAAGCAGCGCCCAAGCCAAGCCCGGATGGGCTGCTGAAGATTGCCAATGCCTGGGGTGTGACACCGGGTGAGTTGGTGATGGTGGGGGATTACCGGTTTGATTTGGACTGTGGGCGTGCCGCAGGGGCGCGCACGGTGCTGGTGAACCTGCCGGACAATCCGTGGCCGGAGCTGGTGGATTGGCATGCGGCCGATTGCCGGGCGCTGAAGGTGATGCTGGGCTGAATCTTGTGTTGGGAATGTGGGCCCTATCGCCGGCAAGCCAGCTCCCACAGGGACACCACTAGAGCTGAGACTTGTGTAATACCTGTGGGAGCTTGCTTGCCGGCGATAGGGCCGGACCTGTCTATGCTGAACCCCAATCTTTTCCCTGAACGGAGACCTATCCATGACCAGCAAGGCCATCTACGTAAAACCCGGCGGCGGCTACGACAAGGTCGAGGTCGGCACCTGCGAGGCCTCTTCACCCGAGGCCGGCGAGATCACCGTGCGCCTGCACGCCAGCTCTCTCAACTACCACGATTTCGCCGTTGTCAGCGGCATGTGGGGCCCGAGCGAGCGGCGCATCCCCATGGCCGATGGCGCTGGCGAAGTGGTCGCGGTGGGGAGCGGCGTCACCGAGTTTCAGGTCGGCGACAATGTGGTCAGTACCTTTTTCCCCGACTGGCTCGACGGCCAGGCAAATGTGGAAGGCTTCGCCAAGGTGCCCGGCGACGGTATCGATGGTTACGCCCGTGAACAGGTCACCGCTCGCGCCACCGCCTTCACCCTGGCGCCCAAGGGCTTCAGCCATGCAGAAGCTGCCACGCTGACCACGGCCGGTCTCACGGCTTGGCGCGCGCTGATGTGCGACGACCACCTCAAGCCCGGCGATACGGTGCTGGTGCAGGGCACCGGCGGTGTGTCGATCTTCGCCCTGCAGTTTGCCAAGCTGGCCGGCGCGACGGTGATCGCCACCTCTTCCAGCGACGCCAAGCTGGAGCGCCTGAAGGCCCTGGGTGCCGACCACCTGATCAACTACAAGAGCGTCCCGGCGTGGGGTGAGAAAGTGCGCGAGCTGACCGGCAACCGCGGCGTCGATCATGTGATCGAAGTGGGTGGCGCGGCGACGCTGGAGCAATCGATGATTGCCGCGCGCATTGGTGGGCACGTGTCGTTGATCGGCATCCTCACCGGCGTGGCCGGGCAGTTGCCGCTGGTGCAGGCGCTGGTGCGGCAGATACGCCTGCAAGGCGTGCTGGTGGGCAGCCGCGCCCAGCAGCAGGCGATGGTGCGGGCGATCGATGCCAACGGCCTGCGGCCGGTGGTGGACAAGCATTTCGAGCTGGAGCAGATCGTCGAGGCGTTCCGTTATCAGGAGAGCAACCGGCATTTCGGTAAAATCTGCCTGACCTGGTAACAGGGCCTGATGCGGTTCTCTTTGTAGGAGCGGCCTTGTGTCGCGAAAGGGCCGCAAAGCGGCCCCCGGCCTGCAATTCTGTAGCTGAAATCGAGGGGCTGCTGTGCAGCCCTTTCGCGACACAAGGCCGCTCCTAAAGGGGATCGTGTCAGGCCTGTTCGGGCAGTAGTCGGTCGCGGCTATTGGACAGGTGCAGGCACACCGCTGCCCGCGCCGCGTCCGGATCCTGCCGGCGGATGGCATTGAGGATCGCCTCATGCTCGAGGTTGGCCAGGTACGCCTGCCGCGCCAGCTTCGCCCCGCTGCGTTCGGCCAGGGCCATGCGGTTGCGCGGGATCAGGCCGTTGCCCAGCTGCAACAGCATTTCAGTGAAGTACAGGTTGCCAGTGGCCTCGGCAATCAACAGGTGAAAGCGCCGGTCGGCCTCGATGCAGCTGTCGCCAGCGGCGGCCAGGTCCTGGTAGTCATCCAGCGCCTGGCGCATGCGCCTCAGGTGCCCCTCATCACGACGTAGCGCGGCCAAGGCGGCGGCCTGGCCTTCCAGGCCGATGCGCAGCTCCAGCAGGTCGCGCACATTCGCCGCGCTTTCCGCAGCGATGCGCAGGCCGGCCTGGGCCTGGCGCTCCATCACGAACGTACCGATACCGTGGCGTGGCTCCACCAGCCCCGAGGCCTGCAATTTCGACAGGGCCTCGCGGACCACGGTGCGGCTCACCCCGTGCTCGCGCACCAGGCTGTTCTCCGAGGGCAACTTGTCGCCTGGCTTGAAGGTGCCCAGCAAGATCTGTTGGGTCAGGCTGGAGACCAGGTCATGGGCACGGCTGTGGCCGCGCTTGTAGGCTTGTTCGGTGGCCATGGTGTGATCCGATTGTTGTTGTACTTGTACGACAAGTTAATCGATAAAAATATTTTTTGCCGATTTTTCCTGCGGTCAAGCCAGCGAGTAGTTTGTCTGTTTTTGCAAGATCGACGCATATAGGCTTTGCGTTAGCTTGTATTTTGTGATTTTGCCGATGTTGTTGATCTTGTCGTACAACTTCGCTGCGCATATGCTCCTCCCCACTGCCATGTCAGACAACCTCGACCCGCACAAAAACAATTAGTGGGAGATCCGCAAGTGAACGATACCCTCGCTCCGTCTGCCCGGAATGAAGGCGACGCCCTGGCCAGCGCCGTGGCCAAGGTCAAGCGCCACGTCCTGCCGCTGTTCGTCATCATGTTCATCGTCAACTACCTGGACCGCGTCAACATCGGCTTCGTCCGCCCCCATCTGGAAAGCGACCTGGGCATCAGCGCCGCGGCCTATGGCTTTGGCGCCGGCCTGTTCTTCATTGGCTACGCGTTGTTCGAAGTGCCCTCGAACATGCTGCTGCAGAAGGTCGGCGCAAGGCTGTGGCTGACCCGCATCATGTTCACCTGGGGGGTGGTGGCCACGGCCATGGCCTTCGTGCAGAACGAAACCCAGTTCTACGTGCTGCGCTTTCTGCTGGGGGTTGCCGAAGCGGGCTTCTTCCCCGGGGTGATCTACTACTTCACCCGCTGGCTGCCGGCCGCCGAGCGTGGCAAGGCGATTGCCATCTTCCTCAGCGGCTCGGCATTGGCGTCGCTGATTTCCGGGCCGCTGGCCGGCGCGCTGATGCAGATCCAGGGCCTGGGCATGCATGGCTGGCAGTGGATGCTGTTCATCGAAGGCATGGCCTCGGTGACGCTGTGCTTCTTCGTGTTCTTCTGGCTCGACTCCAGGCCGCAGGACGCCAAGTGGCTGAGCCAGGCCGAGCAGGAAGCACTGGTGGCCGCCATCGATCGCGAGCAACTTGAGCGCGAAGCGGTCGGCGCGGTCAGGCCATCGGCCTGGAGCCTGCTCAAGGACCGCCAGATCCTGCTGTTCTGCCTGATCTACTTCTGCATCCAGCTGACCATCTACGCCGCGACCTTCTGGCTGCCGAGCATCATCAAGCGCATGGGTGACCTCAGCGACCTGCAGGTCGGCTTCTTCAACTCGATCCCGTGGCTGATCTCGATCCTGGCCATGTATGCCTTCGCCGCCGGCTCGGCGCGCTGGAAGTTCCAGCAGGCCTGGGTCGCAGGTGCGCTGGTGATCGCTGCCATCGGCATGTTCATGTCCACCACGGGTGGGCCGGTGTTCGCCTTTGTCGCGGTGTGCTTCGCGGCCATCGGTTTCAAGTCGGCGTCGTCACTGTTCTGGCCGATCCCGCAGGGCTACCTGGATGCCCGCATCGCCGCAGCGGTGATCGCGTTGATCAACTCGGTCGGCAACCTCGGCGGCTTCGTCGCCCCCACCACCTTCGGCCTGCTGGAGCAGCAGACCGGTTCGATCCAGGGCGGCCTGTACGGCCTGGCGGTGACCTCGGTGCTGGCGGCCATTGCCATCTTCTTCGTACGCACTCGCCCAAAGGGCGTCCCTTCCGATGACCTCAAGGCCCCTTCGGCCCTGGGTCAGAGCCATTGATGACTGCGAGACAACAACCATGAACATGCAGACCCTTCACACCAGCACCCCCGTGGTCACTGATCTGCGCGTGATCCCCGTCGCCGGGCACGACAGCATGCTGCTCAACCTCAGTGGTGCCCATGGCCCGTTCTTCACCCGCAACGTAGTGGTGCTGCGTGACAGCGCCGGCAATACCGGGTTGGGCGAGGTGCCCGGCGGCGAGAAGATCCGCCAGACACTGGAGGACGCCCGCAGCCTGGTGGTCGGCCAGCCGATCGGCCATTACCAGCGCGTGCTCAATGCCATGCGCCAGACCTTCGCCAACCGTGACTCGGCTGGTCGCGGCCTGCAGACCTTCGACCTGCGCATCACCGTGCATGCGGTGACGGCCATAGAGTCGGCGCTGCTCGACCTGCTCGGCCAGCACCTGAACGTGCCGATAGCGGCACTGCTGGGCGAGGGGCAGCAGCGCGAGGCGGTGAAGATGCTCGGTTACCTGTTCTACATCGGCGACCGCCAGCAGACCGACCTTGCCTACCGCAACGAAGCCGATGCCGAGGATGACTGGTTCCGCCTGCGCCACGAAAAGGCCCTGACCCCGGACGCGGTGGTGCGCCTGGCCGAGGCCGCCAAGGCGCGCTATGGCTTCAGCGACTTCAAGCTCAAGGGCGGGGTGTTGCGCGGCGAGGAGGAGATGGAAGCGGTAACGGCGCTGGCCGAGCGCTTCCCCGAAGCCCGCATCACCCTCGACCCGAATGGTGCCTGGTCATTGAAGGAAGCCATTGCCCTGTGCCGCGACAAGCACGATGTGCTGGCCTATGCCGAAGACCCGTGCGGTGCCGAGAACGGCTACTCGGGCCGTGAGGTGATGGCCGAGTTCCGCCGCGCCACCGGCCTGCCCACCGCCACCAACATGATCGCTACCGACTGGCGGCAGATGGGCCATGCGATCCAGTTGCAGTCGGTGGACATTCCGCTGGCCGACCCGCACTTCTGGACCTTGCAGGGTTCGGTACGGGTGGCGCAGATGTGCAACGACTGGGGGCTGACATGGGGTTCGCATTCCAACAACCACTTCGATATCTCGCTGGCAATGTTCACCCAGGTGGCGGCTGCGGCGCCGGGGGAAATCACTGCGATCGACACCCACTGGATCTGGCAGGACGGTCAGCGCCTGACCCGCGAGCCACTGCGCATCGTCGACGGGCATGTGCACGTGCCGGCGCGGCCGGGGCTTGGGGTGGAGCTGGATGAAGACCAGTTGGCCAAGGCGCATGAGTGCTACCGCAACATGGGGTTGGGTGCGCGGGATGACAGCGTGGCAATGCAGTTCCTGATTCCGGGGTGGAGCTTCGATAACAAGCGGCCTTGCCTGGTGCGTTGAGGCATAGGGCCCTTTCGCGATTCCTGTTGCTAGTCCGGTGCTTCGAGCGTACCGGGCAGGCGTAGGCAGACGCCTGGCAACAGAGGCCCCGGGAGACCGGGGCTTTTTTGTGGCTGGCAGAAAGTGGTGATGGCTGCACCGGCCCTTTCGCGGGCTTGCCCGCTCCCACAGGTACACCACAGGTTTGAGGGGCGTGGAGTAACTGTGGGAGCGGGCGAGCCCGCGAAAGGGCCCGTACAGCCACAACACACCCAAATGAAAAACAAAAGCTCCAGACGGCCTGGTGACGGGATCGGGTATGCCATTCACGACTTCTGACGTTAATGGGGATGCCCTGTCGTGATCGAACAGTTCCGGGGCGTTCTCGTGTAATTTCCCACAGCCCTGCGGGGCTTAAATGAAGCCCGACCTGCACTGACACGTTGCTCTGTGACGCGTGCCAAATATCAACAACAGAGCGCGAGTAACGTGTCGACTTATTGATTTCAAAGGAGATATTTTCGCCTACACCTGCCCGTCCATCCTTGTGTCAGTAAAAAGAGAACAACATCAATGAACACCGTGGGATCTGATGGCAACCTTGCACAAGGTTTCAAGCCACGTCACGTAACGATGCTGTCCATCGCCGGCATCATCGGCGCCGGACTTTTCGTCGGCTCTGGCCACGCCATCGCGGCAGCCGGGCCAGCTACCATAATTTCCTATTTCGTGGCCGGGACCTTGGTGGTACTGGTCATGCGCATGCTTGGCGAAATGGCCGTGGCACACCCGGACACCGGATCGTTTTCCACCTACGCCGAGCAGGCCATCGGCCGCTGGGCCGGCTACACCATCGGTTGGCTGTACTGGTGGTTCTGGGTACTGGTAATCCCGATCGAAGCGCTGGCCGCCGGGCATGTGCTGAACGCCTGGTTCCCGCAGGTGGACAGCTGGATATTCGCCCTGGCTTCGGTGCTGCTGCTGGCTGGTACCAACCTGTTCAGCGTGGCCAAGTACGGTGAGTTCGAGTTCTGGTTCGCCATTCTCAAGGTCACGGCCATTCTCGGTTTCATCGGCCTGGGTTTCGCCGCAATTATGGGCTGGCTGCCCAACCGCGAGGTCAGCGGCCTGAGCGGCTTGATGGCCGAGCACGGCGGCTTCGCGCCGAAGGGCTGGTCGGCCGTGGTTGGTGCGTTCATCACCGTGATGTTCAGCTTCATCGGCACCGAAGCGGTGACCATCGCCGCGTCCGAATCGAGCGACCCGTCGCGCAACATCGCCAAGGCCACTCGCTCGGTGATCTGGCGCATCAGTACCTTCTACATCCTGTCGATCTTCGTGATCATTTCGGTGGTGCCGTGGAACGACCCGCAGCTGGCGGTGGTGGGCTCTTACCAGCGTGCGCTGGAGATCATGAACATCCCCAACGCGGCCTTCATGGTCGACCTGGTGGTGCTGGTGGCAGTGACCAGCTGCATGAACTCTTCGATCTACATTGCCTCGCGGATGATGTACTCGCTGGCCAAGCGCGGTGACGCACCGGCCATGCTCAACAAGACCTCCAAGGTCGGTGTGCCACGCGCTGCGGTATTCGGCAGCACGTTGATCGGCGCGGCCATTGCCATCCTCAACTACTTCGCGCCGAAGGGCGTGTTCGAGTTCCTGCTGGCCAGCTCCGGCGCCATTGCCTTGCTGGTGTACATGGTCATCGCCATTTCGCAGCTGCGCATGCGCCGTCGCCTGGAGCGGGAAAACACCGAGCTGAAGTTCCGCATGTGGCTGTTCCCGTACCTGACCTGGGCGGTGATCCTTTTCATTGGCGGGGCACTGGCGGTCATGATGTTCACGCCTGAACACCGGGCGGAAGTGAGCTCGACATTGGGCCTGGCGATCGTGATTTCCTTCCTGGGGATCGTGACCACGCGGGGCAATGCGCAGCCTGTGGGGGTGCGTTCGATGGGGTGATTGAGTTCACCTGGCGGTAGGGCAAAGGGCACCAGTGGATGGGTGCCCTTTGTTTTTTCAGCCTTTCATCATCTTGATGTATCTGATTGCCGCCGGCGCTTTCTCGAAGCGCCGGTGGATCAGGCTAAGCCACGAGCTGGCCTGGCAGTCGACAATACGCCGGTAGTGCACCTGCGGCAGGCTGATGCGCTGCACCACCGATTCTGGCACCACTGCGATGCCTTGGCCGAGTGACACCAGGGTGATCACCGCCACCAGGCTGCCCGGCTGGGGGCCGAGCCTCGGGACGAAACCACCTTGTGCTGCCACTTCCAGCGTGCCGGAGATCTGTTCGGGCAGGATGAAGGTTTCATTGGCCAGGCGCGAGGCCGGGATCTGCGGCACTTCATTTATCCGTGAGCTGGCGGGCAGGGCGAGGACGAAACCTTCCTGGTGCAAGGCGATAGCTTCGAGTTCCTCGGGCAGCTCCATCGGTGAGCGCACATAGGCAAGGTCAAGCAGGCCGTCGCGGACCATGCCGGGCAGTTCGGCCATGGGCAGTTCGCGAATGTTCAGGCGTACGCGGGGGCAGGTTTCGCTGTAGCGGCTGACTTGCTGCTGGAGCATGCCCGAGTACGCGGCCGAAGCCACATAGCCCAGTTCGATGCGCCCGCTTTCGCCTCGGGCGGCCCGTTGCGCGCCCAGTTGTGCAGCATCGAACTGGCGCACGGCATGTTCGGCTTCGATCAACAGCGCCTGGCCCGCTGCGGTGAGGTTGACCTCGCGCTGGTTGCGCTCGAACAGGCGCACGCCCAGTTCGCGCTCCATGTCCTGGATCTGCCGGCTGAGGGTGGGCGGGGCGATGCCCAGCTGTTCGGCAGCACGGGTGAAATGACCGTGGCGGGCGACGCAGATGAAGTAGCGGAAATGGCGGATTTCCATGAGTGTTACCTGCAGGGTAATGACGCGAGCCGCCGTGGCTAACAAGCCTGGGGGCTGGTGGCGTTATGGTGAGGCCAACACTACAAGGCTGGTGGCTTGGCGGCAAAGGCTGCCTGGGAATTGCAGGGGACCGCTTTGCGGTCCATCGCAGGCAAGGCAGCCCCGGCGATTTGACCAACCAGCCCTGCATCCGGAGCCTCACCATGCCCTCTGCGCGTTTCACCCTGCTCACCGCCTCCCTGGTCTGTGCCCTGATCATCCTCGACACCAACATCGTCGCGGTCAGCCTGCCCAGCATCGCCCGCGACTTGTCCGGCTCGTTTGCCGATATCGAATGGGTGGTCAGCGCCTACCTGCTGGCCTTTGCCGCCTGCCTGCTGCCCGCTGGCAGCCTGGCCGACCGCTTTGGCCGCCGCCGCATGCTGCTGCTCGGCCTGGCCCTGTTCGGCATCGCCTCGCTGGCCTGTGGCGCGGCGCCCAACCTGCTGTTCCTCGACCTGGCCAGGGCAGCCAAGGGCGTTGGCGCGGCATTGCTGCTGACCTCGGCCCTGGCCGCGATCGGCAACCGCTTCCACCAACCCCAGGACCGCATGCGCGCCTGGGCCTTCTGGGGCGCCTGCATGGGCGCCACCATCACCTTTGCGCCGCTGCTGGGCGGGTTGATCGCCAGCACCCTTGGCTGGCGCTGGATCTTCTACATCAACCTGCCGTTGGTGGCAGTGCTCGCAGTGATGGTGTTGCGCAGTGTCGAAGAGTCCCGCGACACCGCTGCGGCCCGGCTCGACCCATGGGGCAGCCTGACTTTCGCCGGCAGCCTGGGTTACCTGATCTGGGCAATGATCGATGCCAACCAGGTGGGCTGGGGCAGTGCGCAAACCCTGGGACGGCTGGTGATCAGCGCCTTCCTGTTCGGCCTGTTCGTCATGGTCGAGCGCAGCCAGGAACGGCCGATGATCGACCTGCGGCTGATGCGCAGCGGGCGCTTCGTTGGCGCCTTGCTGGGGATGTTTGCCTATGCTGCCTGCGCCCAGGTGATGATGACCCTGCTACCGCTTTACTTGCAGAACGGCCTGCAGCTGTCGGCCCTGGCCGCAGGGGCGGGCATGCTGCCGTTTGCCGTGGCCATGCTGCTGACGCCACGCCTGGGTATGCGTCTGGCTGCACACTTGAGCCCGGCGCAGGTGTTCGCGCTAGGCCTGGTATTGGTCGGGGCGGGTAACCTGCTGTGTGCCTGGGCCACGCAGCAGGGCGGTTACGGTGCATTCGCCCTGGCCAGCCTGGTGCTGGGTGCTGGCGCCGGGCTGCTGAATGGCGATACGCAGAAGAACATCATGGCTTGCGTGCCGCGTGAGCGCACCGGCATGGCTTCGGGGTTGAGCACAACCACGCGGTTCGGGGCGATTGTGCTGGCAATCGGAGGGCTGGGTGGTGTGCTGGCTTCGCGTAGTGGGCAGTTGCTGTATGAGGCCATGGCTGCCGTGGCGCCTGGGCAATCGGGCCAGGTTGCCGCGATGACTACCCGGGTTGCTGCGGGTGATTTGCAGGCGGCGTTGGCGTTGCTTGAGCCTGGGTTGCGGGAAACGCTGGCACCTTTGGCTCGCCAGGCGTTCGTCGGGGGCTTCGAAGCTGTGTTGCAGGTCGCCGGTGTGGCGGCGCTGCTGTTCGCGATGCTGGTTGGCGTGTTGCTGAGCCGGCCGCTGCCGGCCGTGCCGGAAGTGTTGCTGGCTGAGAGGCAGTCATGAAGCGGGCGGCGGGGCATCACGACACAGCGACTGGGGCATCAAGCCCCTCGACGCGGCATTCGACAATCAGTCATTCAACAGCCATGGCTTCAGTTCCTTGAGGTTGCTCACCACCAGTTGCTGCGCCTCGGGGAGTACTGCCAGGTTGCGGTGGTCGATCAGGTAACGCTGCAACACGTACTTCACCAGTGCCCTGCGGCTGGGCACCACCAGTTGCCCCTGCGTCATGCCGAAGTCGGTTTCGATGATTGCCTTCTGCGCCGCGTTCAATCGCCCGTCAGGTTCGAAGATGATCGGCACCTCGACATTCCAGTCTTCGTCCTGCTCGCGTGTGTTCGGCGATTGGTCGAGCAAGTCTGGTTGCCCACGCAGGCGGCTGAGGACGAAGTCGCGATACTGGCCGTTCTTTTCGCAGTAAGCCCTCACGTGCCAGCGCATGCCGGTGTAGACCAGCGTGTGCGGGGCGATGAGGCGCACTTCCACGTTGGGGGTATTGAAGGACACGTATTCGGTTTCCAGGCGCAGGCCTTCACGGCAGGCCTTGAGCAAGGGACGCAGGACTTCTGGTCGGATGGGGCGGTCCGGCACTTCCAGCACCCGGGTATGCGCGTAGGCCAGTGCCAGCCCGTCGATGTGCGGGGCCCGCTCATTGTTCTGATAAAGCAGGTGCAGGTAGGCGCTGGCGCTGTCGTCGATGAACAGCGGCTTGAACTGCTTGCTCGGTACATAGCCCTTTAGCTGCTTGTCATATGTCAAGTTCTTGGGCGCATGTTCGGTGATGTAGGTATTGATGTCCTTCGACGCCTGCTGGCGGCTGATGCCAAAGCTCTGTATCAGGTGGCCCGTTGTCAGCCGGCCTTCCCACCAGGCAACGGTCTCGATCAAGCGATAGCGAAGTGCCAGGTCCCAGCGTACCTGCTCGATGGATTGCTTGCGTTTCATACCCTCTCCATGTGCGCGATTACTTTACCTGTATAAGTCTACATTCTAGACCTGTCGTTTAACATTACATATCGTGTCGCTGTCTTTGAAACGAATTGAAGTCAGCAAAGGAAAGTGGACATGACTATGTCTGAAGCGGTTTCGACAGGGGCGTTGGTGTTGATTGGGGTAATCCTGGCGGTGCTCCTGATGCAGTACATGAAGTTGCGTGAGCTCTGGCAGCTGGCCCTGGCATGCCGTCACAACGCACGATGGGCACGGATTAGGGAGATGGAAAACCGTGAGCTGCGTTCGGCGCGGCGTGCCGACCAGGCGCACATCGCGCAGTTGCAGCGCAAGTTGGTGTTGTTGCAGAGCCTAGTCGCTGCAGAAAAAGGGTAGGGACCTTATCAACAGGCTTGGATGAGTCAAAGGATCATATTTTCAATTCTATGGTAGGGGGTGATGGCATTTTGCCTTGCCATAGGGTATTTCTTAGTCTCCCGCAACATTTCAGCCAAGGATGCATATGGACAACGTTGAGATCAATCGAGTCAAGACTGAAGCTTCTCGCCAGGTTAAAAACATTCTGGATCAGCTTGAGAATGACTATCCAGGGATTACGGAAGGGCTTGCAGCGGCACTGGGCTCGTCAGCGGGTGCTGCAGGTTCACTGGGTGCCTTGTATTTGCTTGGCTATACAGGCCTTTCTGCGGCAGGCATCAGCTCCGGCCTTGCTACTGCAGGTGCCTTGGTGGGCGGTGGGATGGTAGCGGGTATCGGTGTATTGGCAGCCCCCATTGCCCTGCTGGGTGTGGGTGGTTATGCGCTGATGAAAAAACGTAAAAACGCGAAGCTTGCGGCGTCTTTGGGCGAAGCTATCGCGAAGCTCTATAACATTCAGGAGCGCTTGCTGAGTAACGCCGAGACATTCAAGGCTGAAATTGCCATGATCAAGCAAACCATCGAAATGCTTACTCGGAAGAAACCGTCGTGAGTAATGAGCTGTATCAGGATGAATTGAGCGCTCTTGCCTTGTTGAATCAGCGCTCGCAGGCGATTGAAACGTCACATGCAGAGATTGCCACCGATATACAGCTCCTCCAGGCACAATTGTTGGCACTTGCCGGTACGTTGGATACCACGACTGATAGTTTGAACACTGTCGTGACCGAAATACCCCTCACTGTTATAGCTTCCAGTGAGCCGATCACACTGGATGATATCTATGCGCAAGCGCGTCAGAACCATCCGGATGCCAGGCTCAAGGACGTTCTGGACGAAAGCGATTTTGATGCTATCGACGCAAGACTCACCGCTCGCTTAGGCGCATTCAATGCGAAGTACAACCTCGATGAGTGGGACTATGCGATAGCGGGTTGCAGCGGGTTATTAGCGGGAGTGCTCGATCTGCTTTTTGTGCGGCCTCCGCCTAAACCTGGAACGAAATGGGATACGCCGGTAGACGGTACCTTCAACAAATGGGTACAAGACACTTTGAACACTTGGCTACCTCCAGAGCTTTCCAAAAAGTTAGGTGAGAAATACAAGATCGGCGCTCCGGACAGCTCTGTCTGGACTGATCTTATTGGTGCCCCGGATAAGGTCCTCAACCCGATCAACCACCGACTTCGTTCGTTGGCTCATGACCCCGTTCTCGGTTTTTTCTACGGGGTGTATGACATGATTCATGGAACTTGCACCGTGGTGGTCAACGGCGAGGTACGCCAGATCCCGAGCACGAAGGGGCCGACTGAGGGAGGCCTGTTCCAGCTGCTGGGAAGAATGTTTGGCCATCTGCTTTCCGATGTAAATGCCCCTTCAGCCAAGGGGAACCGAGGGATGGGCTTACCGGCCCCCTTCATGGGGCTGCTGCGGATGTTCGAGAACGTGAACATCAACGGCGAATCCTTCGGCAAGCAGATCGAGTGGATGTACGTGAAAGGCTACGATTTCAGACAGTTCCTTGTGACGAGCATCCCGGCTGCGATCATGGAAGTCATCATGAGGGTGTTCTACGTAGTCAAACAGGTTGCGGTCAACGGGGCCACTATTGCAGATGCATTATTGGACACGCTGCCCGGAAGAATGAACCCGCGCTTTCGCATCATGTTAGCGCTTGCCTACGGTGCCAGCAGCGCGGTGAATGCCGGGCGGATGTACGCCACGCAAAATCTTTTAAACCTGAACTATGCGGCGTGGATGGGGCTTTTCTGGAATGGCGCTCACGCTATCAAATGGACCTTGTACGGTCGGCATATGAAGTTCTGGAGTGAAGTCGAGCTTGCGGAGATTGATGAGTTGCTGGATTACACGCAAAAGCTGAATGGTTTGGCTGAGCGTGCCGCTAAGCTCTAGGGCGACGGGTATCCCAAGGACGGCGCTTCTATCAAACAAAAGTAACCACAGTTCTTACCAAAGAAAAACAGGTGCGCGGGGTCAATGGCGGCGAAGTGTTCGCTCTTTTATACGATGTAGTCACAGCAAGCTGTGCCGACAGGTACTAATGCCAATGTCATTTGGACACTCTCTCATTCGGGAGCAAAGCTGCACACCAGTGCAGACTAAGACCTCTTTCCCGCTAATTGGGAACCATAGCAAAGCAATCGGCGGCTGACCTATCCGGATCAGTCACCGAATCCACATAACGCACTGTTCGGCGGATAATTTGTGCGGTTTCATCCGCGAACACCGGCGCAGCCGGTGCCATGTACCGCGTTGGATTATTCGCGAGTAAAACCGCAGGGTAATGAGCGAACCCGTCTGTGAACTGGTTGCTCTGCAGCTGCGCTGGCTGAAGTGAGATGGCTAGCGCATCATGCCCAGCTCCGCATCATCCAGCAGCGCCTTGCCCAAAGCGCAAAGGTAATGCGCGGCCCAGATCAGTTTTGGCTTGTCTTCCATCAAACCGTCGATGGTCAGGTCCCGCGCATAGCCCATCAGTTCCGAAGCTTGCTCGCGGGCGTTCTGGCAGGGAATGCCGGACTCGATGCGGAACAGTGGGTGAGTCTGGTTTTCACCTTGGTAGAAGATGGTTTTACCGACTGTGCATTTGGTGTCTTCGATGTCCATTGATCGATCTCCCTGGTAGTGATTCAGTGCACGGCTTGCGGGCCCGCTGGCTTGTGTATGTGTGCCAGCGCTGACTCTAGAAGTTTGCGCAGAGCTTCAAGCTCTTGCGTTGACGCCATGATCAACAATGACGCAGGCGATCGCGGCTGCATCAGCATTGCCTGCCGGGCTACGGCTTCGGCACAGAGTGCGTAGTCCGAGGCCAACATGATGGTGTCTTCCAAGGAAAGGGGAAGGTGGGGTGGATCGGGGACTATTTTCAGCATTTTTGGTCCTCAGTGGAGCGACCAGCGCTTGCTGTCAAACAAGTGGTGGCAGCCGTGTATGGGTTGACAGACCGGTGAAGACCAAACCGGCGCACACGAGGTGCCCCACACACAGCCGCCATAGGCAAAACCGTGTGCTTGGTCGTCATCAGCCTGTCAAAGCTGGTCGTTGATGTACAACGACCCGACGAGACTAAAACTCTGAAAAAACGACCGCAACGGAAAACAGGCGCTGGGAGTATCTTTGGGAAACGTCCTACGCGGAAGGGGTTAAATCTGATTTTCCGGGCTCGCTCAACTCAAAAAACCAGGCACAAAAAAAGACGCCCGAGGGCGTCTTCTTCTTTGGAATTTGGTGGAGCCGGGGGGATTTGAACCCCCGTCCGCCAGTACTCCGCTGTCGGTACTACATGCTTAGCCGTGTCTACTGAGTTAATCCGCAGCCGCCCGACGGGCAGGGTGCTTTGGACGAGTTGGGTAAGTTTTAGTCGCTTTGCCCCCAACGTGCTACACGACGATCCTGTTCTGTATGACAATCATTTCGGGTTTACAGGCATCCCCTGATGATTGCTGGAGCCGAAGCTACCAGAAGGTCGGGCTCGGCTGCTTACGCAGCGAGAGCGTACTCCGCCTCGAAGTTTTCGTCATTGGCAACTATAGAAAGTTGCAACAGTGGATTTACGAGTTCTGTTACCAACTCGGCATGCACCTAGAGTTTCGCTACCGGCGTCGAATCCTGATCGGCCCCACACTAGCTCTAAGCTAACGCACCTTACGGTACGTGAGGCTGAGTATACGCCATTGCGCGGGCGACGTCGACAGCCGGTCCGGTCGCCCGCTTTTGGGCTCACGCGCCGCTACCGCCGCCGCTGGTGCCGCTGCCTTTCTCCGTTTTTTCCAACCGCTCCAGGACTTTGCTGGTGATGGCGATGCATTCCTTGGTGTCCCCCGATGCCTGGGCAGCCTTGGCTTTGTCGACGTGCTCGGTGATGGCCTTGTCCAGGCCTTCGGAGGTAGCGCCGGCGGTGGCCATGCTGTCATCGATCTTTTGCAGGTTGGCGGTGCAGAGGTCTTCGGCGGCGAATACCGGCGAAGCCAGCAGGGTGGCGGCCGCGAACAGGGCCGAAAGCGCGGTACCTTTCATGGGAGTCTCCTTCTGGGCCTCTGGAAGGTGGGCCTGTAAGGGTGGACTGCGGGGGATTGGCGGGGGTTCAATCGGGATGGTACCGGCTTTGCCGGTGTTCGCGGCTGAAGCCGCTCCTACAGGTACAGCGTGGGCCCAAAGCCGGCGCGGTACTTGTGGGAGCGGGCGTGCCCGCGAAGCAGGCTGCGCGGTGTATGGCACCGGCTGCGCCGGTGTTCGCGGGCATGCCCGCTCCCACAGGGATTGCGGCAGCTATCAGGTTTTGCGTTAAACGGTCATATGCTGCGTGGCCGGGTGACGCGGTCTACAAGGTAGACCAGCCCGTGGTAATCGATGCCACTATGGCTGGACAGGCCGATCTCGCAGGTGCGGCTGGTGGAGATGCCTTCGCTGCAATATTGCACCGCATCCTTCAGGCTGCGCAGCGAGTGGGCGTTGAGCTCGGGGGTGGTGAAGCCTTTGTCACCGGCAAAGCCGCAGCAATGTATGCCCTCCGGGATCACCACCTGTTTGCTGCACCGCCGCGCCAGGTCGATCAGCGCCTGGCTTTCGCCCAGGTGCTGGGTGCTGCAGGTCACATGCACGGCCACTGGTTCGTCCTGGGGGGTGAACTCCAGGCGCTCGAGCAGGTGGGTGCGGATGAAGCGCACTGGGTCGTACAGGTCCAGCCGGGTGTCGTCCAGGTCCTGCACCAGGCGCAGAGTGCAGGGGCTTGTATCGCAGTAGATAGGGTCGAGGCCGCCGCGGCTGGCGTGCAGCAGGGCGGCAAGCAGTTCCTGGCGTTTGTGTTCGGCCTGCTCGGGGTAGCCCTTCGAGGCGAACGGTTGGCCGCAGCACAGGCTGTCGGCGTTGTCAGGGAACACCACCTGGTAGCCGGCCTTTTCCAGCAGGGCGCGGGTCTTGTCCAGCAGCGAACTCTGCTCACGGTCGGCATAGGCCGGGCCCATCACCCGCGAGACGCAGGCAGCCAGGTACACCACGCGAGGGCGGGCGTCGTTGCTGGCCGGGCCGAAGTCCAGTGGGCGCAGTGGTTGTGGCATCGCCGGGGTCCACTTTGGCAGGCGGCCTTTGCTGGCTTTGTGCAGCGAGGCGCTCAGGCGGCCCAGGCGTGGGGCGCCGAGCAGCTTGCGTGCGGTATTGGCGGCGGTCAGGGTCAGGCGCGCGCCGCCCAGGGCGGTGTGGAAGTGTTCGGCCAGCCAGTCGGCGGTTTTTTCGTGTTCGGCGGCCTGGCTGCGCAGTTTCTTCACCAGTTCGCCGGTGTTGATGCCAACCGGGCAGCGCTGTGCGCACAGGCCGGTGGCGGCGCAGGTGTCGATGCCCTGGTACTGGTAGGTCTGGCGCAATTCCCGGGTGTCGATGCCGGCGCGCTGTTTGGCCTGGATGTCACGCCACATGACGATGCGCTGGCGTGGGCTGAGGGTCAGGCCTTTGGAAGGGCACACCGGTTCGCAGAAGCCGCACTCGATGCACTTGTCGACGATCTCGTCGGCAGCGGGCAGCGGCTTGAGGTTCTTCAGGTGAATGTCCGGATCTTCGCTCAGCACCACGTCGGGGTTGAGGATGCCGTTTGGGTCGAGCAGGCGCTTCAGCTTCCACATCAATTGGTAGGCGTCATGGCCCCATTCCAGCTCCACAAACGGTGCCATGTTGCGCCCGGTGCCGTGCTCGGCCTTGAGCGAGCCGCCGAACTCCACCGCCACCAGTTGCGCCACATCGTCCATGAAGGCCTGGTAGCGTGCGACTTCCTCGGCGCTGTTGAAACCCTGGGTGAAGACGAAGTGCAGGTTGCCTTCCAGGGCGTGGCCGAAAATGATCGCTTCATCGTAGCGATGCTTGTCGAACAGCTGGATCAGGCGGTTGACGCCTTCGGCCAGTTGCTCGATGGGGAAGGTGACGTCTTCGATGATGACGGTGGTGCCGGTCTGGCGTACGGCGCCGACGGCGGGGAAGGTGTCCTTGCGGATTTTCCACAGCTGGTTGTACACGGCGGGGTCTTCGCTGAAGTCCACCTGCTGTTCCAGTGGGAAGTCGGCGATCGAGGCCATCACCTGTTGCAGCTGTTCATGCAGCAGGCTCTGGCTGGCGGCACGGGACTCGATCAGCAGGGCGCAGGCGTTGTCCGACAGGCCTTTTACCCACAGTGGCATGCCGGGCATGTTCTGCACCGAGCGAAGGCTGCGGCGGTCGAGCAGTTCAACGGCCGAGACCGGCTGGCGCTTGAGCACGGTCACCGCGCGGCAGCAGCTTTCCACGCTGGGGAAAACCAGCAGTGCGCTGGCTTTGTGCGGGTGGTCGGGCACGGTGTCGTAGGTGACGGCACTGATGAAGCCCAGGGTACCTTCGGAGCCGACCAACAGGTGCTGCAGGATATCCAGCGGTTGGTCGTAGTCCACCAGTGCGTTCAGCGATAGGCCAGTGGTGTTCTTCAGCCGGTATTTGTGCCGGATGCGCTCGGCGAGTGCAGTGTTGGCGCGGGTCTCGCGGCCCAGGCGGGCCAGTGCTTCCAGCAGGCCGGCGTGGCTGGCCTCGAACGCGGCGACGCTGGCCGGGTCTTCGCTGTCCAGGCGCGTGCCGTCGGCCAGCACCAGGCGCAGGCCGGCCAGGGTGTGGTAGGTATTCTGCGCGGTGCCGCAGCACATGCCGCTGGCGTTGTTGGCGACGATGCCGCCGATCTTGCAGGCGTTGATCGACGCCGGGTCGGGGCCGATCTTGCGCCCGAAGGGAGCCAGCCAGGCATTGGCCTGGGCACCGATGACGCCGGGCTGCAAGCGGATCTGCTCGCCTTGGCCGCGGATTTCGCGGCCGTTCCAGTTATCGCCCAGCACGATCAGCACCGAGTCACTGATGGCCTGGCCGGACAGGCTGGTGCCGGCGGCGCGGAAGGTGACCGGCACCCGCTCGCGCTGGGCCAGTTTGATCAGGCCGACCACTTCGTCTTCTGACTCGACGCGCACCACCAGCTTGGGGATCAGCCGGTAGAAGCTGGCATCGGTGCCGAAAGCCAAAGTGGAGGTGGGGTCGTCGAAGCGGCGTTCGGCGGGGATCAGGCGCTCGGCATCACGCAGGAACGCGGCGGGCAGGCTCATGCAGTCTCCTCGCGGGGCCGTGGCGTCTGTGCGCCCCATGCCCCGGGTCAATCAGGCGGTCGTTCTTGCGGGCGGTCAGGCGCCCAGTTCGCGTACCAGCGAGTCGCGGGTGATCTCGCTGATCGACTTGGCGCCGGTCAGCACCATCGCTACGCGCATTTCCTTTTCGAACAGCTCCAGCAGGTTTTTCACCCCGGCCTGGCCGTGCACGGCAAGGGCGTAGAGGAAGGCGCGGCCGATCAGTACGGTGTCGGCGCCGAGGGCGATCATGCGCACCACGTCGAGGCCGCTGCGGATGCCGGAATCGGCGAGGATCTTCAGGTCACCTTTGACCGCATCGGCAATTGCCGGCAGGGCGCGGGCGCTGGACAGCACGCCGTCGAGCTGGCGGCCGCCGTGGTTGGACACGACGATGCCGTCAGCACCGAACCTGACCGCATCGCGGGCGTCATCGGCATCGAGAATGCCTTTGATGATCATCGGGCCGTCCCAGAACTCGCGGATCCACTCCAGGTCTTTCCAGGAGATCGACGGGTCGAAGTTGTTGGCCAGCCAGCCGATGTAGTCGGCAAGGCCGGTGGGGTTGCCACGGTAGGTGGAAATGTTGCCCAGGTCGTGTGGGCGCCCCATCACACCGACATCCCATGCCCACTCGGGGTGGGTCATGGCTTGCAGCACGCGGCGCAGCGGGCCGTTCTTGCCGCTCATGCCAGAGTGGGCGTCGCGGTAGCGGGCGCCGGGTGTCGGCATGTCGACAGTGAACACCAGGGTCTTGACCCCGGCGGCCTTGGCCCGCTCCAGGGCGTTGCGCATGAAGCCGCGGTCCTTCAGCACGTACAGCTGGAACCACATCGGCCGGTCGATGGCCGGGGCCACTTCTTCGATCGGGCACACCGACACCGTGGACATGGTGAACGGAATGCCGTGGGCCGCCGCCGCACGTGCCGCCTGCACTTCACCACGGCGGGCGTACATGCCGGTGAGGCCGACCGGGGCCAGGGCCACCGGCATGCTCAGGGTTTCGTCGAACAGCTTGGTCTGCAGGCTGAGCTCGGACATGTTCTTCAGCACGCGCTGACGCAGGGCAATGCTGGCCAGGTCCGAGACGTTGTGGCGCAGGGTGTGCTCGGCGTAGGCGCCGCCGTCGGCATAGTGGAACAGGAAGGGAGGCAGCTTGCGTTGGGCCGCGGCGCGATAGTCGGTAGAGGCAGAAATGATCATGGATTCTCGCAGCGTTGCGTGTGGGGATTGCCGGGCGCGCGACGGCGCCCGGCCCCTTTCACTTTAGTGATGAACCAGCATGCCGGTCAGCCAGTAGGCCTGGATCAGAGTGATCAGGCCGACGATGGTGGCGAAGAACAGGCTGTGCTTGACGGTGAAGCGGAACAGGTCGGATTCCTTGCCAACCAGGCCGGTGGCGGCGCAAGCCACGGCGATCGACTGCGGCGAGATCATCTTGCCGGTCACGCCGCCGCTGGTGTTGGCCGCTACCAGCAAAGTGTCGTTGACCCCGATCTGGTGCGCGGTGGTGGCCTGCAGCGAGCTGAACAGGGCGTTGGACGAGGTGTCGGAACCGGTCAGGAACACACCCAGCCAGCCGAGGAACGGCGAGAAGAACGGGAACGCGGCACCGGTACCGGCCAGCACCAGGGCCATGGTCGAGGACATGCCCGAGTAGTTGGTGACGAAGGCGAAGGCCAGCACCATGCCGATCGACAGGATTGGCCAGCGCAGCTCCCAGAAGGTTTCCTTGAAAGTGGTCAGACCAGTTTTGAAGTTGATCTTCAGCACGGCCATGGAGATCAGCGCCGAGAGGAAGATCGCGGTGCCGGTGGCAGAGATCGGGTCGAGCTTGAACACCGCTGGCATGGCGGTTGGCGCGGCGACGATCGGTGCGGTCTTGATCACCAGTTGGTCGAGGTGCGGGATGGCGAAGTTGAACACGAAATTGTACATCGCGCCGCCCGGGGCGAAGGCCGCCTTGAACGGTTTCAGGGTCCAGATGGTGACCAGCACGGTGAGGATCAGGAACGGCGACCAGGCCTTGAAGATCTCGCCAAAGCTGTAGGGGCTTGGTTGGCTGCCGCTTGGCTGGACCACGGCGGCACCGACGCTGCCCTTGGCTTCGGCGAACGAACGCTTTGGCTGCCAGACTTTCAGGAACAGGGTCAGGGCGATCAGGCTGGCCAGGGCCGAGGTGATGTCCGGAAGCTCCGGGCCGATGAAGTTCGAGGTGAAGTACTGGGTGACGGCGAAGCTCAGGCCGGCGACCAGGGCGGCAGGCCAGGTTTCCTTCACGCCACGCAGGCCGTCCATCATGAATACCAGCCAGAACGGTACGAACAGCGACAGCAGCGGCAGCTGGCGACCGGTCATGGCGCCAATGTGGAAGGCGTCGATACCGGTGACCTGGCCGGCCACGATGATCGGGATGCCCAAGGCGCCAAAGGCCACTGGCGCGGTGTTGGCGATCAGGCACAGGCCGGCGGCGTACAGCGGGTTGAAGCCCAGGCCCACCAGCAGCGCGGCAGTGATTGCCACCGGTGCACCAAAGCCCGCCGCACCTTCCAGGAACGCACCGAAGCAGAAACCGATCAGCAGCACTTGCAGGCGCTGGTCGTCGGTAATCGACAGCACCGAACTGCGGATCACTTCGAACTGGCCGCTCTTGACCGTGAGTTTGTACAGGAACACCGCGGCAACGATGATCCAGGCAATCGGCCAGAGGCCGTAGAGGAAGCCATAACCTGCAGCGGCGAATGCCATGTCGACAGGCATCTGGAAGGCGAAGATCGCCACCAGGATCGACAATGCGAGGGTGATGCTGCCGGCCACGTGGCCTTTGAGGCGGAACACCGCGAGGGCAAGGAAGAAGAAGACGATGGGGATGACCGCCGCCAGTGCGGACAGGCCAAGACTACCAAGCGGACTATAGATTTGTTGCCAGGTTTGCATATGGGGTGGCCCCTAATTGTTGTTGGTCAGGCACTGGCATTGGATAATTGGTAAGACCAATTTACAATGGCTGGGCGCTAGGTTAAAAGCGTCTTCGTGGGTGTGTCAATTTGTCCCGTGCAAAACTTTGGTCGTGTGCCGATGAGTGGGCATCTGATGGGCGGGGAAAATCGTCGCCTGGTGGGTGTTTGCAAGGCCCGGATCGGCGAGAATAGGCGCCCCCTGAAATCTGCCGGGGGTTTGTGGAGAGCATGTGATGGTTTTTGATCAGGTCCGCCAACGGCGCCTGTCCGACGACATCGTCGATCGGTTGGAAGGGATGATTCTGGAAGGTACGCTGACCTCGGGTCAGCGGCTGCCGGCCGAGCGCGTCCTTGCCGAGCAGTTCGGCGTGTCCCGCCCATCACTGCGTGAGGCGATCCAGAAGCTGGTGGCCAAGGGGCTGCTGGTCAGCCGCCAGGGTGGGGGCAATTTTGTCGCCGAGTCTCTGGGGTCCACTTTCAGCGACCCATTGCTGCAACTGCTTGAGCACAGTGCCGAGGCGCAGCGTGACCTGCTCGAATTCCGCCATACCCTGGAGGCGTCCTGCGCCTACTACGCGGCCCAGCGCGCCACCCAGCCGGACCGGGCGCGCCTCAAGGCGGCCTTCGATGCGCTGCAGGACTGCTATGCCAGGGCCGACGAAGTGACCCGGGCGGAGGAAGGCGCGGCCGATGCGCGCTTCCACCTGGCGATTGCCGAGGCTAGCCATAATGCCGTGTTGCTGCACACCATTCGGGGCTTGTTCGACCTGCTCAAGCGCAACGTGGTGACCAACATCGGCGGCATGTACCAGCAACGGACCGAGACCCGGGACATGCTGATCAGCCAGCACCGGGAGCTGTACCTGGCGATAGTCGAGGGCAGGGCGGAGGATGCGCGGGAAGTGTCCAGCCGGCACATTCTGTATGTGCAGGAGGTGCTGGAAGAGGCGCATGAAGAAGCGCAGCGAGTGGCGCGGGCGGAGCGGCGTAGCGGGCGTTGAGATCGGTGTTGGATTCTTCGCGGGCTTGCCCGCTTCCACAGGATATGCGCCGGACCCGAAGGCGGCGCGATACCTGTGGGAGCGGGCGAGCCCGCGAAGAGGCCGGAGCAGGCTGAAGAAGAGGTATTACTCTTCCTTGCCCTTGTTCCGCACAGCCCGCTGCAGCTCGCGGTTGGAATCGCGCTCGCGCATGGTGTCGCGCTTGTCGAATTCCTTCTTGCCCTTGCCGAGTGCGATTTCGCACTTGATCAGGTGCTTGCTCCAGTACAGCGCCAGGGCCACGCAGGTGTAGCCTTTTTGCGCCACGGCCGCTTCCAGGCGCTCGAGCTCGCGCTTGTTCAGCAGCAGCTTGCGAGTGCGGATGGGGTCGGCTATGACGTGGGTGCTGGCCGTGGTCAGCGGGGTGATGTGGCTGCCGAACAGCCAGGCCTCACCGTCCTTCAGCAGCACGTAGCTGTCAGTCAGGTGCGCCTTGCCGGCTCGCAGGCTTTTTACTTCCCAGCCGGACAGGACCAGCCCGGCCTCGAACTTGTGTTCGATGAAGTAATCGTGTCGCGCCTTCTTGTTCTGCGCGATGGTCCCGGTCGGATGTTTCTTTTGTTTAGCCATAGGGGCGGCATTATAGGCAGTCGCCGCGTCGTCGGCTATGGGATTTCGGTGTGCTTGAGCCACTGCAATGAATACCGGACAATACAGCCCCTGTCTTTGCGACAGAACCTGTTTTCGGCACGCTGCGAAGCGCCGCCACCCAGCCTTGGAAGTGATGCCTGGATGACTACCCATATTCAACGCTCCGCCCTGCTGCCGTATCCCGCCCAGGCGCTCTACGATCTGGTCAACGATGTGGCCAGCTACCCGCAGTTTCTGCCTTGGTGCTCGGCCTCGACGGTGATCGAAGCCAGCGACACGCACATGCGTGCCAAGCTCGAAGTGGCCAAGGGCGGCATGAGCCAGCACTTCGTCACGCGCAATGTACTGGTGCCGGGGCAGTCTATCGAGATGAACCTGGAGGAGGGGCCGTTCACCCAGTTGCATGGCCTTTGGGTGTTCAAGCCGCTGGGTGAAAAGGCCTGCAAGATCAGCCTGGACCTTTCGTTCGACTATGCTGGCCCGCTGGTGCGCGCGACTTTGGGGCCGCTGTTCAACCAGGCGGCAAATACGCTGGTGGATGCCTTTTGCCAGCGTGCCAAGCAACTGAATGCCTGACTGAAACAGCGGCAACAAAAAGCCCGGACCAGGTCCGGGCTTTTTTGTATCTGCTCGCCGCTTATTGAGGCGAGGTTTCCAGCGGCGCTGGAGTCGGGACCGGGGTGGTCTCGATGGTGTCGATTTCGCGCTGGATGGATTCTTCCACCGAGCCTGGCTTGGCCGGTTTTTCTTCAGGCTGCGCGGTTGGCTGCTCTGGCTGGTTGGCCGGGCTGACCGTGGTGTCGCTGCTGCCGCCGAGGATTTCCTGGTCGCGGCTGACGCCTGGCATGAAGTCGCCGGACAGACTCACCAACTGGTCGCTTTCGTTGAAGAACACGCTCATGCGTTCTTGCTGGCGTTTGCCGCCGCCTGGCTGCAGGCTGTACAGGTAATCCCAACGGTTGGTGTTGAAGGTGTCCTGGATTAGCGGGTTACCCATGATAAACCTTACTTGCCGGCGGGTCATTCCGGGGCGCAATTGGTCTATCATGTCTTGCGTAACGACATTGCCCTGCTGGATGTCGATTTTGTAAACCCCGGGAAACGAGCAACCGGCGAGTGCGAGCAGTCCCACTAGGGTGAGGCTGGTTAGCAAGAGCTTGGTGTTTTGCATCGGTGGGCGACTTCCACTATCTTGGCTGGACAACGTAAACCCCGATCATACCCGTATTAAGAGAAGCTGCGAAGCAGCATCGGCGAGAAAGCTGACCATGGTTGAAAATAGCGAATTGCGCAAAGCCGGTCTCAAGGTGACCCTGCCTCGAGTCAAGATCCTTCAGATGCTCGACTCTACCGAGCAGCGTCACATGAGCGCCGAGGATGTCTACAAGGCGCTGATGGAGGCTGGCGAGGACGTGGGCCTGGCCACCGTCTACCGCGTACTGACCCAGTTCGAAGCGGCGGGTCTGGTGGTTCGCCACAACTTCGACGGCGGTCATGCGGTGTTCGAACTGGCCGATGGCGGTCATCACGACCATATGGTCAACGTGGATACCAGTGAAGTCATCGAGTTCATGGATGCCGAGATCGAGAAACGCCAGCGCGAAATCGTGGCCGAGCATGGCTACGAGCTGGTGGATCACAATCTGGTCCTGTACGTACGTAAAAAGAAGTAACGATTTTTATCGTTATGAATGACAAAGGCGACCTTCGGGTCGCCTTTGTGCTTTCGGGGATCTTGAGCGCGGCGATGGGCCTTGTAGGAGCGGCCTTGTGTCGCGAAAGGGCTGCGCAGCGGCCCCAGGTTTTCAGCTTCGCAGCATAGATTGCCGGGGCCGCTTTGCGGCCCTTTCGCGACACAAGGCCGCTCCTACAGGGAGTGTCAGGCCTTGCCGCTTACCACCATCTTGCGCGCATGCGCCAGGGATTCCTTGGTCAGGTCTATGCCGCCCAGCATCCTCGCCACTTCCTCGACCCGCTCGCGCTTGCCCAGATTGGCCACGGCGGTGTGGGTAGTGTCGCTATTGCGCACCTTGTGTACGAACAGGTGGTGATGACCTTGTGCTGCTACTTGCGGCAGGTGGGTTACGGTCAGCACCTGGCCTCGCTCGCCCAGGCGGCGCAGCAATTGGCCGACGATTTCGGCAGTAGGCCCGCCGATACCGACGTCGACTTCGTCGAACACCAGGGTGGGAATGCGCGAGGTCTGCGCGGTAATCACCTGGATCGCCAGGCTGATGCGGGACAGTTCACCGCCTGAGGCCACCTTGGCCAGGCCCTTGAGCGGTTGGCCAGGGTTGGCGCTGACCAGTAGCTCGATCTGCTCCAGGCCATGGGGCGAAAGGTCTGCTCCTTCATTGGGTGTAAGTGCGATACAGAAGCGCCCGCCAGGCATGCCCAGGCGCTGGATCTCCTGCTCGACGGCCACCGCCAACTGCTGGGCAGCCTGCTGGCGCAGCGCGCTGAGCTCGAGCGCCTTCTCTTTATAATGCTGGGCGAAAGCGGCCAGTTCTTCACCCAACCGCTCGATCGACTCGTCACTGGCGTTCAGGCCCTCCAGCTCTTCCATCAGTTGCTGCTGCAGGTGGGGCAGTTCGGTTGGGTGCACTCGGTGTTTGCGTGCCAGCGTATAGATAGTGTCGAGGCGTTCTTCCAGTGCCTGCAAGCGCATGGGGTCGGCGTCGAAGTTGTCGAGGAAACGGTTGAGCTCGCCCACGGCTTCCTCGACCTGAATCTGCGCGCTGGCGATCAGGTTGGCCGCTTCGCCCAGTGCCTTTGGCGAGTTGGGGGCGGCACCCAGGCGGTTGAGGCTGGAGGTGAGGGCGCTGAGCACGTTGCCCGAATCGCTTTCGCTGCACTGGTCGATGACCTGGCGGCAGATGCCGAACAAGGCTTCGGCGCTGGTCAGGTTCTTGTGTTCCTGCTCCAACTGCTCCAGTTCGTATTCACCCAGGCCGAGGTTGTCCAGTTCCTCCAACTGGTAGCTCAGCAGCTGATGGCGGGCGCGCTGCTCATCGCCGGAGTTGGACAGGCGCTCCAGCTCCAGGCGGGTCTGGTTCCAGCGCTTGGCCGCCAGCTGTACCTGACGGGCCAGGTCGACGGCGCCGGCGTACTCGTCGAGCAGGCGGCGATGGGTGTCGGTCTTGAGTAGTGACTGGTGCTCGTGCTGGCTGTGGATATCGATCAGCAGCTCGCCCAGTGCCTTGAGGTCGCCGAGCGGGCAGGGGGTGCCATTGATGTAGCCGCGGCTGCGGCCTTCGGCGGTGATCACCCGGCGCAGGATGCACAGGCCGTCGTTGTCCAGGTCACGCTCGGCCAGCCAGGCATGCGCCTCGGGGATGTCCACCAGGTCGAAGGTGGCGAGGATGTCTGCCTTGTCCGTGCCGGGGCGCACCACGCCACTGTCGGCCCGGTCGCCCAGGGCCAGACCGAGGGCATCAAGCATGATCGATTTGCCTGCACCGGTCTCACCGGTGATGACGGACATGCCTCGGGCGATCTCGAGGTCGAGGTGCTCGACAATCGCGTAGTTGTGAATGGACAGGTGCACCAGCATGGGGCGGCTCCCGAAAGTCAGGTCTGGTTATTTATACAGTACTTTTTTCAGGCCTGCCAATGCCCCTTGGCAGATTCTGTTGCAGCCGGGAAAACGACCTTGCCCCTTGAAGCTGGTTTTTCCGGCCCCATATAGCCGACATCAAAGGCGAGCCTGGCTCGCAGTCCACAAAATTGCGCAGGAGAGACCCCATGGCTGACGAACAGCTGAACGAGAAAGACCTTAACGTCGAAGAGACCGGTGCAGGTAATGCTGCCGATGCCCGCGTCCTGGAACTCGAGGAGCAGCTGGCCGCCGCCAAGGACCAGGCGCTGCGCGCCGTTGCCGACGTGCAGAACGCTCGTCGTCGTGCCGAGCAGGATGTCGAGAAAGCCCACAAGTTTGCCCTCGAGAAGTTCTCGGGCGACCTGCTGCCGGTGATCGACAGCCTGGAACTGGCCCTGGCGCACTCCAGTGCCGACGATGAGCATGTCAAGCAGATCCGCGAGGGTGTCGAGCTGACCCTGAAGATGTTCCAGGACACTCTCAAGCGCTACAACCTCGAAGCAGTCGACCCGCACGGCCAGCCGTTCAACCCAGAGCACCACCAGGCCATGGCCATGCAGGAAAACGCCGAAGTGGAGCCGAACAGCGTGCTGAACGTGTTCCAGAAGGGCTATCTGCTCAACGGTCGTCTGCTGCGCCCCGCCATGGTGGTGGTCAGCAAGGCGCCAAGCGCGGCGCAACCCTCGATCAATGAAAAGGCTTGAAATCCATCCGGGCATCCCCATCTAGGTGTCAAGCCTTCAAGTATTACCGCAGTTGGCCAAAGTAGTCGCTGCTACCAAATTCAAGTTTCGGGAGAGTTAACATGGGTAAAATCATCGGTATCGACCTGGGGACCACCAACTCGTGCGTCTCTGTTCTGGAAAACGGTAACGTCAAGGTCATCGAAAACGCCGAAGGTGCGCGTACCACCCCTTCGATCGTGGCCTACGCCAATGACGGCGAAATCCTGGTTGGTCAGTCGGCCAAGCGTCAGGCGGTCACCAACCCGCACAACACTCTGTTCGCAGTGAAGCGCCTGATCGGCCGCCGCTTCGAAGAAGATGTTGTACAGAAAGACATCAAGCTGGTGCCTTACAAGATCGTCAAGGCCAGCAATGGCGACGCCTGGGTACAGGCCAGTGGCAAGGACATGGCTCCGCCGCAGATCAGCGCCGAAGTCCTGAAGAAAATGAAGAAAACCGCCGAAGACTACCTCGGCGAGCCAGTTACCGAAGCGGTCATCACCGTTCCGGCCTACTTCAATGACAGTCAGCGTCAGGCCACCAAGGATGCCGGTCGCATCGCTGGTCTGGATGTAAAACGCATCATCAACGAGCCGACTGCCGCTGCACTGGCTTACGGCATGGACAAGGCCAAGGGCGACCACACCGTCATCGTTTATGACCTGGGTGGTGGTACCTTCGACGTTTCGGTCATCGAGATTGCCGAAGTCGACGGTGAGCACCAGTTCGAAGTACTGGCTACCAACGGCGACACCTTCCTGGGTGGCGAAGACTTCGACATGCGCCTGATCGACTACCTCGTCGACGAGTTCAAGAAAGAGTCCGGCATGGACCTGAAGAACGATCCGCTGGCACTGCAGCGTCTGAAAGAAGCCGCTGAAAAGGCCAAGATCGAACTGTCCTCCGCTCAGTCGACCGACGTAAACCTGCCTTACATCACTGCAGACGCTACCGGTCCGAAGCACCTGAACGTGAAGATTTCCCGCGCCAAGCTGGAATCGCTGGTCGAAGACCTGGTTGCCCGTACCATCGAGCCTTGCCGTATCGCCCTGAAGGACGCCGGTATCGATGCAAGCAAGATCGACGACGTGATCCTGGTCGGTGGCCAGACCCGTATGCCGCTGGTGCAGAAAGCCGTTGCCGACTTCTTCGGTAAAGAAGCGCGCAAGGACGTCAACCCGGACGAAGCCGTGGCCATGGGTGCTGCCATCCAGGGCGCGGTGCTGGCTGGTGACGTCAAAGACGTACTGCTGCTGGACGTCAGCCCGCTGACCCTTGGTATCGAAACCATGGGTGGCGTGATGACTTCGCTGATCGAGAAGAACACCACCATCCCGACCAAGAAGTCGCAGGTGTTCTCGACTGCCGACGACAACCAGGGTGCCGTGACCATTCACGTGCTGCAGGGTGAGCGCAAGCAGGCTGCACAGAACAAGTCGCTGGGCAAGTTCGACCTGGCTGACATTCCGCCGGCTCCACGTGGCGTTCCGCAGATCGAAGTAACCTTCGACATCGACGCCAACGGCATCCTGCACGTCAGTGCCAAGGACAAGGCTACCGGCAAGTCGCAGTCGATCGTGATCAAGGCCAACTCCGGCCTGTCGGACGAAGAGATCGAGCGCATGGTGCGTGACGCCGAGGCCAACGCCGAGGAAGACCGCAAGTTCGAAGAGTTGGCCGCTGCCCGTAACCAGGGTGATGCGCTGGTTCACTCGACCCGCAAGATGGTCGCTGACGCTGGTGACAAGGTTACCGCTGAAGAGAAAACCGCCATCGAGGCTGCCGTTGTTGCCCTGGAAGCCGCTGTCAAAGGCGACGACAAGGCTGCCATCGACGCCAAGGTCGAAGAGCTGTCCAAGGTATCGGCACCGGTTGCCCAGAAGATGTACGCCGAGCAGTCGGCCGAACAGCCACAGGGCGGCGCACAGCAGGCCGAGCCGGAAGCCAAGCACGATGACGTGGTTGACGCTGAGTTCGAAGAAGTGAAAGACAACAACAAGCAGTAATCCCTGCATGTTGTCGGCCGGTTCACCGCCGTTTGGTGGTGAGCTGGTAGGATGTCGCCGCGCGGGGGCTTGCTCCCGCGTTGGCGTATCTGGAATTCGAGAATTTTTACAGCATCTGTCGGTGGCCCTGGTGGGCAAAGGGCGGGTGCTGATGGCGCGGCGTAGATGCCAGACGCCCAACAAGGTGCAAATGACCTATGTCCAAGCGTGATTATTATGAGGTATTGGGTGTCGAGCGCGGCGCCAGCGAATCAGACCTCAAGAAGGCTTACCGTCGCCTGGCGATGAAGTACCATCCGGACCGCAACCCAGGCGACAAAGAGTCGGAAGACAAGTTCAAGGAGGCCAACGAGGCCTACGAAGTGCTGTCTGACGCCAGCAAGCGTGCTGCGTTCGACCAGTACGGTCATGCGGGTGTGGACCCGAGCATGGGTGGTGGTGGCGCAGGTTTCGGTGGTGCCAACTTCTCCGACATCTTCGGCGATGTGTTCAGCGACTTCTTCGGGGGTGGCCGCGGCGGCTCGCGTGGTGGTGCCCAGCGCGGCAGTGACCTGCGCTACACACTGGAACTGAACCTGGAAGAAGCGGTACGTGGCACCACGGTCAGCATCCGTGTGCCCACGCTGGTCAACTGCCAGCCGTGCGACGGCTCCGGTGCCAAGAAGGGCTCGACCCCGTCTACCTGTCCGACTTGTGGCGGTATCGGCCAGGTGCGCATGCAGCAAGGCTTCTTCTCGGTACAGCAGACCTGCCCGCGCTGCCATGGCCAGGGCAAGATCATTACCGATCCATGCACCTCGTGCCACGGCGAAGGCCGTGTCGAGGAATACAAGACGCTGTCGGTCAAGGTGCCGGCAGGTGTCGATACCGGCGACCGCATCCGCCTGTCGGGCGAGGGCGAGGCCGGTACCCATGGAGGCCCGACTGGCGACCTGTATGTGGTGATCAACGTGCGTGAGCACGAGATCTTCCAGCGTGATGGCAAGCACCTGTACTGCGAAGTGCCGATCAGCTACACCGATGCCGCCCTGGGTGGCGAGCTGGAAGTGCCAACCCTCGATGGTCGGGTGAAGCTGAAGATTCCGGAAGGTACCCAGACCGGCAAGCAGTTCCGCCTGCGCGGCAAGGGTGTTGCCCCGGTGCGCGGTGGTGGTGCGGGTGACCTGCTGTGCCGCGTGGCGGTGGAAACCCCGGTCAACCTCAGCCGCCGCCAGCGCGAGTTGCTCGAAGAGCTGCGTGATTCGCTGGAAGGCGATAGCTCCCACTCGCCCAAGGCCAGTGGCTGGTTCGATGGCGTGAAGCGCTTCTTCGGCGATCTCTGACAAGGAAATGGCTATGCGACGTATTGCAGTGATGGGCGCGGCAGGGCGGATGGGCAAGACCCTCGTCGAAGCCGTGCAGCAGCAGGCTCCCCAGGCGGGCCTGACGGCGGCGATCGACCGCCCGGACAGCTCGCTGGTAGGGGCTGATGCTGGTGAGCTGGCGGCCTTGGGCCGTATTGGTGTGCCGATTTCCGACGACCTGAGCAAGGTGGTCGATGAGTTCGACGTGCTGATCGACTTCACCCACCCTTCGGTAACCCTGAAGAACCTGGCGTTCTGCCGCAAGGCGGGCAAGGCCATGGTCATCGGCACCACTGGCTTCACCCCAGAAGAGAAGCAGCAGTTGGCCGAAGCCGGCAAGGAAATCCCGATCGTCTTCGCCGCCAACTTCAGCGTCGGCGTCAACCTGTGCCTGAAGCTGCTGGATACCGCAGCGCGCGTGCTGGGTGACGATGTGGATATCGAAATCCTCGAAGCGCACCACCGGCACAAGGTCGATGCGCCGTCGGGCACCGCACTGCGCATGGGTGAAGTGGTTGCCCAGGCACTGGGTCGCAACCTGCAGGAAGTGGCCGTGTATGGCCGTGAAGGGCAGACCGGTGCACGTGACCGTAAGACCATCGGCTTTGCCACCGTGCGTGCCGGTGATGTGGTGGGTGACCATACCGTGCTGTTCGCTGCTGAAGGCGAGCGCGTCGAGATTACCCACAAGGCTTCCAGTCGCATGACCTTCGCCAAGGGCGCCGTGCGTGCGGCGCTGTGGCTGGACGGGCGTGTGCCTGGCCTGTATGACATGCAGGATGTGCTCGAGCTGCGTTAAGCAGTTGGAGTGGTGTTGGCTTCTTCGCGGGCTTGCCCGCTCCCACAGGGATAGCGCCATGCCTGAGGGCAACGCTGTACCTGTGGGAGCGGGTTTACCCGCGAAGAAGCCGGCGCCGATGTCAGCCTGTCGCATTGATGTGTTTTAGAGGCACATCCGCGGTAGACCGAAAACGCACTTTTCTGTAAGCTACAGCTTTAGTGTGTCCACTAAAAGCGCGCAGCGAATTGAATTCAGCACATGAAAGCGGGGTGACGTGTCCATACGTCACTCCGCTTTTTTGCAACCTGCGATCGCCCTTTCATGCTTGATTTACGGGAGGTCTTCTTGACAAAGCCAGCCATACTCGCCCTTGCCGACGGCAGTATTTTCCGCGGTGAAGCTATCGGTGCCGACGGTCAGACCGTTGGTGAGGTGGTATTCAACACCGCTATGACCGGCTACCAGGAAATCCTTACAGACCCTTCCTATGCGCAGCAAATCGTTACCCTGACCTACCCGCACATCGGCAATACCGGTACTACCCCGGAAGACGCCGAGTCGAACCGCGTCTGGTCCGCTGGCCTGGTCATTCGTGACCTGCCGCTGCTGGCCAGCAACTGGCGTAACACCCAGTCGCTGCCTGAGTACCTCAAGGCCAACAACGTCGTCGCCATCGCCGGCATCGACACCCGTCGCCTGACCCGAATCCTGCGTGAAAAGGGCGCTCAGAACGGTTGCATCCTCGCCGGTGACAACATCAGCGAAGAAGCCGCCATCGCCGCTGCCCGCGCTTTCCCGGGTCTGAAGGGCATGGACCTGGCCAAGGTCGTTTCCACCAAGGAACGCTACGAGTGGCGCTCCAGCGTGTGGGAACTGAAGACCGACAGCCACCCGACCATCGAAGCCGCTGACCTGCCTTACCACGTGGTCGCCTTCGACTACGGCGTCAAGCTGAACATCCTGCGCATGCTGGTTGCCCGTGGCTGCCGCGTGACCGTGGTGCCGGCCCAGACTCCGGCCAGCGAAGTGCTGGCACTCAACCCGGACGGCGTGTTCCTGTCCAACGGCCCTGGTGACCCCGAGCCTTGCGACTACGCCATCCAGGCGATCAAGGAAATCCTCGAGACCGAGATCCCGGTATTCGGTATCTGCCTGGGCCACCAGCTGCTGGCCCTGGCTTCTGGCGCCAAGACCGTGAAAATGGGTCATGGCCACCACGGTGCCAACCACCCGGTCCAGGATCTGGACACCGGTGTGGTCATGATCACCAGCCAGAACCACGGCTTTGCCGTTGACGAGGCCACCCTGCCGGGCAACGTCCGCGCCATCCACAAGTCGCTGTTCGACGGCACCCTGCAGGGTATCGAGCGTACCGACAAGAGCGCGTTCAGCTTCCAGGGCCACCCTGAAGCGAGCCCAGGCCCGACCGACGTCGCGCCACTGTTCGATCGTTTCATCGATGCCATGGCCAAGCGCCGCTGAGCATCCTGCTTCAAGGCCCCGGGCCGGCTTGCGCCGCGCCCGGAAGCGCCTGACCCAGATTGTTCAAAGCGGCTTGCCGACTGACCCCGGATTTGAGTGACAACCATGCCAAAACGTACAGATATCAAAAGCATCCTGATTCTCGGCGCTGGCCCGATCGTGATCGGCCAGGCCTGCGAATTCGACTACTCCGGCGCCCAGGCCTGTAAAGCCCTGCGCGAGGAAGGTTTCCGCGTCATCCTGGTGAACTCCAACCCAGCCACCATCATGACCGACCCGGCCATGGCCGACGCCACCTACATCGAGCCGATCAAGTGGCAGTCGGTGGCCAAGATCATCGAGAAAGAGCGCCCGGACGCACTGCTGCCGACCATGGGTGGCCAGACTGCACTGAACTGCGCCCTGGACCTGGAGCGCCACGGCGTTCTGGAAAAGTTCGGCGTGGAAATGATCGGTGCCAATGCCGACACCATCGACAAGGCCGAAGACCGCTCGCGCTTCGACAAGGCCATGAAAGACATCGGCCTGGAGTGCCCGCGCTCCGGTATCGCCCACAGCATGGAAGAAGCCAACGCCGTCCTCGAGCGCCTGGGCTTCCCGTGCATCATCCGTCCATCGTTCACCATGGGCGGCACCGGTGGTGGTATCGCCTACAACCGTGAAGAATTCGAAGAAATCTGCGCCCGTGGCCTGGACCTGTCGCCGACCAAGGAACTGCTGATCGACGAATCGCTGATCGGCTGGAAGGAATACGAGATGGAGGTGGTCCGCGACAAGAAGGACAACTGCATCATCGTCTGCTCGATCGAGAACTTCGATCCGATGGGCGTGCACACCGGTGACTCGATCACTGTCGCCCCGGCACAGACCCTGACTGACAAGGAATACCAGATCATGCGCAACGCCTCCCTGGCGGTGCTGCGTGAAATCGGTGTTGAAACCGGCGGTTCCAACGTGCAGTTCGGTATCTGCCCGAACACAGGCCGCATGGTCGTGATCGAGATGAACCCGCGCGTTTCGCGTTCCTCGGCGCTGGCCTCCAAGGCCACTGGCTTCCCGATCGCCAAGATCGCTGCCAAGCTGGCTGTCGGCTACACCCTCGACGAACTGCAGAACGACATCACCGGCGGCCGCACCCCGGCGTCCTTCGAGCCGTCGATCGACTACGTCGTCACCAAGCTGCCGCGCTTCGCCTTCGAGAAATTCCCGAAAGCCGACGCCCGCCTGACCACCCAGATGAAGTCCGTGGGTGAAGTCATGGCCATCGGCCGTACCTTCCAGGAGTCTCTGCAGAAAGCTCTGCGCGGCCTGGAAGTCGGCGCCTGCGGCCTCGACCCGAAAGTCGACCTGGCCAACCCCGAAGCCAGCAGCATCCTCAAGCGCGAGCTGACCGTACCGGGCGCCGAGCGTATCTGGTACGTGGCTGACGCCATGCGTGCCGGCATGACCTGCGAGCAGATCTTCGACCTGACCGGCATCGACATGTGGTTCCTGGTGCAGATGGAAGACCTGATCAAGGAAGAAGAGAAGGTCAAGACCCTGGCCCTGTCGTCGATCGACAAGGACTACATGCTGCGCCTCAAGCGCAAGGGCTTCTCTGACCAGCGCCTGGCCAAGCTGTTGGGTATCACCGACAAGAACCTGCGCCGTCACCGCCACAAGCTGGAAGTGTTCCCGGTGTACAAGCGCGTCGACACCTGCGCTGCCGAATTCGCTACCGACACCGCCTACCTGTACTCCACCTATGAGGAAGAGTGCGAGGCCAACCCGTCGACCCGCGACAAGATCATGATCCTGGGTGGCGGCCCTAACCGTATCGGCCAGGGTATCGAGTTCGACTACTGCTGCGTACACGCCGCACTGGCGCTGCGTGAAGACGGTTACGAGACCATCATGGTCAACTGCAACCCGGAAACCGTCTCCACCGACTACGACACATCCGACCGCCTGTACTTCGAGCCGCTGACCCTGGAGGACGTGCTGGAAGTGTGCCGTGTCGAGAAGCCGAAAGGCGTGATCGTCCACTACGGTGGCCAGACCCCGCTGAAACTGGCCCGCGCCCTGGAAGAAGCCGGCGTACCGATTATCGGTACCAGCCCGGATGCCATCGACCGCGCTGAAGACCGCGAGCGCTTCCAGCAGATGGTTCAGCGCCTGAACCTGCTGCAGCCGCCAAACGCCACCGTACGCAGCGAAGAAGAAGCCATCAGCGCTGCTGGCGGCATCGGCTATCCGCTGGTAGTGCGCCCGTCCTACGTACTGGGCGGCCGTGCCATGGAAATCGTCTACGAGCTGGACGAGCTCAAGCGCTACCTGCGCGAAGCCGTGCAGGTGTCCAACGACAGCCCGGTACTGCTCGACCACTTCCTCAACTGCGCCATCGAGATGGACGTGGATGCGGTGTGCGACGGCACCGATGTGGTGATCGGCGCCATCATGCAGCACATCGAGCAAGCCGGCGTTCACTCCGGTGACTCGGCGTGCTCGCTGCCACCTTACTCGCTGAGCAAGGAAGTGCAGGACGAAGTCCGCGTACAGGTCAAGAAAATGGCCCTGGAACTGGGCGTGGTCGGCCTGATGAACGTGCAGCTGGCCCTGCAGGGCGACAAGATCTACGTCATCGAAGTCAACCCGCGCGCTTCGCGTACCGTGCCGTTCGTCTCCAAGTGCATCGGCACCTCCCTGGCGATGATCGCGGCCCGCGTCATGGCCGGCAAAACCCTGAAAGAGCTGGGCTTCACCCAGGAAATCATCCCTAACTTCTACAGCGTCAAGGAAGCCGTCTTCCCGTTCGCCAAGTTCCCGGGGGTTGACCCGATCCTCGGCCCTGAGATGAAATCGACCGGTGAAGTCATGGGTGTCGGTGACAGCTTCGGTGAAGCCTTCGCCAAAGCCCAGATGGGTGCCAGCGAAGTACTGCCGACCGGCGGTACCGCATTCATCAGCGTGCGTGACGACGACAAGCCGCAAGTGGCTGGCGTTGCCCGCGACCTGATTGCCCTGGGCTTCGAAGTGGTCGCCACTGCCGGCACCGCCAAGGTTATCGAGGCGGCCGGCCTTAAAGTGCGCCGCGTGAACAAGGTGACCGAGGGTCGCCCGCACGTGGTCGACATGATCAAGAACGACGAGGTGTCGCTGATCATCAACACCACCGAAGGCCGCCAGTCGATCGCCGATTCCTACTCGATTCGTCGCAATGCGCTGCAGCACAAAATTTACTGCACCACCACCATTGCGGCCGGTGAAGCCATCTGCGAGGCGCTGAAATTTGGTCCGGAAAAGACCGTTCGCCGCCTGCAGGATCTGCATGCAGGACTGAAAGCATGAGCATTACCAAGTACCCGATGACCGTCCAGGGCGCTCGCGCCCTGGAAGAGGAGCTGCTCTTCCTGAGCAAGACCGAGCGCCCGCGCCTGAGCCAGGCCATTGGTGAAGCGCGCGAACTGGGTGACCTGAAGGAAAATGCCGAGTACCACGCTGCTCGTGAAGAGCAGGGCATGGTCGAGGCGCGTATCCGCGATATCGAAGGTCGCCTGCAGAACTCGGTGGTGATCGATGTGACCACCATCCCTCACACCGGCAAGGTGATTTTCGGTACCACCGTGGTACTGGCCAACACCGAAACCGATGAAGAGGTGTCCTACCAGATCGTCGGCGAGGATGAAGCCGACGTGAAACAGGGCAAGCTCTCGAGCGGAGCGCCGATTGCCCGTGCCATCATCGGCAAGGAAGAAGGTGATACTGTCGTCGTCAAGACGCCTAGCGGCACGGTCGAGTACGAGATTGTCGAAGTCAAGCACATCTGACCGGCGCCTGCGGGCGCCATCCCTCGAGGGGATCCTCTGGCAGCTGGCCCAGGTTTTCTGGGTCGGCGGCTTGTGGGTGTTTCACGTGGGGTTGGTGCCCGCGCTCAAGGTCAGTGGCCTGGCGCCGCTGCTGGTGCAGGATGTCGCCGGGCAGATCGACCGCTGGTTGATCGGCGTGGCGCTGCTTGGCTTGTTGACCCAGCTGGCAGTGCTGGCAAGGGTGGACGGCCTGTCGGCCTGGTGGCGGCAGTTCCGCGGCCAGATGCTGCTGCTCGGCTTCGGTGCCTGCGTGGGGTATTACACCTTGCGCTACGGTATTTCCGTTGGCGAGCGTTGGCAGCTGCTCTGTTTCCTGGTGCTGGGCTTTTCCGGCATCGTGCTGGTGGCCCAGCCGGTTCCGGTCAAGGTGCGCCGCTAAGCGGCTCGAGATCGCTGGGGCCGGTTCGCGGCCCATTGCCGGCAAGCCGGCTCCCACACCGACCGCATCGAATTCAGGCCATGCGCCGTACCTGTGGGAGCTGGCTTGCCGGCGATGGGCTGCGCAGCAGCCCCTTTGCCGTTACTTGTAACGGTGGATATTGGACAGTTGCTTGTTCGGCTGTGGGTTCTTGCGGTAGATCAGCGCTTTCTTGCCGATGGTCTGCACCAGTTCGGCACGGCCGGCCTTGCACAGTTCGGCAATGGTCTCGGCGCGCTCTTCGCGGTCTTCCGAGCGAATTTCGACCTTGATCAGCTCATGGTCGACCAAGGCGCGCTCCAGTTCGGCGATGACGCCTTCATTCAAACCGTTGCCAGCGACGATCAGGACCGGCTTCAGGTCATGACCAATGGACTTGTATTGCTTCTTCTGCTCGTTATTGAGCGGCATAATCTGACCCTTTCCGTCTGATTCTGTAAAATTGACCGGCATTTTACCCGAGGGCCACCGGCTCCGCCCAGTCAATCACGACGCATATCATCGAGGTGCCCCGTGGTACAACGTTCCAAAAGCAGCGCAAACTGGCTGCGAGAGCATTTCAACGATCCTTTTGTGAAACAGGCACAAAAGGACGGCTACCGCTCGCGTGCGAGCTACAAACTGCTGGAGATCCAGGAAAAGGACCGGCTGATCCGCCCAGGTATGAGCGTGATCGATCTCGGCGCTGCTCCTGGTGGCTGGTCGCAGGTGACCAGTCGTCTGATTGGTGGCCAGGGCCGCCTGATCGCGTCCGACATCCTGGAGATGGACTCGATCCCCGATGTGACCTTCATCCAGGGCGATTTCACCCAGGATGAAGTGCTGCAGCGCATTCTCGAGGCCGTCGGCGATTCGCACGTAGACCTTGTGATTTCCGACATGGCCCCCAATATGAGTGGTACGCCTGCGGTGGACATGCCGCGTGCCATGTTCCTCTGCGAGCTGGCCCTCGATCTGGCAACCCGCGTGCTAAAGCCCGGCGGCGATTTCCTGATCAAGATTTTCCAGGGCGAAGGTTTTGACGTGTACCTCAAGGACGTGCGCAGCAAGTTCGACAAGGTACAGATGCGCAAGCCGTCGTCGTCGCGTGACCGTTCCCGCGAGCAGTACCTGCTGGGCAGGGGTTTCAAAGGGGCATGAAAGGCGTGAAGCGTGGTCGCCGATAGTTATTTCCAATCGGCCGCCGCGTCAGGATCGTCCGAACTTCGTGTAGTCTTGCTTTCACAAAGGGTTACAGACGGTGCCTGCGGCTGCGTAGGTAATGTAGTAAGTTAGGGCGATGAATATCATGCGAGGAACGGCTGCGTCGTGCGCCGACCTCAGAGGGTAGCGAATTGAACGACATGGCAAAGAATCTGATCCTGTGGTTGATCATCGCAGCTGTCCTGGTGACAGTGATGAACAACTTCTCCAGCCCTAACGAGCCGCAGACCCTCAACTATTCCGACTTCATCCAGCAGGTCAAGGATGGCAAGGTCGAGCGTGTGACCGTCGACGGCTACATCATCACCGGCAAGCGCGCCGATGGCGACAATTTCAAGACCGTGCGTCCGGCCATTACCGACAACGGCCTGATTGGCGACCTGGTCGACAATCACGTCATCATCGAAGGCAAGCAGCCTGAGCAGCAGAGCATCTGGACACAGCTGCTGGTAGCGAGCTTCCCGATCCTGGTGATCATCGCCGTGTTCATGTTCTTCATGCGCCAGATGCAGGGCGGAGCGGGGGGCAAGGGCGGGCCGATGAGCTTCGGCAAGAGCAAGGCGCGCCTGTTGTCTGAAGACCAGGTCAAGACCACCCTGGCCGACGTTGCAGGTTGCGACGAAGCCAAGGAAGAAGTCGGCGAGCTGGTCGAGTTCCTGCGCGACCCGGGCAAGTTCCAGCGCCTGGGCGGTCGTATCCCGCGCGGCGTGCTGATGGTCGGCCCGCCCGGTACCGGTAAGACCTTGCTTGCCAAGGCCATCGCCGGCGAAGCGAAGGTGCCATTCTTCACCATTTCCGGTTCGGACTTCGTGGAAATGTTCGTCGGTGTCGGTGCCAGCCGTGTGCGCGACATGTTCGAACAGGCCAAGAAACACGCCCCGTGCATCATCTTCATCGACGAGATCGACGCCGTTGGTCGGCACCGTGGCGCAGGCATGGGTGGCGGTCACGACGAACGTGAGCAAACCCTCAACCAGTTGCTGGTGGAGATGGACGGCTTCGAGATGAACGATGGCATCATCGTCATCGCCGCTACCAACCGTCCGGACGTGCTCGACCCGGCGCTGCTGCGCCCCGGCCGCTTCGACCGTCAGGTAGTGGTGGGCCTGCCGGACATTCGTGGTCGTGAACAGATCCTCAAGGTACACATGCGCAAGGTGCCGGTCGGCGAGAACGTCAACCCGGCGGTCATTGCCCGTGGTACCCCTGGCTTCTCCGGTGCGGACCTGGCCAACCTGGTCAACGAGGCCTCGCTGTTTGCCGCGCGCGCCAACAAGCGCCTGGTCGAAATGAAAGAGTTCGAACTGGCCAAGGACAAGATCATGATGGGCGCCGAGCGCAAGACCATGGTCATGTCCGAGAAAGAAAAGCAGAACACTGCCTACCACGAGGCTGGCCACGCCATTGTCGGTCGCCTGGTGCCTGAGCACGATCCGGTCTACAAGGTTTCGATCATTCCGCGTGGCCGTGCCTTGGGCGTGACCATGTTCCTGCCGGAAGAAGACCGCTACAGCCTGTCCAAGCGCGCACTGATCAGCCAGATCTGCTCGCTGTACGGCGGCCGTATCGCCGAGGAAATGACCTTGGGCTTCGACGGCGTCACTACCGGTGCGTCCAACGACATCATGCGTGCCAGCCAGATCGCCCGCAACATGGTGACCAAGTGGGGCCTTTCCGAAAAACTCGGGCCGCTGATGTACGCCGAGGAAGAAGGTGAGGTGTTCCTGGGTCGCAGTGCTGCGAGCCAGCACGCCAGCGTTTCCGGCGAAACCGCCAAGCTGATCGACTCGGAAGTGCGCAGCATCATCGACCAGTGCTACGCCACGGCCAAGCAGCTGCTCACCGACAACCGTGACAAGCTCGATGCCATGGCCGAAGCGCTGATGAAGTACGAGACCATCGACGCCGAGCAGATTGACGATATCATGGCTGGCCGTACCCCCCGCGAACCGCGCGACTGGGATGATGACTCGGCTTCGGGCAAACCAGCTGCCCAGGGTGATCGCCCGGAATCGCCGATCGGCGGTCCAGCGGCTCAACACTAAGGGCATCTATGAGCTCAGTGCAGTACCCGACCCGGTTGCCTTGCGGCAACCGGGTTCTTGATTTGTCGCGTACCCATGTCATGGGTATTCTCAATATCACCCCTGATTCCTTCTCCGATGGCGGGCGCTTCAACCAGCGTGATGAGGCGTTGCGTCATGCCGAAGCTATGGTTGCCGCAGGTGCCACGCTGATCGACATCGGCGGAGAGTCCACGCGGCCGGGTGCGCGCGCGGTATCGGTGACCGAGGAGCTGGAGCGGGTAGCTCCCATGGTCGAGGCGATCAACAGCCGCCTCGATGTGGTCATCTCGGTCGATACCTCCACGCCAGCCGTCATGCGTGAATCGGCACGCCTCGGTGCAGGGTTGATCAACGACGTGCGTGCCCTGGAGCGCGATGGCGCCCTGGACGCAGCCGCGGATACCGGCCTGCCGGTGTGCCTCATGCACATGCGTGGCGAGCCGGGTAACATGCAGGACGACCCGCATTACGAAGATGTGACCGCCGACGTTACGCGCTACCTTGAACAGCGAATGGTCGCCTGCGCCGCGGCGGGCATCGACGCAAACAGAATCATCCTTGATCCGGGCTTCGGTTTCGCCAAGACACTGTCGCACAATCTGAGCCTGTTCAAGCACATGGAAGCGCTCTATCGCCTTGGGCGCCCGCTGCTGGTGGGTGTTTCACGCAAGAGCATGATCGGCCTGACGCTGGAACGTCCGGTTGGCGAGCGGTTGTATGGCAGCCTTGCGCTGGCGGCGTTGGCCATGACCAAGGGGGCGAGCATCCTTCGTGTCCATGACGTGGCCGAAACCGTTGATGTGGTGCGCATGATCGCTGCGGTGCAAAACGCCGAATAAGAACATTGGAGTCCCTATGAGCAGAAAATACTTTGGTACCGACGGCATTCGTGGCCGCGTCGGCGAATACCCGATCACGCCTGACTTCATGCTGAAGCTTGGCTGGGCGGCCGGCATGGCCTTCCGCAAGCAAGGCCACTGCCGAGTTCTGGTTGGCAAGGACACGCGTATCTCCGGCTACATGTTCGAGTCCGCACTCGAAGCCGGCCTGTCCGCGGCAGGTGCCGATGTGATGCTGCTCGGGCCGATGCCTACGCCGGCCATCGCCTACCTGACGCGTACCTTCCACGCCGAAGCCGGCATCGTCATCAGCGCCTCGCACAACCCGCACGATGACAATGGCATCAAGTTCTTCTCGGGCCAAGGGACCAAGCTACCGGACGAAGTCGAGTTGATGATCGAGGAATTGCTCGATCAGCCGATGACCGTTGTCGAGTCGGGCAAGCTGGGCAAGGTTTCGCGCATCAACGATGCAGCCGGCCGCTACATCGAGTTCTGCAAGAGCAGTGTGCCGACCAGCACCAGCTTCGACGGCCTCAAGCTGGTTGTCGATTGCGCCCACGGTGCCACCTACAAGGTCGCGCCAAGCGTTTTCCGCGAGCTGGGTGCCGAAGTGACCGTGCTGCATGCCCAGCCAGACGGCCTTAACATCAACGAAGGCTGCGGCTCGACTCACATCGAATCGCTTCAGGCAGCAGTGCTGGTAGGCCATGCCGACCTGGGCATTGCCTTTGACGGTGATGGCGACCGCGTGCTGATGGTCGACCACACCGGCGCCATCGTTGATGGTGACGAACTGCTGTTCATCATTGCTCGCGACCTGCAGGAGCGTGGCAAGCTGCAGGGCGGGGTGGTGGGCACGCTGATGAGCAACCTGGGCCTGGAGCTTGCGCTGAAGGAACTGGATATCCCGTTCGTGCGGGCCAAGGTCGGTGACCGTTACGTCATGGCTGAGTTGCTGGAGCGTGAGTGGCTGGTCGGTGGTGAAAACTCCGGTCACGTCGTGTGCTGCAATCACACCACCACTGGTGACGCGATCATCGCTGCGCTGCAGGTGCTGATGGCACTCAAGCGCCGTGGCGAAACCCTGGCCCAGGCTCGTCAGGCCCTGCGCAAGTGCCCGCAGGTGCTTATCAACGTGCGCTATGGCGCCAGCAAGGTCGACCCGCTGGAGCACCCGGCGGTCAAGGAAGCCAGTGCCAAGGTGACCGAGGCCTTGGCAGGCCGCGGCCGCGTGCTGCTGCGAAAATCCGGTACCGAGCCGTTGGTGCGGGTGATGGTCGAGGGCGAGGACGAAAGCCAGGTGCGTGCGCACGCAGAAGCGTTGGCCAAACTGGTCGGCGAAGTTTGTGTCTGAAGGCGCTTGCCAGCGCAGATAGGGTTGGGTACTATCTGCGCCCACTTTGACCGACGAGGTAAAGCATGCGTCGCCCTATGGTAGCTGGTAACTGGAAGATGCACGGTACCCGCGCTAGCGTCGCTGAGCTGACCGAAGGCTTGAGAAATCTGGCCTTGCCGAGCGGAGTGGAAGTCGTTGTATTTCCACCGGCCTTGTTCATCAATCAAGTGATCGATGGTCTGGCAGGTAAGGAAATTACTGTCGGCGCACAGAATTCTGCAGTACAACCCGAACAGGGTGCGCTGACCGGAGAAGTTGCTCCGGAACAGCTGGTTGAAGCAGGCTGCAAGTTGGTGTTGATTGGTCATTCGGAGCGTCGCCAGGTCATTGGTGAAACCGAGGAAGTGCTCAATCGCAAGTTTGCAGCGGCCCAGGCCAAAGGTTTGAAGCCAGTGCTTTGCATCGGGGAAACCCTTGAAGAGCGCGAGGCTGGCAAAACGCTCGAAGTTGTCGGGCGTCAACTAAGCAGTATCATCGAGGCATTCGGTGTTAAGGCTTTTGCCAATGCAGTAATTGCCTATGAGCCTGTATGGGCCATCGGTACCGGCCTTACGGCCACGCCACAGCAGGCCCAGGATGTGCACGCAGCCATCCGTAGCCAGTTGGCGGCAAAAGATGCTGAAGTGGCTGCGAAGGTGCAGTTGCTCTACGGCGGCAGCGTGAAGGCGGCCAATGCGGCCGAACTGTTCGGCATGCCGGATATCGATGGGGGGCTCATTGGTGGAGCTTCCCTGAACGCAGACGAATTCGGTGCAATTTGTCGCGCCGCAGGAAACTGAACAAATGCTGGAAACAGTCATCGTTGTTTTTCATCTGTTGGCAGCGCTGTCGCTTGTAGTGCTGGTTCTGTTGCAACAGGGTAAAGGTGCGGAAGCAGGTGCATCTTTCGGCGCGGGTGCTTCAAATACCGTGTTCGGGAGCCAGGGTTCTGCAACGTTTCTGAGTAAATTAACTGCTATACTCGCTGCCACTTTCTTTTTGACAGCACTTGGGTTAGGATACTTCGCGAAGCAACAAGCTCACCAGCTTAGCCAAGCAGGTCTTCCAGATCCAGCAGTGCTAGAAGTGAAAGAGCCGCAGAAACCGGCAGTTAATGATGATGTACCGGTGCTCCAGCAGCAGAAGAGCGAAACCACTCCTAACACGGGTGATGTACCTCCTCCGGCACAAGAGCAGAAGTAACGGGTTTCAAGTAGTAGTATTGCCGAGGTGGTGGAATTGGTAGACACGCAACCTTGAGGTGGTTGTGCCCATAGGGTGTAGGGGTTCGAGTCCCCTTCTCGGTACCAATTAAAGCTTGAGAGCCCGCTTTAGCGGGCTTTCTTGCAGGTGAAGGTTCGGATTTGACCCTCAAGAGGGTTCGGTCTTATACTTTTGCCCCAGCTTTGTCGCGGGGTGGAGCAGCTTGGTAGCTCGTCGGGCTCATAACCCGAAGGTCGTTGGTTCAAATCCAGCCCCCGCAACCAGCTTCAGCGGAGCCCCTTTTCAGGGGCTTTTTGCTAACCGAACAGTTTTCGGCGTCGTTGTCCAACGGCGCTTTCAGGGATGGGCGCTTCGCCCATTTTTTATTTGCACAGCATGCACGAGGGGGTTCAGGTGTCGAGCAAGCTAGAACAGTTGCAGGCCTTGTTGGCCCCGGTTGTCGAGGGTCTGGGCTATCAATGCTGGGGGATCGAATACGTTTCCCAGGGTAAGCATTCGGTACTGCGCATCTACATCGACAAGGAAGGCGGCATCCTGGTGGACGACTGCGAAGCGGTCAGCCGTCAGGCCAGCGCAATTCTCGATGTGGAAGATCCGATCAGCAGTGAATACACCCTCGAGGTGTCTTCTCCAGGCATGGATCGCCCACTGTTCACTCTGGAACAGTTTGCCTCGCATGCCGGCGAACAAGTGAAGATCAAGCTGCGCTCACCCTTCGAGGGTCGTCGTAACTTCCAGGGCCTTCTCCGCGGTGTGGAGGAGCAGGATGTGGTGGTCCAGGTGGACAATCAAGAATTCCTGTTGCCGATCGACTCGATCGACAAGGCCAATATTATTCCCAGTTTTGACTGAGACGTGCCGGGCCCGGCGGACTATCCGGGCCCAATGGCTTGCGCAAGGCGAGGCGTACGATGAGCAAAGAAGTACTGCTGGTTGTTGAATCGGTATCCAACGAAAAAGGTGTACCGCCCGGCGTCATTTTCGAAGCGCTGGAAGTGGCACTGGCCACTGCAACCAAAAAACGTTTTGAAGACGAAGTCGACCTGCGTGTGGAAATCAACCGCCACACCGGTAGCTACGAGACCTTCCGTCGCTGGACCGTGGTCGACGAAGCCGATCTTGATGATCCGGCGATCGAGACCTGGTTGAGCAAGATTCACGAAACCCACCCTGAAGCCAAGGTTGGTGACGTGATCGAAGAGAAGATCGAGTCCATCGAATTCGGTCGTATTGCCGCCCAGACCGCCAAGCAGGTCATCGTGCAGAAGGTCCGTGAGGCCGAGCGTGCCCAGGTGGTCGATGCCTACCGCGAGCGCGTTGGCGAGATCATCTCCGGTACCGTCAAAAAGGTTACCCGCGACAACGTCATCGTTGACCTGGGCAACAACGCCGAGGCCCTGCTGGCCCGCGAAGACATCATTCCGCGCGAGACCTTCCGTGTTGGCGTGCGCCTGCGTGCGCTGCTCAAGGAAATTCGCACCGAGAACCGTGGCCCACAGCTGATCTTGTCGCGCACCGCGCCACAGATGCTGATCGAGCTTTTCCGCATCGAAGTGCCGGAAATTGCCGAGGGCCTCATCGAAGTCATGGCTGCATCCCGTGATCCGGGTTCGCGAGCCAAGATCGCCGTCCGCTCCAAGGACAAGCGCATCGACCCGCAAGGCGCCTGTATCGGCATGCGTGGTTCGCGCGTCCAGGCCGTATCCGGGGAGTTGGGTGGTGAGCGTGTGGATATCGTCCTGTGGGACGATAACCCGGCGCAGTTCGTCATCAACGCCATGTCGCCGGCTGAAGTCGCGGCGATCATCGTTGATGAAGATGCCCATGCCATGGACATCGCCGTTGCCGAGGACAACCTGGCCCAGGCCATTGGTCGTGGCGGTCAGAACGTTCGCCTGGCCAGTCAGCTGACCGGCTGGACCCTGAACGTGATGACCGAGAAGGACATCCAGGCCAAGCAGCAGGCCGAAACCGGTGACATCCTGCGCAATTTCATCGATGAACTGGAAGTCGACGAGGAGCTGGCCCAAGTGCTGGTCGACGAAGGCTTCACCAGCCTCGAAGAAATTGCCTACGTACCGTTGGAAGAAATGCTCAACATCGATGGCTTTGACGAAGATATCGTCAACGAGCTCCGCGCTCGAGCCAAGGACCGTTTGTTGACCAAGGCCATCGCTACCGAAGAAAAACTGGCAGACGCCCATCCGGCTGACGACCTGCTCTCCCTCGAGGGTATGGACAAGGACCTGGCGGCGGAACTGGCGGTGCGCGGCGTGGTTAACCGCGAAGACCTGGCCGAGCAGTCGATCGACGATCTGCTCGACATCGACGGCATCGACGAAGAGCGTGCCGGCAAGTTGATCATGGCCGCCCGAGCCCACTGGTTCGAGTAATTAGGCGCGGCCTGAGGAGAGAAGTGCATGACGCAAGTCACGGTGAAAGAACTGGCCCAAGAGGTCGAGGCACCGGTAGAGCGCCTGCTGCAGCAGATGCGTGAGGCAGGTCTGCCGCACACCGACGCCGGTCAGGTAGTGACCGACAATGAGAAGCAGACCTTGCTGACTCATTTGAAGAGCAGCCACAAGAGCAAGGCGGAAGAGCCGCGCAAGATTACCTTGCAGCGCAAAACCACCAGCACCCTGCGTGTCGCCGGTAGCAAGAGCATCAGCGTAGAAGTACGCAAGAAGAAAGTATTCGTGCAGCGCAGCCCGGAAGAAATCCAGGCTGAGCAGAAGCGTGAGCTGGAAGAGCGCCGCGCGGCTGAAAACGCCGCTCGCGACAAGGTCGAGGCCGAAGTTCGCCAGCGCAACGAAGAGCAGGCTCGCCGTCAGGCCGCCGAAACCGCTGCTGCAGCCCCTGCGCCTGCCGCCAAGCCAGAGGCGGCACCTGCCGCTGCCCCGGCCCCGGTAGTTGCCGACGCCCCGGCGTCCGAAGACGCCGCAGCCCGTGCTGCCGAGCGCAAGAAGGACGAAGCCCGTCGCAACGAAGGCCGCACCCGTGACGAAGACCGTCGTGGTGGCGAGCGTCGTGGCGAGGCCCCGCGCGTGTCGATCAAGGTCAAGGTCAAGGAGAAGGAAAAGGCTCCGACTCCTCGCGCCGCACCGCGCACCACCGATGAAGAGAGCGATGGCGTACGCCGTGGCCGCGGTGGCAAGAGCAAGCTGAAGAAGCGCAACCAGCACGGCTTCCAGAACCCGACCGGTCCAGTCATCCGTGACGTGACCATCGGCGAGACCATCACCGTCTCGGAACTGGCCCAACAGATGTCGGTCAAGGCCGCTGAAGTGGTCAAGTTCATGTTCAAGCTGGGTACCCCGGTCACCATCAACCAGGTGCTCGACCAGGAAACCGCTCAGCTGGTCGCCGAAGAACTGGGCCACAAAGTGACCCTCGTCAGCGATACCGCCCTGGAAGACTCCCTGGCCGAATCGCTGAAGTTCGAAGGTGAAGTCGAATCGCGTGCGCCGGTCGTTACCGTCATGGGTCACGTTGACCACGGTAAGACCTCGCTGCTCGACTACATCCGTCGTGCCAAGGTTGCCGCTGGCGAAGCCGGTGGTATTACCCAGCACATCGGTGCCTACCACGTGGAAACCGACCGCGGCATGGTCACCTTCCTCGATACCCCAGGCCACGCTGCGTTCACCGCAATGCGTGCCCGTGGTGCCAAGGCTACCGACATCGTCATCCTGGTGGTGGCAGCGGACGACGGCGTGATGCCGCAAACCCGCGAAGCCGTTCAGCATGCCAAGGCAGCTGGCGTTCCGCTGGTGGTTGCAGTGAACAAGATCGACAAGCCGGGTGCCGATATCGATCGCATCCGCAACGAGCTTGCTGTCGAAGGCGTGACCTCCGAGGACTGGGGTGGTGATACTCCGTTCGTCAAGGTTTCGGCCAAGATGGGTACCGGCGTCGACGAACTGCTCGAGGCTGTCCTGCTGCAGGCCGAGATCTTGGAACTGACCGCTACCCCGACCGCTCCAGGTCGTGGTGTGGTTGTCGAATCTCGCCTGGACAAGGGCCGTGGCCCGGTGGCGACCATCCTGGTTCAGGACGGTACCCTGCGTCAGGGCGACATGGTCCTGTGCGGTTCCAACTATGGCCGCGTGCGCGCCATGCTCGACGAGAACGGCAAGCCTGTGAAGGAAGCCGGCCCGTCGATCCCGGTCGAAATCCTCGGCCTTGACGGTACCCCGGAAGCCGGTGACGAGCTGTCCGTGGTTGCCGACGAGAAGAAGGCTCGTGAAGTTGCCCTGTTCCGTCAAGGCAAGTACCGCGAGGTCAAGCTGGCCCGTGCTCACGCTGGCAAGCTGGAAAACATCTTCGAGACCATGGGTCAGGAAGAGAAGAAGACCCTCAACATCGTCCTCAAGACCGACGTGCGTGGTTCCCTGGAAGCACTGCAGGGTTCGCTGTCGGGCCTGGGCAACGACGAAGTTCAGGTGCGCGTGATCGGTGGCGGCGTCGGTGGTATCACCGAAAGCGACGCCAACCTGGCGCTGGCTTCGAATGCAGTACTATTCGGCTTCAACGTGCGTGCCGATGCCGGCGCGCGCAAGATCGTCGAGCAGGAAGGTCTGGATATGCGTTACTACAACGTGATCTACGACATCATCGAAGACGTCAAGAAGGCCCTGACCGGCATGCTCGGCAGCGATGTTCGCGAGAACATCCTGGGTGTCGCCGAAGTACGTGACGTGTTCCGTTCGCCGAAGTTCGGCGCCATCGCTGGCTGTATGGTCATCGAGGGTACCGTGTACCGCAACCGTCCGATCCGCGTACTGCGCGAAGACGTTGTGATCTTCGAAGGCGAACTGGAGTCGCTGCGTCGCTTCAAGGACGACGCCTCCGAAGTGCGTAACGGCATGGAGTGCGGTATTGGCGTGAAGAGCTACAACGACGTCAAGGTCGGCGACAAGATCGAAGTCTTCGAGAAAGTCCAGGTTGCTCGTACCCTTTAAGGGTGAGCAGGGCGCCAGCCCCCGCCGCAGGGCGGTGGGCAGTGCCTCAGTAGGTAGCGCCCGGTCAGGCTTCAGCCTGACCGGGCGTTTGCCGCTTTAAGTTACAGGTAGCAAGAATGGCAAAAGAATATAGCCGTACCCAACGCATCGGCGACCAGATGCAGCGCGAGCTGTCGGAGCTGATCCGCCGTGAAGTCAAAGACCCGCGCGTCGGCCTGGTGACCATCACGGCCGTCGATGTCAGCCGTGATCTTGGCCACGCCAAGGTGTTCATCACCGTGATGGGCCAGGACGGCGCCGACGCCGTACCGCAGACCCTCAAGGCCCTGACCAGCGCCGCGAGCTTCCTGCGCCTGCACCTGGGCCGTGTGATGCAACTGCGCAGCGTGCCGCAACTGCATTTCCACTTCGACGAAAGCGTCAGCCGTGGTGCCCACCTGTCGGCACTGATCGAGCGCGCGGTCGCCGAAGACCGTCTGCACAAGGATGGCGACAAGCTGGACGCCGAGGAGTAAGCGGTGGCCCAGGTCAAACGTATCCGCCGCAACGTCAGCGGCATCATCCTGCTCGACAAGCCGCTGGGCTTCACCTCCAACGCCGCCCTGCAAAAGGTGCGCTGGCTGCTCAATGCGGAAAAGGCCGGGCACACCGGCAGCCTCGATCCGCTGGCAACCGGCGTGCTGCCGCTGTGCTTTGGCGAAGCGACCAAGTTTTCGCAGTACCTGCTCGATTCCGACAAGGGCTACGAAACGGTCATGCAGATGGGGCAGACTACCAACACCGGCGATGCCGAAGGTGAAGTGCTGCAGACCCGTGAGGTGACCGTTGGTCGCGCCGACATCGAGGCCCTGCTGCCGCGTTTTCGTGGCCAGATCAGCCAGATACCGCCGATGTACTCGGCGCTCAAGCGTGATGGCCAGCCGCTTTACAAGCTGGCACGTGCAGGAGAGGTAGTGGAGCGCGAGGCGCGTTCTGTTACTATTGGCCGCTTGGAGTTGCTCGAGTGCGAAGGCACCCGTGCACGGCTGAGCGTAGGATGCAGCAAAGGCACCTATATCCGCACCCTGGTGGAGGATATCGGTGAGGCCCTTGGCTGCGGCGCCTATGTCGCCGAGCTGCGCAGGACCCAGGCCGGGCCTTTCGCGCTGGCACAGACGGTCACCCTCGAGGAACTCGAACAGGCCCACGCCGAAGGTGGCAACGAAGCGCTCGACCGCTTCCTGATGCCTTCGGACAGCGGCCTGCAGGACTGGCCACTGGTGTGCCTGTCCGAGCACAGTGCGTTCTACTGGCTGCATGGGCAGGCGGTACGCGCGCCGGATGCGCCACAATTTGGCATGGTCCGGGTACAGGATCACAATGCGCGCTTCATCGGTATCGGTGAAGTGAGCGAAGACGGGCGCATTGCGCCGCGTCGACTGATTCGGTCGGAATGACCGAAACCGCGGGGTCGGGCAATTGCCAGGCCCCACGGCACCAAGGGTGGCTGTCAGTAGGCACGGTCACACCTTTTTTATTAATACAGGGATTTGTCCCTGGCCTATTGGACCCCGCATGCGGGATCCGTTATCAGGAGAAGCCAAATGGCCCTCAGCGTTGAAGAAAAAGCTCAGATCGTTGCCGAATACCAGCAAGCCGCCGGCGATACCGGTAGCCCGGAAGTGCAGGTTGCTCTGCTGACCGCCAACATCAACAAGCTGCAAGGCCACTTCAAGGCCAACGACAAAGACCACCACTCCCGTCGTGGTCTGATCCGTATGGTCAACCAGCGTCGTAAGCTGCTGGACTACCTGAAGGGCAAAGACACCACTCGTTACAGCGCCCTGATCGGTCGCCTGGGTCTGCGTCGCTAATAGCGGCTTGGCCAGTGGTGTGCATGGCGTGTCGCAGGCTTCGGCAGGGCTGTTTTGCAGTGCTGCCGTTGGACACGCCACGCGTATCTCCGAGGTTGGCAGCCTGGCAATGCTGAGCGGATTTTCCGCTTGGTGCCAGGCTCCCAGCCTCGTGTTGTATCTGGACGGTCAATGGGGCCGATTCCCCGTTCTGCCCAAGAATTCGCAAGAAACCAGTTCCCCCAGAGCCACTGAAAAAAGGTAGGAAACCGTGAACCCGGTAATCAAGACATTCCAGTTCGGTCAGTCGACCGTTACTCTCGAAACGGGCCGTATTGCCCGTCAGGCAACCGGCGCCGTGCTGGTTACCGTCGACAACGACGTCACCGTGCTGGTGACCGTGGTCGGTGCCAAACAGGCCGATCCAGGCAAGGGCTTCTTCCCGCTGTCGGTCCACTACCAGGAAAAGACCTACGCCGCCGGCAAGATCCCGGGTGGCTTCTTCAAGCGTGAAGGCCGTCCTTCCGAGAAAGAGACCCTGACCTCGCGCCTGATCGACCGTCCGATCCGTCCGCTGTTCCCGGAAGGCTTCATGAACGAAGTGCAGGTTGTCTGCACCGTGGTTTCCACCAGCAAGAAGACCGACCCGGACATCGCTGCGATGATCGGTACCTCGGCCGCCCTGGCCATCTCCGGCATTCCGTTCGAAGGCCCGATCGGCGCCGCTCGCGTTGCCTTCCACGAAAGCACCGGCTACCTGCTGAACCCGACCTACGAGCAACTGGCTGCCTCGAGCCTGGACATGGTCGTTGCCGGTACCGAATCGGCTGTACTGATGGTTGAGTCGGAAGCCAAAGAGCTGACCGAAGACCAGATGCTGGGCGCCGTGCTGTTCGCCCACGACGAATTCCAGGCCGTGATCCAGGCCGTCAAGGAACTGGCTGCCGAAGCCGGCAAGCCGACCTGGGACTGGCAGCCAGCCCCGGCCAACGTCGAGCTGATGAACCTGGTACGCGCCGAGTTCGGCGAAGCCGTTTCGCAGGCCTACACCATCATTCAGAAGGCTGACCGCTACAACCGCCTGGGCCAGCTGCGCGACGAGGCTGTTGCCCGTCTGAGCAACGAAGAGACCGGCCCGTCCGCCAGCGCCATCAAGGAAATCTTCGGCGAGCTGGAATACCGCACCGTCCGTGAGAACATCGTCAACGGCAAACCGCGTATCGACGGTCGTGACACCCGCACCGTGCGCCCGCTGAACATCGAAGTCGGCGTATTGCCGAAGACTCACGGTTCGGCGCTGTTCACCCGTGGCGAAACCCAGGCCCTGGTCGTTGCGACCCTGGGTACTGCCCGTGACGCCCAGCTGCTGGACACCCTGGAAGGCGAGAAAAAAGACCCGTTCATGCTGCACTACAACTTCCCGCCATTCTCGGTGGGTGAGTGCGGCCGCATGGGCGGCGCTGGCCGTCGTGAAATCGGCCACGGCCGTCTGGCCCGTCGTGGCGTGCAGGCCATGCTGCCGAGCGACAGCGAGTTCCCGTACACCATCCGCGTGGTATCGGAAATCACCGAATCCAACGGTTCCAGCTCCATGGCTTCGGTCTGTGGTGCTTCCCTGGCCCTGATGGACGCTGGTGTACCGATGAAGGCACCGGTTGCCGGTATCGCCATGGGCCTGGTCAAGGAAGGTGACAAGTTCGCCGTCCTGACCGACATCCTGGGTGACGAAGACCACCTGGGCGACATGGACTTCAAGGTAGCCGGTACCGCCAAGGGTGTTACCGCGCTGCAGATGGACATCAAGATCAACGGTATCACCGAAGAGATCATGGAGATCGCCCTGGGCCAGGCCCTGGAAGCGCGCCTGAATATCCTCGGCCAGATGAACCAGATCATCGCCCAGTCGCGTAGCGAGCTGTCGGCCAACGCCCCGACCATGATCGCGATGAAGATCGACACCGACAAGATCCGTGACGTCATCGGTAAAGGCGGCGCCACCATTCGCGCCATCTGCGAAGAGACCAAGGCTTCGATCGACATCGAAGACGATGGCTCGATCAAGATCTTCGGCGAAACCAAGGAAGCGGCAGATGCTGCCAAGCAACGCATCCTGGGCATTACCGCCGAAGCCGAGATTGGCAAGATCTACGTCGGCAAGGTCGAGCGCATCGTCGACTTCGGTGCGTTCGTAAACATACTGCCTGGCAAGGACGGACTGGTGCACATCTCCATGCTGAGCGATGCTCGCGTCGAGAAAGTCACCGACATCCTGAAAGAAGGCCAGGAAGTCGAAGTACTGGTACTGGACGTGGACAACCGCGGCCGTATCAAGCTGTCGATCAAAGACGTTGCCGCGGCCAAGGCCTCGGGCGTCTGATGATTGCCTCGTAGTAGAAAGAAAGGCCCCGCAAGGGGCCTTTTTTTATGGCTGTACGGAACCTTTTGCGGACTTGCATCTTGCAAGTAGTTTTATCGTGCGGATTGCAGAATGCACGACATCGGCCAAATCTAAATTTGGCTAACTTGTTGATTTAAAAGGAAACAAGCGAGACGGAAAAGCTGGCACAGCGCATGCAACTACCTCCATATCTGACGCCAGGACATACGGCGCAGACCTTTCGAAAAAACAGGAGTGACTCACATGAAGAAGTTCGCCATTGCTGCCGCTACTGCTACCGCCCTGACCCTGACCATGGCTAACGGCGCATTCGCTGCGGAGCCAACCCAGGCTCCAGTCATGTTGGCTGCCAACACCGTGGATAACGCCAAGCAGGAAGGTTCCGACACCTGGATCACTACCAAGGTGAAAGCGGACCTGCTGACTGAAAAAGGTATTCCAGGCAGCGACATCAAAGTCGAGACCAGCCAAGGCGTCGTCTCGCTGTCGTCTGACGTGGCGATCACTCAATCCCAGAAAGAAGAAGCAGTACGCATCACCAAGAACATCAAAGGCGTGAAAAGCGTCATGTCTGACGGCCTGAAAGCCGAATAAGGAATGTCCCGTCGGCCAAACGGATTTGGCCACCTTCGCTCCGAGCCCCGGCTATTTGCCGGGGCTTTTCATTGGCGGCTAGTACACCGGGTTACGCGCGATCACATCGCTCTCGAAGCATTCTTGCTCGACGATCAGCGGCTCGACCAATGGCCGGCTATCGCGAAAGTGCGCGGTTTGGGTATGCGCTTCATAGGCTGCATCGTCGCGGTAGATCTCGTACAGGTAGATCACCTCCGGGTCGACCCGGTCTTGCGACACATCGAATGCCAGGCAACCAGGTTCAGTGGCGACTGAGGCCGCGGCATTGACCTTGATCGCAGTGAGAAAATCCTCGGCGCAACCGGGCTTCACTCGGGTCTTGATGAACAGGCTATACACAAGGTTCTCCTTTTGTTTTAAATTCTACTGTGAATTGTATACAAAAATGGAGCTTCGCCAATGTCCGAATTGCCTGCACGCCCTGGTCGCTTGAACGGCCTGCGCCATATTGCCTTGTTGGTGCCCAACCTGGAGGAGTGCGAACGCTTCTACGTCGATGTGCTGGGCATGGAGGTGCTGAACCGCGCCAACGAAGACCTGGTGTATCTCACTTGTGGTAACGACAACCTGTCGCTGGGGCGCGGGGCAGGGGCGGCCAATGGTTTGCAGACCCTGGACCACTATGGGTTCATCGTCGATAGCGTGGAGGAGCTGGAGGCCTGGTACCAGTATTTCAAGGCCCATGGAGTGACCCTGCTGGACCGGCCGTTCAACCATGGTGACGGGGCGCGCAGCTTCCACCTGCTGGACCCGGCAGGGAACAAGGTGCAGCCGTTGTACCACCCGGCGGTGTCGGGGCAGCGGTTGGTGTGAAGCCTGTACCGGCCTCTTCGCGGGCTTGCCCGCTCCCACAGGGACCGTACACAGTTCAAGGCCTGTGCAGTACCAGTGGGAGCGGGCAAGCCCGCGAAGAGGCCAGACCTGCTAGTAGAAGTTATTCGGCATCCAGATGCATCGGCGTCACCACCCGACCATCGCTCTCGGCCTGGCCCAGACTGGTATCGATGAAGTACACCCGGTCATCTTCCAGCTGGCCTTTGTCTACCAGGTAATCCTTGATGCTGCTGGCCCGCTCCTGGCCAAGTGTGCGCAGCAGCGCAGTACTTTCGGCCCAGGACTTGATCACCGCCTCGCGCAGCTTGGCGGTGCGCTCGTCGCGGCCCAGTTGCTCCCATTCCGCAGGCGGCTGTTGCTTCAGGCGGTTACGGTAGATGCCTTCGAGCATCGCCGGTTTTTCGCTGTCGTCGACCACCAGCATCGAGGCATTGGCCGGCACCTTGTCACCGCGGCGCTGCAGGATCTTGTACCAGGTGGCCTGGTACTCACGCTCCAGGCGCTGCTGGGCGATCAGCGGGCCGTCGCTGGCCTGGGCGCTGGTGCCTTCGATTTCCAGGCGCAGCTCCGGGCGTTCCTTCAGGGCCGACGCCAATTTGTCCAGCGATGCCTGGGCGTCGCCACTAAGCTCGCTGGAGCCCGGGGCGAAGGACACATTGCCCAGATCTTCCGAGCCACCGCCGGCAACCAGCCCGCCAATGAACTTGAACGGCGCCTGCGCCGCACGCAACACCAGGTTGCGCAGGGTTTGCCAGACGATCGGCATCACGCTGAACTGCGGGTTGTTGAGGTCTCCGGATACCGGCAGCTCGATCGAGATCTTGCCTTCTGTATCCTTCAGCAGTGCCACCGCCAGGCGGATAGGGAGGTCCACTGCGTCCGGGCTGTCGACCTTCTCGCCCAACTGCAACTGCTCAACCACCACCTTGTTCTCGGCCTTCAGCTGGCCATTGGTGATCAGGTAATGCAGGTCGAGGTTGAGCCGGCCCTTGCGGATACGGAAGCCGGCGAACTTGCCGGAGTAGGGGGTGAGTGTGGTCAGCTCGACCCGCTTGAAGCTGGTGGCGATGTCCAGGCTGGCCAGCGGGTTGAACGGGTTGAGGGCGCCTTTGATGGTGACCGGCGCGTAGCGGTCGACCTTGCCCTTGACGTCGACCTTGGCCGGCACAGGCTTGCGGTTGTCGATGGTGCCGATTCGACCGTTCAGCTGCTGGATGGCCGTGGCGAAGTTGGGGGTGAGGGACAGGTCGGCGAAGTTGGCCGAGCCGTCGTTGATGTCGATCTGGCCTATGTGGATGCCCAGCGGCTTGTCGTTGCCGGCGGAGGCCGGCTTGGCCTGGCTGGTCGCCGGGGCGCCGGCCGGCTGCGGGATCAGCAGGTCGTTGATGTTGGTCGTGCGGTCTTCGTTGATGATGAAACGCGCATAGGGTTGCAGCAGGGTCACTTTGTCGATCGACAGCGCATCGCCGTGCACGTAGGACAGGCCGTCGACGTTCACCTGTTGCCATTTGACGAAGTCACGGCTCTTGATGGTGTCGAGGGTGTGCAGCTGGCTGACCTGTGCCTTGCCGGCAACACTGAAGGCCAGTGGTGAGGTGTTCTTCAGGTCGACCTTGAGGTCGCTGGCGAGCATGCCGCTGCGCAGCTCCAGCAGGATGAACGGGCTGATATAGGCCTGGGCCACTCGCAGGTCGATATCGCGGGTGCTCACGTCCAGCTTGGCCCAGATGGGCGCCAGGTTGACCTGGCCGGCCGCCTGAAGCTTGCCTTGCTTGCCCACGCCGGTATCGAGCTTGAGGGTAAAGGGCGACTTGTTGAGACTGTCGAAACCTTGCAGGTCGGCGTTGAGCGGGCCGACGTCGAGGGCCACCGGCTCCTTCTGAGTACGGTCCGCCAGGTGCACCAGGTAGTTACGCAGTTGCACGTCCTTGAGCAGCACCTGCCAGGGTTTGCTCGGCTCCTTGGCGGCTTGCTGTTCGGGCGTGGGCTCGGCGGCGGCCGGTTCGGCCTTTTCCTTCGGCGTAGCCTTGGCCGGCTGGCTGGCGAACAGTTTCTGCCAGTCGAGCTGGCCGTCCTTTTCCAGCGCGGCCCAGGTTTCCAGTTTTTCGCTGCGGATCTTGCCCACGGTGACCAGCTGCTTGACCAGGTCGACCGAGGTTTCGCTTACTTCCAGGCTGGCCAGGCGTGCCAGCGGGCGGCCATCCGGGGCCTTGATGGCAAAGGGGGCGATGCGCACCGACGCGTTGTCCAGCAACAGTTCGGTCTGCTTGGCGAGGTTGAGCTTGTAGTGGGTGTCGAGGCTGACCACGCCGTCTTCCAGCACCAGTGGCACGGCATCGCGCACATAGGGCCAGAATGCCTTCATCTTGCCTTCGGTGATCTTCAGTGTGCCTTCAGAGGCGATTGGCGCCAGGCTAAGGGTGCCTTTCCAGTCGATGCGCCCGCCGTTGGGGCCGATGGCCACCAGGGTCATGTCGGCATTGTCGTTGGGCAGGGTGCTGAGGTTTTTCAGCTCCAGGTTCATGTTGTCGTAGAGGAACTCGATCGGCTCGCTCGGGCGCAGGTCCTCGAAGTGCAGGTAGCCATCGCTGAGCTTGATGCTGCCGATGCGTAGCGGGAACGGGTCGCTGGGTGGCTCGTCAGGCTTGGCTTCGCTGGCTGGCAGTTTGAACAGGCGGGTCAGGTTGAGAGTACCGTCCTTGGCGAACAGCACTTCGTTGCGCGGTTTGACCAGTTCCACTGCATCCATGTGCAGGGCACCGCTCCACAGGCTGTCGAGCGAAAGGTTGGCGTACAGCCGGTCGAAGCCGACCTGCTCCTTGCCAGGCTCGCCGATCTGCAGGCCCCACAGTGTCAGTTCGAGGCTGAAGGGGTTGAGTTCGATCCGTTCGAGGTGGGCAGGCACGGTTGCGTATTGGGCCAACTGTTGGTTGGCGATGCGCAGCGCGACACCGGGGAGAACGAAAAAGCCAAGAAGGCTGTAGAGGGCTACCAGGGCCAGCAGTGCGCCAGCGGCGCGAGTCAATCCTTTGTACATGTGTCGCTTCGTCTGTCTAAGCAGGAGAGCTTGGAGTATGGCACGTTAAATCAGTTCCGCTGAGGCGACCAGTTGACCTCATTCGATGCCCATGCGCCGTTTGGCCCGGTGCGCTGAGCCGTCGCGCATCGCCCAGCGCAGTACTGGCGCGGTGCGTTGCAGGCCCAAGCGGATCATGCGCCGCTGCAACGGACCGTGCTGTAGCCCGAGCATGGTCTGGGCCCAGCCCGGCAGCAGGTCGATGCCGGCGTGCAGCATCAGCTTGCCCACCGGCTGTGCCAGGCGGCTGGGGGCGGGGGCATCGAGCAGGATGCCGACCACCTCATGGCTGCGTGCGTCGCAGTGCAACTGGGGGCGCATGCGCTGCAGATAGTCCTCGACCTGCTGGCACGAGCGCGGCACGTCGCGGGCGCCAAGGCGCTCGGCAATCAATGCGATCTCTGCGTAGTAGGCATCCTGCTCGGCGCGCGCTAGTTGCGGGTTGCGGTAACGCAGGTGGGCGGCGAGAAAGCTGCTGACTTCCGCCACGTGCACCCAGGTCAGCAGGTCCGGGTCGCTGGCCGCATACGGGCGGCCATCCGGCGCGGTGCCGGTTACCTGCAGGTGGATGGTGCGCACCTTGTCGATCAGCCACTCGGCATCGCGGGTGGCGCCGAAGGTGGTGCCGGAGATGAATTGGCTGGTACGGCGCAGGCGGCCGAGCAGGTCTTCACGGAAGTTGGAATGGTCCCACACCCCGGCCAGGGCCAGCGGGTGCAGCAACTGCAGCATGAGGGCACTGATGCCACCGACCAGCATGCTCGGGAAGTCGCCATGTACCCGCCAGCTGATGCTGTGCGGGCCGAACAGCCCGGGGTCGCCCTTGGGCGATTCCAGGTCGAGCTGGCCGAGGGCCAGCCCGGTAAGGCTCATGACCTGGGTTTCGATGCGGCGGCGAAGGGCTTCCATGGCGACCTGTGGTTCAGGGCGGCCATGGGCAACGGCCGCCGGTTACTGGTTGAGGCGTTTGTCGATCAGGCCCTGCACCACGCTGGGGTCGGCCAGGGTCGAGGTATCGCCCAGGTTGTCGAGTTCGTTGCAAGCGATCTTGCGCAGTATACGCCGCATGATCTTGCCTGAGCGTGTCTTGGGCAGCGCCGGAGCCCACTGGATCAGCTCGGGTTTGGCGAAACTGCCGATTTCCTTGCTGACCAGGGCCAGTAGCTCGGCCTTGAGCGCGTCGTCCGGCGTTACACCATTCATCGGTGTGACGAAGGCGTAAACGCCTTGGCCCTTGAGGTCGTGGGGGTAACCGACCACCGCCGCTTCGGCAACGCTGTCATGCAGCACCAGCGCGCTTTCCACTTCGGCGGTACCGATACGGTGACCGGAAACGTTGATCACGTCATCGATACGCCCGGTGATCCAGTAGTCTCCATCGGCATCGCGGCGGGCACCGTCGCCGGTGAAGTAATAGCCGGGCATCGGCTTGAAGTAGGTGTCGACCATGCGCTGATGGTCGCCATAGACGCTACGGATCTGCCCGGGCCAGCTGGCCTTGATCACCAGCAAGCCGGCACCGGGGCCTTCGATGAGCTTGCCCTTTTCGTCCAGCAGCACTGGTTGCACGCCGAACATGGGCTGGGTGGCACAGCCGGGCTTGAGCGACTGCGAGCCGGGCAACGGGGTAAGCATGATGCCGCCGGTTTCGGTCTGCCACCAGGTATCGACGATGGGGCAGCGCTTTTGCCCGACTTCTTCGAAATACCACTCCCAGGCTTCCGGGTTGATTGGCTCGCCGACGCTGCCCAGCAGGCGCAGGCTCTGGCGTGAAGTACTCTGCAGCGGCGCGGAGCCTTCGCGCATCAGCGCGCGCAGGGCGGTCGGGGCGGTGTAGAAGATGTTCACCTTGTGTTTGTCCACCACTTGCCAGAAGCGCGAGGTGTCCGGGTAGTTGGGCACGCCTTCGAACATCAGCGAGATCGCGCCATTGGCCAGCGGACCATAGACGATGTAGCTATGGCCGGTGACCCAGCCGACATCGGCGGTGCACCAGAACACCTCGCCGTCACGGTAGTCGAACACCACCTTGAAGGTGAGGGTGGCCTGCAGCAGGTAGCCGCCGGTAGTGTGCAGCACGCCTTTGGGTTTGCCGGTGCTGCCGGAGGTGTAGAGGATGAACAGCGGGTCTTCGGCACCCATCGGCTCGGGACTGCAGTCGTCGCCGGCCTTTTCCGTTGCCTCGTGGTACCAGAAGTCACGGCCTTCGGCCCAGACGACATCGCCGCCGGTGCGGCGCACCACAAATACGCTGCTGACCGCAGGGCAGCTGGCCAGGGCCTTGTCGACGTTCTGTTTCAGCGGGATGCGTTTGCCGCCGCGCACGCCTTCATCGGCAGTGATCACCGTACGGCAGTCGGCATCAAGGATACGGTCGCGCAGGGCATCTGGCGAGAAGCCGCCGAACACCACCGAGTGGATGGCACCGATGCGGGTGCAGGCAAGCATGGCGAAGGTGGCCTCGGGGATCATCGGCATGTAGATGCACACCCGGTCGCCTTTCTTTACCCCGCGTGCTTTCAGCGCATTGGCCAGGCGGCAGACCTGGCGGTGCAGTTCGCGGTAGGTGATGGCCTTGGAATCCTTGGGATCGTCGCCTTCCCACAGCAGGGCAGTCTGTTCGCCGCGTCGGGCCAGGTGGCGGTCGATGCAGTTGTAGCTGACGTTGAGCTGGGCGCCGTCGAACCAGCGGGCGCTGCCGGTCTTCAGGTCGCATTGCTGCACGCTCGACCAGGGCTTGATCCAGTCCAGGCGCTTGGCCTGTTCGGCCCAGAAGGTGTCGGGGTCATCCACCGACTGGCGGTAGAGGCGGCGGTACTCGTCGGGGGTTAGGGCGGCGGACTGGCTGACGGCCAGGGCCTGAGGGTAGTTGCGGATATCGAACATGGCGGGTGGTCCTGCTCTTGTAAGGGGCGATGGACTGCAACGGCTATTCGATAGGACAGTGTAGCCAGAGGTGATGTTCCTTGAGGGTAGACTCGGTCCCTGTAGGAGCGGCCTTGTGTCGCGATGGGCCGCAGAGCGGCCCCGGGATTTCAGCGCTGGCGCATCAATTGTTGGGGCCGCTCTGCGGCCCATCGCGACACAAGGCCGCTCCTACACGGAGCGACCGTGTGACGGCTTTGGGATCAACCGCGGTGACGGCCGCGGAAGTAGTTGATCAGGCCTTGGGTGGAACCATCTTCGGCGCTTTCTTCCAGGCTGCCGACCAGGCGTTGGTAAACGCCCTTGCCCAGCTCCTTGCCTAGCTCCACGCCCCACTGGTCGAAGGCGTTGATGCCCCAGATCACGCTCTGCACGAACACCTTGTGCTCGTACATCGCCACCAGCGCGCCCAGGCGGCGCGGGCTGATGCGTTCCACCACCAGGGTGTTGCTCGGACGATTGCCTGGGATCACCTTGTGCGGGGCCAGCTTTTCGATGTCCGCTTCGTTCAGGCCTTTGCCACGCAGCTCTGCCTCGGCTTCCTCGCGGGTTTTGCCCAACATCAGCGCCTGGCTCTGCGACAGGCAGTTGGCGTACAGCCACTGATGATGGTCGGCCACCGGGTTGAAGCTCACCACCGGCACGATGAAGTCGGCCGGAATCAGCTGGGTGCCCTGGTGCAGCAGCTGGTGGTAGGCATGCTGGCCGTTGCAACCGACGCCACCCCAGATAACCGGACCGGTGTCGGTCTTCACCGGGGTGCCGTCCTGCAGCACGCTCTTGCCGTTGGACTCCATGTCCAGCTGTTGCAGGTGCTTGGTAATGTTGCGCAGGTAGTGGTCGTACGGCAGGATCGCGTGACTCTGGGCGCCCCAGAAGTTGCCGTACCACACGCCCAGCAGGGCCAGCAGCACCGGCATGTTCTTGTCGAACGGCGCGGTCTGGAAGTGCTGGTCCATGGTGTAGGCACCGGACAGCAGTTCCTTGAAGTTGGCGGTACCGATGGCCAGGGCGATCGGCAGGCCGATGGCCGACCACAGCGAGTAGCGCCCGCCCACCCAGTCCCACATCGGGAAGATGTTTTCTTCGCGGATGCCGAAGGCCACGGCGGCGGCCTTGTTGCTGGAAACGGCGATGAAGTGGCGATACAGCTCGGCTTCCGAACCGCCCTGGGCCAGGTACCAGGTACGGGCGGCTATGGCGTTCTTCAGGGTCTCGAGCGTGTTGAACGACTTCGACGAGACGATGAACAGGGTGGTTTCGGCGCGCAGGTTGGCCGACAGCTCGTGGAACTCACTGCCGTCGATGTTCGCCAGGTAGTGGCAGCGCACGCCGCGCTGGGCGTAGGGCAGCAGCGCCTCGGACACCAGTTCGGGGCCGAGGAACGAGCCGCCGATGCCGATGTTGACCACGTCAGTGATCGGCTTTTCGCTGTAGCCACGCCACAGGCCGTCGTGAATGCGGCCGACCAGTTCGGTGATCTGGTTGAGCACCTTGTGCACTTCCGGCATGACGTTCACGCCGTTGACGCTGAGCTTGTCGCCTACCGGACGGCGCAGGGCGGTGTGCAGCACCGGGCGACCTTCGGAGGCGTTGATGATTTCGCCGCTGAACATCGACTTGATGGCGTCCTGCAGGCCCACTTCGTTGGCCAGGTTCACCAGCAGGTCGCGGCTTTGTTCGGTGATCAGGTTTTTCGAATAGTCGAGGAACAGGCCGCAGGAGCTCAGGGAGAACTGGTCGAAGCGCTTGGTATCGGCGGCGAAAGCTTCGCGCATGCTGAAACCTTGCATGGCGTCGCGGTGTTGCTGAAGCGCCTGCCAGGCGGGCAGGGCCGTGACATCGTGGGGTGTGCGGTAATACGCCATTGCGCGGGGTTCCCTTGGTGCGTGGTGAGACCTTGGACACGGCACTCATTGCCGGGTTCAGGCTGGCACCATTATAGGCAAAGGCCACTTGCAGGGAATGGGTAAGGCGGGGGAATTTGGGGGCGCTTTGCGCCCCACTCGCAGCACAAGGCTGCTCCTACAGAAGAAGGTGGTTTCTGTAGGAGCAGCCTTGTGCTGCGAATGGGCTGCAAGGCAGCCCCAGGCCGTTACGCGGTCTTCTCTTCCAGATGAAGGTACAGGTTGTCGATCAACCGTGTGTTACCCAGGTAAGCCGCCGCAATCACCACCAGATCACGATCATCGATCATCGCGGGTCGCAGGCTTACCGCATGACGCACCTCAAGGTAATCCGGGCGGAAACCCGCGGCGGTCAACTGCGCCTTGCCTTCGGCAACCAGTGCGGCAAAGTCCCGCTGGCCATGGCGGATGGCCCCAGCGATATGCTGCAGCGTGCGGTACAGCGCAGGTGCCGTAGCACGCTGCTCCGGCGTGAGGTAGCCGTTACGCGACGACAGCGCCAGGCCGTCCTCGGCCCGCACGGTGGGCTCGCCGATGATCTGGATCGGCATGTTCAGGTCGCGCACCATGGCGCGGATAACCGCCAGCTGCTGGAAGTCCTTTTCACCGAACACGGCAAGGTCGGGCTGGACCATGTTGAACAGCTTGCTGACCACGGTGGCCACGCCTTCGAAATGACCGGGCCGGCTGGCGCCGCACAAGCCTTCGGAAAGGTGGGGTACGCTGACGCGGGTTTGCACGCTCATGCCGTCGGGGTACATCTCTTCGACGCTGGGCGCGAACAGCAGATTGCAGCCAGCCTGAAGCAGGCGCTCCTGGTCGGCGGCGAGGGTGCGCGGATACTTGTCGAGGTCTTCGTTGGCGCCGAACTGCAGCGGGTTGACGAAGATGCTGGCGACCACGAAATCGGCGCGCTGCGCAGCCTTGGTTACCAGGGCGGCATGGCCGCTGTGCAGGTTGCCCATGGTCGGCACGAAGCCGATGCGCTTGCCTTCACCGCGGGCGCGGGCGACAGCGGCGCGCAGTTCGCGGACGGTCTTGACTGTATTCATGCACTGAACCCGTGTTCGCTGCCTGGGAAGCTGACTTGCTTGACCGCCTCGACGTATGCGACGAGGGCGCTGTGGATATCCGGCTGGCCTTGCATGAAGTTCTTCACGAACTTCGGTACGCGGCCGCTCAGCGACAGGCCGAGCATGTCGTGCAGGACCAGTACCTGGCCATCGGTGCCGCTGCCGGCGCCAATGCCGATCACCGGGATGGATACGGCACTGGTGATTTCCGCCGCCAGTTCGCTGGGCACGCATTCGAGCAGCAGCATGGCCGCACCGGCCTGTTCCAGGGCGATCGCGTCGGCGCGCATCTGCCGGGCCTGGGCTTCCTGGCGGCCCTGGACCTTGTAGCCGCCCATCACGTTGACAGTCTGCGGGGTCAGGCCCATGTGCGCGCATACTGGCACACCACGCTCGGCCAGCAGGCGGATGGTCTCGGCAAGCCAGGCAGCGCCTTCGATCTTGACCATGTGGGCGCCGGCCTGCATCAGCGTGGCGCTGTTGGCAAAGGCCTGCTCCGGGGTGGCATGCGCCATGAACGGCAGGTCGGCGAGGATCAGCGCGCCGTCGTTGCCACGTTTGACGCTGGCTGTATGGTAGGCCATGTCCGCGGTGGTTACCGGCAGTGTGCTGTCGTGGCCTTGCAGGACCATGCCCAGCGAGTCGCCCACCAGCAACACTTCGACACCGGCCTGGCTGGCGGCCTTGGCAAAGGTGGCGTCGTAACAGGTCAGCATGGTGATTTTTTCACCCTTGGCCTTGAGGCCATTGAGGGTGGTCAGGGTTACTTCAGGCATGTAGGAAATTCCTCGTTCAGGCGCTGTAAGAAACGACTGCATTCAACGCGTGTAGTCATTTTCCGGAGCGGCACATCATCGCGCGTGATGTTCGGGCACAGGTCCGTCCGGGCCTAAATACGGGTATGCGGCACTTTGGTGCCACACGGGACGCCTATAGTCGTGAGCGAGGTGGGGGAAGTCAATCACCCTGTTACCGCATTGTTACGATCAGGGTGTTACTGGCGTTACCGCGCCAGTGTGCAAGGCTGGAACGCCCGGTTTACAGGCGTTCCAGGCCGACGAACGGGCAGTCGTCAAGCAGTTGCGCAAGGGCGCGGCCGTCGGCCAGGCGGAAATCGCCCGGTACCAGTTCCGCCAGCGGGTACAGCACAAAAGGCCGGGCATGCATGTGGTAATGCGGCACTTTCAGGCGCGGCTCATCGAGCACCTGGTCGCCGAACAGCAGGATGTCCAGGTCCAGTGTGCGCGGGCCCCAGCGTTCCTTGCGCACGCGGCCCTGATCGTTCTCGATGGCCTGCAGTGCATCGAGCAGGGCCAGCGGTGGCAGGGCGGTGTCCAGGGCGGCGACGGCGTTGGTGTAGCGCGGCTGGCCGGGCAGCAGCGAATCGCTGGTATACAGGGCCGAGGCCGCCACCAGGCGTGTGGCTTCGACCTGGTCGAGGGCCTGCAAGGCGCTGCGCAGCTGCTCGGCAGGTGCGTCCAGGTTGCTGCCCAGGCCGATATAGGCGCGGGTACTCACTCGAACGCCTCGTCGCCACTGCGCTTGCGCTTGCCACCGCTGCGCTTGCGTTTGCGCGGGCCGGCGCCGGTGCCTTCGTCACGGCTGCCCAGTTCGCGGATCATCTCGCGACGCTCGCTGTCGTTGGCATCCTGGTAGTCGGTCCACCACTGGCCGAGGTCGTCGGTTTCTTCCCCGGCGCTTTCGCGCAGCAGCAGGAAGTCGTAGCCGGCGCGGAAGCGCGGGTTGTCCAGCAGCATGTCGGCGCGCTTGCCGCTGCGGCGTGGCAGGCGCTCCTGCATGTCCCAGATCTCGCGGATCGGCAGGGTGAAGCGCTTGGGGATGGCGATACGTGCGCATTGTTCGGCGATCAGGTCGTGGGCCGCACCGTTCATGGCCGGGATAGGCGGCACGCCTTGGTTCTGCAGGTGCAGCACGCGAGCCGGGAGGGCTGGCCACAGCAGCGCGGCGAAGAGGAAGGCCGGGGTTACCGGTTTGCCTTGCTTCACGCGCAGGTCGGTGTTGTTCAGCGCTTGGCTGATCAGCGTGTGGGTGTAGGTCGGGCGCTCGTCCAGGGCATGCGAACTGGCCGGGAACAGCGGCTCGAACAACTGAAGGTCGACCAGCATTTCGAAGACGATGGCGCCCTGGCCGGAGAGGAACAGCTTGAGGCTCTCTTCGAACAGGCGCGCTGGCGGAATTTCCCGCAGCAGTGGGGCCAGCTCTCGAATCGGCTGGACCGTGTGTTTTTCGATGCCGAAGTCGAGCTTGGCGGCGAAGCGCACCGCGCGCAGCATGCGCACCGGGTCTTCCTGATAGCGGTGGGTAGGGTCGCCGATCAGGCGCAGCAAGCGGTTGCGGATATCGTGCACGCCGTTGGCGTAGTCGAGGATGCGCTCGCTGACCGGGTCGTAGTACAGGGCGTTGATGGTGAAGTCGCGACGTTGCGCGTCCTCTTCCAGGGTGCCGTACACGTTGTCACGCAGAATGCGGCCACTGGCATTGTGCGACGAACGGTGGCTGTCGCCCTGGTCGTCTTCCGAATGGTGGGCGCGGAAAGTTGCGACTTCGATGATTTCACGTCCGAAATGCACGTGGACCAGCTTGAAGCGGCGGCCAATGATGCGTGCGTTGCGGAACTCGGCACGGACCTGTTCAGGGGTGGCACTGGTGGCGACGTCGAAGTCTTTCGGCGTGATGCCCAGCATCAGGTCGCGGACACAGCCACCGACCAGGTAAGCCTGGTAACCGGCGCTCTGCAGGCGTTCCACGATGTTCACCGCATGGCGGCTGAATTGGTGGCGTTGCAGCGAGTGCTGGCTCTTGTTGATCACCTCAGGCGTGGTGCGCCTGTGGTGCGGGCCCGGTACGGGCGGGCGGAACGACTGGAACAGCTTCTTCAGCATGGGATGCACTGTTTGAAGGAATGTTCGGCCAAGAATAGGAGAATGGCCGCATGATGGGCGGGGATTCTAGCATTTACTCAAGGAATGGTGTAGGCGGGTAGCAGGATGCCTGCCAGAAGGGTAGAAACGACAAGGGGAGCCTAAGCTCCCCAAGAAGTCGTTGCGTGCTCTTATTGTTTTTCTGCTGGGCTTCTTGTTTTTGTTGAGTGCCCTGTCCACAAATCTCGAAGCTTGTGGACGACCCCCAATCCAGGGGTTAAGAGCAAACGGATTGCTTTGGTCGCTGATGTCACGTTGATCTGTCGATCCAACCAGTTCAGGCGCTGCTTTTTAGTGCAGTTTTTGTTGTTCTCTGCCTGGTTGTGGGGCAAGCCCCAAACACGCATCCTCTCCAAAAGAATCAGTTAGCTGCGCCTCCGCCGTCTTGTTTTTATTGTGCGTGAGCCGTTTCGTCTTGTTCTTATTCTGAGTTGCAGTGCTTGTTATTGTTCTTGTACCAGACATATAGCAGGTGCCGTGCCAACTTTTGCAAACCCAGTAAGATCAAGGGCTTGGAGGTGGTGAGCAGTTTTTCAGCGGTCGAAAATGTCGAAATTTCGTTACCGTACGCCTCGGGAACTGTTACGGCGGAAAGCTTGGGTAACAGATTTTTGCGGGGGCTAATGTGTTACCGGGGTGTGTGCGCTGGCTTTGCTGGCCCTTTCGCGGGCACGCCCGCTCCCACAGGGGATGCACCACCCTTTAGGGCAGTGAAATTCCTGTGGGAGCGGGCATGCCCGCGAAGAGGCTGGAGAGGTTGTAGATAGGGGCAGGAGGAACCTCCCGCCCAGGCAGCGTGGTTATTCGCTGGTAGCGTTGCTCTTGCGTCGCGGGATGCCCAGGCGCTGGCGGCGTTCCCACAGGCACTTGCGGCTGACCCCGAGCTTGCGGGCCAGCTCGGTCTCGGTCATGTGGTCCTGGTGCTCGAGCACGAAGTGCTGGAAGTAATCTTCCAGCGACAGGTCCTCGGTAGGCTCATGGCTGGCATTGGCCGTACTGGCCCCGACCAGGGCGTTATCGAGGATTTCGTCCTCCTCCAGGTCACCCAGCTCGATGTCGATGCCCAGCAGGTCGGCGGAAATTTCTGCGCTCTCGCTGAGGATCACCGCACGCTCCACGGCGTTTTCCAGCTCTCGCACGTTACCCGGCCAGCTGTAGTGACGAATGGCCTGCTCGGCTTCGGCCGAGAAGTGCAGGTCGTCGCGGCCAATGCGCGCGCTCTGGCGGGCGAGGAAAGCGCTGGCGATCTCGTTGACGTCGCTGCCGCGCTCGCGCAGGGCAGGCAGTTTCAGGGCGATCACGTGCAGGCGGTAATACAGGTCTTCACGGAACTGGCCGGCCTTGGCCAGGTTCTTCAGGTCGCGGTGGGTCGCGGCGATCAGGCGTACATCGACCTTTTGCGACTGTACCGAACCCACCCGGCGAATCTCGCCTTCCTGCAGCACGCGCAGCAGGCGGGCCTGGGCTTCCAGCGGCAGTTCGCCGATTTCGTCGAGGAACAGGGTACCGCCATCGGCAGCCTCCACCAGGCCAGCGCGCCCGGCGCTGGCGCCGGTGAACGCGCCTTTCTCGTGGCCGAACAGCTCGGACTCGATCAGTGTCTCGGGGATGGCCGCGCAGTTCACCGAAATCATTGGTGCCTTGGCCCGACGCGACAGGTTGTGCAGGGCGCGTGCGACCAGCTCTTTGCCGGTGCCCGACTCGCCCTGGATCAACACATTGGAGTCGGTGGGCGCGACCTTGCGGATCTTGCTGTACATGTCCTGCATCGGCGGGCACGAGCCGATGATGCCGATTTCGCCATTGGCGGCCGCCGCGCCGCCTTTGTCGGCGGTGGCGGCCTTGCCATTGGTGGCGCGTGGCTCGGCCGCCGGTGCGGCAGCCGGGGCGTTCTGCCGGTCGCGCAGGATACGCGCCACCGCTTGCAGCATCTCGTCGTGGTCGAAGGGCTTGGCGATGTAGTCCACCGCGCCCATTTTCATCGAGTCTACCGCCGAGCGCAGGCTGGCGTAGCTGGTCATGATCAGTACCGGGGTGCCTTGGCCGAGCTTGATCAGTTCGGTGCCGGGTGCGCCTGGCAGGCGCAGGTCGCTGACGATCAGGTCGAAGGTGGCAATGCTGAAGCGTTCCTGGGCTTCCTGCACCGAGCCGGCTTCGCTGACCTGGTACTGGTTCCGTTCGAGCAGGCGACGCAAGGCCGAGCGGATGATGGTTTCGTCTTCGACGATCAGAATGTGCGGCATTGATTCAATTCTCTCGACGGTCTCGAATTTCAGGGGACGTCGCTACGACATGCCGGGGCAGGGTCACGCGGATCCGGGTGCCACGTTGCCGTTCGATATCGGCCGGGCTGTCGATGGTGATTTGCCCATAATGCTCTTCCACGATGGAATAGACCAGAGCAAGCCCCAGTCCGGTTCCTTCGCCCGGGTCCTTGGTGGTGAAGAAGGGTTCGAACAAGCGGTCCATGATGTTCTTCGGGATCCCGCTGCCCTCATCTTCGACGATCAGGTCGACGGTGTGCTCGCTGACTTCGCTGCGCACGCGCACGGCGCTGCCAGGCGGCGAGGCGTCGCGGGCGTTGGAGAGCAGGTTGATCAGCACCTGGGCCAGGCGCTGCGGGTCCCCTTCGGCCCAGTGCTCCGGGTCGCAGAGGTTGAAGAACTGTACTTCGAAATTGCGCCGGTTCAACGCCAGCAGACCGATGGCGTCCTGCGCCACTTCGGCCAGGCATACCGGTTCTTCGCTGTTCTGGTGGCTGCCGCCGGCATGGGCGAAACTCATCAGCGACTGGACGATGCGCGATACCCGCTTGGTCTGTTCGAGAATCTGGCTGGACAGCTCGATGATTTCGCCATCGCCCTCACGCTCTTCGCGCAGGTTCTGCGCCAGGCAGGCGATGCCGGTGATCGGGTTGCCGATTTCGTGGGCCACGCCGGCGGCCAGACGGCCGATGCTGGCCAGGCGTTCGGAGTGCACCAATTTGTCTTCCAGGGCCTGGGTTTCGGTAAGATCCTCCACCAGCAGTACCAGGCCGCTGTTGCCCGGGGCCAGCGGCTCGTCGATGGCCGCCTTGTGCAGGTTCAGCCAGCGCGGCTGGCCGTCCAGCGCCAGGCGCTGCTTGTGCAGGTGCTCGTCTGGCACGTTGATGAAGCCTTGTAGCAGGCCGCGCCAGGGTTCGCTGATGGTGACCAGGCGCGAGCCGACCACGTGCTTGGCGGCGATGCCGGTGAGCTCTTCCATGGCCTTGTTCCACATCAGGATTTCCTGGTCCTTGGCCAGCGAGCAGACGCCCATGGGCAGTTCCTGCAGGGTCTGGCGGTGGTAGCGGCGCAGGGCGTCGAGCTCGGCGGCCAGGCCGGTCAGGCGGGAGTGGTAGTCTTCCAGGCGGCTTTCGATGAAGTGGATGTCCTCGGTCACGTAGTTTTCGTTACCGGACTTGTACGGCAGGAAGGTCTCGACCATGTCCTGGGCCACGCTCGGCCCCATCAGGCCGGACAGGTTGGCCTCGATGCGGTCGCGCAGGCGGCGCAAGGCATAGGGGCGGCGCTCGTCGAACGGCAGGTAGAGATCGCGCAGGGCCTGTTCCACTTCCTTCTGTGCGGCCTTGGCGCCCAGCGGCTTGGCCAGTTGAGTGGCGAACTCCTGTGGCGAGGCGGCGTGCAGCTCGCGGCGTTGCGGGCGGCGCACATTGTCCACTGCGCAGGCTTCGGCGGCGCTTACCTCTTCGTTGCTGGCGTTGGTGAACAGCGAGATCAGGGTGAACAACAGCACGTTGGCCGCCAGCGAGGCGATGGCCGCCATGTGCCAGCTGGTGTCGTCCAGCACGTAGATCATGTCCAGCAGCGGGATGTAGAAGCCCTGCAGGTTGCCCAGCAATGGCAGCAGCATGGTCACCATCCACACCAGGGTGCCGGCCAGCAGGCCGGCGATGAAGCCACGGCGGTTGGCAGTCGGCCAGTACAGCACCGACAGCACGCCCGGCAGGAACTGCAACGTGGCCACGAAGGCGACGATGCCCAGGTTGGCCAGGCTCTGGTGGTTGTTCTGGGTTAGGTAGAACATGAAGCCCGCAGTGATGATGGCGACGATCAGCGCGCGGCGGGTCCACTTCAGCCAGCGGTAGATGTTGCCTTCGGCCGGCGGCTGGTACAGCGGCAGCACCAGGTGGTTGAGGGCCATGCCCGACAGCGCCAGGGTTGTGACGATGATAAGCCCGCTGGCGGCCGACAAGCCGCCGATGTAGGCCAGCAGCGCCAGTGCCTGGTTGTTGGCGGCAAGCCCCAGGCCCAGGGTGAAGTATTCGGGGTTGGTGGTGGCGCCCAGGCGCAGGCCGGCCCACAGCACCAGCGGCACGGCCAGGCTCATCAGCAGCAGGAACAGCGGCAGGCCCCAGCTGGCGCTGACCAGCGAGCGCGGGTTGAGGTTTTCGGTGAAGGCCATGTGGTACATGTGCGGCATGACGATGGCCGAGGCGAAGAACACCAGTAGCAAGGTGCGCCATGGACCTTCCTGCAGCGGCGTATGCAGAGCGGCCAGGGCGGTCTGGTTCTGCAGCAGCCACACTTCCAGTTCGTGCGGGCCGCCGAACACGCCATACAGGGCATACAGGCCGATACCGCCCAGGGCCAGCAGCTTGATCACCGACTCGAAGGCGATGGCGAACACCAGCCCTTCGTGCTTTTCGCGTGTGGCGATGTGCCGCGAGCCGAAGAAGATGGTGAACAGGATGATGAGCGTACAGAAGGCGAAGGCCACACGTGCCTTGACCGGCTCACCGGTAAGGATACTGATCGAGTCTGCTACCGCCTGGATCTGCAGGGCCAGCAAGGGCAGAACGCCGATGAGCATGATGATGGTGGTCAGCGCCCCGGCCCAGGTGCTGCGAAAGCGGAACGCCAGCAGGTCGGCCAACGAGGACAGCTGGTAGGTACGGGTGATCTTCAGGATCGGATAGAGCAGCACTGGCGCCAGCAGGAACGCGCCGGACACCCCCAGGTAACAGGCAAGGAAGCCGTAGCCGTACTGGTAGGCCAGGCCCACCGAGCCATAGAAGGCCCAGGCACTGGCGTATACGCCCAGCGACAGGGTGTAGGTCAGCGGGTGGCGAATGATCGAGCGCGGGATCAACCCCCGCTCGCTGATCCAGGCCACACCGAACAGCACCATGAGGTACGCGGCGCTGATCAGGATCATCTGGGTCAGGCTAAAGCTCATCGGCATCTCGTTGGCTCTGCAGGATGAAGGTGACGACGATCAGGATCAGCCAGAGCAGGTAAGGGCGGTACCAGGCTCCGGTCGGTTCGATCCACCAGTCCATGATGGCCGGGGAGAACAGGTAGATCCCCACGACCAGAAGCAGGACCAAACGATAGATGTACATGCTGGCCTCGATGGTTGGGCGCTGCGGGCTTGGACTTATTATTGGCGCAAATGGCTGGGCGGATGCTAGCGGGAATCCATGGTGTTCGCCAAGAGGTTGAATTTATTGGGCTTTTGTTTTTGAGGGGTGGGTTGCCTGTTCTGGCCCTATCGCCGGCAAGCCAGATCCCACAGGGTCACCACAGGATCTGAGTGCTGCGCTGTACCTGTGGGAGCTGGCTTGCCGGCGATAGGGCCGGGCCTGCCTCAGCGCAAATCAGCCTCTGGCACCGTGGTCCGCTGCGCAATCGCCTCGGGCCGCCACTGCTTGCGAGCTACCGCCAATACCTCCGCCGGCGTTGCCTGCAACAACTCGGGGTCGGCTTTCTGCCCCAGCGCCCGCAGCGCCCGCAGCAACAGCGGTGTCGCCTGGTCCGCCTGCAGCGGCGGCGAGCGGTACGACTTGCCCAGCTTGTGCCCGTCCGGCTGCACGATCAGCGGAATATGCAGGTAACGTGGCTGCGAGAAGCCCAGCAACTCTTGCAGGTACAGCTGGCGCGGGGTGTTGTCGAGCAGGTCGGCGCCACGCACGATGTCGGTAACACCTTGCCAGGCATCGTCCAGTACCACCGCCAGTTGGTAGGCATACAGCCCGTCGCGGCGCTGGATGACGAAATCGCCCACTTCACGCCCCAGGTGCTGCTGGAACTCGCCCTGTACGCGGTCGGTAAAGCGGTAGATCAGCTCTGGCACGCGCAGGCGGATCGCCGCGCCATCCCTAGCATGCCCGGCATTGCGGCAAAGGCCCGGGTAGATACCGTTGTAACCCTCAAGCTGCTTGCGCGAGCAGGTGCAGGCGTAGGCCAGGCCCATGTTGAACAGGCGGTCGACTACCGCGGCATAGGCATCGTGCCGCTGGCTCTGGAACACCACTTCGCCGTCCCACTCCAGGCCGTAGCGCTCCAGGGTCTGCAGGATCGCATCGCGAGCACCGGGCATTTCCCGAGGCGGGTCGGTGTCTTCCATGCGCAGCAGCCAGCGGCCGTTCACGGCGCGGGCATCGAGCCAGGAGGCGAGGGCGGCGACCAGCGAGCCGAAGTGCAGGAAGCCGCTGGGCGTGGGGGCGAAACGCCCGATGTAGCTTGAGTGGGTCATGGTCAGGCTGGGCATATAAATGAAACGGGGCGCATGATGCGCCCCGTTCAGGTGGAAAGAAAGATCAGCCTTTGCCGACCGTCTTTTCCTTTTTCTCGGCGATTTCCTTGCAGTCGAAGCACAGGTCGGCGGTAGGGCGGGCCTCCAGGCGACGCAGGCCGATCTCGATGCCGCACGATTCGCACCAGCCGTACTCGTCGGCCTTGATCTTGTCGAGGGTCTTGTCGATTTTCTTGATCAGCTTGCGCTCGCGATCGCGGTTGCGCAGCTCCAGGGCGAATTCTTCTTCCTGGCTGGCACGGTCGGCCGGGTCGGGGAAGTTGGCTGCCTCGTCCTTCATGTGGTCCACAGTGCGGTCCACACTGGTCATCAGCTCTTGCTTCCAGGCGCCGAGAAGCTTGGTGAAGTGCTTCTTCATGGGCTCGCCCATGTACTCTTCACCTTTGGATTCTACGTAGGGCTCGACACCGTACATGGTCTGGGCTTTTTGCTTTTCTACGGTGGACATGAATAGACCGCCTCTCACTCATCTGATCCAATGCGCAGGCTGCTCCATCTCCGGCACCCGCCGGCCCTGCGACTGCGAGCCGCCGAACTTACCAGATAGATCGGGGGTGCGCTACCCCGCCCGATCCTGGTAATTGACAGCGGCCTGAGCCGCACGTTCGGTGGCGTGCAGAGGTAGAATCTCCAGTTTAGACCCAATTGAGAGAAGGTCATGGCCCACCCCTACAGTGCGCGCAGCCGCGCCATCGAACCCTTCCACGTCATGGCGCTGCTGGCCCGGGCCAACGAGCTGCAGGCGGCCGGGCACGACGTGATCCACCTGGAAATCGGCGAGCCGGACTTCACCACGGCCACGCCCATCGTTGCCGCCGGCCAGGCAGCATTGGCCGCCGGGCACACCCGCTACACCGCCGCACGCGGCCTGCCGGCACTGCGCGAAGCCATTGCCGGGTTCTATGGCCAGCGTTACGGCCTGAGTGTCGACCCTGAACGCATCCTCATCACCCCGGGTGGCTCCGGTGCGCTGCTGCTGGCCAGCAGCTTGCTGGTAGACCCAGGCAAGCACTGGCTGCTGGCCGACCCAGGCTACCCGTGCAACCGCCACTTCCTGCGCCTGGTCGAGGGCGGGGCGCAGCTGGTGCCGGTGGGCCCGGACGTGAATTACCAGCTGACTGCCGACCTTGTCGACCGCTACTGGGACAAGGACACGGTCGGAGCCCTGGTCGCCTCGCCGGCCAACCCGACCGGTACCGTGCTGGGGCGTGACGACCTGGCCAGCCTGTCCCGCGCCACCCGTGAACGGCACGGCCATCTGGTGGTGGACGAGATCTATCACGGGCTGACCTATGGCATGGACGCGCCCAGCGTGCTGGAAGTGGACGACTCGGCATTCGTCCTGAATAGTTTTTCCAAGTATTTCGGCATGACCGGTTGGCGCCTCGGCTGGCTGGTGGCGCCTCCTGGCGCGGTGGCCGACCTGGAGAAGCTGGCACAAAACCTGTACATCAGTGCGCCAAGCATGGCCCAACATGCCGCGCTGGCGTGTTTCCAGCCCGAAACCCTGGCCATTTTCGAGGAGCGCCGCGCCGAGTTCGCCCGCCGCCGCGATTACCTGTTGCCTGCCTTGCGCGAACTGGGCTTCCGCATTGCCGTCGAGCCGCAGGGGGCGTTTTACCTGTATGCCGATATCAGTGCCTTTGGCGGTGACGCGTTCGCCTTCTGCCGGCACTTCCTGGAGACCGAGCACCTGGCCTTCACCCCGGGCCTGGACTTCGGCCGTCACCTGGCCGGCCACCATGTGCGCTTTGCCTACACCCAGAGCCTGCCGCGCCTGGAAGAGGCGGTGCAGCGGATTGCTCGCGGCCTGCGGAGCTGGCAAGGCTGATGCAGTTCCATCCCCCACTCGAACAGGGCCGCCTGCTGCGCCGCTACAAACGCTTTCTGGCGGATATCGAACTGCCCGGCGGCGAACAACTCACCATCCACTGCCCCAACACCGGCTCCATGCTCAACTGCATGCGTGAAGGCGGGCAGGTGTGGTTCAGCCGCTCCAACGACCCCAAGCGCAAGCTACCGGGTACTTGGGAAATCAGCGAAACCCCGCAGGGGCGGCTGGCCTGTGTGAATACCGGGCGGGCCAATGCGCTGGTCGAAGAGGCCCTGCGTGCCGGCATCATCGCCGAACTGGCCGGCTTCAGTGCGCTAAGGCGTGAGGTGGCCTACGGCGAGGAAGGCAGCCGCATCGACTTTCGCCTGGAGTTCGACGGTGCCCCGGCCTATGTCGAGGTCAAGAGCGTGACCCTGGGCTACCCAGCCAGCACGGTCGCGGCCTTTCCTGATGCGGTGACCCAGCGCGGCGCCAAGCACCTGCGAGAGCTGGCGAAGTTGGCCAGGCAAGGCGTGCGGGCTGTGCAACTGTATTGTGTGAACCTGACCGGTATCGACGCGGTGCGCCCGGCCGAGGAAATCGATGCGGCTTATGCCCAGGCCCTGCGCGCGGCAGTTTCAGATGGAGTGGAGGTGCTGGCCTACGGCGCACGCCTGGACTCCGAAGGCATTGTCATCGACCGCCGCCTGCCGGTGCTGCTTACCCCTTGAGCCAGATGCCCTGGCTGTCCTCGTGGCAGCCCAGGGCCTGCAGTTGCTCGCCCTCGCACGGCCCGGCCACGCATTCTCCACTTTCGATCAGAAACAGCGCGCCATGATGGGCGCAGTGAATCAGGCTGGCGCTGTCATCGAGAAACGCATCTTCCACCCAGTTCAGCGGGATACCGCGGTGCGGGCAACGGTTGCGGTAGAGGTACACCTGGCCCTGGCGGCGCACGCCGAACAGTTCGATGCCGTCTACGCTGAAGGCTCGGCTATGGCCTTCGGCCAGGCCGTGGGAGGTACAAAGGAAGTGCATGGCAAGGACGACTCGTGGAACAAGTGATGGCTTGACGCTTCAATGCGAATAATTATCAAATTGTCCATATTCGCTGCGCCCGGCTGCCTATGGTGCGCAGTTCCGTCGCTCGCCACAAGGCGCGCGGCTCGCCTGCAGAAGGAACCCGATGATGCGCCGTCCTGTCGCCTTGCTCGCTCTGTGCGCGAGCGTTGTGCTGTCCACCCAGGCCCTGGCGGCCGAGCTGCCGCAGCGTTGGGTCAGCGCTGGTGGCGCACTGAGCGAATGGATCAGCGCTCTTGGCGGTGAAGCGCGCTTGGTGGGTGTGGACACCACCAGCCAGCACCCGCAATCGCTGAAGTCACTGCCTAGCGTCGGCTACCAGCGGCAGTTGTCTGCGGAAGGCATTCTCAGCCTGCGCCCAGATGTGCTGGTGGGCACCGAAGAAATGGGGCCGCCACCGGTACTGGCGCAAATCCGCAAGGCTGGCGTGCGGGTCGAACTGTTCTCCAGCAAAGCCGAGGTGGCGGCGGTGGATGAAAACCTCAAGCATCTGGGGCAATTGCTGGGCGCAGAAGAGCAGGCCGCGGTCTTGGCGTCGGGTTACCACCAGCAGCTCGATGCCTTGCAGGCCAGGGTCAGGCAGGCCCAGGCCGGGCAGAAGGCGCCAGGAGTGTTGCTGCTGGTCGGGCATGCGGGTGCCAAGCCGCTGATCGCCGGGCAGGGTACCGCCGGCGACTGGCTGCTGAGCCAGGCAGGCGGGCGCAACTTGGCAGAACATCAGGGCTACAAGAATTTCTCCAGCGAAGCACTGGCTGCGCTGGACCCGGATGTGATCGTGTTTTCCGACCGGGCGCTGGCCGATGACGAAGCCTTGAAGGCGTTGCTGAAAGAAAACCCCGCGCTGGCGACCTCGCGCGCCGTGCGAGAGAAACGCCTGGTATCGCTTGACCCGACACTGTTGGTCGGCGGGCTCGGGCCACGCCTGCCGGCAACACTTCAGTTGCTTGCGGCTACCTTCTATCCGGCCGCCAAGATCAGCCTCTCCCAATGAAACAACGCGTCCAGCCACGCACACTGTTCGTTTGCCTGAGCCTGTTGTGCCTGTTGGCGGTGTGGTTGTCTTTGGCCCTGGGGCCGGTCAGCCTGCCGCTGTTCGATACCCTGCGTGCCGGCTTGCGCCTGCTGGGGTTGCCCATTGCCGCTGACGGCCTGCAGCAGGCCGAGATGATCCTCGGCCAGATCCGCCTGCCGCGCACCTTGCTGGGGTTGGCGGTGGGCGCGGTGCTGGCGCTGTCTGGTGTGGCCATGCAGGGGCTGTTCCGTAACCCGCTGGCCGACCCCGGGCTGGTAGGGGTTGCCGCCGGAGCAGCGGTGGGCGCGGCGGTGGCCATCGTTGGCGGCAGTTGGCTGGGCGGCATGCCGGATGTGCTTGCCCCTTACCTGTTGTCGGTGTGCGCTTTCATCGGCGGGCTGGGCGTGACTGCGCTGGTTTATCGTCTGGGGCGACGCGACGGCCAGACCAACGTCGCCACGATGCTGCTGGCCGGTGTGGCCATGACCGCGCTGGGCGGTGCTGCCGTGGGGCTGTTCTCCTACCTGGCCGACGACGCCACGCTGCGCACGCTGACCTTCTGGAACCTGGGCAGCCTCAATGGTGCTAGTTACCAGCGGCTGTGGCCTTTGCTGCTGGTGGCTGCGGGCGTGGCAGTGTGGCTGCCACGTCGGGCCAAGGCGTTGAATGCCATGCTGCTTGGTGAATCGGAGGCGCGTCACCTGGGCATTGACGTGGAGCGGCTCAAGCGCGAGCTGGTGTTCTGCACGGCGCTCGGCGTGGGTGCGGCGGTGGCGGCAGCAGGGCTGATCGGTTTCATCGGCCTGGTGGTGCCGCACCTGGTGCGCCTGCTGGCCGGGCCTGATCACCGTGTGGTGCTGCCAGCTTCCTTGTTGGCTGGCGGTGTGCTGATGCTGTTCGCCGATTTGGCGGCGCGGCTGCTGCTGGCGCCTGCCGAGCTGCCGATCGGCATCGTCACGGCCTTTATCGGCGCACCGTTCTTCCTGTTCCTGCTGATACGAGGGCGCAGTTGATGTTGCAAGCCGAGGGGCTGTACTTGCGGCGGGGCAGCAACGAAGTGCTGCATGACATTCATCTGCAGCTGAGCCAGGGGCAGGTGGTGGGCGTGCTCGGCCCCAACGGTGCCGGCAAGAGCAGCCTGCTAGGAGTACTGTGTGGTGAGCTGGCGCCCGATCACGGGCGGGTGACGCTACAGGGCAGGCCACTGGCGGACTGGGCAGGGCAGGAGCGGGCCAGGCGCCTGGCGGTGTTGCCGCAGGTGTCCAGCCTGGGGTTCTCGTTCCGGGTCGAGGAAGTGGTGGGCATGGGGCGCATGCCCCATGGCACCGGGCAGCGGCGCGATGCTGAAATCGTCGAAGCGGCCTTGCGGGCAGCGGATGCCTGGCACCTGGTGGAGCGCAGTTACCTGGCGTTGTCTGGCGGCGAGCGGCAAAGAGTGCACCTGGCTCGGGTGCTGGCGCAGCTGTGGCCGGGCGAGGCGGGTACAACCCTGCTGCTGGACGAGCCAACCTCGATGCTCGACCCGTTGCACCAGCACACCACCCTCGAAGCCGTGCGCCGCTTTGCCGACCGTGGCGCCGCGGTGCTGGTGATCCTGCATGACCTGAACCTGGCGGCGCGCTACTGTGATCGTATCCTGCTGCTGGAGCAGGGGCGCTGCCATGCCTTTGCCGCACCGTCAGCAGTGCTGACGCCGGCGGCGTTGAAGGCGGTATACGGGATCGACGTACTGGTACAGGCGCACCCGGAGCGTGGGCATCCGCTGATCATCACTCGCTAACGCTGGCGCGATCTTTGTAGGAGCGGCCTTGTGTCGCGAAAGGGCTGCAGAGCAGCCCCGGCAATTTGTGCATCACTGCTGAAAATCTGGGGCCGCTTTGCGGCCCTATCGCGACACAAGGCCGCTCCTACAAGGGCTCGTGCAGACCATGAATGGAGATACTGCCCATGCGACATCCGCTGCTGTCCGCTTTCTTGCTGTGCCTGGTGCTGGTACTGGGTGGCTGCCAGGCCAGCCTGCCACCGCCGCCCGCCTGGCAGAGCAGTGAGGGGCGCAGCCATGCCGAGCTGGGGCATATCGTCGATCTTGCCAAAGGCCAACTGATCAGCCCTGAGCAACTGGTGCAGCGCCTGTCTGCCGCCCCCCGGGTGCTTGTCGGCGAGAAACACGACAACCCTGACCATCACGCACTGCAGCTGTGGCTGCTGCGCGCCCTGCAAGACCAACGTGTGCAGGGCAGCCTGCTGCTGGAAATGCTGCAGCCTGAGCAACAACCGCTGCTGGACAAGCTCGCGGGGCAACCATTACCGGCAGACCTGCCCAGGGCCATGGCTTGGCAGGACGGCTGGGATTGGCAGCTGTACGGGCCAATCGTGACCGAGGCTTTGCAGCAGCGGGTGCCTGTGCTGGCCGCCAACCTCTCGCCCGGCGAGATGCGCCAGGCCTATCGTCAGCCGGCTTTGTTACCGGGCGAACGCTCCAATGCGCCGACGGTCAAGGCCGCCTTGCTGGAGCATGTGCGTGCCGGGCATTGCGGGATGCTGCCAGAAAGCCAGTTGCCGGCGATGCTGGCCGTGCAGCAGCAGCGCGACCGGCGCATGGCCGAGCGCTTGCTGGCGGCGCCGCAGCCAGCACTGCTGCTGGCCGGGGCCTATCACGTGCGCAAGGACCTGGGTGTACCGTTGCACTTGGCTGACCTGCAAGCGCAGGGGGAGAGCAAGGTGCTACTGCTAGCTGAGGTTGGTGAGCAGGTCGAGGCAGGCGAGGCTGATTTTGTGTGGTACACGGCAGCGATGCCGGAGCAGGACTATTGCGCGCAACTGCGGTGACGGGGCTGTAAAAGGCAAAAAAAGACCCGGCAAATTGCCGGGTCAATAACCGTGATTAGCCTGATGAGGAGATAATCTGAGAGTCCGAACCAGGGGCTCTTAGCTTATCCAACCAGTCTCGCGACCAGTTGTGATAATCATAACTATTCTCATTTCGACGTCAATCCCTTTCCCGAGATTATTTCTGATTTTTTTGCGCAGGGCTTTTCGCATCCAGTTGTTGGTTGAGCGCTTCTTTGCGCTCCAGCGGCAAATCGTTCCAGTGCATGTCCAGCAGGGCGCCTTCAATGGCATACAACAGCACCTTCGATGCGCGGAACCCTCGTGTCTTCACGGCCTGGTACGCACCTACCGCGCCCAGGCGGCGCAGATCCGATGCACTGTGGATGCCGGCTGCATGCAGCCACTGCGCAGAGGTCTTGCCAAGGTTCTTCAGATGCTGCAATTCATCGTTCATCGAGCCTCCTTGCGATGGCTGAACGGGGATTGGGGGATAAATCGCGAGCAGGTCAGAGAGGAGTGTAGCGGGGGATAGGAAATGCGCGGCCTTTTGCCATAGGGGGCGACGAGATGTCCTGTGCCGGCCTATTCGCGGGTTCATCCGCGAAGTGGCCGGTCCAGGAAAACGCTGAACTTACAGCCCAGGCAAGCGCTGGCGAATCTGCTCGATCACTTGGTCCATGCTCCCGGCGCTCTGGGTATCGACGCGGGTGCTCTGCACCAGCTCTTGTGCACTCAGCGGCTCACGGCTGGCCTGCTGGGTCTTGACCACTTCCAGGGTGGCATCCGACGGGTCGGTGTTTTCTGCCCGGCGCTGTTCCAGCCAGCTGGCGATGACCGCTTCTGGCGCATGGCAGTCGAGGATCAGGAACGGCACGCCCGTCTGGCTGGCGATGTCCGCCGCGGCCTGGCGCTGATCACGTTTGAGGTAGGTGGCATCCAGCACCACCGGGAAGCCGGCCCGCAGTACGGTCGCTGCCACCTCGTGCAGGCGCTGGTAGGTCGCGACACTGGCGTCCTGATCATAGATGCCGGTACTCAGCTGGCCAGCCTCAGCCTGCTGCTGTTCACCGAACAGGCGCTTGCGCTCCACATCCGAACGCACGCGGACGGCGCCAAGGGCTTCGACCATGCGCATGGCCACGTGGCTTTTGCCCACAGCCGAAACACCGTGGGTAATGGCCAGCAGGCGCGACGGGATGGCGCTGTAGCTTTCTGCCAGGTTGGCATAGTTGCGGTAGGTGCGAAGAGTGGTGGCGCGCTGCACGCCATCGGCATCGGCTGGCATGCTGAACAGTGCAACCTTGGCCCGCACCAGCGCGCGGTAGGCTTTGTAGAAGTTGAGCAGTTCCAGGCCTTCGTAGTCGCCGGTCAGTTCCAGGTACTGGCTGATGAAGCGGCGGGCCAGGCATTTCAGGCCGCGGTCTTCCAGGTCCATGGCCAGGAAGCCGGTATCGGCGTACACATCGGTCAGGCGGAACGGTTCGTTGAACTCGATGCAGTCGAAGATCACCACCTTGCCGTCGATCAGGGTGGCGTTGCCCAGGTGGATGTCACCGTGGCACTCACGGATGAAACCATTGGCCTTGCGCTTTTCCAGCAGGCCATGCAGGCGCTCGAAGCTGCTGCGTGCCCAGGCCTGCAGGGCGTCGAGTTGCTGCAGGTCGGCCTTGTCGCTGAGGAACGGGCGAATCTGCTCGAAGTTCTGCTCCACAGGTGCCATCACGCTGTCCGGCGTGCCCAGTGGGTGCTCCACCGGCACGCGTGGGGCCTGCAGGTGGAACTCGGCGATCTGCCGGGCCATCTGGTCGATGTGCGCGGCGTTCAGTTCACCATTGGCCTGCAGGGTGTTGAGCATCTGCCCCTGGGGGAACTGACGCATCTTCAGCACGTACTCGATGGCTTCGCCTTCACCGCCGATCTGCGGCGCATCGACGCTACCGGTTATCGGCAACACTTCAAGGTACAGGCCGTCGGTCAGGCGCTGGTTCAGGCGCAATTCTTCGTTACAGAAATGCCGGCGCTGGTCCAGGCCAGTGAAGTCGAGGAAGCCGAAGTTCATCGGCTTCTTGATCTTGTAGGCATACTCGCCGGTGAGCAGGACCCAGGAGATATGCGTCTCGATGAGCTGGAACCCATCCACGGGGTGAGGGTACAGGGCTGGGTTCTGCAACGCAGTGATAAGGGCTTGGCTCACGGGAAATCCTTCCGGGGGCAGGGAATTCGAATGCGCCATTATGGTCAATGGTGCCGTCCCTGCCTACCGCCGGGGGCGTCTGCCCAGCCTTTATAAAGTGCGTATAATCCGCCGCCATGACCCGAACTCGAAATCCCCGTACCCCTCAGAAACGCCCGACCGGCCGCTCCCGCGCCTGGCTGGGCTGGGCTTTGAAGCTCAGCCTGGTCGGCCTGGTGATAGTCGCCGGCTTCGCGGTTTACCTCGATGCCGTTGTCCAGGAAAAGTTTTCCGGCAAGCGCTGGACCATCCCGGCCAAGGTGTATGCCCGGCCGCTGGAGCTGTTCACCGGCCAGAAACTGAGCAAGAACGACTTCCTCACCGAGCTGGACGCGCTCGGCTACCGGCGTGAAAGCGCGGCCAACGGCCCGGGAGCGGCGGCAGTCAACGGCAACACCGTCGAGCTCAATACCCGTGGCTTCCAGTTCTACGAGGGCATGGAGCCGGCGCAGTTCGTGCGTGTGCGCTTCTCCGGCGATTACGTGGCGGGCCTTTCCGGCGCCAACGGCAAGACGCTTGACGTAGTGCGCCTGGAGCCGCTGATGATCGGCGGCATCTACCCGAAAAACCTCGAAGACCGCATCCTGATCAAGATCGACCAGGTACCGCCCTACCTGCTCGAAACTCTGGTGGCGACGGAAGACCGCGATTTCTACAGCCACTTCGGGGTGTCGCCCAAGTCCATCGCCCGAGCCATGTGGGTCAATACCTCGGCAGGTTCCATGCGCCAGGGTGGCAGCACCCTGACCCAGCAGTTGGTGAAGAACTTCTACCTCACCAGCGAGCGCAGCCTCAGCCGCAAGCTGACCGAGGCGATGATGGCTGTGTTGCTGGAGCTGCACTACGACAAGCGCGAGATCCTCGAGGCCTACCTCAACGAGGTGTTCGTCGGCCAGGATGGTCAGCGTGCAGTGCACGGCTTCGGCCTCGCCAGCCAGTTCTTCTTCAGCCAACCGCTGTCGGAGCTGAAATTGCACCAGATCGCTCTGCTGGTGGGTATGGTCAAGGGGCCGTCCTACTACAACCCGCGTCGCTATCCGGACCGCGCCCTGGCCCGCCGCAACCTGGTGCTCGACCTGGTGGCCGAGCAGGGCGTGGCCAGCCAGGCAGAAGTCGATGCAGCGAAGAAGATGCCGCTGGGCGTGACCAAGCGCGGCAGCCTGGCAGACAGCTCGTTCCCGGCCTTCCTCGACCTGGTCAAGCGTCAGCTGCGCCAGGACTACCGCGATGAAGACTTGACCGAAGAAGGGCTGCGCATCTTCACCAGCTTCGACCCGATCCTGCAGATGAAGGCCGAAACCTCGATGAGCGAGACCTTCAAGCGCCTCGCGGGGCGCAAGGGGGCGGACGAGGTTGAGTCGGCGATGGTCGTGACCAATCCGGAAACCGGTGAGGTGCAGGCGCTGATCGGCAGCCGCCAGGCCGGCTTTGCCGGCTTCAACCGCGCCATTGATGCCGTGCGGCCGATCGGTTCGCTGGTCAAGCCGGCGGTGTACCTGACCGCGCTGGAACAACCGACCAAGTACACCTTGACCAGTTGGGTGCAGGACGAGCCGTTCTCGGTCAAAGGTGCCGACGGCCAGGTCTGGCGCCCGCAGAACTACGATCGTCGCCCGCATGGCACCATCTACCTGTACCAGGGGCTGGCCAACTCCTACAACCTGTCGACTGCCAAGATCGGCCTGGAAGTGGGTGTGCCCAACGTGATCAAGACCATTGGCCGGCTGGGAGTGAACGTTGACTGGCCAGCCTTCCCGGCCATGCTGCTGGGTGCCGGCGGCATGTCGCCAATGCAGGTCGCGACGATGTACCAGACCATCGCCAACGGCGGCTTCAATACCCCGATGCGCGGTATCCGCAGCGTGCTCACCGCCGAGGGCGAGCCGCTAAAACGCTACCCGTTCCAGATCCAGCAAACCTTCGACCCGGGGGCTATCTACCTGGTGCAGAACGCCATGCAGCGGGTGATGCGCGAAGGCACCGGCCGCTCGGTGTACAACACTTTGCCGCGCAATCTCACCCTGGCGGGCAAGACCGGTACCAGTAACGATTCGCGCGACAGCTGGTTCTCCGGGTTCAGTCAGGACCTGCTGGCCGTGGTATGGATGGGTCGTGACGACAACGGCAAGACGCCATTTACTGGTGCCACCGGCGCCCTGCAGGTGTGGACCAGCTTCATGAAGAAGGCCGACCCGCTGCCGCTGGACATGCCGCAACCGGACAACGTGGTGCAGGCCTGGATTGACCCGTACAGTGGCCATGGGTCTGATGGCAGCTGTCCGGGAGCGGTGCAGATGCCGTATATTCGCGGGAGTGAACCGCCCGCCGGCGCGACCTGTGGCGGCGAGCAGGATCCAGTTGAATCGGTCATGGACTGGGTCAAGGGCTGGATGAATTAAGCACAGGCTGCATTGATGAGGTGTGACGTGAACAAGTGGCTGTTTCCTGCCGTGACGGCGCTGGCTGTGCTCCAGGGGTGCGCCAGCGTCCCGCGCGGCAATATTCCGGTGGTCGACTCGAGCACCCGGGTGTCCAACAGCGAACGCGTGACGGCCAATCGCTCTGCGGGTGGCTATAACGCAGGTACCGCGCAGGCTCAAACGCTGCCTGAAGACTCCGGCGTGACCGTGATGATCCCACAGGGCGCTGGCGCTTCGGGCATCCAGACGTTCCCGGCGGCCAATGGCGCGGCGCCAATCAGCACCTCGCCGATTACCCCGGGGCCGATCACCCCAGGCCCAATTACCACTGGTCCGGTCACTTCGGCACCAATGACCACCAATCCAAACCCGATCGCCGACGAACCCTTCGACATCGCGGCGATGAACAGCGCCCCGCAAAGCACCAGCGCGCCAACCGGTATTCCGCGTAGCGGTGCTGCTACCGGTGGCCTGTCGGCCGACGAGCAGCTGGACGGCCCGGTGCTGGCGCTGCTGACCACCGCGAAGACCCAGCAGGGCAGCGGTGACTTCAACGGTGCCGCATCGAGCCTGGAGCGTGCTCAGCGCATTGCCCCGCGCGAGCCACAGGTACTGTACCGTCTGGCCCAGGTACGCCTGTCGCAAGGTGATGCACCGCAGGCCGAGCAGTTGGCGCGTCGTGCTTTGACTTACGCCAACGGCCGCCCGAGCCTGCAGGCCGAGCTGTGGAACACCATCGCCCAGGCCCGCGAGAAGCAGGGTGACAGCGCTGGTGCCGCACTGGCCCGGCAAAAGGCACGGGTCAATTCGTGATGATCGAGCAGCGCATTCTGGATGTTGCCGACCACCTGCTGCTGATCGAACGAGAGCTGCAGGTGCAAGGCTGGTGGGATGACGAGCCGCCAAGCGATGAGGCACTGGCCAGCACGGTGCCTTTCGCAGTCGATACCCTCAGTTTCGAGCAGTGGCTCCAATGGATCTTCCTGCCGCGGATGAAGATCATCATCGAGCTGGGCCACCCGCTGCCTAGTGCGTCCGGCATCCTGGTAATGGCTGAAACGGTATTTACCGACCGGCCAGAGCAAAGTCGTGAGCTACGCCGCCTGTTGGCAGCATTTGACCAATTGATTGCTCCTTCCGCCTGATTTCTTCAGTTTTTCCTTCAAGGGCCGCAGATTGTGGCCCTTTTTTGTGGAAATCTTATTTATTCTGCTGCTGAAGCGATTTTTAGTGGTGGCAGGGATTCATCTTGGGGAAAAATTGGCAATAATTTTTCTTGACTTGTTGGCGCCGAATCAGAAGAATCCAATCTCCGCTGTAGAGGGACTGCCAGAAGCAGACCCGCTAAGCAGATCATGAGGCGCACACCCGCGCCGACCTGTTACACCCCGCAACGCGTTACCTCGCGCTGGGTGGGAAAACCCCGCAACACTCTGGGGCGCTCCCAATACTTGCTCAGTCAGTGCTGACGTTCGCTCATGCTCTGCTTGGCAGTAAACCTATTAAGACCCGTCCAGTGAGGGCGGTATTCTGGCGTTTTAGAGGTGAACAACGTGGAGCTTTTATCTGGCGCTGAGATGGTCGTCCGCTTCTTGCGTGACGAAGGCGTTAAGCACATCTACGGGTACCCTGGTGGTGCTCTCCTGCATGTTTACGACGCGCTGTTCAAGGAACCGGAAGTCGAGCACATCCTGGTTCGTCATGAGCAGGCAGCTACCCATATGGCGGACGGCTACGCCCGCGCCACCGGCAAGGCCGGCGTGGTGCTGGTAACCTCCGGCCCGGGCGCGACCAATGCCATTACCGGTATTGCCACCGCCTACATGGATTCGATTCCGATGGTCATCCTGTCCGGGCAGGTGCCTAGCACCATGGTGGGTACCGATGCCTTCCAGGAAACCGACATGATCGGTATTTCGCGGCCGATCGTGAAGCACAGCTTCATGATCAAACATGCCAGCGAAATCCCCGAAGTTCTGAAAAAAGCTTTCTACCTGGCGCAATCCGGTCGCCCAGGTCCGGTCGTGGTCGACATTCCAAAAGATATGACCAACCCGGCCGAGAAGTTCGAATACGTCTATCCGAAAAAGGTCAAGCTGCGCTCCTATAGCCCAGCGGTACGCGGCCACTCCGGCCAGATCCGCAAGGCTGCAGAGATGCTGCTGGCGGCCAAGCGCCCGATCGTCTACTCCGGTGGCGGCGTGATCCTCGGTGGTGGCTCCGAAGCCCTGACCGAAATCGCCAAGTCGCTGAACCTGCCAGTCACCAATACCCTGATGGGGCTGGGTGGCTTCCCGGGTACCGACCGCCAGTTCCTCGGCATGCTCGGCATGCACGGCAGCTTCACTGCCAACATGGCCATGCATCATGCCGACGTCATCTTCGCCGTCGGTGCCCGTTTCGACGACCGCGTGGTCAACGGCCCGGCCAAGTTCTGCCCGAATGCCAAGATCATCCATATCGACATCGACCCGGCGTCGATCTCCAAGATGATCAAGGCCGACGTGCCGATCGTCGGCCCGGTCGACAGCGTGCTCAGCGAAATGCTCGGCATCCTCAAGGAAATCGGCGAGCAGCCTGACAAGGCGGCGCTGGATGCCTGGTGGAAGCAGATCGACGAATGGCGTGGCAATGGCGAGCTGTTCCCTTACGACAAGGGTGACGGCAATGTCATCAAGCCGCAGAAAGTCATCGAGACTCTGTGCGAAGTGACCAATGGCGATGCCTTCGTCACCTCCGACGTGGGTCAGCACCAGATGTTCGCGGCGCAGTACTACCGCTTCAACAAGCCGAACCGCTGGATCAACTCCGGTGGCCTGGGCACCATGGGCTTCGGTTTCCCGGCGGCGATGGGCGTCAAGCTCAACTTCCCGGACCAGGACGTGGCCTGCGTGACCGGCGAAGGCAGCATCCAGATGAATATCCAGGAGCTGTCCACCTGCATGCAGTACGGCCTGCCGGTGAAGATCGTCAACCTGAACAACGGTGTGTTGGGCATGGTCCGTCAGTGGCAGGACATGGCCTACAACGGTCGTCACTCGCACTCGTACGTCGAGTCGCTGCCTGACTTCATCAAGCTGGCCGAGGCCTATGGCCATGTGGGTATCCGCATCACCAGCCTGAAGGACCTCAAGCCGAAGCTGGAAGAAGCGTTTGCGATGAAGGACCGCCTGGTGTTCATCGACATCGCGGTTGACCGCAGTGAGCACGTCTATCCGATGCAGATCAAGGATGGCTCGATGCGTGACATGTGGCTGAGCAAGACGGAGCGTACCTGATATGCGGCACATCATCTCCCTGCTGCTGGAAAACGAACCAGGTGCGTTGTCCCGCGTGGTCGGCCTGTTCTCCCAGCGTAACTACAACATTGAAAGCCTGACCGTGGCGCCGACCGAAGACCCGACCCTGTCGCGTCTGACGCTGACCACCGTTGGCCATGACGAAGTGATCGAACAGATCACCAAGAACCTGAACAAGCTGGTCGAAGTGGTCAAGCTCGTCGACCTGTCGGAAAGCGCTCACATCGAGCGTGAACTGATGCTGGTCAAGGTCAAGGCCACCGGTGCCCAGCGCGCCGAGATCAAACGCACCACGGATATCTTCCGTGGCCAGATCGTCGATGTGACTGCCAGCGTGTACACCGTGCAGCTGAGCGGCACCAGCGACAAACTGGACAGCTTCATCCAGGCGATCGGCACTGCATCGATTCTCGAAACCGTGCGCAGCGGCGTTACCGGCATTGCCCGTGGCGACAAAGTGCTCAGCATCTGAATTCAAATTAGCGATGGCTCCGCAGGGGCCGAGATATAACCAGGGGTATTTTCATGAAAGTTTTCTACGATAAAGACTGCGACCTTTCCATCATCCAGGGTAAGAAAGTCGCCATCATCGGTTACGGTTCCCAGGGCCACGCTCAGGCGTGCAACCTGAAGGACTCCGGTGTAGATGTCACCATCGGTCTGCGTAAAGGTTCGGCCACCGTTGCCAAGGCAGAAGCCCATGGCCTGAAAGTGACCGACGTTGCCTCTGCCGTCGCTGCTGCCGACCTGGTCATGATCCTGACCCCGGACGAGTTCCAGGGCCAACTGTACAAGCAGGAAATCGAGCCGAACATCAAGAAGGGCGCTACCCTGGCCTTCTCCCATGGCTTCTCGATCCACTACAACCAGGTTGTTCCTCGTGCCGACCTCGACGTGATCATGATCGCGCCGAAGGCCCCGGGCCACACCGTTCGCTCCGAGTTCGTCAAGGGCGGCGGTATCCCTGACCTGATCGCCATCTACCAGGACGCCTCCGGCAACGCCAAGAATGTTGCCCTGTCGTACGCTTCGGGCGTAGGCGGCGGCCGTACCGGCATCATCGAAACCACCTTCAAGGACGAGACCGAAACCGACCTGTTCGGTGAGCAGGCTGTTCTGTGCGGCGGTACCGTAGAGCTGGTCAAGGCCGGTTTCGAAACCCTGGTCGAAGCTGGCTACGCGCCGGAAATGGCCTACTTCGAGTGCCTGCACGAACTGAAGCTGATCGTTGACCTCATGTACGAAGGCGGCATCGCCAACATGAACTACTCGATCTCCAACAACGCCGAGTACGGTGAGTACGTAACCGGTCCGGAAGTCATCAACGAAGAATCCCGCAAGGCCATGCGCAACGCCCTGAAGCGCATCCAGGACGGCGAGTACGCGAAGATGTTCATCTCCGAAGGTGCTACCAACTACCCATCGATGACCGCCAAGCGCCGCAACAACGCCGCTCACGGCATCGAAATCATCGGCGAGCAACTGCGCTCGATGATGCCGTGGATCTCGGCTAACAAAATCGTCGACAAGACCAAGAACTAAGTCTTATCGAAAGATGAAAAACGCGGCTTCGGCCGCGTTTTTTCGTTCTGACAGTCAGCTTCTGGTATAAAGCAGACCAGTGGCCTGCCGTCAGAACCTGTTTTGCAGGTCCGTGTCGAACATTTTCCATCCTGTTGCAAGGTACCCTCCATGAGCGAACGTCCCGAAGAGCCGAACAAGCCCTCCGACGCCGAAAGCCTGCTACCTGTCGATGAGCACGTTGAAGAAGGGCATGACGCCGAAGGGCGCAAGGTACGCCATCGTGGCATCTACCTGCTGCCCAACCTGTTTACCACCGCCAACCTGTTTGCCGGTTTCTATTCCATCATCAGCTCGATGAGCGCGCAGAGCGCCCTGAGCGCCGGTGACCCTCGCGAGGCGAGCAAGTACTTTGCCTTCGCTGCGATCGCCATCTTCGTGGCCATGGTGCTCGACAGCCTGGATGGTCGTGTCGCGCGCATGACCAACACACAGAGCGCCTTTGGTGCCGAGTACGACTCACTGTCGGACATGGTTGCCTTTGGTGTCGCTCCGGCCTTGCTGGCCTTTGGCTGGGCGCTGGGCGACATGGGCAAGGTTGGCTGGATGGTTGCCTTCATCTATGTGGCCGGTGCAGCACTGCGCCTGGCACGCTTCAATACCCAGGTCGGCACCGCCGACAAGCGCTACTTCATCGGCCTTGCCAGTCCTGCTGCTGCGGGTGTGGTCGCGGGTACCGTGTGGGCGTTCAGCGACTACGGCATCCAGGGCTCCAAGCTGTCGTTCCTGGTGGCGCTGCTGGTGGCTGCTGCCGGCATGCTGATGGTCAGCAACATCAAGTACAACAGCTTCAAGGAGCTGGACCTGAAGGGGCGTGTGCCGTTCGTGGCTATCCTGGCCGTGGTGCTGGTGTTTGCCGTGGTGTTCAGCGACCCGCCGCGTATCCTGCTGCTGATCTTCCTCGCCTATGCGGCTTCGGGCCCGATTCAGTTCCTGCTGAAGTCACGCCGTCGCAAAGCGTGACAATCATTTAATGCTGGAATAACCCGCCGGCTCCATAGTCTTACTGGTACATCCGTTATCCAGTGCTGTGGAGCCGCTCATGCTCATCAAGCTTCCCAGGTCTTCCGAGTGCAAGGCGTCGGAGATCACCCCCGAAGGCATCTATCTCTCCCGTCGTACCCTGCTGGGTGGCTCGTTGGCTGGCCTGGCCCTGGGCGCTTTGCCGAGCATGGCGCGCGCAGCTGAAGCCAGCCGATACGCCGATGTCGAGGCGGGCAGGGCGCCTGGTTGGTTCAATGAAAAGCTCGCAGCTACCCGATGGCAGGCAGTAACGGTCAAGGGTGAGGCAATCACGCCGTTCAAGGATGCCACCCACTACAACAACTTCTACGAGTTCGGGCCTGACAAGGGCGACCCGGCGGCCAATGGCGACAGCCTGAAGACCGAACCGTGGAGCGTTGTGGTCGATGGCGAAGTGGGTAAGCCCGGCCGCTATGCGCTGGAGGACTTCGTCAAACCGTACCAGCTCGAGGAGCGCATCTACCGGCTGCGGTGCGTGGAGGCGTGGTCGATGGTCATTCCGTGGCTGGGCTTCCCGTTGGCGCAGGTGCTCAAGCAGGTCGAGCCGACATCCAAGGCACGTTATGTGCGCTTCGAAACCCTGAAAGACCCGGAGCACATGCCGGGGCAGCGTTCGGGTTTCGCCTTGATCGACTGGCCTTATAGAGAAGGCTTGCGCCTGGATGAGGCAATGCATCCTTTAGCGATCCTGGCGGTCGGGATGTATGGCCGGGAGCTGCCCAACCAGAATGGCGCGCCGTTGCGGCTGGTGGTGCCGTGGAAGTATGGCTTCAAGAGCATCAAGTCGATCGTGCGTATCAGCCTGGTGGCGGAGCAGCCGGGCACCACCTGGGAAGGGCTGGCGCCGGATGAATATGGGTTCTATGCCAATGTGAACCCGACGGTCGACCACCCCCGTTGGAGCCAGGCGCGTGAACGGCGGCTGCCCAGCGGGCTGTTCAGTCCCAATGTGCGGGAAACCCAGATGTTCAATGGCTATGCCGATGAAGTGGCGTCGCTGTATACCGGGCTTGATCTGCGGAAGAACTATTGATGCGTTACCCCTGGTTTCGTCTGGCCATTTTCATCGTGGGATGCCTGTTCCCAGTCTGGTGGTTGTATGAGGCGGCGATGAATGTGCTAGGGCCTGATCCCGGAAAGATCATGATGGACCGGCTTGGGCTCGGGGCGCTGACCTTCCTGCTGGTTACCTTGGGCATGACGCCGCTGCAGAAGCTGACGGGATGGTCGGGCTGGATCGTGGTGCGCCGGCAGTTGGGGTTGTGGGTGTTTGCCTATATCGTGCTGCACGTCCTGGCTTACCTGTTCTTCATCCTTGGGTTGGACTGGGGGCAGTTGGCGGTGGAGTTGCGCAAGCGGCCATACATAATTGTGGGTGCGCTTGGGTTTCTTGGATTGCTGGCCCTGGCGGTTACCTCGAATCGGTATAGCCAGCGGCGGTTGGGAGCGAGGTGGAAGAAGCTGCACCGGTTGGTGTACGTGATACTTGGGTTGGGTTTGCTGCATTTTCTGTGGATCGTGCGCTCGGATTTGCGGGAGTGGGCGATTTATGCGGTTATTGGGGCTGTGTTGATGGTGTTGCGGGTTCCTGCTGTTGCGCGGGTGCTGCCCAGGATTGGCCGGAGATAGGGGAGGGGCAAGGGCCTGTCTTGAGATGGCATTGCCTTTGAAATGTGCCTGCCTTGAGTTTTCTGGCGCCTGTGAGATCGAGCGCCGCCCGCGCGGCGCTCGATCTCACAGGCGCAGAAGGTGTTGTGGCGAGCACCTGGTAGCCTTGATAAGGTCTTCGCCTGGAACATTTCAAATAAATGAAATTAACCCTTGACCGCCTTCTGAATCCCCTTATAATGCGCCCCACTTCCAGCGACGCCGGAACGACAAACTCCTTGATTTTCAAAGAGTTAGATAGTTGAAGCGAAGTTGAAAGGGCTACGATCAAATGATCGGCAGCGGTTGAGATGATGGTTGACAGCGCTTCTAAACGCTGTATGATTCGCCTCCCGCTGCGAGAGATCGCGGTAAGTCAAGTGTTTGAAGCTAAACGAGTTTCTCGCAAAAAACTTCAAAATAAACGCTTGACAGCAAATGAGGAAAGCGTAGAATGCGCGCCTCGGTTGAGACGAAAGGCTCTTAACCAAACGCTCTTTAACAAATCGAATCAAGCAATTCGTGTGGGTGCTTGTGAGTACGGACTGATAGTCACAAAGATTATCAGCATCACAAGTGGCCATGCGAGAAATCACATAGTCATTTGAGATTGCTGAGCCAAGTTTAGGGTTTCTTAAAAACCCAAGCAGTATTGAACTGAAGAGTTTGATCATGGCTCAGATTGAACGCTGGCGGCAGGCCTAACACATGCAAGTCGAGCGGATGACGGGAGCTTGCTCCTTGATTCAGCGGCGGACGGGTGAGTAATGCCTAGGAATCTGCCTGGTAGTGGGGGACAACGTTTCGAAAGGAACGCTAATACCGCATACGTCCTACGGGAGAAAGCAGGGGACCTTCGGGCCTTGCGCTATCAGATGAGCCTAGGTCGGATTAGCTAGTTGGTGAGGTAATGGCTCACCAAGGCGACGATCCGTAACTGGTCTGAGAGGATGATCAGTCACACTGGAACTGAGACACGGTCCAGACTCCTACGGGAGGCAGCAGTGGGGAATATTGGACAATGGGCGAAAGCCTGATCCAGCCATGCCGCGTGTGTGAAGAAGGTCTTCGGATTGTAAAGCACTTTAAGTTGGGAGGAAGGGCAGTAAGTTAATACCTTGCTGTTTTGACGTTACCGACAGAATAAGCACCGGCTAACTCTGTGCCAGCAGCCGCGGTAATACAGAGGGTGCAAGCGTTAATCGGAATTACTGGGCGTAAAGCGCGCGTAGGTGGTTCGTTAAGTTGGATGTGAAAGCCCCGGGCTCAACCTGGGAACTGCATCCAAAACTGGCGAGCTAGAGTACGGTAGAGGGTGGTGGAATTTCCTGTGTAGCGGTGAAATGCGTAGATATAGGAAGGAACACCAGTGGCGAAGGCGACCACCTGGACTGATACTGACACTGAGGTGCGAAAGCGTGGGGAGCAAACAGGATTAGATACCCTGGTAGTCCACGTCGTAAACGATGTCAACTAGCCGTTGGAATCCTTGAGATTTTAGTGGCGCAGCTAACGCATTAAGTTGACCGCCTGGGGAGTACGGCCGCAAGGTTAAAACTCAAATGAATTGACGGGGGCCCGCACAAGCGGTGGAGCATGTGGTTTAATTCGAAGCAACGCGAAGAACCTTACCAGGCCTTGACATGCAGAGAACTTTCCAGAGATGGATTGGTGCCTTCGGGAACTCTGACACAGGTGCTGCATGGCTGTCGTCAGCTCGTGTCGTGAGATGTTGGGTTAAGTCCCGTAACGAGCGCAACCCTTGTCCTTAGTTACCAGCACGTTATGGTGGGCACTCTAAGGAGACTGCCGGTGACAAACCGGAGGAAGGTGGGGATGACGTCAAGTCATCATGGCCCTTACGGCCTGGGCTACACACGTGCTACAATGGTCGGTACAGAGGGTTGCCAAGCCGCGAGGTGGAGCTAATCTCACAAAACCGATCGTAGTCCGGATCGCAGTCTGCAACTCGACTGCGTGAAGTCGGAATCGCTAGTAATCGCGAATCAGAATGTCGCGGTGAATACGTTCCCGGGCCTTGTACACACCGCCCGTCACACCATGGGAGTGGGTTGCACCAGAAGTAGCTAGTCTAACCTTCGGGAGGACGGTTACCACGGTGTGATTCATGACTGGGGTGAAGTCGTAACAAGGTAGCCGTAGGGGAACCTGCGGCTGGATCACCTCCTTAATCGACGACATCAGCCTGCTGATGAGCTCCCACACGAATTGCTTGATTCATTGTAAAAGACGATGCTGTAACGCGACCCTGTTATAGGTCTGTAGCTCAGTTGGTTAGAGCGCACCCCTGATAAGGGTGAGGTCGGCAGTTCAAATCTGCCCAGACCTACCATTACATGGTTCAGCCGTAGAATACGGGGCCATAGCTCAGCTGGGAGAGCGCCTGCCTTGCACGCAGGAGGTCAGCGGTTCGATCCCGCTTGGCTCCACCACTTTCGCCGTACGCAGTAGCTTGTCAGAACTTAGAAATGAACATTCAGTTCGAATGTTGATTTCTGACTTTTGTCAGATCGTTCTTTAAAAATTCGGATATGTGATAGATATAGACTGATGACCAGTTTCACTGCTGGTTAATCAGGCTAAGGTAAAATTTGTGAGTTCTGCTCGAAAGAGCAACATGCGAATTTTCGGCGAATGTCGTCTTCACAGTATAACCAGATTGCTTGGGGTTATATGGTCAAGTGAAGAAGCGCATACGGTGGATGCCTTGGCAGTCAGAGGCGATGAAAGACGTGGTAGCCTGCGATAAGCTTTGGGGAGTCGGCAAACAGACTGTGATCCAGAGATCTCTGAATGGGGGAACCCACTCAGCATAAGCTGAGTATCTTGTACTGAATACATAGGTGCAAGAGGCGAACCAGGGGAACTGAAACATCTAAGTACCCTGAGGAAAAGAAATCAACCGAGATTCCCTTAGTAGTGGCGAGCGAACGGGGACCAGCCCTTAAGTTGATTTGAGATTAGTGGAACGCTCTGGAAAGTGCGGCCATAGTGGGTGATAGCCCCGTACACGAAAATCTCTTATCAATGAAATCGAGTAGGACGGAGCACGAGAAACTTTGTCTGAATATGGGGGGACCATCCTCCAAGGCTAAATACTACTGACTGACCGATAGTGAACCAGTACCGTGAGGGAAAGGCGAAAAGAACCCCGGAGAGGGGAGTGAAATAGAACCTGAAACCGTATGCGTACAAGCAGTGGGAGCCTACTTTGTTAGGTGACTGCGTACCTTTTGTATAATGGGTCAGCGACTTATATTCAGTGGCGAGCTTAACCGAATAGGGGAGGCGTAGCGAAAGCGAGTCTTAATAGGGCGTTTAGTCGCTGGGTATAGACCCGAAACCGGGCGATCTATCCATGGGCAGGTTGAAGGTTAGGTAACACTGACTGGAGGACCGAACCGACTACCGTTGAAAAGTTAGCGGATGACCTGTGGATCGGAGTGAAAGGCTAATCAAGCTCGGAGATAGCTGGTTCTCCTCGAAAGCTATTTAGGTAGCGCCTCATGTATCACTCCAGGGGGTAGAGCACTGTTTCGGCTAGGGGGTCATCCCGACTTACCAAACCGATGCAAACTCCGAATACCTGGAAGTGCCGAGCATGGGAGACACACGGCGGGTGCTAACGTCCGTCGTGAAAAGGGAAACAACCCAGACCGTCAGCTAAGGTCCCAAAGTCATGGTTAAGTGGGAAACGATGTGGGAAGGCTTAGACAGCTAGGAGGTTGGCTTAGAAGCAGCCACCCTTTAAAGAAAGCGTAATAGCTCACTAGTCGAGTCGGCCTGCGCGGAAGATGTAACGGGGCTCAAACCATGCACCGAAGCTACGGGTGTCATCTTTGATGACGCGGTAGAGGAGCGTTCTGTAAGCCTGTGAAGGTGAGTTGAGAAGCTTGCTGGAGGTATCAGAAGTGCGAATGCTGACATGAGTAACGACAATGCGAGTGAAAAACTCGCACGCCGAAAGACCAAGGTTTCCTGCGCAACGTTAATCGACGCAGGGTTAGTCGGTCCCTAAGGCGAGGCTGAAAAGCGTAGTCGATGGAAAACAGGTTAATATTCCTGTACTTCCAGTTATTGCGATGGAGGGACGGAGAAGGTTAGGCCAGCCTGGCGTTGGTTGTCCAGGTTTAAGGTGGTAGGCTGAAATCTTAGGCAAATCCGGGATTTCAAGGCCGAGAGCTGATGACGAGTTGCCTTTAGGCGACGAAGTGGTTGATACCATGCTTCCAAGAAAAGCTCCTAAGCTTCAGATAACTGGGAACCGTACCCCAAACCGACACAGGTGGTTAGGTAGAGAATACCAAGGCGCTTGAGAGAACTCGGGTGAAGGAACTAGGCAAAATGGCACCGTAACTTCGGGAGAAGGTGCGCCGGCGAGGGTGAAGGACTTGCTCCGTAAGCCCATGCCGGTCGAAGATACCAGGCCGCTGCGACTGTTTATTAAAAACACAGCACTCTGCAAACACGAAAGTGGACGTATAGGGTGTGACGCCTGCCCGGTGCCGGAAGGTTAATTGATGGGGTTAGCGCAAGCGAAGCTCTTGATCGAAGCCCCGGTAAACGGCGGCCGTAACTATAACGGTCCTAAGGTAGCGAAATTCCTTGTCGGGTAAGTTCCGACCTGCACGAATGGCGTAACGATGGCGGCGCTGTCTCCACCCGAGACTCAGTGAAATTGAAATCGCTGTGAAGATGCAGTGTATCCGCGGCTAGACGGAAAGACCCCGTGAACCTTTACTATAGCTTTGCACTGGACTTTGAATTTGCTTGTGTAGGATAGGTGGGAGGCTTTGAAGTGGGGACGCCAGTTCTCATGGAGCCATCCTTGAAATACCACCCTGGCAACTTTGAGGTTCTAACTCAGGTCCGTTATCCGGATCGAGGACAGTGTATGGTGGGTAGTTTGACTGGGGCGGTCTCCTCCCAAAGAGTAACGGAGGAGTACGAAGGTGCGCTCAGACCGGTCGGAAATCGGTCGTAGAGTATAAAGGCAAAAGCGCGCTTGACTGCGAGACAAACACGTCGAGCAGGTACGAAAGTAGGTCTTAGTGATCCGGTGGTTCTGTATGGAAGGGCCATCGCTCAACGGATAAAAGGTACTCCGGGGATAACAGGCTGATACCGCCCAAGAGTTCATATCGACGGCGGTGTTTGGCACCTCGATGTCGGCTCATCACATCCTGGGGCTGAAGCCGGTCCCAAGGGTATGGCTGTTCGCCATTTAAAGTGGTACGCGAGCTGGGTTTAGAACGTCGTGAGACAGTTCGGTCCCTATCTGCCGTGGACGTTTGAGATTTGAGAGGGGCTGCTCCTAGTACGAGAGGACCGGAGTGGACGAACCTCTGGTGTTCCGGTTGTCACGCCAGTGGCATTGCCGGGTAGCTATGTTCGGAAGAGATAACCGCTGAAAGCATCTAAGCGGGAAACTTGCCTCAAGATGAGATCTCACTGGGATCTTGAATCCCCTGAAGGGCCGTCGAAGACTACGACGTTGATAGGTTGGGTGTGTAAGCGCTGTGAGGCGTTGAGCTAACCAATACTAATTGCCCGTGAGGCTTGACCATATAACACCCAAGCAATTTGCTAGCGCAGATTGCGGTGGTGAAGACGAAACAACCGAAAGTTCGCAACATCACAAATATCGCATATCCGAATTCGCTGGGCTGTCCATCTGGACATTCTGGCAACAGAATTTCTTGACGACCATAGAGCATTGGAACCACCTGATCCCATCCCGAACTCAGCAGTGAAACGATGCATCGCCGATGGTAGTGTGGGGTTTCCCCATGTGAGAGTAGGTCATCGTCAAGATTCATTTCGCAAAACCCCTATCTGCACATGCAGGTAGGGGTTTTGTCTTTCTGGCCAATAAGCCCAGACCTGTACAACTCTCCTCTGTGGGAGCTTCAGCCTGATGGCACTCGGCCCTATCGGGCATCCGCGTGATATCGTGCCCTCTCAGCCCCCAGCGCCAGCCAGAGACCTCCCGATGCCCAACAGCACTCACCTCCACCCCGGCTTCATGATCGTCCACGGCAACCGCCTCGACGACCTGCGCAGCCTGGTGGTGAGCTGGATGCGTCGCTATCCCTTGGCACCTCTGGAAAACGAAATCGCCCTGGTGCAAAGCAATGGCATCGCCCAATGGCTCAAACTGGCGCTTGCCGAAGACCCTCAGGACGATGACCAGGGCGGCTGTGGCATCGCCGCCGCCATCGATGTGCAACTGCCAGGCAGCTTCATGTGGCAGCTTTACCGCAGCGTGCTGGGCCGTGACGAAATTCCCGAAGTCTCCCTGCTCGACAAGGCACCGCTGACCTGGCGTCTGATGCGTCTGCTCCCGGCTTTGATCGAACGTCCCCATTTCGAGCCGTTGCGACGCTTCCTCACCGACGACAGCGACCTGCGCAAGCGTTACCAGCTCGCCGAGCGCCTGGCCGACCTGTTCGACCAGTATCAGGTCTACCGCGCCGACTGGCTCAAGGACTGGGCCGCTGGCGAGCACATCCTCAACACCGCCCGCGGTGAACGCAAGGCGCTGCCCCCGGGCAACCGCTGGCAGGCCGAGTTGTGGCGTGCATTGCTGGAGGATGTTGGTGAGCAGGGCATGGCGCAGAGCCGTGCCGGCGTACATCAACGCTTCATCGAACGGATCAACAGCCTGAAGCAGGCACCTGCCGGTCTGCCGGCCCGGGTGATCGTATTCGGTATCTCCTCGCTGCCAGCCCAGGCCCTCGAGGCACTGGCCGGCCTGGCACGCTTCAGCCAGGTGCTACTGTGCGTGCACAACCCCTGCCGCCACCACTGGGCCGATATCGTTGCCGACAAGGACCTGCTGCGCCACCAGTACAAGCGCCAGCAACGCAAGCAGGGCATGCCCTTGCAACTGGACGACCAGTCGCTACACCAACATGCCCACCCTTTGCTGGCCGCCTGGGGCAAACAAGGCCGCGACTACATCAACCTGCTCGACAGCTACGATGACCCCGGCAGTTACCAGGGCGTGTTCAGCGACGGTCGAATCGACCTGTTCAGTGAGGGCTCGCCCACCACGCTGCTCAACCAGTTGCAGGACGACATCCTCGAACTGCGTCCGCTCGCCGAAACTCGTGAGCAGTGGCATCCAGTCGACCCAGCGAAGGACCGCTCGATCCGCTTCCACATCGCCCACAGCCCGCAACGCGAAGTGGAGATCCTCCACGATCAGTTACTGGCCCGGTTCAGCGCAGACCCAACCCTGCGCCCACGTGACGTGATCGTCATGCTGCCGGCCATCGATACCTACGCGCCACATATTCGCGCCGTATTCGGCCAGTTGCAGCGCAACGATCCGCGCTACATCCCGTTCACCCTGACCGACCAGGGCCAACGTGGCCGCGAACCCTTGTTGATTGCCCTCGAACACCTGCTCAAGCTGCCGGACAGCCGCTTTGCGGTCAGCGAAGTGCTCGACCTGCTGGATGTGCCGGCAGTCCGCGCCCGTTTCGGCATACGCGAAAACGATCTGCCCACACTGCACCGCTGGATCGAGGGTGCCGGCATCCGTTGGGGCCTCAATGCCGAGCAGCGGGCCAGCCTGGGCTTGCCTGCTGGGCTGGAACAGAACAGCTGGCGGTTCGGCCTGCGCCGCATGCTGCTGGGTTATGCCGTAGGCGTGGGTGAGGCCTGTGACGGCATCGAACCCTACGATGAAATCGGTGGCCTGGATGCGGCGCTGATTGGCCCGCTGGTCGCCTTGCTCGACGCGCTCGAAGTGGCCGGCCAGGCCTTGTCCGAGCCTGCCACTGTCAGCCAGTGGGGGGAACGCCTGCATGCCTTGCTGCAAGTGTTTTTCCTGGCCGAGGGCGAGCGCGACGAGTTCCTGCTGGTGCAGTTGCAGGATCTGCGTGATAGCTGGCTCGAGGTGTGCGAGGCCGTCGGCCTGCAAGACCCATTGCCGCTGACCGTAGTGCGCGAAGCCTGGCTGTCGGGCCTCGACCAGGGCAAGTTGTCCCAGCGCTTCCTCGCCGGCTCGGTGAACTTCTGTACCCTCATGCCGATGCGCGCCATCCCGTTCCGGGTGGTCTGCCTGCTGGGCATGAACGATGGCGATTATCCCCGCGCCCAGCAGCCGCTGGACTTCGACCTGATGGCCAGCGACTACCGCCCCGGTGACCGCTCGCGCCGTGAGGATGACCGCTACCTGCTGCTCGAAGCGCTGTTGTCGGCCCGCGACCAGCTGTATGTCAGCTGGGTCGGGCGCAGTATCCGCGACAACAGCGAACGCCCGGCCTCGGTGCTCATCGGCCAGTTGCGCGATCACCTTGCAGCCGGCTGGCAGCTGGCAGGCGCGGAGCAGGGGCAGCCGGCAGAACCAGGCGAGCAACTGCTGCACGCACTGACCCAGGAGCACCCGCTGCAACCGTTCAGTTCACGCTACTTCCAGAAGGGCAGCCCGCTGTTCAGCTTTGCTCACGAATGGCAGGTGTTGCACCAGCAGGGCCAGGAGGACCAGCAGGCTGACCCCGGCCTACCGCCATACCATGACGAGGAGGCCTTGAGCCTGACCCAGCTGAATGACTTCCTGCGCCACCCGGTGCGGCATTTCTTCAGCCAGCGTCTGAAGGTGTACTTCGAAGCGCTGGAAGCACCGACCCCGGACGAGGAACCCTTCGTCCTCGATACCCTGCAACGATACGGCGCCAGTGAAAGCCTGTTGGGTGCAGCGCTGGCCGAGCCGGACAATGCCGAACAGGCCCTGCAGGCGCAAGCCCGGCGCTTGCAGGGCTGTGGCGTGCTGCCACTGGCCGGCTTTGGCGAACTGCTGCAGCGCGAGCTGATCGAGCCCCTGCCAGACCTGCTGCAACGCCACCGCCAGCTATTGCAACGCTGGCCGCAGCTGGTCGAGGGGGCATTGCCCGTGCATTTCGAGCACGGCCCACACCGCCTCGAAGGGTGGCTTGGGCGGGTATTCCAGGCAGATGACCAGAGCCTGCTCAGCATCACCACCGTACCCAACACTATCAGTGCCGGGCGTAACGCCCTCAAGTGGCACCGCCTGATCGCGCCCTGGGTCACGCACCTGGCGGCCTGCGCGGCGGGCTACCCCTATAACAGCGCGCTGGTGGCCAGCGACCTGACCCTGCTGCTTGAGCCACTGCCGCAAGCGCAGGCGGCGCAATTGCTGGGCGACCTGCTGGTAGCCCGTCAGGCGGCGATGAATGCGCCGTTGCCGGTCGCGGCCAAGACCGCGTTCGCTTGGCTGGCCCAGGACGATAGCGACAAAGCCCTGGCTGCTGCCGCCCGCGCCTACGAAGGCGACGAGCGCACCAGCTTCGGCGAGCGCAGTGAAAGCATCGCCCTGGCCCGGCAGTTCCGCGACTTTGCCGCACTCACCGCTGATGAAACCTTCGAAGGCTGGTGCGAAGCCTTGTACCGCCCATTGTTCAACGCCCCGTGGCAGACCCTGGGCAACCCGGAGAAAGGCGCATGACCCAGGACCGTCCCCTGGCACTGAGTTTCCCCCTGCATGGCAGCCAGCTGATCGAGGCCAGCGCCGGCACGGGCAAGACCTTCACCATTTCGGCGCTGTACCTGCGTCTGATCCTCGGTCACGGTGGCGAGCAGGGCTTCAACCGCGAGCTGCTACCACCGCAGATCCTCGTGGTGACCTTCACCGACGCCGCCACCAAAGAGCTGCGCGAACGTATTCGCGCCCGCCTGGCCGAAGCTGCGCGGTTCTTCCGTGGCGAGCTGGAGGCGGCCGACCCGCTGTTACACCAACTGCGTGACGACTATCCGGAAGAAGCCTGGCCACGCTGTGCCGGGCGCCTGGAAATTGCCGTGCAGTGGATGGACGAGGCAGCGGTATCGACCATCCACGGCTGGTGCCAGCGCATGCTGCGCGAACATGCCTTCGACAGCGGCAGCCTGTTCACCCAGACCCTGGAAACAGACCACAGCGAACTGCTGGGTCAGGTCATGCGCGACTACTGGCGGCGCTTCTGCTACGGCATGCAAGGCGACGCGCTGGCCTGGGTGCGTGGCCACTGGGGCAGCCCCGACGACTTGCTGCCGCGGATCCGCCCGCTGTTCGGTCGCGTGCGCGTCCAGCACGATGGGCCCGAGCCGGCGGCACTGATCCAGGCATCGCTGCAGCAGCGTGGCGAGCAGTTGGCCCGGCTCAAGGCGCCTTGGGCGCAATGGGCCGAGGAATTGCGCCAGATCTGCCGTGATGCACTGGCCGCCAAACAGGTCGATGGCCGCAAGATGCAGGCCCGTTACTTCGAGCCCTGGTTCGACAAACTCTGCGCCTGGGCCGCAGACGAACAACTGGTGGAACTTGACCTGGGCACCGGCTTTACCCGCCTGACCCCAGCGGGCATGGCCGAAGCCTGGAAGGGCGAGCCACCCGAGCACCCGGCCCTCAATGCCATGCAGAGCTTGCAGCAACAGTTACAGGCCCTGGACAGCCCGGATGCCCCATTGCTCGAGCATGCCGCCAACTGGGTAGCGGCACGCTTCGAAGTGGAGAAGCGTCGGCGTGCGGAAATGGGCTTCGACGACATGCTCCTGCGCCTGCAGCATGCCCTGGCCAGCGAGGCCGGCGAGCGCTTGGCCAGCCTGATCCGCGAACAGTTCCCGGTGGCGTTGATCGACGAGTTCCAGGACACCGACCCGGTGCAGTACGGCATCTTCGAGCGCATCTACCAGATCAGCGAAAACCGCGCCGAGACCGGCCTGTTCATGATCGGCGACCCCAAGCAGGCGATCTATGCCTTCCGTGGCGCCGACATCTACACCTACCTTGCCGCCCGCCGTGCCACCAGTGGTCGCCTGCACAGCCTGGACACCAACTACCGCTCCAGCAAGGCCATGGTCGCGGCGGTCAACCAGGTGTTCCTGCAGGCCGAGGCGCGTGAGGCAGGGCGTGGCGCATTCCTGTTCCGCGAGGCTGATGACAACCCGCTGCCGTTCATCGAGGTCCGCGCCAAAGGCCGTGGCGAACAGCTGTTGATCGACGGTGAAGCCTGCGCAGCCCTGCAATGCTGGCATCTGGAAAGCGAAGAGCCGGTCTCCGGCAGCGTTTACCGGCAGCAGCTGGCAGCCAGTTGCGCCAGCCATATCGTCGCCTTGCTCAATGGCGGCCAGCAAGGCACGGCTGGTTTCCAGAATGCCGAGGGCGAACTACGCCCGTGCCTGCCATCGGACATCGCCATCCTGGTGCGCGATGGCCATGAAGCGCAGATGGTCCGCGCCGAGCTTGCCGCGCGCGAGGTGCGTAGTGTGTACCTGTCCGACAAGGACTCGGTATTCGCCGCCCAGGAAGCCCACGACCTGTTGGCCTGGCTAAAGGCCTGTGCCGAACCCGACTCGGAGCGCCTGCTCAAGGCCGCCCTGGCCAGCCTTACCCTCGATCTGTCGCTGGCTGCGCTGGACCGCCTGAACCAGGACGAGCGGGTCTGGGAAGACTGGGTCATGCGTTTTCGCCGTTACCGCGACACCTGGCAGCGCCAGGGCGTGCTGCCGATGCTGCGGCACCTGCTGCATGACTTCCAGCTGCCGCGCACGCTGATCCGCCGCAGCGATGGCGAGCGGGTGCTGACCAACCTGCTGCACCTGGCCGAGCTGCTGCAACAGGCCGCCGGCGAACTGGACGGCGAACAGGCGCTGATCCGCCACCTGGCCGAGCACCTGGCCAGTTCCGGCCAAGCTGGTGAAGAGCAGATCCTGCGCCTGGAGAGTGACGAGCAGTTGGTGAAAGTGGTAACCATCCACAAATCCAAGGGCCTGGAATACCCCTTGGTCTACCTGCCGTTCATCTGCACCAGCAAACCGGTGGACGGCAGCCGCCTGCCGTTGGCCTGGCATGATAGCCAGGGCAACGCCCATCTCACTCTCACACCAGACCAGGAACAGATCGACCGCGCCGACGACGAGCGCCTGGCCGAAGACCTGCGCCTGCTCTATGTGGCCCTGACCCGTGCCCAGCATGCCTGCTGGCTGGGTGTCGCCGACCTCAAGCGGGGCAACCAGAAGAGCTCGCAACTGCACCGCTCGGCGTTCGGCTACCTGCTGGGAGGCGGCCTCGCCCTGCCGGGCTCGCAACAACTGACAGACTGGTTGCAGGCCTTGGCTGCAACTTGCCCGCACATCAGCTGCCCGGGCCTACCGTCGGCAGATGAGCAGGTATATCGCATGCCGCACGCCGAGCATGAGCTGCTGCCTGCCCGCAAGCCGCGCCGCGCGGCGGGGGCCGAGCATTGGTGGATTGCCTCGTACAGTGCCCTGCGCGTCGGCGACCAGACCCTCGGTGCCGACAGTTCCCAGGCCCAGCAGTTACTGGATGATGAAGTGGTCGATACCCAGATGCTGCGCGAGGTCCCGGCCGACAGTGGCGATATTCACCGCTTCCCGCGCGGGCCCAACCCCGGCACCTTCCTGCATGGTTTGCTGGAATGGGTTGGCCGCGAGGGTTTCAGCCAGGTCAGCGGCAATGCACGGCTGATCGAGCGAACCGTTGGCCAGCGCTGCAACCGTCGTGACTGGACCGGCTGGATCCCCACCCTGACGCACTGGCTGCAGCGCCTGCTGGGCGAAGCGCTGCCGTTGCCGGGCAACCACCTCGGTGTGACGCTCGGGCAGCTGCGCCACTACCAGATCGAAATGGAGTTCTGGTTCGCCAGCCACCAGGTCGATGCCGAACAACTCGACCGCCTGGTGGCACGCCACACCCACCCCGGCCTGGCCCGCCCGGCGGCGCAGCCGACTGTGCTCAATGGCATGTTCAAAGGTTTCATCGACCTGGCTTTCGAGCTGGACGGGCGTTACTACGTGACTGACTACAAGTCCAACTGGCTGGGCCCGGACATTCAGGCCTACGATGCCCCGGCCATGGAAAAGGCCATCCTCGAACATCGCTACGACCTGCAGTACGTGCTGTACCTGCTGGCCCTGCATCGGCAGTTGCGCGCCCGCCTGCCTGACTACGACTACGACCGCCATGTCGGCGGCGCCCTGTTCATCTTCCTGCGAGGTGCCAGCAGCAGCGGCCACGGCGTTTACCACGCCAAGCCACCGCGTGAGCTGATCGAAAGCCTCGATGCGCTGTTCCGTGGTGAGCACCCGCCCGTGCAGCAGGACCTGTTTGCCGGAGCCGTGATATGAGCCGAAGCCTAGTCGACCTGTTGCCCACCCCGCTGCACGCCGAGCACCTGCTTGCATTGGCGCCACAGCATGACAGCGGTGACCTGTTGCAACTGCTCGACCGCTGGGTAGAGCGCGGCTGGCTGCGTGCCCTGGACCGAGCGTTCGTATCATTCCTGGAGGAGCTAGCCCCCGGTAGTGACCCACTGCTGTTGCTGGCCGCCGCCCTGGCCAGCCACCAACTGGGCCACGGCCATGTCTGCCTCGACCTGCAGCAGACCCTGGCCGAGCCCGATTTCGCCCTGTCCTTGCCGCCTGAAGGCGACGCCTTGACCGGCCCCTTGCTGCTGCCTTCGCAGTTGCTCGCCGACCTCGACCTGCACGCCTGGCGCCAGCGCATTGCCGCCAGTCCGCTAGTGGCCGCCGGCGATACTTCGGGGCAGCAAGCGCGGCCTTTGGTGCTCAGCGGAGAGCGCCTGTACTTGCGCCGTTACTGGAGTTACGAGCGGCGCATCGACCATACACTTCGCCAGCGCCTGACCCAGTCCGAAGCGCCCCCGGCCGACTTGCGTGGCCGCCTGGCGCAGCTGTTTGACGGTGGTACGCCGGCTGGCCAGGTGGACTGGCAGAAGCTCGCCTGCGCCCTTGCCACCCGCGCAGGCTTCAGCATCATCACCGGCGGCCCCGGCACGGGCAAGACCACTACCGTGGTACGCCTTTTGGCCTTGCTGCAGGCGCCGGCGGTGGAGCAGGGCAGGCCATTGCGCATTCGCCTGGCCGCGCCGACCGGCAAGGCGGCTGCGCGCCTGACCGAATCCATTGGCCAGCAGGTCGAGCGCCTGCAGGTCAGCGCCCAGGTGCGCGGGCAGATCCCCACCGAGGTCAGCACCGTGCACCGCCTGCTCGGCAGCCGCCCCGGTTCGCGGCACTTCCGCCACCATGCCGGCAACCCGCTGCCGTTGGACGTGCTGGTGGTCGACGAAGCGTCGATGATCGACCTGGAAATGATGGCCAACCTGCTCGATGCCCTGCCGCCACGGGCACGCCTGGTACTGCTGGGCGACAAGGACCAGCTGGCCTCCGTCGAGGCCGGTGCGGTACTGGGTGACCTGTGCCGGGATGCCGAGGAGGGGTGTTACTCGCCAGAGACCGAGGCATGGCTGGAGCAGACCGGTGGCGAATCGCTGGCGGGCATCGGCCTCAAGGCCGGCGATGAGCAACGTAATCCGCTTGCCCAGCAAGTGGTGATGCTGCGCTTCTCGCGGCGTTTTGGCGAAGGTAGCGGCATTGGCCAACTGGCCCGGCTGGTCAATCGCCAGGACTCCCACGCGGCCCGCAACCTGCTGGCCACGCCGCCGCCCGATGTGCATAGCCTGGCCCTGAAGCACGAACAGGACCGCGCCTTCGACCGCCTGCTGCTCGACGGCCTGAACCGCGGCAGCGACGGCCCGCAGGGTTATCGCAGCTACCTGCGTACCCTTGGCCGTTTCCGCCCGGCACTCGATACCGCCGTTGATGACCCCGCGTGGGAGCAATGGGCGGGCAAGGTGCTGCACAGCTTCGAAGACTTCCAGTTGCTGTGTGCGGTACGCCGCGGCGCCTGGGGTGTCGAAGGCCTCAACGAGCGGGTGGCGCGGGTACTGCACAATGCCGGGCTGATCGACAGCCAGCAGCCCTGGTACGAAGGGCGGCCGGTGCTGGTCACCCGCAATGACTACGGCCTGGGCCTGATGAACGGTGACATCGGCATCGCCCTGCGTCTGCCGGATGAGCGCGGCGAACCCTTGCTGCGCGTGGCCTTCCCGCGTAACGACGGCAGTGGGGGCGTGCGCTTCGTCCTGCCCAGCCGGCTGAACGAAGTGGAAACGGTATTCGCCATGACCGTGCACAAGTCCCAAGGCTCAGAGTTCAGCCACACCGCGCTGGTGCTGCCGGATGCGCTCAACCCGGTGCTGACCAAGGAACTGGTATACACCGGCATCACCCGCGCCAAGCATTGCTTCAGCCTGGTCGAGCCTCGTCAGGGTATTTTCGAAGAGGCGGTGGCGCGCAAGGTGCGGCGTATTTCCGGGTTGATGCTGGAGCAGGTGTAGGACCGATAAGGCCCTATCGCCGGCAAGCTCCCACAGGTGCAGCGCAGTTTTCAAGGGCTGTGGAGTCCTTGTGGGAGCTGGCTTGCCGGCGATGGGGCCATCAATCCCCATGCACAAAGCTGCTCGTACCTACATTGATGCGGCCATGTGCTATCGTTGCGCCGATATCGGAAAGGACCTTAAGAGATTTCCCACATGAACGTGGCCGCAAGGCGAGTGACGAGATGTGTGCTTTCGCTATTGCTGGCCGCCCTGTTCCTTTCCGCAGGTCCGGCCCAGGCAGACCCCGCCATGACTGCCGCCCAGGCGCAGCAACGTGCCAAGGCGGTCACCCAGGTGGTGTTGGGCATCTTCAGCTACGCCCGCTGGCCCGTCGAACCTTCGCCCTTGCGCCTGTGCCTGGTCGGCCCGACCGAATACGCCGATGACCTGATCAAAGGCCATGTGCAGGAGTCTGGCCGACCGCTGCAGGTGCGGCGGCTGCTGGCAGACGATAGCCAGGTCGCCCAGGCCTGCGACGCCATCTACATTGGCAAACTCGACCAGGGCCAGCGCGACCGGCTGTTCGAGCGCGTCAGTGGCCACCCGGTGCTGAGCATCAGCGAGGCAGACGACCCGTGCACGGTCGGTAGCCTGTTCTGCTTGCGGGTCAGCGACCAACAGGTAGCCTTTGAAGTCAACCTGGACTCGGTGGCACGCTCCGGCGTGCACATTCATCCCAGCGTGCTGCAATTGTCGCGGCGCCGGGCGGTGCAACCATGAAACCAACCCGCAAGCGCGGCGTGCGCCCGACCCTGCGCTCGGTGCTGGGCCGTGGCCACCTCAGCGTCGCCTTGCTCGCCGTGGGCCTGGCCGGCATATCCCTGACCCTGCTGGGCGTGCTCGCCTTGCGTGTCTACGCCAACGACAACCTGCACCTGATCGCCCGCTCGATCAGCTACACCGTGGAAGCGGCGGTGGTGTTTGACGACAGCGCTGCGGCCAATGAGTCGCTGGCGCTGATTGCCAGTACCGAGGAAGTGGCCGAAGCCAGGGTCTTCAACAACGAAGGCGAGCAGCTGGCGCATTGGCAGCGCAGCGATACCGGCGTGCTCGCGCGGCTGGAGGCGCAGGTGGCCACCGCCTTGCTGGATGAGCCGATCAACCTGCCGATCACGCACCAGCAACAGCAGGTCGGGCGCATCGAGCTGGTTGGCCAGGGGAGAAGCCTGTTGCTGTTCCTGTTCAGCGGGTTGGCCGGCATTCTGTTCTGCACGGTGCTCAGCGCCCTGGCTGCCCAGTACCTGTCGCGGCGTCTGCTAAGCGATATCGTCCGCCCGCTGCGCGGCCTGGCCAGTGTCGCCCACGCTGCCCGCCGCGAGCGCCGTTTCGACCGGCGCGTGCCGGAAGCGCCGATTGCCGAGCTCCACGAACTGGGCAATGACTTCAATGCCCTGCTGGATGAGCTGGAGGTATGGCACAGCCACCTGCAGAACGAAAACCAGACCCTGGCGCACCAGGCCAGCCACGACAGCCTGACCGGCCTGCCCAACCGCACCTTCTTCGAGGGGCGCCTGAGCCGCAGCGTGCGCAATGCCGAACGGCAGCAGGATCACCTGGCGCTGCTGTTCCTCGACAGTGACCACTTCAAGCAGATCAACGACACCCTCGGCCATGCTGTCGGCGACGAAGTGCTGATAAGCGTGGCCGACCGCGTTCGCGCCCAGCTGCGCGAGCACGACCTGGTAGCGCGCCTGGGTGGCGATGAGTTCGCCGTGCTGCTGACGCCTTTGCATTCGCGCCAGGACGCCGAGCACATTGCCGAGAAGATCGTTGCCAGCATGAAGTTGCCGGTGCAGCTGGACAGCGGTCGCAGTATCGCCACCTCGTTGAGTGTCGGTATTGCCTATTACCCGGATGACGGCGCCGACCCCGCCAGTCTTCTGAATGCCGCCGATGCGGCGATGTACCAGGCCAAGCGCAAACGCCGTGGCCATTGGCAAGTGGCGCAGACGGAACGGTCCGCCAGCGAAATCAAGAACAGGAGTTGAACCCGTGATACAGGCTTTGCGTTTCCCCCTTTGGGTCTTGTTGCTCGCCGTGCTGGGGCTGACCGGCTGCCAGAGCGCTCCGCCCAAAGGCCTGACCGCCGAGCAGATTGCCGTGCTCAAGCGTGAAGGCTTTACCCCGACCGACGAAGGCTGGGCCTACGATTTGTCCGGCAAGGTGCTGTTCGGCAGCGACCTGGACAGCCTCAACAGCCAGAGCCAGGCGATTGTCGAACGCATTGGCAAGGCACTGCTCGGCGTTGGCATCCAAGGTGTGCGGGTGGATGGGCATGCCGACTCGTCCGGCAAGGTGGCGTATAACCAGCAGCTGTCCGAGCGCCGCGCACAGAGCGTTGCCAAGGCGCTGGTCGGGGTAGGCATGCCGGCGCAGAACATCCAGTCCCGCGGGCTGGGCAGCAGCCAGCCGGTGGCGAACAACCGCACCAGCGCCGGGCGCACCGAGAACCGGCGGGTGTCCATTGTGGTGGCTTCCTACTGACCACAGCCTCCCAGGCCAGCATATCCGCGTGTAGGGGCGGGCTTGCCCGCGAAGCAGGCAACGCGTTGTCTGGCACCGGCTGTTCCGGTGATCGCCGGCAAGCCGGCTCCCACAGGTACAGCACCTGTCTTGAATCCAGCACAGTACCTGTGGGAGCGGGCAAGCCCGCGAAGCAGGCGACTCGGTGTCTGGCACCGGCTGTTCCGGTGATCGCCGGCAAGCCGGCTCCCACAGTTACAGCACCTGTCTTGAATCCAGCACAGTGCCTGTGGGAGCGGGCAAGCCCGCGAAGCAGGCGACTCGGTGTCTGGCACCGGCTGCGCCGGTGATCGCCGGCAAGCCGGCTCCCACAGTTACAGCACCTGTCTTGAATCCAGCACAGTGCCTGTGGGAGCGGGCAAGCCCGCGAAGCAGGCGACTCGGTGACTGGCACCGGCTGCGCCGGTGTTCGCCGGCAAGCCGGCTCCCACAGGTACAGCGCCTGTCTTGAATCCAGCACAGTGCCTGTGGGAGCGGGCAAGCCCGCGAAGCAGGCGACTCGGTGACTGGCACCGGCTGCGCCGGTGTTCGCCGGCAAGCCGGCTCCCACAGGTACAGCACCTGTCTTGAATCCAGCACAGTGCCTGTGGGAGCGGGCAAGCCCGCGAAGCAGGCGACTCGGTGACTGGCACCGGCTGCGCCGGTGTTCGCCGGCAAGCCGGCTCCCACAGGTACAGCACCTGTCTTGAATCCAGCACAGTGCCTGTGGGAGCGGGCAAGCCCGCGAAGCAGGCGACTCGGTGACTGGCACCGGCTGCGCCGGTGTTCGCGGGCACGCCCGCTCCTACAGGTCCTGCGCATGCCTTGAATCCGGCGCAGACCTTGTGGGAGCTGGCTTGCCGGCTATGGGCTACGCAGCAGCCCCTCATTCCTGAGCAAAGCGCATCTCCCGTGTCTCCCCCATCAACAACGGTGCATTCGCCTCGGTCACCCCTCGGATGTAATCCCACAGCAGGGTAATCCGCTTCAACTTCCTCAAATCCTCCCGGCAATACATCCAGAACTGCCGCGTCACCTCGATCTCCTCCGGCAGCACCGTCACCAACCGCGGGTCCTGTGCGGCGAGGAAGCACGGCAGAATTGCCAACCCACGTCCTTGCAAAGCTGCCGTGTACTGGGCAATCACGCTGGTACTGCGCAAATGCGCGCTGGCGCTGGGGATCAGGTTGGCCAGGTACAGCAGCTCCGAACTGAACGCCAGGTCGTCCACGTAGCTGATGAACGGGTGCCTGGCCAGGTCCGCGATCTGGTTGATCGGTGCATGGCTGTCCAGGTAGTCCTGGGTCGCGTAAAGCCGCAAGCGGTAGTCGCACAGCTTGCAGCACACATAAGGCCCATGCTCCGGCCGCTCCAGGGCGATGACGATGTCCGCCTCGCGCTTGGACAGGCTGATGAAGTGCGGCAGCGGCAGGATGTCCACCGAAATCGCCGGGTAGGCATCGACGAAGTGGCTTAGCTGCGGGGTGACGAAGAAGCTGCCGAAGCCTTCGGTGCAGCCCATGCGCACATGCCCCGACAACGCCACGCCCGACCCGGATACCTGCTCGCAGGCCATGTGCAGCGTGCTCTCGATCGACTCGGCATAGCCCAGCAAGCGCTGGCCCTCGGCGGTGAGGACAAAGCCGTTGGTCCGGGATTTCTCGAACAGCAAGGTGCCCAGCGCCCCCTCCAGCGAGGTGATGCGCCGCGACACAGTGGTGTAGTCCACGCTCAGGCGCTTGGCGGCGCTGCTGGCCTTGCGCGTACGCGCCACTTCAAGGAAGAACTTCAGGTCGTCCCAGTTGAGCGCGCTCAGGGATGTAAGGTCTTTTTGCATGATGATCCGGTTTTTTTGTGCGTTCTTGTTGGATGTTTGCACATCTATACTCGAAACAAGCCTCAGGACGCCACCTCGCGTTTGCACGGCGCTGGCGATCTCGTCCCGACAATAATTCCAAGGAGAACGCAGATGAACGCACCGCAATCCCCTACCCAGACCAAAATCGAGCAGGTCAAGCTGCTGATCGACGGCCAATGGGTCGAGTCCGCGACCACCGAATGGCGCGACATCGTCAACCCGGCCACCCAAGAGGTGCTGGCGCGCGTACCGTTCGCCACCGTCGAAGAAGTCGACGCGGCCGTGGCCGCTGCCCAACGTGCCTTCCAGACCTGGCGTAACACGCCGATCGGTGCGCGCATGCGCATCATGCTCAAGCTGCAGGCGCTGATCCGCGAAAACACCAAACGCATCGCCCAAGTCCTCAGTGCCGAGCAGGGCAAGACCCTGGCCGACGCCGAAGGCGATATCTTCCGCGGCCTGGAAGTGGTCGAGCACGCCGCCTCCATCGGCACCCTGCAGATGGGCGAATTCGCCGAGAACGTTGCCGGCGGCGTCGATACCTATACCCTGCGCCAGCCGATCGGCGTGTGCGCCGGCATCACCCCGTTCAACTTCCCGGCGATGATCCCGCTGTGGATGTTCCCCATGGCCATCGTCTGCGGCAACACCTTCGTGCTCAAGCCGTCCGAGCAGGACCCGCTGTCGACCATGCTGCTGGTCGAACTGGCGCTGGAAGCCGGCATACCGGCTGGCGTGCTCAACGTGGTGCATGGCGGCAAGCAAGTGGTGGATGCCATTTGCACCCACCAGGACATCAAGGCGATTTCCTTCGTCGGCTCCACTGAAGTGGGCACCCACGTGTACAACCTGGGCAGCCAGCACGGCAAGCGCGTGCAGTCGATGATGGGCGCCAAGAACCACGCGGTGGTGCTGCCCGATGCCAACCGCACGCAAACCGTCAACGCCCTGGTCGGTGCCGCCTTCGGTGCAGCAGGCCAGCGCTGCATGGCCACCTCGGTGGCGGTGTTGGTGGGCAAGGCCCGTGAATGGCTGCCGGATATCAAGGAAGCGGCCAGCAAGCTCAAGGTCAATGCCGGCTGCGAGCCAGGCACCGATGTCGGCCCGGTGGTCTCCAAACGCGCCAAGGAGCGTGTGCTGGGCCTGATCGAAAGCGGCATCAAGGAAGGCGCCAAGCTGGAACTCGACGGCCGTGACGTCACGGTACCGGGCTACGAGCAAGGCAACTTCATTGGCCCGACCCTGTTCTCGGGCGTGAAGACCGACATGCAGGTCTACACCCAGGAAATCTTCGGCCCGGTGCTGGTGACCCTGGAGGTCGACACCCTCGACGAGGCCATCGCCCTGGTCAACGCCAACCCGTTCGGTAACGGTACCGGCCTGTTCACCCAGAGCGGCGCGGCAGCGCGTAAGTTCCAGAGCGAAATCGACATCGGCCAGGTCGGTATCAACATCCCGATCCCGGTACCGGTACCGTTCTTCAGCTTCACCGGCTCGCGTGGCTCCAAGCTCGGCGACCTCGGCCCGTACGGCAAGCAAGTGGTGCAGTTCTACACTCAGACCAAGACCGTCACCGCCCGCTGGTTCGATGACGACAGTGTCAACGATGGTGTGAACACCACCATCAGCCTGCGCTAAGGAGAGAGTCATGCGTATCGCATTCATTGGCCTGGGCAACATGGGCGCACCCATGGCCCGCAACCTGATCAAGGCCGGGCACCAACTGAACCTGTTCGACCTGAACAAGGCTGTGCTGGCCGAGCTGGCAGAACTGGGCGGGCAGGTCAGCCCGTCGCCCAAGGACGCGGCGGCCAACAGCGAGCTGGTGATCACCATGCTGCCGGCTGCTGCCCATGTGCGCAGCGTGTACCTGAACGAAGACGGTGTGCTGGCGGGCATTCGCCCCGGCACGCCGACCGTGGATTGCAGCACCATCGACCCGCAGACGGCGCGTGATGTGTCCAAGGCCGCAGCGGCCAAGGGCGTGGACATGGGCGATGCACCGGTGTCCGGTGGCACCGGCGGCGCGGCGGCAGGCACCCTGACCTTCATGGTCGGTGCCAGCACCGAGCTGTTTGCCACCCTCAAGCCGGTACTGGAGCAGATGGGCCGCAACATCGTGCACTGCGGTGAAGTCGGCACCGGGCAGATCGCCAAGATCTGCAACAACCTGCTGCTGGGTATCTCGATGATCGGCGTGTCCGAGGCCATGGCCCTGGGCAACGCGCTGGGCATCGACACCAAGGTGCTGGCCGGCATCATCAACAGTTCGACCGGGCGTTGCTGGAGCTCGGACACCTACAACCCGTGGCCGGGCATCATCGAAACCGCGCCGGCATCGCGTGGCTATACCGGTGGCTTTGGCGCCGAGCTGATGCTCAAGGACCTGGGGCTGGCCACCGAGGCTGCACGCCAGGCGCATCAACCGGTGATCCTGGGGGCCGTGGCCCAGCAGCTGTATCAGGCCATGAGCCTGCGCGGCGAGGGTGGCAAGGACTTCTCGGCGATCGTCGAGGGTTACCGCAAGAAGGATTGACGAGCGAGGACTTTATCGCGGGCCGGGCGGCCTTCCCTCTGTAACTGCGCACCAGAGGGGAGGGGGCCCGTACTGCGATGTTTTTTGAGCATTATTTAGGCATGGGGGGTAAGTAATACATGAAAATTCCCAAACCAAAAAATGCGATAGTCAATATCAAAAGCGAGGAGCCTATGAAGATTAGGAGGGTCTTGATTTTTGAAGGTAGATTATTTATTTCCTTGATGTCAATGAGGTTTTTTCGTGCATAGATTTTAGGAATGAGCAGTATGAATGATATATTCGTTAGTCGAAAGAATTTTCCCATCAAGCCAGCATGTAGCCAGAGTTTTTTTTCGCCGGTTATTGCATTGCAATTTAATAAAAATCCTTCAATGTAATCAATTTTGCGATGAGCGATATATATTGTTAATGCCAGGTTCAAGAAAAGTAAAGTTGTGACTGTCATGCTGTAGACTAAAAAAATCCAGTGCATGATTGTCATTTTGCGACTGCCTCGTATAGAAGTTCCCCAGCCCAGGCGCCTGCTTCATTCCCAAATTTTCCGCCTGCCATTCCCCCCACTGTACCGCCGAATATCCCACAAGCGAGTGCTCCGGTTCCACCTGTCGCTACGCCAAACACCACGCTGCAAGCAGCACCAAGAATAAGCTTGCCACTGGCTGCCCCAGCAGTAGTACCCAACAAGCCCAAGGTTAATGAACTAATCTCGACATAATGCGCCTTTTTGCATTCCTCCTCGCGTCCGAGCGTACAGGCTTTATGTATCTCCAGGCCCGTGGCAGCGACGTCTAATGCAATCCCTACATACGTTCCTTTCTTGATCAAATTAGCAGCCGTCGCCACGCCTGAGACTTTGTTGGCATATCCTGCAATCTCGCCGGTATGCAAATAACTCTTTGTGGATATCCCCAGCGTCCTTTTGATCGAGCCTTTGTTCCTTATCCCGGAACCATAAGCCGCCAGCTTGTTCAGCTGCTCATCCAACTTCATGAACAAGACGGCACGCTTTGCATAGAACTGATCGCGAGCCGCCATGGCCCCTGACCCGAGATGCTGTTGATGCAGCTTCTCGATATCCATCAAGGTGGCCTCGATAGCTTTCAGGTGCTTGCTCCACCCTTCACTGACTACACCAGCGCCCACAGATGCATGCGCGATGAGGCTCTTCAAGGTCTCGAAATTGTCCAGGAAAAAGTTATCCACACCTTGGCCGTTGCGCATCAGCCCCATGTGCGCAATCGTCGCCTGTCTCATCATCCAGGCTTCCTGGCTGGTGCAGGAAGCCGTGGTGGGATCGCCGATGATGATAAGTTCACCGCTACGGACCACAGTATTGGCGATGTGCGAATTCAGCACGTCAAACTTTTCCAGGGAATGACCGGTCAGCGCCAGGTCGGATTTCAGCCTATGATAGTTTTGCAGCTTGAGATTGAGAAACGCCCGGGCTTCAGACATAGCCTTGTCCTCACGCGTATTTCTTGTTGCCGATCCGGTCCCAGCCGCCGGCGATATTGCCGCCACCGGCGCCATCAATGCGCCGCTGCTGGGTATAGGTGGTCTTGATCCGGCCGTAGTTGAGCTGCACTACTTCAAGCGGTACGCCGGTGTCCACGCTCTGCGAATACTCGGCGATGATCACTTCCTCGAGGATGATTTCGTAGTACTTGAGTTTGTCACCACCCGCGCGGCAGAGTGCCAGTTTCACTTCCTTGAGGTGCTGCCCGGTGCAACTGGCCTCCATCAGTTTGCAACTGGCACTGTCGAGGTATTTGGTGAAAGTGAAGTTGGTGACAGAGGTACGGCCGGAAGTGGCTCCGCCAGTAGAACTTGCAGTGGCAGATGTGCTTTGGCTGACGCCGAAATCGTAGCCAAGCACTTCAATCCATTTGCTGTATTGCTTGTCCAGTGCTTCGCCTGGAATGTTGTCGATCTGAATGTAGGCGTCGAAAGCCACGTTTTCTTCTCCCTGGCAATTGAATCAATTGGGTATTGCTGCCCGGTGACCCGGATGATGTGCAGAGCCTAGGCCTGCGATGAGTCGGGGGCAATACTTCAGGGGATGAAGAGGTGCAGTTCAGAAATGGACTACAAATGAAGGGGGGAAGCTGAATTCATATGTCAAAAAATGTAACTGTTATCCTTGCAATAGGGTGATGTTTATTAAACTTCTGGTTGCCTTATTCATCATGTTGAATTGCGAGCAGAGTCATGTGGGAGTTTTCACTCATCCCACATGACCCAAACCAAGGTCCGCTTATGAATCAAGCAAAGACAAAGTACTTGCGCACGGTCTCGACCACTTCCCAGGTGCCTTTCATCCCCGGTTCGATCACGAACACATCACCCGCTTTCAGGTGCTTCGGCTCTTCGCCTTCCGGGGTGATGATACAGTAGCCATCAAGGAAGTGGCAGAACTCCCACTTCTCGTAGTTGACCTCGAACTTGCCCGGGGTGCAGATCCAGGTGCCCATGATCTTGCTGCCGTCGGCCGACAGGTAGGCGTTGAGGTTGACGGTGTGCGGATCGCCGCCGATGCGCTTCCACTTGGTGGCGTCCACGACCGGCGTCGGGCAGGTTTCGCGCAGGACGGTGATGAAATCGGACATGGCACAACTCCTGGTGACTGGCTGAATGACTCGTCACCATAGGGCCATCGGCCGAGCCGCAGTTGCCTGGGCTCGACGTCCAGCTGTCTGGTCGCGCTATGCCAGGCGGTTGACCTCGACGGTGATGTGTGCCAGTTCTTCGTGTACGCCCAGGGACTGGCGCACGCTGTCGGCGCTGAGTTCGGCCCGGGCGGCCAGGCCGAGAATGCAGGCGTACTGGTCTTTGCCCACGCGCCACACGTGCAGGTCGGTGATGCTGGCCGGCACCGGCAGCTGCGCGACCACCTCGCGGATTTCCTCCACTACCGGCGCGTCCATCTCCGCATCCAGCAGCACTCGCCCGGTATCGCGCAGTAGCCCGCGGGCCCACAGCGCCACCAGCAGCGCACCGACCAGGCCCATGACCGGGTCGAGCCAGCCGGCGCCCCAGTACTTGCCGGCCAGCAGGGCGACGATAGCCAGCACCGAGGTCGCGGCGTCGGCCATCACGTGCAGGTAGGCCGAGCGCAGGTTCAGGTCGTGGTGATGGTGGCCATGGTCATGGTGATGGTCGTGGCCATGGTGGTGATGATCGTGATGGTGATGGTCGTCACGCAGCAGCCAGGCGCAGATCAGGTTGACGGCCAGGCCCACGGCGGCGATGAAGATCGCCTCGTCATAGTGGATCGGCCCCGGTGCCAGCAGGCGCTCCACCGACTGGAATGCCATCAGCCCGGCCACGCCCAGCAACAGCAGGGCGCTGGAGTAGCCGCCGAGAATCTCGATCTTCCAGGTGCCGAAGGCAAAGCGCCGGTCGCCGGCATAACGCCGCGCGGCGGCATAGGCCAGCAGCGACAGGCCCAGGGCCAGGGCGTGGGAGCTCATGTGCCAGCCGTCGGCTAGCAACGCCATGGAATTGAAGAACCAGCCCCCGGTAATTTCCGCCACCATCATTACCGCGGTCAGCCACACGGCCAGGCGCGTCTTGCGCTCGGCGCTCAGGTTGCTGGTATGGAACTGGTGGCTGTGCTGCCAGCGGTCTGAGGTTTGTGTTGCCATGGTTTATCATGCTCCCGGAACGTCGAGAAATATACTATACCCCAGTATACCTAGCATGGTGTGAAACCCAATGGCACATACCCTGAAGAGCAAGAAGCAGCTGCTGACCCGGGTGCGCAAGATCAAAGGCCAGGCCGCCGCCCTGGAGACAGCGCTGGAGCAGGACAAGGACTGCCTGGCGATACTGCAGCAGATCGCCGCCGTGCGCGGTGCGGTGAACGGGCTGATGGCCGAAGTGATGGAAGGGCATATCCGCGAACACCTGGTGGCGGAAGGGCTGAGTGCCGAGGAGCGGCAGGACGAGGCGGACAAGGTGGCGACGTTGCTGCGGTCGTACCTCAAGTAGCAGACCGGCCAAGCTATGGCGATACGGATACTCCTGGGGGGTATAGGTGCCCGATGGTACTTGCTGATTTCTTACGTGTCAGAAGGCATGTGCTTACTTTGCCATCCGATCAGTCCGCTTAGTGCTCGCCTTTAGTTTTCCAGTGCCTGTGAGATCGAGCGCCGCGCGGGCGGCGCTCGATCTTACGGGTACTAGAAAGTTCAAGGCGAACACGTTCTACGCCCACCAATACCGCACAAAGTGGAAGAACACCGGCGCGGCAAAGCACACCGAATCCATGCGGTCGAGCATGCCGCCGTGGCCTTCGATCATGTGCCCCCAGTCCTTCACCCCACGGTCGCGCTTGATCGCCGACATCACCAGCCCGCCGAAGAAGCCCATGGCGTTCACCGCCAACGCCATCAGCGCGGCCTGCCAGAAGGTGAACGGGGTGATCCAGCACAGCAGGGCGCCGATCAGGGTGGCCAGTGCCACGCCGCCGGCCAGGCCTTCGACGGTCTTGGATGGCGACAGGTTGGGCGCTACCTTGTGCTTGCCGAACAGCTTGCCGCACACGTACTGCAGCACGTCGCTGATCTGCACCACAAGGATCAGCCAGGCAATCAGCAACAGGTTGCGGCCCTCGTAACCCGGGATGTCCAGGGTCATCAATGCCGGCACCGACGACACGCAGTACACCGCGATCATCAGCCCCCACTGCACCTTCGAGGCGCGCTCGAGAAAGCGCGTGGTGTCGCCGCCGAAGCTGGCCAGGATCGGCAGCAACAGGAACAGGTACACCGGGATGAAGATACTGAACAACCCGTACCAGTCCATGGCGATCAGCACGTACTGCACCGGCAGTGCCACATAGAACGCAGCCACCAGTGCCGGGTAGTCGCTGCGCCGGGTCGGGGTGAGCGTCATGAACTCGCGCAAAGCATAGAACGACACGCCGTAGAACAGCACGATCACGCCGTACTTGCCGAACAGGAAGGCGATGCCGATCACCAGCACCATCACCCACCAGGCGTTGATGCGGGCGTTGAGGTTGTCGATCACCGCGTGCGGTGCCGGGCCGGCGCGCCATTTGAGCAGGCGGCCGATCACGCTGGCGAGCAGCAGCAGGGCGCCGATGCCGGCAAACAGGGAAAGGGTGTTGTCGTCCATCTCAGGCATCCTTGGGGGCCAGGTTCAGCAGGGCCTGGCTGGCCCGCTCGAGAAAGGCTTGCTTGCTTTCATCCGCCTGCAGGTGCAGCGGCTCGCCAAAGCTCAATGTGCACAACAACGGCAACGGCAGGGCGCGCCCCTTGGGCATCACCCGGTTGAGATTGGCGATCCACACCGGCACCAGTTCGACTCCAGGGTTGGCTGCTGCCAAGTGATACAACCCGCTCCTGAACGGCATCAGCGGCTCGTCGCCGAGATTGCGGGTGCCCTCCGGAAAGAAGATCAGCGAGTCGCCCTGGGCCACTGCTTCGAGGATCGGCTGCAACGGGCTGCCCTGGCCGGGGCTGTGTTGCCGGTTGATCAGCACACCGTTGAAGACCTTGCGGATAAGAAAATCGCGAATGCCCGGCTTGGCCCAGTAATCGGCACCGGCTACCGGACGGGTACGCTTGCGCAGCGGCTGCGGCAGCGAGGCCCACAGCAGTACGAAATCACCATGGCTGCTGTGGTTGGCGAAATACAGGCGCTGCACCGGCAGCGGCGTGCAGCCCAGCCACAGGGCGCGGGCGCCGGTGATCAGGCGGGCGGCGGAAGTGATGAGGTAGGCGGTCAGGTTGGCGAGCATGGATCGGTAGTCATCCCTTCAAAGGCAGTGTCAGCAGGGTAGCCAAAGCCAGCGACAGCTGCAGGCCCAGGTACACTGCCTGGCGGCGTAACAGGGTCAGCGCGGCCCGGCTACGGGCAGGCCATGCTCGGGTGTCGGCGGCCTGCGGTTTGAGTTTCAGCTCGAACAGTGCGTGGTCCAGGGCCTGGGTGTCCGCCGCCAGGTCGCGGCTGGCGGCGAGGTGGGCGAACAATTGGGCATCGATGGCCACACGGATGGCCCAGTACTTGTGCAGCACGCCTAGTACCAGCAGCGCAATGCACAGCAGGCTGGCCAGCGGTTGCAACTGGGCTCCCAGCAAGGGCGCCAGGCCGTAGGCCAGGGCCAGCAGGGTGAGGCCGTCCGACAGGCGTTCCAGTTGTTTGCCACAGCCCAGCAGGCTGGCCACCACGTACAGCGTCATGGTTGTGTCCCTAGCCGTTGCAAGGCTTGGCGATGTGCGCTGTGCAGGACCACGCCGGGGCGGGCCTTGCGGATCAGCGCCTCGGCCTGGCGAGCATCACTGCAGCGGCCCGTGAGTACCAGCCAGGCTGCCACGGCGCTGGCGCTGCGCGAATAGCCCAGGGCGCAGCAGACCAGCACCGGGCCTTGCGAGCGCAGGCGTTCGATGGTGACGGCGGCTTGGTGCAGCAATGGGCTTTCCGGGGCGATCAGGTCCAGGGTAGGAAAACATGCGTAGCCAACGGCGGACGCGACCTGTGTAGGAGCGCTGTCCTGAACATGGCACGGTAGCTCTGCGCACAAATCGACTACCGCAGCGAACTGCGCGTCACACCCAGGAATCCGCCCAAGGTAGACGCCATCACACACTTCATCCGCCTGCGTGTGCCGCCATGTCCACAACCGCGAGTTGACCCACGCCCCAATCAGGTAGGGTGCCAGCAGCCAGCTGGCTGCATTCGACAAGCGCCCATCGGCGCCTTTCTGGAACCCGCCCGCACCGAGCACGCCATAGTTCAGCGCCACCAAAGCCAGCGACACGGCCGGCCAGGTCAACCACAGCCAGGCGCCGCCCAACGCAACGGCAGGCACTGCGCACAGCAGCCCACCCACTGTATAGAACAACGCCAACCGCCAACACTTGGCATCCCGCGCAAGGCGCACCTGCTGCCAGGGCAGTTGCCCTTGATGTGGCCACAACCAGACGCAGACGAACCCCGCCAATGCCCCTGTCGGCACGTCGATGAAATGGTGCTGCCAGGTGGTCAGTACCGAGACCCCGATCAGTGCCATCCAGCCATGCATCAGCCAACGCCAGGGCTGGCGCTGCACGTGCCGGGCAAACATCGTCCAGATGATCACCAGCAGGGCAATATGCAGCGAAGGCGCCTGGTTGAACGGCTTGTCGAAGCCCATCAGCACATCGAACATCCAGCCGAACACCCCGCCCAGTTCCGGCCGCTCGAAGGTGAAGCGCAGCGGCCAGAGCAGGAAGCAGCTGACGCTGATCAGCTGCGCGGTTAGCAGCGCCAGCGCGTGCCGGTCCATTTCCTGGCGCGTGCGTGGCAGCAGGAAGGACAAACCGTAGAGCAGGTCGATCGACCAGTACGGGATGATCGTCCACGGCCACAACGGCATGCGGCTTTCCCAGCCGAACACCAGGCTGCCGACATCACTGCGCCCGGCGGTATGGTTGTTCGCCAGCCCGTAACTAAGAAAAAACAGCGGCCCCAGCAAAAGAAGCCAGAACACGCCTCGGCGGATCAGCCGGGGCTCGCGTGATGGGCTCATTCAGCGCACCCGTTGTGCCAGGCTGACGCTGAAAATGCCCCATTCATCGATGCGTTGGGCCAGCTTGCGGAACCCCGCCGCTTCTACCAACTGGTCCATTTCGGCCTGGCTGCGGCGACGCATGACCCAGGCCTCCCCGCCGCGGTGGCTGGTGAGGGCGCGGGCGATCATTTCCAGTTGCGGGTGCCACGGCTGGCCGGTGTAGACCAAATAGCTGCCATCTTCCAGCGCATCGGCCAGGCCGGCCAGCGAGTTACCTGCCAACTGGTTGCTGGCGAACAGTTCGTACAGGCCGGAGACCACGGCCAGGGTCGGTGGTTGTTCCAGGGTCGCCAGGCTCTGGCGGTCGAAGGCATCGCCCTGGACGAAGCGGGCGATGTCGGTCAGGCCTTTTTCTGCAATCAGTGCGCTGCCTTGCTGCACGTTCAGTTCGCTGTAGTCACGCAGCAGGATCGAATCCGGCAGTTGTTCGAGCTCCTGCAGGGCCTCGAGAATGTAGCGGCCATGGCCGGCGGCGATATCGACGATGTGCACCGGCCGCTGCTGGTCGCGCAGGCGGACGATGGCCAGGCGCAGCAGTTCCTCTACGTGCAGCTTGCGCTGGCGGATGCCGCGCCAGCCGATGGCGTCGAGGTAGTTCTGGTCGATCAGGCGACCGAGCTTGCCTTTGCCGGTCGGCTGGTTGCGGTACACGTAGTCCAGGGTACTGCCCGAATCGAAACCGGTATCGAAACCCAGCTTCACACCTTCGGACAGCCCCTTGCCCAGCCGCAGCCCGGCACGGGTAGCACGCCAGTAAAGGTCGCGGGGCGAGTTGCGCGGCAGCGGTGCGGCCAGGCTTTCGGCCTCGGCGCAGCTGGCGCCGGTCTTGTCGGCATCGAGCAGTGATGGCAGGGCGGCGGGGCTGGCGAAGCAATGTTCGACAAACCGCTCGATGCGCCGCAAGGCATGGGCCCTGTCACGCTCGCCAAGGGTGTCGTGGAAAAAACCTGGCAGGATGTGCATTTCCTTGCGCGCACTGCCCAGGCGTTCGAAGAAGCGTTCCTGCGGTTGGCGTTCGACCACGAAGTCGGCACCGGACACCAGCAGTTGGGTTGGCAACTGAATGGCCTGGGCATCCGCCACCACCCGGTCGGCGGCTTCGTACAGGCCCAGCAGCATGGTTACCGAAATCGGCCGGCTGATCAGCGGGTCGGCCACGTACGACATGACCCGTTCGGGGTCGTGGGTGAGCAGGCGGGGCTTGACGTAGCTGTTTACGAAGAAGTTTCCGCGCAAGGCTTTCAGCAGTTTCAGGCCGGTGCGGGCGAACGGCACATACAGTTTGACCTTGAACGCTGGCGAGGCCAGCACCAGGCAGCGCACCTTGGGCGCGTAGTCGTGGGCCCAGGTGGCGACGAGCACGGCCCCTACGCTCTGCGCCAGCACCACCAGGTCCTGTTCGGCGATGCCATGGCTGGCCTGGATGTGCTCGATGAAGGTCTGCACATCGCGCACGCTGGTGGCGAAGCCCGGGCTGTCGCCACGCGCGCCCGGCGAATGGCCGTGGCCGCGGGCATCCCAGGCGAAGAAATCGTAGCCCGGCATGTCCAGCTCGTCGGCCAGGTGTGCCATGCGCCCGCCGTGTTCGTGGCCGCGATGGAACATCACCACGGCCCGGCGTGGCTGGTGTTGGTTACGCGTGGCAGGCCAGTGACGGTAATACAGCTCGACGCCGTCATGGGTGGAGAAGTGCAGCGCTTGCGCTTGGCGCATGGTCGACATCCTTTTGCGACGGCAGTGGGCTCAGCGGGTTTCGGCCAGCCCCTGGCGAACCCGGTTGTAGAGGGTATAGAGCGAGAGTGCGAGGATGACCAGCAACAAGCCGTTGAGCCAGGTGCCATTCAGCAGGCCTAGGGCGACACCGGTACCCAGCACACCGAAGGCAAAGGCCCGGTCGCTCTTGCCCATTGGGCCATCGTAGCGCCGTGAAGCACCGGCCAGTGGGCCCATGACACCGGCGTATTCGCTGAAGGTGGCGCTGAGCACCACGAGCACGACCAAGGTTGGCGATACACCGGCCAGCAGGGCGAAGGGCAGGTACAGCGCGGCATCGGCGATCACGTCGCACAGTTCGTTGAGGTAGGCACCGAGGGTGGATTGCTGGCCGAACTCACGGGCGAGCATGCCGTCGACGGCGTTCAGTGCCATGCGCAGCAGCATCCAGACTGGCACCAGAATGAACAGCCAGGTGAGATGGGGCAGGGCAGCCAGCAGCAGGCCCAGCAGGATCGACAGCAGGGCGGCGGCGACAGTGACCTGGTTGGCGGTGACACCGCGGTCGTGGAGGCGCTGGACAGCAGGGCGGAGCATGGCCTGGAAGCGCGGTTTGAGCTGGTAGATCGATGCCACTGGAAAGTCCTTTTCGGTGGTGCGATGGGAGGATTGTGTGCGAGCGGCTAAAAAAATGCACTTACTGTGCACGCTCCTACATCGATCGCGTTGGCTTCAAGTCATGCGCAGTACATGCAACATACTGATCGGGTCAGCGGGTGAGGGTGGTTACCAACCCTGCGGCATACCCCGGCAATGCCGCAAAATCGCGTGCACACACCAGCAACCGGCGATTGGCCCATGGTTCCGTCAGCGCCACCCAGTGCAACGGCAACACCCCTTGCCAACGCTTCACCGCCGCCAGCGGCACCACCCCCACCCCGGCCCCGCCCGCAACCATGCGGATCACGCCATCGAACCCTTCGGCACGCACCCGAACCCGCATGCGCCGCCCCTCGCGCAGCGCCTGCTCTTCCAGGTACAACGCCAGTGCACTGCCGGTACCCAGGCCGACATAGCCATGGGCCAGGCTATCGATAAAGCTCGGCGCTACCTCGCTGGCCAGTGGATGGCGCTGCGGCGTTACAAGCACCAGTGGGTCTTCGCGAAACGGCCGGGTCTGCAGGTGCTCGCTGGGGGCGGCGGTCGAAACTATGCCCAGGTCCGCCATGCCCTGGGTAATCGACTGCACGATGCGCAGGCTCGGCAACTCCTGCACATCCACGCTGACGCCTGGGTTTTCAGCCAGGTAGCCGGCCAGCAGCTCCGGCAGGTACTCCGTGAGTGCAGCCGTGTTGCACAGCAGGCGCACCTGGCCCTGCTGCCCTTGAACGTACTGGCCCAGGTCGAACTGCAGGCGCTCGACCTGCTGCGATATCAGCCGGGCATGCTGCAGCAGTGCCTGGCCGGCCAGAGTTGCTTGCACGCCACGGCGGTTGCGTTCCAGCAAAGGGATGCCCAGCGAAGCCTCCATGGCGCGGATCCGCGCACTGGCTGCTGCCAGCGAAAGATGGCTGCGGCTGGCACCGGCGGTGATGTTGCCGCACTCCAGGGTGTGCTGGAACAGCCTGAGGTCGATCAGATCGAAATGCATGTGGCTCTGTCCTGGCAAGAGTCTGGCTGAGTATATGGCAGATTTTCAGCCCGGCTGGCGCACGCCATTATCGGCCTATGAATACCTTGCTCGCTTTCTACCAGAACATTGGCCCAGCGCTGTCGCTGCTGGTGGTACTGACTTTCCTGCTGGCCGGCGCGGTGAAGGGCTTGATCGGCCTCGGCCTGCCGACAATCGCCATGGGCCTGCTGGGCCTGGCTATGTCACCGGCGCAGGCTGCGGCATTGCTGATTGTGCCTTCGACCCTCACCAACCTCTGGCAGCTGGCCAGTGGGGGGCACCTGCGGAGGTTGCTGGCACGCCTGTGGCCGATGCTGGCGATGATCTTCGTCGGTACCTTGCTGGGCAGCGCCTGGCTGGGGATCAACAGCGGCCCTTGGGCCGCACATGCACTGGGCGCGGCCTTGATGGTGTATGCGCTGTACGGGCTGGTCGGTCCGGGTCTGCGCCTGGCACCGGGGCGGGAGCCTTGGCTGGCGCCGCTTTGCGGGCTGGTCACGGGCGTGGTCACGGCGGCGACCGGGGTGTTCGTGATACCGGCTGTGCCCTACCTGCAGAGCCTGGGTTTGAATCGGGATCAGATGGTCCAGGCCCTGGGCCTGTCGTTCACGGTTTCGACCCTGGCCCTGGCCGTTGGCCTGGCCGGGCAGCATGTCCTGGGTGGCCAGGCGCTGGGTGCTTCGCTGCTGATGCTGGCGCCGGCCTTAGTCGGCATGCTGGCCGGCCAGTGGCTGCGTCAGCGCATCAGTACGCCGCTGTTCAAACGGTGCTTCTTCATCGGCCTGGCCGCGCTCGGCGGCCATTTGCTGATCAGCGGTTAGCGCTTGATGCGCTGAGCATGTCGATCATCTGGATGTCGAAATCGCGTTCCAGGTAGTCCATGCGTTTTTCGAAGAACGCGGTCATGTGCGGCAGTGCCGAATGCACATCCAGCGCTGCCTTGTCGGCCCAGACCTCGAAGAACACGAACAGGCTCGGGTCCTGCTTGTCGCGCAGCATGTGGTACTCGATGCAGCCCGGCTCCTGGCGGCTTGGCTCGACGTAAGCGCGGAACAGCGTTTCGAACGCTTCAGCCATTTCCGGGCGGGTCTTGGCTTTGAGGATGAAGGCGTACTGCTCACTCATGGGTCGCTACTCGGTGATGGGAGGTGATGCGATTCTAAGGCAATAATGCATTATTGATTCGTGACTTCAGGTCAATTGTATTTTGCCGCTGCATTACTGTATCCCGCGCCCGCGAGCCCCTAACCTGCCGGCCTGAATTTTTTCCGCGAGGCCCGCATGAAGAAGATCCTTTTGCTCAACGGTGGTAAACAGTTCGCCCACTCCGACGGTCGTCTGAACACGACCTTGCACGAAGCGGCCATCGCTCACCTGGACCGGGCCGGTTTCGATGTACGCCAGACCTTCATCGACGGTGGCTATGATGCCCAGGAAGAGGTGGAGAAGTTCCTCTGGGCCGATGTGGTCATCTACCAGATGCCCGGCTGGTGGATGGGTGCGCCATGGACCGTTAAAAAGTACATCGACGAGGTGTTCACCGCCGGCCACGGTAGCTTGTATGCCAACGACGGCCGTACCCGTGCGGACCACTCGCAGAAGTACGGCAGTGGTGGCCTGGTGCACGGCAAGCAGTACATGCTTTCGCTGACCTGGAATGCACCGCAGCAGGCATTCGACGACCCTAGCGATTTCTTCGAGGGCAAGGGGGTGGACGCGGTGTACTTCCCATTCCACAAGGCCAACCAGTTCCTCGGCATGACCGGGTTGCCGACTTTCCTGGCGGTGGATGTGATGAAGCGGCCTGATGTGCCGGCTGCTTTGGCAGCCTATGAGGCGCATCTGGACAAGGTGTTTGGCAAGGCACAGTAAGGTTTTTCTGTGCTGGACTTGGCCTAGACAAGCGGCTATCTATTCCGGCAGAGACCAACCGCAGGCGCAGATGTGAAAACCCGATCCGAAGAGCTCCAGGTATTCGTCACCGTCATCGACTGCGGCTCGATTTCCGCTGCTGCCGAGCAGATGGGCCAGACCCCGTCTGCCGTCAGCCGTACCCTGTCGCGCCTTGAAGGCAAGCTGGGTACCACGCTGGTCAACCGCACCACCCGGCGCATGGACCTGACCGAGGAGGGCCGCTTCTTCCTCGAGCGCGCGCGGTTGATCCTGGAACAGATGGACGAGATGGAAGAGCGACTGTCGATGAACCGCCAGACCCCTACCGGGCGCCTGCGCATCAACGCCGCCGCGCCGTTCATGCTGCATGCCATCCTGCCGTGGATCGGCGAGTTCCGCCGCCAATACCCTGGTATCGAACTGGAACTCAATACCGACGACTTGATCATCGACCTGCTGGAGCAAAGCACCGATGTGGCGATCCGCATCGGTGAACTGGCCGACTCCAGCCTGCACGCACGCAGCCTGGGATGCAGCCCGGTACAGGTGCTGGCCAGCCCGGCCTACCTCGAGCAACACGGCACGCCGCAGCGGGTCGAGGACCTGGCCAACCACTGCCTGCTCGGCTTCAGCCAGCCCGAATCGCTCAACCATTGGCCACTGCGCCATGCCCAGGGGGACCGCTGGAGCATTCGCCCGTCGCTGATCGCCTCCAGCGGCGAGACCTTGCGCCAATTGGCGCTGGCCGGCGAGGGCATCGTCAGCCTGTCGCACTTCATGACCCACGAGGACATTCGCGCCGGGCGCCTGCAAGTGCTGCTGAGCGAAGCCAACAACGGCTATCGCCAGCCGATCCATGCGGTGTACTACCGCAACACCCAGCTGGCGCTGCGTATCCAGTGCTTCCTCGATTTCATCCAGCGCAAGTTGGCGATGTACGCCAGCTGAGTTGCCTGAACGCGACAGGTCCTGTCCACGGGCGGCGAAACTTCCTGCGGTTGATTGCACAGTCGAAGCGCTTCGGCCTTACTGACTGCTCAACAAAAACAACACCAAGGAAGTGTCATGCGTATTGCTCCGTTCCAGTACCTGGCTCTCACAGCCACGATCCTGAGCTGTTCCACGGTCCATGCCGCCAATCTTGAGGGCGGCGCAGTGGCCGCGCCCGATCAATATGGTGCACAGGTGGCCGCCGATATCCTCAAGAAAGGCGGCAACGCGGTGGATGCGGCAGTGGCCACGGCTTTCACCCTGGCGGTGACTTATCCCGAGGCTGGCAACATCGGCGGTGGCGGGTTCATGACCCTGTTCGTCGACGGCAAACCCTACTTCCTCGATTACCGCGAAGTCGCGCCCAAGGCCGCCACGCGCAACATGTACCTGGACGAAAAGGGTGAGGTCATCGAAAACCTCAGTCTGGTCGGGGCACGTGCTGCTGGCGTTCCGGGCACGGTGATGGGGTTGTGGGAGGCGCACCAGAAGTTCGGCAAGCTGCCCTGGAGCGAACTGCTGACCCCGGCCATCGGCTATGCGAAAAACGGCTTCAAGGTTGCGGCCAAGCAGTACCAGTACCGCAACGACGCCCAGGGCATGTTCAAGACCGCGACCAATTTCAACGACTACTTCGGCAACATGAAGGTCGGCGAGCTGTTCAAGCAACCGGAAATGGCCCAGACCCTGGAGCGCATCGCCGACAAGGGCGTGAGCGAGTTCTACCAGGGCAAGACCGCAGACCTGCTGGTGGCGCAGATGCAAGCCGACAAGGGCCTGATCACCAAGCAAGACCTGAAGGACTACAAGGCCGTATGGCGCGAGCCAATGGCCGTGAGCTGGCGTGGCAATGTGGTCTATACCGCGCCACCGCCAAGCTCCGGTGGTGTAGCCCTGGCCCAGCTGCTGGGTATCAAGGAAAACCGCGCGGCGGACTTCAAGGGTGTGGCGCACAACTCGGCGCAGTACATTCACCTGTTGGCCGAGATCGAGAAGCGCGTGTTCGCCGACCGCGCCGACTACCTTGGCGACCCGGCCTTCACCAAAGTGCCGGTGGATCAGCTGGTGGCCAAGGACTACCTGGCCAAGCGCGCCGCGCAGGTCAACCCGAAGGCCATTTCCGATACCGACAAGGTCAAGCCGGGCCTGGAACCGCACCAGACCACGCACTTCTCGATCGTCGACAAGCAGGGCAATGCGGTCAGCAACACCTACACCCTCAACCTCGACTACGGCAGTGGTGTGGTGGTGAAAGGCGCCGGCTTCCTGCTCAACGACGAGATGGACGATTTCAGCGCCAAGCCGGGGGCGGCGAACGCCTTTGGTGTGGTAGGTGGCGATGCCAATGCTATCGCCCCGGGCAAGCGCATGCTGTCGTCCATGAGCCCCAGCCTGATGACCCGCGATGGCAAGGTCGAGCTGGTCATCGGCACTCCGGGTGGCTCGCGGATCTTCACCTCGATCTTCCAGGTGATGAACAACCTGTACGACTACGACATGCCGCTGGACAAGGCGGTGGCGGCGCAGCGCGTGCACCATCAGTTGCTGCCCAAGGACACCATCTACTTCGACAGCTATGCGCCGCTGACCGGGCCGGTGGCTGATGAACTGAAGAAGATGGGCTATGTGCTGGAGGACCAGGGCTGGGAGATGGGGGATATCCAGGCGATCCGGGTTGATGGGACGAAGCTGGAGACCGCTTCGGATCCGCGTGGGCGTGGGGTAGGGATGGTCATCAAGTAAGCGGTCGTCAGTGCCGGCCCTATCGCCGGCAAGCCAGCTCCCACAGGTACGGCGCAGCCCCGAGGCTTGTGCTATTCCTGTGGGAGCCTGGCTTGCCGGCGATGGGCCGCAAAGCGGCCCCCGGGGTCTTCAGGTCAGACGCGGAACTGGCTGACCAACGTCTGCAACTGCCCACCCAACCGCGCCAACTCCACGCTGGACGCCGCCGTCTCGTCACTGGCCGCCGCCGTCTGCTCCGACACATCGCGTACATTCAGGATGCTGCGGCTGATCTCCTCCGCCACCGCACTCTGCTGTTCCGCCGCCGCGGCAATCTGCTGGTTCATCGACTGGATGCTCGACACCGTGCTGGTGATGCTCTCCAGCGAAGCCCCGGCCTTGCGCGCCAACTCGACGCTGCTGTCGGTCAGGGTACGGCTGCCGTGCATGGCCGTAGCCACTTGCTGGGTCCCATGCTGCAGGCTGGCGATCAGTTCTTCGATCTCTTCGGTGGATTTCTGCGTGCGTTGGGCCAGGCCGCGCACTTCATCGGCAACCACGGCAAAACCACGGCCTGCCTCGCCAGCACGCGCCGCCTCGATCGCTGCGTTCAGCGCCAGCAGGTTGGTCTGTTCGGCCACCGACTTGATCACGTCCATCACGCTGCCGATCTTCTGGCTTTCCTGCTGCAACAGGTTCATGGCTTCGGTGGAACGGTGCATTTCTTCGGCCAGGCGTTCGATCTGGCCAATTGCTTCGCCTACCACGCGGTCGCCGGCACGGGCTTCGTCATCGGCACCGGTGGCAGCATGCGAGGCCTGCTCGGCATTGCGTGCCACTTCCTGAACGGTAGCGGCCATTTCGTGCATTGCGGTGGCCACCTGGTCGGTCTCGACCTTCTGGCTGTTGGCGCCGGCGCTGGTCTGCTCGGTCACTGCCGACAATTCCTCGGCAGCGCTGGCGATCTGGGTGACGCCATCGCGGATGCCGCTGATCAGCTCGCGCAAAGTGGTGCCCATGCGGGCGATGCCTTGTTGCAGCACGCCCAGTTCGTCGCGGCGGGTGACGCGCAGGTGCTGGGTGAGGTCGCCGCTGGCGATCTTTTCAACTGCCACCATGGTGTCGCGCAATGGGCGGGTGATCTGCCGGGTGATCAGCACTGCCGCCAGCACGCCGACCAACAGCGCCAGCAGCGTGGCGATGGCCTGCAGGCTGCGGGCCTGGGTACTTTCCATGTCGCGGCGCTGCAGCTGGATCTGGTACAGAGCGTCGCTGCGCTTGACGATGTCGGCACCCTGAACGGTCATCTCGGCGCGCGCAGTGGTGATGTTGGCGACCGCATCGCGGAATTGACGCACGGCTTCACGGTAGGCCAGCACCGAGCCTTCGAACTGTCGCAGGCGCGTGTCTTCGGCCGGCAGCTGGCGCTTGAGGTTGTCGATTTCGGCCAGGGCGGTGTCCAGCTGGCGCAGGGCTGCCTGCTCGTTGGCAGCGCTGTTTTCGGCAATGTAGCCGCGTACGTCGATGCGCACCTGCAGCAGTTGCTGGCGGGCCTTGCTGATCAGCTGGTACTGGGCCAGGCGCACGCTGTCGGCTTCGGGGCGCGCCATGACTTCCTGGCTGAGGGCGTCCATGGCCTGGTCGGCACGGCTGGCCGAGCCGTCCATGGCCGTGCGCGCGGTGCGGGTGGCATCGTAGCCCTGGCGCATCTTGTTCAGCGACACCTTGTAGGCGCTGATGGTCTCGCCCAGTTCACCCAGCAGCTTGATGTTTTCCGGGCTCTTGAAGGTGCTGGCCAGGTAGGCCTGTTGCTTGCTGAAGGCGTCAAGCTTGGTCTGGGTGTTGGCGGCGGCAGCATCGTCACCGTTGGCGATCATGTACTGCAGGCGCGCAATGCGCAGGTCGGTCAGGTCCTTGTTGAGCTGGCCGATATCGCCCATCCAGTTGCTGCGGTCAATCAGGCTGCCCAGGCTGGTCCAGCCGGTCAGGGCCAGCAGGCCGGTGAGGATCAGTACCAGGCCGAAGCCCAGGCCTAGTTTGAGGTTGACGCTGATGTTGGCGAACCAGCTGTTCATGCACGCTCTCCAGAAGTTGTTTTCGCTCGCTTGATCTTCGATCGCCAGGCGTTGTTGTTCTGGATGCCCGCTGATTCGTGCAGGGGTTATCGGCAGTGATGGAGGAAGCTGAAACGCTTTTTCAGCAGATTTGTAACTGGCTTGATTGGGGCTGCCTTGCAGCCCTTCGCGGTGGATGGCACCGGCTTTGCCGGTGTTCGCGGCTAAAGCCGCTCCTACAGGGATCGCGTCGGTTTTGGAAGCTATTCAAAGGTTGCGCGCGCTGAAGGTATCGCAGCGGTTCACCTCACCCTCGGCAAACCCGGTCTTGAACCAGCGCACCCGTTGCGCTGAGGTGCCGTGGGTGAACGAGTCTGGTACCACGCGCCCGCGGCCTTGCTGCTGCAGGCGGTCATCGCCGATGGCATTGGCCGCGTTCAGGGCCTCTTCGACGTCGCCCGGCTCCAGCCAGTTCAGGCGCTTCTGCGCCTGGTAGGCCCATACACCGGCCAGGCAGTCGGCCTGCAGTTCCTGACGCACCAGCAGGCCATTGTCGCCTTCCATGCGCTGGCCGCTGCGGCGCGCGGCATCGACCTTGGCCGACACGCCCAGCAGGGTCTGCACGTGATGGCCGATTTCGTGGGCGATCACGTAGGCCTGGGCAAAGTCGCCGGCGGCGGCGAAGCGGGTTTCCATTTCGCGGAAGAACGACATGTCCAGGTAGACCCGTTGGTCTGCCGGGCAGTAGAACGGCCCCACCGCCGCCGAGGCAAAGCCACAGGCCGAATTGACCTGGCCGCTGAACAGCACCAGCTTGGGGTCGCGGTACTGCTTGCCGCCCTCGGCGAACAGGGCTTTCCAGGTGTCTTCGGTATCGCCCAGGATCGAGGCGACGAACTCGGCCTGCTGGTCGTTGGCCGGCGGCGCCTTGCCGCCCGCGCTGCTCGGTGCCTGCTGTTGTTGTTGCTCCATCTGGCCGGCGAGCTGGCCAAGAATCTGCAACGGGTCCTGGCCGGTGAGCCAGCCGATGCCGACAATCAGCAGCACCGCACCAAGCCCTAGCCCCTTGCCGCCGCCGAAACGCATGCCGCCGCCACCACCTTCGCCTCGGGCATCGACCACATTGTCGCTGCGTCGACCTTTTCGCCAATCCATGAATGCTCTCCGGAGCGTGAAACAAGAAGACAAAGATTAGTCCACGACAGCGGCGAGTGTCAGGCCAAGGTGCTTATGCATAACCAAATGGTTATGTTTGATGTGGCTGATTTCAATATTCATTGCGCGCTACCTGCCTGAAACTGCATGTGGGAGCGGGCTTGCCCGCGACAGGGTTTCAAATAATCCCCCCGCGCATTTCCATAATTCCAAGAGAGGAAACCGGCATGCCCGCCCAGGACAACAGCCGCTTCGTGATCCGTGATCGCAACTGGCACCCGAAAGCTCTTACGCCTGACTACAAGACGTCCATTGCCCGTTCGCCACGCCAGGCACTGGTCAGCATCCCGCAGTCGATCAGCGAAACTACCGGCCCGGACTTTTCCCACCTGGGCTTCGGCGCCCATGACCATGACCTGCTGCTGAACTTCAACAACGGCGGCTTGCCGATCGGCGAGCGCATCATCGTTGCCGGCCGTGTCGTCGACCAGTACGGCAAGCCTGTGCCGAACACCCTGGTGGAAATGTGGCAAGCCAACGCCGGCGGCCGCTACCGTCACAAGAACGACCGCTACCTGGCGCCGCTGGACCCGAACTTCGGTGGCGTCGGCCGCTGCCTGACCGACCGTGATGGCTACTACAGCTTCCGCACCATCAAACCGGGCCCGTACCCATGGCGCAACGGCCCGAACGACTGGCGCCCGGCGCACATCCACTTCGCCATCAGCGGCCCGTCGATCGCCACCAAGCTGATTACCCAGCTGTACTTCGAGGGTGACCCGCTGATCCCGATGTGCCCGATCGTCAAGTCGATCGCCAACCCGCAAGCCGTGCAGCAGTTGATCGCCAAGCTCGACATGAGCAACGCCAACCCGATGGACTGCCTGGCCTACCGCTTCGACATCGTGCTGCGCGGCCAGCGCAAGACCCACTTCGAAAACTGCTGAGGACCCCGCCATGCCAATCGAACTGCTGCCGGAAACCCCTTCGCAGACCGCCGGCCCCTACGTACACATCGGCCTGGCCCTGGAAGCGGCCGGCAACCCGACCCGCGACCAGGAAATCTGGAACCGCCTGGCCAAGCCGGACGCGCCGGGCGAGCACATCCTGCTGATCGGCCAGGTGTATGACGGTAACGGCCACCTGGTGCGCGATTCGTTCCTGGAAGTGTGGCAAGCCGATGCCAACGGCGAGTACCAGGATGCCTACAACCTGGAAAACGCCTTCAACAGCTTTGGCCGCACTGCCACCACCTTCGATGCAGGTGAATGGACCCTGCACACGGTCAAGCCGGGTGTGGTGAACAACGCTGCGGGCGTGCCGATGGCGCCGCACATCAACATCAGCCTGTTTGCCCGGGGGATCAACATCCACCTGCACACGCGGCTGTATTTCGATGACGAGGCCGAGGCCAATGCCAAGTGCCCGGTGCTCAACCTGATCGAGCAGCCGCAGCGGCGCGAGACCCTGGTGGCCAAGCGTTGCGAGGTGGACGGGAAGACGGCATATCGCTTCGATATCCGTATTCAGGGGGAAGGGGAGACGGTGTTCTTCGACTTCTGAGTTGGACCTCGGGGGCCGCTTTGCGGCCCATCGCGACACAAGGCCGCTCCTACAGGGAATCGCGTTCCTCCTGTAGGAGCGGCCTTGTGTCGCGATGGGCTGCAAAGCAGCCCCGGCGATCTGAAGGTCAGCGCCGAACCAGCAAAACCCCACTCTCCATATGGTGGGTATACGGGAACTGGTCAAACAACGCACACCGCTCGATGCGGTGAGTGTCCTGCAGCTGGGCAATGTTCGCCGCCAGCGTCTCCGGGTTGCACGAGATGTACAGGATCCGCTCGAAACGCCGGGTCAGCTCGCAGGTATCCGGGTCCATCCCCGCCCGCGGCGGGTCGACGAACACCGTACCGAACTCGTAGCTCTTAAGGTCGATGCCTTCCAGCCGGCGGAACGGCCGCACCTCATTCAGCGCCTGGGTCAGCTCTTCTGCCGACAGGCGCACCAGCCGCACGTTATCTACAGCGTTCTCGTCGAGGTTGCTCAGCGCGGCATTGACCGAGGTCTTGCTGATTTCCGTGGCCAGCACCTGGCGCACGCGGGTGGCCAGCGGCAGGGTGAAGTTGCCGTTGCCGCAGTAAAGCTCCAGAAGGTCGTCCTTGCGTTCGCCCATGGCCTCGAAGGCCCAGCTCAGCATCTTCTGGTTCACCGCGCCGTTGGGCTGGGTGAACGCGCCTTCCGGCTGGCGGTAGCTGAACACACGGCCAGCGACTTCGAGTTTTTCCACCGCGTAGTCTCGGCCGATGACCAGGCGTTTGCCCTTGGAGCGGCCGATAATGCTGACGCCCAGGTCTTCGGCCAGCTGCCGTGCGGCCGTTTCCCACGCCTCGTCCAGCGGGCGGTGGTAGCACAGGGTGACCATGGCATCGCCAGCCAGGGTGGTGAGGAACTCCACCTGGAACAGGCGGTTGCCCAGCTCCTCGCTGGCCTGCCAGGCCGCCTTCAGGCGCGGCATCAGTGCATTGATGCGCTGGCTGGCGATAGGGAAGTCCTCGATCAGGATCGCCTTGTGCTTCTCGCCCGGGGCGAACATGGCGTAGTGGCGCTGGCCATCCTCGCGCCACAGGCGGAATTCGGCGCGCAGGCGGTAATGCTCGCGCGGCGAGTCGAAAACAGCCGGCTCCGGCGCGCCGAACGGCGCCAGCAGCTCGCGCAGCCGGGCCACCTTGGCGTCCAGCTGGGTGGTGTAGGAGGAGGGGTCGAAAGCAGCACTCATGCGTTGAACCAGCCCAGCTTGATGACGAACAGGATGGAAAGGATCACCAGGGCCGGGTTCAGGTCGCGGTGGCGGCCGGAGATCAGCTTGACGGCGGTCCAGGAAATGAAGCCGAAGGCGATGCCGTTGGCGATCGAGTAGGTCAGCGGCATGGCCAGGGCGGTCACTACCACCGGTGCGGCTTCGGTGACGTCGTCCCAGTTTATTTCCGCCAGGCCCGAGGCCATCAGCACCGCGACGAACAGCAGCGCCGGGGCGGTGGCGAAGGCCGGCACGCTACCGGCCAGCGGGGCGAAGAACAGCGCCAGCAGGAACAGCACGGCGACCACGATGGCGGTCAGGCCGGTGCGGCCACCGGCGCTCACGCCCGCTGCGGATTCGATGTAGCTGGTAGTGGTCGAGGTGCCCAGCAGGGAACCGGCCATGGCGGCGGTACTGTCGGCGATCAGGGCACGGCCCATTTTCGGCATGTGGCCGTCCTTGCCCATCAGCCCGGCGCGCTTGGCCACACCGATCAGGGTGCCGGAGTTGTCGAACAGGTCGACGAACAGGAAGGCGAAGATCACGCTGACCAGGCCCACGTCCAGCGCGCCGGCGATGTCCAGTTGCAGGAAGGTCGGGGCCAGCGAAGGCGGCATGGAGACCACGCCGCCGAAGGGCGTCACGCCCATCAGGATCGAGGCGATGGTTACGGCGAGTATGCCGATCAGCACGGCACCGCGCACTTTCAGCGACTCAAGGCCGACGATCAGGAAGAAGCCCAGGGTGGCGAGGATCGGTGCCGGCTGCTTGAGGTCGCCCAGGCCCACCAGGGTGGCTGGGTTATCGACGACGATGCCTGCGTTATGCAGGGCGATCAGTGCCAGGAACAGGCCGATACCCGCGGCAATGGCCGAACGCAGCGGCAGCGGGATGCTGTTCACGATCCATTCGCGGATGCGGAAGATCGACAGCAGGAAGAACATCACCGCCGACAGGAACACCGCACCCAGTGCCACCTGCCAGGTGTGGCCCATGTGCAGGACCACGGTGTAGGTGAAGAACGCGTTCAGGCCCATGCCCGGCGCCAGGGCGATCGGGTAGTTGGCGATCAGGCCCATGGTCACCGAGCCGATGGCCGCGGCCAGGCAGGTGGCGACGAAGATCGCGCCCTTGTCCATGCCGGTCTCGCCGAGGATGCTCGGGTTGACGAACAGGATGTAGGCCATGGCCAGGAAGGTGGTGACGCCCGCGAGAATCTCGGTGCGCACATTGGTGTTGTGTGCTTTTAGTTGAAACAGCCTTTCCAGCATGCCCGCTCCCCAAGGCGCCCCCGGCGCCATGAATATATCGACCCCATCAGCAAAGCACAGACCGTACCGGTTGCCGTGGTTTTGTGTGGGGCGGAAAAAAGCCGCGCATCATACCAGCATGCTCGGCGGGGGCCTATGGCCGTTGGGGAATGGGTTCTCTATAGCCTGTACCGGCCCTATCGCCGGCAAGCCAGCTCCCACAAGTACTGCACAGGGTTCGGAAACTGTGGTGTACCTGTGGGAGCTGGCTTGCCGGCGATAGGGCCAGAACAGGCCTACGATCAACCGTTATGCAATCGATCTCGCTTGGCCAGTGTCGGGAACAGCTTTATCCACACCCCAGTCACCACCAAAGTGCCCACCCCACCCAGCACCACCGCCGGCACTGTGCCAAACCAGTGCGCGGTCACCCCCGATTCGAACTCGCCGAGCTGATTCGAGGCACCAATGAACAAGCCGTTCACCGCACTCACCCGCCCGCGCATTTCATCCGGCGTCTCCAATTGCACCAAAGCGCCGCGGATGACCATGCTGATCATGTCCGCCGCGCCCAGCACCACCAGCACTGCCAGCGAGAACCAGAACGAGGTAGACAGGCCGAAGGCAATGGTCGCCACGCCGAACACGCCCACTGCCGTGAACATGGTCCGCCCCACGTTGCGCTCGAACGGGAAGCGCGCCAGCCACAGCGACATCAGCAACGCCCCCACCGCTGGCGCAGAGCGCAGCAGGCCGAGGCCCAGCGGGCCGGTCAGCAGGATGTCCTTGGCGAACACGGGCAGCAGCGCGGTGGCCCCACCCAGCAGTACGGCGAACAGGTCCAGCGAGATGGCGCCGAGGATGTCGGGCCGGCTGCGGATGAAGCGGATGCCGGCCAGCAACGATTCGATGCTGGCGCGCCCGCGCTGTGCCACCTGGCCGCGTGCCTGCAGGCTCAGGGTCAGCACGCAGGCGATGGCGTAAAGGGCCACGGTGGGGCCGTATACCCAGATGCTGCCGAAGGCATACAGGAAGCCGCCTACCGCCGGCGCCACGATGGTTGCCGATTGGGTGGCCGATGCCGAAGCCGCCACCGCGCGTGGGAAGAGCCCGGCTGGTACCACGTTGGGCAGCAGCGCCTGGGTCGCCGGCATTTCGAACGAACGCGTGGCACCGAGCAGGAAGGCAAGAGCAAAGATCAGCTCGCGGGTAACGTTGTCGGTGGCACTGCCCAGCGCCAATGCCAGGGCTATCAGCCCCTGCAGGCTCTGGCACAGCGCAGCGACCTTGCGCCGGTCATAGCGGTCGGCGACATGCCCGGTGTGCAGCATGAACAGCACCCGTGGGGCGAATTCGACCAGGCCGACCAGGCCCAGGTCCAGCACATTGCCGGTCAGCTGGTAGAGGTGCCAGCCAATGGCCACGGTGAGCATCTGGAAGCCGCTGGCGGTGAACACGCGGGCCAGCCAGAAGGCCAGGAAAGGGCGGTGGTGACGCAACAACTGCGGTGCGGAATCGGACATCGGAAACCAGGGGCCTCGGCGCAGTAGAGGGGGGCGCAGCGTATCATCTGTTTGTAACAAACAGTTACTGTTTGCCGGGGACGGCACTTTTTCTCGTCTCATGAAAGGGGGTGGGGCAACCGGTCACGCGGCAATCAACCACACGGCCCGGCGGGCCATTCAGGACTATGCTTCCTAGCAATCGTTGATCTGGGTCAATCGTTCCAGATGTAACGATCGGGCCCTTGGGCCGAAATCCCTGCGATCGAACAGAACAATTCCAACGCGCCGCACTCGACTACCGTGGGGGCAGTGGGCGACGGGGCCAGCGGCCCGGACGCCGGATTATCTGAAGAGGAAGCACCATGTTCGGAATAGAGGCCTTAGAGCTCGCCCGAATGCAGTTTGCCTTTACCGTGTCGTTCCATATCCTGTTCCCGGCCATTACCATTGGCCTGGCGAGCTACCTGGCAGTCCTCGAAGGCCTCTGGCTGCGGACCAATAACCAGGTCTACCGTGACCTCTATCACTTCTGGTCGAAAATCTTCGCCGTCAACTTCGGCATGGGGGTGGTCTCCGGCCTGGTCATGGCCTACCAGTTCGGTACCAACTGGAGTCGTTTCTCCGACTTCGCCGGCGCTATCACCGGCCCGCTGCTCACCTACGAGGTATTGACCGCGTTCTTCCTGGAGGCTGGCTTCCTGGGGGTCATGCTGTTTGGCTGGAACCGTGTCGGCCGTGGCCTGCACTTCTTCTCCACGGTGATGGTGGCGCTCGGCACCTTGGTCTCGACCTTCTGGATCCTCGCCTCCAACAGTTGGATGCAGACCCCGCAAGGTCACGAGATCATCGACGGCCGGGTTGTGCCGGTGGACTGGCTGGCAGTGGTATTCAACCCCTCGTTCCCCTACCGCCTGATGCACATGGCCACTGCCGCATTCGTTTCCACCGCGTTCTTCGTCGGTGCCTCGGCGGCCTGGCACCTGCTGCGCGGACGTGACAACCCGGCCGTGCGCAAGATGCTGTCTATGGCCATGTGGATGGCGCTGATCGTCGCCCCGATCCAGGCGGTGATCGGTGACTTCCATGGCCTGAACACCCTCAAGCACCAGCCGGTGAAAATTGCTGCGATCGAAGGCCACTGGGAGAACGTGCCCGGCGAGCCGACCCCGCTGATCTTGTTCGGCATCCCCGACATGCAGGCCGAAACCACCCGCTTCAAGCTCGAGATCCCGGCACTCGGCAGCCTGATCCTGACCCACAGCCTGGACAAGCAGGTGCCGGCGATGAAGGAGTTTCCGCCCGAAGACCGGCCCAACTCGACCATCGTCTTCTGGTCGTTCCGGATCATGGTCGGGCTGGGTTTCCTGATGATCTTCGTCGGCCTGTGGAGCCTCTGGCTGCGCAAGCGCGGCACGCTCTACACCTCGCGGCCGTTCCTGTACCTGGCCCTGTGGATGGGCCCTTCCGGACTGATCGCGCTGCTGGCCGGCTGGTTCACCACCGAAATCGGCCGCCAGCCCTGGGTGGTGTATGGCCTGATGCGCACGGCAGACGGTGTGTCCAACCACAGTTACGCCCAGCTCGGCTTCACCTTGGTGGCCTTCGTGGTGGTGTACTTCGCCCTGTTCGGTACCGGTCTTGGCTACATGATGCGCCTGGTGCGCAAAGGGCCGCGGACCGGTGAGGGTGACGAGCACAACCCTGGTGGCCCTGGCACCAAACGCACGCCGGCGCGGCCGCTGTCCGCCGCCGATGATGGCCGAGAGGCCAACTCCGCCAGCCTGAGCAAGGGGAACTGAGCCATGGGTATCGACCTTCCGCTGATCTGGGCCGTGATCATTATCTTCGGCGTCATGATGTACGTGGTGATGGATGGTTTCGACCTGGGGATCGGCATGCTCTTCCCGTTCGTCAAGGGCGAGCATGACCGTGATGTGATGATGAACACCGTCGCCCCCGTTTGGGATGGTAACGAGACCTGGCTGGTGCTGGGCGGTGCCGGGCTGTTCGGGGCGTTCCCGATGGCTTACTCGGTAGTGCTGGAGGCCCTGTACCTGCCATTGATCCTGATGCTGATCGGTCTGATCTTCCGCGGCGTGGCCTTCGAGTTCCGCTTCAAGGCCAAGGCCGACAAGCGCCACATCTGGGACAAGGCGTTCATCTGGGGCTCGTTGATCGCCACCTTCTTCCAGGGCGTGGCGCTGGGTGCGTTCCTCGAAGGTTTCAAGGTGGTCGACCGGCATTTCGCCGGTGGCACCCTTGACTGGCTGACCCCGTTCAGCCTGTTCTGTGGCCTGGGGCTGATCGTTGCCTACACCCTGCTGGGCTGCACTTGGCTGATCATGAAGACCGAAGGGGCGCTGCAGCAGAAGATGCACGACATTGCCCGGCCGCTGGCGCTGGTGCTGCTGGTGGTGATCGGCATTGTCAGCCTGTGGACACCGATCGCCTACCCGCAGATCGCTGAGCGCTGGTTCAGCATGCCTAATCTGGTCTGGTTCATGCCAGTGCCGATCCTGGTGCTGGTAACCTTCTACGGGTTGCTCAAGGCGGTGGCGCGCAATGCGCACTACACGCCGTTCCTGCTGACGTTGGTGCTGATCTTCCTCGGCTACAGCGGCCTGGGCATCAGTCTGTGGCCGAACATCATCCCGCCGTCGATCTCGATCTGGGATGCCGCGGCGCCACCGCAGAGCCAGGGCTTCATGCTGGTGGGCACACTGTTCATCCTGCCGTTCATCCTCATGTATACCTTCTGGAGCTACTACGTGTTCCGCGGCAAGGTGACCCATGAAGACGGCTATCACTAGGAGGGCTGCATGATGACCGGCAAGCCTGGCTTGGAGGAGAAGAAACCCCTGTGGCAGCGGTTGGGCTGGCTGCTGCTGATCTGGGCGATGAGCGTGGCGGCCCTGGGCGTGGCGGCCTACGTGATGCGCCTGTTCATGGGGGCTGCGGGGCTGACCACCCATTGAGGTAAGCCTGCTCTGGCCCTATCGCCGGCAAGCCAGCTCCCACAGGTAAGTCACTGTCCTTGAATGCAGTGCAGTACCTGTGGGAGATTACCCAGCCCTTTTGGGCTGTGCTGTCGCGCAGAGAACAAATATCGCTCGTCTGACGCGGCCTTTGTAGGAGCAGCCTTGTGCTGCGAAGAGGCCGGTACAAGCAACAGACAGGCTTTGTCAGTACCGGCCTCTTCGCAGCACAAGGCTGCTCCTACAGAACCTCGCCGAACCAATGAGTCATGTGTTGTTCTATGAGAGCTGGCTTGCCGGTGATAGGGCCGGTACAGGCTTACTTGCGGGCTTTCAGGATAACGAACTTGGGCGTTGCCGCCACCTGTTCCACCCCCCGGAACAACCGCGCCAGCTTGCTGTGATAGCCCAGGTGCCGGTTACCCACGATATACAGCGCCCCGCCCACCACCAACGCCTCACGCGCCTGCTGGAACATGCGCCAGGCGAGGAAATCGCCCACCACCTGCTGCTGGTGGAACGGCGGGTTGCACAGCACCACGTCCAGCGACTGCTTCTCTACCCCCGCCAACCCATCGGCTGCCTCGAACACCGCCGGGCGCTCGCCCAGCGCGGCCTGCCAGTTCTCCCGCGCCGATTGCACCGCCATGTACGACTCGTCGACCAGGGTGTACTGGGCATCCGGGTTGGCCAGGGCGCTGGCTATCGCCAGCACGCCGTTGCCGCAGCCCAGGTCCGCCACCCGCGCGCGGCCCAATTCGCGGGGCAGGTGCGGCAGGAACGCCCGCGTGCCGATATCGAGCCCCTCCCGGCAGAACACGTTGGCGTGGTTGAGCAGCTCCAGCGCCGGCGCGTCGAGGCGGTAGCGGCTAGGGTAGGGCGAGCGGGCGACCGGCCGTTCGGCCACCGTCGCGGTCAGCAAGCGGGCCTTTTTCTGCGCCAGCGAGGCTTGCACCGGGCCGATGTACTTCTCCATCAGGTCTCCGGCCGCCCGTGGCAGGTGCTTTATCATCGCCCCGGCAATCACCTGCGCACCGGGTGCCAGGTGGCCCTGCAGGCGGATCAGCTGTTCTTCGAGCAGGGCCAGGGTCTTGGGCACGCGCACCAGTACCCGGTCGAACGGGCCTTGCCAATGTTCGCTGGCCGGCACGAACGGCACGCTGTCGAACGGCAGGCCATTGCGTGCCAGGTTCTTTTCCAGTGCCAGGTGCGCCAGGTGCGAATCGCCACTGCTGACCACCTGCAGCTTGCCTGCCAGGCTGGAGGCCAGGGCACCGAAGCTGTCATTGAGCACCAGCACCCGGCAGTCGGCCCCTGGGGCCTGTTCGTGCAGCTGCGCAAGCAGGTACTCGTCGGCGGCATCGAAAGCCTGCAGCGGGTCGTTGGCCTGTTCCGGCTGGCGGATCAGGTCGAGTTCGGCGTAGGGGGTGGTCAACAGGGGCATGGCGTCTGGCTCGGGTACGAAACTGCCCGTTGCGGTTCGCCCCGGGCTTTGCCGGGCGATTCTACAGGGCTTTGCCCAAGGTCGCAGGTTTGAAGGTCAGATCCAGCCACGCATGACGGCGATGGCGATGGCGCCGGCCTTGTTGGCGGCGTTGGTCTTGGTGATGACACTGCGGATATGGAAGTTCACCGTGCTTTGCGACAGTGACAGGATGCAGGCGCACTCGGCGGCGGTCTTGCCGGCGGCCGACCATTTCAGCACTTCCAGCTCCCGCTCGCTCAGTTTCGGCTGCGGCGGGCATAGTGCAGTGAGGTGATGTGCGCTGATCACCTCATGCAGTTTGTGACTCAACCACTGCACATTGCCGGCTTTTCTGTAGAGTTCGACAATACTGATGGGCCTGGTGGACCTGGCCACGCTTATCTGGCTTTCGTTGTGCTGCTGGTCGTGCAATGACTGCGTCCAGCCATGGCGCAAACCGCTCTGGCAGGCAGCTTCACGAAATAGCGGAGCCCCGCGATACAGGTCATCGGTCCATAGCACAGGCATGGTGGATTTGTGGCTCAAATCGGCAGCCGGGTCCTGCTTGTGCAGGTCATCGCGCTGGTAGCGCTCGATCCATTCTTGGGGGTAGTTGCTGTACAGGAACAGGTGGGGTGTTTGCGTAGCGATCTGGATGCGAATGTTCAACCCCAAGTACTCCATGCCCAGATCCTGCACCATATGTACGGCCATGCCGAACAACTTCTGTGGGCAGCGTTCGGCGTCGAACGCACGAAGATACTCGGGTCTCCAGTGGCGCATCTGAAATACTCCTTGAGCCTCAGGTCCAGTCCGTTTGGGTGCCCGCATGATTGTAGGAAAGGACCTACCAATGTGCTGAGATTTTTTTGTTATAGCGGTCAGGATCCGATGCGACTTCGGCAGGATCGCCGCAGACGAGGCCCTACAAAGCAGTGGTTTTTATCCGCGTCACTTTGCGCGACACTGTGCGCACGCCAAACCTGGAGCCCGATATGACCGCTAGCGCCGAAAAGTTCACCCGCCAGACCCTGCTCGATGTTCAGCCACTCACGCCGAACCTCTTCAGCCTGCGGGTTACGCGCGATGCGGGGTTCCGCTTCCGTTCCGGCCAGTTTGCCCGCCTGGGTGTGACCAAGGCCGATGGCAGTGTGGTGTGGCGCGCCTATTCCATGGTCAGCGCGCCCCATGACGAGCACCTCGATTTTTTCTCCATCGTGGTGCCAGGCGGCGAGTTCACCAGCGAACTGAGCCGGCTGGGGGCAGGCGATACCCTGCTGATCGACCGCCAGGCCTTCGGCTTCCTTACCCTCGACCGCTTCGCTGGTGGCCGTGACCTGTGGTTGCTGGCGACCGGTACTGGTATTGCGCCGTTCATGTCGATCCTGCAGGACTTCGAGGCCTGGGAGCGTTTCGAAAACATCAAGCTTGTGTACTCGGTGCGCGAAGCGAAAGAGCTGGCCTATGTGGACGAGATTGCCGGGCTGGAGCAGCGCGATTACCTGTCCGAATTCGCCGGCAAGTTGCAGTTCATTCCGGTGGTGACCCGTGAACAGCACCCAGGGGCGTTGAACCAGCGGATTACCACGCTGATCGAGAATGGCGAGCTGGAGAAGGCGGCGGGGCTGGAACTGTCGCCGGAACATTCGCGGGTGATGCTGTGTGGCAACCCGGAGATGATTGATGAGACGCGCAAGGTACTGAAGGCGCGCGACCTGCAATTGAGCCTGAGCAAGCGGCCGGGGCAGGTGGCTGTGGAAAACTACTGGTAAGGCCGTTGGGGCCGCTTTGCGGCCCATCGCGACACAAGGCCGCTCCTACAGGAACCGCGATTCCTGGGAGATGCAAAAACCTTGTAGGAGCGGCCTTGTGTCGCGATAGGGCTGCAAGGCAGCCCCCGGCAATCTCAAGGCAAGCGGTTCTGGTTCTGCGCCTTGAGAAGGTCGCGAATCTCGGTCAGCAAGGTCTCTTCTGCAGTTGGCACAGGCGGTGCAGTCGGCGCCACGGCCTCTTCACGCTTGAGCTGGTTGATCGCCTTCACCCCCATGAAGATGGCAAAGGCCACGATCAGGAAGTCGATCACGGTCTGGATGAACTTGCCATACGCCAGCATCACCGCCGGAACGTCACCTTCGGCAGCCTTCAGGGTAATTGCCAGGTCGCTGAAGTCCACGCCACCGATCAACAGGCCCAATGGCGGCATGACCACGTCACCGACGAAAGACGAGACGATCTTGCCGAAGGCCGCGCCGATGATGATACCAACCGCCATGTCGACGACATTGCCTTTGACCGCGAAGGCCTTGAATTCACTGATCATGCCCATGTTTGGTTCCTTGTAACAAAAGGTAAGGTTTACGCAGTGTAAGCCACTCAAACGCTTCATGCGTTGTGTTCAGGGCCACAGACCGCTGTTAGAACGAATAGTTTTGTCGCATCCCGAGGCGTTCGAGGCACGTCCAGCTCGGCTATCATGGCGGTTTTTTCCAGGAGACCCCAGCCATGGCCAAGGCCAAGCGCTTGTATGGCTGCACCGAGTGCGGTGCGACCTTCCCCAAATGGGCCGGCCAGTGTGGCGAATGCGGGGCCTGGAACACCCTGGTCGAGACCATGATCGAAAGCGGCGGTGCCGCTGCGCCCAGTAGCGGCCGTGCCGGCTGGACCGGGCAGCAGGCGCAGATCAAGACCCTGGCCGAAGTCAGCGTCGAGGAGATCCCGCGCTTCACCACCAGCAGCACCGAACTGGACCGCGTGCTGGGCGGTGGCCTGGTGGATGGCTCGGTGGTGTTGATCGGTGGTGACCCCGGCATCGGCAAATCGACCATCCTGCTGCAGACCTTGTGCAACATTGCCGTGGGCATGCCGGCGCTGTATGTGACCGGCGAGGAGTCGCAGCAGCAGGTGGCCATGCGCTCCCGGCGCCTGGGCCTGCCCCAGGACCAGCTCAAGGTGATGACCGAAACCTGCATCGAGACCATCATCGCCACGGCCCGCGTCGAGAAACCGCGGGTCATGGTGATCGACTCGATCCAGACCATTTTCACCGAGCAGCTGCAATCGGCACCCGGCGGCGTGGCCCAGGTGCGCGAAAGCACGGCGTTGCTGGTGCGCTACGCCAAGCAGAGCGGCACGGCGATCTTCCTGGTCGGCCATGTGACCAAGGAAGGTTCGCTGGCCGGCCCGCGGGTACTCGAGCACATGGTCGACACCGTGCTGTATTTCGAGGGCGAGTCCGATGGCCGCCTGCGCCTGCTGCGGGCAGTCAAGAACCGCTTTGGCGCGGTCAACGAGCTGGGTGTGTTCGGCATGACCGACCGGGGCCTGAAGGAGGTGTCCAACCCCTCGGCGATCTTCCTCAACCGCACCCAGGAGGAAGTACCGGGCAGCGTGGTGATGGCGACCTGGGAGGGCACCCGGCCGATGCTGGTGGAGGTGCAGGCGCTGGTCGACGACAGCCACCTGGCCAACCCGCGCCGGGTGACCTTGGGCCTTGACCAGAATCGCCTGGCAATGTTGCTGGCGGTGCTGCACCGCCACGGCGGTATTCCCACCCATGACCAGGACGTGTTCCTCAACGTGGTGGGTGGGGTGAAGGTGCTGGAAACCGCTTCTGACCTGGCGTTGCTGGCGGCGGTGATGTCCAGCCTGCGCAACCGGCCCCTGGCCCATGGCCTGCTGGTGTTTGGCGAGATCGGCCTGTCTGGCGAGGTACGGCCGGTGCCCAGTGGTCAGGAGCGTTTGAAGGAGGCCGCCAAGCATGGTTTCAAGCGGGCCATCGTGCCCAAGGGCAATGCCCCGAAAGAGGCTCCGGCCGGGTTGCAGGTGATTGCCGTTACCCGGCTGGAGCAGGCTCTGGATGCGTTGTTCGAATAGTTTGTCGCCTGTACCGGCCTCTTCGCGGGCACGCCCGCTCCCACAGGATCACCTCAGTCTCCGAAACTTGTGCAGTCCCTGTGGGAGCGGGCGCGCCCGCGAAGAGGCCGGTACAGGTAAATGAAAAAGGGGCCGACGATGCGCATCGGCCCCCCACCTCACCGCTCAGTCAGCGGTCAATGCTCGGCAACCGCACTGCGCCTGACCGTTTCATTGCCATGCTCGTCCAGTTCCAGCATCGGCACCTCATTACCCTCGGCATCGAACAGCTTGCCATCCTTGAAGTAGTCGCCATCACGCAGCGCTGAAATGTCCGAGTACTGGATGGTGCGCTCGTACGCGGCGGCAAACACCGACTGCTGGTCCGAGTTGCCGGCGGTGAAGTGGTTGAAGATCAGGTTCAGCAGGATGGCCATGATCGCCGCCGAGCTGATGCCCGAGTGGAAGATGGTCTCGAACCAGTTCGGGAAGTGGTGGTAGAAGGTCGGTGCGGCAATCGGGATCATGCCGAAGCCCAGCGAGGCAGCGACGATGATCAGGTTGACGTTGTTCTTGTAGCTGACCTTGGACAAGGTGCGGATACCGCTGGCTGCCACGGTGCCGAACAGCACGATGCCCGCGCCACCCAGTACCGGAGTAGGGACTGCGGCAATCACCCGGCCCATGATCGGCAGCAGGCCGAGCACCACCAGGATCAAGCCACCGGTGGCCACCACGTAGCGGCTCTTGACCCCGGTCACGGCTACCAGGCCGACGTTCTGGGCGAACGCGCTCTGGGTGAACGAGCCGAAGATTGGCGCCAGGATGCTCGATGCCATGTCGGCGCGCAGGCCATTGCCCAGGCGTTTGGAGTCGACCTTGGTGTCGATGATCTCACCCACGGCGAGGATGTCGGCCGAGGTTTCCACCAAGGTCACCATGATCACGATGCACATCGACAGGATCGCGGCGATGTGGAATTCCGGCATGCCGAAATGGAACGGCGTGGGGAAGGCGAACATCGGGCCCTCTGTGACCTTGCTGAAGTCGGCCATGCCCAGCGCCCAGGCGATCAGGGTGCCGACCACCATGGCCAGCAGGATCGACAGGCGTGAAATCGCCGCGCTGCCCAGCTTGCTCAGCAGCAGCACGATGGCGAAGGTCAGGGCCGCCAGGCCGATGTTGGCCACGCTGCCGAATTCCGGCGAGGCGCTGTTGCCACCCATCACCCAGCGAGCGGCCACGGGCATCAGGGTCAGGCCGATGGTGGTGATGACGATGCCGGTCACCAGCGGCGGGAAGAACTTGGTGATGCGCGAGAACACCGGGGTGATCAGAAAGCCGATCAGCGATGCTGCCATGACCGCACCGAGCACGCCCGGCAGACCACCGCCGCCCTCGCTGCTGAGGATTGCACCCATGGTTGCCACGCCGGCGAACGAAACGCCCTGCACCAGCGGCAACTGGCAGCCGAAGAACGGCAGACCGAGGGTTTGCAGCAGGGTGGCCAGGCCACCGGCAAACAGCGAAGCGGCGATCAGCATGCCGATTTCGGCACCGTTCAGGCCCGCGGCCTGCCCCAGGATCAGGGGTACCGCGACGATCCCCCCGTACATGGTCAGCACATGCTGCAGACCATAGGCCAGGTTGGCACCAAGGCCGAGGTTTTCATCCTCGGGGCGCTTGGCGGGAGACGTGCTAGGGGACGTAGTCATGGAGCAGGCTCTCTGTTTATTGTTGTGGTGCTACTGTAGACACTTCCTACAAATGATTGCCACAAGAATTGTATACAATATTTTGATCGGAGCGCGCACAAGAGCGCCCGCAAGGTGTGCGAGAGCTCAATGCAGAAGGCGTACCAACTTGTCAGAGGCTGTACTAGAGGGGTGTGTACAAAGCGCTGCTACCCAGGCTTAAAGCTGTCTGGGTAGACAGGAAACAAAAGGTGGGGAAGCGATTAGCTAGCTAAGAGATTTCATTATTCGATCAGTTCGCGCAGCTCACGCATCATTTCGGTGCTGTCGGCCACGTTCAATTCCACAAGACGGTGCAGATGGCTCATCGAATCGAGGTCGATGTACAAGCAGATGAAACCCAGGCGGTCTGGTTCCTCATGGCGTAGTTCAACCTGCATCTGCACGCGTGCATCGGGGCCCAGGTGAATGATGGCATCGAAGTCCTGGGTCAGGTCGACATCCCAGTTGGCCGGTCGTTCGATCAGCAAACCCTTGAGGGAAAGGTCCAGCAGCTTCGCAGGCCAGCGTCGCAGGCCCTGGCGCAGCTCGGTGGGGGCGTCGAAATCGATGCGCTGGAAACGGCGGCGTTCGTCGTGGTCGCTCATGGGTTAGATCCTCGCATAGGTCTTCAGGTGACATCCTGACTATAGTTAGAGTGGTATGTACATCAGGTACCGCAATCTGGCCGCAGAGGCTCTAGACCAAAGCAAGTGTGGCAATGCGCGATGACTCGCCCTAGACTCGATGGGCGGTCTTTTCCAATCCACCAGCTGGAAGCAAACCATGAACAACAATAATAGCCTGCTACGCCACATTCCGTGGCTGGCGCTGGCAGTCATAGGAGCCTGTGCGCTGGGTGTGGTTGCCCTGCGTCGCGGCGAGGCGATCAATGCCTTGTGGATCGTGGTCGCGGCAGTGGCCATCTACCTGGTCGCCTATCGTTACTACAGCCTGTTCATCGCCACCAAGGTGATGCAGCTCGACCCTCGCCGTGCCACCCCGGCGGTGCTCAACAACGACGGCCTGGACTACGTTCCGACCAACAAACACATCCTCTTCGGTCACCATTTCGCCGCCATCGCTGGCGCAGGCCCCTTGGTCGGCCCGGTACTCGCCGCGCAGATGGGCTACCTGCCCGGTACGCTGTGGCTGATCGCCGGCGTGGTGCTGGCCGGTGCGGTGCAGGACTTCATGGTCCTGTTCCTGTCCACCCGCCGCAACGGCCGCTCGCTGGGCGACATGGTGCGCGAGGAGATGGGCCGCATTCCAGGCACCATCGCGCTGTTCGGTTGCTTCCTGATCATGATCATCATCCTTGCGGTGCTGGCATTGATCGTGGTCAAGGCCCTGGCCGAAAGCCCTTGGGGCATGTTCACGGTGATGGCGACCATCCCGATCGCGATGTTCATGGGCATCTACATGCGCTACATCCGTCCGGGCCATATCGGTGAGATATCGGTCATCGGCGTGGTGCTGCTGCTGGCTTCGATCTGGCTGGGGGGCCAGATTGCCGCAGACCCGACCTGGGGCCCGGCGTTTACCTTTACCGGTGTGCAGATCACCTGGATGCTGGTGGGCTACGGTTTCGTCGCCGCGGTACTGCCTGTATGGCTGGTACTTGCGCCACGTGACTACCTTTCGACCTTCCTCAAGATCGGCACCATCGTCGGCCTGGCCATCGGTATCCTGATCATCGCGCCCGAGCTGAAGATGCCGGCGCTGACCCAGTTCACCGACGGCACTGGCCCGGTGTGGAAGGGCACCCTGTTCCCGTTCCTGTTCATCACCATCGCCTGTGGTGCGGTGTCCGGCTTCCACGCGCTGATCTCCTCGGGGACCACGCCGAAGCTGCTGGACAACGAAACCAACGCTCGCTACATCGGCTACGGCGGCATGCTGATGGAATCGTTCGTTGCCATCATGGCCATGGTCGCCGCCTCGGTGATCGAACCAGGCGTGTACTTCGCCATGAACAGCCCGGCCGCGTTGGTCGGTGCCGATGTGGCGTCGGTGGCGCAGACGGTCAGCAGCTGGGGCTTCCTGATCACCCCTGAGCAACTCGAGGCCACTGCCCGCGACATTGGCGAGCACACCGTGCTGGCTCGTGCCGGTGGTGCGCCGACCCTGGCTGTGGGTATCGCGCAGATCCTGCACCAGGTGCTGCCGGGTGAAAACACCATGGCCTTCTGGTACCACTTCGCGATCCTGTTCGAGGCGCTGTTCATCCTCACCGCAGTGGACGCCGGCACCCGTGCCGGGCGCTTCATGCTGCAGGACCTGCTGGGCAGCTTCGTGCCGGCGCTCAAGCGCACCGAATCGTGGACTGCCAACCTGATCGGTACTGCCGGCTGCGTGGCCCTGTGGGGCTACCTGCTGTACCAGGGCGTGATCGACCCGCTGGGTGGCATCAATACCCTGTGGCCGCTGTTCGGCATTTCCAACCAGATGCTGGCGGGTATCGCCCTGATGCTCGGCACCGTGGTGCTGATCAAGATGAAGCGTCAGCGCTACGTCTGGGTCACCCTGCTGCCGGCCGTGTGGCTGCTGATCTGCACCACCACTGCCGGCCTGATCAAGCTGTTCGATCCGAACCCGGCAGTGGGCTTCCTGGCCCTGGCCAAGAAGTACAGCGCCGCGCTGGACGCCGGCCAGGTACTGGCCCCGGCCAAGGACATCGGGCAGATGCAGCACGTGATCTTCAACGCCTACACCAATGCCGGCCTGACCGTGCTGTTCCTGGTGGTGGTGTTCAGCGTGCTGTTCTTCGCTGTAAAGGTCGGCTTCGCCGCCCTCGGCCGCAAAGAGCGCACCGACAAGGAAACCCCGTTCCAGGCCCTGCCTGACGCTTGAGAGGACTGCTGCGATGTTCAACGACCTGGGTCGACTGGGTAAATACCTGGGGCAGGCAGCCCGCCTGATGGTCGGCATGCCCGACTACGACAACTACGTCGAGCACATGCAGACCAAGCACCCGGACAAGCCGGTCATGACGTACGAGGAGTTCTTCCGCGAACGCCAGGAAGCGCGTTACGGCGGCAAGTCCGGGCCCAAGTGCTGCTAAGTCCAGGCTAGCGCGGTGCTATGTAGGAGCGGCCTTGTGTCGCGATCGGGCCGCAACGCGGCCCCGGCAATTTTGGCTGCGAAGCTGAAAATCCGGGGCCGCGTTGCGGCCCGATCGCGACACAAGGCCGCTCCTACATGGATCGCGCTCTCCCCGTCCATTTCACTGCACAGGAGATGTTCTGCGTGCAGACGCCTATCCCCGTAACCGTACTCACTGGCTTCCTCGGTGCCGGCAAGACCACCTTGCTCAAGCACATGCTCAAGGCCGAGCACGGCCTGAAGATCGCCGTGATCGAAAACGAATTCAGCGAGGCCGGCATCGACAGCCAGCTGCTGGGCGACGAGCCGGTGCAGGTGATGACCCTGGCCAATGGCTGCGTGTGCTGCAGCATCCACGGCGACCTGACCCGCGCCTTGTACCTGCTGCTCGAACGCCTGGATGCCGGCGAGATCGCCTTCGACCGCCTGGTAATCGAATGCACCGGCCTGGCCGACCCGGCGCCGGTGGCCCAAACCTTCTTCATCGACGAGGAACTGCGTGAGCGCTACATCCTCGATGGCATCATCACCCTGGTCGATGCCGCCCACGCCGAGCTGCACCTGACCCAGACCATCGCCCAGGCCCAGGTCGGCTTTGCCGATCGCCTGCTGCTGAGCAAGACCGACCTGGTCGAGCCCGCTGCGGTGGAGGCCCTGCGCGAGCGCCTGGCCCGCATCAATGGCCGGGCGGCGATCCGCGTGGTCGAGCATGGTCGCATCGACCTGGCCGAGCTGCTGGATGTGCGTGGTTTCAACCTCAACCCCGATCTGGGCGCGAACCTGAAGCCAGCGCTACGCCCGTTGCTCAAGCCCGCTACCCCGGACCGGATCTCCACCTTGGTGCTGCGCACGGAAAGCGCGCTGGACATCGACCGCCTCAGCGACTTCATGAACGAACTGCTGGAAACCCACGGCAAGCAGCTGCTGCGCTACAAGGGCGTGCTGAACATTGCCGGTGAAGCGCGCAAGCTGGTGTTCCAGGGTGTGCTCAAGCTCTATGGCTTTGACTGGGACGCCGAGTGGGCCGAGGGTGAAACTCGCGAGAGCGTGATGGTGTTCATCGCTGACGAATTGCCCGAGGCTACGATTCGGGCTGGGTTCGAGGCGCTGGCTGCGGGCTGAGCTGACGCGGCGTCTGGGCCTGGAACCACTGCGGCCATGAGCTGCGGTGGCGTGTCTCGAGCTCGATGCACGGGATCAGGCGCTCGGTCAGCAGCGCCGTCTGCCGCACCGCCTTGGCGGTGCGGTACTTGACGCTGTGGATGCATTCGCGGTCGCCGAACTCGCAGCGGTTCAGCGCGGTGCCGCCGCAGGGGCCGTTGGCCAGGCCCTTGGGGCAGGTTTCCGGGCAGATGTACAGGGTGTCTTCCAGGCGGCAGCGGCCACAGGTTTCGCAGCCTACCAGCGGGTGCTTAACCGCGTGTTCCACCTTGTGCAGCACCTGTGCGCCAAGGCGTGTAGCCCACATCGGTTGGCGCACGGCCCAGCCAAATGCCTTGCTCAGGCTATTGCGGCGGCTGAACAGCAGCGAATGCATGCCGTGCATCAGGTGATAGCGCGCTTTCTCCTTGAACGAGGCATCGACCCGTGACTCGCCCTGGCGCCAGCTTGCCTGCGGCGGATGGAAGCTGACTGCCGGCAGGCCGGGCATCTGCCAGCTGGCCTGCCAGGCCGGCGCCCATTGTTCCAGTGTGTGGATTTGCGCCTGCCAGTGCTCGATGCGTGCCTCCAGGGCCAGCAGTTGCTTGAGTTCGTGAACCCCCGACAGATGCACGCCGGCGTAGCCCATCAGCTTCACGCCGATGATCTGCAAGGCCAGGCGGTCGACGCTGCGCGCCTGGGCAAAGGCCTTGGACTGCGCCGCTTCCGCTTCCAGCATGTCGCGCATGGACGGCGTGACGGTCACGCCGGCCACGTGTTCGAGCATCGTCGCGCGCCCGTGAGTGAGGCTCATCAGGCAGGCCAGCATCGGCCTGGGCGCGGCCTGGCGGTTCATCCAATGCATGGCTTCCTGGTGTTTGCCGGCATCGAAGCCCAGTTGCAGGGTGAGGAAGTCGGCGCCCGCCGCCAGTTTTTTCTCGGCCTTGAAGTATTGGGCACCGCCTTCGTCCTCGCAGTACTTGAACGGGTTGAGCGCCGCGCCAAGCAGCCAGTGTGGGCAGGCCTGGCGGGCGATCTGCAGGGCTGCGACCGATTCCAGGTAGCGCACCGGGCGTTGGCCAGGCTGGTGGCCGGGCAGGCGGTCGCCGGTAAGCAGCAACAGTTGGTCGAGGCCTGCGGCATCCATGCGTTGCAGTTGGGCGAGCAGGTGGTGGCGTTCGCGGTCCTTGCCGGAGAAGTGCGGCAGGGCGGGTACCGGGTTGCTGAACGAGGCGAGGGCGTCCAGTGGCGACATGTCCAGCGGGCTGCCGACGCGGTCGCCGATTGCCACGGTCATCGGCCAGCCGCACAGGTGCGCACGGGCCAGGATCGCGTCCATGGCGGCGAAGCGCTCTGTGGAGGGCTTGGGGACGAACTCCATGACGCAGACGAAGGTTTTTTCGCGCAGCGCGGTTTTCAGCAGGCTCATGGGGCCGGGTACCTGATTTGGTCAGGCTGGCATTGTGCGGCAGTAGGCGGGTGCGGTCATGTCCGGATGCGCAGGCTGGTGCTCTGAATGAGACATCCGGGCTTGCCTGTGCCGGCCCTTTCGCGGCTAAAGCCGCTCCCGCAGGGTGGCGCGGTACCTGTAGGAGCGGCTTTAGCCGCGAAAGGGCCCGTACAGGCAGTACAAATTCACGAACATGAATAAATCTTGAGTTCATATCAAATTTAATGAGTTTGTCTCAAGATGAAAGTGCCCGGAAAATCCCCTCATTCATTTATGCATGCTGAGGGACAAGACATGGCACTGGCACACAACCTGGGCTTTCCACGTATCGGCCGCGACCGCGAGCTGAAAAAGGCCCAGGAAGCCTTCTGGAAGGGCGAACTCGACGAAGCCGGCCTGCGCGCCGTCGGCCGCGAGCTGCGTGCCCGCCACTGGCAGGTGCAGAAAGACGCTGGCATCGAACTGCTGCCGGTTGGCGACTTCGCCTGGTACGACCAGGTGCTCACCCACTCGCTGACCTTCGGCGTGATCCCGCAGCGCTTCCGCAGCCACGACGCTGCCAGGCCCACTCTCCAGACCCTGTTCGCCATGGCCCGTGGCGCCGTGGGTGACAATTGCTGCGGCGGCGCGCACGCCCAGGAAATGACCAAGTGGTTCGACACCAACTACCACTACCTGGTCCCCGAATTCACTGCCGACCAACAGTTTGCCCTGAGCTGGGAGCAACTGTTCGAAGAAGTGGCTGAAGCCCAGGCCCTGGGCCATGCGGTCAAACCGGTGGTAATCGGCCCGCTGACCTACCTGTGGCTGGGCAAGGCCAAAGGTGGCAATTTCGACAAGCTGGAGCTGCTCGACCGCCTGCTGCCGCTGTATGACCAGATCCTCAACCGCCTGGCTGCCCAGGGCGTGGAGTGGGTGCAGATCGATGAGCCGATCCTGGCCCTGGACCTGCCTCAGGACTGGAAGAATGCCTACGAGCGCGTCTACAACATCCTTCAGCGGGCGCCACTGAAGAAGCTGATCGCCACCTACTTCGGCGGCCTGGAAGACAACCTGGGCCTGGCCGCCAACCTTCCAGTCGATGGCCTGCACATCGACCTGGTGCGGGCGCCCGAGCAGTACCCGACCATCCTCGACCGCCTGCCGGCCTACAAGGTGCTGTCGCTGGGCCTGGTCAACGGCCGCAACGTCTGGCGCTGCGACCTGGAAAAGGCGCTGGAGGTACTGCGCCATGCCCATGAGCGCCTGGGTGAGCGGCTGTGGGTGGCGCCGTCCTGCTCGCTGCTGCACAGCCCGGTGGACCTGAACCGTGAAGACCAGCTCGATGCCGAACTGCACAGCTGGCTGGCCTTCGCCGTGCAGAAGTGCCATGAAGTGGCGCTGCTGGCCAAGGCCATCAATGCCCCGCACGCCGCCGACGTGGCCGCCGCATTGGCCCAGAGCCAGGCCGTGCAGGCCAGCCGCGCCGCTTCGCCGCGTATTCACAAGCCTGGCGTGCAGGCCCGCCTGGCAACCATCAAGCCCGCTGACAGCCAGCGAAAATCAGCCTTTGCCCAACGTATCGTCAAGCAACGTGCGGGGCTCGACCTGCCGGCGTTCCCGACCACCACCATCGGTTCGTTCCCGCAGACCTCGGCGATTCGTCTGGCACGCCAGGCCTACAGGCAGGGCAAGCTGACCGAGGCCGATTACGTCGAGGCCATGCACAGCGAGATCCGCCATGCGGTGAAAATCCAGGAGGACCTGGGCCTGGATGTGCTGGTGCACGGCGAGGCCGAGCGCAACGACATGGTCGAGTACTTCGCCGAGCAGATCGATGGCTATGTATTCACCCGTTTTGGTTGGGTGCAGAGCTATGGTTCGCGATGTGTGAAGCCTGCGGTGATCGTTGGCGACCTGAGCCGGCCGAAGGCCATGACCGTGGAGTGGATCACTTATGCCCAGGGCCTGACCAGCAAGGTGATGAAGGGCATGCTGACCGGCCCGGTGACCATGCTGATGTGGTCGTTCCCGCGTGAGGACGTGAGCCGCGAAGTGCAGGCGCGCCAGTTGGCGCTGGCGATCCGCGACGAAGTGGTCGACCTGGAAGCGGCGGGTATCAGGATCGTGCAGATCGACGAAGCGGCGTTCCGTGAAGGCTTGCCGCTACGCCACGGCGCCTGGGCCCATTATCTGGAGTGGGCCACCGAGGCCTTCCGCCTGTGTGCTTCGGGGGTGCGTGACGAAACCCAGATTCACACCCACATGTGCTACAGCGAGTTCAACGACGTGATTGAGTCGATCGCGGCGATGGATGCCGACGTCATCACCATCGAGACCTCGCGGTCCGACATGGAGCTGCTGGCGGCTTTCGAACGGTTCGCCTACCCCAACGAGATCGGCCCGGGTGTGTATGACATTCACTCGCCACGGGTGCCGACCCGTGAGGAAATGGTCAAGCTGCTGCACAAGGCTGCCCAGCGTATCCCGGCCGAGCGCCTGTGGGTCAACCCGGATTGCGGGCTGAAGACCCGCGGCTGGCCGGAGACCGAGGCAGCGCTGGTGAACATGGTCGTAGCTGCCCGCGAGCTGCGTGCCACTGCCTGATTTTCTTGTTGCCTGTACCGGCCTCTTCGCGGGCTTGCCCGCTCCAACAGGGATATCACTGGATTCAGCTCAGTGGGGTCCCTGTGGGAGCGGGCAAGCCCGCGAAGAGGCCGAGCCTGCTTGAGTCAGTCCGAGATCACCGCTCGATTGCCAAGGCCACGCCTTGCCCGCCACCAATGCACAGGGTTGCCAGGCCTTTCCTGGCGTCCCGCTTGATCATCTCGTGCAGCAGGGTCACCAGCACCCGGCACCCGGACGCACCAATCGGGTGGCCAAGGGCAATCGCCCCGCCATTCACGTTGACCCGCGTGGCATCCCATTCCAGCGCCTTGCCCACGGCCAGCGCCTGCGCGGCAAAGGCTTCATTGGCTTCGATCAGGTCCAGCTCGGCCAGTTGCCAGCCGGCCTTGTCCAGGCAGCGCTGGGTGGCCGACACCGGGCCGATGCCCATGATCGCCGGATCTACACCGGCACTGGCGTAAGCCGCGATCCTGGCCAGCACCGGCAGGCCCAGGGCCTTTGCCTTGGCGGCGCTCATCAGCAGTACGGCGGCGGCACCGTCATTCAGGCTCGAGGCGTTGCCAGCGGTGACGCTGCCGTCCTTCTTGAACGCCGGGCGAAGTTTGCCCAGGGATTCAGCGGTGGTATCCGGGCGTGGCTGTTCGTCCCGCGCGAACACCTTGGGTTCTCCCTTCTTCTGCGGCAGCACGATCGGGGTGATTTCATCATCGAAGCGGCCGGCTTCCATCGCCGCCACCGCCTTGCGCTGCGACTCGGCGGCGAAGGCATCCTGCTGCTCACGGCTGAGGCCGTACTGGTCCACCAGGTTTTCGGCGGTGATACCCATGTGGTAGTCGTTGAAGGCATCCCACAGGCCGTCGCTGATCATGCTGTCGATCAGCTGGCCATGGCCCATGCGCTGGCCGGTGCGGGCCGCCGGCATCACATAAGGGGCAAGGCTCATGTTCTCCTGGCCACCGGCGATTACCACCTCGGCATCACCGCAGCGAATGGCCTGAGCGGCTAGGTGCAGTGCCTTCAGGCCCGAGCCGCAGACCTTGTTCAGGGTCATTGCCGGCACGCTGAAGGGCAGGCCGGCCTTGATCGCGGCCTGGCGTGCCGGGTTCTGCCCGGCGCCGGCGGTAAGCACCTGGCCGAGGATGACTTCATCGACCTGCGCCGGGGCCAACCCGGTCTGTTCCAGCAGGCGCTTGATCACGGCGGCACCGAGGTCTACTGCAGGCACAGTGGCCAAGGCGCCCTGGAAGCTGCCGATGGCGGTACGGGTTGCGGCGACGATGACCACGTCGTTCATGTTGTTGTTCTCCGTGCGATGGGCGTAATGCCTCAAGCATCGGTGGCTTTGGCTCATTTGTTAAGTTTGTTTTTCTTTGCGATTGATGTGTAAAGCAAATGAATGAGCGCGAAGCGACCTGCGGAACTATGCTCAGGGATGCGCTATTACACTCATCTGGATGGGAGCACATGCCCATGCGTACATTGATCGCCATGACCCTCCTGATCGGCAGCAGCGCCGCATTCGCCGCCACCGAATGCACCACCGCTGACAAAAGCACCTGGCAGGATCAGGAAAAATTCCAGGCGCAGCTCAAGGAGCAGGGCTACAAGATCAACAAGTTCAAGGTCACCAAGGGTAACTGCTACGAGATCTACGGTTTCGACAAGGATGGCAAGAAGGTCGAGATCTACCATGACCCAGTGACGGGCAAGGCAGTCAAGACCGAGTACCACGATTGAACAGCGACGGCACGGTACAGCTGTGGGACCCCCTGCTGCGGCTGTGCCACTGGTCGATCGCCGTGGTGTTCTTCGCCAACTACTTCTTCAACGAAGAGGGTGAAGGCTGGCACCAGTGGCTGGGCTACTACGCACTAGCCGTTGTGGTGGTGCGTGTGGTCTGGGGCTTTGTCGGGCCACGCAGCGCGCGCTGGGCCGATTTCTGGCCATCCCCGGCAAGCCTGGTCGGACATGCCCGTGCGCTGCTGCATGGGGGGCTTGACCATCATATGGGGCATTCGCCGATTGGCGCCCTGGTGATGGTGCTGATGCTGACTTGTATCGCCGGCCTGGGCCTTACCGGGTGGGCGTCGCAGGAGGTGGACGCACTGTTTGGTGTCGACTGGCCGATGGACCTGCACAGCTGGCTGGCCAACGCGCTGCTGGTGCTGGTTTGCGTGCATGTGCTGGCGGCAATCTACGAGAGCGTGCGCATGCGGGAAAACCTGCCGTGGTCGATGATCACGGGGCGCCGTCGGCACCGCGATTGACGTTGGCAGCCACTTCCCGGCTGAACCTGCTCCCACAGCTACTGCGCAGCCCTCAAGATCTGCGCGGTCTCTGTGGGCAGGTTTACCCGCGAGGAGGCCGGCACAGGCAAACCTTGGTTTTGAATCCCTTTGATCACCCCGTAATATGTGTCGGATAACCTGCGGGGGTAGTCTCACCCTCTGATCAACCGGAATCGCCCATGGCGGCGCTTCCCCCGGCATAAACCTGACGAGGTACAGACATTGGCCATCATTCATCCTAAGGTCCGCGGTTTCATCTGCACCACGACTCACCCGAAGGGCTGCGAGCTCAACGTCCGTGACCAGATCGAAGCCACCCGCAAGCTGGGCGTGCGCGAGGATGGCCCGAAGAAGGTTCTGGTCATCGGTGCTTCCAGCGGCTACGGCCTGGCAGCTCGCATCACCGCGGCGTTCGGCTTCAAGGCCGACACCTTGGGCGTGTTCTTCGAAAAACCAGGCACCGAGACCAAGGCCGGCACCGCTGGCTGGTACAACGCTGCAGCCTTCGACAAGTTCGCCAAGGCCGAGGGCCTGTACAGCAAATCGATCAATGGTGACGCCTTCTCCGACGAAGCTCGTGCCAAGGTCATCGAACTGATCAAGAACGAAATGGGCGGCAAGGTCGACCTGGTCATCTACTCGCTGGCCTCGCCAGTGCGCAAGCTGCCGCAGACCGGTGAACTGGTGCGTTCGGCCCTGAAGCCGATCGGCCAGCCGTACAAGTCGACCGCCATCGACACCAACAAGGACACCATCATCGAGGCCAGCATCGAGCCGGCTACCGAGCAGGAAATCGCCGATACCGTCACCGTCATGGGTGGCCAGGACTGGCAGTTGTGGATCGACGCCCTGGCTGGCGCCAACGTGCTGGCCGAAGGCGCCCGCACCGTGGCCTTCAGCTACATCGGCAGCGACATCACCTGGCCGATCTACTGGCACGGTGCGCTGGGCCAGGCCAAGCAGGACCTGGACGAAACCGCCCTGCGCCTGGACAAGAAGCTGGCCGGTGAAGTCAAGGGCGGCGCCAACGTGGCGGTGCTGAAGTCGGTGGTTACCCAGGCCAGCTCGGCAATCCCGGTGATGCCGCTGTACCTGTCGATGGTGTTCAAGATCATGCAGGAGAAGGGTGTTCACGAAGGCACCCAGGACCAGCTGGACCGCATGTACCGCGACCGCATGTACCGTGCCGACGGCGCGCCGGCCGAGGTCGACGAGAAGGGCCGCCTGCGCCTGGACGACTGGGAACTGCGTGATGACGTGCAGGACGCTTGCAAGGCGCTGTGGCCACAGGTGACCACCGAGAACCTGTTCGAGCTGACCGACTATGCCGGTTACAAGAAGCAGTTCCTCAACCTGTTCGGCTTCGAGCGCGCTGACGTCAACTACGACGAAGACGTGGCTACCGATGTGAAGTTCGACTGCATCGAGCTGTAATCGCTGCCGGCCTGTACCGGCCCTTTCGCGGGTAAACCCGCTCCCACAGGGATCCCTTTTAACTTGAGGGCTATGGAGTACCTGTAGGAGCGGGTTTACCCGCGAAGAGGCCGGTACAGGCTATAAAATCTTTGCTAGCTTTGGCGCACAACAACAGGGAATGTGCCATGAGCAGCCTCACCCAACCCGCCACTGCCTTTCGCCACACCGCAGCCGACGGCTACAGCCTCGGCGGTTTCCGCTGGCGCCACGCCCGACCTGACCCCCAGCGCCCGCTGGTGATCATCAACGCTGCCACTTCGGTACGCTGCCACTACTACTCGCGTTTCGCCGACTACCTGTTCGCCCAGGGGTGCGATGTGCTGACATACGACTACCGTGGCATCGGCGAATCCCGTCCGGCCTCGCTGCGTGGCTTTCAGGCATCCTGGAGCGACTGGGGCCGGCTGGATTTCGAAGCCATGCTGGTGAATGCAGCAGAACATTTCCCCGGCCAGCCGGTGGATGTGGTGGGGCACAGTTTTGGCGGCTGCGCAGTGGGGCTGGCACCGTCGGCGCACAAGGTACGCCGGGTGGTGATGGTTGGCGCGCAATTCGCCTACTGGCGCGATTATGCGGCTGACCAGCGTTGGCAGCTGTTCTGCAAGTGGCATGTGGTAATGCCGCTGCTCACCCGTGTGTTCGGTTATTTTCCCGGCAAGCGTCTGGGTTGGCTGGAGGATACGCCATCCGGCGTGGTGCACGATTGGACCACCCGTACCCCGCGCTATGAGCACCGACCCAGCGGGCGTGCACTGGAGGCACTACCGTTCGCCCAGGTGCGGGCGGCGACGCTGGCCATCAGCCTGACCGATGATCCCTTTGGTACCGTGGCGGCGACCGAGCGTTTGCTGGGTTATCTGCAGGGCGCCGAGCGCCAGCACCTGCGTATTGCGCCTGTGGATATCTCGGTCGATGAAATTGGCCATTTCGCGTTCTTCCATGACCGCTTTCGCGAAAGTTTGTGGCCGGTGGCCTTGCAGTGGTTGCAGCAGGGTGGCTTGGCGGGAGGGGTGCCGGGAACCATCATCAGCTGAGGTTGGTTTCGAGATTTTGGGGCCGCTCTGCGGCCCTATCGCGACACAAGGCCGCTCCTACAAGGGAACGCGGTCTTCTGTAGGAGCGGCCTTGTGTCGCGATGGGCTGCAAAGCAGCCCCGGCTATCTCAAGCCTTGCGCGCAAGCGGCAGCTCGGCGAACTTGACGCCCGCCAGCCCATGCTTGATCAGCGCACGGATATTGCCATGGTCGCTGCCCTCGGGCGTGGCCACCACGTCACGGTAGTGCTCGCCAAAGGCCAGCAGCGCTTCCTGGTCGCTCAGCCCTTCCAGCAGCGCCAGGCCCAGGGTCTTGCACGAACCTTCGTTCTGCCCGGCTGCATTCGCCACGCCGCCATTGTCGAAGGCCTGTGGCTGGTAGCTGTAGTTGTCGGCAATGAACGCCAGGGTGTCGGCAAACACGTGTTGGCCGCTGGCCAGGCTGGCGCGCAGGGTGTTCAGGTCAGTCACGAGGTTTTCCTTTTTCGAACGCCGCTTGTTGGTCGGCGCTGGCTTCTTTCTGGTATTGGGCTTTCCACTCGGCGTAAGGCATGCCGTACACCGCTTCGCGGGCGTCATCCAGGCTCAGGTCGAGCTGGCGCTCGTCAGCCGCGGCCTTGTACCACTTGGACAGGCAGTTGCGGCAGAAGCCGGACAGGTTCATCAGGTCGATGTTCTGCACGTCGGTGCGCTTCTGCAGGTGTTCGACCAGGCGCCGGAACGCGGCGGCCTCGAGTTCGAGCTGTTGCTGTGGGGTCATGGGCTTCTCTCAGGTCATGCGGTTCTTCAGGTGGCGGCCACCGTTGATGACCACCTGGCTGCCGGTGCTGTACTGGCTGGCGAGCAGGTACTTGACCGTCTCGATCAGCGGGCCGGCGCCGGGTTCGAACTCCAGCAGGGCCTTTTTCAGGGTCTGCTGGCGGTAGGTTTCGTCACCCCCTTCCTTGAGGATCAGCAGCCCGGGCAGGATACCGTTCACACGCACCTTGGGCGCATATTTTTCGGCGAAAGACAGCACCATGTTCTGCAACGCGGCCTTGGTCGCGGCGTAGCCGATGTGGCTTTTGCTGCCGCGCGAAGAGGTTTCGTCGCAAATGTGGATGATGTCGGCCTTTTCCACCTTGGCCAGCAGGTCGCCCAAGGCCAGGTTGAGGTGGTAGGGCGCTTCGACGTGAAGGCGGAACATGGTCTCGAGGTTGTCGAGGCCATCGTCGAGCCACAACGAGGCGTTGTGGATGATCGCGCGCAGGCCGTCGTAATGGTTGTGCAAGTAGTCGATCAGGGCCTGTCGATCGGCCAGCTGGCACAGGTCAGCCTGGAACTGCACGATGTTCGGGTGAGCCGCTTGTGGCTGGACGCTGCGGCTGGCACTGACCACCGTATGGCCGGCCTGCGCCAGTTCAAGGGCCAGGGCCAGCCCGACGCGCTGGCTGGCTCCGGTAACGAGAATGGGGCTGTTCATGTTCGGGGCGGTCAACTTGTCTGTCCTTTGGTTGCCGCCCAGCATACCCGAACTGTCTACCGCGTGTACGGCCTGGCCTCAGCGGCTGCGCAGGGCGCCGGCAGGGGCGGGGGACGCATGCAGCCAGCCGGCCAGCAGACGGGTGGACAGGGGGATGAACAGGTAGACCATCACCGGCGTCAGGCCCAGGGTGCTGAGCAATACCCGTGGTACCAGGTCCAGCGCAGCGAGCCAGTGGCCGAACACCAGGTTGAACACCAGCGAGACCGGGAAGAAGGCCAGCCAGATGGCCACAGCCTGCTTCCAGCGTGGTGGTTTTTGCACCATGTTGGTGCCAAACCAGTCGTCGATGCCGCTCACGCGCGCTTCCTTGGGGCGTTCGAAAAGGCCGTTGCCGCGTTGCAACCAGGCCCGACGCGAGGCGGAATGTTCCCAGGCATGCAGAGTCGGCTCGTCGCTGAAACGGAAGATGATCTGGAATTCGTCGCTGTCGCGGGGTGGCGCGAGGATGCCCGAGCCAAGGTAGCCGGGGAAGTCGGTGGCCAGCTGCTCGCCTTCATGCAGCCAGGCCAGCAGGTCCTGGTAGCGGCCATGGGCGGCGCGGCGCGACACCATCAAGGTGACGGGTGGGGTAGACATCGTGTATCTCCTGGCAACGGGGCTGGCGGGTAGCCGGCCCCTTTGGCTGAGTGGCCCGGGGTGGTGGGCGACACAGGCATGCATGCAAGAATCGGGCGCGGATTATCGCCCATCTGCGATCTTCGGCAACTGTAAGCCGGCAAACGGTTGCGCCCCAGCGCCTGGTATTGCCGTAGTAGACTAGGTGTTCAACTTGGACACACAGGGAACCCCGTGCAGATGAACGAACAGGGACTGAATCCGGTAATCGATGCGGGCCTCGCGCAGGACCTGTTTCCGATCCGTGAGGTTTCCCGCCTGACTGGCGTCAATGCCGTGACCTTGCGCGCCTGGGAGCGCCGCCACGGTCTGATCCAGCCTACCCGCACCGACAGCGGCCACCGCCTGTATTCCCAGGCCGACATCGATGACATCCGCCGCATCCTTGGCTGGCTGGAGCGCGGCGTTGCGGTAAGCAAGGTTGCCAGCATCCTCGCGCGCGACCATGCCCGTGCCGGGCAGGCAGGTGTCGCGACTGGCGCATGGGGGCGCTGGCAGCAGCAAATTCGCCAGGCGTTACAACGTTTTGACCTTGTCGGCCTGGACCGCCTGTTCGACGAGGTATTTGCCGCCTGCACCCTGGACCAGGTATTCAGTGAAGTGTTCATGCCTGTGTGGCATGACCTGGCGGCCGGTCAGGGCGGCTACGGGCAGGCCAGCGAGTGGCTGTTCCTCGATCAGTTCCTGCGTGGCCGGGTGTATACCCGCTTGCAACTCGCCCGCGCGCCGCGCAGCCGCATGGTGCTGCTGGCGCCATTGCCGGGGCAGTGCCACGAGTTGGATTTGCTGGTGACCAGCCTGACCTTGGGCTGCGATGAAGTTGGCGTGACGCCACTGGCGAGCGCGCAGCCGCTGGCAGAACTGGCACTGGTCTGCGAACGCCTGAAACCGGATGCCCTGGTGCTGTTTTCCCATCAGCCGCCCACGACGGAGCTCACACGGCGGCTGACGCGCCTGGTGGCTGGGCTGGAGTGCCCGTTGTTACTGGCGGGTGAAGCGGCGGAACTGGCACAGGACAGCCTGGCTGGCAGCCCGATCGCTTGCCTGGGTGCGCAGGGTAGCGTGATGCGCCAGCGTTTGCGGCAGTTTCTGGCCGGTCAGTTCGATACCTGAGTGTGTAGCTCGGGGTGGGCCCGGCGATGGGCCTGGAGGATGTAGTCGCGCAGGCGTTCGATCTCTTCGGCCGGGCTTTGGCTGAGGTCGTAGGCTGCCAGGTCCGGGCCGATGCGCCGGCCCAGCACGCCATGCAGTTCGATGGGGGGGATGCCATCAGGGGCGAAGCGCAATTCGAAGTGGGCTGGTGCCGCTGGCAGGCCACGGACTTCCAGCAATGTACCCTTGAACGAGATCTCGCGAACCCACAGGCCAGTTTCCTGCCCATGGGCATCGAGCAGTGCGCTCGGCTTCTCCATCGACAGGCGCCAGGGGCGCAGCATGGGGCCGTCCTCGTAGATTTCCGGTGAGCCCAGTTGCAGGTGCAGGGCGTGGAACTCGTCTTCCACCAGTTGCAGCGGGAAGCTGATTTGCTGGTTGTTGAACTGGGCCTGCAGGGTTACCTGCTCGTTGGCCACCAAGCGGGTGAGCAAGCTCTGGATGCGGCGGTCGCCATTGACCAGCAGGCTCGACATGGGGTCGGCCAGGTTCAACTGCGGCGAATGCTGCATGTTCTGTATGAAATCCAGCTCGTCCTGGGTCAGGAGCGCTTCTGCTTGCATGATCGAACTCGATGGCGATTTCTTCAACGGGATTGACCGTGCGTGGCGTACTTGGTTCAGGTGCGTTCGTCGGGTTTCGGACGAACGCGCAGTTGCGCCAGTTCCCGCTCCAGTTCGACCTGGCGAGTGACGTCTTTCTGGATACCGATGAAGTAGGTGCGCTGTTCGGCGTCGTGCCTTACCGGGGTGATCGACAGTTCGTTCCAGAAAGCGCTGCCATCCTTGCGGTAGTTGCGCAGCACTTCGCGGCACGGTCGGCCTTCGGCCAGGGCCTTGCGGATGCGGGCGCGGCCAAGCTGGTCGCGGTCGTCGGCCTGCAGGAAGCGGCAATCCTGGTAGAGGATTTCGTCACGGCTGTAGCCGGTCAGGCGTTCGAAGGCCGCGTTCACGTAGATGAGGATGGTGTCGTCGCCTTCCTGTTCGGCGACCACGATGCCGTCATTGGACGCATCGACCATGGATTGCAGTAGTTGCGCGTTGATCATGTTCGGGCCATTGAATAAACAAGGGTGCGAAGCAGGGCTTAGGATGGTGACTTTGGTAGAGGCGGCCTTTTGCCAGCGCCGGATGCTAGTATCCTACGTTTTCACTCAGTTTCGGAATCCACTACCCGATGAAAGTCGCCATTATTTCCGGATCGGTCTACGGCACCGCCGAAGAAGTCGCCCGTCACGCTGAATCGCTGCTCAAGGCTGCGGGCCTGGAGGTCTGGCATGCGGCGCGCGCCACCTTGCAGGACCTTGAAGGTTTCGCCCCCGACGCCTTGCTGGCCGTGACCTCGACCACTGGCATGGGCGAACTGCCGGACAACCTCATGCCGTTGTATTGCAGCATTCGCGATACCCTGCCTGCGGCCTGGCGTGGTCTGCCGGGTGCGGTGATTGCCTTGGGCGACAGCAGTTATGGCGATACCTATTGCGGTGGTGGCGAGCAGATGCGCGAACTTTTTGCCGAACTGGGCGTGCGCGAAGTGCAACCGATGTTGCGCCTGGATGCCAGCGAGACGGTGACTCCGGAGGCGGATGCAGAGCCTTGGTTGGCTGAGCTTGTTCAAGCACTGAAGGCCTGACTCGAGGCTTCACGCGAGCCCTTGTAGGAGCGGCCTTGTGTCGCGAAAGGGCTGCAAAGCAGCCCCTGGATTCGGCAGCGCAGCAGATATTGCTGGGGCTGCTTTGCAGCCCTTTCGCGACACAAGGCCGCTCCTACAGGGATCGCGTCAGCCGTGATGTTTGCGTAGTAAAGACAACCACGCCTGCGCCGCCCGTGACAGATACGCCCCGCGCCGCCAGATGAACGCGATATCCCAACGCAAATCCGCCGGTGAGCGAAGGGGCAGGCGCACCACACCGGGGCGCCCCAGCGCTTTCGCCACCACACGGGGCAGCAACACCACACCCTGGCCCGCCGCTGCCAGCGCCGTGAGGAAATCCGCCTGGCCACTGCGACCGCCTTCCTTGGGGGTAAAACCCTGCTGCTGGCACGCCTTCAGCAGCCGGTCATTGAGCACGAAGCTGCGTTGGTAAAGCAGGAACGGGGTATCGGCCAGCTGCCACAGATCTACCGCTTCCTGGCCTGCCAGCTCGTGCCCGGCAGGCAACAGTGCATCCATTGGCTCGTTGCAGAACGGCTGGTAGTCGAACGCCTCGTCACTGGGCGTCAGGCTGCCTCCCAGTTCCAGTTCGCCACTTCTGACCGCCTGTTCGATGCTGCGACTGCCACCTTCTAGCAAGTGGATTGCAATGTTCGGGTGACGCCGCCGATATTCGGCGAACAACCCGGCGAACAGCGCGTCGCTGCCCAGCATCGGCAGGCCCAGCCGCAGTTCGCCGCGGCTCATCTGGCTGAGGTCGTCCAGTTCGCCGAGCAATGCCTGACGTTGACGCAGCAAGGCTTCGCCGCGCTCCAGGACGATGCGCCCGGCAGCGGTCAGGTGCAACTGCGAGGCCTGGCGCTCCAGCAGCGGCTGGCCCACATCTTGCTCCAACTGAGCCACCTGCTTGCTCACCGCCGACTGGCTGATGTGCAGGGTCTGCGCGGCCTGGGTAAAACCGCCGCGGTGGACCACTTCGATAAAGCTGCGCAGCTGTTTGAATTCCATGATCACAATTCCATTCTGGAATGTTGTTCAGTCTAACAATTCGCTTCTGGCCTAGGCAGCCAAAACTTAAAATGAGGGCCTGTAGAGGACCCCCCCATGAAACCTGCGTTGTTGAAAAAAGCCCTGCGCCTGCTCGTCGAGCTGGCGATCCTCTGTGCTCTGTTCCTGCTCGGTGGCCAGCTTGCCACTTGGTTGGGCTGGCCGATTCCTGGCGGAGTGATGGGCTTGGCATTGCTGCTGTTGCTGTTTGCCTCAGGTGTGCTCAAGCCAGCCATGCTGCAACTGGGCGCAGGCTGGCTGATGGCTGAGATGCTGCTGTTCTTCATTCCGGCGCTGATGAGCCTGCTCGATTATGGCGCTCTGATCCGTGACGAGGGCTGGCGCATCCTGCTGGTGATTGCCGTGAGCACCCTGACGGTAATGGTGGTGACCGCGTTGACTGTGGAACTGGTGTGCCGCTGGAGGTTGCGCCATGAGCCTTGAACCCATGCCGCTGTTCTGGCTGGCCCTGACCTTGCTGGCGTACCTGGGCAGCCGCTGGCTGTACCGGCGCAGCGGGCGCTACCTGCTGTCGCCGCTGATCCTGGTGCCGGTACTGTTGCTGGCGGTGGCCGTGCCGCTGCACACCGCTTATGCCGAGTACGCCCGCAACACCCACTGGCTGATGAGTGTGCTTGGCCCGGTGACCGTGGCATTTGCGGTGCCGATCTGGCAGCAACGGGCCATGCTGGCGCGCCACTGGCCGGCACTGATGATGGGTATGGTCGCCGGTAGTAGCGCTTCGATCGCCAGTTCCTGGGGGTTGGCTCATATGTTGGCGCTGGACAGCGCGACCAGCCTGTCGCTGGTGCCGCGTTCTATCACCACGCCCTTTGCCATGCCACTGGCCCATGACCTGGGTGGCGTACCGGAGCTCACGGCGGTGTTCGTGATGTTCACCGGCGTACTGGGCGCCATGCTCGGCGGCGTGCTACTGCGCTGGTTGCCGTTGCGCACGCCGCTGGCGCGGGGCGCGCTGTTCGGTGTGGGCGCCCATGGTGCCGGTGTCAGCCGGGCACAGGAGGTAGGCCGGGAGGAGGGTTCGGTGGCCGGCCTGGTCATGGTCCTGACCGGGCTGTTGAACCTGTTCGCGGCACCGCTGCTGGCTGTGCTGCTCTGACCGTTCGTGCCACTGACTCGCCAAGTCATCAAGCTGGCTGGCAACGCAAGTTCCAGCCCATGGGCTGCTGGCTAGACTCAGCCTCGACATAGAGAGCACATGTAAGTGCCGAGGTGACATGCAATGACCGCAGCCTTGCTCTATTCCGCCAACACCACTTCACCGGGACCGTTCTGATGCCCATGGCCGAAATTCCATTGTGCGTCTGGCGTACCCGGGGACAGAGTTTCAGCTTCCGGGGCCAGAGCATCCGTTACTGGACCGCAGGGCAAGGAGAGCCCCTGCTTCTGTTGCACGGTTTCCCCACCGCCAGCTGGGATTGGCACTACCTTTGGGGGCCTTTGGCCCAGCGCTTCCGGGTTATCGCCTGTGACATGCTCGGCTTTGGCGATTCGGCCAAACCGGTCGATCACGTGTATAGCCTGATGGAGCAGGCCGACCTGCAGCAGGCTTTGCTCGCCGAGCTGAAGGTCGACCAGCCGGTGCATCTGTTGGCCCATGACTACGGCGGCAGTGTGGCCCAGGAAATGCTGGCGCGGCATCATGAACAGCGCGCCAGCATTGCCAGCTGCGTGTTCCTGAACAGCGGGCTGTTCCCCGAAAGCTGCCGCATGCTGCTGGTACAGAAGCTGTTGCTCAGCCGCCTGGGCTGGCTGGTAGGGCGCTCGTTCGGTCGCGACGACCTGGTGCGCAACGTGACCCAGGTCTACGGCCCTTGCACCCACCCTAGTGAAAGTGCGCTGGATGACTTCTGGAGCCTGATAGCCGCCAACCGTGGCACGCGCATCCTGCACAAGCTGGTGGGTTATATGCCAGAGCGCAGGTTGCACCGGGACCGCTGGGTTGGCGCGATGCAGCACGAAGGCGTGCCGCTGCGTTTCATCAATGGCGTGGACGACCCGCTTTCCGGCGCACACATGGTGGAGCGCTACCGGCAACTGGTGCCGGAGCCGGACACCGTGCAGTTGCAGGGCATCGGCCATTACCCGCATACCGAAGCGCCGGTGCAGGTGCTACGCCATTACCTGGCCTTTCGTGAACAACCGCTGAGCTGTTTCCAGCAGAAAGTGGCGTGGTCCTGACAGGGCCTCATCGCCGGCAAGGCGGCTCCCACAGGTACAGCGCATGCCTGGAGGCCGGCGCGGTTGGTGTGGGAGCTGGCTTGCCGGCGATGGGCCGCAAAGCGGCCCCATAACCATCGTGCTGCGTTATTGCCAGGCATTCAGCCTGCGTGAGCTTGATTGTCCGCCCGCCGCTGGCGGCGGACACTCGGCCTACCTGAACCTGCCTGGAGCCATGAGCATGAGCGAGCCTGTCTGTCTGCAAGATCGCGTGGTGATAGTCACCGGAGCCGGGGGCGGCCTGGGCCGTGCCCATGCGCTGCTGTTCGCTGCCCGTGGTGCGCGGGTGGTGGTCAACGACCTCGGCGGGTCCACCCACGGTGAAGGTGCCAGCGCCTCCGCCGCCGACCGGGTAGTAGAGGAGATCCGCGCTGCCGGGGGCAGTGCCATTGCCAACCATGATTCGGTCAGCCACGGCGCGCGTATTGTCGAGCAGGCCCTGGACAGCTTCGGCCGGGTCGATGTGCTGGTGAACAATGCCGGCATCCTGCGTGACAAAACCTTCCACAAGATGGAAGACAGCGACTGGGAGCAGGTGTATCAGGTGCATGTCGAGGGGGCTTACAAGGTCACCCGCGCCGCCTGGCCGCACCTGCGCGAGCAGAACTGGGGGCGGGTGATCTTCACCGCTTCCACGTCCGGCATCTACGGCAACTTCGGCCAGGCCAATTACGGCATGGCCAAACTGGGCCTGTATGGGCTGACACGTACCCTGGCGATCGAAGGGCGCAAGCACGGCATCCTGGTCAACGCCATCGCCCCCACGGGGGGCACCCGCATGACCGAAGGGTTGATCCCGCCCCAGGTGTTCGAGCGGCTCAAGCCTGAGCTGGTCAGCCCGCTGGTGGTGTATTTGGGCAGCGAGCAGTGCCAGGGCAGTGGTGAGCTGTTCGAAGTGGGTGGCGGTTGGGTGGGCAAGGTGCGTTGGGAGCGCAGCCTGGGGGTAGGCTTCGATCCGCGTGAAGGCTTTACTCCGGAGCAGGTGGCGGAGAACTGGGCACGGATTGGCGACTTCGACGGGGCAGTGCACCCACAGGACAGCTTGCAGGCGTTGCAGCAGATGATGGCCAACTTGCAGAAGTATCCGCTGGGCTGAGCTTTGTACTACCTGTGCTGGCCTCTTCGCGGGCTTGCCCGCTCCCACAGGGATATCACTGCCCTCAGGCTTGGTGATATCCCTGTGGGAGCGGGCAAGCCCGCGAAGAGGCCAGCACAGGCGACGGAAATTTTCAGGGCAGATAAAAAAGGCCGCTGCAAGCCGCAGCGGCCAATCGAGACGTCAGATCAAGGAGCTTCAAAATCTACGTCGGTGAACCTCGCAGGCCTGAAAGGCGGGGGGGAGAGCCCTTCATGCCGGCCAGTGAGTTAAGAATAAGCGCCTGATCCTGCAGGAAAAATAGCCGCTTATGACATTCACCTTTACGTATCGGGCAATAGTGCCGAAGGCGCTCAGTCGGCGGGCGAATAGCCCATGCGCCAGCTGGTTTCCCGTGCTGCTGCCAGCAACCGTTGCGCCGCCGGACCATGCTCGTCGGCATGGAAGATCGAGGTCGGCCCGACCACCGTCATCACCGCGGCGATCTGCCCCATGGCATTGAACACCGGGGCCGACAGCGCATCCACGCCCGGCATCAACAGCCCGTGCACATGGTGCAGGCCACGTTCACGAATGCCCGCCAGTACTGCCTGGTAGTCGGCGGCGCTGTGCTGCAGGGCGGCCAGTTCCCGGTCACGCAACTCCACGGTCTCGCGCTCGGGAAGATAGGCGGCGAACACCAGCCCGGTGGACGAAGTGAGCAGCGGCAGAACCGAGCCGATCTGCGTTACCACCGTGACCGCGCGTACTGCCGGCTCGATGCTGACCACTGTCGCGCCCTGGTTGCCCCATACGGCAACGAAGCAGCTCTCGTTCAGTTCATCGCGCAGCTGTGACAATGGCAGCGCGGCAATCTTCAGCACATCGATGCTGCCCAGCGCCGCCAGCCCTACCCGAAGAGCCTCGCGCCCCAGGGCGTAATGGTTGGTGGCCGCATCCTGTTCGGCAAAACCGCTGGCGATCAACGCCTGCAGGTAACGGTGCACCTTGCTCGCTGGCATCTGCACATGTTCCGCCAGACGCGACAGGGAGGTGGACGGGGAGAGCTCGGCAAGAGCCTTCAGGATGTCGGTGCCGACCTCCGCCGAGCGGACTTTCTGCTTGCCGTTGTCGGCGGGGGAGCTGGCTTTTGCCATGGACATCTTCTTCCGGATTCTTCGAGTCGCGCCTTTATAGCTTGACGCATTGCCCGTAGCAAATTACGTTATTCGTAATCTGATTACGATAAAAACAATGCAGACGCGCTGCCACCCCGCCCCGGGCCAGCAGCCAGCTGCCAGCAACGGCTCGGCCAGAGCCCGGAGGCATCGATGAATCGCGATACGTCACCCGACCTTCACTACCTCAGCGGCTTCGGCAACGAGTTTGCCAGCGAAGCGCTGCCAGGGGCCTTGCCGGTCGGGCAGAACTCGCCGCAGAAGGCGCCCTATGGGCTGTACGCCGAGCTGCTCTCGGGGACGGCGTTCACCATGACCCGCAGCGAACTGCGCCGCACGTGGCTGTACCGTATTCGCCCATCTGCCTTGCATCCCCGTTTCGAGCGCCTGGCGCGCCAGCCGCTGACCGGCCCGCTGGGGGCCATCACCCCCAACCGCCTGCGCTGGAACCCCCAGCCGATCCCCGACGAACCGACCGATTTCATCGAGGGCTGGCTGCCCATGGTGGCCAACGCCGCTGCGGAAAAACCGGCCGGCGTGAGCATCTACATCTACCGCGCCAACCGGTCGATGGAGCGGGTGTTCTTCAACGCCGACGGTGAACTACTGCTGGTGCCGCAACAGGGCCGCCTGCGCATTGCCACCGAACTGGGGGTGATGGAAGTCGAGCCGCTGGAAATCGCGGTCATCCCGCGTGGCATGAAGTTTCGGGTGGAACTGCTCGACGGCGAGGCCCGCGGCTATATCGCCGAAAACCACGGCGCGCCGCTGCGCATCCCGGACCTGGGCCCGATCGGCAGCAACGGGCTGGCCAACCCGCGCGACTTCCTCACCCCTGTGGCGCGCTACGAAGAGGCCGATGGCCCGGTGCAGCTGGTGCAGAAGTTCCTGGGCGAACATTGGGCCTGCGAACTGCAGCACTCGCCACTGGACGTGGTCGCCTGGCATGGCAGCAACGTGCCGTACAAGTACGACCTGCGTCGCTTCAACACCATCGGTACGGTCAGCTTCGACCACCCGGACCCGTCGATCTTCACTGTGCTGACCTCGCCGACCAGCGTGCATGGCATGGCCAACATGGACTTCGTGATCTTCCCGCCACGCTGGATGGTGGCCGAGAACACCTTCCGTCCACCATGGTTCCACCGCAACCTGATGAACGAGTTCATGGGCCTGATCAATGGTGCCTACGACGCCAAGGCCGAGGGCTTCCTGCCGGGTGGCGCCTCGCTGCACGGGGTTATGAGCGCCCATGGCCCCGACGCCGAAACCTGCGAAAAGGCTATTGCTGCCGACCTGGCACCGCACAAGATCGACAACACCATGGCCTTCATGTTCGAGACCAGCCAGGTGCTGCGCCCGAGCCTGCAAGCCCTTGAATGCCCGCAGTTGCAGGCCGACTACGATAGTTGCTGGGCCACCTTGCCGAGCACCTTCAACCCGAACCGGAGATAACCCATGAATCAGACCGCCATTGCCCGTAGCTGGGTCGAGCACGCCAACGGGCACAGCGACTTCCCGCTGCAGAACCTGCCGTTGGGCATCTTCAGCCGGCCGGGTGAAGCCAAGCGCTGTGGCGTGGCCATCGGCGACGCGATCCTCGACCTGGAGGCGGTGCTGGCCGCAGGCCTGTTCGACGGTGCCGCCAAGGCCGCGGTCGAGGCCACCCGTGGTGGGGTCTTGAACGCATTCTTCGCCCTCGGCCGCGGTGCCCGCGTCGCCCTGCGCGAGCGCCTGCTGGTGCTGCTGGGCGAACACAGTGAACATAAGGCGGCACTGCAGGCCGCCCTGTACCCGGCCAGCGCCTGCCAGCTGCATGTACCGGCGCAGATCGGTGACTACACCGACTTCTACGTGGGCATCGAGCACGCCAAGAACGTGGGCAAGCTGTTCCGCCCCGACAACCCGCTGCTGCCCAACTACAAGTACGTGCCGATCGGTTATCACGGCCGTGCCTCGACCATCCGCCCGTCCGGCACCGATGTGCGCCGGCCCAAGGGCCAGACGCTGCCGGCCGGGCACACCGAGCCAAGCTTCGGCCCCTGCGCGCGCCTGGACTACGAGCTGGAGCTGGGTATCTGGATCGGCCAGGGCAACGACATTGGTCAGGCGATCCCGGTAGGCGATGCCGCCGAGCACGTGGCTGGCCTGTGCCTGCTCAACGACTGGTCGGCGCGCGATATCCAGGCCTGGGAATACCAGCCGCTGGGGCCGTTCCTGTCCAAGAGCTTCATCACCACCATCTCGCCTTGGGTAGTTACCGCCGAAGCGCTTGAGCCGTTCCGTTGTGCCCAGCCCTCACGCCCGGAAGGCGACCCGCAGCCACTTTCGTACCTGCTGGACAAGCGCGACCAGGCCGCTGGTGCATTCGATATTGAGCTTGAGGTACTGCTGCTGACCGAGCGCATGCGCGAGCAGGATCTTGCCCCGCACCGCCTGACCCTGAGCAACACCCGCAGCATGTACTGGACCGTGGCGCAGCTGGTCGCGCACCACAGCGTCAACGGCTGCCAGTTGCAACCGGGCGACCTGTTCGGTTCGGGCACGCTGTCGGGCGCCACTCCAGGTTCGTTCGGCAGCCTGCTGGAGATAACCGAAGGGGGCAAGCACCCGGTGGAACTGGCCAGTGGCGAGGTGCGCAAGTTCCTCGAAGACGGCGACGAGATCATCCTGCGTGCCCGCTGCGTGCGTGATGGCGTGGCCAGCATCGGTTTCGGTGAATGCCGCGGCACGGTCATCGCGGCCAACTGAGGAGGCACGGGCATGGAGCTGTACACCTATTACCGTTCCACCTCGTCCTACCGGGTGCGCATTGCCCTGGCGCTGAAGGGGCTGGCCTACCAGTCCGTGCCGGTCAACCTGTTGCAGGGTGAGCAGCGCGGTTCGGGCTATGTCGCGGTCAACCCGCAGGGCCGCGTGCCGGCCTTGCGCACCGATGGCGGTGAGCTGCTGGTGCAGTCGCCGGCGATCATCGAGTACCTGGAGGAGGTTTATCCACAGCCCGCGCTGCTGCCTTCTGCGGCCGAGGCGCGCGCCAAGGTACGGGGCGTGGCGGCGATCATCGGCTGCGACATCCACCCGCTGCACAACGTAAGCGTGCTCAACCGGCTGCGCCAGGCCGGCCAGGACGAAAGCCAGGTCAACCAGTGGATTGGTCACTGGATCAGCCAAGGGCTGGCGGCAGTTGAGCAACTGATAGGCGATCATGGCTTCTGCTTCGGCGATGAGCCGGGCCTGGCGGATGTCTATCTGATCCCGCAGTTGTACGCGGCCGAACGCTTCAACATCGACCTCGACAGTTTCCCGCGCATCCTTCGGGTTGCCGCCCTTGCGGCCGAGCACGCGGCGTTCGCCCAGGCCCACCCCGCCCTGCAGCCGGACAGCCCGGCTCAGTGAATGGAACGGTTCGCCGCCGGAAGCTTGCCGATACGTTCGGAAAGCTTCAGGCGCTGGACCGGGTCCTCTGTCAGCAATAACGCATGCTCCAGATCAAAGCGCTCGGCCTGCGGGCAATCCAGATGCTGGTATAGCGAAGCGCGAGTCACATAGTCGCTGACCTGCACCGGGCCCAGTTGCATGACCCGCTCGGCATCGATCAGTGCCGCCAGGTGGTTGTCGTTGCTTATATGCAACTGGCGCAGGTTGCGTGACAGGCGTTGCAGCATCTGCAGCGGGCTGGCACTGCGCATGTGTTCGGCAGTCAGCGCTACATGCGGGCCGAACTGGCGAGCCAGCAGCTCACGGCAGTCGTTGGGGTAGAGACGCCGGCCGCCACAGGGGTCAAGCAGGTGATCGGCACCCGGCACGCGCAGCAGGAAATGGCCAGGGAAGCCTACGCCCTCAAGGGGTATGGACAGACGCCGGGCCAGTTCCAGGGCGAGGATGGCAAGTGTCAGTGGTTGGCCACGGCGGCGTTGCAGCACCTTGTCCATCATCGCGGCATGCGGGCGCAGCGGGTGATATTCATCCTGCTGGAAGCCCAGGGCATTGAGTTGGCGCAGCAGTGGCTGTGCCAGTTCGCACAGCGGCAGCATCGGCAGATTGGTGCTTATCTCACGCTGCAGGTCATGCAGCTTGGCAAGGCTGGCCGCGGGCTCGACGCTTCGGTCGTGCTCGGCGGCAATCCATAATGCGGCTTCCAGCAGGGCGACGGGCTCGCGTTCCAGGCAGGCCAGGCAGGCTTGACGTGGCTTCATGGGGCTTCTCCACACACGTTTGAGTATTAGCCGTGGCGCGCGGTTTCGTCCAGTGGTCCGGCGGCGCTACCAGCCCAAGGGCCGTGCCTATACTGGAAAGAGCACCTCGTAGGGGAGCCTGTCGATGTTCGCGCTGATGCAAAGCACCCGTACCCAGTCGCTGCACTTGTTCACCGATCCGCCTACCGGCCTGAAGGCTGTGGTGGTGATCCACAGCGAGCAGTTGGGCCCCGCCATGGGCGGTTGCCGCTACCTGCCTTATGCCGATGATGAAAGCGCCATGACAGACGCCATTCGCCTTGCCCAGGGTATGAGCTACAAGGCGGCGCTGGCTGGCCTGCCATTGGGGGGCGGCAAGGCGGTGATCATGCGCAACCCGCATGTGGAAAACCGTGCCGCGCTGTTCGAGGCCTTTGGCCGCTTCATCGACACCTTGCAAGGGCGCTTCATCATCGCCGTGGACAGCGGCACCTCGACCCTGGACATGGACTGCATTGCCCAGAGCACACCGCATGTGACCAGCACCACGGCCTCGGGTGACCCCTCACCGCATGCGGCGATGGGGGTTTTTGCTGGCATTCGTGCCACCACTTCGTTCCGCCTTGGCAGTGATGACCTGCAAGGGCTGCGGGTTGCGGTGCAAGGGCTGGGCAATGTCGGTTATGCGCTGGCGGAGCAGCTGCATGCGGCAGGGGCGGACCTGCTGGTGAGCGATCTGGACCCTGGACGAGTGCGGCTGGCGGTGGAGCAGTTCAATGCCCATCCGGTGACCAACGATGCGTTGATCAGCACCCCTTGCGACATCTTTGCCCCTTGCGGTGTGGGGCCGGTGTTGAACGGGCAGAGCGTGATGCAGTTGCGTTGTGCGGCCGTGGCGGGGGCGGCGAACAACCAGCTGACCACCTTGCAGGTAGCCGACCAGTTGGAGTCGCGCGGGATACTGTATGCGCCCGATTACGTGATCAATGCCGGTGGGTTGATCTACGTGGCACTTACCCATCGTGGCGAAGACCTGGGCACCATCACCGCGCACCTGGCGCGGATACCTTCACGGCTGACCGAAGTGTTTGGCCATGCACAGGCAGAGAAGCGCTCGCCGGCGCGGGTGGCGCAGATGTTGGCGGAGCGGTTGCTCTACGGCTGATGTAATTTGTGTTCTTGCACTGGCCCTATCGCCGGCAAGCCAGCGCCCACCCCTGTCGCGCCGACTTGTAGGAGCAGCCTTGCGCTGCGAAGAGGCCATTACTGCCGAAGAATATCTGTTGCTCAACTACCCTCTTCGCAGCACAAGGCTGCTCCTACAGGGTAATGAGGTGACCTGAGCAATGGAGCAAGCCATGTACCCCCGTGGAGCTTGCTGGCGATGAGGCCAGTGCAGGCAATTACTCGGCCGCTGGCGCTTCGAGCAACTCGGCCAGCGCATCCGGCTGGCTCTTGAACGCCCGGGCGAACACATCGCGGTTTTTGGCCATGTAGATACCGGCTTCCTCGACCTGTTTCTCGCTCAGCGAGGGCACTGCCTTGTGCAGTACTTCGGCCAGGCGCTCGGCCAGTTCGAGCATCTTGTCGTGACGGTCTGCTTCGGCCTTATCCATGAACAAGCGCTCCGGGTCGCGGCTGCTGCGGTACACCACTTCGACGGCCATTCATCACCTCTATGCCTTTTGCTGGTTGCGTTTCGATTTGCTGTATCTATATACAGTAATGGCAATGTTGATTGCTTCGCAAGCAGAAATTGTAGCGTGGTGCAGAGCGCTTACTGCTTCATGCCCAACTCAGCATCATCCATCAGCGCCTGGCCATCCGGGCACTTTCGCGGGTTTACCCGCGAAGAGGCCAGCCCAGACAACGCAACACTCAAACCTCAGTGCAAACTCCGAGGCTCAGCGGGCATCTGCACCTGAACCAGTGCCGACTCAAGCAAAGCCCGCAACGTCTCCAGCTCATGCATTGAGGTCATCATCAAATCAAAGCCGGTCGCTGTTTGGCAGCGACGATCCGAGACTAGTGCTCATCCCCGAACACCACAATGGCAGGGAGTATCTTTGGGAAATGCCCTACAAGGAAGGGGTTAAATCTGATTTTTCCCCAGCGCATGGTCGTGTTTCTGGCAACTTGCCACGCCTCAAGGTGCCTTGCGGCAATCGGTCGCCTTCCAAGGCAGGGGCCTGGCCCTTTAACTGCATGGCACAAGCGTCACACCGGTGACGCATCATCCTTCAAGACGTATCGGGGAATGGAACATCGTGAACATCAAATGGGCAGAAAAGCTGCGAAAGGGGCTGCACGGCTCGGCCGACTCGCTGGGAAACCTGTGCGTCGAGGCATTCCATTACCTGGCGCTGTTCGGCATTGGCGCGATCACCGCCTATGCGGCGGTGATGACGTTCCTCGACATGCTCGGCAAGGGCGGGGTCAGTGTCGATGACATCCTGCTGCTGTTCATCTACCTGGAGCTGGGGGCGATGGTCGGTATCTACTTCAAGACCAACCACATGCCGATCCGCTTCCTGCTGTACGTGGCCATCACCGCGCTGACCCGCCTGCTGATCGGCGACGTCTCGCACCACAAGGCGCCGGACGTAGGGCTGTTGTACCTGTGCGGTGGCATCCTGTTGCTGGCGTTCGCGATCCTGGTGGTGCGCTACGCCTCGTACCGCTACCCCTCGACCAAGGTACTGGATGCCAGCGGCAAGGAAGTGGAGGAGGGCAAGTAGCCCTCAGTTGGCGATGAAAAGGCGCGGCTCGTGGCGGGCGTCACGGGTCAGCGCGGCCAGCACCTGAAGGGGGTTCTGGTTGTGCTCGATGGCCAGGCCCAGGCGGATGCTGTCGATCACCCGCTGCAGGCGCACCGGGTCATTGCGCTGGGCCTGGGTGATGAGGCGCTTGGCGACCACGCCAGCGTCGTCGGACAGGGTCAGCATGATGCTGCCGTCGAGGTTTGCAATGCTCAGGTTGACCCGGTATTCGGGGGCGAATGCAGCACTGATTCGTTCGAATGGGTTGTTCATGGTCATGCTTCTGCGCTGAATGAATGCAGAAGTTGACCGGGGAAATTACCTGTTGGTTCAGCGCCATCGATCGATACAAACGAAAACGCCCGGCATCAGGCCGGGCGTCTTGTGTTGCCGATCAGGCGTCTGGGTCACTCAGTTCCAGGGCGCCGCGCTTGCTGCGCAGTTTGCCGTAGAAGTGTTCCAGCGCGTGGTTGAGCTTGGTGGCGGCACCATCGACCGCCTGGTCCAGCGAAGTGGCGGTGTGGGTCACGGAAATCGGTTGATGGCCTTTGGGGCGAGCCTCCATCTGGCAGCGTTTGTCATGCGGTCCGGGCTTGGCGCCGTTCTCGTCGCGCAGGTGGACCTCGATGCGGGTGAGGTCGTCTTCGTAACGTTCCAGCGAGTTCTGCAGTGTGCTGCGGACCCACTGGTCGAGCCGGGCGTTGCCTTCGAAATGGTTGCTGCTGTTGACCTGGATTTGCATGATTCAATCCTTATTCAGCTTGCTCGCATGGAGACGCGCCTAGGCCTCTGAGACCCTTGGTATTTCTGCGTCTCTTGACTCTAAGGTCAGGCAACGGCGAAACGAATTCAAGCCCTTTTTGAAAATAAATTTCTTGTTGCATTCAAGGCAGCAGGCGACTCATCGCGTGGCCTTTGCTTATGAGAATTGAAATCATTATTATTGCAGCCCCGAAAACGCCCGGACCATCGCACATGACGCGCAAAACCGCCGGTCTCTCGCTCAGCTATCGCCTGGCCGTGACGTCACGCAGCCTTGCCGCGCTGCTGGGTGGCTACCTGCTGGCGTCCGTGGCCAGCGTCTGCATTTCCCTGGTAGCGCCGCTGCCACGGGTCGATGCCACGCTCACCGGCCTGCTGCTGTCATTCGTTTTCTACCTGCTGGCGTTCATCTGGTGCTTTGCCTGCCGCAGCGCTTTGCGCGCCTGGCTGGGCGTACTGGCGCCAAGCGTGCTGCTGGGGGTGATCAGCGGGTTGGCATACTGGATGAAAACCCCATGAAAGAAGGCTTCCGCCAGGCCATGGCCTGGCTGCACACCTGGACCGGCCTGATCTTCGGCTGGCTGTTGTTCGCCATCTTCCTCACCGGCACGCTGTCGTATTTCAAGGAAGAAATCACCCACTGGTCGCAGCCAGAAGTGCGCAGCCATGCATTGGACCCGACCCATAGCCTGGAGGTGGCCCAGCGGTACCTGCAGGACAACGCCGGGCATTCGGGCACCTGGCTGATCCGCATGCCCAACGCACGCGAGGCCGCCTTGAACGTGGGTTATCGCGACCCAAATGGCGGGCCACGCGGTTTCGTCACCAAGACCCTTGATACCCAGACCGGGCAGCCGGTGGCGGCACGCGACAGTCGCGGTGGCGAGTTCTTCTACCGTTTCCACTTCCAGTTGCAGATGCCACACCCTTTCGGCCGATGGCTATCGACGTTGTGCGCCTTCATCATGCTGTTGGGGCTGGTCACCGGCATCATCACCCATAAGAAAATCTTCAAGGAGTTCTTCACTTTCCGTCCAGGCAAGGGCCAGCGCTCCTGGCTGGACGGGCACGACGCCATTGGCGTGCTGGTGCTGCCCTTCCACCTGATGATCAGCTACAGCAGCCTGGTGTTGTTCATGTACATGGTGATGCCGGCGGGCATCATGGCCAGCTACGGCAATGACACCGGCAAGTACTTCAACGAACTGTTCGGCCGTAACAATGCGCCCAAGGCGGCCCATGTGGCCGCGCCGCTGGTACCGTTGCCGAGCCTCTATGCCAAGGTGCAGGACCTGCAACCGGGCGCGCGTATCGGCCGTATCCAGGTGGAAAATGCCGGCGACAGCAATGCCCGCGTTACCTTCACGCAATCGGCTGCCGACCACGTGGCTTACCGGCGTAGCGCCAACTGGACCTTCGATGGCGTCAGCGGTGCTCTGCTGGGCCAGGGCAAACCGGAGAGTGGGGCAATGATGACCGCCTTCAGCTTTGCTGGCCTGCACATGGGCAATTTCGCCGGGCCCTGGCTGCGCTGGCTGTACTTCTTCTTTGGCGTGGCCGGTACTGCGGTGATTGGCACCGGCCTGGTGATGTGGCTGGGCAAGCGCCAGCTCAAGCATGCCAGAAGCGAACGCCTGCCGGGCGAACTGCGCCTGGTCGAGGTGCTCAATATCGCCAGCATGAGCGGCCTGTTGCTGGCCGTGGCGGGCTTCTTCTGGGCCAACCGCCTGATCCCGATGGGCGTCGAAGGCCGCGCCGATTGGGAGGTCAATGCCTTCTTCTGCGCCTGGGGCCTGTCGCTGGTGCACGCCGTTCTGCGCAGTGGGCGGCGGGCATGGGGCGAGCAACTGGCACTGGGCGCGCTGGCCTTCGCCTTGCTGCCGCTGCTTAACGGCCTGACCACCGGCCAGGGCCTGAACCATTCGCTACCTGCGGGTGACTGGGCCATGGCTGGTTTCGACCTGACAGCGCTGGGCACCGGCCTGTTCCTGGCCTGGTTGGCCGGCAAGATGTTACACAGCCCGAAGGCTGTGGCCATGCGGGCCCCTCGTGCGGCAAGGAAGCCAAGCACTGAGACGGCGGAGGCGAGCTGATGCTGGGTAATGCACTGATCGCTTACGCCGGCTTCGTTGCCCTGTGCCTGGCCATGGAGAAGCACTTCGTCGACCTGCTCGGGCGCAAGCCGCGCCCCGGGCAGTTGCGCCTGTTGCGCAGCGCCGGTTGGCTGTTGCTGGTGCTGTCGCTGGTGCTCAGCGTGCACCTGCGGGGCTGGGCCCATGGCTTGGTGGAGTGGACCGCAGTGATGATGGCCGGGGTGACCCTGTGGGTGTTCGGCCTGCCATACCAGCCCCGCCTGTTGCTGGGCCTGGCCGCCGCCAGCGTGGTGCTGGGGCCGTTGCTGGCCGTGTTCGCCGAGTGACCAGGTGAGCGAGCCGGGCGACATGATCGAGGCGGATGCCGAAAGCGGCGGTGGGCGTGCGCGCTTCGTCCAGGTGTTCCAGGCCCAGCGGGCACGCATGGAGGCCCTGGTGAGCCGCCGGGTAGGCTGCCGGGCCACGGCATCGGACCTGGTCCAGGAGCTGTTCCTGCGCTTCTGGCGTCGCCCTGAGGTCAAGGTCGAGGCGCTGGATACCTACCTGCTGCGTTGCGCCGGGAACCTCGCCATCGACCACCTGCGCAGCGAAGGCAGCCGCGAGCGCGCAGCCGAAGCTGTGTTGCCGCTGGATGAAGCGGCCATGGCCCAGGCCCCGGAACAGGCCGTGGAGGTCGATCACGACTTGCAGCGCATCGACGCTGCCTTGCGCGCCTTGCCCGAGCGCACCCGGCAGATCTTCCTGCTCAACCGTATCCACGGCTGCAAGTACGGCGAGATCGCCAAGGCCATGCAACTGTCCCAGAGTGCTGTGGAAAAGCATATGATGCGCGCCCTCGAAGCGTGCAAGGCGAGTGTTGCCGAGCCCGCGTCCACCCCACGCCGGCCAGGGAGTGCCCGTCGATGAGCCGATTACCGCCGATCACCGAGGCGCAGTCCCGGGCTGCACTGCAATGGCTCAGCCGCATCAACGAGCAGCCTGCGCAAGCCGAGGGCGCGGCGTTCAAGCGCTGGCTGCTGGCCGAACCTGGGCACCGTGAGGCCTACGCCCAGGCCCAGGCGCTGTGGCAGAACAGCGCCGCCCCGGCGGCGCGCCTGGCCGCTGAAGAACAGGAAAGCCTGCAACGTTACCTGGATGCGATGGCCACGCCACCGGCCAGGCACCCCTGGCGGCAGCGGGTCGCGGCGCTGGCGGTGGCTGCGTGCCTGGTACTGGCCGTGGGCGTTGCCGGTGGTTGGCACCCGGCCCTGTGGCTGCAGGACCTGCAGGCCGACTACAGCAGTGCTGGTCAAGTTCGCCAGGTGACCTTGGCCGACCAGTCGCAGGTGACGCTGGATGCGGGGAGCGCGATTGCAGTCGATTTTGTGCAGGGCGAGCGCCGCGTGCGGTTGTTGCATGGCGCGGCGTACTTCCAGGTCACGCATACCGGCACGCCGTTCGTAGTGGAAGCTGCCGGTGGCGAGGTGCGCGTGCTTGGCACCCAGTTCGAAGTGCGCGAGCAGGACGAGGGAGCCCAGGTCACTGTGAGCAGCGGGCGGGTGGCGGTGAGCCCGGCGCCGGGCGCAGCAGCGCGTGAACTGACGGCCAACCAGCAGGTGGCCTATGCTGCCGGCCAAGTCGGCGACACCCTGGCGGTGGATAGTGACAACCGCCTGGCCTGGCGCCAGGGCTGGCTGAATTACTACCAGGTGCCGCTGGCTCAGGTGGTCGAAGACCTGGGGCGCTATTACCCGGGGCGCATCCTGTTGCTCGAGGATGAGTTGGGGCAGCGCAAGGTCAGTGGCAGTTTCCCCGTGGCCGAGCCGTTGCTGGCGCTGGATTCGCTGGGCAAGGTGATGGGCTTTTCGCGGCAGACTTTGCTGGGGCGGTTGACTGTCATCCGTTAGTCGCCTGTGCCGGCCTCTTCGCGGGCACGCCCGCTCCCACAGGTACTGCACTGGATTCGAAACTTGTGCAGTCCCTGTGGGAGCGGGCGTGCCCGCGAAGGGGCCGGCACAGGGAAAAAATTTTTTCAGGCAACGGGTGAGGTAACAGGACGTGGCATCCGTGTAATGAGTGGAAGTGCGATTCATTCGCAGTCACATCCCTCTCACAGGTCAGCGTCCATGAAGTTCACCCCGCGTTGCGTCCCTCTCTGGTTCGGCCTTTCCGCGTTCCCGGCATTCGCTGCCGCTCCCCTGGCCTGCGCCGTCGAGCAACAGCAGGTGTACCCCTTCGCCCAGCCGGCGCAACCCCTTGCCCAGGCACTCAGCGCCTTCAGCCGCACCACCGGCCAGAGCGTGGTCTACACCCTGGAACTGCCAGGTGTGCAGGCGCCGGCATTGAACGGCAGGTTCAGCGCCGAACAGGCCCTGCAACAGCTGCTGGGCACTACCGGGCTGGCCTGGCGCCGCGTCGATGCACGCACGCTCACCCTCGAAGCAGTGGACACCTCCGGCGCCCTCAACCTGCAGGCCATCACCGTGACCTCGCAACTGGACGACTACAGCTACCAGCCCCCGGCTACCGCCTCGATCATGCGCGGGCAGGGCCCGAGCCAGGACATCCCCCAGGCCATCAATGTGGTGCCGGCCCAGGTCATCCGTGACCAGGCCCCACGCAATCTTGATGACGCTCTGGCCAATGTCAGCGGCATCACCCAGGGCAACAATTTCGGTGGCACCTCCGATACCGTGATGAAGCGCGGCTTCGGCGACAACCGCGACGGCTCGATCATGCGCGATGGCATGCCCATCGTGCAGGGCCGCAGCCTCAACGCCAGCACCGAGCGGGTCGAAGTGCTCAAGGGCCCGGCCTCGCTGCTGTACGGCATCCAGGACCCGGGCGGGGTGATCAACGTGGTCAGCAAGCGCCCGCAACTCGAGCAGTACAACGCCCTGACCGTGCGCGGGTCGACCTACGGCAGCGGCAAGAACGGCAGCGGTGGCGGGTTCGACAGCACCGGCGCGCTGGGCGACAGCAACTTCGCCTATCGCCTGATCGTCGACCACGAAGATGAGGACTACTGGCGCAACTACGGCGTGCACCGCGAATCGCTGGTAGCGCCGTCGCTGGCCTGGCTGGGCGAAGACACCCAGGTGGTACTGGCCTACGAGCATCGCGAGTTTCTCTACCCCTTCGACCGTGGCACGGCGTTCGGCAACAACGGCCACCCGCTGGACATCCCTGCCACGCGGCGCCTGGACGAGCCCTTCAACGACATGGAAGGGCGCTCCGACCTGTACCGTCTGGAAGTCGACCACCGGTTTGCCGATGACTGGAAGCTGCACTTCGGCTACAGCTTCAACCGCGAAACCTATGATGCCAGCCAGGTGCGGGTGACCGGCGTGAATGAAAAAAGCGGCACGCTGTCGCGCAGCATCGACGGCACCCACAACGCCATGAGCCGTGACCAGTTCGCCACCCTGAGCCTGGCCGGTAATGTGCAACTGGCCGGGATGCAGAACGACCTGCTGTTCGGCATCGATCACGAGGACCGCAAGATTTTCCGCGGTGACATGATCCGGCAGACCGCCCAATCCACCTTCAGCTATATGAACCCGGTCTACGGGCAGGAAGTGGAGGGCACCACCGTCAAAGCCAGTGACAGCGACCAGACCGACAAGCTGCGCACCGACGCGTTGTTCGTGCAGGACGCGCTGCACCTGGATGATCACTGGATCCTGGTGGCTGGTGCGCGCTTCCAGCAGTTCGACCAGTACGCTGGCCGTGGCCGCCCTTTCAAGGCCAACACCGACATCAATGGCCAGGCGTGGGTGCCGCATGCAGGTATCGTCTACAAGGTCGATGATCAACTGTCGTTTTATGGCAGCTATAGCGAGTCGTTCAAGCCCAACTCGACTATCGCGCCGCTGGTCGGCAATGTGGTGCTCGACTCGTCGGTGGCGCCGGAGGAGGGCAAATCGTGGGAACTGGGCGCCAAGCTCGACATGCCGGGCCGCCTGACAGGCACTCTGGCGTTGTTCGATATCACCAAGCGCAACGTGCTGGTTTCCAACTTTGATACCAGTACTCGTGAAACGGTGTACAGCAATGCCGGGGAGGTCGGTTCACGGGGCGTTGAGCTGGACCTGACTGGCCAGCTGAGCGAGCGATGGAGCCTGATTGGCAGCTATGCCTACACCGATGCCAAGGTGACCAAGGACCCGGCCCTGCAGGGCAACCGCCTGCAGAACGTGGCCCGGCACAGTGGTTCGCTGTCGGCGGTGTATGACTACGGCAGCCTGTTCGGTGGCGACCGCTTGCGTCTCGGTGCCGGTGCAAGGTATGTCGGCGAGCGCGCGGGTAACTCGACCAACACCTTCGACCTGCCGTCCTATACCGTGGCCGATGCCTTTGCCAGCTACGAGACCAGGCTCGACGAGCACAAGGTGCTGCTGCAGCTGAACGTGAAGAACCTGTTCGACAAGGTTTACTACAGCTCGGCGGTGAACCAGTACTTTGTGGCCATTGGCGATGCGCGGCAGGTGAGCTTGTCCAGTACCTTCGAGTTCTAGGCCAGCCTGAACCGGCCTCTTCGCGGCTAAAGCCGCTCCCACAGGTACTGCACTGCCCTTGAGGGTGGCGCGGTCCCTGTGGGAGCGGCTTTAGCCGCGAATGGCCGTACGGTATTCGCCAGGCGTTGCTCCGACCGCCTGGCGGAACCGGTTGCTGAAATGGCTGGCACTGGCAAACCCGCACAACAGGGCAATTTCCCCCAGCGGCATTACCCCCAGCCGCAGTAGCTGGCAGGCCCGATGCAGCCGCCGGGCCAGCAGGTACTGATGCGGCGGCAGCCCGAAACTGGCGCGGAACATGCGCGCAAAGTGGTATTCGGACAGGTTGCAGCGCAAGGCCAGTTCACCCAGGGTGATGGGCTGGTCGAGATGCGCTTCGATGTAGTCGACCATTTGCCGGCGCAGGCTCGGTGCCAGCCCGCCTTTCAGGCGCAGGCCCTGGCGCAGCCCAACCTGGTTGAGCAGCGCATGGTCGACGATCTCGTGCGCCAGGCTGCTGGCCAGCAAGCGTTCGCCAGGTTCATCCCAGTCCAGGGTTATCAGCTGGCGAAAGCGCTTGGCTTGCTGCGGGTCGTCGAGAAAGGTCGCTTCCCGCAGTTGCAGCTCACGCGGTTCACGGTCGAGCAGGCGCACGCAGCCCAGGGCGAATTGCGTTTCGCTGACATACAGGTGCGCCAGGCGGATCGCGCCATTGACCACCCAGTTCGATTCCTGCCCGGCCGGCATCACGCACAGCTTGTCGGGCGCCCCTTTATCGCCGGGGCGCTGGCGGCGGAAGGTGCCGGTGCCGTCGGCGATGTAGCACGACAGGGTGTGATGGCTCGGTGCCTGGTAGTCGCGGGCATCGTCGCGGTTGCTCCACAACGCCGCCGCCAGCCCGTCGCCCAGGTGCGCGCTCAGCTCCAGCCGGGCGTGGGGCGAGGCGTGCATGGCGTTGAACACTTGCAGCTGGGTGAGTGGGGTCATGGGCGGTTCCTCTTGCCAGCCATCCTACTGCGCCTTGGGCAGGCTTACAGCAACCCGCGGGACAAATGCGCAAGTTTGTGCAAGCCGGGGAGGGGCCCCCGGAAGAAACTGGAGGCCTCGGCGAGGGCTGCGCCCTCGATCGCAGGCAAGCCAGCTCCTACAGGGACCGCGCCAGCCTGGAGCTTGGCGCTGTACTTGTGGGAGCTGGCTTGCCGGCGATTGGCCGCATCGCGGCCCCGGGATGCATGGTCGATCGCCTGAGGAGCTCCACCGATGAACCTGTCACTCTACTTGCTAACGGTCCTGATCTGGGGCACTACCTGGATCGCCCTGAAACTCCAATTGGGCGTGGTCGCCATTCCGGTCTCGATCGTCTACCGCTTCGCCCTGGCCGGGCTGATCCTGTTCGCCTTCCTGCTGCTCACCCGCCGCCTGCAGCCAATGAACCGGCGTGGCCACCAGATCTGTCTGGCCCAGGGCCTGTGCCTGTTCTGCGTCAACTTCATCTGCTTCCTCAGCGCCAGCCAGTGGATTGCCAGCGGCCTGATCGCCGTGGTGTTCTCCACCGCCACCCTGTGGAATGCGCTCAACGCGCGGATCTTCTTCGGCCAGAAGATCGCCAGCAATGTGCTCGGCGGCGGCGCCCTGGGGCTCCTTGGCCTGGGGCTGCTGTTCTGGCCCGAGCTGTCCCACCACGCGGCCAGCCGCGAAACCCTGTACGGCCTTGGCCTGGCCCTGCTCGGCACGCTGTGCTTCTCGGCTGGCAACATGCTGTCGAGCATGCAGCAGAAGGCCGGGCTCAAGCCCATGACCACCAATGCCTGGGGCATGGTCTACGGGGCGGTGATGCTGGCGGTGTTCTGCGTGGTCAGCGGTGTGCCATTCAGCATGGAGTGGAACGTGCGGTACATCGGCTCGTTGCTTTACCTGGTGGTGCCGGGCTCGGTGATCGCCTTTACCGCCTACCTGACCCTGGTCGGGCGCATGGGGCCGGAGCGGGCAGCTTACTGCACCGTGCTGTTCCCGTTGGTGGCATTGAATGTGTCGGCGGTGGCCGAGGGGTATCAGTGGACGGCGCCGGCCTTGTTGGGATTGGTGGCGGTGATGGCGGGGAATGTGCTGGTGTTTCGCAAGCCCAAGAGCCGAGTCATTAAGGCCGCTGGGCTAGCGAAGTGAAGCGTACATAGCTTGCACCGGGCACCTCTTGAGCTTGCCAAGAGGTGCCTAGTGCAGGAAGTTCTCAAAAGAGATTGTTCTTGACTCCGGGGCCTCGAGCCATAAGCAGCTCTGCCGCGGGAATATCTAGTCAGCGTCAAGGATGATTACTGCAAACCCCGGAATTTTATCGTGGCGTTTGTCGAATGCAAGAATGGCTGTAGGTGTAGGCTGGTCGCCGGAACTATAGTAATCGCCGTTCTGCTTCATTCGGCCATTACCGGCCAGTGTATACCAAGCTGTATGTTCTTCTGGGACTTTCGTCCATCCGCTATCGAAGATGTTTACGAGAAATTCCAGCCGTTTCTGGTCGTTGTCGGTCTTTAGCTCAAGCTTGTAACTGACCGGTCGAGGGAGGTTGGATATTAGTATGGTCGCATTGTAATATTTTCCATCTTCGAAAGCCGTCACAATGTCCTTTTTGAAAAACGAAATGATATCGGAGCTATCTCCCTTTGCAATACTATCTGGGGCGGTGTAAGTGGCAGCTCCTCCGTCCTTTCCCAGCAGTGTCCCTAGCTTCTCTCCTTCTAGAACCCATTCTGGGTTCTTCAAGGATGAAAAGAGGCTGATTTCGTATTGCGGGCTTACAAAGCTAATGTCTGGTCTGATAGTGCCAAGATTAGATTCCATCATACACCTCCAATTTTTGAGGTGTTATTGTTGCTGCGGTTCGCTAGAAGATGAACTGGCAGTTTTATCAGTTGCGGAACAGCTTCAGATACGTTCCTGTCGCGTATGGCTTTGAATCTTATTCGTGGCGCGCTCCGTACACACACACACACAGAGCGCGCCGTAAAAGTTAGGTGGCCCGTTTCAACAGATGTGGGGAAGCGATCAACTCCTCCACACCTGCGGGTTCACGAGGTCCCGCGGCCGTTCACCCAGCAGCGCCGCACGCAGGTTGTCGATTGCCCGGTTGGCCATGGCCTCGCGGGTTTCGGCAGTGGCCGAGCCAACGTGTGGCAAGGTCAGGGCATTGGGCAGTTTGAACAGCGGCGAGTCGCTCAGCGGCTCTTTCTCGTATACATCCAGGCCCGCACCGCGAATGGTGCCGTTCTGAAGCGCCTCTATCAGCGCCGCCTCGTCCACCACCGGCCCGCGGGCGATGTTGATCAGGAATGCGCTTGGCTTCATCAGTTGCAACTCACGCGCACCGATCAGCTTGCGGGTGGCATCGGACAACGGCACAACGATGCAGACGAAGTCGGCTTCGGCCAGCAGTTGCTCCAGGCTGCGAAACTGCGCGCCCAGCTCTTGTTCCAGCGCGGTCTTGCGGCTATTGCCGGAATAGATCACCGGCATGTTGAAACCGAACCGGCCGCGACGTGCAATGGCGGCACCGATGTTGCCCATGCCGACGATACCCAGGGTCTTGCCGTGCACATCGCTGCCGAAATGGGCCGGACCTACGGTGGCCTGCCAGTTGCCGGCCTTGGTCCAGGCATCCAGCTCGGCGGTGCGGCGGGCGCAGCCCATGATCAGCGAGAAGCCCAGGTCGGCGGTGCTTTCGGTCAGCACGTCGGGGGTATTGGTCAGGGCGATGCCGCGTTCGTTGAAGTAGTCCAGGTCGTAGTTGTCGTAACCGACCGACACGCTGGATACCACCTCCAGCCTGGCCGCCCCTTCGAGTTGCGCCCGGCCGAGCTTGCGGCCAACGCCGATCAGGCCATGGGCCTCGGGCAGGGCTTCGTTGAACTGGGCGTTGATATCGCCGAGCTTGGGGTTCGGCACGATCACGTTGAAGTCTTGCTGCAGGCGTTCGGCCATGGCCGGGGTGATACGGCTGAAGGCCAGGACGATCTTTTTCATCGGCAACTTCTTCTCTGCAAGGCTAGGGGAATGCCGGGCAGTTGACCGCGATGCGGTCATTCGCAGCACAAGGCTGCTCCTACAAGGGGCAGGCGCTGGGCCTTCTGTAGGAGCAGCATTGTGCTGCGAATGGAGGGCGGAGCCCTCCCAGGGGCCTGGCGCTGGAAACAATGGTTAGCAACCTACCATTGTCCGCCCCCGCAATGCAGCAGCTTTTTAGTTGGCGATCATCACCTGATGGGTTTTCAGGTCTGCCTCATGCGCCGCGAGAATCTCCGGCAGCGAGTTGCGCAGGTACTCCACCCAGGTCTTGATCTTGGCATCCAGGTACTGCCGCGACGGGTAGATGGCGTACAGGTTCAGCTCCTGCAGCCGGTACTCGGGCAGCACCCGTACCAGGCTGCCATCGCGCAGGCCGTCGATGGCCGAATAGATCGGCAGCACGCCCACGCCCATGCCGCTGCGGATGGCGGTCTTCATGGCATCGGCAGTATTGACCATGAACGGCGAGCTGGTGATGTTGACCATCTCCTGGCCTTCCGGCCCGTCGAACAGCCATTTCTCCAACGGGATCACCGGGCTGACCATGCGCAGGCAGGCGTGCTTGAGCAGGTCGGCAGGCTTGTGCGCAACGCCGTGGCGGGCAATGTAGGCGGGCGAGGCGCAGACGATGCTGTAGGTGATGCCCAGGCGCTGGGACACGAACCCCGAGTCGGGCAGTTCGGTGGCCAGCACGATGGACACGTCATAGCCCTCGTCGAGCAGGTCAGGCACGCGGTTGGCCATGGTCAGGTCGAAGGTCACGTCCGGGTGCGATTCGCGGTAGCGGGCGATGGCGTCGACCACGAAGTGCTGACCGACCCCGGTCATCGAGTGCACCTTCAACATCCCGGCCGGGCGGGCATGGGCGTCGCTGGCCTCGGCCTCGGCTTCTTCGACATAGGTAAGAATCTGTTCGCAACGCATCAGGTACCGCTTGCCGGCTTCGGTCAGCGCAATGCGGCGGGTGGTACGGTTGAGCAGCCTTGTTTGCAGATGGGCTTCCAGGTTGGAGACCGCCCGCGACACGTTCGCGGTGGTCGTATCCAGTTGCCCGGCGGCAGCGGTAAAGCTGCCGAGTTGGGCTACGCAACTGAAAGCACGCATGTTTTGCAGGGTGTCCATGGGTCACTCTCGATGTAGAGGACAAAATTGTGTCACGAAGTAACGTAAAAGAGATGAAAAGTTGCCTTCGACCAAAGGCGGATTATCGCCGTTTTGGTAACAAAGATTCGCAGGAATCCACGCTTATCGCCAGTGCTGACGCCCCCTAGAATTGCCCGGCCTCTTCACCTCTTCCTCGGGAAATCGCAGCTGTGCCGCGTCGCATCATCAGAACGCTCAATGCGTTCAGTGCCTGTGCCCTTGCCCTCACCTTGAGCGGCTGTATCGGAACCTGGGGCATTGCCCCGCAAAGCAAGACGCTGCAAGCCAACACCCTGACCACCGACGCGGCCATACGCGAAGCCGCGACCGACGCCCACTGGCCCGATCAACAATGGTGGCGCGCCTATGGCGACCCACAGCTGGACCGCTGGGTTGCCCTGGCCGTGGCCGGCAGCCCGAGCCTGGCCATGGCTGCGGCGCGGGTACGCGAAGCCAGGGCCATGGCCGGTGTGGTCGAATCGGCGGAAAAGCTCCAGGCCAATGGCCAGGCCGCGCTCAAGCGCCACAACTGGCCTGAAGACCAGTTCTACGGCCCGGGCGCACTGTCCGGCGCCAACACCTGGGACAACAACGCCGCGATTGGCTTCAGCTACGCGCTCGACCTGTGGGGCCGCGAACGCAATGCCAGCGAGCAGGCCGTGGACCAGGCGCACATGAGCGTGGCCGAAGCCCGCCAGGCGCAGCTGGAGCTGCAGAACAACGTGGTGCGCGCCTACATTCAGCTGAGCCTGCACTTCGCCCAGCGCGATATCGTCAAGGCCGAGCTGGAACAGCAGGAGCAGATCCTGGCCCTGGCCAAGCGCCGTCTGGATGCCGGCATCGGCACCCACTTCGAAGTCAGCCAGGCTGAAGCGCCGTTGCCGGAAACCCACCGCCAGCTCGACAGCCTGGACGAAGAAATTGCCCTGGCCCGCAACCAGCTGGCCGCCCTGGCCGGCAAGGGCCCGGGGGAGGGCGCGCAGTTGCAGCGCCCGAGCCTGGCCCTGGCCGCGCCGCTGAAGCTGCCGTCGAACCTGCCGGCCGAACTGGTCGGCCAGCGCCCCGACGTGGTCGCCAGCCGTTGGCAGGTGGCCGCCCAGGCGCGTGGCATCGATGTTGCCCACGCCGGCTTCTTCCCCAACGTCGACCTGGTCGGCGGCCTTGGCTTCATGGCAACCGGTGGTGGCCCGCTGGAATTCCTCACCGGGCGCAAGTTCAACTACAACGTCGGCCCGGCCATCAGCCTGCCGGTCTTCGATGGTGGCCGCCTGCGTTCGCAACTGGGCGTGGCTTCGGCGGGCTATGACGTGGCCGTGGCGCGCTACAACCAGACCGTGGTCGGTGCGCTGAAGAACATCTCCGACCAGCTGATCCGCCGTGAGTCGATGAAGGAGCAGTCGCACTTCGCCGCCGAGTCGGTCGCGGCCGCGCAGAAAACCTACGACATCGCCATGGTTGCCTTCCAGCGTGGCCTTACCGACTACCTCAACGTGCTCAATGCGCAGACTTTGCTGTTCCGCCAGCAGCAGGTGCAGCAGCAGGTGCAGGCCGCGCGCCTGATTGCCCATGCCGAGCTGGTCACTGCCCTGGGCGGTGGCTTGCAGGCTGGTCAGGATGCGCCGAAAGAGGAGCGCCAGGCCGCACCGAAAACCCCGGCCACCCTGGCCATTTTCGACAAGAAGCCGGATAACGCCGAATGAGCACTTCCAGTTTGCCCGTGCGCTGGCTGCAGAGCCTGGAATGGCGCCGGGGTTTCTTTGCCTGGGCGCGCACCGACGGGGTGACCTGGGTGTACATCTTCAAAGTGCTGGCCGCTGCGTTCATCACCCTGTGGCTGGCCATGCGCCTGGAGTTGCCGCAACCGCGCACGGCGATGATCACCGTGTTCATCGTCATGCAGCCGCAAAGCGGGCATGTGTTCGCCAAGAGCTTCTACCGAGTGCTCGGCACCCTGGCCGGCTCGGCGATGATGGTGGCGCTGATCGCCATATTCCCGCAGAACACCGAGCTGTTCCTGCCCAGCCTGGCCCTGTGGGTAGGCCTGTGCTCGGCCGGTGCCATGCGCTACCGCACTTTCCGCGCCTATGGCTTCGTGCTGGCCGGCTATACAGCGGCGATGATCGGCCTGCCGGTGCTGCAGCACCCCGACCAGGCTTTCATGGCGGCGGTATGGCGGGTGCTGGAAATTGCCCTGGGCATTCTGGTGTCGACCTTTGTCAGCGCCGCGATCCTGCCGCAGTCGGCCAGTGCCGCCATGCGCAACGCCCTGTACCAGCGCTTTGGCGTTTTCGCGGGGGTGGTGGTCGAGGCCCTGCGCGGCGAAAGCCAGCGGGACCGCTTCGAGAGCAGCAACGTGCGCTTCGTCGCTGAAGCAGTGGGCCTCGAGAGCCTGCGCAACGTCACCGCCTTCGAAGACCCGCACATGCGCCGGCGCTCTGGTCGCCTGGTGCGCATGAATAGCGAGTTCATGGCCATCACCACGCGCTTCAATGCCCTGCACCGTTTGCTGGAACGCCTTCGCGCCCGCGGCCCGCTGCAGATCGTCGGCGCCATCGAGCCAGGCCTGAACACCCTGGTGGAGCTGTTGCAGCCTTACGTGGGCCGGGCGCTGACCGACGCCGATGCGCTGCGCCTGACCCTGGAGCTGGCCGCCTACAAGGAAGGCTTGCAGGCACAGGTGCGCGGCTTGCGCGCCGAGTACCTGGCAACCGAGCCGAGCGAGTCCGACCTGCTCGACTTCCACACTGCCTTCGAGCTGCTCTACCGCTTCGTCGACGAGATGTACAGTTATGCCGAAACCCATGCCTCGCTAGCCGCGCACCGGCACGAACGCGAGCAGTGGGATGAGCCCTACGTGGCGCAGACCAGCTGGCTGGTATCGTTGGCCGCCGGTGTGCGCGCCTCGGCGGTGCTGTTGTTGCTGGGCAGCTATTGGCTGCTCAGCGACTGGCCCAGCGGCGCCATGATGACCCTGATCGCCACCGTCACCGTGGGCCTGTCGGCGGCCTCGCCGAACCCCAAGCGCATGTCGTTCCAGATGGCCTGCGGCACGGCGATTGGTGCCGTCGTCGGCTTCTTCGAAACCTTCTTCGTGTTCCCCTGGATCGACGGTTTCCCACTGCTTTGCATGGTCCTGGCGCCGGTGTTCGTGCTGGGCGCGTTCCTTTCGTCTCGGCCGGCGTATGCCGGCTACGGCATCGGCCTGCTGGTGTTCTTCGCCATCGGCTCGGTGCCGAACAACCTCACCGTGTATGACCCGTACACCTTCATCAACGACTACATCGGCATGGTCATCGGCATGTTCGTCTGTGCCGCTGCCGGGGCGATCATCCTGCCGCCCAACAGCCGCTGGCTGTGGAGCCGCCTGGAGCAGGAACTGCGCGAGCAGGTGCTGTTCGCCATCAGCGGGCGCCTGCGCGGCCTGGGTTCAGCCTTCGAAAGCCGCACCCGTGACCTGCTGCACCAGGCCTATGGCCTGGCAGCCGGCAAGCCACAGGTACAGAGCCAGTTGATGGGCTGGATGTTCACCGTGCTGGAAATCGGCCATGCCATCATCGAGCTGCGCAAGGAGCAGGCCCGCGCGCCGGTGCATCCGGCCTACGCCGAGTCGCAGCCCTGGCGCCAGGCGATCCGCGTGATGGGCCGTGCCCTGGCCCGGTTGTTCCTGCAGCCCAGCGCCAGCAACCACGAACGCGCGCTGGTGGCAGTGGACCACGCCATCGCCCGCGTGCAGGCCACCGACGAGCCCTTCGCCCGCCACTTCGACACTTCGGTGCTGCGCCGCGCGCAAAGCTACCTGCACTTCATCCGATCTTCCCTGCTCGACCCACAGTCGCCGTTGGCACCGGCGAAAGGACTGCACGATGCTCCCTGAAACCATGCCCCGTGAAATCGCCTTCCATGGCGTGTACATGCCCACCATGACCTTGATGTTCCTGTTCGCCCTGGGCCTGGCCTGGGGCCTGGACCGGTACATCGCCAGCCATGATGGCTACCGCTTCTTCTGGCACCCGGCGCTGCTGCGCCTGAGCCTGTTCGTCTGCCTGTTCGGCGCCCTGGCGCTGTCGCTCTACTGGTGAGAATCCTTCGATGAAAAAGTTCTTCAGCCTGATCGCCACCCTGTTGGTGCTTGCCGCTGCCGTGGTGATCGGTCGCCAGTTGTGGCTGCATTACATGACCACGCCTTGGACTCGCGACGGCCGTGTGCGTGCCGACATCATCAACGTCGCTGCCGACGTGCCTGGTTATGTGGTGGATGTGCCGGTCAAGGACAACCAGCGGGTGAAGAAGGGCGACCTGCTGATCCAGATCGACCCTGAGCACTACCAGCTGGCGGTCGACCAGGCAAAGGCGCAGGTTGCGTCGCGCAAGGCCACCTGGGAGATGCGCAAGGTCAACGCCAAGCGCCGTGCCGACATGGACAACCTGGTGATCTCCAAGGAAAACCGCGACGACGCCAGCAACATCGCCAACTCCGCCCAGGCGGACTACCAGCAGGCCCTTGCCGAGCTGGCTGCCGCCGAACTGAACCTCAAGCGCACCCATATCGTGGCCACGGTGGACGGCTACGTGACCAACCTGAATATCCACAAGGGTGACTATGCGCGTACCGGTGAAGCGGTGATGGCGGTGGTCGACGAGAATTCGTTCTGGGTATACGGGTTCTTCGAGGAGACCAAGCTGCCGCATGTGAAGGTGGGTGACCAGGCCGAGCTGCAGATGATGAGCGGCGAGCGCATCAAGGGCCATGTGGAGAGCATCGCCCGCGGCATCTACGACCGCGACAACCCACAAAGCCGCGAGTTGATCGCCGATGTGAACCCGACCTTCAACTGGGTTCGGCTGGCGCAGCGGGTGCCGGTGCGCATTCATATCGATGAAGTGCCGGACGGGTTTTTGCTGGCGGCGGGGACGACTTGTACGGTGGTGGTGAAGCCGAGCGAGGGATGATCCGGGGTGAGGTGGTGCAGCTACTGGCCTCTTCGCGGGCTTGCCCGCTCCCACAAGTGATGCGCCGCTCTTGGGGCTGGCGCAAATCCTGTGGGAGCGGTGCAGTTAGCTCGCTGCCCCTACCAATACTGGCACCTTCACCCGATCAATCACCTTCGTGCTGATCGACGGGTCCAGCATCCGCCCCAACCGCGACAGGTGGCGGTGGCCCATGATGATCAGTTCACAATTCAGTTCCTGCGCCTTGGCCACGATCGCCTCGACCGGATGCCCGGCCACCATGCAGCCCTGGCTGGCGAAGCCGGCTTGCTGCAACTCGCGCACCGCCTCGGCCACGGCCTGGTCGGCCTGGTGCTGCTCTTTGCAGGCGGCGGGGTATTCTTCCAGTTCTTCTGTGGTGTAAGGCGCGGGTTGGTCGTGGACGGCGAAGGTAGAGTCGATGGCCAGCAGCACATGCAGTTCGTGTTCGCCGGGGCGGCAGTAGTGGCGGGCGAGGGTGAGCAGGGCAGTGGATGCAGGGGAGGCGTCGATGGCGATCAGGACGGGGCTGGGCATGCGGAATCCTTGTTTCAGGCTGGCTAATCATTTGCCTGTACCGGCCCTATCGCCGGCAAGCCGGCTCCCACAGGTACTCCGCATTGCCCAAGGGCTGTGTTGACCCCGTGGGAGCTGGCTTGCCGGCGATAGGGCCAGTACAGGCACTGCAAATCTTATGACCCAATCACCGTCCAAAATAAATGCCCCACCACGCACGAGCGCATTGCGTCTGGTGCAATCCAGCAACCTGCTACCATCGCCATCTCCCACAGCTGTAACGGAAAACGGCCATGCAACTCCCGGACATGAACCTGCTCGTCGCCCTCGATGCCCTGCTCGACGAAGGCAGCGTGGTCGGCGCGGCGCAGCGCATGAACCTCAGCCCGGCGGCGATGAGCCGGACCCTGGGGCGTATCCGCGATGCGTTGGGTGACCCGATCCTGGTGCGCGCCGGCCGTGGCCTGGTGCCGACGCCGCGGGCGCTGGCCCTGCGCGAGCAGGTGGCGGCGTTGGTGGAGCAGGCCGGCGAGGTGTTCCGCAGTGGCGACGAGGTCGACCTGCCCAAGCTTGACCGGGCCTTCAACATCCGCACCAACGACCTGTTCATCGCCCTGTACGGTGCCCAGTTGCTGCGGCGCATGCACGAACAGGCACCGCGCACGGTGCTGCGCTTCGTGCCGGAAAGCCCCGGCGGCGATGACGACAGCGTGCTGCGCGACGGGCGTACCGACCTGATCATCAGCTCGACCGTGGACCTGGGGCCGGAGATCAAGGTACAGAGCCTGTTCCAGACCTACTATGTGGGCCTGGCGCGGCGCGACCACCCGATCTTCGAGCAGCCGATCACGGCGCACAGTTTTGCCAGTTATCCACAGATCAGCGTGTCCCGCCGTGGACGGGCCAATGGGCCGATCGATGTGGAGCTGGCCAACTTCAAGGTGCAGCGGCGGGTGGCGCTGATTACCCCGAGTTTTCACTCGGCGCTTTTCTCGCTGCCGGATTCCGACCTGATCCTGCCGATGCCGGCCAACATCCTCAACAGCGTGCACAAGCTCGGGCTGCCGCTGCGCTCGTTCGAGATCCCGGTGCCGCTGGAGCGAGTGACCGTGCTGCAGGCATGGCACCCACGGTTTCACAATGACCCGGCACATCGGTGGTTGCGGCAGACCCTGAAGGCCTGTTGCAGCGTTGACCCTTGATTGCCTATGAGGGCCTCATCGCCGGCAAGCCAGCTCCCACAGGATCGTTGCATATCTCGAAAACTACGCAGTACCTGTGGGAGCTGGCTTGCCGGCGATAGGGCCAGACCTGCAAAAGGCGGATTGCGTCCAGCGCAACATAAACCTACCGATAAGTCAGTTTTCGTCAGCATTCGACCTTCTTAGACTTGCTCCAGTCGCAAATTTGTTGCTGGAGATGTCTGCCCATGAGTTCCCTGTCCGCCCCGTCTGCCGCGATTGCCGCCGCCCCCGCGCCGGCCGCGCCTGCGCAGACTGCGTTCGGCCTGCAGGTAGTGGTCGGGCTGTTCGGTGTGCTGCTGGCCGTGTTGTGCGCGGGCCTCAACGAGTCGGTAACCAAAATCTCCCTGGCCGATATCCGTGGGGCCATGGGCATCGGTGCCGACGAAGGCGCCTGGCTGCTGGCGGCCTACAGCGCCGCCTCGGTTTCGGCCATGGCCTTCGCGCCATGGCTGGCCACCACGTTCTCGCTGCGGCGCTTCACCATGAGCGCCATCGGCCTGTTCGCGGTGCTCGGCCTGCTGCAACCGTTCGCCCCCAACCTGCACAGCCTGATGCTGCTGCGTGTGCTCCAGGGCTGCGCCTCTGGCGCCTTGCCGCCGATGTTGATGAGCGTGGCCCTGCGCTTCCTGCCTCCGGGCATCAAGGTCTATGGCCTGGCCTGCTATGCCCTCACCGCCACCTTCGGCCCCAACCTCGGCACACCGCTGGCAGGGCTGTGGACCGAATACGTCGGTTGGCAGTGGGCGTTCTGGCAGATCATCCTGCCCTCGGCGCTGGCCATGTTCTGCGTCGGTTGGGGCCTGCCGCAGGACCCGCTGCGCCTGGAGCGCTTCAAGCAGTTCGACTGGCGCGGCGTGCTGCTCGGCCTGCCCGCCATCAGCTGCATCGTACTGGGCCTGTCGCTGGGTGACCGCTGGGGCTGGTTCGATTCCCCGCTGATCTGCTGGCTGCTCGGCGGTGGCCTGCTGTTGCTGGTGCTGTTCATGTACAACGAATGGTCCGAGCCGTTGCCATTCTTCCAGTTGCGCATGCTGTCGCGGCGCAACCTGAGTTTCGCTCTGGTGACCCTGGCCGGTGTGCTGATCGTGCTCTCGGGCGTGGGCAGCATTCCGTCGGCCTATCTGGCGCAGATTCAGGGCTACCGCCCGGCGCAGACCAGCCCGCTGATGATGCTGGTGGCCATGCCGCAGCTGGTGGCCCTGCCGTTGACGGCGGCGCTGTGCAATATCCGCGCAGTGGACTGCCGCTGGGTGCTGGGGATAGGCCTGGCGATGCTGGCTGTGTCCTGTGCCGGCAGCAGCCTGCTGACCAGCGAGTGGATCCGTGGCGATTTCTACCCGTTCTACCTGCTGCAGGTGTTCGGCCAGCCAATGGCAGTGCTGCCGCTGCTGATGCTGTCCACCAACGGCATGACCCCGCAGGAAGGCCCGTTCGCCTCCAGCTGGTTCAACACCGTCAAGGGCCTGGCCGCGGTGATCGCCGGTGGCCTGCTGGACGCCCTTGGCACCCTGCGCCGGCACTTCCATTCCAACCACCTGGTGGACAGCCTGGGCAACGCCCCGCTGGTCGACGGTAACGCAGCCGGCCTGGCCAGGCGCATCCACGACCAGGCGCTGGTGCTGACCTCGGCCGACCTCTACCTGGTCATGGCCTGCATTGCCGTGGCCCTGATCTGCCTGATTCCTTTCGTGCCTACCCGGGTCTATCCGCCGCGCGCGGTGGCCTGAACCCTGGATGAATTCGAGAACCACTTAAATGACCAACAACCGCAAAACCCTGTTCATCGGCTCGGTGCTTGCCGTGGCCGTCCTGGCTGCCATCGTCGGCCCGTGGATGTTCGGCAGCGACCACCGCCAGAGCACCAATGACGCGTATGTTGTCGCCGACTACACCGTGGTCGCGCCCAAGATCGCCGGTTTCATCAAGGAAGTGCTGGTGGAGGACAACCAGCAGGTCAAGGCTGGCCAGTTGCTGGCTACCATCGATGCCCGTGACTACCAGGCCGCGCTGGATGCCGCGCAGGCGCAGTTGCTGGTGGCCCAGGCGCAAAGCGCCGATGCCCGTGCCACGCTCGAGCGCCAGGCGTCGCTGATTGCCCAGGCTGAGGCTGCAGTGAAAGCGGCCCAGGCCGAAGCTGCGTTCGCCGACCATGAGGTCAACCGCTACAGCCGCCTGGCCGAGCAAGGTGCCGGCACCGTGCAGAACGCCCAGCAGGCACGCAGTGGGGTCGACCAGGCCCGCGCACGCCTGGCCAATGCCCAGGCGGCACTGGTCGCGGCGCGCAAGCAGGTGGATATCCTTACCGCCCAGGTGGCCAGTGCCGACGGCCAGCTGAAGCGGGCCGAGGCAGGGCTGGAAAAGGCCCAGCTCGATCTGTCCTACACCCGCATCACCGCACCGGTGGACGGCATGGTCGGCGAGCGTGCCTTGCGTGTCGGTGCCTACGTCAACCCGGGCGCCCGCCTGCTGTCGGTGGTGCCGTTGCAGCAGGCCTACGTGGTCGGAAACTTCCAGGAAACCCAGCTGACCCACGTACAGCCTGGCCAGGCCGTGAGCATCAGCGTCGACACCTTTGCCGGTGAGAAGCTGCAAGGCCATGTGGAAAGCATCGCCCCGGCCACCGGCGTGACCTTCGCCGCGGTCAAGCCGGACAACGCTACCGGCAACTTCACCAAGGTGGTGCAGCGCATCCCGGTGAAGATCGTTTTCGATGACGGCCAGCCGCTGCTTGCCCGCCTGCGCGTGGGCATGTCGGTGGAAGCGACCATCGACACCCGTGGTGACAAGCTGGACGGCAAAGAGGTAAGTGCACGATGAAAGCGGCGTTACGCTTGAGCCCGTTGCTGCTGGCCGTATTGATGGCCGGCTGCACCTTGGGCCCTGACTTCCAGCGCCCTGACAGCCAGGCCCCGCAACAGTGGGCGCCGCTGCAAGGCGAGGCGGCGGCCAGCCAGCCCCAGGCCGAACCGCTGGAACTGCGCTGGTGGGAGAGCTTCCACGACGCCCGCCTGAGTGCTTTGATCCAACGCGTTGCCGAGCGCAACCTCGACCTGCAGATGGCCAGCGCCCGCCTGCTGCAAAGCCGCGCCCTGCGCAGCACCGTGGCTGCCGACGAAGTACCGTCAGTGGACGTGAACGCCGGCTACAGCCGCTCGCGCAATAGTGCCGAAGGCCTGAGTGACCCGTCCGGCAAGGCGGGCAAGGAAGCCTTCAACCTCTGGCAGGGTGACCTTGTGGCCGGCTGGGAGCTGGACCTGTGGGGCCGTGTGCGGCGCCAGGTCGAGGCAGCCGATGCCACGGTCGAAGTGGCCGAGAACGACCGCCGCGGCGTGCTGTTGGCATTGCTTTCGGAAACCGCCGGCAACTATATCCAGTTGCGCGCTGTGCAGCACACCATCGATGTGACCCGCGACAACCTCAAGGTCGCCCAGCACAGCCTGAAATTGTCCGAAAACCGCCAGGCCGAAGGTGTCGCCACGCGCCTGGACGTGGCTCAGGCCAGTGCCCAGGTCGCCTCTATCGAGTCACGCCTGCCTAGTCTGGAAGCGCGGCGCGACGACCTGATCAACGCCCTCAGCCTGCTTGCCGCCGAACCACCGCGCAGCCTGCAGGCCGAGTTGCTGCAGGGCGGCGAACTGCCTGCGCCACAGCAGAAGTTCGCCATTGGCTTGCCGTCCGAACTGGCCGAACGCCGCCCGGACATTCGCCAGGCCGAGGCTCGTTTGCATGCTGCCACCGCCAGCATTGGCGTGGCCAAGGCCGACTTCTACCCCAGCATCCGGCTGTCGGGCAGTGTCGGGTTCCAGGCCATGCAGCTGTCCGATTTCGGCGCCTGGGATTCACGCCGCTTCGCCTTCGGGCCGCAGCTGTCGCTGCCGATCTTCGAGGGTGGCCGGCTCAAGGGCACCTTGGAGCTGCGCGAGGCGCAGCAGCAGGAAGCGGCGCTGAACTACCGCAAGGTGGTGCTGGGTGCCTGGCATGAAATCGACGATGTGCTGCGCCTGTACAACGCCAGCCAGCTGCGCCGCGACCACTTGGCCGAGGCGGTGCGGCAGAACCGCATCGCCCTGGAAACTGCCCAGCGGCAGTATGTGGAAGGGGCGGTGGACTTTCTCAATGTACTGACGGTGCAGGGGGCTTTGCTGGCCAGCGAGGAGCAGTGGATCGACAGTTCTGCGGCGGTGTCGCAGGCGCTGGTGGGGCTGTACAAGGCCCTGGGTGGTGGCTGGCAGGCGTTTGACGAGCAGCCTGTGAAGAAAGTGTGATGTTTTGGGGCCGCTTTGCGGCCCATCGCGACACAAGGCCGCTCCTACAGGAGATCGCGTCCGCATGTAGGAGCGGCCTTGTGTCGCGATGGGCTGCAAAGCAGCCCCGGCAATTGTCCTGATTACCGAGGAGGCACAGATGCACATTTCCCTGAACGGCAAGCGCGCCATCGTCAGCGGCTCCACCGCCGGCATCGGCCTGGCCATCGCCATCGGCCTGGCCGAGGCGGGGGCCGAAGTGGTCCTCAACGGTCGCACCCAGGCCCGGGTCGACGAAGCCCTCAAAGTAGTGCGCGAGCGCCTGCCGCAGGCGCGCATCATCGGCATCGCTGCCGACCTGAGCACCCAGGCCGGTGCGCAGACGCTTTTCAAGCAGGTGCCGCACACCGACATCCTGGTCAACAACCTGGGCATCTTCGAGCCCAAGCCGTTCTTCGAGATCGAGGATGAGGACTGGCAGCGTTTCTTCGACGTCAATGTGCTCAGTGCCGTTCGCCTGTCACGCCACTATGCCCCGGGCATGGCCGAACGCAAATGGGGGCGAGTGATGTTCCTGTCCAGTGAGTCGGCGCTGCAGATCCCGACCGAGATGATTCATTACGGCATGACCAAGACTGCGTTGCTGGCGGTGTCGCGCGGGCTGGCCGAGACCCTGGCCGGCACCGGGGTGACGGTGAATTCGGTGCTGCCGGGGCCTACGCGTTCGGAAGGTGTGGGCGACTTCTTTGCCAAGCTGGCCGAGGAGCAGGGGGTGTCGACTGAAGAGCTGGAGGCCAACTTCCTTGCCGAGCACCGGCCGACCTCGCTGATCAAGCGACTGGCGACAGTGGAGGAGGTGGCGAACATGGTGGTGTACCTGGCGTCGATGCAGGCCAGTGCCACTACCGGGGCTGCCTTGCGGGTGGATGGCGGGGTGCTGCGTTCCATTGCCTGATCTGTTTTGCCTGTACTGGCCTCTTCGCGGGTTTACCCGCGAAGAGGCCAGTACAGGCAACCAATCAATCAGAGCGGGCGCAGCAGGCCAAACCGCTTGCGCAACGCCCAATCCATCACCCGTCGCGGCAGTAACCGGGCCATCAACGGCAAAGCCGTACTGCCGTTCCCCAACCGCACCACCGCCGGCACCGGCGACTTCCCGACCGCTGCCAACACGCCCTGGGCAAACACTGCCGCCGAGGTGGGCTTGTCCTGCGAAGCCCGTGCCCGTGCCTGCACGTGCTCGCGCAACGGCCACCACGCCGAATCCGCCGCCAGCACCTGCTCGGCCTGGCGCTGGGCATTGCTGGCGAACTGCGAGGCAATCGCCCCTGGCTGCACTTCCATAACCTGCACACCAAACGGCGCCAGTTCCAGGCGCAAAGCATCGCTCAGGGCATGCACGGCGGCTTTCGAGGCGCAGTAGGCGCCGGCGAACGGAGTGACCAGCACGCCTGATACGCTGCCGATGTTCACCACCAGGCCCCGTGAGCGGCGTAGCTGTGGGAACAATGCGCGGGTAACGCCGACCACGGCGAAGACATTGGTTTCGAACTGCTGGCGCAGGGCATCCACACCGCCATCGAGCAGCGGGCCCATGGCGCCGTAGCCAGCGTTGTTGATCAGGATATCGAGGTTTTCCAGTTCCTCGGCCAGGCGGCCCAGTGCCTCGCTGTCGTTCACATCAAGTAGCCGGGCGGTGAAGCCGGCGGCGTTCAGTTGCTCGACATCCTCAGGTTTGCGGGCGGTGGCCCAGACGTGGTGGCCGGCATCGCGGAAGGCGTCGGCCAGGGCGCGGCCGATGCCGCTGGAACAACCGGTGATCAGGACGGTGGGCATGGTTGGGGCCTGTTGTCAGGGGAAGTTGGTGTTGCCTGTGCCGGCCCTTTCGCGGGCTTGCCCGCTCCCACAGGAACTCCACAGCTCTTGAGTACTGTGCAGTACCTGTGGGAGCGCGCAAGCCCGCGAAAGGGCCGGTACAGGCGATACATTAGTTGGCAAACGTACCTTGCAGATGCTCTGCACGAAACTCCAGGGTCTGCGGCCGGTACCCGGAGCGCAGTGGCGGCAGCGGCAGGCAGTCCTTCCACTCGGCCCCTGGCTGCAGTTCACCCGGCCCACGGTAGCGCGGGGCGTTGTAGGTGTTCTCCGCCAGGTTCACGGTATCGCCCGGCGCATACGCCGCCACCCGCCAGCGCAGCTCGGTCAGCGGCACGTCGTTACCGTTCTTCATGCGCACCTGCAGGGCGCGGTCGGCGGGGCAGTGTTCGGGGGCGTAGCTCAGGCGCAGGTCCAGGCGGGCCAGTTGCGAGGTTTCGCGGGTGTCCTGCCAGACGACGAACAGGGCCACCAGGCCCAGGCCACAAACGGCTGCCAGCGAGATCGGCAGGGCCTTGGCCGGGTAGCGCAACAGCAGCACCAGCCAGGTGAGGATGAGGAAGGCACCGATGATCATGGGACGTGCAGACCTTGATTGCGCGGGGTCTGACCATCGTAGCCCGAAATGGAGAGTGGCTCAAAAAGCGGGGCCGCAATGCGGCCCCAGGGGTTGCATTACTGCGCGATGGTCTTCACCGAAACACCACGCTCGATGGGTGTAGAGGTACGTCCATACACATCCTCGAAGCGCTCGATGTCATCCTCGCCCAGGTAGCTGCCGGATTGCACTTCGATGATCTCCAGCGGGATCTTGCCCGGGTTGCGCAGGCGGTGCACCGATGCGATCGGGATGTAGGTCGACTGGTTCTCGGTCAGCAGGAACACGTTCTCGTCACAGGTCACCTCGGCGGTGCCGGACACCACGATCCAGTGCTCGGCACGGTGGTGGTGCATCTGCAGCGACAGGCTGGCGCCCGGCTTGACGGTGATGTGCTTGACCTGGAAGCGGCCGCCCATGTCCACCGAGTCGTACGAGCCCCACGGGCGATACACTTCCAGGTGGTTCTGGGTTTCGCTGCGGCCCTGCTCGTCGAGGGTCTTGACCATCTGCTTGACGCCCTGGACCTTGTCCTTGTGGGCAATCATCATGGCGTCCTTGGTCTCGACCACCACGATGTTCTCCAGGCCGATCACCGACACCAGCTTGCCGTTGCCGTGGATCATGCAGTTGTGGCTGTCCTGCACCACCACATCGCCCTTGGTGACGTTGCCGTTGTCGTCCTTCTCGTGCACTTCCCACAGCGACGACCAGCAGCCCACGTCGCTCCAGCCGGCCGACATCGGCACCACGCAGGCGCGCTGGGTCTTTTCCATCACCGCGTAGTCGATGGAGTTGTCCGGGCAGCAGGCGAAGGTGGCTTCGTCGATGCTCAGCACATCACCGTCTTCCTGGCTGCGCTCCAGGGCCAGCACGCAGGTGTCGTAGATGTCGCCGTCGTGCTTCTTCAGCTCTTCGAGGAAGCGGCTGGCACGGAACAGGAACATGCCGCTGTTCCAGAAGTAGCCGCCGGCCTGGACGAACTCGGCGGCGCGTTTTTCGTCGGGCTTTTCGACGAACTGCGCCACGCGCGCCACGCCTTCAGGCAGCAGGGCGTCCTGGCTGGAACGGATGTAGCCGTAGCCGGTTTCCGGCTTGGTCGCCGGCACGCCGAACAGCACCATCTCGCCACGCTCGGCGGCCACGGTAGCCAGGGCCAATGCGCGCTGCAGGGCCTTCTGGTCATCGATCACGTGGTCGGCGGGCAGCACCAGCATCAGCTCGTCGCGGCCTTCGTTGACCAGTTTCATGGCAGCCATGGCCACGGCCGGCGCGGTATTGCGGCCGAACGGTTCCATCAGGATGCCTTGGGTTTGCAGCTTCAGTGCGGCCAGTTGCTCCTGGACGATGAACTTGTGGTCCTTGTTACAGACCACGATCGGCGTGTCCATGCCTTCGAACACCAGGCGCTCGAGGGTTTGCTGGAACAGTGTGTGTTCACCGGTCAGGGCCAGGAACTGCTTGGGGAACTGCTTTCGCGACAGAGGCCACAGACGGGAACCGCTACCACCAGAAAGAATTACCGGGATCATCATGTTTCTCCAATAGTCGTTGAGAGGCAGGGGAATCAGTTGCTAGCCACGGGGCGAGTTACCCACACCGGCGACAAGGCGTTGCCGGAACCCGTTACGTACAGCACTGCGGCTTCGCCGCGCTCCAGGGCGACGGGTTTGACGTCACCCACTTTCTTGTCTCCTTGGAACAGCGCCAGGTTGACCTTGACCGGGTTGATTTCGCGTTCGCCGCGGCCGTTGGCGGCCACCGGCTTGACCACTTCGGTCTTGCCGTCGGCGGTCTTCAGGGTCAGTTGCTGGTCACTCAGGTTCTGCACGCGAACCAGGGCTTTCTGCTTGTTCTTGAACGGCGGCTCTTCGATCAGCTGCGGGTTGCCGCTGGCGCTGTTGACCAGGGTGTAGTACTTGTCCGCAGCCAGCTTGACCGGCACGCTCTTGCCACCGACCTGAGCGGTGTAGTCACCCCCTGGCAGGAAGCTGAAGTCACTGCTGCCCTGTGCACCAACCTGTTTGATCTGGGTGTTGCCGACCGAAGCTGCCGCCGGTGCGCTGGAAGCGTTGTAAAGGCGCACGAAGGTCGAGCCTTTCGGCGCGCTCGGGCCATACAGTGCGGCGTCGGCGCCGGCGAAGGCCTGCATGGAGGCCAGGGACAGGCCGGCAGCGAGGGTGAGGGCTTTGGCAATGGAAGTCTTGGTAGTCATATGTATGTTCCTCTGATTAGTGGTTAGTCCGGGTGGACGACAAAGCCAGGTTTTCTTCGGATTTACGGGTGTTCTTCAGCTGGGCGATCCACTGTGGATCGAAGCTGCTGAGGTCGTTCTTCATTGGCAGATAACGTTCGGGGAATTCCCACACCACCACTTGGGGTGCGGCGTTCTTGAAGGCATCGCTTTGCAGGTACTTGAGCATCGGCAGCAGCGGGCCATGGCCGTCTTCGGCGTAGTTGGCCACATCGCTGCGCAGGGCCTGCTGCAGCGCGCCGAGGAAGTTCCAGTGCGGGTTGGCGCTGTAGCTGGTGCCCACCAGTGCAACCGGGATCTGCGTGTCGGCGAACAGTGCGTCACCGGCTTCACCTTCGGTCTCGACCGGGCGAGTGGTGCGCTGCTGCAGGTTGTCCGGGGCCGGCAGCAGGTTGCTGAACAGCGGGTCCAGTGGCAGGAAGTTGGTCAGGTCGCCCTTGTATGGCGCGGTGCTGCCGGCTTCGGTGATGAACGCCTGCGGGTCGCCGTTGAGCAGGCTCTGGCGGCTGACCGCTTCGGCCAGTGCCTGCGCAGCCACTTCGGCGCCCATCGGCGTCCAGTGGGTGTCGGTGCGCAGGAACACCTGGCCGCGCGCCTTGGCCTGCTCCATGGGTGCCAACAGGTCCGGGGCGAACACGTTGGCCTGGCGTGCCTGGGCATGGAACTGGTTGTACAGGTCGTCATGCAGACTGGTCGGCAGTTCCGTGCCCAGGTATTCGGCGTACACCCGCGCCTTGGCTGGCACGATCGCCAATACAAGCTGGCTGCCGTGCTGCTGCAAGGTGTCACGCACGCCACGGATCAGCGCCAGGTTTTCCTGCATCAGCTGCTCGGCACCGGCGGTGGGCTTGAACTCTTCGTCACTGAACAGCCACTGGTCGCGGCCCAGTACCACGCCGGGGCGGCCTTCGTTGAACAGCTTGAAGTCCATCGCCGCCCAAAGGTTGGTGCCCAGGCGCTTGATCGGGAACTGCTCGTCGTAGTGGGTCTCGGCAGCCTTGGCCAGCTTGCCGTTGAGCAGGGTCATCTGCTCGGTACGCTGGAAGCTTTGCAGGCCACCGGTGGACCAGACGCCCATGCCCACCAGCAGGCCGAGGAACGACAGCGAATAGGTAATGCGTAATGTCCGGGTCATGTCATCAACCTCAGAACTGGAAGTAAAGGAACGGCGAGTAGCTCTGCGCCGAAAGCTTGAGGATCGAGGCCACGAACAGCAGCAGCACCAGGGCGCGGGTCATCACCCGGGTCCAGTCCAGGCCGATCGAACCGTCGCTGTTGACCTGCACCGGGGTGGCCTTGGGCGTTGGCCGGGCGTTGCGGTAGAAGTCGCGCAGGCCGAAGAACGCCAGGGTGATGTAGGCGACCACCAGGGTGGCTACCTGCAGGCCGGTGAGCTGGGCACGGTTGAGTTCCGACAGCTGCCAGTCGCCGAAGCTGAACATGGCGCCGTACATGCGACCGGCCACTTCCAGGTTCTCGGCACGGAAGATCACCCAGCCGACCACCACCAGCAGGAAGGTGAATGCCCACTTCACCGGGTTGAAACGCTGCGGGTTGGTGTCGATGCCCAGCGCGCGCTCGATGGCCAGCCACATGCCGTGCCAGGCGCCCCAGATGATGTAGGTGAAGTTGGCGCCGTGCCACAGGCCACCCAGCAGCATGGTCAGGAACAGGTTGCGGTAGGTGTTGAAGGTGCCTTTGCGGTTACCGCCCAGGGTGATGTACAGGTAGTCGCGCAGCCAGGTCGACAGGCTGATGTGCCAGCGCCGCCAGAACTCGGTGATCGACTGGCTGATGTACGGCTGCTTGAAGTTCTCCATGAAGCGGAAGCCCATCATCAGGCCCAGGCCGATGGCCATGTCGCTGTAGCCGCTGAAGTCGAAGTACAGCTGCGCGGTGTAGGCCAAAGCGCCGAGCCAGGCATCCCCGGTGGTCGGGTTCTGCAGGGCGAAGCAGTGGTCGGCCACTACCGCCAGGGTATCGGCGATGAACACTTTCTTGATGAAGCCCTGCATGAAGCGGGTGCAGCCTTCGGAGAACTTGTCCAGGGTGTGGGTGCGGTTGTTGAACTGGTCGACCAGGTCCTTGAAGCGCAGCACGGGGCCGGCGATCAGGTGCGGGAAGATCGCCACGAACGCCGCGAAGTCGATCAGGTTGCGGGTGGCCGGGGTGTCGCCGCGGTACACGTCGATGATGTAGCTGATCGACTCGAAGATGTAGAACGAGATACCGATCGGCAGCAGCACGTGGGTGAGGATGAACGGCTCCAGGCCGAACGAGGAGATGATCGCGTTGAGGCTGTCGACGCCGAAGTTGGCGTACTTGAAGTAGCCGAGAATCGCCAGGTCCACACCGACGCCGAGCAGCAGCCAGCGCTGTGCCGGCTTGGTACGCACGCCGGCGGCGCCGACTTTCAGGCCGATCCAGTAGTTCCACAGGGTCACGCCGGCGAACAGGGCGAGGAAGTCGACCCGCCACCAGGCGTAGAAGATGTAGCTGGCGACCAGCAGCAGCAGGTTGCGATAGCGTTGCCCGCTCAAGTAGTACAGGCCGAGGAAGATCGGCAAGAACAGGAACAGGAACACGTTGGACGAGAAGACCATCCCGGTTCTCCTTTTTGTTCACAGCATCCGGGGCAAAGCGCCCCCCAAACCCCCCACTCAAAAAGTGGGGGAAGCCTTGGTACCTGTGGGAGCGGGCATGCCCGCGAACAAGGGCGAAGCCCTTGCCATGCACCGCGGTGCTTTCTTCGCGGGCATGCCCGCTCCCACAGGTTCCGACCCCAAAAGGGGTTCAACTCATTTCTTGCTCTCTGCGCTCGGGTCATAGACCCGGGTCAGGTCGCCGCCCAGCCGGAAGCTGTTGAACGGCTGCATACCGCGCTTGCGCTGCAGGGTGTCGCCACTGCACGCATACAGGCTGCAGTAGGGCTCCATCCACGAGTACTTGCTGTCGATCTTCAGGTCTTTCATGTCCTGTTTCTCGCCATTGCGGGCCTTGAACGCGCTTGGGTCCTTCGAACCGTTCAGTACCCGCTGCGCCAGGCGCTGCAGGGCGTTGTTGTTCTCGCCGCGCACGTCCACGCCATTGACCTGGGCGAAGCTGGCGATCATCGTCAACGGCGGCAAGGCGTAGTTGTGGTAGGCCAGGGCGCGTTGCTTGCGCTTCAGTTCGTTGGGCAGGAAGCCCTGCTCGTCTACCTGGTTGGCGCCAACCCGGTATTCCTTCACGGCCCAGTCGAACAGGTCGCGACGGTCGGTGGCCACGGCGGTGGCCATTACCGCCCAGGCCGCCCAGTAGCTGTGGTTGTTGATCTTCTCCAGTGGCAGGTCGCTCCAGTCGCGCACGGTCTGCTCGGCCAGGCGGGCGAACCATTTTTCGATCAGCTCGGCCTCGGCCTGGTGCGCGGCCAACGGCTGCGAATTGGAGAACTTCAGGCGCAACCACGAACCACTCATGCTGCCCAGCGCCCATTTGCGCATCGACTTGCCGGTGTGGTTGTAGTCGGTGGACATCAGCGCATCGGCGCGGGCCCAGCTGCCCAGCCAGGCCAGGGTGCAGTCGAGTTGCGCCGGGCGGCCGTCACGCATGTACTGGCCGATCATCTTGCTCACGCCTTTCTCAAGGGTGGTGATGTCTTCGGTGGACTTGCGAAAGGCCTTTTCCGAGTCCGCGTTGAGTGTTGCCCGCGCCTTGTCCGAGCCTTCGTACTTGCTGCGGAACTGCAGGGCACCGGTATACGGTTTGGGGGCAGCTTCGCAGCGGAAGTTGCCGTCGCCGGTCTTGAGCTTTTCGATCCCCTCGTAGTAACCCTGGGGCGGTACCAGCGCGGCGTGCGCGGCACCGCTGCACAACGCCAGGGCAAGCAGGGCGGGGCGGGAAATTCGCTTGAACGGGATCATGGTCGCCTCACTGGCCGGCCTGCGCGGTCTGCGCAGGCACGGCGAAGTTGTTGCGTTTGCAGAGCTTGGCTTCGACCTTCTGGGTACCGCTTTCCGGTCCCTGCACCTCGAACGCCAGCAGGCTCTGGCTGGCCCAGTCCTCGTCTTCGCGCATCTGGAAGACGAAGCGGCCGTCGGTGTCGGAGGTTTCCGGTTTTTCCAGCTTGATGTCCTCGTGGCGGCCGTTGAGGTACCAGAGGGTCGCTTGCAGCACCTTCACCGACGGGTCTTCGAACTTGATGTCCATCTGCATGTTGCGGTTGATCAGGTCTTTGATCACGCCGCCCTTGCCATTGACCATCAGCTCGTTCTTGCCGGGCTTGAGGGTGGCGCTGGCGCTCATCAGGGCCGGGCGGTCATCGCAGCCGTCGTCGAGCAGGCCAAGGATTTGCCGCCAGATGGTTTCCTGGTCCAGGCGATATAGCGGGGAGAATTCCCAGATCAGGATCTTCGGCGGGTTCTTCTGGAATTCTTCGCTGCCCAGGTACTGGATCATCGAACCTTCCAGGCCACCACCAGGGAAGGCCACGTTGAGCACGTCGGCGCCGATGTACTGCTCGAGGAACCCGGAGAAGTTGTAGTTCTTGCCACTGTGGCTGGTGCCGACCAGGGTGATCTGCGCGTTGCCGCCGTCACCGAACAGGTCGTCGCCGCCGCCGGTGGAACCTTTCGGCTCGGTGGCGAACTGGTCCATGTATTGGACGGCATAGCTGGTGCCGCACAGCTGGCCGGCCACGTTATGCAGGGTGCCGGTCTTGCCCATGCGCCCGGACTTTTTCGTTTCGAATTCCTTGCGCGGGATGCCTTCGAAAGCCGGCATCTTGTGCACGGTATCGGCCACGATCCTGGCCGCGCGCTCGGCGCCATAAGGCGTCCAGTGCTGGTCGCCACGGAAGTAGAAGTCCTTGCCCTGGTCGGCAGCGGCCAGCTGTTCGTTGGTCAGCGGCGACAGGTCGGGCACGTTGTAGCCCATGCTGGCAAAGCGCTTGAGCATGGCCTGGTAGTTGCCCAGGGCCTTCTGGTAGTCGAAGGCAGCCTTTTCCGCCGGGTTGAGCATGTTGCGGTTCACCAGGCCGCGGGTCGGCTGGTACACCACCACCAGTTCCACGCCGCGCTTCTTGAATGCGTCGTGCACTTGCTGCAGGCGCTTGTAGCCGGCCGGGGTGGTATTGAACTCGGTGCGCAGGTCTTCGCGGGTACGGAACAGCCAGTCGCCCTTCGCCTGCACCAGCGTGGTGAAGTTTTGCTGGTAACGGGTTGTGTAGCGGCTTGGGTCGTGCGCTTCAGGGCACAGCTGGCAGCAAGGCTCGGCGCTGAAGGTGGGGGCCTTGACGTCTTCGGCGCGCACGCCCTGGCTGATCGCCAGAAGGGCGGCGGACAGGCCCAGCAGTTTCATCAGATGTGGAGTCATGGTCTGGGCTTCCTTAATCGATCATTTCGGTCTGGCGTTCGACCGGGTCGATCAGCACAGCCTTTTGCTGGCGTACCAGCAGGTCGAGGATTTCGTCCTGGCGTTCGCCGAGGATGCCGTTGAGGCTGATGCCGTTGGCCTTGCGCGGGGCGAGCATGGATACCTTGTAAAGCTCGACCGACAGCGGCGAGTCGATCGACAGCGGGCCGGAGCCGTTGGCCGCCAGTTCGCCACCGACCAGGATCAGCGACACCTTGGTGTCGAACGGGTCGAGGGCGATGTCGCGGTCGGTGTTGGACAGGTCCTTGATGTGGCCGTACACGCCGACCAGGCCGTTGGCTATTGCGACGTTTTCGTACAGGCGGATGTTCACGCTGTTACGTACGCGGATGCCGTGGCGGCGGTTGTTGATCAGCTTGTTGCCCCAGATCAGGTTGTCGCCACTTTCGTACAGGGTGATGCCGTCGGTGTGGTTGCGGTAGATCTCGTTGTAGGCAATCAGGTTGTTGACGCTGTTACGGTCGATCACCACGCCCGAGAGCTTGTTGTCGAAGCTCTTGTTGTTGATGATCCAGCTGTCGTTGACCTCACGCGAGACGATGATGCCGTGCTTCTTCTTGGTGCCGTACACCGTGTTGCCGGCGATGATCAGCCGGTGCGAGCGGTCGTGCGGGTCGATGCCGTAGACGATGTTGTCGCGGTAGGTGCTGTCCTTGACCACGAAGTCCTGGGTCTCGTAGCAGTAGAAGCCGTACCACATGTCGCTGAACTCAGAGCCGATGATCCAGCCGGTGGGTTCCGGGCGGCCCATGCGCTTGGCCATGTTCGGCGTGTACTGCGAGATGCTCACGCCGTACGACTTGGACTTGGCGTAGCCGAAGCTGGCCATTTTGGTGTTGACGATGTAGGTCTCGGTACCGCCCCACGACAGCAGGAACGGGCGGAACTCCTTGGGCGAGCGGAAGGTTGCCGGGCCGTTTTCCTTTTCCCGCCAGCCGGTCACCTGGGTGTCGGTGACGAACAGCTTGCCGTCGTTGACCAGGAACGAACCGCCTTCCTGGGACAGGCGCAGTTGCTTGACCTTGCCGTCGATCTCGAGGATGCCCTTCTGCCCGACCACGATCGGCAGGCGCGCCAGGTAGACCCCTGGCTCGACTTCGCTGAGGTACTGCTTGGGTACCTTCTTGCTCAGCTCGACCAGGTCGACATGGCCGTCATCGACGAAGATCGCCTGCGGAATGCCATGCTGGCGCTGGACCCACTCGGCCGCCTTGTTGTCGCCGCCAACGAATTCCTTGAGGGTGTCCTCCTGGAACATGCGGCGCAGGCTGACCTTGCCTTTGTGGCGACGGTCGATTTTCTTCTGCACCGCCTCGGCGGTGTAGCCGGTCAGGTCAGGCAGCTTCGGCGGGTCCATGTGCAGCGGCTCGACCGGTGCACTGGAGACCGTGTAGGTCTTGGCCTGCTGCAGTTCCTTGGCGATCACCTGGGGCTCTGCGGCAGCCACCAGGCCGCTGGCCAGCAGCAAGGCGCTGGCCAGGAGGCTGTGACGTAAGTGCGGGTGAAGGTTCATCAGGGTCTCCCGGCCTCAGAAGCGCCAGATCACGTCGACGAAGGCGCGGTGCATGTACGAGTCCGCTTCCTTGCCGTAGGCGTCACCCGGCTTGAACACACCGGCGCGCAGGCGCACCAGGGCAGATGGCTCGTCGATGGCCTGGCTCATCGAAGCCGGCAGCAGGCCTTGCTTGAAGTACTTGGTCACGACCACGTCCATTTCCTGGCCAAGGTCTTTTTCACCATCGACCAGCGGGCGGTTCACGCCGTTGTCATTGACTACCGCGTTGATGCCGCTGGAACCGATGTTCTGGTTGCCATCGACACGCCAGAACTTGTGGTAGATGAAGCTGGCGTCGTAGTCGTCGCGCAGCTGCCAGGAGGCGAACAGGGTGGCCGCCTGCAGGTTGCCCAGCTCGCCACGGAAGGCTTCACCGAAGCGGTGCACGCGCGAACGGGTGCCGGTGTAATTGGAGCGGTTGCTCTCGAGGCCGGTCTGCTCGTAGTTGCTCGAACCGTCGTCGCCACCACCACCGCTGCCACGGGCGTAGGCCGCACCGACCTGCCATTGCGGGTCGAGGCGCAGGCGGATGCCGAGGTCGGTGGCCCAGGCGTTGACGTCACCGCTCTGCTTGCCGGTGGCCACGGTTTCGTCACCGACGACCTGGCTGCTGAGGGTGTCGCGGTCACCGGTCAGCCAGGTGACGCTGCCCCAGTAGTTGACGGTGTGGTCGTTGCGCCAGTTGTAGGCGTCGCTGTTGGCTTCCAGGCCCAGCCAGGTGAGGTCGCCGGTGCGGGTCTTGTCCAGCGCATCGACGGTTTCGCCCGGGTTCTTCAGGCTGCCGCCGTCGTGGGTGTGGTGGGCGCGAACGCCGACCCAGTGGCCAGGGGTCCACTGCGTGGCGACGTTGCCGTAGAGGTGTGTGCGGTCCTTGTCTTCCGGGGCCAGTTCGGTGAGGTCGGTGCGGTATTCGCTGAAGCGCTGGGCCACGCCCAGGTCGGCCTTGAGCAGGGTGGTGTCGAAGGTCCAGTTCAGCGCCTCGATATTGGTGTCACGCCACATGCCATCGTCGCTGCGCAGGCGCTGGCGGCCGAAACGCAGCTGCTCGCCGGGGTAGGCGGTCAGGCCGCTGTAGCCGACCCAGAATTCGCGCATGGCCAGGTAGCTCTTGTCCTGTTCACGGCCGTCGGCAGCGGTATCGGTACTGGTGCCGTCGTCGTTCTGGCGCAGGGTGTCGGTTTCGATGGTGTCGGTGGCGGTGACTGCCTGGCCCATGGCATAGGCGCTCCAGTTGCCACGCTCGCCATATACCCAAGGGCGCAGATCAAGACCGAGGCCGTTGACGTCGCCGCCGGAGCGGGTGCCCAGGTCACGGTCGTCTTCCGACTGGCCGGTGATCTTCACATCCAGGCCGAAGTTCTTTTCAGCGGTCATTTCCGCCAGGGTCGGGCAGGACCACAGCAGGGCGAAGCTCAGGCCGATGCCAGCTTTCACGAAGGGATTGAGCGTCATAGCGAGTCCTCACCGGTTACTTCTTTTTCGTCGTCTTGCAGGGCTTCGATGGCCAGGGTGCTGTTTGCGCCTTGCGCCATGCTGCCGCGCGCCTGCTTCTCTTGTGCCAGCAGTTGCTGGGCCTGGCTGCGTTGGTCAGGCGTAAGTTGCTGATCGAGCTGCTGCAACAGTTCAGCGGACTGCGGCGACGGGTTGGCCTGGGCCAGCTGGGCGAATACCCAGGCGTTACCTGGTTGCGGGCGAATGCCGTGGCCTTCGCTGAACAGCTGGGCCAAGGCGTAGTCGGCGCTGTTCTGTCCGCCACGGGCGGCGGCCAGCAGGTGGTCGACGGCCTTCTGCGGCTCGACGTTGCCCAGGTAACCGCGGCGGTACAGCTGGCCCAGGTAGTAATGGGCGCTGACTTCGCCGGCGTCGGCGGCAGCCTGCAGGTGTTCTTCGGCTTTGGCCGCGTCCGCAGGCACGGTCTTGCCTTCGTAGTACAGGCGGCCCAGCAACAGTTCGGCGCGTGGCTGTTCGGCTTCGCGGCCCTTGTCGATGTAGGCCATCAGCTGGTCGGTATCGCCCAGCTCGGGGAAGTCGTACACCAGTTGCGCCAGGCTGACCCAGGACGCCGGGTTGGCCGGGGCCACCTGCTCGAGCAGGTCCTTGGCGGTTTTTTCGTCGGTCTGGCCGAGGCTGCGGTCAGCCAGTACCCGGGCAACGCTGTCGACCCGGGTGGCCGGCACTGCGCCACGGGCGTAGGCAGCCTTGAGTTGGCCGAGCAGGGCAGCCTGCTGGTCGGCCTGGCCACGCTTCTGGTACACGGTGGCCAGTTCGACGTAGCAGATGTCGGTGGTGTTCAGGGCGGCCTTGCAGATTTTCTCCACTTCGCCCAGGTGCTGGTCGTAGGTGCCCTGGGTGCGGTACAGCAGCACCTGGGCCAGGCCCGCTTCCGGGTTACCGGCGGCGCGCCACTGGTCGATCTGCTGCTGCGCGTTGACCTTGGGGAAGCTCTGCGGGTAGGTCAGGTAGAGCATCGCCAGCGGGATCAGGGTGTTGCTTTCGCCCTGCTTGGCGGCTTGCTTGAGCAGGGTTTCGGCTTCTTCGCGCTCGGCCTGGGTGCTGTCGGGCTTGGCCACCAGCAGGCGGCCAAGGCGCGCCTGGGCACGCGGCGAAATGGCGGCCGCGGCGCGGTAGGTGGCCTCGGCTTCCTTGATTTTCGCCGGATCGCGGGTGGCGACCTTGATGTCGGCCAGGCCCACTTGCGCTTCGCTGTAGCCCAGGTCGGCCAGCGCCTTGTAGTTGCGCTCGGCCAGTGCCGTGTCACCGCGCTTCATGGCTTCGTTGGCCAGGCGCTGGTCGGGCAGGCCTGCACAGCCGGCCAGGGTGATGGCTGCAGCCAGGGCACACAGGCCCAGGCTGGCGCTTTTCTTGTGGGGAATCATGTTGTGGCCCTCTTACAGCCCACGGGCCATGGCTTTGTCGATCAGCCAGTTCAGCGATGGGCCACGGTCGCTGTTGACCGAAGCCGGGCGGCCGGCGAGTTCGGCGGGCAGGGCGCTGTCGGGCTTGATCTGCACGCGGATGTCGGCGGCCAGGTCTTCGCTGTTGAGGCTGGCGCTGCTGACGATCTGGCCGGTACGCACTTCGTCTTCGCCGGCTACCTGGAAGTTGACGCGGGTGCCTGGCTTGACCTCGTCGAACTGGCGGTAGGTGAAGCGCGCCTCGACCATCGGGTTGGTGGTGCGCGGGATCAGCTGGAAGATCGGCTGGCCCTTGGCGGCGTACTGGCCGTTGTCCACCAGCTGGCGGGCAACCACGCAATCACACGGGCTGGTGAGGGTGCCGGACAGCTGCTTGCCGAACAGTTCCTCGATCTTCGCCGGCTCCAGTTGTGCGTCTTCCAGGTTGCCCTTGAGCATGTCCAGCATGCTGGTGGTGAAACTGGCCAGTGGCGCGCCCTTGGCGATCTGCCCACCGCTTTCGACCAGGCTGTTCACGGTGCCGTCGCGCGGCATGGTGACGTTGGTGGTGGGTACCGCGACCACGCCGGCTTCGGCATGGCTGACGAAGTACATGCCGTACAGCGACTTGGCGATGAAGCCGAAGGCGGCGACACCGACCACGAACACGCCGAGGGTGACGGTGACCGCCTTGAGGCGGCCGAAGGCGCTCAGGCCGGCACCGCCGTCCTTTTGCTTGCGCGCCTTGGTGAAGTTGTCGCGCTGCAGGGTGCTGAGCACATCGCCAGCAGTGATCAGCTCACCCGACAGGTGCGAGGTGATGATGTGGCGCAGCGTGGCGATGTCGCGGAGCTCGAGGTTCTGGAACTGCGCGCCGGTACGGCCGCTGCCCGGGTTGTAGGAGCGCACCTGGAACTCGATGTCCATCGACAGGCCGAGGTTGTCGACCGTGAACTGCAGCCGCCCGCGGAGCACGTCGCCAACCGACAGTTGTTGCTTGGTGTGGAAGCTCAGGCCACCGGCGGAGAGGTCGTCGACCTTCACATCGTGGGCCTGGCGCTGAGGGTCGAGGAACCGCAGCTTGGCGGGGATGCGTACCCGGGCATGCTGGCGCTGGGCTTCGGACTCATGCACGACGTTGACGTTCACGGCGGTATTCATGTGGTTTGTTCCTGTTAGTTCCGATCCGGGTTGGGCTCACACGACCATGAACAGCACAGCAACGAAGATGCTGGCAGCCGAGAAGGTCATGGTCCGCGAGGACCAGGTGTTGAACCATTGTTGAAAGCTGGCGAGGTCACGCTTGAGGGCAGTGGGCTGACGCGTCCAGGACTGCTTGTCGAGGCGGAAGAACACGTAGATCTTCATCAGCGCGCCGATGATCTGGTTGTAATAGAGAATCAGCGGGTAGGCCGGGCCTACGTTGTGGCCGGAGCACAGCAGCATGATGGTGAGAATCAGGCGGGTGATGCCGATCCACAGCAGATACACCAGCAGGAAGCCCAGGCCGAACTTGAGGCTGGCGATCACCGCCACGGTCAGGCCCAGCAGGCTGGTCCACATCGACACGCGCTGGTCGAACAGCACGATGCTGGTGAACAGCCCCAGGCGGCGCAGGCCCAGGCCAAGCGCGCGGGAGTTCTGCCGCAGGTTGTTGCCGTACCAGCGGTACATCAGCTTGCGGCTGGCCTTGAGGAAGCTCTTCTCCGGCGGGTGCTCGACCGTGTTGATGGCGGCGTCCGGCACGTAGAAGGTGTCGTAGCCCAGGCGCATCAGGCTGAACCAGCTGGACTTGTCGTCACCGGTGAGGAACTTGAAGCGGCCCAGGCGCCAGTGCATCAGCGAGTCGCTTTCGACGTCGGCGATGAACTCGGGGTTGGTCACCACGCTGGCGCGGAACATCGACATGCGTCCAGTCATGGTCAGCACGCGCTTGGACAAGGCCATCGAGCACATGTTGATGTGGCGCTGGGCGAAGCGCAGCTTGTGCCACTCGCTCATGATGTAGCCGCCACGCACTTCGCAGAACTCGTTGGTGGTCAGGCCGCCGACGTTGGGGAACAGCTTGAACCACGGCACGGTCTTGCGTACCACGCCATCGCCCAGCACGGTGTCACCGTCGATTACCGCCACCACGGCGTTCTCGTCCGGCAGCATGCGCGAGATCGCACGGAAACCGTAGGCCAGGCCGTCACGCTTGCCGGTACCGGCGATGCGCACGATGTCCAGTTTCACGTGGGCTGGCGGGTTGTATTTGGCCCACAGGCTTTTCACCAGCAGTTCGTCCGACATCTCCACCAGCGAACAGACCACGGTGGTGGGGAAGCCACAGTTGATCGCCTCGCGGATCACCGAGCTGTACACCTGAGCAGTGGTGAGAGCTTCGATGCGGAAGCTGGTCACCATCAGGTACACGTGGGACGGGTCGGCGTCCTTGCCCATTTTCTGAACCTTGCGGCGCAGGTATGGGTATACGCCGTAGAGGAAGATCATGCCGCGGATGAAATGCGTGGCGCCCATGGAGTAGCGCCAGATGCCGACTGCGCCGACCAGGAAGATGAAGTGCTTCGACTGCGAGTCGAAGATATCGGCTGGCAGGGCCAGGGCGATCAGCATGAGCAGACTCACGTAGAGCAGCCAACCGGCGCACTGCAACAGCACTGTCTGGATCCTTTGCATGTTCAGCATCCGTCGAGAATTCGGGAAAAGGTGGGCAGCGGGGGTGGGGAGGCCCCCGCTGCCCGGCCAGCACTTACCAGCAGATGCCTTCGGTGCGGCTGGTAGCGCAGGTCGGTTTGCTCATGAAACCGACCAGGTCGATCACGTGCTTGCCGGCCGGCGCTTGCTGGGCCAGTGCACGGAACTGCTCGTCACGGTTGCCCAGGACGATGATGTCGGCGTTGTCGATCACCTTCTGGAAGTCGGCGTTGAGCAGCGACGACACGTGCGGGATCTTCGACTCGATGTAGTCCTTGTTGGCGCCGTGTACGCGGGCGTACTGGACGTTCTCGTCGTAGATATCCAGCTGGTAGCCCTTGCCGATCAGGCGTTCGGCCAGTTCCACCAGCGGGCTTTCACGGAGGTCGTCGGTGCCGGCCTTGAAGCTCAGGCCGAGCAGGGCGACCTTGCGCTTGTCGTGGGCTTCGATCAGCTCGAAGGCGTTCTGCACCTGCGATTCGTTGCTGCGCATCAGCGAGTCGAGCAGCGGTGCGCGTACATCGAGGCTGGCGGCGCGATAGGTGAGGGCGCGCACATCCTTGGGCAGGCACGAGCCGCCGAAGGCGAAGCCAGGGCGCATGTAGTACTGGGACAGGTTCAGCACTTTGTCCTGGCAGACCACGTCCATCACGTCACGGCCATCCACGCCTACGGCCTTGGCGATGTTGCCGATCTCGTTGGCGAAGGTGACCTTGGTGGCGTGCCACACGTTGCAGGTGTACTTGATCATCTCGGCCACTTCGATCGGCTTGCGGATGATCGGTGCGTCGAGCTCTTCGTACAGGGCCTGCAGGATGTCGCCGCTGGCGCTGTCCAGTTCGCCGATGACGGTCATCGGTGGCTGGTCGTAGTCCTTGATCGCGGTGCTTTCACGCAGGAATTCCGGGTTGACCGCGACGCCGAAGTCGACGCCGGCTTTCTTGCCCGAGCAGTCTTCGAGGATCGGGATCACCACGTTCTTCACGGTGCCCGGCAGCACGGTGCTGCGTACCACGATGGTGTGGCGGCGCTCGCTGTCACGCAGCACGTAGCCGATTTCTCGGCACACCGACTCGATGTATTCGAGGCCCAGGTCGCCGTTCTTCTTGCTTGGGGTACCCACGCAGATCATCGATACGTCGCTGGCACGGATGGCTTCGGCGAAATCGGTAGTACCGCGCAGGCGGCCGTTGGCGATGCCCTGTTGCAGCAGTGCTTCCAGGCCAGGTTCGACGATGGGCGACTTGCCCTGATTGATCAGGTCGATCTTGGTGCTGGACACGTCCACACCGATCACTTCATGGCCACGCGCCGTCAGGCAGCCTGCACAGACTGCACCCACATAACCCAAACCAAAGATGCTGATACGCATCGCTATCACCTCATGTGTTTATCACGCCGGCGCCTCCGGAGAGAGCCGGACTGGGTTGATTAACAACAGTTTTCGGGCGCACGGATCCATGGCGAAATGCACACTTCGCCGAGCGCAGGCAAAATAAATCCGGAGCGCAAAAAGTTATGCACTCAAATGTGGCAGTAAAAAGCCATTAATTAAAAAACGTGCCCTGGAATGCAGCCGTCTTTATTGCAATGCGCTACGTGGCGCTTTGCTGTGCTTGTTTTTTCAAGTGGAAAAATCCTTTGAAATCAACCACTAGGACGAATTGAAAGGGACGCGTCTCTCCTGCATGGACAGGTCTTCGGGGGTTGCCCGTCATACCTGTCGAAGTTGTTGAGGCCGGTAGTGGATACCTGCCGTTGTCATATGTAAGTCATCTCTCACAGCCCAAGGGCAGGAAAATCGTTACGGCACTATGAGCGAATCGTCGTAGCAGAAGTTCCGAGGTGGGTTCGACGTGGATGAAAGATTTCTAAATATTTTTTCAGTGGCGGACAATTTCAATCTGATAGCACTCGGGGGTTTTGCCCCGATATATAAAGGGCGAAACTGTTGCGAGATATTTTTATGCCAGCATCGAAAAATATTTTAAAAAAATAGTCAAAAAAGCTACGAACGGTCTTATGGCGTTTGGCTATAAGTGGTGGTGTGTCGATTTTTTGGCGTCGGATTTGTGGCGTGATGGCGCTTTGCGTCGTGCCCTGTTGCGGGGCGGAGGGGGTAAGGAGGGAGGCGCTTTTTGTAGGAGCGGCCTTGTGTCGCGAAAGGGCCGCGCAGCGGCCCCAGGATTTCAACATCAAAGCAGAAATTGCCGGGGCCGCTATGCGGCCCTTTCGCGACACAAGGCCGCTCCTACAGGGGATTGTGTATTGCCTGACTATTCGGAAGGATGATCCCGCAGGAACACCAGGTGGTCCGGCTTCGACTGTTCGGCACTGTAGTAGTACCCCTGCACATCGAATTGCTTGAGCTGCTCCGGGTCGCTGATGCGCTGCTGGATCACGAAGCGGCTCATCATGCCGCGGGCTTTCTTGGCGTAGAAGCTGATGATCTTGTACTGGCCGTTCTTCAGGTCCTTGAAGTCGACGTTGATCACCCGGGCCTTGAGCGCACTGCGTTTCACCGCGCTGAAATACTCGTTGCTGGCCAGGTTCAGCAGCACGTCATCGCCCTGTTCGGCCAAGGCCTGGTTCAGCCATTCGCTGATGCGCGTGCCCCAGAACGCATACAGATCCTTGCCGCGGGCGTTGGCCAGCTTGGTGCCCATTTCCAGGCGGTAAGGTTGCATCAGGTCGAGCGGGCGCAGCAGGCCATACAGGCCCGAAAGCATGCGCAAGTGCTGCTGGGCATAGCTGAAATCGTCCTCGCCCAGGCTTTCGGCGTCGAGGCCGGTATACACGTCACCCTTGAACGCCAGCAGCGCCTGCTTGGCATTGGCCGGGGTGAAGTCCGGGGTCCAGCTGCCGAAGCGCGCGGCATTCAGGCCGGCGAGCTTGTCGGACAGGTGCATCAGTTCGCTGATCTGCGCTGGCGACAGGTCGCGCAACTGCTGGATCAGCTCCTGAGAGTCGTCCAGGTACTGGGGCAGGGTGAAACGCTCGGTCACCGGCGGGGTTTCGTAGTCGAGGGTCTTGGCGGGTGATATCACCGTCAGCATCGGGTCGGCTCCTGGCATCGTAGGCCGGGAATTCTACGGGCTGGGCGGTGCAAGTCCAAACTATGGCGACGATAGTCACAGACCATGGCCGGTGCAGAGGCTATAGTGCGCGTTTCGCCGTTGCGGAGCTTCAACCGTGCGTATTGCCTCTGCCTTGTTGGCCGCTCTGCTGAGCCTGGCCGTGCAAGCCGCCCCTTCAACCCAGGTGAGCCTGGACCGCAGCCTGTGGCCCGAAAAGCTGGACAGCCCGGCGTTGTTCGATGTGGCCTCGCGGGCCGAGATCCTCTCGTTCGCCCAGGTGCTGCATGAAAGCGAACTGCTGGACGACGCGGCGCTGGCGGCACGCTTGGGGCTACGGCAGGTCAACCTGCAGAAGGTGCGCCTGGTGCGGGCGCGCATGTGGCAGCGGTTGCGGGAAGGTTATCAACAGGCGCAGCGCAGTTGCGAACAGGATGCGTCGTTCTGCTATCCGGTTACGTCGATGGCGGAGTTGCGCACACAGGCAGCGACGTTCGCTGCCGATGTCGGCACGTTCTACACGGGCTGGATCGAGCCGAGCCACCAGTTCCATGTGCGGTACCTGGACGAACAACTGCGCAAGGCTGCGTTGCTGCCGCAGACCAGCAGCGAGGTGGAGCGGTTGTCCTCACGCGAGCGCAATGGGGATGAGCTGAACGATCGCATGTTCCTGCTGACCTTCGTCGGCGGGCCCGGGCCGGATGGCGGCAGTACCGATCTGCTGACTGATTATCTGCGCCGGCAAAAGCTTGAAGGCACGTTCTTCGTGCTCGGCAACCGCCTGCAGCAACGCCGCGACGCCGGTGCGGCAGATGCCTTGCGCCAGCTCTATCGTGGGCATTGTGTGGGGATTCAGGGTTGGGAGTACCGCTCCCATGCGCAGTGGACAGACTGGCAGGATTCATTGCGGCGCAGCCAGGCTCGGGTGCAGGCCGACTTGCCGGAGCAGTATGTACCGTTGTTTCGGCCGCCCTACGGGCAGCGCCGGGCCGATGGCGAGGCGTTCATGGCCAGCCAGCAGTTGCAAGTGTCGTTGTGGGACATCGATGCCCAGGATGATGGCGCACTGAGCGCCGAGGCCTCTGCCCAGCGGGTGCTGACCTTGATGCTGCTGTGGCGCAAGGGGGTGATCCAGTTCCATGACAGCCTGCCCAGGGCGCAGCCGGCGGTGGAGTGGTTGTTGCGCAATACGGCGCAGAGCGGGATTGGTTGGGAAGATTGCCAGGGATATGCCAACCGAGGGTGAGAGGGGGCTGCTGCGCAGCCCATCGCCGGCAAGCCAGCTCCCACAGGTACCGTGCACGGCTTGCTGGCGATAGCCCCTGCAATGGCAGCCTGATTTTTGACTGTAGTCCTCACGCGCCCCCTCGCCAACCCCTGTTCGTCATTTGGAAAAATAAACTTCACCTACGCGTAAAAAGACTTTTTTTAGTCATCATTTTTGCGGTATGAAGAAACCAGACAGCCGATTCCTGCAGCACAGGTGGCGTCATCCAGGCCCACCTAGCCAGGTTCGCTTCCCGCCCGTAACAACGCGGATACGGGGACAGCGGCAGTCACTCTGCGGCGTAACAGACCACGCCGTGTGGCTTCGACATAAGGTGACCGAGTATGGATGACCAAGGACGCAACCCTTCCTCCAGCAAGCCTATCCTGTATGTGCTCGATACCAACGTCCTGATTCACGACCCCAACGCGTTACTGAACTTCGAGGAGCACCATGTCGCCATCCCGATGACGGTGCTGGAGGAACTCGACAAGCTCAAGACCGGCAAACAGACCATCGCCGCCGAATGCCGCCAGGCCATTCGCCTGATCGACCAGACCCTTGGTGACGCCTCGCCCAGCGATGTCGAGCAGGGCGTGCCGATCCAGCGTGGCAAGAGCGGGCCCAAGGGCTTCCTGTCCATCCTGATGACTCCGCGCAACGAGCCGAACAAGCTGCTGCCGGAAAACCTCAACGACAACATCATCATCAACCAGTTGCTCGAAGTACGGGCCCGGCGCACCGACCTGGACGTTGTGCTGGTCACCAAAGACATCAACATGCGCCTGAAGGCACGTGCCTGTGGCATCGCGGCCGAGGACTACAGCACCGACCAACTGGTCGATGACGTGTCATTGCTGTCCAAGGGCTACCATTCGGTCACCGGCTCGTTCTGGGACCGGGTGAGCAAGGTCGATACCCGCCAGGAGCGCGGCCGCACCTGGCACCGCGTGCAATTGATCGACAACCTGCCGGCGGTTCACGTCAACGAGTTCATCATCGATGAACAGGGCTTCGTAGGCTGGATCAAGGGTATCCGCAACGACGAACTGCTGTTGCTGGACCTGCACCAGGAACCGCTGCTGCACCAGGAAGCCTGGGGCCTGAAGCCGCGTGACATCCACCAGAGCCTGGCGTTGTTCGCCCTGCTTGACCCGGATATCCACCTGGTCAACCTGACCGGCGCCGCCGGTTCCGGCAAGACCATCCTGGCCCTGGCCGCAGCCATCGAACAGACCATGGTAAGCAAGCGCTACCGGCGCATCATCGCCACCCGCAGTGTGCAGGGGCTGGACCAGGAGATCGGCTTCCTGCCGGGCACCGAGGCCGAGAAGATGGAACCTTGGCTGGGCGCCATCACCGACAACCTCGAAGCCTTGCACATGGATGACGAAAGCACCCATGGCAGCGTCGAGTACATCCTCGAGCGCGTGCCGTTGCAGTTCAAGTCACTGAACTACATCCGTGGCCGTAGCTTCCAGCAGAGCCTGATCCTGATCGACGAGTGCCAGAACCTGACGCCGCACCAGATGAAAACCATCATCACCCGTGCCGGCTCCGGGTCCAAGGTGGTCTGCCTGGGCAACCTGGCGCAGATCGATACCCCCTACCTGTCCGCGACCAGCTCGGGCCTGACCTACCTGACCGAGCGCTTCAAGGACTTCCCCCATGGCGTGCACATCACCCTGCAGGGCGTGCCACGCTCGGTGCTGGCCGAGTACGCCGAGTCGCATCTGTAACCCTCTCCGCCGGGCGGTTCGCCGCCCGGCTTTTTCGCGGGCACGGTTGACGCACCCCTCTGCTCAAACCTGACTCACAGGTTTACACTGCGAGTTCCCTTCACAGGAGCAGAGCAGTGCTGACACATCTTGATTCCCAGGGGCGGGCCAACATGGTCGACGTCACTGAAAAGGCCGTGACCGAGCGTGAGGCCACCGCCGAGGCGCGGGTGCGCATGTTGCCGCAGACCTTGCAGATGATCGTCGACGGTGAACACCCCAAGGGCGACGTGTTCGCCGTGGCGCGCATTGCCGGGATCCAGGCGGCGAAGAAGACCAGCGAACTGATCCCGCTGTGCCACCCGCTGATGCTGACCAGCGTCAAGGTCGAGCTGAGTGCCGAGGGGCAGGACGCTGTGCGTATCGTCGCCCGCTGCAAGCTGGCCGGGCAGACCGGCGTGGAGATGGAGGCGCTGACTGCAGCCAGCGTGGCTGCGCTGACGATCTATGACATGTGCAAGGCTGTGGATAAAGGTATGGTCATCGAGCAGGTGCGCCTGCTGGAAAAACTCGGCGGCAAGAGTGGCCACTACAAGGTGGAGGCGTGATGAAGGTCAAGGTGATGTACTTCGCCCGTTACCGCGAATTGTTGGGCGTGGATGCCGAGCGGGTGGAGGGTGCGTTCAAGGTGCTCGACGATGTGCGCCAGGCCTTGGTGGCCAAGGGCGGGCAGTATGAAGTGCTGGCCGAGCGGAACCTGATGTGTGCGCGCAACGAAGAACTGTGCAAGCTCGATGAGCCGCTGGAAGAGGGCGATGAAGTGGCGTTCTTCCCGCCGGTGACCGGAGGCTGAACATGGCTGTGCGAGTACAGGAGGGCGCGTTCGATCCGGGAGCCGAGACCAATGCCATGCACGCGGCGAATGTCGGTGTGGGCGCGGTGGTCGGTTTTGTCGGCTACGTGCGGGATTTCAACGATGGCCGCGAGGTGGCGGGGATGTTCCTCGAGCACTATCCGGGCATGACCGAAAAGGCCTTGGCCAAGATCGTGGTGGAGGCAGAGCAGCGCTGGCCGTTGCTCAAGGTGGAGGTGCTGCACCGCATCGGTGCGCTCGAGCCGGGTGAGCCGATCGTGTTCGTCGGCGTGGCCAGTGCCCATCGGCAGGCGGCGTTCGATGCCTGCAACTTCATCATGGACTATCTGAAGACGCGGGCGCCGTTCTGGAAGAAGGAAAATACCCAGGAAGGGGCGCGGTGGGTGGAAGGGAAGCAGAGTGATCAGGATGCGGCGGAGCGCTGGTAGACAGAGTATTTCTGGCCGGGGCTTTGCCCCGGTTCGCGGGCTTGCCCGCTCCCACAGGGGCTCCACAGCTTCCGGAAGCTGTGGAGCCCCTGTGGGAGCGGGCAAGCCCGCGAAGAATCCAACACCACTCAGTGGTGCTTGCGCGGCACCGGCTTCAGCAGTTCATCCGGCGGCATTTCACACTTGATCTTGCGCCCCAGCAGCTCTTCGATCGCTGGCAGCTGGTACGAGTCATCCTCACCGGCAAAGCTGATCGACACACCACTGGTGCCAGCACGGCCTGTCCGGCCAATGCGGTGCACGTAGTCGTCCGGGTCTTCCGGCAGGGTGAAGTTGATCACGTGGCTGATGCCATCGATATGAATGCCCCGCCCCGCCACGTCGGTGGCCACCAGCACGGTGATGCGCCCTTCGCGGAAGTTTTCCAGGGTACGGATACGCTTGTGCTGCGGCACGTCACCCGACAACTGCGCGGCATTGATGCCGTCGCGCACCAGTTTTTCCTCGATGCGCCGCACTTCGTCCTTGCGGTTGGCGAACACCATCACCCGTTCCCACTTGTTCTGGGTCACCAGGTTGTACAGCAGCTTGTACTTGTCGCTGCCGGCCACCGCATAGACGTGCTGCTCCACCGTTTCGCTGGCAACGTTCTCCGGCTCGATCTCGACGATGGCCGGGTTGGTGGTCCACTGCTTGGCCAGGTTCATCACGTCGTCGGTGAAGGTGGCGGAGAACAGCAGGGTCTGGCGTTCGCTTTTCGGCGGCGTCTGGCGAATGATCTGGCGCACCTGGGGAATGAAGCCCATGTCGAGCATGCGGTCGGCTTCGTCCAGCACCATCACTTCGACCATGTCCAGGTGCACCTCACCGCGCTGGTTGAAGTCCAGCAGGCGCCCCGGAGTGGCCACCAGGATGTCGCAATGGCGCGCTTCCAGGGCCTTGAGCTGCTTGTCGAAGTCCATTCCGCCGACGAAGCTCATCACGTTCAGGCCGGTGTACTTGGTCAGGGCGATGGCGTCCTTGGCGATCTGCACCACCAGCTCACGGGTGGGCGCGATGATCAGCGCACGTGGCTCGCCCATGTAGCGTTCCTTCGGCGGCGGCGTCTGCTGCAGCTGGGAAATGATCGAGATCAGGAACGCCGCAGTCTTGCCGGTACCGGTCTGGGCCCGGCCGATGGCGTCCTGACCGCGCAGGGTGTAGCCCAGCACCTGTGCCTGGATCGGCGTGCAGTACGGGAAGCCCAGGTCGTGGATGGCATGCATCAGCTCGTTGGACAGCTTGAAGTCGTGGAAGCGGGTCTTGCCTTCCTGTGGCTCGACCACGAAGTCTTCCGGTTTCCACAGGCTGGCCTGCGGCTTGGGCTTGCGCTCGCGACGCGGTTTGTCCTTGGCCGGCTTGTCGGCGGCTGGCGTAACGGCGGCAGGCTGTTCGGCCTGGGGAGTGGGGGTGGCGCGTGGTGCGGCCGGTTTTTCCGCAGGCCGGGCCTCGCTGGTGGGTGCGGGCGCAGGCGGCGTCACGCTGGCAGCAGGAGCGACGGCCTGTGGCGCGGCGTCTCCCTTGCCGAAAATTTTCTTGAGTGCCTTGAGCACGATCGTCTCATCAACTGGTTAAGGAATGTACGCCGGGCAGTGTAATGCAAGATTCAGGCGCGGCGTAGTGGAATAGCCTTACAACTACAGACAGCCCTGGCTTATTGCAATTGCTTGCTCAGCCAGTCGTGGATGTCGCTCAACTCTTCCACCACCACTTCGTGTTCCATCGGGTATTCGTGCCAGCGGGCGGCAACGCCCCAGGTATTGAGGTACTCGAAGGCGGTGCGGCCCATGGAAGGAATCACCACCGGGTCGTGCACACCATGCAGGCACAGGGCCGGGGTGCGTTGCTGGCAGGCGCTCAACTGATGCTGGTCGTTGAAGGTGGGGGCGTAGGTGGACAAGGCGATCACGCCACCCAGCGCTTCTTGCCACTTTATATAGGCAGTGTGCAGCACCACCGCGCCACCCTGGGAGAAGCCAGCCAGGAAGATCCGCGACAGGCTGATGCCTTTGGCCTGCTCGGCCTTGATCATGCTGATGACCTGTTCGGCCGATTCCTCCAGCTGCGCCTCGTCGATGGCGCGGGCCGGGGTCATGGCCTTGATGTCGTACCAGCTGGGCATGGCGTAGCCGCCGTTGATGGTTACCGGGCGGGTGGGAGCCTGGGGCATGACGAAACGGGTGCTGAGCAGGCGTTCCTGCATGAATTCGGCCACTGGTAGGAAGTCGTAACGGTCGGCACCCAGGCCGTGCAACCAGATCACACAGGCGTCTGCGGTTTTCTGCGGTTCGAGAATCAGCGGGTTGGTCATGACTGCTCCGAAAGTGTGCGGGTCTTGTTATGGCGTGCGTGAAAAGAAGGCGCTGGAAATGATTGTCGGAAAAAGAATGTCGCAACGATACAACTTTCCCTACTTGACGAGCGCTTAAACGCTACAGCCGTAAATTCTGGTACGCGCTTTGCAATTCAACCAATGATGCAAAGGGCAGGCCGTGACGGTAACACCCTTTGCACGCGAAGGCTGTCACAGAACAGTCCATTGCGCCATTGACCCAATAACAAGCCAATACGGGTCGGATACGCCTCAAAAGGGTGCGGTGCAATTCCGGCTCGATACAACAAGAGCGATTTGGAGGTTGTGAATGAAGATGTTGAAAACCACCCTGGCAGTCCTGACCGCTGCCGCCGCGCTGGGCGCCGTGAGCAACGCCCAGGCCGGCGCCACCCTCGATGCGGTAAAGAAGAAGGGCTTCGTCCAGTGTGGCGTGAGCGACGGTCTTCCAGGCTTCTCGGTACCTGATGCGCAGGGCAAGATCGTTGGTATCGACGCCGACGTGTGCCGCGCCGTAGCCGCCGCTGTATTCGGCGATGCGACCAAGGTCAAGTTCAGCCAGCTCAACGCCAAGGAACGCTTCACCGCACTGCAGTCGGGCGAAGTCGACGTACTGTCGCGCAACACCACCTGGACCAGCTCGCGTGATGCCGGCATGGGCCTGGTGTTCGCCGGTGTTACCTACTATGACGGCGTCGGCTTCCTGGTCAACAAGAAACTCGGTGTTTCCAGCGCCAAGGAGCTTGATGGCGCGACCATCTGCATCCAGGCCGGTACCACCACCGAGCTGAATGTGTCGGACTTCTTCCGCGCCAATGGACTGAAGTACACGCCGATCACTTTCGATACCTCCGACGAAAGCGCCAAGTCGCTGGAGTCCGGCCGTTGCGACGTGCTGACCTCGGACAAGTCGCAGCTGTTCGCCCAACGCTCCAAGCTGGCCGCGCCGACCGAATACGTGGTACTGCCGGAAACCATCTCCAAGGAGCCGCTGGGCCCGGTGGTGCGCAAAGGCGATGAAGAGTGGTTCAGCATCGTCAAGTGGACCCTGTTCGCCATGCTCAACGCCGAAGAGGCAGGCATCACCTCGAAGAACGTCGAGGCCGAGGCCAAAGGCACCAAGAACCCGGACGTTGCTCGCCTGCTGGGGGCGGACGGCGAGTATGGCAAGGACCTCAAGCTGCCCAAGGACTGGGTAGTGCAGATCGTCAAGCAAGTCGGCAACTATGGCGAAGTGTTCGAGAAGAACCTGGGCCAGGGCACCGACCTGAAGATCGACCGTGGCATGAACGCCCTGTGGAACAACGGCGGCATCCAGTACGCGCCACCTGTGCGCTGATGGCTGCACCCTGCGGCGGCATCCCGCCGCCGCAGGCTGTTCGGAACCCTACTTTCCGGGGCACTTCATGCAAAATCGAATCGGCGCACAAAAGGGTTTATCCCTGAGCGATCCACGTGTGCGCGCGTGGCTGTTCCAGATTCTCACGATAGTCTTCGTGGTCGGTCTGGGCTGGTATCTGTTCCACAACACGCAAACCAACCTGCAACACCGGGGTATCACCTCGGGCTTCGACTTTCTCGACCGCAGTGCCGGCTTCGGCATCGCCCAGCACCTGATCCCCTACGTGGAATCAGACAGCTATGCGCGGGTGTTCATCATCGGCCTGCTCAACACCTTGCTGGTGACGTTCATCGGCGTGGTGCTGGCGACCATCCTTGGCTTCATCATCGGTGTGGCGCGGTTGTCGCCGAACTGGATGATCAACAAGCTGGCGACCGTGTATGTGGAAACCTTCCGCAACATCCCGCCGTTGTTGCAGATCCTGTTCTGGTACTTCGCCGTGTTCCTGACCCTGCCGGGACCGCGGGGCAGCATCAATATCGACGACACCTTCTTCATCAGCAACCGTGGCCTGAACATGCCCGGCGCGTCCATGGCCGAAGGCTTCTGGCCGTTCGTCGTGGCCCTGGTCCTGGCGCTGCTGGCCATCGTGGTGATGGTGCGTTATGCCAACAAGCGCTTCGACGAGACGGGTGAGCCATTCCACAAGTTCTGGGTGGGGCTGGCGCTGTTCATCGCCATCCCAGGCGTTTGCGCACTGCTGTTCGGCAGCCCGGTGCACTGGGAAGTGCCGCAATTGAAAGGATTCAACTTCGTCGGTGGCTGGGTACTGATCCCCGAGCTGCTGGCGCTGACCCTGGCGTTGACCATCTACACCGCTGCGTTCATCGCCGAGATCGTGCGCTCCGGTATCCGTTCGGTCAGCCATGGCCAGACCGAGGCCGCGCGTTCGCTGGGCCTGCGCGAGGGGCCGACCCTGCGCAAGGTGATCATCCCCCAGGCACTGCGGGTGATCATTCCGCCGCTGACCAGCCAGTACCTGAACCTGGCGAAGAACTCGTCGCTGGCGGCCGGTATCGGCTACCCGGAGATGGTCTCGCTGTTCGCCGGTACCGTGCTCAACCAGACCGGCCAGGCCATCGAGGTGATCGCCATCACCATGAGTGTCTATCTCGCCATCAGCATCAGTATTTCGCTGCTGATGAACTGGTACAACAAGCGCATTGCGCTGATCGAGCGGTGAGGATACGCCCGTGAATGCCCATGTTTTCAAACCCGACATGCCGCCACCGGTGAAAACCGTCGGCGTGCTCGCATGGATGCGTGCCAATCTGTTCTCCAGCTGGCTCAATACGCTGCTGACCCTGTTTGCCATCTACCTGGTTTGGCTGATCGTGCCGCCGCTGCTGCAGTGGGCGTTGCTTGATGCCAACTGGGTCGGCACCACCCGCGCCGACTGCACCAAGGAGGGCGCCTGCTGGGTGTTCGTGCAGCAGCGTTTCGGCCAGTTCATGTACGGCTACTACCCGGCCGAGTTGCGCTGGCGCGTGGACCTGACCGTGTGGCTTGCCGTGCTTGGCGCCGCCCCGCTGTTCATCAAACGCTTCCCACGCAAGGCCTTCTACGGCCTTGGCTTCCTGGTGGTGTACCCGCTGCTGGCCTACACCCTGCTGCACGGGGGCATGCTGGGCCTGGAAAGCGTACCTACCAGCCAGTGGGGCGGGCTGATGCTGACCCTGGTGATTGCCACCGTGGGCATTGTCGGCGCATTGCCGCTGGGAATCCTGCTGGCCCTGGGGCGGCGCTCGAAAATGCCTGCGGTGAAGGTGGTGTGCGTGACCTTCATCGAGTTCTGGCGCGGCGTGCCGCTGATCACCGTGCTGTTCATGTCATCGGTGATGCTGCCGTTGTTCCTGCCTGAGGGTATGAGCTTCGACAAGCTGCTGCGGGCGATGATCGGCGTGATCCTGTTCCAGTCGGCGTATATCGCCGAGGTGGTGCGTGGCGGCCTCCAGGCCATCCCCAAGGGCCAGTACGAAGCTGCCGCGGCCATGGGCCTTGGCTACTGGCGGGCGATGGGCCTGGTGATTCTGCCGCAGGCGCTCAAGCTGGTAATTCCCGGCATCGTCAACACCTTCATTGCCCTGTTCAAGGACACCAGCCTGGTGATCATCATCGGCCTGTTCGACCTGCTGAACAGCGTCAAGCAAGCTGCTGCCGACCCGGCCTGGCTGGGTATGGCTACCGAGGGCTACGTGTTCGCCGCCCTGGTGTTCTGGATTTTCTGTTTCGGTATGTCCCGCTACTCCATGCATCTGGAGCGCAAGCTGGACACTGGCCACAAGCGTTAGGAGTTTCGAAATGAGTGAAGCGATCAAGCAGCCTGCCGGCCCCGAAGGCATCATCCAGATGCAGGGCGTGAACAAGTGGTACGGCCAGTTCCATGTGCTCAAGGACATCAACCTGAACGTGCGCCAGGGCGAGCGCATCGTGCTGTGCGGGCCGTCCGGCTCTGGCAAGTCCACCACCATCCGTTGTCTCAACCGCCTTGAAGAGCACCAGCAGGGGCGCATCGTGGTCGATGGTGTGGAGCTGACCAACGACCTCAAGCAGATCGAGGCCATCCGCCGCGAAGTGGGCATGGTGTTCCAGCACTTCAACCTGTTCCCGCACCTGAGCATCCTGGAGAACTGCACCCTGGCGCCGATGTGGGTGCGCAAGATGCCGCGGCGCAAGGCCGAGGAAATCGCCATGCACTACCTGGAGCGGGTGCGTATTCCGGAGCAGGCGCACAAGTACCCGGGGCAGTTGTCCGGTGGTCAGCAGCAGCGTGTGGCGATTGCCCGCGCGTTGTGCATGAAACCGAAGATTATGCTGTTCGACGAACCGACCTCGGCGCTGGACCCGGAAATGGTCAAGGAAGTGCTCGATACCATGGTGGGCCTGGCCGAGGACGGCATGACCATGCTCTGCGTGACCCACGAGATGGGCTTTGCCCGGACCGTGGCGAACCGGGTGATCTTCATGGACAAGGGCGAGATCGTCGAGCAGGCGGCGCCGGATGACTTCTTCGACCGGCCACGCAGTGACCGGACCAAGTTGTTCCTGAGCCAGATCCTGCATTGATGTAGCCGGGGCCGCTTTGCGGCCCATTCGCAGCACAAGGCTGCTCCTACAAGGGAAATGCGATCTCCTGTAGGAGCAGCCTCGTGCTGCGAAGCAGCCCCCCAGAGACCAGATCGCAGCCTTACTTCTCTTCCTTGGCGACTGCCGGCGCCGGTGGTGGCCGCAGGCCCACCTCGGCGATCAGCTTCAACTGCTGCCCATTGCGCATCACCTCGATGGTGATCTTCTCGTTGGGCTTGATCCGCGCCACCTGGTTCATCGACTTGCGCCCGTCACCGGCCGGCTCGCCGTTGATGCTCAGGATCACGTCACCCAGCTGCAGCCCGGCCTTTGCCGCCGGCCCTTCGCGGAAGATGCCCGCCACCACGATGCCCGGGCGGTCCTTCATGCCGAACGATTCGGCCAGTTCCTGGCTCAGTGGCTGTACTTCGATGCCCAGCCAGCCACGGATCACCTGGCCGTGCTCGATGATCGACTTCATCACCTCCAGTGCCAGTTTCACCGGGATGGCGAAGCCGATACCTTGCGAACCGCCGGACTTGGAGAAGATCGCCGTGTTGATGCCGATCAGGTTGCCGTTGGCATCCACAAGCGCACCGCCGGAGTTACCCGGGTTGATCGCCGCGTCGGTCTGGATGAAATCTTCGTAGTTGTTCAGGCCCAGCTGGTTGCGGCCAGTGGCGCTGATGATGCCCATGGTCACGGTCTGGCCGACCCCGAACGGGTTACCGATGGCCAGCGACACGTCACCGATGTGAATGTTGTCGGAGCGGCCGATGGTGATTGCCGGCAGGCTCTTCAGGTCTATCTTCAGCACCGCCAGGTCGGTTTCCGGGTCGCTGCCGATGACCCGGGCCAATGTCTCGCGGCCATCCTTCAGGGCCACGACGATCTGGTCGGCGCCGCTGGTGACATGGTTGTTGGTCAGCAGGTAGCCTTCGGGGCTCATGATCACCGCCGAGCCCAGGCTCGACTCCCAGCGGCGCTGCTTGGGCAGGTTGTCGCCGAAGAAACGGCGGAACTGCGGGTCTTCGAACAGCGGGTGGGCGCTCTTGTTCACCACCTTGGTGGTGTACAGGTTGACCACCGCCGGGGCGGCCAGGGTCACGGCGTCGGCGTAGGATACCGGGCCCTGCATGATCCGCGTGGTCTGCGGTGCCTGCTGCAGGTTGACGTCCTGGCTGGGCAGGCCGACCCACTCCGGGAAGCGCTGGATGATCAGCATGGCGATCAGTACGCCGGTAAGCAGGGGCCAGCCAAAATAACGCAAAGCCTTGAACATGAATGAATCCTGGAAATAGCCGGGGACGATGACCGTGCGGTGGGCATGAGCGCGCGCGATCATACACCGGTTCCCCCAGTGCCGGCGACGGCCCATAATGGCCGGCATTATACGGGCGTTGCATGGGCGTTGTGCCCGAGAAAAACGCAGATTTCGAGGAGATTTTCATGGCCGTCGCTCTGAACACCCTGGTCGAGGAAGCCGAGCGTTACCTGGGCAGCGCGAAGATCCAGGATTATTGCCCCAACGGCCTGCAGGTCGAAGGCCGGCCGCAGGTCAGCCGCATCGTCAGCGGCGTTACCGCCAGCCAGGCGTTGCTGGATGCGGCAGTCGAAGCCGAGGCCGACCTGGTGCTGGTGCACCATGGCTACTTCTGGAAGGGAGAGAACCCTTGCGTCACCGGCATCCGGCAGCGCCGGCTGAAAACCCTGTTGAACAACGACATCAGTCTGCTGGCGTTCCACCTGCCGCTGGACGTGCACCCGGACGTGGGCAACAACGTGCAACTGGCGCGGCAACTGGACATCACCGTCGAAGGGCCGCTGGACCCGGAGAACCCCAAGGTGGTCGGCCTGGTCGGCTCGCTGGCCGAGCCGATGACTGCGCTCGACTTCGCCCGGCGAGTGCGGGAGGTTCTGGGGCGTGAGCCTTTGCTGGTAGAGGGTGAGCAGATGATCCGGCGGGTCGGCTGGTGCACCGGAGGCGGGCAGGGCTACATCGACACGGCGATCGCGGCCGGGGTGGACCTGTACCTGACCGGCGAGGCGTCGGAGCAGACCTACCATAGTGCCCGCGAGAATGGCGTCAGCTTCATTGCCGCCGGGCACCATGCCACCGAGCGGTATGGGGTGCAGGCGCTGGGTGATTACCTGGCGCGGCGCTTTGCCGTGGAGCACCTGTTCATCGATTGCCCAAACCCGATCTGACATCGGCGTCGCCTTCTTCGCGGATACAGTGTTGATGGCGCGGTCCCTGTAGGAGCAGCCTTGTGCTGCGAAGAGGCCAGTGAGGCAAAAGAGCTTTTTGGGCAGTAACGGCCTCTTCGCAGCACAAGGCTGCTCCTACAGATCCTGTGCATGTCCAGAGACCAATACCGGGCCTGCCAGCCCAAACCCCCAGTCATATCGTTAGACTTTTTCGATCTAGCCAGCCTCCTAAATAGAAGCAGCCGCTGTGATAAAGTGGCTCGCTCGAACACGGCCCGCAGGCCGTCCATAAGATCGTTTTTCGTGAGTAGCCATGGTCGACAAACTGACGCACTTGAAACAGCTGGAGGCGGAGAGCATCCACATCATCCGCGAGGTGGCCGCCGAGTTCGACAACCCGGTGATGCTGTACTCGATCGGCAAGGACTCCGCCGTGATGCTGCACCTGGCGCGCAAGGCCTTTTTCCCAGGCAAGTTGCCGTTCCCGGTGATGCACGTCGACACCCAGTGGAAATTCCAGGAGATGTACAGCTTCCGCGACAAGATGGTCGAGGAAATGGGCCTGGAGCTGATCACCCACGTCAACCCCGAGGGTGTGGCGCAGGGCATCAACCCGTTCACCCATGGCAGCTCCAAGCACACCGACATCATGAAGACCCAGGGCCTGAAGCAGGCGCTGGACAAGCATGGTTTCGATGCCGCCTTCGGTGGTGCGCGCCGCGACGAAGAGAAGTCGCGGGCCAAGGAGCGCGTGTACTCGTTCCGTGACAGCAAGCACCGCTGGGACCCGAAGAACCAGCGCCCGGAACTGTGGAACGTGTACAACGGCAAGGTCAACAAGGGCGAGTCGATCCGCGTCTTCCCGCTGTCGAACTGGACCGAGCTGGACATCTGGCAGTACATCTACCTCGAAGGCATCCCGATCGTGCCGCTGTACTTCGCCGCCGAGCGTGAAGTCATCGAGAAGAACGGCACCCTGATCATGATCGACGACGAGCGCATCCTCGAACATCTTACCGATGAAGAGAAAGCGCGCATCGTCAAGAAAAAGGTGCGTTTCCGTACCCTTGGCTGCTACCCGTTGACGGGTGCTGTCGAGTCGGAAGCCGAGACGCTCACCGACATCATTCAGGAAATGCTCCTGACGCGCACTTCAGAGCGCCAGGGCCGAGTCATCGACCACGATGGCGCCGGTTCCATGGAAGACAAGAAACGTCAGGGCTACTTCTAATTTTCAGGGTTACTCCATGTCGCACCAATCCGATTTGATCAGCGAAGACATCCTCGCTTATCTGGCTCAGCACGAGCGCAAAGAACTGCTGCGTTTTCTCACCTGCGGCAACGTGGATGACGGCAAGAGCACCCTGATCGGGCGCTTGCTGCATGACTCGAAGATGATCTACGAGGACCACCTCGAGGCCATCACTCGCGATTCGAAAAAGGTCGGCACCACCGGCGAGGAAGTCGACCTGGCGCTGCTGGTCGACGGTCTGCAGGCCGAGCGCGAGCAGGGCATCACCATCGATGTCGCCTACCGCTATTTCTCCACCGCCAAGCGCAAGTTCATCATTGCCGACACCCCGGGCCACGAGCAGTACACCCGCAACATGGCTACCGGCGCGTCCACCTGCGACCTGGCGATCATCCTGGTCGATGCCCGCTACGGCGTGCAGACCCAGACTCGCCGCCACAGCTACATTGCCTCGTTGCTGGGCATCAAGCACATCGTCGTCGCGGTCAACAAGATGGACCTCAAGGGCTTCGATCAGGGCGTTTTCGAATCGATCAAGGCCGACTACCTGAAGTTCGCCGAAGCCATCAACCTGGTGCCGAGCAGCCTGCACTTCGTGCCGATGTCGGCGCTCAAGGGCGACAACGTGGTCAACCACAGCGAGCGTTCGCCGTGGTATACCGGCCCGACGTTGATGGAAATCCTCGAAACCGTCGAAGTGTCGGCCGACCGCAACTTCACCGACCTGCGCTTCCCGGTGCAGTACGTCAACCGTCCCAACCTGAACTTCCGCGGTTTCGCCGGCACCATCGCCAGCGGCGTGGTGCACAAGGGTGACGAAATCGTCGTGCTGCCGTCGGGCAAGAGCAGCCGCGTCAAGTCCATCGTCACCTACGAAGGCGAGCTGGAAAACGCAGGCCCCGGCCAGGCCGTGACCCTGACCATGGAAGACGAGATCGACATCTCCCGTGGCGATCTGCTGGTGCATGCCGACAACGTCCCGCCGGTCACCGACCAGTTCGACGCCATGCTGGTGTGGATGGCCGAGGAGCCGATGCTCCCGGGCAAGAAATACGACATCAAGCGCGCCACCAGCTACGTGCCGGGCTCGATTGCCAGCATCACCCACAAGGTCGATGTGAACACCCTGGAGCAGGGCGCTGCCAGCGCGCTGCAGCTGAACGAGATCGGCCGCGTCAAGGTGTCCCTGGACGCCTCGATTGCCCTGGACGGTTACGAAAGCAACCGCACCACCGGTGCGTTCATCGTCATCGACCGGCTGACCAACGGCACGGTCGGCGCCGGCATGATCATCGCCCCGCCAGTCCTGCCGCACGGTAGCACCGGCCATCATGGCAAGCTGTGCCATGTGGCCACCGAAGAGCGCGCCCTGCGCTTCGGCCAGCAGCCTGCCACCGTGCTGTTCAGTGGCCTGTCCGGCGCTGGCAAGAGCACCCTGGCCTACGCCGTGGAGCGCAAGCTGTTCGACATGGGCCGTGCAGTGTACGTGCTCGACGGCCAGAACCTGCGCCATGACCTGAACAAGGGCTTGCCGCAGGACCGTGCCGGCCGCACCGAGAACTGGCGCCGCGCCGCCCATGTGGCGCGCCAGTTCAACGAAGCCGGTCTGCTGACTCTGGCCGCGTTCGTGGCCCCGGATGCAGAAGGCCGGGAACAGGCCAAGGCATTGATCGGCAAGGAGCGCCTGGTGACCGTTTACGTCCAGGCCTCGCCGCTGGCCTGCCGTGAGCGTGACCCGCAAGGCTTGTACGCTGCTGGTGGCGACAACATCCCGGGCGAAAGCTTCCCGTACGATGTGCCGCTGGATGCCGACCTTGTGATCGATACCCAGGCCACGAGCGTGGATGAGGGCGTGAAGCAGGTGCTGGACGTGCTGCGTCAGCGTGGCGCGATCTAAGCGCCCCTGCAAGAAAAAACCCGCCTCGGCGGGTTTTTTTATCCTGCTATTTATAGCCGCCAAAGCCAGCGGCCTTGAGATACTGGTCGGTAAATAGGCGACCGTTGCGGCCATTGCCCAAAACGCGCTTGGCGCAGCCTTCCTGTGGATGTTTGGAAATTTTTACTGAGTTGCGCTTTGGTGGTACACCCCGCGTGAGCGGGGTGTCGAATTCATTCTGGTTTGAATCCTGGCTTGCCGTTGGCTGCACGCCACTCTTTTATTATGCGTAGAATTTCTTCAGGCGTGTCAAGGCCGTCTGCTTCAGGCCAATAAATTAGGTCTGACCCGTTGGGGTGTTCGCTCAGAGTCTTGAATGCCATGATTTGTGCATCAAGTTCTTGATCGCTTATGTTGTCTGGTGGGTTGATTATTGATTTGATGAAATTCAAGAAGTCAAGTTCTGTATATTCGGAGATCGTGGCTTTTTGAGTCATTCGGAGGCCCCATAGTGAATGGCATGATGCGCCGCTGGTGTAACTACTCTTAAGTTGTCTACGTCGTATACAGCCCCGCTCTCGGAAATTGGAATCACGTGGTGGAGTATGAAGGTTGCGTGACCTTTGTGGTGATCTTTGTCACGCGCTCTGGGCGCGCGCCCTTTGGCGATGAGACTCTTGTTTGCATCATTGAATTGGCTAGAAAGCTCTGGGGTATCGGATAACGCCTTCCAGAATGCGGTTCTGAACTCATCGAAGTCTCGAAACTCTCTTCCCCTCAGCGCATTTGCAATTTGTGTCGGGATTTTTGCTCCGGCCCCTCTGGTTATGTCCCCAAGCCAGATGCCATCGATCTCCGCCCCTGAGCCCATGACAATACCTGGCTCATATCGCGGACTCTTGAACACCACCAGAATAGGCGGTAATCCCGAGTCCATGGGGAAGGTAATGATCAGTCGTTCCTGATCCAGCAGATCAAGCGCGGGGTAGCCTTCCTGTTCGTTATTCACAGGGTTCAGGCTGCTACCGGCATAGACGATGGTGCCTGGGGGTAGTTGCGGAAGGCTGGTGGAACTTCCTTGCTCACCACCCGGAGCACTGGCAGGTGTCCACGTCAGAACCCGCTGAGGATTGTCCAGCGCCAGGCTGTACACCTGCCGTTCCGTGTCGAACGTTGCTGCACGAACCGCTACCGGTTTGCCGCCTGGCACCACATACAGGTCCAGGGTGTCTTCGCTTTCGGCCCCTGCCATGAGATACGGTAAGTCGATACTGGTGGATGTTGCGGCCAACGCGGCAATGTCTGGCCCGTCAGGTGGTACCAGGCTGGATAGTGGGGTGCTGATGAGGTAGTGGCGTTCGCTGTTGCCCAGTGTCGATGGCCAGGCCATTGCGAGGGTGCCAACGGAAAGCGAGCGAAGAGAAACAGCAACCAGACGACTGATCGCCGAAGTTATTGCTTTGCTCAACGCTGTGTACGATGTTTCGGCAATTGCAAAGGTTGCAGCGCCGATGGGGATTACGGCTGGCGCTGATCCTGCAAGCTGCGCCTGGTGGTTATAGCGCACGCGCTGGCGTATAGCCTCCTGCCATTGTTGCTCGGCTTCCGCCGCCGAGCGCTCAGCTTCGGCCTGCTGGCGCGCAGCTTCTTCTTGTGCGGCGAGTTGCCCTTGCAGGCTCTCTACCTCAACGGCGCGCTGCACCAGGTTTTGCGTGGCACTTGTGTAGACACCCAGAAACCGGATCGATTCGGTCAGAGCAAGCGCCTGGTGATACTCCTTCCAGCGTGGACCGGCACGCCGTAACCGCTGCTCATCCACGAGGTGCAGAAGCCCTTCGAGTTGCGGCTTTGACAGAGGGCCATTGATTTGAGGGTTTTGGTCCGGGTATGACGGGATTTGCGATTGTTTGCCCTGGATCAGGGCAACAGCAGTGGCTAGATAAGCACTGAGTGCCTGAACGAGCGAGAGTGCGTCGTCAATGACTGTCTGCCCCAACTCGTGCTGAATAACACTGGGCAAGCAGTTGAAATGAATTTGCCGCTCTGCATGGATTTGCGCTGTTCTTCGGGCAATGGCCTGCGACAAGTCCATCGGCTGATGACTCAGCTCATCCTGATCCACTTGTGTTGCCAGGCTTTCCAGGTCATCTGCCAGTGCCTGAATCTTGAGTGCTTCAAGATGCAGGCGATAGGCGCCATCCCATGAACTGTGCAGTTTGGCGCCCCATTCTGCCCCCAGTTCTTCACCCGTTGTTGCGGCGAAAAAGCCCGGGTCGAGAAATCGGCTCATCATTGAATCACCGCGTTTATAGAACGCGGGTGCGCCGAAATAACTGTTGGCGTCGGGCAGGATCTGTAGATAAAGATCACGCATCTCATTGATGCGTGTGGTGAGAATGACCTGCTCGGCTGATGCCGCTGTCAGAGGGGCGCCTGCCTGGCTCGCTTCCGCTTTTATTTGGGACTTCAATGCTGCAATTGTGCTTGGCAGCTGGTTCGTCTCTTGACGGTATTTTTCCAAATAATCTTTTTCAATGACATGGTATTCCTCTGCGAACACCTTTCGAGTGGAAATTACGCGTGCAATATCGCTTTTGGTTGGACTGGTCCCGCGAGGATACCCGTCGCTAAGCCCCCAGCCACCTCCCCCCGGCCCACCACCACCGCCAATATAATGCAGCTCAATGCCCGTTGGTGGCTGCGCACTGATGTATAGCGCTTCATCGAGATAATATGCGTTGTCTTTAGCCATGTAGGTTCTCCTGATCGCTACATGGGCTAGCTTTCCGTAAATGTAACTCGCTGTATGTCGGCTGCGGTTCGGTAATCAGTAGGACCGTTCCTGGCGTGCTGAAAGACCTGTCCTAGATATGTTTTTCCGACACCGGTATCACCCGTTTTTCCTTCACCGCTTTGTACGAAAAACTCGAATAGATCTCCTTCACCCCCGGTAACCGCTGCAGCACTTCGCGGGTGAATTCGCCGAACGACTCCAGGTCCCGCGCCAGGATCTCCAGCAGAAAATCATACCTCCCGGAAATGTTGTGGCAGGCAACGATCTCGGGAATCTCCATCAACCGCTGCTCGAACGCCAGCGCCATGTCCTTGGTGTGCGAGTCCATCATGATGCTGACGAACGCGGTCACGCCAAATCCCAGCGACTTGGGCGAGAGGATGGCCTGGTAGCCGGTGATGTAGCCGTTGTCCTCCAGCAACTTGACCCGCCGCCAGCACGGCGAGGTTGTTAGCGCTACCTGGTCGGCAAGTTCGGCAACGGTGAGGCGGGCATTGTCCTGCAGGGCAGCGAGCAGGGCGCGGTCGGTGCGGTCGAGGCGTGAAGGCATGTTTTGCCCTCCTGGTCCGGTAATTATTGTTTTTATTCCAACAAGTACGCGTATGCGTGGGCCATTTTGGAAAAAATCGGGCAGCTCGGTGGCATAAGCTTATAGCAAACCACAAGAGGCTGTTGCCATGCGCGACTCCCATAACAACACCGGTTTTTCCACGCGGGCCATTCACCATGGCTACGATCCGCTTTCCCACAATGGCGCCCTGGTGCCGCCGGTGTACCAGACCGCTACCTATGCCTTCCCCACAGTCGAATACGGTGCTGCTTGCTTCGCCGGGGAGGAGCCGGGGCATTTCTACAGCCGCATTTCCAACCCTACCTTGGCTCTGCTGGAGCAGCGCATGGCCTCGCTGGAGGGCGGCGAGGCGGGGCTGGCATTGGCGTCGGGCATGGGGGCCATCACCTCGACGATCTGGACCCTGTTGCGCCCTGGTGATGAGCTGATCGTCGGGCGCACATTGTACGGCTGCACTTTTGCTTTCCTGCACCATGGCATTGGTGAATTCGGGGTGAAGATCCGCCATGTCGACCTGAACGATGCCAAGGCCCTGAAAGCGGCGATCAACAGCAAGACGCGGATGATCTACTTCGAAACGCCGGCCAACCCCAACATGCAGCTGGTGGATATCGCCGCGGTGGCCCAGGCGGTGCGCGGGCATGATGTGCATGTCGTGGTCGACAACACCTACTGCACGCCCTACCTGCAGCGGCCGCTGGAGCTGGGAGCGGACCTGGTGGTGCATTCGGCGACCAAGTACCTGAGTGGCCACGGCGATATCACTGCCGGTCTGGTGGTGGGGCGCAAGGCGCTGGTCGACCGCATTCGCCTGGAAGGGCTGAAGGACATGACCGGGGCGGTGCTGTCACCCCACGATGCGGCGCTGCTGATGCGCGGTATCAAGACCTTGGCCCTGCGCATGGACCGACATTGCGCCAATGCCCAGCAGGTGGCGGAGTTTCTGGCTCGGCAGCCGCAGGTGGAGCTGATTCACTACCCAGGTTTGCCGTCGTTTGCCCAGTACGAGCTGGCGCAGCGGCAGATGCGTTTGCCGGGCGGGATGATCGCCTTCGAGCTCAAGGGGGGGATCGAGGCCGGGCGCAGGTTCATGAATGCTCTGCAACTGTTTGCGCGGGCGGTGAGCCTGGGCGATGCCGAGTCGCTGGCGCAGCATCCGGCGAGCATGACGCACTCCAGCTATACCGCGAAGGAGCGGGCGCATCACGGGATATCGGAGGGGCTGGTGCGCCTGTCGGTGGGGCTGGAGGACTTGGAGGACCTGCTGGCGGATGTCGAGCAGGCATTGCAGGCCTGCAGCTAGGTTGCCTGGGCTGACCTCTTCGTGGGTAAACCCGCTCCTACAGGTCAGGCGCAGTATTTGAAACCTGCGCCGCCCCTGTGGGAGCGGGTTCACCCGCGAAGAGGCCAGTGAATCCAGCCCATGAAAAAGGCCTCTTGCGAGGCCTTTGTCATTTTCTGCAGATCAGCGCTTCAGCCCGTAGCTCTCGTCAAGCATGCCCGGCGAGTTCGGTGCTTTCGGCGCGTAGTCGCGTGGCACTTCGGCGTCCTTCGGCGGGGTCAAACGGTCGCGTGGGCCTTGCGCTGCCTCGGAGTGCAGGGCTGCCAGCAAGCGTTGGCGAGTGACGTCGTCCAGGGCCAGGCTGTTGGCGCCTTCGGCCAGGTGGTCCTGCACGTCCTGATAGCTTTGGGTCAGTTTCTTGACCAGCACGGCCGTGCTGTTGAAATGAGTAACCACTTCGTTCTGATAGCTGTCGAAGCGCTTCTGGATATCATCCAGTTGACGCTGGGTGCTGCTCGGCGCGGCATTGGGCAGCAGGCGAGCGACGACGAACCCAACCACCACGCCGATGACCAGGGCCAGGGTCGGCAACAACCAAACAAGGAGCGAGAGTTCCACGAGTCCTTCCTCTATAAACGGCTTTGCTTTACGTTAACGGCTCAGACCTGCGCTGTATACCGCGAGCGATCGCAAATCAGAACAGAATTCCTCATCTAGACGAATCGACCCCTCCCGAGGTCACGGAGTAGTGCCTTGCTTGTCCGCGAAACCCCCTTGTTCATCGATGGCCCCAGCGGCCAGCTGGAAGCCTTGTACCTGGACGTGGCCAATGCCCGTGGCGTGGTGCTGATCTGCCACCCCAACCCGGTCCAGGGCGGCACCATGCTCAACAAGGTGGTCTCGACCCTGCAGCGCACCGCCCGTGACGCCGGCTATGTGACCCTGCGTTTCAACTACCGTGGCGTCGGGCAGAGCGCCGGCAGTCATGACATGGGTGCTGGCGAAGTGGCCGATGCCGAGGCCGCTGCGGCCTGGCTGCGCGAAAAGCACCTGGGCCTGCCGCTGGTGCTGATGGGTTTCTCGTTCGGCGGCTTCGTCGCCACCAGCCTGGCCGGCCGCCTGGAAGCTGCCGGAGTAGAGCTGCAACAGCTGTTCATGATCGCCCCGGCGGTCATGCGCCTGACGGCGGAGTTCCCGCTGCCGCAGCGCTGCCCGATCACCGTGGTGCAGCCGGACGCCGACGAAGTCGTCGCGCCGCAGCTGGTTTACGATTGGTCCGACAGCCTGTCGCGCCCCCATGAGCTGCTGAAAGTGGCAGAATGCGGACACTTCTTCCATGGCAAGCTGACCGATCTGAAGGATCTGCTGCTGCCGCGCCTTTCGAACTGAGCCAAGCCTGAATAAGCGAACACCCATGACCACGCGCATTCTCACCGGTATCACCACCACCGGCACTCCGCACCTGGGCAACTACGCCGGCGCCATCCGCCCGGCGATCCGTGCCAGCCAGCAGCCCGGTGTCGACTCGTTCTACTTCCTGGCCGACTACCACGCCCTGATCAAGTGCGACGACCCGCTGCGCATCCAGCGTTCGCGCCTGGAAATCGCCGCCACCTGGCTGGCCGGCGGTCTCGATGCGGACAAGGTGACCTTCTACCGCCAGTCCGATATCCCGGAAATCCCCGAGCTGACCTGGCTGCTGACCTGCGTCAGCGCCAAGGGCCTGCTCAACCGTGCACACGCCTACAAGGCCTCGGTGGACAAGAACCTGGAAAATGGCGAAGACCCGGATGCCGGCGTGACCATGGGCCTGTACAGCTACCCGGTGCTGATGGCTGCGGACATCCTGATGTTCAATGCCAACAAGGTGCCGGTCGGTCGTGACCAGATCCAGCACGTGGAAATGGCCCGCGACATCGGTCAGCGCTTCAACCACCTGTTCGGCCAGGGCAAGGACTTCTTCGCCCTGCCGGAAGCGGTGATCGAGGAGAGCGTGGCGACCCTGCCGGGCCTGGACGGGCGCAAGATGTCCAAGAGCTACGACAACACCATCCCGCTATTCACCAGCGCCAAGGAGATGAAAGACGCCATCTCGCGCATCGTCACCGACTCGCGTGCGCCTGGCGAAGCCAAAGACCCGGACAACGCGCACCTGTTCACCCTGTTCCAGGCCTTCTCTACGCCGGCGCAGTGCGCGGAGTTCCGTGACGAGCTGCTGCAGGGCCTGGGCTGGGGCGAGGCCAAGCAGCGGCTGTTCCAGCTGCTGGACGGCCAGCTGGCCGAGAAGCGCGAGTACTACCACCAGCTGATCGCCCGTCCGGCGGACCTGGAAGACATCCTGCTGGCCGGCGCTGCCAAGGCTCGCAAGATCGCCACGCCATTCCTCGAGCAGCTGCGCGAGGCCGTTGGCCTGCGTTCGTTCCGTAGCAGCGTGCAGGCCAGCACCGAAGTGAAGAAGAAGGCCGCCAAGAGTGCGCGTTTCGTCAGTTTCCGCGATGAAGACGGCAGCTTCCGCTTCCGTCTGCTTGCCGCTGATGGCGAGCAACTGCTGCTGTCGCGCAGCTTCGCCGACGGCAAGAGCGCCGGCGCCGTGAGCAAGCAGCTGCAGCAAGGTGGCGAGGCGGATGTACGCGTCGAAGGCCTGGGTTTCGGTCTGTGGCTGAACGGTGAACAGGTTGCCGACGGGCCGCAGTTCGACAGCGCCGAAGCCCGTGATTCGGCCATCGAAAGCCTGCGTGCAGCGCTTGCGCCACAACCGGACTGAAGATGGTGAAACTGTGGGAGCGGGCGTGCCCGCGAAACAGGCGCCGCGTTGCATGGCACCGGCTTTGCCGGTGTTCGCGGGCACGCCCGCTCCCACAGACTGATTGCCATTAAGCGGGCCTGTCGCTACAGTGACGGCCCGTTTTTTGTTGCCTCGCTAACGAATCATGACGCCCCTAGAACGATATCAAGCAGATCTGAAACGTCCCGACTTCTTCCATGACGCGGCGCAGGAAACTGCGGTGCGTCACCTGCAGCGCCTGTACGATGACCTGGTACACGCGCAGAACAACAAGCCGGGCGTGTTCGGCAAGCTGTTCGGCAAGAAGGAGCAGACCCCCGTCAAGGGCCTGTACTTCTGGGGTGGGGTAGGGCGCGGCAAGACCTATCTGGTCGATACCTTCTTCGAGGCGCTGCCGTTCAAGCAGAAGATGCGCACGCACTTCCACCGCTTCATGAAGCGTGTGCACGAGGAAATGAAAACCCTCAAGGGCGAGAAGAACCCGCTGACCATCATTGCCAAGCGCTTCAGCGAAGAAGCCAAGGTCATCTGTTTCGACGAATTCTTCGTGTCGGACATTACCGACGCGATGATTCTCGGCACCCTGATGGAAGAGTTGTTCAAGAACGGCGTATCGCTGGTGGCTACCTCCAACATCGTGCCTGACGGCCTGTACAAGGACGGCCTGCAGCGCGCGCGCTTCCTGCCGGCCATCGCCATGATCAAGCAGTACACCGACGTGGTGAACGTCGACAGCGGGGTCGACTATCGTCTGCGTCACCTCGAGCAGGCCGAACTGTACCACTACCCGCTCGATGAGGCGGCGCACCAGAGCCTGCGCGCCAGCTTCAAGGCCTTGACTCCTGAGTGCACCCAGGCGGTCGAGAACGACGTGCTGATGATCGAGAATCGCCCGATCCAGGCCCTGCTGACCTGTGACGATGTGGCCTGGTTCGACTTCCGCGCGCTGTGCGACGGCCCTCGTAGCCAGAACGACTACATCGAACTGGGCAAGATCTTCCATGCCGTGCTGTTGAGCAACGTGGAGCAGATGGGCGTCACCACCGACGACATCGCCCGCCGCTTCATCAACATGGTGGACGAGTTCTACGACCGCAACGTCAAGCTGATCATCTCGGCCGAGGTGGAGCTGAAGGACCTGTATACCGGTGGGCGCTTGGCCTTCGAGTTCCAGCGTACCCTGAGCCGCTTGCTGGAGATGCAGTCGCACGAGTTCCTGGCGCGGGCGCACAAGCCCTGAAATTGCCGGGGCCGCTTTGCGGCCCTTTTGCGACACAAGGCCGCTCCTACAGGATCACGCGATTCCATGTAGGAGCGGCCTTGTGTCGCGAAAGGGCTGCAAAGCAGCCCCAGAAGGCCTCAAGCCTCCTGCATGAACTGCTGCCGATACTGGTTCGGCGACAGCTCGGTATGCTGACGAAACAGCCGCGCAAAGAAACTGGCATCGTCATAGCCCACCTCATAACTGATGGTCTTGATGCTCTTGCGCGTGCTCGACAACAAGCCCTTGGCCGTCTCGATCCTCAACCGTTGCAGGTAGTGCAGCGGCTTGTCACCCGTAGCGCTCTGGAAACGCCGCATGAAATTGCGAATACTCATGCCGTGGTTGCGAGCCACGTCCTCGAAGCGGAACTTGTCGGCGAAGTGTTCTTCCAGCCAGTGCTGTATCTGCAGGATGATCAGGTCCTGGTGCAGCTTCTGCCCGCCAAAGCCCATGCGTCCCGGGGTGTAATTGCGCTGCACTTCGTAGAGGATGTCGCGGGACACGGCGCGGGCCACGTTGGCGCCGCAGAAGCGTTCGATCAGGTAGATGTACAGGTCGCAGGCTGAAGTGGTCCCGCCGGCGCAATAGAGGTTGTCTGCATCAGTCAGATGCTTGTCCTGGTTCAGCCGGATCTTCGGGAAGCGTTCGGCAAAGCTGTTGAAGAAGCGCCAGTAGGTGGTCGCTTCCTTGCCATCGAGCAGGCCGGACTCGGCCAGCCAGAATACGCCACTGGCCTCGGCGCACAGCACCGAGCCACGGGCATGCTGTTCACGCAGCCAAGGCAGTACCTGTGGATAACGTTGCAGCAGGTTGTCGAAGTCATCCCAGAAGGCCGGAAGGATGATCACGTCTGCGTCGTCAAGGCCGCCTTCGACTGGCAACTGCACATTGCTGAAGCTGTCCACGGGCTGGCCGTCCGGGCTCACCAGGCGAATCTCGAACATGGGCTGCAGGCCCAGGCCCAGTTGCTTGCTGTAGCGCAAGCTGGCGAGGTGGAAGAAATCCTTGGCCTGCATCAAGGTCGAAGCGAACACCTTGTCAATGGCCAGGATGCTGACGCGCCGCAGCGACGCGGAGGGTTGGGTAAACATCATTGTCATTGTTCTTATAGGGTAGAGTGGTCAATCACCGGCTGGATCGTCTTATTTTTTGGCGATTGTGTCTAGCCTGTGCAGCAGAGGGGCAGCGCCAACCGGTAGGAGCAGCCTTGTGCTGCGAAGAGGCCATTACTGCCACAGGCAACCTTCAGCCATACAGACCTCTTCGCAGCACAAGGGCTGCTCCTGCAGGTGTCCCACAGGCCTCGAAGTGGGCACAGGGTCCGGCTCAAGGCGCCGGGTTCGGTTGCTCCTGGTGAATCGCCTCGATCGCCGCCAGCAGTTCATCACTCAGGCTCAGCTCGAGGCTGGCAAGGTTGCTGTCCAGCTGTTCGAGGCTGGTCGCGCCAATGATATTGCTGGTCACGAACGGCTGCCGGGTAACGAACGCCAGGGCCATCTGCGCCGGGTCCAGGCCGTGCTCGCGGGCCAGCTGCACATAGCGGCTGCAGGCCGCCACGGTCTGTGGGTTGGAATAGCGGGCAAAGCGGCTGAACAGGGTCAGGCGTGCGTTTTCCGGGCGTGCGCCGTTCTCGTATTTGCCGGAGAGCATGCCGAACGCCAGCGGCGAATAGGCCAGCAGGCCGCATTGCTCGCGGATGGCCACTTCCGCAAGGCCCACCTCGAAGCTGCGGTTGAGCAGGTTGTAAGGGTTCTGGATTGATACCGCTCGCGGCCAGCCGCGGCTTTCAGCCAGTTGCAGGAACTTCATGGTGCCCCACGGCGTTTCGTTGGACAGGCCGATGTGGCGGATCTTGCCCGCGCGTACCTGCTCGTCGAGCACTTCGAGGGTTTCTTCCAGCGGGGTGAAGTGGTCCTGTGGCAAATGCTGGTAGCCCAGCTTGCCGAAGAAGTTGGTGCTGCGCTCGGGCCAGTGCAGCTGGTACAGGTCGATGCGGTCGGTCTGCAGGCGCTTGAGACTCTCGTCCAGCGCCGCGACGATATGCTGGCGGTTGTGCTTGAGCTGGCCGTCGCGAATGTGGCTGATGCCGTTGCCGGGGCCGGCGACCTTGCTGGCCAGCACCCAGTCGTCGCGATCGCCATTGTCACGGAACCAGTTGCCTATGATGCGCTCGGTGGCGGCGTAGGTTTCGGGGCGGGGCGGCACCGGGTACATTTCGGCGGTGTCGATGAAGTTGACCCCGGCGGCCTTGGCCCGGGCAATCTGCTCGAAGGCCTCGGCCTGACTGTTCTGTTCGCCCCAGGTCATGGTTCCAAGGCACAGGGCGCTGACATTGAGGTCGGTACGGCCAAGCTGGCGGTATTCCATCGGATAGACACTCCTTGGCAAAGAAGCCCATCAAAGCAGGTTGAAATTTTTCGCGCAATCTGGATAATTCGGCACCTCTCCGTGTGGCGGAAGTGATGCACCACCACGCAGGAAGAACCCCGTCGAACATTGGCGTGCCTGACCCGAGCCCCCAAAAGCGTCAGCGTTCGGCTGCGCGCTTGCCCTTGGCAAGCTGTGCACTATCCAGTAAGATTCGCCGTCTATTTTTCGCTGGGCGGCCTCTGAGGCTTTAGAGAATGAAAACTTTTACTGCTAAACCGGAAACAGTAAAGCGCGAGTGGTTCGTAGTCGACGCCGCTGGCCAGACCCTGGGTCGTCTGGCTACCGAAATCGCTAGCCGTCTGCGTGGCAAACACAAGCCAGAATACACCCCTCACGTTGACACCGGCGACTACATCGTCGTTATCAACGCCGAGCAGGTTCGTGTGACTGGTGCCAAGTCTTCCGACAAGATGTACTACTCCCACTCCGGTTTCCCGGGCGGTATCAAGGAAATCAACTTCGAGAAGTTGATCGCCAAGGCCCCTGAGCGTGTTATCGAAACTGCGGTCAAAGGCATGCTGCCGAAGAACCCGCTGGGTCGCGACATGTACCGCAAGCTGAAAGTGTACGCGGGTGCTGCTCACCCACACACTGCTCAGCAGCCTCAAGAACTGAAGATCTAACGGGATAGTTCATTATGTCGGCGACTCAAAACTACGGCACTGGCCGTCGCAAGACCGCAACCGCTCGCGTATTCCTGCGTCCGGGTACTGGTAACATTTCCATCAACAACCGTTCTCTGGACGTGTTCTTCGGTCGCGAAACCGCTCGCATGGTTGTTCGTCAGCCGCTCGAGCTGACCGAAACCGTTGAGAAGTTCGACATCTACGTCACCGTTTCCGGTGGTGGTGTCAGCGGTCAAGCCGGTGCGATCCGTCACGGTATCACCCGCGCTCTGATGGAATACGACGAAACCCTGCGTGGCGCTCTGCGTCGTGCTGGCTACGTCACCCGCGACGCTCGTGAAGTCGAGCGTAAGAAAGTGGGTCTGCGTAAAGCGCGTAAGCGTCCTCAGTACTCCAAGCGTTAATACCGCTTCGGCAGTCGAAAAAAGCCCGGTTCTTTGGAACCGGGCTTTTTTTATGTCTTGAACTAACCTGTCAGCATGTCCGTGACGACTTGCCGCATAGACGCAGATCAAGCAAAGCGAGGGTTGTAGCCCGTTCCCCGGGTAATCACCTTGTCAGTGTGTGGATTTGTTTCTTACCATGGCGGCCAATTTTTAGTGCACAGACATTACCTAAGTACAGGCCAGGTCCAACTGGTCAAGCAAGCTGATGGGAGAGGACTGAATGAGCAATGACGGCGTCAACGCAGGCCGGCGCCGCTTCCTCGTAGCCGCGACATCCGTAGTCGGGGCGGCGGGGGCAGTGGGGGCTGCGGTACCGTTCGTGGGGTCATGGTTTCCCAGTGCCAAGGCGAAAGCCGCGGGTGCACCGGTGAAGGTCAATATCGCCAAGGTCGAGGCCGGCCAGCAGATGGTGGCCGAGTGGCGCGGTCAACCAGTGTTCATCGTGCGGCGAACGGACGAGATCCTCGGTAACCTGAAAAAGGTCGTAGGTGATCTGGCTGACCCCGAGTCCAAGGCCTCGGTGCAGCCCACCTACGTCGATCCGCAGGTTCGTTCGATCAAGCCGGAAATCCTCATCCTTGTTGGCCTGTGCACACACCTGGGCTGCTCGCCCACCTTCCGCCCGGAAGTCGCACCCGCTGACCTTGGCCCGAAATGGGTAGGTGGCTATTTCTGCCCGTGCCACGGTTCCCACTACGACCTGGCCGGCCGTGTCTACAAGTCGCAGCCGGCGCCACTCAACCTGCCCGTGCCACCGCACTCTTACGAGTCGGACGAGATCGTCGTCATCGGCGTTGACCAGGAGAACGCATGATGAGCAAGTTCATGGACTGGATTGATGCTCGCTTCCCCGCGACCAAGATGTGGGAAGACCACCTGAGCAAGTATTACGCACCCAAGAACTTCAACTTCCTGTACTTCTTCGGCTCGCTGGCGTTGCTGGTACTGGTCAACCAGATCGTCACCGGTGTGTGGCTGACCATGAGCTTCACACCCTCGGCAGAAGAGGCGTTCGCCTCGGTCGAGTACATCATGCGCGATGTGGAATACGGCTGGATCCTGCGCTACCTGCACTCCACCGGTGCATCGGCGTTCTTCATCGTCGTCTACCTGCACATGTTCCGCGGCCTGCTCTACGGTTCCTACCAGAAGCCGCGTGAACTGGTGTGGCTGTTCGGCATGCTGATCTACCTGGCGCTGATGGCCGAAGCCTTCATGGGCTACCTGCTGCCGTGGGGCCAGATGTCGTACTGGGGTGCCCAGGTGATCATCTCGCTGTTCGGTGCCATTCCGGTGATCGGTGGCGACCTTACCCAGTGGATCCGTGGTGACTACCTGATCTCGGGTATCACTCTGAACCGCTTCTTCGCCCTGCACGTGGTTGCCTTGCCGATCGTGATTCTCGGCCTGGTGGTCCTGCACATCCTCGCCCTTCACGAAGTGGGTTCGAACAACCCCGATGGCGTCGACATCAAGAAGAAAAAGGACGAAAACGGTATCCCGCTGGACGGTATCCCGTTCCACCCGTACTACACCGTCAAGGATATTGTCGGCGTGGTGGTGTTCCTGTTCGTGTTCTGCGCCGTGGTGTTCTTCTTCCCGGAAATGGGTGGTTACTTCCTGGAGAAACCTAACTTCGAGCAGGCGAACGCCTTCAAGACCCCCGAGCACATTGCGCCGGTGTGGTACTTCACGCCGTTCTACGCGATCCTGCGTGCGGTGCCTGACAAGCTGATGGGCGTCATCGCCATGGGTGCGGCCATTGCCGTGTTGTTCGTCCTGCCCTGGCTCGACCGCAGCCCGGTCCGCTCCATGCGCTACAAGGGCTGGATCAGCAAGCTCTTCCTGCTGGTGTTCTGCGTGGCCTTCGTCATCCTCGGCATACTGGGCGTGCTGGCGCCGACACCTGGGCGTACCTTGCTGTCGCAGGTGTGCACGGTGTTGTACTTCGCCTACTTCCTGCTGATGCCGTTCTACACAAGGCTCGAGAAGACCAAACCGGTTCCGGAAAGGGTGACTGGCTGATGAAAAAGTTGATTGCAGTATTTTTGCTGGCAGTGATGCCTGCCTTTTCCTTCGCGGCCGAAACGGGCCTGGAGCTGGACAAGGTCGACATCGACCTGAGCGACAAGGCCGCCATGCAGGACGGTGCGCGTACCTTTGCCAACTATTGCATGGGCTGCCACAGTGCGAAGTTCCAGCGTTACGAGCGGGTTGCCGATGACCTGGGCATCCCCCACGAGCTGATGCTCGAGAAGCTGGTGTTCACCGGTGCCAAGATCGGTGACCACATGCAGATCGGCATGAAGCCCAGTGACGCCAAGACCTGGTTCGGCGCCGCACCGCCCGACCTGACCCTGGTGGCCCGTGTGCGTGGCACCGACTGGTTGTACACCTACCTGCGCAGTTTCTATGAGGACCCGTCACGGCCTTATGGGGTGAACAACAAGGTGTTCCCGAACGTCGGCATGCCTAACGTGCTGGTCGGCTTGCAGGGCAACCAGGTGGTTGGCTGCAAGCAGGTGCAGACCGTGACCGATGGCAAGAAGCAATTCGACCCACTGACTGGTAGCCCGCTGACTCATGAAGCCTGCGACCAGCTGACCATTACGCCGAATTCCGGTACCCTGACGACCGAGCAGTTCGACGAGAAGGTCAAGAACCTGGTGACCTTCCTGGCCTATTCGGCCAACCCGGTCAAACTGGAAAGCCAGCGCATCGGTACCTATGTGTTGCTGTACCTGGCTTTCTTCTTCGTATTCGCCTACTTGCTCAAGCGTGAATACTGGAAGGACGTGCACTGATCACGCAGTAGTTTCTGGTTGTTGAACGCGCCCGTGGTGGCCTGGCAGATCTGCCAGGTCACCACGGGCGCGTTTTCATTTACAGTTTTACAAGCATCCCGTACGAGGAGGCGCTACATGGGCGCAACCAACAGGTTAGCCTGCTATTCCGACCCCGCTGATCACTATTCTCATCGGGTACGCCTCGTGCTGGCCGAGAAGGGCATCAGCGTGCAGGTCATCGATGTCGATCCCGGTCGACTGCCGCCCAAGCTGGTCGAGGTGAATCCTTACGGCAGCGTGCCGACCCTGGTCGACCGTGACCTGGCGCTGTATGAATCGACCGTGGTGATGGAGTACCTCGAGGAGCGTTATCCACATCCGCCGCTAATGCCGGTGTACCCGGTTGCGCGGGGGAACAGTCGCTTGCTGATGCACCGCATCCAGCGCGACTGGTGCTCCCTGGCCGATACCGTGCTCGATCCGCGCAGTAGCGAGGCTGCCCGAACCGAAGCGCGCAAGGCATTGCGTGAGAGCCTGACCGGGGTCTCGCCGTTGTTCGGCGAGTACGCCTGCTTCATGAGTGAGGAGCAAAGCCTGGTCGATTGTTGTCTACTGCCCATCCTCTGGCGTCTGCCGGTGTTGGGTATCGAGTTGCCGCGGCAAGCCAAGCCGCTGCTGGATTACATGGAGCGGCAGTTCGCCCGCGAGCCTTTCCAGGCGAGCCTGTCCTCTGTAGAACGTGAAATGCGCAAGCTTTAAGGAGCCGTTGATGAACTCCAGTCGCCCCTATCTGGTTCGAGCACTGTACGAGTGGATCGTCGACAACGATTGCACGCCCCATATGCTGGTCAATGCCGAATTCCCGAAGGTCCAGGTGCCGGACGGTTTCGCCAGTGATGGCCAGATCGTCTTGAACATCTCGCCAAGTGCCGTGCGCAGCCTGCACATGGACAACGACGCGGTCAGCTTCGAGGGCCGCTTCGGTGGCGTGGCTCACTCGCTGTACGTGCCGGTTGGTGCCATTCTGGGTATTTACGCCCGCGAGAATGGCCAGGGTATGGTCTTCGAGCTGGAGTCGTCCATGATGGATGACGATGAGCAGGAAGATGATGAAGTGCAGCCGGATGACGATGGCCCGCCAGAGGGTGGTGGCCAGCCGCCACGCCCGACTGGTCGACCAAGTCTGAAAGTGGTCAAGTAATAAAAAAGGCGATCCAACCGGATCGCCTTTTTTTAATTACGCCAGCCCTGCTTACAGGTCGCTGATGGTACGTACCTGGTCCTTGTTGATGCGGGTACGCTTGCCGTCGAGTTGCTGGAACTCATAGAAGCCGGCGTCACGGTCGAACTTCGGTACGTCGACGGCCTGGATTTCACGGCCATCGTTGAGGGTGATCAGGCTTGGTGTAGAGCAGCCGGCCAGGGTGGCGAAAGTGCCGAACAGCAGGGCAGGCAGCAGAAGCTTTTTCATGCGGTGTTTCCTGGATTTCTGAAGGGTGGGGCAGTGTTGTCGCCTGTGCTGGCCTTTTCGCGGGTAAACCCGCTCCCACAGGAATACAACAAGTCTCGAAAGCTGTGAGATCCCTGTGGGGGCGGGTTTACCCGCGAAGAGGCCGGTGCAGGCAATCAGTGAATCAGTCGATGTACTCGAACAGCTTGACGATCTTCTGCACACCCGACACGCCCTGTACCACGGCAGTGGCCGAGTTGGCCTCCTGCTGGGTCACCAGGCCGAGCAGGTAAACGATGCCATTCTCGGTAATCACCTTGATGCGCGAGCTGGGCACGGCATTGTCGGTCAGCATCTGGGTCTTGATCTTGGTGGTCAGCCAGGCGTCGTTGTTGCGCGCCAGGATGGAGGAGGGTTGCATCACCTGCAGCTCGTTGTGCACTTTCTTGACGCGCTGTACCTGGCTGGCAGTCTGCTCGGCGAGGCTCTTGAGGTCGGCGCGCGGTGTCTGGCCGGCCAGCAGGACGATGCCGTTGTAGCTGCTGACAACGATGTGCGAACCTTTGTCCAGGTCAGGGCTGGCCTTGGCGATGTTGACCGAAGCCTTGGTTTCGATCAGCGAGTCGTCGATCTTGCTGCCGATGGTGCGCGTTCCGCGATCGTCCTCGATCGGCGAATTGCGGGTAGAGGTCAGTACCGAGCTGCAACCAGTGACGCTCAGGCACAGTGTCAGGGCCATAAGGCCGAGGCGCATAGGGGTCATTCTTCACTCCCGAACAGTTGGCTGTCGATCAGATCACACAGGCAGTGGATCGCCAGCAGGTGGACTTCCTGGATACGCGCGGTAACCGTCGAAGGTACGCGGATTTCCACGTCTTCGGGCAGCAGCAGCGAAGCCATGCCGCCGCCATCGCGACCAGTCAATGCTACGACAATCATTTCGCGGTCATGTGCGGCCTGGATCGCCTGGATCACGTTGGCCGAGTTGCCGCTGGTGGAGATCGCCAGCAGAACGTCACCGGGCTGGCCCAGCGCGCGGATCTGCTTGGAAAAGACTTCGTTGTAGCTGTAGTCGTTGGCGATCGAGGTCAAGGTCGAGCTGTCGGTGGTCAGCGCGATGGCCGGCAGGCTCGGGCGTTCGCGCTCGAAGCGGTTGAGCAGCTCGGAGGAAAAGTGCTGGGCATCGCCGGCCGAGCCGCCGTTGCCACAGGCGAGCATCTTGCCCTCGTTGAGCAGCGCGTTGACCATGACCAGGCTGGCCTGCTCGATGTGCGGTGCCAGGATGTCCATTGCCTGTTGCTTGGTATCGATGCTGGCCTGGAATAGCCGGCGAATTCGGGATTGCATGTCCATCTGGTGACCTTAAGTGGGGCGGTGGCCTTTGCTACGCGCAACAACGACCAGCCCGCGAAACATAGAGCAAAAAAATCGGAATGGGTTCAGCATTCGAAGGCGTTTTTCAGCCATTGAAGCGGTCTGCCTGCATGGTGGCTGCCCTGTAGGGCGACTACGTCGAAGCGGCAGGGGTGGTTGCCCCAGTGGGGCTCCTTCTGCAGGAACAGGCTGGCGGCGAGCACCAACCGTTTCTGCTTGCGCCCGTCGATACTGCCAAGGGCGCCACCGAAGCCCGCGTGCAACCGGTAGCGGACTTCGACGAATACTACTGTATCGGCGTCGAGCATGACCAGATCAAGCTCACCGCCTTTGCATCGCCAGTTGCGCGCCAGCAGTTGCAGGCCCTGCCCTTGAAGATATTCAAGGGCCTGGCTTTCCGCTGCCTGCCCGGCGCTGGTGGGCGACGCTGCTGCCATCAGCGAGGAGTGTCAGGCAGGCGCTGGACCTGGCCACCGACGAACTCGGCCCAAGGTAGCTGGCGCTCGACACGCTGGTTGGCGTTCATGCTCAGGCTGCCCGAAAGGCCCAGTACGCGGTTGTCCGGTAGTGCTTTCAGCTGGCCCAGGCGCGGCGCCAGGCTGTAGGCGTCGACGCCCATGGCATACAGGCGGCCCAGGCTGCCTGCCGCTTGCGGCCATTGCTGCACGACCTGCTGGCGCAGGCTGTTGCTGGTATCGAGCAGCCACGGGGTTTCGCAGAAGCGGATACCGTTCATGTCGTTGTACTGGTTGACGTCACCACTGGCGCTGTACAGGTTCGAGGTGGCGTAGACCGGTACGTCACCGGCGTACTGGAAGTTCAGGGTCGGCTTGATCTGCTGGGCCTGTTGCGGGGTCGAGGCGAGGAAGATGAAGTCGATGTCCTGGCGGCGCGACGGCTGCGCGGCGATGCTGCCACCTACCGTGCTCTGCAGGCTCTTGGCGCGGCCTTCGCTCTGGCGCAGCTGGAACAGGTCGGCAATCTGCTGGGCCAATGCGACCGGCTGGGCGATGCGTTCGGCGGCGAGCAGAGTGCCACCGTTGCCTTCCCAGTCCTGGCGGAAGGCGGCAAGCACACGATCGCCCCATTCGCCGCTCGGCACCAGGGCAACTGCGCGGACCATGCCATCGGCGCGGGCGCGACGGGCCACTTCACGGGCTTCGTCTTCGGCAGCGAGGCCGAACTGGAACAGCTGCGGTGGAGCCTTCTGGCCGGCGTCGGCGTAGTTCAGGGCCAGGGTGGTGATCGGCAGTTGTGGCTTGGCAGCCAGTTGCTTGACCAGCGGTTTTTCCAGCGGGCCGATGACCAGCTGTACGCCTGCGGCCTGGGCCTGGCGATAGAAGTCGTCGAGCGAGCCGATGCGCGAGCTGTCGAATACCTGCACGGCTGGCGCCTGCTGGCCGGCTTGCTGGGCCTGGAAGTGTGCAGCCATGAAACCGTCACGCAGGGCGCGGGCAACACCGGCAAGCGGGCCTTCCTGAGGCAGCAGCAGGGCAATTTTGGTCAGCGGTTGGCTGGCCAGCTCCTTGAGCTTGGTCAGAGCCAGCGGCAGTTGCTGGGCGGCCGGGTGGTCCGGGTGCTGCTTGACCCAGGCGTCGATCGCCGCTTGCTGCTGCTCCAGGGTGCCGGCGCTTTTTACCGCGAAGGCCAGGCTGGTCCAGCCGGCAAGGGGCTGGTCGTTGCCTGGCTGCTGCAGTTGCTCTGCCGGCAGCGAGGCGACCAGTGCCCAGATGGCGTCATTGTTGGCGCTGGCGGCCTGGCCGCTGAGCAGCGGGGCCAGCAGCACGCGCTGTTGCGCGGCGGCGAGGGCCTGGCCATCGGCTTCGAGGGCGGCCGCGTGCACGCTGTAGGTGCGCGCTTGCTGTTCTTGCGGCAGTTCGGCGACGCGCTGCAGGCTGGGGTGGGCCAGGGCAGCCAGGGCAGCCTTGGGCTGGTTGCGGCTCATGGCCAGCTCGGCTCCGAGGGTGCTGGCGAACACTTGCTGGGCCGGCTTGAGCGTGTCCAGCGGCACCTGCTCGAGGATGCGTGCGGCGCGTGGGAAGTCCTTCTGCCTGTAGGCCAGGTCGGCTGCGCTCAGGCGCAGCAGGGCGGCGTCTTCCGCGGACTTGCTGGAAGCAGCCTTTTCGAGCAGTTGCTCGATGCTGGCGTCCGGGGTGCGTGGCAGTTCGCCCAGGCTGGATGAGGGCGAGCTGGCGCAGGCTGCCAGCAAGGCAGCAAGGCAGAGGGCTGTGAACAGCCGCAGGCAAGCGATCATGTAAAGGTCCTGTTACTCGATCAAGGTGGCCGGCAATTGTACCCAAGCGCTGGCCGGGGCGCGATGTTGCCGTGTCGATCCTTCACTATAGGAGGCCTGCCATCGGTCGTCGGCGAAGTTCTTTGCGCCCTGTTGCAGGCGCTCGGGCTACAATGGCGCCTTTGATCCGAACGACAGGTGTGCGCAGTGACTGATGTGGCAGGGGCTTCGAAATCCACGGTGGGGACGCTGTATGTGGTCGCAACCCCTATCGGCAACCTCGACGACATGAGTGCCCGGGCGCTGAAGGTGCTGGCGGACGTGGCCCTGATCGCGGCGGAAGATACCCGTCATTCGATCCGTCTGCTGCAGCACTTCGGCATCGACACGCCGCTGGCGGCCTGCCATGAACACAACGAGCGTGACGAGGGCGGGCGTTTTCTCACCAAGCTGCTGGCGGGCGAGAATGTGGCGTTGGTTTCCGATGCCGGCACGCCGCTGATTTCCGATCCGGGGTACCACCTGGTGCGCCAGGCGCGTGCTGCGGGGGTAAATGTGGTCCCGGTGCCGGGCGCCTGCGCTCTGATCGCCGCGCTGTCGGCAGCCGGCCTGCCGTCGGACCGTTTCATCTTCGAAGGCTTCCTGCCGGCCAAGGCGGCGGGACGGCGGGCGCGCCTGGAGCAGGTAAAGGAAGAACCGCGCACGCTGATCTTCTACGAGGCCCCGCACCGTATCCTGGAATGCCTTGAAGACATGGAAGCGGTATTCGGTGGCGAGCGCCCGGCGTTGTTGGCGCGTGAACTGACCAAGACCTTCGAGACCCTCAAGGGCCTGCCCCTGGCCGAGCTTCGCGCCTTCGTTGCTGGTGACAGCAACCAGCAGCGCGGTGAGTGCGTGGTACTGGTTGGTGGCTGGAGTGCGCCGGAGGGCGAACAGGCGATCAGTGCCGAAGCGCAACGGGTGCTCGACCTGCTGCTGGCCGAGCTGCCACTCAAGCGGGCGGCGGCGCTGGCTGCGGAAATTACCGGGGTGCGCAAGAACCTGCTGTATCAACTTGCACTGGAAAAGCAGAAAGCCGAATAGTGGCATATTGATATAAATGCCGGTATTGCTTGTTCTTGGGCGCGCGTGCCGTTAATCTTGGCGGCGGAGAGTCGATCGGACAGTCGCTGCCTGCTTTTGTTCCGCAAAAGCAGGGGGAGGAAAGTCCGGGCTCCATAGGGCAGAGTGCCAGGTAACGCCTGGGAGGCGCGAGCCTACGGAAAGTGCCACAGAAAATAACCGCCTAAGCACTTCGGTGCCGGTAAGGGTGAAAAGGTGCGGTAAGAGCGCACCGCACGGCTGGCAACAGTTCGTGGCTAGGTAAACCCCACTCGGAGCAAGACCAAATAGGGTTCCATCAGGCGTGGCCCGCGTCGGAACCGGGTAGGTTGCTAGAGGCGTCCAGTGATGGCCGTCGTAGAGGAATGACTGTCCTCGACAAAACCCGGCTTACAGATCGACTCTCCACCTTTCCCTCCCTGCTTTATTCGATAGCAGATGCCCTCTGGTAATACCGAAAAAATCTTACTCTTAATAAATCACTTTAACTTCGAACTCCATTCGCCTGCGTGGGTTTGATTTTTCTCGTGTTTTTTTCTGCTCGGTAGTCCTTCCGCATTCCTTTATTGCGCTAAATCTCGGTCCTGTAAGGCTTTTCCTTCCGAACGTGCCTTGACGGTGCTGCGGGCGGATTCCTATAGTGTGCGCAAGTGGCAGAAAGTGGGATGAAGTGGGTTTTCTGGCACAAAAAAGCTAACATTGTGGGGAATCGCAGCCGTGTTCCGCGGAGCCAACGCCGTCAGCCTCGATGCCAAGGGCCGTCTCGCCATGCCGAGCCGGTACCGTGACGAGCTCGATTCGCGTTGCAATGGTCAGCTGATCGTGACCATCGACGCCGTTGACCCCTGCTTGTGTGTTTATCCCCTCGATGAGTGGGAACAGATAGAAGCCAAGTTGCGTGCTTTGCCATCGTTGCGTGAGGAAAACCGCCGCCTTCAGCGTTTGCTGATCGGTAACGCGGTTGACCTGGAGCTCGATGGCAGTGGGCGTTTCCTGGTACCGCCCCGTCTGCGTGAGTACGCCAAGCTCGACAAGAAGGCGATGCTGGTGGGGCAACTGAACAAATTCCAGCTGTGGGATGAAGATGCCTGGAACGCGGTTTCGGCAGCAGACCTTGCAGCTATTCAACAACCGGGCGCCATGCCCGACGAATTGCGTGACCTGATCCTGTGACCATAGATAGCGGCTTCAACCACATTACCGTCCTGCTCGACGAAGCTGTCGAGGCATTGGCCCTGCGCGCCGACGGTTGCTATCTGGACGGCACCTTTGGCCGTGGCGGGCACAGCCGGCTGATTCTCAGCAAGCTCGGGCCGCAAGGGCGGCTGCTGGGTTTCGACAAAGATCCACAGGCGATTGCCACGGGGCAAGCGCTGGCGGCCGAAGACGGCCGCTTTGTCATTGTGCAGCGCAGCTTTGCCGAGCTGGGCGCGGAAGTGGCCGAGCGTGGCCTGGATGGCAAGGTCAGCGGCGTATTGCTGGACTTGGGCGTTTCCTCGCCGCAGCTGGATGACCCCGAGCGGGGCTTCAGCTTCCTCAATGATGGCCCGCTCGACATGCGCATGAACCCGGACCAGGGCATCAGCGCCGCCGAGTTCATCGCCACTGCACCTGAAGAAGAAATAGCCCGTGTGTTCAAGGAGTACGGCGAAGAGCGTTTCGCCAAGCGCATGGCTCGCGCCGTGGTGCAACGCCGCGAACAGCAACCGTTCACCCGCACCGGCGACCTCGCCGAGGTGCTGAAGGTGGCCAACCCGGCCTGGGAGAAGGGCAAGAACCCGGCGACCCGCGCTTTCCAGGGCCTGCGTATTCACGTCAACAACGAATTGGGTGATCTCGAGGCAGGCCTGGAGGCCGCGATCGATGCGCTGGAAGTGGGCGGCCGCCTGGCAGTGATCAGCTTCCATTCGCTGGAAGACCGCATCGTCAAGCTGTTCATGCGCAGGCTGGCCAAGGGCGAGGCTGACAACCTGCCGCGCAACCTGCCGGTACAGCACAAGGTCTTCGAGCCGAAAATCAAGCTCATCGGCAAGGCTCAGTTCGCTTCCGACGCCGAGCTCAAGGCCAACCCGCGGGCGCGCAGCGCCGTTATGCGGGTGGCGGAGAAGCTGCGGTGAGCAGGCTGTTTGCCAAACCTTTGCCAGGCGGAAGCTTCCTGATGCTTCTGCTGTTCGTTGCCGTGCTGGTTTCGGCCATCGCCGTGTCCTACAGCGCGCACTGGAACCGTCAGTTGCTCAACACGCTGTACGGCGAATTGAACGAACGTGACAAGGCCCAGGCCGAATGGGGCCGGCTGATTCTCGAACAAAGCACCTGGACCGCCGCCAGTCGCATCGAGAACCTGGCTTCCGAGCAACTGAAGATGCGCGTACCTTCGGCTGACGAAGTGCGGATGGTGGCGCCATGATGAAGCTCGAAGGCGCACTCTACCCCTGGCGCTTCCGCGTGGTGATCGGCTTGCTGGCGCTGATGGTCGGTGCCATCTGCTGGCGCATCATCGACCTGCAGGTAGTCGACCGTGATTTCCTCAAGGGGCAGGGCGATGCGCGCAGCCTGCGTCACATCCCTATCCCGGCTCACCGCGGCCTGATCACCGACCGTAACGGTGAACCGTTGGCGGTCAGTACCCCGGTCACCACCCTGTGGGCCAACCCCAAGGAAATGCAGGCCTCCAAGGACCGCTGGCCGCAGCTGGCAGCAGCACTGGGGCAGAACCCGCAGCAGCTGACCGAGCGCCTGACCCAGCAGGCCAGCAAAGAGTTCATCTACCTGGTCCGCGGCCTGACCCCGGAGCAGGGCCAGCATGTGCTCGACCTGAAAGTGCCGGGCGTGTATGGCCTGGAAGAATTCCGCCGCTTCTACCCGGCCGGTGATGTCACCGCGCACATGGTCGGCTTCACCGACCTCGACGACCACGGTCGCGAAGGGGTGGAGCTGGCCTATGACGAATGGCTGGCTGGCGTACCCGGCAAGCGGCAGGTCATCAAGGACCGGCGCGGCCGGCTGATCAAGGACATCCAGGTAACCAAGAACGCCAAGGCCGGGAAGACCTTGGCGTTGTCGATAGACCTGCGCCTGCAGTACCTGGCCACCCGCGAGCTGCGCAACGCCATTGCCGAACAGGATGCCAAGGCCGGCAGCCTGGTGATCATGGACGTCAAGACCGGTGAGGTCCTGGCCATGGTCAACCAGCCGACCTACAACCCCAACAACCGCCGCAGCATGTTCCCGGCCGCCATGCGTAACCGCGCGATCATCGACGTGTTCGAGCCGGGCTCCACGGTCAAGCCGATCTCCATGAGTGCGGCACTGGAAAGTGGCCGCTGGAAGCCGACCGACAAGGTCGAGGTGTACCCGGGCAGCCTGCAAATTGGTCGCTACACCATCAAGGACGTGTCCAGGAGCGAAGGCCCGATCCTCGACCTGACCGGTATCCTGATCAACTCCAGTAACGTCGGCATGAGCAAGATCGCCTTCGACATCGGCGGCGAGGCCATCTACCGGGTCATGTCCCAGGTCGGCCTGGGTCAGTACACCGGCCTTGGCTTCCCCGGCGAGCGCGTCGGCAACCTGCCCAACCATCGCGAGTGGCGCAAGGCCGAGACTGCGACCCTGTCCTATGGCTATGGCGTGTCGGTGACCGCCCTGCAGCTGGTGCATGCATACGCGGCGCTGGCCAACGACGGCAAGATGGTGCCGCTGTCGATCCTCAAGGTCGACAAGGCCCCGGAAGCGGTGCAGGCCATTCCGAAGGAAACCGCCGAAACCATTCAGGGCATGCTGCAGCAGGTGATCGAAGCGCCGCGCGGGGTGTTCCGTGCCCAGGTTCCGTTCTACCACGTGGCCGGCAAGTCAGGTACCGCCCGTAAGGCCACCGTCGGTTCCAAGGGCTACACCGAAAACGCCTACCGCTCGCTGTTCGCCGGCTTCGGGCCGATGAGCGACCCGCGCTATGCCATCGTCGTGGTAATCGATGAGCCTGGCAAGGGCGGTTACTTCGGTGGCCTGGTTTCGGCACCGGTGTTCAGCAAGGTCATGTCCGGCACTCTGCGCCTGATGAACGTTCCGCCAGACAACCTGCCTCCACCGGCACCTGTAGAACAATCGCAAGTCAATGCTGCTGCAACCGCCAAGGGAGGGCGTGGATGATGACAATGCCATTGAGCAAGCTTTTCGCTCACGCCAGCCGTGACCCGTTGATCCGTGAACTGACGCTGGACAGCCGCAATGTGCGTCCGGGTGATCTGTTCCTGGCTGTTCCGGGCGCCAAGGTCGATGGCCGCGAGCATATCGCCGATGCCCTGGCGCGTGGCGCTGCCGCTGTAGCCTATGAAGAGCAGGGCACGAGCGTCCTGCCAATCACCGATGTGCCGCTCATCCCGGTCAAGGGCCTGATCGCCCAGCTTTCGGATATCGCAGGTCGCTTCTATGGCGAACCGAGCCGCCAGCTGAACCTGGTGGGCGTTACCGGTACCAACGGCAAGACCAGCGTCACCCAGCTGGTGGCCCAGGCGCTGGACTTGCTTGGCCAGCGTTGCGGCCTGATCGGCACCCTGGGTACCGGCTTCTATGGTGAGCTGCAGAGTGGTCGCCTGACCACGCCCGACCCGATCGCCGTACAGTCGACCCTCAACGACCTCAAGAAAGGTGGCGCCAAGGCCGTGGCCATGGAGGTTTCCTCCCACGCCCTGGAGCAGGGCCGGGTCGCCGCTCTGGAATTCGACATCGCGGTCATGACCAACCTGTCCCGCGACCACCTGGACTACCACGGCAGCATGGAGGCCTACGAGGCCGCCAAGGCCAAGCTGTTCGCCTGGCCGAGCCTGCGTTGCCAGGTGGTCAACCTGGATGACGATTTCGGCCGTCGCCTGGCCGCCGATTTTGCCCGCCGCCCGAGTGTCGACCATATCGAGACCCGGTTGCTCAGCTACAGCCTGGAGAACCCGGAGGCCTCGCTGTACTGCCGTGAAGCCGTGTTCAATGACGATGGCGTGCGCGCCACCCTGGTCACCGCCCAAGGCGAACGTACCCTGCGCAGCCAGTTGCTGGGCCGCTTCAACCTGAGCAACATGCTCGCCGCCGTGGCGACCCTGTTGGCGCTGGACTACGCGCTGGACGAAATCCTCAAGGTCACCCCGCAGCTGCAGGGGCCGATCGGCCGCATGCAGCGCCTGGGTGGGGGCGACAAGCCGCTGGTGGTGGTCGACTATGCGCACACCCCGGACGCCCTGGAGAAAGTGCTCGAAGCCCTGCGCCCGCATGCGCACGGCAAGCTGCTGTGCCTGTTCGGCTGCGGCGGCGACCGAGACCGCGGCAAGCGTCCGCTGATGGCCGAAGTGGCCGAGCGCCTGGCCGACCGCGTGCTGGTAACTGACGACAACCCGCGTACTGAAGACCCGCTGCGCATCTTTGACGACATCCGCCCGGGTTTCGCCAAGCCTGCCGAGGTCGAGTTCGTTGCCGGTCGTGGCGAAGCCATTGCGCACCTGATCGCCACCGCCGCTGCCGACGATGTGATCGTGCTGGCCGGCAAGGGGCACGAGGATTACCAGGAGATCAATGGCGAGCGCCATGATTTCTCCGATTTGACCGAGGCCGAAAAGGCACTTGCAGCCTGGGAGGCTCCACATGCTTAAGCCGATGTCACTCAGCCAGCTGACCAAAGCGCTGGGTGGTCAACAAGTCGGTGCCGACGCCACCTTCACCGGCGTCAGCATAGACAGCCGCAGTGTTGGCGCCGGGCAACTGTTCGTGGCCCTGGCCGGCCCGCGCTTCGATGGCCACGACTACCTGGCCGATGTGAAGGCCAAGGGCGCTGTCGCTGCCCTGGTCGAGCGTGAAGTGGCCGATGTCGACCTGCCGCAGCTGCTGGTCGCCGATTGCCGCCTGGCCCTCGGCCAGCTTGGCGCGCTGAACCGTGCTGCATTCGACAAACCGGTGGTGGCCATCACCGGTTCCAGCGGCAAGACCACGGTCAAGGAGATGCTCGCCAGCATCCTGCGCACCCGTGGCCTGGTGCACGCCACCCGCGGCAACCTGAACAACGACCTCGGCGCGCCGCTGACCCTGCTGGAGATCGCTCCCGAGCACAGCGCCGCGGTGATCGAGCTGGGCGCCTCGCGCATTGGCGAGATCCGCTACACCGTCGGCCTGACCCGGCCCCAGGTGGTCATCATCAACAACGCCGGCACCGCCCACGTTGGCGAGTTCGGCGGCCCGGAAAAGATCGTCGAAGCCAAGGGCGAGATTCTCGAAGGCCTGGGCGAGGGCGGTATCGCCATCCTCAACCTGGACGACAAGGCCTTTGATATATGGAAGGCACGTGCCGGCGCGCACAAAGTCTTCAGCTTTGCCCGCAACAATCCAAAGGCCGATTTCCATGCCTCTGACATCGGCCGCGATGCCCGTGGTTGCCCTTCGTTCAAGCTGCATGGCGCTGGCGACACGGTAGACGTGCAACTCAATGTGCTCGGTGAGCACAACGTCAGCAATGCCCTGGCCGCCGCTGCCGCTGCCCATGCCGTTGGTCTGAGCCTGAGCGGCATCGCCGCAGGCCTGGCTGCCGTGCAACCGGTCAAGGGCCGTACCGTGGCGCAGATCGCGCCGAGCGGCGTGCGGGTGATCGACGACAGTTACAACGCAAATCCCACCTCCATGTGCGCGGCCATTGATATACTCGCCGGCTTTTCCGGGCGCACCGTCTTGGTGCTTGGGGATATCGGCGAACTGGGGCAATGGGCGGAAGAAGGCCACCGTCAGGTGGGTGACTACGCGCGTGGCAAGGTCGACGCCCTGTACGCAGTGGGTTCCAACATGACACACGCGGTCAAGGCATTCGGAGCCAATGGCCGCCATTTCGCTACTCAAGCTGAGCTGATCGACGCGGTTGGCGCCGAGAATGCCAGCGACACCACTATCTTGATCAAGGGCTCGCGCAGTGCTGCGATGGAAAACGTCGTGGCGGCATTGTGCGGTGCCAGCGGGGAGAAACATTAATGCTGCTGCTGTTGGCCGAGTATCTGCAACAGTTCCACAAAGGCTTCGCGGTCTTCCAGTACCTGTCCCTGCGCGGGATTCTGGGTGTGCTGACCGCGTTGTCCCTGGCGCTGTGGCTGGGGCCGTGGATGATCCGTACCCTGCAAATCCGCCAGATCGGCCAGGCCGTGCGTAACGACGGCCCGCAATCGCACCTGTCCAAGTCCGGCACCCCGACCATGGGTGGGGCGCTGATCCTGTCCGCCATCGCCGTCAGCACGCTGCTGTGGGCCGACCTGACCAACCGCTATGTGTGGGTGGTGCTGATCGTTACCCTGGCATTCGGTGCCATCGGCTGGGTCGATGACTACCGCAAGGTGATCGAAAAGAACTCGCGTGGCCTGCCAAGCCGCTGGAAGTACTTCTGGCAGTCGGTGTTCGGCCTGGCTGCAGCCGTCTTCCTGTACAAGACCGCGCCGACCAGCGTCGAAACCACGCTGATCCTGCCGTTCATCAAGGATGTCACCATTCCGCTGGGCATCGGCTTCGTCGTGCTGACCTACTTCGTCATTGTCGGTTCGAGCAACGCGGTCAACCTCACTGACGGCCTCGACGGCCTGGCGATCATGCCGACGGTGATGGTCGGCGGCGCCCTGGGCATCTTCTGCTACCTGTCGGGCAACGTTAAGTTCGCCGAATACCTGCTGATCCCCTATGTGCCGGGCTCGGGCGAGCTGATCGTGTTCTGCGGCGCGCTGATCGGTGCCGGCCTGGGCTTCCTGTGGTTCAACACCTACCCGGCGCAGGTATTCATGGGTGACGTCGGCGCGCTGGCGCTGGGCGCCGCGCTGGGCACCATCGCCGTGATCGTTCGCCAGGAAATCGTGCTGTTCATCATGGGCGGCGTGTTCGTCATGGAAACCCTGTCGGTGGTGATCCAGGTTGCCTCCTTCAAGCTGACCGGCAAGCGCGTGTTCCGCATGGCGCCGATCCACCACCACTTTGAACTCAAGGGCTGGCCAGAGCCACGGGTGATCGTCCGCTTCTGGATCATCACCGTGATCCTGGTGCTGATCGGCCTTGCAACCCTGAAACTGAGGTAGATGAGCGTGTCCTTGATCGCTTCCGACCAATTCCGCATCGTTGTCGGCCTCGGCAAGAGCGGCATGTCCCTGGTTCGCTTCCTGGCGAGCCGGGGCATTGCCTTTGCGGTCGCCGACACCCGCGAGCAACCGCCGGAACTGGACACCCTGCGCCGTGATTACCCGCAGGTGGAAGTGCGCTGTGGTGAACTGGACGTGGACTTCCTGTGCCGCGCCAACGAGCTGTATGTCAGCCCCGGCCTGGCCCTTGCCACCCCGGCCCTGCAGCAGGCGGCCGCGCGTGGGGTGAAGTTGTCCGGTGACATCGAACTGTTCGCCCGCCACGCCAAGGCCCCGATCATTGCCATCAGCGGCTCCAACGCCAAGAGCACCGTCACCACCCTGGTGGGCGAAATGGCCGCCAAGGCGGGCAAGCGCGTGGCGGTGGGCGGCAACCTCGGTACCCCGGCGCTGGACCTGTTGGCCGATGATGTCGAGCTGTACGTGCTGGAACTGTCCAGCTTCCAGCTGGAAACCACCGATCAGCTCAACGCCGAAGTGGCCACCGTGCTGAACATCAGCGAAGACCATATGGACCGCTACAGCGGCCTGCCGGCTTACCACCTGGCCAAGCACCGGATCTTCCGTGGTGCCCGCCAGGTCGTGGTCAACCGCCAGGATGCCCTGTCCCGGCCGCTGCCGGTGGAAGGCCGCCCATGCTGGACCTTCGGTCTCAACCAACCGGATTTCAAGGCCTTCGGCCTGCGTGAAGTGGACGGCGAAAAATACCTGGCGTTCGAGTTCCAGGCGCTGATGCCGGCACGTGAGCTGAAGATTCGTGGCGCCCACAATCAGAGCAACGCCCTGGCGGCTCTGGCTCTGGGGCACGCTGCCGGCCTGCCGTTCGAACCGATGCTCGAGGCACTGCGCGAGTTCGGCGGCCTGGCCCACCGTTGCCAGTGGGTGCGCGAGCGCAACGGCGTGAACTGGTACGACGATTCCAAGGCCACCAACGTCGGTGCTGCCCTGGCCGCGATCGAAGGCCTGGGTTCCGACATCGAAGGCAAACTGGTGCTGATCGCCGGTGGCGACGGCAAGGGCGCCGACTTCGCCGCGTTGCGCGAGCCGGTCAAGCGCTTCTGCCGCGCCGTGGTGCTGCTTGGCCGTGATGCCGAGCGCCTGGCCGAAGCCCTGGGCGATGGCGTGCAACTGGTCCGCGTAAAGTCTCTCGACGAGGCTGTACAGCAATGCGCCGAACTGGCCCGGCCGGGTGATGCCGTGCTGCTGTCGCCGGCGTGCGCCAGCCTCGACATGTTCAAGAACTTCGAAGAACGCGGGCGCCTGTTCGCCCAGGCAGCGGGAGGCCTTGCATGATCTTTGGCATCCTCAAGCCCTATCCGTCGCCGCTGATCAGCGGCCGTGGCATCGACCTGGACTTCGCGATGCTCGCCGGCTGCCTGGCTTTGCTGGGCCTGGGCCTGGTGATGATCACCTCGGCGTCCTCGGAAGTGGCTGCGGTGCAGTCTGGCAACCCGCTTTACCACATGTTCCGCCACTTGGTGTACGTGTTCCTTGGGCTGGTCGCCTGTGGCGCCACCATGATGGTGCCGATCGCCACCTGGCAGCGTATGGGCTTCCTGATGCTGCTGGGGGCCTTCGGCCTGCTGGTGCTGGTGCTGGTGCCGGGTATCGGCCGCGAAGTGAACGGTTCCATGCGCTGGATCGGCTTCAGCTTCTTCAACGTGCAGCCTTCGGAAATAGCCAAGGTGTTCGTGGTCATCTACCTGGCCGGCTACCTGGTGCGCCGGCAGACCGAGGTACGCGAAACCTGGATGGGCTTCTTCAAGCCATTCATCGTGCTGCTGCCCATGGCTGCCCTGCTGCTGATGGAGCCGGACTTCGGTGCCACCGTGGTGATGATGGGCGCGGCGGCGGCCATGCTGTTCCTCGGCGGGGTGGGGCTGTTCCGCTTCAGCCTGATGGTGGTATTGGCGGTGGTTGCGGTGTTCGTCCTGGTACAGGCGCAGCCTTACCGTATGGCTCGCCTGATTACCTTTACCGACCCGTGGTCCGACCAGTTCGGCTCGGGCTACCAGCTGACCCAGGCGCTGATTGCCTTCGGCCGTGGCGAGTGGTTCGGCGTTGGTCTGGGCAACAGCGTGCAGAAGCAGTTCTACCTGCCTGAAGCGCACACCGACTTCGTGTTCTCGGTACTGGCCGAAGAACTTGGCGTGGTCGGCTCGCTGCTGACTATCGCGCTATTCGTATTCGTGACTGTGCGTGCCTTGTATATCGGCCTGTGGGCTGAAAAAGCCAAACAGTTCTTTGCCGCTTATGTTGCGTTCGGCCTGGCCTTCCTGTGGATCGGCCAGTTCCTGATCAACATCGGTGTGAACGTCGGCCTGCTGCCGACCAAGGGCCTGACCCTGCCGTTCCTCAGCTACGGGGGCAGCTCGCTGGTGATCTGCTGTGCCTGCGTGGGCCTGTTGCTGCGCATCGAGTGGGAAAGCCGTACGCACCTGGGTAGTGAGGAGCACGAATTCAGCGAAAGCGATTTTGCCGAGGAGACCAATTATGGCCGCTGACGGCAGGAACGTACTGATCATGGCGGGCGGAACCGGGGGCCACGTGTTCCCGGCCCTGGCCTGCGCTCGTGAATTCCAGGCGCGCGGTTACAGCGTGCACTGGCTGGGCACCCCGCGTGGCATCGAGAACGAACTGGTGCCCCAGGCCGGCCTGCCGTTGCATCTGATCCAGGTCAGCGGCCTTCGCGGCAAGGGCAAGCTGTCGTTGCTCAAGGCGCCGTTCACCCTGGTCAAGGCCGTGCTGCAGGCGCGGCGTATCGTGCGTGAGCTCAAGCCGGTATGCGTGGTCGGCTTCGGTGGCTATGTGACCGGCCCAGGCGGCGTGGCCGCACGCCTGTGCGGCGTACCGCTGGTGATCCACGAGCAGAACGCGCGCGCCGGTACTACCAACCGCCTGCTGCTGCCGCTGGCTGCGCGTGTTTGCGAAGCCTTCCCGGCCACCTTCGCCGCCAGCGACAAACTGCGCACCACCGGCAACCCGGTGCGCCCGGAGCTGTTCATGGACGCCCTGCGCGCGCCGCTGGCCGAGCGCCGTGCGCGCCTGCTGGTGATGGGCGGCAGCCTGGGGGCGGAACCATTGAACAAATTGTTGCCTAAGGCCCTGTCCGAAGTGCCCCCCGCGCTGCGGCCAGAGGTATTCCACCAGGCCGGCAAGCAACACGCGCCAGCCACCGCCGAGCGTTATCGCGAGGCGGGCGTCGAGGCTCAGGTAGAGCCCTTCATCAAGGACATGGCCCAAGCCTATGGCTGGGCCGACATTGTGGTGTGCCGGGCCGGCGCCTTGACCGTCAGTGAGCTGGCGGCAGCGGGCCTGCCTTCGATGCTGGTGCCATTGCCCCATGCGATCGACGACCACCAGACCCACAACGCCCAATATCTGGCCCGGGAAGGCGCTGCCTTCCTGATGCCACAAGCGACAACTGGCGCAGCGCAGCTCGCTGAACGCCTGAACGAGGTGCTGATGCAACCCGAGAAACTCAACGTCATGGCAGGCACCGCACGGCGCCTGGCCAAACCTGCCGCAACCAGCACCGTGGTCGATATCTGCCTGGAGGTGGCCCATGGTTGAAAGCCAGAAAGCCATGCCCCAGCCAAAGATGGGCCGTATCCGCCGTATCCACTTCGTCGGTATCGGCGGCGTGGGCATGTGCGGCATTGCCGAAGTGTTGCTGAACCTGGGCTATGAAGTGTCCGGTTCCGACCTGAAGGCTTCGCCGGTCACCGAGCGTCTGGAGTCGTTCGGCGCCGAGATCTTCGTCGGCCACCGTGCCGAGAACGCCGCCACCGCCGATGTGCTGGTGGTGTCCAGCGCCATCAACCCGGCCAACCCGGAAGTCGCCACCGCTCTCGAGCGGCGCATTCCGGTGGTGCCGCGTGCCGAGATGCTCGCCGAGCTGATGCGCTATCGCCATGGCGTGGCCGTTGCCGGCACCCACGGCAAGACCACCACCACCAGCCTGCTGGCTTCGGTGTTCGCCGCTGGCGGCCTGGACCCGACCTTCGTCATCGGTGGCCGCCTGACCGCTGCCGGCACCAATGCCCAGCTGGGTACCAGCCGCTACCTGATTGCCGAAGCGGACGAGAGCGATGCCAGCTTCCTGCACCTGCAGCCGATGGTGGCCGTGGTCACCAACATCGACGCCGACCACATGGCGACCTACGAAGGTGACTTCAACAAACTGAAGAAAACCTTCGTCGAGTTCCTGCACAACCTGCCGTTCTACGGCCTGGCCGTGATGTGCCTGGACGACCCGGTGGTGCGCGAGATCCTGCCACAGGTCAAGCGCCCGACCGTGACCTATGGCTTCAGCGACGAGGCCGACATCCGCGCCATCAACGTGCGCCAGATGGGCATGCAGACCCACTTCACCGTGCTGCGTCGTGATCGCGAGCCGCTGGAGGTGTCGGTGAACATGCCCGGCAACCACAACGTGCTCAATGCCTTGGCCACCATCGCCATCGCCACCGACGAAGGCATCACCGACGAAGCCATTGTCCAGGGCCTGTCCGGCTTCCAGGGCGTCGGCCGCCGCTTCCAGGTGTACGGCGAACTGCCGGTCGAAGGCGGCAGCGTGATGCTGGTCGACGACTACGGCCACCACCCGACCGAAGTGGCTGCGGTGATCCAGGCCGTGCGCGGCGGTTGGCCAAGCCGTCGCCTGGTGATCGTCTACCAGCCGCACCGCTACAGCCGTACCCGCGACCTGTACGACGATTTCGTCCAGGTGCTTGGGGATGCCAACGTGCTGCTGCTGATGGAGGTCTACCCGGCCGGCGAAGAGCCGATCCCCGGCGCCGACAGCCGCCAGCTGTGCCACAGCATCCGCCAGCGCGGCAAGCTGGACCCGATCTACATCGAGCGTGGCGTCGACCTGGCGCCGCTGGTCAAGCCACTGCTGCGCGCTGGCGACATCCTGATCTGCCAGGGTGCCGGTGATGTCGGCGGCCTGGCCCCTCAATTGATGAAAAGCCCGCTGTTCGCTGGCGCCAAGCAGGAGAAGTCGAAATGACCAGCGCCTACGACAAGCTGCACTCGACCCTGGACGTCAAGGCGTTCGGCCGCGTCGCGGTGCTGTACGGCGGCAAGAGCGCCGAGCGCGAAGTGTCGCTCAAGTCCGGTGCCGCAGTGATCGACGCGCTGACCACCGCCGGTGTCGACGTGGTCGCCATCGACGTGGGTGACGACCTGCTCGACCGCCTGCAAAGCGAGAAGATCGACCGCGCCTTCATCATCCTCCACGGCCGTGGCGGTGAAGACGGCAGTATGCAAGGCCTGCTCGAGTGCCTGGGCATTCCCTATACCGGCAGTGGCATCCTTGCCTCGGCACTGGCCATGGACAAGCTGCGCACCAAGCAAGTGTGGCAGAGCCTGGGCATTCCGACCCCGCGCCACGCGGTGCTGGCGAGCGAAAGCGATTGTTTGCAGGCCAGTACGGAACTGGGCTTCCCGCTTATCGTCAAACCCGCCCATGAAGGCTCCAGCATCGGCATGGCCAAGGTGAACAGCGCCCAGGAACTGGTCGCCGCCTGGCAGGATGCCGCCCGATACGATTCCCAGGTACTGGTGGAGCAGTGGATCCACGGGCCGGAGTTCACCGTCGCGGTATTGCGCGGCCAGGTACTGCCGCCGATCGCCCTGGGTACGCCGCACGTGTTCTACGACTACGACGCCAAGTACATCGCCAACGATACCCAGTACCGCATTCCCTGCGGCCTGGACAGCGTCAAGGAACAGGAACTGATCGACCTGACCGCGCGTGCCTGCGATGCCATCGGCATCGAAGGCTGGGGGCGGCTGGACGTGATGCAGGACGAGCAGGGCCGGTTCTGGCTGCTCGAAGTCAACACCGCACCCGGCATGACCGACCATAGCCTGGTGCCCATGGCGGCCCGCGCGGCCGGCCTGGACTTCCAGCAACTGGTGCTGGCGATCCTGGCCGAGAGCGTGGCGACGCGAGGTTAAAACCATGCAAGGCGCGATGATACGTCAGCAGCAACCCGTTACCGGCCGTAGCAAGCCGGTGCCGCGTGGTGCCAGCCGGCTGGTGGCCGACGAGCCCGTATCGGCGCGCCTGCCGCGGCCAAGCCTGGGTGGTCTCAAGCGCCTGCTGTGGCCGGTGCTGCTGGTGGCGGCCGGGTTTGGCGCCTACGAGGGCGCCATTCGCCTGATGCCGTATGCGGACCGGCCGATCACCAAGATCGACGTGCAGGGCGACCTCAGCTACATCAGCCAGCAGTCGGTGCAGCAGCGTATCGCGCCCTATGTGGCAGCGAGCTTCTTCAGTGTCGACCTGCCGGCGATGCGCGCAGAGCTCGAGCAGATGCCGTGGATCGCCCACGCCGAAGTGCGCCGGGTGTGGCCCGACGAGGTGGTGATCCGCCTGGAAGAGCAGTTGCCGGTAGCGCGCTGGGGTGACGAAGCCTTGCTCAACAACCAGGGCCAGGCCTTCACCCCGCGCGAACTGGCCAACTACGAGCACCTGCCGCAGCTGGCCGGGCCGCAGCGTGCTCAGCAACAAGTCATGCAGCAGTATCAGGTATTGAGCCAGATGCTGCGCCCCCTGGGCTTTTCCATCGCTCGCCTGGAGCTGCGCGAGCGAGGCAGCTGGTTCCTGACCACGGGCGCGAGCAGCGCCGGGCCGGGCATCGAGCTGCTGCTGGGGCGCGACCATCTGGTGGAGAAGATGCGCCGTTTCATTGCCATTTACGACAAGACACTCAAAGACCAGATCACCACTATCGCCCGCATTGATCTGCGTTACTCCAACGGACTTGCCGTTGGTTGGCGGGAACCGATTGCACCGACGACGGCCCAACCCGCCGTTGCGAAGAATTAGAGAGAGGCAGGACCATGGCAAACGCGCATAGCGGCAAAATGATCGTCGGGCTGGACATCGGCACCTCCAAGGTGGTGGCGCTGGTGGGTGAAGTGGGCGAGGACGGCACCCTGGAAATCGTCGGGATCGGTACTCATCCGTCCCGCGGCCTGAAAAAAGGCGTGGTGGTGAACATCGAGTCCACCGTGCAGTCGATCCAGCGCGCCGTGGAAGAAGCGCAGCTGATGGCCGGCTGCCGCATCCACTCGGCCTTCGTCGGCGTGGCCGGCAACCACATCCGCAGCCTGAACTCCCACGGCATCGTCGCCATCCGCGACCGCGAGGTCAGCCTGGCCGACCTGGAGCGCGTACTCGACGCCGCCCAGGCCGTTGCCATCCCGGCCGACCAGCGCGTGCTGCACACCCTGCCGCAGGACTACGTGATCGACAACCAGGAAGGCGTGCGCGAGCCGCTGGGCATGTCTGGCGTACGTCTGGAAGCCAAGGTCCACGTGGTCACCTGCGCGGTCAACGCGGCGCAGAACATCGAGAAGTGCGTACGCCGTTGCGGCCTGGAAATCGACGACATCATCCTCGAGCAGCTGGCCTCGGCCTACTCGGTGCTGACCGACGATGAAAAAGAGCTGGGCGTGTGCCTGGTGGACATCGGCGGTGGCACTACCGACATCGCCATCTTCACCGAGGGCGCGATCCGTCACACCGCGGTGATCCCGATTGCCGGCGACCAGGTGACCAACGACATCGCCATGGCGCTGCGTACTCCGACCCAGTACGCCGAAGAAATCAAGATCCGCTACGCCTGCGCCTTGGCCAAACTGGCTGGCGCCGGCGAGACCATCAAGGTGCCGAGCGTGGGCGATCGCCCACCGCGCGAGCTGTCGCGCCAGGCCCTGGCCGAGGTGGTGGAGCCACGTTACGACGAGCTCTTCACCCTGATCCAGGCCGAACTGCGCCGCAGTGGCTACGAGGACCTGGTGCCGGCCGGCATCGTTCTCACCGGCGGCACCGCGAAGATGGAAGGCGCCGTGGAACTGGCCGAGGAAATCTTCCACATGCCGGTACGCCTGGGCGTACCGCACAGCGTTCGGGGGCTCAGCGACGTGGTTCGCAACCCGATCTATTCCACCGGCGTGGGCTTGCTCACCTACGGCCTGCAGAAGCAGACCGAAGACCTGCCCCTGACCGGTAACAGCAGCAACAACAGCTATGGCGATGAACCGAAGGCTCCAGTGCTTGAACGCTTCAAGCGCTGGGTCCAGGGCAATTTCTAAGTTTCAAAGCAGTAGTGGTAGGCGCGACAACTAGAGAACTGTAAGGAGAGGGAAAATGTTCGAGCTCGTAGACAACGTCCCGCAAAGCCCGGTCATCAAAGTGATCGGTGTTGGCGGTGGTGGCGGCAACGCCGTCAACCACATGGTCAAGAGCAGCATCGAAGGCGTGGAATTCATCTGCGCCAACACCGATGCCCAGGCGCTGAAGAACATCGGCGCGCGCACCATCCTGCAATTGGGTACTGGTGTGACCAAGGGCCTGGGTGCCGGTGCCAATCCGGAAGTCGGCCGTCAGGCCGCGCTGGAAGACCGTGAGCGCATCGCTGAAGTGCTGCAGGGTACCAACATGGTGTTCATCACCACTGGCATGGGTGGCGGTACCGGTACCGGTGCAGCGCCGATCATCGCCGAAGTGGCCAAGGAAATGGGCATTCTCACCGTTGCCGTGGTGACCCGTCCGTTCCCGTTCGAAGGCCGCAAGCGCATGCAGATCGCCGATGAAGGCATCCGCATGCTGGCCGAAAGCGTCGACTCGTTGATCACCATCCCCAACGAGAAGCTGCTGACCATCCTGGGCAAGGATGCCAGCCTGCTGTCTGCCTTCGCCAAGGCCGACGACGTACTGGCCGGTGCCGTGCGCGGTATCTCCGATATCATCAAGCGCCCGGGCATGATCAACGTCGACTTCGCCGACGTGCGTACCGTGATGGGTGAAATGGGCATGGCCATGATGGGTACTGGCTGTGCCAGCGGCCCGAACCGTGCGCGTGAAGCCACCGAGGCAGCGATCCGCAACCCGCTGCTGGAAGACGTCAACCTGCAGGGCGCCCGCGGCATCCTGGTGAACATCACCGCAGGCCCTGACCTGTCGCTGGGTGAGTACTCCGATGTGGGTAGCATCATCGAAGCCTTCGCCTCCGACCACGCCATGGTCAAGGTCGGCACCGTGATCGACCCGGACATGCGTGACGAGCTGCACGTGACCGTGGTGGCTACTGGCCTGGGCGCGCGCATCGAGAAGCCTGTGAAGGTGGTCGACAACACCCTGCAGACTGCCCAGCAGGTGTACGAGGCCTCCAACCCGGCGCCGGTTCGCCAAGAGCAGCCTGCGGTCAACTACCGTGACCTGGAGCGCCCGACCGTAATGCGCAACCAGGCTCATGCAGGTGCTGCTGCAGCCGCTAAACTGAACCCTCAGGATGACCTGGACTACCTCGATATCCCGGCATTTCTGCGTCGTCAGGCTGATTAATGGAATTTATCAGGGGTATAAAGGTGATTGGTATTCATCAAAGGTTGGGTCTGTTATCATCCCCAGCCTTTGTTGATACCTGTTCGCAATTTGCGCTGAAGCGGCCAATGCCATGATTAAACAACGCACCCTGAAGAATACCATCCGTGCCACAGGTGTCGGTCTGCACTCCGGGGAGAAGGTTTACCTGACCCTCAAGCCTGCACCTGTTGACACCGGCATCGTCTTCCGCCGCGCCGACCTCGACCCTGTGGTCGAAATCCCGGCGCGCGCGGCCAACGTCGGCGAGACAACCATGTCGACGACGCTGGTCAACGGTGACGTCAAGGTCGATACGGTCGAGCACCTGCTCTCCGCCATGGCGGGCCTGGGCATCGATAACGCCTACGTCGAGCTCTCCGCCTCGGAAGTGCCGATCATGGATGGCAGCGCCGGACCCTTTGTATTTCTGATTCAGTCTGCCGGCCTGGAAGAACAGGACGCAGCCAAGAAGTTCATCCGCATCCTGCGTGAGGTAACCGTGGAAGAGGGCGACAAGCGCGCCACTTTCCTGCCTTTCGACGGCTTCAAGGTGAGCTTCGAGATCGACTTCGATCATCCGGTCCTCAAGGGCCAGACCCAGAGTGCGGTCGTCGACTTCTCCAGCACCTCGTTCGTGAAGGAAGTCAGCCGCGCCCGTACCTTCGGCTTCATGCGTGACATCGAGTACCTGCGCAAGCACAACCTTGCGCTGGGTGGCAGTGTCGAGAACGCCATCGTGGTCGACGAGACCGGTGTGCTCAACGAAGACGGCCTTCGTTCCGATGACGAATTCGTCAAGCACAAGATCCTCGACGCCATTGGCGACCTTTATCTGCTGGGCAACAGCCTGATCGGCGAGTTCAAGGGCTACAAGTCCGGCCACGCGCTGAACAACCAGCTGTTGCGCAAGCTGATTGCCGAAACCGATGCCTGGGAAGTGGTCACCTTCGAAGATGCCAGCACGGCACCGATCTCGTACATGCGCCCTGTTGCGGCCGTGTAAGTTCGAACACTCTCTAGTTCATTAAGGCCACCTTCGGGTGGCCTTTTTTATGGCTTGTCCCGGGCGTGGGCGGCCAATCGTTCCAGTGCTGCGCGCAGCTTGGGGTCAGTGATGCCCTCGGCGGTATCGCGCAGGCTCTCGGCTGCGTTATTGGACAGTTCTGCGGCATTGCCGCCACGCTTGGCTGGCACCAGCGGGGGCTGGACCTTGTACAGGATGCGCCTGAGGTTGGCGAATGCCTCCATGGCCTGTAATGCAGAGATCAAGCGTTTCTGCTGATAGCGCAGGCGGGTTGCCCAATGGCCGTCGGTCACCACCAGCAACAATGTGCCATCGCGCCACGACGCCACATGGCAGTGCTCGCGGGCGGCCGGTTGCAGCTGGCTTTCCAGCAGGCGCTGCAGGTGCTCCAGGCGTTCGGCCTGGTTCAGCAGCAGGCGCAGCGGGCGGACCTGGCGGAGCAGGGCCGAGGGCGGCTGGGCGGGGGAGGGTTTGTAGGCCATGGGTATGTGCATGAGGTTACAAGATCGGCAGTTTAACACCTCTTGTAGCCTGTGCCGGCCTCTTCGCGGGCTTGCCCGCTCCCACAGGTATTACGCAACACTTGAGACCTGTGGTGATCTTGTGGGAGCGGGCAAGCCCGCGAAGAGGCCGACACAGGCAACCAAGGACAAGACTCATTCTCGATACGTTTCATCTTCCCGAACCTTGAACTCAGGGAAAATGCCCCTATCTAAAACAAGCCCCCGCCAAAACGCTGTCCAAGCATCGTGGAAATCCACCACTTTCCTCACCATCGTTTCCGGGTAGAATGCTCGTTCGCATGCGGCCTCAGGGCTGCACGGGCGACTCATGGGGCCGCCCTCCATCCCTACGTGTGGAAGATCCTGCCGATATGTTTGCGCCTTTGTTAAAGAAACTTTTTGGAAGCAAGAACGAGCGTGAAGTCAAACGCATGCTCAAGACGGTGAACATCGTCAATGCTCTCGAAGAGAAGATGGTGGCCCTCTCCGACGAGCAACTGCGGGGCAAGACCGCAGAGTTCAAGGAGCGCCTGGCCAAAGGCGAGACACTGGACCAGTTGCTGCCTGAAGCCTTCGCCGTGGCCCGTGAGGCCGGCAAGCGCGTGATGGGCATGCGCCACTTCGACGTGCAGCTGATCGGTGGCATGACCCTGCACGAGGGCATGATCGCAGAAATGCGTACCGGTGAAGGCAAGACCTTGGTCGGTACCCTGGCCGTGTACCTCAACGCATTGTCCGGCAAGGGCGTGCACGTGGTCACCGTCAACGACTACCTGGCCCGCCGCGACGCCAACTGGATGCGCCCGCTGTACGAGTTCCTCGGCCTGTCGGTCGGCATCGTCTCGGCCTTCCAGCCGCCGGAAGAAAAGCGTGCCGCCTACGCGTCCGACATCACCTACGGCACCAACAACGAATTCGGTTTCGACTACCTGCGCGACAACATGGCGTTCAGCCAGGAAGAGAAGTTCCAGCGTGAACTGAACTTCGCCGTGATCGACGAAGTCGACTCCATCCTCATCGACGAAGCGCGTACCCCGCTGATCATTTCCGGCCAGGCCGAGGACAGCTCCAAGCTGTACATCGAGATCAACCGTCTGATCCCGCGCCTTACCCAGCACATCGAGGAGGTGGAAGGCCAGGTCACCCAGGAAGGCCACTTCACCATTGACGAAAAGAGCCGTCAGGTCGAGCTGAACGAAGCCGGTCACCAGTTCATCGAAGAGATGCTCACCCAGTCCGGCCTGCTGGCCGAGGGCGAGAGCCTGTATTCGGCGCATAACCTGAGCCTGCTGACCCACGTCTATGCTGGCCTGCGCGCGCACAAGCTGTTCCACCGCAACATCGAATACATCGTCCAGGACGGCCAGGTCCTGCTGATCGACGAGCACACCGGCCGTACCATGCCAGGCCGTCGTCTGTCCGAAGGCTTGCACCAGGCCATCGAAGCCAAAGAGAACCTGAACATCCAGGCCGAGAGCCAGACCCTGGCTTCGACTACCTTCCAGAACTACTTCCGCCTGTACACCAAGCTGTCCGGCATGACCGGTACCGCTGACACCGAAGCGTTCGAGTTCCAGTCGATCTATGGTCTCAACGTGATGGTCATTCCGCCGAACAAACCGTTGGCACGTAAAGACTTCAACGACCTGGTGTACCTGACCGCCGACGAGAAATACGCCGCGATCATCGCCGACATCAAAGAAAGCATGAAGCAGGGTCGCCCGGTGCTGGTGGGTACTGCGACCATCGAAACCTCCGAGCACATGTCCAACCTCCTGAAGAAGGAAGGTATCGACCACAAGGTGCTCAACGCCAAGTACCACGAGAAGGAAGCCGAGATCATCGCGCAAGCCGGTGCGCCAGGTGCCCTGACCATCGCCACCAACATGGCCGGCCGTGGTACCGACATTCTGCTGGGCGGTAACTGGGAAGCCGAAGTGGCAGCCCTGGAAAACCCGACCGCCGAGCAGATCGCCCAGATCAAGGCCGACTGGCAGAAACGTCACCAGCAGGTGATCGAGTCGGGTGGCCTGCACGTGATCGCTTCCGAGCGCCACGAATCGCGCCGTATCGACAACCAGCTGCGTGGCCGTTCCGGCCGTCAGGGCGACCCGGGCTCCAGCCGCTTCTACCTGTCGCTGGAAGACAGCCTGATGCGTATCTTCGCCTCTGACCGGGTGAAGAACTTCATGAAAGCGCTGGGCATGCAGTCCGGCGAGGCCATCGAGCACCGCATGGTCACCAACGCCATCGAGAAGGCCCAGCGCAAGGTCGAAGGCCGCAACTTCGACATCCGCAAGCAGTTGCTGGAATACGACGACGTGGCCAACGAGCAGCGCAAGGTGATCTACCACATGCGCAACAGCCTGCTGGCCGCCGAGAACATCGGCGACACCATCGTCGAATTCCGCAAGGAAGTCCTGGACGCTACCATCAGCCAGCACATTCCGCCGCAGTCGCTGCCGGAACAGTGGGACGTGGCCGGCCTGGAGGCTTCGCTGGCCAGCGATTTCGCCATGAAGCTGCCGATCCAGCAGTGGCTCGACGAGGACGATCACCTCTACGAAGAGACCCTGCGCGAGAAGCTGCTGAACGAAATCACCACCGCGTACACCGAGAAGGAAGACCAGGCCGGTATCGAAGCCCTGCGTACCTTCGAGAAGCAGATCCTGCTGCGTGTGCTGGATGACCTGTGGAAAGACCACCTGTCGACCATGGACCACCTGCGTCACGGTATCCACCTGCGTGGTTATGCGCAGAAAAACCCGAAGCAGGAGTACAAGCGCGAATCCTTCAGCCTGTTCCAGGAGCTGCTCGAGTCGATCAAGCGCGACACCATCCGCGTGCTGTCGCACGTTCAGGTACGCCGCGAAGACCCGGTCGAAGAGGAAGCCCGCCTGCGCCGCGAGGCCGAGGAACTGGCCAGCCGCATGCAGTTCCAGCATGCCGCTGCTCCGGGCCTGGAAAGCGAGCAGCTGAACGAGGAGGGCGCCGAAGTGGCTGTTGCCTCGGCACCGGTGCGCAACGAGCAGAAGCTGGGCCGCAACGAGCCGTGCTGGTGTGGTTCGGGCAAGAAGTTCAAGCATTGCCACGGGCAGATCGAGTGATCTGACCAGGCTGTTGTAAGCTGAAACATCCGGGGCCGCTTTGCGGCCCATTCGCGGCACAAGGCCGCTCCTACAGGGACCGCGCCCGCCCCAATGGTTGCGATGTCCTTGTAGGAGCGGCCTTGTGCCGCGAATGGGGCGCGAAGCGGCCCCGCTCTTCCATCACCTGTTCACCGTATTTTCTAGGAGCGCTCTAATGGCTGTTGGTCTTGGTCCTTTGCCCACCCTGCACCCGGTTCCGGGTTTTGAACTCGGCATCGCTTCTGCCGGCATCAAGCGCCCGGGGCGCAAGGATGTGGTGGTCATGCGCTGCGCCGAAGGCTCCAGCGTGGCTGGCGTGTTCACCCTCAACGCCTTCTGCGCAGCGCCGGTGATCCTGTCCAAGCAGCGTGTGCAGGGCACCGTGCGCTATCTGCTGACCAACACTGGTAACGCCAACGCCGGCACCGGCGCGCCAGGCCTGGCCGCCGCCGAGCGCACCTGCGCCAAGCTGGCCGAACTGGCCGGCGTACCGGCCGAGTCGGTACTGCCATTCTCCACCGGCGTGATCGGCGAGCCGCTGCCGGTCGAGAAGATCGAAGGCGCACTGCAGGCCGCCCTCGACAACCTGTCGGAAAACCACTGGGCTGAAGCTGCCACCGGCATCATGACCACCGACACCCTGCCCAAGGGGGCCAGCCGCCAGTTCCAGCACGATGGCGTGACGGTTACCGTCACCGGCATCAGCAAGGGTGCAGGCATGATCCGCCCGAACATGGCCACCATGCTCGGCTACATCGCCACCGACGCCAAGGTTGCCCCGGCGGTGCTGAAGGACCTGATGCTGGACGGCGCCAACAAGTCGTTCAACCGCATCACCATCGATGGCGACACCTCGACCAACGACTGCTGCATGCTGATTGCCACTGGCAAGGCCAACCTGCCGGAAGTCACCGAAGCCAGCGGCGCACTGTTCGAAGCGCTGAAGAAGGCAGTGTTCGAAGTGTGCATGGAAGTGGCCCAGGCCATCGTCCGTGACGGCGAAGGCGCCACCAAGTTCGTTACCGTGCAGGTCAACGGCGGTGGCAACCACCAGGAATGCCTGGACGTCGGCTACGCCGTGGCCCACTCGCCGCTGATCAAGACTGCGCTGTTCGCTTCCGACCCCAACTGGGGCCGTATCCTCGCCGCCGTCGGCCGTGCCGGCGTACCGGAGCTGGACGTGAGCCTGATTGATGTGTACCTGGACAGCGTTTGCATTGCCAGCAAAGGCGGCCGTAGCCCGAGCTACACCGAAGACCAGGGTGCCAAGGTTATGGCCCAGGAAGAGATCACCATCCGTATCGAGCTGGGCCGTGGCCAGTGCAGCGAAACCATCTGGACCACCGACCTGTCCCACGAGTACGTGAAGATCAACGCCGAGTACCGTACCTGATGTAGCTGGGGCCGCTTTGCGGCCCGATCGCTTCACAAGGCCGCTCCCACAAGCACCTGCTTACACCGCCCCATGTGGGAGCGGCCTTGTGTCGCGAAAGGGCTGCAAAGCAGCCCCAGAATTCCCAAACGATGGAGCCGAACCATGAGCTATCACCTGATCATCGGCGACAAGCTGTATTCCTCCTGGTCGCTGCGTGGCGCCCTGGCCCTCGAGCTGGCTGGCGTGCCTTACGAAGAAACACTGATCAAGCTGAACCAGCCTGACACCCGTCAGCGCATCCTCGCCTTCTCGGCTACCGGCAAGGTACCGCTGCTCAAGACAGAGCACGGTGTGATCGCCGACTCGCTGGCCATTGCCGAATACCTCAACGAACGCCATTCCGACGCCCAGCTGTGGCCTGCCGACGTGGCGGCCCGGGCCCAGGCCCGTTCGGCCTGCGCGCAGATGCACAGCGGCTTCTTCGCCCTGCGCGGCGCGATGCCGTTCGACCTGTCGCGCGACCAGGCGCTGGACAGCGTGCCGCTGGAGGTTCAAATCGATATCGACCGTATCGTTGCACTGTGGTCGGAATGTCGCCTTGCGGCCAAGGACAGCGGCCCGTTCCTGTTCGGCAGGCCGAGCCTGGCTGATGCCTTCTTCGCCCCGGTGGCGGTGCGCCTGCGCACCTACCGTGTGGAAGTGCCTGCGGAGGCGGCGACTTATATCGAGACCATTTATCAGTGGCCAGCCTTCCAGGCCTGGCAAAAGGCTGGCCTGGCGGAGCGTGAAGGGTGAAACGGATTCATGTTGTAGCTGCTGTCATTCGCGGTACTGACGGCCGTATTCTGATCGCGCGGCGCGCCGATACCCAGCACCAGGGCGGTCTGTGGGAATTCCCGGGTGGCAAGGTAGAAGAGGGTGAGGGCGTCGAGGCGGCGCTGGCCCGCGAGCTGCGAGAGGAGCTGGGTATCGAGGTGAGTCGTTCGCGCGCGCTGATCAAGGTCAGCCACGATTACCCGGACAAGCAGGTGCTGCTGGATGTGCGCGAAGTCGAGGCATTCACCGGCGAGCCGCATGGCGCCGAAGGGCAGCCGCTGGAATGGGTTGCTCCACGCGATTTGCCCCAATACGAATTCCCCGAGGCCAACAAGCCGATCGTTGCAGCCGCGCGCCTGCCGGATCAGTACCTGGTCACCCCCGATGGCCTGGAAGTGCCGCAGATGCTCAAGGGCATCCAGAAGGCAGTGGCCAGTGGCATTCGCCTGATCCAGTTGCGTGCCCCGGACATGTACGATCCCAAGTATCGCGATGTGGCGGTGGATGCGGTCGGCCTTTGCGCGGGCAAGGCGCAGCTGATGCTCAAGGGGCCGCTGGAGTGGCTGGGTGACTTCCCAGCCGCGGGTTGGCACCTGACGGCTGCACAACTGCGCAAGTATGCCGCCAACGGCCGGCCGTTCCCCAAGGAGCGCTGGCTGGCGGCGTCCTGCCACAGTGCCGAAGAGCTGGCGCTGGCGGAGCAGATGGGCGTGGACTTTGTCACTTTGTCGCCGGTGCAGGCAACCCGGACACACCCTGAGGCGGTGCCGCTGGGGTGGGACGAGGCGCAACGTTTGATTGCCGGCTTCAACAAGCCGGTCTACCTGCTGGGTGGGGTAGGGCCGGGTGAGCGCGAGCAGGCCTGGGAAGCGGGGGCACAGGGTGTGGCCGGGATCCGGGCGTTCTGGCCTGAGATCTGAGCCGCCTGAAATTGGGGCCGCTTTGCGGCCCATCGCGACACAAGGCCGCTCCTACAAAGGAATCGCGTAATCCTGAATGAATCGCGACCCCCCTGTAGGAGCGGCCTTGTGTCGCGACGGGCTGCAAAGCAGCCCCGGCACTTTCAGCCTTTAGGCTTTTCAGCAGGTTGCCACAAAACCTCAGCCACCCCCTGCCGCCGCCCAATGATCCGCGCCGCCACGAACAGCAGATCCGAAAGCCGGTTGATATACGCCAACCCAACCCCCGCCAACGGCTCCAGCGCATTCAGCTGCTGGCACCGCCGCTCCGCACTGCGCGCCAGGCTCCGGCACACATGCGCCTGCGCCACCAGCGCCGAGCCACTGGGCAAGATAAAGTTTTTCAACGGCCCCAGCTCTTCATTCCACACATCGATCGCTGCCTCAAGCCGCGCCACCTCCGCCAGGTCCAACGCCTGATAACTGGGCATCGCCAGCTCACCGCCCAGGTCGAACAGGCGGTGCTGACACGGCGCCAAAACCGCGCTCACTTCATCCAGCCCTTGTTCGGCTAGCCCCGCCAGCAGCAAACCCAGCTGGCTGTTCAGGCTGTCCACCTCGCCAATCGCCTCGATCCGCGGGTGATCCTTGGGCACCCGGCGCCCATCGCCCAGGCCGGTTTCGCCTTTGTCGCCGGTGCGGGTGTAGATCTTCGACAGGCGGTAGCCCATGTCATTTCTCCATTTTGGCCGGCGCCACCGCTGCCGGCTGGCCAAGGGGCAAGCGCAGGGTGAAGCAGGTGCCCTGGCCGGGCGTGGACTGCACTTCCATCTGGCCCTTGTGGTTGTTGGTGATGATGAAGTACGAGACCGACAGCCCCAGCCCGGTACCCTGGCCGATTTCCTTGGTGGTGAAGAACGGCTCGAAGGTGCGCTTGCGCACCCCTTCGGGCATGCCGACGCCGTTGTCCTCGACCTGGATTTCCGCCCATGGCGGGCTCAAGCGGGTACGCAGGGTGATGCGCCCGGGCTCGCTCGGCTGCGGCCGCTGGTGGATGGCCTGGGCCGCGTTTTTCAGCAGGTTGAGCAGCACCTGCTCCAATTCGTTGGCGGTGCACGGCACCGGCCCCAGGTCGGGGTCGAACTGACGCACGATGGCCTGGCCCTTGAAATCGAAGCCTATGGCCAGGTCGAAGTCGTTGCTGGCAATCTCCACCGCCTGATCGATCAGCGCCGGCAGGTCGCACGGCGCCAGCTGACGGTTGCTGCGGCGGCTGAAGCTGAGCATGTGGGTGACGATCTTCGCTGCCCGGGCACCGGCCTGCTGGATGCCGTCGAGCAATTGTGGCACTTCGCGGCTCTCCAGGTAGCGGTTGACCGTGGGCAGGTCGATGCCCAGCTCCTCTGCCTGTTCCTGATTGCGCGGCAGTTCTGGTGACAGGCGCCGGCGGATGTTCTGCACGTTATGCAGGATCGCGCCCAGCGGATTGTTGATCTCGTGGGCCATGCCGGCGGCCAGGCCGCCGACCGAAAGCATCTTTTCCGATTGCACCATCATTTCTTCCAGCGACAGGCGCTGGGTGATGTCGTCGATACGGATGACAACGCCACGGCCGCCGCCACCGGTCAGCGGGTAGAAGGTCAGGGCGTAGTGGCGCAGGTCGTCACCCTTGGGCCAGGTGACCCGTTCGATCTTCGCCACCCGGTGCTTTTCCACTGTTTCCTTCAGTTGCGGCAGGAACGGCTTGAGCGGTTCGAAGGCAATGAAGATCGGCTGATTCAGCGCCTCGTCCAGAGGCGTGCCGGAAAGTACCGTGGCTTCGTGGTTCCATTGGGTCACGTAGAGCTGCTCATCGAGGGCGATCAGTGCCGAGGGCATCGAGTCGATGATGCTGTTGAGGTAGTTCTGGAAGCCGGTGAGTTTTTTCTCGATCTTGCTGCGCACCTGAACTTCCAGTTCCAGCTTGCGGTTGGTGTGGCGGGTTTCCTCGGCCAGGCCCTGGGCCTGGTCGTAGGCCTCCTGAAACTCGTCGCGGGTGCGCTTGAGTTGCTGTTCGCGGGCTTCGATGCGCGAGAGCATGGTGTTGAACGCTTCGGCCAGGCTGCCGATTTCGTCGTCGTTACCGCGCTGCGCACGCAAGGCATAGCTCTCTTCGCGGGTGACCTGGCGGCTGAGCTCTTCGAGCTGGTTGATCGGCTGGGTGATCAGGCGTTTTATCTGTCGGGCTATGACGATCCACAGAAGGATGCTGAACACCAGGATGCCCAGGCTGGCGCTGAGGGTGCCGGTGTAGAAAGCCGTGGGCAGTTCACTGCTGGCCACCAGCAGCAGGTGTGCGGGCGGGTTGGCGTCACGTGGCATGCGGATCAGCTGGGTGCTGCGAAACTCCATCAGGCGCCAGCCGTCGATGTTGCGAAAACGCTTGGGCAGTGCCAGCGGCTCGCCGTGCTGCAGCTGCGCCAACATGCGGCCATCGCCACCGTAGACGGCAGCGGCGCGCAGCGGCGTGTAGCTGTCCAGCTCCTTCAGCAGGGCGCTGGCGGTGTCCGGTGTATCGCCGGCGCGCGCTGCCAGTTGCGGGTTGGCCACCAGCCGGCCGATGGTGTGCAGCGCCTGTGGCGCCATGCTTTCCTGGGTGATCCAGTAGGCGGCGCTGATGAAGGTGAGGTTGGCCACCAACAGGATGGTCACCAGCAACACCAGCAGGGCCGCCAGCAGCTTCTGCCCGACCGGGAGGTTTTCCAGGCGTTGGCGCAAGGTCATGGGCTAGGCAATATCCGTATCCGGTTGAAAGGGCTGCGTCAGTCGCAGGGCAAACCACGCACACGCAGGTTATCGACCAAGTGCTGCAGCAGGCGTTCCAGCTCTGGCAGCTGCAGGCCATGACGGCCGGCGGCGCGGCAGGCATGGCCAAGCAGGTAGTGCACCTCGGTGCGGCGGCCTGCGCGTACATCCTGGTACATGGAAGAGTAGTTGGCCGCAGTGGCGAGGATCACCCGCTGCACTTCTTCGTTCAGCCCGTCTGCCGCTTCTGGCTGGCCACAGCGGTGCAGCAGTTGGGCCAGCTCGGCGCACAGCGCATCCACTTCGCCCAGGTGCCCCAGCAGCCCGCCGTTCTGGCAGTCGTGCAGCACGGTCAGCGGGTTGATGGCGCAATTGAGTGCCAGTTTGCGCCACAGGCGGGTGAGGATATCCACCGTCCACTCGGCAGGGATGCCAGCCTGATGCAGGTCATCGAACCAGGCCGGGATCGTCGGGTTGCGTGGGTCACCCAGCCAGTTGAAGCCGTGGCCGGCAAAGCGTACGTGCCAATCTCCCTCGCGGAACGCGCCTTCGGTACTGGAGGCGAAGATGCAGCGTGCATTGGGCACCAGGTCGGCGACCTCGTCCTGGCTGCCCAGGCCGTTCTGCAGCAGAACCACCTCGGCGTCTTCGGCCAGGCGAGGTGCCACGCCGGCGATGGCCGGGGCGGCGTCGTAGGCCTTGCAGGCCACCAGCAGGCGATGGATCGGGCCGCGTGCCTGCGCGGTTTCGGCGGGGATGGCGTAGTGGCGGGACTGGTCCTGTTCGACCAGGGTCAGGCCGCCGGCCTGCTGGTAGGCCTGCAGCCGCTGCCCGTCACGCAGGATCAGGCGCACTGCCTTGCCCGCGCGCGCCAGGCGGCAAGCCCACAGGCTGCCCAGGCTACCGGCGCCGAGAATATGCCAGGTGCTGCTCATATGCGTTTCGCAACCCGTTATAATGAGCCCGCATTTTAACCGTCAAACCCAGCGCGCTCCATCTTCAGCCTGAGCGCGCTTTTATTTTGGGAGAACAACCATGCCTTCGTTCGACGTGGTATCGGAACTGGACAAGCACGAAGTGCAGAACGCGGTCGACAACGCCATCAAGGACCTGGACCGTCGCTACGACCTCAAGGGCAAGGGCACCTTCGAGTTCAAGGACAAAGAGCAGACCGTGATGCTCACCGCCGAGGAAGAGTTCCAGCTCGAAGCGATGTTGGAAATCCTGCGCCTGGCGCTGGTCAAGCGCAAGATCGACGTGAAGTGCCTGGAAACCAAGGACCCGTACGCCTCGGGCAAGGAAAAGAAACAGGAAGCCAAGTTCCGCGAAGGTATCGACAAGGATCTGGCGAAGAAGATCGTCGCCACCATCAAGGATGCCAAGCTGAAAGTGCAGGCCGCCATCCAGGGCGAGCAGGTACGCGTTACCGGCAAAAAGCGCGACGACCTGCAGGAAGCCATTGCGCTGCTGCGTACCAAGGAATTCGACATGCCATTGCAGTTCAACAACTTCCGCGACTGATGTGGGCATCGCCCGGAACCCCGATGGCCAAATGATGTCCATGGGGACCGGGGCTGCGCCATCGCGCGTGGCCAGTTCTACCGTGTACTTGCCGCTCGGCATCAGGAGATGAATATGGATTTGAACGCTGAAGTCGATCAGCTGGTCCGCCAATCCCAGACCTGGATCCCCTTGATCATGGAATATGGCAGCCGTGTGCTGCTGGCGCTGCTGACCCTGGCGGTCGGCTGGTGGATCATCAACAAGGTCAGCGCCCGCCTGGGCAAGCTGGTTGGCCTGCGCAACGCCGACCTGGCGCTGCAGGGCTTCATCAGCACCTTGTCGAATATCGTGCTGAAGGTGCTGCTGTTCGTCAGCGTGGCGTCGATGATCGGTATCGAGACCACCTCGTTCGTTGCCGCCATCGGTGCCGCGGGCCTGGCCATCGGCCTGGCCTTGCAGGGCAGCCTGGCGAACTTCGCCGGCGGTGTGCTGATCCTGATGTTTCGCCCGTTCCGCATCGGTGACTGGATCGAGGCGCAAGGCGTGGCCGGCACCGTCGACAGCATCCAGATCTTCCACACCGTGCTGCGCACTGGTGACAACAAGACGGTGATCATGCCCAACGGCAGCCTGTCCAACGGCATCATCACCAACACCAACCGCCAGCCGACGCGCAAGGTGGTGTTCGATGTGGGCGTGGACTACGAGGCCGACCTGCAGAAGGCCCGCAACGTGCTGCTGGAGCTGGCGCAGGACCCGCGCGTGCTGCCCGACCCGGCGCCGCAGGCGGTGGTCGCGACCCTGGGCGACAGCTCGATCACAGTGTCCTTGCGCTTGTGGACCAAGACCGCCGATTACTGGGATGTGATGTTCATGCTCAACGAGCATGCGCGTGACCGGTTGAAGGCCGAAGGGATCGACATTCCGTTCCCGCAGCGGGTGATTCGCGTGGTGCAGGAGACTGCAGCGCAGTAATACCGCGTTGAAGCCGGGGCCGCTTCGCGCCCCATCGCCGGCAAGCCAGCTCCCACAGGGTTATCACAGTCTTCAGGCCTGTGTCCCTGTGGGAGCTGGCTTGCCGGCGATGGGGCGCGAAGCGGCCCCGACTTTTTACACTTGTTCACAGCAATACCCCGCCATTTCTGGCATATAGCCTGACCCCACCTGCCACACCCGATACGCCATCATGAAACCACTGCTGTACATCACCCCCCTGCGTGCCTTGCTGTTCGGCCTGACCCTGGCCCTGTTCGAGCTGCTCACCTACCTGGCCAGCGATGCCGTCATGCCGGCCATGCCGGTGGTGGTCGGCGACCTGGATGCCAGCCCCGAATACATTCCCCACGCCCTCAACCTGTACCTGCTGGGGGGCGTGGTGCTGCAATGGCTGATCGGCCCGTTGGCCGACCGCTATGGCCGGCGCCCGTTGCTGCTGATCGGCTGCGCGTTCTTCGGCCTGGCCTGCCTGGCCACCTTCTGGGTCCACGACATCGGCCTGTTCAACTTGCTGCGCCTGCTGCAAGGCATCGGCCTGGGGTTTGTGGTCACGGTCAGCTACCCGGCCCTGAACGAAGCCTTCAGCGAAGCCGACGCCGTGCGCATGATGGCCCTGCTGGCCAATATCGCCTTGCTCTCGCCTTTGCTCGGGCCGTTGGTGGGCACCTTGCTGTTGCAGTGGCTGGACTGGCGTTGGCTGTTCGTGGCCTTCGCCATTGGCGCGGTTGTGGCCTGGCTGCTGCTGTACCGGCTGATGCCGGAGACCTTGGGCGTGGAGCGCCGTGACGGCTCGCGCCTGGCATTCACGCCGATCCACCTGCTGCCACTGCTGGCCGGCTACGGCCAGTTGCTGGGCAACCGCCGCTTTGTCGCTGGCAGCGCGGCCCTGGGCCTGGTCGGTCTGCCGCTGATTGGCTGGATCGGCCTGTCGCCGGTGCTGCTGATCCACGACGAGGGGCTGAGCACCATGGAGTACGCCTTGTGGCAGTTGCCGGTGTTTGGCGGGCTGATCCTGGGCAACCTGATCATCAACCGCATTGCCGATCGCTATCCGTTGGCGGCGCTGGTGCGTGGTGCATTGTGGCCATACCTGGCCGGCCTGTGCCTGATGGGACTGGCGACATGGTACTGGCCGAGTGTGACCAGCGTGGTGGCGGGCATGTCGCTGTACGCGCTGGGGTTGGGCGTGGCCAACGCGGTGCTGTATCGCATGACGCTGTTCGCCAGCGAGCAGAGCAAGGGCCTGGTCTCGGCCATGCTGGGGATGATCACCATTGCCTTGCTGGGGTTGGGTGGGGCGCTGCTGGCGATGATTGGGGCCGGGACCAGCTTGCTGCACTTTGCCCTGGCGGCGGGTGTGGCGGGGGCCTTGGCGCTGTGGCCGCTGTGGTTTGTGGTGGGTGGAAGGCCTGGTGAGGGGGCTGTTGCTCAGTAAACTTTATTGCCTGTACCGGCCTCTTCGCAGCACAAGGCTGCTCCTACAGAGCTGTGGTGTATCTGTAGGAGCAGCCTTGTGCTGCGAAGAGGCCGGTACAGGCAATACAAAACTGTCAGGGCCGCTCGGCCGCCGAACCTTCCTCTGCAACCGGTTTGCCCGGCCCGGCCTCCTGGCGCCACTGCAGGGCAATCAGGATCAGGGTCGGCACGCCAAGGAGGGCAGTGATCAGGAAGAAGTCGTGGTAACCGAATTTCTCCACCATGACCCCCGAATAACCCCCGATCAGCCTTGGCAACAGCAGCATGATCGAGCTGAGCAACGCGTACTGGGTAGCCGAGAACTTCAGGTTGGTCAGGCTCGACAGGTAGGCAACGAAGGCCGAGGTGGCCAGGCCGGAGCTGAAGTTGTCCAGCGAGATGGTCACCACCAGCATTTGCAAGTTCGGGCCCATGTCGGCCAGCATCAGGAACAGGATGTTGGTGCCCGCGGAGGCCGCACCGCCGATGAACAGGATCGGCATGATGCCGAAGCGCACGATCAGCAGGCCGCCAACACCGGCGCCGACCAGGGTCATGATCAGGCCGAAGATCTTGCTGACGCTGGCGATCTGGTCCTTGGTGAAGCCCATGTCGATGTAGAACACGTTGGCCATCACGCCCATTACCGTGTCCGACATGCGATAGGTGGCGATCAGGCCGAGCAACAGCAGGGCCTGCCAGCGGTAGCGGGCGATGAAGTCGTTGACCGGGGTCAGGACCGGCGCGAGGCCGCGACGGCCCAGGCTCGACAGGCACGCCCATGTCAGCAGCACATAGAGGATCAGGCGCAGGAAGGCGCGGTCTTCCAGCAGCAGGTCCAGTGGCGTTGCATCACCGGAGATGACGCTGGACCAGCCGGTATTGAACATCTGGGTGAAGCTGGCCGGTACCGATACCAGCAAGATTATCAGCACGAACACCGAGGCCAGCTGGTGCACCAGCCCATAGCGCGCTGCCGACAGCTGGGTACGCATGGGTACGGGCGGTTCGCGCATGATCAGGGTGGTGAACACGGCGGGCAGCATCATCACCGCGAACATGACGTAGGTGCCGGCCCAGGCCTTGTGCAGGTAGCTGAAGCCAGTGGAGCCGAACCACTCGGCGAAGAACAGGGCACCAGCCGTGGCCAGCAGGGCCGCCACGCGGTAGCCGGCCATATAGCTGGCGGCGAGTGCAGCCTGGCGCTGGTCGTCGGCGATTTCCAGGCGGTAGGCATCGACCGCGATGTCCTGGGTGGCCGAAGCGAAGGCCACCAACACCGCCAGGGCGATCAGCCAAGACAGATGCTGCTGCGGGTCGCACAGGCTCATGCCGACCAGCCCGATCACCACCAGCGCTTGCGACAGCAGCAACCACGAACGCCGGCGCCCCAGGCTGCCGAGCAGCGGCAGGCGCCATTGGTCGAGCAGTGGCGACCACACCCACTTGAAGGCGTACGCCAGGCCGATCAGGCTGGCGTAACCAATGGTCTCGCGGGCCACGCCAGCTTCGCGCAACCACACCGAAAGGGTGGAGAACACCAGCATATAGGGCAGACCGGCGGCGAAGCCGAGCAGCAAAAGTACCAAGGTTGACGGGCTGGCATAGGCAGCAAGCGCAGCGCGCCAGGTTTTACGGGGCATGGGCCAACATCTGCCTCAAGTTTGCGAAAACAAAGCGCGCACTCTAACCGCTGTGCTCCATCGGGCGCCAGCCATGGCGCGTCATATCCACACGATTGTTGGTTACATTTACACCCTCCGCACGCAGGCGCGCCCGTTGTTCATCCCCAGACGGGGTACCCAGTGCCAGGCTCAGGCGGCCGCCTGCGCCGAGCACCCGGTGCCAGGGCAGGCGAGTGTCCGCGGGCAGTTGCCCGAGGGTACGTCCGACCCAGCGTGCCGCCCGCCCAAGCCCTGCCAGTTCGGCCAGTTGGCCATAGCTGACCACCTTGCCGGCCGGAACTTGGCCAAGTACCGAATACAGCACCGTCCGTCGGCCCTCGGCGGAGTCGAGGGCGTGCTCATATCCGTCAGACATCAGGCCCCCTCTGGGCTGCAGATGAAACCGGACCGGCGGTCTGGCAAATGAGAGTTGAACTCAACGGCATGCTCCCGGTCTTTTCTTGCTCTGGTCGTCGTTATCCGGATAATGCCCGGCTTTTTTCGCCAAATCGAACCTGTAGTCCGAAAATCATAGCCCGCTTATGTATTCTAGATCCTTGTTGTGCCTGCTTGCTGCTTCCCTATGCGCCTCCCCGGTGTTCGCCGACACCGTATGGATGAAGAACGGTGACCGTCTCAGCGGCAAGATCAAAGTCTTCGACGGCGGCAAGCTGCTGCTGGAAACCCCCTATGGCGGTTCCATCGCCCTGGACTGGAAAGAGGTCCAGACCCTGGAGAGCGACCAGGAGATGCTGGTCAAGCAGGACGCCTACAGCGGTGAGCGCGCCAAGGCGCTGAAGGCCGCCGAGCCCGGCAAGGTGACCTTGGCCAATGGCGAGGCGCCAAAGACCGTGGAGCTGGCCAGCATTGAGCAGATCATGAAGCCCAAGCCCCTGGTCGAGGATTTCGTGTGGAAGGGCAACGTCGACGTGGCGCTGGACTACAAGCGCGCCGAGAACGACACCGACGACTACGACGTCGGCTTCAAGACCAGCGCCCGCCATGGCCGCTGGCGGCACAATGCCGAAGGCGAATACAACCGCGAGACCAAGGACGACGTCACCACCACAGACAACTGGAGTGCCGAGTATGCCCTGGACCGCTTCCTCACCGAGAAGTGGTTCTGGCAAGGGCGCATGGAGTACAAGCGCGACCGCATCGAAGACCTTGCTCGCCAGCGCACCGTGGGTACCGGCCCGGGTTACCAGTTCTGGGACAACGAACTGGGCGCGTTTTCGCTGGGGTCGCTGATCAACCGCACCGACTTTGAATACCAGGATGGCGCCAAGGACAACTTCTATTCTGCGGCGGTGAAGTGGGACTACACCCGCTACCTGATTGGCAAGAACGTGCAGCTGTTCACCAACGGCGAGTTCGCCAAGCCGCTGGGTGGCGTGGCCGACTATGCGCTGGATGCCGAGGTTGGCCTGCGCTACAAGGTCACTGAATGGGCCTCGCTCAACCTCAAGGCGGAGAAGGACATCATCACCGGTACCCGTGAGAGTGACCTGGACAAGACCCGCTATACCGCAGGCTTCGGCGTTACCTGGTAAATCTTTGCGGCCCATCGCGACACAGGATGTACGCGATCCCTTGTAGGAGCGGCCTTGTGTCGCGATGGGCTGCAAAGCAGCCCCATTGGCACTGGATCTGATAATGCTTATCTTGTCCCATCCAGCCCGATATCAGGAGCCGCCCCCAAGTGAGTACCAATGCCATCCGTCCCGCCCGGGAGCTGCTGCTCAAGGAATACCGCGGCGTGCTCTCGACCCATTCCAAGTCGATGCCCGGCTACCCCTTCGGCTCGGTCGTGCCGTACTGCCTGGACGCCCAGGGCAACCCGTTGATCCTCATCAGCCGCATCGCCCAGCACACGCACAACCTGCAGAAGGATCCCAAGTGCTCGCTGCTGGTAGGTGAGCGCGAAGCCGAGGACGTGCAGGCCGTGGGGCGCCTGACGGTGATGGCCGAGGCGCACAAGCTGGTGGAGGAGGCCGCCATCGAGGCTGCCGCAGAGCGTTACTACCGCTATTTCCCGGACGCGGCCAACTACCACAAGGCCCACGACTTCGACTTCTGGGTGCTGCAGCCGGTGCGCCACCGCTACATCGGCGGCTTCGGCGCGATCCACTGGCTTGACCAGGTAACTCTGGCCAACCCGTTCGCCGGTAAAGCCGAGGCAAGCATGGTCGAGCATATGAACAGCGACCACGCCAACGCCATCGCCCACTATGTGCAACTGACCGAGCTGCCAAGCCATGCGCCAGCGCAGATGGTCGGGGTAGACAGCGAAGGCATGCACCTGCGTATCGGCCAGGCGGTGCACTGGTTGCCCTTCCCAAGTACTTGCAACACGCCGACACAAGTCCGCGAAGCCCTGGTTTTGCTGGCTCGCGCCGACCAGTGGCCGGTTGCGACGGAAGTCGAGGGTTGAAAACCCGAGCGCACGCATCCATCTGTTGGTCTTACAGGAAGGTTCTCTTCCGACGAGGAATGCTTTGATGCGTGCTTTTCTACTGCTGTTTCTCCTGTTTCCCGTGCTGGAGCTGTTCGTCTTCGTGAAGGTCAGTGCCGCCATCGGTTTCTTCCCAGCACTGCTGCTGATCATCGCCGGCTCCGCCCTGGGTGTGCTGGTGATGCGCGTGGCCGGGCTGGCAACCGCACTGCGCGCCCGTGAAAGCCTGCAGCGTGGCGAACTGCCCGCCGAGGACATGTTTCAGGGCATGATGCTGGCCGTTGGTGGTGGCCTGCTGTTGCTGCCAGGTTTCATCAGCGACGTGCTGGGCTTGCTCTGCCTGCTGCCATTCACCCGTCACCTGGCCGCGCGCAAGATGCGCGAGCGTGCCGAGGCCCAGGCCATGCGACAGCGCGCCTTCCAGGACGACCCGTTCCAGGCCCGGCCGAGTGATGGCGGGCATAGGCCGAATGTGATCGAAGGCGAGTACGAGCGCCGCGACAAGTAATAACCGGGGGCCGCTTTGCGGCCCCAGCTTTTTGCGGGGCCAAGGCGCTAATGAAAAATTTTCTGAAGCAAGCCTTGTAATTGAATATGGCGGCCTCATGTAGTGGTCACCGCAAGGTTTCTGGTGGCAACACCAGGCATAACTCAGGTGGTTCGCCCATTGCGGGCCACCCCGGCAACGCCGGACAGCAACAACCCGCCGGTGTCGACACCGGCCGATGAAAACCACAATTTGGGAGAGATCGACAATGAAGCTTCGTCCTCTGCATGACCGCGTCGTTATCCGTCGCAGCGAAGAAGAATCGAAAACCGCTGGCGGTATCGTCCTGCCGGGTTCGGCCGCTGAAAAACCAAACCGCGGCGAAGTCGTCGCCGTCGGCACCGGTCGCATCCTGGACAACGGCGAAGTTCGCGCACTGGCCGTGAAAGTGGGTGACAAAGTGGTTTTCGGCCCTTACTCGGGCAGCAACACCGTGAAAGTCGATGGCGAAGACCTGCTGGTCATGGCCGAGAACGAAATCCTCGCCGTTATCGAAGGCTGATTTCCCCGACTTCCCGTTACTCCAAAGAATTCCAAGGATTAAACGATCATGGCTGCTAAAGACGTAAAATTCGGCGATTCCGCTCGTAAGAAAATGCTGGTTGGTGTCAACGTTCTGGCTGACGCGGTAAAAGCGACCCTGGGCCCGAAAGGCCGTAACGTGGTGCTGGCCAAGAGCTTCGGCGCTCCGACCATCACCAAGGACGGCGTTTCCGTCGCCAAGGAAATCGAGCTGAAAGACGCCTTCGAGAACATGGGCGCCCAACTGGTCAAGGAAGTTGCTTCCAAGGCCAACGACGCTGCCGGTGACGGCACCACCACCGCTACCGTCCTGGCTCAGGCCATCGTCAACGAAGGCCTGAAAGCCGTCGCTGCCGGCATGAACCCGATGGACCTGAAGCGCGGCATCGACAAGGCCACCGCTGCCGTCGTCGCCGAGCTGAAGAACCTGTCCAAGCCATGCGCCGACTCCAAGGCCATCGCCCAGGTAGGTACCATCTCCGCCAACTCCGACAACTCCATCGGTGAAATCATCGCCGAAGCCATGGAAAAAGTCGGTAAAGAAGGCGTGATCACCGTTGAAGAAGGCTCGGGCCTGGAAAACGAACTGTCGGTCGTTGAAGGCATGCAGTTCGACCGCGGCTACCTGTCCCCGTACTTCGTCAACAAGCCGGACACCATGGTTGCCGAGCTGGAAGGCCCGCTGCTGCTGCTGGTCGACAAGAAGATCTCCAACATCCGTGAGCTGCTGCCAGTTCTGGAAGCCGTTGCCAAGGCCGGCCGCCCACTGCTGATCGTTGCCGAAGACGTTGAAGGTGAAGCCCTGGCTACCCTGGTAGTCAACAACATGCGCGGCATCGTCAAGGTTGCTGCGGTCAAGGCTCCGGGCTTCGGCGACCGCCGCAAGGCCATGCTGCAGGACATCGCCGTCCTGACTGGCGGCCAGGTCATCTCCGAAGAAATCGGCCTGTCGCTGGAAACTGCTACCCTGGAGCACCTGGGTAACGCCAAGCGCGTCATCCTGTCCAAGGAAAACACCACCATCATCGACGGCGCTGGCGCCGACACCGAGATCGAAGCACGCGTCAAGCAGATCCGTGCCCAGATCGAAGAGACTTCCTCGGACTACGACCGTGAGAAGCTGCAAGAGCGTCTGGCCAAACTGGCTGGCGGTGTTGCCGTGATCAAGGTCGGTGCCGGCACCGAAGTTGAAATGAAAGAGAAGAAAGCCCGCGTTGAAGACGCCCTGCACGCAACCCGTGCAGCCGTTGAAGAAGGCGTGGTACCTGGCGGTGGTGTAGCCCTGGTTCGCTCCCTGGCTGCCATTGCCAACCTCAAAGGCGACAACGAAGACCAGAACGTCGGTATCGCCCTGCTGCGTCGCGCTGTTGAAGCGCCGCTGCGCCAGATCACTGCCAACGCCGGCGACGAGCCAAGCGTTGTCGCTGACAAGGTCAAGCAAGGTTCGGGTAACTTCGGTTACAACGCTGCTACCGGCGAATACGGCGACATGATCGAGATGGGTATCCTGGACCCAGCCAAAGTCACCCGCTCGGCGCTGCAAGCTGCTGCTTCGATCGGCGGTCTGATGATCACCACCGAAGCCATGGTCGCTGACCTGCCAGAAGACAAGCCAGCTGCTGGCATGCCTGACATGGGCGGCATGGGTGGCATGGGCGGCATGATGTAAGCCAGCCTTACCCCCTGCACCATGAAAAGCCCCGGTTCGCGAGAACCGGGGCTTTTTTGTTTTCCTGTGAGGGCCATTGGGGCTGCTTTGCAGCCCATCGCGACACAAGGCCGCTCCTACAGGATTGCGCCAACACTGGGACTTGCGCTGTACCTGTGGGAGCTGGCTTGCCGGCGAAAGGGCCGCAAAGCGGCCCCTGGGTCAGGCAACGCTACGCTCGGCAGCAGGCACCTCAGCCATTCCCCGCCGATACAGAACCAGGTAATACGACCCCAAGCCGATCAACCAGCAGAACACCGCCGTCCACACGTTGTGCGACAGGAAATGCGCTCCCTGCATCATCCGCCCCAGCGACAGCACCGACCCGGCGACGAAGGCCACCGTCAACGCCACTCGCGCCAGCCTTGGCTTGCGATCACGCAACATGAAAAACAGCCCGAACAGGCAGAACCCGGTGGCGGCATGCCCGCCCGGCCAGCACAGCCCGGGCTTGTCGGTTGCCGGCCGCGGCTCCAGCAGCTTGCTGTAGGTTTCCTTCCCGCCAAACTGAGTCAGGCTCCACGGGCATTGCACCTGGGTCACTTTCTTCAACGGTGTGACAAACGCCGTGGACAGGCCCAGTGCCAGCACCAGGCAGCCCAGCTCACGGCGCCAGCCGAACAGGCGCTTCCAGAAGAAGCTGGCAGCAAAGGTCACCAGCGACATCACTCCCAGCAGGATCACCCCCTGCTTGACCCTGTCATGCAGGATGTTCTCCAGCAAATAGCTGTGGCGGCCGATGAACTGCCCGGCAGCAGGGTCGAAGAACAGGTTGGCAATGTCCATGTCGACCGAGGTCAGTTCCAGCAGAATCAGGCCGATTGCGGTCGCCAGGGGTAGCCCCAGATAAAGCCAGAAATTGATCGGGCGGGGGCGATTTGGTTGCTGCATGGCGGCTCCAGGGCGCGAAAAAGATCGGGCATTGTCGGCCGCCCGCTATCCTGTGTCCGTGAAGGATCAGTGAAAAAACCGTCAAGTGCGCTGAATTTTCCCTGGGGCTGGCACCCTGCAGGCATAGGCCTTAAGCTGCGCCTGCCGCGCACCACAGCGAGAAGCGCCGCACAGGAGAAACCGATGCGCATTCTTTTGGTTGAAGACAACCGCGATATCCTGGCCAACCTGGCCGATTACCTGGGCATGAAAGGCTATACCGTCGACTGTGCCCAGGATGGCCTGTCCGGCCTGCACCTGGCTGCCACCGAGCACTACGACCTGATCGTGCTCGACATCATGTTGCCGGGCATCGACGGCTACACCCTGTGCAAGCGCCTGCGCGAAGACGCCCGCCGCGACACGCCGGTGATCATGCTCACCGCCCGCGACCAATTGGACGACCGCCTGCAAGGCTTCCGCTCCGGTGCCGACGACTACCTGCTCAAGCCCTTCGCCCTGTCGGAGCTGGCCGCCCGCATCGAAGCGGTGCTGCGCCGGGCCCAGGGCGGTGGGCGCCGCACCTTGCAGGTGGCCGACCTCAGTTATGACCTGGACACCCTCGAGGTCACCCGCCAGGGCCGCTTGCTCAAGCTCAACCCGGTCGGCCTCAAGCTGTTGGCGGTGCTGATGCAGAAAAGCCCGCACGTATTGCGTCGCGAAGTGCTGGAAGAAGCCCTGTGGGGAGATGATTGCCCTGACAGCGACAGCCTGCGCAGCCACGTGCACCAGCTGCGCCAGGTGATCGACAAGCCGTTTGAAAAACCGCTGCTGCATACCGTCCATGGCGTCGGCTATCGCCTCGCCGAGGGCCGTGATGGAGTTTAAGCAAAGCCTTGCCCAGCGCATCATCATCGCCTTTGCCCTGATGAGCGCGCTGGTGGCCGGGGCCTTCGCCTTTGGCATCGTCGGCACCGTGCACCTGGTCGAAGAGCGGCTGATTTCCTCGGTGCTGGGCGGTGACTTGCAGCGCTTGCTGCGCATGGACAGCGTCAGCGACTGGAGCCACCGCCCCCGCCCCGACCAACTGTTCTATTTCAGCGGCGGGCGCGACGACTTCGAACTTCCCAAGGACCTGCGCCACCTTGACCGCGGCTTCCACGAGGTATTCCGCGATCAACTGTCGTACCACGCCATGGTCGAGATCGTTGATGGCCGTCGCTATGTGCTGTTGCAGGACCAGAGCGACTTCGAAGAGCGCGAGCGCTTGCTGTTCGCTGTGGTGGTGGTGGGCTTCGTGCTCAGCCTGGTACTGGCGGTGATCCTCGGCTGGCTGGTGGCGCGCCGGGTGATGGCGCCGGTGATCCGCCTGGCGCGCCAGGTACGCCACCGTGACCAGTTGCTGGGGCTGGCCCCGCCGCTGGCACCGGACTATGCCGCGGACGAAGTCGGCCAGCTGGCGGTAGCCTTCGACGATACCCTGGGCCGCCTGCGCGATGCCCTGACCCGCGAACGGTTGTTCACCAGCGACGTCAGCCATGAATTGCGCACACCCTTGATGGTGCTGGCCACCTCGTGTGAGCTGCTGATGGAAAACCCGACGCTGGACGCCCGCTCGCGCAGCCAGGTGGAGCGTGTGGCGCGGGCCACGGAAGAAATGCGCGAGCTGGTCAAGACCTTCCTGATGCTGGCCCGGGCACAGCGCGACGAGGGTGCGGTGGCATCGCGGGCCACCCTGCGGGAGGTGGCTGACGAACTGGTCGGGGTTTGGCGCGACACCATCGAGCAGAAGGGCCTGGCCTTGTATTACGATGGCCGCGTCAGTGCCAGCCCGGTACTGTACAACGCCACCTTCCTGCAGTCGGTAATGGGCAACCTGCTGCGTAATGCCGCGCACTACACCGACAGCGGCTACATCCGCCTGAGCCTGGAAGCCAACGGCTTCAGCGTGGAGGACAGTGGCGTGGGTATCCCGGAGGAACAGCGCGAGGCGATGTTCCGGCCGTTCGTGCGCGGCGATGAGCGGCGCGGTGAGGGCCTGGGCCTGGGCCTGTCGTTGGTACAGCGCATCTGCGATGACCAAGGTTGGCATGTCACCCTCACATCAACCTTGCCCCACGGCTGCCGTTTCGTGGTCGACCTGAGCAATACCGCGGCCAAGGGCGATCCGGAGGCTTTGGTCGAGTAATCTGTGGTAACAGGTCATTCGGCGCTCAACATATTTTTCACACCAGCATGACCTGATTCATACGCTTGCTTACCTAATGTGGGCGGAATGGAGTCAGGAGATGCCCAATGCGTAGCCCCATCAAGCTTGAATTTTCCGAGAAGTACGACAAAGAACATGCCCGCGAGTACTTTCTCAAGCACCAGGATGGCCTGGCGCGACGCCTTTCCCACAAGCGTGATGAGCAACTGGCGCGTCGTGCCTTGGCATTGGCTGGTGAGCCTGGGCTGGTCCTCGACCTGCCATGCGGTGCTGGCCGCTTCTGGCCGTTGCTGGCAGAAAAGCCCAACCGGGTGATCATCGGCGCCGACAACTCAGAAGCGATGATCGAGACAGCCTGTACCGCGCAAGCGCCAGAGGTGGTGGCACGGGTACGCCCTTTGCAGACTTCGGCATTTGCCATCGACTTGCCGGACAATTCGGTGGACAGCATCTTCTGCATGCGCTTGTTCCACCACATCGGCGAAGCGGCGCACAGAAAGACCATTCTTTCGGAGTTTCAACGGGTTAGCCGTGATAGTGTGATCCTGTCATTGTGGGTGGATGGTAATTTCAAGGCCTGGCGCCGGAAAAAACTGGAACAGCGCCGCAGGTCCAGGAAGGGCGACCAGGACAACTACCAGAACCGTTTTGTGTTACCGGCCGATACGGTCGAAGAAGAATTCCGAGCCGCCGGCTTCAGAATCCAGGAACGCCTCGATTTCCTGCCGTTCTATGCCATGTGGAGGGTATATGTATTGCGTAAGGGGTAGTGTTTGATGGCTGTAGCCCAGAGCGGGGAGTCGCGGTTCGATTTTTACTGGCGCCAGCAGGGCGAGTGGGTCGAGGAGCCTAACCAGCGCCGTGGTGGCGAGAGCGGTGTGCAACGCCTCGACGATGGCAATGGCAAGCTGCTGTATGCCAAGCGCCAGGTCGGGCATATCTACCGTAGCCTGCTGCACCCTTTCGGCCGGCCGACCGTATTGCGTGAGCTCGATGCGTTGAACAGCTTCGAGCAACTGGGGGTGCGTGTACCGCGCATCGTCTTCTGTGGCGCCGAACGTGGTGCCGACAAGCAGTGGCGTGCGCTATTGGTGAGCGAAGCACTCGACGGTTTCGTCGAACTCGATACCTGGCATGCCGAAGGTGCCCGCGAGCGTTACCCGCAGGTGGTGCATGAGCGCATGCTCAAGGACCTGGCGGACAACCTGGCGCGCATGCACCTGGGGCACTGGCAGCACGGTTGCCTGTATGGCAAGCATGTGTTCGTCAAGGTGATTGGCGAGGGCGAGCAGGCCCGGGTCGAAGTCGCGCTGCTGGACCTGGAAAAATGCCGTCGGCGCATCAGCTGCCAGCGTGCGGCGGGCAATGACCTGCGCCAGCTGCGCCGCCATTCGTCGATGAATGACGCGGAATGGCAAACACTGCTCTATTTTTACCAGATGGCGTTTGGCAGCGCTGTCAAAGGGTTAGGGCAATGAAACTAGAAATAGCTCGAGCTTTGTTCCTGGTAGCTGGCCTGGCGGTGACCACCGTGGCGGTGGCTGCCTGGGAGGAGCCGAGGCCGACGGTGTTCAGCAAGGCCGAACTGGCCGACCAGTGCGCGTTGCCGCGGGATGTGAAACCGCAGCAACAGGCCGAGGCCGCGCCGGATCAGGACCTGTTGCTGTTCCTGTTCGGCATGCGCCAGGGGTTGCGGCCGTTCGGTTGAACCCGGTGGTAGGTGGGAATGCCAGAGGCCTCGCGATCGCGGGGCCTATGGCATTTTTGCCTCTGCCTTGCCGGCCTCTTCGCGGGTTTACCCGCGAAGAGGCCGTTTCAGGCAACCGATGTTTCCCTGGCAACCGCCTTGTGCGCCAGCAGGGTGTAGATACAAGGCAACACGAACAGGGTAAATAGCGTACCAATCGACATCCCGGTGGCAATCACCGTACCGATGTCAAAGCGGCTGACCGCCCCCGCACCAGTCGCCAGGATCAGCGGTACCATGCCAAATACCATCGCTGCCGTAGTCATCAGCACCGGCCGCAGCCGAATCGCCGCGGCTTCCTCGATCGCCTCGCGCACACTCATGCCGCGCTCCTCACGTAACTGGTTGGCGAACTCGACAATCAGGATGCCGTGCTTGCTGATCAGCCCAATCAGTGTCACCAGCCCGACCTGGGTGTAGATATTCATGCTCGATACGCCAAGGAACAGTGGCAGCAGCGCGCCACAGATCGACAACGGCACCGTCACCAGTATTACCAGTGGGTCGCGGAAGCTTTCGAACTGCGCCGCCAGCACCAGGAAGATGATCGCCAATGCCAGGCCGAAGGTCACCCACAGCGCGCTGCCTTCCTGCACGTACTGGCGCGCCACGCCGGCATAGTCGAAGGCGAAACCTTCCGGAGCCTCCTCGCGGGCGAGGCCCTGTACGGTCTGCAGCGCCTCGCCCAGGCTGACCATGGGCACGCCCTGGATGATCGCCGAGTTCAGCTGCTGGAACTGGTTGAGCTGGCGCGGGCGGGCGCGGTCGGTGAGGGTGATCAGGGTGGATAGTGGCAGCAGCTGGCCCTGGTCGTTCTTCACGTAGTAGTTGTTCAGCCAGCCGGGGTTGTCGCGGTAAGGCCGCTCGACCTGGGCAATCACCTTGTAGCTGCGGCCTTCGAGGGTGAAGCGGTTGATTTCCGCCTCGCCCAGCAAGGTCGCCAGGGTGCTGCCCAAGGTGTCCATCGACACCCCCATCTGCGCCGCCTTGGCCCGGTCGATATCCACCACCACCTCGGGCTTGTCGAAGGCCAGGTCGATGTCGAGGAAGGCGAACTTGCCGGATTCCTGGGCGCGGGCCTTGATGCGCTGGGCCACATCCAGCAGTGCCGGGTAGTCGCCAGCGCTGTTGATCACGAACTGGAATGGCAGGCCCTCGCCGGTGCCGGGCAGCGACGGCAGGTTGAAGCCGAAGATCTGCAGGCCACTGATTTCTTCGAGCTTGCTCTGCACCAGCGGCAGCAGCTCCATCTGCGTGCGCTCGCGCTCGTTCCAGGGTTTGAGCAGGAAGCCGCCGATGCCGGTCTGCACGCCATTGAAACCGTTGATCTGGAACGACGAGTAATACTCGGGGAAAGCCTTGAACAGCGGGGTGAATTCGTCGGTATAGGCGTTGAGGTAATCAAGGTTGGCCGGCTGGGGTGAACTGCTCATCATGAAGATCACCCCCTGGTCTTCGTTGGGCGCCAGTTCGTTCTGGGTGAACTTCAGCAGTACCGGAATCAGGCACAGAATGATCACGGCAAACACCAGCACGACGGGCCGGCTGTCGAGGGTGGTGTGCAGCAGGCGCTGGTAGCGCACCTTCAGGCGTTCGAACAGCACGTCCAGGCGGTGGGCAAGGCCGCTGGGGTTCTGTTCCTGACGCAGCAGCAGCGCGCACATCATTGGTGACAGGGTCAGGGCAACGATGCCGGATATGATCACCGCACCGGCCAGGGTCAGGGCAAATTCCTTGAACAATGCGCCGGTCAGCCCGGTGAGGAAGCCGATCGGTGCATACACCGCCGCCAGGGTGATGGTCATCGACACCACCGGCATGGCGATTTCGCGGGCGCCCTCGAGGGCGGCGTCGAACGGCGACTTGCCTTCTTCCATGTGACGGTGGATGTTCTCCACCACGACGATCGCGTCGTCCACCACCAGCCCGATGGCCAGCACCATTGCCAGCAGGGTCAGCAGATTGAGCGAATAGCCCATCATCTGCATGAAGAACAGCACGCCGATCATCGACAGCGGAATGGTCACCACCGGAATCAGCACCGAACGCAGGGCACCGAGGAACAGGAACACCACCACGATGACGATCAGTACAGCTTCGCCGAGGGTCTTGATCACTTCGTCGATGGAGGCCTGGATGAAAAGCGTGGCGTCATAGGCGATCGATACCTTCAGCGCCGAGGGCAGCTGGCTTTCCAGCTCGGGCATGATGCGCCGCACTTCCTTGATGACGTCCAGCGGGTTGGCGGCTGGTGTGGCCTTGATGCCGATGTACACCGATGGGGTGCCGTCGAACGAGCTGACCGTATCGTAGTTTTCCGCCCCCATCTCGACCCGCGCCACATCGCCAAGCAGCACGCGGCTGTCGCCACTGGTCTTGACCGGCAGGGCGGCGAACGCCTCGGCCGACTTCAGCTCGGTGCTGGCGTTGATGCTGGTGACCACGTATTCACCCTTCACCTCGCCGGCCGCGGAAAGGAAGTTGTAGCGGCGCACGGCATTGGTCACGTCGATGGCAGACAGGCCATAGCCCGCCAGTTTCACCGGGTCGATCCAGATGCGCATGGCGAATACCTGGTTGCCGAGGATTTCCGCTTCGGCCATGCCCGGCAGGGTCGCCAGCTTGGGCTGGATCACCCGCGACAGGTAGTCGGTGATTTGCGGGTTGCTCATCTCTTTGCTGTAGAAACTGATGTACATAAGCGCCGAAGCATCGGCGGCTTCCTTGCTCAGTACCGGGTCTTCCGAGTCCTGGGGCAGCTTGTTGCGCACTTCGTTGGCCTTGGCCAGCAGTTCGGTGAACAACCGGTCGCTGTCGGCGCCGATGCGGGCGTAGATGGAAATGATCGAGAAGTTCTGTCTGCTCACCGAGGTCATGTAGTCGATGCCTTCGGCGCTGGCCAGGCTTTGCTGCAGCGGCTGGGTGATATAGCCCTGGATGGTCTCGGCGTTGGCGCCGGGGTAGGCGGTGGTTACCGTGATCAGGGCATTTTCCATTTGCGGATACTGGCGGATCTGCAGCTTGTTCCAGGCCTGGAAGCCCAGCAGCAGGATCAGCAGGCTCACCACGCTGGCCAGCACCGGGCGGCGGATGAACGGGTCGGTGAACGCCATGCCAGCCTCCTGTCAGTCCTTGCCCGGCGTGCCCTGTGCGGGCTTGAGGGCTTTGTCCTGGCCGATGCGGATCGCGGCGCCGGGGGTGAGCTTCAGTTGGCCGGCGGTGACCACCTGTTCCCCGGCCTGCAGGCCCTTGCTGACCACCACCACGCCGTCACGGCGCTCGCCGGTCTGCACCGCGCGCTGCTCGGCGGTGAGCTGCGGCTGGCCCTTGTCGTCGTTTAGTGGCTTGCCGTCCTTGTCCTTTTTCGGCGTTGCGACATACACCGAGTTGCCATACAGGGTGTAGGTGATGGCGCTTTCAGGCACCACCACTTGTGGCTGCGGGTTGGGTAACAGGATCAGCAGGCTGGCGAACATGCCCGGCAGCAGCTTGCTGTCCGGGTTGGCCATGGTTGCGCGCACCAGCAGGTTGCGCGTGGTTTCCTCGACCTTGGGGTTGATGGCGCTGAGGCTGGCGGGGAAGGTCTGGCCCGGGTAGGCGGCCACCTGCACCAGCACCTGCTGGCCCAGGCTGAGGTGTGGCAGGGCCTGTTCCGGTACGTTGAAGTCGACGTAGAGGCTGGATGTGTCCTGCAGGGTGGCGATCACCGTGCCGGCGGCCAGATAGTCGCCGACGTCCACTTGGCGAATGCCGATGGTGCCGCTGAACGGAGCGCTGATGCTCTTCTTGGTCTTCGATGCCTTGAGCTGGTCGACCACCGCCTGATTGCGCCGGTACTGGGCGGTGAGGCGGTCGAATTCGCCGCGGGAGATGGCCGAGTCGCCGACCAGCTGGCTGCCACGGCCGAAATCTACCTTGGCCAGGCCCAGGTCGGCCTGGGCGGTGCCGAGCAGGGCGGTTTCCTGGTCGTCGTTGAGTTGCAGCAACAGTTGCCCGGCCTTGACCTGCTGGCCTGAGTCGAAATGCAGGGCCTTGACGATGCCTTCCACTTCCAGGCTCAGTTCAACGCCCTGTAGCGCCTTGAGGCTGCCGACGGCGGGCAGGCGCTCTTGCCACGGGCGCTGTTCGGCCAAGGCGGCCGCCACGGTGATGGGCGGCTTGGGGGCAGTGAACATCTGGATCTGCTGGTAGATCGAAAAGGCTTTGTAGCCCCCCAGGGCCAGCACGATCAGCAGAACCACGGCCAACATGATGAGCATGCGGCGGCGCAGCATAGGTCCGGTTCCTTGGATGCGGTTGTTATTCGCTTAGACACGACAACGGGCGATCCTGCCCACGTGTGGATGGGGGAAGTATTGACTGTTTTTTGGGGGAAGGGGAGTGGAATGCCTGGGCCGGCCCCTTCGCGGCTAAAGCCGCTCCCGCAGGGGCCGCGCAGTCAGCGGGTTGCGCTATTCCTGTGTGGGCTTTAGCCGCGAAGGGGCCAGTACAGCCAACCCGAAAATCAGACGAGATGCAGGTGGTTGTCCCAGAAACCGGACGGCAGGTTCATCGGTTGCCCGACCAGTTCGGCCTTGCGGCAATCATAGAACCGGCAACGGCCCTGCCCGGAGGTGACGACAAAGCCGTCCTGTACCGCGCCCACCCCCGCGCAATCGGGCATTGGCGCATCCAGTCGCACCGCGCCGCTGTCCAGGTCCCAGACAAACAGGCGGTTGGCCCGTGGCGCGGTCAGCGCGACCAGCCGCAGCTCGCTGTGGATAGCCACGCTGGCGGTGTACTGGGCCATGGCCTGCAACTGCCGCTCCGGTACCGGGAAGGCCTTGAACGGCTCGCCAGGGCGCTTGATCGCCAGCAATTCGGCGGTTTCATCGGCATCGCCCATGAACTGCTGGCAGGCGGCGATGGTGCCATCGCTGCCCACCGCCAGGTGGCGCACGCTGTTCATCTGCTGGGCCAGGGTTTCCTTGCTCAGCAGGGTGCCGTCGCGCTGCATCAGCACCAGGCTCGGTTCCATGGCGTCGAGGTTCATCTCCACCCGGCTTTCGGCTTCGGTGCGGATACCGCCGTTGGCCACGATCAGCGTTTCGCCGTCCGGCAGCCAGGCCACTTCGTGCGGGCCGATGCCGTGGGTCGGAATCTCCCCGCTGTGCACCAGGCGCTCGCCTTCGAAGCGGTACACGCCGAGTACGCCACGCCCCGGGTCGGTGGTGTCGTTCTCGGTGGCATACAGCCATTCGCCACCTTTGTGGATGACCGCGTGGCCGTAGAAGTGCCGGTTCGGCTGCGAGGTGACGGTTTGCAGCAGGCGCCCGTCGCGCAGGTCGACCAGGTAGCTTTCGGTGCCGGGACGGCGGGCGACGAACAGGGCGATCGGCAGGTCCGGGTGATGGATGATGGCATGGCAACGTTGGGCGACCTGGGTGCTGAACACCTGGGTGCCGTCCAGGCGGAACGCGACCGCATAGTGCTTGCCGTCGCCGTCGTCACGCGCCGACAGCAGCAGGGGCTCGCTGCCTTTGTTGCGGAACAGGCTCCAGCCGCCCAGGGTGAGGGCGCTGAGCAATACGCTACCGAGTTTGAGGGCCTGGCGTCGCAGCATGATCAGTCACCGTCGTTGGCATTGAAGCCCAGCTGGATGTTCAACGCCTTGGCCAGCTCGCCTTCGTGCAGGCGGTGGACGACGTTGAGGCTGTCGTAGATCTGGTTCAGGGTTTGCTGGCCAGCGTCGTCGGCCAGCAGCTCGCCCAAGGTTTTCTGGTTGTCGGCCAGCAGTTTGAGCGAGGCAGCGTAGGCGACGTCGATCTTGTCTGCCAGGGCTTTCTGATCGCTGGACAGCAAGCCGCGCAGGCCTTGGTTGTCGACCCCGACCCAGACCGCTTCGGCGGCCTTGAGGCTGGCCTCCAGGCTCTTGAGCGAGCTGTGGCTGCGCCAGGCTTCGGCCTGCAGTGGCTGCGGAATGCCCTTGCTCTGGCGGCCCATCGGCGCACCGAGCTTTTTCTTCAGGCTGTCCAGGGCGGTGACCTGGGCGCGCAGCAGGTCGGCGATGGCCTCGTGGGAGTCGGCGTAGCGCTGGTTGGGGAACTTGGTCATCTGCGAGAGCATGCCGTCGGTGCTGTTCCAGCCCTTGAGGATCTCTTCGGCCAGGGTTTTCTGGTGTTCACCGATGGCCACCAGCAACGGGCAGTAGCGGGCTTTCTGCTCGGCAGTGGCGATGTCCGGCTTGCTGTCGAACAGGATGTACTCGTAGGCCGACAGGCCACGCACCACCACGCTGGCCTTGCCCAAGGCCGCGGCATCGACCGGCTGGTCTGCGTTGACCAGCTGCTCGACCTGGCGGCCGACCAGGTTCTTCTTGTCGGGCCAGAACTGTACTTGCCAGGCGCGGTTGCCTTCGGCCAGCGGGCCGACCAGCAGCGGTTGCAGCTCGGCCCAGGCTTTTTGCGCATTGAGGAAGTCGGCACGGGCCTTGTCCAGGGTTTCCTTGCCTTCGCAGTAGGCCAGGGCGCTGGCGGCCAGCGTGCGGTCGGCTTCGACCCAGCGGCTGTAGGTGGGCAGGATCACCTGCTTGGCGATGGCAGCGGAGGTCACGGCTTGCGGGTCCTGCGGCGAGCAGGCGCCGAGGGCGAGTGCGGCGAGGCTGGTGAACAACAGTTTGGGTCGGAACATGCCCGGCTCCTTTGCGCTTTTTAAAGTGAGTTCAGGAAAGCCAGCAACGCGGCACGCTGCTCGGCATTGAAAGTGAGTACGAAATTGCGTGCCGACTCGGCCTCGCCACCGTGCCAGAGCACGGCCTCGAGCAGGTTGCGGGCGCGGCCGTCGTGCAGGAACTGGCTGTGGCCACTGACCGTTTCGCTCAGGCCGATGCCCCACAGTGGCGGGGTGCGCCAGTCCTGGCCGTTGGCGGCGAATTCGGTGCGCTCGTCGGCCAGGCCCGGGCCCATGTCATGCAACAGCAGGTCGCTGTAAGGACGGATCAACTGGTTGGCCAGCTCCGGCTCGGCGGCATTGGCGGCTGTGGTGAACTGCGGTGTATGGCAGCCCTGGCAGCCGGCCTGGTAGAACAGGTTCTTGCCCGCCAGCACCTGCGGCGAGCCCACGTCGCGTCGGGCCGGTACGGCCAGGTTGCGCGTGTAGAAGGTAACCAGGCGCAGGATGTTGTCGCTGACCTCCTTTTCGCCATCGGCACCGTCGCCGTTGGGCGCGGCCAGGCAGTCGGACTGCGCCTGGGTGCAGTCATCGTTGGGCTGCAGGGTGGTGGTCAGGCCCATGTCGCCGGCAAAGGCATGCACGTTCTGCTGGTTGACGTTGGGCTGCCCGGCCTTCCAGCCGAAGCGGCCGACCACGGTTTTGCCCTGGGCGTCATCCCACACCCGGTTGGCCCGGCCGCGGATGCCGTCGCGGTTGCGGTCGTCGGGATCCTCGTTGGCCAGCAGGTCGGCCTCGGGGATGGCTTCGAGCAGGCCCAAGCCGATCATCGGCGGCGCCACCCGCGCCGAAAAGCGCGTGTCGGGGTGCATCACGCCATAGCCGAGCTGGGTGATCTGCAGGGCCGGCTTGCGCAGCTCGACCTGGTGGCCATCCTCGAACGACACCGTTTCGCTGGTGTAGCTGACCCGCACCTTGCCTTCCGGCGTCACGCCGGGGATGGCCATGTCCTGCAGCTGGGTGCCATAGACCGGCTCCGGCACCACGCCGAGGCGTTCGACCACCTTGGCCAGGTAGGGCTGGTCGGGGATCGACAGGCGTACCAGCATCGATACGGCGTTGCTGTCGCCCGGCTCTGGCGGGTGGCCGCGGCCGTCGCGCACGTGGCAGTTCTGGCAGGCATTGGTATTGAACAGCGGCCCCAGGCCGTCACGGGCGGTGGTAGTGGACGGGGCGATCACCCAGGGGTTGCGGAAGAAACTGTTGCCTACGGCGAAATCCAGGCGCCGCTCGGGCGAGAGGTTGGCCGAGGGCAGGGAATAGGCATTGCGGTCAGTGCGCTGCACGGTGGCTTTGCCGCCCGACAACGCTTCGCCGGGCTCGGCCTGGGTGAAACGCGGGGCGTCATCGCAGGCGGCAAGGGCAAAGGCCAGCAGCAGGGGGGAGAGTCGGGACAGCGACAAGGACATCGAAAATCCTGGGCGTGAGCGAAAAACCGGCGTGCAAGCTTAGCAGGGTGAGGGAGTTTGAATAAGAGCAATTTGCAATTGCTGGATGAAATCGGTGTCAGTTGGCCATGGTTTGTGGTTGCCTGGTCGGGCCCTATCGCCGGCAAGCCAGCTCCCACAGGTACCCCACAGCTTCTGAGCCCAGTGGGGAACCTGTGGGAGCTGGCTTGCCGGCGATAGGGCCGGAAGCAAAAAAGGCGACCCGAAGGCCGCCTCTTTCAGAACCGCTACAGCAGGATCAGAACTCGTGATCCGCGGTATCCGGGTTCAGGTTGGCAATGCCCAGCTTGCCCGCGGCCTGCTCGATCGCACCGGTCTGCTTGACCAGGGAGGCGATGGCGTCACGCACGATCTGGTTGCCGGCTGCGTTGTCGGCAGCGATCAGCTGGTCGTAGTGCTCGCCCTTGAGCGCGTGGTCGACGATCACCTGGATCTTGGCTTCGGTGGCTTCCAGGTCGGCCTTGAGGGTGGCGTCGGCAGCCGGGTCTACTTTGGCCACCAGCGACGACAGGCTCGGGCCGGTCACCTTGCTGCCGTCCGGGCGGGTGTACTCGCCCAGGTAGACGTTGCGGATGCCCTTGGCATCGTAGAAGTGCGAGTAGTGGGTGTTGTCGCTGAAGCAGTCGTGCTCGTCTTCCGGCGAGTTGGCCTCCAGCGAAACCTTCATGCGCTCGCCAGCCAGTTCGCCCAGCGACAGGCTGCCCATGCCGAACAGCATCTTGCGCAGGCCGTCGTTGACCGACTCGGCTTCCAGCTTGGCGCGGTAGTTGTCGGCAACGTTCGGTGCCCAGTTGCCGACCATCTCTTCGAGGTCCTTGACCAGCAGGTCGGTGACCGCTTTCAGGTAGGCACGGCGGCGGTCGTTGTGGCCACCGGTGGCGCCCTTGCCTTCCAGGTAGTCCGACGCCGGACGGTTGCCAGCGCCCGGGCCGGTGCCGTTCAGGTCCTGGCCCCAGAGCAGGAACTCGATGGCGTGGTAGCCGGTGGCGACGTTGGCTTCAGAGCCGCCCAGTTCGTTCAGGCTGGCCAGCTTCTCGGGGGTGATGTCCTTGACGTCGATCTTCTCTTCGCCCACCTGGATCTCGGTGTTGGCGATGATGTTGGCGTTGGCCGCCGGGTTGCCCAGGGCGTGCTCATAGCTCTTGTCGACGTAGTCGATCAGGCCTTCGTCCAGCGGCCAGGCGTTCACCTGGCCTTCCCAGTCGTCGATGATGGTGTTGCCGAAGCGGAATACTTCGCTCTGCAGGTACGGTACGCGCGAGGCGACCCAGGCTTCCCTGGCTGCTTTCAGAGTTTCGTCGTTCGGCTTGGCCAGGAACGCGTCGACTGCGGTCTGCAGGGTCTTGGCGGTGCTCAGCGAGTCGCTGTACACGGCGTAGACCAGCTCGGCGTAATGCTTGACCACGGCTTTGCCGGCGGCTTCGTCGACAGCCCCGGGCGCTGCAGCGGTGGTGCTGGCGGCAGCAGGTGCCTGGGCTTGCGGCGCGGCGGCCTTGTCGTCCTTGCCTTCGCCGCAACCGGCGAGAGCGATGGCAATGGCCAGCAGACTGGCGGAGGCCAGAGGCATTCGAATCATTATTGGTTTCCTGCGTCGTGTGGTTGGACCAAGGGGTGGACGGTGCGCCGTGGCACGCGAAACGACAACATCATGCGAAAGATTTGCATTTGCTGTAAAGGGGCGGGCATGCAATTCGTGTAAATGCCGGTCACGGGCTGTAATCGGGCAGGCGGCTCAGAACATCGAAACCTGGTTTCGCTGTGCCTGCTTGAGGAAGTTGGTCAGCTCACGGGCCGACAGCGGCTTGCTGTAGTGGTAGCCCTGGCCCTCGTGGCAGCCCTGGGCGACGATGTAGGTTTCTTGTTCGGCGGTTTCCACGCCTTCGGCGATTACCTGCATTCCCAGGCTCTTGCCCAGCTGGATGATGGCGCGGACGATGGTGGCGTCGTCATCGTCGTCCAGCAGGTCCTGGACGAAGCTCTTGTCGATCTTGATCTTGTCCAGCGGCAGCGATTTCAGGTAGCTGAGCGACGAGTAGCCGGTGCCGAAGTCGTCGATGGCAATCAGTGCTCCGGAGCGGCGCAGGCTCAGCAGGTGCTGGGCGGCGGTGCTGATGTCTTCCATCAGGCCGGTCTCGGTGACTTCCAGTTCCAGGCTGCGTGGTGGCAGGCGGTAAGCCTGCAGCAGGTTGTTGACCACCCGCGGCAGCTCGTTGTGGTGCAGCTGTACGGTGGACAGGTTGACCGCCATGCGCAGGTCGCTGAAGCCCATGTCGTGCCATTCGCGCAATTGCCGGCACGCCTGGTCGAGCACCCATTCGCCGATGCCGATGATGCTGCCGTTCTGTTCGGCCAGGGGGATGAACTGGTCCGGGGGCACCATGCCCAGCTCCGGATGTTGCCAGCGCAGCAGTGCTTCGACACCGACCACGCGGTGGTCGCGGTAGCTGATCTGTGGCTGATACACCAGGTACAGCTGGTTGCGTGGCAGGGCTTCGCGCAGGTCCTTTTCCAGTTCGCGACGGCGGCGCATCTCGCTGTCGACGCTGGCGATGTAGAACTGGTAGCGGTTGCGCGAACGGGCCTTGGCCAAGGTCATGGTCTGTTCGGCTTTCTGCAGCAGCTTCTCGGTGCTGTCGCCGTCTTCCGGGAACAGGGTGATGCCGATGGTGGCGCGCAGGCGGATCTGCTGGTGGTGGTCGAGGTCGAACGGCACTTCCAGGTCGTCGAGGATACTCTGCGCCAGTTCGGCGGCCTCGTAGGGCTGCTCGATATTGGCCTGCACCAGGGCGAACTGGTCACCGCCCAGGCGTGCCAGGGCGCCCAGTCGGCCGCTGTGGGCGCGCAGGCGGTCGGCCAGGGCCAGCAGCAACTGGTCGCCGACCTGGTAGCTGAACTGCTCGTTGATGCCCTTGAAGTCGTCCAGGCCTACGCACAGTACCGCCACGCGGTGTTGCAGGCGGCCACCGTCGACGAGGATCTTGTCCAGTTGCTGCTGCAGTTGCTGGCGGTTGGGCAGGCCGGTGAGGAAGTCGTACTGGGCCATGCGTTGCAGGCTGTTTTCCGCCTCGTGACGCAGATGGGTGTTGCGCTCGATCGAGGCCAGCAGCTGGTTGGCGGTATTTACCCACAGGCCCAGCTCGTTCTTCTCGTGGCCCTTGAGCAGCGGTAGCTGATGCTGGCTGGGGCGGTCGGGGTTGATCTGGGTGAGGTGCTCGATGATCTTCGACAGCGGTTTGGTCAGCAGCCAGTGGTAGACCAGGTACAGCACCAGGCCCATGGCCAGGGCCCGCAACACGCCGGAAATGAAGATGATCACGGCGTTGATCAGGAAATCTTCGCCGTAGGACGAGGTGTCGAGGGTGATGCTCAGGTCGCCGTAGTATTCGCTGTAGGGGCCGCGGCCGACCAGTTGCGTGCTGTAGGTACGTTCCTGGCCGAGGATCAGGTCGGTCAGCCAGCGCATGGACATGTCCTGCAGCGGGCGGGACTTTTCTGCGAGCATGGTTTCGTTGGGGTGGCCAATGGAGGCCATGCGTACCGATTCATCCTGGAACAGGCCTTCAATCACCTGCATGCCCATTTCGCGGTCGAGGCTATATACCGCCTGGGTCGAGGGGTCGCGGAACATGTCGAGGATGCGTTGGGCATCGCTGTTCACGGCTTGGCGGGTCTTGTAGGTGTCGTAGACGATTTGCGCACAGCTGAGCACGACACCGACCGCTAGCGCCGACAGCAGCACGACCCTGAGCAACTTGACCGACAAGCTGTTCCGCAATTCCAGCTTCAATGGGGGTTTCCTTAATCCATGCGCATGGCATCATTTTGCCATCAACGATGACGATACACTATCGGCCGACCATCAGAAGTGTATCGGTTGCCTGACCCCGCAACTTGAATGCGCCGTGACAATCTTCCAGAGGTTTGATGTTAGCGTGGTATGCGGGCTGAGCAAGCGTTTTGCGGGTGGGGCGTGGATGAAAACCGTGTCGACCGCTTCGCGGGCAAGCCCGCCCCCTCAGGCATGGCACATTCCTCCAAATGGAGTAGCGCCTGTGGGGCGGGTCTGATTTACACGCCGCTGGAGAAGCGGACGGATCCCTGCGATGAAAGGCAACCACCTGTGTACGCATGCAGACGAGCACAGCATCCGCCATCAGGCAGGCACTGTGAAGGCACGCGTTATCGGGCAGTTACAGTAGTGCGGGGAAAGGGTTATTGGCGATTGGCACTGCTGGCCGGCCATTGTTCAAGTTCGGCACAGGGCGGGGTCAGGAACATGTCCGACTGAAACCGAATCCCGCAACTGTAATCGATGAAGGCAGGCGCGTTCTCGGCGGCGGCAATATTGTATTTCTGGAACGGCAACATGGCCCTGCGCACCGGCGACTGGTTGAGAATATTCTTGAATACCATGCTTGTGTCATCGGCAATCCACAGCCTACGGACTTTTCTTTTCATGTTGCCGTCAGTGAACTGGTGGCGTGCATGCAATACTCGCAAGTTGTCCATGACCAGGATTTCGCCGGGTTCCAGGCTAATGTTGGTGATGTAGTCCGGGTTGGTTGAATATTTATCCTGGATATACTGGAAGGCGGAACTGGCCCATTCCGGACTGAACGCAGTGCTGTCATACCGGTAGCGAATACGCAGTTTGTTCTCATTGACCTTTTCGAAGACAGAACAATCGATCGACAGCAGGTCATCACGGCAGTACGTGACACTGCCACTGGTCATCAGGATCCTCAGGATGTCGGGATGATTCACCAGCAGGTCATTATAAATGCGTTGCCCATCCACCAGGAAGTTGTCACCGCCAAACTGCGGTTTGGAAACGCACTGCAGAATGACGTATTTGGGCGGGGTAATCTTCCTGGCAACCCCATCGATATACGCCATGCCATTGAGGAACGAGCCATCCGTATGGGGATAGAAGTCGCTCGACAGTTCGCCGTGGTAGTCGTCCCTGAACGCTTGCCAGTCCTTGTTGATCGGATCGCCGCCGCCGACCACGCCAGTCTTGTCGGATTTGGTATGGAACTGGATCAGGCCGAACCGGCCTGCCACCGCGCGAAAGGCCTCGAGCGAATCGTCCTCGGGGTTGATTACGCAGTATCCATGTTCATGAAGAAAAGTCGAGATCCCCTGGCTGTCCTTGGAATCAAACTTTTTACGCGCGATCATTTCAAACTCCTTGTTTGAATGGATGAAGCTCAGACGTTTTGAATAAAGTGGTCCACAATCATTTTCAAACCGAAGAACGTCACCCCGGCTTTAAGCAGGATGGCGCCAACACGTTGCGATATTCGATTTCGAAGAAAGCCGCCCAGGTAGGAACCGGCGGTGGAGGCGGTGATCATGATGATGATCAACTGGGCATAGTCCATGAAGGCAAAGCCGGCAAAGACAAAGGCAGCTACTTTCAGGCCGTGCAATACACTCATCTGCATGGCGTGGGTGACGATGACCTGATCCTTGTTGATGTTCATCCTCATCAGGATCGGCTGGGAAATAAGCCCGGTGACGGCAACGAACAGTGATAGAAACGTTTGCAGGAAACCAACGATGGCAAAGTTTTTCAGGACAAAGCCGAGCGAGGCGACCAGCTTGGTCCAGGTAATCGCCAGGATGAAGATGCCGAGAATCAACGACAGGTACTTTTCCGGGAAATGCCCAATGAAGAAGTAACCGATGGCTGCCCCTGAAAGGCAGCCGATGACATAACGCGGGAGAATCTCGATTTTTGCGTGCTTGTAATCGAAGGCGAAGCGGCTGCCGTTGCTGACCATCTGAATCAGGCCATGCACCGGCACAACGGCAGAAATGGGCAGGAACTGCGGCATGACTGCCAATAGGCCAATCCCGCCGCCTACGCCGATAGCGGCAGTCATCAAAGAAGTTAGAAAACTGACGCCCACCAAAACATATAGGCCAGCGGATAGTTCAAACATTGTCACTCCTGTCTGATTGACATGAATTCAAGCGGGCACTTCTGTACCGCAGTTGCTCGTTGCTGTTTGTGGCGCGCACGCAGCCACCCGACGGCGCACGGCGCGCCATCGGCTGTCGATGATTGGTTGATAGCGGGTATGTCAGCGCCTGGCTTTCAGTGCCGAGCAGCGCCTTTACGCAGCGGGCGCGCTATTTTTCCGGCAGCGCCCAGGCAATGATGCTGTCACCCAGCTTGGTCGGAATCCGGTCATGCCCGCCGACCACGGCAACAACGTACTGCCGCCCTTCGCTCATGTAGGTCAGGGGCGAAGCCTGGTTGCCGGCCGGTAGGCGCTCTTCCCACAGCAATTCACCACTTTCGCTGTTGTAGGCGCGCATGAAACGGTCGATGGCAGCGCCAATGAAGGTCACGCCTCCTGCTGTAGCCACGCCAGTGGCGTCGCTCGGAGTGCCGATTTCGAAGCGCAGTTTCGAGGCGATGCCCAAGGGCCCACTGTCATAGCCGGTGCCGAACGGGCGGCTCCAGCGCACTTCACGTGTGCGCAGGTCGATAGCGGAGATGAACCCCCAGGGTGGTGCGATGCACGGCTGTTCCAGCGCTGACATCCATGGGTCCTTGATTGCCCCGAACGGCAGACCGGCCTGGACGCGGAACCCCTGGTTATTGCCCGGCGACTCCTGGAACGACTTGGCATTGATCGCATCGAGCTGTTCGCGTGGAACCAGCCCCTGCATGTACGGCAACCGCTGGTTGTTGATGATCAGCAGGCCTCGCTGCAGGTCCACCATCACTCCGCCCCAGTTCAGGCCGCCGTGATGGCCGGGAAAGATCAGGCTTTGCTGGCCGACTACCGGCGGTGTAAAGATCCCTTCGTAACGCGCCTGGCGAAACTCGATGCGGCATTGCAACTGATCGAACGGCGTCAGGCCCCAGGCGTCGGCTTCGTTCAGCACTTCCGGTCTTTTCGATGGGCGGCCCATGGTGCTCGGCATGCTTGGTGACAGCGGCTGCGTCGCCGCGGTGTAGTCTCCAGGGGCAGTGCCCTGCGGGACGGCAGCCTGCACCACGTCGACCAGCGGTTCGCCGGTGGCGCGGTCGAGGACGAACAACTGGCCCGATTTGGTCGCTTGAATGACGGCCGGGCGTGGGCCGCTGCTCGTGGGGAAATCGATCAGCGCCGGTTGTGGGCTCAGGTCGTAGTCCCAGAGGTCGTGATGGACGGTCTGGAAATGCCATTTGACCTTGCCGGTGAGCGCATCCAGGGCCACCAGTGAAGAGCTGAACTTGTCTTCCTGTTCGGTACGGGTACCGCCATAGAAGTCGCCTGCAGCATTGCCGGTGGTGATGTAGACCAGCCCCAGTTCGTCGTCGGCGGAAATCGGCGCCCATGAGTTGGGCGTGCTGAGCGTATAGGTTTCATCGGCGTCGGCAGGCGCAGTGCTGTCGGGGCGACCGAGGTCCCAGGCCCACTTCTGTTTGCCGCTGACTGCGTCGTAGGCGCGAACCACACCTGATGGCGCCGGGCGCACATCCGAGTCAAGCACGCGGCCACCGGTAATGACCACACCACGGATTACCAGTGGTGCAGAAGTGATGCCGGTGGAGCCTTTGCGGAACGTGCCCAGGCCGTCCTTGAGGTCGGCAAAGCCTGCCGTGCCGAAATCTGGGCAGGCCTGCCCGGTGAGCGCATCAACTGCACCCAGGCGGATGTCGTTGGTGCCCCAGATGATGCGTTTGGCGCATAGGCCACTGGCATTGGGTACTTCGTAGTACGAGACACCACGGCAATAGGCACCACCGTTGGCGAAATAGTCCGGGTCGACTTTCGAGTCGTAGCGCCAGTTCTCTTTGCCGGTAGTGGCGCTCAACGAAATGATGATTTGCTTGGGCGTGCAGGTATACAGCGAGTCGCCAACCTTGATTGGCGTGGCCTCGTTCAGATACTTGGTTTTTTCGCCAGGCTGTTTCACATCGCCATGATGATACTCCCAGGCCTTGACCAGGCCGGAAACGTTGCTTGGGGTAATCTGCGCCGCAGCGGAATAGTGGTTGCCGAGGTTGGAGCCGGCATAGGCGGTCCAGTTGGTCTTGTCGTGGGACGCGGCGACATTGGCGTCCGGTGAGGTCACGGTACTGCGGCTGAAGGGTTGCTGTGTATGTGCGGTGATAGCGGGCGAGTCGGCCAGGTGAACGGTGTTGGGGAAGAACAGCGGTGTCAGGATGGTGGCCGCCATCAGCAGCGGCAGCCCCCCCATGACGCTGAAATACAGTGCCTTGTTGACTTTGGCAAAGTCGCGCCGGACAAGAGGCCAGAAGGCCAGAAAGATCACACTGAGAAGTACCAGCCATGCCAGACGTGGGATATAGGCCCAGCCGTTGTAGCCGGATTCCCAGATTGCCCAGCCGTAGGTGGCCAGGGATGCTGCACCGTAGAGATAGATGCCGAGCGACTTCTTCAGGCCCATGAGTGCGGCTGACAGCAGCAATGCGGTACCCATCATTGCGTAGTAAGGCGAGCCGCCGGCACTGACCAGCGTGCTTCCCTGACAGGCCAGCGTCAGGCCAAGCAGGGCCAGCAGAATCGTGTACACCCCGAACAGCAGGCTGGAGACCCCCGTCCCGTTAGCCAACGTTCCTTGTTTCATTGCAATCATCCCTGTGTGATTCGGTGCCACAGTGCGTCCGAGCGGCGCGCATAATTGCTTATTCTTACAATGAAATACAATAAGTGGCGCGAAATTTACTCATGGCGCTGAATCTCAGGGCGGTTTTGTATCTTGCGTAAAAAGAAGGCAATGTCTAAGCTGCCTTCCCTGATCTGAACGCGCGGGTAATGAAAGGAAGGCGGGGGAAGGGGTTACGCCTGCTGGCTTTCCAGCAAGGCATCCTGACGGGTCTTGAGCCGGCCGACTTCGTCCAGATGTTTCCAGAGAAACTGAGCGGCTTCTTCACGCCGACCGGACTCGATCAAGTCGAGCAGGTGCAGGTGCTCCAGGCATTGCGTCATCAGGCGACTGCGGTCGACGTTGGCTTTGTAGCTCATGAAGCGTCTGAGCTGGTTTTGCCGACGTATGGCATCTATGAAGAAGAGATTGCCCGAGCACTGCACGATCATTTCGTGAAACTGGGCGCCAATTTCGAACAGTTGGGCACGTGACAGCTGGTGAATTTCGCCGTCGAGCATGGCCTGCTGTTGCTCCCGGGCTTTGGCAAATGCGGCCTGGTTGACCTTGTAGCCTGGTTCGCGCAGTGCGGCCGGCTCGATGGCCATGCGGAAGCGGTAGCTCTGGATGTGGGTCTGGGCGTTGTGTACGAATTCGTTAAGGCTCCAGCCTTGCCCGGGCTTGCGCTCGACCATGGCTTCGCTGGCCAGCCGGTTGAGGACCTTGAGCAGTTGCCCGCGGGGCACGGAGTAGCGTCGCAGTAATTGGGCCTCAAAGAATTCGGCAGGGACTTCCCCGCTGAGGATGTCGTCCACCACGCGCAGGTAGAAGTCTTCGAATGGGTCGCAGGTGGGCGGTACAGTGGTTTCCTGGATCTGCCCGGCGTCCTGTTTCAGAAAGTAGCCGCGATTGGGCTCCTGCACCGCGATGTTCCACTCGGCGAGCAGGGCAAATACCCTGCGAATGGGGGAGCGGGAGACATCGAAGGCTTGGGCGAAGGTCTGCTCGCGCAATGGCTCGCCGGCCTTCATCGACCGGGCGCGGATCATCTCGATGACGCGAGGGGCCAACTGCAGGGCGAGATCTTTCTTTATCACAGGCTGTATTCCGAATGGTTATCTTCAGTCGATCCAGCAGATTCGGGTCGGACTGGGGCAGGAAAATACCACACACGGATGGATCTATACGCATGCTCAAATTCAATGCTCATCTCGGCTTCCAGTTCAATGAACTGCCTTTTCTGCAGCGTATCGAAGCCGCTGCCGCCGCCGGATTTCGCGCGGTGGAATTCCCGTCGCCCTATGAATTCGATGCGAGTTTGTTGGCTGATCAACTGGCGCAATATGGGTTGCCATTGGTCCAGTTCGCTGCGCCGGCTGGCGTTTCCAAGGGTATTGCCGCGGTGGCGGGCAAGGAGCCCGAGTTCCGTGACGGGTTACGCCAGGCCGTCAGCTATGCCCGCGCACTGGCGTGTGCGGATGTGCACCTGATGTCCGGGGTAACCCACGAGGATGGCGCCGACAAGGTGTACGCGAGCAACCTGGACTATGCCGTGAAGTATTTTGAAGACCAGGGGCTGCGGCCATTGATCGAGGTGATCTGCACGCAGGCAATGCCGGGGTATTACATGTCCGATTTCGGCAAGGCGCAGCAGGTACTGGAGGCGCATCCCGGTATGGGGCTGATCCTTGATCTTTATCATGCACAGTTGCTGACCGGAAATGCTGCCGATGTGCTGGCGCAGTTCTTTGAACGGACGGTGCATGTGCAGGTGGCCGACTGCCCGGGGCGGCATCAGCCGGGGACGGGGCAGATGGATGTTGCAGGGTTGCTGGCGGCGCTGGAGCAGCGCGGGTATGCAGGGTGGGTTGGATGTGAGTATCGGCCTACGGGTGCCACTGTAGATAGCCTTGGCTGGCTTGATCGGTACGTTTCCTGAAAATACGGCGTTCTGGCCCCTCGCATGCCCCGAAAAAAATCCGATACCAGAGGACTGGCATCGGATTTTCGAAGAGCCCCGGCGTGGCGCCGGGGTTCTGTCTCAAGGCTGGATGACTCAGGCCTTGAAGGTCTTGCCTTCGAACTGTTCGGCAACGAAGGCCCAGTTGACCAGGTTCCAGAACGCCTCGACGTACTTCGGACGCAGGTTGCGGTAGTCGATGTAGTAGGCGTGTTCCCAGACGTCGCAGGTCAGCAGCGGGGTGTCGCCGCTGGTCAGCGGGCAGCCGGCGCCGATGGTGCTGGCCAGGGCCAGGGAACCGTCAGCCTTCTTCACCAGCCAGCCCCAGCCGGAACCGAAGGTGCCAACCGAAGTCTTGGTGAACTCTTCCTTGAACTTGTCGAAGGAACCGAAAGCGGCGTTGATGGCGTCAGCCAGGGCACCGGTCGGCTGGCCACCGGCGTTTGGTGCCAGGCAGTTCCAGTAGAAGGTGTGGTTCCAGACTTGAGCGGCGTTGTTGAAGATGCCGCCCGAAGAGCTCTTGACGATCTCTTCCAGGGTCTTGCCTTCGAATTCGGTGCCTGGGACCAGGTTGTTCAGGTTCACGACATAGGTGTTGTGGTGTTTGTCGTGGTGATACTCCAGGGTTTCCTTGGAGATGTGCGGCTGCAGGGCATCGTGGGCGTACGGCAGCGGCGGCAATTCAAAAGCCATGGTGGATCTCCTGATTCAGGTCTGTTTGCGGTTTGCGCAAGGCCGATCACGGGCGGCCCGATGAGCGTCGGCGAGTTTGTACTCTTTGCGACGCAAGGGCTGGATCATAGCACCGGGCCCGGCGCATAACCACGCAACAAAGATAGGGAATAGAGGTTCCAGAGCGGTTGGGGTGTGCCGACCGGTGGTGTTCGGCTTACCCCTTGTGGCGCCTGGCAGATCGAGCGCCGCCCGCGCGGCGCTCGATCTGCCAGGCGCTAGAAATGTTGTGACAAGCCCAGGGTCAGTTGAAGATCAACTGCGCCGCCACCGCGAACATCATCACCGCCACCATCAGGTCGAGCATGCGCCAGGTCGCCGGCCTGGCCAGCCACGGCGCCAGCCAGGCCGCACCGATCGCCAGGGTCGAGAACCACAGCAGCGAGGCGCTGGCAGCGCCGGCCACGTAGGCGCCAGGCGCAGCCTGCTGGGCGCCCAGCGAGCCGATCAGCAGCACCGTGTCGAGGTACACGTGCGGGTTCAGCAGGGTCACCGCCAGGGCACTGAGCAACACCGCGCGGCGTGAGCGCGCACCCTGGCCTTGCTGGTGCTGCAGGCTCTGCCTGGAGCAGGCGCTGCGCAAAGCCTTGGCGCCGTACCAGATCAGGAACACCGCGCCGCCCCAGCGGGCGATCGCCAGCAAGGTCGGGTTGTGCGCCAGCACGGTGGCCAGGCCGAACACTCCGGCAGCCACCAGGATGGCGTCACAGACGATGCACAGTGCCGCCACCGGCAAATGATGCTCGCGGCGCAAGCTCTGGGCGAGGACGAAAGCGTTCTGTGCACCGATGGCCATGATCAGGCCGAAGGCCACGAGCATGCCGTTGAGATAGCTTTGCCACATGGCGCGCTCTCCAAAGCGTCTAAAAGATGCTGGCCATTGTGATGAACCACGCTGTATAAGAAAAACAAATAGAGCTGATCCGTCATTAGGAAAATCGATGTTCGACTACAAGCTGCTGGCCGCCCTCGCCGCCGTGATCGAGCAGGGTGGTTTCGAACGCGCGGCGCAGGTGCTGGGCTTGTCGCAGTCGGCCATTTCCCAGCGCATCAAGCTGCTTGAGGCGCGGGTCGGCCAGCCGGTGCTGGTGCGTGCCACGCCGCCAAGCCCGACCGAAGTCGGCCGCCAGTTGCTCAACCATGTGCAGCAGGTGCGCCTGCTTGAGCGCGACCTGCAGCGCCAGGTGCCGGCGCTGGACGAGGAGGGCATGCCGGAGCGCTTGCGCATCGCCCTCAATGCCGACAGCCTGGCCACTTGGTGGGCCGGTGCGGTGGGTAACTTCTGCGCACAGCAGAATGTGCTGACCGACCTCGTGGTGGAAGACCAGGAAGTGGGCCTGAAACGCATGCGTGCGGGCGAGGTGGCGGCCTGCCTGTGTGGCAGCGAGCGGCCAGTGGCCGGGGCGCGCAGCCTGCCACTGGGTGCCATGCGCTACCGGGCGCTGGCCAGCCCCGGGTTCATGGCGCGGCATTTTCCGCAGGGCTTCGCCGCCAGCCGCCTGGCCCGTACCCCGGCGATCGTGTACGGCCCGGACGACTTCCTGCAACACCGCTACCTGGCATCGCTGGGCATCGAGGATGGCTTCCTGCACCACCTGTGCCCGTCGTCCGAAGGCTTCCTGCGCATGACCGAAGCTGGCCTGGGCTGGGGCCTGGTGCCTGAACTGCAGGCCCGCGAGCAACTGGCCAGCGGCCGGCTGGTGGAAATCTGCAGCGATACCCCCATCGATGTGCCGCTGTACTGGCATCATTGGCGCAATGGCGGGCAACTGCTCGCGCAACTGACCGACCACCTGCGGCACTCCGCACGGCAATGGCTGGTGCCCTTGTAGCCACGGCTGGCGTCAGTTGCATCTGAAATCTGGCAAGACGGAGTCTTACATGCGAATTCTGGTCACCGGCGCGAGTGGCTTCATTGGCGGGCGCTTTGCGCGCTTTGCCCTGGAGCAGGGCCTGGACGTGCGGGTCAGCGGCCGTCGAGCCGAAGGGGTCGAGCACCTGGTCAAGCGCGGCGCCCAGTTCATCCCCGGCGACCTGGGGGATGCCGAGCTGGCCCGCCGCCTGTGCCAGGGCGTCGAGGCGGTAGTGCACTGCGCTGGCGCAGTGGGCAACTGGGGGCGCTACCAGGACTTCTATCAAGGCAATGTGGTGGTCACCGAAAACGTGGTCGAGGGCTGCTTGAAGGAGCACGTACGGCGGCTGGTACACCTGTCGTCGCCGTCGATCTACTTCAATGGCCGCTCGCGCCTGGACATCCGTGAAGACCAGGTGCCTCGCCGCTTCCACGACCACTACGGGCAGACCAAGTACATGGCCGAGCAGAAAGTGTTCGGTGCCCAGGAGTTCGGCCTCGAGGTGCTGGCGCTGCGCCCACGCTTCGTCACCGGCGCTGGCGATGCCAGTATCTTCCCGCGGCTGATGCAGATGCAGCGCAAGGGGCGCGTGGCGATCATCGGCAACGGCCTGAACAAAGTCGATTTCACCAGCGTGCACAACCTTAACGAAGCACTGCTCAGTGCCCTGTTCGCTGACGACCGGGCGCTGGGCCAGGCTTACAACATCAGTAACGGCCAGCCGCTGCCGCTGTGGGATGTGGTCAACTACGTGATGCGCCAGATGCAGCTGCCGCAGGTTACCCGTTACCGTTCCTACGGCCTGGCCTACAGCCTGGCCGCGCTGAACGAGGCGGCCTGCATGTTGTGGCCGGGACGCCCGCAACCGACCCTGTCGCGCCTGGGGATGCAGGTGATGAGCCGCGATTTCACCCTGGATATCAGCCGCGCCCGACAGTACCTGGACTACCAGCCCAAGGTCAGCCTGTGGACGGCATTGGATGAATTCTGTGCCTGGTGGAAGCACCAGCCGCCGGGGCAGTAAAGCCGGCCGGCCGACAATGGTCATCAACCCGCCGCGCTGGCGGTTTATACTCGTGCCTCTTTGCGACTACCGCGGTTGAATGTATCCATGCGTAACCATGCTCACGATGACTACGATGACGTGCCTAGCCTGCGGGCGGGCACCCATGACGATGACGAACTGATGCCGGCGCACGTGGTGCGCAGCCGCCAGAAGGCCGCTCGCGGTGCCAGCACGGCGCCGCTGTGGGCATTGCTCGGGGCCTCGTTCATCGCCTTGGCGGGCCTTGGCTGGTGGAGCTTCCAGCAGATCTCGCTGATGGAGCAGCAACTGGTGGCGACCCAGGAAAGCTTCGCTCGCATCAGCGAAGAGGCTGCCGGGCGCCTGCAGGCGATCAGCGGCAAGGTGGCGGCCAGCGAATCCGGCGCCACTACCAACAGCGAGGCGTTGAAGCTGCAACTGCGTCAGTTGCAGCAGGGGGTGGCCGGGCAGACCGGCGATCTGGGCAAGCGCCTGGAGCAGGTACTGGCTGATACCCGCGAACAGCAGAAGGCCGTGACCCAGCTGCAAACCCAGTTGCAGGCGCAACTGAAGGCGGTGAATGGTGAGCTGGCCGCATTGCGCTCGGGCCAGGTCGATGGTGGCAAGCTGGATACCCAGTTCAAGGGCCTGAACGAACAGGTTGCTGCGCTGAAGGCCGCGCAGGTGGATGGCGCCAAGCTGGATGCGCAGCTCAAGAGCCTGGGCAGCGAGGTTGCTGCGCTGAAGAAGCAGGGTAACCCGAGCGCGGCCATCCAGGACCTGGAGCAGGACATCCTGGTGCTCAAGAGCCAGATCGATAACCGCCCGGCCGCGGCGGCGTCCAGTGGTGCTTCGGTGCAGGAATTCGACGCCTTCCGGGCGCAGACGACACGCAACCTGAATACCTTGCAGAGCCAGATCCAGAACCTGCAGCAGCAGATCAATGCCCGGCCGTGACATTGCAGGGGAGGGCTTTGCCCTCCTATCGCGACACAAGGCCGCTCCTACAGGAAATCGCGTTCCCCTGTAGGAGCGGCCTTGTGTCGCGATAGGGCCGCAAAGCGGCCCCGGCGATTTCAGTTACAACCGCGGATAGTCGATGTACCCCACCGGCCCCTTGCCATAGAAAGTCTCCGGCCGCGCCTCGTTCAACGGCGCATCCGCCGCCAGCCGCGCCGGCAGGTCAGGGTTGGCGATGAACGGCACGCCAAACGCCACGGCGTCGGCCTTGCCGCTGGCCAGGGCGGCATTGGCACTGGCCTTGTCAAACCGCTCGTTGACGATGTACGGGCCGCCGAACGCTTCCTTGATCAGCGGGCCGATACTGTCATCGGCTTCCTTTTCCCGCGAGCAGATGAAGGCAATACCACGCTTGCCCAGCTCACGGGCCACGTAGGTAAAGGTTTCGGCACGGTCGGCATCGCCCATGTCATGGGCATCGGCCCGCGGCGCCAGGTGCACGCCCACGCGGTTTGCGCCCCACACCTCAATGGCCGCATCGGTCACTTCCAGCAGCAGCCGCGCACGGTTTTCCAGCGAACCGCCGTAGCGGTCGGTGCGCTGGTTGGTGCTGCTCTGCAGGAACTGGTCGAGCAGGTAGCCGTTGGCGCCGTGGATTTCCACGCCATCGAAACCGGCAGCCTTGGCATTCTCGGCACCGCTGCGGTAGGCCTCGACGATGTCGATGATTTCTTCGGTTTCCAGCGCGCGTGGGGTGGGGTAGTCACTGAGCGGGCGCACCAGGCTTACATGGCCCTTGGGCTGGATCGCGCTGGGGGCCACCGGCAGCTCGCCGTTCAGGTAGCTGGGGTGGGAGATGCGGCCAACATGCCACAGCTGCAGGAAGATGCGCCCGCCGGCGGCATGCACGGCCTTGGTCACGTTGTTCCAGCCACGCACCTGTTCGTCGTTCCAGATACCAGGGGTATCCGGGTAGCCGACGCCCATGGCGCTGACCGAGGTCGCCTCGCTGAGGATCAGCCCGGCGCTGGCGCGCTGTACGTAATACTCGGCCATCAGCGCGTTGGGCACGCGGCCTTCGTCGGCCCGGCAGCGGGTGAGCGGGGCCATGATGATGCGGTTGGGCAGTTGCAGGTCGCCCAGGGTGATCGGATCGAAAAGCGTGGTCATTACGGTTACCTGCCTGTTCAGAGTGCTTGGCGCAGTTGTTCGAGAAACGCCTGGATGGTGGCTTCGTTGCGTTTGAAGAAATGCCATTGGCCGATCTTCTGGCTGCTGATCAGCCCGGCGCGCTGCAAGGTGGCCAGGTGGGCGGAGACGGTCGACTGCGACAGACCGCAGCGTTGGTCTATCTGCCCGGCACATACACCGTTCTCGGTGCTGTGGTACTGGTCGGGGAATTGTGTCGCCGGGTCCTTCAGCCAGCTGAGGATTTCTCGCCTGACCGGGTGGGCCAGCGCTTTTATGATTTCGTCGAGATCGATAGGCATGGGTTGAGGCTCGTTGTAGCGGTATATCGCGATAGAACGAAATGTAAATCGTGGTTTCCCGATATACAAATATGAAGAGGTTCTGAGCTGAGCACGAATCGCTATATCGCGTTATAACGATATATGGGCCGGCGGTGCTAGACTGCGCTCATGAACTACCTCGCACACCTGCATCTTGGCGGCCCGGCGCCGCACCAACTGCTTGGCAGCCTGTATGGCGACTTCGTCAAAGGCTCGCTGGAAGGGCGCTTCCCGCCAGCGCTGGAGGCGGCCATCCGGCTGCACCGGCATATCGACAGCTATACCGACCAGCACCCGTTGGTGTTGGCGGCTCTTGCGCGTTTTCCGCGTGAGCGGCGGCGCTTTGCCGGTATCGTTCTGGATGTGTTTTTCGACCATTGCCTGGCCCGGCATTGGCAGGATTATGCCGAGCAGCCGCTGGAGCAGTTCACCGGGGACTTTTATCGGGTATTGCTGGCGGAGCCCGAGTTGCCGGGGCGGCTGGCGCGGATTGCGCCGTTCATGGCTGCGGATGACTGGCTGGGGGCGTATGGCGATTTTGCCACGCTGGAGCAGGTGTTCAACGGTATTGCCCGGCGCTTGTCGCGGCCGGAGGGGATGGTTGGGGTGATGGGGGAGCTGGAGCGGCTGTATGAGCCATTGCTGGCGGACTTCAGGGAGTTTTATCCACAGTTGCAGGCGTTTGCAGCGGCTGGCCGGTTGTCTGGCAGTTAGTCCTGCGCTGGCCTCTTCGCGGGCAAGCCCGCGAAGAGGCCGGTACTGGCAGTGCAAGAGTTCAGGCAGCCCGCGCCTGCCGCCGTGGCGCCAGCTCGACTCCTTCAACCCCGAACAACGCCAGGTGAATCGCCTGCTGCGCCTGCAACGCCAGCACCGCTCGCTCCTTGCCCACGCTGCCGATCGGCTGCAGCAGGTGAATGCATACCTCGCCCCGCGGCAGGGCAAACAGGCGCATCAGGTGCGACACCAGGTCATCGTCACCAATGAACGGTGCAATCGGGTCGATCTGGCCATCGCGCAGGTACTGGATGGCGACCGGCTGCACCGCCACGCCACGGTCGATGGCACCTGCCAGCAGGCGACCATGGAAGGTGCGCAGGGTACGGCCACTGGTGGTGGTGCCCTCCGGGAAGATCAGTAGCGGCCGGGAAAGACCCAGTTGCCCGGCGATCTGCTCACGCAGGCGCTGGCTGTCGCCCCCGCCACGGCGGATGAACAAGGTGCCGGCCTTTTCCGCCAGCCAGCCGGCCACCGGCCAGTGCCGCACTTCGGCCTTTGACAGGAACGACAGCGGCAGCAGCATGCCAAGCAACGGGATATCGGTCCAGGACACGTGGTTGCTGACCCACAGCATTGGCCGTTGGGGCAGCTCTCCGATCACCCGCACATCGAAGGGAAGGGCCGCGACCAGGCGCTTCATGAACAGGCAGGTCCAGCGCTGGCGGCGCTCGATGGGCGCCTTGAACCCCAGGCGTTCGCCCAGGGCGATCACGCTGGCCATCAGCATGCCCAGCAGCAGTACCAGCAGCAGTCGAGTCAGGCGGGCCATTACCCGCAGCTTCGGCATCAGACCGCTGCCTTGAAGTGGCGGGCGTAGCGTGGGCACAGTTCGTCGCGCTTGAGCAGGATGAACACATCGGCCACCTGGAAGTCTTCGTCCCAGCACGGCTCGCCGCAGATCTTCGCGCCCAGGCGCATGTACGCCTTGAGCAGCGGTGGCATCTCGGCGATGACGTTGTTCGGCAGGGCCAGGTTGGGCAACGGGTTCTTCGGCTCGGCGCGCAGGTGCTCGGTGCACAGGTAGCGGTCACGCAGGCGCTGCATCACCGCGTGGGCCTGCACCCCGCCATCCTGCATGGGGATGCTGGCGCAGCCCATCAGGTAGCTGTAGCGGCCTTCGTTGAGCACTTCGGCCAGTTCGCCCCAGAGCACGGCGATGGTGCCGCCGTTGCGGTAGTCGGGAGCTACGCAGGTTCGGCCCAGCTCCAGGATCGGGCCCTGCAGCTGCAACAGGCCGTGCAGGCTGAATTCTTCTTCGCTATAGAAGCGGCCCAGGCTGCTGGCGGCCTGATGGTCGAGCAGGCGGGTGGTGGCAACCAGCTCGCCGGTGCTCAGGTCGCGTACGCCAATGTGGCGGCAGTGCACGTCGTAGTCGTCCATGTCCAGGCCTTGCTCGGCTCCTTTGAGCTTGGCCTTGAATTCGGCGCTGAACACTTTGTAGCGCAGGGCCTGGGCTTCCTGCAGGGCCGCGGCGCCAACCAGGCGTTCGGCTTGCAGACGGCGTTCGGTGCTGTTGTCGCCAGCGTGAGCGATCCGAGTCATTACGAGTCTCCATAAGCCAGCCATGAAGGGTTGCGGCCGGTCGGCTTTGTTGTGCAAAGTCAGCCTAGGTAGATGGGGTGTCACCCCTGTGAATCTTTGGTGATGCTTGCGTGACACCCCCTGAGCCACAACTGAAAGCCCTTCAGCAAGGAGCCGACCGATGGCCTGGTTGCAACGACTCAACGACCCGCTTCGCCAAGCGCTGGCGGGCACCCTGGGCGAAACCTATGCCGCGCTGCTCGAGCGCCTTGGCCCGGTTGCCCCGTTCGAACTGGCGGTGCTCGGCGGGCGCGCGATGGCCACCCCCGGCCTGGCCTTCCTGGTCGGCTACCAGGCCGCCTTGCGCGTGCTGTGGCCCAGTGCTCCACCCAGCCTCGGCGCCCTGTGCGCCACCGAACGGCGCAGCGTGCGGCCGGCGGACATGCGCACGCGCCTGGACGGCTTGCGGCTGACCGGCAGCAAGGACTTCGTCACTGCAGGCCTGGAGGCGGAATGGCTGCTGGTGGCGGCGCGCTGCGAGGCGACGGGCGCGGCGCCGCAGTTGAACCTGGCGGTGGTCTACCCCGGGGAGCCAGGTGTGACGCTGGAAGCGCTGCCGACCCTGCCGCTGATGCCGGAGGTAGGCCATGGGCGACTGGTGCTGGAGCACGCGGCGTGCGAGTTATTGGCCGGTGATGGTTGGGATGCCTATGTGAAGCCGTTCCGTTCGCTTGAGGACTTGTATGTGCTTACGGCGTTGACGGCCTGGCTCTATGGCGTGGGGCAGGAGTGCGCCTGGCCGCAGGCCCTGCGCCTGCAGCTGCTTGGGCTGCTGGCCGGGTGTGCCGAAGGTAGCCGGCAGTGCGCCGATAGCGTTGGTTGCCATTTGTTGCTGGGAGGATTGTTTGCACAGTTCCAGGCGCTGCGAGGGGAGATCGATGCCGCGTTGGCGGCGGGGCCGGCGCAGTGGGCGCAGATCTGGCAGCGTGACCAGGGGGTGATGGCGCTGGCGGCGGCGGCGCGGGAGAAGCGGCTGAACAAGGCTTGGGCTGCTGCGGGATTGTCATGAATGCCTGATAGGTTTGTGTGATCCGATGAATCCTGGGGCCGCTTTGCGGCCCTTTCGCGACACAAGGCCGCTCCTACAGGGGAACGCGTCAAGTTCAGGCTGACGCTGTACCTGTAGGAGCGGCCTTGTGTCGCGATAGGGCTGCGCAGCGGCCCCAATAACGGCGATCACGATGAAGGTACTGTTGATCATCCTGATAATGGTTGCGGGTTGTGCCCGGGCCGAAGACTGGCCTGAACCCGACTGGCCAATCGACAACACCCCCCTCGACTGGCAAGCCGTCGACGCCTACGCCTTCCCCGCACGCACCACCCCCGAACGCAGCGGCATCCGCACCGACGCCCTGCTGATCATCCGCGACGGCCGCATCCTCCACGAACGCTACGCCGCCCCCAGCACTGCCGCCACCGCCCACCTGACCTGGTCGATCAGCAAGAGCGTACTCGCCACGCTATTGGGCATAGCCCAGGGCGAAGGCCGCTTCCAGTTGCAGGACCCGGTGACCCATTTCTACCCGGCCATGCACGCCCATCCCGGCGTGCGCATGGCCGATCTGCTGCATTGGGCCAGCGGCCTGGACTGGCAGGAAGACTACGAGTACGCCCCGCTCAAGTCCTCGGTGGTGGCCATGCTGTATACCCGTGGCCGCGAGGACATGGCGGCCTACACCGCGGCGCGGGAAGCGGTGGCCAGCCCGGGCCAGCGGTTTCTCTATTCCAGTGGCGACAGCAACCTGCTGGCCGCGGCGTTGCGCGGCATGCTCGATGCCGGTCAGTACCCCGACTACCCCTGGCATGCGCTGTTCATTCCGTTGGGGATCGACAGCGCGGTATGGGAGCGGGACCGCGCGGGTACCTATGTGGGTTCGTCCTACCTGTACCTCAGCGCTCGCGACCTGGCGCGCATCGGCCTGCTGATGCAGCGCGACGGGCGTTGGCAGGATCGGCAATTGCTGCCCAAGCCCTGGGTGGCTTTCAACCGCACGCCGTTTGCCAAAGCCGAAGCACTGCCCGGCGAGGCCAACCCCGGTGGCCACTGGTGGCTCAATCAGCCGCTGGTCGGCGCTGCCCGGCCTTGGCCGAGTGCTCCCGCGGACACCTACGCAGCCCTTGGCCACTGGGGCCAGGCGCTGTACGTGCTGCCCGCGCAAAAGCTGGTGATCGTGCGTTACGCCGATGACCGCGACGGCAGCTACCAGCACGATGAACTGCTCAAGCGGATACTCGCGGCGCTGGCTGGGGAGGGGGCATGAAGCGGGTGCTGCTGGTGGTGCTGCTGGGGGTGGTCTACTGGGCCTGGCATGAGCGCCAGGCCCTGGCGGACTTCCCCGGTATCCTTTCGGCCTACTCGGCCAAGGAATATTGCTCGTGCCGCTTCGTCATGGGGTTCGAGCCGGCGTATTGCCAAGGCTACGTGAAGCAATGGCTGCCGCTGAGCCTGCTGGAGGAAGACAGCCAACAGCGGCAGGTCACCGCCGAAGGCCTGGGCCGTCGCAATCAGGCTGCCTGGCAAGGCCCGCGCGAGGGCTGCCGCTTGCTGCCGTGAAGGCGGGCGGGTAAGGTTGGCGGCCTGGTTTCACGAGATCTGTCATGTTCAAGCTGCCCCGCCTGCTGCCCGCTTTGTTGCTGGCTTTTTGCCTGCCCGCCCACGCCAACTGGCACCTCGATGGCGAGTCTTCGCGCCTTTCGTTCATTACCGGCAAGAACGGTAACACCGCCGAAGTGCACCGCTTCCTGGTGCTGCATGGAACGGTCGACCGCAAGGGAGTGGCCGCGTTGAGCATCGAGATGGACTCGGTGAGCAGCGGTATTCCGCTGCGTGATGAACGCATGCGCGAGGACCTGTTCGAGGTCGAGCGCTTTGCCGAAGCCAAGGTGCAGGCGCAACTGGACCTACGGCCGATCAACGACCTGGCCAACGGTGCCCAGATCGAACTACGCCTGCCATTGACCGTGACGCTGCATGGCCAGTCCCACAGCTACAACGCCCTGCTGCTGGCCACCCGCCTGGACGAGCGACGCTTCCAGGTGGTGACCCTGGAGCCCTTGGTGCTGCGCGCCGAGGATTTCGGCCTGCTGCCGGGGCTGCAACGCCTGCGCAAGTTCGCCGGACTCAAGTCCATCAACCCGTCGGTGCCGGTTAGCGCGGTGCTGATCTTCACCGCCCGCTGACATGCCGGGGCCGGTCTTTCCCTGGCGGGATGGCAACCAGTTCGAACTGCTGATCGACGGCCCCGAGTTTTTTCCGCGCATGCTCCTGGCGATCATGCGCGCCGAATTCCAGGTCGACCTGGAACTGTACCTGGTCGAGGCCGGTGACTGCGCGGATGCGGTGGTCGAAGCGCTGGAGCAGGCTGCCCGACGTGGCGTGCGGGTGCGCTGCCTGTTCGACGACTATGGCTCGCTGGCCTTCAACAGCAAGTTGCGTCAGCGCCTGCTGGACGCAGGTGTGTACCTGCGCTGGTACAACCGCCTGCGCTGGAAGCGTGGCTTGCGCAACCTGTACCGCGATCACCGCAAGTTGCTGCTGGTGGACGAACGCTGGGCAGTGGTGGGCGGCACGGGCGTCACCGACGAGTTCTGGACGCCGGGCGAGGCGACCAGTGAATGGCACGAGGTGATGGTGCAGATGCAGGGGCCGGTGGTAAGCGACTGGCAGTTACTGTTCGACCGCCAGTGGCACGCCAACAACCGTCGCACAGCCTGGCGCCCCGCCGAGGGCTTTGGCCTGCCGCGCCTGCCCAAGGTGCCTGCACAGGGGCAGGGCATGGGCCGGGTAGCCTATGCCGACGCCCGCCAGCACCAGGACATCCTGCATTCGCTGGTGCGCGCGATCAACAGCGGCAAGCAGCGAGTGTGGCTGGCCACGCCTTACTTCCTGCCGACCTGGAGCGTGCGTCGGTCGCTGCGCCGGGCTGCCGGCAAGGGGGTCGATGTGCGGCTGCTGCTGACCGGGCCGCGCACCGATCATCCATCGGTACGTTACGCCGGGCATCGCTATTACCCGCGTCTGCTGCGCGCCGGGGTGCGTATCTACGAGTACCAGCCGTGTTTCCTGCACCTGAAGATGGTGTTGATCGACGATTGGGTCAGTATCGGCTCATGCAACTTCGATCACTGGAACTTGCGCTTCAACCTCGAGGCCAATATCGAGGCACTCGACCCGCCGCTGACGGCTGCCGTGCAGGCCAGTTTCGAGCGTGATTTCGCGTTGAGCGAGGTGGTCGACCTGGGCCACTGGAATGCCCGGCCGCTGTGGCGCCGGGTGAAGCAGCGGTTGTGGGGGTGGCTGGACCGGTTGGTGGTCAACTTGCTCGACCGTCGCGACTGAGACCAGCTATCGTGCAGTGATTGGCTCAAGGCAATCGAAGGAGTGGGTGCGATGACGGCAAAGAAAATTCTCATGTTGGTCGGCGACTACGTCGAAGATTACGAAGTCATGGTGCCGTTCCAGGCGCTGAGCATGGTCGGGCACACGGTGCATGCGGTATGCCCGGAAAAGGTCGCGGGGCAGACGGTGCGTACCGCGATTCATGATTTCGAGGGCGAACAGACCTACAGCGAAAAGCCGGGGCACAACTTTGCCTTGAATTATGACTTCGTGCGTGTACGGCCCGAGAGTTACGACGCGCTGCTGATCCCGGGTGGTCGTGCACCGGAGTACCTGCGCCTGGATGAGCGGGTGCTGGAGCTGGTGCGGGCGTTCGACCAGGCCGGCAAGCCGATCGCGGCGGTTTGCCATGGTGCCCAGTTGCTGGCGGCGGCCGGCGTGCTGGAAGGGCGCGAATGCAGTGCGTACCCGGCGTGCGCCCCGGAAGTGCGCTTGGCGGGCGGGACATTCATCGATATCGCGGTGGACCAGGCGCATGTGGACGGCAACCTGGTGACGGCACCGGCATGGCCGGCGCATCCGGCGTGGTTGGCGGCATTCCTCAAGGTGCTTGGTACCCGTATTGCCTGATACGGCCTTATCGCCGGCAAGCCAGCTCCCACAGGTTTAGCGAAGGTTTCAAGACCTGTGGAGTACCTGTGGGAGCTGGCTTGCCGGCGATGAGGCCAGTGCAGGCAACACAGCTCAACCAGGCTTAACCCACCTGCTCGACCCAGTCATTGAGGTTGTAGTAGTTGGTCACCCGGGCAATCTTCCCGCAATGGATATAGAAGAACGCCCCTGCCGGCAGCACATAGGTCTGCCCGTTGGCCGCCGGCAACCCTTCGTCATCGGCCAGATATTCCCCATGCACGGTGAACTCCGCCGCCGCGCGGCTGCCGTCGGCGTTCTGCATCACCACGATATCGGCCAGGCGCTCGCGGTAGCAGCGGTTCATCTTGTCCATGAACGCTGCAAACCGGGCCTTGCCCATCTGCCGCTCGCCCTGGTTGATGTCGTGGATCACATCCTCGCTGAGCAGGGCGAGAAAGGCCGGCATGTCGCCCGCATTGAAGGCGGCGTAGTAAGCATTTACCAGTTCGGTAGCGGTCATGGAACAATACCTGTCGTGGAGGGAAAAGGCGGGTCGTCGCTCCGGATGATAGGGTTTCCCCTCAAGCCCGGCTTAGCCGAGCGCGTCATCCACATCGACAAAACGACCGCCAAGCATGGAAATACGCCTGTTGCACGGCGCCGCTATCGCGCCTTACATCGATGACCTCGCTCGCCTGCGCCTTACCGTGTTTCGCGAGTTTCCCTACCTTTATGACGGCACCCCGGAGTACGAGGCCGACTACCTGGCCACTTATGCCCGCTCCGGGCGCAGCCTGGTGGTGCTGGCGCTGGACGACGGCAAGGTGGTCGGTGCCTCCACCGGCCTGCCGCTGGTGGATGTCGCCCCCGAGTTCCAGCAGCCGTTCCTGGCCCAGGGGCGCGACCCGGCCAGCGTGTACTACTTTGGTGAATCGGTGGTACTGCCCGAGTACCGTGGCCAGGGCCTGGGGGTGCGCTTTTTCATCGAGCGCGAGTCCTACGCACACAAGCTGGCCGAGTTCGACTATTGCGCGTTCTGTGCGGTCGAGCGGCCAGGTGTGCATCCGCGGCGGCCTGCGGACTACAAGCCGTTGCATGGCTTCTGGCGTAACCGCGGCTTCCTGCACGACCCGTCGCTGCGCACCAGCTACGCCTGGCGCGACCTGGACGAGCAGGAAAGCTCCGACAAGCTGATGTCGTTCTGGCTCAAGGAACTGCCGATATGATCCGCCTGGCGGCCTGCCAGTACGCCATCGAGCTGCATGAAACCTGGGAGGCCTACGCCGATCATCTGCAAGCCCTGTGCGCCAAGGCGGTGGACGCGGGGGCCCGCTTGCTGCTGTTGCCGGAGTACGCCGGCCTGGTGCTCAGCGGGCAGCTGAGTGCCGAGCAGCGGGGTGACCTGAAGGCTTCCATCGCCGGTATCCAGCCGCTGATCGAACCCTGGAGGGCCTTGTGCGAGAGCCTTGCCCGGCGCTGGGGTATCTACCTTCAACCGGGTAGCGTACCGGTGCTGGACAGCGATGGGCGCTACCGCAACCGTGCCTGGCTGTTCGGCCCCCAAGGTGTGCTGGGCTACCAGGACAAACTGATGATGACCCGTTTCGAACGGGAGCAGTGGGACATAGCCGCGGGCCAGGGGCTGCAGGTGTTCGACACTGAACTGGGGCGCCTGGGCATCCTGATCTGCTACGACAACGAATTCCCGATGCTGGCGCGGCGCCTGGCGGAGGGTGGTGCCGACCTGATCCTGGCGCCGAGCTGTACCGACACCGAGGCGGGTTACCACCGGGTGCGCATCGGTGCCCAGGCGCGGGCGCTGGAGAACCAGATTGCGGTGTTGCAGAGCCCCACGGTCGGGCTGGCGCCCTGGTCGCCGGCGCTGGACGAGAATATCGGCCGGGCAGGGCTGTTCGTGCCGCCGGATCATGGGATGCCGGGGGATGGGGTGGTGGCCTTGAGTGAAGAATCGAGCCCTGCCACTAGTCAGTGGCTGGTCTGTGAGGTGGACCTTGAGGAAGTACGGAGGGTGAGGCGGGAAGGGCAGGTGTTTACCCGCAGGGACTGGCCGGAGCAGTTTGACCGGATCTGCCCCCTGTAGGAGCAGCCTTGTGCTGCTAATGGGCCTGTGCTCACCCAAATATCTGTGGGTGACACAAGGCCTCTTCGCAGCACAAGGCTGCTCCTACAAAGAGCAGGGCCGTGACGCTTTTGCAGCAGATTTACTTCACTTCGACTGCCAGGCTCTGGGCAATCTTGCTCTGCCACAGGGCAGGGCCAGTGATGTGTACCGACTCACCGTTGCTGTCCACGGCGACGGTCACCGGCATGTCCTTGACCTCGAACTCGTAGATCGCTTCCATGCCCAGCTCGGCGAAGGCCAGGACCTTCGACTTGCGGATGGCCTGGGCCACCAGGTAGGCAGCACCGCCGACGGCCATCAGGTACACGGCCTTGTTGTCCTTGATCGCTTCGATGGCGGCAGGGCCGCGCTCGGACTTGCCGATCATGCCGAGCAGGCCGGTCTGCTCGAGGATCTGGCGGGTGAACTTGTCCATGCGGGTGGCGGTGGTCGGGCCGGCTGGGCCTACCACTTCGTCACCGACCGGGTCGACCGGGCCAACGTAGTAGATGAAGCGGCCTTTCAGGTCCACCGGCAGCTCTTCGCCACGGTTGAGCATTTCGACCATGCGCTTGTGCGCGGCATCGCGGCCGGTCAGCATCTTGCCGTTGAGCAGGATGGTTTCGCCCGGCTTCCAGCTGGCGACTTCTTCCGGGGTGATGGCGTCGAGGTTGACGCGACGGGCGCTCGGGCCGGCTTCCCAGACGATTTCCGGGTAGGCGTCCAACGACGGCGCTTCCAGCTCGGCCGGGCCGGAGCCATCGAGCACGAAGTGGGCGTGGCGGGTGGCGGCGCAGTTGGGGATCATGCACACCGGCAGCGAAGCGGCGTGGGTCGGGTAGTCCATGATCTTGACGTCGAGCACGGTGGTCAGGCCACCCAGGCCCTGGGCGCCGATGCCCAGCTGGTTGACCTTCTCGAACAGCTCCAGACGGATTTCTTCCAGGCGGTTCTGCGGGCCACGGGCTTTCAGTTCGTGGATGTCGATGGACTCCATCAACACTTCCTTGGCCATGACGGCGGCCTTCTCGGCGGTACCGCCGATGCCGATGCCGAGCATGCCAGGCGGGCACCAGCCAGCGCCCATGGTCGGGACGGTCTTCAGTACCCAGTCGACGATCGAGTCGGACGGGTTGAGCATGGCCATCTTCGACTTGTTCTCCGAGCCGCCGCCCTTGGCTGCGACATCGACCTCGACCTTGTCGCCGGGGACGATGGAGTAGTGGATCACTGCCGGGGTGTTGTCCTTGGTGTTCTTGCGGGCACCGGCCGGGTCGGCCAGGATCGAAGCGCGCAGGACGTTTTCAGGCAGATTGTAGGCGCGACGCACACCTTCGTTGATCATGTCGTCGACGCTCATGGTGGCGCCGTCCCAGCGCACGTCCATGCCCACGCGGATGAACACGGTGACGATACCGGTGTCCTGGCAGATCGGGCGATGGCCAGTGGCGCACATGCGCGAGTTGATCAGGATCTGGGCGATGGAATCGCGCGCAGCAGGCGATTCTTCACGCAGATAGGCCTCGTGCATGGCCTGGATGAAATCGACGGGGTGGTAGTACGAGATGAATTGCAGGGCGTCGGCGACGCTCTGAATCAGGTCGTCTTGCTTGATCACGGTCATGCAGCGCGCTCCTCTTAAAGACGGGAACATTCATTACGGCGCTCGACGGTGCCGACCAGCGTGTCGAAGCGCCTTGCAAGGCGCCGGCAGGTCAGGCCGACGGAAAAAGGCGCGGCAGTATAGCGCGCATCCGTGCCGGGCACACCTGCGGTCGGTCTGGACCATGGTCGGCAGTGGTTGGGCATCCTTTTTGCTGCCGTTGCGTGCTTGGCTTAAAGTGCACTGTGATATGTGGAGAAAGACCGACCATGCCCGTACTTTGCGTGGGCGAGCGCCGCTGGGCGGTGCCGACCGGCAACAACCTGCTCGATGCCTTGAACGAGGCCGGGCTGAACGTACCCTACAGTTGCCGCGCCGGCAGTTGCCATGCCTGCCTGGTGCACTGCCTGGGCGGGCAACCGCTGGATGCCATGCCCGAGGCCCTGGCGCCGGACAAGCATGCCCAGGGCTGGCGGCTGGCCTGTCAGTGTCGGGTAGTCGAAGATCTGCGCGTGGCGCTGTTCGACCCGCAGCAGGATGGCCTGCCGGCGCAGGTCTGTGCCCTGGACTGGTTCGGCGATGTGCTGCGCGTGCGGCTGCGGCCCGAACGGGCAATGCGTTACCAGGCGGGGCAGCATGTGGTGCTGTGGAATGGCGCGGTGGCGCGGCCTTACTCCTTGGCCAGCTTGCCGGGCGAAGATGATTTCCTCGAGTTTCATATCGACTGCCAGCACCCCGGCGCCTTTTGTGACAAGGCCCGTGGCTTGCAGCTGGGTGATGTGCTGCGCCTGGGCGAGCTCAGGGGAGGGGCCTTGCACTACGACCCGGACTGGCAACAGCGGCCGCTGTGGTTGCTGGCGGCGGGGACCGGGCTGGCGCCGTTGTGGGGCATCTTGCGCGAGGCTCTGCGGCAGGGGCACCAAGGGGAAATCAGGGTCATGCATGTGGCGCACGAGGACGCTGGGCATTATCTGGCCGAGCCGTTGCGCAAGATGGCGGATGTGAGTGTCGAGTTGGTACTGGCAGAGCGGCTGGATGAAGCGTTGGCCGGGTTGCGGCCGTCATCGCGGCAGACGGTGGCGCTGGTGTGCGGAGCGCCGGGGAGTGTCGAGCGGTTTGCCCGGCGGCTGTTCATTGCCGGAGTGCCACGGGGGCAGGTGTTTGCCGATGTGTTTGTCGAGCATGCCTGAGGCATTTGTGTAATCTGGGCTGGCCCCATCGCCGGCAAGCCAGCTCCCACAGGATTGCAACAGACCTGGGCCTGCGCAGTAACCTGTGGGAGCTGGCTTGCCGGCGATGGGGCCGCAGTGCGGCCCCGTTTGGAGCAGATCAACCGACCAGCGGATCACCGACATGCAGGATCTTCATGCCATTGGTGCCACCGATGGTGTGGTAGCTGTCACCCTTGGTCAGGATTACCCAGTCACCTTGCTCCACCAGGCCACGCTTGAGCAGTTCGTCGACCGCTGCCTGACTCACCTTGTCGGCCGGCAGCGAGGCCGGATCGAAGGCAATCGGGTACACGCCGCGGAACATGTTGGCACGTGCCTGGGTAGCGCGGTGCGGCGACAGGGCGAAGATCGGCACGTGCGAACGCAGGCGCGACATGATCAGCGGGGTGTAGCCACTCTCGGTCAGCGCAATGATCGCCTTCACGCCCGGGAAGTGGTTGGCGGTGTACATGGCCGCCAGCGCGATGCTCTCGTCGCAGCGCTCGAAGGTAGTGTGCAGGCGGTGGCTGGACTTCTGGCTGGTCGGGTGCTTTTCGGCACCCAGGCAGATACGGGCCATGGCCTGGACAGCTTCGATCGGGTAGGCACCGGCGGCACTCTCGGCCGACAGCATCACCGCGTCGGTGTTGTCCAGCACGGCGTTGGCCACGTCGGACACTTCGGCACGGGTCGGCATCGGGTTCTGGATCATCGACTCCATCATCTGGGTCGCCACGATCACTGCCTTGTTGTTGCGGCGGGCGTGCTGGATGATCTTCTTCTGGATGGCGATCAGCTCGGCGTCGCCGATTTCCACGCCCAGGTCGCCACGGGCGACCATGACGGCGTCGGATGCGAGGATCAGCTTGTCGAGGGTCTCGTCGTCGGCCACCGCTTCGGCGCGTTCGATCTTGGCCACCAGCCAGGCGCTGCCGCCAGCTTCGTCACGCAGCTTGCGGGCGTATTCCATGTCGCTGGCGTCACGCGGGAAGGACACGGCCAGGTAGTCCAGGTCCATTTCCGCGGCCAGCTTGATGTCGGCCTTGTCTTTCTCGGTCAGGGCCGGTGCGGTAAGGCCGCCACCTTTACGGTTGATGCCTTTGTGGTCCGACAGCGGGCCACCGATGATTACCACGCAGTGCAGGGCATCTGCGGTGGCGGTCTCGACGCGCATCACCACGCGGCCATCGTCGAGCAGCAACTCGTCACCAACGCCGCAGTCCTTGACCAGGTCGGGGTAGTCGATACCGACGATGTCCTGGTTGCCTTCGGTCAGCGGGTGGGCGGTGGAGAAGGTGAACTTGTCACCGATCTTCAATTCGATACGCTTGTTGGCGAACTTGGCGATGCGGATCTTCGGACCCTGCAGGTCGCCCAGCAGTGCAACATGGCGGCCGTTCTTGGCGGCGATGTCACGGATCAGGCGCGCGCGGGCCTTGTGCTCGTCCGGAGTGCCGTGGGAGAAGTTCAGGCGTGCCACGTCCAGGCCGGCGAGGATCAGCTGTTCGATCACTTCCGGCGAGTTGCTGGCGGGGCCAAGGGTGGCGACGATTTTGGTACGGCGGATGCTCATGCACAGACTCCTATAGTGAAGCGCAGCGAAAGGCTACTCCTGAATCTCGCTGTAGTCATTGTTCCGTTGCACTACCTGCGACCGAGGCAGGGTGGCATTTGAACGGGCAGGGCATCATTGCAAAAGGGTGTGAAGATTTGCCGGCAAAGGCCGATACACTGGCATCAAAGGAGACCCCCATGCGAGCCCTGATCGTTTTAGCCCTGGCGGCCAGCGCCGTCGGCTGCACCCGCTGGTCCATGGACCACCACCTGAACAATGCCTACCGTGCCTACGACCGTGGCGATTGCGCGCGGGTCATGCTCGAGCTGTCGCAGGTCGACCGCACCAGCCGTGCACGACCGTTCATCCACCCCGAGGTGTCGCTGCTGCGCGGCCAGTGCCTGGAGCGCCAGGCCTTGTACGTGGATGCGGCGCAGACCTACCAGTACCTGATCCAGCAGTACCCGGGCAATGAATACGCGTATCGTGCCCAGGCACGCCTGCAGACCCTGGAGAAACTCGGCCATTTGCGCGGCACCGAAGCCGCCGTGGCGAGCCCGGTGACCGCCGCACCTTGGCGTTAACACCAAGGTGTGATTTATTTCACGGGATTTGCCGCGCGCGCTGCGCTAATCTGTAACTCAGTTGTTACAACAACCGCCAGTTCCACGTATTCCTGGCATCGGATACGGACTGCACTTGCGATCATGTTCAACAAGCGCCACATCGAACGCCATCAGCTGCCTTGTGTTCTCAAGGTGTTCAACCGCATTACCGGCCAGGCCATCGGCCAACTGGGTAACGCCTCAGAAGACGGGCTGATGTTGATAAGCCAGCTACCTGTGCTGGTCGGGCCCGACTATGATCTGCAATTACGCCTGCCGCTGCTTGGTGGCGGGCATCAATTCGTCAACCTTACCGCCAGCTGCCTGTGGTGCCGTGAAGACCAGACGCCCGGGCACTACGATTCCGGTTTCATGCTGCTGCAGGCCCCCCGCGAGTACGATGAATTCGTCCGTTCGTTGCGCGACTATTTCAGTTTCCGCCCCGCCAACGCATCTGCCTGAGCCTGCTGAGCCCCGGGCCCAGCTTCTGGAATCGCGCTAGAATCGGGTCGACCTCGATACAGGACGACCCCGTGACCTCCAGCATTTTCTGGCACGACTACGAAACCACCGGCATCAACCCGCGCTGTGACCGGCCGTTGCAGGTTGCCGGTGTGCGCACCGACTTTGACCTCAACGAAATCGACGAGCCGATCAGCCTTTATTGCCGGCCCTCCGACGATATCCTGCCGCACCCGGCCGCCTGCCTGGTGACTGGCATCACCCCACAACTGCTGGCCGAGCAGGGTTTGTGCGAAGCGGAGTTCATGACCCGGGTGCACGCACAACTGGCGCACCCTGGTACCTGTGGCGCCGGCTACAACACCCTGCGCTTCGACGACGAAGTGACCCGCTACAGCCTGTACCGCAACTTTTTCGACCCTTATGCCCGAGAGTGGCAGGGCGGCAACAGCCGCTGGGACCTGATCGACATCGTGCGCACGGCCTATGCACTGCGCCCGGACGGCATCGAGTGGCCGCAGCAGGACGGGCGCACCAGCCTGCGCCTGGAGCTGCTGAGCAAGGCCAATGGCATCGACCATGGGCATGCCCACGAAGCGCTTTCCGACGTGCGGGCAACCATCGCCCTGGCCCGCCTGATCCGGCAAAAACAGCCCAAGTTGTATGACTGGCTGTTTCAGTTGCGCAGCAAGCATAAAGTGATGGAGCAGATCCGTTTGTTGCAGCCACTGGTGCATATATCCGGGCGCTTCTCGGCGGCACGCAATTACCTTGGTGTCGTATTGCCGCTGGCCTGGCACCCGCGTAATCGCAATGCACTGATTGTGTGCGACCTGCATCAGGAAACCCTACCGTTACTACGGGAAAGTGCTGAAGTTCTACGCCGGCGTTTGTATACCCGCCATGAAGAACTGGCCGAAGGCGAATTACCCGTGCCGCTCAAATTGGTGCAGGTCAATCGCTGCCCGGTAGTGGCGCCACTTTCGGTATTACGCCCGGCCGATCAACAGCGGTTGGGTCTGGACTTGACGTTGTTACAATTGCGCGGCGAAGAATTGGCCGAGCAACAGGCGCAATGGCAAGACAAGCTGGAACACATCTACGGCAAGGAAGACTTCGCCCCGAGTGAAGACCCGGAACAACAGTTGTATGACGGTTTTCTGGGGGACCGTGACCGCCGCTTATGCGAGCAAGTTCGTGCACTGGAACCGGCGCAGTTGAGCCATGGGCAGTGGATGTTCGATGACCTGCGCTTGCCTGAATTGTTGTTCCGCTATAGGGCACGCAACTTCCCCGAGACCCTGACCGGCGAAGAGCGGCAACGCTGGTTCAGCTTCTGCCAGCAGCGCCTGAGCGACCCGCAGTGGGGCGCGCCGAATACGCTGGGCGACTTCGAACAGGCGCGGCAGCAGGCCTGGGAGGGCGCTGACGATGCGGGGCGGCGGGTGCTGGATGCCTGGCAGGTACATGCCCGGCAATTGCAGGCACAGTATGCAGTTGGCTGAGCGCTGACACAAAACGCGGACAAACAAAAACGCCGGCAATATGCCGGCGTTCTTGTTGCGATAAGCAGCAGGCGTGTGCGGACAATCAGTCCAGCAGGGTCGCCCAGCTTTCAACCACATCGCCACCCCACTTGGCTTTCCATTCTTTCAGGGTCTTGTGGTTGCCGCCTTTGGTTTCGATCACTTCATTGTTGTGCGGGTTCTTGTATTGCTTGACCTTGCGCGCACGCTTGGTGGCGGTAGTCTTGACTGCACCACGAGGGGCCTTGCTCAGTTTCGACTCTGGGTCGAGCAGGGCAATCACGTCGCGCAGCGACTTGGAGTACTCGCCCATCAGTGCGCGCAATTTGCCTTCGAACTCCAGTTCTTTCTTCAGCTTGTCATCCTGCGACAGGTTGGCCAGGCGGGCCTGAAGTTCCTTGATGGCTTCTTCGGTAGCGCGGTACTCGTTGATCAGGGACATGGAGTGTTCCTTAATGCGTGTTCAGAAATGTGTGGGGCAATAATAGACAGGCAATACTCGCAAGTAAACATATTGTTGGGCAATTAACTGTTAACTAAGCTGTGACAACCATTTCTCTACGTGAACAAAAATTTACAATTAACCCTGCATTTCGTCATGTCTGTCAGAGAATGCCGGTAGTGCATCTCGTCAGGAACACAGGCCACGGCCGCTGCGATCAATACTGCGTTTTTCCTGGCGGGCCGCTAGAATGAGCGCCTTTGCGAAGTTCTGGAGTCTCATTCATGCGCACCTATCGTCTGGTGATCGCCTGCCCCGATCGTGTTGGCATCGTGGCGAAAGTCAGTAATTTCCTGGCCTTGTACAATGGCTGGATCAACGAAGCCAGCCACCACTCCGATGAGCAGAGCGGTTGGTTCTTCATGCGCCATGAAATCCGCGCCGAATCGCTGCCGTTCGGTATCGAAGCCTTCCGCGAGGCGTTTGCGCCGATCGCCGAAGAGTTCTCCATGACCTGGCGCATTACCGACTCGGCGCAGAAAAAGCGCGTGGTACTGATGGCCAGCCGCGAGTCGCACTGCCTGGCGGACCTGCTGCACCGCTGGCACACCGATGAACTGGACTGCGAGATCCCTTGCGTGATCTCCAACCACAACGACCTGCGCAGCATGGTCGAGTGGCACGGTATTCCGTTCTTCCATGTACCGGTCGACCCCAAGGACAAGGCATCGGCCTTTGCCGAAGTTTCGCGCCTGGTGCAGGAGCACGCCGCCGACGTGGTGGTGCTGGCCCGCTACATGCAGATCCTGCCGCCGCAACTGTGCCAGGACTATGCTGAAAAGGTGATCAATATCCACCACAGCTTCCTGCCGTCGTTCGTCGGCGCCAAGCCGTATCACCAGGCGGCCCTGCGTGGTGTGAAACTGATCGGCGCGACCTGCCACTACGTTACCGAAGAGCTGGACGCCGGCCCGATCATCGAGCAGGACGTGGTGCGTGTCAGCCATGCCGACAGCATCGATGACATGGTCCGCTTTGGCCGTGATGTGGAGAAGATGGTGTTGGCCCGTGGCCTGCGTTATCACCTGGAAGACCGGGTGCTGGTGCATGGCAACAAGACTGTAGTTTTTGATTGACGGCCTTGGGGCTGCTTTGCAGCCCATCGCCGGCAGGCCAGCTCCCACAGGTTTGCACATGGCTTGAGGTCGATGCGGTCGGTGTGGGAGCTGGCTTGCCGGCGAAAGGGGCGCAAAGCGCCCCCGGCAATCTTGAGGGATACGTAATGGCGAAGACTCGCAACAACCCCACCGCCTCACCCCCACCCACCCTCGGTGAAGGCTGCCTGGCCCGCTACGACCCCGAAGCCCTGGCCGACACCGATGGCACCGATTTCCCCGGCGCTGCGGAACTTTGGCAGCAGCTCAACCCGCCTGACGCCGCCAACGCGCCAGCAGCGGGCGCGCCAGCAGGCACACAAACACCGGCCCACCCGCCAGCAGATAAAAGTAGTAAGTGACCGCCCGCCATATCAGGATCGCCGCAGCCGCGGTCGAACTGCCCACCAGTGGCGTCAGCAAGCTGGCCGAAGTCAGCTCGGCGGCACCGGCACCGCCAGGCAGCAGGCTGAACTGGCCGGCACTGAGCGAGAGCATCTGCACCAAAAAGCTGGGGATCCACGCCAGGTCTACCCCCAACCCCCTCAATACCAGGTACAACACGCTGTAGCGCAGGCCCCAGTGGGCGCAGGTCAGGGTGAACACCAAGGTCAGCGTACGCTTGGGCAGGCGCCAAGTCTGCGCCAGTGCATCGATGAAGCGTAGCAGTTTGCGTGCCCAGCGCCGCTTGCGCTGGCGGCTCATGCCCAGGCGGCGCAGCAACCTGCCGTTCACGCGCATCACCGTGCGCCGGTAGCGCAGCAGGCCGATCACTCCGGCCAGTGCCGTGCACAGCAGCAACGCGCTGCCCAGCAACATGCTCTCCTGGCTGCGGCCCAGGCTGTGGAACAGTGCATAACCGGCAATAGCCAGCATCGCGCAGAAAAAGAACACCAGGTCGTTCAGCTGATCCATGGCAAACACCGCGCCGCTGCGCGCCGGGCCTATCCGGTCACGTGCCAGCAGGGCCATCAGGGTCAAGGGGCCGCCGCTGCCGCCGGGGGTGGTACAGATGGCGAACTCGGTAGCCATCACCACACCCAGGCTGCGCAGGCGCCCAAGCCTTGCTCCTTGCTGGCCGAGCAACAGGCGCAAGCGGATGGCGTTGATGACCCAGCAAAGCAGGATCATGCCCAGCAGGGTCAGCATGAGGCTGGGGGCGAAGCGCTGCAGCCTCGGTAGCAGCTCGCTGCCACCGAGCAGTGCCGGTACCAGCATGGCACCCAGCAGTGCCAGGGCCAGCCAGGCCAGGCGGTTCATACGCTGGCCTGGCGGTCGAGCCAGGTGGATTTGGTCAGCGGCTCTCGGCCCTGTGCCAGTAGCGTGTGCAAGGTGTTCAGCCAATAGTCGCGGGACGCGCGATGGCGCATGTCCACCGGGTGCAGGCCCAGGCGCAGGGTCTGGGCGTCGCGCCAGCGCCGGCATTGCCAGTCGCACAGCACCCGTGACAGGCCACGGCGCCAGGCGCTGCGTGCACTCCAGACAAGCCCTGGGGCCTTGATCGCGGTGAAGTCCGGTAAACGATACAGGTGCTGTGGCGTGCTGGTGTAGCGCAGCGGCAGACGGCGCAGTGCCTGGCGGGTGCCTTCGCTCATCAGCCAGGCAGGCGCGACGAAGCCTGCCACTGGCCAGCCCTGCTGGGCGAACAGTGCCAGGCCGTGCTCCAGTCGTTGCAGGGCCTGCTGCTGGTCAAGGGCGTAGAATTCCCCTTCGTGGGTATAGATGCGGCGCATGAAGTATTCGCCGGGTGTGCGCGGTGGTGGCCCGCTGTCGGCATGGTAGAAGCCGTGCAGGGCAAGCTCGTCGCCCTGGGCCAGGCGCCGTTCGAGCAAGCGGCAGAAGGTAGGCGAGCGTTGCAGCGGGTTGCGGTGGTGAAAGTCCGGCACCACCAGCCAGGTCATGGGGATGCCGCCGATGGCGTCGACGGCCTGGACGAAGGGCTGGTAGTCGGGCCAGGTTTCGGGCGCGACATCGTGCAGCACCAGCATCAGGCTGCGCGATGCCGGTAGCGGCTCAGCCATGGGCACGTACCTGTGGCTGGTGGCCGAGCACAGCCTGGTAGTGTTGCAGCAGGCCGGCGACGACGTTGTCCCACGAATAGTGCTGCTCGGCATGGCGACGGGCCTGTACCCCAAGCGTGCGCACACCGGCTTCGAACGCCTCTTGCACGGCCGTCGCCATGGCCTGGCTATCGTTGGGGCGGCACAAGCGCCCGCATTGTTCGTTGACGATTTCGCCGAAAGCACCTGCGCGCACGGCCACTACCGGCGTGGCGCTGGCCATCGCTTCGAGAATGACCAGGCCGAAGGTTTCCTGGTCACCGGCATGCACCAGCAGGTCGGCGCTGGCCATCAGCCGGGCGACTTCCGGTGCCGGGCAGAAGTGATCGATCACACTGACGTTCCGCGGTACGTTGGCCGGCATGTTCGAACCCACCAACAGCAAGTGGTAGGGGTGGCCCAGGTGCTGCATGCAGTCGAGCAGCACCGGCAGGTTCTTTTCTCGCGAGCCACGGCCGGCGTAGATCAGCAGGCGACTGGTTTCGGCAATACCCAGTTCGGCACGCAGCTGCGGGTCGCGCTGGTTGGGGTGGAAGGTGGCCAGGTCGACGCCCAGGCGCTGCACGTGCACATCGCGCACGCCCAGGCGGCGCAACTTGTCTGCCATGACCTGGCTGGGGGCCAGGACCCGGTCGAAATTGCCGTACAGCTTGCTGACATAGGCCTCGACATTGGGGGTGAACCAGTTGCCCATGCGGTTGCTGACCAGCAGCGGCAGGTCGGAATGGTAGAAGCCGATTACCGGCACATCGAGCTTGCGCCGCGCTTCCAGCGCAGCCCAGGCGGTCAGGTAGGGGTCGCCGACTTCGATCAGGTCGGGCTTGAGCCTGCGCAGCACATTGCACCAAGGGGCCAGGCGTACCGGGAAGCGGTAGCCATTGCCGAACGGCAGTGGCGGTGCGGGCACCTGGTATATGCCATCGGCGTGCTGGGCGCTGGCACCGGGTATCAGCAAGCTGTGGCGGACGCCCTGGATGGCGTCGAGGCGGTGGTGTTTGGCATCAAGATAGGTACGTACGCCACCACTGGCGGGGGCGTAGAACATGGTGATGTCGGCGATGTGCACGATCAGCATCCCTCCGGGATCGTCTTCGGGTCTGTCATCCGGCGTTAACGGGCCGGCGATGACGCGCCTAAAGGTTGACCTATCAGAAGGATAGTTTGTTCGATCGGGGTTGGGTGGGGTTGGGAAGAGGGTAGGCTGCACAAGCGTTGTAGGAGCAGCCTTGTGCTGCGAAGGGGCCAGAGAAGGCATGCCTGTACTGGCCTCTTCGCAGCACAAGGCTGCTCCTACAAAGAGAGGAGTAGCACTTGTCAGATGCGGAAGCTGCCCACCAGGTGCTTCAGGCGGCCGGCCTGCTGCTCCAGGTCGGAGCAGGCGCGCAGGGTGGCCTGCAGGTTTTCCACGCCCTCCTGGTTGAGCATGTTGATTTCGTTGATGTCCATGTTGATCGCTTCGACCACGGCGGTCTGCTCTTCGGTGGCGGTGGCTACCGACTGGTTCATGCCGTCGATCTCGCCGATGCGCACGGTAACGCTGTCCAGCCGTTCACCGGCCTGGTTGGCGATCTGCATGCTGTCCTGGCTGTGGCGCTGGCTCTGGTCCATGGTCTCGACCGATTCGCGCGCGCCGACCTGCAGTTCTTCGATCATGGTCTGCACCTGTTGCGCCGACTCCTGGGTGCGGTGCGCCAGGTTGCGTACTTCATCGGCGACTACGGCAAAACCACGCCCGGCTTCACCGGCACGGGCCGCTTCGATGGCCGCGTTCAGCGCCAGCAGGTTGGTCTGCTGGGAAATGCTGGTGATCACCTCAAGGATCTGACCGATGTTGACGGTCTTGCTGTTCAGCGTCTCGATGTGCGCGCTGGAAGTGACGATCAGGTCGGACAGGCGGTTCATTGCCGCAATGTTGCGTTCCACCACCTGCTGCCCTTCTTCGGCCAGCAACCGCGCCGAACTGGCGTGCTGCGAGGCCTGGGCGGCGTTGCCGGCAATTTCCTGGGCGGCGGCGCCCAGTTCGTTGATGGCGGCGGCCACGCTGTTGGTACGGTTGGACTGTTCGTCGGAGTTGGTCATCGACGAGTTCGAGGCACTGATGACCCGCAGGGCAACTTCGTTGACCTGCTCGGTGGCCGAGGACACTTCGCGGATCGAACTGTGTATACGTTCGACAAAACGGTTGAAGGCGCTGCCCAGGATGCCGAACTCGTCATGGTTGTGGATGCGCAGGCGCTTGGTCAGGTCGCCTTCACCCTCGGCAATATCTTCCATGGCACGGGTCATGGTGTGCAGCGGCTGCATCAGCACGCGGATCAGCAGCCCGAGCAGGCCGATGATGATCACCACCGCCACCAGCGTGGCGATCACCGCTGACGTGCGGAAGGTGCTCAGCATCGAGAAGGCCTTGTCCTTGTCCACCGACAGGCCGATGTACCAGTTGGCCGACGGCAGGCCGGTGATCGGGGTGAAGGTCAGCAGGCGGGTCTGGCCGTCGCTCTGCACTTCGGTCAGCTCACCGCTCAGTTTCGGCGTGTGCTGCGGGAACAGGTCCGACAGCGACTTCATCACCAGGTCTTTGTCCGGGTGCACCAAGATCTTGCCTTGATCGTTGACCAGGAAGGCATAGCCCATGCCGCCGAAGTTCAGCGAGTTGATGATCTGCACCAGGCCGTCCAGGGCCAGGTCGCCACCGACGACACCGACACTGCCGGACACTTTGTTGATGATGCCGATTACCATCCTGTTGGTGGCCATGTCGATGTATGGCTCGGTCAGGATCGGGCCTGCGGCGTTCATGCCGTCCTTGTACCAGGGACGGATACGTGGGTCGTAGCCGTCAGGCATCTTCGTGTCAGGACGCACGCTGAAGCCACCGTCGACCTTGCCCACGTAAACCGTGAGAAAGCTCGAGATCAGCGCATTCTGGCCCATCAGGGTTTCGGCGTTGGTCGGGTCCTGGGCTATGTTCTGTGCCAGGTTTTCCACCAGCTTGATACGGCCTTCGAACAGGTTGCGGATATTGGTCGAAGTGGAAGCGCCCATTTCAGCCAGATAGTTCTCGAGGTCCTCGCGGATCGCATTACGCTGGAGGTAATCGTTGTAGAGCGTGAAAAGGCTGAAGGCGAGTATCACGATCAGTGATGCTGCCAAAAGAATCTTGTGGCTGAAACGAAGGCTTTTGTTCATGGCGTAATCGGTTCCGCTAAGGTTTCATATCAGGCGTTTGCACGCGTGGAGTCGCAAAGCAGTGCAATATCCCGAAAAGTCCCTTTTCGGTTGTTCCTCTCTATTAAGGCGAATATCACCCACAGGTATCGGCCGAATTACGGTAAAGCTTGAGCAGAGGATTTAAGAGATGTCGGAAATTTCGACCATCGTTGTAGGTGCTGGCCCGGATGGCCAGCCGGTTGGGCAAGCTATGAGGTTGGCCAACCGCCATGGCCTGGTAGCGGGCGCTACGGGTACTGGCAAGACCGTCACCTTGCAGCATCTGGCGGAAGCGTTCAGTGACGCGGGGGTTGCGGTGTTCGCCGCCGATGTCAAAGGCGACCTGTGCGGCCTGGGCGCTGCTGGTGCGCCGCAAGGCAAGGTGGCCGAGCGCATCGCCGGCATGCCCTGGCTGGGGCACAGGCCCCAGGCTTACCCGGTGAGCCTGTGGGACATTGCCGGGCAGTCCGGCCACCCGCTGCGTACCACCCTCAGTGAAATGGGGCCGCTGCTGCTGGGCAACCTGTTGGAACTGACCGACAGCCAACAGGCGGCGCTGTATGCGGCGTTCAAGGTAGCCGACCGTGAAGGCCTGCTGCTGCTGGACCTCAAGGACCTCAAGGCGCTGCTCGCGCACCTGAAGGACAACCCGCAACTGCTGGGCGAAGACAGCGCGCTGATGACAACGGCCTCCACTCAGGCGCTTTTGCGCCGGTTGGCGACCCTGGAGCAGCAGGGCGCCGAGGCGTTGTTCGGTGAACCGGGGTTGCAGCTCGAGGACCTCCTGCGGCCAGACCCGGATGGCCGTGGGCGTATCCACCTGCTGGACGCCAGCCGGTTGGTTCACGATGCACCGAAGGTGTACGCGACCTTCCTGTTGTGGCTGCTGGCCGAGTTGTTCGAGCAACTGCCCGAGCGCGGTGATGCCGATAAGCCGGTGCTGGCGTTGTTCTTCGATGAAGCGCACTTGTTGTTCAACGATACACCCAAGGCATTGCAGGATCGCCTGGAGCAGGTGGTGCGGCTGATTCGTTCCAAGGGCGTGGGTGTGTACTTCGTCACCCAGTCGCCGGGGGACTTGCCAGATGCGGTGCTGGCCCAGTTGGGCTTGCGCATTCAGCATGGCTTGCGGGCGTTTACCGCCAAGGAGCAGAAGTCGCTGCGGGCGGTGGCTGATGGCTTCCGCCCCAACCCGGTGTTCGACACCCTGGCGGTGCTGACCGATCTGGGTATTGGCGAGGCGCTGGTGGGGACACTGGAAGAGAAGGGCACGCCAGCGATGGTGCAACGTGTGCTGATTGCACCGCCGCAGTCGCGTATCGGGCCGTTGAGCGCGGCTGAGCGCAGTGCGCTGATTGCCAATTCGCCGCTGGCGGGGCGTTACGACAAGCCGGTGGACCGTGAATCGGCCTATGAGATGCTGACCCAGCGCAAGGGCGAGCCGGTGGAGCCCGTGCCGCAACCCAAGGCGGATGAAGAGAGCTTTGCCGACAAGGCTGGTGAGTTCTTGCAGAGTGCGGCAGGGCAGGCAATCAAGTCGGCGGTGCGCCAGGCGGCCAACCAGTTGGGGCGGCAGTTGGTGCGAGGGTTGATGGGGTCGTTGCTGGGGGGCAAGAAAAGGTAGGTTGCCTGTACCGGCCCCATCCACAGGCCTGCGCTGTACCTGTAGGAGCGGCCTTGTGTCGCGAAAGGGCTGCGAAGCAGCCCCGGGATTTCAGCGCAGATGCGCAAATTGCCGGGGCTGCTCTGCAGCCCTTTCGCGACACAAGGCCGCTCCTACAAGAGGCGTGTGTGTTTGCGGATACGAAAAAGGCGCCCGAGGGCGCCTTCTTCTTATTGCGGTATCACTCAGCCAATGGCTTTGGACGCCAGCCAGAACAGGCCGGCCGCCAGGCCCATCGACGCAGGCAGGGTCAGTACCCAGGCCAGCAGGATGGTCTTCACGGTGCCGCCTTGCAGGCCGCTCTTGTTGGCGACCATGGTGCCGGCCACACCGGACGACAGCACGTGGGTGGTCGATACCGGCAGGGCGAAGATGTTGGCCATGCCGATGGCACAGGCCGCGGTGATCTGTGCCGACATGCCCTGGGCATAGGTCATGCCCTGCTTGCCGATCTTCTCGCCAACGGTCAGTACCACGCGCTTCCAGCCGACCATGGTACCCAGGCCCAGGGCCAGGGCGACGGCCACGATCACCCAGAACGGGGCGTACTCGGTAGTGGCGGTCAGGTCTTTGCGCAGTTTTTCCAGATCGGCCTTTTCACGGGCTTCCAGACCTGGCAGCTTGCCGACCTTCTTCGCCGTGTCGTCCAGGCACAGCAGGTAGCGGCGCACTTCGACACGCTTGTCGGCACTCAGGCTGTGGTAGTCGGTCACGCCCTGCAGCGAGGACTGCAGCGCGGCAATGGTCGGCTCGGTCTGCTGCGGGTTGCAGCTGAACTGCTCCGGCAGGTCGCTGGACTTGGCCTTGCCCAGTGCCAGGAACTCGCCCAGGGTGGCGGCGTTGCGCTGGTAGAACTGGCTCATGTGCAAGGTGGCGTCGCGGGTACGCTCGATCTGGTAGGTGGTGCTGTTCAGGTCGAGGACGAATTTGGCCGGGACGATACCGATCAGCACCAGCATGATCAGGCCGATGCCTTTCTGGCCGTCGTTGGAGCCGTGCACGAAGCTCACACCCATGGCCGAAACCACCAGTACCAGGCGGTTCCAGAACGGTGGGTGCTTCTTGTCGTCGAGCTTGCGGCGCTGCTCGGGGGTCTTGTGCATCTTCGACAGCGGGCGCCACCACTTCAGGCCGATCAGCACCATAGCGGCAACGGCGAAGCCGGCCATCGGCGAGACCACCAGCGACATGGCGATGTCGATAGCCTTCTGCCAGTTGACACCGTCGCCCAGCGGGATGTCGTTGATCAGGGCGTTGGCCAGGCCGACGCCGAGGATGGAGCCGATCAGCGTGTGCGAGCTGGAGGCGGGGATACCGAAGTACCAGGTGCCCAGGTTCCAGGTGATGGCCGCAGCCAGCAGCGAGAAGACCATGGCCAGGCCGTGTCCGGTGTTCACATTGATCAGCAGCTCTACTGGCAGCAGGTGCACGATGGCATAGGCCACCCCGACACCGCCGAGCAGAACGCCAAGGAAGTTGAACACGCCGGAGAAGAACACGGCGAGGTGCGGCGGCATGGCTTTGGTATAGATGACGGTAGCTACCGCGTTGGCGGTGTCATGAAAGCCATTGATGAACTCGAAGGCGAGCACGAAGGTCAAGGCGAGCAGCAGGCTCACCAACACCCAGGCATCCAGTCCGCTGAATAATTCGATCATGAAGGTTGTCTGGCGGTCTTAGGGGGGCGGGATTATGCCAGAAAACGTTGGCAATCGATGCATTTGCGACAGACCGACGGCAATCTTCCTGACGCGAGCGTGATGTGCACGGTGCGACGTGCCGGCAGGGAAATATCCGCTAAAGCGCGTAAAAGCTGGCGAAAACCGGCAAAAAGCTGGAAAAAAAGCCGCTTCGCTTCTTTTCAAACGGGCGTATGAAATTTGTGTAATTCCATTTCACCTTCGGCCGGACAGTAAAGATCGACCGCGCCCGGGCTGGCCGGGCGACGACGCGCTGGCGTGGTCCCGGGTCAGGGAGTGTCGCTGCGCAGTTCCTTTTGCATACGTTCCAGTTCCTGGCTGAAGGCCTGGTCGCGCACGCTGGCGCGCTTGCGCCAAGGTTTGCGTTCCGGATCCGGTTGTGCGGCGTAAGTGGTGACTTCGCCACCATAAACATCCTTGTAACGTTCAGCCTGGCGCTCGAGTTCCGCGCGCAGTTCATCTTTCGTCACAGTAGTACCTGAATTAAGTTTGATGACAGTTGTTAAGCGTTGTGCAGCGTGCACATGCCTTGCTGGCCGCAACGGCTTGATACAGCGGAGGGTTCCATTACCACGGCATCGTCGAGGCCTGCGCAATCGATTATAGCAATCGATATTCGCCGAACATCGTAATTTACCCAACCCTGACATCACAAGACGCAAGTAATGGAATGCATTCGATGACAGTTTGGGCCTTTCGTACAAGTTTGAAAGGCAATACGGACAAAAGTTCGTTGCAGTGCAGCAGCGGGACAGTCGACCGGGAGGGTAATGAAAAACGGCCTCGCCAAAAGGCGAGGCCGTTGCCTGGGGACTTCTACGGTGGGTACCTGACCAGTCTCTCCAAAGAAGCCACAAGTGGCATGAGAAAGGTATAAGTAAAAGTGTCAGCGGTCAATTGCGATTATCGGCCGTTTGTTCGATAATCGCACGAGTGGGCGTTTTTTTTTGAGGTGTGCGATGAGTGACGAAACCTTGGCCAGCGATTCCGTCAATCCAGAGTCGGTCAACCTGGAGCAGGGGCGACCTGCCTCGGCAGCCCTGGCACCACCGATCGTGGCGTCACCGGCCAAGCGCATCCAGGCCTTTACCGGCGACCCGGACTTCATGACCTCCCTGGCGCGAGGCCTGGCAGTCATCCAGGCCTTCCAGGAACGCAAGCGCCACCTGACCATCGCCCAGATCAGCCACCGCACCGAAATCCCCCGTGCTGCGGTACGCCGTTGCCTGCACACGTTGATCAAGCTGGGTTACGCCACCACCGACGGGCGCACCTATTCGCTGTTGCCCAAAGTGCTGACGCTGGGGCATGCGTACCTGTCGTCGACGCCGCTGGCGATTTCCGCCCAGCCTTACCTGGACCGCATCAGCGACCAGCTGCACGAGGCGGCCAACATGGCCACGCTGGAAGGTGACGACATCCTTTATATAGCCCGTTCGGCGACCGTGGAGCGGTTGATTTCGGTCGACCTGTCGGTGGGCGGGCGCCTGCCGGCCTATTGCACATCGATGGGGCGTATTCTGTTGGCGGCCATGGACGACACCAGCCTGCGTGAATACCTGGAGCGTGCCGACCTGAAGGCGCGTACCAGCCGTACCTTGCACGACCCCGAGTCGCTGTTCGCCTGTATCCAGCAGGTGCGTGCCCAGGGCTGGTGCGTGGTAGACCAGGAGCTGGAGCAGGGGCTGCGCTCGATTGCGGTGCCGGTGTATGACGCCTCGGGGCAGGTGCTGGCGGCTTTGAATGTGAGTACCCATGTCGGGCGGGTGACGCGCAGTGAGCTGGAGCAGCGGTTCTTGCCGATCCTGCTGGCGGCCAGCCGGGACCTATGTCATCAGTTGTTTGGTTGAGCCCCGAAGGGGCGCACAGCGCGCCACTTTCAAATTTAGAACAGGCAAAACCCTTTCCTGTGCGATAAACGCACAGTGTCGTTCGCGGTGAATTGCGCCGCCTCCGCTCGCTGATTAATGTCTCTCGCAACGGTCGGCTGTGCCGACCGAACAAGAAAAACATAAGAGGCACTTAACATGAATACTGTCCCCTCGCTGCCGCGGCCGCACCCGCGCGCAGTACCGTTATATCCAGGCTGACGCCGGCTGCATTCCCCAAATCATCGTCCTCTGTACCGTTTGATCGCGTGCAGTGGGCTGGCTGTGCCCATCATTCTGGAAAACAATAATGAATCAAGCGCAAACCAACGTCGGCAATAGCCTCGACGTCCAGTCGTTCATCAATCAGCAGCCGCTGTCCCGCTACCAATGGCGGGTGGTGTTGCTGTGCTTCCTGATCGTCTTCCTCGATGGCCTGGACACCGCCGCCATGGGCTTCATCGCCCCGGCCCTTTCGCAGGAGTGGGGGATAGACCGCGCCAGCCTCGGCCCGGTCATGAGTGCTGCATTGATCGGTATGGTTTTCGGTGCCCTCGGCTCCGGCCCGCTGGCGGACCGTTTTGGCCGCAAGGGCGTGCTGGTGGGCGCAGTGCTGGTATTCGGTGGCTTCAGTCTGGCCTCGGCCTATGCCACCAACGTCGATCAGTTGCTGGTGTTGCGCTTCCTGACTGGCCTGGGCCTTGGTGCAGGTATGCCCAACGCCACCACGCTATTGTCTGAATATACCCCCGAGCGCCTCAAGTCGCTGCTGGTGACCAGCATGTTCTGCGGCTTCAACCTGGGCATGGCCGGTGGTGGTTTCATTTCCGCCAAGATGATCCCGGCCTACGGCTGGCACAGCCTGCTGGTGATCGGTGGCGTGCTGCCGTTGCTGCTGGCGCTGGTGCTGATGGTGTGGCTGCCGGAGTCGGCGCGGTTCCTGGTGGTGCGCAATCGGGGCACCGACAAGGTGCGCCAGACCTTGTCGCCCATCGCGCCGCAGGTGGTGGCCGAGGCGGGCAGTTTCAGCGTGCCGGAACAGAAGGCGGTGGCCGCGCGCAACGTGTTCGCGCTGATCTTCTCCGGTACCTACGGCATGGGCACCATGCTGTTGTGGCTGACCTACTTCATGGGCCTGGTGATCGTCTATCTGCTGACCAGCTGGTTGCCAACCTTGATGCGCGACAGCGGCGCGAGCATGGAACAGGCCGCCTTCATCGGCGCACTGTTCCAGTTCGGTGGCGTGCTGAGCGCCGTCGGTGTGGGTTGGGCCATGGACCGCTTCAATCCGCACAAGGTGATCGGCATTTTCTACCTGCTGGCCGGGGTGTTCGCCTACGCCGTGGGGCAGAGCCTGGGCAACATCACCGTATTGGCCACGCTGGTGCTGGTTGCCGGCATGTGCGTGAACGGCGCCCAATCGGCGATGCCTTCGCTGGCGGCGCGCTTCTATCCGACACAGGGCCGCGCCACAGGGGTATCGTGGATGCTGGGTATAGGCCGCTTCGGTGCGATTCTCGGGGCCTGGAGTGGTGCGACGCTGCTCGGGCTGGGCTGGAACTTCGAACAGGTGCTCACGGCATTGCTGGTGCCGGCGGGGCTGGCGACCGTGGGTGTGATCGTGAAAGGGCTGGTGAGCCACGCTGACGCGACCTGAAGCCCGAGGGCCGCTGTGCGGCCCTTCGCAGCACAAGGCTGCTCCTATAACGGCGACGCAGCCCTCTGTAGGAGCAGCCTTGTGCTGCGAAGAATTCGACACGGTAGCGAATGAGTAGCAGGACAACAAATGGTTCGATAATCGCACAAATAGTCGATTATCGGATTGTAAGCCACCCACCAGTCTCCTTAATCTGAGCTCACCGAAGCACCCTGACCAGGAGTCTCCAAATGGCTGCAATTCTCCCGCTTCACGAAGCCGTGAAGCAGTTCATCCAGGATGGCGATACCGTCGCCCTCGAAGGTTTCACCCACCTGATCCCGACTGCCGCCGGCCACGAGATCATCCGTCAGGGCAAGCGCGACCTGACCCTGGTGCGCATGACTCCGGACCTTATCTACGACCAGCTGATCGGCGCCGGCTGCGCCAGCAAGCTGATCTTCTCCTGGGGTGGTAACCCAGGTGTCGGCTCGCTGCACCGCCTGCGTGATGCCGTCGAGAAGCAGTGGCCACACGCCATCGAAATCGAAGAACACAGCCATGCCGACCTGGCAAACGCCTATGTCGCCGGTGCTTCTGGCCTGCCGTTCGCCGTGCTGCGTGCCTACGCCGGCTCCGACCTGCCGAAGGTCAACCCGCTGATCAAGAGCGTCACCTGCCCGTTCACCGGTGAAGTGCTGGCAGCCGTGCCGTCGGTGCGCCCGGATGTGACCGTGATCCACGCGCAAAAGGCCGACCGCAAAGGCAATGTGCTGCTGTGGGGCATCCTCGGCGTGCAGAAGGAAGCCGCCCTGGCCGCCAAGCGCTGCATCGTCACCGTCGAGGAAATCGTCGACGACTTGCAGGCCCCGATGAACGCCTGTGTGCTGCCGACCTGGGCCCTGAGCGCGGTATGCCTGGTACCTGGCGGTGCGCACCCGTCCTATGCCCACGGCTACTACGAGCGTGACAACCGCTTCTACCAGGCCTGGGACCCGATCGCGCGTAGCCGCGAATCGTTCGCCGCCTGGATCGACACCTACATCCGTGGCACTGCCGATTTCAACGAATTCAAGGCCAAGCTGGCCAGCACTGCGGAGGCCGCACAATGAGCTACTCCACTTCCGAAATGATGACCGTCGCTGCAGCACGTCGCCTGCGCAACGGTGCTGTGTGCTTCGTCGGCATCGGCCTGCCGTCCAAGGCTGCCAACCTGGCGCGCCTGACATCGTCGCCAGACGTGGTGCTGATCTACGAATCCGGCCCGATCGGCGCCAAGCCAAGTGTGCTGCCGCTGTCTATCGGCGACGGCGAGCTGGCCGAAACCGCTGACACCGTGGTGCCGACCGGCGAGATCTTCCGCTACTGGCTGCAAGGTGGGCGCATCGACGTCGGCTTCCTCGGCGCTGCCCAGGTCGACCGCTTCGGCAACATCAACACTACCGTCGTCGGTGATTACCACGCCCCGAAAACCCGCCTGCCAGGTGCTGGTGGTGCACCGGAAATCGCTGGTTCTGCCAAGCAGGTACTGATCATCCTCAAGCAGTCGCCGCGTGCCTTTGTCGACAAGCTGGACTTCATCACCTCGGTTGGCCACGGTGAAGGCGGCGACTCGCGCAAACGCCTTGGCCTGCCAGGCGACGGCCCGGTCGGCATTATCACCGACCTGTGCATCATGGAGCCGGAAGCCGGGACCCACGAATTCGTCGTCACTGCGATCCACCCGGGTGTGACCCGCGAGCAGATCATCGCCGCCACTGGCTGGGCGATCCGCTTTGCCGACGATGTGCAGACCACCGCCGAACCGACCGAAGTCGAGCTGTCCGCTCTGCGTGACCTCGAAGCCCGTACCGCCGCGGCCCATGGCCAGGTCGCAGGAGAAGCTTGATGCGCGACGTATTCATCTGTGACGCCATTCGCACCCCGATCGGCCGCTTCGGTGGCGCCCTGGCCGGCGTGCGGGCCGACGACCTGGCCGCCGTACCGCTGAAGGCGCTGATCGAGCGCAATCCGACCGTGCAGTGGGATCAGGTTGACGAAGTGTTCTTCGGCTGCGCCAACCAGGCTGGTGAAGACAACCGCAACGTGGCACGCATGGCGCTGCTGCTGGCCGGCCTGCCGGAGAGCATTCCGGGTGTCACCCTGAATCGCCTGTGCGCGTCGGGCATGGATGCCATCGGCACTGCCTTCCGCGCCATTGCCAGCGGCGAAATGGAGCTGGCTATTGCCGGCGGCGTCGAGTCGATGTCGCGTGCCCCGTTCGTCATGGGCAAGGCCGAAAGCGGCTATTCGCGCAACATGAAGCTCGAAGACACCACCATCGGCTGGCGTTTCATCAACCCGCTGATGAAGAGCCAGTACGGTGTGGACTCCATGCCGGAAACCGCCGACAACGTGGCCGACGATTACCAGGTTTCGCGTGCCGACCAGGACGCGTTCGCCCTGCGCAGCCAGCAGAAGGCAGCTGCGGCCCAGGCCGCCGGCTTCTTCGCCGAAGAGATCGTGCCGGTGCGTATCGCGCACAAGAAGGGCGAGACCATCGTCGAGCGTGACGAACACCTGCGCCCGGAAACCACGCTGGAAGCCTTGACCAAGCTCAAGCCGGTCAACGGCCCGGACAAGACCGTCACCGCTGGCAATGCCTCGGGCGTGAACGACGGTGCCGCGGCGTTGATCCTGGCTTCGGCCGAGGCTGTGAAGAAACACGGCCTGACCCCACGTGCCCGCGTACTGGGCATGGCCAGCGCCGGTGTTGCACCGCGAGTGATGGGCATTGGTCCGGTGCCGGCAGTACGCAAGCTGACCGAGCGCCTGGGTGTGGCGGTGAATGATTTCGATGTGATCGAGCTCAACGAAGCCTTTGCCAGCCAAGGTCTGGCGGTGCTGCGTGAGCTGGGTGTGGCCGACGATGCACCGCAGGTGAACCCCAACGGCGGTGCCATCGCCCTGGGCCACCCGCTGGGCATGAGCGGTGCGCGCCTGGTGTTGACTGCGCTTCACCAGCTGGAGAAGAGCGGTGGGCGTAAGGGCCTGGCGACCATGTGTGTGGGCGTAGGCCAAGGTTTGGCGCTGGCCATCGAGCGGGTTTGACTTGTACCGGCCTCTTCGCGGGTAAATCCGCTCCCACAGGGGGAACCACGCCTCCCGCTGTGGGAGCGGGCTTGCCCGCGAAGAGGCCGGTCCTGCCAGACTCAAGGCCAGTTGCCAGCCAGATAGCGGAACGAGTGTGTTACCAGGTGTGTCTAGAATTACCTGCGACCCTCCAGGAGTAAACTCACCATGACCTCAACCTATTACACCGGCGAAGAACGCAGCAAACGCATCTTCGCTATCGTTGGTGCCTCTTCAGGCAACCTGGTGGAATGGTTCGACTTCTACGTCTATGCCTTCTGCGCGATCTACTTTGCCCCGGCTTTCTTCCCCTCCGACGACCCCACCGTGCAGTTATTGAACACGGCAGGCGTGTTCGCCGCGGGCTTTCTGATGCGCCCCATCGGTGGCTGGATCTTCGGCCGCCTCGCTGACCGCCATGGTCGCAAGAATTCCCTGATGATCTCGGTGCTGATGATGTGCTTCGGCTCCCTGATGATCGCCTGCCTGCCTACCTATGCCAGCATCGGCACCTGGGCCCCGGCGCTGCTTTTGCTGGCCCGGTTGATCCAGGGCCTGTCGGTAGGCGGCGAGTACGGCACCACTGCCACTTACATGAGTGAAGTAGCCCTGCGCGGCCAGCGCGGTTTCTTCGCCTCGTTCCAGTACGTGACCCTGATCGGCGGCCAGTTGCTGGCGGTGCTGGTGGTGGTGATCCTGCAGCAACTGCTCACCGAAGAAGAGCTGCGCGCCTGGGGCTGGCGCATTCCGTTCGTGGTCGGTGCCATTGCCGCACTGATCTCGCTGATGCTGCGCCGCTCGCTGCATGAGACCAGCAGCGCCGAAACCCGCCAGGACAAGGATGCCGGCACCATCAAGGGCCTGTTCCGCGACCATGCGGCGGCCTTCATCACCGTGCTCGGCTATACCGCGGGCGGTTCGCTGATCTTCTATACCTTCACCACCTACATGCAGAAGTACCTGGTCAACACCGCTGGCATGACCGCGAAGAACGCCAGCTATGTGATGACCGGTGCGCTGTTCCTGTTCATGGTGCTACAGCCGTTCTTTGGCATGCTCTCCGACCGCATCGGTCGGCGTAATTCGATGATGCTGTTCGGTGCCCTGGGGACGCTATTTACCGTGCCGTTGCTGATGGCGCTGAAAACCGTGAGCAGCCCGTTCATGGCCTTCGTGCTGATTACCCTGGCGTTGTGTATCGTCAGTTTCTATACCTCGATCAGCGGCCTGGTGAAGGCCGAGATGTTCCCGCCGCAGGTGCGCGCACTGGGCGTGGGCCTGGCCTATGCAGTGGCGAACGCGGCGTTCGGCGGTTCGGCCGAGTACGTGGCCCTGGGCCTGAAGACCCTGGGCATGGAAAACACTTTCTACTGGTACGTGACGGCGATGATGGCGATTGCCTTCCTGTTCAGCCTGCGCCTGCCGAAGCAGGCGGCCTACCTGCACCACGATAATTAAGGACGTGGCATGACCAACCAACTGTTCGACGCCTACTTCACCGCACCGGCCATGCGCGAGATCTTCTCCGACCGTGGCCGCCTGCAGGGCATGCTCGATTTCGAGGCGGCGCTGGCGCGTGCCGAGGCGGCTGCCGGGCTGGTCCCGCATAGCGCTGTAGCGGCCATCGAGGCGGCGTGCCACGCCGAGCGCTATGACGTTGGCGCGCTGGCCAATGCCATCGCCACTGCTGGCAACTCGGCGATCCCGCTGGTGAAGGCGTTGGGCAAGGTGATTGCCAGTGGCGTGCCCGAAGCCGAGCGCTATGTGCACCTGGGCGCCACCAGCCAGGACGCGATGGACACCGGGCTGGTCCTGCAACTGCGTGCTGCCCTCGACCTGATCGAAGCCGATCTAGGCAAGCTCGCCGATACCCTGTCGCGCCAGGCTTTGCAGCACGCCGACACGCCGCTGGTGGGGCGCACCTGGCTGCAGCACGCCACCCCCGTGACCTTGGGGATGAAACTGGCCGGCGTGCTGGGCGCCTTGACCCGTCACCGCCAGCGCTTGCAGGAGCTGCGCCCACGCTTGCTGGTGCTGCAGTTCGGCGGCGCCTCGGGCAGCCTGGCGGCGTTGGGCAGCAAGGCGATGCCGGTAGCCGAAGCCCTGGCCGAGCAGCTCAAGCTGACCCTGCCCGAGCAGCCCTGGCACACCCAGCGCGACCGCCTGGTGGAGTTTGCCTCGGTGCTGGGCCTGATCGCTGGTAGTCTGGGCAAGTTCGGCCGCGATGTCAGCTTGCTGATGCAGACCGAGGCGGGGGAACTGTTCGAGCCTTCCGCGCCGGGCAAGGGTGGGTCTTCGACCATGCCGCACAAGCGCAACCCTGTCGGCGCCGCGGTGCTGATCGGCGCCGCGACCCGCGTGCCGGGGCTGGTCTCTACGCTGTTCGCCGCCATGCCCCAGGAGCACGAGCGCAGCCTCGGTCTGTGGCATGCCGAATGGGAAACCCTGCCGGACATCTGCTGCCTGGTATCTGGTGCGCTGCGCCAGGCCCAGGTGATTGCCGAGGGCATGGAAGTGGATGCCGCGCGCATGCGCCGTAACCTCGACCTGACCCAGGGCCTGGTGCTGGCCGAAGCGGTGAGCATCGTCCTCGCCCAGCGCCTGGGCCGCGACCACGCCCATCACCTGCTGGAGCAGTGCTGCCAGCGCGCTGTGGCCGAACAGCGCCACCTGCGCACCGTGCTGGGTGAAGAGCCGCAGGTCAGTGCCGAGCTGTCTGCCGAAGAACTCGATCGCTTGCTCGACCCTGCCCATTACCTGGGCCAGGCCCGCGTCTGGGTGGCGCGCGCCGTGTCCGAACATCAACGTTTCACTGCCTGAAGGAGACCGCTGTGGCGCACTTGCAACTGGCCGATGGCGTTTTGAATTACCAGATCGATGGCCCGGAAAACGCCCCGGTGCTGGTCCTGTCCAACTCGCTGGGCACCGACCTGGGCATGTGGGACACGCAGATTCCACTGTGGAGCCAGCACTTGCGCGTGCTGCGCTACGACACCCGTGGCCACGGTGGGTCGCTGGTCACTGAAGGCCCCTACAGCATCGAACAGCTGGGCCGTGACGTGCTGGCCCTGCTCGATGGCCTGGATATCGCCAAGGCGCACTTCGTCGGCCTGTCGATGGGCGGCTTGATCGGCCAGTGGCTGGGCATCAACGCCGGCGAGCGCCTGCACAGCCTGACCCTGTGCAACACCGCCGCCAAGATCGCCAACGACGAGGTGTGGAACACCCGTATCGACACCGTGCTCAAGGGCGGGCAGCAGGCCATGGTCGACCTGCGCGATGCCTCCATCGCCCGCTGGTTCACCCCAGGCTTCGCCCAGGCCCAGCCAGCGCAGGCCCAGCGCATCTGCCAGATGCTGGCGCAAACCAGCCCGCAAGGTTATGCCGGCAACTGCGCGGCGGTGCGTGATGCCGATTACCGCGAGCAACTGGGCCGTATCCAGGTGCCGGCGCTGATCGTTGCCGGTACCGAGGACGTGGTGACCACTCCGGAGCACGGCCGCTTCATGCAGGCCGGTATCGCGGGTGCCGAGTACGTCGACTTCCCGGCGGCGCACCTGTCCAACGTCGAGATCGGCGAGGCGTTCAGCCGCCGTGTGCTCGACTTCCTGCTGGCTCACTGAGGATACCGCCATGGACGAGAAACAACGTTACGACGCCGGCATGCAAGTACGCCGCGCAGTGCTTGGCGATGCCCACGTGGACCGCAGCCTGGAGAAGCTCAACGAATTCAACGGCGAGTTCCAGGAGATGATCACCCGCCACGCCTGGGGTGACATCTGGACCCGCCCGGGCCTGCCGCGCCATACCCGTAGCCTGATCACCATCGCCATGCTGATTGGCATGAACCGCAACGACGAGCTGAGGCTGCACCTGCGCGCGGCGGCCAACAACGGCGTGACCCGCGACGAGATCAAGGAAGTGCTGATGCAGAGCGCGATCTATTGCGGCATTCCGGCGGCCAATGCCACCTTCCACATGGCTGAGTCGGTGTGGGATGAGCTGGGTGTGGAGTCGCGACAGCAGTAATGGCTGTACCGGCCCAATCGCCGGCAAGCCAGCTCCCACAGGGATTGCATCAGGCTTGAGGGCAGTGCAGTTCCTGTGGGAGCTGGCTTGCCGGCGATTGGGCCATGGAATGTTTACATGGCCGCATTCTTCTGCCGCATGGCCACTGGGCCGGCGTTGCTTTCCACGGCTTGCTTCAGGGCCGGGCACAGGCCGAGCATGAATGCCGCTTCTGCCACCACGAACAACGGCCCGATGATCAATCCGCTGACATCGTCGACAAACGCCGGTTTGCGGCCTTCGTAGTAATGGCCGACGAACTGGATGATCCAGCCCACCACGAACGCTCCCAGCCCGGTGCCGAGCCACAGCGCTGTCGTCTGCATCGCCAGCACCTGGCCGACCCACAGGCATAGCCCAAGCAACAACCCCATCACCAGGCCGAAGCGCAGGTCCAGGCGCAGGTAGAACCAGACCGAGGCCGCCGCCGCAGGCAGGGCAGGGGACAGCCACATGCCGGCTACCTCCCAGCCTGGGCGCGACAGCAGGATAGTGACCGCCAGCACGATCATCGGGATGCCGACGAAGTGGGTGGCGATGTTGCGTGGGTCGCGGTGGTAGCTGGCGTATTGGCTCAGGTGGTCGACGAGGGTTTTCATTGTTGTGCCTCCCTGGTTGCCTGATCGAGGTGTATTGCTGTTCCGGCCTCTTCGCGGGTAAATCCGCTCCCACAGAGTCACTACAACTCCTGAGGGCTGCGCTGTACCTGTGGGAGCGGGTTCACCCGCGAATGGGGCGGTACAGGCGACCGATATAGCTCAGGATAGCCCGCTCCTGCCACCATCATCAGCTCAGCGAATGGCAGCAGCCCGCACTGGCATATCCAGCCCCACCAGCGTCTCGATCATCGCTCGCGCCGCCGGCGACAGCCGGTAACCGCTGCGGCTGACCACGCCACAGCGCACACTCAGCACTTCCAGCGCCGGTGGCAGGTTGCGCCAGTGCAGGCGCACCAGCCGGCCGCTGGCCAGGTCTTCGGCAACTGCTTCCTCGCTGGCGGTGCCGATGGCATCGCTGGCTTGCACCACACTGCGCAGCACGGCCAGGTGCTCGGTTTGCAGGTGCGGGGTGAAATCGCTGCGCCCGCTCAGGTTGGCCAGGCGCTTGCGCACACCGGGGGCGAGCAGGGCGCTGGCCAGCGGGTAGCTGAACAGGTCGTTGGTCGACAGGCTGTCCTTGGCCAGCAATGGGTGCCCCGGGCGGCAGAAGAACAGGCCGGGGCGCGTTGAAAGGGGCTCGGTGTGAAAGTTGGGATCGGCTTCGAACGGTCGGATATCGTCGACGAAAAATTCGATCTGCTCGCGGCGCAGGGCCTGGCCGAGGCGTTCGGCGTTGTCTACCAGCAGTGAGGTGCGGATGCCCGGGTGGCGTTCGAGAAAGTGGCGCAGGGCATCGGGCACCAGGCGCACGGCCAGCGCCGGGCCGCTGCCGAAATGCAACTCGCCGGCGTCGAGCTTGGTCATCTGCAGCACTTCGTTGCTCAGCTGCGCGGCACCTTGTACCAGGCGCCGGGCATGTTGCAGCACCACCAGGCCTTCGGGGGTGGGCGGCAGGGCTTTGCTGGCGCGGTCGACCAGTGGGCAGCCGAAGCTGTGTTCCAGACTCTGTATGGCACGGCTGAAGGCGGGTTGGGTGATGCCCATGGCCTCGGCGGCACGGACGAAGCTGCGGTATTCGGTGAGGGCGATGAAGTAGCGCAGCTGACGGAGGTCCATGTCATGGCTCTGGGGCGGGGATCAGGGGCCTATTCAAGCGGTTGCTGCATATGTCGTCAAAGAAGGTTTATTGATTTGTTTATAGCTTAGGGTTATTTGTTGTAGCTTCTGGCCTCTTCGCGGGCATGCCCGCTCCCACAGGGACCGCACAGGTTTCAAGGCTGGTGCGGTCCCGCGAAGAATTCAGAGGAGATTCAGCGGGTAACTCAGGATCAACCGGTTCTCATCGAACGAGTTGGTGCTGAAGTCCCGGCGCATGGTGGAGTTGCGCCACTTCACCGACAGGTCCTTGAAGCTGCCCGACTGCACCACATAGGCCAACTCGGTTTCCCGCGCCCATTCCTTGCCATCGTCCACACCGCCTGCGGTCACGTTGTCACCCTTGATGTAGCGGTTCATCAGGGTCAGGCCTGGCACGCCGACGGTGGCGAAGTTGAAGTCATGGCGCACCTGCCATGAGCGTTCCTTGGCGTTGTCGAAGCTGGAGTTGTAGCTGTCGTTTGCCAGAGTGCCGCCGCTGGTGCCGTTCACCCGCATCCAGGCGTCGTCGCCGCTGACTTTCTGCAGGCCGACGTAGATGGTGTGGCCCTGATAGCGTGCCGAGAGCATGGCCGAGGCGGTGCGGTTGTCCAGTTCGCCAGCGCGTTCGGCGCCGTCTTCCTTGCCGATGAAGTAGCCCAGGTTGGCGCCCAGGGTCCAGTCGCCCAGGGGTTGGCTGTGCACCAGGTTGAGGTACTGCTGGCGGTAGATGTCCTTGAGCTGAGCATTCCACAGGCCGATCATGGTGCGCTTGTCGTTGAAGGTGTATTCGCCGCCGCCAAAGTTGAAACGGTCGGAGGTGAACGCTGCCTTGCCGTTCATCGACATGTCTTCCATGCTGGCGTCGTTGCGCGGGCTGTTGCCGCGGAACTGGCCGGCGTACAGGGTCAGTCCGGCGATTTCCTTCGAGGTCAGCTGGCCGCCGCGGAAGGTCTGCGGCAGCGAGCGGCCATCGTCCGAGCGCAGGATCGGCAGTACCGGCATCCATTCACCTACTTTCAGCTCGGTTTCGGACAGCTTGGCTTTCAGTGCCACGCCCAGGCGGCCGAAGTCATCGGCCGGGCGGCCATCATCGTGCACCGGCAGCAGGTGGGTGTTGGTGGTGCCTTTGCCGCCGTCGAGCTTGACCGAGTACAGGCCCAGTACGTCCACGCCGAAACCGACGGTGCCCTGGGTGAAGCCGGAGCGGGCGTCGAGGATGAAGCTCTGCGTCCACTCCTCGGCCTTGGCCTGCGGGTGGGCCGGGTCGACGAAGTTGCGGTTGATGTAGAAGTTGCGCAGGTTGAGGGTGGCCTTGGCGTCCTCCAGGAAACCACCTTCGTCGGCGGCGAACACGGGGAGTGCGCAGGACATGGCCAACAGGCCGGGCAGCAGCTGGCGTGCGGGTTGCAAAGTGCTCATCTGTCGTGGATCTCTTGTTTTTATGGGCGAGCCGGTACGCTGCAGGATGCGGCCTGCAGGTGCGGGTCTTTTGGGATGAACCGTGGCAACGTTGCGTGGGGAGGATGGTGCGGGGTAGGGCAGGGGTGAGGCAATTCGCCACAAACGGAAACGGGCGATAATCGAACGGAATGTTCTGGTTGGTTAATTGTTTTTCCTGTGCTGGCCTCTTCGCGGGCGAGCCCGCGAAGAGGCTGGTCCAGGCAACACAAAACAAAAAGCCCACCGCGAGGGTGGGCTTGATGCTTTGACAGCTTCAATCAGCTCTTCGGTGCTTCCACCGCTGCCTGCTGGTTGTTGGCCTGCCCGGTCTGCTCGTACCAACCACCGCCAAGCGCCTTGTACAGGTTGACCTCGCTGGTCAGCTGCGACAAGCGGTCGCCGATCAGTGCCTGCTGGGCGCTGAACAGGTTGCGCTGCGCGTCGAGGAAGGTCAGGTTGCTGTCGATACCGATGCGATAGCGGCGTTCGGCCAGGCGGTAGTAGTCCTGGTTCGCCTGCACCAGGTCGCGTTGCGCCTGCAGCTGCTCTTCGAAGGTCTTGCGCGCCGCCAGGCCATCGGAGACTTCCTGGAACGCGGTCTGGATGGTCTTTTCGTACTTGGCGACGTTGATGTCCTTCTGGATCTTCGAGTAGTCCAGGCTGGCCTTCAGGCTGCCGGCGTTGAAGATCGGCAGGTTGATCTGCGGCTGGAACAGCCAGGTGCCCTGGCCGCCCGAGAACAGGTGGCCCATGTCGGGGCTCAGGCTGCCGGCATTGGCGGTCAGGCTGATGCTCGGGAAGAACGCTGCGCGGGCCGCGCCAATGTTGGCATTGGCGGCCTTGAGCAGGTGCTCGGCTTCCTGGATGTCCGGGCGACGCTGGAGGATGTCCGACGGCAGGCCGGCCGGTACTTCGGCCAGTTGGTCGGCATTGAGCTCCAGCGGCTTGGCCAGGTCGGCGGGAATGCCGGTGCCCAGCAGCACGGTCAGGCTGTTGACGTCCTGGGCGACCAGGCGCTGGTACTGCGAGTACTTGACCCGGGCGCCTTCCACGGCGGTACGCGCCTGGCTGACGTCGAGTGCCGAGGCTACGCCGACTTCGTTGCTGCGACGGGTGAGGTTGTAGCTTTCCTCGTAGGTCTTCAGCGTTTCTTCGGTCAGCTTGAACAGCGCCTGGTCGGCCTGCCAGGTGTAGTAGGCGTTGGCCACGCTGGCCACCAGGCTGATCTGCGTGGAGCGACGCGCCTGTTCGCTGGACAGGTAGGTTTCCAGGGCCTGCTCGGTCAGGCTGCGTACGCGGCCGAACAGGTCCAGCTCATAGGCGCTGACGCCCAGGGTGGCCGAGTACTGGCTGGTGATGCCCGCTTCGCCCGTCTGCGACATGTTCGCCGGTACGCGCTGGCGGCTGCCGCTACCGTTGGCCGAAACCGCAGGGAACAGGTCGGCACGCTGGATGCGGTACTGCGCACGGTAGGCGTCGATGTTCAACGCGGCAACGCGCAGGTCGCGGTTGTTCACCAGCGCGGTCTGGATCAGCTGCTGCAGGGCCGGGTCGTGGAAGAACTGACGCCAGCCCTGTTCGGCGGCGGCAACCTCCGCCGACTGCGTCGGCGAGTAAGCCGGGCCTTGCGGCCACTGCGCAGCCACCGGCGATTCCGGGGTCTGGTAGTCAGGGATCAGCGAGCAGCCGCCAAGAATGAAAGCGGTTACTGCCAGGGACAACAAAGACTTGGTCATTGCCCAGCCTCATAACGTGGAGTTTCAGGGGTGACGTCTTTTTCCGGCTCTTTGCTGCCGAACAGTGACGACACTGCGACGAAGAACAGTGGTACCCAGAAGATAGCCAGCACGGTCGCACTGATCATGCCGCCGATCACGCCAGTACCGATGGCATGCTGGCTGCCGGCGCCGGCGCCGCTGGCGATAGTCAACGGTACCACGCCGAGGATGAACGCCAGCGAGGTCATGATGATCGGGCGCAGACGCATGCGGCACGCCTCGATCGCCGCGTCGTACAGGCTGCGGCCTTGCTCGTGCAGTTCCTTGGCGAACTCGACGATCAGAATGGCGTTTTTCGCCGCCAGGCCGATGGTGGTCAACAGGCCGACCAGGAAGTACACGTCGTTGGACAACCCGCGCAGGCTGGTGGCGATCAGGGCACCGATGATACCCAGCGGTACTACCAGTACCACGGCGATCGGGATCGACCAGCTTTCGTACAGGGCTGCCAGGCACAGGAACACGAACAGTACCGAGAGGGCGAACAGTGCCGGCATCTGCGAACCGGAGAGTTTTTCCTCGTAGGACATGCCGGTCCAGGAGAAGCCGATGCCGCTTGGCAGTTCGCCAGCAATGCGCTCGACCTCGGCCATGGCTTCACCGGTGCTGTAGCCCGGGGCCGGAGCACCGAGGATTTCCATTGCCTCGACGCCGTTGTAACGCGACAGCTTCGGCGAACCGTAGGTCCATTCGCCCTTGGCGAAGGAGGAGAACGGCACCATTTCGCCGGCGCCATTGCGCACGTACCACTTCTGCAGGTCTTCCGGGCTCATCCGCGCGTTCGGCTCGCCCTGGATATACACCTTCTTGACCCGGCCACGGTCGATGAAGTCGTTGACGTAGCTGGCACCCAAGGCAATCGACAGGGTGTTGTTGATGTCGGCGATGGTCACACCCAGGGCGCTGGCACGCTCGTCATCGATGGTCAGCTGGTACTGCGGCTCGTCGTTCAGGCCGTTCGGGCGCACGGCGCTGAGGATCTTGCTCTGCGCGGCCTTGGCCAGGAACTGGTTGCGCGCTTCCATCAGCTTGGTATGGCCGACACCGCCGCGGTCCTGCAGGAACACGTCGAAGCCGGTGGCGTTACCCAGTTCGAGCACCGCAGGCGGGGCAAAGGCGAACACCATCGCATCGCGGAAGGTGAAGAAGTGCTGCTGGGCGCGCTGGGCAAGGGCGAACACGCTGTTTTCCTTGGAGCGTTCATCCCACGGCTTGAGCATGATGAATGCCATACCCGAGCTCTGGCCACGGCCGGCGAAGTTGAAGCCGTTGACGGTGAACACCGAAGCCACGGTGTCGGCCTCTTCGCTGAGCAGGTACTCACGCATCTGGTCGACCACCACCTGGGTGCGCTCGGCACTGGAGCCGGCCGGGGTCTGTACCTGGGCGAACAATACGCCCTGGTCTTCTTCCGGCAGGAACGCGGTAGGGATGCGGGCGAACAGCCAGATCATGCCGATCACGATCAGCGCGTAGGCCAGCAGGAACGGTACCTTGTTGCGCAGGATGGTGCCCACGCTGCGCTCGTAGCCGGTTACGCTGCGGTCGAAGTTGCGGTTGAACCAGCCAAAGAAGCCGCGCTTGGCCACATGGTGCTCGCCCTTCTTCAGCGGCTTGAGCATGGTGGCGCACAGGGCCGGGGTGAAGATGAGCGCCACCAGCACCGACAGGCCCATGGCCGAGACGATGGTGATGGAGAACTGCCGGTAGATCACACCTGTGGAGCCGCCGAAGAACGCCATGGGCAGCAGTACCGCCGACAGCACCAGGGCGATACCCACCAGGGCACCCTGGATCTGCTCCATCGAGCGCTTGGTCGCTTCCTTGGGCGGCAAGCCTTCCTCGGACATCACCCGCTCGACGTTCTCCACCACGACGATGGCGTCGTCCACCAGCAAGCCGATGGCCAGGACCATGGCGAACATGGTCAGGGTGTTGATGCTGAAGCCGGCAGCGGCAAGGATGCCGAAGGTACCCAGCAACACAACCGGTACGGTCATGGTGGTGATGATGGTGGCGCGGAAGTTCTGCAGGAACAGGTACATCACCAGGAACACCAGGACCACGGCTTCGATCAGGGTGTGGATAACGCCACTGATCGATTCGGTGACCACCGGGGTGGTGTCATACGGGAATACCGCTTTCACCCCAGGCGGGAAGAACGGTTCCAGGTCGGCGATGGTCTGGCGCAGGGCCTTGGCGGTGTCCAGGGCGTTGGCACCGGTAGCCAGTTTAACTGCCAGGCCGGAGGCCGGCTTGCCGTTGAACTGGGCGCTGACGGCATAGTTTTCACCACCCAGGCCAACCTGGGCGACATCACCCAGACGCACCTGCGAACCGTCGCTGTTGACCTTGAGCAGGATTTTCTCGAACTGCTCGGCAGTCTGCAGGCGGGTCTTGCCGATGATGGTAGCGTTCAGCTGGGTACCCGGCATGGCCGGCAGGCCGCCGAGCTGGCCGGAGGATACCTGCACGTTCTGCGCGGCCACGGCGGTCTTGACGTCGACCGGGGTCAGCTGGAACTTGTTCAGCTTGGCCGGATCGAGCCAGATACGCATGGCGTACTGCGCACCGAACACCTGGAAGTCACCCACACCCGCGGTACGCGAGATCGGGTCCTGCATGTTGGAGACGATGTAGTTGGCCAGGTCGTCCTTGGTCATGCTGCCGTCTTCGGACACCAGGCCGATCACCAGAAGGAAGTTCTTCACTGCCTTGGTGACGCGGATACCTTGCTGCTGCACTTCCTGCGGCAGCAGCGGGGTAGCCAGGTTCAGCTTGTTCTGCACCTGCACCTGCGCGGTGTCTGGGTTGGTGCCCTGCTCGAAGGTGGCGGTAATGGTCATGCTGCCGTCAGAGTTACTTTCCGACGACACATAACGCAGGTTGTCGATACCGTTGAGCTGCTGCTCGATCACCTGTACCACGGTGTCCTGTACGGTTTGCGCCGAGGCGCCCGGGTAGGTCACGGCGATGGCGATGGCCGGCGGCGCGATGCTGGGGTACTGGTTGATCGGCAGCTTCAGGATCGACAAGGCGCCGACCAGCATGATCACCAGGGCGATCACCCAGGCGAAGATCGGGCGATCGATAAAGAACTTCGACATGGTTTACTCCGCTTTGGCGTCTGCTTTCGCCGCGTTGGCCTGAACAGGGCTGGCCGGCTTCTTGACGTTGGTGGCTTCGCTGACCTTGACCTCGACGCCCGGGCGCACGTACTGCAGCCCTTCGGTGATCAGGCGGTCACCCGGGTTCAGGCCTTCCTCGATCAGCCAGTCGCTGCCCAGGGTACGGTTGGCCTTGAGCTGGCGCAGTTCGACCTTGTTCTCCTGGTTGACCACCAGTGCGGTCGGCGCGCCTTTCAGGTCGCGGGTCACGCCCTGTTGTGGGGCCAGGATGGCGTTGGCGTTGACCCCGGCCTTGAGCCGCGCATGCACGAACATGCCTGGCAGCAGGGTGTGATCGGGGTTGGGGAAGAGGGCGCGCAGGGTGACCGAGCCGGTGGTCTCGTCGACCGCGACTTCGGAGAACTCCAGGCGGCCTTCCTGCTTGAACAGGCTGCCGTCTTCCAGCACCAGCTGCACCGAGGCGGCGTTGTCGCCGGCCTTCTGCAGCTGGCCGCTTTCCAGGTCACGGCGCAGCTTGAGGAGTTCGGCGGTGGACTGGGTGACGTCGACGTAGATCGGGTCGAGTTGCTGGATGGTGGCCATGGCGTTGGCCTGGCCATTGCTCACCAGTGCACCTTCGGTGAACGAAGAACGGCCGATACGGCCGCTGATCGGTGCCAGGACCTTGGTGTAGCGCAGGTCGATCTGCGCGCTTTTGAGCGAAGCCTCGGCCTGCAATCGTTTGGCATTGGCGTCGTCGTATTCCTGCTTGGAGACAGCCTGTTCGTCGATCAGCTGCTTGTAGCGCTCGGCCAGCGAGCGGGTGGCCTGCAGGTTGGCCTGGGCATTGGCCAGGTTGGCTTCGTACACGGCAGGGTCGATCTGGTACAGCTGCTGGCCTTCCTTGACCTCACTGCCTTCCTTGAACAGGCGCTTGAGGATGATGCCGTTGACCTGCGGGCGCACTTCGGCGACGCGGTAGGCAGTGGTACGCCCCGGCAATTCCGAGGTCAGGGTGAAGGCTTGGGGCTGGATGGTCACGACGCCGACCTGAGGAGCCTGCGCCGCTGGCGCTGCTTCTTCTTTCTTACAGCCACTGAGCAGGGTTGCCAGGGCGACGGCGGAAACCAGAGCGGTAACGGCTGGCTTGAATTGCATGAGGATCCTCGGGTCGCTGGAGCTGGGAGACGCTCAAGAGTAATGGAAGAGTCTTGATCTGGAAAAATTGCTATCCGGTGGATAAATAGCTTGCTAAGGAATATACTTACATTCATGGTTGTTTGTAAATACCGCTGGGTTGTACTCGGGTACTGCCACAGCTCTTGATTAGCTCCCCCGCGAGGCACCCTGCAGAGGTGCCCCCGGAGTGTTCCCCGCACGCGCCGCGCGTTCGGGGCAGATGAGGTTTGTACTGCCATGGTCCGTCGAACCAAAGAAGAAGCCCAGGAAACCCGCGCCCAGATCATCGAGGCGGCGGAAAAGGCCTTCTACAAGCGCGGGGTTGCGCGAACCACCCTGGCCGACATCGCCGAACTGGCGGGTGTGACGCGAGGAGCGATCTACTGGCATTTCAACAACAAGGCCGAGTTGGTGCAGGCGTTGCTCGACAGCCTGCATGAAACCCATGACCACCTGGCGCGGGCGAGCGAAAGCGAGGACGAAGTGGACCCGCTTGGCTGCATGCGCAAGCTGTTGCTGCAAGTGTTCAACGAGCTGGTGCTCGATGCCCGAACCAGGCGTATCAACGAAATCCTGCATCACAAGTGCGAGTTCACCGATGACATGTGTGAAATTCGCCAGCAGCGCCAGGCTGCTGTGCTGGATTGCCACAAGGGCATCACCCTGGCGTTGGCCAATGCCGTGCGCCGGGGCCAGTTGCCAGGCGAGCTTGATGTCGAGCGCGCGGCGGTGGCCATGTTCGCCTATGTCGATGGCCTGATCGGGCGCTGGCTGTTGCTGCCTGACAGTGTCGATTTGTTGAAGGATGTCGAAAAATGGGTCGACACCGGGCTGGATATGCTGCGCTTGAGCCCGGCTCTGCGCAAATGACACTTTGTTAAGGATTGTGAGGGAGTGTTACCCCTTTGTGTTAAGGGGGGATTAATGCTTCCGGATGACCTTGAACAAATCACAGATCCTGTGGGAGCGGCCTTGTGTCGCGATAGGGCTGCGCAGCAGCCCCGGCAATTTGTGCATCACTGCTGAAATCCTGGGGCCGCGTCGCGGCCCTTTCGCGACACAAGGCCGCTCCCACAGAGATCGCGTAGCTTCTAGCGTCCGCGCAGTTGCCGGTCGGGCAATGCAAACGCTGCAAACAGTCCCAGCACGGCTACCCCGGCACTCCCCATCAACAACTGCCGGAACGTCTCGAGCAACCGCCCCTGTGTCACCAGGTCCACTTCACCGGCCTTCAGGCTCCCCAGCAACGGATTACCCAGCGACTCGAACCCGCCCTGGTGCAGCAGCGCCAGCAGCAGGCTGGACATGCACGCCACCCCCATGGCCCCACCTAGCGAGCGGAACAGGTTGGTGGTGCTGGTGGCCACGCCGATGTCCTTGCTGTCCACCGCGCTTTGTGTGCCTACCAGCGAGGTCGGAAACTGCAGCCCGCAAGCGATGCCGGTCAGCAGCATGAACAGTGCACTGAGCAAGACCGACTGCGGCGGGGTCAGCGCCATGGCGAAAATGGCCAGTGGCATCAGCAGTGCGCCGGCCAGAATCTGCGGCTTGTAGCGCCCGGTCAGACTAGTCATGCGCCCGCCGGTGAAGGCACCCATGGGCAGCCCCATCACCAGCGGCAGGAGGTGCAGGGCAGCACTGTCGGCGCCGGCACCGGTGATGCCCTGGTAGCGCAACGGCATAAGCATGGTCAGGGAGATCGACTGGAAGCTTGCGAAGAAGATCACGCCCCAGCACAGCACCGCCACGCGATTGCCGAACAGGCCGAGCGGCAGCAGCGGCTCCGGGCAGCGGCGCTCATGGGCGATGAACAGCATCAAGCCCAGCGCGGCGCAGGCGAACAAGGCCAGCACGGCCTGGTCGACCCAGGCGTGGCCCTGGCCGACCAGGGTAATGCCCAGCAACAGGCTACCCAGGCCGAGAATCAGCAAAACGGCACCCAGGTAATCCACCTGCGCCTCGCGGCGCTGCACCGGCATGCCGCCGAGGGCGCGGCGGATCGCCCACAGTGCAACCAGCCCCAGCGGCAGGTTGATCCAGAACACCCAGCGCCATGACAGGTATTCGGTCAACCAGCCGCCCAGCACCGGGCCGGCGACACTGGCCACCGCGTACATGCTGCTGAAGTATCCCTGGTAGCGGCCGCGCTCTCGTGGGGGTACGAAGTCGCCGATGATCGCCTGGCTCACCGAGACCATGCCACCGGCACCGATGCCCTGCAGTACCCGGGCCAGCACCAGCTGTTGCATGTCCTGGGCCAGGGCGCAGGCGATCGAGGCCAGGGTGAACAGGCTGATGCCGGTGAGGATCATCCTGCGCCGCCCGTACAGGTCGCCCAGCTTGCCGTAGATCGGCACGGCCACGGTCATCGCCACCATGTAGCCGGAGATGACCCAGGCCAGCAGGCCGACATCGTTGAACTGCGCCGAGATCGCCGGCAGGGAGACGGCAACGATGGTCTGGTCCAGGGCGCCGAGGAAGATCGCCAGCATCAGGGCGGTGAGCACGTTGCGCAGGGTGGTGGGGGGCAGGGCGGCGGTCACGGGGATACCTTGTTTATCGGTTGAGGCCTCTTCGCGGGCACGCCCGCTCCCACAGGTACAACACAGGGCTTGAAGGCTGTGGTGTACCTGTGGGAGCGGGCGTGCCCGCGAAGGGGCCCCGAAATTGTAACCTGAGTTAGGTAGCTTCCTATCCACTATCTGCATCCCCTATGCAAGATCGGCATTGGCGCATTCGTTCAGTGCTGCATGGCTGCGTGATATCGTTGGTATGCCACAGAGGCTGAAAATCGGGGCTTTGCACCACCTTGGTGCAACATTATGCCGCAGGTTTTTGCGCCGCTGTCTCCCACACCTTTTATTCCTCTGCCTGCATGTCGAGCATGACCGCCCAGATGGCGACGGTTGGAACAGGCCAGGTAGACCCGATTACAGGGGTCGGTAGTTACCGTTCGAATTTCAACTTATTTTGCGGAGTGATCATGCCCAAGGCTTCCCATCAAGATCTGCGTTTTGCCTTCCGCGAGCTGCTCGCTTCAGGTTCCTGTTATCACACCGCATCGGTGTTCGACCCGATGTCGGCACGCATTGCCGCAGACCTGGGCTTCGAGGTCGGCATCCTCGGTGGCTCCGTCGCTTCGCTGCAGGTACTGGCTGCACCGGACTTCGCCCTGATCACCCTCAGCGAGTTCGTCGAGCAGGCCACCCGTATTGGTCGTGTGGCACAACTGCCGGTGCTGGCTGACGCCGACCATGGCTATGGCAACGCGCTGAACGTCATGCGCACGGTCATCGAACTGGAGCGCGCCGGCGTGGCTGCGCTGACCATCGAGGACACCCTGCTGCCTGCCCAGTTCGGGCGCAAGTCCACCGACCTGATCCCGGTTGAAGAGGGCGTAGGCAAGATCCGTGCGGCGCTGGAGGCTCGGGTCGATTCGTCGCTGTCGATCATTGCCCGGACCAACGCTGGCGTGCTCACCACCGAAGAAATCATCGTGCGTACCCAGAGCTACCAGAAGGCCGGAGCCGATGGCATCTGCATGGTGGGGGTGAAGGACTTCGAGCAACTCGAGCAGATTGCCGAGCACCTGACGGTGCCATTGATGCTGGTGACCTACGGCAACCCGAACCTGCGTGACGACGAGCGCCTGGCACGCCTGGGCGTGCGCATCGTCGTCGATGGTCACGCGGCCTACTTTGCCGCCATCAAGGCCACCTACGATTGCCTGCGGCTGCAGCGCGGCCAGCAGAACAAGTCGGAAAACCTCAGCGCCACCGAACTCTCGCACACCTACACCCAGCCCGAGGACTACATCCGCTGGGCCAAGGAGTACATGAGCGTCGAGGAGTGACAGTGCCATTCCTGTAGGAGCGGCCTTACAAGTCCTGATCCCACTCCGGTTCGTCCTTGAACCGCTGCACAAGAAAATCCAGCATGCTGCGCAAGGTCGCCGGCATGTGCTTGCGTGAGGTGTATACCGCATTCAGGTTCAGCTCGCGTGGCCTGGCTTCGGGCAGCAGGCGCACCAGTTCACCCCGGCGCAGGGCCTGCGCGGCCTGGTAGGTCGGCAGCATGGCGATACCTGCGCCGGCCAGCGCCGCCTTCTGCAGTGTCATCGCCTCGTTGGCACTGATGTTCCCCGCCACTGGCACGGCGACTTGCTGGCCGGCTACCTCGAAATGCCACAGGCTGTGGCCGAAGTAGGCATGTGTCAGGCAGTTGTGCCGGCTCAGTTCCTCGACCCGTTGCGGCGTGCCGTGCTCGCGCAGGTAGGCCGGTGCCGCACACACAGCCGAGCGGCATACGCTCAGGCGCCGGGCGATCAGGTTGGGGTCCAGGTCATTGCTGGTGCGTATGGCCAGGTCGATGCGCTCGTCCACCAGGTTGACCGTGCGATCGAGCATCTGTAGTTCCACCTTCACCCCAGGGTAGCGTCGGACGTAATCGGCCACAGCATCCACCAGTTGGGCCTGGCCGAATGAGGTGCTGACGCTGATGCGCAGCGCGCCCTTGGGCGCGTCATCCGGCTGCTGCACCGCGGCCTGCAGGTCGCCAGCCAATTCCAGCAATTGCCGGCAGCGGGGCAGGGTTTCCTGGCCGGCGGCGGTGAGGCTGAGCTTGCGTGTGGTGCGCTGCATCAGCCGTGCGCCAACCCAGTCTTCCAGCTCTGCCAGGTAGCGCGAAACCACCGGCCGGGACAGTTGCAGATGATCCGCCGCCGCCGACTGGCTGCCCAGGTCGACGACGGTGACGAAAACGCGCATGGCGTTGAGACGGTCCATGATTTGCCCGGTTTCAGAAACAAACTATGTTCGAGCATCGCATTTTTTGTCACGGATTAGGCAACTAGGCTGTTGGGCATTGTTCATCTGACGGGCGTTTGCGATGTCTCTTTTCACTCCTCTGCGTGGCCTGCTGCTGGCCTGTGTGACCCTGGCCGGCCCGGCGCTGGCTGCCGACCCCTTGCGGCTGGAGGTTTACAACCCCGGGCATGAGGCGATCTTCCCGGTCAGTTCGGTGATCGTCAGCGGCGAGCACGACGCCATCCTCGTCGATGCCCAGTTCGGCAAGGCCCAGGCCGAGCAGCTGGTGCAGCGCCTGCGGGCAGGCGGCAAGCAGCTGACCACTATCTACATCAGCCATGGCGACCCGGACTACTACTTCGGCCTGGATACCCTGACCCAGGCCTTCCCGGACGCCAAGGTGCTGGCGTCGGCCGCCACGGTTGCCCATATCCGCCAGACCAAGGATGCCAAGCTGGCCTACTGGGGCCCGCAGATGGGCGCGGACAAGCCGGCGCGGCTGGTGCTGCCACAGGTGCTCGAAGGCAACCGCCTGACGCTGGAAGGGCAGGACCTTGAGGTGGTCGGCCTCGACGGCTCGCAACCTGACCGCAGTTTTGTGTGGATCCCGTCGATCAAGGCGGTGGTCGGTGGCGTGGTGGTGTCGGAGAACATTCATGTGTGGATGGCCGACACGCAAACGACCAAGTCCCACGCCGACTGGCTCGGCACCCTGGCGCACATCGAAGCGCTGGCGCCGCGTACGGTCATCCCCGGACATTACCTGGGGGGCAGCAGTCGATCGCTGGAGGCCGTGCATTTCACGGCGAACTACATTCGTGACTTCGATGCCGAGACCGCCCAGGCGAAAGACGCCGGTGCGTTGATCGCGGCGATGAAGCGACGTTACCCGAGCCTGGCCGATGAAAGCTCGCTGGAGCTGGGGGCCAAGGTCGCCAAGGGCGAGATGAAGTGGTAGTTCCGTTCAACTGATGGAGAGTATCCCATGAGCAAGATTGCAATCATCGGTGCCACCGGCCGCGCTGGCAGCCAGTTGCTGGAGGAGGCCCTACGCCGTGGTCACAGTGTGCTGGCCATCGCCCGCGACCCGTCGCGGTTGCAGGGGCGGGAGGGGGTGACCGTCAAGGCGCTGGATGCCAAGGACAGCGCAGCCCTGCAAGCGGCGGTCGCGGGTGTGGATGCGGTGCTGAGTGCGGCGCATTTCTCGACCATCGAGCCACACGCCATCATCGAGCCGGTCAAGCGGGCTAGGGTTAGGCGCCTGCTGGTGGTAGGTGGGGCCGGCAGCCTGTTGCTGCCGTCTGGGCATCGGGTGATCGACAGCCCGGACTTCCCCGAGGCATACAAGGCCGAGGCCACTGCCGGGGTGCGTTTTCTGGAAGCGTTGCAACGGGAGCCGAACCTGGACTGGACCTTCCTGTCGCCGTCGGCGGAGTTCGTTGAAGGTGAGCGCAGCGGGCATTACAAGCTGGGCAAGGATCATCTGTTGATCGGCGCGGATGGCAAGAGCTGGATCACCTTTGCCGATTACGCGATTGCCATGCTCGACGAACTGGAAAAGCCGGCGCATTCGCGGCAGCGTTTCACTGTCGGCTATTGAGTCGCCTGCTTCGCGGGCGTGCCCGCGAAGAGGCCCTCACTGGCTGGCCTGGTGTTCCAGCCAATCCAGCAACTCCCCCAACCCCGCCGGCAAGCTCTTGGCCTGGCTCACCAGGTAATACCCCTTGCCGGTCATCACCTTCAGCGCAAACGGCATGCACAACCGCCCCCCGCGCAAGTCATCGCCGATCAGCGACCAGTCGCCGATGGCCACACCGGTGCCCTGCGAGGCCATGGCCATTGCCATGTCCAGCGTCTCGAAATGCTGCTTCGGGCCTTGAATGGCCAGCGTTGCCCCGGCTGCCTGCAGCCACAACCGCCAGTCATGCTCATTCCGCGAGGGGTGCAGCAGCATGTGTCGCGCCAGGTCCTCGACCTGCTGCAACGGCACCGGCCCCTCGCGCAGTGACGGCGCGCAAACCGGCGTCAGCTGCTCATCGAACAGCTTGCGCACGCGCAGCCCGTGGTTCGGCGCATCGCCATACACCACCGCCGCATCGAAACCCTCGCGGCGAAAGTCAACTCCATGTTGCACCGTGGTGGTCAGCTCCACCGGTACATCCGGGCGTAGCGCCTGCCATTCCATCAGGCGTGGCAGCAGCCAGCGCATCACGCAGGTCGGTGCCTTGAGCTGCAAGGTAGTGCTGCGCCCACCCACCTCGCGCACCCCTTGTTCAATCAGCGCAAATACCTGTTGCACCCTTGGCAGCCAGTCCTGGCCTTCACGGGTCAGGCTCAACCCACGGGCCTGGCGCTGGAACAAGGCATAGCCCAGATGCTCTTCGAGGGCCGCGATCTGCCGGCTGACGGCGCCCTGGGTGATATGCAACTGCTGCCCGGCACGGGTGAAATTGCAGTGCTGGGCAGTGACCAGGAAGGTATGCAGGGCGGGCAGGGGCGGGAGGCGTTTCATTGTGCTGAGCCATGATTGCAGGACATGGCTAGTATGTGTTTTTTTGCATTGTGGCGATAGCCGTGGCTGGGTCCAATAGGGGCATAACCCAACCAAGATTCACGGTGAAACCCAATGGCGACCTGCGGCGAAGTACTGGTAAAACTCCTTGAAGGCTATGGTGTTGACCATGTCTTCGGCATTCCTGGTGTACATACCGTGGAGCTCTACCGCGGCCTGGCGGGTTCGTCCATCCGCCATGTCACCCCGCGCCACGAGCAGGGTGCCGGGTTCATGGCCGACGGCTATGCGCGGACCCGTGGTAAACCGGGGGTGTGCTTCATCATCACCGGCCCGGGGATGACCAACATCACCACCGCCATGGGCCAGGCCTATGCCGACTCGATCCCGATGCTGGTGATTTCCAGCGTGCAATCCCGCGACCAGCTGGGCGGTGGCCGTGGCAAGCTGCATGAGTTGCCCAACCAGGCCGCGCTGGTGTCGGGTGTGGCGGCGTTTTCCCACACCCTGATGAGTGCCGATGACCTGCCGCAGGTGCTGGCTCGGGCATTCGCCGTGTTCGAAGGCGCCCGACCGCGCCCGGTGCATATCGAGATCCCGCTCGACGTGCTGGTCGAACCGGCCGATCACCTGCTGCCGGGGCGCGTGGTGCGCAGTAGCCGGGCAGGGGCAGCGCCGCAGGCCGTGGCGCAGATGGCCGAGCGCCTGGCCAATGCAAGGCGGCCATTGATCCTGGCCGGGGGTGGTGCATTGGCCGCGGGCGCTGCGCTGGCGCGCCTGGCCGAACAGCTGCAGGCGCCGGTGGCGCTGACCATCAATGCCAAGGGGCTGCTGCCGGCCAGCCACCCCCTGCAGATCGGCTCGACCCAGTCACTGCCAGCCACACGGGCGCTGGTGGCCGAGGCCGATGTGGTGCTGGCGATCGGCACCGAACTGGCCGAAACAGACTATGACGTCACCTTCAAAGGTGGTTTCGAGATCCCGGGCAGCCTGTTGCGCATCGACATCGACCCGGACCAGACCGTGCGCAATTACCTGCCGGCGCTGTCGCTGGTGGCCGATGCCGAACTGGCCGCCGAGGCGCTGCTCGGTGCCTTGCAGGCGCTGCCGCAATCCGTGCGTGAGAGCACGTGGGGCGAGGCCCGGGTGGCCAAGCTGCGCCAGGCACTGGCGGCGGGTTGGGACCAGCCGACCTTGAGCCAGACGCGTCTGCTGAGTGCGATTCTCGAGCGTCTGCCCAATGCCATTCTGGTGGGCGATTCGACCCAGCCGGTGTACACCGGCAACCTGACCCTGGACATGGACCAGCCACGCCGTTGGTTTAACGCATCGACCGGCTACGGCACCTTGGGTTACGCATTGCCGGCGGCCATGGGCGCCTGGCTGGGCAGCGCGGAGCAGGTCGGTGAGCGTGCCCCTGCGGTGTGCCTGATTGGTGATGGCGGTTTGCAGTTCACCTTGCCGGAGCTGGCCAGCGCGGTGGAAGCGCAGGTGCCGCTGATCGTGCTGCTGTGGAACAACCAGGGGTACGAGGAAATCAAGAAGTACATGGTCAACCGGGCTATCGAGCCGGTCGGGGTGGATATACATACGCCGGACTTCATCGGTGTGGCGCGGGCCCTGGGCGCGGCGGCGGAGCAGGTGGCAGATGTGGCGCAGCTGCAGGTGGCGTTGGGGCAGGCAGTGGAGCGCAAGGGGCCGACTTTGATCCAGGTTGACCAGAATCAGTGGCAGGGGGCTGTGTCGGGTTGAAGTAAATCTATTGCCAGTATCGGCCCTTTCGCGGGCTTGCCCGCTCCCACAGGTTTTTGCACAGGCTTTGAGTATTGTGCTGTACCTGTGGGAGCGGGCGAGCCCGCGAAAGGGCCGGTACTGCCGTTCAAAACTTCAGCCAGCAGTCGCCCGCAATCTGGCCACATCACGAATCGGCGGCGCGCCATACAGCCGGCTGTATTCACGGCTGAACTGTGACGGGCTTTCATACCCCACCCGGTAGGCCGCCACCGCTGCCTCGAGGCCGTCATTGAGCATCAATCGCCGCGCCTCCTGCAGGCGCAGTTGCTTCTGGTACTGCAACGGGCTCATCGACGTCACGGCCTTGAACCGGTGGTGCAAGGTCGAGGTGCTGAGGTTGACTTCACGCGCCAGATCCTCGATGCGCAAAGGCCGCTGGTAGTTCTGGTTGAGCCAGGTGATGGCCTGACAAACGCGGTGGGTCTGGCTGTTGGCCAAGGCAATTTCGTACAACCGATAGCCCTGCGGCCCTCGCAGCAGACGGTACAGAATCTCCCGGCGGAACAGCGGCGCCAGCATCGCGATGTCGCGCGGGGTGTCCAGCAGGCGTATCAGCCGCAGCAAGGCGTCGAGCAACGCGGCGTCGGTTCTCTCCACATACAAGCCACGACCGGAAGGCCGGTTGGGCACCAGCATCGGCCCGCTTTCGGCGATCAGTTGGCTTATTTCGGCTGGGTCCAGGTCCATGCGCAGGCCAAGGCTCGGGTGCTCGGGGCTGGCGTCGAGCTTTACGCCGCTAAGCGGCAAGGTTACCGAGACCACCATGTAGTGCAGCGGGTCGTAGGCGTACTGCTCGTCACCCAGGAACAGGCTTTTGCTGCCCTGGGCGAGGATGCACAGCGCGGGTTGCGCCAGGGTCGGTACCGAGCGCACGTTTTCGGTGTAGCGCACCAGGTACAGGTCATCGATGGCCGATGCCGGGCCATGAGGCTCCCCGGCGTGGCGGCGGATCAGCTCGGCCAGCTCCTGGCGTTGCAGTTCCAGGCTTGGGTCGATGGACGTGGCGATAGTCATGATGGCTTTCCTCTGCTGACCGACGCAGCATAGGTTTGGGCAATGGCGGGCGCTAGTCAAAAGCTGCACGCCGATTGCCTGATCCTGCCGCGCTGCAGGATCAGGCAATCGGCGTGCAGTAATGGCCTAACGCGTCGCGCGGGCGAGGCCCTAACCTTGGCAGCCTGGCTTTTTCGTCCGCCTGCTTCAAGGAGATTGTGCAATGACCCCGACACAACCGGTCACCCACCTTGCTTTCATCCGTGCCAGCAGCGGGCGCTCGGCGGAGCTGGGCGCGCGCCTGCGTGACCTGCTCGAGCCCTCGTTGCGGGCACCGGGCTGCCTGAGTTTTTCGGTGCAGCGTTCGCAGGCTGATGCCGATTTATGGTTGCTCAGTGGCAGCTGGCAAGACCAGCAGGCGATGAGTGGCTATTTTGCTTCGCCAACGCTGGAAGTGTTTGGTGAGTTGGTACAGGCGCAGGTGGTCAGCAGCCTGGATCTGCATACCTTTGATTGAGGTGTTGCCTATTCTGGCCTCATCGCCGGCAAGCCAGCTCCCACAGGTTTATCGCAGGTTTCGAGAGCGGTGCAGCACCTGTGGGAGCTGGCTTGCCGGCGATAGGGCCGGTACAGGTGAATAGGGTAAGATGCTGCCCTTGATCAACCAGGTAGATAGCAACATGGCACGTAGGGAATTCCCGCATTTCGAAGCGGTTTCGGCGATGGTCCCGGTGGAAGGTGGCGGCTACAACGCGGCCATCGCAGTCAAGGCCCTGGGCATGGGCGGCGCGCCGCGCTTTCACAAGATTCTCGACGGCCAGGTGTTCAAGGGCGCCGTGGCCGCCGATGAAGCGGCCACGGCCGAGCTGCAACGCCTGCAGGGCGTCAGCGAAGAGGGTGAGCTGATCTGGTGATCAGGCCGGTGGGCGGGCCATCTTGAACAGGTTGCCCAGCTCGAAATAGTCTGCCGGGCCACCACCACGCAGGATCGGCTCGGCGGCAGCGGTATCGTAGATACCGTTCTTCAACAGGTGCTCGGCAATGTGCACCGCCACCACTTCACCCAGGATCAACCAGCTGGGCACCAGTTCCTGGTCGGCCCGCTTGAGCTGGACGATCTGGCTGACCTTGCACTCGAAGGCCACTGGGGTTTCGCCGACACGCGGCACATTGACGATGCTCGATGGCGTGGCGGTGAGGCCGCTCAATTCGAATTCGCTTACCTCGGCGGCAACCGGTGCGCAGCTCTGGTTCATCTGCTCGGCCAACGTGCGAGTGGCCAGGTTCCAGACGAACTCGCCGGTCTGCTCGATGTTGTTCAGGCTGTCTTTGCGCCCGACGCTGCAGAAACCGATGATTGGCGGGATGTAGTTGAAGGCGTTGAAGAAGCTGTAGGGCGCCAGGTTCAGGCGGCCTTCGCGGTCCTGTGAGGAGATCCAGCCGATAGGGCGGGGGCCGACGATGGCGTTGAACGGGTCGTGGGGCAGGCCGTGGCCTTTTGCGGGTTCGTAGTAATACATCTGTGCTGGGCTTGCTGGCCCTACCTCCTGGTGGACAAGGCGCCTAGTGTGCCAAGCCTGTGCCCGCCTGAAAATGATCAAGCCCGGCCGAAGCCGGGCTGGGTGCTCGCATCAGGGATCAGCTGATGCGGTGGGCGTTGGTGCGGTTGAAGCCGTCTTCGGCGAAGCGCTGGCCACCAGTGCGGTCGAAGCCGTCTTCGGCGAAGCGTTGACCACCAGTGCGGTCGAAGCCGTCTTCGGCGAAGCGCTGGCCACCGGTGCGGTCGAAGCCGTCTTCGGCGAAGCGCTGGCCACCGGTGCGGTCGAAGCCGTCTTCGGCGAAGCGCTGGCCACCAGTGCGGTCGAAGCCATCTTCAGCGAAGCGCTGGCCGCCAGTACGGTCGAAACCATCTTCAGCGTAGGCAGCGGATTGGCTCTGGGTCGCTGCGAAGGTGTGGGCGTTGGTGCGGTTGAAGCCATCTTCGGCGAAAGCGCCAGCAGCGAAAACCGAGAGGGCCAGGGTAAGGATCAGTTTGTTTTTCATGGTCGTTGCTCCAGGGGTTTTTGAGGTTGTTTTGTTTCTATGGGTTTAATCCTACGCCGATTAATTTGATTAAAAAGCGCAAATAGTAGTGCTTAAAAATCGAATAGTTCGATATGTGTTGGCGTGCATCTTGTGGCTCGGGCAGCGGTTCTGGCTCAGGATGTGTCCGCCCATGCGCCGACGTTCTGCCAGCCATTTCAGCTTGAGGCGGTGGAATTAATGGGGCGTTAAGGATGAAAAATTTGTCATTGAAGGCTGCTGAACGCATTTTTCATACATCACCAACCGATTTTTCAAATGCAGCTCAGCACCATCGCCGCACCTCAAACCGGAGCGGCACAACAATGAACAAACTTCCGCAAATCACCTTGGCCTTCTGGGTCATGAAGATCTGCGCTACCACCCTTGGCGAAACGGCGGGGGATTTGCTGTCGATGACCCTGAACATCGGCTATGCCCTCAGTTCGTTGCTGCTTGTCAGCGTGTTCCTGCTGACCTTGCTCGGCCAGCTGTACTCGCGCCGCTACCACCCGATGCTGTACTGGCTGGTGATCCTCTCCACCAGCACCGCCGGCACCACCATGTCCGACTTCATGGACCGCACCCTGGGCCTGGGCTACGCCGCGGGTTCGGCCATCCTCATCGGCATCTTGCTGCTGACCTTCCTGGTATGGCGCCTGAGCGGCAACCCGCTGGATGTCACCCGCATCAAGAACCGCACGGGGGAATTGTTCTACTGGGTGGCGATCTTGTTTTCCAACACCCTCGGCACGGCGCTGGGCGATTACCTGGCCGATGACTCGGGGCTCGGTTTTGCCGGTGGCGCACTGTTGATAGGCAGTGCCATCGCCTTGGTAGTGGTGGCCCGCTACTGGACACGCATCCCTGGCGTGGTGTTGTTCTGGGTCGCGTTCGTGCTTACCCGCCCGTTCGGCGCCACCTTGGGCGACTTCCTCACCAAGCCCCACGAGAAGGGCGGCCTGGACTTCGGCACGGTCGGCTCTTCGGCGGTGCTGGGCGGGGTGTTGCTGGTAGTGGTGCTGATGGCCACCTGGTACCAGCGCCGTGAGCCGCGTCAGGCGTTGGAGATGTCCTGAGCCTGCTTTCCGATACCAGTAAGCCGATTAATTGGGCTATTCGGCTCACATGGTGAGCCGAATAGGATTTCTAATCGGCTCATCAGAAGGCTTCGGAGGTATGGCTTGATGTTTGCGCTGTTGCTCAAATCAAGCGCCGTCCGCGCGGTGCGTCTCGCATGCGCTGGAGCCCTCAAACCGTACACCTGGATTGCATGACGCATTCGCATGTATGAAAAAAGGCGCCCCGACAACGGGGCGCCCTTCTTGATTACCGCAAGCTCACACTCACTCAGTGGTAATCCGCGAGTGCTGCTTGGTGTCCTTCATGGTTGCGTAAACCAGCAGCGAGCAGGCGATGCAGGCGGTCACGTACCAGTAGAAGCCACTCTCCATGCCGGCGCTCTTGAACCACAGGGCCACGTACTCGGCGGTGCCGCCGAAGATCGACACGGTCAGCGCGTACGGCAGGCCCACGCCCAGGGCGCGGATTTCGGTAGGGAACAGCTCGGCTTTGACCACGGCGTTGATCGAGGTGTAGCCGCTGACGATGATCAGCGCCGCCATGATCAGGAAGAACGCGCCCCACCAGGTCTGGATGGTGTGCAGGGTGCTGAGGATCGGTACGGTGAACAGGGTGCCGAGCACGCCGAAGGCGATCAGGATCGGGCGTCGACCGATCTTGTCGGACAGGCCGCCGATCACCGGCTGCAGGCACATGAACAGGAACAGCGTGGCGGCCGAGATGGTGGTCGAGTCGCTGATGCTCATGCCAACGGTGTTGACCAGGTACTTCTGCATGTAGGTGGTGTAGGTGTAGAAGGCCAGGGTGCCGCCCATGGTCAGCCCGACCACGGTCATCAGCTCCTTGGGGTGGCGCAGCAGGGTGCGCATCAGGCTTTCCTTGGCCTTTTCCTTCTTGGTGAAGGAGGCGGTTTCTTCCATGCCGCGACGCAGGTACAGGGCCACCACGGCGCACAGTGCACCGATCACGAACGGTACGCGCCAGCCCCAGGCATACAGCTGCTCGGTGGTCAGGGTCTGTTGCAGGACGATCAGTACCGCCAGGGCGATGAGCTGGCCGGAGATCAGGGTCACGTACTGGAAGCTGGAGAAGAAGCCACGGCGGTCCTTGCTGGCCATTTCGCTGAGGTAGGTGGCCGAGGTGCCGTATTCACCACCCACCGACAGGCCCTGCATCAGGCGTGCAATGACCAGCAGGATGGGTGCGGCGACGCCGATGGTTTCGTAGCCTGGGGTCAGGGCGATGACCAGCGAGCCGGCGCACATCAGCAGCACCGAGGCCATCAATGCGGCCTTGCGGCCTTTGCGGTCGGCGTACAGGCCCATCAGCCAGCCACCGATCGGGCGCATGAGGAAGCCCACTGCGAAGATCGCGGCGGTATTGAGCAATTGTGCGGTGGAGTCGCCGGCCGGGAAGAAGGCCTTGGCGAAGTACAGCGAGAATGCGGCGTAGACGTACCAGTCGTACCATTCGACCATGTTGCCGATGGACCCGCTGAAGATCGACTTCAGGCGGCTGGCGGTGGTTTTTTCTGTGGCAGGCGCGGTGGACGCCCCGGCTGGCAGGGAGGTGGCATTATCCATCAGGGATACCTTCTCGTTGTTTTTGTGGAGCGCGCCGTGGCGCAGCTTGCACAGGTGATTGCAGAAGGTGTGCCAAATGGGTGCATTGGGCTTCAAATGGGGGCGCTGTGCGCCCCTTCGCGGGCACGCCCGCTCCCACAGAAGCCGCGTTATTCCTGACGTGGAGCATTTCCTTGTGGGAGCGGGCGTGCCCGCGAAGGGCTGCAAAGCAGCCCAGGAAAATCAGATTAATGAGCGGTTTTTTGCTTGCTGATTGAGCGAGATAAGCGGATTTCCGCTCATTCCCGCCCGATGAAGTCCTCGCGCACCAACCCATGCCGCTGCATCTTTTCGTTCAGCGTGCGCCGCGGCAGCTGCAAGGCCTCCATCACCGCCTTGATTTCGCCGCCGTGCTGGCGCAGCGCCGCGCGCAGGCATTGCGCCTCGAACGCTTCCATCTGTTCGCTCAACGACTGCCCGGCAGGCGTCACCTCGATGTTCGGCGAGCCCAGCCCCAATGCATGCCGCTCCGCCGCGTTGGCCAGCTCACGCACGTTGCCCGGCCAGTCATGCGACAGCAGCTGCGCCAGTTGCGCGCCCGACAGGGGCGGGGCTGCGCGACCAAGCTTTTCGCCGGCGGCACGGGCAAAGTGCTCGAACAGCAGTGGAATGTCCTCACGCCGTTCACGCAATGGCGCCAGGCGCAACTCGGCCACGTTCAGGCGATAGGCAAGGTCTTCGCGAAAGCGCCCGGCGCGGGCTTCTTCGAGCAGGTCGGGCTTGGTCGCGGCAATGATGCGCAGGTCGACGCTGATGCTCTGGTTGGCACCCAGGCGTTCCAGCTTCTGTTCCTGGATCACCCGCAGCAGCTTGGCCTGTTGGGCCAGTGGCATGCTTTCGATTTCGTCGAGGAACACCGTGCCACCGTTGGCGTACTCAAGCTTGCCGATGCGCTTGCCCTGGGCGCCGGTAAAGGCGCCGCTTTCATGGCCGAACAGCTCGGCCTCGAACAGCGACTCGGGGATGGCTGCACAATTGAGGGCGACGAACGGCTTGTCGGCGCGCGGGCCAAAATCGTGCAGGCAGCGGGCCACGCGCTCTTTGCCACTGCCGGTTTCGCCGCGGATCAGCACATTGACCGGCAGGCTGGCCAGGTCCAGCACTTGCCGACGCAGCTGTTGCAGGCCCTGGGACATACCCAGCAGTGTGCCTTCCAGGCGTGACTTGAGATCGGCCTGCTCGTGCAGCCGGCGGTTTTCCAAGACCAGCTGGCGCTTTTCCAGGGCCCTGCGCAGGCTGCCCAGCAGGTGCTGCGGGGTAAAGGGTTTTTCCAGGAAGTCGTAGGCCCCGCTGCGCATGGCTTCCACTGCCATGGGCACATCGCCGTGGCCGGTCAGCAGGATCACCGGCAAGTCGGGGTCGTCCGCCAGCAGGCGTTCGAGCAACTGCAGGCCATCCATGCCCGGCATGCGTACATCGCTGATGATCACCCCGGGAAAGTGCCGTGGCAGGTGTGCCAGGCATTCTTCGGCGCGGGCGAACAGTTGCACGCTGAAGCCCGACAGGCTCAGCCATTGCTCGACCGCGGTGCGGATACTGGCTTCATCATCGACGACGATCACTGAATTCAACATGCAGGCTCCAGGTCACGGGGCAGGGTAAGGCTAAGGCGCGCGCCGCCAGGCAGGTTTTCGGCCTGCAGCTTGCCGCCGGCCTCGTGGACGATGCCGTAGGAAATGGCTAGCCCCAGCCCAAGGCCTTCACCCACCGGCTTTGTGGTGAAGAATGGGTCGAAGACCTTGGCCAGGTTGGCCTCGGCAATGCCGCCACCCGAATCCAGCACGCTCAGGCGCCATAGCTCGCCGTCGGGCTCGATGCGGATCTCCAGGCGTTTGTAGCGCTTGTCGGCCATGGCGTCGAGGGCATTGCGCAGCAGGTTGATCAGCACCTGCTCCAGGCGAATGGCATCGCCGCGCACCCAGGCCGGGCGCGCCAGGTACAGGGCTACCTCCACTTCTTCGCTGCGAATACGCGCCTCCAGCAGGTGCAGTGCCTGGTCGACCACGGTGGCCAGGTCGAGGCGTTCGCGCAGGCCGACCGGGCTGTTGCGGGCGAAGGTTTTCAGGTGACTGGTGAGCGCGGCCATGCGCGTGAGCATCTGCTCCAGCGGCTCCAGTGCCTGGCGTGCTTCGTCATATCGGCCATGGTCGAGCAGCAGACGCAGGGTTTCCAGCTGCATGCGCTGGGTGGTCAGCGGCTGGTTGATTTCATGGGCCATGGCCGCCGACATTTGCCCAAGCGCCGCCAGCTTGGCCGATTGCACCAGCCCCTCCTGGGCGGTGCGCAGCTCACGGGTGCGTTCCTCGACCTGGCGCTTGAGCTCCTCCCGGCTACGCTGGCGCAGGCGGGCAAGGCGCAGGCGCTGGCTGACGAACAGCGCAGCGAACACCAGGCTCAGCCATACGGCGGCGGCGCCGAGGGCGGCATTGCGACCGTCGGCGGCCACCTGCGGCTTGCGCAGCAGATGCAAGGTCCAGTTTTCACTTTCCAGCGGCAGGCTTTCCCACAGGTACTCGGCGCTACCCTCCGGGCCTTGCACGCGGCTGAGGGTGCTGTTGGCGGCAAAGCGGGTCAGCACCTGGTGCTGCAGCGGCACCAGCGGTTGCTTGTCGTACTGACGGGTTTCGGCCAGTTCGGCACGGTCGGCACCATTGAGCGGCTGCAGCTCGCGGTAGCGCCAGCCGTCCTGGTTGGCGATGAAGGTGATGCCACGGGCATCGCTGACCAGCAGGATGTCGCTGCCCTGGCGCCACTCGCGCTCCAGTTCGGGGAACTCCAGCTTAACCACCATGGCGCCGAGGAAGCGGCCATGCTCGTCGTTCACCGCGCTGGCGAGGAAGTAGCCCGGCACGCCACTGGTCACGCCCACGGCGTAGAAGCGGCCACTGCCTTGGCTGCGGGTTTGCTTGAAGTAGGGGCGGAAACCGTAGTTGGAGCCCACATAGCTGCTGGGCAGCCGCCAGTTGCTGGCGGCGATGGCCAGGCCGGTGCGGTCGAGCAGTTCGAGGGTGGAGGAGTTGGCAGCGCCGTTGATGCGTTCGAGTTTGCGGTTCAAGGCGTCCTGCACCGGTTCGCTGACCGGGCCGCGCAGGGCGGCGATCAGTTCCGGGTCCAGCGCCAGCACGGCGGGCAGGGCGCGGTAGCGGTCGATCAGCGTGTGCAGGGCATTGGCATACAGGCCCAACTGCTGGCTGGCACGCTGGGCGTCGGCTTCCATGGCCTGGCGCTTGGCCTGGTGCATGGCCCAGCCGGCGCTGAGGGCGGTGCCCAGCACGATCAGCAGGGAGATCAGCCCCAGACGCAGGGCGCGAACGGAAAAGGGCATGGGGCGGATCCGGATGAATGGGATATCAGGGCCGGCCTCTTCGCGGGCAAGCCCGCGAAGAGGCCGGTACAGGCAAAACCAGTCAGTTACAGCAGTTCAAAGCTCTGCTGCTGTACCGCCTGGGAATCCAGCCCGACCTGTACATTGAATTCCCCCGGCTCGGCAACTCGCTGCAGTTGGCCATTGTAGAACTTCAGGTCTTCCTCGCTGATGCGGAAGCTCAACGTGCGCGACTCGCCAGGCTTGAGCATCAGCTTCTGGAAGTTCTTCAGTTCCTTCACCGGGCGGCTCATCGATGCCGATACATCCTGCAGGTACAGCTGCACCACGGTCTCGCCTGCCACCTTGCCGGTGTTCTTCACCGTCACCTTGGCTTCCAGCGTGTCGCCACGCTTGAGGTCCTTGTTCGACAGCTTCAGCCCCGACAGCTCGAAGCTGCTGTAGCTCAGGCCATAGCCGAACGGGTACAGCGGGCCATTGGGCTCTTCGAAGTACTGCGAGGTGTAGTTGCCCGGCTTGCCCGGTGTGAAGGGCCGGCCGATACGGGTGTGGTTGTAGTACATCGGGATCTGCCCGACCGAACGCGGGAAGGTGATGGCCAGCTTGCCGGACGGGTTGTAATCGCCGAACAGTACGTCGGCGATCGCGTTGCCGCCTTCGGTACCGGCAAACCAGGTTTCCAGAATGGCGTCGGCCTGCTCGCGTTCCCAGGCAATCGACAGTGGGCGGCCGTTCATCAGCACCAGCACCAGCGGCTTGCCGGTGGCCTTCAGGGCCTTGATCAGCTCCCGCTGGCTGGCCGGGATTTCCAGGGTGGTGCGGCTCGACGACTCGTGGGACATGCCGCGGGATTCGCCGACCACTGCCACCACCACATCGGACTGCTTCGCCGCCTTCACCGCCTCGTCGATCAGCACCGCAGGCGGGCGCGGGTCGTCGACGATTTCCGGAGCATCGAAGTTGAGGAAGTTCAGGTAATCGAACATCGCCTTGTCGCCGGTGACATTGGAGCCTTTGGCGTAGACCAGCTTGGCCTTGCCCTCCACGGCGCGGCGCAGGCCTTCGCGCACGGTCACCGAGTGCATCGGTTTGCCGTCGGCAGCCCAGCTGCCCATCATGTCGATCGGGGCATCGGCCAGTGGGCCGACCAAGGCGATGGTGCCGGCCTTTTTCAGCGGCAGCGTCTGGTTGCGGTTTTCCAGCAGCACCAGGCTGCGGCGCGCCACGTCACGTGCGGCGTCGCGGTGCAGGCGGTCGTTGCCGTAGTAGTCCTTCAGGTCGGTTTCGGCCTTGCCGATGCGCACGTACGGGTCCTTGAACAGGCCCATGTCGTACTTGGCACCCAGCACTTCGCGCACTGCCTGGTCCAGTTCGGCCTGGGTCACTTCGCCAGACTTCAGCAGGCCTGGCAGCTCTTCGCCGTACAGGGTGTCGTTCATGCTCATGTCGATGCCGGCCTTGATCGCCAGCTTGGCGGCTTCGCGCCCGTCGCGGGCGACGCCATGGCGGATCAGTTCCTGGATGGCACCGTGGTCGCTGATGGTCACGCCCTTGAAGCCCCACTCCTTGCGCAGCAGGTCGTTCATCAGCCAGGTGTTGGAGGTGGCCGGCACGCCGTTGATCGAGTTCAGCGCCACCATCACTCCGCCGGCACCAGCGTCGAGCGCGGCGCGATAGGGTGGCAGGTAGTCGTTGTACATTTTCGGCAGGCTCATATCGACCGTGTTGTAGTCGCGCCCGCCTTCCACCGCGCCATACAGGGCGAAGTGCTTGACGATGGCCATGATGCTGTCGGGGTTGGCCGGGCTGCTGCCCTGGAACGAGCGGACCATCACCTGGCCGATCTTCGAGGTCAGGTAGGTGTCCTCGCCGAAGCCTTCACTGGTGCGGCCCCAGCGCGGGTCGCGGGCGATGTCGACCATCGGTGCGAAGGTCATGTCCAGGGCGTCCGCCGCGGCTTCGATGGCGGCGGTGCGGCCGACCTTGGCGACGGCGTCCATGTCCCAGGTCGCGGCCATGCCCAGGCCGATCGGGAAAATGGTGCGTTCGCCGTGGACGGTGTCGTAGGCGAAGAACATCGGAATCTTCAGCCGGCTACGCATCGCCGCGTCCTGCATGGGGCGGTTCTCGGGGGCCGTGCGTGAGTTGAAGGTACCGCCGATGCGCCCGGCGGCAATTTCCTCGCGGATCTTATCCTTGGGCATTTCCGGCCCGATACTGATCAGGCGCAGTTGGCCGATCTTCTCGGCTTCGGTCATCTGGCTGATCAGATGGTCGATGAACGCCTGCTTGTCCTGCAGGGGCGGGGCGGAGGGGGCGGCGAGTGCCGCCTGACTGGCAAGGCCCATGGCCAGGCCCAGCAAAGACAGTTTCATCATCAATTCCGTTGTGAGGCCTGTGCCGTATCCACGGTGATACGCGCGCGGCCGAAGTTTTCAGGCGGCTATTGTTGTACGATTTGCAGGCATTTCTTCCAGCGGCGGATTATGCCTGAATATGTCGCCTGCGGATGAAGCCCCGAATGCCGGGAGAACAACTATAAGAACGCTCAAGAGACCGATGGCATGACCCCCCTCGATGAATACCATCAGCGCCAGATCGCCGAAGCCATTGCCCGTGCCGAACGGCGCACCGATGCCGAACTGGTGACGGTGCTGGCCCGCCGGGCCGACGATTATGCCTACTGGCCGTTGTTCTGGGCCGCCGTGCTGGCGCTGGCCGTGCCGGCCCTGTTGCACTGGCTGCTGGGTTGGCCCGGAGTGCGTGGCTTGCTGGTGGCCAATGTGCTGCTGTTCGTAGGCTTGTGTCTGCTGTTGCGCAGCCCACGCCTGGCCGGCTGGGTGATCCCCCGGGCCCTGCGCCGCTGGCGTGCTTCGCGCCTGGCCCGCCAGCAGTTTCGCGAACAGAACCTGCAGCGCACTGCCGGTGCCACGGGCGTACTGATCTTCGTCAGCGAGGCGGAGCGGCATGTGGAGATCCTGGTCGACCGCGGTATCGAGCGCCATCTGGATGCCACCGCCCGCGCGGCCATCGTCGCCCGCCTTGCCGAACAGGTACGCCAGGGCCGCACCTTGCAGGGGTTTGTCGAGTGCATCGAGGCATGCGGCGAACTGCTCAGCGAACATGTGCCGCCTACCCATGCACGTAACGAGTTGCCCAACCGGTTGGTGATTCTCGATTGAGCCGAACCCCGATGGCTTGACGCGCCCCCTGTAGGAGCGGCTTTAGCCGCGAACACCGGCGCAGCCGGGGCCATGCACCGCGTTGGATTCTTCGCGGCTAAAGCCGCTCCCACAGGGTACGCGTACCGCTTGCGAATTCAGTTCCCTACGCGACAGCGCAGCCCAAAGGACTGGGCGATCTCCCACAGGAAGTTAGCCACCCTGTAGAATGCGTGCATTGCGCCATGCGCTCCCCGCTATCCGAGGCACCGTTTTTCCATGTCCGCCAGTTCTTCTGCCCCATCCGCGCCGGATGCGCGCACCCAGTTTCTCGACCTGCTGACCGCCGCCCTGCATGGCAATACCCTGGTCAAACTGGTATTGGCGCGCCATGTCGGTGCCGACCAGACCCTGCAACGGATCATTGCCAAGCCGCTGCAGGTCAAGGGCCAGCCGTGCCTGTCGCTGGTCTATCGCCACCAGACCCGCGACATCACCCGCAATCTGGCGCTGGAGCAGGCCCAGGCGCTGGTCGCCGAGCTGCTACCGGACAGCTTCCGCAACGCGCACCTGTTCGATGCCGACGGTGAAGTGCAGTTGACCTTCAGCAAGAAGGGCAAGCCCATGCTCCAGCGCCACGGCGCACAGGCGCCACGCGAAGCTGCCAGTCGCAGCGGCCATGACCGCGAGAAGAAGCGCTATCTGGAGCTTTCACGGCCGTTCCTGCGGGACCTCGGCGTGACTGACGCACAAGGCGCGCTGATACCGTCGATGTCGCGCAAGTGGAAGCAGATCAACAAGTTCATCGAAGTCTTCGACCACGCCCTGGCCAGTGCACCGGTGCCGGCGGAGCAGGCGCTACGGGTGGCCGACTTCGGCTCAGGCAAGGGCTACCTGACCTTTGCCATTCACGACTACCTGCACAATAGCCTGGGCCGCGAAGCACAGGTAACCGGCGTCGAGCTGCGCCAGGACATGGTCGATCTGTGCAACGCCGCCGCCTTGCGTCTGGAGCACCCGGGCCTGGAGTTCCAGTGTGGTGACGTGCGTAGCGTGGTGCCCGAGGCCATCGAAGTGATGATTGCCCTGCATGCCTGCGACATCGCCACCGACTACGCCATCCACACCGGCATCCGCTGCAACGCCGCGATCATCATGTGCTCGCCGTGCTGCCACAAGCAGATCCGCCCGCAACTGCACAGCCCGGGGTTGTTGCAACCGATGCTGCAGTACGGCCTGCACATGGGCCAGCAGGCCGAAATGCTGACCGACAGCCTGCGCGCGCTGTACCTGGAAGCTTGCGGGTACGAGACCAAGGTGTTCGAGTTCATTTCGCTGGAGCACACCAACAAGAACAAGATGATTCTTGCGGTGAAGCGGCGCCAGGCAGGGGACAACGGCGCGTTGCTGGAGAAGATCGGACAGCTCAAGGCGTTTTACGGGGTGCAGGAGCATTGCCTGGAGACGTTGTTGCAGGCGGACGGGTTGCTCTGATAGCACTGCTTGCTTCTACGGGCCTCTAAAACATTCTTCGGGTCGAAGTCTCGATTCCGCGTAGGAAAATTCCCAACAGTTACTTACAGCGACTCCCAGCATCATCAATTCTGTAGTGTGGCGTGCACGCTTGCCGATTGGGTGGTTGTCATTTGACAACCTTTGGCATGCAAGTCCACACTGGAGAAAATCTGATGTCACGCCCCAGTCACGCCAGGAAGGAGGTTGAGCAGGCCTTGAGGCACGCTGAGTCAAAGGGATGGAGAGTAGTGGTGGGTGGGGGGCATTGTTGGGGGAAAATGTACTGCCCGTGGAACGATGCCCATTGTCGGTGTGGGGAGTTTTGCATTACCAGTATCTGGAGCACCCCGAGGAGCCCTGGCAATTTGGCGCGTCAGCTGAGGCGTGTGGTTGATAACTGTTCGGGCAGCAAAGTTGCCTTAGGCGCACCAAATGCCGGAGAGGAGTAGAAGCAGTGGAATATGAGTTCACCCTCAAGTATCAATTGAGCGAAAACGAAGACACCGATGCGCTACTGGAGCGTCTGGCTGAAGGCGGATGCGATGATGCGGTGGTTGGCGTAGGTCAACCGGGCCGCTTGGCGCTTGCCTTCATCCGCGAGTCCCCTACTGCGAAAGAGGCTATCGAGAGCGCTTTGAGAGATGTTTGCAGAGTGGTGCCAGGCGCTCGCCTTATCGAAGCGACCCCCGATCTTGTAGGGCTATCCGATGTGGCTGAAATCATAGGCGTATCTCGGCAAAACATGCGGAAATTAATGTTGGCGCATTCACATAACTTCCCTGCCCCCGTGCACGATGGCAGCACTGCTCTCTGGCATCTTGCCGACATTCTGGTTTGGTTGCAGGCGCGGGGTAGTTACTCAATTGGCCAGGGCACCCTTGAACTGGCTCGCATAGCGATGGCAGTCAATATTTCAAGCGCATATGAACGGGTAGTGCTTCAGCGATACTTTTGAGTCCCCGCACCCTGCAACAAATTGTCTGCCACGGCTGCATTGGTATCTTTCAAGGGCTCGGTTTCGCTGGCCGTCGCTTCGAGCTGGCGGGCCTGGCGGTATTCGCTGGGCGTGCAGTTGCTGACCTGCTTGAAGGCACGGGCGAAGTAGGATGGGTCCTTGAAGCCGGCCTCATAGCCGATGCTGGTAATCGGCATCTGGCTGTTGACGAGCAGGTCCATGGCCAGGTTCATGCGCTTGCTCAGGATGTAATCCAGAAACCCAACGCCGTTGACTTCCTTGAACAGGCGGCTGAAGCGGGCCGTGGTCATGCCGCAGCGCTGTGCGATGTCCTTTTGGTCGATGCATTCGCGAAAATGCTGGTCGATGTATGGCATGACCTTGCTGAGCGCCTGGTGCTTGTGGTGTTCGCCGGTCAGGCGAATGCTGTCCGGCAAAGAGGGAAGGTGGTCGATGCGCTGCGCATTGCCTGAGGTCTTGCTGGCGCGGCGTATGTCGCAAAGCTGCTTGAGGACATCGATGTAGCGACTTTTCTCACCGCTTGTCAGCGGCAATACCAGATACTCCCAGACCCGCGAACGCATGGCCCAGACAGCCAGCTCTTCGGAGTGCTGCACGGTGAACATGGTGATCGGTATGGACGGTGAGTTGCGTTTCACTTCCAGCAGCAGGTTGAGGTTGAGCGTGTCGGGACGATCGAAATGCATGCAGATCATGTCTGCCTGCTGGCGTTCGGAATGCGCCACGGCCTTCGCCAGTTTGCAATCGCAGACATGACTGAACTGTGCCATAAGCGCTTCGGTGGAATGATCGCGTGTCAGATCGAACCACAACAGCAGCGGCTTTGTGCCCGGGTTAGACATCGTGACTTAACCTTATGCTGGGGAGTTTCCCTACGAGCAGCAGTATTGTCAAAACATTATTAAGTCGCCGAGCAATTTGGTTATTACCTTAGATCGTTTTTGCTTAGGGGGTTCTATGCGTTTTGTAAAACCCTGATGTTAGACAGGTTCCGCAGTCAGGCTGGTCTTTGATCATGACGACCGCTTGTCGGCTTTGAACAAACGTGCCAGAACCTTTCCCTGAGCCGGCTGCAAATGCGTACGAAAGTGCTTCTCATATTGACGCTTGCTACCTGTTTTCCTGGTGGCATTGTCACTTTTTGGATGCTGGCCAATGGCCGCAAAAAAGTCCTAGCGATTCGCAAAAATCTCCTAACGACTGTCGTCTCCCCCTGACTAGGATTCCCATCAGGTAGTGCAACCGCCACTGCCTGGGAAGAAAGATAATGTCCTTAGCGAGGTGAGCGAAATGACTCTGCAAACAATCAAGGCTTCGGTCGTGAAGTTCGTCAAAGATGAAGATGGCCTGACCGTTGTGGAATATGCGGTGGCTGGTGGGTTGGTGACGGCACTTGTTGTTGGGATATTCACTAGTCTCGGAACTGCAGTGCAAACAAAGATGCAGACTCTCTGCACTGCCATTAAAGGGTCGGCGTGCTAATAGAAATAATCATCCAGCAGGGAGAGGCGGTGATGACCAGAGAGCAGTTGGTTATGACTGTTTTGCTGATGGGGCTGCTGGGTATAGCGGTGGCGAGCGACCTTCGTCGCCACCGCATTCCCAACCTCCTGATTCTGGTGGGGCTGGGGTTGGGCTTGGCTGGTCAGGCTTACTCCGCCGGAATCAGTGGTTTCGGTTATGGGTTGCTGGGGTTGCTGATTGGCTTCGCCATTTTTCTCCCAATGCACGCCTTGGGTGGGATGGCTGCCGGCGATGTCAAACTAATGGCTATGGTCGGCGCTTTTCTTCCTTGGAACGGCGCGCTCAGCGCGGCACTCCTGAGCCTGATTGCCGGATGTCTATGTGGTCTTCTACTAATTCTAGTGCGTGGCCAGTTACCGATGACCTTGTCGCGTTACTGGTTGATGTTGAAAGCACAGGCGTATTTCGCACCGCAGGCTGATGAAGTGGCCGGAAAGCCTTTCCCATACGCCATAGCAATTCTTCTCGGAACCCTTGTCAGCCTTTTTTGGCAACCGCTTGGCCTATAGCCTGGGAGGCTAACCATGTACGCACTCAGAGACAGTGGTGCCTGCGCCTGTGACAAGGACGCAGTGCAGAGCCTGGCACCTCAGCCACGTACAGTCCGTGAGACTGGCCTGGCAGAAAGCTTTCTCGCTGATCTGCTGTGCAAGCACCTGCATGACGCCGGTACGCTGGACCTGTCGCGCCTGGTGGAGCGCCTGGCACTGACCGGTGCGGTGGTAGAAGAAGTGTTGGCCTTTCTGCGCAAGGATGGCCGCGTCGAAGTACTGGGCCAGGTCGGTGTGCAAACGGGGGGGCAGGTGCTGCGCTACGGCCTGACCGAACGCGGCCGTGCCACCGCTCGCGATGCACTGGCGCGCAGCGGCTATATAGGCGCGGCGCCCTTCCCTGTAAGTACCTACCGTGACCTGCTCAAGCTGCAGACCATCCACCATGGCCGCATCAGTACGCAGGACATGCACTCGGCCTTCGCAGGTGTTGTGCTCTCGGAGAGCATGCTCGATCAACTGGGCGTAGCGTTGAACTCCGGGCGCGCGATCATGATTTACGGCCCCGCAGGCACCGGGAAGACCTACGTCAGCAGCCGGTTGATTCGTCTGTTCGCCGAAGCCATCTGGGTACCGCATGCCATAGAAATCAATGAGTCGGTTATCGAGGTGTATGACCCTCAGGTGCATCAGCGCCTGGAGGAGGAGGGGCAACCCACCAGCCTGTTGCTGAACGAAGGCATCGATCGCCGGCTGGTGCGCTGTAAGCGCCCGGTGGTGATCACTGGCGGCGAACTGGGCATGGAGCAACTGGATGTCCGTTTCGATCCGAGCACCCGCCAGTATCAGGCCTCCTTGCAACTCAAGGCCAGCAATGGCCTGTTCATCATCGACGACATGGGGCGCCAGCGCATGGCCCCGGCCGAGCTGTTCAACCGCTGGATCGTGCCGATGGAAGAGAAGCGCGACTTCCTCAACCTGGGTGGCGGGCGCCATTGCGAGCTGCCGTTCGATCTGGTGCTGGTGTTCTCCACCAACCTCAACCCGCTGGAGTTGGCTGACGAAGCCTTCTTGCGGCGCATTGGCTACAAGCTGCAGTTCAGCTACCTGAAAGTCGATGAGTACGAACGCATCTGGCGTCAGGAATGCGAACGCCTGGGCCTGGCTTACGACCCGCTGCTGTTGCGTTACGCGCTACAGGCGCTGTACGAGGTCGAAGGCGTGCCGCTGGTGCCCTGCCACCCTCGCGACCTGCTGAACATGGCGCTTGACCGCCAGCGTTACCTGGGCGGCGATGGTCCGCTGTCGCCACAGGAGCTGAAATGGGCTTGGCAAAGCTACTTCGTGCAGATCGACTTCCTTGGATGAGGAGATGCAGACATGAGTGCCCGTACGCTGACCTTGGTTGCCGTTTCCCTGACCCTGGGGCTTGGCGCCGCCTGGATGGCCAACAACTGGCTCAATGGTCGGCTCAACGCCGCCCCGGATGACAACATGAAGAACGTGGTGGTCGCTACGGTGGAGATCCCGTTCGGGCAGATGATCGAGGCCCAGCAGGTCGCTATCGTGCGCATGCCCAAGGATGCGGTGCCCGACGATGCCTTCGACAGCAATGAAAAGGTGGTTGGCAAGATTGCCACTTTCGCACTGTTGCGCGGCGATGTGCTGCGTAGTGCTCGCCTTGCCGAGCACCTGGGTGGCAGTACCCTGGCTTCATTGATTGCTCCAGACAAGCGCGCCATTTCGGTGCGTGTGGATGACGTGGTCGGGGTGGGCGGGTTCCTGTTGCCGGGTAACCGGGTCGATGTTCTGGCGACCAAGCAAAGCAATGGCGGTAGTAACGACGCTGAGTCCAGAACCATCCTCCAGGACCTCCGGGTATTGGCCGTGGACCAGACTGCAGGGACGGACAAGACCCAGCCGGTGGTGGTACGTGCCGTGACCCTGGAAATGTCGGCCAAAGAGGCCGAGGTGCTGGTCAGGGCGCAATCCGAAGGGAAGTTGCAGCTGGCCCTGCGCAATCCGCTGGACGCTCAGAAGCAGGCGCCAGCCGTTGCCGCTGTCGAGCCGGTGAAGGCTGCAACGCCAGCATTCAAACCCCAACCAAGACCGGTGGTAAATCGTAGTAGTGACGGTGGCGCGGTCACCATCATCCGTGGGACTGAAGTTGAAGTAGCGAAAGCAAGGTTTTAAGGCGGCAGGCGTCCGAATGGCTAACGTTCGGCAGGAACAAGAATACCTAGCAAGGAGTTGTGTATGAATACTTTGCAGAGACTAGGGATGTACCTGTTGTGCGGGCTTGGTACGCAGCTGCTGTTCGTCGGCGTGACGCAGGCTGCAGAACCGGGATCGGGATACAGCGCCATGCCGGCGGCCAACGCCAACATGGTCCAGGTGCCCATCTACAAGTCGCGGACGATCAGCGCTCGTACGCCGGTGAGGAAAATTTCGGTCGGCAACCCGGATATCGCCGATATCCTGATCACCAGCCCGACCCAGCTCTACCTGCTCGGCCGTTCCCTCGGCACTACCAACGTATTGCTGTGGGACAGCAACAACCGCTTGATCGAGACCATGGATGTGGAGGTTGTGCATGACCTCACCGGGCTCAAGACCAAACTGCACCAGCTGCTGCCCGAGGAGAACATCGAGGTGTTCAGCGCACAAGGCGCGTTGGTACTGCGTGGTCAGGTGCGCAGCGCCGCGGCCATGGACACAGCGATGAAAGTGGCCAAGACCTATGCCGCGCAGACCTCGAGTGTGGTGCAAGGCAAGGGTGAAGCCGCCGAAGCGGCACCGGCTCAGTCGCTGGAGGTGATCAACCTGCTCAGCGTCGGTGGCAGCCAGCAGGTGATGCTGGAAGTGAAAGTGGCAGAGATGCAGCGCAGCCTGATCAAGAACCTCAACGTGCGCTTCAATGCCCTTGGCTCGTCCGGCAACTGGAGCGGTGGTGGGTTCAACAATGGTCAAGGACTGGGCCTGACTCCAGGTGGCGGGTCGATTCTTTCGCCAGGTTCGCTGATTGGTGGCGGCAAAGGCTTGTTCGCACAGTTCCTGTCCGACGATTTCCTCTTCAACGTGGTGCTGGAGGCGTCCAAGGACAATGGTTCGGCCAAGGTGCTGGCCGAGCCCACCCTCACCACGCTGACCGGCCAGCAGGCGGAGTTCATTTCTGGTGGCGAGTTCCCGGTGCCGATCACCGAGGATGATGGCATCACCATCGAATACAAGGAATTCGGTGTCGGCGTGAAGTTCCTGCCGGTGGTGCTCGACTCCGGGCGTATCAACCTCAACCTGAATGTCTCGGTGAGCGAGCTTTCCAACGCTAACTCGCTGGTACTCGACACGGGCCTCAGCAGCATCCTGGGCGATGGAGTTTCCCAGGTTATTCCGTCGCTGACCAAGCGCAGCGCAGAGTCCACGGTCGAACTGGGCAATGGCCAGACCATTGCCATCGCCGGCTTGATCAGCGAAAACACTCGCGATTTCGTCAGCCGTTTCCCGGGTCTGGGGGACTTGCCGATACTCGGGCACCTGTTCCGCAGCCAATCGTTCATCAACGGTGAAACCGAACTGGTGATCCTGGTGACGCCGCACCTCGCCAAGCCTGTGGATGCCAAGGCGGTGCGCCTGCCCACCGAGAAGTTCGTCGAGCCCAGTGACCTGGACTTCTACCTGCTCGGCAAGACCAAGGGCAGTGAGCCGGGGCGCGCGGTCCCCGTGAGCCTCGGTGTCAGCGGTGGCAACTTTGGCCATGACCTGAATTGATCGGAGAGAACCAGCATGAGAAGCATGATCGTGTGTTGCGTGCTGCTGTCGGGGTTGTCGGGTTGTATGTCGTACGACGAAGGGCGCGTTGGCCCGTTGGGCTACAGCGTCTACCAGACCACCTACCAGCAGATTGCCGACAAGCAGGTAGCCGCCAACCCAGGCACTGAAGTGCCGGCCGCTGGCTCTGACGGGCCTTTACTGGAGAAGGTGATCAATAGCTACCGGGGGACGACTGGTGATGCGCAGCAGATCGGTCAGCCGATCCAGATCCAAGTCACTGATTCAACTCGCTGATTGAGGGCGTAATCATGACTCCTCGAGCTCAACGGATGTTCACCGCGCCGCCAGGCCAACAGCGGGGGGCAGTAACTGTCATCATCGTGATCGCCCTGTTGGCGATACTGATGATGGCAGCGTTGGTGCTCGATGGCGGTCACATGTTGTTGAACAAGACTCGACTGCAGAATGCCGTGGACGCCGCCGCCCTCAGTGGCGCCAAGACCCTGAGCCAGGTGATGGGCACTGGCAATTCTGCCAGTACCACACGAGCAGCCGCGCTCTTCACCCTCAACGAAAATGCCAAGGCCGCTGGCAACACGGAGCTGTTGACGGCAATCGGCGGCAACCCTGGTGGATTTGCCGTGGTGGAGTTGGCAGACAATGTCTATGGGCCTTTTTCCTTCCCCGGGCCGGCCAATGCCACCTATGTGCGGGTCTCGGTATCGAATTACTCACTGGCGGGCTTTTTCTGGAGCTTCGCCCAGTCAATCGGTACAGGAACCGTGGGGACCAAAAGCGTGACGGCGATTGCCACCGCCGGGCCGAGCCCCACCAGTCCATGTGATCTTGCGCCGCTGCTGGTGTGTGGGGATCCGACCAAATACACCCCGGATACCGGCATGTTCTGGGGGTATCGCTTTGGTGACCTGGAGGTCTTGAAATCAGCTTCCAAGGACAGCGACCCGATTGGCCCGGGCAATTTTCAGCTGCTCGATTTTGGCTCGGGCGGCAAGGCGGTTGGCGAACTCATGGCTGGTGGCGCCTCGGTTTGCCGAAATGTCGGTGACAACGCCGCTACCAAGCCTGGCAACACGGTTGGCCCTGCTGTGAAAGGCCTGAATACTCGCTTCGGCGAGTACGCCGGGTCGCTCAATAGCACGGACTATCCGCCCGATCTGGTTACGAGCTATAGCAACCCGGCGATGAAGTACAACGACACAACTGAAAAGGTGGAGCACCAAGGCCAAGTCGTCACTTCGAGCAATGGCAACCTGTCTGCTGGCGGCACGCCGCTGTTCGACTACAACGACTATGCCGCGCAGACCGCCGCATGTGTCGCAGGCGGTACGGGTTGCCAGTCGGGTGGAGTTTTCGAGCGGCGGATGCTGAAGATCGTGGTGGGCGACTGTTCGGGCAAGAACTCGGGGGCATCGTCGATTCCGGTCATCGGTTTCGGTTGCTTCTACGTAGTGCAGCCAGCGGACAACTCGGGCGGGGATTCGCAGATCTTCGGCCAGTTCGTCAAGCAATGCGAAGGCGACGGTGTGCCTGGGCCTACACCGCAAGACGATTCCGGCCCGCAGATCATCCAGTTGTACAAAACCTTTATCAGTGGCAGTGGCACACCGAGCACCGACTCCTAGGAGCGTGTCATGGAACTTCATCGGCTCAAGCGTGCGCAGCGCCAGCACGGGGTGGCAATCGTCGAATTCACCATCACCCTGCCGCTGTTGCTCCTGACCTTGCTGGCCTTCGGCGAATTCGGCCGAATGCTTTACCAGTACAACAGCTTGCTGCAGGGCAGCCGGGATGCCGCACGCTTTGTCGCCAGCCAGGCCTGGAACTCGACCCTGGGCAAGGTCGAAGTGAGCGCCGACCTCGAGTGCATGACCAAGTACGTGGCGGTGTACGGTGCACCCTCCACGCCGCCCTGCAGCCTGACCGGGATGCCCGCTAACACTAGCGTGCAGGTTGCCAAGGTGGCGGGTACCAACGACCACGTGCAGGTGACCATCAGTGCGGTCTTTTCCCCGCTGATAGCCAGCGGTATTCCGGCGTTTATCGGCAACGGCACGGCACTGAACTTCCCGTTGGTCGCCACCACTGTGATGAGGGCACTGTGATGAAGCGCAGAAGCATGCAGGGCGTGTATGTGGTGGAGTTCGCCATCGTCAGTGCGTTGATGTTCACGCTGCTGTTCGGGGTGCTTGAAATAGGCCGGCTGTACTACACCGTGAACGTGCTGAATGAGTCCGTGAGGCGTGGTGCACGTCTGGCAGCGGTGTGCAATATCAGCGATCCGGTGGTGCTGCGCCGGGCAATATTCAACAGTGCGGGCGACAGTGGAGCCAGTGGCCTGCTGGCCGACCTGGACACCTCGGACCTTACCCTGCGCTACCTGGACAAGAACGGTGCACAGGTCGCCAATCCCGGTGATCTGGTGAACGCCACCGGGTTTGCCGCTGTCCGCTATGTCCAGCTGACGCTGCAGAACTTTCAATTCAGCCTGTTTATTCCAGGTTTTGGGGTGCCCATTACCCTGCCAGTATTCAAGGCGACCTTACCTCGCGAGAGCCTCGGGCGTCATACCGAGGCGGATGTCGTACCGGAGATCACGCCATGCTGAATCTTAGGGAATCTTCCGTATCCGCTACCTCCATCAAACCCGGGATGCGTCTGTTGATCAGCAGCTCTGACGCCTTGGCCCTGCGTCAATTGCAAGAAATCTGTCAGCGCATCTCCGGTCTGGAGGTGAATGTTCGTCAGGTGAGCAATGGGCATTGCGACCCGCTGTACGGGCTGGACCGGATGCCCGATTTTCTGCTGCTGCGCGTTGGTCAGCTGTGGCGTGAGGAACTGGCGGCCCTGTTGCAACGCCCGGCCCATGAGCGCCCACCGCTGTTGGTGTGTGGCCTGCTGGACGATCGGGAAGGCATGCGCCTGGCGATGCAGGCCGGTGCGCGCGACTTTCTGCCGGAGCCCATCGTTGCCACGGAGCTGATCGCTGCCTTGAACCGTATGGTCATGGAAACCCAGACCAACAGCACGGCAACAGGCAAACTGGTCGCGGTGATGAATGCCAAGGGTGGCTCCGGTGGCACTGTGCTGGCCTGCAACCTGGCGCATCAGCTCAGCCTCAAGGGCAACACCCTGTTGCTTGACCTGGACCTGCAGTTTGGCAGCGTGTCGCATCATCTGGATGTGGCGCAGTCGCACAGCCAACTGGACGTGTTGCAGCAGATAAAAGAAATGGACGGGGTGGCACTGCGCGGGTTCTGCAGCCATTTCAGCCCGTCCTTGCATGTGCTTGGCAGCCGCGCCAATGAGCTGTGTCTGCCGCAGGATGTCCAGGCCGAACAGCTCGATGCGCTGCTGCAACTGGCGCGGGCCAACTATGACTGGGTAGTGGCGGACTTGCCACGGCAGATCGACCATATCACCGCTTCGGTGCTGGAGCAGGCCGACCGGGTGTATGTCGTGGTGCAGCAGAGCGTCAACCACTTGCGCGACGCCAGTTCCCTGGCGCGCATTCTGCGCGATGACCTGGGCGTACGCGGCAACCAGCTGGAGGTGGTGGTCAACCGCTACGACAAGGCGGCGCCGGTCAGCCTCAAGGATATCGGCGAGGCGCTGCGTTGCACCAATATCGTGAAACTGCCGAATGACTTCAGCGTTATCAATCAGAGCCAGAACACAGGTGTGCCATTAGGCCTGCAAGCACCTCGCTCCGCGATCACCCAAGCGCTGCGTGGGCTGGCCGAGGAATTGGTGGGCAAGCAGGTGGCCACAGACAGCGGACTGTTCAAACGCGCCTTCAAACGTGTTTTTCGGGGGTGAACCATGCTTAGCGATTTCCGTAACCGTTTGCGCAAACAGGCAGTCACCCCCGAGGCATCGACGCCGTCGAAGCAGGGTGGCGGCGCGAAGGACCCGGCAGAGGCACTGATGGCGTGGGAACATTTGGCACCGGATGTCCTGTTTGAAACGAAAAGCCAGGTCACATCGGTGGAAGCCGAGTGGCGGGAGAGGACCTATCAGCAACTGCTCAAGGTCATGGACCTGTCCTTGCTCGACTCGCTCGAGCAGGCCGAGGCCGTGCGGCAGATCCGCGATATCTGCCAGCGTCTGCTCGATGAGCATTCGGCGCCGGTAAGCTCTGCCAGCCGCCAGTTGATCATCAAGCAGATCACCGACGAAGTGCTTGGCCTTGGCCCGTTGGAGCCGCTGCTGGCCGACCATACGGTGTCCGACATTCTGGTCAACGGGCATGACTCGGTATACGTCGAACGGTTCGGCAAGTTGCAGCGCACCGATGTGCGTTTTCGCGATGATCAGCACCTGCTGAATATCATCGACCGCATCGTCTCCAGCCTCGGCCGGCGTATCGACGAGTCTTCGCCGTTGGTAGATGCGCGGCTCAAGGATGGTTCACGGGTCAATGCGATCATCCCGCCGCTTGCCATCGACGGGCCAAGTATCTCGATACGCCGCTTTGCGGTGGACCTGCTCAATGTCGACAGCCTGATCCAGGCGGGCGCCCTGACCCCGGCCATCGCGTTGCTGCTCAAGGCGATCGTGCGGGGCCGGCTGAACGTGCTGATCTCCGGCGGCACCGGCTGCGGCAAGACCACCATGCTCAATGTGCTGTCCAGTTTCATTCCGCATAACGAGCGCATCGTCACCATCGAGGACTCGGCCGAACTGCAACTGCAGCAGCCGCATGTGGTGCGCCTGGAAACACGACCGGCGAATATCGAGGGGCGCGGGGAGGTGGGCCAGCGTGAGCTGGTGCGCAACAGCCTGCGGATGCGCCCCGACCGTATCGTGATCGGTGAGGTGCGCGGCGCCGAGGCGCTAGACATGCTGACGGCAATGAACACCGGCCACGATGGCTCGCTGACCACGATCCACGCCAATACCGCGCGCGATGCGTTGGGCCGGGTTGAGAACATGGTCTTGATGTCTGGTGCCACGTTCCCGATCAAGGCCATGCGTCAACAGATCGCATCGGCCATCGATGTGGTGATCCAGCTGGAGCGGCAGGAAGACGGCAAGCGGCGGTTGGTCAGTGTGCAGGAGATCAACGGCATGGAGGGCGAAATCATCACCATGACCGAGATATTCTCGTTCGTCCGCAATGGCCTGGGCGAACAGGGCCAGGTGCTTGGTGACTTCCGGCCAAGTGGTATGGTCCCTGCCTTTCGCGATTCTTTGGCCAAGCGCGGGATCGAGTTGCCGCTGACTATGTTCAGACCGGAATGGATGGAGGTTGGTCAGCCATGAGCCAAATACCTGGTGAGTTCATCCTGATATTTCTTGGCATGGTGTTCGTTGCCGTGTTTCTCCTCAGCCAAGGGTTGGTGGTGCCAGTATTCGGCGAGGCGGGTAAGGTACGCAAACGTATCCGTAGCCGATTGGTGATTCTGGAGCGGGCAAGCCATCTGCCGAACATGCAGACCGTGTTGCGGCAGAAATACCTGACACGTTTGTCGCCACTGGAGGCGTGGCTCGAACAATTGCCCTTCATGGCGACGCTGACGCAGTTGATCGAGCAGGCCGGGCATGATTATCGGGCCTATCGGGTACTACTGATGGGGCTCGTGCTTGCAGCGGCTGCCGGGATGCTGGCCTGGCTGTTCTTTCCTTACTGGTGGTTGGCGCTGGCGGCAGCGTTCGTGGCGTTATGGCTGCCGCTGCTGAAAATTATCCATGACCGTGGCATTCGTTTCGCCAGATTCGAGGAGGGTTTGCCGGATGCGCTGGAAGCCATGTGCCGGGCATTGCGCGCTGGGCATCCCTTCAATGAAACCCTGCGCCTGGTGGCAGAGGAGCACAAGGGACCGGTGGCGCATGAATTCGGCCTGACCTTCGCCGATATCAACTACGGTAACGATGTGCGCCGGGCCATGCTTGGCCTGCTGGAACGGGTGCCGAGTATGACGGTGATGATGATGGTTACTTCGATCCTCATTCACCGCGAGACTGGCGGCAACTTGACCGAAGTGCTGGAGCGTTTGAGTAGCCTGATCCGGGGGCGTTTTCGCTTTCAGCGCAAGGTCAAGACTATGTCGGCCGAAGGGCGAATGTCGGCTTGGGTGTTGGTGGCCGTACCCTTTGTGCTGGCGGCGGGGATCATGCTCACTAGCCCCAAGTATTTGCCAGCGCTGGTCAACGATCCTTTCGGCCAAAAACTTATCATGGCGGCTTTCGGAGCCATGCTGGCCGGGATCCTCTGGATTCGCAAAATCATCCGAATCCAGGTTTAAGCAGTTCTCGCAACGGGGGCGTCGGTCATGGATTATTTGCTCGGTTTATTGAGTCGGGTGACGGACAATGAGGCACTGACACGCCTCCTGATCGTCGGTGCGATCGGGATGAGCACGGTCATTGCGGTTATTACCGTGACGTTGCTGGTGCTGGGGCTGCAGAGCCCACTGCAACGCCGTCTTGCATTGATCAAGCGTGACCACTCCAGCGCCGCGGCCGGTCGGGAGCCGCCAGGAAGCCTGCAGCTTCTACTGGAGCGTGTAGGTCGGCGCGTTACCCCGTCTACGGAGGGGCAAGTGTCAGCCACCCGAGCCCTGTTGACCCATGCTGGATACGGCTCGGCTTCAGCGGTACAGGTGTACTGGGCGGTGCGTTTGCTGCTGCCGTTGATGCTGATGGGTATCTCGTTGTTGATACTGCCGCTGGTTCCCAATTTTTCCCCGCTCAAGATCATGGGACTGGTAGCCATGGGCGCTGCCGTCGGATGGCTGCTGCCGGCCGTGTACATCGACAAGCGCAAGAATGCTCGGCAGGGCCGGTTGCGCGCGGCCTTTCCTGATGCCCTGGACTTGATGGTGGTTTGCGTGGAATCGGGCCTGGCGTTGCCCCAGGCTATCGAACGAGTGGCCGAAGAAATGGCGGTCAGCCAAGCCGAACTGGCCGAGGAGCTGGCGTTGGTCAATGTGCAGATCCGCGCCGGCATTTCCAGTACCGAAGCGCTCAGGCAACTGGCAGATCGCACTGGCCTGGAAGACATCCAGGGCCTGGTCAGCCTGTTGGCCCAAAGCATCCGCTTCGGCACCAGTGTAGCGGCTACCTTGCGCATCTATGCCGAGGAGTTTCGTGACCGGCGCATGCAGGCCGCAGAAGAAATGGGCGCGAAAATCGGAACGAAGCTGGTTTTTCCGCTAATTTTCTGTTTGTGGCCAAGCTTTTTTCTGGTTGCCATCGGCCCGGTGATCATCGGGATACTTAGAACGTTCGGGAATCCATGACATGAACAGGATCAGTTTGCTGTTGACCGTGATAGCCGTGCTTTCGGGGTGCCAGAGCACTGGGCCTGACCTGAATGGGGTGCGTTCTGTCTACTCCGGTGGCAATTCGGTGCTCTACCAGGTGCAGTCGCAGAGCAACTCGCCCGACCAGGCAATGCAGATGGCCGCGATGGCTTACCAGGCCGGTGACCTGGACCAGGCACTGTACCAGTACCTGCGCGTCCTCGAGCTGGCGCCCGAACGTTATGAGGCCTTGGTCTGGGTTGGCCGTATCCACCGCGAACGGGGCAATAACCAGCTTGCCGAGATGGCTTTCACCGAGGTACTGGGCAAGGCGCCGGAAAACCCTGATGCGCTGACTGAAATGGGCCTGCTGAACCTGTCCATGCGTAAACATGAGCAGGCCAAGGTGATGCTTTTGAAGGCAGTTGCCGTGGATCAGAAACGCTTCGTCAAGGACGCGGCCAACACCCAGACAGGGGCGGCTGCGCTCAGGGTCGACAGCAAGTCACCGCTCAAGGCGTACAACGGGCTGGGGGTGCTCGCGGATCTGGCCGACAACTTCGCCGAGGCGCAGACCTACTACCGCCTGGCCGAGCTCATCGATCCACGTTCGGCGTTGGTGCAGAACAGCCTGGGGTATTCCTACTATATGGCCGGGCAATGGGCCGATGCCGAGCTCCGGTACAAGCGTGGTGTGAGCTACGACGGCACCTACAAACCGCTTTGGCGCAACTATGGGTTGCTGCTGGCTCGCATGGGGCGCTATGAGGAGGCGGTATCTGCCTTCGAACAGGTCGAAAAGCGTGCCGAGGCCAGCAATGATGTCGGCTATGTCTGCCTGGTGGAAGGCAAGCTGGATGTGGCCGAGCAGTTTTTCCGCAGCGCGATCGAGTTGTCGCCGGGGCACTACCCCGTCGCCTGGGAAAACCTGAACAGGGTCCAGCAGATTCGGCAAATCCGCCAGCTGGGCGGCGATGTAGCGATGCCCGAGCCGGTTGCAGTTGGCCCGGCCGTGCAGGTGACAACCGCGTCGGCGCCTTGATGGGGTTCAGCGGGCAAGCGCTGATGCCTGTCAGATAGCGTAAACGGGGCTGCTACGCAGCCCGTCGCCGGCAAGCCGGCTCCCACAGGTACCGCGCAGAATTCAGGAGTTGGGCGATCCCTGTGGGAGATTGCCCAGCCCTTTTGGGCTGCGCTGTCGCGCAGAGAACAAATTTCGCTCGTCTGACGCGTCCTTTGTAGGAGCAGCCTTGTGCTGCGAAGAGGCCGGTACTGACAATGCCTGTCTGTTGCTTGTACCGGCCTCTTCGCAGCACAAGGCTGCTCCTACAGAACCTCGCCGAACCAATGAGTCAGGTGTTGTTCTACGAGAGCTGGCTTGCCGGCGATGGGCCGCAAAGCGGCCCCCAATTGGTCCACTTCACCTGTGGGTGAGCGGTGCTTCAATAGCCAACGCTGCTTGCCCCAACGGATGCGTACTGGCATCAAAGAAGTGCAGCACTGTCCCTGGCATATCCCCGAACCTGTCGACAAAATGCTGCTTCTGGTTGATCACCGATGCCTCGCTCAATGGCCGTATGGCAATCGACAGATGCTTCGGCCGGGCCTGTCGGATGGCTTCGAGCAGATGCTGGTCACTGCTGTCCAGGTGCAGCCCGAACAGGCATAGCCCTTGGCTTTCCCGCGCCAGTTGCCCCAGGCACCAGCCCAGGTAGTCAGAGTTGCGGATGGCGCGCAGCTTCTCGTCGCTGCGGTCTTCGTTGACGAACAGCGGCACTTCGCCCGGGATGTTAACGGCAAAACCATCGAGCAGTTCGGCGCTGTCGGCGCTGCGTTGGCGGGTGGTGCCGTCGGGCAGCTTGAGCAGGTGCAGGCCGCCATGCAGGTGCAGCACCCGCGTGCCTTTGACGTTGGTGCGGCGCACGTCGAAGAAGCCTTGCTCGTCGAACAGTTCGGCGAAGCCGTGCGGTGCGTGTAGCACGGCCCACGGTAGCAGCAGGTCGTAGTTGCTGGTGTAGACGCTGCGGTAGCCGCGCAGCGCCTGGTTGAGGGTTGCCAGGGTCGTGGCCGGCATGAGTGGCCACGGCAGGTGCACCGTGCGTACTGCGTGGATCAGCGCTTCCTTGATCGAGTAGTAGCGGTTCAGCGGCGCGGTGGAGTTGATGGCCAGCGCGGCGTTGGTGCGCACGGTGGTGTTGAGGGCGCTGAGCACCGGCTCGAACAGTTCCGTACCCAGTGACTTGAACAGTGCCTGGTCGCTGACGGCCAGGCCTTTCTTGCGCCCGGCACGTTGCGCTTCCTCGAACAGCGAGAAGTAGCCGAACGGCTTCCACAGCACGCGGCTGGCGCCGTTGCCCAGCAGCAGGGCGTCGCAAGGGTGGCGGGCGGCGAGTTCCGGCCAGGGGGTGAGGGTGGCGTCTAGTGCGGGCATGCTGGGGTCCGTTGGGTGGAGCGGGAACGGGGGCGACTTTAGCATGTCATGCAAAGTGTGCGAGGGTTGGTGTCCAGGCAACTGCTTTGTGCAGCCTGTACTGGCCCTATCGCCGGCAAGCCAGCTCCCACGGTTCGCCACAGGCCTTGAGAGCAGTGCAGTACCTGTGGGAGCCGGCTTGCTGGCGATATGGCCAGTAGCAACGACGCAATGCTTCAACCTTGTTCAGCCCGTTGCTCAACGCGACTCCTGTTACGCCAAACCCGATAGGCGCGAATGCCCGCCCGCACCGAGCCGAACAGCAGTTTGTCTTCCATCTCCCGGGCCATCCCCGAGCGCACCAGCATGCGCAGGAAGGTGCCGCGAGCGCGGGCGATGGCAAAGAAGATGCCCTGCGCGGCCAGGGTGTCGCGCACTTCGCGCAGGGCGGCGATGCCGCTGACGTCGATGCTGGTTACCGCTTCGGCATCGAACAGCACGGCCCTGGGCCGTTCCTGGCTCTGCACCGCTTCGAGCAGGCGCATCTTGAAGTAGTCGGCGTTGAAGAACAGGATCGCGTCGTCGAAGCGGTACACCACAAGGCCTGGCACGGTGCGGGCATCCTTGTGTTTGCGGATGTCCACCTGGCCTTCGGTGCCGGGCAGCCAGCCAAGCACCGCGTCGGTGGGCTGATAGATGCTGTACAGCAGGCGCAGGATCGCCAGGGTCACGGCAAACACGATGCCGGGAAGCACGCCCAGGCTCAGCACACCGACCGTGGTCAGCAGGCACAGCCAGAACTCGAAGCGGCTCAGGCGGCGGATATGCTTCAGCGACTTGATGTCGATCAGCCCCCAGCCTGCCATCAGCAGCACGGCACCCAGCGCGGCCTGCGGGATCCACGCCATCGGCGCGGTGAAGAACAGCAGGATCAGGGCGATGACCAGTGCTGCGATGATGCCCACCAGTTGGCTCTTGCCACCGACCATGTCGTTGACCGCAGTGCGCGAGTCTGCACCGCTGATGGCAAAGCCCTGGGAAACCCCGGCAGCCAGATTGCTTACGCCCAGGGCGACGAATTCGTGGTTGGCGTTGATCGCGTAGCCGTGCCGGGCGGCAAAGCTGCGTGCGGTGAGCATGGCGCTGCAGAAGCTGACGGTGGCGATACCCAGGGCGTCGCGCAGCAGGCTTTTCATTTCTGCCAGGTTACTGTGTGGCCAGGCCAGCTGCGGGATGCCGGCAGGTACCGGGCCGAGAATGGCGACGCCAAAGCGGTCGAGGCCGAGCAGGCCGACCAGCAGCATGAACAGCGCCACTACAGTTAGCGCCGCAGGCAGATGGGGGTAGCGTCGTGGCAGCCAGATCAGCAGGCCCAGTGCGGCGATGCCGATGAGCAGCGTCACCCAGTGGATTTCGCCTAGGCGCTGGAAGAAGTTGATCAGGCTGAGGATGAAACCGTCGCCCTCGATCTTGAACCCCACCACCTTGGACAACTGCCCGGCGATCAGGCTCAGGCCGATACCGTTGAGATAGCCGATCAGGATCGGCCGCGAGAAGAAGCTGGCGATGAACCCGGCCCGGGCCACCCCGGCCGCGATCAGCATTACCCCGACCAGCAAGGTGACGATCACCGACAGCTCGGCAATCCGGTGCGGTTCGCCCATGGCCAACGGCGCCACGGCGCCGGCGATCATCGCGCAAGTGGCGGCGTCTGGGCCGACCATCAGCTGGCGCGAGCTTCCGATCAGGGCATAGACCATCATCGGCAGCACACAGGCATACAGGCCGTACTGCGGCGGTAGGCCGACGATCTGCGCGTAGGCGATGGCAATGGGAATCTGGATCGCCGCCACCGAGAGGCCGGCCTGCAGGTCGGCGTGGAACCACTCGCGGCGGTAGTGCAGCAGGTTGGCAAGGCCCGGTAGCCAGCGGGAGATAAACATGCGTCGTCCTTTCGAAATGCTTCACGAATCCATCCACGCATTGAAGCGGATCGGCAGGCAAATGGCCATGGGGCAGGTCAAAGGGAGGGGGGAGAAACGAAAAAAGGAGCCTGGGCTCCTTTTGACAGCGATGACGTTGCTGGAACGCCATGCGGGAATGCGATGTGGAGCGGGTAGAGGGAATCGAACCCTCAACTAAAGCTTGGGAAGCTTTCGTTTTACCACTAAACTATACCCGCGTTTGCGCAGCACTTTTTACCAGAACCCTCAACGAATTAGAAGCCCAAGTTATTAAAAAGCTTGTCGGCGCCCCATGGTTTGCGGGTTTGAGCCACAGGACGCCGAGTTGCTCAGATGGCCAATGCATGCTGCTCCTGTTTTACAGGCTGGTAACGTTGACGAGGTTCACGCACGGTTGGCTTCAGGAACCCCAGCATGACACTGCGAGTGTCCTCGCAAGCGGCCTTGTGTTCCATATCCAGGAAGTGGCCTGCATCGCGGATCACGCTGAAGTGGCTGCGTCCCACGTGCTTGCTGAACTGCCGCGCATCTTCGACCGTGGTGTACTCGTCGCGGTCACCATTGATGAAAAGTACCGGGATGTCGATATTGCGTGCACCATCCAGCGCCCGCCCCAGGTCATGTTGCAGCACCTCGTTGATGTGGAAGTGCATCTGCGCATACTCGTGGCTGTCCAGGCTGCTGACATGGCGGTAGTTGAAGCGCTTGAACAGTGACGGCAGGTGCTTGCCGATGGTGTCGTTGATCAGGTTGCCGACCTGATAACGGTCGCAGGCGGCCAGGTACTGGCAACCACGGTCCAGGTAGTCGCGCATCGGTTCGTTGATCACCGGTGAGAACGAACTCACCACTGCCTTCTTCACGCCCCGCGGCTGGTGCGCCAGCGCCAGCAGCGTACTTGCGCCACCCCACGAGAACGACATCACGTGGTCTGCCTGGAAGTGCTCGATCAGCTCGAGGAGAATATGCGCTTCGGTCTCCTTGCTGATAAAGCGTTCCTGGCGATTGTGCGGCTTGGATTTGCCCGCGTATGGCTGGTCGAACAGTACAACGTTGAACTGCGGGTGCAGGTTACGTACCGTCTGGGCGAACGAGGCCGTGGTGGCAAGCGAGCCATTGATCAGGATGATCGTATTCTCGGCCGCATCCGCGCGATAGAACTCCGTGTAAACCCGATACTGACCTTGGATATCAAGTACAGCGATTTCTGGCCTCATGTCATCGACTCCTGGCGCAAAAAGGGTATTCGCGTCACCTAGGGTGCACGTTCTTTATGACAGGTAGGCATTTGCCTGAAGAGAAACCGGGGGGCCCTGTGTCGATCCTTGGCACGTGCGTCGACGGTATTGTTTTTGGCGGGCAATTCGCCGTGCCCCAAGGCATCGAGGCCTTGGGTGGCCGGCAAAAAGTGTCTGCGACTGCGGTCGTGACTTGGTAGTCACATGCAGACTGACGATTTGGATTCAAGCAGTGGGTCGGGAATCCCGCAAGTGCCGTTCGGGGGAAAATGTGACTTTTGTCGCTGAGCGGTCGTATGACGACCCTGATCTGTCTGGTCCGGCCCTTTCCACGTTTCGAGTCAGGCTTTGCGTGCTACGCGGCCCCTGTGGGAGCGGGCGAGCCCGCGAAGAGGCCGGAACAGCCAACCTAGACCGTCGCTATTTCATCCGCCGTCAGCTCACGAAACGCCCCTGGCGCCAACCCCGGGTCCAGCCGGATCGCCCCCATGCTCTCCCGATGCAACCCCACCACCTTGTTGTCGAAATGGCCGAACATGCGCTTCACCTGGTGATAGCGCCCTTCGACGATCGACAGCCGTGCCTGGCGCGGCCCGAGGATGTCCAGCTGGGCGGGCAGGGTGGTGAGGTCTTCGAAAGCGAAGTAGAAGCCCTCGAGGAACTTGGCCACATAGTGCTCGCCAATCTCGTCCTCGGTTTGCACCAGGTAGTGCTTGGGCAGCTTGGTCGCGGGCTGGGTAAGCCGGCGTGACCATTGGCCATCGTTGGTCAGGATCATCAAGCCCGTGGTGTTGAAGTCCAGGCGCCCGGCAATATGCAGGTCCTCACGCAAACCGGCTGGCAGCAAGTCGAGCACGGTGCGGTGTTGCGGGTCCTGGGTGGCGCTGACGCAGCCTGCGGGCTTGTGCAACATCAGGTAGCGTGCCGGGCGGCCAGCCTGCAGCAGTTGGTCGTCCAGCTCCACGCGGCTGAATTCGCGCACTTCGGCCAGTGGGTCGCTGACCACTTGGCCATCCACCCGCACGCGGCGTTGCGCCAGCATCAGACGGACTTGCTGGCGGTTGTGGCTGGGCAGGTTGGCGAGGAAACGGTCGAGGCGCATGGCAAACGGTCAGTCGGAAGCGGGGGAGCGAAGTTGTTCTTCGACGGCGGCGCAGCGCGGGCACAGGCAGGCTTTGTCGCGCAGCTCGGCGGGCAGGGCCTTGAGCACGGCAGGGTCGATGGTCACGCTGTAACACCAGCAGGCCTGGGTGGCCCGGCGCGGATCGGCCAAGCTGCACTGGTTGAGGGCGCCACAAGCGGGGCAGTGCTGGTTGTCGGGCATGGCTGCCGCTCACCTGTATCAAATTGTTGCAGAAATGGCACTGCACCTTGGCGGCACTGTCTTATTCAACGTCGATGATCGCATTTCGCATCGATGCTCGCCAGCGCCGCTGTTCGGGCACTCCAGCGGTCCAGGAGGCCGCCATGTCCTATCGAATCCTGTTGATCGCCCTGCTGGGGCTGATGACTTCCGCCTGCGTTCCGTACTACGAGAGCGGGGGCTATTACCGATCGGACCACTACTACTCCGACCGTTATGTGTCACCGGATTATTACCGCTATGACCGCTATTACGTAGCGCCGCAGCCCCGTTATTACTATCAGCCTGCGCCACGCTACTACTACCGCTCGGCGCCCGCGCCTCACTACCGGTCTCATCCGCAGCCGGGGATGAAGCAATGGTATGGCAACCCACGAAACGACTATGGCAACCGCCAGCGGTATGACTATGGGCGCGACCGGGACCGTCATGATTATCGCGGTGGCAGCCAGCGCTACCAGCAGAATGACCGTTGGCACTCTAGCGGGCGGGGGGATAGTGACCGACGCGGGGACGGGCGGCGTGGGCACGGGCAAGGGGGGAACTGGCAGCGGTAGGTGAATTGAAAACCGGGGGCGCGTTGCGCCCCTTTCGCGACGCAAGGCCGCTCCCACAGGTACGGCGCAGCATTGGAAACCATCGCTGTACCTGTGGGAGCGGCCTTGTGTCGCGATGGGCTGCAATGCAGCCCCAACTTCTCGAAGCTACCCGAGATCCGCCAGCGGATGCCGCCCCTCCCACACCTTGGCAAAATGCGCCTCCACCACCGCCGCCGGCACTTGCGCCACATCGGGCCAGTGCCAGTGCGGCTGGTTGTCCTTGTCCAGCAAGCGCGCACGCACGCCTTCGCTGAATTCCGGGTGGCGGCAGCAGTTCAGGCTCATGCTGTATTCCATCTGAAACACCTGCGCCAACGACAGCTGCCGTGCCCGGCGGATCTGTTCCCACACCAGGTGTGCGGTCAGCGGGCAACCTTCATGCAACCGTTGGCCGGCATCTGCCAGCAGCGGGTCGTCGTGGTGCTTGAGCCCCTCCAGCGCACGCCAGGCGGCTGCTGCGTCGGCCACGTCGAGCAACTGATCGATTACCTGTCGCCGCGGCAGCCACTGGGCCTGGGGCAACTCGGCGCAGGCGCGGTGCTGTTCGGCCTTGAGCAGGCTGTTCAGTTGCAGGGTAGTTTGTTCCTGCCAGTTCAGCTGCAGCAGTTCCTCGATCAGCGCCTCTTGCTGGTGCTCACCCAGAAAGCGGTCGGCCAGGCCCAGGTCCAGGGCGTCGTGGGCATTGATCGGCGCGCCTGTCAGGCCGAGGAACAACCCCAGCTTGCCCGGCAGGCGGGCAAGGAACCAGCTGGCGCCCACGTCCGGGTACAGGCCGATGCTGATTTCCGGCATGGCCAGCCGACTGCTGGGGGTGACAATACGCACATTGGCGCCCTGCAGCAGGCCCATGCCACCACCCAGCACATGCCCGTGCCCCCAGCACAGCAAGGGCTTGGGATAGGTGTGCAGGGCAAAGTCCAGGCGGTATTCGGCGGCGAAGAAGGTGGCGGCCAGCGGGGGCACGCTACCAGGGTGGTCGCGGCAGGCTTGTACCAGCGCACGCACATCACCGCCGGCACAGAAGGCCTTGGCACCGTTGCCGCGCAGCAGCACGCAGACGATTCCCGGGTCGCGAGCCCAGGCGTGCAACTGTTCGCCCAATACCTCGATCATCGGCAGGCTCAGCGCATTGAGCGCCTTGGGCGCATCCAGGGTGGCGATGCCGATGCGGGCGCCATCGGCGCCGGTGAGTACCTCGCAATGAATGGCCATGGACTACCTCGCGCAAGTCATCGCCCAAGTATGGCTTGCCTGGCCGAACATGCCGGTCGTCGGTCGGATCGTTTGACAAGCGGGAAGGGCTTACCTAGTGTCGCGCCATTGTTTATGGAAGGCCCCATGACTGACGACGATCGCATCAAACTCGAACCCAGCTGGAAGGCCGCCTTGCGCGCGGAATTCGACCAGCCCTACATGCATCAGTTGCGCGAGTTCCTGCGCAGCGAGTACGCCGCCGGCAAAGAGATCTACCCGCCAGGGCCGTTGATCTTCAACGCGCTCAACTCGACGCCGCTGGAGCAGGTGAAGGTGGTCATCCTTGGCCAGGACCCTTACCACGGGCCGGGTCAGGCGCATGGCCTGTGCTTCTCGGTGCAACCGGGCGTGGCCACGCCACCTTCGCTGGTCAACATCTACAAGGAGCTGCAGCGCGACCTGAACATCCCGATTGCCAGTCATGGCTACCTGCAGAGCTGGGCCGAGCAGGGCGTGCTTTTGCTCAACACGACCATGACCGTGGAGCGTGCCAATGCCGCGTCGCATGCCAAGAAGGGCTGGGAGTTCTTTACCGACCGGATCATCCAGGTGGTTAGCGAGCAGTGCCCGAACGTGGTGTTCCTGCTGTGGGGCTCGCATGCGCAAAGCAAGCAGAAGCTGATCGACGGGACCAAGCACCTGGTGCTGAAATCGGTGCATCCATCACCGTTGTCGGCTTACCGTGGGTTCCTGGGGTGCGGGCATTTCAGCCGGGCCAACAGTTTCCTCCAGCAGCGCGGGCTGGCGCCGATCAACTGGGCATTGCCACCGCTGTGATCACCTGAAAGAACGCGTCGCCTGCTTCGCGGGCTTGCCCGCTCCCACAGGGATAGCACCTGCCTTGAGGGCGATGCAGTACCTGTGGGAGCGGGCAAGCCCGCGAAGCAGGCGACGCGATTATTCCGGGTTGGCGTTCCACACCCGGAACAACGGCTCTGCCAGAAACAGCACAAACAACAAGCGCATCACCTGCAGCGCCGTCACCAGCGGTACCGACAGCTGCAGGGTCTCCGCCGTCAGGCTCATCTCGGCAATTCCGCCCGGCATCATCCCCAATGTCAGCGAACGCAGATCCAGCGCGGTCATCATGCTCAGCACCCATGCGGCACTGCCGGCAATCGCCATGCACAACGCCGTGGCCACCAGGGTGCGGCAAAGGAACGACGGTGCGCGGCGGAAGAACGCGCGGTTGAAGTGGCAGGCCAGGCCGCTGCCGATCAACCACTGGCCGATCTGGCTGGCGCCATTGGGCAGGGTTATCTGCAGGTCGCCCGCCAGGCTCACGGTGGCTGCGACCAACAATGGCCCGAACAACCACGGGTTGGGCTGGCGCAAGCGCTGCCACAGCAGGGCGACGGCAACGCCCAGCGGTGCAGTCAGCGCCAGCCAGCCCCAGCTCACACTGCCGGTGTGATTCAGCGGTACCCCGTCACCCAGCAGGAACTTGAACAGCGCCGGCACGCACAGTACCACCGCCAGTACGCGCAGGCTTTGCGCCGCCGCCACCTGGCTGAGCACTGCGCCATTGCGGGCGCCAAGGTTGACCATCTCCCCCGAACCGCCCGGCATGCTGGCGAAGAACGCCGTGGCACGGTCTTCACCGGTGCGCCGCAGCAGCCATACGCTGATCACGCTGGACAAGGTGGTGAACAGCGCGCCGAAGAAGATCAGTGCGAAATGGCTGGCCACCTGCTCGATCACCGCCGGGGTGAAGTGCAGGCCAATGCCGATACCGATGATGCATTGCCCGCATTTGCGGCCATTGGGGATTTCCGGCAGCTGCCAGGGTGTCAGGCAGCGCACCAGGATGATCGCCAGCAACGAGCCGACCATCCACGGCAAAGGCCAGCCGACCTTGCTGGCGGCAAAACCGCCAGCAAGGCCGACCAGCCCGGTCGCGACAAACAACGGCAACGAGCGATCAGGCATCGGCCATCGCCCGGCGCTGCAGGCTGCGTTTGCGCCAGATGCGCAGCAGCGGCAGGGTCAGCATGCAAATGGTCAGTACCCATACCGACATGCTGATCGGGCTCGACCAGAGGATGCCCAGTTCGCCGTTGGAGATCGACAGCGCCCGGCGCAGGTTCTGCTCCATCAACCCACCGAGGATGAAACCGAGCAGGATCGGCGACAGCGGGAAGTCCAGCTTGCGCAGGATATAGCCCATGATGCCGATACCGACCATCAGGAACAGGTCGAAGGTAGTGGCATGCACGGCGTAAACGCCGATCGCGGTGATGATGGCGATCACCGGTACCAGCGCCCAGTTTGGCACGGCGAGGATGCGGGTGAAGATGCGGATCATCGGGATGTTGAGGATCACCAGCATGATGTTGGCGACGAACAGCGAGGCGATCAGGCCCCAGACGATGTCTGGCTGCTGTTCGAACAACAGCGGGCCTGGGGTGATGTTGTACAAGGTCAGCGCGCCGATCATCACCGCGGTGGTGCCCGAGCCAGGTACGCCCAGGGTCAGCATCGGTACCAGGGCGCCACAGCAGGAGGCGCCGATGGCGGTTTCCGGTGCGGCCAGGCCGCGGGCGTCGCCCTTGCCGAACTTGCCCTTGTCGCCCGCCAGGCGTTTTTCGGTCATGTAGGCCACGGCGCTCGCCAGTGTTGCACCGGCACCAGGCAGCACACCCATGATGAAGCCAAGCAAGCCGCAGCGGATATTGACCACGAACACCGAGGCCGCTTCCTTGAAGTTGAACAGCATGCGGCCGGTGGCTTTGACTGCCTGGTGGCCATGGTGGGTCTTTTCCAGCAGCAGGAGGATTTCGCTGATGGAGAACAGGCCCAGCACCAGTACCACGAACTGGATGCCGTCGGCCAGGTGCACGCTGTCGCCGGTGAAGCGGTACACGCCACTGTTGGCATCGATGCCGACTGCCGACAGGAACAGGCCGATCAAAGCGGCAATGAAGGTTTTCAGCGGCTTGTCGCCGGCCATGCCGCCGAGGGCGACGATGGCGAACACCATCAGCACGAAGTACTCCGCCGGGCCGAAGGCGATTGCCCATTTCGCCAGCAGCGGTGCGAACAGCACCATGCCGCAGGTGGCGATCAGCGCACCGATGAACGAACTCCAGGCCGACAGCGACAGCGCTACGCCAGCCAGACCATTGCGGGCCATCGGGTAGCCATCGAGAGTGGTCATCACGGTCGAGGCTTCGCCGGGGATGTTCAGCAGGATCGAACTGATGCGTCCGCCGTACTCGCAGCCCAGGTACACCGCTGCCAGCAGGATCAGCGCCGATTCCGGCGGCAGGCCGAGGGCGAAGGCGATGGGGATCAGCAAGGCCACGCCGTTGATCGGGCCCAGGCCCGGCAGCAGGCCGACCACGGTACCGATCAGCGTGCCGGTGAGGGCGGTGACCAGGTTGTAAGGGGACAGGGCGACGCCGAAGCCCTGGCCCAGGTAGCTCAAGGTATCCATGTGTCAGTTCTCCAGTACGCTCAGCAGGCCAAGGGGCAGGGGCACGTCCATCACGCGGTCGAACAGCCAGTAGAGAAACAGGCTCATGCCCGCCACCACGATGGCGCTGTGCAGCCAGCGGCCGCCGTACAGGCGGGCCATGGGCACGCCGACCAGGATGGCGCTGAGGATGAAGCCCAGGGCTTCGAAGGTGCTGGCGAACACGATCAGCAGGCCGACGCAGGCGGCGATCTTGATCAGGGTCTCGCGGTCCAGTTCCGGTTCGTCGTCCTTGCGCACGATGGGGGTGGGACGGAACACCAGGTACAGCAGGCCCAGGCCGAGCAGGCCGAGCGTCAACAGCGGGTAGGCGCGCGGGCCCACCGGTTCATAGGAAAACGCCGCCTGGTAAGGCCAGGCCATCACGGCCAGGGCGGCGCACACCGCCAGCAGGGCCAGGGCGAAGATGCGTTGCAGGATCATGAAGGAATCCTCGTTGTTCATCGGCAAGACGCAGATCCTTTGTAGGAGCGGCCTTGTGTCGCGATGGGTCGCAAGGCGGCCCCAGGATTTCAGCATCGCTGCACAAATCGCTGGGGCTGCTTCGCAGCCCTTTCGCGACACAAGGCCGCTCCTACATGGAGCGAACGGCGTTGGCGTGTTACTGGATCAGGCCAAACTCCCTGGCCAGTGTCTTGTAGTCAGCCACTTGCTTCTTCACATAGCCGTCCAGCTCTGCACCGGTCATGGCGAACGGGAACAGTTCGCGCTGGTCACGCAACTTGGCGAAGTCTTCCGAAGCCAGCATCTTGTCGAATGACTGCTTCCACCAGGCGTATTCCTCGTCGCTCACCTTTGGCCCCAGGTAGAAGCCGCGTACCACTGGCCAGACGATGTCGTAACCCTGTTCCTTGGCGGTGGGGATGTCTTTCATCTCGGGCTCGTCCAGGCGCTTTTCCGAGAACACCGCGAGGATGCGCATGTTGCCGCTCTGAATGTGCGGCATGGAGTCGGAGATGTCGGTCGAGCCTACCTGGATATGCCCGCCCAGCAACGCCGTGGCGATCTCGCCGCCACCTTCCAGGGCGACGTAACGCAGGTCACGCGGGTTGATGCCGGCGGCCTTGGCAATCAGGGCGGTCTGCATCCAGTCCTGGCTGCCGACGGTACCGCCGGAGCCGATTACCACCTTGCTCGGGTCTTTCTTCAACGCTGCGACCAGGTCGTCGAGGGTCTTGTAGGGCGAGTCGCTTTTCACTGCGATGGCGCCATAGCTGGTGCCGACGGCGGCCAGCCATTTCACCGCGTTCTCGTCGAAGCGGCCGAACTTGCCCTGGGCCAGGTTCAGCAGCGAACCGCTGGACCAGGCCACCAGGGTGCCGGCATCGGCCGGGCGCTGGGCGACCACGGCGTTGTAGGCCACCGCACCGACACCGCCGGGCATGTAGGTGACGCGCATCGGCTTGGTGAGGATTTTTTCCTGCACCAGGGCGCTCTGCACCAGCTTGCAGGTCAGGTCGAAGCCGCCGCCGGGCGAGGCGGGAGCAATGCATTCGGGGCGTTTCGGTTCGGCAGCGAGGGCGTTGCCGGCCAACAGCAGGCAGCCGGTAGCGAGGACGAGGCGGCGCAGTGAGTAGGTCATCGTCTTTCTCCGTGAGCGTTGTTGTTATCAAGTTATCGCTATGGGGTTACCACAGCGCCACGCTGTAGCTCACCAGCAGCCGCACCTCGTCCGCGTCGCGGGCGAAGTTGGAGCGGAAGGTGGCGTTGCGCAGGCGCACGGCGACGTTCTTCAACGGGCCGCTTTGTACCACGTACTTCATCTCGGTATCGCGTTCCCACTCCTTGCCCTCGCCACCGGCGGCGCGGCTGACGTTGTCGCCGCTGATGTAGCGGGTCATGAAGGTCAGGCCGGGCACGCCGAGCGCGGCGAAGTTGTAGTCGTAGCGCGCCTGCCAGGAGCGTTCGTCGGCGCCTGCGAAGTCGTTGATCTGGACGAAGTTGACCAGGTACGGGTCGGCACCATCGACGTACGGGAAGGCGCTGTCGCCTGACAATTGCTGCCAGGCGGCGCTGACCTTGTGCCCGCCCAGGGCGTAGCTGAGCATGCCATTGAAGGTGGTGTTGTCGATGTTGCCGGCCTTGGCGGCGCCGGCGTCGTCACTCACGGCCAGGCGCAGGTCGGCGCCCAAGGTGCCGGGGCCCCATGGCTGGGTGGCGACCATGCCGATGAAGTGCTGGCGGTAGATATCGTCGAGCTGGGCAAAGTGGTAGCTGCCGGTGATGCGATCGGTGAACTGGTAGTCGAGGCCGGCCAGGTCCAGGTTGTCGGCGCTGAACGAGCCACCGAAGCGGCCGTTCTTGTTGTTCAGGGCCAGGTCTTCCCAGTTGGTGTCGTTGCGGTCCTTGGCCTTGTCCAGTCGGCCTCCGGTGAAGGTCAGGCCCTTGACCTCCTTCGAGGTGAGCAGGCCGCCTTCGAAGGTTTGCGGCAGGATGCGCCCATCGTTGGGCTGCAGGGTCGGCAGTTCGGGGATCAGAGTGCCGATCTTCAGTTCGGTCTGCGACACCTTCACCTTGCCGGTCAGGCCGAGCTTGGAGTACTCGTCGGCGGCCTTGCCGTCATCGTGCGTCGGCAGCAGGCCGGTGTCGGTGCGGTCGGGGCTGGAGTCGAGCTTGATGCCGAGCATGCCCAGCGCATCCAGGCCGAAGCCTACGGTGCCATCGGTGTAGCCAGACTCGAAGTTGAGCATGAAGCCCTGGGCCCACTCGTCGCGCTTGGATTGCTGTGCACTGGTGCCGTCGCGGAAATCGCGGTTGAAGTACATGTTGCGGGTTTCGAAGGTGGCCGTGCTGTCTTCGAAGAAGGCGGCCTGGCTCATCGGCGCGACACCGGCAAGCGCAAGGGCACTGACGATGGCGGAAGGGCGTGCGGCAAAGGAACGGGTAGGCGCGAACGCCTGTGGCTGCGATGACAGCATCACTGATGGCTCCGTTTATTGTTCTTATTCGTTGCACCTTGCTGGTGCTTTTTTTCGGCGCGTAGGGCGACCGTGGTGCGATGCTAGGTAACCAACCTTTCGCTAACCTTTCAGCGTGAAAGGTTTGTCGACAGGGCTTCACAGGCCTGCCGACAGCGGTACACTCCGCGCCACCGTCCCACCCGAGCAGGAAGAATCCGATGCGTGTGCTGCTGGTCGAAGACCACCTGCAACTGGCTGAAAGCGTGGCCCAGGCCTTGAAAAGCCATGGCCTGACCGTGGATGTGCTGCATGACGGCGTGGCCGCCGACCTGGCCCTGGCCAGCGAGGAGTACGCCGTGGCCGTGCTGGATGTCGGCTTGCCGCGCATGGACGGCTTCGAGGTGCTGGCGCGTCTGCGCGGCCGTGGCAAGACCCTGCCGGTGCTGATGCTGACCGCGCGCAGCGACGTCAAGGACCGGGTTCATGGGCTGAACCTGGGCGCCGACGACTACCTGGCCAAGCCGTTCGAGCTGACCGAGCTGGAAGCACGGGTCAAGGCCCTGTTGCGGCGCAGCGTGCTCGGTGGCGAGCGCCAGCAACGCTGCGGGCCGTTGGTATACGATCTGGATACCCGGCGCTTCACCTTGGGTGGCGACAACCTGACCCTGACTTCTCGCGAACAAAGCGTACTGGAAGCGCTGATCGCCCGCCCGGGCCGGGTGATGAGCAAGGAGCAACTGGCCGCCCAGGTGTTCGGCCTGGACGAAGAAGCCAGCCCTGATGCCATCGAAATCTACATCCACCGCCTGCGCAAGAAGCTCGACGGCCACCCGGTGGCGATTGTCACCTTCCGTGGCCTGGGCTACCTGCTCGAGCACCGCGATGCGTGACAACGGCAGCCTGCGTGGGCGCTTGCTCGGCAACCTGGCCTTGCTGCTGGTGGTGTTGATGCTGGCCAGCGGCCTGAGCGCCTACTGGAACGGCCGTGAGGCCGCCGACACCGCCTACGATCGGACCCTGCTGGCCTCGGCAAGGACCATTGCCGCAGGCCTGTCCCAGCGTGACGGTTCGCTGAGCGCGGATGTGCCCTACGTGGCCCTGGACACCTTCGCCTACGACAGTGCCGGGCGAATCTACTACCAGGTGCTGGACATCCAGCAGCGGCTGATTTCCGGCTACGAGAACCTGCCAGCGCCGCCGCCGGGCACGCCGCGTACCGACGATTACCCGGCGCTGGCGCGGTTCTACAACGCCACCTACCTGGGCCAGGACGTGCGCGTGGTCAGCCTGTTGAAGCCGGTGAGCGAGCCGAACATGAACGGCATGGCGGAAATCCGTGTGGCCGAGACCGAGGAAGCGCGGGTGCGCATGGCCCGTGGCCTGATGGCCGATACCCTGCTGCGCCTGGGGATGCTGGCGCTGGGCGCGCTGGTGATGGTGTGGTTTGCCGTGAGTGCCGCGTTGCGACCGCTGGAGCGCCTGCGCACGGCGGTGGAAGAGCGCCAGCCGGACGACCTGAGGGCCTTGCCGGTGGTGCAGGTGCAGCGTGAGCTGGGCCCACTGGTGCGGGCTTTGAACCATTTCACTGAGCGTTTGCGAGGCCAGTTCGAGCGCCAAGCGCAGTTCATCGCGGACGCCGCCCACGAGTTGCGTACGCCGCTGGCCGCGCTGAAGGCGCGGGTCGAGCTGGGCCTGCGTTCGGCCGAGCCGCAGGAGTGGCGGCAGACACTGGAGTCCGCGGCCCAGGGCACCGACCGGCTGACCCATCTGGCCAACCAGCTGCTGTCGCTGGCGCGGGTCGAGAACGGTGCGCGGGCGATTGCAGAAGGCGGCGCGCAGCGCCTGGACCTGAGTCAGTTGGCTCGTGAGCTGGGCATGGCCATGGCACCGCTGGCGCACAAACGCGGGGTGGCGCTGGCCCTGGAGGCCGAGGCGCCGGTGTGGCTGAAGGGGGAGCCGACGCTGCTCAACGAGCTGTTGAGCAACCTGGTGGACAATGCCTTGGCGCATACGCCGACTGGCGGCAACGTGATCTTGCGAGTGCTGACGCCGGCGGTACTGGAGGTGGAGGATGACGGACCGGGGATTCCCGAGGCCGAGCGTGAGCGGGTGTTCGAGCGCTTCTACCGGCGCAGTGCGCAGGGCAGTGGGCTTGGCTTGGCGATTGTCGGCGAGATCTGCCGGGCGCACCTGGCACAGGTGAGCCTGCATGACGGTGCGAAGGGCGGGTTGCGGGTGCGGGTGAGTTTTATCGCGGATTGATGTGTTGCCTGTACCGGCCCTATCGCCGGCAAGCCAGCTCCCACCTCGACTGCATTGACCTCAAGTCATGTGCTATCCCTGTGGGAGCTGGCTTGCCGGCGATAGGTCCGAACAGGCTGACACCGGTCAGCGCAACATGCTCCGCGCCTCGATCAGTTCACCCACTTCAAGCTCGGTGCCGTACGGCAGGCCCAGGTGGCGGTATGCCGGCAGTGCCGCCAGCGGCCGGTGGCGGCCTCGCTGGCTGATGCAGCGGGCGATCTGCACGATGTCGATGTAGTCGATCTTGTCAGTCTGCCGGTCCAGGTCCTGCACCTGGCTCGGCAGGTTGACCAGTTGCTCCGGAAACTCCCAGGCCTTGAGGATCTTGTCGCCCAGCACTGGCTGGATCTGCTCGATCACATAATGCAGGCACACTGGGTCCGACAGCAGTTCGTTGTGCTCTTCGGCGTAGATCAGTACCGGCAGCGCGCCAATCTGGTTGACCAGCCCGCCGAGGGTGGCCTGGTCGGGTTTGAGTTGTGTAAAGCGTCGGCAGATTTCGTAGCTGATGCCCGCCACATCCAGGCTGTTGGCCCAGATATCGCGTAACTTCTGCTCCACAGCCGGCGCCCGTGCGTGGAAAATCTGCTCGATCACCAGGCCAATGGCCAGGTTGCAGCTGTAGTTGATGCCCAGCCGCGTGATGGCGGTGTGCAGGTCGGTGACCTCGACCGCCGCGCGCAGCAGCGGGCTGTTGACGACTTTGATCAGGCGCGCTGAAAGGGCCGCATCGCGACCGATCACCTTGCTCAGGGCCGCTACGCTGATCTCGCTGTCTTCCGCCGCCTCGCGGATGCTCAAGGCAACCTCCGGCAGGGTCGGCAGGACCAGGTCATCCTTTTCGATGGCATCGAGCAACTGTGCTTGAACCATCTCGGCCAGCTTGTTCATGGGCGTGTCTACCGCAGTGGTGGTGCGGCCCCGCCATGTAGGCGGGGCAGGCTGGTCAGCGCTGGATTTCCCGGTCGCGGTCCAGTTCGTAGGGCAGGGTCAACACCTGCAGGCTTGGGCCATCGAGGCTGCCCAGGTGCAGGTTGTCGTCTTCCACCGCTTCGGCGCTGAGCACCGCGAGCAGTTCGCAGCCTGTGCCGTTGCTGGCAGCAATGACCACTTCACCGACCGACGAACCATGGGTGGGCGAGAAAATCTCGACGCCCGGGGCCGGAATGGCCTGCTGGTCCAGTGCCAGGCGGTACTGGCGGCGCTTGAGCTTGCCCAGGTACTGCATGCGGGCAACGATTTCCTGACCGGTGTAGCAGCCTTTCTTGAAGCTGACGCCGTCGACGGCCTGCAGGTTGATCATCTGCGGGATGAACAGCTCGCGGGTCGGCCCCATGACCTGGCCTATACCGGCGCGAATCTGACCCAGCAGCCAGTCGTCCAGGCTGCCTTCGGGCAGCGCGGTGGCCAGCGCCTGGCGAACGCGGTCGGCGTTGTCTGCCGGTACCCACAGTTCCACGCGGTCGGCGGACACGGCGATGGCGATCAACCCGTCGTGGCGCACGGTGCTACCGGCTGCCGCAGGCACATCGAGCCCCAGGGCCTGCAGCGCCGCATCGCCGCCTTGCAGGCCGAAGCGTGCCCAGGCAGCGCTTTCATCGGTCAGCGTGGCCTTGGAGAACACGGCGTACTTCTTGAGGTCGACCAGCTGGGCGTCGAGCAGCTCGCTGGCCATGGCCAGCAGGTAGCCGTTGCCTTCGGGCAGGATGCGGAAACTCGACTGCATGCGCCCCTTGACCATGCAGCGGGCGCCGAGGCTGGCGTGTTCCGGGCTGAGGTAGTTGATGTTGCAGGTCAGCTGGCCTTGCAGGAACTTGCCTGCATCGGAGCCGCGGACGGCGAGGATGCCCTCGTGGGACAGGGGGCAGAAGAAAGCGGAATCGGCCATGGGTCATCGCGGTGGCTAAAGACTGGCGGCCATCATAGAACGCCGGTAACAAAATAGGTAGTTGACTAGACCAACGCCCGGTGTCGCTTCGCTCGCCTGGCTGTATACTGGCGGGCCATTCGAGGAGGGCCCCATGGTCGAACAAACTGAACTCAACCGGCTTTTCTGGCACAGCCGCCGCGGCATGCTGGAACTGGACGTACTGCTGGTGCCTTTCACCCAGGAAGTCTACCCCACGCTCAACGAAACCGACCGCGAACTCTACGTGCGTCTGTTGAGCTGCGAGGATCAGGACATGTTCGGCTGGTTCATGGAGCGCACCGAGTCCGAAGACCCGGAGCTGCAGCGCATGGTCCGCATCATCCTGGATCGTGTCCAGCCCAAGTGAGTGCTTCGAGTGCCGCTGGCAAGGCTCGCGCCTGCTGCTGGCGGTCTACCTGGGTTGCCAGGTACTGGCGTGGTTCGCCGTATGGGCGAGCCCGCTGCCCGGGTGGTCGGCCCTTGCAGTTGTCGCCGCCTGTATTGCCCACGCTGGCTGGGCCATTCCCCGACGTATTCTGCTGACGCATGAGCATGCCGTTGTCGGCCTGCGCCGTGATGTGCGCGGCTGGCAGGTGTTCAGCCGTGCCCGTGGCTGGCAGCCGGTGCGCTTGTGCCGGGACAGCGTGGCGTTGCCGGCGCTGGTGGTGTTGCGCTTTGTGCGGGCGGGGCGCTGGTTGGGGGAGAGCCAATGTGTGCCGCGTGATGCGCTGGGGGCTGATGAGCACCGGCGTTTGCGGGTGCGGTTGAAGTTCAGCCGGCGCAGGTGGGCAGGGGTGGGGGCGAGTCAGGGCTGACAGGTGTTCGTCGTGGCAACTTCAGCGCCTGCAAGATCGAGCGCCGCCCGCGCGGCGCTTCGCAGCACAAGGCTGCTCCTACCGTTTGTTTCGGGCCAGTTATTCCTGTGAGCGCGGCACGCGGCCCCTGGCGGTCGCGTGCGCAGGCACAGGCGTTACTGGCCCGAAACAGATGTAGGAGCAGCCTTGTGCTGCGAAGCGCCGCGCGGGCGGCGCTCGATCTCGCAGGCGCTGAAATTGCCGCGCCAGGGGCCGGACTTAGATCGGACTAAGGATGGTGTCCTTGGCCTCGTCCAGCATCCCCGGGTAATCCAGTGTGTAATGCAGTCCGCGGCTTTCCTTGCGCTGCATGGCCGACAGGATCATCAACTCGGCCACCTGCGCCAGGTTGCGCAATTCGATCAGGTCGCGGCTGACCTTGTAGTTGCTGTAGAACTCGTCGATTTCGTCCAGCAGCAGGCGAATGCGGTGCTGCGCTCGCTGCAGGCGCTTGCTGGTTCGCACGATGCCTACGTAGTCCCACATGAAGCGCCGCAGTTCGTCCCAGTTGTGCGCAATGATCACGTCCTCGTCCGAGTCGGTGACCTGGCTGGCGTCCCAGCCGGGCAAGGCCTTGGGTATGGTCACCTCATCCAGGTGCGCCTGGATGTCGGCGGCGGCGGCACGGCCATAGACGAAGCATTCCAGCAGCGAGTTGCTGGCCATGCGGTTGGCGCCGTGCAGGCCGGTGAAGCTGGTTTCGCCAATGGCATACAGGCCCGGCACGTCCGTGTGGCCGCGGTCGTCGACCATCACCCCTCCGCAGGTGTAGTGCGCCGCTGGCACCACCGGGATCGGCTGACGGGTGATGTCGATGCCGAAGGCCAGGCAGCGCTCGTACACGGTGGGAAAGTGGCTCTTGATGAAGTCGACCGGCTTGTGGGTGATATCCAGGTATACGCAGTCCACGCCCAGGCGCTTCATCTCGTGGTCGATGGCGCGGGCCACGATGTCGCGCGGCGCCAGTTCTTCGCGCGGGTCGAAACGTGGCATGAAGCGTTCGCCATTGGGCAGGCGCAGCAGGGCACCTTCGCCACGCAGGGCTTCGGTGATCAGGAAGCTCTTGGCCTGTGGGTGGTACAGGCAAGTCGGGTGAAACTGGTTGAACTCCAGGTTCGCCACCCGGCAGCCAGCCCGCCAAGCCATGGCGATGCCGTCGCCGCAGGCACCGTCGGGATTGCTGGTATACAGGTACACCTTGGCCGCACCGCCAGTGGCCAGCACGGTGAAGCGCGCACCGAAGGTGTCCACCTCGCCGGTGTTGCGGTCGAGCACGTAGGCACCCAGGCAGCGCTCGCCGGGCAGGCCGAGGCGGCGTTCGGTGATCAGGTCGACCGCCACGCGCTGCTCCAGCAACTGGATATTCGGGCGTTTGCGGGCCTGCTCCAGCAGCGTGGTGAAGATGGCTGCGCCGGTGGCGTCGGCGGCGTGGATGATGCGCCGGTGGCTATGGCCGCCTTCGCGGGTCAGGTGGAACTCGAAGCCGCCGTCGTCGACGCTGTAGTGCTCGTCGCGGGTAAAGGGCACGCCTTGCTCGATCAGCCACTCGATGGCCTCGCGGCTGTGCTCGACGGTAAAGCGCACGGCGTCTTCATGGCAAAGGCCGCCGCCGGCATTGAGGGTGTCCTCGACATGCGACTGCACGGTATCGGTATTGTCCAGCACCGCCGCGACACCGCCCTGGGCCCAGAAGGTCGAGCCGTTGGCCAGGTCGCCCTTGCTGAGTACGGCGACTCGAAGGTGGCTGGGGAGGTTCAGTGCCAGGCTGAGACCGGCGGCACCGCTGCCGATCACCAGGACATCATGTTGGAATTGTTGGCTCATGTCGGGACACTAGTATTCTTTGGAAGGGGCGCGGCACAATAGTCACGCGCCGATGGCATTGTGAAACTATCGTAAAAGCTGGCCGGGTTGCCTTTATAGCAGCCCCGGGTGGCCAATTTCCATGCCACTTGCCTGGTCGCGACAACCTTTGTGGGAACTTTCCGACATGGCCGGAAATCCTATGAAGGCTGCCCACGCGCCACAACTTGCCGCGGCGACGCAGGGCGGCAGGCCTGTCCGGGCTGTCCCTGCGTACTCGAAACCTGATTATCGACGTAGCCGGCCGTAACCGTGCCGCGTCTTTCGTGCAAGCCGACCAAGGGCTGCAGGAAACTTGCTTGGAGGGGAGAACTTTTGCGCAAAGCCCGAGTCTATGGTTGCAAGCCTGAACGATGGCTGATGCAACGCTCCTTCGAGTTCACTGAGGAGTGTTCATGCTAACCCAGGAAGAGGATCAGCAGCTTGTCGAGCGCGTTCAGCGTGGTGACAGGCGAGCGTTCGATCTGTTGGTGCTGAAGTATCAGCACAAGATTCTCGGGTTGATCGTGCGGTTCGTTCACGACACCCACGAGGCCCAGGATGTAGCACAGGAAGCCTTCATCAAGGCCTACCGTGCGCTTGGCAACTTCCGCGGAGACAGTGCGTTCTACACGTGGCTGTACCGCATCGCCATCAACACGGCGAAGAACTACCTGGTGTCCCGTGGAAGACGGCCGCCAGACAGTGATGTGAGCTCCGAGGATGCGGAGTTTTACGACGGCGATCATGGTCTCAAGGATCTCGAGTCCCCAGAGCGCTCGTTGTTGCGGGATGAAATCGAAGGCACTGTCCATCGCACCATCCAGCAACTGCCTGAAGACCTGCGCACGGCGCTGACCCTGCGCGAGTTCGACGGGCTGAGTTACGAAGACATTGCCAGTGTCATGCAATGTCCGGTGGGTACCGTGCGCTCTCGAATCTTCCGCGCTCGGGAGGCAATAGACAAAGCCCTGCAACCTTTGCTGCAGGAAACCTGAGACAGCGGCGACAGCCAAGAGAGGAACCGCCATGAGTCGTGAAGCTTTGCAGGAATCGCTGTCCGCGGTGATGGATAACGAAGCGGACGAGCTTGAACTGCGTCGTGTGTTGAACGCCGTAGACGATGCTGAAACCCGTGCCACCTGGTCGCGTTACCAGGTTGCCCGCGCAGCCATGCACAAGGAGCTGCTGCTGCCTAACCTGGATATCGCCTCGGCGGTGTCTGCAGCGCTGGCTGACGAAGCCGTGCCGGCCAAGGTCAAGAAAGGGCCATGGCGCAGCATTGGCCGCCTGGCGGTAGCTGCCTCGGTCACCGTAGCGGTGCTGGCCGGTGTGCGCATGTACAACCAGGACGAGATCACTGGCGCCGAGCTTGCTGCCCAGCAACCTGCCCAGCAAGGCCTGAGTGTGCCACAAGCACAAGGCCCTGCCGTTTTGGCAGGCTATAGTGAGAGCAGTGAGCAACCGACCGGGCCGATGGCCAACGGCGTGCTGCAGAACCAGGCCGGCTGGGACCAGCGTCTGCCAGGCTACCTGCGCCAGCATGCCCAGGAATCTGCGCTCAAGGGCACTGAAACCGCATTGCCGTATGCCCGCGCCGCCAGCCTGGAAAACCGTTAAGTAAGGAGGATCATGCGCGCGCTACCTCTCCTGTCGCTGCTGATTGGCAGCTGCGTGACGGTGCCAGCATTGGCGGCCAATTCTTCGCCCGAGGCGAGCGAGTGGCTGAGCAAGCTGGCACAGGCCGAGCAAAAGCAGAGCTACCAAGGCTCTTTTGTCTACGAACGGAACGGCAGTTTCTCTTCCCACGAGATCTGGCACAGGGTCGACGACGGCAAGGTCAGCGAGCGGCTGTTGCAGCTCGATGGTGCCGCTCAGGAGATCGTGCGCGTGGATGGCAAGGTGGAGTGCGTCAGCGGGGCATTGGTCAGTGGAGTGACGACGCCCCCGAACACTACGCAGCGTGTACTTGATCCGCTGAAACTGATGGGCTGGTATGACTTGAGCGTGGCGGGCAGGTCGCGGGTCGCCGGACGCGATGCCGTGATCGTGACGCTCACCCCGCGCGACCAGCACCGCTATGCCTTCGAATTGCACCTGGACCGCACTACTGGCCTGCCGCTGCGCTCGTTGATGATCAACGACAAGGGGCAGTTGCTGGAGCGCTTCCAGATGACCCGTCTCGATACTGGCGCACCCAGCGATGATGACCTGCGCGCCAGTGCTGCATGCAAGCCGGTGCAGCATGTGGCTGCTGCCGCCAATGACACGGTCGCCGGCTGGCGTTCGGACTGGCTGCCGCCCGGCTTCGAGCTGGTCAACAGCTCGGTACGCCGCGACCCCAAGAATGACAGCACGGTCAGCAGCCTGATGTATGACGATGGCCTGGCGCGCTTCTCGGTGTTCCTCGAGCCGGTAAAGGATGAGGGCGGGACCGACATGCGCACCCAGCTTGGCCCGACCTCGGCGGTCTCGCGTCGGCTGAACACGCCCAAAGGCAAGGTCATGGTCACTGTGGTCGGCGAGATTCCGCTGGGTACCGCAGAGCGTGTGGCGCTGTCGATGCGCCCCCAGGATGGCCAGGCGCGCCAGTGATGGCGTGCATTTGCGGGCATGGCGTGCAGGCCATGCCAAGGCGTGCGGACATGCCGCTGAAATGAAATTAAAGCATTGTCATTTGCAATCCATCGGCAAATTTTCTATAGGTCAGGCTTCTAGGAGTCTGGCCTTTCCTGTTTTGTGCAGGGGCCTTTCTAAACTACCGCTCGTTGTGACGGGAGCCGTATGTCAATACCACGCTTGAAATCCTACCTATCGATGTTCGCCGCCGTGCTGATGCTCGGCCAGGTGCTCAGCGCCCAGGCCGAGGAAGCCCTGCCGGACTTCACTACCCTGGTCGAGCAGGCCTCGCCAGCCGTGGTCAACATCAGTACCAAGCAGAAACTGCCGGACCGCCGCATGGCCGCCGGGCAGATGCCCGACCTGGAAGGCCTGCCGCCGATGTTCCGCGAGTTCTTCGAGCGCAACATGCCGCAGCAACCGCGCTCACCGCGTGGCGACCGCCAGCGCGAGGCCCAGTCGCTGGGTTCGGGCTTCATCATTTCCAGTGATGGCTATGTACTGACCAACAACCACGTGGTAGCCGATGCCGACGAGATCATCGTCCGCCTGTCGGACCGCAGCGAGCTGCAGGCCAAACTGGTCGGCACCGACCCGCGCACCGACGTGGCCCTGCTCAAGGTCGAGGGCAAGAACCTGCCGACCGTCAAACTGGGTGATTCCGAGAAGCTCAAGGTGGGCGAGTGGGTACTGGCCATCGGTTCGCCGTTCGGCTTCGACCATTCGGTGACCAAAGGTATCGTCAGCGCCAAGGGTCGCACCCTGCCCAACGACACCTACGTACCGTTCATCCAGACGGACGTTGCCATCAATCCGGGCAACTCCGGCGGCCCGCTGTTCAACATGAATGGCGAAGTGGTGGGTATCAACTCGCAGATCTTCACCCGTTCCGGCGGTTTCATGGGCCTGTCGTTCGCCATCCCGATCGATGTGGCGATCGATGTCTCCAACCAGCTGAAGAAAGACGGCAAGGTCAGCCGCGGCTGGCTGGGCGTGGTGATCCAGGAGGTCAACAAGGACCTGGCTGAATCGTTCGGCCTGGACAAGCCGGCCGGTGCCCTGGTGGCACAGGTGCTGGAAAACGGCCCTGCAGCCAAGGGCGGCCTGCAGGTGGGTGACGTGATCCTGAGCATGAACGGCCAGCCGATCATCATGTCGGCCGACCTGCCGCATCTGGTCGGCAGCCTCAAGGATGGCGAAAAGGCCAAACTGGAGATCATCCGCAACGGCAAGCGCCAGAACCTCGACATCAGCGTTGGCGCACTGCCCGACGAAGATGCCGACATCGGTACCGGCGCCGAAGGCAGCGCCGAGCGTAGCAGCAACCGCCTTGGCGTCTCGGTTGCCGACCTGACCGCCGAACAGAAGAAAGCCCTCGAACTCAAGGGTGGTGTGGTCATCAAGGAAGTTCAGGATGGCCCGGCCGCGATGATCGGCCTGCGTCCGGGTGATGTGATCAGTCACCTGAACAACCAGGCTATCGGTTCGGCCAAGGAATTCACCGAAATCGCCAAGGAACTGCCGAAGAACCGTTCGGTGTCGATGCGCGTACTGCGTCAGGGCCGTGCAAGCTTCATTACTTTCAAGCTGGCTGAATAAGGTGTAGTTGCCTTCGCAGGCATTGTCCGGCTTGACAAGCCCGGTGCGTGAGCGCCGGGCTTTGTCATTCAGGGGGGGCTCAGTTGAAAATGGACATCAACGTGCCGAGGTATCCAGCAACTGCGGTTGAGTTGAAACCGATCACAGTGCGCTGCCCGTTATCCAGGCAAGTCATGGCATCGGGTATGCCGACGAGATCATTGATCGGTCGGAAGGATGTATCAATGGAGCCATCCGCAAGAAAGCGACGGTTTTCCAGGCTCCTGCCCAGGCCGAACGCAAACAGCCGATGTTGCTCATCGATGGCCACTGCACACCAATCTGTCAGACCTGAGTCGTCCAGTATCGGTGCACCGCCGTTAAATGTCGGGTCCTTCGCGCCACTGGCATCGAACTGCCAGAGCAATGCTTGTGATGAATTGTCTCCGGTTGTCGCTTTACCGGCGACCAGCAGCTGTCCTTCCGGCCTGGCTAGCAGCGCGTTGAGTTCGGTAGTGAAACCCGCAGCCCGGAAATACACTGTGCCGCCTTCACCGAAGGCTGAATCCAGTTCGCCGTCGTGGCGGTAGCGAGCGAGAAAGCTTTCTGCGGGCTGCCCCTGCTGCGAGCGGGTTCCGCTGACCACGAACCCGTCAGGCAACTGAACGATTCCGGCGACAGCAATTTGGCCTGCGTCCGGTAGAATATCGATGAATTCCTGAAGCCCTGCTGCTGGCTGGCCGGAGTGTTCCCGCAGGTACACCCTGGCCATCGTGGAACGCGCGCCTTGAGCCTTTTGGAGGTTCAGGGAAACCATGAGGTATGGCCCATCGCTTGTAAGGCGACCGCTACCAATCACCATGCCCATATCCGGCGGCACGCTCAGGAGCTGGTGTTCACCTCCTCGGCCATCGCGGTCGTAACAGGTGAGCCTGGGCTTTGCCAGCAGGTTCGAGGTAGGGGCACTCCATCCCAGCACTGTGAAGCGTTGGTCAGCCAGTACCGTTAGCGCTTCAGTCGATGCATGCTCGTCAAGCACGTAACGGCCAACTATTACGCCGCCCTGTGCAAAGTCGTTGTCAACTGAACCGTTTGCGGTAAAGCGGGTCAGGGCAAAATGACGCCCCCCGGAGGAGTCAAAGGCAAGCGCGCTGACAAGCAGGCTGCTCCCTTGTAGCGCCATGCCAGTCAGGTTTCGGCCTATTGAAGCGCCATGGAACGAAGGGAGCTCGGCCCTGCCATTCATTCCAAATGCAGGGTCGTAATCCCCCGGTGTCATGTGTTGTTCGGGCATGCTGGTCACCTTGGTCGAGAGATTTGCAAGGATGGTCGACTCCCGATGCGGTGAGTACTGGCAGAAATGCCAGGTAGCACCTCTGTCAGGCAACCGTGTTCACCAACGGCCGGATGGCGTGGCGGCCTGCTGCGGCTTAAGGTACAATTCCCGGCTATTTTTCGGCGGGCGTCCGGCTCGCAGCCTTTTCGAGTGTTGACCCGTGAGTGATTTGAGTCATATCCGCAATTTCTCCATCATCGCCCACATCGACCATGGCAAGTCGACGCTGGCCGACCGTTTCATCCAGATGTGCGGTGGCCTGTCGGCACGCGAGATGGAAGCCCAGGTGCTCGATTCCATGGACCTGGAGCGTGAGCGCGGTATCACCATCAAGGCCCACAGCGTCACGCTCAACTACAAGGCGCAGGACGGCAAGGTCTACCAGCTGAACTTCATCGATACTCCTGGCCACGTCGACTTCACCTACGAAGTCTCGCGTTCGCTGGCGGCCTGTGAGGGCGCGCTGCTGGTGGTGGATGCCGGCCAGGGCGTCGAGGCCCAGTCCGTGGCTAACTGCTATACCGCCATCGAGCAGGGCCTTGAGGTCATGCCGGTACTGAACAAGATGGACCTGCCCCAGGCCGATCCGGATCGCGTCAAGGACGAGATCGAGAAGATCATCGGCATCGACGCCACCGACGCCGTGGCCTGCAGTGCCAAGAGTGGCATGGGCGTGGACGAGGTGCTCGAGCGCCTGGTGCAGACCATTCCCGCGCCGGAAGGCGATATCGAGGCGCCGCTGCAGGCGCTGATCATCGACTCCTGGTTCGACAACTACCTGGGTGTGGTCTCGCTGGTGCGCGTGCGACACGGTCGCGTCAAGAAAGGCGACAAGATCCTGGTCAAGTCCACCGGCAAGGTGCACCTGGTCGACAGCGTGGGCGTATTTACCCCGAAGCACACCCAGACCGCCGACCTGAAGGCCGGCGAAGTGGGCTTCATCATCGCCAGCATCAAGGACATCCACGGTGCCCCGGTCGGTGACACCCTGACCCTGTCCGCGACCCCTGAGGTCGAAGTGCTGCCAGGCTTCAAGAAGATTCAGCCGCAGGTCTACGCCGGCCTGTTCCCGGTCAGCTCCGACGACTTCGAGGACTTCCGCGATGCGCTGCAGAAGCTGACCCTGAACGACTCGTCGCTGCAATACATGCCGGAAAGCTCCGACGCCCTGGGCTTCGGCTTCCGTTGCGGCTTCCTCGGCATGCTGCACATGGAGATCATCCAGGAGCGCCTGGAGCGCGAATACGACCTGGACCTGATCACCACCGCGCCAAGCGTGATCTATGAGCTGGAACTGAAAACCGGCGAGACCATCACCGTCGACAACCCGTCGAAGCTGCCAGACGTCTCGGCTGTCGCCGATTTCCGCGAGCCGATCGTCACTGCCACCATCCTGGTGCCGCAGGAGCACCTGGGCAACGTCATCACCCTGTGCATCGAGAAGCGTGGCGTGCAGCGCGACATGCAGTTCCTCGGTAGCCAGGTGCAGGTGCGCTACGACCTGCCGATGAACGAAGTGGTGCTGGACTTCTTCGACCGCCTCAAGTCCACCAGCCGCGGCTATGCTTCGCTGGACTATCATTTCGATCGCTACCAGTCGGCCAATCTGGTCAAGCTGGACGTACTGATCAACGGCGACAAGGTCGATGCCCTGGCATTGATCGTGCACCGCGACAACGCGGCCTACAAGGGCCGTGCGTTGACCGAAAAGATGAAGGAACTGATCCCTCGGCAGATGTTCGACGTGGCGATCCAGGCAGCTATCGGCGGCCAGATCATTGCGCGGACAACCGTCAAGGCGCTCAGAAAGAACGTACTGGCCAAGTGCTACGGTGGCGACGTCAGCCGTAAGAAGAAGCTGCTGGAGAAGCAGAAGGCCGGTAAGAAACGCATGAAACAGGTGGGTAACGTGGAAATTCCACAGGAAGCCTTCCTCGCCGTGCTCAGGTTGGATAGCTAGGTCCTATGTCGCTAAATTTCCCGCTGTTGCTAGTCATCGCCGTCTTCGTCTGCGGCCTGCTGGGCTTGATCGACCTGCTGTTCCTGGCCCCGCGCCGGCGTGCGGCAATCGCCAACTACCAGGGCAGCGTCAGCCAGCCCGAGATGGCGGTGGTCGAGCGCCTGGGCAAAGAGCCGTTGCTGGTCGAGTACGGCAAGTCGTTCTTCCCGGTGCTGTTCATCGTGCTGGTGCTGCGTTCGTTCCTGGTCGAGCCGTTCCAGATCCCTTCGGGGTCGATGAAACCGACCCTGGAAGTGGGCGACTTCATCCTGGTGAACAAGTTCTCGTACGGCATTCGCCTGCCGGTGATCGACAAGAAGGTCATCGAGGTGGGTGACCCGCAACGCGGTGATGTGATGGTGTTCCGCTACCCTAGCGACCCGAACGTCAACTACATCAAGCGTGTGGTCGGCCTGCCGGGCGACCAGGTGCGCTACACCAGCGACAAGCGGTTGTTCGTCAACGGCCAGCCGATTGCCGAGCAACTGGTGGGCACCGAGCCGGGCACTTTGGGCAGCGCCGAGCTGTACAAGGAAAAGCTCGGCGAGGCCGAACACCTGATTCGCAAGGAAATGAGCCGTTATCGCATGCCGCCGGACCAGCAATGGACCGTGCCAGCAGGCCATTACTTCATGATGGGCGACAACCGCGACAACTCCAACGACAGCCGTTACTGGGATGACCCGAACATCCCGAAGGAACTGCACGGCATGGTTCCCGACCGGAACATCGTCGGCAAGGCCTTCGCGGTGTGGATGAGCTGGCCAGAGCCCAAGCTCAGCCACCTGCCCAACCTGTCGCGGGTCGGTCTGATCCATTGATACCCATCGGCGCTGGCCTGCAGGCAGCGCCGAATGCATTTCTGACATAGGCTGTGTTCTCAGGGATCGGGAGATTCGTCGCACATCGCGGCGGGCCACAGCCAAACAGTCTTTCAGGATGTTGATTTGAACAACGCGTTGAACAACGAACGGGTGGCTGCATGAGTGCTCCCCTTGCCCGTCTGGAGCGAAAGCTCGGTTATACCTTCAAGAACCAGGACCAGATGCTCCTGGCACTGACCCATCGCAGCTACGCCGGGCGCAACAATGAGCGCCTGGAGTTTCTCGGTGACGCCATTCTCAACTTCGTCGCCGGCGAAGCGCTGTTCGAGCGCTTCCCGCAGGCCCGCGAAGGCCAGCTGTCGCGCTTGCGCGCGCGCCTGGTCAAGGGTGAGACCCTGGCCCGCCTGGCCCGTGGTTTCGACCTGGGCGATCACCTGCGCCTGGGCTCGGGGGAGCTCAAGAGCGGTGGCTTCCGCCGCGAGTCGATCCTGGCCGACGCCCTGGAGGCGCTGATTGGCGCCATCTACCTGGACGCCGACATGGAAACGGCCCGGGAGCGCGTGCTGGCCTGGCTGGCCGATGAATTCGAAGGCCTGACCCTGGTTGATACCAACAAGGACCCGAAAACCCGCCTGCAGGAGTTCCTGCAGTCGCGCAGCTGTGAGCTGCCGCGTTACGAAGTGGTGGATATCCAGGGCGAACCGCACTGCCGGACCTTCTTCGTCGAATGCGAAGTGGTGCTGCTGAACAACAAGAGCCGTGGCCAGGGCGTTAGCCGGCGTATCGCCGAGCAAGTCGCCGCCGCGTCTGCACTGATCGCCCTGGGCGTGGAGAATGGCAATGACTGATAGCAACCCGACCCGCTGCGGCTACGTGGCCATTGTCGGCCGCCCGAACGTGGGCAAGTCGACCCTGCTCAACCACATCCTCGGCCAGAAGCTGGCGATCACCTCGCGCAAGCCGCAGACCACCCGTCACAACATGCTCGGCATCAAGACCGAGGGTGACGTGCAGGCGATCTACGTCGATACCCCCGGTATGCACAAGGCCAATGACAAGGCCTTGAACCGCTACATGAACCGCAATGCCTCGGCGGCCCTGAAGGACGTCGACGTGGTGATCTTCGTGGTCGACCGCACCAAATGGACCGACGAGGACCAACTGGTGCTGGAGCGCGTGCAGTACGTGACGGGCCCACTGATCATCGCGGTCAACAAGACCGACCGCATGGAAGAGAAGGCCGAACTGATCCCGCACCTGCAATGGCTCCAGGAGCAGTTGCCGAACGCCGAAGTGATGCCTATTTCCGCGCAGCAGGGGCACAACCTGCAGGCGCTGGAAGCACAGATCGCCAAGCACCTGCCCGAGAACGAGCACTTCTTCCCCGAAGATCAGATCACCGACCGCAGCAGCCGCTTCCTGGCCGCCGAACTGGTGCGCGAAAAGATCATGCGCCAGCTGGGTGCGGAATTGCCGTACCAGATCACCGTGGAAATTGAAGAATTCAAGCAGCAGGGCCACGTGCTGCACATCCACGCGCTGATCCTGGTCGAGCGCGATGGCCAGAAGAAGATCATCATTGGCGACAAGGGCGAGCGCATCAAGCGCATCGGCTCCGAGGCGCGCAAGGACATGGAGGTGCTGTTCGACTCCAAGGTCATGCTCAACCTGTGGGTCAAGGTGAAAGGCGGCTGGTCCGATGACGAGCGCGCCCTCCGCTCGCTGGGCTACGGCGACCTCTAAGCAATACTATTGGGGCCGCGGTGCGGCCCATCGCCGGCAAGCCGGCTCCCACCCCGATCGCATCGACTTCAAGCCATGCGCCGTACCTGTGGGAGCTGGCTTGCCGGCGATGGGCTGCAGAGCAGCCCCAATATGCAGTTTACCGAGCCACAGGGAGCCAGTGATCTTCCATGGAACAACCTGTCGGCCAGCCAGCCTACGTGCTGCACAGTCGTGCCTACAAGGAAACCAGCGCGCTGGTGGACTTCTTCACCCCGCAGGGCCGCATGCGTGCCGTGCTGCGCCGTGCGCGTGGCAAGGGTGGCAGCCTGGTGCGGCCGTTCGTGCCGCTGGAACTGGAGCTGCGCGGGCGTGGCGAGCTGAAGAATGTCGGTCGCATGGACAGCGCTGGCATCGCCGCCTGGCTGCATGGCGATGCCCTGTTCAGCGGGTTGTACCTAAACGAACTGCTCATGCGCCTGCTGCCCGCCGAAGCGCCTTTCCCGGCGCTGTTCGAGCACTACACCCTGACCTTGCAGGCCTTGGCCGCCGGTCGCCCGCTGGAGCCGCTGCTGCGCTCCTTCGAATGGCGGCTGCTGGACGAGCTCGGTTACGCGTTTTCGTTGCACCACGACGTCAATGACCAGGCGATCGCGGTCGATGGCCTGTACCGCTTGCGTGTGGATGCCGGCCTGGAGCGGGTCGAGCTGGTGCAACCCGGGCTGTTCCGCGGCACCGAACTGCTGGCCCTGGCCGAAGCCGACTGGGATGCGCCAGGTGCCTTGCTCGCTGCCAAGCGCCTGATGCGCCAGGCACTGGCGGTTCATCTGGGGGCAAAACCGCTGGTCAGCCGGGAACTGTTTCGCAAGCGCTGATCACGACGTATGCTGTGGGGCTCAATCTTCAGGAGAGCCTTTCGTGACTCACAGCAACCGCATGCTTCTCGGCGTAAACATCGACCACGTGGCGACCCTGCGCCAGGCCCGGGGCACGCGTTACCCCGATCCGGTCAAGGCTGCCCTGGATGCCGAGGAAGCGGGCGCCGATGGCATCACCGTGCATCTGCGTGAAGACCGTCGGCACATCCAGGAGCGTGATGTGGTGCTGCTGAAGGACGTGCTGCAGACGCGCATGAACTTCGAGATGGGCGTCACCGAAGAGATGATGGCCTTTGCCGAGAAGATCCGACCGGCGCACATCTGCCTGGTACCCGAAACCCGTCAGGAACTGACCACCGAAGGCGGCCTTGACGTGGCGGGCCAGGAGGCACGGATCAAGGCTGCGGTTGAGCGGCTGTCGCGTACCGGTGCCGAAGTGTCGCTGTTCATCGATGCCGACGAGCGGCAGATCGAGGCGTCGCGTCGCGTTGGTGCGCCTGCCATCGAACTGCACACCGGGCGTTACGCCGATGCCGAAACCCCGACCGAAGTGGCCGAGGAGCTCAAGCGTATCGTCGATGGCGTGGCGTTTGGCGTGGGGCAGGGGTTGATCGTCAATGCTGGCCACGGGCTGCACTACCACAACGTGGAGGCGGTGGCGGCGATCAAGGGCATCAATGAGCTGAACATCGGTCATGCGCTGGTGGCGCATGCGCTGTTCGTCGGCTTCAAGGCCGCTGTGGCCGAGATGAAGGCGCTGATCGTGGCGGCTTCGCGCTAATCTCTGGTCGCCTGTACCGGCCTCTTCGCGGGTAAACCCGCGAAGAGGCCGGCACAAGCGATGTATTACTCGGCAGGAAATACCAGGGTAAACCGGGTCGGCCCCAAGGGCCTGCTGCTGACCTCGACCCGCCCACCATGCAACTGCATGATCGATTTCACGATCGCCAGCCCCAACCCGGTCCCTCCCTCCAGCCGCGAGCGCCCCGAGCCCACCCGGTAAAACCGCTCGAACAAGCGCGACTGGTGCTTTTCAGCAATACCAGGCCCCTGGTTTTCCACCGAAAGCCTGACTTCGCTGCCCACGCGCTCGATGCACAGTTCCACAGGCTTGCCATCCGGACAGTGCCGAATGGCATTGCTCAACAGGTTCGACAGTGCCCGCTGAAACATCAGCCGATCACCCTGCGCCGTCCCCCAGCCTTGCACACGCAACTCAACCCCTTTCAGCTCGGCACTGAACGCAAACAGCTCGACAACCCGCGCCGTCTCGTCGGCCAATGCCATGGGCTTGAGCGCGACCTGGGCCTGGGGTTGGCTGACCTGGGCGAGAAACAGCATGTCATTGATGATGCGGTTGAGCCGGGTCAGTTCTTCGATGCTGTCTTCCAGCACTTCCCGGTAATTCGCGTTGTCCCGTTCGCGGGCCAGCGTCACTTGCGCCTTGCCCATCAGGTTGCTCAACGGTGTGCGCAGTTCATGGGCCAGATCATCGGAAAACTGCGACAGCTGGCTGACGCCCTGATCGAGGCGGTCGAGCATCACGTTGATGCTGCTGGCCAGCTCTGCCAGCTCCAGCGGCAGGCCGGTAGCGGGAAGGCGATGTTGCAGGTCCTGGGCCGACACCCGCCCGGCAATGCGCCGGAAGTGCCGCAGTGGCCTCAGGCCGCGCTGCATCAGCCACCAGGCACCGGCCCCGATCAGCAACAGCAGCAACGGCAGCGCGAGCAAGGTGGAATGCAGATAGGCCTGCAGCAGGGCGTTGTCGTCGGCGCGGTTGAGCGACATCATCACCTTGACCGGGGTGTCGTCGCGCAGGCGCATCAGCCGGGTCGCGGTGAGTATCTGGTTGCCATTGCTGTCGCGCCACGCATGAAAGGCCAGACGGGCATCGGTGCGCAGCTCGCCTACCTGTGATTCCAGCGCCGGCCCGAGGCTGAGCAGGTGCGGGTGGCGGCCTTCGAGAGCCAGCACGCTGAGGCTGAGGTTATCGTGCCCCATCACCAGGTCGAGCAAGGGATGGGCGCGGCTGCCCAGGTCTTCGTTACGCAGGTCGACGCGCAGGTTGTGCTCGACCTGCAGCATCTTGCGCGCCAGGTCCTTGCGTGCGCGGCTGTCCAGTTCGTGATCGAGGGCGAACACGGCCAGGCAGGCCAGCAGCAGTACCAGTGCGGCGCCCATCAGCGTCACGCTCAGGCCCAGGCGCAGTGACAGGCTGGCGTTTTTCAAAAGCGTGCCTCGAGCACGTAGCCGACGCCACGCAGGGTATGGATCAGCTTGTTGTCGAACGGGTCGTCGATCTTGGCCCGCAGGCGCCGGATCGAAACCTCGACCACATTGGTGTCGCAGTCGAAATTCATGTCCCACACCAGCGAGATGATCTGGGTGCGCGACAGCACCTCGCCGGTCTGACGCATCAGCAGGTGCAGCAGGGCGAATTCCTTGGCGGTCAGGTCGATACGCTGCCCGGCGCGGTAGGCGCGGTGGCGGCCGGGGTCCAGCTCCAGATCGGCGACGCGCAGGGTGCTGGGCTGCAGTTGCTGGTCGTTGCGGCGCAGCAGGCTGCGGATACGGGCCAGCAGTTCCGGGAACTCGAAAGGTTTGAGCAGGTAATCGTCGGCACCCAGGTCCAGGCCCTTGACTCGGTCGGCCAGGCGGCCATGGGCGGTCAGCATCATGATGCGCGTGGCCGATTCGGCGCGCAGCCGCTGCAGCACGGTCCAGCCATCGAGCTCGGGCAGGTTGACGTCGAGAATGACCAGGTCGTAGGGCTGCTGGCGGGCCAGGTGCAGGCCATCGGTGCCGGTGTGGGCGCAGTCGACCACGTAGCCGTTCTCGCGCAGGCCCTGCTGCAGGTAGTCGGCGGTGCGCAGTTCGTCCTCGATGATCAGTAGACGCATGGATGGGCTCGGTGTGATGAAAGGGGGCGATTCTCGACCCTGTAGTGGCATCAGGGTCAAGGAGCGGGATGTTACGGCATGAGTAAGGGCGCGCGGCGCAGATAACGGATTTGTAATGCTGCCGTTATCTGGCTGTCTGTTAGGGCCCTATCGCCGGCAAGCCAGCTCCCACAGGTACTGCACAGTTTCCAAGACCTGTGGTGATCCTGTGGGAGCTGGCTTGCCGGCGATAGGGCCCGAACAGGCAAAACAAGGCCACATTGCAAGACTGTAATCCCCGCCTCACCTTGCCGTTAGCTGGCCCTCGCTAGGATGGCCGTATCTGATCGGCTATCACGAGGCAACCACGATGAACCTGACCAAATTCCTGCTGTTGGCCACCCTTGCCCTGGGCAGCGCCAGTGTTCACGCCGAGGGCGGTGCGGAACGTTCGAAACAATTCTGGCAAGCGTTCCGCGAAGACCAGCAGCGCCTGTACGGCGACAAGCAACAGGCCGTCGCAGAGCGTGAGCGCAAGGCACAGGAGAAGGCCCGCGAGTTGGCCAAGGATTGAGGTAACAACACCTGCGCCGCGACAGCTCCTCGGCGCGGGCGTATTCAGGCGCCCAACCGGGCGCCTTTTTCATTTGCGTGCCAGCAGGGTGGCGCGGCGTGGAGCCGGCAGGCCTTCGATGGTCTTGCTGTGGTCGTTCGGGTCAAGGAAGTCGCCCAACGACTGGTAGCGCATCCACTCGGTGCTGCGCTGTTCCTCGACGCTGGTCACGCTCACGTCGACGCATCGCACATCGCTGAAACCGGCGCGGCGCAACCAGCGCTCCAAGGCCGGTACCGACGGCAGGTACCAGACGTTGCGCATCTGTGCATAGCGGTCCTCAGGTACCAGCACCTGGTTTTCGTCACCCTCGATCACCAGGGTTTCCAGCACCAGTTCCCCGCCTTTTACCAGGCAGTCCTTCAGCGCCAGCAGGTGCTCGATGGGCGAGCGGCGGTGATAGAACACCCCCATGGAAAACACCGTGTCAAAACCTTCAAGGTTGGCCGGCAGATCTTCCAGGGCGAACGGCAGGTGCCAGGCGGGCAGCTCTGGCAGGTATTGCTGGACGGCCTGGAACTGGCAGAAGAACAGCCAGTTGGGATCGACGCCAATCACCATGTCGGCACCGGCACCGAGCATGCGCCACTGGTAGTAGCCGTTGCCGCAGCCCACGTCGAGCACGCGCTTGCCCTTGAGGTCCAGGTGCGGGCCAACCCGCGACCATTTCCAGTCTGAACGCCATTCGGTGTCCACATGCACGCCGAACAGGTCGAAGGGGCCTTTGCGCCAGGGCGACAGTCCCATTAGTGCATGATGCATCTGCGCGCGGGTCGCGTCGTCGCAATCGCAGTCCAGGCGCAGCCCGTTGACCAGGTCGACTTCGCTCGGCTGCAGGGCGGGCAGGGCTTCCAGCGCACCGCGCCAGCGGTCGAGGTCACCGTGGCCCTTCTCCAGCTTGGCTTCCAGTTGCGCTTGCAGGCCTTGCGACCAGGAAGCCAGGGGCGTGCCCGCCAGGCGGCGGACTAGGGGGGACAGATCGATCATGGCAGGGCAATCAACGAGGCGAAGTTAAGGCATTGGAACCAGGGCACCACCTTCGAGAAACCGGCTGCGCGCAGGCGCGCCTGGTGGGCTTCGAGGGTGTCGGGCTTCATCACGTTCTCGATGGCGCTGCGCTTCTGGGCAATTTCCAGTTCGCTGTAGCCATTGGCACGTTTGAAGTCCAGGTGCAGTTCATTGAGCAGGTCCTGCTGTTCCGCATCGGCGAAGCGCAGTTTTTCCGAGAGGATCAGCGCACCACCGGGCAAAAGCGCCTGGCGGATGCGGCCAAGCAGTTCCAGGCGCTGGTCGGGGGCGACGAATTGCAGGGTGAAGTTCATCGCCACCACCGAGGCGGGCTCGAATGGCAGGGCCAGGATGTCGGCTTCCAGCACCTGCACCGGCAGCAGTTCCTGGAACATCGAGTCCTGGGCAGTGAGGTATTGGCGGCAACGCTCGACCATCGCCGCGGAGTTGTCCACGGCAATCACCCGGCAGCCATCACTGCGCACATGGCGGCGCAGCGACTGGGTAACGGCACCCAACGAGGCACCGAGGTCGTACAACGCGGTGTGCGGCTGGGCGAAGCGCGCGGCCAGCACGCCGAGGTTCTCGACGATGGTCGGGTAGCCTGGCACCGAGCGCTTGATCATGTCCGGGAACACGCGCACCACATCCTCGTTGAAGGCGAAGTCGGGCACTTGCTCCAGGGGCTGGGCGAAAAGGCGGTCGGGTTGTTTGCTCACGGGAGGGCTCGATACAGGGTGAAACGGAGACGCATTTTAGCCAAAGGCCGCGATTCTTGCCATGGCGGCGCTCAAGGGGCGGGGCGCCGAGGGGCCTCTGCCCCTAACAAGTGGCCGTTCAGGTTGCCCGGGACGGAGCTGCGGCCTTTAGCGGACGATGATCTTGCAGTCGAAGGTTTGTACGGGCGCAATATCTGCGGCCCACGGCTGCTGGTACACAAGCACCAACTGGCCATCGCCGGTACCGCTGGCCTGGTAGCGCCAGGTGGAGACACCGGCATTGCCGACCAGGTCTTCCTCCTCGGGAGCGCTGTACACCTCCGGGCCAAGGCTGCGCAGTACATTGGCGGCGGGTTTTTCGACGCGCCAGCGATAGCCGGTGGATGGGTTGCTGGGCAGGGTCAGTGTCAGCACCTGGCCAACCTGCAGGCGTGTCGGGCATTCGCTTTCGGCGTCCAGTTCGACGGGTTGCGTAGGCTGTTGAGCGCAGGCGGAAATCAGGGCGAAGCTCAGGGGAACGAGCAGACGAGGGGCGGTCATGTTGGCTCCGGAGGCTGGCGATGGCCTGAGGATAACCGATGATCGAGGAGATTTGTGTTGCCTGTGCCGGCTCTTTCGCGGGTAAACCCGCCCACGGGGATCTCACTGAGCTCAAGCCCTGCGCTATCCCTGTGGGAGCGGGTTTACCCGCGAAGAGTGGCTAGAACAGGACTTTGGCCACGTCGGCAAAGCGCTTGGCGAAATGCACGGTCAGGCCTTCGCGCAGGTAGTCCGGCAGTTCTTCATAGTCCCCGCGGTTAGGCTCCGGCAAGATCAGCTCGAAGATCTTCTGCCGCCGTGCTGCAATCACCTTCTCGCGCACACCGCCAATCGGCAGTACCTGCCCGGTCAGGGTCAGCTCGCCAGTCATGGCCACCCCTTTCTTCGGCGCCTGGTCACGGGCCAGCGACAGCAGGGCGCTGGCCATGGTGATACCGGCACTTGGGCCGTCCTTGGGCGTGGCGCCTTCGGGCACGTGCAGGTGAATGAACGCTTCGTTGAAGAAACCTGGGTCACCACCAAACTGCTTGAGGTTGGAGCTGACGTAGCTATAGGCGATTTCGGCCGACTCTTTCATCACCTCACCCAGCTTGCCGGTCAGCTTGAAGCCGCGGTTGAGGCTGTGGATGCGGGTGGCTTCGATCGGCAGCGTGGCGCCGCCCATGCTGGTCCAGGCCAGGCCAGTGATCACGCCTTTGCCGGCCAGCACCTGCTCGCTGCGGAACACGGGCATGCCGAGCGCAGCTTCCAGGTCCTTGGTGCCGATCCTCAGCTTGGCTTCGGGGTTGTCCAGCAGCTTGACCACGGCCTTGCGCACCAGCTTGCCCAGTTGTTTCTCCAATTGGCGTACCCCGGCTTCGCGGGCATAGCCTTCGATCACCGCACGCAGGGCGCTGTCGCTGATGCCGAGGCTGGTCTTGGCCACGCCAGCCTTTTCCAGCTGCTTGGGCCACAGGTGGCGCTTGGCGATGGCCAGTTTCTCTTCGGTGATATAGCCGGACAGGCGGATCACTTCCATGCGGTCGAGCAACGGCCCGGGGATCGAATCCAGGGTGTTGGCGGTGCACACGAACAGCACCTTGGACAGGTCCAGGCGCAGGTCGAGGTAGTGGTCGAGGAAGTCGACGTTCTGCTCCGGGTCCAGGGTTTCCAGCAGCGCTGAAGCCGGGTCGCCCTGATAGCTCTGGCCCATCTTGTCGATCTCGTCGAGCATGATCACCGGGTTCATCACTTCGACGTCCTTCAGGGCCTGCACCAGCTTGCCGGGCTGGGCGCCGATGTAGGTGCGGCGATGGCCCTTGATCTCGGCCTCGTCACGCATGCCGCCGACACTGAAGCGGTAGAACGGCCGGCCGAGCGATTCGGCGATGGATTTGCCGATGCTGGTCTTGCCTACCCCGGGCGGGCCCACCAGCAGCACGATCGAGCCGCTGATCTCGCCTTTCCAGGCGCCCACGGCAAGGAACTCGAGAATGCGCTCCTTGATGTCATCGAGGCCGGCGTGGTGCTGGTCGAGGACTTTGCGCGCGTGGTTGAGGTCGAGCTTGTCCTTGCCGTACACACCCCAGGGCAGGGCGGTTGCCCAGTCCAGGTAGTTGCGGGTGACGGCGTATTCGGGCGAGCCGGTTTCGAGGATGGCCAGCTTGCCCATCTCTTCGTCGATGCGCTTGCGCGCCTGGTCCGGCAGGGTCTTGCCCTCGAGGCGCTGCTCGAACTGCTCCAGGTCGGCGCTGCGGTCGTCCTTGGTCAGGCCCAGCTCCTGCTGGATGACCTTGAGCTGTTCCTTGAGGAAGAACTCGCGCTGGTGCTCGCCGATCTGCCGGTTGACTTCGGCCGAGATCTCGTTCTGCAGGCGCGCGACCTCGACCTCTTTGCGCAGCATCGGCAGGACCTTTTCCATGCGTTTGAGCATGGGGACGCAGTCGAGCACTTCCTGCAACTGGTTGCCGGTGGCCGAAGTGAGGGCGGCGGCGAAGTCGGTGAGCGGCGACGGGTCGTTGGGGCTGAAGCGGTTTAGGTAGTTCTTCAGCTCTTCGCTGTACAGCGGGTTGAGTGGCAGCAGTTCCTTGATCGCGTTGATCAGCGCCATGCCGTAGGCCTTGACCTCGTCGGTCGGCTCGGCGTGCTGGCGCGGGTATTCGACCTCTACAAGATACGGCGGGCGGTGGTGCTTGAGCCAGGTACGGATGCGTACCCGGGTCAGGCCCTGGGCGACGAACTGCAGCTTGCCGTTTTCGCGGCTGGCGTGGTGCACCTTTACCAGCGTGCCGTACTGCGGCAGCGCCGAGGTATCGAAGTGGCGGTGGTCTTCTGGCGGGGTATCCATGAAGAACAGGGCCAGGCTGTGGTCTGGCGACTTGGCTACCAGGTCCAGGGTTTCTGCCCAAGGGTCTTCATTGACTATGACCGGCAGCACCTGGGCCGGGAAGAACGGACGGTTGTGGATCGGGATCACGTAGACCTTGTCCGGCAGCTGCTGGCCGGGCAGGGCGAGGGCGTGGCCGGTTTCGGCTTGGGGTGTAGTGTGTTCGACTTCGCTGTGTTCGTCGGGATGTTCCGGGAAATCCTGCTGGTCGCTCATGGGGCACCTGCGTGAATGACTATGGTGCTTAGATGGGGCGCGGGGGGATGGGTTTCAATGGTAGATGATGGCAGGAGGGAGGGGATCGTTGGTGGCCTGTTCTGGCCCTATCGCCGGCAAGCCAGCTCCCACAGGTGGCCCACTGCTTTCAAGGCTAATGGAGTACCTGTGGGAGCTGGCTTGCCGGCGATGAGGCCACTACAACGAGTGAGCCCCGCTGGCGGGGCTCGGCAACTTTACTCAGCCAGTTTGTAGGCGATGATGTAGTCGCCCATCCTGGTGCCCAACGAGCCATGCCCGCCGGCAGTCACCAGCACGTACTGCTTGCCATCCTTGCCGGTGTAGGTCATCGGCGTGGCCTGGCCACCCGCGGGCAGGCGGGCTTTCCACAGTTCCTTGCCGTTGTTCACGTCATAGGCGCGCAGGTACTGGTCCAGGGTGCCGCTGAGGAAACCGACGCCACCAGCGGTGACGATCGAGCCGCCCATGCTCGGCACGCCAACCGGCAGGCCGATCGGTACCGGGGTGCTGTCGCGGGTGGTGCCGTTCTTGTGCTTCCACACCACCTTGTTGGTGAACAGGTCGATGGCGGCGACATAGCCCCAGGCCGGGGCCTGGCACGGTACGCCCAGGGGCGACATGAACGGGTGCATGGTCACTGCGTACGGTGCGCCGGTGTTCGGCTGCACGCCGCTGGTCTCGCTTTCGCGCTTGCTGCCCTCGGCCACCTGCTCACGCGGGATCATCTTCGACACGAAGGCCATGTAGTTGGGCGAGGTGAACAGCAGTTGGCGCACCGGGTCGACCGACACGCTACCCCAGTTGAACACACCGACGTTGCCCGGGTAGACCAGCGAGCCTTGCTCGGACGGTGGAGTGTATTGGCCTTCGTAACGCAGTTCGCGGAACTGGATGCGGCACAGCATCTGGTCGAACGGCGTGGCGCCCCACATGGCCTGTTCGGTCAGCTCAGGGCCGAGCAGGTTGAGGTCGGAGCGGGCCTGGGTCGGCGAGGTGTGGTCACCCTTCACCGCACCTTGAGGGGTGGGGATCTCGCGGATCGGCACGATCGGCGTACCGTCGCGGCGGTCGAGCACGTACAGGCTGCCTTGCTTGGTCGGCACGATGATTGCCGGCTTCACGCCATCGTCGGTCTTCAGGTGGACCAGGGTCGGCTGGCTGCCGACGTCCATGTCCCACAGGTCGTGGTGGGTGAACTGGTAGTTCCAGCGAGCCTTGCCGGTGGCCAGGTCGAGTGCGACCACGCCGGCGCTGTACTTCTCGGCGCCCGGGGTGCGGTCGGCGCCCCACTGGTCCGGGGTCTGGTTGCCCAGTGGCAGGTAGATCATGCCGAGGTCTTCATCGACGCTGGCGATCGACCACATGTTGGCCGAGTTGCGGCTGTACATCTTGCCGGGGGCCAGTGGCTGGGTGTCGTCCGGGTTGTTGCTGTCCCAGTTCCACACCAGGTGACCATCGTGTACATCGTAAGCGCGGATCACGCCGGATGGCTCGTTGGTCGATTCGTTGTCGGTGACGTGGCCACCGATGATCACCAGGTCACGGGTGATTGCGGCTGGCGAGGTGGAGTAGTAGCCGCCAGCGGTGAACGGGCCGATGCCGGTGGTGAGGTCGATCACGCCCTGGTTGGCGAAGCCTTCGCAGACCTTGCCGTTGTCGGCATTGATGGCGATCAGGCGGGCGTCCGCAGTCGGCAGGTAGAGGCGGCGAGGGCAGGCCTGGGCCACGGCTTGGCCGGCGTCGGTAATTTTCGGTGCCGGGCTGCCGTCGCGGCTGACGTAACGGTTTTCGTCATAGTACGAAACGCCACGGCAGGTCATGTGGGCAAAGCCTTTGAAGGTGCCGACGGGGCTCTTGACCTGTGGATCAAAGCGCCAGATTTCCGCGCCGGTGTCCGGGTCCAGGGCCAGCAAGCGGCTATGCGCGGTGCAGGCATAGAGCATGCCGTTGACCTTCAGTGGGGTGTTCTGGTTGGTCAGCTCCACAGGGTCGTTTTCGGTCGGCAGGTCACCGGTGCGGATGCGCCAGGCCTCTTCGAGGCGGTAGGCGTTCTGCGGGGTGATCTGGCGCAGTGGCGAATAGCGGTCGCCATGCTCGGTGCGGCCGTAGGCCTGCCATTCACCGTCGGGCATGGCCGGGGCGGCGCTGGCCATTTCGCTGCTGTCGCGGCCCAGTTCGCCAAACACTTCACCGGGGTGGGTGAACTGGCTGCCCAGGGCACAAGCGCCAGATGCTACCACTGCAACGCCGAGCAGCGCAGTGTTGGCCTTGCTGGCCGGGCCGACCAGCGGACGACGCGCCCAAGGCAGCAGCAGGACCACGCCGATGGCAAACCAGATGGCCAGGCGTGGCACCAGTTGCCACCAGTCCAGGCCCACTTCGAACAGGGCCCATGCGGTGCTGCCCAGCAGTACCAGGCCGTACAGGCCCAGGGCGATGCGGCGTTGGGCCAGCAGCAGGATACCAGACAGGGCAAAGCCGATTCCGGCGATCAGGTAGTACAGCGATCCGCCCAGCTGGCTCAGCTTGATGCCGCCAGCCAGCAGGGCCAGGCCCATCAGCAACAGCAGCGCGCCGATCAGGCGCGGTAGCCAGCGGCTTCCATTGTTGGCACCTTCAGTGCTCATCGTAGGTTCTCCGTCAGGTCAAGAAAGGGGTTAGAAACTGCTCTGGATCTTCAGGCCGCCGATCAGGGCGCCATCGACTTGCGACACCCCGCCTGGGTGGCGGATGTACTGCAGGTTGGGGCGTACCGTGAGCCAGTCGGCCAAGTGGATGCCGTAATACAGCTCGGCGCTGTACTCGGTGTCCTGTACCGGCAGGAAACCGGGGTTGTCATAGTCGTCGATGCCGGCGGCCTGGTTGACCAGACGCGCGTTCTTGCGATAGGCAGGGTTGACGTGCACGCGGGCGAGGGCGAAACCGATGTCGTCCTTGGCGCGGGCGTCGAATGGCCCTTTGTATACCAGTCCTGCCTGAACATAGTTGTCGATGGCATTGGTCTTCTTGTCGTGCACCGTGGCGTTGGCGAACAGGCTCAGGCCACGCGACTGGTCGGACGCCAGCGAAGTCACCTGCTGCTGGGCGCCGAGCCACAAGCCGTGCTTGCTCGAACTGCTGCGGTAGGCGGCGCCGCTGAGGGCTGCCGGCTGGCCATTGCTGTCCTTGAGAACATCCTGTGCCTTGGCATTACTGTAGTAGTAGCCGGCGCGATATTCCCCTTTCAGGCCATTGACCTGTGGGCTCCATACCAGTTCGATCGGCATTACCGCGCCTTGGGTGCCGCTGCCGCTGAGCTTGAAGCCGTTGCCCGACTCCAGGTTGGAGGGGTTCTGCTCGTACACGCCGACCTGGGCGTAGAGCGCATCGCTGAGGTTGTAGCGGACGCGCAGGGCCCACTGGCTGACCGGCCAGTTGTACCAGATGCCACCTACCCAGTTGCCTACCTGCGAGCCGCAGAAGGCCAGGTTCTGGAAGTCGCAGGGGAAGCTGTTGAAGTCTTCGCCTTCGCCGAAACGGCCGAATTTCACATCCAGTGCGCCATCGAAGTACTTCTGCTTGATCCACATCTGCGTCAGCCGCCAGGTTTCGCCACGGCCCCAGACCTCCTGGGCCGAGGTGAAGCCGCCGACACGCGGGTCGTTGATACGGTCGTTGCTGATGTTGTCGCCGTGGCGCTCGGTAATGGTCAGCTGGAATTCGGTGTCGTTCCAGCCGAGGATCTTCTCCAGGTCCAGGTGGCTGCCGAAGGTGAACTGGTCGCTGTAGCGCGCGGTGCGGTCGTGGTCGTAGCCACCATGCAGGTTGCTGCCCATCTCGCCGGTGTAGCCGAGGGTGAAGTCGTAGCCTTTTTCCAGCAGTTCGCTGCGGGTGCCACCCCAGTCGCCGAGCATCCATGGCGAATCGCTGGCGAACATCTCGCTGGCGCTGCTGGGAGCCGCCAGGGCGCTGAGGGCTAGGCCGATGTAACAGGTTTTGGGCAGTTGGAGCATGAGATAGCGCTATCTTCTGATTGTTGAATAAACGGCAAGCGCATCGAAGGGCGGGCCCTTCAATGGAAATGGCGACAAGATGGTTTCGATGAAGCGATTCAGCTTGCGGCGGGGAGGATATAGGGGAAGTTGTAAGAAAAAAAGACAAATTGTCGCAGTGGATTGTTGTTCGACAGGTAATAATTGGCTGCAGAGGCGGCTGCTTTGCAGCCCAATCGCCGGCAAGCCAGCTCCCACAGGATGGCGTTGCACTTGAGGCAGAAGCAATACCGGTGGGGCTTGCCGGCGAAAGGGGCGCGAAGCGCCCCCGCGATTTCAGAAGGTGGTACGCAGACCCACTTCCACACTACGCCCCGGCGCCGGGGCGATGTCGCGCAGGATCGAGCTGGCATAGCGCACGGTCTGGTCCGTCAGGTTTTCGCCGCGCACAAACGCCAGCCACTGGCTCTGGCCAACTTCGAAGCGGTAACCAACGCTGGCCCCTAGCGTGGTATAGCCATCAGTGCTGGTTTCGTTGGCCGGTTTGCGATGCTGAGACGCAGCGTGTTGCACGTCGACCCGCGCCTGCCAGCGGTCCAGCTCCCAGACCAGGCCGCTGTTCAGGCGCAGCGGGGCGATGCGGGGCAGCGGCTCGCCACTGTCCAGGTTCTTGGCCCGGGTGTAGTCACCAGACACTTCCAACGCGAAGCTGCCGTAGCGGTTCTCGGCCAGCTGCCAGCGATCCTGGGCCTCGATGCCATAGAATCGCGCCCGCACGCCCTGATACTGGTACTCCGGGAAACCGCCGTGGTCATGATCGTGATCATGGTCGTGGTCATCCTCATCATGATCGTGGTCATGCCCCTCGCGGATGTTGCCGGTGCTGATCAGGCCGATGTAGTTGCGGAAGTGGCTGTAGAACACCCCGAAACTGCCCTTGTGGGTGCCGTTGTCGAAACGCAGGGCCAGGTCGGCGGAAACGGCTTTTTCCTTGTTCAGGCTGGCATCGCCGACTTCAAAGGCTCCGGTGGCCACGTGGGCACCATTGGCATACAGCTCGTAGAAGGTCGGGGCGCGCTCGGTGTAGCCGAGGTTGGCGGCCAGCGACCAGACCGGGTCGAGCTGGTACACCGCCCCGGAAGACAGGCTGAAGGTGTTGAAACTGCTGGCGCTGTCGGCGTCGGCGAAGTTCTCGTTGCCTTTGGCATCCGGATCGACCCGGGTGTGCTCCATGCGTGCACCCAGGCTCAGGTTGAGGCGCTCGGTGGCTTGCCACTGCTCCAGCATGAACAGCGCCAGGCTGTCGGTGTCGGTGTGCGGGACGAAGGCTTCCTCGCCCAACGCGGAGAATTCGTTGCGGCTGACCTGGGCGCCGATCACGCCTTCTACCGGCCCGAGCGGTTGGTGGCGAGCTTCGATACGTGCTTCATAGCCCTTGTTCCTGAAGGTGGTGTGGACCTCGCCTTCTTCGATTTCACGATGCTCGTAGTCGGTGTAGCCGGCATCGACCTTGATCGAAGTGAACGGGCCGTCCATGTCACGCAGCTCGGAGGCGAAGGCGTAATGGTCCTGCTTCATGTCCAGGCGCACACCTGGCTCGGCCACCGAGCCATAGTTACTGTCGTAGCGGCTGTACGACAGGCCGGCGTAACCGTGGTCCCAATGGTAGGCGCCACCCAGGGCGCCACCGTCCTGGCGGCCATCGCTGTTTTCCAGGCGGTGCTTGCTGCCGGGTTCGTCGGCATCGCGCACCTTGGAACTGCGCGCGTAACCGGGGATGCGCAGGTCGTTGAACTGGCGGCTGTTGGCATCCAGGTGCAGGGCGAAGGCACCGTTGCCGGCCTCCAGCTTGCCAGCGCTGCTGCGGGTGGTATCGGCGCCGCCGTAGCGCAGTTCACCGGCACCGTGGATGCCCTCGATGGGGGCATCCGGGATGCGGTTGTCGAAGGTATTGACCACGCCGCCGATGGCGTTGCCGCCGTAGAGCAGGGCAGCCGGGCCACGGACGATCTCGACGCGCTCGACGGTCACCGGGTCCAGCGGCACGGCGTGGTCGTAGGACAGTGATGAAGCGTCGAGGGTGCCGACGCCATTGCGCAGGATGCGAATGCGGTCGCCGTCCAGGCCACGAATTACCGGGCGACTGGCGCCAGGGCCGAACCAGGTGGAGGCGACTCCGGGCTGCTTGTTCAGGGTTTCACCAAGGCTGCCGTGCTGCTGTTGCAGCAGGTTGTCGCCTTCGAGCACGGTGCTGGGGGCGGCCAGCTGGCTGTTACCCAAAGGGTTGGCGGTGATGACCTGGGGCTCGAGCTCCACCGCTTGGCTGGGTGGTGTGGCAAGCCAGAGCGCGACGGCGAGGGGAGAGAGGCGAAGCGGTGTGTACAGCATGGGGATGGGGCGTTCCTTGGCAGATGCTTTTGTATTGTTACAATATAACATCTCTATTTCAGCACAGAGGTTTTGCGCCTGGCCAGCGGTTTTTCTGTTGACTCACCTGATCCCACCCACCACTACACTCGTGTAAGGTGCGCATCTTTCCTACGGAGCACTGGCATGAGCACGGCCCAACACAACGCGCTGCACGGCAAGACCCTCGAACAGATCCTCACCGAGCTGGTGGCGCACTACCAATGGCAGGGCCTGGCCGAGCGCATCGATGTGCGCTGCTTCAAAAGCAACCCGACCATCAAGTCGAGCCTGACCTTCCTGCGCAAGACGCCGTGGGCACGGGAAAAGGTCGAGCAGCTGTACGTGAAGCTGCAGCGCCAGGCCTGACATGCCGCGTCGCCCCTGGCTGACCGGCATGGCCGTGCTGGGCTGGTTCGGCCTGACCGTGCAGGTGTATCTGGTGCTGCTGGCGCGTTGGCAGGAGCAGGCCAGCCTGGTGGGTGGCCTGATCAATGTGTTCGGGTATTTCACCGTGTTGACCAACACCCTGGTGGCAACGGTGCTCAGTTATGCGGCGTTTGGCCGGGAAGGCCGTGCCAAACGCTTTTTCCTGTCGCCTTCGGTGAGTTCCGCAGTGGCTGCCAGCATCGTGCTGGTGGCATTGGCCTACAGCGTGCTTTTGCGTCACTTGTGGCAACCGCAGGGCTGGCAATGGCTGGCGGACGAGTTGCTGCACGATGTGATGCCCGTGCTATATGCCTTGTACTGGTGGTGCGAGGTGCCCAAAGGTAGGTTGCGGCTATGGCATCTGCTGGTCTGGGCGGTTTACCCGGCGACATATTTTGCCTACGCGCTGTGGCGTGGGAGCGAGATTGGCGTGTATGCCTACCCGTTCATCGACGTGGCGAGCCTGGGGTATGGGCAGGTAGTGCTCAATGCCCTGGGGGTGTTGGCGGGGTTCTGGGGGATTGGGCTGGTGTTGCTGGGGCTGGATCGGTGGCGGGGGCTGCACAGATTGGCTTGACCTGCACTGGCCCTATCGCCGGCAAGCCACACAGGTACAGCGTTACTCTCGAGGTTGTCGCTGTACCTGTAGGAGCGGCCTTGTGTCGCGATAGGGCCGCAACGCGGCCCCAGGATTGATGCGCGATAGTTGAAATTGCTGGGGCTGCTTTGCAGCCCTTTCGCGACACAAGGCCGCTCCCACAGGGGCTGCGCGATTCCTGTGGCTGGCTTGCCCGATAGGACTAATGCAGGCAATAAACAATCATTCGTCGTCCGCAGTCCCGTCGGCACGCCAGTAGGCCACAGCCTTGAGCGCATCCTCAGGCAAGCCTTTCTCCAGCAACAGTGCCTTGGCCTGCCGGCTCAGGGCTTTTTCCAGTGCCACCCAGCCGTACAACCGGCCCTGCGGCAAGGTCAGGTTCTTCACCAGTGCCAGCAAGTCCTCCTGTTGGCGACGTACCCAGATCACCTCCACCTGTGCCTTGCTCGGCAGTGGCTGGCGTTCCTGCTCGTCTTCGATCTGGATAACCGCCAGCACCTGACGGCCCGCAGGCAACTCCTCCAGGCGGCGGCCAATGGCCGGGATGGCAGTTTCGTCACCGATCAGCAGGTAGCTGTCGAAGATGTCCGGCACCACCATCGAAGCCCGCGGCCCGGCGATGTTCAGGGTTTGCCCGGGTGCCGCCTGGGCGGCCCAGGTGGATGCAGGGCCATCGCCGTGCAGCACGAAGTCGATATCCAGTTCATTGGCCACCAGGTCGATGCGCCGTGGCGTGTATTCGCGCATGGTAGGCCGTGCGCCACCTTCTCGGCCCAGGTTGCGAGCCTCGATGGCTTGCTGTTGCTCCGGCGTTTCGGCGAACAACAGCTTGATATGGTCGTCGCTGCCCACGCTGGTGAAACCTTGCAGCTCGGCACCCCCGAGAGTGATGCGGCGCATGCGCGGGGTCAGTTCGGTGACCCGCAGCACCTGCAGGTGGCGTTGGCGGATTTCGTGGTTGACGCGGTGAATGGTGTCACTCATGGGGTGTCTCCCTGGCAGGTTCAGCCGGCGAGGAGGCGATGGCCTTGGCGGCGTGGTTGAGCAGGTCGCGGACCCGCTCGATTTCTTCCGGTGTCCAGCGGCCGCTGTGCATGTGCAGTGCGTGGCGCAGGTTGCCGACCGCTTCATGAATCTCTGGTGGGCGGTCGTGGCCGCGCAGGGCGCGCTTGCTGACTTCGATGCGCATGCGCACGCCGTCCAGTGCGACGGCCTGTTCGGCCAGGGCGGTGCGGCCGGCTTGTGTGATGGCATAGAGGCGTTTGCTGCCCTGCACCTGGCCGCTGATCAGTTCGGCTTCCTCAAGGAAGTTGAGGGTGGGGTAGATCACCCCGGGGCTTGGGCTGTAGCTACCGTCGAACAGGTTTTCGATCTGGCGGATCAGGTCGTAGCCGTGGCCTGGCTGCTCGGCGAGCAGGGCCAGCATCAGCAGCTTGAGGTCGCCGGGAGCGAAGACGCGCGGGCCGCGTTCGCCACGACCTGGGCGCCGCTCGAAGGGGTCATGGGGGGTATGTTCGCGCATGGGGGCAGGGCTCCGTCGTTTGCGATATATCGTAAGATATTACTCAAGATATATCTAAAGACAAGCCCTTAATTGCAGATGATTATCATCTAGTTGTTCGATGTATCCCCTTGCGGCGCGGCTGTGTGCATGGCCACCTGCGGCGCTTTGCACTCATTCGGATTGCCCGGTTGCAGGTAAGGCATGAGAATCGGAGCCATACCCTTGAGCACCTGCACCGGCAGCGCCGAGGTGAACTTGAAGGCCTCTGCCGAGCGCCCCGGCACGAATGCGGTCAAGGTGCCGAAATGGTTGTCGCCCAGGAAGAACACGAAGGTGGCGGTTCGGTTCAGCGAGCGCGAGCCGATCAGTCGGCCGCCAGCACCAAAGCTTTCGATGCGGTTGTCACCGGTACCGGTTTTGCCGCCCATCACCAGTGGCGTGCCGTCCTGCAGCTTGAAACTGCCGGAAATACGCCGCGCGGTGCCCGCATCCACCACCTGCGACATGGCGCCTTTGAGGGCGCGCGCGACTTCGACCGGCAGAATCCGCACACCCCGGTCCGGGTCGGTGACCAGCTTGGTCTCGTAAGGCGTATTGGCTGCGAAGTGCAGGGTGTCGATCCGCAAGGTCGGCAGGCGCACACCGTCGTTCTGAATGATGCCGACCAGCTCGGAGAGGGCGGCGGGGCGGTCGCCCGAGCTGCCGATGGCGGTGGCCAGCGAGGGTACCAGGTGGTCGAATGGATAGCCCACGCGCTTCCAGCGCTGGTGAATGTCGAGGAACGCTTCGATCTCCACCATGGTGCGAATGCGGCTGTCACGGGCGCCCTGATGGCGGCTCTTGAACAGCCAGCCGTAAACCTCCTGGCGCTCGAAGCGGCTGGCATTGACCATTTCGGTCAAGGTCGAACCGGGGTTCTTCAGCAGGTAACCCAACAGCCACAAGTCCAGCGGGTGGACCTTGGCGATATAGCCCTGGTCGGGTAGGTCGTACTTGCCCGGGCCATAGGCGTCGTACATCTCCGACAGGCGGCCATCGGTCAGTTTGCCCAGGACGATCTTGTCACCCTTGAGGTGGGCGCGGACGAAGGCGTTGAAGGTTTCCTGGCCAGCCTCGGGGAACAGGTAGCGGTGCACGGCCGCCAACCGTTGCGGGGTCACGCGCATGCTGTCGAGGAAGGTGTCCAGGCGCTGCTGCGAGGTCTTGCGCTGGTATTTCTTCCAGAAGCGCATCAGGTAGTTGGTGCCTTCCTTGTCGGCGAAACGGGCCAGGTATTCCTGGCGGCGCGGGTCGGAGTCGTCCTTGAGCAGCGGCACGCGGTTATACGGTTGCTGGTAGGTCACGTAGCGCACCAGGTCGCGCATCAGGCGGATGAACGGCAGGTTGATCGATTCGCGCAATGCATCCTTGAGGGTTGGGTTGCGGCTGTTGTCTTCCTTGCGGAAGTTGTTGAACACATGCATGCCGCCGCCGGTGAAGAAGGCTTCGCCGGTGTTGGCCGAATACTTGCGTTCCAGTGCGGCATCGAGCATGGCGTCCAGGCTCTGGTTCTTGCTGTTCTGCGCCAGCCATTCCAGCGACCACTGGCTGATGCGGTCTAGCTCGGCGACTTCGACTTTCTTCAACTCGGCGGCTGGCTTGCCGGCGTATTTGTCGTGCAGTTCGGCGATGATCTCCAGGTAGGTGGTGAGCACCCGCAACTTGGCGGTTGAACCCAGCTCCAGCTTGCTGCCTTCGTTGATATCGAATGGCTGGTCGGTGCTGTCGGTCTGCACCCGCACCCGCGAGCCGTCGGCGGTGCGCTCGAACAAGGTGAAGCTGTAGCTCACCTGATCGGTGGTCTTGGCGGTGAGCAGGCGTTCGCCGATCAGGCCGATCTGCGCCGCGAATTCAGGGTCGGAAAGGTTTTTCAGGTACTGGCTGACCTGCAGTTGCAGGTCGGACTGCAGGGTGCTGGTGGCCGACAGATCCAGCCGGTCGAGATCGTACAGCGGGCGGTTGAGCATGGCTGCCAGGCGGTTGCGTGCCAGGCTGATGCCCTTGTTGGTGACGATCGGCACGATGGTCGGTTGCGCCACCCAGTCGCGGTATACCGCCTTGCTGGCCAGTGCAGCGTCGGCCAGTGGCCGCTCGATGACCTTGTTGGCGGCCAGCACGCGGATGTGCGCGTCGGTCAGTTCGGCCAGTTCGAGCCGCCCCTTGGACAGGTAGTGCGACGGCCGGCGCTGGGCAATCATCAGCGACAGCACCTGGCGCAGGGCCAGGCCGCGTGCGGCCATGCTCTCAGGGTCGCTGGCGGTGGAACTCAGGGCCTGGTTGACCTGGTCGAAATCGGCGCCGTACCACACCCGCAGGCCTTCGGCCATGCCATGCACTTCGCCATGCCCAGGTACTGCCGACAGCGGCACGCTGTTGAGGTAGTCCCGCACGATGCGCTGGCGCGCCTCGGTTGTATCAGGGCCGCCCTGATAGGCACGCACGCTGGCGGAAATCATCTGGCGGATCTTCTCGGCGCCGGAAACGGTCAGGCCGTCCGGTGAATGACGGTACTTTTCAAGCTGCGTGGCCAGGGTGCTACCGCCAGCGGACTGGCCGGGCAGGGCCAGGTACTTGGCCACCTGGCTGTAGGCGGCCTTGGCGAAGCGCGGCCAGTCCACGGCCGGGTTGTTGCGCGGGTCCTTGGTGTCGAGCAGGTCGCGGTTCTCGATGAACAGCAGGCTGTTGACGATAACCGGCGGGATCGCCGCAAAGTCCGGGTACAAGTGTTGCGGGTAGTTGTACTGGTACAGCATGTCGCCACGGCAGTCGGTGATCGACAGGCCAGCCTGGATTTTCTCGATATAGGGGGCGAACAGCCCATGATCGACGTAGTTCATCAACGCCGGCGAGAACTTCACCTGCTCGCTGATCAGGTAGTCGCGCTTGAGCAGGCGTGGCAGGAATTCGCCCAGGGCACTGTAGCCCAGGCGTTTGTCGAACGGCCCTTCGCCGGGGTAGACGATGGCATCGCTGGGGCCTGGTTGCAGCGAATAGGTGAGGGTGCTTGCCAGCTTGCTGAATTCCCGCGACTGCAGGTTGGAGGTGCGGAATTCGTCATATGCAGCGAAGCCGATGGCAACCAGCGCCACCAGCAGCATGAGGATGATCAGCCGCCACCATAGCCGACGCTGACGGGGGGACTTTGGTTGTGGCGTCTCGGCCGGAGGTATCTCGGGTGCTTCCGTTCTGCTTGGTTCCGATTGCCACAGTGCGCCCATAGTCTTCTATCCGGCCAGGTATTTTCGTCTTGCTTGTCTGAAGCTTAGACGTTGAGCGGGTCAGGTGAAAAATTTGTAAGAGACGGAGAAGAGTGGCGTAGGGCTATGCGGCTTTGGTGTGGGTTTCTTCATACGGCGATGTTGCTATGGTGGCCGGGCGATTTGGGGCCGCTTCGCGCCCCATTCGCAGCACAAGGCTGCTCCTACAGGGGAATGCGTATCCATTGTAGGAGCAGCCTTGTGCTGCGAATGGGGTGCGAAGCGGCCCCAGAGATCTAGCTGAATATTCCTGTTTATACAGCGAAAAAACCTGCAAGGGTCTTCCTATACTGCTCGCCCCCTTCGCCTCGCCGGGCGCTCTATTCCGGCACTCGGGCCGGCCCACAAGGCCAGTTCGGCAAGCCAATGCCACGCCTATCGGCCTGGCTGGAGCTGCACGAAGGTCAAATCCAATAACAAAATGAGGTTGTATTGCTATGCCAGTCGGCAACCACTCTGCCCACGGCCAGGCCGCTGAAGGCGGCCCGCTCAAGCGTGAACTGGGCGAACGGCACATCCGCCTGATGGCGCTGGGCGCCTGTATCGGTGTCGGTCTTTTCCTCGGTTCGGCCAAGGCCATCGAAATGGCCGGCCCCGCCATCATGTTGTCCTATATCATCGGCGGCCTGGCCATCCTGGTGATCATGCGCGCCCTTGGCGAAATGGCCGTGCACAACCCTGTCGCTGGCTCGTTCAGCCGTTATGCCCAGGACTATCTAGGCCCGCTGGCGGGCTTCCTTACCGGCTGGAACTACTGGTTCCTGTGGCTGGTGACCTGCGTTGCCGAAATCACCGCGGTGGCCATCTACATGGGTATCTGGTTCCCTGACGTACCACGCTGGATCTGGGCCCTGGCGGCGCTGGGCAGCATGGGGGCGGTCAACCTGGTGGCCGTCAAGGCCTTTGGTGAATTCGAGTTCTGGTTCGCCCTGATCAAGATCGTCACCATCATCGCCATGGTCCTTGGCGGCATCGGCATCATTGCCTTTGGCTTCGGCAATGACGGCGTGGCAGTGGGTATTTCCAACCTTTGGAGCAACGGCGGCTTCATGCCCAATGGCGTGACCGGCGTGCTGATGTCGCTGCAAATGGTCATGTTCGCCTACCTGGGCGTGGAAATGATCGGCCTGACTGCCGGCGAAGCACGCAACCCGCAAAAGACCATCCCGCAGGCCATCGGCTCGGTGTTCTGGCGCATTCTGCTGTTCTATGTCGGTGCGCTGTTCGTGATCCTGTCGATCTACCCTTGGAGCGAAATCGGCAGCCAGGGCAGCCCGTTCGTCATGACCTTCGAGCGCCTGGGCATCAAGACCGCCGCCGGCATCATCAACTTCGTGGTCATCACTGCAGCGCTGTCGTCGTGCAACGGCGGCATCTTCAGCACCGGGCGCATGCTCTACAGCCTGGCGCAGAACGGCCAGGCCCCGGCGGCCTTCGCCCGTACGTCGAAGAACGGCGTGCCGCGCAACGCGCTGCTGCTGTCGATCGGCGCGCTGCTGCTGGGCGTGCTGGCCAACTACCTGGTGCCGGAGAAGGTCTTCGTCTGGGTGACTTCGATCGCCACCTTCGGCGCGATCTGGACCTGGGTGATGATCCTGCTGGCGCAACTGAAGTTCCGCGCCGGCCTGAGCTCCACTGAACGCAAGGCGCTGAAATACCGCATGTGGCTGTGGCCGTTGAGCTCGTATCTGGCACTGGCCTTCCTGGTGCTGGTGGTCGGCCTGATGGCGTACTTCGAGGATACCCGCGTGGCGCTGTACATCGGCCCGGCGTTCCTGGTGCTGCTGACGGTGCTGTACTACGCGTTCCGCCTGGCGCCGAAAGACGCGCAGGGTGTGGCCAGTACTGCTTCCTGATCTGAAATGGCTGGGGCCGCTTTGCGGCCCTTTCGCGACACAAGGCCGCTCCTACAGGCGACCGCAGCCAGCTGCATGGGTCGCGGTCGCCTGTAGGAGCGGCCTTGTGTCGCGATGGGCTGCGTAGCAGCCCCAGGGTTCTATCAGGCCGCCACTTCGCTGTTCGGTTCAAAGCTGTCCGCCCGCGCCAGCTGCCACATGCGCGAATAGAACTGCCCGTTCACCTCGCCAGTCAGCAGTTCACCCGGCTTCAAGAACACATGCATCTGCGAGAACAGTTTGATCTCGGTGGCCGAGATGCGCCGTACCAGGTGCTTGGCTTCCAGCTGCGCCGGGTGCTCCAGGCCCGCTGCCGCAAGCATTTCGGCCAGGGCACGCAAGGTATTGTGGTGGAAGTTCAACACCCGCTGGGCTTTGTCCGGCACCACCAGCGCACGCTGGCGCAGAGGGTCTTGCGTGGCCACACCGGTCGGGCACTTGTTGGTGTGGCAGCTCTGCGACTGAATGCAGCCGATGGCGAACATGAAGCCGCGCGCCGAGTTGGCCCAATCAGCGCCAATGGCCAGCACGCTGGCAATGTCGAACGCGCTGACGATCTTGCCGCTGGCGCCCAGCTTGATCTTGTCGCGCAGGTTCAGGCCAACCAGGGTGTTGTGCACGAACAGCAACCCTTCGCGCAGCGGTACGCCAATGTGGTCGGTGAACTCCACCGGCGCCGCGCCGGTGCCGCCTTCCTTGCCGTCGACGACGATGAAGTCGGGCAGGATGCCGGTTTCCAGCATGGCCTTGGCGATGCCCATGAACTCCCACGGGTGGCCCAGGCAAAACTTGAAACCTACCGGTTTGCCGCCAGACAGCTCACGCAACTGGGCGATGAACTGCATCATCTCGATGGGTGTGGAGAAGGCGCTGTGGCGCGACGGCGATATGCAGTCTTCGCCCATCAGCACACCACGGGTTTCGGCGATTTCCCGGGTCACCTTGTGCTTGGGCAGGATGCCGCCATGGCCGGGCTTGGCGCCTTGGCTCATCTTGATTTCGATCATCCGCACCTGCGGGCTGCGTGCCTGGGCGGCAAAGCGTTCGGGGTCGAAGCGCCCGTCTGGCGTGCGGCACCCGAAGTAGCCGCTGCCCAGTTCCCAGACCAGGTCGCCGCCATGCTCGCGGTGATAGGGGCTGATGCTGCCTTCGCCGGTGTCATGGTGGAAGTTGCCCAGCTTGGCGCCCTGGTTGAGGGCGCGGATGGCGTTGGCGCTGAGCGAGCCAAAGCTCATCGCCGATATGTTGAAGATCGACGCCGAGTATGGCTGGCTGCATTGCGGCCCGCCGACGATGACCCGGAAGCTTGCCGGGTCGGCCAATGGCGCCGGGCGCATGGAGTGGCCGATGAATTCGAAGCCGGACTCGTACACGTCGATCAGGGTGCCGAAGGGTTTGTCCGAGGCTTCGTTCTTCGCCCTTGCGTAAACCAGCGAGCGCTGGGCGCGGGAGAACGGCAGGGCGTCGCTGTCCGCCTCCAGCAGGTACTGGCGAATTTCCGGGCGAATGGCCTCGACCAGATAGCGGATGTTGCCCAGGATCGGATAGTTGCGGCGTACTGCGTGGCGTTGCTGCAACAGGTCGAACAGACCGATGAGGCTGAGGATGCCGGTGCTCAGGGTGAACGGCCACAGCCATTCGTGGTGGGTGAACGGCAGGCTCGCCAGGGTGAACAGCACACAGGTGGCGAAGAAGGCATAGCGACTGAGAAGTGACAGGCTCATACAGGGTCCTTGCGATGGCGCGGTCAGGCTCAGGGCCTGGGGCAAACCCCGACCATAGCCAAGTTGCTCGGCTGTGCAAATTAAAATCGGGGTAGCGAAAATCATTCTCGCAGAGCCTGGCGATAGTCTTCAGGCCAACACGGGCTTTTGTAGGAGCAGCCTTATGCTGCGAAGAGGCCAGTAGGGAAACAGATTGTCTTCGGCAATAATGGCCTCTTCGCAGCACAAGGCTGCTCCTACAGGTGCTGTGCATGCCCTGAAGTCAGCAACAAGGGATTCAGATAGTGTCGCGCAGCAGCTTCTGCCGCCAGCTTTCCTGCTCTTGTGCCGGCGCTTCGACCAGGTACGAATAGTGCCCTGCCACCCGCATCGCCACTGGCACCCCGTCGCGGTACAGCAGGCGGTTGCCACTCACCGCCGGCACTTTCGCCCCCGGCAGCAACGACCCAACCAGGTTCAGCGGGTCACTGGCACTCACCACCACCAGAGTCCCGTCCAATTCACGCCGCCGCACCTGCCGCAGCAGCCCCACCGCCTCCGGCAAGGCGAACTGTTCGCCAGCCAGCCCGGCAATGAAACGCCCGCCACGAATCTCGCCACGCGCTTCCAGACGGTGATAGCAGCGCAGCAATTCGCGCCAGGGCGGCAACACATCGCTTTCGCGCTCCAGCAGGCGCCAGCACACCACGCCATAGCGCCGTAGCAGGGCCCGGGCGATGTGCTCCAGGCGCTGGCTGTCGTCTACAGCGCCCCTGCGCAGCAACGCCCAGCGCCCGGCATGGGACATGCTGCTGGACAGCGGTGGGTGGCCGCGTCGGCTGTTGCGCGATGTGCGTTTCGCCGCCGGGGTGATCAGGCTGCGCAGGCCGGTGAAGCTGTCGGCCCCTACCAGCCCTGCGCCTACCAGCTCCTGCAACGCCGTCTCCAGTTCGCTGGGCAGCAGGTGGGCGTCGTGTGCCAGCTCGTCGAAGAACAGCGCGCCATGTGCGTTCAGCACCTCGTGGACGCGTTGCGCCCGTGCGCCGAGGCTATCCAGGGCGGGTACGGGGGCAAGGCTGCGCCACAACCCAAGATGCTCGCGTGGCAGCAGCACCAGCGGTGTGCTCGACAAGGTGTTGCTCGACACGGTCGCCGCCAGCCGGCTCCAGGCAAACTGCCCGCTACGGCAGGCATCGTCGAGCCAGTGCGGGCTGTAGTCCTTGATACGTGCCGGCAGCAGTTCGGCCTCCCAGGCTCCGGCTGCACTCGGGAACCCTTGCAACTGGCCAAGTACCTCGGCCACGGCTTGCGGGCCGCGCAGGCGCGTGTCGTCAGCCAGGTGCTGCCAGTCGAACAGAAAGCGCACGAAGTCCTGCAGGCTGACCGGCTCGATCTCCCGGCGCAGGCGTTTGACTGTGTAGCGGTGGATGCGCGCCAGCAAATGGCGCTCGCACCACTGCAGTTCGCTTGCGCCGGGGCTGAAATGCCCACGCAGCACATAGCCTTCGGCCTCCAGGCGGGCCAGGGCCTGTTCGATGGCCGGCAGCGGCTTGCCAAGTGCTGCCGCAATCTGCGCACGGGTCAGCGGGCCATGGCCGCTCAGGCGGGCTCGCAACAGTTCGACCAGCGCAATGTCCGGCTCGATGGCCTGATCGAAGCCTGGCAGTACCTGCAACGCAGGTTCCAGCCGGGAGCCGGGATACAGCACCTGCAGCAGACTCAACCGCTCGCGTGCCAGCCACAGTTTTTCATCCACCAGGCGCAAGGCCCGGCCAGCCTTGGCCAATTGTCTGAGCAGCAGCTCCCAGCCGGCATTGCCCTGCACTTCGTCCTGGCTGATGACACCCAGGCCCATCAACGCTTCATGCATTTCGTCGGCGTTGCCCGGTTGCGGCCAGGCCTCGGCCGTCACGGCGGCAATCGCATCGGCGTCCAGCGCGCCCAGGTCGTCGCCGTTCTGCACCTCGTTCCAGCGCCGGTTGAGCACTGCCTGTGTGCGACGCTCTTCCAGTGGCGCGTCATCCAGGAAGGCATATGGCCGTGCATTGAGGATGGCCGCCGCCAACGGCGAAGGGGCGGGCAGATCGCGGCACAGCAGGCGTACCGTGCCGCTTTCCATGCGCCGCAAAAGTGCTAGCCAGCCTTCGCTATCCATCGCCTCGTGCAAGCAGTCGTCGAGGGTTTGCTCGACCAGCGGATGATCGGGAATCTGCCGCTCGCCGACGATGTTCTCCAGGCAGGCGATCTGGTCGGGGAACACGGCGGCAATCAGGTCTTCACTCTTCATCCGCTGGATCTGTGGCGCCACCTTGCGACCGCCGACAAAGCGCGGCAAGGCCATGGTCACGCTGGCGTTCCAGCGCCAGCGCACGCCGAACAGCGGCGCATCGAGCAGTGCCTGGACAAGGATCGACTCGGCGTTGCGGCTATTCAGGTAACGCCACACGTCGTCCAGTTCGAAGCTGTGGCTGGAGGACAGCGACAGCACGATGGCGTCCTCGCTGGCCGCCGCCTGCAACTCGAAGTTGAAGGTGCGGCAGAAGCGCTTGCGCAGGGCCAGGCCCCAGGCGCGGTTGATGCGGCTGCCGTAGGGCGAATGGATGATCAACTGGGTACCGCCGGACTCATCGAAGAAGCGCTCCATCACCAGCGTGTCCTGCGAGGGCAGGGCACCAAGCACTTCGCGGGTGCGGGCCAGGTAGTCGAGCAACTGGCCGGCGGCGTCTTCACCCAGTTCGAAGGTGGCCTGCAACCATGCCAGCACCTCGGCCTGGTTGTTGTCAGCCAGCTGTTGGTCGATCTGCGCCTGCAGCCGGGCCACCGCGGCGGACAGCTCGTCGCTGCGCCCCGGCGCCTCGCCCAGCCAGAATGGAATGGTCGGTGGAAGGCCATGGGCATCCTCCACCCGCACCCGGCCCGGCTCGACCCGCAGGATTCGATAGGAGGCATTGCCAAGCTGGAAGATGTCGCCGGCGATGCTTTCCACGGCGAAGTCTTCGTTGACGCTGCCGATGTTCAGCGCCTGCGGTTCGAGCAGCACGGCGTAGTCGGCGTTGTCGGGGATGGTGCCGCCGCTGGTCAGGGCGGTCAGCTGGCTGCCGCGGCGGCCACGCAGGGTGCCGCTCACCGCATCGCGGTGCAGATAGGCACTGCGCACGCCCTGGCGGCCGTTGTAGCCCTCGGCGAGCATGCGCAGCAGGGCCTGGTAATGTTGCTGGTCGAGTTCGGCATAGGGCGTGGCCTGGCGCAGGCAGTCGAACAGGGCTTGTTCGTGCCAGGGCTGGTTGCTGGCTTCGGCGACGATCTGCTGGGCCAGCACGTCCAGCGGCGCCCGTGGAATGTGCAGCTCGTCCAGCTCCCCCCGGCGTATGCAGTCGAGCAGGGCCACGCATTCGATCAGGTCATCGCGCGAGGTCGGGAACAAGCGGCCCTTTGGCACGCCATCGACCTGGTGGCTGGCGCGGCCGACCCGCTGCAGAAAGGCCGCTATCGAACCTGGTGAGGCGATCTGGCAGACCAGATCGATGTCACCGATATCGATGCCCAGCTCCAGCGATGCAGTGGCCACCAGCACCTGCAACTGGCCATTCTTCAGGCGTTGTTCGGCATCCAGGCGTAGTTCCTTGGCCAGGCTGCCGTGGTGCGCGGCAACCGCCTCCTTGCCCAGCCGGTCGCTGAGGTGGCGGGTGATGCGCTCGGCCAGGCGCCGGGTGTTGACGAACACCAGGGTGGTGCGGTGTTCGCGCGCCAGGGTGGCCAGGCGGTCATAGACCAGGCCCCAGACATCGGTGGACATCACTGCACCCAGCGGCACTGGCGGCACCTCGATGGCCAGGTCGCGCTGCCGAGCATGGCCGACATCGACGATTGCGCAGGGGCGGCCGTTGCCGACCAGAAATTGCGCCACCCGCTCGACCGGGCGTTGCGTGGCCGACAGGCCGATGCGCCGCAACGGCCGGTTGCACAGGGCCTGCAGGCGCTCCAGGGTCAGTGCCAGGTGGGCGCCGCGCTTGTTGCCTGCCAGGGCATGGATTTCGTCGACGATTACCGTGTGCACGCTGGCCAGGCCTTTACGGCCAGAAGCCGAGCCCATCAGCACGTAGAGCGATTCGGGGGTGGTCACCAGGATGTGCGGCGCCAGCTTGCGCATGGCGGCACGCTCCTTCTGCGGGGTGTCGCCGCTGCGCACGGCCGTGGTGATGCGCGGGGCGTTCAGGCCCTGGTCCGCGATGGCCTGGCTGATGCCTTCGAGCGGGGTTTGCAGGTTCAGGCGGATATCGTTGGAAAGCGCCTTGAGTGGCGAAACGTAGACCACCTGGGTTTGCGCTGGTAGCTCGCCTTGGTGCTCCAGGCCTTGGCGGAACAGTTCGTCGAGCACGGCCAGGAACGCACTGAGGGTCTTGCCCGAGCCGGTCGGTGCGGCTAGCAGCATCGACTGGCCCGCATGGATCAACGGCCAGGCCTGGGCCTGGGCATCGGTCACCGTAGCGAAGTGGCGACGGAACCAGGTGCGCACGGCGGGGTGGAACAGCTCGAGCACCGGGTGGTGTTTGGCGGGCAGGTTCATGTGTTGGTTATGGAGGGTGTGGGGCGGGTTGGCAAGGGGCCGTTCGTCTGCTGGATCGGCTACGACCTGTGTCGGCCTCTTCGCGGGTACTGCGCCGCTCTCTGGCCTTGTGGTGCACCTGTGGGAGCGGGTTCACCCGCGAAGAGGCCGGCACATGAGACACTGGCCTTGTCAGGGCAAGGACCCCCATGGGATCCTCCCCGGCCATTGTTTCAGGTGAGCCCCCATGCCCAACACCATCCGCATAGCCGCGGCCCTGTTGATCGACTCCCAAGGCCGCACCCTGCTGGTACGCAAGCGCGGCACCCAGGCTTTCATGCAGCCCGGCGGCAAGATCGATGCTGGCGAAACCCCGGTGCAGGCGCTGGTGCGCGAGCTGCATGAGGAACTAGGCCTGCACATCGACCCAGCTCAGGCCGTGCACCTGGGCCGGTTCAGCGCCCCGGCCGCCAACGAGCCGGGCTTCGAGGTACAGGCCGAACTGTTCCGTGTCGACAGCGCCGCAGCCGTGCTGCCGGCCGCGGAGATCGAGGAGGTGGTGTGGCTGGCCGCAGACCAGGCACCCGCCATGCAGCTTGCACCCCTGACCCGCGACCTGATCCTGCCGCTATACCGCCAGGCCGTCAGCGCACCGCGCTGACGCCATCGAGGGTGGCGAACGAGGTGTCCTTGGCCGTGAGCAAGAAGTCGCGCATATATGGCGCATCGAGCATGTCGGTGCGCACGGCGGCATAAAGCGTGGCGAACAGGCCTTTCTCACCCAGGCGCTTGCCCTTCACATACCCGCGCGAACTGTACTCGTGCAGCGCCCAGTGCGGCATGCCGCAAACGCCACGGCCACTGGCCACAAGTTGCATCATCATCACCGTCAGCTCCGATGTGCGCACGGCGGCGGGCTCGATGTCGGCTGGCTCCAGGAAGCGGGTGAAGATGTCCAGGCGGTCGCGCTCCACCGGGTAGGTGATGAGGGTCTGGTCGAGCAGGTCCTGCGGCACGATGTAGGGCTTGCTGGCCAACGGATGCTGGTTGGCCACCGCCAGCATCGCCTCGTAGGTGAACAGCGGCACGTAGGTGATGCCCGCCAGGTCCAGCGGGTCGGAGGTCACCACCAGGTCAAGGTCGCCGCGGGCCAGGGCCGGCAGTGGTGCGAAGGCAAAGCCGGAGGCCAGGTCCAGCTCCACCTCCGGCCAGGCGTCACGGAACTGGTCGATGGTCGGCATCAGCCACTGGAAGCAGCTGTGGCATTCGATGGCCATGTGCAGACGACCGGCGGTGCCGCCGGCCAGGCGCGCGATGTCACGTTCGGCGCCGCGCAGCAGCGGCAGGGTGGCATCGGCCAGTTGCAGCAGACGCAACCCGGCGCTGGTGAAGCGGATCGGCTTGGTCTTGCGCACGAACAGTGGCAGGCCCAGGCGTTCTTCCAGCTCCTTGAACTGGTGCGACAGCGCCGACTGAGTCAGGTGCAGGCGCTCGGCAGCCTCCACGAGGCTGTCGGCCTCGCGCAGGGCATGAAGGGTTTTCAGGTGACGGATCTCCAGCACAGCTGACTCCGGTGTGTGGACTTGAGGAAACAGGGAATGAGTTGAGTTTCCCTCATGTTGCCGCGCCTGTCGACTGGGCGTACCGCCGCACCGCCTGGCGGGAGTCATCAAACTGTCACTGAACTGTGGCAGCGCGCCCGAACAGAATTCATCAGACTCGCGCTCTACTGGGGATCTGCATTCTGGTGTTTCTTTCATGCGGGCTTTTTGGCTTTTTCTTTTCTTTGTATTCGGCGTACCTGCAAGTTTCGCTGAACAGCGTTGTGACGCCCACGTGCCGGTGCAGCGTGCCGAGCTGGGCGCGGTCAGCCTTGTCTACCAGAGCGTCGGTGCGCCACGCGACCCGGCCTTGCTGCTGGTGATGGGCCTTGGAGGGCAGCTGATCCACTGGCCGGACGACGTGGTCGAAGCGTTGTGCCGCCAGGGCTTTCGGGTGATCCGCTATGACAACCGCGATGTCGGCCTGTCACGCTGGAACCAGTTGCCACCGACGGCCAACCTGACGGTCGAACTGCTGCGCTACAAGCTGGGCCTGTCGGTGGCTGCGCCCTATACGCTGACCGACATGGCGGACGATGGCCTGCGCTTGATGGATGCGTTGGGCGTGCGCCAGTTTCATGTGCTGGGGGTGAGCATGGGCGGCATGATTGCCCAGCACCTGGCTGCCATGGCGCCCGAGCGCGTGCGCAGCCTGACGCTGGTCATGTCCAGTTCAGGGGCGGCGGGGTTGCCGGCGCCGGATCCGGCGCTGGTGCAGTTGCTGGCCCGGCGCAGCGCGCCGAACCGCGAAGTGGCCATTGAGCAGCAGGCTGATCTGCTGGCGGCGCTGGGTAGCCCCGAGGTGCGTGACGACCGTGCGGCCTTGCTGCAGCAAGCGGCCGTGGCCTACGACCGGGCGTTCAACCCTGAAGGGGCCAAGCGCCAGATCATGGCGATACTGGCCGAGCCGAGCAGGGTCGAGTTGCTTAACCAGTTGCGGGTGCCGACCCTGGTAGTGCATGGCACGGCCGACCCGTTGCTGCCGGTGATGCATGGCGTGCACCTGGCAGCACATATCCAGGGCAGCCAGCTGCGTTTGATACCGGGGTTGGCGCACCGCTTCCAGGAGCCGTTCAAGGCGCCGCTGCTGGGGGCGGTGTTGCCCTACCTGCAGGCACATCGGCAGGATGTCACGCATATCGCAGGGCTCTGAATTTCCATGCTTCCAGGCTGATGCTATCCCCTGTAGGAGCGGCCTTGTGTCGCGAAAGGGCCGCAAAGCGGCCCCGGCAATATTCGTTGCGAAGCTGAAATCGGGGGCCGCTACGCGCCCCATCGCGACACAAGGCCGCTCCTACACGGACCGCGTCAGCCGACTGCCTCAGTGCATCCGCACCCACAGGGTCACCAGCACGGTCGCAGCCATCAGCCAGGCCACCGTGGCCAGCGCCAGCGATGCCTCAAGGCGCATGCGGTCGACCAGTACATACAAGGTCGCCAGGTACACGAAGTACGGAATGATCGACCACATGCCGAACAGGATGGTGGTCTTCAGGTCGGCAATGCTGCGCCCCTTGCCGACAATGTAGTGGGCAATCAGGGCGAAGGTGGGGAACAGCGGCACCAGCCCGGCGATGTAGTAATTGCGTGTCTTCGACAGCACCGCCAGCAGCAGCACCACACCAGCACCCAAGGCAGCTTTGAATACCAGGTCCACGTTGTCTTTCCAGGTTGGGTTGAGGTCAGCCGAGGCCGTATTTCTTCACTTTGTCGAACAACGTGGTCTTGGCCATGCCCAGCTCCTGGCTGGCCTGGCTCAGGTTGCCACCAGTACGTTGCAGGGCATCGCTGAGCAGGTTGCGCTCGAACGCTTCCACCGCCTCGGCAAAGCCCAAGCCTTGGCTGGCACCACCGCTGGGGCCTTTCTTGAACGCAGGCAGGCCGAGGGCATAGCGTTCGGCGACGTTGCGCAGCTCACGCACGTTGCCCGGCCAGTCGTGGGCCATCAGGCGCGACAGGGTCTGGCTGTCCAGCGCAGGTGTTTCACGGTCGAAGCGCAGGGCCGACTGCTGCAGGAAGTGTTCGAACAGCTGCAGGATATCTTCGCGGCGCTCGCGTAGCGGCGGCAGCTCCAGTGTCACCACGTTCAGCCGGTAATACAGGTCGCTGCGGAACTGGCCACTCTGGCCCATGGCATCCAGGTCAGACTTGGTGGCGGCGATCACCCGGCAGTCCACCGGAATGCTCTGGTTCGAGCCCAGCCGCTCCAGGGTGCGCTCCTGCAGCACGCGCAACAGCTTGATCTGCAGGTTGATCGGCATGCTCTCCACTTCGTCGAGGAACAGCGTGCCGCCGTTGGCGTGTTCGATCTTGCCGATGCGGCGTTTGCCGGCACCGGTGAAGGCGTTGGCCTCGTGGCCGAAAATCTCGCTTTCGAACAGGTTTTCCGGCAGGCCGCCACAGTTCAGTGCCACGAACGGCTGGCCCTGGCGGCGGCTGAAATCGTGCAGGCAGCGGGCGACCAGTTCCTTGCCGGTACCGGTCTCGCCTTCGATCAGTACGTTGGCCGAGGTATCGGCGACGTTTGCAATCAGTTCGCGCAGGTGCTCCATGGCCGGCGAGCGGCCAATGATGCGCCCCTCCAGGCTGCTTTGCTCGGCCAGCTGGCGGCGCAGGGCCACCACTTCGCGCGACAGCCCGCGCTGCTCAAGGGCGCGGCGCACCACGTCGACCAGGCGCTCCGGGGAGAAGGGTTTTTCCATGAAGTCGTAGGCGCCATTGCGCATGGCGCCGACCGCCATGTCGATATCGCCGTGGCCGGTGATCAGTACCACCGGCAGGCTGCGGTCGCGGGCCTTGAGGCGGTTGAGCAGCTCCAGGCCATCGATGCCCGGAAGGCGGATATCGCTGACGACGATGCCGGCGAAGTCGTCGCCGATGCGTTCCAGCGCCTGTTCGGCGCTGCCTACGCCTTCGCAGGCGATGTCTTCCAGGGCCAACGCCTGTTGGCAGCCGAGCAGCACATGCGGGTCGTCTTCGACGATCAGGACGGTAAGAGGCGCTTGGTTCATGGGTGCTCTGCCGATTCGCTAGGGGGTGAGACCAGGGGCAGGGCCAGGACGAAGGCCGTGCCGCCGCTGGCGGGGTGCTCGACGTTGAGGCTGCCCTTGGCGGCGGCGGCAAGGCTCGCCGACAGGGTCAGGCCCAGGCCCAGGCCGTGTTCGCCCGGTTTGGTGGTGAAGAAAGGTTCGAACAGGTGCTTGCGCGCCTCGGCGTCGATGCCGTGGCCATTGTCGCGCACCTGCAAACGGTACTTGTCGCCCTGCAGCTCGCCTTCCAGCCACAGTTGCGGCAGCGGCTGGGCGGCCATGGCATCCAGGGCGTTGCCGATCAGGTTGACCAGGATCTGCTCCAGGCGGGTCTGGTCGATGGCCAGCTGCTGGTCCTCGAACTGATTGTGCAGCTGCAGGTGGCAGGCGCTGATGCGGTTGGCCAGCACCTGCAGGGTAGCGTCCACTGCCTTGGCCAGCGAGGCCTGGCCGCTGTCGTCACTGCGTCGGGCGAACGAGCGCAGGCTGGCGGTGATGCGGCCCATGCGGTCGATCAGGTCGTTCATGGTGCGCAGGTTGGTGCTGGCGGTTTCCAGTGCCCCGCGCTCGAGGAAGCGCACGGTGTTGCCAGACAGCGTGCGCAGCGCGGCCAGCGGCTGGTTCAGTTCGTGGGCAATGCTGGTGGACATCTGCCCGATGGCGGCCAGCTTGCCGGCCTGTACCAGCTCATCCTGGGCGTGGCGCAGGGTCTGCTCGGCATGCCGGCGCTCGCGAATCTGGCCCTTGAGGCGTTCGTTGCTGGCACGCAGGTCGGCCGTGCGTTCGGTAATCCGTCGCTCCAGCTGGCTGTTGGCTTCCTGCAGGGCCTCGCGGGCTGCCAGGCGGGTGGCGATGACCTTGCGCCGTTCGTTCCAGGCAATGCCGAGGATCGCCAGCAAGGCAAAGGCCACGCCCACCAGGATGCCCTGTACCATGGATTCGCGGCGCAGGTCCTGCAGCGGGGTCAGCAGAGTGAAGTGCCAGGGCGTGTCGACCAGGCGTCGGGTCTGGGCCAGGTAGGCCATTTCGCGGGCCTTGCCCTGTGCGGTTTCGCTGTTGGCCGGGAAGGTCAGCTTTTCCACACCATCGGCCAGGGTTTCCCGGGCCAGGGGCTGCAGCTCGTTCAGCGGCCACCAGTAGTATTGCAGGCTACGGGCCAGGCGCTCCTTGATCTGCGGGGTCAGCGGGCGTACCGACTTCAGGCGCCGGGCCGGGTCGCTGGAGAGGATGATGATGCCGTTCTCGTCGCTGACGAACGCTTCCAGGCGGGCACGCTGCCAGCGCTCCTCGAGGGTGTCCAGGCGCACTTTGATCACCGCCACGCCAATGATCTTGCCGTGTTCCTCCAGGCCGTGGGCCAGGTAATAGCCAGCCTCGCCGGTGGTGCTGCCGATACCGTAGAAACGCCCGGGCTCGCCGCGCACGGCGGTCTGGAAGTAGGCACGGAACGACAGGTCCTCGCCGAGGAACGAGTCGGCATCGCGCCAGTTGCTGGTGGCCTGGACCCGGCCATTGGTGTCGAGGACGAAAATGGCCCGGCTGCGGCTGCGCCGGTTCAGGCCTTCGAGGTATTCGTTGACGGTCTGCCGCGAGCCGCCGTCAGGGTCGGTGAGCAGATGCGAGACGCTGTCTTCCAGCTCCAGCAGGCTCGGCAGGTAGGTGTACTTGCTGATTTCGCTCTCGACCGTGCGCGCGTGCAGCTCCAGCTGGCGCTCGCCGTTTTCGCTGAGGGTGCGGATACCGCTGCTCTCGCTGATCAGGTAGCCAGCCATTCCCAGGCCGACCATCAGCAGGATGATCAGTGGCGGTAACAGCAATTGGCGGAGCAGGCGGGATTTCACGGCAGGCTTGGCAGGGAGAAGAAGCGAAGGATCGCATTTCATCACAGTGGCCTTGTCACGGCCAGCGCCTGCTGCCCGAAGGGCAGCGGCGCCGACCGCTTCAGTGAAGCAAAATCAGTGTTGCAGGATCTTGCTGAGGAAGTGCTGGGTACGTTCGTGGCGGGCACTCGGGTTGCCGAAGAAGTCTTCCTTCTGGCAATCCTCGATGATGTTGCCTTTGTCCATGAAGATCACGCGGTTGGCCACCTTGCGGGCGAAGCCCATTTCGTGGGTCACGCACATCATGGTCATGCCTTCGTGGGCCAGCTCGACCATCACGTCCAGTACTTCGTTGACCATTTCCGGGTCCAGGGCCGAGGTCGGTTCGTCGAACAGCATGACGATCGGGTCCATCGACAGGGCGCGGGCGATGGCCACGCGCTGCTGCTGGCCGCCGGACAGCTGGCCGGGGTGCTTCTTGGCGTGGGCACCGAGGCCGACGCGGTCGAGCAGGGCCAGGCCCTTCTTGGTCGCTTCTGCTTCGCTACGGCCAAGCACCTTGCGCTGGGCAATGGTCAGGTTCTCGGTGATGGTCAGGTGCGGGAACAGCTCGAAGTGCTGGAACACCATGCCAACGCGTGAACGCAGCTTGGGCAGGTTGGTCTTGGGGTCGGCGATGGAGGTGCCGTCGACCACGATGTCACCTTTCTGGAACGGCTCCAGGGCGTTGACGCACTTGATCAGGGTGGACTTGCCCGAGCCCGACGGGCCGCAGACCACCACCACTTCACCCTTCTTGACCTCGGTGCTGCAGTCGGTCAGTACCTGGAAGTCCCCGTACCACTTGTTTACGTTCTTGATGGAAATCATACGGCGATCCTTTTTTGCAGGCGCTTGACCAGCCACGAAGCGGAGAAGCTGATGAGGAAGTACACGACACCGGCGAAGATCAGGAACTCATGGGAGCGCCCGATGATGTCGCCGTTGGAGCGTGCCGAGTTGAGGAAGTCCACCAGGCCCACGGTGTAGACCAGCGAGGTGTCCTGGAACAGGATGATGCTCTGCTGCAAAAGCAGCGGCGTCATCTTGCGGAAGGCCTGGGGCAAGATGATCAGGCGCATGGTCTGGCCGTAGGTCATGCCCAGGGCCTGGGCGGCGCCCATCTGGCCTTTGGAGATCGACTGCACGCCGGCGCGGACGATTTCGCAGAAGTACGCGGCCTCGAACATCATGAATGCCACCACGCAGGAGGTGAAAGCACCTACCGGGGTGTCCTCGCCGGTAATCCAGCGCAGCACGAATGGTACTGCCAGGTAGAACCAGGTGATTACCAGCAGCAGCGGGATCGAGCGGAAGTAGTTGACGTAGGCGCCGGCCACGTTCGACAGCAGCTTGCTCGACGACAGGCGCATCAGGGCCAGGATGGTCCCCAGTACAATCCCGCCAACCACGCCCATTATCATCAGCTGCAGGGTCATGACCATGCCTTCCCAAAGGGCAGGCAGGGCCGGGATGATTTCGCTGAAATCCATGTCCATTTATTTGCCCCCTACGGAAATCAGGCCGGGCACCGAGACTTTCTTCTCGACCATGCGCATCAGCAGCATCAGGCCCATGTTCAGGGTGAAGTAGATCAGCGTGGCCAAGGTGAAGGCCTCGAACAGGTTCGCCGAGAACTCAGCGGTCTGCTTGGTTTGTGCCAGCAGTTCCATCAGGCCGATCAGCGACGCCACCGACGAGTTCTTGAACACGTTCAGGAATTCCGAGGTGAGCGGCGGAATGATGATCCGGTAGGCTTGTGGCAGCAGCACGTTGGTGTAGATCTGCGACAGGCTGAAGCCCATGGCGCGGGCGGCGGCTTCCTGGCCGCGGGGCAGCGCCTGGATGCCGGTACGCACCTGCTCGCACACGCGGGCGGCAGTGAACAGGCCCAGGCAGATGACCACGCTGATCAGCGCCGAGGTGGTCGGGTTGAGGTCCTGCTTGAACCATTCCTGCAGGCCTTCTGGCAGCAGGTCTGGCACCAGGAAGTACCAGATGAACAGCTGCACCAGCAGCGGTACGTTGCGGAACAGCTCCACATAGGCGGTGGCGATACCCGATACCAAACGGTTCGGCACGGTGCGCATGACACCGAGGACCGAGCCCAGCAGCAAGGCGATGACCCAGGCGGAGATGGCGATGGCGATGGTCCAGCCCAGGCCGGTGACGTACCAGTCCAGATAGGTTTCGCTGCCCACGCCGGTGGACTTGAAGAACACGCCCCAGTCCCAGTTGTAATTCATCGGGATTTCCCCTCAGACGGTTGTTTCACGGGCACCTTCCAACATCCGAGGGCATAAGCCCTCGGATGAAAGGTTAGACACTAACGGGTGGCCTGCAGGTTTAATTCGCGCTTTGCAGCGCAACAGGCCATGGGCTGGTGGTCAGGACTTTTTCTCGTCCGCAGCCTTGTCGGTCGGCTCGGCGATCAGTTTCTTCAGCTCGTCGCTCATCGGGAACTGCAGGTTCAGACCCTTCGGCGGGATTGGCTGTTGGAACCATTTATCGTAGCTCTTGTTGACTTCGCCCGACTTGAAGTAGCCGACGATGGCGTCATCGACTGCTTTCTTGAAGGCCGCGTCATCCTTGCGCACCATGCAGCCGTAGATCTCGTAGGACTGCGGGGTACCGGTGATGACCCAGTCCGACGGCTTGCGAGCCTTGGCCATTTCGCCGGCGAGCAGGGCGTCGTCCATCATGAAGGCCACGGCGCGGCCGCTTTCGAGCATGTTGAAGGCTTCACCGTGGTCCTTGGCGGAAATCACGTTCATCTTCATCTGCTTGTCGGCGTTCATCGCCTTGAGGATGCGCTCGGAGGTGGTACCTGCGGTGGTTACCACGTTCTTGCCGGCCAGGTCCGGGAAGTCCTTGTATGCCGGCTGACCGTCCTTGACCTTGGTCAGCAGGCGGGTACCGACTTCGAAGATACCGACCGAGAAGCCGACTTGCTGCTGGCGCTCGACGTTGTTGGTGGTGGAGCCGCACTCGAGGTCTACGGTGCCGTTCTGCACCAGCGGGATGCGGGTCTGGGAGGTGACGAGGTTGTAGCGGACCTTGATGTCCGTGCCCAGCTGCTTCTTCAGGGCGTCGACGACAGCCAGCTGGATGTCATGCGAGTAGCCCACGGGCTCTGGCTTGCCGGCCAGGTAGGAAAACGGGATGGAGGAGTCGCGGTGGCCCAGGGTGATGGTGCCCGACTCCTTGATCTTCTTCAGGGTGCCGGTCAGTTCTTCGGCCATGGCCGGCGAAGCGATCACGGCGGCCGCGATGGCGGCGCCCAGCAATTGACGAACGATGCGCATCAAATTTTCCTCGACGTGTTTGTTTTTTTTATGGAGCCGTTGGCGGACTCTTCGTTCAACGAATACAGAAATAAACGATTGCATTCGGCTACCAAGTGTAGAGCATGAGTCGTGCCAAGCTCTGGCATTGATCATAACGCCTCGAATTCATTGGGAATCAACCTTTCGCACTCATCGTGTGACGGTAAGTTTCATTCGCCATACCGAATGAATAGCGGTTAATCGTTCGGAAATCCGAACGGATTGCCAGCCCTGCATCGCAATGCACGAGCGATCAGGACCGCTGCCATGCTGAGCCTGATCGCAGTGCTGCCAGCCTGGTCAGTGGGGCATGAGCCGCTCTTTCGGCGTCTGGTTCCAGCGCGCCCAGGCCTCGGTAGTGAGGGTGCGTATCAGCACTGACTCCTCGGCGGCAAGTTCGCGCATCAAAACCCTGGCCTGGTCTTCATAGCCCGCTTCCTGGCCGGCCACGGCCCGTGCCTCGAGCGCTTCCATTCGCTCGTGATAAGGCCTTGCGGTCGCCTCGAAACGGTCAGCATAGGTTTCTCGCAGGTAGTTCTGCCAGTAAGGGCGGCCTGCAAGCGCGTCCAGCATCGACAAGGTGCTGTAGCTTTGCAGTACTTCTATTTCTGCTGCATTCAGATCCCGCGTTGTCACGTGGGCGAATGATGCGAAGTGCATCTCATCCGGTGGTGCTGGCAAGTCAAGTGGCCCTGTCAGCCGCAGGCGATAGAAAAGCCGAACTTCGATTTCATCTACTCTGCGTCCTGCTTCGCGCAGGGCCTGGATGTGCCGGTTGGCAATATCGTCAAGCAGGTCCAGGCGGTGCAGCTGGCCGCCCAGATACAGCAGGCGGCTCTCTCTCATTTCCGCTGGTACTCCTTCGATGCCCTGGAAGGCCAGCACGCCCACTTCCATCTGATTGAGCAGCAGCAACAGGCGATCCTCGCAGGTACGCGGCCCGTCGGCCTCGCGAAACAACTGCTCGCGTAACGCTTCATTGTTTTCGCAGGCTTCGAGGATGTGCCAGAGACGGCGTCGAAAATGCCGCGGATGGGCCTCGAAGTCTTCGCTCTGGGCAAAGTCGGCCAGGAATCTGAACAGGCCTCCAGAGCCCGGCTCCTCGCTCAGGCGGTCCCAGGCTGCCTCCCGTTCTGCACGGAGGAGCTCGTTTCTGGACGCTACCCAGGTTGCACGGGTTTCTTCATCTATTGGCTCGTGGGCATACGACGCGCTGCCTCGGGCGCCTGTTTCGCTGGCACCCTGTGCTTCGTCCAGATACTCGATGCTGCCTTCGCTCAACGGATTGTCATGCAGGTTCAGCCTTTGCAGGCGCAGGCGCAAGCCGCGCATCTCGCGCTGCAACTCGCTGATTCTGTTGTCGCGCAAGTCGATATGGGCGCGTAGCGCTACGCTCTGGTGGACCAGGCCAATATCCGCCTGGCCCGTTGCTCGCAGGCGCAGGTCCCGCACATGTGGCAAGGCCGAGAGGTCGGGCATGCCGTTGAGGGGGTTGTAATTGAGTATCAGGGTATCCAGCCGCTGCAACTGAGCCAGGCGGCTACTACCTGCTGCGTCCATCGCAATCAGGTTGTTGCTCAGGTTCAAGCGCCGTAGCTGGCTGAGGCCCTCGATGCCCTCGGGAACCAATGTCAGCTGGTTGCCGCTCAGGTCCAGGTCCACGACGTTGGGGAACAGCCTTAGGAAGTGCGCATCGATCTGCTGCAGGCGCATGTTGCGTAACGTCAGCCGGCGCACGTGTCGGTATTCCACACCCTCCGGCAGGTCTGGCAAGGCATCGATGTGCTCGCCGTCTATGGTCAGTTCATATTGGTCGTTGCCGTCCACCAGTTTGCGCCGCCAACTGCGGCGAAGGGTATCGGCTACCCGGCGTCTGCGAATGGCGTCGATCGGAGATTGCCAACCGGCCTGCCAGACCCGAAGTGTTTCGCGCAGGTCGGCAAGCTGGCGTTGCAGCGCCTGGTAATGGTCCCACAAGCTCTCCCCGCGCTGGCGGACTGCTTCGAGGTAAGCGTCCAGTTGCAGTTCGGAGAGTGTGGGGAATATTTGATGGATCCCTCGGCGAATAGCGCTTTGGCTGCTTTCACCACCGCCGCTGAGTGTATAGGCCAGCCTGCCGTCGGCGAAACGCCGGGGCGGCCTGATAGTTGCGCGGATGCCGGGCAGGTCGAGCAGGCTAGCCGTGGAGTCGCGATCCTGTTCGGCTGCCATGGCCAGTTTGTCGCGCAGTTCCCTGAGCTGCAGGTTGCGGTTCCCCAACCGGGTTTTCTGCTCGTCGTCCAGGCACCGCAGGAGCGCTGCCAGCAAGGACTTGCCCTGGGTTTCTTCGCCAGCCAAGGCGTAGCCTTGCTCATTTTTGACAATGGTGCGCACCTTCTGCGCGGTCTCGCTCTGGCTGGCGAATATCTGTAATCCCTCCAGGCCCCCGTGGCGTAATTCGACCCGTACTGAGTCTGGCCACGGGGCTTCCCGCTCGATGAGGCGTAGCGCCAGTATTTCGCTATCGGTGTTGGTCAGGTTCTGTAGGCGCAAGCCGAGACAAGCTCGGTCAATACGGCTGGCATGTTCATACCATCGTGCATGTTGCGCCATGCTCAGTGGTATCCGCCCGGAAGCATGCAACTGTTCTATCTGGGCGCTACTGCAATGGTCGATGACTTCCTGGGCGCCCCTTGGCGACAGCCCCCGAAAGGCGCCGATCAGCTTGGCCTGGTCGATGGATAGCGGTGTTTGCCATGCCTGAAGTTTTTGCTCGAAGGCCAGCCCTTTCAGGGTCGGATCCTGCTGGTGCAGCTTGATCCGGTCGTGGATGTCTAGCAGCCGCGCGGGTGGTGGAGCGTTCTCCAGGCAAAGTCGGCGCAGTTGGTCCACGGACAGGCCTGTGACCTGCAGAAGCATCCGGCCATGGTCTGACAACGTGTCGGCAAAGTGCTCCCCTTGCAGGCCTTCCAATAATACCGAGACATTTTCCTCGGCAGGCAGGTAGCGGAGGTTTCTGGTCAGCCTTACGCCGCGGCCGGGCAACACCGTTGGCGCAAGCCTGTCGACAAAAGGTATTCGTCGCAGCGTATGCAGCGCACCTGCAGTCAGGCCTGTGGTCGCCAGGCCCTGGGCTACGTTGAACAAGTGGTCCAGTGCACCTTGGCGATCACCTAGCTGCCAGTCCTGGTAGCCTTCGTAGACTTCATCGAGCAATTGCGCCGCGCTGACGACCAGCAGCAGGTCTCCCAATACCGGTACGACCAGAGCTGCCAGCCCCAGCAGGTCCAACCCGGCGCTGAGCATGCCCTGCAAGCGCTGATGTCTGCTCAGGCGGTCTTCGACGTCCGTGGGCACAGCCAGGTAGGCTGCATCATCGAACATTCGTCCGAGCAAAAGCGCTCGTACATGTGCGAACACATCCCCCTCTATGGGCAGGTTTCGCCCGTCGAGCTGCAGTTTCTTTGCTCCAGGCGACGCTACCAGCCGTTGTGCAAGTTCCTTGTCGAAAGCGCTTGTGTCCCGCGCCTTGATGAAACGCTTGAAAAACCTGCGGAATGGCTGCTGTTTGAGGCGAGTGGCCAGGTCGCTGTATACATCGTTCCAACTGTCGTAGAAGCACAGGCTTTGCCCGGGGGCATCGGGTATCCAGACGATGATCTCGTCGATGTCGGCAGCCAAGGCAGGGCGCCATTCGAGAGTGATGACCCCCGTCACGCACTTGCCGAGCAGATAGAGTTGGCGAGGTGTCAGCGTGCCTTTGCCATAGGTTGCGAGCGCAGGGGTTTCCAGCATCGACCGCAGCCGAAGCAGATCCCGCTCATCCAGTTGCCGCTTGAACCTGGCCTCGTAAACCGCTGCTTGCATGCGCGTTCGTACACCGGTTTCAAACAGGTGCCTTATTCTCGTGCGCGCCTGATCGCCCGGCTGGCCACGCCCAGCCTTGGGTTCGAGCACTGTCTTGAGCAGCACCTGATACTTGCCGCCCAGATCCAGCGAGCGGCACAGGCGAACGAATTGCTCGAAGGTCATGGCCAGCTTTTCGCCTTTCTCGTTTTCCAGATGCGCTTTACGCAACAGCCACGGTTTAGCTTCGTGTGCTTCGAAGTTATGCAGGGCGGCAGCCAGCAGGGTTTGTCGTGTGCTATGGATTACGGTCGGCTTGTAGAAATGCTCTGCGGCCGAAGGTAGTTGGAACTCTTCGCTCACGACCACGTGACCCCGTCGCGCGTCGATATGCCCCAGTCTCTGCTCACGCAGCGCGCGTTCGAGCAGAGGCAGGGCGAAGTCTTCGAGGCGAGGGATTCTTTCGAGCAGATGGCGAAGCCTGTCCGCTGCCTGTTGTTGTGCACCCAAGGCCTTGCCGTAGGCTTGCAGGTGCGTTGTGTCGGCGCCGGTCAACCAGTCTGGCAGTTGCTGGGCGATCAGGGCGTCGACTGAATAGGACGGGTTGTATTCGGTGGGTGGCACGTGATGTTCTCCGGGGTTAGAAAGACCCCAGAGCATCACGCCGATAATGTGGTTTGGCGGTAGTTACTGCTGCGCCGAATGGCCCGCTTGACAGCCAGGCGCTTGCGCCTGGCGCGTGTGGGCGGGCCAGGGAGTCACGCTGCCTGGGTGCGCGCCTGCTGCTCTTGTTGCAGGTAGTCTGCAAGCACCTGTTGTTCGCCCGCGCTGGTGAACAGGCCCAGCTTGGTGCGGCGCCAGAGAATGTCTTCAGCGCTGCAGGCCCATTCGTTGCTGGCGAGGTAGTCCACCTCTCGAGCGAACAACCCACCACCAATTGCCTGGCCCAGGTCTTCCGGCCCTTGCACGCCCTCCAGCAACTGCCATACACGGCTGCCATAGGTCAGCACCCAGCGCCTGGCGATATCGACCGGCAACCAGCCACAGCGCGCCAGCACCGCATCTACCAGAGCCTGCACCGTGGTCATTTGCTCACCACCAGGTAGCGGCGCGCCAGCGGTCCAGCTGCCGCGCATCTGTGGGAAGTGCGGCTTGAGCTCGGCCATCGCCGATTCGGCCAGTTTGCGGTAGGTGGTCAGCTTGCCACCGAATACCGACAGCAACGGCGCTTGCCCTTCACTGGCGGACAGCGCCAGGGTGTAGTCGCGGGTGACCGCGGACGGATTGTCCGATTCGTCGTTGCACAGTGGGCGCACGCCGGAATAGGTGTGCACGATGTCGCTGCGGCTGATCTGGTGGTTGAAATGGGCGTTGACCACTTTGAGCAGATAATCGGTTTCCTGCTCGGTGATCGCGACTTTGGCGGGGTCGCCGCTGTACTCGCGATCGGTGGTGCCGATCAGCGTGAAACGCTCCAGGTACGGGATGCAGAAGACGATACGCTGGTCCTCGTTCTGCAGGATGTAAGCGTGTTCGCCTTCGTACATGCGCGGCACAATGATGTGGCTGCCCTGGATCAGGCGGATGCCGTAGGGGGCATCGAGCTTGAGGTCGTCCTTGATGAAGCTGGCCACCCACGGCCCGGCGGCATTGACCAGGGCACGGGCGCGAATGGTCTGCAGGCGGCCGTCAGCGTGCTGCAACTCCACTTGCCATAGGCCATCCACACGCTCCGCGCGCAGGCAGCGGGTGCGGGTATGGATATGGGCACCTTTTTCCCGTGCGGCCATCGCATTCAGCACTACCAGGCGGGCATCGTCCACCGCGCAGTCGGCGTATTCGAAACCACGGCTGATCGCAGGCTTGAGCGGGTATCCCGGGCCGAAGCGCAGGCTGCGCGAAGCACCCAGGCGCTTGCGCTTGCCCAGGTGATCGTAGAGGAACAGGCCAGCGCGAATCATCCAGGCAGGGCGCAAGTGCGGGCGGTGCGGCAGCACGAAGCGCATCGGCTTGACGATGTGCGGGGCTTTGGCCAGCAGCACTTCGCGCTCGGCCAGCGCTTCACGCACCAGGCGGAACTCGTAGTGCTCCAGGTAGCGCAGGCCGCCGTGGATCAGTTTGCTGCTGGCCGACGAGGTGTGCTGGGCCAGGTCGTCCTTTTCGCAGAGGAATACCTTGAGGCCACGCCCGGCGGCGTCGGCAGCGATGCCCACGCCATTGATGCCGCCGCCGATCACGGCGAGGTCATAGCAGTCGGCGACTTGGGGCTGGGACGAAACGGGCTGGGACACGGGCAAGGCCTCCTGGGGCTGTTCACATCGAATATGAACATTGATGTTCGTTTTCGAAAATACTAGCGCAACAGAAAGCTGGTCGCCAGTCAGTCTTCATAGAAAAAACTGATCAGATGACAATGAAATGAACATTTACGAAAGTTTTGGATGATCGGTTTGAAAGGTATCGCGCCTGTGAGATCGAGCGCGGCGCGGGCGACGCTCGATCTCACAGGCGCGACAAACCTTGCGGCATGCGCCTGTCAGCCCTCAAACCACCTCAAGCCGGATCTTGTACTGGTTCAGCAGCTGGGTGAGGGTGGGAGTTGGCGCCTGGTCGGTCACCAGGCAGTCGACCAGGCTGATCGAGCCCATGCGCACCATGGCGTTGCGCCCGAACTTGCTGGAGTCGGCGGCAAGGATCACTTGTCGGGCATTGGCGATGATTGCCTGGGATACCCGCACTTCCTGGTAATCGAAATCGAGCAGGCTGCCATCTTCGTCGATGCCGCTGATGCCCACCAGGGCGAAGTCGACCTTGAACTGGTTGATGAAGTCGACACTGGCCTGGCCGACGACGCCGCCATCACGGCGAACCGTGCCACCTGCCACCAGCACTTCGAAATCGTCCTTGGCGGCTAGGATCGCGGCCACGTGCAGGTTGTTGGTGATGACTTTCAGGTGGTTGTGGTTGAGCAGTGCCCGGGCGATGGATTCGGTGGTGGTGCCGATGTTGATGAACAGCGAGGCATGGTCGGGAATCTGCCGTGCCACGGCTTCGGCGATGCGTTGCTTTTCGTCGCGCATCTGATCGGCGCGCATGGCGTAGGCGGTGTTCTCGATGCTCGAGTCGTAGGCCGCGCCCCCGTGGTAGCGGCGTAGCAGATTGAGCTCGGCCAGCTGGTTGATATCACGGCGGATGGTTTGCGGTGTGACGACGAACAGCTGCGCCATTTCTTCGATACTGACGTAACCGCGTTCGCGCACCAGTTCGAGGATTTGTTGTTGGCGAGGGGGCAGATTCATGGGCGGTCCTTTGGGGCTGCCGGACAAATGCTGCAATGATGCCGTAGGACGCGGACTACGACCAGTAGACTATCGGGGCGGCGGCGGGGACAAATGCCCTGCATCGATTTTGTGGCCTGCGCTGGCGCTTCTTTGTAGGAGCGGCCTTGTGTCGCGAAAGGGCCGTGAAGCGGCCCCAGGATTTTCGCGTCATAGCAAATGCTGCTGGGGCCGCTTCGCGGCCCTTTCGCGACATAAGGCCGCTCCTACACGTGGTGTAGCGCCTGTCAGGTAGGATCAGGCCTCGTGATCTTCCCAGTCACGGGTACGGTCGACTGCCTTCTTCCAGCCTGCGTACAGCTTCTCTTTCTGCGTTTCATCCAGCTGCGGGCTGAACTCGCGCTCGATGATCGCCTTGTCGCGCAGTTCGTCCAGGCCGCTCCAGAAGCCACAGGCCAGGCCTGCCAGGTAGGCCGCCCCCAGCGCCGTGGTTTCGCGCATCTTCGGCCGCTCCACGCAGGTGCCGAGGATGTCGGCCTGGAACTGCATGAGGAAGTTGTTGGCCACCGCGCCGCCGTCCACGCGCAGCTCGGACAGGCGCTGGCCGCAATCCTGCTGCATTGCGTCAAGCACGTCGCGAGTCTGGTAGGCGATCGATTCCAGCGCGGCGCGGATGATGTGGTCCACCTTCACGCCACGGGTCAGGCCGAACAGTGCGCCACGGGCATACGGGTCCCAGTACGGGGCACCCAGGCCGGTGAAGGCAGGCACCAGGTATACGCCGTTGCTGTCCTTGACCTTGCTGGCGAAGTATTCGGTATCCAGTGCGTCGTTGACGATCTTCAGTTCGTCACGCAGCCACTGCACGGTGGAACCACCATTGAACACTGCACCCTCCAGCGCATAGGCCACTTCACCACGCGGGCCGCAGGCGATGGTGGTTAGCAGGCCATGGGACGACTTCACCGCCTGGTCACCGGTGTTCATCAGCAGGAAGCAGCCGGTGCCATAGGTGTTCTTGGCCTGGCCCGGTTCCACGCACATCTGGCCGAACAGTGCCGATTGCTGATCACCGGCGATACCGGCAATGGCGATACCGCTCTTGGTATGGCCGTAGACCTCGGAGGAAGGGCGTACCTCGGGCAGCATCTGCCGTGGGATGCCGAGGATTTCCAGGAGCTTGTCGTCCCACTGCAGGCTGTGGATGTTGAACATCAGCGTGCGCGAGGCGTTGGTGTAATCAGTGACATGCACCTTGCCGCCGGAGAACTTCCAGATCAGCCAGGTATCGATGGTGCCGAACAGCAGCTCGCCGCGCTCGGCGCGTTCGCGGGCACCCTCGACATTGTCGAGGATCCACTTCAGCTTGGTGCCGGAGAAGTATGGGTCGGTGACCAGGCCAGTGGTTTCGCGAATGTAGTCTTCATGGCCGTCGCGCTTGAGCTGGGCGCAGATCTCGGTGCTGCGGCGGCACTGCCAGACGATGGCGTTGTACACCGGGCGGCCGGTTTCCTTGTCCCACACCACGGTGGTTTCACGTTGGTTGGTGATACCCAGTGCGGCGACCTGGGCGTGGCTGATGCCCGCCTGGGCCAAGGCCTCGACCATGGTCGCGCTCTGCGTGGCAAAGATTTCCATCGGGTCGTGCTCGACCCAGCCCGCCTGCGGGTAGTGCTGGGCGAACTCGCGCTGGGAGGTCCCCACCACATTGGCGTCGCGGTCGAAAATAATGGCCCGCGAACTCGTGGTGCCCTGGTCCAGGGCGATGATGTAGTTCTTATCCTGGGTGTCTGTCATGGTCGTAGGCCTTGCGAAAATAGGGGGTCAGGGCTGGGCGTGATGCCGGCGTCAGTTGACTTGAGTATCGCCCTGGCGATTGTCATTTGTCTCAGGGTTCACGGCGGCTGCCATTGGCAGGTTGCGTGCGATCAGGCCGCGATAGGTCGCGGCACCCAGGCAGGCGCCAAGGATCGGTGCGAACACCGGAACCAGGAAATAAGGCATGTCCCGACCGCCAGTGAAGGCGATTTCGCCCCAACCGGCCAGGAAGGTCATGAGTTTTGGCCCGAAATCGCGGGCCGGGTTCATGGCAAAGCCGGTCAACGGGCCCATGGCGCTGCCGATCACGGCGATCAGCAGGCCGATCAGCAGCGGGGCCATGGCGCCGCGCGGCAGGCCGTTGTTGTCGTCGGTCAGGGCCATGATCACGGCCATCAGGATGGCGGTGATGATCACCTCGACCAGAAACGCCTGGCCGGTGGACAGCGATGGGTGCGGATAGGTGGAGAAGACCGAGGCCAGTTCCAGGCTGGCTTCGCTACCGCGCAACATGGCGTGGGCCTGTTCGAAATCGAAGAACAGGTTGCTGTACAGGGTGTAGACCAACGCTGCGCCACAGAACGCGCCGCATACCTGGGCCAGCATGTAGAAGGGCAGCTTGCGCTTGTCGAAGCCGGCGAACAGTGTGAGGGCGATGCTCACCGCGGGGTTCAGGTGCGCGCCGGAAATACCGGCGGTGAGGTAGATCGCCATGCTGACGCCCACGCCCCAGATTATACTGATTTCCCAAAGGCCGAAGCTTGCGCCCGCGACCTTGAGCGCGGCGACGCAGCCGGTACCGAAAAAGATGAGCAGTGCAGTGCCCAGGAACTCGGCCAGGCATTGGCTGGAAAGCGTGGGTTGGCGTAGAGCAGTCGTCATGTATGACCTCGTTTTTTTTGTTGTGAGGCGCGTGGCGCTCGACAGCAAAGCCCGGAGTCTATCCCCGTTGACCCGGGCAGATGTTGGAAATGCACCTTAAAAGTGCACCATTTTATTCAGAAACGAAAAAATATAGACAAGAAACGCTGATGTCAAAGGTCGAAAGTGAACGGTCGGTCACGATCTGGATGCTGATTTCAGGTGCGGATCCGCGTACTAGAGCCGCGCAATTGCGGTGCGCTGGCTGCGGTGTGGGAATTGTCCTAAAGTAGCCGCCGAGCTGTCCCGACCGGAGCCCCCGCATGACCCCCGCCCTAGACCTGTTGAAGAAACACCGTGCCGAGCATCGTGTGCACAGTTACGAACATGACCCCAAGTCGGCGTCATATGGCCTGGAGGCGGCGGAAAAGCTCGGTCTCGACCCGCAGCAGGTGTTCAAGACCTTGCTGGCGAGCAGTGAGAAGGGTGAATTGCTGGTGGCGGTGGTACCTGTGGTGGGTACGCTCGACCTCAAGGCCCTGGCCCAGGCTGCCGGGGTGAAAAAGTGCGAGATGGCCGACCCGGCGTCGGCGCAGCGAGCCACGGGGTACCTGGTGGGCGGGATCAGCCCGCTGGGGCAGAAGAAGCGCCTGCGCACCTTCATCGATGATTCGGCGCAGAACTTTGCAACCATCCATGTCAGCGCCGGGCGGCGTGGGCTGGAGGTGGAGTTGGCGGCGGTGGTGCTGGCTGAGTACACCCAGGGCAAGTTTGCCGGGATTGGTCGGGGCTGAGATTTCTGGGGCTGCTTTGCAGCCCTTCGCGGCACAAGGCCGCTCCTACAGGGGGAATACGTACCCTTGTAGGAGCGGCCTTGTGTCGCGATGGGCCGCAGAGCGGCCCCAAAATTTCGAATCAGGTCGCCGAGCTGTACCGGCGAACGCCGTTGTCCTGCCGCGGCAACTGCGCCGCCACGCTGCCCGGCACCGGGAACAGCACCAGGTGATCGGCCTTGACCGCAATCCCCACATCCTCACCGACCTGACGGTCGTCATGGCTAGGGAAGATCGCCTCGAGCTGGCTGCCGGTCGGCAATTGCAGGCGGTACAGGGTCGATGCCCCAAGGAAGCTCTTGCCGACGATGTTCGCCTGCAGCGCACTGCCCGGTGCGTGGACGATATCGTCAGGGCGCAGCAGCACATCCACCGAGCTGCCCGGCGCCATGATGTAGGCACGGTTGCCGCGTAATTCACCCAGCTCGGTATTGACCGCCTCGTGGCTGATCATCTGCCCACGGATGAAATACCCCTGGCCAATGAAGCTGGCCACGAACGGCGTCTGCGGCTCGTGGTAAAGGTTGTAGGGCGTGTCCCACTGCTCCAGGCGGCCTTCCTTGAACACGCCAACCTGGTCGCTGACGGCAAAGGCTTCTTCCTGGTCATGGGTCACCAGGATGGCGCTGGTGCCGCGGCTCTTGAGAATGTCGCGAACCTCATGGCTCAGGCGCCGGCGCAGCTCTACGTCGAGGTTGGAAAATGGTTCGTCGAGCAGCAGCAGTTGCGGCTCCGGTGCCAGTGCACGGGCCAGGGCGACCCGTTGCTGCTGGCCGCCGGACAGTTCATGCGGGTAGCGCCCGCCCAGACCGCCCAGCTTGACCAGCTCGAGCATCTCTTCGATGACCTCGGCCTGGCGGGGGTGCTTTGCGATGCCGAAGGCAACGTTCTGCGCCACGGTCAGGTGCGGGAACAGCGCGTAATCCTGGAACACCATGCCGATGCGGCGTTTTTCCGGGGCCAGTGTGAAACCGGCCCGGGAAATGACTTCGCCAGCCAACTGGATCTCGCCATCGTGTATCGGTTCGAAACCGGCGATGGCGCGCAGGGTAGTGGTCTTGCCGCAACCGGATGAACCCAGCAGGCAACCGATGTCGCCTGCGTTCAGGTGCAGATTGAGGTTCTGAACGATGCGCTGGTCGCCATAGCCGCAGGCGAGGTTGCGCAGGTTGAGCAGTAGGGGTTGACTCATGCGTGGTGGTAAGCCGGTTCTACAAGGAATTCGAGAAGGGCCTTCTGTGCATGCAGGCGGTTTTCAGCCTGGTCCCAGGCGACCGAACGTGGGTCGTCGAGCAGGTCATGGCTGATTTCCTCACCACGGTGGGCTGGCAGGCAGTGCATGAACAGGGCGTCGGGTGCCGCCAGGTCGAGCAGTTCGCGGGTGACCTGGTAAGGCGCGAAATGCGCCAGGCGCCGTGCAGTTTCCTCCTCCTGGCCCATGGAAGTCCAGACATCCGTGGTCACCAGATGGGCGCCGCGCACGGCTTCCTTCGGGTCACGTACGATCTGCACGTGGTCACCACCAATGGCCATGAAGCGTGGGTCCGGCTCGTAGCCTTCCGGGCAGGCAATGCGCAGCTGGAAGTCGAACTGCCTGGCTGCCTCGATGTACGAGTTGCACATGTTGAAGCCATCGCCGATCCAGGCGACGGTCTTGCCCTGGATCGAGCCGCGATGTTCGAGGAAGGTCTGCATGTCGGCCAGCAGCTGGCACGGGTGCGACTCGTCGGACAGCGCGTTGATCACCGGCACACGCGAGTTGGCGGCGAATTCGGTCAGGGTGCTGTGGGCGTGGGTACGGATCATCACCACGTCGAGCATGCTCGACAGCACGATGGCGCTATCGCTTATCGGCTCGCCACGGCCCAGCTGGGTGTCGCGCGGGGACAGGAAGATGGCCTGGCCGCCGAGCTGGATCATGCCTGCCTCGAATGACACGCGGGTACGGGTCGAGGACTTTTCGAAGATCATGCCCAGCACGCGGTTCTTCAGGGGCTCGAACAGCACGCCTCGCTTGCGCAGGTCCTTCAGCTCGATGCCGCGGCGGATCACACCGAGCAATTCGTCGGTGGTGAAGTCCAGCAGGGAGAGAAAGTGCCTAGCGCTCATGATTGACTACCTTATCTGCAACGGTATGCAGGTCGACCGTATGGTTTTTTTTGACAACGGGAGTGACCTGCGGCGTAAGCCGCACGGGGGCGGACGAAATAGGGAAAGGCGCAATACTATAAGTAAATGTCGCCTGAAGCCAAGAGGGGAAACAGCTGCCCAGTACCAAAGGGTGTTGCAAAGGGTGTCTTTACCCGACGGGCAGTGCTGTTTTTTATTTGCTACAGAGGTTTGTACACGGCTTGCCAGCAATTTGGCAAATGGCTGTCGCAAATCGTGTGCCTGATGTCGGCGGATTCACACCGCGAAGTGCGCTGGCCGGTGGCGGGGGCTGGGCGCATAGTCGATGTTCGACAACCTTCTACACATCCTCCACAACAACAAGGCAGAGGCGGCCATGACCAAGACCCTGCATCACCGTGCCTGTCACCTGTGCGAAGCGATCTGTGGGCTGAACATTGAAGTCAGCCATGACGACGATGGGCGGGCGCTGATCAGTTCGATCAAGGGCGACCCCCAGGACCCGTTCAGCCGCGGCCATGTCTGCCCAAAGGCCGTGGCCCTGCAGGACATCCAGAACGACCCCGACCGCCTGCGCCAACCGCACAAGCGGGTGGGCGAGCACTGGCAGGCCATCGGCTGGGACGAGGCCTTTGCCCTGGCCGCCGACAGGCTGTGGGCGATCCAGCAGGTCCATGGGCGCAATGCCGTGGCGGTGTACCAAGGCAACCCGAGCGTGCACAACTACGGCCTGATGACCCACAGCAACTACTTCCTGGGCCTGCTGAAAACCCGCAACCGCTTCTCTGCCACCTCGGTGGACCAGTTGCCGCAGCACCTGGTCAGCCACCTGATGTACGGCCATGGCCTGCTGCTGCCGATCCCGGACATCGACCAGACCGGTTTCATGTTGATCCTCGGCGGCAACCCGCTGGCCTCCAACGGCAGCATCATGACCGTGCCGGACGTGGAAAAACGCCTGAAAGCCCTGCAGGCCCGGGGTGGGCGACTGGTGGTGGTGGACCCGCGGCGCAGCGAAACGGCGGCGATGGCCGACAGTCACCTGTTCATTCGCCCTGGAGGGGATGCGGCCTTGTTGTGTGGCTTGCTCAACACCCTGTTCACTGAAGGCCTGGCGCGCGGCTCGCACTTGCCGGTCATCGGCTTGCAGCAGGTGCGCGAAGCGATCGCGCCGTTCAGCGCGGAGGCCATGAGCGCGCACTGTGGCATTGCCGCGACAGACATTCGCCAGCTGGCAAGGGACTTTGCCGCGGCCGACAGGGCGGTGTGCTACGGCCGCATGGGGGTTTCGACCCAAGCCTACGGCACCCTTTGCCACTGGCTGGTGCAACTGATCAACCTGGTAACCGGCAACCTTGACCGTGAAGGCGGCGCGTTGTGCACCGAGCCTGCCGTCGACCTGGTAGCGACCACCTCGGGTGGCCATTTCAACGCCTGGCAGAGCCGGGTGTCGGGCTTGCCCGAGTACGGCGGCGAACTGCCCGTGGCGGCCTTGGCCGAGGAAATGCTGACGCCAGGCGAAGGGCAGGTGCGTGCGCTGGTGACGGTGGCTGGCAACCCCGTGCTCTCAACGCCCAATGGCCGCCAGCTGGATGTGGCGCTGGAGGGGTTGGAGTTCATGCTCAGCATTGACCTGTACATCAACGAAACCACCCGCCATGCCGACCTGATCCTGCCCTCCACCTCGGCGCTGGAAAACGACCATTACGACAGCACATTCAACTTGCTGGCCGTGCGCAACGTGACCCGCTTCAACCGGGCGATCCTGGCCAAGCCCGAAGGGGCATTGCATGACTGGGAGATTTTTGTCGGGCTGGCACAAGCGTTCGCCAAACGCGCCGAGCTGGAGTTGAAACCGACCTGGGCGCCAGCGCAGATGATCGACCTGGCCCTGCGCAAGGGGCGTTATGGTGAAACGACACCCTGGCAGCTTTCGCTGGCAGCGCTGGACGAGCACCCGCATGGCCTCGACCTGGGGCCATTGCGCGCCAACCTCGCTGCGCGCCTGACGACTGCCAGCAAGGCCGTCGAAGCGGCGCCCCAGGTGCTGCTGGATGACTTGGGGCGACTGGCGCAACAGGCCCCTCCGGTGCCGGGCGAACTGCTGCTGATCGGCCGTCGCCATGTTCGCAGCAACAATTCATGGATGCACAACTTTCATCGACTGGTGAAAGGCAAACCGCGCCATCAGTTGTTGATGCATCCGCAGGACCTGCAGCATCGTCAGTTGCAGGACGGCCAGCGAGTTCGTATCCGCTCGCGTACCGGGGATCTTGAAGTCGAGGTTCAGGCCTGCGAGGACATGATGCCCGGTGTAGTCAGCCTGCCCCATGGCTTCGGTCACTCTCGTCAAGGCGTGCACATGCAGATCGCCAAGGCGCAACCTGGGGTGAGTGCCAACGACCTCACCGATGAGCGCCTGCGTGATCAGGTTTCCGGCAACGCCGCCCTCAATGGCGTACCCGTGCAGGTAGAGGCCGCGTAAGGAATGGTAAGGCCGAGCATGCTGCTCGGCTTTCCGTTACAATGCGTCACCGTGCCGACGACCGCGTCGGAAAGTTCAGCCGAGGTGCTACATGGATATCATCGAAACGATCAAAGAGCAGATTGCCAACAACACCATTCTGCTTTACATGAAAGGCTCGCCGAATGCCCCGCAGTGTGGCTTCTCTGCGCGTGCATCGCAGGCCGTGATGGGTTGTGGCGAGAAGTTCGCCTACGTCGACATCCTGCAGAACCCGGAAATCCGTGCGAACCTGCCAAAATACGCCAACTGGCCGACCTTCCCGCAGCTGTGGGTAGCCGGTGAACTGGTCGGCGGCAGCGACATCATGCTGGAAATGTTCGAGAAGGGTGAGCTGCAGACCCTGATCAAGGAAGCGGCTGCCAAGGCCAAGGCTTCCGAGGCCTGAATTTCCGGCAAGCATGAAAAAACCCGCTGATCGCGGGTTTTTTCATGGGGCGAATATTTATTCTTCGCCCATCTGCGACTGCAGGTAGTTCTCGATACCAATCTTGTCGATCAGCCCCAGCTGGGTTTCCAGCCAGTCGATGTGCTCTTCCTCGGACTCGAGGATATCTTCGAGCATGTCACGCGAGCCAAAGTCGCCAGCGGTTTCGCAATGGGCGATGGCCGCTTTCAGGTCGACCAGGCCTTTCTGTTCGATCTTCAGGTCGCATTCGAGCATCTCTTTGGTGTGCTCGCCAATCAGCAGCTTGCCCAGGTCCTGGACGTTGGGGATGCCTTCGAGGAAGAGAATACGCTTGATCAGTTTGTCAGCGTGCTTCATCTCGTCGATGGATTCCTTGTACTCGTGCTTGCCGAGTTTGTTCAGGCCCCAATCTTCGTACATGCGTGCGTGCAGGAAGTACTGGTTGATCGCGACCAGCTCGTTTCCGAGGATCTTGTTGAGATGCTGGATGACGCTTACGTCGCCTTTCATGTCGGGTTCCTGCCCTGTAGAAGTGTGCCAATACAGTGAAGTTTGAGCCCGATACTTAGGTGTGTCAAACCTAAGTTCTTGAATAATAAGTGAAAATTAATGGAAATAAGAATGTTTGTGAACCGCGTTGGAGCGCTAACTTATTGAATTGCGGGCATAAAAAAACCGGACGCAAGGTCCGGTTCTTCGAATTCTTTGTTATCAGGCTGCGGTAAATTCCACGGGGTAGGGCAGGGCTGCCTGGCTGACCTGAAGCTCGGTCAGGGTCTCGCGGACCACCTGCTTGGCAACGCAGGCACATTTGCCGCACTGGCTGGCGACGTTTGTGGCGGCTCGCACTTCCTTGTAGCTGCAGCATCCTTCATAGATCGCATCGCGGATCTGTCCGTCGGTAACGCCGACACAAAGACACACATACATAAAGGCTGACCATCGTTGGTGGGCTCGATGGAGTGGAGCTTAATGTTAATGAGAATGCTTGTCAAAGGGGTTTCTGAAAGGGCCGTGCTTGAGCGACCGGCGGTTGCTTCGTCGTTGGAGTCGGCCTGTCACCAGAAGCCGTGTATGATGGACGGCCTTTGTTGGATGTCGGGCAAGCCCGTCTGGCCCGGCAAACGGTTTTTCACCCTCATCAGGAGATTACAATGAGCGTACTCGTTGGTAAGAAAGCCCCCGATTTCACCGTTCCGGCCGTGCTGGGCAACGGCGAGATCGTCGACAGCTTCAACCTGGCTTCGGCCATCAAGGGCAAGTACGGCCTGGTGTTCTTCTACCCGCTGGACTTCACCTTCGTCTGCCCGTCCGAGCTGATCGCCCTGGACAACCGCATCCCTGACTTCCAGGCGCGCAACGTGGAAGTGATCGGCGTGTCGATCGACTCGCACTTCACCCACAACGCCTGGCGTAACACCCCGGTCAACAACGGTGGTATCGGCCAGGTCAAGTACACCCTGGCTGCCGACATGACCCACGAAATCTGCAAGGCCTACGACGTCGAGTCCGAAGGCGGCGTAGCCTTCCGTGGCGCCTTCCTGATCGACACCAACGGTGTTGTTCGTTCGCAGATCGTCAACGACCTGCCACTGGGCCGCAACATGGACGAGCTGCTGCGCCTGGTCGACGCCCTGCAGTTCCACGAAGAGCACGGCGAAGTCTGCCCTGCCAACTGGAAAAAAGGCGACAAAGGCATGAACGCTTCGCCGGAAGGCGTTGCTGCCTACCTGAGCGAGAACGCTGGCAAGCTGTAATTGCCGCGTGCATGAAAAAACCGGCCCTTGTGGCCGGTTTTTTTGTGCCGTCCTGTGCCGGCCTTTTCGCGGGCTTGCCCGCTCCCACAGGAATAGCACAATGGCTGAGGCCACTGCAGTACCGGTGGGAGCGGGAATGCGCGCGAACGCTTTTGCAGATCAATCGTTGAAATCGCGCCAGCCGCCCATCTCTTTCCAGCGGTTGACGATGCCGCAGAACAGCTCGGCCGTCTTCTCGGTGTCATAGCGCGCCGAGTGCGCCTCACGTCCGTCGAAGTCGATGTCGGCGCTCTGGCAGGCCCGCGCCAGTACGGTCTGGCCATAAGCCAGGCCCGCCAGGGTAGCGGTGTCGAAGCTGGAGAACGGGTGGAACGGGTTGCGCTTCAGGTCATTGCGCGTCACCGCCGCATTGAGGAAGCCCAGGTCAAAGCTGCTGTTGTGGCCGACCAGGATCGCCCGCTTGCAACCATTGGCCTTGAGCGCCTTGCGTACGCCACGGAAGATGTCGGTCAGCGCACTTTCTTCGCTGACTGCCATACGCAGCGGGTGGTCCAGCTTGATCCCGGTGAATTCCAGCGCGGCCGCCTCGATGTTGGCGCCCTCGAATGGCTCCACGCGGTGGAAGTAGGTGTGCTCGGGGAACAGGAAGCCCTTTTCGTCCATGCCGATGGTGACTGCGGCAATTTCCAGCAGGGCATCGGTAGCGCTGTTGAAGCCGCCGGTTTCAACGTCTACCACTACCGGCAGATAGCCGCGGAAACGCTCGGCCATCGGATGGCGCGAGCCGCTGCTGCCTTGGGTGTCGAGGTCGTCTTCGTAGAGGTCTTCGCTCACGCGTTTTCCTCCAGCAGGCGCCAGCGCAGTTTTTCGCCGGCGCGCAGCGGGACTACGGTCTGCTCGCCAAACGGCAGGCTATCCGGGGCGGTCCATTCTTCGCGGACCAGGGTAATGGTGTCGGTGTTTGCCGGCAGGCCGTAGAACGCCGGGCCGTGCAGGCTGGCAAAGCCTTCCAGCTTGTCCAGCGCGTTACGCTGCTCGAACGCTTCGGCGTACATCTCGATGGCTGCGTAGGCGGTGTAGCAACCGGCGCAACCGCAGGCGGCTTCCTTGGCGTGTCGGGCGTGTGGGGCCGAGTCGGTACCCAGGAAGAACTTCGGGTTGCCGCTGGTGGCCGCATCCAGCAACGCCACCTGATGGGTGTTGCGCTTGAGGATCGGCAGGCAGTAGAAGTGCGGGCGAATGCCGCCAACCAGCATGTGGTTGCGGTTGTACAGCAGGTGCTGCGCGGTGATGGTCGCGCCGACGTTGGCCGGGGCCTCGGTGACGAACTGCGCGGCATCGCTGGTGGTGATGTGCTCGAACACCACCTTCAGTGTCGGGAAGCGCTCGACCACACGGCGCATATGCTCGTCGATGAAGCGCTTCTCGCGGTCGAACACGTCGATCTCGCTACGGGTCACTTCGCCATGCACCAGTAGCGGCATGCCAACTTCCGCCAGCGCCTCGATGGCCGGGAAGATGTTGTCGATGCTGGTCACGCCCGAGTCTGAATTGGTGGTGGCGCCAGCAGGGTACAGCTTGGCGGCATACACGAAACCGCTGGCCTTGGCCGCGCGGATGTCCTCGGGGCTGGTGCGGTCGGTGAGGTACAACACCATCAGCGGCTCGAAGCGGCTGCCAGCCGGGCGGGCGGCCAGGATGCGCTCACGGTAGGCGCCGGCCTCTACGGCATTGCGTACCGGCGGAACCAGGTTGGGCATGATGATGGCACGGGCGAAAGTACGCGCCACATCGCCAACGGTGTGGGGCAGGACGGCACCATCGCGCAGATGGATGTGCCAGTCGTCGGGACGCAGGAGGGTCAGGCGATCGGACATTGGGGATTCCAGGCGGGTCGAACTCAAGCCCCAATGCTACCGGAAAACCCTGGGTGGAGCACGGCTATCAAGTTTTCCGCCAGGCGTCCGATAGCCTGCAGGTAAGCCGTCAGAATTTGTGGAGCCGCCCGTGCGCCAGCGTTACCTAGCCCTGTTGACCCTGTTCGCCAGCCTGCCGGCCGGTGCGCTGACCTTCCAGACGCGCATGGAAAACATTGCCTGGAAGGTCGAGGGTGACCAGTTCGAATGCCGGCTGATCCAGCCGATCGACGGTTTCGGCAGTGGCGAGTTCGTGCGCCGCGCGGGCGAGCAACCGGTGTTCCAGTTGCGCTCGGACAGCAACGTACTGGGGGCGGGCACGGCCACATTGCTGGCAGCTGCTGCGCCGTGGCAGCCTGGGCGCAGCGACATCAATCTGGGCAGCGTGCGCATGGCCCGTACCGGGGTGTTGTTCAGTTCTTCCCAGGGCCAGGCCAGTCGCCTGATCAACGGCCTGCTCGATGGGCGCAGCACGGTGGTACGCAATTATGCCGGCGAGGCGGGCAGGCCGATGGAAGTGCGTGTGCTGCCGGTCAGCTTCGCCAAGGCCTACAACGACTATCAGGCCTGTGCCGGCAAGCTGCTGCCGATGAACTACGATCAGGTGCGTCAGACCCAGGTGGGCTTCCCCGGGGGAGGCTTCGAGCTGGATGGCGCGGCCAAGGCACGGCTGGACGTGATCCTCGACTACATCAAGGCTGACCCGACAGTTAACCATGTAGAGCTCAACGGCCACTCCGACAACAGTGGCAATCGCCTGACCAATCGCGACATGTCGCGCCGCCGGGCACTGGCGGTAGCCGACTACCTCAAGGCCCATGGCGTTCCGGAAGAGCAGATTACCGTGCGTTTCCATGGCGAGCGTTATCCATTGGCGAAGAACACCAATGCTGCCAACCGGGCGCGTAATCGTCGGGTGAATATCGAACTGGATCGGGTTGCGGTAATCGAGAAGCCGGTTGAGAAGCCTGTCGAAAAGGCCCCTGAGCCAACACCTGCCAAGTCCTGAAGGCTGCTCCCACACGGCATTTCATAATTTCCGACGGTAAGTCGCCCTTCCGAAACTTCTTGTCGCTTTGTCGTCAGAAGCTGTCGCCCCACTGTAAATTTATCCGTAACGTCGTTAGAATCGATCCCTTTCCGTACAACCCCGTGGAGTGATGGCATGGCGGACGTAAAAAAGGTCGTACTGGCGTATTCCGGCGGCCTTGATACTTCGGTGATTCTCAAGTGGCTGCAGGATACCTACAACTGCGAAGTGGTGACCTTCACCGCTGACCTGGGGCAGGGCGAAGAGGTCGAGCCGGCTCGTGCCAAGGCCCAGGCAATGGGCGTTAAAGAGATCTACATCGACGACCTGCGCGAAGAATTCGTGCGTGATTTCGTGTTCCCGATGTTCCGCGCCAACACCGTCTACGAGGGCGAGTACCTGCTGGGTACTTCCATCGCCCGTCCGCTGATCGCCAAGCGCCTGATCGAAATTGCCAACGAAACCGGCGCCGACGCCATTTCCCACGGCGCCACCGGCAAAGGCAACGACCAGGTGCGTTTCGAACTGGGTGCCTACGCGCTGAAGCCAGGCGTCAAGGTAATCGCCCCATGGCGTGAGTGGGACCTGCTGTCCCGCGAGAAGCTGATGGACTACGCCGAGAAGCACGGCATCCCGATCGAGCGCCACGGCAAGAAGAAGTCGCCGTACTCGATGGACGCCAACCTGCTGCACATCTCCTACGAAGGCGGTGTCCTGGAAGATACCTGGACCGAGCACGAAGAAGACATGTGGCGCTGGAGTGTCTCGCCTGAGAACGCCCCGGATCAGGCTACCTACATCGAGCTGACCTACCGCAACGGTGACATCGTTGCCATCGACGGTGTCGAGAAGACTCCGGCCACCGTCCTGGCCGACCTGAACCGTATCGGTGGTGCCAATGGCATCGGCCGTCTGGATATCGTCGAGAACCGTTACGTCGGCATGAAGTCGCGCGGTTGCTACGAGACCCCTGGTGGCACCATCATGCTCAAGGCCCACCGTGCCATCGAGTCGATCACCCTGGACCGCGAAGTCGCTCACCTGAAGGATGAGCTGATGCCGAAGTACGCCAGCCTGATCTACACCGGCTACTGGTGGAGCCCGGAGCGTCTGATGCTGCAACAGATGATCGACGCTTCGCAGGTCAACGTGAACGGCGTGGTACGCCTGAAGCTGTACAAGGGCAACGTCACCGTTGTCGGCCGCAAGTCGGACGACTCGCTGTTCGACGCCAACATCGCTACCTTCGAGGAAGATGGCGGCGCCTACAACCAGGCGGATGCAGCTGGCTTCATCAAGCTCAACGCCCTGCGTATGCGCATTGCTGCCAACAAGGGCCGCTCGCTGCTCTGATTACCGTCATGTGCGGCAAGAACCCCGGCTCAGGCCGGGGTTTTTTTTGTCCGTGGAATCAATGGCCGTCGTTCGCCACCTGTTCATCAAGCGCGCTGATCGATAGTTGCGCGCACTGGCGTCTGTCCAGGTTGCAAAAGCGCCAGGTGCGAGATTGCTGAGGCGGTTGGGCGAGGGCGGACAGCAATTGCTGCTCCATCATGCGATAGGCATCGGGGCCGGAAAACATGAACGTGACAGGCTCGCCCTGCAGCGCTTCGCCGGTACTACCGGGCATTGCATGCTTGGACACATCACTCGGTGTCGATGTGTTGTCGTTTGTCGTCCTGTTTGGCGACGGGTCGTAGAACGACTTGTAATTGAAGTTGAGCGTGAGGAAGAACAGTGCCGTCAGGAAGAATGGGAAGCCCACCAGAAACCAAGTATAGAGCTTTTGACTGGACTCGCTGAGAAACGGCAATGTGGCAAGGGCGGAGGCTTCGATAATCCCTGCGAAGATGGCAATGATCGTCAGCGGGGCGACAGGTTGTACTTGGTGCATATGGGTCGTCTCCAGCGATTTTGCATATCTTTGCCTTACCGCGCTGCTCAACTAAAGACTGGATTGTTTCCCGTGAGAATAATCGCTCGAAATCCTGGTGATGTTGCCTGTTCAGGTATTTGAATTGAACATTTCCCGAGGTATCGGCCGGTTTTCAACTGGTGCACTTTTACAGGCCGGTGATACCGTTCATTCGGTAACAGGGAATTTGATTGTTACAAGTACATCAGTTGAGTGTAGGAAATTTCTGTAAGTGTTGTAGGTTCCATCTGTTCATATATTTCGCCGGTAAATCACCGCGCCAGCAGGCGCTCTGTAGGTTATCTTGGCGGGCCAAAGCAAAAGCAATGAATGGATATCGCATGAATAAAGTGCTTATCGTGGATGATCATCCGGTCATACGCCTGGCCGTACGCATGCTGATGGAGCGGCATGGGTATGACGTCGTGGCGGAAACCGACAACGGAGTGGCTGCGCTGCAACTGACACGGCAACACCTGCCGGATATCGTGGTGCTCGATATCGGCATCCCCAAGCTGGATGGCCTGGAAGTAATCACCCGCATGACGGCCTTCAGCCCGGGCAGCAAGGTGCTGGTGCTGACATCGCAGGCCCCCGGCAACTTCTCGATGCGCTGCATGCAGGCGGGGGCGGCGGGGTATGTGTGCAAGCAGCAGGAACTCACCGAACTGCTGAGCGCCATCAAGGCCGTACTGTCGGGCTACAGCTACTTCCCCAACCAGGCCCTGCACGTATCACGTGGAAGGGGGGGGAGCGAGACGGATATGGTCAACCGCCTCTCGGCAAGGGAGATGACCGTGTTGCAGCAGCTGGCGCGAGGGCGTTCCAACAAGGAAATTGCCGACAGCATGTTCCTCAGCAACAAGACGGTCAGTACCTACAAGTCGCGCCTGTTGCTCAAGCTCAATGCACGGTCGCTGGTCGACTTGATCGAGCTGGCGCAACGGCAAGGGTTAAGCTGATCACCAAGGCCGTAAAGCCTCCAGCCAGGAGGCTTTGCCAAGGTTACAGATCGTAGTCGAAGTCGGCCAACTGCTTCTGCAGGCGCCTTTCCTCCAGCATATTGTCGATGGTGCGGCGCTTGCTCAGGTTGGTCTTTGCGGTTTCCACCTGGGGTTCCGCTTCGTCATCTGCGGCAACAAAATCATCTTCGATCGACAGGTCGTCTTTATCGCTACTCATGAGTCGCTCCAAGCCAAGGGGCCATTGGCCGTCCTTATAACCAGAAAGCAGACGCTGGTAAAAAAGATTTTTTCAATCGCAGTGGGTGGTTTCGAGCTATCGACTCAATCGTCGGAGGTCTTGTGCTTGTACTCGCACAAGTCTTCAATCCGGCAACTGCCGCAGCGTGGCTTGCGTGCCTGGCACACATAGCGCCCGTGCAGGATCAGCCAGTGGTGGGCGTCGAGCAGGTAATCCTTTGGCACGAACTTGATCAGCTTTTTCTCCACTTCCAGCACCGTCTTGCCTGGCGCAATGCCCGTACGGTTGCTGACCCGGAAGATATGGGTATCCACGGCCATGGTCGGCTGGCGGAACGCTGTGTTGAGCACTACGTTGGCGGTCTTGCGGCCAACGCCGGGTAGCGCCTCCAGGGCTTCGCGTGTCTGCGGGACCTGGCTGTCATGGCGTTCGATCAGCAGCCGGCAGGCTTCGATAACGTTTTTCGCCTTGCTGTTGTACAAGCCAATGGTCTTGATGTACTCACTCAGGCCTTCGACGCCCAGCGCATAGATGGCCTCGGGGGTGTTGGCGACCGGGAACAGGCGTGCGGTAGCCTTGTTGACGCCGACATCGGTGGATTGCGCAGACAGTGTCACGGCGACCAGCAACTCGAACGGGGTGGTGTACGCCAGTTCGGTCTTCGGGTCGGGGTTGTCTTCGTGCAGCCTGCGAAAGATCTCCAGGCGTTTGGCGGCATTCATGAAATCAGAGCTTTCCTTGATGACGTGATTGGGCAGGGCCCGGACGCAGACGATTGTACAAGGCCAACAGCAGTCCGAGCAGTAGCAAGGCGCCCGGGGCCAGGCTGGCCAGGTGCAGGCCGATACCGTCGGCCAGCCATTGGCGGCTGGCACCAAGCAGCAGGCATGTGGCAAACAACGCGCAAAGGTGGCCGGCGAGCAGGCGCCAGCGCCCTTGATCGGGCAGCAGGTAGTCAATGGCCAGGCATTGCAGGCACAGCAGTGCGGGATAGTGGCCGAGGGCGAGTGCCAGTGGCAGCAGCCAGGCACGCAGTGCCAGTTGCAAGCAACTGGCCAGGGCCGCCAGAACCAGCAGGCTGGCCAGTACATAGGTCCAGGTGGCGGACCGTCGGCGCAGGGGTGCCATTGATAGCTGGTGAAGGCTGCTCAGCAGCACTGCGCACACGCCTATGGTGGCGCCTTCGCTCAGTGTTCGGGTGGCGCCCAGCAGAGGCACCAGGCTTGCGCCGAGCAGGTAGAGCCTATTCATGCGTGGCGCCCTCCAGCAATACGCTGCGCTGCTCATCGAAGTAGCTCAGCGCTTCCTGTAGCGCGACGATCACTGCACGTGAGGTCACGGTTGCGCCGGCCAACTGGTCAAAGTCGCCCTGGTCGCGCTTCAGCGCCCAGTGGTCGCCCAGCTGACGGTTGGCAAATTGCCCCAGCCAGTTCAGCTGCGCATCACCCAGGCGTGCACCCAGCCCAGGGCTTTCCTGGTGCTCGACCACCTGGCTGCCGATCAGTCGGCCGTCCGCTGCGATGGCCACGCTCAGCACGATAGGCCCGGCATAGCCCTGGGCCTTTGTGACCAGTATGACGGCGGCCGGTTTACCCGCCAGCGTTGCCCGGTAAGCTGCCAGGATGCGGCTGTTTGGCCGCTGTGCGGCGGGCCTGGGCAACGGGCTGTCCAAAGGTTGGTTGTCGTAACTGCCTTCTGGCAACACCGCCAGCCGCTGGCGGCTATTCAGTTGCTTCTCGGCGTCGGCGATGGCTGCGCTGGTCCAGTGCCGCCAGGCCAAAGTGGTCGACAGCGCCAGTGCTCCGGTCAGGAGCAACAAACCCACATCACGTACCAGGCGCTTCATCGGGCAACCTGCTGGCGCTGCAGAGCCAGGCGTTCGAGGCTCGGCGCCATGAGGTTCATGAGCAGGACGGCGAACGCTGTACCGTCCGGGTAGCTACCCCAGGTGCGGATCAGATAGATCAGCAGGCCCGCCCCCAGGCCGAAACCCAGCTTCGCCCACTCCTGCCGGGGCCCGGACACCGGTTCGGTGGCAATGAAGAACGCCGCCATCATTGTCGAGCCGGAGAACAGGTGCACCAGGGGAGAGCCGTTGGAGTCCGAGCCCGAGCCATTCCAGCCCAGCAGGCTGAACAGGAACAACCCAGCCAGCAGACCGGCCGGCGCATGCCAACTGATAACCTTGCGTTGCAGCAGGAACAGGCCGCCCAGCAGGAACGCCAGGTTGACCCATTCGCTGCCCCGTCCACCGATGCTGCCGAAACCCGGGTGACCGGCGAACAGTTCATCGATGGTCAGGCTGTGGTTGTGGCGAAGGCCGTCGAGCAGCGTCGGCCTGGCCCAGGCATCGATCTGCTCGCCGCCGGCGAACACCAGCTGCAGGCTGTCGAGCAGGCCTGGTGCCGGCCCCGGCCAATGGTTCATCTGCAACGGGAAGCTCAGCAGCACGAAGGCGTAGCCGACCATGGCCGGGTTGAACAGGTTGCGCCCAACCCCGCCAAAGGCCTGCTTGCCGATGCCGATGGCAACGCTGGTAGCGACCACCGGCAACCACCAGGGTGCCAAGGTGGGCAGGGCGGCGGCCAGCAGCACGGCGGTCACCAGCGCGCTGCCGTCGTTCAGCGCCGTGCGCAGCGGTTGTGCTCGCAAGGTAAGCAACAGCGCCTCGCACAGCAGCGCGGTGCTGGCGCACAGCAACAGGTTCAGTAGCAAACTCCAGCCATGAAGCCAGAACAGCGCCAGCAGGCCAGGTACGCAGGCAAGCAACACCAGGCCCATGCTGGTGCGTAGCCGCGGGTCGGGCTTGGCGGTCATTGGGCAAACAGCCCGTTGAAGCCGGAAAACGCCATGGCCATTACTCCGGCCCCAAGCAGTTCGATGGGCAGGCCGCGCATTGCCCCGGGGACGTCGGCATGAGCGCTGCGCTGGCGCAGGTCGGCGAACAGCACCAACGCCAGCCAGAAGCCGCCGCCGGCCAGCAGGCCTTGCAGCAAGGTAGCGAGCCATGTGCTTTCGTCGCTTGCCTGTTGCAGGGTCAAGCCCAGTACTACCGCGTTGCTCAACAGCAGCGCGGGCAGTTGCGTCACCGGCCAGCTCGGGCGCCATCTTGTCAGTAGCCATGGTACGCCCCAGGCAAGCACGGCCAGCCAGGGCAACAACAGGAACAGGGCAAGGTCCTGGGCTTGCAGTGGGGCAAGCACACCGCGCACCAGTAGTTGTGCGCCGATCACGCCCAAGGCAATGCACAGTGCGCAGGCGAGGCCGTGCACGTGGAGGTGCAGCCTTGGGAATGGCTGTTGTTGCAGGCACAGGTGATTGACCAGCGCAGCGCTGATCAGTACCAGGATGTAGTCGCTCATGAGATGACGATAGCCGGGAATCGGGGCGATTGTCCGGGTTTGGCATCAAGGTGCCGGAGTCATTGTGAGAGCGGGCGTGCCCGCGAGCACCGGCAACGCCAGTGCCATGCACCGCGTAGTCAGTTTCGCGGGCACGCCCGCTCCCACAAGGTCCAGCAGGTTTTGTTACTTGATGCGCTGGCCTGGCTTGGCACCGCTGTCCGGGCTCAGCAGGTAGATCTCTTCACCGCCAGGCCCGGCCGCCATGACCATCCCTTCGGACACCCCAAAGCGCATCTTCCGTGGTTTGAGGTTGGCCACCATCATGGTCAGCCGGCCTTCCAGCTGGGACGGGTCGGGGTACGCCGACTTGATGCCGGAAAACACGTTGCGGCGCTCGTCACCGATGTCCAGGGTCAGTTGCAGCAGCTTGTCCGCGCCCGGTACGGCCTCGGCCTTGACGATCAGTGCCACGCGCAGATCGACGGCAGCGAAGGTGTCGAACTCGATTTCCGCCGACAGCGGGTCCTTGGCCAGCTCGCCATTGCCGGCCGGGGCCTTGGCTTCGGCGGCCAGCAGGTCTTCCTTGCTGGCGGCGACCATGGCTTCGACCTTGGCCGGTTCGATGCGGCTCATCAGCGCCTTGAACGGGTTCAATTGGTGGTTTTCCAGGCGCGACAGGTGGTCGTTCCAGGTCAGTGGTGCCACGTTGAGGAAGGCCTCGGCATCGGCAGCCAGTACCGGCAGCACCGGCTTGAGGAAGATCACCAGCTGACGGAACAAGTTGATGCCTTGGGCGCAGATGGCCTGAACTTCATCCTGCTTGCCTTCCTGTTTGGCCAGCGACCATGGGGCCTTGTCAGCGATCCAGGCGTTGGCGCGATCGGCCAGCGCCATGATTTCGCGCATGGCACGGCCGAAGTCGCGGCCTTCATAGGCGTCGGCGATCGACGGGGCGGCCGCCAGGAAGGCTTCGGTCAGCTCCGGTGCAGCATCGCCAGCCACCATCACGCCTTCATTGCCCTTGTGGATGAAACCGGCGCAGCGGCTGGCGATGTTGACCACCTTGCCAACCAGGTCGGAGTTGACCTTCTGTACGAAGTCTTCCAGGTTCAGGTCCAGGTCATCGACGCCACGGCCCAGCTTGGCGGCGTAGTAGTAGCGCAGGTATTCCGGCTGCAGGTGGTCGAGGTAGGTGCGGGCCTTGATGAAGGTACCGCGCGACTTGGACATCTTGGCGCCGTTCACGGTCAGGTAGCCGTGCACGTTGACCGCGCTCGGCTTGCGGAAGCCCGCGCCTTCGAGCATGGCTGGCCAGAACAGGGCGTGGAAGTTGACGATGTCCTTGCCGATGAAGTGGTACAGCTCGGCCTTGGAGCCTTCGTTCCAGAACGCGTCGAAGTCCAGCTCCGGGCGGCGTGCACAAAGGTTCTTGAAGCTGGCCATGTAGCCGATCGGTGCATCCAGCCACACGTAGAAGTACTTGCCTGGCTCGCCTGGGATCTCGAAGCCGAAGTACGGCGCGTCGCGCGAGATGTCCCACTCCTGCAGGCCCGAGTCCAGCCATTCGGCCAGCTTGTTGGCTACCGCGTCCTGCAGCGTGCCGCTACGGGTCCACTGCTGCAGCATGGCCTGGAAGTCCGGCAGCTTGAAGAAGAAGTGCTGGGAATCACGCAATACCGGGGTGGCACCAGAGATGGCCGACTTGGGGTTCTTCAGCTCGGTGGGCGCGTAGGTGGCGCCGCATTTCTCGCAGTTGTCGCCGTACTGGTCTTCGGCCGCGCACTTGGGGCAGGTGCCCTTGATGAAGCGGTCGGCGAGGAACATGCCCTTTTCCGGGTCGAAATACTGGGTTACCGAACGGGTGGCGATGTGCCCGGCGTCTCGCAGGCGCGCGTAGATCAGGCCCGACAGTTCGCGGTTTTCTTCGCTGTGGGTAGAGTGGAAGTTGTCGAAGTCCACCAGGAAGTCGGCGAAGTCGCTGCTGTGTTCGGCCTGGACGTTGGCGATCAGCTGTTCCGGGGTGATGCCTTCTTTCTCGGCGCGCAGCATGATGGCCGAACCGTGGGCGTCGTCGGCGCAGACGTAGATGCACTGGTTGCCGCGCAGCTTCTGGAAGCGGACCCACATGTCTGTCTGGATGTACTCGAGCATATGGCCAAGGTGGATCGATCCGTTGGCATAGGGCAAGGCGCTGGTGACGAGAATCTGACGTGGCTCGGACATGGTGGCTCGGCTACTTATCTGGCGACGGGGTAAAAATGAGGTTGATCGGCCACTATAAAGGGCTGGCGAAGATATTTCACCCCGCATGCGCATCTGCTGACGATTGACGGGTTAGGATAGGCGTCTGTTTTACATTCAGTTTGCCATTGGGAGTCTCCATGAGTGCCGTCACCCGTGCCGCCGTCGAAGGCGTGCTTCGCCAGTACACCGACCCCTACCTGAACCAGGACCCGATCAGCGCCGGCTGTGTGCGCGCAATCGATATCCAGGGCGGCCAGGTCAGCGTGCAATTGCAACTGGGTTATGCCGCAGGGCTGTTCAAGAACGGCTGGGCCCAGGTGCTGCAGACCGCCATCGGCAACCTGGAGGGCGTCAGCAGTGCCCAGGTGTCGATCGACTGCGTGGTGGCTGCGCACAAGGCCCAGGCCCAGGTGCCGGCAATGGCCAACGTCAAGAACATCATCGCCGTGGCCTCGGGCAAGGGCGGTGTGGGCAAGTCGACCACCGCTGCCAACCTGGCCCTGGCGCTGGCTCGCGAGGGCGCGCGAGTGGGTATTCTCGATGCCGATATCTATGGCCCCAGCCAGGGCGTGATGTTCGGCATCGCCGAAGGCACCCGCCCGCAGATTCGCGAGCAGAAGTGGTTCGTGCCGATCAAGGCCCATGGCGTGGAAGTCATGTCCATGGCGTTCCTTACCGACGACAACACGCCGATGGTATGGCGTGGCCCTATGGTTTCCGGCGCGCTGCTGCAGCTGGTGACCCAGACTGCCTGGGACGACCTGGATTACCTGGTGATCGACATGCCGCCGGGCACCGGTGACATCCAGCTGACCCTGGCGCAGAAGGTACCGGTTGCCGGTTCGGTGATCGTCACCACCCCGCAGGACCTGGCCCTGCTGGATGCCAAGAAGGGCGTGGAGATGTTCCGCAAGGTCAACATCCCGGTGCTGGGCGTGGTGGAGAACATGGCCGTGCACATCTGCTCGAACTGCGGTCATGCCGAGCACCTGTTCGGCGAAGGCGGTGGCGAGAAGCTGGCGAGCCAGTATGGCGTCGACCTGTTGGCGTCGTTGCCGCTGTCGATGCTGATTCGCGAGCAGGCCGATAGTGGCAAGCCGACGGCGATCGCCGAGCCGGAAAGCCAGATTGCGATGGTCTATCAGGAGCTGGCCCGTCAGGTGGGCGCGCGGATCGTGCTGCAGGAAGCTGCTGCGCCGGCGATGCCTAGCATTACCATCAGCGAAGATTGATCTGTCAGATCGCGTCGCTCTCTTCGCGGGCAAGCCCGCGAAGCAGGCGACACGGTCTTTCGGCCAGGCATAAAAAAACCCGCCGGAAGGCGGGTTTTTTGAAAGCTAGGAAGCTTCGATCGACTTAGGCGATCTGAACTTCTTCAGCCTGCATGCCTTTCTGGCCGCGGGTAGCGACGAAAGTAACAGCCTGGCCTTCTTTCAGGGTTTTGAAGCCGTCAGCTTGGATGGCTTTGAAGTGCACGAACAGGTCGTCGCCCGACTGAGGGGTGATGAAGCCGTAGCCTTTCTCATCGTTGAACCACTTAACAACACCGGATTGACGGTTGGACATTTTTCTGTCTCCTTGGACAATTTGATAACGGTCAGGAAAAACCCTGGCCGGGACTGAGCGCAAAGAGAGCAGAAAATTCAGCGATGGGCCGATCAGGATCGTGCATCAAACTAGAGATTCTCGGTGTCACGTGCAGCACAGTGGCGCCACCTTACCCCACTTTCCGCAACCTGCCAATGGTCAGAAGGCGCTTTACGCAAATTCGGATCGACGGCGGCTGAAGCCCCCGCCCGGCGCGGGATGAGGCATGGAACTTTAACCTGGGCGCCGGGACCGGTAAGATGCGCGTCTCGAATTTTCACCTCGCAACTCTTCAGGACACCCCGCCATGAGCATCAAATCGGACAAGTGGATTCGCCGCATGGCGCAGGAACACGGCATGATCGAACCGTTCGTCGAGCGCCAGGTGCGCGGCGAACAGGACAGCCGGGTGATCTCCTTCGGCGTCTCCAGCTACGGCTACGACGTGCGCTGCGCCGACGAATTCAAGGTGTTTACCAATATCAACTCGGCCACCGTCGACCCGAAGAACTTCGATGCAGGCAGTTTCGTCGACATCAAGAGCGACGTGTGCATCATCCCGCCGAACTCCTTCGCCCTGGCGCGTACCGTCGAGTATTTCCGCATTCCGCGTGATGTGTTGACCATTTGCCTGGGCAAGAGCACCTACGCCCGTTGCGGCATCATCGTCAATGTCACCCCGCTCGAGCCCGAGTGGGAAGGCCATGTGACACTGGAGTTCTCCAATACCACCACGCTGCCGGCGAAGATCTACGCCAACGAAGGTGTGGCCCAGATGCTGTTCCTGCAGTCCGACGAAGAATGTGAAGTGTCGTACAAGGACCGTGGCGGCAAGTACCAGGGCCAGCGCGGCGTCACCCTGCCGCGTACCTGAGCCGACAAGCGCGGGGAATTCCCCGCGCCTTTGGCACTCCAACTGGATAACGCCGGTGCGCATGACGCGTAGCGGCCTTGCCAGGAGCAGCCAATGAAACTCCACCCCGCAATCAGTGCCAAGCTGGCAGGCCTGCAGCCCAACCACGTCGGGTTGCTACCATGGTCACTGCTGGCACACCCGCTGCCGATGCAGGCGGGGGGCGTGCCCCACCAGCCTGACCCGGATACCCCGCAACCGCCGGAGCCCGGTGATACACCACCCATGGAGCCGGGCGAGCCGACCCTGCCGGACGAGCCTCCACCGGCACCTGTAGCCTGAGTGATCCGGGCTAGAGCGGCCAGACGCGGTCTGCCCCGGTCAGGAACACCCGGCTGGCGCCCGTGGGGGCGATTTCCCAACCCCCGGTAAACTCACCGAACGCCGGCAGCAGGCTGACCTGTCCATCGATCAGGAAGCAGGGCAATCGCAGGCGTTGCCGAGCCTTGCCGCGCAGGACGAATACCGGGTGTACGTGCCCTGCCAACACCGGTTGGGTCGGGTGGGGGCGGGGTTCGTGCTGTAGCGCAAAGGGTTCCAACAGCCAAGGTTCGCTCACGACTTCGATACCAAGTGACGCGGGCGGGTCACCGGCGTTTCGATCGTGATTGCCGCGGATCAGCACGATTTTCAGGGTTCTGTGGCGCTCTCGCCAGGCCTGCAGCGTTGCCAAAGTTGCCGGCGCCTGCGCTGCGCGCGCATGCAGAAAATCGCCAAGAATGATCAGTTGCTCGCAATCATGCCTTGCCAGCAATGCATCCAGGCGGGAGAGTGTCGCCTCGGTGGTGCCGCGCGGTACCGGTTGGTGCAAGGCGCGATAGCTTGCTGCCTTGCCGATGTGCACGTCGGCCACCAGCAGAGCATGACGGGCTGGCCAGTAGATGGCCTTGTCCGAAAGCAGCCAGAGCACTTGGCCATGGTGTTCGATGGGTAGAAGGTTGGTCATTCCGTAGCGTCCGCCGCACTGTTCAGCTCCGCGACCATCCTCGCAATCCGGTCCGCCAGTCTCTCGGTGCTCAACGTTTCGCGCATGCCTTCCACCAGCAAGGCAAATGCCAACGGTCCGGGCCGTTTGAGTGGTCGCAGTTCCAGCTGTAACTGGCCCATCTTCAGCAATTGCCGGTGCAACCGCTCGATCTCCAGTTCCTCATTCAGCACCTCGTCCCGTGCCTGGGCCAGCAGCAGGTTGCCGGTGTCATGCTTGCGAAATACCTCATAGAACAAGCCGCTGGAGGCCTGGATCTGCCTGAGGCTTTTCTGCGCCGCCGGATACCCGCCAAACACCAACCCGGCAATCTGTGCGATCTCGCGAAAACGACGCAACGCCATTTCTCCTGCGTTGAGGCTGGCCAGCACATCATCCAGCAGGTGTTCGGTACCAAGTGCCTGCGGCAGGTGCGTCGTCCAGTCCACCTTGCCTGGACTGAGCAGTTCGAAACCGTAGTCATTGACCGCAATCGAAACCGAAAGCGGCTGCACGCGGCTCACCCGCCAGGCGATCAGGTTGGCCAGTCCAAGGTTGGCCATGCGCCCGGCGAACGGATACAGGAACAGGTGCCAACCCTGGCGCGACTTGAAGGTTTCTGCCAGCAGCGTTTCGGGGGTGGGCAGCGCCGACCATTGCGCCTGCAAGGCCAGCAGGGGGCGTACTGCACGCATCTCCGGGCTTTGAAAGCGCCCTTGGGATGCTGCGCCGAGCTGCTCGACCAGTGCGTCGGCCAGTTCGCTGGAGAGCGGCATGCGGCCACCATTCCAGCGTGCAACCGCTGCCTTGCGCGCGGTACTGCGGCGTACGTAGGCCGTCATGTTTTCCACGCGCACCAGTTCCAGCACTCGCCCGGCGAACACCAAGGTGTCGCCAGGGCGCAAACGGGCAATGAACGCCTCTTCGACGCTGCCCAGCGCCTTGCCCCCACCACCCTTGCTCCAGTACTTGAGCTGCAGGCTGGCGTCGCTGACGATGGTACCGATACTCATGCGGTGGCGACGTGCCAAACGTTCGCTGGCAACCTTGTAAGTGCCGTCGGGCTGGCGCTCGACGCGCTGGTAGTCTGGGTAGGCGCTGAGTGAGCTGCCGCCATGGCAGACGAAGTCCAGCGCCCATTGCCACTGGCTGTCACGCAATTCGCTGAAGGCCCAGGTACTGCGCACTTCGGCCAGCAACTGCTGCGGGTGAAAGCCGCTGCCCAAAGCCATGCTTACCAAGTGTTGCACCAGCACGTCCATGCACAAGCGCGGCGAATGCCGGGCTTCGATGTGCCCGGCTGCCAGGGCGTGCCTGGCGGCGGCTGCTTCCACCAGTTCCAGGCTGTGGGTGGGCACCAGAGTCACCCGGGAGCGCCGCCCCGGCGCATGGCCGGAGCGCCCGGCCCGTTGCACGAGGCGGGCAATGCCCTTGGCGGAACCGATCTGCAGTACTCGCTCCACGGGCAGGAAGTCCACCCCCAGGTCCAGGCTGGAGGTGCAGATCACTGCCTTCAGGTTGCCTTGCTTGAGGCTGCGCTCGACCCAGTCACGGGTATCGCGGGCCAGTGAGGCATGGTGCAAGGCAATCAGCCCGGCCCACTCGGGGCGTACCTCGAGCAGGGCCTGGTACCAGAGTTCGGCCTGCGCCCGAGTGTTGGTGAAGACAAGGCAACTAGTGCTGGCATCGATCTCCCGGCTGACCTGATCGAGCATCTTCAAACCCATGTGCCCGGCCCAGGGGAAGCGCTCGATGGCCGTTGGCAGCAGGGTATCGACCTGCAACTGCTTGTCCTGTCGGCCTTGTACCAGCAGGCCGCCTTGTGGCAGCAATACGTCCAGCGCATGTTGGAGATTGCCGAGGGTCGCGGACAGGCCCCAGGTCGGCAGGCTCGGGTGCCAGTGGCGCAGGCGGGCCAAAGCCAGTTGCAGTTGTACTCCACGCTTGTTGCCCAGTAGTTCGTGCCATTCGTCCACCACTACCAGGCGCAGTGTGGCGAAGTCTTCGCGAGCTTGTGCCCGGGTCAACAGCAGCGTAAGGCTTTCAGGGGTAGTGACCAGTACGCTGGGCAGGCGCCGTGCTTGCCGGGCACGTTCGGCACTGCCGGTGTCGCCGCTGCGAATGCCCACGCTCCAGGGCAGGCCCAGGTCGTCCAGCGGCATCTGCAGTGCGCGGGCGGTGTCGGCGGCCAAGGCTCGCATGGGGGTAACCCACACCACCTGCAAGGGTGCAGCATGACGTCCTTGGGCTTCGGCCTTGAAGGCCCTCAGTGCGGCGAGCCATACCGCGTAGGTCTTGCCGGCACCGGTACTGGCATGCAGCAAGCCGGATTCGCCCCGTTCCACGGCGGCCCAGACGCGGCGCTGGAAAGCGAAAGGCTTCCAGCCACGCTTGGCGAACCAGGCCTTGGCGAGGTCGGTGGCGGCGGGCATGGGGCATAGGGTCCTTCGGTGGCTGTGTTTCTACAGACAACCAGCCAGGCGCAATGGTTTTACCGGATCAGTTTGCCAGCAGATAGCCGCTGCGGCACACCTGCTCGCCTGCGACGTGGGCGATGACCATGCCTGCGGTAGCCATGCGCCGTACGTTACGTGCATACAGCAGGCCGGGCTGGCTGTTGCGGATGGCCGTCACCCGGTCGCTGAGCGGGTCGATGACTTCAGCGATCAACTGGCCCGCCTCCAGGTGCTGGCCTGGCCGGGCGTGGTACACCAGCAACCCGCCCAGTGGCGTTATCACCGGTTCTACTGCGGCCAGTGGTGTGGCCGGGCAGCGCAAGGCGGGCAGGGCCGGGCTTGCGCCTTCGATGACCCCCGCATGGGTAAGGAAGTCGAGGATCGCCTGGCAGTCCTTGCTGGCCAGGTCGTGGCTGACATCGGCCTGGCCGCGCAACTCGACGGTGACCGAGCAGCAGCCCAGCGGAATCGGGAAACGTTTGCCGAAGCGTTGTTGCAGCTGCCACCAGACCAGGCTGAAGCATTCATCGAACGACTGCCCGCCAGAGTCGGTGGCAAGCAGGCTGGCTTGGGCACCCAGGTAGCGGGCCAGAGGTTCGATCTGCGGCCAGGCGTCTGGCGTGGTGTACAGGTGCTCGACCGCCTCGAAGTCGCAGTGCAGGTCCAGCACCATGTCGGCATCGCAGGCAAGGCGCTGCAATATCAGGCGTTGGGCCTGCAGCGGTGTGCGCGCCGGGTGTGCGTCCAGCCCCCGCCGCAGGTATTCGCGGATCAGCGCGAGGTTGTGTGCCGGGTCTTCGGTCAGGTGTTCTTCGATCTGGTCGCCGATGCTGTCGGAAAGATCGACGAAGTTACGGTTGAAGTTCTCGCCGCTTTGCAGTTCGAATCGTCCCAGCGGCGCGTCCAGCAGCACTTGTTCCAGGCCGACCGGGTTGGCCACCGGCACCAGGATGATCTCGCGCTGCAGGCGGCCTTGCTGTTCCAGTTCACCCAGGCGGCTTTTGAGGTGCCAGGCCACCAGCATGCCGGGCAGCTCGTCGGCATGCAGCGAGGCCTGGATATAGACTTTGCCGCCACCGCGAGGTCCGAAGTGGAAGCTGTGCAACTGGCGGGTGATGCCCGGAACGGGCGAGAGCAGGTCGTGAGTTGAGTGGTGCATGGTGGTCCTGGGTGCGTGGCGAAAACGGTCTGCGACACAGTCGGCACAAAGATGGAAGCACAGTTTTCGGGCTTGCGCCTCCTTCGATTGCGCCCCGATTACCCCGTCGGCTTCTTCGCGGGCGTGCCTGCTCCCACAAGGAACCTCACAATCCTCCCGGCCTGTGATGAACCTGCGGGAGCGGGCGTGCCCGCGAAAAAGCCAACGCCGTATCGAAATGGTTTCAGGCCAGCAGCGCCTGCAATGTAGCCAGGTCATCCGCTTCTTCCACTGGCTTGTCCAGCCGCCAGCGCAGCATCCGCGGAAAGCGCACGGCGATGCCGCTCTTGTGCCTCCTGGACAGGGCGATGCCCTCGAAGCCCAACTCGAACACCAGCGTCGGCGTCACGCTGCGCACCGGCCCGAAGGTTTCAACCGTGGTCTTGCGAATGATGGCGTCGACCTTGCGCATTTCTTCGTCACTGAGCCCTGAATAGGCCTTGGCAAAGGGGACCAGTGCCCGACCCGGCGTACCGGCTGGCGCGTCCCACACGGCGAAGGTGTAGTCGCTGTACAAGCTGGCCCGCCGGCCGTGGCCGCGCTGAGCATAGATCAGCACGGCATCGACGCTGAACGGGTCGATCTTCCACTTCCACCAGGTGCCCATGTCCTTGGTGCGCCCCACGCCATACAACGCCTCTCGCTGTTTCAGCATCAGCCCTTCCACCCCCAGGCTGCGGGACTGTTCGCGCTGGCGGGCAAGGTCGGCCCAGTCCTGGCCTTCGAGCAGAGGCGAGAGCAATACCGGGGCCAATGGGTGCTGCTCAAGTACCTGCTCCAACTGCTGGCGGCGTACATGCTGCGGGCGGCTGCGCCAGTCCTCGCCTTGCCATTCCAGCAGGTCGTAGGCCTGCAGCACGACCGGGGCGTCGCTCAGCAGCTTCTTGCCCAAGGTCTTGCGTCCCAGGCGCTGCTGCAACAGGGCAAATGGCTGCACAGCCAGCTCAGCCGCTGAGCCACCAGGTTTCCAAACCAGGATCTCGCCATCGAGCACGACACCGTCGGGTAACGTCTGCGCCAGGCTGTGCAATTCGGGGAAGCGTTCGGTGACCAGTTCCTCACCGCGCGACCAGACCCACAGCTGGCCTTCGCGCTTGACCACCTGGGCGCGAATGCCGTCCCATTTCCACTCGATTTGCCATTCGCTCGGCGGCCCGAGCAGTGTATCGAGCTGTTCGGTTGATACCTGCAGGGGGTGGGCCAGGAAAAACGGGTAGGGCTGGCCGCCACGCAAGCTATGTTCATCGTCTGATTCCGGGGCTATCAGCCGTTGATAGCTGGCTGCCGTCGGGCGGTGGCTGATGTCGGTGTAGCCAACCAGGCGCTGGGCCACGCGTTTGGCATCCAGCCCGGCCAGTTGCGCGAGGGCGCGAGTGACCAACAGCTTCGATACGCCCACGCGAAAGCTGCCAGTGATGAGTTTCAGGCAGAGCATCAGGCTGGGGCGGTCCAGCTGGGCCCAAAGAGGCGGCAGGCGTTGCTGGATCTCCTCGACCGGCAGGTTCCGCAATGGCAGCAGATGGGCTTCGACCCAGCGGGCGAGGCCGTCGTCGCCAGGGTGGCGGCTTTCCGGAACCAGCAGGGAAATGGTTTCGGCCAGGTCGCCAACGGCCTGGTAGCACTCCTCGAAAAGCCAGTCAGGCAGCCCCGCCAACCTGCCGGCCAGCTCCCGCAGCACGCGTGTAGGCACCAGCTGGCGGGGGCGGCCACCTGCCAGGAAGTACACCGCCCAGGCGGCATCCACAGGCGGGGCGGTGTTGAAGTAGTCGCGTAGCGCCTTGAGCTTTGCAGTGCTGGAGGTGGTCGCATCCAGCCTCATGTACAGCTCGGCGAATGCTTTCATGCGCCTGGCTCCGTGGTCACAATGTCATCTTCCTCACCGTACTCGGTCACGAAGGCGCGGGCATCGAGGCCTTGTTCGATGAGGTAGCGCACCAGCACATTGACCGAACCATGGGTGACCATCACGCGTTCTGCGCCGGTCTGGCCGATGGCCCAGAGCAATCCCGGCCAATCGGCATGGTCCGAGAGCACGAAACCTCGGTCTACCCCACGCCGGCGTCGGGTGCCGCGCAACAGCATCCAGCCACTGGCAAAGGCATCGCTGTAGTCGCCGAAACGGCGCATCCAACTGCTGCCACCCGCCGAAGGCGGTGCCAGGACCAGTGCCTGGCGCAGCAGCGGGTCGTTGCGAGGGATATCGCCGACATAGCGGGTTTGCGGAAGGTAGACGCCAGCGTCCCGGTAAACCCGGTTGAGTGGTTCGACAGCACCATGCACGAGGACAGGGCCAATGTTGGCGTCCAGCCCGTGGAGGATTCGCTGGGCCTTGCCGAAGGCATAGCAGAACAGCACGCTGGCTTTGCCCTGTTCGCTATTGGCGCGCCACCAGTTATTAATGCCGGTGAAAATCTCGCCCTGGCTGGGCCAACGGTAGATGGGCAGGCCGAAGGTCGATTCGCTGATGAACGTGTGGCAGCGCACCGGTTCGAACGGCGTGCAGGTGCCGTCGGGTTCCACTTTGTAGTCGCCGGAGGCGACCCAGACCTCGCCCTGGTACTCCAGGCGCACTTGCGCCGAGCCCAGTACATGCCCGGCCGGGTGCAGGCTCAGGGTTACGCCATGGTGCAGCAGGCGTTCGCCGTACGGCAGGGTTTGCAGGTGGATGTCCTGGCCCAGGCGGCTGCGCAGGATGCCGGCACCTGAGGCGGCGGTGAGGTAATGGCGGTTGCCGACGCGGGCATGGTCGCCGTGACCATGGGTAATAACAGCGCGGTCTACGGGGCGCCACGGGTCGATGTAGAAATCACCGGGCGGGCAGTACAGGCCTTCGGGGCGGGCGATGACGAGGTCCATGGCTCAACGTCTGGAGTAGGGCTTGCTAGGTCAGAGTGGCGAGGCCTGCGACAAGTTCTATGTGTGAGGCAGCCCTCTTGAGGGCTGCCAGACCCGCGTCAGGAAATAGCGACCTTCCAGCCCGATTTTCGGGCTTCTTCGATGCTGATCTTGGCGACGCGGGCGATGTTCAGGCGTTTGCCGTCATGCATCAGATATGGCGAAGCGCGGAAGTGATCCCAAGTGGTATCGACGCTGTCGGGCAGTAGGTCCTCGGAGTCATAAGCGATTTCCAGGGTGACGGGTGAAGAAACCGCAGGGGCGCTGGCATCTCCGTCGCTGATCATGCGGTAGTCGGCGATTGCGGTTCCCAGCCAAAGTTGTGCATTGACGGTAGCGCCAGCTGGAACTTTGAGCGTATCAGGCCAGGAAATTTCAATTTTCAGGGTTTCTGTAGCCATGTTCATCATCCTCTTGATGGAAAGTGTGCCGCACCTGTCCGGGAACAGTGCGGCACCGAGGATGCTAGGTAGCTGGGTGGCTGCCGGTAAGGAGGAAAGGCTCCACTAGCGCCCAGGCACCAACGTCAAACGCTGGTTGCCATACGCCTGCCCGAAGTTCTGCTGCTGCAGTGGCAGGCTCATGAAGCGCCCTTTGAACCAGGCATCCAGCCCATCGCTGTAATGCGTGCTGGCCGGGTTGCCGGACTGCCCGCTGCTGGTCAGCACCTGCAACGGCTCGGCCTGGCCGAAGTCGACGATCATCCGTGCCGAGGCCGGCAGGCGGGTGTCGAAGTCGCTGCCCCAAGCGTATGGCGTCAGGGCCAGGGTGGTAAAGTCGCCACCGGCAGCCAGCGGCGGGCGACCGAGGGCATCGCCCAGGCCATGGTAGGCCGGTGCAGGCCAGCGGTACTGGTGCAGCTTGCCCCACTGCCAGGCGCGGCGGTCGGCTCCCAGTTGAGCGGTGCCGGCATCCACAGCACCAGCCAGGCTGCGGGCGAGAATGGCCGGCTTGTCTTCTTTCTGCGGGGTATTGCGGTCATCCCAGAACGGGCTGTCGTCGCGGCCCAGCAGGTGGTCGGCCTGCGCCGAGAACGACAAGCGGGCATTGCTGACGAACGCCTGCCAGGCCGGGCCGGATTCCGGGCCCAGGTCATCAAGGAAGGTTTGCCGGGCGACTTCCTGGAGGAACAGTTCGTACAGTGCGGCATCGGCCGACACCGGGCTCAGGCGGCCATCGAAGGCCTTGAGCCGGGCCAGCGCGTCGCTGGCCTTGTCGCGCTGTGCGGCGGGCAGGGCGTCGATCGCCTGCTTGAGCGGCTGGGCCATGCCCGGGGCGTCGAACATCTGCTTGAGCTTGTCGGCCAGCAGGGTGGTCTGGTCGTTCTGCAGGGCCATCAGGCTGCGGCTGTCGTGGCGGCCATTGCCGGCCAACTGGGCCAGGCGCTCGGCGCGTTCTGGGTAGTACCAGGTGCTGGACAGCTGCATGCCATAGCCACGCGGAAGGCTGCGCTGGTTGGCGTGGCCGATCCAGCCGGCGGGCGGGTCCTGATCGTAAGGGTGCAGCATCGGGTCGGCATAGCCGTCCCAGTCGTAGCGCCCGTCCCAGCCAGGCGACGGCAGCAGGCCCTGGCCTTCGCGGCGGTTGGGGTAGCGGCCACTGACTTGCCAGCCGATGTGCTCGGGTTCGGCGAAGACGAAGTTGAGGGCGGCGGCGGTCACTTCACGGGTACTGTCGAAGGCACGCTCCACGCTCTTGGCACGGGTCAGGTCGAACAGCGCATCCAGGCTGCGGTCGCCCTTGAACTGTGGCAGGTTCAGCGCCAGGCCCAGGCTGGCATTGCCTGGCTGGGCCAGCAGGGTGCCGTGGCGTGTGTCGTACATCACCTCGCGCAGCGGGCGCTGGCCGCGGACGAAGAAGGTTTCGCTACGGGCGCGGGCCGGCAGCCATTTGCCGTCGGCGAGGTAGCTCAGTTGGCTGCCCTGGTGGCGCAGTTGCTCCAGATACAAGTCCTGGTTGTCGGCCATGACCGCGCTGCTGCTCCAGGCCAGCTTGCCGTTGTAGCCGGCCAGCACGATCGGCAGGCCAGGCAACGACAGGCCGGCGACCTGGTACTTGCCGGTGTGGATCTGCACCGGGCTCAGGGCCCAGGCGGCTCGGCTGTCGCAGGCCAGCAAGCTTTTGCCGCTGCGGCTGCGCTGCGGCGCCAGGGCCAGGTTGGCCGAGCCCGGGCTGCCCAGAAGGTCGAGGTCGGCCAGCTTCTGGCTGGCGGCTGCCAGGGCTGGCAGCCCCGGCAACTGGCTGGCCAGGTTCAGGCCCTTGAGCTTGTCCACTTCGGCTTCGGCCAACGGCTCGTCCGGGGCACCGGGTAGCAGCCAGGCCAGCTTGTCGCTGCCGGCTTTTTGCGCCAGGGTCAGGGCGCTCAGTTCTTCCTGCAGGTTCACCGACTGGCTGAACGCATACAGGCTGAAGATCAGTGCCGAGTCCTCGGGCTTCCAGTATTCGGGGCGGTATCCACTGCTGGCCAGGCCGGCGGGCAGCTTGTCGCGGTAGCGGAACAGGTAGGCGTTGACCCCGCGTGCATACACTTCGAAGAAGCGCTTGAGCCGTGGCGACGCGTCGGCGTACTGCTGGGCGGCGCTTTGCTTGAGGTTGGCCGCGCGCATCAGGCGGTCGATGTCCAGCGCGTCGCTGCCGGCCAGTTCTGCCAGGCGGCCCTGGGCCAGCAGGCGCATGGCGACCATCTGCTCGATGCGGTCGCCGGCATGCACATAGCCCAGGCTGAACAGGGCGTCATGGAAGCTGCTGCTTTCGATCAGTGGTGCGCCCATTGCGTTGCGCCGTACCGAGACGTTCTGCGCCAGGCCCTTGAGCGGCTGCACGCCGCTGGTCGGTGGCACGCTGCCCTGGTAGCCGCCCGTCTGGCAGCCGGCCAGCCCGAGCATGCCGAGCAGCGTGGCAGCGGTTGCGAACCGCGGGCGGAATGGAGGAAAGGCGGAGGCGGCCATGACAAGGGCTCCTGCAAGGCGTGGCGGGTTTCGAAAGGCGCTAAGGTAGTGAGCGCGCAGGCGCCGTGCAAGGTCCCTGGGCGGTTTATTTTTTGTGCTTGGCGTGGGGTGTGTGGTGCCTGTGAGATCGAGCGCCGCCCGCGCGGCGCTTCGCAGCACAAGGCTGCTCCTACATTTGTTTCAGGCCAATTATTCCTGTGAGGTTTGTGCGCGAACGCTTTGGCGCATGGCTCGATATCGCGTTGTACGAACAAGGCGGTCGCGTGCACTGGCATAGGCATTACTGGCCCGAAACAGATGTAGGAGCAGCCTTGTGCTGCGAAGCGCCGCGCGGGCGGCGCTCGATTTGCGCGCCACCTCAAAAATCAAGACATGCACTCAAACCTTGAAATGTTCGGCCACGGCGTCGGAAAAGTGCGTGCAATTGATGCGAGCAAGGCGTTGATAGTCACGGCTGACGGCGAAGGCCGAGCCTGGCATCAATAGCACCTTGTGCTGTTCCAGGCGACGCATGAAGGGCTGCAGGTCGGCCAGTTCGGGGTGGTAGACCCACAGGAACATGCCACCTTGGGGCGTTATGTCGAATTGCCAGCCACGCGCCCGCAACAACTGCTGGGTCTGCGCCTGCTGCCGGATCAGGCGCTGCTGCAGGTCTTGCATGTGCCGGGCATAGGTGCCGTCGGACAAGATGGTGTTGACGAAGCGCTCGCAAAACGCCGGTACCGCCACGCAGGTCAGCAGCTTCAGGCGTGTCAGCGGCTCCATCAGCTCTGCCGAGCAGGCGATGTAGCCCACGCGCAATGAGGCGGACAGGCATTTCGAGAAGCTGCCGATGTAGATGACCCGCTCAAGGTTGTCCAGTTCGGCAAAGGTCTGGCGCACACCCGGGCTGAAGTCGCCGTAGACATCGTCCTCGACCACGAAGAAGTCGTGTTCCACCGCCAGGCGCAGGACGCTGAAGGCATTGTGCGGGCTGATGTTGCCGCCGGTCGGGTTGTGGAAGGTGCTGTTGCAGAAGAGTGCCTTGACCTTGTGCCTGGCCAGGTGCTCCTTCATGTCTTCAACGTTCGGTCCGTCCTGGGTTCGGCGCACCCCGACCACATGGCCGCCGGCCAACTGGATCAGCTTGATCAGGTTGCCATTGCCAGGCTCGTCGACGAACACGTGATCGCCTGGCTTGATCAACAACCGCGCCACCAGGTCCAGCGCTTGTGTGGCGCCCAGCGTAGTCAGCAACTCACTTGGCCGGGCATCCACACGGGTCAGGCGTTTCAGGTGCACGCACAACTGCTTGCGCATGGGCAGGTAGCCCTGGATGTCGCCATATTCTGCCAGCGAACTCTGCTCCAGGCGTGCCGTGCGCCGAATTGCCCTGGCCAGCAGCTCGGTGTCTCGCCAGGCGGGTGGCAGCCAGCCGCTGCCCAGTTTGGTGTAGTGCTGGCCCCCCTGCAGCAACTTGAACAGCGGGTCGTCGGCCATGCCTGCGGGCGTATCCACTGTGCCGGTTTGCCGTGTGTGGCTGGCGACGAAGTAGCCGCGGCCAGGAATGGCGGTCAACACACCTTCGCTTACCAATCGGGCATAGCTGGAGACGACATCGTGGTAGCTGCAGCCAACCGCCGCCGTCAGCTTGCGGATGGACGGCATGCGCTGGCCAGGCAGCCATTCGCCGGCTTCGAGGCGCTGTTTCAACTGGTCATGAAGGCTGTGCGGGCGCATGGCGGGTCCAGCAGCTGTTAGAAAAAACAGCCTAACAGTTAACTGGAAAGCGCGTCGACTGTTCGAACTACAGGGCGCGGCAGATGCCACCATGCACCTGTCGGCATCTTTCCAATGCAGAATTCCACCCGTCCACCAACCGTGAGCACACGCCATGTCGAGCCCCCTTCCACGGCGCACGTACCTGTATTTCACCGCGCAATCGATCAACCTGACGACTGCGGTCATGTCCGTGACCATGGCGGCCATTGTCGGGGCGGCGCTGGCGCCTGCTGCCACATGGTCCACTTTGCCCTATGGGTTCCAGTTCCTTTGCCTGATGCTGGCTACCTATCCGGTCTCCAGGCTGATGAGCCGCATTGGCCGCAAGCGCGCCTTCATGCTGGGCTCGGTCCCTTTGGCGGTGTCTGGCATCAGTGGTTACCTGGCGGTGCAGTACCAGCACTTCCCGACGCTGGTGATCAGCCATTCGGCATTGGGCATCTACATTGCGTTTGCCAACTTCAATCGCTTCGCGGCCACCGACAATCTGGCCCAGAACCTGAAGCCCAAGGCGCTTTCCCTGGTGGTGGCCGGTGGGGTGATCGCTGCCGTGGTCGGGCCGGCGCTCACCGAGTGGCTGAGGGACGTTGGTGGGTATCCGCTGTTTTCGCTGTGCTACGCCGCTTTTGTCGGCCTGGCGGTGATGTCGTTGCTGACAGCGGCCTGCCTGCCCGGCGATACCGGCACCGCCAGTAACGACCGTGCAGCGAAACCGGCTGGCACGACCGCCGAGCCGCTGAGCCCGGTGGTTGCCGTGGCCATGGCGGTGGCCGCGCTGGGCTACGGCATCATGAATTTGCTGATGATCCAGGCGTCCATGCACATGAAACACATGCATGAGGACTTTTCCGACGTTCGCTTGGCGATTCAATGGCATGTGATTGCCATGTTTGCGCCGTCGTTCTTCACCGGCGCCATCATCCACAAGCTCGGCATCAGGGCCACCATCTGTCTCGGCCTGTGCCTGCTGATCGGTTGCACGGCCATGAACATGTGGTCGCACAGCTACGCGATGATGACCTTGTCACTGATAGCCCTGGGCCTGGGTTGGAACCTGACCTACGTGGGCGGTGGGGCGCTGTTGGCGCAGACGCTGCAAAACAGCCCGGCAGCGATGCAGATGCAGGGGAAGAACGATCTGGCCATTGCGGTGTTCGCGACCGTTGGTGCATTCAGCCCATCGCTGTTGCTGGGTACGGTCGGCTGGGATGGCACCAATGCCATTTGCATGGCCCTCTGCATCGTGCTGCTCATGGCCACCGCAGGGTTGCTGCAGCGCAAGGTTTCAGGGCCTGCCAGGGCCAGTTAGACCCCGGCTACCCTCCGCGCGGCCCGCAGCAGGGACGCGCGAGTGCTGTTCAGGTCAGGCGCCGTGGCACTTCTTGAACTTTTTCTGGCTACCGCACGGGCATGGGTCGTTACGGCCAACGTCCTTCAGGGCGTTGCGTACCGGCTCCTGGTGGCCGTGGTTGCAGTGCGGGCCGTGTACATGGCCATGATCGTGGTGGTGATCATGATCGTGGTTGCAGTCAGGGCCATGAACGTGGGGTTGCTGGGACATTGCAGGGTCACTCCGGTTTGTAATCGCCGGGGATTATCTCACCACTGCGCGACAAGTGCAGGTCCCGATGGATGAGCAACCCGGTCGCCAGCTCGCCCTGCAGGCTGTAATGCAGTGGTTGTTCGCTTTTCAGCAGCTTGGCCAGCGGTTTCAGGTGCTGCCACAGGTTGGTCCGTGCGGTGATCTTGAAAGTACGCCGGGCATGCCCGCCGACACTGCGCCACACGCTGGTTTCATCCTGCACCAGCAACAGGTCGTTGAGGCGTATGGCATACGACAGGTTGCGGATGAACAGGCGGCTGTCATTGGGGTTGTCGATTCGCAGATGCAGCACGAACTCCTGCTCCAGCAACCTGGCCTTGACCGTCTCCACCTCGACCAGGTGCACCTCGGGTTCGCGCCAGTCGTCACCGCCCCAGCTGGCGCAGCCCGCCAGCAGTGCAAGCCATGCCATCAGGGTGGCGAGCAGCAGCGGGCGGGTGCGGGCGATCATGGTCAGCTACCCACGTAACTGGCGCAGCATTTCTTGAACTTCTGGCCGCTGGCGCAGGGGCAGGGGTCGTTGCGCCCGGCCTTGAGCCCGACCGTGGGGTCGATGAAGTACCAGCGCCCGGCGTGCTGGACGAATGCCGAGCGCTCGCGGTGCTGATGGTCACCCTCCTGGTCGTGCCAGCGTGCAGTGAAGGTGACAAAACCGTGCTCTGGCTGGCCGCCCAGCACCTCTGCGCTTTCCACCTCCAGGCCCAGCCAGGTGCTCTGGGCGCTCCAGGCGGCCATGGCGGCACGGTCCAGGCCGGCTTGCTGGGCCGGCAGGGTGGTGGCCACCAGGTAGTCGACCAGGCCCAGCACGTAGGCACTGTAGCGTGAGCGCATCAGCGCCTGGGCATCCGGCGCCGGGGTGCCGGCATGGTAGTGCCCGCAGCAGGCGTCGAGCAGGTTGCCACTGCCACAAGGGCAGACCGAGACACTCATCATCACCACCAGTACTTGCCGAAGTTTTCAGGGTTGGCCCAGAACTTGGCATTCAGCCAGTCCGGTACCTGCTTGTAGTCATGTAGATCATAGGTGAACAGGCTCAATACCTGCTGGTCACGGCGGAATTTCTCGCTGGCCGACAGGGCAAGGGCAAAGAAATCGGTGTCCTGCCAGCCACAGGCGGCCAGGTCGGCCAGCACAGCGACCCGGCTGGCATTGAGGTTGCGAATGCCACCGAGCAATTCCAGGCCGGTGCGTTTTGGCAGGTGCTCCAGGCAGTCCACCAGTACCGCCAGGTCAAAGCGCTGGGCTGCCAGTTCTGCCGGCAGCGGGCCTGGGGCGGCCGTGGCGATGGTTACCTGTGGGTGCGCCTGGGCGAAGGCGTCCAGCGCCGGGAAGCGCGTGCCCACCAGCAGCAGGCGTTGCGGAGTGAAGCGATCGAGCAGGGCCGCCAAGGCCTGCTGCGGGGTGCGCTGGGAAAAACCGTCGGTCATTGCCAATCCTCGTTGAAGTCATCCAAGACTAGCGGGCCGCAGCGTGCGGGCAAAGAGGCATGTGACTGTGTCGTGGCTTATTGGTGGCAGGGATCAGATGCTCGGTCTTTACTCCCTGAAATCGGCCTTATGCCGATTCCCCCTAGGAGAAGCAATGAAATGAGCATAGTACGCACAGCGATACCCCTGGTTCTGCTCACCAGTGTGTTGACTGGTTGTGCAGGTTTGCAAAAGACCGACTGGCCGAAATGTGCCGCCGTCGGGGGTGTAAGCGGCGCTGCCCTGGGCGCCATCGAGAGCTCCAGCTGGGCTGGTTGGGGCGCGTTGCTGGGCGGTGGCCTGGCGGCGGGCTATTGCTGGGCCCATGGCGATGGCGACGAGGATGGTGACGGTGTGCCGGACAGCCGTGACAAGTGCCCAGGCACCCCGCGCGGTGTGCAGGTCGATGCCAACGGCTGCCCACCGGAGCCGGCCGCGGTGGTCGAGGAAGTGGTGGTGCAGAAGGAAGAAGTCATCGTCATCCGCGATGTGCACTTCGAGTTCGACTCTGCGCGCCTGACCGCCAGCGACAAGGAGCGCCTCAACACCATTGCCACGCGCCTGAAACAGGAGGCGCCGTCCGCCCGCCTGAGCGTCAGCGGCCATACCGATAGCGTCGGCTCCGACAGCTACAACCAGAAACTGTCCGAGCGCCGTGCCCACTCGGTGACCGATTACCTGGTCGAGAGCGGTGTGCCGCGCAGCAGCTTCGTGTCGGTGGTCGGTGCTGGTGAAACCCAGCCGGTGGCAGACAACGCCACGGCCGAGGGGCGTGCCATGAACCGCCGTACCGAGATCAAGATCCAGCGGTAGACCGGCGTGCGCCCGTGCCTTGAGCAGTGGCACGGGCGCGTCTTCACGGCGGTCAGCCGTCCGTGGCCAATGACACAGGAGCATTCAGCATGAGTGTGACGTCGAAGGCGGCGCTGCCGCTGTTGGTGGCTGCCAGCCTGCTAGCGGGCTGCGCCACCCACAGCGATGGCAGCGCGCCGCTCAACCAGAGGACCTGGCCCATCTGCAGCCTGCTCGGCGGCCTGGTCGGTGGTGGCCTGGGCGCCATCGAAAGTTCGAGTTGGGCGGCTGGCGGCGGTGCCCTTGGCGCCATCGCCGGGGGCCTGATCTGTTACGCCCAGGATGGCGACGAAGATGGCGACGGCATTTTCGACCGCCGTGATCGTTGCCCCGATACCCCCGCCAACACTGCGGTCGACCACATGGGTTGCCCGTTGAGGGTGTACCCCGCATCGCCGCCTGCCACTGAACCTGAACCCTCGCCGGAGGTGATCATCCTGGATGACAACGGCGCGGTGATGTTCGCCTTCGATTCCGCCGAGCTGACCCCGGCGGCCCAGCAGCGTCTGCAAGGCCTGGTGGCAAAACTCGATTCACCGACGGTGGCCAAGGTAAGCGTGATCGGGCATACCGACAACGTCGGCTCCGACAGCTACAACCAGGCACTTTCCGAACGCCGCGCCAGCAGCGTGGCCGTTTACCTGATCGGCCAGGGGCTGGAGGCGGGCAAGGTCACCAGCCAGGGGCGCGGCGAGAGTGAACCGCTCACCGACAACGAAAGCGAGGAGGGCCGTGCCCGCAACCGACGGGTGGAACTGCACCTCAACTGAGTGGTGCTGGCGCCTGTCCGGGCATTGCAGTTAATGTTGGTCGCACGGCCCGCTCGAACGGGCCGTCTCGACATAACAACAATCCATGGGGGCGGGATATGAAGTTCATCCTGGGCTTGGGCAAGGTCCTGACTGTCGCTTTCTGGGGGGTGGTGCTGTTCAATCAGTTCATGCCACAACCCTTGCCCTTCAACCTGCTGATCAACGCCGCCGGCATCACCTTGCTGGGCCTGCACCTGCTTGAAGTGCTGTTCTTCAATGGCAGCTTGCGCGGCCGCAGCCACCGCTGGTTCGATCGTTTGCAGATCCTGTTGACGGGTATCTTCCATGTCATGTCCATCCCCCGTGTGCAGGAGGCGCCGCGAAATGCGTAATCTGATGTTATTGGCCATGTTGGCCGCTCCCCTGGCCCAGGCCGAAAGCCTGGAGGTCGCTGCCAATTCCATGCTGCGCCTGCCCGACAAGTCTGCCAGCGTGCACCTGGCACAGTTGCGTGTCGCCGATGCCGCAACCCTGCTGCTGCCTGCCACGCTCGCGGAATTGAAGGTCGACCAGCTGGAGCTGGGGCGCGATGCGCGTATCGCCATTGCACCTTCCGATAGCCCGTTGCTGATCGAGGCGCGCAGTGCGCGGCTGGGTGAGGGTAGCGAATTCAGTGCGCCGGGAGCGGCGGGTACTTACCAGCGGGGGGCCCGGTCAGGCCGCAGCCTGGACCTGAAACTGGCTGAAGTGGATGCCGAGCGCCTGGCCATCGATGCCCGTGGCGGTGCCGGTGCGCCGGGGTACGTGGGGCTGGATGGCGCCAACGGCCAGGCCGGTGGCTGCACCTGGGGCCAGGCCAGCCGCGGTGCCAACGGCGATGACGGCGGCAACGGGCACGATGGCGCGCCGGGTGGGCGCATCCGCCTGAGCGTGCCGCAGGGCTTCCCGCAGGAACGCATCGTGGTCCGCCTGGACGGCGGCGCACCGGGCAAGGCCGGTGCTGCTGGCAAGGCCGGCAAGGGCGGCGCTAGCAAGGGTTGCCTGGTTTACCGCACAGACGCCGGCGCCAACGGCCGGCCGGGGCAGCCGGGCCAACCTGGGTTGGCCGGCGCTGTAGGTGAGCTGATTCTGCAGCGCCTCTGAAGCCTTGCCGCGCCCCCCTGTAGGAGCGGCCTTGTGTCGCGATGGGCTGCGCAGCAGCCCCAGGATTTCAGCGCCTTCGCACAAAATGCCGGGGCTGCTGCGCAGCCCATCGCGACACAAGGCCGCTCCTACAGGGGCCGAGCAGATCCTGTCAGAACATCAGCCGCGAACTGGCCACGGCTACCACCGCCAGACCGAGCAGCAGGTTGATCCCCACCATCCGCCGAATCCGTCCCAGCACTGCCGCACCCGCCGGCCAGTCCTCGGCCTGCACTGCCCCCCTCAATTCCGGCAGCAGCAGCGCCTGGATGCGCATGAACAGGGCAAACATGGCGATGCCCCCGCCGATCATCACCTGCACATATTTCGGTGCAGTCTCGAAGCCGCTGAAGCGCATGTGCAACATGCCGATACCACTTATCGCCAAAATCGCCACTGCCAGCCAGACCCAACCGAAGAAGCGTCGGAAAACTTCCACCCACAAGCGCAGCCGGGCAGGCCCTTCAAGGGCTGCAACCGTTGCCGGGCGCAGCACCAGCCAGGCGAAGAACATGCCGCCGACCCACACCAGGGCGGCCAGGACATGCAGTGTGTAGGGCAGGGCAAAGGCAAGCATCCGGATCTCCATGCGGCATAAAGGGCAATAGCGGGGTATGATAGCCGCCCCATGCGAAACACTGAAAATATATCCAGCCCTCCGGGCGCCTGCAGACCATGATCAGCAACGAACTCAAAGCCACCATCCAGGGCGCCTATACGCGTTTTCTCGAAGCCAAGAGCCTCAAGCCGCGCTATGGCCAGCGCCTGATGATCGCCGAAGTGGCCAAGGTGCTCGGCGACATCGCCTGCGACGAAGAAGGCCGCCGTGCCGGCGAGCCTGCCGTGGTGGCAGTGGAGGCGGGCACCGGTACCGGCAAGACGGTGGCCTACAGCCTGGCTGCCATTCCGGCCGCCAAGGCCGCCGGCAAGCGTTTGGTGATCGCCACCGCCACCGTGGCGCTGCAGGAGCAGATCGTCTTCAAGGACCTGCCCGACCTGATGCGCAGCAGCGGGCTGAACTTTAGCTTCGCCCTGGCCAAGGGCCGTGGCCGCTACCTGTGCCTGTCCAAGCTCGACATCCTGCTGCAGGAGGGCCACGCCCAGTCGGCCACCGCCCAGCTGTTCGAGGAAGAAGGCTTCCACATCGAAGTCGACGAGCGCAGCCAGAAGCTGTTCAACAGCATGATCGAGAAGCTTGCCGGCAACCGCTGGGACGGTGACCGCGACAGCTGGCCCGAAGCCCTGGAAGACCAGGACTGGGCGCGCCTGACCACCGACCACAGCCAGTGTACCGGCCGTCATTGCCCGAACTTCCAGCAGTGCGTGTTCTACAAGGCCCGCGAAGGCATGGGCAAGGTCGACGTGATCGTCACCAACCACGACATGGTGCTGGCCGACCTGGCCCTGGGCGGCGGCGCGGTATTGCCCGACCCGCGCGACACCATGTACGTGTTCGACGAAGGCCACCACCTGCCGGACAAGGCTATCGGCCATTTCGCCCACTATTCGCGCCTGCGCTCTACTGCCGACTGGCTGGAGCAGACCGCCAAGAACCTGACCAAGCTGCTGGCCCAGCACCCGCTGCCCGGTGACCTGGGCAAGTACATCGAGCAGGTGCCGGAGCTTGCGCGGGAAGTGCGCACCCAGCAGCAGTTCATGTTCACCCTGTGCGAGCAGGTTGCCGACTTCCGCCCCAGCGAGGACAACGAAGGCCGTGAGCGCCCGCGCTACCGCTTTGAAGGCGGCGTGGTGCCGGAGCAGATTCGCGAAGTGGGCATCGAGCTGAAAAAAGGCTTTGCCCGCCTCAACGACCTGTTCACCCGCTTGGCCGACCTGCTCAAGGAAGGCATGGACGGTGAGGTCAACATCGGCATCGCCAGCCACCAGGCCGAGGAGTGGTACCCGCTGTTCGGTAGCCTGGTCACCCGTGCCCAGGGCAACTGGGAACTGTGGACGGCCTTTACCGCCGAAGATCCGGAAGACAGCCCACCCATGGCCCGTTGGCTGACCCTGGCCGAGAGCGGTGCGCTGTTCGACATCGAAGTCAATGCCAGCCCCATCCTGGCCGCCGAAATGCTTCGCCGCAGCCTGTGGAGCGTGGCACATGGCGCACTGGTGACCTCGGCGACGCTGACTGCGCTGGGCAAGTTCGACCGCTTCCGCATGCGCTCGGGGTTGCCCCGTGACGCGGTCACTTGCGTGGTGCCCAGCCCGTTCGTGCATGGCGATGCCGGCCTGCTGCGGGTCCCCGACCTAAAGGCCGACCCGCGCGATGCGGCGGCGCATACCGCAGCGATCATCCGCGAACTGCCGAACATCGTCGAAGATGCCCGTGGCGCGCTGGTGCTGTTCTCCTCGCGCAAGCAGATGCAGGACGTGTTCGATGGCCTGGACCGTGACTGGCGCAAGCTAGTGCTGATCCAAGGCAACCTGTCCAAGCAGGAAACCCTGAACAAGCACAAGGCACGGGTCGACGATGGCCAGCACAGCGTGCTGTTCGGCCTGGCCAGCTTTGCCGAGGGTGTCGACCTGCCGGGTGCCTACTGCGAGCACGTGGTTATCGCCAAGATTCCTTTTGCCGTGCCTGATGATCCGGTCGAAGCGGCGTTGGCCGAGTGGATCGAAGCTCGCGGCGGCAACCCGTTCATGGAAATTGCCGTGCCCGATGCCTCGCTGCGGCTGATCCAGGCCTGCGGCCGCCTGCTGCGAACCGAACAGGACCGCGGTGTTATCACCTTGCTTGACCGGCGCCTGGTCACCCAGCGCTACGGCAAGGCTATTCTCAATGCGCTGCCGCCGTTCCGGCGGGAGATTTCCTGACCGCCGGAGCACACTTGCTCCGGTGCGTTGTCCATTACTCAGTCGTGGGCCATGAGGGCCCTGAAGGAGAGCCCCAGCCTTATGGTCCGCCGTACCCTGCCCGCCGTTTTTGCCCTGTTGTTCAGCTCGCCGTTGCTGGCTGGGCAGCAGACGCTTTTCAGCTTCGTGCGCCCGGCCTCGGTGGTCAATGTGGCGACCGAGGATGCCGGCATGCCGCAGTACAACGCGGAGCAGACGGCCGAAGGTGAAGTGTTGCGGCGCGTGGTGTTCAACCCGGCCGAGCGGCCGACCCTGCGCCTGAGCCCGCAAAGCGGTGTGTGGGACTGGTCCGGCGGTCAGTTCCTGACTTTGCGCCTGCAAAGCGCGATGGATTGGGCGCTGACCGTGGACGTGGTGGTGCAGGGCAGTGATGGGCGCACGTTGACCAGCCGCATCGACCTTCCGGCCGGTCCTGCACAAACCGTGATGGTACCGCTGACGGCCAGTTCGCCATTGAGCCAAGGCATGCGCGCCGGCCCGCCCATGCCCTGGAACCATGGCGGCCAGCGCCTGCTGCTGACCAGCAGCGCGGGTGCGGTCGACCTCAAGCAGGTGACGTCGGTCAGCCTGAGTATCCCCAACCCCAAGGTGGCGCAGAACCTGCTGATCGAGCGGGTGGGCATCCAGGATGACGACCAGGCATACAAGGCGGCCTACCAGGAACTGATCGATGCCTATGGCCAGTCCACCCGCGGCCATTGGCCAGAAAAGGTTACCAATGACGAGCAGCTCAAGGCGGCCGATGTACGCGAGCAGCAACAGCTCAAAGGCTGGCTGGCAGAGCGTGGCAAGCAGCAGCTGGACGCTTACGGAGGCCTGCTGGCCGGGCCGGCGTTCGAGGCCAAAGGCTTCTTCCGCACCGAAAAGCGTGACGGCCGCTGGTACCTGGTAACGCCCGAGGGGCATCCGTTCTATTCCCTGGGGGTGAATGCCGTCGCCGCGGATGGCGGGCGTACCTACGTCGCCGGGCGTGAGGGGATGTTCAAGGGGTTGCCGGTTGAGGGGGATGCACTGGCCGCATTCTATGGTGATGGCAACAACGACGATGGCAACCCCTCGTCGCAAGGTCGCAACTTCAAGCAGGGGCGCTGGTTCGATTTCTATGCCGCCAACCTGCAGCGCACCTATGGCAAACCCTGCCCGCCCGCGGTAGAGGGGCAGCCGGCAAGCTGCCCACCATTGGCGCTGGATACCGCCCGCTGGCAGGCGCATGCGCTCGACCGCCTGCAGGCCTGGGGTTTCAACACGGTCGGCAACTGGAGCGAGCCGGCCCTGGGCCAGGCCAGGCGCATGCCGTACACCTTGCCGCTATCGATAGTTGGGGATTACGCCAGCATCAGCACCGGCATGGACTGGTGGGGCCGCATGCCCGACCCGTTCGACCCGCGTTTTGCCATGGCCACCGAGCGCGCCGTGGCCATTGCCGCCCGCGATCACCGTGACGACCCCTGGCTGATCGGCTATTTCGCCGACAACGAACTGTCCTGGGCCGCCCCCGGTAGCGACCCGAAGGCGCGTTACGGCCTGGCCTACGGAACCTTGCGCCTGACTACCGATGTACCGGCCAAGCGCGCCTTCCTCAAGCAGTTGCGTGACAAGTACCGCAACCAGGAAGGGTTGTCCAAGGCCTGGGGCATCGAGCTGAGCGCCTGGGAACTGATGGAGGACCCGGGCTTCGAGGCACCGTTGCCGAACCCGGAGCACCCGGAAATCGAGCGTGACTACCAGCACTTCCAGCAGGTGTTCGCCGAAACCTACTTCAGGACCATTGCCGACTCGTTGAAGTGGCATGCGCCCAATCACTTGCTGCTGGGTGGCCGCTATGCCGTCAGCACGCCGGAGGCGGTCAAGGCCTGCGCCGAGTTCTGCGATGTGCTCAGCTTCAACTTCTATACCCTCAAGCCGCAGGATGGCTACGACTTCACCCGCCTGGCCGAGCTGGACAAGCCGGTGTTGGTGTCCGAATTCCAGTTCGGCTCGCGCGATCGCGGGCCGTTCTGGCCGGGGCCGCTGGAAGTGGCGCGGGAAGAAGACCGTGGCCCGGCCTACGGCAACTTCCTCAAGGCGGCCCTGGCGCAGCCGATGATCGTTGGCGCGCACTGGTTCCAGTACCTCGACCAGCCGGCCAGCGGCCGCCTGCTCGATGGCGAGAACGGTCACCTAGGGTTGGTGGCGATCACCGATATGCCATACCCGGGGTTTGTCGATGCCGTGCGCAAGAGCAACTTGCAGGCAATGAGCCAGCTGCGCGTCCAACTGGAAAAACCGGCGCCCTAGCAACCGGCTGACGCGGTCTTGTGTAGGAGCGGCCTTGTGTCGCGATGGGCTGCACAGCAGCCCCAGGATCTCAGCCGCAATGCACAAATTACCGGGGCTGCTGCGCAGCCCATCGCGACGCAAGGCCGCTCCTACAGGGGCACCGTTCGTCCTGGCTGCCATTCGTCGCGACCACTTGGCCCAAGCCAGTTTGCAAAACACGCAACTACTGAAACAATGCACACCATTTTCGGAATTGGTCGTACGGAGAACAGCGGGTGCAGATCCAGGGTCACTATGAGCTGAAGTTCGAAGCAGTGCGCGAAGCCTTCGCCGCGCTGTTCGATGATCCCCAGGAGCGTGGCGCCGCGCTGTGCATCCAGGTTGGTGGCGAAACCGTGGTCGACCTGTGGGCCGGCAGTGCCGACAAGGACGGCCAGCAGGCCTGGCACAGCGATACCATCGCCAACCTGTTTTCCTGCACCAAGACCTTCACCGCTGTCACCGCCCTGCAACTGGTCGGCGAGGGCAAGCTGGCGCTTGATGCGCCGGTGGCCAACTACTGGCCCGAGTTCGCCCAGGCAGGCAAACAGGCGATTACCCTGCGCCAGCTGCTCAGCCACCGCGCCGGCTTGCCGGCCATCCGTGAGCTGCTGCCGGCCGAGGCACTGTATGACTGGCAGGCCATGGTCGATGCGCTGGCTGCCGAAACGCCCTGGTGGACACCCGGCACCGAGCATGGCTATGCCGCAATTACCTACGGCTGGCTGATTGGCGAGCTGATCCGCCGTGCCGACGGCCGTGGCCCCGGCGACTCGATCGTGGCCCGTACCGCTCGGCCGTTGGGGCTGGATTTTCATATCGGCCTGGCGGACGATGAGTTTCATCGCGTAGCGCATATCGCCCGTGGCAAGGGCAACGCCGGGGACGCTGCGGCTCAGCGCCTGCTGCAGGTGACCATGCGCGAGCCCGAGGCTCTGTCGACCCGTGCCTTCACCAACCCGCCGGCGATCCTGACCAGTACCAACAAGCCGGAGTGGCGGAGCATGCAGCAGCCAGCGGCCAATGGCCATGGCAATGCGCGCAGCCTGGCGGGCTTCTATGCCGGGCTGTTGGACGGTAGCCTGCTCGAATCAGAGCTGCTCGACGAACTCACCCGTGAGCACAGCCTCGGCCAGGATCGTACTCTGCTCACCCAGACCCGTTTTGGCCTGGGCTGCATGCTCGACCAGCCAGACGTGGCCAATGCCACGTTCGGCCTCGGGGCCCGCGCCTTCGGCCACCCAGGCGCCGGCGGCTCGGTTGGTTTCGCTGACCCGGAACACGATGTGGCCTTCGGTTTCGTGGTCAATACCCTTGGCCCTTATGTGCTCATGGACCCGCGAGCCCAGAAACTGGTACGCGTCCTTGCCAATTGCCTTTGATCGGGTAATGCGGGTATTGCCCCAGCCCTTTGACTATCCTCAATGCCAACGCCTGAAGGGCGTAAGCAAAATTTCTTTCTATTTCATGGTGTATCGCTGATGTCTTCACACAAAACCTTAGCACTCGCCCTGTGCCTGACCGCCGTTACCGGCTGCGCCAGTCACCCCCAGGACGGCTCGAAGGACAGCGCCTCTAGCTGGTGGCCCTTCGGTTCGGACAAGGTTGCCGAGCAGGAAGTGAAGCAAGCCGTCACGGAAAATGTGGCCAAGGCCGACGCCAAGTCCGACAACGCCAGCCGTTGGTGGTGGCCGTTCGGCGGTGAAGAGAAGCAGGCCAAGGGGCCGGTGGTGCCGAAGGTCGACCAGAAGGCCACCCAGGCCTGGCTGGACGAGTACGAGCCAAAGCTGCGTGAGGCGATCAAGGGCAGCAAGCTGGAGCTGGAGCGTCGTGACAACGTGCTGGCCGTAACCATCCCGGTGGACAGTTCGTACAACCCCGATCGTCCGAACATGCTGCTGCCGATGACCCTGGGCCCGATTACTCGTGTGGCCAAGACTGTCGAAGGCGATGCCAAGACCGCCGTGCTGGTGCTCGGCCATGCCGACAGCAGCGGGGTCGCTGCCGCCAACCAGAAGCTCAGCCTGGAGCGCGCCGCTTCGGTGTCGGCCATCTTCCGCCTCAGCGGCCTGCAGCGTGACCGTCTGAACCTCAAGGGCATGGGCTCGGAAATGCCGCGCGCCGCCAACGACAGCGCCGAGGGCCGTGCCCTGAACCGCCGTGTGGAAATGCTGTTGACCCCGCAGAACACCATGGTCGCCCTGCTGGCCAAGTACCAGCAAGCCGCCCCGGCGCGCGCGCCAATGGTGGCGGTGCAAGATGTCAAAGCACCTGCTGCCAAGCCTGCCGACAGCAAGCCGGCCATCAAGGCTGCGGCGAAGAAGCCTGTGACCAAAGCCAAGGCCAAGGCGCCAGCCAAGACCACGGCCAAGAAAAAAGCTGCACCGGCCAAGCCGGTTGCCAAGAAAGCTACCACTGAAAAGAAAGTAGCTGCCAACAGCCCTGCGAAGACCAACTGATCGTCAAGGAACGCAGCAATGACCCAATCCCTGGCCGATATGCGCCGCGACTACACCCGTGATGGCCTGGCCGAATCCCAGGCCCCGGGAGAGCCGTTCGCCCTGTTCCACCAGTGGTTCGCCGAAGCGGTGAAAACCGAGCAGGTGCCGGTGGAAGCCAACGCCATGACCTTGGCCACTGTCGACGGTGAAGGCCGCCCGCACTGCCGTATCTTGTTGCTGAAGGGGCTCGATGAGCGTGGCTTCACTTTCTTCACCAACTACGATAGTGCCAAGGGCCAGCAACTGCTGGTCAACCCTTTCGCCGCCATGACCTTCTTCTGGCCGGCGCTGGAGCGCCAGGTGCGCATCGAAGGGCGGGTGGAAAAGGTCACCCCCCAGGAGTCTGACGCCTACTACCAGGTGCGCCCGCTGGGTAGCCGCCTGGGTGCTTGGGCTTCGCCACAGAGCCAGGTGATTGCCGGTCGTGAGGAGCTGGAGGGACTGGTCAAGGCCACTGAGGCGCGCTTTTCCGACACCCAGCCGCATTGTCCGGAGCATTGGGGTGGGTATCGTTTGCTACCTGAGCGCATCGAGTTCTGGCAGGGGCGGGCCAGCCGCCTGCATGACCGACTGAACTACCGGCTGGTGGATGGGCAATGGCTGCGGGAGCGGTTGGCGCCCTGAGTTTGTCGGGGCCGCTTTGCGGCCCCGGCGCTCCATCAGGCTACCCCGGATACCCTGTAGCCTGCCGTTCCAACCACCCCGCCAACTGCTTGCGCCCCACCTTCTCCACCCGCGCCTGCTCCAGCCTTTGCAGCATATACGCGCGTTTTTCCGGGTCCGCCCCTGCCAGCGACAACGCCAGGTCACGGTCCATCCAGCGGCGCATGCGCACATACAGCCACCAGTGGAAATACAGCCCCGCAACGGTGGTGACCACGACGATGAAGTAATCCATGGCTATCCTTGGTCTCACTTGAAAGGCCTCGACACAGCCGTGCAGGCTGTCCCTTGGCTGAATGAAAACAATTTTATTACGTTTGTACCGTGACAGCCGTCAACGTGCAGCGTCTAATGAGCACCTGACTTATGGAGACCTTACCCATGCGTAAATCCGCTTTGCTGGTGGCGACCTTTACCACCATGTCGCTGTTGCTGGGTGGCTGTGCCTCGAGCCTGACCGGTGACAGCTACTCCCGTGATGAGGCCCGCCGCGTGCAAACTGTGCGCATGGGCACTATCGAGTCCCTGCGTCCGGTCAAGATCGAAGGCACCAAGACCCCGATCGGTGGCGGTGCTGGCGCCATCGTGGGTGGCGTGGCCGGGAGCGCCGTGGGTGGTGGCCGTGGCAGCATCGTCGCCGCCGTGATCGGTGCCGTTGCCGGTGGCCTGGCCGGTTCCGCCGCCGAAGAGGGCCTGACCCGTACCCAGGGTGTCGAGATCACCGTGCGTGAGGACGATGGCAGCATGCGTGCCTATGTGCAGGCCGTGCAGCAGAACGAGATCTTCCGCGTTGGCGACCGCGTGCGCATCATGACCGTCGATGGCACCAGCCGCGTCACGCACTGACCGTAGCCCAACAAGAAAAAACCCCGACATGGCGCTCGCCAGTCGGGGTTTTTTCATGCTGCGGCCAGGTCAGCCGACGTTGGACTTGCGGCTGGCCATGGCGGTTACTGCATAGCCGAACACGGCGGCGAAGAACGATCCGGTGAGAATACCCATGCGGTCCATCCCGGCGTAATCACTGCTTCCAGGCACAAAGGCGAGCGAGCCGACGAACAGGCTCATGGTGAAGCCGATACCGCAAAGTATCGCCACACCCAGCAATTGCCCCCAACTGGCGCCTGCAGGCAGTGCGGCCAGGCGCAGCTTGACCGCGACCCATGTCAGGCCGAAGACACCCACGGTCTTGCCCAGCAACAGCCCCACGGCGATGCCCAGTGGCACCGGGTGGGTGAAGCTTTCTAAGGTCACGCCTGACAGCGATACACCGGCGTTGGCGAAAGCGAACAGCGGCAGGATGGCGTAGGCAACCCAAGGATGCAGGGCTTGTTCCAGGGCAAGCAGTGGTGAGCGTTCGGCATGGCGCGTGCGCAGCGGGATGCACAGGGCCAGGGCGACGCCGGCCAGGGTGGCATGCACGCCGCTCTTGAGCACGCAGACCCACAGGATCAGGCCAACGACCATGTAGGGCCCAAGCTTGACCACGCCAAGCCGATTCATCGACACCAGCAATACCAGGCAGGCGGCAGCCAGCAGCAGCGACATGCTCGACAGGGTGCCCGAGTAGAACAGGGCAATGACGATGATCGCACCCAGGTCGTCGATGATCGCCAGGGTCATCAGGAACAGTTTCAGCGACACCGGCACGCGCTTGCCCAGCAGGGCCAGTACGCCGAGGGCGAAGGCGATGTCGGTGGCTGTGGGGATAGCCCAGCCGGCTATGGCGGCAGGGTTGTCACGGTTGATGAACCAGTAGATCAGTGCCGGTATCACCATGCCGCCCACGGCGGCGGTGGCTGGCAGGATTACCTGGGAGGGCTTGGACAGGTGGCCGTCGACTACCTCGCGCTTGACCTCCAGGCCGATCAGCAGGAAGAACAGGGCCATCAGGCCGTCGTTGATCCAAAGCAACAGCGGTTTGGCGATGTGCAGCGCACCGACCTGAACGGCGACGGGAACGTCGAGCAGGCCGCTGTACAGGTAGGACAGCGGCGAGTTGTTGATTATCAGGGCCAGGATGGCCGCAGCGATCAGCAACAGGCCACTGGCGGCTTCGAGCTGGAAGAAGCGGGTGAACAGGCTACGCACGGGCTATAGGCTCTCCATGAGCAGTTGACAATGGAACGGGCGTACACCCTAGCCTTTGGCGATATGCTTTCAAACAAAAACCATATTCGTTTTTGTTATATGGTATTGCTGGCTGGGCTGCGGGAAAGCCTAGACGCAGATGGGGAAGGAGTGGGGGGGGGAAGTCTGATGTTTGTTGTGGATTTTTCTGATGTCTGCAGTGGCCCTTTCGCGGTTTTACCCGCGAAGAGGCCCTGGCATGTAAAAGGCTCAGAGGCCGAGCATATCCCGCGCCACCGCCTCAGCGATGCGAATCCCATCGACACCCGCCGACAGGATTCCGCCCGCATACCCGGCCCCTTCACCCGCCGGGAACAGCCCCTTGAGGTTCAGGCTCTGGAAGTCCTCACCGCGGGTAATGCGCAGCGGCGAGGAGGTGCGGGTCTCGATCCCAGTCAGCACTGCATCATGCAGGTTGTAGCCCTTGATCTGCCGGTCGAACGCTGGCAGCGCCTCGCGAATGGCTTCGATGGCGAAGTCCGGCAGGCTCGGCGCCAGGTCGCCCAGGGTCACGCCCGGTTTGTAGGACGGCTCGACACTGCCCAGTGCAGTCGACGGCCGGCCAGCGACGAAGTCACCCACCAGCTGTGCCGGGGCCTGGTAGTTGCTGCCGCCCATCACGTAGGCGTGGGCTTCCAGGCGTTCCTGCAGCTCGATGCCGGCCAGCGGGCCGCCCGGGTAATCGCGCTCGGGGTCGATGCCGACGACGATGCCTGAGTTGGCGTTGCGCTCGTTACGCGAGTACTGGCTCATGCCGTTGGTAACCACCCGGCCTGGCTCGCTGGTTGCTGCGACCACGGTGCCGCCCGGGCACATGCAGAAGCTGTACACAGAGCGGCCATTCTTGGCGTGATACACCAGTTTGTAGTCGGCGGCACCGAGTTTCGGGTGACCGGCGTACTTGCCTAGGCGAGCCTTGTCGATCAGCGTTTGCGGGTGCTCGATACGGAAGCCCACCGAGAACGGCTTGGCTTCCATGTACACGCCTTTGGCGTGCAGCATGCGGAAGGTGTCGCGGGCACTGTGGCCCAGTGCCAGCACCACATGGCGCGAGTGCAGCTGTTCGCCGCTCTCCAGCACCACGCCGGTCAGTTGCCCATCCTCGATCAGCAGGTCGGTGACCTTCTGCTGGAAGCGCACTTCGGCGCCAAGGGCAATCATGTCCTGACGCATCTGCTCGACCATGCCGGTGAGGCGGAAGGTGCCGATGTGCGGTTTGTTGATGTACAGGATCTCGTCCGGTGCACCGGCCTTGACGAACTCTTCCAGCACCTTGCGGCCGTGGTGCTGCGGGTCCTTGATCTGGCTGTACAGCTTGCCGTCGGAGAAGGTACCGGCGCCGCCTTCGCCGAACTGCACGTTGGACTCGGGGTTGAGCACGCTCTTGCGCCACAGGCCCCAGGTGTCCTTGGTGCGCTGGCGTACTTCCTTGCCGCGCTCGAGGATGATCGGCTTGAAGCCCATCTGTGCCAGCAACAGGCCGGCGAAGATGCCGCACGGGCCGAAGCCGACCACGATCGGGCGCTCCTGCAGATCGGCAGGGGCCTTGCCGACGAACTTGTAGGTTACGTCTGGCGCCGGGCCGATATTGCGATCGTCGGCGAACTTGCTGAGCAGCTCGGCTTCGTTGCTGGCTTCCAGGTCGATGGTGTAGATGAACAGCAGTTCGCTGTTCTTCTTGCGCGCATCGTAGCTGCGCTTGAACAGGTTGAAGCTGAGCAGTTGCTCGTCGCGGATGCCCAGGCGCTGGACGATCGCTTCACGCAGGGCTTCGTCGGGATGGTCCAGGGGCAGCTTCAGTTCGGTGATTCGTAGCATGGCAGGGTCCAGTATCCCGGCCATGGGCGGCCGGCGGCTTTACACAAACCGCCAAGTATAAGCTGTTCGCCGCCCCGACTGGCAGGATAAAAGCGCCCGGCGATCAGTTGTCGCGTGCACCGCCATAGTAACCGCAGCCCAGCAGGGTCTTGCCGTCGATGCGCAGTTCGGCACGTAAGTGGTGGATGGCACCGGTGGCGGTGTCTACACAGCGTTGTGGCGCGACCCACAGCTCCACGTGCTGGCCGTTGGCTTCGCTGGTCAGGGTCAGGCCGCCGCCGGGCACTTCTTCTTCCAGAAAGGGCAGGGGCAGGGGATCCTGGCCGACGCGGTTGAGCACCATGCCTTTGCCGCTGGCCTTGATGTCCCATTCCGGCTCATGGCCGTTGGCGCGCAGGGTCAGCTGCTTGAAGTTGGGGTCTTCACAGGCGCGGGTGGAAGGTTCCAGGCGGTACAGGCGGCGAACTTCAAGCTGGCCGTTGTTGTTGGCCTGCCTGCTGCCGGTGAGGCGGCCACGGACGTCGGCGAACAGTTTGTCGTTGGCGTCCTTGGCGAGGTTGGCGGCTTCCTGCAGGATGCCGGTTGCGGCGACGTCGTTGATCACGAAAGTGCGGTTTTCGCTGCACGGCTTGAACAGCAGCTGGCCACCGCCGGCACGCAGCTCGCCCTGCATGCGCGTAGTGCCGATGTTCGGGTCGCTGGGGGTGTCAGCCATGAGCTGGCAGCCTGCGAACAAGGGCAGCAGGGCGGTGAGCAGCAGGGTGGGGGTGAGGCGCATGGGGCGGGCTCCGGGGAAATCTTTGCCATGAAAGCCGGCCACGTTACTCAGGCTGGCGCTGGATCACAAGTTAATGGTTGCCTGTACTGGCCCTATCGCCGGCAAGCCAGCTCCCACAGGCCCCCACAACTTTCAGGAACTGTGGGGGTACCTGTGGGAGCTGGCTTGCCGGCGATAGGGCCAGTACAGACAATACATTTCTGACAGGTAGAAAAAAGGGCCAGTAGATGGCCCTTTTCCCGGTCAACCCCCCAGGTACGCGTCGCGCACCTTCGGGTCGGTCAACAGTGCTTCCCCAGTACCCTGCATCACCACCCGGCCGTTCTCCAGCACATACGCCCGGTCAGCGATCTTCAGCGCCTGGTTGGCGTTCTGCTCCACCAGGAACACCGTCACGCCATCACGGCGCAGCTGTTCGATGATGTCGAAGATCTGCTGGATGATGATTGGCGCCAGGCCCAGCGATGGCTCGTCGAGCAGCAGCAGCTTGGGCTTGCTCATCAGCGCCCGGCCAATGGCGAGCATCTGCTGCTCGCCACCGGACATGGTGCCGCCACGCTGGATATAACGCTCCTTCAGGCGCGGGAACAGCTGCAACACCTTGTCCAGCTGCTCCTGGTAATCGCCCTTGTCGGTGAAGAAACCACCCATTGCCAGGTTTTCCTCGACGGTCAGGCGGGAGAACACGCGGCGGCCTTCCGGTACCACCGCGATGCTCTTGCGCATGATGTGCGAAGACGGCTGGCCGACCAGCTCTTCACCCAGGTACTTGATGCTGCCGCTGTGCGCCTGCGGCGAGCCGCACAAGGTCATCAGCAAGGTCGACTTGCCGGCGCCGTTGGCGCCGATCAGGGTGACGATCTCACCCTGGTTGATCTCCACATTGACGCTGTGCAGCGCCTGGATCTTGCCGTAGAAGGTGGAAACGTTCTCGAACTTCAGCATTTACGCTTCCCCCAGGTAGGCTTTGATCACATCAGGGTTGTCGCGGATCTCTTCCGGTGTGCCGTGGGCCAGGGGTGTGCCCTGGTTGATCACCACGATATGGTCGGAAATGCTCATCACCAGCTTCATGTCGTGCTCGATCAGCAGCACGGTGACGTTGTGCGACTCACGCAGGTAGGCGATCAGCGCCTTGAGGTCTTCGGTTTCCTTCGGGTTCAGGCCCGCAGCCGGTTCGTCGAGCATGATGATGCGCGGTTGGGTCATCATGCAGCGGGCGATTTCCAGGCGGCGCTGCTGCCCGTAGGCGAGGGTGCCGGCGGTACGGTTGGCGAACTCGGTCAGGTTGACCTTCTCCAGCCAGTACTGCGCGCGCTCCATGGCCTCCTTCTCGCTGCGGCGGAAGCTTGGGGTCTTGAACAGGCCGGCGAAGAAGTTGGTGTTGAGGTGGCGGTGCTGGGCGATCAGCAGGTTTTCCAGCGCGGTCATTTCCTTGAACAGGCGCACGTTCTGGAATGTCCGCACCACGCCCTTGCGGGCGATCTGATGCCCGGCCAGGCCCTGGATCGGCTGGCCATCGAGCAGGATGGTGCCGCCGCTGGGCTTGTAGAAGCCGGTCAGGCAGTTGAACACGGTGGTCTTGCCGGCGCCGTTCGGGCCGATCAGTGCCACCACCTGTTTTTCCTTGACGGTCAGGCCCACGCCGTTGACCGCCAACAAGCCGCCGAAGCGCATGCTCAGGCCGCTGACTTGCAGAATTTCGCGGCTCATCGACGCAGCTCCATGTGTGGACGTTGCATAGGCAGCAGGCCTTGCGGACGCCAGATCATCATCAACACCATCAGCGCACCGAACATCAGCATCCGGTATTCGCTGAACTCACGCATCAGCTCGGGCAGCAGGATCATCACGATGGCCGCGAGGATCACGCCCAGTTGTGAGCCCATGCCGCCGAGCACGACGATGGCGAGGATGATCGCCGACTCGATGAAGGTGAACGACTCCGGCGTCACCAGGCCTTGGCGCGCAGCGAAGAAGCTGCCGGCGAAACCGGCGAAGCAGGCGCCCAGGGTGAATGCCGACAGCTTGATCACGGTCGGGTTCAGGCCCAGAGCGCGGCAGGCGATCTCGTCTTCGCGCAGGGCTTCCCAGGCGCGGCCGATCGGCATGCGCAGCAGGCGGTTGATCACGAACAGCGCCAGCAGGGCCAGCAGCAGGGCCACCAGATAGAGGAAGATGACCTTGTTGATCGAGTTGTATTCCAGCCCGAAGAACTCATGGAAGGTCTGCATGCCTTCGGCGGCACGGCGTTCGAAGGTCAGGCCGAAGAACTCCGGCTTGGGAATGTTGCTGATGCCGTTGGGGCCGCCGGTCCAGTCGGTGAGGTTACGCAGGAACAGGCGGATGATCTCGCCGAAGCCGAGGGTCACGATCGCCAGGTAGTCACCGCGCAGGCGCAGCACCGGGAAGCCGAGCAGGAAGCCGAAGGTAGCGGCCATGAGGCCGGCGATCGGCAGGCATACCCAGAAGCTCCAGCCCAGGTAGTGCGAGAGCATGGCGTAGCTGTAGGCACCGACGGCGTAGAAGCCGACGTAACCAAGGTCGAGCAGGCCTGCCAAACCGACCACGATGTTCAGGCCCAGGCCCAGCAACACGTAGATCAGGATCAGCGTGGCAATGTCGACCGCGCCGCGCGAGCCGAAGAACGGCCACACCAGTGCCGCGACGATCAGGCCCATGATCACGTAGCGCTGGGTTTTCGGCAGGGTCAGGTAGTTGCTGACCGCTGGCGGGATCAGCTTGCGATCCGAGCGGCGGCCCATCACCGAGCTCCACTGCTTGTCGAACAGCACGCGCAGGAACATCAACACCGAACACACGGCGATGATGCCGATGGTGAACGAGCCCTGGCTGTGCACTACCAGGCTGATGCCATCGATGCTCAGTTTCAGGCCCAGTACCGGGAAGGCCACGGCCCATACCAGCAAGGCGCTGAAGAACGCCTGTTTGAGATTTCTGTTCATACTTTTTCAACCTCCGGGCGGCCCAGGATGCCGGTCGGCCGGAATAGCAGGACAAGAACCAACAAGCCGAATGCCACAACGTCCTTGTACTGGTCGCCGAAGATATCGGCACCGAACGCTTCGGCCACGCCCAGCACCAGCCCGCCGAGCATGGCGCCCGGAATGCTGCCAATGCCACCCAGCACCGCCGCGGTGAAGGCCTTCAGGCCCACCAGGAAACCGGCGTTGGGGTTGATCACCCCGTACTGCATGCTCAGCAGCACGGCCGCCACCGCCGCCAGGGCGGCACCGATGACGAAGGTGAGGGCGATGATGTTGTTGGTGTTGATGCCCAGCAGGTTGGCCATCTTGATGTCCTCGGCGCAGGCGCGGCAGGCGCGGCCCAGGCGGGAACGGGAGATGAACAGGGTGAGGCAGGTCATGGCCACCAGGGTGACCACGAACACCAGGATCTGCATGTAGCTGATCAGTACTTCCTCCGCGCCGCCTGGCCCGAACGAGAAGCTGCCGGGGATCAGGTTGGGGATGGACTTGTCCTTGGAATCTTGCGACAGCAGGACGGTGTTCTGCAGGAAGATCGACATGCCGATGGCGGAAATCAGCGGGATCAGACGGTTGCTGTTGCGCAGGGGGCGGTAGGCAACCCGTTCGATGCTGTAGCCATAGGCACTGGTGACGAAGATCGTCGCGACAAAGGCGACGGTCATCAGGACAGGCAGCGAATGGATACCCATCATGGCCAGGCCCGCCAGGGCGATGAAGGCCACGTAGGAACCGATCATGTACACCTCGCCGTGGGCGAAGTTGATCATGCCAATGATGCCGTACACCATCGTGTAGCCGATGGCGATCAAGGCATAGGTGCTGCCGATGGTCAATCCATTAACCAGTTGTTGGAAGAAATGGTAGATCTCAGGCATTACAGCGCTCCTAAAAACCTGATTTGCATTTCGCTGGCGGGGGTAGGCCAGGAAACCGCGGGTGACGGTTTTAAGATTTTCAGGTGAGCCCGCCCCCGGATCGCGGGGATCAGGCCCATGAACCTCGTAAAACAAAGCCCACTGCTCGCACAGTGGGCTTCTACGGTCAGCTATTAGTCACGCAGTTACTGAGGGGAGACTTCGGTCTTCGGCTTGCCGAAGTGCCATTCGTAGACCACGAACTTGAAGTCTTTCAGGTCGCCTTTGTCGTCGAACGACAGGTCACCGGTCGGGGTCTTGAAGGTACCTTCGTGGATGGCGGCTGCCACCTTGTCGGCATCTTCGGACTTGGCTTTCTTGATGCCTTGGGCGATCAGCTCGACAGCCGAGTAGGCCGGGAACACGAACGGGCCGCTTGGGTCCTTGCCGTCAGCCTTGATGGCGTCGACGATCTTCTTGTTCGCAGGGTCCGCATCGAACGACTTCGGCAGGGTCACCAGCAGGCCTTCGGAGGCGTTCTGGGCGATCTGCGAGATGGAGTCGTTGCCCACGCCTTCCGGGCCCATGAACTTGGCTTTCAGGCCCTTTTCCTGAGCCTGGCGCAGGATCAGGCCCAGCTCTGGGTGGTAGCCGCCGTAGTAGACGAAGTCGACGTTGTTCTGCTTGAGCTTCTGGATGATCGAGGAGAAGTCCTTGTCACCGGCGTTCAGGCCTTCGAACACGGCAACCTTGGTGCCTTTGCCTTCCAGGGTCTGCTTGACCGCGGTGGCGATGCCTTCACCGTACTGCTGCTTGTCGTGCAGAACGGCGACAACCTTCGGCTTGACGTGGTCGGCGATGTAGTTGCCGGCAGCCGGGCCCTGGGCGCTGTCCAGACCGATGGTGCGGAAGATCAGCTTGTAGCCACGTGCGGTGATTTCCGGGGAGGTCGCGGCCGGGGTGATCATGATCACGCCTTCGTCTTCGTAGATGTCGGACGCAGGCTGGGTAGAGCTGGAGCACAGGTGACCAATGACGAACTTGACGCCGTCGTTGACCACTTTGTTGGCGACTGCCACGGCCTGTTTAGGATCGCAGGCGTCGTCGTATTCCTTGGCTTCGAGCATCTTGCCATCCACGCCGCCCGCGGCGTTGATATCCTTGATGGCTTGCTTTGCGCCGATGAACTGCATGTCGCCGTACTGGGTCACAGGGCCGGTCTTGGGGCCGGCAATCCCGATCTTGATGGTATCGGCGGCAAACGAATGGCTGGCTACCCCTGCCAGAACCATTGCGGCGAACAGCTTGGAAATCTTGATCATAGTGCTCCACTCATTCTGTTGTAATTCTTATAGTCCTGGCGGCCAGGGCTACAGACCGGGCGGGATTTGCGGCGTGGCCATGCCAACGCGCAAGCCCACCTTCCCCCGGAACATGTCCCGGAACTGTACCGGTACAGTGTAGAGCGCTGTTCGAGCGCTTGAAAAGCGGTCGAAAAGTGCCTGCTTCCTGGGTTGTCGCATGGTCGACACAAAGATACAGAAAGGCGCCATCAAACTGCCTGCATCTGCGACCCCGCCCCACAAGTTCGGGATCAATCGACCAAATTACATATTTGAAACCGGGTTTTTCTGCAAAAATGCCGACCTTTTTTATTGGCCGATTTTTGCGGAAACCACCCATGACTGATCAAACAAGCACCCTCTATGCCAAATTGCTTGGCGAGACGGCAATCATCGAGTGGAAAGCGCTGGAGCGTTTCTGGGCCAAGGGTGACCTGATTTGGGTCGACCCGAGCCTCGACCTGATTGCCGTTGCCGAGGCGATGGCCGAGAATCGCAGCGAGATCTTCGCCAAGTGGCGTAGTGATGGCACTGTTGGTCCGGTAACCGCCGAGCAGGCCCTGGACCTGCAAAGCCGCGATCCAGAGATCTGGGCGGTGGTGGTTTCGCCGTTCATCGTGATTCAGGCAAAGCGCCCGACAGAGGCATGATCGCTTTTGGTGCGCAAAAATGCGCAGCAGCCCCGTTTTGGTGCTTGAAGGCGCTCAAGGCGGGTGGAGGGAAGTAACAATTCGGCGTGGCGGTAACAGTTTACGGGATGCGTAATGCCCCACCGTTCTGCCAGGCAACGCGAAACCTGTAGGAGCGGCCTTGTGTCGCGATGGGCTGCGCAGCAGCCCCGGCATTTTTTGCATCGATGCGGAGATCTGGGGCTGCTGCGCAGCCCATCGCGACACAAGGCCGCTCCTACAGGTTCCTGGCCCGCATGGGTAAAGTTCGAACCAGTCAGGAGTCATTGATGAGCACTGCACTACCTTCGCTTGGATTCGCCGGCATCGGCCTGATGGGCCTGCCCATGTGTCGGCGCCTGCTGGCAGCGGGTTACCCGCTGACGGTATGGAACCGCAGCCCGGACAAGTGCACTGCACTGGTCGCGGCTGGCGCGCGCCTGGCCAGCAGCCCTGCCGAACTGTGCCGCGACAGCGACATGGTGCTGCTGTGCCTGGCCGACACGGCCGTGGTCCGCGAGGTGGTGTTCGGCGAGCAAGGCATTGCCCAGGGCGGACGCAGCGGCCAGTTACTGGTCGATTTCTCCAGCCTGGAGCCAACCGCCACTCGTGAAATGGCCGCTGAACTGGCAGCGCTGTGCGGCATGGCCTGGCTGGACGCGCCAGTGTCCGGGGGCACCCCCGGGGCCGAAGCCGGCACCCTGGCGATCATGGTCGGTGGCGAGGCAGCCGACCTGGCGCGTGCGCGCCCGGTACTGCAGGTACTTGGCCAGCGCGTGACGCATATGGGCGCGGTGGGCGCAGGCCAGGTGACCAAGGCCTGCAACCAGATGATCGTGGCCTGCAATGCTCTGGTAATCGCCGAAGTGGTTGCCTTGGCTGAACAGTCCGGTGTCGACGCGACGCTGATCGCCGAAGCGCTGGCGGGCGGTTTTGCCGACTCCAGACCGTTGCAGATCCTCGCTCCGCAAATGGCCGAGAGCCGCTTCGAGCCGATCAAGTGGCATGTGCGCACGCTGCTCAAGGACCTCGATGGCGCGGTCAAGTTCTCCCGCGAGCAAGGCTCGGCGACGCCGCTCAGTGGCCTTGCCGCACAATTGATGCGCCTGCACGCAAGCCAGGGGTACCTGCAAAAGGATCCGGCGACCCTGGTTGAGCTGTATCGCAGCAAGGGCTGAATACGCCGCCCTTGTGCCGAACCCGCTCCAGTAGCGAGCGTAGTTCGGCAAGCGGCTCCGGGCGGCCCAGCAGGTAGCCCTGCAGGTAGTCGCAGCCGTGGGCTTGGAGAAACGCCAGCTGTTCGGCGGTTTCCACGCCCTCGCTGACCACCTGCAGATGCAGGGTATGCGCCATGACGATGATCGCCTGGACAATTTCGCGATCCTTCTGGCTGCCCGGCACATCCTGCAGGAAGCTGCGGTCGACCTTAAGCACGTCCAGCGGCAGGCGCTTGAGGTAGGCCAGCGACGAGTAGCCGGTGCCGAAGTCATCGATCGACAGCGCCACGCCCAGGGCGCGTATGCGCGTGAGCAGGTTTACCGTGCGCTGGATGTCACCCATCAAGGCGTTCTCGGTCACTTCCAGTTCCAGCTGTCGGGGTGCGAGCCCGGCGTGGAACAGCGCCTTTTCCACTTCGTTGGGCAGTTCGTCGTGACTGAGGGTGACGGCCGAACAATTGACCGTGACCTTGAGGTTTCCATGACCGTGGCGCTGCAGATAGGCCAGGTCGGCGCAGGCGTGGCGCAGCACCCACAGATCGAGGTCGATGATCAGCCCGTTGGCCTCGGCGATGGCGACAAAACGATCGGGCCCGAGCAGGCCGTGTTGCGGGTGTTGCCAGCGCACCAGGGCCTCAAGTTTGGCCACTTGCCTGCTGCGCAGGTCGAAGATCGGCTGGTAGTGCACGCATAGCCCATGTTCCTCGAGCAGCGCCACCCGCAGTTCCTCTTCCAGTTGCAGAGCAATCGAGGCCTGGGTCTTCAGGCTGTCGTTGAAGAAGTTCAGGCTGTTGCGCCCGTTACCCTTGGACTGGTACAGGGCAAGGTCTGCATGCTTGAGCAGCTCTTCGGCGGTGGTGCCGTCGTCGGGGAAGATGCTGATGCCGATGCTGGTGGTCATGACCATGCGCCGGCCGCCCAGGTTTATGGGCTCTTTCATCCTCTGCATGATGCGCTGGGCCAGGTGGCGGGCTTCGTCGCGGTTTGTGAGGCTGGTGACCACGCAGAACTCGTCGCCGCCCAGGCGTGCGACCAGGTCGCGGTTTCGGGTGGCGGCCTTGATGTGTCCGGCGATCACTTTGAGCAGTTCGTCGCCGGCGTCGTGACCGAGGCTGTCGTTTATGCGCTTGAAATGGTCGATGTCGAGGAACATCACCGCCAGGTGGCTTTGCGTGGCCTGGTGCTCGGCCAGGCGTTCGGCGAACACCTGGTTGAAACCGCGGCGGTTGACCAGGTTGGTCAGGGCGTCGTAGTGCGCGGCCTGCTGCAGCGAAGCGCGGGCCTGGTCCAGTTGGCTGAGCAGCACGCTGACCCGGCGCAGGTCGTGCTCCTTGCTTTGCAGCTTCTTGTCGGCCAGTGCGGTACTGATGCTGGCAGCACTGATCAGCATGGTGATGAAGCCGATGCCCAGTGCCAGTTGCAGGCTGTTGTCGCCAGAGGGCAGGCGCAGGGCGGTGTCGGCCGGGATGACCAGGGTCATGGCCGACATCGCGGTAAAGTGGGTGGCAACGATACCACCAGCCATCAGCAGGCTGGCGCCGTACTTCATGGCCTGGTGCAAGGTACCGCTGCCCTGCCGGAAGTAGCGGGCCAGGTATAGCGCGGTCAGGCTGGTGAGCAGGGCAATGGTGGCCGAGGCCAGCAGCAGGCCGGTCTGGTAGTACTGGCGGGCACCGGTTTCCAGGGCGGCCATGCCTACGAAGTGCATCAGGATGATGCCCAGGCCGATCAGTACCGCACTTCGCAGGTAATGGATTGCGCGCATCTGGCTGCGGTCGAGGCTGTGCATGGCCAGCCAGGCGACGGCCAGTGCGATGAGCAGCGAAAGGATGGTCAGGGACGCGTCGTAGTGCACTTCCACTGGTGCCCGGAAGGCCAGCATGCTGATGAAATGCATGGCCCAGATGCCACCTGCCAGGCAGCAGGCACCGAGCATGTTCCATTGTCGGTGGGCGGTGGGGTCTTCGCTGTGGGATTGTCGCTCGGCCATGTCCAGCGTGGCGAAGCAGGCCGCACAGGCGACGAGGTAGGCAAGCAGAACCAGGAACGGTTCATGCCGGCAATCGATGACGATGCGCCCGGTTGCCGGCAGGTCGGCGAACAGTTGCAGCCCCAGCCATTCCATGGAATGCCTCATGATCGAGTTTTCACTCGTCTGCGCTAAACCCTGTGCAGACTGTCCAGAGGCAGTATAGGAAGAGGTGTTTAAGCCTTCCTGACTAATGGCACATTGATTCCTACGATTTGGTTATGGAATCAATCGCCGCCAAGAATATTGGCTCGCATTTGTAGGAGCGGCCTTGTGTCGCGATGGGCTGCGCAGCAGCCCCAGATTTCTGCACTACCGCAAAAATGCTGGGGCTGCTGCGCAGCCCATCGCGACACAAGGCCGCTCCTACACGGGTGCGGGGAAAGACTAGCCAGCCACCAGCACGCGAATGGCTTCCAGGCGCAAGGCGGCCTTTTCCAGCATCGCCAGGCCCTCTTCACGCTGCTTGCGCAGCGCTTCGATCTCGCTGTCGCGCACGCTCGGGTTGACCGCTTGCAGGGCGACCAGACGGGCCAGTTCTTCGTCGGCCTCCGCCTTAAGGCGGCGCTGGGCCTCGGCCACGCGCTCGACGTGGGCCGGCATGACCTTGGCCTCGCCGCTGCCGATGCGCTGGGCCAGCACATCACGCTGGGCCTGGACGAACTTGTTGGCGCTGGCGCGTGGCACGCTTTCCAGCTGGTCGTTGAGGGTTTCGAAGGCCACGCGGGACGCCAGGTCGTTGCCGTTGGCATCGAGCAGGCAGCGCAATGCCGCCGGTGGCAGGTAACGCCCCAGTTGCAGGCTGCGCGGTGCCACCACCTCGCTGACGAACAGCAGTTCAAGCAGCACGGTCCCGGGTTTGAGCGCCTTGTTCTTGATCAGCGCCACGGCGGTGTTGCCCATCGAGCCGGACAGCACCAGATCCATGCCGCCTTGTACCATCGGGTGTTCCCAGGTGAGGAACTGCATGTCCTCGCGCGACAGCGCCTGGCCACGGTCGTAGGTGATGGTCACGCCTTCGTCGTCACCTAGCGGGAAGCTGGCGTCGAGCATCTTTTCGCTCGGCTTGAGGATCAGGGCGTTCTCGGAATGGTCTTCGCTGTCGATGCCGAAGGCGTCGAACAGGGTTTCCATGTAGATCGGCAGGGCGAACTGGTCGTCCTGTTCGAGAATGTCCTCGACCAGCGCCTGGCCTTCGCCGGCACCGCCGGAGTTGAGCTCCAGCAGACGGTCACGGCCGGTATGCAGTTCGGCTTCCAGGCGTTCGCGTTCGCTGCGGGCGTCGGCCACCAGGGCTTCCCAGGCCTTGCTTTCGCCACCTTCGAGCAGTGGCAGCAGGCGCGGGCCGAACTGGTGCTGCAGGGCGTTGCCGGTAGGGCAGGTGTTGAGGAAGGCGTTGAGGCCTTCGTGGTACCACTGGAACAGGCGCTCTTGCGGGCTGTCCTGCAGGTACGGGATATGCAGCTGGATGGTGTGCTTCTGGCCGATACGGTCGAGGCGGCCGATGCGCTGTTCGAGCAGGTCGGGGTGCGCTGGCAGGTCGAACATCACCAGATGGTGGGCAAACTGGAAGTTGCGGCCTTCACTGCCGATCTCGGAGCAGATCAGCACCTGCGCGCCGAACTCTTCGTCAGCGAAGTAGGCGGCGGCGCGGTCGCGTTCGAGGATGCTCATGCCCTCATGGAACACCGAGGCCGGGATGCCGGAGCGCACGCGCAGGGCGTCCTCCAGGTCCATCGCGGTTTCGGCATGGGCGCAGATCACCAGCACCTTGGTACGCTTGAGCATCTTCAGGGTGTCGATCAGCCAGTCGACGCGCGGGTCGAAACGCCACCAGCGCTCGTCATCGGCCACCTCGCCCTGGGCCTGGAAGGCGACTTCCGGGTACAGCTCGGCATGTTCGCCGGCTGGCAGGTCGCGGTACTGCTCGGGCGTCGCCAGTGGGTAAGGGTGCAGCTGGCGCTCAGGGAAGCCCTGGATCGCCGCGCGGGTGTTACGGAATAGCACGCGGCCGGTGCCGTGGCGGTCGAGCAGCTCACGGATCAGGCGCGCGCTGGCCTGGGTATCGCCGTCGCTGACCGCAGCCAGCAAGGCTTCGCCTTCGGCACCCAGGAAGCCCTGGATGGTGGCGTGGGCCTTGGGCGACAGGCGGCCTTCGTCGAGCAGTTCCTGTACGGCTTCGGCCACCGGGCGATAGTGCTCGCTCTCGGCGCGGAAGGCGGCCAGGTCGTGGAAACGGTTGGGGTCGAGCAGGCGCAGGCGGGCGAAGTGACTGTCCTGGCCGAGCTGCTCGGGGGTGGCGGTGAGCAGCAGCACGCCCGGGATCACCTGGGCCAGCTGTTCGACCAGGCCGTATTCGGCGCTGACCTGGTCTTCGTGCCAGACAAGGTGGTGGGCTTCGTCCACCACCATCAGGTCCCAGCCAGCGGCGAACAGCGCGTCCTGGGCCTTTTCGTCTTCTACCAGCCACTCCAGGGCCACCAGCGCCAGCTGGGCATCCTCGAACGGGTTGCTGGCATCGCTTTCGATGAAACGCTCAGCGTCGAACAAGGCCACCTGCAGGTTGAAGCGGCGGCGCATTTCCACCAGCCACTGGTGCTGGAGGTTTTCCGGTACCAGGATCAGTACGCGGCTGGCGCGGCCAGACAGCAGCTGGCGGTGGATCACCAGGCCGGCTTCGATGGTTTTGCCCAGGCCTACTTCGTCGGCCAGCAAGACGCGCGGCGCGCTGCGGTCGGCGACTTCGCGGGCGATGTGCAACTGGTGGGCGATGGGTTGGGCACGGCAGCCGCCCAGGCCCCACAGCGCCGACTGCATCTGCTTGCTGGTGTGCTGCAGGGTGTTGTAGCGCAGGCTGAACCACGACAGCGGGTCGATCTGCCCGGCGAACAGGCGGTCGCTGGCCAGGCGGAACTGGATGAAGTTCGACAACTGGGTTTCTGGCAGGGTGCGCGGCTGGTTCTGCCCGTCCAGGCCGTGGTAGACCATCAGCCCGTCGATGTCCTCGACCTCGCGCACGGTCAACTTCCAGCCTTCGAAGTGGGTGATCTGGTCACCTGGCGAGAAGCGCACGCGGGTCAGCGGCGCATTGCGCAGGGAATACTGGCGGGTGTCGCCAGTGGCCGGGTAGAGCACGGTCAACAGGCGGCCGTCCTGCGCCAGGATGGTACCCAGGCCGAGCTCGGCTTCGCTGTCGCTGATCCAGCGTTGCCCCGGTTGATACTGCTGCGCCATACTGCCTGAACTCCCGCGATGAAAAAGCCGGTTATGTTAACGGATCGGCCGGTCAGACCAAAGTGCCGAGCGCATCGAAAGGTGCCGAAGTGCGATAGGTAGCAACAGTCTAGCCGCTTCATCGTCCCCCACCGTGCTGCCGACGAGGGCTCCGGATCAACATGTCTGCCAAGCACCGCTGGATCAGCGCTTCGATGGCCGTGGGCAGCCTGTTGCTGCTGGCCGCCTGCGAGCAGAAAAACTTCGAGACCTTGCCCGCCATCCCGATCGAGCAGCTCGAGGTGCTGGGCGTGCAGACGCCGATCAAGAGCGTGCACTTTCTTGACCGCGACGGTGAAGGCCTGCTGGTGTTGAGCCGCAGCGATGGCCAGGCCAGCGACCCGGAAAGCGAGCAGGAAGTTGACAAGGTTGTACTCAAGGCCACGCTGTACGGGCGCAAGGCCGAAAATGACGCTTTCAAGGCGCGCTGGCAGATCGAACAGGAAACCACCTGCCCGGGCCTGGACCTGGATGTGGACTTCTATAACGACGTCAGCGATGTCGGCGACCTGAACAAGGACGGCGTCGCCGAGGTGACGGTTGCCAGCCACGCATTCTGTGGCGGTGGCATCGACCCGCACGACATCGCCATCGAGATGCGCGAAGGGCAGGCCAGCTACAGCATCACCGGCCAGTCGCTGATCACCCCGGCAGGTGAAGAGCCGATCGGCGGTGAGCGTGAGGACAGCGCCTCGCTCAAGGGCGCGCCGCAGGTGCTGCGCGAGCACATGGACGCGGTCTGGCAGCAGGTGTACAAGCGGCCCTGGAGTGAGGCCAGCCCGCCAAGCGACGACAACCCTGACGACGAAGCCGAATAAGTGTTGTGCATGCCATCAAGGTAAACCCGCGCCTGCCGATACAGGGGGCATAGGAGAACGTCCATGCTGCCACCGATCATTCCGCTCAGTGCCGCCCCGGTGACCTCGCAACAGGACCCGGTCAAGCCGACACCCGACATCAAGCCGGTGGTGCCGACCCAGCCTGCATCCGGTGAAAGTGCCATCGACCTCAAGCAGCAGCGTGACCCGCAGGAGCAGGCGCTGCTGCTGCGCGACGAGCAGCGCCGCCAGCAGCAACGTCGGCAGAAGGGCGACGACGAACGCTACAGTGCAATGCCGGGTGACGAGGTCAACGCCGACAACACCGTGCCGGTAGCGCCATTGATGGGCGAGCATGTACGCCAGGGGCTGCTGGTGGACATCGAAGTCTGACATGGGGCTGGTCAGCGCCAGCGCCTGGCTTCATCATGCAAGTCTCAGTTGATCGTCGAGCCCACCCATGAGCCAAGACAACCTCATCGATTTCGATGCCGAACGCGCCAAGCGCGTCCACGACCTCAAGGAAAAGCGCCTGAACGAAATGCGCAATGCGTTCGAGCAGGCCCTGCCGTTGAACAGTGCCAAGAAAAAGAAGCCCAAGGGCAAGCCGAAGAAGCGCTGAAACTTGACGCAGGTCAACCCTGCACTCGCCTCGCGTGCCCGGCCCCGGGCACCATTGACACCGATCAATTTTCCCCGCCTCCACATTGGTTAACTTGCACCCATCGGACAACGGCAAACGAATGGGGAGGCCAGCATGTTCTTCGACAACGTGGTTATCGCCGGAGTGGTAACGGTCGGGTTGATGGTCGCATTCTTTGCCGGTCTGGGCATTTTCATCTGGAAGGACTCGAACAAGCGCAAACCGCGCTGACCTTCCGGGTACACGAGCACGCAAGGCATTTAGGGCGACTTCGGTCGCCCATTTTTTTGCCTGCAATTTTTGTGTCGCCTGTCCCGGCCCTTTCGCAGCACAAGGCTGCTCCTACACAGTTTCTGTAGGAGCAGCCTTGTGCTGCGAAAGGGCCGGGACAGGACCATCTGCACCTCTTATAAAGATGATTAGCTAGCTAATTAATCGTTTCCGCTTTATCCTTCCCACCATTGTCTATCTTTCTACAAGACCATCCCCTCAAGGTCCGTCTCGTGCCCATCACCTTCCAGGCCCTGTTCGCTCCCAGCAGCCTCGCCCTCAAGTTCGCCATCAAGACCCTGCTCGGTGGCGGCCTGGCCCTGTGGCTGGCGATGCGCTGGGGCCTGGAGCAACCGTCCTGGGCCCTGATGACCGCTTTCATCGTCGCCCAGCCGTTGTCAGGCATGGTGGTGCAGAAGGGCCTGGCGCGGCTGGCCGGCACCCTGGTCGGCACATTTATGTCGGTGCTGTTCATCGGTCTGTTTGCCCAGACCCCCGGTCTGTTCCTGCTCACCTTGGCCCTGTGGCTGGCCCTGTGTACCGCCGCCTCCACACAGTTGCGCAGCGCCTGGGCCTATGCCTTCGTGTTGGCAGGCTACACGGCGGCGATCATTGCCCTGCCGGCCATCGATCACCCATTGCAGGTGTTCGACCAGGCCGTGGCGCGCTGCACCGAGATCTGCCTGGGTATCTTCTGTGCCACCGCCAGCAGCGCCTTGCTCTGGCCCATGCGGGTAGAGCAGCAACTGGGCGGGCAGGCCCGTCAGGCCTGGCAGAACGGCCTGCAGGCCGCCAGTGCCATGCTGGGCGGTGAAGACGAGGCGCGCAAAGGCCTGCTGGAGAGCCTGGGGCGTATCGTTGCCATCGACAGCCAACGCGAACACGCCTGGTTCGAAGGCAATCGCGGGCGCCAACGCGCTCGTGCCATTCGCGGCCTGAGCCAGAAACTGATGGTGCTGCTGCGCATTTCCCGTTCGGTGCGCCGCCAGTGGCGGCAACTTGATGAGGGCGAGGCCGAACGCCTGGCGCCCTGGCTGGAGGAGGTGCGCGCACTGTTGGGCAAGCCCGATCAGCCGAGCCTTTTGCTTCTGCGCCAGCGTATCTGGGATGCTGCCCACGATGATCAGATCAGCCCGGCGGAGCACTTTTGCCTGGCACGCATGGCACTGCTGCTGGATTACGCCATGGCTGCCAGCCAGGCGCTGGAGGATGTGGAGGCGGGCAGGGCGCCCAAGGATGTGTCTCAGGGCCTGGCCGCGCACCGCGACTGGTCGCTGGCCTTGCTGTTCGGCTCACGCAGTGCGCTGGCCTTTCTGGTGATGAGTGGTTTCTGGCTGGCCACCGCCTGGCCTTCGGCACCGGGTGGCCTGGTGCTGACCTGTGTGGTCTGCAGCCTGTTCGCCAGCCGCGAGAATGGCGCGCAGATCGGCCTGAGCTTTTTACGAGGGATCCTCCTGGCAATACCGGCGGCGTTTCTGGTCGGGCAAATTCTGCTGCCGCAATGGAGCAGCTTCGCCATGCTCTGCCTGGGCATGGGGGGGCCGCTGTTTCTTGGTGCGCTGGGCATGGCTCACCCGCGGACCGGGGCCACGGCTACTTCTTATTGCCTGCATTTCATCGTGCTGGTGTCGCCGCTCAACGCCATGCAGTTCGGCGTGGCCACCATGCTCAACAGTGCCTTGGCCATGCTGGTGGGTGTGTCGGCGGCGGTGATGGCCTTCCGCTTGTTGGTGTTTCGCCACCCGGCCTGGCTGGGCCAGCGCCTGCGCGCGGCGACCCAGAATGACCTGGTGCGCCTGACCCGGCGCGACCTGCGCGGGGCCGACAGTTGGTTTGGCGGGCGCATGGCCGACCGCCTGATGCAACTGGCGCGGCATGCCGGCGACCTGCCCGAGAGCGAACGCAAGCGCTGGGACGACGGCCTGCACGGCCTGGATATCGGCGACGAACTGGTGCATTTGCGCATGTGCCTGGCGGTCGCCCAGGCCCCGTTGGGACGGGCCGAGCGCGAATACCTGCAGCAGGTAGAGGCAGTGCTGGCCAAAGGGCCGGCGCCAGGGTGTGGGCAGAGCCTGGATGCCGCAAGCGAACAGTTCATTGGCGCCTTGCGCCGTCTACCCTCCAGCGATCCGCTGCGGTTGGCCGAAGGGGCGGTGCTGCAACTGCAAAAAAGCTGGGGCAAGTGGTGCCGTTGGCAGGAGGAATCCCATGGGGTTGCGTGAGTGGGAATTGGGCGGCGTGCTGTTCAGCCCTTTCCTGGTTTATGTGTTGATGGCGCTGGTGCTTACCGGCGTGTTGCGTCTGGTGGTGCAGGCCACGCCGTTGGGGCGCTGGATCTGGCATGAAGCGCTGTTCGATGCGGCGTTGTTCGTTTGTGTGTTGTTCCTGGTAGTGCGACTGCTGGGAGCTTTATAAAGGAGTGTTTCGATGCGTGCGGCCGTACGTACCCTGGTCACCTTGTGTGTGGTGGCCCTTGCCGTCTTCGCCGGCTATCAGCTGTGGCAGTACTACATGCTCACCCCCTGGACCCGCGATGCCCGTGTGCGCGCCGATGTGGTGGTGATCGCCCCCGATGTGTCCGGCTGGGTGCGCGAGCTGAAGGCCCGTGACAATCAGCAGGTCAAGGCCGGCGACCTGCTGATGAGCATCGACCGCGAACGCTTCCAGGCTGCTTTCGACCAAGCCAGCGCGGTGACCGAAACCCGCAGCCAGCAACTGCGCCTGCGCGAGCGTGAAGCGGCCCGGCGTACCGCACTTGGGCCGGAGGCGATCAGTGCCGAATTGCGGGAAAACGCCCAGATCAATGCGGCCATCGCCCGCGGTGAGCTGCATGAGGCCGAGGCACAATTGCAGGTCGCCAAAATCAACCTGGCGCGCAGTGAAGTGCGGGCGCCGCGCAGCGGGCATATCACCAACCTGCGCCTGGCCGAGGGCAACTATGTGAACACCGGGGAGGCGGTGATGGCCCTGGTGGACGATTCAACCTTCTATATCCAGGCCTATTTCGAGGAAACCAAGCTGCCACGCATTCGTGTGGGGGATGCGGTGAAGGTCTGGCTGATGGGCGCGGGCGAACCGATGCAAGGGCATGTGGAAAGCATCAGCCGTGGTATCACCGACCGCAACAGCAACCCCGACAGCCAGTTGCTGCCGGAGGTCGAGCCGACCTTCAACTGGGTGCGATTGGCGCAGCGGATACCGGTAAGGATTCGCCTGGACCAGGTGCCGGAGGGGGTGACCCTGAGTGCGGGAATGACGGCCAGTGTGCAGGTGCATGAGGAGCAGAGTCGGCCGTGAGGGCCAAAGGGGCTGCTAAGCAGCCCCAGATCCTCGATTTCAGAGGAACATCCCGCCCGAAACCTCCAGCCGTTGCCCGTTGATCCAGCCGTTGCCATCTTCCAGCAACAGCGCAATCGCTGCCCCGATATCATCCGGCAAGCCCACCCGCCCCAGCGCCGTGTTGCCGGCAATGTATTCATTAACCTGTCGGTTATCCCGCACCACGCCGCCGCCAAAATCGGTCTCGATCGCCCCCGGCGCCAGAATGTTCACACGGATCCCACGTGCTCCCAGTTCCTTGGCCTGATAGCGGGTCAGCACCTCCATCGCCCCCTTCATCGCGGCATAGGCGGCATACCCCGGTAGCGCAAAGCGCGCCAGGCCAGTGGAAATGTTGACGATGCGGCCATTGTCGACCAGCAACGGCAGCAGGCGCTGGGTAAGGAAGAACGGACCTTTCAGCTGGATTTTCAGCAACTGGTCGAACTGTGCCTCGCTGGTTTCGGTGTATGGCACGTTCAATCCGATCCCGGCATTGTTCACCAGAAAGTCGAAGCGCTCGTGGCCAAAGTGTTGCTGCAGGGTTGCGCCGAGGCATTCGGCGAAGCCGGCAAAGCTGGCGCTGTCGCTGACGTCCAGTTGCAGCATGATGGCCTTGACCCCGGCCTGCTCCAGCCGGGCGGCGACGGCATGGGCTTCCTCCGCCTTGCTGTGGTAAGTGCCGATGACATCGATGCCGCGTGCGGCCAGGTGTTCTGCGGTGTTGCGGCCCAGGCCGCGGCTGGCGCCAGTGATCAGGGCAATCTTGCGGGTCATGGTGAAAACCTCATGGTGGGCTGATGAGCACAGGTTATTGGTCGGTGTGGTGCTGTTAAATCCAGCGAATATGGAAATACTGTTCGGTAAAACCGGATAGACGAGGGCTGAATTGAACAAGCTGGAGTTGTTGCGCACCTTTGTTCGTGTCTGCGAGGTCAGCAGTTTCACCCTGGCTGCCGAGAGCTTGGGGCTGCCCCGTTCGACTGTGTCGGAGCAGGTCAGGGCGCTCGAGCGTTTGCTGGGTACGCAGCTGTTCAACCGCACCACCCGCCGGGTACAGGCGACCCAGGATGGCGTCTTGCTGTACGAGCGCAGCAAGGACCTGCTGTCGGGCATGGACGAAATCGAGGGCTTGTTCCGCGCCGACGATGCCGAGCTGGCCGGGCGCCTGCGCGTCGATCTGCCGACAATGATGGCCCGGCGGGTCATCATCCCGGCGTTGCCGCAGTTTCTGCAGCGCTTCCCGCGCCTGGAGGTGGAGCTCAGTTGTACCGACCGCCAGGTCGACCTGCTGCGTGAAGGCTTCGATTGCGTGATGCGCATTGGTGCCCTGCATGACCTGGATGTGGTGGCGCGCCCGGTCGGCCAACTGAGCATGCGCAACTGTGCCAGCCCTGCCTACCTTGCACGCTACGGCGTGCCGCGCACGCTGCAGGACCTGGCCGAGCATCACTTGGTGCATTACGTGCGCACTCTGGGGGGGCGTAGTGCCGGTTTCGAATTTCTGCAGGACGGTGAACTGCATTTCCAGGCCATGGCCGGCGTGGTCACAGTGAACAATGCCGAGGCCTACTCGGCGGCCTGCCTGGCCGGGCTGGGGCTGATCCAGGTACCGGCGGTGGGCGTGGCCGAGCACCTGCAGCGCGGTGAGCTGGTTTCGGTACTGGAAGGCTGGCAGGCGCCGGCCATGCCCGTATCACTGCTTTATGCCCGGCAACGGCACGTGCCACGCCGGGTGCAGGCCTTCATGCAATGGTTGGGCGAGGTGCTGCATTCACAGGTTGACGGTGGTCGCTGATCGATGAAAACCGTGGCGCCTGTGTGATGGCTTGCGTTAGGCTGCCAGTCACGAGTTGCCCGGCAGAGGCAACCCTTTCCCGCCTGGCGTGCGTATCTTCCGATTTCATTGCGAGGTTACGTCATGGCCATCACTTCACAGGACATCTGCAACGCTGCCGACCAGCTCAAGGGCTTTGTCGGTTTTCATGGCAAGCGCGGCGTGCATATCGTGCGTTTTTCCGAAGACTCTTTCGGCATGGACGTGGCCGATGCCAGCATCACGCCCTGCAGCGAGTTTGTCTGGCGGCCCGAGCAAGGGCAGCGCATGGCTCTTTGCCGCGAACGGCTGGCGCTGTTGCTGGAGCAGCATGTGGATGACCGTTTGAACATCGGTGAACCGCTGCGCACCTACCTGCGCCGGCGCGACCTGCCGGAAATCGTGGCTGAGCGCAGCTTGCGGCAGCTGTGCTGAAAATCCCTGTAGGAGCGGGCTGCGCAAGCTTTCAAACTTACGCTACAGGTAGGGCGCCGAGCGCTGGGATGCCTGCTGCAACAACGCCTCGAGCCCCGCACTGTTCAGAGGCCTGCTCAGGTAATAGCCTTGCACTTCATGGCAACGGTCCTTCTGCAGTGCCCTGAGCTGCTGCTCGCTTTCCACTCCTTCGGCCGTCACCGTCAGCCCCATCGCTTCGCCCAGGTTGATGATGGCCTGGACCACGGCGCGGTCGCTGCCAGCGGTGTTGTTCAGCCCGCCGATAAAGCGTTTGTCGATCTTGATGCTGTCGAACGGGTAGGTGCGCAAGTAGCCCAGCGACGAGTAGCCGGTGCCGAAGTCGTCCATGTTCAGGCGAACGCCGAGCTCCTTGAGCGACAGCATTGTGCCCAGTGCGCCTTCGATGTCATTGAGCATCACGTTCTCGGTAATTTCCAGCTCCAGGCGCTGTGCGGGGAAAGCGGTTTCCAGCAGGATCTCGCGTACATCCGCCACCACATCGCTGCGCTGGAACTGCGCAGGTGACAGGTTCACAGACACCAGAACATCGGCGGGCCAGTCATGGGCAGTGCGGCAGGCTTCGCGCAACACCCAGCGGCCCAGCGCGACAATGATGTCACTCTGTTCGGCCAAGGGGATGAAGGTGTCCGGCCCCAGCAACCCTTCCTGCGGATGCTGCCAGCGCAGCAAGGCCTCGACTGCGACGATGCGCAGGTCGCTGAGGCGGTAGCGCGGCTGGTAGTGCAGCTCGAATTCCTGGTTGCGCAGGGCTCGCCGCATGTCGTTCTCCAGTTGGCGGCGGTACTGGATCTGCTGGTTCATTTCGGCAGCGAAATAGCGCCAGGTGCTCTTGCCGTCGGCCTTGGCCTGGTACAGGGCGATATCGGCGCAGCGGATCAGCTCGCCGGCATCGAAGCCCTGGGTACGGGTCTGGGCGACTCCGATGCTGGCGCCAACGTGCAGGGGCTGGTTATCGAAGATGATCGGTTGTTGCAGCAGGCTGATCAGGCGCGCACAGAAACGGTCGATCTCGCTGCGGTTGTCCATGCCGCCGAGCACCAGGAGGAACTCGTCGCCGCCCAAACGCGCGACCAGGTCGCCGTCGCGGGTAGTGTCGCGCAGGCGGTTCGCTACCTCCTGCAGCACCGCGTCACCGGCGGCATGGCCGAGAGAGTCGTTGATCGGCTTGAAGTTGTCCAGGTCCAGCAGCAGCAAGGTCAGTGGTGGCGAGTCGCTCCCACGTAACAGCGCCTGTTCCAGGTGGCGGGCTAGCTTGTTGCGGTTGGCCAGGCCGGTCAGCGGGTCGTGCAGCGACAGGTGCTGGATGCGTGCATGGGCATCGACTTCGTCGGTGATGTCACTGGCGGTGCCACGGAAACCGACGGGCTTGTCGTCGTACCAGATGGCGCGGGCCGAAATCCGGCAGTAGCGGTTCTGGCCATTCTGGTCGCGGTAGGTGCAGCGCAGGTTGGCCAGTTGTTGCGGGTCGGCCGCGGCCAGGGCATCCAGCCACGGCGAGAGCGGCGTGGTATCGCAGGCCAGTAACTGATTGAGCGGGTGGCCGAGCCAGTCGTCCACCGGGTAACCGGTAACGTTGACAAAACGTTGTGACAGATAGGTGAGGCGTTGCTGCCGATCAGTTTCCCAGATCCAGTCGGATGCCGACTCGGCCACCGCGCGAAAACGCTGCTCGCTGGCCTCCAGGGCCTGGTTGCTCTGCTGCAGATCGGCGAGCGTGAGGTCGATCGCGCGCGAACTGCGCAAGGCATGACGGAACAGGTAGAGCATGACCAGGCCAAGTATCAGCAAGGCTCCCGACAGCGGGGGCAACACAGCACGCAGCAACTGGTGCCCTGGCAGCGGGCTGCTCCAGGACAGGTGGTAGCCGGTATCGCCGAGGTCGATGCGCAGGTGGCCGTGCTCGCCCACATCATCTTTCTCCACGTGCATGCCGGTCAGGCCGGCACCGCTGCTCAGTTGCGCCAGCTTGTCCTCGGTGAGCTGGTCGACAAACAGCATTACCGGCGCCTGGCTGACCTCGCTCTCGGTAACATCCCGGTCCGGGCGCACCGCCGCAGCACTGAGCACGGCCGGCCAACCGTTGAACAGGACGAAACGGGTGATCTGTTCACGTGGGATGGCCGCCGCCCGGGCCTGGTCGATGATTGGCTGCAGCGCTGCATCGATATAGGTATTGGCCGCCGCCTGGGTAGGCTGGCCTCTGAACAAGGCGTAGGTGGTGCGTGCGTCCTCCACCACGAACACTCCCTCATAGCCGCTGGCGCTGTACAGCGACTCGCCCACGTTCTTTTCTTCGTAGGCCCATTTCCAGTCGGCCTGCCCCGCCAGGTGTTCGAAGGCAGCATCCCATACGGCGTAGCTGGACAGGAATTGGCGCGATGCGAGCAACCGTTGCTCCAGCGCCTTGGATGCCTGCGAGGCGCTGCGCTGGCGCTCCTGATGGTCAAGAGTACCCGCGATATTGAACAGGGCGCCGACGATGACCAGGCAAGCCAGGCCGAAAACTGCGCTGAAGCCGGCAATCAAGCGACGCACCTGGAAGCGCGGGGTGGGGCTGGCGGGTGGAGGGTTGGCGGTCCTGGCCATGCGCGAGCGGCTCCTTCAGGCAGCCTCCCGCCAGTTAGTCAGGAAGGAGGTTCAATCAGGATAGGCCAGCCTGAGCGTTGCAGCGTCGCTGCGGGCAAAATTGACCTGGTCGCGCCCGGCATGCTTGGCGGTATACAGCGCCTTGTCCGCCTGTTCGAGCCAGTGCTCGGGTGACGCCAGGTCGGCCTCGAATGCCGAAAGGCCGATGCTCAGGCTGATGCGCAGGTGCGGCAACTGCGGGTTGCGGTAGCTGGCGACCCGCTCGCGCAGGCGCTCCATGGCCAGGCACGCTTCGGCTTCGCTGGTATCCGGCAAGATTACGCAGAATTCGTCACCGCCGTAGCGCCCGGCCTGGTCGCCTTCGCGTAGGTTGTGCCGCAGCTCGGCGCCGAGTTGGCGCAGCACACAGTCGCCGACAACGTGACCGAACGTGTCGTTGATGGTCTTGAAGTGGTCGATGTCGATCAGGGCAATCACCGCGTGCCCCTTTTGCTGCTGGCAGGCCTGGAACTTCAGCAGCAGCAGGTCTTTCCAGGCACCGTGGTTGAGCAGGCCGGTCAGGCTGTCGGTGAGGCTCAGGGTGCTCAGTCGGCGCTTGTGGTCGGCCAGCTTGATCGCCAGCTGGTAGCAGACCCAGCCTAGCGCCAGTGGATAGAGCGTCAGCATCGGCAGGCAGGCATAGACCTGCAGGGGTGTGGCATTCAGTTGCAGGCCGGGGCCCAGCAACAATGTGGCGATGAGCATGCCGGCCAACTGGGCCAGCATCCCGCGAACGACCATGCGTTTGCCGCCGGCGGCGACGTTGTTCATGGTCATCATCGAAAGCACGGTCACACTGGGCAATGGATTGAAATGCATGGCGGCGGTCCAGAACCCACCCATCAGGGAGTCCAGAACCAGGTTGCGCTGTTCTGCCTGGTAGGGCGTGGCCGAACGGGCTGCCCACAGGTAGGCCACATGTGGCCACAACAGGCCGTTGAACAGCACCAGCAGCCATGCCCAGATGGGCGGTGACAGCGGCGCCATGGCGGCCATGACACTGAACAGGCCGATTCCCAGGCCGATGACCCGCGGCAGGTAGATGCGTTTGGCGAATGAAAGTCCTTTGCCGCTGCGTTTATCCATCTTGATCATCGTTCTTCTGCTGAAGCACCGTTTATCGCATAACTCGCATGAATATTGTTGAACAGTGTTTCATCGACGAAAAATGACCTTACAAGCCAATTCATGGTTGATCCGATCACTGTGGGGTAGCATGAAGGCTTTCCTGTTGCT
>NZ_CP063456.1:742500-3360000 GCF_015168335.1 Pseudomonas shirazica
GGAGGACCGAACCGACTACCGTTGAAAAGTTAGCGGATGACCTGTGGATCGGAGTGAAAGGCTAATCAAGCTCGGAGATAGCTGGTTCTCCTCGAAAGCTATTTAGGTAGCGCCTCATGTATCACTCCAGGGGGTAGAGCACTGTTTCGGCTAGGGGGTCATCCCGACTTACCAAACCGATGCAAACTCCGAATACCTGGAAGTGCCGAGCATGGGAGACACACGGCGGGTGCTAACGTCCGTCGTGAAAAGGGAAACAACCCAGACCGTCAGCTAAGGTCCCAAAGTCATGGTTAAGTGGGAAACGATGTGGGAAGGCTTAGACAGCTAGGAGGTTGGCTTAGAAGCAGCCACCCTTTAAAGAAAGCGTAATAGCTCACTAGTCGAGTCGGCCTGCGCGGAAGATGTAACGGGGCTCAAACCATGCACCGAAGCTACGGGTGTCATCTTTGATGACGCGGTAGAGGAGCGTTCTGTAAGCCTGTGAAGGTGAGTTGAGAAGCTTGCTGGAGGTATCAGAAGTGCGAATGCTGACATGAGTAACGACAATGCGAGTGAAAAACTCGCACGCCGAAAGACCAAGGTTTCCTGCGCAACGTTAATCGACGCAGGGTTAGTCGGTCCCTAAGGCGAGGCTGAAAAGCGTAGTCGATGGAAAACAGGTTAATATTCCTGTACTTCCAGTTATTGCGATGGAGGGACGGAGAAGGTTAGGCCAGCCTGGCGTTGGTTGTCCAGGTTTAAGGTGGTAGGCTGAAATCTTAGGCAAATCCGGGATTTCAAGGCCGAGAGCTGATGACGAGTTGCCTTTAGGCGACGAAGTGGTTGATACCATGCTTCCAAGAAAAGCTCCTAAGCTTCAGATAACTGGGAACCGTACCCCAAACCGACACAGGTGGTTAGGTAGAGAATACCAAGGCGCTTGAGAGAACTCGGGTGAAGGAACTAGGCAAAATGGCACCGTAACTTCGGGAGAAGGTGCGCCGGCGAGGGTGAAGGACTTGCTCCGTAAGCCCATGCCGGTCGAAGATACCAGGCCGCTGCGACTGTTTATTAAAAACACAGCACTCTGCAAACACGAAAGTGGACGTATAGGGTGTGACGCCTGCCCGGTGCCGGAAGGTTAATTGATGGGGTTAGCGCAAGCGAAGCTCTTGATCGAAGCCCCGGTAAACGGCGGCCGTAACTATAACGGTCCTAAGGTAGCGAAATTCCTTGTCGGGTAAGTTCCGACCTGCACGAATGGCGTAACGATGGCGGCGCTGTCTCCACCCGAGACTCAGTGAAATTGAAATCGCTGTGAAGATGCAGTGTATCCGCGGCTAGACGGAAAGACCCCGTGAACCTTTACTATAGCTTTGCACTGGACTTTGAATTTGCTTGTGTAGGATAGGTGGGAGGCTTTGAAGTGGGGACGCCAGTTCTCATGGAGCCATCCTTGAAATACCACCCTGGCAACTTTGAGGTTCTAACTCAGGTCCGTTATCCGGATCGAGGACAGTGTATGGTGGGTAGTTTGACTGGGGCGGTCTCCTCCCAAAGAGTAACGGAGGAGTACGAAGGTGCGCTCAGACCGGTCGGAAATCGGTCGTAGAGTATAAAGGCAAAAGCGCGCTTGACTGCGAGACAAACACGTCGAGCAGGTACGAAAGTAGGTCTTAGTGATCCGGTGGTTCTGTATGGAAGGGCCATCGCTCAACGGATAAAAGGTACTCCGGGGATAACAGGCTGATACCGCCCAAGAGTTCATATCGACGGCGGTGTTTGGCACCTCGATGTCGGCTCATCACATCCTGGGGCTGAAGCCGGTCCCAAGGGTATGGCTGTTCGCCATTTAAAGTGGTACGCGAGCTGGGTTTAGAACGTCGTGAGACAGTTCGGTCCCTATCTGCCGTGGACGTTTGAGATTTGAGAGGGGCTGCTCCTAGTACGAGAGGACCGGAGTGGACGAACCTCTGGTGTTCCGGTTGTCACGCCAGTGGCATTGCCGGGTAGCTATGTTCGGAAGAGATAACCGCTGAAAGCATCTAAGCGGGAAACTTGCCTCAAGATGAGATCTCACTGGGATCTTGAATCCCCTGAAGGGCCGTCGAAGACTACGACGTTGATAGGTTGGGTGTGTAAGCGCTGTGAGGCGTTGAGCTAACCAATACTAATTGCCCGTGAGGCTTGACCATATAACACCCAAGCAATTTGCTAACGCAGATTGCGGTGGTGAAGACGAAGCAACCGAAAGTTCGCAACATCACAAATATCGCATATCCGAATTCGCTGGGCTGTCCATCTGGACATTCTGGCAACAGAATTTCTTGACGACCATAGAGCATTGGAACCACCTGATCCCATCCCGAACTCAGCAGTGAAACGATGCATCGCCGATGGTAGTGTGGGGTTTCCCCATGTGAGAGTAGGTCATCGTCAAGATTCATTTCGCAAAACCCCTATCTGCGCATGCAGGTAGGGGTTTTGTCTTTGTGGCGCAAAAATTCCCGGGCATACGCAGTCCCTGTGGGAGCGGGTTCACCCGCGAACACTGGCATAGCCGGTGCCATCCACCACGTCGCCCGCTTCGCGGCGGTTCGACGCCTCGACACGCCTGCTCCCACCCCGACCGCAAAATACCCAGGTTGCGACAATATTCCCGTCACATTCACGTGACTTTCCCGCATCCACCCTACGTCAAGACTTTGGTTCGGGGCACTCTTGGCCCCGGGCTGAGCGATGCCAGCGTACCGTGCTGCGCATTTCCGGACTTCCACCGTCCCATCACTTGAGGTAGCAAGCAAGATGGCCAAGGCCGCCGATGTCGTTGTGCAATGCCTGGAAAACGAAGGTGTCGAGTATGTATTCGGTATTCCCGGTGAAGAAAACCTCGATCTGCTGGAATCCCTGCGCAAGTCGAAGATCAAGCTGGTACTTACCCGTCACGAGCAGTCCGCAGGCTTCATGGCTGCCACCTATGGTCGCCTGACCGGTAAGACTGGCGTCAGCCTGTCGACCCTCGGCCCTGGCGCCACCAACCTGGTCACCGCCAGCGCCTACGCCTACCTGGGCGGCATGCCGATGATGATGATCACCGGCCAGAAGCCGATCAAGAAGTCCAAGCAGGGCCGTTTCCAGATCATCGACGTGTGCGGCATGATGGACCCCATCACCAAGTACACCCACCAGTTCGCCTCCGCCGACAACATCCCGGCCCGTATGCGCGAAGCCTTCCGCCTGGCCGAAGAGGAGAAGCCGGGTGCCGTGCACCTGGAGCTGCCGGAAGACATCGCCGCCGAGCAGACCGAAAGCCTGCCGATTCCGCCTAGCCTGAGCCGCCGCCCGCTGGCCGAGCACAAGGCCATCGAAGCCGCCGTGGAAAAACTGCAGAAAGCTCGCAACCCGATCCTGGTGATCGGCGCCGGCGCCAACCGCAAGATGACCGCCAAGGTCCTCAAGCAGCTGATCGACAAGACCGGCATCCCGTTCATCACCACCCAGATGGGCAAAGGTGTGGTCGACGAGCGCCACCCACGCTTCCTGGGCAACGCCGCACTGTCGTCGGGCGACTTCGTGCACCGCGCCGTCGAAGCCGCCGACCTGATCGTCAACATCGGCCACGACGTGATCGAGAAGCCACCGTTCTTCATGGTCCGTGGCGGCACCGAGGTCATCCACATCAACTTCCGCTCCGCCGAAGTTGATGCCGTGTACTTCCCGCAGGTGGAAGTGATCGGTGACATCGCCAACGCCGTGTGGCAGATCAGCGAAGCGCTGACAGAAACCACACACTGGGACTTCACCCGCCTGATGGCGATCCGTGAAGCGAACGAAACGCAGATCGCCGAAGGTGCCGACGACAACCGTTTCCCGGTCTATCCGCAGCGCCTTGTGGCCGACATCCGTCGCGTGCTCCCGTCCGAAGGCATCGTTGCCCTGGACAACGGCATCTACAAGATCTGGTTCGCCCGCAACTACAAGGCGCACAAGCCAAACACCGTACTGCTGGACAACGCCCTGGCGACCATGGGCGCCGGCCTTCCATCGGCCATGGCCGCGCATCTGGTACACCCGGACCGCCCGGTGATCTCGGTTTGCGGCGACGGCGGTTTCATGATGAACAGCCAGGAGCTGGAAACTGCGGTACGCCTGGGCATGCACATCACCGTGGTGATCCTGCGTGACGACGGCTACGGCATGATTCGCTGGAAGCAGGCCAACATGGGCTTCACCGATTTCGGCCTGGACTACGGCAACCCGGACTTCGTCAAGTACGCCGAAGCCTACGGTGCCAACGGCCACCGCGTGGAAAGCGCCGAAGGCCTGCTGCCGCTGCTGGAGCACTGCATCAAGACCCCTGGCGTGCACGTGATCGACTGCCCGGTCGATTACAGCGAGAACGACCGCATCCTCAATAGCGAGCTGCGTGAGCGCGCGCTGGCGGTGTAAGGTGTAACGGCTTTATTGACATCAACCCGGCCACCACAGATATCTCCCGATCCTGTGGTGGCCAGTTGGTGCTAATTAACAACCTCCTCACGCATCTCTTGATTGATCATTCTCATGTTCCCAACTCATTGAGAACACGAGACCATGACCATCGGCTCAACACACAACCATCCTGCTGATCTGGCTATCGAGCCATCCCTGTCCGTAAAGCCGTGGGCTGCGCGTTACCCTAACCCTCCTGATCTTTGCTTTGATTATCGCCGTCTACTCGAACAAGAGGGCGGAGTTGCATACGCCACTCAGCCGGATCACCGGATATGTATTGTCGGTGCTGGTGTTACCGGGCTAACTGCAGCCCGAGAATTGCTACGTTGCGGCTTTACCCGTATCACCTTGATCGAGCAGTCCCGACGTGTGGGTGGGCGTCACCTTACGCTGGTGAATAACGCAGGAAATCACAAGCAACCTGTAACCCCTTTTGAAATGGGGGAGCAACGTGGCTGAACCCATATCGCCTTATATCGATACCTGAAACATTCGCATACAGCGTTGGATGACTGATCGAAACGCGCTTGGCTGCGCAAAGTTGTATCGGGCTGGGACCTATTACGATGCAGTGAGCCTGATGAAGTACAACCGTGATCTGAGTGCCAGTTCAGGGTTGTATCTGGCTGGAGAGTCCTTCTCTGTTGACGCCGGCTGGACCGAGCCGTGTTTACGCACGGCGCTTGATGTGGTCATCAACCTATGCAACAGAACATCGGCATCGTTCAATGGTGGCTTTACCCTGAACCACTACCCACGTTATCAAGCTGGGAAATAGCTGCATCCGGGAGTTTTTGTGGGGAATTTCCTACTGGAACACTTCTCTTGTCCTTCGATCCCATAGGAACTCCCCGACTGTCACTCCCCCGCCCAACCCCGCTTTACTGGCGCCCTTCCAAAACAACCATAAAAGGAAGCCGCCATGTCTGAACACTGCACGCCCGTTAGCCCCGTACGTATCGCTGTCATCCAGTACGACCCTCAGGTCGGGCTGGAGCATTGCGATGGCAACCTGAGCAAGGGCCTGGCATTGGCCCGGTGCGCGGCGCGTGAAGGCGCCAACCTGATCGTGCTACCCGAGCTGGCCAACACCGGCTACACCTTCCACACGCGTGCAGAGGCCTATGCCCATGCCGAAACGCTGGAGGAGGGGCGCAGCCTGAAAGCCTGGGCGGATTTCGCCAAGGAGTACCAGGTATATCTGGCTGCGGGTTTTGCCGAACGCGAGGGACTGAAACTTTTCGACAGTGCCGCACTGTTCGGTCCGCAAGGCTTGCTCGGGCATTACCGCAAGGCGCACCTGTGGAACCAGGAAAAGCTCTGGTTCACCCCTGGTGACCTGGGCTTCCCAGTGTTCGAGACACCGATCGGCCGTATCGGCCTGCTGATCTGCTGGGATATCTGGTTCCCGGAAGTGCCGCGGCTGATGGCTGCGCAAGGCGCCGACATCATCTGCAGCCTGAACAACTGGGTATGGACGCCGCCACCGCTGTTCGATGAATCAGGGCGCTGCATGGCGTCCTACCTGACCATGACGGCGGCACACGCCAACAACGTCTATATCGCTGCCGCCAATCGCATAGGTAGCGAGCGGGGTGGTCGCTTCCTGGGCTGTTCACTGATTGCCGGTACCAATGGCTGGCCTATTGGCGAGGTGGCCAGTGCAGAGGAGGAGGGTATTCTCTACGCCGATGTCGACCTCAGCAGCGCCCGCTCGGCGCCGATCTGGAACAGCCTCAACGACTTGCCGCGGGACAGGCGCACCGATCTTTACGATGCGACGCTTGGCTATCGCCTTCATGCACCTATGCCCCGCTGAGGAGTTGCACATGAAAACGCAACTCTTCCCCAACCGGCAGCGTTCGTCGGTGTTGATCCTTGCCTGCCTGCTGGTGCTGCTGGCCGCCAGCCTCGTACAGGGCCAATGGCCGGACTACACGCAATTGGCAGCGACGCTTGATCAGCCGCTAAGCCGCTTGCGTTGGATAGTTGGTGATATCAGCGAAGTGGCCTTCTATAAGCACGAGTTGCCCGCCCTGGGCTTGCTACTGGGAGCTTGCCTGGCGCATTGGGCCCATGTGCATGGGTATCGCTGGCACGGCTTTGCCATCTGCTACGGCAGCGGACTATGGCCGTGGGTGTTCACCAGTTCACTGCTGGGCTTGTTGCTCAGTCACGCGTTGTGGGGATGGACCTTGGCCAGTGGCACCTGGCAACCAACCTTCGTTGCTTTCGTATCCTTGCCAGCAGCCATGGTGCTGTTGTTTGGTGCGGGTTGGCAGGTGACCATCACCGGCGCACTGCTGGGAGCGCTGTTGGTAACACCAGCCAGCCTGTTGATGGTCAACTACCTGTGCTATCCCCTGCAGTTGCCGGTGGTAGTCGGCAACGTAAGTGGCATGGCGCTGGCAAGCGTGATTGCGTTCATGCTGTGCTGGCGCTTTCCATCATGGGTACGGCCCAGCCACCCGACCGCCGCACCTGAATCCGATGCGGCCCAGCCCGACTTCGGTGTGGCCTGGACCTTGCGGCGTGTACTGGCCGATTTCAGCGAAGCGCCATTCTTCGGTAATGAACTGGCCAGCCTCGGGCTACTGTTGGGGGTGTTCCTGGCATACATGCTGGCCCCCGCTGCGCCAGTCTACGGTTCGCTGCTGCTGATACCGCTGGTTGCCGGGCAGGCGCTGGCATCACTGGTGGGAGTCGTGTTCTGGCGTCGCCAATGGCAGGCGCGAGGCTGGTACCCCACTTACATTCCCATCGTCTCTATCGTACCTGCCGCTGTGCTCACCCACGGTGGAGGCTGGCAAGTGGTCGTAGCCAGTGCAGTGCTGGGCGCGCTGGTAGCGCCACCGTTGGCAGTGGCCATCAGTCAGCGCTTGCCGGCCTACATGCATGGTTACATCGGCAATGTAGTGTCGATGGCCATCAGCACACTGGCGATCGTTCCGCTGGTCGGGCTGCTTGCTGGAGGTGGCGTATGAAAGCGCATGCAAACCTGCCCAAGTTGGCGATTGCCAGCCTTGGAGGGACGGTGAGCATGCGGGCAAGTGCGAGCGAATGGGGGGTGATGCCCAAGCTTGACTGCGATGAACAACTGGCCGAGTTGCCGCAACTGCGTGAGATGGCCCAGCTTGAAGCTGCCACTCTGGGTCTGCTCCCCAGTGCCTCGCTGGGCTTTGCGGCGATGCTCGAGGTGCTGGCCTGGGCCCGGGGCGAGGTGGCTCGCGGAGCACACGCGGTGATACTGACCCAAGGTACCGACAGCCTCGAGGAAACGGCGTATTTCCTCGATCTGCTCTGGCCGTTCGATGCGCCATTGGTAATGACCGGTGCCATGCGCGCGGCCAGCCAGCCGGGCAACGACGGCCCGGCCAACCTGCTGGCTGCGGCGCAGGTTGCACTGGCGCCGGGCAGCCGTGGGCGCGGCGTTCTGGTACTGATGAATGATCAGGTTCACTGTGCTGCAAGGGTTCGCAAGACGGCAAGCCTCGCGATGGCTGCATTCGAATCGCCCGGGTGTGGAGCGCTGGGCGATGTTGTGGAAGGTGCCGTGGAATATCGTCAGCCACCTGGCCCACGAGAGGTGCTGCCGTTACCGCATCGCACCGAGCACCGGGTTGCAATGCTGGAAGCGTGCCTGGACGCAGATACGGCGTTGTTGAAGGCTACAGCGGCACTGGGCTACGAGGGGCTGGTCATCGCCGGTTTTGGTGCCGGCCACGTTTCCAGTAGCTGGTCCGAAGTGCTTGGCCATCTCGCGCCTACCTTGCCAGTGATTGTTGCTACCCGCACAGGCAGTGGCCCAACAGCCACGGCCTCTTACGGTTTTGCCGGTGCCGAGATCGATCTGCAGAGCAAGGGGGTACATATGGCGGGGCAGTTGTGTCCGCGCAAGTGTCGCATTCTGCTATGGCTGTTGATCGGAACTGGCAGGCAGCAGCTGCTGCATGGCTGGTTGCCACGTTAAGCAATCTGCCCGCAAAGCTGTAAGCGCGGGCAGCCCTTCGGGCGTTGCTGTGCTAGGGTGCACACACTTTTGCTTCCCAGGATGTTCACCCATGCTCCCCGCACTCAGCGAAAAAGAACTCGACCGCCTCGAAGACCTGCTGATCACCTACGGCAATGACTACTCGGTACTCAACCTGGCCGAGCTCAATGGCTTTTTCACTGCACTGGCCAGCTCACCGACCACTGTCACCCCGGAACAGTGGCTGCCCTCGGTGGCTGGTGGCAAGGTGCCGAAATTCAAGAAGCCGGCGCATGAAGAGGCGTATACGGCATTGATGCTGCGCTATGCCAGCCAGGTGGCGGAGGAGTTGGGGGACGACGTCGATCACTTCGAGCCGCTGTTCGAGGAAAGTGAAGGCGAGGCAGGCACGGTAGTCGTGATGGAGGAATGGTGCTTCGGCTATATGCGCGGCACCCAGGTCGCTGGCTGGGCCGAGCTGCCGCCGGAGCAGGACCAACTGCTCAAGGCCATTTCGCTGCATGGGCTGGAGGACAACTTCGAGTTGCTGGACCAGATGAGCGAAGCGGATATCCAGGCCTGCGTGCCTCAGGTGACCGAGGCAGCACGCAGGCTTTACCGTTACCACCGGCTGCAGGATTGACCTCTATGAGTAACCCCATCACCGACCAGGAGTTGGACGAGCTGGGAGAGCTGCTTTTCAAGTATGGCAATGATGACGCGATACTTGATGTCAGTGAACTCGATGGCTTTGTGAATGCCCTATGCAGCTCGCCGCATATGCTGCCACCAAGTGAGTGGCTGCCGGAGGTTTCTGGCGGCAAATTGCCTCGGTTCAAAAGCAAGGCCCAGGCTCAGCGCTACACGGATTTGATCATCAAGTTTTACAATACCGTCGCGATCATGCTCAGCGAAGCCACGGATGAGCTGAATCTGTTCTTTGAGGTCAGAGATACTGCGCAGGGCGAAATTGTAGTGCTTGAAGAGTGGTGCTTCGGGTACATGCGGGGTGTTCGTTTGGGACGATGGACAGAATTACCTGCCCATCTTCAAAAATATCTCGACGCTATTGCCTTGCACGGTTCGGAGGAAAATTTTTCCGTCCTGGACAAGATGAGCCTCGAAGAACACCAAGCCACTGTGTCGTTGGTGGTAGATGCTGTGCATGTTCTTTACCTCTACCAACGGCAGCAGCGATTGGGCTGATTTCTCTGATTTAGCAGGGACCTGTGGGAGCGGCTTTAGCCGCGAACACCGGCGCAGCCGGTGCCAGGCACCGCGTTGGATTCTTCGCGGCTAAAGCCGTTCCCACGGGAGGGTGTAGTGCTTTTGGAGCGGGCTTGCCCGCGAGGAGGCCAGAAGCCTGAGTGCATTATTCCGCTCCGCGAAATTATGGTTTCCCCGCCACACGGATTCTGCTGCCAGCCGAACCGGTGCAGCATGTGCTCCACCAGCCCACCCCGGTGCTGATCAGGAGCCAAGCCAATGTCGAACCCGATCAAGCTTTACAACTTCCCCAAGTCCGGCCACGCCCATCGCATCGAGCTGATGCTTTCGCTGCTGAACCTGCCCACCGAGCTGGTGTTCGTCGACCTGGCCAAAGGCGCGCACAAGCAGCCGGACTTCCTGGCCCTCAACCCGTTCGGCCAGGTCCCGGTCATAGACGACAACGGCACGGTGATCGCCGACTCCAATGCCATCCTGGTGTACCTGGCCAAGAAGTACGACAACGGCACTTGGCTCCCCGAGGAGCCCGCTGCCGCCGCCCGCGTCCAGCGCTGGCTGTCGGTCGCTGCCGGTCCGTTGGCCTTCGGCCCTGCTGCCGCGCGTCTGGTCACGGTGTTCGGAGCCTCGTTCAACACCGACGAAGTGATTACCCGCGCCCATACCCTGCTGAAGGTGATCGACGCCGAGCTGGCCAAAACGCCCTTCCTGGCCGGTAGCACACCCACCATCGCCGATATCGCCAACTACTCCTACATCGCCCACGCACCGGAGGGCAATGTGTCGCTGGAGCCCTATGCCAACGTACGCAGCTGGCTGGCGCGGATCGAGGCGCTGCCGCGCTTCGTGCCCATGCCACGCACCGTGATCGGCCTGCAGACCAGCGCCTGATATCCCGCCACTGCGAGGAACGCCGCCATGCAACAGAACCCGGACCACCACTCCTCGCCCTGGCATGCGGGGGAGAAGACCCTGCAGGAAAAAGCCGGTGTCTCGGAGCGCATGGAGGCGTTCGGGCAGAAGGTCATTCGTGACTACATGCCCGACCAGCATCGTATTTTCTATCACCAGTTGCCGTTCATGGTCGCCGCCAGCGTGGACGCACTGGGGCGGCCCTGGGCAACGCTGCTGGAAGGGCCGGAAGGTTTCGTCAGCTCGCCGGACCCGCGCCAGCTGACGATCGACACTCAACTGCCAGCAGACGATCCCGCCACCCCGGGGCTGGCTGCCGGGCAGGCGGTCGGCCTGCTGGGGATCGAATTGCACACCCGCCGGCGCAACCGCCTCAACGGCCAGATCCACCAGGCCGGCGACGGGCAACTGCAGGTGACTGTGGAGCAGTCGTTCGGCAACTGCCCGCAGTACATCCAGCTGCGTGACTACACCCGTGTCGCGGAACCCGCCCAAGGGCGTGTCGATGCGACGACACTCGATGCCTCGGCTGTCAGCATGATCCAGGCAGCCGACACCTTCTTTGTCGCCAGCTATGTCGAGCATGTCGACGGCCAGCGTTCGGTGGATGTCTCTCACCGTGGCGGGCGGCCCGGGTTCATCAAGGTCGAAGGCAATCGCCTGACCATCCCCGACTATGCTGGCAACCTGCACTTCAACACCTTGGGCAACCTGCTGGTGAACCCGCAAGCAGGGTTGCTATTCATCGATTTCAGCAACGGCAACGTGTTGCAGCTATACGGGCATGTCGAGTTGCTGCTGGACAGCCCCGCCATCCAGGCGTTCGAAGGCGCCGAGCGCTTGTGGACGCTGGAGGTCGAGCAGGTGGTGCGGCGCCCGGCTGCCGTTTCCCTGCGTTGGGCCTTCAAGGAGTACGCCCCGACCAGCCTGATGACCGGCACCTGGGCCGAGGCCGACATACGTCTGCAGCAACGCCAGCGGCAGCGCCAATGGCATGCCTGGCGTGTGCTGCGGGTGGAGCAGGAAAGCCGTGAGATCCGCTCGTTCTACCTTGAGCCTCCTGCTGGCAGTGCGATGGCCTTTGCGCCCGGGCAGCATGTTCCGGTGCAAGTCCAGCTCGACGGTGAGGCGGCGCTGATCCGCACCTACAGCCTGTCCAGCGCGCCTTCCGACGGTTACCTGCGCATCAGCGTCAAAGCCCAGGGTCGGGCCTCGCGGCACCTGCATGAGCACGTCGTGGCAGGCGATGTGCTGAACGTGCGCTCGCCGATGGGCAGCTTCACGCTGGACCAGCAGAGTACGCGGCCGCTGGTGCTGATCGGCGCGGGTGTGGGTATCACGCCGTTACTGGCCATGCTGCGCGAGCAGTTGAGCAAGGGGCAGGCACGGCGCATTCATCTGTTCCATGGTGCGCGCAGCCTGGCCGACCTGCCGTTCCGTGAGGAGCTGGCAAGTTTGCGGCAACAGGCCGGCGGCCTGCTGCACGTGTACTGCGCCCTGAGCCAGCCGGAAGAGCATGCGCTGGCGGGGCGTGATTACGAGTTTGCCGGTCGGCTGGGTATCGAGCAGGTCAAGGCGACGCTGGCGCTGGACGACTACGATTTCTACCTGTGCGGCCCAGGCAGTTTTACCCAGGACCTGTATGAAGGGCTGCGTGGGCTGCATGTGCCGGATGCGCGGATTCATGCCGAAGCCTTTGGCCCGTCAACGCTCCGGCGGCACACCGACGATGACCAGCCCACCCTGCAACAGCCGCCCGCGGCCAGCGAGCCGGTGCCGGTGTACTTTGCGGCTTCGGCCAAGGAGGCGCGCTGGGCGCCTGGTAGCGGGACGCTGCTGGAGCTGGCCGAGGCTCGCGGATTGTCGCCGGAGTTCAGTTGCCGAGGTGGGTCGTGTGGTACCTGCAAGACACGGTTGGTCAGTGGCCGGGTGCATTACCCGAATCCGCCGGCGGAAATGCCGGAAAGTGGGACTGCGCTAATCTGTTGCGCGATACCGGCGCGGGTGGAGGAGGGAGGGCAGGCGTTGGTACTGGATATCTGATATGCCTTTACCGACTCATCGCCGGCAAGCCAGCTCTCATAGAACAACACATGACTCATTGGTTCGGCGAGGTTCTGTAGGAGCAGCCTTGTGCTGCGAAGAGGCCGGGGCTGACAAAGCCTGTCTACTGGCTGTACCGGCCTCTTCGCAGCACAAGGCTGCTCCTACAAAGGACGCGTCAGACGAGCGATATTGGTTCTCTGCGCGAAAGCGCAGCCCAAAGGGCTGGGCAATCTCCCACAGGTACTCCACCGTTGCCGAAACCTGTGGAGTACCTGTGAGAGCTGGCTTGCCGGCGATGAGGTCAGAACAGGCAACACAAAACGCCCAGATGAAAGATAATCCCGGCACTTCATAGCCTCCCAGGAACCCGCATGGACCAGATCCACCTGATGAAGGTGTTCGTCGCCGTAGGCGAGCTGGAAAGCTTCGCCGCCGCTGCCCGCCGTCTGGACATCTCCCCTGCCGCAGTCACCCGCGCCGTCAGCGCCCTGGAGGATCAGCTGGGGGTCAAACTGCTGCTGCGCACCACCCGCAGCGTACGCCTGACCGAAGCCGGTGGCCGCTATCTGGAAGACACCCGCCATATCCTCGCCAGCATCAACGAGGCCAACGAAGCCGCCGCCGGCATCAACGCCACGCCCAAGGGCGACCTGGCCGTCACCGCGCCCATCCTGTTCGGCAAGAAGTTCGTCATGCCGTGCATCGTCCACTACCTGCAGCAGTACCCCGAGGTTGACGTTTCCGCCTACTTCCTCGACCGCATCGTCAACATGGTCGAAGAGGGCATGGATGTGGCCGTTCGTATCGGCCCCTTGCCCGACTCCGGGCTCAAAGCACTGCGGGTGGGCAGGGTACGGCGCATGCTGTGCGCCTCTCCCGAGTACCTGGCGCGCCACGGCGTGCCGAAGCACCCGTCCGACCTGGCGGGGCATGCGGTGATCGGCACCACCAACCTGTCGCCGCGAGCCGGCTGGCGTTTCGGAGTAACCGATGAACCAACGTTGGTGCGCATGAAGCCTCGCTTGACGGTGACCAGCAATGACGGGGCAATCGCTGCCGCCAGCGGCGGGTTGGGCATTGCCCGCCTGCTGTCGTATCAGGTAGCGGATGAGGTGGCCAGTGGGCAGTTGCAGGTGATCCTTGCCGAATACGAAGAGGCGCCGTGGCCAATCCATATACTGCACCGGGAGAGCAAGTACGGTTCGGCCAAGGTCCGCGCCTTCATTGACATGCTGGCGCAGGCGCTGAGGGCTCGGCAGCTGGACTGATTCAACCGAGCAGGGTGAATGTAAAGCAACCTGGGCACTGCTGTTCCAGCCACTCCTTGGCGCGTTCGCTCAGGAAATACCCACGATAGACATCCCCTTTGAATAAATCGGCTTGCTCGTCGGCCTTGAGCACCTTGAGATACTGGCCGAGGTCGGCAGGGTCATGCTGCGGGTCCTTGAGCAGGTAGAGCTTGCCCACCACGAATGCCTGCCAGTACTCCGGCATACGTGCGGCAAGCTCAGGGTCATGGGGCAGGGAATCGATGATCCAGGTCGGCTCGCCTTCCAGATCGAGGTATTCGGTAATGGGTTTGCTGGTATCCCAGTGCAGCCAGTCGATGTGCACGATATGGGTCTTCTCCAGGTGCTCGTAACGCCCGACCCCCTTCAGCCCGCTTTTTTCCAGGGCTTCCTTGACCGGCTGGGTGAGCACCAGAGAACCCGAACGTATGTAGGCGGCCGGGGTATACGGGCCGGCGCGCTTGATGCTGTCTACATCGGTATCTTCGTCCCAGGCGATCATGCCCTGGACCAGTGCCGCGCCCCAGTCTCCCCAAGGCGTTGGCGCGTTGTCTAAATGGTAGATATTCATACCAGGCCCCGAGATCTTGCCGTTCGTGCCGTAGCTATGTTCATGGGCGGACCTTGATCCTGGCTGGTCATTCAGGCGAACTGAATGAAGAAGAAACCGGCGTCGTCGCCTTGCTTGCCACGGCGTGCCTGCATGTCCACGAACAGATAGCCGTTACCTTCGCCGAACAGCCCCGCATGCTGAGGGCTGGCTTCGGCCACGTCAGCATCTATCAGTTGCATCATGAACATGTAGCGCGTTGGTTCGTAGATCGGGTCCTGCAGCCAGCAGGGCCTACCGCTGGGTTTGCTCAGGCCGATCCCGCTGTCCTCATCCTGATGTTCCTCGTCATGCTCTTCGTCAGTCATTTCTTCGAAATCTATGAACGCTCGCTCCAGCAGCAAAGGGGGATTGGCGGGTTCCAGTGGCTGGCTGGCGAGTTCATGCAGGATGACCCGGGCAAAGCCGCTACTGAGGACGTTCAGCAGTTCGGCTTGTTGATTGACCGTATAGCGACGCTGGAGAGGGCGGCTGAAACTGCCATCCTGATGTTGCTCGACGGCGAGGAAAACCGTGATGGCCATGCCGGGTGGGACAAACATGGCCGGTTGGAAACGCTCGCTCAGGGTCAGGATGGGCGTCATCAACATGCCGGTTTCCGGGTTTTTCGGCCACAAGGAGAGGTCCTTGAGCAAAGCCGCGCCACCGATCTGGCCGAAGCCGCGATCTTGTTGGGACAAGAGGATTTTCTTCATGGCTGGTAACACCCTTTGCGCTTGCGGACGACTTGGCGTAGCGACTGGTAGTCCGCGATTTCGGTTACCACTCGAACAGCCCTACGAAGTTTTTCTGGTCCACAGGGCCGCTTGAGCAACTGGCGCCACGTGCCAGGATGGAAGGCTCGAGGCGGTTGCCCATCTGGCGAACAGCCTGGTACTGGCTATCGCAACGTCCGGGCAGCGACAGGGCTGGCTGCACATGGCTGACAATGATGATCTGCACACCATTGAACTGTTCCACGCGAGGCTTGCCTCCATCCCTATCCGGGCTGAATTGGCAGGGCCAGGGCATGTCCAGCTCTAGCAGTGATGCATCGGAGCTGCGCAGTGCGCAACGACCTTCGTGGTTCACAAGTGCAAGCTTGTGCCCGGCAAGGATAACTTCAGGCCCCGCATTCGATGACGGGGCGGGCGCATGCGCGCATGCATTCAGGGCGATTGCAGCCAGCAGCGTCGGCAGGGCTTTGGACACACGCTTCATTTCAGTTCCCCAGAACCGGCCTGCGGGAACAGCGCTGAAAGCAACGGCGATTCATTCACCAGAATTCGATCTCCTATCGGCCCTGGGGAGGGCGTGTGCCTGTGCGGAGTTGTTAATGTGCACAGGTGCGAAACTTACATAAAGTGCCAAAGTGATATCGCGCTGGCAGGCACTTCGAAGTCGGGTTTTATGGTTTATTCATTCGCAATTGTCAAGGTAAGCTAGCCGCGCTCTACGGTTTTCAAGGACGACAGCGCTCACTCATATGAATGGATCGAAGTTTCAAAAGGGTCAGGAACTGCAAAGATTTCTTTCCCGCTATTTCGGCGTTTTCATCGCCGAGTTCCAGCTGTCCTGCTTTGCCATTGGCGGCAGTGTTTCACTGGTGTTCTCCACCTGGCTGCGCAGCCCGGACCAGTCGCTGTCGGTACTGGCCCTGGCGCTGGCATGCACGGTGAGCGCCGCTTCGCATATCGCGCTGGTGCGTGGATACGCCTGGGGCCTGCGGGGGCTGATCGGCCTGAACGGGCTGGCCGTGTTGGCCGCGCTGCCGAGCTACGCTTACCGGCCGCACATGGGCGGCTACGTCTCGGTTTTGCTGTTCGGGCTGCTGGCCTTGCTGGTCATCAATACCCAGCGCTACCGGGAAATGCGCGTGCGCCTGGTGGGCTACCGGGACATTCGCAGGGCCAACCGCCAGGCGGCGAAAGCTGCCAAGTAACGTGTTTTCGCTGATGTAACGAGGCTTCTGGATGAATTTGCGCCGCATGCCTATCGGGTTCGCTGGTTTGCTGTTGCCATTGCTTGCTGCGTGCAACGGGCACAAGGTCGAGCGCGTGGTGGTTTATGAGAACAATGTCCATCACTGGCGCATCGAGCACGTGGTGGCGCAGAACTGGCCGGTGGGGCCTCGTCAGTACTACGAGGTGTTTCTCAAGGACCGCTTGCTGATCCTGCCTGCCAATGTCTTCAACGACGAGCGCGACATTAGTGAGTTCGTTGCTGCGGGCGGTTTCGACATCAGCAACTGGCGCAACGACACGGTCATCGTGGCGTTCGAGAACGTGCAAAAGCGCGAGGGCGGCAACGAGCATTTTATCCGCTCGCTGATGATCACCCCGGAGTACAAGGAAGGGGAGGTGATACTGACTGACATGGCGACCCATATGCAGATCGTGGTGCAGCGGGTGGAGCCGGTTGGGGAGGGGAAGTAGCAGGGCAGTGGTGTTATAGACAGGCAAATGAACTAGCTATGGATGTCACCGGCATTTGTGGGAGCGGGCAAGCCCGCGAAGCAGGCGACGCGGTGTATGGCACCGGCTGCGCCGGTGTTCGCGGCTAAAGCCGCTCCCACAGGTACAGCGTGAACCCGAAGCCAACGCAGTACCTGTGGGAGCGGGCAAGCCCGTGAAGCAGGCGGTGCGGTGCATGGTACCGGCTGCACCGGTGTTCGCGGCCACGGCCGCTCCCACAGGTACAGCGTGAGCTCGAAGCCAGCGCAGTACCTGTGGGAGCGGGTTCACCCGCGAAGAGGCCCGCCCAGGCAAACCAGCCGCTTAAACCCCATGCAACCGCAGCGCCCGCTGCGCACACTCCCGCCAACTCAACTTCGGCTTCTCTACCGGCGGCAGCTGTTGCACTTCCCCAGCCAGCACCACCGGCATATCCCGCATCCTCACCCAAGGCTCACTCTGCCAATACAACAACGTCGCGCTCCGCCCCCCAGGCCAGCACATCTGCCCCAGTCGCGGGACATCTTCCACCCCGTCTTCCTGCCGATCACGCAACACCGCCACCACCTCATGCGTCAGCCACCAACGCAGATGCCGGTTCTCCGGCACATGGTGATGGCCAACAAGGTATAGGCCCCGGATTCGCTGACCATCGTGGTTTCCTGGTACTTGCCATAGCGCAGCAACTGCACGGAGCGGTACTGATCCGGGTCGAGTTTGCGCATGCAGTGTTCGTCGTAGAAGTGACCACTCAGCCGGCCGAGTTCGTGGGCGCAAAACCAGGCTTGGGATTCGAGCCAGAGGGTGTGGAGGGGGCGGTTGTGGCGGGTGAATAGGGTAGGTGTATTGAAACTGTTCATCTTGGCCATCCTGATTTGGAGAGCCGCTGCTAACGGGAACGGAATACCGCTGCGTGAGCGTTCTTAAGCGCCAACAGACGTTATCGCGACGATACAAAAGTCACAATGAGAACCTTGTAGGAAGCTTCCTCTTCGGCATTTTTCCTGCCAATAAAAAAGGCTGCCAATCGGCAGCCTTCTCTATGCTTCGCCCGGACTATCAATCCCAGCTCAACGCCCCGCCAGTCTGATACTCGATCACACGCGTCTCAAAGAAGTTCTTCTCTTTCTTCAAGTCCATGATCTCGCTCATCCAAGGGAACGGGTTGGTAGTCCCTGGGTACTCTTCCTTCAGGCCAATCTGGGTCAGGCGACGGTTGGCGATGAACTTGAGGTAGTCTTCCATCATCGCTGCGTTCATGCCCAGCACGCCGCGAGGCATGGTGTCACGGGCGTATTCGATCTCCAGCTGGGTCCCTTGCAGGATCATCTGGGTCGCTTCTTCCTTCATCGCCGCGTCCCACAGGTGCGGGTTCTCGATCTTGATCTGGTTGATCACGTCGATACCGAAGTTCAGGTGCATCGACTCGTCACGCAGGATGTACTGGAACTGCTCGGCCACGCCGGTCATCTTGTTGCGGCGGCCCATGGACAGGATCTGGGTGAAGCCGCAGTAGAAGAAGATGCCTTCCAGTACGCAGTAGTAGGCGATCAGGTTGCGCAGCAGCTCTTTGTCGGTTTCGACGGTGCCGGTGTTGAATTCCGGGTCGGAGATGGCGCGGGTGTACTTCAGGCCCCAGGCGGCTTTCTTCGCTACCGACGGGATCTCGTGGTACATGTTGAAGATCTCGCCTTCATCCATGCCCAGCGACTCGATGCAGTACTGGTAGGCGTGGGTGTGGATCGCCTCTTCGAAGGCCTGGCGCAGGATGTACTGGCGGCACTCCGGGTTGGTGATCAGGCGGTACACGGCCAGGGCCAGGTTGTTGGCTACCAGCGAGTCGGCAGTGGAGAAGAAGCCGAGGTTGCGCATGACGATGCGACGCTCGTCTTCGGTCAGGCCGTCCATGCTCTTCCACAGGGCGATGTCGGCGGTCATGTTGACCTCTTGCGGCATCCAGTGGTTGGCGCAGCCGTCCAGGTACTTCTGCCAGGCCCAGTCGTACTTGAACGGTACCAGCTGGTTGAGGTCGGCGCGGCAGTTGATCATGCGCTTTTCGTCAACACGCACGCGGGCGCTGGAGCCTTCCAGCTCGGCCAGGCCTTCGGCGATGTCGAGGTCGTTCAGGGCAGCCTTGGCGCGCTTGACGGCGTCGGAGTCGTCGGCGGTGGCGGCACGGGCTTCCAGGGCGGCGGCACCACCGGCGCTGTCGAGCTTGTCGAGGGTGGCGGCGGCAGCGGCCTGCGCAGGGGTGTTGCCTTTGGCGGCTACTTCGCCGTCTTCTTTATCGAATTCGTCCCAACTCAGCATGGTGAGATGCTCCTGCTTGAGGGCCATCTATCAAGTATGGCCGGTGGATCTTGGTTGCGGTGCGGTGCACGCAAATCTGAGGTGCCCGAAAAGGGCTGGCCGCGGCTTTGCAGCCACGGCTTGTTGTGTCTTGCTGTGGAGAGGCGGCGGGAGTGCCGGCCTCATCGCGGGTGAACCCGCTCCCACAGGGTCCGCAGTGGTGCGGAAAACGCGTTGAGGCTTCCCGCAGGAAGCCTCGGCCTGGCCTTACTGGCAGGCTTCGCAATCCGGCTCGTCGATCGCGCAGGCCTTCGGCACTGGCGCAGGGCCGGCTGCCTGGACCGGGGCGCTGTCGCCACCGCTGGAAACGGCGTTGAGCTTGCCGGTGTTGATGGTCGACTTCTCGGTGCTGGTCGCGGCCAGGGCACGGAGGTAGTAGGTGGTCTTCAGACCACGGTACCAGGCCATGCGGTAGGTCACGTCCAGCTTCTTGCCCGAGGCGCCGGCGATGTACAGGTTCAGCGACTGGGCCTGGTCGATCCACTTCTGGCGACGCGAGGCGGCATCGACGATCCACTTGGTCTCGACTTCGAACGCGGTGGCGTACAGGTCCTTCAGCTCTTGCGGAATACGCTCGATCTGCTGCACCGAACCGTCGTAGTACTTCAGGTCGTTGATCATTACCGAGTCCCACAGGCCACGGGCCTTCAGGTCGCGGACCAGGTACGGGTTGATCACGGTGAACTCGCCCGACAGGTTCGATTTCACGTACAGGTTCTGGTAGGTCGGCTCGATGGACTGCGACACGCCGGTGATGTTGGCGATGGTCGCGGTCGGCGCGATGGCCATGATGTTCGAGTTACGAATACCTTTCTTGACGCGCTCGCGCACCGGGGCCCAGTCCAGGGACTCTTCCAGGTTGACGTCGATGTACTTGGCGCCACGGGCCTCGATCAGGATCTGTTGCGAATCCAGCGGCAGGATGCCCTTGGACCACAGCGAACCCTGGAAGGTCTCGTACGCACCGCGCTCGTCGGCCAGGTCGCAGGACGCCTGGATGGCGTAGAAGCTGACCGCTTCCATCGACTTGTCGGCGAACTCGACGGCAGCATCGGAGCCGTACGGAATGTGCTGCAGGTACAGCGCATCCTGGAAGCCCATGATGCCCAGGCCGACCGGGCGGTGCTTGAAGTTCGAGTTACGCGCTTGCGGCACCGAGTAGTAGTTGATGTCGATCACGTTGTCGAGCATGCGCACGGCGGTGTTCACGGTGCGTTGCAGTTTGGCGGTATCCAGCTTGCCGTCGACGATGTGGTTCGGCAGGTTGATCGAGCCCAGGTTGCAGACCGCGATCTCGTCCTTGTTGGTGTTCAGGGTGATCTCGGTGCACAGGTTCGAGCTGTGGACCACGCCCACGTGCTGCTGCGGCGAACGCAGGTTGCACGGGTCCTTGAAGGTCAGCCACGGGTGGCCGGTCTCGAACAGCATCGACAGCATCTTGCGCCACAGGTCTTTGGCCTGGATGGTCTTGAACACCTTGATCTTGTTGTACTCGGTCAGGGCTTCGTAGTACTCGTAGCGCTCTTCGAAGGCCTTGCCGGTCAGGTCGTGCAGGTCTGGCACTTCCGAAGGCGAGAACAGGGTCCACTTGCCGTCATCGAAGACACGCTTCATGAACAGGTCAGGGATCCAGTTGGCGGTGTTCATGTCGTGGGTACGACGACGGTCATCACCGGTGTTCTTGCGCAGCTCGATGAATTCTTCGATGTCCAGGTGCCAGGTTTCCAGGTAGGCACACACGGCGCCCTTGCGCTTGCCACCCTGGTTGACGGCAACGGCGGTGTCGTTGACCACTTTCAGGAACGGAACCACGCCCTGGGATTTGCCGTTGGTGCCCTTGATGTAGGAGCCCAGTGCACGCACAGGGGTCCAGTCGTTGCCCAGGCCACCGGCGAATTTCGACAGCATCGCGTTGTCGTGGATCGCGTGGTAGATGCCCGACAGGTCGTCCGGCACGGTGGTCAGGTAGCAGCTGGACAGCTGCGGGCGCAGGGTGCCGGCGTTGAACAGGGTCGGGGTCGAGGCCATGTAGTCGAAGGACGACAACAGGTTGTAGAACTCGATGGCACGGGCTTCTTTGTCTTTCTCTTCCAGCGCCAGGCCCATGGCCACACGCATGAAGAACACCTGTGGCAGCTCGAAGCGCACGCCATCCTTGTGGATGAAGTAGCGGTCGTACAGAGTCTGCAGGCCCAGGTAGGTGAATTGCTGGTCACGCTCGTGGTCGATGGCCTTGCCCAGGCGCTCCAGGTCGTAGCCTTTCAGGGCCGGGTCCAGCAGCTCGAACTCGACGCCTTTCTCGACATAGGCCGGCAGGGCCTTGGCGTACAGGTCGGCCATTTCGTGGTGGGTGGCGCTCTCGGCCACGTTCAGGAAGCCCAGGCCTTCGGCACGCAGGGTGTCCATCAGCAGGCGGGCGGTCACGAACGAGTAGTTCGGCTCGCGCTCTACCAGGGTACGGGCGGTCATCACCAGGGCAGTGTTGACGTCCTTGATGGCCACGCCGTCGTACAGGTTCTTCAGGGTATCGCGCTGGATCAGGTCGCCATCGACTTCGGCCAGGCCTTCGCAGGCTTCGCTGATGATGGTGTTCAGGCGGGCCATGTCGAGCGGCGCCAGGCTGCCGTCGGCCAGGGTGATGCGGATGGTCGGGTGCGGCTCGACCACGGACTCGGCGTTCACGCGGGTGGCACGCTCCTTGGCGCGCTGCTCGCGGTAGATCACGTAGTCACGGGCGACTTTCTGCTCGCCGGCGCGCATCAGGGCCAGTTCGACCTGGTCCTGGATTTCTTCGATGTGGATGGTGCCACCCGATGGCATGCGACGCTTGAACGTGGCGGTGACCTGCTCGGTCAGGCGCGCGACGGTGTCGTGGATGCGCGACGAAGCGGCGGCGGTGCCGCCTTCAACTGCGAGGAACGCCTTGGTGATGGCCACGGTGATCTTGTCGTCGGTGTAGGGGACGACAGTGCCGTTACGCTTGATCACGCGCAGTTGGCCGGGAGCGGTGGCGGCCAGATCCTGGTTGGAATCGGCGGCCTGCGGCACCTTGGCCTGCGGGTTCTCGCGAGTTGTGTCGGTTTGCATGGGTGGGTGTCTCCACAGTTTCTATATTGTTCAGGCGCCTTTTGGGCGCCCACCGTTCCGTCCACTTGCTCGATGGCCTGGCGGGGATGGGCAATGCATGCGCATCCGCCCGCGCGGGCGTACCAACTTCGGGACAGACTCAGGAAAAAGGGGCAATGGCTCGCCGCTCCCTGGCCGAAGTCAAAGGTTCTGGGCCGGGCCCAAAAACTGTTGCTGATGGATGCCAGGCCTGGCCTGCAACACCCATACCCGAACAAGGCCCTGGAGGGGCTTGCCTCGGTCGCCTCCGCAGGAGCGGTTTGGCTGCTGGAATCACTTGAAGTTCACCCGATAAATCGCTTGATTTTGCGGGTTGACTTTTGTGTGTGATTTTGCACGAAACCCTATATCTAGTGGTTCGCTGCGATCGGGATACAAGATAATGCGGTATCGGGGGCTTTGCAAGGCGAGCGCCTGTGGATAACTTGTGCGTACTTTGTGAGTGAATGGTGGGTATTCGCTGTAGGCCTTGTGCCAAGTGGTTTGCAGTATTTTTCTGCGTCTTGCAGCCCCGGGGCAGAATTTTTCGGGCGCGAACCCTATCACAAAAAACGGTTCAGTCGAGGGGCTGCGAGGCGGCTTGGCAGTGCCGGGGGTGGGACGTAGTATCCGAAGCAGATGTTGCCTTTTGGTTAAAGGGTTATGTTGCCTGCACCGACCCCTTCGCAGCACAAGGCTGCTCCTACCGGGGAGCGCCATACCTTGTAGGAGCAGCCTTGTGCTGCGAAGGGGCCGGTACAGGCAACAGAAGAACAACAAGATAAGGCACAAGCCATGGACCACCCCGCACCCCGCATCCTCATCGTCGAAGACGACCAGCGCCTGGCCGAGCTCACCGCCGAGTACCTGCAGGCCAACGGCTACGAAATCAGCGTCGAGGGCGATGGCGCCCGCGCCGCGCGGCGCATCGTCGACAGCCAGCCCGACCTGGTCATTCTCGACCTGATGCTGCCCGGCGAGGACGGCCTGAGCATCTGTCGCCGGGTGCGCAGCCAGTACCCCGGCCCAATCCTCATGCTGACCGCCCGCAGCGATGAACTCGACCAAGTCCAGGGCCTGGACCTTGGGGCCGATGACTATGTCTGCAAACCCGTACGCCCACGGCTCCTCCTTGCGCGTATCCAGGCACTGCTGCGCCGCAGCGAAGCACCGGACAGCAAGCGCCAGGACCTGGCCTTCGGCGCGCTGCGCATCGACAATCGCCTGCGCGAGGCGCGCCTGGGCGAACAGCTGATAGAGCTGACCGGCGCCGAATTCGACCTGCTCTGGCTGCTGGCCAGCAATGCCGGCCGGGTGCTGACGCGCGAGCAGATCTTCACCGCGCTACGGGGGGTCGGCTACGACGGGCAGGACCGCTCCATCGACATACGCATTTCCAAGATCCGCCCAAAGATCGGCGACGACCCGCTCCAGCCAAGGCTGATCAAGACACTTCGCAGCAAGGGCTACCTGTTCGTCGGCGAGGCCCCATGAACAATTCGATCTTCCTGCGTATCTATGGCGGCATGCTGGCCGTGCTGGTGCTGGTGGCCCTGCTCGGTGTACTCAGCCTGCACCTGGTCAACGAAGTGCGTGCCGCCCAGCACCGAGAAGGCCTGGCCCAGGGCACCTTCAGCCTGATGGCCGACAACCTGGCGCTGCAGAACGATACCGAGCGCAAGCGCTCGCTGCTGATCTGGGAGCGCCTGCTCGGCGTGCCACTGGCGCTGCAGCCCATGACCGCGCGCACACTCGATGGCGGTCAGCGGGCGCGCCTGTACCGCGGGCTGGTGGTGGTCGAGAAGACCGGCCCGCATGCGGCCGAGGTGCTACGCAAGGTCGGCCAGGAAGACCTGATGCTTGTGGCGCAGATCAAACAGATCAGCGAGCAACTGGCGCGGGCCACCCTCTATCTGCTGGCCGACGAACTGGTGCGCTACCCGGTGACCGAACAGCAGCAGCGCCTGGCACAGATCAAGAAAGAAAAGGGCTTCGGCTTTGGCGTGGCCTTGCAGCGCATCGAGCGGGTGAGCCTGGACGATGACCAGCGGCGCCGGGTCGAGGAGGGCGATACGGTCATGGCCCTGGGCAAGGATGGCGACTCGATCCGTGTGTTCGCCGGGCTGGCGGGTTCGCCCTGGGTGCTGGAAATCGGCCCGCTATACCAGCTCAACCCCTATCCGCCGCAGTTGCTGATCCTGATAACCTTTCTTGGTCTGTGCCTGATCGGCCTGGTGGTCTACCTGCTGGTACGCCAACTGGAGCGGCGCGTGTCGGGCCTGGAGATTGCCGCCACGCGCATCGCCCAAGGCAGCCTGGACACCCGCGTGCCGGCCGGCGGCGCCGACTCGGTGGGGCGTCTGGCCGCGGCCTTCAACGGCATGGCCGAGCACCTGCAGCGCTCGCTGACCATGCAACGCGAACTGGTGCGGGCGGTTTCCCACGAGCTGCGCACGCCAGTGGCACGTCTGCGCTTTGGCCTGGAGATGATCGAAAGTGCCACCACCGAGCAGGCCCGGGCCAAGCACCTGGCGGGCATGGATGGCGATATCCAGGACCTCGACAAGTTGGTCGACGAGATGCTCACCTACGCCCGCCTGGAGCAGGGCGCGCCGGCGCTGAAGTTCGAGCGGGTAGACCTGGATGCCTTGCTCGACCGGGTGATCGAAGAACTCGCGCCGTTGCGTGCCGAGGTAAGGGTGGTGCGCGGTGAGTGCCAGGGCGCCGATGGCGAAGGCGCCTGGGTCGAAGCTGAACCGCGCTACCTGCACCGGGCGCTGCAGAACCTGGTGGGCAACGCCATGCGTCACGCCGAGGCCGAGGTGCGCCTGAGCTACCAGTTGGGGCAGCAACGCTGCCGCATTGATGTGGAGGATGACGGCCCGGGGATCCCCGAGGGCGTCTGGGACCGTATCTTCACACCGTTCACCCGCCTCGACGACAGCCGTACCCGCGCTTCGGGCGGGCATGGCCTGGGCTTGTCGATCGTGCGGCGGATCATCTACTGGCACGCGGGGCGCGCCACAGTGGGGCGCAGCGCCGCGCTGGGTGGTGCCTGCTTCAGCCTGAACTGGCCACGGCAGCAGGCACCGCTGTGACGGTCAGACGCTGACCAGGCTGAGCAGGTGGCCGTCCTGCAGGCAGAACTGGCCCTGCAGTTCGGCGCCATGCCGCCACTGCGGCGACAGGTCGGTGAGCAGTCGCAGGCGGGCCAGGCCTTCGGCGGACCAGTCCAGTACTTCGGCATGCTCGAAGTAGAAGCGCTGGCGGGTCAGCGGATAGAGCGTCTTGAACAGGCTTTCCTTCAGCGAGAAGGTCAGGGTGACTGCAAGGCCTGGCTGGCGGCGGTCGAGGCGTTCGAGCTCGGGCGGGGTGAGGATTTCGCCCATCAGTCGCTCGGCACGCTGGTCATCCAGCAACGCTTCCTGATCCAGGCCCAGGCCCTGGCAACTGCCCTCGGCAGCAACCACGGCAGCAGCCCAGCCTTTACCGTGGGTGATCGAGCCGTGGATGCCGGCGGGCCAGATGGGTGAGCGGTCCTCGTGGGTGCCGGGCACGTAGTCACGGCCGTCCAGGCGCTGCAGCGCGGCGCGGGCACATACCCGGCCAGCCAGGTACTCGGCCTGACGCTTGGCCACCGAGCGCTGCAGGCTGGCGCCTGGCACGACGCCGGCGCGCTGGAAGTCGTCGGGTGCCAGGCGGGTGGGGTCGAAGTAGCAACTGACCAGCACTGCGCCGGGTAGGGGGCGGGGCAGGGGCCAGTGGTGCTGGAGCGGGGCGCAGCAGGCGGGGAGTGTGTTCATGGGGGGGTATTGTGCCAGCCGAGGCGACGGTGTGGGAGATCGGATCGCAGGGGCTGCTTTGCAGCCCAATCGCCGGCAAGCCAGCTCCCACAGGTACAGGGCACGGCCCAAGCTTTGCGCGGCCCCTGTGGGAACTGGCTTGCCGGCGATTGGGCCGCAAAGCGGCCCCTCGCGTTGTTTACTTGAACACCTTCTTGAAGAACGCCTGCATATCCGCCCACGATCTTTCATCCGCCGCCTTGTTGTAGCCGATATCCGGCCCGCCATGCTCGCCATGGCTCAGCCGGTCTGCATCCGGGTTGGTAAACCCATGCTTGGCCCCTTCGATACTGACAAACTCATAGTTGACCTTGGCTGCATCCATCTCGGCCTTGAATGCCTCCACCTGCTGCTGAGTAACCATGCTGTCTGCCGCGCCGTGCTCGACCAGGATCTCCGCGCGTACCACCCCAGGCCTGGCCGGGGTCTGGGTGGCCAGTGCGCCATGGAAGCTCACCACGCCGTCCAGCTTTTCGCCGCGGCGTGCGGCATCCAGTACCACCTTGCCGCCGAAGCAATAACCGACCGCCCCCAACTGGTGCTTGTTGGTGTTCGGCTGCAGTTTCAGTAGTTCAAGGCCGGCATCGAAGCGCCGCTCCGCGGCCTTGGGGTCTTTCATCGCTGCTGTCATGAATGCCTTGGCGTCGGCAGGGTGCTCGGTTTGCTTGCCGTCGCCATACATGTCGATGGCCAGGGCGTTGTAGCCCAGTGCTGCCAGGTCGCGGGCGCGGCGCTTGGCATAGTCGTTCAGCCCCCACCATTCATGCACCACGACAATGCCGGGGCGCTTGCCTTCGATGGCGTCGTCATAGGCGTAGTAGCCGACCAGGCGATTGCCGTCGGCGTCCTGGTAGGGGATCTCGCGGGTTTGTACCGCCGCTTGGGCGAGGGCGGCGCTGCACATCAGGGTCAAGGCCAGCAGGGCGCGCATGGTCACTACTCCTTGTTCTTCAAACGGTTCGTTCAGCCGGGGTTCAGCCAGGGTTCAGTCGCGGTTCAGGGTGCCCTGCTTACTCTAGCTTCCAGACCGAAACAGCGCACTCAACTGGAGTATCCAGCCATGAAAACCTTCAACACCCTGCTTGCCGCCATGGCCGTCTGCGCCGCTGGCATTACCACCGCACAGGCCGCTGACGACAACTTCGCCAGCCTGACCTACGGCCAGACCAGCGACAAGGTTCGCAAGTCCGGCCTGCTGCAGCGCAACACCGACCACCTCAACGCCGACGGCATCATCGGCAAGGACGACACCTGGGGCGTGCGAGTGGGCAAGATCAATGACCAGGGCCGCTACTACATGACTTACGACAATGTCTCGGGCGACCACAGCGGCCTGAAGCTGCGCCAGGAAAACCTGCTGGGCAGCTACGACCTGTTCCTGCCGGTGGGAGATACCACCAAGCTGTTCGGCGGCGGCAGCCTGGGCGTGACCAAGCTGACCCAGGACTCGCCGGGGGCCAGCCGGGATACCGACTACGGTTACGCCTATGGCCTGCAGGCCGGCGTGATCCAGGACATCACCGACAAGGCTTCGGTGGAACTGGGCTACCGTTACCTGCGTACCAATGCTGCTACCGAAGTGGGTGCGCACGGCGGGCCGAAGGACGGCACCCTGCGCCTGACCAGCAGCGCGCAGACCTACCTGGCTGCAAGCTACAAGTTCTGACGGGCGAGCCGGGTTATCCTGTACCGGCCCTTTCGCGGGCACGCCCGCTCCCACAGGTACTGCACGAGCCTTGGAGCCTGTGCGATCCCTGTGGGAGCGGGCGTGCCCGCGAAGAGGCCGGTACAGGCAATACATATCAAGGAGCTGCACATGAAACTGATGGTGGTCGAGGACGAAGCCCTGCTTCGCCATCACCTCTACACCCGCCTGGGCGAAGGCGGCCATGTGGTCGAGGCGGTCGCCGATGCCGAGGAGGCGCTTTACCAGGCCGGGCAATACCACTTCGACCTGGCCATCATCGACCTGGGCCTGCCCGGCATCAGCGGGCTGGAACTGATCACGCGCCTGCGCAGCCAGGACAAGACCTTCCCCATTCTCATCCTCACCGCCCGCGGCAACTGGCAGGACAAGGTCGAGGGCCTGGCCGCCGGTGCCGACGACTACCTGGTCAAGCCGTTCCAGTTCGAAGAACTCGAGGCACGCCTGAACGCCCTGCTGCGCCGCTCCAGCGGCTTCACCCAGTCGACCATTGCCGCCGGCCCGCTGGTGCTCGACCTCAACCGCAAGCAGGCGACGCTGGACGAGCAGCCCCTGGCCCTGACCGCCTACGAATACCGCATCCTCGAATACCTCATGCGCCATCACCAGCAGGTGGTGGCCAAGGACCGCCTGATGGAGCAGCTGTACCCAGGTGACGAGGAACGCGACCCCAATGTCATCGAAGTGCTGGTCGGCCGCTTGCGGCGCAAGCTCGAGGGCGAGCACGGCTTCAAACCGATCGACACTGTGCGCGGCCTGGGCTACCTGTTCACCGAGCGCTGCCGATGATCCGTTCGCTGCGGGTGCGCCTGATGCTGGCGGCCGCGGTGCTGGCGCTGCTGTTCATGCTGGCGTTGCTGCCGGCCTTGCAGAAGGCCTTCAGCCTGGCCCTGCAGGAGTCGATCGAACAACGCCTGGCCTCGGATGTGACCACGCTGATTTCCGCAGCGCGTATCGAACACGGCCAATTGCAGATGCCGACGCTGCTGCCGGACGAGCGCTACAACCTGCCGTACACCGGCTTGCTCGGCTATATCTTCGACCGCGACGGCAAGCTGGTCTGGCAGTCGCGGGCAACCGCCGCGCAAAACATCAACTACCGCCCACGCTACGACGGCCGCGGCAACGAATTCGCCCGCATTCACCAGGCCGACGGCGAAGAGTTCTTTGTGTACGACGTCGAGATCAAGCTGCTAGGTGGCCAGAGCGCCGCCTATAGCATCGTTGCCTTGCAACCTGTGCGCGAGTACCAGCACACCCTTGATGGCCTGCGCGAAAAGCTCTACCTGGGCTTTGGCGCGGCCTTGCTGGCGCTGCTGGTGCTGCTGTGGGCCGGTTTGACCTGGGGCTTGCGGTCGTTGCGCCGGCTCAGTCGCGAGCTGGACGACGTGGAGTCGGGAGTGCGGGATGGCCTGAGCGGCGAACACCCACGGGAGCTGCTGCGTCTGACCGGCTCGCTGAACCGCCTGTTGCGCAGCGAGCGCGAGCAGCGTCAGCGCTACCGTGATTCGCTCGATGACCTGGCGCACAGCCTGAAGACGCCGCTGGCGGTGTTGCAAGGGGTGGGCGAAAGCCTGCAGCAGCGTAGCGGCGAGCGCGAGCAGGCGCGCGTGCTGCAGAGCCAGATCGAGCGCATGAGCCAGCAGATCGACTACCAGTTGCAACGCGCCAGCCTGCGCAAGAGCGGCCTGGTACGCCACAGCGTGTTGCTGCGGCCGTTGCTCGAAAGCCTGTGCAGCACCTTGGCCAAGGTGTACCGGGACAAGCGGGTGGACGTGACCCTGCAACTGCCCGATGCGGCGCAGGTGCCGATGGAGCAGGGCGCGTTGCTGGAGCTGCTGGGCAACCTGCTGGAGAACGCCTACCGCCTGAGCTTGCGCCAGGTGCGCGTGAGCCTGGAGCAGGCGCCTGGGCAGTTGACCTTGTGCATCGAGGACGACGGGCCGGGGGTGCCGGCGGACCAGCGTGAGCGGATTCTGGAGCGTGGGGAGCGGCTGGACAGCCAGCACCCGGGGCAGGGGATCGGGCTGGCGGTGGTCAAGGATATCGTCGACAGCTATGACGCCGAGCTGAGCCTGGGGGATTCTCCTCTGGGGGGCGCTGCGTTCAGGATTACCTTCAACCTCGAGTGATTTGCTGGCTTGGCCGGCCTCTTCGCGGGTTTACCCGCGCCGGAACAGGCAAACCACAATGGGCGGATTCCCGCCAATGCCCCTGTACAAATCCCGCCACCGGGCGGAAATCCGCCAGCCTTCCTCAGGCAATTCGCCCCGTCGTTGGGCGTTTATCCCTCGCAAATACGGCACTTGCACCCTTCGTGGGCATTTTGGCACCACCCTTGCTATTGATCCTCGCAGAGGCCTGCCCAGGCAGCTCGAACACAACGACAAATCCCTCCGGGTGCAGGAGGGTTAGCGATTCAGGTGCCCCATCGCCCTGGGAAGGGTGAACCGGCACACTTGAGGAAAATTAGCCATGACGACACGTCAGCCGCTGTACAAATCACTGTATGTCCAGGTGTTGGTCGCCATCACCATCGGTATCCTGCTCGGCCACTACTATCCGGAGACGGGCGTCGCCCTCAAACCCTTGGGGGACGGCTTCGTCAAACTGATCAAGATGGTCATCGCCCCGATCATCTTCTGCACCGTGGTCAGCGGCATCGCCGGCATGCAGAGCATGAAGTCGGTCGGCAAGACTGGCGGCTACGCGCTGCTGTACTTCGAAATCGTCTCCACGGTCGCCCTGATCATCGGCCTCGTCGTTGTCAACGTGGTCAAGCCGGGCGCTGGCATGCACATCGATGTCAGCACCTTGAACGCCAGCAGCGTGGCTGCCTACGCCGCCGCCGGCGCGCAGCAGACCACTGTCGGCTTCCTGCTCAACGTCATCCCGAACACCGTGGTCGGCGCCTTCGCCAACGGCGACATCCTGCAAGTGCTGATGTTCTCCGTGCTGTTCGGCTTCGCCCTGCACCGCCTGGGCAGCTATGGCAAGCCGGTGCTGGACATGATCGACCGCTTCGCCCATGTCATGTTCAACATCATCAACATGATCATGAAACTGGCCCCGGTCGGTGCCTTCGGTGCAATGGCCTTCACCATCGGCCAGTACGGCGTTGGCTCGCTGGTGCAACTGGGCTACCTGATGGCCTGCTTCTACATCACCTGCCTGCTGTTCGTGCTGGTGGTGCTGGGCGGTATCTGCCGCGCCCACGGCTTCAGTGTCCTCAAGCTGATCCGCTACATCCGTGAAGAACTGCTGATCGTGCTGGGTACTTCGTCCTCGGAGTCGGCCCTGCCACGCATGCTAGCCAAGATGGAGCGCCTGGGTGCGAAGAAGTCGGTGGTTGGCCTGGTGATCCCGACCGGTTACTCGTTCAACCTCGATGGCACCTCGATCTACCTGACCATGGCTGCGGTGTTCATCGCCCAGGCCACTGACACCACCATGGACATCACTCACCAGATCACCTTGCTGCTGGTGCTGTTGGTGGCTTCCAAAGGTGCTGCCGGTGTTACCGGTTCGGGCTTCATCGTCCTGGCCGCCACCCTGTCGGCCGTTGGCCACCTGCCGGTTGCCGGCCTGGCGCTGATCCTCGGCATCGACCGCTTCATGTCCGAAGCCCGCGCGCTGACCAACCTGGTTGGCAACGCCGTTGCCACCGTGGTCGTGGCCAAGTGGGTGAAGGAAATGGACGACGACAAGCTGGCATCGGAGCTGGCCTCCGGTGGTGCGCCGCTGGTCGATACCCGTCCGACCGACGACCTGGGCGTGGCTGAAGGCCCGGCTCGTTGATCGCGGGATGGTGAAAAGAAAAAGGCGACCTCAGGGTCGCCTTTTTTGTGGGTGATTATTGTGCTTTCAGGCCCGGCCCTATCGCCGGCAAGCCAGCTCCCACAGGGCCACCACAGGCGTGAGCATTGTGAGGTCCCTGTGGGAGCTGGCTTGCCGGCGATAGGGCCGGGCCTGTGATCTTCAATCTTTCACCACCTCCAGCACCCGGATCACGTCCGGCTGCGGGTAATGCCACCTTACTTGCACATCCCAAAACTTCACCCCATACACCCGCTCGGCCGGTGGCACCTGGTAGGCCGGCCGTGGGTCCTGCGCCAGGCACTGCTCGATCAGCTCCACTAGCGGTTCACCCAGGCGCAGTGCATGTTCGCGGGCCTGGGGCAGGGCGTTGTCGCCCCACTGCACGGCGATCGCGGCAGGCGCTTGGCTGGCCATCTGGTTGCTGGCGCCAGGGATGCTATCGGCGTACGGCACATACGGTTTGATGTCCAGCACCGGCGTACCGTCGAGCAGGTCGATACCAGACAGCAGCAGGCGCCCTAGCTCCACGCCTTCCAGGCGCACCACCGACTGGCCGATGCCATTGGGCCGGTGAGTGGCGCGGGTGGCGAACACACCCATGCTCTTGTTGCCACCCAGGCGCGGTGGCCGCACCTTCAGGCGAGGTTTGTCTTCCAGTGCCTGGTGGAACAGGAACAGCAGCCAGACATGGCTGACCTGTTCCAGCCCCTCGACCGCATCGCCCTGGTCGAACGGCGGCAGCAGCTCGAGCACACCGCGTGCGGCGGGCGCCAGTTGCGGCTGGCGCGGGATGGCGAACTTCTCCTTGAAACAGGAGCGGATGATGCCGACCGGGGTAACCGAATGCTGCATGGCCAATCAGCCGCGCACGCGCAGGGTCAGGCCCTTGAGGAAGTTGCGCAGCAACTGGTCGCCGCACGGGCGGTAGTTGTCATGGCCGGCCTTGCGGAACAGTGCGCTGAGCTCGGGCTTGCTGACCGGGAAGTTGACCGACTTGAGGATGGCATGCAGGTCGTCTTCCTTGAGCTCGAAGGCCACCCGCAGCTTCTTGAGGATGAGGTTGTTGGTCACCGGCAGCTCGATCGGCTGCGGCGGGCGGCTGTCATCCTTGCCGCGGCGGTAGATCACCAGGCCGTCGAGAAAGTGCGCCATGACCCGTTCCGGGCAACGCACGAAGCCTTCCTCGTCTTCCTTCTTCAGGTAGGTGGCCAGCACCAGGGGATGCACGTCGAGGCCGGATAGCCCGATGATTTCGGCCATCTTGGCGTCATTCACCTTGAGCATGTAGCGCAGGCTGCGCAGGACGTCGTTGTGGTTCATTGTTGCAGAATCCTGTTCAGGTGCCGCACCTGCGGCGCGGCGTATTGCTTAGAAACGTTCGGTAGTGGCCAGGTAGCGCCACTGGCCCAGGGGCAGCTTGCCCATAGACACGCCGCCCAGGCGAATGCGGCGCATGCCTACCAGCTCCAGGCGCAGGTAGGCGCACAGCTCGGCGATCTGCCCGGGCTGCGGGTTTTTCAGGGCCATGCGCAGGTGGGTCTCGTTCTGCCAGCTGGCCTTGGCTTTAGGCAGCTCGCGGTCATTGCGGGTGGCACCGCGTGCCAGGCGTTCCAGCGCCTGGGGTGTGGTCTCGCCGCGCACTTCAACGATGAATTCCTGTTCCAGGCGGCGCAGGTCGGCTTCGATCTTGCGGGTTACCCGCCAGTCCTGGGTGAATACCTGCAGGCCGCTGGCACCGCGCTCCAGCGGCGCCACGCAGGCCTGCCGGGCAAAATGCCCGTGCAGTGCGCGCACGCCTTCGCGGTGGGTTTCGCTGAGGTTGCCCATGTTCATGCTGGCGCGGGCGGTTTCGCTGTCCACGTTGGCCGCCTGGTTCAGCAGCAGGGTTACTGGTTCCAGCGTTTCGGCACGGGCACCCGGCAGCAGTTCGACGCGCTGCTGCTCGACCTTGAACTGCGGTTGCTCGACCACCACGCCATCGACCGTGACCCAGCCGCCTTCGATATACAACTCGGCCTCGCGGCGGGAGCAGCCAAGCTGCTCGATAAGGCGTTTGGACAGGCGGACGGGTTCGGACATGACGGTAATTCGCAAAGGCAGGGAAAGACCTGCATTGTACCTGCCCGCGCGGCAGAGGGGCTGGGAATCTGTGTCATTTACGCCGTTTTGCGCAGGCGCATGTGCAGCAGCGGGTAGGGTTGCCCCAGGCCGTCGGTTTCCGAACGGCCGATCACCTCGAAGCCCTCATGCAGGTAGAAGCCCAGGGCTTGCGGGTTTTGTTCATTGACGTCCAGGCGCTCGGCATTCAGTTCGTCGATCGCATAGTGCAGCAGGCGCTTGCCAACCCCTTTGCCACGGTAGTCCGGTGCGACGAACAGCATGTCCACGCGCCCGTTGGCAACACCGGCGAAACCACAGATGCGTTGGCGGTCCTTGCAGCAGATCAGCATCACTGCGTCGAGGTAGCGAAGCAGCACATGGTCGCGCAGCAAGGCAATATAGCTATCCGGCAAGAAGTCGTGGGTGGCGCGTACCGATTCTTCCCACACCTGTACCAGTTCGCCGTAGTCACTCAAGCGCGGGGTTTGCAGCGTCAGTACCGAATGCATGCCGGTGTTCCTCCATGACGATAAGGCAAACATAGCAGGTCAACCACCGGTCGGCTTCTCCGTGCGCTGCTTGAATCTCGGGGTTTGGCGGTCTATTAATTTCCTGTGGGAAAAATTCCCACAAAATGAAAAGCAAGAACCTGACACAGGATTCCCGGCTTGATTTGGCGTTCTCACGGCGACGACCTGGAGACGAAATATGCAAATCCATGTGCTGTTCAAAAAAGCGATATTGGCGGCTGCCGTTGCTGGCGTGCTGTCGACTTCCATCGTTCTGGTCCCTGACTCGATTTCCAATGGCTCCAGCGCCTACGCCAAGGATGGTGGTGGTGGAGGCGGTCACGGAGGTGGTGGTGGCCATGGTGGTGGCCATGGTGGTGGCCATGGTGGTGGTGGTGGTGGCCATGGTGGTGGCCATGGTGGTGGTGGTGGCCATGGTGGCGGCGGCGGTGGTCACGGTGGCGGCGGTGGAGGCCACGGTGGTGGCGGTGGTGGTCACGGCGGTGGTGGTGGCGGCCATGGCGGTGGCGGTGGTGGTCACGGCGGTGGTGGTGGCGGCCATGGCGGTGAGGGCGGCGGTCGCGGCGCTGGTGGGGATGGAGATGGCCATGCCGGCAACAGTGGGCGCGGCCATGACGGCTCCTCGAACTCTGGGCGCAGCGGCAACCACGCTGAAGCGGGTGACGATCATGGCAATCACGTTGGCGGTGAGCCTGGGGACGATCACGGCAATCACGTTGGCGGTGAGCCCGGTGACGATCATGGCAATCACGTTGGCGGTGAGCCCGGGGACGATCATGGCAATCATGTTGGCGGTGAGCCTGGCGATGACCACGGCAATCACGTTGGTGGTGAACCTGGTGATGATCGTGGCGACCATCTGGGTGGCGAACCGGGTGATGACAACAGCAGGAGCTGACTGGCTCTGAACGGTCTCATGCAGCGCCCACGGGGCGGGCCTGTATGAGGCCAGGTTCGGATACACGGCAGCCCCACTGAACGCGAATGCAATGAGCGCCGACGACTATCCCTTATCTCGTCAGGGATATGGTCACAGTTGGTGTGGGATCTTTTCCCGCGTCGTATACTGGGTTCATCTGTCAAGGAATGCGCTCAATGCAATCGCCTACCATCCCCCCTTCGATGTTAAGCGCACTGCGGCGTGTCATGCGTCCTCTGGTGCGCCTGATGCTGCGCAAAGGGGTCACCTACACGATGTTCGCCGACCTGCTCAAGGAAGTGTTCGTCGATGTGGCCCATCGCGAGTTTCGCCTGGAAGGTACAGTGCCGACCGACAGCCGCATCAGCCTGCTCACGGGCGTGCATCGCAAGGATGTCCGGCGTTTGCGTAGCGAGGGGGGCACATCGCTCGCCGCGCTGCCGGCAAACATTACGTTAGGTGCACAGTTGGTCAATATGTGGACCACTGGCAAGCCGTTCTGCTCGGAGCCTGGCCAGGCGCTGCCGTTGCCGCGTCTGGCGAGCGTTGGCGGCGATCGTTCCTTCGATGCGCTGGTGGCGAAGATCAGCACCGACATCCGCGGGCGGGTGGTGCTGGATGAGTGGTTGCGCCTGGGTATCGTCCGGCTCGACGACCAGGACTGTGTCCACCTGGAAGCCCAGGCATTCGTGCCGCAGAAGGGCTTCGACGAAAAGGCCGCGTACTTTGGCCACAACCTGCATGACCATGCCTGCGCAGCAGTGCACAACCTGAGTGGGGACGGCCAGCCGTTCTTTGAACGCAGTGTGCACTACGACGCCTTGAGCCCGGCCAGCGTCGACCATTTGCGTGCAGCGGTGGACAAGGACGGCATGCAGATGCTGCTTGCCTTCAGCCGGCTCGCATCAGGCCTGGAAGATGCCAATGTGCCCAGCGCCGAGCAACGTCAGCGCATCACGGTAGGGCTTTATTTCTACACTGAAGCTACCGACCCCGATTTGTCGAAGACATCCGACCCATGACTTCCCTCGCGCGCTGCCTCAGTGTGGTCACACTGGTCCTGGGTTTCGGGCTGAACCTGGTGGCGCCTGCCGAAGTGGCCGCAGCACCGGTATGTGTCAGCCGTGACGAAGTGGGTATGGCGGGGGCGGCGGGCTTGCAGTTTCCCGGCGGTATTGGTGGTACCGGGGCCAGGACGGGCGGTGTCGGTGGTACCGGTGTACGCAGCGAAAACGGCGAAGTGGGTGGCACCGGTGCGCCGCTGCCGCAGCGTCCCGGCGGCACGGGCGGGACCGGTGCGGTGGCCGACGGTGTGGACGGTACCTTCATCGATCACGGTGGGGCAGGTGGTACCGGCGCACCGATCCTGCGCCCGGGTGGTACCGGTGGCACGGGCATCGTCGGCACCATTACCGGGTTCGCCTCGATCTGCGTCAATGGCCTGGAAGTGCACTTTGGCAAGGACGTACCGGTGAGTGAAAACGGTGCGCCTGCCAGTACCGCTCACCTGGCAATCGGCCAGGTTGTCGCGGTTGAGGCATTTGCCGGCAAACGCGGCCTGCAAGCAGGGCGCATCTCGATCCTCAACGTTTACGAAGGGCCGCTGACGGCACTGCCCAATGCATCGGCCCCCCTGCGGGTCATGGGCCAACCTGTGCGGCTAGCTGCAGGGGCGCGGGTGGCTGAAGGGTTGCGCCCGGGCGATCCGGTCAGGGTCAGTGGCCTGCGCGATGCTAGGGGCGAAGTGGTAGCCAGCCGTATCGAACGGGCGCCGGGGCTCAGGGAAGCCAGTGCCATCGGTGCGGTAGACCGTGCCGGCAGCCTCCAGGGGCTGAAGCTGGGAACCCGTGTGGCACCTGCGAGGGAAGTGCTGGTACGTGGGCAGTGGACCGGACGCCAGCTGGAAGTGGCGCAAACCCGCCCAGACCCGAGCCTGCCTTTTGCTGGCCGTGTGCAGACGGCGGTGATCGAGGGGCTGGTACAGCGCAGCCACGCTCAACAACTGGTGGTGGCAGGCATCAAGGTGACGCTGGGGCAGGGTACCGTGATCGTCGGCAAGCAGCCCGCGGCATTGGCGCTCGATCAACGTGTGCGGGTGAGCGGGGTCTTCAATGGCAAGCACGAGCTGCGGGCAACCCGCGTGGAGTTCGATGACGGCCGTGCCGACAACTCGGACAGGGGGCATTCGGGGCGTGGCAGCGGGCACGGCACCCGTGACGCTGAAGGTTCCAGCAATAGCGGGCACGGCGGACGAGATGCGACCAGTGATCGCATTGAAAGCAGTGATGACCACAGCGGGCACGGCGGTGTTGACGATTCCAGTGGTCGGGACGGTACTGAACGCGTGGACAAGTCCGGAAAGTCGGAACATGTCGACACCATGGAGCGACCCGAGAGCAGCAATAGCGGAAGCTCTGACCGGGTAGAGAAGGTCGAGCTCGAAAAGGTGGAAAAAATTGAAAAAGCAGAGAAGGTTGAAAAGGTAGAGAAAGTAGAAAAAGTAGAGAAGATCGAGAAAGCCGAGAAGCCCGAAAAGGTCGAGAAGATCGAAAAGCCTGAGAAAGTCGAGAAGGTCGAGAAGATCGAAAAGCCTGAGAAAGTCGAGAAGGTAGAAAAAGTTGAGAAGGTCGAGAAAGTAGAGAAGGTCGAGAAAGTAGAGAAGGTCGAAAAGGTCGAAAGACCCGAGACAGTAGAGAAAGCCGAAAAAGTGGAGCATCCAGAGCGATCCGGGCATTAGGCAACTAGGCTGGGTAAGTGCGATCACCCTTCCCGTCCGGGATACCGAGGTGCAGATGAGACCCACGCTCCCTCTTTTCGCCTGCTTGCTGTCATGCGCCAGCGCGTCGGTCCTGGGCGATACCTTCAGCGCCGCCATAGGTATGGACTATTCAAGTGGCGACTATGGCACGGGTACAACCTCGGAAATCTGGTACATCCCCGTGGTCGGCAAGTATGAAACCGGCCCAATGACCTACAAGGTCACTGTGCCCTGGCTGCGCATCACCAACCCTGAAGTGGGCCCGAATGGTGACCCCTTGCCCGGTGGCTGCCGGGATGTGGAAAGCGGGCTGGGAGACACGGTTGCCAGCGCCGGTTACGCCCTGCTCGACGGCAGTGACGGTGGCCTGATGCTGGACCTGATCGGCAAGGTCAAATTCCCCACTGCCGATGAAGACCAGTGCCTGGGCACCGGTGAATACGACTACACCGGCCAGGTCGACATCGCCAAGGCCTTTGGCCCGGTGACCGGTTTCGCGACCTTGGGCTGGAAGAAGTTCGGCGACCCGCCCGACAGTGATTTCGACGACCCGATATTTGCCAGTCTCGGCTTTGCCATGCCCGTGGCTGCAGGTACTTCGGCGGGTGCCTCCTACGACTGGCGGCAGAAAGTCGTTTCGACGGGGGCGCAGATCAAGGAACTTACCCTGTTCCTGACACACAAGCTCAACCAGCAGTGGAAAGTGCAACTCTATGCAGTCAAAGGCTTCTCGGATGCCAGCCCGGATGCAGAGGGCGGCCTGATGCTTTTTCACGCGTTCTGACGAAAAAGCCCCTGGCCCGGGAGTTCCTTGTGGGGAATGGCGGGGCAGGGGCTTTTCAGTTTGCTGCTGCGTTAGATGGGTTCAGCCCACATGTCGTATTCGTCGGCATCCACCACGCGGCAACGTACCTTGTCACCCGGCTTGAAGCCGTGGTCGCCATCGATGAACACGCTGCCGTCGATTTCCGGGGCATCGAAGAAGCTGCGGCCAACCGAACCTTGCTCTTCCACTTCATCGATCAACACGTCGATTTCCTTGCCGATACGCAGTTGCAGGCGGGCGGCGCTGATGGCCTGCTGGTGGGCCATGAAGCGGTCCCAGCGGTCCTGCTTGACGTCGTCCGGCACTTCTTCAAGGCCCAGGTCGTTGGCCGGGGCGCCTTCCACCGGCGAGTACTGGAAGCAGCCCACGCGGTCCAGCTGGGCTTCGGTCAGCCAGTCCAGCAGGTACTGGAAGTCTTCCTCGGTCTCGCCCGGGAAGCCGACGATGAAGGTGGAGCGAATCACCAGCTCCGGGCACTGCTCGCGCCAGTTCTTGATACGTGCCAGGGTGCGGTCTTCAAAGGCCGGGCGCTTCATGGCCTTGAGCACTTTCGGGCTGGCGTGCTGGAACGGGATATCCAGGTACGGCAGGATCTTGCCGGCGGCCATCAGCGGGATCACGTCGTCGACGTTCGGGTACGGGTACACGTAGTGCAGACGTACCCAGGCACCCAGGCTGCTCAGGGCTTCGCACAGCTCGAGCATGCGGGTCTTGACCGGGCGGCCGTTCCAGAAGTCGGTCTTGTACTTGACGTCGACGCCGTAGGCGCTGGTGTCCTGGGAAATCACCAGGATCTCCTTGACCCCGGCCTTGACCAGGCGCTCGGCCTCGCTCAGCACTTCGCCGACCGGGCGGCTGACCAGTTTGCCGCGCATCGACGGGATGATGCAGAAACTGCAGCTGTGGTTGCAGCCTTCGGAAATCTTCAGGTACGCATAATGGCGCGGGGTCAGCTTGACGCCCTGCGGCGGCACCAGGTCGATCAGCGGGTTGTGATCCTGGCGTGGCGGCACCACTTCGTGCACGGCGTTGACCACCTGCTCGTACTGCTGCGGGCCGGTGACCGACAGCACGCTCGGGTGCACGTCACGGATGCTGCCTTCCTCGACACCCATGCAGCCGGTGACGATGACCTTGCCGTTTTCCTTGATCGCTTCGCCGATCACTTCCAACGACTCGGCCTTGGCGCTGTCGATGAAGCCGCAGGTGTTGACCACCACTACGTCGGCGTCCTCGTAGGTGGGCACGACTTCATAGCCTTCCATGCGCAGCTGGGTCAGGATGCGCTCGGAATCGACCAGGGCTTTTGGGCAACCCAGGCTTACGAAACCTACCTTGGGGGTGGCGGGCGTGGTGGACATGACTAACCTCGGTATTGAATGCAGGTCGCCCGGCCGGAATCGGGGGCGATCTTGACGGGCGCTTTTGGCGCCTCTGATCAAAAAGTGCGCAATTCTAGCGAGCGCAGGGTCGCTTGACCAGCAGAAATGCGACGAACGCTGCGCTATGCTTCGCGCCATTGCGCCGGGGGTATCAGTATCACCTGGCGCATCGGGAATTTTACTGGCCTTGCAAGGCCGTCTGCGGGAGTGGTCGATGGTTCAGGCAAGCAGTCACGCCGAGGGCGGGCACGAGGGGAAGCATGGGGCGACGCGGTCGTTGAGCCTGCTCGTGGCGGCGGTCGGGGTGGTTTATGGCGATATCGGCACCAGCCCGTTGTATACCCTCAAGGAGGTCTTCAGCGGCGGGTACGGAGTGCCGGTCAACCATGACGGCGTGCTGGGGATCCTGTCGCTGATCCTGTGGTCGCTGCTATGGGTAGTGTCGTTCAAGTACGTGATGTTCATCCTGCGCGCCGACAACCAGGGCGAGGGCGGCACCATGGCGCTGACCGCGCTGGCGCGGCGGGCCACGGCGGCCTACCCGAGGTTGCGTACGTTGATGGTGGTGTGCGGGTTGATCGGCGCTTCGCTGTTCTATGGCGACAGCATGATCACGCCGGCGGTGTCGGTGCTGTCGGCGGTGGAAGGCATGGGCCTGGCGTTTGATGGTATCGATCACTGGGTTGTACCGATTTCGCTGGTGATCCTGGTGGCGCTGTTCCTGGTGCAGAAGCACGGCACCGAGAAGATCGGCAAGCTGTTCGGCCCGATCATGGTCACCTGGTTCCTGGCGCTGGGCTCGCTGGGCGTGTACGGCATATCGCAGAGCCCGGAAGTGCTCAAGGCCTTCAACCCGGCCTGGGCGGTCAACTTCTTCGTGGTTCACCCCGGCATGGGCGTTGCCATTCTCGGTGCGGTGGTCCTGGCGCTGACCGGTGCCGAGGCGCTGTACGCCGACATGGGCCACTTTGGCCGCAAGCCGATCGCTCGGGCTTGGTTTGCCCTGGTGCTGCCGGCGCTGGTGCTCAACTACTTTGGCCAGGGCGCGTTGCTGCTGCAGGACCCGGATGCTGCACGTAACCCGTTCTACCTGCTGGCGCCGGGCTGGGCACTGCTGCCGATGGTCGGCCTGGCTACCATGGCCACGGTGATCGCTTCGCAGGCGGTGATCTCGGGGGCGTTCTCCCTGACCCGCCAGGCCATCCAGCTGGGCTACATCCCACGCATGCAGATCCAGCACACTTCCAGCGATGAACAGGGGCAGATCTATATCGGTGCGATCAACTGGACACTGATGGTCGGCGTGGTACTGCTGGTGCTCGGTTTCGAGTCATCCGGTGCCCTGGCGGCGGCATACGGCGTGGCTGTGACTGGTACCATGCTGATGACCACCATCCTGGTTTCGGCGGTGATGCTGCTGCTTTGGAAGTGGCCACCGGTGCTGGCGGTGCCGATCCTGATGGGTTTCCTGTTGGTGGATGGGCTGTTCTTTGCCGCCAACGTGCCGAAGATCATCCAGGGCGGGGCCTTCCCGGTCTTGGCCGGCGCTGTGCTGTTCCTGTTGATGAGCACCTGGAAGCGTGGCAAGCAGATCCTGATGGAGCGCATCGACGAAGGCGCGCTGCCGCTGCAGCTGTTCATCAGCAGTATCCGCATTCAGCCACCGCACCGGGTCGAAGGCACGGCGGTGTTCCTCACGGCACGCTCCGATGCGGTGCCCCATGCGCTGTTGCACAACATGCTGCATAACCAGGTGCTGCACAGCCAGGTGGTGCTGTTGACGGTGGTCAGCGAGGACCGGCCACGCGTGCCGGAACAGGAACGCTTTGAAGTGGAGGCCTATGGCGATGGGTTCTTCCGCGTGTTGCTGCACTTCGGCTTCATGGACGAACCGGACGTGCCTGCGGCGTTGAAGCTGTGCCACCTGGAAGACCTGGACTTCAGCCCGATGCGCACCACCTTCTTCCTCAGCCGCGAGACCGTGATCGCCTCACGGCTGGAGGGGATGTCGCGCTGGCGGGGCAACCTGTTCGCGTTCCTGCTGAAGAATGCCAACGGCAACTTGCGCTTCTTCAACCTGCCGCTGAACCGGGTGATCGAGCTGGGGACCCAGGTCGAGATCTGAGGGGCAACACAGATTTCAAGGCAGTACCCGCTCCCATATGCGCATAGCTTTCAAAGCTTGCGCTGTACCTGTGGAAGCGGGTTTACCCGCGAATGGGCCGCAACCTTATCAGTTCTGCTCAGCCACACTCGACTTGCCCTGGCGCGTCTCGATCTCACCGATCAGGCGCTTGGCCAGTGCCGGGTAGTTTTCGTCGAAGTGGTGCCCCCCCGGCAGCTTCAGGCGTTCACCCACCGCAGTCTTGTCGGTGCAACCGCTCTCGTCGGTTTCTTCCACGCCATACACACACACCACCTTGGACGCCGGCAGTTTGGCCATTTCCGGCCCGGTTGGCGCTTCCTGGCCTTCCTTGCCCAGCCAGCCCTCGACTTCGATCTCGAAGCTGCCGCTGCGGGCAAAGGCCAGCAGCATCACCGCGTCGATACGCTGCTGGTCCTCGGCCGGCAGGCGGTTGTAGATCGCCGGCAGGACGTCGGCACCGAACGAATAACCGGTCAGCACGAAGCGCTTGGTGCCCCACTTCTGTCTGTAGTGCTGCATCAGCTCGGACAGGTCGGCGGCGCTTTGTTCCGGGGTCTTGTGTTGCCAGTAGTAGCGCAGCGTGTCGATGCCGACCACCGGGTAACCAAGCTTGGCCATTTCCCCGGCCACGTCGCGGTCCAGGTCTCGCCAGCCGCCATCACCGGAAAGGAACAGGGTGACCGTGTCGGTGGTCTGCCCGGCTGGCACCTCGACTACCGGAATGGCCAGGGCGTTGCCGTCGTGGCCGACCAGGGCCTGGGTCAGTTGGGCCTTGAGCACTTGTGGCAGGTGGATGTCGTAGTCACTGATGCTGGTTTCGGCATTGGCCTGGTCGCGCACGAAGGCGGCGCTGGCGTCATCCGGGTTGTCGTTCCAGGCGACGTTCCAGTGGCCGTGGGCGGCCGACTTCGGCAGCGCTGTCTGGCAGCCCGGCTGTTCCAGGCTGAAGCCCACGGAAATCGCCCGCGCCTTGTCGTTGTTCTGGCTGGCCAGCCAGCGCCAGGCCTGGGCGGCGCCAGGGCCGATACCGGCAACCAGGGTCGGCTTCTCCGGTAACTGGCCCAAGGCCTGGTCCAGGGCCTGTTGTTGTTTGCTGCAGTCATTGGGCGGCAGGATCACCTGCACCAGTTGCGCTTCGCCAGCCTGGGCCAGGTCCAGCAGCTGCCTGTCGGTCAGCGCCTGGTCCTGGGGTACGCCGATGGCCACCCGGGCCTTGGGGTGCACGGCTGGGGTCACACGGGTGATGCGGGTGTCATTGATGCTCAGTTGTTCCAGGCGTGCCTCGGGAGCCGGGCGCGTCCATAACCAGAATGCCAGCGCGCCTCCCAGGGCAGCCAACAGCAGGGGAACCAGCAGGTACAGCCAAAAGCGTCGGGTCATCAACGTTTCACCAATCCAGTCAGGCCGCCTGCGATCAGGGCGGCGGTGTCGGCCAGTGCCACCAGCGGGTCGAGCCCGGCCGGCACGGCCATGTAACGGGGTTCCCAGTCCGGTTGGAACTTGTCCTTGAAGCGTCGAAGCCCCTGGAAGTTGTACAACTGCTCGCCACGGCGGAACACCATCGAGCCCAGGCGCTGGGTCAAGGGCGCCCCACGCCGTGGCTGCAGGCCGGAAAGCGGCACCATGCCCAGGCTGAAGCGAGCGTAGTCATGGCTTTTGTAGTGCAAGATCAGCCCGATCATCATGAATTCCATGGTCAGCTTCGGGGCCTCGGGGTGCGCACGCATAAGGTCGAGGCTGGCCAGTTCCTTGCCATGGGTTTCCAGCAGGTTGGCGAAAGCCACCGGGCGGCCTTGGAAGCGGATCAGGGCAATGCGAAAATGCTGCAGGTATTCAGGGCTGAAGCGCCCCAGCGAGAAGCCTTTCTCGCGCACGTTCTTGCCGCCAAGCCAGGCGTCGGAAATTTCCTTCAGCTCTGCCAGCGGGGCATGCCCGGGTTCATGGATTTCCAGGCTCAGGCCGTCACGGCCGCCACGGTTCCAGGTGTAGCGCAGGTCCTTCATCTCCTTGCCCTTGGCTTCGAGGTCGAAGCGGCGCAAGTCGACCCGGGCTTCTTCACCCAGCTTCAGCGCGGTCAGGCCGATGTCCATGTAGAACGGCAGGTTCTCGGCGCGCACCTGATAGAACACCGGACGGGCATGGTGCAGGTCGCACAGGTCGCGGAACTGCCAGATCATCTCGGCGCGCTCCTGGGCCGGGCCGATCGGGTCGTACAGGGCCACCAAGCTGCGACCGCGACGGGCGTACATGAGGAAGGCGTTGTTGCCAGGGTGGAACAGCAGCGCCTTGTCACCGGTCAGCGCCAGGCCGCCATCTGGCTGGTCGGATGCCAGCAGAATGCGGTTGGCACGCAGCAGCTCTTCTTCGTCAGGCAAGTGGATCACCGGTGGTGCGGTACGCAGCAGCCAGGTCAGGGCCACGGCCGCCAGCAGCAAGGCGCTGCCCATGGCGGCGCGCAGGCCACGCGGGGCATCGGCATCGAGGGTGAACTGCCACCACAACTGATGGCTGTAGGGAACATCCTGGTAGGCGAACAGCAACAACCAAACCGATGCGCCGACCACACAGGCGCTGGCTACCAGAAACACCGGCGAGAACGGCAACTCGAGCAGGCGGCTGGGACGGTAGAAGGAACGGCGGAACAGAGCGAGCAGGGCGGCAGTGAGGGTCAGCAAGCAGGCCTCTTCCCAATCGAAGCCCTTGAGCAGCGACAGCAGGGCACCGACCAGCAACAGCACGGTGGTCAGCAGCCAGGCGGCGGACAGGCGCCGGCGCAGGCCTTGGGCCAGCAGCAGGCACAGCACGCCGATCAGGCTGGCGCCAAAATGCGAAGCATCGATCAGGCGGTGCGGAACCAGGAAACCCATGTGCTCCAGGCGGGTGTCGATTTCGGGCGTGGCACCGGAGAACAGCAGCACCACCCCGGACAGGAATACCAGGATCGAAAGGATCGGTGCAGCCAGCCCGGAAGCGGCCTTGATAGCCTGTTGCGCGAACAGCAGGCGCCGGGCCTCGTTGGCCAGTAGCAGCGCGCAGGCCAGCAGCAGCGGCAGCACCACGTAGATCAGCCGATACAGCAGCAGTGCCGCTGCCAGCGGCGCCGCGCCAAGTTGGTCGGCAAAAGCCGCCAGTAGTATGGCTTCGAATACCCCGACGCCGCCCGGGACGTGGCTGAGCACACCTGCGGCCAAGGCCAGCAGGTACACCAGGACAAAGGCACCGAACGGCGGTGCTTCGGGCAGCAGCAGATACAGCACGGTGGCGGCAGCGGCGACATCCAGTGCGGTGATCAGCAATTGCAGGGCAGCCAGGCGTGCGCCCGGCAGGCGCAGCGTGCGGCGGCCCAGTTGTACCAGCAGGTTGTTGGCCAGTGGTTGTTCAGCCAGGCGTCGGCGGTACAGGCCGAACATCAGCACGCTGCACACCAGCAACACCGCTATGGCGATACCCGCCAGCAAGCCTGGCGCCAAACCCAGTGCGGCCGAGGCCGCCGGCAGGTCGCTCAAGGTCGCCAAGGCGGCCAGGGGCGGTAGCGCGCAGCCCAGTGACAGGCTGGCAAAAACGGTCATCCGTGCAACTTCACCTGCGCCAACCCCTTGGCGCGCATACAGGCGATAGCGCACCGAACCGCCCGAAAGCATCGACAGGCCGATGGCGTTACCTATGGCAAAAGCGCTGAAGCCGCCCAGCACCAGGCTGCTCGCGGGCAGTTTCACGCCGGCATAGCGGCTGGCCGACCACTCGTAACCAAGCAGGATCACGAAACCGAGCACAGTTGCCAGCAAGGCGCCAAGTAACGACTGGGTAGGCACGCTGAGCATGGCATCGTGCAAGGCATAGATGTCCAACTCGCTCAACAGGTGGCGACAGGCGACCAAGGCCATGGTGAACAACACCAGTGTCACTACCAGGCCGATGGGCTGGCGGTAACGGCTCATGCGCTCCAGCAAGGGCAAACGTTGCGCGGCACCAGGCAGCGTTGTGGCAAGCGGCACCGGGGATTCGGGGTTGTGCGAAGTCATGGATTGCCCCGGGCATGCAGCGCGAGGTGAGGGAAAAGTGTGGCCAAGTGAAAGTCCCTTAGGAAAAACGTATCCAATGTTACTCCGGCCTCGAGCGCTTTCAGCGGCCTGGCAGGGTTAAAGATAGTTCATCCTGGGCACGACCTCTCAAGCCTGCGGGTTGGCTGGAGGACGGGAGAATCGGGGGCGACGAAAAGCAGGAGGGGAGAAACAACAAACCCCGCGCTGCTGTTACACAGGCGGGGTTTGTTCTGACGAATATGGTTGCGGGAGCCGGATTTGAACCGACGACCTTCGGGTTATGAGCCCGACGAGCTACCAGGCTGCTCCATCCCGCGTCAGTGGGGCGCATTCTACAGTTTTCAGAATGGGTGTCAAGCGCTAGTCGTTGATTTTTTTGAAATTTCTATCAGCGCATTATTTGACGCAAAGAAAAAGGCCACTGCGTGAACAGTGGCCTTTTCTCGAATCTGGTTGCGGGAGCCGGATTTGAACCGACGACCTTCGGGTTATGAGCCCGACGAGCTACCAGGCTGCTCCATCCCGCGCCTGTGAGATCGAATTCTACGGATTTACCCGTGGGTGTCAAGCTTTTTTCTGAAAAAACCTTTCCTGTTCAAACTCTTAGCGTCTGTATATGGCCCGCAGCTCAGGCGCGACGGGGCTTTCAGGCCGATTATCGAGCAATGTCGCGCACAGGCTGCATACCCGAGGGCGCATGCGATACTATCTGTATGAATTTACAGTGCTGACGGTCATCCATGTCCTTGCGCAAGATCATCCACGTCGACTGCGATTGCTTCTATGCCGCGATCGAAATGCGTGACGACCCGCGCCTGGCCGGGCGGCCCATGGCGGTGGGGGGCTCGGCCGACCGCCGTGGGGTGATCGCCACCTGCAACTATGAAGCGCGTGCCTACGGCGTGCGTTCGGCCATGTCGTCGCGGCACGCGCTGAAGCTGTGCCCGGACCTGCTGATCGTCAAGCCGCGCTTCGAGGCCTACCGTGAAGCCTCGCGGGAAATCCACACGATCTTCCGTGACTACACCGAACTGATCGAGCCGCTGTCGCTGGACGAGGCCTACCTGGATGTAAGTGACAGCCAGTGGTACTCGGGCAGCGCCACGCGCATTGCCGAGGATATCCGCCGCCGTGTCGCCCGCACCCTGCATATCACTGTCTCGGCCGGTGTGGCGCCAAACAAGTTCCTGGCCAAGATCGCCAGTGACTGGCGCAAGCCCAATGGCCTGTTCGTGATTACCCCGGGCGAAGTGGAGGCATTCGTCGCCGCCCTGCCGGTGGCCAGGTTGCACGGGGTGGGCAAGGTAACGGCAGACAAGCTGGCGCGGTTGGGTATCGAAACCTGCCTGGAGCTGCGCGAATGGTCGCGTCTGGCGCTGGTGCGCGAGTTCGGCAGCTTTGGCGAGCGTTTGTGGGGGCTGGCACGGGGTGTCGATGAGCGTGCCGTGCACAATGACAGTCGCCGGCAGTCGGTCAGCGTGGAAAACACCTACGACACCGACCTGCCGGACCTGGCCAGTTGCCTGGCACGGCTGCCCGAACTTCTGGAGAGCCTGAACGAGCGTATCGCCCGCATGGACAGCAGTTACCGGCCGGAAAAACCCTTCGTCAAGGTCAAGTTCCATGACTTCAGCCAGACCACCATGGAGCAGGCGGGGGCGGGCAGGGACCTGGAGAGTTATCGCCAGTTGCTGGGTCAGGCGTTTGCCCGTGGTGGCAAGCCGGTGCGCTTGCTTGGGGTAGGCGTGAGGTTGCGCGACTTGCGCGGGGCGCATGAGCAGCTGGAGCTGTTCCCGCCTCAGTAAATGGCCCGCCAATTTAACGCGGTCCCTGTAGGAGCGGCCTTGTGTCGCGATGGGCTGCGAAGCAGCCCCGGCAATTCATGCATCAAGGCTGAAATCATGGGGCTGCTTCGCAGCCCATCGCGACACAAGGCCGCTCCTACAAGGTATTGCGTGATGCGGGTTACTGCGCGCCCGGGTCGGCCACCAACCGGCCAGTGGCCTTGGTCAGCGACTGCAGAAACTCCTGCTGCAACTCCGGATCGTTGCGGGTCAGTTCGATCAGGCTCTGTTCCATTTCACTGGCTTCTTCTTCCAGGCCGAGTTCGGACAAGCGCTTGACCCGGTGAACCCATTGGCCGACATCGTCATCTTCGAGGTCATCGAAGATCAGTTCATGGGCTTCGAGCAGTTTGTTGCGCAGGGTGGCGCTGACCAGCAGGCTGGCATCGCCACGTACCGCGTTGTCCTCATCCTGCACCTGCAGGTGCAGGGTACCGATGTGGTTGAGGTTCTGCTCGGAGAACGGGCTGTCGAGCAGGTTCAGGCGCAGCACGCCGTTCCTGTCGGTGGTCAGCTCGTGGGTCATCTTGCCGGCTTTGACCTCGACCAGGCGTTCGCTCCAGGGCACGCTGGTAGATTCCTCGCGCTTGCCTTTCTGCACTTCGCTGATTCCGGCCAGGTTCTGCTGGGCACGGCCGTTGGACGGCACGTTCATGAACGGGTTGAGCCCGTCCACGCCGTAGCTGAGCCAGTCGTGGGTGATGCTTTCCGGGAGGTTGCCCAGGGCGAAGACATTGACCACGTTGGCACCCACGCCTGCCACCACGGCCACCGCACCCAGCGGGATCTCGTAGATCTCCCGCCAGGGTTGGTAAGGCGTGTAGCGGTCATAGCTGCGGGTGACTTCGAATTCGGTGACTTCGAAGCGCTTCTGCTCATGCACGCGCACACGTCGTTGCGGAAGCTCCATCACCTTCGGCTCGCCGACATCGATCTGCAGGGTGTGCTCGAGCAGTTTGCGCTCGACGCGCTCCTCATGGTCGCTGCGCTGGGACATCTGGTTGGCGCAGCCGCTGACGAGCAGAGCGCCGCACAGTGCGGCGCCCCCCAGGGGAAAGGTACTTCGCTTGAACATGATCACTCGTGCATTGGTTATCAGCGGCGAACGCGGGCCTGCAGGAAGGTCAGCACTTCATTGAGCGGCAACGCCTGGGCGTCCTGCTCGGTGCGGTGCTTGTACTCCAGGTTGCCTTCGGCCAGGCCGCGATCGCTGACGACGATGCGGTGCGGGATGCCGATCAGCTCCATGTCGGCAAACTTGATGCCTGGGCTGGTCTTCTTGTCACGGTCGTCCAGCAGCACTTCGTAACCGGCAGCAGTCAGCTCGGCGTACAGCTTGTCGGTCGCCTCGCGAACCACCTCGGTTTCGTAGCGCAGCGGTACCAGGGCGATCTGGAACGGGGCCAGGGCGTCGTTCCAGATGATGCCCTTTTCGTCGTAGCTCTGCTCGATGGCAGCTGCGACCACGCGGGACACACCGATGCCGTAGCAGCCCATGGACAGGGTTACCGGCTTGCCGTTCTCGCCCAGTACCTGGCACTTCAGCGCCTCGCTGTACTTGGTGCCGAGCTGGAAGATGTGGCCCACTTCGATGCCGCGCTTGATCACCAGGGTACCCTGGCCGTCCGGGCTCGGGTCGCCTTCGACCACGTTACGCAGGTCGGCGACCTGTGGAACCGGCAGGTCACGCTCCCAGTTCACACCGAAGTAGTGCTTGTCGTCGATGTTGGCGCCAATGCCGAAGTCGCTCATCAGGGCAACCGAGCGGTCAATGACGATTTCCAGCGGCAGGTTCAGCGGGCCGAGCGAGCCGGCGCCGGCACCAATGGCCTCGCGCAGTTCGGCGTCGGTGGCCATGACCAGCGGGTCGGCAACCTGTTCCAGCTTGGCCGCCTTGATTTCGTTGAGCTCATGGTCGCCACGCACGATCAGTGCTACCAGCTTGCCTTCTTCGGCACCGCGCACGATCAGGGTCTTGACGGTCTTCTCGATCGGCAGGCCGAAGTTTTCCACCAGCTGGGCGATGGTCTTGGCGTTTGGCGTGTCGACCAGGCGCAGCTCCTCGGTAGGGGCTGGGCGCACGGTTTCACGCGGGATGGCCTCTGCCTTCTCGATGTTGGCGGCGTAGTCGGAGCTGTCGCTGAAGATCACGTCGTCTTCGCCGGACTCGGCCAGTACGTGGAACTCGTGCGAATAGCTGCCACCGATGGAGCCGGTGTCGGCCTGCACCGGGCGGAAGTCCAGGCCCAGGCGGGTGAACACGTTGCTATACGCCTGGTGCATGCGGTCGTAGGTTTCCTGCAGGGAAGCCTGGTCGGCATGGAACGAGTAGGCGTCCTTCATGATGAACTCGCGACCGCGCATCAGGCCGAAGCGCGGGCGGATCTCGTCACGGAACTTGGTCTGGATCTGGTACATGTTGAGCGGCAGCTGTTTATAGCTGGACAGCTCGTTGCGGGCCAGGTCGGTGATCACTTCCTCGTGGGTCGGGCCGACGCAGAAGTCGCGCTGGTGCCGGTCCTTCAGGCGCAGCAGCTCGGGGCCATACTGTTCCCAGCGGCCGGATTCCTGCCACAGTTCGGCGGGCTGGATGCTGGGCATCAGCACTTCCAGGGCGCCGGCGGCGTTCATTTCCTCACGCACCACGGCCTCGACCTTGCGCATAACCCGCAAGCCCATCGGCAGCCAGGTGTACAGGCCAGAGGCCAGTTTGCGAATCATGCCGGCACGCAGCATGAGCTGATGGCTGATGACCACTGCGTCGGCAGGGGTTTCTTTCTGGGTGGCGAGCAAATATTGACTGGTGCGCATGGTGAGCCGTGTCGATTGCCTAAGACATTGAAATGACCCCGCATTGTACGGGGGCGAAACGAAGGCGTACAGGATGCCCCAGGGCGTGACGCTTGTCAGCCAAGAAAAAGCCCGGCGTGATCGCCGGGCTTTTTCAAGTGCGGGGCACTGCAAGCCAGGCTTACAGGATGCTCAGCGGGTACTCTACGATCAGGCGCAGTTCGTCGATCGATGGGGAATCGTAGTAGACGCCATCGGAAGAGCGATAGGTGGCTTGACGCACGCGGAAGCTCAGGTCTTTTGCCGGGCCGCTCTGCAGCACGTACTTGATGTCGACGTCGCGTTCCCATTCCTTGCCGTTGCTGGTGCCGGCGACGTTGGCGTCGGTACCGCGTACATAACGGGTCATGAAGGTCAGGCCCGGGATGCCGTATTCGGCGAAGTTCAGGTCGTAGCGAGCCTGCCAGGACTTCTCGTCTTCGGCGTTGAAGTCGGAACGGGCCACGGAGTTGGCCAGGAAGATGGTGCCGCCACCGTCGATGCCATAGCCGTAGTCGCCGTCGCCGGTGACTTTCTGGTAGGCCAGTGTGAAGGTGTGAGCGCCAATGTTGTAGGCGCCCGACAGGCTGAACGCGCGGTTGTCCAGCTTGTCGCCATCGAATGCGCGGTACTCGGCCGAGCCTTCGCTCTTGGTGTCATAGATGTTGAAGTCGAACACCAGGCCTTGTTTGTCCGAGATCGGCAGAGCCCAGTTGACGTTGGCGTAGTATTTGCGCCAGTAGTCTTCAACCTTCGAGTAGTACAGGCTGGTGCTGAGGTTGTCGGTGAAGGCGTAGGTACCACCTACCACGTTGGCTTCCTTCAGGCCGAAGCTGTCGCGGTTGGTCTGCTCCTGGGCGGTCAGGCTGGTGAAATGACCAGCGTGCAGGGTCAGGCCCTCGATCTCGTTGCTGGTGATCAGGGTGCCCTGGGCGATTTCAGGCAGCAGGCGGCTGTCGTCGGTGGCGAAGACCGGCAGAGCGGTGAACTGGTCACCCACTTTCAGCACGGTGTCGGAGATGCGGAATTTAACCGCGCCGCCGGCCTTGGAGTAGTCATCTTGCGAACGGCCGTCAGAGCCGGTAGGGAACAGGCCAGTACCGGCGCGGCCCTTGCCGCTGTCCAGTTTCAGGCCGAGCATGCCGATGGCATCGACACCCACACCCACGGTGCCCTGGGTGAAGCCGGACTCGAAGGTGCCGAGGAAGCCCAGGCCGGTTTCTTCACGACGGCTCTGGGTGCCGGCTGGGTTGTTACGGAAGTCACGGCTGAAGTACAGCATGCGGGTCTTGACGTTCAGCTTGCTGTCTTCGATGAAACCTTTGGACTCGTCCTGGGAAGAGGCCAATGCCAACTGCGAGGTCCCTGCCGCAACGGCCAGGGCGATCATGCTCCACTTCATCACGCGCATCGTGATTTGCTCCTTTGGTTTTTAGGAAGAGTACCGCTGCGTCCAAGTGTTCTAGTTATATGGGGCAGCTCTTTCTTGTTATGTCGGCGAAAATGTATAGCACGCTGACTGTTCTTGGCGATATGGGTATAAGCATCCTTTTCGGAACTTTTTCTCCATGTCGCTTTTAGGTAGTTCCATGTCGCAAATCACGCCCCGGTTTAAGGGTCGTCAACACCAGCGCTGCTTCTTTCACCGTAAAGAACCTGTAACTACCGATTCCGGTTGGGAAACTCCCTGGTAACCACTGTCGCTGTTGTTATTTGTCGCGTTCACCCGCCGATGCAGATGTCGTGCCGACTTGGCGTGAAAGGAATGCAACAAGCGTGCTCAAAATTCACAACGCTTCATGAAATTTTCACAAAACCTGCTACCGGGGGTCGGAAAGTGCCGTAAACACGGGGCGGGAGCCGCCTGATGCGGTAGCGCAGTCAAGAATCGTTAAAATTTGAAAAGCTGTCATGAAAGTCAATGTGTTACCGCAACTTGTTCATGCCGCGTCACCCGCGGGGTGACAAGTGTGGTGCGAGGGGTATCGGTAGCCTCATTTTGGTGCGAAAAGTAGCGCTGTGTTACCGGGAACGTGCAGGGTATCCTTGCAGGCCTGTTTTCCGCGTGAAGCGGGTTGGTTCTGCCTGAAGGAGATTTGCCGTGTTCGTCCTCGATTCGCGTTTGCAGCAGGATTCGCTGGTGCTGGGGGAGTTTGCGCTGTGCCAGTTGCTGCTGAGCAAGGATGCCAACTATCCATGGTTCATCCTGGTGCCCAAGCGCGCTGGCATCAGCGAAGTGTTCGAGCTCGATGCTGCAGAGCAGCAGCAGTTGTGGCAGGAAACCATCGGCCTGGCCGAAGCGCTGAAAGCCAGCTACAGCGCCGACAAGATGAACGTGGCTACCTTGGGTAATGTGGTCAGCCAGTTGCACATGCACGTGATCGTGCGCCAGCGCGACGACGCCGCCTGGCCGGCACCGGTGTGGGGCAAGTGCCCGGTGGCGGCCTACACCGACGACCAGGTGCAAGCCATCCGCCAGCGCCTGCGCGGGCTGCATCTCGCCGGTTACCAGGAGGCCTGATATGCCGCTTGAATCACGAGTGGTCGAACTGGAAACCCGCCTGGCGTTTCAGGATGACACCATCCAGGCATTGAATGACGTGGTGGTCGAGCAGGGCCGGGTGATCGAGCGGCTGCAGTTGCAGATGGCCGAGCTGATCAAACGCTACGAAGAGATGGTTGGCCAGTATGGCAGCGAAGGGGACGAGGCGCCGCCGCCTCATTATTGATACCTGAACCTGCTACACATATTCCGCTGGATGCACACAAACCTTGTGGGCGCGGCATGCTCGCTCCCACAAGGGATGGTTTCTGCAAACAGGATCAGCGGCGGGTTACCGCGACCACATCCTCGGCCTGCAGGCCCTTGTCGCGGTGCATCACGGAAAACTCCACGCGCTGGCCTTCCACCAGGATGCGGTGGCCTTCGCCACGAATGGCGCGAAAGTGCACGAAGATATCATCGCCCGAGTCGCGGGAGATGAAGCCGAAGCCTTTGGACGTGTTGAACCATTTCACGGTGCCGGTATCACGATTGCCGGCATCCTGCGCCGCGTGCTGGCTGGTGCGTGCCTTGCGGGGGCTGCGGGCAAAGCCCACGGCCAGGTGCACGGCCACGGCCAGCGCTGCGCAGACCAGTGCGGCCAGGTTGCCCATTTCCGGGCGGGCCAGCAGTGTCAGGGTCTGCAGCACCACAGCCACCACCAGCAGGGCGCAGGCCAGATGCTGCAGTTGCTGCCGCGCGCCGCGGTAGTACAGTGGCACGACGGGGGCCAGTACGAGGTTGAGCAGGCCGAGCAGGGCGAGGTAGACCGCGTCGGGTTGTTGCAGGAAGGGTAACGCATCGGTTTTCAGGCTGGGCATGAGCGATAGCAGCAAGGCTGCCACGCCCGTCACCAGATGGACGATTTTGAACATGGGGTTGGCTCACAGTTGATAAGGCCGATCACAGGAAGAGCTGGTAGCACGGTGCGCATGAGGTGTAGAGCGCGAACACGCGGCAGGCCAGCCTATGCACCCGGCAAATGGCAATCCGCACGGGTGGCACCATGCCTATTTAACAGTAAAGCCGCAGGCTACTCAAACCGCTGTCCCCGAGGGGCGATGTGTTGCGCCATGTCACATGCGGTGCAAACCAAGTGTTGCTACAGTGGTCGGCACCCGCTTGGGTCTCACGCCTTATGGAAAGGGGAACTTCATGGCAATTGATATCGGTATCAGTGAAGAAGATCGCAAGTCCATCGTCGATGGGCTGTCCCGCCTGTTGTCGGATACCTATGTGTTGTATCTGAAAACCCATAACTTCCACTGGAACGTCACCGGTCCGTCGTTCCGCACCCTGCACCTGATGTTCGAAGAGCAGTACAACGAACTGGCGCTGGCGGTCGACTCGATTGCCGAGCGCATCCGCGCCCTGGGCTTCCCGGCACCGGGGTCCTATGCATTTTATGCGCGGCACTCCTCGATCAAGGAGGAGGAAGGGGTGCCGCATGCCGACGAGATGATCCGCCAGCTGGTGCAGGGCCAGGAAGCCGTGGTGCGTACCGCGCGCAGCATCTTCCCGGTGGTGGACAAGGTCAGTGACGAGCCGACCGCCGACCTGCTGACCCAGCGCATGCAGGTGCACGAGAAGACCGCCTGGATGCTGCGGGTACTGCTCGACGGCAAGTAGATACCCAGCGCTGTACCGGCCCTTGTAGGAGCGGCCTTGTGTCGCGATGGGCTGCGAAGCAGCCCCACGGTTTGAGCGCATTGCACAAATTTCCGGGGCTGCTTCGCAGCCCATCGCGACACAAGGCCGCTCCTGCAGGTCCTGCGCAATTTTGTGCAGGAAGATTTTGCCGCTGCTTTAAGCTCGCCCAACAGCGCTTCATAGGCCACCTGGTACCTGTGACGAGGAAGTGTGGCGCATGACGCAAGCAAGCAAGCGTGTGGCTGGCCAGGGGCGTTGGCCGGGTAAACAGTGCATCGACCCGTTCAAGGCGGATTTCGACATGTTGCAGACCCAGCCCGTGTCACGCTCGGTGCGGCTCAACGGTTTTTCCACCTGCCTGCGGCTGGAGGCCGTCTACTGGGGTATCCTGGAGCGCATCGCCGCGGCCAACCGCTGCTCGGTCAGTGCGGTCCTGTCCTATGTGGACCGTGAGGTGCACCTGCGACAAGGCGGGGTGCGCAACTTCAGCGGGCTGATCCGGGTGATCTGCGTCGCCTGGCTGCTGGACCCGCCAAGTGTGCGCTGATCGCCTGGCGGGCTGCGCAGTGCTTGTTAACCATATATAATCCCGCTTTTTGCTGCCCCGGCAGCCAGCGTTGTGGTTGACGAGAGACACCCATGCCCCTTTATGACTATCAATGTGCATCCTGCGAGCACCGCATGGAAGTGCTGCAGAAGATCAGCGCCGCGCCGCTGACCGATTGCCCGGCCTGCCAGGCGCCGGCGCTGAAGAAGCTGCTGTCGGTGCCAGGCTTCCGCCTGAGCGGTAACGGTTGGTACGAAACCGACTTCAAGACCGGGGCGAAAAAGAATCTGGCAGGCGGCGACAAGGCCGACTGAGTTGAATGCTGTGACCGGGTCTTGCAGTATTAGCCCTCTCCGGGCGGCCAAGGCCTCCACCGAATACACGAATCACGAGAAGCGAAACCACCATCATGATGCGCAGCCATTATTGCGGCCAACTGAACGAGAGCCTGGACGGCCAGGAAGTCACCCTTTGCGGCTGGGTCCATCGTCGCCGCGACCACGGCGGGGTGATCTTCCTCGACATCCGTGACCGCGAAGGCATGGCCCAGGTCGTGTTCGACCCGGATCGCGCCGAAACCTTCGCCGCTGCCGACCGCGTGCGCAGCGAATACGTCGTGCAGATCACCGGCAAGGTCCGCAAGCGCCCTGAAGGTGCGGTGAATGCCAACATGGCTTCCGGTGCCATCGAGATCCTCGGCTACCAGCTGAACGTGCTCAACGAAGCGGAAACCCCACCGTTCCCGCTGAACGAATACTCCGACGTCGGCGAAGAAACCCGCCTGCGCTACCGTTTCATCGACCTGCGTCGCCCGGAAATGGCCGACAAGCTGCGCCTGCGTTCGCGTATCACCAGCAGCATCCGTCGCTTCCTCGACGAAAACGGCTTCCTTGACGTCGAGACGCCGATCCTGACCCGTGCCACCCCGGAAGGCGCGCGTGACTACCTGGTGCCCAGCCGTACTCATGCCGGCAGCTTCTTTGCCCTGCCGCAGTCGCCGCAGCTGTTCAAGCAGTTGCTGATGGTTGCCGGCTTCGATCGCTACTACCAGATCGCCAAGTGCTTCCGTGACGAAGACCTGCGTGCCGACCGCCAGCCGGAATTCACCCAGATCGACATCGAGACCAGCTTCCTCGATGAAAGCGAGATCATGGGCCTGACCGAGAGCATGATCCGCAAGCTGTTCAAGGAAGTGCTGGATCTGGAATTCGGCGAATTCCCGCACATGACCTTTGAAGAGGCCATGCGCCGCTACGGCTCCGACAAGCCGGACCTGCGTATTCCGCTGGAACTGGTCGACGTTGCCGACCAGCTCAAGGACGTCGACTTCAAGGTGTTCGCCGGCCCGGCCAACGATCCGAAGTGCCGCGTTACTGCCCTGCGCCTGCCGGGCGGTGCCAGCATGCCACGCAGCAAGATCGACGAGTACACCAAGTTCGTCGGCATCTACGGTGCCAAGGGTCTGGCCTACATCAAGGTCAACGAGCGTGCCAAGGGCGTCGAAGGCCTGCAGTCGCCGATCGTCAAGAACATCCCCGAGGCCAACCTCAACACCATCCTCGACCGCGTTGGCGCCGTTGACGGTGACATCGTGTTCTTCGGTGCCGACAAGTTCAAGGTGGTCAGCGAAGCCTTGGGCGCGCTGCGTATCCGCCTGGGCCATGACTTCGAGTTGCTGACCTGCGAGTGGGCACCGATGTGGGTGGTCGACTTCCCGATGTTCGAAGAGAACGAGGACGGCAGCTTCACCGCGCTGCACCACCCGTTCACCGCGCCGAAGTGCACCCCGGAAGAGCTCGAGGCCAACCCGGCCGCGGCCCTGTCCCGTGCCTACGACATGGTTCTGAACGGTACCGAGCTGGGTGGCGGTTCGATCCGTATCCACCGTAAAGAGATGCAGCAGGCCGTGTTCCGCCTGCTGGGCATCGAAGCGGCAGAACAGGAAGAGAAGTTCGGCTTCCTGCTCGACGCCCTGAAGTTCGGTGCACCGCCTCACGGTGGTCTGGCCTTCGGCCTGGACCGTCTGGTCATGCTGATGACCGGCGCCCAGTCGATCCGTGAAGTGATCGCCTTCCCGAAAACCCAGAGCGCCGCGTGCGTCATGACCCAGGCTCCTGGCATGGTCGACGCCAAGGCCCTGCGCGAGCTGCACATCCGACTGCGCGAACAGACCAAGGTCGAGTAAGCAGTCCCCGGGCGCATCCACATGGATGCGCCTTTGCGTTTCGGCGCAGGCAATTTCCCGTCCCGCCCCGTACAGGGGCGGGGCTGTTTGTGATTCAAAGGATTCGGAGTCGTTATGGCTGGTCATTCCAAGTGGGCGAACATCAAGCACCGCAAAGAGCGCCAGGATGCCAAAAGAGGCAAGATCTTCACCAAGTGGATCCGTGAGCTGACGGTCGCCGCCAAGCAGGGCGGTGCTGACCCGGCATCCAACCCGCGCCTGCGCCTGGCGCTGGACAAGGCCTTGGGCGCCAACATGAGCCGCGACATCATCGATCGTGCCGTGGCCCGTGGTGCCGGCACCAACGAAAGCGACAACGTCGAAGAGCTCAGTTACGAAGGTTACGGTCCGGGTGGCGTGGCGATCATGGTCGAGGCCATGACCGACAACCGCAACCGTACTGCCGCCGCCGTGCGTCATGCTTTCACCAAGTGTGGTGGCAACCTGGGCACCGACGGTTCGGTGGCCTACCTGTTCGAGCGCAAGGGGCAGATCAGCTTTGCTCCGGGCGTGGAAGAAGACGCGCTGATGGAAGCGGCGATGGAAGCCGATGCCGACGACGTGGTGGCCAACGACGACGGCTCGTTCGACGTGTTCACCTCGTTCAACAGCTTCTACGCCGTGCGCAATGCCCTGGAAGAGGCTGGCTTCAAGGCCGCTGACGCTGAAATCGTCATGCAGCCGACCACCAGCGCCGAACTCGACCAGGACGGTGCCGAGAAAGTACTCAAGCTGATCGACATGCTCGAAGACCTGGATGACGTGCAGAACGTCTACTCCAATGCCCAGATTTCCGATGAGATCATGGAAAACCTCGGCTAACGTGTCCTGGCGATCCATGCCAGTTCTTCAAGTTTGTCAGCGCCTGTACCGGCCCTTTCGCGGGTAAACCCGCTCCCACAGGTACTGCACCACATTCAGAGTCGGTGCAGTACCTGTGGGAGCGGGTTTACCCGCGAAAGGGCCGGTACAGTTTGCAGAGATGCATCAATTTTTCGACAGGCACTATGACTCTGATTCTTGGTATCGACCCCGGCTCGCGCATCACCGGCTATGGCGTGGTACGCCAGACCGCCCGTGGTTGCGAGTACGTGGCGTCGGGCTGCATTCGCACCGGCAGCGGCGAGCTGCACGAACGGTTGCAGATCGTTTTTCGTGGCGTGGGTGAAATCATCGCCCAGCACGGCCCGGTAACCATGGGCATCGAGCGGGTGTTCATGGCCCGTAACGCCGACTCGGCGCTCAAACTCGGCCAGGCCCGTGGCGCGGCCATCGTCGCAGCCGCCGAAGCCGGCCTGGAAATCGCCGAGTACAGCGCCACCCAGGTCAAGCAGGCGGTAGCCGGTACCGGTGGGGCGAACAAGGAGCAGGTGATGATGATGGTCATGCACCTGCTGAAACTGACGCAGAAGCCGCAGATCGACGCTTCCGACGCCCTGGCTATCGCCCTGTGCCACGCCCACACCCGTTCCAGCCTGGTGCCGCATGGCCTGGCCACGGCACGGCGGCGCGGCGGGCGCTTGCGTCTGTAGGCGCTTCATGCGCTGATACACATTTTGTTCGGGTGATGCGTTCACCCGCTGCATTTGCTGATAGGGTTGAGCGGTCTTTGACCGGCTCCCCGAGAGGAAGGATCGGAACGTGATTGGACGTTTGCGCGGCACCCTGGCGGAAAAACAGCCGCCGCACCTGATTATCGACGTCAACGGCGTAGGTTACGAACTGGAAGTTCCCATGACCACGCTGTACCGTCTGCCCAAGGTGGGCGAACCCGTAACCGTGCACACCCACCTGGTGGTGCGCGAGGATGCTCACCTGCTCTACGGTTTTGCCGAAAAGCGTGAGCGCGAGCTGTTCCGCGAGCTCATCCGCCTGAACGGCGTAGGGCCGAAGCTGGCCCTGGCGCTCATGTCCGGGCTGGAAGTGGACGAGCTGGTGCGCTGCGTGCAGGCCCAGGATACTTCGGCCCTGGTGCGCGTGCCCGGTGTCGGCAAGAAGACCGCCGAACGCCTGCTGGTCGAGCTCAAGGACCGCTTCAAGGCTTGGGAAACCTCCCCGGCCATGTTTACCCTGGTCTCCGACGGGCCGCTGCCGGTCGCCAGCGCATCCACAGCCGAAGCCGATGCCGTCAGCGCCCTGGTTTCGCTGGGCTACAAGCCGCAGGAAGCCAGCAAGGCAATCGCCGCGATCAAGGACAAGGCCGGCCTGAGCAGTGAGGAACTGATTCGTCGCAGCCTGAAAGGGATGATTACCAAGTGATCGAAGCCGACCGCCTGATCGCCGCCAGTGGCCGCGACCGTGAAGAAGTCCAGGACCGTGCGATTCGCCCGCTGCGGCTGGACGAGTACATCGGCCAGCCGGTGGTGCGCGAGCAGATGGCGCTGTTCATCCAGGCCGCCCGTGGCCGCAGCGAGTCGCTCGACCACACGCTGATCTTCGGCCCGCCCGGCCTGGGCAAGACCACCCTGGCCAACATCATCGCCCAGGAAATGGGCGTGTCGGTCAAGAGCACTTCGGGGCCTATCCTCGAGCGCCCGGGCGACCTCGCGGCCATGCTGACCAACCTCGAACCGCACGACGTGCTGTTCATCGACGAGATCCACCGGTTGTCACCGGTCGTCGAAGAGGTGCTGTACCCGGCGATGGAGGATTTCCAGCTCGACATCATGATCGGCGAAGGGCCTGCGGCCCGCTCGATCAAGCTGGACCTGCCGCCGTTTACCCTGGTCGGTGCCACCACCCGTGCCGGCATGCTCACCAACCCGCTGCGGGACCGCTTCGGTATCGTCCAGCGCCTGGAGTTCTACAGCGACAAGGACCTGGCCACCATCGTCAGCCGTTCGGCCGGCATCCTCGGCCTGGCCATCGAAGACCAGGGTGCCTACGAGATCGCCCGCCGGGCCCGCGGCACGCCACGTATCGCCAACCGCCTGCTGCGCCGCGTGCGCGACTACGCCGAGGTGCGCGGCAAGGGCCAGATCACCAAGGCCGTGGCCGACATGGCGCTCAATCTGCTGGATGTCGACGAGCGCGGTTTCGACCACTCCGACCGCCGCCTGCTGCTGACCATGATCGAGAAGTTCGACGGTGGCCCGGTCGGCGTGGACAACCTGGCGGCAGCCATCAGCGAAGAGCGTCACACCATCGAGGACGTGCTCGAGCCGTACCTCATCCAGCAAGGCTACATCATGCGCACGCCGCGCGGCCGCGTGGTCACCCGGCATGCCTACCTGCACTTTGGCCTGAACGTACCCGGGCGCCTGGGGGAGGGTGGGGATTTTTCCGAAACGGGCGATGAGTGACAGATCGAAAACAGCTTTTCGTGGTCCTACCGCTGGCATGCCGAGGGTGCGCTGGCAATAAGACATAAATGAAGAAAAAACAGTTGCCACAGCGGATTGGCAAGCTGAGGAGTAAGCACTAGAGTATGCGCGCGCAAAATGGCCTGGAACCGTTCGCACACCGTTGTCGTGTCTATTACGAGGATACCGATGCCGGTGGTGTGGTGTATTACGTCAATTACCTGAAATTCATGGAGCGCGCGCGTACCGAGCGGCTGCGGCACCTGGGCTTTTCCCAGGCGCAACTGGCCGAAGACAACCTGCTGTTCGTGGTCCACTCCAGCGAAGCGCGCTATCACGCGCCGGCGCGGCTGGACGACGAGCTTCGGGTTACCGCGCAAGTACTTGAACTCAATCGCGCCAGCCTGCGCTTCGTGCAGCAGGTCTGGCGGGAAAAGGATGAAACGCTGCTCTGCGAAGGGCAGTTCCTGGTGGCCGCCGTGCGCGCCGACACTTTCAAACCCCGAGCCATACCCCCGGAGTTGCGCGACGCGTTTGCGGCGGACGGCTCGGGTACTCAATCGAATGCAGGAGAATAAGCGTGGAAGCTAACGTCGTCGACCATACCTCCATGTGGAGTCTGGTCAGCAATGCCAGCGTGTTGGTACAGCTGGTAATGCTGACCTTGGTGGCCGCCTCGGTCACCTCATGGATCATGATCTTCCAGCGCAGCACCATGCTGCGCGCCGGTCGTCGTGCGCTGGATGCCTTCGAGGAGCGCTTCTGGTCGGGCATCGATCTGTCCAAGCTGTACCGTCAGGCAGGCAGCAACCCAGACCCGGATTCCGGTGTCGAGCAGGTCTTCCGTGCCGGCTTCAAGGAATTCTCGCGCCTGCGTCAGCAGCCGGGCGTCGACCCGGACGCAGTCATGGAGGGTGTTGCCCGAGCCATGCGCGTAGCCATCTCGCGTGAGGAAGAAAAGCTCGAGCAGAGTCTGCCGTTCCTGGCCACCGTCGGTTCGACCAGCCCGTACATCGGCCTGTTCGGTACCGTATGGGGCATCATGAACTCCTTCCGCGGCCTGGCCAGCGCCCAGCAGGCCACCCTGGCCACGGTCGCCCCGGGTATTGCCGAAGCGCTGATCGCCACCGCCATCGGCCTGTTCGCGGCAATTCCGGCGGTCATCGCCTACAACCGCTTCTCGGCGCGCAGCGAAGTGCTGATCGGCCGTTACTACACCTTCGCCGACGAGTTCCAGGCGATCCTGCACCGCAAAGTGCACACCAGCGAAGAGTAATCAGGTAGAAGCCCATGGCCCGAGTTCGCCACAAACGCAAGCCCGTCGCCGAGATGAACGTGGTGCCCTACATCGACGTGATGCTGGTACTGCTGGTCATCTTCATGGTGACGGCGCCCATGCTCAACCAGGGCGTCAAGGTAGACCTGCCCAAGGTTTCCAGTGAAGCCTTGCCGCAGGACAACAACGTCCAGATCCTCACCATCTCCATCAAGGCCGACAAGACCTACTACTGGAACCTCGGCAGCGAAGTCGATACCGACAAGCAGATGGACAAGGCCATGACCTTGCCAGCCATGACCGACGCGGTGACCAAGATCATTGCCGCCGGCCGTGACCAGGGCAAGCAGACCCAGGTGTTCATTCGTGGCGACAAGGCTGTCGACTATGGCGCGGTCATGGGTGCCATGGGCGGGTTGCAGAAGGCCGGTGTCGGTAACGTTGGCCTGATTACCGAGGCGCCCTGATGCAACAGCGAGAGCCATCCGCCTCGGAAAGCTACTTCTGGCCCAGTATCTGGGCCATCGGCCTGCATGTGCTGGTGTTCGCCCTGCTGTTCGTCAGTTTTGCCATGACGCCTGAGCTGCCGCCATCCAAGCCGATCGTCCAGGCTACCCTGTACCAGCTCAAGTCCAAGAGCCAGGCGACCACCCAGACCAATCAGAAGATTGCCGGGGAAGCGAAGAAAACCGCTTCGCGCCAGACCGAAGTCGAGCAGCTGGAACAGAAGAAGGTCGAGCAGGAGGCCGTGAAGGCCGCGGAACAAAAGAAAGCCGACGCTGCTCAAAAGGCCGAGGAGGCCCGCGAGGCCGCCGAAGCCAAGAAAGCCGAGGCAGCTGCCGAGGCCGCCAAGGCCGCCGAGGCCAAGAAGGCCGCCGAAGCCAAGAAGGCCGAAGAGGCGAAGAAGGCTGCCGAGAAGCAGCAGGCCGACATCGCCAAGAAGAAGGCCGAGGAAGAAAAGAAAAAAGCCGAAGAAGAGGCCAAGAAAGAGGCCGCTGAAGAGGCGAAGAAACAAGCCGCCGAGGACGCCAAGAAAAAGGCGGCCGAAGAGGCCAAGAAGAAAGCAGCCGAGGACGCCAAGAAGAAAGCGGTAGCCGAGGAAGCGAAGAAGAAGGCAGCTGAAGAGGCCAAGAAAAAGGCCGCTGCAGATGCCCAGAAGAAAAAGGCACAGGAAGCGGCCCGCAAGGCGGCGGAAGACAAGAAAGCCCAGGCCCTGGCCGAGCTGTTGTCCGACACCACCGAACGGCAGCAGGCGCTGGCCGACGAGCAGGGTGACCAGGTGGCCGGCGACTTCGACGACCTGATCCGCATGCGCGCGGCCGAGGGCTGGGCTCGTCCGCCTTCCGCGCGCAAGGGCATGACGGTGGTCCTGCAGATCAACATGTTGCCGGACGGTACCATCACCAGCGTCAGCGTGGCCCGGTCCAGTGGTGACGGCCCGTACGACAGCTCGGCGGTGGCAGCAGTGAAGAACATCGGTCGTCTGACCGAGATGCAGGGTATGAAGCCGAGCGATTTCAACCAATATCGTTCGTTCAAGATGACATTTACACCTGAGGATCTAGCGTTGTGATTAAACGTCTGAGAGGACTGCTGGTCATGCTGTGCTGCGTGGCAGGCATGGCCGTTGCAGAGGAAAAGAACATCCTGGTCACCAGCGGCAGCGACCGGGCCACGCCCATCGCGGTAGTGCCGTTCGGTCTGCAGGGCGGCAGCGTGCTGCCGGAAGACATGGCCGACATCATCGGCAACGACCTGCGCAACTCCGGCTACTACTCGCCGATTCCGCGGCAGAACATGATCAGCCAGCCGTCGCAGGCCAGCGAAGTGATCTTCCGTGACTGGAAAGCGCTGGGCGCGCAGTACGTGATGGTCGGCAGCATCGTGCCGTCGGGCGGTCGCCTGCAGGTGCAGTACGCACTGTTCAACGTCGCCACCGAGCAGCAAGTGCTGACCGGCAGCGTGGCGGGCAGCGTCGATCAGCTGCGCGACATGGCGCACTACATTTCCGACCAGTCGTTCGAGAAGCTCACCGGCATCAAGGGGGCGTTCTCCACCCGCATGCTGTACGTGACGGCCGAGCGCTTCTCTACCAACAACACCCGCTATACCCTGCAGCGCTCGGACTACGACGGTGCACGTGCGGTCACCCTGCTGCAATCGCGTGAACCGATCCTGTCGCCACGCTTTGCGCCGGATGGCAAGCGTATCGCCTATGTCTCCTTCGAGCAGAAGCGCCCACGCATCTTTGTCCAGCACATCGATACCGGTCGCCGTGAGCAGGTCACCAACTTCGAAGGCCTGAACGGCGCGCCAGCCTGGTCGCCGGACGGCTCGCGCCTGGCGTTCGTGCTGTCGAAGGACGGCAACCCGGACATCTACGTGATGAACGTGGCTTCGCGCCAGATCACCCGCGTCACCGCTGGCCCGGGCATCAACACCGAGCCGTTCTGGGGCAAGGATGGCAACACCCTTTACTTCACCTCCGACCGTGGCGGCAAGCCGCAAATCTACAAGCAGTCGATCGGTGGCGGTGGTGCCGAGCGTGTAACTTTCGTGGGTAACTACAACGCCAACCCGAAACTGTCGGCGGACGAAAAGACCCTGGTGATGATCCATCGCCAGCAGGGCTTCACCAACTTCAAAGTTGCGGCCCAGGATTTGCAACGCGGAAGTGTAAAGATTCTCTCGGAAACGAGTCTTGATGAGTCTCCCACTGTTGCGCCAAACGGCACCATGCTAATCTACGCCACCCGCCAGCAGGGCCGGGGAGTCTTGATGCTCGTGTCGCTTAATGGCCGCGTGAGGCTCCCACTTCCTACCGCTCAAGGCGAAGTCAGAGAACCGTCCTGGTCCCCTTACCTGAACTGATTGCGGCGTAATAATTTTTTGCTTAACACACTGGGGTTTCATTAGGAGTTTCACGATGGAAATGCTGAAGTTTGGTAAATTTGCTGCGCTGGCTCTGGCCATGGCCGTAGCTGTAGGTTGCTCCTCGAAGGGCGGTGACAACGCAGGCGAAGGCGCTGCTGTAGATCCGAACGCTGGCTACGGTGCCAACGCTGGCGCTGTTGACGGTTCCCTGAGCGAAGAAGCCGCCCTGCGCGCAATCACCACCTTCTACTTCGAATACGACAGCTCGGACCTGAAGCCAGAAGCCATGCGCGCTCTGGACGTTCACGCCAAGGACCTGAAAGCCAACGGCAACCGCGTTGTCCTGGAAGGCAACACCGACGAGCGCGGCACCCGCGAGTACAACATGGCTCTGGGTGAGCGTCGTGCCAAGGCCGTTCAGCGTTACCTGGTTCTGCAGGGCGTTTCCCCTGCTCAGCTGGAACTGGTCTCCTACGGTGAAGAGCGTCCGGTTGCCACTGGCAACGACGAGCAGTCCTGGGCTCAGAACCGTCGCGTAGAACTGCGTAAGTAAGTTCTCATGCGTATGTGCCGTCGTGTAGTAACCGTCCTCGCACTCAGCCTGCCGCTCGCGGCCTGGGCTGAGGTTCCTGTAGTTGATGACAACGCAGGCAGCTATCCGCCTGCGGGTTATGGCACGAGCGGCGCCTATGCCGGGTCAGGGGCTTCGGCCCCTGCCTCTGCACAGGGCCAGCTGTTCATGCAGCTGCAACAGATGCAGGATCAGCTTTCCCGCCAGCAAGGCATCATCGAAGAGCTGCAGAACGATGTGTCGCGCATGAAGCAGGAAAACCTGGAGCGTTACCAGGACCTGGACCGTCGCATCAACAGTGGCGCCGCACCTGCCGCGACCCCTGACAATTCCTCCGGTGGTGGTGCATCCAGTACCTCCCCCGATGCAGCAGCAGGTGCTGCTGCTCAACAACCGGCCGCCAGTAGCGAGCCCGGTGATCCGGCGAAAGAAAAGCTCTACTACGATGCCGCTTTCGACCTGATCAAGCAGAAAGACTTCGACAAGGCCAGCCAGGCGTTCAACGCCTTCCTGCGCAAGTACCCCAACAGCCAGTACGCCGGCAATGCCCAGTACTGGTTGGGGGAAGTGAACCTGGCCAAGGGCGACCTGCCGGCTGCCAGCCAGGCCTTCGCCCAAGTCAGCCAGAAGTATCCGAAGCACAGCAAGGTGCCGGATTCGCTGTACAAGCTGGCCGACGTCGAGCGCCGCATGGGCCACACCGACAAGGTCAAGGGTATCCTGCAGCAGGTCATTACCCAGTACCCTGGCACCTCGGCCGCGCAACTGGCCCAGCGTGACCTGCAAAAGCTCTAGGCAGTTACGTTTGAAAGAAACCCGCGCTTGTCGCGGGTTTTTTCGTTAGAATCAATGCCCTTTTTTCGTAAACACGCTGCTGCGGATAACGCTATGTCGAGTCCGCGACAGTGCCTGACGGAGGCGGGCAGCCTGTTTAGCTGTCACGCCCGTGGCGAGCATGCAAGACACATTACGCATCACCGAAGTCTTTTACTCCTTGCAGGGTGAAACGCGAACGGCTGGGTTGCCCACGGTATTCGTGCGCCTCACCGGTTGCCCCCTGCGCTGCCAGTACTGTGACAGTGCCTATGCCTTCAGTGGCGGCACCGTTCGCACCCTCGATTCGATCCTTGAGCAGGTCGCCGGCTTCAAGCCGCGCTACGTTTGCGTCACCGGCGGCGAGCCATTGGCCCAGCCCAACGCCTTGCCGCTGTTGCAGCGCCTGTGTGACGCCGGTTACGAAGTGTCGCTGGAAACCAGCGGCGCGCTGGATATTGCCGGCACCGACACCCGCGTCAGCCGCGTGGTCGACCTGAAGACCCCAGGCTCCGAAGAGTCGCACCGTAACCGCTACGAGAACATCGAGCAGCTGACCCGCAACGACCAGGTCAAGTTCGTCATCTGTTCCCGTGAGGACTATGACTGGGCGGTCTCCAAGCTGATCCAGTACAACCTGGCCGAGCGTGCCGGCGAGGTGTTGTTCTCGCCCAGCCACCACCAGGTGAACGCCAGCGAGCTGGCGGACTGGATCGTCGCCGACAACCTGCCCGTACGCTTCCAGCTGCAGCTGCACAAGCTGCTGTGGAACGACGAACCCGGACGTTGATTGAGGAGCAAGTACACATGACCGACAAACGCGCAGTAATCCTGCTGTCCGGCGGCCTGGACTCGGCCACCGTGGTCGCCATGGCCAAGGCCGAAGGCTACAGCTGCTACACCATGAGTTTCGACTACGGCCAGCGCCACCGCGCCGAACTGAACGCCGCCGCCCGCGTTGCCCGTGACTTGGGCGTGGTCGAGCACAAGGTGATTGGCCTGAACCTTGACGGCATCGGTGGCTCGGCATTGACCGACAGCAGCATCGACGTACCGGAAACCCCGGGTGAAGGCATCCCGGTCACCTACGTGCCGGCGCGCAACACTGTGTTCCTGTCCCTGGCCCTGGGCTGGGCAGAGGTGCTGGAAGCCCGCGACATCTTCATTGGTGTGAACGCCGTGGATTACTCCGGCTACCCCGATTGCCGCCCCGAGTTCGTCGAAGCCTTCGAACGCATGGCCAACCTGGCGACCAAAGCCGGCGTCGAAGGGCAGGGCTTCCGTATCCAGGCGCCCCTGCAGAACCTGAGCAAGGCGCAGATCGTGCAGGCCGGCATGGCTCGCGGTGTGGATTACAGCCTGACCGTTTCCTGCTACCAGGCTGATGATGACGGCCGTGCCTGCGGCAAATGCGACAGCTGCCGCCTGCGTGCCGACGGCTTCAAGGCAGCTGGTGTCGAAGACCCGACGCGGTACTTTTGAAAAAAGTTTGATGGGGTGTTGATTTCCCGTTAGAAATCAGTATTATACGCGCCATCCAACGGGTCGTTAGCTCAGTTGGTAGAGCAGTTGGCTTTTAACCAATTGGTCGTAGGTTCGAATCCTACACGACCCACCATATGCAGTACGTCAAAGCCCGCTACCGGCAACGGTGGCGGGCTTTTTCGTTTTCCGTTGGCCGAGTTTTATTGCTCGGTTTACGCGATTGCTTGTAGGAGCGGCCTTGCGTCGCGATCGGGCTGCGTAGCAGCCCCAGCAATTTGTGCGTTTTTGCTGAAGCCCTGGGGCTGCTGCGCAGCCCGATCGCGGCGCAAGGCCGCTCCTACAGGGGGCTGTGAAGACTCCAGATGTCTTACTCTGCCCACTCCGGATCCCCGGTAAACACCACCGTCAGCCAGCGGTCCGGCCCTTCACCACCCACGGCATCACCGATCTCGTTGCGCCACGCATCCCATTCATCGATGGTTTTCGCGGCCATGGCCTTCGGCACGATGAAATACAGTTCGATCTCCCGCGAGCGCCCGACCTTGGCCACATAGGCGCGGTACGACTGCAACCCATGGCGTGCGACGAAGGCCTTGGCGACTTCATCCACGTGCAGCTTGAGGTCGCCAGGGGTCACCAGGAAAATTTCCGACAGGGCCTGGCGCACCACCGACATCGGCAACGGCACGATCACCAGGCAGACCAGCGCCAGCACCGCCGGGTCGATATACGGCGACACCCACTCCAGCGATGTGCCTTGCACCGCATAGCCAAAGCAGAAGGCGATCAGCAGCGCGGCGGTGATGCTGGCCGACATCACCCAGCCCTTGACGTCCATGCGCACGAAGTCCGAGCCCAGCTTGCGGTTGGCGCGGGCCTCGACAACAGCGATGGTCACGCAGGCGATCACGGTCAGCACCGCGTAGACCATGGCGATGCCGAACTCCAGGTGGCGCCCGCCTTGCAGCAGGCTGCTGACGGCGTTGATCAGCGCATAGATGGCCACGCCGCTGAGCAGGATGCCGTTGAGCGCCAGCACCATCGGCTCCAGGTGCCAGAAGCCCATGGTGAAGCGCTCGCGCAACTTGCGTGACATCTGCACGCTGGTGGTATGCGCGGTAATCAGCCTGACCACCACCAGCGACAGCCCGCTCATGCTGGCATCGACCAGCGAATAGACGCCGTCGAACACGATGGAGAACGAGCCGGAGGCCAGGCCGAAGGCGATGCCGATCACGGCGATGAACAGGGTGACGGCGATCGAGGTGCGTAACAGGCCCTGTTCGCTGCTGATGTCGAAGAAGGTGGGGCGAGTCGGGTTTTGCATAGGTTGTGCTCGATAAAATCAATAATGCTGTATTGCCTGTTGGGGCCTCTTCGCGGGCTCGCCCGATCCCACAGGGTATGGCGCCACCCCGAAGGGCTGGGCATTTCCTGTGGGAGCGGGCATGCCCGCGAAGAAGGCGCACTGGCCCTGACAGGTTAGACGCGGAACTGCTCCATCAGCGCCTGCTGCTGGTTGGCCAGCCGGTTCAGGGCCTGGCTGATCCGCGCTGACTCATCGGCCTGGCCTGCCAGCGATTCGGTCACATCGCGAATGCCAGCCACATTGCGGTTCACCTCTTCGGCTACTGCGCTCTGCTCTTCAGCCGCCGAGGCAATCTGCAGGTTCATGTCGCTGATCACTGCCACTGCCTCGCCAATACGTTGTAGCGCCGGCAGCGCCTGTTCCATCCGCGCGGCGCTGTCCTGGGCCTGGCGCTGGCCTTCGTGCATGGCGCCCACCACATCCTGGGTGCCTTGCTGCAAGCCTTCGATGACCTGGCGAATTTCCTCCACCGACAACTGGGTACGCTGGGCCAGACCACGCACTTCATCTGCCACCACGGCAAAACCACGCCCGGCTTCGCCTGCACGGGCGGCTTCGATGGCGGCGTTGAGCGCCAGCAGGTTGGTCTGCTCGGCAATGGTGCGGATCACTTCCAGCACCGATCCGATCTGCCCGCTGCGGCCTTCCAGCGCGCGCGCCTCGTCCATGGCGGTGTTCATGCCAGCGGCCAGGCGGTCGATGCCCTGCCGGGTGCTGTCGATCAGCTGCAGGCCCTCGCGGCTGGCTTGGTCGGCAGCGCGTGCGGCCTGGGCCGCCTGCGAGGCGTTATGGGCGACATCCAGGGCGGTGGCGCTCATTTCATTGGCGGCGGTGGCCACCTGTTCGATTTCGCGGTGCTGTTGCTGCATGCCGGTGCTGGTCTGGCTGGCGATGGCTGCCGACTGGTCGGCGGTTCCGCGGGCTTCCTGCAGTGAGCCTTTGACCTGGGCTATGACTGGCTGCAGCTTGTCGAGAAAGCGGTTGAACCAACCGGTAAGCTGGCCCAGTTCGTCCTGGCGGGCATACTCCAGGCGGCGGGTAAGGTCGCCTTCGCCGCTGGCGATGTCTTCCAGGCGCGCGGCCACGGCCAGGATTGGCCGGGTCACCCCGCGTGCGGTCAGCCACACCAGCAGCAAACCGACTACCGCAGCGCCCAGACCAACCAGCAGGCTGGTGAGGTTGGCGCTGTGGTTGTGCGCATCCAGGCGCTGGTTGAGGGCGACGGCAGGCGCCTGCAGCACGCTTTCCGGCAGTTCCAGCAATACCTGCCAAGGGGCTGCATCAGGGATTGGCGTGAACGGGTGGGCAACACGCAGCAGGCCGTCGGCTACCGCCTTGTCCATCGGCTCGCCGAGCTTGCTGTCGTCGCGGCTGTTGCCGGCCAGCAAACCGGCCGCGCTGGCGATACTGACCTGGCCCTGGCCGTCGAACAGCTCCCGGCGGCCATCCACGCTCAACTGCTGCAGGTTGGCCAGGCCGATGTCCAGACCGACCACGCCGACCACCTTGCCGTGCTCCTGCAGCGGCAGGGCGATGCTGGTCATCAGTACCTGGCGGCCATTCACCTCGTCGAGATATGGCTCGAGCATGCAGGTTCTGGCGGTGTCCTGCGGGCAGGTCAGCCAGCGGTTCTTCGCCACGCCGTTGCTGCCGATGCTGGCGTCTCCGAGCATCGACTCCGGCATGGCTTCAAGCTCCAGGGTGCCGGGGCGGGGTTGTGACCAGTACAGCGAGAAGCGCCCGTTCTCATTGCTGCCCAATGCATCCTGGCCGAGGTACTGGCTGTCCGGGTCCAGGGCGTTGGGCTGGAACACCAGGTACAGGCCGATCACATCCGGGTTGCCCGCCAGGCTGGCACGGGCCTGGCGCGTCAGTTCGGCGCGCAGGTCGTTGCCGCCACGGGCCTTGAGCACCTGCACCAGGCGGGCAAAGCCATTGCCGTACTGGTAGGCGTCCATGAAATAGCGCTGGATGCGCAGGGCCTGGGTTTCGGCATGGGCCTGCAGGCGCAGGCGTGCGCTGCTGTCGAGCATTTCGGTATTGGCCTGGTTGACCAAAGCCGCGCTGCGCCGCGCCTGGGCCAGCGATGTGGTTACCAGCAGGGCGACGATGGCCAGCAGGCAGAGGCCGGCGAGCAGGGTGATCTTCCACTGGATGGAGAGGCGACGCAGCGGCATGAGGGCTTTCCTTTTCGAGCAAATGCAACGCCCGCGATCAGGCGCGGGCGTTGTCGGCAGCATGGGTCATTCAGCGATGTAGTTGGGTGGGGAGTCCCTGAAGGCTTTGGTCAGCCAGGCCAGGTACAGCAGGCCGAGCAGTGCCCAGACGCCACCGAACAGCAGCGAGTGTGCGTTCAGGTCCAGCCACAGCGAGACGATGATGCAGAAGCCGATGGTGGGTGCCACCAGGTATGTCAGCTGGTTGGCCAGGCCCTGGCGCTTGCCTTCGCGCAGGTAGCAGTGGTTGATCACCGACAGGTTGACGAAGCTGAACGCGACCAGCGCACCGAAGTTGATGATCGAGGTGGCGGTAACCAGGTCGAAGAAGATCGCCGACAGTGAAATCAGCCCCACCACCGCAATATTCAGCACTGGCGTCTTGTAACGCGAGTGCAGGCGGGCGAACAGGCTGGCCGGGATCACATTGTCGCGGCCCATCACGTACAGCAGGCGCGACACGCTGGTCTGCGAGGCCAGGCCCGAGGCGATGGTGTTGATCACGGTGCAGGCGATGAAGATCGACTGGAACAGCTTGCCGCCGACGTACAGGGCGATTTCCGGCAGTGCTGCTTCCTGGTCGTGGAAACGGGACATGGTCGGGAAGTAGGCCTGGATGAAGTACGACACGGTGATGAACACCAGGCCGCCAATCAGGGCGGTGAGGAAGATCGCGCGAGGGATGGTCTTGCCCGGGTCGCGGGTTTCTTCGGACAGGCAGGTCACCGCGTCGAAGCCGAGGAACGAGAAGCACAGGATGGTCGCACCGGCGGCCAGGGCGCTGAGCTGGGTCTGATTGTCGGCGAACGGCAGCAGGCTCCAGGCGGTACCTAGCCCTTCACCCTGGTCCAGGCCGCGCACGCACAGGTAGATGAACACGGCGATGATCGCCACCTGCACGGCCACGAACAGCAGGTTGAAGTGCGCCACCAGGTTCACGCTGCGCATGTTGATCAGGCTGATCAGGGTTACGAAGCCTGCCACCCACATCCATTCCGGTACTTCCGGGAACATGGCCGAAAGGTACAGCTTGGCCAGCAAGGCGTTGACCATTGGCAGCAGCAGGTAGTCCAGCAACGACGACCAGCCGACCAGAAAGCCGACGTGCGGGTTGATCGCGCGCTGGGTGTAGGTGTAGGCCGAGCCCGACTGCGGGAAGCGCCTTACCAGGGTGCCGTAGCTCACGGCGGTGAACAGGATCCCCGCCAGTGCCAGGATGTAGGCGCTGGGTACGTGGCCGGCAGTTATACCGGAAACGATGCCGAAGGTGTCGAACACGGTCATCGGGGTCAGGTAGGCCAGACCGATGATGATAACGTGCCAGAGACGCAGGGTTTTACGGAGTTGGCCGTTGCCGGAAGCGCTGTGGTCAGGCTGCATGCTGGCATGGCTCCTGCGGCTGGGCGTAAACGGCGGGCACGGTGTACTGCGCATGCGGCAAGGGCGAGCGGGTGGGCTCCATGTTGTTCACCTTTATTGTTGGAGCAGCGGGGGCGCGGGGGAGCGCGCAAAGTGGTGAAAATAAAAAACGATGGGTAGCTTAGTGTCAAGTTAAACATGACAAGATGTTGCTGGATTGAAATATTTATCGATTAAAGTGGGGTTTTGTTCGGTTTTTGCGCGTTTTTTTGCGGTTGTGATCAATTTTGGTGTTCGCAAAAATTAACGAATGCCCGTCTCCCTTGGCAGGTCTGTCAGGCGTTTCCCAAAAACCGGATTTCTCGAGCCTGGCCAGCGCCAGGGCTGGGCGGCAGTGGTACTCTTGGCGTCCTGTGTGGCCCTTGGCCGCCTACGAAGCCCATATGGACAGCAATCGGTTCTATTCATGAAGAAATCAGTTGGCATCCTTTCCGGCCTGGCTATCGCCATCGCCGTCGCAACCACCGCTGGCGCCTGGTACACCGGCAAGCAGCTGCCTGCGGAGCTGGACAACGCCCTGGTCCGCAGCAACGCGGAACTCAAGAAGGCCCTGGTGAGTACCGGTGGCAGCATGAGCATCGAACGGGTATCGCTGGAGCAGCATTTCTTCAGCAGTACCGCCCAGTACCGGCTCAAGGCCCGCGATATCAACCTGGGCGAAGGCGAAGTGGTGAGTTTCGACGTTGGCGTGACCGACCAGATCGAGCACGGCCCGTTCCCCTGGTCGCGGGTAAAGGCACTGAAGCTGATGCCGGTGCTGGCAGTCAGCAACAGCACGTTGCAGAAGGACGACGCCACCGCGCCGTGGTTCGCCGCAGCGGGCGAGCAGGCCCCGGTCAGCGCACAGACCAGCCTGGGCTACGACGGCAATGTGGTCAGCCAGGTGCACCTGGCCCCGGTCAAGCTCGACCAAGCGGATGGCAACAGCCTCGACTTCTCGGGCATGCAACTGCAAGTCGGTGGTGATCAGGAAGGCAAGGCCTCGAGCTTCCACGGCCAGGCCGATCGGTTCGTGATGAAACTGGTACGCGATGACCAGCCGCCTGCCACCTTCGAGCTCAATGGGCTGAAGGTCGGCGGCCAACTGGCGGCCACCGCGCACGAGGTCATCTACGTGGGCAACGTCGACCTGGCGCTGGCCGAAACCAAGGTCACCCTAGGGCCGAAACAGCAGGTGCTGGTGGTCAAGGGGCTGGAGCAGAACGCCCTGCAAACCCTTGAGGGCCCGGATACCGTGGGTGGCCGCGTGGAGTACAAGGTCGGGGATATCACCTGGGATGGCCGTGCGGTGGGCAAGGCGCAGATGGCGGTGAGCATCACGTCGGTCAACGCGCCGGCGCTACAGGCGTTGTCGACGTGGTACCAGGCGCATCTGCCGGAATTCGAGGCCGCAGCTGCCGCTGGCCAGCCGGTGCCGGAAATCCAGATGGACGATGAGGAGAAGGCAAGGTTCCAGGGCGAGCTGCAGAAACTGCTGGCTGCCAAGCCCCGGGTGGCGGTGGAAAACCTGTCGTTCAGGACTGCCAATGGTGAAAGCCGCTTCGACCTGTCGATGGGCTTCGCCGCCCCGGCCAGCTTCGACCTGCCGCCTGACCAGTTGAGCAAGCAACTGATCACCGAGGTGAAGAGCAAGCTGTCGTTGTCCAAGCCGATGATCGGTGACCTGGCAACCTTGCAGGCACTGCTGGATGGCCAGACCGACGCCCAGGCCATCGCCATGCAATCGAGCCAGGCCGGGGAAATGGTCGGCATGATGGCGCTGCAGAGCGGCATGGCCACCGTGCAGGGCAATGATGTGGTGAGCAGCCTGCACTATGCCGACGGCATGGTCGACTTCAACGGCAAGAAGATGACCGTGGAAGAGTTTGCCATGCTCATGGCGGCGCAGCTGGCGGCCCTGTCTCCGCAGGGCTGATCGGCTAGGCCTGTACCGGCCCTATCGCCGGCAAGCCGGCTCCCACAGGGATTGCACAAATGTTGCTGGCAGTAGTGATCCTGTGGGAGCTGGCTTGCCGGCGATAGGGCCAGCACAGGCAACACAAAAACCACTTTAGAATTCGCTGGATTGTCTGTAGCCTTCGGCCTCCGATAATAATCCGCGCCCGCAGAGGGCCGTGGCGGCCTTTGTGCCGTCCGGCACCCTTAGCCGATCTGTCAGGGCCGGGTGATACACTCGATTTGACGCGCGCACGCGCCTGCAGGTCCAGCGATCATGACCCAGATTTCCGAACGCCTGTTGGTTCAGGCCCACCTCGACGCCAAGCAGCCAAGCCCGCTGACAGCCGAGCAGGAGGCCGAATACCGTGCGGCCATCGCTGCCGAGCTCAAGGCCCAGAACGCCGTGCTGGTCGCCCACTATTACTGCGACCCGGTCATCCAGGCGCTGGCCGAAGAAACCGGCGGCTGCGTGTCCGACTCGCTGGAAATGGCCCGTTTCGGCAAGAACCACCCGGCCGAAACCGTGATCGTTGCCGGTGTGCGCTTCATGGGCGAGACGGCGAAAATCCTAACCCCGGAAAAGCGCGTGCTGATGCCCACCCTGGAGGCCACCTGTTCGCTCGATCTGGGCTGCCCGGTGGAAGAGTTCTCGGCCTTCTGTGACCAGCACCCCGAGCGCACCGTGGTGGTTTACGCCAACACTTCCGCAGCCGTGAAGGCCCGTGCCGACTGGGTGGTGACCTCGAGCTGCGCGCTGGAAATCGTCGAAAGCCTGATGGACAACGGCGAAACCATCATCTGGGGCCCGGACCAGCACCTGGGGCGTTACATCCAGAAGCAAACCGGTGCCGACATGCTGCTGTGGGACGGTGCCTGCATCGTTCACGAAGAGTTCAAGTCGCGCCAGTTGGCCGACATGAAGGCGCTGTATCCGGATGCGGCGATTCTGGTGCACCCCGAGTCGCCTGAAGCGGTGATCGAACTCGCCGACGCGGTGGGCTCCACCAGCCAGCTGATCAAGGCTGCCCAGACCCTGCCGAACAAGACCTTCATCGTCGCCACCGACCGCGGCATCTTCTACAAGATGCAGCAGCTGTGCCCGGACAAGGAGTTCGTCGAAGCCCCCACCGCCGGTAACGGCGCGGCATGCCGCAGTTGCGCGCACTGCCCGTGGATGGCGATGAACACCCTGGAGCGTGTGCTGGATTGCCTGCGTAATGGCACGAACGAGATCTTTGTCGACCCGGCGCTGGTGCCGAAGGCGATCAAACCGTTGAACCGGATGCTGGACTTTACCCAGGCAGCGCGCCTGAAGTTGTCCGGTAACGCCTGAGATTGCTGGGGCCGCTCTGCGGCCCATTCGCAGCACAAGGCTGCTCCTACAAGAGATCACATTCCCTTGTAGGAGCAGCCTTGTGCTGCGAATGGAGCGCGAAGCGCTCCCTCAATATTCAGCGCCCCATCATTTCCTGAACCATGCGCTGCTGCTCCATGATCTCGCGCTGGCGCTGGTCAATCTGTGCTGCCAGCGGGAAGTTCTCGCCCGACCTGCGCTTGGCGTAATCCAGCTGCTGGATCGCCTGGTCGAAATCGCCCACCAGGGTGAAGTACTCTGCCCGCGCCCGGTGCAAGCCAATGGTATTTCCCGAAAGGCCCCGCACTTCGGCCATGTCGTACCACACGTCCGGGTCATCCGGCCGGCTCTTCACCAGTTCGTTCAGCACCTTTTCCGCCTCGGCGGGCTTGTTCAGTTTCACCAGCAGATCGGCACGCACCTGCTTCAGCGGGTAGTTGCCCGGGTACAGCCCCTGCATGCGTTCAGCACGCTGCTGCGCATCCGCCAGGCGGTTGTTGGTGATGTCCAGGTCGATCTGCGCCAGGTTGTAGGTAATGTCGTTGGGCGCCTTGGCCAGCAGGGGCTTGAGCAGTTCACGCGCCTCGTTCAGCTGGCCGCCCTTGATCTGCGCCAGGGCCAGGCCGTAACGCGCGGCGTCCAGCTTGGGGTCTTCGTCCAGTTGGGCGCGGAAGCGTTTGGCCGCCAGCCCCGGGGTGCCTTCGTAGGTCAGCGCCAGCCGGGCACGGATCAGCTGGTAGCGCATGCTGTCCTCGACGCCGCCCTTGGGTGCCTGCTCGGCACGGTTGCGGGTGTCGGCGATACGCGACTCGGTTACCGGGTGAGTCAGCAGAAATTCCGGCGGCTTGGCGTCGTAGCGGTACTGCCGGGCCAGGCGCTCGAACATGGTCGGCATGTTGCGCGGGTCGTAGCCGGCCTTTTCCAGGTTCTGGATGCCGATACGGTCGGCTTCCTGTTCGTTCTGCCGCGAGAAGCGCCGCTGTTCCTGGATCGCCGCCGCCTGGGTGCCGGCGATCACACCGATACCGGCATCACCGCCGCCACCGGCCGCCAGCACGATACCGGCCAGCAGCGCCGCCATCATCGGCAGTTGCATGCGCTGCTGGGCCTCGACGCCGCGGGCGAAGTGGCGCTGCGACAAGTGCGCCAGTTCGTGGGCCAGTACCGAGGCGTACTCGCCTTCCGTCTGGGCGTTGAGGAACAGCCCGCCGTTTACCCCGACGATGCCGCCCGGGGCGGCAAAGGCGTTGAGCTCGCGGCTATCGATGAGGATGAATTCCAGGCGGCGGTCCTGCAGCTGGCTGGTTTCGGCCAGGCGATACACGCTGGTCTCGACGTAGTCCTTCAGCTGCGGGTCGTTGAGCTGGTTGACCTGGCCGCGCAGCAGGCTCAGCCAGGCACGGCCGAGCTGGTGCTCCTGTTGCGGCGAGACGATCGCGGAACTGGCATCACCCAGTGATGGCAGGTCGTCAGCATGGCCAGGAAGGGCCAACAGGCAGGCCAGCGTCAGCAGGGTAGGGCGCAGTAGATTCATGCATGAAGCTCGCGTCGGTCAAAGATACCTACTGTAGCGGGCTCACACGTTGGCGACCAGTGGCGCTATCCTAGCCGGCCAAATCCAGATACAGCCTGGCAATGCCTTTGGAGAGCCCCGCAATGAGTGAAACCCTGACCTGTGACGCCGAACTGGACGCCAGCGGGCTGAATTGCCCTTTGCCGCTGCTGAAGGCCAAGATGGAACTCAACCGCCTGGCCAGCGGCGCGGTGCTCAAGGTAATCGCCACCGACGCCGGCTCCCAGCGCGACTTCCGCACTTTTGCCCAGTTGGCCGGTCATACCCTGCTGCGGGAAACGGCCGAGGCCGGTACCTACACTTACTGGCTACGCAAGGCCTGAGTCTTTCCAAGGATCGTCAATGTTCAAAGTGCTTCGCGACTGGATGCAGCGCTACTTCTCCGATGAGGAAGCGGTGGTGCTGGCGGTCCTGTTGTTCCTGGCTTTTACTGCGGTACTCACCCTCGGTGGCATGCTTGCGCCGGTGCTGGCGGGCATGGTGCTGGCGTTTCTGATGCAGGGGCTGGTCAATGCCCTGGAGCGCTTGCGGGTACCCACCCGGTTGGCGGTGATGCTGGTGTTCGCCCTGTTCATGGGCGCGTTGGCGGTGTTCATGCTGGTGCTGGTGCCGCTGCTGTGGCACCAGTTGATCACCCTGTTCAACGAACTGCCGGGCATGCTCGGCAAGTGGCAGTCGCTGTTGTTGCTGTTGCCCGAGCGCTACCCGCACCTGGTGTCGGACGAGCAGGTGCTGCATGCCATCGAGTCGGTGCGCGGGGAAATCGGCAAGTTCGGCCAGTGGGCGCTGACCTTCTCGCTATCGAGCCTGCCGCTACTGGTCAACGCCATGATCTACCTGGTGCTGGTGCCGATCCTGGTGTTTTTCTTTCTCAAGGACCGCGAACTGATCGGCCGTTGGGTCAGCGGCTACCTGCCGCGTCAGCGCAGCCTGCTGAACCGGGTGGGCAGCGAGATGAACCGGCAGATCGCCAACTACATCCGCGGCAAGGGCATCGAGATCCTGATCTGCGGCATTGCCACCTACATCGCCTTCATCAGCCTGGGGCTCAACTACGCCGCGTTGCTGGCGCTGCTGGTGGGGCTGTCGGTGGTGGTGCCTTACGTGGGCGCGGTTGTGGTGACCGTGCCGGTGACGTTGATCGCATTGTTCCAGTGGGGCTGGGGTGACCAGTTCATCTACCTGATGACGGTGTACGCGATCATCCAGGCGCTGGACGGCAACGTGCTGGTGCCGCTGCTGTTCTCCGAGGCGGTGAGCCTGCACCCGGTGGCGATCATCTGCGCGGTGTTGCTGTTTGGCGGGTTGTGGGGGTTCTGGGGGATTTTCTTTGCCATCCCGCTGGCGACCTTGATCAAGGCCGTGCTGGATGCCTGGCCGCGGCAGGAGCCTAGTGTGTCACCGATGCTGTAATTTTGGGGCTGCTTTGCAGCCCATCGCGACACAAGGCCGCTCCTACAGGGATACGCGATTTCCTGTAGGAGCGGCCTTGTGTCGCGAAAGGGGCGCAAAGCGCCCCCAACGATCTCAAGCCTTGTTCAGGGCCTGGGCAGCAGCCAGTACTGCATCCACATGCCCGGGCACCTTCACCCCGCGCCATTCGTGGCGCAGCACACCGTCCTTGTCGATCAGGAAGGTGCTGCGGTCAACGCCCATATATTCCTTGCCATACAGCTTCTTCAGCTTGATCACATCGAACAGCTGGCACAGGGCTTCGTCCTTGTCGCTGATCAGCTCGAACGGGAAGCCTTGCTTGGCCTTGAAGTTCTCGTGCGACTTGATGCCATCGCGCGACACGCCGAACACCACGGTGTTGGCTGCGGCAAAGGCATCGTGCTGGTCACGAAAACCCTGGCCCTCGGTGGTGCAGCCCGGGGTACTGTCCTTCGGGTAGAAGTACACCACCACCTGCCGGCCCTTGAGCTCGGCCAGGCTGACGGTTTGCCCGCTGGTGGCCTGGGCCTGGAAGTCGGCAACGGGTTGGTCGAGTGCTACGGCCATGGTCGGTTTCCTTACATTGGGTTCTGTGGACGCCATGGCTCGATCAGCGCATCGAGGTTCAGGGCATCGGCAAAGTCCAGGAACTGGTCACGCAGCCAGCTGATCTGGGTGCCGGCCGGCAGAATCACGGTGAACTGGGCGTTGAGCATGCTGCTGCCGGTCTGCGGTGCCAGGTAGGTATCGCAGGTCATGGCTTCCAGCTCGACGCGGTGGTCGAGGAAGAACTGGCACAGCTCGTTGATGATGTCCGGCCGGTAGGCGGCGCTGACGTAGGCGACGTAGGGCAGGGCCTGCGGGCGCACTTCCTGGTCGGCGCTGCGCACCACGTCCAGGGTCAGGCCGTGCTTCTTGCCCAGGCCCGGCAGCATGGCTTCGAGGCGTGCCAGGGCGTCCCAGCTGCCACCAACCTGCAGTACCAGGGCGCTGGTCTCGCCGTGGCGGCTCAGGCGCGAGGTGACCACCGCGCAGCGGTTCTCGAACGCAGCGCGGCTGAGGACGTTGGCCAGTTCCATGGGGTTCGGGCCCAGGGCACTGATGACAAGGAATTGTTCGCGGACGGTGGGGGTGGACATGCAGCATTCCTAAAGCGATGAGCGGTCGGCACAGGACGGGCGAAAGCCTCCTGTCGGCAGGGCCCGGGGCTCGCATGCGAGGTCGTGGACGCTGGCGGGGAGCAAGGTCGACGGCCCGGCGGGCCGCGCTGCACCGATCAAAGCATCAAGGGTAGCGAAATAAGGCGCCGAGGGGAATGCTCCGCCCGCCTGCTTCGCTTGTGCAAGGCCGATGCCCCCAGTACCATTACCGCTCTCTTTTTCCGGCAGGAGCAGTTACATGATTGCGGGCAGTATGGTGGCATTGGTCACTCCCATGGATGCACAAGGGCGTCTTGACTGGGACAGCCTCGACAAACTTGTAGACTTCCACCTGGAAAACGGCACCCATGCGATCGTCGCTGTCGGCACCACCGGTGAGTCCGCCACGCTGGATGTCGAAGAACACATCCTGGTCATCAAGCACGTGGTTGAGCGCGTCAAGCGCAGCAGCCGCCGCATCCCGGTCATCGCCGGCACCGGTGCCAACTCCACTGCCGAAGCCGTGCACCTGACCCAGAACGCCAAGAGCGCTGGTGCCGACGCCTGCCTGCTGGTGGTTCCGTACTACAACAAGCCGACGCAAGAAGGCCTGTACCAGCACTTCAAGCACATCGCCGAAGCCGTCGACATCCCGCAGATTCTCTACAACGTACCCGGCCGCACCTCCTGCGACATGCAGGCCGATACCGTGATCCGCCTGTCGAAGGTCAAGAACATCATCGGCATCAAGGAAGCCACCGGCGACCTGGTACGCGCCAAGGCCATCCTCGATGGCGTCGACAAAGACTTCATCGTCATGTCCGGCGACGACCCGACCGCCGTCGAGCTGATCCTGATGGGCGGCAAGGGCAACATCTCCGTCACCGCCAACGTCGCCCCGCGCGAAATGGCCGACCTGTGCGAGGCCGCCCTTGAGGGCAATGCCGAGAAGGCCCGCGCAATCAACGAAAAACTCATGCCGCTGCACAAAGACCTGTTCTGCGAGTCCAACCCGATCCCGGTGAAATGGGCGCTCGTCGAAATGGGCCTGATGCACAAAGGCATTCGCCTGCCGCTGACCTGGCTGAGCGAAGGCTGCCACGAAAAAGTCCGTACTGCCTTGCGCCAGTCCGGCGTACTGGTTTAAGAGGAAGTACACCGCATGAAGCGACTGGCTGGTCTTTCCGCCCTTGCCCTGATCATTTCCAGCACCAGTGGGTGTGGCTGGCTGTGGGGCGAGGATGGCTATTTCCGCGACCGCGGCAGCGATTACCTGCAGGCGCGCCCGACTGCGCCGATGCAGCTGCCGCCGGACGCCAGCAACGTCAAGCGCCTTGACCCGCTGCTGCCGATCCCACGCAACGTCGCCGACGACAGCGCCACCGGCGAATTCGAGGTGCCTCGCCCGCAACCGATGACCGGTGGCGCCGCCCAGGTTACCGACTACAGCCTGCAGCGCAGCGGCAGCAGCCGTTGGGTGCTGGCCCAGCATTCGCCGGCCGAGGTATGGCCGGTGGCTCGCCAGTTCTTCGAGGACAATGGCTTCCGCATCGCCGAAGAGCGCCCGCAGACCGGTGAATTCAACACCACCTGGCAGCGTTTCGACGAACTGTCGGCTTCGCTCGGCCAGCGCCTGGCCAGCACTGCCAGCAGCGCTGACAGCGAAGTGCGCGTGCGTGTACGCATGGAGCCTGGCGTGCAGCGCAACACCTCCGAGGTGTATGTGGTCAGCGTCGAGCGCCCGGCTGGCAGCACTGCCGAGCCCGATTTCCCGTCCACCTCCAGCAACACCGGTGCCGATGCCCTGCTGGTCGACGAAATGCTTGCCAGCATGAATCGCAGCGCCGAGAAGGGCGGTTCGGTATCGCTGCTGGCCGCGCGCGATTTCGACGCGCCAAGCCGCGTCAGCCTGAGCGAAGACGGCAGTGGCAACCCGGTGCTGTACCTGGGCGCCGACCTGGACCGCGCCTGGTCCAGCGTGGGTCGTGCCCTGGAGCAGGGTGGCGAGTGGCGTGTCGAGGACATCAACCGCAGCCTTGGCCTGTACTACATCAACCTGTCTGAAAAGCCTGAAGACAAGCAGAACCAGCCTGGCTTCTTCGGCCGCATGTTCGGCAGCGAACCGACCAAGGAAGAGCGTGAAGCCCGTGCCGAGCGCTACCAGGTTCGCCTGAGCAAGGTGGGTGAGAGCGTGCAGGTCACGGTCGAGAAGAACATCAACACCGTGGCCCCGGCCGATGTCGCCCGCCGCGTGCTGAGCGCCATTCAGGACCACCTGGGCTAAGTGCGCTTCGCGGTACTCGGAAGCGGCAGCCAGGGAAACGGCACGCTGATCGCCAGTGGTGACACGTTCATCCTGGTCGATTGCGGGTTCTCCCTGCGCGAGACCGAGCGGCGCCTGGCGCTGCTCGGCGTGTCGGCAGCCCAGCTCAGTGCGGTACTGGTCACCCACGAACATGCCGACCACGTGCATGGGGTCGGCTTGCTGTCACGGCGCTACAATGTACCGGTCTACCTCAGCCAGGGGACCTTGCGCGGCATGCGCAAGCCGGTGGAGGTGGCCGGTTTTCTCGCTTGTGGCCAAAGCCTGCGTATCGGCAGCCTGGAAGTGACCGCGGCGCGGGTCGAGCACGACGCCTACGAGCCGCTGCAGTATGTGGTCAGTGACGGCCAGCGGCGCTTCGGCATGCTGACCGACCTGGGCTCGTACGACGCGCTGCTGCTGGAGCGTTACCAGGGCCTGGATGCGCTGCTGATCGAGGCCAACCACTGCCGCGACCTGCTGGCACGCGGTCACTACCCGGCCTTCCTGAAGCAGCGGGTGGGTGGCATGCAAGGACATTTGAACAATCACCAGGCCGCGCGCCTGGTGCACGAGTTGGGCTGGAGCAACCTGCAACACCTGGTGCTGGCCCACCTCAGCAGCAAGAACAACCTGCCACACTTGGCTCGCCAGTGCTTCGTCGATACCCTTGGGTGCGACCCGGACTGGCTCCAGGTGGCGAATCAGGAACACGGGCTCGACTGGCGCGAAATCGCCTAGCCCAACACCTCAAGCAAGCGGAGCCCAATCATGGAAAAACGCGACGAACTCTACCGCGGCAAGGCCAAATCGGTTTACAAGACCGACGACGCCGACCGCTTGATCCTGCTGTTCCGTAACGACACTTCGGCGTTCGACGGCAAGCGCATCGAACAGCTCGACCGCAAAGGCATGGTGAACAACAAGTTCAACGCCTTCATCATGCAGAAACTGGAAGAAGCCGGCGTGCCGACCCAGTTCGACAAACTGCTGGGCGACAATGAGTGCCTGGTGAAGAAGCTGGACATGATTCCGGTCGAGTGCGTGGTGCGCAACTACGCCGCCGGCAGCCTGGTCAAGCGCTTGGGCGTGGAGGAGGGCATCAAGCTGGAGCCGTCCACCTTCGAACTGTTCCTGAAGAACGACGAGAAGGGCGACCCCTTCATCAACGAATCCCACGTTGTCGCGTTTGGCTGGGGCACTGCCGAGCAGCTGGCCGAAATGAAAAAGCTGTCGCTGAAAGTCAACGAAGTGCTGAGCAAGCTGTTCGATGATGCCGGCCTGCTGCTGGTCGACTTCAAGCTGGAATTCGGCGTATTCCATGGCCAGATCGTGCTGGGCGACGAGTTCAGCCCGGACGGCTGCCGCCTGTGGGACAAAGAGACCCGCAAGAAGATGGACAAGGACCGCTTCCGTCAGGGCCTGGGCGACGTTATCGAAGCCTACGAAGAAGTTGCCAAGCGCCTGGGCGTGCCGCTGTAAGCGGCGCGTTCACGCAAGCGCCTGATACCACGCGATTTTTTTTAAAAAAAGGTTTGCGTTTTAAAAGAACGCTGGTATGATGCGCGGCATTGGAGAGATGCCGGAGTGGTCGAACGGGACGGATTCGAAATCCGTTGTACTGGCAACAGTACCTAGGGTTCAAATCCCTATCTCTCCGCCATATTAAAGGCCCCGAGCGCTGTATAGCCCTCGGGGCTTTTTCCGTTTGGGGGAATTTTGGGGGAATGGGGGAACGTGTAATTCCCCCAAGCGTTCGCTATCATTCCGCCATGGCCTACTACGAAAAGCGCGGTGACAGCTGGCGGGCCCAGATTCGCCGCAAAGGATACCCAACTCTTTCCGCCACCTTTGACACCAAGGCAGAAGCCCAGCGATGGGCCGCCGAGATCGAGGGTGATATGTCGCGTGCGCGCTTTGTCGACATGCGCGAGGCCGAGAGCACGACCCTGTCTGAGGCCCTGGACCGCTACCTGTCCGAGGTCACCTCGACCAAGAAAGGCGCCAAGCAGGAACAGGTCCGCATCAAGAAGTGGAAGGAGCACAAGTTGGCCAGCAAGGGACTCGCGGCGATCCGCTCGAGCGACATGGCCACCTACCGCGATGCTGAGCTCAAGGAAGGCAAGTCGACGGCGACAGTCCGCCTCGACCTGGCGGTGATCAGCCACCTCTACACAGTCGCCACCAAGGAGTGGGGCATTGAAGGGCTGACCAACCCGTGCCGGGCGATCCGGATGCCACGTGGCAGCAATGAAAGGGATCGGCGCCCAACTCCGGCGGAACTCACCGCCCTATACAAGGCGGCCGGCCAGATGAATGCCCAGCTGCCGGTGTTCATTGAGCTGGCGGTGGAGACGGCGATGCGCCGGTCTGAGCTGCTAATGCTGCGCCGCGACCAGGTGCGCGGCAAAGTGGCCTACTTGGAAGACACCAAGAACGGCGAGAGGCGCGCGGTGCCGCTGTCCTCCCGGGCGATCGCCCTGTTGGAGGGCCTGCCCACGCCGATCGGTGGCGGCCGGTACTTCAACCTGGCCCTCAACACGATCAGCAACTATTTCCCCCGCGCCTGCGAGGCTGCTGGGATCGAAGGCTTGCGCCTTCACGACCTGCGCCATGAGGCAACCAGTCGTTTCTTCGAGCGAGGCTTCACGATGATGGAAGTCGCGAGTATCACGGGGCACAAGACCCTGGCGATGCTCAAGCGCTACACGCACCTCAGCCCGCAAGACCTCGCCGAAAAGTTAGGGTGAGGTTATCATGCCGGCTCTTCAAGCAAGATTGATCAAGGAAGCTAAATGAGGCAGCTGCCCGAAGGTTTGCGCAGGATATGTGTCGTTTTAGGCATGTCGCTTTCAATCGGTTGGGTTTTACTTCTGGCAATAGGAACTCGCTTTTTCACTAGAGAGTGGCCGATTGCATTTGTCGTGACGATAGCAGTGACCCCCTTCCTATACGTAGCGCCGTTCCTGCTTTCCCATATTGCATGTTGGGTGAAAGAAGGCTTCAGCGAGGGGCGAAACAGTAATCAATAGGCCTATCTCATGCGACGCCGCGTAGGGTCGGCGGCGTTTGTCTTTGCCTACCCACCTTGGGCTTCTGGTGGGCGCCGTCCCGAACCTCTCGCAGGAACTTACGCACGTCCTCTTTCAGCCAGCAGTGCCGGTTGCCCATCTTAAAGCTCTTGGGCAGCCACGGCACGCCGCGGCGAATCCCTTCCCTGATTGACGCCTCGGTGCGGCCCAGCAGCTTGGCCAAGCCCTCTACCGTCAACACCTCAGTCTCTTCACTCATACCTTCCTCCCGGCCTGACGCGCCAGATTCTGGTTGTCACGCTGATCTGTCACGTCAGCTGCCTCCAACTCGGTAATCACAGAATTGATGCCTGCCACGTAACTGCCTGGTCGGCCCGCAGTTGCACCCGCCAACCGTTCAACTACCACCTCAACCGGCGAGCCTCTTAGAGACGCGACCAGCTCAATCGCCCACTTCCTCGCCTCTAGGTACATGAAGCGGTTTACGGGGCGGGCCGGAGGCGCCGCCAAGGCTGAGGCCTTGCTGGGCTGATCAGCACCCTGGGTCGACGGGATCTTTGCGGCAGACCTCGATACGACAGAGTTGATCTGCCCGCGACCCCGCTTGAGCCCCATCGATTCGAGGATTTCCTTCGCTGCCTGGCTGATATCCCGCTTGCTCATGGCTAAGCTCCTGCTGCGATGAGGTTTCGAGCGATGGACACCATGTCATCGTGCTCGATGCTCTCTGCATGTGCGGCGTAATCCAGAACTCGCAGTGCCTCGTCCTTGTTGCGCGGCTTGATCTCCGACAGCAGCCCTTGGACGAACCAGTCACGAGCTATGGCTTCGTGCATCCCATCTCCCCATTCGCCAACTGCATGACGTAGGACATACAGCCGGTCCCAGTAGGCAATCTCGTGCAGGCAGTCATCGAGCGTGTGCGGCATCAGCTTTGCGTGTTTGCGGAAGCGCTTGGCCACCTGAGCCTTGTCGTTCTCGAAGTAGCTTTTGAAGCCCTTGCAGCGTTTCAGGGCCATCTCGCAGAACTGCTCGGCAGGCGTATCTTCAAAGATCGTCTCGCCTTCGAAGCGGGCCTGAGCCTCGGATGCCAGGGAGGCTTTCTCCAGCGACCCCTTGGCCAGCCCTTCAAGGTCGGCAAAGCCGAACGAGAACATCACTGCGAAAGGGTTGCCACCACTGTTGCGATTCACATAGTCGACGTACCGCCGCTCGATCTCTTTGAGTGGCGTCTTGATCTGCTTGGCTGCATCCAGCGCAGTGGCGATCGGCCCAGCCTGGCCGGTCTTGATCACCTCGCGCAGCCACAAGACGGCATCCACTTCCTTATCGCCAGTGACGGCCTTCTGTTTTGGCAGTACCTGAACTGCTGGCGCGGTCTCCGCGCTTGGTCGGATCGGGGGCAGGGTGAAGAGGGCGCGATGCGCCAGATTGTCAGTGAGCATTGGGTGCCTCTCCAGATTCAGCAACGGCGCGCATGTGCAGCTTGATGCCGCAGGACTTGGCCAGGTCGGCCAGCTTGCCGACGGTGGTGTTGGGATCTTGCAGTGCCTCCCCGAAGCGGATCAGGCGCTCGCCCAGTTGGCCGAGGTCGTCCTGAAGGTGCGGCCGGGTACCTTGAGTCAGCATGTGCGTCATGGCTGCTGCTCCGGCACCACCTGCTGCCGCATGGCCTCAACCCCAGCCAGGAAGATCAGGTAGTCGGCATGGGTGCGGTCGTCGACGAAGCCGCTCACCGGGCCTTTCTCCAACTCGGCCTTGCTGGCGCCAATAGGATTGGCGGCAATGAACAGGTCGCGAGGATCTACTGATGCTGGCGCGGCCTCGGAACTTGGCGCGGTGGAGGGAAGATCGTCGCCCTGGGCACGAATGCGCTCGAAGATTTCCTGGCGATGCACAGACACGCCGGCTGGGGCTTCGACCCCGACGCGGGTTTGCATACCCTTCACGCCGAGAATGGTGACAGCGATGTCGCTGTTGATGCGGATGGTTTCGCCTACGCGGCGGGTCAAGATGAGCATGATCAAACTCCTGTGAGGGGAGGGCGGCCCCAGCCGCCCCTCCATATCACTGCGCAGTGCGCAGCTCGTTCCGAGGCACCCAGCCGTTGCGTGTTTTCACCATGCCACCGCCTCGGTTTAAACACCGGACAGCGCCCTCACCGAAGGCGCTCACCGCTGCTTAGGCCAGCGCTACCTGCTGCTCGATACGCCGTGCCACCGTGCGCAGCTCGACCCGGCGCTCGCCACCGTTACCGCCACGGCGCACGCGAAGCGCAAGGTCATCACCGATCATCGAGTGCAAGGCCAGCACCAGCGCCAAGGTAGTAGCTACCGGGCTTATCAGGCCTTTCTGCATGGCCACCGCAACGAGCTGCGCACGGCGAGTTACGCCCAATTTCGTGGTCGCGCTCAGCACGCGCTTTTTGATGGAGTCGGGCTGAACACCCAGTTCACGGGCCAGCTCCTTCGAGGTCTGACCGCAAGCAATCCCCAGGACACACTGCACCTCGCGCAGAGACAGTTCGCGACCAAGGAAGCCCTGCCAGTTGCCGAGAGTGATCGAGGTTGCGGTGGTCATGGTGAGTGCTCCTTGCGCTGAGTGATGGAAGGAATATGTACTAAAGGTTCACTTAAAGCAAGAACCAAAAGTACATATTTTTCCGGCGCGCACAAAAAAGCCCGCGTTTTGCGGGCTTGGGTGCAGCTAGACAGCTACCCTAGAGTACAGACCTTGGCCACTTCGCATCAACGACTCGGCCTACGAGCACCCACTCACCATCCATTTCGACAGTTGGGAACGATGGATTTAGAGGCTTAAGGAAGGCCCGACCGGAATCCCAAATGAACTGCTTGAAGGTGGCCTCGTTGGTGTCGATCATCTTGGCTACCACAAATTGGCTGCTCTCAACGTCGAAGCCTGGAGCCACCAGGATCACCATGCCCTCAGGGAATGACATCCCGCTTGGCGAGGTCATTGAGGGGCCTTTTACCTTGAGCCAAAACCCGTTTGGTCCGGCCCAGGCGTCCGATGGGTGAACCTCGCACAAGGCGACGTTCGAAATCTCTACCGCTTCCATTGGCATCCCGGCCTGAACCCAGCTTATTTCCGGGTATTCGTAATACCTGACAGGGCCGGGAGTCGGCTCGACGTTAGCGTCAAAGCCTGACGTTTCATCCGTCATTCCACCCTTGCCGTATTCCAGCCATTCCACCCGAACTTTAAGCGCAGTAGCTAATGCCAGCATTTTCGCGCCGCCAGGCATTGACTCTCCGTTCAGCCACTTGCTGGCTGCCTTTGGGGTAACGCCGATCATTTTGGAGATGCGCGCCCCTGAGCCCCAAGACGGAATGTCTCGGGCGGTGAGGGCTTGTTTGAGTCTGGCAGCGAATGCGCTGCGCAATTCTTCTATCTGAACCATTCGTTCAATATTGCATGGGGTTGCATGTACTTTCAGTTCCGACATAGTATGTACTCAAGGTTCATATTTTCGCCGGAGACCCCCATGCAATCCCTAAAGAAGGCCATTGATGCCGCAGGCGGTGTCGTAGCGGTAGCGCAAGCTTGCGAGAAGTCCCCGCGCGCCGTGTACAAGTGGCTTTCTGCAGGGCGATTGCCGCGGACCGAATACACCGGAGAGACCATTTACGCTCAGCGGATCTGCGATCTGGCGGCGGCGAATGGCACCCCCATTGAAATTGCCGCCTTGCTGGCAAGCGCGCTCCCTACCCTGACGCAAACGATACCCCCAACTGCCACTCAGCACAGCTCCACTGGGGGGGCTGGTAATTCGTACAGTGCCGAGGCGGCCCAATGAAATCGTGCGCATTGCTGGCGCTGGCTGGGCGCAAATCGGTGTTGTCGACCGAGCTATTCGTCCAGGCGGAGTACGACCTGGACGAAGTGTTCGTTGAGCTTTGGGGTAGCGGCGCGCTGATCGGCTACGCCCGCCTAGTGCGGCGGGAAAGCGCCAGCGAGTTCAGGGCTGGCCGCCCTGTAGCAACGTTTGAATTAGTGGAATTGCTTTCGGCGCATTCTCCATGCCCAGGTCCACTAGTTTCGTTATCAGCTGTTTTGTGGTCTCGCCGGGAGCTTCGCGCAGAGCTTTCAGAATGCCGCTTTTCTGCTCATCGGGAAGGTTCGATGCCTGGACTTTTGCCTCAATCAACTGGCGGAGGGTGTCCTCGTGAAGCTTGACCGTTACCGTCCCAAGGATCGCTCCAAGACCGCCATCGTCTTCAAGGAAATCGATACCCCTGGCTGTGATGGTGGCGTGGTGAATCGCTCTGGTGCCACCGAGATACTGACTGTCGAGAAGGGTAACCAGCCCATGCTCCCTCAGGTAGTAGAGATTGCTCTGGCAATCCTCTTCATTCCCAAGGCTCGTGACCTCGTCCGATTCGTTCGGATAGCAGTCCCTAAGATGCTCCAGCAGCTCGCGCTGCAATGTACGACTTATCTTCATTTGCCGGGCCTCCGTGGCCTTCGTTTCGAGTGGAATCAGAACGATATCACGGATTGGCCCGGCACCCTTTTGCGGCCTGGGTAAACCCCAGACAGCAAAAAGCCAGCTCGCGAGGCTGGCTCTTTTAACACCGTCCCCGGCAAGGGACTTTTTGAATCTTCGTTCTGTAGGAGGACGAGATGCACCCAAAAAATACCACCGCGCCATCACTGGCGCAACCCATCCTCACCGCCGAAATCGGCTTCTTTGAAGCGCCGATCGATAACCGAGGCGTTCAACTGCTCAGCGTCTCGGCTGGCGCGAACGCCGAAGACGCTCTGCGCGCGGCTCGCACGCTCGCTTCAGGATTGAGCCAGATATCCCGGCACATGCACGACAGCCTGAACATGGGTGAAACGGCCTACTGCGATGGCATGGCTACCCTCAGCTTCCTGGGGGAGACTGTCAGCGCGCTAGTTTGGGCGGTTGAAAAGAGTGTTGCCGTCGCTGCTGGCCGCGGGGGTGAGCAATGAGACCTCAAGCCGAAACTCTCTCGAGCCCGTTCGCTACCTATGGTCTGCACGATGTGCTGGAGGCCGCTGGCGATATTCCTGTGCACGAATCCTTGGGTGCTGCCACGGATCGCCTCGAAGCCGTTGTGGCTGGACTGCGTGAGCTGATGCAGGAGCCGGCCGTCACTCATCACGCCACGCTCGTCTTCTACGCGGCGGAATCAGCGCTGGCGCTTGTGTATGCAGCTCACGCCGGAGTCGACCCTCAGCAGGATGGCGCGCCACAAAATGCTGCCTCTCCAGTTCGTGGCGCGGGAGGTGCAGCATGCTGACCGTACGAACTGAACTGATGCCAGCGCTGGCTGCTGGTGTGATCGTGCAGGACGTGACTCTCTCCGCAGAAGATATCGCTAAGTTCAACGAGGCTCGTGAGGCCTTCCGAGCGATCAAAACTATCTACTGGTCAAAGGTCGTCCCTGGGCTCGGCGGCTTCGAGAACCCCGTAGTGTGCGAGCTTGAGCGCCTCATGGAGCGAGTCGTCTTCGACACGCGAAATTTCCTGTACCCGCACCGCAACGCAGCTGCCTTCCATGATGCAAAGGATGTGGGAGGTGCGGCATGAACCTGGTCACCATCCACAACACTCAGCTGCCTGTAGTCGAGTTTCGCGGCCAGCGCGTCGTGACACTTGCGATGATCGACCAGGTACATGAGCGGCCGGAGGGTACGGCGCGTCGCAACTTCAACGAGCATCGGGGCCGGTTTAGCCAAGAACGCCATTTCTTCGAAGTGACTGCGGACGATATTCGTACGCAGTCGATCGAGCAGGCATTCGCACCCAGGACTTCGAAGGGCGTCCTGATAACCGAGCGTGGCTATCTCATGCTGGTGAAGGCGTTCACCGATGACCTGGCATGGGAGGTTCAGGAGCAGCTGGTGGAGCGGTATTTCAGGCCAGCACCTGCGCTGGCTCCCGCGCTCCCCAGCGACTACATCACGGCCTTGGAGCACCTGCTGGCCTCGAAGCGTTCTGAGCAGTTGGCGCTGGAGCAGCGTGACCAAGCGATTGCCACCAAGGCGGAGATCGGCAGCCGGCGAGAAGCCACGGCCATGGCCACCGCATCAGCCGCTGTACGCAAGGTCATGCACTTGGAGAACGAACTTGGCAGGGGCTGTCAGCACGCCACTGTGGCGGCGGTGGAGAAGGCCGCCCGCCGAAGCTTCGGTAACCAGGGCTTCCGCCCGCTCAAGAACTGGTGCGACAGCCACGGGGTGTCCGCCCCGAAAGTCCAAGACTCTCGATTCGGCTGGGTTCGATCCTGGCCAGCTGCCGCCTGGGCGGCCGTCTATCAAATTGACCTAGCCGATCTGTTCGGCGCTGCTGGAGAACAACCATGCTGAAACTGAACGCTGCGAAAGTCCGCAAGATGGCCGAGATCTGCGAGAAGCCTGGGGTTTCCGAGAAGGTGAAGTTCATCTTGATCCAGCACGTAGCTCGCAACGCCGGCCAACACCGCAAGGAGATTTGGGCCGAGCGTCGTACGTTCAGTCGTCAGGCCGGGATCTTCGAAGTCGAAATGCCCGGCGCCCCGATGCAGATCGCAGAGCTCAAGCAGCGAGCTAATGACCATCGTCGGGAAGAGCTTAATCAGGTCGAGGGGCTCTTGGCCGGCATTGGAAACATGCTGCTGCATGACCGCGGCGAAGCCTTCGAAAAGATCGGGATTGGCACGCTGCTTGATCTGCTCGGCGTCAATCCTGTTCATCGCCATGGCTTGGATATCGGTGATTTAGATTGCGGCCTCGCAGATCTGATTTACGTCGAGCGCCTGGAAAACAGCGCAGATCGGAGCTCTGACCGTTGGGGGGAGGGCGGCCCACTGTTTGAGGCTTGCTTTGCCGCTGTATCCAATTGGCTGAGGACGGCACCCAAGGAAGACCTGCCTGATCTGTTCGGCCCGGGCTCACCCTTCGCCCGCGCCAAGCTTGTCCAGATCAATCCGCTGACGGATAGCGCGGGTCCCTCATCGGAGACTCTGCAATGACCAGGCCGTCTACCCCTCAGGCGCTCCAGCAGCGCGCTGGCGCAACGATCAACGCCGCGGCGTACCCGAGCTACGCAAACTTCCGGCACCTGCCGGAGGTGGAGCGTTGGGGCATTTACGAGCCGGCCAAGTCGGGATGGCTGACCAGGCAAGAACAAGGGCATGCGATGCCCGAATCCTACGACGCCTTCGTGCGCCGCATTACGGAGGAGCTTGATCTGTGAGCACCATCCTGATGACCGCCTGCTGGCCGCTCGAAATGAGCGCTGCCCAGAAGTCGGTCCTGATTTCCCTGGCGGATAACGCCAATGACGATGGCGTCTGCTGGCCGTCCATTGCCAGGATCTGCGAGCGCACTTGCCTGAAGGAGCGGGCCGTGCGTAACGCTATCCGGTGGCTGGAAAGTGTCAGCTTGCTGGTGGCGAAAGAGCGCGCCGGACGGTCGACCTACTACGTAGTAACCCCGGCATCTTATGCCCCCGGCATTAAATGCCCCCCGGCACCAGATGCCGCGGACCCCGGCACTACGTGCCCCACCCCCCGGCACCAGATGCCGGACACCCCGGCACCAGATGCCCCCAGAACCGTAATAGAACCCAAAGGTGAACCATCAAGGAACCGTAAGAGGGGAAATGACGGTTTCACGGTCGAGCAAATGCTTGAGCTGGCACCGCCTGATCTGACCGAGCAAACCGCCCGTGACTACTTCCAGTTCAGGAAGAAGAAGGGACCGCTCAATACGACGATCTGGAACACCGTGCTGAACGAGTTGGAGAAGTGCCGCCAGGCCGGTATCGACTCCGACAAGGCCCTGGCTGAAGCAATGACCGCTGGCTGGCAGGGCTTCAAGACCGAATGGCTCGTGAATCGACTCAAGCAGGACGCCTGGAGTGCCCCATCAACCGGGCCGCGCAGCGCAGTGCTGCAAGTACCTGCCCACCACCAGGAGATGTACCCTGATGACTACATCTAAATTCAGACCGGCGCCAGCCGAGCGTGCTGCAGGCATTGCCAAATGTGAAGCGCCTGGTCATGGCCAGTACGAGGCGAAGCAGGTCGAGCAGTTTGATGGCGGGTGGAAGGCGACTGAGTGCCCGCGCTGCCGCTGGGAGGCGCTGAACCTCCAGTGCGAAGCAAGCGTGCGAGACGCTGCGTACGCCGAGAGGGAAGCCGACGAGCTCAATCGCGACCTGTTCGCTACCGGCATCACACCGCGCTTCCGGGGCTGCACGTTCGACAGCTTCATCACCAGCGCCGAATCGGCCAAGGTCCGCGCGCAGTCTATTTGCCGGCGCTACGCCGAGGAGTTCGAAGGCCACTACCGGGCTGGGCGTGCACTGATGCTGCTGGGCGAGGTCGGGAACGGTAAAACTCACCTGGCCTGCGCCATCCTGCAGCACGTTGTTCGGGAGTATGGCGCCAAGGGCCTGATTGTAACTGCCGAGGCAATCATGCAGGCCGTGACGGACAGCTTCCGTAGCAATGCCGGGCCGTCGAAGTCCGACCTGCTGGCGGAGTTGGCCGCTGTCGACTTGCTGGTGATCGACGAGGTAGGCATGCACACGCCCCGCCCAGGCAAGGACTTCATGCCAAGCCTGTTGCACGAGGTCATCGACCGCCGCTACCAGCTTGTGCGCCCGACGATCCTGATCAGCAACCAGGACCGTGAGCAGCTACCAGCCTACATTGGGCCGCGAGCCATGGACCGCCTGCGCGAGAACGGCGGCCTGCTGGCGCCCTTCACCTGGTCGTCGGCGCGTGTCGGAGGGGTAGCATGATCAGCCCAGATTACGCGGCTTGTACACAGGATGTGTCACGGTTGCACAGCCCTGAGTCAGAACACGCCCTGATCGGCGCCATGATCCACCAGCCAGCGCTCATTGACGACGTGAAGCTTGAGGTCGGTGATTTCTACCAGTCCGACTGTGCCGAGCTGTTTGAGCTGCTGCTGGCGCTCAAGGCGAAGGGGCGGCAGATCGACGTGGTAACTCTGTCGGATGCCAGGCCGACCTTGGCAGACGGTCGTGGCACGTTGGCAGTGGCTGCTCACATCGCTCACAACACGCCGAGCGCGGCAAACTTCGCAGAGTACGCCCGAATCGTGAAGCAGCGGTCGGTGGCGCGCCGGGTAATCGCCGCTGCACACAGCATGTCGGAGCGCCTGAAGGATGGCGACTCACTGGACGAAGTGATGGCGCAGGGGCAGCAGGCCTGGATCGCCCTTGAGGCGGAAGGTCTGGATTCCCGCAAGCGGTACCGCTTCGTGGGCGAGATCCTGCCCGAGGCAATCGACGGGATTGATCGCCGGTTTAATCGTGAGGTGGTGCTGGGCTTCGACACCGGCCTGCCATCGCTCGACAAGTTCATTCCCGGCGTATGCCCTGGGCACATGGTCGTGATCGCTGGTGCCCCGGGTAGCGGCAAGACGACCCTGGGCCTGGGTATCGCAGAGCGAGTGGCGTTGGTGGCCAAGTCCACGTCGCTGGTGTTCAGCCTTGAGATGACGGACGTAGAGCTGACCAATCGCTCCCTGTCCTCGGTGGGCAGCGTACAGCTCAAGCACATCACCGAAGGCCATTCGATGGACGACGATGACTGGCCAGGCTTGACCGCTGCAGCCAACAAGCTCAATGGCGCACCGCTGATCTTCTGCGATGACGCCTCGCTGACGATGCGGGATATCCGGCAGATCTGCCGGACGGTCAAGCGCGAGCATGGCCTGGGTTCCGTCACCCTGGACTACATCGGTCTAGTCAACGGAGAGAGCAAGTCTGCCAGCAGGTACGAGCAGGTGACCGACATCAGCAAGTCGATCAAGCGCTTGGCGAAGGAGCTTGGCGTGCCGGTGATGGTGCTGGCGCAGTTGAACCGGGGCCCAAGCAATCGCGCCAACAAGCGCCCCACCAAGAGCGACTTGCGCGACTCAGGCCAGATCGAGGCCGACGCCGACGTGGTGGTGCTGGTTCACCGCGATAGCGAGTCGGAAGAAGGGCAATCGGGCGTCACCGAGCTGATCGTGGACAAGAACCGCCACGGCGAAACCGGTATCTGTCGAGTGCAGCACCAGGGTGCCTATCACCGGTTCGTCGAGCTGGTCGGGTATCAGCCGAGTAACGAGGAAGTCGAGATGGGCCGGCCATTTGCCCAACGTCACCGCACCAAAGGAGTTCAGTATGAAACTTTCTGATCTGTGGCCGGGCCACAAGCCGCCGGCGCGCACCCCAGCAAAACCAGTTGTCTCGGTGACCGTGACCAAGCGTGCCGGCGCTGAGCCGCCTGTTGCCAGTGGCAATACCCCTGCGCCGGCACCCAGCCCGCGCGGCCCCGTGGAGCTTCCGCCCACCCTGGTGGAGTGCGAGGAGCTGGAAGAAATCCTGGCCCGCGATGCCATCCGACTGGAGTGCCAGATCGGCGTGGCCGAAGGCAAGGCCAAGGCCGAGAAGCGATATGCCGATCCGGTCTGGTTCCACCGGGCCAAAGCCGCGCTGAAGCACATCAACCGCGACCGCCAGCGGCTCACGCAGCACATGAAGGCCCTGCGCATCGAGGCCAGGCGCAACTGTCCAGCCTGGCAGGCCCGCGACAAGGCCATCCTGCGCGAGCTGAACGCCCGGGTGCCGAAGGAGGTGTTCGACGAGTGCGTGCGGGTGGTGGACGAAGAACTGGAGGTGCTGCGATGAACCCGCTGAAACTGATTGCCCGGGTGCTGGCGCCTGTGCATGAGCAGCCAGGGTATCAGCCAGTTGTCACTGACGGGGTTGCCGTGCTCCCGCCAGGTTCGCAGGTGGTCAAGGTGAAGCAATACCCTGAAGCAGAGCGCATTGCCGCCTCGCTGCACGAGTATCCGGGCGATTGGGCTTGGGAGCACAAAGGACACACGCTCAAGCACTGCCCGACTGGCTTCGCGCTTTGGGTCGCCAACGAAGATTGGGGGCTTGGTGAGCGCGCGAACGGTGTAACTACGCGATTCTGCAAGGAGGAGCAGGCAATTGTGTGGCCTGCTGTGGAGACTTGGCTGGCTTCGCACAAAGTCGGTTTCTCTGGTCGCCTGCCCAAGGTGAGCATCACTTGCCGGAAGGGAACCTGGTGGTGCGTCGGTGAGGGGCATCCATGGGCCGGCGCCGGCGGATCACCAGCTGAGGCTTACCGGTCCTGGTCCCGAGCCGTATCAATCGAGGCGCGTGCCGATCAGCGCCCAAATGAAATCCTGCACGTATGGAGTGCCGCACTATGAGCAACGTAACTGCGGCATTGCCGCGCAAGAGTCTTACCGCCGTAGAGCGGGAGTTCCTGAGCAAGGGCAACCGCATGCTGCTAGACGTGCCTAACGGTCGACTGGCTTCGGCAGCGCTGATGGACATCGTGACCGACTGGCACGGCTCCCGGGCTACCCAGGGCTTCGAGCAATATGCAAAGGCCTGGATCATCCAGGGCGGCGCCAAGAACAAACACGCCGACAAGCTGCTGCGCGAGCTGTTCGGGCTGGACACCGACCCAGCGCCCCGGAGGGCTGCATGAAGAAACGAACCTACGTGGACAAGGCGCTGGGCGATACCGAGTACCTGCTGGAGCAGTGGGGCTGGTGGCGGATGAGTGAGATGGGTGTGCCCCGGTACGTGTCGCCGCTTTACGCGCTCATGCGTGACAACGTGCCTAGTGAAGGAGGTGCCCGGCAGCATGTGATCACTGACGACCTGGCCCTGATCATCGACGGCGCTGTGGCCAGGCTGACGAAGCGCAACCAGCAGATGGGGGATTTCGTGTGGGCCTACTACGGATCGAAGCACCCGGCCATGCGAGTTGGAAGGGAGGCGGGCATGTCCGAGCGCAAGGCGCGGGAGATCATCAAGGCCGGCGTTGCATGGATCGATTGTGCGCTCGAAGAAATTCGAGAGGCTGCGTAAAAAGTTCTATGCGGGCGGATAAACACCTGTTTTCATAGCAGCGTGTCCAGCTTGCAACGTCACGCGACACAGATGAACCCCGGCCATTGTGTCGGGGTTTTTGCTTTTCAGTTCAGCCTGACCCATTCTCACTATCCACAATGGAGGTGCGAAATGGATCAATCTACTAAAGACGCAATCGAGAGCATTTCTAACCAGGTTATCAGCGCTACTCGCGACAGGCGGGTTACCCACTCCACGGTGGAGCTCGGCAAGAGCAATCATGAGGAAATCAAGCAGGGCGTGGCTCGAGTACTGAGCGAGGCTTTCCCTGATTCACAGATAAGCGTGAGTGTATTTGGCGCGGGAACCCTAAGGGTCTCTATTACGCACCCCCAATAGCCGATCTGTCGGTTTGTTTTATGCAAGGGCTCGCCATTTCGGCGGGCCTTTTTCGTTCCAGGAGCACACTGTGAAATACACCGGCCTTCAAACCGCCGACAACGTCCCGGGTATTTCCGGTATGCGTCTTGACTTCAAGACTGGCGCTATTGAAATCACCAGTGGCCGGCTTCCAGATGAGTCGCAGATGGTCACCGTCACCGCAGGCGAATGGGTTGAGAGTGACATACCGGCCAATGCCATCGAGCGCTATCGGTTCATCGGTGACCAGGTGATGGCTATCCCCGCCGAGCATCGTGATAGTGCCGAGTTCACGACCGAAGACATGTCGTTCGACCGCGACGGTTCGGACATCCGCACCACGCTGACCTACCAACGTCTTGAGACTGATCAGGAAGCCGCGGAGCGGGTTTCCCGCCAGGTCGGGTCTGGTGTGGTCATTAATGATGCCGGCATGACGATCACTCGCAACGGCAAGGTCATCGCCAGACTGGGCTGCCGAATGGACGGCGAGCAGCCATTTGCTTTCAAGGGTGATCAGTTGTTCATCAACGAGGCAAGCATGGACTCAGCAGCCATTACTACCGAGGTGACTGCTCGGGCCTCTGCTGATGAAGCGTTGCGCACCCACATCGGCGGCCTCCCTATAGCTCCCAGCGACGGCCAGGTGGCTGACTTGATACGCCAAGTAATCCGCAAAGAGCTTCAGCTTGGCGGCATGCTGCACCGCCGCTGAATTCATTCACAAGCTCCCCGCAACGGGAGGAATCGAGATGGCCCATATGCCAGAGAAAGACCCATCCTTTTGGGTGCTTGTAGTGACAGCCCTGAGAGAGAACGGCCTGGCGATGGGCCTGACGTTCGCCTTGACCTGGTTACGGATCCAGTACGACGGCCAGGAAACGCGCCCTGTTCGCCAATTGATCGAGGCCACGCTCGGTGCGCTGATCGTGATGGTGGTAGGGCTGACCGTGAAGGAGTTCGGCTTGAGCATTGCCTGGTCGTTCGCCACCGCTGGCTTTGTCGGCGTGCTTGGGGTTGAGCAGGCTCGTCAGCTCGGCAGGCGCTGGGCTGAGCGTAAGGTCGACGGTCCATGACCCGCGCCACAAATTGACGATGCGCCGTTTCGTGGCGCGAACATCTGAGGTAATCCCATGACACTTGCTACCACCGTCACCAGTGCCAACATCTCACAGCCGACTCAGCCGCGCATGACGCCAGAGCAGTTCGCTTACTGGCTGAACGGCTTCGCTGAGCTGAATGGCGGCGAGCGCCCAACGGTCGAGCAGTGGAAGTCCATCACTGAGCACTTGCAGGCGGTCTTCGTGAAGGTGACCCCGCAGTATGGCCTTCAGATTGGTGGCGTTGCTCATGCCCAAGCCGTAACGAAGTTGACCAGCAGAGTCGCGGACCAAGGCCACGCTGTCGCTAGCCTTATCTGCTGACAGAGGCCCAGTGATCGGGAGCAAGATGGCAGGAGGTTGGTGATGGCTAGCGTTACCGCAACAATCGTTTGCCGCCAACGCTGGTGGCTGAAGTACTACCTGGCCGGCGTCCTGGTCATGACCCATATCACAGGCCGCGAGCCGGACCCTGGCCGTGTATTCCGATGGATAGAGCGCGGCATCAAGGTCGAGGTGCGCTGATGGCCAGGCTCAAGACACTGGGACCGCGCATCAAGGAAAGCGCAGGCTCGCGGGTCAAGGTGGTGAGCCCTGGCAGCTGGCGGAGTGGAATGACCAGCTCCCAGCGTGGCTACGACTACAAGTGGCAGAAGGCCCGAGAACAGTACCTGCGTGACAACCCGCTGTGCGCTTACTGCGCCCGGCAGGGGCGAACGGCAGCGGCCAGCGTCGTTGACCACATCGTGGCGCATCGAGGCGACAAGGATCTCTTCTGGAATCAGGCCAATTGGCAGCCGCTGTGCAAGCCCTGCCACGACTCGGTCAAGCAAGCCGAGGAGGCTGCTGGCCTGATGGGCTGACCGTCAGCGGAATGGCGCGCGGTCGCCCGAGGCACCTTCGAAGCACGTCAGTGGCGTGCTTCGAGGGTGGGGGGAGGTCAAAATACAGCGATTCTCACCTAGCTAGACCGCCACCGACCCCACGTACACATTTTTTCCCGTTTCAGGAAAAGTTAACCATGGCTTTAACCGACAAGAAGCGGCGGTTTGTTGACGCTTTGCTGTCGGGGGCCACAAATCGCGAATCAGCGATCGCTGCTGGGTATTCAGAGAAAACCGCGTCGCAAGCGGGCTCGAAGCTGGCTAAGGATGAGGACGTGCTGACCGAAGTCGGTCGTCGGCTCAAGCAGAAACAGGCTACCAGCTCTGAGGTTAAACCCGGGCGAAAAGTTAAAGGTGAGGATGTTGCGGAGGAGGAGCCGGCTGAGGTCGCGCTCACTCAAACAGATGACCCGCGTGTCTTCCTTACCGAGCTCATGAACGCAAATGGGGCGGATATGCGCATGCGCCTGGAAGCAGCCAAAACGCTGATGCCCTACGCGCATGGCAAGGTCGCCGATCAGGGCAAGAAAGAGCAGAAGGCCGAAGCCGCCAAAGAGGCAGGCAAAGGCAAGTATTCACAGGGCAAGCCGCCACCCGGCAAGCCGTCCCTCAGTATGGTCAAGGGGTAAGTCATGCAATGGACTACTGCCTGCCCGGACTGGTGGCGGCTATTGGCTGCCGGGGAGTCAATCATCCCGGAGCCACTGTTTCCGGATGAAGCGGAAGCCAGCCTTGAGGTGTTCAAGGGGCTGAAGATTGTCGACGCACCTGGCAGCCCCACGATTGAGGCGTCATGTGCGCCTTGGGTGTTGGCCTTCGCCGGCGCGGTGTTTGGGAGCTACAACAGCGAAACCGGCGAGCGCCTGATCCGGGAAGTGATGTTGTGCATCCCGAAGAAGAACAGTAAATCGACGATCGCTGCCGGCATCATGCTGACCGCGCTGATTCGGAACTGGCGGCTATCTGCAGAGTTCATCATCTTGGCCCCGACCAAGGAAATCGCCGACAACTCGTTCATCCCGGCCAAGGACATGGTCAACAACGATGAAGAGCTGAAAGCCCTGCTGCATGTGCAGCCGCATCTGCGGTTGATCACCCATCGCGAGACGGGAGCCACGTTGAAGGTGGTGGCGGCGGACAGCGATGTGGTGGGCGGCAAGAAAGCCGTTGGCGTGCTGATCGATGAAGCCTGGCTGTTCGGCAAGAATCCCAAGGCTGCGGACATGATACGCGAAGCCACGGGCGGTCTGCTGTCTCGTCCGGAAGGCTTCATCATCTGGCTGACGACTCAATCGAACGAACCGCCGGCTGGGGTGTTCAGGTCGAAACTGAACTATGCCCGCGGGGTACGAGATGGTCGCATCGACGACAACCGGTTCCTCCCGATCATCTACGAGTTCTCACAGGAGATGATCAAGAGCGGTGAGGCCCGGAAGCCTGAAAACTTCCACCTGGTCAACCCGAACATCAACTACTCCGTTGACCGGCCCACGCTGGAGCGCCTGCATATGCAGGCCGAGATCGATGGCGAGGCGGAGATGCGCGGCTTCCTGGCCAAGCACCTCAACATCGAGATCGGCCTTGCTCTGATGTCCGACAGCTGGGTCGGTGCCGCTTTCTGGGAGCCCCAGGCCAAGGAAGGCATGACGCTGGACGACTTGCTCGAGCAGTGCGAGGTCATCGACGTTGGCGTCGATGGCGGTGGCCTTGATGACTTGCTCGGCCTGGCGGTGATTGGCCGGGTACGAGAATCCCGCACCTGGTTGCACTGGGCGCACGCTTGGGCCCACCCCTCGGTGCTTGAACGCCGCAAGTCAGAAGCTCCCAGGCTCAGAGACTTGGAAGCGACCGGTGACCTGACCATCGTCGACAAGATCGGCGACGACGTTGATCAGCTGGCGGCCATCGTTTCGCGGATCAACCAGGCGGGATTGCTCGACAAGGTCGGACTTGACCCCGCCGGCATCGGTGCCGTGCTTGATGCGCTGGCTGATGTCGAGATTGATGAAGAGCAGGTGGTCGGCATCTCGCAGGGTTGGAAGCTCACCGGCGCGATCAAGACGACCGAGCGCCGGCTTGCAGAGGGCTCGTTCATCCACTGTGGACAGCCGCTCATGGCCTGGTCGTGCGGCAACGCCAAAGGTGTGCCCTCGGCCAACGCCTTCCTGATCACCAAGCAAGCATCGGGAACCGCAAAAATTGACCCGCTCATGGCGACCTTCAACGCAGTGTCGCTGATGGCCCTCAATCCCGAGGCCCGCGGCGGTCTCGACGACTACCTCAACCACGGCTTTTTCGGATTAGTAGGCTGACCATGGCATTCAAATGGTACAACCCCTCGACCTGGGGTTTCTTCGGCTACACCGACCCGACCACGGGCGACTATGTCGAGGTTGACCTTGAGGTCGGCGGCAAGCGCACCAAGGCGGGGGTGAGGGTCAGCGCCAAGACGGCGTTGTCGATCAGCATGGTCTGGTCCTGCGTCAAGATCCTTTCCGAATCGCTGAGCGGCTTGCCGCTCAAGCTGTATGAGGACAAGGACGGCAAGCGGGCGCTGGTTCCGGGTAATGACCGCTACGCCAAGCTGCTGCGTAAGCCAAACCCCTACATGACCATGCTGAACTTCCTCAAGTTCGTGGTCGTGAATATGGCCCTGCGTGGCAACGCCTTCGCGCTGATCGAACGCAACGTGAACAACGATGTGATCGGCATCGTTCCCTTAGACGGCAAGACGGTCACCATTGATACGGACGAAGACCTGCTCTACTGGGTAACTCCCAGCAAGGGTGATCGGTTCCCGGTATCGCCGGAGAACATGCTGCATTTCAAGCTGTTCAGCCTGGACGGCATCGTTGGTCTGTCGCCCATCGAGCATCAGGCGGAAACCATGGGGCTGGCCAAGGCCGGCCAGCAGTGGTCGGCGCGATTCATGCGCAAAGGTGGATTCACCGGCGGCTACGTGATCTACGAACAGTTCCTCACCAAGGCCCAGCAGGCCCAGGTGATGGAGAAATTCCCCGACGTTCGAAAGGCTGACGCCGACGACATCGGCAAGATGGCGATCCTTCAAGGTAACCCGAAGATCGTTCCGGCCGGCATTAGCCAGAAGGATGCGCAGTTCATCGAGTCGCAGCAGTTCCAGGAAGAAGCCCTGGCGGGCATCTACGGTGTGCCGCTGTGGCTGGCCAACCGCGCCGGCAAGACCTCGATCATGGGTTCGAACCTCGAACAGCAGCTCACCGGTTACATCACCTTCGGCCTCAAGCCCTTCATCGATGCGGTGGAGGACGAATTCAACGACAAGATTTTCACCGCCGTCTCGCGCTTTTCCGAGTTTGCGGTTGAGGGACTGTTGCGCGCCGATAGCGCTGGGCGGGCCACGTATTACGGAAGCGCGCTTGGCGGCTCCGGCGGGTCCGGCTGGATGACCATCAACGAAGTCCGCACCAAGGAAAACCTGCCTCCCCTGGAAGGCGACGAATACAACCGGGTCACCCGGTGGGAGATGCAAACAAATGGCGAACCTTGAAGTCCCGTTCGAGCTCAAGGCCGTAGACGAAGCCGGCAACTTCGAAGGCTACGCCGCGGTGTTCAACAACGTCGACCTGGGCGACGACGTAATCATGCCCGGCGCCTTCACCCGGGTGAAGGCCACCCGCAACGGCAAATTGAAGCTGGCCCTGTACCACGACCTGACCCGCCTGGTGGGGGCCGCCGACTACACCCAAGACGACCACGGCCTCCTGCTGAAGGGCCAGGTCAACCTCAATGTCAGCTACGCCCGCGACGCCTACGAGCTCATGAAGGCCGACATCCTCGACAGCATGTCGATCGGCTTCAACACCATCAAGGCAGATTTCGAGGACCGCGCAGGCCGGCGCGTGCGCCTCATCAAGGAGGCCGAACTCTGGGAGGCCTCCTTCGTACCGTTCGGCATGAACCCCGAGGCCCAGGTCCTCAGCGTCAAGTCGGACATCAGGCTTTTCGAGAAGGCCCTGCGCGAACGCATGGGTCTCTCGCAGAAGGAAGCGGCGGCAGTCGCCTCGCTCGGCTACACCGCGCTACGCCGTGACGGCGGGAGCGAGGCCACGGCGATCGTGGATGAGCTGAAAGAAATTCCCAACTTGTTCACCCAATATTTCGGAGTGTCGCCATGAGCGAAGTGAAAGAACTGAAGGATTCCCTGGAACTGCAACTGAAGACCGGCTTCGACGGCCTGCAGAAGAAGTACGATGCGGCCATGGATGAGGTACAAAAGGGCAACCAGGTCACGACTGACCTGAAAAAGCAGATCGAAGACCAGAAGGGCGAACTGCAGAAAGTCATCGACCAGGTCGTGGATCTGGAGCAGAAGGGCGTCAAACTGCGAGGCCAGCCCGGCGAGGGTAAGAGCTTCATCGACCTCATTCAGGGCGACGACGGTTATAAGTCTCTGAAAAAAGGTGGTGCTCTGGCTGAGCTCGACGTCACCAAGTCCGATCTGGCCAGCATGAAGGAAATGAAGGTCACCAGTGCGGGCATCGTGGCACCGCAGTTCGACCCGGTGATTCAGCCGGGTATCCGCCAAGAGCTGCGCATTCGCGACCTGCTGACCGCCGTGCCGGTCTCGGGGCAGAACTACACCTACTTCCGCGAAAACCTGCACACCCGTGGCGCCGCGCCGGTCGCCGAGGGCGGGCTGAAACCAACCAGCAACGTAACCTTCACCACCGAGACCGATCGCGTGAAGAAGATCGCGGTCTGGATGCCGGTCACCGATGAAGCGCTGGACGACGTCCCGCAGCTGTTCGCGTATCTCCAGCAGCTGCTGCGCTACGACCTCAAGCTCGAGGAGGAGGCTCAGATCCTCAAGGGCGACGGTACCGGCGAGAACCTCAATGGCCTGATGACCCAGGCCACCAACTACAACACTGCCCTCAGCAAGGCCGGTGACACCGCCATCGACCTGGTCCGCCGATCCATCTATCAGGTGCGCAAGCAGTCGCAGATGTCGGCTGATGGCGTGGTGATGACTGAACTGGACTGGATGAATATCGAGCTGCAGAAGGACGGCGAGAACCGTTACCTGTTCGCCAACCTGCAAGGTCTGGTCACCCCTATCCTCTGGGGTCGCCCGGTGATCACCTCGGACAGCATGGACGAGGGCGACGGCACCAACGGTGGCGAATTCCTGACCGCCAACTTCGCTCGTTCCACCACGCTTTTCGACCGCATGTCGTTCCTGTTCAAGATGGGCTTGATCAACGATCAGTTCATCAAGAACGAACGTGCTCTGCTGGTCGAGGAGCGCCTGGGCCTTGGCGTGCGCCGTAAGGAAGCCTTGGTGAAAGGGCGCTTCCCGACCGCCTAACCCCACCGAAGGCCGGCATATCGCCGGCCTCTTCATTTCTGGAGGCAGCATGAAAATCAAGATTCTGTGGGGTTTTGTCGGCAATGGCGCGCTGTTGGGCGGCACCTCGAACAAGATCAAAGCTGGTGAAACCTTCGATGAGGCAGATGACGAGTACGCCTACACCTTGATCGGCAAGGGCCTGGCCGTGGAAGTCGATGCCAGCGGCAAGCCCCGGGTGGCCAAACCGAAGGAAACCAAGCCTGCGGCGCCCAAGGAAGACAAGGCTGCTGCCGAGAAAGCTGCTGCTGAGAAAGCCGCAGCTGAAAAAGCGGAAGCTGAAAAGGAAGCCGCCGAAAAGGAAGCGGCCGAGAAAGCGGCTGCTGAGAAGGCTGCCGCAGAAAAAGCCGCAGCCGAGGCCAAGTAAATGCTCGAGCTGGCCACCGTGAAAATGCACCTGCGGGTCGACGGCAACGAGGAAGATGCCTTGATCGGCGGCTACGTTGCGGCGGCTAAGGCCCATGTCGAGCAGCACTGCGACCGCAAGCTGGTAGAGACCGACCCGGTTGAGCCTGAGGAAATGGGGTTGACCGGCGATGTCGAGCAGGCCGTCCTGCTGCTGGTCGGCCACTGGTACGCCAACCGCGAGGCCGTTGCTGTGGGCACCATCGCCACGGCCATGCCGCTCGCCGTCGAAAGGCTGCTCTGGTACAGGAAGCGCTTCTGATGAAAGCCGGACCTATGCGCCACCGTTGTCGGATCTTCAAGCCGCACCGCGAGCAGAACCGCTCCGGCGGCGCCACTGAAACCTGGGTGGAGGTGGGTGAGGTTTGGGCTGAAATCACCACTCCGACCGGCAGAGTTTCGCCCGTCGCTGAGCAGTTGCAGGCGGTGATCAGCGCCGAGATCCGCGTCCGGCCGCGCTCGGACATCGTCGCTGGCTGGCGACTGACCGAGAAACGCACTGGCATGACTTACCGGGTCGAGGCACCGCTGCTCAACAACGAACTGGACATGCTGCGGCTGCTGTGCTCCAGCGTCCCCAACCCATGAGGTGAACCATGAAAATTCAAGCACTGGGGCCACTGACCGGCGCCTCTGGCGAGCGCGAGAAGGGAGAGACCTTCGTCGTCGAAAAGGCCTATGGCGAAGGGCTGATTGCCCGCGGCTATGCCGTGGAAATCAAGGACGAAGCCACCCCCGACAAGCCAGCGAAGGCCGGCCAGGCCAAGGAGTAGGCCATGGCGCGCCGGTCCAGTATCCGCGGCGATATCCGGCTGCGCCGGACGCTGCGCAACATACACAAGACGATGGACAACGAACTGCAGCCGGCCATGGCCAAGGCGGCGGCGCGCGTGCTGGCCACTCAGCAGCAGCTGATCCCGAAAGACACTGGCGCTGCGTCGGCGGCCCTGCGGATCTACGTCGCCCCCAGCGGCCTGGATGCCCAGGTCGGTATCAGGGGCAAGCGGGACAACCGGCGATTCTTCTACCTGCGGTTCCTCGAGTACGGCACGAAGGGCTATTCCGGCAGCATGTACCAGCGAGCCGACCGCAACGCGGTTGGCGGTGTGCACACCAACAACCGCGACAAGTCGAAGCTGAAAGGGCGCCGCAATGCGCTCCGTCAGCGCGACACCAAGAACAAATCGGATGGGCAGCACTTCTTCGGTAAGTACCCGGACATACCGGCAAGGCCGGCTCACCCGTGGCTTCGGCCGTCTCTGGACGTAAACCGCGAGTACGTGATGGCCGACCTTGAGGAAGCCGTCCGACGCACGCTGCGCAAGGCGAGCCAGGGGGTAGGGAATGGCTGATCCATCGCTGGCTTTGCAGGAGGCTATCTTCGCCAGGCTTCAGGCCGAGGTCAGCTGCTCGATCTACGACGGTGCGCCGCTGAATGCGGCGATGCCGTACGTGTCGATCGACCGGGAGGTCTCAGTCAACAGCAGCCCGATCTCTGGCCGAAAACGCGAAACGCGCCTGCTTTACCTATCTGTCTGGTCCGACGCCGTGGGCCAGGCTGAGGTCAAGCGCATCAACGGCGAGGTCATCGCCGCCCTGGACGAGCGCCGCCTACCGCTGGAGGTGGGGCGTGCCGTTTCCGTCCGGGTCGAGCAGGCTGACGCCCAGCGCGATGCCGACGGTATCACTTACCAGGGCTCGATCACCGTCCGTGTGATTACCACCCACTGAACCACCCAACGGCCGCACCGCGGCTTTTATCCAATGTGCCTTTGGAGGAACCCCCATGGCCGACGACAACCTCAACACAGCCGCCGGCTGCCGCTTCTTCATCGGCGGCAAGACCGGTGCGGACACCGAAACCGAGTACAAGGCCGACACCTACGTTGAAGTGGGCGAGATCGAGGACCTGGGCGAGTTCGGTGACACCTTCAGCAGCGTGAACTTCACCTCGCTGAAAGACGGTCGCGTACGCAAATACAAAGGTACTGCCGACGCGGGCGACCTGACGATCACCGTCGGCCTGGACAACGGCGATGCAGGCCAGAACGCGGTCAAGACTGCCCACAAGGACCGCAGCAAGGGCGATTACAACATAAAGATCACCCTCAACGACGGCGACCCGGATGCTACCCCGGTGATCAACCCGACTACGTTCTACTTCCGCGGGAAGGTGATGAACAACACCGTGGCGCCTGGCGCAGCCGACAACGTGGTTCGCCGCAATATCTCGATCGGCATCAACTCCGACATCCTCGAGCTGCTGCCGGCACCGGTCACCCCATAACACCCGGGGCTTCGGCCCCGGCAACACAGGACCTGATCCATGAACAATACGTTGCACGGTACCGTCACCGTGAAGCTGGGTGACGAGGAATTCACCCTGCAGCCCACCCTCAAGGCCGTTCGCGCAATCGAGAACCGCTTTGGAGGTCTGCGCGGCGCCTCTCAGACGATAAACGCCCTGAGCGTGGAGGGTTGCGCGATCATCCTAGCCGCCGGTGCTGGCCTGGAAGGCAAGGCTGCCGAAGATGTGACCGAGAAGGTCTGGCAGGCGGGCGTGCTCGAAGTATCAACGCAGCTCAACGCCTACATCGTCGCGCTCTATAACCCTCGCGGCGTCGACAAGGGAAAGGATCAAGCCGGGACGGCGTGAGCGCCGTTGAAGACGGAAGTTACGTCGACCGGCTGTTCTCGATCGCTACAGGCTGGTTGGGGTGGTCACCCGATACCGCTTGGCGTACCCCACTGCCCGAGCTGTTCATGGCGATGGATGCCAGGATTGAGTGGGTGCAGATGACAAATCCCTTCGGCTCCGGCAAGGCGGGGCAGCAGCAGGAGAAGCCGAAACCTACTACGGTGGCGGAGAAGCTGCGGCAGGCGCTAACGGGCAGAAGGGCTGCTTGAGTTGAGCTCGGGAGTTATCCTATACCCGATTTGTTTTGGGGATGGATCCATGCAGCTACTTATCCTATTGGCGCTTCTAGTAATCATTGTCCTGATAGCTCCCTGGGTGATGGGGGTAATTGCGACTGTCGTAGTCGCCGGAGGAGCGGCTTTTTTTGTCTTCTGTCTCGGAGCTGCCCTCGTTCTTGGTATTGCAGCGCTTGTGCTGCGATACCTGGGCGACCCGGTAAAGCAACAAGAGCGCCTCGAAAAGAGAGCTAGGAAAGTTGCCGATGCCGCGAACCGAGCCAATAGAAGGACCGATTGATACCCGCATTCATTGTTCTTGAGCCCGGCGATGCCGGGCTTTTTATTGCCTGGAGATCGGCATGGCAGATTCAGACATCCAGGGGATGCTGGTCCGTATTGAAGCGACCACTGCTCAGCTTCGCTCTGAAATCGCAAGAGCTGAGTCCACTGTTGCTCAAGGTGCCACGGCGATAGACCGCGGCCTTGCTCGAATTGACGAGAGCTTTGATCGGGCAGGGGAAAGCGCTCAGAGCGCCGGCGCCCTGATCAAGAATGCTCTAGCCGTGGCGGTAGGCGCTGCCTCGGTCCGTTCCATTATCGATGTCGCCGACTCCTACTCACAGATGTCGGATCGAATGGGGCTGGCGACCTCCAGCGTCAATGAATACAACCTGGTGCAGGACAGGTTGCTAGACACGGCCAAACGCACTTATCGCCCCCTGAGTGAAGCCCAGGAACTGTACATCCGGACGGCAGACAGCCTGAAGTCCATGGGGTACAACACCAGCGAAGCGCTGGATGTGATGGACAGTTTCAGCTTCCTGCTTGTTACCAACTCTGCCAGTACTGACAAAGCAGCCTCTGCCATTGATGCATATTCCAAAGCGCTGCAGACCGGTAAGGTCGAGGCCGATGGTTGGCAGTCGATTCTGGCGGCAATGCCAACCATCGTAGACACCCTAGCAAAAGCGACCGGTAAGAGCGCTGAGCAGATCCGCTCTCTCGGGGCAGACGGCAAGCTTAGTCTAGATATCCTCACCGAAGGCTTGCAGAAGTCGGCACAGGCAAACGGTGAACTGGCTGACAGCATGGGTGTAGCGGTACGTGATGCACTGCAGAATCTCAGCAACGCCTTCACTGTTTATATAGGCCGCTTGAACGAGACCACTGATGGAACTGGGATTTTAGCTCAGGGTATCAGCGTCATCGGGGACAACTTCGAATCGCTGGCGAACATCGCTGGTGTTGTCGCTGTGGGTGCACTTGCGGGCTACGCTCGGAGCCTTGCCGGTAGTGCAGCAGCTTCGCTTGCAGCGACCAAAAGTGCTATCTCGGACGCCATCGCACGGAAGGCCCAGGCGACTGCTGTTTTGCTTGCCGCGCAGGCTGAGCAGCAAAAGGCTCAAACAGCAGTCTTTCTGGCCGAAAAAGAGGCCGTTGCTGCGCGTGGGACTGCTGTACAGACCCAGATGTCGCTGCAACTCGCTGAGGCGAGGATGCTTGAAACGCGAGCAACGAACGCAGTTGCGGCGGCTCAAGCAACTGTTAGTCGCGCCTCTCTGGGGGTCATGGGGGTTCTTGGAGGGCCCGCTGGTATAGCAGCCCTTGCAATCGGTGCCGCAACTGCCTTCCTCACTCTGCGTGACAACACCAGCGTCCTTGAGGAAAAGCTGGGCGATCTCAACGACCCAATTGACAAGCTGGTTGAGCGTTTCAACAAACTAAACCGTGCCACCCAGTCTGTTACCCTGCGCGAGCTGAAAGCTTCGATCGAGGATGCAGAGAGCGAGCTGACAACTGCCGCCGGATCGATTGCATTCGAGTTCCAGAGCAGCCTCACCAATGCAGGATTGGCGGGCGCGTCAGGGTTCATGGGCGGCATCGCGCCGCTGCCGGCCGAGTTCCAGGCGGCGATGGACATCGTGAAGAAAGCCTCCGCCGATCAGGCTGCCGGAATGGCTGTCGACTGGAAGGAGGTCGCTGATCGTATCAGGGAGGTTCCAGGCGTCACCGCAGAAATGGCCGATGCCCTGGAGGAAAGCGGCGGTGCGGCGACCGAGAAAGCAGAAGTAATCAATCGTCTCAAGCAGGCCATGGCTGAGCTGACGGGTGAGACTGATGCGAATACGAAGGCTGAAAGGCAGAACGCAGCGGCTCGGGCAGCAACAGCCCAGGAAACCCAGAAGTATCTCGATCAGCAACTGAAGCAGCTGGCCTCGGCGCAGGACAAGACCAACACTGATGCCGCGAAGCGCTACATCGCAGAGAGGGTTGACCTAACTGAAAGCGAGAAGGCAGCAATCCTTTCGGTTGCAGCGGCCAGGGACGCACAGAAGAAAGCTGACGACGATGCCACCAAGGCACGCCGAAAGGGCGCATCCGAAGCCGAGCAGTCCGCCAAAAAACAGCTAAAGGACTTCGAGTCCACCGAGGAAGGCTACAAGCGGCAAATTCAGCTGATCAACACTACCGGCGATAAGCAGAAGGATGCCACCGAGGTCGCCAAGCTGTCGTTCGAACTGCAGGAGGGTAAGCTTGGCAACCTGTCGAAGGCCCAGCAAAAACACCTGCTGGAACTGGCCGCCGAGCTCGATTCGCTCAACAAGATCAAGAAGGCCAACGAGGACGCCCTGAAACTCAGTGCGTTCAAGGCGGCTCAAGCCACCGGTACTCAGACTGCGGTCAACGGCTACGACCAGGACCTTGCCGGGGTCGGTAGAGGTGACAAAGCGCGCGATCGCATGCGGGCAGACCTGGCGCTACGCCAGAAGTACGTGGAAGACCTCAACTCCCTGAACGAGCAGCGCAACACCGGGCAGATCAGCCCGGAGCTCTACCAGCAGGAAACGCAGGTCCTCGCCGACGAGCTCAACAAGCGTCTCGCGGCCCAGCAGAACTATTTCCAGCGGGTCGATGAGGCGCAGTCGAGCTGGTCGAACGGTGCCACAGCAGCCCTGGAAAACTATCTCGACAGCGCCGCCGATGTAGCCGGCCAGACGCAGGAGCTGTTCACCAATGCGTTCAGCAACCTCGAAGACGGCATCGTCCAGTTCATCAAGACCGGCAAGGCGTCGTTCAAGGACTTCGCGGACGCGATCATTGAGGACCTGATTCGCATCCAGGTGCGCCAGGCGGCCGCTGGCTTCCTCAGTTCGGCGTTCGGCTTCCTGGGCGGCGGTGGGGCGGCGCTGGGGCAGGGCACCATGACCGGATTCAGCGAAGGCTCGTTCGTCGCGAACGCAAAGGGCGGGGTCTACGATTCGCCAAGCTTGTCGGCCTATTCCGGCGGGGTGTACGACAGCCCGCAGATGTTCGCCTTCGCCAAGGGGGCGGGCATCTTCGCTGAGGCCGGGCCTGAAGCAATTCTGCCGCTTCACCGGGGACCGGATGGCTCCCTTGGCGTCATGGCCGCTGGCGCTGGCGGAGGTGGCGGAGAGTCCTCGATTACCTTTGGCGGCATCACCCAGCACATCCAGGTGTCAGGGCAGGCCAACGCTGCCACCCTGGCCGATGTTCGGCGTGCCGCCGAGCAGGGGGCGCGGGATGGCTACGAGCTCATGCTGCGAGACTTCAAGACCAACGGCGCCGGGCGGCAGATGCTGCAGCGGCGGTAACTATGCTCGGCCCGCTTCGGCGGGCTTTCTTTTTGGAGTGACCCAATGGCGGAGGAATGGCCCGAGGACCTGGAGCCCACTGAGGTCACCTGGGGTGTCGTCTACAACAACCGTGGCTTCAGTTCTTCGCTGTCAAATTCGCAGCAGATCGTGGCTCAGCCTGGCTCCTACTGGAAATGCACCATGAATTTCGGCGTTCTGTATGAGGAGGACGAACGCGAACTGACCTCGCTGCTGGGCCGCCTGCACGGGATGTTCGGTACGGTGAACGTCCCATATCTCACCCGCACGCGCGCGGACAACATCGGCACGCCGACGGTGGCAGTCGCCAATGCCCAGGCCAGCGTCATGCAACTGCAAGGCATGCTGGCCAGCCGGCCGGTATTCAGTCGCGGCGATCTCATCACCATCAGCGGGGAGATGTTCGAGGTGGTGGAGCATGCCTCCTCCGACGCCGCTGGAAAAGCCGTGATTGCGGTGAACAAGCGCATCCGCAAGCTGATTCCGGTCGGCAGTGCGGTGGAGTACAAGAATCCCTACTGCGAGATGCGCCGCATGGATGACACCAACGAATGGACCACCCAGCCGGTGGTTTCGAACTCGACTCTGCAATTTCGAGAGGCATTCTGATGGCTACCGGTGTTTTTCCGTTCAGCCAGACAGTCGTCGACATCATCGCCAAGGGCAACTTCATGGCGGTATACGCCTGCCAGCTGGATTTCCCCGATGGGATGGTCTTCGCGCATACCGGTACCGGCGACCTGGTGATCGATGGCATCACCTATCAGGGCGTCGGCAGCTTCGGGGAGGTCGGCCAGTCGCAGGAGAGCAGCAACTCGGGTTCGCCCATGTCGGTGGACCTGACGCTCAACGGCCTGGACGCCCAGATCATCACTGAAACCTCGCTGAAGGGGTGCCGGGGGCGCAACGGCAAGCTGATGTTCGTGGTGTTCGACCAGGACGGCAGCTATGCCGCCGATATCCTGTTCAGCGGTCGCATGGACGCCGCCAAGTTTTCCTATGCGGGCAACGGCGAGGAGGGCAACAGCATCACGGTTCCCCTCATCGACCGCATGGCCGAGTGGAACCGGACCGGTACCGAGCGCTGGACCGACGAGAATCACCGGGCTCGCCGGCAGGACGACCGCTTCTTCTTCGCCATCGCCCAAATCGCCGACTGGCCCATCTACTGGGGCGCCTCCAAGGACGCACCGAAGTTCACCTACGAGACATAGCCATGCGAAAGCGCGATTGGACGACACAGCTTGCCAACACGATCAAGGCCGCCACCGAGCGGCCTTTTTCATGGGGCGAATTTGACTGCTGCCTGTTTGCAGCCGACTGCGCCGTGGCGGCGTGTGGTGTCGATCCTGCCGAAGCCTACCGGGGCCGGTACTCATCCGAGGCTGGCGCCAAGCGCTTGCTGAAGACAATGCACGGCTCCCTGGAGGGCGCCTGGGATGCCTGCTTTGCCCGCATCCAGCCTGGCTTGATCCAGCGGGGCGACATCGCCCTGTACGACGGCCCCAATGGCCGGGGCGTGGCGGTGTTCTGGGCGGATGAGTTCTGGTCGGTATCCCCCGACGGGGTGGGCCGCATCGAGTGTGAACCGTTGACGGTGTGGAGAGTTGAATGAGTTCAGCAGTCAAGAAGGTTGCCCAGGTTGCCGTCGGCGCCGCGATCGGCTTCGTCCAGGGCGGGCCGTGGGGCGCCTTGGCGGGTGCTGCGCTGGCGTTCTACGTCTCGTCGCAGCAGGACAAGCTCGATACCGGCTCGCTGCGCACCAGTGAGCCCTCCAGCCAGACCCTGCGCTCGTCCAAGGCGGCTGCTCGGTACGTGCTGGGCCGGGTGAGTACTGGTGGCGTTCTCGCTTGGGGGCAGGAGCAGGCCGGCGACCAGACTGACGGCGAATGGTTGCATATGGTCTACGTGCTGTCGGAGGGGGAGATCGATGGCTTGGAAGACATCTTCCTAGGGGAGGAGGTCGTTCAGGCTTACGGTGAGCACGCCTCCTATGAACTGGTCACCAACCCGACCCAGGTGAATGCCTTCCTGAAAGCCAACAGCCCGGACTGGCGCGACACCCAGATTGGCCGAGGCCTGTCTTTCGTCCGGCTGTCGTTCAAGTACAGCGCCGAGAAGTATCCCTCTGGCATTCCGGATGTGCGCTTCGTACTTCGCGGGCGCCGGGATATCTACGATCCTCGGACCGGGACCTCCGGTTACAGCGAAAACACCGCACTTCACATCCTCTGGTTCCTGCGCAACCGGTGCGGCGTGCCGGATGATGAGATCGTGTTCGCGAGTTTCGCCAACAGTGCCAGCGTGTGCGATGAGATGCTGGCCAACGCAGATGGCAGTACCTCGGCCCGATACCGCTCAGGCTGTGTCATCGGCGCCGATGAGTCGCGCACCCAGGTGATGCAGAAGCTGGAGGCGGCGTGCGGTGGCAAGCTGATCCGTGTCGGCGGCCGCTGGATGCTGCAGGTCGGGGCCTACTACGGCCCGTATGACTTCGAGATCACTGAGGACATGGTGATCGGCACCGTCACCGGCAGCACCGAGCCGACCAACGACTCGGCGATCAATACCGTGCGTGGTACTTTCGTGGACCCGGCGCAGGCCTGGGCCGAGACGGACTATCCGGAGGTATCGGTGAGTGAGTGGGTGGTGGCCGACGGCGGTGAGGCGGCAGAAACACTGTCGTTCTCCTACGTGAGCAACCCCTACCAGGCCCAGCGCCTGGCCAACATCGAACTGCGCCGCCGGCGTGCAGGCGGAACCTTGTCGATCCCCATGAACTTCATGGGCTACAACTGCCGCCCTGGCCGCTCGGTGAAGGTCAACCTGCCATCCCTGAATATCGTGGGCGAGTTCATCGTCACCGACTGGTCGATGAGCGCCGACAGTGGCTGCAACGTCTCGGTTGCCCAGAACGAACCGGCAATCTTCGACGACGCCGTAGGCCAGCCATACAATCCGATCGGCTTCATCAAGCTGCCGGCCGGCGGCCTGGGCAGTCCTACCGGACTCGCCTGGTCGACCGAGGACATTGCCGAGTCGGTACAGGGTACCCTGTCGTGGGCGGCGCCCTACGGCGTGGTCACGGGCTACGCCATTACAATTCGCCAAGGCGCGACCGCAGTCCAGGCCCAGCAGGTACCGGCTACGGCGCTCAAGCTGCCACTGTCGGGCCTGCCGTCTGGTAGTTACACCATGAGTGTGGCCGCTCTCGGTCCGCTGACCCGCTCCGGCGAGGCGAGCATCACGGTGAGCATCGACGGCCCGCCTATTCCAGAGTCGTGCGTGGTGCAGGCGACCATCGACACCATCACTCTGATCCCGGGCAACACACTGCATGGACTGAATGGAGGAACCTACGAGTACTTCTTCTCGACGAATCCGCAGGCAACCGAGGGTCAGTACCTGGGCCAAGGCCTGTCCCTGACCCACACCGGCCTGGCATTTGCCACCAATTATGCCTACTTCGTTCGCTCGAAGAATGCCTACGGGGTGAGCGCCTTCCTGAAAGTGGTGGCCTCTACATCGACTGATGTCGAGAACATGCTCGATGCGCTGAAGGACAAGATCGAGGGCGGCCAGTTGGCGCCCGCGCTGCGGGAAGAGATCGAACTGATTTCCGGTCCGCCGAGCACTCCTGGCTCGGTCAATGCGCGCATTCAGGACCTGGGCGAGCAGGTCGCCGAGGCTCAGCAGGACCTGCAGCAGCAAATTGACACGATCGCCGATCTGGCTGACTCGATGCCCTACAAGCCCGACCAGGCCTACACCGCTGGCCAGGGCGTGCTGGGCGAGGACGGCAAGCTATACCAGGCCAAGGTCGACGTGCCGGCCGGTAATCCGCCACCGAACGCCACCTTCTGGACCGATATCGGCCAGGCAGTGCAGACGGCCAATGGTCTGGCAGCACGCGTGACTACGGTAGAAACGAAGGTAACTGAACAGGACGGCAAGCTCGCTGCGGAGTCGACGCGCATTGATGGCGTGCAATCGAGCCTCGCTACCACCAACCAGAACGTCAATGCTGCCCAGCAGGCCGCCCAGGACGCGGCGACTTTGGCCGGTGGCAAAGGCAAGGTGATCGTGCAATCGGCTGCCCCGGCTGCTGCTGACCGCCTGGCGCAAAACCTGTGGATTGACACCACGGGCAACGCCAATACGCCGAAGCGCTGGAACGGCAGCGCCTGGTCGGCCGTGACGGACAAAGTGGCGACGGATGCTGCCGCCGCAGCGGCCAATGCGCTGTCGGTAGCACAGACCAAGGCGGACGCGACGGTCGTCGACAGCCTGTCTTCGAAGGTGAACCAGCAAGGTGACACTCTCACCTCACAGGGGCAGGCGCTCACTGGTGTGCAGAACAGCCTGACCACGACGAACCAGAACGTCACGGCTGCTCAGCAAGCGGCGCAAGCAGCCTCCGACGCCGCTGGGGCCAAGGGCAAGGTGTTGTATCAGTCGACCGCGCCGGCAGTGGCGGACCGTCTGGCCCAGAACCTCTGGATCGACACGACTAGCAATGCCAACACGCCCAAGCGCTGGAATGGCACGGCCTGGGTTGCCGTCACTGACAAGGTGGCAACCGACGCTGCTGCGGCTGCCCAGTTAGCTTTGGCCCAGGTCGCCACCAAGGCCGAGGCCTCGGCCCTGCAATCGCTGGACACCGAGGTCAAGAGCCATGGCGCCACCCTGACCAGCCAGGGCGCCGCGCTGACCCAGATCAGCAACCAGATCGGCAACGTCGGCGGGGACAACCTCCTGGCCAACTCCTCGTTCGAGGAACTGGCAACGGCGAGCCGTGCCAAGTACTGGAACGTTGGTGCCACCGCCACCGGCACGGTTACATCGATGGTGGATTCGCCTCTGGCGCAAAGCACCAAGGCCCAGCGCGTGGAGCATCCCGCTCTGCCTGCTGGCGGCTACGTCGATCTGGCGTACGGCGGCGACAACGTCTCAAGGCCGAAAGCCCGGCCAGGGGCCCAGTACGCACTGAGCGTGTTCGCCCGCGGCACTCCAGGCGTGGCGTTCCGGCAGTACCTGCAATTCAGGGATGCAGCCGGCGCTGTGCTGAGTGCCCCTGTGGCGATGCACACCCTGACTGCCGACTATGGGCGCTTCGTGTTGCTTGCCACAGCCCCTGCGGACACTGTGTCGGTGACCGTGTGGGCTGGCCGGATGTTGAACGGTGGGTCGACCACCATCTCAGCTTGGTCCGAGATGGACAACGTTCAGTTCCAGGAAGGTGCAGTGGCTACCGCCTATGCCCCCTCAACAGAGCAGTCTGCAGCAGTCCAGGCCGCAGCAACACAAGCCCTGCAAAACAGGGTCGAGCAAACCGAGGCGGGCCTGTCATCTCAGGGCGCAGCGATCACCAGCCTCGACAATAGCCTGACGACCACCAACCAGAACGTCACCGCCGCTCAGCAGGCCGCCCAGGCGGCAGCGACGGCCGCCGGTGCAAAGGGGGAGGTGATCTATGGTGCAGCCGCTCCGGCTGCCGACAAGCGTTTGGCACAAAACCTGTGGATCGACACCACGGGTAATGCCAACACGCCCAAGCGGTGGAACGGCTCGGCCTGGGTGGCGGTGACCGACAAGGTTGCCACGGACGCCGCTGCAGCGGCTGCCAGCGCGCTGACGCAGGTGGCCACCAAGGCCGAGGCCTCGGTGGTGCAGGCGCTGTCGACGACGGTTGGCCAGCAGGGCACAACCCTGACGAGTCAGGGCCAGTCCATCACCGAGCTGCGCAACACCATTGGTGGTATCGGTGCCGGCGGCCTCGATGCGGCACCAGGTGCAACGTGGCAGTTCGATACCAGCGTGGAGGGCTGGAGTGCGACGAACGCCACGCTCACCGCCGGTACCGGCAGCATGACGATTACAGCAACGGCAAACGACCCGAACCTGGTCAGCCCGATTGTCAGCATCAATGGCGCGCTCTACAGCCGGATCAAGGTGAAGATCACCCGGCGGGCCGGGGCGTCTACTGACTGGGACAGTTCGCTGTTCTATCAGACGGCTGGCCATGGCTTCTCTGGCAGCTACATCGCCAGAGCGGCGAACCCGAACATTGCGGTCGGGGAGAGTGCGATCGTCGAATGGGACATGGCCAACCTGTTTGCCGGCGGTAATGACTGGGTCACCAGCACCATTACTCGCCTGCGGATCGACATCGGCGCGCTGTCTGGCGGTGCGTTCGAGATCGACTGGATAGCGGTCGGCCGGTTGGGCCCCGGTGCTTCAGCTGCTGCACTGCAGCAGGTCAGCACGAATGTGACCCAGCAAGGCGAACAGCTGACGGCCCAAGCCAGCCGCCTGGACGGGCTGTATGTCCAAGTGAATCCGGAAATGGAAGGTGACAGCTCCGGTCTGGCTGGCGCCACGGGTGGCCTGGTGGGTGTCTGGACTGAGCAGTCGGCCCGGGTCGAGGACGGCATTGCGATGGGGCGCCAGGTCGAAACCGTCCAAGCGCAGATGGGCCAGACCAATGCCTCTGTACAGCAGGTCAGCGAGGTCATGGCTGACATCAATGGCAGGGTGTCGGCTCAAACCACGCTGAAGGTCGAGACAAACCAGGGCGGCCGCAAGGTCGTCTCGGGTATCGCGATCGGCAGCAATGGGGAGGAGGGCGAGATCCTGCTGATGGCCCAGCGGCTGGCGGTCATCGACAGCCTGAACGGGCAGACGATCCTGCCGTTCGTGGTCGAAGGCGGGCAGATCTTCATCAACCAGGCGGTGATCAATACCGCGTTCATCCAGCAAATTGTGGCCGGTATGACCATTCGATCTGCTGCGCTGAACGCCCAGGGCCTACCGCTACTGGAGATCAACTTTGCAGCGGGTACGTTCACGCTGAGGGGGCAGGATGCCAACGGTTCGACTCTGCTCAACAACGGAGGCCTCTATGTGTATGACGCAAATGGCATCGAGCGTACGGCAGTGGGGAGGCTTACCTGATGGCTGACCTATATGGGCTCCGGACGCGGGATGCGTCCGGGGTTACCACCCTCGACACCACCATCACCTCGGTGCGGTCGCTGAAAATGATACAGGTCGCTGGCAACGGAGCGTTCGATCAGTACATCTCCATTCCCGAGATCCAGGCGCAGTCGTTCGTGGTCGTGGATGCACTGTATGACGGAGGAGAAAACACAAGCAGCCCCCAAGCTTGGTACTCGACGGGGCAGCTGCAACTGCGGCAACCCTATACCCAGACCTGGCAGGTGATGATTCTGTCGATGGGTGGCGAGCCGTTCGCTGCTCCTGGTTCTTATGGCATCCGCGCTTCGAACAACAACATTCGAACGCAGATCGATTCAATCAATCAGGTGCTAACGGTTCGTTACAACGGCAGGTTCAACATAGGCTTCCAAGGACCTGGTAGCAAGAACCAGATTCAATGGGCAGATGTGAACTTTGCTGCGCCGATCACCACATATGAACGACCCATGGTCTTTCTGAATGCCGATGACTACATGATGGTCGGTAACTTTTCGGTGAAAGGTAGCCCGGGGAACTGGACCGGCTTCAGGCTGAAAGCCTGGAACAACCAAAGCGGACATGGGGAGGCTGCCCTGTATCCGATGATGATCAACTGGTTCTGCGCGAGTTACAGGGTGCCGGATGCAGCTCCGGGGCAATACGGGGCCTCAGTCCGGGACGCCGTGGGCAACCGGACCTTTGTCACCACCGCCAACCTGGCGCTGCTGAATGGCCAGCCGGCATCCAACTCCTTTGTTGTGGCGGGCGACCCTTTGACAGGAGGCGCGTGGTATGCGCCCAGCAATCAGATGCCTTGGACCGGTAGTTATCAAGACTATGTTCTAGCAAATGCATTGTTTTCTGTAACCAACATTGGACAAACAACCCAACCATTTCGCGCCAATTTTGGCGGTTTTCTGCCTGGAAACCGATCTGTGTTGCAGATGTATTGCGACAACGGATCGGGGATCAATCCGCTCACAGCCAACGGGCGAACGCTGTTCGCTTCTAGGCCGATGAAGCCGCTTTAAGGAATCTATATGGCAAAGCAAGTAATCAATCTCGGTGCCTCGCCAACTGGTACAGGTGGTGATGATCGCCGTTCAGCCTGGGTAAAGGCTAAAGCGAACTTCACGGAGCTGTACAACTGGATCGCCAACTTGTCTCAAGGCGATGACGTTGCCACCGCATTGCCGGCCGCGCTGCCAGTGGCAAAGGGGGGCACGGGCGCGACAACACAAGCCGCTGCACGTACCGCGCTCCAGCTGGGAACGGCAGCGACGCTTAACGTTGGCTTAGCCAGCGGAAACGTATTGCAGCACGGAGCATTTGGGCTTGGTTCAACTGCCGTCCCGATCGCGGCAAGCATGAACGTCTACCCAGCCGGTTTCTATTCGATCCAAGACCCAGACACGCAGTACGCGGCAAGCACTGGCGTCACCAGCGGATCGATGATTTGCATGGGTTTCCCCTTCCAAACCACTTATGGCTCTCAACTCTGGATGGGCTTCAACGGCAAGATTGGGTTCCGCTCTGGAAACTACGCCAGCGCGGCGTTCAACACGATCTACCACACCGGCAATACAACCCGCGCCGCTGACGGCACCCTGAAGGCGATCTGACCATGGCAAGAGCAGCACTCAACATTCTGGGCGACGGCTCAGTGCTCGATATCACATCGCTCGGCATGGCCGACATCACCGTCGATCATCCGGGGCCAGGTCAATACCTGGTATCCGGCACCCTCGGCATGTGTCCGCCGCCAGAGGGCTGGGGGTATGTGATCAACCAGATGGATGCAGGTGCATCGGTGGCTACTTCGTATGCCGACGGTGTGCTTCTGGTAAGCGTGGCCAAGGAGGGCGAGCCGGCCGACCTGCTGCACAGCATAACCCTGCATGTGTCAGTGGAAGACCTGCCTGCCGTCGAGCTTCCCGAGGTTCCGACACCTGGGCCGGTGGATCCTCTGGTGTTGGTGCAGGCAGAGATTGCCAGGCTGCGGGCCATCGCTGACTCCGCAGTTACCCCCTTACAGGACGCCGTAGACCTGGAAGAGGCAACTGCTGAAGAGGCTGCCCTGCTGAAGGAGTGGAAGCGGTACCGCGTTGCGCTCAATCGCCTGCCAGAGCAGGAAGGCTACCCCACAGACATCAGCTGGCCCGCGCTGCCGGCCTGATACATACCGAACCCATCGACCGCCGCCTGGCGGTTTTTTTTGCTTGGAGAAAACCTATGCCTTTCATCGTCATCGACCGTACCAACGCCCTGGGCCCGCTGCGCACTGTGGAGTACGCCACAGAAGCTGAGGCTGATGCAGCGGCACGCGAGCTGCTGAACGCTCAGCCTGGTAACGAAGTCCTCACCGCCCAGCTGATCAAGCGCTACTCCGCTCAGGTCAGCGTGACCGTTCAGGAGGCTGAAGCGCTGCCTGTCGAGGAGCCTGCCCAATGAGCACTCCCCGCGGTGTACGCAACAACAACCCCGGCAATATCGACTTCAACCCGCGCAATGCATGGCAGGGCCAGCTGGGCATGGAGGAGGGCGTGGCCAAACCGCGCTTCGCCAGGTTCGACCAGGCCGAGAATGGTATTCGTGCCCTGGGCAAGCTGCTGCTGAACTACCGGGGCAAGGATGGTATGCCCGGGGTTGGTCGCCCAGGCATCGACACCCCGCTGGAATTCATCAGCCGCTGGGCGCCGTCCAGCGAGAACAATACCCAGGCCTACGCCCAGGCCATCGCCAAGCGCCTGGGTGTTGGCGTGCGTGACTCTATCGACATCTCCAGGCCGCAGGTGCTGCGCGAGGCCGTGGTCGGCATCATCGTCCACGAGAACGGCGGCAACCCGTACAAGGCAGAGGTGATCGACGAAGGCATTCGGCGGGCGCTGGCATGACCAGGCTGGGTGCGGTACCAGCCTGGTGCTGGTGGCTGATCGCTCTGGTGCTGGTCGCTGGCGGGCAGCAGTACCGAGTTGTGCTTGCCGATGGAGAAGCCACAGAGGCACGCAAGGAACTGTCCGACTACCGCCTGGAGGTTTCCGAGCGGGACCGGCGCGCAGCCGCTCAGGCAAGAACCGAAGAACAGCGCCGCCAAACCGTGGCGGACGAGGAGGGCGAGAGTGCACGGAAGAAACTGGAACTGGCCCAAGGCCGCGCCGCTGCTGCTGAGCATGCTGCTGGTGGGCTGCGCGGGGAAATCGCCAGATTGCGGGATGGCCACCGAGCCACCTGCGATACCATCGCTGCCCAGCAGCGCCAGACAGGGGCCTCTGCCGTCGTGGTGCTCGGGGGATTGCTTGAAGAGTCTGACCGAATGGCGGGCAGCTGCGCAGCAGCGCTTGAGAGAAGCCGAATAGCTGGCCTGGCTTGCGAGGCTGTGGTTGAACGGATGAAGTGGCCGTAGATGACCCGCAGAAAAAACGAAGCCCCGGATGCTGGCGTCCGGGGCTTCTAGCTATCTTGGTCCCTATGAGTGGAAAGCTAGCGTGGCCAGATAATATCAGCCTGATGCCTTAGAGTCACCAGCAGACCCCGTTCTACATACTCCCAACCGGTCCTATACTCAGCCCATCAATGGACAGGGCATCGCATTTTGGACAAGCGCACCTTCATAGGGATGGTTGAGGCCGGCGAGCCGCTCATTCAGCAGGCCATCGACGCCATGCGGGAGTATCACCAGGCCCAGGATCGCGGCGCGCCAGCGGAGGAGATCGAGCGCTTGCGTGTACTGGCTGAGTCGCTGTTCCAGGTTGTGTCCGATTACCAGTTCATGGTGCTGGGCTATCAAACCCCTACGCGCAACTGACGATGCTGCGCGTAGGGCGGGGAAGATCGGCTTTCAGTCCCAGAGCTTGATTGTCGTGTCGTTTTCTTCATCAACCATAACCGAGAGGCGGTTGAGGAAATAGTCTGCAGTCAAGCAAAGTTCATTCTTGGTTTGGGTGGTTGCAATCCACGATCCGTCTGTGTCGGGCGCAAAGTAGATTTCTACGATGTCTAACCCCTTAGTTTTGACGACGTAATCGCCACCTTTCACCTGCGGGTCGAAGCGAATGGTCTTACCGAGGAACTGAACGATTAAACTGGCGTACCGTTTGTCCATCTCTTTGCTGACATCTTGCCACTCAACCGTTAGCTCTGGAACTCCCTGAGCCGCGTCCTCCAGCATGCTATAAAGCTTGGGCAGCTGGTCAGCAAAGCGCGAGCGCTGGGCTTCCTGTCTCGTCTCCTCACTAGCTTTTGCTGTTGTCCTAGCGTGCATTTTTGCTAGCAAATCTTCCTTAGCGCCCATCGTATTCATCCTGCTGGTTGGTGATGCTGAAATGCTATCTCATCGCCGAGCCATACACGAGTGCAACGTGCTGGGGGAATTATGGGGGAATAGATCCCCCGAATGGTGTGGAGTGTTGTTGCGTCACGCTTTGTTTAAGTTGCTGATTTTATTGATTTTTATGGTAGTTACTCAAAAAAATATGAGGCCTAAAACGGATTCGAAATCCGTTGTACTGGCAACAGTACCTAGGGTTCAAATCCCTATCTCTCCGCCATACACGAAGTAAACAAAGCCCCCGAAAACGTTAAAGTTTTCGGGGGCTTTGTCGTTTCTGGCCATTGGGTTAGGGCAAATTCAGGGCAGAAATTGAACATGCGAGGCCGTGTCCGGCACAGCTTTCGGCAAAGAGCACCGGCGTTGCTCGAACGTGTGGCTTGGTTACTCAATGGCAAACACCATACCGGCCAGAGGCGCGTTTAAGGCCGCCGCAATGCCCGCTGCGCCCCCGGCAAGTATCGAACCCCACTTGCGTGATAGAAGTGGATCGCCAGTCAGGCTTTCTAGGTCGTCGAACTTGCTTTGGTCATGGCAGATGCTTTACGGATGCTGTATGCACCCCAGGCCAGGCCAAGCAATGCTGCAATCACCGATGCCGAAAGCACGCCAAGTTTCGCCGCCCCCAGCGCGCCAGGATCGACGAAGGCGAGATTGGCAATGAAGATCGACATGGTGAAACCGATGCCGGCCAGCAGCCCGACCAAGGTGATGCTGCGCCAGCTCACCTCGGCGGGAAGCGCGCACCAGCCCAAGCGGACCATCAGCCAACTGACGCTGACGATGCCCAAGGGTTTGCCAACTACCAGAGCGACAGCGACGGCGATCATCACCCACTGCGGGGCCTCGGCTGACAAATCGACACCCGAAAGATTTACCCCGGCATTGGCCAAGGCAAACACCGGCATGATGCCGAAGGCTACCCAAGGGTGCAGGGTGCCTTGCATGCGCACCACTGGCGGCACCAGTTCGCGCTGGGCCAGGCGCAGGCGCTTCAACGGGTCCATGAGGTCGCTGGCATCGCGCTCGGGCGCCCTGGCGCGTCCCAGCAGCTCTCCGGTGAATCGGCTGATTGCATCCAGTGGTCGCTCGCGCATCGGCATTGCGACCACTGGCGTCATCAGGCCCAGCACAACGCCTGCGAGGGTGGGGTGGGCTCCGGTCAACAGGATGCCCAGCCAGGTGACAAAGCCGGGAATGATGTACGCGTAGGCCGAACCAACTCCGATCTTCTGCAGCCCGATCACCATCAGCAGGCCGATCAGCGCAACCCCGAAACCGCTGTAATCGAGGCCGCCCGAGTAGAAGAACGCGATGATCAGTACTGCGATGATGTCATCGATGATGGCCAGGGCCAGCAGAAACACGCGGACGTTGGACGGGATCGACTTGCCGAGCAGCGCCAGGACACCTACCGCAAAGGCGATATCCGTAGCCGTCGGTACGGCCCAGCCTTGTTGTTCCGCCGCAGCGTGACCAAAACCCAGGTAGAAGAGCGCGGGTACGGCTACACCGCCAATGGCGGCTGCCATGGGCAGCATGGCCTGCCGAAGGCTGGACAGTGCGCCCTCGTGGATCTCGCGACGGATCTCCATGCCCACGACAAGGAAGAAGATGGTCATCAAGCCATCATTGATCCAGAAATGCAGCGACTGTGAATAGATCAGCGAACCCACGCCGATCGTCAACGGTGTGTGCCAAAGGGCGTCGTAGCTTTCGGCAGCCGGGGAGTTGGCCCAGATAAGCGCAGCAATAGCTGCAACCAGTAGAACGATGCCGCTGACCGCTTCAATGTGCAGAAAGCGTTCAAGGTTGGCGAAGGCACGCTCGGCCAATTCCTGGGCGCGAGACAATTCCTTTTTTTGCATAGGCGCAAGTACTCCCGCATGGCGGCCCGACCTGCGCTGTTCTTTAACCTGCCCCACTGCACCGTGCAGCTGGCACCCGTTCGGTAGTCTACCGAACAACCGCTACTCAAGGCTATGACGTGACCGTGAATGAGCGCGAAGATGGGCGGGTAACCTCTGGCCTAGAATCGCCAGAAAGCTGGAGAGACGAGTACCAGTACGGTCAGGATTTCGAGCCGTCCAAGCAGCATGCCGACAGTCAGCAGCCATTTGGCAGCGTCCGATAACGAGGCGAAATTACCTGCAGGACCGATAAGCGTTCCCAGCCCCGGGCCGACGTTGCACACGGCGGTAGCGGCCCCGCTCAATGCCGTTGTCCAGTCGAGCCCTAGCAGCGAGAGGCCAAGGGCGATGACCGCGATGGTGACTGAGAAGAAGAACGAAAACGTCAGCAGTGAGCGCACGATCTCTTCATCGATCGGGTGCCCATTGTATTTCTTCGAGATTGTTGCCCTTGGATGGATCAACTGTTTCAGGCTGCTGACAAGCAAGGCCGCGGCCACCTGGAAACGGAATATCTTCAGGCCTCCAGCGGTAGACCCCGAGCAGCCACCGACGAACGTCAGGTAAAAGAACAGCATGATGGCGAAGCTGCCCCAGAGCGTGTAGTCGCCCACGGCAATGCCCGTGGTGGTCACCACGGAGGTGACGTTGACCGCCACGATACGGAACGCATCCCACCATGACAGATCGCTGTGCAAGCAGAGCCAGGTTCCGACCGTGAGCCAGATGAAGACGAGAAAGCCAATGAAACCGCGGACTTGATGGTCATCGAGCAGGATGCGCCGATGGCCACGCAGCGTGGCCACATACAGGGTGAAAGGGAGGCTGCCGAGGATCATGATGACAACGGCTACCCAATGCACCGCAGGCTGCACCCAGTGGCCCAGCGAGGCATCGGAGGTAGGGAAACCACCGGTTGAAATCAGTGCCATCGAATGATTGATGGCTTCGAACGGGGTCATGCCGGCAGCCCACAACGCCCATGTTCCCAAGACTGTCAGGCCCACATAGATGATCAGGATCATCTTGGCCGCAACATGCGAGCGGGGTGTCACTTTGTCTGACCAATCCGAAGATTCGGTCTGGAACAGGCGCATGCCACCTACGCGCAGCAGGGGCAGGATCGCGACAGCCATGCCGATAAAGCCGATGCCTCCCAGCCAGTGCAGCAAAGACCGCCAGACAAGCAACCCGGGCGATGCATTGTCCAGCCCGGTTAGTACCGTCGAGCCGGTGGTGGTGATCCCTGACATGGTTTCGAAGAACGCGTCCGTGTAACTGATGTGCCGGATGAACACCATCGGCAAGGCCGCAAATGCGCAAACGATGACCCAGCTTGCCGTTGTGAGCAGGTACATGTCCCTGGCGCGCAGTTGCGGTGCGCCGGGAGCGCCTCGGGCCACCATGACCAGGCCTGCGCAGAGCACGATAAGGCTTGACCAGACGAAAGCGCCGAGATCATCGCTGCGGTCGTACAGCAGCAGTGTCAGCATCGGGATTACCATGCTGACGGCCAAGGTGATCAGGAATACACCAATAATGAAGGCTATGAAGCGCAACGCTGGAAGCGGCATTAGTTGAGCTCGTGCGGACAATGCCGGCAGTATTGCCTGCCGTACAGCAATGTCGAGTAAAAAGCCGTAATGTCTTAGGACAGTTCATACAGAGCCACTCGATTGTTGCACAGGTGCAACTAGCCAGTGCACCTTGCTGCTTGGATCCAATGCCAGGGTTCTGTATCATCCCGCCGCCATCAGACGATGGCCGAAGATGATTCATTTAAAGGACTTAGTATGAAAAAGCTGTTCAAGGCTACTGTAGCCGTTGCTGTCGTTTCGGGTGTTGCCCTGCTGTCGGGTTGCACTGGCCAGGTTTACAACCAGCCAAAAAACTGCACCTACGACTACCTGTTCCACCCTTCGGTTTCCATCTCCAAGATCATCGGTGGCTGCGGCCCGATCGATAAACTGCCTCAGCAGCAGTAATCTTGGCGGTACCCTGATCGCGACGCTTGCGGCGTGATCCAAGGCCCCCGGTCATGTACATGGCCGGGGGTTTTTGTTTGTGGGCTCTTCAGATGAAGGTCTTGCCAGAAGGCCCGGCTCGCGGATACCAGTGCATTGAACGCTGCCTGGGCTCAGGCCCAGATATCACCGATGGTAAAGCCTTCGGGGAACGGGTCGTCGTGGTCGAGCACGAAGGTGTTCAGGCCGTAGATCCAGCTTTTGCCGGTGATGGTTGGTACCACGGCCTCGTTGCCGCCGATGCTGGTTTCATCGATCAGGCGGCCGGTGTAGATGTTGCCGAGCAGGCCCTGATGGCGGAAGTCCTGGAGCAATGGCAGCTCACCCTTGGCGTGCAGGGTGGCCATCTTCGCCGAGGTGCCGGTACCGCACGGGGAGCGGTCCAGCGCCCCGGTCCAGGTGGCCGGGTCGTCCCACGAGAACTCGCCGCAGGTCATGGTCACCGCGTTCTTCCAGTCGGCGTTGGGGTCTTCGCTGGGGCCGGACAGCTGCGAGATGGTGATGCCGATGCCGGGGTAGTCGGGGTGTGCCACCGGCAGTTGCTCGATAGCCGCCTGGCGGATCATCGACGATACCCGGGCGATTTCGGCGCCGTGCTGCGGGATCAGTTGCAGGCCTTTGAACTGGCGCACGTCGGCGATTACATAGAACATGCCGCCCCAGCCCACGTCCACGCGCACCTTGCCCAGGTGCGGTACGTCGATTTCGGCATCCAAGTGTGCGGCGAACGCCGGTACGTTCTGGAAGGTGACGGCCTTGACCTTGCCGCCCTCGCATCGGGCCTTGATACGGATCAGCCCGGCCGGGGCCTCCAGCACCAGCTCGGTGAGCGGCTCCTGCATCGGCAGCATGCCCATCTCCAAAAGCACGGTGGCCACCGAGATGGTATTGCTGCCGGACATCACCGGGTACTCGATCTGCTCCATGATGATGTAGCCGGCGTCGGCCTCGGGGTGGCTTGGCGGGACGATGATGTTGCAGCAGTGCGCCGGATAGCCGCGCGGTTCACGCAGCATCAGCTTGCGCAACTGATCGTCGTTGGTTTCGAGCCATTTCATCTTGGCGTGTACGCTGTCACCGGGGATGTGCGGTACGCCGCCTGTGATGACGCGCATGGGGATGCCGGCGTGGGTGTCGACGGCGTGGATGGTGCGTTTGAATGACATATGGGCGGCCCTGTTCTGATCGGATTGAGGCGGGGTCTGGGGCGCAGGATAAAGCGGTGGGGCGGGGCTGTAAGTCGAATAAATCCGATCGGGTGACCGGTTTTTTGAATGGCATTTGCGCAGGCCTGTGCCGGCCCTTTCGCGGGCAAGCCCGCTCCCACACGGGCGCACAGGCCTGAGACAACCCGCCACCTTGACTCCCGGGCCGGCAATTTGTTTGTGCTGGCATTTAAGTTACAATCGGAAAAACGATTCAGCCTTGTCGGTCAATTCGACAAAAGGCCGAGTCGTTTTCTGGTTCTCTGGCTGCTGAACAATGATCAACAACAAGCCTGCGCTGCAGAACATGCTTTACCTGGGCCAGCCACAGGCCCGCCCTCTGTTCTCCTGACTGGAATCGATCAATGTTCAAGAAAGCTGGCAAGACCTTGCTGGGTCTGGCTGTCGCTGCAAGCGTCATGCAAGCGCACGCCGCAGAAACCAAGAAAGTAGATGTGCTGCTGGTCGGCGGCGGCATCATGAGCTCGACCCTGGCCGTGTGGCTGCACGAGCTGGAGCCAAGCTGGTCGATGGAAATGGTCGAACGCCTGGATGGCGTGGCCGAAGAAAGCTCCAACGGCTGGAACAACGCCGGTACCGGCCACTCCGCGCTGGCCGAGCTGAACTACACCCCGGAAGACAAGGACGGCAACGTCAACATCGCCAAGGCCATCGAAATCAACGAGGCCTTCCAGATCTCCCGCCAGTTCTGGTCGTGGCAGGTCCGCCAGGGCGTGCTGAAGAACCCGCACTCGTTCATCAACACCACTCCGCACATGAGCTTCGTGTGGGGCGATGACAACATCAAGTTCCTGAAAAAGCGTTATGACGCGCTGCAGGCCAGCCCGCTGTTCCGCCCGATGCAGTACTCCGAGGACCACGCGCAGATCGCCAAGTGGGTCCCGCTGATGATGGAAGGTCGCGACCCGAACCAGAAGCTGGCCGTGACCTGGACGCCAATCGGTACGGACGTCAACTTCGGCGAGATCACCCGCCAGTTCGTCGGCCACCTGAAAACCCAGGAAAACTTCGACCTGAAGCTGTCCAGCGAAGTGCAGGACATCACCCGCAACAAGGACGGCTCGTGGCACGTTGAGTACAAGAACCTGAAGGACGGTAGCGAATCGGCTACCGACGCCAAGTTCCTGTTCATCGGTGCTGGTGGCGGCGCGCTGAAGCTGCTGCAGAAGTCGGGCATTCCTGAAGCCAAGGAATACGCAGGCTTCCCGGTGGGCGGCTCGTTCCTGGTGACCGAGAACCCGACCGTGGCCATGCAGCACATGGCCAAGGCCTACGGCATCGCCTCGACCGGTGCGCCACCCATGTCGGTTCCGCACCTGGACACCCGCGTGCTGGATGGCAAGCGCGTGATCCTGTTTGGCCCATTTGCCACCTTCTCGACCAAGTTCCTGAAGAACGGCTCGTACCTGGACCTGCTGAGCAGCACCACCACCCACAACGTGTGGCCGATGACCAAGGTCGGCATCGATCAGTACCCGCTGGTGGAATACCTCGCTGGCCAGTTGATGCTGTCTGACGACGACCGCTTCGAAGCCCTGCGTACCTACTTCCCGAACGCCAAGAAGGAAGACTGGCGCTTGTGGCAGGCCGGCCAGCGCGTGCAGATCATCAAGCGTGATGCCGAGAAGGGTGGCGTGCTGAAGCTGGGCACCGAGGTGGTCGCTTCGCAAGACCGCACCATTGCCGGCCTGCTGGGTGCATCGCCAGGTGCTTCGACTGCTGCACCGATCATGCTGAACGTGCTGGAAACCGTGTTCAAGGAGAAGGTCGCTACCCCAGAGTGGCAGGCCAAGATCAAGCAGATCGTGCCAAGCTACGGCACCAAGCTGAACGACTCGGCGGCGGCCACCCAGAAAGAGTGGAACTACACCGCTGAAGTGCTGCAGCTGGAGAAACCACCGGTGATCGACGAGAGCGTCGGCACTACGGTTGCACCTAGCCAGCCGGTTGAAAGCAAGCCTGAGAATGACATGGCACTGTAATCGGCCATTGTTGTGACAGAAGCCACGGGGGAGACCTCGTGGCTTTTTTGTTTCCTGTGTCCGGCCCCTTCGCAGCACAAGGCTGCTCCTACAGGCACGGCGCCGTAGCTGTAGGAGCAGCCTTGTGCTGCGAAGGGGCCAGCTCAGGAAACCACTGATCGGAAACCCAGCTCAGCCCCAATAAAAACATATTTTGATGCTTAAATTAATCTTGTCAGTCGATCCCCTCCAGGAGGGTGCCGTCATGAACATCAAGATTGCCGCCTTACTGCTGCTAGCCCTGTGCGCCCAGCCGGCATGGAGCCAAAGCTACTCCTACTCCAGCGAAACCCCTGCCGCCAAACCTGCCGAATCTGCTGCAATGACCACACGCATGGCCCTGCGCGACCTGTGGGTCGAGCACATCTTCTGGGTGCGCAACTATGCCGTGGCCAATCAAGCCGGCAATGCCAAGGAGGCCGAAGTCGCTGCCAAGGAAGTGGTCACCGACGCCACCAGGATCGCCAACAGTATTGCCCCGCTGTACGGCCAGCCTGCCGCCGATCAGTTGCTGAAGCTGCTGGCCGGCCACTGGGGCGCCATAAAGCACTACAGCGACGCCACCGTGGCCAAGGACAAAAAAGGCCAGCAAGCCGCGGTCAACGAGCTGAACAGCAATGCCAAGGCCATCGCCGCGTTTCTGGCCAAGGCCAACCCGAACCTGCCCGAGCCGACCCTGCTGACGCTGCTCAGCGCCCACGGTGGGCACCACGTGGCCCAGATCGACCAGTTGGCGGCCGCTGACTACGTAGGCGAGGCGCGCACCTGGGCGATGATGCGCGAGCATATCCTGACCCTTTCCGACGCTCTGGCTGCGGCGTTGGTCAAGCAGTTCCCGGACAAATTCTGATGCTCGAAGGCCTGGGCCGTACCCAACAGGACCTGCTCCATGCGTTGCTGCTCCAGCCGGCCGGCATGAGCATCGACGACCTGGCGCAGGCCCTGACAATCACCCGCACGGCGGTGCGCCAGCACCTGGCAGCGCTGGAGCGCGACGGCCTGGTCAAGCGTGGCGCTACCCGGCCCACCGGGCGACGCCCGGAGCAGCTGCACGAGCTGACCGAACAGGCCCGCGAACTGTTCCCGCGGCAGTACCCGTTGCTGGCCAACCTGCTGATTGCGGAAGTGGCCGGCTTGCTGGGGCAGGAGGCGTTGCTGGCGCTGATGCGCCAGCTGGGGCGCAAGCTGGCGGCGGACCTGGAGCACCAAGTGGTGGATGAGGCACGCATCGTCGAGCACATGAACAATGCCGGGTACGAGGCACAGGTGTTCTTCCGCTCGGGGGGCGAGCCGCAGATCGTTGCGCACAATTGCGTGTTCCATCACCTGGCCAAGGCGCACCCGGTGGTGTGCGAGCTGGACCTGGCGCTGATCGGGGCCTTGGGTGGGGCCGAGGTGAGCCATGAGGAGTGCATGCTCAGGGGAGGGCAGGTATGCCGGTTTGCCCTGGGCAAGAAAGAAGATTGATTTTGCCTGTTCTGGCCCTTTCGCGGGTAAACCCGCTCCCACAGAGATCGCACAGGTCTTGAAGACAGTGATTATCCTGTAGGAGCGGGTTTACCCGCGAAGAGGCCGGCACAGGAAAATCACTGTTGCCGCAGAATGCAGTCCAGCAGCCCGGGAAACCGCTCCCCCAGCATCTCGCTACGCAACGAATTCATGTGGGTAGTCCCCACATTGCGGGTATGCACCAACCCCGCATCACGCAGCACGCGAAAATGGTGGGACATGCTCGACTTCGGCCGGCCGCCGTCCAGCTCGCCACAGCTGGCTTCGGCCACGCCCGCCAGGTGGCGCACGATACCCAGGCGCACCGGGTCGCTCAGGGCATAGAGCAGGCGTTCCAGGGTGAGGTCTTCAGAATTGGGATGTTGATAGGCTCGCATGGTCGTCATGATAACGGGGCTATCATTAATTGCCATAGTTCGATTATGATCGAACTATCGTAATCAGATAGCCCGGGAGCTTGCCCATGTCCGCTTTGTTCGAACCGTATACCCTCAAGGACGTCACCCTGCGCAACCGCATTGCCATTCCACCGATGTGCCAATACATGGCCGAGGACGGCATGATCAACGACTGGCACCACGTGCATCTGGCCGGCCTGGCCCGTGGCGGTGCCGGCCTGCTGGTGGTCGAGGCCACTGCCGTGGCACCGGAAGGGCGCATCACCCCCGGTTGCGCCGGCATCTGGAGCGATGCCCACGCCCAGGCTTTCGTGCCGGTGGTGCAGGCAATCAAGGCCGCCGGTTCCGTGCCAGGTATCCAGATTGCCCACGCCGGGCGCAAGGCCAGCGCCAACCGCCCGTGGGAAGGTGACGACCACATTGCCGCCGACGACGCCCGCGGCTGGGAAACCATTGCCCCGTCCGCCATCGCCTTCGGCGCGCACCTGCCACAAGTGCCGCGCGAGATGACCCTGGACGACATTGCCCGGGTCAAACAGGACTTCGTCGATGCCGCCCGCCGTGCGCGCGATGCCGGTTTCGAGTGGATCGAGCTGCACTTTGCCCATGGTTACCTGGGCCAGAGTTTCTTCTCCGAGCACTCCAACAAGCGTACCGACGCCTACGGTGGCAGCTTCGACAACCGCAGCCGCTTCCTGCTGGAAACCCTGGCAGCGGTACGTGAGGTATGGCCAGAGAACCTGCCCCTGACCGCGCGTTTTGGTGTGCTGGAGTACGACGGCCGGGATGAGCAGACGCTGGAAGAGTCGATCGAACTGGCGCGCCGTTTCAAGGCTGGCGGCCTCGACCTGCTGAGCGTGAGTGTCGGCTTCACCATTCCCGACACCAATATCCCGTGGGGCCCGGCGTTCATGGGGCCGATTGCCGAGCGCGTGCGCCGTGAGGCGAAGCTGCCGGTGACCTCGGCGTGGGGTTTTGGTACGCCGCAACTGGCGGAAGCAGCGCTGCAAGCCAATCAGCTGGACCTGGTATCGGTAGGGCGTGCGCACCTGGCAGACCCGCACTGGGCTTACTTTGCGGCCAAGGAGTTGGGGGTGGAGAAAGCCTCCTGGACCTTGCCTGCACCGTATGCGCACTGGCTCGAGCGTTATCGCTGAGTGATACCGGGGCTGCTGCGCAGCCCTTTCGCGACACAAGGCCGCTCCTACAAGCGTACGCGGTCCCCTGTAGGAGCGGCCTTGTGTCGCGAAAGGGCCGCACAGCGGCCCCCGAATCTAGAACCGATCCAACCGGTAAGCCCCCATCTCCGGTCCACCGGCCCGCTCGGCCAACCGCCCCACCCATTCCGCTGTCACCGCCGCCTGGGTCAAACCCAGGTGCTGATGCCCGAACGCCAACAGCACCCGCCCATCACACACCCGGTCGATCACCGGTAACGAATCTGGCAACGAAGGCCGGAAGCCCATCCACGGCGTCGCTCCCTCAACACTCAGGTCCCTCCGGAACAACCCCTTGCTCAAGCGGTGCAACTGCCAAGCCCGCTGCATGCTCGGCGGCGCGTCCAGCCCGGCGAACTCCACCGTGCCGGCCAGGCGCAGGCCCTCGGCCATGGGCGTCATGATGAACTTGCGCTCCAGCGATGTGACTGCAAACGGCAAACGCTGATGCTCGCCAGGCAACATCAGGTGGTAGCCGCGCTCGGTGTCCAGTGGCACCCGCTTGCCGGTCAGTGCGGCGGTCAACCGCGCGGAATGCGCACCACAACTGATCAGCACCTGGCGGGCATCGAGCGTGCCCTGATCGCTGGCCAGGCTGACCCCGCCGCTGTGCAGCCGCCCGCCATCGACTTGTGCCTGGACAAAACGCACGCCATTGGCCTTGGCCGCTTCGAACAGTTCGCACACCACCCGGTAGGGGTCGATGAAGTGTCCGGTACGCGGGAAGAACAGCCCTCCCAGCAACGACGGGCTCAGTTGCGGCGCCGCCTCGCGCACAGTGTCGGCCGACCAGAAGTCCACCGCCACCGCTTGCTGTTGCATGCGCGTCCGCAAGGCCTCCAGGGCCTGGCGCGACTCCGGCCGCTCGAACACCAGCAGCGAGCCATCTTCCTGAAACAGTTCGCCGCGCCCGATCGAGCCTAGCAGCCGCTGCCAGGCACCCAGGCTGCCTTCGTTCAACGAGCGGATGCCGGCCACGCTGCGCTGGAACGGGCCAGGGCGCAGGTTGAGCAACAGGCGGATGAACCACGGCATGGCCTTGGGCAGGTACTTCCAGTCCAGGCGCAACGGGCCCATCGGGTCCAGCAACATGCGCGGCAGGCGTTTGAGAATCGACAGGTCGGCAATCGGGAATACCTGCTCGGTGGCCAGGTGCCCGGCGTTGCCGTAGGACGCGCCTCGACCGGGTGCCTGGCGGTCGACCAGGGTTACCCGGCGGCCTTTGCGGGCCAGTTGCAGGGCACAGGCGACGCCGACAATGCCGGCGCCGACCACGGCGATATCGGTTTCAGCGGATTCGACCATGCTCAGCCTTCCCGTTTACCGTCGAGCAGGCGCCGAAGCTGCAGCGGGTTGCCGTGTTTCAGTGCCTGCGGCAGCAGGGCATCGGGGAAGTCCTGGTAGCACACCGGGCGCAGGAAGCGCAGGATCGCCGCCGTGCCCACCGAAGTGGTGCGGGCATCGGAGGTGGCCGGGAACGGCCCGCCGTGGACCATCGCGTCGCATACCTCTACACCGGTCGGCCAGCTATTGACCAGGATGCGGCCAGCCTTGCGCTCGAGGGTCGGCAGCAGGGCGCGGGCGCTGTCGATGTCGGCATCGTCCAGTTGCAGGGTGGCGGTCAGTTGGCCTTCCAGATGCTCGGCCACCTGGCGCACTTGCTCATCGTTGGCGCAGGCCACCACCAGCGACGCCGCGCCGAAGACTTCGGCCTGCAAAGCCGGGTCGGCGAGGAACGCTTCGGCCTGGGTCACGAACAGCTGCGCCTGACACTGGTTGGGGCCTTGCCCGGCCTGGCCACTGGCGGCGGCCTGGGCATTGGCGTTTGCGGCCAGGGCGCCGACACCGGCCTGGTAGGCACTGAAGATGCCCGGGGTGAGCATGGTCTGCGCCGCAGCCTGGCGCACGTGTTCGCTGGCGGCGTCGATGAAACGCTGTAACGCCGGCCCTTGACGGGCAATCACCAGGCCGGGGTTGGTGCAGAACTGGCCGGCACCCTGGGTCAGCGAGGCGACGAAGCCTTGTGCCAGTGCCTCGGCGCGGGTCTGCAGGGCGGTGTCGAACAGGAACACCGGGTTGATCGAGCTCATTTCGGCGTACACCGGGATCGGCTCGGGGCGGGCCTGGGCCGCCTGGCACAGCGCAATGCCACCGCTGCGCGAGCCGGTAAAGCCAACGGCCTTGATGCGCGGGTCGCTGACCAGCGCAATGCCCACTTCACGACCGGAGCCGTACAACAGCGAAAACACACCGGCCGGCAAGCCGCACTGCTTCACGGCCTTTGCCACTGCCTGGCCGACCAGCTCGCTGGTGCCCGGGTGGGCGCCGTGGGCCTTGACCACCACCGGGCAACCGGCGGCCAGGGCCGAGGCGGTGTCGCCACCGGCCACCGAGAAGGCCAATGGGAAATTGCTGGCGCCGAATACCGCCACTGGCCCCAGGGCCACCTGGCGCTGGCGCAGGTCGGCACGCGGCAGGGGCTGGCGCTCAGGCAGGGCATTGTCGACCCGCACGTCCAGCCATTCGCCAGCCCGCACCACACGGGCGAAGGTGCGCAACTGGGTGCAGGTGCGGCCACGTTCGCCCTGGATGCGCGCCTTTGGCAGGCCGCTTTCGGCCACGGCGCGATCGATCAGGGCATCACCCAGCGCTTCGATCTGCGTGGCGATGGTTTCGAGGAATTGTGCCCGTTGCTCGAGCGAGGTTTCGCGGTAGGCGTCGAACGCCGCCCAGGCCAGGGCGCAGGCCTGGGCCACGTGTTCGCCGGTGCCGCCGAGGTAGGCCGGTTCCAGTGTCTGGCCGGTGGCCGGGTCGATGCCACGGATGGCTTCGCGGCTGCCGGTTACCGGCGTCTGGCCGATCAGCAGGTTGCCTGTGAGGGTCATGGAGCCTCCTTTGGAATCAATATCAAGAGAGAGCGCGGCCTTTGTAGGAGCGGGTTTACCCGCGAAGCAGGCGACTCGGTGCCTGGCACCGGCTTCGCCGGTGTTCGCGGGTGAACCCGCTCCCACAGGGCTGCGGCTCGGCCTGGAATCAGGTGATCAGGCCAGGTTCTGCTCAGCCGACCAGCTGGCGTACCAGCTGCGGAACAGCGCGTACTGCTGCTCGGCATAGTTGCGCTGGGCGTCGGTCAGCACGTCGGTCTCGTTGAAGTGCAGGCTGTATTCGCTGTCACCGTTCAGCACCATCAGGTGCTTGTAGTAGAGCACCAGGTCGCAGCCTTCATCGAACGACGACAGCACCGCCAGCGCCGCCTCCAGTTCACGCGCCAGGCGGCGGGCCTTGGCATCACCTTTGGCCGCCTGTTTGCTCAGGCTCACCAGGTGCAGCACCTCACGCGGCAGGGCGTTGCCGATGCCGGTGATGACACCGGTGGCGTTGCAGTTGACGAAACCATGTACCACCTGGGTGTCGACGCCGACCATCAGGGTCACGTCGTCATCCTTGGAGGTGATGTGCTCGGCGGCGTAGCGCAGGTCGGCGCCACCGCCGAACTCCTTGAAGCCGATCAGGTTGGGGAACTCGCTGCGCAGTTCGAAGAACAGGTCGGCGCGGGTGGCGAAGCCATAGTAGGGGCTGTTGTAGATCACCGCCGGCAGCTTCGGTGCGGCTGCCAGGATGGCCGAGAAGTGGTGCTTCTGGGCAATCAGCGAGGCGCCGCGGCTGAGCACGCGAGGGATGACCATGAGGCCGGCGGCACCAACCTTGGCCGCGTGGGCGGCGTGGGATACTGCTTCACGGGTGTTCACCGCGCCGGTGCCGACGATGGTCGGGATGCCGGCGGCCACCAGGCGCGCCACGCCTTCCTGGCGCTCTGCTTCGGTCAGCAGCGGCCAGTCGCCCATCGAGCCGCAGTACACCACGGCGCTCATACCGGCCTCGATCAGTTCGCGGCCCTTGCGCACCAGGGCGTCGAAGTCCGGCTTGCGCTCGGCGGTGCAGGGGGTCATCAGGGCGGGCATGGTGCCGGTGAAGATGTTGTTGGTCATTGTTGTCACTCCTCGCGATATTCGTTTTTTTGGAAAAAGCCGGGGTCAGATGCCCCAGGCGAACGGGTCCTGTTCGTCGATCAGCAGGGTGCTGTCGGCGGTCATGTAGGCGCGGCCGGTGATGAACGGGCGAATGCGTTCGCCGTCGCGCTCGTAGCGGCCCTGGAACTGGCTGCCGGTGATACTGGCCTGTACCCAGGTCTGGCCTTCGTCGAGCTTGCCGTCGGCGGCCAGGCAGGCCAGCTTGGCGCTGGTGCCCGTGCCGCAGGGCGAGCGGTCGTAGGCCTTGCCGGGGCACATCACGAAGTTGCGGCTGTCGGCGTTGGCGTCGTCGGCGAACAGTTCGACGTGGTCGATGGGGGCACCGTTTTCACCGGTGATGCCCTGGGCTTCGAGGGCCTTGAGCATCGCCCAGGTGTATTCGGTCAGCGCCTCGCGGTTGCCCAGCTCGATGCGCTGGCCGTGTTCGGAGACGAGGAAAAACCAGTTGCCACCCCAGGCGATGTCGCCGCGCACCGGACCATGGCCGGGCACGTCCACCAGCACTTGCTGGCGGTAGCGGTAGGACGGCACGTTGCCGACGGTGACGGCACCGTCTTCATGCAGGGTGGCGCTGACCTGGCCGATCGGGGTGTCGATCTTGTGCACGCCCGGTGCGATCAGGCCCAGGTGCTGCAACGAGGCGACCAGGCCGATGGTGCCGTGGCCGCACATGTTCAGGTAGCCAGCGTTGTTGAAGAAGATCACCCCGCACGTGGCGTCGGCCGATACCGGTGGGCAGTACAGTGCACCGACCAGCACATCGTTGCCGCGAGGCTCCAGTAGGCAGGCGCGGCGCCACTGGTCGTGCAGCTCGCGCAGTTCATCGCGCTGCTCGGCCATGCTGCGGCCATGCAGTTGCGGGAAGCCTTTCATCACCAGGCGGGTTGGTTCCCCGCCGGTGTGCGAGTCGATGACGTGAATCTGTTTCATGAGCTTGTCCATTCTTTGATCAGCCAAGTCTTGTGCTGTTTGTGCGGGCCTCATCGCCGGCAAGCCAGCTCCCACAGGTATTGCATCGGCCTCTTGGGCAGCGCGGCCCCTGTGGGAGCCGGCTTGCCGGCGATAGGGCAGTAGCCGTTACGGAGCCAGTGCAGCCGGGCGCTGGCCTACCAGAGGTTCATGGCTGGCTTCGCTTTCGTCCTCACCTTCCAGGCGCACCAGGTGGGCAGGCACGCCGGTGGCCGCGCCCCAGTAGTAGATGCCCAGCGCACAAGCGGCCACGACCACGGTGTCGAACGGGTGGCCGAGTACTTCCAGGCCGCCGAAGCTGCCCAGCCACGAAAGCAGGATGGTCACCGCGTAGAAGCCGATCAGCCATGCCGACGAGCGCACTTGCTGGGCCAGCGACAGGTGCTGCGTCGGCACGAAGCGGCCGCACAGTAGGTAAAGCACGAACATCACGATCTGCAGGGCCAGCAGCCACGACACGGTCTTCCAGCCCGACCAGTACACGATCAGCGCGGCGATGATGAATGACAGCGGGCCGAGCACGCCCATGCCCTTGACCCGGAACGGGCGCGGCATGTCGGGGGCGTTGCGGCGCAGGGCGGCGACGGTGACCGGGGCCACGGCGTAGCTCAGTACCAGGGCGGCGGAAACCACGTTGATCAGCGCTTCCCAGGACGGGAACGGCAGGGTCCAGAACACCGACAGGCCAAAGGTCAGCCACAGCGCCGGGCGCGGGATGCCGGACCCGGCGTCGATACGGGTGAAGTACTTGAAGAAGGTGCCGGTCTGCGCCCAGCCATAGACCACGCGCGGGGTGGCGTTCATGTAGATGTTGCCGCAGCCGCTGGGCGAGATCACCGCGTCGGCCACCACCAGATAGGCCAGCCAGCCCACACCCAGGGCCAGGGCGATGTCGCGATAGGGCAGGGCCAGTTCCTTGGTCACCGCGGCCCAGCCGTTGCTCAGCATTTCGGTCGGCACGCTGCCGAGGAAGGCCAGTTGCAGCAGGGCGTAGATCGCGGTGGACAGCAGTACCGAGAGGATCAGCGCGATGGGGATGGTGCGTTGCGGGTTCTTCACCTCGCTGGCCACCGAAATGATCGGCGTCAGGCCCAGGTAGGCGAAGATGATGCCACCGGCCGATACCGCCATTTCAACGCCGGACAGACCGAACGGGGCAAAGCCCTGGACCTCGAAGTTTTCCGGTTTGAAGAAGGTGAACAGCACGCCGATCACCAGCAGCGGCACGATGAACTTGAACACACTGACCAGGTTGTTGGCCTTGGCGAAGGTTTTCACGCTGCGGTAGTTGAGGAAGAAGAACAGCCCCAGCAGGGCGAACTGCACCAGCCAGCCGAGCACGGTCGGGTCGCTGGAGCCGGCCTTGGTCAGCCCGGGGAACCAGGCGGCGGCGTATTGACGCGAAGCGACCACTTCGATGGCGATCAGGCTGGAAAAGGCGATCAGGGTGATAAAGCCCATCAAGTAGCCCAGCAGCGGGCCGTGGGAGTACACCGGGTAGCGCACCACGCCCCCGGCACGCGGCAGGGCAGCACCCAGTTCGCAATAAACGATGCCCAGCAACAGCACGGCGAAGCCGCCAAGGAACCAGGACAGGATGCCGGCCGGGCCGGCGATGGCCGAGACGTGGCTGGCGGCGAACAGCCAGCCGGAGCCGAAGATGGCACCTAGGCCGATGAAGGTGAGGTCCAGCAATGACAACTGTTTTTTGAATTTGCCTGACATGGGTTCGCCTTTTTGTTGGTTATTGGATAGGCAGGTCTGATGTCACGAGATGCGGCTTTTTGGGCCGCGCTCTTGTAGGACTTGGGGCGGCTTGCGTGGGGCATAGAGTGGACCGATCGGGGCGGCGGTTCTTGATGGTTTTCTGCAGGGGGGATGACGAAATCGGCACAGTTGCAAAAAAGCAGTAGCTAGGTGCAGGGGGGTGGAATACGCTCTAGGCCATACTGGGCAAGGGTTTGAGAGATGCAGTGCTGGTGCCTGGCTCTTCGCAGCACAAGGCTGCTCCTACAGAGTCCGCACAAGTCTCGAAGGCAGCGCGCCCCTTGTAGGAGCAGCCTTGCGCTGCGAAGAGGCAGGCACAGCCAACAGAGAACCGACAGATGATCGACACCCCCCTGGCAACCCTGTACCAGTCCCTCGACCAGCACCGCCCCGCCAACCTCGAGGCCCTGCTCGCTGGTGTGTCCCTGCTGCTGCCGATCCTCGACGCCATCCCCAACGCCGCGATCTTCATCAAGGACCCGGCCGCCCGCTATGTGCTGGCCAACAACACCCTGGTCCAGCGCTGTGGCCTCAAGCGCCTGCAACCGCTGCTGGGCAAGACCAGCGCCGAAGTGTTCCCGGCACAGCTGGGCCCCGGCTACACCGAGCAGGACCGTCGCGTTCTCAAGGAGGGTTTGGTGCTGGAAGACCAGCTGGAGCTGCATCTTTACGGCAGCCGCGAGCCTGGCTGGTGCCTGACCCACAAGCGCCCGCTGTACAACCGTGCCGGCGAGATCATTGGCCTGGTCGGCATCTCGGTCGACTTGCAGTCAGCCGCCGACAGCCATCCCGCCTACCAGCGCCTGGCAGCGGTGGACGAGCATATCCGGCGGCATTTCCACCAGCCGATCAGCATGGGCGAGCTGACCCGTATCGCTGGCATTTCCGTGGCCCAGCTGGAGCGCTACTGCAAGCGGGTGTTCCACCTCACGCCACGGCAGATGATCCACAAGGCACGCCTGGAGCACGCCCACCGTTTGCTGCATTCGGAACTGCCGATCACTGAAGTGGCGATGTGCTGCGGCTATACCGACCACAGCGCCTTCAGCCGCCAGTTCAAGCAACTGACCGGCTTCACCCCGCGCCAGTACCGCCAGGCAACCAGCGCTCAGTTGGCCTGAAACAGCGCCCGCGCCTCATCGAAGCACTGCTCGGCAATTGCCGAACGCGGTTCGCTGCGGCGCAGCAGTAGGCCGACCGGGCTGTGGATGGCGGCGTCGGCCACCGGCAGGATGCGCAGGTGCTCGCTCAGGTCTTCCAGGCCGCAGTCCAGCGGCATGACCGCACAGCACATGCCGGTGTTGATGGCTTGGATCAGCTGGAAGCTCGAGTCGCTTTCCAGTACCGCATTCGGCTCAAGGCCACGGCTGCGGAAACTCAGGTCCAGCGACTGGCGGTAGTGCATGCCTTTGCTCAGCAGGCCCAGCGGAATGTCGCCCAGCTCGTCCCAGCGCAGGGTGTCGCTGGCGAACTGGAAGTGCCGGGTATCGTGCAGCAGGCCCATGGTGGTGGTGCCCAGTTCTATCACTTCGAAGAAGCTGGTGTTGACCTGGTCCAGGTAGCAGATGCCCAGGTCGAGCTGGTTGCGGCTGAGTCCGTCGATCACCTGTTCCGAGCTGAGCGAGCTGATCTGGAAGTGCAGTTCGGGGTATTTTTCACGCAGCGGCAGCAGCAGGTGCATGGGGTTGAAGCTGGCCAGCGGCACCGTGCCCAGGCGCAGGCTGCCGACCACCTGGCCGCGGCAACTGGCGGCTTCGGCCTGCAAGCCATCGTGCGCGGCGAGCAGGGTACGGGCCCAGGCCAGGATTCGCTCGCCCGCTTCGGTGAAACCTTCGAAGCGCTGGCCGCGCTTGACCAGTACCAGGTCCAGCTCGTCCTCCAGGTTGCGCAGGCGCATGGACAGCGTCGGCTGGGTGATATGGCACAGCGCCGCCGCCTGGCCGAAGTGGCGGGTCTGGTCGAGGGCGATGAGGAATTTGAGCTGCTTGATGTCCATGGAGGTGCCTGGTATCGGGTTATGCAGACCTTAACCCACGTCTGCGATAGATGTCATTGATGAGTCGGTACGCCATATCGATTGGACGCCCCCGGGCCATGCCTCTAGCGTGGCGGCAATGCCACTCGAGGAGCCGAACCGTGCGCGTCCAACCCGATGCGGTCTTCGTACCGCTCAACATCGCCGTGCTGACAGTCAGCGATACCCGTACCTACGACAACGACACTTCCGGTGAGCTGCTGGCCAGCCGCTCGGTGGAGATCGGCCACCGCCTGGTGGCGCGGGCGTTGCTCAAGGACGACCTTTACAAGATCCGCGCCCAGGTCGCCACCTGGATTGCCGACGAACAGGTGCAGGTGGTGCTGATCACCGGCGGTACCGGTTTTACCGGGCGTGACAGCACGCCGGAAGCGGTCGAGTGCTTGCTGGACAAGCGCATCGATGGCTTTGGCGAACTGTTCCGGGCCCTGTCGATTCTCGATATCGGCACCTCGACCGTGCAGAGCCGGGCGCTGGCCGGGCTGTCCAACCGCACGTTGGTGTGCTGCCTGCCGGGCTCCACCGGGGCCTGCCGTACGGCGTGGGAGGGCATCCTGGCGGAGCAGCTGGATGCGCGGCACCGGCCGTGCAACTTCGTCAAGCACCTGAAACCGATCGAGGCCTGTGCAAGCCGGGGCTGATCTTTCGTCTGTCCTGGCCTCTTCGCGGGCTTGCCCGCTCCCACAGGTACTCCACAGGTCTTGAGGGCAGTGGTGACCCTGTGGGAGCGGGCAAGCCCGCGAAGAGGCCAGGACAGGCAACAACAATTGCTCAGCTCAATACATGGTCCACCGGCAACAAAACCGGCGGTAGCTGTTGTTCCCCCAACCCCGCCAGCACATCGCGCTCCACGGTCCGCACCATGGCATCGGTCGGCAGGTCGTTCTCATCGCGCCCGAACGGGTCTTCCAGTTCGTTGCCAATCGCATCCAGCCCGAAGAACGTGTACCCCACGATGGTGGTGAACAGCGGCGCCAGCCAGCCCAGCGGCTCGGCCAGGGCAAACGGCAGCAGCAGGCAGAAGATGTAGATGGTGCGGTGCAGCAACAGCGTGTAGGGGAACGGCAACGGCGTGCCCTTGATCCGCTCGCAGGTAGCCTGCACTTCGGTCAGCCCCACCAGCCGCTGCTCCAGCAGGCTGTAGCGCCAGTCACTGATCTGCTGCTGTGTTGCCAGCCGCGAGCAGTGCCCGCCGATTTCGCGCAGGATGGCGTCGCACACGTTGTGCGGGCTGATCGCATCGGGCCGGGCCAGCCAGGGCCGGGCGGCGGCCAGTTCGTCCTCGCTGCGCAGCCGAGCATTCAGCGCATGGGCAAAGCCGCACAGGCTGCGCAACAGTTCGGCACGCAGGGTTTCGTCGGTAATCACCAGGCTTTCGCGCACGAACGAACGGGTTTCGATGATCAGCTTGCCCCAGGCCTTGCGCCCCTCCCACCAGCGGTCATAGCAGGCGTTGTTGCGAAAACTCATGAAAATCGACAGTGACAGGCCCAGCAAGGTGAACGGGGTGGCGCTGACCGGGTAGAAAAACGCCGGGAAATGCCGCTCGACCAACACGATCAGCGCGGCCAGCAGGGTGATCGTCAGGCAACGCAGGGCGATGCGCTTGACGATCGAACCCTTGAGGGTGAACAGCACACGCAGCACATCGGGGGTGGGGTGGACGATCATGGAAATCCAGAGACGGCTGCCTAGCCGCCGGTCATGTTCATGAAACGCAGGATCTGCACGTCGCCACCGACTTCGAAATGATGGCGGTAGGGCTTGAGGTGCAAGGAATCACGAATGGCCTTTTCCAGGCGTTCGGGGTTGCCGGGGTGGGCGCGCAGCACCTGCTTCAGGTCCACCGAGTGTTCATTGCCCAGGCACAGCAGCAGGCGGCCTTCGACGGTGAGTCGCACGCGGTTGCAGGTGGCGCAGAAGTTGTGGCTGTGTGGCGAAATGAAGCCGACCCGAGTATTGGCGGCTTCGGCCAGGCGCCAGTAGCGGGCGGGGCCCTGGGACGACTCGGTCGATTCGACCAATGTGAACTGCTCGGCCAGCAGCACACGTACTTCGTCACTGGAGCAGAACGACTCGCCGCGTTCATGTTCGCTGATCACGCCCAAGGGCATTTCTTCGATGAAGGTGATGTCCAGTTCGCGGTCGATGGCAAAGCGCACCAGGTCGACCAGTTCGTGGTCGTTGCGGCCTTTGAGGACTACGCAGTTGAGCTTGGTGCGCTTGAAACCGGCCTGGCGGGCGGCGTCGATGCCGGCGATCACCTGGTGCAGGTCGCCGGTGCGGGTCAGTTGCTTGAAGCGCTCGGCGTCCAGGCTGTCGAGGCTGATGTTCAGGCGCGTGACACCTGCGTCGAACAGCGGCTGGGCCAGGCGCCCGAGTTGCGAGCCGTTGCTGGTCAGGCACAACTCGCGCAGGCCGGGCAGGGCGGCGATCCGCCCGCACAGGTCGACGATGCCCTGGCGCACCAGCGGCTCGCCGCCGGTCAGGCGGATCTTGCGGGTACCAAGGGCGACGAAGCGCTCGGCCACCTGGAGCAGTTCCTCGAGGCTGAGGATTTGTTGGCGCGGCAGGAACTGCATGTCTTCGGCCATGCAGTACACGCAACGGAAGTCGCAGCGGTCGGTGACCGACATCCGCAGGTAGTCGATTTTCCGGTTGAAGCCGTCGATCAGGGCCCGGCTGTTCTGTTCCACGTTCGCGCTCGAATGGATTGGGACTCGATCCAAGCTATAACTTGGGCGCAGGGCCGTCAAATTGCTTTGTCCGACCGATTGATCGATGGCCTCTATCATGGCTGCAGGTCACGCATTTCAAAATGTTGACCGCGTCGCACCGTTCGCGGGCATGCCCGCTCCCACAGGGTTATCGCTGCTCTCGGGAACTGCACTGAACCTGTGGGAGCGGGCGCGCCCGCGAACGGGCTAACACCATTTCCGGCCCATGATCGAAACCGCCTATCACCCCGTAAGATCTTTCGATTGGACGGCTCTACCCCACGCTCCATAGGCTGAAAAAAAGCATCGAAGCGTGAGGATTCACCGCATGAGCCAGGACCAACATATCAGGGACTACAAAGGCGCCGCCGCCGGCTGGGGGGCGCTCAAGAGCGTGACCAAGAGCTGGCTGGGCAGCGACAATGCCTTCAAGAACCTGCGGGCCATGCTCAAGACCAACCAGAACGGCGGCTTCGACTGCCCCGGCTGCGCCTGGGGCGAGTCGCCGGAAAACGACATGGTCAAGTTCTGCGAGAACGGCGCCAAGGCGGTCAATTGGGAAGCCACCGGCCGCTCGGTGGACCCGGCATTCTTCGCCAGGTACAGCGTCAGTGCGCTGGCCGAGCAGACCGACTACTGGCTGGAGTACCAGGGCCGCCTGACCCACCCGATGCGCTACGACGCGGCCACCGACCACTATGTCGAAACCAGCTGGGAAGAAGCCTTTGCGCTGGTTGCCCAACACTTGCGCGCACTCGAATCGCCCGACCAGGCCGAGTTCTACACCTCGGGCCGGGCCAGCAACGAGGCGGCGTTCCTCTACCAGCTGTTCGTCCGCGCCTACGGCACCAACAACTTCCCCGACTGCTCGAACATGTGCCATGAAGCCAGCGGCGTGGGCATGTCGGAAACCCTCGGCGTGGGCAAGGGCACCGTGGTGTTCCACGATCTGGAACTGGCCGATGCCATCTTCGTCATCGGCCAGAACCCCGGCACCAACCACCCGCGCATGCTCGAACCGCTGCGTGAAGCGGTGAAGCGTGGTGCCCAGGTGGTCTGCTTCAACCCGCTCAAGGAGCGCGGCCTGGAGCGCTTCCAACACCCGCAGCACCCGTTCGAGATGCTCAGCAATGGCTCCGAACCAACCAACACGGCCTACTTCCGCCCGGCCCTGGGCGGCGACATGGCAGTGATGCGCGGCATTGCCAAGTACCTGCTGCAGTGGGAGCGCGAAGCCCAGGCCAATGGCGAACCGGCAGTGTTCGACCATGCCTTCATCGCCGAGCACACCAGTGGCATCGACGCATACCTGGAAACCGTGGATGCCACGCCCTGGGCGCACATCGTCGAGCAATCGGGCCTGACCCAGGCCGAGATCGAACTGGCCGCGCGCATGTACCGCAAGGCCGAACGGGTGATCATGTGCTGGGCCATGGGCGTCACCCAGCACCGCCACTCGGTGCCGACCGTTCAGGAAATCGTCAACCTGCAGCTGCTGCGCGGCAACGTCGGCAAGCCCGGCGCCGGCCTGTCACCGGTGCGTGGCCACAGCAACGTGCAGGGCGACCGCACCATGGGCATCGACGAGAAGCCCGGGGCGGCGCTGCTCGATGCCATCGAAAAACGCTTCCAGTTCCGCGTGCCGCGTGCCCACGGGCACAACGCCGTGCTGGCGATCAAGGCCATGGAAGAGGGGCGGGCCAAAGTGTTCATCGGCCTGGGCGGCAACTTTGCCCAGGCCACGCCGGATACGCCGCGCACCCATGCGGCCATGCGCAATTGCGCGCTGACCGTGCAGATTTCCACCAAGCTCAACCGCTCGCACCTGGTCACCGGCCGCGATGCGTTGATCCTGCCGTGCCTGGGCCGTACCGAAATCGACATGCAGGCCAGCGGGCCGCAAGGCGTGACCGTGGAGGACACCTTCAGCATGGTGCACATCTCCCACGGCCAGCTGCGCCCGCGCTCGCCGCACCTGCGCTCGGAGCCGTGGATCATCGCCGGCATGGCCCAGGCGACCCTGGGCAAGCAGCCGATCGACTGGGAGTACGCTGTTGCCGACTACGGCCGCATCCGCAGCATGATTGCCGATGTGATCCCCGGCTTTGCTGCTTTCAACGAGCGCCTGCAGCATCCGGGCGGCTTCCACCTGGGCAACAATGCCGCCGACCGTACCTGGCGCACGGCCACAGGCAAGGCGCGCTTCAGCCCGCACCAGCTGCCGGAGCAACTGGTGAATGCAAAGGTGCTGGCGCGCGGCGACAAGCCCGACCTGATCCTGCAGACCCTGCGCTCGCACGATCAGTACAACACCACCCTGTATGGCCTGGACGACCGTTATCGCGGGGTGTTCGGCCTGCGTGAAGTGGTGTTCGTCAACGAGGTGGACATCCGCCGTATGGGCTTCGAGCCGGGCGAGCATGTGGACCTGGTGTCGCTGTGGGAGGATGGCGTGGAGCGGCGGGTGTCGGGCTTCCGCCTGGTGGCGTATGACGTGCCCGAGGGGCAGGCGGCGGCGTACTACCCTGAGACCAACCCGCTGGTGCCGCTGGAAAGCTATGGCGAGGGGACCTATACCCCGACCTCGAAGTTCGTGGCGATCAAGGTCGAGAAAGCCAAGGCCGGCAACCGGATTGCGGCGGTGCTGGCCGCGGATTGACAGGTAGCCTGCAAGGGCCCTATCGCCGGCAAGCCAGTTCCCACAGGGACCGCACAGATTTCAGAACCTGTGACGTACCTGTGGGAGCTGGCTTGCCGGCGATAGGGCCGGTACTGCCATACAGGAATCAGGAACGGTTCACCGGGTAAGCCGTGGTGTATTTCATCTGCTCCATGGCAAAACTGGAAGTGATGTTCGACAGCCCATCAGTACTGGTGATCAGCTTTTTGTAAAACCGGTCGTACGCCGCAATATCCCCCACCACCACCCGCAGCATGTAATCCCAGTCTCCCGACATGCGGTAGAACTCCATCACTTCCTCGAACCCGGTCACGGTCGCGGCAAACTGCTCCAGCCAGGCGCTGTCGTGGCGCTGGGTCTTGAGCTGGACGAACACCGTCAGCCCCAGCCCCAGCCGTTCAGGGTCGAGCAAGGCGACACGGCCGACAATGTAGCCGTCTTCCTCCAGGCGCCTGACCCGCTTCCAGCACGGTGTGGTGGAGAGGTTGACGGCCTCGGCCAGGTCCTTGAGCGAGATCGAGGCGTCGCGCTGAAGCAGGGTGAGAATGTGCTGGTCGAAGCTGTCCATATCGCGCGTGGGCCGTGGAGAAAAATATTTCACAGATTACCCCAAGGCTAGAAGATTTGGGTTGTGCGATAGTGGCGACTTTCACTCTGCCAATGGGCCTGACCATGTCCGACAAGCCGCGCAATTTCGCCACCCGTACCATTCACGCCGGTGAGCAGTTCAGCGTCGCCGATAACGCTATTTTCCCGGCGATCGTCACCGCCAGCTCGTTCACCAAGCGCAGCCTGGACGACAAACCGGAATACTCCTACAGCCGTGTCGGCAACCCCACCCGGCATGCCTATGAAACCTGTGTCGCCGCCCTGGAAGAGGGCGTTGGCGCGGTCGCCTGCGCCTCGGGCGTGAACGCCACCGCCACCGTGCTGGAGCTGCTGCCCAAGGATGCCCACGTGGTGGTGATGAACGGCGTATACGGCGGTACCTTCCGCATCATGGAAGACTACCGCAGCCGCACCTCGGGCCTGACCACCACCTACGTCGACCTCAACGACCTCGAGGCGGTGGCCGCCGCCATCAAGCCGGAAACCCAGCTGATCTGGATCGAATCGCCGACCAACCCGTTGCTGCACCTGGTCGACATCAAGGCGGTGTGCGACCTGGCCAAGGCACGGGGCATCCTCACTTGCATCGACAACACCTTCTGCTCGCCGTGGAACCAGCGCCCGATCACCCTGGGCGTGGACCTGGTGATGCACTCGGCCAGCAAGTACATCGGCGGCCACTCCGACCTCACCGGTGGCGTGGTGGTAGCTGCCAATGATGCGCTGTTGGCGCGCCTGCGCCGCATCAGCATGGCGATTGGCGCGGTGCAGGGGCCGTTCGACTGCTACCTGGCCCTGCGCGGTCTGAAGACCCTGGATGTGCGCATGGAGCGCCAGTGTGCCAATGCCCTGCAGGTGGCGCGCTTCCTCGAAAGCCACGCGCAGATCGATCAGGTGTATTACCCGGGGTTGGAAAGTCACCCGCAACATGAGTTGTGCAAACGGCAGATGCGCAGTGGCGGGGCGGTGGTGGCGATGAAGGTCAAGGGCGACCGGGCTGCGCTAAACCGCTTGGTGGAGGCGCTGCAGATCTTCGTGCTGGCCGACTCGCTGGGCGGGGTGGAAAGCATGATCAACCACTCCTGGAGCATGTCGCACTGCTCGCTGAGCCCGGAGCAGAAGGGCGTGATGGGCATCAGCGAAAACCTGCTGCGGTTGTCGGTGGGGATCGAGGATTACCGCGACCTGGTCGAGGATCTGGATGGGGCATTGAAGGCTGCGGCTGCTGGCTCGTGATGATGCGGTTGTAGGAGCGGCCTTGTGTCGCGATGGGCTGCGCAGCAGCCCCAGAATCTATGTCTCTGTCGAGATTTTCGGGGCTGCTGCGCAGCCCATCGCGACACAAGGCCGCTCCTACAGGGGGCCGTGCAGGCCTGTGGTATCTATCTGGATTTGGGCGGATGAATGATCCGTTCGATCTTGTCCTTGATCAGCAAGCGCTCCTTGCGCAGGCGGTTGACGGTTTCGTCGTTGGTGCCGTTGCCTTCGGCAGCGACCACCTCTTTGTCTTTTGCGTTGTATTCCTTGTGCAGTGAGTGCAGCGTCTGGTCCTTGTCCATGAGCGCCTGGAATGCATCAGCGGTAACGTGCAGGTCAGCGAGCAGATCATGCGGAACTGGCATTTCTTCACCTCTGTCGGGGGTTGGCGGATGGTTCTGACCTTTGAGGATAGTCGTCTTTGCGCAGGTAGGGGACTGGGGTAGGCTGTCGCATCTCCCCCGTGACCCGGAACCTGCGCCATGCCTCACCTGAACCTGGAATACAGCGACAACCTGCGTGAGCTGAATGTCGACGTCCTGCTGCTGCGCCTGAACCATGCCCTGGTCGGCAGTGGCCAGTTCGCCGACGAGGCCGATATCAAAAGCCGCGCCGAAGCCTTCAAGCACTATCGGGTGGGCACCGCGCCCGGCGAGCGTGCCTTTGCCCATGTGCGCCTGGCCATCCTCAGCGGGCGCTCGCCCGAGGTGAAGACGCAACTGTCCACCAGCCTGCTCGACGTGTTGCGTGACGCCATCCCCGAGCAACCCGGGCTTGATATCCAGCTGTGCGTGGAAGTGCTGGACATCGACCGCGAGCCGTATGCCAAGGCACGCCTGCCAGGCTGAACAAGCGCTGAATGAACTTCTTTTAATGTAGAAAAGGCGCCTGCTCACGAATTTGTTGGCGTCTTTTTCACAAAATATTGATGGCACGCTTTCTAGAGTTCAGCCAAGTTTCCCCGGTGCCGCGCAGGCCCTCGGGCTGATAATCACTCTTGATTGCGAACACTGATGCTCAACTTCAAATCCCTGCGGACTGAATGGGTCACGCTGCTGGCCAGCCTTTACCTGCTGATAGGCTTCAATGTCTTCCTCTGGCAGCATCTCGAACAGGTCGTGCCGCCCGGTTTGCCGGGGCTTTGGCTGAGCCTGGCGTTTGCCGTGCTGATGCTGTTCGCGTTCAACCTTATCCTTACGTTGTTCGCCTTCCGTTATGTATTGAAGCCAATACTTATCGTGTTGTTCATGAGTGGCGCGGGTGTGGCTTACTTCATGAACCAGTACGGCGTACTCATTGACGCGGGCATGTTCCGCAATATTGCGGAAACCAACGTGGCGGAAGTGCGTGACCTGCTTTCGTTGAAGTTTGCCTTGTATATCCTGGGCCTCGGTGTGGTGCCTTCGCTGCTGTTGTGGAAGGCGCCGATCGCCTATCGCGCCTGGCACCGTGAACTGCTCGGCAAGCTGGTGGTTGGCAGTGCCTGCGTGGTGGCCCTGGGCTCGGTGGCACTGGTCAACTACCAGGGCCTTTCGTCGCTGTTTCGCAACCACCACGAACTGCGCCTGATGCTCACCCCCAGCAATATCGTGGGTGCCTCCATCGGTTATGTCAGCGAGCGCGTCGGTACCGCATCACGGCCCTTCCAGCATTACGGCGAAGATGCCAAGCGTGACGCTGCCTGGCAAAAGCATGAACGCAAGTCGCTGACTGTACTGGTGGTGGGTGAAAGTGCGCGGGCAGATCACTTCGGCGTGCTCGGCTACAACCGCGATACCACACCGAACCTTGCCAGGGAGCAGGGCCTGCTGGCGTTCTCCGATGTTCACTCCTGCGGCACGGAAACCGCCGTTTCGGTGCCCTGCATGTTCTCTGGCATGAAGCGCAAGGACTACGATGCCCGCGTGGCGAAGAACCGCGAAGGGTTGCTGGACATCCTCCAGCGGACCGGCCTGGCGGTGCAGTGGCGTGACAATCAATCGGGCTGCAAGGGTACCTGCGACCGCGTGCAATTCATCGATGTCAGCAAACTCAAGGACCCGCAGTTGTGCGCTGATGGTGAATGCCATGACCAGATCCTGCTGCAGGGCCTGGGTGAGCTGATCGACAACCTCGACAAGGACACCGTGCTGGTGCTGCACCAGATGGGCAGCCACGGGCCTGAATACTTCAAGCGCTACCCCGGCGCCGACCAGCGCTTTGCCCCGGTGTGCCAGAGCAACGCGCTGGACCAGTGCAGCGAACAGGAAATCGTCAACGGTTACGACAACACCCTGGCCTATACCGACAAGGTGCTGGCCTCGCTGATCGATACCCTGCGCAGCAAGCAGGACAAGGTCGACACGGCGATGATCTACCTGTCCGACCATGGCGAGTCGCTGGGTGAGTACAACCTGTTCCTGCACGGCACGCCTTACGCCATCGCCCCCGAGCAGCAGAAGCACGTGCCGTTGCTGACCTGGTTCTCCGACAGCTACAAGGAGGACTTCGGCGTCGACACCGACTGCCTGGCTAAGCTCAGCGATGCGCCGCTGTCGCAGGACAACCTGTTCCACTCGATGCTCGGCCTGTTGCAGGTGCGTACCGAGGTCTACCAGCAATCGCTGGACATGTTCGCCAGCTGCCGGCCGTGGCTGGCGGCCAAGCGCTGAGTCTGACTGCACACGGGCACTGTAGGAGCAGCCTTGTGCTGCGAAGGGGCCGGTACAGCCAATACAGCACCATGATCAGTGCACCGGCTCTTTCGCAGCACAAGGCTGCTCCTACAAAAAGGCGCCGGTGCAGCACCGTTTATCTATTCCAGGGATGGCGCAGGTTTCACCAGCAGTGCCCGCGCCGTATATACTGCGCGCCAATGTTAGTGGGAGAGCCTCGTGGCCATCGAAATACACTGGATCCGTGACGACCAGAGCCTGGCCGAACACTGCCGCGACTGGCACCAGCTGCCCTTTGTCGCCGTCGATACCGAATTCATGCGGGTCGACACCTTCTACCCGAAAGCCGGGCTGATCCAGATCGGCGATGGCCAGCGTGCCTTCCTGATCGACCCGTTGCTGATCGGCAACTGGCAACCCCTGGCCGAACTGCTGGATGACAGCGGTGTGGTCAAGGTACTGCACGCCTGCAGCGAAGACCTCGAAGTGCTGTTGCGCCTGACCGGCAAGCTGCCACAGCCGCTGTTCGACACCCAACTGGCGGCCGGTTATCTGAACCTGGGGTTCTCCATGGGTTATTCGCGCCTGGTGCAGGATGTGCTGGGTATCGACCTGCCCAAGGGCGAAACCCGCTCCGACTGGCTGCAGCGCCCGCTCTCGGAAACCCAGGTCAGCTATGCCGCTGAGGATGCCGTGCACTTGGCCGAGCTGTTCACCGTTTTGCGCCCGCGCCTGAGTGACGACAAGTACGCTTGGGTGCTGGAGGACGGCGCCGAGCTGGTGGCCGCATTGCGCCGCGAGGTCGAGCCCGAAAGCCTGTACCGCGACGTCAAGCTGGCCTGGAAGCTGGCCCCCCAGCAACTGGCAGTGCTGCGTGAGCTGTGTGCCTGGCGCGAGCGTGAAGCGCGCAACCGCGACGTACCGCGCAATCGCATCCTCAAGGAGCACTCGCTGTGGCCGATGGCCAAGAGCCAGCCGAGCAACCTGTCGGCGCTGGCCAAGATCGACGAGATGCATCCGCGCACCATTCGTCAGGACGGTGAGTTCCTCATCCAGCTGATCAAGCGTGCCGCCAGCCTGCCAGCCGAGCAATGGCCACAGGCCTTGCCCGAGCCCTTGCCGATCGAGGCCGCAGGTATCCTCAAGCAGCTGCGTGCCATCGGCCAGGCCGAAGGTGAGCGCCTGGGCATTGCCCCCGAGCTGATGCTGCGCAAAAAAGCCCTGGAAGCGCTGCTCAAGAGCGGCTACCCCAATGGCCCCTATCAATTGCCCGATTCGCTGCGCGGCTGGCGCCGTGAGCGCATGGGCCAGGCCCTGCTGGACAGCCTCGCAGGCGCCGGAGAGACCCGATGAAACGCATTTGCTCTATCTACAAGAGCCCCCGCAAGAACGAAATGTACCTGTACGTGCTCAAGGCCGACGGCCTGGAGCGCGTGCCCGAAGGCCTGCTGCCGTTCTTCGGCACCCCCGTGCACGCCTTCGACCTGGTGCTGACTCCCGAGCGCAAGCTGGCCCGCGAGGACATCGCCAAGGTGCTGGAAAACCTCGACAACCAGGGTTATCACCTGCAGATGCCGCCGCCGGAAGACGACTACATCGAGCACCTGCCCGAAGAGTTGCTGCGCCGTAACGACCCTGCCTGATCATGCGAGTACTGATTGCTGAGCATGATTATGCTCGATACGCCGAGATTTTGCGTGCAGCCGCGCCTGAGCTGGAAGTCCTGACCAGCGGCGACTCCGCCGAACTGGCACGCCAGGCGCCACAGTGCCCGGTGTGGCTGGGCCAGCCGGACCTGCTGGCAAGCCTGTTGCGCCAAGGCCACAAGCCGGGCTGGATGCAGTCCACCTGGGCCGGTATCACCCCGCTGCTGGCCGAGGGCCTGCCGCGCGACTATCGCCTGACCCGCGCCGTGGGCATCTTTGGCCAGGTGATGGCCGAGTACATGCTCACCTACATGCTCGGCCATGAGCGCGAGGTGCTGTCGCGGCTGGTCAGCCAGGTCGAGCGTCGTTGGGACGACCGCCCGGGGCGGACCCTGGAAGGGCGCAAGGTGCTGATCGTCGGCACTGGCGACATTGGCCAGCGGGTGGCCGAGTTCCTGCAGGCGTTTGGCGTGGTGCTGTATGGCGTTGCCAGCAGCGCCCGCGAGCAGGCGCCGTTCGTCGAGGTAGCGGCGCTGGCCGACCTGCCGCGCCTGGTGGGTCAGGTCGATTACGTACTCAACCTGCTGCCGGATACCCCGGCAACCCACGACCTGTATGATGCGGCACTGTTCAAGCGCTTCCAGCCCACGGCGCTGTTCATCAATGCCGGGCGCGGCGCTGCGGTGGTCGACGCTGACCTGGTCGAGGCACTGAAGGAAGGGCACCTGGCGGGGGCGGTGATCGATGTCTGCCGGCAGGAGCCGTTGCCCAGGCAACACCCGTTCTGGACGGCGTGGGGCTTGCTGCTGACCGGGCACAGCTCGGCACCCACCTCGCCGGCGGCGATGGTGCGGTTGTTTGTCGAGAATGTGCGGGCGTATGCGGCGGGGCAGGGGTTGCGAGGAGAAGTGGACTTCGCCCGGGGCTATTGATTTTGTAGTGCCTGTACCGGCCTCTTCGCAGCACAAGGCTGCTCCTACAGGTTTTTTTCACTGTGCTGTAGGAGCAGCCTTGTGCTGCGAAAGGGCCGGTACAGCCAATGCAAGGCTTACAGGCTGAAATCACCCTCGGCAGCCAGCTCGCTCAGTGGCTTGCGCGGGCTCGGGACTTCACGCGCCTGCAGCGCTTCGTTCAGGCTGGCCTTGTCGCCCAGCTTGCCGATCGCCACCATGGCATGCAGCACGTAGCCTTCAGGAACCTTCAACTCCTGACGCGCCAGTTCCTGGTCGAAACCGGCCATGCCATGGGTATGCCAGCCGCTGATGCTGGCTTGCAGGGCCAGGTGCCCCCAGGCGGAGCCGGTGTCGAAGGTGTGCCACAGCGCCGGTCTTTCTTCCGTGGCGCCCGGGGCGGCGTAGGTGGTCTTGGAAATCACCAGCACCAGCGCCGAAGCCTGTTGCGCCCAGCTGCGGTTGGCCGGCACCAGCAGGTTCAGGTAACGCTCCCAGTTCGGCGTGTCACGGCGGGCATAGAGGAAGCGCCAAGGTTGCGAGTTGTTCGCCGACGGCGCCCAGCGTGCAGCTTCGAGGAAGCTCAGCAAGGTTTCTTCGCTGATCGGCTCGGCGGTGAAGGCACGTGGCGACCAGCGGTTGATGAACTGCTCGTTGATGGCGTAATCGGCAATGCGGGGGTTGGCGCTCATGGCGGCTCCTGCAAAAGGGCGGTAAACGCGCACGCTACTGCGTCGCGTCGCGACTGACAAGCGGTCTGGCTTTGCCGAAGGCCAGGCTCTAGACTGGCGCCGCCGCGCGCCGTGGCCCCAAGATGAATGCAGGAAACCCGTGTCATGATCGCTGAAAACGCGCCGTTCTGGCAGCGCAAGACCCTCGAGCAACTCAGCCCGCAAGAGTGGGAGTCGCTGTGTGATGGTTGCGGCCTGTGCTGCCTGCAAAAGCTCGAGGACGAGGACGACAACAGCGTCTATTACACGCGCATCGCCTGCAAACTGCTGGATCTTCACACCTGTCAGTGCAGCGATTACCCCAACCGCTTCGCCCAGGTACCTGACTGCATCCAGCTCACCCCGGGCAAGGCCGACCAGTTCAAGTGGCTGCCGAGTACCTGCGGCTACCGCCTGGTCAGTGAGGGCAAGGACCTGCCGGCCTGGCACCACCTGGTCTGCGGTGATCGCCAGCAGGTCCATGAACAGCGCATTTCCCAGTCGGGGCGCATGCTCAGTGAACACGATGTGCACGAAGACGACTGGGAAGACCACCTGATCTTCCGCGCCAGCTGACCGGCGCGGCCCGCTGCCACGGGGAAACAAGGAGTTTCTGTATGCGTTGCCAGCTGTTGTTGCTGTTGGGCCTGATGGCCAGTTCGCCGGCCTGGGCGAAAAAGGTCGACCTCGACTATCAGGTGCGCCTGTTGCCAGCCAGTGGCCAGGCGGAGGTCCGCCTAACCTTGGCCGAAGGCAGTGCCGTGCGCAGTCTGGATTTCGACCTGGGCAAGGCTGGGGCCTACAGCGGCTTCCAGGCTGATGGCCAATGGCAGTTGCAGGGCCAGCGCGGCGTGTGGCAACCGGCGGCCGGCAAGACCAGCCTCAGCTACCGCGTGCAGCTGGACCAGAAACGCGGCAGCGGCGCCTATTCATCGCGCATCACCCCGCACTGGGCGCTGTTCCTGGGCGACCAGCTGGTGCCGCCTGCGCGCCTCGACCAGCAGGATGGCACCGAACTGGTGGCGCGGCTGGCGTTCGACCTGCCGGAGGGCTGGAAGAGCATTGAGACCTCCTGGCCGCGCATCGGCAAGGACAAGTTCCGCATCGACAACGTTTCGCGCCTGTTCGACCGCCCCACAGGCTGGATGCTCGCTGGCGACCTGGGCAGCCGCCGCGCCCGCCTGGGCGAAACCGAGGTCACCGTGGCCGCACCGGTGGGGCAGGGTATGCGGCGCATGGACAACCTGACCATGCTGACCTTTGTCTGGCCGCAATTGCAGGCGGTTTTCCCGCGCAACCCGCCGAAGCTGCTGTTGGTCGGCGCTCGCGACGGCATGTGGCGTGGGGCGACCGCCGCGCAGGGCTCGTTGTACCTGCACAGTGCCCGGCCGATGGTCAGCGAGAATGGCAGCAGCCCGTTGCTGCGCGAAGTGGTGCAACTGTTTGCGCAGATCCATGGGCGTGATGGCAGTGACTGGCTGGTGGAAAGCCTGAACGACTACTATGCCAGCGAGTTGCTGCGCCGCGCGGGCGGGGTGAGTGACGACCGTTACGAGGCTTGGCAGGCGCGCCTGAGTAAGCAGGGCGCCAAGGTCACCCGGCTCAAGGGCGAGCATGCCACCCCGGCGCAGGTGGCGCGCGGGGTGATGCTGTTGCAAGCGCTGGACAAGGAAATCCGCATCCACACTCAGGCCAAACGCTCGCTGGACGATGTGGCACGCGGGTTGATGCGCCTGCCCAGCGTCAGCACCGAAGACTTCGTGCAGATCAGCGAGAACGTGCTGGGGCGGCGCTCCGAGGTGTTGCAGAGCAAGGCGTTGCGCTAGGCCTCTCTATTGCCAGTGCTGACTCTTTCGCGGGCACGCCCCCACAGGTGCCGCGCAAGTTTCGAAGAGGTCGGCACAGGCCAGTGATGTTCCGACAGCCATGAGGTCCCTGTGGGAGCGGGCGTGCCCGCGAAAGGGCCGGCACAGGCAGTGCAAAACTCAACTGCCAGCCAACGGATCCTTCCCGGTTACCGTCACCCCCCGCGTCGCCGCCTCGGCACTGGCCTTCAACGCCTCCAGTTCCGCAGCACTGCGCTCGATGTCCGAACGCAAGCGGTGATACTCCTGCCGGTGCCGCTGCCACCAGGCCTTGGTCGCACAATGCCCGCTGAAGCCCCGAGCCAGTGCCAGGCCGCCAACTGCGATCTGCAACAACCCGACCAGGCCGCCGTGGCGTAGCCCCTTGCTGACCATCAACGCGCCGCCAGCCAGCGAGCTGGCGCGCTCCAGGCCATGAACGTTCTTGTCTTGCGATGTCGCTGCCGAATGGATATCAAGCATGGCAAGGTCTCCGTCTGAAGTGTATGCAGGTGACCTGTTGGCCGCCGCCATCGTTCAGTCGGCTATTTGAACCTGGGCCCCGAACGGGTATTCAGCCCCTTGGCCATGCGGTCATACAGGACCACATTCACCGTCGCTGCGAGGTTCATGCAGCCCTCGGTCGGAATGTAGATGGTCTCTTCGCACCATGCCCGCACATCGGCACTGAGGCTGCCGTCTTCCGGCCCGAAGATGTAGATGGCCCGGTCCGGGTGGGTGTATTCCGGCAATGGCCGCGCGCCCTCCACCAACTCCACGGCCACCGGCGTGCAGCCCAGCGGGATGATGCGCTGCAGGTCATCGATGCCGATCAGCGGGATGTCGTAGTGCACGCGCTTGGTGTCGGTGACGAAGTCACGCGCACGCTCGTAGCGTTTGCCGGTGTAGAACACCGAATTGACGCCGTAGCAACCCGCGGCGCGCATCACCGAGCCGACGTTTTCTGCCGACTTGGGGTTGAACAGGCCAATGCAGCTGTATCGTTTGTTTGCCACGTACCGGGGCCCTTCGCGAAAAAAAGCGCGATTATACGGGCTGCCCGGTAGCAGCGGGGTGGTGAATCGATGGTCAGTCTTTCTTCAGCATGCCCGCCAGCCCGGCGAACGGGTTGTGGGTGGCCTTGGCGATGCTCGGGGTGCTGGTGGAGCCTTCGCTGAAGTACTGCTGGTCGGTATAGCGCGAGTGCTCGTTGTCGTGGCAGTACAGGCACAGTAACTCCCAGTTGGAGCCGTCCTGCGGGTTGTTGTCGTGGTTGTGGTCGCGGTGGTGCACGGTCAGCTCGCTCAGGCGCTTGCCGGAGAACTCGCGGGCGCAGCGGCCGCAGACGTGCGGGTACATTTTCAGGGCCTTGTCGCGGTAGCCCATTTCCTTGTCGCGCTTGGCATCGGCCAGGATGCGGTCCAGGCGCGCGGTGGCGGCGGCGGAAGAGGTGGAGCTCATGGTGTTTCCTTTGTTCTGATCAGGCAAATGACGGTTATGCACTGAGTCTAGCGCGCTTGCGGGGCAGGCGGACAGGCGAAAGCTTTGATTTAGGCGTAGCCTGTAGGAAGGTTCCCGACAGGAGGTTGCTGATGTTTCGCGCGATCCTCGTTGTGCTGTTGTTGGCCGGCCTGCCCATGGCCGAAGCTGCCAGCACGCCACCCCGGTTGAGCACGCCGGTGCCCGGTGCACCGGGTACGCCTACGCCTACGCCATATCCGCAGATTACCCCGAGTACGCCGCCCAAGGCCTATGACAGCCAGCCGGGGGCGCCACTGTTACCGCCGATGCCGGTGCCCGGGCCACCGAAGGACCAGCCATTGCCGGGGTTGCGCCAAGACCCGCCGAAGCCGGCGGTGCAGGATGATTGAATTCAGCCGGCTGCCCCGGTTTTCTGTGGGAGCGCGCAGGATTCAGGGCATGCACGGTACCTGTAGGAGCGGCCTTGTGTCGCGAAAGGGGCGCAAAGCGCCCCCAGCTTTCTCAAACGATACCTAGCTCGCCGAAGACGAACGCGTACTCAAGGGCCACATCCTTGAGCCCCTGATACCGCCCGCTCATCCCGCCATGCCCAGCCCCCATCTCGGTCTTGAGCAGCAGCAGGTTGTCGTCGGTCTTGCGCGTGCGCAGCCGCGCCACCCACTTGGCCGCTTCCCAGTACTGCACGCGGCTGTCGTTGTAGCCCGCCACCACCAGCATCGCCGGGTAGGCCTGTTCCTTCACGTTCTCGTACGGTGCATAGGCCTTGATCCGCTCATACACCTCCGGCTCCTCAGGGTTGCCCCATTCGTCGTACTCGGTCACGGTCAGCGGCAGCTCGGGGTCGAGCATGGTGTTGAGCACGTCGACGAACGGCACTTCGGCAATCGCACAGCGGAACAGCTCGGGGCGCAGGTTGAGCACCGCGCCCATCAGCAGGCCACCGGCGCTGCCGCCACTGATGGCCAGGCGGTCGGCAGCCGTAACACCCTCGGCGATCAGGTGTTCGGCACAGGCGATGAAGTCGCTGAAGGTGTTGTGCTTGTGCTCCTGCTTGCCGGCGCGGTACCAGGCTTCGCCCAGTTCGCCACCACCACGCACATGGGCGATGGCAAAGGCCACGCCGCGCTCCAGCAGGCTCAGGCGCGCGTGCGAGAACCACGGGTCGAGGCTTTCGCCATAGGCGCCGTAGCCATACAGGTACAGCGGCACGGTCTGGCCCAGGTCCTGGCGGCGGCGCACCAGGCTGATCGGCACCCGGGTGCCGTCCGCTGCGGTAGCCCACAGGCGCTCGCTGACATAGTCGTCGGCATCGAACGGCCCCAGCACCGGGGTTTGCTTGAGCACCGCCTGGGCACCGCTGGCCAGCTCCAGCTGGCGTACCTGGGCTGGGCGGTTGAGTGCTTCGTAGCGCAGGCGCAGGCGTGGGCTGGCGAATTCCAGGCTGTCCTGCACGTACAGGCTGTAGGCCGCGTCGGGCAGTTCGACGCGGTAGGGTGCCAGGCCCTGCGGGCGTACCTCGATGATCGGCAGGCCGCCTTCGCGCAGGCTCAGGGTCAGCGCGCCGGCATTCAGGCTGAGGCCTTCGAGCATGATCGCGTCGCGGTGCGCTACCAGCACCTGCCATTGCTCACGGCTGGGCACTGGTGCGACCGGGGCGTGGTACAGGGCGAAGTTGATGCCGTCCTGGTTGGTGCGGATGAACCAGCGCCACTGGCCGTCGAGCTGGCCGTGGTCGGGGAAGTACTCGTGACCTTCGACCCGTGGCGCCAGGCAGGTGAACGGTGCCTGCGGGGTTTCCGCGTCAAGCACCCAGGCTTCGCTGGTGGTCTTGCTGTTGAGCAGCAGCACTAGCTGGCGTTCGGAGCTGGTGCGGTAGCAGTGCAGGAAGAAGCGCCCATCGGTCTCCTCGAACACGGTCTGCGCGCCGTCGTTGCCCAGGGTGTGGCGACGCAGGCGCCACGGGCGGTGGGTCTCGTCCAGTTCGGCGAAGAACAGCGTCTGGCTGTCGTTGGCCCAGGTCAGGCTGCCGTCGCAGTCGTCGAAGGGCAGGGAGGTGACGCTGCCACTGGCCAGGTCCTTCACGTACAGGGTGAAGATTTCGTCGCCACTGGTGTCCAGGCTGTAGGCCAGCAGGCGGTGGTCGGGGCTGACGTTGAACGCGCCGAGGGACAGGAAACCGCCATTGGCCAGGGCGTTGGGGTCGAGCAGCAGTTGTTCCTGGCTTTCATCGACCGTGTTGGAGTCGTCGGCCGGGCGCGGGCAGCGGTAGTGGCGCGGGTACTCGTCGCCTGCGGTGGTACGGGTGTAGTACAGGTAGGGGCCCCAGGGCGCCGGCAGCGACAGGTCGGTTTCCAGGATGCGGCCCTTGATCTCTTCGAACAGTTGTTCGCGCAGCGGCGCCTGGTCGGCCAGGCAGGCTTCCTGGTAGGCGTTCTCGGCCTGCAGGTAGGCGAGCACCTCGGGGGTGTCACGCTGTTGCAGCCAGGCGTACGGGTCGCTGGCCTGGGCCTGGTGGGCAATCGGGGGTTGGGGCTTGGTTGGCATTGAGGATCTCTTGATTGGGGTTGCCTGTGCCGGCCTCTTCGCGGGCTTGCCCGCTCCCACAGGTTCACCACAGATCTTGAAACTGTGCAGTGCCTGTGGGAGCGGGCAAGCCCGCGAAGAGGCCGGCACAGGCAAACGCTGTCTGCGCCCGGAAAAGTGTTTATCATAGGCATCTCTTTGCCTGGCTTGCACGAACACCATGACCGAGAACGACTACACCCTCGCCTGGGGCCTTTACGCTGTTGCCGCCCTGGGCTGCCTGATGGTGGGCTTCAAGCTCACCGGCTGGATGTGGCGCTGGCTGCGCGAACCGCTGCGGGTGGTGCTGGCGGTGCTGCTGCTGACCCCGACCATCGTCGACCCGGTCAAGGACAGCTTCGCCCCGGCGATTGCCATCACCGCCCTCGACGTCGCCTTCAAGGTCGGCAACAACGCCTGGCGCGCGGTTTCCGACTTCGCCATGTACGGCATGGGCGCGTTTTCCCTGTATTTCCTCTTCGTGCTGCTGCGCTTTCCGCTGGAGAAACGCGCCCGCGAGCGCCGCGCGCAGGCCGAGGCCGCTGCCCAGCGCCAGGCTGCCGAAGATGACCAGCTCGGCGCCCAGGCCCCGCTGGCCGCAGAGCGCCGCGACCGTTACCGTGATGCGCCACCCCCTGTCGCCCCAGCCGTCTCCCGCGGCAGCGGCCGGGTCGAGCCCCGTCTGTAAGCGGAGACACGCCTATGTGCGAACTGCTGGGCATGAGTGCCAACGTCCCCACCGATATCGTCTTCAGCTTCACCGGCCTGATGCAGCGCGGCGGCCGTACCGGCCCGCACCGTGACGGCTGGGGCATCGGCTTCTACGAAGGCCGTGGCCTGCGCCTGTTCCAGGACCCGGCCGCGAGCAGCGAGTCGGAAGTGGCCAACCTGGTGCAGCGTTACCCGATCAAGAGCGAAGTGGTCATCGGCCACATCCGCCAGGCCAACGTCGGCAAGGTGTGCCTGTCCAACACTCACCCGTTCGTACGGGAGATGTGGGGCCGCAACTGGTGCTTCGCGCACAATGGCCAGCTGGGCGACTTCAAGGGCCAGGCCAGTTTCTACCGGCCGGTGGGCGACACCGACAGCGAGGCGGCCTTCTGCGACCTGCTCAACCGCATCCGCAGCGCCTTCCCAGAGCCCGTGCCGGTGGAACAGCTGCTGCCGGTGCTGGTCGAAGCCTGTGCCGGCTACCGCGGCCAGGGCGTGTTCAACTGCATGCTCAGCGACGGCGACTGGCTGTTCTGCTTCTGTTCGACCAAGCTGGTGCACATTACTCGCCGGGCACCCTTTGGTGCGGCGCGGTTGAAGGATGTCGACCTGATCGTCGATTTTCACACCGAAACGACCCCTAATGACGTGGTCACGGTGATCGCCACCGAGGCCTTGACCGAGAACGAGACCTGGCAGCGCTACGAGCCGGGTCAGTGGGCCCTGTGGCGGCACGGCGAGTGCGTGGCGCACGGCCAGAGCTAAGGACGCGGCATGTTCAGAAGTTACCTGCGGTTGCTGCTGTTCACCTTCGGCCTGCTGGCCGGTATCCAGGTCCCGGGGCTGGTGAAGGACTACAGCCAGCGGGTCGAGGCGCACCTGTTCGAATCACGCGAGGCGCTCGACGGCTTCCGGCAGACCGCCGAACGCTTCTTCAATGGTGACCTGCAGGCGCTGCTGCGACATTACCGCAGCAGCGACGACCCAGTGTTCAACAGTGATGCCAACAGCATCGAAAGCCTGATGATCCGCAACGAACTGCTGGAAAACGAATGGCAGGCGCTGCAAGCGCCATGGGCGCAACGTACCTGGCACGTGCTGGTGCAGGCCGACCCGCAGTTGCGTGAAGAAACCCTCAATGGCTACAGCTACCAGATCCTGCTGGTGCCCGAGGCGGTTGGCTGGGGGCTTGGTGCAGGGTTTGTGCTGGCATTCGTGATCGAGAGCCTGTTGCTGGCGATTGGCTGGGTGATCCTGGGCGGGCGGCGTGGGGCGGTGAAAGAGAGCTGGCGCTGATTTTTGCAGTGCCTGTGCCGGCCCTTTCGCGGGCTTGCCCGCTCCCACATGATCATCACAGGCCTTGAGAGCCGTGCAGTACCTGTGGGAGCGGGCAAGCCCGCGAAGAGGCCAGCACAGACAAAGCCAATCAGTCAGACCAACACAATCCGCTGCTCACCCACATCCCGCGCATACCTCTCCAGCACCTGCCGGCAAACCCCGACCACTTCATCCACCAAGGCCACCCCGGTCTGCCAGGCCACTACCAGCTCCAGGCTCGGCGGCGGTTGCAGCCCCTGCAGCAATACCAGCTCACCCCGGCTCAACTCGGCATCCACCAGCGCCGGCGGCAACGCACCAATGCCAAAACCGTCACGCAACAGCCGGGTAATCGCCGCCACCGAGTTCACGCAGTTCAGCCGTGGCGTTTCGGCCCCCGCGCCCTGCAGCAGGCTCAGCACTTCCTGGTGCGGCCGCGAGTTCTTCGAGAAGGTGATGATGCGTTCCCGCCCAAGCTCGGCCAGCGAAGCATAGTCGCGGTGCTGGTGCGAGCCGGCGGCCACCACCCAACCCATGGGGTAGCGCGCCAGGTCCAGGCTGCGGATCGATTGCTCGCGCAGCAGGTCGGTCTGCAGGATCACGTCGAGAAAGCCCTTCTGCAATTGCTCGCGAAGGTTCAGCGCAGTGTCGGCCACCAGTTCGATCTCCACCTGCGGGTAACGCTCGGTCAGCTCCGCCACCAGTGCGCTCATCCAGGTGTGGATCACCGTGTCCATCACCCCGATACGGATGCGCCCGACCTTGGCCCGGTCGCTGTCCAGCGACTGCTTCATGGCCTTGGCGGTTTCCAGCATGCGCTCGGCATATTCCAGCACCTTGCCGCCTTCCGGGGTCAGGCTGACGCCACGTGAGTCGCGCAACAGCAGCTTCACGCCAAGGTCGGCCTCCAACGCGGCGATGCGGCTGGAAACCGAGGCCTGGGTAGTGAACAGCTTTTCCGCGGTCAGGCGGAAGCTCTTGAGCCGGGCGACCCAGACGAAGGTTTCGAGGAAGCGAAGGTTCATGATCAGTTTTTCTTGTTCCAGACCGGCGGTTTTTCTCGTTGGACGCAGGTGGCGCGGCCTCTGAACAATGGCAGCCAGGCCGCGACTCATTGTCGCCCATAAAACAATACCAACAAGCCGAGGCAAGCATGAACCCCACCGGCGTGCAGCAGCAGGTCAGTTCCCCATCTTCGTCCGGGCCTTTCGCCTGGTATCGCGACATCGACTCACAGCAGCGCCGCACCTTCTGGAGCTGCAAGATCGGCTATGGCCTGGACGGCATGGACACGCAGATGCTCAGCTTCGTCATCCCCACGCTGATCATGCTGTGGGGCATCACCACCACCGAAGCCGGGTTGATCCACACCAGTACCTTGATCGCCTCGGCCGTGGGTGGCTGGGTGGCCGGCATTCTCTCCGACCGCATTGGCCGCGTGCGCACCCTGCAACTGACGGTGCTGTGGTTTGCCTTCTTCACCTTCCTCTGCGGCTTCGCCCAGAACTACGAACAATTGCTGATCGCCCGTACCCTGATGGGCTTCGGCTTTGGCGGTGAGTGGACCGCCGGCGCGGTGCTGATCGGCGAGGTGATCCGCGCCCAGGACCGTGGCAAGGCGGTGGGCATGGTGCAGTCCGGCTGGGCGCTTGGCTGGGGCCTCACCGCCATCCTCTACGCGCTGCTGTTCTCCTGGCTGCCGGCAGAGCAGGCCTGGCGCGCGCTGTTCCTGCTGGGCCTGGTACCGGCGATCTTCGTGATCTTCGTCCGCCGCCTGGTCAAGGACCCCGAGGTATATCGCGAGGCCAAGGCGGTGGAAAACGCCGAGGCACCTGCGCAGTTCTACGAAATCTTTGCCCCGGGGATGCTCTGGACCACCGTGCGGGCTTCCCTGCTGACCACCGGCGCACTGGGCGGCTACTACGCCATTACCTCGTGGCTGCCGACCTTCCTCAAGAACGAGCGCGGCCTGAGCGTGCTGGGTACCGGTGGCTATCTGGCCATGGTGATCGTCGGCTCCTATGTCGGCTATGTGGTCAGTGCGTACCTGTCCGACCTGCTGGGGCGCAAGAAAAACTTCATCCTGTTCGCCGTGGGCTCGTTCGTCATCGTACTGCTGTACACGCAAATGCAGGTCAGCGACGGCGTGATGCTGTGGCTGGGCTTCCCGCTGGGCTTCTTCGCCTCGGGTATCTTCAGCGGCATGGGCGCGTTCCTCACCGAACTGTTCCCCACGCGTATCCGTGGTTCGGGGCAGGGCTTCTGCTACAACATCGGCAAGGTCATCGCGGCACTGTTCCCGCTGCTGATCGGCGTGCTCGGCCAGAAAGTACCGCTGGGCCTGGGTATCGGCGTGTTCTCCGCCGTGTCCTACGGGGTGGTGATCGTGGCGGCGCTGAGCCTGCCGGAAACCCGCGGCAAACAGCTGCAGGCGCGTTAAGGTAGGCATATGAACAACGACAACGGAGGCCGTGCAGTGGAACGCCTGCTACTCAATTGCGACATGGGCGAGAGCTTTGGCAGCTGGCGCATGGGCCTGGATGCCGAGGTCATGCCCTACATCGATTGCGCCAACATCGCCTGCGGTTACCACGCCGGTGACCCCGGCATCATGCGCCGGACCGTGGCCCTGGCACTGGAGCACGGGGTGACCATCGGCGCGCACCCGGCCTACCCGGACCTGGTCGGCTTCGGCCGCCGCTCCATGGCCTGCAGCCCGGAGGAAATCCGCGACCTGCTGCATTACCAGATCGGTGCGCTGGACGGTATCTGCAAAGTGTTGGGCGGCCGCGTGGCCTACGTGAAACCCCATGGTGCGCTGTACAACGACATGATGGCCGACCCGCTCAAGCTGCGCACCGTACTGGAGGCTGTGGCGGCCTATGGCGCAGAACTGCCGCTGATGCTGATGGCCACCGCCGACAACCGCGCCGCCCAGGCCCTGGGTGATGAGATTGGCGTGCCGCTGTGGTTCGAAGCATTCGCCGATCGCGCCTACACCGCCAGCGGCCATCTGGTGTCGCGTCGCCTGCCCGGCGCTGTGCACCACGACCCGGCGCTGGTGGTGGAGCAGGCCGTGCGCCTGGCCCGCGGCGATACGCTCGTCGCGGACGATGGCAGTGCACTGAGGCTTGCAGCCAGTACCCTGTGCGTACACGGTGACAACGACAGTTCGGTGGCGGCTGTGCGGCAGATTCGCCAGGCTCTCGATGCCCTGGAGTCGCGATGAAACCCCGTATTGAAGTCGTGGCCATCGACAGCCTGATGGTGCGCCTGTTCGATGGTATCGACGAGGGCAACATGCCGTGGATGCTTGCCGCCAGCCAGCGCTTGCACGCGACGTTCGGCAAGCACTTGCTGGACCTGGTGCCGTCCTACACCACGCTGATGGTGCAGTTCGACCTGCCACCGGGTGAGGCGAGGGCACTGATCATCCGTGCGCTGGAGGGCTTGCAGCCAGACACGGGCAGCGGTGGCCGCCGCCATGAGATCCCGGTGTGGTACGACGCCAGCGTCGGCCCGGAGCTGCCGGTGTTGGCGGCCCGCAGTGGCTTGAGTGAAGCAGAGGTGGTCCGCTTGCACAGCGAGCGCGAGTACCCGGTGTTCGCCCTGGGTTTCGCCCCCGGTTTCGGCTTCATGGGCCTGGTGGACGAACGCCTGGCCAGCCCGCGCCTTAGCACCCCGCGCAAGCGCGTGGCGGCCGGCAGCGTCGGCATTGCCGAGCGCCAGACGGCGGCCTATCCAGCGGTATCGCCGGGTGGCTGGAACCTGATCGGGCGTACCCCGGTGCGCCTGTTCGACCATGAACGCGAGGGCTACAGCCTGTTGCAACCCGGTGACCGGGTGCGCTTCGTGCCGGTTTCGCGCAGCAACTTCGTGGCGTTGGGCGGTGATGTGGAGGCACAAGCATGAAGCAGTTGAAGATCGAGGCCAGTACTCCGCTGTGCCAATTACAGGATGCTGGGCGTTTTGGCGTACGCCATTTGGGCGTGACCCAGGGCGGGGCGCTGGACTGGGTGGCGATGCACTGGGCCAACTGGCTGCTGGGCAACCCGTTGGCGGCGCCGGTGGTCGAGGTGGCGCTAGGTGGTTTCTGTGTGGTCGCCGAGCAGGATTGTGTGCTGGCCCTGGCCGGTGCCGACCTGGATGCGCGTGTCGATGATCAGCCGCTGGCGCCCTGGCGCAGCTTTGCGTTGGTCAAGGGCCAGCGGTTGACCCTGAAGCAGCCGAAGCAGGGCGTGCGAGCGTATCTGGCGGCGCCTGGCGGGTTCCTCGGCGAGGATGTGCTGGGCAGTTGTGCCACCGTTGTGCGGGAAGAACTTGGCGGTATCGATGGTCAGGGTTCTGCGCTTGGCAAAGGCCACGTTCTGGCATTCTCAGGCACTTCGCCGACCCTGCGGGAGGTACCCGAAGCGCTGCGGCCACAGTACCCACAAAAGCCTGTGCTTGACCTGGTGATCGGCGCACAGATCGGTGACTTCAGCGGTACCAGCCTGTTCGAGGCGTTCAACCGCGAGTGGACGCTGGACAGCCGTGCCGACCGCATGGGCATCCGCCTGCTGGGGCCGCAGCTGGTCTACCAGGGCGCGCCGATGATTTCCGAGGGGATTCCGCTGGGGGCGGTGCAGGTGCCGCCTGATGGGCAACCGATCGTGTTGCTCAATGACCGGCAGACCATTGGCGGTTATCCGCGGCTGGGGGCATTGACGCCGCTGGCGCTGGCGCAACTGGCGCAGTGCATGCCGGGCGCGGTGGTGCGGTTCCGGGCGGTGGTGCAGGATGAGGCGTGGCGGGAGCAGCAGGCTTACCTGGACCGTTGGCGATAAGGCAGCCGGCCTCTTCGCGGGTAAACCCGCTCCTACAGGTACGGCGCAAGCCGGGAGGCCTGTGCGGGACCTGTAGGAGCGGGTTTACCCGCGAAAGAGCCGGCACTGGCAAAATCACTTGGACAGGTAACGCATCCCTTCCTCCAACCCCTGCAAGGTCAGCGGGTACATCTTGTCTTCGATCAAGTCCCGCACCAGGTGGGTCGATGCGGTGTAGTCCCAGGCCTGCTTCGGGTACGGGTTGATCCAGATGATCTTCCTGAATTTCTCCATGAAACGCTGCATCCACACATAACCGGCTTCTTCGTTCCAGTGCTCCACGCTGCCACCCGGCTGGGTAATCTCGTAGGGCGCCATGGCCGCATCGCCAACGAACACAACCTTGTAGTCATCGCCGTACTTGTGCAGCAGGTCGAAGGTGGAATAGCGCTCCGAGGTGCGGCGCAGGTTGTTTTTCCACACCGACTCGTACACGAAGTTGTGGAAGTAGTAGTACTCCAGGTGCTTGAACTCGGTCTTGCACGCCGAGAACAGTTCTTCGCAGACCTTGACGTGGGCGTCCATCGAGCCACCGATGTCGAACAGCAACAGCAGCTTCACCGTGTTGCGCCGCTCGGGGCGCATCTGGATGTTCAGCAGCCCGGCATCCCGCGCGGTGTGGTCGATGGTGCCGTCGATGTCCAGCTCTTCGGCGGCGCCTTCACGGGCGAACTTGCGCAGCCGGCGCAAAGCCAGCTTGATGTTGCGCGTGCCCAGCTCCACCTGGTCGTCCAGGTTCTTGTATTCGCGCTGGTCCCACACCTTCACCGCCTTGCCCTGGCGTTTGCCGGCCTCGCCCACGCGTATGCCCTCGGGGTTGAAGCCACCGGAGCCGAAGGGGCTGGTGCCGCCGGTGCCGATCCACTTGTTGCCGCCGGCGTGACGCTCCTTCTGCTCTTCGAGGCGCTTCTTGAACTCCTCGATCAGCTTGTCCAGGCCACCCAGCGACTGGATCTGCGCGCGTTCCTCGTCGGTCAGCGAACGCTCGAATTCCTTGCGCAGCCAGTCTTCGGGGATCAACGCTTCGATGTGCCGGTCGAGGTTCTCCAGGCCCTTGAAGTAGGCGGCGAAGGCGCGGTCGAACTTGTCGAAGTGGCGCTCGTCCTTCACCAGGATGGCGCGGGCGAGGTAGTAGAACTCGTCCATGTCGGCGAACACCACGCGCTTTTGCAGGGCCTGGTGCAGGTCGAGCAGTTCGCGTACCGACACCGGCACCTTGGCCGCGCGCATTTCATTGAACAGGTTGAGCAGCATGGCCCGGCTCCTGTCAGCGGTTGCCGCGCCGGCTCATGAAGGCCAGGCGCTCGAGCAGTTGTACGTCCTGCTCGTTCTTCACCAGCGCGCCGGCCAGCGGTGGAATGGCCTTGGTCGGGTCGCGTTCGCGCAGCACCGCTTCACCGATGTTGTCGGCCATCAGCAGCTTGAGCCAATCGACCAGTTCGGAGGTGGACGGCTTTTTCTTCAGGCCTGGTACCTTGCGCACGTCGAAGAACACGTCCAGCGCCTCGCTGACCAGCGACTGGCTGATGTTCGGGTAGTGCACGTCGACGATCTGCTGCAGGGTGGCGCGGTCGGGGAAGGCGATGTAGTGGAAGAAGCAGCGGCGCAGGAATGCGTCCGGCAGCTCCTTTTCGTTGTTGGAGGTGATGATGATGATCGGGCGCTGTCTGGCCTTGATGGTCTCGTCGATTTCGTAGACGTAGAACTCCATCTTGTCGAGCTCTTGCAACAGGTCGTTGGGGAACTCGATGTCAGCCTTGTCGATTTCGTCGATCAGCAGGATGACCCGCTCCTCTGCCTCGAAGGCCTCCCACAACTTGCCTTTTTTCAGGTAATTGCGCACATCGTGGACCTTGTCCACGCCCAGCTGCGAGTCCCGCAGGCGGCTGACCGCGTCGTACTCGTAGAGGCCCTGGTGGGCCTTGGTGGTGGACTTGATGTGCCAGGTGATCAGGCGCGCACCGAACGAGGCCGCCAACTGCTCGGCAAGCATGGTCTTGCCGGTGCCGGGTTCGCCCTTGACCAGCAAGGGGCGTTCGAGGGTGATGGCCGCGTTTACCGCCAGTTTCAGGTCGTCTGTGGCGACGTAGTCGCGGGTGCCTTCGAACTTCATGGGTCTGTCCTCTGAGGGTAGCTTGCTCTGGCCCTATCGCCGGCAAGCCAGCTCCCACAGGTACAGCACAGGTCTTGAGAACTGTGGGGATCCTGTGGGAGCTGGCTTGCCGGCGATAGGGCCGGAACAGGCAGCACATATTTTGATTTGTCTCCGACTATAACGCGGGGTTCGCCGACTGGAAACGCAGACCAGGTATTCAGTCCCTGAATGCCCCGTCACTCGATCCTAGTCGGAATCCGGCGCATCACGCTCATACCGCGCATTGAACGCCTCGATGAACCCGTTGCGCAGTATTTGCAGAAACGCCTCGAAGGCGCTGATATCCTGTTTGTGCACGCTGCCGCTGAGCTCTACCCGGGTCGCGAACTGGTTCTTCGGCTGGTTCTTCAATACCGTCTCGGTCGCACCTACCAGCGCTTCCCAGACCGAGCGGAAGAAGCCTTTGTCCTTCTCCTGCACATCCTGCTGCCAGTCGAACACATCCACATCCCGCAACAGTGGCTTGATGTACCCGTTCAATCGCCCGTTGGTCGCCTCGGCCTCTATCACCACATCGCCGTGCCCGGCATTGAAATCGAACTTGCCGTAGGCGCTGGCGAAGTCATTGAGCTTGCGCAGCTCGATACCCTTGGCGCGCAGGCGGAACTCGAAGTCGTCGAAATCGCTGAACGGGTCGAAGGTGGCGCGACTTTCCACCTTGGCATCGCCTACGATCAGCGCCGTGCCATCGAAGCTGGCATCACGTCGGCCCTTTTCGTCACGAATGTTGGTGAGGTTGCGAATACTGGCATCGAGCTGAGTGGCCTTGAGGTTGACTGGTGGTTTGGAGTTGAAGTTGCGGAAAGTCAGCACGCCGTTGTCGATGCGAACCTCGTTCAGGGTGATCGGCAGCAGTTTTTCCAGTTGCTGGCGCCAGTCGGTGCCCTGACCGGTCTGCGAGTTCTGTTTGTTGCCGCCATCGACGAAGTTGAGTTCCGGCCGGTCGAATATTACTTCGGCAACCACTGCGCGGTCGTACCAAAGGGCGTGCCAGCTCACCGACAGGTCGATCAGCGGTGCATCGAGAAACGGTACCGGCACCTTGCCGGTGGTCTTGACGATCTTCAGCCCGTTGATCTGGTATGCACCGCGCCACCAGGCCAGGTCCACATCGGCCACCTGGCCACGGTAGTCGCCCATGTCGGCCAGTTTGTCATTGAGGTAGTCGCGCACCAGATAGGGCAGGGCCAGGTGCAGCGCCAGCAACAGCACGATCAGGCTGGCCAGGCCGATCAACGGCCAGCGATAACGGGCTCTCATCGAAGTGTCTCCAACGCAGGATATGCGGTTGACCGCAACGAGTCCGCGTGAGTTCGAACAGGCTTTACGGGCCACCGGTGCGGGCTTACCCTTGAGGTCTTTCCCTGCTTTTTTTCATGCCAAGGACCCCTGCCATGAGCCGTATCTTTGCAGACAACGCCCACTCCATCGGTAACACGCCGCTGGTGCAGATCAACCGCATTGCCCCGCGCGGCGTGACCATCCTGGCCAAGATCGAAGGGCGTAACCCGGGCTATTCGGTCAAATGCCGCATCGGCGCGAACATGGTCTGGGACGCCGAAAGCAGCGGCAAGCTCAAGCCGGGCATGACCATCGTCGAACCGACCTCGGGCAACACCGGCATCGGCCTGGCCTTCGTCGCCGCAGCCCGTGGCTACAAACTGATGCTGACCATGCCCGCATCCATGAGCCTGGAGCGCCGCAAGGTGCTGAAGGCTCTGGGCGCCGAGCTGGTGCTGACCGACCCGGCCAAGGGCATGAAGGGCGCCATCGAGAAGGCCAATGAAATCGTCGCCTCCGACCCGGCCCAGTACTTCCTGCCGGGCCAGTTCGAAAACCCGGCCAACCCGGCGATCCACGAAAAAACCACCGGCCCGGAAATCTGGAACGACACCGACGGCGCGGTCGACGTGCTGGTGGCGGGCGTTGGCACCGGCGGCACCATCACCGGTGTTTCGCGCTACATCAAGCATACGCAGGGCAAGGCGATCCTGTCGGTGGCGGTGGAACCAGTGGCATCGCCGCTGATCAGCCAGACCCTGGCCGGCGAAGAGCTCAAGCCCAGCCCGCACAAGATCCAGGGCATCGGCGCAGGCTTCGTACCGAAAAACCTCGACCTGTCGATCGTCGATCAGGTGGAAACGGTGACCGACGAAGAGTCCAAGGCCATGGCCATCCGCCTGATGCAGGAAGAGGGCATCCTCTGTGGCATTTCCTGTGGTGCGGCGATGGCGGCGGCCGTGCGCCTGGCCGAAAAGCCGGAAATGCAGGGTAAGACCATCGTCGTGATTTTGCCGGACTCCGGCGAGCGCTACCTGTCGAGCATGCTGTTCAGCGACATGTTCAGCGAGCAGGAAAACCAGCAGTAATCGGCCTTGCCGCTGATCCGGCGCAACGTTCGGCGGCTTGGTTTATTGCAAAATCTTCATGATTGAGTTGCTGCCCGGGCTGTTTTTACCCCGGCGGCATCAGTTTATGATGGCAGGATGATTTATCGGAGAGCAGGGCGCGCAGCCCTGTTTCTTCCTCAAGGAGTGAAAGCATGACCTTTTCCTTTGCAGCCAAGGCGGGTGTCTTGCTGGTGTTTTTTGGCAGCGTGCTGTTCGTGCACCTGCGCGGCAAGGCTCGCTTGCCGGTGTTGCGCCAGTTCGTCAACCATTCGGCGCTGTTCGCCCCTTATAACAGCCTGATGTACCTGTTTTCCGGCGTGCCGTCCAAACCCTACCTGGACCGCCAGCGCTTCCCCGAGCTGGACGTGCTGAAGGACAACTGGCAGGAAATCCGCGAAGAGGCCATGCGCCTGTTCGACGAGGGTTACATCCGCGCCGCGGAGAAGGATAACGACGCCGGCTTCGGTTCGTTCTTCAAGAAAGGCTGGAAGCGCTTTTACCTGAAGTGGTACGACAAACCGTTGCCTTCTGCCGAAACCCTGTGCCCGCGCACCGTCGAGCTGGTCAGCAGCATCCCCAACGTCAAGGGTGCGATGTTCGCCCTGCTGCCCGGCGGCAGCCACCTGAACCCGCACCGCGACCCGTTCGCCGGCTCCCTGCGCTACCACCTGGGCCTGTCCACCCCCAACTCCGATGCTTGCCGCATCTACGTCGATGGCGAGGAATATGCCTGGCGTGACGGTGAGGATGTGATGTTCGATGAAACCTACGTGCACTGGGTCAAGAACGAGACCGACGTTACCCGGGTGATCCTGTTCTGCGACATCGAACGCCCGCTGAGCAGCCCGCTGATGACTCGCATCAACCGCAAGGTCAGCGCCTTCCTCGGCCGTGCCACCGCGCCGCAGAACACTGATGACGAGCGCGTTGGCGGGATCAACCAGGCCTACGCCTGGAGCAAGCGCTTCAGCAACCGGATCAGTAGCCAGGTCAAGCAGTTCAAGCGCGCCAACCCCAAGGCCTACCGCGTGCTGCGGCCGGTGCTGGCGGCGGTGGTGGTGTACCTGTTGTATCACTGGTTGTTCTGATTTCTGCCTGTTGGGGCTGCCTTGCAGCCCATCGCGACACAAGGCCGCTCCTACAGGTGATTGCGTACTCCTGTAGGAGCGGCCTTGTGTCGCGATAGGGGCGCAAAGCGCCCCCGGCGTCCTCTCAGAAAACCACTCAGGCAAGACCTTCCAGCAAACCGTCCGCTCGCACGATATCGACTATCACCTGTTCATCTACCGCGTACACCCCCCGCGATGCTTTCCACACCAGGTTCTTGTCCTGCAAGGCGATGAGCGCTTGCTGCACCCCCGGTACCTCGGCCTTCACTTCGCTCGCATCCACGCCAGCCTGTTCCATCGCTTTGGCGTAAAGTGCCAGGGTCGGGGCCTCGAACGGCGCGTAGTCGTTCCCCTTTGCGCACATGACACGTAGAACCGCAGCCTGGATAGGCGTGAGGCTGTGGATCACCTTTTTCAGGTTTGCGTTCAAGTCATTGGCTTGTGCCTGAACAAGCTCTCTGAAGCGTGCCGGAATGGCCTCGGGTTCAATGCCGAAGTCGAAGCGGATTTCATCCGCGGCCGCACCCAATAGCTCTGGGCGATAGCCGCTTTCCTTGAAGAGCTGAAACACCTCCGTTGAATCGAGTGCGCATGGCAGGTCGATATTGGCGCACAGCCAGTCGATGAAGTCCTGGTCCAGGGTCGGGAACTGCACCATGGAGGCGCCGAAGAACGCCTGGTCCTTGCTGTTGCGCAGCATGGCCAGCTTGTCCCGGTTTGAACCGGTGCAGACGATGCGCAAGCCATGGTGCTTCGAACTGTTGAGTTCGTCTCTGGCTGCCTTGAGGGCGAACAGCGCCGCTATTCCTTGCTCGGTCGTGATTGCATGCTGTGCTTCGTCGATGATCAGCACGATGATCTTGCGGGACTCATCGGAGAGCGCCGCCAGGGCGGTGGTCAGGTCGACATCTTGCCCCAGCCCGATCTTGTCCACGCTGAAATTCAGGCCGCCGACAGTGACCTTCTCCATGCCAGATGACTTTGCCAGCCGCGTGATGAAGCCTTCGTTACGCCCGACCGCCTCACGCACCGCTTCTACGATGACTTGCCCGGGATCTTTGGTCAGGTCTTTCCACAGATCGGCATACAGCACAATGGCCCCGGCTGTTTCGAGGGCCGGGCGCAGGTCTTCGCGGGCAAAGGTGGATTTCCCGGTACGTCGTGGCGCAGCGAGAAACACACCAGAGCTTGCTGCGCTGCCCACGGCGACTTGCAGGATCAATTTCGACAGGCGGGACGCAAGCGCCGGGCGGTGATAGACAGTTTCAGGCATCTCGGCCCCTCCGTTTCAATTTATAGTCGATTATAGATGGATTATAGAGGCATTATAGATCTGAGAGGCGCGGTGTTTATAGGGAATTATAGACAGACTATAGAACGATTATAGATTGTGGTGGATGAGGGGCGCGCAGCCCCCCTTTGCTGCCTCAAGCCGGCTCCAACGCCTCCACCACTTTCCCCCGGCTAAGGTGCACCACCTTGTCCGCCGTATCGAAATACCGGTCATCATGCGAAATCACGATGATGGTCTTGCCCAAACGCTTCAGGTCCGGCAGCAGCTCGGTGTAGAACACCCGGCGGAAGGTCGGGTCCTGGTCCGCCGCCCATTCGTCGAACACCAGCACCGGTCGCCCGTCCAGCCAGGCATTGACCAGTGCCAGGCGCTTGCGCTGGCCGGTCGACAGGTCGGTGGTGGTAAAGGCACCGTCGCGTACGCTCACCTTGTGGGCGATCTCCAGCCGCTCGAGGTAGCGCGTGGCATCACTGGGCAGGCTGTGTTCATGCTCGGGCAGGTCGTCGAACAGGTAGTAGTCGGCGAACACCGTGGTGAACAGCTGGCGATAGTCATCCAGCCCCTCCGGGCCGACGGCCTTGCCGTTCAGGCGCACTTCGCCGCGTTGCGGGGTGTATAGGCCGAGCAGCAGCTTGATCAGCGAAGTCTTGCCGCAGCCGTTCTCGCCGACGATGAACAGGATCTCGCCCGGTTCGATGCTCAGGTTCACCGGCCCCACGCGGAACGGCTCGTTGCCGTCCACCGGCGGGTAGGCGTACTCGACGTTGTGCAGTTCCAGGTGCGCGCTGGCCGGGGCGGTGCGCTTGACCGGCGGCTCCAGCAGCAGGTGCGGCTCGGGCGAGGAGAAGCGCTCGGACAGGTCGGCAATGCGGCGGAACGCCACCTGGGCGCGGCCGAGGATCGGCAGGTTGCCGATCAAGGTTTCCAGCGGGCCTTTCATGTACAGCAGCACCAGCACGAAGCCGCTCATCACCGCCGGGTCGTTGCTCGGCCATAGCGATTGCAGGGCCAGGGTCAGGCCGATGACCACGAAGAACAGCATCGACCCCAGGCTCTTGGCCGCGACGAAGATGTTGATGGCGCGGATATGGGTGTTGGCGATGAAGTCGGCGGTGCCCTGGATGTTACGGGTCAGCATGGCGTGGCGGCGGCGGCGGTCGATGCGCAGCTCCTTGGCGCCCTCGGCGATGGCCGAGTAGTGCTTCTGCAGGTTGTCTTCGGCATCGCGGGCGGCGTTGAAGCCGGCCACGCCTTTCTGCCTGGCCACGTACTGGATGCCACTGCCAATGCCGATGGCCGCCAGGGTGATGAGGAAGATCGGCCACGACAGCCAGGCCAGGTAGGCCATGCAGCCAGTCACGGTGGTGAGCGAGATGGCCAGCGGGGCGAAGGCGAAGGCAAAGTCGCTGATGGTGTCGACGTCGCGGGTCAGCACCGGGATCAGGCGGTGGGTGCGGTAGCGCTCGATCTGCTCGATCGGCGCCGACAGCACCTTGGCGCCGAGGTCCTTGCGCAGCCTGGCGATGACTTTCTGCCCAACGTAGTTGGTGCCGCTGTCGGCCGCCACGCTGCTGACCAGGGCCAGCACGCACAGGCCGGCGAAGGCCAGGATCACGCCCTGGCTCATGCCGCCAGCGGCATGCAGGCCCTGGTTGACGGTGGCCAGCAGGGCGGTCACGGCCAGTCCGCCGAGCATGCCCAGCAGCACCGAGACGATTACCGCCGGGCGGTAGGGTTTCAGCAGGCCCAGCAATTCGCGGATGGCCCCGGGGGAGGAGGTTTTCATGAAGCGTGATCTCGCTGGTGAGGTGGGGGCGGGGTCAGCTGCCGAGGGTCAGGGAGCCTTTCATCAAGGTGCCGTGGAACGGGAACGAGCAGTAGAAGCTGTACGCGGTACCTGCCTTCAGTGATCGGGTGTCGAGGCTGACGCTGTCTGTTTCACCGCCGCCGATCAGGCGGGTGTGGGCGATCACCCGGGTGTCGCCGGGCTTCACGTAGTCCAGTGCCTCGCCGGCTTTCTGGCCGTCGTCGAGCACGCCTTGCATGTCGGCCTGGGTACTCAGCACCCAGTTGTGGCCCATCACGTTCTTCGGCATGTCGCCAGGGTGGGTGAGCGTGACGGTGAACACGGCGCAGGCCTTGGGCACGGTGATGGCGGCCTTGTCGAAGGTCATCTGGTCGGTGCCATGGATTTCCACGGCGCATGGCTGCGCCGACCAGGCGGCAGGGGCCACGGCGAGCAGGGCGAGGAGCAGAAGCTGGCGAGTCATGTACGGTTCCTGGGCGATAGAAGGGTGCACATCGTTCAGACGAACCGGCGCGCGCCGGCTTTACCTGTGTGTGCGGCCCAGGTGAATTTCCCCATCGCCCGCTCGTTCATTCAGTCAGGCGCCGACATGGCGCACATCCCGATTTCGCCGCCTATGCGGCCCTGGCCTGAGGTGACCGGACATGAGTGAACTGCTGAGCTTTGCGATCGAACCCCTGGACGCTGCACGCGGCAACCTGCCACTGCTGGTGCGCGCGCCGGAGCCGGGCATCGACCTGCTGGAAGCCTTTGCCGAGTTGCAGCCGCTGGTGGACCGGCACCTGCTGCAGGCTGGCGGCATCCTGTTTCGCGGCTTCGAGGTGGGTGGTGCCGAAGCTTTCCGCCAGTTCGCTGCTTCTTTCGGTCACCCGCTGCTCAACTACGAGTTTGGCTCCACCCCGCGCAGCAACGTGACCAAGGGCGTGTACACCTCCACCGAGTACCCGGCGCACCAGAGCATCCCCCTGCACAACGAGCAGGCCTACACCCTGGAATGGCCGATGAAAATCTGGTTCTACAGCGTGATCCCCGCCGAGACCGGTGGCGAGACGCCGATTGCCGACAGCCGCGAGGTGTACCGGCGCATGCCGGCGCGCATTCGTGAGCGGCTGGTGGAGAAGGGGCTGATGTACGTGCGCAACTACGGCAACGGCCTTGATGTGGAATGGTCGCAGGTGTTCAACACTGAAGACCCGCGCCAGGTCGAGGCCTATTGCCGGGCGCATGCCATCGAGTGCATCTGGAAGGATGACGGCGAATTGCGCACCCGCCAGCGCTGCCAGGTGGTGGCGCGCCACCCGGTGACTGGGGAGGATGTGTGGTTCAACCAGGCGCACCTGTTCCATGTGTCGAACCTGCAGCCAGAGGTGCGCGAGTCGTTGATGGACATCGTCGAGGAAGGGGATTTGCCGCGTAACGTGTATTACGGCGACGGTACGACCATCGAGGATTCACTGCTCGATGAAGTGCGCGGGGTGCTGGACGAATGCACCATCAGCTTTCCGTGGCAGGCAAACGATGTGCTGATGCTGGACAACATGCTTGCGGCGCATGCGCGGTCGCCGTTTACCGGCAAGCGCAAGGTAGTGGTGGCGATGGCGCAGGGGCATAGGGAGGTGTTGGGCTGACAGGTGTTCGCCATGACAGGTTCAGCGCCTATGAGATCGAGCGCCGCCCGCGCGGCGCATCGCGAGCGAAGCTCGCTCCTACATTTGTTTCGGGCCAGTATTGCCTGTGCCAGCGCGCGCGGCCGCCTTGTTTGTCCCACACGATATCCAGTCGAACGCCAAGGGGCCGCGCGCCAATGCCTCAGGAATAATTGGCCCGAAACAGATGTAGGAGCGAGCTTCGCTCGCGATGCGCCGCGCGGGCGGCGCTCGATCTCATAGGCGCTGAACCTGTCATGGCGAACACCTGTCAGCCCTGACGCATTCTCAAGACATGCCCCCAGCAACCTACAAAAATCCCAGACTCTTCCTACGCCTCGGGACTGGCAACTCCACCCCCTGCGAAATACCCTACAACCTCTGTCGACACGCGTCTGATTGTTCCTGCAAATCCCGCACTCTAGGCTTTGCCTGTCGCTGACGGTTCAGCGATCGGGTGTGGAAACCTGGCAAGACATATGATGATTGTTGACACGACAGCTGTACGCGGGAGGCTTTCGGGCCTACCGGGTTCATCATATGCCTGGTTTTCCACCCCGTGTGCAGCTGTCACCCCAATGTGTGGAAACGGACGGGTGGCACATAACTCATATGATGACCATTCCATGACCGACGAAACCAAAACCACCCCCGGTGTCACCTACTTCTACCAAGGCGAAGGCCAAACCCATCCGCTGTTCCGTATCGCTGAGGGCATCCCCTGCCGCAGCGCCCGGGAGCAAGCCTCGGAGTTGATGGGCTATGCACGCGACTTGTCACTGACCGGTTTGATGGACGGCGATCAGCAGATGCTCTGGGCTTCGCATTACTTTGCAGCCATGGCCAAGGCGCTGCTGGATGATGCCGAGTTGGGTTTGCTGCGCTGATCCTTGTATTGACTGGGCTGGCCCTTTCGCGGCTAAAGCCGCTCCTACAGGGATTGTGCATGCCTCAGGTTAAGCAGAATGCCGCAGGGTATGCACAACTCCTGTGGGAGCGGGCGTGCCCGCGAACACCGGCGCAGCCGGTGCCATACAATCAGTGGCAAACCGACCTTTACGTCATTTAGTGGTTGGCATAATGAGAAATTAGTGCAAGTAGAGCGGCGGAGGGCGACCAGCTGATAATTATCCATAGCCCGTTTGCCCAAGTAATTTGAGCGTTCCGCAGACCTGTTGGGTCACCTTCATAAGCGTTGGCTGCTTGCTGAATTTGCACCAGCGCTACCAAGGTTAAAGTCACAGACGTGACCAGAAGCGCGAGCGGCAGCATGAACATGTTATAGAGCGATTGGCTTTCCTCCGGCTGGTCGGGTGCCCAGAATTGCCAGCTCACGAAGAGCAGGTAAGGTACCCAATATCTCAATGTCACTCCAAGCGCTGTACCTTCGACGGTCAGATCCAATTCTTTGCTATAGGTGATTGCTCTTTTCATTAGGGGGTAAATCAAGAAAGAGCCAAACACGCCGCAGAGCAACGGGATTAGAGCGAACCCGCTTTGTCCTCGGATAAGTCTCCAGTGGCAATAGCTCCAATAGGGTATATAAAGGCCCCAGGTTAAGCAGGTCATGGTGATCAGCTTCGATGTAGAGACTACGTGAAGTCGGTGTTTTTGAATGCGCCGGTTTGCTTGAGGTTCGGTGTTATATGAAAGATTTGAGTTCATCTGTTTTGTCTCTCAGTCTAGCAGTTTCATCAGGTAATAGATGGCTATCCAAGCGATGCCGATGGTGTTTAGTGATGATGCAATAAGAATTTTTCTTCTTAACTTCTCAGGGAATTGTAAATGGTCTTGCTCATCCAATAGCCCGCTGCGAATGCTTGAGGCGGGGGACCCAATGGCGCCAGCGATTACAGAAATAACTAGAATTCTGGAACCTATTTTTTTCTCTCCCCACATGCCGGTCGCAAATGGAAGGCACGCGCTCCGTTGGAGTGCTGAAGTCATTTCTTTATATTGGCGAGAGCACGCAATGTGAAGGTCAGATACAAGCCCGATTAAGGCGAGGCAGATAGGAGTGCCTAACAGAAATAGTCTTAGTTTTACGTCAAGGTAATCAATCATCTCCAAAGACCTCGAAGACTAATTCTCCGAACTCCTCACCCGCTTCCATACCACCGATGCTGCCGGCCAAGGCGCCTCCACCAGTGATCACTATTCCGCATGCTACGGCGTAGGGTCCGACTCTCCAGCAAACCTTCGCAGAGATTCTGCCCGCAATTTTTCCTGCCAACCAGCCACCAGCTAAGCCACCGGAGAAATTACCTGCCTCAGAAACGCTGACTTTTTTACAGGCATTTGTGTTGCCCTCTTTGCACACCTCTGAAATTTTCAGGGCAGATCCGCCACCGCCAATAGTAATGCCAACACGCCCTCCGGCTTTTAAATATTTAGCCAGCTTGGCCAGCTTGTCTAAGTGTGTCGAGTAGCCAGGGATATGTGTCGGTCCTCCCGCTTTGCTCCAGTGGTGCACCAAGCTTCTCGAAGAAATTCCCAAGTCCCGGCGCAGACTTTCATAGTTTCCGAGATTGAGGTGTTTTTTTAGAAGGGTCGCATTCAAGTTTGCACTCAATTGCGTGAACAGCTTTTGACGTTCTGCAAAGAACTCAGGGTGCCGAAGATGTCCGTGCTTGACGAATTGGACTTTATGGAGCTCTTCGATTTTTTTCAAAATGGTGCTGAGTTCATCCAGCGACTTGGCAACCATCGCCTCGCTCACCCCCATCGCCAGGCTCACATCGCTGAGCAACGCAGCAATCTCGGCTTGATGGCGCATCATGAATTCCGCCTCTTCGGGCGTCAGTTCCGCCAGTGCTTCACGAGCTTGTTTTGCTGCACTCATCGCAGACAGTTCTTCCCGAGTGCACACCGGGCGCCTCAAACCATCGCCAATGACAAAGATCTCGCCCGCCTTGAACCCCTGCTGATAGGTCGGGTTCAGCCGCTCCAGAATCGACCGAGGCAGGTTGGCCTGCGGCGCGCCCAGTTCTGCCAGGATTTCCTGATACGTCATGCAGCGCGGAACGATGTAGAAACCGGGCTCCATGCCTTGAGGGGTGGGCGAGGGCTGAACCACCTCAGGCTGATAGGTACTTCTTGCCGGGTTACCCGTCCGGGCCTGTGCTGGTGCCTCACGAACAGGCTCAGATGCGGGTGCCCCGCGCGAAGCCGGAGGTGCGTACCCACTTGCAACCAGGCGATTGCTGCCCTGTGGGCACCCGCATTGCACCAGTGCTCCGTCCAGAGCCGTGGGAATACCATCCTGCCGCCAGCGGACTTCGCCCTCGACGATGGTGCCCGTTTGTCCACATAGCGGGCAGGGTGTGGTCGGGTCGCCTTGAAGTAGCCAGTTGCTGCCATGCACACGGCCCCTCGCTTGGCTGGCAATGCAGATGGCGCCTGTGGTGGTTTCGTCGCCGTCCAGGCCTTGGTATCGGCCGAAGATGTTCATGCGCATGCTCATGGCTCGCCTCTTTTTCAGGTGGAAGCCAGGAACCTAGCAGGCGGTTGGCGGGTATTTTCGGGGTGGCGGGGGTTTAGGAAGAGTCCTACAAGGGATAGAGATTTGGACTACGTTATTTTATTGATGGCAATGCCGGTCTCTTAGCGGGCATGCCCGCTCCATAGAACAACACATAAGTCATTGATTTAGCGGGGCTCTGTGGGAGCGGGCGCGCCCGCGAACACCGGCGTAGCCGGTGCCATACACCGCGTTAGGCCCTTCGCGGGCGCGCCCGCTCCCACAGTGAATGTGACACCCTCTCGAACCTTGTTCCCTATGTGACTGTGCAACCCGAAGATCTGGGCAATCTCCCAGCGCGGTCGGTGTGGGAGCTGGCTTGCCGGCGATCACCGGCGCAGCCGGTGCCATACACACTAAATCACCCCCCCACACCTTCGTCTGACAGTTACCGCTCGACTGCCAGGACACCGCTCGACATGAATGCCGACCAAACGCTCAAGCTCGCCCGCCGCTTCATCGAACTCAGCCCCGACAAGCGCCGCCTGTTCCTCAAGGCGCTGCAGGGCGAGGGCATGGATTTTTCCGTGCTGCCGATTGCGCCCGGGGTAGAGGTGGCCGAGCGTGACCAGCTGTCGTACGCCCAGCGGCGCATGTGGTTCCTCTGGCAGCTCGACCCGCAAGGCGCGGCGTATAACCTGCCCATGGCCGTGCGCCTGAATGGCTCGCTGGATCTGGCCGCCCTGCAGCACGCCTTCGATGCCCTGGTGGCCCGCCACGAAACCCTGCGCACCCGCTTCGTCGCCGACGGCGATGACGTGCGCCAGCAGGTCGAGGCCAGCGCCGCCCCGTTGCAGCTGCACCAGGATGCCCTGGCCGGCCTGGACGAGGGCGCCCGTCAGGCCGCCATCGAAACCATCGCCGAAGCCGAAGCCCTGGCCCCCTTCGACCTGGCCAGTGGCCCGCTGTTGCGGGTGCGCCTGCTGCAACTGGCGGCACAGGAGCACATCCTGCTGTTCACCCTGCACCACATCGTCGCCGACGGCTGGTCGATGAACGTGCTGATCGACGAATTCCTGCACCTGTACGACGCCGCCGTGGCCGGCAGCGAAGCCCACCTGGAACCGCTGCCGATCCAGTACCGCGACTACGCCCTGTGGCAGCGCAGCTGGCTCCAGGCCGGTGAGCAGGAGCGCCAGCTGGCCTACTGGCAGGCGCGCCTGGGCGATGACCATTCGCCGCTGGAGCTGCCACTGGACCGCAGCCGCGAGGGCCGCCCCAGCTATCGTGGCGCGCGTCACGAGTTCCCCATCGCCGCAGATGTCGTCGAACGGCTGCGCGGTCTGGCACGCAAGCATAACGTCACCCTGTTCATGGTCCTGCTGGCCGCCTTCAAGCTGCTACTGCAGCGCTACAGCGGCCAGTCGGCGATCCGTGTCGGCGTGCCCATCGCCAACCGCAACCGCGCCGAAAGCCAAGGGCTGATCGGTTGCTTCATCAATACCCAGGTATTGCACACCGAAATCGACCCGCTGCTGGATATCACCGGCCTGCTCCAGCGCGTGCGCGAAACCGCCCTAGGCGCTCAAAGCCACCAGGACCTGCCGTTCGAGCAACTGGTCGAAGCCCTGGACCTGCCGCGCAGCAGCGAGAGCCCGCTGTTCCGTGTGCTGTTCAACCACCAGGCGCAGGTGGCGGATGTGCAAGCCATCGAGACCCGCTCCGGCCTGAGCCTGGCGCCAGTCGTGCTGGCAAAGCACAGCGCCCGCTTCGACCTGGCGCTGGATACCCATGAGCGAGCGGGGCAGCTGCATGCAGCGTTCACCTATGCGACCGACGTGTTCGATACGGCCACCGTCGAAGCCCTTGGCGAGCAGTGGCTAGCCCTGGTGCAGGCATTGGCCGACGAAGCGGCTGGCGCAGTTGGCGAGTTGCCATTGCCAGGCCTGGCCCCTGCCATTGGCGCGCCTGCGCAGGCTGACGCAACGCTGCTGGTTCACCAGCGCTTTGCCGCCGCCGCCAGCCGCCACCCCGAGCGCACGGCGGTGATGGCTGCGGGCGAGCAGGCCAGCTTCGCCGAACTCGATGCCCGCGCCGAAGCCATTGCAGGCCGGCTGGTGGAAGCCGGAGCAGGGCCGGACACACTGGTCGGCGTGCTGGCCGACCGCAGTGTCGGCATGCTCGCCAGTATCCTCGGCGTGCTCAAGGCCGGTGGCGCCTATCTGCCACTGGAGCCCAAGCAGCCGGCCGAACGCTTGGCCTACATGCTTGCCGACAGCGGCACGCGCCTGGTACTGGCGCCCGGCAATTGGCAAGCCGAACTGCCCGAACGCGTGCAGCGCCTGGACTGGGCGCAAACAGGCAACGGCAGCGCCGCCCGCAGCGCCCCGGCGCCGGCCAACCTGGCCTACGTGATCTACACCTCCGGCACCACCGGCCAGCCGAAGGGCGTGGCGATCAGCCACGGCGCCCTGGCCAACTACGTCGAAGGCATCGCCGCACGTTTGCCGGTCGAGCGTATCCGCAGCATGGCCCAGGTCTCGACCCCGGCTGCCGACCTTGGCCACACCATGCTGTTCGGCGCCTTGTGCGGCGGCCACACCCTACATTTGCTGCTACGCGAGCAGGTGCTGGATGCCGAAGGCTTCGCCGCCTACCTGACCGAACACCAGGTAGACGCGCTGAAGATCGTACCGTCGCACCTGGAGGCCATGTTGGTGGCTGGCCGCTCGGCGCTGCCGGCACAGTGGCTGGTGCTCGGCGGCGAGGCCATCAGCCCGAGCCTGCTGGGCAAGGTCCGCAACCTGGCCCCGGCGCTCAAGGTGTTCAACCACTACGGCCCGACCGAAACCACCGTCGGTGTGCTGGTCGCCGAACTGAACGGGCAGGCCAGCCTCGGCCAGCCACTGGCCAACACCCGCGTCGCGGTGCTCGACCGCTGCCTGCAACCCCTGCCGGCCAAAGCCAAGGGCGAGCTGTACATCGGTGGCGCCGGCCTGGCCCGTGGCTACCTGAACCGCCCGGCACTCACCGCCGAGCGCTTCGTTCCCGACCCGAGCGGCCACGGCCAGCGCCTGTACCGCAGCGGTGACTGGGTTCGCCAAGGCAGCGACCTGCAGTTCGCCGGGCGCATGGATGGCCAGGTCAAGGTCCGTGGCTATCGCGTGGAACTGGCCGAAATCGAAAACCAGCTGCGTGCCCTGAGCGGTGTCGCCAATGCCCTGGTGCGTGTGCATGGCCAGGGGCCGCAACTGCAACTGGCTGCCTGGCTGGTGCCCAGCCAGATGCCGGCCGACAGCCTGGCTTGGCAGGAATCGATCCGCGCCAGCCTCAAGAGCCTGCTGCCCGAGCACATGGTGCCGACCCACCTGGTGGTGCTGGAGCACCTGCCGGTCACGGTCAACGGTAAGGTCGATGTCAAGGCACTGCCGGAACCCGCCGCCACCCAGGTGGCCTATCAAGCGCCGCAGACCCCGCTGCAAACGCAATTGGCACAGATCTGGGCGCAAGTCCTGCAAGTACCGCAGGTAGGCCTGGGCGACAACTTCTTTGCCCTTGGCGGCCATTCGCTGCTGGCCACCCAGGCGGTATCGCGGATACGCAAGCAATTGGGGGTGGATATTCCGCTGCGCAGCCTGTTCGACACCGTCGACCTGCAGGCCTTTGCCCAGGCAGTGGCCGAAGGCGAGCAGGGCGCAGGCCTGGACATCGAGATCCTCGATCGCCAGCAACCCCTGCCGGTGTCCCGCTCGCAAAACCGCCAGTGGCTGTTCTGGAAGCTCAACCCCGAAAGCCTGGCCTACAACACGCCGATGGCCGTGCGCATGCAGGGCCACCTCGACCACTGCGCCGTGCAGGCTGCGCTGGATGCCTTGGTAACCCGCCACGAATCGTTGCGCACTGTTTTCGTCGAGGCCGACGGCCTGCCTTGGCAGCGCATCCTGCCGGCTGCCACGGTACCGATCGGTTTCGAAGACCTCAGCGGCCAGGACCACGCCGCGCAGATGCGCAAGCTGGAAGCTGAAGCCTTCGTCCCGTTCGACCTGGAGCACGGCCCGCTGCTGCGCGCACGCTTGTTCAGGGTGCATGCGCAGGAGCACCTGCTGTCGCTGACCTTGCACCATATCGTCTCCGATGGCTGGTCGATGAGCCTGCTGGTGCGCGAGTTCGCCGCCGCCTACAACGCCGCCGCCACGGGTCAGGCGCAAGCCGTCGAGCCGCTGCCGGTGCAGTACGCCGACTTCGCCGCCTGGCAGCGCAAGTGGCTGGCCGAGGGGCAGATGCAGGCGCAGATCGACTACTGGAAGGCCCGCCTGGAAGACGACTTCGAAGTGCTGGAACTGCCTGCCGACCGCATTCGCCCGCAGGTCAAAAGCTACCAGGGCAGCCGCTTCGACGTGCGCCTGCCACAGGCCCTCACCGAGCGCCTGCGGGCACTGGCGGTGGCATCCAACGCCACATTGTTCCATGTGTTCCTGGCGGCCTATGCCATCGTGCTGTCGCGCTACAGCCGCAAGGGCACGCTCAACATTGGCGTGCCGGTCACCAACCGCAACCGCCTGGAGCTTGAGGGGCTGATCGGCTTCTTCATCAACGTGGTCGTGGCTCGTATCCGTGTCGATGGCAGCCAGCCGTTCTCGCAGCTGCTGGCGGCGATCAAGGAGACCACCCTGCAGGCCCAGGCCAACAAGGATGTGCCGTTCCTCGAAGTAGCCGAGGCGCTGTATCCGGAGCGTGACCAGGGTGTGAACCCGATCTTCCAGGTGCTGTACAACCACCTGCGCGACCTCGGCGAGCAGGTGTCCAGCGATGCCCTGCACGGCCTGCAGGTCAAGGAAGTGGACCTGTTGGAGCCGGGCGCGCAGTACGACATATCGCTCAACACCCTGGAGCGCTCCGATGGCGTGACGGCCTCGTTCAACTATTGCACCGACCTGTTCGATGCCGCGCGTATCGAGCGCATGGCCGGGCATTGGCAAGCACTGCTGGAAGCCATCTGCGCCGAACCACAATGCTGCATTGCCGAGCTGGACTTCCTTGGCAGTAGCGAACGCCAGCAGCTGACCCACGGCTGGAACCCGGCGCCCCAGGCTGGCAGCGGCTTGTGTGCGCACCAGCTGCTGGCGCGACAGGCCCACGAGCGGCCGGATGCGCTGGCGCTGATCTTCGACGACCAGCAGATGACCTACGCCGAACTGGACCGCAGCAGCAACCAGCTGGCTCACCGCCTTCGGGCGCTGGGTGTGGGGCCGGACTGCCTGGTTGGCGTGGCTGTCGAGCGCGGCCTGGGCATGGCCCTGGCGCTGATCGCCATTCACAAGGCGGGTGGCGCCTATGTGCCGCTGGACCCGGACTACCCGCAAGAACGCCTGGCCTACATGGTCGAGGACAGCAATATCGGCCTGCTGCTGGCCGATGCGCCCTCGCGTGAGCGCCTGCAATTGGGCAAGCAACTGCCCTGCGTGGTACTGGAGCCGGGCACCGAGTGGCTGCAAGCCTGGCCCGCCGAACCGCTGGCCAACCTGGCGGCACCGCACAACCTCGCCTACGTCATCTACACCTCCGGCTCCACCGGCATGCCCAAGGGCGTGGCCATCGACCACCAGGCCCTGTCGCTGTTCTGCCAGGTGGCCGGCGACTATTCGCGCCTCACCCCGAGCGATCGCGTGCTGCAGTTCGCCACCATCAGCTTCGATGGCTTCATCGAGCAGTTCTTCCCGCCGCTGGCCCAGGGCGCCTGTGTGGTGCTGCGCGACCTGCGGCTGTGGGACACCGCCACCCTGCTGGACGAGATCAACCGCCACGGCGTGACTGTGGCCGACCTGCCGGCGGCCTACTGGCGCCTGCTGGCGCTGGAGCGCCGCGCCCCCGAGGCCTATGGCCGGCTGAAGCAGATTCACGTGGGGGGAGAAGCGGTGCCGGAAGATGCCCTGCGCGCCTGGCTGGCCGATGGCCCGCCAGCAGTGCGCCTGCTGAACACCTACGGCCCGACCGAAGCCACCGTGGTCGCCACCACCTACGATTGTTCGCAGATGACCGTGGAGCAGATCAGCCTGGGCGGCGTACCGATCGGCCGTGCCTTGCCGGGGCGTACCCTGCATGCTCTGGACGATGGCCTGGCGCCGACACCGGTGGGCGTGCCCGGCGAGCTGTTCATCGGCGGGGCAGGGTGCCTGGCGCGCGGTTATCACCAGCGGCCGTCACTCACCGCCGAGCGTTTCATCCCCGACCCGTTCGACCCGGTTGGCGGTGGCCGTCTGTACCGCACCGGCGACCTCGGCTGCTACGACGAAAACGGCCAGCTGGCCTATCGCGGCCGGGTCGACCACCAAGTGAAGGTGCGCGGCTTCCGTATCGAGCTGGGCGAGATCGAGCAATACCTGCGGGCGCACCCGGACGTTCGCGAAGCCACCGTGCTGGCCATCGACCTGCCCAGTGGCAAGCAGCTGTGCGCCTATGCGGTGCCCGCCGAAGGTTACCGCGGCGATCTGCGCCAGGCCCTGAAGCAGTACCTCAAGGCCAGGCTGCCGGACTACATGATCCCGGCCTACCTGGTGACCCTGCCGAGCATGCCGCTGACCCCCAGCGGCAAACTCGACCGCAAGGCCCTGCCACTGCCAGACCCGAACCAGCCACAGCATGAATATCAGGCGCCGCAGACCGAGCGGCAGCAGCAGCTGGCGAACATCTGGGCACAGTTGCTGAACGTTGCCCGGGTCGGCCTGAGCGACAACTTCTTCGAGCTGGGCGGCCACTCCTTGCTGGCGGCCCAGGCAGTGTCGCGGATCAACGTCGAGCTTGGGCTGGACATACCCCTGCGGCTGATCTTCAGCCACCCCGAACTACGAGCGTTCGCCCAGGCACTGGACGAGCAGGGCCTGTCGCTCTCCGACGATGGCCTGAGCGATATCGAACACATGATGAATGCATTCACAGAGGCCTGACATGGAACTCACTGCCGCACAACGTATCGCCCAACGTTTCGTTGGCCTCCCTGTGGAGCAACGCCAGCAGATCCTGGAAAAGATGCAGGCCACCGGCCAGAGCTTCCGCCTGCTGCCCATCGTGCCCGCGCGCCAGGGCCTGGCGCGTATTCCGCTGTCGTACGCCCAGCAACGCCTGCTGTTTCTCTGGCAGCTGGAGCCCGACAGCCCAGCCTACAACGTGCCGATGGCGGTACGCCTGAAGGGCGCGCTGGACCAGGCAGTGCTGCAGCAGGCGCTGGATGCGCTGGTGCAACGCCACGAATCGCTGCGCACGCGCTTTGCCTCGGAGGAGGGCGAGTTCTACCAGGAAATCCTCGAGCACTGCCCGCTGGCGCTGGAATTGCTGATGCTCGACGGTGCCGTCGATGAGACAGCGCTGAGCGTGGCCGTGGACGCCGCCCTCAAGCAGCCCTTCGACCTGCTGAGTGGCCCGCTGCTGCGGGTGACCCTGCTGCGCGTGGCCGCCGATCACCACGTGCTGGCGCTGAGCATGCACCACATCATCTCCGACGGCTGGTCCAGCGATGTGCTGGTGCAGGAATTCATCCAGCTGTACAGCGCCCTGGCCGAAGGCCGGCAGGCCGAGTTGCCGGCCTTGCCGATCCAGTACGCCGACTACGCCATCTGGCAGCGCGCCTGGCTCGAGGCAGGTGAAGCGCAGCGCCAACTGGCCTACTGGCAGGCCCAGTTGGGCGGCGAGCAGCCGGTGCTGAGCCTGCCGCTGGACTTCGAGCGCCCGGCCACGCCCAGCCAGCGTGGCGCGGTGGTGCGTGTGGACATCGGCGCCGAACAGGCCGAGGCCCTGCGCAGCCAGGCGCGCAAGGGTGGCCACACGTTGTTCGTGTTGGTACTGGCGGCCATGGCGGTGGTGCTGTCGCGCTACAGCGGCCAGGCCGACATCCGCATCGGCGCCCCGAACGCCGGGCGCAACCGCAAGGAGCTGGAAGGCCTGATCGGCTTCTTCATCAACACCCAGGTGCTGCGCGTGCAGGTGGACGAGCGCGCCACCTTCGCCGCACTGCTGGAGCAGGTAAAAGACGTGATCGGCGGCGCCCAGTCGCATCAGGAGCTGCCGTTCGAGCACCTGGTCGATGCCTTGCTGCCCGAGCGCAACCTGGCCCACAACCCGCTGTTCCAGTTCAAGATCAACCAGCACGTGGCCGCCAGCGATGCAGGGCGCAAGCGCCTGGGCGCGCTGGAGGTGGAAGGCTTTGCCCGTGACGGCGGCGATGCCCGCTTCGACCTGGCGTTCGACTTCTCGGACAAGGCCGACGGCATCGAAGGCTATTTCACCTACGCCACCGACCTGTTCGAGCAGGCCACCATCGAACGCATGGCCGCTTCGCTGCGCCAGGTGCTGGATGCGCTGATCCGTGACCCGCAGCAGGCGATCGTCGACAGCCCGCAAGTGGCGACGCTGCTGCCGGCGGCCACGCAGGCCTACCCGCACGGCAACTTCCTCGCTTTGTGGCGCCAGGCAATGGCGCAAGGCCAGGCCCACGGCGGTGTGCGTGCTGGTGACCGGTTCATGACCCAGGCCGGGCTGGAGGCGGCGTCCAACCGCCTGGCCGACTACCTGCGCCAGCACGGCGTCGGTGCCGGCAGCATCGTTGCCCTGTGCCTGCCGCGCTCCATCGAGTGGGTCGGCGCCTTGCTCGCAGTGCTCAAGACCGGCGCCGCCTACCTGCCGCTGGACGCCCAGCAACCGCCGGAGCGCCTGCAGCAACTGATTGCCGACAGTGGCGCCGCCGTACTCCTGCATGAGCCGGGCGACCAGCGCTTCGCCGGCCTGGACGGCGTGCAGCGGATTGCCTGCGATCACACCGCCTGGGCAACCTGCAGCGACAGCCCGGTCGAGGTGGCCATCGCCGCCGAGCAACCGGCCTATCTGATCTACACCTCGGGCTCGACCGGCCAGCCGAAAGGCGTGGTGGTCAGCCACGGGGCGCTGGCCAGCTACACCCAGGCGGTGCTGGAGCGCCTGCAACTGCCGGCCGCGGCGAGCATGGCGATGGTGTCCACCACCGCGGCCGACCTGGGCCACACCGTGCTGTTCGGTGCCTTGGCCTCGGGCCGCCTGCTGCACTTGTTGCCACAGGAACTGGCGTTCGACCCGGATGGCTTCGCCAGCTACATGGCGCAGCACCAGGTCGGCGTGCTCAAGCTGGTGCCGAGCCACCTGCAAGGTTTGCTGCAAGCGGCCCGCGCCGCCGATGTGCTGCCCGCCGAGGCATTGATCCTGGGTGGTGAGGCATGCAGCTGGGGCCTGTTGGAAAAAATCCGCGAACTGCGCCCGGCCTGCCGGGTCATCAACCACTACGGCCCGACCGAAACCACTGTCGGCGTGCTCACCTTCGAGCCGGGGCAGCCGCTGCCAGGTTGCCGCACGGTGCCGGTCGGGCGCCCGCTGGGCAACGCCTGCGCCCAGGTGCTGGATGGCTACCTCAACCCGTTGGCGGCGCAGGTGCCCGGTGAGCTTTACCTGGGCGGGCAGGGTGTCGCTCAGGGCTACCTGGGCCAGCCCGCATTGACCGCCGAACGCTTCGTGCCGACCGAGGGTGGTGCCCGCCTGTACCGCACCGGCGACCGCGCGCGGCTGACTGCCGATGGCCTGGTCGAGTTCATCGGCCGTGCCGACGACCAGGTGAAGATCCGCGGCTATCGCGTGGAGCCAGGTGAAGTCGGCCGGGTGCTGGCCGGCCTGCCTGGTGTCAACGAGGCCGTGGTACTGGCCTTGCCATTGGAGGGCGATGCCGAGCGCTTGCAGCTGGTGGCCTACGGGGTGGCCGATGCAGGCGTGACCGTGCAGCAACTGCAGGCGCAATTGCAGGCACGCCTGCCGGACTACATGGTGCCGGCGCACATACTGCTGCTGGAGCGCCTGCCACTGACCGCCAATGGCAAGCTCGACAAGCGCGCCTTGCTGGCACCGGGCGCGGTCAGCCGTGGCTATGTGGCGCCGCAAGGCGATATCGAGGAGAAGCTGGCTGCAGTGTGGGCCGATGTGCTCAAGCTGGAGCAGGTCGGCAGCACCGACAACTTCTTCGAACTGGGCGGCGACTCGATCCTCAGCCTGCAGATCATCGCCCGGGCCAAACGCCAGGGCATCCGGATCACCCCCAAGCAGCTGTTCGAACAACAAACCATCGCCCAGCTGGCCCAGGTAGCCAAGCGCATCGAGGCCAAGCAAGCGGTTGCGGCCGCAGCCATGGACACCGCCACCAGCGGCGAGTTGGCATTGCTGCCGGCCCAGGCGCGTTTCTTCGAGATGGAGATCGCCCAGCCGGCGCATTGGAACCAGTCGGTGCTGCTCAAGCCGGCCAGCCCGGTGCAGGTGCAACACCTGCAGGCAGCCCTGCGCGCCGTGGTCGAGCAGCATGATGCCCTGCGCCTGCGCTTCAGCCGTGGCGAAAGCCAGTGGCAGGCGCGCTTCCAGCCGCTGGACAATGCGCCACTGCTGCACCAGCGCAACCTGGCAGCACTGAGTGAACTGGACGCCGCCGGCAACCAGGTGCAGGCCAGCCTGGACCTGGAGCACGGGCCGCTGCTGCGTGCCGAACTGTTCGATTTCGCCGATGGCCAGCAGCGCCTGCTGCTGGTGGTCCATCACCTGGTGGTCGACGGTGTGTCGTGGCGGGTGTTGCTGGAAGACCTGCAAGCGGCCTACCGGCAATTGCTGAACGGCCAGGCCGTGAGCCTGCCCGCCAAGACCACCTCGGTGAAGACCTGGGCCGAGCGCCTGGCCAGCCATGCCGGCAGCCCCGCATTGCAAGCACAGCGCGACTACTGGCTGCAGGCGCTGGCCGGCGACCACGCCGAACTGCCGCGTGACAACCCGCTGGGCAGCCTGGCCAACACCCATGCCCGTACCGCCGCCACACGGCTGGATGCCGAGCGCACCGCCAAACTGCTGAAACAGGCCCCGGCGGCCTACCGCACGCAGATCAACGACCTGCTGCTGACCGCGCTGGCGCGCACCCTGTGCCAGTGGAGCGCACAGGACAACGTGCAGGTACTGCTGGAAGGCCATGGCCGCGAAGACCTGTTCGACGACCTCGACCTCAGCCGCACCGTGGGCTGGTTCACCAGCCTGTTCCCGGTGCGTCTCACACCCGGCCAGGACCTTGGCCAGTCGATCAAGGCGATCAAGGAACAACTGCGCGGCGTGCCGGACAAAGGCCTCGGCTACGGCCTGCTGCGTTACTTCGGCGATGCTGAAGTGCGTGACCAGCTCGAGCGTGCCGCCCAGGCTCGTGTCACCTTCAACTACCTGGGCCAGTTCGATGCCAGCTTCGATGCCGAGGCCGGCGCCCTGTTCACCCCGAGTGGGGAAAGCGCAGGCCGTACCCAATGTGCCGGCGCGCAGCTGGGCAACTGGCTGAGCATCACCGGCCAGGTGTACGGCGGCGAGCTGTTCCTGGAGTGGACCTACAGCGCCGACGTTCATCACCCGGCCACCATCGAGAAGCTGGCCCAGGCCTACGGGCAGGCCTTGGCAGAGCTGGTCGAGCACTGCTGCGATGCGCGGCACCAGGGCGTGACGCCGTCGGACTTCCCGCTGGCCGCGCTGACCCAGGCGCAACTGGACAGCCTGCCGCTGGAGGCCGGGCAGATCGCCGATGTGTACCCGCTGTCACCCATGCAGCAGGGCATGTTGTTCCACACCCTTTACGACCAGCAGGCCGGTAACTACATCAACCAGCTGCGCGTGGATGTGGAGGGGCTGGATGTGCAGCGGTTCCGTCAGGCCTGGCAGGCCACGCTCGATGCCCACGACATCCTGCGCAGCGGTTTCATCCTGCAAGGCGAACTGGAGCAAGCCGTACAGGTGGTTCGCAAGGCCGTCGAACTGCCATGCAGCGAGCATGACTGGCGTGGCCAGCCGGCGTTGGAGCAGGCATTGCAGACCCTGGCCGAGGGTGAGCGCCAGCGCGGTTTCGACCTTGCTGCCGCGCCGCTGCTGCGCCTGGTACTGGTACGCACGGGCGATACCCGCCACCACCTGATCTACACCAACCACCACATCCTGATGGACGGCTGGAGCACCTCGCGCCTGTTGGGCGAAGTGCTGCAGCGCTATGCCGGCCTGGCGCCGCAGGCCCAGGCCACGCACTACCGCGACTACATCGCCTGGCTGCAGGGCCAGGACGCGGCCGTTGCCGAAGCCTTCTGGAAAGCCCAGCTTGCCGCCCTGGACGAGCCGACCCGCCTGGCCCTGGCCATCGCCGGCAGTGCAGGCACAAGCGGTAGCGGTCATGGCGACCACCGCCTGGCCTTCGACCCTGAGCAGACCGCACGCATCGAAGCCTTCGCCCGGGCCAACCGGGTCACGGTCAACACCCTGGTGCAATCGGCCTGGCTGCTGCTGTTGCAGCGCTGCACCGGCCAGGCCAGCGTGTGCTTCGGTGCCACTGTCGCCGGCCGCCCGGCAGACTTGCCGGGGGTAGAGGAACAGATCGGCCTGTTCATCAACACCTTGCCAGTGATCGGCGCCCCGCGTGCCGAGCAGACCGTGGCCGAGTGGATCGGCCTGGTGCAGGCCGGCAACCTGGCCGTGCGCGAGTTCGAGCACACCCCGCTGTACGATGTTCAGCGCTGGGCGGGGCAGGGCGGTGACGCCTTGTTCGACAGCATCCTGGTGTTCGAGAACTACCCGGTGGCCGAGGCGCTGCAACAGGGCGCGCCCGGTGGCCTGCGCTTCGGCGATGTGGCCGTGCAGGAGCAGACCAACTACCCGCTGACCCTGGTGGTGGAACTGGGCACCACGCTGTCGATGCAGTACAGCCATGACCGTGCGCTGTGGAGCGACGAGAGCATTGGCCGCCTGGCTGGCTACTTTGCCAACCTGCTGCAGGCGCTGGTGGAGAATGCTGACGCGGTGGTTGGCGAGCTGCCAATGCTGGGCCTGCCAGAACAGCGACAGATGGTCGAAGGCTGGAACGAAACCCAGGCGACCTACCCGGACGAGCGCAGCATTCACCAGCTGATCGAAGCCCAGGTGTTCGCCACCCCGGATGCCCCGGCGCTGACCTTTGGCCAGCAGACCCTGAGCTATGCCGAGCTCAACCGCCGTAGCAACCGGCTGGCGCACAAGCTGCGCGAGCAGGGCGTGGGGCCGGATGTGCTGGTGGGCATCGCCATGGAGCGCAGCCTGGAGATGGTCATCGGTTTGCTCGGCATCGTGAAGGCCGGCGGCGCGTATGTGCCGCTGGACCCGGAATACCCCCAGGATCGCCTGAGCTACATGTTCGAGGACAGCGGCATCGCCTTGCTGCTGACCCAGTCGCACCTGCATGAAGCCCTGCCGATCCCGGCCGGCCTGCGCAGCCTGGACCTGGATACCGAGAACTTCGACGGCTACAGCGATGCCAACCCGAATGTCGACGTGGCCCCGCTGAACCTCGCCTACGTGATCTACACCTCCGGCTCCACCGGTCGCCCGAAAGGTGCTGGCAACAGCCATCAGGCGCTGGTCAACCGCCTGTGGTGGATGCAGAAGGCGTACGGCCTGGACGCCAGCGACAGCGTGCTGCAGAAAACCCCGTTCAGCTTCGACGTGTCGGTGTGGGAGTTCTTCTGGCCGCTGCTGACCGGGGCACGCCTGGTCATGGCCCAGCCGGGCGCGCACCGCGACCCGCAGCTGCTGGTCGAAACCATCAACCACCACGGCATCAGCACGCTGCACTTCGTGCCGTCGATGTTGCAGGCGTTCATGACCCACGAAGCGGTCGAAAGCTGCGTCAGCCTCAAGCGCGTGGTGTGCAGCGGTGAAGCGTTGCCGGCCGAACTGGCCCGCCAAACCCTGCAACGCCTGCCGGCGGCGGGCCTGTACAACCTGTACGGCCCGACCGAGGCGGCGATCGACGTGACCCACTGGACCTGCCAGCCGGACGAAAGCATCAGCGTGCCGATCGGCCAGCCGATCGACAACCTCAAGACCCACATCCTCGAAGGCAGCCTGCAACCGGCGGTGCGCGGCAGTGCCGGCGAGCTGTACCTCGGTGGTGTCGGCCTGGCCCGTGGTTACCACCAACGCCCGGCGCTGACCGCCGAACGCTTCGTGCCGGACCCGTTCAGCGACAACGGCGGTCGCCTGTACCGCACCGGCGACCTGGCGCGCTACCGCGTCGATGGCGTGATCGACTACGCCGGGCGCATCGACCACCAGGTGAAGATCCGCGGCCTGCGCATCGAGCTGGGCGAGATCGAGGCGCGTCTATTGGAGCTGCCGAGTGTGCAGGAAGCCGTGGTGCTGGCCCAGGACGGGCCAAGCGGCAAGCAGCTGGTGGGCTATGTGGTGCCTGCCGACAGCACGCAAGACGAAGGCGCGTTGCGCGACAGCCTGCGCGAGGCGCTGAAGGCCGGCCTGCCGGACTACATGGTGCCGGCGCACCTGCTGCTGCTCGGCAAGCTGCCGGTGACGCCGAACGGCAAGCTGGACCGCAAGGCCCTGCCGCAGGCGGATGCCAGCCAGTCTCAGGGTGAATACATCGCCCCGCAGAGCGCGCTGGAGCAGCAGATCGCGGCGATCTGGGCGGATGTGCTGAAGCTGGAGACGGTCGGCCTGGGTGACAACTTCTTCGAGATTGGCGGGCACTCCTTGCTGGCCACCTCGGTGATCGTGCGCATCCAGGAGCAGGTGGGGGTAGTGGCCGAATTGAAAGAACTATTCGAGTTCCCGGTGCTGGCTGACTTCAGTCGTCAACTGGAAGCCAGGACGCCCCTGGTCGATTCCACCCAGGACCAGTTGGCCAGATCCCTGGCGCTGCTCGATAGCCTGAGCATGGAAGAGCTCGATGAACTGATTTCCTGACCTGATGTGATCTGTGCATGTGGGTAAACCCTTTCCCATAGATATGAGGCATTCCTTCAGCTGGTGGGGTCCCTGTGGGAGTGGGCATGCCCGCGAAGCAGGCGACGCGGTGGATGGCACCGGCTGCGCCGGTGTTCGCGGGCGCGCCCGCTCCCACAGGTACAGCGCAGGTTTCCGAGTCCCACAGGGGCCCTGCCAATTCAATGAGTTATGTGCAGTGCCATGGGAAGTGGGTTCGGTGCAGGTTTCAGGGTCACGCTGTACCTGCACCGGGCGCTGCCTCCACCGAATTTCCATCTAAATCCATGCCACCACTCAACCGTCTAACTACGGAGGAAATTGATGAGCTGATTTCTTAGGAGATTCCCTGTGCAAGAGCTGCTCGATACGGTCGTATCGTTGTCCACCCAAAAACGTAAGGCGTTGGCAGCCTTGCTCAAGAAACAAGGCGTGAACCTGTACGGTGTCACGCCGATCTTCCCGAGGGATCCTGCAGAGCCGGTGCTGCTTTCCTACGCTCAGCAGCGCCTGTGGATACTGTCGCAATTGGGCGAGGTGGGCAGCGCGTACAACCTCTCGTCCGTCTTGCGTTTCAAAGGCCACCTGGATACCCAAGCCCTGCAGCGCAGTTTCGAGGCCCTGATCAAGCGCCACGAAACGCTGCGTACCACCTTCCGCCTGGAACGGGAACAGGCGGTTCAGGTGATCCACCCACATGTCCCTTTCGAACTGGCCGTTGAAGTGCTGGTGCAGGCCGATGACAGCTACCTGCGTCAGCGTGTCGAGGCCGAAGCCCACCTGCCTTTCGACCTGCAGCAGGGCCCGCTGTTGCGTGTGCGCCTGTTGCGCCTGGCAGCAGACGAACATGTGCTGGTGCTGACCCTGCACCACATCGTCTCCGACGGTTGGTCGATGCCGGTAATGGTCAACGAGCTGGTGCAGCTCTACCACGGCTACAGCCAGGGCCAACCCGTGGAGTTGCCGACACTGCCGGTGCAGTACGCCGATTACGCCACCTGGCAGCGCAACTGGATGGAGGCCGGCGAGCAGGAAAAGCAACTGGCCTACTGGACCGCGCAACTGGGAGAGGAGCAGCCCGTGCTGGCGCTGCCCACCGACCGCCCGCGGCCCGCCGTGAGCAGTCATCAGGGCGCACGGATAAAGGTCGCGTTGGACCAGCAACTGGCCGGGGCGCTCAAGCAGCTGGCCCAGCAGCAGGGCGTGACGCCGTTCATGCTGTTGCTGGCCAGCTTCCAGACGCTGCTGCACCGCTACAGCGGCCAGCCAGATATCCGCGTCGGTGTACCGGTTGCCAACCGCAACCGGGTCGAGACCGAGCGCCTGATCGGCTTTTTCGTCAACACCCAGGTGCTACGGGCCGAGTTCGACCTGCAGATGACCTTCATTGACCTGCTGCAGCAGGTGAAGCAACGCGCACTGGGCGCCCAGGCCCATCAGGACCTGCCGTTCGAGCAGTTGGTCGAGGCCTTGCAGGTCGAGCGTAACCTGGGCCACAGCCCGCTGTTCCAGGTGATGTTCAACCACCAGACCCAGGCCAAGGGTGAACGTGTTGGTTTGCAAGGGCTGCAGATGGAAGAGCTGGTCTGGGACAACCATACCGCCAAGTTCGACCTGGCCCTGGATACCTTCGAGCACGAGCAAGGCATTGGCGCGGCACTGACCTACGCCACCGACCTGTTCGACGCCGCGACGATCGAGGGCATGGCCCGGCATTGGCTGAACCTGCTGCAGGGGATCGTATGTGAACCTGGGCAGCGGGTTGCCGACCTGCCGCTGCTGGACGAGCCTGAACGGCACATCATCATGCGCGGCTGGAACGCCACCGAAGCGGACTACCCGGCAGGGCAAAGCATCCATCAGCTCATCGAAGCCCAGGTCCTCGCCACCCCGGACGCCCCGGCGCTGGCCTTTGGCGAGCAGACCCTGAGCTATGCCGAGCTCAACCGCCGTAGCAACCAGCTGGCGCACAAGCTGCGCGAGCAGGGCGTGGGGCCGGATGTGCTGGTGGGCATCGCCATGGAGCGCAGCCTGGAGATGGTCATCGGTTTGCTCGGCATCGTGAAGGCCGGCGGCGCGTATGTGCCGCTGGACCCGGAATACCCCCAGGATCGCCTGAGCTACATGTTCGAGGACAGCGGCATCGCCTTGCTGCTGACCCAGTCGCACCTGCATGAAGCCCTGCCGATCCCGGCCGGCCTGCGCAGCCTGGACCTGGACACCGAGAACTTAGATGGCTACAGCGATGCCAACGCGAACATCGACGTGGCCCCGCTGAACCTCGCCTACGTGATCTACACCTCCGGCTCCACCGGTCGCCCGAAAGGTGCTGGCAACAGCCATCAGGCGCTGGTCAACCGCCTGTGCTGGATGCAGAAGGCCTACGGCCTGGACGCCAGCGACAGCGTGCTGCAGAAAACCCCGTTCAGCTTCGACGTGTCGGTGTGGGAGTTCTTCTGGCCGCTGATGACCGGCGCGCGCCTGGTCATGGCCCAGCCCGGCGCGCACCGCGACCCGCAGTTGTTGGTCGAAACCATCAACCACCACGGCATCAGCACGCTGCACTTCGTGCCGTCGATGCTGCAGGCGTTCATGACCCACGAAGCGGTCGAAAGCTGCGTCAGCCTCAAGCGCGTGGTGTGCAGCGGTGAAGCGTTGCCGGCCGAGTTGGCCCGCCAAACCCTGCAACGCCTGCCGGCGGCGGGCCTGTACAACCTGTACGGCCCGACCGAGGCGGCGATCGACGTGACCCACTGGACCTGCCAGCCGGACGAAAGCATCAGCGTGCCGATCGGCCAGCCGATCGACAACCTCAAGACCCATATCCTCGAAGGCAGCCTGCAACCGGCGGTGCGCGGCAGTGCCGGCGAGCTGTACCTCGGCGGTGTCGGCCTGGCCCGTGGTTACCACCAACGCCCGGCGCTGACCGCCGAACGCTTCGTGCCGGACCCGTTCAGCGACAATGGCGGGCGCCTGTACCGCACCGGCGACCTGGCGCGCTACCGCGCCGATGGGGTGATCGACTACGCCGGGCGCATCGACCACCAGGTGAAGATCCGCGGCCTGCGCATCGAACTGGGCGAGATCGAGGCGCGTCTATTGGAGCTGCCGAGTGTGCAGGAAGCCGTGGTGCTGGCCCAGGACGGGCCAAGCGGCAAGCAGCTGGTGGGCTATGTGGTGCCAGCCGACAGCAGGCAAGACGAAGGCGCATTGCGCGACAGCCTGCGCGAGGCGCTGAAGGCCGGCCTGCCGGACTACATGGTGCCGGCGCACCTGCTGCTGCTCGGCAAGCTGCCGGTGACGCCGAACGGCAAGCTGGACCGCAAGGCCCTGCCGCAGGCGGATGCCAGCCAGTCTCAGGGTGAATACATCGCCCCGCAGAGCGCGCTGGAGCAGCAGATCGCGGCGATCTGGGCCGATGTGCTGAAGCTGGAGAGGGTTGGCCTCGACGACCATTTCTTCATGCAGGGAGGGCACTCTCTGCTGGCAGTTTCGGTGATTGCCCGCATTCGTCAGCACCTGGGGCTGGACGTGCAGTTGCTTACCCTGTTCGAGGCTCCGGTGTTGAGGGACTTTGCCAAACGTGTCGAGCACGGTGAACGGGCACAGGCTGCTGTCATCGAATGCGTGAGCAGGGCTCAGCCACTAGCGCTTTCCTACGCCCAGCAACGGCAGTGGTTCTTGTGGCAATGGGCACCGCACAGCGCCACCTACAACATTCCGGCCGCACTGAAGCTGGCCGGGGCACTGGATGTCGCCGCCCTGCAACAGGCTTTCGGCGCCTTGATCGAGCGTCACGAAACCCTGCGTACCACCTTCCGCCTGGATGGCGAGCACGCAGTGCAGGTCATTCATGATCAAGTGCCGTTCGAGCTGGCCATCGAGGAGCAGGCGCACGCCGACGAGGCCGCTGTGCGGGCCTGGGTCGAAGCCGAAGCAGGGAAACCGTTCGACCTCGAGCAGGGGCCGCTGCTGCGGGCCAGGCTGCTGGGCCTGGCGGCGGACCAGCATGTATTGGTGCTGACCCTGCACCATATCGTCGCTGACGGCTGGTCGATGCCGGTGCTGGTCGAAGAGCTGGTGCAACTGTATGCGGGCTACAGCCAAGGCCAGGTGCCGACGCTGCCGGTCCTGCCGATTCAGTACGCGGACTTTGCCGTTTGGCAGCGCAACTGGATGGAGGCCGGCGAGCAGGCGCGGCAGCTGGCCTACTGGACCGAACAATTGGGTGATGAGCAACCGGTGCTGGAGTTGCCGTTGGACCATCCGCGCCCGGCTGTACCGAGCCACCAAGGCGCGCGTTGGCCGATTGAGTTGGGCGATGAGCTGGCGGCCAACCTCAAGCGCGTTGCCCAGCAGCAGGGCGTGACGCCGTTCATGCTGCTGCTGGCCAGCTTCCAGACCCTGCTGCATCGCTACTCGGGCCAGGCCGACATCCGTGTTGGTGTGCCCACGGCCAACCGCAACCGGGTCGAGACCGAGCGCCTGATCGGCTTCTTCGTCAACACCCAGGTACTGCGGGCCGAGTTCGATGTGCAACTGACGTTCAGCGAGCTGCTGCAACAGGTACGCCAGCGCACGTTGGGCGCGCAGGCCCACCAGGACCTGCCATTCGAGCAACTGGTCGAAGCCTTGCAGCCTGAGCGCAACCTTGGGCACAACCCGTTGTTCCAGGTGCTGTACAACCACCAGACCGAGCTCAAGGGCAGCCAGCACCGCTTGCCGGGCCTGGAAATGTCCGGCTTGGAGTGGAGCACGAATACAGCCAAGTTCGACCTGTCTCTGGACACATTCGAGCACGAAAAGGGCATCGGGGCTTCGTTGACGTACGCCACCGACCTGTTCGACGCCAGCACCATCGAGCGCATGGCGCGGCATTGGCTCAACCTGCTGGAAGCTATCGTGCGCCAACCGGGCCAGCGCATCAGCGAGCTGCCGTTGCTGGGCGAGGACGAGCAGCAGGCCGTGCTGCGTGACTGGAACCGCAACACCGCCGCCTTCCCGGATGAACGCAGCATCCATGAGCTCATCGAGGCCCAGGTGGCCACCGCCCCCGACGCCCCGGCAGTTACCTTCGGCGAGCAGACCCTGAGCTACGACGAACTGAACCGCCGGGCCAACCAGCTGGCGCACAAGCTGATCGAGCGCGGCGTTGGCCCGGATGTGCTGGTGGGCATCGCCATGGAGCGCAGCCTGGACATGGTGGTCGGCCTGCTGGGCATTCTCAAGGCCGGTGGTGCCTATGTGCCGCTGGACCCGGAATACCCGGAAGATCGCCTCAGCTACATGTTCGCCGACAGCGGCATCACTTTATTACTGACCCAGTCGCACCTGCGTGAAGCCCTGCCGATCCCGCTTGGCCTGCACAGCCTGGATCTGGATGTCGAAGACCTGACCGGCTACAGCGATGCCAATCCGAATATCGACGTAGCCCCGCAGAACCTGGCCTACGTGATCTACACCTCCGGCTCCACCGGCAAGCCCAAGGGCACGCTGCTGCCGCACCAGAACGTGGTCCGGTTGTTCGCGGCGACCCAGGACTGGTTCCGCTTCGATGCCAGTGACGTGTGGACGGTGTTCCACTCCTACGCCTTCGACTTCTCGGTGTGGGAGCTGTTCGGCGCGCTGTTGTATGGCGGCCGGGCGGTGATGGTGGCCAAGGACGTGGCGCGTTCCACCGAGGACTTCCATGCACTGCTGCAGCGCGAGCAGGTGACGGTGCTGAACCAGACGCCGTCGGCGTTCCGCCAGTTGATCCCGGTGGCCTGCGCGGCAGCGCGTCAGGGGCAGGGCCTGGCCCTGCGGCATGTGGTGTTCGGCGGCGAAGCGCTGGATGTGAGCAGCCTCGAGCCCTGGTTCGAGGTGTTCGGCGACCAGCAGCCACGGCTGATCAACATGTACGGCATCACCGAAACCACGGTGCACGTGACCTACCGGCCGATCACCCAGGCCGACCTGGCCAAGGGCGCGAGCAGCCCGATCGGCGAGGTGATCCCGGACCTGTCGTGGTACCTGCTGGATGCCGCGCTGAACCCGGTGGTCCCGGGCAGCCACGGCGAGCTGGTGATCGGCCAGGCGGGCCTGGCGCGGGGGTATCACGGGCGCCCGGGGCTGACCGCAGAGCGCTTCGTGCCGAACCCGTTCGACAGCCAGGGTGGCCGCCTGTACCGCTCGGGCGACCTGGCCCGCTACGGCGGCGCGGGGGTGGTGGAGTACCTGGGGCGGATCGACCATCAAGTGAAGATTCGAGGTTTTCGCATCGAACTGGGCGAAATCGAGGCGCGGCTGCAGGCGCAGGCCAGCGTGGCCCAGGGCGTGGTACTGGCCCAGGACGGCCCGGGCGGCAAGCAGCTGGTGGGTTATGTGGTGCCTGCCGATGCGGTCGTGATGGCCAGCACCGAGGCCCAGGCTGCCGAGCGCGAGGCGCTGCGCACTGCGCTGAAGGCGAGCCTGCCGGACTACATGGTGCCGGCCCACCTGCTATTCCTGGCCAAACTGCCCTTGACCGCCAACGGCAAGCTGGACCGCCGTGCATTGCCGCAACCGGACGCCAGTCTGCTGCAAGCGGCATACGTGGCCCCGCAGAGTGAACTGGAACAACAGATCGCGGCAATCTGGGCCGATGTGCTGAAGCTTGAGCGGGTGGGCCTGGGCGACAACTTCTTTGAACTGGGTGGGCATTCCTTGCTTGCCGTCCAGGTGATCTCCCGGGTACGTCAGAGCCTGGGCGTGGAGCTGCAGTTGCGTGCGCTGTTCGAAACGTCGAGCCTGGCCGACTTCGCCAGGCTTGCAGCGCAAGGTGAGCAGGCTTGCTCTGCCGTCATTGCACGGGTTTCCCGGAAGCAGCCGCTGGCGCTTTCCTACGCCCAGCAACGACAGTGGTTCCTGTGGCAATGGGCACCGCACAGCGCCACCTACAACATTCCGGCCGCACTGAAGCTGGCCGGGGCGCTGGATGTCGCCGCCCTGCAACAGGCTTTCGGCGCCTTGATCGAGCGTCACGAAACCCTGCGTACCACCTTCCGCCTGGATGGCGAGCAGGCAGTGCAGGTCATTCATGATCAAGTGCCGTTCGAGCTGGCCATCGAGGAGCAGGCGCACGCCGACGAGGCCGCTGTGCGGGCCTGGGTCGAAGCCGAAGCAGGGAAACCGTTCGACCTGGAGCAGGGGCCGCTGCTGCGGGCCAGGCTGCTGGGCCTGGCGGCGGACCAGCACGTGCTGGTGCTGACCCTGCACCATATCGTCGCCGATGGCTGGTCGATGCCGGTGCTGGTCGAAGAGCTGGTGCAACTGTATGCGGGCTACAGCCAAGGCCAGGCGCCGACGCTGCCGGTCCTGCCGATTCAGTACGCGGACTTTGCCGTTTGGCAGCGCAACTGGATGGAGGCCGGCGAGCAGGCGCGGCAGCTGGCCTACTGGACCGAACAATTGGGTGATGAGCAACCGGTGCTGGAGCTGCCGTTGGATCATCCGCGCCCGGCTGTACCGAGCCATCAAGGCGCGCGTTGGCCGATTGAGTTGGGCAATGAGCTGGCGGCCAACCTCAAGCGCGTTGCCCAGCAGCAGAACGTGACGCCGTTCATGCTGTTGCTGGCCAGCTTCCAGACCTTGCTGCATCGCTACTCGGGCCAGGCCGACATCCGTGTTGGTGTGCCCACGGCCAACCGCAACCGGGTCGAGACCGAGCGCCTGATCGGCTTCTTCGTCAACACCCAGGTGCTGCGTGCCGAGTTCGATATGCAGCTGACGTTCGGCGAGCTGCTGCAACAGGTCAAGCAACGTGTTCTGGGCGCGCAGGCCCACCAGGACCTGCCATTCGAGCAACTGGTCGAAGCCTTGCAGCCTGAGCGCAACCTTGGGCACAACCCGTTGTTCCAGGTGCTGTACAACCACCAGACCGAGCTCAAGGGCAGCCAGCACCGCTTGCCGGGCCTGGAAATGTCCGGCCTGGACTGGAGCACTCACACCGCCAAGTTCGACCTGAGCCTGGATACCTACGAAGACGGGCAGGGGATCGGTGCGGCACTGATCTATGCCACCGACCTGTTCGATGCCAGCACCATCGAGCGCATGGCGCGGCACTGGGTCAACCTGCTCGAAGCCATTGTGCACCAACCGGGCCAGCGCATCAGCGAGCTGCCGTTGCTGGGCGAGGACGAGCAGCAGGCTGTGCTGCGTGACTGGAACCGCAACACCGTCGCCTTCCCGGATGAGCGAACCATTCATGAGCTGATCGAGGCCAAGGTGGTCGCCGCCCCCGAAGCCCCGGCAGTCACCTTCGGCGAGCAGACCCTGAGCTACGGCGAACTGAACCGCCGGGCCAACCGGCTGGCGCACAAGCTGATCGAGCGTGGCGTTGGCCCGGATGTGCTGGTGGGCATCGCCATGGAGCGCAGCCTGGAAATGGTGGTCGGCCTGCTGGGCATTCTCAAGGCCGGCGGTGCCTATGTGCCGCTGGACCCGGAATACCCGGAAGATCGCCTCAGCTACATGTTCGCCGACAGCGGCATCACTTTATTACTGACCCAGGCACACCTGCGTGAGGTGCTGCCAATTCCAGTCGCCATCGAGTGCCTGGAGCTGGATGAGCTAGCTCTGGCCAGCTACAGCGGCGCCAACCCCGGGGTTACGGTAGCCCCGCAGAACCTGGCCTACGTGATCTACACCTCCGGCTCCACCGGCAAGCCCAAGGGCACGCTGCTGCCGCACCAGAACGTGGTCCGCCTGTTCGCGGCGACGCAGGCGTGGTTCCGCTTCGATGCCAGTGACGTGTGGACGGTGTTCCACTCCTACGCCTTCGACTTCTCGGTATGGGAGCTGTTCGGCGCGCTGTTGTATGGCGGCCGGGCGGTGATGGTGGCCAAGGACGTGGCGCGCTCCACCGAGGACTTCCATGCGCTGCTGCAGCGCGAGCAGGTGACGGTGCTGAACCAGACGCCGTCGGCGTTCCGCCAGTTGATCCCGGTGGCCTGCGCGTCAGCGCGGCAGGGGCAGGGCCTGGCCTTGCGGCACGTGGTGTTCGGCGGTGAAGCGCTGGACGTGAGCAGCCTCGCCCCCTGGTTCGAAGCGTTTGGTGACCAGCAGCCACGGCTGATCAACATGTACGGCATCACCGAAACCACGGTGCATGTGACCTACCGGCCGATCACCCAGGCCGATTTGGCCAAGGGCGCGAGCAGCCCGATCGGCGAGGTGATCCCGGACTTGTCGTGGTACCTGCTGGATGCCGCGCTGAACCCGGTGGCCCCGGGCAGCCATGGCGAACTGGTGATCGGCCAGGCCGGCCTGGCGCGGGGTTATCACGGGCGCCCGGGACTGACTGCCGAGCGCTTCGTGCCGAACCCGTTCGACAGCCAGGGTGGCCGCCTGTACCGCTCGGGCGACCTGGCCCGCTACGGCGGCGCGGGGGTGGTGGAGTATCTGGGGCGGATCGACCATCAGGTGAAGATTCGAGGTTTTCGCATCGAACTGGGCGAAATCGAGGCGCGGCTGCAGGCGCAAGCCAGCGTGGCCCAGGGCGTGGTACTGGCCCAGGACGGCCCGGGCGGCAAGCAGCTGGTGGGTTATGTGGTGCCTGCCGATGAGGCCGTGATGGCCAGCACCGAGGCCCAGGCTGCCGAGCGCGAGGCGCTGCGCACTGCGCTGAAGGCGAACCTGCCGGACTACATGGTGCCGGCTCACCTGCTGTTCCTGGCCAAACTGCCGTTGACCGCCAACGGCAAGCTGGACCGCCGTGCGCTGCCGCAACCGGATGCCAGCCAGTTGCAGCGCGCGTACCACGCGCCACAAAGCGAACTGGAACAACGGATCGCGGCGATCTGGGCCGATGTGCTGAAACTGGAGCGGGTAGGCCTGGGCGACAACTTCTTCGAACTGGGTGGGCACTCCTTGCTGGCTACCCAGGTCATGGCACGGCTACAGGTCGAGCTTGGCACGAGCCTGCCCCTGGCGTTGTTGTTCCAGGCGCAAACGCTGCAGGACTACGCAGCAATGATCAATAGCTTGAATACCCATAGCGATGCAGACCTGGATGAACTCCAGGACTTCATGAGCGAGCTTGAGGCAGTCTGAAATGCAAACGGATAACAGAAACATGGCCCTGGTGCAGCGCTTCATCGGCCTGCCGCTGCCACAGCGCAAACTCTTCCTCGAGAAACTGGCGGCGAAGGGCATGAGCCTGGCCCAGTTGCCGATCCCCGAGGTGCGCGGTGAGCATCCGTTGCCGGCGCTTTCATACGCCCAGCAACGGCAGTGGTTCCTGTGGCAATGGGAGCCTGCCAGTGCCACCTACAACATCCCGGCTGCCTTGAAATTCAAGGGGAATCTGGATACCACAGCTCTGCAACTGGCCTTCGCGGCCTTGATCGAGCGACATGAAACGCTGCGTACCACGTTCCGTCGCGACGGTGAGCAGGCGGTGCAGGTCATTCATGGCCAGCTGCCGTTCGAGCTGGTCATCGAAGAGCAGGCAAACGCCGACGAGGCCGCTGTGCGGGCCTGGGTCGAGACCGAGGCAGGGCAACCGTTCGACCTGGAGCAGGGGCCGCTGCTGCGGGCCCGGTTGCTGCGCCTGGCGGCGGACCAGCACGTGCTGGTGCTGACCCTGCACCATATCGTCGCCGACGGCTGGTCGATGCCAGTGATGGTCAATGAGCTGGTGCAGTTCTATCAAGGTTTCAGCCAGGGCCAGGTAACGCAACTGCCGGCCCTGCCGATCCAGTATGCCGACTATGCCATTTGGCAGCGTAGCTGGATGGAAGCCGGCGAGCAGGCGCGGCAGCTGGCCTACTGGACCGAACAATTGGGTGATGAGCAACCGGTGCTGGAGCTGCCGCTGGACCATCCGCGCCCGGCCATGCCGAGCCACAGAGGGGCACGGTTGCCGATCGTGCTGGGCGATGGGCTGGCCAACAACCTGAAAAGGGTTGCCCAGCAGCAGGGCGTGACGCCGTTCATGCTGCTGCTGGCCAGCTTCCAGACCCTGCTGCATCGCTACTCGGGCCAGGCTGATATCCGCGTTGGGGTACCGATTGCCAACCGTAACCGGGTCGAGACCGAGCGCTTGATCGGCTTCTTCGTCAACACCCAGGTGCTGCGTGCCGAGTTCGATGTGCAACTGACGTTCAGCGAGCTGCTGCAACAGGTCAGGCAACGTGCCCTGGGTGCCCAGGCCCATCAGGACCTGCCGTTCGAACAGCTGGTCGATGCGCTGCAACCGGAGCGCAACCTGAGCCACAATCCGCTGTTCCAGGTGTTGTACAACCATCAGACCCAGGCCAAGGGCGAGCCCCGACGTATAGCGGGGCTGGAGATGGAGGAGTTGGCCTGGGACAACCACACCGCCAAGTTCGACCTGGCTTTGGACACCTCCGAGCATGAAAAGGGCATCGGGGCTTCGTTGACGTACGCCACCGACCTGTTCGACGCCAGCACCATCGAGCGCATGGCGCGGCATTGGCTCAACCTGCTGGAAGCTATCGTGCGCCAGCCCGGGCAACGCATCAGTGAGCTGCCATTGCTGGGCGAGGACGAGCAGCAGGCCGTGCTGCGTGACTGGAACCGCAACACCGTCGCCTTCCCGGATGAGCGAACCATTCATGAGCTGATCGAGGCCCAAGTGGTCGCCGCCCCCGAAGCCCCGGCAGTCACCTTCGGCGAGCAGACCCTGAGCTATGGCGAACTGAACCGCCGGGCCAACCAGCTGGCGCACAAGCTGATCGAGCGCGGCGTTGGCCCTGATGTGCTGGTAGGCATCGCCATGGAGCGCAGCCTGGACATGGTGGTCGGCCTGCTGGGCATTCTCAAGGCCGGTGGTGCCTATGTGCCGCTGGACCCGGAGTACCCGGAAGACCGCCTCAGCTACATGTTTGCCGACAGTGGCATCGCCTTGCTGCTGACCCAGTCGCACCTGCGCAAAGCCCTGCCGATCCCGGTTGGCCTGCACAGCCTGGATCTGGATGTCGAAGACCTGACCGGCTACAGCGATGCCAACCCGAATATCGAAGTAGCCCCGCAGAACCTGGCCTACGTGATCTACACCTCCGGCTCCACCGGCAAGCCCAAGGGTACGCTGCTGCCGCACCAGAACGTGGTCCGGCTGTTCGCGGCGACCCAGGACTGGTTCCGTTTCGATGCCAGTGACGTGTGGACGGTGTTCCACTCCTATGCCTTCGACTTCTCGGTATGGGAGCTGTTCGGCGCGCTGTTGTATGGCGGCCGGGCGGTGATGGTGGCCAAGGACGTGGCGCGTTCCACCGAGGACTTCCATGCGCTGCTGCAGCGCGAGCGGGTAACGGTGCTGAACCAGACGCCGTCGGCGTTCCGCCAGTTGATCCCGGTGGCCTGCGCGGCAGCGCGTCAGGGGCAGGGCCTGGCCCTGCGGCATGTGGTGTTCGGCGGCGAAGCGCTGGATGTGAGCAGCCTCGAGCCCTGGTTCGAGGTGTTCGGCGACCAGCAGCCACGGCTGATCAACATGTACGGCATCACCGAAACCACGGTGCACGTGACCTACCGGCCGATCACCCAGGCCGACCTGGCCAAGGGCGCGAGCAGCCCGATCGGCGAGGTGATCCCGGACCTGTCGTGGTACCTGCTGGATGCCGCGCTGAACCCGGTGGTCCCGGGCAGCCACGGCGAGCTGGTGATCGGCCAGGCGGGCCTGGCGCGGGGGTATCACGGGCGCCCGGGGCTGACCGCCGAGCGCTTCGTGCCGAACCCGTTCGACAGCCAGGGTGGCCGCCTGTACCGCTCGGGCGACCTGGCCCGCTACGGCGGCGCGGGGGTGGTGGAGTACCTGGGGCGGATCGACCATCAAGTGAAGATTCGAGGTTTTCGCATCGAACTGGGCGAAATCGAGGCGCGGCTGCAGGCGCAGGCCAGCGTGGCCCAGGGCGTGGTACTGGCCCAGGACGGCCCGGGCGGCAAGCAGCTGGTGGGTTATGTGGTGCCTGCCGATGCGGTCGTGATGGCCAGCACCGAGGCCCAGGCTGCCGAGCGCGAGGCGCTGCGCACTGCGCTGAAGGCGAGCCTGCCGGACTACATGGTGCCGGCCCACCTGCTATTCCTGGCCAAACTGCCCTTGACCGCCAACGGCAAGCTGGACCGCCGTGCGCTGCCGCAACCGGACGCCAGCCTGCTGCAAGCGGCATATGTGGCCCCGCAGAGCGAACTGGAACAACAGATCGCGGCGATCTGGGCCGATGTGCTGAAACTGGAGCGCGTAGGCCTGGACGACAACTTCTTCGAACTGGGTGGCGATTCCATCGTTTCCCTGCAGGTCGTGGGCAAGGCCCGCCAGGCCGGCGTGCAGTTCACCCCCAAGCAACTGTTCCAGCATCAGACCGTACAAGGCCTGGCCACGGTGGCGCGGCGTGTTGTCGAAGGTATTGGCGAGCAAGGGCCGATCACGGGCAGCACACCGCTGACACCGATTCAGCAATGGTTCTTCGAGGCCGACATTGGCGAGCGTGGGCATTGGAACCAGTCGATTCTGCTGACACCCAGCGAACCCCTGCAAGCGGACCGCCTGCACGATGCGTTGCTGGCACTGGTCGCCCATCATGATGCACTGCGCCTGGGCTTCGAGCAGCAGGAGGGGGTCTGGCAAGCCGAGTACAAGCCACAGCGGCAGGCGCGGATACTCTGGGAGCATGCGTGCGCGGACGAGGAGGCGTTGGCCGCACTTGCTGAACAGGCCCAACGCAGCCTGAACCTGCAGCAAGGCTTGCTGGTCCGTGCGCTGCTGGCCAGCCTGCCCGATGGCAGCCAGCGTCTGCTGCTGGTCATTCATCACCTGGCGGTAGATGGCGTGTCGTGGCGCCTGTTGCTGGAGGACCTGCAACAGGCCTATCAGGCCCTGGGCAACCGACAGCCGCTGCAATTGCCAGCCAAGACCAGCGCCTACAAGACCTGGGCGCAGCACCTGCAGGCCTATGCCCAGAGCGAGGCGCTGCAAGCGGAACTTGCCTACTGGCAAGCGCAGTTGCAAGGCACCAGCGACCACCTGCCGTGCGCCAATGCGCTGGGCGGCAACCAGCAGCAGCACGCTGCGTCGGTCAGTACGAGGCTGGGCCGCGAAGCCACCTGGCAGTTGTTGCACGATGCCCCTGCGGCCTATCGCACGCAGATCAATGACCTGTTGCTGACAGCCCTGGCTCGGGTGATCGCCCGCTGGACCGAGCGGCCGGAGGTGCTGGTCAGGCTGGAAGGCCATGGGCGGGAAGACCTGTTCGATGACATTGACCTGAGCCGCACGGTGGGCTGGTTCACCAGCATGTACCCAGTGAAGCTGAGCCCGCTGGGCGGGATCGCCGAATCGATCAAGGCGGTCAAGGAGCAGCTGCGGGCTGTGCCGAACAAAGGCCTTGGCTATGGCGCGCTGAAGTACATGGGGCCGGCTGGTGCGCGTGAGGCCCTGGCTGCGTTGCCTCAGGGCGAGATCGTGTTCAACTACCTCGGGCAGTTCGACGGTAGCTTCGACGAGCAGTCGGGCTTGTTCGCACCCGCGCGCGAATACGGCGGTGCGGCCAAACCAGCCGATGCGCCACTCGATAGCCAGATCGCCCTGAACGGCCAGGTATACGGCGGCGAGCTGAAACTTGGCTGGACCTTCAGTGCGCAGCGCTACGACACAGCGGTCATGCAAAAGTTGGCAGATGACTATGCCGCAGAGCTTGGCGCGCTGATCGCTCATTGCTGCGAGCCGGGCAACCGTGGTGTTACGCCTTCGGACTTCCCACTGGCCGCGCTGCGCCAACAACAGCTGGATGAGCTGCCGGCAGTTGCACGGCAGGTTGCCGATATCTACCCGCTGTCGCCGATGCAGCAGGGCATGCTGTTCCATTCGCTGCAGGGGCCTGAAGGCGCGCTTTACATAAACCAGACTTCGGTGGAAGTCAAAGGCCTGGAAATCGAACGGTTCGTGGCAGCCTGGCAGCAGGTGATCGACTGCCACGATATCCTGCGCAGTGCCTTCTGGTCGGCGCCCCACTTGGCCGAACCTTTGCAGCTTGTCTACCGCAAGGTCGAATTGCCGGTGGTCGTGCATGACTGGCGCGATCGTCCGGTAAGTGCGCAGATGCTGCAGGCGCTGGCCGAGGCCGATGCCGCACAAGGCCTGGACCTGAGTGTCGCACCGTTGATGCGCCTGACCCTGGTGCGGCTGGACGACGAACGTTTGCACCTGCTGTGGACCCGTCATCACATACTGATGGACGGCTGGAGTACCTCGCGGCTGCTTGGCGAGGTGTTGCAGACTTACCATGGCCACCCTGCGCGAGCGCCGGCAGGGCGGTTTGGCGATTACATCCGCTGGCTTGCCGGGCAGCCCAAGGCGGCGCTGGAGCAGTTCTGGCGCGGCAAGCTGCAAGAGCTGGAAAGCCCCACCTGGCTGGCGGACAGCCTGGCGGCTCGCCCCGCGGCAGACCTGCAGGGGCACGCCGCGCTGTACCTGCGTTGGGATGCCTCGCGTACCCGGCAACTGCGCGAGCAGGCCCAGCGCTTGCGCATCACCCCAAACACCTTGATCCAAGCGACCTGGCTGCTGCTGCTTCAGCGCTATACCGGGCAAGCCACGGTGTGCTTCGGCGCCACCGTGGCGGGCCGGCCAGCCGGCTTGCCCGGTGCCGACGAAATGCTGGGTTTGTTCATCAACACCTTGCCGGTGGTGCAGACGCCCCAACCGCAGCAGCGGATTGTCGACTGGCTGCAGCAACTGCAGGCCTGCAACCTGGAACTGCGCGACCACGAACATGCAGCCTTGGCCGATGTGCAACGCTGGGCAGGGCAGGCAGGGCAAGCGTTGTTCGACAGCATCGTGGTGTTCGAGAACTACCCGGTGGACGAGCGCCTGCAGGAAGGTGGTGGTGGCTCGCTGCAGTTCGGTGAGGTGAGCAACCGCGACGTGACCAACTACGCCATGGACCTGGCGGTGCATCTGGGCGAGACGCTCTCTGTCGAGTTCCTCTACTTGCGCAACCGCTTCACGGAGCAAGCCACCGACAGCATTCGTGGCAGTTTCGAACGGCTGCTCGAGGGCATGCTCGACAACCCTCACGCCACCGTGGGCAGCCTGGACATGCTGACCCCGGCGCAAGCGCAGCAGGCCCAGGCTCGCAACGGCTTGCAGCCATGCGAGCAGGCCATGCCAAGGCTGGCCGAGCTGATTGCCGGGCATGCCCAGGCGCGGCCAGAGGCAATTGCGGTGGCCTGTGGCGAGCGACAGTTGAGCTATGCCCAACTGGATGAGCGTGCCAACCGCCTGGCACACCACCTGATTGCCTTGGGGGCGCGCCCGGAGGTTACGGTCGGCATCGCCCTGGAACGCTCGGTGGAGGTGATCGTGGCATTCCTGGCGGTGATGAAAACCGGCGCCGCCTATGTGCCGCTGGATATCGACTACCCGCAGGATCGCTTGCAGTGGATTGTCGAGGATTCGGCCATGCACCTGCTGGTGACCAGCAGCGGCTTGCGCCAGCGTTTTGCCGGGGTGGAGCACTGCGTGGAGCTGGACCTTCTGGCTATCGCCAGCTTGCCGTCCGATGCCCCTCAGGTGATGGTGCACGACACCAACCTGGCGTACCTGATCTATACCTCTGGTTCCACCGGCAAGCCCAAGGGCGTGGCGGTCAGTCACGGGCAGATCGGCATGCACTGCCAGGCAATCGCCCGCCTTTACGAAATGGATGACAGCACTCGCGAGCTGTTGTTCATGTCGTTCGCTTTCGACGGTGCCCAGGAGCGTTGGCTGTCGACCTTGTCGTCAGGCGGCTGCCTGGTGGTGCGCGGTAGCCAGCTGTGGACTGCCGAGCAAACCTGGCAGGTACTGCATGCCGAGCGCATCGACATTGCCTGCTTCCCACCGGCGTATCTGCAGCAACTGGCCGAGTTCGCGCAAACCCGGCAGGAAGCCGCACCGCCGGTGCGCATCTATTGCTTTGGCGGTGACGCGGTGCCCGATGCACTGTTCGAACTGGTCAAGCGGACCTTGCGCCCGCAGTTCCTGACCAATGGCTACGGGCCTACCGAAACGGTCGTGACCCCCCTGTTGTGGAAAGTATCGGCACAGCAGTCATGCCAGGCGGTGTATGCGCCGATCGGTGAGCGGGTTGGCCAGCGCACGCTGCATGTGCTGGACCAGGGCCTGAACCCGGTGCCCGATGGCGTGGCCGGGGAGCTCTACATTGGTGGCGAGGGTGTGGCGCGCGGGTATCACCAGCGTCCGTCCCTGACCGCCGAGCGCTTTGTCGCCGACCCGTTTGCCCAGGGCGGGCGGCTGTACCGCACCGGTGACCGGGTGCGTCGTCGTGCGGATGGCGTGATCGATTTCATCGGCCGCCTGGACAACCAGTTGAAGGTTCGCGGTTTCCGTATCGAACCTGGGGAAGTCGAAGCACGGCTGCGTAATCTGGCGGATGTGCGGGATGCTGTGGTGGTGGCCAGGGAGGGCGCTACCGGCAAGCAATTGGTGGCGTATCTGGTCACCGGCAATGGGGTGACTTCCGCTACGCCATTGCGTGACGCCTTGCGTGCCGACCTGCCGGACTACATGGTGCCGACCCAGTGGGTATTGCTGCCGGCGTTTCCACTCACGCCCAATGGCAAGATCGATCGCAATGCGCTGCCGGCCCCGGAGTTGGCCGGGCGCCCGGTGCGGGTGGCTCCGCGTGATGACACGGAGAAGGCGCTGGCGGCCATCTGGCGGGAAGTGCTGGAGGTGGATGAAGTTGGTGTCGATGACAACTTCTTCGAGTTGGGGGGCGATTCGCTGCGCGTGCTGAAGATGCTGTCGAAGGTACGAGCACGGCCCGACCTGTCGATCGAGCTGAAACTGCGCGATGTCATTGCCAGGCCAACCATTGGCGAGCTTTCCGGCTATACCGATGGCGACGTCGCCCTTGATCCGCTGCTGCTGCTCAACAGCCGGGTAACCGGGGCCAAGCCTCTGTTCTGCCTGCATGCAGGCTTTGGCACGGTGTTCGACTACGAGCCGCTGGCGCGCCGGCTGGAAGGGCATTGCAGCGTCTACGGCGTGCAATGCCGCATGCTGCTCGATCGCAACTGGCAGGATGATTCGTTGCAGGCCATGGCGATCGACTATGCCCAGTACATTCGCCAGAAGCAGCCCGAAGGGCCATACCAGCTTGCCGGCTGGTCGCTGGGTGGCACGCTGGCGGTGCTGGTGGCCCAGGAGCTGGAAGCCCAGGGCCAGCAAGTATGGTTGCTTGGCCTGGTCGACAGTTTTATCCCAACCGGTGCGCCGGCGACGCCGGCAGCGGACTGGAGTGCCGACCTTGGCAGCTTCCTGAGTGTGCTGCTGGGGCTGGCAAAAGAGCAGTTGGTACTGCCTGCGGTTGCGGCGGGCAGTGGTGTGCCGCTGCTTGAGCGGCTGATCGAAGAGGCACGCTCGGGGCTGCAGGTAGCGTCGGCCTTCGCCAGTGTCGAAAGCGCTGAACTGGCCCACACCTTTGCCGTGGCGATGCGGCTCAAGGCGTTGTCGGAACGGTTGCCGGCATTGCCGGCAACCCGCGCCGCTGCCTTGTGCTGGTGGGCAGGTGACCATGGCCAACGCTTCGCGGTTCACGGGAGCGGTGAGAACCACGCGGTTGCAGCGGGTCACTATGACATCCTCAAGCATCGGGAAGTGATCGAGGGGCTCGCGGCCAGGCTGGTGGCGGAGCCGGTCATGGGTTGACCCGGCAGGGCCGGCTGAATGACCTGTGGGGCCCACGTTCAACGTGGGCCCCACAGGTTTTTTCATGTCGGCAGTGTCGCCACCGAGACGAAAAAAAGCGGCGTCATCCTGTGTGGATGACGCCGCTTCGATTACAACGGTACAGGTGGCTGTCGGCCTAGAAGTCGTAGCGCAGGCTCATGGTGGCATTACGCGGGTCACCGTAATGGCCAACACTGCCGCCGATACCCGAGTAGTACTTCTCGTCGAAGATATTGTTCAGGTTCAAGGTGGCGGCCAGATGGTCGGTGACCTGATAGCGCGCCATCAGGCTGGCAACCGTGTAGTCATCCTGGGTGGCTCGGGCTTTGAGGCTGTTGTAGTAGAGCGACATGCTGGAGTTCCAGGACACCCCGCCACCCACGGTCAGCCTGTTCCAGTCACCCTGGAAGCGATAGGTGTTCCAGAAGCGGAAGGTGTCCATGGAATATTGCGTCAGCTGGCGCACGCCATCGGCGTCTTCCGTGCGGGCATGGCTGTAACTGGTCATGACTTGCCAACCAGGCAAGACCTCACCCGACAACTCCAGGTCGATACCCTTGGTCTCGGTACCCTTTGCGCCCTTGTAGGCTTGTTGGTCGAGCGTGCCTTGCACGATCTCACCGCTGTCCTCCACCGCCAGGTTGTCACGCTTGACCAGGAACAGTGCCGTACTGGCGTTCAGACGCCCGTCGTAGAACGCCCCTTTCCAGCCCACTTCGTAGTTGCTGCCTATGACAGGGCCAATGACCGAACCGTTACGATCGAGGTTGGACTGTGGCTTGAAGATATCGGTATAGCTGGCATACACCGATTGCTCGGGGGTCAGGTCATAGATGATGCCCGCGTACGGTGTTACTTCACCCCGCTCGTGCATCTTCACGTCCGGCGATCCGAACGAGGTAGGCCAGTAGTAATAGTCGTAGTCATAGTCGGAGGTGCGCGCGCCTACGATTACGTTCAGGTCATCCATCAGGTTGAACTTGAATGCCGCGTAGGTGCCGCGCTGGCTGCTCTTGATGTTGAGAATTTCCCCAAGTGCGCCAGTCTCGGTTGGCCGAGGCAGGTAGTTGTCCCAGTCATAGAAGTTGACGGTTGTGGTGCCGACGTCATAACCGGTGTGATCGTTCTTGTAATCCTGGTAGTTGAAGCCGGTGATGAACTCGTGAGTACGCCCGAACAGGGAAAAAGGCCCTTGCAGTGTCAGGTCCAGGCCACGCTGGGTCTGGTCGGCTTCAGCGTTGTAACGCAGCATTCGCGCAGCGCCGGTTTCTTCATTGATCCACGCTCGGCCCGAAGAGGTCTGATAAGAGCCGTTGTAGTTATCGCGATTGGAATCCATGTAGTTCGCGGCCAGCTTGATTTGCCAGTCATTGGCGAAGGTATGCTCGGCGGCCATGAAATAGTTGGTGGTTTCCAGCTCGTCGTACATCCAGCGGGCGCCGGAACTGGTAGAGCGGGAAAAGTTGGTCTGCTTGCCGTTGGTGAACAACAGCGGTACACCCGGTGAACCGGTGGCTTTGAACTTCTGGTAGTCGACGCCGAAACGTACCAAGGTGTCGTCGTTCAGGTCCGCTTCGAGAACGCCGTAGAGGATGTCTTTGTCTTCCTTGTACCAGTCGCGAAAGCTGCCGCTTTTCTGCTTGGCCGCCACCATGCGCCCGCGCAGGTTGCCACCCTCGGTCAAGGGGCCGGAAACATCGACTTCGCTGCGGTAGGAGTCCCAGGAGCCGACAGTGCCCTGGATATGCGACTGGAATTCGCGGGTCGGGCGTTTGCGAATGAGGTTGACCACGCCGCCGGGTTCACCCGCGCCGGTCATCAGGCCGGTGGCGCCGCGGACGATTTCGACGCGGTCGTAAAGGGTCATGTCCAGCAACGTGCTGGGCATGTTGCGGGTCTGGTTTTCCTGGGTGGTGGTCACGCCGTCAAGCTGGTAGGTGTTGATGGCACTGCCGCGGGAATAGATGTTGTAGCGCAGGCCACCGTCCTGGGACATGGTGATGCCGGGGGTCTGGTTGAGCACCTGGGTCACGCTGTTGAGCTGCTGGTCGTCCATGCGCTGGCGGGTGATCACGCTGATCGACTGGGGCGTTTCACGGATCGACAGGTTCATCTTGGTGGCGGTGTTGGTCACACCGGTGGTGTAGGAGCCCGTGCCTTCGGTAGTGGCACCAAGGCCCACGCTATTGACGTTGGTCGCCGAAAGCTCGACCTGGCCGGCCTGTGCGCCCGAACTGGCCGTCACCGTCACGGTGTTGCCATCGATCTGGTAACGCAGCCCGGTGCCTTGCAGCAATGTTCGCAACGAAGACTGCAGGTCATGCCGGCCCTTGAGGGCCGTGGAGCGCAGCCCACTGATGTCCTCCGGGCTGTACAGCAACTGGGTATCGGTCTGCCTGGCCAGTGCCTGCAACGCCGAGTTCATCGACTGCGCAGGAATATCCAGGGTCCACTCCTGTGCCTGCACCTGGGTAACCATCGCAGCGGATATCGCCAGGCCCAGGCTGATGCGTGTGAGCGCGCGCTGGGGACGAAGGGAATGACGGATCAGTAATGCTTTGGCAAGCGGGTTGAGCGGGCCGGGGAGGGACTTGGACATCTATTGCGGTCTCGTTGGCAGAGGGTTTTTTTCTATGTCAGCTATATGACGCAGCACCTGTGAAAAACCGGAACGATTCTTATTGGCGATTTTTTTGGGCGATGCTGCGTTAACCGCGTCACAACTTCACAGTTCGCGTGCTACGCGAAAGCCGAGGAAGTCACCGCGGGTGGTCTTGAGGCGGTCGTTGCGGTTGGCCGAGCGGGAGAAGATCGGGGGCTCGCCCCAGTCGTTGCCGCGCATGTGCGCGCGGATGCACTTGGGGTCCTGGATCCAGGCACTGCCGTCGGTGGGGGCGCCTTCGTAGCTGTCGTGGTAGCAGTCGGCGACCCATTCGTAGACGTTGCCGTGCATGTCGTACAGGCCGAAGGCATTGGGCGGGTAGCTGCCCACCGGGGCGGTGAAGGTGTAACCGTCCTTGGGTCCATAGGTATTGGCGTGTTTGCTGATCTCGTATTTGCCCGGTTCGTCGAAGGGGAAGGGGAACGGGCCGCTGGAACCGGCACGTGCGGCATATTCGCGTTCGGCTTCGCTGACCATGCGGTATGGCTTGCCGGTGGTTTCAGCCAGCCATCGGGTGTAGGCCTGTACTTCGTCGTAGTCGATGCATACCGCCGGCTGGCGGGGACCTTGCTTGTAGCTGGGCTTGCTGGCTTCGCACCAGCGGTCGGGGCGGTCGTCGCCGCTCTTGATGACGGTGCCGGTGGCCTTGATATAGGCGTCCAGTTCGCCGGCGGTGACCTGATAGCGGCTCATCGCGAAGGGCTTGGCGAAGGTCACGGTGTGCAGCGGGCCCTCGTCGGGCTGGCGGCCGACTTCGTCGTCAGGGGCCCCCATCACGTAGCTGCCGGCGGGCAGCACGACCATTTCGGGGCAGTCCTTGCAGTCTTTGAACACGTCGCCGGGCTTGGCGGCGTGGGCGTAGGCGCTGACCAGCAGCAGGCAGGTGATCTGGGCTGGCCGGTAGAGCCAGGCGGATACGTTCATCGGTGGTCCTCGAAACGGGTGAATGCGGGCTGCGTTTCGCATTCAGACGAATCGGGGTGGTGAGAAATTAACCAATACACACGCGCCCCCTTACCAGCCAGTTAACGTCACTGGGGCTGCTGCGCAGCCCATCGCCGGCAAGCCAGGCTCCCACAAGGACTGCGAAAATCTTGAGTTCTGCGCCGTACTTGTGGGAGCCCGGCTTGCCGGCGATGGGCCGCAAAGCGGCCCCGGCAATATCGGCGTGGATGCAAAGAACTGGGGCCGCTTCGCGCCCCCTCGCGACACAAGGCCGCTCCTACACGGGATTGTGGCCGGCGGGGTAGTTGCCAGCCAGGAAACACCGGGCTATAGTCCAGCCCACTGTTCTTTTCCCGAAGACCTGTTCATGCCAGCCAGCCCATCCACCACAAGCTTTGCCATCGCGCCAGTCGCGGGCATGGTCGTGCGTGGCTGCCAGCAGCCGGCGATGATCAGTCACTATCCACCACCACCTGTCAGTGGCGTTGTAGGCGGCGTAGCTCCGCCTCCTTGCGTGGTCGTGCTGGGCTGATCGGCTTCTGGCCGCATCCCTTCGCACACGCAACCTACTGAACACGGTCGGCGACTTCCCACGCTGAAGCGCACGCCGTCCGTCTGGCTTATTCGCCTTGAATCAGGTGGCAATACATGTCTGTCTTTAGCAAAGCATCCGTGGCCTCGGCGGCCACTACCAGCCTGTTCGTCCTGCTGTGGAGCAGCGGGGCGATCGTCTCCAAGCTCGGCCTGGCGCATGCCAGCCCGTTTGCCTTCCTGCTGTTGCGCTCGGCGCTGGCCCTGGCCGGGCTGCTGCTGATCGGCCCGTTGCTGGGGCTGCGCTGGCCGCGTAGTCGCGGGGCCATCCTGCGGGCCCTGGGCACCGGCTGTGTGCTGCTCGGCGCCTACCAGATCTTCTACCTGCTGGCGCTCGATACCCATGTCACCCCCGGCATCATGGCCACGGTGATGGGGGTACAACCGATCCTGACCGTGGTGCTGATGGAGCGCCAGCGCTCCTGGAGCCGCTTGTTCGGCCTCGGGTTGGGGCTTGGCGGGTTGATCATGGTGGTCTACCAGGGCATCAACCTGGGCGGGGTATCGTTGGCGGGGATGTTGTTCGCCTTGCTGGCGCTGGCCAGCATGACCTTCGGCTCGATCCTGCAGAAGCGCATCACCGACAACCCCATGGGCACGCTGCCGCTGCAGTACCTGGCCGGCTTTGCCATGTGCGCGCTGTTCGCGCCGCTGCAGCCGCTGCATGTGGAGTGGACTGGCGGTTTCGTCGGCGCGCTGCTGTGGATGGGGCTGGTGGTCTCGCTGCTGGCGACCCTGCTGCTTTACCGGCTGATCGCCAAGGGTAACCTGGTCAATGTCACCAGCCTGTTCTACCTGGTGCCGGCAGTGACCGCGGTGATGGACCTGCTGATCTTCGGTAACCGCCTGGCGCCGCTCAGCCTGCTGGGCATGGGGCTGATCGTGGTGGGCCTGCTGTTCGTGTTCCGCAAGCCCGCCGCGCGCCTGGCCGAGGCGTAGGCCCTAGCGGAACTCTTCGGGGATGGCGTGGCGCAGTACGCCTTCCTCGAAGTCCAGCAGGCCGGCTTCGCGCTGGGTGAGCAGGTAGTAGAGCAAGGTGTCGAGCGAGCGCTGCGACGGGACCTCGACCGCAAGCATCTTCACCGCCTGCTCGGTTTCGCAGTTGCAGCCGAAATCGAGCAAGGCCGCGCGTACCTGGCCCAGGGTTTCCGGGGGCTTGACGATCACCCGGAACACCGAGCTGCCGCTGCTGCGGCGCAGTTCGGCGAACCAGGTTTCGCCGGCTTCCTCACGGGTGCCGATCACGTCGCCCGGGGCGATGCCGTAGACATGGAAGGGAATGTTGTCGACGGCATAGCCGCCTTCCACGGCCTTGGCCCACAGGCCCTCGACCGAGGCTGGTGGGTAGCCGTTTTCGTCCTGCTCCAGGCGGAACAGGACCTTCTTGTACGCGTCGTTCATTGTGTACCCCGCTTCAGCTGCGGGCCGGACGCAGCACCAGCCACAATGCCACGCCAATCAGCAGACCGCCGTACAGGTGCGCCATCGACAGCGGCTCGTCCAGCAGCCATGCCCCCCACAATACGCCGAATACCGGGATCAGGAAGGTCACGGTACTGGCCTTGACCGGGCCGATCTCCTCCAGCAGGCGGAAGTACAGGATGTAGGCGAACGCTGTGCACAGCAGGCCCAGGCCGAGCAGCGACAGCCACACCTGCCAGCCGCCCCAGCTGGCGTGTGGCTGGCTCAGCGCGCTCCAGGCGAACAGCGGGCTCAGCATCAGGGTGGCGCCGAGCATGCTGCCCAGTGCCGACAGGCGGCTGTCCAGGCCGCTGACCCAGCGGCGGGCGAGGAAGCCGGCAAAGCCGTAGCAGGTGGTGGCCGCCAGGCAGGCGAGGGCGCCTTGCAGCAGGGCCAGGTCCAGGGCCACCGGGCCGGCACCGCTGAGGATGCCGACGCCGAACAGGCCGAGGAAGATGCCGCAGAGCTTGGCCAGGGTCATCGGTTCGCGGAAGAACAGCACGCCGACCAGCACACCCATCAGCGGCGTGGTGGCGTTGAAGATTGCCGAGTAGCCGGCGGGCAGCACCTGGGCGGCCACGGAGTAGAACGTGGCGGGAATACCGGAATTGATCATGCCCAGCACCAGGCAGGCCCCGAGCTTGCCCTGGAAGTCCCAGCGCACGCGGGCGGCAGCGAGCAGTGCAACCAGGCCCAGGCAGGCGATGGACACGCGGAAGAACGCCGTCGGCACCGTGCCCAGTTCGGGGGCGATGATGCGCATGAACAGGAAGCTCGCCCCCCAGACGGCGGCAAGGGTCAGCAGGCGGGCTAGGGCGATGGGGCTCACAACGGTCTCCGGAGGCAGGGCAGGGGCGCGAGTGTACGCCAGGGGGGTTGGGGATTCTTGTGCTTTTTTGCGGTGTAAACCTGTGCCGGCCTCTTCGCGGGCACGCCCGCTCCCACAGGTTCTCTGCAATGCTCGGCCCTGTGGTAATCCTGTGGGAGCGGGCGTGCCCGCGAAGAGGCCGGCACAGGCTCCGCAAAAACCAAGAGGCGACTAAGCTCTGTAACTCAACACCGCACCGAGGTCCTCGCATGCCCCAGCCCTGGCCCGCTGTCGAAATCGCCCGGACGATCCTTGCCGGCTTCGACGACTACCGCGACCACTTCCAGCGCATCACCCTCGGTGCCCGCCAGCGCTTCGAGCAGGCGCGCTGGCAGGATATCCAGCGTGCCGCCGCCGCCCGTATCAATCTCTATGAAGAGAAGGTCGCCGAGGTCAACGGCTGGCTGCGCCAGAGCTTTGCCGAGGACGTGCTGCTGGATGTGGAGCAATGGCCGTTGGTGAAGAACGCCTATATCCACCTGATCGACCCAAGGCTGGACGACGAGCTGTCCGAGACCTGGTACAACTCGCTGTTCTGCAGCCTGTTCAGCCACGACCTGATCAGCGACGGCTGCATGTTCATCCACACCACCCGACCGTCCATGCGCAGCCGTGAGCGCGCCGCGCAAACCCGTACCTATCGGCCTGACGGTGGGCTCAAGGGCCTGCTGCGGGCGGTGTTCAGCGATTACCCGTTCGATGTGCCGTACGGCGACCTGGAGGGCGACCTGGTGCGCCTGGAGGATCAGTTGCGCGACTGCCTGCCGGACTGGGTATGCAAGGATCCGACCTTGGCGTTGGAGCTGTTTGTGCCGGTGCTTTACCGCAACAAGGGTGCATACCTGGTCGGCCGTCTGTTCAACAGCGATGAGCAATGGCCGCTGGTAATCCCGCTGCTGCACCGCGAAGGGCACGGTATCGAGGCCGATGCGCTGATCACCGACGAGGCCGAGGTGTCGATCATCTTTTCCTTCACCCGCTCGTACTTCATGGTCGATGTGCCGGTGCCTGCGGAGTTCGTCAACTTCCTCAAACGCATCTTGCCGGGCAAGCACATTGCCGAGCTGTATACCTCCATCGGTTTCTACAAGCATGGCAAGTCGGAGTTCTACCGGGCGCTGATCAACCACCTGGCCAGCAGCGACGACCGCTTCGTCATGGCGCCCGGGGTGCGCGGCATGGTCATGAGCGTGTTCACCCTGCCGGGCTTCAACACCGTGTTCAAGATCATCAAGGACCGTTTTTCACCGTCGAAGACGGTCGACCGTGCCACGGTGATAGACAAGTACCGGCTGGTGAAAAGCGTCGACCGCGTCGGGCGCATGGCCGATACCCAGGAGTTCGCCGATTTTCGATTCCCGCGTAGCAAGTTCGAGCCGGAGTGCCTGGCCGAACTGCTGGAGGTGGCGCCATCGACCGTGGCGCTGGAGGGTGACACGGTGCTGATCCGCCACTGCTGGACCGAGCGGCGCATGACGCCGCTGAACCTGTACCTGGAACACGCCAGCGAGGGCCAGGTGCTGGAGGCCCTGGAGGATTACGGCCTGGCCATCAAGCAGCTGGCGGCGGCGAATATCTTCCCTGGCGACATGCTGCTGAAGAACTTTGGCGTAACCCGCCATGGCCGGGTGGTGTTCTATGACTATGACGAGATCAGCTTCCTGACCGAGGTGAACTTCCGCCATATCCCGCCGCCGCGTTACCCGGAGGACGAGATGTCGGGCGAGCCGTGGTACTCGATCGGGCCGCATGACGTGTTCCCCGAGGAGTTTCCGCCGTTCCTGTTTGCCGATATCGGCCAGCGGCGCTTGTTCAGCCGCCTGCATGGGGAGTTGTACGACGCGGATTACTGGAAGGGGCTGCAGGCGGCGATTCGTGACGGGAAGGTGATCGATGTGTTTCCGTATAGGCGCAAGGGGCGGTGACTGTGCTTTAGCAGGCCCGGCCTCTTCGCGGGCTTGCCCGCTCCCACAGGTACATCACAGCTCTCGAGGGCAGTGGGTTCCTGTGGGAGCGGGCAAGCCCGCGAAGAGGCCGGGCCTGCTTTTCCCAATTACCCCTTCAAACACTTCAATTCACTGAAATCGGTACGCACCTTGCTCAACCGTTCCAGCAGGTACCGCCGCTGCTGCGGGGTACTCTGGTGCACCAGGTCCACCAGCAAGCTGCGCGCCTGCTGCTCGGTATTCTGATACGCCGCCCGGTACTCCGGCGTCCACAAACTCTCCTTGCGCTGCAACAGCGTTGCCAGGCGCGGCTCGAAGCTGGCGTCGTTGCGCTGGTTCATCGCCAGCAGCAATTGCTGCTGCCAGTGCGCGCGGTTGGCGATCCATTCGCGGTTCTGGTCGCCCAGCGCCTGGGACCAGGCCTGCACGCGCTGCTTCTGTACCGCGGTCAGCTCGCCAAACCACGGCGTCAGGCGTTTCTCCATGCGTTCGGTACGGCGGGCGATCTGCTTGTCCAACGGCGTATCCACATACTTCTTCTGCCGTTCGCTGATGTCTTCGCGGAACGCCTCGCGCATCTCCGCCACCTGGGCATCGCTCATGCCGCGCAGCAGCTCGGTGGCCGAAGGGGTGATTTCCTCGGCTACCCGGCCAATCGCCTCGCGGGCTTCGCGGGTACGCTGCTGCAGGGATTGGTCGGTCACCTGGTCGTCGGCGACCATGCCGCGTACCCGGTCCAGCCAGTCGAGGTAACCAGGCAGCTGGGTCTTGCAATGCCAGGCCAGGTGCTCCCGCAGGCGGTCGTCAAGCATGGCCTTCTGCTCGCTGTTCATGGCCAGGTAGTCGCCCAGCGACCACGGCACCAGGCGGTCGAGGTTGCGGTAGGCCAGGTCGATACGGCTGCAGGCGGCCAGGGCCAGGGCGCAGCCGATGGCGACGAGCAGGGCTTTGGACAGGCGTAGCGGCATGGGCTGCTCCTTGCGGGTGCTTGCCCGTCGGTAGACGCAAGAGGAACGCTGACGGTTCCACTGCATCAGCGGTCGGGCGGCGCGCTGGCTTCAGGTGTAGAATAGCCGCCTTGTCTTGAGGAACATCGGAAATGGCTCTGCTTGGGCGTTACAACAGTTTGCAAATCGTGAAACACGTGGACTTCGGCCTGTACCTGAACGGCGGCGCCGACGGCGAGATCCTGCTGCCCGGGCGCTACATCCCGAAAAACGCCGAAACCGAAGTGGATGACTGGCTGAACGTGTTCATCTACCTGGACAGCGAAGACCAGCTGATCGCCACCACCGAGAAGCCCAAGGTGCAGGTTGGCGAGTTCGCCAGCCTCAAGGTCAAGGATATCAACGGTGCCGGCATCTTCCTCGACTGGGGCCTGTCCAAGGACCTGCTGATGCCGTACTCGGAAGAGGCGCGGCCGCTGAAAATCGGCGACTACTGCGTGGTACACGTGTATCTCGACAAGCGCACCCGCCGCATCACCGCCACCTCACGCCTGGACCGCTACCTGGACCGTACCCCGGCGGACTACCAGGTGGGCCAGCCGGTCGAGCTGCTGGTGGCCGGCGAGACACCGATGGGATTCAAGGCGATCATCAACAACCGCCACTGGGGCCTGATCCACAAGAACGAGGTGTTCAAGTTCCTGCGCTCGGGCATGCACGAGAAGGGCTTTATCAAGGAAGTGCGCGCGGACGGCAAGATCGCCTTGAGCCTGCAACCGGTGGGTGCTGCCCTGGCCGACAGCCTGCAGGAGCAGATCATGGCGCGCCTGGAGGCCGAAGGTGGGGTGCTGGGGGTGTGCGACAAGAGCGACCCGGCGCTGATCAGCAAGCTGTTCAACGTCAGCAAGGGCAACTTCAAGAAGGCCATTGGCGGGCTGTTCAAGCAGGGCCGCATCGTCATCCATGACGATCGCATCGAAAAGGCCTGATCAGGCCTGCACGAAGGTACGGAAGTCCAGCTGCTCGCCACCCGGTCGGGTGTCGCGCAGCAGCGAGTCGCGGTCGGCGCTGAGGGCCAGGCTGATGGTCGAGCGGCGCTTGCCGGGGTTGCGCACTTCCATCTGTTCCTGGTGAGCGCGCAGGAAGTTGGTCGGCACCTTCAGGTGCTGCAGCTCGTCGCTTTCCGGGGTGTGCAGCAGCAGGTTGACCCAGTCGGGCTGGCCCTTGCGCAGCAGCGCCACCGGCACCTCGAACCACCACAGGTTGCGCTTGCGGTCGAGGATGGCGAACAGGGTGTTGCTGCTGGTCAGCACCGGGCGGGCCAGTGCTTCGTTACGCCGGGCGATGGCGGCGGGTTTGTCGAGTTTCATGCAGGTTCCTGCGGGTTGACGCTATGAAGGCCTGCATTGTGAGGGGTGGCGGGTAGCGGAGCAAGGTTTGCCAACCGCCTTGCCGCTCGGTTCGAAGGCGAAAAAACTGTTGGAACGCTTGGCGAAGGCGTCGGGTCCACCGACTGTCGGCACGGTCCACGTGCCCCCAATTGCAGGAGTTTTGCCATGAGCGGTACCAAAGACAAAGCGAAAGGCTTGGCCAACGAAGCGATCGGCAACGTCAAGCAGGGTGTCGGCAAAGTGACCGACAACGAGCGGCTGCGGGCCGAGGGTGAAGCGCAGGAGCTCAAGGGCGAGGGGCAACAGATCAAGGGCAATGTGAAGGACGCGGTGAAAAAACCTTGATGTGACTGGCCTGTCCCGGCCTTTTCGCGGGCGTGCCCGCGAAGAGGCCGCTACTGGCGTAAGCAAATTCTTGCAGCATGGCCGGGATCAGCACAGCAGCGGCATGGTCTATTAGACTTACCCGTGGTACCCACGAATCAAGCGGCGAAAGGAGACGCTATGATTTTCCCCGACCTGCGCGGCCTGCCCCTGCACCGCGTGCTGGTACGCACCGTCAAGGAATTCCTCGACGACGAGATGTCGACCTACGCTTCCGCATTGGCCTACCAGATGCTGTTCTCGTTGTTCCCGTTCCTGCTGTTCCTGATCGCCCTGATCGGTTTCCTGCACCTGCCGGACTTCTTCTCCTGGCTGCGCCTGCAATCGGAACTGGTGCTGCCACCCCAGGCGCTGGAGCAGGTCAACCCGGTGATCGACCAGTTGCAGCAGTCCAAGGGCGGGCTGCTGTCAGTAGGTATCGTAATTGCCTTGTGGACCGCATCGGCTGGTGTGCGCCTGATGATGAGCGCGATGAACGCCGCCTACGATGTGCCCGAGGGCCGCCCGGTGTGGAAGCGCATTCCGTTGTCGATCATCTATACCGTGGGCATTGCCGGCATGTTGCTGGTGGCAGCGGCGCTGATGGTGCTGGGCCCGCAGGTGATGGAGTGGATTGCCGCCCAGGTAGGCATGCAGGAGGTGATCGTCACGGTGTGGACCATCCTGCGCTGGCCGGCGATCATCATCCTGATGATGGTGGCGGTGGCGCTGATCTACTACGTGATGCCCGATGTGAAGCAGCAGTTCCGCTTCATCACCCCGGGTTCGGTGCTGGCGGTGGTGGTGTGGATCTTGGCGTCGCTGGGCTTTGCCTACTACGTGAAGACCTTTGCCGACTACAACGCGATGTACGGCAGTATCGGTGCAATCATCGTGCTATTGCTGTATTTCTATATCTCCGCTGCCGTTTTGCTGCTGGGCGCGGAGATGAACGCAGTGATCGAGCACATGTCGAGCGAGGGCAAGAACCCTGGCGAAAAGGACGTCGATGAGCACAAACCCCGCGAAACCATTACCGTGCTGGGCCATGAGCACCCCGTTCCGAGCGAGCACCAATCTTCAGAGCCGAACCCCAGATGATCCGTGACATTCTCAAGATGGGCGACGAACGCCTGCTGCGCATCGCCCCGCCAGTGCCCGAGCACATGATCGGCAGCGCCGAACTGCAGCAACTGATCGACGACATGTTCGAAACCATGCGCCATGTGGGCGGTGTCGGCCTGGCCGCACCGCAGATCGGCATAGACCTGCAACTGGTGATCTTCGGCTTCGAGCGCAGCGAGCGTTACCCGGATGCCGAACCGGTGCCGCAGACTATCCTGCTCAACCCGGTCATCACGCCCACATCCAGCGAGATCGAGGACGGTTGGGAAGGCTGCCTGTCGGTGCCCGGCCTGCGCGGTGTGGTACCGCGTTTCAAGCACATCTGCTATGAAGGCATCGACCCCCAGGGCAACCCGATCAACCGTTTTGCCGACGGCTTCCATGCGCGGGTGGTGCAGCATGAATGCGACCACTTGATCGGCCGGCTTTACCCGTCACGCATCCAGGACTTTTCCCGGTTCGGCTACACCGAGGTGCTGTTCCCCGGGCTCGACGCCAGCGACGACTGACCTCGTTGCAGTGCCACCAGGCGTTTGCTGCGCTGGTAGCGCTGCAGGCGGCCAGCCAGGGTTTCCGGCAGTTGCAGAGCCATGTCGAAGCCCAGGCGCTGGTAGAAGGGCGCAAGGTCCGGGTGGCAGAACAGCCAGGTGGGCCCGCCAGCCTGCGCCAGCGCCGCCTCGACCAACCGCCCGGCCACGCCCTGGCTGCGCCGCTGCGGGTCGACGAACAACCCGGTCAGCCACAAGCCATCGCCCACCGGGCTCAGGCTCAAGCCTGCGATGATGCCGGGGCCCCGCGCCACCCACAGCTCAGCATCGCCCGCAGCACGCATGCGTGAGCCGTGCTGGCGGTAAAAGTGGTCCAGCAGCCGGCGTTCCGGGGCCGAAAGTTTCGAACAGTACAAATTTTCAGAAATTGCGCGCCCTGCCCTGAAAGGTGGCCAGAGGCTCTGGCCCGATGTTTTGCGGTGAATTTGTCGCAGATTGTTGCATATCTGGCAAGGGTGAATGTCCGAGTTCGGGGTTCAACTATTCCAGGCCGGGAGTAGACTTTTAGCCATCCCCACTGGCAGTACGAAGCGGGATCGGTACTTCGTGCCATCTTCACCGCAGATGGCAACTTCTCCGCGCCGGGCACGGCTATAGAAGTCAATCGATCAGCTTGAATGCTCAAAAGGCAAACTCACATGAAACCATTACTGATTCTTGCATTGGTCGGTATGTCCTCGTTCGCCCTCGCCGATGAGGCCAGACCCGTCTCCAGCGAGCCCGTCGCCCAGCAGTACGACTACTCCATGAACCTGGACATCAAGCGGGTGATCAACCTGTCGACCATCCCCAACGTCTGCGAAGTGGTACCTGCGACCATGACCTACGAAGACCACCAGGGCCAGGTGCACACCATCCAGTACCGAGCCATGGGTGAGGGGTGCCAGCAGGGTTGATCGGGCTCTTGCCTGGTGTTGATGGCCCTTTCGCCGGCTTGCTGGTGACGGGGCCATCAACCGTCTTGCAGTTCGAGCAACAGAAAAATCCTGAATGAATATCGAGGAAAAAGTGCTATCTTAATTTGATAGCATTTTTCGATGAACACTCGATACCGCAAAGTCCTCGACGCAATTTTCCGAACGCCGACCACGGCGTCGTTGGCTTTCTCCGAGATCGAGGCATTGGTACTCCATCTGGGCGGTGAGGTGCTGGAGCGGCAAGGCTCCAGGGTCAAGCTGGTGCTGGGTGGCCAATGCTGGAGATGCCATCGGCCTCATCCAGGCAAGGAAGCCAAGCGGTATCAGATTGAAGAAGCCCGTGAATTCCTCTCGCGGGCAGGAGTCAGGATATGAGTTGCATGCGCTACAAAGGCTACGCCGCCCGTATCGAGTACGACGCGCGTGACGATATCTTCGTCGGCCGTGTGCTTGGTATGCGTGACATCATCAGTTTTCACGCAAGCTCGGTGCCCGAGCTGCATGAGGCGTTTCGCGATGCGCTGGAAGATTACCTGGCCGATTGTGCAGAGCAGGGCATTGCGCCGGAAAAGCCTGCCTCGGGCAAAGTAATGCTGCGTATCCGGCCCGAAGTTCATGCTGCCGCGAGTGTTGCTGCCCGTGCCGCCGGCAAAAGCCTCAACCAGTGGGCCGACGAGGTCTTCGAACAAGCCGCAATGGCCTGACCAAGCCTGCTTTCGTTACTCGCGGGTATTCTGCAATTACTCATGCAGAATAGTTTCCGTTGCCTGTCGATTCCTCCAGTTCCCGTTCGACCAATAGGTGAGAGCACGTTGCCCCCCGTGCCCAATCACCCATGACCTGTCGGAGGAACCCCCGATGAGCACCGCAGCCGAAACCGAGATACGCCAATTGATCGAGCGCTGGATGCAGGCCGTGCGCGATCGCGACATCCCCAACATCATCGCTCCCTATGCCGACGACATCGTCGCCTTCGATGCCATCCAGGCCCTGCAGTTCAAGGGCAAGGCAACCTACCAGGCGCACTGGGAAATGTGCATGGGCATGTGCCCCGGCCCCATGGTTTTCGAATACGCCGAACTCACCGTGCATGCCGCTGGCGACCTGGCCCTGGCCCACTGGCTTAACCGCTGCGGCCCCGCGGACAACGAAAGCCAGTGCGGCTTCATGCGCGCCACCGTGGGCTATCGTCGTCAAGGTGGCCAGTGGCAGGTAATCCACGAACACTGGTCGGCGCCATTCGACATGGAAACCCAGAAAGCCCTGTTCGATCTCAAGCCCTGAGCCGTTATCGCCAAACGCACTTTGCCAATGCCCTGGAGGCGACCATGAAATACCTGTGCCTGGTCTATTGTGACGAGGGGCTGCTGCACAGCCTGCCCGACAGCCCGGAAGACGCCGAATGCATGGCGTATGCCGAATCCATCCAAGGCTCCGGGCGAATGCTGGCGGCCGAGGCGCTGAAGCCGGTGCAGACCGCCACCACAGTGCGCATGCGCAACGGGCACATGAGCCTGACCGACGGCCCGTTCGCCGAGACCAAGGAGCAGTTGGCGGGCTTCTACCTGGTGGAAGCCCGCGACCTGAACGAGGCGCTGAACATCGCCAAGGGCATCCCCGCCGCGCGGGTCGGCAGTGTCGAGGTGCGACCGGTGCGCGAACTGCAACCCTGACAGCAATGGAGACTTCCCAGCATGAGCCTGGCACACCCCGCGCAAGTGCAGCACGAGCTGTCCATCAGTCGCCTGATCGACGCACCGCCGTCCAAGGTGTTCCGCGCCTGGACCGACCCTCAGTGGCTGATGCAATGGTGGGGGCCGCACGGCATGACCACCCCGGAATGTGAGATGCAGTTGTGGATCGGTGGCCTGTTCCGCACCGTGATGCGGGCGCCGGATGGCAGCGATTACCCGAACCAGGGCGTATTCCTGGAGATTGCTGCTCCGCGACGGCTGGTGTTCACCGATGCCTTCGGCCCAGGCTGGGTGCCTTCGGACAAGGCGTTCATGACTGCCGTGATCAGTTTTGACGAGGAGCAAGGCAAAACCCGCTACACCGCCCGCGCCTGGCACTGGAATGCCGCCGACTGCCGCGCCCATGAGGAAATGGGCTTCCACCAGGGCTGGGGAGAAAGCCTGGACCGCCTGGTGGAGGTAGTGACCCAGCGGATGCCCGACTGATGACGGCACTGGCGCAGGTGCGCGCCGAGGTCGAGGCGGTCTACCGAAACGAGTCACGGCGCATCCTGGCGACGCTGATCCGCCTGTTGGGTGATTTCGACCTGGCCGAGGAGGCCATGCACGATGCCTTCTTCATCGCAGTCGAACGCTGGCAGCGCGACGGTATTCCCGATAACCCGCGGGCGTGGCTGGTGTCCACTGGCCGCTTCAAGGCCATCGATGTGCTGCGTCGGCGCGCCCGGTTCGACCGTTCCCAGGCGGACCTGAGCATGCTGCTCGACGGCCAGGCGCAGGACCCCAGCGAAGAAGAGCTGCTGGCCGACGACCGCTTGCGGCTGATCTTCACCTGCTGCCACCCGGCCTTGTCCGCCGATGCCCAGGTGCCGCTGACCCTGCGTGAAGTCTGCGACCTGACCACCGAGCAGATCGCCCGTGCTTTCCTGCAGAGCCCGGCCACCATCGCGCAGCGTATCGTGCGCGCCAAGGCCAAGATCCGCGATGCCGGCATCCCTTATCAGGTGCCGGAGCTGAACGAACTGCCCGAGCGCCTGGAGAGTGTGCTGCGGGTGATCTACCTGGTGTTCAACGAGGGCTATTCGGCGTCGTCGGGCGAGGCGCTGTTGCAGCAGGAGCTGAGCGATGAAGCCATACGCCTGGCGCGGCTGCTGGTGCAGTTGCTGCCCGACCCGGAGGCGGTCGGCCTGCTGGCCTTGATGTTGCTGCAGGCATCCCGGCAGCGGGCGCGTACCGATGGCCGGGGCAATCTGGTATTGCTCGAGCAGCAGGATCGTAGCCTGTGGGACCGGCAACGCATTGCCGAAGGTTGCGAACTGGTGCGCCAGGCCCTGCAAAGCCGGGCGTTCGGTGCTTATACCGTGCAGGCGGCGATTGCCGCGGTGCATGCCGAAGCGGCGACAGCCGAAGCGACCGACTGGGCGGAGATCGTCGGGCTGTATGACGTGCTGCAGCGGCATTGGCCGTCAGCTGTGGTTGAACTGAACAGGGCCGTGGCGCTGGCGAAGCGGGATGGGCCTGAGGTTGGCCTGCGGGAGGTCGAAGGGATTCTGGCGCGGGGAGAGTTGCTGGACTATCACCTGGCGCATGCGACGCGGGGTGAGCTGCATTACCAGCTGGGGCATGTAGAAGAGGCCCGGGCGGCCTGGCTGCAGGCGCTGGCGTTGACCCGGCAGGAGCCGGAGCGCAGGCATATCGAGCGGCGGTTGCAAGCGATTGAATGATGTTGGCTGGACTGGCCTCTTCGCGGGCACGCCCGCTCCCACAGGTTTTCCACTGGGTTGAAGGCTATGCAATCCCTGTGGGAGCGGGCGTGCCCGCGAAGAGGCCGGTACTGCCTACATCACTTTTCAGCTAGCCACAAAATTCGGCGGCGACACCAGCTCGACGGTCTGCTGCTTGCGCGGTGCCAGGATCTCGGCCTCGCCCTGAACCACCAGCTCATCGTTCTGGTTGTAGACATTGGTGGCGATACGTACCTTGAACTTGGGCAGCTTCTCCAGGATTTCCAGGCGTACGGTTAGGGTATCGCCAATCTTCACCGGCTTCTGGAAGCTCATCTGCTGGCCCAGGTAGATGGTGCCAGGGCCAGGCAGGGTGCAGGCCACTGCAGCACTGATCAGCGCGCCGCTGAACATGCCGTGGGCAATGCGCTCGCGGAACATGCTCTTGGCAGCGAACTCGGCGTCCAGGTGTACCGGGTTGTGGTCACCGGACATCGCGGCGAACAACTGGATGTCGCGTTCTTCGACGGACTTCTTGTACTCGGCCTTCTGGCCGACTTCGAGGGCTTCGTAAGGCGTGTTGGTGACCTGGGACATCGGGGCTTCCTTAAGCGGTAGGCGAGGGCGGCTATCATTCACTGCGCACAGGGCGGCCAAGAGCCAGCGCCTGTTCAAGCCAGACGAGAATATCGGCGGTGACCTCGTTACGGTTGGTTTCGTTGAGTACTTCGTGCCGCGCCTCAGGATAGACGCGCAGCTGTACATGTCGATTGCCGGTCGCGCGCAGGGCGTCGGCCAGATGGGTGAGACGCTTGCCGGCACTGACCGGATCACATTCACCACCGATCACCAGCAGCGGCAGGTTCGGATCGATCTGCGCGAGGTTACTCGGCTGGCTGATCTGCGCCAAGCCTTGCAGCAGGTCAAGCCACAATTGGTTGCTGCAGCGAAAGCCGCAGAGCGGGTCGTTGACATACAGGTCGACCTGCGCCGGGTCGCGGCTGAGCCAGTCGAACGCCGTGCGGTTGGGCTTGAAGGCCTTGTTGAACGAGCCGAACGACAACCATTCTATGAGCGCGCTCTTTCCCAGCGGCCCTTGGCGCCAGGCCTCCAGCCGGGCAATCAGGCGCGCCACACGGTAGAGCGCTGCCGGCTGGTAGTTGGAGCCACTGAGGATCGCCCCATGCAGGCTGCCACTGTGGTGCAGCAGGTAGGCCTGGGCGATGTAGCTGCCCATGCTGTGGCCGAACAGGAACAGCGGTGTGCACGGGAATTGCTGACCGATGTGCTGGGCCAGCAGCCCGATGTCGTTGACCACGGCATTCCAGCCATGATGGCGGGCGAACAGGCCGAGGCTGCCCAGCTCGGCCGTGCGTCCATGGCCGCGCTGGTCGGGGGCGAACAGGGCGAAACCGGCCTCGCTCAAGGCATGGCCCAGGTGCTGGTAGCGCCCGGCGTGCTCGGCCATGCCGTGGGCCAGCAGCACCACGGCTTTTACCGGTGTGGCCGGCAACCATTGGTGCACATACAGGCTGCAGTGCTCGCTGGCGGGTAACCAGAAGGCGTCGTGAGGCATGGCGGGTCCTTGTGCGCACAGGTACCCGAACAGTGTATGCACAACCGACCGGATTGCAGGAAGGGCACAAATAAGATTCACAATGTTAATGGCGGCACTTGGCGTATATGCCACCTTGGGCTTACCTGCTAACGTCGGATCAACGCCTTTTCGCTTTCGGGCGGGCAGGTGAAAGGATTACAGGACTCACAGCAGGTCCAGGCAGAGGAACAATAATAAATGCAAGCCGACTTCTGGAATGACAAGCGCCCGGCGGGCGTGCCTTCCACCATCGACATCAATGCCTACACCTCGGTCGTCGAGGTGTTCGAGCGCTCCTGCAAACGCTTCGCCGACCGCCCGGCCTTCAGCAATTTGGGCGTAACCCTGACCTACGCGGACCTGGAACGCCATTCGGCGGCCTTCGCCGCCTGGCTACAGCAGCACACCGACCTCAAGCCGGGCGACCGCATCGCGGTGCAGATGCCCAATGTGCTGCAATACCCTATCGCTGTGTTCGGTGCCCTGCGCGCTGGCCTGATCGTGGTCAACACCAACCCGCTGTACACAGAGCGCGAGATGCGCCATCAGTTCAAGGACAGCGGCGCGCGTGCGCTGGTGTACCTGAACATGTTCGGCAAGCGCGTGCAGGAGGTATTGCCCGATACCGGCATCGAGTACCTGATCGAGGCGAGGATGGGCGACCTGCTGCCCACCGCCAAGGGCTGGCTGGTCAACACCGTGGTCGACAAGGTCAAGAAGATGGTGCCGGCCTACCAGCTGCCCCAGGCGGTGTCGTTCAAGCAGGTGCTGCGCCAGGGCCGCGAGCTGCCTCACAAGCCGGTGCCGCTCAGCCTGGACGACACTGCCGTGCTGCAATACACCGGTGGCACCACCGGCCTGGCCAAGGGCGCCATGCTCACCCACGGCAACCTGGTGGCCAACATGCTGCAGGTGCTGGCCTGCTTCTCGCAGCACGGGCCGGACGGGCAGAAGCTGATCAAGGACGGCCAGGAAGTGATGATCGCGCCGCTGCCGCTGTACCACATCTATGCCTTTACCGCGAACTGCATGTGCATGATGGTCACCGGCAACCACAACGTTCTGATCACCAACCCGCGGGATATTTCCGGCTTCATCAAGGAGCTGGGCAAATGGCGTTTCTCCGCCTTGCTGGGCCTGAACACGCTGTTCGTCGCACTGATGGACCACCCGGGCTTCCGCCAGCTCGACTTTTCGGCGCTGAAGGTCACCAACTCCGGCGGCACCGCACTGGTGAAGGCCACCGCAGAGCGCTGGGAGGCGCTTACCGGTTGCCGCATCGTCGAAGGCTACGGTCTGACCGAAACCTCGCCGGTGGCCAGCACCAACCCCTATGGCCAGCTGGCGCGTCTGGGTACGGTGGGCATCCCGGTGGCGGGCACCGCCTTCAAGGTGATCGACGATGACGGCAACGAGCTGCCGCTGGGCGAGCGGGGCGAGCTGTGCATCAAGGGCCCGCAGGTGATGAAAGGCTACTGGCAGCAGCCCGAGGCCACGGCCCAGGCCCTGGATGCGGAGGGCTGGTTCAAGACCGGCGACATCGCGGTGATCGACCCGGACGGCTTCACCCGAATCGTCGACCGCAAGAAGGACATGATCATCGTATCGGGTTTCAACGTGTACCCCAACGAGATCGAGGATGTGGTGATGGGCCATCCCAAGGTCGCCAACTGCGCGGCCATCGGCGTACCGGACGAGCGCTCCGGCGAGGCGGTGAAGCTGTTCGTTGTGCCGCGCGAGGGCGGGCTGAGCGTGGATGAGCTGAAGGCCTACTGCAAGGCCAACTTCACCGGCTACAAGGTGCCCAAGCACATCGTGCTGCGCGAGTCGTTGCCGATGACGCCGGTGGGCAAGATCCTGCGGCGGGAGCTGCGCGACATAGCTTGATACCGGGGTTGGCTTCTTCGCGGGCTTGCCCGCTCCCACAGGTACTGCACAGCATTCGAGAACTGTGAGGTCCCTGTGGGAGCGGGCAAGCCCGCGAATGCCGTGAAACCGCTCTAACAGGCTATTTATAGCCCGATGTGCGACATTTTGGATAATTACTCTAAAAATGACCTGTATTGTTCATTGAGTCATTTTTGTGACCGTGAGGCCTGTTTTGGCCTCTAGGCGACCCCAGGCAAAGCTGTTACTCTCGGCCCGCTTTCAGATGATCCGGTTTGCAACGAGCCGTCATCCCATATCAATAATAAGCGCATCGACGCGTGAATCGAACTTCGCTGTTGCTGAAGGAGTGGGCTTCCATGATCGAAAATTTTTGGAAGGATAAGTACCCAGCCGGGATTACGGCGGAAATCAATCCTGACGAATTCCCCAATATCCAGGCGGTACTCAAGCAATCCTGCCAACGCTTTGCCGACAAACCGGCCTTTAGCAACCTGGGCAAGACTATCACTTATGGCGAGCTGTATGCGCTGTCGGGAGCGTTTGCCGCCTGGTTGCAGCAGCATACCGACCTCAAGCCGGGTGACCGCATTGCCGTGCAGCTGCCCAACGTACTGCAATACCCGGTGGCGGTATTCGGTGCCATGCGTGCCGGGCTGATCGTGGTCAACACCAACCCGCTGTACACCGCACGGGAAATGGAACACCAGTTCAACGACTCCGGCGCCAAGGCTTTGGTGTGCCTGGCCAACATGGCCCACCTGGCCGAGAAGGTGGTGCCCAAGACCCAGGTCAGGCACGTCATCGTCACCGAAGTGGCCGACCTGCTGCCGCCGCTCAAGCGCCTGCTGATCAACAGCGTGATCAAGTACGTGAAGAAGATGGTGCCGGCCTACAACCTGCCGCGTGCCGTACGCTTCAACGACGCTCTGGCGCAGGGCAAGGGCCAGCCGGTGACCGAGGCCAACCCGCAGGCTAACGACGTGGCGGTGCTGCAGTACACCGGTGGCACCACCGGCGTGGCCAAGGGCGCGATGCTTACCCACCGCAACCTTGTGGCCAACATGCTGCAGTGCCGGGCGCTGATGGGCTCCAACCTGCACGAAGGCTGCGAAATCCTCATCACCCCGCTGCCGCTGTACCACATCTACGCCTTTACCTTCCATTGCATGGCAATGATGCTGATCGGCAACCACAACGTGCTGATCAGCAACCCGCGTGACCTGCCAGCCATGGTCAAGGAACTGGGCAAGTGGAAGTTCAGCGGCTTCGTCGGCCTCAACACTCTGTTCGTTGCCTTGTGCAACAACGAGGCGTTCCGTGCCCTGGACTTCTCGGCGCTGAAGATCACCCTCTCCGGTGGCATGGCCCTGCAACTGAGCGTGGCCGAGCGCTGGAAGGCCGTGACCGGCTGCGCCATCTGCGAAGGCTATGGCATGACCGAGACCAGCCCGGTGGCTGCGGTGAACCCGGCGGAGGCCAACCAGGTCGGCACCATCGGTATTCCGGTGCCGTCCACCCTGTGCAAGGTCATCGACGACAACGGCAACGAGCTGCCGCTGGGCGAGGTGGGCGAGTTGTGCGTCAAGGGCCCGCAGGTGATGAAGGGCTACTGGCAGCGTGAGGAGGCCACTGCCGAGATTCTCGACAGCGATGGCTGGCTGAAGACCGGCGACATCGCCGTGATCCAGCCAGATGGTTACATGCGCATCGTCGACCGCAAGAAGGACATGATCCTGGTCTCGGGCTTCAACGTTTACCCCAACGAGCTGGAAGATGTGCTGGCGGCCCTGCCGGGCGTGCTGCAGTGCGCGGCCATCGGCGTGCCGGACGAGAAGTCCGGTGAAGTGATCAAGGTGTTCATCGTGGTCAAGCCGGGCATGACCCTGACCAAGGAACAGGTGATGGAGCACATGCGCGCCAACGTCACCGGCTACAAGGTCCCGCGCCAGATCGAGTTCCGCGACGCGCTGCCGACCACCAACGTTGGCAAGATCCTGCGCCGCGAACTGCGCGATGAAGAGCTGAAGAAACAGGGCTTGAAGAAGATCGCCTGACGCCCAGCCAGCGCGGTCTGTGTAGGAGCGGCCTTGTGTCGCGATCGGGTCGCGAAGCGGCCCCAGGTTTTCAGCCGTGATGCTGAAATTGCTGGGGCCGCTTCGCGGCCCGATCGCGACACGAGGCCGCTCCTACAGAGGTTGCGCAGGCCTCAGGTTCAGCGCAGTTTCTCCAGCATCTGGTAGTACCACATCCCCGCCGCCAGCAGCGGGTTGCCCAGCAAGTCCCCCATCGGCACCCGCACATGCTTGCACTGGGCGAAGGTGTCGAACTTCTCCAGCGTCCCGGTCAACGCCTCGGCCATGATCTCGCCCATGATGTGGCTGGTGGCAATGCCGTGCCCCGAATAACCCTGGCAATACCAAACGTTGTCCGACAGCTTGCCCAGCTGCGGGATGCGGTTGACCACGATGCCCATGGCGCAGCTCCACTGGAATTCGATCGGCACACCTTTCAACGCCGGGAAGGTGCGCTCGATGCACGGGCGCAGTTCGCCTTCGATATCCCGTGAATCACGGCCGGAATAGTTGGCGCCACCGCCGAACAGCAGGCGCTTGTCGGCGGTCAGCCGGTAGTAGTCGAGGACGAAGCGGCAGTCGTACACCGCCAGGTCCTGCGGGTTGATCTGTTCGGCCAGTTCCCCCAGCGGTGCGGTGGTGACGATGCCGCCCATGGCCGGGAAGATCTTGCCCTTGAGTTGGCGCTTTTCCAGTTTGTGGTACACATCGCCGGCCAGCATCACCTGGCGCGCCTCGACCCGCCCGTGGGCAGTGACCACCGCCGGGCGCGGGCCGTGGACGATGTCCAGCACTTCGGAGTTTTCGAAAATCAGCGCCCCCAGGCCATGGGCAGCACGGGCCTCGCCCAGGCACAGGTTGAGCGGGTGCAGGTGCAGGTTGCGCAGGTTTTTCAGCGCGCCCAGGTACAGCGGGCTTTGCAGGTGCTCGGCCATGCCATCGCGGTCCAGCAGTTGTACCTGCTCGCCCATGCCGCGCCGCCGGGCCTCGGCTTCGAATGCGCGCAGCTCGTCCATGTGCGAGGGCTTCATGGCCGCGTGCAGGTGGCCGCGCTTGAGGTCGCAGTCGATGTTGTAGCGTGCCACGCGCTGCTCGATCACCTGGTGCCCGCGCCAGCGCAAGTGCCAGATGAAGTCATCGACCTCGGTACCGAGGCGGTTGCGCATCTGCGAGCGCATGGCTTCGTCGCCCGACAGGCTGCCGGTGACCTGGCCGCCGTTGCGCCCGCTGGCACCCCAGCCGATGCGGTTGGTTTCGACGATGGCCACCTTCAGGCCACGCTCGGCCAGCTCCACCGCCGTGGCCACGCCGGTGAAGCCGCCGCCGATGATCGCCACATCCACCTGTACCGTGCCCTTGAGCTGCGGGTACTCGGTGTGGTCGTTGAGGGTGGCGCTGTAGTAGGACGGCGCGCGTTGCGCCGGCCCTTTGTTCAATGCTGCATTCATGGGTGTTCCTTGTTATCCGGGGATCAGGCCTGGTGCAGATACCAGCGCCAGTCCTGCTCACTGACTTCGGCCATGAACTGGCGGTACTCGGCGCGCTTGACCTTCAGGTATACGCCAAGGAAGTCCTCGCCCAGTGCTTCGCGAGCCCAGCTCGAATGCTGCAGGGCGTCGAGGGCAGTCAGCCAGTCGGTGGGCAGGTGTTCGGTGGCCTGGGCATAGCCATTGCCTTCCACCGGTGCCCCCGGGTCCAGCTGTTGGCGAATGCCCCAGTGGCTGGCGGCAAGGATCGCCGCAGCGGCCAGGTAGGGGTTGGCATCGGCGCCGCAGATGCGGTGCTCCACGTGCCGGCTGTTGGCCGGACCGCCCGGTATGCGCAGGCTCACGGTGCGGTTGTCGACGCCCCAGGTTGGCGCCAGCGGGGCATAGCTGTTGGCCTGGAAGCGGCGGAACGAGTTGGCGTTGGGGCAGAACAGCAGCAGCGAGTCGCGCAGGTGTCGCAGCATGCCTGCCACGGCCTGGCGCAGCAGCGGGGTACCGGCTTTGTCTTCACTGGCGAACAGGTTGTTGCCGGCGCTGTCGGCCAGGCTCAGGTGCATGTGCATGCCGGTGCCGGCCAGTTGCGCGAACGGCTTGGCCATGAAGCAGGCCTGCATGCCATGGGCATGGGCAATGCCTTTGACCAGGCGCTTGTAGCGCACGGCCTGGTCCATCGCCTGCAGAGCGTCGCCGTGCTCGAGGGTGATTTCCACCTGGCCGGGGGCGTATTCCGAAATCGCCGTGCGCGCCGGGATGCCCTGGGCCTTGCAGGCGGCGTAGAGGTCGGCAAGGAACGGCTCGATCTGCTCCAGTTCGCGCAGGCCATACACCTGGGTGGTGCGTGGGCGGCCGCCGTCATTGTCCAGTGCCGGTTGCGGGCGGCCCTGGGCATCAGGTTGCTGGTCCAGCAGGTAGAACTCCAGCTCGCAGGCCATCACCGGATGGTAGCCGTCGGCCTTCAACGCCTCGATGGTACGCAGCAGCACATGGCGCGGGTCGGCGATGCTGGCCGGCAGGCCCTCGTTCGGGTGCATGCTCACCTGCACCGCGGCGGTCGGCACCCGGCGCCAGGGCAGGCGCACCAGGCTGCCTTCAAGCGGGTAGGCGCGGCAGTCGATATCGCCCACGTCCCACACCAGGCCGGAGTTTTCCACGTCGTCGCCGTTCAGGGTCAGGCCGAGAATGGTGCTGGGCAGCGGCCGGCCGGTCTGGTACACGGCCAACAGTTCGTCGCGGTGCAGCAGCTTGCCGCGCGGCACGCCATTGGCGTCGAGGATGAACAGTTCGAACAGTTCGATATCGGGGTTGTCGGCCAGAAAACGGCTGGCGTGCTCTACAGGTGCAAAGTTCATGATGGATTCGCTCACGGGGCGCACGGGCCACCGCGCATGCAGGCGGCCCGGCTGAGTCAAGCGGCCAGACGACGGCCGGGTTTGGTCACAAAGGCGTGAGCGAGAAATCCGGTGGGCGTGCGTGACGGCAGTGCCACAGGGCCCAGAAGGCGAGGATGATGTGGACCAGCGGATTCTCACCGGCACGGCGCCGGGCCTTCGCTTGCGAAGGGCGGGACGACGGTGGGGCGATGGGCTGGACGGGAGTCATGCCTTTGATACTCACATGCGGCGTAAGGTTGATTAAAGCAGTGAATGGCAACCTTTACATAAGCCCTTGCTAAACTTTCCGCCGCCGTGCGATCCCTGTAGGAGCGGCCTTGTGTCGCGATGGGCTGCGGCAGCAGCCCCAGGATCTTCGCTCCAGCACAAATTGCCGGGGCTGCTGCCGCAGCCCATCGCGACACAAGGCCGCTCCTACAGGGGCAGCGCCAGCCTGGACAGCAAAGCAGGCCCAAATCTGCGACAATCGCGCATCCTTCGAATGCCGATCATGAAAAAGCAGGCCCACCTGCATCACTAAAAAGCCCCATGACTGACCACGCCATCGACAAACTGCTGCAAAACCTCGACCACGCCATGATCGCCGACCGCCATCGCCTGCGCCGGCAATTGCACGAACTGCGCAAGCGCCCCGACGAGGCGAAGCTGGCGCAGTGGGTGGAAAAGGTCCAGGCGTCCTGCGCCCAGGTCACCGCGCGCCAGCAGAGCGTGCCGACCGTGCGCTACGACGACAGCCTGCCAATCGCTGCCAAGCGTGACGAAATCAAGAAGGCCCTGGCCGAGCACCAGGTGCTGGTGATCGCCGGCGAAACCGGCTCGGGCAAGACCACCCAGTTGCCGAAGATCTGTCTCGAACTGGGCCGTGGCAGCCATGGCCTGATCGCCCACACCCAGCCTCGCCGGATCGCCGCCCGCAGCGTTGCCGCGCGGGTCGCCGAAGAGCTGGGCACGCCGCTGGGCGGGCTGGTCGGCTACCAGGTGCGCTTCGAGGACCAGAGCGACGCCAACACCCTGGTCAAGCTGATGACCGACGGCATTCTGCTGGCCGAAACCCAGCACGACCGTTTCCTCGAGCGCTACGACACGATCATCGTCGACGAGGCCCACGAGCGCAGCCTGAACATCGACTTCCTGCTCGGCTACCTGAAGACCCTGCTGCACCGCCGCCCGGACCTGAAGCTGATCATCACCTCGGCGACCATCGACCTGGAGCGCTTCTCCAAACACTTCGACGGCGCGCCGATCATCGAGGTGTCCGGGCGTACCTTCCCGGTGGAAACCTGGTACCGCCCGCTGACCAGCGAGCAGGACGAGGAGGGCAACCAGATCGAGGACGACCTCACCGTCGACCAGGCCATCCTCGCCACGCTGGATGAGTTGGCGCACCACGAGCGGAGTGAGGGCAAGGGCCCCGGCGATGTGCTGATCTTTCTGCCGGGCGAGCGCGAGATCCGTGATGCCGCCGAGATCTTGCGCAAGGCGCAACTGCGCCACACCGAGATCCTGCCGTTGTACGCGCGCCTGTCGCCGGCCGAGCAGCAGCGCATCTTCCAGCCACACACCGGGCGCCGTGTGGTGCTGGCCACCAACGTTGCGGAAACCTCGCTGACCGTGCCGGGCATCCGCTACGTGATCGACACCGGTACCGCGCGCATCAGCCGCTACAGCTACCGCGCCAAGGTGCAGCGCCTGCCCATCGAGGCTGTGTCGCAGGCCAGTGCCAACCAGCGCAAGGGTCGCTGTGGCCGGGTCGAGCCGGGTATCTGCGTTCGCCTGTACAGCGAAGAGGATTTCAACAGCCGGCCGGCGTTCACCGACCCGGAGATCCTGCGCACCAACCTGGCGGCAGTGATCCTGCAGATGCTGCACCTGCGCCTGGGCGCAATCGACGCCTTCCCGTTCATCGAGCCGCCGGATGGCAAGGCCATCAGCGATGGTTTCAACCTGCTGCAGGAGCTGTCGGCGGTCAACCGCGAAAACCAGCTGACGCCGATCGGTCGCCAACTGGCGCGCCTGCCGATCGACCCGCGGCTGGGCCGCATGCTGCTCGAAGGCGCCCGCCTGGGCAGCCTGCAGGAAGTGCTGATCGTCACCAGTGCGCTGTCGGTGCAAGACCCGCGCGAACGCCCGCCAGAGCGCCAGCAGGCCGCCGATCAGGCGCACGCACAATGGAAGGACGTGGATTCCGACTTCGCCGCGTTGGTCAACCTGTGGCGTGGCTTCGAGGAACAGCGCCAGGCGCTGACCGCCAACCCGCTGCGCAACTGGTGCCGCAAAAACTTCCTGAACTACCTGCGCCTGCGCGAATGGCGCGATGCCCATCGCCAGCTGGCGCTGATCTGCCGTGACCTGCAGTTGACGGTAAACAAGGACCCGTCCGACTACCCGAAAATGCACAAGGCCATTCTCAGTGGCCTGCTCAGCCAGATCGGCCAGAAGACCGAAGAGGGCGACTACCAGGGCGCCCGTCAGCGGCGCTTCTGGGTGCACCCGTCGTCGGGCCTGGGGCGCAAGCGCCCGCAGTGGGTGATGGCGGCCGAACTGGTCGAAACCACCAAGCTGTACGCACGCATGGTGGCCAGGATCGAGCCGGACTGGATCGAGCCGTTGGCCGGCCACCTGGTCAAGAAGAACCACTTCGAACCGCATTGGGAGAAGAAGCGCGGGCAGGTGGTGGCCTACGAGCAGATCACTCTGTACGGCCTGATCCTGGTCGGCCGTCGGCCGGTGCATTTCGGCCCGATCGACCCGGTCACATCGCGCGAGCTGTTCATCCGCGAAGGCCTGGTGGGTGGCGAAATCCAGTCGCGGGCCAAGTGCCTGGCGGCCAACAAGCGCCTGCTGGAGGAGCTCGACGAGCTGGAGGCCAAGGCCCGCCGCCGTGACATCCTGGCCGACGAAGAGACGCTGTATGCCTTCTACGAAGCGCGTCTGCCGGCGGAAATCCACCAGACGGCGACCTTCGACAGCTGGTACCGCATGGGCAGCCAGAAGGACGCCAACCTGCTGATCATGCGCGAGGAAGACGTGCTGGCCCGCGAGGCCAGCGAAGTCACCGCCGCGCAGTACCCCGACAGCTTGCAGGTGGGCGAGCTGCGCCTGCCGCTGAGTTACCACTTCGAGCCCGGGCACCCCCGCGATGGCGTGACCGTGCGGGTACCAGCGCCGCTGCTGCCGAGCTTGCCGGGCGAGCGCCTGGAATGGCTTGTGCCCGGCCTGCTGGAAGCCAAGTGCGTGGCGCTGGTGCGCAACCTGCCCAAGGCGCTGCGCAAGAACTTTGTGCCGGTGCCGGACTTCGTCAAGGCCTCTCTGGCGCGCATGACCTTCGGCCAGGGCGCATTGCCGCAGGCCCTGGGCCAGGAACTGCTGCGCATGACCGGCGCCCGTGTGCCCGACGAGGCATGGGACGAGTCGGTCAACCTGGTCGAAGGCCACCTGCGCATGAACATCGAGGTTGTCGATGGCCAGGGCAAGTTTCTGGGTGAAGGCCGCGACCTGGCCGAGCTGACCGCACGCTTTGCTGCAGCCAGCCAGGCAGCGTTGGCCGTGCCGCGTGACGCCAAGAGCGAGCAGCCGGTGCAGGCCAAGGCTTTCAGCGAGGTTAAGCAGACCGCGCAGCAGAAAATTGCCGGCCTGTCGATGACCGTGTACCCGGCACTGGTGGAAGAGGGCGGCACCGTGCGCGAAGGGCGTTTCTCGACCCAGGCCGAGGCCGAGTTCCAGCACCGCCGCGCTTTGCAGCGCCTGTTGCTGCAGCAGTTGGCCGAACCGGCCAAGTACCTGCGCGGCAAGCTGCCGGGGCTGACCGAGCTGGGCCTGCTGTACCGTGAAATGGGCCGGGTCGAGGCGCTGGTCGAGGACATTCTGCTGGCCAGCCTGGACAGCTGCATCCTTGAAGGCGAACAGCCGCTGCCACGCGATGGTGCGGCCCTGGCTGGCCTGGCCGAGCGCAAGCGCGGCAGCTGGGCCGAGCATGCCGAGCGCCTGGCACGGCAGACCCTGGAAGTGCTGAAGCTGTGGCATGGGCTGCAGAAGCGCTTCAAGGGCAAGATCGACCTGAGCCAGGCAGTGGCGCTTAACGACATCAAGCAACAGCTCGGCAACCTGGTGTACCCAGGCTTCGTGCGTGAAACCCCCGGGGCCTGGTTCAAGGAGCTGCCGCGTTACCTCAAGGCGGTGGAACTGCGCCTGGAGAAGCTGGGTTCGCAGGTGCAGAAGGACCGGGTGTGGAGCGGTGAGCTGGCCAACCTGTGGGCGCAGTACAAGGCACGTGCCGACAAGCATGCCCAGGAAGGCAAGCGTGATGAGCAACTGACGGTGTACCGCTGGTGGCTGGAGGAATATCGGGTTTCGCTGTTTGCCCAGCAGTTGGGGACCAAGGTGCCGATTTCCGACAAGCGATTGAGCAAGCAATGGAGCCAGGTGGAAGGCTAAACTTCCACAGTTGTGGCAATATTGATGCAATTTGGGGCCGCTTTGCGGCCCTTCGCGGGCGCAGCCCTCGCCTTTAAATTGGCACTAAAGTGCCATTAACCTGTCATGTTTCCCAGCCAGCGCCCCGTGGCGATGGCCTTTGACCAGAGGAACGACCGTGCATAACGTCGTGATCAGCGGCACCGGCCTGTACACCCCGGCCCAGAGCATTTCCAACGAAGAACTGGTGGCGTCCTTCAACACCTGGTCGCAGCAGTTCAACCAGGACAACGCCGCCGCCATCGAGCGCGGTGAAGTCGAGGCGGCGCCGCTGTCCGATGCGGCGTTCATCGAAAAGGCCTCGGGCATCAAGAGCCGCTTCGTCATGGACAAGGCCGGCATTCTCGACCCGCAGCGCATGAAACCGCGTCTGCCCGAGCGCTCCAACGACGAACCTTCGGTGCTCTGCGAAATGGCCGTGGCCGCCGCCCGCCAGGCCCTGGAGCGCGCCGGTCGCACGGCGGCCGATGTCGACGGGGTGATCGTCGCCTGCTCCAACCTGCAGCGCCCGTACCCGGCCATTGCCATCGAAGTGCAGCAGGCGCTGGGCATCCAGGGCTTTGCCTTCGACATGAACGTGGCCTGCTCGTCGGCCACTTTCGGCATCCAGACCGCCGCCAACAGCGTGGCCCTGGGCCAGGCGCGCGCGGTGCTGATGGTCAACCCGGAGGTGTGCACTGGCCACCTGAACTTCCGTGACCGCGACAGCCATTTCATCTTTGGTGATGCTGCCACTGCGGTATTGCTCGAGCGTGCCGACAAGGCCACCTCGGCGCACCAGTTCGACATCGTCAGCAGCAAGCTGTGGACCGAGTTCTCCAACAACATCCGTAACAACTTCGGCTTCCTCAACCGCGCGGCGGAAGAGGGCGAGGGCGCGGCGGACAAGCTGTTCATCCAGGAAGGCCGCAAGGTGTTCCGCGAGGTGTGCCCGAAGGTGGCCGAGCTGATCGGTGAGCACCTGCAGGAAAACGGGCTGCAACCAAGCGATGTGAAACGCTTCTGGCTGCACCAGGCCAACCTCAGCATGAACCACCTGATCGTCAAGAAGCTGCTGGGGCGTGAAGTGGCCGAAGAGGATGCACCGGTGATTCTCGATCGCTATGCCAACACCAGTTCGGCGGGGTCGGTGATTGCCTTCCACCTGTACCAGGACGACTTGGCCAAGGGCTCGCTGGGGGTGTTGAGCTCGTTTGGTGCGGGGTATTCGATTGGTAGCGTGATCCTGCGCAAGCGCTGATTGCTTCGAAATATCGGGGCCGCTTTGCGGCCCATTCGCAGCACAAGGCTGCTCCTACAGGAGAACGCGCCGGTTGCAGGGTTCGCATTCCCCTGTAGGAGCAGCCTTGTGCTGCGAATGGGCTGCATGGCAGCCCCCTGCAATTTCACAGACAAAAAAAGCGGGAAACGCCGGATGGGGTCGGCATTTCCCGCTTCAGGTGAAGCAGTGCAGGGTTTCGCTTAGAACTTGGCTTCCAGGTCTACCTGCAGGGTATCTACATCGGCATCGCTGTTGGGCAACTGCGACAGGTCGGTCTTGGCCATCAGGTAGGCAGCGCCCAGGGAGAAGTTCTTGTCGATTTCATATCCGACCTTGAACTTGTGCCCGCGCGAACCGGTAAAGCCGTTGCCAAAGTCAGAGTCGGTGAACAGGCTGACCACGGCGTTACGCTGCACGTCGCGGTAGTTGTAGTCCAGGCTCCAGGCGCCGACCTTGGTTTTCAGGCCCGCCAACCAGGCCTGGTCTTCGCCATCGGTGCTCTCGGTGTTTTTCACATACTGACCGTAAGCAGAGAGCGGGATGGCAAAGCCGGTGAAGTCCAGCTGGCCGAAGCCTTCCACGAGGTTGAACTCGTTGGTGGTGTTGCCGAACGACTGCAGGATGGTGGCTTCCTTGTCGTTGTCGTAGCCATAGATACTGGCACCTACGGTCAGCTTGAGCACGTCTGCCGGGGCGAATTTGGCGCCCAACTGGCCGTGATAGACCTGTGCGTCATGCTTGTATTGCACGCCGTCGCCATCGACGTTGTCCTTGAGGGTGTACTGACCGGCGCTGGCGAACACCTCGGCCCCGCCCAGGTCGGTCTTGTAGGTGGCTGCCACGCCTTCCGGGTTGATGTCGCTGTCCCAGATGATGTCGCCCATGCTCACCCATGGCTGCGCCATCTTGCCGCCAATCAGGTGCAGGTTGGGAACTGCAGTCGGGTGCCAGTCGAGGTAGGCCTGGTCGACCCACAGCGACTTCTTGTCGAAGTAGTTGTCGAAGCTCTGGTTGGTCGAACGGCGGTCGGCACTGCTGCCGGTGGCGATACGGATGCCCGCGTCGACCTGCGGGTTGATTTCGCTGTAGAAGCCGACACGGGCACGCACGCGCTGGCGGTCCTGGTTGCCGCTGCTGCTGTTCGGGTCGTCGACGTTGACGTCTTCGTAACGCAGGCGCACATCACCCTTGACCTGGGTCTTGGCGGCCCATGCCACTTTCTGTTCAAAGGAGCTCATCCGTTCGGACTGAGCTTTCTGAGCGGCCTTTTCCTTGGTTTCTTGAGCCAGGTCCGCCTGCAGTTCGTTGTACTGCGCCTGGTTGATCGAGCCATTGGCGCGGAGCATTTCGAGCAGCTTGGCGTCGACAGCTGCACTGGCCGGAGTACTCAGAGCCAGCATCATGCCGGTGAGGCTCACTCCGGTAAGTGTAGAAACAAGACGCATAAGGTTCTCCCTGTTGAATAAGATGGGGAGGCTCAAGCGCCCGCCCCTGTGTTGGCATGTCTTCGGAAAGGGCCTGAATAGACAGGTTCTGGGGTTCCGGAAAACAGGCGCAAGTATTGCGGGGGCGAATGACAGATTAATGTCGAATTGGTGGCACTGCGGTTAAGTAATTGAGAATAAAAGGATCTGTCCCGGCTATCGTGATTTGAGTGGCGGGCCTTCCTTGGGGATACTGGGTACCTTGAAACAGCGAGCCGAAACCGTGACCAGCCTGTACAGCCTTGCTCATTTGCGTGATCTTCCGGCGGCCACCTGGGATGCCCTGGTGCCCGCTGGCCAACCGTTTCTACGCCATGCGTTTCTCAGCGCCATGGAGGACAGCGGCAGCGTGGCGCGCAACACCGGCTGGGCCGCCGAGCACCTGGTGCTGGAACGTGACGGGCGGGTACGGGCGCTGCTGCCGGCGTACCGCAAATGGCACTCGTTTGGCGAGTACGTGTTCGACCATGGCTGGGCCGATGCCTGTGAGCGGGCCGGCATTGCCTACTACCCCAAGCTGCTCGGTGCCGTGCCGTTCAGCCCGGTCAGCGGCCCGCGCCTGCTCGCCGCCGACCCAGCCGATGGCCTGCTGGTGCTGCAGGCTTTGCCGGAGTACCTGGCCAAGGGCGGGCTGTCTGGCGCGCACATCAATTTCACCGAGCCGGCGCTGGACGAGCAGCTGGCCGGCCTGCCGGGCTGGATGGAGCGCCTGGGCTGCCAGTTTCATTGGCGCAACCATGGCTATCGTGACTTTCAGGATTTTCTCGACAGCCTGAGTTCGCGCAAGCGCAAGCAGATGCGCAAGGAGCGTGAACAGGTGGCCGGGCACGGTATCGAGTTCCGCTGGTACCGTGGAGATGAACTGGATGAGGCGCAGTGGGATTTCGTCTATCGCTGCTACGCCAATACCTACGCGGTGCGCCGCCGTGCGCCCTACCTGACACGCGAGTTCTTCAGCCTGCTTGCCGAGCGCATGCCCGAAGCGTTGCGCGTGGTGATGGCGCGGCAGGGTGGCCGTGATGTGGCCATGGCCCTGAGCCTGGTGGGGGGCGACAGCCTGTTTGGCCGTTATTGGGGGTGCCTGGACGAGTTCGACCGGCTGCACTTCGAAACCTGTTTCTACCAGGGCATGGACTTTGCCATTGCCGAAGGGCTGCAGCGTTTCGATGCCGGGGCACAGGGGGAGCACAAGCTGATTCGAGGGTTCGAGCCGGTGCTGACGCGGTCGTGGCACTACCTGCTGCACCCGGGGCTGCGGCGGGCGGTGGAGGATTTTCTGGCGCAGGAACGGGAAGGGGTGCGGGCGTATGCCGAGGAGGCCAGGGGGATGTTGCCCTATCGTCGGGACTGATCCATTCATATTGCCTGTGCCGGCCTCTTCGCGGGCTTGCCCGCTCCCACAGGTACGGCACAGTTTTCAAGGCATGTGGTGATCCTGTGGGAGCGGGCGAGCCCGCGAAGAGGCCGGCACAGGAAATCAGTCGACCCCGACAAACCCCCCGGTCTGGTGATGCCACAACCGGGCATACAAGCCTTGCTGCTCCAGCAGTTCACTGTGGCTGCCACTCTCGACAATCCGCCCTTTGTCCAGCACTACCAGCCGGTCCATCCGGGCGATGGTGGAAAGCCGGTGGGCAATCGCGATCACCGTCTTGCCCTGCATCAGCGTCTCCAGGCTTTCCTGGATTGCTGCCTCTACCTCCGAGTCCAGCGCCGAAGTGGCCTCGTCCATGATCAGGATCGGTGCATTCTTCAGCAGCACCCGGGCAATGGCGATGCGCTGGCGCTGGCCACCCGACAGCTTGACTCCGCGCTCGCCCACATGGGCATCGAAACCGGTGCGCCCCTGAGCGTCCGACAGCTGCGGGATGAACTCGTCGGCGCGGGCCCGGCGCACCGCTTCATGAAGCGCGGCCTCGCTGGCATCGGGGCGGCCATACAGCAGGTTGTCACGGATCGAGCGGTGCAGCAGCGAGGTGTCCTGGGTGATCATGCCGATCTGCGCGCGCAGGCTGGCCTGGCTTACCTCGGCAATGTCCTGGCCGTCGATGAGAATGCGCCCGCCCTGCACGTCATACAGCCGCAGCAGCAGGTTGACCAGGGTCGACTTGCCTGCCCCCGACGGGCCGATCAGGCCGATCTTCTCGCCCGGGCGTATGTCCAGGCTGAGCCCTTCGATCACGTTGGCGGCCTTGCCGTAATGGAAGTCCACATCATCGAAACGCACCGCACCGCGGCTGACCTTGAGCGCCGGTGCGTTGGGCCGGTCGGTGACGGTGACCGGCTGGGCGATGGTCTGCAGGCCGTCCTGGACCATGCCGATGTTCTCGAAGATGCCGTTGACCACCCACATGATCCAGCCCGACATGTTGACGATGCGGATCACCAGGCCGGTGGCCAGGGCGATGGCGCCGACGGTGATCAGCGACTGGCTCCACAGCCACAGCGCCAGGCCTGTGGTGGCGACCACCAGCAGGCCATTTAGGGTGGTGATGACCACGTCCATGCTGGTGACCACGCGCGCGGCCAGCTGGGTTTTCTCTGTCTGTTCGCGGATCGCTTCGCGCGCGTACTGCTGCTCGAAGTCGGTGTGGGCGAACAGCTTGAGGGTGGCGATGTTGGTGTAGCCGTCGACGATGCGGCCCATCAGCTTGGAGCGGGCATCGGAGGAAATCACCGAACGCTCCTTCACCCGGGGGACGAAGTAGAACAGCGCGGCGATGTAGCCGGCGATCCATAGCAGCAGCGGCAGCATCAGGCGCCAGTCGGCCTCGGCGAACAGCACCAGCGAGGTGATGGCGTAGATCAGCACGTGCCATAGCGCATCCACCGCCTGCACCGCAGAGTCTCGCAGTGAGTTGCCGGTCTGCATGATGCGCTGGGCGATGCGCCCGGCGAAGTCGCTCTGGAAGAAGTTCAGGCTCTGCTTGAGTACATAGGTGTGGTTCTGCCAGCGGATCAGGCTGGTCATGCCGGGGTTGATGGTCTGGTGCACCAGCAGGTCGTGCAGGCCGAAGAACACCGGGCGCAGCAGCAGGATCACCACCAGCATCCAGATCAGTTCGCCGCTGTGTTCGCTGAAGAAACTGGCATTGGGCGTGCCCTGTGCCAGGTCGATGATGCGGCTGAGGTAGCTGAACATCGCCACCTCGATCAGCGAGGCGACCAGGCCCACCACCAGCAGGGCGACAAAACTTGGCCACACCTGGCGCAGGTAGTACAGGTAGAACGGCCAGACCTGGCCGGGTGGCGACTCGCTGGGCGCGTCGCGGAAGATATCGATCAACTGCTCGAAACGGCGGTACAGCATGGGTGACGACACTCCTGTTTCATCCGACCCTCAGGCGGTTTCACGTCCCTGTGAAGCCTGCGGTCAGTCGATGCGTTTGGCCGACTTGATGTAGACCGGATCGGCCGGTACATCGCGCATGCCTTTCTTGATGGTGGTCGGCGAATTGACGATCTGGTCGACCACTTCCATGCCCTTGGTCACCTTGCCGAATACGGCATAGCCACGGTCACGCCCAGGGTTGAGGAAGTCGTTGTCGGCCACGTTGATGAAGAACTGGCTGGTGGCCGAGTCCGGGTCCTGGGTACGGGCCATGGACAGCGTGCCACGGGTATTCTGCAGGCCGTTGCCGGCTTCGTTGGTGATCGGGGCTCGGGTGTTCTTCTGCACCATCTGGTCGGTGAAGCCGCCGCCCTGGACCATGAAGCCCGGGATTACACGGTGGAAGATGGTGTTGTTGTAGAAGCCGCTGTCGACGTATTCGAGGAAGTTCTTGGTACTGATCGGTGCCTTCTCGGCATTCAGCTCGATTTCGACCTGGCCGAAGCTGGTGTCCAGCAGTACGTGCGGGGTCTTGTCGGAGGCCATGACGCTGGTGGCGAAGGCGACCGAGCAGGCGGTGAGCAGGAGTTTTTTCAGCATGGGCTCAAAGATCCTTGAGAGGTGGAAGCGGCTGCAAGGAACTGCAGCAGGGTCTGGTTGAAGACCTCGGGTTGGTCGAGGGGTGTAGCGTGCCGGGAATCGTCGATGACCACCAGCCTGGCGTGAGGCATCAGGGCGACGTAGCGTTCTTTCAGTTGTATCGGGGTGTAATCCTGGTCGGCGGCGATCACCAGGGTAGGACAGTGAACCTGGCCGATGCGTTCCTGCACGCCCCAGTCGACGATGGCGTCGAAACTCTTGAGGTACGCACGCTTGTCGTTGCGTGCCCAGCGCTGGGCCATCTTGTGCCGCAGTTCGGCCTGCTGCGGTTTGGGAAACAGCCGCTCGGCCAGGCCCTTGCCGACCGTTTCGACACTGAGCAGGCGCGCCAGGCCCCAGCGCTTGAGCCACCATACCCAGTCACTGCGAGTGCGGCGCTTGACCTCGGGGGCGCTGTTGACGATGCACAGGCTGCGCAGCCACTGCGGGTGGTCGACAGCGAACTGGAAGGCGACCATGCCACCCATGGACAGGCCGACGATGTGCACGGGGCCGGTGTGCAGGTGTTCGAGCAGGGCCAGCAGGTCGGCACTGAAGGTGGCGATCTGGTAGCCGTCGCGTGGCTTGTCGGAGCGGCCGTGGCCGCGGATGTCCATGAGGATTACCCGGTAGTGGCGGCTGAGCACCGGCACCTGCAGCTCCCAGTCCTGGCAGCTGGAGCCCAGGCCATGGAGCAATACCAGGGGTTCGCCCTGGCCGTATTCCTCGTAATGCAGTGTGCATCCTTCGTGTTCGAAATAGGCCATGGGCGCGGTCCTCTCAGGCTTGCGGGGGGGCAGCGAAGGGCACGTCCAGTGGCGCGGTGTCGAAATTGCGCAGCAGGTCGATGAGAATCTGCGTAGCCGGGCCCAAGGTCTTCTCTTTGCTCGAATAAAGGTAGAACAGTGGGTGGCGGCTGCCACCCTGATCCAGCGGCAACGGCTTGAGCACGCCTTCGCGTAGCTCACGCTCGATCATGTGGCGGGGCAGCCAGGCAAAGCCCAGGCCGCTGCTGACGAAGGTAGCAGCAGTGCCCAGGCTACCGACGGTCCAGCGTTGCTCGGCACCCAGCCAGCCGACATCGCGCGGCTGGGCGCGGCCGGAGTCGCGGATTACCACCTGCAACTGGCTTTCCAGGTCCTGGAAGGTAAGTTCGCGGCCCAGGCGGTGCAGGCTGTGTTCGGGGTGGGCGACAGCGACGAACTCTACCGCGCTCAGTTCGGCGCCCAGGTAGCCGCCGATGCTGTAGCTGCTGATGGCCAGGTCGGCGATGCCTTCGTGCATCACTTCCTCGACGCCAGACAGCACTTCTTCACGCAGGCGCACCCGGCAGCCACGGCTCTGCGGCATGAACGCGGCCAGGGCGCGGACCAGGCGGGCACTGGGGTAGGCGGCATCGACCACCAGGCGTACCTCGGCTTCCCAGCCCTGCTCCATGTGGTGGGCAAGGTCTTCGAGCTGGCTGGCCTGTTTGACCAGGTGGCGCGAACGGCGCAGCAGCACACTGCCGGCCTCGGTGAGCACCGCCTTGCGGCCGTCGATACGCAGCAGCGGCACGCCCAGTTGCTCCTGCATGCGGGCCACGGTGTAACTGACCGATGACTGCGAGCGGTGCAGTGCCTCGGCGGCCTGGGCAAACCCGCCGTGATCGACCACTGCCTGCAGGGTTCGCCACTGGTCAAGGGTTACGCGCGGCGCTTTCATCTTTCGCTCCTGTTGTCCTAAGCTGCGCTCTTTCAAGGAGAGCGGCCCATGAAGAAATGTTGTGCGGCAATACTGATGTGCCTGCCCCTCGGGGCCATGGCTTATCCCATCGACGTTGAGAAGGAACTGACCGGGGTAAAGCTCGACTACACCGCCTATGACACGGCTTATGACATTGGCGCCATCACCCTCAACAACTATGGGCAGGTACCGGCCGCGTGCAAGGTGACCTTCCGCAATGGCCCCGAGGCACCAAGGGTGCGCCGGGTGAACGTACCGGCCGGTAAAAGCGTCGATGTCACTGCCAAGTTCAACCGACAGATCATCAAACTTCGGATCGCCTTGAACTGCAGTGCAGAATAAACTGATAAATCGATAGATTGAACCCATTTTTTACGCTTTTTTATCGATAGGTCAACCCGTAATCTCACCTCCATCGAATCGCAACCCTTTTTGCCGATGGAGGCACCCCAATGTCCCGCGTACTGATCATCGAAAGCAGCGCCCGCCAGCAGGATTCCGTTTCCCGTCAGCTGACCCGTGATTTCATCCAGCAGTGGCAGGCCGCCCACCCGGCCGATCAGATCAGTGTGCGCGACCTGGCCGTGAACCCGGTGCCGCACCTGGACGCCAACCTTCTGGGTGGCTGGATGAAGCCCGAAGAACAGCGCAGTGCGGCGGAACTGGACGCCTTGGCCCGCTCCAACGAACTAACCGATGAACTGCTCGCCGCCGACGTGCTGGTGATGGCCGCGCCGATGTACAACTTCACCATCCCCAGCACCCTGAAGGCCTGGCTGGACCATGTGCTGCGTGCCGGCATCACCTTCAAGTACACCCCCACCGGCCCGCAGGGCTTGCTGACCGGCAAGCGCGCCATCGTCCTGACTGCCCGTGGCGGCATCCACGCCGGTGCCACCAGCGACCACCAGGAACCGTACCTGCGCCAGGTAATGGCCTTCATCGGCATCCACGATGTCGACTTCATCCATGCCGAAGGCCTGAACATGAGCGCTGACTTCCACGAGAAGGGCGTCAACCAGGCCAAGGCCAAGCTGGCGGCGGTGGCCTGAGGCTTAGCGAATTCCCAACCCTGACACCTGTTGTTGCTCCTTTGGGTGTACCTGCCCGGCCTGCATGGCCGGGCTTTTTTATGCCAGAAATTTTGTAGGTGCCTGTGCCGGCCTCTTCGCGGGCTTGCCCGCTCCCACATGTACACCGCAGGTCTCAGGTACTGTGATATCCCTGTGGGAGCGGGCAAGCCTGCGAAGAGGCCGGCACAGCCCTTACATTCCTCATGGTTGAACTCATTTGCCGCAACCCGCTAAGGTCGCGGCCTTGATCCACGAGAGGCAACCATGGGCTACCTGATAATCGTCGCGCTGATCCAGGCGTTTTCCTTCAGCCTGATCGGCGAGTACCTGGCCGGGCACGTCGACAGCTACTTTGCCGTGCTCGCGCGCGTGGTGCTGGCTGGCCTGGTGTTCCTGCCGCTGACCCGCTGGCGCCAGGTCGAGCCGCGCTTCATGCGCTCGATGCTGCTGATCGGCGCGCTGCAGTACGGCATCACCTACGTCTGCCTGTACCTGAGCTTTCGCGTGCTCACCGTGCCGGAGGTGCTGCTGTTCACCATTCTCACGCCGTTGCACGTGACGCTGATCGAAGACGCCATGAACCGGCGCTTCAACCCCTGGGCCCTGGTGGCAGCGCTAGTGGCGGTGGCCGGTGCTGCAGTGATCCGCTTCGATACCATCAGCGGCGAGTTCTTCATCGGCTTCCTGCTGCTGCAACTGGCCAACTTCACCTATGCCGCCGGGCAGGTGCTTTATCGCCACCTGGTCGCACGCCACCCCAGCGACCTGCCGCACTACAAGCGCTTTGGCTACTTCTACCTGGGCGCGTTGATCGTGGTATTGCCGGCCTTCCTGCTGTTTGGCAACGCCCAGCACCTGCCGACCACCGATGTGCAGTGGCTGGTGCTGCTGTTCCTGGGCCTGTGCCCGACGGCGCTGGGGCTGTACTGGTGGAACAAGGGCGCATGCATGGTTTCGGGCGGGACGCTGGCGGTGATGAACAACCTGCATGTGCCGGTAGGGTTGCTGCTCAATCTGCTGATCTGGAACCAGGACGAGCCATTGGGCAGGCTGTTCATCGGCGCGGCGGTGATCCTGGCGTCGGTGTGGATGAGCCGCCTGGGTACCCTGACGTTATCAAGCAAGCCATGGCGCAGTCAGCTATGACGCGTTCGTTACTGAACCCAAATTCCGCCGGTCCCTACCCGATAATCAGGGAAACAAAATCGGGAGACCGGCGTGAAGCTAGAAACGCGAAGTATCGAATTTGTCCCACACGCAGAGCGTTATGGCACGCCTAAACGATTGTTCACTATCTGGTTCAGCTCCAACTTCCAGATAACCGCGCTGATGGTCGGCACCCTGGGCATTGCATCGGGGCTAAGCCTTGGCTGGACCTTGTTGGGCCTGCTGGTCGGCAACCTCATCGGTACCGTGTTCATGGCCGCGCACTCTGCCCAGGGGCCTCACCTGGGCGTGCCACAGATGATCCAGAGCCGGGCCCAGTTCGGTGTCCATGGTGCCGCGCTCCCTCTGCTGGTGATGGTCATGGCCGCAGTCCTGTTCCTCGCCGCCAGCGGCGTGCTGATGCGCAATGCCTTGCAGGCGCTGGTGCCCATGAGCGATGACCAGGCGATCGTGGTGGTCGGCTTGCTGACCTTTGTCATCGGCTTTGTCGGCTACGAGCTGATCCACCGCCTGGGCGCGTGGATGAGCCTGTTGTCCACACTGGTTTTTGCCGGCGCCCTGGTGCTGATCCTGCTGCACCCCGGCGACATGGCAACCACGACGGCAGTGAGTACCGGCTTCTCGTTCACCGCCTTCAACCTGATCGTGGCCCAGTCGGCCTCCTGGACGCTGGGGTATGGCCCCTATGTAGCCGATTACTCGCGCTACCTGCCGGCCAACGTCAACCCACGCGCCACGTTCTGGGCCACCTATTGCGGTTGTGCGCTGGGCTCCTTCGCCATGATGGCACTGGGCGCGCTGGTGGCAGTGGCATTGCCGTCGGCACTGGGGCATGACCCGGCCACAGCCATTGCCGCGTTGTTCGGCCCGTGGGCGCCGTTGGCGCTGGCGGTGATAGCGCTGGGGGTGATCCAGTACAACGTGCTGTGTCTGTACAGCGCCTACATGTCGTCGGTCACCATCTTTGGTGCCTTCAAGACCATCCGGCGCGTGACCGCGACGGCCAAGGCCTTGGTAATGGCTGGCCTGACCGCAGCGGCAACGCTGATCGCCATCGCCACCCAATACAATTTCGATACGTTCTTTGCCGACATCCTGATCGGCCAGCTGTACCTGTTGATCCCATGGAGCGCCATCAACCTGGTGGATTACTACTGGGTATGCCGAGGCCACTATGATGTGGGGGCGCTGTATGACTCCAAGGGGCGTTATGGCTGCTTCAATCGTCGAAGCCTGGCGGTGTACGCCGTGTCGATCATCGGTACCATCCCGTTCATGAAGCTGTCGTTCTACACGGGCTTCGTGGCCGAGTGGCTGGGGGCGGACATCAGTTGGGCGATGGGGTTGATCCTGGCCGGTGCGCTGTACTGCATGGTCCATGGGCGCGAGAGCAACCGGCTTTCGACAACCATGAATGCGCACCCCTGACTCGGCCCTGACACGGAAAGGGGCCGCTTTGCGGCCCATCGCCGGCAAGCCAGCTCCCACAGGCACCGCGCAAAATTCGAGACGTGTGCAGTACCTGTGGGAGCTGGCTTGCCGGCGATGGGCTGCGAAGCAGCCCCGGCAATCTCAAGCCTCGCTCATGTCTTCCAGCCGACGCGGCACAGGCTCTTGCGATACACGCCCGCTCAACCCCACCCGCATGTCGTTGCCACTTGGCTGCTGATACAGGCTCAAGCCAAACTCCGGCAACACCGCCAGCAGATAATCGAAGATATCCCCCTGAATCCGCTCGTAATCGGCCCACACGGTGGTGGTGGTAAAGCAGTAGATCTCCAGCGGCACGCCCTCGGCGGTGGTCTGCATCTGCCGCACCATGCAGGTCATGTTCGGGTGCACGTTGGGGTGGTTCTTCAGGTAGGCCAGGGCGAACGCCCGGAAGGTGCCGATGTTGGTCAGCTTGCGGCGGTTGGCCGACAGCTCGGCCACTGGCCCCAGGGCTTCGTTCCAGCTTTGCAGTTCCTGGCGCTTGCCCGCCAGATAGTCGCGCAGAAGGCTGACCTGGCTCAGGCGCTGTTCTTCCTCGCGAGTCAGGAACCGCACGCCAGCCGCGTCGATGAACAGGCTGCGCTTGATGCGTCGGCCACCGGACTGCTGCATGCCGCGGTAGTTGCGGAACGACTCGCTCATCAGGCGCCAGGTGGGGATGGAGACAATGGTCTTGTCGAAGTTCTGCACCTTCACCGTGTGCAGGGTGATGTCCACCACATCGCCATCGGCACCCACCTGGGGCATTTCGATCCAGTCGCCCACGTGCAGCATGTCGTTGCTGGTCAGCTGCACACTGGCGACGAACGACAGCAGGGTGTCCTTGTACACCAACAGCAGCACCGCCGACATGGCGCCCAGGCCCGACAGCAGCAACAGCGGCGAGCGGTCGATCAGGGTGGCGACGATGACGATGGAGGCGAAGATCCACAGCATCATCTTGGCCAGTTGCACGTAACCCTTGATCGAGCGGGTGCGGGCGTGTTCGGTGCGGGCGTAGATGTCGAGCAGGGCATCCAGCAGGCACGACAGCGCCATGGTCATGAACAGCAGGGTAAAGGCCAGGGCGACATTGCCGAGGAAGTGCTGGGCAGTGTCGGACAGCTCGGGCACCAGTTTCAGGCCGAACTGCAGCACCAGTGACGGCGTGGTCTGTGCCAGGCGGTGGAAAACCTTGTTGTTGCGCAGGTCGTCCAGCCACTTCAGCGCTGGCTGGCGGGCCAGCAGGCGGGCGCCGTGCAACACCAGGAAGCGTGCCAGGCGGCCGATGACCAGGGAAATGAGCAGCAGCACCGCCAGGCCGATGGCCGCGTGCAGCATCGGATGTTGGTCAAGGGTGCCCCACAGGTCGAGGGAGTCGCGCCAGATTCGTTGGATATCCATGGGCTTGCGTACAGTCTTTGTTGCCAAACGAAGCGCCATTAGAGCGCGGATGGCGACAAAGTTGCCAAAAGAAATTCGGCTAAGGCGGCAGAAAACGTTACCCTATGCAACTGAATTTTCCGCACTTGCCTGAGGTTACCTCCGTGTTCTCCCAATTCGCCCTGCACGAACGCCTGCTTAAAGCCGTGGCCGAGCTTAACTTTGTCGAGCCAACCCCGGTGCAGGCCGCGGCCATCCCCCTGGCCCTGCAAGGGCGTGACCTGCGCGTGACCGCGCAGACCGGCAGCGGCAAGACCGCGGCCTTCGTGCTGCCGTTGCTCAACCGCCTGGTCGACCTGCGCGAACGCCGCGTCGAGATCCGCGCGCTGATCCTGCTGCCGACCCGTGAGCTGGCCCAGCAGACCCTCAAGCAGGTACAGCTGTTCTCGCAGTTCACCTACATCAAGTCGGGCCTGGTTACCGGCGGTGAAGACTTCAAGGAACAGGCCGCCATGCTGCGCAAGGTGCCGGACGTGCTGATCGGCACCCCGGGCCGCCTGCTCGAGCAGCTCAATGCCGGCAACCTCGACCTGTCCCACGTACAGGTGCTGATCCTCGACGAAGCCGACCGCATGCTCGACATGGGCTTCGCCGAGGACATGGAGCGCCTGTGCAAGGAGTGCGAGAACCGCCAGCAGACCCTGCTGTTCTCCGCCACCACCGGTGGTGCGGCCCTGCGCGACATCATCGGCAAGGTGCTGAAAGACCCAGAGCACCTGATGCTCAACAGCGTCTCGCAGCTGGCCGAAGGCACCCGCCAGCAGATCATCACCGCCGACCACGACCAGCACAAAGAGCAGATCGTGCAGTGGCTGCTGGCCAACGAAACCTTCGACAAGGCGATCATCTTCACCAACACCCGCGCCTTGGCCGACCGCATCTACGGCCACCTGGTGGCCAAGGACGTGAAGGCCTTCGTGCTGCACGGCGAGAAGGACCAGAAGGACCGCAAGCTGGCCCTGGACCGCTTCAAGCAGGGCAGCTCCAAGGTGCTTGTGGCTACCGACGTTGCGGCCCGTGGCCTGGACATCGACGGCCTGGACCTGGTGATCAACTTCGACATGCCGCGCAGCGGTGACGAGTACGTGCACCGCGTGGGCCGTACCGGCCGTGCCGGTAGCGAAGGCCTGGCGATCTCGCTGATCACCCACAACGACTGGAACCTGATGTCGAGCATCGAGCGCTACCTCAAGCAGCAGTTCGAACGCCGGGTGATCAAGGAAGTGAAGGGCACCTACAACGGGCCCAAGAAGGTCAAGGCCTCGGGCAAGGCGGCTGGCAGCAAGAAGAAAAAGGTCGAGAAGAAGACCGGTGACAAGAAGGCGGCCGCCAAACGCAAGCCAACCGCCAAGCCGAAGGCCAATGCACCGCTGGCCAGCGCCGACGGCCTGGCGCCGCTGAAGAAGCGCAAGCCTGCGGCTGAGTAACCTTCAGTAGCGCTGTTGGTTTCTTCGCGGGCACGCCCGCTCCCACAGGATAATCACAGATATCGAAGGCTGTGTTATCCCTGTGGGAGCGGGCGTGCCCGCGAAGGGGCCAGCACAGGCGACCTCTATTCAGTCTTTTTCTCCGCCTCTTTCAACTCCTTGATCCGCTTGTCGATCAGCTGACACTTGTCGGGCAAATCCTTGCTAGCCGTGCCCAGCTCCATCCCTTGAAGCTCGTCATTGATCTCCTTGGCCTTCTGCGGGTTCTGCTCGGTCAACTGGGTGACCAACCCGGCCAGCTCTTCGCGTTTCTGCGTTGCTTCTTCCGGTGTGCAGGCCCAGGCGGGCAGGGCGCAGGACAGGGCAGTGGCACAGGCAATGGGCAGCAGCAGTTTCATCCTTCTACCTCCGGCGGTGGTGATGCCCGGTGGAGGCATGTGCCTGGCCGTTAGTTCAGCGCCTTCGACCGGTGGCACTTCATGGTCAGCCTGTCCCCAGTTGGGCAACTGACCTGGCCTTGTGAGCCAGTTGCTGCGCCAGTACATGCAAGCACATCAACGCCAGCGCTGAGATATTTCGGAACGCCGGGCAACCTCGGCAGGTCCCAACCTGTGTACACCTTCCGTCCACAGCAGGAGCCCGTAGCCATGAGCATCGCCTACGACTGGGACCTGATCGAGCGTTTGCTGCACGAGGTGCAGAACGGCGCCGGTCACAGCTTCACGCCACGCCCCTATGCCGAGCAGCACGCTGCGGCACTGGCTGCCAAGGGGGAGCCGGTGGGCGACCTGGACCACCTGAAAACCCGTGCCTGCGAGTACGAGAGGCTGTTGTTCGAGCGTGGTTTCATCGAAACCCGACCCGAAGAAGATGGCGGCAATGGCGAGAATTTCGTGCTGACCGAACGAGGCTCGCGGTTGATGAGCCTGATCGACAGCAGCATCCCCGGCTTCGAGCACCCGCGCCAGGTGCTGGACGAGCAGGAGGATGCGCTGGATGAAACCACCTTCGAGCAGGTGTCGGCGAAGGCACAGATCGCCTGAGGTCGTTTTGAGGCTGGCAAGGGCGGCCATGGAAACCCGATAATCGGTAGTTCCTGAATAACTGCCGAGCCCTCGCCCATGCCAATGACCACCGCAGAGGCCCGCTCATGAGCGCGGCCCGCAAGAACCCTGATGCCTTTGCCTTTCAGGTGATGCTGGGGCTGTGCCTGATCTGGGGCTGCCAGCAGGTCCTGATCAAGACTGCTGCCATCGATATCGCGCCGGTGATGCAGGCGGCCCTGCGCAACGGCATCGCCGCCGTCCTGGTGGGCCTGATGCTGTGCTGGCGCGGGGGCTGGGAGCAGGTCGGCAGCACCTGGCGTGCCGGGGTGGTGGCGGGCGGGTTGTTCGGCCTGGAGTTCCTGTTCATTGCCGAGGGGCTGAAGCTGACCTCGGCGGCGCACATGTCGGTGTTCCTCTATACCGCGCCGGTGTTCACCGCGTTGGGCCTGCATTTCAGGCTGCCCAGCGAACGCCTGCGGCTGCTGCAATGGCTTGGGATCCTGTTGGCCTTCGGCGGTATTGCCATGGCGTTTGCCGGCGGCATGTCGTTCGAGCACATGGATGGCCGCACCCTGCTGGGGGATGCCTTTGGCGTGATCGCCGGGCTGGCCTGGGGGGCGACCACGGTGGTGGTGCGCTGCTCGCGGCTGTCGGAAGCACCAGCGACCCTGACCCTGTTCTATCAGCTGGCGGTGGGCTTTGCCGGGTTGCTGCTGATTGCCTTGCTCAGCGGCCAGATCGGCGCGGTGACGCTGACGCCGCTGGCGATGGGCAGCGTGCTGTTCCAGGGGATTGTGGTGTCGTTCATCAGCTACCTGACCTGGTTCTGGTTGCTGCGCAAATACCTGGCGTCGAACCTGGCAGTGTTCTCGTTCATCACCCCGCTGTTCGGGGTGACCTTTGGCGTTTTGTTGCTGGATGAGCCGCTTAGCCTGAACTTTGTGGTTGGTGCGTTGATGGTGCTGCTGGGGGTGGTGCTGGTGAGTGCCGAGCCTTGGGTCAAGCAGCAATTGCGGCGGATTGTGGGATGATCGATAACCTGTACCGGCCTCTTCGCGGGCTTGCCCGCTCCCACAGGTACTGCACAGGTCTTGAAGATTTTGCGGCCCCTGTGGGAGCGGGCGAGCCCGCGAAGAGGCCGGCACAGACAGTCACGATTCAGGATGCAGCCTTGGCCTGACAGGCGTTGCCCTGCTGTGCAGAGCTGCCAAACAGCACCAGCCCCCCAGCCACCACCAACCCACCCGCGGCCACCATCAGCGCGGGCTGCAACCCGCCGCTGTAATGGCTGCTGACCGCTGCCAGCAGCGGCCCGCTCAACTGCCCCAGGGCAAAGCAGGCTGTCAGCAGCCCGGCATTGCGCTGCGTGGCATGCGGCGCCAGCTCCCGCGAACGTTGCATCACCAGTTGCATGCAGGCCAGGAATGGCCCGCCACAAAGCACCACGCCCAACGCCAGCCCGACACCTCCGCCCATCAGGCAGGCCAGCACACCCAGCCCCTGCAGCCACAGGGTGGCGGTGAGCCAGGTCGCGGTTCGGCCGCCACGCCGCATGCTCACGAGCAGAACCCCCAGCGCCGCCGCCATGCCGAATGCCGGCCAGAACAGGTCTGCGAGCCACTGCCCGTGGAACTGCTGGTTGGCCATCTGCGACAGGAAGGTGGCCGGCAGGATGTAACCTACGCCATACAGCGCATATACCAGCCCCAGGCGGCCGATGCCGACACGGCGGGTCGGGCCTAGGTGTGCAGCGGGCGATACCGGCGCGGCTTGCAGCGCCCTGGGCAGCCAAGGCCGCACCGCCAGCAGCATCACCAGCGCGGCCACGGCATAGATCAGCCACAGTGCTGCCGAGCCAAGCCCCCACAAATGCGCCACCAGCGCCAGCAAACCAGTCAGCGCAATGCCCAGGCCGGGTCCCGCGAACACCAGGGCACCCAGGCGCTGGCGGTTGTCGGCATTGGCCACCTGTTGGCTGAGGCTGGTGATCATCACCAGCACCCAGGCGCTGGCCACGCCGGTGCCGAAGCGCAGCAGCAGGTGGCTCCAGAACCCGTCTGCGGCCCATGAGGCCAGGGTCAGCAGCACGCACAGCCACAGCCCGCCGTGCAGGCGCAGGCGCACCTGGCCCGGCGAGCGGGCGAACATGGCATCTACCGCGCCGATGAGGTAACCCAGGTAGTTGGCCGCTGCCACCAGCCCGGCGACCGTCAGGTCGAACTGGCCTTCGGCGATCAGTTGCGGCAGCTGCGGGGTCAGGGCGAAACGGCCGATGCCCATGGCCATCATCAGCGCCACGGCGCTGGCCAGCAGTTGAATGAGTGGCGACATGACAAGTCTCCTGCACGGATGTAAGCGATGGCTGGCAGGTTAGGGCGGTTTCTTTTTCAATAAAATTGAATAATGATGATCAAGTTGTTCTGTTTTGGAGAATACCGTGGAATTCAGCCAACTGCGTATCTTCCAGGCCGTGGCCGAGGAAGGTTCGGTCACCCGCGCCGCAGAGCGCCTGCATCGGGTGCCGTCGAACCTGTCGACGCGCTTGCGCCAGCTTGAAGAGCAACTGGGTGCCGAGCTGTTCCTGCGCGAGCGCCAGCGCCTGCAGCTGTCGCCCGCGGGCAAGGTGCTGCTGGATTACGCCAACCGCATGTCAGCCTTGCGCGACGAGGCGCTGGCCGCCGTGCGGGGCGGCCAACCGGCCGGGGACTTCGTGCTGGGGACCATGTACAGCACGGCGGCGACCCATTTGCCGGGGTTGCTGGCGCGTTATCACCAGGCCTACCCGGCGGTTAACTTGCAGGTGCGTGCGGCGCCCAGTGGCGAGTTGCTGGAAGGCCTGCTCAACCACACCTTGGCCGCGGCCCTGGTGGACGGGCCACCGAGCCTGGCCGGGCTGGATGGCGTGCCGCTTTGCGATGAGCAGTTGGTGCTGATCACCAGCCCCGAGCACCCTGCGGTACACACTGCCAAGGATGTGGCCGGCAAGGCGGTGTTCACCTTCCGCCAGGGCTGCTCGTACCGTATGCGCCTGGAGGCCTGGTATGCCCATGCCCATACGCCCATGGGCAGGGTGATGGAGATCGAGTCGTACCAGAGTATGCTGGCCTGCGTGATCGCTGGCGCGGGTGTGGCGATGATGGCCAGGTCGATGCTCGACAGCCTGCCCGGGCGCGACCGGGTGCGGGTGCACCAGCTGCAGGCACCGTTCGATCAGGCGGTCACTTGGTTGATGTGGCGCCAGGGCATGCGCGGGGCAAATTTGCAGGCCTGGATCGACCTGCAACAAAGCGAAACGATTAACCAGTCGTCGGAATGCGCCGTTACGGCTTGATCCGTATCAAAATGGCCCGTATCTGTAGCTTTAGAGGCATGCGTAATACAGGACATAGGGCTATGATCTGTATGAAACATCGCAGGATTGAATTGCCGTGAGGCTGACCCGTCAAGGGGGCATTATGAATAAACCACTGTCCAACTGGCTCCATGACCTGGCTGTCGCCTTGGGGCTGATTCCACCACCCTTGCAGCCGGTGCCGATCCCGACTGATGAAGAGCAGCGCAAACGCCAACCGCGTCGTCGCTGATACAGACAAAGGCCGCTGCACCTGGGTGGGTGCAGCGGCCTTTTAGTGTCTGCCAGTTGTGTGTTGCCTGTACCGGCCTCTTCGCCGGCTTGCCCGCTCCCACAGGTACCCCACAGCACTCGAGGCCTGTGATATTCCTGTAGGAGCGGGTTTACCCGCGAAAGGGCCAGTAAAGGCAGCCGGGACCTATCAGGCCAGCTTAACCGCCGCCACCGATTTACGCGATATCAGGCTGACCACCACAAAGCTCACCAGACCAACCGCCAGGCTGTAGTAGATCGGCGTATTGGCCTCCAGCCCATCCTTGAACATGAACAGCAGCGCGGTGGCAAAGCCCAGCGACATGCTGGCGATAGCCCCGGCGGTGGTAGCGCGCTTCCAGAAAATCGCCCCGATCAGCGGGATCAGCATACCGCCGACCAGCAGGTTGTAGGCCAGGGTCAGGGCGTTGATCACATCGTTCACCACCAGGGCAATGCCCAGCACCACCAGGCCGGTGAGCAGGGTGAACAGGCGGCTGACGCCCAGGCTCGACGCCTTGCCGCCACGCAGTTTGGGCAGCAGGTCTTCGGTCAGGGTGGTGGACGCAGCCAGCAGGCCGGCGCTGGCGGTGGACATCATGGCGGCTAGCGCCGCTGCCATCAGCAGGCCACGGATGCCATCGGGCAGCGTGGTCTTGATCATCTCGGCAAAGGCATTGTTCGGGTTGGCCAGGTCGGGCATCAGCACATGCGCAGCCATGCCGATCGCGGCGCAGGCCAGGCCGTACAGTATGCAGTACACACCGGCGGTGGTGCCGGCACGCTGGCAGACCTTCTCGTCACGGGCAGTGAACACCCGCTGCCAGATGTCCTGGCCGATGAGGATGCCGAAGAAGTAGATCAGGAAGTAGGTGATGATGGTGTCCCAGCCAATGGTGGTCAGCTGGAAGCTGGCCGCCGGCAGCTTGGCCACCAGGGTGTCCCAGCCACCGGCCTTGTACAGGCACACAGGCAGCAGGATGAACATCAGGCCGACGGTCTTGATCACGAACTGGACGATGTCGGTCAGCGTCAGCGACCACATGCCGCCAATGGTCGAGTACAGCACCACCACACCACCGCCCAGCAGCAGCGAGGCCCAGAACGGCAGGTCGAGCAGCACCTGCAGTACGGTGGCCATGGCCAGGGTCGAGGTGACGCCGATCATCAGTGCGTAGGCCAGCATGATCACGGCGCTGGCCTGGCGTGCGGCCGGGTTGTAGCGCTGTTCCAGCACCTGGGTCACGGTGAAGATGCGCAGACGCAGCAAGGGTTTGGCCAGCAACAGGTTGAGGGCGATGATGCCCAGGCCCAGGGCTGCGCACAGCCAGAAGCCGGAGATGCCGTGGACGTAGCCCAGGCGTACGGTGCCGACGGTGGAAGCGCCACCGAGTACGGTGGTGGCCATGGTGCCCATGTACAGGACCGGGCCGAGGTTGCGCCCGGCCACCAGGTAGTCCTCATGGGTTTTCGCGCGCCGCATGCCGTACCAGCCAAGCCCGAGCATGCCGGCGGTATAGATCATTACAACAATGATGTCCAAGGCCATTGGGGGTCTCCCGATTATCTTTATTATGGCGAGATCGACCACGCGGGCGGGTTCACGGCGCCCGGCGGTCTTGTCGTGTTGTTGGCGGGCCTCTGTGGCCCTCCCTCATGGCTCCTGCCGGGGTATAGCGGTATTAACGACGCACTACGCCCGGTAGCACGCAGAGCATCTCGAACAGCAGGTTGGCACCGAGCAGCGAGGTGTTGCCGGTGGTGTCGTAAGGCGGGGAGACTTCGACGAGGTCACAGCCGATCAGGTCCAGGCCGTGGCAGCCGCGAATGATCTCCATCGCCTGGATGGTGGTCAAGCCGCCGATTTCCGGGGTACCGGTGCCGGGAGCCCAGGCCGGGTCGATGCCATCGATGTCGAACGACAGGTACACCGGGCCACCGCCGACCTTTTCGCGCACTTCGGCCATCAGCGGTTCCAGCGACTTGTGCCAGCACTCTTCGGCCTGGACTACACGGAAGCCCTGACGGCGGCTCCAGTTGAAGTCATCGGCGGTGTAGCCCTGGGCGCGCAGGCCGATCTGCACCACGCGCTCGCAATCGAGCAGGCCTTCTTCCACGGCACGGCGGAAGGTGGTGCCGTGGGCGATCTTCTCGCCGAACATGTGGTCGTTGACGTCGGCGTGGGCATCGATGTGCACCAGGCCGATCTTGCCGTGCTTCTTGTGCAGCGCGCGCAGGATCGGCAGGGTGATGGTGTGGTCGCCACCCAGGGTCAGCGGGATGATGTTGTGCTCGAGGATCTCGTCATACGCTTCTTCGATGATGCGCACGGCGTCCAGCAGGTTGAAGGTGTTGATCGCCACGTCACCGATGTCGGCCACCGACAGCGAGTCGAACGGTGCAGCTCCCGTGGCCATGTTGTACGGGCGGATCATCACCGATTCGGCGCGGATCTGACGCGGGCCGAAACGGGTGCCGGAGCGCAGCGAAGTACCGATGTCCAGTGGCACGCCGATGAAGGCGGCGTCCAGGCCTTGGGCACTTTGCAGGTGGGGGAGACGGAGCATGGTGGCGATGCCGCCGAAACGCGGCATTTCGTTGCCGCCCAGTGGTTGGTGGAGGATCTTGTCCACGGTGGGCCTCATCAGTCGGTCGATTGTTCTGTTTGTTCGAACCTGTGCCGCCGCGCGCCTTCCAGGTGTGGTCTTGCCGGCGGGCAGGGACATTTCGGCCAAGTCTGCTGAAGGTAGTGCCGGGGAAAAATCGCTACCGGCAAATACTTAGTTCAGGAATTTCTGAACTAAAGGCGGCAGAGCGGTTAGACTGCGCGCTAATACCCCCTGCGGAACCGTTGCACCATGGCCTCGACCTTGCCCGACCTGAAACTGCTGCGCATCTTCGTCAGCGTGGTGCGCCACCAGGGCTTTGCCAATGCCCAGCGCGAGCTGAACCTGTCGACCTCGGCCATCAGCACCTACATGAGCCAGCTGGAAGGTGCCCTGGGGATCGTGCTGTGCCACCGTGGCCGTGGCGGCTTCAGCCTGACCAGCAAGGGCGAGCTGTTCCACCAGGAAACCCTGCGCCTGCTGGCCGAGCTGGACGGCTTCGAACAGTACGCCGCCGCCCTCAAGGGCGAGTTGCGTGGCACCCTCAACCTGGGGGTGATCGATTCCACGGTCGGTGACAGGGCCTTGCCGCTGGCCGAAGCCATTGGCGCCTACAGCCAGGAACACCCGGCGGTGCACCTGCACTTGTCGGTATCCAGCCCTTACGAGCTGCAACTGGGCGTGCAGGACAACCGTCTGGACCTGGCGATCGGGGCGTTCTCCTCGCGCATGAGCGGGCTGCTCTACCAGCCGCTGTACCGTGAGCAGCACTGGCTGTACTGCAGCAGCCGCCACCCGTTGTATGCCGAACGGCGCATCCCCGAGCAGGTGGTGACCCAGCAGCGCATGGTCGGGCGTGGTTACTGGAGCCAGGCCGAACTGGCCCGGCATGGCTTCAAGCACAGCGCGGCGACGGTGGAGAGCATGGAGGCGCAGTTGATCCTGATCCTGTCCGGGGCCTACATCGGCTACCTGCCCGAGCACTATGCCCAGGCCTGGGTCGACAAGGGCGACTTGCGCGTGCTGTCGCCGTCGACCTTCGGCTACCAGGCACCGTTCTCGCTGATCATTCGCCGCGGGCGCAGCCGTGAGCCATTGATCCAGACCTTCCGCGACCTCCTCAAAAGCCAGCTCAACGTGGGCTGAAGCCCGGCATATGCTGTATTTCGTCGGCACCCGTTAAATTGTTGGTGCTGTCGACCGACAACATAATGGCGTCCTGCTATATATCAAATTTGCGTGTGCTGCTGTCTACCTCCCTTTCATCCTGCAAGGATTGCCCAAGATGCGCATGAATTTGCCCGTCACTGAGCACGAAAGAACCTTTCCCAACGATCAACGCCTGATTTCCACCACTGACCTCAACAGCCGCATCACTTACTGCAACGACGCTTTCGTGGCGATCAGCGGGTTCACCTACGACGAGCTGGTCGGCCAACCCCACAACCTGGTGCGCCACCCGGACATGCCGCCGGCAGTGTTCGGCCACATGTGGGAAACCATCAAGCAAGGCAAACCGTGGATGGGGGTCGTCAAGAACCGGGCGAAGAACGGTGATTACTACTGGGTCAGCGCCTACGTCACGGCCATCTACGAGCAGGGCCGCATCAGTGGCTACGAGTCGGTGCGCTCGGTGCCCACTCGCGAGCAGATCCGTCGCGCCGAGGCGTTGTATGCGCGCCTGCGGGCCGGCCGCACACCGGTGCCGTGGGCGGCCCGCCTGCTGCATGGCCTGGGCCACGGTTGGCCATTGATAGGTGCGGGACTGCTGTCGGCGGCGGGCTACCTGTGGCTACCGCCCTACGCGGCGCTCGGGGTGCTGATGGCCAGCCTGCTGCTGGCCTGGTATCTGGTCGAGCACCGGCAGAACCAGGCGGTCCGGCGCACGCTGGCCGAGCATCCCAAGGCCTTCACCAGCCCACTGGTGGCACTGACCTACAGTGATAACCCAGGCCTGCAGGGCCAGCTGGATCTTGCCATCATCAGTGAAGAAGCACGCCTGCAAACGGCCTTGACCCGCCTGGTGGATGCCGGGGTCGGGGTGAAGTCGCGGGCAGCGCAGTCGTCCGATTTGTCCGATGCCCAGGCACAGATGCTCGACCGCCAGCGCAACGAGACCGACCAGTCCGCCGCCGCCATCGCGCAGATGGCGGCGACCATCCAGCAGGTTACCCACAACGTGCAGAGCACGGCGCACGCAGCGGGCGATGCCGACCAGCTGGCGCAACAGGGCAGCGAGCTGGCGATGCAGAGCCTGCAAGCCATGGGCAGCATGAGCAATGCGGTCAACGACATCGGCCAGGCGGTCAATGCCCTGGCTGAGCAGACCCAGTCGATCGGCAGCGTGGTCGATGTGATTACCTCGATCGCCGAGCAGACCAACCTGCTGGCGCTCAACGCAGCCATCGAGGCGGCGCGTGCCGGCGAACAGGGGCGCGGGTTTGCCGTGGTGGCCGACGAGGTGCGTTCGCTGGCCCAGCGCACCCGTGCCTCGACCGAGGAGATCCACCAGATCATCGCCTCGTTGCGCGCCGGGGCAGCGCGCGCGGTCAGCACCGCCAGCCGCGGCGAGCAGATCTCGCGGGACAGCGTGCACAGCGTCGAGGCGGTGCAGGCAGCGTTGAGCGGGATTGCCCAGGCGGTCAGCCGCATCACCGGCATGAGCCAGCAGATGGCGACGGCGTCGGAGCAGCAGAGCCATGTGGCCGAGGACATCAACCAGCAGATCGTGCGCATAGCCCACCTATGCGACCAGAGTGCCGGGCAGGCCAGGCAGGGCGCGGAAATCAGCCAGGACCTGGAGCGCATGGCGGAATACCTGCATAGCCTGGCAGAGCGGTTCAACCGTTGAGATCGCCGGGGCCGCTTTGCGGCCCTTTCGCCGGCAAGCCAGCTCCCACAGGTATCGCACAAGGCTCAGGCCTGTGGTGATCCTGTGGGAGCTGGCCTGCCGGAGAAAGGCCCGCAAAGCGGGCCCCGGTTCTGTGGCAAACTGTTCCCGCCAAGGAGAACCCCATGCCCAGACCCCGCTGCGAGCGCTGCCAGCGCCCGCTCGACCATTGCCTCTGCCCACTGATCCCCGCGCTCGACAGCCGTACCCGCGTCATCCTGCTGCAGCACCCCAGTGAAACCGCCCATGCCCTGAATACCGCCCGCCTGGCCGCCCTTGGCCTGAACAACGCCGAGTTGCGGGTAGGCGAGGTATTCGATGACCTGAACGAATTGCTGGCGACCCCCGGTTACCGGCCGGCCCTGCTGTTCCCGGGCGACGACGCCCAGAGGTTGGTGGCCTATGGCAAGACGGACGACAAACCCTTGCTGTTGATCGTACCCGACGGCACCTGGCGCAAGGCACGCAAGCTGTTGTACCTGAACCCATTGCTGGAGGCGTTGCCGCGAGTGACGCTGGGGGCTGTCGCGCCTTCACGCTACCGCTTGCGCAAGGCGCCGGAGGCGGGGGCGTTGTCGACTATCGAGGCGGTGGTGGGGGCGCTCAATGCGCTTGAGCAACCGGCCTGTTTCGATGCATTGCTGGCGCCGTTCGAGGCATTGATCGAAGGGCAGATCAGGGCCATGGGCGAGGAGACGTTCCGGCGCAACCATGGCAGCGAGTAGGGGCTGGGGGCTGCCTTGCAGCCCATTCGCAGCACAAGGCTGCTCCTACAGGAAAGCGCGCAACATCTGTAGGAGCAGCCTTGAGCTGCGAATGGGCCGCAAAGCGGCCCCGGCTATCTCGAACCCGATCAACGCATATCAGGCAAACGTGCCTCGGTGCGTACTTCGGTGGTAGCCAGCGCTTCCGGTGGCAGCGAAATACGTTGCTTGGTCAACAGCTCGCCCATGGTCGCCAGCACGCGGTAGCGCGAGAACTCCTCGGTATAACGCACCTCGGTGTAGCGGCGGTCGGCGTTGTACAGCTCGTTTTCACTGTCGAGCACGTCGAGCAGGGTACGTTGGCCCAGGCCGAACTGGTCCTGGTAGGCGGCACGCACGCGCTTGGTGGTCTCGGCGTATTCACGCGCAGTCGGCAGCTGCTTGCTGGCGTTGTTCATGGCGTTCCACGCCAGGCTCAGGTTTTCGGTCAGCTCACGCAGGGCGTTATTGCGGATGTCCAGGGCCTGGTTGATCTTGTGCGCGTCGGACTGCAGGCGAGCCTTGTCGCTGCCGCCGCGGAACAGGTTGTAGTTCATCTCCACGCCGGCTTGCCAGTCGTTGTTGTTGTGGCCTTTCTCGCCACCGGTGTTGTTGTTGGCACCGGTAGCCAGAATGGCGTCGAAGCGTGGGTAGAAGGTCGACTTGGCCACTTCGTATTGCTGCTCGGCAGCATTGACGTCAGCCTGGGCAGACTTGATGTACGGGTTGTTCTGACGCATGCCGTCGCGGGCTTCATCGAGGGTGCCAGGCACCTCGCCCTTGATGGACTGCGGGCTTTCCAGCTCGTCCGGCATGCGGCCGACGACGCTGAAGAAGTTGGCTTCGGCATCGGCCAGGTCGACTTCGGCGGTGTCCAGGTTGTTTTCCGCCAGGGCGCGACGTGCGCGGGACTGGTCAAGGTCGGCGGTGCTGCCGACGCCGCGCTCGTTGCGCAGGCCGATCTGGTCGTTGACGCGCAGGTGGGCTTGCAGGTTGTTCCTGGCCAGGGTCACCAGTTCACGGCGTTTGAGCACTTCCAGGTACACCTCGACTGCACGCAGAGCGACATCCTGGGCAACGGCCTGGGTGTAGTAGGCGCGGGAGGTGGAGACCGCTTCGGTGCGGCCCACTTCATTCGAGGTGTTGAAGCCGTCGAAGATCATCTGCCGCAGGCGCAGCTCGGACTGGGTGTAGTTGAGGGTTTCCTTGTTGTGGTTGCCCTCGGCACGCGTCGTGGTGTTGTCAGAACGCTGGCGGCCATAGCCTGCGACCAGATCCACGGAAGGGTAATAGCCACCACGCGCAAACTTAACATCTTCATCGGCAGACAGCTTGCTGTTGCGGTTGGAGCTGACCTGCGGGTGGTAGTCCACGGCGCTCTGGACAGCCTCGGTGATCGACATCGCCTGTACGTTGGCACTCGCCAGGGCCAACAGTAATGCACTGGTGATGGGGTTCAAAACGCGCATGGTACATCTCCCTGATCCTGGAATTGATCCTGCTATTCGCCAAAAAAATGACGATAAAGTTATTTCATATAGTGTTGCAGGTTTTTAATAACACAGCTAAGTACATTCAACGCGATAGACAAGAAGATTTATTCATATCAAATTGCCATAACCTAATTAAATCATCTAACAGGTTCGCAGGTGAACCTTGGAAATGGCGGCGTAAAACTCCATTAAGGCCAATGAATACAGGGCTTTAACCGAGTTCCAGAATCATTTCAGATAAGGGAAGCACGAATTAGGCGAAAGTGATATTTGGCGACAGAATATTGTCACTTTGGCTTGTGCAGGGTTTTCTGGCTGAGGATATACAGGCTTACCAGGACGGCACTGGACAACATGAAGATGCGTGCCCAGAACAGGGGCACCAGATAGCACGACAGGCCGATGCTGGCCCACATCAGGCCGATGGCGTAGACCTTGCCCTTGAGGGGGATACCTTCACCACTGAGGTAGTCACGGATCCATGGCCCGAGCTTGGGGTGATGAACCAGCCAGTGGTGAAAGCGCGGCGAACTGCGGGCAAAGCAGGCAGCCGCCAATAGCAGGAACGGGGTGGTGGGCAATACCGGCAGGAATATCCCCAACACCCCCAACGCGACGCTGAGCCAGCCGGTGGCCAGCAGCAGGTAGCGCACAGGCGACTTAGTGGTGACGTGGCTTGAGCAGTGCCGGCTTTTCGTCAGGGGCATGCAGCAGCAGGAACAGCGCCGTCAGTGCTTCGGGGATCTGTACGATCATGTCGTCCTGCAGGTTGGCGTTGCTGGCGATGTCGGCGAACTCCGGTTGCTCGTCGAACAGGCCCGAGCCGACCATGATCGGCAGCAGCATCTCGCTGACTTCTTCCTCGGCGTTTTCGAACCAGGCCTCTTCACGCAGGAATACGCCTTCCATGAAGCCGATGCACCAGCCGCGCAGGTCGGAATCGTCCGGCTCTTCGGTCAGGTCGAGGTCGCACGGCAGCTCGAATTCATCGTCGCTGGCCAGCTGGCGGGCGATGTGTGCCTTGAGCGCTACCAGGGTGGCCTCGATCTCGGTGCGCTGAGCGTCGCTGGCGTAGTGCGGCTCTTCGGCGAACAGGGCGTCGATCCATTCGCGCTCGGGCACTTCCTCGGCATTGATCGACAGGGCGGTGAGGTAGCCGTGGGCGGCGACATAGTCCAGCGCTTCTTCGTGCAGCTCGTCGGCGTCGAGGAAGGCTTGCAGGCGGGTCAGTTGCTCGGCGAAGGACATTACAGGGCTACCTTGGGGAATAAACGATAACGAATTCTAGCACCTTGCGACGGCAGCGGGGTAAAGGGAACGTCTATCGCCGTGGTGCCCTGCGCGGGGCGGTGCTGCGGTATACTCCGCGATTTTTCATCCAGGGGCAGGATTTGCCGGCCGCCTGGCAAAAACCGCTTACGCATTTGGCGTGTGCGGGGCGGGTTTTTCGTCCAGCCTGTATCCGGGATGGTACGGCGATTTGTGGAGTTGCACATGCTCGAACAGGCTCAGCGCGTTCTCAAGGACGTCTTTGGCTACGACAGTTTCCGCGGGCGCCAGGCAGCGATCATCGACTGCGTGGCTAATGGCGGCGATGCCCTGGTGCTGATGCCCACCGGCGGCGGCAAGTCGTTGTGTTTCCAGGTGCCGGGGCTGCTGCGTCCGGGCCTGACAGTGGTGGTCTCGCCACTGATCGCGCTGATGGACGACCAGGTCGCCACGCTCGACGAACTGGGTGTGCCGGCTGCCGCGCTGAACTCCACGCTGACCCCCGAGCAGCAGCGTGACCTGGCCGGGCGCCTGCGCCGTGGCGAAGTGAAGATGCTGTACCTGGCACCGGAACGCCTGGTGCAGCCGCGCATGCTCGACTTCCTGCGTGATCTGGATATCTCGCTGTTCGCCATCGACGAGGCCCACTGCGTGTCGCAATGGGGCCACGATTTCCGCCCCGAATACCTGCAACTGGGCCAGTTGGCCGAGCTGTTCCCGCATGTGCCGCGCATAGCGCTGACCGCCACCGCCGACATGCGCACCCGTGAAGAGATCGTCCAGCGCCTGCACCTGCAAGGCGCCGAACGCTTCCTGTCGAGTTTCGACCGGCCCAACATCTTCTACCGCATCGTGCCCAAGGAGGCGCCGCGCAAGCAGCTGATGGCCTTCCTCGGCGAACGCCGCGGCAACGCCGGTATCGTTTATTGCCTGTCACGCAAGAAGGTCGACGAAACCGCTGCCTTCCTCTGTGACCAGGGCTTCCCGGCGCTGCCGTATCATGCCGGCCTGGCAGCCGAGACGCGCGCGGCCAACCAGCACCGTTTCCTCAACGAGGAAGGCCTGATCATGGTCGCCACCATTGCCTTCGGCATGGGCATCGACAAGCCGAACGTGCGTTTTGTTGCCCACCTTGACCTGCCCAAGTCGCTCGAGGCGTACTACCAGGAGACCGGCCGTGCCGGCCGTGACGGGCTGCCGTCCGATGCCTGGATGGCCTACGGGCTGCAGGACATGGTCATGCTCAAGCAGATGCTGCAGAACTCCGAAGGGGACGAGCGCCACAAGCGCATCGAGCAGCACAAGCTCGATGCCATGCTGGCCCTGTGCGAAGAAACCCGCTGCCGCCGCCAGTCACTGCTGGCCTATTTCGACGAAACCCTCGAGCAACCGTGCGGGCACTGTGACAACTGTGTCGACCAGGTGCAGACCTGGGATGCCACCGAGCCTGCCCGCCAGGCGCTGTCGGCGGTGTTCCGCACCGGCCAGCGCTACGGCGTCGGGCACCTGGTCGACGTGCTGCTGGGCAAGGACACCGAAAAGGTGCGCAATTTCGGCCACGAAAAACTCTCGGTTTTTGGCGTCGGCAAGGGGCTGGCCGAGGTCGAGTGGCGTTCGCTGTTCCGTCAGCTGGTGGCGCGCGGCCTGGTCGACATCGACCTGGAAGGCTACGGTGGCCTGCGCCTGTCCGACAGCTGCCGGCCGCTGCTGCGGGGCGAGGTGACCTTGCAGCTGCGCCGTGACCTCAAGCCGCAGACCACCGCCAGGACGTCGTCGTCCAGTGGCGGCAGCCCGGCCAGCCAGCTGGTGCGTGCCGAAGAGCGCGAGCTGTGGGAAGCACTGCGTACCCTGCGGCGCAAGCTGGCCGAGGAGCACAGCGTGCCGCCCTATGTCATCTTCCCCGACTCGACGCTGCTGGAGATGCTGCGCAGCCAGCCGGTCAGCCTCAGCGACATGGCCCAGGTCAGCGGCGTGGGTGCGCGCAAGCTGGAGCGTTATGGCCAGGCCTTCCTCGAGGTGCTGAACAATAGCGGTGGCACCGACGAAGCACCGAAAGTGGTGCTCGACCTGCGCCACGAACTGGTCAGCCTGGCACGCGCCGGCATGACCCCGGCGCAGATCGCCGGCCAGCTCAACTGCAGCGAGAAGAACGTCTACAGCCTGCTGGCCGAGGCGCTGGGCCGCCAGGAACTGAGCCTCGAGCAGGCCCTGGACCTGCCGGAAGACCTGTTGATGGAAGTGCAGGATGCCTTCCTCGATGGCGAGGGCGAGCTGCCACCGGTGTCTGCGATCGTGCCGCTGTTCGGGGGGCGGGTGCCGGAGGGCGTGCTGTACTGCGTGCGGGCTGCGCTGGCGGCCGAGTTCGAGCTGTAAGTGGTGACAGGATCGGAGGCAGAACTGCCATCTGCTGACCTTTGTCATGTTTTTTGACGATTATCGAATATTCCAGGGTGCCCGAGCCTTGCCTCGTGGGGCGGGCCATGGTTAGCTGCCTAATAATTAGATCTATTCAATGAGTTGCTTATGCCCCTGACCGACAACCAACACCGCTTCGGCATGCAGCTGGCCCAGATGTCCCGGGGTTGGCGTGCCGAGCTGGACCGCCGCCTGGCCGGGCTCAACCTGTCACAGGCACGTTGGCTGGTGTTGCTGCACCTGGCCCGTTTCGAAGAGGCCCCGACCCAGCGTGAGCTGGCCCAGAGCGTGGGCGTCGAAGGCCCGACCCTGGCGCGCCTGCTCGATAGCCTGGAAGCGCAGGGGCTGGTACGCCGGCAGGCGGTGCTGGAGGACCGACGGGCGAAGAAAATTGTGCTGTGCCCGCCGGCCAAGCCGCTGATCGACCAGATCGAGACCATTGCCAATCAACTGCGGGTAGAGCTGTTCACCGGGGTGGATGAGGCGGAGCTGCAGGTGTGCATGCGGGTGCATGCCAAGATCCTGGCCAACCTGGAGAAATCCTGATCAACCTGCACCCGCGATCGTTGTAGGAGCAGCCTTGTGCTGCGAAGAGGTCATTCCAGGCACAGAACATCTTCTGTCAAACCTGCCTCTTCGCAGCACAAGGCTGCTCCTACAGGTTCAGTGCAGGCCCTAGAAGGTATGCCCAAGGTTCAGGTACACCGCCTGCTCATGCGCACTGTTGGCACCATAAGTGAAGTTCAAGGGCCCCAGCGGCGTCTCCAGCCCCAGGAAGATGCTCGCCGCATTGATGTACCCACTGTCGAACTCGTTGTCGTTGTTCCACGCCCGCCCTCGCTCCAGCGACCCGCCGATGTACAGCGGGAAGTCCAGCGGTACGTAGGCCCGTGGCGTCAGGCGGCGGTAGTAGACCATGCGCATCAGGCTCACGTTCTGCCCCGACACCGAGTCCTGGCGAAAGCCTGACAGCTCCCGCGCGCCACCCAGCACGAAGCTCGACGTCACCACCTCGGTATCATCCAGCGTGCGCCCGTAGCGCCCGCCCAGAACGAAGGTGTTCGGCCCGCTGCTGATGGCCTTGTCCAGGTTGAACATCCACTGCCGGTAATCCTGGTCAGAATCCAGAGACTGGTCATACTTGCGCAAGGTCAGGCCGATATCCTCGCCGCTGTGCGGGAAGTACACATTGTCCAGGGTGTCGAACGAGTACTTCAGCTCGTAGAAACCTTCGTTGAAACTGACCTTGGGCAGGTCCTGGTCGCCGATGCGCACCTCGGCCTCGCCCCAGGCCTTGCCCACGCCCAGGCGCACTTCACCGTTGGTACCGATCTGCCGCCCCACGTTAAGGCCAAAACCGTAACGCTCCAGGCGGTACTCGGCTACCGGGTCGTTGTCCAGGGTGGCTTCGATGTTCTGCGAGCTGAAGTCCAGGTACGGTGCGATGAAATAGCGCGAGCCCACGTCCAGCGGCTGGTAGAACTCGCTGTACAACTCCTGCTGGTCGCCGATCTGGCCACGGGTCAGCCATTCGGCGCCGAGGCTGTTGATGCCGTTTACCCGGTAGCTGGCGCCCAGATTGAAGGCGCTGTCGCCGCGCAGGTCGTCCGACAGGTTCAGGCCCAGGCGCAGGTAGTCGGTGCCACCGCGTCGGCCCCGGGCGTTGATCACCAGGGTGTTGTCGTCGCCCTTGTGCACCACGCGGTACTGCACCCGGTCGAAGTAGTCCAGTCCGTACAGCGTGCCCATGTCGGTCTGCAGGCGGCCTAGCTCCAGCGGCGCACCGATCGGCTGGCGGATGTACGAGCGGATGACCTCGTCGCTGACCTTGGAGTCGTTCTCGATCCTGATCGCGGTTATCGTTGGCGTGCGCTGGCGTGGCGAGCGGGCCACGGCCAGGCTGCTGTCACCTTCGGGCTGGCGCAGGGCGACAAGGCGCGGGTCGAGCAGGCGGGTGGCGCGGTAGCCGGCCTCGATCATTTCCCTGGCGCGGCCAAAGTCGGTGACGCCAAAGGCGGTCAGCGGTGGCTGGATGAGAATGTCGTCGCGGTGCAGGCTGGCCAGTTGTTCTTCCGAGTTGCGCCGGGTCATCAGGGTGATCGACTGATTGAGCACGTCGACCACCGTGGCCAGCTGCTTGCGGTCACGCAGCGGCGTGCCGATGTCGACCACGATGGCCAGGTCCACACCCATTTCGCGGGCGACGTCCACCGGGATGTTGTCGACCATGCCGCCGTCCACCAGCAGCCGGCCGTCCAGCTCGACCGGGGCGAACACCGCCGGGATCGACATGCTGGCGCGGATCACCTGGGGCAGGTGGCCACGGCGGAACACCACCTTTTCGCCACTGGCAATGTCGGTGGCCACGGCGCGGAAGGGGATTGGCAGCTTGTCGAAGTCACGGGTGTCGGCGGTGTGCGCCAGCTTGCTTTCCAGCAGCAGCGCCAGGTTCTGGCCCTGGATCACCCCCAGCGGCAGGCCCAGGCTGCCGTCGTCGCGAAAGCTGAGCTTCTGTTTGACCAGAAAGTCGCGGTCATCCTGCTTGCGCCGGAACGGCACGTCCTTGCGCGGCGGGGCATCGGACAGCGCCTGTTGCCAGTCGAGGGTGGTGGCAAGCTTTTCCAGCTCTTCGACGCTGTAGCCAGAGGCATACAGGCCGCCTATCACCGCCCCCATGCTGGTGCCTGCGATAGCGTCGATGCGTACCCCCTGTTCCTCCAGGGCCTTGAGCACACCGATATGGGCCAGGCCGCGGGCCGCGCCCCCCGACAGCACCAGGCCAACCTTGGGCCTGGCCGGTTCGGCGGCGAATGCTGTGAAGGAGGAGAGGGTGAGCAGGAAACAGAACAGCAAACGGCGCATCGTGAGTCTCAAACCGTGGGCTAAAGACGGCTAGTATAAGCGGCCCCTCATCTGGAGATGCCTCACCATGGCCGACAGCAAACCGGAAATTGTCATCACGTATTGCACCCAGTGCCAATGGCTGCTGAGGGCCGCCTGGTTGGCCCAGGAACTGCTCAGCACCTTTGCCGACGACCTCGGCCGAGTGGCCCTGGAGCCTGGCACCGGCGGTATCTTCCGTATTACCTGCAATGGCGTGCAGATCTGGGAGCGCAAAGCCGACGGTGGCTTCCCCGAAGCCAAGGTGCTGAAGCAGCGGGTGCGCGACCAGATCGACCCGCAGCGTGACCTGGGTCACAACGACCGCTGAATCAGGCGCTTTCGGCCAGTGGCCGCTGCCTGGGCGGTTGTTCGGCGGCCAGGCGGCTGGAAAGCACGATGGCGAAGATGATCAGTGCACCGCCCAGCAGCATGCGCAGGGTGGGGGTTTCGGCGAACACCACCCAGGCCACGGCGATGCCGTAGACCGGCTCCATGCCGAACACCACGGCGGCGGTGCGCGCCTTGATCACCGACAGGCTGGCGACGAACAGGCTGTGCGCCACGCCGGTGCAGAAGATGCCGAGCAGGGCGATCCACAGCCAGTCCATGGTAGTTACGCCGGCCAGGTCCGGCGCCGCGAACGGCAGCAGGCACAGGCCCACTACCAGGTTCTGCCACAGCGCCGCCTGCACTGCAGGCAGGCGGCCGGAGCCTGCGCGGTTGGTGAGTGACAGCAGGGAGAACAGCAGCCCCGACAGCAATGACCAGAGCAGGCCACCGGTGGCTTCACTCGCCAGGTCGAATGCCGGCGTGACCAGTACCAGGCCGATGCTGACCAGCAGTACCAGCAAAGCCTCATTGCGGCGGATGCGTTCGCGGAACAGCAGGCCCTCGAGGATCACGGTAAAGGCCGGGAAGCTGGCGAAACCGAGGGTGGCGATGGCCACGCCGGCAACCTTTACCGCGATGAAGAAGCTGACCCAGTGGCCGGCCAGCAGCACGCCACCGAGCAGCAGGCGGCGAGTGTCCTGGCCGCTCAGGCGTTGCCAGCCCGGGCCGGCCAGGCTGGCGAACAGGGCCAGGGCGAGCACGGCGAAGGCGGCGCGGCCGAAGACGATGATCGCCGGGCTGGCGCTGGTGGCCAGTTTGCCGAAGACGCCGGTGAGGCCGAAGAACAGCGCGCCGATGTGCAGGGCGCCGAGGGCGGTGCGGTGGTTCATGGGTGGTCCTTGCTCAAGATCTCTACTGGCTGTGCCGGCCTCTTCGCGGGTAAACCCGCACAGCTACTGCACCGCTTTCGAAGCCTTTGCAGTGCCTGTGGGAGCGGGTTTACCCGCGAAAGGGCCGGCACAGGCCAAGTGTATAGGCTCAGGAGAATGCATTCTGTCGCAAGGCTAGTGTGGTTTGTCGCCAGACTCTCGCCGCAAAGCCAGCGGCGTACACCCGAACGCCCGCAACATCGCCGCCGAAAACGCACTTTGCGAGCTGTACCCCACCTGCGCCGCAATCTCCCCCATCGGTAGCAAGGTCTGCATCACCAGCCGTCGCGCCTTGAGCAAGCGCCGCTGGCGAATGTAGTCCATCGGCGTCATCCCGCATTCCGCAGTAAAGCGCGCATGCAGGCGGGCGCTGGACAACCCGGCGATGCGCGCCAGGTCAGCCACTTGCAGCGGGTAGGCGGCATGCCGCTCGATATGTGCGTCGAAGGCGGCATAGGGCAGACGCTGGCTGGCTGTGACGCTGGCGGCCGCCGTGGGGTTGAGGCTGGCCAGCAGCAGCGCTGCCCCTTGTCGGGCAATCAGCGGGTCGTGCATGGGGCTGGTCGCCAGCCAGTCCACCAACTGTTGCTGGCGCTCATCCAGGCCCAGGGCGGCGGGGCGGTCGAGCAGGCGGCGGCTGGCATCTGCATGTTCGCCCAGTTGCTCGCGCAACCAATGGTCCCCTGGTACATCCAGCACCAGGCAATCGCTGCCGCCATCGCTGGCGCAGGTGTGATGGGCGCCCGCCGGTACCACGATCAACCCCTGTCGATCGATCCCGGCGCCATGTCCCTGCACCTCGAAGTCCAGACGACCGCGCAGGCCGAACACCAGTTGCGGGTGTTCGTGGCTGTGGGCGATCAGGCTGTCGCGGTAATGGCGCAGCGAGAGGATCGGGCCGGCGGTCATGGGGAGAGGCGTCCTCGCAGGGCAGAGGCGCATTGTGCCTCATTCCTCGCGGTCCATCACTCGTAACGGTTTTGCCACCGATCTGTCATTCGCGCCTGCCAGTCTCCAGCAAACTGCGTCGGAGCCTGCCCATGACCCATGCCGAACTGTCACGTCCCTCGCGCAAGCAACGCGTGCGTACCCTGTGGATTTCCGATGTGCACCTGGGCACCCGCGACTGCCAGGCCGAACACCTGTCGCAGTTCCTCAAGGGCTACCAGGCCAACCGTATCTACCTGGTGGGCGATATCATCGATGGCTGGAAGCTGCGCGGTGGTATCTACTGGCCTCAAGCCCACACCAACGTGATTCGCCGCCTGTTGACCATGAGCAAGCGGGGCACCGAGGTGATCTACGTCACCGGCAACCATGACGAATTCCTGCGCCGTTACTCCAGGCTGATACTCGGCAACATCCAACTGGTGGACGAGGCCGAGCACCTTACCGCCGATGGCCGCCGCCTGCTGGTGATCCATGGCGACCAGTTCGACGTGATTACCCGTTACCACCGCTGGCTGGCGTTCCTCGGTGACCGTGCCTACGAATTCACCCTGGTGCTCAACCGCTGGCTCAACCGCTGGCGTGCCCGCTATGGATACGGCTATTGGTCGCTGTCGGCGTACCTGAAGCACAAGGTCAAAGGCGCGGTGAACTTCATCAGCGACTTCGAGGATGCCATTGCCCACGAGTGCACCCGTCGCGGTTTTCATGGGGTGGTGTGCGGGCATATCCACCATGCCGAGATTCGCCAGGTGGGGGAAGTGGAGTACCTCAATTGCGGGGATTGGGTGGAGTCGTGCACGGCGCTGATCGAGCATTGGGATGGCACGATCGAGCTGTACCGGTTGGCCGAGGCACAGGCGCGGGAGGCGCAAGCAGCGGCGGCGGTGCGCGAACCGGCGTAGGGCTTGAGGGCCCTGGGGGCCGCAAAGCAGCCCCAAAAGATCTACAGGCTGATCTTGCCCAGCAGGATATCCCTGAACATCACGAAATCCCCGATCAGGCTATACAGCGGATGGGTAAAGGTTGCAGGCCGGTTCTTTTCGAAAAAGAAATGCCCGACCCAGGCAAAGCCGTAGCCGAACACGGGCAAGGCCAGCAGCAACAACCATTTGCCACTGCCGATGGTGTAGGCCAGCAGGGCTATCACCAGGCTGGTGCCGACGAAGTGCAGGCGGCGGCAGGTGGGGTTGCTGTGCTCCCCCAGGTAGTAAGGGTAGAACTCGGCAAAACTGCGAAACTGCGCTGTGCGGTTCATGACAGTGCTCCGGGATTAACACTTCTGGACAAGATGCACGGCGTGGAGCCTGATTCGAGTCTAGAGTGACTGGCGAAGCCTATCAGTGACAATAGGCGCCAATTGAATATCCTTGGGGTTCACCGCAGGAGCGGTCAGCATAAGAAGCCTGTCATGAGCGAAAGAACCACGTCAGCCAGCTGGGCATCAGGGATCGTGAAGGCACTCGAACTGGAAGGGCTGGACTGCCGGGCCATGTTCAAGCAGCTGGGGCTGGATTTCGCTGCCCTCGACGACCCCGACGCGCGCTTCCCCCAGGACTCCATGACCCGGCTGTGGCAACTGGCGGTAGAGCTGTCGGGCAACGAGGCCATAGGCCTGAACATGGCGCGGGTGGTGCGCCCGGCATCGTTCCATGTGGTGGGTTATGCGTTGATGTCCAGCCGCACCCTGGCCGAAGGCTTCGAGCGCCTGGTGCGTTACCAGCGCATCATTGCCGAAAGCTCCGACCTCAGCTTCGTCCTCGGCCCCGAGGGCTATTCGCTGATCCTGACCGTACACGGCGACCACTTGCCACCGACCCGGCACAGCGCCGAAGCATCGCTGGCCTGTGCGCTGGCGCTGTGCAGCTGGCTGAGCGGTCGCCCGGTGCAACCGCGCCGGGTGCTGGTGCAAGGGCCGCAGCCAAAGAATATCGAACCCTACAAGGTGGCGTTCCATTCGCCGCTGGTGTTCGGTGCGCCGCACGATGCGTTGGTGTTCGAGCGCGCCGACATGGAGGCACCGCTGCCCACCGCCAATGAAGCCATGGCGATACTGCATGACCGTTTTGCCGGCGAATACCTGGCGCGTTTCTCGGAAAGCCGGGTCACCCACCGGGTGCGCCAGGTACTGTGCCGCATCCTGCCGCAGGGCGAACCCAAGCGCGAAACCCTGGCCCAGGCCCTGCACCTGTCGCAGCGCACCTTGCAGCGGCGGCTGCAGGAGGAGGGCACCAGCTTCCAGACCCTGCTTGACGACACCCGCCGCGAACTGGCCGAACAGTACCTGGCGCAGCCGGGCATGACCCTGCTGGAAACCGCTTACCTGCTGGGTTTTGCCGACCCCAGCAATTTCTACCGTGCGTTTCGCCGCTGGTTCCATGTCACGCCCAGTGAGTACCGCGCCCGCCTGGGCGCCGAGCCGGAGGTGGTCAATGGCGCCAGAACGCCGGCATGCACAACACTAGCACGGTGATGATTTCCAATCGGCCGAGCAACATGCCGCTGGCGAGAATCCACTTGGCAGCATCCGGCAGCGTGGCGTAGTTGCCCGATGGGCCGATCACTTCACCCAGGCCCGGCCCCACACCCGAAACCGTACCCGCAGCGCCGGTCAGGGCAGTCATCCAGTCCACGCCAAGCAAAGACAGCAGCAGCGCCATGACGCAGATGGTGATGGCGAAGAAGAACGAGAAGGTCAGGATCGAACGCACGATTTCTTCGTCAAGGCGGTGGCCGTTGTACTTCTGCTTGATCACCGCACGTGGGTGGATCAGCTGATTGAGGCTGGCCTTGAGCAGGATGTAGGCGACCTGGAAGCGGAAGATCTTGATACCACCAGCCGTCGAGCCGGAGCAGCCACCGACGAAGCCCAGGTAGAAGAACAGCATCAGCGAGAAGTTGCCCCACAGGCTGTAGTCACCCAGGGCGAAGCCGGTGGTGGTGACCACCGAGGTCACGTTCAGCGCCACGTGGCGCAGGGCGTCGAGCCAGTGCAGGTTGGTGGTGGCCCAGTACCAGGTGCCGAGCACCAGCCAGGTAACCACCAGCATGCCCAGCAAACCCTGCACCTGCTGGTCGCGGATCAGTGCCTTGCGGTTGCCGCGCAGGGTCGCCACGTAAAGGGTGAAGGGCAGGCTGCCGAGGATCATCACCACAACCGCGACCCAGTGCACGGCCGGGATATCCCACTTGGCCAGCGACTGGTCGGAGGTGGAAAACCCGCCAGTGGAAATCGCCGACATGGCGTGGTTGATCGCATCGAACGGGCTCATGCCAGCCCACCAGAAGCCCAGCGCGCCCAGGATCGAGAAGCCGACGTATACCCCCACGATCGACTTGGCGACCATGTGCGAGCGCGGCATTACCTTCTCCGAACGGTCGGATGATTCGGTCTGGAACAGGCGCATGCCACCGATGCGCAGCAGCGGCAGGATCGCTACCGCCATGCCGATGAAGCCGATGCCGCCTAGCCAGTGCAGCATCGACCGCCACATCAGGATGCCCGGTGACATGTTGTCCAGCCCGCTGAGCACGGTGGCGCCGGTGGCGGTGATGCCCGACATGCTCTCGAAGAAGGCGTCGGTGTAGCTGATGTGCTGGGTCAGCAGGAACGGCAGGGCGGCGAACACGCACACCACCAACCAGCTGCTGACGGTCAGCAGGTACATGTCGCGCGGGCGCAGGTGCACATGCTCGGGGCGACCCTGAAGCACCAGGGCCAGGCCGGCGATGAAGGTGATCAGGCTCGACCAGAGGAACGACGGCATGTCACGGGTGCGTTCGAAGATCACCAGGGTCGCCATGGGCACGGCCATGCTGACGGCGAGGGTAATCAGGAAGATGCCGATGATGAAACCAATGATCCTTAAGGTCGGCAACGCCATGTGATCTGCTCTGACTCTAAACGGAAGGGCGCCATTCTACCTATGGGTCTGGTGATGTAAACGCTAGAATGGCCGCACATTTACCTGCCAGGAGGGTAGCCGATGGAGGCTCTCGACGCATTGCTCAACCGTGTTTCCGTGCCACGCCTGACCGACCCGGCGCCCAATGCCGCCCAGCGCGAGGCGCTGTTCCAGGCCGCCCTGCGCGCCCCGGACCACGGCCAGCTGCGGCCGTGGCGCTTTCTCACCATCGAAGGCCAGGGCCGCGAGAAGCTGGGTGAGCTGTTCGCCGAAGCGCTGCAGCACAAGGGGGATGCCACCCAGGCTGCCCTGGACAAGGCCCGCGCCATGCCCCTGCGGGCGCCGTTGCTGATCGTGGTGATTGCCAAGCTGCAGGACCACTTCAAGGTGCCCAAGTCCGAGCAGCGGCTGGCGGCGGGCTGTGCCGCGCACGGCATCCTGATTGCGGCGCATGCGCAAGGTATCGGTGCGGTATGGCGCACCGGGGACATGGCTTTCGATGCCCATGTGCACAAGGGCCTGGGGCTGGCTGCGAACGAGGAGCTGATCGGTTACCTGTATGTGGGTACGCCGCTGACCGAGCCGCGCACCGCGCCGATTCTGGAAACTGCTGATTTCGTCAGTGCCTGGGGTGAATAGCGCGGCCTGGGGCTGATTGCCGTATCAAGGCATCCGGCCCTTTCGCGGGTAAACCCGCTCTCACAGGTGTGGCGCAAGTTTCAGGCCTTGCACGGTTACCTGTGGGAGCGGGTTTACCCGCGAAGAGGCCGGGAGCATTTACATCAAATCAACTGCCTGTCGCTTCAGTCACAGGCAACTCCAGCCGCGCCACGAAGCCCCCCTGTGGATGGTTCTCCAGTACCAGGCTGCCACCGTGTCGCTCCGCCGCCTTGCGTGCAATCGCCAGCCCCAGCCCATGTCCCGGCGCATCCTGCCCCGGCGCACGGAAGAACGGTTCCCCCAACTGCGCAAGGTGCTCCGCCGCCGCCCCCGGCCCATGGTCACGCACGCTGATCAGGATACGGTCCTGCTCGCGCGCGGCGCTGACTTCGATCGGCTGGCCCTGCGGGTTGAAGCGCAGGGCATTGCGCAGCAGGTTGTCCACGGCACGCTCGATCAGCGTTGGCCAACCTTGCAAGGTCAACCCCGGCTGAGCCTCCAGGCGCACATCCTGCTCTGGTGCGCTGAGCTGGGCATCCTTGCGCACGCTGCCGAGCAGGGCGTTGAGGTCCACCGGCTCGGCATGGGCCTGTTCGGCATCGACCCGCGCCAAGGCGAGAATTTCGCTTATCAGGTCTTCCAGGCGGTCGCATTCGCGGGTCAGGCGTGGCCACAGCGCTTCACGCTGCTCAGGTTCGGCGCGCTCGGCCAAGGCCAGGGCAATACGCAGCCTGGCCAGCGGTGAACGCAATTCATGGGACACATCGCGCAGCAACTGGCGCTGGCTGCCGATGGTGCTTTGCAGGCGCGCGCCCATCTTGTTGAAGTCCTTGGCCAGCACGCCGAATTCGTCACGCCGCGCCGCCAGCTGCGCCAGGCTGTTCTGCTGGTAGGTGGTCTGGCCCAGGTCATGCACGGCGCTGCGCAGACGGCTGAGCGGGCGGGTGATGGACAGGGTCACCAGCAGGCTGAACAGGGTCAGCACCACCAGGGCAATGCCCAGCGCACTGAGCGGCCACAGCAGGCTTTCGCGGTGCCAGGCATCCAGCGCCGGGTGGGGGATGCGGTAGATCAGCAGGTACGTCTGGCCGGTGTCGGGGCTGGTGTATTCCTCGGTCAACCGGCGCCACGGCAGGCGCCGCTGGTCATTGTGCTGGCGTGCCTCGAAGGCCGCCGCACGGCGCGGGAAGGTGCCGGGCACCACGGCTTCGCCACTGTCGTCGAGCACCTGCACGTCGATCTTGTAGCGGTCCTTGCGCCGTTCCAGGAAATGCTGTGCCGAAGCCAGGCCTTCCTGTTCGTAATGCTTGGCCCACTTGCTGGCCAGGGTATTCAGGCCCGGGTGGCGGCTGAGGATCCAGGCGTCCTGGTTGAGCATGTGGCCCAGCAGGATCGACAGGCCCGCAACCAGGGTGATGGCCAGCCAGAAACTGGCCAGGATGCGCCAGAACAGTGAACGCAAGTGCACCTCCTGCAAACAAGAAAAGCCCGGCTCGCACTGAGGCGGGCCGGGCATCGGGCGGACAGCTTACTGGGCCTTGTTGCCTTTTTCAGCTTTCCAGGCCTGGAACTCCTGCCACTCGGCTTTCTGTGCGGCGCGTTCCTTCTGCAGTTCGTCGAACTTCTTCTGCTGCTCAGGCTTGAGCAGGGCGCGGACCGCGCTGTCGGTCTTGTCGCGGTTGGCCTGCAGTTCGTCCTTCATCGCCTTCTGGTCGGCGGCCGGCAGTTTGGACAGGTAGCGCTCGGTAATGTCGCGGCGCTGTTTCATCTGCTCGCCCATCAGCTTGCCGATCTGCTGGCGCTGGTCACGGCTCAGGTCCAGCTGGTGGAAAGGCGCATCACCGCGATGATGTGGGCCGTCGTGGCGCATGCCGCCTTCAGGCATGGCCATGGCCACGGTCGGCAGGGCGGCGGCGAACATCAGGGCGATAAGGGTCTTGCGCATGGTGTCTCTCCTTTCATGGGCCGGTGGTTACCGGATGAGCACAGTCTAGGGAGATCACCGTCAAGCGCGGTCAGCGGATGGTAAAGGCTCGGTAAAGATGTTCAGAGGCAGTAGTAATAGCCACGGCTGCGCAGGGCGACGATGCGTGGCCGGCCATCGGCGTGGGGGCCGATCTTCTTGCGCAGGTTACTGACGTGCATGTCCAGGCTGCGGTCGTACAGGGTCAGCTTGCGGCCCAGGCTGATCTGCGCCAGTTCCTGCTTGTCCAGCGGCTCGCCGGGTTGGCGCAGCAGCGCTTCCAGAATGCGGCTTTCGGACAGGGTCAGGGTCATTTCACGGCCATCGATGCTGGCCACGCCACGGGCAGGGCTGTAGACCAGGTCGCCCAGCTCCACCTGGCTGGTGGTGGCGGTGGGGTGGCTGCGGCGCAGCACGGCACGCAGGCGAGCGGTGAGTTCACGCGGGTCGCAAGGTTTGGCCAGGTAGTCGTCGGCGCCCAGTTCCAGGCCGAGAATGCGGTCCAGCGGCTCGCCGCGGGCCGAGAGCATCAGTACCGGCAGTTCGGCATGCTCGCTGCGCAACTGCTTGAGCAGTTCCAGGCCACTGCCGTCGGGCAGCATCACGTCCAGCACCACGGCCGCCGGGGCATGCGTGGCCAAGGCCTGGCGTGCGCTCTGGCCATCGTGGCAGGCGCGCACGGTAAACCCTTCCTGGGTCAGCCAGCTGCCGAGCAGCTCGCACAGCTCCTGGTCATCATCTATCAGTAACAGCTCGCTCATGACTCACTCAATTCAACCATTGACGGCGGCTATTCGGCCCGCCAGTGGCAAAGATACCGCAGACTGATGGCAACAGTATAACTGGTGGTACCGCGTGGCCTTCTTCGCGGGTAAACCCGCTCCTACAGGAGCAGTGCAAGCTTGAAGCCTGCGCCGTCTCTGTGGGAGCGGGTTTATCCGCGAAGAAGCACACGCGGTCTCAGATCAAGGCAGCACTTGCTTGAACGGCTTGACCACCACCTTGTCGTACACGCCCGCGGCAATGTAGGGGTCGGCATCGGCCCAGGCTTGCGCCGCGGCGAGGGAGTCGAACTCGGCAACGATCAGGCTACCGCTGAAACCCGCTTCGCCAGGGTCGTTGCTGTCGATGGCCGGGTGCGGGCCGGCCAGTACCACGCGGCCCTCGGCCTTCAGCTGCTGCAGGCGTTCGATGTGCGCCGGGCGGGCAGCCAGGCGCTTTTCCAGGGAGTTTGCGACGTCGCTGGCGATGATGGCGTAGAGCATGTCAATCCTTGGGTTTGGAGGTAGAAGGGTCGTCGTGCAGGTGGCGCGACAGGTACACGCCCTGCGCTACCAGGAACATCACGGTCATGCCCAGGCTGCCGAACACCTTGAAGTCGACCCAGAAGTCCTGGAAGGTGAAGGCGACGAACAGGTTGGCCGCGCCACAGAACAGGAAGAAGCCGATCCAGGCCAGGTTCAGGCGGGTCCAGATGGCATCGGGCAGGCTCAGGGCGTGGCCCATGATGCGCTTGATCAGCACCCGGTCGCCGATGAAGTGGCTGCCGGCGAAGCCCAGGGCGAACAGCCAGTTCACCACCGGTGCCTTCCACTTGAGGAAGGTTTCGCTGTGGAAGGTCAGGGTCAGGCCGCCGAACACCAGGCAGGCCACCAGGGTGAGCCACTGGCCCTTTTCCAGCTTGCGCTGGCGCAGGAACAGCGCGCCGTAGACCACCAGCGAGCTGATGATCAGCATGGCCGTGGCGCTGTAGATGCCGCCGAATTCGAAGCTGTGGCCGGCGACTTCCATGGGGCGCGGGTCGAGCTTGTAGACGATGAAGAACAGCAGCAGCGGGATGAAATCGATGAATTGTTTCACAATGGCAGCCAGAATCGGGATGTGACGGCATAATAACAAACATCGATTCCAGCGAAAGCGCTCCTCCATGAATGTTGATCTGCACTGTCACAGCACGGCCTCCGACGGCGCCCTGTCGCCTTCGACACTGGTCGCCCGGGCCCATGAGTATGGGGTGCAAACGCTGGCACTGACCGACCATGACACCATCGAAGGCCTGCCCGAGGCGCGCCAGGCGTGCCGCGACAAGGGCATGCACTGGGTCAGCGGGGTGGAGCTGTCGTGCACCTGGGGTGGCGCTACCATCCATGTGCTGGGCTATGACTTCCCGCTCGACGCACCGCCCCTGCTGGCGGCGATCGAAGCGCTGCACCGTGGCCGCTGGCTGCGCGCCGAAGAAATCGACAAACGGCTGGCGGCCAAGGGCATGCCCGGTACCCTCGACGGCGCTCGCGCCGTGCAGCACGAACTGGGCGATAGCGGCAACGCCCCGGCGCGCCCGCATTTTGCCGAGTACCTGGTGCGTGCCGGGCACGTCAAGGATCGCAGCGAGGCGTTTCGCAAATGGCTGGGCGCCGGCAAGCTGGGGGACGTCAAGCAGCACTGGCCGACCCTTGATGAAACCGTCGCGACCCTGCGCCAGTCCAACGCTTGGGTGAGCCTGGCGCATCCCATGCACTACGATCTGACCCGCAGCAAGCGCAGAAGACTGATTGCCGACTATATTCAGGCAGGCGGGCAGGCGCTTGAAGTGGTCAACGGGATGATGCCTGCCGAGCAGGTGGGCACCATGTCCATCCTCACCCGTGAGTTCGGCCTGCTGGCAAGCGCTGGCAGTGACTTCCACGGCCCCGGCACCTGGGGCGAGATCGGTGCCTACCGGCCTTTGCCCGAGGACCTGCCACCTCTGTGGCGCCGATTCAGCCATGAACAGCCTTTGGCGGTATGAACAGGACGACTACGTGAGCCAATTTTTCCAGATTCATCCGGAGAACCCGCAGCAGCGCCTGATCAAGCAGGCCGTCGAGATTATCCGCAAGGGCGGTGTGGTGGTGTACCCGACGGATTCGGCCTATGCACTGGGTTGCCAGATGGGTGACAAGGCGGCCATCGAACGGGTGCGGCGCCTGCGCGGGCTGGACAAGACGCACAACTTCACTCTGATGTGCTGCGACATGTCGCAGCTGGGTTTGTACGCCAAGGTCGACACCGGCACCTTCCGGCTGCTCAAGGCACATGTGCCGGGGCCTTACACGTTCATCCTCAACGGCACGCGCGAAGTGCCGCGCCTGCTGTTGCACGATAAACGGCGCACCATCGGGCTACGGGTGCCGGCCCATGCCATTACCCTGGCCCTGCTGGCCGAACTGGGCGAGCCGTTGATGAGTGTGAGCCTGATCCTGCCAGGCGACACCGAGCCGATGACCGACCCTTACGAGATCCGCGAGCGCCTGGAGCACCATGTCGACCTTGTGATCGACGGCGGTTTCGGTGACCTCAAGGCATCGACCATCATCGACCTGTCCGGTGATGAACCGGAACTGGTCCGTGAAGGCTGCGGCGACCCCACGCCGTTCCTGGTCAACGCGTGAGCCAGGTGGAAACGCCCGAGGCACCGGCCGAGCAGGCCGAAACGCCTCGGCAGCTGCAGTTGGCACTGGTCTATGGCGAAGCCCTGACCGAACTGCCACTGGACCTGTACATCCCGCCGGACGCTCTGGAAGTCATCCTCGAAGCCTTCGAAGGCCCGCTGGACCTGTTGCTGTACCTGATCCGCAAGCAGAACATCGACATCCTCGACATTCCGGTGGCGGAAATCACCCGCCAGTACATGGGCTACGTGGAGCTGATGAAGAGCGTGCGCCTGGAGCTGGCCGCCGAATACCTGGTGATGGCTGCCATGCTCGCCGAGATCAAGTCGCGCATGTTGCTGCCGCGCTCGGCCGAGGTCGAGGAGGAGGAGGGTGACCCGCGCGCCGAACTGATTCGCCGGCTGCAGGAGTACGAGCGCTTCAAGGCTGCCGCCGAAGGTATCGATGAATTGCCACGGGTCGGCCGCGAGGTGGTGGTGCCGCGCCTGGAGGCGCCACAGGCCAAGGTGCGCAAGCTGCTGCCCCAGGTCAGTCTGGAAGAGCTGCTGGTGTCGATGGCCGAGGTGATGCGCCGCAACGACCTGTTCGAAAGCCATCAGATCACCCGCGAGACCTTGTCCACCCGCGAACGCATGAGCCAGGTGCTGGAACGCCTGAAGGGTGGCGGTTTCGTGCCGTTCGTCGAGCTGTTCGCCGCCGAGGAGGGCAAGCTGGGCGTAGTGGTGACGTTCATGGCGATTCTCGAGCTGGTGAAGGAATCGCTGATCGAACTGGTGCAGAATGAACCCTTCGCCGCCATCCACGTGCGGCTTCGCCCGGCGCTTGTTGAAGACCCTGATGAACCTGAATGAACCCCGCGACCTCGCGTCGCTGATCGAGGCTTTCCTGCTGGCTTCGGGCAAGCCGCAATCCCTGGAGCGTCTGTACGAACTGTTCGAGGAAGCCGAGCGACCGGAGCCCAAGGTCTTCAGGCTGGCGCTGGAGCTGCTGGGCAAATCGTGCAACGGCCGCGCCTTCGAGCTCAAGGAGGTGGCCAGCGGTTACCGCCTGCAGATTCGCGAGGACTTTGCGCCGTGGGTCGGGCGCCTGTGGGAAGAACGCCCGCAGCGCTACTCGCGCGCGCTGCTGGAAACCCTGGCCCTGATCGCCTACCGCCAGCCCATCACCCGTGGCGAAATCGAAGATGTGCGCGGCGTGGCGGTGAACAGCAACATCATCAAGACCCTGATGGAGCGCGAGTGGATCCGCGTGGTCGGCTACCGCGAAGTGCCCGGGCGGCCGGCGATGTTCGCCACTACCAAGGGGTTTCTCGACCATTTCAACCTCAAGAGCCTGGACGAGCTGCCGGCCTTGGCCGAGCTGCGGGAGATGGAGCCCGAGCCGCTGCTCGACCCGGATGATGCGCCAGTGCCGGCGCACCTGCAGGCATTGGCGGATGCCAGCCTTGGGGAAGAGGAAGAGGTTGCCGAGCCGAAGGAGGAGACCAGCTTCCGTAGCCTGCTGGTGGAGCTGGATGCCATGGAAGAGGGGCTGAAGACCGATTTCGATGATTTGCGCGAGGAAGAGCCTGAGGCCTCGGTGGAAGAAGAGGGCAAGTCACTGCCCTGATTCCTTTGTTGCCTGTACCGGCCCTTTCGCGGGCGTGCCCGCGAAAGGGCCGGCCATGCCAATACATAACCATTAGGCAGAAACCCCTCGCAAAGCCCACAAAACCCTCTACCCTCCAGTGCGTTCCCACGCCGAACCGCGTATGATGCGCGGCCTTTTGGCGCGTTCGTCGCCAGAACCCTTATTTCATTCCTACACCGGGAGGTGCCCAGATGAGTGAGCAAGACCTGCAAGATACCGAGATCACCCCTCCATCCGGCGAAAAGCTGCAGAAAGTGCTGGCGCGCATTGGCGTTGGCTCGCGCCGTGACGTCGAGGCCTGGATCAGCCAGGGCCGCATCAAGGTCAACGGCGTCGAGGCCACCCTCGGCCAGCGCGTCGACCTGCACGACGCCATTGCCGTGGATGGCAAGCTGATCAAGCGCGAAGAGGCCGCCGAGGCCACCCGCCGGGTGATCATGTACAACAAGCCCGATGGCGAAATCTGCACCCGTGACGACCCGGAGGGCCGCCCGACTGTGTTCGACCGCCTGCCACGTCCGAAAGAAGGCCGCTGGATCAACATCGGCCGCCTCGATATCAACACCACCGGCCTGCTGCTGTTCACCACCGACGGTGAACTGGCCAACCGCCTGATGCACCCGTCCTACGAGATGGACCGTGAGTACGCGGTACGTGTGCGTGGTGAGGTCGACGACGAGATGATCGAGCGCCTGAAGGCTGGCGTGATGCTGGAAGATGGCCCGGCCAAGTTCACCGACATCCAGAAAGCACCCGGTGGCGAAGGCTTCAACCACTGGTACCACTGCGTGGTGATGGAAGGCCGTAACCGTGAAGTGCGTCGCCTGTGGGAGTCCCAGGGCATGGTGGTCAGCCGCCTGAAGCGCGTGCGTTTCGGCCCGGTGTTCCTCAACTCCGACCTGCCGATGGGCCGCTGGCGTGAAATGACCCAGGGCGAAATCGACATCCTCGCTGCTGAAGTGGGCCTGCAGCCGGTGGCGCTGCCAGCCATGAAGCTCAAGGCCAAGGACAAGATGGAGCGCCTGCAGCGCAAATCGACCCGCCCGCTGGGCCGTGGCGAGCGCGTGCGCAGCCTGCGCCCGGCCCACGAAGGTGCTGCTGCCGGCGAACGCCCGGCGCGCCAGGCGCGTGAAGAGGCCCCGCGCAAGACCGGCCGTGGCAGCACCGTGGCCGAACGCCCGAGCGAGATGCGCAAGCGTCCGGCCAAGCCTGAAGGTGACAAGCCGGCAGGGCGTGGCCGCGGCAAACCGCGTGGCTGATTGGCCTTTGCGTTGAAATAGAACCAGCCTTCGGGCTGGTTTTTTTATGGCTGTGAGAATTTGCGGCTGCTGCGCAGCCCATCGCGACACAAGGCCGCTCCTACAGGGCCGCGCAATATTTGAAATTGACGCGGTCCATGTAGGAGCGGCCTTGTGTCGCGATGGGCCGCAAAGCGGCCCCAAGATATTGAACAAAAAGAATTTTCGGACGACTGGCAAGTTCCCGAACCACCCTGTAAAGAAAATTGTACGAATGTAGTCGGTTTCAGCCCGGATTTCAGATTAGGTCGAATCGTGTAAACAAACCTTGCCGCCGACTCCCCATCAAAACAGCCAGCCAAGCCCCGCACACCCTTGCCCAAAGCCCCGCCCCACGGTGTTATAGCCGCCATTGCCGTGTGCAAAAGCCTGTCCACAGAGCCAGGCTGACAAAACAACAAATGGAGGCGCCATGTACGCCGATCACTTCGCCTTTCAAGGCCCACACCACAGGATCGCTGCGTTTTTTCCCGAGGAAACGATGCAACGCGTTGACGCCTGCGCGTTTGCAGGGGTATACAGTGCGCCGCGTTTTACCTGTGACTCCTTTGCGTACCGCGCACTCTTGATCACGCCTGGTTGACCCGCTCCGGCGGCCCCTGAGGTCAGGAAACCCAAGGTAACCACCTTGCCCATTCCGCTGCGCCACGAGCGCGGTGGGTCCGATTCCGTCACAGATAAAAACAATGCAGGTGACTTCGTTCATGAGTGGACAAAACATGCATTCAGGCGAGCTCAAGCGGGGCCTGAAGAACCGCCATATCCAGTTGATCGCCCTCGGCGGTGCGATTGGTACCGGCCTGTTCCTCGGCTCGGCAGGCGTGATGAAATCCGCTGGCCCGTCGATGATCCTTGGCTACGCCATCTGCGGCTTCATCGCCTTCATGATCATGCGCCAGCTCGGCGAAATGATCGTCGAAGAGCCGGTGGCCGGCTCGTTCAGCCATTTCGCCCACACCTACTGGGGTGGTTTCGCCGGCTTCCTGTCGGGCTGGAACTGCTGGGTGCTGTACATCCTGGTGGGCATGTCGGAGCTTTCGGCGGTCGGCAAGTATGTCCACTACTGGTGGCCGGAGATCCCCACCTGGGTCACAGCGGCAGCGTTCTTCGTGCTGATCAACGCCATCAACCTGATGAACGTGAAGTTCTTCGGTGAGGCCGAATTCTGGTTTGCCATCATCAAGGTGGTGGCCATCGTCAGCATGATCGGCCTGGGTGCCTACCTGCTGACCAGCGGCAGCGGCGGCCCGGAAGCAACCGTGGCCAACCTGTGGTCGCACGGCGGCTTCTTCCCGAACGGTGTCAGCGGGCTGGTGATGGCCCTGGCCTTCATCATGTTCTCCTTCGGTGGCCTGGAAATGCTCGGCTTCACCGCAGCCGAGGCCGACAAGCCGAAGACCGTGATCCCCAAGGCGATCAACCAGGTCATCTACCGTATCCTGATCTTCTATGTCGGTGCCCTGGTGGTGCTGCTGTCGCTGACCCCATGGGACAACCTGGTCGCCAGCATCGATGCCTCCGGTGGCAGCTATGGCAGCAGCCCATTCGTGCAGGTGTTCTCGCTGCTGGGCAGTGACGTGGCCGCGCACCTGCTGAACTTCGTGGTCCTGACTGCAGCGCTGTCGGTGTACAACAGCGGCACCTACTGCAACGCCCGCATGCTGCTGGGCATGGCCGAACAAGGTGACGCTCCGGCGTCGCTGGCCAAGGTCGACAGCCGCGGTGTGCCGGTGCGCTCGATCCTGGCGTCGGCAGGCGTGACGCTGATCGCGGTGCTGCTCAACTACCTGATGCCGCAAAACGCGCTGGAGCTGCTGATGTCGCTGGTGGTGGCTACCCTGGTGATCAACTGGGCGATGATCAGTTACTCGCACCTGAAGTTCCGCCAGCACCTGGACCGCACTGGCCAGAAGCCGCTGTTCAAGGCGCTGTGGTACCCCTATGGCAACTACATCTGCCTGGCGTTCGTGGTGCTGATTCTGGGCATCATGGCGATGATCCCGGGTATCCAGGTTTCCGTGTATGCGATCCCGGTGTGGCTGTTCGCCATGTTCGTGGTCTACATGGTCAAGCCGCGTCGCAAGGCGCAGGCCCTTGGGGCTGCTGGTAGCGTGGCCAAGTAAGGCGCTGCAGGTAGCGTACAAAAGACCCGAAGTCAGGAACTGGCTTCGGGTTTTTTATTGCCTGTAACGGCCTCTTCGCGGGTAAACCCGCTCCCGCAGGGACATCACCTGACCTGAAAGCAGCGCTATACCTGTGGGAGCGGGTTTACCCGCGAAGAGGCCGGCACAGGCAAGAATCAGATCTGCTCCAGCAACCAACTGCGAAACGCCCGCAGCGACGGCAACGCCTCATTGCGCGGCGGGTAGATCAGGTAATAACTGCGCTGGCTGGCAAATGCCACCCCTGGGCTGTAGAGCTCACCCTTGGCCAGTTCTTCCTCCACCAGTATGCGCGGCACCAGGCCGATGCCGATCCCGGCCCGTACCGCCTGGATCAGGTGCGAGGTCAGCTCGAAGCTCGGCCCCAGGCGCATCGCCCGGTGCGCCAGGCCATGGTGCGAGAACCACTCGCCCCAGGCATGCGGGTTGTTGGCCACATTCAGCAGCACCTCTTCAGTGATGCGTGCAGGGCTCCAGCCTTGGCTGTCCGCACCAGCCTCAGGCGGCAATATCACCACCAGTTCCTCGGCATGCAGGCGATGGCAGATCAACCCCGGCAGGTCGTGGCTGGCCACGCCGATGGCGGCATCGATCTCGCTGGTGTCGAAGTTGATGGCTTCGATGCGTGAATGTATGTGCACCAGCATGCCCGGGTGTGCGCTGTAGAAGGCATGCAACCGCGGCAGCAGCCATTTCGAACCGAAGGTGGGCAGGGTGGCCAGGCGCAAGGTGCCTACCCCCGACTGGTAGGCCAACGCCTGCAAGGTGGCGCTGCGGATGCGCCCCAGTGCTTCGCTGAGCTCGCGCTGGTACAGGCGGCCGACATCGGTCAGCTGCACCTGGCGCCCCTCGCGGCGGAACAGGGTCAGGCCCAGTTGCTGCTCCAGCGCCTGCACCTGGCGGCTGACCGCGCTCTGGGTGAGCGACAGCTCGGCGGCGGCTCGGGTGTAGCTTTCATGCCGGGCGGCAGCCTCAAAAGCCAGTAGCAGCGACATGGACGGGGTGAGATGGCGGTAATTCATTCATGAAAGTCATTAATAGCGGCAGGATTATCCGTTTGCCCCTGAAGCGAAACTACAGGAACATTGGCCTGCACGTCACCTCCGCATGTCATCACCCATGCCGGAACGACAGGAATCCCGTGAATTAGCCAATATCAAGAGGCCATCCTTCGATGATCGCCCAGCTGCCGACCGTTGCCCCGAGCGCCAACTACCCCGAATTCCTCGAAGCCCTGCGCAACAGCGGCTTCCGTGGCCAGATCAGTGCCGACTACGGCACCCGCACGGTGCTGGCCACCGACAACTCGATCTACCAGCGCTTGCCACAGGCGGCGGTGTTCCCGCTGGACGCCGACGATGTGGCGCGGGTCGCCACGCTGATGGCCGAGGGGCGCTTCCAGCAGGTCAAGCTGACCCCACGCGGTGGTGGTACCGGCACCAACGGGCAGTCGCTGACCGACGGTATCGTCGTCGACCTGTCGCGGCACATGAACAAGATCCTCGAAATCAACGTCGAGGAACGCTGGGTGCGGGTGCAGGCCGGTACTGTCAAGGACCAGCTCAACGCTGCGCTCAAGCCGCACGGGCTGTTCTTCGCCCCCGAGCTGTCCACCTCCAACCGTGCCACTGTCGGCGGCATGATCAACACCGATGCCAGTGGCCAGGGCAGTTGCACCTATGGCAAGACCCGCGACCACGTACTGGAGCTGCACAGCGTGCTGCTCGGTGGCGAGCGCCTGCACAGCCTGCCGATCGACGATGCTGCGCTGGAACAGGCCTGTGCCGCGCCCGGCCGGGTCGGCGAGGTGTACCGCATGGCGCGGGAGATCCAGGAAACCCAGGCCGATCTCATCGAAGCCACTTTCCCCAAGCTCAACCGTTGCCTGACCGGTTATGACCTGGCCCACCTGCGCGACGAGCAGGGCCGCTTCAACCTCAACAGCGTGCTGTGCGGTGCCGAGGGCTCGCTGGGCTATGTGGTCGAAGCCAAGCTCAATGTGCTGCCGATCCCCAAGTACGCCGTGCTGGTCAACGTGCGCTACACCAGCTTCATGGATGCACTGCGTGATGCCAACGCGCTGATGGCGCACAAGCCGCTGTCGATCGAGACCGTCGACTCCAAGGTGCTGATGCTGGCGATGAAGGATATCGTCTGGCACAGCGTCGCCGAATACTTTCCGGCAGACCCCGAGCGCCCGACCCTGGGCATCAACCTGGTGGAGTTCTGCGGCGACGAGCCGGCCGAGGTCAATGCCAAGGTGCAAGCGTTCATTCAGCACCTGCAGAGCGACACCAGCGTCGAGCGCCTGGGCCATACCCTGGCCGAGGGTGCCGAGGCGGTGACCCGCGTCTACACCATGCGTAAACGTTCGGTGGGCCTGCTGGGCAACGTCGAGGGCGAAGTACGCCCGCAACCGTTCGTGGAAGACACCGCGGTACCGCCGGAGCAACTGGCCGACTACATCGCCGACTTCCGTGCACTGCTCGATGGCTACGGCCTGGCCTATGGCATGTTCGGCCACGTCGATGCCGGCGTGCTGCACGTGCGCCCGGCGCTGGACATGAAGGACCCGGCCCAGGCCGCATTGGTCAAGCCGATTTCCGACGCCGTGGCGGCGCTGACCAAAAGCTATGGCGGCTTGCTGTGGGGCGAGCACGGCAAGGGCCTGCGTTCTGAATACGTGCCGGAGTACTTCGGCGAGCTGTACCCGGCGCTGCAGCGCCTGAAAGGCGCCTTCGACCCACACAACCAGCTCAACCCGGGCAAGATCTGCACCCCGTTGGGCAGTGCCGAAGGCCTGACCCCGGTCGATGGCGTAACCCTGCGCGGCGATCTCGACCGCACCATCGACGAACGCGTGTGGCAGGACTTCCCTAGCGCCGTGCACTGCAACGGCAACGGCGCCTGCTACAACTACGACCCCAACGACGCCATGTGCCCGTCGTGGAAGGCCACCCGCGAGCGCCAGCACTCACCCAAGGGCCGTGCCTCGCTGATGCGCGAATGGCTGCGCCTGCAGGGCGAGGCCAACATCGACGTGCTGGCGGCGGCACGCAACAAGGTGTCGTGGCTCAAGGGCCTGCCGGCACGCCTGCGCAACAACCGCGCGCGCAGCCAGGGCCAGGAAGACTTCTCTCATGAGGTGTACGACGCCATGGCCGGCTGCCTGGCGTGCAAGTCGTGCGCCGGTCAGTGCCCGATCAAGGTCAACGTGCCGGACTTTCGCTCGCGCTTCCTCGAGCTGTACCACGGCCGCTACCAGCGCCCGCTGCGTGACTACCTGATCGGTTCGCTGGAGTTCACCATCCCGTACCTGGCCCACGCGCCAGGGCTGTACAACGCGGTGATGGGCTCGAAGTGGGTGAGCAAGCTGCTGGCCGACAAGGTCGGCATGGTCGACAGCCCGCTGATCAGTCGCTTCAACTTCCAGGCTACCCTGACCCGCTGTCGCGTCGGCGTGGCCAGCGTGCCGGCACTGCGTGAGCTGACCCCGGCCCAGCGCGAGCGCAGCATCGTGCTGGTGCAGGATGCATTTACCCGTTACTTCGAGACACCGCTGCTGTCGGCCTTCATCGACCTGGCGCACCGCCTGGGCCACCGGGTGTTCCTGGCGCCGTACAGTGCAAACGGCAAGCCACTCCACGTTCAGGGCTTCCTCGGTGCGTTTGCCAAGGCGGCTGTCCGTAATGCGACCCAGCTCAAGGCCCTGGCTGACTGCGGCGTGCCGCTGGTGGGCCTGGACCCGGCGATGACCCTGGTGTATCGCCAGGAGTACCAGAAAGTGCCGGGCCTGGATGGCTGCCCGCAGGTGCTGTTGCCGCAGGAGTGGTTGATGGACGTGCTGCCGGAGCAGGCACCGACTGCGCCGGGCAATTTCCGCCTGATGGCGCACTGCACCGAGAAGACCAACGTGCCGGCCAGCACCAAGCAGTGGGAGCAGGTGTTCGCCCGTCTGGGCCTGAAGCTGGTGACCGAGGCGACTGGTTGCTGCGGTATGTCTGGTACCTATGGGCACGAGGCGCGCAATCAGGATACCTCGCGGACCATCTTCGAGCAGTCGTGGGCGACCAAGCTGGACAAGGAAGGCGAGCCGCTGGCGACAGGCTACTCGTGCCGCAGCCAGGTCAAGCGCATGACCGAGCGGCAGATGCGCCACCCGCTGGAAGTGGTGCTGCAGTACGCCAAGCGCTGACCATCAGGGCCTCGGGGCTGCCTTGCAGCCCCCTGGTTTACGCCGTCCCTGTAGGAGCAGCCTTGCGCTGCGAAGAGGCTGGTAGAGCCAATAGGTTTTCTTCGGCAGTAATGGCCTCTTCGCAGCACAAGGCTGCTCCTACAAGTCCCGTGCATGCCTTGAAGATGATGCCTGCCGATACAGATACAGGCTCAATACCAGCCCGCAAGCCGCCGCTGCTGCCGCAAACAGGAACATCGAAGCAAACCCGAACCCCGCCGCCACCGCGCCCACCAGCGGCCCGGTCACCCCCAGCGACAAATCGATGAACAGCGAATAAGCCCCCACCGCCGCCCCGCGGTTGGCCGCCGACACCTGGTTCACCGCCTCCACCCCCAGTGCCGGGAACACCAGCGAGAAGCCGAACCCGCTCAGTGCGGACCCCGCCAACGCCAGTTCGGCGCTGGGCGCCAGCCACAGCATCAGCAGCCCGAGTGTTTCCACCGACAGGCAGGCGATCGCCACCCGGAACCCGCCAAGCCGGTTGATCAGGTTGCCGAACAGTAGTCGCGCACTGATGAAGCTGGCGCCGAACAGGCTCAGCGTCAGTGCCGCATTGGCCCAGCCACGGCTGGCGTAATACAAGGTGATGAAGGTGGCGATGGTGCCAAAGCCGATCGAGCCCAGGGCAAGTCCCGAGCCGTGCGGGAACACCTTGCCCAGCACCCGCAGGAACGGCAGGCGCACGCCACTGACGATCGGTGCGGCCTGTTTGGGCCAGGCCAGCAGCAACCCGAGCGCACACAGCAGGATGATGCTCACGCCCATGCTCCACAGGCCCAGGCTCTTGACCATCAGCACGCCCAACGGAGCGCCGATGGCCAGCGCGCCATAGCTGGCGATGCCGTTCCAGGAAATGACCTTGGCCGTGTTTTCAGCACCTACGCGGCCAATGCCCCAGCCAATGGAACCGGAGCCCACCAGGCTTTCCGCACTGCCGAGTACCAGGCGGCCGACCAGCAGGCAGGCGAGGCTCAGCCAGGGGAGGTGGGTGAGGAAGGCGCAGGCCAGCATGAAAACCCCGCTGAGGCCGCAGCCGGCCAGGCCATACATGACCGCCTTCTTGCTGCCGTGGTTGTCGATGATGCGGCTGGCGGTGGGGCGGCTGAGCAGGGTGGCCAGGTACTGCACGCTGATCACCAGGCCCGCGACCACGGCACTGAAGCCCAGGTCGTTGTGCACATAGCCGGGCAATACGGCCAGCGGGATGCCGATGTTCAGGTAGCCGATGAAGGTGAAGAGGACGATGGAGACGACTTGCAGGGTGACCGCAAGGGGGCGCGGTGAGTGGGGCATGAGGGCCTACGTGGGTTCTGGACGGTGTGAAAACGTGATGACGGGGGTAGCCCGCAGGTCAGCCGTTTTCACACAGTCGGGGGATGCGCGGTTATTCCTGGTCAGCGCTTGATTGATCGTCACCATCCTGCTCGACGGCAGCTGCCGGTTCGGCGTGAACGGTCACGGTTGGCTCTTCTGGGTTCAGGCTTGGGAAGGGAAGATTCGGGATTTCATGCATCTCGTCGTTCCTCGCAAGTGTGAGTGAAAAGTCTGCGCCAGGCGCGTTTGAAGCTTCGCAAAGCTGGGGCAGGATACACAAGTCTGGATGACAGTTTGGATTTTTTGGCGGTCGCTTGTCGGTTTTGCGGGCGAACAGCGGACATGTTTTCCATAAAAAATGGGGCCATCGGGCCCCATTCTTTCAGTGCTTACTTGCGGCCTTCAGCCGTCTCCGCCACCTTGTCGGTGCGTGCGCACATGATGAAGTCATTGCGGTGCAGGCCTTTGATCGAGTGGCTCCACCAGGTCACGGTGACCTTGCCCCACTCGGTCAGCAGGCCCGGGTGGTGGCCTTCGGCCTCGGCGATCTCGCCCACGGCATTGGTGAACGCCAGGGCGTGCTTGAAGTTCTTGAACAGGAACACACGTTCCAGCTCCATGTGGCCGTCACGTACTTCGATGTTCCAGTCCGGGATTTCGCGAATCAGCTCGGCCAGCTCTTCGTCGGTGACCTTTGGTGCGTCGGCGCGGCAGGCTTCGCAATGGGCTTGGTTCAAGGCATTCATGTGGTGTTTTCCGGTTCGAGTTGTTATCGGCAAGGTCGCTCAGGCAGCGACCTTGGGTGGAAACTTCGGTGCGTGCAGGCCCAGCTGCATGGCTTTGTGAACCATGCCCATGATGTCTTCGTGGGCCAGGTCGAACAGACGCTTCATGTTCGGTAGCACGAAATACAACGGCTGCAGGATGTCGATGCGGTACGGTGTGCGCATGGCCTCGATCGGGTCGAAGGCCTGGTGCTCGGGCTCGCCAGACAGACTGTAGACGGTCTCCTTTGGCGACGAGAGGATGCCGCCGCCATAGATCTTGCGGCCCTGCGCGGTTTCCATCAGGCCGAACTCGATAGTCATCCAGTACAGGCGCGCCAGGTACACGCGTTGTTCCTTGGTCGCGGCCAGGCCGAGCTTGCCGTAGGTATGGGTGAATTCGGCGAACCAAGGGTTGGTCAGCAGCGGGCAGTGGCCGAAGATCTCGTGGAAGATATCGGGCTCTTGCAGGTAGTCCAGCTCTTCCGGGGTACGGATGAAGGTGGCTACCGGGAAGCGCTTGCTGGCCAGCAGTTCGAAGAAGGTCTGGAAGGGGATCAGCGCCGGGACCCGAGCAACCTGCCAACCGGTGGTGGCGCCCAGCACCTTGTTGATCTCGCCCAGTTGCGGAATACGGTCATGGGGCAGCTTGAGCTGGTCGATGCCGTCCAGGTATTCCTGGCACGCGCGGCCTTCGATCACTTTCAGCTGACGGGTGATCAGGGTGTTCCATACCGCATGCTCTTGCTGCGGGTAATCGATAAAACCATGCGCATCGGGCTCGCGTGCCACGTATTGCGTCTGTTTCATGTGGCTCTCCTGGTGAGGGCTTTTCTTGTTATGTGCAGGACATGCCTAATGAATATCCCTTCGCTGGCCACTTTGCACGGGGTGGGCCAGTGGGCGGGACCGGCATTCGGCGATGTTTTCGTAACGATAATTTTACAAAAAGGCGTAGGTGTCGGAAAATCCGAGGCATCTGGCTGAAGCTTCGGCTGTTTTTGTCAGCTTATCTTTACGACTTTTCCGCGCGGTGTTGAAAAACATTGGCGCTTCGAGAGCCCTCATGCGTATCAAAGTGCATTGCCAGAACCGTATTGGCATCCTGCGCGACATCCTCAACCTGCTGGTGGAGTACGGCATCAACGTGCTGCGCGGCGAGGTGGGCGGTGACCATGGCAACGCCATCTACCTGCATTGCCCGAACCTGATCAATCTGCAGTTCCAGGCGCTGCGGCCGAAGTTCGAGGCGATTGCCGGGGTATTCGGTGTCAAGCGCGTGGGGCTGATGCCCAGCGAGCGCCGACACATGGAGCTGAATGCGTTGCTGGGTGCGCTGGACTTTCCGGTACTGTCGATCGACATGGGCGGCAGCATCGTCGCCGCCAACCGTGCCGCTGCGCAGCTGCTGGGGGTGCGGGTGGACGAGGTGCCGGGCATGCCGCTGGCGCGCTATGTGGAGGACTTCGACCTGCCAGAGCTGGTGCGCGCCAACAAGTCGCGCATCAACGGCCTGCGCATCAAGGTCAAGGGCGATGTGTTCCTGGCCGATATCGCGCCGCTGCAGTCCGAGCACGACGACAGCGAGGCGCTGGCCGGCGCGGTGCTGACCCTGCACCGCGCCGACCGTATCGGTGAGCGCATCTATAACGTGCGCAAGCAGGAGCTGCGCGGTTTCGACAGTATCTTCCAGAGCTCGCGGGTAATGGCTGCGGTGGTGCGCGAGGCGCGGCGCATGGCGCCGCTGGACGCGCCTTTGCTGATCGAGGGCGAGACCGGCACCGGCAAGGAGTTGCTGGCGCGTGCCTGCCACCTGGCAAGCCCGCGCGGCCAGTCGCCGTTGATGGCGCTCAACTGCGCCGGGTTGCCCGAGTCGATGGCCGAGACCGAGCTGTTCGGCTACGGCCCTGGGGCATTCGAAGGGGCGCGGGCCGAGGGCAAGCTGGGGCTGCTGGAGCTGACCGCCGGTGGCACGCTGTTTCTCGACGGGGTAGGGGAGATGAGCCCACGCTTGCAGGTGAAGCTGCTGCGTTTTCTGCAAGATGGCTGCTTCCGCCGCGTAGGCAGCGATGAAGAGGTGTACCTGGATGTGCGAGTGATCTGCGCGACCCAGGTGGATTTGTCCGAATTGTGTGCCCGGGGCGAGTTTCGTCAGGACCTGTATCACCGGCTCAATGTGTTGTCGCTGCACATTCCACCATTGCGCGAATGCATGGATGGCCTGGAAGGGCTGGTGCAGCACTTTCTCGACCAGGCCAGCCGGCAGATCGGCTGCGCCATGCCGCGCCTGGCGCCAGCGGCGATGGACAAACTCGGCCAGTACCATTGGCCGGGTAATGTAAGGCAGTTGGAAAACGTGTTGTTCCAGGCGGTTTCGTTATGCGAAGGCGGCGTGGTTAAAAGTGAACATATACGTTTGCCGGATTACGGCGTGCGCCAACCGCTGGGTGAATTTTCGCTGGATGGGGATCTTTCGCAGATTGTCGGACGTTTTGAAAAAGCGGTACTGGAAAGTTTGATGGGGGAATTCCCGAGTAGTCGGGCTTTAGGTAAAAGACTGGGTGTTTCGCATACGACTATTGCCAACAAGTTGAGGGATTATTCACTTGGCAAGTCTGCAGATTAATCCGCCTTTATAAAGGGCGGGGCTGCTGCGCAGTCCTTTCGCGACACAAGGCCGCTCCTACAGGGACTGCGCAATGTTTGAAGCCTGCGCAGTACCTGTAGGAGCGGCCTTGTGTCGCGAAAGGGGCCCGCAGGGCCCCCAATTCACAAGGTATCAGCCGTTCGAGCAGCCGTTCCCCATCACGCGGTATTCGAGAATGTGCTTCTGGCCCTTGGAGTCCTCGTAGGTCATGCGGGCTGGCACGACTTCGCACACATTGGGCACTTCGCTCATGGAAATGACGCGGGCAATGTCCAGGTGCTGCGAGTAACTGTACTGTTCAACCGGAATCTGCTCGGCATCTTTGGCTTCGCCGGCCATCGCCGCGCCGCAAAGACTGCCAAGTACCAATACCAGTAAAGCTTTCATTTTCAATTTACCTGTCTAAGGTCGTGAGGGGGCACGCGGCGCTTATGGCGCCGCGAGTATTGCTAGTTTTAACTATCAGGTTTGGAGGGGGATTAACGCTTGCCTTCGTGGGGGCTGTTACCAGTTGTTAATCGCCTTGCCGTTGCTGGCGAGGTGAATTTTATGGCTGGGGCCAAGGCCGAAACAGTGGGTCTTTTGATAAAGTGTTTTGACAGAATCTGTAACAATCCTCTGGCAAACCGCGCCCGTAATTTCTCGCCTGGGCTGTAAGGTGCGTGCCAGAGCGCTTTGTCTGAACGGGCGTACCAAATTACTACCAACGTCGAATGGCTTTTGTCGCTCTGGTACAGTTACAAACGGTTCCATACAAAAACAACTATTACACCGAGGTAACACAGATGAGTGCGGCTCCACTGTATCCCGTTCGTCCCGAGGTTGCGGCCACCACCCTGACCGACGAGGCCACCTACAAGGCCATGTACCAGCAATCGGTGATCAACCCGGACGGCTTCTGGCGCGAGCAGGCCCAGCGCATCGACTGGATCAAGCCGTTCACCAAGGTCAAGCAGACCTCCTTCGACGACCATCACGTCGATATCAAATGGTTCGCCGACGGCACTCTGAACGTTTCCTCCAACTGCCTGGACCGCCACCTCGAAGAGCGCGGTGACCAGTTGGCCATCATCTGGGAAGGCGACGACCCTTCCGAACACCGCAACATCACCTACCGCGAACTGCACGAGCAGGTCTGCAAGTTCGCCAACGCCCTGCGTGGCCAGGATGTGCACCGGGGTGACGTGGTCACCATCTATATGCCGATGATCCCCGAGGCCGTGGTCGCCATGCTGGCCTGTGCCCGTATCGGTGCGATTCACTCGGTGGTGTTCGGCGGCTTCTCGCCCGAGGCGCTGGCCGGTCGTATCATCGACTGCAAGTCCAAGGTCGTGATTACCGCCGACGAAGGCGTACGCGGTGGCCGGCGTACCCCGCTCAAGGCCAACGTCGACCTGGCGCTGACCAACCCTGAAACCAACAGCGTGCAGAAGATCATCGTGTGCAAGCGCACCGGTGGCGACATTGCCTGGCACCAGCACCGCGACATCTGGTACGAAGACCTGATGAAAGTCGCCTCCAGCCATTGCGCGCCGAAAGAGATGGGTGCCGAGGAAGCGCTGTTCATCCTTTATACCTCCGGCTCCACCGGCAAGCCGAAGGGCGTGCTGCACACCACCGGTGGCTACCTGGTGTACGCCGCGCTCACCCATGAGCGCGTGTTCGACTATCGCCCGGGCGAGGTGTACTGGTGCACCGCCGACGTGGGTTGGGTCACCGGCCACAGCTACATCGTCTACGGCCCGCTGGCCAACGGCGCTACTACCTTGCTGTTCGAAGGCGTGCCGAACTACCCCGACATCACGCGCGTGTCGAAGATCGTCGACAAGCACAAGGTCAACATCCTGTACACCGCGCCAACCGCCATCCGCGCGATGATGGCCGAAGGGCAGGCTGCTGTTGAAGGTGCCGATGGCTCCAGCCTGCGCCTGCTGGGCTCGGTGGGTGAGCCGATCAACCCTGAAGCCTGGAACTGGTACTACAAGACCGTGGGCAAGGAGCGTTGCCCGATCGTCGACACCTGGTGGCAGACCGAGACCGGCGGCATCCTGATCAGCCCGCTGCCGGGCGCCACCGGCCTCAAGCCGGGCTCGGCAACCCGCCCATTCTTCGGCGTGGTGCCGGCGCTGGTGGACAACCTGGGCAACCTGATCGAGGGCGCTGCCGAAGGCAACCTGGTGATCCTCGATTCCTGGCCGGGCCAGTCGCGTTCGCTGTACGGAGACCACGACCGTTTCGTCGATACCTACTTCAAGACCTTCCGTGGCATGTACTTCACCGGCGACGGTGCGCGCCGCGACGAGGATGGCTACTACTGGATCACCGGTCGCGTGGATGACGTGCTGAACGTCTCCGGTCACCGCATGGGTACTGCCGAGATCGAAAGTGCCATGGTGGCGCATGCGAAAGTGGCCGAGGCCGCGGTGGTAGGTGTGCCACACGACATCAAGGGGCAGGGCATCTATGTGTATGTCACCCTCAATGCCGGTATCGAGGCCAGCGAGCAGTTGCGCCTGGAGCTGAAGAACTGGGTGCGCAAGGAAATCGGCCCGATCGCCTCGCCGGATGTGATCCAGTGGGCGCCGGGGCTGCCGAAGACCCGGTCGGGCAAGATCATGCGCCGCATCCTGCGCAAGATTGCCACGGGTGAGTACGATGCCCTGGGCGATATCTCGACCCTGGCCGACCCGGGTGTGGTGCAACACCTGATCGATACCCACAAGGCCATGAGCTTGGCTTCGGCCTGATAGCCGCGTCGCACATTTTGTAGGGGGCTGTGGGAGCGCCTACAGGAGCTGTGCCGCCAACAAGAACCCCGCCCGGGCAACCGGCGGGGTTTTTGCTTTACTGTTACCCGACATTCATCGGTAACTGTTCTGTCACCGGCGTCGCACAATATCGGGGCACCAGGAAACAAATCCGGCCTGTTTCGGTGCGTTTTCGCAGCCTTTTTTGCGACACGGCACGCTGCACTTGCCGTAATACAAGGCTTTGCCAATAATAGGCCCGGGAATTGCTAGTACTATAGGTTCTATTTCTTGCGCTCTTGCATATTTTGCAATGGCTGTCAACATCGCCCGTTGCCGTTTCAAGCGCTTCTGTAAGTAGTTGTCGCTTTGAAGAAATATCGACTACCGGGCTGTCGTTAAAATGCCACTCACTCGCTCGTGGTCTGCGGCCTTGGTCGAACCCTGCGCGGCTCGCGTTGTACCCATTCGCATATCGGGCAGCCGTTACCTGCCTTGTATTGCCCTGTACCGATGGAGTTACCTGATGAAGAAGCTCGCACTGCTTGGCGCCCTGGCGCTGTCCGTGTTTTCCCTGGTGTCGCAGGCCGATGAAAAACCGCTGAAAATCGGCATCGAAGCCGCCTACCCACCCTTCGCCTTCAAGCAGCCAGACGGCAGCATTGCCGGTTTTGACTACGACATCGGCAACGCTCTGTGCGAAGAGATGAAGACCAAGTGCACCTGGGTCGAGCAGGAGTTCGACGGCCTGATCCCGGCGCTGAAAGTGCGCAAGATCGACGCCATCCTGTCGTCCATGTCGATCACCGAAGACCGCAAGAAATCGGTCGACTTCACCAAGCGCTACTACCTGACCCCGGCGCGCCTGGTGATGAAGGAAGGTACCGCCGTCAGCGACAGCCTGGATGAGCTCAAGGGCAAGAAGATTGGTGTGCAGCGCGGTTCGATCCACGACCGCTTCGCCAAGGAAGTACTGGGCGCCAAAGGTGCCACCGTGGTTCCTTACGGCACCCAGAACGAAATCTACCTGGACGTGGCGGCTGGCCGCCTCGATGGCACCGTGGCCGACGCCACCCTGCTGGAAGATGGCTTCCTCAAGACCGGCGCCGGCAAGGGCTTCGCCTTCGTAGGGCCGTCCTTCACCGACGCCAAGTACTTCGGCGACGGCATCGGCATTGCCGTGCGCAAAGGTGACAAGGCCAACGTCGACCGCATCAACGCGGCCATCGACGCCATTCGTGCCAACGGCAAGTACAAAGAAATCGAGAAGAAGTACTTCAACTTCGATATCTACGGTCCAGACTCGAAATAAGACGTCGAGTTTCACCTGTGCAATGGTGCAAACAGCAGAGGCTCTGAGGTTTGCACCATTTTTCATTCTCTAGGTCGAGGACCTCATCATGTTGAAAGGCTACGGGGCAGTCATCCTCGACGGGGCGTGGCTGACGCTTCAGCTCGCCCTGTCGTCGATGGCCCTGGCCATCGTGCTCGGCCTGATCGGTGTGGCACTGCGCTTGTCGCCGGTGCGCTGGCTGGCCTGGCTGGGCGATCTGTATTCCACGGTGATTCGTGGTATTCCGGACCTGGTACTGATCCTGCTGATCTTCTACGGCGGGCAGGACATCATCAACCGGGTTGCGCCGCTGCTCGGTTATGAAGACTACATCGACCTGAATCCGCTGATCGCGGGTATCGGTACCCTGGGCTTCATCTTTGGTGCCTACCTGTCGGAAACCTTCCGCGGTGCGTTCCTTGGTATTCCGAAAGGCCAGGCCGAAGCCGGCGTGGCGTATGGCATGAGCAACCGCCAGGTGTTCTTCCGCATCCAGGTGCCGCAAATGATTCGCCTGGCGATCCCGGGCTTCACCAACAACTGGCTGGTGCTGACCAAGGCCACCGCGCTGATTTCGGTAGTGGGCCTGCAGGACATGATGTTCAAGGCCAAGCAGGCGGCCGATGCCACCCGCGAGCCTTTCACCTTCTTCCTGGCGGTGGCGGCCCTGTACCTGGTGCTGACCAGCATCTCGCTGCTGGCCCTGAAGTATCTCGAGCGCCGCTACTCGGTTGGCGTCAAGGTGGCTGAACTATGATCTTCGACTACAACGTCGTCTGGGAGGCACTGCCGATGTATTTCGGCGGCCTGCTGACCACCCTCAAGCTGCTGGCGATTTCGCTGTTCTTCGGGCTGCTGGCGGCCATTCCGCTGGGCCTGATGCGGGTGTCCAAGCAGCCAGCGGTCAATCTCGTGGCGTGGCTTTACACCTACGTGATCCGCGGCACGCCGATGCTGGTGCAGCTGTTCCTGATCTACTACGGCCTGGCGCAGTTCGAGGCGGTGCGCGAAAGCTTCCTGTGGCCGCTGTTGTCCAGCGCTACCTTCTGCGCCTGCCTGGCGTTCGGCATCAACACCAGTGCCTACACCGCCGAAATCATCGCCGGCAGCCTCAAGGCCACGCCGCATGGCGAAATCGAGGCGGCCAAGGCCATGGGCATGTCGCGCATGAAGATGTACCGGCGCATCCTGCTGCCGTCGGCCCTGCGCCGGGCGCTGCCGCAGTACAGCAACGAAGTGATCATGATGCTGCAGACCACCAGCCTGGCGTCGATCGTTACCCTGATCGACATCACTGGCGCTGCGCGCACGGTCAATGCCCAGTACTACCTGCCTTTCGAGGCCTATATCACGGCGGGCGTGTTCTACCTGTGCCTGACCTTCATCCTGGTGCGCCTGTTCAAGATGGCCGAACGCCGCTGGCTCGGCTACCTGGCGCCGCGCAAGCACTGACCGCTTTGTGAGAATCGACAGCATGTACAAACTCGAAGTCCAAGACCTGCACAAGCGCTACGGCAGCCATGAAGTGCTCAAGGGCGTGTCCCTGTCGGCCAAGGCAGGCGATGTCATCAGCATCATCGGCTCCAGCGGTTCGGGCAAGTCGACCTTCCTGCGCTGCATCAACCTGCTGGAGCAACCGCACGCCGGCAAGATCCTGCTCAACAACGAAGAGTTGAAGCTGGTACCGGGCAAGGATGGTGCGCTCAAGGCAGCCGACCCGCGTCAGCTGCAGCGCATGCGCTCGCGCCTGTCGATGGTTTTCCAGCACTTCAACCTGTGGTCGCACATGACCGCGCTGGAAAACATCATCGAAGCGCCGGTGCATGTGCTGGGCGTGAACCGCAAGGAAGCCCTGGAAAAGGCCGAGCACTACCTGGCCAAGGTCGGAGTCGCCCACCGCAAGGACGCCTTCCCGGGGCACATGTCCGGCGGCGAGCAGCAGCGTGTGGCAATTGCCCGGGCGCTGGCCATGGAGCCGGAGGTCATGCTGTTCGACGAGCCGACCTCGGCGCTGGACCCGGAACTGGTGGGCGATGTGCTCAAGGTGATGCAGTCGCTGGCCCAGGAAGGCCGCACCATGGTGGTGGTGACCCACGAAATGGGCTTTGCCCGTGAGGTTTCCAACCAGCTGGTGTTCCTGCACAAGGGCCTGGTGGAAGAAACCGGCTGCCCGCGCGAAGTGCTGGCCAACCCGCAGTCGGAGCGCCTGAAGCAGTTCCTCTCCGGCAGCCTGAAGTAAAAGCTGCATTTTTGCACCAGAATAGGGCATGCTGCGCGGCGAGCGCAGCCTGACCCGGCGCACAGACTCGAACGACCTCAGGTTTCGGACCGCACCCTATGACCACCCAGCGAATCGGTTTTCTCATTTGGCCCAGCACCCGGCCCTTGACCCTGGCGCTGGCCGAGGAAGTGTTGCAGGTGGCGCAGCGGGTGCACCCGGAGGTGGTCTACGATCTGGTCTTTCTGCAGGCGGAGTCGGCGCAAGAGGGTAGCTGGCGTTTGCCGGGCGAGCCGTGGAACGGTCGCCTGGAGGGGTGTCACAAGCTGTTCCTGTTGGCTGACGAGCAGCCGCCGGCGGTGGGGGCTGCGTTGTCTACGGCGCTCAAGCAGTTGGCGCGCAGTGGCTGCATGATTGGCGGCCTGTCGGCCGGGGTCTACCCTCTGGCGATGCTGGGCCTGCTCGACGGTTACCGGGCTGCGGTGCACTGGCGCTGGCAGGATGATTTTGCCGAGCGCTTCCCCAAGGTTATCGCCACCAGTCACCTGTTCGACTGGGACCGCGATCGCCTGACCGCTTGTGGCGGCATGGCCGTGACCGACCTGCTGCTGGCAGTGTTGGCCCGTGATCACGGGGCGGAGCTGGCCGGGGCGGTGTCGGAGGAACTGGTGGTCGAGCGCATTCGCGAGGGTGGCGAGCGCCAGCGTATTCCGCTGCAGAACCGCCTGGGCTCCAGCCACCCCAAGCTGACCCAGGCGGTGCTGCTGATGGAAGCCAACATCGAAGAGCCGCTGACCACCGACGAAATTGCCCAGCACGTGTGCGTGTCGCGCCGGCAGCTGGAGCGCATCTTCAAGCAGTACCTGAACCGTGTGCCGAGCCAGTATTACCTGGAGCTGCGGCTGAACAAGGCGCGGCAGATGCTGATGCAGACCAGCAAGTCGATCATCCAGATCGGGCTGTCCTGCGGCTTCTCCTCGGGGCCGCATTTTTCCAGCGCCTACCGCAACTTCTTTGGCGCAACGCCGCGGGAGGATCGCAACCAGCGGCGTAGCAGCAGCCCGTTCGAACTGAGCTCGGCGCCTGCCGAAAAAGGCTGATATTTCGAGGGGGTTTGGGGCGTATGCCTTGGTTTTGATGGTGCGGCGGAAATCGAGCGCCGCCCACGCGGCGCTTCGCGGGACAAGCCCGCTCCCACATTTGTTGCAACTTGCCGAACCTGTCAGGCCATTGTTGTCAGCCTTGTTGCCTTGACGCGGTTTCCCGGCTGGCGCTACCGCCGTCTCGCCAGTCTCAAACTCTCCGCCAAAGCTGGCAACGCCTTTCCCACAGGCATGGCCACGTTGCAACAAATGTGGGAGCGGGCTTGTCCCGCGAAGCGCCGCGCGGGCGGCGCTCGGTCTCACAGGCGCCGCCCCCGTTTCGCCGAACCTCCCTGGCCCCTCACAAACCTTCGTGTACACCCGTTCACCCAGCCCCCTCTCTCCCGTACACTGCGCGATTGCGACAGTGTTTGTCGCATTGCCGAAAGCCTTGTCAAAACTGGGTTTTGCGCTGTAACAAGTTGTCGCTTGGCCGCAAGGACAGGCGCGGATCAGTCCTTACAATCCCCCCATCGCTCGCCACTTCCAGGCCAGCGTTCCTCTTCAGGAGACTCAGATGTCCGTTGAGCAAGCCCCGGTGCAACGTGCCGATTTCGACCAGGTCATGGTCCCCAACTATTCTCCGGCGGCCTTCATTCCTGTGCGAGGCGAGGGCTCCCGTGTCTGGGACCAGTCGGGTCGCGAATTGATCGATTTTGCCGGTGGCATCGCGGTCAACGCCCTGGGCCACTGCCACCCGGCACTGGTCAAGGCCCTGACCGAGCAGGCCAATACCCTCTGGCACGTATCCAACGTGTTCACCAACGAGCCGGCCCTGCGCCTGGCCCGCAAGCTGGTGGACGCCACCTTTGCCGACCGTGCGTTCTTCTGCAACTCCGGCGCTGAGTCCAACGAGGCCGCCTTCAAGCTGGCCCGTCGTGTTGCCCACGACCGCTTCGGCCCGGAAAAGCACGAAATCATCGCCACCGTGAACAGCTTCCACGGCCGTACCCTGTTCACCGTAAGCGTCGGTGGCCAGCCGAAGTACTCCGATGGTTTCGGCCCGAAGATCACCGGCATCAGCCATGTGCCGTACAACGACCTGGAAGCGCTGAAGGCACAGATTTCCGACAAGACCTGCGCCGTGGTGATCGAGCCGATCCAGGGCGAGAGCGGCGTGGTGCCGGCCGACAAGGCCTACCTGGAAGGCGCGCGCAAACTGTGTGACGAGCACAACGCCCTGCTGATCTTCGACGAAGTGCAGACCGGCGTTGGCCGTACCGGTTCGCTGTATGCCTACCAGCACTACGGCGTTACCCCGGACATCCTGACCAGCGCCAAGAGCCTGGGCGGTGGTTTCCCGATCGGTGCCATGCTGACCACCACCGAACTGGCCAAGCACTTGGCCGTCGGCACCCACGGCACCACCTACGGCGGCAACCCGCTGGGCTGCGCCGTCGCCTGCGCGGTGCTGGACGTGGTCAACACCCCGGAAACCCTGGCCGGTATCAAGGCCAAGCATGAGCGCTTCAAGGGCCGCCTGGAGCAGATCGGCCAGAAGTACAACCTGTTCAGCCAGGTGCGTGGCGTTGGCCTGCTGCTGGGCTGCGTGCTGACCGAGGCCTGGAAAGGCAAGGCCAAGGACGTGCTCAACGCCGCCGAGAAAGAAGGCGTGATGGTGCTGCAGGCCGGCCCGGATGTGGTCCGCTTCGCGCCAAGCCTGGTAGTTGAAGACGCCGACATCGACGAAGGCCTGGACCGCTTCGAGCGCGCCGTGGCCACCCTGACCAAGGGCTGATCCGCCCGCGGTCCCTTTGCCGGCCACGGTGCAGGCTCAGCCCGAGTCTGTACCGGGCCGGTGATACCCGATTCCAGTGCAGGTGCCAGTGCATCTGCCGTTTTTCCGTGCCGCCGTGAGCGGCCCGTATTCCAAAGGAGTGACACCATGCTGGTGATGCGCCCCGCGCAAATGGCTGATCTGAACGAAGTGCAGCGCATGGCTGCAGACAGCCCCATTGGTGTCACCTCGCTGCCGGACGACACCGCTCGCCTGGGCGACAAGATCGCCGCATCCGAGACTTCCTTCGCCGCCGAGGTCAGCTTCAACGGTGAAGAAAGCTACTTCTTCGTGCTCGAGGACAGCGAAACCGGCAAGCTGGCCGGTTGCTCGGCCATCGTCGCTTCAGCGGGCTACTCCGAGCCGTTCTACAGCTTTCGTAACGAGACCTTCGTGCACGCCTCGCGCGAGCTGAAGATCCACAACAAGATCCATGTGCTGTCGCTGTGCCATGACCTGACCGGCAACAGCCTGCTGACCAGCTTCTATGTGCTGCCGGAACTGGTGAACAGTGGCTGGGCCGAGCTCAATTCGCGTGGCCGCCTGCTGTTCATGGCCGCTCACCCGGAGCGTTTCGCCGACTCGGTGGTGACCGAGATCGTCGGCTACAGCGACGAGCAGGGCGAATCGCCGTTCTGGGATGCCATCGGTCGCAACTTCTTCGACCTCAACTACGCCGACGCCGAGCGCCTGTGCGGCCTGAAGAGCCGCACCTTCCTCGCCGAACTGATGCCGCACTACCCGATCTACGTGCCGCTGCTGCCTGACCTGGCTCAGGAAGCCATGGGCCAGGTGCACCCGCGGGCGCAGATTACCTTCGACATCCTCATGCGCGAAGGCTTCGAGACCGAGCACTACATCGACATCTTCGACGGTGGCCCGACCCTGCATGCGCGTACCTCGGGTATCCGCTCGATCGCCCAGAGCCGGGTTGTGCCGGTGAGGCTCGAGGAAGCCCCGGTCAAGGGCGGGCGCCCGTACCTGGTGTGCAACGGCCAGTTGCAGGACTACCGCGCGGTGCTGCTGGACCTGGACTGGGTGCCCGGCAAGCCGGTCAGCCTGAGCCCGGCAGCCGCCGAGGCGCTGGGGGTGGGCGAGGGTGCCAGCGTGCGCCTGGTTGCGGTCTGAGGTCTGGCAACAGACGTTTCGGGATTGATGCGTTAGAAGAGTTTCGCGCCGGCCGCCGCCGCCGCAAAAGGAGATAGCATGATCGTTCGTCCTGTACGCAGCAGCGATTTGCCTGCGTTGATCGAATTGGCACGCAGCACCGGTACCACCGGGCTGACCACGCTGCCGGCCAACGAAGAGCGCCTGGGGCATCGCGTTGGCTGGGCGGAGAAGAGCTTCCGCGGCGAAGCCGAGCGTGGCGACACCGACTACCTGTTCGTGCTGGAAAACGACGAAGGCATGGTGGTGGGCATCAGTGCCATCGCCGGTGCCGTCGGCCTGCGCGAGCCCTGGTACAACTATCGGGTCGGGCTGACCGTCAGCGCCTCGCAGGAGCTGAAGATTTACCGCGAAATCCCCACCTTGTTCCTGGCCAACGACCTGACCGGCAACTCCGAGCTGTGCTCGCTGTTCCTGCGCAGCGACTACCGCTCCGGCCTCAACGGCCGCCTGCTGTCGCGGGCGCGCATGCTGTTCATCGCCGAGTTCCCCGAGCTGTTCGGCAAGAAGATCATCGCCGAAATGCGCGGCATGTCCGACGAGCAGGGCCGCTCGCCGTTCTGGGAAAGCCTGGGCCGGCACTTCTTCAAGATGGAGTTCAGCCAGGCCGACTACCTCACCGGCGTGGGCAACAAGTCGTTCATTGCCGAACTCATGCCGAAGTTCCCGCTGTACACCTGCTTCCTGTCCGAGGCGGCGCGCAACGTGATCGGCCGCGTGCACAAGGACACCGAGCCGGCGCTGGCCATGCTCAAGCAGGAAGGCTTCAACTACCAGGGCTACGTCGACATCTTCGACGCCGGCCCCGCCATCGAGTGCGACACCTCCAGGATCCGCGCCGTGCGCGAGAGCCAGACCCTGGTGCTGGCGGTGGGCACGCCGGGCGATGACGCGACGCCTTACATCATCCACAACCGCAAGCGCGACGACTGCCGCATCACGGCCGCACCTGCGCGGCTGGCTGCCGGTACCCTGGTGGTCGACCCCTTGACCGCCAAGCGCCTGCGCATGGGCGCCGGCGACAACGTGCGCGCCGTGCCGCTGTCGGCAAGCCGGGAGGCCCAGTAAATGACCACGCATTACATCGCAGGCAATTGGCAGGTTGGCCAGGGCGAAACCCTGCAGTCGCTCAACCCGGTGACGCAAGCCGTCGTCTGGCAGGGGCAGGGCGCTGACGCCAGCCAGGTGGGTGCCGCCGTGCAGGCTGCGCGTCAGGCCTTCCCGGCCTGGGCGCAATTGAGCCTGGAGGCGCGTATCGATGTGCTGGAGAAGTTCGCCGCGCAACTGAAAGCGCATGCCGAAGCCATGGCCCAGTGCATCGGCGAGGAAACCGGCAAGCCCCTGTGGGAGTCGGCGACCGAAGTCACCAGCATGATCAACAAGGTCGCGATCTCGGTGCAGAGCTACCGCGAGCGCACCGGCGAGAAGAGCGGCCCGCTGGCCGATGCCACGGCCGTGCTGCGGCACAAGCCCCATGGCGTGGTGGCGGTGTTCGGCCCGTACAACTTCCCTGGTCACCTGCCCAACGGCCATATCGTGCCAGCGCTGCTGGCTGGCAACTGCGTGGTGTTCAAGCCCAGTGAGCTGACGCCCAAGGTGGCCGAACTGACCGTCAATTGCTGGATTGCCGCCGGGCTGCCGGCGGGTGTGCTCAACCTGGTGCAGGGTGCGCGCGAAACGGGTGTGGCGCTGGCCGCCAACCCAGGTATCGATGGCTTGTTCTTCACTGGCTCCAGCCGCACCGGGAACCTGCTGCACCAGCAGTTCGCCGGCCGCCCGGACAAGATCCTGGCCCTGGAAATGGGCGGTAACAACCCGCTGGTGGTGGACGAGGTCAAGGACCTCGATGCGGCGGTGTACACCATTATCCAGTCGGCGTTCATTTCCGCCGGCCAGCGCTGCACCTGCGCCCGTCGTCTGCTGGTGCCGCAAGGCGCTTGGGGTGATGCGCTGATCGCGCGCCTGGTCGAGGTGAGCAGATCCATCACGGTCGGGGCGTTCGACCAGCAGCCGGCGCCGTTCATGGGTTCGGTGATCTCGCTGCAGGCGGCGCGGGCGCTGATTGCGGCCCAGGCCGAATTGGTCGCCAAGGGCGCCGTGAAGCTGCTGGAAATGACCCAGCCACAGGCCGATGCGGCACTGCTGACCCCGGGCATTGTCGATGTCACCGCTGTGGCCGAGCGCCCGGACGAAGAGTTCTTCGGCCCGCTGCTACAGGTGATCCGCTATGCCGACTTCGATGCCGCCATCGATGAGGCCAACAACACCCAGTACGGCCTGGCCGCCGGCTTGCTGTCCGACTCCCACGCCCGTTACCAGTACTTCTGGCTGCGCAGCCGCGCCGGCATCGTCAACTGGAACAAGCAACTGACCGGTGCCGCCAGCAGTGCGCCGTTCGGCGGCGTGGGTGCCAGTGGCAACCACCGCGCCAGCGCCTACTACGCAGCGGACTACTGCGCTTACCCCGTGGCTTCGCTGGAGACCGCCAGCCTTGCCTTGCCGGCAACCTTGACGCCGGGCGTCACCCTATAACAACAGGTCACGGAGCCTAGCCGATGAAATCCTACGAAGTGAATTTTGATGGCCTGGTGGGGCCTACCCACAACTATGGCGGCCTGTCCTACGGCAACGTGGCTTCGCAGAGCAACAGCCAGCAGGGTTCCAACCCGCGCGAAGCCGCGCGCCAGGGCCTGGCGAAGATGAAAGCGCTGGCCGACATGGGCTTCAAGCAGGGCGTGCTGGCGCCGCAGGAGCGCCCGGACGTGGCTGCACTGCGCCGCCTGGGCTTCAGCGGCAGCGATGCCGAAGTGATCCAGCGTGCCGCCAAGGAGGCCATGCCATTGCTGGTGGCCAGTTGCTCGGCTTCGAGCATGTGGGTGGCCAACGCCGCCACGGTCAGCCCCAGTGCCGACACTGCCGATGGCCGCGTGCATTTCACTGCTGCCAACCTCAACTGCAAGTACCACCGCAGCATCGAGCACCCGACCACCAGCCGCGTGCTGGGGGCCATGTTCAGCAACGACAAGCACTTTGCCCACCACGCGGCACTGCCTGCCGTGGCACAGTTCGGTGACGAGGGGGCGGCCAACCACACGCGCTTCTGCCGTACCTATGGCGAGGCCGGCGTGGAGTTCTTCGTCTACGGCCGCAGCGCCTTCGACAGCCGCTACCCGGCGCCGCAGAAGTACCCGGCCCGGCAGACCCTGGAAGCCTCCCAGGCCGTGGCCCGGCTGCATGGTCTGGGCGATGACGGCGTGGTCTACGCTCAACAGAACCCGGCGGTGATCGACCAGGGCGTGTTCCACAACGATGTGATTGCGGTGGGCAACGGCGAGGTGCTGTTCTACCACGAGGACGCTTTCCTTGAGACGGACGCGGTACTTGGCCAGCTGCGAGCTAAACTGGCCAGCAAGGGTGGCAACTTCCAGGCCATCTGCGTGCCGCGGGCGGCGGTGACGGTAGAGGACGCAGTGCGTTCATACCTGTTCAACAGCCAGTTGCTCAGCCGCGACGACGGCTCCATGCTGCTGGTGGTGCCGGAAGAGTGCCGCAACAACGAGCGGGTCTGGGCCTATCTGGGCCAGTTGACCAGCCAGGGCGGCCCGGTGCGGGAGGTGAAAGTGTTCGACCTCAAGCAGAGCATGCAGAACGGCGGTGGGCCGGCTTGCCTGCGTTTGCGCGTGGCGTTGAAGGAAACGGAACTGGCAGCGGTCAACCAAGGCGTTATCATGACCGCCTCGCTGTACGACACCCTGTTGCAGTGGGTCGACAAGCATTACCGCGATCGCCTTGGCGAGGCGGACCTGGCCGACCCGCAATTGCTGGTGGAATGCCGTACGGCACTGGACGAATTGACCCAGATCCTGAAGTTGGGCTCGGTGTATCCGTTCCAACGCCAACCTTGAAGAGAGACTTTGCAATGACCGACGCCCTGCGCCTTATCCTGGAAGATGAAGACGGCACCCAGCTGGAAACTTCCTGCACCCGCTTTGCCGTTGTCTGGCAAGGCAAGGAAGTGTGGATTCAGCAGGATGGTCGTGGCCAGCTGCTGATCGGCGTGGATGTCGAGGAAGACGACACCGAGTACGCCAACCTGCTGCTGCGCCCGATGGCCACCAACCTGGTCAGCCTGCAGCTGGAAATGGAACCGGCGGAGGTCGGCGAAGACGACGATCACGTCCATGGCCCCGATTGCGGCCACCACCACTAAGGAAGTACCTATGCTCGCCCTTGGCAAATTGCTTGAGCTGACCCTCACCGATCACGAACCGGCCGAGAAGACCCAAGTGACACCCAAGGGCGCGCGTTTGCGCTGGCTGGGGGAGGGCGCGCTCGAAGTGCGCCCGGCCGAAAACGAGGATTGCGGGCTGGACTTGCTGCTGTCCGCCGGCATCCACGGCAACGAAACGGCGCCGATCGAGTTGCTCGAGCGGCTGCTGCATGGCGTGGCCAACGGCAAGATCAAACCCAAGGCCCGGGTGCTTTTCCTGTTTGGCAACCCCGCAGCGATCCGCAAGGGCGAGCGCTTCATCGAGCAGGACATCAACCGCCTGTTCAACGGCCGCCACGAGCTGTCCAGTGGCTTCGAGGCATTGCGTGCCGCCGAGCTGGAACAGTTCGCCCGGGTGTTCTTCAGCAAGACGGGGCGCAGCCGCCTGCACTACGACCTGCATACCGCCATCCGCGGCTCGAAGATCGAGCAGTTCGCCTTGTACCCTTATAAAGAGGGGCGCAAGCATTCCCGTCGCGAGCTGGCACGCCTGGCGGCGGCGGGCATGGAGGCGGTGTTGTTGCAGAGCAAGTCTTCCATCACTTTCAGCGCCTTCACCTATGAGCAGTTGGAGGCCGAAGCCTTCACCCTGGAGTTGGGCAAGGCCCGCCCGTTCGGCCAGAACGAGGAGGTCAACCTCGACAAGCTGGAGGAGCGGCTGATCAGCATCATCGAAAACACCGAGCCCGAAGGCGAAGGCTCGCTGGATGGCCTGCAGCTGTTCAGCGTTTCCCGCGAGATCATCAAGCACAGCGACAGCTTCCACCTGCACCTGCCTGCGGACATCGAGAACTTCTCCGAGCTGAGCAAGGGCTACTTGCTGGCCGAGGACCTGGCCGAGACGCGTTGGGTGGTCGAGGAGGAGGGCGCGCGCATCATCTTCCCCAACCCCAAGGTCAAGAATGGCCTCAGGGCGGGGATTCTGATCGTTCCCGACTCCGGCCAGCGATTAGGCTGAGCTGGCCCCGATAGCCTGGGTTCATGGCTGTGTGCGCAGCTCCAGTTGCAACGCCTGACGCAGCCCGTTTTCAGTGAAGGCGGGTGGGTTGGTGTTCAGGGCGGTGCTGCCGCCGAATGTGAACCTGCAATCGGTGGGCAAGCCGATGCTCTGTAGCAGCAGGTTGTCCACCGGATAGGCGCCGTTTTTGCCTTGAACCTCGGTCTGGCCCGGAAAGACGGTGCCTGACATCGAGTTCCAGCCTTGGCACAGGCAGCGGTACAGGTCGAGCAGTGGCAGTTGCGCAGCGGTCGACCAGCCTGGGTTGTATGCCAGTGTGCCGCCGCTGTATCCCCAGCTACTCTGGTTTTCGTCGATGATGAAGTGGCCTTCGTCTTCATCTTCTTCGTGGTCGCTGGGTGTATAGGTCGTGAATTGGTGTCTGGCTGCTTCGATCACGCTGATCGGGGCTCCGGACTGCCCGGCCTTTTTATCCAGGGCCGCCAGTAGCGCCTGGCCACAGGGTAGTTTGCGCAGCAGTTCCAGCGCATCCTCTGCCGCTTGGCTGAATTGGTCGCTACCCGTCACTCGCACGCCGATATTGCCCAGGGCCTGATGTTCGGCCATCACGGGCCGGGCCAGTCGTGCATCGTTTTCGGCATTGCGGTAGAACTCGACCCTGGATGACTCGCGGCCAAGCAGGCGGTGCCCCGTGGCGTTGACAACCGCGTCGCCCTTGTCGATGAGTACCGGGCCGCTACCGACCACAATCTGGTGCGTGCCGGTATGGGCGTCGATGTGGACGATACCTGCGCCGGTCTCGATCCTGTTGCCGGTCCCTATCATGTCGATCAGCACCGTCTTCTTCACCTCCGGGGCTATGACCACGTGGTGATTGCCATCGGTGAGGCGAATGGCAATGGCTTGGGCGGTATGCGCGGGGACCATGAATACCGCATCGTTGATGGTCACTTCCAGCAGGCATTCGCGCGGGGCGATACGTACGCGCTTTTGCTGTTCATTCGCGCGCAGCGCACGCGGGGCCACGTTGAAGACCAGCAACTCGCTGTTCGGGGTGCTGCGGCGATAGCGCCGCCCCAATGGATAGGCGCGTTCGAGGGTGATTCGCACATTTTCGTCGGCCTGGATGTACTTGACCTCGGTCTGCTGCCGAGGGTTGTCTTCGTTATTGTCGAAGGCGGTTTGCGAGTGGCCGGGTTCCCGGGCGTCGATGTAGTAGATCGGTCTCGGGTTGGCCTGCATGATGCCGTGGGGTAGCGGATGCGGGTCCGAGTGGAGTTTGGATATGTTCAGCTCAGGCATGGAGTGCTCCGGCAGCGAGGGTGGGCCGGCAGGATCCCGTTCCACTGCCCGGGTCAGGTGTTGCTTATGTACCGCATGGGTGGGCCCGCAGGTCTGCTTTTCCGCCCTGGTCGTGCTAATGAACGGCTTTTCATCCGCCGATTGCTGTTCTGGTGTACAAACACACTGTATCTCCCGTTCAGGCTGGATATAATGGCGCCCTTTGCCGTCGTTTCGTCGATTCGACGTATTAGCCCAAACGGCCGCCGTTTCCGTGGAAGAACCTATGAAAAGCGCAGAAATCCGTGAAGCCTTCCTTCGCTTCTTCGAAGAGCAGGGACATACCCGAGTCGCCTCCAGTTCGCTGATCCCGAACAACGACCCGACCCTGCTGTTCACCAATGCCGGCATGAACCAGTTCAAGGACTGCTTCCTCGGTGCGGAGAAGCGTGCCTACACGCGTGCCGTCAGTAGCCAGAAGTGCGTGCGCGCAGGTGGCAAGCACAACGACCTGGAAAACGTCGGTTACACCGCGCGTCACCACACCTTCTTCGAAATGCTGGGCAACTTCAGCTTCGGTGACTACTTCAAGCGCGACGCGATCACTTTCGCCTGGACCTTCCTGACTTCGGAAAAATGGCTGAACCTGCCCAAGGAAAAGCTCTGGGTCACCGTCTACGCCACTGACGACGAAGCCTACGATATCTGGACCAAGGAAGTCGGCGTGCCGGCCGAGCGCATGGTGCGCATCGGCGACAACAAGGGCGCCCCGTACGCTTCCGACAACTTCTGGACCATGGGCGACACCGGCCCATGCGGCCCGTGCACCGAGATCTTCTACGACCACGGCCCGGACATCTGGGGCGGCCCACCCGGCTCGCCGGAAGAAGACGGCGATCGCTACATCGAGATCTGGAACAACGTCTTCATGCAGTTCAACCGCACCGCCGACGGCGTGCTGCACCCGCTGCCAGCGCCGTCTGTGGACACCGGCATGGGCCTGGAGCGCGTCAGCGCCGTGCTGCAGCACGTGCACTCGAACTACGAGATCGACCTGTTCCAGAACCTGCTGTCGGCCGCGGCCAAGGCCATCGGTTGCAGCAATGAGGGCCAGGCCTCGCTGAAAGTGGTCGCCGACCACATCCGTTCGTGCGGCTTCCTGATCGCCGACGGCGTGCTGCCGTCCAACGAAGGCCGTGGCTACGTGCTGCGCCGCATCATTCGCCGCGCCTGCCGCCACGGTAACAAGCTGGGCGCCAAAGGCAGCTTCTTCTACCAGATCGTTGCCGCGCTGGTCGCTGAAATGGGCGAGGCCTTCCCGGAACTGAACAGCCAGCAGGCGCACATCGAGCGCGTGCTCAAGGCTGAAGAAGAACAGTTCGCCAAGACCCTGGAGCAGGGCCTGCGCATCCTTGAGCAGGACCTGGCCCAGCTCGAGGGTGATGTGGTGCCGGGCGACGTGGTGTTCAAGCTGTACGACACCTACGGCTTCCCGATGGACCTGACCGCCGACATCGCCCGTGAGCGCGAGCTGACCATCGACGAAGCCGGTTTCGAGCGCGAGATGGACGCCCAGCGTGAACGTGCCCGTTCCGCCAGCGCCTTCGGCATGGACTACAACAGCCTGGTCAAGGTCGACAGCGCCACCGAGTTCCTCGGCTACGAGGCCACCGAAGGCCAGGGCAAGATCATCGCCCTGTACAAGGACGGCCAGGCCGTCGACCAGCTGGGTGAAGGCGAGCAGGGCGTGGTCGTGCTCGACCGCACGCCGTTCTACGCCGAATCCGGTGGCCAGGTGGGCGACACCGGCTACCTGCAGGCTGGCGCTGCGCGCTTCGACGTGCGCGACACCACCAAGACCGGTGGTGCCTTCCTGCACCACGGCGTGGTTGCCAGCGGTGCGCTGGTGATCGGCTCCCCGGTCGAGGCCAAGGTCGATGCCGACGTGCAGCACGCCACCTCGCTGAACCACTCCGCCACCCACCTGCTGCACGAAGCGCTGCGCCAGGTACTGGGCGAACACGTACAGCAGAAAGGCTCGCTGGTCGACAGCCAGCGCCTGCGTTTCGACTTCAGCCACTTCGAGGCGGTGAAACCGGAGCAGATCAAGGCCCTGGAAGACATCGTCAACCGTGAAGTGCGCAAGAACACTGCGGTGGAAACCGAACTGACCGACATCGAAACCGCCAAGGCCAAGGGTGCCATGGCGCTGTTCGGCGAGAAGTACGGCGACACCGTGCGTGTGCTGAGCATGGGCGGCGATTTCTCGGTGGAGCTGTGCGGCGGTATCCACGCCAAGCGCACCGGTGACATCAGCCTGTTCAAGATCATCAGCGAAGGCGGCGTGGCCTCTGGCGTGCGCCGTATCGAAGCGGTCACCGGCGCTGCTGCGCTGGCCTACCTGAACGCTGCCGAAGAGCAGGTCAAGGAAGCCGCGCAGCTGGTGAAGGGTAACCGCGACAACCTGATCGACAAGCTGTCGGCTGTGCTCGAGCGCAACCGCCAGCTGGAGAAGCAGCTGGAACAGCTGCAGGCCAAGGCCGCCAGCGCCGCCGGGGATGATCTCTCCAACGCGGCCGTTGAGGTCAAGGGCGCCAAGGTGCTCGCCGCCCGCCTGGATGGACAGGACGGCAAGGCACTGCTGGCGCTGGTCGATCAGCTGAAGAACAAGCTCGGCCACGCAGTGATCCTGCTGGGCAGCGAGCATGAGGGCAAGGTTGTGCTGGTGGCCGGCGTGACCAAGGACCTCTCCAGCCAACTCAAGGCTGGCGATCTGATGAAACAAGCCGCTGCGGCGGTGGGTGGCAAGGGCGGTGGTCGTCCGGACATGGCTCAGGGTGGCGGCGTCGACGTCGCCGCACTGGACCAGGCCCTGGCGCTGGCCGTGCCATTCGCAGAGCAGGGACTTTGAGATGAGGGGGCCGGCGGTCTAGTCGCCGGCCTCTTCATGTTGGATTGTTTTTTGGGGCCCTGTATGGGCTGAGGCACCATTGAAATGGCGTTGATCGTACAGAAATTTGGCGGCACCTCTGTCGGTTCCATCGAGCGGATCGAGCAGGTAGCCGATAAGGTCAAGAAACACCGTGAAGCGGGCGACGACCTGGTGGTTGTGCTGTCGGCAATGAGCGGTGAAACCAATCGCCTGATCGACCTGGCCAAGCAGATCACCGATCAGCCGGTTCCGCGTGAGCTGGACGTGATCGTGTCGACCGGTGAGCAGGTCACCATTGCCTTGCTGACCATGGCCTTGATCAAGCGCGGTGTGCCAGCGGTGTCCTACACCGGCAACCAGGTGCGCATTCTCACCGACAGCGCACACAACAAGGCGCGCATCCTGCAGATCGACGACCAGAAGATTCGTGCCGACCTCAAGGAAGGCCGCGTGGTCGTGGTAGCAGGCTTCCAGGGCGTCGACGAGCACGGCAGCATCACCACGCTTGGCCGTGGCGGCTCCGACACCACGGGTGTGGCCCTGGCGGCTGCGCTGAAGGCTGACGAGTGCCAGATCTACACCGACGTCGATGGCGTCTACACCACCGACCCGCGTGTTGTGCCGCAGGCCCAGCGCCTGGAGAAGATCACCTTCGAAGAGATGCTGGAAATGGCCAGCCTCGGTTCCAAGGTGCTGCAGATCCGTTCGGTGGAGTTCGCCGGCAAGTACAACGTTCCGCTGCGCGTGCTGCACAGCTTCAAGGAGGGTCCGGGTACCCTCATTACCATTGATGAAGAGGAATCCATGGAACAGCCGATCATTTCCGGTATCGCCTTCAACCGTGATGAAGCCAAGCTGACCATTCGCGGCGTGCCGGACACCCCGGGCGTGGCCTTCAAGATCCTCGGCCCGATCAGTGCCTCGAACATCGAGGTCGACATGATCGTGCAGAACGTTGCCCACGATAACACCACCGACTTCACCTTCACCGTGCACCGCAACGAGTACGAGAAGGCGCAGAGCGTGCTGGAAAACACTGCCCGCGAAATCGGTGCCCGTGAAGTGATCGGCGACACCAAGATCGCCAAGGTCTCGATCGTCGGCGTCGGCATGCGTTCGCACGCCGGTGTTGCCAGCCGCATGTTCGAAGCCCTGGCCAAGGAGAGCATCAACATCCAGATGATCTCCACCTCCGAGATCAAGGTTTCGGTCGTGATCGAAGAGAAGTACCTGGAGCTGGCCGTACGCGCGCTGCACACCGCGTTCGAGCTCGACGCCCCGGCACGACAGAGCGAGTAATACGCTGCCTGGAAGGGCGCGGCTTGCCGCGCCCTTCGCGTTTCTGCTCGCCACGCAGGCCCGTCCTGCCCTGTGTGGCGATCAACCAGGCCCAGGTCGTCGTCCACGACCAGGCCGCGACACCCAAGACTGTTACCCCCTGAATGTTTTGCGTAAGGAGAAAGCTATGTTGATTCTGACTCGTCGGTGCGCCGAGAGCCTGATCATTGGAGACGGCGAGATCACCGTGACGGTGCTCGGCGTAAAAGGCAACCAGGTGCGTATTGGCGTCAGCGCCCCGAAAGAAGTGGCTGTACACCGCGAGGAAATCTACCTGCGGATCAAGAAAGAGAAGGACGAGGAGCCAAGCCTTTAATTTTTTTGAAGTTTTTTTCAAAAAAAGGGTTGCAAACGAGGAAGAGCCTGTTTAATATTCGCCTCGTGTTGCGGTGAGGTGGCCGAGTGGCCGAAGGCGCTCCCCTGCTAAGGGAGTATACCTCATAAGGGTATCGGGGGTTCGAATCCCCCCTTCACCGCCATTATTCGCTTAGAGCGCTGCAAACGGTAAGAACGCTAAGTAGTTGATTTTAAACGAAAAAGTTCTTGCAAAAATGTTTCAGCGACCTATAATGCGCGGCAAGACACGGACTCATAGCTCAGCTGGATAGAGTACTCGGCTACGAACCGAGCGGTCGGAGGTTCGAATCCTCCTGAGTCCGCCACTTTTGAAGTGGCTTTGCTTGCAAGGCTGCTTCAATCAACCAGTGGTAATCTGGTCTAAAAATACCACCACGGACTCATAGCTCAGCTGGATAGAGTACTCGGCTACGAACCGAGCGGTCGGAGGTTCGAATCCTCCTGAGTCCGCCACACCAAATCAAGAAGCCCGCTCAGTTGAGCGGGCTTTTTGTTTTTCTACGCCAATGAATTGTTGCTGATGTCGATCTACGCTCTTCTGTAATGATTGTGGTGTAGCTTGGGGTCGCCATGCGGCCCATCGCCGGCAAGCCAGCTCCCACAGGTATCGCGCTGCTCTCTGGACTGTGTTGTCCCTGTGGGAGCTGGCTTGCCGGCGAAAGGGCTGCAAAGCAGCCCCGAATTCGATCAGGTATCGCATACACATCCAGGCACACAACAAATGTGCTTTAACCGCCAGACCCACCGTCGCACTGATAGCTTCGAGCGTTGTCCCAGCTTTATCACGCAAACGATTGTTCTGGCCAAAAATTTTAAGCGATCTGACAGCTTTAGCAGTGTATGATTGCGCCCGTCAGCCCCGCCGGGGCTTGTGGAAAACCACCATGGACTTACCCAGTAGTTACTCGCTAACAAGATTCATACAGAAAGATCTGACCGATTGATTCTCCCGGCGTGCTCCGCTGCTGGGAGTGGAGTTCGCCTATGACTGAAGTAGAAGTAAAAAAAGCGCAGGAAAGCCTGCAGGACCGCCTGGCCCAGGTGGTCGAACTGCTGCAGCGCCAGCGCGTGGTAGAAGACCTGACCCACCGTCAGGAAGGCGCCCACCACGACCTGGTGGAAAACCTGGTCCACCGCCAGAACCTCGTCGAGCTGCAGCGCAAACTCGACGACCTGCACCCCGCCGACATCGCCTACATACTCGAAGCATTGCCCCTGGAAGACCGCCTGACGGTCTGGCAGCTGGTGCGCTCGGATCGCGATGGCGACATCCTGCTGGAAGTGTCCGACGCCGTGCGGCAATCGCTGATCGCCGACATGGACGATCACGAGCTGCTCGCCGCCGCCAAGGAAATGGACGCCGACGAGCTGGCCGACCTGGCTCCAGAGCTGCCGCGTGACGTTGTTCACGAGCTGATGGAAACCCTCGATGCACAGCAACGCGAGCGCGTGCGTTCGGCGCTTAGCTACGACGAGGAGCAGGTTGGTGCGCTGATGGACTTCGAGATGGTCACCATCCGCGAAGACGTCAGCCTGGAAGTGGTGTTGCGCTACCTTCGCCGCCTGAAAGAGCTGCCGAACCACACCGACAAACTCTTCGTGGTCGACTATGACGGCATTCTCAAGGGCGTATTGCCGATCAAGCGCCTGCTGGTCAACGACCCGGAGAAGAAGGTGGCGGAGGTCATGGCGACCGATCCGGTCTCCTTCCACCCCGAGGAAGATGCCTATGATGCGGCGCAGGCCTTCGAGCGTTACGACCTGGTATCTGCGCCAGTTGTGGACAAGAACGAACGCCTGATCGGCCGCTTGACCATCGACGAAATGGTCGACCTGATTCGTGAGGAAAGCGAAAGCGAAGTGCTGAACATGGCCGGTTTGCGCGAGGAAGAAGACATCTTCGCCTCGGTCTGGCGTTCGCTGCGCAACCGCTGGGCCTGGTTGGCCATCAACCTGATTACCGCTTTCGTTGCCTCGCGAGTGATCGGCCTGTTCGAAGGTTCGATCGAGAAACTGGTGGCCCTGGCCGCACTGATGCCGATCGTGGCAGGCATTGGCGGCAACTCCGGTAACCAGACCATCACCATGATCGTGCGTGCCATGGCGCTGGACCAGGTGTCACCGGGCAACACCAGCCGCCTGATGCGCAAGGAGCTGGCGGTATCGCTGCTCAACGGCCTGATCTGGGGCGGGGTGATCGGTGCGGTGGCGTTCTGGTTGTATGGCAGCTGGTCGTTGGGCCTGGTGATGACTGCGGCGATGACCTTGAACCTGCTGTTGGCGGCCTTGATGGGGGTGTTGATTCCGATGACCCTGACACGCCTGGGGCGCGACCCGGCGATGGGCTCCAGCGTGATGATTACCGCGGTGACCGACAGTGGTGGGTTCTTCATCTTCCTCGGGCTGGCGACAGTGTTTCTGCTGTAACCCGCGGATCGCGTCTCTTGCAGGGACACCACCTACAAAAAAGCCAGCTTACGCTGGCTTTTTTGTGTTCGGCTGCAAACCTCAGGAGGCGTCGGCAGCCATTTCCACATCGTGAGCGATGAGGGCCACCAGCGCGTTCTGCTGGCGGTGCGACAGTTGGCGGAAGCGTTGCAGCAACTCGCGTTCATGCAGGGACAGTTCGGGGCTGTCCAGGCGCATGCTCAAATCGTCACCCAGCGCACCTTCCTGGATAAGGCTCTGTTCCAGGCGCGCGATGATTTCGGAGTTCATGCTGCGGTGATGGTTGCGCGCTACCTCGGCAATGCGCTCACGCATCCCGTCGGGCAGGCGGACGACGAACTTGTCAGCGGTGCGGCTCGAATAAATAGCCTGTTTCATTGGGCGCATATAAATTGACCGGATTTTGGTTCAGGGGAAGCGGTTCTCAAATTGGCCGCACGGGGTGGTAGTACGACCGTGGCGACGACGAAATGTTCAACCGTCTGTGAAAAATGGATGCTCATCTTGCCTCATGGTCGCCGTTTCCTTGGCGTCAATTCTGTGACAAATAGTGAGCCGGATAAAGGCTTTGTGCCAGTACCAATTATCAGAAATGAGTACTGGTTTGAAAAGTTTTACATGCACCGGCTTGCCCAATCGTCAGACTCTTGCCGTCAAAAACTGGTAAAACGCAGCAAAAGGCTGGGAATTTCCCTAGAATGTGCGGGTTTTCCTCCATAGAGCATAGTGGCTATGCAACATGATGCAAGCGACCGCCAATCAGGCACAGGCCGGTTGATATATCTGGTAGGACCGTCGGGTTCCGGGAAAGATTCCCTGATTGACGCTTCCCGTCAGCGGCTTTCAGCCGCCGGGGTGGAAATCGCTCGTCGCGTCATTACCCGTTCGGCTGAAGCCAAGGGCGAAGCCGCCCATGGCGTAACGGCCGAACAGTTCGAAGCAATGCGAGCACAGGGCGCGTTCGCCATGCATTGGCGCGCCAATGGCCTGGATTACGGCATTCCACTGCAGGTGGATCAGTGGCTGGCGGCGGGCAGGTCGGTGCTGGTGAATGGTTCGCGGGCTTATCTCGCCGAGGCGCGCCGGCGCTACCCGAACTTGTTGGCAGTGCTGGTGGAGGTCAGGCACGGAGTGCTGCGCGAGCGCCTGTTGGCCCGCGGCCGGGAAAGCGCAGAGGAAATCGAGCAGCGCCTGGCACGTAATGCACGCTTGCAGGCGCTGGCTGATCCGTCGCTGCATGTGCTGGACAACTCCACCACTTTGGAAACCGCAGTCGCGGCATTGTTCACGCTGCTGCATGATGAAGGTGTGCTGCCGCAGGTGTAGCATTGGCAGAAAAGGATTACGCGAAAAAGCCCGCTTTAGGCATGACAAACGCCAGCATGCTGGTTAACATGCTGGCCGTCCTGCTGTGCAGCGTTCGCTGCCGGCACTTGCGTCTCAGTAGCTCAATTGGATAGAGCATCCCCCTCCTAAGGGGAAGGTTGCAGGTTCAATTCCTGCCTGGGACGCCATTTCCTTTCGTTCCCTTACCGCGTCCACCCGGTGTTGGTGACGCGAAATCGGGAAGCCTTGAAGCTGCGTATTCCTACATCCCCAGATGCTTCAAGGCCCACAGCACTCCCATGCCTACAATCAGCGTCAGCATCGTGCTGCGCGTACGCCACGCCACCAGCGCGGCCAGTATCGCCGCTGGTATCTGCGGGTTCATCCAGTCGAACCCCGCCTGCCGGTCGGGGAATACCACGGCCGGCAGTACCAATGCGGCCAACACGCTGGCTGGCACATACGCCAGGGCGCGGCGAAACAGTGGGGGGATGCGCAACACCGTGTGCAACTCGATGAACGACAGGCGGATGGCGAAGGTGCCTAGGCCGATCAGAATGAAGGTCATCCACTGGGTCGTTTCGCTCATGATGCTTCCTGCTCGGTATTGGCTTCTGCCGCAGTTTGCTGTGTTTGCCAGTTCTCGATGGCCAGCCCGGCGATGATGCCGCCCAGCGCGCCAGCCAGCAGGCCGAGGTTGTAGGGCAGGTCGACGGCCAGTACGGCGAGCACACCGCCGGTCAGCGCTGTGCCAAGCGTGGCTGCATTGCGAATGCCGGGTATCAACAGGGCCAGGAACGACAAGGGAATGGCAAAGCCGAGCGACCAGTCTTCAGGAATGCTCGCGCCCAGGTACATGCCCGCCAGCACCGAGAGGTTCCAGCCAAAGAACATGGTGATTGCCGTACCGGCATAGTAGGGGTAGGCATACTGTCCCAGCCCGCCCGTGCCCATCTTCAGCATGCACAGGGCGAAGGACTGGTCCGACAGCATGTACGCCATCGGCCACTTGCGGCGGCGGGGCAACTGGCCCAGGTGCGGGGCCAGGCTGGCGCTGTACATCAGGAAGCGCAGGTTGATCACCAGCGCGGTGACTACCATGGTCACCGGCAGGGCTGCGCTTTGCATCAACTGCATCACCACCATCTGCGCCGAACCGGAGTAGAACAGCAAGGTCATGCCGATGGCATCGGTTGGCGACAGGCCCATGCCGATCGCCGTGACCCCGGTGATCAGGCCGAAGGGTACTATGCCGGAGGTCAATGGCAGGGCGCTGTGGGCACCTTGCCTGAACGCTTGGGGCGCGCTTGGATACGGCATTTGAAATCCTTGAAAGTGTGCAGGCGGTACAAGGGCGGCACGTCCACGTTAATGCGCGCGACAGTTGGCCACAACGTCAGATTTCTGAAATAGTAGGCCTAAAAAAAATAGGCCTGAAACCGTGTACCTCGACACCCCTACCCGGCACTCGCTGCAGCTCAATGCCTTGCGTGCCTTCGAAGCGTCAGCCCGCCTGGGCGGTTTTGCCCGTGCCGCACTCGAACTGAAGGTGACACCGGGGGCCATCGCCGCCCTGGTCAAGACCCTGGAGAACGAATACGGCGCGGCCTTGTTCGAGCGCCATGCCAAAGGCGTACGGCTGACGCCCTTGGGCGAAAGCGTGAAAGGCCAGTTCACCGAGGCATTCGACGCCGTGGAAGCCGCTGCGCGCGCACTGCGCCGCCTGGCGGCACCGCAGCGGGTGCATATCGTCACATCGCCTGCTCTGGCGCAGTTGTGGATCGGGCCACGCCTGCCGGAACTGACCCGCTTGCTGGCACCCATCGAGATCTCGGTGACTGCGGTGGATGAGCCGCCCAACCTGAAGCGCAGCCCGTTCGACCTGTGCCTGTTCTACACCGAAAAGCCCGAGCGCTGGCAACGCAGGATAGCCACGGAAGAAATCCTGCCCGTGTGCGTGCCGGCCCTGGCCACCAGCATCACCAAGCCCGAGGACCTTGCCGACGCCCGTTGCATCGCTGACGTGGGCTGGAACGACTGGGCGGTGTGGACGGGGGCGGTGATGCCCGGGCACAAGTTCGTTGCCCGTGGGCCGGGTTTTTCCCTGTACTCGATCGCCCTGCAGCAAGCCTTGCTGGCCGCCGGGGTGCTGATAGGGCGCAAAAGCCTGGTGCAGCGCTACCTGGACAGCGGTGAACTGGTCGCCCCCATCGACCGCGCTGTGCCACTGGGTGTGACCATCGCCGCATGGCGGCTGCCGGGTGCCAAGGGCAACCAGGTGGTTGCCGCGGTGGAGGAGGCGCTGTTGCATCTGGCTTGAGCGTCCTCGATCCATGCCTGCTTTCACAGCGCCGCAAAAACAGGGCGTCGGGGCTATTCTGTTCGGGTGCGCCAGCCGTCAGGGAGAGCGTCAATGAGTCAGGAAACCCGGCCGGTACCTGCCGGCTTCAGTGAGCAGCAGTTGCGTACGTTGTTCGATCTTATCAGCGATGGTATCTGGGACTGGAATGCCAATACCGGCTACGTCTATCGCAACCCGGGCTGGTACGCCATGCTTGGCTACCCCAGCCACTCCATGGCCAACTCGGTGCTCACCTGGGAAAGCGTGATCCACCCGGAGGACTACCCACGGGTGATGGCGCATTTCGAGGCGTACATCAACCAGCGTAACGAGCACTATCTGGTCGAATACCGCTGCCGTTGCCAGGATGGCAGCTATCTGTGGATAGAAGACAGCGGTTACATCATCGCCCATAACGAGGACGGCTCGGTGGCGCGCATGCTTGGTGCCCACCGCAACATTGACGCCAACAAGCGCCTGGTGGCGCAACTGCAGCAGAGGAACCAGTCGCTGGAAAGCCAGGTGGCCGAACGCACTCGCGAGCTGTCCTGGGTGAACCAGCAGTTGCAGCGGCAGCTGGACGAAAACCGCGAGCTGGCCGAGCGTGATGCGTTGACCCGCATTGCCAATCGCTATCGGCTGGAGAAGGCGTTACAACTGGAGTGCGAGCGTGCCCAGCGCTTTCGCCAGCCGTTGTCGCTGATAGCCATGGATCTGGATGACTTCAAACCGATCAATGACCGCTATGGCCATGCCCATGGCGATGCGGCGCTGTTGCGGGTGGTCGACGTCCTGCGTGCCTGCCTGCGGGAGCAGGACCTGCTGGCGCGCTGGGGTGGGGACGAGTTCGTCATCGTATTGCCGCAGGAGTCGCTGGGCGAGGCACTGGAGGTGGCTGCACGCTTGCGCCAGGCGATGGCGCAGATAGAGCCGGTGGGCGATTGCCGGCTGACCATGAGCTACGGTGTGGTGCAACGGGAGGAAGGGGAGGACCAGCATGCACTGCTGGCGCGTGCCGACAAGGCGCTGTACCGGGCCAAGGGGAGCGGCAAGAACGCCATTGCCGAGTAGCCTGTGCCGGCCTCTTCGCGGGTAAACCCGCTCCCACAGGTGCGCCACTGCTCTCACGGGCAGTGATGTCCCTGTGGGAGCGGGTTTACCCGCGAAGAGGCCGGCACTGACTCGCCCCTGAAAAAAGACCCGCAACGCCAGGGGCGCTGCGGGCCAAATCGGCCTCGGCCGCTTCAGTGTCAGATATGCAGGGCGTGGCCCAGCGCGCGCAGCGCCGCTTCCTGTACCGCCTCACCCAGTGTCGGGTGGGCATGAATGGTGCCGGCCACATCTTCCAGGCACGCGCCCATTTCCAGCGACTGGGCAAACGCCGTCGACAACTCGGAAACCGCCACGCCAACCGCCTGCCAACCCAGGATCAGGTGGTTGTCACGGCGCGCCACCACCCGCACGAAACCGCTTTTCGATTCCAGGCTCATGGCCCGGCCATTGGCGGCGAACGGGAACTGCGCGACGATGTAGTCCAGCCCTTGCTGGCTGGCTTGCTCCGGGGTCTTGCCGACCACCACCACTTCCGGGTCGGTGAAACACACCGCGGCGATCGCGCTGGGTTCGAAACGGCGCGCCTTGCCGGCGATGATCTCGGCGACCATCTCGCCCTGGGCCATGGCCCGGTGCGCCAGCATCGGTTCGCCGGCCACGTCGCCGATGGCCCAGACGTTGCGCATGCTGGTCTGGCAGCGCTCGTCGATGGCGACGGCGGCGCCGTTCATCTTCAGGTCCAGGCACTCCAGGTTGAAACCTTGCGTGCGTGGCCGGCGGCCCACGGCCACCAGCACCTGGTCGGCTTCCAGGCGCAGTTGGCCGCCCTGGCCATCACGGGCCAGCAGGCAGCCGCCTTCGTAACCTTCGACGCTATGCCCCAGGTGCAGGGTGATGCCCAGCTTCTTCAGCGATTCGGCCACCGGGGCGGTCAGCTCGCTGTCGTAGGTTGGCAGGATGCGCTCGCGCGCCTCCACCACGCTGACCCGGGCGCCCAGCTTGCGGTAGGCGATGCCGAGCTCGAGGCCGATGTAGCCGCCGCCCACCACTACCAGGTGCTGCGGCAGGGTTTTCGGCGCCAGGGCTTCGGTCGAGGAAATGATCGGCCCGCCCAGCGGCAGCATTGGCAGTTCGATGCTGCTGGAGCCAGTGGCCAGCAACAGGTGCTCGCACTGGATACGCTGGCCATCGACCTCGACCTGCTTGCCGTCGAGCACCTTCGCCCAGCCATGGATCACCTTGACTCCGTGCTTTTTCAGCAGGGCTGCGACGCCGGTGGTCAGGCGGTCGACGATGCCGTCCTTCCAGGCCACGCTCTGGCCGATGTCCAGGCGCGGCGAGGCGACGCTGATGCCCAGCTCCGACGGGCCGGCAAAGCGCGAGGTCTGGTGGAACTGCTCGGCCACGTGGATCAGCGCCTTGGACGGGATGCAGCCGATGTTCAGGCAGGTACCGCCCAGTGCCTGGCCTTCCACCAGCACGGTGGGGATGCCCAGTTGCCCGGCGCGGATGGCAGCCACGTAGCCGCCAGGGCCACCGCCGATGATCAACAGGGTAGTCTGGATAGTCTGTTGCATGCTCACTCCACGAACAGGCAGGCGGGTTGTTCGAGCAGGCCGCGCACGGCCTGGATGAACAGCGCGGCGTCCATGCCATCGACCACGCGGTGGTCGAACGAGCTGGACAGGTTCATCATCTTGCGCACGACGATCTGGCCGTCGATCACCACAGGCCGCTCGACCATGCGGTTGACGCCGACGATCGCCACTTCCGGGGTGTTGACCACCGGCGTGCTGACGATGCCTCCCAGTGCGCCCAGGCTGGTCAGGGTGATGGTCGAACCGGACAGCTCATCGCGGCTTGCCTTGTTGTTGCGAGCAGCGTTGGCCAGGCGCGAGATCTCGCCGGCATTGCTCCACAGGCTGCCAGCTTCGGCATGGCGCAGTACCGGTACCATCAGGCCGTTGTCACCCTGGGTGGCGATGCCCACATGCACCGCGCCATGGCGGGTGATGACCTGGGCTTCGTCGTCATAGGTGGCGTTGATCTGCGGGAAGTCGCGCAGTGCCACGACCAGGGCGCGCACCAGGAACGGCAGCAGGGTCAGCTTGCCGCGGCTGTCGCCGTGCTTGCTGTTGAGCTGCTGGCGCAAGGCTTCCAGGGCGGTGACGTCGATTTCTTCCACATAGCTGAAGTGCGCGACGCGGCGCTTGGCGTCCTGCATGCGCTGGGCGATCTTGCGGCGCAGGCCTATCACCGGTACCTGCTCGCTGTCGGTGCGCTTGGCATAGCCGCTCGGCGCTTGCCCGCCAGCGCTGTGCGGCTTGCTCATGAAGGCGTCGAGGTCTTCGTGCAGGATGCGCCCGGCCGGGCCGCTGCCATGCACGTAACGCAGTTCGATACCGGCATCCAGGGCACGCTTGCGCACCGCCGGCGAGGCCAGCGGCTTGTCGCCTGGCTGGCGCGGCACGATCGGGGCTGCTTCGTGGTTGACAGGCGCCTGGCAAGCGGCCGGTCTTGCTTCCTTCTGCGGCTCTGGCTTGGCGGCTACCGGGGCCGCGGGGGCCTCGACCTGTTCGGGCTTTTGCACATCCTTGGTGGGCACATCCACATGGTTGCCGCTGCCTTCCACTTCGATGCGGATCAGCTCGCTGCCGACCGCCATCACTTCACCGGGCTGCCCACCCAGGGCAAGCACCTTGCCGCTGACCGGCGAAGGGATTTCCACGGTGGCCTTGTCGGTCATGACGTCGGCCACCACCTGGTCTTCGGCGATCATGTCGCCGACCTTGACGAACCACTCGACCAACTCGACCTGCGCGATGCCTTCGCCAATGTCAGGCATCTTGATGACGTGCGTGCCCATTCAGACCTCCATGACCTTTTTCAATGCCGCACCTACCCGCGAAGGCCCTGGGAAGTAAGCCCATTCCTGTGCGTGGGGGTAGGGGGTGTCCCAACCGGTGACGCGCTCGATCGGCGCCTCCAGGTGGTGGAAGCAGTGTTCCTGTACCAGCGACACCAGTTCGGCGCCGAAGCCGCAGGTGCGGGTAGCTTCGTGTACCACCACGCAGCGGCCGGTCTTTTTCACCGACTCGACGATGGTCTCCAGGTCCAGCGGCCACAGGCTGCGCAGGTCGATCACCTCGGCGTCGACGCCGGTTTCTTCGGCGGCCACCTGGGCCACGTACACCGTGGTGCCGTAGGTCAGCACGGTCACGTCATTGCCGGGGCGGGTAATGGCTGCCTTGTCCAGCGGCACGCTGTAGTAGCCATCGGGTACGGCGCTTTGCGGGTGCTTCGACCAGGGGGTGACAGGGCGGTCGTGGTGGCCGTCGAACGGGCCGTTGTACAGGCGCTTGGGTTCCAGGAAGATCACCGGGTCATCGCATTCGATCGAGGCGATCAGCAGGCCCTTGGCGTCATACGGGTTGGACGGCATGACAGTGCGCAGGCCGCACACCTGGGTGAACATCGCTTCCGGGCTCTGGCTGTGGGTCTGGCCACCATAGATCCCGCCACCGCAGGGCATGCGCAGGGTCAACGGGGCGATGAACTCGCCGGCCGAGCGGTAACGCAGGCGCGCCATCTCGGAAACGATCTGGTCGGAGGCCGGGTAGAAGTAGTCGGCGAACTGGATTTCCACCACCGGGCGCAGGCCATAGGCACCCATGCCCACGGCGGTGCCGACGATGCCGCTCTCGGAGATCGGCGCGTCGAACACACGGGACTTGCCGTACTTGTTCTGCAGGCCTTCGGTGCAGCGGAACACGCCGCCGAAGTAACCGACGTCCTGGCCGTAGATCACCACATTGTCGTCGCGCTCGAGCATGACATCCATGGCCGAGCGCAGGGCCTGGATCATGGTCATGGTAGTGGTGGCCATGGCGGTTTCCGGGTTGATGCTGTTGTTGTGGTCGTTCATCTCAAACCCCCAGTTCCTGGCGTTGACGGCGCAGGTGGTCGGGCATTTCCTTGTACACGTCCTCGAACATCGAGGCTGCACTCGGGATGTGACCGTTGGCCAGCGTGCCGTACTGCTCGGCTTCCTTCTGCGCGGCGATCACCGCGGCTTCCAGTTCGGCAGTGGTGGCCTGGTGTTCTTCCTCGGACCAGTGGCCGATCTTGATCAGGTGCTGCTTCAGGCGGGCGATCGGGTCGCCAAGCGGGAAGTGGCTCCAGTCATCGGCCGGGCGGTACTTGGACGGGTCGTCCGAGGTCGAGTGCGGGCCTGCACGGTAGGTGACCCACTCGATCAGGCTCGGGCCCAGGCCACGGCGGGCGCGTTCGGCGGCCCAGCGCGAGGCAGCGTACACGGCGACGAAGTCGTTGCCATCGACCCGCAGCGAGGCAATGCCGCAACCCACGCCACGGCCGGCGAAGGTGGTCGACTCGCCACCGGCGATGGCCTGGAAGGTGGAGATCGCCCACTGGTTGTTGACCACGTTGAGGATCACCGGGGCGCGGTACACGTGGGCAAAGGTGAGGGCGGTGTGGAAGTCCGACTCGGCGGTTGCGCCGTCGCCGATCCACGCCGAGGCGATCTTGGTATCGCCCTTGATCGCCGAGGCCATGGCCCAGCCGACCGCCTGCACGAACTGGGTCGCCAGGTTACCGCTGATGGTGAAGAAACCGGCCTCGCGCACCGAATACATGATCGGCAACTGGCGGCCCTTGAGCGGGTCGCGCTCGTTGGACAGCAACTGGCAGATCATCTCGACCAGCGACACGTCGCGGGCCATCAGGATGCTTTGCTGGCGGTAGGTGGGGAAGCACATGTCGGTGCGGTTCAGCGCCAGGGCCTGGCCGCTGCCGATGGCTTCTTCACCCAGGCTCTGCATGTAGAAGGACATCTTCTTCTGGCGCTGGGCGACCACCATGCGGCTGTCGAAAATCCGCGTCTTGAGCATGGCGCGCATGCCCTGGCGGAGAACCTGCGGGTCGATGTCTTCGGCCCACGGGCCTTGTGCATCGCCTTGCTCGTCGAGCACGCGGATAAGGCTGTAGGACAGGTCGGCGGTGTCGGCAGCGTCGACATCGACTGGGGGTTTACGGGCTTGACCTGCATCGTTCAGGCGCAGGTAGGAGAAATCGGTCTGGCAGCCTGGCCGGCCGGTAGGCTCGGGCACATGCAAACGCAGGGGGGCGTACTCGTTCATGCTTTTTACGCTCGCTCGGGTATTTGTTTTTGTGAGCTCTGAAGCGGCCGCCGCTGAGTACCGGCTTGTGACTGGTAGGTCAGCGTCCCCTACATCTTAGTGGTCCGGCAGGAGAATTTTTCTCTCAAGTTGGTTGCCTTTGCCGAGCAGGGCAGATAAACATTCCGCATAAACACAAAAAACCGGTGATTTTGTCTCATGCGCAAACTCGATCGTACCGATATCGGCATTCTCAACAGCCTGCAGGAAAATGCCCGCATCACCAACGCCGAACTGGCCCGCTCGGTGAACCTGTCTCCCACGCCCTGCTTCAACCGGGTTCGGGCCATGGAGGAGTTGGGGGTGATCCGCCAGCAGGTGACCTTGCTGTCACCCGAGGCGTTGGGGCTGGATGTGAACGTGTTCATCCATGTGAGCCTGGAAAAACAGGTCGAGCAGTCGTTGCATCGATTCGAGGAAGAGATTGCCGAACGGCCCGAGGTGATGGAGTGCTACCTGATGACCGGCGATCCGGACTACCTGTTGCGGGTACTGCTGCCCAGCATCCAGGCGCTGGAACGGTTCCTGGATTACCTGACGCGGTTGCCAGGGGTGGCCAACATCCGTTCCAGTTTTGCCTTGAAGCAGGTGCGCTACAAGACGGCCTTGCCGCTGCCGGCCAATGGCATGACCTTGCGGGAGTAGCCGTCCGAGTACTGCACTTGCTGGTCAGGTCAGCTGAATATCGCGCAGGAAGAATTCGAGCACGTCACCGGTACGCTCGCCGGCGTTGAGGTAGTACTGGCGGCCCAGGTCAAGTACCGGGACATTGTCCGAGAGCGACTCCGCAACACGGTAGCCGTTCATGTCCCGCAGGTAGAAGGGAACCAAGCCGGCGCTCTCCACTGTGCCGTCCCATGGCTGGAGCGTTTCGATTTTCCAGTAGGGCCGGGTACGTAGCAGGTTGTACGGATGTGGGGCGTTGAGCACATCCCGGACCCGCCCGGCCACATGCGTACCATACAGGCCTAGCCAGCCATTGGAACTGCTTTCAAGCCTGGCGCCAATATAGGCCCAGTGTTCTGCGCAGGTAATGTAGTAGTGCGTGCGGTCTTCACGGTGCTCGATGAATTCGAAATGGAATGCAAGTCGTTGGAATTCATCCGCACTGCGTGGCACGCTCCTGCGCGCGGCAGTCGTGCACAGCCAGCCGTCTTCATCCAGGCCAAGCACTGGGTGTACGTTGTTGTCTGCAACAACGATCTGGCCACGGTGGACGTTATGAAGTGTAGCGGTGAAATTGGCCCTTATCATGTAAGTCTCCGATGATTGTTGAGGCGGTAGCCCAGGCTAAGGCACTGCCTGTCGACTTGGGACATGGATGCGTTTCAGCCAACGGAAGAGGGTGCCTGTCAGCCTGCTGTACAGGCCTGATCGCGACATGACCTGCACCGGACGCGCCCCGGCAACAGCATTTTAATCGCCACCGCACTCATTCCCTGGCATTTGCCCTTATGCTTGTCTGCAACCCATCGCCACCTGACCCGGGAGCCGCAAGGGACTTATGCGAAATATCTGGAAGCCGTTTCAGTCGTTGTATTTCGCCGCGCTGATGATGTTGATCGGCTCGGGCCTGCTCAGTACCTACCTGGCCCTGCGCCTGGCAGCCGATCATGTCGACAGCCTGTGGGTGGGTGCCTTGATGGCGGCCAACTACTTTGGCCTGGCGGTCGGCGGCAAGGTCGGCCACCGGTTGATTGGTCGGGTAGGGCACATTCGCGCCTACGCCACTTGCGCTGGCATCGTCGGTGCGGCGGTGCTCGGCCATGGTTTGACCAGCTGGTTGCCGGCCTGGGTCGGGCTGCGGATGATCGTCGGCCTGGGGATGATGTGCCAGTACATGGTCATCGAAAGCTGGCTGAACGAGCAGGCCGATGTGAAGCACCGCGGCGCGGTGTTCAGCGGCTACATGATCGCCTCTTACCTGGGCCTGGTGCTCGGCCAGCTGATCCTGGTGGTGCACCCACAGCTTGGCCTGGAGCTGCTGATGCTGGTGGCCATGTGTTTCACCCTGTGCCTGGTGCCGGTGGCCATGACCCGGCGCATTCACCCCGCACCGTTGCGCCCGGCACCGATGGAGCCGAAGTTCTTCATCAAGCGGGTGCCGCAGTCGCTCAGCACGGTGCTGGGTTCGGGGCTTATCGTCGGCTCGTTCTATGGTCTGGCGCCTTTGTATGCCTCCAGTCAGGGCATGACTACCGAGCAGGTCGGTCTGTTCATGGGTAGCTGCATTTTTGCCGGCCTGCTGGTGCAGTGGCCGCTGGGCTGGTTGTCTGACCGCTACGATCGGGCGGTGCTGATCCGCAGCGTGGCCGTGGGGCTTGCGCTGGCCTCGGCGCCACTGGCGATGCTGCCCAGCGTTCCGCTGGAGTTGCTGTTCGGCATAGGCTTCGTGATTTCGTTGCTGCAGTTCTGCCTGTACCCGCTGGCGGTGGCGTTTTCCAACGACCATGTGGAAAGCGAGCGGCGGGTGTCGCTGACCGCGATGCTGCTGGTGACCTACGGTGTGGGCGCGTGTATCGGGCCGCTGGCGGCAGGCGTGCTGATGAAGGTGCTGGGCCCGCAGATGCTGTATGCCTTCTTCGTGTTCTTTGCCCTGGTGCTGGTGTGGCGCATTCGGCCGAAGGCGGTCACCGGGCTGCACCAGGTGCAGGATGCGCCTTTGGGCCACGTTGCGATGCCGGCTGCCGGTTCGCCACTGTCGGCGGCGCTGGACCCACGGGTGGATGAGCAGACGGTACAGGAGGTGATGCAGGCACCGGTGGCGGCGGAGGATACCGAAGACGAGCCCCGCCAGAATGAGGAGCAGGGCAAGCCCCAGGCCGAGATCAACTCTGCGGTCTGACGGCCTGTTGGCCTGCCCCTCGAAGGGTGCCGGTCATGTCCGGTGCCCCTGGCGAGTCAGGCTGGCTTTATGTTCTTCAGGTTGAAGACCAGTATCTCGCCCTCTTTGGTACTGGCATTGAGGAACCAGTAATGGCGCTTGACCTTGTCCCGGGTATAGGTGGACCTGGCCAGCGCCACCCGGTAACCGTTCAGGTCACGCAGGTAGAAGGGCACTTCTTCGGCTGTTTCCAGGCGGCCGTCCCAGGGGCTGAGCGTTTCGATCTTCCATTGCCCTTTGCCCTCTATGGCCTCATAGAAAGCCTCTGCGAGATTGGCGTTGCCGATGATCCGGCCAACGATATGCGTCGCATAAAAGCCTACCCAGCCATTGCGGTTGCGCTCCAGGCTCGAACCAAAATATTCCCAGGTCTCGGCGCCGTTGATCGCATAGTGCGTTCGCTCGCCCTGGTGCTTCAGGAAACGGAACGCGAAAGTGATGGGCTTGAAGCTCGGGCTGTCCCCGCGCTGGTGCTCTGTGCATAGCCAGCCATCCTGATCGAGGGAGAATAGGGGGTGAACGTACAGCGGGGTGTCGACCACTCCCACCTGGCCATGCTGGCAGTGGAGTTCGGCGGTGAAATTGGCTTGGATCATTGTGGGCTCCTCGGCGGTCGCTTGGGTACAAGTACACTAAGCAGCCGCGGAGCCATAGGTAACCTGGAAGCGCACCACGCCCAGGTGCTGTGCGCTACACCCGCACAGTGGGCCTGCACTCAATAATCGTCTTTGTCGAAGCGCCGTGCCTCACGCTGCAGCTGGTAGACAAAGCTCTCGACCTTGCGCTGCGCCTGCCCGGTAAGGTTATGGAAGCGCACGCCGGCAAAGGTGGTGTTGATCCGCTCTTCATAGTGCAGGTGGCGCAGCTCGACCATGGTATCGACCAGGCCCAGCGGGTTGGCCGCCTTGAACCGCTCGTACACCTGGCCCAGTTGCAGGCGATCCTCGACATTGCCCTCGAACCGCAGTTTGCAGCCGGTGGCTGAGATGTCCAGCAGCTTGCCACGCAGGGCGCCGTTGCCCTTGAGGTGGGTGCCATCGAGGATGATATCGACCAGCTGCGACAGCTTCAGCGCGGCGCGGAAGGCATTGCGGCGCTGGTGGTAGGTCATTTCCAGGGGCATGGCGCCGCGGTAGCAGCGGTGACCGTCGACTTCGCTGATCTTCAACTCGTGGTTGCAGTCCCAGGCGATGCGCACACCATCGTGGAAGCCTTCGACGCGGAAGTGTTCGCCGTTCTCGATGAACTTCTCACCGTCGCGCGGGATCATTTCGTCCAGCGCCAGGGTATTGCTTTCACGGTCCACGTGCACCACGTAGCTCTGGAAGCGCTGGCTGCGGTCGTGGAAGGTGATGATCAGGGGGTCGTGGCTTTCCTGCAGCTGCCGCAAGTTGGCCGCAATCTCCAAAGGGGTGTTCAGCACCTTTGGCGGCTGCGGGGCATCGGATTCATTGAACACGGCTTATCGTTCTCCAGGCAAAAGCGACACACGCAATTAACGGCATTTTGCCAGTATGTTCCGTGCCTTGATAGAAAAATCACACTTGGCTGAGCGCCCGTGGCTTGGCCAGCGGCGAGGTGCTGCCGCGGCTGTCGTAGAGCGACGGAGAATCGCCGCCCATGAGGATCCGGATCTGGTTGTTGGTGACGTGCTGCTGCACCTGGATGATCCGGCCATTGGTCTCGTTGAGCTGCTGGCAGGCTTGCATCAGCTGGCTGATCACATCGAGTTGCTGCAGCAGCAGTTCACCGTTCGGCGATTGTGCCGCCACGGCCTCCACTCCGGCGCGATCAGGGCTCAGGCCAAGGCTGGCAAGCAGGTTGTTGCGCCGCAGGCCTTGCTGCTCCAGCAGCACAATCAAAGACTGCTTGCGGGCCAGGATATTCTCCAGTGGCGCCATGTCGCGGCCATGCAGGGCGACCGCTTCCTTTTGCAGAAGGTCCAGCAGTTCCTGCATAGGGGCAATGTCATCTTCGATCAGTTGCAGCAAGGTGGTGTCGTGCATGGCTAACTCTTGGCTTTTCTAGCGTCCGTGAAGTCAGCGCGCCGAACGGTCAGCGCTGGGCTTCGAAATCGAGCAGTTTGCTGGCGACCCGGCCGGCATCGACCTGGTAGCTGCCGTCGGCGATCGCCTGTTTCAACTGGGCCACACGGGCACTGTTGACCACCGGCTCGTCGCGCAGCTTGTCGCTGATCTTCTGCAACTGCTGGGCCTCTTGGCTGAGGTGTACCGCTTCTCCGCTGGCGCTGGTGGCGGTTGCCGCTTCCTGGCTGGCTGCCGGTTTTTCGGCGCTGCCGGACGCGGTGTTGCCGCGCACGCCGCCCGTGACGGACGGAGAGTTATTCAAACGACTGAAGTCGATGACCATGATCAGAAACCTCTGGGTATTTGGACGCTTGCCTTGTTTTCGGCCAACCCGAAAGAAACTTTAGGCACAAATGCATAGCCGCCTGTCAGCAAGCTCGCGAACCCGTTTTCTGACACAGTTTAGGAAAAGCGGTTCCTCACCGCCAGCGCAAATCAGTGGGCTGGCTACATACTTACCTCGACCTGCCCAGGGCCGGTCACCCTGGCCTTGATCACCCGTTTGGAATTGAGGTTGCGCACCCGGATCTGTTCGCTCAGGCCACCCTTGCTCAGGGCTTCTCCGGGCATGCGCACACTCAGGCTGCCACTGCGGGCGATGATCACCACGTGGTCACCCTTGCGCACCACCTCGGCCTGTTCCAGGTGTTGCGGGGTGAGTACCTGGTCGATCACCGTGGGGCGCAGCATCTTCATGCCCACCGCCTGTTCCAGTTCGGTCAGGAAGCCTTGGCCCAGGGTGCCGACATCCCGCTCGCGCAGGGCCACATCGCCTTCGCCCACCACGTTGTCGCGCTTGAGCGGCCGGGTCACCACCACCACGTCGCGGAACAGCCGCACGGTGGCCGGCACGAACACGGTCCAGGGCGCTGAGCCTTCGCAGCGTACCTTCACCGTGACGCGGCCCAATGGCTGAGCCGGGCTTTCCAGCGAGGCGTCCAGCTGCTGGCTGCACAGCGGCATACGCAGGCGCGGGTCCAGCGGATTGACCTGGATCTCGTAACGGCCGGCGGTCTGGGTGGTGGCCAGATAATCTTCGACGCTGAATTCAAGAAACCCTTGAGTGACACCGATAAGCTGTTCAGGCAAGGTAAACGCGTCCGCTACCGTGCGAACGCCGGGCACCAGAAGGCACAGCATGGCCAGCGAGCCAGTCAGCAGGCGCGTCAATCGTCGGGAAAATGTCGTTTTCGTGTACATGGCGCTCAAAAAAGCAAAGCCCGTGCCGACTCGCTACCTGAGTTGCAACGAAAGGCTGAAACATAAAGGAGTCTGGCATGGCAGGTGTTATGGATTCGGTCAACCAGCGCACGCAGCTGGTGGGGCAGAATCGCCTGGAATTGCTGCTGTTCCGCCTCAATGGCGAGCAGCTTTACGGCATCAACGTATTCAAGGTCAGGGAAGTGCTGCAATGCCCTGCGCTGACCCTGCTGCCCAAGGCGCACCCGGTGGTGCGTGGTGTTGCCAATATTCGCGGGGCGACCATCCCGATCCTCGACCTGTCGATGGCCACCGGGTTGCGGCCGCTGCAGGAAGACACGCGCAACAGTTTCGTGATCATCACCGAGTACAACACCAAGACCCAAGGTTTCCTGGTGCATTCGGTGGAGCGGATCGTCAACATGAACTGGGAAGAGATCCATCCGCCACCCAAGGGCACCGGCCGCGACCACTACCTGACCGCGGTCACCCGGGTGGACAACCGCATGGTCGAGATCATCGATGTGGAGAAGGTGCTGGCCGAAGTGGCGCCGTCCTCCGAGTCGGTGTCGGCCGGTGTGATTGATGCCGAGGTGCAGGACAAGGCCGTGCTGCTTCGGGTGCTCACCGTCGACGATTCGTCGGTGGCGCGCAAGCAGGTCAGCCGCTGCCTGCAGACCGTGGGGGTCGAGGTGGTGGCGCTCAATGACGGTCGTCAGGCCCTGAACTACCTGCGCCAGCTGGTGGATGAGGGCAAGAAGCCGGAAGAAGAGTTCCTGATGATGATCTCGGACATTGAAATGCCGGAAATGGACGGCTATACGCTAACGGCGGAGATCCGCAGCGATCCGCGCATGCAAAAATTGCACATCTGCCTGCATACTTCGCTTTCCGGGGTGTTCAACCAGGCGATGGTCAAGAAGGTCGGTGCTGATGACTTCCTGGCCAAGTTCAAGCCGGACGACCTGGCCCAGCGGGTGGTCGACCGGATCAAGGCAACGCATTGAAGCAGCCGGGGGCAGGCCCCCGGCACCAGTGATTTAAAAGAGGCGGCAGTAGTGTCTACGGGTAATTTGGATTTCGAACAGTTCCGGGTCTTCCTGGAGAAAGCCTGTGGCATCCTGCTGGGCGAGAATAAGCAGTACCTGGTCTCCAGCCGTCTCAACAAGCTGATGGAGCAACAGGGCATCAAGAGCCTGGGCGAGCTGGTGCAGCGCATCCAGGCCCAGCCGCGCGGCGGCTTGCGCGAGCAAGTGGTCGATGCCATGACCACCAACGAGACCCTGTGGTTTCGCGATACCTATCCGTTCGAGGTGCTGAAAAACAAGGTCATCCCCGAGTTCATCCGCAACAACCCCGGCCAGCGCCTGCGCATGTGGTCGGCGGCCTGTTCGTCGGGGCAGGAACCGTATTCCATCTCGATGGCCATCGACGAGTTCGAGCGTAGCAACCTCGGCCAGTTGAAGATGGGCGCGCAGATCGTTGCCACCGACCTGTCCGGCACCATGCTGACCAACTGCAAGACCGGCGAGTACGACAGCCTGGCGATTGCCCGTGGCTTGTCCCAGGAGCGCCTGCAGCGCTACTTCGACACCAAGGGGCCGGGGCGCTGGGCGGTCAAGCCGGCGATTCGCAGCCGCGTCGAGTTCCGCTCGTTCAACCTGCTCGACAGCTATGCCAGCCTGGGCAAGTTCGATGTGGTGTTCTGCCGTAACGTGCTGATCTATTTCTCGGCGCAGGTGAAGAAGGACATCCTGTTGCGTATCCACAGTACCTTGAAACCGGGTGGGTATCTGTTCCTCGGGGCTTCCGAGGCGCTGAACGGGTTGCCGGACCATTATCAGATGGTGCAGTGCAGTCCGGGGATCATCTACCAGGCGAAGTAGGGGCGGGGTCAAGGTTTGTTGCGTCTGTGAGATCGAGCGCCGCCCGCGCGGCGCTTCGCGGGACAAGCCCGCTCCCACATTTGTTGCAGCGTGCCAAACCTGTCAGGCCATGGTTGTCAGCCTTGTTGCCTTGACGCGGTTTCCGGGCTGGCGCTACAGCCGTCTCGCCAGTCTCAAACACTTCACCAAGGCGGGCAACGCCTATCTCACAGGCATGGCCACGTTGCAACAAATGTGGGGGCGGGCTTGTCCCGCGAAGCGCCGCGCGGGCGGCGCTCGATCTCATAGGCGCAACACCTCTATCGCAAAACACTGACGTCAATTTTTTGTTTTGCCGCTTTTGCCGCCCAGCAATTGCCGCTTTCGCGCCCGAAGGCGGAAGGCCTTTGCCGCTTTTCTGGCATCACTCTGACAGCACCTTGCCCTGCAAGCCCGTATTTCCGGGCTTTCTGTTGGTTGGCACAGCCCTTGCTATACCTTGCCCAACGATATTCCGGTCAACCTCCGAAGGTTTCCCCGACATGAGCATCAGCTTCGACAAGGCGCTTGGTATTCACGAAAAGGCCCTGGGCTTCCGCGCCCAGCGTGCCGAAGTGCTGGCCAACAACATCGCCAACGCCGACACGCCCAACTACAAGGCGCGCGACATGGACTTTGCCTCGGTGCTCGCTGCCGAGAGCGACAAGCAGCAGAGTGGCGGCCGTTTCAGCCTCGATCGTACCAACAGCCGCCATATCGAGGCCGAGGGCCTGGCCATGGCCGACGATACCCTCAAGTACCGCACACCAACGCAGCCGTCGATCGACCAGAACACCGTGGACGCGCAGATCGAGCAATCGAACTACACCGAAAACGCCGTCGGCTTCCAGGCCAGCTTCACCTTGCTCAACAGTAAATTCAAAGGGCTGGTTTCGGCCCTGCGGGGAGAATGATCATGTCCCTTTCCAGCGTCTTCAACATTGCCGGTAGCGGCATGAGTGCGCAGAACACGCGCCTGAACACCGTTGCTTCCAACATCGCCAACGCCGAGACCGTGTCTTCGAGCATCGATCAGACCTACCGCGCCCGCCACCCGGTGTTCGCCACCACCTTCCAGGACGCACAGGCCGGCGGCAGCCAGTCGCTGTTCGAAGACCAGGGCGAAGCAGGGCAGGGCGTGCAGGTAAAAGGCATCGTCGAGGATCAGAGCAATCTGGAGGCCCGTTACGAGCCCAACCACCCGGCGGCGAACAAGGACGGCTACGTCTACTACCCGAACGTCAACGTGGTTGAAGAGATGGCTGACATGATCTCCGCCAGCCGCGCGTTCCAGACCAACGCCGAGCTGATGAATACGGCCAAGGCCATGATGCAGAAGGTCCTGACCCTCGGTCAGTGATAAGGAAACCAGAGCATGGCAATCGATACCAACGGTGTGAACCTCAACGACGTGCTCGCGGCGTCGGGTGTAGGCACCAGCACCAAGAAGACCACGGACACCGCATCCAAGACCGGCAACGACTCGCTCGGCAAGGACGCGTTCCTGCAGTTGCTGGTCACCCAGATGCAGCACCAGAACCCGCTGGACCCACAGGACAACGGTGAGTTCGTTGCCCAGTTGGCGCAGTTCAGCAGCCTGGAAGGCATTACCTCGCTGAACGAATCGGTCAACTCCATCACCAGCGCCATGGCCTCGTCCCAGGCCCTGCAGGCGTCGTCGCTGGTCGGGCGTTCGGTGGTAGTGCAGAACGACAAGGCCGTGGTCGACACCGCAGAAAGCTTCAATGCGCAGTTCGTCGTGCCGCAAGCCATCGGCGAAGCGAAGATCACCATCAAGGACAAGGACGGCAATACCGTCAAGACCATCGAGCTGGGCGAGCAGAAAGCCGGTTACGCCGATTTCATCTGGGACGGTACCAACAGCAGTGGTGAGAAAGTCGATCCTGGTACTTACACCTTCACTGCCACCACCACGGTGGATGGCAAGTCGGTGCAGATGAACACGCTGTTGCCAGCCAAGGTGACCAGCGTCAGTTTCAGTGCCGCCGGCGAAATGGTGCTCAACCTCGCCGGTGTTGGCAAAGTGTCCCTCTCCGACGTGCAAACCATCGGTATCTAAGGCCCGCTAGAGCGGCAAAAGGAGCGAATTCATGTCTTTCAATATCGGCCTTAGCGGTCTGTACGCAGCAAACAAGCAACTGGATGTCACCGGCAACAACATCGCCAACGTCAACACCAATGGCTTCAAGTCGTCGCGTGCCGAGTTCGCCGATGTCTATGCAGGTTCCAACCGCCTGGGTGTTGGCAAGAACCAGGTGGGTAACGGCGTGCGCCTGGCAGCGGTTTCCCAGCAGTTCACCCAGGGTGACGTCAACACCACCGGCAACGTGCTGGATATGGGGATCCAGGGGCAGGGCTTCTTCGTGCTGTCCGATAACGGCTCGCGCGTGTACACCCGTGCGGGTGCTTTCCAGGCCAGCAAGGACAACTTCGTGGTTACCTCGGACGGCCTGCGCCTGCAGGGCTATGCCGCCGACTCGACTGGCAAGATCCAGAAGGGCGTGCTGACCGATTTGCAGATCGATACGTCGGCGCTGCAGCCAAAGGCAACATCGCTGATCGACCAGGGCATCAACCTGAATTCTTCGGCCGCCGACATCCCGTTGGAAGTGGACGATGGCACTGGCGTGATGGTGCCGAACCTGCCGTTCGATCCTTCCGATCAGACGACTTACACCAAGTCTTTCCCGACCAAGGTGTACGACAGCCAGGGTAACGAGCACACCATGGAGCAGTTCTATCGCAAGACTGGCACCAATGAGTGGACCATGTACACCCTGGTCGATGGGCGCAACCCGTTTTCCCCATCCTCCACCGTGCCGCTGACTGGCACCATCAGCTTCAATAGCGATGGCTCGGTCAAGAGCATGACTGCGGACAATACCGGGCACCCGGCGGGCTCGTCGTTCACCGTGACCAACAATACCTTCACCATGACTGGCTGGGTGCCGGCGGTGGAGGATTCTGCGGGTAACTGGATCTCCAATGGCGCGGTAGGCAATGCCGATGGCATGCGCCTGGCGATGAACAGCACCACTTCCTACAACACCGAGACCGCGCGCATGTCGCAGTCTCAGGACGGCTACGCGACCGGTATCCTGTCGAGCCTGAGCATCGACTCGACGGGTGTGCTGTTCGCCAGCTTCAGCAACCAGCAATCCCGCGCCATTGGCCAGGTGGCCCTGGCCAGCTTCGCCAACGAGCAGGGCCTGCAGCAGATTGGTGGTACCCGCTGGACCGAAACCTACACCTCCGGCATCCCAGGCATCGATGCACCGAAGACAGGTACCCTGGGCAGCGTCGAGTCCAACGCGCTGGAAGGCTCGAACGTGAACCTGACTCAGGAATTGGTCGAGCTGATCAAGGCGCAGAGCAACTACCAGGCGAACGCCAAGACTATCTCCACTGAAAGCACCATCATGCAGACCGTCATCCAGATGGCCTGATGGTTGCTGGCTGAGTGTATGTGGGCGAACCCCTTTGTCATGAAGGGGGTCGTCGTCTTTGCCGGAGGGGTCATGAAAAGGCTGGTTGTCACATTGGTCGCTGCTTTCTGCCTGTACCAGGCCCAGGCCGGTACCGCGCCCTGGTGGCGCTGGGAAAGCCAGGTGGACGGGCGCCTGGTCTGCTCGCAATGGCCGCCGGGGGATGGCTGGAAGAAGTTCGCCGGCCCCTACAGCAACGGCGCTTGCCGCGAGCCTTGAATAAACCTGTACTGGCCTCTTCGCGGGTAAACCCGCTCCACAGGTGTCGCGCTGTGCCTGTGGGAGCGGGTTCACCCGCGAAGAGGCCGGTACAGGTTTGCCGTCATCGGCAACCAAGCGCCGGATAACCGGCGTCCAACACGTCGACTGCCCCCTCGAAAGCCCGTATCCACGGGCTTTTTCATGATTTCGCAAAGTTGGTTCGGAACTTGCTTTCTAGCTCGCATAGCAACGGCGAGCGGCAAACGACCGCCAGTGCAATGGAGGATGACTGTGGACAAGATGCTTTACGTGGCCATGACCGGCGCGAGCCAGAATGCGCTGGCCCAGAAGGCGCACGCCAACAACCTGGCGAACATTTCCACCAACGGTTTCCAGCGAGACCTGGAGCAGGCCCGCTCGATGCCGGTGTTCGGCGACAGCTTTCCGTCGCGCGCCTTTGCCATGACCGAGCGCCCGGCCACCGACTTCAGCGAAGGTCCGATGGTGGAAACCGGCCGCGATCTGGATGTGACGGTGACCGGCAAGGGCTTCATCGCCGTGCAGGCGCCCGATGGCAGTGAAGCCTACGTACGCACCGGCAGCCTGAACATCGATGCCCTTGGTGTGCTGCGTGCCGGCAACGGCATGCCGGTGATCGGCAACGGCGGCCCGATTGCGATTCCGCCAGAGCAGAAGGTCGAAGTCGGCGCCGATGGCACCATCAGCATCCGCTCCATGGGGGAAGACCCGCGCGTGATGGCCGAAGTCGACCGCATCAAGCTGGTCAACCCCGATACCAAAGGCCTGACCAAGGGCCTGGATGGCCTGATCCATACCCGCGACGGCCAGCCGGCAGACGCCGACGTCAACGTGCGGGTGGTGTCGGGCTTCCTGGAAGGCAGCAATGTCAACGCCGTGGAAGAAATGACCTCGGTGCTGGCGCTGTCCCGTCAATTCGAACTGCACGTGAAGATGATGAACGCGGCCAAGGAAGGCGACGAAGCCATGGCGCGTGTTTTGCAAATCGGCTAATCACTTTTGAACGAGTGCCGTAAAACAGGCGCACGAGGAGAACTTACATGCTTCCGGCTCTTTGGGTCGCTAAAACCGGCCTGTCCGCCCAGGACACCAACCTGACGGTCATCTCCAACAACCTGGCCAACGTCTCGACCACCGGCTTCAAGCGTGATCGCGCCGAGTTCCAGGACTTGCTGTACCAGATCAAACGCCAGCCGGGCGCGCAGTCCACCCAGGACAGCGAGCTGCCTTCCGGCCTGCAGGTCGGTACTGGTGTGCGCATCGTCGGCACCCAGAAGAACTTCCAGACCGGCAGCCTGCAAACCACGGAAAACCCGCTGGACATGGCGGTCAACGGCCGTGGTTTCTTCCAGGTATTGCAGCCGGACGGCACCGTTTCGTATACCCGTGACGGTACCTTCCACCTGAACTCCGACGGCCAGATCGTCACCGCCAACGGTTTCGCCCTGGAACCTGCCATCGTCGTGCCGAACGACGCGCAGACCTTCACCGTCGGCCAGGACGGCACCGTGTCTATCACCACCGCCGGCAACCCGGCTGCGCAGGTGATCGGCAACATCCAGACCGCCGACTTCATCAACCCGGCCGGCCTGCAGGCGATTGGCGACAACCTGTTCCTCGAAACCGCCGCCAGTGGCGCGCCGCAAGTCGGCACCCCGGGCCTGAACGGTTTCGGCACCACCCTGCAGCAGACCCTGGAAAACTCCAACGTCAGCACCGTGGAAGAGCTGGTGAACATGATCACTACCCAGCGTGCCTACGAGATGAACTCCAAGGTCATTTCCACGGCTGACCAGATGCTGTCGTTCGTTACTCAACAGCTCTGAAGCAGGCAGCTCTAACCCCGTCACTCCGTTGCACCCGTGAGGTAAGCGTCATGAATCGTCTGTTGTCCGTTTTCGCCCTGGGGGGGGCGGTGTTGCTGGCAGGTTGCGTCGCGCCGACGCCCAAGCCCAACGACCCGTACTACGCGCCGGTACTGCCGCGCACCCCGTTGCCGGCAGCGGCCAACAACGGTTCGATCTACCAGGCCGGCTTCGAGCAGAACCTGTACAGCGACCGCAAGGCGTTCCGGGTGGGTGACATCATCACCATCACCCTCAACGAGCGCACATCGGCCAGCAAGAACGCCGGCTCGCAGATCCAGAAAAACAGCAACGCCAACATCGGCCTGACATCGTTGTTCGGCACTACGCCGAACACCAACAACCCGTTCGGCAGTGGTGACCTGTCGCTGGAGGCCGGCTACAGCGGCGAGCGCGCCACCAAGGGCGACAGCAAGGCCACTCAGGGCAACACCCTGACCGGTTCCATCACCGTGACCGTGGCCGAAGTGCTGCCCAACGGCATCATCGCCGTGCGCGGCGAGAAATGGCTGACCCTGAACACCGGCGAAGAGCTGGTGCGCATCGCCGGCATGATCCGCGCCGACGACATCGCCACCGACAACACCGTGCCGTCCACTCGCGTGGCCGACGCGCGCATCACCTATTCCGGTACCGGCTCGTTCGCCGATGCCAGCCAGCCCGGGTGGCTGGACCGCTTCTTCATCAGCCCGCTTTGGCCTTTCTGAGTACGGATGACCATGTTCAACGTGAGGCAGCTGATTGCCGCAACCCTGCTCCTGTCCTGTGCCTTCGGCGCCCAGGCCGAGCGCCTGAAGGACATCGCCAGCATTTCTGGCGTGCGCTCCAACCAGCTGATCGGTTACGGCCTGGTGGTGGGGCTCAATGGCACGGGTGACCAGACCACCCAGACGCCGTTCACCCTGCAGACCTTCAACAACATGCTGTCGCAGTTCGGCATCAAGGTGCCGGCCGGCTCCGGCAACGTACAGTTGAAAAACGTTGCGGCAGTGTCGGTGCATGCCGACCTGCCGGCGTTCGCCAAGCCAGGCCAGGTGGTGGACATTACCGTGTCCTCGATCGGTAACTCCAAGAGCCTGCGCGGCGGCAGCCTGCTGATGACCCCGCTCAAGGGTATCGACGGCAACGTCTATGCCGTGGCCCAGGGTAACCTGGTGGTGGGCGGCTTCGATGCCGAGGGCCGTGACGGTTCGAAGATCACCGTCAACGTTCCGTCGGCCGGTCGTATCCCTGGCGGTGCTACCGTCGAGCGTGCAGTGCCGAGCGGCTTCAACCAGGGCAACAGCCTGACCCTGAACCTCAACCGCCCCGACTTCACCACTGCCAAGCGCATCGTCGACAAGGTCAACGACCTGCTCGGCCCGGGCGTGGCCCAGGCCGTGGACGGCGGTTCGGTACGGGTCACTGCGCCGATGGACCCGAGCCAGCGCGTGGACTACCTGTCGATCCTCGAGAACCTCGAGATCGACCCGGGCCAGGCGGTCGCCAAGGTCATCATCAACTCGCGCACCGGCACCATCGTCATTGGCCAGAACGTCAAGGTGTCGCCGGCCGCGGTGACCCACGGCAGCCTGACCGTGACCATTACCGAAGACCCGATCGTCAGCCAGCCGGGGCCGTTCTCCAATGGGCAGACCGCCGTGGTGCCGCGCTCGCGGGTCAACGCCGAGCAGGAAGCCAAGCCGATGTTCAAGTTCGGCCCGGGCACCACGCTGGATGAAATCGTCCGTGCGGTGAACCAGGTGGGCGCAGCGCCCAGCGACCTGATGGCCATCCTCGAAGCCCTGAAACAGGCCGGCGCCCTGCAGGCCGACCTGATCGTGATCTGAGGACGGCGCGGATGAACAGCAAAAGCCTGGTTTCCGGCAGCGCCGACAGCGGCGCCTACACCGACCTCAACCGCCTGAGCTCGCTCAAGCATGGCGATCGCGACAGCGACGCCAACGTGCGCAAGGTGGCCCAGGAGTTCGAGTCGCTGTTCATCAGCGAAATGCTCAAGGCCTCGCGCAAGGCCAGCGACGTGCTGGCCGACGACAACCCGATGAACACCGAAACGGTGAAGCAGTACCGCGACATGTACGACCAGCAACTGGCCGTGAGCATGTCTCGCGAAGGCGGCGGTATCGGGCTGCAGGACGTACTGGTGCGCCAGCTGTCGAAGAACAAGGGCACGCCGGCCAACACCAGCCCGTTTCCGCGCATCGAGGGCAATGCCCCGACGCTGTGGGGCAACAAGGTGGCCGAGCCCGTGCATGCCGCCCAGTCGACCGCCACCCGCAACGACGTCGCCGCGCTCAATTCGCGACGCCTGGCGCTGCCGAGCAAGCTCACCGACCGCCTGATGGCCGGCATCGTGCCGTCGGCGGCCAGCACCAATACCGCAGCCGTGCAGGCCCGTGACGGCCAGCAAGTGGCCAAGGCCTTCGCCGTGCCGGACAACGGCCTGCGCATCCTCGGGCGCGCCGTGGCCCAGCCACCGCTGGCACCGAAAAAGGCCTTTGCCGACAGCGACGAGTTCGTCGCCACCATGCTGCCGATGGCCGAGCAGGCGGCCAAGCGCATCGGTATCGACCCACGCTACCTGGTGGCGCAGGCCGCCCTGGAAACCGGCTGGGGCAAATCGGTCATGCGCAACACCGATGGCAGCAGCAGCCACAACCTGTTCGGCATCAAGGCAACCGGCAACTGGGAAGGTGGCGAGGCGCGGGCGATCACCAGCGAGTTCCGCGATGGCCAGTTCGTCAAGGAGACGGCGGCGTTCCGCTCCTACGATTCCTACCAGGACAGCTTCCACGACCTGGTCAGCCTGCTGCAGAACAATTCGCGCTATCAAGATGCGGTGAAGGCCGCCGATAAACCAGAGCAGTTCGTGCAAGAGTTGCAAAAGGCCGGGTACGCCACCGACCCGAATTACGCCAGCAAGATCTCGCAGATCGCAAGACAGATGAAGTCGTACGAGCACTACGCAATGCTCGGTACCGCAACGAAACTTTAAGGGCATGGAACCATGGCGAGTCTGATCAACATTGGTATGTCGGGGCTTGGCGCCGCGCAATCGGGGATGTACACCCTCGGTAACAACATCGCCAACGCCGATGTCGAAAGCTACTCGCGCCAGCAGAACGTGCAGAAGACCAAGGGCGGGCAACAAGTCGGCCAGGTGTTCATCGGCAGCGGTACTACCCTGGCGGATGTGCGCCGGGTCTATAACGCGTTCCTCGAGAACCAGCTGCGCAGCACCACCTCGCTGAGCAGCGATGCCACCTCGTACCTGAACCAGATCACGCCGCTGGATACCGCCCTTTCGAGCAGCGACACCGGTATCACCGCTGCACTGAAAAGCTTCTTCAGTGCGATGCAGGATGCTGCGGCCAAGCCGAGCGAGGACGCCTCGCGCCAACTGCTGCTGACCAGCGCGCAGTCCCTGGCCAAGCGCTTCAATACCCTGTCGGCGCAGCTCAACCAGCAGAACAGCGACATCAATGCCAACATGGCGTCGATCGCTGACAAGGTCAACGCCCTGACCCAGTCGATTGCCGACCTCAACGGCCAGATCTCCAAGATGACGGCCGTCAATGGCCAGCCCAACGACCTGCTCGACCAGCGCGACGGTGCGGTGCGCGAATTGTCGGCGCTGATCGGTGCCGACGTTGTAGAGCAGAAGAACGGCAACTACGACATCTACCTGAAGAACGGCCAGGCCCTGGTGCTGGGCAACACCACCCAGACCATCGGCGTGCAGCCGAGCGCCACCGACCCGACCCGCATGAGCCTGATCCTCAATCGCGGCTCGACCAAGATGGACATCACCAGCACCACTACCGGTGGTGAACTTGGCGGCCTGATCCGCTACCGCAAGGATACCCTCGACCCGGCGCTCAACGAGCTCGGTCGCGTGGCCCTGGTAGTAGCCGATGCGATCAACAGCCAGCTGGCCCAGGGCATCGACAAGAACGGTGACTTCGGTGCCACCCTGTTCGGCGATATCAACAGCGCCGCTGCCATCAGCCAGCGCAGTGTCGCCAAGACCGGCAACAGCACCGGCTCCGGCAACCTCGATGTGACCATCAAGGACACCGGCAAGCTGAGCACCAGCGATTACCAGGTGACCTTCACCAGCGCCACTGGCTACAGCGTGCGCAAGTTGCCGGAAGGCACCGACATGGGCAGTTTCGACCTCACCGACACGCCGCCTCCGGTGATCGACGGGTTCACCCTGTCGCTCAATGGTGGCGGCCTGAGTGCTGGCGACAGCTTCAAGATCACCCCGACCCGCAATGCCGCCGCAGGCATCGACACTGTCCTGACCGACCCGAAGCGCCTGGCCTTGGCTTCGCCGCTGACCGCCACCAGTGGATCGGGCAACAAAGGTACCGGCGTCATCACCCAGCCGACGCTGACCTCGGAAATGGACATCTACGATGCCGCCCAGCGTTCGCAATTGCAGACTGGCCTGAAGTATTCGACCCCGGTCAAGCTGGTGTTCGGCGATGACACCAGTTCGCCCCAGGCCTACAAGATGTACGACGCCAAGGGCACCGAAATCGGCAGTGGCACCATCGTGCCGGGGCAGGAGAACAAGTTGCAGCTGTCGGTGCCGATGGTCGATGGCAGCGGCAATTCGCTGGGTGGCAATTTCACCTTCGAGATGAGCGTTTCCGGCGCGCCGAAGAACGGCGACAGCTATACCGTGGCGCTGAGCGGCGCAGGTTCGGCGGACAACCGCAACGCCTTGTCGGTGATCGACCTGCAGACCAAGTCCACGGTCGAGGTTGGCGCCAACGGCAAGGGCATCAGCTTCACCGATGCCTACGCCAAGCTGGTCTCCAATGTTGGCGGCAAGGCCGGCCAGGCGCAGATGGACAGCGATGCCACCACTGCCCTGCATGCCTCGGCAGTGGAAAGCCGCAACGGCCTGTCGGGTGTGTCGATCGATGAAGAGACCGGCAACCTGGTCAAGTTCCAGCAGTACTACACCGCGTCGTCGCAGATCATCAAGGCGGCCCAGGAAACCTTCGCCACCCTGATCAACAGTCTTTAAGGAGCCGTAGATCGTGAGCGTACGCATCTCTACTTCGCAGTTCTACAACACCAACCAGGCCAACTACCAGAGCAACTTCGCCAAGACGGTGAAGAGCCAGCAGGAGGCAAGCGATGGCATTCGCGTGCGTTCGGCCAAGGATGACCCGGTGGGTGCGGCGCGTCTGCTGCAACTGGAACAACAGCAGAACATGCTGAAGCAGTACAGCGGCAACATCGTCAACGTACGTAACGCCCTGGGCACTGCCGAAAGCACCCTGAACTCCATCGGCACCATCCTGCAGCGGGTCAACGAGCTGGCGGTGAGCTCTGGCAACGGTACGTTCACCGATGCCGACCGCAAGGCCAACGCCGACGAACTGGCGTCGCTGGAAGACCAGCTGTTCTCGTTGATGAACAGCAAGGACGAGAACGGCAAGTACATCTTCTCCGGTTCCAAGGGCGATACCCCGCCTTACGCGCGCAATGCCGATGGCACCTACAGCTACCAGGGCGACCAGGGCAAGCTCAACCTGCAGGTGGGTGACATGCTCAGCCTGGCGGCCAATGAAACCGGCTACGACGCCTTCGAGCAGGCGCTCAACACCAGCCGTAGCCAGACCAGCCTGACCGCGCCGGCCACCGACGATGGCCGCGTCAGCCTGTCCAACGGCCAGGTCTCCGGCAACAGCCTGTACAACGATCGCTTCCGCAGTGGCGAGCCATACACCATCGAATTCCTCAGCAGCACCGAATACAAGATCACCGATGTCGACGGCAATGACGTCACGCTCGAGGCCAGCCAGGGCGGCAAGTTCGACCCCAATGGCGACAACACCAGCATCAGCTTCCGCGGTGTCGATCTGCGCCTGGACATCACCTTCAAGGATGGCGACAAGGGTAATGAAGATGCTGCTATCGCAGGGCATACGTTCAACCTGAGCTCCAAGGCCGATGAGGTTTCCGGCACCCGCAGCCCTGGCAATACCTCCTCCGAGCAGGTGACGGGCGCGACCATCACCGATCAGGCTGCCTACAAGGCCGCTTTCCCGTCAGGGGGGGGCGTGCTCAAGTTCACCAGCAGCTCGACGTTCGAGCTGTATGCAACTCCGGTTACTGCCAATAGCCGCCCTATAGCGTCTGGGGCGCTCGGCGGGGCGAGTGGCACTACCGCGACAGCGGCTGGCGTCAGTTTCGAATTGTCGGGCGCGCCAAGTGCGGGCGATTTGTTTGCGGTCAAGGTCGATACCCACCAGACCCAGAACCCGCTGGACACCATCAGCAAGCTGCGTACCGCATTGACCACGCCGATGGATAATGATCCGGTTGCTCGACAGAACTTCCTGGCTTCGCTGGATTCGGCCGTGGGTAACATTACCAGCGCTATCAATCAGGTTTCGTCGTCCGTCAGCGCCATCGGTGGCCGTGGACAGGCGCTGGACGTTCAGTCGGAGACCAACGAGGCGCTGAGTACCGAGAACATCAAGACTCAGAGCTCGATCCGTGAAAGCGACCCGGCAGAAGTGATGCTGCGCCTGCAGATGCAGACCAACATGCTGCAAGCTTCGCTGCAAGCGTATGCGAAAGTCGCCGGGCTTTCGCTGGTCAACTACATCTGATTCTTTCCCCTCCTGTTTCAACTTCGCTGTGTCAGTGTGCCCGCTCTGACGCAGCCCCTTTTCTCAAGGCTCCAACGTGAACGAACAACCCCTCGTCAGCATCCTCATTCCTGCCTACAGCGCGCGCTTTTTCGCCGTGGCGTTGCAGAGCGCGGTGGGGCAATCCTACGAGAACCTCGAGGTCCTGGTCTGTGATGACAGTGAAGGGGATGAGATCGAAACGATCGTGCGTTGCGTTGAAGAGCAGAGCGGTAGGGCGGTGCGTTATGTTCGTAACGAGCGTCGCCTCGGGTTTGTCGGCAATCTGGTCCAAGCTGTGCAGATGGCATCTGGCGAGCTGGTCAAGGTGTTGTGTGACGATGACCGGCTGATGCCGCTATGCGTGGCGCGCCAGGCAAAGTGTCTGGCAGATGATAGCGAGGTCAGCTTGGTTCTCGCTCAGCGCATGTTCGTCGACGAGAACAGCTATGTGCTGCCGATGCGCTTGGCCAATGCCCGGTTTGTTGACACCGACAGCCTGTTCAATGGCAACGACATATTGTCGATCCTGAACGATAGCCCGGCTAATTTCCTCGGCAACTTCTCCTCAGCGATGATGCGGCGTGAGCAGGTCTTGAGCTTCTTGTGCGCATTGACGCAGGATGAGCAGGGGTTCGTGGCATTGCTGGATATGGTGCTCTTCTGCTGTTTGATGCGCACCGGGCAGTTGATGCTGCTCGGCGATGTCCTGGTGATTGAACGCCTGCATGCCCAGCGCTTGAGCAAACAGTCAGCGGTGAGGGCATCGCTCGTGCGCGAATGGGGCTGGCTGCGTCAGATGCTGGAGCAGCGTGGTGGCGAGCAAGCCCCGGCGCAAGGGTGGGTACGTTATCGGGCACTGTCGGACACCTCGCTCATGCCGGGTCAATGGCGCGAGATGAATCTGGTGTTGCTGTTGGGCAACTGGCAGCAGACCATGCGTTGCCGTATCGGTAGTGACAGTGAAAGTTACGCCGAGCTTTACCAGGCCTGGGTGGATGAGCGTCAACTGAGTGCTGCACAGCTCAAGCAGCTGCCCCGTACCTTCGAGTCCTGGCCCCGCAAACCCCGAGTTGCCGTAGTGATACTGGATCTGGCCGGTAGCCTGGATGAGCTCAGTCAGACTGTGTACAGCGTTCAGGCGCAGTGCTACGCAGCCCAGGATTGCGTTGTGTTATCTGATGTCAAAGGCTGTGTGTGGTCGGGGGTTGCTCAGCATGCGCTGGAGGGGGACTGGGTCGGCCAGATCAATCGAGTCGTAGCCGCTTTGCCTGAAAGCGATTGGGTCTACCTGTTGCATGCGGGTGACAGGCTTGTCGACGCCGCGTTGCTGTTGCTGGCGGAGCGCATCGCCGTCATGCCGGGGTTGGGCTGTATCTACAGCGATGAAGATACTTGGGTGGATGGCGCGCTCTGCGAGCCGATTTTCAAACCTGCTTTCAACATCGACCTGATGCGTAGCTATCCGTACGTCGGGCGTACTCTAGCTTTCGATCGAGCAGCGTTCGCTACGCTGGGCGGCCTAGATTCACGTTTTGCAGACCTGGCGGCGCATGATCTGCTCTGGCGGTTGGTGGAGGCCAAAGGCCCTCAGGCAGTTGAGCATATTGCCGAGATTCAGGTGCATTCGACCCTCGGATTTGCGCAGTGGCTGTCGCAAGATTCGGTAATTGCCCAGAGCGAGCCCGTGCTTCACGAGCACTTGAATCGTCTGGGTGTCGCTCACCAGATACGCCACGATGAAGTGCCTGTACTTAACCGAGTCGACTATCTGCACACCGAGCAGCCACTCGTCACGCTTGTGCTGCCCTGTAACCAGCCGTTTCAGATAGTTCAGCGCTGCGTCATGTCGGTGCTGGAGCAGACCACGTATTCGCGCTATGAATTGGTACTGGTCGCGGCTGATGATATCGAGCCCGCTGCAGGCAACTGGCTTCATGCAATGGCCGAGGTGGGCGGCGCGATACTTCGGGTATTGCGTTTGAGTGGGGCTGCCGATGTCGGGCGGATGATCAACGAAGCCGCTAAGACAGCGCGCGGCGATTACCTGCTGATGCTTTCATCGGGGCTGCAAGTCCGCGAGAGCCAATGGCTAGGTGAGTTGCTCAACCATGCTCAGCGTCCAGAGGTGGCAATCGTGGGCGCCAAAGTGGTGGATGTGCATGACAGAGTCGTTCACGCAGGCCTGGTTCTAGGCGGCAGTGGTGGCGTAGGGCTGGTATGTGCGGGTGAAGAAGGACAAAGTCGAGGCTATTTGCAACGTCTGCAGGTCACTCAGAACTGGAGTGCGGTGGCAGGTGACTGTCTGATTGTGCGCAAGTCAGTTTTTGACGCATTAGATGGTCTGGATCTCACCCAGTTTTCCGCAGGGTTGGGTGAAGTCGATCTGTGCCTGCGCGCGAGAAGCCTGGGTTATCTGGTCGTCTGGACGCCCTATGCGTGTTTGTATGCGATTGGAGCAGCCTCTGGCGAGCCTCACGCAAACGCGACGTTCGAGCAGCAGTCGGTCTTTTTCGAGCGTTGGCGTTCGTTGGTCGTGCGCGATCCCGCATATAATCCTAACCTGGGGCTGGGGCGTGTCAATTTCGACCTGGATGCCAGCCAGCAAGGCAGTTGGGACCCGTTCTGCGCGCGGACGCTGCCTTCGGTGCTCGCTTTACCTGTGAACGCCTCGGCAGTTGGCGCGTATAGGGTCACCGAACCGTTCGCCCGTCTGGAGGCTGGCGGGCGTATTGTCGGACGGGTTTCGTACGAGTCCCCGGATACCGTCCAACTCGCCCGCATGAATCCCGATATCATCGTGGTGCAGTTGCGGCATAACGAAAACTCGGTCAGCGACCTTGAACGGCTGGCCAGGTTTTCCAGTGCGCGGCGTATCTACGAGATCGACGACTATGTGCTCAAGGCGCCGAAGAAGAACAAGCATGCCCGTAACAAGCCGGCAGATATCGAGCAGCACCTGCGCCGCGCAATCGGGTTGTGTGATCGTGTCGTCGTTACCACCCAGGCGCTGGCAGATGCGCTGGGCTCGATGCACAGTGATTTCCGCGTAGTCCCGAACATGCTCGACCCGGAGGTCTGGTGCGCTTTCAAGTGCGAGAGGGCAACGGCCTCGAAACCACGTGTGGGTTGGGGTGGCGGCACCAGTCATTCGGGTGACCTGGAAATCATTGCTGAAACAGTTCGGCTTTTGGCGGATGAGGTTCATTGGGTGTTCTTCGGCATGTGCCCAGATGAGCTTCGCCCGTACGTGCATGAGTTTCATCCACCGGTAGCCTTGGCCAACTATCCGGCCAAGCTTGCCAGCCTGAATCTGGATCTGGCCCTGGCCCCGCTGGAGTTCCATATCTTCAACGACTGCAAGAGCAACCTGCGCTTGCTGGAATACGGCGCCTGTGGTTACCCGGTTATCTGTACCGATACCGAGGCGTACCGCGGTTATTTGCCTTGCACGCGGGTGTATGGCAACAGCACCAAGGAATGGGTCGAAGCGATTCGCTCGCATCTCGCAGACCCGGCCTCCAGTTATCGCATGGGGGATGAGTTGCGCGAGGCGGTGATGCGTGATTTCGTTTTGCGCGATGACAACCTGCGCCATTGGGAGTGGGGCTGGTTGGCGGATTGATACGGCTTTCTGGTCACCGTGATAGCGCTCTGTGTATTGTGATAAGGCTGCCTTATGGCCCTTTCGGTTTGCTGCTCTGTTAAACGTCAGTGTGTCGTTGCGGGCAGTCATCTTTCATGGCCGGCGCCGCTGCCGGAAAGGCCTGCGTTGTCTACCACATCGGATTAAAAAACTGTTGGCCCTTTAAGCGGGTTGGCGCATTTCCTGCAAATACCCATCGATATCGCCATAAATCCTTCACCCGGGCGGACCTGGGGCGCGAAGCACATGAGGAAATCGATGAAGGCAGTCATTCTGGCGGGTGGGCTCGGCACGCGTATCAGCGAAGAGTCACACCTCAAGCCCAAACCGATGATCGAGATCGGTGGCAAGCCAATTCTTTGGCACATCATGAAGCAGTATTCGGCGCACGGCATCCACGACTTCGTGATCTGCCTCGGCTACAAGGGGTACGCGATCAAGGACTTCTTCGCCAACTACTTCCTGCATACCTCCGACGTCACATTCGACATGCGTGCCAACCGTATGGATGTGCATCAGAACTACAGCGAGCCATGGCGTGTGACGTTGGTGGATACTGGTGACGATACCATGACCGGTGGCCGCTTGCGTCGTGTTGCCAGATACCTGGAAGACGAGGAGTCGTTTTGCTTCACCTATGGTGATGGCGTCTCTGATCTGAACATCGGTGCGTTGGTTGACTTCCATCTCGGTCACGGCAAACTCGCCACTGTCACAGCGGTACAGCCGCCAGGTCGATACGGAGCACTGGAGCGCGAGGGCGACCGGGTGCGAGGTTTCAGCGAGAAACCGCGCGGTGATGGAGGTTGGATCAATGGTGGCTTCTTCGTGCTCTCTCCCAAGGTCATCCCCTATATTGTCGGTGATGCTATGCCGTGGGAGGCCGAACCGTTGGCCACCCTGGCCCAGCAAGGCCAGCTGATGTCGTTCGAGCACGACGGCTTCTGGCACCCCATGGATACCTTGCGCGACAAGAACCACCTCGAACAGTTGTGGAGCAGCGGGGAGGCGCCATGGAAACAGTGGGCTTGAGTCCCGCGTTCTGGGCCGGTAAGCGCGTCCTGGTCACTGGTCACACTGGTTTCAAGGGCAGCTGGCTGGTGCTCTGGCTGCAGAGCCTGGGCGCTCAGGTCACCGGTTTCGCCCTCGACCCATCGACCGAGCCGAACCTGTTCGATCTGGCACGGGTTGGCGAGGGCATCGATGATCGCCGTGGTGATGTGCGTGATCTTGGCGTTCTGCTGGAACTGGTCGCCGAAGTGCAGCCGGAAATTGTCTTGCACCTGGCAGCCCAGCCGCTGGTGCGTGAAGGGTACCGCGACCCGTTGGGCACCTATTCGAGCAATGTCATGGGGACCCTCAATCTGCTAGAGGCCGTGCGGCAGGTAGGCGGCGTGCGCGCCTGCGTGGTGGTGACCACCGACAAGGTCTACGCCAACCAGGAGTGGGTCTGGTCGTACCGCGAGAACGAAGCGCTCGGTGGTCATGATCCGTACAGCAGCAGCAAGGCCTGCTGCGAGATTCTTGCACAGTCCTACGCGGCGTCATTCTTCCCTGCCGAGCGGTACGCCGACCATGGCCTGAGCCTGGCAACCGCACGCGCCGGCAATGTGCTGGGCGGAGGAGACTTCTCGCCCGATCGGCTGATCCCCGACGTGCTCAAGGCGTGGTCTGCTGACGAGCAGGTGACGCTGCGTTTCCCCCAGGCGGTGCGCCCTTGGCAGCATGCCCTGGAGCCGCTGGCCGGATACCTGCTGCTGGCCGCCAGCCTATACGAGCAGGGCCAGCGCTATGCAGGTGCATGGAACTTCGGCCCGGGTGACGACGACATGCGCAGTGTCGGTGAGGTGGTCCAGTTGCTGGCTGGGCAGTGGCCTCTGGCCCCAGGGGTCAAGGTCGAGACGAGCGACCTGCACGAAGCCGGGCTGCTACGCCTGGACAGCTCTCGAGCCCGCCAGCTGCTTGGCTGGCGACCACGCTGGACGCTCAACGAATGCCTGGAGCGAACCCTAGGCTGGCACCTGGCCTGGCGTAAGGGTATGGACATGCGTGCAGTCTGTCTGACCCAGTTGAGCTTGTATCAGGAGTCGTTGTGAGCGAGTACACCTTGCACCCCTTGCCATTGCAGGGCCTAGCCCGCGTCGATCATCGCCGCCATGAGGATGCCCGTGGTGCATTCTCGCGGCTTTACTGCGAAGGCAGCCTGGAGCGTTTCGGAGCGCCGTTCCACATCCGCCAGATCAACTGCTCGCTGACTCGCGGGCGCGGTAGCGTGCGCGGTTTGCATTATCAGGTCGGGCCGCAGCCGGAGAGCAAGTACATCACCTGCCTGCAGGGTGAAGTGTGGGACGTGGTGGTTGACCTGCGTGCCGATTCGCCGACCTTCCTGCAATGGCATGCCGAGCACCTCAAGGCCGGTGAGGGCAATAGCTTGCTGGTACCTGCCGGTTTCGCCCACGGTTTCCAGGCGCTGAGCGACGATGCCGAGCTGCTTTACCTGCACAGCGCCGACTATGCCCCGGAGCATGAGGGTGGTCTGTCGGTGCTTGACCCGCGCTTGGCCATCGCCTGGCCGTTGCCCGTGATCAACCTCTCGGCCCGGGATGAAATGCATCCTTGGCTGGACAGCCGCTTTACCGGAGTGACCGTATGAATTGCCGTGGTTGTGGCAGCGCCCTGCACCTGCCGTTGATCGATCTGGGCACAGCGCCGCCTTCCAACGCCTACCTGCGTGCCGAGCAACTGGCCGGGGCTGAACAGTGGGTACCGTTGAAGGTGTCAGTGTGCGAGCAATGCTGGCTGGTACAGACCGAGGATTATACCCGCGCCGAGCAGCTGTTCGATGCGGACTATGCCTACTTCAGTTCCTATTCCAGTTCCTGGCTGGGCCATGCCGAAGCCTATGTGGCTGGTATGGCCGAGCGCTTCGCGCTGAGCGCCGACAGCCGTGTGGTGGAGATCGCTGCCAACGATGGCTACTTGTTGCAGTACGTCGCCCGGCGCGGTATTCCCTGCCTGGGGGTCGAGCCGACCCGCAGCACTGCCGATGCGGCGCGTGCCAAAGGACTGGAGATCCGCGAAGTGTTCTTCGGTCGCGACGTGGCGACGCAACTGGTGGCCGAAGGCTGGAGTGCCGACCTGATGGCGGCCAACAACGTGCTCGCCCATGTGCCGGACATCAATGACTTCCTCGGTGGCTTCGCCACCTTGCTTAAGCCGACCGGCGTGGCCACGTTCGAATTCCCGCATTTGCTGTCGCTGATCGCCGAGCACCAGTTCGATACGCTTTATCACGAGCACTATTCCTATTTGTCGCTTACGGCGGTGCAGATCCTCTGCCAGCGCAACGGCCTGGAAATATTCGACGTGCAGGAGCTGCCGACTCACGGTGGTTCACTGCGGGTGTTCGTGCAACGCACTGATGGCCAGCGCCGTACGGTGGAGCCGGCCGTCACCGGCCTGCTGGCGCTGGAGAACGACGTGGGCGTGCGCAGCGCTGGCTTCTACTCCACCTTGGCGCCTGCCGCCGAGCGTATCAAGCTGCAGCTGCTGCGTTTCCTGCTCGACGCCAAGGCTGCTGGCAAGCGCGTGGTGGGTTACGGCGCTGCCGCCAAGGGCAACACCTTACTCAACTATGCCGGGGTCAAGGCTGACCTGTTGGCCTGGGTGGCCGACACCAGCCCGCACAAGCAGGGCAAGTTCCTGCCTGGTAGCCGCATTCCGATAGTGGCGCCCGAGCGCCTGGCCGAGGAACAGCCGGACTATGTGCTGGTGCTGCCGTGGAATCTGCTGCACGAAATCAGCGAGCAGCAGGCCGGCATCCGTGAGTGGGGCGGGCAGTTCGTCATCGCCGTCCCCGAGTTGACCGTGCTATGACCGCATTGCATGTACTGGTAACCGGCGCCACTGGTTTCGTTGGCCGCCATCTGGTGGCCGAACTGCTGGCCCGCGGTTGTCGCGTGCGCGCCTTGGCGCGTGACGTCGAGCGCGCACGGGGCATGGCGTGGTTCGACCAAGTGGAGTTCGTTGCCGGTGACCTGCAGTTGGCCGACGCCGCAGCGGTGGCCAGTTGGGTCGATGGTATCGACGCCCTTGCTCACCTGGCCTGGCCGGGACTGCCCAACTACCAGGCGCTGTTCCATCTGGAGCAGAACCTGATGGCCGACTACCGCTTCATCAAGCACGCGGTCGAGGCTGGTGTACGACAGGTGCTGGTCACCGGCACCTGCTTCGAGTACGGGATGCAGAGCGGCCCGCTGGACGAACAATGTCCGGCGCGCCCGACCAACCCCTATGGCTTGGCTAAGCACAGCCTGCACCAGTTCCTCCAGGCATTGCAGTTGCATCGGCCATTCACTCTGCAATGGGCGCGACTGTTCTACCTGTATGGTCAGGGGCAGAACCCCAACAGCCTGCTGGCAGGGCTCGATCGAGCCATTGATAGCAGCGAGGCATCGTTCGCCATGTCCGGTGGCGAGCAGTTGCGCGACTTTCAGCCGATTACCGATGCCGCCCGCCAGTTGGCTGGTGTGTTGCACTGTCGCGAATTCTCAGGGGTGGTCAATTGCGCCAGTGGTCAGCCGGTTGCAGTGCGCAGTCTGGTCGAGCAGCGTCTGCGTGAGCGAGGAGCCAGCCTGAGCCTGAATCTTGGTTATTACCCTTATCCAACCCATGAGCCGATGGCGTTCTGGGCGGTGACCGATCGTTTGCAGCGCATGCTGCAATCCACTATCGAGCCCTTGCACCGCTGACGCTGTCGGGCCAACACTTTTCAAGAGGCTGCAAATGAGCGACAAAACGCCACTACAGGTATTCGCCGAAGAATGCCAGGCCGAGATCCGTGCCCAAGGCAACGATGCGGCGCTGGGCGAACTGGCCCAGGTCTTCTACAACGAATCGGCCAAGCACAAATACACCTACCACTTCAGCTGGATGGGCCGCCCGATCATCCAGCTGCCCCAGGACATGGTTGCCATGCAGGAGCTGATCTGGAAACTCAAGCCTGACTTGATCATCGAATGTGGCATCGCTCATGGCGGTTCGATCATCTATTACGCGTCGATGATGGAGTTGGTGGGGCATGGTGAGGTCCTTGGCATCGATCGCGATATCCGTCCACATAATCGCGAAGCCATCGAAAGTCACCCAATGTTCAAGCGTATCAGCATGATCGAAGGCTCCAGCATCGACCCGGCCGTTGTCGAGCGGGTGCGGATGCTGGCCGAGGGCAAGAAGGTCATCGTCGTGCTCGATTCCAACCACACCCACGACCACGTGCTGGCCGAACTGCGCGCCTACGCGCCGTTAGTGTCGCAAGACTGCTACTGCGTGGTGATGGATACGGTGGTCGAGGACATGCCTGCCGATGCCTTCCCTGATCGGCCATGGGGTGTTGGCGACAACCCGCGCACTGCTGTGTGGGCTTACCTGAAGGAAACCGAGGACTTCGTCATCGATGCCGAAATCCACGACAAGCTGCTGATCACCGTGGCGCGTGATGGCTACCTGCGCCGAGTGCGCTGAACCAACCAACAGGCAGAAGCAGATATGCAAGCACATGTACAGCACCGGGGCGACGCATCGCTCAAGGATCGCCTCACATTGGTGTTGCTTACCCACAACCGCCCAGATTTTTTGCGCCGGGCCTTGTGCTACTACCGCAACTACCCGGCCAGCATCCTGGTGCTGGATTCGTCGCTGAAGGCTGACGATGAAATTGCTCGCGATTACCCAGATGTCGATTACCGCCATCTACCGCAGTTTTCTTACACTGCATTGCTGGAAAAGCTGGCTTTCGGGGTCAAGCAGGTCGTCACGCCGTTCATGCTCTTCATTGCGGTCGACGACTTCCTGCTGCATGACAGCATAACCCGCTCGGTGGAGTTCCTTGAGCAGCACTCTGATTACGGTCTTTGCCATGGTTACGGGATGATGTATGTGCCCGGTGGCGCGCAGGTCGAGTACTACAAACGTGATAATCGGGTGCAGGAAGACTACTGTTCGCAAGATCCAGAGCAGCGCTTGCTGGAGTTCATGGGCCAGTTCCTCCCGCCTTTTTACGCCGTTACCCGCACTGACCTGTTGCAGCAGTGGTATGAGCTGCTGCCGTTGGGCACCAGCTTCGAATGGCAGGAAATCGGCCACGCTTTCTACCTGCTGGCCAATGCCAAGGCTCGAATTCTGCCGATTCCCTTTGCGGTTCGAGAGGGCAACTATGGCGGTTCTGAGCATGGCACCAACGTACTCACGGTGCTTGCCTTGCAGGACGAGAAGTCACGCCAGGGGCGTGAAGTCTTTGCAGAGTTTCTTGCATCGATTCCTACCGAGTTGAGCAGCAGGGGCGCCGCTGCGGTCAAGCAGATCGCCCTCGAAAGCTTCAAGAGCATGGCCGACGGGTTGCTGACGGGGCGTGCGCTACAAGCTTGCCCGATTGTTCGCTCCGAATGGCAGCGACCGATGTACGAACCTAAACGAATCTTTGGCGAGCAGCAGTTCGTGGAACTTCCGTTCTACAACAAGGCGTTCTTCGACTTGCTGACCGAGATCGAATTCCATATCCATGCCATGCCGGCCGGGCGTCATCAGCTCACCGAACTGGAATCGATCCTGCAAAGGCAATGGCGTTTGCTCCAGGCGCGTGCCAGTGATGATACCACTGCCCTGCGCACTCGCCTCTGGGAGGCGCTTGTCATCAACCCGTTCAACCGGACGGTGGTCGAGCGCCTGTTGATGCAACTGGAGCAGGACGACCAAGCCCAGGCCGAAGCGGAGCAATTACGTGACTGGTTGTGCCGGTTGGAGTCGCTTCCTGGCTTCGACAACGAGGTGTTGTTAAGCAGTATGTCCTCGGGGCGGCTGCTTAATTGGCTCAAGGCTCGTGAGCCAGGCGACGAGTTGGTACGCCAGGCTGCCAAGCGTCTGGACAAGCATCATGGCGGTCCGAGCTTTGGCATTTTATTGCTCGATCTGCAAGCCGACATCGTCAAGCTCCAGGCTACCTTCGACAGTCTCATGAACGGCTACTCGCGCGCCTTCAAGGTGGTTGTATTGACCACCGGAGAGCTGCCGTCGGTGACAAAGCCGCAGCAGACTGTGCATTTCATCAAGGTTACCGAGCAGGATCATGTTCAACGCATGAACGAGGCGGCCAGGCAACTGGGCACTGACTGGATCATGCTGGCCGAAAGTGGTGATCAGTTCACCGCCGGCGGCCTGATGCGTGCTGGGCTCGAGTTGCTAGGCGTCGAAGGGGTGCGTGCCGTGGCGATGGACGAATTGCAGGAACAGGCCAACGGCTTGCTGAGCGATGTCATGCGTCCAGGCATCAACTTGGATCTGCTGCAGAGCGTGCCTGGGCTGATGGCTCGGCACTGGCTGGTGCGTCGCGACCTGTGGTTGGAGGCAGGTGGGTTCGACGCGCGTTACCCGCAGGCGCTGGAGTTCGATCTGTTACTGCGCTTGATCGGCAAAGGAGGTATGGCGGGCCTTGCCCACCTGGCGGAGCCACTGTTGCTCTGCTCTGCGCCTGACAATAGCCGGCACGATCAAGAGCGTGCCGTGCTGGTACAGCATGTGGCCCAGCGGGGGTATGCGGTGTCGGTCGGGTCGGTCCGTCCGGGAACGTTGGCCGTTGACTATCGGCATGAGGCGCGGCCGATGGTTTCGATCATCGTGCACTGCCAGGACAACTTCACAGCGTTGCAAGCGTGCCTGCTCAGCCTGTTGCAGCGCACCCGCTATCAGCAGCATGAAATTCTCGTTGCTGACAATGCCAGCCAGTCGCCCGAGCTGTGCGATTGGCTGGCTAGCTTGCAGTTAGGAGGGAGCCGGTTGCGGGTGGTCCGTAGCGAGCGCGCCCTAGCGCCGGTTGCGATGCTCAATCTGGCCATTCAGCAGGCGCAGGGCGAGTATCTGGTGCTGCTGGACAGCGAGCTCGAGGTGCTTAACGCCAACTGGCTGGAAGGTATGCTCAATCACGCCCAGCGTCCGGAAGTGGGTGTAGTGGGTGGCAAGTTGCTGAACCCCGAGGGACGGGTGGTCGAGGCTGGGCTTGTGCTGGCAGGGCAGGCGGGTGTACGTGCCGCGTTCGTCGGCGAATCCAGGGATTCGCCTGGTTACATGCAGCGCCTTCAGGTGGAACACGGTGTTTCGGCGGTGTCGGGTTGTATCATGCTACGTGCGGAACTGTTGCACGCTGTCGGTGGGCTCGAAGAGCAGTCACCGAATCTGCGCGCCGCGCACGTCGACCTGTGCCTGCAAGCAGTGGCGGCGGGCCTATTGATAGTGTGGACACCACAGGCCCAGGCCGTACGGCATGTTCTGGTGGGCGACGATGCGATGGCCTGCCCACACATGCGTGAGCGCTGGGCGCACGCATTGGCTCAGGACACTTGCTATAACGCCAACCATAGTCTGGACGGCAAGCTATTCAGCCTTGATCTGGATGGCCGGGTTGATTGGCAGGCGTTGATCGCCTGACATCTGTTGCGGAACTACGCCAAGCCATGACCGCCTCGCGGCGGTTATGGCTTTTTTGTGGGCGCAGCCGCACCGGTTTGTCGATTCGACAAAAAGAGCGTGACTTGAGAGTCAGAACGCGCATCTTCACTGTATATTGTCGAAACCGGGAACCGCCGCGCCGCTCCGAACAAATTGTCAGGGATCGGAAACCACCGCATCGCCTGGCGTTTTGCCGTTTGGTTCCGTGGCGGGTATTTCGCTGTTACTGAATTGGGAAGCCATATGATTGGCATTAAAAGTATCGCCAGTTACGTGCCGACTGACGGCGTGGACAACTACGCCCAGGGCGCGAAATTCGGCAAGGACCAGGATTTTATCTTCGGCAAGATCGGTTCGACCTTTTTGCCGCGCAAGGATGCTGCCCAGGAAACGTCCGACCTCTGCGTAGAGGCCGCGAAAAACCTGTTCGCTGTCAATCCATCCCTGGACCCGGCATCCATCGATGTGGTGATCGTGGTCACTCAGAACGGTGATGCCGAAGGTTTGCCGCATACGGCGGCGATCGTACAGCACAAGCTCGGCCTGTCGACAGCGGTTGCCGCTTTTGACATCTCGCTGGGCTGTTCGGGTTATGTCTACGGCCTTTATGCGATGAAAGGCTTCATGGAGGCCGCAGGCCTGAGAAACGGCTTGTTGATCACCGCCGACCCCTATTCGAAGATCGTCGACCCGGAGGATCGCAACACCACCATGTTGTTTGGTGATGCCGCCACGGCCACTTGGATGGGTGAGGGTGCCGCCTGGCAGTTGGGCAGGTCGTTGTTCGGCAGCGATGGTGCCGGTGCCGAGCACCTACGTACCACCGACGGCAAGTTCTTCATGAATGGTCGCCAGGTTTACAACTTCGCCTTGGTCAAGGTGCCTGCACACCTGCAGCAGTTGCTCGAAGCCAGCAAGTTGCAGGCTGACGATATCGATCTGTACTGCTTGCATCAGGGGAGCGCCGCGATCGTCGACGCGGTGTCGTCGCGCTTTGTCGAGGGCGAATATAAGCAGAAGTTCGTCAAGGATATGGTGGAAACCGGCAACACGGTGTCGTCAAGCATTCCACTACTGCTCGAAAAGCACGTGCTCGGTTCGCAGCACAGGCGCGTGGCGCTCAGCGGCTTTGGTGTGGGGCTGTCTTGGGGGTCGGCGATCCTCGAAAGGGCGCCTGAGTAAGATTGTGCCGATGGATCGTCCGATGCCACTGCAAGGCATCGGACGATTGTTGCGGTATCAGACGCGGAAATAGCCCACGGTTGAATCGAACGGGAGACGCTTGAGTTCGATTTTGTTCAGATCCAGCACGTCGCGCAATGCGGCGGTCTCGCCGGGGAAGTTACGGTAGGCGACTTCGTCGAGTACTACGATCGCACCTTTTGGCATGTAAGGCAGGAAGGTTTCCAAGGCTACTTTGGTCGAAGCATACAGGTCGGTGTCAAGAATCAGCATCGCCACCACGAGGTCGGGGCGGGTCTTGACGAAGGCAGGTACGGTCTCGAGGATGTCGCCTTTGATGATCTCGCAGCGCGGAATGCGATTGACCGGGCGCACCAGGTCATTAGTGTCGATCATTTCCTGAAGAATCGAGTCATCGGTGTCGGAGAACATCGTTTCGTTGATGTCCGTCGGATCATTCTCTTTGTCGATGCTGGCAAATCCTTGGAAAGTATCGAAACCAATGATCGAGCGATTGATTGCATACGGTTCCAGAATCATTGACAGGTGCATGTAGAGCATCAATGAGTTGCCCTTGTAGACGCCGCATTCGACGATTGCGCCGGGTACGTCCTGCACCATCTTGAACAGCTCCATGCGCGATAGCGCGGCTGTCACGGTGATTCGGTTGGCAAACACGAACGGTGCATCGGCAACGTACTGCGCGTCTACCTTGCTCAGCACGGTGGCGCGTTTTTCGTTGTACTCAACTTCCGCAGCAGTCAGGCGGCGCTTTGTCATGGGTTGACTCCCTGGAATCTGGAAAAATCTTTGGCGTGGAAAAGGTCTTTAAAACCGGCGTGGGCGTCGATGCAACCATTGTCTACGTTGGGTGCGCCGCGCTTGTTGATCAGATCTTGCAAGTGAATCAGGCGGAAATCGACACTGAAACGCACTTGATCGGTGGTGTTGGCCACGGTGCCATGCAAGTGGGAGCCACTGAATATCAGCATCTCGCCGCTGTTGCTGGCAATGCGCAGCTCCGAGCGGTCATCAATTTCTTCCAAGGGAACCGGGTGCACGCGGTTTTCCTGCGTGATGTTTTCCTTGGCTTTGAAGCGTTGTTCGGTGATCCAGTGCTCCAGGCTCCAGCCGTCGGATGAGTTGTTCACCGGGCGGTTGAAGTAGGCAGGGTTGATCATCATGGTTTGCTCGGGCTTGAGCGAGTACAGCGGCATCCAGGTATTGATCTGGCAGTCGACATTGCCGTACCAGGTGTCCCGGTGGGGTTTGTAGGCATAACTGACGCCTGCATGCAGGTAATCGTAATGTGGCACTACCCGTACGCGTGGCACATCGAACAAGTATTCGCCTGGATCGGCCCCGATTTCCAGAATGAACGCCTGGATCAGCGCCTTGGCTTCTCCGCCATTGGTGAAATGGCGTTTGAGGGCGGTTACCCGCTCAACGAAACTTTCCACCGGCATCATTTTATGCAGCGATTGGTGATCGGTTTCTCCATCGAACGCTTGAGTGATAGAGGCCCGGGCAAGGGCGCACAGGTCGTATGCACTGCGCAGGGATGTGTCGAGAAAAATGTCGCCCTGGTAAATGTCATCTCGCAGCGCCGGCCTGTTCTTCGTCTGGTTTACGTATAAATTCATGGCTGATCAGCTCTTGGAGGGGGCCAGAAGGTATCGAGCCTTTATTGCGCGGCTCTATTTGGGTCCTGGCTGCCAGGCGCGGGCTTTCGCGTGCTGACAGCGGAGAGTGAAATTGGGATCGGCCGCGTGGCGGGCAACTTTAGAGTATGTTGACCATTTTCACAGGGAGGTGGAGTGAGGCGTCAATTGTCACGGTTGATGCTATCTCTGAGGTGATGCTCCACGCGTGCGAAGATTTTTTGGCGTCAACGTATTGATTTTCTTGGGCTGGCAGGTGGCCAGTAAAATTTTTTAAAAAAAACCTCAAGCAACGCGCCCTGACGACGATAACCATGACGAAGGTTCTCTGTGCCACACCCGGCGAATTGCCAAGGCCGGAAGCCGTAGTACCCAATCCAACGAGGAATTCGTCATGGCTTTGACCGTTAACACCAACACCACCTCTCTGGGTGTTCAGAAAAACCTGAACCGTGCTACCGATGCACTGAGCACCTCGATGACCCGCCTGTCTTCCGGCCTGAAAATCAACAGCGCCAAGGACGACGCCGCCGGCCTGCAAATTGCCACTCGTATGACCTCGCAGATTCGCGGTCAGACCATGGCTATCAAGAACGCCAACGACGGTATCTCCATCGCCCAGACCGCTGAAGGTGCGATGCAAGAGCAGACCAACATCCTGCAGCGCATGCGTGAACTGGCCATCCAGGCCAACAACGCTTCGAACAGCGACAAGGACCGTGATGCTCTGAACACTGAGTTCGCCTCGATGTCCGACGAGCTGACTCGTATCGCCAACAGCACCCAGCTGAACGGCAAGAACCTGCTCAACACCACTGCCACCTTGAGCTTCCAGGTTGGTTCCAACACTGGTACTGAAAACCAGATCTCCATCAAGCTGGCTAACCTGACTGCTTCCGCCCTGGGTGTTAACTCGGGTGCTATCGCGATTTCTGGTGCTGACAGCACCATCAGTGCTAACTTCAGCGCTGCTGTGAACGCTATCGACTCCGCTCTGCAAACCATCAACAGCACCCGTGCTGATCTGGGTGCTGCCCAGAACCGTCTGACCAGCACCATCAACAACCTGCAGAACATCAACGAGAACGCCGAAGCCGCTCGTGGCCGTGTACAGGACACCGACTTTGCTGCTGAAACTGCCCAGCTGACCAAGCAGCAGACTCTGCAGCAAGCTTCGACCTCGGTTCTGGCTCAGGCCAACCAGCTGCCGTCGGCAGTACTGAAGCTGCTGGGCTAATCTGCCTAGTCGCTGGCGGGGAAGTGCATGCGTGGCGCTTCCCCGCCTTTTCATCGTGAGGTGGTGGGCATGGACATGAGTGCCAAGCTGAACCTGAGTTACCCGGTCGCACGTTCGGTTGAGCAGGTTGCCGAAAAGCCGGTTACCCGGGCAGTTGAAGCTGCAGTACCCAGTGAAGACGACAAGAAAGACTCGCTGGCGGCGAAGGATGCCGAAAAGGTCAAGAATGCCGTCTCTGAAATCGAAAAATTTTTGAAAGCGTCACAGCGCAATCTGGAGTTCTCCACGGACGAAGAATCCGGCAAGATCGTGGTCAAAGTCATCGCCAGCGACAGTGGTGAGTTGATTCGCCAATTGCCCTCGGAAGAGGCGTTGCGAATTGCCCGCAGCCTGAGTGATGCCAACAGTGTTCTGTTCGACGCCAAGGTTTGACTGGCGGCGAGTACCAATGAAGTAAAGCATGTCGGCCCCGCAGGAGTGGGCTGGCGGTTAACGAGAGGGAGAACAGCATGGCAAGCCCAATCGCCTCCAGTACTGGCCTCGGGTCCGGTCTGGACATCGGTTCGATCGTCAAGGTCCTGGTCCAGTCCGACACTGCCGCCAAGCAGGCGCAGATTACCCGGCAGACCAGTAACAACAGTGCGATGATCTCCGGAATCGGGTCGCTGCGTAGTGCCCTCACGGCCTTCCAGACTGCCATGACCAAGCTCAACGACAAGACCGCGCCGTCGTTCAATGCCTATGCGGCTACTTCGGCCAATGACAAGGTCGTCAAGGTCACCTCGGGCAACACCGCAGTCGCCGGTAGTTACGACATTCAGGTAGCAAAGCTGGCAACAGGTTCGAAAGTGGCTAGCCAGGCGTTTGTCGAAGGTGCCTCCAAAGCGATTGCCGCGGGAACCCTGACGATCGAACAAGGTGATCCCGCAGTTGGCGGCACGGCCTACACGATCGAGGTCGGCGCTGGCGCCACGCTACAAAGCGTGCGCGACCAGATCAACAAGGAAATGAGTGCCAACGGCATCAGTGCCAACATCATTACAGGTGAGGATGGCGCTCGTCTGGTGTTGACGTCCTCAAAGACTGGCGCGGGCAATGATCTCTCATTGAAGGGGGATGTCGATCAGACTGAGCTGAATATTGTCGGCACCCAGAAGATGGTAGGGACGGGGGCAGGCTATATTACCGATATAGCTCAGGACGCCGAGCTGACGATCGATGGCCTGAAGATCACCAGCGCCACCAATACCATTAGTGATTCGATCAGTGGTTTGAGCCTGGAGTTGATCAGTGAGAGCGCGGCGGCAACCAAGGTCACCGTAGCGGCCAACAATGATGGCCTGAAGACCTCCATCCAAAGTTTTGTCGATGCCTACAACACGCTGCAGAAGGCTATTACGTCGCTGACTTCGACCAGCCGTGATGACGATGACAACCTGGTGCTGGGACCTCTGACCAACGACCCTACCACCCGGTCGCTGTTGGGTGATATTCGTAAGGTGCTTTCCGAAGTGGGGGCAGGCGATCAGCTGACCACTCTGAGTCAGTTAGGTATCAACACACAAAAAGACGGCACTCTGGAGTTCAACAGCACCAAATTCGCCGCAGCGATGAATGACAAGAAGTTGGGAGCGGAAGTGCAGGAGTTGTTCACCGGCACGAATGGCATTTTCGAGCGGATGAACAAGGCCATTGACCCGTACAATGCCACTGATGGTAGTTTGGCTAGCCGTAATAGCGCATTGAGCAACGTTGCCAAGAACTTGAGTGAGCAGCAGGCTGCCCTCGATCGGCGCACCGACTCGTTGACCGAATCACTGACCAAGAAATACGTGGCCTTGGACACTGCCCTAGGCAAGATGAAAGCCCAGGCCGACCAGATCACGTCGATCTTCGAGGCGATCAACGCGCAGGCCAAGAAGTCCTGATTCTTTCCGTGTGACAAAAGCCCGGCAGCGTTTGCCAGACGCGCCGGGCTTTTCGTTTTAACCCTAAAGTTTTTTGACGTGGCGGCGATACACAGGGTAGACGCAACCTTTTTCGCAGCAACGAGGCAGATCCATGAACCCGATGTTGGCCCTTCGGCAATACCAGAAAGTCAACGGCGTGGCACAGACATCCGAAGCCAGTCCGCACCGCCTGGTGCAGATGCTCATGCAGGGCGGCCTTGATCGCATGGCGCAGGCGAAGGGCGCGATCGCGCGCAATGATATAGCCCAGAAGGGTATCCTCATCGGCAAGGCCATCGACATCATCGGCGGCCTGCGTGAAGGCCTGGATCTGGAAAACCATGCCGACACCCTGGCCGATCTGGACAACCTGTATACCTACATGAGTCGTCGCTTGATCGAAGCCAATGCAAAAAATGACCCGGAGATCATCGACGAAGTGGCGCGCCTGCTGATCACCATCAAGGAAGGTTGGGACGCGATCGGCGACCCGTCGGCGGCTTCCTAAGCCAGGAGGATGACATGAGCGAGGTTATCGCCCGTATAGAGCACACCCGAGAAGCCTTGCTGGCGGCGCTGGCTGATCGCGACTGGGGTACAGTTGGCGAGCTCGACCTGGAATGCCGGCTGTGTGTCGACGATGTGCTTGCCGAGGCTCATGAAAACGAAGCGGAAGTACGTGGTAGCCTTGAGCAGTTGTTGGCCGTATACCGTCAACTAATCGATGTTGCAAGTGGCGAACGTCAATCCTTGGTGGATGAAATGACGAAAATCCGTCAGGCGAAGAACGCGGCAAAGGTATACCATTTGTTCACCTGACCACAGATGTTGCCAAAAGCCATGCGCCATTAATTTGACTGGCTGGTGTTTTTTGACTTTACTAGTGGCTGTTTTCGAATTTCAGACGTCCGAACACTGACCATTCAGTCGGAATGATGTCGAGCACGCCCTCGGGCGCCGATATGACTAGGGAAGTTGCTATTGCATGTGGCGTGAAACCAAGATTCTGCTGATCGACGACGACAGCGCACGCCGCCGCGACCTGGCGGTGGTGCTTAACTTCCTCGGCGAAGAAAACCTCGCTTGCTCCAGCCAGGACTGGCAGCAAGTGGTCGAGCCGTTGTCTTCGAGTCGCGAAGTGCTGTGCGTGCTTATTGGCACTGTAAATGCCCCGGGCAGTGTGCTTGGGCTCGTTAAGACAGTGACTGGGTGGGATGAGTTCCTTCCGGTTCTGCTTTTAGGTGAAATTTCTTCTGCGGAGTTCCCGGAAGACCTTCGCCGCCGGGTGCTTTCCAACCTGGAAATGCCGCCAAGCTACAGCCAGCTGCTGGATTCGCTGCACCGTGCCCAGGTCTATCGCGAGATGTACGACCAGGCGCGCGAGCGTGGTCGCCAGCGCGAACCCAACCTGTTCCGCAGCCTGGTCGGCACCAGCCGTGCCATTCAGCACGTGCGGCAGATGATGCAGCAAGTGGCCGATACCGATGCCAGCGTGCTGATCCTGGGTGAGTCCGGCACCGGCAAGGAAGTGGTCGCGCGCAACCTGCACTACCATTCCAAACGCCGCGAGGCGCCGTTCGTGCCGGTCAACTGCGGCGCGATCCCGGCCGAGTTGCTGGAAAGCGAACTGTTCGGCCACGAGAAGGGCGCCTTTACCGGGGCGATCACCAGCCGTGCCGGGCGCTTCGAGCTGGCCAACGGCGGTACCCTGTTCCTTGACGAAATCGGCGACATGCCGTTGCCGATGCAGGTCAAGCTGTTGCGCGTGTTGCAGGAGCGTACCTTCGAGCGCGTGGGCAGCAACAAGACCCAGAGCATCGATGTGCGCATCATTGCCGCGACCCACAAGAACCTCGAGACCATGATCGAGGAGGGTACGTTCCGCGAAGACCTGTACTACCGCCTGAACGTGTTCCCTATCGAGATGGCGCCGCTGCGTGAGCGGGTGGAAGACATCCCGCTGCTGATGAACGAGCTGATCTCGCGTATGGAGCACGAGAAGCGCGGGTCCATCCGCTTCAACTCCGCGTCGATCATGTCGCTGTGTCGCCACGGCTGGCCGGGTAACGTGCGCGAGCTGGCCAACCTGGTCGAGCGTATGGCGATCATGCACCCGTACGGGGTGATTGGCGTTTCCGAGCTGCCGAAGAAATTCCGTTACGTCGATGACGAAGACGAGCAGATGGTCGACAGCCTGCGCAGCGACCTGGAAGAGCGCGTGGCGATCAATGGCCATACGCCGAACTTCAGCAACCACGCCATGCTGCCACCTGAAGGCCTGGACCTGAAGGACTATCTGGGCAGCCTGGAGCAGGGCCTGATCCAGCAAGCGCTGGACGATGCCAACGGTATCGTTGCGCGTGCGGCTGAACGTTTGCGCATTCGCCGCACCACCTTGGTCGAGAAGATGCGCAAGTATGGCATGAGCCGCCAGGGCGGCGAGGAACAGGCGGAGGATTGACGGCTGGGGCGGGGTGTTCGGCTTGGCGTTGATGGTGTCTGTTAGGTCGAGCGCCGCCCGCGCGGCGCTTCGCGGGACAAGCCCGCTCCCACATTTGTTGCAACGTGCCGAACCTGTCAGGCCATGGTTGTCAGCCTTGTTGCCTTGACGCGGTTTCCCGGCTGGCGCTACCGCCGTCTCTCCAGTCTCAAACTCTCCGCCAAAGCGGGCAACGCCTCTCCCACAGGCATGGCCACGTTGCAACAAATGTGGGAGCGGGCTTGTCCCGCGAAGCGCCGCGCGGGCGGCGCTCGGTCTCACAGGCGCAGAAAGTGTCAAGGCGAATACCCGCGAAGCGCCGCGCGGGCGGCGCTCGATTTCACAGGCGCAGAAAGTGTCAAGGCGTATATACCCGCGGCGGCGCACGATATGCGCCCCACCAAAATCTCAAACCCTGCATTAAACCCCATCTCCGGCACGGCTATTGCTACACCGCTGGCAACACACCGTTTTTATGACGGTCAGCCATGCGAGAGAGCAACATGCCCCAGGCCGCCCACATAACCCTAGCCCCCGATCCGCAGGGGCAGCCCCCGATCGAGCAGGACAGCCGCCAGGGTGTCGAGCAGGCCTTCGCCCTGTTCAATCAGGTCTCGAGCCAGCTGAGCCAGTCCTATAGCCTGCTGGAAGCCCGGGTCAGCGAACTCAAGGGCGAGCTGGCGGTGGTCAGCGCCCAGCGCATCGATGAACTGAGCGAAAAGGAACGCCTGGCCAACCGCCTGCAGAACCTGCTGGACCTGCTGCCCGGCGGGGTGATCGTGATCGATGGCCAGGGCCTGGTACGCGAAGCCAACCCGGCCGCCTGCGAATTGCTCGGCGAGCCGCTGGTCGGCCAGCTGTGGCGCCAGGTGATCGCTCGCAGCTTTGCCCCGCGCAAGGATGACGGTCACGAAGTCTCGCTGCGCGACGGCCGCCGTCTGTCCATTGCCACTCGCTCGCTGGATGCCGAACCTGGCCAGTTGGTGTTGCTCAACGACCTGACCGAAACCCGTCGCCTGCAAGACCAGCTGGCTCGCCACGAGCGCCTGTCTTCGCTGGGGCGCATGGTCGCCTCGCTGGCGCACCAGATCCGCACGCCACTGTCGGCGGCGATGCTCTACGCCAGCCACCTGGCTGATCCCGAACAAGACCTGAGCGCGGAAACCCGCCAGCGCTTTGCCGGGACCCTGAAAGAGCGCCTGCACGAATTGGAACACCAGGTGCGCGACATGCTGGTATTCGCTCGGGGCGAGCTGCCGCTGAATGATCGAGTCACGCCAAAAGCCTTGTTCCAGGCCCTGCAGCAGGCTGCCCAGGCGCATGTGCAAGGGCACGCCGTGCGCTGGCAGTGCGACAGCCACCTGGGTGAGCTGCTGTGCAACCGCGACACCCTGGTTGGTGCATTGCTCAACCTGATCGAAAATGCGCTGCAAGCCAGCGACGGCCCGGCGCGACTGAAGGTGCACCTGTTCCGTCGCGAGCGCAGCCTGCACCTGTGTGTAAGCGACGCCGGCAGTGGCATCGATGGCGACCTGCTCGGCCGCCTGGGCGAGCCGTTCCTGACCACCAAGGCCACTGGCACCGGCCTGGGCCTGGCCGTGGTCAAGGCCGTGGTGCGCGCGCACCAAGGTGCGCTGCGCCTGCGCTCCAGGGTTGGCCGTGGCACCTGTGTGCGGGTGGAGCTGCCGTTGATCGACGGGCAGCTGGCGGAGGGCATGTAATGACGATCAAGGTGCTGCTGGTCGAGGACGACCGCGTATTGCGCCAGGCGCTGGGCGATACCCTGGAAATCGGCGGCTTCGCCTATCAGGCGGTGGGCAGTGCCGAAGAAGCGCTGGAAGCGGTGCTGGAGGAGGCCTTCAGCCTGGTAGTCAGCGATGTGAACATGCCAGGCATGGATGGGCACCAACTGCTGGCCCAGCTGCGCCGCCAGCAACCGCAACTGCCCGTGTTGCTGATGACTGCGCATGCCGCGGTGGAGCGTGCCGTCGAGGCGATGCGCCAAGGCGCCGCCGACTATCTGGTCAAGCCGTTCGAGCCCAAGGCGTTGCTCAGCCTGGTCGAGCGGCATGCCGCCGGGCGCGTGGCTGAAGAAGAAGGCCCGGTGGCCTGCGAACCAGCCAGTCGACAGTTGCTGGAGCTGGCCGCGCGGGTGGCGCGCAGTGACTCGACCGTGCTGATTTCGGGCGAGTCCGGCACCGGCAAGGAAGTGCTGGCGCGCTTCATTCATCAGCAATCGTCGCGGGCGGCGCAGCCCTTCGTGGCGATCAATTGTGCTGCCATCCCCGACAACATGCTCGAGGCCACGCTGTTCGGCCACGAAAAGGGTGCCTTCACTGGCGCCATTGCCGCCCAGGCCGGCAAGTTCGAGCAGGCCGAGGGTGGCACCTTGCTGCTTGATGAGATCTCGGAGATGCCGATGGCCTTGCAGGCCAAGCTGCTGCGGGTGTTGCAGGAGCGCGAGGTGGAGCGGGTGGGTGGGCGCAAGCCGATCAGCCTGGATATCCGTGTGCTGGCTACTACCAACCGTGACCTGGCTGGCGAAGTGGCGGCCGGGCGTTTCCGTGAAGACCTCTACTACCGCCTTTCGGTGTTCCCCCTGGCCTGGCGCCCACTGCGCGAACGCCCGGGTGACATCCTGCAACTGGCCGAGCGCCTGTTGGCGCGTCACGTGGCCAAGATGAAGCACGCCCCGGTGCACCTGTCGCCCCAGGCCCGGGCCTGCCTGCAGGCGTATGCCTGGCCGGGCAACGTACGCGAACTGGACAACGCCCTGCAGCGGGCGCTGATCCTGCAGCAGGGCGGGGTGATCGAGGCGGCGGATTTTTGTCTGGCAGGCGCCATTCCATTGTCAGCCGGCATCGAGCCATCACCCGAGGTGGTGGCCGAGCCTGGCGGGCTGGGCGATGACATGCGTCGTCATGAGTACCAGATGATCATCGACACCCTGCGCGCCGAGCGCGGCCGCCGCAAAGAGGCGGCCGAACGCCTGGGGATCAGCCCGCGTACCTTGCGCTACAAGCTGGCGCAGATGCGCGATGCCGGGTTTGACGTCGAGGCCAGCCTGTTCGGCTGACAAAAACCTCAGAGCTTGCGCAGCCTTTGTAGGAGCAGCCTTGTGCTGCGAAGAGGCCAGCAAGGCAGAAGGTGGTCTGTTGCATCAAAGGCCCCTTTCGCAGCACAAGGCTGCTCCTACAGTGAACCAAGGTGCGCGTGCCAAGGCTGGCACCTTTGTTGCTTTAGGTTGGCTATCCGCCGCATCACTGTCAAAAAAATGCGGCCGCAGGAGAGAGAAGGGTCATGAGCCAAGGTGTTGAATTCAATCGTCTGATGCTGGACATGCGGGCCATGCAGGCCGATGCCATGTCGCTGCCCAAGGTGGCCGCCGCTCCCGAGCTGGCACCGGGGCAGAGTACCTTTGCCGACATGCTCGGCCAGGCCATCGGCAAGGTGCATGAGACTCAGCAGGCTTCGACCCAGCTGGCCAACGCCTTCGAGATCGGCAAGAGTGGTGTCGACCTGACCGATGTGATGATCGCTTCGCAAAAGGCCAGCGTGTCGATGCAGGCCCTGACCCAGGTACGCAACAAGCTGGTCCAGGCGTACCAGGACATCATGCAGATGCCGGTTTGAGGACGGACGTAAACCATGGCTGAAGCAGTCGTCGACAACGCCCCTGCCAAGAGCGGCCCGCCCGCGGCCAAGCCGCCGCTGTTCGGCATGGCGTTTCTGGAAAATATCGCGCAGATGCCCATGCTGCGTCAGATCGGCCTTCTGGTCGGCCTGGCCGCCAGCGTGGCGATCGGCTTTGCCGTGGTACTGTGGTCGCAACAACCTGATTACCGTCCGCTGTACGGCAGCCTGGCGGGCATGGACACCAAGCAGGTCATGGATACCCTGGCCGCTGCCGACATCCCCTACAACGTCGAGCCCAACTCCGGGGCTCTGCTGGTCAAGGCCGACGACCTCTCCCGTGCGCGCCTGAAACTGGCGGCCGCCGGCGTGGCGCCAAGCGATGGCAACGTCGGTTTCGAATTGCTCGACAAGGAGCAGGGCCTGGGCACCAGCCAGTTCATGGAAGCCACCCGTTACCGTCGCAGCCTGGAAGGCGAGCTGGCGCGTACCGTGTCCAGCCTGAACAACGTCAAGGGCGCGCGCGTGCACCTGGCCATCCCGAAAAGCTCGGTGTTCGTGCGTGACGAACGCAAGCCCAGCGCCTCGGTACTGGTCGAGTTGTACCCGGGCCGTGCCCTGGAAGCCGGGCAGGTGATGGCCATCGTCAACCTGGTCGCCACCAGCGTGCCGGAACTGGACAAGTCCCAGGTCACCGTGGTCGATCAGAAGGGCAACCTGCTGTCCGAGCAGATCCAGGACACCGCCCTGACCCAGGCAGGCAAGCAGTTCGACTACAGCCGCCGGGTAGAAAGCATGCTCACCCAGCGGGTACACAACATCCTGCAGCCGGTGCTGGGCAATGACCGCTACAAGGCCGAAGTGTCTGCCGACCTCGACTTCAGTGCGGTCGAGTCCACCTCCGAGCAGTTCAACCCCGACCAGCCGGCACTGCGCAGCGAGCAGTCGGTCGACGAACAGCGTGCCAGCAGCCAGGGGCCGCAAGGTGTCCCCGGCGCACTGAGCAACCAGCCGCCAGGCCCGGCCTCGGCACCGCAGACCACCGGTGGTGCCGCTACCCCGGCCGCGGCCATCCAGCCTGGCCAGCCGCTGGTGGATGCCAACGGCCAGCAGATCATGGACCCGGCCACCGGCCAGCCGATGCTCGCGCCGTACCCGTCGGACAAGCGCCAGCAAAGTACCAAGAACTTCGAGCTGGACCGCTCCATCAGCCACACCCGCCAGCAGCAGGGGCGCATGACCCGCCTGTCGGTGGCGGTGGTGGTGGACGACCAGGTCAAGATCGACCCGGCCACCGGCGACGCCACCCGTGCGCCATGGGGCGCCGAGGACCTGGCACGCTTCACTCGCCTGGTACAGGACGCGGTCGGCTTCGATGCCAGCCGTGGCGACAGTGTGACGGTGATCAACGTGCCGTTCGCCGCCGACCGTGGCGAAGAGATCGCCGATATCGCCTTCTACCAGCAGCCGTGGTTCTGGGACATCGTCAAGCAAGTGCTGGGCGTGGTGTTCATCCTGGTGCTGGTGTTCGGTGTGCTGCGCCCGGTGCTGAACAACATTACAGGGGGCGGCAAGCAGGCTGCCTCGGATAGCGACATGGAGCTGGGCGGCATGATGGGTCTGGATGGCGAACTGGCCAACGACCGCGTCACTCTGGGTGGCCCGACAAGCATTCTGCTGCCTAGCCCGAACGAGGGTTACGAGGCACAGCTCAACGCAATCAAAGGCCTGGTGGCCGAAGACCCGGGCCGCGTTGCCCAGGTCGTGAAAGAGTGGATCAACGCCGATGAGTGATAACCGAGCCGTTACCGCCAAGCTGAGCCGCGTCGACAAGGCGGCGATCCTCCTGCTTTCGCTGGGCGAGACCGATGCCGCCCAGGTGCTGCGGCACATGGGGCCCAAGGAAGTGCAGCGTGTGGGTGTGGCCATGGCGCAGATGGGCAATGTGCACCGTGAACAGGTCGAACAGGTGATGAGCGAGTTCGTCGAAATCGTCGGCGACCAGACCAGCCTGGGCGTGGGCTCCGATGCCTATATCCGCAAGATGCTCAATCAGGCCCTGGGCGAGGACAAGGCCAACGGCCTGGTCGACCGCATCCTGCTCGGTGGCAACACCAGCGGCCTGGACAGCCTGAAGTGGATGGAGCCGCGCGCCGTTGCCGACGTGATCCGCTACGAGCACCCGCAGATCCAGGCCATCGTGGTTGCCTACCTCGACCCCGACCAGGCTGGCGAAGTGCTGAGCAACTTCGACCATAAGGTGCGCCTGGACATCGTCCTGCGCGTGTCGTCGCTGAACACCGTGCAGCCGGCGGCGCTGAAGGAGCTGAACCAGATCCTCGAGAAGCAGTTCTCGGGCAACTCCAACGCGGCGCGTACCACCTTGGGTGGCATCAAGCGCGCCGCCGACATCATGAACTTCCTCGACAGCTCGGTGGAAGGTGCACTGATGGACGCGATCCGCGAAATCGACAGCGACCTGTCGGAGCAGATCGAAGACCTGATGTTCGTCTTCAACAACCTGGCCGATGTCGACGACCGTGGCATCCAGGCACTGCTGCGCGAAGTCTCGTCCGATGTGCTGGTGGTGTCGCTCAAGGGCGCCGACGAGCGGGTCAAGGACAAGATCTTCAAGAACATGTCCAAACGTGCCTCGGAGCTGTTGCGCGACGACCTGGAGGCCAAGGGGCCGGTACGGGTCAGCGATGTGGAAACGGCGCAGAAGGAAATCCTCACCATCGCCCGCCGCATGGCCGAGGCCGGCGAGATCGTGCTCGGCGGCAAGGGCGCCGAGGAAATGATCTGAGGTATTCGCGATCTGAAGGCCGACGCCGCCCCTTGTGGGAGCGGGTAAACCCGCTTCCATAAGGACCGTGTCGGCTGAACATGGTTTGAGAACATGACAGCATGCCCACCAAAGAACATCACCCCAGCGACCTGATCCGCGCCCGCGACCTCGAGGGCGTGGACGTATGGGCGCTGCCCAGCTTCGACCCGGAACCCGAGCCTGAGCCCGAACCGGAGCCGGAACCCGAGGTAGTCGAGGAAGAAGTCGAGGAAGTGCCGCTGGAAGAAGTCCAGCCGCTGACCCTGGAAGAACTCGAGGCCATCCGCCAGGAAGCCTACAACGAAGGCTTTGCCACCGGTGAGCGCGAGGGCTTCCATAGCACCCAGCTCAAGGTCCGCCAGGAAGCCGAAGAGGCCCTGAAGACCAAGCTGGAAAGCCTCGACCGGCTGATGACCAACCTGATGGAACCGATCGCCGAGCAGGACACGCAGATCGAGAAGGCACTGGTCCACCTGGTCGCTCACATGACCCGCCAGGTAATCGGTCGCGAACTGCGGAGTGATTCCAGCCAGATCACCCAGGTACTGCGCGAAGCGCTCAAGCTGCTGCCCATGGGCGCTGACAATATCCGCATCCATCTCAACCCGCAGGATTTCGAGCTGGCCAAGGCCCTGCGCGAGCGCCATGAGGAAAGCTGGCGGCTGCTAGAAGACAGCGCGCTGCTGCCGGGCGGCTGCCGTATCGAGACCGCGCACAGCCGCATCGACGCGACCATGGAAACCCGCATCGAGAAAGCCGTGGCGCAACTGTTCGATCAGTTGCACGACCATTCGCTGCACCCGGCAGCGCCGGACATGTCGGTAGACCTGGACAGCCTGCCAGAGCGTGCCGTGGGTAGCCCGGATGCATCTTGAACGCACCAGCTTCGGCAAACGCCTGGGCAGTTATGCCGAGGCCATCGAACTGCCGGCCCAGCCCATCGTCGAAGGCCGCCTGCTGCGCATGGTTGGCCTCACCCTGGAAGCCGAAGGCCTGCGCGCTGCAGTCGGCAGCCGCTGCCTGGTAATCAACGACGACAGCTACCACCCGGTGCAGGTGGAGGCCGAAGTCATGGGCTTTGCCGGGCCCAAGGTATTCCTCATGCCGGTCGGCAGCATTGTCGGCATCGCCCCCGGCGCGCGGGTGGTGCCGCTGGATGACAGCGGCCGCCTGCCCATGGGCATGAGCATGCTCGGCAGGGTGCTCGACGGCGCCGGTCGCGCGCTGGATGGCAAGGGCGGGATGAAGGCCGAGGACTGGGTGCCGATGGACGGCCCGGTGATCAACCCGTTGAACCGCGACCCCATCAGCAAGCCGCTGGACGTGGGAATTCGCAGCATCAATGGCCTGCTCACGGTCGGTCGCGGCCAGCGCTTGGGCCTGTTCGCCGGTACCGGTGTGGGCAAGTCGGTGTTGCTGGGCATGATGACCCGCTTCACCGAAGCCGAAATCATCGTCGTCGGCCTGATCGGCGAGCGGGGTCGCGAGGTCAAGGAATTCATCGAGCATATCCTGGGTGAGGAAGGCCTCAAGCGCTCGGTGGTGGTCGCTTCGCCCGCCGACGATGCGCCGCTGATGCGTCTGCGCGCCGCCATGTACTGCACACGTATTGCTGAGTACTTCCGCGACAAGGGCAAGAACGTGCTGTTGCTGATGGACTCGCTGACCCGTTTCGCCCAGGCCCAGCGTGAAATCGCCCTGGCCATCGGCGAGCCGCCGGCCACCCGGGGTTACCCGCCGTCGGTGTTCGCCAAGCTGCCCAAGCTGGTGGAGCGGGCCGGCAACGGCGAGCCAGGTGGTGGTTCGATCACCGCGTTCTATACCGTGTTGTCCGAGGGCGACGACCAGCAGGACCCGATTGCCGACGCGGCGCGTGGTGTGCTCGATGGCCACTTCGTGCTGTCGCGGCGGTTGGCCGAGGAAGGCCATTACCCGGCTATCGACATCGAAGCCTCGATCAGTCGGGTCATGCCTCAGGTGGTCGATGCCGACCATTTGCGCCAGGCGCAAAAGTTCAAGCAGCTGTGGTCGCGCCTGTCGCAAAGCCGTGACCTGATCAGTGTGGGGGCCTACGTGGCGGGTGGCGACCCGGAAACCGATCTGGCCATTGCCCTGCAGTCGAAGCTGGTGGAGTTTTTGCGCCAGGGCCTGCGCGAGAGCGTGGGCATGGCGCAAAGCCGCGAACAGTTGGGGGCGATCTTTGCGCCCCCGGCGGGCGGTTGATAGGCCATGGCGCTGCCCGGACGTGCCGCGCGCCTGGCGCCGGTGGTGGACATGGCCGAAGAGGCCGAGCGCCAGGCGGCCCAGCGCCTTGGGCAGTTCCAGCAGCAGGTGGCCGCGGCCCAGGCCAAGCTTGCCGAGCTCGAGCGGTTTCGCGAGGATTACCAGTTGCAGTGGATCAACCGCGGCGGGCAGGGGGTAAACGGTAGCTGGCTGGTCAATTACCAGCGCTTCCTCGGGCAGCTGGAAACGGCCATGACCCAGCAGCGCCAGAGCCTGGTCTGGCACCAGAACAACCTCAACAACGCCCGAGGCACCTGGCAGCAGGCCTATGCCCGGGTGGAAGGCCTGCGCAAGCTGGTACAGCGCTATCTGGAGGAAGCCCGGCGGGCCGAAGACAAGCGCGAGCAGCGCTTGCTTGACGAGCTGTCACAACGCCTGCCGCGGCAGAATCACCTTTAAGCTGCCCATTGGGCTTGCGCGGTACCCTGTAGGAGCGGCCTTGTGTCGCGAAAGGGGCGCGCAGCGGCCCCAGGATTTCAGCTTCGCAGCAAATATCGCCGGGGCCGCTCTGCGGCCCTTTCGCGACACAAGGCCGCTCCTACACTGGGTGCACCGCATATGGGAATGGCATGCTTGCCACCCCCGGCATCGCCTGCTAAACCTTTAAGGAGTTGCATCCGCCATCATCGAAGGAATCGCTAGCATGGCAGTCGAGACGGATTTTTCGCAGGACGGGAAAAAGCTGACAATAAAGATCAAGGGGCGCTTCGATTTCGGCAAGCACCAGGAATTTCGCGACGCCTACGAACGCCAGCCCAACCGGCCAGATTCGGTGGTCGTCGACCTGAAGGACACTACCTACCTCGACAGTTCCGCGCTCGGCATGCTGCTGTTGCTACGTGACCATGCGGGCGGCGATGAGTCGGATGTGCGTGTGGTGCATGCCAGCTCCGACGTGCGCAAGATCCTCGCCATCTCCAATTTCGAAAAGCTCTTCGATATCAGTTGAGCGCCGACATGCCGGCCGAACAGGCGTTGACCGTGCTGGTGGCTGAAGACGGTGCCGCCGACCGCCTGCTGCTGGCGCAGATCGTGCGCCGTCAAGGTCATCAGGTACTTACCGCGGAAAACGGCGAGCAGGCGGTGGCGTTGTTCGTCGAGCGGCGCCCGCAACTGGTGCTGCTGGATGCGCTGATGCCGGTGATGGACGGCTTCGAGGCGGCGCGGCAGATCAAGGCCCTGGCCGGCGAAGCGCTGGTGCCGATCATTTTCCTGACTTCATTGAACGAGGAGGAAGGCCTGGTGCGCTGCCTGGAGGCAGGGGGCGACGACTTCATGGCCAAGCCCTACAGTGCGGTGATTCTCGGCGCCAAGATCCGCGCCATGGACCGCCTGCGCCGGCTGCAGGCCACCGTGATGGAGCAGCGTGACCAGATTGCCCGGCACCACCACCACCTGCTCAACGAGCAGCGGGTTGCCAAGGCGGTGTTCGACAAGGTGGCCCATTCCGGCTGCCTTGCCGCGCCCAACATCCGCTACCTGCAATCGCCGTATGCGCTGTTCAATGGCGACCTGATGCTGGCCGCGTTCACTCCGTCCGGTGACATGCGAGTGCTTCTCGGCGATTTTACCGGCCACGGCCTGCCAGCGGCGGTAGGGGCGATGCCGCTGGCTGAAGTGTTCTACGGCATGACTGCCAAGGGCTACGGCATGGCGCAGGTCCTGCGCGAGATGAACGCCAAGCTCAAGCGCATCCTGCCGGTGGACATGTTCTGTTGTGCGCTGCTGCTCAACCTGAGCATGCAGCGCGGTTCGGTGGAGGTGTGGAATGGCGGCATGCCTGATGGCTATCGCCTGGCAGTAGATGGCCAGGTGCTGTCGGCGCTGGGTTCGCGGCACCTGCCGCTGGGCATCCTGAACGCCGAGCGTTTCGATGACAGTACCGAAGTGTTGCCGATGGCGCCGGGTGAACGCCTGCTGCTGCTGTCGGACGGCGTGCTCGACACGGCCGACGACCAGGAGCGCCTGTTCGGTGTGCAGCGCCTGCACAGGGTGCTGGCCGACAACCGTGACCCGGCGCGGCTGTTCGACGAAGTGATGCAGGCTCTGGAGCGCTTTGGCGGGCGCCCGCGCGATGACATCAGTCTGTGCGACATTCGTATGTTCAGTGCCGAGGAGCGGGTGCCGGCGCCGATGATCTACTCTGATAGCGGTCGTTCCAGCCCGCTGGACTGGTCGCTGGGGTTCGAAGTGCGGGGCGAGAGCCTCAAGCGCTTCAACCCGGTGCCGTATCTGGTGCAGTTGTTGCAAGAGATTCACGGCCTGCGTGCGCGCACCGGCAACCTGCACAGTGTGCTCAGCGAGCTGTATTCAAACGCCCTGGAGCATGGCGTGCTGGGTCTGGACTCGCAGCTCAAGCGCGATAGACAAGGCTTTGCCGACTATTATCAGGAACGCGCCCGGCGCCTTGGGGTGCTGACCGACGGTTACGTGCGCATCGATTTCAAGGTTGAACCGCATGCCGACGGCGGGCGTCTGATGATCGAGGTCCGTGACAGTGGTGCCGGGTTCGATGTGCAGCGCGTGCTGTCGCGGCCCACGCTGGAGCAGGGGCTGAGTGGGCGTGGCCTGAATTTGGTAAGGCGGCTGGCCAGCAGCGCTTGCTGGAGTGAGGGCGGGCGTTGCGCGCATGTGGAGTTCGTCTGGTGAGCCACGGGTTGGCTCGGGCATAATCTGGCTTGATCAAGGAGTGAACAAGTGACTGACATGCATATTGACCATAAGGTACTCAGCGACCTGCGTGAGGTCATGGAAGATGGCTACCTGCAGTTGGTGCAAACCTTTCTTGACGACTCCGAACGGCGCCTGGGCCAGCTGCATGCGGCCAAAAGTGCCGAAGAGCTCGGTTCTGCGGCCCACAGTTTCAAGGGCAGCAGCAGCAACATGGGCGCGATTGCATTGGCCAGCCTGTGTCAGCAACTGGAGGAGCGCGCGCGGCGGCCTCCGCTGTATGGCATCGAGGACCTGATCAACCGCATCGACCTGGAGTTCGTCGAGGTGCAGCGCTTCTACCGAGGTGAGCAGCAACGCATTTCGGCAGGTTGATACACGACTTGGCGCGAGTCTTGCCTGTCTCTGGCTGGATGATTTTTTTGTTTCTGGCGCGGAGACCGCTCGATGCCTGTCGCACCCAACCCATTGTTGCAAGGCAACGCCATTGCCAACACCTCGCGTTCTGCCGCCGCACAGGCCGACAAGCCGCTGCAGGCGCCGGGCGACAAGGGCGACGGCTTTGGCCAGGTGATGGCCCGGCAGGGCCGCGACAAGGCCGCGGGGCAGGACGACAAGGTCGCTCAGGCCAAGCCCAAGGACAAGCTTGAAGCGGCACAGGGCGGCAAGAAAGGCGCTGCCGACAAACCCGCGGTTGCCGATGACGGCAAACAATTGCCAGCCGACGACCAGGCCCAGGCCGACACCGGCTTGCGCGATGCCAGCCTGGTGGCCGGCCAGGTAACCGACGCCCAGCCTGGCGCTCAGCTGATCCAGGCGCAGGCCGAGGCGGTGGCGCCGGTGTTGCAGGCCGCCGCAGCGCAGGTCACCGCCGAGCTGCCCGAGGAGCCGGCCGCCGAGGAAGCCTTCGATCCCGACGCCGACCCTCTGGCCAACCTGCCGACCTTGCGCCTGGCGCTGGAGCAAAGTGCCCAGGCCAAGGGGGCGACCTCGGCACATGCCCTGGATCCTTCGCAGGCTCAGGGCGAGGAGGGTCAGGCCGCCGTCAATACCTTGGCGAATCTGGTCGAGAATGCCGAGGGTGAAACGGGCGAGCCTGGCGACAAGGCCTTTGCTGCCTTGCTCGAAGATGGTCTGAAGGACACCAAGGGCGCTGGCAGCGATACGCGCATCGACGATTTCGCCAACCGCCTGGCCAGCCTGACCCAGGCCGCGACGGCCAAGACCGCCAATGCCGTGCCGGCCAACGCCAGCCCGTTGCACCAACCGCTGCCGATGAACCAGAACGCTTGGGCCGAGGGCTTGGTCAACCGGGTCATGTACCTGTCCAGCCAGAACCTCAAGTCGGCGGATATCCAGCTGGAGCCGGCGGAACTGGGCCGTCTGGACATTCGCGTCAATGTTGCGACGGACCAGTCGACCCAGGTCACCTTCATCAGCGGCCACGCCGGCGTGCGTGACGCCCTCGACAGCCAGGTGCACCGGCTGCGCGAGCTGTTCGCCCAGCAGGGGCTGGCACAGCCGGATGTCAACGTGGCCGACCAGTCGCGCGGGCAGCAGCAACAGCAGCAGGGGCAGGCGCAGGGCAGCAACCTGTCCGGGGTGGCGGCGCGCCGGGCCGAGCAGGGCGGGGCAGAGGCAGTCGATAGCGCCCGGCCTGTGGAGCAGCAGGTGGTTGTTGGCGACAGTGCGGTCGATTATTACGCCTGATATTTCTTTTTTCCGAACCGACCTCTTCGCAGCACAAGGCTGCTCCTACAAAGAAATGCGTTCCCTGTAGGAGCAGCCTTGTGCTGCGAAGAGGTCGGTTCAGGCATTCCAGTTCCATTCTGGCATAACACTTGCTCAAGCCAAGCCATCCTCCCTTGAACCCCCGATGGACGACGGATTATTGGCATGGCGAAGAGCGAAGCAGTCAAAGACCCCGCCACTAAAGGCAAACTCAAGCTGATCCTGCTGGCAGTAGTGGGCCTGTTGCTGGCGATCGGCCTTTCGGTGGGCGCTACCTGGTTCATCATGCACAAGAGCGAGCCAGCCCCAGCCGCCGACCCTGCAGCCAGCAACGTCAAGCCAGCGGCCATCTACGAAGCATTGGCCCCGGCCTTCGTGGTCAACTTCAACCAGAACGGTCGCCAGCGCTACATGCAGGTGAGCATCACCCTGCAAGCGCGCAACCAGGCCGACCTGGATGCGCTCAAGGTGCACATGCCGGTCATCCGCAACAACCTGGTGATGATGTTCTCCGGGCAAGGCTTCGACACCCTGGCCGGTAGCCCGGTGGGACAGGAAATGCTGCGCCAGAAGGCCACTGCAGTGGTCCAGGAAGTGGCGCAGAAGGAAGTCGGCAAGCCGGTCGTCGACCAGTTGCTGTTCACCAATTTCGTATTGCAGTAGGAGTCCGCAATGGCCGTACAGGACCTGCTGTCCCAGGATGAAATCGATGCCCTGTTGCATGGCGTCGACGACGGGCTGGTGCAGACCGAGAGTGCATCCGAGCCTGGCAGCATCAAAAGCTACGACCTGACCAGTCAGGACCGTATCGTGCGGGGTCGCATGCCGACCCTGGAAATGATCAACGAGCGCTTCGCCCGTTACACCCGTATCAGCATGTTCAACCTGCTGCGCCGCTCCGCCGACGTGGCGGTGGGTGGCGTGCAGGTGATGAAGTTCGGTGAATACGTGCACTCGCTGTACGTGCCGACCAGCCTCAACCTGGTCAAGATCAAGCCGCTGCGCGGCACTTCGCTGTTCATCCTCGATGCCAAGCTGGTGTTCAAGCTGGTGGACAACTTCTTCGGCGGCGATGGCCGCCATGCCAAGATCGAAGGCCGCGAGTTCACCCCCACTGAATTGCGCGTGGTGCGCATGGTGCTGGACCAGTGCTTCGTCGACCTCAAGGAAGCCTGGCAGGCAATCATGCCGGTCACCTTCGAGTACATGAACTCCGAGGTCAACCCGGCCATGGCCAACATCGTCGGCCCCAGCGAGGCGGTGGTGGTGTCCACCTTCCACATCGAGCTGGACGGCGGTGGCGGCGACCTGCACGTGACCATGCCGTACTCGATGATCGAGCCGGTGCGGGAAATGCTCGACGCCGGTTTCCAGTCCGACCTGGACGACCAGGACGAGCGCTGGGTCAAGGCCCTGCGCGAGGACGTGCTGGACGTGGCCGTGCCGCTGACCGCCACCGTAGCCCGGCGCCAGCTGAAGCTGCGCGACATCCTGCATATGCAGCCTGGCGACGTGATCCCGGTGGAGCTGCCCGAGCACCTGGTGCTGCGTGCCAACGGCGTGCCGTCGTTCAAGGCGCGCCTGGGTTCGCACAAGGGCAACCTGGCGCTGCAGATCATCGACCCGATCGAACGCCGCTGACGGCGTGCCGGTCGCACATAACGAATTGAATGCCTGTCGAGGAAACCATGGCTAACGAAAACGAGATCACCTCCGCAGAGGACCAGGCACTGGCCGATGAATGGGCTGCGGCACTGGAAGAAACCGGTGCAGCCGGCCAGGCCGATATCGATGCACTGCTGGGTGGTGACACCGGAAGCAGCACCGGCGGCGCGGGCCGCCTGCCGATGGAGGAGTTCGCCAGCTCGCCGAAGCCGAACGAAAACGTCAGCCTCGAAGGCCCTAACCTGGACGTGATCCTGGATATCCCGGTGAACATTTCCATGGAAGTGGGCAGCACCGAGATCAACATCCGCAACCTGCTGCAGCTCAACCAGGGCTCGGTGATCGAGCTCGACCGCCTGGCCGGCGAACCGCTTGACGTGCTGGTCAACGGCACGCTGATCGCCCATGGCGAGGTGGTGGTGGTCAACGAGAAGTTCGGCATCCGCCTGACCGACGTGATCAGCCCCAGCGAACGTATCAAGAAGCTGCGCTGAGTGAAGGGCACGATGCGCGCCATCGCGGCGGCTGCCGCGCTGCTCGCCAGCCAGGCTTGCCTGGCAGCGGCCACGCCGGCGGCAACCCCGGCAACCGCGCCTGGCAGCCTGGGTGGGCAGCTGGCGCAGATGGTCTTCGGCCTGCTGCTGGTGGTCGGCCTGATCTTCTTCCTGGCCTGGTTGCTGCGGCGCATGCAAAGCACGGCGGTAAAGGGCGGGCAGGTGATCGAGATCGTCGGCAGCCGGGCCATCGGCCCGCGTGATCGGCTGCTGCTGGTGCAAGTGGGCAAGGAGCAGATCCTGATTGGCCATACCCCTGGCAGCATCGAGGCCCTGCATGTGCTGGCCGAACCCGTGGAAGTGCCTGAAAACGCCCGCCAGGCGACGCCGGAGTTTGCCCAGCGGCTGATGGAGCTGATGGGCAAGGACCCTAAGGACAAGAAGTGATGAGTGGCGCGCTGCGTGTGTTGTTGACTCTGGCGCTGCTGCTGGCTGCGCCGCTGGCCCTGGGTGCCGACCCGCTGTCGATCCCGGCCATTACCCTGTCCAATACCGCGGACGGGCAGCAGGAATATTCGGTCAGCCTGCAGATCCTGCTGATCATGACAGCGCTCAGCTTCATCCCGGCGTTCGTCATCCTGATGACCAGCTTCACCCGCATCATCATCGTGTTCTCGATCCTGCGTCAGGCCCTGGGCCTGCAGCAGACGCCGTCGAACCAGCTGCTGACCGGCATGGCGCTGTTCCTGACCATGTTCATCATGGCGCCGGTGTTCGACCGGGTGAACCAGGACGCCCTGCAGCCGTACTTGAAGGAGCAGATGACCGCCCAGCAGGCCATCGACAAGGCCCAAGGGCCGCTCAAGGACTTCATGCTGGCACAAACCCGGCAAAGCGACCTCGACCTGTTCATGCGCCTGTCCAAGCGTACCGACATCGCCGGCCCGGACCAGGTGCCGCTGACGATCCTGGTGCCGGCGTTCGTGACATCCGAGCTGAAGACCGCGTTCCAGATCGGTTTCATGATCTTCATCCCGTTCCTGATCATCGACATGGTGGTAGCCAGCGTGCTGATGGCCATGGGCATGATGATGCTGTCGCCGCTGATCATCTCGCTGCCGTTCAAGATCATGCTGTTCGTGCTGGTCGATGGCTGGGCGCTGATCATGGGTACCCTGGCCAGCAGTTTCGGCGGCGTCTGACGCCGTCAAGGAGAGCCGCCGATGACACCTGAAGTCGCTGTCGACCTGTTCCGTGATGCCTTGTGGCTGACCACCCTGATGGTCGCCATACTGGTGGTGCCCAGCCTGCTGGTGGGCCTGGTGGTGGCCATGTTCCAGGCCGCCACCCAGATCAACGAACAGACCTTGAGTTTCCTGCCGCGCCTGCTTGTAATGCTGGTCACGCTGATCATCGCCGGGCCGTGGCTGGTGCAGAAGTTCATGGAGTACTTCACCAGTCTCTATACCAACATTCCTCAGCTGATCGGTTGACGCGCCGATGCTGGAGCTGACCGACACGCAGATCGGCACCTGGGTCGCGACCTTCATCCTGCCGTTGTTCCGGGTGACGGCGGTGCTGATGACCATGCCGATCTTCGGCACCCGTATGCTGCCGGCGCGGGTGCGCCTGTACGTGGCAGTGGCCATCACGGTGGTGATCGTCCCGGCCCTGCCGCCCTTGCCCGAGTTCGACCCGTTGAGCCTGCGCGGCCTGCTGCTGTGTGCCGAGCAGGTCATCGTCGGGGCGTTGTTCGGGTTGTCGTTGCAGTTGCTGTTCCAGGCTTTCGTGATCGCAGGCCAGATCGTCGCGGTGCAGATGGGTATGGCCTTCGCATCGATGGTCGACCCGGCCAACGGCGTCAACGTCGCGGTGATCAGCCAGTTCATGACCATGCTGGTGAGTGTGCTGTTCCTGCTGATGAACGGCCATCTGGTGGCGTTCGAGGTACTGACCGAAAGCTTCACCACCTTGCCGGTAGGCAACGCGCTGGTGGTCAATCAGTTCTGGGAGCTGGCGGGGCGCCTGGGTTGGGTATTCGGTGCCGGCCTGCTGCTGATCCTGCCGGCTATCGCCGCGCTGCTGGTGGTGAACATCGCTTTTGGCGTAATGACGCGTGCCGCGCCGCAGTTGAACATTTTCTCCATCGGTTTTCCGCTGACCCTGGTCATGGGCATGTTCATTTTCTGGGTCGGCCTGGCCGACATACTTTCCCATTACCAGGCATTGGCCAGCGAAGCGCTGCAATGGCTGCGTGATCTGGCAAGGGCGCGCTGAGCATGGCGGAAAGCGAAAGCGGTCAGGACAAGACAGAAGAACCCACCGACAAGCGCAAGCGCGATGCCCGCGAGAAAGGCGAGATCGCGCGTTCCAAGGAGCTGAACACGGTGGCGGTGACCTTGGCCGGCGCCGGTGGCCTGCTGGCGTTCGGCGGCCACCTGGCCGAGACACTGCTGGCGATCATGCGCATGAACTTCAGCCTGACCCGCGACTTCATCGTCGATGAACGTGCCATGGGTGCCTTCCTGCTGGCCTCGGGCAAGATGGCCATCTGGGCGGTGCAGCCGATCTTGATCCTGTTGTTCGTGATTTCCTTCGTCGCGCCGATAGTCCTGGGCGGTTTCCTGTTCTCCGGTAGCCTGCTGCAGCCGAAATTCAGCCGCATGAATCCCCTGTCGGGGATCAAGCGCATGTTCTCGATGAACGCCTTGACCGAGCTATTGAAGGCGCTCGCCAAGTTTTTCGTGATCCTGGTCGTGGCGGTGGTGGTGCTGGTCAACGACCGCCAGGCGCTGCTTGCGATCGCCAATGAGCCGTTGGAGCAGGCGATCATCCATAGCCTGCAGGTGGTGGGCTGGAGTGCGTTGTGGATGTCGGCCGGGCTGCTGTTGATTGCGGCGGCGGACGTGCCGTTCCAGCTGTGGCAGACGCACAACAAGCTGAAGATGACCAAGCAGGAAATCAAGGACGAATACAAGGACAGCGAAGGCAAGCCCGAGGTCAAGCAGCGTATTCGCCAGCTTCAGCGTGAGGCTTCGCAGCGGCGCATGATGGCGGCTGTGCCCGAAGCCGACGTGATCATCACCAACCCGACGCATTATGCGGTGGCCTTGCAATACGACCCTGAGAAAGGCGGGGCAGCGCCGTTGCTGCTGGCCAAGGGGACGGATTTCATTGCCCTTAAGATTCGCGAGATTGGGGTGGAGCACAAGGTCCAGATCCTCGAATCGCCGGCGTTGGCGCGGGCGATCTACTACTCCACCGAGCTCGAGCAGGAAATCCCTGCCGGGCTTTACCTGGCGGTGGCGCAGGTGCTGGCCTATGTGTTCCAGATCCGCCAGTACAGGGCGGGCAAGGGCAAGCGGCCAGAGCCGCTGAAGGACGACCTGCCGATTCCGCCGGACCTGCGTCGCGACAGTTGACCGGTGTTCGCCATGCCATTTCAGCGCCTGTGAAATCGAGCGCCGCCCACGCGGCGCTTCGCGGGGCAAGCCCGCTCCCACATTTGTTGCAACGTGCCAAACCTGTCAGGCCATGGTTGCCTGCCTTGGTGGGATGACTGGATTTCTGAGTTGGCATTGCTGCTGCATCACCTATCTCAAGCCCTGCACCCCGGCTGACAACACCTCTCCCACAGGCATGGCCACGTTGCAACAAATGTGGGAGCGGGCTTGTCCCGCGAAGCGCCGCGCGGGCGGCGCTCGATTTCATAGGCGCAGAAAGCGTCAAGGCGAACACCCGCGAAGCGCCGCGCGGGCGGCGCTCGATCTCGCAGGCGATAAAACCCTCAGGGTGAACACCATCGAGCAAAGTTGGAAAGCTTCTTGCAATGCCAGCGCCAGGCGCCCCCTGTGCGTCAAAGTTTTGCATCAAGAGGACTCGCGGTGGATCGCACTCAGTTAATCAGCAACGCCCGTAACAACCTGGCCGGGCTCGGTCGGGGCAACCTGGGTGTGCCGCTGTTGCTGCTGGTGATGTTGGCAATGATGATGTTGCCGATACCGCCGTTCCTGCTCGATGTGTTCTTCACTTTCAACATCGCCCTGTCGATCGTGGTCCTGCTGGTCTGCGTCTACGCCCTGCGCCCGCTCGACTTCGCCGCGTTCCCCACCATCCTGCTGGTGGCCACGCTGTTGCGCCTGGCCCTGAACGTGGCCTCCACCCGGGTTGTGATGCTGCATGGCCAGGAGGGGCACGGCGCCGCCGGCAAGGTGATCCAGGCCTTCGGCGAGGTGGTGATCGGCGGTAACTACGTGGTCGGTGCCGTGGTGTTCGCCATCCTCATGATCATCAACTTCGTGGTGGTGACCAAGGGTGCCGGGCGTATCTCGGAAGTGAGCGCGCGTTTCACCCTCGACGCCATGCCCGGCAAGCAGATGGCCATCGACGCCGACCTCAACGCCGGCCTGATCGACCAGGCCCAGGCCAAGCACCGTCGTGCCGAAGTGGCGCAGGAGGCGGAGTTCTACGGTTCGATGGACGGTGCCAGCAAGTTCGTCCGCGGTGACGCCATCGCCGGCCTGCTGATCCTGTTCATCAACCTGATCGGCGGCATGCTGATCGGCATGCTGCAGCACGGCATGAGCTTTGGCGATGCCGGCAAGGTGTACGCCTTGCTGACCATCGGTGACGGTTTGGTGGCGCAATTGCCATCACTGCTGCTGTCGACCGCTGCCGCGATCATGGTTACCCGCGCCTCGGGCTCCGAGGACATGGGCAAGCTGATCAACCGGCAGATGTTCGATTCGCCCAAGGCCCTGGCGGTGTCCGGCGCGCTGATGATCGTTATGGGCCTGGTGCCGGGCATGCCGCACGTGGCCTTCCTCAGCCTTGGCCTGCTGGCCGGGGGTGGCGCGTACCTGGTGTGGAAGAAACAGCAGAAGGCCAAAGCGCAGGCGCTGCAGGAAGCGCAGCGCCAGCAGGACCTGCTGCCATCGCCACAACGCGCGCTGGAAACCAAGGAGCTGGGCTGGGACGACGTCACACCGATCGACATGATTGGCCTGGAGGTCGGCTACCGGCTGATCCCGCTGGTCGATCGCAACCAGGGTGGCCAGTTGCTGGCGCGGATCAAGGGTGTGCGCAAGAAGCTGTCGCAAGACCTGGGCTTCCTCATGCCCACCGTGCACATCCGCGACAACCTTGACCTGCAGCCCAGCGCCTATCGCCTGACCCTGATGGGGGTGATCCTGGCCGAAGCCGAGATCTACCCGGATCGCGAACTGGCAATCAACCCGGGGCAGGTGTTCGGTACCCTCAACGGCATTGCCGCGCGTGACCCGGCGTTTGGCCTTGAAGCCGTGTGGATCGATGTCGGCCAGCGCTCCCAGGCGCAGTCGCTGGGCTACACCGTGGTCGACGCCAGTACCGTGGTGGCCACCCACCTGAACCAGATTCTGCAGAAGCACTGCCACGAGCTGATCGGCCATGAAGAGGTCCAGCAACTGCTGCAGGTGTTGGCCAAGGCATCGCCTAAACTTGCAGAAGAGCTGGTGCCGGGTGTCATTTCGTTGTCGGGCCTGCTCAAGGTGCTGCAGGCGCTGTTATCGGAACAGGTACCCGTACGCGATATCCGCAGTATCGCCGAGGCGATCGCGAACAACGCCGGCAAGAGTCAAGATACCGCCGCGCTGGTGGCGGCGGTGCGCGTCGGATTGTGTCGCGCCATCGTGCAAAGCATTGTCGGCGTTGAGTCGGAGCTGCCAGTGATTACCCTGGAGCCAAGGTTGGAACAGATTTTGCTCAATAGTCTGCAAAGGGCCGGGCAAGGTCAGGAAGACGGTGTTCTTCTGGAGCCGAGCATGGCCGAGAAGCTGCAGCGTTCGCTGATCGAGGCGGCCCAGCGCCAGGAAATGCAGGGCCAGCCGGCCATCCTCCTGGTCGCCGGCCCGATCCGCGCCATGCTGTCGCGTTTCGGCCGCCTGGCTGTACCGAATTTGCATGTTCTGGCGTATCAGGAAATACCGGACAACAAGCAAGTCACCATCATTGCCACCGTGGGCCCTAACGGCTGAGGTAGGGGATAATGCAAGTTAAGCGATTTTTCGCCGCCGATATGCGTCAGGCCATGAAACTGGTCCGTGATGAGCTGGGCGCCGATGCCGCCATCATCGGCAACCGTCGCATCGCCGGCGGTGTCGAGCTGACGGCCGCGCTGGACTACAAGCTGTCCGCCCTGGCCCCCCGTGTGCCCAACGCCGAACTGGAAGAAGAGCTGCGCAAGACCCATACGCGCATCGCCACTGCCCAGGCCGAGCTGGGCCACCGCCAGGATAGCAGCGACAACAACCGCCAATTGTTCGCCGGGCAGTCGCTGACCGCCGCCGAGCCGTTGATCGAACCGCATGTCGATGTTCCCGAGGCTGCTGCAGCGCCTGCGTCGGCGCCGGTCGACCCGCGCCTGTTCGATGCCATGCGCTCCGAGCTGTCGGGCCTGCGCGAGCTGCTGGAAGTGCAGCTCGGCTCGCTGGCCTGGAACCAGCTGCAAGGCAGCAAGCCGCAGCAGGCCACCGTCTGGCGCCGGCTGCAGCGTATCGGCCTGTCCGGGCCGATCGCCCGTGAGCTGCTGGACCTGACTGCCGAGATCGACGAGCCACGCCAGGCCTGGCGCATGTTGCTTGCGCATCTGGCGCGGATGATCGAAATCCCCGAGGTCGAGCCGATCGAAGAGGGTGGGGTGATTGCCATGGTCGGCCCGGCCGGCATGGGCAAGACCACCACCCTGGCCAAGCTGGCCGCCCGCTACGTGCTCAAGTACGGCGCGCAGAACCTGGCGCTGGTGAGCATGGACAGCTTCCGCATTGGCGCCCAGGAGCAGCTCAAGACCCTGGGCCGCATCCTCAACGTGCCGGTGACCTACGTCGACCCGGGCCAGTCGCTTGCTGCGGCGCTGGAGCCGCTGCTGCGCAAGCGCGTGGTGCTGATCGATACCGCCGGCCTGCAGGCCAGCGACCCGGCCCTGCGCATGCAACTGGATACCCTGGCCGGGCGTGGCATTGCCGCGAAGAACTACCTGGTGCTGGCCACCACCAGCCAGAAGCAGGTGCTGACCGCCGCCTACCACAGCTACAAGCGCTGCGGCCTGGCCGGTTGCATCCTGACCAAACTCGATGAAACGGCGAGCCTTGGCGATGTGCTGAGCCTTGCCATCAGTCATGAACTGCCAGTGGCCTACCTGACCGACGGGCCGCGCATTCCTGACGACCTGCACCTGCCTCGGGGGCACCAGTTGGTCTCCCGCGCGGTCAATGTGCAGCAGCAGGACGAGCCCAGCGAAGAGGCCATGGCCGATATGTTCGCTGATCTCTATCACAACCCACGGCGAGCGGGTTGATGATGAAATGTGTGCAAGGTAGCTATGCCAAGGGGTACGCAGAATTGCCCTACGTGTGGCCTGAGTCCCAGCGAGACAAGGTAAAGAACAGACATGGGTAGCATGCATCCCGTACAGGTGATCGCCGTGACCGGTGGCAAAGGTGGCGTCGGCAAGACTAACGTTTCAGTGAACCTGTCCCTGGCGCTGGCCGAGCTTGGCCGCAGGGTCATGCTGCTCGACGCCGACCTGGGCCTGGCCAATGTCGACGTGCTGCTGGGCCTTACCCCCAAGCGGACCCTGGCCGATGTCATCGAAGGGCGCTGCGAGCTGCGCGACGTGATGTTGCAGGGCCCCGGTGGTGTGCGCATCGTGCCGGCTGCCTCGGGCACGCAGAGCATGGTGCACCTGGCCCCGGCCCAGCATGCCGGGCTGATCCAGGCGTTCAGCGAAATCGGCGACAACCTCGACGTGCTGGTGATCGACACTGCGGCCGGTATCGGTGATTCGGTGGTCAGCTTCGTCCGCGCCGCCCAGGAAGTGCTGCTGGTGGTATGCGATGAACCCACCTCGATCACCGATGCCTACGCCCTGATCAAGCTGCTCAATCGCGACTACGGCATGAACCGTTTCCGCGTGCTGGCCAACATGGCGCAGAGCCCGCAGGAAGGCCGTAACCTGTTCGCCAAGCTGACCAAGGTCACCGACCGTTTCCTCGACGTTGCCCTGCAGTATGTGGGCGCTGTGCCGTATGACGAGTGTGTGCGCAAGGCGGTGCAGAAGCAGCGTGCCGTGTACGAAGCCTTCCCACGCTCCAAATGCGCGCTGGCCTTCAAGGCGATAGCCCAGAAGGTCGACAGCTGGCCGCTGCCGGCCAACCCGCGTGGCCATCTGGAGTTCTTTGTCGAGCGTCTGGTGCAACCCACCAGCGCGGGTCCAGTGCTATGAACGCCAGCGGTTTCAAGATGTACAGCCGAGCGTCGAAAGACGCCCAGTACGAGCTGATCGAACGCTACGCCCCGCTGGTCAAGCGCATCGCCTACCACCTGCTGGCGCGGCTGCCGGCCAACGTGCAGGTCGAGGACCTGATCCAGGCCGGCATGATCGGCCTGCTGGAAGTGGCCAACAAGTACGACGCCAGCAAGGGCGCCAGCTTTGAAACCTACGCCGGCATCCGCATCCGCGGGGCCATGCTGGACGAAGTGCGCAAGGGCGACTGGGCACCGCGTTCGGTGCACCGCAACACCCGCATGGTCAGCGACGCGATGCGTGCGGTTGAAGCCAGAACCGGCCGTGACGCTAAAGATCATGAAGTTGCTGCCGAACTCCAATTGAGTCTCGATGATTACTACGGGATCTTGAACGATACCCTGGGCAGCCGCCTGTTCAGCTTCGACGACCTGTTGCAGGACGGCGAGCACGAAGGGCTGCATGAGGATGGCGCCAGTGGCCAGGTAGAACCTGCGCGCGGCCTGGAGGACGAGCGCTTCCAGGCCGCCCTGACCGAGGCCATCTCCAACCTGCCGGAGCGTGAGCGCCTGGTGCTGGCGCTGTACTACGACGAAGAGCTGAACCTCAAGGAAATCGGTGAGGTGCTGGGGGTCAGCGAGTCGCGGGTCAGCCAGTTGCACAGCCAGTGTGCCGCGCGCCTGCGCAGCCGCCTGGGGGAATGGCGGGCGCGTTGAGCCCGCTGTCGTTGCAGTCGTTTTCTACGTTGTACCGAATTGTGAATGCGCGCTCGGGGCCGAGCGCGTTTGAGACTGCTTGGAGGTCTACTTGAACAAAGACATGAAAATCCTCATCGTTGACGACTTTTCGACGATGCGGCGGATCATCAAGAACCTGTTGCGTGACCTGGGCTTCACCAACACCGAAGAAGCCGATGACGGCACCACGGCGCTGCCGATGCTGGAGAACGGCCACTACGACTTCCTGGTGACCGACTGGAACATGCCTGGCATGTCCGGCATCGACCTGCTGCGCAAGGTGCGTGCCCACGATCGCCTGAAAACCATGCCGGTGCTGATGGTGACCGCCGAAGCCAAGCGCGACCAGATCATCGAAGCGGCCCAGGCCGGCGTCAATGGCTACGTGGTCAAGCCGTTCACCGCCCAGGTGCTCAAAGAAAAGATCGAGAAGATCTTCGAACGCGTCAACGGCTGAGTCACGTCAGGGGGCGCGCCATGGATTCATCACAAACGTCTTTGGGCGAGTTCGAATCGACCCTGAAGAAGCATGCCCAGGAGCTGGTCGAAAGCCTGGAGCGGGGCCGTTTCGGCGAGGCGGTGCAGCTGATTCACGAGCTGAACCAGACCCGCGACCGCGGCCTGTACCAGGAAGTCGGCAAGCTGACCCGCGAGCTGCACAGTGCCATTGTCAGTTTCCAGATCGACCCGACCATGCCGCAGGCCGAGGAGGTGTCGCAGATAACCGACGCCACCGAGCGCCTGTCGTACGTCGTCAGGCTCACCGAGGGCGCGGCCAATCGCACCATGGACCTGGTCGAGGAAAGCACCCCGGTGCTCAACGACCTGGCCAGCGAGGCCCAGGCACTGAGCACCGACTGGCAGCGTTTCATGCGCCGCGAAGTGGCTGCGCCGGAGTTCCGTGACCTGGTCAAGCGCGTCGACAGTTTCCTGACGCACAGCGCCGAAGGTAACCGCAAGGTCGCCGGCCACCTCAACGACATTCTGCTGGCCCAGGACTATCAGGACCTGACCGGCCAGGTGATCAAGCGCGTCACCACGTTGGTCACCGAGGTGGAAAGCAACCTGCTCAAACTGGTGCTGATGGCCAGCCAGGTCGACCGCTTTGCGGGCATCCAGCATGACCACGATCAACTGCGTGCAGAAAAAGATCGAGAAAAACATCCGACTCGGGGTGAAGGTCCGCAGATTCATGCCGATAAGCGTGAAGACGTCGTGTCCGGTCAGGACGATGTCGATGATCTGCTGTCCAGCCTGGGTTTTTAAGGAGCACGTTTGATGAGCTTCGGCGCCGATGAAGAAATCCTCCAGGATTTCCTGGTAGAAGCCGGCGAAATTCTTGAGCAACTGTCCGAGCAACTGGTCGAGCTGGAAAGCCGGCCCGACGATGCCGACCTGCTCAATGCGATCTTTCGCGGTTTCCACACTGTAAAAGGGGGCGCCGGCTTCCTTCAGCTGAACGAGCTGGTGGAGTGCTGCCATATCGCCGAGAACGTGTTCGACGTCCTGCGCAAAGGTGAGCGCCGGGTCGACGCGGAACTGATGGATGTGGTGCTCGAGGCACTGGACACGGTCAACAGCATGTTTGGCCAGGTGCGCGAGCGCGCCGAAGTGACCCCGGCTACCCCCGAGCTTTTGGCGGCGCTGTCGCGCCTGGCCGAGCCGGGGGGCGCCGTGGCCGTTGAAGCGCCTGCCGCCGCGGCACCGGCACCGGTTGCCGAAGCGCCTGCCGAGGAGCAGGACATCACCGACAGCGAGTTCGAACAGCTGCTCGATTCGCTCGATGCGGTCAAGGCGCAAGCTGCGGCCGACGAGCAGATGCAGGGCGAGACCGTGAGCGGTGAAGGTGACGAAATCACCGACGCCGAGTTCGAGTCGCTGCTCGACCAGTTGCACGGCAAAGGCCAGTTCAGCGCCGAAGTTGCCGCGCAGCCGGTTGCCGGCGCGCCGGAACCGGCCAGCGACGAAATTACCGACGCCGAATTCGAATCGCTGCTGGACCAGTTGCATGGCAAGGGCACCTTCCAGGCCGATGCCTTGCCCGCTGCCAAGGCGCTGGCGCCTGCTGCAACTGACACCAGTGCAGCCAGCGATGAAATCAGCGAGCACGAGTTCGAGGCGCTGCTGGACCAGTTGCACGGCAAAGGCAAGTTCGGCGGCGACGTGGCCGCCGTCGAAGCCCCGGCTGCAACCAAGGTGCAAGCGCCAGCTGCGGCCAAGGCCGACAGCCAGCCTGTGGCCAAGCCAGCAGCAGCTACTACTCCGGCACCGGCGCCGGCGCCTGCCAGCAAACCTGCCGCAGCACCCCGCGCCCCGGCCCCGGCCGCCGACAAGCATGGCGCCAGCGAAGCGGAAACCACCGTGCGGGTCGATACCGCGCGCCTGGACGAGATCATGAACATGGTCGGCGAGCTGGTGCTGGTGCGTAACCGTCTGGTGCGCCTGGGCCTTAACAGCGGTGACGAGGCCATGTCCAAGGCCGTGTCCAACCTCGACGTGGTTACCGCCGACCTGCAGACCGCGGTGATGAAAACCCGCATGCAGCCGATCAAGAAAGTCTTCGGCCGCTTCCCGCGCCTGGTGCGTGACCTGGCCCGCCAGCTCAAGAAAGAAATCAACCTGGAGCTGGTCGGCGAAGAGACCGACCTCGACAAGAACCTGGTCGAGGCCCTGGCCGACCCGTTGGTGCACCTGGTGCGCAACGCCGTCGACCATGGCGTGGAGATGCCCGAGGAGCGTGAAGCCTCCGGCAAGGCGCGTACCGGCCGCGTGGTGCTGTCGGCCGAGCAGGAAGGCGACCACATCCTGCTGTCGATCTCCGACGACGGCAAGGGCATGGACCCCAACATCCTGCGCGCCAAGGCCGTGGAAAAGGGCCTGATGGACAAGGATGCCGCCGATCGCCTGAGCGAGTCGGACTGCTACAACCTGATCTTCGCCCCAGGCTTCTCGACCAAGACCGAGATTTCCGACGTGTCCGGCCGCGGTGTGGGCATGGACGTGGTGAAGACCAAGATCTCCCAGCTCAACGGCTCGATCAACATCTTCTCGGCCAAGGGCCAGGGTTCGAAGATCGTCATCAAGGTGCCGCTGACCCTGGCGATCATGCCCACCTTGATGGTGATGCTGGGCAACCAGGCGTTTGCCTTCCCGCTGGTCAACGTCAACGAGATCTTCCACCTCGACCTGTCGCGCACCAACGTGGTCGACGGCCAGGAAGTGGTGATCGTACGCGACAAGGCGCTGCCGTTGTTCTACCTCAAGCGCTGGCTGGTCCAGGGCCAGGTGCACGAAGAGCAGCACGAGGGCCACGTGGTGATCCTGTCGGTCGGCACCCAGCGCATCGGCTTTGTCGTCGATCAACTGGTTGGCCAGGAAGAAGTGGTAATCAAGCCGCTGGGCAAGATGCTGCAGGGCACCCCGGGCATGTCCGGGGCCACCATCACCGGCGACGGTCGCATCGCGTTGATTCTCGACGTCCCGAGCATGCTCAAGCGTTACGCCGCGCGGCGTATTTGATTTCGGTGGCGCACCCTGGCGGGTTGCGCCGCCTAATGGAGTGTTTATGGCAGTCAAGGTCCTGGTGGTGGATGATTCCGGTTTCTTCCGCCGCCGCGTCTCGGAAATCCTCTCGGCGGATCCGACGATCCAGGTAGTGGGTACCGCGACCAACGGCAAGGAAGCAATCGACCAGGCGCTGGCGCTGAAGCCCGATGTCATCACCATGGACTACGAAATGCCCATGATGGACGGCATCACCGCGGTGCGGCACATCATGCAGCGCTGCCCGACGCCGGTGTTGATGTTCTCGTCGCTGACCCATGAAGGCGCCCGTGTCACCCTCGATGCGCTGGATGCCGGTGCGGTGGATTACCTGCCGAAGAACTTCGAGGACATCTCGCGCAACCCCGACAAGGTCAAGCAACTGCTGTGCGAGAAGGTGCATACCATTTCCCGCAGCAACCGCCGTTTTGGCAGCTACGCCAGCCATGCGCCGGTTGCCGCACCCGTACCCGCGCCGGCAGGCAGCGGTCACGCTGCTGCCAGCAGTTTCGCCAGCCCGGCAGCGGTGCGCACGCCTGCGCCTGCCCGTGCAGCGGCCCCGGCAGCGGCGCCAGCGCATTCGCCGGCACCCAAGCGCAAGCCATACAAACTGGTGGCCATCGGTACCTCCACGGGCGGCCCGGTCGCCCTGCAGCGGGTGCTGACCCAGCTGCCGGCCAACTTCCCGGCGCCGATCGTACTGATCCAGCACATGCCGGCGGCATTCACCAAGGCCTTTGCCGAGCGCCTGGACAAGCTGTGCCGCATCAGCGTCAAGGAAGCCGAGGACGGCGACATGCTGCGCCCGGGCCTGGCCCTGCTGGCCCCAGGTGGCAAGCAGATGATGATCGACGGCCGTGGCACAGTGAAGATCCTGCCCGGTGACGAGCGCCTGAACTACAAGCCGTGCGTGGACATCACCTTCGGCTCGGCGGCCAAGTCGTATGGCGACAAGGTGCTGTCGGTGGTGCTTACCGGCATGGGCGCCGATGGTCGTGAAGGGGCGCGCCTGCTCAAGCAGGGCGGCAGCACGGTCTGGGCCCAGGATGAAGCCAGCTGCGTGATCTATGGCATGCCCATGGCTATCGTCAAGGCCAACCTGGCCGACGCGGTGTACAGCCTGGACGAAATCGGCAAGCACCTGGTGGAGGCGTGCGTCTGATGGACGTGCTCAGCCTGATCGGCCTGATCCTCGCGTTTGTCGCCATCGTCGGTGGCAACTTCCTCGAAGGCGGCCATGTCGGCGCCCTGGTCAATGGCCCGGCGGCACTGATCGTGCTGGGCGGCACCCTGGCGGCGGCCTTGCTGCAGTCGCCGCTGTCGTCGTTCAAGCGTGCCTTGCAGATTTTGCGCTGGATCCTGTTTCCGCCACGGGTCGACCTGGCGGGCGGGGTAGACCGCGTCGTCAACTGGAGCCTGACCGCGCGCAAGGAAGGCCTGCTGGGCCTGGAAGGGGTGGCCGACAGCGAGCCAGACCCTTATGCGCGCAAGGGCCTGCAACTGCTGGTGGATGGTGCCGAGCCGGAGGCCATCCGCAGCATCCTCGAAGTCGACTTCCTGACCCAGGAAAGCCGTGATATCCAGGCCGCCAAGGTGTTCGAGAGCATGGGCGGCTACGCGCCGACCATCGGCATCATCGGTGCGGTGATGGGCCTGATTCACGTGATGGGCAACCTGGCCGACCCGTCGCAGTTGGGCAACGGCATTGCCGTGGCCTTCGTCGCGACCATCTACGGGGTGGCCAGCGCCAACCTGGTGCTGCTGCCGGTCGCCAACAAGCTCAAGGCCATCGTCATGCGCCAGTCGCGCTACCGCGAGATGCTGCTAGAGGGCCTGCTGTCGATTGCCGAGGGTGAGAACCCGCGCTCGATCGAGCTGAAGCTGCAAGGCTTCATGGAGTAACCCATGCGTCGCCGTCGTCATACCGAGGAGCACGAAAACCACGAACGCTGGCTGGTGTCGTACGCCGACTTCATTACCCTGCTGTTCGCCTTTTTCGTGGTGATGTACTCGATTTCCTCGATCAACGAGGGCAAGTACAAGGTCATTTCCCAGGCCTTGCTCGGGGTGTTCAACGACCCCGAGCGCAGCATGAAGCCGATCCCCATCGGTGAAGAGCGGCCGCTGAGCGTGCGCCCGGCCGAGCCGTTGGTGAAGGACAGCGAGCAGACCGATGCGGGCCTTGGGGCGACCAGTATCGACCCACTGAAAACCATCAGCGATGACGTGCGCGATGCCTTTGGCGACCTGATCAAAAGCGACCAGATGACTGTGCGCGGCAATGAGCTGTGGATCGAGATCGAGCTCAATTCCTCGTTGCTGTTCGGCAGTGGCGATGCCATGCCCAGCGACAAGGCATTTGCGATCATCGAGAAGGTGGCCGGCATTCTCAAGCCGTTCGCCAACCCGGTGCACGTCGAAGGCTTTACCGACAACCTGCCAATCCGCACTGCGCAGTACCCGACCAACTGGGAGCTGTCTTCGGCTCGGGCGGCAAGCATCGTGCGCCTGCTGGCCATGGAGGGGGTCAACCCGGCACGCATGGCCTCGGTCGGCTATGGCGAGTACCAGCCGGTTGCCAGCAACGACACTGCCGAAGGCCGTGCGCGCAATCGCCGCGTGGTGCTGGTGATTTCGCGCAACCTCGAAGTGCGCCGCAGCCTGACTGGCTCGGGCAGTGCCAATGCCACGCCGGATGCTGCATTGCGCCGGGCTGGCACACAAAGTGCACCGGCAACGCCAGCAACGGTGGCGGGGCAGTGATTCGTCAATTCCCCGACGCTGCCAAGTAGTTGAATGTAGCGCGGTCCTCTGTGGGAGCGGGTTCACCCGCGAAGAAGGTGACACGGTGCATGGCACCGGCTGCGCCGGTGTTCGCGGGTAAACCCGCTCCCACAGGGATCGCGCCAGCTTTCCGATGTTGAGCAAGACAGTTGCCCCAGCAGTGTCCCTGCCAAATCAATAGATAGAGTTTGCTTGATGAGAGTCTGGGCAGTAGCCAATCAAAAAGGTGGCGTCGGCAAGACCACCACTACCATCGCCCTGGCCGGCCTGCTGGCCGAGGCCGGCAAGCGTGTGGTCGTCGTCGACCTCGACCCGCACGGCTCGATGACCAGCTATTTCGGGCACAACCCCGATGCCCTGGAGCACAGCTGCTACGACCTGTTCCTGCACAAGGGCGCGGTGCCCGAGGGCCTGCCCGGGCAACTGCTGCTGCCCACCAGTGACGAACGCATCTCGCTGTTGCCGTCGAGTACCGCGCTGGCGGTGCTGGAGCGCCAGTCACCGGGGCAGAACGGCCTGGGCCTGGTGATCGCCAAGAGTCTGGCGCAGCTGTGGCAGGATTTCGACTATGCCCTGATCGACAGCCCACCCTTGCTCGGTGTGCTGATGGTCAATGCCCTGGCAGCCAGCCAGCAGCTGGTGATTCCGGTGCAAACCGAATTTCTCGCGGTAAAGGGCCTGGAGCGCATGGTCGGGACCCTGGCCATGGTCAACCGCTCGCGCAAGCAGGCGCTGCCGTACCAGATCGTGCCGACCTTGTTCGACCGCCGCACCCAGGCCTCGCTGGCCACGCTCAAGCTGCTGCGTGACACCTACGGCCAGCATGTGTGGCAGGGCTACATCCCGGTGGATACGCGCCTGCGCGATGCCAGCCGCAAGGGCGTCACGCCCTCGCAATTCGACAGCAAGAGCCGCGGGCTGGTTGCCTACAGGGCGCTGCTCAAGCACCTGCTGACCTACAAGACTGCGGCGCAGGTGGCCTGATGACCCAGACCCGGCAAACCAGTACCCGGCCACAGATGGCCCTGCAGTCGTACCTCGACGGCCTGCTGCAGGACGCCACCGAAGCCGAAGACCTGTTCGAGGCGCCAGCGGCGGCGGACGAGTTCGCCGAAGCGGTGCGCGAAGAGCAGGTGCGTGATGCCTTGCAGCAAGCCAGGCCGGCGTCAGCCGAAGCAACCGTCAGCCCCGCACCACGGCCGTTCGCCGAGCCCAGGCTGGCGGTGCTGCCACAGGTGATGCCGGTGGAGGCACCGGTAGTGACGGTGGTCGAGCGGGCGGTGGTGGCCGAGGCCAGCATCCCGGTGCTGGTCGAGGAGCAGACCGTGGAGCCGGCAGTGCCGCTGGTGGACGTACACCTGCCGGCGCCGCAGGTACCCGTGCCCCCGGCCACGGTCGATGGCCGCCCGGCCTGGGCCGCCGAGCCGTTCGAATGCCTGCTGTTCGACGTGGCGGGCCTGACCCTGGCGGTGCCGCTGGTGTGCCTGGGCTCGATCTACACCCTGGCCGGCCAGGAACTGACACCACTATTCGGCCAGCCGGATTGGTTTCTCGGCATCCTGACCTGCCAGGCCGGCAACCTGAAGGTGTTGGACACCGCGCGCTGGGTGATGCCCGATCGCTACCGCGATGATTTTCGCCAGGGCCTGCAGTACGTGATTTCCGTGCAGGGCTACGAATGGGGGCTGGCCGTACACCAGGTCAGCCGCTCGCTGCGCCTGGACCCGTCCGAGATCAAGTGGCGCAGCCAGCGTGGCCAGCGCCCGTGGCTGGCCGGCACGGTTATTGAACACATGTGTGCGCTGCTCGACGTCGCTGCACTGGCCGAGCTGATCGCCAGTGGTGCGGTCAAGCAGATGCACGCCAAACAGAAATGACACCGAACACACCGCCTGTGGCGGATTTTGAGGGTAGGGGAATGAAAAAGTCGTCTGCACAAGGTTCCGAAGATCCGATCCTGCAATGGGTTACCTTCCGTCTGGACAATGAGTCCTACGGCATCAACGTGATGCAGGTGCAGGAAGTGTTGCGCTACACCGAGATCGCCCCGGTGCCGGGTGCACCAAGCTACGTGCTGGGCATCATCAACCTGCGCGGCAACGTGGTGACCGTGATCGACACTCGCCAGCGCTTTGGCCTTATGCCGACTGAAGTCACCGACAACACCCGTATCGTCATCATCGAGGCCGACAAGCAAGTGGTCGGTATCCTGGTCGACAGCGTGGCCGAGGTGGTCTACCTGCGCCAGTCCGAGATCGAGACTGCACCGAACGTGGGTAACGAAGAGTCGGCCAAGTTCATCCAGGGCGTGTGCAACAAGAACGGCGAACTGCTGATCCTGGTCGAACTGGACAAGATGATGACCGAGGAAGAGTGGTCCGAGCTGGAGAACATCTGAGTTGATCCTAGAGGTTGCTGTCATCTTCCTGGCGCTGGTCTGGGCGCTGAGCCTGTGGTTTTTCCTCAACTACAGCAAGCGCCAGCGCGAGCTGGCTGCGCAGCAGGCAGCGGGTGACGCGCTGCGTGACCAGCGCATCAAGGACCTGGCCAAGCGCCTGGACGATTACCAGAACGGTACCGTGCGCATGGGCGAGGCGCTGCATGACTTGCGCGTGGCGGTTGCGCCGCTGCCCGACAAGATCCAGCAACTGGAGCAGCGCGACCCGCACAACGTCACCTTCACCCAAGCGGCCAAGCTGGTGGGCATGGGCGCCAGCGTGGCCGAGCTGACCGAAAGCTGCGGCCTGACCCAGGCCGAGGCAGAACTGATGAGCAAGCTGCATCGCGGCAACTGATTGCCATGAGTCTTGTGCGGCCCCAGGCACAGCGGCCGCGCAAGCCCGACCGGCCGTCAGTAACCCTGAGCGTTCCCTGCCATTGCGACCTCTTCCAGGGGTAGCAACCGCAGCTCTGCACGCCGTTGTGCTGCTTCATCCAGCAGCGCGTCGTAGTTCAGGGTGTGCATGTTTGCCAGGTCCGCCACCTGCCTGAAGGTGTAGAGCTCAGGTAGACGTTGGTCGATTACATGGTTGAGCACCGCGGGCCCGGTCAGCGTGTTGAGCCTTTCGGTATAGGCCTGGAATGCCGCCGCATGCTGCCGCGGCGGTTTGGGAGCCTCGTAGAACGCCTGGCCCTCCGGGGTGAGGTAACGGCCCAGGATCTCGTCCGAAATGGCGTTCAGCACCGGATTGCCAGCACGGCTGCCAATCATGCTGGTGTTGTAGCTGGTATACATGCCCAATTGCGCATTGCACACCGGGCTCCTCAACAGCAGCCCGTCGAGGGGCGTGGTGAGCGGTACGCTGTCGATCTTTGCCCGTAACTGCCCGGTTGCGTCCGGCTCGACCAACAGATGGTCGTCAATATCCAGGTAGATGCCGCCTTCGCTATGCAGGATGCGGTAGCGCAAAATATCGGAGGCCGAGGAGAAGTTGCTGGCCACACCGCCATTTCCTTCCAGCGCAGCCTGGTACTGGTCGAAGTATTCACTTGCCGCGAATTGATGATAGAAAGTCTGCTGCTCCAGTACTGCAACCTTCAATCCCCTGTCGATGCGGGGCTGCAGCAGGGTCATGTTACGTTCGAATGCCTGAGGGTTGGCGTTGGAGAGGTAGAGTTTGAGCGTGAAATCGCTGTTGCGTAGTGCCTGCACGTTGTTGTCGAGCGCGGCCAGGTAATCACCGGCGATCGTCCTGTCACCCAGCCAGATGTGAAATACCTGCCTGGGGACGGGTATGCCTGGTGCAGTCCCCAGCGCATCGAGGTCGATGGGCAGCTGCAGATCGATACCCAGTGCCCGCAGCGTGCGCGAGCGCGATGCCGGGCTGATTTCCCGCAACGGGTCCGTATCGGGCAGCAGTCGGCTGATCGAGGGCTGCAGCGGATCGGCGCTGGCCACATAGTGCTGGGCGCCGCGTGTGCCGTTGGGGTACTTGAGCACGAAACTGTCCTGTCGGGCGTCGTAGTACAGCGGGTGTGGGCCATTCCCCGCATCGCCGATCAGTTCGTCACCTGTGCCGAATGCCTTGCGCCGCGTTACGCAGCGGGCAACGTGTGAGTCTGCGCCGGGCAAGGTGGTGGCTACTTGGTCACCCGCTACTGCCAAGTCCTGGAAATAGGGTGTCATCGCAGGCCCGGGCCAGCGTGGCGGCGAGACCGGGCTCAGCGGGTAGCCTATGCGGCCATTGAGCCTCACCGGTTTGATGAAGCCAATGGGGCGTTGGCCGAACAGCGCCTTGCTCGCCTTGACCCCGCGCGCCAGCCCCGGGGCTGCGTTCAGCAGGCCGAACACGGCCTGCTCCGCGCCTTCGAGCTGTTGGTTCACATCCTTGCCGTGCAGCGCCTGGTCCAGGCCTACTGTAAATTGGGCCACCCCGGCCACGGCAGCCAGGGGTAGCAGTCCGGGAACCACCAGCAGAAACGGTGTGGCCAGGTTCATGGTCAGGTAGAAATAGCTGCGCCATGCGGCCTTGGTCACTTCACTGTCGCGCGTGATCAGGAAGTCGGCGTCGGATTGGCTGCGTTGACGTTGTGCCACCGTCAATGCATCGAACAGGTTGTATTCGATGCGTGGGCTGGAGGTGTCTGCCTTGTAGTTGATCAGGGTGTGCGGGTTCCAAACCCTGGCCAGGCGATACACGCTGGTTGCAGGCAGGATGATCTGGCGGGGCGGGAAATCGGCCATGCCCTGAAGTACCCGACGCAACCCCGAGCGGCCAATCCTGTCCGGAATATCGCAGGCCCTGAAGTGGGCAAGCAGGGCTGCCCGTTTGTCGGCGTCGCGGCACTGCCTGGCAAGCCACGCACGCATGGCGCCTGGGTTGGCGAACTCATGCAACGGCGCCGCATTGCCCGGTATGTACAGCAAGGTCAGGCGGCTGCGCATATCGCTCAGGCAGAGGATGTCGCTCGATGGGTAGCCATTGATGTTCAGCAGCCTGGCCTCTACCCCGTTGTCACTGAGGTTGGCGCCGTGGTGCCAGCGTTCCACGCCTGCCGCCCGCCACGCCAGGCTGCGCCCCTGTTCACTGAGTTTGCCCCGCAATGCTTGCCTGTTGCAGGCAGCGAGGAATGCGATGCACGCGCTGACGCTGTACTGGCTGGCGGCATGGGCCCAGAAGTCATCGAGCTGGCGTTTGAATACACCCTGGAAGTCGAGTTGCCAGATGAAGGACTGGAAGGTCGTGGCGTCGAACTGCACATAAGTGCTGGCGTCGTAGCGCATGGGTGCGGTCTGGCGGAAAAGGCCATGGAATTCGGTGTGCACATCGATGTCGTGGTCCAGGCCACTTCCTGGCAATTCATCGACGATCGTCACCTGGCCATTGCTGAAGGCCTGGGCCCAGGGCGCTCGACCGTGTGGCAGGGAAAGCTCTGGCAGTACACCTAGCAGGTCGACGGTGGCCGTCCCGCCTCTTAGCAGCAGCTGCGCGGTTTGCTCGGCAACCTTGGAGTAGCCGCTTTGCTGCCAGTTGCCAAGCAGCGCTTCGGTCAGGCTCATTTGTTGGACGATCTTGGCCAGCCAGCCCCGCTTGGAAACGAATTTGCAATGCAAGGTCACTGCAAGCGTGTTGTCGGGTTCCACGTCCAGCCGCTGCTGGCTGGCCCATTCGCGGATGGCTGCACTGGCACTGCGGTCAGGCCGAGGCACGGAACCCAGCATTGCCTTGACGTAGTCTTGGCCGGCTGCGCCGACCACAGGTTGGCGCGGGTTCATGTTCGGCTCCAGGAATGGTTGCCACCGACAGTGGCGAAGCGGTTCAGGGGCAGGAGCGTACGCACCGAATCGCGCATGCGTGGCAGATCGACGAACCGGTAGGCATTGATGCGCGGCATCCCATAAAGATTGGTGAGCTGGCGCAGGATGCGCAGGCTCGGCAGTTGCCGATCGACCACGTCGCTGAGCAGGGCAGGGCCGGTGAGGTAGCTCAGGAGGCTGGCATACTCATAGAAATTCCCCGGGTCTTCAGCCAGGCTGGGCTTGCTGTCGTAGAAGTCGCGATTGAGCTGGTAGCGTGCGTACATCTCTTCGGAAATGGCCTCCAGGGTGGGGTTGCCGGGGTGGCTGCCGATAAGGCTGGAGTTGTAGAGGCTGTTCATGCTCATCTTTTCATTGGACATGGGCGGTACCAGCAGCAGCCCATTGGCGTCCGTGCTCAAATCGACCTGATCGATGGGTTCACCGGCGGCACCTACCGGTTGGCCGTCGATGATCAATGAGTATTCGCCTGGCGCGAGCAAGGTGTCATCGACATCCATGTACAGGCCACCTTCGTGGTGCAGCATCGGGTAGCGCAGCACATCGCATGCCGATGCATAGTTGCGGGCAACGCCGCCGTTGCCATCCAGGGCAGCGTCGTACTGCGCGTAGTACCTGCTTTGGCGGAAAGCCCTGAAGAAGGCCTGCTCTTCCAAGGGCAGCACCTGCAAACCCGGGGCATGACTGGCCAGCAGCTCCAGGTTTTCGGCATAGGCCTGCCGGGCAGTGCTGGAAAGGAACAACCGCATGCTGTATTCGCTACCTTGCAACCGCGCTGCGTTCTGGCCCAAGTTGGCCAGCAGCTCCGGGCCGATGATCTGGTCACCGACCCACAGGCAGGAGATGTGCTTGGGTATTGGCCAACTGCCTGGCGCTCTGGCCGGCACCTGTAGCGGCAATGGCAGGTCCACGCCCAGCGCCCGCAGGGTACGACTGCGCATCGCATGGGTAACCACGCGCCCTTGTGGTGCGGGGCGCAGGTTCCGGCTGCCGGGTACCGCCACGAAGCCGACAGGGTCGACCTGGTTCAGGTCTTCGGCCCGAATGAATACGTCCCGCTCCATGTCGTAGATCACCCTGGCGTTGTAGCCATCGATGTTCGCTGCCAGGGTGTCTGGCTCACCATCGTACTGGGGTGTACGAATGACGGCGTCGGCAACTGCCTGGTCAGCGTCCTCCAGTGGCTCTATCGGGTCGGTGATATGGAAGTAGCTTGCGCCCTCGGGCTCCGGGAAGCGCGGTGGCGAGAGCGGGCTCAGGGGGTAGCCGATCTGTTCATTCAGCCGCGTCGGCGGCGCGAAACCTTCGACCTTGAATTCGAACAACGCCTGGGCCCTTGCGGCAGCGCCTGCCGCCAGGGGCAAGGCGTTGAACAGGCCCCAGGTGATGTTGCCGATGCCTTCCTGCTGCTGCTGAAGTGACTTGCCGTTGATTGCCTGGTCGAGCCCCAGGCCAAGCTGGGCGATACCGCCGACGGCCAGCAGCGGCCCCAGGCCGGGTACTACCAGGCACAGTGGCGCCAGCAGGTTGAGCGTAGTGGCCAGGTAGCCACGCCACCTGGCCTTGATGACTTCGCTGTCAGCCGTGATCAGAAACGCGGCATCGTCGTAGCTGCGCTGACGCTGGCGCTCGGCCAGTGCCTGGAACAGGTCGCCCTTGATTTTGGGGTTGTACTTGGCTGGTCGATAATTGACATAGGTCTGCGGCGGCCAGGTGCCGTCGTCGTTGAAATAGCCGTGTTCGGGCGGCAGCAGGTGCCGTTCAGGGTAGGCGCCCAGCCCCTCCATGGCAGTGTCCAGGCCGCTGAAGTCGAGGCCTTGCGGACAATCTGCCAGGCGAAAGTGCTGTTTCAGGGCCTGGCGCCTGGTCGGGTCTTTGCATTGTTCACCGACCCAGGCCTTCAATTCTCGTTCGCTGCTGAACGTCAGCAACGGTGAGCTGTTGCCAGGTACGTACAGCACCGTCAGGTCGGTGGCGGGGTCGTTCAGGTACAGCAGGTCGGTCGCTGCATAGCCGTAGATGCTCAACGTGCTGCGTCGCAGCCTGTTGCGCCGTGGCATCAGCCCGGCCGCTTGCCAGACCAGTTGCCGTGCAGGTTCGCTGAGGCTGCCCTCGCTGACCTGTCTGTTGCAGGCTGCGATGAAGTTGAGCTTCAGCGCCAGCCTGTGACTGTGCAGATGGTCACGCCAGTAGACATCCAGCGCCGCCTTGAAAGGCTGCTGGAAGTCCAGGTTGTTGATGAACTGCTGGAAGGCTTCGGCGCTTACCGGCAAATGGGTGGAAGCGTCGTAGCGTTGCGCGGTAGTGCGCCGGAACAGTCCGTTGAATACCTCGAAGGGTGCCCCGTAGTGATTGAAGGCGGGGGCCGGGAGGGTGTCCACCAACCGTATCGGACCTGCGGGTAACGCACCGGCCCATGGTGCTTGCAGCAGCTTGCCGAACACGTCACTGGCCGACTCGCCCTGCCAGTTGCCCAGCAGTGCCTGGGTCAGGCTGGTGCGCTGGCTGATCGCGGCCAGCTGGCCACCTGCGCCATCCGAACAGTAGTGGAGGGTAACGACGTCGAGCTGGTCCGGGTCCAGGTCATGGCCTTGCTGCGCAAGCCATTGGCGGATGGCGCGGTTGGCCTCACGATCGGGGCGGGGCACATGGCCAAGGTGGTCTATAACGTAATGCGTGCCCATCACGTTGATGCGGGTCGAATGCATGGGGGGTATACCTTGCGCTGAGATGAGGTCGGCAAGGTTGAAACAGGGGCGCGGGAAAACGGTGGTAGATATTTCGGTACAGGACCTGACCGGTCTCATCGCACCTGGCCTCGGTCGCTGATGGCATTTTGCATGTATGTCACTATCCTTCCGTTTCCTGTCCGGTTCCCTTCTTACCCGGGGTCTTACTTAAACGTTTAAATCCCTGCCTGTACGCACAAGGGATTTACGCAATGAACACCCTCTCTTCAAAGCAGTTGGCCCCCGGCGAACCACAGTTGCAGTGGTTGCGCCAGGCTGACAGCCATACCGCGCCAGCCATCATGCAACTCATCAACAGCACGGTTGGCGATGGCGGTGTTCTGGGTTACGAGCACGAGATGTCTGCCGGGCAGAGCGTCGAATTCACGGCCTCGCTGCAAGAGCGCATCCGTGGCGGCGATACCCACGTCCTGCTCGGCAAGGCAATGGCAGGGCCGGCATGCCTGGTCATCCTTTCGCGCAGCAGCATGCCGAACTGCCGGCATATTGCCGACCTTAGCAAGGGCGTGGTGCATCCGGCCTATCGCGGGTCCGGCCTGGTGGCACGGGCTTTCTGCGAAGTCGTGCGCTTGTGCCAGGCCCAAGGTATCGAGCTGTTGACCCTGGATGTGCGCGAGGGCACTCGTGCACACCGGTTATGGCAATCCTTCGGGTTTCAGACCTACGGCGTGCTTGACGACTACGCGCGGGTCGATGGCGTGAAGCATCGCGGCCATTACATGGCCCAGACCGTGGAAAGCCTTGCGCTGCGACTCAACCTGCACTGAATTGCCCTTCATTGACCCCGCCTGCGGTCATCCCCGTCAACGGCAACTGCTCATTCACCCAAGGAACGCCCCAATGGCCTTATCTACTGCAGATTTTCGCGATCAGTTGGAGCAGAAACTGCACCACCATCTGACCTTGTCCCACCCGATATTCGAGGAATTGCTTGCGCCTGAGGGCAACCGGCTGCTGCTGCGCAAGGTCGCGCTGCAAGGCTACCAGCTCACCAAGTATTTCCTGACTTATGTCGAGCACTTGTTCTTTCATTGCCCGCTGCCCGCCCACAAGCGGGCATTGATCACCAATTGCTTCGAAGAAGAAACCGGCCGGCTTTCGCGCACCGATAACCATGTCGTGCTCATGCAGAACTTCCTGCGGGCGCTCGGTATCACCGATGCCGAGCGTGATGCCGAGCAACCGCTGCCAGCCACCCGGGAGTTGATCGATTTCCGCCTGCAGGCGGTACGGGACCCGGCGCGTTATCACATTGGTGCAGCAGCAGTGATGATCGCCAGCGAGGGGCAGAACCTCGAGACCGTCGCTGGAGATGCACGGCACGTGTTGCTGGGGCGAGCCTATGGCCTGACCGAACAGGACCTGCTGTTCTTCTCGGTGCACCAGAAGGAAGACGTGGGCCACGTCAATGAAGGCTTGGACCTTGTCTCGCAGTTGTGCACCACCGCGCAGATGCAGGAAGAGGCGTTGCAGGCGGTAGACCACACCTGCCGGCTGTTCTACGCAATGTACGAAAACATGTACCAAGCCTATTGCCGAGCTCCGCAAGCCGAGGCGGTGTAATGCCCACACGATAAGGATTGGCCATGAAACAGAAATTCAGCTCTACCTTGATCGTCTCGGTGCTGGTAGTCGGCTTCGTGGTGATGTTTCTGTCCAGCGCATTGAAAGGGTTGTACCAAGTCTACTTCGTCGACCTGGCCTCGCACTTTGGCGAGGGGCGCGCAGCCTTGGCCACCGCAGGATCGCTGTTCGTCCTGACCATTGGCCTGGTGTCGCCCGTGGTGGGGTGGCTGAGCGACCGGGTTGGCCCCTTGAGCACGGTGGCCCTTGGCAGTCTCAGCGGCGGGGTGGTGCTGCTGGGCGTGACCTTCGCCGGCACGCACCTGCTGGTGTTCACCCTGGTGTATGGCCTGCTTGGAGCCTTTGCCCTTGCGGCGATGACCTATGTACCCATGGGTATTCTGGTCGATCGCCTGGTCGCCGAACGGTTCAAGGCCTTCGCTTTCGCATTCGTCACCAACGGCACGTCCATCGGCTTCATCGTGCTGTCGCCGTTGTGGATCATGCTGCAGCAGAGCGTGCCCTGGCAGTCGGTGTTCTCTTGGGTTGGCCTGATCTTCCTGGTGCCTTTGAGCCTGGCGCTGTATTGGGTATCCCGCACCGTGCCGCTGAAGCCCGACCCGCAGGCGGCAAAGGTCAGGCATCCGGTGATGTTTCTGCTGCGTGACCCGCGCTTCTTCGTGCTGGCGCTCAGTTTCGCCAGTTGTGGTGCCACCATGGCGTTCATCGATGTTCATCTGGTGTCGTTCTGGCAGGGTGAGGCGCTGCCCAGTTCGGTGCAGGCCAGCGGCCTGAGCCTGCTGGGTGTGCTGGAACTGGTCAGCGGCCTGCTGGCGGGTTGGTTGGCCACCCGCTACAACAAGGGCCTGCTGCTGATGATGTTCTACCTGCTGCGAACCGCTGCGGTCATCGTGCTGCTGACCACGCCCGGGCCCCTCGGAACGTACGTGTTCGCTGTGCTGTTTGGCGCCAGTTACCTCGGAACGGTGGTGCTCACGTCTGCCTTCTGCTTCGCGCTGTATGGCGCCGAAATCAAAGGCAAGGTGTTTGGGATGCTGTTCCTGGTACACCAACTTGGCGCTTTGGTAGCCACGCAGCTGGGCGCACTGGATTTCGACCGGCATCAAAGCTACCAGCTGACCTTGGCCGGCCTGGCCACGGCCACGGCGGTGGCTGCCCTGGCATCCTTGTGGCTGGTAGCGGTTCGCCCTTCAAGCGAAACCCTGGCCACTCAACTCGCCGAACCTGAATAGTCCACCGATCAATTGCGCATTGTTCAATGCAAACAAGGAGGCGCATAACCATGCAATCGACCGTGATTGGCCTGGATGATTTCAACGCAACTGATTTCAATGCAACCAGGGCGTTGCATGCTCACCGGGCCAGCGACCTGTCCGATGTGTTCTGTGAGCCGTTGGCCATGACGTCCGCCTATACCTTCGCTTCAGCCAAAGAGGCATGCGAGCGCTTCAGCGGCCAGCAGCAAGGCAATGTATACAGCCGGTTCACCAACCCGACCGTCCAAGCGTTTGAAAGCCGTGTGGCAGCGCTCGAACGCGCTGAAAGCGCAGTGGCGTTCGCTTCTGGTATGGGCGCTTTCACCGCGCTTTGTCACGCCTTTCTCCAGCAAGGCGACAACATCGTCTGCAGCCGGGACGTGTTCGGCACTACGGTCAATGCCTTCAGCTACTACATGGCCCGCTTCGGGATCGAGGCCCGATTCGTCGATTTGACAGACCTGGCGCAGTGGAAGTCAGCAATTGACGGCAGGACCCGCCTGGTGGTGTTGGAGTCGCCATCCAACCCGCTGCTGAAAATCGGTGATATCCGCGCCATAAGCATGCTGGCACATGAAAAAGGGGCATTGCTGGTGGTGGACAACACCTTGCTGACCCCTGTTTTTCAGCGGCCACACACACTGGGAGCGGACCTGGTCATCCACTCCGCTGGCAAGTACATGGATGGCCAGGGGCGTGCATTGGCGGGCGTCGTGACCGGTTCGCAAAGCCTCCTGCAGGTGTTGCGGGGTGTTCTGCGTACCTTGGGCATTTCTTGCAGCCCGTTCAACGCCTGGCTGCTGCTCAAAAGCCTGGAAACCCTCGAAGTCAGAATGATGCGGGCGCAGGAGAGCGCCTTTGAGCTGGCACGCTGGCTTATGGATCAGGACCTGGTGACTGAAGTCCATTACACCGGCCTTGAACACCACCCCCAGCATGCATTGGCATGCCGCCAGCAGGACGGCCATGGCGGGCTATTGGCTTTCGAGATCGTCGGGGGCCAGGCCGCAGCCTGGCAATGGATTGACGAACTGCGTTGTGTGGCGCGCTGTACCAACATCGGCGACACCCGCAGCATGGTCACGCATCCGGCCACAACCACACACGGGCGGTTGGACGCACAGGCACGCCAACAGGCGGGTATCACGGATGGTTTGATCAGGTTGTGTGTCGGCCTGGAGCGTGTTGACGATATCAAGGCCGACCTGCAACAGGCCTTCCGGGCCGTGTCCTCGCAAAGGTCCATGGCAGCGACGGCCGGCCGTCCCTGGAACGCGGTGTTCAATGGCTGAACTGCTCGCTTCAGGATTCGGCATCGGCGTGTTCGCCGTGGGGGTGCAGATCCTTGCATTGATCGCGGTATATGGCACGGCCTGCGCGAAGGAAGTGCGTTTTTATGCCGTGGCTTTTGTGCTGGCGAGTTGCGTGATGACAGGCATGGCGATGCTCGACCCGTTGGCATTCACCCAATGGCATGTCGATGGCCTGGCAGTAATGACGATGTGCGGCTGATGCCAGGCGCCGCCAATTTTCGATAACGGGTGAAGGTTCAACACCCGCTCATGACGTTCAGGGGTAACCAGATGTTCAAAGTAATGGCCATCAGCTTGGTGCTGGGCTGTGCGCTTCCGTTCGCAGCGGCCCGGGCTGAGGTCGCCGCCACCGATAGCGGCACCGTTGCCACTGTCAGCAAACGATTGGTTTCTTTCTATAGTCAGCCACTGCCATCCGCTGGCAAGGCGATACCGATTCGGGTTCCGGCTGTGTTGTCGCTGCCGGCCAACGGTGCGGGCCCGGTACCGGCGGTGATCATCCTGCATGGCTCGGCGGGCATGGATTCGCGCGGCCCGTTGCATGGCGGCGACCTCAATGCCCGCGGCATCGCTACGCTGGAGTTGGATATGTGGGGCGCGCGCAGGCTTGCGGGCGGTGCACAAGGGCGGCCACCACGTGTGCACGATACCCTGCCGGACCTGGCAGGCGCCCTGGCTTACCTGGCCAAGCAACCCGGTGTCGATGACAAACGCGTGGGCGTGCTCGGGTTTTCCTGGGGTGGCGTACAGGCCATGCTCGCCGCCTCTGCTCCCATCAATGACGAACTGGAGAAAGCCTCAGGTGTTCGTCCCATCTCGATGGCCGCGTTCTACCCCGTGTGTTGGGGTTACAACCGTGTGCCAGGTTATACCTTCAAGCATCTGGCCCCGGCGCGCTTGCTGGTGCTGGTGGGCGAAAACGACCAGTACGACGATGACCCGCGTGCCTGTTCGTCGTTGATTTCAAACCTGCCCAGCGAAGACCAGGCGCGGGCGCAGGTGCTGGTGTACCCCGGCGCAGAGCACGGCTTCAATGGGTTGGAGGCTGCACAGGAGTATCAGGACCCGTTCCTGCACCGTGGCCAGGGAGGCGTGGGGCGTTCGGCACCTGACCCGGCAGCGCGCGACGCTTCGCGCCGGGCCGTGGTGGAGTTCTTCACCGAAAGCTTCGCCCCGACTGCGATAAGCGAGCGGTAGCAGCACAAAGATCTAGGCGCCCTCGTTAGCCAGAGCATGGCGAAACTGCAGTGGCGGCTGCGGCATTTCCTGGCGCCATGCCAGGCGAAAGGCATGGCTGCTGCCGTAGCCGCAACGCTCGGCGATCTGTTCCACGTTGAGATGGCTGCCGCGCAAAAGCTCACGGGCCAGGTCGATGCGTTGGGCGCGCAGGTAGTTCTGCAGCGTTTGGCCGGTATTATCGCGGAACAGCCGCGCCAGGTGCCGGTAGCTCACATTGAACTGGCTGGCCAGTTGTTCGAAGCTGAAGTTGGTACCCAGGTGTGCATCCATGTAGTCCTGGGCTGCATGCACCAACGGGTGGATGTGGTTGCGCGCCAGGTCTGCCGCGCGCAGTTGCACATCTTCGCCGGCGCGGCGACGGTAGATGACCAGTTCCTGCGCCACCTGGTTGGCTACTACCTTGCCAAATTGCAGGCTGACGATGTGCAGCGCCAGGTCGGTTCCGCTGGACACGCCTGCCGAGGTGAACACGCCATCATCCTCGACGAACAGGCGGTTCTCCAGCACCTTGGCTGCTGGGTAGCGCGTTCGCAGCAAGTCGACGTAACGATGGTGCGTGGTGCATTGCCGGCCATCCAGCAAGCCAGCTTCGCCCAGCAGAAACGCACCGGTGCATATGGAGCACAGTTGTATATCCGGCGTTTGCCTGACCACCTGCGCCAGCCACCGGGCTGTGGCGGTCAATATCGCGGTATCGGCGGGTGTCGCAGAGAGCTTGTTGCCCACCACGAACAGCAAGTCCTGCGGTGCCAGCCGGTCAGGCAACTGGTGCAGGCCACTCAGTGTCACGCCCTGAAAACTGCTGACTTGTTGTCTGGCGGCTATGCAACGTACGTTGACCGGAGCCAGCTGGAGTTCTTCAAGGCTCGCCATGATTTGTAACGGGCCGCCGAGATCAAGGATGTGGGTGCCCGGAAGCAGCAAGAACCAGATGGTACGCATTACAGTATTCCTTACATCGCCAAGCGCCTGACCTTGAGCGGCACGTTACCAATATGGCGCAAAAAGGCAATTTGCATGAATACCAGGTGGTCAGGTGCCTTCGCCTTCTGGCAGCAGCCTTCCCAGGAGCGGTGGCACAGGCCCTGGGGCGGCAGGTTCGTCATCGAAGCCCGCGGGCACCTTGCCCCGCAGGTGCCAGGCAAAGGCGATGATTTCGGCGATGGTCAGATACAGCGCCTCCGGTATCTGGTCCCCCAGCTCCAGGCGCGCCAGCAGACGCACCAGCTCGGCATTTTCGTAGATCGGCACCTCGTGTTCCCGGGCCAATGCCAGGATGGCCTCGGCCAGCGCATCGTCACCCTTGGCGGTGAGGGTCGGAGCTTGCTGCCCGTCGTAGAACAGGGCAATCGCCTGGCGTGCAGGTTGGTGCGTCATGCGTTCTCATCCACCCAACGTTGTTCTACCCGCGTACGCGGGCCTTGTGGTGGGATACCAGGATGGCATTCCAGATCACCCACATCCAGGCCCCGCGCCAACAGGCGTTCGCGCAAGCTGCCGAGCTGGCTGTCGATCAGCCGGGCTGTCGCCTCGCGTTCCGCCCAAAGCTGGCCACCCAGGCGGCCTTGGCTCAGTTGTGCCTGGACCTGCACCGGGCCAAGGGGCGAGAGGTCGAAAGCCAGCTCGATACGCCACAGGGCTTGCAGCGGGTCGGCTGACTCCTGCTGGCGGTCGGCCTGCTGTTGTGGCGTTTCCTCGCGCTGCAGCTTGACCTGCAACGGGATGAACTCCTGGCCGTGACGGATCGGCACTTCGGTTTGCCAGGTGGTCTGCAGGTTGCCGTTTTCCAGGGTACCGGTTTGTTGCAGGCTGCTCATGGCATGGCTTTGCAGGCGCGATACGGCAGCGGCGGCCAGGCGTAGCAATTGTTGCAGGTCGCCTTCGTCCTCCATGGCCTTGAGCAGGCGCGACGGCAGCGGGAATGCGCCCGGCTGCGGCTTGGGGCTGACCCGTTCGAGCATGCCCAGCGCGCTGCGGGCCAGGACCGGCATGGTAACGGCCAGGCTGGCGGGCGCCAGGTTGGGCGCCCCGGGTACGCTTGCCGGCGTGATGGTGATCAGCCGCAGCAAGTGGGCCTTGAGGTCGGTGGCGACGCTGGCCGGGAAACCGCCCAGCAGTTTGGCTTCGAGAAAGGCACCGCTGTTGTTCAGGGCCTGCGCCACTGCCTTGGCATCACCCAGTTGCCGGGCTTCTGGCAGGCTCGCCAGCAGGCGTTCGGCGCTGGCTCGCAATTCGCCATCGGCGCCCGGGTCGCGGGCCACCTGTTGCAGGGCATTGAGCAGGCCGGGCAGCGAAGCCTGGCGGTTTTGTTGGGTCAGCAGCTGCTGGGCAATGCTGAGCTGGTCCTGGCGGCCGCTGAGCGGTACGAAACGCAGCGACTGGTCGCCCTGCACCAGCGCGCTGAGCAGGCTGCCAACGGCCAGCGGGCGCGGGCTGTCCACGCTCAGGGTAGCGCCGGCCTGGGCGCTGTTGAGCAGGCTGACCAGCGCCCGGTAGACGGCTGGCTGGCCGGGCGCCTGGGCCAGCGCCTGGTTGGTCAGGACCTTGCCCTGCAGCAGGGTGCCGACCGGCACTTTGCTGGTGTCCAGGCGGGTGAGGGTGGCGACCTGGCTGGCGCTGGCCTGCTGCAGCATGATCGCCAGGCGGTTGCTTTCAGTCTGGCTGACCGTGACCTGGCTGCCCTGGGGCAGGGGCTGGCTGGCGCTGGCTTGCAGCTGGGTCTGGGTGCCGTTGGCCTGCATCAGCCGCAGCACCAGCTGAAAATCCTGGCCCACCTGGCGCAACGACATGACTTCGGCCTGGGCGGTCTCGCCGGGGGCCATCAAGCCGGGTTGCGGTTGTGTCAGGCGCAGCAGTTCGCCGGTCATGCCCGCCTTGATGGCCTGGGGGCTGATTGCGGTTTGTGCGCCGAGACTATTGATTTCAGTCATGATTGTATACAACCTGTCGAACCCGCCCTCTTGGCAGCGCGGCGGCGCGTGTAATAATGCCGACCGTCCGTCGTTGCCAGTATAACGGCAGCGAGGGGGGCGACTTGAGATACAGGGCTCCAGGGCCGTGTCGCCTGCTTCGCGGGTGAACCCGCTCCTACAAGGGGTTGCGCAGCTTTCAAGCCTTGCGTGAAACCTTGTGGGAGCGGGCGTGCCCGCGAAGCAGGCGACACCGCTCCGGAGCCCTACAAAGATAAGGCGAAACCGTGACCCTTCACCTCCAAGCCGCGGGCCTGGCCTGCGAGCGCGACTGGCGCCTGCTGTTCGAGCACCTCGCTTTCGAGCTGCGGCCCGGCGACATGCTGCAGATCAGCGGCCCCAACGGCAGCGGCAAGACCAGCCTGCTGCGCTTGCTGGCCGGCCTGATGCAGCCGACGGCCGGGCAGATCCTGCTGGGTGGCAAGCCACTGGCCGAGCAGCGCCACGCCCTGGCCAGCATCCTGTTGTGGATCGGCCATGCAGCGGGCATCAAGGACCTGCTCACCGCCGAGGAGAACCTCACCTGGCTGTGCGCCCTGCACCAGCCGGCCAGCCGCGAGGCGATCTGGGCGGCACTGGCGGCCGTCGGCCTGCGTGGTTTCGAAGACGTGCCCTGCCACACCCTGTCTGCCGGCCAGCAGCGCCGCGTGGCCCTGGCCCGGCTGTACCTGGCCAGCCCGCCGCTGTGGATCCTCGACGAACCCTTCACCGCCCTCGACAAGCAGGGCGTGGCGCAGCTCGAGGCGCACCTGGCGGCCCACTGCGAGCAGGGCGGCACGGTAGTGCTGACCACCCACCACACGCTGGAACGCAAGCCCTCCGGTTACCGTGAACTGAACCTGGGGCAATGGGCGGCATGAGCGTATTCATCCTGTTGTTGCGCCGCGAAGCGCGCCTGCTGTTCCGCCGCCCGGCCGAGCTGGCCAACCCGTTGGTATTCTTCGCCATCGTGGTTGCGCTGTTCCCGCTGGCAGTCGGCCCGGAAAGCCAATTGTTGCAAACCTTGTCGCCAGGCTTGGTCTGGGTGGCGGCACTGCTGGCGGTGCTGTTGTCGCTGGACGGCCTGTTCCGCAGCGATTTCGAGGACGGCTCGCTGGAACAGTGGGTGCTGTCGCCGCACCCGTTGGCGCTGCTGGTGCTGGCCAAGGTGCTGGCACACTGGATCTTTTCCGGGCTGGCGCTGGTATTGTTGGCGCCGCTGCTGGCGCTGATGCTGGGGCTGCCTAGCCATTGCCTGCCGGTGCTGCTCGGTTCGCTGCTGCTGGGTACGCCCGTGCTGAGCCTTTTGGGCGCGGTGGGCGCGGCGCTGACAGTCGGTCTGAAACGCGGCGGTTTGCTGCTGGCATTGCTGATTCTGCCGTTGTATATCCCTGTATTGATCCTGGGCAGTGGTGCGTTGCAAGCGGCGTTGCAGAATATGCCGGCAACCGGCCACCTGCTCTGGCTCGCCAGCCTGACGGCCCTGGCCGTGACCCTGGCACCCTTTGCGATAGCGGCCGGCCTGAAGATCAGCGTCGGCGAATAACGAGTCCCGGGCTTTCAAGCCCGGCCAATACCCTGGATGTACCCTGATGAAAATAAGCTGGACGTGGTTCCACAAGCTGGGCTCCCCCAAATGGTTCTATGCCATCAGCGGCCGCATGCTGCCGTGGCTTGCCGGCGCTGCCGTGCTCCTGCTGCTGGTCGGCATCACCTGGGGCCTGGCCTTCGCTCCCCAGGACTACCAGCAAGGCAACAGCTTCCGCATCATCTACATCCACGTACCGGCGGCGATGCTGGCGCAGTCCTGCTACGTGCTGCTGGCAGTGGCCGGGGTGGTGGGGCTGGTGTGGAAGATGAAACTGGCCGACGTCGCCTTGCAATGCGCCGCCCCCATTGGCGCCTGGATGACCGCCGTGGCGCTGGTCACCGGGGCCATCTGGGGCAAGCCCACCTGGGGAAGCTGGTGGGTCTGGGATGCCCGGCTGACGTCCATGCTCATCCTGTTGTTCCTGTACTTCGGCATTATTGCGCTGGGCCAGGCAATCAGTAATCGTGACAGTGCAGCCAAGGCCTGTGCGGTACTGGCGATCGTCGGCGTGGTGAACATCCCGATCATCAAGTACTCGGTGGAGTGGTGGAACACCCTGCACCAGGGCGCCACCTTCACCCTCACCGAAAAGCCGGCGATGCCCGCAGAAATGTGGTTGCCGCTGCTGTGCACGGCGCTGGGCTTCTACTGCTTCTTCGGCGCGGTGCTGTTGCTGCGCATGCGCCTTGAAGTACTCAAGCGCGAAGCGCGCGCCAGTTGGGTCAAGGATGAAGTATTGAACAGCCTGGGGCGGAGGGCCGCACAATGAGTTTCGCCACCTTCGGTGACTTTCTCGCCATGGGCCACCATGGCCTGTACGTGTGGACGGCCTATGGCATCTGCCTGGCGGTGCTGGCGCTGAATGTCGCCACGCCCGTGCTGGCCCGCCGTCGCTACCTGCAAGATGAGGCGCGCCGTTTGCGCCGGGAGAACAACCAGTGAATCCGCAGCGCAAGAAACGCCTGTTGCTCATCGTCGGCCTGCTGGTCGGCGTCGGGGTTGCCGTCGGCTTTGCCTTGAGCGCATTGCAGCAAAACATCAACCTGTTCTACACCCCGACCCAGATCGCCAACGGCGAAGCGCCGCTGGACACCCGCATCCGCGCCGGCGGCATGGTCGAGAAAGGTTCGGTACAGCGTTCGTCCGATTCGCTGGACGTGCGCTTCGTGGTCACCGACTTCAACAAGTCGGTGCCGATCACCTACCGTGGCATCCTCCCCGACCTGTTCCGCGAAGGGCAGGGCATCGTCGCCCTCGGCAAGCTCAACGCCGATGGCGTGGTGGTGGCCGATGAAGTACTGGCCAAGCACGACGAGAAGTACATGCCGCCCGAGGTTACCAAGGCCCTGAAGGAAAGCGGCCAGGCCGCCACCGGCGGGGAGGCCAGGCCATGAACGCGGCGCTGGTGATCCCCGAACTCGGCCAGCTGGCGATGATCCTGGCCATCTGCTTTGCTGCCGTGCAGGCCAGCGTGCCGCTGCTCGGCGCCTGGCGTGGCGACAGCCTGTGGATGAGCCTGGCGCGACCGGCTGCCTGGGGGCAGTTCGCCTTTCTGGCCTTTGCCTTCGCCTGCCTGACCCATGCCTTCATGACCGACAACTTCTCGGTCGCCTATGTGGCCAGCAACTCCAACAGCGCCTTGCCCTGGTACTACAAGTTCAGTGCCGTGTGGGGGGCGCACGAAGGTTCGCTGCTGCTGTGGGCGCTGATCCTCGGCGGCTGGACCTTCGCCGTGTCTGTGTTCTCGCGGCAGTTGCCGCAGGTGATGCTGGCCCGCGTGCTTGCGGTAATGGGCATGATCAGCGTGGGCTTCCTGAGCTTCCTGATCATCACTTCCAACCCCTTCCAGCGCCTGCTGCCGCAGGTGCCGACCGATGGCCGCGACCTCAACCCGCTGTTGCAGGACTTTGGCCTGATCGTCCACCCGCCGATGCTGTACATGGGCTACGTCGGGTTCTCGGTGGCCTTCGCCTTCGCCATCGCCGCCTTGCTCGGTGGCCGCCTGGACGCCGCCTGGGCGCGCTGGTCGCGGCCCTGGACCATCGTTGCCTGGGCCTTCCTCGGTGTCGGCATTACCCTGGGTTCGTGGTGGGCCTACTATGAACTTGGCTGGGGTGGCTGGTGGTTCTGGGACCCGGTGGAAAACGCCTCGTTCATGCCTTGGCTGGTGGGTACGGCGCTGATCCACTCGCTGGCGGTGACCGAAAAGCGCGGGGTATTCAAGAGCTGGACCGTGCTGCTGGCGATTGCCGCGTTCTCGCTGAGCCTGCTGGGTACCTTCCTGGTGCGCTCCGGTGTCCTGACCTCGGTGCATGCGTTTGCCGCCGACCCGTCGCGGGGCATTTTCATCCTGATCTTCCTGCTGTTCGTGGTCGGTGGTTCGCTCACTCTGTTCGCCCTGCGCGCACCGGTGGTCAAGAGCCAGGTCGGCTTTGCCCTGTGGTCGCGCGAGACGCTGCTGCTGGCCAACAACCTGGTGCTGGTAGTGGCGGCCTCGATGATTCTGCTCGGCACCCTCTACCCGCTGGTGCTCGATGCGTTGACCGGTGCCAAGCTGTCGGTCGGCCCACCGTATTTCGATGCCTTGTTCCTGCCGCTGATGGCACTGCTGATGGTGGTGCTGGGCGTGGGCGTGGTGGTGCGCTGGAAAGACACCCCCGGCAAATGGCTGGCCAGCATGATGACCCCGGTGCTGCTCGGCAGCGCCATCCTCGCGCCGGTGGCAGGCTTTATCGTCGACGACTTCGACTGGCCGACCCTGACCGCCTTCGCCCTGGCCGCCTGGGTGGTGCTTGGCGGGCTGCGCGACATTCTCGACAAGACCCGTCACAAAGGCCTGCTCAAGGGCCTGCCTGGCCTGGGTCGCAGCTACTGGGGCATGCAGCTGGCGCACCTGGGCCTGGCGGTGTGCGCGCTGGGCGTGGTGCTGTCGAGCAACAACAGCGCTGAACGCGACCTGCGCATGGCACCGGGCGAGAGCGTGGAGCTGGGCGGTTACCACTTCCTGTTCCAGGGGGGCCGGCACTTCGAAGGGCCGAACTTCATCTCCGACAAGGGCACCGTGGTGGTCAGCCGCGATGGCCGTGAAGTGACCACCCTGCACCCGGAGAAGCGCCTGTACACCGTGCAGCAGTCGATGATGACCGAAGCCGGCATCGACGCCGGCTTTACCCGCGACCTGTACGTTGCCCTCGGCGAGCCGCTGGAGAACGGCGCCTGGGCAGTACGCGTGCATATCAAGCCTTACGTCCGCTGGATCTGGCTGGGCGGTCTGCTGACCGGCCTGGGCGGGTTGCTGGCGGCCCTCGACCGGCGCTATCGCGTCAAGGTCAAGACCCGGGTGCGTGATGCCCTGGGCGTGTCTGGAGCAGCTGCATGAAGCGTTGGATCATGGTAGTCCCCCTGGCGGTATTCCTGCTGGTGGCGGTGTTCCTCTACAAAGGGCTGTTCCTCAAGCCCGACGAGCTGCCCTCGGCAATGATCGGCAAGCCGTTCCCGGCGTTTTCCCTGGCCTCGACCCAGGGCGACCGTACCCTGACCGAGGCCGACTTGCGGGGCCGCCCGGCACTGGTCAACGTGTGGGCCACCTGGTGCCCGTCGTGCAAGGTAGAGCACCCGTACCTGAACCAGCTGGCCCAGCAGGGTGTGGTGATCCACGGCGTCAACTACAAGGACGACAATGCGGCGGCCCTGAAGTGGCTGGCCGAGTTCCACAACCCGTACCAGCTGGACATTCGTGACGAGCAGGGCAGCCTGGGCCTGGACCTGGGCGTGTATGGCGCGCCGGAAACCTTCCTGATCGATGCCAAGGGCATCATCCGCTACAAGCACGTGGGCGTGGTCGATGCCACGGTCTGGCGTGAGCAGCTGGCGCCGCTGTACCAGGGCCTGGTCGATGAGGCCAGGCCATGAAGCGGGGGCTGGCAGCTGCGGTGCTGGGGCTCTTCATGGGGTTGAGCCTGGCAGGCGTGGCCAAGGCGGCCATCGACACCTACCAGTTCCGCGACGATGCCGAGCGTGAGCGCTACCAGCAGCTGACCAAAGAGCTGCGCTGCCCCAAGTGCCAGAACCAGGACATCGCCGACTCCAACGCGCCGATTGCCGCCGACCTGCGTCGGGAAATCTTCCGCATGCTCGGCGAGGGCAAGAGCAACCAGCAGATCGTCGACTTCATGGTCGACCGCTATGGCGACTTCGTGCGCTACAAGCCGGCGCTCAGCGGGCGTACCTGGCTGCTGTGGTTCGGCCCGGGGATTTTGCTGGCTGGTGGTTTCGTGGTGCTGGCGCTGATCGTGCGCCGGCGCCGCAGTGCGGCCGTGCAGGGCGCCAATGAGTTGTCCGCCGAAGAACGCGAGCGTCTCGCCAAATTGCTGGAAAAAGAACAGACCCATGATTGAATTCTGGCTCAGCGCGGGCCTGCTGCTGCTCGCTGCCCTCAGCTTCCTGCTGATCCCGATCCTGCGTGGCCGTGGCCGCCAGCAGGAAGAAGACCGCACCGCCCTGAACGTGGCCCTGTACCAGGAACGCGTCGCCGAACTGGCTGCCCAGCAGGCCGCCGGCGTGCTCGATGAGGCGCAAATGGCCAAAGGCCGTGACGAGGCCGCCCGTGAGCTGCTGGCGGATACCGAAGGTGCCGAGGCCCCGCGCCAGGGGCACCTGGGCAAGGCCCTGCCGTTGCTGGCGGCGCTGCTGGTGCCGCTGCTGGCATTGGGGCTGTACCTGCATTTCGGCGCGGCCGACAAGGTTGAGCTGACCCAGGAGTTTGCCGAAGCGCCCAAATCGATGGAAGAAATGACTGCCCGCCTGGAGCGGGTGGTGCAGGCCCAGCCGGATTCGGCCGAGGCCGTGTACTTCCTGGGCCGAGCCTACATGGCCGAGCAGCGCCCCGCCGATGCCGCGCGTACATTCGAGCGCGCCGTGGCCCTGGCCGGTCGCCAGCCCGAATTGCTCGGGCAATGGGCACAGGCGCTGTACTTCGCTGCCGACAAGAAATGGAGCCCGCAGCTGCAGGCGCTGACTGACGAGGCGCTGAAAGCCGACCCCAACGAAGTGACCAGCCTGGGCCTGCGTGGTATCGCTGCCTTCGAGGGCGAGCGTTACCAGGAAGCCATCGATTACTGGAAGCGCCTGCTGGCGCAACTGCCGGAAGGCGATACCTCGCGTGCGGCGCTACAGGGCGGTATCGACCGCGCTGCCGAGCGCCTGGGCGGTTCGCCGGGGCAGGCTGCGGCGCCCGTGGCGGCTCGCTTGAAGGTGCGCGTGGAACTGGCTGCGGCGTTGAAGGACAAGGTCAAGCCGGACGACACGGTATTCATCTTCGCCCGCGCCAGCAATGGCCCACCCATGCCGCTGGCGGCCAAGCGGGTGACCGTGGCGCAGTTGCCGATCGAGGTGGAACTGTCCGATGCTGACGCCATGATGCCGCAGATGAAACTGTCGGACTTTGCCGAAGTCCAACTCGTTGCACGTGTATCACGCGCTGGCCAGCCAACCCATGGCGAGTGGATTGGCCAGGGCACGCCATTGCCCAGCGCCACCCAGGCCATCCAGCACCTGACCATCGACAGCCCCGACCCGTAAGAGAGCAATGCCATGCACAGCATCGTCCGCCTGACCCTGATCACCCTGGCCCTGGGTTTGTCTGCGTGTACGGTGCATGAGCCGTACGAGCAGCCCGAACCACCGATCGAGCGCCTGCCGCCGCCGGGGCCGGCGGTCAAGCCCTTGCCGGACAGGCAGCCGGCCCCCGCGCCGAGCAAGCCTGCGGCCACGCCCAAGCCGATGCCACGCACCTCGGCCAGCTTCGCGCCGCCGCCTGGCGGGGCGAGCCATTGGGACCCGAAGCTGGGTGTGTATGTGCTGGAGAAGAAGCCCAATACCTTCTACCGCCAGCGGACCTACTACCGCTTCAACAACGGCTGGAGCTGGTCGCTGAGCCCGGATGGACCGTGGCAGGAGACTGACAGCAGCGGTGTGCCGGGTGGTCTGGGGCGTGCGTTCGCCCAATAATTGCAAGGTTGCCGTTGCCGTTGCCGTTGCCGTTGCTTTTGCTTTTGCTTTTAAGCGCGCGGTAGTCCAGGCGCCGCCGATTGCGACTTCAGGAGGCCGAGCGAAGGGACTGCGGAGGGAGGTGACGGGCATGGATGCCCGTCAAGCGCTGAGGCCCCATGGATGGGGCCTGCAGCGCGTACTCCCGGGAGCAGGCCCGTAGCGAGGGAACCCCGGAGCGCAGCGTAGGGGCCGGATGATAGGAGCCAGCGTTTTTTGGTTACTTTTTGTCGCGTTTGACAAAAAGTGACCCGCCGTAAGGGCGGAAAGGTGAATAAGCGCCACCTTCGAAAATGAATGTTAACCTTGTTGTTGATGCCCACGCTTGAAAGCGGCGAGCGAAGAGCGAAGAGCGGAAAAGTACTGGTCTTGATCTCGCGCATAGTCCATTTACGATGGCGACGCATACTCACCTTTTCGCCCTTACGGCGAGTCACTTTTTGCCAAACGCGGCAAAAAGTAACCAAAAAACGCTGCGCTCCCATCATCCGGCCCCTCCGCTGCGCTCCGGGGTTCCCTCGCGCCGGTCTTGCTCCCGGGAGTACGCGCTGCAGGCCCCATCCATGGGGCCTCAGCGCTTGACGGGCATCCATGCCCGTCACCTCCCTCCGCAAGACCTCTGCTCGGCCTCCTGAAGTCGCGAAGATCAAGATCAAGATCAAGATCAAGATCAAGAGCAAGAGCAAGAGCAAGAGCAAGAGCAAGAGCAAGAGCAGAGCAGAGCAGAGCAGAGCTAAGCAGAACAGTGCAGTTTCACCTCTTTATTTCGGTTGACTGTACTGGCCGGTGACTCCGCATAATGTCGCCTCGAACTGACCCGGAGGTGGCATGCACAAGACAGTCCTGGTGCTGGTGGAAACCGTCGATGATTACCTGCCCATGCTGGAGCAGGCCGGCTACCGTTTGATCCGTGCCCCTTCGCCGCAACTGCGGGCCGAGGCCATCCAGCGCCATGCCCATGAAGTAGATGCTGTGCTCACCCGCGGCCCGCTGGGCCTGACTGCCAGCGAAATCGACACGCTGTCCAAACTGCAGATCATCTGCGTGATCGGTGCTGGCTACGAACAGGTTGACCTGGCCGCGGCCGCTGCGCGCGGCATCACTGTCACCAACGGCGCCGGGGCCAATGCCGAAGCGGTCGCCGACCACACCCTCGCCCTGCTGCTGGCGCTGTTGCGCGACATTCCCCGCGCCGATGCCAGTACCCGCCGGGGCGAATGGAACCGGGTGATCAGCCCCTCGGTGAGTGGCAAGCGCCTTGGCATTCTCGGCCTTGGTGCGGTGGGCCTGGCCATCGCCAGGCGCGCCCATCTGGGCTTCGCCATGCCCGTCAGCTACCACAGCCGCACGCCGCGCCAGGATGTGCCCTACACCTGGTACGACAGCCCGCAGCACCTGGCCGACGCCGTCGACATCCTGGTGGTGGCAACCCCCGGGGGAGCCAACACTCGTCACCTGGTCGATGCACAGGTGCTCGAGGCCCTGGGGGCCGAGGGCTACCTGGTGAATATCGCCCGAGCCAGCGTGGTCGACACCCAGGCCCTGGTGGCCGCGCTGCAGCATGGCCAGCTGGCTGGTGCGGCACTGGATGTGTTCGACGACGAGCCGGCTGTACCCGATGCCCTCAAGGCCCTTGGCAACACCGTGCTCACCCCCCACGTGGCCGGCCAGTCGCCGGAGGCGGCGCGCGATACGGTGACCCTGGTGCTGCGCAACCTGCAGGCGTTCTTTGCCGGCGAAGCCGTATTGACTCCGGTACGCCAGTAACCCTTTTCATACATCTGCCTGGCAGCGATCGGGCAACAAGGAGTGTGTGCATGCAACTTGAAATCTTCCAGGTCGATGCGTTTTCCGCCGAGCCGTTCGGGGGCAACCCGGCGGCAGTGATCCCACTGCAAAGCTGGCTGCCGGACGACGTGCTGCAGCGCATTGCCGAAGAGAACAACCTCTCGGAAACCGCCTACTTCGTGCGCAACGGCGAAACCTTCGACCTGCGCTGGTTCACCCCGACCGTGGAAGTCGACCTGTGCGGCCATGCCACCCTGGCCTCGGCCTATGTGCTGTTCGAACAGCTGGGCGAGCAGGCGCAGGTGCTGCGTTTCAACACCCGCAGTGGCGAGCTGCGGGTCAGCCGCAACGCTGACGGGCTGCTGGCCATGGACTTCCCGGCCAAGCAGCCGGTCGCCGTGGACATGCTGCCGGGCCTGTTGCAGGCGCTGGGCCTGGGCCAGGCACAGGCGCTGTACCGCAGTGACGACTATGTGGTGGTGATCGATGACGCCCTGTTGCTCGACACCCTGAAGCCGGATTTCGTTGCGCTGTTGGCCTTCGATGTGCGCGGTATCGCCGTTACCGCGGCAGGCCGTGGCTTTGATTTCGTCACCCGCTGGTTCGGCCCGCGGGTCGGCGTGAACGAAGACCCGGTGACTGGCTCGGCGCACACCTCGCTGGCGCCGATATGGGCCGAGCGTCTGGGTAGGAACGTGCTGAGCTGCGAGCAGGGTGGGGCGCGCAAAGGGCAGCTGCAGTGCGAAGTGCCGGGTAACGGCCGGGTGATCATCAGCGGGCGTGCGGCGTTGTACCTGCGCGGTACGGTGTACATCTGACCTTGGGCAACTGTCTTGTGCTGCCTGTGCCGGCCTCATCGCCGGCAAGCCAGCTCCCACAGGTACTGCACTGGCCTGAGAACGGCGCGGTCGGGGTGGGAGCCGGCTTGCCGGCGATGAGACCGGTACAGGCATCTATACTTGCTGGCCCATCTTCCGCTCAAGGAGCCAGCCATGGCCCTGGAAAAACACGGCACCTGCCTGTGCGGCGCCACCCGGCTCAAGGTCACCGTCGACAATACCCATATCAGCGCCTGCCACTGCAGCATGTGCCGCAAATGGACCGGCGGCCCATTGCTGGTGGTGCATTGCAGCCAGCCACCGGTGATTGAAGGGCGCGCGCCCAGCATCTATGAGTCTTCCGATTGGGCCCAGCGCGGCTTCTGCGGCCAGTGCGGCACGCACCTGTACTACCGGCTCAAGGCCAATGACTTCCACGCCGTGCCGGTCGGCCTGCTCGACGGCGACCAGGAATGGCATTTCGACTTGCAGATCTTCGTCGAACAGAAACCCGCCTGGTATTGCTTCGCCAACCAGACCAAGGAACTGACTGGCCAGGAAGCCTTCGAGCAGCTCGGCTGATTCAGGCGGCGTGCTGTGATCGATGCGCCAGCACGAAACGCCACGCGAACTTGCCAAACCGTTGCATTCCTGAGAAAAGGGCGGCTTTGTTTCCAGCGTTGGAGTATGCCCCGTGAGCCAAGAACTGCAGATCATCGACCTTGTGGAGGGGGATGGCAAAGCCGCCGTCAAAGGCGCCCTGATCACCACCCAGTACACCGGCTGGCTGGCCGACGGCAGCGAGTTCGACTCGTCCTGGTCGCGCGGCAAGCCGTTCCAGTGCGTGATCGGCACTGGTCGGGTAATCAAGGGGTGGGATCAAGGCCTGATGGGTATGCGCGTTGGCGGCAAGCGCAAGTTGCTGGTACCGGCGCACCTGGGCTATGGCGAACGCAGCGTGGGGGCGATTCCGCCGAATTCGGATTTGACCTTCGAGATCGAATTGCTGGAAGTGCTGACACGGGATGATTGAGGAAAAGGACTACACGCGCTGTCGGCCAGTGTCTGATTGAGGTGCCTCCCGGGTACGGCTAACCTTGCAGACTCACTGAGTGAAGAGGGTAGCCTATCCATGAAATCGCATTTTTCCTCACGGGTGGTACGCAAAGCGAACGCGCTGTTGGTGGCATCAGGCGCGCGAATGGAAATCTCGTTACCACGCGAACTGGCGAGTGTGGTTACCAACTCCCGAAAGACCCGTTCGGAACTGAAGGCAGCATTCGAGGCTGCGTATTCCCGCCTGCGCAAAGGGTAAGAGCCATATGGTCGGGTGTGGCACAAAGTCTCGTGGGCTCGATTCTCTTCGTGTTCTTGCTGGGCTTTCTGGTGTTCTTCACCTGGAGTCTGAATCAAGGCCCAAAGCAGGTTATCGAGCAGGTATTTGATGTAACCATTCTCGACTCTGTCTCTATGGAACAAGCAGCCGGGCCACCGTAACGGTAATCAGCGAGAGCAACGAGTAACGAACGGACACATTTCAGCAACACCCATCCTCTAATCTAAGCCTTGCCTAGGGAACGGCATCCACCTCCAGGGAGGAACCAAACGGGTTCAGGGCACTCTCACCCTCACTCGTTGCCAAGGATGGCATTCACTACAAGGATGCCCCGCGGTGCTGTTGGCGGGGTGATGTGGCGGGTCTACCCGATTCTTTCTGCCACATGGGCCTGTTTTGATGAAGTTGCCAACATTCTTCCGCCGTCGTCGTCACTGGTTGCTGAGCCTGACGCTTACAGCCATAGCCGTACCGCTGGCGCTGGAAGCAGTCGAAAGCCGGGCGCAACCGGTGGATGGCACCCAGACCCTTGTGTTCCTGCGCCACGCCGAGAAGCCGGGCGAGGGGCTGGGCCAGTTGAACTGCCAGGGCCTCAACCGTGCGCTGGACCTGGCTACCCTGCTCCCCGAGCGCTTTGGCAAGGCCGACTACGTGTTCGCTGCCAACCCCTCGCGGCATGTCGAGGAAGGCAGCAAGGACCAAAGCTACAGCTACATTCGCCCGCTGATGACCATCAGCCCCAGCGCCATTCGCCTGGGCCTGCCGGTAAACATCGACTATGGCGCCAACGACACCGACGCGCTGGCCGAAGAGCTGCTGCGCGACAAGTACCGTAACGCGACCGTGTACACCGCCTGGTCGCATGGCTACCTCCCTGACCTGATCAATGCCGTGGCTGGCAAGGCCCTCGGTGAAAAGCGGGTGATCACCGAGGACTGGAGCGGCGACGACTTCGACACCCTCTACGTCCTGACCCTGACCTGGCACGACGGCAAGGCCAGCCTGCTCAGCCGCAACGTGCGTCAGGGCCTGAATGATGGTGCGCATAGTTGCCCGACCTGATCCGCTGGTGATGGTTTGCCTATACCGGCCTCTTCGCGGGCAAGCCCGCGAAAGGGCCTGCACAGGCAAATAGAAGGTTAGCGCCCGAACCGCACCGGCCAACCCACCACTTTCTTCACCCGTGGCGTGGCATAGGTACGGACCTTGGAGGTACTCAAGCCCATGCGCACCAGCGATTCGGCCATGGTCACCGCCGCACTCACACCATCCACCACCGGCACGCCGGTGCGCTGGCGGATCTGCTCGTCCAAACCGGCCATGCCGCCGCAACCCAGGCAGATCACCTCGGCCTTGTCGTCACGCACGGCGCGTTCTGCCTGCTCGACAATCGCCTCCACCGCGCGCTGCGGGTCGGCTTCCAGCTCCAGCACTGCCAGCCCGCTGGCGCGTACAGATGCGCAGCGGTCATACAGGCCGGAGAGCTTCAGGCGGTCTTCGATCAGCGGCACGGTGCGGTCCAGGGTGGTCACCACCGAGTAGGCATGGCCCAGGTACATCGCCGTGCTGGCGGCTGCATCGGTGATGTCCACCACCGGTACGTTCAGCAGTTCCTGCAAGCCTTCGCGGCCATGTTCGCCGTAACCCGCCTGTATCACGGCATCATAAGGGCCTTCGTAGGCCAGCACTCGGTCCATCACCGCGATGGCGGCCAGGTAGCTTTCGAAGTTGCCCTCCACCGACTCGGCACCGAACCATGGGGTGAGGCCGATGATTTCCGTGCCGGGCGCTGCCACCGCACGGGCCTGTTCGGCAATGGCTTCGGTGATGGCTTCGGTGGTGTTGACGTTGGCGATCAGAATGCGCATGGGTAGTCCTCCCTGGTCAATGGCTGCTGTGGTCCACGGCGATGCATTCGCCGCTGACGTCCTGGTATTGGTGTTTGCGTGGGGCGATCAGCAGGTAAAGTGCGGCGGCGATGCCGGCACCGATCAGCCAGGAGAATGGCGCCACGCCATGGAAGTTGGGCACCAGGGCCAGGACGATGGCCAGCAGGGCGGCCGGCACGAAGGCGGCCACGGCGCGCAGGTTGATGCCCTTGGTGTAGTGGTAGGCGCCAGCCGGGTCTTCGCTGTACAGCTGCGGCACGTTGATGCAGCCTTTGCGCAGCAACCAGTAGTCGGACATGATCACCCCGTACAGCGGGCCGAGCAGGGCACCCAGGCCGGACAGGAAGTACACGATCACCAGTGGGCTGTTGTACAGGTTCCACGGCAGGATCAGCACCGCCAGGGTGGCGCTGATCAGCCCGGCGCGGCGGAAGTTCAGGTGACGCGGTGCCAGGTTGCTGAGGACGAAGGCCGGGGCGACGAAGTTGGCCATGATGTTCACCGCCACCGTCACGATCAGGAAGGCCAGGCAGCCCAGTACCAGGAACGCTGTACTTGGGATGGCCGCGACGATCTGGGTCGGGCTGTCGATGATCTGGCCGTTGATCTGGAACTGCGCGCCGCACAGCACCACGGTGATCACGGCGAACACCAGGATGTTCACCGGCAGGCCCCAGAAGTTGCCGACGCGGATGGTCTTGCGGCATGGCGAGGAGCGGGCGAAGTCACAGAAGTTCAGCACCAGGGTGCCGTAGATCGCCAGCCACAGCGCGCCGCCGGCAAATATGTTGCGCCACATCTCGTAGCCGGTCAGCGGTTCGGCCACCGACCAGGCGATGCGGGCGTCGGCCTTGAAGTACATGAACACCGCCAGGGCGGCGACGGTCAGCAGTATCACCGGGCCGGCAAAGGCCTCGTAGCGGCGCACCATCTCCATGCCATAGGCCAGGATCACCAGCTGCACCAGCCATATCGACACGAAACACACCCAGCCCAGGCTCGACAGGCCGAGGATGCTGTCGTGGTCGTAGGCTGCCATTTGCGGCCATACAGCGGTGAGCAGCACGCGCAGCACCACCGAAGCCAGGTAGGTCTGGATGCCGAACCAGGCGATGGCGATGACCGCACGAATCAACGCCGGAATCTGCGCACCATGGATGCCGAAGGCGATGCGGCTGATGACCGGGAATGGTACGCCGGTCTTCTGCCCCATGTAGCCGGACAGGTTCATGAAGAAGTACACCAGCGCCGCGCCGATGGCCAGCGACAGCAGGATCTGCCAGCCACCCAGGCCGAGGGCGAACAAGCCCATGGCGAACGAGTAGTTGGCGATGTTGTGCACATCATTGGTCCACAGCGCAAAGATGCTGTAGCCGCCCCAGCGGCGACCTTCGATGCGCGTCGGCGCGAGGTCGCGGTTATGCAGGCGCGGGCTCAGGGCGAGTTCCGGCTGGCTGCCGGCGAGAGTGGACGCGGGGTGGGTGCTGGCGACGGATAGTTCAGGGGCAAGGTCGAAGCTGGTACTCATTCCGGCGGGCTCCTGATGCACGTGGACTGCGATGAGCGGGCATGCGCACGGGCTCGCCATCTCGTCGGTGCAGCGTTGGCATCTCAGGGTTTGGGGCGCGGCGGCCGATGTTGAGTCGGCGTCGCGGGTTCTTGTGTATTTATGTTTTGCTTGGTTTGTATACAAAACACGAACACACAAAAGCGAGTTCCATGCCAAGGAAAAAGCAAACTTCAGTTGGCCATCATTTTGAACTTACCTTGTTGAGTTGTAAGTTCATGAAATGAAGAGAGTATAAGTTGACCAAATGAACAGATTTAAATTTCCCGAAGGTAATTTTGTTGATCGTTTGGTCAGAATAATTTGTGGGAAGTGTGTAACCTATTGGGGCGCAATCTTGAAAAGTGCACACAAAAACGGCACTTAAGGTGACATTCTTGTGTACAAAAATTGGTCAACTTTTTCCTGTGCTGGCCTCTTCGCGGGTAAACCCGCACACAAGTACCCCGTAGCATTCAGGTCGGTCGAAATCCTGTGGGAGCGGGTTTACCCGCGAAGAGGCCCGCACAGGCAGATTCAATCCATCGGCGGCAACCGCCGCTTGACCGGTGTCTTCTTGATGATCGCCGTATTGGTTTCGGCCACCGTATAGAGGCGGTCGAGCAGGGTGTCCAGTTGCTCCATCGAGCGAACATGCAGGCGGGCAATGAAGCAGTCTTCGCCAATTACCTTGTCGCACTCGGTGAATTCGGGAATGGCGATGATCTGCCGTTCCACCTCCTGCAGCTTCCCGGGTAGCGGGCGGATGCGCACGATGGCCTGCAGTTGGTAGCCAAAGGCGCGTGGGTCGACCTCTACGGTGTAACCGCGCAACACGCCGCGTTCCTCCAGGCGACGCAGGCGTTCGCTGACGCTGGGTGAAGACAGCCCGCTGATCTGCGCCAGGGCCTTGAGCGAGCGGCGCGAGTCTTCCATCAGCGCGTTGATCAGCAGTTGGTCGATGGCATCGGTCATGGTCACCTCAATCAGGTTATTCGCGTTATTTGCCTTGATAGTAAAGGCAAACTGGCCAATCTTCCTTCGTTATGCGCTGGAAGGCTCGCCGACAACCTTTGCATACTGTTGCCATCGTCAACAGGAGGTTTGAGATGGACAGTTCATTGCGTCGTGGCTCGCTGGAAATGGTTGCCGCCATGCTGATTTCCGGGACCATCGGCTGGTTCGTGCTGGTATCTGGCCAGCCGGTGCTGGAGGTGGTGTTCTGGCGTTGCGTGTTCGGTGCCGTGACCTTGCTGGCGATTTGCGCGGGGTTCGGCTTTCTGCGGCCTGGCGCGATAAGCCGTACGGCGTTCCTGTTGGCGATTGCCAGCGGTTTGGCCATTGTCGGCAACTGGGTGTTGCTGTTCGCCTCCTACTCGCGGGCATCGATTGCCATCGGCACGGCGGTGTACAACGTGCAGCCGTTCATGCTGGTGGGGCTGGCGGCGGTGTTCCTGGGCGAGAAGATCACCCTGGCCAAGGTCACCTGGCTGAGCGTGGCGTTCCTCGGCATGCTGGCCATCGTCAGTGCCCATGGCGCGGGGCAGGGTGGCGGCGAGGACTATTTGCTGGGCATTGCGCTGGCGCTGGGGGCGGCCTTCCTGTATGCCATCGCGGCGTTGATCATCAAACGCCTGAGTGGCACGCCACCGCACCTGATCGCGCTGATCCAGGTGGCCACGGGTGCGCTGTTGCTGGCGCCGTGGGTCAAGCTTGGCGGGTTGCCGGGTGAAGTGCCGGCGCTGGCCAGCCTGGTGACCTTGGGCATGGTGCACACCGGCTTGATGTACGTGTTGCTGTACAGCGCCATCCAGCGCTTGCCCACGGCGTTGACCGGGGCGCTGTCGTTCATCTACCCGATTGCGGCGATTCTGGTGGACTGGGTGGCGTTCGGGCACCGGCTGGCACCGTTGCAGTGGCTGGGGGTGGCGTTGATCCTGCTGGCGGCGGCGGGGATGCAGCAGGGGTGGTGGTTCCGGCCCAGGACGATAGCGGTCAAGGGCCATTGAGGCCGCTTTGCGGCCTATCGCCGGCAAGCCAGCTCCCACTTCGACCGCATCGGGCTCAAGCCATGCGCAGTACCTATAGGAGCCTGGCTTGTCGGCGATGAGGCCAGTACAGGCAGTACAAGTTGCTCCCAGGTAATGCACAGTTCTCAAAGCTTGCGCAGGACCTGTGGGAGCTGGCTTGCCGGCGATAGGGCGCGAAGCGCCCTCTGGAGGTAGAATGCCGCTTTTGCCAGCTTGCGACCCATGATGACTTCGCCGATCCAGACTCTGGAGCAACACCTGCTCGCCGCCCTCGACCCTGCCCCGCAGGAAACCCGCCGCCTGTTCCACGGCCGCGGCCGCTGCTGGGCGGGCCTGGAGCAGGTCACCGTGGACTGGCTGCAAGGCGTGCTGTCGGTCGCCCTGTTCCGTGAGCCGCCTGACGGCCAGCTAGCCGAACTGGAATCCATGCTGCTCACGCTCGCCGAGCGTCCACAGTGGACTGGTCAAGCCATCCTTCTCCAGCATCGCTACCTGCCCGACAGCCCGGGCCAGTGGCTGCTGGGCGAACCGTGCCAGCAGCGCGAGGTGGTCGAGGATGGGCTGGCCTACCTGCTGGACCTGGGCGTGCGGCAGAACAATGGCCTGTTCCTCGACATGCGCTATGGTCGGCGCTGGGTTCGCGAGCAGGCGGCGGGCAAGCGCGTGCTGAACCTGTTTGCCTACACCTGCGGTTTCTCGGTGGCGGCGATTGCCGGTGGCGCCCAGCAGGTGGTTAACCTGGACATGGCCAAGTCGGCGTTGTCCCGGGGCCGCGACAACCACCGCCTCAATGGCCACGATGCGTCGCGGGTGGCCTACCTGGGGCACGAGCTGTTCAAGTCGTGGGGCAAGGTGCGCAAGTACGGGCCTTACGACCTGATCATCATCGACCCACCGACCTTCCAGCGCGGCAGTTTTGTGCTGACCCAGGATTACGCGAAGATTCTGCGGCGCTTGCCGGAGTTGTTGAGCGAGGGCGGGACGGTGCTGGCATGCGTGAACGACCCGGGCATCGGGCCAGAGTTTCTGATCGAGGGGATGGCGGAGCAGGCGCCGTCGCTGGCATTTGTCGAGCGGCTGGAGAACCCGCCGGAGTTTCCTGACGTGGACCCGGCGGGGGGCTTGAAGGCCCTGGTATTCCGCCAGGTCTGATGTTGCCTGTACCGGCCCTATCGCCGGCAAGCCAGCTCCCACAGGTACTGCACAGGTCTTGAGTACTGTGGAGTCCCTGTGGGAGCTGGCTTGCCGGCGATAGGGCCGGACCTGCATGCATCAATTACTGATTGTTGGTGTAGATCTGGTCAAACACCCCACCATCATTGAAGTGGGTCTTCTGCACGGTGCGCCAGTCACCAAAGGTCTTCTCCACCGACAGGAAGTCCACTTTCGGGAAGCGGTCGGTGTACTTGGCCAGTACCGTCGCATCACGCGGGCGCAGGTAGTTCTGTGCGGCGATTTCCTGTGCGGCTGGCGACCACAGGTACTTCAGGTATTCCTCGGCCGCTGCCTGGGTGCCTTTCTTCGCCACCACCTTGTCGACCACGCTGACCGGCGGCTCGGCTTCGGCCGACACGCTCGGGTAGACCACTTCGAACTGGTCGCGGCCGAACTCGCGGGCGATCATCTCGGCTTCGTTCTCGAAGGTCACCAGCACGTCGCCGATCTGGTTGGTCATGAAGGTGGTGGTGGCGGCGCGGCCACCGGTGTCCAATACCGGCGCCTGCTTGAACAGCTTGCCGACAAAGTCCTTGGCCTTGTTTTCATCACCGCCTTGCTTGAGCACATAGCCCCAGGCCGACAGGTAGGTGTAGCGGCCGTTACCCGAGGTCTTGGGGTTGGGTACGATCACCTGTACGCCATCCTTGAGCAGGTCGGGCCAGTCTTTCAGCGCCTTGGGGTTACCCTTGCGCACGATGAACACAGTGGCCGAGGTGAACGGCGCGCTGTTGTTCGGCAGGCGGGTTACCCAGTTGTCCGGCACCAGCTTGCCGTTGTCGGCCAGGGCGTTGATGTCGGTGGCCATGTTCATGGTGATGACATCGGCCGGCAGGCCATCGATCACCGCTCGCGCCTGCTTGCTCGAGCCGCCGAAGGACATCTGCACGTTGACCTTCTCGTTGTGCTCGGCTTCCCAGTGCTTCTGGAAGGCCGGGTTGTAGTCCTTGTAGAAGTCGCGCATCACGTCGTAGGAAACGTTGAGCAGGGTGGGGGCAGCCTGGGCGAAATTGCCCAGGGCAAGGCCTGCGGCGAGCAGCGAGGCGGTGAAGAGTTTTTTCACGTTGCTTCCTTGTTATCGAGAAGGTGTTGGCAGTTTGCCTGCGACTATAGCGGGTGGGTTTGTGGGGGTTAAAGAACAAAAAACACTTTGGTTATGCTTCTGCCTGTGCCGGCCCTTTCGCGGGTAAACCCGCTCCTACAGAGACAGCGCAGGGTTCGGGCCTGTGGTGATCCTGTGCGGGCGGGCTTGCCGGCGACAGGGCCGGAACAGGCGGAATCATTGTTTGGGAAACAGCACATTCCCGCACCGCGAACAGAACGCCGCGCCATGCTCATGGCTTTTCTTGCTGCAAGTCGGGCAATCATGCTGCAGCTGCTCCCCGCGCATGGCATTGGCCAGCTCGGCGGTAAAGATCCCGGTCGGCACGGCAATGATCGAATAACCGGTAATCATCACCAGCGACGACAGCACCTGCCCCAGCGGGGTCTTCGGCACGATGTCGCCAAAGCCTACCGTGGTCAGGGTAACGATGGCCCAGTAGATACCCTTGGGAATGCTGGTAAAGCCATGCTCAGGCCCTTCGATCACATACATCAAGGTGCCGAACACCGTCACCAGGGTCGATACCGTCACCAGGAACACGATGATCTTCTGCTTGCTGCCGCGCAGCGCCTCCATCAGGTAATGGGCCTGCTTGAGGTACGGGCTGAGCTTGAGCACACGGAAGATCCGCAGCATCCGTATCACGCGGATGATCAGCAGGTACTGGGCGTCGCTGTAGTACAGCGCGATGATCCCCGGCACGATCGCCAGCAGATCGACCAGGCCATAAAAGCTGAATGCGTAGCGCAAAGGCTTGGGCGAGCAGTACAGGCGGGTGAGGTACTCGGCCAGGAAGATCGCGGTAAAGCCCCACTCGACACCCGCCAGCAGGCCGGCGTAGCCCTGGTGCACTTCGTCGATGCTGTCGAGGATGACGGTAACCAGGCTGGCCAGGATGATCAGCAGGAGGATCTTGTCGAAGCGCCGGCCGGCTACGGTGTCGGTCTGGAAGACCATTATGTAGAGGCGTTCACGCAGGGATTGTGGGGTGGACATGGGCTCGGGTTCCGCGGGTAAAAAATGCCAAGCCTAGAGGGTCTTGGTAAGTAACGGGAGTGGGGGCACATGGCAGACCTGATAGAACTGATAGTTTTCCTCAGTTACGCCAGTGGGCATCATTGGGCGCAAAATCGATCGAGTATGGAGCGAACACTATGTCCGATGTCCCGCTTTCGCTGCTGAGTCCGGGCAAGACAACTCTGCTGCAGGTTGATGAGGTTGGTAGTATCGTCGCCGAGCGAGGCTCGCGCCAAGGGGAATGGTCTTTTCTGCCCTACGGACAGCTTTCCTCGCAGCAGGCTGTCGGCGCACTGCGGTTCGTGGGGCAGTGGTTCGACCCAGTAGTACAGGGTTACTTCCTGGGCAACGGGCTCAGGTTGTATATCCCGGCCATCATGCGGTTCCTGAGCCCTGACAGCCTGAGCCCATTCGCTGCGGGCGGAGTCAATTGCTATGTGTACTGTTCTGGCGATCCCGTTAATTTTCGCGACCCTTCTGGCCGTGCCAGGACTGGCCTTACCAAGCTGTTGAAAGATTTAAAGCTGCCGAAGCGGCCGCTACGGGGCTATCTTAAACCGCTGGGTCGACCCGAGAATTTCGAGCAGAAACGTATCGTATTTCGAGCCACGAAGAATGCCGATTTCGAACAATTCGTGTTCAAAGGGGCGGCGAAGATCACCGGTGAAAAACTAGACGCCAATTATTCCGGCATGAACAGTTTCCTGGGCACCGAGCATTTTTATCGCTTCGGCGAGTTGTATATCCCGGAGCGGACTGTTCCCCCCGAAGCAGTCAAGGGGCTCAAGAGGGCTGGTTTTGAATTGATCCGGTTCGATCTTGACGGCTACTTGAGCACCTTTTACACAGGAGCATCGAGCGACGAATCCGAGGGCGAAGACAATCCCCATCCCCCTCGGAACAGCAACCTTTACGTCGCCGACCCGGTCGCAGCAGGGGCCGGGATCAGACGCTCGTAGCAGAATGAGTAAACTTCAGCTATGTAGCGTCAAGTCTTGATTCGATGAATGTTGTTTCAACCGAGCCAGTCCGACGCCAAGGATCCAGCAGGCGACGACGAAGGGCGCGGTCAGGCCGGGCACCGGTAGCAGCTTGAACAGCGGTTGCAGCAGCAGGGCCAGGGCGATGGCCAGCAGCGTCACCCACGGCTTCTCACCTTGCCTGCTGAACGCCAGTGCTGCCAGTGCAGCGTTGAAGCCATACAGGCCCAGCCAGGCGGCTTGCGCCTGGTCGGCGAACAGTGCCACGCCGCCGCCGATGGCCGAGCCGATCACCGCCCACATTGCGGTATAAGGGTTTGCGATGAATATGCCGATGACGATCAGCAGACCGGCCAGGGGCTGGTCGAGCAGGAAGATCTGGCCCACGCCGCGCGCCAACGCGTACAGCGGGTCGGCTTCGACGAAGCCGCTGGGCGAGGGGCTGGCGATCAGCAATACGGCCCAGCCCAGCAGCACGAAGGGTGCGGTGTAGGCGATCAGCAGCTTGCCGCCACGCTTGCGCCACTGGTGGGTGATGATGCTGGACAGGCCGCCAGCGGCGATGATCAGTGGCGGCAGGATGACCGACCAGGGCAGCACGGCGCTGATCAGGATGCCGATGAGCACGCCGTTGTAGCTGTACAGGCCTGCCTGGCGGTCGGCGCGGTCGTAGCCGCGAGCCTGGGCGGTGAGCAGGCCGGCCAGGGCGCCGAGCAGGGCGCCACCGACCAGGCCGGGGGCGGTCAGCAGGATGGCCAGCAGGCAGCACAGGCCGCACAGAGGGTTGCGCAGCAGCAGCACCTGGCTGAAGCCGTTGAGTAACGCCGTGGCCCAGTCAGGGCACGGGTTGACGAAATTTTTGGTGTACATCGGGGCAGTCAGTGAGGTTGATGGGGCGCGGTGGGCCTCTTTGGGCCTCGGGTTTTCCGCAGTTGTGGTGTTTCTGTGTACGAGGAGGGCTTTGCCCTCCATTCGCAGCACAAGGCTGCTCCTACAAAGGGACCGCGCAGCGGGAGGTTTTCGCGGTCCCTTTGTAGGAGCAGCCTTGTGCTGCGAATGGGGCGCAAGGCGCCCCCGAAATCTCAGATCAAGGTCTCGATCCGCAGCGTGTTAGTCGACCCTGGTTTGCCGAAAGGCACACCGGCGGTGATCAGTAGCGTGTCGCCACGGCTGGCCATGCCTTGTGCCTGGGCAATCTCCAGTGCGGTGGATACAACCTCGTCCACCTGGCGCAGGCGGTCGTTGACTACCGAGTGCACGCCCCACGCCACGCTCAGGCGACGCGCGGTGGCCAGGTTCGGGGTGAGGTTGAGGATCGGTGCCCGTGGCCGCTCGCGTGCCGCGCGCAGGGTCGAGGCGCCCGACTCGCTGTAGTTGACCAGCACCGCCACCGGCAGAATGCCGCTGATACGGCGGATGGCGCAGCTGATGGCGTCCGATACGGTGGCCTCGGCCTTCGGCCGGCCAACGTCGAGCTGGGCCTGGTAGTCCGGGCCGTTCTCCACCTGGCGGATGATCTTGCTCATCATCTGCACGGCTTCCAGCGGGTACTCACCCGAGGCAGTCTCGGCCGACAGCATCACCGCATCGGCACCTTCGGCCACGGCGTTGGCCACGTCGGTGACTTCGGCGCGGGTCGGCGCTGGCGAGAAGCGCATGGATTCGAGCATCTGGGTGGCCACCACCACCGGTTTGCCCAGTTGGCGGCAGGTGCCGATGATGCGTTTCTGGATTTGCGGCACGCTTTCGGCCGGCACTTCCACGCCCAGGTCGCCACGGGCCACCATGATCGCATCCGCAAGCTCCGCGATGGCTTGCAGCTGTTCGACTGCCGATGGCTTTTCGATCTTCGCCATCAGGTAGGCACGGTCACCGATCAGCTGGCGTGCTTCGGTGATGTCTTCGGGGCGCTGTACGAACGACAGGGCCACCCAGTCCACGCCCAGCTCCAGGCCGAAGGCCAGGTCGCGGCGGTCTTTCTCGGTGAGCGGGGAGAGGTCGAGCACCGCTTGCGGCACGTTGACACCCTTGCGATCGGACAGCTCTCCACCGGCCAGCACTTCGGTGTCGATGGCGTCGCTGTGCTTGGCGGTGACGCGCAGGCGCAGCTTGCCGTCGTCCAGCAGCAGGTCCATGCCCGGCTCGAGGGCGGCGATGATCTCGGGGTGCGGCAGGTTGACCCGGCGGCTGTCGCCCGGGGTGTTGTCCAGGTCCAGGCGCAGGGCCTGGCCGCGTTGCAGCTGCACCTTGCCGTCGGCAAAGCGGCCGACGCGCAGCTTCGGCCCTTGCAGGTCCATGAGGATACCCAGTGGGTAGTTCAGTTGCTGCTCGACTTCGCGGATCCACTGGTAGCGCAGGGCGTGGTCGGCATGCTCGCCGTGGCTGAAGTTGAGGCGGAAGATATTCACCCCGGCTTCTACCAGTTGGCGGATGTCGTCGATGCCTTTGATCGCAGGGCCGAGGGTGGCGAGGATCTTTACTTTTTTATCAGGCGTCATGATTGGGCAGTCTCGAGGATCAGGATGGCGCGGAAGTCGTTGACGTTGGTGCGGGTCGGCTCGGTGACGATCAGCGCATCCAGGGCGGCGAAATAGCCGTAGCCGTTGTTGTTGTCCAGCTCGTCGCTGGCCGACAGGCCCAAGGCTTCGGCGCGGGCGTAGCTGGCCGGGGTCATGAAGGCGCCGGCGTTTTCTTCCGAGCCATCGATACCGTCGGTGTCACCGGCCAGGGCGTACACGCCCGGCAGGCCTTTCAGGCTTTCGGTGAGGCTGAGCAGGAACTCGGCATTGCGCCCGCCACGGCCATTGCCGCGCACGGTCACGGTGGTTTCGCCGCCGGACAGGATCACGCAGGGCGCTTTCAGCGGCTGGCCGTGCTGGACGATCTGCCGGGCGATACCGGCGTGCACCTTGGCCACTTCGCGTGATTCGCCTTCCAGGTCGCCGAGGATCAGCGGGCTGAACCCGGCCTGGCGGGCTTTGACCGCGGCGGCTTCGAGCGACTGCTGGGGCTTGGCGATCAGCTGGAAGTGGCTGCGGGCCAGGGCCGGGTCGTCGGCCTTGACGGTTTCCGAGGCGGGGTTGTTGAGCCAGTCGATAACGGCCTTGGGCGCTTCGATGTTGTAGCGCTTGAGGATGGCCAGGGCATCGGCCGAGGTGCTCGGGTCGGCCACGGTAGGGCCGGAGGCGATCACCGTGGCGAGGTCGCCCGGGACATCGGAAATGGCATAGGTGTACACCGTGGCCGGCCAGCAGGCCTTGGCCAGGCGGCCGCCCTTGATCGCCGAGAGGTGCTTGCGCACGCAGTTCATCTCGCCGATGGTGGCGCCGGATTTCAGCAGTGCCTTGTTGATCTGCTGCTTGTCGGCCAGGGTCAGGCCTTCGGCGGGCAGGGCCAGCAGTGCTGAGCCACCGCCGGACAGCAGGAAGATGACGCGGTCGTCTTCACTGAGGTTGCTGACCAGTTCCAGCACGCGTTTTGCCACAGCCAGGCCGGCGGCATCGGGGACCGGGTGGGCGGCTTCGACCACCTCGATCTTCTGGCAGTTGGCACCGTGACCGTACCGTGTGACAACAAGCCCGGAGACTTCGCCCTGCCAGCACTTCTCGACCACTTCGGCCATGGCGGCTGCGGCCTTGCCGGCACCGATGACGATGACCCGGCCGCTGCGGTCGGCGGGCAGGTAGGGTTCGAGGACTTGACGAGGGTGGGCGGCGGCGATGGCTGTGTCGAACAGCTCGCGGAGAAGTTTTTGCGGATCGACCGACATGGCAGGCTCCCAATTATTGTTGTTCTGCAGAATCAAAAACGCCCCTGGAACTGCCTCCGTGCAGGCCGAACCAGGGGCGGGTGTTGCTCGGTGCCACCCTTGAAGCTGTGGTCGCAGGTTCAAAGGTGTTGGATCTGAGATTTTGGGGGCGCTTTGCGCCCCTTTCGCGACACAAGGCCGCTCCTACAGGGGACCGCGATCCGTTGTAGGAGCGGCCTTGCGTCGCGAAAGGGCTGCGCAGCAGCCCCCGGATCTAGATCATTTGTCGTCGCGGATCGAGAAGTTGGCCATGTGCTCCAGGCCTTTGATCAGCGCCGAGTGGTCCCAGTTGCCGCCGCCCAGGGCCTGGCAGGTGTTGAACACTTGCTGTGCATTGGAGGTGTTGGGCAGGTTGATGCCCAGTTCCTTGGCGCCTTGCAGGGCCAGGTTCAGGTCCTTCTGGTGCAGGTTGATGCGGAAACCTGGGTCGAAGGTGCCCTTGATCATGCGCTCGGCGTGCACTTCGAGGATCTTCGACGAGGCGAAGCCGCCCATCAGGGCTTCACGTACCTTGGCCGGGTCGGCACCATTCTTGGCGGCGAACAGCAGGGCTTCGGCAACGGCCTGGATGTTCAGGGCAACGATGATCTGGTTGGCCACCTTGGCGGTCTGGCCGTCGCCATTGCCACCGACGCGGGTGATGTTCTTGCCCATGGCTTCGAACAGCGGCAGGGTGCGCTCGAAGGCTTTCGGGCAGCCACCGACCATGATGCTCAGGGTCGCGGCCTTGGCACCGACTTCGCCGCCGGACACCGGGGCATCCAGGTAGGCAGCGCCGGTAGCCTTGATCTTCTCGGCGAAGGCTTTGGTAGCGGTAGGGGAGATCGAGCTCATGTCGATCACGACCTTGTTCGGGCCCACGCCTTCGGCCACGCCGTTGTCACCGAACAGGACGCTCTCGACCTGCGGGGTGTCGGGGACCATGACGATGATGAACTCGGCTTCCTGGGCAACTTCCTTCGGGTTGGCCAGGGCCACGGCACCGGCGGCGATCAGGTCGGCCGGGGCAGCGTCGTGGTGGGTGGAAATGAAGATGCTGTGACCTGCTTTCTGCAGGTTCTGAGCCATGGGCTTGCCCATGATGCCGGTGCCGATGAAACCGATTTTAGCCATGAGAGATTACCTCGTTGTATTTGTTGAATCTCGATGGAGCAGGCTGCACAGGCCCCCTTGTTGGACACAAAACTCTGTGGGAGCGGGTTTACCCGCGAAAGCGGCAGTGAAGCCGACATCGCATTCGCGGATGAACCCGCTCCCACAGGGTCAGGCATGTGTCATGGGACCCCGCTCAGCCTTAGATTGCGTTATGGGTCTTCAGCCAGCCCAGGCCCGCTTCGGTGGTGGTCAGCGGCTTGTACTCCGCGCCCACCCAGCCCTGGTAGCCGATGCGGTCCAGGTGCTCGAACAGGAAGCGATAGTTGATCTCGCCGGTGCCTGGCTCGTTGCGGCCGGGGTTGTCGGCCAGCTGGATGTGGTTGATCAGTTTCAGGTTGGCTTCCATGGTACGAGCCAGGTCACCTTCCATGATCTGCATGTGGTAGATGTCGTACTGCAGGAACAGGTTGTCGCTGCCAACCTCGGCCTGGATCTCCAGGGCCTGCTTGGTGGTGTTCAGGTAGAAGCCGGGGATGTCGCGGGTGTTGATCATTTCCATGACCAGGCGGATCCCGGCGGCTTTCAGCTTGTCGGCGGCGTAGCGCAGGTTTTCCACGAAGGTCTTGCGCACGGTGGCGCAGTCCGGGCCTTGTGGGCGAATGCCGGCCAGGGCGTTGACCTGGGTGTTGCCCAGCACCTTGGCGTATTCGATGGCCTTGTCGACACCGGCGCGGAATTCCTCGACGCGGTCAGGGTGGCAGGTGATACCGCGCTCACCCTTGGCCCAATCGCCCGCCGGCAGGTTGAACAGCACCTGGGTCAGGCCGTTGGCGTCCAGCTGCTGCTTGATCTCGGCAGCGCTGAAGTCGTACGGGAAGAGGTATTCGACGCCGCTGAAACCAGCATCGGCGGCAGCCTTGAAGCGGGCCAGGAAGTCCTGTTCGGTGAACAGCATGGACAGGTTGGCAGCGAAGCGAGGCATGTTGTGTCTCCTTGCGATGAAGGCCCCCGGCGCCCTCAGGTAGGGGCCGGCACGGGGGCGTCAGGCGATCAGTCCAGCAGCGAGATGGCGGTTGGCGCGTCGTTGCCGACCAGGGCCAGGTCTTCGAACTCGTTGACCGCGTTGATCTCGGTGCCCATGGAAATGTTGGTCACACGTTCGAGAATCACTTCGACCACCACCGGCACGCGGAACTCTTCGGCCATCTTCTGTGCCTTGAGCAGGGCAGGGGCGATCTCGGCCGGCTCGAATACACGGATGGCCTTGCAGCCCAGACCTTCGACCACGGCGACATGGTCGACACCGTAGGTGGCGGCGTCGGTCGAGTTGATGTTCTCGAACGCCAGTTGTACACAGTAATCCATGTCGAAGCCACGTTGCGCCTGACGGATCAGGCCCAGGTAGGCGTTGTTCACCAGTACGTGCACGTACGGCAGGTTGAACTGTGCGCCCACCGCCAGCTCTTCGATCATGAACTGGAAGTCGTAGTCACCCGACAGCGCGACCACCTTGCGCTTCGGATCGGCCTTGACCACACCGAGGGCGGCAGGGATGGTCCAGCCCAGCGGGCCGGCCTGGCCGCAGTTGATCCAGTGGCGTGGCTTGTACACGTGCAGGAACTGCGCACCGGCGATCTGCGACAGACCGATGGTGCTGACGTAGCAGGTGTCCTTGCCGAATACCTGGTTCATTTCTTCGTAGACGCGCTGCGGCTTGACCGGCACGTTGTCGAAGTGGGTCTTGCGCTGCAGGGTTGCCTTGCGCTCCTGGCAGTCTTCCAGCCAGGCCTTGCGGCACTTCAGCTTGCCAGCGGCTTTCCACTCGCGGGCCACTTCGAGGAATACGTCCAGTGCCTTGCCGGCGTCGGAAACGATACCCAGGTCCGGGGTGAACACGCGGCCGATCTGGGTCGGCTCGATGTCCACGTGCACGAACTTGCGGCCTTCGGTGTAGACGTCGACGGAACCAGTGTGGCGGTTGGCCCAGCGGTTACCGATACCGAACACCAGGTCGGATTTCAGCAGGGTGGCGTTGCCGTAGCGGTGCGAAGTCTGCAGGCCGACCATGCCGACCATCTGTGCGTGGTCGTCCGGGATGGTGCCCCAGCCCATCAGGGTCGGGATTACCGGTACACCGGTCAGTTCGGCAAACTCGACCAGCTTGTCGCTGGCGTCGGCGTTGATGATGCCGCCACCGGCTACCAGCAGCGGGCGCTCGGCGTCATTGAGCAGGGCCAGGGCTTTTTCGGCCTGTACGCGGGTGGCGGACGGCTTGTGCACTGGCAGCGGTTCGTAGGCGTCGATGTCGAATTCGATTTCGGCCATCTGCACGTCGAACGGCAGGTCGATCAGTACCGGGCCTGGGCGGCCGGTGCGCATTTCATAGAAGGCCTTCTGGAAGGCGTAAGGCACCTGGCCTGGCTCCAGAACGGTGGTGGCCCACTTGGTGACCGGCTTGACGATGTTGGTGATGTCGACAGCCTGGAAATCTTCCTTGTGCAGGCGGGCACGTGGGGCCTGGCCGGTGATGCAGAGGATCGGGATGGAGTCGGCGGAGGCACTGTACAGGCCGGTGACCATGTCGGTGCCGGCTGGGCCGGAGGTGCCGATGCACACGCCGATGTTGCCCGGGTTGGCACGGGTGTAACCCTCGGCCATGTGCGAGGCGCCTTCGACGTGACGAGCGAGGACGTGATCGATGCCACCGACTTTCTTCAGGGCCGAGTACAACGGGTTGATGGCAGCCCCCGGGATGCCGAACGCGGTATCTACACCTTCACGGCGCATGACCAGAACGGCTGCATCGATTGCTCTCATTTTGCTCATGGTTTGTGCCTCATCGATTTTGTAATTGTATACAACTTGCTTTGTGCCAGAGTGTATTCACGGCTGGCCGCTCAGGTCAACGGGTTTTCGTCGGACGAGGCCGCTTTCGTTCAAGCGCCCGTGAAAACGGGCGTTTGCAATCTCGCATACGATCGTTTCAATTTATTGTATACAAAAAAAGATTCAGTTGTGTTCTATTGGCTTATCGGTTTTTCACCTGCCCTCAGGGCTTCTCACAACAAGAAGAGGACCTTTCCATGAACGCTTTGAACCTGAAAGTCGCGGTCAGCCTGGTGAATGCCGCGCTGGCGGCGGGCCGCAAGATCAACGCCGCGCCACTGACCGTGGCGGTGCTGGATGCCGGCGGCCACTTGCTGGCGCTGCAGCGCGAGGATGGCGCCAGCCTGATCCGGCCGGAGGTGGCTACCGGCAAGGCCTGGGGGGCGATTGCCCTGGGCAAGGGGTCGCGCCTGCTGGCGCTGGACGCGCAGCAGCGGCCGGCATTTTTTGCCGCGCTGAACGGGTTGGGCGAGCGACCGGTGGTGCCGGCGCCGGGTGGTGTGCTGGTGCGTGATCAGGACGGCAAGGTGTTGGGTGCGGTAGGGATCAGCGGGGATACGTCGGATATCGACGAGCAGTGCGCGATCAGTGCGATCGAGGAGGTGGGGTTGAAGGCGGATGCCGGGGTAGCGGCGTAAGGCTGAAGATGGCTGGGGCCGCTTTGCGGCCCTTTCGCGACACAAGGCCGCTCCTACAAGGGATCGCAGGTAGTACGCGATCCCTTGTAGGAGCGGCCTTGTGTCGCGAAAGGGCTGCAAGGCAGCCCCACTGGCCCTGTCAGGCTAGCTCAGGCTCACACCCCTTGAGCACCATGCGGATGATGGTCTCCGCCGCCGCGTCATAGTCGCTGTCGGCCAGCTTGGCCTTGCCGGTCACGGCAGAGATCTGCCAGTCGAAATCGGCATAGGTCTGGGTCGCTGCCCAGATGCTGAACATCAGGTGATGCGCATCCACATGGGCGATTTGCCCGCGGTCGATCCAGCGCTGGATGCACTCGATGTTATGTCGCGCCTGCTCGTTCAGCTGCGCTACCTGGTTCGGCGACAGGTGCGGGGCACCGTGCATGATCTCGCTGGCGAACACCTTGGACGCATGCGGCAGGTCGCGCGAAATGCGGATCTTCGAGCGGATGTACGCACTCAGCACTTCCTTCGGGTCACCGTCGGCATTGAACGGGGTCGACGCCTGCATGATCGGCGCGATGATACTTTCCAGGACCTCGCGGTAGAGGTTGTCCTTGGATTTGAAGTAGTAATACACGTTCGGCTTGGGCAGGCCGGCCTTGGCCGCGATATCGCTGGTCTTGGTGGCGGCGAAGCCCTTGTCGGCGAATTCCTCGCTGGCCGCGCGCAGGATCAGTTCCTTGTTGCGCTCGCGAATGGTGCTCATGGTCAGGGATCTTCCTCGTGTCTGGCCACCTCTAAGAGGGATCGGGCATGGTAGCACCGGGCTCGACGGGCGCTCAAGGCAGCGGCTTTGGGCTAGAATCCTGGGCACTCACTCTTCTGGATGCAGGCAAACATGGCAGGAAGCAGTCTACTGGTACTGATCGACGACATCGCCACTGTGCTCGATGACGTCTCGGTGATGACCAAGGTGGCGGCGAAAAAGACCGCAGGCGTGCTGGGCGATGACCTGGCGCTGAATGCCCAGCAGGTCACCGGGGTACGTGCCGAGCGCGAGATCCCTGTGGTGTGGGCAGTAGCCAAGGGCTCGATGGTGAACAAGGCCATCCTGGTGCCGGCGGCGCTGCTGATCAGTGCGTTCATTCCCTGGGCGGTGACGCCGTTGCTGATGCTGGGCGGTGCCTACCTTTGCTTCGAGGGCTTCGAGAAGCTGGCGCACAAGTTCCTGCACAGCAAGGCCGAGACTGACGCCGAGCACGAAGCGCTCAAGGAGGCGGTGGCCGATGCCAATGTCGACCTGGTGGCGTTCGAGAAAGCCAAGATCAAGGGCGCTGTACGTACCGACTTCATCCTGTCGGCAGAAATCATCGCCATCACCCTGGGCATCGTTGCCGACTCGCCGTTGACCCAGCAGATCGTCGTGCTGTCGGGTATTGCGGTGGTCATGACCATCGGCGTGTACGGGCTGGTGGGCGGTATCGTCAAGCTCGATGACCTGGGGCTGTGGATGACCCGCAAGGCATCACGCCTGGCCAGGGCGGTGGGTAACGGCATTCTGCGTGCCGCGCCATACATGATGAAGAGCCTGTCGGTGATCGGCACGGCGGCCATGTTCCTGGTTGGTGGCGGGATCCTGGTGCATGGCATCGCACCTCTGCATCATGCGATCGAGGCATTTAGCGAAGGGCGTGGCGGGGCGTTGACCGTGGCACTGCTGAACGGCGGTGTTGGGGTTGTGGCCGGTGCGGTGGTGCTGGCCGTGGTGGGCATTGCGGGGAAATTGTGGCGGGCGGTTCGGCCGGCCACCTGATTTGCATGGCCGGGGCTTTGCCCCGGTTCGCGGGCAAGCCCGCTCCCACAGGGAATACACAGTTTCCGAAACCTGTGCCGTACCTGTAGGAGCGGCCTTGTGCCGCGAGGGGCTGTGCAGCAGCCCCTATGCTCCGATCAGAAGTGAACCTTGAGCAGGAAGCTCATGGTGTTCTGGTCGGTGGTGAAGGCATCGGAATCCTTGATGCCGTACTTGTTCTTCCAGTAGTCGTACTCCACACCCACATACAGCTGCTTCTCGCCCAGGTGCAAGGCCTTGCCCAGGTCATACTTGATCTGCGGGTTGAAGTGCAGGTTGGCCTGGTAGGTGCCGCGGCGGTTCTCGTCGTTGTCCACCACCCAGTCCATGAAGCCGTCGATCAGCACATCGGACGAACCGACCGGAATGGTGTACGACCACACCGGGGTGATCTGCCACACGTTGTCGCCGGCGCGGCTGCCGTCGGTGGTGCGGTTGTAGAAGTTCAGCTGGAAGTAGTCGAAGCCTGGGATGTCCAGGTCGAAGCCAGGGCCGATTAGGTAAGACTCGGTATCACCTTCACCGAACTCGTAGGTCATCGCCAGCAGTACGTCCTTGACCGGGCCAAACCCGATCTTCTGGTCGAAGATCTTGCCGAACGACAGGCGCGGGCTGATTTCGCCGTAGTAGGTGTTCGGGCCGTTGCCCTCATCTTTCTGGCCTTGGTAGAAGATCTTGTCGACAAAGATGAAGTTATCGCCGTACTTCCAGCCATCAGCGTGCTCGAAGGTCACGGTTTGCTGGATCGACGGGTTGACCTTGAAGTTCTTGCCCCACAGGTAGGTCAGGCTGTTGTTCTGCCATTGCAGCAGGTCGCCGCCGAAGGTGGTGCCACAGGCCAGCAGGCCGCCGGCGAGGATCAGGCTGTTGATGGTACGCATTGCGAATGTCGCTCCCTTGATTGATCTGTTGTCAGCGCTCGTTATTGGCGCTTTTTGTCTTTTGAGTCAGCTTTTTTCGATAGGCCACAGCTGTTTGGCAAGGGTTGAGCCAACTTTCCTGGGCTGGCAAAACCTTCCTGCTCGACTTCGTTCTGAACGGATGAAAAGGGTCTTTCAGGCTGGCAACACGTTGGCCAACCGCCCGTATTCATTGACTGAGCGGTCAGTAAACGCAGGCAGAATCCGTTCTGCCCTGATCGAGGGGGCGCGCAGATTACTGGCTTGCGCGCCTTGCCTCAAGTGCTCCGTCCTGGAGCAGAGTGGAACAAACTTGTGCGTTTGGTCAGTTTTCTAGAAGTGCACTTTGATCAGCGCACTGGCGACACTCTGGTTGCTTTCCAGATTGCCGCGGCTGTCGATGCCGTACTTGTCCTTCCAGTAGCTGTACTCAAAGCCCACGTACAGCTGCTTGGCGCCCAGGTTCAGCGCTTTGCCCAGGTCGTACTTCACCTGCGGGTTGAAGTGCAGGTTGGCGTGGTAGGTGCCACGGCGGGTCTGGTCATTGTCGGTGACCCAGTCCATGTAGCCGTCGATCAGAATGTCGGACCTGCCCACGGGGATGGTGTAGGACCAGCCGGGGGTGATCTGCCAGACGTTGTCACCCGGGCGGCTGCCCTCGGTGTTGCGCACGTAGAAATTCAGGGTGAAATAGTTGAAGCCGGGGACGTTCAGGTCGAAACCTGGGCCGATCAGGTAGGCCTCGTTGTCGCCTTCGCCGCGCTCGTAGGTCATTGCCAGCAGTACGTCCTTGATCGGGCCGAAGGCCAGCTTCTTGTCAAAGATCTTGCCGAATGACAGGCGTGGGCTGAACTCGCCGTAGTAGGTGGTGACGCCTTTGCTGGCGTCGGCCTTGCCGTTGTAGAAGATCTTGTCGACGAACATGAAGGTGTCGCCGTACTTCCATTTGTTGGCGTGCTCGAACGTGATGGTCTGCTGGATATCAGGGTTGACCTTGAAGTCCTTGCCGTACAGGTAGGTCAGGCTTTCGCCGTGCCATTGCAGCCATTCGCCTGCATGCGAGGGGAGGGTGGCCAGCAGGCTGCTGCCCAGCAACAGGGACGTGGTGATGCGCTTCATGTTGTGATTCCCGGACTTATTGTTTTTGTTGGCGGTTTATTTGGCGCGCAGGCGCCCCGGGCGGCCCATTCCGGCGGGCCGACGGTGTTGCGTTTACTGCCTGTGTGAATGCGGGGCGGCCATGCGCCGCCCCGTCTGGCTCAATGTTGGTGACAGGCTTCGTTGTGCACCGCGCGGTCGGCACCACCAAGGATGTTGAACAGCACGTTCAACACCAGGGCACTAACCGTGGCCATGGCGATGCCACTGTGGGTGATGGGCTCCATCCACTGGGGCATCTGGGCGAAGAACTCCGGACGTACCACGGGGATCAACCCGAAGCCGACGCTCACTGCAACCAGCAGCTGGTTGCGACGGTCGCCGATGTCCGCCTCCTGGAGAATCTTGATCCCGGTGGCGGTGACCATGCCGAACATGGCGATGGACGCGCCGCCCAGTACCGCAGGCGGGATCGAGGCGATCAGGAAGGCCGCCTTGGGCAGCAGGCTGAGCAGGATCAGCAGTGCACCGGCCACGATGGTGACATAGCGGCAGCGCACCCCGGTCATCTGCACCAGGCCGATGTTCTGGGCGAACGAGGAGTGGGTGAAGGTGTTGAAGAAGCCGGCGATGAACGACGCACCGGCATCGCACAGCAGGCCGCGACGCAGCATCCCTGGGGTAACTTCACGATCGGTCACCTTGCCCAGGGCCAGGAACATGCCGGTGGACTCGACGAAGATGATCACCACCACCAGGCACATGGACAGGATCGGCGCCAGGCTGAAGGTCGGCATGCCGAAGTGCAGTGGGGTCACCACTTGCAGCCACGGTGCGTCGTTCAGGCCCGACAGGTCGACCATGCCGATGGAGCCGGCCAGGATGTAGCCCAGGCCCATGCCCACCAGCACCGACACGTTGACCCAGAAACCGCGCATGAAGCGGTTGATCAGCAGGATTACCGCCAGTACCAGGCCGGCCACCAGCAGGTAGATCGGCGAGCCGAAGGTATCTGCCTGTTGGCCACCACCGGCCCAGTTGACTGCCACCGGGAACAGCGACAGGCCAATCGAGGTGATCACCGTGCCGGTAACCAGGGGTGGGAAGAAGCGTACGACCTTGGACATGAACGGCGCGATCAGCATGCCGAAGAACCCGGCGGCAATGGTCGCGCCGAAGATCCCCTGCAGGCCCACCCCTGGCATGCCGGCCATGGCCACCATGCTGCCGACGGCAGCGAAACTGGCACCCATCATCACCGGCATGCGGATGCCCACCGGGCCGATACCGAAGGACTGGATGATGGTGGCGACGCCAGCGACCAGCAGGTCGGCGTTGATCAGGAAAGCGACTTCTTCACGGGACAACCCGGCGGCCTGGCCGATGATCAACGGCACGGCGATCGCGCCGCCGTACATCAGCAGAACGTGTTGCAGGCCAACCAGGATCAGTTGGAACAGGGGCAAGGGCTCGCGCGGCGGCGCAACAGGGATGTACGCCTTGCGTGACTCGGACATGCAGCACCTCGAGTTTTGTTTTTATTCTCGGATCCAAGCGCCGGGCTCAGGCGGCAGGCCCGGTGGAGGCAGCCTGGGGTTCCCGCTAGAGGTCGAACGCTCGATGCTTGCTTGTTGCGTAATACATGAAGCCTGAGGCTGGCTTTGCCGGCCTCTTCGCGGGCACGCCCGCTCCCACAGGGGGAGGTGATCCCCCTTGGGAACGGGTTGCCTGGCGAGGTGCTATCAGTTGACCGGGGCGCCTTTGGCGATCCAGTCACCGACGAGCTTGCGCTCTTCGGTGGTCATCTGGGTGATGTTGCCCAGCGGCATGATCTGGCTGGCGACCGCTTGCGCCTGGATGCGCGCGGCCTGGGCCTGGATCTGCTGCGGGGTGTCGAACATCACGCCGGCAGGGGCGGCGCTGAACAGTGGGCTGGTCGGCTTGGACGAGTGGCACACGGTGCAGCGTTCCTGGATGACATTGTGGATCTTGTCGAAGCTCTCGCCGCCAGCCTGGGCGTTGGCCTGGGCAGGGGCTTCGGCCGGCGCTGCGGCAGCCTTGGCGGCGTCTTCGGCGCGTTGCTCGGCGGCGGTCTTGCCACCTACAGCGGTCGCGGGCAGTGGCTGGTACTCGACCTTCGCCGCGGCTTGCTCAGGGCTGACGGCCATCGGTTTCGGACCGGTGACATAGGCCAGGCAGATCATCGCCAGGGCGCCGACCGGCAGGGTCCAGGCGTACTTGTTGCTGTCGTGGCGGGTGTTGAAGTAGTGGCGGATCAGGACCGCGGCTACTGCGATACCGGCCAGGATCAGCCAGTTGTACTGGCTACCGTAGGTGCTCGGGAAGTGGTTGCTGATCATGATGAACAGCACCGGCAGGGTGAAGTAGTTGTTGTGTCGCGAGCGCAGGAGGCCCTTGGCCGGCAGTACCGGGTCTGGGGTCTGGTTGTTCTCGATCGCCGCAACCAGCTGGCGCTGGGCCGGCATGATGATGCGGAACACGTTGCCGACCATGATGGTGCCGATGATCGCGCCGGTGTGCAGGTACGCACCACGGCCGCTGAACACCAGGCTGAAGCCCCAGCATGCCGCGATGATCAGCACGAACAGTACTGCACCGAGCAGCGCTGGCTTCTTGCCCAGGGGCGAGTCGCACAGGAAGTCGTAGATGAACCAGCCGGCGATCAGCGAGCCGATACCGATGGCCACGCCTTCGGCACCGCTCAAGGTGCTGCCGGGGGCCAGCAGGTACAGGGTCGGGTTCCAGTAGAACACCACGCACAGCAGCGCAATACCGGACATCCAGGTGAAGTAGGCCTCCCATTTGAACCAGTGCAGGTTCTCGGGCATTTTCGGGGGGGCGAGCTTGTATTTCTCCAGGTGGTAAATACCACCGCCGTGAATTGCCCAGAGATCACCCGACAACCCATCGCGCGGGTTGCTTCGGTTCAGGTGGTTCTCCAGCCAGACGAAGTAGAACGATGCACCGATCCAGGCGACACCGGTGATCATGTGAACCCAGCGAATGCTCAGGTTCAGCCATTCGTGAAGGTGTGCTTCCACAGTATGTACCTCTTGCCGGTCACCCGCTCGGGCAATGCCCTTGAATGACCGACCTTTTCTTATTGGTGGGGATTGAGGACCAGCATCTGTTCCTCGGTGAAGTAATGCTCGTCGCAGTTGTTGCCGGAACCACTGCGATCAACCACCAGGAAGTCATCCCGCTTTTCGATCGTCAGCACCGGGTGGTGCCAGACGCCGCGATGGTAATTAACGCCCTGCCTGCCATTACTGCGGAAGGCTCGGACCAAACCTGATACAGGTGCATCGCCAACTGGCGCGACCACGATCAGAAAGGGGTTGCCGAGCAGCGGGATGAAAGCCTGGCTGCCCAGCGGATGGCGTTCCAGCATGCGCACGGTCAGCGGCATGTCCAGCGCGTCGGCGCGGAAGATGCTGATGATCGCCTTGTCTTCAGGCTCGGCGGTTTCGACCGTGGCGAGCTTGTGGAAGCGCATGGTCGAGCCGTTGTTGATCATGAAGTGGTCGCTGCCGTCGGTTTCGATCACGTCTCCGAAGGGGGCGAAGGCTTCTTTGGTCAGGGGCTCGATCATCAGGGTGCGCATGCGGATATCTCTTCTATGTTCGTTGTTCTGGATAAGGCTCAAGCGTTGCGGCGGCTTTACAGCTGCAGCAGGCGGAACAGGGCGATCAGGTTGATCTGCGCCAGGGCTTCCTTGAATTCGGCATCGGCATCGTTGTGGATGCGTTTTTCGAAGGAGGCGAGGATCTGGTGCCGGTTGCTGCCTTTTACCGCCATGATGAACGGGAACTGGAACTTGGCCTTGTAGGCGTCGTTCAGTTCGGTGAAACGGGCGAACTCTTCGGCGGTGCACTGGTGAATACCGGCGCCGGCCTGCTCGTTGGTGCTCGATTCGGTCAGCTCGCCCTGGATGGCGGCCTTGCCGGCCAGGTCCGGGTGAGCGTTGATCAGCGCCAACTGGTCGGCGTGGTTGGCGCTGAGCAGGATGTCGCTCATGCGCTGGTGCAGCGCCTCGATCTCGTCCAGTTCGCCCAGTTGGCCCAGGTCATAGGCTTTTTCGGCTACCCACGGCGAGTGCTCGTAGATGTCGGCGAAGGCCTTGACGAAGGCGTCGCGGTCCAGGGCGGATGGCTTGAGGGTCTTGAAGGCGGTCATCAGGCGTTCTCTTTCTTGTACGGGTGGGTGGCGTGCCAGTGGCGGGCGATGTCCACGCGACGGGCGAACCAGACCTGGTCATGGCTTTTTGCGTAATCGACGAAGCGCTTCAGTGCGGCCAGGCGCGCCGGGCGGCCGACCAGGCGGCAGTGCAGGCCGATGGACAGCATTTTCGGTGCTTCGGCGCCCTCGGCGTACAGCACATCGAAGGCGTCCTTCAGGTACTGGAAGAACTGCTCGCCGCAGTTGAAGCCCTGTACCTGGGTGAAGCGCATGTCGTTGGTGTCGAGGGTGTAGGGGATCACCAGGTGCGGCTTGCCGGTAGGGTTGTTCGGCTCCCAGTAGGGCAGGTCGTCGTCGTAGGTGTCGCTGTCATACAGGAAGCCGCCTTCCTCCATCACCAGGCGACGGGTGTTCGGGCCGGTGCGGCCGGTGTACCAGCCCAGCGGGCGCTCGCCGGTGATTTCGGTGAGGATGCGGATGGCTTCGAGCATGTGCTCGCGCTCCTGGGCCTCGTCCATGTACTGGTAGTCGATCCAGCGGTAGCCGTGGCTGCAGATTTCATGACCGGCCTCGGCCATCGCACGGATCACGTCGGGGTGGCGCTGGGCGGCCATGGCCACGGCGAAGATGGTCAACGGCACGCCGCTGTCCTTGAACAGCTTCAGCAGGCGCCACACGCCGGCACGGCTGCCGTACTCGTACAGCGATTCCATGCTCATGTTGCGCACGCCCTGCAGTGGCTGGGCGGCGACCATTTCCGAGAGGAACGCTTCGGACTCCTTGTCACCGTGCAGGATGTTGCGTTCGCCACCTTCCTCGTAGTTGAGGACGAAAGACAGCGCGATGCGAGCGTTGCCCGGCCATTGCGGGTGAGGAGGGTTGTTGCCGTAACCGATCAGGTCGCGAGGGTAGTCAGCGCTCACTGCAGTCTTCCTTCTTGTGCGTTTGTGCGGGGGTGGGCGGACCGCGTCGGGATGTCGCACCACCGGATGGGCTGATTGTATACAACTTCTGAAATCTTTTGTAAGCCTGTTTTTCCGCATTTCTTCCCTTTTGTCGCCTCGCAGCGACCTGGAAAAACAGTGCAAGAAACCTGCCTGATTGGTCAGCTAATGACGTTGGTGTCGTTACCAGGCCTGTCTTTGCGATCGGTGGGTCGCTCAGGGGCAAGATTCGCTGCGGGCGACAGATGGATTGAAAAAATTGTGTACAATCTTTGTTCGGAATGTCTTAATGACGTCATTCCCGCCTGCCGCAGGCGCTATGCTGGTGCGACGGCTGAGTATTTTTTGCCCACAGATTGAACAAGAGGCGACAAGCAATGGGACGTTTGACCACACACGTACTGGATGCCGCGCATGGCTGCCCGGGCAGCTCGATCAAGGTCGAGCTGTACCGTGTCGAAGGCCAGCAGCTTGAGCTGGTGAACACCGCCCTGACCAACAGCGATGGCCGCGTCGATGCGCCGCTGCTGCAGGGTGACGACTACCGTACCGGCGTCTACCAGCTGCAGTTCAGCGCTGGTGACTACTACCGCGCTCGCGGTGTACAGCTGCCGGCCCAGGCGTTCCTGGACGTTGTCGTGCTGCGCTTTGGCATCGACGAGCAGCAGGAGCACTACCACGTGCCGCTGCTGATCTCGCCGTACAGCTATTCGACCTATCGTGGAAGCTAGTTGGTCGCTAGAAGAATCTTCGTAGGTCCTTTGGCCCGCTCTCACACTGGCGGGCTTTTTTTCGTCTGCGTTTTTTATATCAGGTCAAATCACTCACATTTCTGCCAGTACTCTCTTTTTGGTTCATCTGGGATGATCAGCTACCAAGTTGAGGAGCCAGCCTGATGGACACAAAAAATGCGTATGCGCCCTATGGCTACCATCTGCCTGATCAGGGTGTACTCGGCTTCAACGGTGAACAACTGGACCCAGTCACCGAGCATTACCACTTGGGTAATGGTTATCGAGCATTCATTCCCTCTTTGATGCGGTTCAACAGCCCGGACAGCTTGAGTCCGTTCGATCAAGGTGGTTTGAACGCGTATGCCTACTGCCAGGGCGACCCAGTGAATTACCAGGATCCAAGCGGTCATAGCCTTTGGAAAAGGCTGATGGGGGTTGCAAAGCCGCCCAAGCGAGTAGAGGTTCTGGCTGCAGTTGCTAACAAGGGGGTATTTACAAAACTGGTAGGCTGGCACGGGACGAGCCGAAAAAATATTCCTTCATTGGCTAAGGGGCTATCGCCAGTGTATTCAGAGCCTCATAGGCAAGCCCAAGGGCAAGGCTTCTATGTCGCGCCAACCCCTGAACACGCCAAAACATACGCTAATGCCTACGACGATGGTGTTGTCCTGCCGGTACTCGTGCGCAAGGATCTTAATCTGGTCCCCGGTGTAGGTTATAAAAAGGATGTATTTGATGTAGTAGCGATCTTGCCGGCGGCATTTGAGGTTGTAAGCGTGCGGGAAACCGTTCCTTCAGGCGTGACGCCAGCTGAACTCCCTCGAACGGGCATCTTCGCGAAAAAACCAGCACCGGCTAAATAAAAGAGAAGGGCGCCGGAGCGCCCTTTTTGGATGTGGAGGGTTCAGAGGAACACGAACTTGGCAATGAAGATTGCGCACAGCACCCACAGGCTGGCGGAGATTTCCTTGTACTTGCCGGTACCTGCCTTCAATGCCACATAGCTGATGAAGCCCAGGGCAATACCATCAGCGACCGAGAAAGTCAGCGGCATCATGATCACCGTGACGATCGCCGGAATGCTGTCGGTGGCCTCGTCCCAGTGGATATGCGCCATGCTGCCCATCATCAGCATTGCCACGTAGATCAGTGCGCCCGCGGTGGCATAGGCCGGAATCATTCCGGCCAATGGCGCGAAGAACATGGCGGCAATGAACAGCAGGCCGACCACCACCGCCGTCAGGCCGGTACGGCCACCAGCGGCCACACCGGCAGCACTTTCCACATAACTGGTCACCGGCGGCACACCGACCACGGCACCGAACACACTCGAAGCGCTGTCAGCCTTCAGCGCCTTCGACAAGTTCTCGATACGCCCGTCCGGTGCCACCAGGTTGGCTCGCTGCGCCACGCCCATTAGCGTGCCGGCGGTGTCGAACATGTGCACGAACAGGAACGCCAGCACCACGCTGATCATGCTGACGTTGAACACGCCAGCCACGTCCATGGCCATCCAGGTCGGCGCCAGGCTCGGCGGCATCGACATCACCCCGCCAAACTTGACCAGCCCTAGACCCCAGCCGGCCAGGGTGACACCGATGATGCTGATCAGGATCGCGCCGAACACCCGCTTGTAGCTGAGGATGGCGATCAGCAGGAAGCACACCGCCGCCAGCAGCGGCCCTGGCTCATGCAGCGAGCCCAGCTTGATCAGCGTGGCGGGGCTGTCGACGATGATGCCTGCCGTCTTCAGGCCGATCAGCCCGAGAAACAATCCGACGCCGGCCCCCATGGCATGGCGCAGGCTGACCGGGATGCTGTTGAGCAACCATTCGCGCACTTTCGACAAGGTCAGGAACATGAACAGCACACCCGAGACGAATACTGCGCCCAGTGCCGTTTCCCAGTTGTAGCCCATGGTGCCGACCACGGTGTAGGTGAAGAAGGCGTTGAGCCCCATGCCCGGCGCCAGGCCCACCGGCCAGTTGGCGTACAGGCCCATCAGCAGGCAGCCCAGCGCGGCGGCGATGCAGGTGGCGACGAAGGCGGCACCGTGGTCGATGCCTGCGTCGGCCATGATGTTGGGGTTGACGAAGATGATGTAGGCCATGGTGATGAAGGTGGTCACGCCGGCGATCATTTCGGTTCTGACGGTGCTGCCGTGTTGCTTGAGTTTGAAAATCCGCTCCAGCCAGCTCGTTTCGAGCGGTGGAGCAAGATCCAGCGTAGGGGCTTCGGATTTGCGGCTTTCCACAGCGAGTACTCCTCAAGTCTTTCTTGTTGTTCTGGAACCATGGGCCTGCGCAATGCACTTGGCGGCTCCGCGAGGGAAGGCAGACGTCTGACCGGTTTGTTGACTTATGGGTCAAGAAGTTGCTCGGTGGATTATGCTTTTGTGTACAAATAAAGCAAATAATGTTTTATCTTTTGTGTGCGCAATACGTCGTACAACGGCTATATAGGTAAAAGGCCACCTGCAGAAACGGCTCAGCCTGTGTACAATGGCGCCATACTTTCCTTCGTGCCTCGAGAGCCCATGAACGAACAGCTGCAACCTCTGAAGAAACCTGCGCGTACCGGCAAGGCTGGCCGCAGTGGTACCCAGGACGACATCGTCTACGCGCATATTTTCGAGGCGATCCTCGAGCAGCGTCTGGCACCGGGTACCAAGTTGAGCGAGGAAGCGCTGGGCGAGATCTTCGGCGTCAGCCGCACCATCATTCGCCGCGCGTTGTCGCGGCTGGCCCATGAAAGCGTGGTGCTGTTGCGGCCGAACCGCGGCGCAGTGGTGGCCAGCCCTACGGTGGAAGAAGCCCGTCAGGTGTTCTTCTCCAGGCGCATGGTCGAACGGGCCATTACCGAACTGGCCGTGCAGCACGCTACCCTCGAGCAGCTCAACGAGCTGCGGCAGATGGTGCGGGAGGAGCGCGACAGCTTCTCGCGTGGTGACCGTGGTGCCGGCATTCGTCTTTCCGGCGAATTCCACCTCAAGCTGGCCGAGGCTGCGGGCAATGCGCCGCTGGTCAGCTTCCAGCGCAGCCTGGTGTCGCAGACTTCGTTGATCATCGCCCAGTACGAAAGCGGCAACCGCTCGCATTGCTCGTATGACGAGCACATGCAGCTGATCGATGCCATCGAGGCGCGCGATGCCGAGCAGGCGGTGAGCCTGATGATGCACCACATGGACCACATCGACAGCAAGCTGAACCTGGACGAGGAGAGTGCCTCGGACGACCTGCACGCGGTGTTCTCGCACTTGCTGAAAAAGCCCAAGGTTTCTGCCAAGGGTTGATCGTTTGCCTGGTTGACTGAAGGGGGCTGCTTTGCAGCCCATTCGCAGCACAAGGCTGCTCCTACAGGCATCGCATAACCCCTGTAGGAGCAGCCTTGTGCTGCAAATGGGGCGCGAAGCGGCCCAGCCATTTCTGGCCATTAGCCTGGTGTCTGCTAAATTCTTGTGAGCAAACCTTCATCAAGCAGTTGGGCTTGCGCATTCGTTGCGTTCAACTTCTTGAGGAATGGACTCATGAGCATGTCCCTCGGTAAACGCATGGGGGCCGAGCTGGTCGGCACCTTCTGGCTGGTGCTTGGCGGCTGCGGCAGTGCGGTACTCGCCGCCAGCTCCCCCATCGGCATCGGTGTACTTGGCGTCGCCTTCGCCTTCGGCCTCACCGTGCTGACCATGGCCTTCGCCATCGGCCATATCTCCGGCTGTCACCTCAACCCCGCGGTGTCGTTCGGGCTGGTGGTGGGCGGGCGCTTTCCGGCCAAAGAGCTGCTGCCCTACGTGATCGCCCAGGTGATCGGCGCCATTCTGGCGGCAGGTGTGATCTACCTCATCGCCAGCGGCAAGTCAGGTTTCGAGCTGTCTGCGGGATTGGCTTCGAACGGCTACGCCGACCACTCGCCTGGCGGCTACACGCTCGGGGCGGGCTTTGTCAGTGAAGTGGTGATGACGGCGATGTTCCTGGTGGTGATCATGGGCGCTACCGACGCCCGGGCGCCGGCGGGGTTTGCGCCGATCGCCATCGGTTTGGCTTTGACCCTGATCCACCTGATCTCGATCCCGGTGACCAATACCTCGGTCAACCCCGCGCGTAGCACGGGGCCGGCCTTGTTCGTCGGTGGCTGGGCCCTGCAACAGCTGTGGCTGTTCTGGGTGGCGCCGCTGATTGGTGCTGCGATCGGCGGCGCACTGTACCGGGGTCTGGCAAAAGAACCTTAGCGCTGGTGCACGCAACGCCCAGCGGCGTAGGTTTCACGCACGGTGCGGTCGTCGCCGAGGGTGGTCAGCACGAACAGGGTTTCCTCGATGCTGTTGGACTGCTGAATGCGGTAGTCCAGCAGTGGCGTGGCCTTGTAGTCCAGTACCACGAAGTCGGCATCGTTGCCCGGGCGCAGGCTGCCGATGCGGTCGTCCAGGCGCAGCGCGCGGGCGCCGCCGAGGGTGGCCAGGTACAGTGACTTGTACGGGTGCAGGCGTGCGCCCTGCAGTTGCATCACCTTGTACGCCTCGTTCAGGGTGTTGAGCAGCGAGAAGCTGGTGCCGGCGCCAACGTCAGTGCCCAGGCCCACATTGACCTTGAAGCGCTCGGCCTGGGGCAGGTTGAACAGGCCGCTGCCGAGGAACAGGTTGGAGGTGGGGCAGAAGGCCACCGCCGAGCCGGTTTCGGCCAGGCGCTGGCATTCGTCATCGCACAGGTGCACGCCATGGGCGAATACCGAGCGTTCGCCCAGCAGCTCGAAGTGGTCGTATACGTCCAGGTAACCCTTCTGCTCGGGGAACAGCGACTTGACCCAATCGATTTCCTTGAGGTTTTCCGACAGGTGCGTGTGCATGTACACGCCCGGGTGTTCCTTGAGCAGTTGGCCCGCCAGCGCCAGCTGTTCAGGCGTACTGGTCGGGGCGAAGCGCGGGGTGACTGCATAATGCAGGCGGCCCTTGCCGTGCCAGCGCTCGATCAGTGCCTTGCTTTCGGTATAGCCGGACTCTGCGGTATCGGTCAGGTAGTCCGGGGCGTTGCGGTCCATCATCACCTTGCCGGCGATCAGGCGCAGGTCCAGGCGTTCGGCTTCTTCGAACAGGGCATTGACCGATTCCGGGTGCACACTGCCGAACACCAGGGCGGTGGTGGTGCCGTTGCGCAGCAGTTCCTTGAGGAAGATCTTGGCCACCTGGTCGGCGTGGCCCTTGTCGGCGAACTGCTTTTCGCAGGGGAAGGTGTAGGTGTTCAGCCAGTCCAGCAGCTGCTCGCCGTAGGAGCCGATCATGCCGGTCTGCGGGAAATGGATATGGGTGTCGATGAAGCCTGGGGTGATCAATGCGTCCTGGTAGTGCTCGACCGGGATATCGGCGTCCAGGGTCGGCAACAGTTCGGCGGCGTGGCCTACGGCGCTGATGCGGCCATTGTCGACCACCAGCAGGCCGTCCTCGAAGTATTCATGGGAAGCCTCCAGGCCCACCTCGGCCGGGTCGGCGATGCTGTGCAGGATGGCGGCACGGTAGGCTTTGCGGGTAACGGTCATAACACACTCGTCAAATGGCTTGGCTGCGCCGGGAGGGCGGCAGCAACTGGGCAATGGGGCCGGCATTGGCGGCAGCGTCGTGCTGGCCGAAGCAGGCGTTGTAGGTGGCGATGATTTCACCGGCGATGGACACGGCGATCTCGATGGGCAGCTTGCCCTTGACCTCGGCCAGGCCCATCGGGCAGCGCATGCGCGCCATCACGGCCTCGTCATAGCCGCGCTCGCGCAGGCGGTGTTCGAACTTGACCCGTTTGGTCTTCGAGCCGATCAGGCCGAACCAGGTGAAGTCGTTGCGCTTGAGAATGGCGGCGGTCAATTCCAGGTCGAGCTGGTGGTTGTGGGTCATGACGATGCAGTAGCAGCCTGGCGGCAGCTCTGCCACTTCGTCGACCGGATCCTCGCTGACCACCTTGGTCACCCCGTCGGGGATCAGGGCGGGGAATTCCTGCTCGCGCGAATCGATCCAGCGCACCCGGCAGGGCAGCGCGGCGAGCAAGGGTACCAGAGCCCGGCCGACATGGCCCGCGCCGAACACCGCGATCTGCGCCTGCACCGCGGCCATGGGCTCGAACAGCAGCACAGTGACGCCGCCGCAGCACTGGCCAAGGCTGGCACCGAGGCTGAAGCGCTCCAGATGCGGGGTGGTGCGGTGCTCTTCGAGCATTTGCCGGGCGATGTGCAGGGCCTTGTATTCCAGGTGGCCGCCGCCGATGGTGTCGAACAGGCCGCTGGCGCTGACGACCATTTTCGAGCCGGCATTGCGCGGGGTCGAGCCGCGCTCCTCGATGATGGTAACCAGCACGCAGGCTTCGCCACGGGACTGGTGGTCGGCGAGGGCGTTGATCCATTGGTGCATGATGCAGATCCTCTTCAGGACAACGCGGTCCGCTTTGTGTAGGAGCGGCCTTGTGTCGCGAAAGGGCTGCGCAGCAGCCCCAGAAATCCATGTTGCTGTACAGTTTTTTGGGGCCGCTGCGCGGCCCTTTCGCGACACAAGGCCGCTCCTACAAAAAGCGGGCCGGCGGAGTTACTGGGTGACGGTTTCCAGCTCCGGCTCGGCAGGTTGCGCTGCAGCCACCGCCTTGCGCATCTGCTCGCAACCCCACAACACCCGCTCCGGCGTCGCCGGTGCATCCACCTGTGGCTGCACGCGGTAGTCGGCGATGCTGGCCACGGCGTCCTTGATCGCGCACCAGGCGGCGATGCCGAGCATGAACGGCGGTTCGCCCACGGCCTTGGAGTGGAACACGGTGTCCTCAGGGTTCTTGCGGTTTTCCACCAGCTTTACCCGCAAATCCAGCGGCATGTCCGCCACTGCCGGGATCTTGTAGCTGGCCGGGCCGTTGGTCATCAGCTTGCCCTTGGCGTTCCACACCAGTTCTTCGGTGGTCAGCCAGCCCATGCCCTGGATGAAGCCGCCTTCCACCTGGCCGATGTCGATGGCCGGGTTCAGCGAATCACCCACATCGTGCAGGATGTCGGCGCGCAGCATCTTGTATTCGCCGGTCAGGGTGTCGACCACCACCTCCACGCAGGCGGCGCCGAAGGCGAAGTAGTAGAACGGCCGGCCACGTGCCTGGCTGCGGTCGTAGTAGATCTTCGGCGTGCGGTAGAAACCGGTGCTGGACAGCGACACTTGGGCAAAATAGGCCTGCTGCACCAGCTGCTCGAAGCTGACGATCTGGTCGCGCACGCGCACATGGCCGTTGCGGAACTCGACGTCTTCCTCGGTCACCTGGTAGTGCCGCGCGGCGAACTCGGTCAGGCGCTTCTTGAGGATCTCCGCAGCGTTCTGCGCTGCCTTGCCGTTCAGGTCGGCACCACTGGAGGCAGCGGTCGGTGAGGTGTTGGGCACCTTGTCAGTATTGGTGGCGGTGATCTGGATACGGCTGAAATCGACCTGGAAGATCTGCGCCACCACCTGTGCCACCTTGGTGTTCAGGCCCTGGCCCATCTCGGTGCCACCGTGGTTCAGGTGGATGCTGCCGTCGGTGTAGATATGGATCAGCGCACCGGCCTGGTTGAGGAAGGTGGCGGTGAACGAAATACCGAACTTGACCGGGGTCAGCGCCAGGCCCTTCTTCAGGATCGGGCTGTTGGCGTTGAAGCGGCGGATCGACTCGCGGCGCTCGGCATAGTCACTGCTGGCTTCCAGTTCGGCGGTCATCTCTTCGAGCATGTTGTGCTCGACGGTCTGGTAGTAGTGGGTGACGTTGCGCTCGGTCTTGCCGTAGTAGTTGGCCTTGCGCACCGCCAGCGGGTCGCGGCCCAGGTGGCGGGCGATGTGGTCCATCACCTGCTCGATGGCGACCATCCCCTGCGGGCCGCCGAAGCCGCGGTAGGCGGTGTTGGAGGCGGTGTTGGTCTTGCAGCGGTGGCCGTGCACGGTGGCATCGCCCAGGTAGTAGGCATTGTCGGAGTGGAACATGGCGCGGTCGACGATCGAACCGGACAGGTCGGGCGAGTAGCCGCAGTTGCCGGCCAGGTCGAAGTTGATGCCGTGCAGGCGCCCGTCGTCGTCGAAGCCCACGTCGTACTCGACGTAGAACGGGTGGCGTTTGCCGGTCATGGTCATGTCTTCGACCCGTGGCAGGCGCATCTTGGTCGGCTGGCCGGTCAGGCGCGCCACCACGGCGCACAGGCACGCCGGGCTGGCGGCCTGGGTTTCCTTGCCACCAAAACCGCCACCCATGCGGCGCATGTCCAGCACCACCTTGTTCATTGGCACGTCGAGTACTTCGGCGACCAGTTTCTGCACTTCGGTGGGGTTTTGCGTGGAGCAGTAGACGATCATGCCGCCGTCTTCGGTGGGCATCACCGAGGAAATCTGCGTTTCCAGGTAGAAGTGCTCCTGGCCACCGATGTGCAGGGTGCCCTGGATGCGGTGCGGTGCACTGGCCAGGGCAGCGGCGGAATCGCCACGCTGGTGGGTGTGGCTGTCGAGCACGAAGTGCTTCTTGCGCAATGCCTCGACCACATCCAGCACCGGTTCCAGGTCTTCATACTCGACGATGGCGGCCATGGCCGCACGGCGTGCGGTGTCGAGGTCGCGGGCGGCCACGGCGAGCACCGGCTGGCCGAAGAACTCGACCTTGTCGATGGCCAGCAGCGGGTCGCCGGCCACCACCGGGCCGATGTCCTTGAGGCCAGGGATGTCTTCGTGGGTGATGGCGATACGCACGCCCTCGAAGGCATAGCACGGCGTGGTGTCGATGCGCAGGATGCGCGCGTGGGCGCGGTCGGCGGTGCGCGCATAGACGTGCAGCTGGTTGGGGAATTCCAGGCGGTCGTCGATATACACCGCCTCGCCGGACACATGCTTGTCGGCGCTGTCATGCTTGACGCTGCGGCCGACCCCGGTGGTCAGGTCCTGGCTGAACAGTTCGGCCATCTCGGCCTGGCTCTTGGCTACGTGATGGTTAGACATAAGCGGTCACCCGGGTTTCGATGTACGGCGTTTGCTGTTCGATGAAGTACTTGCGCAGCAGGTTCTGGGCGGTCAGCAGGCGGTATTCCTTGCTGGCGCGGAAGTCGCTGAGCGGGGTGAAGTCTTCCGCCAGGGCCTGGCAGGCGCGCTCGATGGCAGCCTGGTTCCACGGCTTGCCGCGTAGCGCTGCTTCGCAGGCACGGGCCCGTTTGGGGATTGCCGCCATGCCGCCGAAGGCGATGCGCGCACCGCTGACCACGCCGTCTTCGATGCTCAGGTTGAAGGCGCCGCACACGGCAGAAATGTCATCGTCCAGGCGCTTGGACACTTTATAGGCGCGGAACGCCCAATCGCTGGTGGCGCGCGGCACGATGATTTTCTCGATGAACTCGCTGTCCTGGCGGGCGGTGATGCGGTAGTCGATGAAGTAGTCTTCCAGTGGCATCACCCGCTGGCGCTCGCCCTGGCGCAGGACGATCTGCGCATCCAGGGCAATCAGCAGGGGTGGCGAGTCACCGATTGGCGAAGCGTTGCCGATATTGCCGCCCAGGGTGCCCTGGTTGCGGATCTGCAGCGAGGCGAAGCGGTGCAGCAGGGCACCGAAGTCCGGGTATTCCTCGTTCAGCGCACCGTAGCAGTCGGTGAGCGGTGTGGCGGCGCCGATTTCCAGGTGGCTGGCGGTTTTCTCGATGCGCTTGAGCTCGGCCACATGGCCTACGTAGATCATCACCGGCAAGGTCTTGTGAAACTGGGTGACTTCCAGTGCCAGGTCGGTACCGCCGGCCAGCAGCCGCGCTTCGGGGTGCGAGCTGTACAGGTCGGCCAGGTCGGCCACGGTCAGTGGCACCAGGCAGCGCTTGTCGCCACTGTTCAGTTCGCCGGTCTGGGTTGGGGCAATGGCCTTGAGGCGGCTGATGGTCTGTGCCTGCTGGGCATCGAACTGGTCGCGGCAGGGCTGGCGGCAGCTCTGTTCGGCGGCGTCGAGGATCGGCCGGTAGCCGGTGCAGCGGCACAGGTTGCCGGCCAGGGCTTCCTGGGCCTGGTGCAGGTCGGGGCCGCTGCTGTTCTTCTGCAGGGCGAACAGCGACATGACGAAGCCGGGTGTACAGAAGCCGCACTGCGAGCCATGGCAATCGGCCATGGCCTGTTGCACGCTGTGCAGCTGGCCCTGGTGCTTGAGACCCTCGACGCTGATCAGTTGCTTGCCGTGCAGCGACGAGACGAAGGTCAGGCACGAGTTGAGGCTACGGTAGCGGATGCTGTCGTTGCCCTGGTCGTCCTGGGTCAGCTCGCCGACCACCACGGTGCAGGCACCGCAGTCACCACTGGCGCAGCCCTCCTTGGTGCCAGGTTTGCCCAGGTGCTCGCGCAGGTACTGCAGCACCGTCATGTTCGGGTCCAGGGCATGCTCACTACGCAGCTCCTGGTTTACGAGAAACTGGATCACGGGGATGGCCTCGCAATGGTTTTATTGTTGTTGGGCGGACTCTAAGCAAGAGCTGTCCAGCTGGTCAATATTTTTCTGACTCAAAGGTCAAGAAATTGCTCATGTCCAAGCCCGGCCGCACACATTGCCCATATTCCAAGCATAGATCGCGCCGGGCGTGTGGTTGCCTTGCAGGTCAAATAAACCGCCAGGCCCCTCTGCGCGATTACCGGCCAAGTACGCTACAATCCGCTCCTTGTGCCCAGTTCAATGATTTTGAAGGAAAACCATGACGTTCAAGGCCCCGGACAGCCTCTCCGAGCAGATTGCCGATTACCTGGCCGAACGCATCATCCGTGGCGAGCTGGCGCCAGGCGAGCGTATCCAGGAGCAGAAGGTCACCCAGGCACTCAACGTCAGCCGCGGCTCGGTGCGCGAGGCGCTGCTGATCCTCGAACGCCGCCACCTGGTGGCGATCCTGCCGCGCCGGGGTGCCCATGTGACCGAGCTCGACGAGCGCAGTGTGCGCAGCCTGTGTGCACTGATGGGCGAGTTCTACATCCTGCTGGGTAACGCGGTTGCGCAAAAATGGCGCACCGATGCCGACCTGCGCCCGTTCCTGGAGATCCAGCAGCGCCTGCAGCGAGCCCATGACCAGCTGGACATCAAGGCCTTCGTCGCCGACAGCTTCGCGGTCATGCGGGCGGCCTATCCGTTCGCTGACAACCCTTTCCTGCAGGAAACCGTGGAAAACCTGCAGCCGGCGATGAGCCGTGCCTACTACCTGTCGCTGGACCAGCGCCAGGCCAACATGATCGATTACCTGGACCTGTTCGCCCGCCTGCTCGACGCCGTGATCGCCCGTGACCTGCCGCGCATTCGCGAGGTGCTCACCGCCTATGGCCAGCGCAGCTGCGAACTGGTGCTGGCGGCGTTGGCCCGAGGCTGACCGATGCGCCTGAAGTGCATTCGCCTGGCCGGGTTCAAGTCGTTCGTCGACCCGACCACGGTCAACTTCCCCAGCAACATGGCGGCCGTGGTCGGCCCCAACGGCTGTGGCAAGTCCAACATCATCGATGCCGTGCGCTGGGTGATGGGCGAAAGTTCGGCGAAGAACCTGCGCGGCGAGTCGATGACCGATGTCATCTTCAACGGCTCCAGTGGCCGCAAGCCGGTCAGCCAGGCCAGCATCGAGCTGGTGTTCGACAACAGCGAAACCACCCTGGTCGGCGAATACGCCGCCTACGCCGAGATCTCGATCCGCCGCAAGGTCACCCGCGACGGGCAGAACAGCTACTACCTCAACGGTACCAAGTGCCGCCGGCGCGATATCACCGACATCTTCCTCGGCACCGGCCTGGGGCCTCGCAGCTACTCGATCATCGAGCAAGGCATGATCTCCAAGCTGATCGAGGCCAAGCCCGAGGAGCTGCGCAACTTCATCGAGGAAGCCGCCGGTATTTCCAAGTACAAGGAACGCCGCCGGGAAACCGAGAGCCGCATCCGCCGCACCCAGGAAAACCTGGCGCGCCTGACCGACCTGCGCGAAGAGCTGGAACGCCAGCTGGAGCGCCTGCACCGCCAGGCCCAGGCAGCCGAGAAGTACCGGGAATACAAAGCCCAGGAACGCCAGTTGAAGGCGCGCCTGTCGGCCTTGCGCTGGCGTGATCTGGACGAACGGGTGCGCCAGCGCGAGGCGGTGATCGGCGACCAGGATGTGTCCCATGAGGCGCTGGTGGCCGAGCAGCGCAATGCCGATGCCAGCATCGAGCGCTTGCGCGATGGCCATCACGAATTGTCCGAGCGCTTCAACCAGGTGCAGGGCCGCTTCTACTCGGTGGCCGGTGACATCGCCCGGGTCGAGCAGAGCATCCAGCACGGCCAGCAGCGCCTGCGCCAGTTGCAGGATGACTTCAAGGAAGCCGAGCGCACGCGCCTGGAGACCGAGTCGCACCTCGGGCACGACCGCACCCTGCTGGCTACCTTGGGCGAAGAGCTGGCAATGCTCGAACCCGAGCAGGAAATGACCCTGGCCGCTGCCGAAGAAGCCGCCGCTGCCCTTGAAGAGGCCGAGCTGGGCATGCACGGCTGGCAGGAACAGTGGGACAGCTTCAACAGCCGTTCCGCCGAGCCGCGCCGCCAGGCCGAAGTGCAGCAGGCGCGTCTGCAGCAGCTGGAAGCCAGCCTGGAACGCCAGGCCGAGCGCCAACGCAAGCTGGGCGAGGAGCGCGAGCTGCTGGGCAGCGACCCGCAGGATGCGGCCATGCTCGAACTGGCCGAGCAGCTGGCCAGTAGCGAAATGTTGCTGGAAGAGTTGCAGTTGTCCGAAGAGCAGGTGGTCGAGCGCCTGGAAGGCGCGCGTGAACAACTGCAGCAGGCCACCCAGGCCCAACAGCAGGCGCAGGGCGACCTGCAACGCCTGGGCGGCCGCCTGGCCTCGCTCGAAGCCTTGCAGCAGGCTACCCTGGAGCCGGGTGCAGGTGCTGCGGACTGGCTGCAGGGCCAAGGCCTGGCGCAACGGCCGCGGCTGGCTGAAGGGTTGCGGGTTGAGCCGGGCTGGGAGCTTGCGGTAGAAACCGTGCTTGGCGCCGACCTGCAGGCTGTACTGGTGGACGACCTCGGTAACCTCGATTTTGCCGGCCTGGAGCAGGGCGAGTTGCGCTTGCTGCTGGCGAGCGGTACCGGCTCGTCGCTGCCTGGTAGCCTGCTGGAAAAGGTCGAAGGCCGTGTCGACCTGTCGCCCTGGCTAGGCCACGTCAAACCCGTGGAAGACCTTGCCCAGGCGCTGGCACAGCGCGCGTCGCTCGGTGAAGGCCAGAGCCTGGTCAGCCGCGATGGCTACTGGGTTGGCCGACACTTCCTGCGGGTGCGCCGTGGCGGCGAAGCCGAAGGCGGCGTGCTGGCACGCGGCCAGGAGATCGAGCGCCTCGGCCAGGAGCAACTGGAGCAGGAAGCGGCGCTGGAGCAGTTGGAACAGCAACTGCAGGCCCTGCGCGAGCAGCAGCTGGACCTTGAAGAACAGCGTGAACAACTGCGCCGTCGCACCCAGGAAGAAAGCCGCCTGCATGGCGAGCTGAAGGCCAACCTGTCGGCTGGCCGCGCACGTGCCGAGCAGGTCGAACTGCGCCGCCGGCGCCTGCAGGAAGAGCTGGCCGAACTGGAAGAACAGCGCGCTCTGGAACATGAGCAACTGGGCGAAGCCCGCCTGCTGCTGCAGGAGGCCCTGGAGCTGATGGCCCAGGACACCGAGCAGCGCGAGCAGTTGATGGCCCGCCGCGACACTTTGCGCGAAAGCCTCGATCGCGTGCGCCAGGAGGCCCGCCAGCACAAGGATCACGCCCACCAGCTGGCTGTCCGCCTGGGCTCGCTGCGTGCCCAGCACGACTCCACCCGGCAGGCACTGGAGCGCCTGGAGCAGCAGGCCGCGCGCCTGATCGAGCGCCAGGAGCAACTGAGCCTGAACCTGGAAGAGGGCGAGGCCCCGCAGGAAGAACTGCGCCTGAAGCTGGAAGAGCTGTTGGAGCAGCGCATGAGCGTCGACGAGGAAATGCGCCAGGCCCGCCTGCACATGGACGAAGCCGACCGCGAACTGCGTGACGCCGAAAAGCGTCGTACCCAGGCCGAGCAGCAGGCCCAATTGCTGCGTGGCCAGCTGGAGCAGCTGCGCCTGGAGTGCCAAGGCCTGGATGTGCGGCGCAAGACCTTGCAGGAGCAGTTGCTGGCCGATGGCTACGACCTGCAAGGTGTGCTCGCCACTCTCGAGGCCGAGGCCAGCGAGCAGGGTACCGAACAGGAGCTGGAGCAGCTCGAGGCGCGTATCCAGCGCCTGGGGGCGATCAACCTGGCGGCCATCGAAGAGTACGAGCAGCAGTCCGAGCGCAAGCGCTACCTGGACGCCCAGGACGCCGACCTGGTCGAAGCCCTGGAGACCCTGGAAAACGTCATTCGCAAGATCGACAAGGAAACCCGCAACCGCTTCAAGGATACCTTTGATCAGATAAATGCCGGATTACAGGCACTTTTCCCAAAAGTTTTCGGTGGTGGCAGCGCTTATCTGGAACTGACGGGCGAAGATCTACTCGATACAGGGGTAACGATCATGGCGCGGCCACCGGGCAAGAAGAACAGCACCATCCATCTGCTGTCCGGCGGCGAGAAGGCACTGACCGCATTGGCGCTGGTGTTTGCCATCTTCAAGTTGAACCCCGCACCGTTCTGCATGCTCGACGAAGTCGACGCGCCGCTGGACGATGCCAACGTCGGGCGCTACGCCCGTCTGGTCAAGGAAATGAGTGAAAGCGTGCAGTTCATTTACATCACCCATAACAAGATTGCCATGGAGATGGCGGATCAGTTGATGGGGGTGACCATGCATGAACCGGGCTGTTCACGTCTGGTTGCCGTCGACGTGGAGGAGGCCATGGCCATGGTCGATGCCTGATGCTCGACGATAAGGGCATATTCCGTAGCGAAATGCCCCCGCCATGTGCGACAGACGGTGTAAAGTTGTCTTTGGTCGTGCTAGCTTAATGTCACTCGTTTTTTGCGTGGGTAAAACGCCTGTCAGAACATAGAGTTGGCGCCACGTGTTAAAGGGCTTTGAACCCTTTGTTTTCAAGCATATTTTTATAGAGGCACGGGATTACATGGAAATCGGTCTGCGCGAGTGGCTGATCGTCATCGGCATCATTGTCATTGCCGGGATTCTTTTCGACGGCTGGCGCCGCATGCGCGGCGGGAAAGGCAAGTTGAAATTCCGTCTGGATCGCAGTTATTCCAACCTGCCGGACGAAGAGGGCAATGCCGAAGTGCTTGGCCCGTCGCGGGTGCTGGATACCCACAAGGAGCCTGAGCTGGACGAAAGCGACCTGCCGTCGCTCAGTGCTTCTGCGCGTGATCGCGAGCGCGAGCCCAAGCCGGCCAAGGCTGCCAAGCGCGGCAAGCGCGCCACCGCTGCTGCGGATGCACAGCAGGGCGACCTGAACCTCAGCGCCGAGCCACGCGAGCCCGACCTGTTTGCCGACAGCGATGACGACTTTGCCGCGGAAAATACCCGCAGCAACGGTGCTGCGCCTGCCAGCAGCAGCGTCAAGGAGCTGCCGCCGGCCGAGGAAGTGCTGGTGATCAGTGTCATCTCCCGCGACGAGGGTGGCTTCAAGGGCCCGGCGCTGCTGCAGAACATTCTGGAAAGCGGCCTGCGCTTCGGCGAAATGGACATCTTCCACCGTCACGAGAGCATGGCCGGTCACGGCGAGGTGCTGTTCTCCATGGCCAACGCCGTCAAGCCCGGCGTGTTCGACCTGGACGACATCGACCACTTCAGCACCCGCGCGGTGAGCTTCTTCCTCGGCCTGCCGGGCCCGCGTCATCCGAAGCAGGCCTTCGACGTGATGGTGGCTGCGGCACGCAAGCTGGCGCACGAACTGAACGGTGAGCTCAAGGACGACCAGCGCAGCGTGCTGACCGCCCAGACCATCGAGCACTATCGCCAGCGCATCGTCGAGTTCGAGCGCCGTGCGCTGACCCAGAAGCGCTGACAGATCCAGACGAAAGAGCAGCCTCAGGGCGTGCTGGTCGGTTCGGGTGTTGTTATCGCCTGTTCCGGCCCCTTCGCGGGTAAACCCGCTCCTACAGGGACACCACAGCCCTTGAGGTTTGTGGTGTCCCTGTAGGAGCGGGTTTACCCGCGAAGAGGCCGGCACAGGCAATAAATACCTCAAACCCCCGGCACCACCCCCAGGCTGCTCTTTTGCTTTGCAAGAGAAGACAAATTCCATGACCGCCGAAACCCGTATCCACGAACTGCGTGCCGAGCTCGACCAGCACAACTACCGCTACTACGTGCTCGATGAGCCCAGTGTGCCCGATGCCGAATACGACCGCCTGTTCAACGAGCTCAAGGCGCTTGAAGCCGAATACCCGCACCTGGTAACCCCCGACTCGCCCACCCAGCGCGTCGGTGGCGCAGCCCTGGCCGCGTTCAGCCAGGTCCGCCACGAAGTGCCCATGCTCAGCCTGGGCAACGCTTTCGAAGAAGCCGACCTGCGTGAGTTCGGCCGCCGCGTGGTAGACGGCCTCGACCAGCCCGGTGCGGTCGACTACAGCTGCGAGCCCAAGCTCGACGGCCTGGCCGTGAGCTTGCTGTACCGCGACGGTCTGCTCGTACAGGGCGCCACCCGTGGCGACGGCACCACCGGCGAAGACATCAGTGCCAACGTACGCACCGTGCGCAACATCCCGCTCAGGCTGCAAGGCGAGGGATGGCCTGCGGTGCTGGAGGTGCGCGGCGAGGTGTACATGAGCAAGGCCGGTTTCGACCGGCTCAACGCCGCCCAGGCCGAAGCCGGTGGCAAGACTTTCGCCAACCCGCGCAACGCCGCAGCCGGCAGCCTGCGTCAGCTGGACTCGAAAATCACCGCCAGCCGGCCGTTGGAGTTCTGTTGCTATGGCGTCGGCCAGGTGTCTGCGAGCATTGGCGACAGCCACATCGGCATCCTCGAACAGCTCAAGGCGTGGGGGTTGCCGATCAGCCGCGAACTCAAGCATGCCGCCGGTATCGAAGAATGCCTGGCCTACTACCGCGACATCGGCGAGCGACGCAACAGCCTGCCCTACGAAATCGACGGCGTGGTGTTCAAGGTCAACAGCCTGGCCGCCCAGCGCGAACTGGGCTTCCGTGCTCGTGAGCCGCGCTGGGCGATTGCCCACAAGTTCCCGGCCATGGAGGAGCTGACCGAGGTGCTGGATGTCGAGTTCCAGGTCGGCCGCACCGGCGCGGTAACGCCCGTGGCACGCCTTAAGCCGGTCAAGGTGGCCGGTGTGACCGTGTCCAACGCCACCCTGCACAACATGGACGAAATCGCCCGCCTGGGCCTGCGCATTGGCGACACGGTGATCATCCGCCGCGCCGGTGACGTGATTCCGCAGGTGATGCAGGTGGTGCTGGAGCGCCGCCCGGAAGATGCGCGCCCGGTGCAGGTGCCGAGTGAGTGCCCGGTATGCGGCTCGCAGGTCGAGCGTACCCAGTTGGTCAAGCGTAGCAAGGGCAAGGAAACCACCAGCGAGGGGGCGGTGTACCGCTGCGTCGGTCGCCTGGCCTGTGGCGCCCAGCTCAAGCAGGCAATCATCCACTACGTGTCGCGCCGCGCCATGGACATCGACGGCCTGGGCGAGAAGAGCGTCGAGCAACTGGTGGACGAAGGCCTGATCGGCTCGCCGGCCGACCTGTACAAGCTGGAATTCGACCAGGTCGTCGGCCTGGAAGGCTTTGCCGAAGTGTCCAGCAAGAAGCTGCTGGATGCCATCGAAGCCAGCAAGCGCCCGGGCCTGGCGCGCTTCATCTACGCCCTGGGTATCCCGGACGTAGGCGAGGAGACCGCGAAGGTGCTGGCCCGCTCGCTGGGCAGCCTGGCGCGCGTGCAGCAAGCGCTGCCGCAGGTGCTCACCTACCTGCCGGACATCGGCCTGGAGGTGGCGTACGAGATCCACAACTTCTTCGAGGACGAGCACAACCGCAAGGTCATCAAGCAGCTGCTCGACAGCGGCATGCAACTGCAGGACGAAGGCGAGCTGGCTGCCGAATTCGCCGCCAGCACCACCCTGGCCGGCATGATCGCCAAACTCGACATCGCCTCCGTTGGCCCGACCGGTGCCGAGAAGCTGGTGGCCAAGCTAGACAGCCTGGACAAGATCATCGCCGCCGACGGTATCGACCTGCGTCAGGCCCTGGCGGCCAAGCAGGCCGAAGCCGTGCGCGAGTTCTTCAAGGATGAAGCCAACCAGAAGCTGGCCCGGGACATCGAGGCACAGTTGCTGGCGTTCGGCATGCACTGGAGCAGCGAGAAGAAAGTGGCCGAAGGCTTGCCGCTGGCTGGCCAGACCTGGGTGCTGACCGGCACCCTGGAGCGCATGAGCCGCGACATCGCCAAGGAAAAGCTGGAAAGCCTGGGGGCCAAGGTGGCGGGTTCGGTATCCGGCAAGACCCACTGCGTGGTGGCGGGGCCGGGGGCGGGGTCCAAGCTGGCCAAGGCCAGTGAGTTGGGCGTGAAGGTGCTTGATGAAGATGCCTTCGTCACCTTCCTGGGCGAGCAGGGCATCGCTGTCTAGCAGGCCAATGGCAGATGTTGCTGCTTGCACAGTCCTTGTGGGAGCGGGCATGCCCGCGAACACGGGCGAAGCCCGTGCCATCCACCGCGGCGCCTGCTTCGCGGCGGTTCGACGCCTCGGCACGCCCGCTCCCACAAGTCCTGCGCTGGTCTTGCTGTCAGCGCTAACCCTGTAGGAGCGGGTTCACCCGCGAATTGGCAGCTCCAGGCCACCCCGGCCCGGACAAGTCATTGAGAAATGATGACTTTTTCTCCTCCAGAGGTTGTATCTGCCCCCAAGACCGGTACAATGGCGCCACTCGCTGTTCAGCGAGCCTTGTAGTGGTGGCCCCATCGGTCCCCCCGCATTGATTACCCGTTAACCTGGTCAGGCCCGGAAGGGAGCAGCCATAGCGGGAACATCGAGTGCCGGGGTGTGGCTGGTGGGGCCGCCTCCATTTCAGGTCCTTGAATTCTCAAGGATTTCTCGCTTTACCCAACTTCGCTCTGGTTTGGCCGCCAGTCCTGCCGCGACCGCGCCGATGCAGCGGAGTAGGCGCTGTCGTCCTACCCGCATCGAAAGCCGCTATCAGCAGGCGTTCATTACTTCAAAGAAACCTGTCTGGTCTCAAGTTTGAGTTCCTTCAGGCGCTTCAGCAGCGTGTTGATATTTGTGCGTGCCGAACCTTCATTGGCCAGGCGCAGGCGCTTGATCGCGATAACGGAGTCGCCAACGCCAGCGGTAAAGGGCGTCCTGATGATCTCTCGGAAAATTACGGTGTTTGTAGCGGACTCGGTCAACGTATATTCAGCCTCGCAGGTAACTTCGAAGTCCAGGCCAAAAATGGGTTGGTCGACGCGTAGCAGGTTGGCGCGCAGGGTGTAGGCGGCTGGTGCTTCGCCAAGCAGGTCAGCACTGGCAAGTGATTGTTTGAGTGCAGCGCCAAAGTCCGGGCCGTCGATTTCCGAAGTCCAGAGCGGGTTGGTGGCGTCTCCGCCATTTACTTCGGTTACCTGAATATTGCGATGCAGGCGTTGATCGTAAAACTGCGCATCGGTCTGGTCGGATGCCACGGACATTCCGGAGATTTGAGCAGGCGAAGCGCACCCTGTGCAAAGGGCAATAAATACCGAGACCAGAAACACACGGAAGTAGGTCACTTTAATAATCCTTGAGTGAGATGCCGGTAGTGCAAGACGAAAGCCATACATCGTGTATGGCTTCAACTATTGAAAGGCCGAGCGTCGCGCTGTGCGGCAGATGCCTTTACAGGTTGTATTTCTCATCGATTCTGCGTTTGTCGAGCGTGTAGCGCTTGAGGTCGATCGAGTCGGATTCCAGCTTGGCATCGAGTTCGTCCATGTCGTGCTTTTTCAGCGTTGCAACATGGGCTTTGGTGGCTTGGTAGTTGATCATCTCTGCAGCGTCATGCCCACTCACCGGGTCCCACAGAATGGAAAGCGGCCAGAACAGCAGGTTCACCACGCCAAAGCCATATGCACGACCATAGAACGAGCCGCCACCTGGAAGCAGGCCAAGGCCGGCAGCAAGCCCTGGGCTTTTTTCTTCAACCGCGAGGTTTCTGGCGCGATAGCTGGCAAGTTCCGACTCTTGGGCCGAATTGAGGCCGGTAGCACAACCAGTGGTCAGCGCTATCAGTGCGGCAGCGGTCAGATTTCGAATTGTGGACATGCAACATTTCCTGAGTGTGAGTACTGTTCTCGGCGCACGGCTGGGCGCGGAGGCGCGTAACTCTACACTGAGCAATGGCGTTTTGATATCATATTGCCATTACTCTATTCAGATGATGAAGCATTCAGATGGTGGTTTTATCCTGGGCGCTTAAAGGTAGCTGTTGAACTGCTCTGTTTTTTCCATGCCCAGCCGCCGACAGCTTCATCAGCCGCTGGAATTTCGGGCATTCCAGGTGATCTTCCTCAGGGCACTGCGCCGCATGCCGCAAGCCCTTGCTCATTGCCTGCAAGCGCCTGATTCGTGCGTCCAGTTCGTCGGCCTTGGCGATCAGCATCTGCCGGTCGACCTGCAGGTCCACCAGCATCGCCCCCACTTCATCCAGCGAAAACCCCGCAGCCTGGCCCAGGGCGATCAGCGCCAGCCGGTCTGCAACATCGGCTGCGAACTGCCGCCGCTGGCCAGGCCCGGCGAGTGACTTGAGCAGGCCTTTCTTCTCGTAGTAGCGCAGCGTCGAGGCGGGTACGCCTGTGCGCTTGGCGACGTCGGCAATGTCCATTTCGGGCCCTTGACTTGAAGTTGACTTCAACTTCTATGCTGCGCGGCATGGTGATGACCGTCAATCTTGGAGGGCTTGTTCAATGACCTTTACTGCGATGTTTTCCGCTGCCTTGCCGATTGGTATCGGTGCCACGATGGTGATGGACTTGTGGGGGCTGCTGCTTAGGCGAATGGGTGTCGCCACGCTGAACTTCGCCATGGTCGGGCGTTGGGCGGGGCATTTGCTGCACGGGCGTGTGCGGCACCAGGCGATTGCCAAGGCGGAACCGGTGCGGCATGAGCTGGCGTTGGGGTGGGGGATTCATTACGCCATCGGCGTGCTGTTCGCGATGCTGCTGGTCATGATCGTGGGGGAGGGCTGGTTGCTGGCACCGACATTGTTGCCCGCGCTGGTTGTCGGTGTGGTGACGGTGGTGGCGCCTTTGTGTTTCATGCAGCCGGCGATGGGTGCGGGGTTCTTTGCGTCGAGGACGCCGACGCCTGTGCGCAACTGCCTGAAGAGCCTGGCCACGCATTTTGTGTTTGGCGTGGGGATGTTCTTGAGTGCGGGTTTGGTTGCGGCTGTGTGAGAGCGGCGAGGTGCAGGGCCTGAGGGGTGCGACACATTCCTCAAGACGAGCAGTCGGTAGCAATAATGCGATCTGCTTTCAGGATGCTTCCTACAGCTGTCAGGGCAATTTCCCGCTTTTGCTGTAGGAGGTGTCGAAATATCCTACGCACTCCGTCGACTCCCATCTGATTGTCCCGGGAATCACCGCCCACTAGGCTTTTGCGGTCGCTGTCGGTTCAGCGATCGGGTGTGGAAGCCTGGGGTGTGGTGGCTGTCGTCATGACAGTTGTACGTGGGAGGCCTCCGGCCTGCCGGGCTCACCATACCCCTGGTCTTCCACCCCGCGTACAACTGTCGCCCTACGTGTGGAAGCGAAAGGGTGTTCTCAGCCCGGTATGGTGAACCCATGAAAAAACTGGTCCCCGATCCACCCCACGTTTTCGAGCTTCCCCAAGGTAAATCCCTTTCCCGCGCCATCAGCGAAGGCATCGTGCCGATGGAGTTCGCGTTGATGAATGTCACCCACTACCTGATGTTTGCCTATAGCGACAGCCGGCGTGCGCTGGAGCGTATCCAGGACGAGGAGACGCGGCAGTTGCTGGAGCACGGGTTGCGGGCCATGCAGATTGCCTGGGGGCAGGCGGATGCTGTGGCACTGGCAGTTGAGCGTAGAAGCCAGTGAAGTCGGCCTTGGAGTAAGTAGAGATAGCAGGGATATCAATTAACCCTGTGGGAGCGGGTTGACCCGCGAAGAACGCGACGCGATGGATGGCACCGGCTTTGCCGGTGTTCGCGGGTGAACCCGCTCCCACAGCGGTCGTGCAAGCTTCGGGCGGGTTTGTCTTTCATCAGGTATGCGTGGCTCAGGGGCGAGCCACAGACATGGGTTCTTGGTTGGCCATCCCCCCATACCGCTGCACCATCCGCTCGATCTCCCCCGACTGCTTCATTCGCACCAGCGCCCGCAGCAGCTCTTGGGTCGGTATCGCCGGGTCATTGCGTACCATGCACCCCAGGTCCTGTTCTTCCAGTACTGCCAGCGCCTGCAATTGCTGTTCGGTGGGCAGGCCCTGGTTGAACCACTGCAACGACAGCTGGTTGCTTACCGCATGCCGATAGCGCCCGGCTTGCAGCTTCTGCAGCACCAGCAACTGGCTGCGGCTGTCCTCGCGGTGCAGGCGGCCCTGGTCGAGCAGCGGTTGCAAGGTCGAATAGGTGTAGCCAAGCACTGTGCCGATGGTCTGGGCAGGCAGTTGTTCCGGGGGCAGCGGAGTACTGTCGCCAGCGCGGCCTACCAGCAGGTCTCGCTGGTGCAGCAGTGGAATGCTCCAGACAAAATCCCCTGGCCGGTCATTGAACCACTGGGTGCTGACATAGCAGCGCACATCGATATCACCGCTGTTCATCGCCTCCTGCAGGCGCAGGCGGGCCATGACGTGGTATTCAGGGCGGATGCCCACTTCCTTGGCCAAGGCCTGCATCAGGTCGTACAGCATGCCTTCCACCGGCTGGTCGCCTTCGATGCGCACCAGCGGCATGCTCCAGCTCTCGGCGACAGAAAAACGCACCACGGGCTGTTCAGCCTGGTTATAGGTGCTCCACAGCAGCAACAGGGCCAGCAGTCTTCGCAAAGGCAATCCTCCCTGGATGGCGCGCCAGTTTCAAAGTTTAGACGACTTGCGCAGGGTGCAATTTTGCCCCCGCTCCGCTAGCATTAGCGATCTTCCGCTCGATCAGGCTGCGATGGTTTTTCGATGAGTTATCAGGTTCTTGCACGTAAATGGCGTCCGCGCTCGTTCCGCGAAATGGTCGGCCAGACCCATGTGCTCAAGGCCTTGATCAATGCCTTGGACAACCAGCGCCTGCACCATGCCTATCTGTTCACTGGTACCCGGGGTGTGGGCAAGACCACCATTGCCCGTATCATCGCCAAGTGCCTGAACTGCGAAACCGGCATCACCTCCACGCCCTGCGGCACCTGCTCGGTGTGCCGGGAGATCGACGAAGGCCGTTTCGTCGACCTGATCGAGATCGACGCCGCCAGCCGCACCAAGGTCGAGGACACCCGCGAACTGCTCGATAACGTGCAGTACGCGCCGAGCCGTGGGCGCTTCAAGGTCTACCTGATCGACGAAGTGCACATGCTCTCGACTCACTCGTTCAACGCCTTGCTCAAGACGCTGGAAGAGCCACCGCCCTACGTCAAGTTCATCCTCGCCACCACTGACCCGCAGAAACTGCCGGCCACCATCCTGTCGCGCTGTCTGCAGTTCTCGCTGAAGAACATGAGCCCGGAGCGGGTGGTCGAGCACCTCAGCCATGTTCTGGCCGCCGAGAACGTGCCGTTCGAGCCGGATGCCCTGTGGCTGCTGGGGCGCGCGGCCGATGGTTCGATGCGCGACGCCATGAGCCTGACCGACCAGGCCATCGCCTTTGGCGAAGGCAAGGTGCTGGCCGCCGATGTGCGGGCCATGCTCGGCAGCCTTGATCATGGCCAAGTCTACGGGGTGCTGCAGGCGCTGCTCGAAGGCGATGCCCGGGCCTTGCTCGAGGCCGTGCGCAACCTGGCCGAGCAGGGGCCGGACTGGGGTGGCGTGCTGGCCGAGATGCTCAATGTGCTGCACCGCGTGGCCATTGCCCAGGCGCTGCCGGAAGCGGTGGACAACGGCCAGGGCGACCGTGAGCGGGTGCTGGCACTGGCCTCGGCATTGCCAGCCGAGGACGTGCAGTTCTATTACCAGATGGGCCTGATCGGCCGCCGTGACCTGCCACTTGCGCCGGACCCGCGCGGCGGTTTCGAAATGGTCCTGCTGCGCATGCTGGCGTTCCGCCCCGCCGACACCGACGACGCGCCGAAGCCGGTACTAAAGCCAATGGGGATCAGCCAGGCCACAGCTGATCCTGCAACACCGGTGGCAGCGCCGGCGGTTGCCGTGGCGCCGCCGGCCGCTGCTGTCGTGGCGCCGGTTGCACCGGTTGCCGAGCAACAAGTGCAGGCGCCCGCACCGGTCGAACCAGCGCCACAGCCGGTTGTCGAGCCTGTGGTGGCAGCTGAGCCTGCCCCGGTCAGTGAACCTGAGCCAGCACCAGAACCCGTGGCAGAGGTGGTTGACCTGCCATGGGAAGAGCCTGCGCCAACGCCCGCACCGGTAGTGGCCGAGCCTGCGCCGGCTCCTGCACCGGCCGCTGCGCCCACGCCGGCACCTGCCGCCCCGGCGCACGACGACGAGCCACCCTTCGACCCGTCCGCCTATGCCGCCGTGGGCATGGATCGCGACGACGAACCGCCCCTGGACGAGGACTATTACGGCGGCGAAAGCGACCCGGTCGGCTTCAGCTACCTGGACGAACTGGCCGAACACGTCCAGGAAGAAGCACCCAAGCCGGCAGCCGAACCGCTGCCCGCAGCCAAGCCGGCCACCGGCCTGGCCCTGCAATGGCTGGAATTATTCCCACAGTTGCCTGTATCCGGGATGACAGGCAACATCGCGGCAAACTGTACGTTGATTGCCGTCGATGGCGACGACTGGCTGCTGCACCTGGACCCTGGCCAGGGGGCGCTGTTCAACGCCACCCAGCAACGGCGCCTTAACGAAGCGCTCAACCAGCACCTGGGGCGCACGCTGAACCTGCGCATCGAGTTGATCCTGCCCGAGCAGGAAACCCCGGCCCAGGCGGCGGCGCGCAAACGCGCCGAGCGCCAGCAGGACGCAGTCACCTCGATCGAGCAGGATCCGTTGATCCAGCAGATGATCAAGTTGTTCGGCGCCAAGGTGCGGCAGGATACTATTGAGCCTGTAGAAGCCCTGGTTAATCAGGGCCAGTAACGGATAACCATGCGGCCGGCCCGGTGCCGGGCCGCATCACATGACCCAATCGAGGTATACCCCCATGATGAAAGGTGGCATGGCCGGCCTGATGAAGCAGGCCCAGCAGATGCAGGAAAAGATGCAGAAGATGCAGGAAGAGCTGGCCAACGCCGAAGTCACCGGCCAGTCCGGTGGTGGCCTGGTGAGCGTGGTGATGACCGGTCGTCACGACGTCAAGCGTGTCAGCATCGACCAGAGCCTGATGTCGACTGATGAAGACGACAAGGAAGTGCTGGAAGACCTGATCGCCGCGGCACTGAACGACGCGGTGCGCAAGGTCGAGCAGAACAGCCAGGACAAGATGGGCAGCATGACCGCCGGCATGCAGCTGCCGCCGGGCTTCAAGATGCCGTTCTAAGGGTATTTGCGTTACCGAAAACCGCCGCTGATGACAGCGGCGGTTTTTTTGTGCGTTCCTTCAGCCTGCGCGGTCTTTGTAGGAGCGGCCTTGTGTCGCGAAAGGGCTGCGCAGCAGCCCCGGCAATCCATGCTGCGAAGCTGATAACCTGGGGCCGCTTCGCGCCCCATCGCGACACAAGGCCGCTCCTACAGGGACCGCGCAAGCCTTGCGATGTGCGCATGGCTGATTTGACGCCACTGCCCCCGCTGGGTATAAACCGCCTCTTATTGATTTGTCAGGCCTTTCCCATGAGCTTCAGCCCTCTCATCCGCCAACTGATCGATGCCCTGCGTATTCTCCCGGGTGTCGGCCAGAAAACCGCCCAGCGCATGGCCCTGCAATTGCTCGAACGTGACCGCAGCGGCGGCCTGCGCCTGGCACAGGCCTTGACCCAGGCCATGGAAGGGGTTGGGCATTGCCGTCAGTGCCGTACCCTGACCGAGCAGGAGCTGTGCCCGCAATGCGCCGACACGCGCCGTGACGATACCCAGTTGTGTGTAGTCGAAGGGCCGACCGATGTGTATGCAGTGGAGCAGACCGGCTACCGTGGTCGCTACTTCGTGCTCAAGGGCCACTTGTCGCCGCTGGACGGGCTGGGGCCCGAGGCGATCGGGATTCCGCAGCTGATGGCGCGGATCGAGGAGCAGGGCACCTTCACCGAGGTGATCCTGGCGACCAACCCGACGGTGGAAGGGGAGGCGACGGCGCATTACATTGCCCAGTTGCTGAGCGAGAAGGGCCTGGTGGCGTCGCGGATTGCCCATGGCGTGCCGCTGGGCGGCGAGCTGGAGCTGGTGGATGGTGGGACCTTGGCCCATGCGTTTGCGGGGCGTCGGCCGATTTCGCTCTGATCCAGAATTGTTGGGGCCGCTTTGCGGCCCATTCGCGGCACAAGGCCGCTCCTACAGGCACCGCGCAATATCCAGGTATTCGCGGTCCCTGTAGGAGCGGCCTTGTGCCGCGAATGGGCTGCAAAGCAGCCCAAAACCCAACTCAGTACTCGCTGAGCGAAAACTCGGTCAGGCAGAAGGTCGGCACACCCGCAGCCTGCAAGCGGCGCGACCCCTCCAGCTCCGGCAGATCGATGATCGCCGCCGCCTCGAACACCTGCGCACCGGTCCGGCGCACCAGGTTGGCCGCTGCCAGCAGCGTACCGCCCGTAGCAATCAGGTCATCGAAGATCAACACCGAATCCCCTTCGCACAGGCTGTCGGCATGCACTTCCAGGAAGGCTTCGCCGTACTCGGTCTGGTAACCCTCGCTCAGCACATCAGCCGGCAGCTTGCCCTGCTTGCGGAACAGGATCAGCGGCTTGTTCAGTTGGTGCGCGATGATCGAGCCGATCAGAAAGCCCCGGGCATCCATGGCACCGATGTGGCTGAACTCGGCTTCGACGTAGCGCTCGATGAACTGGTCGGCTACATAGCGCAGCCCGCGCGGCGACTGGAACAGCGGGGTGATATCGCGGAAGATCACGCCCGGTTTGGGGAAGTCCACTACCGGGCGGATCAGGGCTTTGAGGTCGAAGGCGTCGCTGTGCATTGTTGCGGGTATCCTGGGAAAACGAATGCCCAAGTATACCCGCTAAACGCCGGCCTCAGGCCTCCATTGCGCCGCCGGCCAGCGCGCACAGCTGGATCGGGTCGAGAATGTGCACTTCCTTGCCTTCGGCACGGATCAGGCCATTCTGCTGGAAGCGGGTGAACACCCGTGACACGGTTTCCACCGCCAGGCCCAGGTAGTTGCCGATTTCGTTGCGCGACATGCTCAGGCGGAACTGGTTGGCCGAATAGCCGCGGGCGCGGAAGCGTGCCGACAGGTTGACCAGGAAGGTGGCAATGCGCTCGTCGGCGGTCTTTTTCGACAGCAGCAGCATCATCTGCTGGTCGTCGCGGATTTCCCGGCTCATTACCCGCATCAGTTGGCGGCGTAGCTGCGGTAGCTGCACCGACAGCTCGTCGAGGCGTTCGAACGGGATTTCGCACACCGAGGTAGTTTCCTGGGCCTGGGCCGACACCGGGTAGGCTTCGGTGTCCATGCCCGACAGGCCGACCAGCTCGCTGGGCAGGTGGAAGCCGGTGATCTGCTCTTCGCCGCTGTCGCTGAGGCTGAAGGTTTTCAGCGCGCCGGAACGTACCGCGTAGACCGAGCCGAAATTGTCGCCCTGGCGGAACAGAAACTCGCCTTTTTTCAACGGCCGCCCACGTTTGACGATTTCATCCAGTGCATCCATGTCTTCCAGGTTGAGCGACAGAGGCAGGCACAGGGGGGCCAGGCTGCAGTCCTTGCAATGGGCCTGGTTGTGTGGGCGCAGTTTGACTGGCTCGGACATTTTCATTCGATCCTTGTGGGAAAGCACACATAAGACGTAAGGGTAACTCACGGCATAGGTTGTAGGCCAGCGTGCGCTGTTGTGGTGCGAGCTGGCCCGGCCCCGGCGGGTGTGCGCCGGGGCCTTCGCTGTGCCCATGGTGTGCCTGGCAAGGAACTTTGTCCATGCGGTTGAACGACTCGGTTCAGATCACCCGCGAGAAGCGCTGGCGGTTGTGCATCGCCAGGTAGGCGTCGAACACCATGCATACCGAGCGCGCCAGCAGGCGGCCGGCCGGCAGGATGCGGATGCCTTTGTCATCCAGGCGGATCAGGCCGTCGCGCTGCAAGGTCAGCAGTTCTGGCCAGAGGTCGTTGAAGTAGCCGCGAAAATCAATGGTGAATGCCTGTTCGATCGGCTCGAAATCGAGCTCGAAATGGCAGATCAGTTGCTGGATCACTGCACGGCGGATGCGGTCGTCGTGGTTGCACAGCAGGCCGCGCTGGGTGGCCAACTGGGCGTTGGACAGGCTGTCCTGGTAGGTGTTGAGGTCGCTGCTGTTCTGGCAGTACAGGTCGCCGATCTGGCTGATGGCCGACACGCCCAGGCCGATCAGGTCGCAGTGCCCATGGGTGGTGTAGCCCTGGAAGTTGCGCTGCAGGGTGCCTTCTTCCTGGGCGATGGCCAGCTCGTCGTCGGGCAGGGCGAAGTGGTCCATGCCGATGTAGCGGTAGCCGGCGGCGGTCAGCTGGTCGATGGTGGCGTGCAGCATCTCCAGCTTGGCGGCCGCGCTGGGCAGGTCATTGCTGTCGATGCGCCGTTGCGGCATGAAGCGTTCGGGCAGGTGGGCGTAGTTGAACACCGACAGGCGGTCGGGTTGCAGGCGGATCACTTCTTCGACAGTGCGGGCAAAGCCTTCCGGGGTTTGCTTGGGCAGGCCGTAGATCAGGTCGAGGTTGATCGAGCGGAACTGCAGGGTGCGCGCGGCTTCGATCAGGGTGCGGGTCTGCTCCAGGCTCTGCAGGCGGTTGACCGCGCGCTGCACGGCTGGGTCGAGGTCCTGCACGCCCAGGCTGACGCGGTTGAAGCCCAGTTCGCGGAGCAGGCCCATGGTCGACCAGTCGGCTTCGCGCGGGTCGATCTCGATGCCGTAGTCACCGGAGTCGTCGTCCAGCAGGTGGAAGTGCTGGCGCAGGGTGGCCATCAGCTGGCGCAGTTCCACATGGCTGAGGAAGGTTGGCGTGCCGCCGCCGAAGTGCAACTGCTCGACACGCTGCTTGGGATCGAGGTGGCAGGCGATCAGCTGGATTTCCTGCTCCAGGCGCTGCAGGTAGGGCGCAGCGCGGGCGCGGTCCTTGGTGATGACCTTGTTGCAGGCGCAGTAGTAGCAGATGTTGGCGCAGAACGGCACGTGCACGTACAGCGACAGCGGGCGCACGGCCCGACGGCTCTCGCGCAGGGCGTGGAGCAGGTCGAACGAGCCCACTTCGCTGTGCAGTTGCACGGCGGTCGGGTAGGAGGTGTAGCGTGGCCCGGCCAGGTCGTAGCGGCGGATCAGGTCGGTATCCCAACGTAGGTCGTCGAGCATGAGGGTGGTCCCCGGAAAGAGCAGCAGTGCCCCGGAGTCTATGGCCGTCTGTAGGAATCTGTGTTGATTTGTATCAAGAGCATAGGGGCTGCTCTGCAGCCCTTCGCGGGCTTGCCCGCTCCCACAGGGGTACACATGATCCTGTGGGAGCGGGCAAGCCCGCGAAGGGCCGCAAAGCGGCCCCCTCAATGCCCCATCAACCAGTGTTGATGCGGCCCCGGCATGGTCCAGATACCAAACAGCATCACCAGCACCCCGCCAGCCACCCGCACACTGCGCCGTTTCAACAACCTGTTTACTCGCTCAGCCGCCAGCCCCGTGGCCAGTAGCACCGGCCAGGTCCCCACGCCGAACACCAGCATCAGCGCCGCGCTGTACCCGGCATTGCCCTGACTGGCCGCCCACAGCAGGGTGCTGTATACCAGGCCGCATGGTAGCCACCCCCATAGCGCCCCCAGCAACAACGCCCGAGGCACGCTGGACACCGGCAGCAAGCGCGACGCCGCTGGCTGAATATGCCGCCACAGTCCCCGGCCCAGCGCCTCGATGCGGGTCAGCCCGCTCCACCAGCCTGCCAGGTACAGCCCCATGGCGATCAACAGCAGCGCCGCCACCACCCGCAGTGCCAGCGCCGCCGGGCTGCTGGCCACGGCCCAGCCGGCCAGGCCCAGCAGCAGGCCGGCACAGGCATAACTGAGAATGCGGCCAAGGTTGTACGCGAGCAGCAGGCGCATGCGCCGCCCACGTTGTTCAGGCGGGATGGCAAGGGTCAGCGCGCCCATCAGGCCGCCGCACATGCCCAGGCAGTGGCCGCCGCCGAGCAAACCGAGGATCAACGCCGAGCCCAGCAGGGGCAGCAGGTCAGGCACGGGGCGGGTTTTCCTTGTCGGTGTCGGCCTTGCTGTCGTCAGGTTTCACCGCCGCCTGATGGCGCGGGTCCTGGTCGTCGAACAGGATGCTGTGGGCAGGGCTTTCCAGGTCGTCGTACTGGCCGCTGTCCACCGCCCAGAAGAAGATGTACACGGCCACGCCGACCAGCAGCAGGGCCGCCGGGATCATGACATAGAGGGCGGGCATGGCGACTTCCTCCCAGGCAGGGGCGCTTCGGTCGATGGCAAACCCGATGCCGGGGGCAGGCGGGTCAGGCGCAGGGCATTGAGCACCACGATCAGCGAACTGACCGACATGCCGATGGCTGCCCATACCGGGGTGATCCAGCCGAGCGCGGCGAACGGCAACATCAGGCCATTATACAGGGTCGCCCACAGCAGGTTCTCGAGGATGTTGCGGCGGGTGCGGCGGGATAGCTCGAAGGCCTGTACCAGCGCCTGCAAACGATTGGACAGAAGCACGGCGTCGGCGCTGGTCTTGGCCAGGTCGGTGGCGCTGCCCATGGCGATGCTGATGTCCGCGGCGGCCAGTACCGGCACGTCGTTGACCCCGTCACCCAGCATCAGCACCTTGCGCCCGGCCGCCTGCAGCGCCTTCAGCCGGTCCAGTTTGTCGTCCGGGCGCAGCCCGCCGATGGCCTGGTCGATGCCCAGCTGCGCGGCCACTTCGGCAACCATCGGCGAGCTGTCGCCCGACAGCAGCAGCGTGCGCCAGCCACGGGCCTTGCAGGCCGCCAGCAGGGCAGGGGCATCGTCGCGCAGGCGGTCGTCCAGGCCGAACCAGGCCAGCGGGCCCTGGCGGTCGCCCAGCAGCAGCCACTGGCCGCGCGGCTCTGGCACTCCGGGGATTTCCGCGCCGCTCAGGGCGCAGACGAAGGTGGCCTGGCCAATGCGCAGGCGCTGGCCTTCGACCAACCCTTCCAGGCCCAGGCCCGGTACGGTCTGCACCTCGTCAGCAGGCGTGGCGGTGCGGCCGAAGGCACGGGCGATGGGGTGTTCGGAGCGGTTCTCCAGCGCTGCGGCCAGGGCCAGGCAGCGGTCGGCGGGCAGGCTGCCGAGCGGTCGAATGCTGCGCAAGGTCAGGCGGCCTTCGGTCAGCGTGCCGGTCTTGTCGAAAATCACCGTGTCGATCTGGTTCAGGCCTTCCAGCACATGGCCACGGGTCACCAGCAGGCCGAGCTTGTGCAACGTGCCAGTGGCTGCGGTAAGCGCCGTTGGCGTGGCCAGGGACAGCGCGCAGGGGCAGGTCGCTACCAGCATGGCCAGCACGATCCAGAACGCCCGCGCCGGGTCCAGGTGCCACCACCACAGGCCGATGGCCGCGGCGGCCAGCAGCGAGAACAGCAGGAACCACTGCGAGGCCCGGTCGGCGATTTCGGCCAGGCGTGGTTTTTCGGTCTGGGCGCGTTCCAGCAGGCGGACGATGGCCGACAACCGCGAGTCGTGGCCGAGGGCTTCGACTTCCACGTTCAGGGTGCTTTCGACGTTCAGGGTACCGCCGGTGACCCGCTCGCCGACCCGCCGTGGTTGCGGCAGGTATTCACCGGTCAGCAACGATTCATCGACGCTGGAGCGGCCTTCGACGATGCGCCCGTCGGCGGGGATTACCGCGCCTGGCAGCACCTGCACTGTGTCACCGCGCTGCAGTTCGCTGAGCAGGATGCGTTCGCTGCGGCCGACGGCGTCCAGGCGCAGGCACGAGGCCGGCAGCAGGTTGACCAGCTGCGCGGTGGCCGCGGCGGTGCGTTCGCGGGCGCGGCGCTCCAGGTAACGGCCAGTTAGCAGGAACAGCGCGAACATGCCCACGGTGTCGAAATACAGCTCGCCGCTGCCGGTGATGGCGGTCCAGATACCGGCGCCGAACGCCAGGCCAATGGCCAGCGACACCGAAACGTCCATGGTCAGGTGGCGGGTACGCAGGTCGCGTGCCGCGCCTTTGAAGAACGGTGCGCAGCTGTAGAACACGATGGGGATGGTGAGAAACAGCGCCACCCAGCGCAGAATGGTGTGCAGCTCGGGCGACAGGTCGATGTTGAATTCCGGCCAGGTGGCCATGGTTGCCATCATCGCCTGGAACCACAGCAGCCCGGCCACGCCCAGGCGGCGCAGGGCGCTGCGGTTCTCGCGGGCCAGTTGCTCGGCGGCCTGGTCGGGCTGATAGGGGTGGGCGGCGTAGCCGATCTGGCGCAGCTCTGCGAGCAGGCGCGAGAGCGGCAGTTGCTTGTCATCCCAGTTCAGCAGCAGGCGGTGGTTGGACAGGTTCAGGCGCGCCTCGGCGACGCCGGGCAGGTTGCGCAGGTGCTTTTCGATCAGCCAGCCGCAGGCGGCGCAGCTGATGCCTTCGACCAGCAGGGTGGTCTCGGCCAGGTCGCCAGCATGGCGAACGAAGGTTTGCTGAACGTCGCTGCGGTCGTAGAGGGCCAGTTCGTCCTGTAGCTGCCTGGGCAGGGCCTCGGGGTTGGCGCTGTTGTCGCTGCGGTGCTGGTAGTAGTGTTCCAGGCCACCGGCGACGATCGACTCGGCCACTGCCTGGCAGCCGGGGCAGCAGAACTGCCGGGACTCACCGAGGACCACGGCGTTGAAGCGGCTGCCGGCGGGGACGGGCATTGCGCAGTGGTAGCAGGGGGTGGGCTGGGTCATCACATCATTGCCTTACACAAATCGGCCGGCTGGCGCGCATCCCTGTAGGAGCGGCCTTGTGTCGCGAAAGGGCCGCGAAGCGGCCCCGGGACTTCAGCAGCGGTGCATGAATCGCTGGGGCTGCGCTGCAGCCCTTTCGCGACACAAGGCCGCTCCTACAGGTGCTCGGCGCCTTGAATGGCTTCGTCACCCAGTTGCAAAGTGACACCATGCTCCACTTTCTCTTCCTCGAACAAGCGCCAAACCTGGCCACCTTCGCTACCCAGCAGCTCAACGAAGCGCCGCCCGTCAACCTTGTCCTCCAGCTGCCCCACATAGCGCCCAGCCTCGACCCGGCTCAACAGCACCTTGCGGTCTTTCTCCGGCTGGGTTGGCGAGATCAGGTTCAGCTCCAGGCTCTGCGGGTCGCTGTTGCCGGCCAGGCGCACGTCCACTTCGCCGGTCAGCTCGTCCAGGTGCACGCCGGCCTTCAGGCCCAGCGTCTGCGCCAGCAGTTCTCGGTCCAGCGAGCGGTTGATGCCCTTGCCAGCCTCGTAGTAGTTGTCGTTCACCAGGTTGTCCGGGTTGTGCACGGCGATGCTGACCATGGTCAGGCTCAGGCACACCGAGGTGGCGAGAATGCCGATGATGATCCAGGGCCAGAGGTGCTTGTACCAGGGGCTGGCGGCGGTGGCAGGCATTGTGGGTTATCTCTCTTAGCGGATCTGTGGGCCGATGAAGCGGCTCTTGGCTTCAACCTGGGCGTCGCTGTCATCGGCGCTCTTGAGGATGAAGGTAATTTCGTTGGTGGTCGATGGCAGTTTCTCGGGCGCGATCGACAGCTGCACCGGCAGGCTGACGATATCACCAGCGTCCACGCGGATCTCGCGCTGGCCTTCAAGCTTCAGGTCCGGCAGGCCGGTGGCGTCCAGCACGTAGACGTGGTCACGCTGGTCCTTGTTCATCACCTTCAGGCTATACACGTTCTCGATCCGGCCCTGGGCGTTCTCGCGGTACAGCACGCGGTCCTTGCTGACGTCGAAACCGACCAGCGAACGGGTGGCGAAGGCGGTGGCCAGGCCGACCATCATCACCAGCAGTACCACGGCATAGCCGATCAGGCGCGGGCGCAGCATGTGGGTCTTCTGCCCGGACAGGTTGTGCTCGGTGGTGTAGCTGATCAGCCCCCTTGGGTAATTCATCTTGTCCATGATGTTGTCACAGGCATCGATGCACGCGGCGCAGCCGATGCACTCGATCTGCAGGCCGTCACGGATATCGATGCCGGTGGGGCAGACCTGCACGCACATGGTGCAGTCGATGCAGTCGCCCAGGCCGGCGGCCTTGTAGTCCAGGTCCTTTTTGCGCGGGCCGCGGGTTTCGCCACGACGCGGGTCGTAGGAAACGATCAGCGTGTCCTTGTCGAACATCACACTCTGGAAGCGCGCGTAGGGGCACATGTACACGCACACCTGCTCGCGCAGCCAGCCGGCGTTGCCGTAGGTGGCGAGGGTGAAGAAGCCGACCCAGAAGTAGGCCCAGCCGTCGGCCTGGCCGGTAAAGAATTCGATGGCCAGTTCACGGATCGGCGAGAAATAGCCGACGAAGGTCATGCCGGTGACGAAACCGATCAGCAGCCACAGGCTGTGCTTGGCGAACTTGCGCAGGAACTTGTTGCCGCTCATGGGGGCTTTGTCGAGCTTCATGCGCTGGTTGCGGTCGCCCTCGGTGACCTTCTCGCACCACATGAAAATCCATGTCCACACGCTTTGCGGGCAGGTGTAGCCGCACCACACCCGGCCGGCGAACACGGTGATGAAGAACAGGCCGAAGGCGGCAACGATGAGGATGCCCGAGAGCAATATGAAGTCTTGCGGCCAGATGGTGGCGCCGAAGATGTAGAACTTGCGTTCGGGCAGGTTCCACCACACGGCCTGGTGGCCGCCCCAGTTCAACCACACCGTGCCGAAGTACAGCATGAACAGCACAGCCCCGCCGACCATGCGCAGGCGTCGGAACAGGCCGGTGAAAGCGCGGGTGTAGATCTTTTCCCGGGAGGCGTAGAGGTCGACGGAATCCTTCCCTTTGTTGGCAGGCGGGGTGACATCATGTACCGGAATTTGCTTGCTCATCATCAAGTCCCACGGCAGTGGAGAAGTGCCGCAGCCAGTGCATGCCGGCCGCAGTCTCGCGCAATCTGCTAGCGCTCTGCGGCCCATGATACGCCGCTGATGGCAGTATGGGGCTGCACTGCGACCTTTAGTCGCGTTGGGTTCGTGGTATGAATCGTGTTATGGCAGGTGTCAATTGATCCAGGTCATGGGGCCTGCAACAAATGTGTTTTCAGTACCGGCCTCTTCGCGGGTTTACCCGCGAAGAGGCCAGGCCTGCTTACTCGGCCTTGGCCGGTGCCTGGTCCTGCTGCGACAGGCTATACACATAAGCCGCCAGCAAGTGCACCTTGTCATTCCCTTGCAGCTGCTCCTGGGCCGGCATCTGCCCCTGGCGACCGTAGCGGATGGTCTGTTGCAACTGGGCAAAGCTCGAGCCGTAGATGAACGCCTGCGGATGGGTCAGGTTCGGCGCGCCCATGGCTGGCGTGCCCTTGCCCTCGGGGCCGTGGCAGGCCACGCAGTTGGCGGCGAAGATCTTCTGACCGTTTTCGGCATCGGCTTTCACGCCCTCTGGCAGGGTGCGGCCATCGAGCTTGCTGACCACGAACGCAGCCACGTCGGCCACGCCCTGCTCGCCGATCACTTCGGCCCAGGCCGGCATCACGCCGTGGCGGCCGCCCATGATGGTTGCCTTGATGGTGTCCGGCTCGCCGCCCCAGCGCCAGTCGTTGTCGGTAAGATTGGGGAAACCATAGGCACCCTTGGCGTCGGAGCCGTGGCATACCGAGCAGTTGGAGGCGAACAGCCGCGCGCCCATCTTCAGGGCCTGCGGGTCCTTGGCCACCTCGGTGATGGGCATGGCGGCGAACTTGGCGAAGATCGGCCCGAAGCGGGCGTCGGCCTTGGCCATTTCCTTTTCCCACTCGTGCACGCCGGTCCAGCCCGGCTGGCCGTTGGAAAACTCGGTCTGCTTGTCGTTATCCAGGTATGAGTAGCCCGGCAGGACGCCTTTCCAGTTGCCCAGGCCCGGGTACAGCACCAGGTAGCCGAGGGCGAAGATGATGGTGCCGACGAACAGCCAGAACCACCATTTCGGCAGTGGGTTGTCGTACTCCTCGATGCCATCGAAGGCATGCCCGACGGTTTCGTCGGTGACCTCTTCGCGCTGGCCCTTGCGGGTCGACAGCAGCAGCCAGGTCAACGAGAAGATGGTGCCCAGGGTCAGGACGGTAACGTACAGACTCCAGAAGGTTGTCATTGTTTTTTGCTCCCAGAAGCTTTTGCGTGCTCTTGCTCGACGTGGCGGCAGGCCTCGGGGTCATCCGCGAAGGGCAGTTGGGTCGCTTCGTCGAAGTCCTTCTTGCGCCGTGGGTTGAACACCCACAGCGCCAGGCCCACGAAGGCCACCATCACCACGACGGTGCCCAGGCCGCGAATCATCCCGATATCCATCAGCGTCACCGTTTGCTCTTGATGATGGTGCCAAGACCCTGCAGGTACGCGACGATGGCGTCCATTTCGGTCTTGCCCTTGACCGCGTCGCGGGCCCCGGCGATGTCGGCGTCGGTGTATGGCACGCCGAGGGTGCGCAGCACTTCCATCTTCTTCGCGGTGTCCTTGCCGTCGAGCTTGTGCTCGACCAGCCACGGGTACGACGGCATCTTCGATTCCGGTACCACGTTGCGCGGGTTGTACAGGTGCGCACGGTGCCAGTCATCGGAGTAGCGGCCACCGACCCGCGCCAGGTCCGGCCCGGTACGCTTGGAGCCCCACAGGAACGGGTGGTCCCACACGCTCTCGCCGGCCACCGAGTAATGGCCGTAGCGCTCGGTTTCGGCACGGAACGGGCGGATCATCTGCGAGTGGCAGCCCACGCAGCCTTCGCGGATGTAGATATCGCGGCCTTCAAGCTCCAGCGCGGTGCGCGGCTTCATGCCTTCCACGGGTTTGTTGGTGACGTCCTGGAAAAACAGCGGGACGATCTGGGTCAGGCCACCGACGCTCACGGCGATGACCATGAAGAAGGCCAGCAGGCCTATGTTCTTCTCGACGGCTTCATGCTTCATCAGTGCGCTCCCACGACGACGATCTTGGCGGCTTCCTCAGCCTGTGCCGGGTTGGCGGCACGTACGGTACGGAACACGTTGTAGGCCATCAGCAGCATGCCGGTGGCGAAGAACGCACCGCCCAGGGCGCGGACGATATAGCCAGGGTGGCTGGCCTGCAGGGCTTCGACGAAGGAGTAGGTGAGGGTGCCGTCATCGTTGATGGCGCGCCACATCAGGCCCTGGGTGATGCCGTTTACCCACATCGAGGCGATGTACAGCACGGTACCAATGGTAGCCAGCCAGAAGTGCGCGTTGATCAGGCCGACGCTGTGCATCTGCTCGCGGCCATACAGGCGCGGGATCATGTGGTACACGGCGCCGATCGAGATCATCGCTACCCAGCCGAGGGCGCCGGCGTGAACGTGGCCGATGGTCCAGTCGGTGTAGTGCGACAGCGAGTTCACGGTCTTGATGGCCATCATCGGGCCTTCGAAGGTGGACATGCCGTAGAACGCCAGCGACACCACCAGGAAGCGCAGGATCGGGTCGGTGCGCAGTTTGTGCCAGGCACCGGACAGGGTCATCATGCCGTTGATCATGCCGCCCCAGCTTGGCGCCAGCAGGATGATCGACATCACCATGCCCAGCGACTGCGCCCAGTCTGGCAGGGCGGTGTAGTGCAGGTGGTGCGGGCCGGCCCAGATGTACAGGGTGATCAGCGCCCAGAAGTGCACGATAGACAGACGATACGAGTAGATCGGGCGTTCGGCCTGCTTCGGTACAAAGTAGTACATCATCCCCAGGAAGCCGGTGGTGAGGAAGAAGCCCACGGCGTTGTGGCCGTACCACCACTGGATCATCGCGTCTGTGGCGCCGGAGTAGGCCGAGTACGACTTGAACAGGCTTACCGGCAGCGAGATGTGGTTGACGATGTGCAGCATCGCGGTAACCACGATGAAGGCGCCGTAGAACCAGTTGCCGACATAGATGTGCTTGGTCTTGCGCTTGACGATGGTGCCGAAGAACACCAACCCGTAGGTGACCCAGACGATGGCCAGCAGGATCGCCAGCGGCCACTCGAGCTCGGCGTACTCCTTGGTGGTGGTGTAGCCCATCGGCAGGGTGATCAGCGCCCCGACGATCACCGCCTGCCAACCCCAGAAGGTGAAGGCGGCCATGCTGTCGGAGATCAGCCGGGTCTGGCAGGTGCGCTGCACCACGTAGTAGCTCGTGCCGAACAGCGCACAGCCCCCGAAGGCGAAGATCACCAGGTTGGTGTGCAGCGGGCGCAGGCGGCCGAAGCTGGTCCAGGGCAGGTCCAGGTTCAGTTGCGGCCATACCAGCTGCGAGGCGATGAAGACGCCGAGGCCCATGCCAAGGATCCCCCAGACCACCGTCATGATGGCGAACTGGCGGACGACCTTATAGTTATAAGCAGTCGGACTGATTGCTGTGCTCATTGCTAAGGTTCCACGGTTTTGATGTTCTTGTTGGTCGAAAAATCGGCGCCAGTATTGATAACCACCGGGGTTACTGCAACGCAACTTTGGTACGCCGACCCGTGCCCGAGCCCGTTCACTGATGTCCCGCAGCGATCGGGTCTGGACGATTGTACACAAATAAATATTTGTAATGTGTACCGTTTTTCGCCTTTTTCTGATCGATCGGTCAAGCTTTTTATCGGGACGGCGACAGGCTACGCGCCGCGTCTGCTTCGGTCCTTTCGGAGCGAGGCCCACTGAGGCAACAAGCTTAGTTCTGTTCGGAGGGGGTGCAAGGGAGGGTAGAGCGGGGGCAAGGTGGGAATGGGGCTGCTTTGCAGCCCGTCGCGACACAAGGCCGCTCCTACAGGAAGTACGCAATCCCTTGTAGGAGCGGCCTTGTGTCGCGATAGGGCCGCAAAGCGGCCCCTGGGCGGTATTACTTGGCAGTCACGGTTTCAGCAGCACCATCCTGCGACAGGCTATACACATACGCCGCCAGCAGGTGCACCTTGTCGTTGCCCTGGATCTCCGCCTGCGCCGGCATCTGACCCTGGCGACCATAGCGAATGGTCTGCTGCAGCTGGGCAAAGCTCGAACCGTAGATGAACGCCTGCGGGTGAGTCAGGTCTGGCGCGCCCATGGCCGGGGTGCCTTTGCCTTCAGGTCCGTGGCAGGCCACGCAGTTGCCGGCAAAGATCTCCTTGCCCTTGGCGGCGTCAGCCTTGACCCCTTCCGGCAGGCTGCGGCCATCGAGGTTGGTGAGCACGAACGCGGCCACATCCGCCACGCCCTGCTCGCCGATCACTTCGGCCCAGGCCGGCATCACGCCGTGACGACCGTTCATGATCGACGCCTTGATGGTTTCCGCTTCGCCGCCCCAGCGCCAGTCCTTGTCGGTGAGGTTGGGGAAGCCATAGGCACCCTTGGCGTCCGAGCCGTGGCACACCGAGCAGTTGGAGGCGAACAGGCGGCTGCCCATTTTCAGCGCCTGCGGGTCCTTGGCCACTTCTTCCACGGGCATGGCGGCGTACTTGGCAAAGATCGGGCCGAATCTTGCGTCAGCCTTCTCCATCTCCTTCTGCCATTCGTTGGCGCCAGTCCAGCCATTTTCATAGCCCGGCAGAATGCCCTTCCAGTTGCCCAGGCCCGGATAGAGGATCAGGTAGCCGACTGAGAACACCAGGGTGCCGACGAACAGCCAGAACCACCACTTGGGCAGCGGGTTGTCGTATTCCTCGATGCCGTCGAAGCTGTGGCCCATGGTCTGGTCGGTGGTGTTGTTGCTCTGGCCCTTGCGGGTGGCGAGCAGCAGCCAGGTCAGGCCAATCAGGCTACCGATGGTCAGTACGCAGATGTACGTACTCCAGAAGGTGGTCATTGCCCGTTACTCCTTTTTGCAGCAGGTTTCTGTCCGGCAGAGGGCAGGCGGTCGTCGACGAAGGGCAGCAGGCGCGCTTCGGCGAAATCACGGTCGCGGCGGCGGTTGAATACCCACAGGGTGAGGCCGATGAAGGCGATCATCACCACCAGTGTGCCCAGGCCGCGGATCATGCCGATGTCCATTCCCATCGCATTCACCTCTTGTTCTTGATCGCGGTGCCTAGCACCTGCAGGTAGGCGACCAGGGCATCCATTTCGGTCTTGCCCTTGACCGCGTCGCGAGCCCCGGCGATGTCATCGTCGGTGTACGGCACGCCCAGGGTGCGCAGGGTGCGCATCTTGGTGTCGGTATGGCTGTTGTCGACCTGCTGGGCGACCAGCCATGGGTACGACGGCATCTTCGACTCCGGTACCACGTTGCGCGGGTTGTACAGGTGCGCACGGTGCCAGTCGTCCGAGTAGCGGCCACCGACCCGGGCCAGGTCCGGCCCGGTGCGCTTGGAGCCCCACAGGAACGGATGGTCCCACACGCTTTCACCAGCCACCGAGTAGTGGCCATAGCGCTCGGTTTCGGCGCGGAACGGGCGGATCATCTGCGAATGGCAGCCCACGCAGCCTTCGCGGATGTAGATATCGCGGCCTTCCAGCTGCAGTGCGGTGTAGGGCTTCATGCCTTCCACCGGCTTGTTGGTGACGTCCTGGAAGAACAACGGGACGATCTGGGTCAGGCCGCCGATGCTGACGGCGAACACCATCAGCAGGGCCAGCAGGCCGACGTTTTTCTCGATGACTTCATGTTTCATCAGGCAGGTCTCCTCAAGCCAGCTGGGCGTTCGCAGGGGCGACATCGAGCGCCGGCGAACGCACGGTGCGCCAGGTGTTCCAGGCCATCAGGAACATGCCGCTGAGGAAGATCGCACCGCCGACGAAGCGCACGATGAAGCCTGGGTGGCTGGCCACCAGGGTTTCCACGAACGAGTAGGTGAGCGTGCCGTCGCTGTTGACCGCGCGCCACATCAGGCCTTGGGCGATGCCGTTGACCCACATCGAGGCGATGTACAGCACGGTGCCGATGGTGGCCAGCCAGAAGTGCGCGTTGATCAGGCCGATGCTGTACATGCGCTCCTTGCCGAACACTTTCGGGATGGTGTGGTACAGCGCGCCGATCGAGATCATCGCCACCCAGCCGAGGGCGCCGGCGTGCACGTGGCCGATGGTCCAGTCGGTGTAGTGGGACAGGGCGTTGACCGTCTTGATGGCCATCATCGGGCCTTCGAAGGTGGACATGCCGTAGAACGCCAGCGACACCACCAGGAAACGCAGGATCGGGTCGCTGCGCAGTTTGTGCCAGGCGCCGGACAGGGTCATCATGCCGTTGATCATGCCGCCCCAGCTTGGTGCCAGCAGGATCAGCGACATCACCATGCCCAGCGACTGCGCCCAGTCGGGCAGGGCGGTGTAGTGCAGGTGGTGCGGGCCGGCCCAGATGTACAGGGTGATCAGCGCCCAGAAGTGCACGATCGACAGGCGATAGGAATACACCGGGCGTTCGGCCTGCTTGGGCACGTAGTAGTACATCATCCCCAGGAAGCCTGCGGTCAGGAAGAAGCCCACGGCGTTGTGGCCATACCACCACTGCACCATGGCATCGGTGGCACCGGCATAGACCGAGTAGGACTTGGTCAGGCTGACCGGCAGTTCCAGGTTGTTGACGACGTGCAGCATCGCCACGGTGAGGATGAAGCCGCCGAAGAACCAGTTACCGACGTAGATGTGCTTGGTGTTGCGCTTCATCAGCGTGCCGAAGAACACGATGGCGTAGCTCACCCAGACGATGGTGATCAGGATGTCGATCGGCCATTCCAGTTCGGCGTATTCCTTGGAGCTGGTGTAACCCAGCGGCAGGCTGATGGCCGCCAGCAGGATCACCAGTTGCCAGCCCCAGAAGGTGAACGCGGCCAGGCCCGGTGCGAACAGGGTGGTCTGGCAGGTACGTTGCACCGAATAATAGGAGGTGGCGAACAGCGCACAGCCGCCGAAGGCGAAGATCACCGCATTGGTATGCAGGGGGCGCAGGCGGCCGAAGCTGGTCCAGGGGAGGTCGAAGTTGAGGGAGGGCCAGGCGAGCTGGGCGGCGATGAAGACGCCGAGCCCCATCCCGACGATTCCCCACACCACCGTCATGATGGCGAATTGGCGGACCACCTTGTAGTTATAGGCGGTACTGCTGGTTGTGTTCATGTATGGGTTCCCATCCACGGTTATTTGGCAGGCTTTACAGCGAGGCAAGCATGATTAATGGGCAAAGTGCCGGTATTGACGGGGATCAATGGGCGAAGGTCGGAAATGTCCCAGGCTTGCGCTGCGATCCCCCGCACGTTCGGGGCAAGGACGGCTACAAGGGCTGCCTGATCCTGGCTCATGGCGCAGGTGCGCCGATGGACAGCGGGTTCATGGACGAAATGGCGCAAAGGCTTGCGGCGCTTGGGGTAGCGGTAGTGCGCTTCGAGTTCCCGTACATGGCCGAGCGCAGGGTTGCCGGCGGCAAGCGGCCGCCGAACCCGCAGAGGGTGTTGCTGGAATGCTGGCGCGAGGTGTACCGGCAGGTGCGACCTTTGGTCGCGGGCAAATTGGCAGTGGGTGGCAAATCCATGGGCGGGCGCATGGCCAGCCTGCTGGCCGATGAACTGGAAGCGGATGCACTGGTGTGCCTGGGCTATCCGTTCTATGCGGTGGGCAAACCGGAAAAGCCACGGGTCGAGCACCTGGCCGAATTGAAGACGCCGACGTTGATCGTGCAGGGCGAGCGGGATGCACTGGGTAACCGCGAGGCGGTGGCAGGGTATGCGTTATCGCCGGCGATCGAGGTGAGCTGGCTGGTGGCGGGGGACCATGACCTGAAGCCGCTGAAGGCCTCGGGGTTCAGCCATGAGCAGCACTTGCAGGCGGCGGCTGAGAAGGTTGCGGCATTCCTGTCGCAATAGTGCTGGATTCTTCGCGGGCTTGCCCGCTCCCACGGGTTCACTACAGGTCTGAAACTTGTGCAGCACCTGTGGGAGCGGGTTTACCCGCGAAGAGGCCGGACCAGGCTGACGCTTAGTCGCGGTACTCGCACAGGTAGGCGGTATCCACCTTCACCTGCAGCTGGAACTTGCTGTCAGCCGGCACGTTGAACTTGTCGCCCGCCTTGAAGGTTTCCCAGTTGTCGCTACCTGGCAGCTTCACGGTCAGCGCACCCGAAACCACGTGCATGATCTCGCGCTTGGCAGTGCCGAACTCGTATTCGCCCGGGGCCATCACACCGACAGTGGCCGGGCCTTCTTCGCCCGCGAATGCGATCGACTTGACGGTGCCGTTGAAGTACTCGTTGACCTGGAACATGGGCGACTCCTGAAAAGGGGGGATGAAAAAGGGCTGGCCAGTATGCCCAAGCCCACCGGCTCCGTCATCTGCTTTCAGGTAGCGTCTGCCGGCAGGCTCAACGGCAGCAGCCGCGCGGTATTGCGCGCATCTTCCAGGGCCCGGTGCTGCTGCCCGCAAAAGTGCATGCCGGCCAGCTGCAGTGCACCGTTCAGCCCAGCGGGGCGCTGCAGGTGGCGGGCCTTGGCGAAGCGTTGCTTGAGGTTGATGTGCGGCAGGGTCCGCAGCAGGCTGTCCAGCCCATGCTGCTGCCACTCCTGGTGCAACTGCTGGCGGTCGTAGTCGCCCCAGCTGACCCAGGCCTGAAGCTGCCCGCGGTGGTGCCCGAGCCAGCGCTCGAAGCTTGCCCATACCTCGCGGAACGACGCGGCACTGTCCACGCTGGCCTGGCTGATGTGGGTCAGCTCACGGCAGAACGGGGTCAGCTGCGGCCGCCGCCGAGGCTTCACGAAGCGCTGGAAGTGGTCGACCTCGCGGCCATCGCGGGTAACCAGGCTTGCGCCGATTTCAATGACTTCCATCTCTGTGACCGGCCACCCACCATCGTCGGTGGTGGCTTCCAGGTCGATCACCAACCAGTGGCCCATACCAGGCTCCCTTGCAGATCCTGCTAGAGCGTAGCGAAACTCCGGGCATCCGGCATCCCCTGGCAGTTTGCCCGCAGCTTTGGCGCAAAGGGCCACTAACCGGCAGTTGTGTCCGGCCCGGAAAACGCCTAGCTTAGGCGGACCCCGGCATGAACCGTGATGAGTGTCCGTCTTGACTCCAGCGACCGGCCTGAAGGCCCTGTCTTCCCTGATGCTGCTGGCCGTGTTCTGGCTGGCGGTGCCGGCATGGGCGGCAAGTACCGTTGAAGTGAAGATTGGCGCGGCGCATTTTCCGCCCTACACCGTGCGCCCGGAGCAGGGTGCCGACACCGGTCTTCTGCCGCAGTTGGTCGACGCGCTCAACCGCGCGCAGCAGCACTACCGCTTCGTTCTGGTACCCACGTCCATTCAGAGGCGTTTCGGCGACTTCCAGCAAGGCCGTACCGACATGGCCATTTTCGAGAACCCGCAATGGGGCTGGCAGCAGATTCCCCACAAGACCGTGGACATGGGCCTGGAAGACGCCGAGGTGTTCGTCGCTCGCCAAGCCAATGGCGGTGACCCGCATTACTTCGACGACTTGAACGGCAAGCGCCTGGCGTTGTTCAATGGCTATCACTATGCGTTCGCCGGCTTCAACTCCGACCCCGAATACCTGCGCACCGCCTACAACGCGACCCTGACCTACTCCCACGACAGCAACCTGCTGATGGTGCAGGCAGGCCGCGCCGACATCGCCCTGGTCACGCGTTCCTACCTCAGCGATTTCCTGGCACGCAACCCGGCCAGCCGGGAGCGGTTGGTGCCCTCGCAACGCATTGACCAGGTCTACCATCACTACGCCTTGTTGCGCCCGGGGGCGCCCATCGGCGAGCAGTCGTTCGCGGCGCTGCTGCGGGCCCTGCGCGACAGTGGCGAGCTGGCGCGCATCTTCGAGCCCTACCGCATCACGGTAGCGGCCCCGCGCGACTAAATTCCCGTGATGCGGCAACGTTCTCAGCAGTGAGCCTTTCTTTCATTGCCGCGAGTCAAGCCCATGCCGTTCGATGCCGCATCACAGCCCCAGTCAGCGCCACGCTGGCGCAGCCTCAGTGCCGAGGAGGGGGACAGCTGGCTGAGCCTGTCCCTCGAAGGCCGCTCGTTGATCCAGTTGCGCCTGGAGATGGGTGCTACTCTGCATGTCCACCTCGAGCGGCTGTGCCCCGAGCGCCCCTATGTGGCCTTGTGGGCCGCCTGTTATTGGCTGCTGGCCCGCGATGCGGCCTGCCAGCGTCTTGCCTGGCACCTGCCCGAGCCGTTGCCTCAGGCATTGACCAGTGGCCTGCTGCTGGCCGGCGAGCAGCCTGGCCAATACCTGTGCGAGCGGGCGCTGTTCTGGCAGCTGCCACAGCCGTGGCTGGGCGAGTCGGCCAGCGTGGCCTACCCACAGCAGATGCAGATCAGCAACGGCAAGCGCCACCCACGCCGCGCGCCCAAGCCTCGTGGCGAGGTGTACCGGCGCTTCGATACGCGCCTGGGCAGTTGGGTATCGCTGCGTACCTTGGAGATCGAGCATGACCTGGAGCGCTTCAACCGCTGGCAGAACAACCCGCGGGTGGAGGCGTTCTGGCAGGAGGGTGGCACCCTTGCGCAGCATCGCGAATACCTGGGCAAGCTCGAGGCCGATCCGCATGCCCTGACGCTGATCGGTTGCTTCGATGACCAGCCGTTTGCCTACTTCGAGGCGTACTGGGCCAAGGAAGACCGCATTGCGCCGTTCTACCCGGCCGATGACTACGACCGTGGCATCCATATGCTGGTGGGGGAGGAGAGCCACCGCGGGCCGCACAAGGTGGCCAGCTGGCTATCGGCGCTGGTGCACTACCTGTTCCTGGATGACCCGCGCACCCAGCGGGTGGTGGCCGAGCCGCGTGCCGACAACGGCAAGATGATCGGCTACATGCACGACCAGTGCTTCCATTGCGACAAGGAGTTCGACTTCCCGCACAAGCGTGCGGCGTTGATGATTCTGGGGCGGGAACGGTTTTTCGATCGTTGCAAACTGGCTTGATATCGGGGTGGCTTCTTCGCGGGCGTGCCCGCGAAGAAGCAGACTCTGCCTAATCAGGCCTGCCGACTGGCCGTCTTGCGGCAATGCACCAGCGCATCGCGGATCATGAAGTTGACCAGCGTCGGCGACACTCCCAGCTCCTTGGCAATGTCCTTCTGCGGCACGCCATGCAGGCGGTACATCTCGAAGGCATAGCGGGTGCGCTGGGGCAGTTCGTTCAGCGCCTCGGCAATGTCATCCAGCGCGGCAAGGTTGATGTGGGTGGCTTCGGGGGAGGCGTTTTGCACGACTACGTTAAGGCCTTCCTCCTCGCTGCCGGAGTACTTCAACTCCATCGCCTGCTTGCGATAGTGGTCGATGGCCAGGTTGCGCACGATCTGGAACAGGTAGCTCAGCTGCGCCTTGAACGACGATGTGATCTGCGGGGCGGCGCTGAGCCGGAAAAAGGCGTCCTGCACCACATCTTCGGCGCGCGATCGACAGCCGGTAATGCGGGCAGCGATCTTGACCAGAATGCTGCGGTTGTCGACGAAGGCCTGCAGTAATGGTGAATCGCACTTACTTGTGGATAGTTGTTCCGCCATGGAAATCACCTTGTCACAGAGGGGAAAGGACGCACCCAAATTTGGGAAGCTTCCTACGACGGGCGACAAGCTATTCAGAATGATAATGATTGTCAAATGCGAAATGTAATTAGTTTCATGTGATTTCAGTTCTAAGGTGTGAGGGTGGCTAGGTGCATGTCAGGGCATTTTCAGCGCCTGTGAGATCGAGCGCCGCCCGCGCGGCGCTTCGCGGGGCAAGCCCGCTCCCACATTTGTTGCAACGTGCCGAACCTGACAGGCCATGGTTGCCAGCCTTGTTGGGCTGGCTGGATTCCTGAGTTGGCATTGCTGTCGCCCCACTTGTCTCAAGCCTTGTACCAAAGCTGACAACGCCTCTCCCACAGGCATGGCCACGTTGCAACAAATGTGAGCGGGCTTGTCCCGCGAAGCGCCGCGCGGGCGGCGCTCGATCTCACAGGCGCAGAAAGTGTCAAGGTGAATACTCGCGAAGCGCCGCGCGGGCGGCGCTCGATCTCCCAGGCGCAACATCTCTCAAGGCAAACCCCCGGCAACCCTCACGCCCCCCCCAAAGCCTCACCACCGCTAATTTCTCCCCCCGCCCATCCGTTCCCCTGTGTACACCTCAGGCCGCCACATGCCGCTGCGCCCACGTTCGCGCAGCAGCCGGCCCGACCCAACCAGACACTGGCAGGAACACCCCATGACGGACGCCTTCGAACTCCCGCTCTCGCTGGTCCAGGCCCTGGCGCAACGCGCCGCGCAGACCCCGGACAAAGTCGCCTTGCGCTTTCTGGCCGACGCTCCCGGCGAGCAGGCCGTGCTCAGCTACCGGGACCTCGACCAGCGCGCACGCACCATCGCTGCTGCCTTGCAAAGCCGGGCCGGTTTCGGCGACCGCGCAGTGCTGTTGTTCCCCAGCGGGCCAGACTATGTGGCGGCGTTCTTCGGCTGCTTGTATGCCGGCGTGATTGCGGTGCCGGCCTACCCGCCGGAGTCCGCGCGCCAGCACCACCACCAGCGCTTGCTGTCGATCATCGACGACGCAGAGCCGCGCCTGCTGCTGACCGTCGCGGCCCTGCGCGACAGCCTGCAGGGCCTGGAGGCCCTGACAGCGGCCAACGCCCCCGAGCTGCTGGCGGTGGATGGCCTGGACCCGGCACTGGCTGCAAACTGGCGCGAACCCGCGCTCAAGGGTGATGACATCGCCTTCCTGCAATACACCTCCGGCTCCACAGCACTGCCCAAGGGCGTGCAGGTCAGCCATGGCAACCTGGTGGCCAACGAACAACTGATCCGCCAAGGCTTTGGCATCGACCTCAACCCAGACGATGTGATCGTCAGCTGGCTGCCGCTGTACCACGACATGGGCCTGATCGGCGGCCTGCTGCAGCCGATCTTCAGCGGCGTGCCCTGTGTGCTGATGTCGCCGGGCTACTTCCTGGCCCGGCCGCTGCGCTGGTTGCAGGCCATCAGCGAATACGGCGGCACCATCAGCGGCGGCCCCGACTTTGCCTACCGGTTGTGCAGCGAGCGGGTCAGCGAGGCCTCCCTGGCCGGGCTCGACCTAAGCCGCTGGCGGGTGGCCTATTCTGGCTCCGAGCCGATCCGCCAGGACAGCCTGGCGGCCTTTGCCGACAAGTTCCAGGCCTGCGGCTTCGACCCGCAGAGCTTCTTCGCCAGCTACGGCCTGGCCGAGGCGACCCTGTTCGTCAGCGGTAGTCGCCGTGGCCAGGGCATCGCCGCGCTGGAGCTGGACGCCGAAGCCTTCGCCGCCAACCGTGCGGAGCCTGGCAAGGGCAGTGTGCTGATGAGCTGTGGCTACCCGCAGCCCGGGCATGCCGTGCGCATTGTCGAACCACAACGCCTGCAGGTGCTGGACGACAACCAGGTGGGCGAGATCTGGGCCGCCGGCCCGAGCATCGCCCTGGGCTACTGGCGCAACCCCGAGGCCAGCGCCCGCACCTTCGTCGACATGGACGGCCAGACCTGGCTGCGTACCGGTGACCTGGGCTTCATGCGCGAAGGCGAAGTGTTCGTCACCGGCCGCCTGAAGGACATGCTCATCGTGCGCGGGCAGAACCTGTACCCGCAGGACCTGGAAAAAACCCTCGAGCGCGAAGTGGATGTGCTGCGAAAAGGCCGGGTGGCAGTGTTCGCCGTCGAGCAGCAAGGCGAGGAGGGCATTGGCGTGGCGGTGGAAATCAGCCGCAACGTGCAGAAGGCGATCAAGCCCCAGGAGCTGATCAAGACCCTGCGCCAGGTGATCGCCGACGCCTGCCGCCAGGCACCGGCCGTGGTCCTGCTGCTGAACCCGGGTGCGCTGCCCAAGACCTCCAGCGGCAAGCTGCAGCGTTCGGCCTGCCGCCTGCGCATGGACGATGGCAGCCTGGACTGCTACGCCCGCTTCCCTGAGGTGAACGAGCCCGTTGCTTCAGTGGGCGCAGGCGATGAACTGCAGGCGCGCATCGCCGATGTGTGGCGCGACATTCTCAAGGTCGAGGCGGTGGCGGCAGACGACCACTTCCTGCTGCTGGGCGGCAACTCGATCGCCGCCACCCACGCCACCGCACGCCTGGCCGATGAACTGGGCATCGAGCTGGGCCTGCGCACCCTGTTCGAAGCGCCGATACTGGCTGACTACGCCAAGGCCGTGGCCGCGATCATCTCCGAAGGCGGTGGCCGGGTCGGTGCCATCGCTACACTGGAACGCACCCAGGCGCTGCCCCAGTCGCTGGCGCAAAACCGCCTGTGGTTGCTGTGGCAGTTGGACCCGCAGTCGGCGGCCTACAACATTCCGGCCGGCCTGCAGTTGCGCGGTGAGCTGGACGAAAACGCCCTGGAAACAGCCTTCCAGGCGCTGGTTGCGCGCCATGAATCGCTGCGCACCCTGTTTGCCGAAGAGAACGGCCAGGCCCTGCAGCGCATCCAGGCGCAGCAGCCGTTCGACCTTCGCCGCCTGGACCTCGAAGGCCAGGCCGCCGAACAGGTCGCCGCCCAACGTGAAACCGAAGCTCGCCAGCCGTTCGATCTGACCCGGGGGCCGTTGCTGCGGGTGACCCTGGCGCGCCTGGACGATGAACACCATCAACTATGGGTGACCCTGCACCATATCGTCGCCGACGGCTGGTCGCTGAACATCCTGCTCGACGAATTCGCCAAACTGTACGCCGCCCACTGCCAGGGCCTTGAGGCCAACCTGGCACCGCTGACCCTGGGTTATGCCGACTACGGCACCTGGCAGCGACAGTGGCTGGCCGCAGGCGAAGCCGAGCGTCAGCTGCAGTACTGGCAGGCGCGTCTGGGGGATGATCTGCCGGTGCTCGACCTGTGCACCGACCACCCGCGCACCAGCCAGCGCGGCCACCGCGCCGCCCGCTTCAACCTCAAGGTACCGGCCAGGCTCACCGAAGCGCTCAAGGGCCTGGCCCGCGAACAGCAGGCCAGCCTGTTCATGGTACTGCTGGCCGGCTGGCAGGCGCTGTTGCACCGCTACAGTGGCCAGGCCGATATCCGTGTCGGCGTGCCCAACGCCAACCGCCCGCGCCTGGAAACCCAAGGCATGGTCGGCTTCTTCATCAACACCCAGGTGCTGCGTGCGCAGCTCGACGGCCGCCTGCCGTTCGACCAGTTGCTGGCCCAGGTGCGCCAGGCCACCCTGGATGCCCAGGCCAACCAGGACCTGCCGTTCGAGCAACTGCTCGAAGCCCTGCCCGAGGCTCGCGAGCAAGGCCTGTTCCAGGTCATGTTCAACCACCAGCAACGTGACCTGTCTGCGCTGCGCCGCCTGCCGGGCCTGCTGGCCGAAGAGCTGCCGTGGCACAGTCGCGAAGCCAAGTTCGACTTGCAGCTGCACAGTGAAGAAGACCACCAGGGCCGCCTGAGCCTGGCCTTCGACTATGCCGCCGAATTGTTCGATGCCAGTACCGTCAAGCGCCTGGCCCAGCACCTGTTGGCCCTGCTCGAGCAGGTGTGTGCCGGGCCGCAGCGGGCGCTGGGCGAGGTGCAACTGCTCGACGAGCCTGGCCGCGCGCAACTGCTGAGCTGGGGCGAGGCACCCGCTGCGCCGCCGCAGCGCCTGCTGGTCGAGCAGCTCAATGAACAGGCACGCCTGACCCCGCAGCGCACCGCCCTGGTGTGGGACGGTGGCAGCCTGGATTACGCAGAGTTGCACCAGCAAGCCAACCGTCTGGCCCACTACCTGCGTGACAAAGGCGTGGGCCCAGACACTTGCGTGGCCATCGCCATCGAGCGTTCGCCGCAGCTGCTGGTGGGCCTGCTGGCCATTCTCAAGGCCGGTGGTGCCTATGTGCCGCTGGACATCGATTACCCGGCCGAGCGCCTGGCCTACATGCTCGCCGACTGCAACGCTGGCCTGTTGCTGAGCCACAGCAGCCTGCTGGGCAAGCTGCCACAGGTTGATGGCGTCAGCGCCATCGCCCTCGACCAGCTGCACCTGGACAGCTGGCCAAGCCATGCCCCCGGGTTGCATCTGCATGGCGACAACCTGGCCTATGTGATCTACACCTCCGGCTCCACCGGCCAGCCCAAGGGCGTGGGCAATACCCACGCGGCACTGGCCGAGCGCCTGCAATGGATGCAGGCCAGTTATGTGCTGGACGACAGCGACGTGCTGATGCAGAAGGCGCCGATCAGCTTCGACGTTTCGGTGTGGGAATGCTTCTGGCCACTGGTGACCGGTTGCAAGCTGGTGCTCGCCGGCCCTGGCGAGCACCGCGACCCGCAGCGCATCGCCGCGTTGGTGCAGGCCCATGGCGTGACCACGCTGCACTTCGTGCCGCCGCTGTTGCAGGTGTTCGTCCAGGAGCCGCAGGCGGGTGCCTGCGGCAGCCTGCGCCGGCTGTTCTCCGGTGGCGAAGCGCTGTCCGCGGCACTGCGTGACCGCGTGCTGCAGGTGCTGCCACAGGTGCAGTTGCACAACCGCTATGGCCCGACCGAAACCGCCATCAACGTCACCCACTGGCACTGCCAGGCCACCGATGGCGAACGCTCGCCGATCGGCCGCCCGCTGGGCAATGTGCTGTGCCGTGTGCTGGACGACGAGCTGGAACTGTCCGCCCCCGGTGTGCCGGGCGAGCTGTACCTCGGCGGTGCAGGCCTGGCCCGTGGCTACCTGGGCCGCCCGGGCCTCACCGCCGAGCGCTTCGTGCCCCGGGCCGACGGCAATGGCGAGCGCCTGTACCGCAGTGGCGACCGCGCCCGCTGGCAGGTGCAGACCGCGGCGCTGGAATACCTTGGCCGCCTCGACCAGCAGGTCAAGGTGCGTGGCTTCCGTGTCGAACCCGAGGAAGTCCAGGCCTGCCTGCTGGCGCAAGCGGGGGTCGAACAGGCGCTGGTGCTGATTCACAAGGATGCCGTAGGTGCGCAACTGGTCGGCTACTACAGTGGCAGCGCCCAGCCTGATGCATTGCTGACGGTGCTGGCTGAACAACTACCGGCCTACATGGTGCCGGCACAACTCATCCCGCTGGCGCAGATGCCACTGGGCCCCAGCGGCAAGGTCGACCGCAAGGCATTGCCGGCCCCGGTGTGGCAGCAGCGGCAGCACGTCAAGCCGCAAACCGAGTTGCAGCAGCAGGTCGCCGCCATCTGGCGCGAGGTGCTGAACTTGCCGCGCATCGGCCTGCAGGACGACTTCTTCGCCCTCGGCGGCCATTCGCTGCTGGCCACTCAAATTGTCTCGCGCACGCGCCAGGCCTGCGATGTCGAGCTGCCGCTCAAGGCCCTGTTCGACGCCAGCGAGCTGGGCGCCTTCTGTGCCGAGATCACGCGTATTCGTGCTGCCGGTGAGCGCAACCTGCAAGGTTCAATCGCCCGCGTCGACCGCCGCCAGGCGGTGCCGCTGTCGTACTCGCAGCAGCGCATGTGGTTCCTCTGGCAAATGGAGCCGGGCAGCCCGGCGTACAACGTCGGCGGCATGGCGCGCTTGCGCGGCACCCTGCATGTGGATGCCTTCGAGCGAGCGCTGCAGGCGCTGGTGGTGCGCCACGAAACCCTGCGCACCACCTTCCCCAGCATCGATGGCGTGCCGTATCAGTGCGTGGCCGAAGACAGCAGCCTGCACCTCGACTGGCAGGACTTCAGCGCCTTGCCCGCCGATGCCCGCCAACAACGCCTGCAACAACTGGCCGACGACCAGGCGCACCAGCCGTTCGACCTGGAGCGCGGCCCGCTGCTGCGTGCCTGCCTGGTCAAAGCCGAAGAGCGCGAGCACTTCTTCGTGCTGACCCTGCACCATATCGTCACCGAAGGCTGGGCCATGGACATCTTCGCCCGCGAACTGGGCGAGCTGTACGAGGCCTTCGTCGATGACCGCGAATCGCCGCTGGCGCCGCTGTCGGTGCAGTACCTGGACTACAGCGTGTGGCAACGGCAATGGCTGGAAAGCGGCGAGGGCGCCCGCCAGCTGGCCTACTGGCAGGCCCGCCTGGGCGATGAACACCCGGTACTGGCGCTGCCTGCCGACCGCCCGCGCCCGGCAGTGCAGAGCCACCGTGGCGAGCTGTACCGCTTCGAGCTCGACCCGGCGCTGGTCTCCCGCGTGCATGCCTTCAACAGCCAGCGCGGCCTGACCCTGTTCATGACCATGACTGCCACCCTGGCCGCCTTGCTGCACCGCTACAGCGGCCAGCGTGACTTGCGCATTGGCGCGCCGGTGGCCAACCGCATCCGCCCGGAAAGCGAAGGGCTGATTGGCGCGTTCCTCAACACCCAGGTGCTGCGTTGCGAGCTGGACGGCCAGATGAGCGCCGCACAGTTGCTGGAGCAGGTACGCCAGGTTGCCATCGAAGGCCAGTCGCACCAGGACCTGCCGTTCGATCAGCTGGTGGAAGCCCTGCAGCCACCGCGCAGCAGCGCCTACAACCCGCTGTTCCAGGTGATGTGCAACGTTCAGCGCTGGGCCTTCCAGCAAAGCCGCCAGCTTGCCGGCATGCAGGTGGATTACCTGGTCAACGACGCCAGCGCCACCAAGTTCGACCTGTACCTGGAGGTGACCGATCTCGACGGCCGCCTGGGTTGCTGCCTGACCTACAGCCGTGACCTGTTCGACGAACCACGCATCGCGCGCATGGCCGAGCATTGGCAGCAATTGCTGGTGGGCCTGCTCGACAACCCGCAACAGCGCTTGTGCGAGCTGCCGATGCTGAGCAGCGCCGAGCAGCAGTTGCTGGCTGGCCAGTTGCAGGGCGAGCAGGGTCTCGCTCTCGACCAGACCGTGCACGGCCTGTTCGCCGCCCAGGCTGCGCGCACGCCACTCGCTGGCGCGTTGACTTTCGCCGGCCGGCACATGACCTATGCCGAACTCGACCAGCAGGCCAACCGCCTGGCCCGCGCCCTGCGCGAGCGTGGCGTCGGTCCGCAGGTGCGTGTGGGCCTGGCGCTGGAGCGTTCGCTGGAAATGGTCGTCGGCCTGTTGGCCATCCTCAAGGCCGGTGGCGCCTACGTGCCGCTCGACCCCGAATACCCGCTCGACCGCCTGCGCTACATGATCGAAGACAGCCGCATCGGCCTGCTGCTCAGCCAGCGCACGCTGCTGCAAACCCTGGGGCAGCTGCCCGAAGGCGTGGTGCGCTGGAGCCTGGAAGACGACAGCGCCAGCCTGTCAGCCTACAGCTATGCGCCGCTGGACAACCTCAACCTGCCGCAGCACCAGGCCTACCTGATCTACACCTCCGGTTCCACCGGCAAGCCCAAGGGCGTGGTAGTCAGCCACGGCGAGTTCGCCATGCATTGCCAGGCGGTGATCGACGCGTTCGGTATGCGCGGCGATGACTGCGAGCTGCACTTCTATTCGATCAATTTCGACGCCGCCAGCGAACGCCTGTGGGTGCCGCTGCTGTGTGGCGCCCGCGTGGTACTGCGTGCCCAGGGGCAGTGGGGCGCCGAAGACATCTGCCAGCTGGTGCGTGAGCAGCAGGTTAGCATTCTTGGCTTCACGCCAAGCTACGGCAGCCAGTTGGCGCAGTACCTGGCCGGGCAGGGCGAGCAGTTGCCAGTGCGCCTGGTCATTACCGGTGGTGAAGCGCTGACCGGCGAACACCTGCAGCGCATCCGCCAGTCCTTCGCGCCGCAGCAGTTCTTCAACGCCTACGGGCCGACCGAAACCGTGGTCATGCCGCTGGCCTGCCTGGCACCACAGACGCTGCCGGCGGAGCTGGGCAGCGTACCGATCGGTCGCGTCATCGGTAGCCGCACGGCCTACATCCTCGACGAAGACCTTGCCCTGTTGCCGCAAGGCGGTATTGGCGAGCTGTATGTCGGCGGTGCCGGCCTGGCCCAGGGTTACCACGACCGCCCGGGCCTAAGCGCCGAGCGCTTCGTCGCCGACCCGTTCGGCAGCGAAGGCGGGCGCCTGTATCGCACCGGCGACCTGGTGCGCCTGGGCAGCGATGGCCTGGTCGAGTACGTCGGCCGCGCCGACCAGCAGGTGAAGATTCGCGGGTTCCGTATCGAGCTGGGCGAAATCGAAAGCCGCCTGCAGGCGCATGCCGATGTCGACGAAGCTGTGGTGCTGGCCCTCGACCTGCCGGGCGGCAAGCAACTGGTGGGTTACCTGGTGTGCAGGCAGGCCGCTGCCGACAGCGAGGTCCAGGGCATGCTGCGCGACGCGGTGAAAGCCGATGCCCGCCAGCACCTGCCGGATTACATGGTGCCGGCGCACCTGGTGCTGCTCGACAGCCTGCCGCTGATGGGCAACGGCAAGCTCGACCGCCGTGCGCTGCCGCTGCCGGACCTGGAACAGGCACGCCAGCAGTACCAGGCGCCTGGCAACGAGGTGGAAGCGCAACTGGCGCAGATCTGGCGCGACGTGCTCAACGTTGCCCGGGTCGGCGTGCAGGACAACTTCTTCGAGCTGGGCGGCGACTCGATCCTGTCGATCCAGGTAGTCAGCCGGGCCCGCCAGGCCGGCTTGCAGTTCACTCCGCGCGACCTGTTCCAGCATCAGACCATCCAGACCCTGGCCGCCATCGTTCAGCGCAGCGAAGCCGCCAGCAGCATCGAACAGGGCCTGCGCCAGGGCCAGGCCGGCCTCACGCCGATCCAGCACTGGTTCTTCGACAGTAAAGTGCCACAGCCGCAGCACTGGAACCAGGCTGTTCTGCTGGAGGCACGCAAGCCGCTGGATGAGGGGGTACTGAAGCGAGCCTTGGCCGACCTGGTGCAGCACCACGACAGCCTGCGCCTGCGCTTCAGTCAGGCCCAGGGCCGCTGGCAGGCTGAATATGCTTCGCTTGCCACCGGGCAATTGCTGTGGACAGCCACGGTCGCCGACTTCGCCGATTGCCAACCGCTGTACACCGATTTGCAACGCAGCCTCGACCTGGAACAGGGCCCACTGTTGCGCGCCTTGCTGGTTAATGACGGGCAGGGCGGCCAGCGCCTGTTGCTGGCTATCCATCACCTGGTGGTCGATGGCGTGTCGTGGCGCGTGCTGCTGGAAGACCTTCAGGCGCTGTACCGAGGCCAGCCGCTGCCGGCCAAGACCCACGCCATGGGCGACTGGGCCGCACGCCTGGCCATCTATGCCGGCAGTGATTCGCTGCGCGACGAGCTGGGCTGGTGGCAAGGCCAGTTGGGCGGCGTGCGCCGCGAACTGCCATGCGATCACCCGCAGGGCGGCAACCTGCACTGCCATGCCCGTACCCTGGCCATCGGCCTGGATGTGGAGCAGACCCGGCAGTTGCTGCAGCAGGCCCCGGCGGCCTATCACACCCAGGTAAACGACCTGCTGCTGACCGCGCTGGCGCGTGCCCTGTGCCGCTGGAGCGGCGACGAAGAAGTGCTGGTACAGCTTGAAGGCCATGGCCGTGACGGGCTGTTCGAAGATATGGACCTGACCCGCAGCGTCGGCTGGTTCACCAACGCCTACCCGCTGAGCCTGCGCCCGCTGCCAGGCGAGGACGATGCAGCGCGGGCAGGCTCGATCAAGCGCATCAAGGAGCAACTGCGCCAGGTGCCGCATAAAGGGCTGGGTTATGGCGTGCTGCGCTACCTGGCCGATACGGCAGTGCGTGAGCAGATGGCGGCCCTGCCGCAGGCACGCATCACCTTCAACTACCTGGGCCAGTTCGACCAGCAGTTCGACAGCACAGCCCTGTTCCAGCCGCTGGACGCCGCGGCCGGCCTGGCCCACGACCTCGATGCACCGCTGCCCAACTGGCTGAGTGTCGATGGCCAGGTGTATGGCGGTGCCCTGCAACTGCGCTGGACCTTCAGTGCCGAACGCTACGACGAGCGGACCATCGCCTGCCTGGCCGAGGCCTATCGTCAGGAGCTGCTGGCGCTGGTCGAGCATTGCCTGGCTGATGGCAACGGCAGTTTCACGCCATCGGACTTCCCGCTGGCGCACCTGACCCAGGCGCAGATCGACGCGCTGCCGGTACCGGCCGCGCAGATCGAGGACGTCTACCCGCTGACGCCGATGCAGGAGGGCATGCTGTTGCACACCCTGCTGGAGCCGGGCACCGGCCTTTACTACATGCAGGACCGCTACCGCATCAACAGCGCGCTCGACCCCGAACGCTTCGCCCAGGCGTGGCAGGCGGTGGTGGCACGCCACGAGGCGCTACGCGCATCGTTCAGCTGGAACACCGGCGAGGCGATGCTGCAGATCATCCACAAACCGGGCAACATGCCGGTGGACTATCAGGACTGGCGTGGCCTCGACGACGACGCCCAGGAGCAGCGCCTGCAGGCCCTGCACAAGCAGGAACGCGAGGCTGGTTTCGCGCTGCTCAGCGAGGCGCCGTTCCACCTGCGCCTGGTGCGTGTGGCCGACGAGCGCTACTGGTTCATGATGAGCAACCACCACATCCTCATCGATGCCTGGTGCCGTTCGCTGCTGATGAACGATTTCTTCGAGATCTACCAGGCCCTCGGCGAGGGGCGCCAGGCCCGCTTGCCGGTGCCACCGCGCTACCGCGACTACATCGGCTGGCTGCAACGCCAGGGCCTGGACGACGCGCGAGCCTGGTGGCAGGCCAACCTGGCCGGCTTCGAACGCGCTACCACCATCCCCAGCGACCGCCCGCTGCGCCACGACCATGCCGGTAGCGGCATGATCGTCGGCGACTGTTACACCCGCCTGGCGGTGAGCGACGGTGTGCGCCTGCGCGAACTGGCCCAGGCCCACCAGCTCACCGTCAACACCTTCGCCCAGGCGGCCTGGGCACTGGTGCTGGCGCGCTACAGTGGCGACCGCGACGTGGCCTTTGGCGTGACCGTGGCCGGGCGCCCGGTGAGCATGCCGCAGATGCAGCGTACCGTCGGCCTGTTCATCAACAGCGTCGCCCTGCGCGTGCAATTGCCGGTGGCGGGTGAGCGCTGCAGCGTGCGGCAGTGGCTGCAAGGCCTGCTGGAGCACAACATGGAGCTGCGCGAGCATGAGTACCTGCCGCTGGTGGCCATCCAGGAATGCAGCGAACTGCCCAAGGGCCAGCCGCTGTTCGACAGCCTGTTCGTGTTCGAGAACGCGCCGGTGGAAACCGCCGTGCTCGACCACGCCCAGCACCTGAATGCCAGCTCCGACTCGGGCCGTACCCACACCAACTTCCCGCTGACCGCAGTGTGCTACCCGGGCGATGACCTTGGCCTGCACCTGTCGTTCGACCAGCGCTATTTCGACTACCCGACCGTCGAGCGCCTGCTGGCCGAGTTCAAGCGCCTGCTGCTGGCGCTGGTGCAAGGCTTTGAAGGGGAGATGAGCGCACTGCCGTTGCTGGGTGCGGAAGAGCAGCGCTTCCTGCTGGAAGACTGCAACCGCACCGCGCGCGCCTATCCGTTGGAACAGAGTTACATCGCGCAGTTCGAGGCGCAGGTGGCCGCGCATCCGCAACGTACCGTGGCCCGCTGCCTGGACGCGTCCTACGACTACGCCGGCTTGAACCTGGCGGCCAACCGTCTGGGCCATGCCTTGATCGCGGCGGGTGTGAACGTGGACCAGCCGGTGGCACTGCTGGCCGAGCGTGGGCTACCGCTGCTGGGCATGATCGTCGGCAGCTTCAAGGCCGGCGCCGGCTACCTGCCACTGGACCCGGGCCTGCCGGCGGCGCGTCTGCAAAGCATCATCCAGCTCAGCCGTACACCCGTGCTGGTGTGCAGCGCGGCCTGTGCCGGGCAAGGGCGGCAGTTGCTGGACCAGCTTGCGTTGGCGGCACGGCCGCAGCTGCTGGTCTGGGAAGACATCCAGGCCAGCCCGGTGGCCAGCCACAACCCCGGCATTCACAGCGGGCCGGATAACCTCGCCTATGTGATCTACACCTCAGGCTCCACCGGCCTGCCGAAGGGGGTGATGGTCGAGCAGCGCGGCATGCTCAACAACCAGTTGAGCAAGGTGCCGTACCTGGCGCTCGGCGAGCAGGACGTGATCGCCCAGACGGCCTCGCAGAGCTTCGACATTTCGGTGTGGCAGTTCCTTGCCGCGCCGCTGTTCGGCGCCAGGGTGGAGATCGTGCCGAATGCCATCGCCCATGACCCGCAGGGCCTGCTGGCGCATGTGCAGGCCACCGGCATCAGCGTGCTGGAGAGCGTGCCGTCGCTGATCCAGGGCATGTTGGCCAACGACCACCAGGCCCTCGATGGCCTGCGCTGGATGCTGCCGACCGGCGAGGCCATGCCTCCGGAGCTGGCGGCGCAGTGGTTGCAGCGCTACCCGCAGATCGGCCTGGTCAACGCCTACGGCCCGGCGGAGTGCTCCGATGACGTGGCGTTCTTCCGCGTCGATGCCGCCTCGACCCGTGGCAGTTACTTGCCGATCGGCACGCCGACCGACAACAACCGCCTGTACCTGTACGGCGAGGACCAGGCACTGGTGCCACTGGGTGCGACAGGTGAGTTGTGCGTGGCCGGCACCGGCGTGGGCCGTGGCTATGTCGGCGACCCGGTGCGCACAGCGCTGGCGTTCATTCCCCATCCTCATGGTGCACCGGGCGAACGCCTGTATCGCACTGGCGACCTGGCGCGGCAGCGCCTGGACGGGGTGCTGGAGTATGTCGGGCGCATCGACCATCAGGTGAAGATTCGCGGCTACCGCATCGAACTGGGCGAAATCGAAGCCCGCCTGCACGAACAGCCGGAAATCCGCGACGCTGCCGTTGGCGTGCAGGAGGGCGTCAATGGCAAGCACCTGGTGGGTTACCTGGTGGCGCATCAGGGCGTTGCAGCCGACGCTGCGTTGCTGGAACAGCTCAAGCAGCGCCTGCGTGCCGAGTTGCCGGAGTACATGGTGCCACTGCACTGGGGCTGGTTCGACAGCCTGCCGCACAACGCCAACGGCAAGCTCGACCGCAAGGCCCTGCCAGCCATCGACGTCGGTGGCCAGCACAGCCAGGCCTACCAGGCGCCGCGCAATGAGCTGGAAGAGGTACTGGCCGGTATCTGGGCGGATGTGCTCAAGGCCGAGCGGGTCGGGGTGCACGACAACTTCTTCGAGCTGGGCGGGCATTCGCTGCTGGCCACGCAAATCGCCTCGCGGGTGCAGAAGCAGCTGCAACTGAACGTGCCGCTGCGGGCGATGTTCGAGTGCAGCACGGTGGAGGAACTGGCGGTGTATGTGCGGGGGCTGCAGGGCAGTGTGCTGGATGACGATAAAGTCGACCGGCTCAGTGACCTTATGGCTGAGCTGGAGGGGTTGTGACCTGAGCAGGTGAGGCCTGCACCGCCCCTGGATTGGTGCACAAAAGTTGAAATTGCTGGGGCCGCTATGCGGCCCTTTCGCGACACAAGGCCGCTCCTACAGATACGGCGTTGTTTCGAGGTTTGGCGCTGCACCTGTGAGCGGGCATGCCCGCGAACACCGGCGCAGCCGGTGCCATACCTGCAACCCCACCTTTCCCATGGTTCTTCGCCGTCATGATGCGGCCCCGATTTTTTCCTGCGACATCGACGCATTGATGAATGCTTCATCATAAGAGTTCGCATGGTAGCGAGCGAGAAACTCATGAGCATTCTCAAATGGCTCGAGGTGTTGATGAGCGAGCATGTAGAAACGATGGCAGTTTGTGGCAATTTCCTCGGTATAGTGAGATGAAATCAAAACACTAGCCCCGTTTTTGCACGCGTTTTTTATACCTAGCCATATGTGGTGTCTGAATTCTGGGTCTACCCCCGCAGTAGGCTCGTCGAGGATGATCAGGTCACTGCCCATGAGCAGTAGCGTCAGTGTGACAAAGCTCCGGACTTCGCCATAGCTGCAAGTAGATGCCTTCTTCTTGTAGATTTCAGCATACCGTTTCGACAGGGAATGTGACCATTCAGAGAGGCGTGAAAGCACCTCGCAGTGATCCGGTGCTGATCTGGAGTTTAACTGTGTAATCAGTTGGTAGACTTCGCTCATCCTGAGCAAGGGCGGTGGTGTCAGTACTTGAGTCAGATAAGCCTGCTGTCTGGATGAATTTATGATTGTGCCGTTGCTTGGTTTTCTGATGTTGCAGATCAGGTCGAAAAGCGTGGTCTTTCCTGCTCCGTTACTGCCCAGTACGCCTACGGCCTCTCCTTTTTTCAACTGTAACGTGATGTTTTGTAAAAGAGGGCTGCTGTTGTATGAGAAGTCCAGGTTTTTGATGGTGAGAAGGTGCATTTTAATAGCGGCTCCATATGGGGTGGATTCTGAATAGCTTTCCTGTTGCATAGAGCCCCGCTGTTGAAATGGCAAAAGCTGTCAGAAAACTAATAGTGAGTGGTATCTCTCCGGTAATTATTCTTGTGCTCAGGTGCAAGGGGTTGATCAACGTTGACCAGTGGGTCAGTTCGTCTTGTGTGGTGCCCAAATAGCCGGAAAGTAACATCAGGAATGAAAGTAGCGAAAATAGCGTCCCGGCTGTGCTGAATTTGATGGGCATCGCTGCAATTGCCAAGCCGATGCAGGCGAATATCAGGTAACTCGTATAGAACGCGGCTGTAAGGTACAGGAATTCTGATGGCGAGTAGGATCCGTATAGAGGCTTGGAGATGAAGTAGAAAAAGCTGGAGTACACGACACTGACCAATGTGTAGCTGACGGCGTGCGATGTGAGGAAAAGTGCAATTGCCTCGCGTTGGTAAATGAATGACCGGACGAAGCCACTTTCTCGTCGTCCGATTAGATAAAAGCCGAGGCCGAAGAAGGCAACGTTTGCAGCGATGTAGGCGTAGAACCACGCAGCAGAGGATATATAGAGAGTGTCTGGTGGCGCTGCAAGGGAACGGCTTTGCCTCAGTAGTATGAACATCAAGCAAGGCGCCGCCGCTGTCCACAGCAACGCAGTGGGTTCTCGCAGGTGTTCCAGGATCAACACCTTGGTGATCATGAGGATCTGTTTTCTTCGCGTTATGGGGTATGGCTTTTTGTTCATTTTTCTCGCCTTTAGTGTCTTCGCGAATGCAGGGGGTAAGGGTTTTATATTCAGGCTGCATGTACGTCAAGTTTGATGGGGGCAATGTGTTGGCTGGGGTGTAATCTAGTTGTTTGAATTGCAGTTGGTATTGTGAGATGTATCTGAGGGGTATGTCTGATCGCGATCTGTTCACTGGTCATGGGAGTGAAAAAGACGTCTGTTTTTTGTAAGGCGGATCTGAAATTGTTGTGGGATTGTTATATGTTTTATCGCCGGGCGTTGTTTTCCGATGATCGGTTCGGAAAAGTGTTTGTCGCCTTAGGTGGTATAACTTAGTGTTGCCAAATGTGAACTTGGCCATTGGCTGGCATCTGGGCCGATGTGCTCGAGGACGAGCTGGAGGGGTTGTGACCAGAACAAGTGAGGTCTGCATCGCCCCTTGTAGGAGCGGCCTTGTGTCGCGAAAGGGCTGCACAGCAGCCCCAGCAATTTCAGCTTTTATGCAGCAATTTGGGGGCCGCTATGCGGCCCTTTCGCGACACAAGGCCGCTCCTACAGATACGGCGTTGTTTTCGAGGTTTGGCGCTGTACCTGTGGGAGCGGGCATGCCCGCGAACACCGGCGCAGCCGGTGACATAACACCGCGTTGAGTTCTTCGCGGGCTTGCCCGCTCCCACAGGGCCGCCACAGCCTTGTGCTACGAATGGGCTGCAAGGCAGCCCCGGCGATTTCACATCAGCGCTTGCCGAGAATCTTCCCAAGCAACTCCGGCCGCGGCGCGCCTTGCTGGCTCTGCAGGTTGCCCTGCTCATCCTGATAGAAGATCGCCGGGGTCGCCTGCAAGCCCATTTCTTCCATCAGCGCCATGTTCGCCGCCAGCTTTTGCTGCACCGCCTCCGGCACCTGCTCCAGTGCCTTCAACTTGCTGGCCTTGCCGGCCTTTTCATGTTCCTCCAGTGCCTTGGCCGGGTCTTTCGCCGCCAGCAGCGCCGCCGACTTGCCCGGGCTGTCCTCGCGGATGATGCCGACCATGATATGGCGCAACTGCACCTTGCCAGACTCCACCCATGGCCGCGCCTGTTCCCAGAACATGTTGCAGTACGGGCAGTTGGGGTCGCTGAACAGGTACACCTTGCGCGGTGCATCGTCCTTGCCGTCGGCGATCCAGGAGGTTTTCTCCATCTTCGCCCAGATTTCCTTGCTCATCGGCGCATACACCAGCTTTTTCAGCGGCTCGGCACTGAGGTCGTTGCCCTTTTCGTCGAACAGGCTGCCGACCAGTACATGCTTGCCGTCAGGGGTGAGGTACAGCGCCAGGCCGTTGTTCTGGTACTCGGCGGCATACCCGCGCAGGCCGTTGGGGGCGTCGAAGCTGCCTTTGATCACGGCGCCCTTGGCTTGTAGTTGCGCAATCGCCTTGGGCAACTCTTCGGCCTGTAGGGCGGGGGCAGCTAGCAGAGCCAGGGACAGGGGCAGCAGTGCAGTCAGTCGCATGTCAGTTTCCTTGTGCGGCAGGGGCGGGCGCGGTGGCCCGGTCGAAAGGCTCCAGGGCGTGGCGCAGGCTGGCTCGGGACAGCTCGCCCAGATGGCTGCCGACCAGGCGCCCGTCGGCGTCGTAGAACAGGGTGGTGGGCAGGGCCATGGAGCCGACGCGCTGGGCCAACAGGCCGGTGCCGTCGAACAGCACGTGGGTCAGGCTCAGGCCGGTGGTGGCGAGGAAGGTGCTGACGTTTTCCGGGGTCTCGCCCTGGTTGACGAACAGGAAGGTCACGTGCGGGTAAGCGCTTTGCGCCTGTTGCAGCACCGGCATTTCGCGTCGGCAGGGTGGGCACCAGGTGGCCCAGATGTTGATGACCAGCGGTTTGCCGCGGTAGCTGTGCAACGCCACGGATTGGCCGTTGGCCTTGCGCAGGCTCAAATCGGGCAGTTCGGTGCCCTTGCTGTACAGGTGGCCCCCGAGGCTGGCCAGGCCCCAGAACAGCGCGCCGCTGAACAGCGCCCAGCCCAGCGGGCGGCGCAGGCCCGGATGGCGCCAGCCCTGCCACAGGGCGCCGAGCACGATGCCGGCAAGGCCCGACCAGAACAGGAAGCCGCCATCACGGATATCGATGATCTGCAGCAGATCGTCCTGGTACATCGGCCAGTAGGCCAGCACGAAGCCGGCGCGTGCGCACAGCAGGCCGATCAGGAACAGGTTGAACAGTGCCGATTCCGGGCTCTCGCCGCCACGCCGGGCGACCCACCAGCCGACCATGCTGGCGATCACCAGGGCGGTGAGCATCAGCAGGTGGTTGAGGGCCATGGTCAGTGGCCCGAGGGTTACGGTCAGCATCAGCCTTGGCTCCTGGTCTGGGTCCAGTGTTGCAGGAAGGCGGCCGCATCCACTTCACCGGTGATGCGCCGCGCGCGGCGTTCGTCGCCTTCCGGGCCGACCCAGATGATGCTGGGCGGGCCGGGTACCTGGTAGCGCTGCAGCAAGGCCTGGCTGGCCGGGGTGTCGGCGGTCACGTCCAGGCGCAGCAGGTGCACACCGGCCAGGCCGGCCTGCACGTCGCTGCGGGCGAACACCTGTTTCTCCATGACCTTGCACGACACGCACCAGTCGGCATAGTAGTCGAGCATCACCCACTGGCCACGGGCCTTGGCCGTATCCAGTTCGCGTTGCAGGTCTTCGGGGCGGCTGACGGTGACGAAAGCGTCCTCGATGTGCTGGCCGGTGGCCGGCGCAGCGCCGCCACCGGCGAACGGGCGCAGCGGCTGCCAGAGGTCGTCGCCACCAGCCGCCGCACCCACCAGCAGCAGGCCGCCCCACAGGGCTCCCAGCAGTGGCAAGGCGCGCAACGCCGGCAACCGCTGCAGGGCCGGCCAGGCAGCCCAGGCCAGGGCAATCAGCAAGGCGCCGCTCAGGGCCAGCAGCAATGCTGCGGGCAGCAGGCTGCGCAAGGTGTATAGCGCCATGCCCAGGAACACGAAGCCGAACACGCCCTTGACCCGGTTCATCCAGGCGCCCGGGCGGGGCAGGTAGCGGTTGCCCAGGGTTACCAGCAACAGCAGCGGCACGCCCATGCCCAGGCCGAGGCTGAACAGCACCAGCGCCCCCTGCAGCACGTCGCCGCTCTGGGCGATGTACAGCAGCGCGCCGGCCAACGGCGCGGTCATGCACGGGCCCATCAGCAGGCCGGACAGCGCGCCCAGCAGCGCCGCGCCATACAGGTTGCCACCACGGGTGCCTTGCCCGGCGCGGTCGAGGCGGTCACGCACGGCGGCGGGCAGTTGCAGTTCGAAGGCGCCGAACATCGGCAGGGCCAGCAGCACGAACAGCCCCGCCAGGCTGCCCAGCAGCCAGGGTTGCTGCAGCCAGGCCTGCAGGCTGGCACCCAGCAGTGCGGCGACCACGCCCAGGGCGGCATACACCAGGGCCATGCTCAGTACATAGACCCCGGCCAGTATCCAGCCGCGCCGGGCGCTGGCGCCATTGCCCAGCACCAGCCCGGCGAGGATCGGCAGCATCGGCAGCGAGCAGGGGGTAAAGGCCAGCAACAGGCCCAGGCCGAAGAACGCGAGCAGGCTCCAGGCCAGGTGGCCTTTTTGCAGGTCGCTGGCCAGGGCCTGGTCACTGGCTTGTTCGACCGCCGGCGCCACACTGCCACCCAGGTCGACCAACGTGGTTTGCGGGGGGTAGCACAGGCCGGCGTCGGCACAGCCCTGCCAGCCCAGGCGCAGCTGGCCCTGGGCATCGGCCGGGAGCAGCAGTTCGAGCTGGTCGCGGTACACCGCACTGTCGCCGAAGAACTCGTCGTGGTGGTTGAGAGCGGCCGGCAGTTGCGGGTGCTGTTCGGCAGGCAGGCCGTCGAACTTCAGCCGTTTCTGATACAGGTAGTAGCCAGGCTGGATCTGGAAGAACAGGCGCATCTGGCCGTCGGCCTGGCGGTCGTGGGTAAGCACGAAGGCCTGGTTGACCGGCAGGAAGTCCGGTTTGACATCGAACGGGTTGGCCTGCAATGGGCCGGCCAGCAGTAGTGTCAGGAAGAGCAGGAGGACGCGCATGTCTTCGCCTTGGCAATACGTTGAAAGGGGTCATGCTGGCTTGGGTCGATTAACCCAAGGTTAACTCTGGTTTTTGGTCAGGGGGGGCGCATCAGGGCTTGCAGGTGTTTGCCGTGGGATTGTCTGCGCCTGGGAGATCGAGCGCCGCGCGGGCGGCGCTCGGTCTCCCAAGCGCCGAAGATCCTAAGACGAACGCCTACCAGCCCCAGAGCAAATTCCGCCCCAGATCCCAGACATGTCGCGACATATTGTCGGCTTGACTTTGCCTGCGCCAACACAATTGCTGTAAAGTTGACGTACAGGTCAGCTTTTCAGGCTAGTACCAGAATCAAAAAAAGGGCAGACCCCCTGCTGCCCAGAGGATCAAGCATGTCCAACCGTGATATTTCCCGGCGCGCCTTCCTGCAAGGCGGCCTGATCGCTGGTGTCGGCGTGACCATGGCGCCGCTTGGCAGCCAGGCATTCGCCGCGCTGATGGAGGAACGCGTCACCACCTCGCCGCAGAAGTGGATGAACCATGATGGCAAGGCACGTTTCCGTAACGATGCCTTGTCCAAGGTGTGCGGCGACAAGGTGTTCGCTCGCGACATCCGTGCCAAGGACATGCCCGGCTGGCCCGCACAGCAGGGCCATGCGCTGCTGCTCAAGGCGACCAAGGCCGATCGTATCTATGCCGGCCATGACCTCAGCCTGCTTGGCGCCGACCTGCAGCCGGACCGCATCGTCACCGCTGCCGACCTGGAAAAGGACGGCATCGCCTGGCCCGAGGCCCACTCGCCCGACCCGCTGCTGCCGCCCGGCAAGGTGCCTATGTTCATCGGCCACCCGGTGGCGATCCTGATCTGGCACGACTTCGAGCGCTTCCGTCAGGCCAAGCGCAAGCTGCAGTTCAATGACCAGGCGATCCGCTATGGCGCCCAGGCGCCGCTGTACCAGCGCGACCCCTACGGCAGCTTCCGCTTCGTGCGCGTGGGCGGTGCCACACCGTTCGACGACGATGAATTCTCCAGCCTGAAGAATTCCATGCTGTTCCCTACCATCCTCAACCGCAAGCCGGTGTGGTCGAAGCAGCCCAACCAGCATGGCGACCTGACCGAGCAGGGCCTGTTCTACGCCAAGCGCATGGCCGAGCAGCTGGACAACCCGCCCGAGGACTGGCTGGTGTTCGACGAGCGCTACAAGACGCCGTCCATCGAGCCGGCCGCCCTGGAGCCGGACAACGGCAACGGCTGGTACGACCCGGCCAGCGGCACGCTGCACTTTGTGGTGGCGACCCAGTGCCCGTTCGAAGTGGCGCAGGAATGCGTGCACATGATCAAGCCGTCGCGCTTCGCCCTGAACACGCTGAACATGCACCCGGGCTATACCGTGGGCTACGGCTCGAAAGACAACAACATCTTCGTCTTCTACGCCGCCGTGGCCGCGCTGTATGGCGCCGGTGTGCCGATCCGCCTGGCCAACGACCGCTACGAGCAGTTTCAGAGCGGTATCAAGCGCCATGCCTTCGATATCCGCTACCAGTTGGCGGTGGACAAGAAGGACAACAGCTTCAGGATCTTCCGCGCCGACATGACTTGTGACGGCGGCGGGCGTATCAACTACAGCCCCTCGGTGGCGGCGGTCGGCGCCACGGCGGCGCAGTCGATCTACTACATGCCGCAGAATGATCTGTCGGTCACTGCCTATCATTCCCGTGGCGTCGAGGCCGGCTCCATGCGTGGCTACGGCACCCTGCAGACCATGGCCGCCACCGAAATGATGGTGGATGAGATCGCCGGGCGCCTGGGCGTCGATGCCATCGACCTGCGCCGCGCCAACGCGCTGAAGTCGGGCATGAAGAACACCCAGGGCGCGGTCCCGGCCGGCGCCCTGCGCCTGTACGAGATTCTCGACAAGGCCGCCGTGCACGACTGGTGGCGCAACCGCGACACGCGCAAGCAGCAGATGGATGCCAAGGACCCGGACCACTGGTATGGCGTGGGCTTTGCCATCTGCCAGAAAGACTTCGGCACCGGCTCCGAAGCCCCCATGGCCAGCATCGAGTTCAGCCGCGACGGGCGCATCAGCCTGCGCCACATCGGCACCGAGCTGGGTACCGGCATGTCCACCTCCCAGGCCCTGGTTGTCAGCGATTTCCTCGGCCGCTCGGCCGACGAGGTGAAGACCGCGGTCACCGAATGGCCGGAGCTGAAGCTGACCACCAGCGGCAACCCGTACCTGATCAGCCAGCCCGAGCAGGACGCCGCGCTGCGCAACCCGCGCTGGGTCGGCAAGCTTGCTTCGCCGTCGTCGGCGACCAACTCGGCCTTCTACTTCAGCCATGCCACCCGCGAAGCGGCACGCGTGCTGTTCAACCACGGTCTGTGGCCGGCGGCCATGGCCATCTGGCGCCAGGGCCCGTACGGCGGCCAGGCCAACCCGCTGGTGGTGCGCCGCGAGAATGCGGTATGGGTCAACGGCGAGCTGACCGGCAACGGCCTGTCACCTATCCCGTTCGCCCAGCTGGCCCAAAAGGCCCATGAAATGGGCCTGGTCACCGGCGTCAGCGTGCACGGCTTCAACCGCTGGAGCTGGGCCGAGGCCGACTTCGTCATCGATGGCGTGCGCGAACGCTTCCCGCTCGATGCGGTGGCAGTCAAATACGGCGATGGCGCGGTGAGCGCCAAGAAGGCGCAGATGAGCAGCCACGGCTACCACCTGCTCGACCGGCAGAACGCCGCCTACCCCGACACCCAGCTGAACAACGCCATGGTCACCTACTACAGCCCGGTGGCGACCATTGTCGAAGTCAAGGTGAACAAGGGCACTCACGAAGTGCAGGTACTCAACCATCACAGCTGGGTCGAGTGCGGCCGGGTGCTTGTGCCGGAACTGGTCAAGGGCCAGCTCGAGGGCGGTATCGCCATGGGCATCGGCCATGCCTTGACCGAAGAAATGCCGTTGTACGAGGGCGGGCCCGGGGAGGGCGACTGGAACTTCAACCGCTACCGCCTGCCGCATGCGCGCGACGTGGCGGTCTGGCAGCAGACCAGTGAAATCCTACCGCCGCTGTCACCGACCGACCCGTCCAAGGGCATTGCCGAGGTGGTGATGATCCCGGTCGTGGGGGCCATCGGCAATGCTGTCGCGCATGCCATCGGCAAGCGCGTTCGCGATCTTCCCATCACCCCAGCCCGTATCAAGGAGGCCCTCAATGGCTAACCGTCCACTGCAACTGACCCTCAATGGTCAACCGGTCGGCCCGGTCGAGGTCCCCGACGACCTGGCGATGATCGACTACCTGCACGAACACCAGAACCTCACCGGCTCGCGCCTGGGCTGCGGCCAGGGCATCTGCCACGCCTGCGTGGTGATCGTCGACAACCCCGACGGCACCAGCGAGGAGGTGCGTACTTGCATTACCGGCGCGCATTACTTCGAGGGCAAGAAGGTCCGCACCATCGAGGGCCATGCCAAACAGGACGAGGCCGGCAACCTCACGCTGAACCCGATCCAGCAGAAGTTCGTCGACCTGTTCGCCTTCCAGTGCAGCTACTGCGCGCCGGGCTTCGTCAATGCCGCCACGGTGCTGGTGGAAACCGCCCAGCGCCAGCCGCTGAAGAAGAGCGAGGTGGAGGATCGCATCGAGGCGAGCCTGGGCCACCACATCTGCCGTTGCACCGGCTACGTGCGTTACTACGACGCCACCCGTACGGTGCTCAACGACCTCGGCCTGGTCAAGGAGGGTTGAGCATGGGTCTTGTTCGTAGCGCAATGGCGCTGGCTCTCGGGCTTGCCGTTACCTCGCTTGCCCAGGCAGCCGACCAGGCGCAGGTCAAGCGCGGTGAATACCTGGCCCGCGCGGCTGACTGCATGGCCTGCCACACCGCTGAAGGCGGTGCGCCGTATGCTGGCGGCCTGCCGATCCATTCGCCGTTCGGCACCATTTACGGCAGCAACATCACCCCGGACAAGCAGTACGGCATCGGCAACTACAGCGCCGACGAATTCTTCGCCGCGGTAACCGAGGGCAAGCGCAAGGACGGCGCCAACCTCTACCCGGCGATGCCGTACACCTCGTACCACCTGATCAAGCGCGAAGATTCGGACGCGATCCTCGCCTACCTGATGACCGTGCCGCCAATCAACCGCCCGGCACCGCAGACTGCGTTGCGCTTTCCGTTCAACGTGCGCCAGGGGCTGAGCGGCTGGAACATGCTGTACGGTAAAAGCGTGCAGTTGCAGCCGACCGAGGGCAAAAGCCCGGCCTGGCAGCGTGGGCAGTACATGGTCGAAGTCATGGGCCATTGCGGCGAGTGCCATACCCCGCGCAACCCGATCGGTGCGTTGCAGCAAGACCAGCGCCTGAGCGGCGGCCTGCTGGGTGGCTACCTGGCCCCGAGCCTGCTGGCCCAGGACCTGGCCGAGCGCGGCTGGACCCAGCCGGACCTGACCACCTTCCTCAAGCACGGCATCAGTGCTCAGGGCAGCATGTTCAACGAAATGTTCCCGGTGGTGCACCACAGCACCCAGCACCTGGAGGATGCCGACCTGGCGGCCATGGCCACCTACCTGCTGGGCGACCAGCCACCGTCGGCCAAGGCCATTCAGGCGGTGGCACTGGAGCAGATGAGCGACAGCGCCAGGCGCGGCCGCCAGCAGTACCTGAACGTCTGCGCCGGCTGCCATGGGGTGGACGGCGAGGGCAAGCCGCACATCGCCGTGGCCATGCGCGGCAACACGGTGCTACGCCAGGCCGACTCGCGCAACCTGGTCAAGGTGGTCCTCGAAGGCATTCGTGAACAGCAGTTCACCGGCTTCGAGCGCATGCAGCCGATGCCGGGCTTTGCCGACAAGCTCGATGACCAGCAGGTGGCGGATATGGTCAACTACCTGCGCCAGGCCTGGGGTGGATTGCCCGGTGACCTGAGCGTACAGCAGCTCGCCGAGCTGAAGGCGGAGTAAAGGGTGCAGCATCTCGATCTACAGGTGGTCCGCCAGGCGTTGCAGTGGTCGTGCGGCGGCCAGCGGGTGTGGTTGTGCACGGTACTCGCCACCTACGGCTCGGCGCCCCGTGCGCCGGGTTCGCTGCTGGCGGTGAACACCAGCGGGCAGTGGCTGGGTTCGCTGTCCGGTGGTTGCGTCGAGGACGACTTTCTCGAGCGCGTGGGCCGGGGGGAGTTTCCCGAGCCGGTGGCCATCGTGCGTTATGGCGATGGCAGCGACTCGCGTTCGAGTATCCGCCTGCCGTGTGGCGGCGTGCTGGAAGTGCTGGTGGAGAACCTGCCGGCCGAATGCGAGGTACAGGCGCACCTGCGTGAGCTGGAAAGCGCATTGCAGGGCCAGCGCCGTGTGCTGCGTGAAGTGAGCCTGCCCGAGGGCAGGCGCCTGCTTGCCGATGACCACAGCCAGGGGCCGCGTGTGCAGCGTGAAAGTGCCTGTGTACGCTTGCGTGTGGGGGCCGCCCAGCGCCTGCTGCTGGCCGGGTACTCCAGCGTCGCGCATTTCTGTGCCGAGTTCGGCAAGGGCATGGGCTTTGAAGTCATCCTCTGCGAGCCGCGTGACGAAGTGCTCGACGGCGTGCGGCTGGATGGCATCGAGGTGCGTCGCGAGCTGCCATCGGAGTTCATCGCCCATGGCGGTTGCCATGCCGACACCGCGGTGGTGGCGCTGACCCACGACCCGAAGATCGATGACCTGGCCATGCTCGAAGCGGTGCGCACCGAGGCGTTCTATATCGGTGTGATGGGCTCCCGGGTGACCTCCGACAAGCGCCGCGAACGCCTGCGGCGGATCGGTGGCCTGGGCGAGGTCGAACTGGGCCGCATCCACGCCCCGATCGGCCTCAACCTGGGCAGCAAGACCCCGGCCGAGATCGCTTTGGCGGTGCTGGCCGATATCCTTCGCGTGCGCAATGGTATCGAGCGGGTGGCGCTGTGAGTGTGGTTGCACTGATATTGGCTGCTGGCAGCAGCGTGCGTTTCGGGGCTGACAAGCGTCGGGCGCTGTTGGTTGATGGTCGCAGCTTGCTGGTGCACAGCGTGGAGCGGGCCTGTGCAGTGTTCGACGATGTGCGGGTGGTGTTGCGCGAGGGGGAGCGGGGCGTGGATCTGGGGCTGCCTGCGGGGTGCCGGGTCATCTCCAGCCCGGACTTCGCATTGGGCATGGGCCATAGCCTGGCGGCCGGCGCCGCCTCGCTGGCCGACAGTGAGGCGCAGGCAGTAGCGATTCTGTTGGGTGACATGCCCTGGCTGGAGCAGGCAACCCTTGCCCGGCTGGCTTCCAGGGCCAGCGCGTCGACCATCGTGTTGCCTTGCCATGAAGGGCAGCAAGGGCACCCTGTGCTGTTCGGGCGCGATTTCTGGCCGGCGCTTGCGCGCCTGACCGGCGATGAAGGGGCGCGTTCGGTGGTCAAGGCCAACCCGGCGAGTTGTGTCAGGGTAGAAGTGCCGGATACCGGTGTGCTGCTGGATGTCGACAAGCCTGATGCGGTGCACCGGTGAACGCACTTGTCAGGGCCTATTCATCTTCTTCGTCAGCCAGCTCATAGGGTTGAAGCTCGCTCAGTTGGGCGAGCAGTACCAGATGCTCGACTGCTTTGAGCTTTTCAAGCCGCTCGAGGCTGTCTGACCCTCCCAGCATCAAGGCAGGAACAAAGCCATACATTTCGTCTGCGGCCAACGTGCCGAGCCGTTCCCTGGCGGGTTCGAACAGGTCGTCGAAATAGATGCATTCGGTCATCAGCCACATGAGCAGGCCGTGGATCTTGTTGTCCCGCTCTTCGTCGCCTGAGCTGTGGGCGCCATCGAGGTAACGGGAATGGTACGCCGCAATGGTCAGCACCGAGCCGGTGTTCTCACCCCACAGGTACAGGTCGCCAAAAGCGCTACGGGCGATGAGGTGATAAGTGTCGCGTGCTTCGAAGTGCGTGCCTGACAGCCAATACGCTACTACGTCTTCGTAATCCTGAGGGTTTACCAGCCAGAACAGACCACCGCCGTAGCCGCACCAGCCGTGCTCTTGCCAGTAATCCAGGAGACGATTGGGGAGTTTGCCTTGGTAATGATCGAGGGCAGAGGGCGGTACTGGTTGGTGGCCGACGGGGTCGCCGAAGGTTTCGAGGAAGATGCTGAAGATGACGTCCATTTGATTAAGTCCGTTTTAGTGTTTAGAAGTCGGAGAAGCTGTAGGGTACCAGTGCCGAAAGTTGTGAAAGCATAATCAAGTGTTCAATTGTTTTTACTTTTTTAATTCGCTCCAGTCTTGCTTTTCCGCCGAAGACGAGTGCGGGGACGAAACCATACATTTCATCGTGATTGAGTGGGCCTAGATTGTTTCTTGACGGTTCGAATAAATCCTCGAAGTCATTGCTGTCCTTTTTAACCTGTAGAAAGAAAGATTGAACGTGCCTGTCAATGTTTGCTATTCGGCGGTTGTTGCCGCAATAGTGTGAGATATGGCTCGCAATGCATAGTGAGAAACCGGTTCTCTCTCCGTATAAGTAGAGGTCGCCAAACGCCCCGCGCGCGATCACATGGTAGGTGTCATGTTCGGCCAGGGACGTACCGTCAATCCAAGATGCAACGACGCCTTCATACTCTTGGGGGTCGACGGTCCAAAAAATACCATCACCATATCCACACCAGCCATGTGTCGTCCAATGTTCCAATAATTTCTTCGGCAGCTTTCTCCTGTAACGCTCGATGGTTGAAGGAGGAACCTCTTGCTTGTGAATAGGTGGTCCAATTGTATCGATAAAGACGGAATAGACGTCATCCATCATTTGGCTCCATATCAATCTAGCACTTGATCAGTTTGATGTTCATGAAGGAGGCATCTCCGCCTGATTTCAATGCTTCTTCGGCAGCTTGCTGTATACCCTTGATCTTGCTTTTCCACTGTGGGCCAATGGTGGAGTTGACTTGTTTGTCACCGAAATCGGCAATGACATCTCTTCCTCCAGCGGTCAGGTCCGGGTTGTGCAATGCCGCGAGCGTTGCCATCGTCTCCTTCGCTAATTTTGCAGCCGTCCTTTGGGCTTCACGTGGGCTCAAATCGTCTGGCAAGTCGTCCAGTATCCGTTGCTCTAACTTGTCTTGCATCTGTTTACGAGCTTTGCGCGCTACAATTGGGTTTCGCTTTACGGGATTGGCAACGTTTTCTAAAAACTCCTCAACCGTCAGCCGATTCAACCCATCCTGCTGCCCCTTCAACTGCCGTTCAAACTCGCCATGCTTGGCGGGTGGCAATTTGTCGGCCTTGAAGCACGCCACGGTATGCAACGGCATGCTACCGGGCTTCCCTGTCGAGGGCTCCTTGTCTTTCCCTGCCGGCCGATCAGGCTGCATCGGTTGCGGCTCACCCACCGCCCCCTTGCGCCGCTCCGGCACCTGCAGGTCCGGCCGTTTCTTCAACCCCTCTTCATGCTTGAGCATCCATTGCCCCAGCCGCGCACCTTTGCGGCTGGCCGCCATCTCCTGCGCGAGCACCCGGGCATCACCGCGGCCGCGGGTGAGGTACGACACGATCGCCCCCAACAACAGCAGCACGACTTCCACGTGGGCTTGGGCAATCTGATGCGTCGCCCGGGATATCGCATAGGGGTCGTCCCGGCAGAGCGGGCCCGTGCCTTCATTGCCGCAGGTGCCTTCCCAGGCGAAGCGAATGCCGTCGACGTAGTACTCGCCGATACGCGGCAAGCCCTCGATGAAGAACTCGGCGATGGAAGCCAGCCCTAGCGCGCCGAGGATCCAGCCACTGACCTTGAGGCCCATGGCCGCGCCCGCGCCGGCAAACGGAATGGTTCCGGCGCCGCCGGCGAATGCGCCAACCCCCGCGCCAAGCAGGCCACCGGTAATGGTGCTGCCGGCGACGATCATCGCCATCTGCCGCACGACCATCAGCAGTTCGTCGACGATGCTGTTGATGTCGAGGTCGGCGAAGCGCTGGCGCAGCATGTGCGCCGCCTGCCATTCGGCGTGGTAGAAGGCGGTGCGGACGGCTTCTATCCGGCGCAGGTTGAGGCCTAGCGAGGCGACCTCTTCATTGAGGCTGGTGCGGAACTGGCCACCGCTTTGGTAGCCCACCATGGCGATGACACGTGACTCGATCTCGTGCCAGGAGGGCACGAGGTAATCCAGGTACATGAGGTGTCTCCCTGACAGCGTGTGCAGGGGGAAATCCCATCATGGATTCGGATCCGAAGTTTCTGAGCCAGTTGTAGGAAAATGCGACTTCGTTTCCGGCGTGTTCGGCGGAGTTAGGCTGTCGGGGTGGGCCTTGGGTGGGGCTTTAAATGTTTGTCGCTCCCGGGAGCGTGTGGCAGTTGCGCGGTGCTCGTTGCCGCAGGCGCCATACATCCCCAATCCCCCACAAAAGGTCCATAATCCCCCCTTAATCCGCCCAAGGTGCAATGCCAGCTACACCATTCCGGGAGCCCCACCATGCACGTTCTGCTCTGCGAGGACGACGACCTGATCGCCGCCGGCATCTGCGCCGGCCTTACCGCCCAGGGCCTGACCGTGGACCGTGTGGGCAACGCCGCCGATGCACGGGCGATGCTGCAGGCCGCGCAGTTCGACGTGATGATCCTCGACCTTGGCCTGCCCGACGAAGACGGCCTGAAGCTGTTGCGCCGCCTGCGCGAGAAAGGCGAGACGCTGCCAGTGCTGGTGCTCACTGCCCGAGATGCGGTCACCGACCGGGTCGATGGCCTGCAGGCCGGCGCCGACGATTACCTGCTCAAGCCGTTCGACCTGCGCGAGCTGGCTGCTCGCCTGCACACCCTGCTGCGGAGGGTGGCCGGGCGGGCGGTGAATGTGATCGAACACGGCCCGCTGCGCTATGACCCGAGCAGCTGCGAGGCAACCCTGGCCGGCCAGCCGGTCGACCTGTCCCGGCGTGAACAGGCATTGCTCCAGGCGCTGCTGCAGAACCCCGGGCGGGTGCTGTCCAGCGAGCAGCTCAAAGACTGCGTGTACGGCTTCAGCGACGAAGTCGAGAGCAATGCCCTGAACGTGCATATCCACCATCTGCGGCGCAAGCTGGGCAACGGCATCGTCGAGACCGTGCGCGGCCTGGGCTACCGGCTGGGCCCGGCGCAGGCGCCGGAGCAGGCCGCATCATGAGCCTGCGGGTACGCCTGAGCCTGATCCTGGGCAGCGCCTTCGTGATCATCTGGGCGCTGGCCGCCGCGTGGATGCTGCGCGACCTGCGCCAGCAGATGATGTTCTCCCTCGACCAGCGCCTGGTGGCTTCGGCGCGCATGGTCGCCGGGCTGATCGACCAGCTGCCGCAGCCGCTGACTGCCAAGGGTGGGGAGGCGCACTTTTCCGCCGACCAGTTCAGCGTGCCGGACGGCATGGCTTGCCAGGTCAGCTCGCTGCGTGGCGAGATTCTCGCCAGCAACCACAAGCACGATGGCGTCATGGACGATGAACGCAGTGGTTTCCGAGACCAGACTATCGACGACGCGCTGTGGCGCACCTTTACCTACAACCATGGCGATGTGCGCATTACTACCGCCGACCGGCACATGGAGCGCGAGGCACTGAACCAGTCGATCCTGCTGGCGGCCTCGGCGCCGGTGCTGATGGCCCTGCTTGGCAGCCTGGGGTTGTTGTGGATCGGCCTGGGCAAGGGCCTGGAGCCGCTCAACCGCATGCGCGATGCCCTGCGCCGCCGGCGCGCGGACAGCGTCGAGCCGCTGCAGGTGGCGGGCATGCCCAGCGAACTGCAACCGTTGCTGGAAACCCAGAACCAGCTGTTCCTGCGCATTGCCCAGACCATCGAGCGTGAGCGGCGCCTGACCGACGATGCCGCGCATGAACTGCGCAGCCCGCTGACGGCGATCAAGACCCACCTGCAGGTGGCACGGATGACCGATGGCGCCGTGCGCGAGCAGGCGCTGGAGCATGCCGAGCAGGGCGCCGACCGCATGCACCGCACGCTGGAGCAGTTGCTGATGCTGGCGCGGGTGGAAGGCAGCCTGTCGTTCGAGGATGGCGTGCAGTGCAGCGCCGAGCAGGTGGCCCGGCAGGCGGTGCAGGATGCCGGCGGCGGTGACAACCGGCGCATCGTGTTGCGTTTGCCTGACGCCGCTACGCAGATCTACCTGGGCATGCCTGCGCCGTTGGCGGTGGCGGCGCTGCGCAACCTGCTGGACAACGCCTTGCGCCATGGCGGCGACGAGGCGGTGGAGCTTGAGGTGCAGATGGCTGACGGCCAGGTGGGCTTCATGGTGCGGGACCATGGGCCGGGGATTGCCGAGGCGGACCTTGAGCACCTGACCGAGCGCTTCTGGCGTAACGGGCAGAGTGGTGGATGCGGGCTGGGGCTGGCGATCGTACAGGCGATCGTGCAGCGTTGTGCCGGTAGCCTGAAGTTCGACAGCCGCAGTGATGGGTTGCGGGTGTTGTTGCAGGTGCCGGCGCGCTCGGGGAATTGATTTTTATTGCCTGTGCCGGCCTCTTCGCGGGTAAACCCGCTTCCACAGGTACTGCATCAACCCTGAGATCTGTGCCAATCCTGTGGGAGCGGGTTTACCCGCGAAGAGGCCGGGCCTGCTTTCAAAAATCCCACAGCAACCGCTAAATCCTCCCCGCACTCAAGCGTTTTCCAAGCGACGAACACCCGCACTTTCGCTTGCTTGCGAGGATTCACCCATGTCCACCGCTTCCTGCCTTGCCCAGGTCCCGCCGGCCAGCGCGCCGCGTGCCTTGTACGAGTTCACCGATTCACCCTTGCTGCAACGCCAGCAACAACAGGAGTCCAACGCCCGCAGCTACCCGCGGCGCATCCCCCTGGCACTCAAGCGCGCCCGTGGCATCCATGTGGAGGATGTCGAAGGCCGCCAGTTCATCGACTGCCTGGCCGGCGCCGGCACTCTGGCGCTGGGCCACAACCACCCGGTGGTGGTCGAGGCGATCCAGCGGGTACTGGCCGATGAACTGCCACTGCACACCCTGGACCTGACCACGCCGGTCAAGGACCGCTTCGTCCAGGACCTGTTCGGCGTGCTGCCCGAGGCGTTACGCCGTGAAGCCAAGGTCCAGTTCTGCGGCCCGACCGGTACCGATGCGGTGGAAGCAGCGCTGAAGCTGGTGCGCAGCGCCACCGGCCGCAGCACCGTGCTGGCCTTCCAGGGCGCCTACCATGGCATGAGCCAGGGGGCGCTGAGCCTGATGGGCAGCCATGGGCCGAAGCAGCCGTTGGGGGCCTTGCTCGGCAACGGTGTGCAGTTCATGCCGTACCCCTACGACTACCGTTGCCCGTTCGGCTTGGGCGGCGAAGCCGGGGTCAGGGCCAACCTGCATTACCTGGAAACCCTGCTGCTCGACCCGGAAAGCGGCGTGCCGCTGCCAGCGGCGGTGATCCTCGAGGTGGTGCAGGGCGAGGGCGGGGTGATTCCGGCCGATATCGAGTGGCTCAAGGGTGTACGCCGTATCACCGAGCAGGCCGGCGTGGCGTTGATCGTCGATGAGATCCAGAGCGGTTTCGCCCGTACCGGGCGCATGTTCGCCTTCGAGCATGCCGGCATCATCCCGGATGTGGTCACCTTGTCCAAGGCCATTGGCGGCAGCCTGCCGCTGGCGGTGGTGGTGTACCGCGACTGGCTGGACACCTGGAAGCCGGGCGCCCACGCCGGCACTTTCCGTGGTAACCAGATGGCCATGGCGGCGGGCTCGGCAGTGATCGATTACCTGGTCGAGCATCGCCTGGCAGAGCATGCCGAGGCCATGGGCCAGCGCCTGCGCCAGCACCTGCAGCAGTTGCAGCGGGATTATCCGCAGTTGGGTGATATTCGCGGGCGTGGCCTGATGCTTGGGGTGGAACTGGTGGATCCGCAAGGCCACAGGGATGCGCTTGGGCATCCGGCGGCCAACCGTGAGTTGGCGGCGAAGGTGCAGCGCGAGTGCCTCAAGCGCGGGCTGATCCTGGAGCTCGGTGGGCGGCATGGGGCGGTGGTGCGCTTCCTGCCGCCGTTGATCATCAGTGGCGAGCAGATCGATGAGGTCGCGCAGCGCTTTGCCGAGGCGTTGATCGCGGCGGTCTGATCGATTGCCTGGGCCGCTGCGCGGCCCTATCGCCGGCAAGCCGGCTCCCACAGGGACTGCGCCGACCGGAAGGCTTGCGCTGTACCTGTGGGAGCCGGCTTGCCGGCGATAGGGGCGCAAAGCGCCCCCTGGCAATCCCGGCTACCAGCCGCGCCCGGAATTCACCCAGAAGTTCACCGACAGCGAGGTGGTCACAGACTCCACCTGGTGGAACCACCCTTCGGGCAGGAACAACAGGTCACCGGCCTGCAGCACCACGCGCAGGAACGGCACCTCGCGCGCCGCCGGGAAGCGCTGGTAGTCCGGGGCGTCGGGGTTGAAGTCGCAGCCGTCCAGGCCGCCCTTGGGGCTGGTCGACCAGGTACCCAGGGCCGGGCGATGGTGCGGCGCGGCAAGGATGAACGACTTTTGCCCCCATACCTGTGCGAACAGGTTGTCGGTGTCGTCGCGGTGCAATGGCGTCAGTGTGCCCTTGGGACCGATCCAGATGCGCGGCGCAATGAACTTCTCGCGGGCGAAGTACTGCGGGTAGCGAATCAGCGTCAGCAGCTTTTCCGGCACGATGTTGTTGCCCATGTAGGCCGGGGTTTCGCCGGGTTTGGCAGGGGTGTCCAGCGAGGCGATGAAGTCGGCCATGGAAGTGGAACGGAAGTCGCGGTCGGTGGAGAAGGTCTTCTTCACGTAGTCGCCGTGCCGGGTGATGCCCTGCAGTTCGGCGAAATGCTCCAGCGAAGCTTCGCGGCCCATGGTGAACAGCGGCCAGTCCTGCAGGGCATCGCTGATGACCACCGGCGTGCCGTGCGCCAGGTATTCGCCCTGGAAGCGCGCCAGCGGCATGTCGGCGCGGGCAATGCGTGCCACCTCGCGCTGCACCGGTTGCGCGGCCGACACCCGTTCGCTGAGGCGTGCCGGTGTCGGGTAGCGTTGGTTCATCGACACCTTGGTCGCCGGCGCGCCGCGCCGGGCGTTGCTGATGATCTGCGGCAGCAGGGTGGCCAGGCCCATGTTGCCGCTGATCTTCAGCCGGGCGCTGGCGAACAACTCTTCGACGTTGGCGGTGCCACCCATGATGCAGATGAAGTCACGCTCGGCCACCTCGATGGTGACGTCCGGGGCGCTGTGCCGGCCGGCACCGGTGCGGCTGCTGTCGCGCACCTCCGACCAGAAGGCCCGGTCCTGGCCGAAGACGAACTGGAAAACGCCTTCGATGCCGACGGCATGGGCGTTGGCGAACAGTTTGCTGAGGATGCTCTGAAGGTCCACGGTATGCCTCTGGCGGTCTTTCGTTGTGCAGGGATAACGAGTGCTTGCACCAACGATTTAGCCGTCTGGGTGGGTAATTTTCCGGGTTGCTGCTACGTCCCGTAGGGAGGCTCGAGTCACATTGTTCACCCAAGGAACCCACATGGCACTGCACCCTGATCTGGCGGCATTTCTGGAACTGGTCGAATTTGGCCGGCTGACGGGCAGGAGCCTGCCCATGCACGCGATGGACGTGGCCCAGGCCCGTGCCGAGTTCGAAGGCAGCTCGCAGGTACTCGACCCGAGCCCGCCCGGCAACGTCAGGGCCAGCGAGTTGCAGATTACCGCGCGCGACGGTGCCCGTCTGGCTGCTCGTCTGTACCGCCAGGGCGATGCTGGTGCTGCCTTGCAGCCAGTGATCCTGTACCTGCATGGCGGCGGCTATGTGGTCGGCAGCCTCGATTCACATGACTCGGTGTGCCGTCGCCTGGCGGCCCTGGGCGAGTTCGCGGTGCTGGCGGCGGACTACCGGCTGGCGCCGGAGCAGCAGTTCCCGAAAGCCCTGCACGATGTACTGGACGCCGCCAACTGGCTCGCTGAGCAGGCGGCCTCGCTGGGCCTGGACAACCGCCGGGTGGTGCTGGCAGGGGACAGCGTGGGTGCCAGCCTGGCGGCGGTGCTGGCCATTACGGCAGTGGAGCAGCCCGAGGCGCTGGCGTTCAAGCCGCTGGCACAGTTGCTGTTCTACCCGGTGACCGATATCTCCTGCTGGCGTGAGTCCCATCGCGAGCATGCCGAGGGTTACCTGCTGGAGACACCTACCCTGGAGTGGTTCTACCAGCACTATGCGCCGCAGCGCGAGCAGCGCCTTGACTGGCGGGTATCGCCGTTGCTGTCGACGCTGCGCGAGCCATTGGCGCCGGCTTGCCTGTTCGTGGCTGAATATGACCCGTTGCATGATGAGGGCGTGGCCTATCGTGACTGGCTGGTGGCGGGTGGGACGGCGGTGACCTTTGCCCGGGTGGAGGGGTTGACCCATGACTTCTTGCGCATGTCGGGGATTGTGGGGCAGGTGGAGGGGATTTACCGGGATGTCGGGGAGTGGTTGAAGCGGGTCGGTGGCCAGTCCTGACTTGAGCTCGCCGGGGGCGCGTTGCGCCCCTATCGCCGGCAAGCCGGCTCCCACAGGCACCGCACATGACTTGAAGTCGGTGCGGTCGGGGTGGGAGCTGGCTTGCCGGCGATAGGGCCGGTACTGGCAACCATCAAGCGCGCAGGTAGCGCTTCAGAATATCCACCAATCGCTCGATCTCCGCCTCGGTATTCAACAGCCCAGGCGCCGTCCGCACCACCGGCCCGACATCCCGGGACACCGCATCGACCACGATGCGCTGGCTGTTGAGATACCGGGCCACCTCGTCAGCATCCTGCCCCGTGACCCGGAAGAAGGTGAACCCCGCCGAATACTGCGTGCTGCGCGGTGTCACCAGCTCGACCCCCGGCAGCGCCTCAAGCCGCTGCCTGAGATAGCCATTAAGCCCATGAATCCGCGCCTGCACCGCCGCCTTGCCCAGCTGCAGGTGCAGCTCGAACGCCTTGCCCAAGGCCCAGCGGTGCTCGAACGCGTGGTAACCCCCGGGCGTCATCACCGTGGCAAAGTCCTCGTTTTCGGAAAACGTGGCAATGGTCGGGTTCAGTTGCTTCAGTTCGGTGGACGCCGCGCAGATGATCCCCGTACCTCTCGGCCCGAACATCCACTTGTGCGTGCCGGCGATGAAGTAGTCGCAGTTGAGATCTGCAAAGCGCATGTCTTCGACGCCAAAGCCATGCACACCGTCGATCACGTAGATGATCTGGTCCTGCTCGTCACGCTGGCGATTGACCTCGCGCACCAGCGCGCCGATCTCGCCCACGGGCAGTTTGACGCCACTGCCCGAGTGCACCCAGGTCATGCCCAGTACTCGTGTTTTCGGCCCGATGGCTGCGGCGATGGTGGTCAGTACCTGGTCGCTGTTGACCTTGGCGGGGTCGTCGAACAGGCGTAACCGGTGCACCGGTGTGCCATCGCGCGTGGTGCGAAAGCCCATGGTATGGCGGGCGGCCGAATGCTCGTGCACGGTGGTGAGAATTTCCTGCCCCGGGGCAATCTTCAGCCCGCCATAGATCAGCCCCAGGCCTTCGGTGGTGCTGCCGGTCAGGGCAATTTGCCGGGGCGTCACTTCGAGGTAGCGGGCTGCCCATTCACGCACGGCGGCCTCGTGCTTCCACTCCGATTGGCTGTCCCAGTCGACCATGCGGGCCGGGTGGTGGTCGAAGCGGGCGCGTAGCGCCTCGATGGCTTCGCGCACGGGCCGTGGGTGCGAGGTGATCAGGAAGTTGGCAAAGTGCGCGTACGCCGGGTCCAGCTCGAACAGGTTGCGAAACCCGGCCCAGTCGCTGGCGGTTGCAGGCTGCGCAGCCGCCGCTTGGGCGGCAGGCAGCAGTGGGCCTGTGAGGGGCAGGGCGGCCGCAAGCAGGCCGGCCTGCTTGAGAAAGGTGCGACGATCGTTCATCAAATGGCTCGCAAGGGTCAGGGGGATGAGGTGGCGACAGGATGCGCGGCGCGCTGCACCTGCTCCCACACCCGCAGGAAGTTGCCGCCCCAGAGCTTGGCGATATCTGCTTCGGAGTAGCCGCGGCTGATCAGTTCAGCGGTGACGTTGCGTGCTTCACTGGCGTTTTGCCAACCGTCGATGCCACCGCCTTCGTTGAAGTCCGAGCTCAGGCCGACATGATCGATGCCGATCTTGCGCACGGTGTAGTCGATGGCGTCGCCATAGTCCTTGAGCGTGGCCGGCGGCTCCTCTTCGAGAATGCCGTACAGCGCGTTGGCGTACTGGCCGACCTTCTGCTCGGGCCAGCCGGCGATCACCGGGTCACCTGGCATCAGTGCGTAGTCGAGGTTGGCCAATGGCGGCAGGTCGTAGCGGGCGCGCAGGGCGTTGAGTTTGTCCTGGGTCTTGCTGCTCAAGGGCTTGAGGTAGGTGGAGAAGGCCACCAGCTGGACCACGCCGCCGCTGTCCTTGATCAGTTGCAGCTCCTTGTCGGAAAGGTTGCGCCTGATGTCGACCATCGCCCGTGGCACCGAGTGCGAGGCCACCACCGGCGCGCGGCTGAGGGCAACGGCCTGGGCCAGCGCCTTGCTGGACATTTGCGACACATCGATGATCACGCCCAGGTCGTTCAGCCGCTGCACGGCGCGCTTGCCGACCGGCGACAGGCCGTCCAGGGCATCGGCGGTGTCATTGAAGAACGGCAGCGGACGCGAGGAGTCGGCCCAGCTGTTGTTGCCCACATAGCTGAAGCCGAACATGCGCACGCCGCGCGCGGCCCAGCGGTCGAGCTGGTCGATGTCATCGCCCAGCGCATAGGCGTTGAGCATGCTGAGGAACACCGCGAACTTGCCTTCGCCGTGCAGGCGCCGCATGTCTTGCGGGGTATAGGCAATACCCACCTGCTGCGGGAAGTCGCGGACCATGGCGGTGATGGCGTTGTAGCGCACCTCCTGGGTGTGGCGGGCGGCTTCGACGAAACCTGGGGTCGGGCGGTGCGGGCCGCCGTCTCCGGTCCAGGACTCTGGCCAGGCGAAGATGGTCAGGGCCGCGCCGGACAAACGCCCGCGTGCGGCCTTGGCCAGGTCGAAGCGGCCATCGCCATCCTTGTCGGCCTCACTGCCTTCGGTGCCGAAGGTCAGCGGCAGGGTGACGTGGCTGTCGAACGAGATGATGCGTTCCTGCAGGTCGTTGGCCTGGCGGGTCACCTCCCTGGAATAGCCAGCGGGTGTGGCGAAGTAGTGCCAGGCGGCAAACCCGGCACCAGCGGCAACCGCCGCGGCCAGGCTGATAAACAGGGCTTTCTTCCAGCGTGGAGTCGTCATCTTGGTCTCAGTAGGTTCACCGTCGAGGGATGGGCACAGAGGCCGCCGCTACCTGCAGTGAACGAGCTTGCACCCGGGAAATTTAGCCGCTATCAGGTCGCTGGCGCAGGGCCCTGTAGGAGCGGCCTTGTGTCGCGATAGGGGTGCGCAGCGCCCCCAGGATCTTCGCACCTCTGCAAAATTGCCGGGGCCGCCTTGCGGCCCTTTCGCGACACAAGGCCGCTCCTACATTGACCGAGTTGCCCTCAGGGGCGGGGGTGGCAAGCCGCTAAATTTCGCCTGCCGTGCAACGTTCTAGCCTTGGACGGGCCGTGCTCCATGGCCGCAATGAATGCACAGGTATGCAATGACGATTTCCCGACGCGGTTTCATCGCCGGTGTGGCACTGACGGGTGTGGTGGTGCCCGGTGCGCTGGGGGCGCTGTATGTGCAGCGCCAGCGTGCCGCCGAGGAATTCCCGGAAACCCCTGGCGAGGCCGTCGTCGAGTTGGCCGATACCCGCCTGCAGCAGTTGGGCGATACCCTGCGCGGCATCTGGCGCTGGACGCTGCTGGGCAAGGATGCGGGGCTGGACGGCCTACCCACGAGTGAACTGGAGCTGTTCCTGGATGTGGCAACCAGCGGACGCGCCCTGCGCGGCTACCTGGATACTCCCGAGCGCCTGCGTGGGCAGGATGAGCCGCGCTACCGCGTGATAGGCGACCTGCTGGCGGACAAACCGGGCACCCTACGCTGGCGCCTGTTTTCGGCCCAGGCCCGCTATGAATGCCATATCGTGCTCGACGAGGTCTGGGGCCGGTTCGGCAACGCCGGGCCGGCCACCCTCAACGGGCGCATTGCACGCCTGGACCGCGCGCTGACTTTGCCTGTGGAGGACAACCAGTTCCTGGCCTTGAAGCGCACCTTCCCCGAGGCGCGCGAGCGTACCCCGCTGAACCCGCAGTTGTTGGCCTGGCTGACCACCCCGGAGCATCGCCTGTTCCACCAGCTGTGGCACTCGTCGCGGGACAAATGGCACAAGCTGGGCAAGGACAAGCAGGGCGCCCTTCGTGGCCTGGGCTGGCAGCCCGGGCCACGTGATCGCGAGCGTGACGCGCGGGGCCGGCACAAGGACCGCAACGGCTCGGGAGAAGACTTTTTATTCATGCACCGGCACATGCTTGGCAGGGCCCGTGCCTTGCAGGACTTGCCGTCATGGACGCGCTTCCCGCTGCCGCAGCCGGAACTGGAGCGCGACCGGGCCGGGTTCGCCCGCTACTTCGACAACCATGACGGCAATGCCCTGCCGCCCACCTGGCTGGCTAGCGGTGATGCGGAATACACCCAGTGGGTGCGCGACATCAAGACGCCGGATACCTTCCATGGCAACTTCCAGGTCTGGGAGTCACGCTACACCGACCCGGAGTACCTGAGCACCTTGACCCTGGGCCAGTTCGGTTCGGAAGTGGAGCTGGGCCTGCACGACTGGCTGCACATGCGCTGGGCGTCGGTACCGCGCGACCCGTCAAACGGTATGCCGGTGCCGACGGCGCGTACGCCGGATGATTTTGCCGAACGCTGGTTCGCAGAACAGAACGATTTTCTCGGTGACCCGTTTTCATCTCATGTGAACCCGGTGTTCTGGCACTTTCATGGCTGGATCGACGACCGCATCGAGGACTGGTTCCACGCCCATGAGCGGCTGCACCCAGGCGAGGTACGGCGCCTGGAAGTCAATGGCGTACCATGGTTTGCGCCAGGGCGCTGGGTGGAGGTGGCCGACCCGTGGCTGGGGCCGGATACCCATGGTTGCTCGACGGTGCCGGGTTTGCGGCCCGGGCGCAGTGTAGAGATGGACCCGGAGACCATGAAGCTGGCGTTGCGCATCATCTACAGCGATGACGACCTGCTCGACAAGCTGCGGCCCAAGGTACCGCAGCGGCCGTGGTATGCGCGCAACCTGAAGGTGGCGCAGCGCTCGCGTTGAAGCCCCCGAGGCTTGCGCCGCCTTTTTGTAGGAGCGGCCTTGTGTCGCGATGGGCTGCGCAGCAGCCCCCGGATTTCAGCGTTGATGCGGATAATGCCGGGGCCGCCTTGCGGCCCATCGCGACACAAGGCCGCTCCTACAACGGGGCGCGCAGGTGTTCTAGTTGCCAGCCACCCCCCAATGCCTTGTACAACGCCACGCTACCCTGCAACCGGGCCAGGCGCAGTTGGGCCTGCTGGTCCTGCGCCGCATACAAGGTGCGCTGAGTCTCCAGCACGCTCAACAGCGTCTCCGCTCCTGCGCCATAACGCTGCTGCGCCAGGTCGAATGCCAGGCGCGCCTGCGCCACTTCTTCATCCTGCCACTGCCGCTGGCGGTCCACGCCCTGGATCGCATTGAGCGCCTTTTCGACATCGGCAAAACCGGCCAGGATGCTGCTGCGGTAGGTCTCCAGCAACTCTGCCTGTTCAGCCTCGGCCAGTTCACGCGCGGCGCGCAGGCGGCCGTTGTTGAAGACCGGCGCGACCAGGCCGCTGGTGAGGGTGTAGTAGGAGCTGTCGAACAAATGGGCAAAGGTATTGGCGCCAGCTCCCAGGTTGGCCCCGAGGGTGAGCTTGGGCAGCATGGCGGCGCGGGCGACCTGCACATTGGCGCTGGCGGCGGCGAGCCGAGCTTCTGCTGCGGCAATGTCCGGGCGGCGGGTGAGCAGCTCGCTGGGCACGCCGCTGCCAATGGCGGGCCATTGCAGGGTGTTGATCGCGTCCTGGCTAGTGGGCAGCGACTGCACCGGGTCGCCGAGCAGGGTTGCCAGGGTGACCCGGCTGTCTTGCCACTTCTGTTCCAGTAACGGCAACTGACGTTGCTGCGCGGCCACCAGACTGCGCTGCTGGGCCAGTTCCAGGCGCGTGGCGGAACCGCTGCGCTGGCGTGCTTCGACCAGGCCCAGCACGTCCTTGGCATTGCGCAGGTTGAGGCGGGCAATGCGCAACTGTTCCTGCAAAGCCAGGCCCTGCAGGTAACTGTCGGCCACCGCGCTGACCAGGGTCAGCTCCACGGTCTGGCGGTCGAAGCGGCTGGCATCCAGGCTGCGCAGGGCGCTGTCACGGGTCGCTCGCAGGCCACCCCAGAAGTCGATTTCGTAGCTGGCGCTGAGCTGCATGTCGAACGAGGTGCTGGTGGGTTCGCCGCGGCTGACATCCAGCTGGTCGTAGCCGTCACCGTGCAGCAGGCGTTGGCGGCTACCATCCAGGCCCAGCTTCAGCTCCGGTAGCAGCGGCGCGCCGGCGATGACTGCGCGGGCCTGGGCCTGGCGTACCCGTGCCGTGGCAGCAGCCAGGTCGTGGGCATTGTGCAGGGCGTGCTGCACCAGGCGGTCGAGTTCGCGGCTGGCGAAGGCTTGCCACCACTGCGTCGTTGGCAGTTGGGCCGAGGGTGATGCGGCCTCGCCTTGCCAGGCAGATGGCGCGGCAATACCGCTGGCGGGTGTTTGCGGCGTGCTGCAGGCGGCGAGGCATACGCACAGGGGCAACAGGCTGATGCGGCTAGGCAGAGTCATGGGTTATTCGCTGGTAAGGGCTTTGACCGGGTCGAGGCGAGCGGCCTTGCGCGCTGGCATGAAGCCGAACACGATGCCGGTGACGACAGCACAGGCGAAGGCGCCGAGCATGGCAGGCAGGGCAAAGGCCACCGCCACTTCGGCCAGCATCAGGCCGCCACCTATGGCCAGGGCCAGGACGATGCCGGCCAGGCCGCCGACCATCGACAGCATCACCGCCTCGCTGAGGAATTGCCGCAGGATGTCGCGCTGGCGCGCGCCGGTGGCCATGCGGATACCGATTTCACGGGTGCGCTCGCGCACGGTCATCAACATGATGTTCATCACGCCGATGCCGCCCACCAGCAGCGAGATCGCGGCGATCGCCCCCAGCATCAGCGACAGGCTGTTCTGCGTGCGCGCTTCGGCCTGGATCAGCGCCGCGTCATTGGCCAGCTCGAAGTCCTGGCGGCCGTTGTGGCGCTGGCGCAGCAGCTTGTCGATGGCCGCTTCGGCCTCGTTGACACGCGTGGAGTCCAGGGCGGCAACGGCGATGTAGTCCGGGTCACGCTGGCCGAACAGGCGGATGGCTGCGGCGGAGTAGGGCACCACGATGCGCCCGTCGCTGTCCTGGTCGCCAGAGCTGGCGCCCTTGCCGGCCAGGATACCGACCACCTGGAACGGCACATTGCCGATCAACAGGTACTGCCCCAGCGGGTCGCGCCCAGGGTCGAGCATCTTTTCCCGCACTTTCTGGCCGATCACCGCCACCGCGGCAGCGTTGGCTTCATCGGCATCGCTGTAGAAGCTGCCTTGCACCGCCGGCCAGTTGAAAATTTCGGGGAACCCGGTGTTGTTGCCACCCACATAGAACCGCTGGCTGTTGTTGCCGTGGCGCACCATCATCTTTTCGCCGATCACCGGCATCACGTGCTTGACCTGTGGCAGTTGGCCGATGGCGGCGACATCGTCGAGGGTGATGGTGCCAGCCTGCTCGCCCAGGCTCGCCGGCTTGCCGTTCAGGTAGAGGATGTTCGAGCCGAAGGCTGCCATCTGCGCCATGACCTGGCGCTTGCTGCCTTCGCCCACTGCCAGCATCACCACCACCGAGGCCACGCCGATGACGATCCCCAGCAGGGTCAGGGCGGTGCGGAAGCGGTTGACCCACATCACCCGCCAGGCCGCCTGCAGGGCTTCGAACAATTCACCTTTCCATGCCCCGTGCAAGGTTGCGCCATGGTCCAGGCGCTGGCGCAGCTGGTCGGCCTGTAGCCCGCGACTGTTTTCGACCATGGGCTTGTCGGCGGCCGAATCGCTGATGATCAGGCCGTCGCGAATTTCGATCACGCGCTGCGCCCGCGCCGCGACATTGCGGTCATGGGTGATCAGGATGATCACGTGGCCCTGGCTGGCCAGCTCGTCGAGCAACGCCATCACTTCGGTGCCGCTGTGGCTGTCGAGGGCGCCGGTGGGTTCGTCGGCGAGGATGATATGGCCACCGTTCATCAACGCCCGGGCAATCGACACCCGTTGTTGCTGGCCGCCAGACAACTGGTGCGGGCGGTTGCCAGTGCGGCTGGCCAGGCCCAGGCGGCCGAGCAGGGCGCTGGCACGGGCGTGGCGTTCGTTGGCGGCGATGCCGGCATAGGTGGCCGGCATTTCGACGTTTTCCTGGGCCGAGCCCGAGGGGATCAGATGGTAGCCCTGGAACACGAAGCCGAACGCCTCGCGGCGCAGCCAGGCCAGTTCATCGCTGCCCAGTTCGGCCACATCCTTGCCGGCGAAGCGGTAGCTGCCGGAAGTGGGGCGGTCGAGGCAGCCGAGGATATTCATCAAGGTCGATTTGCCGGAGCCAGAGGCGCCGACGATGGCGACGAACTCGCCGGGATGGATGCGCAAGCTGATGCCATGAAGGATATCGACCTTGGGCGTTTCGATGCCGCCGTAGGATTTACGGATGTCGACCAGCTCGATCAGGGGTGTGCTCATTCAACCTCCGCTGACGCCAGGGGCGCCTATCACCAGGCGTTCGCCTTCGTTGAGGCCGTCCAGCACCTGCACGCGCAGGCGGTCGCTTAGGCCGGTGCGTACCTGGCGCTGTTCCACCTTGCCGTCGCGGGTCAGCACATGCGCCAGGCGCAGGCCATCGCCGTCGTCCAGCGCGGCCAGTGGTACGGTCAGCACCTGGCTGGCTTTGCCGGCGACAAAGAACACCTGCGTGGTCATCTCGGCCATCAGGGCGCCGTCCGGGTTGTCGACATCCAGCAGCACGCTGTACTGCACCACCTGGCTGCCGGCACTGCCATTGCTGACGCTGGCCGGGCTGCCGCCGCCCTGGCTGGCCTGCTCCAGTGGCTTGGGCGGGATCGGCAGCACTTGCCGCACGGTGCTGGTCCAGCGGCGCTTGCCGCCGGCCAGGGTGGTGAAGTAGGCGGTCATGCCCGGGGTGACCTTGCCGATGTCGGCCTCCGACACCTGGGCCCACACGGTCATCGGCGAGAGCTTGGCGATGCGCAGGATCAACGGGGTTTGTTGTTGGGCATTGAGGGTTTGCCCCTCACGGGCGTCCACCGCCACTACCGTGCCGTCCATCGGCGCGTAGATGCGCGTGTAGCCCAGCTCGGCCTCGTCGCTGCGCAGGCTGGCCTGGGCCTGGCGGATCTGCGCCTGGAACATGTCGATGCGCGCCTGGGTGACCTTCAGCTGTGCGGCGGCCGTTTGCACGTCCTCGTCACGGGTGGCACCAGCGGTGGCCAGCTCCCGTTGGCGTTTGAGCTGCTGCCGGGCCAGTTGGAACTGAGCGCGTTGTTCGGCCAGCTGGGCCTTGAGGTTGTCGATCGAGTAGCGGCCGGCATCCAGCCGGGCCTGCTGGGTAGAAGGGTCGATCTCGACCAGCAGCTGGCCTTTGCGCACCGTGTCGCCGACCTCCACATGCAGGGTGTGGATCTGCCCCGATGCCTGGGCACCGACGTCCACGTAGCGCCTTGGTTGCAGGGTGCCCAGTGCGGTAACGCTGCTTTCGATGTCGGCGCGGGTCACGGCAACCGTGCTGATTGGCTGTGCACCGTAGGGCAGGGCCTTCCAGGCCAGCAGGCTGCCCAGGCCGAGCAGGCCCAGGCCGCTGAGCAGGAGCCGGCGACGGGTGTTGGTTAAAGGTCTCATGCAGACATCCAGGCGAGTGGGTGCCAGATAGACGAAAGCAGCAGGAGGGGATTTAGCGAATATTGAGTAGGGGCTGACAGGTGTATGGCGACGGGCGCTAGATCGCCCATGACATACCCTTGTTGCTGAGAATAATTATAATTTGTAAGATCGCACGTTGACATCACTCGGTCCCGCGTTGCTGCCTGAAAGGGCTTTCTGGCATAGGCTGGCAGGACGATCTCAGGTAACGTCGTGGAACATTACTATCGCGAACTGGTGGGTTTCCTTTCTTCGCGCCTGGGCAGTCGTCAGGCCGCCGAAGACGTAGCGCATGATGCCTACCTGCGAGTGCTGGAGCGCACCGACGCCGAGCGCATCGAGCACCCGCGTGCTTTCCTTTACCGCACCGCGCTCAACCTGGTTGTCGACCGCCACCGCCGGCACCAGGTGCGCCAGGCCGAGCCACTGGAGGTGCTGGACAACGACGAGCGCTGGCACACCCCGGCGCCGACCCATGACATGCAGCTCGACCAGCGCCTGGCGCTTATGCAGCGTGCCCTGGATGAGCTGAGCAAGGTCTGCCGCGACTGCTTCCTGCTGCGCAAGCTCGAAGGCTTGTCACACCACCAGATTGCCGAGCACCTGGGTATTTCCCGCAGCCTGGTGGAAAAGCACATCGTCAACGCCATGAAGCACTGTCGTGTGCGCATGCGCGAGTGGGAATCCTGATCGCCGGGTTGAAGGCGGATGAAAATTCCGTCAGTCGATCACTTGATTTCCACGGTTTTCCCGACTTCTATCAAAGAAGACCCTTGCCAGGCGTAGCCTAGGCAGCAGCCGTTACTGGCGCAGTATGGTCATGGAGCCTAACCATTTCCCAACTGCCCAGGTCCCACCATGGCCAACAAGACCCTGCGCATCCTCATCGCCGATGCACACCCCTGCCAGCGCCTGCAACTGGAGCGGCTGCTCAACGGCCTGGGCTACTACCGGATAGCGCCAGTGGAAAGCTTCGAGGAGCTGCAGCGCCTGGTGCTGAGTGCCTTGCAGCCTTTCCACCTGTTATTGGGCAATATCGAGCTGGCCAGCCATGTCGGGGTCGATCTGGCGCGCTTCTGTCGCGTCAGCACGCAGATCCAGCATGCCCTGCTTTATCACTCCAACCAGTTGCAAGTGCCGTTGGTGCCGCAGACCGAGCGCCAGGCCGTCAGCATGAGCTTGCCCCAGGTGCCCGACAACGAGGCACTGGAGGCATTCATGGCGATCATCGATTCGCCGCTGCAGGTCGGCAGGCTACCGCTGCCGGGCGCCATGCCGGCTGCCACGGCGCGGCCACGGCCGAAGGCCAATTTCGTCAATACCATGTTCAACCGCTAAAGCCGCAGCGGGCGGGGCAAGGGGGCAGCTATTTGCTATCCTCTTGCCCTTTGCCGATTTGCGGACCCTGCCATGACTGCCATCGATACCGCTCGCCCGCCACGGTTCAGCCGCGGCGACCACCGGACCCTGGGCCTGGCGGCGTTGGGCGGCGCGCTGGAGATCTACGATTTCATCATCTTCGTATTCTTTGCGCTGACCCTAAGCCAGTTGTTCTTCCCGCCCGAGATGCCCGAGTGGCTGCGCCTGCTGCAAAGCTTCGGAATCTTTGTCACCGGCTACCTGGCGCGGCCGCTGGGCGGCATCCTTATGGCGCACTTCGCCGACCACCTGGGACGCAAGCGGGTCTTCAGCCTGAGCATCCTGATGATGGCCCTGCCGTGCCTGTTGATCGGGGTGATGCCGACCTACGCCGACATCGGCTACGCTGCACCGCTGATCCTGCTGGCACTGCGTATTTTGCAGGGCGCGGCGGTGGGCGGCGAGGTGCCGAGTGCCTGGACCTTCGTCGCCGAGCACGCGCCAGCCGGGCGGCGCGGTTATGCCCTGGGCTTCCTGCAGGCCGGCTTGACCTTTGGCTATCTGCTGGGGGCACTGACCGCGACCTTGCTGGCGCAAGTGTTCACCCCGCAAGAAATCCTCGACTACGCCTGGCGCTACCCGTTCCTGCTCGGCGGGGTATTCGGCGTGATCGGCGTGTGGCTGCGTCGTTGGCTCAGCGAAACACCGGTGTTCCTTGCCCTGCGCGCGCGCCAGGAGCAGCCGGTGAGCTTCCCGCTGCGGCGGGTGCTGGGCGAACACCGCCGGGCTTTGATCCCGGCGGCGCTGCTGACCTGCGTGCTGACTTCCGCCGTGGTGGTGCTGGTGGTGATTACCCCGACAGTGATGCAGCAGCGCTTCGGCATGAGTGCCGGGCACACCTTTGCCCTTAGCAGCGTGGGCATCGTCTTCCTCAACATCGGCTGCGTGCTCGCCGGGCTGCTGGTCGACCGTGCAGGCGCCTGGCGCGCGCTGATGCTCTACAGCCTGTTGCTGCCGGTGGGCATCGGTGCGTTGTATGCCAGCCTGGTGGGGCAATGGGGCATGACCTGGCTGGCCTATGCGCTGGCGGGCCTGTCCTGCGGCGTGGTGGGCGTGGTGCCGTCAGTGATGGTCGGGTTGTTCCCGGCCGAGATCCGCGTGTCGGGCATCTCCTTCACCTATAACGTGGCCTACGCGCTTTGGGCCAGCACCACGCCGCTGGCGCTGATTGCGCTGATGCCGTGGAGCCCGTGGGTGTGTGTCGGCTTTTGTCTTGCCATGGGCACGGTGGGGTTGCTGACGGCCTTGTACTTCGGGCGTCGGGAACCATTGGCGTTCGCGGCAGAGCCGATGCCGGTAATGTGTGGTGAAAAATAGTTTTCTGTTGTTTGTTCTGGCCTCATCGCCGGCAAGCCGGCTCCCACAGGGATAGCGCATGGCTCGAGGTCGATGCGGTCGAGGTGGGAGCTGGCTTGCCGGCGATGAGGCCGGTACAGGTAAAACAAAAAGCCCCCGGCTCGTGAGAACCGGGGGCTTTTTGTTAGTGCAGGGCAGGGGCCTTACATGTTCGGGTAGTTCGGCCCGCCAGCGCCTTCAGGGGTGACCCAGGTGATGTTCTGGGCCGGGTCCTTGATGTCGCAGGTCTTGCAATGCACGCAGTTCTGCGCGTTGATCTGGAAGCGCTTGCTGCCGTCTTCCTGGGTGACAACCTCGTACACGCCTGCCGGGCAGTAGCGCTGGGCCGGCTCGTCGTACAGCGGCAGGTTGCTCGCGATCGGCACGTTCGGGTCGGTCAGCTTCAGGTGGCAGGGCTGTTCCTCTTCGTGGTTGGTGCTGGAGAGGAATACCGAGCTGAGCTTGTCGAAGCTGAGCTTGCCGTCCGGTTTCGGGTAATCGATCTTCTGCGACTCGGCCGCCAGCTTCAGGCAGGCGTAGTCCGGCTTGGTGTCGTGCAGGGTGAACGGCAGCTTGCCGCCGAACCAGTTCTGGTCCACATAGTTGAATGCCGCGCCCAGCAGCGGGCCGAACTTGTGCATGGCCGGGCCGAAGTTGCGGCTGGCGAACAGCTCCTCGTACAGCCAGCTGGCCTTGAAGGCGCTGACGTAACCGTTGAGCTGGTCACCGCCTTCGCTGCCGGCGATCAGTGCATCAGCCACCGCTTCGGCGGCGAGCATGCCGGACTTCATTGCGGTGTGGCTGCCCTTGATCTTGGCGAAGTTCAGGGTGCCCAGGTCGCAGCCGATCAGCGCGCCGCCGTTGAAGACCATTTTCGGCAGCGAGTTGAAGCCGCCCTTGCAGATGGCACGGGCGCCGTAGCTGATGCGCTTGCCGCCTTCGAGGTATTGCGCCATCACCGGGTGGTGCTTGAGACGCTGGAACTCGTCGAACGGCGACAGGTACGGGTTGGCGTAGGACAGGTCGACGATCAGGCCGACCACCACCTGGTTGTTTTCCAGGTGATAGAGGAACGAACCACCAGTGTTGTCCTTGGCCATGACGTCCAGCGGCCAGCCAGCGGTGTGCACCACCAGGCCCTGCTCGTGCTTGGCCGGGTCGATTTCCCAGATTTCCTTCAGGCCGATGCCGTAGTGCTGGACGTCGGCTTCGCTATCCAGGTTGAAGCGCTTGATCAGCTGCTTGCCGATGTGGCCACGGCAACCTTCGGCGAACAGGGTGTACTTGCCACGCAGCTCCATGCCAGGGGTGTACATGCCGTCTTTCGGGTTGCCTTCACGGTCCACACCCATGTCGCCGGTGACAATGCCGCGCACCACTCCGTTTTCATCGAACAGCGCTTCCTGGGCGGCGAAGCCCGGGTAGACTTCCACGCCCAGGTTCTCGGCCTGCTGGGCCAGCCAGCGGCACAGGTTGCCCAGGGAGATGATGTAGTTACCCTGGTTGTGCATGGTCTTGGGCACGAACAGGTCAGGCACCTTGGTCGAACTGCCTGCATCCTTGAGTACGTAGATGTCGTCACGCTTCACTTCGGTGTTCAGCGGCGCGCCGAGCTCTTTCCAGTCGGGGAACAGCTCGTTCAGGGCGCGGGGTTCGAACACCGCGCCGGAGAGGATGTGGGCGCCGACTTCAGAGCCTTTTTCCACCACGCAGACGCTGATTTCGCTACCGGCTTCGGCGGCCTTCTGCTTCAGGCGGCAGGCGGCGGACAGGCCCGCCGGGCCGGCGCCGACGATGACCACGTCGAATTCCATGTATTCGCGTTCCACTGGTTCTCTCCTACTCATCAAGGCTCGTGCTGTTGCTTTGTCTTATTGGGTGCGCGGGGCATTCGCAGCGGTTCTACGCAACGGCGGAACTGTAGCTGGGCAAATGACGGACTACACCGTTTTGTCTTGGCCGCGCATTATATCTACACCACTTGGCGGGTCCAATACAAACGTTTGTTTGAATTTGCCGCAGGCCAGTAAAATCACAGGAACGCGGCTGGAGGGTGACCGATTTGCCGTATTGACCGGATTGGGTGTTACGGTCAAGATACGAGCGGTTTTACGTTCGCCGTAGGCTTGCAGCCGGGCGCAGGTACACCTCTAAAGACCAGGTGTGGAGCAGGGTTTTGCGGCCTTTGGCCGGTTTGTAGTGGAGTTTACACGCCACGACAGAAAATGACCCGTGAGTATTTGTCGCAAGAGTCCGGACAAGACTGTTCGGTCACTGTGAAGTTACCGCCTCCCGGTACGTTTTTAGAGGTGCCCTTGTACCCACGCGCATCGCAGGGCTCTGCCCCTGGCGACTATCTATTCACCGGAGAGTAACGAGGAATCCATGAAGGTTCTTGTAGCTGTCAAACGAGTGGTCGACTACAACGTCAAGGTTCGCGTCAAGGCGGACAACTCCGGCGTCGACCTTGCTAACGTCAAGATGTCCATGAACCCCTTCTGCGAAATCGCCGTGGAAGAAGCCGTACGCCTGAAGGAAAAGGGCGTCGCGTCCGAGATCGTCGTCGTTTCCGTCGGCCCGGCCACTGCCCAGGAGCAACTGCGTACCGCCCTGGCCCTGGGTGCCGACCGTGCCATCCTGGTCGAAGCCGCTGACGAACTGAATTCCCTGGCTGTGGCCAAGGCGCTGAAAGCCGTTGTCGACAAAGAGCAGCCGCAGCTGGTCATCCTCGGCAAGCAGGCTATCGACAGCGACAACAACCAGACTGGCCAGATGCTGGCTGCGCTGACCGGCTTCGCCCAAGGCACCTTCGCCTCCAAGGTCGAAGTGGCTGGCGACAAGCTGAACGTCACCCGTGAAATCGACGGCGGCCTGCAGACCGTTGCACTGAACCTGCCGGCCATCGTCACTACCGACCTGCGCCTGAACGAGCCACGCTACGCGTCGCTGCCGAACATCATGAAGGCCAAGAAGAAGCCGCTGGAGACCGTTACTCCAGATGCGCTGGGCGTTTCCCTCGCCTCCACCAACAAGACCCTGAAGGTTGAAGCCCCGGCTGCCCGCAGCGCTGGCATCAAGGTCAAATCGGTGGCCGAACTGGTCGAGAAGCTGAAGAACGAAGCGAAGGTAATCTAAATGACTATCCTGGTTGTCGCTGAATACGAAAACGGTGCCGTAGCCCCGGCCACCCTGAACACTGTTGCCGCTGCCGCCAAGATCGGTGGTGATGTGCACGTGCTGGTCGCTGGCCAGAACGTGGGCGGCGTTGCCGAGTCCGCAGCCAAGATCGCTGGCGTGGCCAAGGTGCTGGTTGCCGATAACGCTGCCTACGCCCACGCCCTGCCAGAAAACGTTGCGCCGCTGATCGTCGAGCTGGCCAAGGGCTACAGCCACGTGCTGGCTCCGGCCACCACCAACGGCAAGAACATCCTGCCGCGCGTTGCCGCGCTGCTGGACGTGGACCAGATCTCCGAGATCATCTCGGTCGAGTCCGCCGACACCTTCAAGCGCCCGATCTATGCCGGTAACGCCATTGCCACCGTGCAATCGAGCGCTGCCATCAAGGTCATCACCGTGCGTACCACCGGCTTCGACGCCGTGGCCGCCGAAGGTGGTTCGGCTGCCATCGAAGCCGTCGGCGCCGCGCACAACGCCGGCATCTCGGCCTTCGTTGGTGAAGAGCTGGCCAAGTCCGACCGCCCAGAGCTGACCGCTGCCAAGATCGTCGTTTCCGGCGGCCGTGGCATGGGCAACGGTGACAACTTCAAGCACCTGTACAGCCTGGCCGACAAGCTCGGCGCTGCCGTCGGTGCTTCGCGCGCCGCGGTCGACGCCGGCTTCGTGCCGAACGACATGCAGGTCGGCCAGACCGGCAAGATCGTCGCGCCGCAGCTGTACATCGCCGTCGGTATCTCCGGCGCGATCCAGCACCTGGCCGGCATGAAGGACTCCAAGGTGATCGTGGCGATCAACAAGGACGAAGAAGCGCCGATCTTCCAGGTAGCCGACTACGGCCTGGTCGCTGACCTGTTCGAAGCGGTTCCGGAGCTGGAAAAGCTGGTCTGATCCGCCTGCTTCACTTATAAAGAACCCGGCCCTTGTACAGGGGCCGGGTTTTTTTTGGTCTGTACAAGGAGTGAGCAATGGTGCTGCGTAAAGCAGGCGGGGTGCTGGCATGCCTGGCGGTGCTGGTTTCGCCGCTGGCCATGGCGGCGGGCAAGTGTGAACGCCTGGTGGCAACCGGCAGCCCTGATTCACCGCCCTATTCATGGCAGGACCCCAACGACCCGAAACACCTGATCGGCGCCAACGTCGACCTGCTGCGCCAGGTGGCTGGCGAGCTGGGTGTGAAAGTGGAGGTGCTGAGCGCCGGCCGTCGTGACCAGGCGCTGGAAGAAGTACGTAGCGGGCGGATAGACCTGCTGCTCGACACCCCCATGCAGGTGGAGCAACTGACCGCGCTGGACTACATCCATCCACCCCTGCAGCTCAACGAATACCTGGTGTGGACGCGCCACGACGCCACACTGACCTTCGAGGGCCCGGCTGACCTGGCCCAGTACCAAGGCAGTTTGTCCGAGCGCGCGCGGCTGACCCCGGCCTTTACCGCTTTCGCCAAGGCCCAGCTGAAGCTGGTGCCGGCACAGAACCTGACCCAGGCATTCCAGAAGCTGGTGCTCGGCCAGGTGGATTATGTGCTCGCTGGCCGCTATTCGGGCATCGCCATGGCCCAGAGCCTGGGCATGAGCAATGACCTGATCGCCCGCGGCCTGCCGGTGGATCGGCCGGGCCTGTACCTGGCGCTGTCGCACAATTCGGCCTGCAATGACAGCTGGCTGCGTGGGCAATTGGCGAAAAAACTGACAGAATTGCCGATCTCCGGAGCATCCGAGGCCGTGCTGCAACGTAATGTCGAGCGCTGGAAAGCGCAGCTGCAGGTGCCGTCGGACGCCCCCAAACACTAGGAAGATTGCGTGAGAACCCAACCACTAATCCTTGCCCTGGCCGTGCTCGGCCTGGCTGGCTGCGCCAACGATCCGGCCCCTAACGAGCAGATGCGCATCTCCGAACAGGCACTGGAGCAGGCCAGGGCCGTCGGTGCCACCGAGCAGGTCGATGCGCTCAAGCTGGCTGAAGACAAGCTGGCCCGGGCCAAGACCAACATGCTCACCGAAGACTACCGCGATGCGCGCATGCGTGCCGAGCAGGCCGAGCTGGATGCGCGCCTGGCCGAGGCCCAGGTACTGAACCAGAAGAGCGAAGAGCAACTGCAACTGCTGCAGTCGCGGGTCCAGCGCCTGCGCAAACAGTTGGAGGTGCAGCCATGATCCGTCGCATGCCATTGGCCGCGCTGGCAGTGCTGGCGCTGGCGGCAGGTTTGCAAGGTTGCGCCAGCCAGCGCAGCAGCGCAGCGCTGGATGATGCCACTGCAGCTTTCCAGAAGGTCAAGGATGATTCCAATGTGCTGCGCAGCGCGCCGCGCGACGTGATTCGCGCAGGCGAGTCGCTGGCCCGTGCCGAGCGCCTGTCCAGCTACATCGGCACCGGTGCCGACGTGCGCCATTACGCCTACCTGAGCCAGCGCTACAGCGAAATTGCCAGTGAGCATGCCAAGCTGGCGTTGAACCAGGAGCGCCAGGCCAAGCTCGACCTGGAGCGCCAGCGCCTGCAGCTGGCCCTGCGCGAGGCCAAGCTGGCCAGTGTTCAGCAGCAGGGCAAGTGGGTCGAATCGCAGATCGCCGCGCTGGCCTCGGAGCAGGCCGACCGTGGTCTGGTGATGACCCTGGGGGACGTGCTGTTCGACACCGGCCGCGCCGACCTGAAGAACTCAGCCAGCCGTACCGTGCTCAAGCTGGTGCAGTTCCTCCAGCTCAACCCGCGCCGGGTGGTTCGGATCGAGGGCTATACCGACAGCACCGGCCCGGCCGAGGACAACCTGAAGCTGTCCCGTGACCGGGCGCAAGCCGTGGCCGACATGCTGGTAGACCTGGGTATCGACGAGAAGCGCCTGCAGGTCGAGGGGTATGGCGACCAGTACCCGATCGAGGCCAATGCCTCGGAGCGCGGCAGGGCGCAGAACCGCCGGGTGGAGATCGTGTTCTCCGATGACAAGGGCAAGCTGGCGCCAGCACGCTGAATCATGTGAAAGGGGCCGCTTTGCGGCCCATTGCAGGCAAGCCAGCTCCCACAGGTGATGAACAGGGCTTGAGGTCAATGCATCAAGGTGGGAGCTGGCTTGCCGGCGATGGGCTGCGAAGCAGCCCCGCTTTTCGTCGGGCTACCCGGGCTTGATCGTTTCCATGGCTGTCACGCAACTGTATTGTTGACTATCCTGCGATCTGTCCCAGTACACTTTGCAACTGTTACGGTATCCTCTACCGTCAGACACAAGAACAACGAGCCCGTCCGCGCGTCGAGAGCCAGCCATGACCAACCTGCTGTTGTACCAGCGTATCGCCCAGCAACTGGCCGATGACATCCGTCGTGGTGTCTACCAGCCAGGCGAGCGGGTGCCCTCCGTGCGCAAGATGAGCGCCCAGCTCAATGTCAGCCATGCCACGGTGCTGCAGGCCTATGCCAATCTCGAGGACCAGGGGCTGATTCGTGCGCGGCCGCAGTCCGGCTACTACGTGCACCAGACCCCGGCCCTGACCGCGCAGACCCCGGACATCGCCCGCGTGGAGCGCCCCGGCCTGGTCACCCGCGCCAGTATCATCCAGCAGGTACTGACCGAGGCTCGCCGTGATGGCGTGTTCCCGTTCGGCGCCGCTGTGCCGCATGTCGACTACCTGCCGGTCCGTGCATTGCACCAGCAGATTGCCAAGGTGACGCGCTTCCACAGCCCGCGTGCCTTCAGCTACATGTTCAGCCCCGGCTTCGAGCCGCTGCGCCGGCAGATCGCCATTCGCATGCGTGATGCCGGCGTCCTGGTCGACCCGCGTGAAGTGATCGTGACCCATGGCTGTGTCGATGCGCTGCAGATGTCGCTGCGCGTGCTGACTCGTCCAGGCGACCTGATCGCGGCCGAATCGCCCACCTATTACGGTCTGCTGCAACTGGCCGACCTGCTGGGCCTGAAGGTGATCGAGATCCCCAGCGACCCGTCCACCGGCATCAGCCTCGAGGCGCTGCAACTGGCCGCCAACCAGTGGTCGATCAAGGCCCTGGTCCTGACCGCGCGCCTCAGCAATCCGCTGGGTGGTACTGTCCCGGAAGAGCGGCAGAAGCAGTTGCTGCGCCTGGCGTCGGACTTCGATATCCAGATCGTCGAGGATGACATCTATGGCGAGCTGATGTTCGAGCAAGGCAAGACCAAGGCGCTCAAGGCATTCGACCGCCTGGACCGAGTAATCTATTGCTCGAGTTTTTCCAAGACCCTGTCCCCTGGTGTTCGAGTTGGCTGGATGATCGCCGGGCGCTATCAGGACGAGATCCAGCGCCTGCAAACCTTCACCACCCACTCGGCCTGCAGCGTGACGCAGATGGGTGTGGCGGCCTACCTGGAGAATGGCGGCTACGACCGGCACCTGCGTTACATCCGCCAGGAGTACCGCAAGAACCTCAGTGCCTACCAGCTGGCGGTGCAGCAACACTTCCCCGAGGGTACCCAGATGACCCGGCCGACGGGCGGTTTCATCCTTTGGGTGAGCCTGCCGGGGCGGGTCAACACCCAGGAGCTGCATGTGCGTGCGCTGGAGCAGGGCATCAGTATTGCGCCGGGGCTGATCTTCAGTAACACCGAGCAATTCAACCACTGCATCCGCCTTAATTGCGGTATACCGTGGAACAAGGAAGCCGAGCGCGCGGTGATCACCCTCGGTTTGCTGGCCCAGCAATTGTGCCGGGAGCCAGCGGCAGCATTTTTATAGGCTTGCCACGCGCCTGTGGAACAGGGAGCATACGCACTTTTCCTGCCAGTCTGTCCATTTGCCATGAATGCTCTGCGCCGTTTTGCCCTGATCTTGTGCCTTGTACCGCTCTGCAGCCTGGCTGGTGTTGCCCAGGCTGCGCAGCCGGCAGGCCAGGCGCAGGCGGCCAAGTCGGTGCAGAAAGCCAAGCCGGTGCAGAAGGCCGGAGCCAGGCCAGCGCACAAGCAACCAGCAAAAAAAGCCGGTAACAGCAAGGCCAGGCCGGCGCGCAAGCAGGTGAGCAAGGAGGTTGCCAAGCCGCTACCCAAGGCAAAGCTCGACCTCAGCCTGCCGGCCGAGATGGTCGATAACCTTGAGCCAAATGTGGGCAGCCTGTCGCCGATACAGCGTCGCAAACCTCTACTGCCTCCCATGTTCACTGAAAAGCCGGAGACCAGCGACAGCCCGTTCCAGCTCAATGGCCGGTTGATCAGCAATGAAATGCAGCTGCAGCTACGCAATGACAGCCGTCGGGAAGTGGAAGGGGCGGCCATCGATTTCGAGTACCGCCAGTAGCTGGCGAACTGACTGCCGGGTCACAGCAGATTTCATCGTGCCAGCAATTTCAAACGCCTGTTTGAGCGGTTACTATCCAGGGACGTTCGTCCCGTTTTGTTCCAGGGAGTCCTTATTTTGGTGAATAGCCATGAACTGTCGTGAGGGCTGTGGTGCCTGCTGCATCGCCCCGTCCATCACCTCTGCGATGCCGCGCATGCCCAATGGCAAGCCGGCTGGCGAGCGCTGCCTGCACCTGACTGTCGACAACCTCTGCGACTTGTTCGGCAAGCCCGAACGGCCTGCGGTGTGTGGTGGTTTCAAGGCGGATGTCGAGGTGTGTGGCAGTGATCGTGATGAGGCCATAAGGATTCTCGGCTGGTGGGAACAGATAACGGCGGCGTGACAGGCTGGATCTTCGAAAACAAGGATAAACATGATGAGATCGTTCAAGCGTATTGCTCTGCTGTGTGGCATGGGTGTTCTGCTGTCGCCTGCGGCCTGGGCCGAAAACTGGCAGGTAGCCAAGGACGAGGAGGGGATCAAGGTTTCCCTCAGCGAAGTGGCTGGTTCCAAGTACAAGGCCTATCAAGGCGTTACCGTGATCAAGGCGCCGCTGGCCAAGGTGCAGGCCTTGCAAGAGGATGTGGTCGGGGCCTGTGCCTGGATTCACGAATGCAAGTTGCAGAAGTTGCTCAAGCACGAAGGTGACCAGAGCTGGACCTACACCCAGTTCAATACGCCATGGCCGGTGACGCCGCGGGACTCGGTGTTGCATGTGACTACTGTGAAGGAGGCTGATGGCAGCCTGGTGCGCAACCTGAAGGAAGAGCCGACCTATATCCCGGAAGAGAAGGGCTTTGTGCGGGTGGCGAAGGTCGAAGGCTTCTGGAAGCTGGTGCCCAAGGGCGACAGCACGGAAGTGACCTATCAGGTGCACACCGAGCCGGGTGGCAGCGTGCCGGCGATGGTGGCCAACAAGTTCGTGGTGGATGCGCCGTTCAATACCCTGAAAGGGTTGCGGGAGCGGGCGGAGAAAAACTGAGGCATTGTGTCGAGCAGAAATAAAAAAGGCTGCCCGAGGGCAGCCTTTTTGCGTTCGGCTAGGGAAGCTTACTTGCGGTCCTGCAGCGCAACGATGTCGCGCTTCTGCTCGCCGGTGTACAGCTGGCGCGGGCGGCCGATCTTGTACGGGCTGGAGAGCATTTCTTTCCAGTGCGAGATCCAGCCCACGGTACGTGCCAGGGCGAAGATCACGGTGAACATGCTGGTCGGAATGCCGATTGCCTTGAGGATGATCCCCGAGTAGAAGTCGACGTTCGGGTACAGCGAGCGCTCGATGAAGTACGGATCGGTCAGGGCGATCTCTTCCAGGCGCATGGCCAGTTCCAGCTGCGGGTCGTTCTTGATGCCCAGCTCGCGCAGGACTTCGTCGCAGGTCTGCTTCATCACGGTGGCGCGCGGGTCGCGGTTTTTGTACACGCGGTGACCGAAGCCCATGAGCTTGAACGGGTCGTTCTTGTCCTTGGCCTTGGCGATGAACTTGTCGATGTTCGAGACATCGCCGATTTCATCGAGCATGGTCAGTACCGCTTCGTTCGCACCGCCATGGGCCGGGCCCCAAAGTGCGGCGATACCGGCGGCGATACAGGCGAACGGGTTGGCACCCGACGAACCGGCCAGACGAACGGTGGAAGTGGAGGCGTTCTGCTCGTGGTCGGCGTGGAGGATGAAGATCCGGTCCATCGCCTTGGCCAGCACCGGGCTGATCGGTTTGATCTCGCACGGGGTGTTGAACATCATGTGCAGGAAGTTTTCCGCGTACGACAGGTCGTTGCGCGGGTACATCATCGGCTGGCCCATGGAGTACTTGTAAACCATCGCGGCCAGGGTCGGCATCTTGGCGACCAGGCGCACCGCGGAAATCTCGCGGTGTTGCGGGTTATTGATGTCCAGGGAGTCGTGATAGAACGCCGACAGGGCGCCAACCACGCCGCACATCACCGCCATCGGGTGGGCGTCGCGGCGGAAGCCGTTGAAGAAGGACTTCAGCTGCTCGTGAACCATGGTGTGGTTCTTCACGGTGCTGACGAACTGGGCCTTCTGCTCGGCATTCGGCAGTTCGCCGTTGAGCAGCAGGTAGCAGGTTTCGAGGTAGTCGGACTTTTCGGCGAGCTGCTCGATCGGGTAGCCGCGGTGCAGCAGGATACCTTTGTCGCCGTCAATGTAGGTGATCTTCGACTCGCACGAGGCAGTCGCCATGAAACCAGGGTCGAAGGTGAAGTGACCAGTGGCCCCCAACCCGCGGACGTCGATTACATCAGGACCAACGGTGCCGGTTAAAATGGGCAGCTCGACGGGGGCAGCGCCCTCGATGACCAACTGCGCTTTTTTGTCAGCCATGTGGCCTCCTATTAATGCTTGAAATCATCAGACAGACCCCCCACGCAGGGCCCGCACCACTATAGAGGGATAAATTCAGATGTCAATTTGCCTAAAGGCTTGTTGAAACAGGCATTGAGGCCTGATTTTTCGCGAAATTCTCGCCCATTTACGCCTTTTGTGCGCTAAAGGCAATGCGCTATTTGGGCTACCCCGTCACGTTGTCATAAGCAGCCTAACTGTCTATACTCGCAACCCGACCGCCAGGGGCTTGCAAGCCCGAACTGCTGGGGGTCGCCGTTCCCTGGGTGGTGGGTACCTGACCAGTACACTTACCAACAACTTTGCCCTGATTCGCTAGGGGCTCTTCAGTGTGAAAAAAGCCGTGAAAAGCCAACGACCTGTAAACCTAGACCTAAGGACCATCAAGCTCCCCGTCACTGCGTACACGTCCATCCTGCATCGTATCTCCGGCGTCATCCTGTTCCTCGGCCTTGCCATCATGCTTTATGCACTGGGCAAGTCGCTGGGTTCCGAGGAAGGCTTTGGTGAGGTGAAGGCGTGTCTGACCAGCCCGCTGGCCAAATTCGTGACCTGGGGCCTGCTGTCCGCCCTGCTTTATCACCTCGTGGCAGGTGTTCGTCACCTGATCATGGACATGGGCATCGGTGAGACGCTGGAAGGCGGCAAGCTGGGCTCGAAAATCGTGATCGTCATCTCCGTGGTGCTGATCGTTCTGGTGGGAGTTTGGGTATGGTAACCAATGTCACGAACCTGTCGCGTTCGGGCCTCTATGACTGGATGGCGCAGCGCGTTTCTGCGGTCGTTCTCGCGGCTTACTTCCTCTTCCTGATCGGCTACGTGGTCGCCCACCCAGGCATCGACTACACCCAGTGGCATGGTCTGTTCTCCAACAACGCGATGCGGATCTTCAGTCTGCTGGCCCTCGTTGCCCTGGGCGCTCACGCCTGGGTCGGCATGTGGACCATTGCGACCGACTACCTGACGCCTATGTCGTTCGGCAAGTCGGCTACTGCGATTCGTTTCCTGTTCCAGGCGGTATGCGGCGTTGCGATGTTCGCTTACTTCGTCTGGGGTGTGCAGATTCTCTGGGGTATCTGATCCATGGCTAGCATTCCAACCATTTCCTTCGACGCCATCATCATCGGTGGCGGCGGCGCCGGCATGCGCGCTGCGCTGCAGCTGGCTCAAGGCGGCCACAAGACTGCCGTAGTCACCAAGGTCTTCCCGACCCGTTCGCACACTGTATCCGCCCAGGGCGGCATCACCTGCGCCATCGCTTCGGCCGACCCGAACGACGACTGGCGCTGGCACATGTACGATACCGTCAAGGGCTCCGACTACATCGGTGACCAGGACGCTATCGAATACATGTGTCAGGAAGGCCCGGCTGCGGTCTTCGAGCTGGACCACATGGGCCTGCCGTTCTCGCGTACCGAAACCGGTCGCATCTACCAGCGTCCGTTCGGTGGCCAGTCCAAGGACTTCGGCAAGGGTGGCCAGGCTGCCCGTACCTGCGCCGCTTCCGACCGTACCGGTCACGCGCTGCTGCACACCCTGTACCAGGGCAACCTGAAAGCCGGCACCACCTTCCTCAACGAGTACTACGCAGTTGACCTGGTGAAGAACCAGGACGGCGCATTCGTTGGCGTGATCGCGATCTGCATCGAAACCGGCGAGACCCTGTACATCAAGTCCAAGGCCACCGTGCTGGCAACTGGCGGTGCCGGCCGTATCTACGCCTCCACCACCAACGCCCTGATCAACACCGGTGACGGCGTGGGCATGGCCCTGCGTGCCGGCGTGCCGGTGCAGGACATCGAAATGTGGCAGTTCCACCCGACCGGCATCGCCGGCGCCGGTGTACTGGTCACCGAAGGTTGCCGCGGTGAGGGTGGCTACCTGATCAACGCCCACGGCGAGCGCTTCATGGAGCGTTACGCGCCGAACGCGAAAGACCTGGCCGGCCGCGACGTGGTCGCTCGTTCCATGGTCAAGGAAATCATCGCCGGCAACGGCGTGGGCCCGAACAAGGACCACGTACTGCTGAAGCTGGACCACCTGGGCGAGGAAGTGCTGCACAGCCGCCTGCCAGGTATCTGCGAGCTGTCCAAGACCTTCGCCCACGTCGACCCTGTGGTCGCGCCGGTACCGGTCATCCCGACCTGCCACTACATGATGGGCGGCGTTGCCACCAACATTCATGGCCAGGCCATTACCATGGACGCCGAAGGCAACGATCACATCATCCCGGGCCTGTTCGCCGTAGGTGAAGTGGCGTGCGTATCTGTTCACGGTGCCAACCGCCTGGGCGGCAACTCGCTGCTCGACCTGGTGGTGTTCGGCCGTGCTGCCGGCCTGCACCTGGAGAAGGCGCTGACCGAAGGCGTGGAATACCGCGACGCCAGCGACACCGACGTCGATGTTGCCCTGAACCGCCTGAACAAGCTGAACGAGCGCACCACTGGTGAAGACGTTGCCAGCCTGAAGCGCGAGCTGCAGAGCTGCATGCAGAACTACTTCGGTGTATTCCGTACTGGCGAATACATGCAGAAGGGTATCGAGCAGCTGGCCGGTCTGCGTGACCGTATCGCCAACGTCAAGATCAACGACAAGTCCCAGGCCTTCAACACCGCGCGTATCGAAGCGCTGGAGCTGCAGAACCTGCTGGAAGTCGCCGAAGCTACCGCCATCGCGGCAGAAGCCCGTAAAGAGTCCCGCGGCGCTCACGCCCGTGAAGACTACGAAGACCGTGACGACGAAAACTGGCTGTGCCACACCCTGTACTACCCGGGTGAGAAGCGCGTCGCCAAGCGTGGCGTCAACTTTGCGCCGAAGACTGTTCCAGCCTTCGAACCAAAAGTCCGGACTTACTAAGGGTGGCCGCTATGTTGCAAGTCGAAGTTTATCGTTATAACCCGGACACCGATTCGGCGCCGAAAATGCAGACCTTCCAGGTCGATACCGGCGGCAAGGATCTGATGGTTCTGGACGTGCTGGCACTGATCAAGGAACAGGACGAAGGTTTCTCCTATCGTCGCTCGTGCCGTGAAGGCGTTTGCGGTTCCGATGGCATGAACATCAACGGCAAGAACGGCCTGGCCTGCATCACCCCGTTGTCGGCGGTGGTGAAGGGCAACAAGCTGATTCTGCGTCCGCTGCCGGGCCTGCCGGTCATTCGTGACCTGGTCGTCGACATGAGCATCTTCTACAAGCAGTACGAGAAGGTGAAGCCGTTCCTGCAGAACGACACCCCGGCACCGGCCATCGAGCGCCTGCAGTCGCCGGAAGACCGCGACAAGCTGGACGGCCTGTACGAGTGCATCCTGTGCGCTTGCTGTTCGACCTCCTGCCCGTCGTTCTGGTGGAACCCGGACAAGTTCCTGGGCCCCGCCGCACTGCTGCAGGCCTATCGCTTCCTGGCCGACAGCCGTGACACCAAGACCCAGGAGCGCCTGGCGTCCCTGGATGACCCGTTCAGCGTGTTCCGCTGCCGCGGGATCATGAACTGCGTCAACGTTTGCCCGAAAGGTCTGAACCCGACCAAGGCAATCGGCCACGTACGTAACATGCTGCTGCAAAGCGGCACCTGATACAAAGAGTTGTACCTGCAGTAAGCCGAGGTGCGGGTGGTGAGCCCGCACTGAGGTAAAACCCGAACAAGGGCCCACAAAGCCTGCGTTCATTACCTATGAAGATATGAGACCAGCAGGGGCTTCCGGGCTGGTACCCGGAAAATCAGCAGGATCCAAGTGGCGTGGTTCAGTCGCTGTATTCGGACTTTTCCAGGTTTGCTGTGGCTCTCGCCGATCAGTCCCCTAACCGAGGGTGACCAAGCATGCAAGAAAGCGTGATGCAGCGCATGTGGGAAAGCGCCCACCTTTCAGGTGGTAACGCTGCATATGTGGAAGAGCTTTATGAGCTCTACCTGCACGACCCTAACGCTGTGCCAGAAGAGTGGCGCACCTACTTCCAGAAGTTGCCCGCCGACGGCAGCACCGCTACCGATGTATCGCACTCGACAATCCGCGACCATTTCGTACTGCTGGCAAAGAACCAGCGCCGCGCCCAACCGGTATCCGCCGGGAGCGTGAGCAGTGAACACGAGAAGAAGCAGGTTGAAGTTCTGCGACTGATCCAGGCCTATCGTATGCGCGGCCATCAGGCTGCCAAGCTCGACCCGTTGGGGTTGTGGCAGCGTCCTGCGCCCGTAGACCTGTCGATCAATCACTACGGCTTGACCAATGCCGATCTTGATACGACCTTCCGTGCCGGCGACCTGTTCATCGGCAAAGAGGAGGCGAGCCTACGCGAGATCTTCGAGGCGCTCCAGAAGACATATTGTCGCACCATTGGCGCCGAGTTCACCCATATCGTCGATTCCGAGCAGCGCAGCTGGTTCCAGCAGCGTCTGGAAAGCGTGCGCGGCCGTCCGGAGTTTTCCGCTGACGTGCAGGCCCACCTGCTCGAGCGCGTGACCGCCGGTGAAGGCCTTGAGAAATATCTGGGCACCAAGTACCCAGGCACCAAGCGTTTCGGCCTCGAGGGCGGCGAAAGCCTGATCCCGATGCTGGACGAGATGATCCAGCGCTCCGGTTCCTACGGCACCAAGGAAGTCGTGATCGGCATGGCCCACCGTGGCCGCCTGAACGTTCTGGTCAACACCTTCGGCAAGAACCCGCGCGAGCTGTTCGACGAGTTCGAAGGCAAGAAGATGAACGAGCTGGGCTCCGGTGACGTCAAGTACCACCAGGGCTTCTCCTCGAACGTGATGACCCCGGGTGGCGAAGTGCACCTGGCCATGGCGTTCAACCCGTCCCACCTGGAAATCGTCTCGCCAGTGGTCGAGGGTTCGGTGCGCGCCCGTCAGGACCGCCGCAACGACACCGTTGGCGACAAGGTACTGCCGATCTCGATCCACGGCGACGCAGCATTCGCCGGCCAGGGCGTGGTCATGGAAACCTTCCAGATGTCGCAGACCCGCGGTTTCAAGACCGGCGGCACCGTGCACATCGTGATCAACAACCAGGTTGGTTTCACCATCAGCAACCCGCTGGACGCGCGCTCCACCGAGTACGCCACCGACGTTGCCAAGATGATCCAGGCACCGATCCTGCACGTGAACGGCGACGACCCGGAAGCCGTGCTGTTCGTGACCCAGCTGGCCATCGACTACCGCATGCAGTTCAAGCGTGACGTGGTCATCGACCTGGTCTGCTACCGCCGCCGCGGCCACAACGAGGCCGACGAGCCGAACGGCACCCAGCCTTTGATGTACCAGCAGATCAGCAAGCAGCGCACCACGCGTGAACTTTACGCTGAGGCACTGATCCAGGCCGGCCGCATCGATGCCGAGCGCGCCCAGGCCAAGATCGACGAGTACCGCAACGCGCTGGACAACGGCCTGCACGTGGTGAAGAGCCTGGTCAAGGAGCCGAACCGCGAGCTGTTCGTCGACTGGCGTCCGTACCTGGGCCATGCCTGGACCGCGCGTCACGATACCCGCTTCGACCTCAAGACCCTGCAGGAACTGTCGGCCAAGCTGCTGGAGATCCCGGAAGGTTTCGTCGTCCAGCGCCAGGTCGCCAAGATCTACGAAGACCGCCAGAAGATGCAGGCCGGTGGCTTGCCGATCAACTGGGGTTATGCAGAGACCATGGCCTACGCCACCCTGCAGTTCGAAGGTCACCCGATCCGCATGACCGGCCAGGACATCGGCCGTGGCACCTTCTCGCACCGTCACGCGGTGCTGCACAACCAGAAGGACGCCAGCACCTACGTACCGCTGAAGAACCTGTTCCCGGGCCAGCCTCAGTTCGAACTGTACGACTCCTTCCTGTCGGAAGAAGCGGTACTGGCCTTCGAATACGGCTACTCGACCACCACGCCGAACGCGCTGGTGATCTGGGAAGCCCAGTTCGGTGACTTCGCCAACGGTGCGCAAGTGGTGATCGACCAGTTCATCACCAGCGGCGAGCACAAGTGGGGCCGTCTGTGCGGTCTGACCATGCTGCTGCCACACGGTTATGAAGGGCAGGGCCCGGAGCACTCCTCCGCGCGCCTGGAGCGTTACCTGCAGCTGTGCGCCGAGCACAACATCCAGGTCTGCGTACCGACCACCCCGGCCCAGATCTACCACCTGCTGCGTCGCCAGGTCATCCGTCCGCTGCGCAAGCCGCTGATCGTGCTGACGCCGAAGTCCCTGCTGCGCCACAAGCTGGCCATCTCGACCCTGGAAGACCTGGCAGAAGGCTCGTTCCAGACCGTGATCCCGGAAATCGACAGCCTCGATCCGGCCAAGGTCGAACGCCTGGTCCTGTGCGGCGGCAAGGTTTACTACGACCTGCTGGAAAAACGCCGTGCCGAAGGCCGCGAAGACATCGCCATCGTGCGTATCGAGCAGCTGTATCCGTTCCCTGAGGACGACCTGGTCGAAATCCTGGCGCCTTACACCAACCTCAAGCATGCGGTCTGGTGTCAGGAAGAGCCGATGAACCAGGGCGCCTGGTACAGCAGCCAGCACCACATGCGCCGTATCCTGGGCCGCCACAACAAGGCACTGGTCCTGGAATACGCCGGCCGCGACGCTTCCGCCGCGCCAGCCTGTGGTTACGCATCGAAGCACGCCGAACAGCAGGAAAAACTGCTGCAAGATGCCTTCACTGTTTAATGCCTTCGCGCACCTGAAACCGAATTTAAGGAAACACAGATAATGGCTATCGAGATCAAAGCCCCAACCTTCCCGGAATCGGTTGCCGATGGCACCGTTGCCACCTGGCACAAGCAGCCGGGCGATGCCGTCAAGCGTGACGAGCTGATCGTCGACATCGAGACCGACAAGGTCGTCCTGGAAGTACTGGCCACCGCCGACGGCGTGCTGGGCGCCATCGTCAAGGGCGAGGGCGACACCGTCCTGTCCGACGAAGTACTGGGTTCGATCGTTGAAGGCGGTGCTGCCGCCGCTGCACCAGCTGTCGCCCCGGCCGCTGCTGCCCCGGCTGCCGCTGCTGCCGACGCTGGCGAAGAAGACCCGGTTGCCGCCCCGGCCGCGCGCAAGCTGGCTGAAGAGAACGGCATCGACCTGGCTACCGTTGCCGGCACCGGCAAAGGCGGTCGCATCACCAAGGAAGACGTCGTCGCTGCCGTCGCCAACAAGAAGTCGGCGCCTGCTGCAGCTGCCAAGCCTGCCGCCGCTGCCGCTGCTGCCCCGGTTGTCGTTGCCGCTGGCGACCGCACCGAGAAGCGCGTGCCGATGACCCGCCTGCGCGCCAAGATCGCCGAGCGTCTGGTCGAAGCCCAGTCGAGCATGGCCATGCTGACCACCTTCAACGAAGTCGACATGACCGAAGTCATGGCCCTGCGTTCGAAGTACAAGGACCTGTTCGAGAAGACCCACAACGGCGTGCGCCTGGGCTTCATGTCGTTCTTCGTCAAGGCTGCCACCGAAGCCCTGAAGCGCTTCCCGGCTGTCAACGCCTCGATCGATGGCAACGACATCGTCTACCACGGCTACGCCGACGTCGGCGTTGCCGTGTCCAGCGATCGTGGCCTGGTGGTGCCGGTACTGCGTAACGCCGAGTCGATGAGCCTGGCGGAAATCGAGAACGGCATCGCCACCTTCGGCAAGAAGGCTCGTGATGGCAAGCTGGCCATCGAAGAGATGACTGGCGGCACCTTCACCATCACCAACGGTGGTACCTTCGGTTCGATGATGTCGACCCCGATCGTCAACCCGCCGCAGGCCGCCATTCTCGGCATGCACAACATCATCCAGCGCCCGATGGCCATCAATGGTCAGGTTGTGATTCGCCCGATGATGTACCTGGCGCTGTCGTACGATCACCGCCTGATCGACGGCAAGGAAGCGGTAACCTTCCTGGTCACCATCAAGAACCTGCTGGAAGATCCGTCTCGCCTGCTGCTGGACATCTAACCCTCTGGCTGCGTACCGTGCCGGCCCTGGCTTCGCAGGAAGCCATGCCGCGCGGTCCGCGGCTTGTAGCTTGTAGCTGATAAGGAATCTTTTATGACCCAGAAATTCGACGTAGTGGTGATTGGTGCAGGTCCTGGCGGCTATGTTGCTGCCATCAAGGCCGCACAACTTGGTCTGAAGACTGCCTGTATCGAGAAGTACACCGACGCCGAGGGCAAGCTGGCCCTGGGCGGCACCTGCCTGAACGTAGGTTGCATTCCTTCCAAGGCGCTGCTGGACAGCTCCTGGAAGTACAAGGAAGCCAAAGAGAGCTTCAACGTCCACGGTATCTCCACTGGCGAAGTGAAGATGGACGTCGCCGCGATGGTTGGCCGCAAGGCTGGCATCGTCAAGAACCTGACCGGTGGCGTTGCCACCCTGTTCAAGGCCAACGGCGTTACTTCCATCCAGGGCCACGGCAAGCTGCTGGCCGGCAAGAAAGTCGAAGTCACCAAGGCTGACGGCACCACCGAAGTCATCGAAGCCGAGAACGTGATCCTGGCTTCCGGCTCGCGCCCGATCGACATTCCACCGGCTCCGGTCGACCAGAACGTCATCGTCGACTCCACCGGCGCCCTGGAATTCCAGGCCGTGCCGAAGCGCCTGGGCGTTATCGGAGCTGGCGTGATCGGCCTGGAACTGGGCTCGGTATGGGCTCGCCTGGGTGCTGAAGTCACCGTTCTGGAAGCCTTGGACACCTTCCTGATGGCTGCCGACACCGCCGTGTCGAAAGAAGCCCAGAAGACCCTGACCAAGCAAGGCCTGGACATCAAGCTGGGTGCGCGCGTCACCGGCTCGAAAGTCAACGGCAACGAAGTCGAAGTGACCTACACCGACGCCAACGGCGAGCAGAAGATCACCTTCGACAAGCTGATCGTCGCGGTTGGCCGTCGCCCGGTGACCACCGACCTGCTGGCTGCCGACAGCGGTGTGACCATCGATGAGCGTGGCTACATCTTCGTCGACGACTACTGCGCTACCAGCGTGCCTGGCGTGTACGCCATCGGTGACGTGGTGCGCGGCATGATGCTGGCCCACAAGGCCTCGGAAGAGGGCATCATGGTGGTCGAGCGCATCAAGGGCCACAAGGCCCAGATGAACTACGACCTGATTCCGTCGGTCATCTACACCCACCCGGAAATCGCGTGGGTCGGCAAGACCGAACAGGCCTTGAAGGCCGAGGGCGTTGAGGTTAACGTGGGCACCTTCCCGTTCGCGGCCAGCGGCCGTGCGATGGCTGCCAACGACACCGGTGGTTTCGTCAAGGTCATCGCCGATGCCAAGACCGACCGCGTCCTGGGTGTGCACGTGATTGGCCCATCGGCTGCCGAACTGGTGCAGCAGGGCGCAATCGCAATGGAATTCGGCACCAGTGCCGAGGATCTGGGCATGATGGTCTTCAGCCATCCGACCCTGTCCGAAGCGTTGCATGAAGCAGCGCTGGCAGTGAATGGCGGCGCCATTCACGTGGCCAACCGTAAGAAGCGTTAATTATAAGAAACCACGGCGGGCTGCCCGTCGTGAGTCTTGCGTGCATGACTCACCGCGGAAAGTCCGCCGGACCGGATCACACGGGAAAACCCGGGGTCAACGGTCACAGGTGGTGCGGCGCCAGTGATGGCGCAGCGCCGAAGCGCAGTACCTAACGAAGACGGTAAAAAGCATGAATCTTCACGAGTATCAGGGTAAGCAGCTGTTCGCTGAGTACGGCCTGCCAGTTTCCAAGGGTTTCGCTGTCGATACCCCTGAGCAAGCTGCAGAAGCCTGCGACAAGATCGGCGGGAACGAGTGGGTGGTAAAAGCCCAGGTTCACGCGGGTGGTCGCGGTAAGGCGGGCGGCGTCAAGCTGGTTCGCAGCAAAGAAGACGCCAAGGCGTTCGCTGCACAGTGGTTGGGCAAGAATCTGGTTACCTACCAGACCGATGCCAACGGTCAACCCGTCTCCAAGATTCTGGTCGAATCCTGCACTGACATCGCCAAAGAGCTGTACCTGGGCGCTGTAGTCGATCGTTCGAGCCGCCGTATCGTGTTCATGGCTTCCACCGAAGGTGGCGTGGACATCGAGAAAGTCGCTCACGAAACGCCTGAGAAGATCCTCAAGGCCACCATCGACCCGCTGGTCGGCGCTCAGCCGTTCCAGGGTCGCGAGCTGGCATTCCAGCTGGGCCTGGAAGGCAAGCAAGTTCAACAGTTCGCCAAGATCTTCGTTGGTCTGGCCAAGCTGTTCAAGGATCACGACCTGGCCCTGCTGGAAGTGAACCCGCTGGTGATCAAGGCCGACGGCGACCTGCACTGCCTCGATGCCAAGATCAACATCGACGCCAACGCCATGTACCGTCAGCCGAAGCTGAAAACCTTCCACGACCCGTCGCAGGACGACGCCCGTGAAGCCCACGCTGCCAAGTTCGAACTGAACTACGTTGCCCTCGAAGGCAACATCGGCTGCATGGTCAACGGTGCCGGCCTGGCCATGGGTACCATGGACATCGTCAACCTGCACGGCGGCAAGCCGGCCAACTTCCTCGACGTTGGCGGTGGTGCTACCAAAGAGCGCGTTACCGAAGCGTTCAAGATCATTCTGTCCGACAGCAATGTCGCGGCCGTTCTGGTCAACATCTTCGGCGGCATCGTTCGCTGCGACATGATTGCCGAAGGCATCATCGGTGCAGTGAAAGAAGTCGGCGTGAAAGTTCCGGTTGTCGTTCGCCTTGAAGGCAACAACGCCGAACTGGGCGCTAAAGTACTGGCAGAAAGCGGTTTGAACATCATTGCGGCAACCAGCCTGACCGACGCTGCTCAACAAGTTGTCAAAGCTGCGGAGGGCAAGTAATGAGCGTCCTGATCAATAAAGACACCAAAGTCATCTGCCAGGGCTTCACTGGCTCGCAGGGTACTTTCCACTCCGAACAGGCCATCGCCTACGGCACCAAGATGGTCGGCGGCGTAACCCCAGGCAAGGGTGGCACCACCCACCTGGGCCTGCCAGTGTTCAACACTGTGAAAGAAGCTGTGGAAGCTACCGGCGCCGACGCTTCGGTGATCTACGTTCCGGCTCCTTTCTGCAAGGACTCGATCCTGGAAGCTGCCTTCGGCGGCATCAAGCTGATCGTGTGCATCACCGAAGGCATTCCTACCCTGGACATGCTGGATGCCAAGGTCAAGTGCGACGAGCTGGGCGTGACCCTGATCGGCCCTAACTGCCCAGGTGTCATCACCCCGGGCGAGTGCAAGATCGGCATCATGCCTGGCCACATCCACCTGCCAGGCAAGGTCGGTATCGTTTCGCGTTCCGGCACCCTGACCTACGAAGCTGTGAAGCAGACCACCGACGCCGGCTTCGGCCAGTCGACCTGCGTCGGCATCGGCGGTGACCCGATCCCGGGCTCCAACTTCATCGACATCCTGAAGCTGTTCCAGGAAGACCCGAAGACCGAAGCGATCGTCATGATCGGTGAGATCGGCGGTTCGGCTGAAGAAGAAGCTGCGGCCTACATCAAGGCCAACGTCACCAAGCCTGTCGTTTCCTACATCGCTGGTGTTACCGCACCTGCGGGCAAGCGCATGGGCCACGCTGGCGCCATCATCTCCGGCGGCAAGGGTACTGCGGACGAGAAGTTCGCGGCCCTGCAGGACGCTGGTGTGAAGACCGTGCGTTCCCTGGCTGACATCGGCAAGGCCCTGGCCGAGCTGACTGGCTGGGAAGTCAAGAAGTAATACTGCTACACCCCCCACGCGCACAGAGGCCACCTTCGGGTGGCCTTTGTCGTTTCTGGGGCTTGGGTAATCCTGCACTGGCCCTATCGCCGGCAAGCCAGCTCCCACAGGAGATCACCACAGGCCCTGATTGTGAAGGTCTCCTGTGGGAGCTGGCTTGCCGGCGATAGGGCCAGTGCAAACTGCGAAGAACTTTCGATGGGTTTGATAGGGATTTTCACGCAGACAAACTTCCCAATATCGGGATAATTCTCGCTGTCCTCGGTTGCACAGACGACAAACATGTACGCACATCGGACAAGCAGCACTGTGCCAGTGCGTTTGACTGACAAAACAGTTACATTACGCGCTCACTCTGTGCCCGTACCCCAAAAGGGAACGACACGCTAAACGGGTCTGGCCTATCAAGCCGGGCAGCATTTCCCCTCATCCAAAGGGAAATCCCCTCTCGAATCCCGATTTCAGCAGTGTGGTACTACCTTAAATGAAAGTTCTCAAAGGCCAGGATATCCTGGCGCTTGGCTTTATGACGTTTGCGCTTTTCGTGGGCGCTGGCAACATCATCTTCCCGCCTATCGTCGGTCTGCAGTCTGGCCCGCACGTATGGATGGCGGCCCTTGGCTTCCTGGTTACCGCCGTGGGCCTGCCGGTCATCACCGTGGTCGCCCTGGCCAAGGTCGGCGGCGGCATGGATGCCCTGAGCAGCCCGATCGGCAAGTTCTTCGGTGGCCTGCTGGCGGCCGTGTGCTACCTGTCGGTCGGCCCGCTGTTCGCCACCCCGCGCACCGCGACCGTATCGTTCGAAGTGGGCGTTGCGCCGCTGACCGGCGAAAGCCCGCTGGCGCTGTTCATCTACAGCCTGGTGTACTTCCTCGTGGTACTGGCCGTGTCGATGTACCCGGGCAAGCTGCTCGACACCGTGGGCCGCTTCCTGGCGCCGCTGAAGATCATCGCCCTGGCGGTGCTGGGCATCGCCGCCTTCGCGCTGCCTGCCGGCACCATTGGTGAAGCGCAGCCGGCCTATGCCGCCGCAGCGTTCTCCAAGGGCTTCTCCGATGGTTACCTGACCATGGACACCCTGGGTGCCCTGGTGTTCGGTATCGTCATCGTCAACGCCATCCGCTCGCGCGGTGTCGAGTCGCCGAAACTGATCACCCGCTATGCCATCATTGCCGGCCTGATCGCAGGCGTCGGTCTGGCCCTGGTGTATATCAGCCTGTTCCGACTGGGTGCAACCAGCCACGAGATCGCGGCTGACGCTACCAACGGTGCGGCGGTACTGCATGCCTACGTGCAGCATACCTTCGGTTCGCTGGGCAGCGGTTTCCTCGCCGTGCTGATCGCGCTGGCCTGCCTGGTGACCGCCGTTGGCCTGACCTGTGCTTGCGCCGAGTACTTCAGCCAGATCCTTCCGCTGTCGTACCGCGCTCTGGTGGTGATTCTGGCGGGCTTCTCGCTGTTGATCTCCAATCTCGGCCTGACCAAGCTGATCATGTTCTCGATCCCGGTGCTTACGGCGATCTACCCGCCGTGCATCGTGGTGGTCGGGCTGAGCTTCGTGAAGGACCTGTGGAACTCGCCGACCCGCATCCTGGCACCAGTGATGCTGGTATCGCTGCTGTTCGGCATGGTCGATGCGATCAAGGGCAGCAGCATTGCCCACGTGCTGCCGGACTTCATGGCTCACCTGCCGCTGAGCGACCAGGGCCTGGCCTGGCTGGTGCCTTCGGTGGTGACCCTGGTTGGCGCCGTGGCCTGCGACCGCATGCTCGGCAAGCCGCGCGAAGCGCTGGCCTGATAGTCGAAGCCTGAGGGCGGCACCGGCCACAAGCCGAAGGGTGCTCGCCAAGGGTGGAAACTCAAGAGCCCCGTATCCGAAAGGATGCGGGGCTTTTTCTTTGCCTGCACTGGCCTCTTCGCAGCACAAGGCTGCTCCTACAAGTGCAGTGCCGTACCTGTAGGAGCAGCCTTGTGCTGCGAAGAGGCCAGAACAGGCAGTGCGGATTTCTGGGTGGATGTGTGCCTTTTACCGCTTGCCAGCGTCGAAATCCGGTCCCTATCCTTCAGGTATCTGGCCCTCCCGGGAACCGTGCATGAACTTCATCCAAAGCAACTTCAACAATCTTTTGGCCATCATCTGGTTCGCCCTGTGCTGGGGCGGTTACACCCGTTATGCCATCTGGAAGGGCCGCGACACCGCGTGCCTGGCCAGCGTGCTGCACCTGTACCGCGAAGACTGGATGCGCCGCATGCTGCTGCGCGACAACCGCATTGCCGATGCGAGCGTGATCGGCAACCTCGAGCGCAACGCCTCGTTCTTCGCCTCCAGCACCCTGATCATCCTCGCCGGTATCCTCACCGTGCTCGGGGCTTCCGACCGGGCGCTGTCGCTGCTGGCCGATCTGCCGCTGGTGCAGCAGACCTCCCAGGGCATGTCGGAGATCAAGCTGCTGTGCCTGGCCATGGTCTTCGTCTATGCCTTTTTCACCTTCAGCTGGTGCATGCGCCAATACAACTTCGCGGCAGTACTGGTGGGGTCGGCGCCGATGATCGGTGAACGGCTGGTCAATGAGCTTGAACGCAAGGCATTCGCCTCGCGGGCGGCGCGGGTGCTGTCGCTTGCCGCCAACCAGTTCAACCTGGGCCTGCGTTCCTATTACTTCGGCATGGCCATGTTGAGCTGGTTCATCAGCCCATGGTTATTCATGGTCATGAGTGTCGGGGTGGTGCTGATTCTGTACCGCCGCGAGTTCCATTCGGATGTATTGGATGTGATGGTGTTCACACCTACCGAAAGTGTTTCGATCGAACCCGCCAAGGAAAACACCGCTCCTGGTACCTGAAACGTTTAATCCATAAGTTTCAGGCACAAAAAAACCCGACAATGTCGGGTTTTTTTGTTTTAGCCGATTACTGCTTGGCAGGTTCGGCTGGAGCAGCTGGGGTAGCTGGAGCGGCTTCCGGAGCCGGAGTAGCCGGAGCGGCTTCTTCGGCGGCCTTCTGCTCGGCTTCGGCCTGATCTTTGGCGGCTTCGGCGTTTTCCTTGGCAGCCTCGTTCATTTTATCCTGAGCTTCGCCCGCTTTTTCCTGGGCTTGCTCGGCGTGTTGCTGTGCGTCCTGGGCTTTGTCTTCGCTCGCTTTATCGCAAGCGGCCAGGCCCATGGCAGCGGCCAGCATCAGAGCAAAAGCAAAAGGTTTACGCATGGGGGTGTTTCTCCTTGGTGGAATAAGTGACTTGTTCCTTCGAGTGCAACTACGCGGAATAAGTTCCGCGAAGATTACACATATATAACGTCCCGTTCTATATAGACTTTTTAACGATTTTATGCCGCTGCGGCAATGCGCAGGGAAACAGCCAATGAGTGATTCAACCTTGATGGCCATGGCCGAGCGTTTTCTCTCGGCCCTGAAACATTGTCAGTTGTTGCAAATGCGTGTGGTGCAAACCAATGCCGATGGCATGACCCTGGTGCTGCCCTGGTCTGCGGCCATTGTCGGCAACCCGCAGACCGGCGCCGTGCATGGCGGCGCGCTGACCACGCTGATGGACACCACCTGCGGCATGGCCACGCTGTGCGTGCTGCCGCGCTTCGAAGTGTGCCCGACACTGGACCTGCGCATCGACTATATGCATCCGGCCAAGGCCGGCAAAGACATCTACGGCCATGCCCAATGCTACCGGGTCACCCGCGATGTGATCTTCACCCGTGGCACGGCCTACCAGGATGACCCCGCTCAGCCTATCTGCCAGGTGGTGGGCACGTTCATGCGCCTGGGCCAGGAGATCAAGGGTGGCATCCGCTTCGGCAACAGCCTGAAGGAGGGCGGAGCATGATTCCGCACAATGTTCGCCAACAGCTCAACGCTGCTCATGCGGTGGGAGACTATCGGCCCTTGCTGGCGCTGATCCCCTATGGCGGCCTGATCGGCATTGAATGCGAGCGTCAGGGCGATGAACTGCTGTTCCGCCTGCCGGCCAACCAGGACAACATCGGCAACCCGCTGCTGCCGGCCATCCACGGCGGGGTGATCGCGGGCTTCATGGAACTGTCGGCAGCGCTGTACCTGCTGATCTTCAGCGAGAGCGCAAGCATTCCGAAGATCATCGACTTTTCCATCGATTACCTGCGCGCCGGGCACTTTCGCGATACCTACGCCCAATGCCAGCTTTGGCGCCAGGGCCGGCGGGTGACCAATGTGGCCATCACCGCCTGGCAGGGGGACAGGCAGTCGCCGATCGCCACGGCTCGGGCCCATTTCAAGATCGAACCGGAAAAGCCCTTGAAATCATCCGGGCAGCCCCCATCTGCATGACATCCGCCGCTAAACGCTGGCCAACCTGGCCGCCAGGCGTCAACTGCCATCAGATCGGAGTTTTGAAGACCATGAGTGTGGAGACTCAAAAAGAAACGCTGGGCTTCCAGACCGAGGTAAAGCAGCTGCTGCACCTCATGATCCATTCCCTGTATTCGAACAAGGAGATCTTCCTGCGTGAATTGATCTCCAACGCCTCCGACGCCGCCGACAAGCTGCGTTTCGAGGCCCTGGCCAAGCCAGAGCTGTTCGAAGGCGACGCCGACCTGAAGATTCGCCTGAGCTTCGACAAGGACGCCGGTACCGTGACCCTCGAGGACAACGGCATCGGCATGAGCCGCGAAGACGTCATCGCCCACCTGGGTACCATCGCCAAGTCCGGCACTGCCGACTTCATGAAGAACCTCACCGGTGACCAGAAGAAGGACTCGCACCTGATCGGTCAGTTCGGTGTGGGCTTCTACTCCGCGTTCATCGTTGCCGACAAGGTCGACGTGTACAGCCGCCGTGCCGGCCAGCCGGCCGCTGAAGGCGTGCACTGGTCGTCGAAGGGCGAAGGTGAGTTTGAAGTCGCCACCATCGACAAGCCACAGCGCGGCACCCGCATCGTCCTGCACCTGAAGAAGGGCGAGCAGGAGTTCGCCGATGGCTGGCGCCTGCGCAATGTGGTCAAGAAGTACTCCGACCACATCGCCATGCCGATCCAGCTGCTGAAAGAGCAAGCTACCGCCGAAGGCGAAGAGCAGCCGGCCGAAGAGTGGGAAACCGTCAACCGTGCCAGCGCCCTGTGGACCCGTCCGCGTACCGAAATCAAGGACGAGGAATATCAGGAGTTCTACAAGCACATCGGCCATGACTTCGAAAACCCGCTGGCCTGGAGCCACAACAAGGTAGAAGGCAAGCTCGAATACAACTCGCTGCTGTACGTGCCCGCCCGCGCGCCGTTCGACCTGTACCAGCGCGAAGCGCCACGCGGCCTGAAGCTGTACGTGCAGCGCGTGTTCATCATGGACCAGGCCGAATCGTTCCTGCCGCTGTACCTGCGCTTCATCAAGGGTGTGGTCGACTCCAACGACCTGTCGCTGAACGTGTCGCGTGAAATCCTGCAGAAAGACCCGATCATCGACTCGATGAAGACCGCGCTGACCAAGCGCGTGCTGGACATGCTGGAGAAGCTGGCGAAGAACGAGCCCGAGCAGTACAAGGGCTTCTGGAAGAACTTCGGTCAGGTGCTGAAGGAAGGCCCGGCCGAAGACTTCGCCAACAAGGAAAAGATCGCCGGCCTGCTGCGCTTCGCTTCCACCCAGGACGACAGCGGCGAGCAGAGCGTCGCCCTGGCCGACTACTTGGCTCGCGTCAAGGAAGGCCAGGACAAGATCTACTACCTCACCGGCGAGTCGTACGCGCAGGTCAAGAACAGCCCGCACCTGGAAGTCTTCCGCAAGAAAGGCATCGAAGTGCTGCTGCTGACCGACCGTATCGACGAGTGGCTGATGAGCTACCTGAACGAGTTCGACGGCAAGGCCTTTGTCGACGTCGCCCGTGGCGACCTGGACCTGGGCAAGCTGGACTCGGAAGAAGACAAGAAGGCCCAGGAAGAAGTCGCCAAGGACAAGGAAGGCCTGGTCGAGCGCCTGAAGGGCGCGCTGGGTGACAGCGTGGCCGAAGTGCGCGTATCGCACCGCCTGACCGACTCGCCGGCGATCCTGGCCATCGGTGAGCAGGACCTGGGCCTGCAGATGCGCCAGATCCTCGAAGCCAGCGGGCAGAAGGTGCCGGAGTCCAAGCCGATCTTCGAGTTCAACCCGACCCACCCGCTGATCGAGAAGCTGGACAACGAGCAGAGCGAAGACCGCTTCGCCGAGCTGTCGCACATCCTGTTCGATCAGGCAGCCCTCGCGGCCGGTGACAGCTTGAAGGACCCGGCGGCTTACGTTCGTCGCCTGAACAAGCTGCTGGTCGAACTGTCTGCTTGAGTTGATGCATAGGAAAGCCCGCTTCGGCGGGCTTTTTTCATGGCGAGCATATTGATGACGAGTGCCAAAGGAGTGCTTGATGAGCAAAGTAATCGTCGAATCGCTGGTCTATCACCTGTCCGGCAAGGCGTATGAAAGCCGCCTGGTATACGAGCCGGGCGCGCTGGGGCGGCCAGGTCTGGTGATGGCGCCGAACTGGATGGGTATTGGCGAAGGTGCCGAGCGCATCGCCAAGGAAGTGGCCGAGAAGGGCTATGTAGTGCTGATTGCCGACCTGTACGGGCAATCGGTGCGTCCGTCCAATGCCGACGAGGCCGGCGCGGCGATGATGCCGTTGAAGAATGACCGAGGCGAGCTGCGCAAGCGCATGCAGGAAGCCCTGGCGCAACTGTTGGGGCAGTCGAAGGCGCTGCTGGAACCGGGCAAGGTCGGCACGTTTGGTTTCTGCTTTGGTGGCTGCTGTGCACTGGAGCTGGCCCGTACTGGCGCCGATTTGCGTGCGGCGGTGTCGTTCCATGGCACCCTGGATACCCCGAACCCGGAAGATGCCAAGCGCATCAAGGGCTCGGTGCTGGTGCTGCACGGCGCTTCCGATCCACTGGTGCCGAAGGAGCAGTTGCCGGCGTTCGAGGAGGAGATGAACGCGGCCAAGGTTGACTGGCAATTGCTGAGCTATGGCGGCGCGGTGCACTCGTTTACCGACCCGAGTGCCAATGTGCCGGGCAAGATGCAGTATGATCGGCGTACCTCGGAGCGGGCGTTCCGCTCGATGCATAACCTGCTGACCGAAGTGTTCCAGCGCTGATGGCGCATTGGGGCTGCTGCGCAGCCCTTCGCGGGCTTGCCCGCTCCCACAGGTACGGAACTGCCCGTAAGTGCAACGCCGTCCCAGTGGGAGCGGGCAAGCCCGCGAAGGGTCGCAAAGCGGCCCCAATTACCGCGGCAACTCGATTCTGGAGGTTTCCCCCGGCACCACCGGCCATTCCCCAGCAGCCCACTTGGCCCGGGCCTGTTCGATCAGCTCCACATCACTGGCGACAAAGTTCCAGTTCATCCGCCGCGGCCCATCCAGTGGTGCGCCACCAATCAGCACCAGCTGGCACTCACCCTCCGCATACAGCGTCACCTCTTTACCCTCGGGCAGGACCACCAGGCTGCAGGGTTCCACATCCTCATCGTTCATCACCAGCTCACCATCGAGCAGGTACAGCGCCCGCTGCGCATGCTCGTTCGGCACCAATAGCGTGGTTGCCGGTTGCATCTGTACATGCGCGTACAGGGTAGGGGAGAGCACCGGCACCGGCGATTCCAGGCAGAACCCGCTGCCGGCGATCATGCAGATGCGTACTCCCAGGCTGTCGCTGACCGGCAGGCTCGCCGCCGGGTGATGGCTGTAGCTTGCCGGGCCTTGTTCCTGCTCGCGTGGCGATGCCAGCCATACCTGCAGCCCGTGCAGGCGTGAGCCATGGGCCAGGGCATCTTCAGGAGTACGCTCGACATGGGCCACACCGCTGCCTGCGGTCATCCAGCTGACGTCGCCCGGCAGCACCCGCTGCACCGAGCCGAGGCTGTCCTTGTGCAGGATTGCCCCTTCGAACAGGTAGGTAAGGGTCGACAGGCCGATATGCGGGTGCTGGCGGATGTCCATACCATGCCCCGGGGCATAGTCGGTTTCGAGCATGTGGTCGAAAAACACGAACGGGCCGACGCTGCGACACTGGGCCGATGGCAGCGGGCGCAGGATCGGCTGGCCCTCGACCGATTCGGCACGTGGGCGGATGACCAGGGGGCTGCTCATGGGAAGGCTCCAGGCAAGGTGGAAATGCCCCAAGCATAGCGGTTTGCCCGCCCCGGCTGAACCGTCTCGTAGGCCGGCCGGTCTAGAGATCTGATACCCGGAAAAGGAAGCTTCATCATGATCGTGAGAGCGTTGGCCTGCGTGCTGTTATCCACCTGGCTGTGCCAAGCGGCGCAGGCACGCGACTACCGCTACAGTGATGCCCACCTGCACTACGTCGACTTCTTCCAGGAAAGCGAAGGCATGCCTGCGCTGATCAAGGCCATGGATGCCGCCGGTATCGAGCAGTCGATGATTTCCGGCGTCCCGGTGGCCAAGAAGTGGCATGAAGACGAGCCCAAGCGCCCACGCTATTACGCTGGGGATGACGCCGAAGCCTACTGGTACAGCGCCACCGATACCTACGTGGCGGCGGCGCTACAGCAACTGCCCGACGAGCAGCGCAAGCGCTTTCATCCGTTCCTGGCGGGCTTCAATCCGGTGGACAAGAACGCCGCCAGCCATATCGAGCGCATGCTCGATCTGCATCCGGGGCTGTGGCAGGGCATTGGCGAGGTGTTCACCCGCCACGATGACCTGACTGCTCTGACCAGCGGTGACACGCCGCGCGCCAACAACGAAGCCATGGCGCGTATCTACCACCTGGCGGCCGAGCGCGACCTGCCGGTGCTGCTGCATTCCAACATCACCTCCAAGCGCGAGCGCAACCCGCTGTACCTGGCGGAGATCGAACAGCCGCTGCGCAATCACCCGCACACGCGGTTCATCTGGGCGCATGCAGGCAGCAGCATGGAGATTCACCGGCACCAGACGCAGATGGACTTTCTGCTGCCGGTGCTGACGCGGTTGCTGGAGGATTACCCGAACCTGTATGTCGATTTGTCGTGGAGCGTGCTGAAACCCTATCTGCTGGATGACCGGGGTGTGCCGCGCAAGGCGTGGCTGGCACTGGTCGAGAGGTTCCCGGAACGGTTCATGCTGGGTTCGGATGTGGTGGGGCGGTTTGGCAGCCTTGGGGAGCAGATGCATGGGTTCAGGCCGTTTCTGGACGCATTGCCGGAACAAGTTGCCAACAAGGTGGCCAGGGAGAATTTTCTGGCTGTACTGCCCAGGCGGAAATAAGGGTTTTCCTGTGCCGGCGATAGGGCCGGTACAGGCAATACAAATGAAAACGCCCCGAATCAGTCGGGGCGTTTTCGTTTACCGCAGCAGCGTCTTACTTGCCTTCCCAGCGCTTGAGCACCAGGGTGGCGTTGGTGCCGCCGAAGCCGAAGCTGTTGCTCATGACCGTGTCGATCTTGGCGTTTTCTTCGGTCTTGCGCAGGATCGGCAGGTCGGCGACTTCCGGGTCCAGCTCGTCGATGTTGGCGGAGCCGGCGATGAAGTTGTTTTCCATCATCAGCAGGCAGTAGATCGCCTCGTGTACGCCGGCAGCGCCCAGCGAGTGGCCCGACAGGCTCTTGGTCGAGCTGATCTTCGGCGCCTTGTCGCCGAACACGGCGCGAACGCCCTTGATCTCGGCAACGTCACCGACCGGGGTCGAGGTGCCGTGGGTGTTCAGGTAATCGATCGGAGTGTCGACGGTCGACAGCGCCTGCTGCATGCAGCGGATAGCACCTTCGCCGCTCGGGGCAACCATGTCGTAGCCGTCGGAAGTGGCGCCGTAGCCGACGATTTCCGCGTAGATCTTGGCGCCACGGGCCAGGGCGTGTTCCAGCTCCTCGACCACCACCATGCCGCCACCGCCAGCGATGACGAAGCCATCACGGTCGGCGTCGTAGGCGCGCGAGGCCTGTTCCGGGGTTTCGTTGCGCTTGGTCGACAGGGCGCCCATGGCATCGAACAGGAACGACTGGCTCCAGTGCTCTTCTTCACCGCCACCGGCGAAGACGATGTCCTGCTTGCCCCACTGGATCTGCTCCAGGGCGGTGCCGATGCAGTGTGCCGAAGTGGCGCAGGCCGAGGAGATCGAGTAGTTGATGCCCTTGATCTTGAACGGGGTGGCCAGGCACGCCGAAACGGTGCTGCCCATGGTGCGGGTAACGCGGTACGGGCCGACGCGCTTGACGCCTTTCTCACGCAGGGTGTCCAGCGCTTCCATCTGGTTCAGGGTCGAGGCGCCGCCGGAGCCCGCCACCAGGCCGGTACGCGGGTTGGAAACCTGCTCTTCGGTCAGGCCGGCGTCCTTGATCGCATCCTGCATCGCCAGGTAGGCGTAGGCAGCAGCGTGGCCGACGAAGCGGTAGACCTTGCGGTCGATCAGTTCTTCGAGGTTGAGGTCGATGGACCCGGAAACCTGGCTACGCAGCCCCATTTCCTTGTATTCCGGGTTGTAACGGATACCCGGACGGCTGTTGCGCAGGTTTTCGGTGACGGTAGCTTTGTCATTGCCCAGGCACGATACGATGCCCAGACCAGTGATAACGACGCGGCGCATGCGAATAACCCTTAGAAATTGTCAGTGGAGGTGAACACGCCGACCCGCAGGCCTTCGGCAGTGTAGATCTCGCGGCCGTCGACGCTGACCGAGCCATCGGCGATGGCCATGTTCAGCTTGCCCTTCAGGACGCGCTTGATGTGAATGTTGTAAGTGACTTTCTTGGCTTCCGGCAGTACCTGGCCGAAGAACTTCACCTCGCCCGAACCCAGGGCGCGCCCGCGGCCTGGCAGGCCCTGCCAGCCGAGGAAGAAACCTACCAGCTGCCACATGGCATCAAGCCCCAGGCAGCCCGGCATTACCGGGTCGCCTTCGAAGTGGCAGGCGAAGAACCACAGGTCCGGATTGATATCCAGCTCGGCGACCAATTCACCTTTGCCGTACTTGCCGCCTTCTTCGCTGATATGGGTGATGCGATCGACCATCAGCATGTTCGGCGCGGGCAGTTGCGCATTACCTGGGCCGAACAGCTCACCGCGACTGCAGCGCAGCAGGTCTTCCCGAGTAAAGGCGTGTTGTTTGGTCATGCGAGCTCCTCAATAACCCCCTGCGGCAGGGGATGAATCTTCCCGGCCGGCCCGATACGCATCGCGTTCGGGGCGGCAGCCTACAGGTAGACTATTGCGTTGTGGTGAAAGTCACAGTGCACCCGGTGAAAGAAGTACAGGTGTGCACTGAAACGTCTATTTTCAGGTCCGATGAAGGTCCTGTCCAGTGTTTAAGACTGCCGCACTTTAGCATTTATCGCCAGTCGCGGTTGTCTGACCGGGTAGCCAGCGCTGCAGCACGCGCTGCAGTTCAGTGCGGCGCAAGGGTTTGCTCAGGTAGTCGTCCATGCCGGCCGCCATGCAACGCTCGCGGTCGCCCTGCAAGGCGTTGGCGGTCAGGGCGATGATCGGTAGCCTGGCGCCGTTGGGCAGCTGGCGGATACGCCGGGTGGCTTCATAGCCGTCCAGGTGCGGCAGGCGGCAGTCCATCAGCACGGCGGCAAAACGCTGCTGGCTGACCCGTTCGACCGCCTCCAGGCCGTCCTCGGCCGTGCATACCGCCAGCCCCAGGCTACGCAGCATGGCCTCGATGACACTTTGGTTGACCGGATTGTCCTCTACCAGCAGCACCTGATCATTGTCGGCCACCGCCGGTGGCGCAGCGCTTGGTTGCGTCAGCGAGAGCGGGGCAGGGCTGGCCAGGGCCAGAGGCATCTCCAGGGTAAAGGTCGAGCCCAGGCCCTCACGGCTTTCGCCACGCAGCTTGCCGCCCATGCGTTCGGCCAGGGTGCGGGCGATCGACAGTCCCAGCCCGGTGCCGCCATAGCGGCGGGAAATCGAGCTGTCGGCCTGCTGGAAGGCGACGAACATCATTTCCAGGCGTTCGTTGTCGATGCCGATACCGGTGTCGCGCACACTGCAGGTCAGCCAGATCAGTTGGCGGTCCAGCACCTGCCAGCGCGCCTCGACCTGAACCTGGCCGCGTTCGGTGAATTTCAGCGCGTTGCCGACCAGGTTCAGCAGGATCTGGCGGATGCGCGTGGGGTCGCCGTTCACCTGCAGCTGCTCGATACCCGCCGGCATTTGCAGGTGCAGGGCAAGGCCGCGCTGTTGGGCGCTGTGCTGGAACGACTGGACGCTGCTGGTGATCAGTTCGCCCAGGTTGAAGTCGATGTGTTCCAGTTGCAGCGCGGCGCGTTCGATGCGCGAGAAGTCGAGGATGTCATTGATGACCTTGAGCAGGTGCCCGGTGGATTCGCTGGTCACCGCGGTGTACTCGGCCTGCTCGCTGTTCAGCTGCGTGGTTTCCAGCAACTGCAGCATGCCCAGTACGCCATTCATCGGCGTGCGCAGTTCGTGGCTCATCATCGCCAGGAAATCCGATTTGGTGCGGTTGGCCTGTTCGGCCTCCTCGCGGGCCTGGATAAGCTCGGCAATCGCCTGCTTCTGTTCATTGCTGGCCTGCGCCAGGCCATGGGCCAGGTTATTGATGTGGCGTGCCAGATGGCCCAGTTCGCTGTCATCGACCACCGGCAACAGGGTGTGGTACTCGCCCTGCTGGATGGCCTTGACCGCGTGCCCCATGTCGCTGATCGGCTTGGCGAGGCTAAGGGCCAGGCGGCGCGCCAGCAGGAAAGTGAACAGCAGGGCGAACAGCGCGAGGATACCGGCCTTGATCACGATTTCCTGCTGGCGCTGGCTGAAGGCGTCATCGGACATGCCGACGATGACCCTGCCCAGGTAATCGTCGCCAATGGCCGGGCTGGTGGCCTTGCCCTGTTGCAGGAAGTCGCTGTCCAGGCGGATCTGCTGCAGGCGGATGGGCGCCTGGAACACTTCGACGCGCTGCGCGCGGTTGGCGCTTTCGTCGGACTGCTCCACATAAACCAGTATGTGGTTGCGGCTGTCCTGCACCTCGAGGAAGCGCACGTGGGGGATGCTGAGCGTGGCGCGCATCAGGCCCTCGAGCACTTCGTTGTTGCCCGAGATCACCCCGTATTCCGAGGCTGGCGCCAACTGGTTGGCGATCAGTTGCCCGGTGTGGTTCAGTTCCTGGCGCAGGTCCTGGATACGCACGAAGGTGAAGAAGCTGATCAGCAGCAAGGTCAGCAGCAGGGCAGGGCCGAGGCTGATGATCTGGGTGCGGGTGTGAATGTCCCAGCTCAGGCGCTTGCTCATGGGGTGGGTTCTCCTTCGGCCAGGGCCTTGGCGGCGGCGTTCGGATCGATCGGTTCAAGGCCCAGGGCGCGCGCCACCTGCTGGTTGCCGCTGACGCCGAAGCGTACCGGGTACAGGCTGCGTGGCCAGCGCGCCGGTGGCTGGTCGAGCAACTGGTCGAGCACAGCCAGCCAATCGTCCTGGTCGCTGAAGGTGCTGGCCAGGGCGCCGGCGCGGACGAACCCGGCGTTCGGGCCGATCAGCGCCATCTGCCGGCCATAGCTGCTCAACAGCAGGTTTTTCGCAGTCTTGGAGTTGTACAGGTCGGCATCGTCCAGGCCCAGCAGCACGTCACTGTTGGCCAACAAGTGTTGCAAAGGGCGGCTGTCGCGCGGGTCGGGCCAGTCCTGGGCAATGATCTCCAGGCCCAGCGGGCGGGCGGCGTGGCGCAGCTCTTCGAGCAGAAAGCTGCTGTGCTCACCGTACAGCACACCAATGCGCTGGGCCTGCGGCAGCAGGTAGCGCGCCAGGCGCAACTGCCGGCCCAGCGGCGGATCGCTCCACAGCAGCGTGAGGAACGCGGGCCGCGACTTTCCCAGGCGCTGTTCAGCCTGCACCCGGCTGACCCTCATGGCCAGTGCCGGCGGGCCGGCAGTTTCCCCGAGGCGCCATTCCAGTGCGGCGTTGTCCAGCAGGATCAGGCGCTGGTCAGCCTTGAGCTTGCCCGGGGGTGGCAGGTCGGCGGTGGTCTGGAAATGTACATGGTCGTGCGGCCGGCGGCTTTCCAGCGCGGCGACGAAACTGCGAATGCCAGGCTGGTCTTCCGCGCCTACCAACAGGATTTCGCTGGCGAACAGTGGCCCCATCGGCCACAGGCACAACAGCAACAGGCGCAGCAGCAGGGCCATCAGAACTCCAGCTCCGCGCTGATGCTCAGGCGGTGGCGGCTGTCGTAGCGGTTCTGAATTGCCGTGGTCGGCTCATCGTCCAGGCGCTGTTGCCACAGCGCCGCCAGCTCCAGGTTGCTGCCATGCACCCGGAAACGTTTGGCCAGGCGCAGGTCCAGGCGCTCGTAGCGATACTGGTTGAGTGCATCGTCACCGTAATAGAACAGCGCGCTCGACCAACCGGCACCCCACTCGCGCATCCATCCGGCCGAGCCGCTGTTGCGCGCGCTGAGGCGGCGGTCGGCGGGGTTGCTGGCCCAGGCATCCACGTAGGCGTAGGTCACCCGCAGGCGGTCGCGCAGGGTCGGGCGCCAGTCCAGTTGCGCCTCGCTGCCGCTGAAACGGGCCTTGTTGGCATTGCTGGCGATGTACTGGTTGTTCTTCAGGGGCTCGCTGATCATGCCGGTGATCTCGTCATAGAACAGCTTCACATCCATGTTCAGGTCGATGTCGCTGAAGTAGCCGTTGTAGCCGAGTTCGCGCGAGCGCATGCGTTCCTGGTCGAGGTCGCCCGGGCCGCGGGTCTTGACGAAGTATTCGCCGTTTTGCAGGCCAAAAGCGTTGGGGGTCAGGTTCTTGACCGTGTAGCTCCAGTTGACGTTGTTCTCGAACATGTCTGGCGAGCGCACTGCCTCGGAATACACTGCACGCAGGCCATGGCGCGGGGTGATCAGGTAGTTGACCGCCACGCGTGGGGTCAGCGAGCTGCCGGACAGGCGCGAGTCCTCGAACATGGCACCACCCTGCAGGATCCAGTGTTCGTCGGCGCGCCACTCCAGCTGGCCGAACAGGCGCCAGGTCTGGTCGTCGATGCTGCCATTGAAGTAGGTCTGCGAGTCGGCACGATCATAGCGGTAGTTCATGCCGCTGAGCAGGCGCAGGCTGTCGGTCAGGCTCAGGGTGTCCTGGATTTCCAGGTCGTAGCGGGTTTCGCGGGTGCTCTGGTCGACGTCGCCGCAGACCTGCTGGTTGCCACCGTTCGCCCATTGCTGCTGGACCTTCTCCAGAAGCCCTCTCATGACGGGATCGTTGGTCGAAAGTGGCGCGCCGGTAGCAATGCCGCGTGCCACTTTTTCGGCGAAATCGGGGTTCATTTGCCAGAGCTGGGTCAATTCCGGGCTGAACGACTGCAAAGCGTCACAGGCACGCCACACCTGCTGACGGTCGAAATGTTGGGCAGAGCCTTGGATATACAGGCTGTGCTCAGAACTGAAGTCCTTGGTCCAGCGCAATGAGCCGGCGTAGTCCTTGGCACTGACGTCAGCGTTGTTACCGGCTTCGTATTTGGCGAACACCGGCTGGTAGGTATAAGGCCGCTGGTTGCTGCCTTCCTTCGCAGCAAGTTGCCATTCCAGGGTCTGGTCGTGTGCCAGGCTGTGGCTGGCGTTGATATTGAAGCGGGTCAGCCGGCGGCTGTCGCGGTAGTCCTGGCCGAACTGGTTCTCGTCGAAGCCATCGTCCTGCTGGCCTGACAGCGACAGGCGCATGTCGCCACTCTCCCAACCGAAGCCGTGGCTGGCGTAGAAATCGTTGATGCCGTCCTGGCCGCGGGTCATCTTCAGCCGCGTGCCATGGCTGTCGGCAGGGTTGCGGGTAAGGATGTTGACCACCGCCATCAGCGCGTTGGCGCCATAGCTGACCGTGTTGGGGCCGCGGAACACCTCGATGCGCTCGATATCCTCCATGGCCAGGGGGATGTCGCTCCAGTCCACCGTGGCCAGGCCGGCGCGGTACACCGAACGGCCATCGATCAGCACCTGCATGCGTCGGGCATCGTTGACGTTGCTGCCGTGGTAGTTGACCGTGGGTTGGTTGCCGGCGTTGTAGCCCACCATCATGCCCGGCACCAGGCGCAGCAGCTCGGGGATGTCACGGGCACCGCTGGCCCGGATCAGCTCGCTGTCGAGCACGGTCATGCTGCCCGGTACTGCGGCGGGGGATTGTTTCAGGCGCGTGGCGGTCAGAACCTGCGGCAGGTCCGTGTTGTCGATGAACAGGTCATCGGCCACGGCCGGGCCGCCGAGCAGGGCAGTCAGTATGAGCAGGCGCGGGTACGAGGGCGTGCCAGGGAACACAAAGCGGCCTTGTATCAGGATTGAAACAGGCATGGTAACTGACCGTGGGGGTTTTGCCAGTGATCTGCTTGCCAGTGAAGCCCGATCTAAGGACATGCACGGTACCTGTAGGAGCAGCCTTGCGCTGCGAAAGGGCCGGTACTGACACTGGTTCTGTAGCAGGCGAGCCGTATAATGGCTGGGTCGCCACTTAACTTTTGGCTTTAACGGATTGGATATGACTGAACAGCAACCTGTTGCAGTTCTGGGAGGCGGCAGCTTCGGCACCGCCGTGGCGAACCTGCTGGCAGAAAACGGTGTGCCGGTGCGCCAATGGATGCGCGATCCGGAACAGGCCGAGGCCATGCGGGTCAATCGCGAGAATCCCCGCTACCTCAAGGGCATCCGCTTGCACGACGGCGTCGAGCCGGTCAGCGACCTGCTGGCCACACTGCAGGCCAGCGAGCTGATTTTCGTCGCCCTGCCATCGAGCGCCTTGCGTAGCGTGCTGGCTCCGCATGCCGAGTTGCTGCGCGGCAAGGGCCTGGTCAGCCTGACCAAGGGCATCGAAGCGCAAAGCTTCAAGCTGATGAGCCAGATCCTCGAGGAAATCGCCCCCGAGGCGCGCATCGGCGTGCTGTCCGGCCCCAACCTGGCCCGTGAAATCGCCGAACATGCGCTGACCGCCACGGTGGTCGCCAGCGAGGACGAAAAACTGTGCCAGCAGGTGCAGGCCGTGCTGCATGGGCGTACCTTCCGCGTCTACGCCAGTGCCGACCGCTTTGGCGTCGAGCTGGGCGGGGCGCTGAAGAACGTCTACGCCATCATTGCTGGCATGGCGGTGGCCCTGGGCATGGGCGAGAACACCAAGAGCATGCTGATTACCCGCGCCCTGGCCGAGATGACCCGCTTCGCCGTCAGCCAGGGGGCCAACCCCATGACTTTCCTCGGCCTGGCCGGTGTCGGTGACCTGATCGTCACCTGCTCCTCGCCAAAGAGCCGCAACTACCAGGTCGGCCACGCGCTGGGCCAGGGCCTGAGCCTGGAGCAGGCGGTCAGCCGCCTGGGCGAAGTAGCCGAAGGCGTCAACACCCTCAAGGTGCTCAAGGCCAAGGCGCAGGAAGTGCAGGTATACATGCCGCTGGTGGCAGGCCTGCATGCCATCCTGTTCGAAGGCCGCACGCTGAACCAGGTGATCGAGCACCTGATGCGTGCCGAGCCGAAGACCGATGTCGATTTCATTTCCATCAGCGGTTTCAACTGAGCCTTCAGCGGCTCTGACAACAGCAAGGAGCAACACATGAACGATACGCCCGAACGCGCCCAGCGCGAGTCGATCATCCTGCGGGCCCTGTGGATGCTGGTGTTCCTGGTGGTCTGGCAGCTGGCCGAGCTGCTGCTCGGTGGCCTGGTGCTGGTACAATTGATCTACCGCCTGGTGTACGGCGCCCCCAGCGCCAGCCTGATGAACTTCGGTGACAGCCTGAGCCAGTACCTGGCGCAGATCGGCCGCTTCGGCAGCTTCCACAGCGACCAGAAGCCCTGGCCGTTCGCCGACTGGCCGGCACCGCGTGCCCCGGAAGGCGAGGCGCCGCATGCGGTGGCCCCGGCCCCGCACCCGGTGCGTGACGAGGAGCCCAAACTGTGAAGCTGTGGGTTCTGCGCCACGGCGAAGCGGAGCCGCGCGCCAACAGCGATGCCGAGCGCCGGCTGACCGCCCATGGTCGCGAACAGGTGCTGCATAGCGCCGCCCGCCTGCTGGGCCAGCCGCTGCAGGCGATCATCGCCAGCCCTTACGTACGCGCCCAGCAAACGGCTGCCCTGGTGCATGACACCCTGGGCTTCGCCGAACCGGTGCGCACCGTGCCCTGGCTGACGCCTGACAGTGATGTGCAGCAGGTTATCGGTGAAATCGAGCGCCTGGGCCTGGAGCATGTGCTGCTGGTCAGCCACCAGCCGCTGGTGGGTACCTTGGTAGGGGCGTTGCAGCATGGCCACCAGCAGCAACCAGCGGGCATGAGCACTGCAAGCCTGGCGGAGCTGGAAGGGGACTGGCCGCTGGCTGGGTTGATGACCCTTCGGGCGATCAACTCGCCGGCCTGAGTTCTCAGGCTATCTAGGTTTCCTGTAGGAGCAGCCTTGTGCTGCGAAGAGGCCAGTAGGGCAATAGCTCTTCTCCGGCAGTTATGGCCTCTTCGCAGCACAAGGCTGCTCCTGCAGGCAGTGCCCGCGCCCACAAGCCTGACCTGATAGCCCTCGCCGATGACCTTTCCGGACGTTGCCGAACCGCCCCGCGATACCGACAATGGGCCATCATCTCGCATCCGGACCCGGCGCCATGTCGCAGCAGATCTTCTTCGCCCATGCCAACGGTTTCCCGTCGGCCACCTACGGCAAGCTGTTCGCCGCCCTGGCACCGGACTACCAGGTGCAGCACCTGGCCCAGCACGGCCACGATCCGCGTTTTCCGGTGGACGACAACTGGCAGAGCCTGGTCGATGAACTGCTGCACCACCTGGCTCGGCAAGACCAGCCAGTATGGGGCGTCGGCCATTCGCTGGGCGGCGTGTTGCACCTGCACGCAGCCTTGCGCTGCCCCGAGTATTATCGCGGCGTGGTGATGCTCGACTCTCCGGTGCTCACCCGCGCCGACCAGTGGCTGCTGCGCACCGCCAAGCGCTTCGGCTTCATTGACCGTATCACCCCGGCTGGCCGCACCCTGGGGCGCCGCGAAACCTTCAATGACCGCGACAGTGCCCGGGACTATTTCGCCGGCAAGTCACTGTTCCGCCATTTCGACCCCGACTGCCTCGATGCCTACATAGAGCACGGCCTGCAGGCGATGGAGCAGGGGCTGCAGTTGCGCTTCGACCCGGCCACGGAAATCAGCATCTACCGCAGCATCCCGCATACCAGCCCTGCGCCCGCGCGGCAATTGCAGGTGCCGCTGGCCATGGTCCGCGGCGAGCGCAGCAACGTCATTCGCCGCCACCACACGCTGGCCGTGCGTGGCATGCCCAGGGGCGAATACCACAGCGTGCCGGGTGGGCACATGTTCCCGCTGGAGCGGCCAACCGACACCGCCAGCCTGATCAAGGGCCTGTTCGACCGCTGGAGCCAGGCATGAGCGCGCAGGTCGAGGAAATCCGACTGAGTCTGGGCCATATCGAACTGGCGGCGCACCTGTTCGGCCCGGAGCAGGGGCTGCCGGTGATCGCCCTGCATGGCTGGCTGGATAACGCCAACAGCTTCGCCCGCCTGGCGCCGCAGCTGAAAGGCCTGCGCATCGTCGCCCTGGACCTGGCCGGGCATGGTTACTCCGAGCACCGGCCGCTCGGTGCCGGCTATGCTCTGGCCGACTACGCCCATGACGTGCTGCGGGTGGCCGAGCAGCTGGGTTGGCAACGTTTTGCTCTGCTGGGCCATTCGCTGGGGGCAATCATTTCCGTGCAACTGGCTGGCGCGCTGCCGGATCGGGTCAGCCATCTGGCCCTGATTGACGGCGTCATCCCGCCGACCGGCGCCGAGCAGGATGCCGGTGAGCGGCTGGGCATGGCACTGCAGGCCCAGTTGCGCCTGGATGGCAAGCGCAAGTCGGTATACACCACACTGGAGCAGGGCGTGCAGGCACGCATGAAAGGCATGGTCGCAGTCAGCCGTGAGGCGGCCGAGCTGTTGGCCCAGCGTGGCCTGATGCCGGTGCCCGGCGGTTACAGCTGGCGCAGCGACAGCCGCCTGACCCTGCCTTCGCCAGTGCGCCTGAGCGAGGCCCAGGCCATGGCCTATGTGCACCGGGTGAGTTGCCCGACGCGCCTGGTCGTGGCCGCCGACGGCATGCTGGCGCGCCACACCGGGTTGCTGGAGCAGCTACCCTTTGAGCAGGTGACGCTGCCCGGTGGCCATCACCTGCACCTGAACGATGAGCAGGGCGCGGCCCTTGTCGCAGACTGTTTCAATCGCTTCTTTGGCTTTGCTTGACTTGCATCGGACAAGTGTCGAGGCTTGGCGGGTTGAACAGGGAGACAACCATGCAACTGCCAGACATCCTGGAGCTTCATCTCGGCGCTGAGCGCCGTCTGGTTCGCCAATGAGCGCGCCTGTTGCCATCCGTAATGCCTTCGCGGCCTGCCTGGTGTTCGCCAGCCCCGTTTTGTGGGCCGGCAGCCTGCCGGTACCGGTGGACGCCAAGGTGGTCGACCAGCGCCCGGCCGTGGAGCAGGAGCGCGTCTACCCCATGGGCCCACTGCGCAAGATCAGCGGCCGCCTGAGGGTCGAGGACAAGGTCGAAAGCCGTGGCCAGGTCAGCTCGGTAACCTACGAACTGCCGGTCGAGCGTACTGCTCGCGAAGTCTTCACCAGCGCTCGCGAAGCACTGCAGCGCGACGGCGGCTACCCGCTGTTCTGGTGCCAGGGCCGCGATTGCGGCGAGGCCAGCCTGTGGGCCAATGATGTGTTCGGCAATGCCCGCCTCAACGGCGGCGACGAGCAGCAGGCGTTCATCCTGCTGCGCCGCTCGGCGGAGCAGGCCGACACCCTGGTCGCGCTGTACAGTGTCACCCGCGGCAACCGCCGCGCCTACTTGCACGTGGAAGAGTTCGTCGCCGGCAGCCCGCTGGGCGAACTGCTGCCGACCGCCGCCACGGTGCTGCGCGAAATGCGCGACACCGGCAAGCTCGACTACCCTGACCTGGCCGCGCCGCAAGACGCCTGGGCGAACCTGCTGGCCCGCAGCCTGAACCTCGACAGCACCCTGCGTGCCAGCCTCAGTGGGGCCCAGGCTGAAGCCTGGCGCGAGGCGCTGGTCAAGGCGGGCGTGCGCAATGGCCGCCTCGAAGTCGGTAGTGCACCTACCGACGGCCTGCACCTTGAACTGATCCGTTGAACGGGCACCACCATGGCTAACAATGACCGCTTGCTGGTCCAGATTCTGCTACTGGCGCTGCTGGGTGCCGGCCTGTGGGTAATGGCACCTTTCATTTCAGCGCTGTTGTGGGGAGCCATCCTGGCCTTTGCCAGCTGGCCCTTGATGCGCTTGCTGACGCGAGCGCTGGGCGGGCGCGAAACCCTGGCGGCAAGCCTGCTGACCACTGCCTGGATCCTGATCGTGGCGCTGCCGCTGGTGTGGCTGGGGTTCAACCTGGCCGATCATATTCGCGACGCGACGGCGTTCGTGCGTGACGTGCAGGTGGACGGCCTGCCCGACGCTCCGGCGTGGCTGGGTGGCATCCCGGTGGTTGGCGAGCGCCTGGTCAGCTGGTGGCAATCGCTGGACCAGCAGGGCGCGGCCTTGCTGGCCTCGGTCAAGCCGCACCTGGGGCAGGTGGGCAACTGGTTGCTGGCGCGCAGCGCGCAGATCGGCAGCGGCGTGCTGGAACTGACCCTTAGCCTGGTGTTCGTGTTCTTCTTCTACCGCGATGGCCCGCGCTTGTCGGCGTTCGTCCTGCGCTTGCTGCACCGCCTGATGGGCGACCGTGCCGAGTACTACCTGGAGCTGGTCGCCGGTACGGTGCAGCGGGTGGTCAACGGGGTGATCGGTACGGCCGCAGCGCAGGGCGTGCTGGCGTTGATCGGCTTCCTGATTGCCGGTGTGCCCGGGGCCATTGTGCTGGGCCTGGTGACCTTCATGCTCAGCCTGATCCCCATGGGCCCGCCACTGGCATGGATTCCGGCCACCGGCTGGCTGGTATGGAAAGGCGAATACGGCATGGCGGTGTTCCTGGGAGCCTGGGGCACCTTCATCATCAGTGGCGTGGACAACGTACTCAAACCGTACCTGATCAGCCGTGGCGGCAACCTGCCGTTGGTGATCGTGCTTCTGGGCGTGTTCGGCGGCCTGATCGCCTTTGGCTTCATTGGCCTGTTCATCGGGCCGACCTTGCTGGCGGTCGGCTACAGCCTGCTGCTGGACTGGAGCCGCAACGCCGTCCCGCAGCCGCCTCAGCAGTAAACCTGTACTGGCCTCTTCGCGGGTGAACCCGCTCCCACAAGGATCTCCACAGCCCGGGAGAGCGGTGCGGTCCCTGTAGTAGCGGGTTTACCCGCGAAGAGGCCGGTTCAGGCAACCTCAACTCCCGATCTTTACGCCTTCTTTATCGCCATCCCCACCTCCCAGTCTCGCCCCTTTACGCCCCTCGCTCGGACAATTTCCCCAAAGCGGCCCAAGCCGCACCACGGGGAGAACCACACATGAACATGCTCGACGGGCTGTCACTGCTGCTGGCAGTGGCATTGGCGTTTTATCTGCTGGTGGCGCTGCTGCGCGCCGATCGCAGCTAGGGAGTGGCCATGCACAGTTACGATTTCGCCTTGCTGTTGGCATTTTTCGCCATCGTGCTGCTACCGGCACCCTGGCTCGGGCGGTTCTACTTCAAGGTCATGGAAGGCCAGCGGACCTGGCTGTCGCCCGTGCTGGGCCCGGTCGAGCAAGCCTGCTACCGGCTGGCGGGCGTGCGCGCCAGCCAGGAACAGAACTGGCAGCAGTACACCCTGGCCCTGCTGGCCTTCAACCTGGCCGGGTTCCTGCTGCTGTTCGCCGTGCTGCTGTTGCAGGGCTACCTGCCATTCAACCCGCAGCATCTGCCCGGCCAGGAATGGTCGCTGGCGTTCAACACCGCGGTCAGCTTCGTCACCAACACCAACTGGCAGGCCTACAGTGGTGAAGCGTCGGTCAGCTACCTGAGCCAGATGCTCGGCCTGACCGTGCAGAACTTCGTCAGCGCCGCCACCGGCCTGGCCGTGCTGGTCGCCCTGTGCCGCGGCATCGCACGGCGCAGCGCCACGACGCTGGGCAACTTCTGGGTCGACATGACCCGCGCCACCCTCTACGGCCTGCTGCCGCTGTGCCTGCTGCTGGCGTTGCTGCTGGTATGGCAGGGCGTACCGCAAACCTTGGCCGACTACGCTCATGCGCTCACCCTGCAGGGCACCGAGCAGACCATCCCGCTGGGCCCGGCCGCCAGCCAGATCGCCATCAAGCAATTGGGTACCAACGGCGGTGGCTTCTTCGGAGTCAACTCGGCGCACCCGTTCGAAAACCCCACGGCCTGGAGCAACCTGTTCGAGGTGGCTTCGATCATCCTCATTCCGGTGGCGCTGGTGTTCACCTTTGGCCACTACGTGAAGGACCTGCGCCAGAGCCGCGCCATCCTCGCCTGCATGCTTGCGCTGTTCCTGATCGGCGGCAGCACGGCGTTGTGGTCCGAGTACCAGCCCAACCCGGCCCTCGAGAGCGCGCAGGTACAGCAAAGCGCCCCGATGGAGGGCAAGGAAACCCGCTTCGGCACCACCGGTTCGGTGCTGTGGACAGTGACTACCACCTCTGCCTCCAACGGTTCGGTCAATGCCATGCACGACAGCCTCAACCCGCTGACCGGCATGGTGGCAATGGTCAACATGATGGTCGGTGAGGTGATCTTCGGCGGCGTCGGTGCAGGGCTTTACGGCATGCTGCTGTTCGTGCTGATCGCGGTGTTCCTGGCCGGGCTGATGATCGGCCGCACCCCGGAATACCTGGGCAAGAAACTGCAGGCCCGCGAGGTGCAGTTGCTGGTGGCGACCCTGCTGGTGATGCCGGTCGGCGTGTTGGTGCTCGGCGCCATTGCCGCCAGCCTGCCAGGCCCGGCAGGTGCAGTCAGCAACCCGGGTGCGCATGGCTTCAGCCAGCTGCTGTATGCCTACACCTCGGGCACGGCCAACAACGGCTCGGCCTTTGCCGGCTTTGGTGCCAACACGGTGTACCACAACCTGATGATCGGCCTGGCCATGCTCATCGGCCGCTTCGGCTACATCCTGCCGGTACTGGCGCTGGCTGGCAGCCTGGCGGCGAAGAAAAGCGCGCCCCAGGGGCTTAACAGCTTCCCCACCCATGGCCCGCTGTTCACCAGCCTGCTGCTGGTCACCATCCTGCTGGTCGGTGGCCTGACCTTCCTGCCGACCCTGGCCCTTGGGCCGATCGCCGAACATTTGAGTCTGGGTTTTTGAGGACCGACCATGAACATGCCCATTGCTGAAGTAAAAGCCCGGCAAAGTGCCAAGGATCAGACCCGTTTCGCCGCATTGTGGCGCCCGGCGCTGGTGCAGGCATTCGTCAAGCTCGACCCGCGCCAACTCAAGCGCTCGCCGGTGATGCTGGTGGTCGCCCTGACTGCGGTACTGACCACCGTCCTGTGTTTCGCTCCCGGCAGCGGTGTGAGTACCGGTGTGGCCGTGCAGATCGCCCTGTGGCTGTGGTTCACCGTGCTGTTCGCCAACTTTGCCGAGGCTCTGGCCGAAGGCCGTGGCAAGGCCCGAGCCGACAGCCTCAAGGCTGGCAGCCAAGGGCTTACCGCGCAGCGTCGCAAGCGCGATGGCAGCTACGAAACCGTAGCGGCCAGCGCGCTGCGCAAGGACGATGTGGTGCGCGTGGTAGCTGGTGAAATGATTCCCGGTGACGGCGAGGTGCTTGAAGGTATCGCTGCGGTCAACGAGGCCGCCATTACCGGCGAGTCCGCGCCGGTGATCCGCGAGTCCGGCGGCGATCGCTCAGCGGTGACCGGCAATACCCGGCTGGTCTCAGACTGGTTGTTGATCCGCATCACCAGCAACCCGGGCGAATCGACCCTCGACCGCATGATTGCCCTGGTCGAAGGCGCCAAGCGGCAGAAGACGCCCAACGAGATCGCCCTCGACATCCTGCTGATCGGCCTGACCCTGATCTTCCTGATCGTGGTGGTGACCCTGCAGCCGTTCGCCCACTTTGTCGGTGGCAGCCTGCCGCTGATCTTTCTCGCCGCATTACTGGTAACGCTGATCCCCACCACCATCGGCGGCCTGCTGTCGGCCATCGGCATTGCCGGCATGGACCGGCTGGTGCGGCTGAACGTCATCGCCCGCTCGGGCCGGGCGGTGGAGGCGGCCGGTGACGTGCACACGCTGATGCTCGACAAGACTGGCACCATTACCTTCGGCAACCGCCGCTGCAGTGCGCTGCACGCGGCACCGGGCATCACTGCCCGCGAGCTGGGGGAGGGCGCCTTGCTGGCCTCGCTGGCGGACGACACCGCCGAGGGCAAGTCGATCGTCGAATATCTGCGCCAGCTGCGTGATTTTGTCGAACCGTCCGCCGGCCAGTTCGAGGCCGTGGCTTTCAGCGCCGAGACGCGCCTGTCGGGGATCGACTTTCAGCAACACCGCTACCGCAAGGGCGCTGTCGATGCCGTACTGGCGTTCGTCGGCATGCAACGCCTGGAAATGCCACCGGCACTGGCCCGTGAAGTGGAGCGTATTGCCCAGAGCGGCGGTACACCGCTGCTGGTGTGCCTGGACAAGCGCCTGCTTGGCGTGATCCACCTCAAGGATGTGGTCAAACCCGGCATTCGCGAGCGCTTTGCCGAGCTGCGCAAGCTCGGCATTCGCACGGTGATGGTGACCGGCGACAACCCGCTGACCGCCGCCGCCATCGCTGCCGAGGCCGGCGTGGATGACGTGCTGGCCGAGGCCACGCCAGAGAAGAAGCTGGCGCGCATCCGCCAGGAGCAGAACGACGGCCGCCTGGTGGCCATGTGCGGCGATGGCGCCAACGACGCCCCGGCACTGGCCCAGGCTGACGTGGGCATGGCCATGAACGACGGTACCCAGGCCGCGCGCGAGGCGGCCAACATGGTCGACCTGGACAGCGACCCGACCAAGTTGCTGGATGTGGTGCAGGTCGGCAAGGAGCTGCTGGTGACCCGTGGCGCGTTGACCACTTTCTCCATCGCCAACGATGTGGCCAAGTACTTCGCCATCCTGCCGGCGCTGTTCGCCGCCATCTACCCGCAGCTGGGCGTGCTCAACCTGATGCACCTGGCCAGCCCGCAGAGTGCGATTCTGTCGGCCATCGTATTCAACGCGCTGATCATCATCGTGCTGATCCCGCTGGCGCTGCGCGGCGTGCGGGTGCAGGCGGCCAGTGCGGCGCACCTGCTGCGGCGCAACCTGCTGATCTACGGGCTGGGTGGCATTGTCGTGCCGTTTGCCGGGATCAAGCTGATCGACCTGCTGCTCAATGCTCTGCACCTGGTCTGAGGAGGCCACCATGAATGCTTATGTACGCCCGGCATTGAGCCTGGCCCTGTTGATGACCTTGGTGACCGGCGCGCTGTATCCGCTGGCGGTGACCGGTATTGCCCAGGTGATTTTCCCCAGCCAGGCCAATGGCAGCCTGGTGCGCGATGACCAGGGCCAGGTACGTGGCTCGGCGCTGATCGCCCAGGATTTCCAGGGCGATGGCTGGTTCCACGCGCGGCCATCGGCAGGCGCCTACGCCACCGTGGCCAGCAGCGCCAGCAACCTGTCGCCGAGCAACCCGGCGCTGGCCGAGCGGGTCAAGGGCGATGCGGCTGCGTTGTACCAGGCGCAGCAGGGGCCGGTGCCCCAGGCGCTGCTCACCACCTCGGGCAGCGGCCTCGACCCGCACCTGCCTCCGGAGGCCGTGGCCTACCAGATCCCTCGGGTGGCCGCGGCACGGCAGTTGCCGGTGGAGCGCTTGCAAGGCTTGCTGGAAGAGGCCACCCTCCACCCATTGATCGGCCCGCCGGTGGTCAATGTGCTGGCCTTGAACCAGGCACTTGAGCATCTGGGCCACTGATATGGGGGCCGCTTTGCGGCCCTTCGCGGGCTTGCCCGCTCCCATAGGTACAGCGCAGCTTCCGAGTATTGCGATCACCCTGTGGGAGCGGGCAAGCCCGCGAAGGCCTGCGAAGCAGGCCCAAAAGAGGCTGCAGGACGCCGCCACACCAAAGGATGAAAGATGAGTGACTCCGCCCGCGCAGACGCGCTGTTGGCTACCCTCCCGCGAAGCGGCCGGGGGCGGTTGAAGGTGTTCCTTGGCGCCGCCCCCGGCGTCGGCAAGACCTTCGCCATGCTCCAGGCTGCCCACGCCCAGCAACGCCAGGGCGTGCAGGTGCTGGCCGGGGTGGTTGAAACCCATGGCCGTGCCGAAACCGAGGTATTGCTCGCTGGCCTTCAGCAACAGCCCCTGCTGCGCAGCCAGTACCGCGGCGTCACCCTCGAGGAAATGGACCTCGACGGCCTTCTCAAGGCCGCGCCGGCCCTGGTGCTGGTCGACGAACTGGCCCACACCAATGTGCCCGGCAGCCGCCACGCCAAACGCTGGCAGGACGTACAGGAACTGCTGGCCGCCGGCATCGATGTGTACACCACGGTCAACGTCCAGCACCTGGAAAGCCTCAACGACAAGGTCCGCGACATTACTGGCGTGCAAGTGCGCGAAACCCTTCCGGACTGGGTGCTGCAGGAAGCCTTCGAGCTGGTGCTGATCGACCTGCCACCCCGCGAGCTGCTCGAACGTCTGCGCGAAGGCAAGGTGTACGTGCCCGAGCAGGCGCGGGCCGCCATTGATGCGTTCTTCTCGCAAACCAACCTTACCGCCCTGCGCGAGCTGGCCATGCAGACCGCTGCCGCCCAGGTGGATGCCGACCTTGCCCACGGCTATCGCCAGCGCGGCCAGGAAGCCCCGGCCCTGCGTGGGCGCTTGCTGGTGGGCGTGGATGGCGACGACCAGGCGGAACGTTTGGTGCGCCATGCCAGCCGCGTGGCGCAACGCCGCCACCTGCCCTGGAGCCTGGTGCACGTGGACAACGGCCGCCTGCGCGACGAAACCGCACGCCAGCGCCTGCAAGCTGCCCAGCAACTGGCCGAACGCCTCGGCGGGGAGGTGGTACTGCTGCGTGCCGGCGAAGTGGTGCGCACACTGATCCAGCATGCCGCCGAACGGCGGGCCAGCCTGGTGTTGGTCGGGCAGTCCCGCGACCGCCTGCGCCGGCGCCTGTTCGGTGCCGGTGTGGCCGCGCGGCTGCTGCGCGAAAGCCACGGCCTGGAAATCAACGTGCTGGACCGCGACGCGCAGCCGCAAGCGCCGCGTTCGGCGGTACGGCGGGTGTGGGTCTGGCGCCATTACCTGCTGGCGCTGCTGGCCACGGTCATGGCCGCAGGCCTGGCCTGGGCGGTGTCGAGTGTGCTGGCGCTGCCCAACATATCGCTGGTGTTCCTGGCCGCGGTGTTGCTGGTGGCAGTGCGCAGCAGCCTGGGGCCTGCGCTGGCCTGCGCGGTGCTGTCGTTCCTGACCTACGACTTCCTGTTCATCCCGCCCAACCTGTCGTTCAGGATCCAGCGCGAAGAAGACGTGCTGACCCTGGTGTTCTTCCTGTTGATGGCCGCGCTCACCGGCAACCTGGCCGCCCGCCAGCGCCGCCAGTTGCAGGCGCTGCGCGAGACCCAGGCGCAGACCAGCCAGTTGCTCGACCTGTCGCGCCGGCTGACCGTGGCCACCGACCGCCAGGCGGTGTTCAACGCCGCCGGCCAGCACCTGGACGGTTGGCAGGACATGCAGGTGTGCCTGCTGGAGCGCAATGTCGAAGGCCAGTTGCAGGTGGTCAGCGGCGAAGCCCATGCTTTCAGCGATAACGAACGCGCCGCTGCAGAATGGGCCTGGCAGCACGGCCAGGCCGCCGGTCATGGCAGCGACACCCTGCCCAATGGCCGCTGGTGGTGGTGGCCACTGGCGGTGGATGAGCAGCCCCTGGCATTGCTTGGTGTGCGCTCACGCTCCGGCCAGCCTCTCAGCGACCCGCGCCGGCGCCTGCTCACCGCCCTTGGCCAACCACTGGCCCAGGCCCTGGCCCGCGCCCGGCTGGCCGAACAACTGGAGGCCGCGCGGCTGCATGGCGAAACCGAGCAGCTGCGCAGCGCCTTGCTGGCGTCCGTTTCCCATGACTTGCGTACCCCGCTGACCGCCATGCGCGGTAGCATCGACAGCCTGCTGGCGCTGGGCGAGGCGATCCCCGCCGCCGACCGCCGCGAACTGCTGGAGGGCACCCGCAACGAGGCCGAACGCCTCGACCGCTACATCCAGAACCTGCTCGACATGACCCGCCTGGGCCACGGCGGCCTCAAGCTGGCCCGCGACTGGGTGGCGCCTGCCGACATCGTCGGCAGTGCACTCAACCGCCTGCGCGCGGTGCTGGCGCCGCTGCGGGTACACACCGACGTGCCGGCCGAGCTGCCGTTGCTGTTCGTGCATGCGGCGTTGATCGAGCAGGCGCTGGTCAACGTGCTGGAAAATGCCGCGCGCTTCTCGCCAGCCAATGGCCGGCTGGAGCTGCAGGTGTCGGTGCAGGACGCCCGGTTGTGCTTTGCCGTCAGCGACCAGGGCCCCGGTATTCCCGTGGAAGACCGCGAGAAGATCTTCGACATGTTCTACACCGCCGCTCGCGGTGACCGCGGCGGGCAGGGCACCGGCCTGGGCCTGGCGATCTGCCAGGGCATGATCGGCGCCCATGGCGGCCAGATCCTCGTGGGCGAAGGCATCGATGGCCAGGGCACCAGCATCACTTTATGCTTGCCGCTGCCCCCTCAACCTGAAACCGAAAGCGAAACCCCATGAGTCAGTCCGCCACCCTCCTGGTCATCGACGATGAACCGCAGATCCGCAAGTTCCTGCGCATCAGCCTGGCCTCGCAAGGCTACAAGGTGCTCGAGGCCGCCACCGGCGCGGAAGGGTTGGCCCAGGCGGCGCTGGGCAAGCCGGACCTGGTGGTACTCGACCTGGGCCTGCCGGACATGGACGGCCAGCAGGTACTGCGTGACCTGCGCGAATGGAGCGCGGTGCCGGTGCTGGTGTTGTCGGTGCGCGCGAGTGAAGTGCAGAAGGTCGATGCGCTGGATGGTGGAGCCAACGACTATGTGACCAAGCCGTTCGGCATCCAGGAGTTTCTGGCGCGGGTGCGTGCCTTGCTGCGCCAGGTGCCGCAGGCCGGTGGCTCGGAAGTGGCGGCCAGCTTTGGGCCGCTGATGGTGGACTTTGCCTTTCGCCGGGTGACCCTGGATGGCGTGGAAGTGGCGCTGACCCGCAAGGAGTATGCGTTGCTGGCGCAACTGGCCGGGCACCCGGGGCGGGTGATTACCCAGCAGCAACTGCTCAAGGATATCTGGGGGCCTACCCATGTGGATGACACCCATTACCTGCGGATAGTGGTCGGGCATCTGCGGCAGAAGTTGGGAGATGACCCCACGGCGCCGCGGTTCATCATCACCGAGCCAGGGGTGGGATACAGGTTGGTGGCGCCCACCATGTAATCCCTGTGGGAGCGGGCGTGCCCGCTCCCACAGGGTCCCTGCTAATTCAATGAGTTATGTGCAGTTCTATGAGAGCTGGCATGCCGGCGATGGGGCCAACGCAAGCAGCGCAACACAGTAAGTTCAGGGGGCGGTTCTCGACTCCAGATCCATTTCCGCTGGCCACTCTACTCGGGGTGCCAGGCGCAGGGCGAACTCACACCAGAGCACATCGTTGTGATCCTTGGGTTCCCCGGGTGGTGGCAGGGCTGAGGGGCCTTCCTGCATGTAGGTGCAGATGTAGGCCCAGGCATGCTGGTCGGCCCCCATCGTAACCAGAGGAAAACGGTCGATGACATTGTTTGTGCCTGGTGCAACGATGGAGAGTGTGACACCCCATTTGAAAATTAACCCACCGTTTGGCAGTGCGCCGGCCTGGGACCAGCGCTCGGCGCGGACTTGGGACCAGTCGTAGCAAACTGTTTCTACTTTCCAGTTCGTGAAGGGGTTCCACCAGCAGTACTTGAAATTGTATGCATACAATTTTTTACGTACTCGGTTGAAGCGAAGGGGTTCATCTCGGGGTGGGGATATGCTTACTCGAAGGCAAAATACGGATGCCCATACTCCGCATGCAAGTATTAATATATCAATTAGCACGGATTCGAAGTCTCTCCGTTCTAAGTTGGAGTTTATGAAACTGAACAGAGGGGTGGTGATGGCGATAGTTGGAAGCGAAAGGAAAGCCATTACTTCTCTTGCCCAACCGAGGGGTCTGGGTACTTCAAGGTAGATAAGATCCTGATGGTTAGGGGATTGATTGCCCAGGCTGGCTTCGATCGCAATGGGAATGTCAGGATGGGGTAGGTCCTCTATCCATCCTGTACATGGCGGGTTAAGGTGCGGGCGGGCCATTAGAATAGACTCCTTAGCGAGGATAGATTGTTTTCTCTCATTGTCACTTTTGCATAACCTGACATGTCATGCTTGTTGGGCCAATAAGTGAGCGTTAGCTCAATAGCTTTTGTACAATGGTTTTCCAGTAGTGGAATTGAAGTGCTGATGTGCAGGGTCTTATCGGTGGTTTTAAAAATTATTCGTTCGCTGACGCTTTCAGGGCTAGCAAAGATTTTTTTGGTTTCTTCGGGCACGTATTCGACTACTTTTGGATGTGAACTATTACCAGAGAGATAAAAAGGCAGTCGATTTTGCCCTGCTGGGTATACAGTCAGTTGCCATTTGTACTGTGCGTCTTCAGTACTGAAATTTGGCAAGCTTATGTACAAATCGAGATAAAAGCCTGCCGCGACAGCAGCGTCATCGCTGATGAAGGCTTTTGTTTGGTCTGGCGTGTGCGTACTGTGAGTTGGTTGAAATCTTGTCTCAATTGAAGCCTGCGCTTGAACTCCCAAGGCTGCCGCGTTCAGTGAGCCAATTGCGGTATCCAGATCTTGTGGATTCATCCAGCGCCGATGTTCCTCTGGTGTTCCCCATCTACTATGTCGGGACCAAAGCTCTAATAGTGAAGATTCTTGATTTTTGGCATCCATCGCCAGCGTATAGGCTGCCAGACCAAGGATGATCGTAAAGCCTAAGGGGCCGAGTAGCGAACTTGCGAATAATGCCGAGTAAATACCAGAGACAGTGGAAACTGTAGCAAGCACGGCCGCGCGAGCGTACTGGTTTGCAGAGGTGCTGTCCCCTTGGTTATTAGTTCTGGCGAGCGCATTCACGTATTGCACTGCATCCATGGCATTGGCGAGTGCAGTGATGGCGCCGCCATACTTGGCTAGGTTCTTTCCTAGTGAAGCTATGGTTACCGTTCCGGGCCACGGTATCTTCGGTCGTACAAGTGTGACAGCAAGGCCTGCCACTTCGACACTCACTCCCAACAACCCAAGCGATGAAGACCAGATCGCCGCAAGCGCCTCTGGATTGTTCTGATGTGTTTCTTGCAACGCCCGATAGTTCTTGCCCAGACTATCCTGCTGGAACCATATGCCCCCCAAGGCAAGCATCAGCTTCACACTTCCACTGCTCGCTGCAGCATCCCGCAGGCTGCGCATCGCATCGCTTGCCACGCTTTGCGCGGCCGTAGAACTGATCTTCAAACCACCCGTAACCTGCGCACGCAGCGTACCCGCACCAATCGCAACATTGCGTACCAGCGCCCCGACGCCGCCGGCTGCACCCTCGCGCAACTGCACCAGCCGCGCCTGCAGGCTCTCGGCGCTTTCGAGCGTCCAGAGCATCACCTCGATCATCTGGCTACGGTTACCCGCTGCCGCAATATTGATCGCCCCACTCAGCACCATGGCCCGCACCTTGCGGCCCAGGGGATCACGGAACTGCTTGTCTACCTGCTGCAGAAACGCATCGGTCCGCGCTTCCAGGGCTTCATTGAGCAGGCTCATGTATTCGCCCACTGTCAGCGACACCCGCAGCGGCGTTACCTGCTGCCCGGCGAACAGTGCAAACGCCGAGCGATGCACATGACCGATCAGGGTCTTGGTCCGTTCACTCAGGTGCTGGCTGAGCGCATTCCCTGCGCTGTTGGTCGCGGCCAGCAACTGGCCAACGGCATCCTGTATCGGCTTGATCATCAGCAGTTGGCCATCGGCGGTACCGGCGATGCCCTTGATGATGTCGTACACCTTGCCGAAGTCGTCCCCGGACAGCGCCCTGGCCACCTGCTGCATCAGCTTCTGATTCTTGGCCAGCAGTGCCTGGTACAACAGGCTGCGGTCGTCTTCCAGCAGCTGCTGCCAGATATGCTGGGTGATCCCGAGCGGCTGACCCTCCTGCGGCAAGGTTTCAGTGGGCCCGCCGGCCAGGCAGGCGGCCATCATCTGGATGAAGTACTCCACCGAAACGGGGGAGGTCGCGTCATAGTCGTAGTAGCCGATCTGCTGAAAAGCCCGCTTGGCATAGTGCCGCGCATACAGATCGCCAACCTGGTCGATCATCGACTGCCAGTTTTTCAGTTCGCGGTCGTAATCGGCCTGGAACGCGGCGCGGGCGCTTTCGTCGTAACGCTCTTCCAGCCGCTCGCGGGCGTCCTGCTGCTTGCGCGCGGTGTTGCGTTCGGTCTGCGCGTCGATGTCCACCGGCGGCAGATACGCCTTGGCCGCGATCGGGCTGTCGTTCCACTGCTCGATCTGCCGGGCTTCCCGCTGCGCGTCCTCGGCACCTTGCACGGCAGCCATGGCCGCGTGCAATTCGCGGATGCCCAGTAGTGCTTGCGAGGTGAAGTATTCGAAGTGCCGCTGCGGCTGCGCCCGCCATTCCTGCAGGGCCTGCACCCAGCCAGTGCGTTGCGCGTTGAGCTCCATGACCATGCCGACCGGGTCGGGCAGCGTCAGCGCCAGCACGCCATTGGGCAGTTGTTCCTGCTGGATGACATTGCGCACATGCGTGCGGGTTTCATGCCAGCGGCCCAGGCGGCTGTAAAAGCCATGGACGCTGGTAAACCTGGCAGAAGAAAAGGTCGAGAACTCCAGCACCTGTTCCAGGCCGAAGCGAAAGCTGTCGGTCATGGCGATGCCGAGGCTGGCAGGGTCGTTGCGTGCGGTGTTCAGGTCCACCTCGACGAAGCGGGCGAGGGTGCCCGGGTCACTGTCGGCGATGCCTTGCCGATAGCGGTCGAGTACCGAACGGGGCCAGGGGTCGTTGGCGAAGGCGATCCAGGCCTTGCGGTAGAGCAGGGTATCGATGTTGATGAACGAGGCAATCACATCGTGGCCTTCGGTGGCGCATACCTTGGGTAACGACCTGGGTGGCCCAAAGGGCATCTGCGACACCGGGAAGCGCCGCAAGGTACCTTCCGCCGCCACCTCGTAGGCCTGCCAGATTTCCTGGTCGAGCAGTACGTAGACATAACCTTGGCGCAGGAGGCGCAATTGGTCGGTGTGCATCGGGTGGAAGATGATTTCGCTGTCGTCTGCCAGGCGATAGGGGCGCCCTGTGTCCGGGCGTGGGGCGTAGGCCTCGCGCAGCAGTAGAATCGGCAGGCCGGAGCGTTCGCAGGCATTGCAGGTGCCGTAGGTGTTGGGGATCTCTTCCTGCATGGCGATGTGGATGGCTTTGCTGATGCTCATGGGTAACTCCTTGCCTTCGGCAGGCCGGCGACGATGTGCGACCAGGTGCAGTCGTCGTAGCTGGCGAAGCGGTCCGCCAGGCGCTGCTCGCCGGCCGCGGCCCTTTCCACCTCGTGCTGGATGGTCGGGTGCTGAAGGAGCAGTGGGTGAATCATGAGCATGTGCAGGCACATGCACTGGATATCGGCACGGTCGCGCAGGCCTTGCCTGAAGGCCTTGAGGATCAGGTTCATGGCATGGGTGGGTGCGTTTTCCGGCAGGCCTGATGAACCTGGGAAGTGCCAGGGTGCATGGGGATGCTGCACGGCACTCAGGCGATGCCAGGCACCGAGCAGTTGAATGATCTGCGGTGCGACGTGCTGGGTCGCCCTTACGGCCTCGGGGACGGCCAGTTCGCCAGCCATGGGTTCTCGCTCGAATACCTCGCAACTGCCAGAACCATCGGGATGTAGCCAGCTGCGAACAGGCCCGAGGACTTCGCCTGCGTTTTTCAGGGTCGCGCGTAGCAGCGCCAGCCGCACGGGTTCGAACCAGGCGGTGATACCGTGCGGTTCTGGTTGGTGCAGCACCTGACACTGTTGGCTGATGTGCTGGGCGATGAGGTCGGCGGGTTGATCGCTGATCAGCCAGCCACACACGTGGTGCCAGGTAGCTGCCGATTCACGAGCGGCGCAGGTCGCGCTTAATAGGGCAAGGGCTGTGGGCGCATCGCCGGGTTCGGCGAGCCGCACCAGAGCTGGCCAGCACTCGGGATCCTGCACCAGGCGGCTGCAGTCGATGCGCGTTACGGCATCACTACCCAGCGCTTCGCTGAGGGCAGCGATGGCCAGCGGGTGCTCAGGCGGGCAGCCGGCGAATGGCTCCAGTAAAAGGTAGAGGGCTTCTTCTGGTTGGCGCTGCTGGTTGGCGAAGTGATCGACCGACTGCACGTAGCCCTGCGTGGACTGGCTCGACATGAGAAGTTCCTTTTCTTCTTGATGGCGAGCAGAAACCTAACGGGGAATCAATGCTGCAGGTAGTTATCGGCTTCCTAACCAGCTGTAGGATTTTTCGCTGTCGGACGAGGCAGTCGTATCGCTCAGGACCTCGGGGATTCTGTTTCAAAGCATTGGCGCATCACGTCAAGGTAACGCCGCGCGCCCAGGCCCAACGGGCGCGACTTGACCCAGATGATGTCCACCCACAAGCGCAATCGGCTGGCCATGTTGTCGAAACGCACCTCCGCCAGCGCGCCCGAAGCAATCAACGGCTCGACCAAAGGCTGCGGCAGGTAGGCCCAACCAAGGCCCGATTGCACCAGGTCCAGCGTGGCCAGGTAGCTGTCGGTCAGCCAGATGCGCCGCGACAGCACCATGCGTGGGTCCGACCCGGTGGCCTTGCCCGACGCCACGATGATCTGCCGCTGTTCGGCGAAAGTCTCTTCCGGCAACGGCGTGCCGCTGTTCTGCCCGGCCGGATGGCGGGGGGAGGCGACGGCCACCAGCAACTGGCTGCCGGCCTCCAGGAATGACTCGCGCTCGTCGATGCCAGGCCTTTCGAAGACCAGTGCCAGTTGCACGCTACCGTCATGCAGCAGGCGGATGGCTTCGGCCTGGGTGGCCGAGCGTACTTCGATTTCCAGGCTGGGAAATTCCTGGGCGAGGGTTTCCAGCGGCTGGCTCCAGCGGCCGGTCTGCAGCTCGGGGGCCATGGCGATAGTCAGGCGCTTTTCCAGCCCCTTGTGCAGTTGCAGGGCTTGGGCATCGAGCAGGTTGAGCTGGCAGATCACCTGCCTGGCCTGGGGCTCCAGGGCCAGGGCGGCGCTGGTTGGCAAGGCTTTGCGCGTGGCCCGGTCGAACAGCACCAGGTCCAGCTCCGCCTCCAGCTGGGCGATGGCCATGCTCACGGCCGAAGGCACACGCCCCAGCTTGCGCGCGGCGGCAGAGAACGAGCCTGCCTCCAGCACCGCGAGGAAGATTGCCAGGGAGTCGCTGGTAAAGGCCATTGTCAGTAAACCTGATGACGGGGAATTTCTATGGAAGAAAATTATGGGGCTTTTGTTTGAGAATGCGCCAGGGCGCAGAGTGGTTCGCCGGGGGATTGTCAGCGCCTGTGAGATCGAGCGCCGCCCGCGCGGCGCTTCGCAGCACAATGCTGCTCCTACATTTGTTTCGGGCCAATAAATCCTGAGGCGAGGGCGCGCGGCCCCTTGGTGTCCACCTCGATATCGTGTCGGGCAAACAAGGCGGTCGCGTGCACTGGTACAGGCGTTACTGGCCCGAAACAGATGTAGGAGCAGCCTTGTGCTGCGAAGCGCCGCGCGGGCGGCGCTCGATCTCACGGTCGCTGAAAAACCAAAGCCAAGCACCTACAGCCCTTCACCCAGCACCCGATCAATGCTGTCGACAAAGTAGTCCACGCTCGCCCGGGTGGTGCACATCGGCGGCTTGATCTTGAGGATGTTCAGGTAATCACCGGTCGGCTGCATGAAGATGCCCAGGTCACGCAGGCGGTTGCACAGGGCCATGGTTTCCTCGGTTGCCGGTTCCAGCGTTGCGCGGTCGCGCACCAGTTCCAGCCCCAGGTAGAAGCCCGAACCATGCGCCGCGCCGGCCAGCGGGTGCTTGTCGACCAGTGCCTGCAGGCGCGCCTTGAAATAGCGCCCGGTATCGCGCGCGTTGTCCCACAGGCCTTCTTCCTGCATCACATCCAGCACCGCCATGCCGATGCGGCAGCTGACCGGGCTGCCGCCGGCCGAGGAGAAGAAGTAGCCCTCGGCCTCCAGCGCTTCGGCGATCTCGCGACGGGTGATGACTACGCCCAGTGGCTGGCCGTTGCCCATGCCCTTGGCCATGGTGATGATGTCGGGCACCACGCCCTGTTCCTCGAAGCCCCAGAAGTACTCGCCCAGGCGGCCATAGCCGACCTGCACCTCGTCGGCGATGCACACACCGCCCCGGGCGCGGACCTTGGCATAGGCCTCGCGCAGGTAACCGGCCGGCAACGAAATACCACCGGCATTGCCGTACACCGGTTCGCAGATGATGCCCGCCAACTGGCGGCCACGGGCGTCGAGGTCGGCCAGCTTGGCGTCGACGTCACGCAGGTAGTGGGTGGCGCTGTCGGCGCCACGGAAGCGGCCGCGGAAGGTGTTCGGCGCCTCGACCGGGTGCACCCAGTCCGGGCGGGTTTCCAGGGCCTGCGGGTTGTCGGCGATGGAAGTGGAGATGGCATCGGTGGCCACCGACCAGCCGTGGTAGGCCTCCAGCACGCTGAGCAGGTCGCGCCCGCCGCTGTAGGCCCAGGCCAGGCGAATCGCCAGGTCGTTGGCTTCGGTACCGCTGTTGACCATGAACACCCGGTCGAAGCCTTCGGGTGCCAACTCCAGCAGGCGTTCGGAGAACTCGGTGATGGCCGCATAGTGGAAGCGCGAGTTGGTGTTCAGCAGCGACCACTGCCGTGCCGACTCGGCGACCATGCGCGGGTGGCCGTGGCCCAGCACTGCGACGTTGTTGAGCATGTCGAGGTACGAGCGGCCCTGCATGTCGATCAGGTAGTTGCGCCAACCGCGTTCGATGTGAGGCGGTTGCGCGTAGTAGTGCTTCTGCGAGCGGGCGAAGCTGGCGTCGCGGCGGGCCAGCAGGGCCTGCGGGTCGGGCAGCGGCTCGGCATTGCAGTCGAAGCCCAGCAACGCAGCTGGCGACGGGCACAGGGCCAGCCAGGCGGTTGCCTGGGATGGGGTGGCGAAGAACGGCGGCTGGATGCCGCTATCCAGGCACAGTTGCACGCTGAGGAAGCCACAACTGCTGCCCAGCGACTGGCCTTTTTCCACGGCCTGGCCATCTGCAGGCGCGTCTTCCAGGCCTTGCAGCCACAACGCCCAGTGCGCGCTGCGCAGGCAGCCACGGCCGTCGCCATGGCGCTGCCAGGTGCCGGCATCTGGCGCTTGCACCAGGCTGCCGTTGGGTACATGCAGCTCGACGCCCAGGGCACAGGTGGCAGGCTCTTCGGGGCGATCGATATGGGTTTGCGACAGGCGATACTGCCCGTGCAGGCTGCAGGCCGGGGCCTGTTGCGTGGTCAGCAGGTGCTGGTCGAAGCCCGGTTGCTCCCAGTTGCCCGCCTCGCAATGCACGCTGAGCACGCCCAGATCGACGCGCGTCACTGCCTGCCGACCCAGTTCAGGGAGCAGAAGGGCGCAGCCGCTCAGGTCCGGCGTGGCTGGCTGCAGGCCCGCAGCTTGCAGGATGGCCGCTTCCATCAACGCGAAAGGTACGGCGGTGGCAGTGTCGAAGATTTCCCATTCATGGGCGATGTTGTCGCGGGTGTACTGGTTGCCGGGGTCGACGGTGAGTTGCTGTTCGCTGCTCAGCACCAGCACGGCAGCGCGGTTGAGCACCAGTGGCCACAGCGCCCGCAGTTCGGCTTCGCTCAGCGGGTTGAGCGCCTGGTAGGCACGCACGGCCGGCAGGATGCGCAGCGGGTCGCCCTCGGCGTGGTGCAACAATGCGGCGCAGGTCACCGACAGGTCGGCGATGCGCCATGTGCGCAACAGGTCGCCGAAATCGATCACCCCTTGCAACTGCCACTGGCGCTCGACATCGCGGGCCCAGACGGCATTGTCGTCGGTGATGTCCAGGTGCACGGCCTGGCTTGGCAGCTGGTCGACCAGCGGCGCCAGGTGCTCGGCGGCCAGCTGGGTGGCCCGTTCGATACGGGCGCGTTGCTCGGCGTTGCCCAGCACGGGCAGCAGGTGCTGGATCAGTGCCTGGGCATGTTGCGGGTCCCATTGCAGGGTGCGCGCCAGGCCCGGGTGGTCGAAAGTGGCCAGGGCCTTGTCCAGCCGCGCGCAGAGCCCGCCGAGTTCGGCCATCAGGCGTGGCTCCATGTGCTTGAGGCGGGTCAGTGGCTGGCCTTCGATGTAGTCGAGCAGGCGCATGCGCAGCGGTTGCCCGTCTATTTCCAACGCCAGCAGCATCTGGCCATCGCTAGCCGGGCGCACGGCGGGCACAGGCAAGCCCTGTTCGCGCAGGTAGGCCAGGGCGGCGTGCTGGGCCTCCAGTTCCACCTGGGCGTAGCTGCCGTGGCAGGCCTTGAGCACGAAACGGCCTTGTGGAGCGTCTACTCGGAAGTTCAGGTCCTGTTGGCTGCCCAATGCCGAGAGGTTGCCGGCAATGCCGTAGTGCGTTTGCAGCACGGCATGTGCCTGGGCTTCGCCGAGCGCAGGGCTGGGCAGGCCGGAGCGCTGGATCAGCGTGGTCAGGGCAGGGGAGGCGGGCTGGTGTTGTGGGCTGGACATGGGGCTCTACCGTTGCTGCTGGGGTTGACGGTGGAGAATTTATGTCCGATCTGGCTGATGATGGAAGACGATTGTTGTCAGAAAATTTGATAATTGGATTCGCTGCCCGGAGCAGTGGTTGCCAGCTATCACCTGTCTAGCGGGCGTATGCTTCCACTGTGGGAGCGGTCTTACCAAACACCCTTCAGACCAAGAAAGCGTCTGAGTAGCATGTTCAGAGGAGGAATTTGAATTCTGAAAGCAACTTCACCGACTCGGGAAGCTTTTGCTGAAGCAGTCTGTCGAGATACTGCTGCACGCTGTGAGGTGGGTTTTTCAAGGACATTCGCTGCCGCTGGGCAGCCTCAAGTACTGCTGCCTTGTCCAGGTCCCACAGGTCGGCGATGAAGTCATCCGGGTGTAAGGGCTCGATATCGAAAACGTCGAGAGCCGTTTCGGGGAAATCCTTCAGGTTGAAGGTGACGATGACGGAAGCGTTGCACTTGATTGCAGCAGCGAGGACATGTCGATCATCCTTATCTGGCAAGTCCAGCCCTTCTACCAGCGACTCGTAGTCAGTTACGAGTGCGTCAGGTACAGCAGCGTCCATTCGCCGTGACGTCCGATCTACTTGCTCGAGGGTGAGGTCAGGCCGGTTGAGCAATAAATTGCGTTTCCACTCGTCATGAATCTTCGTTGACCAACGTGCTCGGTAAATACCTGTCAATGCAAGGTTCATCAGGAAATCACGGAGTGGGGCAGGATAAAGAACGTTCGCGTCGTAAATGGCCGTGAAGGGCGAGTGCTTCATTCGTACCCCATCCGTAACTCCTGGGCTTCGGCTGCCAGCGCGTCCATTGCGGCACGGCTTACCTCGTCACGTTTGTCCTTGTAGGCAACCAGGTCGGAGAATTTGACCCGACGATGGCGACCCGTTTTTGTGTGAGGAATCACAGATTCGTCTAGCAGTTTTACCAAGTACGGCCGAGAGACGTTGAGTAGGTCTGCTGCCTCTTGGGTAGTCAATTCGGCGTGGATTGGAACGACTTTGACCGAGTTCCCCAGAGCCAGCTCGCTGAGAATCTCGCCAAACAGACGCAGCGCGAAGGTAGGTACTTCAACAACCTGGCGCTGATTCTCTTCATTGAGCAGCTCAATCCGTTGGGTATCTGATTTTGTCGAGAGGAAGGCTGCTAGCGTTCGGCTCGATTCGACTGCCACGGCAATCTCTTTCTCATCGGGAAGCATCTTGCGAGAGAGGTCGGCGGTGGTCATGGGCATCTCCAGTGGGATATCGATCGTGGCGCTGCTGCGACGGTGCAACAGCCTAACCGAGTTATATTCGAAATATTCGAAAATCGCAATAAACGAAACGATACCTCATGATGGCTGGGTGCCTGGGTAGCGTGACTTTCCTTCGAGGCGTCACAACATTCGGTCCCAGGCATTCCCGGCATCAGCGCATCATGCCCAGCTCGGCGTCATCCATGAGGGCCTTGGCCATCGCACTCAGGTAGTGGGCAGCCCAGATCATCATCGGTTTTTCATCCATCAGGCCGGTGATGGTCAGTTCGCGTACATAGCCCATCAGCTCCGAAGATTGCTCGCGGGCATCGCGACAGGGAATGCCGGGCTCTATGCGGAACAGTGGGTGGGTGCCGTGTTCGCCTTGGTAGAACGTGGTTTTACCGACAGTGAATTGGGTGTCTTCTTTGGTCATTTTTGAATTCCCTCAAAATTCTCGACTGCCCGGACGGGCCCTTTCGCGGGTGAACCCGCTCCCACAGGTACTGCATCTACCTCAAGGCCTGTGGAGATACTGTGGGAGCGGGTTTACCCGCGAAGAGGCCAGCCCAGACAACGCAACACTAAAGCCTCAGTGCAAAGTCCGAGGCTCAGCGGGCATCTGCACCTTAACCAGTGCCGACTCAAGCAAAGTCCGAAGAGCCTCCAGCTCATGCATCGAGGTCATCATCAGGATCGAAGCCGGCGATTTGGGCTGCAGTAGCAAGGCCTGATGCACCACAGTGGCCGCGCATAGCGCGTAGTCGGTGGCCTGGATCAGGGTGTCTTCGAGGGAATGGGTGTTGTGGGGTGGATCGGGGACAATGTTCAGCATCGTGATTAACCATTGGCTGTGCGGCCACCTGTCTGCTGTCAAACAGTCGGGTGGCAGCTGTACGTGGGTTGACAGACCGGCGGTAAATCACGCAAAAGTTCCGGCGCACGCAAGCGTGCCCACACGCACAGCCACCATGAAGCGGAGACTGCCTGCGTGAATTAACCGTCACAGCCTGTCAAAGCTGTATCGCTGATCTTCAGCGACCAACCGAGACTAGAGCTCAGCCAGAGCAGCCGCAACGGAAAACACGCGGCAGGAGTATGTTTGGGAAATGGCCTACAGGGAAGGGGTTAAATCTGACATGGCAGGTGTTCTGCGCCCGATTGCGTCAGGGCGGGAGGTGACCGGTTTGATTTCTGTGGTGGCGCTCGGTCTCACAGGCGCAGAAAGTGTCAAGACGAACACCCGCGAAGCGCCGCGCGGGCGGCGCTCGATCTTGAGGACTCTACAAAACTTAAGGCGAACCTGCCTCAACTTCCAAGAACGCCGCCTCCAGCAACTGCCGGGTATACGGATGCTGCGGCGCATGGAAGATCGCCTGTGCATCCCCTTGCTCCACCACATGCCCATGCTTGATCACCATCAACTGGTGGCTCAACGCCTTGACCACCGCCAGGTCATGGCTGATGAACAGGTAGGTCAGGTTGTATTTCTGCTGCAGATTGCGCAGCAATTCCACTACCTGCCGCTGCACCGTGCGGTCCAGCGCCGACGTAGGTTCATCCAGCAGGATCAGCGCCGGCTTCAATACCAACGCCCGGGCAATGGCAATGCGCTGGCGCTGCCCACCGGAAAACTCGTGCGGATAGCGATGCCGTGTGCGTGGGTCCAGCCCGACTTCCTCCAGGGCCGCAATAATCGCTGCTTCCTGTTCCTGCGCCGTGCCAATGCGGTGAATGCGCAACCCTTCACCGACGATATCCTCCACGCACATGCGTGGGCTCAGGCTGCCGAACGGGTCCTGGAACACTACCTGCATCTCGCGCCGCAACGGGCGCACGGCCTTCTGGTTCAGCCCTTCCAGGTTCTGCCCATGAAAGCGAATGCCGCCCTGGCTGGAGATCAGCCGCAAGATCGCCAGGCCCAAAGTCGACTTGCCCGACCCGGACTCGCCGACAATCCCCAGCGTCTGCCCTTGCGGCAAGCTGAAGTTGATCCCGTCCACCGCCTTCACATGGTCGACCGTGCGCCGTAGCAGGCCCTTCTTGATCGGGAACCACACCTTGAGGTCATCCACCTCCAGCAATGGCGCGCCCACCGGGTTGTGCGCCGGCAGCCCGCTGGGTTCGGCATTGATCAGCATCTGCGTGTAGTGGTGCTGCGGTGCGCTGAACAACCTGGCGCATTCGGCCTGCTCGACAATCTGCCCGTGCTGCATCACGCACACACGGTGGGCGATGCGTCGCACCAGGTTCAGGTCATGGCTGATCAGCAGCAGGGCCATGCCCAGACGCGCCTGCAGTTCCTTGAGCAGTTCGAGAATCTTCAACTGCACAGTCACGTCCAGCGCCGTGGTTGGCTCATCCGCAATCAGCAGTTCCGGCTCGTTGGCCAGGGCCATGGCGATCATCACCCGCTGGCGCTGCCCGCCCGACAGCTCATGGGGCAAGGCCTTCAGGCGCTTGCGTGGCTCGGGAATGCCGACCATCTCCAACAGCTCCAGGGTGCGCGCCGTGGCCTCCTTGCCGGTCAGGCCCTTGTGCAGCAGGAGGATTTCGTTGATCTGCTTCTCGATGCAGTGCAACGGGTTCAGCGAGGTCATCGGCTCCTGGAAGATCATTGCAATGCGGTTGCCGCGAATGCGCTGCATGGTCTTCTCGTTCTGCTGCAGCAGGTCCTTGCCCTCGTAGCGGATGCTGCCGCTGGGGTGGCGGGCCAGGGGGTAGGGCAGCAGGCGCAGGAGCGAGTGCGCGGTGACCGATTTGCCCGAGCCACTCTCGCCCACCAGTGCCAGCGTCTCACCCTTGCGGATGTCGAAGCTGATGCCGTTCACAACGCGGTGGGCCTGGTCACCGGTGACGAACTCCACCGCCAGGTCGCGCACTTCGATCAGGTTCTGTTCACTCATGTCACTTCCTCGGGTCGAAGGCATCGCGGGCGGATTCGCCGATGAATACCAGCAGGCTCAGCATCAGCGCCAGCACGGCGAAGGCGCTGATGCCCAGCCATGGGGCCTGCAGGTTGGACTTGCCCTGGGCCACCAGTTCGCCCAGCGATGGTGCGCCCGGCGGCAGGCCGAAACCGAGGAAGTCCAGGGCGGTGAGGGTGCCGATGGCGCCGGTGAGAATGAATGGCATGAAGGTCATGGTCGAGATCATGGCGTTGGGCAGGATGTGCCGGTACATGATCGCGCCGTTGCGCATCCCCAACGCGCGAGCAGCGCGTACGTATTCCAGGTTGCGCCCGCGCAGGAACTCGGCGCGTACCACATCCACCAGGCTCATCCACGAGAACAGCAGCATGATGCCCAGCAACCACCAGAAGTTGGGTTGCACGAAACTGGCGAGGATGATCAGCAGGTACAGCACCGGCAGGCCCGACCAGACTTCCAGGAAACGTTGCCCGGCCAGGTCGACCCAGCCGCCATAGAAGCCCTGCAAGGCGCCGGCGATCACGCCGACGATGGAGCTGAGCAGGGTCAGCGTCAGGGCGAACAGCACGGAAATGCGGAAGCCGTAGATCACCCGTGCCAGCACGTCGCGGCCCTGGTCATCGGTGCCCAGCCAGTTGTCCGCCGACGGTGGGGCCGGGGCGGGTACGCGCAGGTCGTAGTTGATGCTCTGGTAGCTGAACGGGATCGGTGCCCACAGCACGAAGCTGTCTTTCTTCTCCAGCAGTTCGCGGATGTACGGGCTCTTGTAGTTGGCTTCCAGCGGGAATTCGCCGCCGAAGGTGGTTTCCGGGTAGCGCTTGAATGCAGGGAAGTACCATTCGCCGTCGTAGCGCACGGCAATCGGCTTGTCGTTGGCGATCAGTTCGGCGCCCAGGCTCAGGCCGAACAGGATCAGGAACAGCCACAGCGACCACCAGCCACGGCGGTTGGCCTTGAAGCGCTCGAAGCGCCGGCGGTTGAGGGGGGACAAGGCCATGTCAGTGCTCCCGGCTGGCGAAGTCGATGCGTGGATCGACCAGGGTGTAGGTCAGGTCGCCGATCAGTTTCACCACCAGCCCCAGCAGGGTGAAGATGAACAGGGTGCCGAAGACCACCGGGTAGTCACGGTTGATGGCCGCCTCGAAACTCATCAGGCCGAGGCCGTCGAGGCTGAAGATCACTTCGATCAGCAAGGAACCGGTGAAGAAGATGCCGATGAACGCCGAAGGGAAACCGGCAATCACCAGCAGCATGGCATTACGGAACACATGGCCGTAGAGCACCCGTGGTCGGCTCAGGCCCTTGGCCTTGGCGGTGACCACGTATTGCTTGTTGATCTCGTCGAGGAAGCTGTTCTTGGTCAGCAAGGTCATGGTGGCGAAGTTGCCGATGACCAGCGCGGTGATCGGCAGCACCAGGTGCCAGAAGTAGTCCAGCACCTTGCCGGTGGTGCTCAGCTCGTCGAAGTTGTTGGAGGTGAGGCCGCGCAGCGGGAACCAGTCGAAGTAGCTGCCGCCGGCGAACAGCACGATCAGCAGGATGGCGAACAGGAACGCCGGGATGGCATAGCCGACGATGATCGCCGAACTGGTCCACACGTCGAAATGGCTGCCGTGGCGCACGGCCTTGGCGATGCCCAGCGGGATCGACACCAGGTACATGATCAGCGTGCTCCACAGCCCCAGCGAAATTGACACAGGCATCTTCTCGATGATCAGGTCGATGACCTTGGCATCGCGGAAGAAGCTGTCGCCGAAGTCCAGCCGGGCGTAGTTCTTGATCATGATCCACAGGCGCTCGGGCGGCGACTTGTCGAAGCCGTACATGCGTTCGATCTCGGCGATCAGTGCAGGGTCCAGGCCCTGGGCTCCACGGTAGTTGGAGCCGGCCACGGACACTTCGGCACCGCCACCGGCAATGCGGCTGGTGGCGCCTTCGAAACCTTCGAGCTTGGCGATCATCTGCTCGACCGGGCCGCCGGGGGCGGCCTGGACGATGATGAAGTTGATGATCAGGATGCCGAACAGGGTCGGGATGATCAGCAGCAGGCGGCGCAGGATGTAGGCCAGCATGTTATTCGGCCTCGTCCGCAGTGGTTTCGCTGACGGCCGGGGTTACGCCGGGCTTGATCCACCAGGTGTCGATGCCGATGTCGTACTTGGGCGAGACGTCCGGGTGGCCGATGTGGTTCCAGTAGGCCACGCGCCAGGTCTTGATGTGCCAGTTGGGGATCACGTAGTAGCCCCACAGCAGCACGCGGTCGAGGGCCCGGCAGTGGTCGATCAGGCTCTGCCGCGAATCGGCATTGATCAGCTGTTCCACCAGTTGGTCGATGGCAGGGTCGCGCAAGCCGATGAAGTTGCGGCTGCCGGGGTTGTCGGCGGCGGCACTGGACCAGAACTCGCGCTGCTCGTTACCCGGCGAGTTGGACTGCGGGTAGCCACCGACGATCATGTCGTAGTCGCGCGAGCGCAGGCGGGTGATGTACTGGGACACGTCGACCCGGCGGATGTTCAGGTCGATGCCAAGGTCGGCGAGGTTGCGCTTGAACGGCAGCAGGATGCGTTCGAACTCGGTCTGTGCCAGCAGGAACTCGATGCTCACCGGCTTGCCTTGGGCGTCGACCATCTTGTCGTCGACGATTTTCCAGCCGGCTTCCTGCAGCAGCTTGTAGGCCTGGCGCTGCTGCTCGCGGATCATGCCGCTGCCGTCACTGACCGGGTTGCGGAAGGCTTCGCTGAATACCTGCTCGGGGACCTTGCCACGTAGCGGTTCGAGGATTTTCAGTTCGCTGGGGCTGGGCAGGCCGCGGGCGGCCATTTCCGAGTTTTCGAAGTAGCTGCCGGTGCGGGTGTAGGCGCCGTTGAACAGCTGCTTGTTGGTCCACTCGTAGTCCAGCAGCAGGCTCAGCGCCTGGCGCACGCGCACGTCCTGGAACACCGGTCGGCGGATGTTGAAGATGAAGCCCTGCATGCCCGTGGGGTTGCCGTTGGGCAACTCTTCCTTGATCAGGCGGCCATCGCGCACGGCGGGTACGTTGTAGGCGGTGGCCCAGTTCTTCGCGCTGACTTCCAGCGCATAGTCGAACGCACCGGCCTTGAGTGCTTCCAGGGCGACAGTGGTGTCGCGGTAGGAGTCGAAGGTCATCACGTCGAAGTTGTAGAAGCCGCGGTTGATCGGCAGGTCCTTGGCCCAGTAGTCCTTGACCCGCTCGTAGCGCACCGAGCGCCCGGCCTTGACCTCGGCAACCTTGTAAGGGCCGCTGCCAAGCGGGATTTCCAGGTTGCCGCGGTTGAACTCGCGGCTTTCGTACCAGTGCTTGGGCAGTACCGGCAGCTGGCCGAGAATCAGCGGCAGCTCGCGGTTGTTCTTGTGCTTGAAGGTGAACAGCACCGTCAGCGGGTCTTCGGCGACTACTTCAGCGACGTCGGCATAGTACTGGCGGTACAGCGGCGCGCCGTCCTTGATCAGGGCATTGAAGGTGAACACCACGTCGTCGGCGCGCATCGGGTGGCCGTCGTGGAAGCGTGCCTCGGGGCGCAGGTAGAAGCGCACCCAGCTGTTGTCCGGAGCCTTTTCGATCTTGCCGGCCACCAGGCCGTACTCGGTGAACGGCTCGTCCTGGCTCTGGCGCATCAGGGTGTCGTAGATGCTGCCGATGTTCTCGGCCGGAACGCCCTTGTTGATGAACGGGTTGAGGCTGTCGAAACCGCCGAAGCTGGACTGGCGGAAGGTGCCACCCTTGGGTGCGTCAGGGTTGACGTAGGCAAAGTGCTTGAAGTCGGCGGGGTATTTTGGGGGCTCGTCGTACAGGGTGAGCGCGTGTTGCGGTGCGGCCAGGGCGGGAAGGCTCAGGCAGGCAAGCAACAGGCTGCCGGCCAACCGGCGCAGTCGGTGCGTTGGCGTCATTGGGCTTTCTCCGAAGTCTTGATCCACCAGCTGTTCAGCCCAAGGGTGTAGGGCGGCGTGGTGACGAAGGCGAACCGGTTGCGGTAGGCCAGGCGATGATTGTCGAGGTACCAGTTGGGGATCATGTAGTACTGCCATGAGAGCACGCGGTCCAGGGCGCGGGCGGCGGCGACCTGGTCATCGCGGGTGCGGGCGGCCAGCAGGGTGTCGAGCAGATGGTCGACCACCGGGTCCTTGACCCCAGCATAGTTCTTGCTGCCCTTGGTGGTTGCCTGGCTGGAGTGGAAGTACAGCCACTGTTCGAGGCCCGGGCTCAGGGTCTGGTTCAGGGTCATCAGAATCATGTCGAAATCGAACTGGTCCAGGCGTTGTTTGTACTGGGCGCGGTCCACGGTACGCAAGCGCGCATCGATGCCGATGCTGGCCAGGTTTTCGACATAAGGTTGCAGGATGCGTTCAAGGTTGGGGTTTACCAGCAGCAGTTCCATGCGCAGCTGCTGGCCCTTGCTGTCGACCAGACGTTGGCCGTTCAGCTTCCAGCCGGCCTCGGCGAGCAGGCCGAGGGCCTGGCGCAGGGTCTGGCGGTTGATGCCACGGCCATCGGTATGGCTGACCTTGTAAGGTTCGCTGAACAGGCTGGCCGGCAACTGGTCACGAAACGGTGCCAGCAACAGCCATTCCTTGCCGGTGGGCAGGCCGGTGGCGGCGAATTCGCTGTTGGGATAGTAGCTGGTCGAGCGGCGGTAGGCGCCGCTGAACAGCGCGCGGTTGGTCCACTCGAAGTCGAGCATCAGCCCCAGCGCCTGGCGTACCCGTGGGTCGCTGAAGGTGGCCCGGCGGCTGTTCATGAACAGGCCCTGGGTTTGCGTGGGGATGCGGTGCGGGATCTGCGCCTTGATCACCTCGCCCCGGCGCACGGCCGGGAAGTTGTAGCCGTTGGCCCAGTTCTTCGCCTGGTGCTCGATATAGATGTCGAACTCGCCGGCCTTGAATGCTTCGAAGGCGACCGTGGCGTCGCGGTAGAACTCGTATTCCACGCGGTTGAAGTTGTACTTGCCACGGTTCACCGCCAGGTCCTTGCCCCAGTAGTTCTTTACCCGTTCGAACACCAACCGGCGCCCAGGCTGGACCTGGGTGATGCGGTAGGGGCCGCTGCCCAGTGGAGGCTCGAAGGTGGTGGCCTTGAAGTCACGCTTTTGCCAGTAGTGCTTGGGCAGCAACGGCATTTCGCCCAGGCGCAGGATCAGCAGCGGGTTGCCGGCGCGCTTGAACACGAAGCGGATGCGCAGCGGGCCAAGGATGTCCACCCGCTGCACTTCCTGCAGGTTGGTGCGGTAGATCGGGTGGCCATCCTTGAGCAGCGTGCGGTAAGAGAAGGCCACGTCTGCCGAGGTGATCGGCTTGCCGTCATGCCAGCGGGCCTCCGGGCGCAGGTTGAACACCACCCAGCTGCGGTCCTCGCTGTACTCCACCGAGCGGGCGATCAGGCCGTAGCTGGAGGTCGGTTCGTCGCCGGACGGGTCGTACTGGCCGGTGCCGACCATCAGCGGCTCGTTCAGCTCGCTGATGCCGTACTGCTGGAAATTGGGCGTGGTAATCGGGCTCGACCCCTTGAAGGTGTAGGGGTTGAGGGTGTCGAAGGTTCCGAAAGCCATCGCCCGCAAGGTGCCGCCCTTGGGCGCTTGCGGGTTGACCCAGTCGAAATGGGTGAATGTGGCTGGGTACTTGAGCGTGCCGAACTGCGCGTATCCGTGGCTTTCGCTCACCATCGCGGCTGCGGGAAAGCTCAAGGCCAGGCTGAGAGACAGCAGGAGGGGACGTATCAAGTCGGCATCCGATCCAGAGGCGTTGGGCTTTGATCGGGGTACAGTAACAGCTTGGTGGGGTTGGAAAAAGAGAGGTTTTGAAGGTGGGGTTGGCGGGCGTGCCTGCTTCTGTCCAATGGGAATGACGCGGTAGCTGTAGGAGCGGCCCTGTGTCGCGATCGGGCTGCGTAGCAGCCCCAGCGATATCGGCATCACCTCCAATAATCTGGGGCTGCTGCGCAGCCCGATCGCGACACAAGGCCGCTCCTACAGCCACCGCGTCAATGCGGTAGGCGGGGATCAATGCGAGAGGTAGACGGTCAGGGTCTGGCCTGGCTTCAGGGCATGGCCGCTGCGCGGGTTCCAGCGCTTGAGGTGTTTCATTTCCACGTTGAAGCGCTTGGCCACCAGGTACAGCGAATCGCCTTTGCGTACCTTGTACTGCGTGGAGCGCTGCCCGGAGGCGGCTACCCGATTGCCAGCAGCGCTCGGCGCGCTGCCGCCGCGCAGGGCCAGGACCTGGCCAGCGCGCACGTTGTTGCCGGAGAGACGGTTCCAGCGCTTGATGTCCTTGACCGAAACGCGGTTGGCCTTGGCGATGGCGCCCAGGTTGTCGCCGCGCTTGACCCGGTAGCTGCGCGCCGCCACTGGGGCCTTGGCTTCGGCCACGGCGCGGGCGAACACGGCCTTGTTCGGCTGCAGGCTGACCAGCTGCTCGGGTTTGAGGTTGGACAGGCTGTCGCTCAGCAGCTGCGCCTTGGCAGTGGGTACCAGCAGCTGCTGCGGGCCGTCCACGGTCATGCGCTTCTTGAATGCCGGGTTGAGCTGGATCAGCTCGTCCTCGTCGATGTTGGCGAAGGCCGCTACCCGTGACAGGTCCAGGCGGTCGTTGACGGCCACCGCCTCGAAGTAGGGTTCGTTGGCGATCGGGTTCAGGTTCACGCCATAGGCTTGCGGCGTGAGTACCACCTGCGACAGGGCCAACAGCTTGGGCACGTAGTCGCGGGTTTCCTGCGGCAGCGGCAGGTTCCAGTAGTCGGTGGGCAGGCCGAGCCGCTCGTTGCGCTCGATGGCTCGGCTGACCGTGCCTTCGCCGGCGTTGTAGGCAGCCAGGGCCAGCAACCAGTCGCCGTTGAACATGTCGTGCAGGCGGCTGAGGTAGTCCAGTGCGGCGTTGGTCGAGGCGGTCACGTCGCGACGGCCATCGTAGAAGTTGGTCTGGCGCAGGTTGAAGTGACGACCGGTGGACGGAATGAACTGCCACATGCCCGCGGCATGGGCGCGCGAGTAGGCCATCGGGTTGTAGGCGCTTTCGATGGCTGGCAGCAGGGCCAGCTCCAGCGGCATGTCGCGTTCTTCGAGGCGCTCGACGATGTAGTGCAGGTAGAGGCTGCCACGCTCACCGGCGCTTTCGATGAAGCTTGGATTGCTGGCGAACCACAGGCGCTGCTGCTCGATGCGCGGGTTGACGTCGATGTTGTCCTGCAGGGCGAAGCCCTGGCGCATGCGTTCCCACACGTCCTGTGGTGCCTGTTCGGCCGGCTTTACCAGCAGCGGTGAAGGCTTGTGCTTGATCCGCGCCTGGTAGTTGTGCGCGCGAACGCTATCGGATTCGTCGAGCTGACGGGTGCTCTGGCAGCCCACCAAGGTGGCGGCCAGGGCCAGCGCACTGATTTGGGCCAGGCGCGTCAGGGCGACGGAATGAGAGGTTCTGCGGCTACGTGAAGACATCGGCTGACACAGGTTTCCGGGCGAAAAATTTCGGCGATTCTAGGAACCGCTCCGGGCCTGGTCAACCTTTGACCATCGCTTGCGATATATCTTGAGGTTATCAGAAGGTGTCCTTCCAAGACCTCAAGGCAGCAAAAACAGCGACATGCGAGGGGTTTGAATGTCCCTTCCATTCGTCTGCTTTTTGTTTAACTAATGTTTCAGAGGTGCGCAGGAAGGGGTTGGTCAGGCGCTCCAGACCGATCGTTGATGGCAATGTGATGCGATTTTCGGCACGCAAACGGGTAACGTCCTCGAACCGCTGCTGAACGTGCGGGTTCTCGGGTTCCACCGCCTTGGCGAAACGCAGGTTGCTCATGGTGTATTCGTGGGCGCAGTACACCTCGGTCTGCTCTGGCAGGGCTGCCAGGCGGGCGAGGGCTGGCTGCATCTGTTCGGGAGTGCCTTCGAACATGCGCCCGCAACCGGCGGCGAACAGCGTGTCGCCACTGAACAGCACCGGCGTTGCCGGCTGGTCGCTGAACAAGGCGATATGCCCCAGCGTATGGCCGGGCACGGCCAGCACCTGGAAGGTCACGTCCAGCACGGTCACCTGGTCACCTTCGTCCAGCGCCAGGTCACGGCAGGGAATGCGCTCGTGGGCCGGGCCACAGACCCGGGCGCCGGTCAGCTGCTTGAGCCTTTCCACGCCGCCGACGTGGTCGTTGTGGTGGTGGGTGACCAGGATGTCACTCAGCACCCAGCCGGTGTTGGCCGACAGCCAGCGTTCCACTGGGCCGGCGTCACCCGGATCGACCACCGCGCAGCGGCGTTTGGCAGTATCCTGTAACAACCAGATGTAGTTGTCGGAGAAAGCGGGGAGAGCATCGATCTGTATCATGGTGCGGATCCGATTCGCCTAGCGTGGCACATGAAGGCATCTTATCCGCGATGGCGCGGTGCGAGAACCTTCGAGGGAGAGCGCAATGACCGACCAAGCCTTTGCCCAGGCCGACCCGGACTGGGTCAAGCTGATCAGCCTGGCCCGTGAGTGGTTCAACGGCCCACTCGGCCAACTGATGCTCAGGGAGGAGGAAAAACTGCTGGAAGAAGAGCTCGGGCGCTTCTTCGGGGGTTACCTTGTGCACTACGGGCCCTGCGCCGAGCCACCGCCCAGCGCGCCCCAGGTGCAGCGCAACGTGCGCCTCGGTGCACCGCTGCCGGGGGTGGAGATTGTTTGCGAGGAGCAGGCCTGGCCGCTGAGCGAGCACGCCGCCGACGTGGTGGTGCTGCAGCATGGCCTGGATTTCTGCCTTTCGCCTCACGGCCTGCTGCGCGAGGCGGCCAGCGCGGTGCGCCCTGGCGGGCACCTGCTGATCGTCGGGATCAACCCCTGGAGCAGCTGGGGCATGCGCCATTTCTTCAGCCACGGCGCCCTGCGCAAGGCCCGTTGCATCTCGCCGTCACGGGTGGGCGACTGGCTCAACCTGCTGGGCTTCGCGCTGGAGAAACGCCGCTTCGGGTGCTATCGTCCGCCGCTTGCCTCACCGGCCTGGCAGCAGCGCCTGGCGGGCTGGGAACGGGTGGCTGGCGGCTGGCAGAGTTCCGGTGGCGGGGTGTACCTGCTGGTAGCGCGCAAGATGGTGGTGGGCCTGCGGCCGTTGCGCCAGGAGCGTCGCGAGCCGATGGGCAAGCTGCTGCCGCTGCCACTTGCCAAGGTCAACCGCACGGCGGCCAACCCGGATACTGAAAAGCACTGAACATGAGTGGTACATGAGCGAAAGCGTCGAGATGTTTACCGATGGTGCCTGCAAGGGCAACCCTGGCCCTGGCGGCTGGGGCGTCCTTATGATCTACAAGGGCGTCGAGAAGGAACTGTGGGGCGGCGAACGCGAAACCACCAACAACCGCATGGAACTGATGGCCGCGATCCAGGGCTTGATGGCGCTGAAGCGCGAATGCGAAGTGGTGCTGACCACCGACTCGCAGTACGTGATGAAGGGCATCAACGAATGGATGACCAACTGGAAGAAGCGCGGCTGGAAAACCGCGGCCAAGGAGCCGGTGAAGAACGCCGACCTGTGGCAGCAGCTGGATGAGCAGGTCAACCGCCACAAGGTGACCTGGAAGTGGGTGCGCGGGCATATCGGCCACCCCGGCAACGAACGCGCCGACCAGCTGGCCAACCGTGGGGTCGATGAGGTGCGCGCCAAGCGTTGAGCTGGGGTACAATTCCGGCCTTTGTAACTGATGCAAGTTGGAGCGCCCCGCGTGGAGCAGCAGCAAGATAAACGGTTCGTCATTCTCGATACCGAAACCACGGGTATGCCGGTCAGCGAAGGCCACCGGATCATCGAGATCGGCTGTGTCGAGGTCATCGGCCGGCGCCTGACCGGGCGGCACTTCCACGTCTACCTGCAGCCAGACCGCGAGAGTGACGAGGGCGCCATCAACGTCCACGGCATCACCGATGCCTTCCTGGTCGGCAAGCCACGCTTTGGCGATGTCGCAGAGGAGTTCTTCGAGTTCATCCAGGGCGCCACGCTGGTCATCCACAACGCGGCGTTCGACGTTGGCTTCATCAACAACGAATTTGCCTTGCTGGGCCAGCAGGACCGCGCGGACATTTCGCAGCACTGCACCATCCTCGACACCCTGCTGCTGGCGCGCGCGCGCCACCCGGGGCAGCGCAACAGCCTGGATGCCCTGTGCAAACGCTACGATATCGACAACTCGGGCCGTGAGCTGCACGGCGCATTGCTCGACTCGGAATTGCTGGCTGACGTCTACCTGGCAATGACCGGTGGCCAGACCAGCCTGTCGCTGGCCGCGCATGGGGCAGAAGCCGAGGATGAAGGGTCGGGTGCTGGTGGCAGCGAGATTCGCCGTATTAGCGGGCGTGTGCCAGGGCGAGTGATCATGGCCAGTGCCGAAGAGCTGGAAGCGCATGCCGAGCGCCTGGCGGCCATTGCCAAGTCGGCGGGTGGGCCATCCATGTGGCAGGCTCTGACCGAGACACCTGCTGGCTGATCTTTCGCCTGCTCCGGCCCTTTCGCGGGTGAACCCGCTCCCACAGGTTCATCACAAGTTCCGAAGCCGGTGATGTACCTGTAGGAGCAGCCTTGTGCTGCGAAGAGGCCGTTAGGGCAACAGATCTTCTTCAGCAGAAATGGCCTCTTCGCAGCACAAGGCTGCTCCTACAGATCCTGCGCATGTCTTGAAGGCGATACCGGTCCTGATCACACAGGTTCTACTACCCTGAAATAGACGCCATGTCCTTCGGAGGTAGCCACCTGATGTACAAGGACCTCAAGTTCCCCATCCTCATCGTGCACCGCGCCATCAAGGTTGACAGCGTCGCTGGCGAGCGTGTGCGGGGCATCGCCGAGGAACTGCGCCAGGACGGCTTTGCCGTCCTCGCCGCCGCCGACCATGCCGAGGCCTGCCTGGTCGCTGCCACCCACCATGGCCTGGCCTGCATGCTGATTGCCGCCGAGGGCGTCGGCGAGAATACCCACCTGCTGCAGAACATGGCCGAGCTGATCCGCCTGGCCCGCCTGCGCGCCCCCAGCCTGCCGATTTTCGCCCTGGGCGAACAAGTAACCCTGGAAAACGCCCCCGCCGAAGCCATGAGCGAGCTCAACCAGTTGCGGGGCATCCTCTACCTGTTCGAAGACACCGTGCCGTTTCTTGCGCGCCAGGTGGCGCGTGCCGCACATATCTACCTGGACGGCCTGCTGCCGCCGTTCTTCAAGGCCCTGGTGCAGCACACCGCGCAGTCCAATTATTCCTGGCACACCCCGGGCCACGGCGGCGGCGTGGCCTATCGCAAAAGCCCAGTGGGCCAGGCCTTTCACCAGTTCTTCGGGGAAAACACCCTACGCTCGGACCTGTCCGTTTCCGTGCCGGAGCTGGGCTCGCTGCTCGATCACACCGGCCCCTTGGCCGAAGCCGAAGCCAGGGCTGCGCGCAACTTTGGCGCCGACCACACCTTTTTCGTCATCAACGGCACCTCCACGGCCAACAAGATCGTCTGGCACGCCATGGTCGGCCGCGACGACCTGGTGCTGGTGGACCGCAACTGCCACAAGTCGGTGGTGCATGCGATCATCATGACCGGTGCCATTCCCCTCTATCTGTGCCCCGAGCGCAACGAACTCGGTATCATCGGCCCGATCCCGCTCAGCGAGTTCAGCCCCGAGGCGATCCAGGCGAAGATCCAGGCCAACCCTCTTGCTCGCGATCGCGGGCAGCGCATCAAGCTGGCGGTGGTGACCAACTCCACCTACGACGGCCTGTGCTATCACGCCGGGCTGATCAAGCAGACCCTGGGCGCCAGTGTCGAGGTGCTGCACTTCGACGAGGCCTGGTTCGCCTATGCGGCATTCCACGAGTTCTTTACCGGGCGCTATGCCATGGGCACGGCCTGCGCGGCAGACAGCCCGCTGGTGTTCAGCACCCATTCCACCCACAAGCTGCTGGCCGCGTTCAGCCAGGCCTCGATGATTCATGTGCAGGACGGGGCCAGGCGCCAGCTGGACCGTGACCGCTTCAACGAAGCGTTCATGATGCACATCTCGACCTCGCCGCAGTACAGCATCCTCGCTTCGCTGGACGTGGCATCGACCATGATGGAAGGGCCGGCCGGGCGTTCGCTGCTGCAAGAAATGTTCGACGAGGCGCTGAGCTTTCGCCGTGCCCTGGCCAACCTGCGCGAGCACATCGCCGCCGACGACTGGTGGTTCAGCATCTGGCAGCCGCCGAGCGCCGAAGGCATCCACCGCCTGGCCGCGCAGGACTGGCTGCTGCAGCCGGGGGCGGAGTGGCACGGCTTTGGCGAAGTGGCGGACGACTATGTGCTGCTCGACCCGCTGAAGGTGACCCTGGTGATGCCGGGCCTGAGCGCGGGCGGTGCACTGGGCGAGCATGGCATCCCGGCGGCAGTGGTCAGCAAGTTTCTCTGGGAGCGGGGGCTGGTGGTAGAGAAAACCGGCCTGTACAGCTTCCTGGTGCTGTTCTCCATGGGCATCACCAAGGGCAAGTGGAGCACCTTGCTCACCGAGTTGCTGGAGTTCAAGCGCCACTATGACGGCAATACCGCCCTGAGCAACTGCCTGCCGAGCGTGGTGGCTGCCGATGCCTCGCGCTATCAGGGCATGGGCCTGCGCGACCTGTGCGACCAGTTGCATGGCTGCTACCGCGCCAATGCCACGGCCAAGCAACTGAAACGGTTGTTCACGCGCTTGCCGGAGGTAGCCGTGAGCCCGGCCCGGGCCTATGACCAGATGGTGCGCGGTGAGGTGGAGGCAGTGCCGATCGAGGCGCTGCTGGGGCGGGTGGCGGCAGTGATGCTGGTGCCGTACCCGCCTGGTATTCCGTTGATCATGCCGGGGGAGCGGTTTACCGAGGCGACCCGCTCGATAGTCGATTACCTGGCCTTCGCCCGGGCGTTCAACCAGGGCTTCCCAGGTTTCGTCGCCGACGTGCACGGCCTGCAGAATGAAAGCGGCCGCTACACGGTGGACTGCATCAAGGAATGCGAATGATCTCGACGCCGCTGCGCGCCAGTTCGAAGCGGTTTTCACCCAGATGGTTGACCTTGTCGCCGATGGCCAGGCGATAGGTGGTGATGGGCGCGCCCAGCGTGCTGCCGTCGGTTTGCAGGGTCGACTCCTGGAACTCGTGCACGGGGTAGATGCGGCCTTCGGCGTCACGGGCGTGGAATTGGTCGACCATTACTGCTGCCATTTGGGTGGAAACCTCTGAATTACGTGGGAAATGTCTGCAGGCATAGACCGTGTAACAGCGTCGGAAGTTTTCGCCCCGTGGAAAAAAAACCAAGGCGCCGAGGAACGGTCATCTATAACTACAACGTCCCTTTACCCAGCAGAGGTTGGAAATTGCCATGAGCCAGGTGTATTCGGTAGCGGTGGTCGTCGGTAGCTTGCGCAAGGACTCCTACAACCGCAAGGTCGCCCGCGCACTCTCGGAGCTGGCGCCGTCCAGCCTTGCCCTGAAGATCGTGGAGATTGGTGATCTGCCGTTGTACAACGAGGATATCGAGGCCGACGCGCCGGACGCGTGGAAGCGTTTTCGCGACGAGATCCGCCGCAGTGATGCGGTGTTGTTCGTTACCCCGGAGTACAACCGCTCGGTGCCTGGCGGCCTGAAGAATGCCATCGATGTAGGCTCGCGGCCCTACGGGCAAAGCGCCTGGAGTGGCAAGCCGGCGGCGGTGGCCAGTGTGTCGCCGGGGGCCATTGGTGGCTTCGGCGCCAACCATGCCGTGCGCCAGTCGCTGGTGTTTCTGGACATGCCGTGCATGCAGATGCCCGAGGCCTACATTGGCGGCGCGGCTAGCCTGTTCGAGGATTCGGGCAAGCTCAATGACAAGACCCGGCCGTTCTTGCAGGCGTTTATCGACAAGTTCGCTTCCTGGGTGAAGTTGAACAGGGCGGTTTGATTCGCGATCGTTGAATGGACGGTCTCTTTGTAGGAGCAGCCTTGTGCTGCGAAGAGGCCGGTACAAATCACACATCAATAGGATCTGTACCGGCCTCTTCGCAGCACAAGGCTGCTCCTACAGAAGCGGAGCGCGGCATGTTCTAGCGGAAGCTGTAGGAAACCCCGGCATACACGCCAAAGCCTTCGCCTGGCGTCGAACGGGCCTCATCCTTTCCGGCATCGTTGTAGCCAGGTGTCACCGTCGCCGCATAACGCTTGTTGGTCAGGTTGCGCAGGTCCAGCCAGGTCTGCCAGTCCTGCTTCGGTGAATCCCAGCCCAGGCGTGCGCCGAGCAAGGCATATTCATCGGCGTGGTAACTGTTGGCGTAGTCCACCTGCACCTTCGACGCCATCTGCGTGTTCACCCCGGCGTAGAAACCGCTCGGCCAGTCATAGCGCAACTCGGCCTGGTAGTAGTGCATGGGGATGCCCGGCAGGCGGTTATCGCCGAACTTGTCGTCATCGCGGTAGTGGAAGTCACTGAAGGTGTAGGCCTGGCGCAAACTCAGCCTGCCAGTACCGGCGCGTTCCCACAGGGTACTGTCGAGGCCGGCTTCCACGCCCTGATGCACGGTGGCGCTGGCGTTGAATTCCTTGGCCGGAGCGCCTTGCACGATCTCAACCGCCAGCAATTCATGGCGAACCTGCGAGTAGTACCACGCCAGGTCCCAATGCCCCAATGCCGATTCGCCGCGTGCACCCATTTCCAGTGTGGTGGCCGTCTGGTTTTGCATCTCGATCGGTTGGTTGGCTGTGGGCGCACTCCAGATCAGGGCCCAGGGATGGGGTGGTTCGACCGAGCGGCTCAGGTTGCCGTACACCTGCAAGTCCGGGCTGATGTCATAGCGCAGCCCCAGGCGTGGTGCATAGTCCCAGTCATGCTGGCTCACTTTGCCGCCCCCGGCAGGGTGGTAAGTGACATCACTTTCACGGCGGGTATAGATCATCGCCAGGCCAGTGGTCAGCCACAGGTTCGGTACCAGCTCCAGGTCATTGCCCACATGCAGCACGGTGTCCGAGCCCTGGTAGGTGAAGTCACGGATGCGCTCACCGAACACGTCGCCATTACGGGTGAACTGTGAAGCACCGCTGTTGGGCAGGTGTTTGGTGGTGCGCCAGCCGACAGTGGTCTTGCTCTCGTGGCCGAACAAAGTGTCACGGCGGAAGTAGTTCAAGGTGCCGCTCACATCGGTATAGGCCACCTTCAGGCGCATCGGGCCTTCGCGCAGGTCCATCGGGTAGTCGTGGTAGACCAGGCCGGCTTCCAGGCGCGCATCGTCGTCGAGGTAGAAGGTGGTCTTGTTGCCCACCCAGGTGCTGCCCGGTTGCGGGCGGCTGTCGTCGCGGGCCAGGTAGGCCGGGTTGGCCGCGCGTGGGTGATGCTTGATCTGCTCCTTGGTCAGGCGCCCGGCCAACTCGTTCTCGGTTTCCCGGTAGCGCAGGTAGAAGCGGGTTTCCAGGTTCGGGTTGAAGCGGTAGCCGACATTGGCCGCCACACCCTTGGCACTGCCGCTGCTGTGCGCCTGGTAGCCGTCATATTCCGAATCGGTCAGGGCCACGTAGTAGTCGAGGTTGCCCAGTACCTGCCCCGAGCTGATGTGCCGATGCCGGTAGCCGCGGCTGCCGACTTCGTAGCGCACCTGCAGCGGCGCGGCGTCGTAGCCGGTGTGGGTGACGTAGTTGATCGCACCGCCCAGGGCGAGGGAACCCTGGTCGAAGCCGTTGGCGCCGCGCAGCACTTCGGCACGGCTAAGCCACAGCGGCTCGAACAGCTCGTAGGGCGTGCCGCCCGGGCCGGTCAGGGGCAGGCCATCGAACATCGTGTACACCCCGGAACCGTGGGCCCCCGGTGCGCGGTTGATGCCCGAACCGCGGATCGACAGTTTGATGCCATCGTTGCCCGCCGATTGGGCGAATACCCCGGGCTGGTAGGCCAGTACATCCTGGTTGCTGGCAACCCGGCCTTGTCCCACGCGCTGCATGTCCACCAGGTTGCTTGCGCCCGGCACTTCGTGCAGGCGTTCGCTGGCTGCAGTCAGGTCGTTCTGCTCCTCATCGGTGATCAGCACCTGGCCCAACTCGACCGGAGGTGCCGCCAGGGCGGGCTGGGAGGCAGCGAAAGCAGCCAGCAGGCCGAGGCAGGATGGTGGGGGCAAAACGCAACGCATTGTACGACTCCAGGCGAAAGGCGAATGGACAACGGCGTTGAGACGAGCGAAATGCCGCTTGGAGCACGAGGAAAGTCGACAAATATCGCGCAACCTTCGTCAGACGGTTTTGTACGAAAGTTCTTTACAAGCCGCAGCGATGGAGCTGGGCGACCCGCGCTTCGTAAGGTGATTGCAGACCGGCAGCGATGCCTCGCTCAATCACCCGTGGAGTTCAAACATGACTGACAACGCACGACATTCGCAGCAACCCCTGGCGGACGCCCCGGTTCGCCTGACGCCACGTGAACGGCAAGTGCTGTTGTGGTGTGCCTACGGAAAGAGCTCGTGGGAGATTGGCCAGATCCTGGAATGCAAGGAATCGACGGTGAACTTCCATGTGTCGAACATCCTGCGCAAATTCGATGTGCCCACACGGGTGGCTGCAGTGATCAAGGCCATCCGTTACGGCATGCTGGCCGAGCAGTGAGGGGATGAAGCATGGGCAACGATCCTCGGTTACGGCGTTATGCCGATTGCCATGACCCCTTCTGGCCACGGGTAGACCTGGACAGGCTGCGTGAGCGCCTGAACCTGAAGCGGCCTGTCAGTGAGGCTGTGCTGGAAGTGGCCGCACGCTGCGCTGCCATCGACGCGGCACGCGAATTCGCGCGCTGGCGCGCGGTGTTGCGAGAGCGGGGCTACAAGCGCCTCGAGGATGTGGCCGGGCATGACCACGGGCGTGCATTGCAGGTGTGCTACATCCGCTTTGTCGAAGCCGCGGTCATGCGTAACCTGGGCTCGACCGCCTACCTGCCCGCCGCACACCGAGGGGCTGCCCATGACTGAAAAATCTGTTGTCGACAGCCTGGCCCCGGCGCTGGTGGAGTTGCTGGGCGTGGATGGCAATGTCCTGTTCGCCGCGCTGCTGGGGGCTTTGTTGGTGAGCGCGGCGCGTGACCGGTTGATCACCAACAAGGCCAGGCGCCTGACGCTGGGCAAGAAACTCTTGCTGGTGTTCGTGACCGTGGGGGTTGGCCACCTGTTCGAGCCGCTGGTTTCGTCACTGGTGCCCTTGCTGAGCCGTGGCATGGCGGGGTTCGTGGCTGCCGTGGTGGTGATCCCCATCAGCCTCAAGGTGATGGTCTGGCTGGATACGCTGGACCCGCGCGAACTCATCCAGCGCTGGCGCCGCCGGGGCTAGCCGCTGGCGGCATTGGGCGAGCGACTGGTCAGCGCGCTCAATTGCCGCTCCAGCTGCTGGATGCGTTGCTTGTCCTGAACCAGCAGGAGAACGGCTTGGCGATCGGCAAGCGACAGGGTGCGCAGGCGCGCGAGCATGTCCTGTTCCCAGCCTTCGTCGTCCAGGCCTGCGCGATGTCGTTCGGGTTCACCCAGCAGAAGCCAGTCCAGTGAGCATGCATACTGCCTGGCGATGTCTATGCAAAGTGAGTAAGGAATGCTGTCGCGCACCTTCCAGCTGCTCAATGTCTGCGGGCTGATCGAGAGCGCTCTGGACAGCTCGGCGTCAGATTCCGTAGCGGTCAGAAGCTTCAGCCTGGTCAGCACCGAAGCAAGTACGTGGGTACTCATAACTAATATCCATGACTGGTTTAATGATATTCCATGGGCTTAAACTACTCGTTATGAATACAGCCCTGCGTTTTAAGGAGCATTCCTGCAATGAGAAGCATCAAACTGAAGAATACACCTATATATGCAGCCAATACTGACAAAACCGGACGACTATTCTCACAGAAGGTAAGCCCGAACAATGCTTGCAGGTACTTGCCGTGAGTACATACAAGCTGGTTTGCCCGCATTGCCACAGCCGGATGCGTATACGCACCAGTGAAGGGCGTCATATTTTCCTGCGGATCGCCTATTTGCAATGCACCAACGAGGCCTGTGGCTGGTCGGTGCGTGCCGAGTTCGAGATGACCCATGAGCTCTCGCCCAGCGGCATGCCCAACCCGGAAGTGTACCTGCCTTCGGCCAACGGTGATTTACGCAAGGCAGCGCTGCCGGGGGCCGTCCAGGACAATCCTGGTGAATAAGCCTTCATGCTCACGGATAAAAGCGTGCAGATAAAAAAACACCCCGCATAAGCGGGGTGTCTTGTTTTGCCGGGGCGATCAGCCGATCAGTTGCAGGCCGGCTTGCTGGACCATTTCCAGCAGCGGTTGCGGGTACACACCCAGCACGAAGGCGAGAATGGCGATGGCCAGCAGCATGACGCCGCCGGTGCGCTGTTCCCATTTCAGCGGGGCGTCGTGGCGACGCAGGTTCGGCTCGACCAGGTACAGGGTGACCATGACGCGCAGGTAGTAGTAGACGCCGATGGCGCTACCGATCACCAGGGCACCGACCAGCCACCACAGGTGCGACTCGACGCCAGTGGCAATGATGTAGAACTTGCCGATGAAGCCGGCGGTCAGCGGGATACCCGCCAGCGACAGCATCATCACGGTCAGTACCGCAGTCAGGTACGGACGGCGCCAGAACAGGCCGCGGTACTCGTACAGTGCATCGGCGTCACGGCCGCCGTAAGGCGAGGACATCAGGGTGATGACACCGAAGGCGCCCAGGCTGGTGATCACGTAGGTGACCAGGTACACGCCCATGGCTTCCAGGGCCAGGCCCTTGCTGGCGACCAGGGCGATGACCAGGTAACCGAAGTGGGCGATGGACGAGTAACCGAGCAGGCGCTTGAGGTTGCTCTGGGTCAGTGCCAGCAGGTTGCCGATCAGGATCGAGGCCACGGCAATCACCGCCAGTACGGTGCTCAGCGCGCCGCTGCTGGCAGCAGGGGAGAGCATGAACAGACGCACGACAACGGCGAACACCGCAACCTTGCTGGCGGTTGCCAGGAAGGCGGCGACCGGTGCCGGGGCGCCTTCGTACACGTCCGGGGTCCACAGGTGGAACGGTACCAGCGACAGTTTGAAGGCCAGGCCGACCAGCATCATGCCCAGGCCCAGCTGGGCCACCAGGCTTGGCATGCTGGTGGCGGCCAGGGCCTTGCCGATCTGGTCGAAGCTCAGGCTGCCGGCGTCGGCGTACAGCAAGGCCATGCCGAACAGCAGGAAGGCCGAGCCTGCGGCCGACAGCACCATGTACTTGATGCCGGCTTCCAGCGAGCGCTTGTTGAAGAAGGCATACGCCACCAGGCCATAGACCGGTACCGACAGCAGCTCCAGGCCGATGAACAGGCCGGCCAGGTGGTTGGCGCTGACCAGCACCAGGCCACCGAGGGCCGACATCAGCAGCAGCAGGTACAGTTCTTCACGGTTGCCCGGGAAACCCTTGGAGCCTTCGCCGAGGTAGGCGTGGGCAAGGGTGACGCAGGCCAGCGTCGCCACCAGGATGATCGCCATGTACAGGCAGGCGAACTTGTCGATGGTGATCAGCGGGGTGACCGCCAGCGGCGCAACCTTCAGCGCCGGCAGGATCGACAGCAGGGCCAGGTTGAGGCCCACGGTGGACAGCAGGAAGGTCTGCGAGTGGTTGCGCTTCCAGGCGATCGCCAGCATCACCACCACCGTGGTGATGGTGGTGATCAGCATCGGCGCCAATGCGATGAAGTGTTGAGTGGTGAATTCCATAGCGCTCTTACCGGGCCGAAGCGAGTTGAGTGAAAGCGGAACCGAGCCACTGCTGCACACCACTCATGGTGGCGGCAGAGGTGTCGAGGAACGGCTGCGGATACACGCCCAGCAGGATCAGCAGTACCGCCAGACCCAGGACCATGATCAGTTCGCGTCCGTCCATGCCGGCCAGCACGGTGTCGGTCTTGGCCGGGCCGAAGTAGGCGCGGTGGATCATGATCAGCGAGTACACCGAACCGAACACCAGGCCAGTGGTGGCGATCACGGTGATCCAAGGCACGCTGGCGAAGCTGCCGATCAGGATCAGGAACTCGCCGACGAAGTTGCCTGTACCGGGCAGGCCCAGGGAGGCGGCGGCGAAGAACAGGCTGATGGCCGGCAGGTAGGCGATGCGGTGCCACAGGCCACCCATCTGGCGCATGTCACGGGTGTGCAAGCGCTCGTACAGCTGGCCGGCCAGGATGAACAGCGCGGCAGCGGACAGGCCGTGGGCCAGCATCTGGATCACCGCGCCTTGCAGGGCCTGCTGGCTGCCGGAATAGATACCGATCAGCACGAAGCCCATGTGCGAGACGCTGGAGAAGGCGACCAGGCGCTTGATGTCGGTTTGCGCAAAGGCCAGGAAGGCACCGTAGAAGATACCGATCAGGCCCAGGGTCATGGCGATTGGCGCAAACTCGGCCGAAGCGTTCGGGAACAGCGGCAGGGCGAAGCGCAGCAGGCCGTAGGCCGCAGTCTTCAGCAAGATACCGGCCAGGTCCACGGAACCTGCGGTCGGTGCCTGGGCGTGAGCGTCAGGCAGCCAGGAGTGGAACGGCACCACCGGCAGCTTCACCGCGAAGGCGATGAAGAAGCCCAGCATCAGCAGGTATTCGGTACCGGCTGGCAGTTCGGCCTTGAGCAGGTCGCTGTAGTTGAAGGTGATCACGCCGGTGTTGGTGTAGTTGACCAGCACCAGGCCGAGGATCGCCACCAGCATGATCAGGCCGCTGGCCTGGGTGAAGATGAAGAACTTGGTCGCCGCGTAGATCCGGGTCTTCTTGCCGTCCGACGAGCTGTGACCCCAGAGCGCGATGAGGAAGTACATCGGCACCAGCATCATTTCCCAGAAGAAGAAGAACAGGAACAGGTCCAGGGCCAGGAACACACCGACCACGCCGCCAAGGATCCACATCAGGTTGAGGTGGAAGAAGCCGACGTGACGCTGGATCTCTTTCCAGGAACACAGTACCGACAGCACACCGAGCAGGCCGGTGAGCAGGATCATCAGCAGCGACAGGCCGTCGAGGGCCAGGTGGATGCTGATGCCGAAACGCTGGATCCACTGGACTTTGTATTCCAGGGCCCAGGCAGGCTCGGCGCCCGGAGCGGGTGCCAGGGTGTAGTCGCCGTTACCCCACAGCCACAGGCCGATGCCGAGCAGAAGGGACATGGTCAGCAGCGCGATCCAGCGCGGCAGGGTGGCGCCGAAGCGCTCACCCAGCCAGCACAGGAAGCCGCCGATGAAGGGGATCAGGATCAGCCAAGGCAAAATCATGACGGGTTCGTTTCCTTTTGCAGGGTCGCAAGGTTCGCAAGGTTCATGGTCATACCGCGGCCACTACCACAGCGCCGAGTACCAGCACTGCGCCAACGGCGATCGAAGCGGTGTACCAGCGCAGCTGGCCGGTCTCGGTCTTGCTCATGGCGACGTGGCCGCCGCGAGCCAGGCGAGGAATCAGGCCTATGCTGCGGTCAACCGGATCCTTGCGCAGGATGTGGCTGATCAGCAGGTAAGGTTTGACGAACAGCTTGTCGTAGATCCAGTCGAAGCCCCAGGCGGCGAACCACCAGGCCGACAGGACACGACCGATACCGCTGTTGGCGACGGCGCTGACGAAGCGGCGCTTGCCCAGGAACAGCAGGGCCGACAGCAGGATACCGGCGATGGCGATGGCGCCCGAAGTGATCTCCAGCGCGTGCTTGGCTTCGCCACCGGCGTGGCCGGCGCTTTCAGGCAGCACACCTGCCAGCGGCGGGGTGATCCAGGCGCCGACGAAGGTCGACAGCACGATCAGCACGCCCAGCGGCAGCCAGTGGCTGATGCCGTGGCCAGCGTGGGCTTCGGTCTTGGCTTCGCCGTGGAAGGCGATGAAGATCAGGCGGAAGGTGTACAGCGAGGTCATGAACGCACCGACCAGGCCGGCGTACAGCAGGCCGGTGTTGCCGCTGGCGAAGGCTTCCCAGAGGATCTCGTCCTTGGAGTAGAAGCCCACGGTCACGATCGGCAGGGCAGCCAGGGCAGCGCCACCGACCACGAAGCTGGCGTAGGCCAGCGGCAGTTTCTTCCACAGGCCGCCCATCTTGAAGATGTCCTGCTCGTGGTGGCAGGCAACGATCACCGCACCGGAGGCAAGGAACAGCAGGGCCTTGAAGAAGGCGTGGGTCATCAGGTGGAAGATCGCCGCGTCCCAGGCGCCAACGCCCAGGGCCAGGAACATGTAGCCGATCTGGCTCATGGTCGAGTAGGCGAGGATACGCTTGATGTCGGTCTGCACCAGCGCGGCGAAGCCGGCCAGTACCAGGGTCACGCCACCGACCACCCCTACCAGGTGCAGGATGTCCGGCGCCAGCAGGAACAGGCCGTTGGTACGGGCGATCAGGTACACGCCCGCGGTCACCATGGTTGCCGCGTGGATCAGCGCGGAGACCGGAGTAGGGCCGGCCATCGCGTCGGCCAGCCAGGTCTGCAGTGGCAGCTGGGCCGATTTACCGACCGCACCACCCAGCAGCATCAGGGTTGCCAGCACCATCCAGGTGTCGCCAGCCTGGAACTTCTGCGGTGCCAGCACCAGCAGTTCCTGCACGTTCAGGGTACCCAGCTGGACGAACAGGATGAACAGGCCGATGGCCATGAACACGTCGCCGATACGGGTGACGATGAATGCCTTGAGTGCCGCGTTACCGTTGTTGCGGTTGCTGTAGTAGAAACCGATCAACAGGTACGAGCACAGGCCCACGCCTTCCCAGCCGAAGTAGATGAACAGCAGGTTGTCGCCCAGCACCAGGAACAGCATGCTGGCGATGAACAGGTTGGTGTACGCGAAGAAGCGCGAGTAACCGGCTTCGCCACGCATGTACCAGGAAGCGAACAGGTGGATCAGGAAGCCGACACCGGTGACAACGCCGAGCATGGTGACCGACAGGCCGTCCAGGTACAGGGTGAAGTTCGGCGCGAAGCCGTCCACCGACATCCACTGCCACAGCAGCTGGCTGTACGCGCCGCCTTCAGGCGGGGCGACATTGAATTGCCAGATGACGTAGGCGGCGGTGGCGGCCGAAAGGCCTACCGAGCCGACGCCGATCAGGGCGGACAGGTTCTCCGAGAACCGCCCGCGCGAGAACGACAGCAGCAGGAAGCCGACGAGGGGGAAGACGAAAGTCAGGAAGAGAAGGTTCATCCGCGCATCTCACTGGCAGCATCGATGTCGAGAGTGTGGAAGCGGCGATACAGCTGCAGCAGGATGGCCAGGCCAATACTGGCCTCGGCGGCTGCCAGGCTGATCACCAGAATGAACATCACCTGGCCATCGGGCTGGACCCAACGGGCACCGGCGACGACGAACGCCAGGGCAGAGGCGTTCATCATGACTTCCAGGCTCATGAGCACGAAGAGGATGTTGCGGCGGACCATCAGGCCAACCAGACCTAAGCAGAACAGGATGCCGGCGACCGCCAGACCATGCTCGAGAGGGATAGCACCCATGATTTACTCCTTCGCCTCGTTGCGGCCCAGGTGGAAGGCGGTGACGGCCGCGGCCAGCAGCAGCATCGAAGCCAGTTCGACCACCAGCAGGTAAGGGCCGAACAGGCTGATGCCGACTTCTTTCGGGCCCACGGTGGTACCGCTGATGCCGGCGCCGCTCGGGGTGACGAACAGCACGTACAGCAGCTCCAGCAGCAGCAGGGCGGCGAGGATCACCGGCCCGGCCCAGATACCGGGCTTGAGCCAGCCCCGTTCCTGGGCGACCGAAGCCGGCCCGAGGTTGAGCATCATCACCACGAACACGAACAGCACCATGATGGCGCCGGCGTAGGCGATCACTTCCAGGGCGCCGGCGAACGGCGCACCCAGGGCGAAGAAGATCATGGCCACGGAAATCAGCGAAATGATCAGGTAAAGCAAGGCGTGCACGGGGTTGGTGCCGGTCACCACCCGAAGGGTGGAGACCACGGCGATCCCGGATGCGAAGTAGAAAGCGAATTCCATCTTTCTGTCCTTATGGGAGCAAGCTCTTCACGTTGATCGGCTCGGCTTCGTTCTGTGCAGAGCCCTTCGGCTTGCCAGCGATTGCCATGCCGGCAACACGGTAGAAGTTGTAGTCAGGGTTCTTGCCGGGGCCGGAGATCAGCAGATCTTCTTTCTCGTACACCAGGTCCTGACGCTTGAACTCGGCCATTTCGAAATCCGGAGTCAGCTGGATCGCGGTGGTCGGGCACGCTTCTTCACACAGGCCACAGAAGATGCAGCGCGAGAAGTTGATGCGGAAGAACTCCGGATACCAGCGACCGTCCTCGGTCTCGGCCTTCTGCAGCGAGATGCAGCCGACCGGGCAGGCCACCGCGCAGAGGTTGCACGCTACGCAGCGCTCCTCGCCATCGGGGTCGCGGGTAAGGACGATGCGGCCGCGGTAGCGCGGCGGCAGGTACACGGGTTCTTCGGGGTACTGCAGGGTGTCGCGCTTGCGGAACCCGTGGGAGAACACCATTGCCAGGCTGCGCAGCTGGGTGCCGGTGCCCTTAACGATGTCGCCGATATACTTGAACATGGGTCAAATCCTCACTGGGCCGCGACGGCTGGCGTGTTGTAGAGCACGATCGCAGCGGTCACCAGCAAATTGATCAGGGTCAGCGGCAGGCAGAACTTCCAGCTGAAGTCCATCACCTGGTCATAGCGTGGGCGCGGGATCGATGCGCGCAGCAGGATGAACAGCATGATGAAGAACGCGGTCTTCAGCGCGAACCACAGGAACGACAGTTGCGGCAGGATGCCGAACGGGCCGTGCCAGCCGCCGAAGAACAGGGTTACCAGCAGCGCCGAGATGAGGATGATGCCGATGTACTCACCGACGAAGAACATGCCCCATTTCATGCCGGCATACTCGATGTGGTAGCCGTCGGCCAGTTCCTGTTCCGCTTCGGGTTGGTCGAACGGGTGACGGTGAGTCACGGCGACGCCAGCGATGAAGAAGGTACAGAAGCCGAAGAACTGCGGAATGATGAACCACAGGTTCTGGGCCTGGTATTCAACGATGTCGCGCATGTTGAACGAACCCACCTGCACCACCACGCCCATCAGCGCCAGGCCCAGGAACACTTCGTACGACACGGTCTGTGCCGAGGCGCGCAAGCTGCCCAGCAGGGCGTACTTGTTGTTCGACGACCAGCCGGCGAACAGCACCGCGTAGACCGACAGGCCGGCCATGGCGAAGAAGAACAGCAGGCCGATGTTCAGGTCGGCGACGCCCCAGGTCGGGGTGATCGGGATGACCACGAAGGCGATCAGCAGGGCGCTCATGGCCACTACCGGTGCCAGGGTGAAGATCACGCGGTCGACGAAGGGCGGGTTCCAGTCTTCCTTGAAGAACATCTTCAGCATGTCGGCAGCGATCTGGAACATGCCGAACGGGCCGACGCGGTTCGGACCGTAACGGTCCTGCCACCAGCCCAGCAGGCGGCGCTCGACGAAGCTGAGCAGCGCGCCGCAGACCACCACCGCCAGCAGGACCACGATGGCCCGCAGCACGGTCAGGATCACATCGATCACTTCGGGGGTGAACCAGCTCATTGTGCTGCCTCCTGCAGACCTTCGACGGATGCACCGAAGATGGCAGGCGGAATGCCGGCCAGGCCTTTCGGCAACGCGACCAGGCCAGCGCCCAGCTCTTCATTGATACGCAGCGGCAGGCGCAGAGCCACACCGGCAACGTTCAGGCTCAGCAGGGCACCGTCGTTGACGCCCAGGCGGTCGGCTTCGGACTTGGCCAGGGCCACGTAGGCTGCCGGGATGCGCTCTTGTACCGGTGCGGCGCGCGAGGAGCTTTCTTCGCTGCCGAACAGGTGGAAGAACGGCACGGCAGTCCAGGTACCACGGGCCGGGTTGAAGGCGCCCGGAATGGTATTGAACCAGTGCAGGCGGTCGCCTTGCGGTTCGATCAGGCGTACGCCCGGGTCACCTGCACGCAGGTGGCCACCGACCTCGTCCTGGAACTTGTTCCAGGCTTGCGGCGAGTTCCAGCCCGGCGACCAGGCGAACGGCACTTGCTGACGCGGTTCGGCCGAACCCGAGTAGCCTTCCATGGAGAAGGCGAACGCGGTGTCCTTGTCTTGCGGAGTACGCGGCTCGTGCACGCTGATGTTGGCGCGCATGGCGGTACGGCCGGAGTAGCGCAGCGGCTCACGGGCCAGTTTCATGCCCTTGATGCGGAACGCGGCGCTTGGCGCGGCGTTGACGATACCGGCCAGTTGCGGGGCGGCTTCGGCGCAGGCGCTGGTGACGTGATCCAGCTGGGTCCAGTCGACCGGCTTGTTCAGCAGGGTGGCACGCAGGGCGTGCATCCAGCGCCAGCCTTCGTGGATCTGGATGCTGCTGTCCAGGTATTGCGGGTCGAAGACCTGGAAGAAGCGCTGGGCGCGGCCTTCCTGGCTGACCAGGGTACCGTCGCCTTCGGCGAACGAGGCGGCCGGCAGCACCAGGTGGGCGCGGTCGACAGTCGGGGTTTTCGAGTGGTCGGCAACGATCACTACCTTGGCCGCGGCCAGGGCTGCATCGACCTTGGCGGCCGGTACGCGGGCGTACAGGTCGTTTTCCAGCACGACGATGGCGTCGGCCTTGCCGCTGATGACCGCGTCCAGCGCGGCATCGACCGACTCGCCACCGAGCATGGCCAGGCCGAGGCTGTTGGCTTCAGGCACCACCAGGCTCAGCGAGCCGTTCTTCTCGCGCAGCTTCAGCGCCTTGGCGATGTTGGCGGCGGCTTCGATCAGCGCGGGGTCGGCCAGCGAGGTACCGGCTACGACCAGTGGGCGCTTGGCCGCGACCAGGGCGTCGGCGATGCGCTGGGCCAGGGCTTTCGCTTCGGCGTCCAGGCCTTCGACGGCAGGGGCGCTCGGGTCGATGGCGTGGGCCACGGCGAAACCGATGCGGGCCAGGTCGGCCGGGGCGGCGTGCACGCATTCTTCGGCGACGTCGTCCAGCTTGGTTTCAGCCAGCGAAGCGATGAACAGCGGGTACAGCGCGTGCTGGCCGATATTCTTCACGGCGGCGTCGAGCCACGGCTGCACCTTCATCGCTTCGGCCATGGCCTCGGCCTTGCCCTTGGTGGCCTGGCGCACGGCCAGGGCGACGCGGGCAGCGGTCTGGGTCAGGTCTTCACCGAGCACGAACACGGCGTCGTGGTCTTCGATGTCGCGCAGGGTCGGGACCGGCAGCGGGCTGTTGTTCAGCACGTTCAGGGCCAGGCGTACGCGGGCCAGTTCGCCGGCTTCCATACCCGAGTAGAAGTACTCGGCACCGACCAGCTCACGCAGGCCGTAGTTGCTTTCCAGGCTGGCGCGTGGCGAGCCGATACCGACGATGGTACGTCCGCGCAGCAGGTCGGCGGCCTTGTCCAGGGCGGCGTCCAGGCCAAGCTTGGTGCCGTCGGCCAGGTGTGGCTGGCGTGGGCGATCCTTGCGGTTGACGTAGCCATAGCCGAAGCGGCCACGGTCGCACAGGAAGTACTGGTTTACCGAGCCGTTGAAGCGGTTTTCCACCCGACGCAGTTCGCCGTAGCGCTCGCCCGGGCTGATGTTGCAGCCGCTGGAGCAGCCGTGGCAGATGCTCGGGGCAAACTGCATGTCCCACTTGCGGTTGTAGCGCTCGGAGTGGGTCTTGTCGGTGAACACGCCGGTCGGGCAGACCTCGGTCAGGTTGCCGGAGAATTCGCTTTCCAGCACGCCGTCTTCGACGCGGCCGAAGTACACGTTGTCGTGGGCGCCGTAAACGCCCAGGTCGGTACCACCGGCATAGTCCTTGTAGTAGCGCACGCAGCGGTAGCAGGCGATGCAGCGGTTCATCTCATGGGCGATGAACGGGCCGAGGTCCTGGTTCTGGTGGGTACGCTTGGTGAAACGGTAGCGGCGCTCGTTGTGGCCGGTCATTACCGTCATGTCCTGCAGGTGGCAGTGACCGCCTTCCTCGCACACCGGGCAGTCGTGCGGGTGGTTGGTCATCAGCCATTCGACGACGCTGGCGCGGAACGCCTTGGACTCTTCATCGTCGATGGAGATCCAGGTGCCGTCGGAGGCAGGGGTCATGCAGGACATGACGATACGACCGCGGGTGTCGTTCTCGTCGGTGTACTGCTTGACCGCGCACTGCCGGCAGGCGCCAACGCTACCAAGCGCCGGGTGCCAGCAGAAATAAGGGATGTCGAGGCCGAGCGACAGACAGGCCTGTAACAGGTTGTCTGCACCGTTGACTTCGAGCGCTTTGCCGTCTACGTGGATAGTGGCCATTGTTCAAAGTTCTTCGTTGGCCCGCGTGAGCGGGCGTGGCTAATGGAAATCGGTGAGCTTGCGACACGCCACGATTTCTCGGGCCTGCCGGCAAGCTGGCGAGTGGCACGGACCACCCGCCTAATCATCTTGTTATGCGCCGACCACGATCGGCCCGGCCTGGATTGGCTTGGCCAGGTCGGGGCGCAGGGCATCGCCAGCCGCAGCTGGAGCGACACCGGCCTCGAACTCGGACCGGAAGTATTTGATGGCACTGCCCAGCGGCTCGACGGCACCTGGTGCGTGAGCACAGAAGGTACGGCCAGGGCCGAGGAAGTTGACCAGGCCCAGCAGCGTCTCGATGTCTTCGGCGCGGCCCTGGCCTTTCTCCAGTGCGCGCAGCATCTTCACGCTCCATGGCAGGCCGTCACGGCATGGGGTGCACCAGCCGCACGATTCGCGGGCGAAGAACTCTTCCATGTTGCGCAGCAGCGAAACCATGTTGATGCTGTCGTCCACCGCCATTGCCAGACCGGTACCCATACGGGTGCCGACCTTGGCGATGCCGCCGGCGTACATCTGCGCGTCGAGGTGCTCGGGCAGCAGGAAGCCGGTACCGGCGCCACCTGGCTGCCAGCACTTGAGCTTGAAGCCGTCGCGCATGCCGCCGGCGTAGTCTTCGAACAGTTCGCGGGCGGTGACGCCGAAAGGCAGTTCCCACAGGCCCGGGTTCTTCACCTTGCCGGAGAAGCCCATCAGCTTGGTGCCGTGGTCTTCGCTGCCTTCACGGGCCAGCGACTTGTACCAGTCGTTGCCGTTGGCGACGATGGCCGGGACGTTGCACAGGGTTTCGACGTTGTTCACGCAAGTCGGCTTGCCCCACACGCCCACGGCGGCAGGGAAGGGCGGCTTGGAGCGCGGGTTGGCGCGGCGGCCTTCCAGCGAGTTGATCAGTGCGGTTTCTTCACCGCAGATGTAGCGGCCGGCACCGGTGTGCACGAACAGCTCGAAATCGAAACCGCTGCCGAGGATGTTCTTGCCCAGCAGGCCGGCGGCCTTGGCTTCCTCGATGGCGCGGTTCAGGTTCTTCGCTGCGGTGGTGTATTCGCCACGCAGGAAGATGTAGCCACGGTAGGCCTTCAGGGCGCGGGCGCTGATCAGCATGCCCTCTACCAGTAGATGGGGCTGTTGCTCCATCAGCATGCGGTCTTTCCAGGTGTTCGGTTCCATTTCGTCCGCGTTGCACAGCAGGTAGCGGATGTTCATGGATTCGTCTTTGGGCATCAGGCCCCACTTCACGCCAGTGGGGAAGCCTGCACCACCGCGCCCCTTGAGGCCGGAGTCCTTGACGCTTTGCACGATGTCGTCGGCCGACATCTGCGCCAGCGCCTTGCGGGCGGCAGCGTAGCCGTTCTTCGATTCGTACTCGGCAAGCCAGACCGGCTCGCCGTCGTCACGCAGGCGCCAGGTCAGCGGGTGGGTTTCGGCCGTGCGCGCGATGCGGTTGGCCGGGCCGAAGGAAGTAATGGTCATACGTAACCCTCCAGCAATTTGGAAACACCAGCCGGCTGCACGTCACCGAAGGTGTCGTCGTCGATCATCAGCGCCGGGGCCTTGTCGCAGTTGCCCAGGCAGCATACCGGCAGCAGGGTGAAGCGGCCGTCGGCGGTGGTCTGGCCCAGGCCGATGCCCAGTTCGCTTTGAATCTGGCTGACCACGGATTCATGGCCGCCGATGTAGCAGACCATGCTGTCGCACACGCGGATGATGTGGCGGCCGACCGGCTGACGGAAGATCTGGCTGTAGAAGGTGGCGACACCTTCGACGTCGCTGGCCGGGATGCCCAGTACTTCGCCGATGGCGTGGATGGCGCCGTCCGGCACCCAGCCACGTTCCTTCTGGACGATCTTCAGGGCTTCGATGGACGCCGCGCGCGGGTCCTCGTAGTGATGCATTTCGTGCTCGATGGCCGAGCGCTCGGTTTCGCTCAGGGCGAAACGGTCTGTCTGGATAAGCGTGCTGTTCATGCTTAGCGGTCCACGTCAGCCATAACGAAGTCGATACTGCCCAGGTACGCAATGAGGTCGGCGACCATGCTGCCTTTGATCACCGAAGGGATCTGCTGCAGGTGCGGGTAGCTCGGGGTACGGATCCGGGTGCGGTAGCTCATGGTGCCGCCATCGCTCGTCAGGTAGTAACTGTTGATGCCCTTGGTCGCCTCGATCATCTGGAACGACTCGTTGGCCGGCATGACCGGGCCCCACGAGACTTGCAGGAAGTGCGTGATCAGGGTTTCGATGTGCTGCAGGGTGCGCTCTTTCGGCGGCGGCGTGGTCAGCGGGTGATCCGCCTTGTACGGGCCTTCCGGCATGTTGCGCAGGCACTGGTCGATGATGCGGATACTCTGGCGCATCTCCTCGACACGGACCATGCAGCGATCGTAGGCATCGCCGTTGTGGGCCAGCGGTACTTCGAACTCGAAGTTCTCGTAGCCGGAGTAGGGGCGGGCTTTACGCAGGTCGAAGTCGCAACCGGTGGCACGCAGGCCGGCACCGGTGGTACCCCAGGCCAGGGCTTCCTTGGTGTTGTACGCGGCAACGCCGATGGTACGGCCCTTGAGGATGCTGTTCTGCAGGGCGGCCTTTTCGTACTCGTCGAGGCGCTTGGGCAGCCATTCGACGAAGTCCTTGACCAGCTTGTCCCAGCCGCGCGGCAGGTCGTGGGCAACGCCACCGATGCGGTACCAGGCCGGGTGCAGGCGGAAACCGGTGATCGCTTCGATCACGGTGTACGCGCGCTGGCGGTCGGTGAAGGTGAAGAACACCGGGGTCATGGCGCCGACGTCCTGGATGTAGGTACCCAGGAACAGCAGGTGGCTGGTGATACGGAAGAACTCGGCCAGCATCACGCGGATGGTGTCGACCTTCTGTGGCACCTTGATGCCGGCCAGCTTCTCGACCGCGAGCACGTACGGCAGGTTGTTCATTACCCCGCCGAGGTAGTCGATACGGTCGGTGTAGGGGATGAAGCTGTGCCAGGACTGGCGTTCGGCCATTTTTTCGGCGCCACGGTGGTGGTAGCCAATGTCCGGTACGCAGTCGACGATCTCTTCACCGTCCAGCTGCAGGACGATACGGAAGGCACCGTGCGCGGAAGGGTGGTTGGGGCCGAGGTTGAGGAACATGTAGTCCTCGTTGGCGCCCTGGCGCTTCATGCCCCAGGCTTCAGGGTTGAAGCGTGCCGATTCCTCTTCAAGCTGCTGCTTGGCCAGGGTCAGGCTGTAGGGATCGAACTCGGTAGCGCGGGCCGGGTAGTCCTTGCGCAGCGGGTGGCCTTCCCAGGTGGGCGGCATCATGATGCGGCTGAGGTGCGGGTGGCCGGCAAAGTCGATGCCGAACATGTCCCAGACTTCGCGCTCGTACCAGTTGGCGTTCGGCCAGATACCGGTCACGGTCGGCAGGTTCAGGTCGCCTTCGCTGAGCGACACCTTGATCATCACATCGCTGTTACGCTCGATCGACAGCAGGTGGTAGAACACGCTGAAGTCGGCGGCTGGCAGGCCGCGGCGCTGGGTGCGCAGGCGCTCGTCGACGCCGTGCAGGTCGTACAGCATGCTGTACGGTTTGGCTACGCCGCGCAGGAAGCTCAGCACTTCCTTGAGCTGCTCGCGCTTGACCCACAGCACGGGCATGCCGGTGCGGGTTTCCTGGGCGACGAATGCTTCGGCGCCAAAACGGTTGTGCAGTTCGACGACCACATCCTGGTCGTCAGCCTTGTAGGGCGGAATGAAAATAGCGTTGTCCGCTGTCATGGTCTCGGTCGCTTTGGGTCAACGTTAAGAATGAAGCCAGGCCGCCGGCTCCAGGGGAGCGGGCGGCAGGTCGCTGGATCAGACTTCGTCGGGGCTGCGCAGGTTGGTTACTGCAATGCGCTGCTCACGACGCAGGTCTTTCTGGGCTGGCATCTCGGCACGGTAAATACCTTGATCACCAACAACCCAGGAAAGCGGGCGTCGTTCTTGGCCGATCGACTCCTGCAGCAGCATCAAGCCTTGCAGGAAAGCCTCAGGGCGTGGCGGGCAGCCGGGCACATAGACGTCCACGGGGAGGAACTTGTCGACCCCCTGAACGACCGAGTAGATGTCGTACATGCCGCCGGAGTTGGCGCACGAACCCATGGAAATTACCCATTTCGGCTCGAGCATCTGCTCGTACAGGCGCTGGATGATCGGCGCCATTTTGACGAAGCAGGTACCGGCGATGACCATGAAGTCGGCCTGACGCGGCGATGCCCGGATGACTTCGGCGCCGAAGCGGGCGATGTCGTGGGGTGCCGTGAAGGCCGTGGTCATTTCCACGTAGCAGCAGGACAGGCCGAAGTTGTACGGCCAGAGGGAGTTCTTGCGACCCCAGTTGACCGCGCCACGCAGCACATCTTCAAGCTTGCCCATGAAGATGTTCTTGTGGACCTGGTCCTCCAGCAGTTGATCAGTGACGGTTTCCCGTTCACCGACCGGGTACTGCTCGTTGGGCGCATCCGGATCGATTCTGGTGAGATTGTATTGCATGCCAAAGCCTCATTGTTTCAGCTTCGCTTGCCGCTTGCGGCGACCTTCGGGAGCCCAATCAAGTGCCCCGACGCGCCATAGGTAGACAAGACCAGCCAACAGAATTGCTATGAAAACGAGTGCTTCGACGAATCCGGTCCAGCCGCTTTCGCGGACGGACACAGACCATGCAAAGAGAAAGAGGGCTTCGATATCGAAGATCACGAACAGCATCGCGACCAGATAGAATTTGGCGGACAGGCGCAGGCGGGCGCTGCCGACGGGTAGCATGCCGGATTCGAAGGGTTCGTTCTTGGCGCGGCCCCAGGCCTTGCTACCGAGCAGGCTGGAAAGGCCGAGCATGAAGGCGCACAGGCCGACGACACCCAGGAGGAAGATGGCAAAGCCCCAGTTGTGGGCGATGAGTCCTGCCGAATCGGACATGCTAGAGATCCTTATACAGAGACCCAGCTCTGCAGTCTGAAATAAGTGTAGAGCGGCGACCTGGTGTCGCACATGCAGTGACCAAATGTCGCAGCTGAATCAATCGCGCTGATTTTATGGGTAAACCCCGTGCAAGTAAAATTTCTGTAGCAAATTTATTCGTAGGATTAAGTACAAAAGCCGCTTGTAACTGGCTGAAAGCCTTGAGATTCGGGCATTGCGTGCGGTTTTGTTAATTATGTTTCCTGCGAATGGTAACGAATTGCAAGTTTCGAAATGATAATTAATATCATTTGATCTGATGTCTGATATTTCCGTTGTTCTGTGTCTTGTAAAGTTCATCTGGCGATTCCCCCTACTTGCAAATGCAAAAAACGCCTGTTCTAGCAGCTTCTGACGCCGCTTGCCCCGCCCTGGGTCAATACTTTACCGATTGAGCGATGACTGGCTGATGAAGCGATCGCCCATTGGCCGAGCCAGTAGGTGAGGATGATCAGGTACGGCGCGGCGGCGAACGGGCTGACGAAGCGGTCGATACCGATCAGGCTGTCGGAAAGCACGAACAGGCAGGCGCCGAGCGCGGCGAGCCCGCCACAGGCCAGGGCGCGCCAGAGCATGGCGCTGATGGCCAAGGCGTAGAGCGCGACCGGGATCAGTAGTGGGCCGAGGCCGCGGCTGGCCAGTACGCCGAGCAGAGTGATGCCGGTGATGCCGCTCAGCAGCAGTGCGGGCAGGGCTGGGCGCAGGGTCTGGCTGCAATAGGCGCGCAGGTAGGCCAGGTGGGCGCAGAGGAAGGCAGCAAGGCCGAACACGAACAGGTCGGCGGGGATGGCCAGCAGGATGTCGCCGAGTACCGAGAGTGCCAGGCCGAGGGTGATCCACTGGCGATAAGGTGTGGCAGGGGTGCTGCGCAGCCAGGCGATCAGGGTCAGTACCGGGATCGGTTTGGCCAGGAGGGCGAGCAAGGTGTTGTCGCAGGCCAGTGCATATATATAGAGGGCGGCGGCGGCCAAGGCGAGAATCATCAGGTGGCTTGGGCGAGGCATGGGCGGTCCTTGCGGCTGGGCTGCCTCAAGCATAGACCTGATCGTGGGTTTTGCCGGTGATGCCTTTGGATTGTGTTGGGGCTGCCATGGGCTTGATGAAAGGAATGTGGCGCCTGTGAGACCGAGCGCCGCCCGCGCGGCGCTTCGCGGGACAAGCCCGCTCCCACATTTGTTGCAACGTGCCGAACCTGTCAGGCCATGGTTGTCAGCCTGGTTGCCCTGGCCTGATTTCTCGACTGGAACTGCTGCCGTCCCATCTGTCTCAAGTCATGCGCCAAGGCGGACAACGCCTCTCCCACAGGCATGGCCACGTTGCAACAAATGCGGGCTTGTCCCGCGAAGCGCCGCGCGGGCGGCGCTCGATCTATGCAACACCGCAAAAACCAAGGCAGGCACCTCGCCGCCCTGACGCAACCGGGCGCAGAACACCTGAGATGTCGGATTTAACCCCTTCCATGTAGGCCATTTCCCAAACATACTCTTGCCGCCTTTTTTCCGTTGCGGCTGCTGTGGCAGCGCTCTAGTCTCGGCGTGCCGTTGCACATCAACGACACGGCTTTGACAGGCCGGAATTGAAAGAAGGTGCACTCGCTTTGCCTCAATGGCGGCTGTGCGTGTGGGCACGCTCGCGTGCGCCGGTCTTTCTTTCTTTCCACCGGTCTGTCAACCCGCGCATAGCTGCCACCCAACCGTTTGACAGCGGGCGGATGGTAGCCAAACAGGAAAGAAAGGAGCGAGTCATGCTGAAAGTTGTCCCCGATCCACCCCACAACCCCCATTCCCTCGAAGACACCCTGATCCAGGCCACCGACTACGCACTGTGCGCGGCGACCGTGGTGCATCAGGCCTTGCTGGTGCAGCCCAAATCACCGGCGTCGATCCTGATGATGACCTCGATGCATGAGCTTGAGGCGCTGCGGGCTTTGCTTGAGTCGGCATTGATCCAGGTGCAGATGCCCGCTGAGCCTCGGACTTTGCACTGAGGCTTGAGTGATGTGTTGTCTGGGCGGGCCTCTTCGCGGGTGAACCCGCTCCCACAGGATCACCACAGTCTTCAAGGCTTGCACAGTCCCTGTGGGAGCGGGTTTACCCGCGAAAGGGCCCGTCCAGGCAGTCGAGAATTTTCAGGGGATTCAAAAATGACCACAGAAGACACCCAATTCACTGTCGGCAAGACCACGTTCTACCAAGGCGAAAACGGCACCCACCCACTGTTCCGCATCGAGTCAGGCATTCCCTGTCGTGACGCCCGCGAGCAGTCTTCGGAATTGATGGGTTACGTGCGCGAACTGACCATCACCGGCCTGATGGATGAGAAACCGATGATGATCTGGGCCGCCCACTATCTGAGCGCGATGGCCAAGGCGCTGATGGATGATGCGGAGCTGGGCATGAAGCACTGAGGTATTGCAGGGCTTCGCGATTGCTTTGTAGGAGCGGCCTTGTGTCGCGAAAGGGCCGCAGAGCGGCCCCAGGATTTAAGCATCGAGGCAAAAAATGCTGGGGCTGCTTTGCAGCCCTTTCGCGACACAAGGCCGCTCCTACAGGTTCCGTGTATTTCTGGGTACAGACCCAAAAGAAAGGCCCGGGGCTTTAACAAGCCTCGGGCCTTTCTTCAACAGCAACCCACTATCAGTGGAACTGCTCTTCCTCGGTCGAACCGGTCAGTGCAGTCACCGACGATGCGCCACCCTGAATCACGGTGGTCATGTCGTCGAAGTAGCCAGTGCCCACTTCCTGCTGGTGCGCCACGAAGGTGTAGCCTTTGTTGGCGTCAGCGAATTCCTGCTCCTGCAGCTTCACGTAGGCGGTCATGTCGTTGCGGGCGTAGTCGTGCGCCAGGTTGAACATGCCGTGCCACATGTTGTGGATGCCGGCCAGGGTGATGAACTGGTGCTTGTAGCCCATTGCCGACAGCTCGCGCTGGAACTTGGCGATGGTCGCGTCGTCCAGGTTCTTCTTCCAGTTGAAGGAAGGCGAGCAGTTGTACGACAGGATCTGGTCCGGATACTCCTTCTTGATCGCTTCGGCGAAGCGGCGGGCTTCGTCCAGGTCCGGCTTGGCGGTTTCGCACCAGATCAGGTCGGCGTACGGCGCGTAGGCCAGGCCGCGGGCGATGGCCTGGTCGAGGCCGGCGCGTACCTTGTAGAAGCCTTCACGGGTGCGCTCGCCAATCACGAACGGCTGGTCGTACGGGTCGCAGTCGCTGGTCAGCAGGTCGGCGGCGTTGGCGTCGGTACGGGCCAGGATGATGGTCGGCACGCCCGATACGTCAGCTGCCAGGCGCGCTGCCACCAGCTTTTGCACGGCTTCCTGGGTCGGTACCAGTACCTTGCCACCCATGTGGCCGCATTTTTTCACCGAGGCCAGCTGGTCTTCGAAGTGCACACCGGCGGCGCCTGCTTCGATCATGTTCTTCATCAGCTCGTAGGCGTTCAGTACGCCACCGAAACCGGCTTCGGCGTCGGCCACGATCGGTGCGAAGTAGTCGATGTAGCCATCGTCACCCGGGTTCTTGCCGGCTTTCCACTGGATCTGGTCGGCGCGGCGGAAGGCGTTGTTGATGCGCTTGACCACGGTCGGTACCGAGTCGACCGGGTACAGCGACTGGTCAGGGTACATGGACTCGGCCGAGTTGTTGTCGGCGGCAACCTGCCAGCCGGACAGATAGATGGCCTGGATGCCGGCCTTGACCTGCTGCACTGCCTGGCCGCCGGTCAGGGCGCCCATGCAGTTGACGAAATCTTTTTCTGGGCGGAAGGACGGGTGGGCACCTTCGGTGACCAACTTCCACAGTTTTTCTGCACCCAGGCGGGCCAGGGTGTGCTCCGGCTGCAGGGAGCCACGCAGGCGAACGACATCAGCGGCGGTGTAGGTACGGGTCACGCCTTTCCAGCGCGGGTTCTCGGCCCAGTCTTTCTCGAGGGCTGCAATTTGCTGTTCGCGTGTCAGTGCCATGGAAATAAACCTCGTCGCATCGATCTTGGGGTAATTGTGCTGATGCTCGGAGCAGATCAGGAGCTGGCGGCTGTCCTGTTCGCAGGAGTGCGGCGGCGAACGCGAAGGCTCGAAGGGGAAGGGTGTGCAGGCCAGGCGAAAGGATGCTCCGGCAGGTTGGCTCGTGGTTGCCTTGCTGCGGTGCTACGCGATTGCCAGTACTGCGGTGATGCGCTTCCGTCCCTCGGGACAACTTCTTCGTTGCAGTCGCAATCCCGTCGAACCGCCTTGTGGGCCGTATAGACACGAGACGCCTCCAGGGGTGGGAGGAGCGCGCCTCGAAGGCCCTTGCCAGGGCCCCTGATTAGCGGGAGCGAGGCCATCATGCCCTTGGGAAAAAGACCCTGTCAAATGTTTTGTAGTGGTTTTTTTCACTTACTACATCTTTGGTCTAATGCGACTTGGCAGTCAGTTTCAAGGCCTTTGGTCGAGGCCTTGAATTGCCTGGGATCAGTCGAGAAGGTCGACTTTGACGCGCAAAGTCATGTTTTCACCCCGTTGGGTGCTGTAACTGTGGCTTGAGGCGCTACGGTCGGCTTGGCTCTGCTGGTTGTAGCCGGCCAGGGTGATCCATTCTCCGAGCTTGCCGGTGATTGTCGTGTCGGTGCTTTGCACTTTCACTACATCAGCACGTTCCTGGCTGATACGGTCATTATTGGTGCTTATTTGCAGACGAACCGTATCGCCACTCAAGCTGGGGGTGACGTAGAAACCCTGGGTCACGTTGCGGTATTCGGTGTTGCTCTGGATGCGCCCGTAGCCGTCGGTGCTGGTACTGGTGATCGGGATGCTCTGGCCAATCTGGATCAGCGCCGGCTGGCCTTCGCTGGCCTGAATCTGCTGCATGCCGCCGTCACGGTTGCTGGTGCCATAGTGGATGACGCGCGCGTTGCCACGGTTGTCCTGGAAGTTGCTGTCGTTGTTGTCGACGCTGATCAGCAGGCGCTTGGGTGCGGTATCCAGTTGTTGCAGCAGGGTGCGCAGGTCGTCGATGCGTTCGGGGCTGGCGTTGACGATCAGCTTGTTCTCGAAGGCGCTGACTGTGCCGTCCTTGCCGATGAATGCCTGGGCGGCGGGCAGCAGTTCGGCGCTGCTGCGGTGTTGTAGCGGCAATACCTCGGTGGCAGCTTGGGCAGTGAGGCTGGCGGCCAGCAGCAAGGCGGCGAATAGGGGGCGTAGCGGCATGTCCATGATCTCCGCAGGTGGAATGTTCATGATGGCAAATTTGCCCGGCTTCTGCTGGTTTCACGTTACAGAACCCCTTGAGCGGTGGCCGCTGTCAGACAAATTCCGTAACATCGCGCCCCTTGTTTTTGTACCGTCCGCCCGGACCGCCTCACAGGATGCCCATGAAACCCGCCCGACTTCGCGCCGACGTGCTCGCCGGCCTGACCACCTCGTTCGCCTTGGTGCCCGAGTGCATCGCCTTTGCCCTGGTGGCTCACCTGAACCCGCTGATGGGCCTGTATGGCGCCTTCATCATCTGCACCCTGACGGCGCTTTTCGGTGGTCGACCGGGGATGATTTCCGGGGCCGCCGGCTCGATGGCGGTGGTGATCGTTGCGCTGGTGGTGCAGCACGGTGCGCAGTACCTGCTGGCCACGGTTTTGCTGGGCGGCGTAGTGATGATGCTGTTCGGCTTGCTGCGCCTGGGCAAGCTGGTGCGGTTGGTGCCGTACCCGGTGATGCTCGGTTTCGTCAACGGCCTGGCGATCGTTATCGCCTTGGCCCAACTGGAACACTTCAAGGAGGGCGGGCACTGGCTCAGCGGTACGCCGCTGTACCTGATGATTGGACTGGTGGCGCTGACCATGGCGGTGGTCTACGTGCTGCCGAAGTTGACCCGTACGATGCCGCCAGCGCTGGTGGCGATCCTTGGCGTTGGTTTGCTGGTGTACCTGCTTGGCCTGCCCACACGCACCCTGGGCGATATGGCGCGCATCGCCGGTGGCCTGCCGCAGCTGGCCCTGCCGGAGGTGCCGTGGAACCTCGAGACCCTCAAGATCATCGCCCCCTATGCGGTGCTGATGGCCATGGTCGGGCTGCTTGAGACCCTGCTTACGCTCAACCTGACCGATGAAATCACCGAGAGCCGTGGCTACCCGGACCGCGAGTGCGTGGCGCTGGGCGCGGCCAACATGGTTTCCGGCCTGTGCGGTGGCATGGGTGGTTGCGCGATGATCGGCCAGACCATGATCAACCTCAGCTCCAATGGCCGTGGTCGGCTATCGGGGGTGGTGGCCGGGGTTATGGTCTTGTTGTTCGTGTTGTTCCTGTCGCCGTTGATCGAGCGTATTCCGCTGGCGGCGCTGGTCGGGGTGATGTTCGTGGTGGCGCAGCAGACCTTTGCCTGGGCGTCTTTGCGGGTGCTGCACAAAGTGCCGCTGAGCGATGTGCTGGCGATCATTGCGGTGACCGTGGTCACGGTGTTCACCGACCTGGCCGTGGCGGTGCTGTTCGGCATCGTCATCGCGGCGGTGAACTTTGCCTGGCAGCATGCGCGGGAGCTGTATGCCGACAGCCATGAGGATGCAGAGGAGGGCAAGCATTACCAGGTGCATGGCACGCTGTTCTTTGCCTCTACTACGGTGTTCCTGAACCAGTTCGACCCGGCTAACGACCCGGACAAGGTGACCCTGGATTGCCAGCATTTGAGCTTTGTCGATTATTCGGCGATTGCGGCGTTGAAGACCTTGCGGGAGCGGTATGCGAGGGCGGGCAAGCAGTTGCGGGTGGTGCATCTGTCCGAGCGCTGCAAGAAGCTGCTGAAGCGGGCTGGGGAGCAGCACTGAGAAGGGTTGGTGCGTGTGCTGGCCTCTTCGCGGCTAAAGCCGCTCCTACAGGGGGTATGCATTCCCTGTGGGAGCGGCTTTAGCCGCGAAGAGGCCAGCACAGGCGAACGAATCACTCCCCGCGGTTCTTCTTGACGATGGCATCGGCAATGCTCGCCGGTGCCTCGGCATAACGGGTGAACTCCATCGAGAAGCTGGCCCGGCCCTGGGTCATGGAGCGCATCGAGGTGGCGTAGCCGAACATCTCGCCCAGCGGCACCTCGGCACGGATCACCTTGCCGGCCGGCGTTTCATCACCGTCCTGGATCATCCCGCGGCGCCGGCTCAGGTCGCCGAGGATGTCACCCTGGTACTCCTCCGGGGTCACCACTTCCACCTTCATCACCGGCTCCAGCAACACCGCCCCACCTTTCTGCGACAGCTGCTTGGTGGCCATCGAGGCGGCGATCTTGTAGGCCATTTCGTTCGAGTCGACATCGTGGTACGAGCCGTCGAACACCGCCGCCTTCAGGTTGATCAGCGGGTAGCCGGCCAGCACGCCGTTCTTCATCTGCTCCTCGATGCCTTTCTGGATAGCCGGGATGTATTCGCGTGGGACCACGCCGCCAACGATCTCGTTGATGAACTCCAGGCCTTCCTTGCCCTCGTCGCCGGGGGCGAAGCGGATCCAGCAGTGGCCGTACTGGCCCCGGCCGCCGGACTGGCGGACGAAGCGGCCCTCGATCTCGCAGGTGTTGCGTATTTTCTCTCGGTAGGCCACCTGTGGCTTGCCGATGTTGGCTTCGACGTTGAACTCGCGGCGCATGCGGTCGACGATGATGTCCAGGTGCAACTCGCCCATGCCCGAGATAATGGTCTGGCCGGTCTCCTCGTCGGTGCGCACGCGAAATGACGGGTCCTCCTGGGCGAGCTTGCCCAGGGCGATGCCCATTTTTTCCTGGTCGGCCTTGGTCTTTGGCTCCACCGCCACGGAAATTACCGGGTCGGGGAAGTCCATGCGCTCGAGGATGATCGGCTTGTCCATGTCGCACAGGGTGTCGCCGGTGGTCACGTCCTTCATGCCGATCAGCGCGGCGATGTCGCCGGCGCACACATCCTTGATTTCAGCCCGCTGGTTGGCATGCATCTGCACCATGCGGCCGATGCGTTCCTTCTTGCCCTTGACCGAGTTGAGCACCGCGTTGCCGGAGCTGAGCACGCCGGAGTAGACCCGGGCGAAGGTCAGGGTGCCGACGAACGGGTCGGTGGCAATCTTGAATGCCAGGGCCGAGAACGGCTCGCTGTCGTCGGCGTGTCGCTCCAGGTGCTTTTCTTCGTCATCCGGGTCGGTGCCCTTGATGGCCGGGATCTCCGACGGGGCGGGCAGGTAGTCGATGACCGCGTCGAGCATCAGCGGCACGCCCTTGTTCTTGAACGACGAGCCGAGGATGGTCGGCACGATTTCGTTGGCGATGGTGCGTTGGCGCAGTGCGGCCTTGATTTCGTCGACGCTCAGTTCCTGACCTTCGAGAAACTTCATGGTGAGCTCGTCATTGGCCTCGGCCGCTGCCTCGACCATGTGCGCGCGCCACTCGTCGGCCAGTGCCTGCAGCTCGGCAGGGATGTCTTCTTCGCGGTAGCTGGTGCCCTGGTCGGCATCGTTCCAGTAGATGGCCTTCATCTTCACCAGGTCGATCTGGCCGATGAAGTTCTCTTCACTGCCGATGGCCAGCTGGATCGGCACCGGGTGGTGGCCCAGGCGCTGGTCGATCTGCTTGACCACGCGCAGGAAGTCGGCGCCCTGGCGGTCCATCTTGTTGATGTAGGCCAGGCGGGGCACGTGGTACTTGTTGGCCTGGCGCCATACGGTCTCGGACTGCGGTTCGACCCCGTCCGCGCCGCTGAACACCACTACCGCGCCATCGAGCACGCGCAGCGAGCGCTCCACCTCGATGGTGAAGTCGACGTGGCCCGGGGTGTCAATGATGTTGAAGCGATACTTGTGGGCGAACTGCTTGGTCGAGCCCTGCCAGAAGGCAGTGGTCGCCGCCGAGGTGATGGTGATACCGCGCTCCTGCTCCTGGGCCATCCAGTCCATGGTCGCGGCACCATCGTGCACTTCGCCCATCTTGTGGTTGACCCCGGTGTAGAACAGGATCCGCTCGGTGGTCGTGGTCTTGCCGGCGTCCACGTGGGCGACGATACCGATATTGCGGTACAGCTCGATGGGCGTTGTACGGGCCATGGCGGACTACCTGCGGATGAGCGGATTCTCCCACGGTAGCAGAACGGGAGAATCCTGCTTTACCGCCGGGCCGTCAGTCGGCCTGGGCTTGCAGCTGCCACTGGCCATCCACTTCGCGGGCCAGGCCGCTGGCTGGCAGCAGGGCCAGCAGGCGCGTGTGCAGGGCGGCTTCGGTGAAGGTCTTGAGAGTGGCCAGGTCCAGTGCGCCGACCAGGTTGAGATCGGCCTTGGTGTACGAAAGCCAGGCCTTTTTCAGGGCCTGGGCGACGTCGCTGCCGGAGGTGCTGGCAAAGCGGCGGTGCCATTGGCGACCGTCGAAGGTGAAGGTGTGGGCGTGGCTGTAGGTGCCTTGGTCGCCCCCTTCGGTGCAGCGATGGCAACGGCACGGGCCTTCGCCGAAGGCGTTGCGCAGGTAGCTGTTGAAGTCCACCACGGGCTTGAGGGACAGGCGTTTGTCGACTTCGAACAGGTCGGCGATCAGGGGTTCTTCGGCGCTCACTCGGGATCCTCGTGTGGTGTGGCGTGCATCGGCGGGCACCCTAACAGATCGGGGCATTCAGATCACCTTTTGCAGGCCCGGCCTCTTCGCGGGCTCGCCCGCTCCCACAGGTGCTGTGCACAACCTGAGCAACATGCGATCCCTGTGGGAGCGGGCGTGCCCGCGAAGAGGCCAGTAGAGACAATGGAGATCACCTGCCGTACTCTACGCGCCCATACGCCTACACACCCACAGAGGTAACCCGCTTGAGCACCAAGTACCCGTACATCGCCACCATCACCATCAGCGCCGAAGACCGTGGCGGCGACGCCGAGGCCTCGGAAAACCCCAATATGCGCGTTGGCCTGGAAGCGGTGACCGAAACGCTGAAGAAGGTGCATTTCGTCGGTACGCTCGCAGCCCCCGAAAAGAACGCCACGCACATCTGCGTGACCCTGGAGAACGGCCTGACCTACTACGGCCCGATCGTCAACGGGCACGCCGAACTCGAAGGCGGCTGGATTGCCTTCGAGTCCGACATGCTCACTCCCGCAGAGCTGGGCTTGTAAGTATCAGTTCAGCTCGGCCAGGCACTGCTCGAGGATATCCAGGCCTTCCTCGAGCACTTCGGCTTCGATGGTCAGCGGTGCCAGCAGGCGGATGATGTGCCGCGCCTTGCCGCTGGGCATCAGCAACAGGCCCTTGGCCCGCGCCGCTTCCATCACCTTGGCCAGTTGCGCCGGTGCCGGGCTGCCGTCGGCATTGACGAACTCGATCCCCCGCATCGCGCCGACGCCGGTGAGGCGGCCGATGAACGGGCTCAGTCCCGAGGCCTTCCAATGCTCGAAGCGGCGCACGATTGCCTGCTCCTGGCGCTCACCCCAGGTAGCGACGTTCTCGTCGGTCATCTGCGCCAGGCTGGCCAGGGCCGCTGCGCAGGCGATCGGGTTGCCTGAGTAGGTGCCACCCAGGCCGCCCTTGGGCAGCGCTGCCATCACCTCCTTGCGCCCGACCACCGCACCCAGCGGCATGCCGCCGGCAATGCTCTTGGCCAACAGCAGCAGGTCGGGCTCGATGCCCAGACGCGGGAAGGCGAAGCGCTGGCCGGTGCGGCCGAAGCCCGACTGGATCTCGTCGATGATGATCAGGATGCCGTGCTCGTCGCAGAAGCGGCGCAGGGCCTGGGCGAAGGCTGGGTCAAGGGCGAGGAAGCCGCCTTCGCCCTGCACCGGCTCGAAGATGAACGCCGCCACGTCTTCCACTGCCAGCTCGACGCTGAACAGGCGGTCCATGGCCTTGAGGGCCTGTTCGCAGGTAACCCCGGTGTCGGCGCTGGGGTAGGGCAGGTGGTACACCGGCCCCGGCAATTCACCGACCCGCTGCTTGTACGGGGCGACCTTGCCGTTGAGGTTCAGGGTGGCCAGGGTGCGACCGTGGAAGCCGCCGTCGAAGGCGATGATGGCGCGTTTGCCGGTGGCACCGCGGGCCACTTTCAGGGCGTTTTCCGCAGCTTCCGCGCCGCTGTTGGTGAGCATGCCGGCCAATGGGTAGCTGACCGGTACGAACTGGCTCAGTTGCTCCATCAGCGCCAGGTATGGGCCATGGGGGGCTGCGTTGAAGGCGTAGTGGGTAAGGCGAGCGGCCTGGGCCTGGATCGCCTCGACCACGGCCGGGTTGCAGTGGCCCAGGTTGAGTACACCGATACCGCCGACGAAGTCGATGTAACGTTTGCCGTCGGTGTCCCAGACTTCGGCATTGCGGCCATGGGAAAGTGTGATCGGGTGAACGATGGCAATGGATTGGCTGATACTTTCCTGATTCATGGGCACGCGGACCTTTGTTCGAATTTCTTATTATCCAAGCGTGTTGGCAGGTTATTCCGCAAACGAATTATTCGATTGCGGTCATTCCCTGGATTCTTGAACTAGCTGGTTTTTGTATCTGCCATTCCGGCCCTATCGCCGGCAAGCCAGCTCCCACAGGTACGGCACAGGTCTTGATGGCTGTGGAGTACTTGTGGGAGCTGGCTTGCCGGCGATAGGGCCAGTGCAGGAAGTAATCAATCCCCCTCGGCCACCCGCTCCCGAATCCACTGCACGAAGGCCCTGACCTTGGGCACTTCGGCCGCATGCTCGGCATGGGCGATGAAGTGCCGGCCATTGCTCGCCACCGGGTGGTCCCAGGCCACCACCAGCTTGCCCTCGCTCAACTCTTCGGCCACCAGGTAGCGCGGGATCAGGGCGATGCCGCAGCCGGCAATGGCCGCGCGGATGCACAGGTAGAACGTGTCGAAGCGGGGGCCGTGGTAGCTGTTCTGGCTATGCAGCCCCAGCCCCAGGAACCATTCATGCCAGGCCTCCGGGCGCGACACGCACTGCAACAGGCGGTGTTCGGTCAGCGCCTGGGCGCTGTCGAACCGGTGGTTGGCCAGCAGCTGCGGGCTGCACACCGGCACCACTTCCTCGCTGAACAGTTCGATGCAGGTTGCCCCGGGCCAGGTGCCCTGGCCGAAGAAAAACGCAATGTCGGCCTTGGCCTGCACCAGGTCGAACGGCTCCAGCTCATTGCGGATATCCAGGTGAATGCGCGGGTAGCGGTCGCCAAAACCCTTCAGCCGGGGTACCAGCCAGCGCGCGCCGAAGGTGGGCTGGGTGGCGATGCGCAGCACTTCGGTCTCGTCGCCGTAGCTGAGGATGTAGCGGCTGGAAATGTCGATCTGGGTGAGGATCTTGTTCACTTCGGTGAGGTACAGCGCGCCAGCCGGGGTCAGGTGCAGGCGCCGGCGAATGCGCTGGAACAGCGAGTGCGACAGCATGTCCTCAAGCTGCGCCACCTGCTTGCTGACGGCGCTCTGGGTCAGGTGCAGTTCCTGGGCCGCGCGGGTGAAGCTGAGGTGGCGGGCGGCCGCTTCGAAGCACTGAAGGGCGGTGGTCGAAGGCATCAGGCGTTTGGACATGACGGGCAAATACCGAGCAAAAAAGGAAGGAGTTCATTCCATAACGGAATCATGTGTTTCGAAAAGGTCGTTTGTTGACCTCGGCCTATAGATTAATACTGACCTGGATCAACGATTACAACCGGTCGTGCGAAGAGGAGGTCAGTACCCGCTTCCGGCATCTGCAAAACAACAAAAACGAACATCAGAAATTTATAAGAATTCTGCTCCAGTCTTCAGCCGCCCCGCTGCGGCCGACCCATTCGAGGGTTCTTCATGGCTTCGCCAAACAACAACAAACAGCGCTCCCTGCAGCACGGCCTGACGTCCCGTCAGGTATCCATGATCTCCATCGCCGGCATCATCGGCGCCGGCCTGTTCATCGGTTCCTCCAACGCCATCGCCACCGCCGGCCCGGCCATCCTCATCTCCTACGCCATGACTGGCCTGCTGGTCTTGCTGGTGATGCGCATGCTGGGTGAAATGGCCATCGCCAACCCCAACAGCGGCTCGTTTTCCACCTATGCCTCCGAAGCCATCGGCCCTTGGGCGGGCTTTACCATCGGCTGGCTGTACTGGTGGTTCTGGGTACTGATCATTCCGGTCGAGGCCATTGCCGGCGCCGACATCCTGCATGCCTACTTCCCTGGCGTGCCGTCGTGGCTGTTCGCCTTCCTGATCATGCTGGTGCTGTCGGGTACCAACCTGATCAGCGTGAAGAACTTCGGTGCCTTCGAGTACTGGTTCGCGCTGGTCAAGGTGGTGGCGATCATCGCCTTCATCGTGGTCTGCAGCCTGGCGGTATTCGGCGTCTGGCCGCTGGCCGAGGTGTCCGGGGTCAGCCGGTTGTGGGACAACGGCGGCTTCATGCCCAACGGTTTCGGCACCGTGCTCGGTGGCGTGCTGATCACCATCTTCTCGTTCTTCGGCGCCGAAATCGTCACCATTGCCGCTGACGAAACCGCCAACCCGAAAGACAAGATCCGCCGCGCTACCAACCTTGTTGTGTACCGCATCGCCATCTTCTACCTGGCGTCGATCTTCCTTGTGGTGTCGCTTGTGGCGTGGAACGACCCGGGCCTCAAAGCGGTAGGTTCGTTCCAGCGCGTGCTGGAAGTGCTGAACGTGCCGGGCGCCAAGCTGCTGGTGGATATCGTGGTGCTGGTGGCCGTGACCAGCTGCATGAACTCGGGCCTGTACACTGCGTCGCGCATGCTCTATTCGCTGGGCGCCCGTGGCCAGGCGCTGAGCGTTACCAAGCGTATCTCCGGCTCGGGCGTACCGACCGTGGCGGTCATCTTCTCGACCCTGGCCGGCTTTGCCGGGTGCTTCGTCAACTATGTGTTCCCGGGCAAGGTATTCGGCTTCCTGCTGTCCACCACCGGCGCCATCGCCTTGCTGGTGTACCTGGTGATTGCCGTTTCGCAGCTGCGCATGCGGGCCCGTGCCGAGCGCGAAGGGCGGCCGCTGGAGCTGAAGATGTGGCTGTTCCCATGGCTGACCTGGCTGGTGATCGGCACCATCGTCATGGTGCTGGGCTACATGCTGTTCAGCGATGCCTACCGCTACGAGACGCTGATGACCGCCGGGGTGACCGCGTTCATCCTGCTGGTTTCGCTGACCCAGCGGCGCGCCAGGGTGGTTGCCCAGACGGCCTGATGTTTCTGTTTTAATGTGGGGGCGTTGCGCGCCCCCCCATATCAATAAGCACAGGAAGCGTATGAACGACCACTCCCTTTCCCTCCAGGCCCTCGCCGCACCCGACGGCACTTGCTACGGCTGCGGTTGTTCCCACCCCAGCGGCCTGCACCTGCAAAGCCATTGGGACGCCGACGGCATCCACCTGGTGTGCCGGCACGCGCCCGACAGCACCTTCATCGGCTGGCCCGGCCTGGTCTATGGCGGGCTGCTGGCGATGCTGGTCGACTGCCACTCCAACTGGACGGCAATGGCTTACCACTACCGCAACGAAGGTCGCGAAGCGGGCAGCCTGCCGCGCATCGACTGTGTCACTGGCAGCCTTGGCCTGAACTACCTCAAGCCCACGCCCATGGGTGTCGAATTGTTGCTCAAGGCGCGTGTGGAAGGTGAGGTAGGGCGCAAGACCCGGGTGCTCTGCGAAGTCTGGGCCGACGATGTGCTGACAGTGACTGCCGACTCGGTGTTCGTTCGCGTCGATACCGAAAAGCTCAAGCTCAAGGCCCACGGCCAGGCCTGAGCCGCCGGTGCTGATGAGTGGTCGGTGATGGTCAGCGGCCGGGGATGTCTCTAGAGTGAGAGGTTCATTCCCCAGGCAAGGTTGATCATGACCGATCTCAGTGCTTTCCCCATTACCCGCAAGTGGCCCGCCAGACACCCCGAGCGCCTGCAGCTGTATTCGTTGCCGACGCCCAACGGCGTCAAGGTGTCGATCATGCTCGAAGAGATCGGCCTGGCCTATGAGCCGCACAAGGTCAGCTTCGACAACGATGACCAGCTGAGCCCCGAGTTCATCTCGCTCAGCGCCAACAACAAGATCCCCGCCATCCTCGACCCCAATGGCCCTGGCGGCCGGCCGCTGCCGCTGTTCGAGTCGGGGGCGATCCTGCAGTACCTGGCAGAGAAGAGCGGCCAGTTGCTCAGCCAGGACCCGGCCCAGCGTTACCAGACCTTGCAGTGGCTGATGTTCCAGATGGGTGGCATCGGGCCGATGTTTGGCCAGGTCGGATTCTTCCATTTCTTTGCTGGCAAGGAATACGAGGACAAGCGCCCGCGGGACCGTTATGTCAACGAGTCCAAGCGCCTGCTCGGTGTTCTGGACCGGCATCTGAAAGGCCGGGAATGGATGGTCGACGAGTACAGCATTGCCGATATCGCGATTTTCCCGTGGGTGCGTAACCTGGTTGAGCGTTACAACGCCAGAGATTTGGTAGGCTTCGATCAGTTCAAGGAAGTGCAGCGGGTGCTGGCGGCGTTCCTCGAGCGGCCGGCCGTGCAACGCGGGCTGAAAATTCCAGGTTGAGGTTGGCTGTAAGGGCCCTATCGCCGGCAAGCCGGCTCCCACAGGTAATGAATGCACAGGGCTTGAGGTCTGTGGTGTTCCTGTGGGAGCTGGCTTGCCGGCGATAGGGCCAGTGAAGGCGAAACTGTTTTCAGGCTCAGAAAATGTGGTGCAGCAGCCAGTACAGGCTGCCGGCCAACAGCATTGCTGCCGGCAAGGTCAGCACCCAGGCCATCAGCAGGTTGACCAGCGTGCGCTTCTGAATCCCCGACCCGTTGGCCACCATGGTCCCGGCCACCCCGGAACTCAGCACATGGGTAGTCGACACCGGCAACCCGAACATGTCCGCCGCACCAATGGTACACATTGCCACCACTTCGGCCGAAGCCCCCTGGGCATAGCTGAGGTGGGTCTTGCCGATCTTCTCGCCTACCGTCACCACGATGCGCCGCCAGCCGACCATGGTGCCCAGCCCCAGTGCGATGGCCACGGCCACTTTCACCCACAGCGGGATGTAGCGGGTGGCATCATCCAGCTGGGTCTTGAACAGCAGCACCTGGCTGCGTGTACCTGCATCGAATACCACCAGCTGGTTCTTCTCGATCAGGCGGATGGCTTCGCTGGTCAGGTACATGTCGTTGCGCACGTTGGCCATGGCTTCGGCCGGTACCCGCTTGAGCGAGCCATAACCTTTGACCTCTTCGCCGATCATGCCGGTCAGCGCCGCCAGCGCCGGTATCAGTTGCGGGTTGGCCCTGGGCTCGGCAATGAACGTGGTCAGCACCTGGCGTGGGTCGGCCGGTGCTGCTTGCGGGGCGCCGCGCACCAGTGCCTGGCGGGTTACCTCGGCGACCGCGGAAAACTGCAGGGCCTGTTCATTGGGCATGGTCTTGTTCAATGCGTAAGCCATCGGCAGGGTGCCAACCAGGATCAGCATGATCAGGCCCATGCCTTTCTGGCCGTCGTTGGAGCCGTGAGCAAAGGACACCCCGGTGCAGGTCAGGATCAGTACGCCGCGGATCCACCACGGTGGCGGTCTCTGGCCTTCCGGCGCCTGGTACAGCGCCTTGCGCTTGACCAGCGCGCGCAGTGCCAGCAGCAAGAGGGCGGCACAGGCAAAGCCGAGCAGTGGCGAGAACAGCAGGGCATAACCGACCTTGCTGGCCTGGGCCCAGTCCACGCCACTGGTGCCGTCGCGCCCATGCATCAGGGCATTGGCCACGCCCACGCCGATGATCGAACCGATCAGGGTGTGCGAGGATGAGGCCGGCAGGCCCAGCCACCAGGTGCCGAGGTTCCAGATGATCGCTGCCAGCAGCAGGGCGAAGACCATGGCGAAACCGGCCGAGGAGCCGACCTGCAGAATCAGCTCCACCGGCAGCAGGGCGATGATGCCGAACGCCACCGCGCCACTGGAAAGCAGCACGCCGAGGAAGTTGCACAGCCCGGACCAGACCACGGCGACGGGGGCAGGCAACGAGTGGGTGTAGATGACGGTGGCCACTGCGTTGGCGGTGTCATGGAAGCCATTGACGAACTCGAAGCCCAGGGCAATCAGCAACGCCAGGCCCAGCAGCAGGAATGGTGTGACTGTGGTGATTACCGTGCCGCTGGCCGTCACATCCTGTTTAAGGCTCCAGGCGGTGTAGGCAATGCCGGCCAGCAACAGGCCGAAGAACAACACCAGGGTGGCACGCCCGGGCTTGTGGGCAAGTTGCGGGCGGGCATCGCGTTCGGCCAGTTGCGGCAGACTGGCCAGTGAAGGGGTTGCCATGATGGCTCCGGTTGGGGTGTGGCAAGGGTGCCGAAGGCCTTGAGCATAGAAACAATTCGTAACCCGGCCGTGACCTCGATCAATGATTTATCTAGGCTCAAGACGGACGGTAGTGGCAGGAGAAACCCATGATTCGCTGCAAGCGTGTCTACGATGCGGTTGAGCAAGACGACGGTCAGCGCGTGCTGGTCGATCGTCTGTGGCCGCGTAACAAGCGCAAGGAAGACCTGCACGGGCAGTGGTTGCGCGAAGTTGCACCCTCGGATGAGTTGCGCAAGGCGTTTCACCAGGGTGAAGTGGATTTCGCGGGCTTCACCCAGCGTTACCAGCAAGAGCTGGCGGCCCACCCCGAGCACTGGTACCCGCTGCTGGACCTGGCCGGAAAGGGCACGCTGACATTGCTTTATGCGGGCAAGGATACCGAGCACAACAATGCCCGGGTGTTGGCTGAATGGCTGGAGGACGAACTGGACCGGCGTGGGCCCGGCAGTTCGCCCGTGTGCTACGCCCAATGATTGGTGTTCGTTGTACTGGCCCTATCGCCGGCAAGCCAGCTCCCACAGGTACTGCGCTGCCTTCAAGGCTATCGCTGTACCTGTGGGAGCTGGCTTGCCGGCGATAGGGCCGGGCCTGGCAAACCGAAGAGTATGAAATGTGATGTCACTGAAACTGACCCCCGCCAACGACACCCACCGCACCTTCGCCCGCGACCTCACGCGCCGCGCCATGCTGCCGTACTACCGCGAATATGACCTGCTGTGGCTAGAGGAAGCCTTCGACGAAGCCTGGGGCTGGCGCGAGCAGTGGCTGGTGACCGAAGGCGACGCGGTACTCGGCTTCTGCAGCCTCAGCCAGGACCGCCAGGCGCTGTTCATCCGCGAGTTGCACCTGTTACCCGAGCACCGTCGGCGTGGAGTCGGCAGCTGGGTGCTGGAGCAGTTGGCACTGTGGGCCCGCCAGCGGCACCTGCCGCTGCTGCGGCTGATGGTGTTTCGCAGCAACCCGGCGCGCGTGCTCTACCAGCGCCACGGCTTCGTCGAAATGGGTGAGGACGAATGCTTTGTGCGCATGCAGCGCACGATCGACTAATAGCTCAATGATGGCTTGTCGCGACTGGTGAGCATCGGCATAGTGAACTCAGGCGTTCACGGCTGCCTGCAGGTGGGTAGGCCGTACATGAGTGTGATCAGGGATAAGGAGCCCCCCATGAATGGAATCGGTCCGCGGCTGCGGGAAGAGCGTGAGCGTCTGGGGATGACCCAGCGCGTGTTTGGCGATATCGGTGGGGTCGAACCCAATGCCCAGGGCAAATACGAGAGTGGTGAACGCTCGCCGCGGGTCGATTACCTGGCGGCATTGGCAACCCGGGGCGTGGATGCACTCTATGTGCTCAGCGGTATCCGCACCCCGGCACCGCTCGAGGGGCTGAGCGCCGATGAGTCCGGTTTGCTGGGGGCTTTCCGGCAGTTGTCGTTCGACGATCAGGCGGCACTCTGGCACTTGTTGCGGCGTTTGACCAACAACGACAAATCCCGGCAGACAGTGAGGCCGCTTACGGTTGAACGTCAGGGGTTTCTTACGGAAGGAATGCGTTAGGTCCGCCGTGAAAAATTTTGTTAAGGTGGCGGGATCCAATCGCCCTGCTGACGAGGTGTGTGCTTGATTAGGGTCTTAGTGGTCGACGATCACGATCTGGTACGAACCGGTATTACACGCATGCTGGCCGACATCGATGGCCTGCAGGTGGTGGGTGAGGGCGATTCGGGCGAGTCGGCACTCAGGCTGGCCCGTGAACTGAAGCCGGATGTGGTGCTGATGGATGTGAAAATGCCCGGCATCGGCGGCCTGGAGGCCACCCGCAAGCTGCTGCGCAGCCACCCGGACATCAAGGTGGTTGCCGTGACCGTGTGCGAGGAAGACCCGTTCCCCACGCGCCTGTTGCAGGCCGGCGCTGCTGGCTACCTGACCAAGGGCGCCGGCCTTGACGAAATGGTCCAGGCCATCCGCCTGGCCTTCGCCGGCCAGCGCTACATCAGCCCGCAGATTGCCCAGCAGATGGCGCTGAAGCCATTCCAGCCACAGGGCTCGCCGTTCGATGCCTTGTCGGAGCGGGAAATCCAGATTGCCCTGATGATCGTCGGCTGCCAGAAAGTGCAGATCATCTCCGACAAGTTGTGCCTCTCGCCCAAGACCGTCAATACTTACCGTTATCGGATCTTTGAAAAACTCTCGGTCACCAGCGACGTCGAACTGACCTTGCTGGCCGTTCGCCACGGCATGGTCGACGCAAGCCTGTAAAACCTCATGTCCCAAGTTTTCGATGCCAGCGCATTCCTGGCTACCTGCAGTGGTCGCCCGGGCGTCTACCGGATGTTCGACGGCGAAGCCCGGCTGCTTTATGTGGGCAAGGCCAAGAACCTCAAGAAGCGCCTGGCCAGCTATTTCCGCAAGACCGGCCTGGCGCCCAAGACCGCCGCGCTGGTGGCCCGCATCGCCCAGGTCGAAACCACCATCACCGCCAACGAAACCGAGGCGCTGCTGCTGGAGCAGAACCTGATCAAGGAGTGGCGGCCGCCGTACAACATCCTGCTGCGCGATGACAAATCCTACCCCTACGTGTTCCTTTCCGACGGCGAGTTTCCGCGGCTGGGCATTCACCGTGGGGCAAAGAAGGCCAAGGGCCGCTACTTTGGCCCGTACCCCAGCGCAGGCGCCATTCGCGAAAGCCTCAGCCTGCTGCAAAAGGCCTTTTCGGTGCGCCAGTGCGAAGACAGCTACTACGCCAACCGCACCCGGCCATGCCTGCAGTACCAGATCAAACGCTGCAAAGGGCCCTGCACGGGCCTGGTGACCGCCGAGGAATATGCCGAGGACGTGCGCCACTCGGTGATGTTCCTCGAAGGGCGTAGCCAGCAACTGGGCAACGAGCTCAATGCCGAGATGGAGAAGGCCGCCATGGCCCTCAATTTCGAGAAGGCCGCCGAGCTGCGCGATCAGATCGCCTTGCTGCGCCGCGTCCAGGACCAGCAGTACATCGAAGGCGGCAGCGGCGACGTCGACGTTATCGCCGCCTTCGTCAACCCCGGTGGCGCCTGCGTGCACCTGATCAGCGTGCGTGGCGGGCGGGTGCTGGGCAGCAAGAACTTCTTCCCGCAGGTGGGCATCGAGGAGGAGGTGGCCGAAGTGATGGCCGCTTTCCTCTCCCAGTATTACCTGGGCAATGCCGAGCGCGAATTGCCGGGCGAACTGATCGTCAACGTGGTGCACGAAGACTTCGCCGCCATCAGCGAAGCCCTGCAGACCCTGCGCGGCCGCGAGTTGACCATCAGCCACCGGGTACGCGGTACCCGCGCCCGCTGGCAGCAGCTGGCGGTGACCAACGCCGAGCAGGCGCTCAATGCGCGCCTGGCCAACCGCCAGCACATGGCCGCACGTTTCGAGGCCCTGGCCGAGGTGCTGGGCCTGGACGAGGTGCCGCAGCGCCTGGAGTGCTACGACATCAGCCATTCCAGCGGCGAAGCCACCGTGGCCAGCTGCGTGGTGTTCGGCCCCGAAGGCCCGCTCAAGTCCGACTACCGCCGCTTCAACATCGAAGGCGTCACCGCTGGTGACGACTACGCCGCCATGCACCAGGCCCTGACCCGCCGATACGGGCGCATCAAGGATGGCGAGGGCAAGCTGCCCGACGTGCTGCTGGTGGACGGCGGCAAAGGCCAGCTGAACATGGCCCGTGACGTGATGCAGGAGCTTGGCTTCAGCGACCTGACCCTGCTTGGCGTGGCCAAGGGCGTGACGCGCAAGGCCGGTTTCGAAACCCTGTACCTGAACGACGTGCACCATGAGTTCACCCTCAAGGGCGACTCACCGGCCTTGCACCTGATCCAGCAGATCCGCGACGAGGCCCACCGTTTCGCCATCACCGGCCACCGCGCCCGCCGCGGCAAGGCCCGCCGGGTGTCCAGCCTGGAGGATGTGGCCGGGGTAGGGCCCAAGCGCCGGCGCGACCTGCTGAAACATTTCGGCGGCCTGCAGGAGCTCAACCGCGCCAGTGTCGATGAAATCGCCAAAGCACCCGGCATCAGTAAAAAGCTTGCCGAGTCGATTTATGCCAGCCTGCATAGCGAGTAGAATGCGGGCTCAACTTGCGGCCAGTCGTACCGATGAATATTCCAAACCTGCTCACCGTTCTACGCGTCCTGCTCATCCCGATCTTCATCCTGCTGTTCTATATGCCCTACCACTGGAGCTACATGGCCGCCAGCAGCGTGTTCGCCGTTGCCGCCGCCACCGACTGGCTGGACGGCTACCTGGCGCGCCGCCTGCAGCAGAGCACGCCGTTCGGTGCCTTCCTCGACCCTGTGGCCGACAAGCTGATGGTGGCGGTGGCCCTGGTGCTGCTGGTGCAGACCCACGCCAACTTCTGGCTGACCCTGCCGGCCGCGGTGATCATCGGCCGCGAGATCGTGGTTTCGGCGCTGCGCGAGTGGATGGCCGAGCTGGGCGCGCGCGCGCATGTGGCGGTGTCCAACCTTGGCAAGTGGAAAACCGCGGCGCAGATGCTGGCGCTGGTGATCCTGCTGGGCAACCCGCCAGCGGTGACCTTCTGGGTAATCCTCGGCTACGCGCTGCTGCTGGTGGCGGCGGGGCTGACACTGTGGTCGATGGTGCACTACCTGCTGGCCGCCTGGCCGCACCTGCGCGAAGGCTCTGAGCAGAAATAAAAGTTTTTTTGAATCAAGGGGTTGACGCTGTTTTAGAAATCGCTAGAATGGCACCCATCACGACGCGGGAATAGCTCAGTTGGTAGAGCACGACCTTGCCAAGGTCGGGGTCGCGAGTTCGAGTCTCGTTTCCCGCTCCAGATAGTGATCTACAGACTTCTACTGACGTCTGTAAGTCGTTGAAAAGAGGGGCTTTGGCCCCTTTTTTCATTCCAGCGAGCGCCACGGAAATCCACCCACAGCTACCGTTTTTGAGTGACCAATTGAGGCACAAGAATACGGTTGGGACGGCTACCGGATAGTTGCTGGGGCTGAGCGGGAACCATGACGAGCATTAGGCCTAAGTCATAACTTAGGAGCCTCGAAATGGCACTCTCTGATCTGACAGTCCGGCAGGCAAGAACCACCGGCAAGCGCTACACCCTCTCCGATAACGACTGCCTGGGCCTGATGGTCTCTGCCGCAGGCGGCAAGTCGTGGATCTTCCGATACTACTGGCTGGGCAAGCAAAAGCGCATGTCCCTGGGTGGCTATCCCGCCCTCAGTCTGCGCGAGGCCCGCGCCGAGCGGGACAAGGCTCAGGTTCTGCTCGCCAAGGGCATTGATCCCCAAATCGAACGCGACCAGCGCCGGCACGCGGCCAAGCTGGCGGGCGAATACACCTTCAAGAACGTCTTCGATGCTTGGGTCGAGCATCGCCGCAAGGAACTCAAGGAAGGCCGTCAGAGCACGCTTTCGCAGATCCTGCGCATCTTCAACAAGGACGTGCTGCCTACCCTGGGGAAGATGTCGATCTACGACATTCGACGGCCCCAGCTCGTGGGCGTCGTGGCGGCGATCGAGAAACGCAAGGCGTTCACCACCGCCGAGAAGGTCCGCACCTGGTTCAACCAGATGTTCCGCTATGCCCTGGTCATCGCCGAAGGGCTGGAAGTCAATCCGGCCGCGGACCTGGACGTGGTGGCCGAGCCCAAGCCCCCGGTGGCCCACAACCCCTATCTGCACCTGCCCGAGCTGCCCGAGTTCCTTCAGAAGCTCCGGCGCTACAACCCCCGGGGCTGGCAGACCCAGCTTGGCGTCCGGCTGCTGTTCCTGACGGGGGTGCGCACGGGCGAGTTGCGCCTGGCCGAGCCTGAGCAATTCGACCTCGACCGCGGCTTGTGGATCATCCCGCCGCAGGTCGTCAAGCAACTCCAGGACGAAATGCGCAAGGCCGGCAAGCGGCCGCAGGACGTGCCGCCCTACATCGTGCCCCTGTCCCTGCAGGCCATCGAGATCGTGCGCTATCTCCTGGGCGTGATGCGTTCAGCGCAGAAGTACCTGCTGTCGCATCGCAGCGAACTCAAGAAGCGCATCAGCGAGAACACCCTCAACAAGGCCGTGCAGCTCATGGGCTACGAGGGGCGCCTGACCGGCCACGGCATCCGCGGCACCATCTCGACCGCGCTCAACGAGATCGGATACCCGAAGATTTGGGTGGACGCTCAGCTTTCGCACTCCGACCCCAACAAGGTGAGTTCGGCCTACAACCACGCCAAGTACGTGGAGCCTCGGCGTCGCATGATGCAGGACTGGGCAGACCGTCTTGACCTGCTCGAACAGGGTGAAGTCGAAGCCGCGAGCGCGCATCTGACCATCCGTATCGACGGGGTGCCGGCAATGGCGGAAGTGGAGGAAGTGGTGGGCGCGGTCTCCACGACTGCTGAGCCTGTTGTCCCCGGCGTGCCGCCCGTGGTGGCCACGCCTATCGTCGTGACCCCCAACAGCGGCGGAATCATGTTCCAGCGGCTGTCGCAGGTGCCGCCGCCTCCGGTGCATGCCCCGGAGCCGGAAGTCTCCGCGATCCAGCGCGAGCGCGAGGAAATGCTGGCCATCTACGAGTCGCCGAACAATCTGCCGGTCCCGCTGTTCGGCAAGCTGGCCGGGAAGTCCAAGGACCAGATCAACCGCGAGCTGAAGGCGGGCAAGCTGCTGTCGATCAGCCTGGGCAACCGGGGGCAGCGGGTTCCCGACTGGCAACTGGTGCCGCTCAAGCACAAGCTGGCCCAAGTGCTCATGAACCAATGCCCGCACGCCGATTCGTGGGACCTGTACCGCATGCTGACCCAGCCTCACCCCGACCTGGGTGATCGTGCGGCCATTGATGCGGTCACGCCAACGAACGTGCCCGCAATCATCCGGGTTCTCATGGGCGACTACCAGCACCATGCGGATGTGCCCGAGGCCGTTGCCCCGCGGCCCATCCCCGAGGACGTGCGGCAGAGCGTCCGCCGACTGGTGGACAGCGCAGCGGTGCTTGAAGGGGTCTAGTCCGGTCTAGTCCCATGCTGCAACCTATGGCCGGGATGAGACGGCTCCGGCCTATAGGAGTGCCTGCTACAGGGCGCCTGCCTCGGCGATCTGCAGCGCCCTGCGCTCGAAACGCTTGGCAGCAGAATCTGCTTGCGCGTGGGGCCGTTGGAGGTACGTCACGATCTCATAGGGGCCATCGGCGAGCGGTCGCATGCTTACCCCCCATTGATGGGCACGCTCGATGCGCGATTGCGCGCATACGCCGATGCCGTAGCCGGCTGAAACCCACAGCGCCATCATCTCGAATGAAGTTGCAGGCAGGATGTTCTCTTGGTCCACTGGCATCAGGGAGGCCAACCTCTCGTCCAGCAAGGGACAAGCCTCCGCCTGCCAGCGATAGATTGGATAGTCCTGAAGATCGGAGATGGTGAGCTTCGCCTGATCAACCAAACGGAACCGCGGTGGTATCGCGACGGCCATGCTTTCGCACCACAGCCTCCGGCTACTCGTCAGGTGATCCCCCGCACTGCTAAGAGATAGCCCCGCGTCGTAGCGGCCCTCATGCAGGCCCGTTACCAGCTCTTGATCCGAAACTTCACGCACGGCGATCGCGACACCCGGCTCGTGCGCTCGCTGCAGTGCAAGCAGCGCCGACAGCCGTGAAGACGGCACACCTGGCGCTATGGCGAGTGTGAAATTCGGGGACGGTCTGATGGCGTTGTGCATGGATGCCCCCAAGAGGCAACGGGATCGAAAAGAGCAGCCGACATCATACTCAAGAGATATCTTTAACGTGGTTAAAGATCAGTGATTCCATGACGCTTCTGCGAATGCAGAAGCGCACTATTCGGCCTGGACGGCCCGCCGGAGTAACCACCTATGAGTCCGCACCGGCGTTGGCGTTCGGGCAAGCGGTGCGAGCCGCTCGCCTGGCTCAGGGGATTGCTCAGGATGAGTTCGCGGGCTTGGCGGGGATCGCGCGCTCGCACATGGGCAAGATTGAGCGCGGCGAGCACATGCCGACACTCGCTCTCATTCTAAAAATTTCCCTGGCTCTCAAGATCAGCTCGGCCGAACTGATGACGGCCACGGAGCGCAACCTCTACCTTCAGGGCGATGCGTGACGCCGGATGTGGCGCAGGCGTCGTAGCTAATCGCTCTTTGGCGAACGCAAACGCTCGATGAAGCGCTCTACGGGTGCGGATAGTCCGCTACCGCCTTCGGGCCGAAGCAGGTAGGTGATGATGACGGCCGAATCGAGCGCCAACGGCCGGATCACCACGTCGGGACGTTGACACGCCGCGATTCGGGTCGCCGTTGCGAAGCCGATGCCGTAACCAGCTCCGACCAATGTGAGCATCATGTCCAGCGACGAGACATGCTCAACGATGGTGGACTCGCGCTCCAGGGGATGTAGCAGCCGGGTCAATTCGCGGCAGTAGCCCTCGCAAAGCTGCGGATCGCACATCACCAGCGGGTAACTCACGAGTTCACGTAGCGACACTTCCTTGTGGGCCAGCAACGGGTGCCGGATCGGCACGGTCACCACCAGCGGGTCCTGCCAGATGGGCTCCGTCACCAGTCCGTCGCCGACGTCCGCGGTGTGTGCGAAACCGATCGCGAAGTCGCCGGATCGCAGTCCCCGCAACTGTTCCGCCAGGGTGACCTCGGAGAGCCGTATTTCGATCTCCGGCTCCTCCTGGCGGCACAGGGCAAGAAGTGCAGACAGCCGCGGGTCGATGGCGCCATCGGAGATGGCGATGCGCACGCTGCCTCTTAGGCCTGCGGCGATCGCCCTGACGTTTTCTCGTGCCTGCTCCAGGTTGGTGAACAGCCTGCGAATGTCCTGAAGGAAGGTGGTGCCCGCTGGCGTCAACCGCGTTCCCCGCCGATCGCGGTCAAAGAGCAGCACCCCCAGTTCGTCTTCCAATTCCTTGATCGTGCGGGACAGCGGCGGCTGCTCGATGTGCAAGCGCTCCGCAGCACGGGTGAAATGCAGCTCTTCGGCGAGAGCCACGAAGCAGCGCAAATGACGAAGTTCCATGGGCACGTCCTTCAGCAATCCTGGTCATTGGGTTGGCCACGGCGCATTGCTGCCGAAGTGCGCTTAGAGGGGGCGACGTAGTGCTGGGTCCCTCTTCAGGGCGAGGAAAAAGGCCATCGGTGTATCTGAATAAGAATACATATGTTCATGTATTAACTCAAGTCAAGGGCGGTAGCAACTGTTTCGGAACGTGACGCCGAAGCCAACCCGCTCAATGCTTGAGCGGCTAAGGCAGTACTGACGCCAAAGTAGCGCGAGCCCACAGAGGGGCTCGCGAGATGTAGGACTGAAGGCGCTCTGCCTTCATGGAAAGGCCCAAATCAGGCCGGGTTGATTTCCAACGAGCCACGGTTGATCTGGTCGCGTTCCATCGACTCGAACAAGGCACCGAAGTTTCCTTCGCCGAAGCCCTCGCGGTAGTTGCCCTTGCGCTCGATGAACTCGAAGAACACCGGGCCAAGCAGCGGCTCGGAGAATATCTGCAGCAGCAGGCGGGGCTGGCCGCCTTCGGTCGTGCCGTCGAGCAGAATGCCGCGCGCCTGCAACTCGGGTACGGGCTGGCCATGGCCGGGCAGGCGCTTTTCCAAGTTTGCGTAATAGATGTCGTTGGGGGCGGTCAGCAGCGGGATACCGGCCATCTGCACGCGGTCGAGCGCATCGAGTAGGTTGTCGCACAGCAGGGCGATGTGCTGGATGCCCTCGCCGCTGAACTGCATCAAGAATTCCTCAATCTGGCCGCCGCCCTGGCGTGCTTCCTCGTTCAGCGGGATGCGGATCAGGCCGTCCGGCGCGCTCATCGCCTTGGAGGCTAGGCCGGTGTACTCGCCGTTGATGTCGAAGTAGCGGATCTCTTGGAAGTTGAAGAACTTCGTGTAGAAGTCGGCCCAGTACTCCGACTCGCACAAGCGCAATCCCATGGACGTGTTCCGCGCGTCTGTCCAGAACTGGCCAGAGGTTGTGGAGTGCCATGCGCTGACCGGCGACATGGACTATCTGCTGCGGGTGGTCGTCATGGACATGGCTCACTACTCCCGCTTCGTGCTCGACACGCTGCTCAAGCACCCCAGCGTGCAGGACTGCAAGACCAGCTTCGTGCTGGATCGCGTAAAGAGCACCACGGCCTTGCCCCTATGAGCATTCGGCCGGTTGGTGTGGCGGGGATGCAAATAGCGATTGACCTTCCAACGGTGGCAAGGAGCACACTTCAAACACCCCAACCCGAAAGGAGTTTTCCATGCAATTCCATCTCGAAGACATGACCTGCGGCGGCTGCGCCCGCACTGTGACGAAAACGATCCAAATGATCGACCCCAACGCCAAGATCGTCACGGACCCGCCGACCCGCCGTGTCGAGGTCCAGACCTCGGCCTCGCAAGAGCAGATCGCCGCGGCCCTGAGCGAAGCTGGCTTCCCGCCGCGCGCGCAGTAACACCGCATCGTGGCCGGCATGCACACAGGACGGCCGATGCGAGCACGTGCGCTGCGCCGTACCTGGCGCGGCGCTCAGTGCATCCCAAGGTAGGCCGACCTTGGCCACAGGGCCATCGCCACCATCATCAGGTTCTCGGTCAGGGACACGAAGCCCAGCGGCACGTTGCTGTCCCCGCCCACGCAGGCGCACTTGAGTTCCCGGCGATCGACATAGACCGCCTTGAAAACCGACACGGCCCCGACGGTCCCGATGAACAGCGCCAACGGAATCGACACCCACATCCCCACGCCCGCGACCATCTGGACGCCTGCGATGGCCTCCGCGAACGGGTAGAAATAGGCATACCGAACCCAGCGCTTGGCCAGCAGGTCGTCGCGAAGCCGTCCACGTCCTTGAGCTTCTGCAGCGCCAGGAGGCACATGGCAAAGGCCACGAACCACTCTGCCGCCTGAATGCTCTAGACTTGGCCGAAGGCCGCCCAGCTCGCCGCCAGCGCCATTGCGGCCGCCGTGGCGAACAGCGCGATCACAGGGGTCTAGGTCACGGCGTTCTTGTCCTTCACGGACATGCCGAAGAATTTGCGTAGGTCGTCGTAGCCGCCCACGCGCCGCCCGTTTATGAAGACCTGGGGCGTGGTCTCGATGCCATGCTCCTTCTTGAACGCATCCGTCTGCTCGCGGCTTGCCAAGTGTTTGTCCTCGACCTCGTAGCCCTTGCGGTTGAGCAGATCGAGCGACTTCAGCCCGTAGGGGCAGGTATGGCCGGGCATGACCATTCGGTAGAGCGTGGCTAGCTTGGGCGCAGACATGCAGGACTTCTCCTGTGGGACTTTCCATGGGCCGGCCGTCACGGATTTAAGGACGTTGATGACCTTTCCAGCCTAACCGACGACCGTGCAAAGGGAGTGTAGACACCTGGCTCGCGGGTTGGTCTGGCCCACGGGTTGGTTATCTGGCGGCAATGCCGTCAGTCCTCCATCTGCCAGAGCAACCCTGCCGCAGGCCGGTGCGCCTGAGGCAGCACGCAGGCTCCTAGTGGTTCTCCTTGGCATGGTTGATCGTGTACTTGGGGATCTCGACGGTCAGGTCTTCGGTCGCAACGATGGCCTGGCAGCTCAGCCGCGACTGCGCCTCCAGTCCCCAGGCCCGGTCGAGCAGATCGTCCTCGCATTCCTCGACTTCGTTTAGAGAATCGAACCCCTTGCGCACGATGCAGTGACAGGTCGTGCAGGCACAGCTCATGTCGCAGGCATGCTCGATCTCGATGCCGTTGTCCAGCAGGGCCTCGCAGATCGAAGTGCCTGCTGGCACGTTCAGTTCGGCTCCCTCAGGCGCCAGTTCAGGATGGGGCAAGACGGTGATTTTGGGCATATCTCTCCTGGCTGCTCAGTGCGCACACGGCTTTTTTCCTGCTGCGTTGGCTCGCGCGCGGCGCGGCACTGCGCCAGTGCGCGCTTCGGGCTTGTTGTCACTGATATCGGGCTGCTCCAGCGTGTGCAGGATCGGGCAGTCGGGCCGTTCGTCGCCGGCGCAACACCGGATCAGCGCCTTGAGCGTCGCGGCCATCTCCAGCATGCTCTCGATGCGCCGGTCCAACTCGTCGATGTGTTGCTGGGCCAGACGCTTTACATCAGCACTCTGGCGCGACTTGTCATTCCACAGTCCCAGCAAGTCCGTGATCTCGGCCACCGAGAAGCCGAGGTCGCGCGAACGCCGGATGAAATGCAACCGGTGAACGTCGTCCTGGGTATAGGCGCGGTAGCCCGAATCGGTGCGGTCAGCCGGAGGGATCAGACCGATTTGCTCGTAGTAGCGGATCATTTTGGCCGAGACCTTCGAGGCCTTGGATGCTTCACCGATGTTCATGGTGTTCCTCCTTTCTCAATGAGCGGTATCCGCCGCCAGCGGCGGCTGGAAGCGGCGCAGGCGCAGCGCGTTGCCGAGCACGAACACGCTGGACAGCGCCATCGCGCCAGCCGCGAAGATCGGCGACAACAGCACACCGTATGCGGGGTACAGGACGCCAGCGGCCACCGGGATCAGGGCCGTGTTGTAGCCAAACGCCCAGAACAGGTTCTGGCGGATGTTGCCGATGGTCGCCTTGGACAGCGCGATGGCGTTGGGCACGCCCTGCAGGTTGCCCGACATCAGCACTACGTCGGCCGACTCCACCGCCACGTCGGTGCCGGTGCCGATGGCCAGGCCCACGTCGGCCTCGGCCAGCGCCGGGGCGTCGTTGATGCCGTCGCCCACGTAGGCGATCTGGCCGTGGCTGGCTTTCAGCCGGCGCACGGCTTCGACCTTGCCCTCGGGCAGCACTTCGGCCACCACCTCGTCGATGCCCAGTTGCTTGGCGATGGCCTGCGCGGTACGCGCGTTGTCGCCGGTGATCATCGCCACCTTCAGGCCGAGCTGGTGCAACGCGGCAATGGCCGCGGGCGTGCTGGACTTGATCGGATCGGCCACCGCGATGATGGCGGCCAGCCGGCCGTCGATCGCGGCGTACAGCGGTGACTTGCCCTCGTTGCCCAGGCGCTCGGCCGTGCGAGCGAAGCTGCCCACGTCCAACCCCAGCTCACGCATGAAGCGATCGGCACCGACCTCGACACGCGCGCCGTCCACGGTGGCGCGCACGCCCATGCCCGTGACCGAATCGAAGTCTGTCATCGTCGGCAGCGCGATGCCACCTTCCACGGCCGACTCGACGATGGCGCGTGCGATCGGATGCTCCGAGCGCGATTCGACAGCGGCGACCTTCGCCAGCACCTGGTTGCGGTCAAAGCCGTCGGCAATCTCCAGGTCGGTCAGGACCGGGCGGCCCTCGGTCAGCGTGCCGGTCTTGTCCACGGCCACCACCTTGGCGTCCTTGAGCAGTTGCAGGGCTTCACCCTTGCGGAACAGCACGCCCATCTCGGCGCCCCGGCCCGTGCCGACCATGATGGAGGTCGGCGTCGCCAAACCCATGGCGCAAGGGCAGGCAATGATCAGCACCGCCACGGCATTGACCAGCGCGAAGGACAGCGCGGGCGACGGGCCGAACACCAGCCAGACCAGGAAGGTCAGCACCGCGGCCAGCATGACGGCGGGCACGAACCACAGCGTCACCTTGTCCACCACGGCCTGGATCGGCAGCTTGGAACCTTGCGCCTGCTCGACCATGCGGATGATCTGCGCCAGCATGGTCTGACCGCCCACGGCGGTGGCACGCAGCGTCAGCGCACCCTTCTGGTTGACGGTGCCGCCGACCACGGTGCTGCCTTCCGCCTTTTCGACGGGAATCGGCTCGCCGGTGATCATCGACTCGTCCACGAAGCTGCGGCCCTCGGTCACTTCACCATCGACCGGCACGCGCTCGCCGGGGCGCACTTCCACGATGTCGCCCTGCGCCACGTCGTTGATCGGGATGTCCACGATGCGGCCGTCGCGCAGCACGTGCGCCTCCTTGGCCTGCAGGCCGATCAGGCGCTTGATGGCCTCGGAGGTGCGGCCCTTGGCCCGTGCCTCAAGAAAGCGGCCCAGCAGGATCAGCGCCACGATGACGGCTGCCGCCTCGTAGTACACGTTCACCGTGCCGGCCGGCAGCAGACTGGGCGCGAACGTGGCGACCATCGAATAACCGAAGGCCGCGGCCGTGCCGACCGCGACCAGCGAGTTCATGTCGGGACCCAGGCGGAACAGCGCCGGGAAGCCCTTCTCATAGAAGCGCCAGCCCGGAATGGCGAGCACCAGCAGGGTCAGCACGAACTGCAGATACCAGCTCTGCTGGATGCCAATGGTGGAAGCCACCCACTCGTGCATGCCGGGAATCATGTGCGAGCCCATTTCGAGCACGAACACAGGCAGCGCCAGCACGGCGGCCAGGGTCAGGTCGCGCTTGAGTTCGGCGCGCTCGGCGTCCTTTTTCTCGGCAGCTTCCTCGTCGGCCTGCATGCCTGTATCGACCGGGCTGGCCTCGTAGCCGACCTTATCGACAGCAGCAATCAGATCCTGCACGGATGCTACGCCACGCACGGTAGCGCGCTCGGTCGCCAGATTGACCACAGCCTCAGTGACGCCCGGCACCGCCTTGAGCGCCTTCTCGACGCGGCCCACGCACGAAGCGCAGGTCATGCCTCCGATCGCCAGCTCGATGGTGCCCTGAGGCACGTCGTACCCTACCTTCTCGATCGCCTGGATCAGCGCCATGCGATCGACAGGACGGTTCAGGCGAATGTCCGCTCGCTCGGTGGCGAGATTGACAGACACGCTTGCCACGCCCTCGACCTTGGCAAGGGCGGCCTCGACTCGGCCGACACAGCTTGCGCAGGTCATGCCCTCGATGGGCAGGCTGATTGCCGCTGCTTGGGCGCCAGCACTACTCGTTGTTGCCATGCTCATGGTGTGCTTCCCATAGTTGAAATTCGACATGGAGGGAGCTTAGGGTTTACCATCGTGGGAAGGTCAAGCGCTTTTTCGGATGCTGTCAGGTTTCAGAAATGACCCGGTGCACGGGGAACGGAGGCCTTGCCTGCCAGGCTCGCACTGGTTCTTTGCTGCGCGCGCCTAAGCGGCCGCTGCCTTGTTAATTCTGAAGGGCGAAAACAGCCATTCGAGGTTAGGAAATATTTTAAAAATGAATACAAGTAAGCCATTCAGTACCCCACCGAAGGGTCCCAGCGCCGATTTGGAATCGCTGTCACAGAATGACGTGACCATCTTGGCTGAGACATTCCGCCTCCTGGGTGACCCGTCCCGGCTGAGAATCATGCTGTGCTGCATGAAAGGCTCTTCCTCGGTCGGGGACATCGCTGAAACCCTCGAACTCTCGCAGTCGCTGGTGAGCCACCACCTGCGGCTGCTGCGCGGTGCTCGCCTGGTCAAGGGCGTGCGCCAAGCCAAACAGATCTTCTATGAGGTGGCGGACAAGCACGTGAACCAGGTGCTGCTGGATATGGCCACCCACATCGCGGAAGACCACAACGACGAGTAACTGTTGGGCATAGCATGCCGTTGCGGCGTGGCCTACGTTCCATGGCGATATGCGCCCCACCGCCCGCAGCTGCGTTCGGTGAGGTGGTTTGGATGCCGCTTCCGATCAATCAGAAGTTGAGCGCGCGCTTGTCCACGGCCAGCGAGGCCTCTTTGAACGTCTCGGAGAGGGTCGGATGGGCAAAGCAGATGCGGGCGATGTCTTCGCTGCTGGCCTTGAACGCCATGGCGATCACGGCCTCGGCCACCAGTTCACTGGCCTGCGGGCCGACCACATGCACGCCGAGTATCTCATCAGTGGCAGGATCGGCGATCACCTTGACGAGGCCCGGCGTGTCGCCCAGCGCACGCGCGCGGCCATTGGCCATGAACGGGAAGGAACCGATTCGATAGGCGGTGCCCTGCTCTTTGAGCTGCTGCTCGGTGCGGCCTACCCAGGCAATCTCTGGGCTGGTGTAGATGACGTTGGGGATCGTATTGAAATCGACGTGACCGTGCTGGCCGGCAATGCGCTCGGCCACTGCGACACCTTCCTCTTCCGCCTTGTGCGCCAACATCGGGCCACGCACCACGTCACCGATGGCCCAGATGCCGGGCACACTGGTGCGGCATTCATCGTCCACCAGCACGGCGCCGCGCTCATCCAGTTGGAGTCCCACGGCGGCCGGATTCAGGCCTTCGGTGTTGGGCACACGGCCGATAGCCACGATCACTTTGTCTGCCTGCAAGGACTGCGTCTGGCCCTGGCTGTCGGTGTAGTGAATAGTCACGCCAGCCTCGGTTGCATTGACTTCGCGAACCTTCGCACCTAGTTCGATCTTCAGGCCTTGCTTGTCGAACGCCTTCTTCGCCTCCTTGGCGATGGCTTGGTCGACGATTGGCAGGAAGCTGGGCAAGCCTTCGAGGATCGTGACATCCGCCCCCAGGCGGCGCCAAACGGAGCCCAGCTCCAGGCCGATCACGCCGGCACCGATGACGGCCAACCGATCGGGCACGGCCGCGATGTCCAGCGCGCCGTCGTTGGAGAGCACGACCCGCTCATCGAACGGTAGGTTGGGGAGTGGCCGCACGTTGGAGCCTGTGGCAACGATGATCTGCTTGCCCACCAAGGTAACAGCCTCATCGGCGGCGACGCTCACCTCGAAGCCACCATCGACAGTCCTGGTGAAAGACGCCAGGCCGTTGAAAAACTGGACCTTGTTTTTGCGGAACAGATAAAGGATGCCTTCGTTGCTGGACTTCACGACCTGATTCTTACGTTCCAACATCGTGGTCACATCCATGCGCAGATCACCCGTGGAGATGCCGTGCGTGCCAAAGTGGTGCTTGGCTTGTTCAAAGTTCTCTGACGACTGCAGTAGCGCTTTCGAAGGGATACAACCGATGTTGTTGCAGGTGCCGCCAGGTGCTGGCTTTCCGTCCTTGTTCTTCCAGGCATCTACACAAGCGACCTTCATGCCTAATTGGGCAGCGCGAATGGCCGCGATGTATCCGCCTGGGCCGGCACCGATAACAATGACGTCGAAATGCATTTCCATGATTTACATCTCCAAAGTTTTTGAGGAAATAGTGAGCGCCTATGTCGCGCCTTTTGTCAGGTGGTCGCCAGATTACAGCTCGTTCCCTGACGATCACGTTGAACACTACGGCAGAACGAACCGGGCGCTCGCGGTATTGCCCCCACGTTCGACTTGGACGACGGCCTTCGTGCCCTTGGCTGCGGCGAAGGTCCCGCTGCCTTCGAGGCGGCTTCCGTCCGCGGCAGGCGTGAGTTGCACCTCCTGCTTTTGTGAGCCGGTCAACAGTGTGAGCTTGGCTTTGGTGTTGCTTACATTGACCTGCTTGCCGTGGTCGCGCAGGTAGAGTTGCGCTGCTGCGGGCTGAACGACCAACTCGTAGTCCACGTCCCGGACTTCGGTCACGACGCCACCATGCAGCGGCTTGTGGTCATGCGCGTGGTCATGGTCGCCTGCGGCGAAGGCGGTGACGGATGCCAGGGCGAGGGCGGTGCCGGCCGTGAGGGAACGAAATCGAACAGACATGAAAGCTCCTATAGGGTTACGGTGGTTGAAATCGGGTGACAGAAGGCGTTGCATCAGAATGCCTCCGCGTCGCGGTCGTCCAGCAGGCGTTCGGCAGGCTTGCGGCCGAACAGCCAGAACATGGCGGGTGTAAGGAAGGTGTCTAGCAGCGTGGAGCTGACCAGCCCCGAGAAGATCACCACCGCGACGGGGTGCAGGATCTCAGTACCGGGTCGGGACGCCTCGAACAGCAGCGGGGCCAGCGCGAAGGCCGTGACCAGCGCGGTCATCAGAACCGGGGAAAGCCGTTCGAGCGAGCCACGCACGATCATCTTCTGGTCGAAGTCCTCGCCCTCCATGCGCATGAGGTTGAGGTAGTGGCTCACCTTCAGGATGCCGTTGCGCACAGAAATACCCGCGAGCGTGATGAAGCCGACCAGGGCGGCCACGGACAACGGCTGGCCAGACAGCCACAGCCCCAACACGGCGCCGACCAGGGCCAATGGAATGTTCACCATGATGAGCGCTGATAGGACGACCGACTTGTAGCGCGTGTACAACACCACGAACATGAGCGTCAGGGAGACGATGGACAGCAGGCCCACCAGTCGCGAGGCTTCCTCTTGTGCCTGGAACTGGCCGCCCAGCGTGATGAAGTAGCCTTCGGGCAAGCGCACTTCTTGGACGACGCTGCGTATGTCGGCCACTACTTCGGACAGCGGCCGTCCCTGAGCGTTGGCCGACAAAACTATGCGTCGACGGCCATCGTCGCGGCTGACCTGGTTGGGGCCGTCGCTGTCTTCGATGGTGGCAAGGCGCGACAACGGGACCCGACCCATGGGCGTGTCGATGAGGATGCGGCTCAAGCCCTCAATCGACCGCGCCTGCTCGGGCAGGCGAACCACCAGCGCGAAGCGGCGGTTGCCCTCGATGACCTCGGTGATCTTTTCGCCTTCGACCAGGCTTTGCAGCGTGGACAGAATTTGCGGTGCGGCCACGCCGTAGCGTCCCGCCGCCGCATAATCCACGCGGATTTTGATCTGCGGCGCTAGGACCTGCTTTTCGATCTCCAGGTCAGCAAGCCCCGGAATTCCGGCCAGCTTGGCGCGCAGCAGATCCGCCTGCCCGCGCAGGACGTCCAGGTCCTCGCCGAACACCTTGATGGCGATCTGCGAGCGCACCCCCGACAACATGTGGTCGATGCGGTGCGAGATCGGCTGGCCAATGCCGATGGAGCCGGGCAAGTGAGCCAGACGCGAACGGATGTCGGCGGTGATCTCCTCCATGGAGCGCTTTAGCTCCGAGGCGGGCAGCAGGCCCACGTCCAGCTCGCTGACATGCACGCCTTCGGCATGCTCGTCCAGCTCGGCCCGTCCGCTGCGCCGGCCCACGTGCTGCACCTCTGGCACCTGCGCGACCAGCAGCTCGGCTTGCTGGGCAAGCGCCGAAGATTCGGCCAGCGTCACACCGGGATTCAGGCGCAGGCCCACCAGCAACGTTCCTTCATTGAACGGGGGCAGGAACGTGGTCGGGAAGAATGGCACCGCGGCGACAGCCAGTGTGACAGCCACAGCGGCCATGCCAAGGGCGGCACGCGGCCGCTGCAAGACCCGCTGCAGGCCGCCCTGATAGCGCGTCTTCAACCAGGCTAGAAGCCGAGTGTCGCCATGGTCCAGCGTCCTCATCTTGGGCAGCAGGTAGTACGAAAGCACCGGAGTGACCGTCACAGAGACCAGCAGCGAGGCCAGCGTGGAGACGATGAAGGCGATGCCCAGCGGCACGAACAAGCGCCCCTCCATCCCCGGCAGCGCGAACAGGGGCAGGAACACCAGCACAATGATCATCGTGGCGTAGAGAATCGCCGAGCGAACCTCCATCGAGGCCCTGGCAACGATGACCAGGGGCGTCAGCCGGTTCTCAGGGTGGCGGGTGCGGTCCTCCTTGAGCCGCCGCATGATGTTCTCCACATCGACCACAGCATCGTCCACGAGACCGCCGATGGCGATCGCCAGCCCACCGAGCGTCATGGTGTTGATTGATAGGCCGAAATAGTGGAACACCAGCCCGGTCACGAAGATCGAGGCAGGAATCGCGGTCAACGCGATCACCAGGGGGCGCAAAGTGCCCAGGAAGAAGAACAGGATCACCGCCACGAAGACCGATGCGCCGATGAGCTTGCCTTGCAGCGTGCTGATGGACGCCTCGATGAAGTTGGCTTGTCGGAAGGTCACCTGTGGCTCGGCCATGCCAGCCGGCAGTGAGCCCTTCATGTCCGCCAACGCTGACTCGATCGAGCGGGTCAGTGCAATCGTATCGGCCGTGGGCTGCTTTTGGATGCCCAGGATCACGGCTGGCAGGCCCTCGAAGCCCGCATCGCCGCGCTTGATGGCTGGCGCAAACTGAACATCGGCGACCTGGTGGAGCAGGATGGGTTGGCCCGCACGCACCGCGAGAGGCAGGTTACGCAGGTCGTCGAGTCGGGACGTGCGGCCCAGGTTGCGGATCAGGTACTCGCGGCCATTGATCTCCAGGAAGCCGCCGGAAGTGTTCGCGGAGAAGCCCTTGAGAGCCGCATCCAGATCGGACGCAGTCACGCCCAGCTCTGACATTCGCGTGGTGTTGGGCTGGACCTGGAACTGACGGACCTCGCCTCCGATCGGGATGACTTGGGCAACACCAGGTATGGCCATCAGCCGGGGGCGTAGCACCCAGTCCGCGTACTCGCGAGTGTCCATGGCCGACAGCGGCGGGGCTGCGTTCTTCTGCCCTGAGGGCTTGGCACCGATGGGGATTGCAATCTGCATGATCTCGCCCATCACTGAGCTGATTGGCCCCATAGTGGGCGTCACGCCCGGGGCTAGCCCTTCCTCCATGGACGTCAGGCGTTCGGAGACCATCTGGCGCGCCCGGAAGATGTCGGTCTTCCAGTCAAATGTCACGTAGATGAAGGAAAGCCCGGCGCTGGAGACCGAGCGCACGCTTTCGACGCTGGGCAGGCCGTTCATGGCCGTTTCGAGCGGGAACGTGATGAGTTGCTCGACTTCTTCGGCAGCCATGCCGCCAGCCTCCGTCATGAGAGTGACGGTCGGCTTGTTGAGATCGGGAAAGACATCTACCGGCGTGCGCGTCAGGGTGAACGCGCCATACGCCATCAGCACCAGCGCCCCGATGATGACCAGGAGCCGGTTTCGTAAGCTATTTTCGAGAAGCCACTTGAACATGGAATGGTGCCCCTCAACGAACTTGATTGATCAGGGACGCGCCCTCGACAACCACGCGGTCGCCGTCCGCCAGGCCCGAAGTGACAGCGATGGATGCACCATCCAAAGGAGTGATGTTCACGACACGCGGCTCGAAGCGCTCGGCCTGGTCTTTGACCCAGACGATGTTCTGGTTGGCAGGGTTCTTCATCAGCGCACCGGAAGGCACGCGGTAGCCAGGTACCGTCGTCGCCTCTTGCACGAAGACCACCACCGGCATACCGACCGCCAAGCGCGAGAGGCTTTCGCTGGTGCCCTTGAACAGCATGGGCAGGGCCTGCTCGCGCAGGCTGCTGGCGGCACCGACGAAGCTCAGCGGCACCTTCTGACCGCCTACTGCGAGTGCAGCACCGGCCAGGTTCTGTGCCATTGCCGGATCGTAGGCAAGCGCCTCGATGCGCAGTTGGGTCGGATCGACCACCTCAAACACCAGTTCGCGCGCATCCACGACCTGCCCGGCAACTGCGGGGCTGGATGCGATGACGCCGCTGACTGGGGCCTTCAGTACGTCCCTGCCGGCGAGGCCCCCGCTCAAGGCGCGGGCGCGTTCGGTCAGGCTGTTCACTTCGCTTTCGGCTGCTTCGATCTCCTTGCGGGGCACGGTCTCCGACAGCTCGCGCAGCCGGGCCAAGCGCTTCTGCGCGAGCGCTTGGCCCGCACGCAGCTCGGCAACCTGGGCCATCTGGCCTGAGCGCTCCAGCACACCGCTGGCCGGTTCGATGTAAGCCAGCACCTGGCCCTTGCGCACGGATTGGCCGATCTGCGGCAGACCATCCGGCCCGGGCACCAGCCGGCCCATTACCATTGCCTGGACCTTGCCGCCTGTCGTCGGGTCCATGATTACTTTGCCAGCCAGTTCATGGCTGCGGGCCAAGGGCTCCTGCTTGATCAGCTGGGTGCGTACACCGATCTGACGTTGCGACGGTTTCGGAAGAAACACGCTGCCATCAGGCTGGCGCTGGGGGCCATTGGAAGACGCAGCCGGCGCTTCGTCGCCGTGGTCATGGCCGTCGTGAGCGAACGCGGGAGCAGCCAGAGCCAATGCAGCCGCCATGGCCGTCGTCATTAGGAAACGGAAGTTGCGCTTCATGCTGCACCTCGCAGTGCACCGTTGGTGCGTGTACGTCTGCGCAGCGCCCACGCTAGGACACCGACGCCGAGGACTGCGGCACCGCCACCTAGTACGACCACACGGCCGGATGCGACGGCATGCTCGTGTTCGGCGTCTTCGCTATGAACATCGAGAACGCCCGTCAACAGGTCCGATTGGCCCTGCGCAGTAATAGTGGCCATGATTGAGGTCTCGCCATCGGATAGCGGCTCAGTCAGATCGGCCTCGAACTCTCCAACCCCGTGTGAGCTGACCTTTACCTGTTGACCACCCAGCTCGAGGGTCAGCTCGCCATCGGTCACCGGCCGGTTGTCGGCAGCATGGTCGAGGTAGAGTGTGAGACGCTGGCCGTTCAGCACACCCACCAGTTCGAAGTCATCGGAAACTGCGGCAAAGCGCGGAAGCGCGGCCGCTGCGGGGGCAGGAGCGGCTTCGCCATGGTCATGGCCGTCGCCGGCCCACGTTGCGCTACTGCCAAGCAGGAGGCTGGACAAGGCAGCTGCACGCCAGAAAGAGGATTGCGACATTTCTAAGGTTCCAGGATGGTTGAGCGCGCGCCGATCAGCGCGTGCCGGAGATGTCAGTGAAAGTCTCGGTCGGCTGCGGCAGCGTGCCTTGTGCCTGCAACAGGGACGAGATGGCCGCGGCATGCTCCACCTTGGCGAGCAGCGCCGCGCGCTCGGCCTCGGTGGCCTCCTGCTCGATGCGAAGGCGTGTCGGCATGTCCGTCTCGCCCATCGCGAACGACTTTTGGTAGAAGGTGCGCGTTTGTTGGGCTAGTCGCTGGCGCTCCGAAGCGGCCTGCATCTGGGTGCTGGTTGCCAGTTCGCGCGATTGGGCAGTTCGAATTTCCGAGAGTAGCCGGGTGCGCTGGGCCGCGAGTGCCGACTCAGCCTCCAGTGCCTGCGCATTGGCGCTGGACAATTGCTCGGTATGACGGCTACCCGTACCGAAGGGAATGCGCACACCCACCGTGATCGTCTGGTTGTAGCGTTCGCCGTAGCCGCCCCGATCCCGCGTGGTCGCCAGGGTCAGTTCGGGGTTGGCGTACTTCTGATGGGACACCAGTTCCGCAGAGCGGCGGGCCGCCAGCGCCTTGTGCTGCAGTTCCAGCAGCGCAGGGTGGTTACCCAACAACGCGCCGGACGGCTGTGCCGATGCCGGTTGAACTCGGACACCTGACTGCTCCGGCTGCGCGGAATCGGCCTGCGACGGGATACTCTCGATGCCGGTCAGTGCCAACAACGCCTCGCGCTGCGTGATTTCTTCGGCCTGAGCAATGGCCAGGGCACTACGAGCCGACGCCAAGGCGCCATCGGCCTGGTTTCTGTCGGCTTGCGCCAGGTCGCCCGCGCGAACTCGGCGAGCCACATCTTGCGCCAACTCGTCCGCGCTGCGGGTGCGATCCTGCGCCGCCACCAATTCGGCCTGGGCACGCTGCCATGCCCACCATGCCTGGCGAACCTGTCCGGCCGTGCGTAGCTTGGCGGCCAGCATCCGGCTGGATAGCGCGAGGCTTTCCGCGTCCGCCCAGCGTGCCGACGAGGCGCGCTCACCAGGCATCCAAAGGGGAATAGCCACCCCGACTTCATATTCGCGCTGTCCGTTGCGGTTGTTGAACCGATCAGTTTTGGTGGAGGCTTCCAGCGCCATCGGACCTGCCACCCAACTGCCGGCCGTCTCTTGGCGTGCTTGGGCGGCCTGCTGCCAGGCGCCTTCTCCAGCGGCTTCTGGCTGCCGCTGCCAAGCTGACTCCCACAATTGGGCGACCATGTGGCTGTCTGGTCTGGATGGGACGTGAGGGGCGGCTACTGGCTGGGCTAGCACGGTGCCGGCCCAAAGCGTGGATACCGCCCATATCCATCCCTTGCGTATGTCTTTGCGAAGCATTCAATTCTCCATCGGTGTTGCATCAGTACTTACCCCCGGCTGGGTGTTCTCTTTCCGAGCAAGTGCTTGTCGTTGAAAAGCCACTGTTCACTGGCTTAGATATGAACAATTGTATATCTATTCATATGAATGGGAAAGAAAACCTTACATCCTTTGAGCACCAATCGCCTTAGAGAGGGCGTCGGGCGCAAGACATCGAGAGGCGAGGTGGGGCTAATCCACTGCGCAAACAGCTATGCAGACTCCTTGAGCATATCCCCCGGGGGGGGATATGATTGCTGCATGAAAGAGATGCACAAGCACACCAGCCACCCAGATCTCGTGAAACGGCTCAAGCGCGCCGAGGGTCATCTGCGACACGTCATCGGGATGATCGAAGGAGAAGAAACCTGCCTGGACATCGCTCGCCAGCTCGCTGCGGTGGAGAGCGCCGTCACAGCGGCCAAGCGCGTCCTGATCCATGACCACATCGACCACTGCCTATCTCATGATGAGGACTCCGTTCTAGCCGAAATGAAGGCGCTAACCAGACTGCTCTGAGGTCTCTCGATGCTCTCCGTCCTAAAGAACCGCACCTACCGCCACCTGTTCACCGCGCAGGTGATCGCACTCGTCGGCACAGGCCTGATGACGGTAGCGCTCGGCCTACTTGCCTACGAGCTGGCCGGGGCCGATGCAGGTGCGGTGCTCGGGTCGGCGCTGGCTATCAAGATGCTGGCCTATGTGGGAGTCGCTCCAGTCGCACAGGCCTTCGCCGACCAGTTCCCGCGACGGTCATTGCTCGTAGCGCTGGACCTGGTACGAGCGGTTGTCGCGATCTGTTTGCCCTTTGTCACCGAGGTCTGGCAGATCTATCTGCTGATCTTTGTCCTGCAAGCGGCATCCGCCGGCTTCACGCCGACTTTCCAAGCCACTATCCCGGACATCCTTCCCGATGAAGAGGACTACACGAAGGCGCTGTCGCTGTCCCGGCTGGCCTATGACCTGGAAAGCCTGATTTCCCCGATGCTGGCTGCTGCGCTGCTGACCGTCATCAGCTTTCACAACCTGTTCGCGGGAACAGTGCTCGGTTTCCTCGTTTCAGCCGCGCTCGTGGTCAGCGTGCGGTTGCCCACAACTATTCCCGGACCGCGCCGCGGCATTTGGGATCGCACGACCCGCGGCACACGCATCTATCTCGCTACGCCACGCCTGCGGGGCCTGCTGGCGATCAGCTTGGCCGTCTCGGCGGCGGGCGCCATGGTGATCGTGAACACGGTGGTTCTCGTGAAGGCGCGCTTTGGCCTAGGCGAGGTCGAAGTGGCGTCGGCACTGGCGGCATTCGGAGGCGGTTCGATGGTGGCAGCCTTCGTTCTGCCATCCTTACTGGAAAAGGTGGCCGACCGAACCGCGATGCTCACCGGCGCTACCGTACTGGTCGTGGGCACGGGGATCGGCGCACTGCTGCCGAGCTATGCATTGTTGCTGCCGCTGTGGTTGATCATCGGCTTTGGCTACAGCGTGGCGCAAACGCCATCCGGCCGTCTTCTGCGCCGCTCGGCCCATGCCGAGGACCGTCCTGCGATCTTCGCGGCACACTTCGCGCTGTCGCACGCCTGTTGGCTCATCTGCTACCCACTTGCCGGCCGCTTCGGCGCGGTCATGGGCTTGCCATCGACCTTCATTGTCATGTCCCTGGTCGGCTTGGCCGGCGTGGCGCTGACGCTCTGGCTGTGGCCGGCCAGCGACCCTTCTGACGTGGCGCATGACCACCCCAGCTTGCCGCCGGATCACCCTCATTTACGCACACACGCAGACCAAGGCAGGCACCATCACCAGCTGATTCTGGATGACCTGCACCGTATCTGGCCGAAAGGATAGGCACATTTTCTCGTTGCGGCATCACAACGCATGGCTTCGGAGGCTGAGAAGGGTGAGCGAAAATATATCACATGAACACATATTCATGTGTTATATTTCGCCATAGTCAAACACTCAACCAGCAGAGGCGCCCATGTCCCAATCCAATGCACATGACCATGGTCACGACCATGATCACGACCACACCCCCACAGTGACGAGCGCCAACGAGCGCAAGGTTCTGGTTTCCTTCTTCCTGATCTTCGGCTTCATGCTCGTGGAAGCTGTCGGCGGCGTGCTGTCGGGCTCGCTAGCCCTACTTGCCGATGCTGGCCACATGCTGACCGACGCCGTGGCACTTGCCCTGGCTTACGCTGCCTTCCGATTCGGTCGCCGCGCAGCCGACAGCAAACGCACATTCGGTTACCTGCGCTTCGAGGTCATCGCCGGCTTCCTGAACGCCGTGACCCTGTTCGCGATCGTCGCATGGATCGCCTACGAGGCGTGGGAGCGGCTGCAGGCGCCGCCCGTCATCCTCGCCGGCCCGATGATGATCGTCGCCGTGCTCGGCTTACTGATCAACGTCCTCGTGCTGTGGATCATGACCCGCGGCGAAACCGATCACGTCAATGTGAAAGGTGCCATCCTCCACGTGATGGGTGACCTGCTCGGCTCTGTCGGCGCCATCGTTGCAGCGATCGTCATCTACTTCACCGGCTGGACTCCGATCGACCCCATCCTGTCGGTTCTAGTAGCGGCGTTGATTCTGCGCAGCGCCTGGAAGCTCCTGGCCAAGTCGATCCATATCCTGTTGGAGGGTGCGCCAGAGGACGCTTCGCCGGAAAAGGTGGAACAAGGCCTGATGAGCACTGTGCCCGGCCTGGCGGCTGTCAGCCATGTTCACGTGTGGCAACTCACTTCCGGTCGCACGATGGCCACGCTACACGTTCGACCCAACGTGGACGAGGAGGCGCGAGCTGTGGTCAAGCGCGTCGAGGCGGTGCTGCGAGAGCAGTTCAGCATCGAACACGCCACAGTCGGAATCGACTGGAACTCGGAGGCTGACGAGAACATCTGCAGCCTGCAACCCACGACAGGCCGTCAGGACCACAGCGGCCACGACCACAGTGAGCACAATCATGACCATGACCACTCCGCTCCCGGTCACAAGCATTGAGGCCGTGCTAGACGGTTCGCAGTTCACTTGAGGGTTTGAATCCATGACATCCCGCAAAACCACCAGCGCCGCTATTGTGCAATGTTCGACCTCTAACCACGGCACGACCACTGATGTCCTCGCACTATCGCAAAGTGACGTCGCTGTTCTGGCAGAGACCTTCCGCCTGCTGGGCGACCAATCGCGATTGAAAATCCTGTTGCAGTGCATGCGCGGATCGGTCGCAGTGGGCGACATTGCTGGCTCGCTAGACCTGTCGCAGTCCTTGGTCAGCCATCACCTGCGCCTGTTGCGCGGCGCGCGCCTCGTGCGCGGCGAGCGCCAAGCCAAGCACATCTTCTACGGCATTGCCGACCAGCACGTCAGCCAGGTACTCCAGGACATGGCGGTTCACATTTCGGAGGACAGACACGACGATTGACTGAACATGTGAGTGCGCGCCGGCCTACGCCTTCAAGGGGTAGGCTTTTTTTGGCTATTAATCTAGAGAGACACCGGCGCGCCTTGCTGAATGCCTAGAAGACCCCAAGCAAAAAGCACTCTAAAAATAAACACTTGAACATATCTTCATGTGTGTTATTATTTGTCTACGGGGTATCCGAAAGGCGTAAGGACCACGCCATTATTTTTAACGTCAAGGAGTATTGACCATGTCCAAGAAAATTCGCTTTGCTGTTCTGCTTTCCGCACTTTTTGCTGCTGGAGTAAACGCTCAACCGTTCGCCGCAGATATGACACGGCAACAGGTCCAGGAGGATCTGGCTGCTTGGAGGCAATCTGGGTTGGAAGCGTTGTCTCGCGGCGAAAGCGGCCCGGATACGTTCAGCCCTCAATACCAGGCTGCCTTTCAGCGCTACTTGCAATTGACCCAAGGTGATATGTATCAGGCGCCCTCAGCAGGAAAGACTCGTGCTGAAGTGATGGCTGATTTGGAACTGTGGAAAATCTCCGGCATGCACGCGTTCACCTCGCGCGGAATCACCACCGCTTCGCACACCCAAGCCTACCAACAAGCCTACGAGAGCTATCTCCAGCTCAAGCTGGTTGCGGCTTACAAGGCTCCGGTGGCATTGACTCGTGCTCAAGTAAAGAGTGATTTGGCAGATTGGCAGGTTGCGGGAATGGCTGGATTCTGGGCTGGTGAGCAGACGCCTGATACCTATAGTGATGCCTACCGCACCGCATTTGAAACCTACCAGATGCTGCGCAACAAAAAATGACTTAATGGCAGCTGCATAAAGCAGCGGTCGGATGGTTCAGCCAGAAAGAGATTCTTTCTTTTTTTTGAATAAACATACAAACAAGTGTTCATTTGTTTGCATAACATTCCGATCGCTGATTTGTGCGTCCTGCCACGGCGATTACTCAGAGAACCAGGAGATTGATATGTCTTTGGAAACATTGGACGGCACAGGAGCGCAGGACGAACAACTGGGCTTTCGGGTCGAAGGTATGGATTGCGCCAGTTGCGTCGGCAAGATTGAAACAGCGCTTGGTCGAATTGATGGCGTATCAAATGTACAGGTTAATTTTACAAATGAGACGCTGACGTTGACGCGCAGCACAAGTAGCCGAAATACTGCACGCGACATTGCCAAGAAAATCCGGTCCCTGGGCTTCGACGTGCAGGCACTGCCCGCGTCCGAAATGTCCGCAGCACCTGCACCGTGCCATGCGGCCCACGCGCATGACCACGCCGGCTGCGGCGGCCACCATGACCATGGGCATGCCCACGACCACGGGCACGATCATTCGCACGGCAAAGCGTGCGGTGATGACCATGGGCATGGCCATGCTCACGGCCATGCCCATGCCCATGACCACGGTCACGATCACGGGGCCTGCAGCGGGCATGACCATGCGCCGGCCTCTGCCTCCCGTGGAGCACCCAGCACGCCCCCCAACGTGTCCATGCGCGTCGAGGGCATGGACTGCGCCAGTTGCGTCGGCAAGATCGAAACGGCGCTCGCTCGCATGGATGGCGTGTCCGATGCCCGCATAAACTTCACCGCAGAAACGCTGGAATTGACGCTCGCGTCTGGCGGCCCCACGCAGCTCGGCCACATCGAGAAGACCATCAAGAGCCTGGGCTTCGGCGTCTCCGACGTGCGCCGCCATGATGGCTCAGCACCCGCGGCCCCAGCAGCAGCATCGACGGCGCGCCATCAGCGCTGGTGGCAGACGAAGAAAGGCAAGCACGTGCTGGGCCTGGGCGGCCTGATGGGCTCGGCCTACGCGATCGCGCAGTTCGTTCCTGGCTACGCTGAATGGATCTTCGCCGCTGCGGTGATCGCGGGCGTGCTGCCGTTCGCTCGCAAAGCCTTCGCGCTGGCTGTGTCAGGCTCGCCGTTCTCTATCGAAACGCTGATGGTCGTCGCCTCGCTGGGCGCGCTCGTGATAGGCGAGGCCGAGGAAGCTGCTGCCGTGGTGTTCCTGTTCGCGATCGGCGAGCTGCTGGAAAGCGTGGCCGCCGGCCGCGCGCGCGCCGGCATCAAGGCGCTGGCCTCCCTGGTGCCTAAGACGGCGGTACTGCTCGATGCCGCGGGCGGGCAGCGCGAAGTGCCCGCCGCTTCCCTGCGCGTGAGCGACCGCGTGCTGGTGCGCCCTGGTGACCGGGTGCCTGCGGACGGCAAGATCCTCCGCGGTGAAAGCAGCCTGGACGAGTCGCCTATCACCGGCGAGTCCGTACCGCGTCAAAAGGCTATCGGTGCCGACGTGTTCGCCGGCTCCATCAACGTCGATGGCGTGCTCGAAGTACAAGTCGAGAAGACGGCATCGGACAACACCATTTCTCGCATCATCCAACTGGTGGAGCAGGCGCAGTCCTCCAAGGCGCCCACGGCTCGCTTCATCGAAAAGTTCAGCCGCTACTACACCCCTGCCGTCATGGCCATCGCGGCGTTGATCGTGGTGGTTCCGCCACTTGCCATGGGTGGCGACTGGGGTACCTGGCTGTACCGCGGCCTCGCACTGCTGTTGATTGCCTGCCCATGTGCGCTGGTGCTCTCCACACCGGCGGCCATCGCCTCGGGCCTTGCGGTGGCCACGCGACGGGGCCTGCTGATCAAGGGTGGCAACGCGTTGGAAACCATCGGCCGCGTGCGCGCCATTGCCTTCGACAAGACTGGCACGCTGACCGAGGGCAAGCCGCGCATCACCGAGGTCCTGCCCTTCGGGCTGTTCAAGCATCAACAGGTCCTTGCGCTTGCCGCCGCTGTCGAGTCCGGCTCAAACCATCCCTTGGCGAAGGCCATTGTCGCCCATGCCAAGAGCCTGGACGTGGCGATTCCCCAGGCCACGGGCGCATCGGCCATTGCCGGCAAGGCGGTGCGCGCCACCGTGAACGGCAGTGCGCTCGCTGTCGGATCGCCCGCCCATGCGGAACAGACGGCCACGCTGACAGCCGCGCACCGCAGGGAAATCGACAAGCTGGAGGATGGCGGCAAGACCGTGGTGGTCCTGTTCGACGAAGCCAGCAAGAACGTTCTGGGCCTGCTGGCCCTGCGCGACGAGCCCCGCCGCGACGCGCGCGAAGGCGTGGCCCAGCTCAACGCCATGGGCGTGCGCTCGGTCATGCTGACCGGCGACAACCGCCGCACCGCGCAGGCGATCGCCGGCAAGCTGGGCATCGAGTGGGAGGCCGAGCTGCTGCCGCAGGACAAGCTGCGCTTGGTCAACGAGATGAAGCGTGATGCCAAGGTGGCGATGGTCGGCGACGGCATCAACGACGCGCCGGCCCTGGCGACCGCCGACGTGGGTATCGCCATGGGCGGCGGCACGGACGTGGCGCTGGAAACCGCCGATGCCGCGCTGCTCAAGAGCCGCGTCACGGACGTGGCCCACCTGGTGGCCCTGTCGCGGGCGACGATGGCCAACATTCACCAAAACGTCGTATTCGCCATTGGCCTCAAGGGCTTGTTCCTGGTCACCACCGTGTTGGGTATCACCGGCTTGTGGGTTGCCGTGCTGGCCGACACCGGCGCCACGGCCCTGGTCACGCTGAACGCACTGCGCCTGCTGCGCTTCAAGGGCGCGCCGGAGGCCAACCACGGCGACGACGCCGGGCGTCCCACCACCTTGTCCGTGCCGTCTGCCCGCTGAGGCAACAAGAGGGCTTGACCTTGCCGTCGTTGTAACGCCTAGCCTCCACACAAATGTCTGCAGAGCGCTTCGGAAGGGCCGGAGTCCTGCATCCAAGAAAGGGTCACTTCCATGCGTAAAAAAATCAGAATCATTGTGGTGGCAGGCGTCATCGCAGCCGTCGGGGGGATAGCGATCGCTGCCCGCGACGCCAAGGACGAGGGCAAGGCCGCGGCGCCCCCGGCGGGCGCGCCGATGGCGCCGCAGGTGCCCGTGGCCGAGGTCATTACCCGCACGGTCGCGCCATCGGCCGAGTACACCGGCTTCCTGGCCGCGCCCAAGACCGTCGAGCTGCGCTCGCGGGTCGGCGGCGCCGTCGATGCGGTGAGCGTTCCCGAAGGTAGCCTCGTGCGCAAGGGCCAACTGCTGTTCCAGATCGACCCGAGGCCGTTCCAGGTTGCGCTCGACACGGCCGTGGCGCAACTGCGTCAGGCCGAGGTGCTGGCCAGCCAGGCCCAGGCCGACTTTGACCGCGCCGAGCGCCTGGTGGCGACCGGCGCCGTCGCGCGCAAGACCTATGACGATGCCGCCTCCGCACGCAACGCGCGCCAGGCTCAGGTGCAGGCGGCTAAGGCCGCCGTTGCTGCGGCTCAGCTGGACCTGTCCTACGCCCGCGTCACTGCGCCCATCGCCGGGCGCGTCGACCGCGTGCTCGTGACCGAGGGCAACTTGGTCAGCGGTGGCGGCGCCGGCGCGGCCACGCTGCTGACCACGATCGTATCCATCGACCCGTTGCACGTGTACTTCGACATTGATGAGGCCACCTATCTCAACGTCGTCAGCCGCTCGCGGCCCGCTGCGGGCGCCGGTAGCAAGGCTTCGCTGCCCGTGCAGGTCGGGCTGACCACGGACAAGGGTTTCCCGCACAGGGGCGCGCTCGACTTCGTGGGCAACACCATTGACCGAAGCACCGGCACGATCCGCGCGCGCGCCGTTGTGCCCAACCCGGATGGGCGCATGGCACCCGGCATGTTCGCCCGGGCCAAGCTGTCCACCGGCGCGGCGCGCGAGGCCGTCCTGATCGACGATCAGGCCGTGGGCACCGACCAAGGGCGCAACTACGTGCTGGTCGTGGGCGAGAACAACCAGGCCCAGTACCGGCCCATCGAACTGGGGCCGGTGGTGGACGGGCTGCGCGTCATCAACGGCGGCCTGCAGGCCGGTGAGAAGATCATCATCAAGGGCCTCGTGCGCCCCGGCATGGCGGTCACGCCGCGCATGGTGCCCATGCAGGCGCCCGCGGCACCGGCCGCCGGCGCGACCGGCGCGACCAAGGCTGCGGCAAACGCTCCGGCTCCCGCTGCGGCGCCTGCCAAGGCCGGTGGCGCGGACCCCGCCAAGGCTGACGGCGCGGCCGGCTCGGCGGAGGCCCGCAAATGAATTTCCCCCGCTTCTTCATCAACCGGCCGATCTTCGCCATCGTCCTGTCGGTGCTGATGCTGATCGCGGGCGCGATCAGCTATTTCCAGCTCCCCCTGAGCGAGTACCCCCAGGTCACGCCGCCGACGGTGCAGGTCACCGCCAGCTATCCCGGCGCCAACCCGCAGGTGATCGCCGACACCGTGGCATCGCCGCTGGAGCAGGCGGTCAACGGCGTGGAAGGCATGATGTACATGCAGTCCCAGATGTCCACGGACGGGCGGATGGTGCTGACCATCTCGTTCGAGCAGCACATCGACCCCGACGTCGCGCAGATCCAGGTGCAGAACCGCGTCTCACGCGCGCTGCCCCGGTTGCCGCCCGAGGTCCAGCGCATCGGCGTGGTCACCGACAAGACCGCGCCCGATATTCTCATGGTGGTGCATATGCTCTCGCCGGGGGACCGCTACGACCCGCTGTACGTGTCCAACTACGCGATGCTCAACGTGCGCGACGAACTGGCGCGCCTGCCGGGCATCGCCAACGTGATCATCGGCGGTGAAGGCGAGTACGCAATGCGCGTCTGGCTCGACCCCGAGAAGGTCGCATCGCGGGGCATGACCGCCAGCGATGTGGTCGCCGCCATCCGCGAGCAGAACGTGCAGGTCGCAGCCGGCTCGATCGGCCAGCAGCCGAATGCGTCGGCCGCCTTCCAGGTCAGCGTCAATGCGCTGGGGCGCCTGACCACCGAAGAGCAGTTCGGCGACATCGTGATCAAGGCCGGCGCCAACGGCCAGGTGACCCGCCTGCGCGACGTCGCACGCCTGGAACTGGGCTCGGACAACTACACCATGCGCGGCCAGCTCGACGGCGAGAACGCGGTCGGCCTGCAAATCCTGATGACGCCCGGCTCCAATGCCCTGGACACGTCCAGCGCGGTGCGCGCGACGATGGAGCGGCTGCAGGCCAAGTTCCCCGAAGGCATCGAGTACAAGATCGCCTACGACCCCACAGTCTTCGTGCGCGCCTCGCTCCAGTCCGTCGCCGTCACGCTGCTGGAGGCCATCCTCCTGGTGGTGATCGTGGTGGTGCTGTTCCTGCAATCTTGGCGCGCGTCGATCATTCCACTGATCGCCGTGCCGGTCTCGCTGGTCGGCACGTTCGCGGTGATGCACATGTTCGGCTTCTCGCTGAACACGCTGTCGCTGTTTGGCCTCGTGCTCTCCATCGGCATCGTGGTGGATGACGCCATCGTGGTGGTGGAGAACGTGGAGCGCCACATGGCGCTGGGCGAATCGCCCAAGGATGCGGCGCGCAAGGCGATGGATGAAGTGACTGGCCCGATCCTGGCCATCACCTCGGTGCTGGCAGCGGTCTTCATCCCCTCGGCGTTCCTGTCGGGGCTGCAGGGCGAGTTCTATCGCCAGTTCGCGCTGACCATCGCGTTCTCGACCATCCTGTCGGCGATCAACTCGCTTACGCTGTCGCCAGCGCTGGCCGCCATCCTGCTCAAGCCGCACCACGGCGCGGCCAAGCCCGATCGTCTCACGCGCATCATCGACGGCGTGTTCGGCGGCTTCTTCCGCCGCTTCAACCGCTTCTTCGATCGCGCCTCGAATTCCTACGTCGGGGGCGTGCGCCGCGCGGTGCGCGGCAGCGCCATCGTGCTGCTGCTCTACGTCGGCTTCCTGGGCCTGACCTGGCTGGGCTTCCACAAGGTGCCTGCGGGCTTCGTGCCGGCCCAGGACAAGTACTATCTCGTGGGCATCGCCCAGCTTCCGACCGGCGCCTCGCTGGATCGCACCGAGGCGGTCGTCAAGGAGATGACCAAGATCGCACTGGCTGAGCCGGGCGTCGAGAGCGTGGTGGCCTTCCCGGGCCTGTCGGTCAATGGACCGGTGAACCAGCCGAACACCGCGCTGATGTTCGCCATGCTCAAGCCCTTCGATGAGCGCAAGGACCCGTCGCTGTCGGCCTTCGCCATCCAGGGCAAGCTCATGGGCAAGTTCAGCCAGATCCCGGACGGCTTCGTTGGCATCTTCCCGCCGCCGCCGGTGCCGGGCCTGGGTTCGATGGGCGGCTTCAAGCTGCAGATCGAGGACCGGGCGGGCCTGGGTCCCGAGGCGCTTGCGCAGGCACAGGGCCAGATCATGGGCAAGGCCATGCAGGCGCCCGAGCTGGCGAACATGCTCGCCAGCTTCCAGACCAATGCGCCGCAGTTGCAGGTGGACATCGACCGGGTGAAGGCCAAGTCGCAGGGCGTATCGCTGACCGAGGTGTTCGACACCCTGCAGGTCAACCTTGGCTCGCTCTACGTCAACGACTTCAACCGCTTCGGTCGCACCTACCGGGTCATGGCCCAGGCCGATGCGCAGTTCCGCATGCAGGCTGAGGACATAGGCATGCTCAAGGTGCGCAATGCAGCGGGCGACATGATCCCGCTGAGCGCGATCGCGACCATCGAGCGCAGTTCCGGCCCCGACCGGGTGATGCATTACAACGGCTTTCCCTCGGCCGACATCAGCGGCGGGCCAGCGCCGGGCTACTCGTCCGGCCAGGCCACCGCCGCGATTGAGAAGATCGTGAGCGAATCGCTGCCGGACGGTATGACCTACGAATGGACGGACCTGACTTTCCAGGAAAAACGGGTTGGCAACACGGCGATCTACATCTTCGCGCTGGCGGTGCTGCTCGCCTTCCTGTTCCTGGCGGCCCAGTACAACAGTTGGTCGCTGCCGTTCGCTGTGCTGCTGATTGCACCCATGGCGCTGCTCTCGGCGATCGCCGGCGTCTGGCTCTCTGGGGGCGACAACAACATCTTCACGCAGATCGGTTTCGTGGTGCTGGTCGGCCTGGCTGCCAAGAACGCGATCCTGATCGTGGAGTTCGCCCGCGCGAAGGAAAGCGAAGGGGCCGATCCGCTGGCAGCCGTGCTCGAAGCCGCGCGCTTGCGGCTGCGCCCGATCTTGATGACGTCGTTCGCCTTCATCGCTGGCGTGGTGCCGCTGGTGCTGGCCAGCGGTGCGGGCGCCGAGATGCGCCACGCCATGGGCATCGCGGTGTTCGCCGGCATGCTGGGCGTGACGGTATTCGGCCTGGTGCTGACGCCGGTGTTCTACGTTGTGGTGCGCAAGCTGGCGCTGCGCCGCGAAGCGCGCCATGCCCGTGGCGGCATGACCGACCAGCACGCATGACGGCCAGGAGGACATACGACATGAAAACATCTTTCGCATTCACACGACCCGCCAGGACGCTGGCGCCGCTCGCCCTCGCGGCGGCGCTGGCTGGCTGCTCCATGGCACCGAAGTATGACCGGCCCGCAGCGCCGATCGACACGGCCTATCCCTCGGGCGCGGCCTATGTGGAACTGGCGGCCGCGACGCCCGACGACGCGATCACGGCCGAGATCGGTTGGCGGGACTTCTTCCGCGACCCGCTGCTGCAGCAGTTGATCGGCATTTCGCTGGAGAACAACCGCGACATGCACAAAGCCGCGCTCAACGTGGAGGCGGCTCAGGCGCTGTACCGTATCCAGCGTGCCGAGATGCTGCCGAACCTGGGCGTTTCCGCCCGCGGCGCGTCAGAGCGCGTACCGGCCGACCTCAGTACCACGGGGCAAAGCGACGTGCTCCGGCGCTACGACGTGGCCGGGGTGACGGCCGCCTGGGAGCTGGACCTGTGGGGCCGCATCCGCAGCCTCAACGACCGGGCGCTGGCGTCCTACCTGGCCCTCGACGAGACCCGCATCGCCACGCAGATGAGCCTGGTGTCCGAGGTGGCCAGCGCCTACCTCACGCTGCGCGCCGACCAGGAACTGCTGCGCCTGACGAGCGACACCCTCGCCACACAGAAGCGCTCCTATGACCTGACCACCCAACTGGTGGAAGCGGGAAATTCCACGCAGCTCGACCTGCGCCGCGCGGAGATCGCGCTGCGCACCGCCGAGGCCAACCGCGCCGCCTACACGCGGCAGGCGGCCAAGGACCGCAACGCGCTGGTGCTGCTGCTGGGCCAGCCGCTGACGCCGGAGCTGTCCCGGCAGCTTGACGAGGCCGTGGCGCTGCCGGACGACATCGTGCCGACCGACCTGCCGAGCGGCCTGCCGTCCGAACTGCTCGCGCGTCGGCCGGACATCCGCGCCGCCGAGCAGATGCTGATCGGCGCCAACGCCAACATCGGCGCGGCGCGGGCCGCGTTCTTCCCGACGATTAGCCTCACGGGCTCGGCGGGCACGGCCAGCGCTTCGCTGGACGGCCTGTTCGATTCGGGCTCGCGGGCCTGGAGCTTCCTGCCGCAGATCACGCTGCCCATCTTCCGCGGCGGCGCGTTGCGAGCCAATCTGGACGTGGCACAGGTACAAAAGAGGATCGAAATCGCCAACTACGAGAAGTCTATCCAGGCGGCCTTTGCTGAGGTGGCTGACGGCTTGGCGGGCAAGCGCACGCTTGATGAGCAGATCCGCTCGGAGCAGCTCCTGGTAGCGGCTAGCCAGAAAGCCTACCAACTAGCCGAGCAACGCTTCCAGGAAGGCGTGGACGACAACCTCACCTTGCTCGATGCGCAACGCACACAGTACGGTGCGCAGCAGACCCTGGTGCGCACGCGCCTGACGCGGCTGAACAACCTCATCCACCTCTACAAGGCGCTGGGTGGCGGCTGGACTGAGCACACGGTGCAATCGGGCGCCACCGGGCAACCATCCGCCCGGTCGCCGGGATAAGGGCTATGCGCAACGGCGGCGTTCCCCATCGTTGCGCACGGAGAACCGGATGAGGATCGGTGAACTTGCGCGCTTGACGGGCACCCCCCCGGAGAACATTCGGTTCTACGAGCGGGAGGGCCTGTTGCAAGCCCCGGAGCGGTCACGCAACAACTATCGGCGCTATGGCCCGGCCCATGTCGAACGGCTTCACCTGATTCGCAACTACCGTGCCTCGGGAATCGGCCTGGATGACGTGCGCCGCCTACTGGGTTGGGCACATGAGGGGTTCCTGGAACCTGAGCTGCTAAGGCAGGCTGTCCAAGGCCATCTCGCCTGTGTTGAGGAACGCATGGAGCAACTGATCCAGGTGAAAGAGCACCTGCTCGCATTGGCCCTGCACGGTGCTGCTTCCGCCGGGGCTTCCGAGGATGGACCGGCTCGCGATGGTTCGTGAGCATCGCATGTCCATATAACTGAATATATATTCATGCGTGTAATATTTCCGGCCAGACAAACGAATAAGAAAGACGCCCATGACCGACCAGAGCATCACGCGCCGAAACATCGGCGTTCTCACCGCCGCGCAGGCGCTCGGCGGCGCCAGCGCGCCCATCGTGATGTCGCTGGGTGGGCTGGTCGGCCAGCAGCTTGCCAAGAATTCGGCCTGGATCACCTTGCCCGTGAGTCTGTTCGGCCTGGGTCTTGCCATCGGCACCTTGCCTGCCGCCTTCATCATGCGGCACCATGGCCGCCGCAACGGATACGTGGTGGGGGTCGGCTTCGGCGTGGCCTCGGGCCTGATCGCCGCGTTGGGCATCATGCTGGCCTCGTTCTGGATCTTCTGCGCCGGCACCTTCCTGGCGGGCTTCTACGGCGCGTATGTGCAGAGCTACCGCTTCGCAGCCGCCGACACCGCCGAGGACGCGCTTAAGGCCAAGGCCATTTCCTGGGTCATGGTGGGCGGTCTCGCGGGCGCCATCATCGGGCCGCAGTTGGTGATCTTCACGCGCGATGCGGTAGCGGGCACGCCCTACGTTGGCAGCTTCCTCAGCCAGGCGCTGCTGCCGCTGATCGCCTTGCCGATCCTGCTGATGCTGCGCACGCCGAGCCAGACCCAGGCCGAAGCAGTCGCCGATAGCGGTCGGACGGTGCTGCAGCTCTTGGCGATGCCGCGCTATCTGCTGGCCGTGGCTGCGGGCGTGGTGTCCTATGGGGTGATGGCGTTCGTGATGACGGCCGCGCCGGTGGCGATGGTCAACCACGGGCATTCGGTGGACAACGCCGCCCTAGGAATACAGTGGCACCTGCTGGCGATGTTCGGGCCGAGCTTCTTCACCGGGCGACTGATGGTGCGCTACGGCAAGGAGCGCGTGACCGCCGTCGGCATGGTGCTGCTCGCCGCCTCCGGGGTGGTGGCCCTGGGCGGGCTCGGCCTGTCCCACTTCTGGGGCTCGCTGGCGCTGTTGGGCATCGGCTGGAATTTGAGTTTCATCGGCGCCACGGCGATGGTCACCGACTGCCACACCCCGGCCGAGCGGGGCAAGGCGCAGGGCATGAACGACTTCTTCGTCTTCGCCGCCACGGCGGCCGTGGTGGAAAATCGCATGTCGCGCGCAACGAAGCACAGGCCGTCGGCAATTTTAAAGAATATTAACTGTTTTTAGTAGTGAGGTTTCCAATGTCAGATATTATTCCCGGATATTGCACACTTTGCCGTTCGCGGTGTGGGACGCTGAGTGAAGTAGCAAATGACCACCTGATCAAGGTACGGGCTAACCCTGAACACCCTAATGGTAAGGCCATGTGTATGAAGGGGAAAGCGGCACCTGAGCTGGTGGACAGCGCAAATAGAATTCTGTACCCGATGAAGAGAACTCATCCTAAAGGTGCAGAGGATCCGGGCTGGCAACGTATAAGTTGGGAAGAGGCTATGTCAACGATAGCCGGACAACTGGAAAAATTTAAACGAGAGGATGGAGCTGAATCTGTCGCTTTCGGCTTTACGAGCCCAAGCGGTACCCCCCTCAGTGATGCAATTGAATGGTTAGAGCGATTTGTTCGTATCTATGGCAGCCCAAATACCAGCTATGGAACTGAGATATGTAACTGGCATAAAGACGTTGCACATCGATGGACCTTTGGCTGCGGCATTCCTGTTGCTGATTATTCCCATGCCGATCTTATTCTTCTTTGGGGGCATAACCCCGCGAATACTTGGCTTGCCCAGGCTAGTGCGATTGGTACTGGTCGAAATAACGGCGCAAAACTGATTGTCGTGGATCCTCGCCCGACACCCTTAGCGAAAGAAGCAAATGCCTGGCTTGATGTCAATCCTGGAACTGACGGTGCATTAGCTTTGGGGTTAAGCCATCTCCTGGTAGAACGAAACCTGTTTAATCATGAGTTTGTTCGAAACTGGACTAATGGTCCTTTGTTGGTTCGAAATGATAATGGTTATTTTCTTCGGGAAAAAGATATTAACCCACTTGCCATCAGTAATCGCTATACAGTTTGGGACGAACACAACCAGCAAGTCACATTTATCGATTCCGAGACTCGAACTGAAGAAACGCTGATGCCTACAGCTGCACTTGAGGGCAATGTTGAAGTCGCAATAGCTGATGGTGCAAAAATTTCCTGCCAAACGGCGTTTTCATCTTTTAAAGATATGTTGGCTAATTATGACCCAGAAAACGTAAGCCGTATCACCGGGGTATCTGTTGCGTCAATTGAAGCCGCTGCGAGTTTGATTGCCGGGGCCAAGAAAATCGCCTACCACAGTTGGTCTGGAGTGGCTCAACACACTAATGCCACCCAAACAGAACGTGCGATTGCGACACTGTATGCTTTAACCGGTTGTTTCGATCAGGAAGGATGTAATCGAATCTATGCCAGCCACCCGGTAAATGTGGTTAATTCACCGACATTGATGCCTAAATCACAATGGGATAAAGCATTAGGCCTTGAAGAAAGGCCTATCGGGCCGCCTTCACAAGGTTGGGTTCATTCTCAGGATATCTGGCATTCAGTATTAGAAGGTACACCCTATAAAATTCGCGGGTTAATTGGCTTTGGTGCCAACATATTACTTTCACAAAGTGATACTTCTCTCGGACAACAGGCGCTTGAGGCGCTTGAGTTTTATGCCCATGTAGATTTGTTTGAAACGCCTACATCAAAGTATGCTGATATCCTTCTGCCAGTTAACACTGCCTGGGAGCGCGAAGGCCTAAGAACCGGGTTTGAAAGTAGTGCTGCTGCTCAGGACCACATTCAGTTGAGAAAAAAAATGGTCTCTCCGCGCGGTGAAAGCCGTTCCGACCTTGAGATTGTTTTCGATCTTGCATGCCGGTTAGGAATGAATGAAGCGTTCTTCGACGGCAATATTGAGGCAGCCTGGAATTATCAACTAGAACCATTAGGTTTGACTGTTGAGATGCTCAGAAATAAGCCAGAAGGTTACGATATCCCGCTTGAGCATAAAGTCAGAAAATATGCTTTCAGAGACCCAAATAGTGGATATCTGGCAGGTTTCAATACAGAAACAAAACGTGCAGAGTTTTACTCTGAGATCCTTCATCACTATGGTTACAATCCTTTACCTGAGTATGTACAGCCGCAAGAATACCAGCGCAACGATCCTGATTATCCATTAATGCTGACATCCGTTAAAAGCGGATTCTTCTGTCATAGCCAACATCGAAGCCTGACTAGCCTACGAAAAAAAGCACCTTATCCAACGGTAGACATTTCGGCAACTCTGGCTGACGAAGAAGGTATCAAGACGGGGGATTGGGTAGAAATTGAAACGAGAGCAGGTCTTGCTCGATTTAGAGCAAAAGTGGAAGCCAAACTCTCTCATGAAACTGTAATTGCTGAGTTTGGGTGGTGGCAGGCTTGTCCTGATTTTGGCAAACCTTCATACCCGGTTAAAGGTGAGTACAGTAGCAATTACAATAGTTTAATCAGCGGTGATAGCTATGATCCAGTCAGCGGTGCTTTACCTTTGCGTTCATTCCGCTGCCGCATTCGCCGCTTGAATGATTTTGAGCTGATAAGGCGCCCCTGGGAAGGTCGTAAAACATTCAAAGTCATTGAACTGAAAAAAGAAGCAGATAATGTTACGACAATTACCTTCCAATCGAACAGTGAAGGCTACTTACCTGATTATGAACCGGGCCAGCATATCACTGTTAGCTGTTGTCCGATGAGCGATTCTGAAGAGATCGTTACCCGGGCGTATTCGCTGACAGGCCCTGCGTTTGTTCATGACCGTAAAACCTATTCCATTTCTGTCCGTCATCAGAAAGCGACTGATGAGAAAGGTGAGTATGTTGAAGGAATAATGTCATCCTACATAAACACGCATTTGCAGATAGGCAAGGATGTTGAACTTACCCCTCCTGGGGGGAATTTCATTGTCCCGCTCAATGCCGTCCAGCCTGTCGTAATCTTTGCTGGCGGTATTGGAATTACTCCATTCATTTCCTATCTGGAGTCTATTAACCCCCAAGCGGAAGGTCCGGAGATCTGGCTTTTCTATGCTAATCAAAATAGTAGGCTACATGCGTTTAAGAAAAGAATTGCGGAGCTAAATGCGTCTATTGACAGGCTTAAAGTAATTAATATCTACAATCAGCCCCTCGACTGTGATATTCCAGGATTGGATTATGATAGAGCTGGTTACGTTGGTGCGGGAGATGTCGAGGCATATCTTATTGAGAATAATGCTCGTTATTACATGTGTGGTCCGCAGCCTATGATGGATGCGATATCGCGAGGGCTTCAGGAGAGAGGTGTACCTGCATTTGCTATTTTCTACGAGATATTTCGTTCTCCAGCAAAAATAAATAATGATCCCTCATTACGTCATAAAGTCATTTTTGCAAAATCAGGAAGAACAGAGATTTGGACCACGGATAAAGGTACTCTACTTAATTTTGGGGAAAAGCTTGGGATTCAAATGCCTAGTGGTTGTCGTGTTGGACAATGTGAAAGCTGTTCAACTAGGGTGATTGCAGGGAACGTACAGCATCTGAATGGTGTGGAGCCCTCTGATGAGGGGGCATGTTTGACATGTCAGTGCATTCCTGCCGGTGATATCACGATTGATGCTTGAGGTAAGTACTAGCTATTAGCATCCTTTACATCAGGCCATTTCAGTGGCCTGATTTTTTCTATGAATAACATTATGTTTTAAACAATTTTCAATTTTTTGTACGAATTCACCTCAATAGCCGATTTAATCAATTTTATCAGTGCGATCTTTCTAAGTTTTTATCATCCTCCCCCTTGACCTTCCAGTTACTACAAGCTTTAGCCTGTAAGAAATTATACCAATTGCATTAATTAATTGACCAACTTTATCCACTCTCTCCAACAGAGATTTTTGACTCGTTCAACATCCGCAATGAATGTATTCCAAGCGCGAGAGACCTGTTCCACTATTTCTTCGTAACCTCGAAATACGCGGTTTGATAAGCAACGTTGCCGTAACCATTGCCATACTTGCTCCATCGGGTTCAGCTCCGGAGAATAAGGTGGGAGTTTTAACAGACTGACATTGGTAAATGGGCTGGCCGTATCGATCGTATGCCAGCCCGCGCCATCCATTACAACAACGGCATGACGCCCAGGCTCTGTCGCTTCACTTATTAATTTCAGATGCTGCTTCATCACCTCTTTATTCACAAGAGGGCTGATAAGCGCCTGAGTATTACCATTGCTCGGACACACCGCCCCAAAGACATAGCCATAATCGAATTGCTGTTGCTTTACTACTCTTGGCCTGCTGCCCTTGGCTGCCCATATTCTGGACGTCTGATTTTGCTGACCGAATCGTGCTTCGTCTTGAAACCAGACGTCAACGCGATCCAGAGGAAGATGACCGGGAGTGTGAAGGATCGTTTCCAGCAGGAAATTTTTTAAAAGTGTCCTGGGTTTGTTGTGATTGTTTAGGGTGTTTAGAGCGACTGGTTATCCAACTGAAACCGAGCGCATCCATGATGCGGTATACGTTTCGCAACTGATAATCGATTTGGAAGGTGTCGCTAATGTATTGTCGTACATCCTGTGCAATCAAACGCCCCCCCTCCTTTTTAACCGCATTTTCTTTGATAAAATGTGCGATCTGTTCTCGCTGGGAGACGGAGAGCTGACAGGGTCTACCCGGACTAGGTTTGGATTGCAGACCTTCAAGTCCGTGCGCCAGATAGTTGGATACCCAGGTATTAACACTGCCTCTGGCAACCCCAAGGTAAGTTGCTATCTGGGTTCGTGTTTCCCCATTCTTGAAATGATACAAAGCTAGATAGCGGGTTCGCAGTTGCCCGTTGGAGGTTTGCTTTGCTAATTGTTTAAAGTCGTCGGCTGTATGCATATCAAAATCACTCGAATATGAATACCACTATTAGATCAAACTTTTAAGACAATTGGTATTACTACAGACGCCAACTTCGGACTGGCCGAAGAGTTTTGGTGAATGAAAGGATCGTTATGATGAAAATGAAAGTTGGGATATTGCTGATGGCAGTTGCAGTGACAGCCAATACAGAAGTGGTACTTGCAAATGATGATGCAAGCGAAACGCAAAAAAAAACTGCAAATGCGCCTGCAGGTCCACAGGTACCCGTGGCTGTTGCCGTATCACGGAATATTATACCTTCTGCTGAATTTACCGGTTCTTTAGCGGCTATTAAAACAGTGGAGCTACGCCCCAGGGTAGGAGGGGCAATCGAATCTGTTACGGTGCCGGAGGGAAGTCTGGTTCAGAAAGGACAGATGTTATTTCAAATCGATCCGCGGCCCTACCAGGTTGTGCTTGATAGTGCACAAGCGCAATTACGACAGGCAGAAGCTCAGGCGTTCCAGGCAAGCCGCAATTACGAGCGTATTAGCCGTCTGGTAAACGGAGGTGCTGTTTCGCGTAAAGACTATGATGATGCATCTTCTGAGAAAAATGCCCGCGTTGCACAGGTTCAGGTATCGAAGGCTGCAGTCGAAGCAGCAAAGCTGGATTTGTCATACTCGCGTGTGACTGCGCCAATTGATGGCCGTATCGATCGGATTTTAGTAACTGAAGGTAACTTGGTTAGCAGCAGCCAGGGGGGGGGCGCGACTCTATTGACAACAATCGTTTCGTCCGACCCTTTATATGTTTATTTTGATATTGATGAAGCGACATATCTCAATACTGTCAGTAAGGCTCGGCCTGATGTTGTCGGACGTAGCAACGAAAAATTACCCGTACATATAGGTCTGGCAAATGAGAAGGGGTATCCGCACGGGGGGGCGCTTGATTTTGTTGGCAACCAAATTGATCGTAATACCGGCACTGTTCGTGTCCGGGCTATTATCCCGAATGCTGATGGTCTTCTTACTCCTGGAGCATTTGCCAGAGTTCAGTTAGGCACTGGTAGTGAGCAAAAAGTAATTTTGGTAAACGATCAAGCCGTAGGCACAGATCAGGGCAATAAGTATGTCCTTGTTGTTGATGCCAATAATAAGGCGCAGTATCGCCCGATAGTGTTGGGGCCAATGGTCGATGGATTACGTGTTATCAGCGACGGTCTGAAGGCCGGGGAAAAAATTATCATAAAAGGGCTCGTACGACCGGGGATGGCCGTTACGCCAGACATCGTATCGATGCAAACGCTGTTGAGCGTACCTGAGAGGCAGCCTGAAGGTGCATCTAAAAAATCGAATGGCAAAAATGAGGGAGGTAGTAAATGAAATTTCCTCATTTCTTCATCCAGCGCCCCATATTTGCAATTGTCTTATCAGTTTTTATGCTGATAGCGGGTTCTTTAGCGTTTTTTCAACTTCCTCTCAGTGAATATCCGTCCGTAACACCGCCAACCGTTCAGGTAACGGCAAGCTACCCCGGAGCAAACCCCAATGTAATAGCAGATACTGTTGCCGCCCCGCTTGAGCAAGCCATCAATGGGGTTGAAGGCATGCTTTACATGAGTTCTCAAACTGCTTCTGACGGCCGAATGATTTTAACCATCTCTTTCAGACAGGGAACTGACCCCGATATTGCGCAAATTCAGGTTCAGAATCGGGTATCACGGGCTTTGCCTCGGCTACCAACGGAAGTCCAGCAAATAGGGGTTGTGACTGAAAAAACCTCGCCGGATATTCTTATGGTGGTGCATTTGTTCTCTCCTGATGAGCGTTATGATCCACTTTATGTTTCTAACTATGCAATGTTAAACGTACGTGATGAGCTTTCACGCTTACCAGGTGTCGCAAGCATAGCGCTGGGAGGTGAAGGGGAATATGCCATGCGAGTATGGTTAGATCCTAATAAAGTGGCTTCCAGAGGGTTAACATCAAGTGATGTCACTGCTGCGATTAAAGAACAAAACGTTCAGGTAGCGGCTGGCTCTGTCGGACAGCAACCTAATGCATCGTCATCATTCCAGGTCACTGTGAATGCCTTAGGGCGCCTAACTACTGAGGAACAGTTCGGCGATATAGTTATTAAAACCGGAGATGACGGACAAATTACGCGCTTGCGTGATGTGGCTCGTCTTGAACTCGGTTCAGATAACTACTCCATGAGGAGTTTACTAAATAATAAAAATGCAGTGGGTATGCAGATTGTTATGACCCCGGGCGCCAATGCACTTGAGGTGTCTGCATCGGTAAGGTCAACAATGGAACGCCTGAAAGTAAGGTTTCCGGAAGGTATTCAGTACAGTATCGCTTATGATCCGACCGTGTTTGTTAGTGCTTCCCTGAAATCTGTCACGACGACTTTATTAGAGGCCACAATATTAGTTGTGCTGGTCGTGATGCTATTTTTGCAAACATGGAGAGCATCAATCATCCCATTGATCGCAGTGCCTATTTCATTAGTGGGTACGTTTGCATTAATGGATGTATTTGGGTTCTCACTCAATACGCTATCTTTATTTGGTCTGGTTCTTTCAATTGGTATTGTTGTTGATGATGCAATCGTTGTGGTTGAGAACGTTGAGCGCCATATTGCAAAAGGACTCTCACCAAAAGACGCCGCAAGAAAAGCAATGGACGAGGTAACGGGGCCAATTCTGGCTATTACCTCAGTACTGGCAGCTGTGTTTATTCCATCAGCATTCCTCTCGGGGCTTCAGGGCGAATTCTATCGTCAATTTGCATTGACGATTGCTATCTCAACGATTTTATCGGCTATCAACTCCTTAACATTGTCTCCGGCATTAGCTTCCGTACTACTGAAACCACATCAAGGTATAGAGAAGCAAGATTTGTTGACTCGTGTAATGGATCGTTTTTTCGGATCTTTTTTCCGTCGTTTTAACCGTTTCTTTGATAGCCTGTCGAATTCCTATGTTGGGACGATTCGACGTATCGTTCGCGGAAGTACAATTGTACTCATTCTGTATGCTGGTTTTCTGGCACTGACCTTCCTGGGCTTCAAACAGGTTCCTGGTGGTTTTGTGCCTGCTCAGGATAAATATTGCTCTTTTGTCAAATACATAGAATCATCCTATGTATAAGGCCTGAGTTGCTACAATCGAGGTCCGATGGGCTCCCGTCTCTACGTCATTTGAGAACCGCGATGAATAACCGCTTCACACTCCCACAGGCGCCGCGGCGTTCGCTCGTCGATTCGACGATTGAGCTGATCCGCGGCCAGATCGAGGGAGGCGCCTGGAAGGTCGGCGAGCGCATCCCCAGGGAGCAGGAACTGGCCGAGATGCTGGAGGTTGGCCGCAACACGGTGCGGGAAGCCATTCGCGTGCTCTCGCACGGCCAGGTCCTGGAAGTCCGCCAGGGTGATGGCACCTACGTGCGAACCAATATCGATCCGGCCGAGGTCATGCGCCGTGTCGGGCGTTCCGGCTTGCGAGAGCACTTCGCGTTGCGCTGCATGCTGGAAACCGAGGCGGCCAGGTTGGCCGCGGTGCATCGGTCCAAGGCGGACGTTGGGCTGCTGCGCCGACTGTTGAAGGCCCGCGGCGAGCAGGAGCAACACGCATCGAGCGCGGCCTTTGCCGAGGCCGATACGGCTTTCCACTGCGCGATCGCCGGGATGTGCGGCAACGGCGCGCTGGCTGAGCTGTACCGCTACTTCGCGAACTCGGTCCGCATGAACACGCTGACTGCGCTGAAGGACAAGGAACTGCCCGAGCCGGGTCTCGCGACCCATGAGGCGATCGTGGATGCTATCGAGCGCCAGGATGGAGAAGCAGCTGCGGCGGCTGTGCGGAACGTGGTCGCTCCGCTGATTGCGGCACTTGAGAAATCGGGTTGATCCGAGCGCGACTCCCGCGCTGGCAATGCCGCTTTCCATCGAGCAGCCGGTCGCCGGCCCCGTTGATCGGAACGCGGGTTGTTTCCCGGAGAGCACGCGGTAGCCGGTCCTCATGGATAGGCCCTTGGTGCGCTACAGCGACCGGACGGTGCTGTTCATATCGAATCTTCGACGCGACCACCCGCCAGGACATACCGGGCCAGCGCCTCGGCATCGGCGTGGGTGGCCCGGGTGGACTGCGGTGTACCGAAAGCCTGGACGAGCTTTGGCAGCATGGCCTCCAACTGGGCTCGCTTATCCGAATCCGGTTCGACGTGGATGAGCGCGAGCAATGTGCCGCCAAGCGTCTCCTTGTGAGTCTTCAGCCAGACGCCGCGCTGAGCGCGATCGTCGAGAGTCTCTTCTGGCCCTCCCGCGACGTAGATAAGCACGAAGGGCTTTCCGCAGGCGACGAGTTCATCCATTTCCGCGCACCAGGCGCTGCTGTATCCGTTGTAGATGCTTGCGCCGTCGAAGCGGACGATGGGGAAATCGCTGGTGTCGTGAACTTTCGGTTGCTGGGACATGATCCTGGACTCTCGCTATTAACGTCCTAACATCCTACCTTTGTTGAGAATTACTTGCAACTGAAATGGGCATGGGCACACCGCCGTGCAGCGCCAAGTGACGGGCGAAATAAGGGCTTGACCTTCCAACAATGGGAGGCCCTACAGTGAACCCATCAACCTCATTCAAGGAGTTTTTTCATGAAGGTCAACAAGTTCAGCCTCTTGTTCATTGCGGGCGCCGTCGTGGTCGCCGCCGGCCTGATGGCCGTCCAGAAGAAGGTGGTCGTCCCGTCGGGTGAAGCGATGCAGGCCAGTGCGGGCGGAGGTCACCAAGGGCACGCGATGCCCTCCAGCGCCTCGGCCAATGACAGTCCTTCCACGACCGCGTATCGCGCCGTGAACGACCAGATGCACGCCGGGATGGGAGCGCAGTTCACTGGCAACGCCGACGTCGATTTCATGCGTGGCATGATCCCGCACCACCAGGGCGCGATCGACATGGCCAAGGTGGCGCTGCAGTACGGCAAGGACCCGGAGGTTCACAAGCTGGCCCAGGAGGTCATCACCGTGCAGGAAGGCGAGATCGCCATGATGAACAAGTGGCTGGGCGACAACGGCCAGCAGGCGGCGGCCGGCAGCTCGGGCGATGCCTCGACGGCCGCCTACCGTGCCGGCAACGACCGCATGCATGCGGACATGATGATCGACTTCAGCGGCGACGCCGATGTGGACTTCATGCGCGGCATGATCCCGCACCACCAGGGTGCGATCGACATGGCCAAGGTGGCGCTGCAGTACGGCAAGAACCCGGAGGTCCGCAAGTTGGCTCAGGAGGTCATCTCCGCGCAGGAAGGCGAGATCGCCATGATGAAGAGTTGGCTTGTCGCTCGGGGCAAGTGAAGGCACGACCATGAACCAAGCCAACACCCCGCGCATCCTCATCTATAGCACTCCAACTTGCCCGGACTGCCGGGCACTAAAGGAGTGGTTGTCCCAGCAGGGCATCGCGTTTGAAGAGCGCGACCTGACCGACCCGAAGATTTCCGCGGAGGCCAAGTCACGAACCGGCGTGCGCGTGGCCCCGATCACGATCGTCGGCGACGAGGTCTTCTATGGCACCTTCGCGAGCCAGAAGCCGAGGCTGATGAAGGCGCTCGGTCTTCAGTGAGCCGCTGAAGGAAGACCGTGGTCACGGGCGGAGTCGCCGGTGCGGACCCCGGTCGGACCCTGTAAGCGCTGTTGTGGACGCGTCTGCACGCAAAGCTCAAGACCGTGAGGCATTCTTCGCCGACGACGCTCGGCGCTTTCGCCTGCGGTCGTTGACATCACGAGAGGAATTTTTATGCGATCGACATCATCAGCCACCTCCCTGCACGTCGCCATTTCCGAGGGCATCACAGTCGCCAACGACCTGCCGTTCGTGCTGTTCGGCGGCATCAACGTCATCGAGGATCTCGATACGACCCTGGCTGCGGCTGAGCACTTCGCGGAGGTGACGCGCAAGCTGGGGATACCCTTCGTTTTCAAGGCGTCGTTCGACAAGGCCAATCGCTCGTCGATCCATTCTTTCCGAGGTGTCGGCCTGGAGGAAGGGCTGCGGGTCCTCGATGCGGTCAAGTCGCGGTTCGGATGCCCAGTCTTGACCGACGTGCATGAGGTTGAGCAGGCCATGCAGGTCGCTGCCGTTGCCGACGTACTGCAAGTTCCGGCCTTCCTGGCCCGGCAGACCGATCTGGTGGCCGCCATTGCCCGCACCGGTCGGGTAGTGAATGTCAAGAAGCCGCAGTTCCTCAGCCCGGGCCAGATCAGGCATGTCGTCCACAAACTGCACGAGGCTGGCAACCCGCGCGTCCTGCTGTGCGAGCGTGGCACGCAGTTCGGCTACGACAATCTCGTCGTGGACATGTTGGGCTTCCGCGAAATGAGCGTTGCCAGCAGTGGCCTGCCACTGGTGTTCGACGTAACCCATAGCCTGCAGCGGCGAGAAGCGGATGCGTTGGCTTCGGGTGGGCGTCGCCAACAGTTGCCCGAACTCGCGCGGGCCGGCATGGCGGTCGGCATTGGCGGTTTGTTCCTCGAAGCACACGCCGACCCGGCGCATGCACGTTGTGACGGACCCAGCGCTCTGCCACTGGACACGCTCGAACCGCTGCTGCGGCAGGTCAAGGCGGTGGACCAACTCGTCAAGTCGTTCGAGCCTCTTCGGATCGACTGAAGCTTGCCACCCGTTCAAACAGAACGTGTGGCACTTCCCCTCTTAGTCGGCTATTTGAGCGACAGATAAGGATTGTTCGGTGGAACGGCATCGAATATGTGCGATGGGTCTTCGAGCAAATAGCCATGCACCTGGCGCGTTTTGCGCGGTCCCATGACCTCGCACGTCCTGATGTTCAGACCCGATGGCTGTTTCCTGTGGAGTCCGAGTTTTTCAAAGCGCTTCTGCACCCACTGCCAGTCCTGCAGGGCCGCGTCCTTCGCAAGCGGCCCAATGGTTGGATGCTCTTGTGCGTAGCGCTGGAAAACACCAGGGCTGATCAGGTAAACCGTGTCGGACACGGTATGTACCAGGGCCTTGGCGTCATTGATGATGAGCTTGCGGGTCTGGACGGCCTGTTTCAGCCAGGCCATGAAATGCTCGCCCGATGGCCGCCCGGTAAATGAGGCGAAATCGTGCGGCGCAGGCGCGGCGGTCGGCGCCGAAGGACCTGGGGCCGATGCGGGAGGGTCGAGCGGCACCGCTGCATCGTCGGCACCCTCTGGCGGGGCTTCGACGGACTGCTCCGGCTCAGGCGTTGTCTCGAACATCGCCAGCATGCTTTCCAGTGGGTCGGCCGGATTGCGCTGCGTGCTGGGAGGTATGGCGTGACTTCCGCCCGACTGATCTGGACGGCTGCTTGCTGCGGGCTCCTTCTCCGTTGCCACCGCTGCTCCAGGTAGCAATGCAGCGTCGGGTGCGGACGGGCGCGGCCCGTCCTCGGCCTCGCCGGCGTTGTCCACGGTCACGGTTCCCGCAAATGGGCTGGGTCGCTCCGAGGGCTCCCAGATCAGCGCCGGGGCCAGGCGCAGGAGCGTGAAGGCATGGGACCAGCCACTCTCACTGGTAATAGTTGCGCGCCAGATGGCCTTGCCGGAGGCGGTGGGCTGCAACATGGCATGATCCTGTAGCACGTTGAACACGGCCGTGTTGTTCGCGGGGATGCCATCGACCCCCTGGGACAGCAGGTGCGCGCGCAGCTTGTCCGAGACTGTCTTGCTCACCAGCCACAGCGCGTCCTCGGTGAGCCAGCCATCGGAGGCCTCCGGCTGGTTCAGTTTCAGCTCTTCCTTGAGCAGGTAGCGCAGCCCGTTGACCAGCTTGCGTTGGAGCGAGTGCTTGGGCGCGGCCATGGCGCGCGCGGGATCGCCGCCCAGCTCCTGGGCGACGGAGGCGCGGTCGGCCTGCACGACAAGCTCGCCCAGAACCCCGGCGTGCTCGTACTGCCCAGCCAAGACGTAGAGCAGCGGCGCCCACAAGGATGGATAGCCACTGAGCCAGTCCAGCAGATCGCGATTGAGCAATTGCTGGTACAGCAAGCCTGTCGCGGCGCTATGAAGCCGGTACTCGCGGTCGTCGCGGTAGCGGAAGCGGTACGGTTGGCGCAGCGGGCCGTGCCATGGGTGCCAGGTGCTGCCGTCGGCCAGCTCGACGTGCAGATCGACGGCCACCTTGCCGATGTCATGGAGCAGTGCGGCATAGGCGACGGCCGCAGTCCAGGCTTCGGCCTGCGCCGCCTGGTCTTCGGGGCTGGCCCCGATGGGCAGCAGATGGGACTGCCGCAGCTTTAGGCTGTAGGCGACGATTTCGAGGCCATGGTCGAGCATGCCGCCCGGGTAGGCATGGTGATGCGCTTCGGAAGCCGGGAAGGCCTGGACCAGCTCGGCGTAGCGCTCCAGCGGCGCGCGGTACAGGGAGGCGAACTGCTTGCGCGAAAGCGAGGTGCGCTGCCAGATGTGTTCCAGCAGCTTCTGCCGGCGCGGGGTGGCGAGCAACGATGCGGCCGACTCCGGCCGCATCAACCCTTTCGGGAGGTCGGTGGCGGGTGCTGGCGACGGCGCGGCAGCGACCGGGGGCCGTTTTCGCTGGAACAGGGAGAGCATGTCGGTGTCCTGATGGCGGGCCGGGCGGGAGGCCTTTTGGCCTTTTCAAGGTAGGGCCTTTCCCCTTGCACCCCATTCCCTTGCCGTTTCGACCCTTTGGCCTTTAACCGTTTCGGTATAGCGGGGCCTGGGCTGCGGCTCCAGCGTCAATGCGGAACCCGCACGAATGGATTAGACGGCGACCTGGCGCTGGGCCCCGGCCTATGCTGCCGGGGCGCTACACCGCCAGGTAGGCTCCCACCCGGGCGACTAAGTTGACAAATGCGACAAAGGAGACTAGAGTGAATCCTGTCTCAAACCTACCTGGGAGCTGACCATGCCCACTGCGATCGAATTCATTGCCGACCGGCTGCCGCGAGTCACGGTGGAGGATGTGCGACGCTTCGCCGATACCGTCGAAATCCGGGATGCACCGGCGTTCGCGGCTGAGTTGCAGGCGTTCATCCACGAGCGCGTGGAGGCGGTGACGCTGCCCGCCAACCTGGAAGGTGAAACGGTGGCGCAGGCCTTGCAGCGCAAGGCGGCCGCGTTGCGCTCCGACACGCGCTGGACACCGGCTGAAACCGATGTCCAGCGAGGCCGCGCCTTGCTGCTGGAAGCCTTCAACCAGCCGGACAACCTGCCGCCTGCCGAGTTCGCCAAGCTGGCGGACAAGTCGCGCCAGCAAATCTACAAGGACATCCTCGCCCGTCGGCTGCTGGCGCTGAACGTGGGGCCGCGCGGCCAGAAGCTGCCCGACTGGCAGCTCGACCCGGTGAAGCAGCAGTTGACCCAAACCGTGCTCCAGGAGGTCGAGGGCATCGACCACTGGACGATCTACCGCGCGCTGTCCGAACCCCTCGAAGGCCTGGGTGGTCGCTCGCCCGTGGATGCGGTGACGCATGGCACGATCGATGACGTGGCCGAGGCCGTGTTCAACGTGCTGGGCGTCCAGGTGCATTGAAGCGAGACCGCCATGAGCCACGAGCTGCCTTCGTTCCTGATCGATGCCGGTGAACTGCTCCAGCATGTGAGCCGCGTCGTCTATCGGGGCAGCCCGCTGTACTATGGCCGCAGCAGCACGAATCGCTACGATGACCCAGCGGGGGCCTACGGCGTGCTCTACCTGGGGCGCGACCTGCCCACGGCGCTGATGGAGTCGGTGTTTCACAAGCACCAGTGGCTTGCGGACACGCAACGCTCGATCGCGCTGAAAGAAGTCCAAGCCCGGATGGTGCGCGCAGTAGGCGTGATGGACGACGTGTTTCTGGCCGATCTCACGGCGCAGGGCGTCATGGCGGGCTACTTCGGCCTGAACCTGGAGCAGTTGGCCAGCCGCGACTACACGCACACGCAGCGGGTGTCCGCCCAGGTGCATGCGATGCTCGGAGATGATGGCCAGGCGCTGTTCGACGGGGTGCTCTATCCGTCGCGCAACAACTATCCCGCCAAGAGCATCGCCCTGTTCGAGCGTGCGGGAGCGAAGGTTGGCGTCATCGAGGACATCGACCTGGTGGACCATGTGGACTGGCCGCGTTTCGTTGTTACCTACCGCATCGGCGTTGAACCCGACCCCGGCCCGGTGGGGCCGGATGACGAAGCGTCCTGAAGCAGCAAGAAAACACATTGAAGCCGCAAACCGAATGAAGTGGAGCAAACTGGAATAGGCATTCCTCAACAGCAGGAGACGACCATGAACACGACGACCCGCACCAGCACCGCAGAACGCCTCGGCCGCGCCTTTGGCCGCGGATGGCGTGCCTATGCGCGACGCGAACGGCGGGCGTCGAACTGGTTGGTGTCCAAGGGCATGCCGCGAGCTGGCGCTACCGCGCTCGTGTGGGTAGCCAAGCTGGCTGTACTGGGGGTGCTGCTCTACGTTGCGTTTTGGTTTGCACTCGTGATGCTGGGCGTTGCGGCGGCGGGATGGGCTGCTGCTGCAAATACTTCGGATGAGGACGAGTGGCCTTTCACCGACCTCACCGAGCTGCGCAAGACGCCGGGCTACGATCCCAACCTGTACAACGACACGTCGCACGAGTTGTACACCGACGACTGACCGGCCTCGCGCTATTTCAGTTTTCCTCCGGTGAGCGCCCCGGCACCCTTGCCGCCAGCTTGGCCGGCGCTCTTGCTGCCATCGGAAAGTCCCTGGATGACGTGCCCGGCCCGAATCCCAACCCAGGTAAGGCTCGCCAGCCAGAATCCCGGCAGAACCAGGAACATCGTGCCCATGACGAACATCAGGAGCATGTCGCCGAAGGCGTTGTTCAACCCTACCAGCGGGTCAAAGTTGGTGTGCGGCCGGTTCCAGCCAAAGCCCCAGCCATAAAGCGCGTCCAGAATCGTTGAATCGATCCAGCGTGCGAGCTGGAACCAGAAGTCCGTGAAGAACAGCGCGAACTGCACGACGCTGACGGTGACGACCGTCTTCAGGTCGTAGGTGCCCACAACCAGCACGAGCGGGATGCAGATGACCAGCGCCATCTTCAGTAAGGCGAGGATCATGGGCAGGGATTGGCGCACGACATCCATGGCAGGAAACGCGGCAATCGCGCCGACTGCCATCCCCACGTCGCCCGTGGCGCGCGTCACGATGTTCGGCAGGGTCTTGTCGATCTGGCCGCCGTAGTCCGTATAGACGCTGCCCTGGTTCAGTTTCTGCTGCCGCGGTGACGCGATGGCGCGGATCACCGAATCGTCCACCTCGGCCCGGCTGAGGAACCCGGCCCAGCCCGCCAGGCGATTCAGCAGGGTCGGGTCCACTTGCCCCAGCAGCCGCGCGCGCAGGCCGTTGCTGCCGTCTGACCACCACTGCCTGCAGGTCGGGTAGCCGCCACCATTGGCAACCTGCGCGAGGCCTGCATCGCGGGTGTCGTCATAGGGCCATGCCTCGCGCGCCGTGCTGGAGCGGTAGCTGTCGTAGTAGCCACCCGTGTCCGTGAAAAAGCGCGAGCCGATCCAGGTTACGTCGTGCATCTGCTGCTCATCGAGATCCGGGCGCTGCATGAACAATTTGGCCCGCGCAGGCCCATAGCAATCCCGCGAGAAGTCCGCGACCTCCTGAGCCAGTACCGGGTCGTCAATGCGGGTCGCGTCGATCTCCATCCTCATCTGCCGCAGGTCCGTACCGCACGGGATCGCCGCTACCGAGGCGCTCGTGACGGCGCGCGAGAGCGCGTGCATGAAAGCCCACCAGACCGGCACCTTCGCCGACTGGTTGTTGATGGTGCTGAAGGACTGCGACCAGCCGGTTTCCGTGGGCTGCGGCACGCTGACCTGGCACTGCGCCGAGCGCGAGCTGTCGTACTGGATGGTGCTGAGGTCCACGTCGATGAACGGAATGCCCGCGAACATCACCACCACGATCGCGACGAACACCCGGTTCTCGATACGGGCGGCACTCAGAACGCCTTTGTTGCCCTCGTCAGCGCCTTCCGCGCGGGCCTTCAGCCACTCCTGCACGACGATGGCGACGAAAGGCAGCGCGAACACCCCGCTGGACACCAGCACGGCCCAGATACCGTTGTTGACGATCCAGGACACGAGGGTGAGGTAGTACTCCAGATAGTCGGTCGTGAAGAGCGTCATGGCCCCGATCTCCCCTCAAGCGGCCTGCATCAACAGGCTGGCTTCCAGCGCGACGATGGCGACGACGCCGGCGACCTCGGTACGGATCAGCCGGCGCCGCGCCTGCCCATCTGTCCCGCTTTGGTCTTCGCGGGCCAGCACCCGGCGGCGCATCCAGAACCATCCATAGGCCGTTGCCGCGTACACGCACAGCCGCCAGATGAAGAAATACCCTGCGGAGGCCGCCAGCCACCGTTCCCAGCCTGCAACGCTGCCGACCAGGTTGATGCCCGCGACGTTCGCCCCCACTGCGGCGGCAACGATAAGCACCAGCCACAGCAGCGTCTTCGCCGCGCGCCGGCTGAACAACCAGCGCAGCGGCCGCCAGGCCATGCGCGCCGGGCTCATGGCCGACTCCCCGGATTGCCCTTCTGGAGCTGGTCGAGACGGTCCGGCACAGGATCGCCCTCGTAGATGCCGCGCGAACCGGCCGCGCGCGCGCCGTGGCGCTGGATGATCGCCATGGGCGAGTTGTTCGCCAGTTCGCGCCGCAGCTCCAGTTCGGTCTTGAGGTTGCGAATCTCACGGTCGAGCGTGTCGCTCTCGTGGTTCACCGCCTCCACGGCAAGTTCGTTCGCCGCGACGTTGGGCTCCTTCTTGCCCGTGAGCAGCGTGCGCTGCAGCAGCAGCGCTTTCTCCAGCACGGATGCCAGCGCGACCTCGGACGCGAGGCGCTGCGACAGCAGGTGCTGGTCGGGCTCGTCGCGCAGCGCCTCGATCACGCCGCGCGTGATCGGCAGCGACGCACTGCCAGCTTCGCGCAGGTTCTCCGGCGTCGTGTTCTTGGCCTTGGTTACCAGGTCCTGGAGCGCCTGCAGCTTGGCGTCGTACTCCTCCTGGATCAGCGGCGTGAGCCCGACGCCCGGCGTCGTCTCGGTCTTGGTGCAGGTATCGCACGTGCGCTGCTCCTTCTCGCCGAGCACGCGCGTGGCCCACTCGACGGCAGCCTGCGGCGAGGTCCAGGTCTGGCACGAGAGACTGCTGCAACTGGCCGGCGCAATGGACGAGGTGTCGGTCACGCCGCGGCCGTTGACCAGGTTGTAGCCAGCGCGGGTGACATCGCCGACGACCTTGATCGCGGGCTGGCCGGAGCCGCCCGCGTTGCTGCCCCCGACCCACGGCACGCCGTCATTGCCGCGGCGCGTCTCGGCCTGCTCGATGGCCGAGACCGCATCCGTGCTCGACACGGCATCGCGCAGCGCCAGCCCTTCGGCCATCTGGCTCCAGCCGAGTTGGCCGCCCGCCGTTTCGGCCATCTTCTCGGCCATGGCACGGCACGTCAGCTTGCTGCGGTCGAAATCCAGCCGCGCCTGCAGCACGCCATTGGTGAGCAGGTTGTACAGACCGGGATCGGCCCGCTGGATGATCAGTGCGGGCAACGATGCCACCGCACTGGTGGCACTCTGGATCACCGACGACATGATTTGCTGGAAGCCGTTGGTAATGCCGTTAAGTTGGTTCTTCAACGTGGTCTGGATGCTCATGTCGCCGCAGATCAAGTTGCTGTTCCAACCCACGCCGACACCGATGGAGCGCATGCCGGCTGCACGTCCCATCGACACGGCGTTGCCGCCACCGATCGAGTACATGACGTCATCGCCGATGACGCTGCCGCTGGTCTGGTATCCCAGTTGACCCCAGGCCACGCCGCTGCCCAGCGCGAGCGCGCCGGCCAGTGCCAGGACGATCTCCGTGCGACGTACCCGGCGGGAGAACGGATTGAATGCAGGACGGAACTTCATGGCACCCCCTCAGAGGAAATCGACGCTGCCCAGGAACACCTGGCCCCGGCGCTCGCAGCAGGCATACGGCCGCCACAGCGCCCATGCGTAGTCGCCTTGCTGGGCCTGGGTAAGGAAGCCGCTGCGCGGGAAGACCGTGCAGGACGAGGACAGGACGGGCGTGAGTTCTTGCCACTTGCCGGTCGAGGCATCGCCCTCCATCAGCGCGCCGGCCGGCCAGTAGCCGTCACGGGAGTTGGCAAGCAACGGCTGATAGACGTGGATCTGCCCGCGGCGCGTGACCACATCGCCCGCACGCTGGGCCACCACTGCGCCGGCCTTGAAGTCGTCGGTCTGGTGCAGGAAGCCGCCACGGGGATACACGTTGCCCCAGAGATTCATCGTGGTACGGGCACCGACTTCGCGCCGGCCCGGAATCAGCGCTTCCGGGTAGGCCATCTCGGGCACGTTGTAGCGCCAGGCCAGCGTATCCAGGGTGCTGAGCAAGTACGGCATAAACGCCGTGCCCGCGCCCTCACAGAAGTAGCCTGACGAAGAGACGAACTGGTTGAACACCTCTGCGCCGGGGTGACCGATGACATCCGCGTTCTTGAATTTGGCGAGGCTGTTTTCGTGATCCTCGTTCGTCGTTCCGTCGCCGCCAGCTTGGGCGGACGGGTTGGGCGTGCTCATTGCCTGGACTTCGACCCAGGGGTTTTCTCCGGTATTCGAGTACGACGACACCACTGCATCGGGGATGTAGTGGCGCACCTTGATCGACGTGCGCACGGTGCAGCCCGTCCATGTGCAGTAGAGCCAGTAGCAGATGCCGACGACGCGGTATTCGAGGCAATCGGGCGATGCCACCGAGCCGATGATGGTCGCTGTATTGAGGGCGTAGCTGCCCGTGGCGCTGAGCAGCAGCAACGAAGCCACGCCAGCGCGCAGGCGGCGCATCAGGTCGAATGGTCGGGTCACGGCTGGGTCCTCCGGTGCTGCTCGATGCGCGCGACAGCGCGAGCCACATCCGGCTCGCCATAGACCACATAGCGCCTGTCCACCACCACGGCCGGGAGGCTGGTGATGCCGAGGCTCCATGCGTCGGTAACGCCTTGGTATGCGGAAGCGATGCGTCGCTGCAGATCGGCACCGCCGCCATTCAGCCGGCGCTTGACGATGGCCGTCGCCTGTTCGGGGTCGGTGGGCAGTCCCGCGGAAAGCTCCGCTTCAATCCTGTGGGCTTCGTCCAGCTCGATCAGCCGCTCGCCGCCCATGGTCTTGACCGGGTGGCGGCTGTCGGTGACGACCACCACGTCGGCGGCGAAGGTGGCCGGGCTGAAAACGGCCAGGGCTGCCGGCAGCGCCACGGCCCGGCCGAGGGTTCGCCAGCCCGGCGCGAACCTGGAAAGGGATGCTGTCATGTCGCGTGCCCTTGAAGTTGATCAGAGCAGTAGTCAAACGCGAAGCCGACGCGGCCCCAACAAACAATGCGCATCGCGCACTGCCCGCATACCTGCTTGTCTCGCGCCCATGAAAAAGCGGAGGCCGAAGCCTCCGCGTGGATCAGGGAGCCGATGCCGTCGCTACAGCAGGCCGGATTCCGCGAACGAGTACGGCGTGCCCTGGCCGACGATGAGGTGATCCAGCACCCTCACGTCGATCAGCGACAACGCGGCCCTCAGCGTTTGGGTCAACGCACGGTCCGCGCTCGACGGCTCCGTGCAGCCCGAAGGGTGTTGGTGAGAAAAAATGACCGCTGCCGCATTCAGTTCCAAGGCACGCTGCACGATCGGACGCGCATGCACCGAGGTCGAATGGATCGTGCCTCTGAACATCGGCTCGTAGGCCAGCACCTCGTGCATGCTGTTGAGGAACACGATGGCGAAGACTTCATTGGGCTCGGCGGCCAGTTTCAGGCGCAGGTAGTCCTTGACGGCGGCAGGCCTCTCCAGGGATGGCCCCTTCTTGAAGACCCGCTGCTCCAGCAGCGCGATGGCTTGCCGGATGATCCAGTCATCGGATTGGGACATGGGGGCAAAACGTGGCTCCACGCAGGAGTCGTTGGCGACGAGAGACATGGCGGACCTCCAGAAAGTGAGCGGAGGGCGCCACCCTGGGAGGGCAAGCCCTCCTGGGGATGGAAACAGCGGAACAAGGTGCATCCATCACCGCGCGGCGGTGATTGTTCGCGGCCAGGATGCGAAAGCGAACGGGTAGCGGTCAGCGCGGCGAGCCGCGCCGTAGCCTTCAAGACCGAGGGCTACCTGGGCATGTCGCCGACAACGTCGGCAGGCATTTCGGATGTGGGGGTGGCGGGCGAACCCGGCGCGTCGCTGGCCATTTCCCCGGCCGCCAGCAGGTCCATGGCCGAGAGCAAGGCATCGCCCTCGATCGGCCCCTGCAACAGGATGGCCTGGCCCGTCTGGCGATCGAGCAGTCGCAGCGACGGCGTGGCGGTCACGCCGCTCTTGGTGGCTTCCGCGGCCTGCGCGCGGATGGCCACGTTGGGGCGCTCGCTAGCCATGCACTGTTCGATGGCTGACGTTGTTTCGGGGTAACGCAAGCCATCGGGCAAGCCCTGGCCGTCGCTGCGCGTGTGGGCATAGACCCATTCGACCGCCTGCCAGAACGCCGCATGCCCGCCCGCTTCGGCGGCGCACTCGGCCAGACGTGCCTCGGCCGACGCGGCAGGCTCGTGCGCGGCCAGCGGCTGGTGATGCCATTGCAGCGCCACGTCGGTGTTGTTGCCGACCCAGCGCTTGAGCTGCGGGAAATACTCCCGGCAGAACGGGCATTCCAGGTCGGCATAGAGCGTCAGCGTGAAACGGCCTTCCGGGTTGCCCATCTGCCAGGGTGGCCCAGCGACCTGCGCCGTGCTGACCGGCGCGCGCGACGGCGCTGAGGATTCGCCGGGCGTCCGGGACACCAGCCAGATCAGCAGCAGCGCGACCAGCGCAGCAGCCAATACCCAGGGCCAGCGAGGCCGCCAGCGGCGACGGCGGAACGCCTGGACCTGCATCGGAATGGAAGGACGTTTCTGTTCCATGGCGTTCTCCGGTTTACGACAGTTCCAGGGCCGGCGACTCGATGCCGCGGGCCTGGTCGATCTTCTCGGCCACCTTGAAAGCCGCTTCCAGTTCGGTGCAGCCGTACTGCTGCATGAGCTGGTAGCGTTCGGCCTTCTCCTCGGGTTCTGTCTGCGCGAGGGCGAGGTACAGGGACGGCGGCACGGCGCGGAACAGCACTTCCATGCTCTTGGAGAGGATGACGCCTTCGGTGAATTTCCCCGCTTCCTTGCGCGCCGAAAGCATCAGCGCCTTCTGCGCGGGCGAGAGTTCGCGGAACCGCGCGATCTTCTCAACTTCATCGGGCGGCATGCTGAGACAGATCCACCACTCGATCATGTTGAGCATGGGCTCCGCGGCGCGCGGCAGGTCGTCGATGTTCTGCGTCGCGAGCCAGAACCAGGCCCCCAATTTCCTCCACATCTTTGTAATTTTCACGACGTAGGGCGCGAGCAGCGGGTTCTTCGTGATGATGTGGCCTTCGTCGGTGACGTTGATGATCGGGCGTCCCAGGTATTGGTCGCGCTCGGCGATGTTGTTCACCGTGCTGATCAGGCTGATGTAAGCGATGGAGAGCTGCGCGTTGTAGCCCTCGCGGGCGTATGTCGCGAGGTCAACCAAGGTGATGTCGGCTTCGGGCCACGGCGTGCCGTCGCGGTCGAACATTTCGCCGTCCGTGCCTTGACAGAACATGTCCATCGCATCCGCCATCTCCAGCAGCCGCACGCGGCGCATTTCGGGCAGCGTCGGGTCCTGGCCGCGGGCGCGCAACGCGTTGCGCACGTCGCGCGTAAGCACCGTGCGTTTGTCGGCCACGCAGTGCTCGGCGGCGTCGAGGATGCACTGACGGATCAGCGAGCGGTCAGCCCGCGTCATCCGGGCTTCCTCCTTGTCCTCTCCGCCCGTGATCATCAGCCGCGCCGTGATCTCCAGTTCGCCGAGCACGTCGCGCTGCTCGTCCGCCTCCATGGCCGAGGCATCTGGTGGCGGGTCTTCATCCAGCGCGTCGGCGTCGAGCGTCTGCACGTCGCTGGGCGTCTCGATCAGCCGACGCGCGTCTGCGAATGGCGCGAGGCTGATGCCCGAACCTGGGGCCAGCTTGACCCGGTTTACCGTCAGCCCGAGCATGCGTGCGAAGTCGCTGAACAGGCCGAAGCTGTTGCCAGCCTCCACGATGAACAGCCGCGGTCGGTAGATGGCCGTGACCTGATTCAAGAGGTTGTTGAGCGTGGCGCTCTTGCCGGAGCCGGTGGGGCCGAACAGGAACAGATGGGCGTTCATCTGCCGATCCAGGCGGCTGAGCGGGTCGAAGGTGATCGGCCCGCCACCGCGGTTGAACATCGTGATGCCCGGGTGCCCCGTACCTTGAGCGCGGCCCCACACCGGCGACAGGTTCGCCGCGTGCTGAGCGAACATCAGTTGGGTGTACCACTTGCGCCGATCCTGGCCGGGGTTGTAGCAGCATGGCAGCCACCGCAAGTAGCTGTTGAGCGGCGCCACCTCGTCGTCCTCGCGCACCGGCTGCAAGCCAGCATTGAGCATCACGTTCGCCAGGTCCAGGCCGCGCCGGTCCAGTTCCGCTTCGTCGCGTCCGCGCAGGTAGAATGCCAGCGTCCCCCGGTAGAGCTTGTGTGCGCTGCCGATGAGGGAGCGGGCTTCCTGCACGTCCTTCAACGTCTGCTCCGACGCCAGCGTCTCGCCCACGGCCTTCTTCGCCAGGTGGTTGAGATCCGCTTCCAGGACATCCTGCGGCGTGGCGACCATCGTGAGACACAGCAAGGTGTCTTCCGGCATCTGGTCGAACAGCGTGTTGATGGCATCCCCTTTGCGGGTCTCGCCGGTCAGGTGTCCGGTGCCGGGCGGCATGCGCAGCCGGTCGGTGATCAGCACGCGGTGCGGCATGCCGTCGAAATACCAGGTGCCGTGCTCCACGTCGGAGCGTGGCTGGCCGAAGAACAGCCGCTGGCTGAAATCCCGCCCGCTCGCCAGCTCGATTTCGCCGGCCTCGCTTTCTTCGGTGCTGTCGGGGTAGCGCGCCAGCGCGTAGAAGCGCTCCCGGTCCTCTGCACTCGGTCCAAGCATCGCCGGGCGCGGATTGAACCACCGCAGCAGCCAGTCGTGGACGTCGGCTGCGACCATGCGCCGTGCCTGGATGCCGGCGTTCGCCAGGCCGCCGCACAGGCGGTCGCAGACGATGTTCAGCATCTGCTCGGGCGTCTGGCCGCGGCGGCTTGCCTGCCCAGTTGCACGGCGATAGATCACCATGCGCACCCGCCGCGTCTGGCCGCGCCAGCGCAGCCGCGTGACCACCGTGTCCTCGAACAGGCCGCCGGGCTTGGCCACAGCGCGCAGGTGGTGGCCGAAGAAGCGCAAGTAGAACTCGGTGAACGCCGAGCCGCGCGCACGTGGCTGCACGTAATCGCGCAAGGTCTGCATGTACTGGTCGAAGCTCGGTTCGTCCTGGGCATAGAGCTGGAGCACCCACGGGTTCTCGTCCAGTTCATCGAAACTGTCCTGAAGCGCGTTTTCCAGGGCGTCGCGGGCATGCGCGAGCCAGCCGGGTTCCCGGCCTTCGGTGCCCAGCGGCACCAGTTCGTAGAACGCCGCCACCGATTGGCCATCCTCCAGGAGCATCGATTTCGACCCGGGCAAGAACTCCACCCAGGGCAGCAGTTCCACGAAGGACGGCGCAACGTCGTACAGCGCCTGCTCGTCGGCCACGGTCGCTGGCTTGCGGCCGTGGACTGCCGAACCGGGTTCGGGGATGCCGGCCTGGCGCAAGGCCTCGACGTGGCGCTGCCAGCTGTCCGGCTGCTCATCGCTAGCCGGGCTACTGGAGCCGGCGCCGGCCAGCTTCGGCCATGGGAGTTTCCACCGCATCAGTAGTCCTCCACGCGCTCGCCCGGCATCGCGTACTGGATGCGCTGGTAGAGCGGGAAGACGGTCGTGTAGCCGGGCACCGGCACGGGATCGGTGCCGGCCAGATGCGGGTACACGTACATCACGAGATCGGGATTGGGCAGGCGCTGGAACTGGCGGTGGACCTCATTGCGCGCGGTGCGCGTGTAGCGCATCTGCTCGACAGGTGCGGCCTGCACGTCGGCGTCGGTCAGGGGCCGACGCAGGCTCTGGCGCGCATCGAGCAGCTGGCGGCCGGCGTTCCGTCCGGCTGCGCCACCGCCGTCGCCGGCCTCCTGCTGCCAGATGTCCATCATCGTGCGGTCACCGTGGGTCAGCAGCTTTTCCTTGCTGGTGGCGCAGCCGCCGAGCACCGCGACGGCGAGGGCCAGCACCAGGCCCTTAATCGAGTTCGAGAGCATGGCTTTCTCCTGCGCGGTGATCGACCTTGCGGCCTTCGGGATCGAAGTCGATGGCGAGCGGTTTTTCGAGGTGGACGGCGACCTTGGCGCCGGGCTGCACATAGACGGCGGCGAACGCCTGGCCGTAGAGCTTGTTGACCCAGGCCGACATGTCCCGGACACCGCCCGCGAGAATCTGGCCGACCGCTTCCTGGCCGGTGATGCCCACGGTGCCGATGGAGCCGTCCGAGCCGACATAGGACATGCGGCCGCTGTCGCTCTCGATGAGCGAGGCCACGCCGGCACCGGCCGCGGTGATCAGGGCCTGCGAGCCGAGGTACTGCTGGGCGTTGCTGCGCCGCTCGCCGCTGACGCAGGGGATGCCGTGCGGGTCGCTGATCCAGCCCAAGCCGTCGCGTTGCTGGTTGTTCTGCTGGTTGCCCTCGCGGTCTTCGGGGATCGTGCGGATCGTGCCGTCGTTGAAGACGAACGTGATGCTGCGCACCTGGCCGCGCACGCACGAAAGCGTCCAGTCGCCCGATGCGGTGCCGCTGAACACGGCGCCGGCCACGTCGGGAATGTCGATGCCATTGGCGGTCAGGTTGTCCGGCCCGACCAGGACTTTGAACGGATAGGGATCGTTGACCGTGCCGTCGATCGGCACGCGGCCGATCAGCGCGGTCATGGCGACCGAACCCATGAGCGTGGAGTTGGTCGGCACGGTATAGACCGGCTTGGCACTCTTGACCCCAGAGGCGCGGGCGCCCGCGTTGGCCACGGTTTCCGCGGTGGTTTCGAGCGTGCTCTGCGCCGGGCCGAAGCTCGTGGGGAAGCTCATTCCGCCGCTCGCGCCACGACCGCCGTTGCGCCCCTCGGCGGGCTTTGCGTCGTCCGGCTCGACCCACCGCACGCCGCCCTCCATGCCGGCCTCGTCGCCGCCCTGCAGCCCCAGGCCCACGGGCAGGTCCGCATGGCCGCCGCCGCGCCCGCCGATGCTGTCCAGGCGCCGCTGCAGGTCGGCGAGCAGCCCTTCGGTCTGCTGGCGCGCGCTGGCCGCCTGCTCCTGGTCGCGGCGCAGGTTGGACCGCTCGGATTCGAGCGCCGAGTTGATGCGCTGGTCGATGGAGTTCTCGCGCTGGCGCAGTCGCTGGTTCTCTTCACGCTGCGACTTGTTGTCCGAGAGCGCGGTCTGAAGCTCGGTGCGCAACTGCTTCACTTGGGCAACGAGCGTCGCCACGGTGTCGCGCGGGGTGTCGCCTTCGATGCCCAGCGCCTTCATTTCCTCGGGCGTGAGCTGGGCGCCGTTGTCCGCCGCGGGTGGCGCCGTGCTGCCTCCACCCGAGAACAGCCGGATACCGACGAACAGCACCAGGATGGCGACAGGGATCATCAGCCACTTGAGCAGGCCGTTACTGCGCATGGCGGGCCTCCTTGGCGTTCTCGTCGCCGTCCGGCTGCGGCAGATGCACGGCAGGGTCGAAGCGGTGAATCGCCGGCAGCAGCGACTGCGCGAGGCCGCGGCCGCCCGTGACCAGGTAGAGGACGGTCGTGTCCTCGGGCGTGCCGCGCGGGCCCAGCGCCTCGTGCTGGAAGGTGGCGGTGAGGAAATCGCCTTGCAGCACGCGCGGGTCGAGCGCGACCCAGTCGGCGCCGGTGTTGGTAAGGCGCACGGCAGTCACCCATTGGTCTTCCAGGCGCCACGACGCGAGCGCGACCGCGCGCACCGGCAGCGTTGGCATCAGTGTGTCCAGGTCGAGGTCGCGGGGCAGGTTGACCCGCATGACGCCCGGAAGCGGCTCGACGGTGCGCAGCGGTGCGTAGAGGTTCTGCGCGGCGAAGCGCGTCAGCACGACAGGGACCGGAGTTTCGCGCCGCGCGGTCCGCGCACCTGCCTGGCCCTGGGCGCGTGCCGGGGCCTCGGCACTGTCGGCCTGCTCGCCATAGCGTCCCGGTGCGCTGTCACCCTCGACGATGCGCACCGGCTCCAGCTCGGCTTCCCCGTCCTTGGGCGGTTCGGCTGCGATGTCCAGCAGGATCAGCGCGCCCGTGTCGGCGTCCTGCAGTTGCAACCGCGTGGGCTCGATCGGCTCGCTGGCGCGCAGGTACACCGCGCCACCCGCACTCTGCACGCGCAGGCGTTCGCCCACGCCCGCGGGCACGCCCACGCGCACGTTCCGGTCGATGAACACGATGCGTTCCTGACCGACCTTCAGCGGCACTGCCAGTGGCATGCGTTCCCAACGCAGGATCTCCACCGCCTGGGCGACGGGTGCCGCGGCCACGGCCAGTAGCCCCAGCAGCGCGAGTACAGGATGCTTCATGGGGTGTTTCCTCCTTGAGGCGCTTGCGGAGACAGGCCACTCGACGCCGGGCGCGCCGGCTCCGGTGCACTGATGCGCTGGGGCGCGCCTTCGTAGCAGTCCAGCGCCAGGCCGAACGGGTTGCGGGCGGGATCGACGTCCACCCGCGTGACCTTGATCGGATAACGCACCAGGGCGCGCTTGACCTGCTCGGCGCCGTAGTACTCGTCCGCCGTGATGTCCAGCGTCACCACCCAGTCGCGATCGGACACGGTGCGCACGCGCGCCGTGGGGTCGTCGCCATAGCCGCGGCCGGGAATCTCGTAGATGCCGCGCACGCGCTGGCGTAGCTCGCCGGTGGAGCGGCGGTAGTCGTAGTCCGCGCGAAGGAAGGCCTGGCAGGACGGGGTGAGGTACGGCGAGAGCGTGTGGAGGTTGCGCGAGTAGTCTTCTTCGCCATTGGTCGGCCAGCGGTTCAGCGTCTGGAACACGTAGAACGTGAACGCATAGACCGATTCGGGCGGCACTTCCCACCACTTGCGGGTACTGCCAGAGCGCAGGTCGGGCGGGACGTGGATGGTCAGGTCGCGCGGCGCGCTCCACCAGCCGCCGCCCATGACCAGGGCGACAATGACCAGCGCGCCCGCGCCCAGGCGCAAGGTCTTGATGTGCGCCTGCAGGTGGGTGATCTCGTTCTTGAAGCGGCTCATCGTGCCCCCCTTGCAACGGACCTTCGGGTGGACCAGAAGCCGGAGCGCGAGATCAGCACGTGGCCGCCTACCCATCCCGCCATCAGTGGATGGCGCGTGGCGATGCGCCATTGCAGTTGCCGGTACAGCCAGGTGTCGGGGCGCCCGCGCTTGAGCCGGCGCAGGATGCCGCCGCCGATGAAGACGCCCAGGGCCACGCCCAGGACGACGAACGTCGGCGCGATGGCGATCGTGCGGAACACCCAGGACAGCGGCGCGCCGACCAGCAGGCCGGCGGCGCCGGACAGGCCGCAGCAGATCCACAGTTCGTCGGCGGTGAGGCCGCGCACGACAACAGGGTGGCGGTTGAGCCGATGCGGAAGGAACGTGACCGTCCCGTCCGCACGGACGTGCTGCTGCTCGGACATACCGGCCTCGCCTTACAGGATGCCGGTGGCTTCGGTGAGCAGCCAGATGCCGATCACGAGCAGCACGGCACCGATCGCGACGGTGAGGCCAAACTGGCCCCAGGTCTTGCGGCCGGTGTGGATTTCCGCGTAGGTGCCGTAGGCGTGGTAGCAGACGCCGATGAACATCGACGCCACGACCAGGAGGGCTACGAGCATGATGATGTCGTAGCCGTAGTTCCTGATCGTTTCCATGATGCCGTTGCCGGTGCCGCGGGTCGGGTTCTCCAACTGCGGCAGGCCTTGCGCGAACGACAGCGCGGGCAGCGCGGCGGCGCCCAGGGCCATGGCGGCGCGCTGGGCGAGACGGGAAGTGAGGATGCGGTTGTGCATGGTCGGGCCTTTCAGGTCAGGACAGAAGGAAGAAACTCAGGACGAGGTACATCGCGACGAAGCGGATGCAGACGCCGAGGAACTGGCGCTGGTTGAGGCGGCTCTCGGACCACCCCACGTAGGCCGTTCGGATGGCCCAGACGCCCCACACGAGCAGGACCGCGAACACGACGCCGACCAGGACGGTCGCCATTGCGGAAGGCGCGATGCCGCTGTTGGCTTGAAATGCCGAGACCTGGGCGCCGTTCATTGCTTGCCCCCCGCAGTCGTCGCCGGCAGCGGCTCGGCCGCCCGCTCGGTGCGGTAGTCGCCGGCCAGTTCGGAGGGGTCGCGCGGCTGAGCGCGCGATGGCGTCAGGTGAAACTGGATGCCGGCGCGAACGCGCGCCAGGTCAGCCAGCAGCCGCGGGTAGTCGAAGTGGTAGCGCTCGCCCGGCTGGATGGGGGCATGCGCGGCGCTGTCCGCGACGGTGCGCTCCAGCGCGTCGAGCTGGCGCAGTGCGGCGACCAGCTCCTGGCGCTGTGCCGGAGACTCGGCCAAGGCCATCTGGGACTGACCCAGCAGGAGGGCCGTCACGAGAAAAGTGGGCACGCCGCGATGCGCGGCGCGCAGCCAGATCGAAGCCACCATCGCGCCATTCCTGTGTGATCAGCAATGGGGTGATCGTGGAGATCAGGGCTGTTTTAGGCCGCAAACAATAGGAACTGGCGGACGACCGGATTGGGCATACCGCGAGCGAACCTACAAAAGCCCGGGTGGAGTTTCGATTATTGCGTTTTTCGAGTGTTTCGAATATGATCGGCTCTGCAACCGTTTTCGCTTAGGAGCTACCCATGACCACCGCCACTGCCCAATCCAAGATGACCCTTCCCGCCGCGGGAGAGGTTAAGGCAGCCGTCCAGGGTCAACGTGCCTTGGCGGCTTACCTCGCAACCCAGTTCGAGACGCAGCACATCCAGATCTTTGATGACCACAAACAGGCTCATCAGGTGGAACTGCCTACCTCGGCTTTACGCCTGCTGGTCGACATCCTGGCCGAGTTGGCCGATGGCAATGCAGTAAAGGTGGTGCCCGTCCATGCAGAGCTGACGACCCAAGAGGCGGCGGACTTGCTCAACGTGTCCCGTCCCCATTTCGTCAAGCTGCTAGAAGATGGGGTGTTGGCATTTCATCGCACCGGCAAGCACCGCAGGGTGAGGTTCGCCGATCTGATGCAGTACAAGGAAGCGCGCGAGCGCGCCAGTGAGCAGGCGATGGCCGAACTCGCTCAGCAGTCGCAAGAGTTGGGAATGGGATACGAATGAGGCATTCCCCATTCACCGCCGTCTACGACGCGTGCGTTCTATATCCCGCGCCACTGCGGGATTTCCTGATGTGGCTCGGCCTGTCTGGCCGCTTCCGGGCGCGGTGGAGCCAAGCCATTCATGAGGAGTGGAAACGCAATCTGTTGATCAACCGCCCCGATCTCACCCGGGTTCAGGTCGACAGGACGTCGGATCTCATGGACAGGGCCATTCCGGACGGCTTGGTGGAGGGCTACGAAGCGCTCGTGGCAGGCCTGACATTACCCGATCCGAACGATCGGCACGTCCTGGCTGCGGCGATTCGCTGCGGTGCGAGCGTGATTGTGACGTTCAACGAACGTGATTTCCCGAACGATCTGCTGGCTCCGTACGGCATCGAATCGCAGCACCCCGATGAGTTTGTGGACAACCTGCTGGATCTGGATGCGGCCGCCGTAGTGTCGGCTGCGCAGCGCCAGCGTGCCCAACTCAAGCATCCGCCGATCGATGTGGACCGCTATCTCGAAATCCTGCTGCGCCAAGGCCTTGTGCAAACGACCAAGGTGCTGGCGACCTATCGCACCATTCTCTGACCCGCCGAGAGCCACGGATGACCAAGAATCCTTCATCAGACGCCACTTTGCCGAAAGGCATCCATCGAAGCTGGAAGCTGCCGGATAAGTCGCTGGGTGACTTGTGGGATTCGATCGTGATGGACGAAGCCATCAAAAAACAGTTGCTGTCACAAGCGATCGTCAACTTCACGGTGCGCCCCAAGGTGGAGCGCACGGTACTCCCCCTGCACGGCGTGATCTTGTTGGTCGGCCCGCCGGGGACTGGGAAGACCTCCTTGGCACGGGGCTTGGCGCATCGTGTGGCCGAATCTTTTTCTTCTGCGAAGTTTCGATTGCTGGAAGTGGAGCCTCACACGCTGACGAGCTCTGCAATGGGAAAGACTCAACGCGCCGTGGCAGACCTGTTCTCGCAATCGATCGCAGAATCCGCAGCGGCGGGCCCGACGATCGTCCTTCTGGACGAGGTCGAAACGCTTGCGGCTGATCGAGCGAAGCTCAGCCTGGAAGCCAACCCGGTTGATGTGCACCGGGCCACCGACGCGGTGTTGGTGCAGTTGGACATGTTGGCCGAACGCAACCCGCATCTGCTGTTCGTGGCCACCAGCAACTTCCCACAGGCCGTCGACAGTGCCTTCCTATCTCGTTGCGACATGGTGATGGAGGTGCCACTGCCCGGCAAGGATGCCTGCAAGCAGATCCTAGTGGACTGCCTGAATGGCCTGGCAAAGACATTTCCGGGGATTGGCAAGCTTTCCTCGGCTCACCAGTTCGACGCGTGCGCTGGCGAGTGCGTCGGATTGGATGGTCGGGCCATTCGCAAGGTCGTAGCCAACGCCCTCGCGGCCGACCCGCAAGTGGCTATCGATCCGAACAAGCTTTCCGTAGAGCACTTGCGCAGTGCGATACGACAGGCAAAGCAAATGCGCCTTCAAGGAGGGAAGCAAAAATGACCACCGTTGTCAGCCGGACGTTTCGCAGCTCGCCGCACCGCGATGCGTTGCAGACATGGGATGCCATTGTCGAACTGCTCACTCAGGGCAAGGACGGCACGGCTCGCTCTGAACTCAGGGCCGTGACGGGCGTGGCCGCCAGCTTGATCGCCGACCAGGCACCCAAGAGCGCGCCCATCGTTGCGACATGCGATGGACCACGGACCAGGATCTACTGCCTCTTCGACGAAGACGCGATCTATGGTGATGATGCCAACGAAGAAGTCTTGGGGTTCGAGCCGTTGAAGGGAGACTGGGGAGTCTCGCTGCCGTGTCCGAAGGAGCAGCTCGGCTGGGTGCAAAGCGCGCTCAAAAAGCACAGTTCTCGCATCATTGCACGGGACTTGAGCCAAGGAATTGCCACGCAGGCGCAGGCCGATGCTGGGCAAGCGCTGTCGCTCGACCTCGGAGGTTTCCTCAAGTCATGAGCACCGTCGCCACCTACTCGTACACGCACTCGGTTACCTATGTGACCGACAACATCCTCAAGAGCTTGAAAGACATCATCCTGCTCAGTGGGCTGGACCCTGAGCACTTTGCGGATCGCTGGGAGAGCAATACCCGAGCCATCAAGACGTGGCTCGGGACCGGTGATCTGCGCAAGGTGATTCTGGAGATCTACAACCCGGCAACCGACAAGCTCGTGACCCGATGGGATATCGACATCGTGTATGGGTGGTCCGATGGCGACGGCAGCTTCTGGACAGATACCGAGCAGTTGAAGTACGCGATCAAGAAAGCTGGGCTGCTGCCATCGCAGGCCAAGTACAAGTTAATGCTCGATACAAAGCCAGGGCGACCTGATGTGGAGGGATGGAGCAAAGGAAGTTATCGCTCGACGGATGGAATGGTCAAGCAGAGCCTAGGCTCGACTGTCGAACACAGCGGCCTGGCGGGTCAGGCCGGATATTGGAGGCAACGCTGATGCTGTCGATCGATGAAGCTTTTCGCAAGTTCAAGTCGCGTCTGGAACTCAACGAACGCGAACAGAAGAATGCCTCGCAACGCCAGAACGAAGTGCGGGACTACCTGCAGACCAAGTTCGGCATTGCGCGCAGCTTCCTGACCGGTTCCTATGCTCGATACACGAAGACGAAGCCGCTCAAGGATATCGACATCTTCTTCGTGCTGAAGGACTCGGAGAAGCATTACCACGGCAAGGCCGCATCGGTAGTGCTGGATGATTTCCACTCTGCATTGGTGGAGAAATACGGTTCGGCGGCCGTGCGCAAACAGGCGCGCTCGATCAACGTGGATTTCGGTGTTCACATCGACGCGGAGGACAACACGGACTACCGGGTGGTCAGCGTGGATGCGGTGCCCGCATTCGATACCGGCGACCAGTATGAGATCCCCGATACGGCGTCCGGAAAGTGGATCAAGACGGACCCGGAGATCCATAAGGACAAGGCGACCGCAGCGCACCAAGCCTATGGCAATGAGTGGAAAGGTCTCGTGCGCATGGTGAAGTACTGGAACAACAATCCCAAGCACGGCGATCTGAAGCCGGTGAAGCCCTCGTTCCTGATCGAGGTAATGGCCCTTGAGTGTCTTTACGGCGGCTGGGGAGGATCGTTCGATCGCGAGATCCAGTCGTTCTTTGCCACGCTTGCCGATCGAGTTCATGACGAGTGGCCGGATCCCGCCGGACTTGGCCCGGCGATCAGCAACGATATGGATGCCGCGCGCAAGCAGCGCGCGCAGCAGCTGCTGTTCCAGGCGAGCCAAGACGCAAGCATCGCCATCGACCACGCGCGTCGTGGTCGCAATATCGAAGCGCTTCGCGCCTGGCGCGCACTGTTTGGCCCCAAGTTCCCACTGTCCTGATTCCATCGGCTTCCATACACGTCCCATCGAGGTACAGCATGTCCCAGTGGTCGCTTTCCCAGCTCCTGTCGTCCCTGCATGAGGACATCCAGCAGCGCTTGTCCGTAGTACGCAAGACCTTCGGTCACCCGGGTACGAAGGGGGATGCGAGCGAGAACGTCTGGATCGACATGCTGGATACCTATCTGCCCAAACGGTACCAGGCGGCCAAGGCGCATGTGGTGGACAGCCTGGGGAACTTCAGCCAGCAGATCGATGTGGTGGTGTTTGATCGGCAATATTCGCCTTTTATCTTCACCTACGAGAACGAGACGATCATTCCAGCCGAAAGCGTGTACGCCGTTTTCGAGGCCAAGCAGACGGCTGACGCGGGGCTTGTGGCCTATGCCCAGGAGAAGGTCGCCAGTGTGCGCAGGCTGCACCGCACGAGCCTGCCGATCCCGCACGCTGGCGGGACCTACCCAGCGAAGCCGTTGATTCCGATTCTGGGTGGCTTGCTCACCTTCGAGAGCGAATGGAGTCCTGCATTGGGTCCATCCATGGACAAGGCGCTGAACGCAAACCTCACCGAGGGGCGTCTGGACATCGGATGCGTTGCCGCCCACGGGCACTTTTTCTATGACCAAGCCAGCGGCGCGTACAGCTACACCAACGAAAACAAGCCGGCGACCGCGTTTCTTTTCAAGCTGATCGCGCAGCTTCAGTTCAGTGGAACGGTCCCCATGATCGATGTGGAGGCTTACGGTCAGTGGTTGACCAAGTGAGGGGGCGCTGTGGCAAGCATACGTTCGGAGTACCACCGGTTCCTGGCGCACTTGGCGCAGCGGCACGTGCACGACGACGTGCGCCGGCTGGCGCACCTGGTGCTCGATCACCTGCAGCCACTGGCCGAGGTCGGTGCTGCACGCCGGGGGCGCTCCACGCGCTTGGCGCCGCTGGCCATCGCGCATCTGGCGCAGATGCCTGTCGCCTACGACGGGGACGCGCGCGGCCCCGAAAACGGGCCGGCGCTCGGGCGACTGCACCAGCTCGAAGTCGGGCCGTTTCGAGGATTCATGCGGCAGGAGACGTTCGACCTCAGCCATGACATCACCTTGGTCTACGGTGCCAACGGCACCGGCAAGAGCAGCTTCTGCGAAGCCTTGGAAGTGGCGATGCTCGGTTCGATCAGCGAAGCGCAGGCCAAGCGGGTCGACCAGCGGACGTACTGCAACAACGCTCGCCTGCGCCGCCACGTCGCGCCAGTCCTGTCGTCTACGGCGGCGGGCGAAGCGCAGGCCGTCCAGCCCGACGAAGCTGAGTATCGCTTCTGCTTCATCGAGAAGAACCGCCTCGACGATTTCGCCCGAATCGCCGCGCGGACCCCGAGCGATCAGCGCCAGCTCATCGCCACCCTGTTCGGCGTGGACCAGTTCAGCGAGTTCGTGCGCGGCTTCAACCCCTCGCTCGATCAGGACCTGATGCTTGCCGGCGTGCAGGCGGCGCAGCTGGCGCAGCGTCGCCTGCGGTTGGCGAACTCCGAACAGACCATCGCCGCCTACCCGCAGAAGATCGCAGCGGTCGAGGGCCTGGAACAAGCTTTGGCGCAGCGCATGTCACCTGGCGCGACCTATCAAGCCTGCGTGGACTGGCTGCTGGGTACGCCGCAGCAGCAAGGACGGCTACCGTATGTCCAGGCTCAGCTGGACGCCAACCCGCCTGCCATTCACGAGGTGACCCAGGCCCGCCTGCAAGCGTTGCTGGCAGAGGCCTACCGCGTCCAGGGACTGTGGCAAGCGTCTTCCGCGCAACTCGCGGCCCGCGCGGGCGAGGTGTCGTACGCGAAGCTCTACGAGGCCGTGCAAGCGTTGGCGGACGGGGCGACCGCGTGTCCGGCATGTGGAACCGGACTGGCCGCTGTGGCACAGGACCCGTTCGCCAGGGCGCGAATGGGCCTGGAGCAGCTCGCGCAACTGGCCGTCCTGCAGCAGCAAGAGGCCGGGCATCGGACGCAGTTGAGCGAGGCGGTCCGAGCGCTGTGGGACGAAATGCGCCGCGTGGTGGCGGCGGCTGGGGTCGCTTGTCCTGCCGAATCGCAGGCCGCGGGCCTGCCACTGCTGCCTCCCACGTCGGCGGGCAATTGGCTCGGCGGCTGGGTGAATGGGGACCAGCGCGCCTGGCAAGCCCTCTTACGGATCGCACAGATCATCGAAGGCTTCGACGCGCAGGCGCGCGACGTGCATGCCCAGCGCGGCGCGATGGCCCAGGAGCGGGACCGCCTGCAACAGCATCAGCTGGAGATCGAACGGCTGCGGACCATGCGCACGACTGCGGATCAGGAGCTGGCGGCCGCCCGCCAAACCGTGGCCCAATTCGACGACGCGAACCGCGGCCTGATCCAGGCGGCCACGGACGAAATGCCGGTGGTGGTGCACCATCAGCGGGTCAAGGCCGCCTACGACGGCTTCCTACCCGAGATTCAGGCATACCTGACCGCTCTGCCGGGGGTTCTGCTACAGGGGCTGGGAGACCAAGCCCGCCATCTCTACAACGCATTCAACCGGGCCGATCCGCCCGGCGATCTGCTGCACGCGCTGTGGTTGCCCGTGGCCGAGAACGGCAAGATCGAGGTGGAGTTCGCCGGCGAGCCGGGCGTGCGCTACGACGCGTTGATCGTCTTCAGCGAAGGGCACATCAAATGCTTGGGTCTGGCGATTCTGCTTGCCAAGAACCTCGCGCAGGGCTGCCCCGTGGTCATCTTCGATGACGTCGTCAATGCGATAGACGACGACCATCGCGATGGCATCTGGCGTACCTTCTTCGAGGACGGTTTGCTCCACGGCAAGCAGGTTATCCTCACCTCGCACGCAGAGGAGTTCCTGCACCGCATCCAGCAGGAGTTGGGCGTGCGCCGCGCCGCGGCCATCAAGCGCTACAAGTTTCTCCCGCATCAGGGAGAGCACGAACTGCGGGTCGACAGCGACCCGCCAGCGAAGAACTATGTTCTTCTGGCCCAGCAGGCGTTGGCGGCTGACGAGAAACGCGAGGCACTGCGCCAGGCCCGGCCGGCGCTGGAGAGTCTGACGGACCGCCTGTGGACGTGGCTGGGTCGGCGGGCGGACGGCCGGATCGACATCAAGCTGAGCGGGCCCCGCGCGCCTTGGGAGCTGAACAATAAATGCACCAAGTTGCGGTCGGCCGTCGAGCGTATCGCGGCGCAACATGCGGGTGCGCCGGATGCCGTAGGGGCGTTGGTCAGGCTGCTCAATGTCAGCGGTACGAGTATTGAATGGGGTTACCTCAATAGCGGTGTGCACGACGCTCAGCGCGATCATGAGTTCGATCGGGCGACGGTAAGAACGGTCGTCGAGGCGGTTACGGCGTTGGATGCTGCTCTTGATACCCTGCAGAACCGATGAACGGCACACGGCTTTGCAGAGCAGTGCCGCCCGTGTCACCTCATAAGTACTTCTTGAAGCTGCCTGCGGTCAGGCTGACTGCCATCCCCAGCAACGCCGCGCTGGGCAGCAGGATGACCAGAGGATGCACCGCTATGGGCAGTGCGAGATAGGTGACCCAAGGCAGCACGGCCAACGGCATCAGGCTGGCCTTCGCGCGGTGGTAGATGAAGCCGGATTCGCGGCCCGCGCCGAACCGGCGCACATCCCGTCGCACCAGGCCGTCGATCAGGCCGACGAATGCTGCAGTGAGGATCAGCGGCAGCGTGAGTACCAGGACCAGCAGGCGCACCAGGAAGGTGAGCGTCGTGAAGGCCGCAGCGATCAGGTAGCTTTCGGCCCAGACATAGACTTGGCTGATGTAGTAGCGGAAGTTGCGGCTCTGCCCGTGGCTGGCCGCGCGGGCGCGCTCGGCGGTCTGGCTCATGCGCTCCAGCAACCCCGAGCGCACGAACACCCACTCGTACCCGGTATCCACCAGCTCGTGCGCCGTGCGCCCGGGCTCCTGCACCACCACGCTGCGCGTGAAGTGGTTGGACAGGTGCCCGAGTTCGTACTGCAGCATCTGCTGGGAGTGGCGCCAGCCCTGGTCCTTCCAGAACAGGTGCATGCCGACGCACTCCACCACGATCGAGAACAGCAGCGAGCCGATGAGCACCCCGAGCAGCCGGAACGGCAAGGTGATGGTGCCGACGATCAGCCCCTGGCGCTGGTTCTGCTCCCGCTGCGCGGTCGAGGCGGCATCCTTCATGGTGCGGCCTCGCCGGTGCTGTCGTCGGCGCCGGTGGCCACCGCGTCAGGCTCGGCTGGAGCGGCGTCATCCAGCAGGTCGTCGGGCAAGGCTGCATGCGGCAAGGCTGCGGAACTGGTGAACTCCCACCACTGCGTGGCCTCGCTGTAGCTCTGGCGCATATACCCGGCCAGTTGCTGCAAGTCCGTCGGCATCACTTCATCGGGGTCTGGCGCCGGAAGCGGCATGCGCACCTTCCAAAGCTGGCCGCCCTGCAGCAGCGCGAAGCATTGGCCCTTGGGCAGACCGACGACGTGTGACGGCTCGATCATCGGCACGCTGGCCATGCTGATGCGGTCCTGGGTGTTCGACGTGAAGTCCGTCGCGCCGCGGATGTCTGAGCTGTCCGTCGCGCCCGAGACGATGGTGGTCGTATAGACCTCGACCTTCGGCAACTGCCTCGTCAGCAGTTCCGCGGTGGCCGTCTCGCGCACGCGCAACATGAATAAATTGTTGAAATTCCCGATCACTTGGCCGGCCTTCGCGCGGTTGCCGATGCGGGCCTCGATGTCCGAAAGCGTTTGCGTGTAGGCGGTGACTTGCAGGCCCGCGCCACCGCCCTTGTTGATGAGCGGAATGAACTCGTCACCCATCAATTCATTGAACTCGTCCGCATGCACGTTGATCGGCACGCGCGCACCAGCCGATGCGCCCGGCAGGCCATCGTCGATTCCGTGCTTGTAGATGTGCCCAGCCACCGAGACGAGATCGCTGAACATCGAGTTGCCGACCGCTGCGGCGACCTCCGCATCGGACAGCGCGTCCAAGCCGACATAGACGACGGCGCGCTTCCTGATCACCTGCATCCAGTCGAAGATCGGGCGCGGGTCGGCCAGGTCGGAGTAGTTCGGCGCCAGGAGCTGGGCGATCTTGCCGCTCGTGAGCTTTTCCAGCAGCGGCAGCAGCGATGCAACGATCTTGTCGAAGTAGGTCTTGTCGTAGCGCACCGCCGAGCGCAGGCCATCGAGCACAGGGTCGTAGTTGCGCGCCTGGGAGAGGTATTGCTCCAGCGCCACCACACGCTTCTCGCGCCCGATCATGTTCCTTGGGATGTTCTTCTCGTTGAGCTTGGCCTCGATCTGGACGATCACCTCCCAGGCCTTGGGCTCCGTCTTGGCAAAGTAGTGCTGGGCGTACTCAATGAACAGCGCGTCGATGTTGATGACGTGGCGCTGGATCAGCATGTAGTCCGGGCGCTGCCCCAGTTCCACCAGGGCGCGGGCGATGATGTTCACGAAGCGCCATGCGAACTCGCGGAACGCCGCGCTGTTGCCTTCGCCGGAGAGCTGCCCCGCGATGCGTGTCGCCACTTCCGAGATCCGACCGAAGCGGCCCACGGCGTTGTAGCGGGCGCTGATTTCCGGCCAGCCCAAGTGGAAGATGTAGAACTCGCCTTCGCGGCCAGCGCGCTGGGCTTCGACGTACATCCGTTTCAAGAGATCGGCATCCCCCTTGGGGTCGATGACGATGACGACCTCATGCTCGCCGGCAGCATTCCTGCGACGGATGTCCTGCGTGACGAACAACTCGGCCAGGCGCGTCTTGCCCACCCGCGTGGTGCCCAGCACCAGCGAGTGCCCGACGCGCTCGCCCAGCGGCAGGCTGACGTCCACTTCGTCGGGCTCGATGCCGTGCAGCCTTGGCAGGCCGCCGACAGGCGGCAACGGGCGCACGGGGTTGAAAGGCGCGTCCCAGCCGGTGAGCTTCGGCAGGCGCGAGAGCGGCAATGGCGCGAACTCCAGCCGTTCCTCCAGGCGCCTGGTCAGCCGGTAGGCCGGCGTCGGCTCGACGTAGCGGCGGAACTCGGGCCGGTACGTCTGCATCAGCCGATGCGTGTGCTTCTGCTCCCAGAGAAAGCCGCGCCCCACGAATAGGCGCTGCTGGCTGACCGGCACGTCCTTGCTGGTCATCACGTAACGCGGCAGACGGCGGATGTTGCGCCGGTAGCGCAGGATGATGCGGGCATCGCGGTAGCGGATCGCGCCGTAGGCGCCGAACGCCAAGGCGCTGCCGATGCCCATGGCCGGGCTCAGCGCGAGCGACCATGGGGCCACCAGGCACAGAAACGCGGCGCCTGCACACGCCGCGACGGTGTATAGCTCCACCGCTGGGCGTAGCAGAACCTCGACCGGCTGTTTGCCCGACATGGCTTCATTGCTCGATGCCGGTGGCCGTGATCAGCGCCGGGTAGTGCCGCAGGCCCAGGCGATCGGCCAGGTCGTCGCCGGCCACGGGCGCGAGCGGCACGCCCGGCACCAGGGCGCGCAGCCGCGCCAGGCCCTGCGCGGTCTCGACGTTGACGACCAGGCCGACCGCGCCACGTTCGCGCAAAGCGGCGGCGCGGCGCTGCAACCAGGCCCGGGAAGCCTCGTCGTCGCCGATGACCACGAACGGCCGCAGGCCGGGCGCTTCGATCACCCGTCGCGCGACGGTGCCGGGCGTGAGCTTGGCGCTGCGCACCGGCAGCATCGCGGCTTCGTCCGCCCGTGTGGCAGGAACCTGGGGCGTCGGGATGGACGGCCGCGCCGGTGCGTTGGCGCGCGGCTGGAGATTCAGGGCTTCGTAGTACGGCAATGCCGACGTGCCGCCACGGTCCTCGACAACGATCAGTGGCTCGCCGGCACGCGAGGCCAGCGGCAGGCCTGACAGCAGCATGAGTAGGCCCGTGAACGCGAGATGGGCGGGATGGGGTTTCGTCATGGGGAGGTCTCCTGGCGCGCCGCGAGGACCGCGGCGGCTGGTCGCGTGCCCTGCACGCGGGCAAGGTGGCGCGACACGCTGCGCCGATAGCGGGCGGCGGGCTCGCCGCCTGCGGGGCGGTGGTAGCGGCCGATCGCCAGCAGCCAGTCCTCGCCGGGGGTGTGCTGCTCCTTCAGGATCTCGGCGGCAACGGCCAGGTTGCGATACGGATCCAGCAGGTCGCACGCGCCGGTAAAGCGGTGCTTGTGGTAGCCGAGGTTGATCTGGCCCAGGCCCGCATCAATGCGCGTGTGCGGCGTGGCGCGCATCGCCTGCTGCAGGCCAGCGCAGGCGTCGGCGCGCGTGGCGAAGCGGCGCGACTGGCCGGCGACGTTGAGGGACCACGGCCACGGCACCAGGCGCCCGTTGCGCCGGATGCCGCTCTCCTGCAAGGCCACGGCGTAGAGCACGGTCGAGGGGATGCCTGCGCGCTGGGCGGCAAGCTGGTAAGCCGGTGGCGGAACCTCCTGGGCCAGGGCGGCAACGGCATACAGGCCGGCAGTGAGCACCAGTGCGCGCAGGGGCATGGCTACGGCTGGCGCTGCCATTGGCCGTTCACTTCGCGCACGGCGGCGGGCAGATCGCCGGGCAGGCCCAGTGACAGCCAGCGGCCGCCGTCGTGGTTGAGCGTGATGCTGCCGGCGCGCACGCGCGCCGGGTCGATCTGCGCGCGCTTGGCCCAGTCGCGGATGCGCGCGTCATCCTGGCGGCTGCCCACCATGTACAGGTCGAACTCCGCGCCCGAGGATTGCAGGCGCTGCACGAGCTGTCCGCAGGCTGCGCAGCCGTCCTTGACGAACACCGCCATGCGGCCGCTGCCGCGCAAGGGACTGCTGGATGGGCCGGCGCCCGGCTTGTCGTCGGGCAGGTTCACGCGCTGCATCCCCGGATTCAGGCGCTGCCAGGCCTCGTCGTAGGCGCGCTGGTAGGCGAGCAGCTTCTCGACGCGGCGCGCTTCCACCTGCACCTGCAGTTCCGCATAGCGGCGCCGTTCTTCGTCCGTGCGAGCTTCGATGCCCAGGGCGGACAGCGGGTCCAGGTTGGGCGAGTAGATACCCAGCGGCCCATCCATCAGCTCGCGGTAGCGTGCCCATTCTTGTGGCTGCAAGCCCCATTCGGTTGCCACCCGGTCGTCCAGCACGCGGGCGGCCAGCGGGCGCTCCTGGCTCTGTGCGTTGCGCGCCGAGGTCGTTGCGGGCTGCTGCGCCCAGGCGGGCCATTGCGACGACGCCACCAGGACCGCGAAAAGGAGGATCGACGGCTTCATGGGGTGCTCCGGTCAGGGAATCGCCACGCGGCGGGTCTGGTTGCCGGCCTGGAACACTGCGGTGTTGCCCTCGATCGCCTGCAGGCGCCACGGGCCGACCGCATCCCCGGGCAGCAGCACCTGAAGTTGGGCGGGCGTGAAGTCCCCGATGCTCGGCGCGACGGACACGCTGCGCTGGCCGGCGCGCAGTTCGGCGCCGACGACGCGGAATGGCAGCGGCGGCAGCTCGGTCTTGGAGGCGGCGGACGTGCGCGATGCGCGCCGCTGGGCGGGTGCGGTGGCACGCGCGGCGGCTTGGCGCGCCTTGATCTGCTCGACCTCCGCGCGCAGCGCCTGGAGGTCGTCGGCCGCTGCGTAGCCACTGAGAGATTTCTCGACCTGGGCCGCGCGTGCTTCCAGAATCTGGCGGGTGTCTTTGAGGTCAGCGTCCGTCGCGACGGCCGGGCGCTGCTGGATGGCCTCGATCGTCTCGGCCAAGCCAGTTGCCTGCGCTTCCAGGCGTTGCAGGCGGGAATCCAGCCGCTCCTGGTCGGCCTGGTCGCTGAGGGCCTGGTAGCCCAGGGCCGCCAAGACGCTGAGGAAGATCAACCAGAGCCACATCAGGCTCTGCACCACCACGGCGGCGGTCGATCGCTGGGCAGGTTGCGGGGCGTTCATGGCTGGCCTCCCGAAACCATGGGTGCCAGCGGGAACGTCTGCACCGCCTCGGTGGCGGGTGGCTCGGATGGGGACTCGGCGACCGCGCGATCGCCGGGCCGCTCGAAGCAGATTTGCCGTGCGCGGTCATCCGCGTGCAGTTCCCAGGCCGGGCCAGCCAGCGTGAGCAGCGCATCGCGCAAGGTCATGGGGCCGAGGTGCAGGTGTACCGCCGGCAACGGCAGCGCGTACAGCTCGATCACGGCATGCGCGGTCTGGCACAGGCCATAGCCGCTGCGTTTGAGCACGTGCCGAAGCCCATCCCCGACCGTGGCGCGGGCATCCTCGGGCATGGACACGTCGATGGTCTGCAACAACAGGTCGCGCTGCGCCGCCATGGGTGCCAGTTCGACCAGTGTGTAGCGGGCGTAGCGCACGACCGGGATGTACTCGGAAGCCTCGGGTTCAGGCGCGGCCAAGACTTCCGCGATGGTGTCGGGCGCGACCGGCGCAGTCGTCGTCGCGCAGCCACCGGCCAGCACCGACCACAGCAGGCCGAGAAATCCCGCCAGAAGGCGGCGTTCGGGATAGTGAAACCACGGTGGAGAGGGGCACATAGCTCGGCGTCCTGAAACATCCAGCCCTCACCATCGCCGCTCAGGCCGCGAGCGGCAGCAAACAATGCGAACCAGGCAGCGTCCGATTTACCGGGAGCGGCAAAAAAAACGGCCCCGAAGGGCCGTAAGTGGAACGTGTCATGCGGCGACAAGCTGCCGGGCCAGTGCGACCTCGACGGAATCACCGTCCTGGTTCAGGACATCGAGCCCGGATTCGGGCACGTCGCCCGAGGTGGACTGCGAGACCATGATCTTCTTGGCCATCAGCTCCAGGCAGGTCATCTGCGAGGAACCGGCGTAGCCGAGGTAGATCACACGCACGGGCTGCTTCTGCCCGATGCGCCAGGAGCGGCGTGCCGCCTGCTGGAGCGAGTACACGTTGTAGCCCGACTGCATGAACACGATCGTCGGGAACTCCAACAGGTCCAGCCCCGTCTTGACCAACTCGGGGTTGGTGATGAGCACGTCGATGCCACGGTCCAGTTGCTCGGCGATCCAGTCTTCGCGGCGGCTGGCATCCACGCTCGCGCGCAGCACCGCCACCTTGAAGCCTTCCTGCTCCAGCAACACCTTCAGGCGCGACGTGGTGTCGCGCGTGCCGGTATAGACCGTGTAGGCCAGGACCTTGCGGCCCTGCGCCTTCTCCTCTTTGCAGATGTCGATCAGCTCACGCTCCTTGGGGCTGATCTCGAACTCGTTGAACTGAGCCGGGACAAACGCCAAGGTGTTGCGCGTGCGCGGATGCACCACGGTCTCCGACCGGAAGCAGCAATCCGGCCAGGCCAGCAGCACGTTGAGGACCACACCCAGCAAGGTCGTATCGCGTCGCGCCAGAGCCTGTTTCAGCTCCGCGGTCAGCCGACCCGCCAGATCGCGGTAGGCCGCGGCTTGCGCCGTGTCCATCGCGACTTCACGGAACTCCTCGTCATACGGCGGCAGGACGTTGCCACCGATGTCCTTGAGCTTGAGAAAGATCGTGAACGGCAGGATGCAGCGCAGCACGCCCTTGGGGCCAAACCCCGGGGCCTTGACCGTGCGCACCGATACCTTGGTGCCCTTGGCCGTCTTGTGCGCCGTGCCGGTGCTCTCGGAGTAGATGTCCTTCAACACCCCGTGATCGCGCATGAACGCCATCGCAGCCGAGGTCATGCTGCCGCTCGTGGTCGGGCGGTAGCCGTCTTCGATCATCCGCCCCGGAAGGGCTCGGAACAGCAGGTGGAACAGGTCGTCCCCGTAGCCGCCCATCAACGTGCCGGTCAGCAGCAAGGTCTTGCGAGCCTTCGCCGCCAGCACGCCCATGGCCTGGCCCTGGGCACTGCCCCCGTTCTTGTACTCATGTGCCTCATCGGCGATGAGCAGGTCGAACGTGCCTTGCGGCAGGTAGCGTTTGATGAACTCGGACGGCTGATAGCCGCCCTCGCCAAAGCCGAACTCCATGTTGGCCATCGCACGTTCCATGCGCGTGGCCTGACGGTCGGAAAACACCAGCTCGCCGTTGCCATCCATGAGGTTGATGAACTCATGGATGTTGTCGCCGAGCATCGACGCCAGGAACCCGTCACCGAACTTTTGCATCAGCTTCTGCGCGGTGACCTCTCCGATGGTCGGTATGCGCTTTAAGGCTTTGAGCACGGCCGAGGACTGGTCGCTGCCGGACAGACTGCGCGGGCGGATCAGTGTCCACAGGGGCGCGGCGCAGTGGCCGCACTTCCTGCGGCACTCCTCGGCTTGGAGCGCGATCGGGTTGACCGGCTCGCCGTCGAGGTCGGTGATGACCGTGCCGCAGTCCGGGCAGGCCGCCACGTCGCCGTGGCGGGTGCGCCGCGTGGTGAAGACAGGCTTCCAGTGAAAGCCCATCCGCATCCTGACGCGCCCCAGGACGAAGAACTCCTGGCCCGTGGGCTGCACGCCCAACTGCTCGCGCAGCTTGATGAGCTTGACGAGCGTATCCGGCCCGTTGAGTACCCACACCTTGGCACCGGCCACCGTCTCCTGGATCTCGCGCCGCCACTTGTAAACCAGGTGGGGCGGCGACAGCACCAGAGTGCGGCGATAGCCTTCGGCGTTGAGCACGGCGGCCGTGGCAATGCCGACGGTCGTCTTGCCGCAGCCCATCTCGCCATTGACGATCGCAGCACGTTCGCCACGGTCGATCAGCAGCTCGGCGGCGGCGTGGACGACTTCGGCCTGGGCTGGGAACAGCTTGCGCTTGAGGCTGGCGACCACCAGTTGCCGGTGCGCCTGCGGTTGGCCGGTATAGACCGGCGGATTAGCGCTGTTGAGGGCGTCGAGTAGTTCGTCGCCGAACTCGCCGACAAAATCCTGAAGGCTCAGGGTCAGAGGGGAAGATTCCGCGTCGAGCAGTTCGCCCTGTACGGGCGCGGATTCAGCGGCAGTGGTTTCGAGATCGAGGGACATGGTGATGCTCCAAAGAAAAATGGGGCATGCACCACCCCCAGCGGGGCAATGGCATGCCCCGTGGTGGGAAGAGAATCGACGCGTGGCTGAGGGTGGTTGAAGGTGCTGGCCTGGGCGGCCCGCAGGTGAACCGTGCTCAGTCTTCGGACGGAAGCACGATGACGGTTGCGCAGCGCTGCGAATCGGTGACGATGCGAATGGCGAGCCCCGGATGGATCACGTAGTGCGATTCCAGCGACGCGCCCGATTGAAGCGCGCTGCTGTTCGTCTGCCATTGCTGGATGTTGACGTCGCCCCAGTCGCCACGGGTGTGGCGCCTGAAGTACGGGATCGGGTCCAGGCGACCCGCGCGGACCAGGCGGTCTACACCTCTGCTGAAGATGAGCGCCCCGATGGGGAACGCCAGCCGCTGGCAGTAGGTTTCGATGCGATGCGATGCCATGGGCTCCTCCTTGATGAGTCATTGAGCCACGACACCCCTGCCGGAGTGAAGTGGCTCCGTCAGGTGGATGAGGATGACGATGTGGGGCCTCAGATCAGGTCCCGCTCTTCGGGAAGCTGGACCACCGTGGTCTGGTGGTCCTCGCTGGTCTTGACGATCAGCGCCAGGTCCGGCGTGATCCTGAACTGCGAGATCATTAGGTTGTCCTGTTGGATCGCCACGTCGTTGGCTTGGCGTGTGGCCTCATCGATCTCGCCCCAGTCCCCGCGCACATGGCGCTGGACATAGGCCAAGGGGTCGATCAGGCCTCGCCGGGCCAGCCAATGCACCTTCTCGCTCAACTTCAACGTACTCGGTGCGAACAACGGTTGCTTGTGCGGCGCAGGCCGCTTGAACGGATTGGGGATCATGGTGTTTCTCCTTCGAGTTGGTACAGCAGGACGGCAGCGCGTCCGGTGGATCAGCGAATGGTCAACACCTCGCCCCGTGTCGCGGAGCCAGGTGTCATGTCCCACGCGCGGATGACGGGAACGAACTTGTCGGTGAGGATGCGGGTCTCGGCGATGGAGCCGTCTTCGCGTTCGGTGAACTCCCGCTGGAGCGTCTTGTCCTTGTGGGTGTCACCTTTGACGACGAGCACGCGCCCGGTCTTGGAGCGCACAACCCCCGAGATCGTACCCGCGGCCAGAGCCAGGGCGAGATGCCAGCGGGACAAGGCCCGCGCCGGTGGACGCAGCGATTGCTGCGCAGCCCCCAGGTGCGTGTCCTGCGATGGCCACAAGCCTTGCAGCCTGCCAACCTCATCGGCGAACTGCTCGGGCTCCATCGTCACGCGGAAGAAATGCTCTGGCTCGGCCGGGCTGGCGGGGACGATGTACGGCAGGAACGGCCACTCGCTCGGCAGTTCCTCGGCTTCGACTTCGCCTTGCCCTACCTGCAACAGCAGATTGCGCACGGCCTTGACGCCATCGGGCACCTGCTCGCGCTGGCGCACCCGGCGTCCGAAGATCACCACCTGCTTGAACTGCGTCTCCACCGCTCGGTAGATGCGCAGGTCCGTGTAGTGGCGCGTCAGCCAGCCGACCAACTCCGCGTCGAGCACGTAGCCGGGGACGATGAAAACCAGCACGCCGCCGTATTGCAGCAGCGAGAGCGTGCGCTGGTAGAACAGCTTTTCAAGGCGGGCACGGCCCTGGCCCTGATAGCCGATGTTGCCGTTGACGTCCTTGGACAGGTCCCCATACGGCGGGTTGAGCCAGAGCAGCCCGAAGGACTGCTTGGAGACCATCGTGTCCATCAGGTCCGCGTGCAGGCAGTGATCGACCAGGCCGCGGGCATGGCGCGCCCGCTCCGCGTCGAACTCGACGGCGAACGCCTTTGCCTGCTCGCGCCCGAGGGCATGGGCGGCTTCGGCGATCGCCACGCCTTCGCCGGCGCAGGGATCGAGGATGCACATCGGCCCGTCGCTGGGCATCAGTGCGTTGAGCGCTCTTTCGAGCGTGGGTTCGTCGGTCGGGAAATATCCGTTCTTGACGAAATTGCGGGCGAGCCGCGGGAACATGAGGGCCATGGAAGTCTCCTGGTTGGCGGGGATGAAACACGGAAGTACGCCAAGGCGTGCCTCCGAGGGTGGGTCAAGCCGCTACCGCTTCCGGCGTCCAAATCTTGGCCGGATACGGATAGGCGGTGAGCGCGTCGCTGCGGATCAGGGAGCCGAGCGCCAGGGTCAGCGCCGGCACGTCGATGGCGAGCCGATGGCCTTCCAGCGGCCCGAGGGCGAACGGAAGGCGGGCCAGCATCTCGCGGGTTTGCAGCAGTTCCAGCACGGTCTCGCGCCAGTGATCGAGCAGCGGCAACGGGCAGGTGTCCCGCACCAGCATCCACAGGCGGTCAAGCCTGTGGGCGCTGTCGCGTGGCAGCAGTGCCAATGCGCTGGCGTTGGCCTTGTCGGGCTTGACGCAGCGCCGGTCGAACAGCCACACGTTGGACAGCGAGCCGAACAGCGTCCGCCGGTACGCGCGCGTGATGCGCTTTTCCAGGCGATCGACGTTGCCGATGAATACCGGGACGCTGCCGCCCTGGTCGGTGATGACGTGGAACTGGTCCAGTCCCTGCTCGTCGCGCCCGAGGGTCAGGCGAGCGAGGAACTGCTGGACGGCGGTGTCCCGCGCCCAGATGGACAGGAAGATCAGGTTGCCCTGGTCATCGCCGACGCAGGCGTCGGCCATCACGTCCGGGCATTCGTCGATGCGGTACAGCGTGGAAGAAGTGTTTGCGGGCATGGTGGTGTCCTCGGATGAACGGGAACAGCACCGCCCGCTGGGGCAAGTACTGCCCCAGGGGGTGGAAGAAAACCGCTCAGTCCGGCTCGAACTGCCGGGTGTGCGGGTTGAAGTGAAGCGGCTCGTCCGCCGAAGTGATCGGCGTGAAGCCTTCCAGGTAGATGTTGTTGAGGTACTGGTCGCGGTAGGTCAGTGCCTGCCGTGCCTGGTCCTCGGTGAGGCCGTTGTCGATGAAGTACGCCAGCATTTCCTCGTCGGAGGACACTTCGTCGTTGGACAAACTCCCTTCAACGAGTGCCAGCAACGAGGGCGGAAGCGTTGCCAGGATCGGGTCCATGTCGGTTCCTCCTGGCTCAGGCCATCGACGCCGCGGCGGATGCCGCGGATGCCGTGGGTGTGCGCCGCCGGGCGTGGTAGGCGCGAACGCCTGCACGCCAGTCGGCGGACTGCTCCGGTGCGAGGTCCAGATAGGACAGCGGGCACGTGTAGTAGTACGGGTGCATGGACTCGTCCAAGGACTTGTAGCCCCACTGGCCGCCGCTTCGTTCAAGCAGATCGCAGCGGATGTAGCGCAGGGACTGGCCCGGTGCGAGATCACGATGCACGCCTTCGACCTTGGCGGTCACTTCGGCGACGGACCACAGCACGTTGCCGCGCAGGGTGTGAGCGATGACCTTGACGCTGGCGCGCTCGGTCTCTTGCGGTGCGATCAGTTCCGCGATCAGTTCGGACCGCGATTGGTTTGAGAAATACCAGCCCATGAGAGGCCTCCTCGAAAAGTTGAGCTGAAGGCCTCCCCGTGGGGAAGAACCCCCAGCGGGTGATGGAATGCCGCATCTGCGGCGAAGGAACCTATGCGTCGCCCTCAATCCCAGTCGTCATCGTCTCGATCACAACCGGCCGGGCAGTAGCCGAACTCGATCCCGTGCGAGCAATAGCCATGCTCCGCATTCCAGTCCTGGGTTTCCTGCCGTTCGGCAGGTGTTGCGTAGTCCCATTCCTGGGCCGCGATTTCGAGAGCCTGAGCACGTTGCTCATCCGGCAAACGATTGGCCTGTGCGTCGATCGCCGAACTGAAGAGCGTCACGTAGTGGTCGTAGGACAAGCCGCAACCGCGCTGGGCGTGTGCGGCGGCCGCTTTGCAAAGGTCCCGCCACGCGGGTTCATCCAGCGTTGAACGCGGGGTATCGCAAGCGATGGTGGACATGATGGAGACCTCCAGAAAATGGCCAGGGCCTCCCCCGCATGGGAAAGGAACCCCGGCGGGTGGATGAAGAACACCGCGCATGCGGCGTCTGCGATCACGCAGGTTTTGGTTCGGCCTGGCGGCTCCACTCCTGCGTCTTGAAGTCCAGCGCGTAGCCCAGCTCGCCCAGGCGGGCGATCTGCGCGCGCAGGGTGCGGCGGTCGATGGTCGAATCCAGTTTCACGGACTCGCCCAGCGGCCACAGCAGGCCGAAGAGCGCGGCGTCACCGTCTTCGGTGCTGCCGGGGGCAGCGGCCGTAGCAGGCGGTGGCGCATCCACGCCGAAGGGCGTGGTATCGACCAGCGGGTCCGCGGACGCCTGCACGGGTGCGGGCTTGGCGGGCCTGGACGCTTTGGTGGGCTTGGCCGGCGTTGCCGCAGGCTGCGCCCCTTGCTCTTCATCGAGCGGATCGACGTCCTGGGTGGCGAAGCTGCGGGCTTCGTCGCGGCTGAGTTTGTCGATGCCGTTGAGCGTCATGCCGTCGAGGCTGGCACGGATCTCGAACCGCATGCCGCCGCCGACCGGATAGGACTTCGGGAAGATGTACCTGATGATGAATTCCCCGTCGTACTTGCCTTCGGGGTACTGCTCCAGCTCCGGGTCTTTGACCTCGAAAGTACCGAGGTGCGTCGCGAGGCGGCCAACCGTGAACGGGCCGTTCTTGCCGCGGATGGTACGCAGCGTGAGCTGGCCGGGGACGACGATGGGCGCAACAGATTTCTCGGAAGCCGATGGGGTTGCCATGATGGTTCTCCTGATGATGAATGACGGGCCGCCGACGGCACCCGGTGGATGAGAGGAAATGGCCTCGCCCGAGGTGGGCGAGGTCCGCGTGGCATCACGCCTTGAGCTGGCGCATGCCTTCGGCCAGCAGCCACAACGCCCGGTTCAGGCGCAGGTTCTGGTCGATGCCTTGCACCGGACGGGTGCGCTGATTGCGGCCGTTGGCCGTGCGTCCGTTCAGGCCCCCTTTGACTAGGTTCTCCTGGACGCGGTTGAAGACGGCCCACAGGTCGTTCTTGCGGTCGTCCCATCGCCGAGGGGCCAGCAGTTGGCTCTCGGTGACAGGCGTGGACTTGGCCGGATCGTCGTACTTGAGTGCGAGCGCAGAGTTCGCAAAGACCTCCGCTTCGCCCTCATCGAGGGTGATGGTGCGCATCGCATCGCGCGCGTTATGCACGCGCTCGAAACCTTCGAGGACTCCGTAGGCACCTTCGATCACCTGGCTGGCCACGTCGCCCTTGTGGGGAACGCGGATGTCTGCGGTGGTGTCACCGCAAACCAGGCCGTTGTGGCAGACGAACCGGAACATGCCGGCGAGCATCTGATAGCTGCTCGTGCCGTCATGGCTGTTGAGCAGGATGATCTCGTTCGCCTCGTCGCCGTTGATCTGGCTTGCATGGCGAAGTCGGATGAGGTGCTTCGTGTACTCGCGCCGGTCTTCGTTGCGCACGCGCGTCTGACACACCATGAAGGGCTCGAAGCCCTCCTGGCGCAGCTTGGTCAGCACGGTCGAGGTCGGTATGTAGGCATACCGATCGGACCGGCTCCCATGTGGAGCGTCGGCGAAGATCGACGGAACGACGGCACGAATGCGGTCGTCCGAGAGTGGGCGATCAGAGCGCAGGATCGGGGATTGCGGAGCAAAGCGGGATACCAGAGACATGGCTGATCTCCTTTGAGAAATTCGACAACCGCGTGGCCGTGAGACCACGCGGAACTCGGGGGATGAAATGCGCAAGCACGCGTCCTGGGGACGCGGCGTACGTGGGGAGGAAAAGCGACAAGGCCCCGTGAGAGGCCGTGCCGGATCAGAACGAAGCAGCCAATGCCGGCTCCTGCTCCTGGACTTGCGCCTCGGGCTCGCGCTCGGCGGGCTCGGTGGCCGTGTCGATGGCATCGTCGGCTTCGGACGCGGATGCGTCTTCGGCCGGCGGCGCCTCGGCTTGCGCCTGGCTCGTCGGATAGACCTGGGTGCCGTCGATCTTGATGAGACCGATGTGGACCAGCGTCGATTCCAGGCTGGCGGCCGGTTCCCCGGCGTGCTCACCCTTGGTGCGGATGTACGGATCGATCTTCATGTCGTTCAGACGGAAGGCGATCAGCACCTTGCGGTCACCCTCGACGGCCTGAACGCACCGGCGAACCAGGTGCTCGGCTTCCGGGGTGGCGACGATGGTGTCGAAGTACCGATACTCCGGTTCATCGACAGGCCCGGCCAGTGCCGCGACGGTGCAAGAGAGGAACGAGTCGCCAGCTTTTGGGGTGACGTCCTTCACACGATTGAGATAGCCGATGCCGCGGGTGATCAACTCGTGCTGCTCGATCGAAGCCAGTTCGGCCCGGTCGATCAGTTCGGCCTTGAGCAGTCGCGCCTTGAGGGACGCGGCGGCCTGACCCTTCTGCTCACCCTTGTCGCGGATGTACACATCGCCCCACAGGTCACCGAGGCGAAAGCGCACCAGCGGGCGCTGCTTGGGATCGTCAACGCCGATGTAGCGCTGAACGAGCTTCTTGGCCTCGGCACCCGAGACCTTGACGTCGAAGTAGCGGTAGCTGGGGTCCCGGGCGGGGCCGACCAGCGCGGCGATGGTGCATGCCAGGAAAGGCTGCGCACGGCGGCCGCCCCGGACGGGCACTTCACGGACACGCTGGATGTAGCCGATGCCCGAGGTGTGGAGGTCGAAATACGATTTCTCGTTGGACGTGGTGTTCATGGTGAATCTCCATTGGGATGAAGCGGAGACACACCGGCCCACGCATGCGGGGAAGGTGCGTGACCCCGCGGTGGGTTGATAAGGCGAAAGCATCCGCCACCAGAGGCTGGTGGCCGCTCGCGGAAGGATGCGGTGCGAGCTGGCTCGGTCACGCAGTGGGAACTGCGCCGCAACCTCGAAGACCGATGGTTGCCTGGCATGTCGCTGACGACGTCAGCAGGCATGGGGCCAGCATGGCGGGGCCTCGCGCGCGCGGCAGCAATCAATCGGCACCCGGGCGCTTCCCTTTGTCCGCGCCACCCGGCGCCTGTCACAGGCACTTGGCGCCGCGCAGGTGCTCGGGGGTATCGGCGCGCGGACGGCCGGGACGGCTCCAGGCGCCGCCACCGCGCGCGCCGATCAGCCGCCAGCCGGCGGCGCGCAGGCTGGCGCCACCTTCGTCGGGCATGGTGTAGGTGAGCAGGCGTATGTAGCCCAGCGCCCTTGCCGCCTGCCAGGCCGCGCCGTAGAGCTTGCTGCAGGCGCTGGGTGTGCCGTCGGTGCACAGCCGCGTGACTTCCAGCGTCCAGGTGCCGCGCGACCGGGCGGCCGACAATGGCCACGCCGTGGATCAGGTCGCTGTCGCTCAGCGTGACGGCCAGGGCGAACTTCGCGCCCTGGACCGGGCGGTGGTGGCGATGGTGCGACAGAACGAATGCATTGGCCGTGCGCAGCGACACCGGTAGGAGGTGCAGCCTCGGCGAGGTCGATGGCGTGTTCATGCGGTTGTCTCCGGTGGCATGCCGGCGTTGTGGCCGGCGGGGCGTGCCTCGGCGGCTGGAGACAAACGCGCACGCGCGGCGATGGCGGCGGTGCGAACAAAAGAAGGCCCCCGATGCGGGGGCTGCGAGGCGGTTGCCGCGTCAGGCGGGAGGCACCACTGCTAAGGACAGGTGCGTGGCGGTGGCGGAAAGCACGAGATCGTCCGCCGAGTGCTGGAGGCGCGTGAACAGGCCGTCCTTCGGGTCGAAATACTCCGCGAAGTCATCGCCGCCCAGCTCGCGGCCGGCGAGGTGCCACCAGTCATCGAACGGGTCGGTGTCCGGGTTGCATCCGACGGCGTAGGCGAGCAGTGCCTGGCGCCCATCCGGGCGACGCTCCCCACGCTCGGCGAGGAAGTACACGCCCTGATCCTTGACCAGGACAATGCGGCACTGATTGGGGACGTCTCAGAAAACGGAAAAAATCGTACGCTAAGCCGGTTGCAGCGGTCGTAGCGGCCTGAACTTGCCCGCGCCGATCTTGGCGCTGCTGCGCCAGAGGTAATCGCCGGTCAGGTTGATGTGCTCCCAGCCCAGCGGCGACAGGTACTGCAACAGGGCGTCATCGACAGTCTGGCCGTGACCGCGTAAGGCGTTTGAGGCCCGTTCCAGATAGACCGTGTTCCACAACACTATGGCCGCCGTCACCAGGTTGAGGCCGCTGGCCCGGTAGCGCTGCTGCTCGAAACTGCGGTCGCGGATTTCGCCCAGCCGGTTGAAGAACACGGCGCGGGCTAGCGCGTTGCGGGCTTCGCCCTTGTTCAGTCCGGCATGCACGCGGCGGCGCAGCTCGACGCTTTGCAGCCAGTCCAGGATGAACAGCGTTCGCTCGATGCGGCCCAGCTCGCGCAGCGCCACGGCCAGGCCGTTCTGGCGCGGGTAGCTGCCGAGTTTCCTGAGCATCAGCGAGGCCGTCACCGTGCCCTGCTTGATCGAGGTGGCCAGCCGCACCTTGGCGTTGATCGCCTTGCCGGACGCCTGGAACTGCTGCTGATGCTTGTGCTTGGCAGCGTTGAACAGCTTGCCCAGGATGCGGTCGTGCAGGTCGATGATTTCGTCGGTGACGGTGGCCATGCCCTCGATGGCGAGCGCACCAGGGTCGCGTAGCGGCGCTGTGCCTCGAACTTGGCCAGATCGGCGGGCGTCATCTGGCCGCCTTCGCGGGCGATCTTGAGCAGGCGGTTCTGGTGCACCGACCGCTCGATGCCGGAAGGCAGGTCGAGCGCCTGCCAGGCTTTGAGGCGCTCGATGTGTTCGAGTATGTGGCGCGAGTTCGGCTTGACGGGCGACTGGCGCAGCCAGGCCAGCCAGGTCGTCTTGCCGTTGTCGTGGCGCTTGAGCAGATCGTCGAGGCGGTGCCGGTGGGTGGCCGACAGGGGATCGGACAAGGCCGCGTAGATGCGGCGGTTGGCGCGGCTGTAGGCGTTCATCGAACACCTCCCTTTTCCTCATCCGGCGCAACAGGACAGTTGCTTCACGTCCTTGTTGAAGGTCTGCGCCGCGAGCTTCAGTCCCTCGACCATGGTCAGGTAGGGGAACAACTGGTCGGCCAGCTCCTGCACGGTCATCCGGTGGCGGATCGCCAGCGCGGCCGTCTGGATCAGTTCGCCCGCTTCCGGCGCGACCGCCTGTACGCCGATCAGCCGCCCTGAGCCAGCTTCCGCCACCAGCTTGATGAAGCCGCGCGTGTCGAAGTTGGCGAGCGCCCTCGGCACGTTGTCGAGCGTCAGCAGCCGGCTGTCGGTCTCGATGCCGTCGTGGTGCGCTTCCGCCTCGCTGTAGCCCACGGTCGCCACCTGCGGATCGGTGAACACCACCGCCGGCATCGCCGTCAGGTCCAGCGCCGCGTCGCCGCCGGTCATGTTGATCGCGGCGCGCGTGCCGGCCGCCGCCGCCACATAGACGAACTGCGGCTGGTCGGTGCAGTCGCCGGCAGCAAAGATGTGCGGTGCGCTCGTGCGCATGGCGCGGTCGATGACGATGGCTCCCTGCGCATTGACTTCGACGCCTGCCGCTTCAAGGTTCAGGCTGCGCGTGTTCGGCGCGCGACCGGTGGCGACCAGCAGCTTGTCGGCGCGCACTTCCCCCTGCCCGGTGGTGAGCACGAATTCCCCGCCCGCATAGGCAACGTGGCTCGCCTGGGTGTGGTCCAGCACCTCGATGCCCTCGGCGCGGAAGGCGTCTGTTACGGCTTCCCCGATGGCCGGGTCTTCTCGGAAGAACAGCGTGCTGCGCGCCAGGATCGTGACCTGGCTGCCCAGCCGGGCGAAGGCTTGCGCCAACTCGACCGCCACCACGGAGGAACCAATCACGGCCAGCCGCTCGGGGAGCGAGCTGCTTTCCAGCGCCTCGGTGGAGGTCCAGTGGGGTGTGTCCGCAAGGCCCGGGATTGGCGGAAGCGCCGGGCTCGCGCCGGTGGCAATCAGGCAGCGGTCGAAGTTCACCTCGTGCGTGCCGCCGTCAGCGGTCGCCACGGTCAGCGTGCGCGTGTCCCTGAACCGGGCCTCGCCGCGCAGCACGGTGATGGCCGGAGTGCTTGCCAGGATGCCTTCGTACTTGGCATGGCGCAGCTCCTCGACGCGGCCTTGTTGCTGGGCCAGCAGCCGCTCGCGCAGTACAGCGGGCGCTGCGGCCGGCAGGCCAGCATCGAACGGGCTTTCGCGGCGCAGGTGGACGATGTGCGCGGCGCGGATCATGATCTTGGACGGCACGCAGCCGACATTGACGCAGGTGCCGCCGATGGTGCCGCGCTCGATCAGCGTGACGCGGGCGCCTTGCTCCACGGCCTTCAAGGCAGCCGCCATCGCCGCGCCGCCGCTGCCTATCACAGCCACGTGCAGCGCTTGTTCACCGCCAACATGCTTCGTTTCGCCACCGAGCCAGCCCAGCGCCTTGTCTAGCAGGCCGGCAGGCTTGTTCGGCGTGTCGGTAAGCCGTGCGCGATAGCCGAGCGTGGCCACTGCGGCAACCAGCGGGGCCACGCTCACGCCTGCATCCGCCTCGATTTCGGCCTGCCGCTGCGGATAGGACACCGAGGCCGCGCGCACGCCGGGCACGTTCGTCAAAGCCTGCTGGACGTGCTCGGCGCACGACGTGCAGGTCATGCCTTCGATGTGGAGGGTGATCGCCTCGGCCATGATTACGCCCTCACTGCTTGACGCTGGACGGGTAACCCGCGTTTGCGGTGGCCTTGGTCAAGGCGTCGGCATTGGTCTTGGCCTCGTCGAAGGTGACGACGGCCTCCCGCTTCTCGAAGCTGACTTCGGCCTTCTCGACGCCGGCGACCTTGGACAGAGCCGTCTTGACCGTGATCGGGCACGCGGCGCAGGTCATGCCGGGCACCGACAGGGTGACGGTCTTGGTGGCAGCCCAGGCGGGCGCGCTTAGAGCGGCGGCCAGGGCGATGAGGGTGGTGAGGGTGGTGAGTTTCTTCATGGTGATCTCCTTTCAGTAGAACAGCGGCAGGACGTAGGGAAACGCGAGGGCAACCAGAACCAGGGCGGCCACGATCCAGAAGATCACCTTGTAGGCAGTCCGCACTTGGGGCACGGCGCAAACGTCGCCGGGCTTGCAGGCATGGGCTGGTCGGAAGATGCTGCGCCAGGCGAAGAACAGCGCGATGAGCGCTGCGCCGATGAAGATCGGCCGATACGGCTCCAGCACGGTCAGGTTGCCGATCCACGCGCCAGAGAAGCCGAGCGCGACCAGGACAAGGGGGCCGAGGCAGCAGGCCGAGGCGAGGACGGCCGCGACGCCGCCGGTCGCCAGTGCGCCGCAGCCGTTCTTGGGTTCCGACATAAGGTTCTCCTTCCGGGACTTCGCTTGATGCTGTAACGTTACTTCCGTAGTCAACTACGGAGTCAAGCGCCATGGAGAACGCTCAAGAGAATCTGACCATCGGGGCCTTCGCCAAGGCAGCCCGGGTCAACGTGGAGACGATCCGCTTCTATCAGCTCAAGGGCTTGCTACCCCAGCCGGAGCGGCCCTACGGTCGCATCCGCCGCTACGGGCAGGCGGACGTGGCGCGGGTGAAGTTCGTGAAGTCAGCCCAGCGCCTGGGATTCAGCCTGGATGAAGTCGGCCAGCTCCTGAAACTGGAGGACGGCACCCATTGCAGCGAGGCGGCCGAACTGGCTGCTCACCGGCTGGCCGATGTGCGCGCACGCATGGCGGACCTCACGCGGATGGAAGAGGCCCTGTCGACGCTAGTGAGAGAGTGCAACGCGCACCATGGCAATGTTTCCTGCCCGTTGATCGCAGCTTTGCATTGCTGCTAAAGGGCCCACTTCGGCTCTTAGCGTACGATTTTTTTCCGTTTTCTGAGACGACCCCTGATTGGCGATGGCTTCGGTCAGCACGGGGCGCAGGTCAGCGCCTTTGAATCGCAGTGACATGGATGAAATCTCCTGTGTGGAAGAATGAGAAAGGCCTCCATCCGATGGGATGAAGGGCCTGTAGTGCACGCGGCCGGAACGGCTGGAACGCCGTGGCGGATGCCTCGGGTCAGCCGCAGGACCGCCCGGTTTCGCTGCGGGGCGTCATGCCGGGACGGCCTGGCGCTTGCGGGCCGCTTTCGCGTCGAGGATGCTCACGTCGATCTGGCGCCAGCGCCCGTCGTCGATGAGCCTCTCCAGCACTTCGCCGAGCATGTCGAAATACACCTCGTCGTGCCGATCGACCAGTTCGACCGATTCACCGTTCTGACGGTGCAGTTCCACCACGTAGGTGTCTCCGCCGCGGTCGTAGAGGATCGTCACCCGGCCCTCGAACTTCGCGGTCGAGACCGTGAAGCTGATCGCCGGCGGGGTCTCGATGATCTTGGAGGGCGTGGGATCGACCCAGGTGAAGTCGCGGGCACCGGCATCCACCAGCATGTGGGTGATGCGCCGGAAGCGATCGGGGGCCGGCATCTCCTCCAACTGCTCGATGAGCTGGCCCAACTCCATGCACTGCGGCGTGGGAATGGGCAGCTTGGCCGGCGCCGAGCCGAGGATGTGCCTCGTGATGGTGTACGGCGTGCCGTCCGAAGTCTCCTCGGTGATGACCTCCGGCGTGTCCGCGCGCAGTCCGTCGAAGCGACGACGGGCATAGGGTTGGACATGCACCTTGGCGCCTTCGGCAGGAACCGTGGTCACCAGGCTGGGATCGAGCACCGCGAACTCGGAAGGCTTGAGCTTGACGACGATGGCATCGTCGGTCGCGGCGACCACCTTGCCGTCGAAGGGTTGGGGGTCGATGGCGAAGCCCAGCGTTGAGGACAGCGGCTGATCATCGAACACGCGGTACTTGAACGACCGCACGTTGCGGGGCACATGGCCTGCGACCAGCGAAGGCATCATGGATTTGATGAGGGAACGATCCATGGGGAAACTCCTTGAGGAAAAACAAGGGATTCCCCGCCCGCAAGGGAGAGGTCCCTTGTGGGTGGCGTGGATGGACGCGGTAGGTCCGTAGGAAGAAACGACCAGCACGGTTTCCCGCGCTTGCAGCCTCGAAGGTCTCGACTGCCTGGGCATGTGCCGGCAACGCCGACGAACATGGGGCAAGCATGGCCCTGGGGCGGTCTGCCTGCCCGCAGGAAACGGCACCGCACCACAACCGTTTTCCTGTGCTGCGGGCAAGAAAAAGCCCCTCGAAAGGGGCTGGAGGAATCAGGCTTGGTACACGAAGTAGTGCTCGCGCTGACGCGGAAAGAACACGTGTTTCCACGTGTCGCCGCTTGTGTTGCCACCGTCGAAGACGACCATTTCGTAGTCGTCCACGTCGGTGTCCACCAGGTCGGCGCTGGCGATATGGCGCATGTGCAGCGTGCCGCTCATGCGCTCGAATACCAGGATCTGGCCGATGGCATCTTCCTGGCTCATGGCGTTGACGCAGGCTCCGAGTTGGTGCTCGAAGTCGGATGCGGGTGTGATGAGGTCGGGGAACATGGGATCGCTCCTGTGAAAGTGCGCCGGCCCGGCTCTCTGGCGGGAGACCGGGCCGGCATGCGGTGAGGACAAGGAAGGCCGGGGATGTGTGTGGCAGCTATTCGCCGGCCAGCGATAGGCCCGGCAACACGGGTGCGTCGGCATCGAGGATGAGGATGCGCACGTCGGCCTGGCCGGCCAGTTCAAGGATCTGTGCCAGCTCGTCCGGCATGCCCTTGCTGCGGTGCTCCTGCCGAAGCTGCTCGGCGGCGATCCCCTCGACGTCCTGCAGGTGCTGGTCCGTCCAGGGCGTGGAGATCAGCTTGACGCCGATCGCCGGGCTGTAGGGAATCCGGAACGCGATGAACAAAAAGGCCTCCGGCGTCGCGAGGTCAGCCAGGTTGGCCAGGTACTGGCCGGTTTCGCGGCTGATGTGCGCGCTGCTGATTTCCCAGCACCGGCTGTAGTAGCCGGTCTCGAAGCTCAACCGCTGCACGACTTCCCGTGCGGCCTCGGCCGAATAGGTGTCGCCAATGTGGACGGGGCGGCCGTCGAAGTCGTCGCCGTGGATCGCGTACACCACGGCACCCACCATGCCTTCGCCGCTGCCCCCTTCAGCCGCGTCGCATTCGGCGATCAGTGCGGCGCCGACAGGTTCGGTGCCAGTCCTGACCACCGCGAAGTCGCTGGTGATGATGCAAGGAGAAGAAACCAGCGCCGCGTCGCAGAGGTGCTGCTGGCTCGGGTGGATGTTTCGCCAAACATGCGGGCTTCCGTCCTCGTAGCTGATGGACAGCGTGCGGACGATTTTCAGATTCCAGTAGCCGCGTAGAAAGGGATTGGGATTCTGGGACATGGGATTTCTCCAACAGAATAATGATGGAGCAAATCCCCGCCACCGGGAATTGACCCCGGTGGGTGGAAAGAAAGGAAACAGCGTCAGGTGACGCTGATCGTTGGCGTTTGGGCCAATCGCTCGGCGACGCGCCGGCGCAAATTCATGCGGAATGGCTCGTCGCTGACGCCCGCCAGCAGATTGATGGTCTCCAGCGCGATCAGGGCCGAAGCCTCTTCGATGTCGGCGGCCACAATGGTCTTGCGCAATTGGTCGCCGAGCTGGAGGGCCTGGGAGGAGGAGCTGATGAAGCGGACCTCGCGGCTCAGGTAGCAGCCGTTGCCGCCGAACTCGAACAGCCGCGGCTTGCTGCAGTACCAGCAGCCCTCGAACTGGATGGCGGTCAGGTGGTGCCCGTCATCGAACCGGGTGGCGATCAGAAACAATGCGTCGAGATCGGCGGTGTCCTCGAACGAATGACGGTCGATCAAGTTCCCCAGCTCTTCGTCCTCATCGGCACGGAAGTGCACGGCGAGCAGTTCGAGCAGCGGCGGGATCGACAGCCCTTCGTCGTCCGGCATCGGAATACCGAGTTGCGTGGCCAGGTCTTCCAGGCCATCGAGCACGTCCGGCCATTGCGGATTGGTGGTCTCGGCGATCTGGGCGATGTAGGCCTGCCCGTTGCCGGGGTGGCTCTCGTCCAGCGCGAAGGCGCCGAACAGCGCCTGGATGACGGGCGTCACACGGTCGAGCACGAGAACGCCGGTGGCTTCGTAGTAGTTGTTGGCCATGAAGGCTCCTTTCGATGAATGAACGGAGCCAGCCCTTGCGGACGATGGCATCCGCAGGGGAAACCGCCTGATGCCGGATGGCGCTGGGCGGGGAGAAAACGCGAGGGACATGGCCTCGAACGAGGCGCATGTCCCTCATGGGGTCCCGTGAACGCAGTGATGAAGGTGTGCCAGGGACCGGCTCACCAACCGCTGTAGTTCAGCAGCAGGTCGGCGATCACCTGGCGACGTTGCAGATCGAGACCATCGAAGTCCGACAGTCCTTGGAAGTGGCAGCGCTTGAGCATGGCACCGCCCTCGCGCGCGTTGTAGAAGCTGAACATGGCGGACAGGAACATGCGTTCCCCGCTGCTCAGGACGCCGAGTGCGTCGTTGGCACGCAGCATGTCGGGACGCAGATCCCACTTGCTCTTTGCCTGGTTCAGGCCTTCGCGCGTGCCGTCGCCAAACCATTGCGGGCCTGCGATCTCGACGCCGCGCTTCCAGACCTCGAAGAAGGCTTGGGGCGCGGCGGCGAAATGCTGCTCTTCCCGCATGATCTGATCGACGACTTCCTGGGGCAAAAGCTGGTTCATGACGTGGTTCCTCCAGTTGGATCAGGGTGTGGCGAGCTGGGACCAGCCGCCTCTTTCGAGGGCACGTTGAGCCGCGGCATAGCTGCGGAAGTACTGGCAGGATTCCCGCGAAACGGGACCTTCTGTATCGCGCGTGCCGATGTAGTGGCCGGCGGCGCTATGCAGGATTTCGAGCGGCAGGAACTTGCCGCAATGGATCAAGGCCAACTGGCCGAAAGAGGCTTGCTGGGACATGGACGGGCTCCTTGGAAAAAGCGGGGCCTCGTCCCTCACGGGATGGCAGCTCCCGCACGCGGTTGAGAAAAAAGCATCGGCGTCACGGGTGACGCGCGTCCGCAGACTCGATGCGATGGCGGACTGGCGGGTAGCGCGGAAAGAATCCGCGGCAGCCTGGAAACTCTGGCTGCTGGCATGGTGCTGACGAATCAGCGACACATGCGGGCAGCTTCATGCGCGAGGCGAGCCGCGTCAGCCGGAAATCGGCATTTGCAACAGCCCCGATTGGCGAACGCGGAAAAAAGAAAGCCCCGCAATAAGTGCGGGGCTGTCAGGAGGATGAGGCGAAACTGGGTCAGCGAGGCCTGTCGCCCAGTACATGCTGCTTCCACAGGGCGAATGCCTCGTCCGGTCCCAGCTCTGCGAGGATGACGATGGGCTGGCCCCGACGGGCACGCAGCGATGCGAAATACGCTGGCCGGTCGGCGATGGCGTTGAGCTTGATGCCCTTTAGGAACAGCAACTGGCGGGGGCGAACTTTGGTGGTAACGCAGGCATGATTGCGCTTGTTTGGGGCAAAAGGGCCAGCGAAGCGGGCGGACACGGCCAGAAAACCGCGACGAACTACTTGTACTTGCCAGGCGAGGCGAACGGGTGACATCAGCATATCGCTATGCGGTAAAGAAGACCGTCCTAAAGCTTGCAGGATCCCGGCATAGCTTCATCATCACCTCTCCGTGACGGCTCATTGGAACGAAAAAGGCCAGCATCGCCGTGATGGACTTTCATAATTGCCAGGTCAACTGGCTTGCGTGCTGTTTATTCACAGCAAGGCATTGCGACGTCGTTGCAGCAATCGCCGCCATCGCAACAGGGCGTTGCAGCAAAAGCGGCGGTGGGCGCTAGCATGAGGGCCAAGCCGCGGCCGCTCATGCTGGGGGCCGTTCTCTTCAGATTGGTGTCCTGCACCGTGTGCATTGCGAATTTCCGGATCGTCCCAATGTCACTGGGACTCCTTTGTGGCGGCCGGGTTCTCCACGCTCATGAACGACTGGGCCACCAGCGCGATCGCCCCGCCCACGATGGCCATGTCAGCGATGTTGAAGGCGGGCCAGTGCCAGCCGTGCAGGTGAAAGTCGATGTAGTCGATAACGTGCCCGCGCGTGGCGCGGTCGAACGCGTTGCCCAATGCGCCGCCCAGAATGAGGCTGTACGAAAGGCCTTCCGTTTTGCGCAGCGGCCGGGAGAGCAGCCATGCGAGCCATGCCGATATTGCGAACGCGATCGCCAGAAAAAACCACCGCTGCCAGCCGCCCGCGCCAGCAAGGAAGCTGAACGCCGCGCCGGGATTGAGAGCGTGAACTAGGTTGAAGAATGACGCCACCTCGTGCGACCAACCCAAGGGAGTTGTCGCGTCAATGTAGCTCTTAGCTGCCTGATCGCCGGCGAATATAACGATCGCGAGTGAGTACCACTGCGTCTTGCGAAGAGATGGTTCATCCATTGTTCATGCCGCCTTGAACTTCAGGAGGCGCAGCCCATTGACGACAACCAAAAGACTTGCCCCCATGTCAGCGAACACAGCCATCCACATGGTGGCATGCCCTGTGAACGTCAACGCAAGGAACACCGCCTTGATGCCAAGGGCCAGAACGATGTTCTGCGTGAGGATCGCCGCAGTGCTACGCGACAGCCGGATGAAGGCGGGGATCTTGCGCAGGTCGTCGTCCATCAGGGCGACGTCGGCTGTTTCGATCGCGGTGTCGGTGCCGGCCGCGCCCATGGCGAAGCCGATGTCGGCACGGGCGAGCGCGGGCGAATCGTTGATGCCGTCGCCCACCATGCCCACCTGGCCCTCGCCGCCGACCAGGCTTTCGATGGTCTTGAGCTTGTCTTCGGGCAGTTGGTCACCACGGGCTTCAGAGATTCCGACCTGGGCAGCGATGGCCGCGGCCGTGTGCTGGTTGTCCCCCGTCAGCATCAGCGTGCGCACACCCAGCGCCTGCAGGTCGGCCACCGCCTCACGGCTGGTTTCCTTCACGGTGTCGGCCACTGCAAAAATGCCGAGCACGGTCGCATCGTCCATCAGCAGGATCGCTGTCTTGCCTTGGCGCTCCAGGGTCTCCAGCCGAGCCTGGAGCGTCGCTTCGCTCAGGCCCAGCTCCTGGGCGAGCCTGTGGTTGCCCATGTGCAACATGCGCCCGGCGACGCGGCCGCGCACGCCGCGGCCAGGCAGCGCCGCGAAGTCGTCGACCTCGTGCAGCGCGATGCCGTCACGGTTCGCCTTGCGGGCGATGGCCTGAGACACAGGATGGTCCGAGCGTGCCGCGAGGCTTGCGGCCCAGGCGGCAACTTCCTGCGCCTCGCCGATCAGCGGCACGAAGTCGGTCTGCTCGGGCTTGCCATGTGTGAGTGTGCCGGTCTTGTCCAGGGCCAACGCCTTGAGCTTGCGCCCGCCCTCCAGGTAGACGCCACCCTTGATCAGGATGCCGCGTCGGGCGGCAGCGGCCAAGCCGCTGACGATGGTGACCGGCGTGGAGATGACCAGAGCGCAGGGGCAGGCGATCACCAGCAGTACCAGGGCCTTGTAGACCCAGTCAAACCATGCGCCGCCGAAGGCGAGCGGCGGCACGACGGCAACCAGCACGGACACCGCGAACACCGCCGGCGTGTAGACGCGGGCGAACTGGTCGACGAAGCGCTGCGTGGGCGCACGGCTGCCCTGCGCGGACTCCACGGCATGGATGATGCGCGCGAGCGTCGAGTCGCTGGCGCCTGCGGTCACCTTGTATTCGAAAGAGCCGGTCTCATTGATGGTTCCGGCGAAGACCTGGTCACCTTCGGCCTTCTCGACGGGCAGGCTCTCGCCGGTGATGGGCGCCTGGTTGATGGCCGATCGACCCGAGGTGATCAGGCCGTCCAGTGCGATGCGCTCGCCAGGACGCACGCGGACCACCGCGCCCTTTGCGACCTCCTTGGCCGGCAGCTCTGTCCATGAGCCATCGGCCTGCCGCACGGTCGCGGTCTCGGGCGCCAAGTCCATCAGCCCCCGAATGGCGTTGCGGGCGCGGTCCAGCGACTTCGCCTCGATCACTTCCGCCAACGCGAACAGGAACATGACCATGGCGGCCTCCGGCCAGTGGCCGATCGCCATGCCGCCGGTGACCGCGATGGCCATCAGGGCGTTCATGTTCAGGTTGAGGTTCTTCAGCGCGATCCAGCCCTTCTTGTAGGTGCTGAGGCCGCCGGTGAAGATCGAAACCAGTGCCAGCACGATCACGGCCCAATGATTGCCGTCGTTGACCCAGTACACGCCTTCGGCGGCCACCGCCGCAACGCCCGAAACCGCCATCGGCCACCAATTGGTCTTGTGCGCGGCCACCGGGGCATCGCGCGGCTCATCAGTCCTCTGGACCTCGGCTTCCATGCCCAGCGATTCGATGGCTTCGACTGCCGGCTTGATCGCGTCGGGTGTGTGCCGAACCGTGAGCGTGCGCTGCATCAGGTTGAAATCCATTCCCTGCACGCCCGGCATGCCTTGCAGCTTGCCGCGGATCAGACTTTCCTCGGTCGGACAGTCCATCTTCGCGATGCGAAGTACCGTGGTGGCTGTCTGCATGTCCTGCCGCGCAGCCTGCATTCCAATGGAAGCAAGCGCCTTCTCGATCGGCGCTGAGGTCGCCAGCGTGTGCTGGACTCCCAGCACACGCTGCATCAGATTGAAGTCGAGCGCGGTCACACCCGGCAGCTTGCCCAGCCGGTCGCGGATCAGCGCTTCTTCCGTCGGGCAATCCATGTTCTCGATCCGGTACGTCACCCGCTCGCCGATCGGCGGCGCGGAAACGGCAGCGGTTGGTTGCTGCTGCAGGGCCGAGGATGGGATCACAGCCGCGGCTTCGATCGGCCCCGTGTGGCCGAAGGTCTGCTCCTTGGCGCGCATGCCGATCGAGGCCAGGACCTGCTCCATCTGCGCGCGTGCCTGAGCGAGGTGTTTCACCGACAGGGTGCGCTCAGCGAGGTCGAAGTCGAGGTCCTGAATTCCCTCGACTGCCCCGAGGTGCGAGCGGATGAGTTTCTCCTCGCTCGGGCAGTCCATGTTCTCGATGCGGTAGGTGGTCGACACGGCGGCGTCTCGGACAGCCTGAGCCTTCATGCCCACCGAATTCAGCGCTTGCTCCAAGGCATCGGCCGAGACTTCGCGGTGCGAAATGGTCAACAAACGCTGCGGAAGATCGAACAGGAGCCGCTCGACACCGGGCATGCCCTCCAGCGTTCGCCGCACCAGTGCTTCCTCATTGCGGCAATCCATGTTGCTCACGTGGAAAACGGTGGTTTCAGTGCTGGCCTGCTCACTGGCGCACGCCGTCTGTTGGCCATTGCCGCCGGAGCAGGCGCATGGGCTGGAAGGTTCTTTGTTCATAGATCGCTCTTCATTGACAAGGTTTTCCCCGGATGCCATCATTAGAAAACCTCTAGTAGATATAGAGTCAAGTTTTTTATAGGAAGCAACCATGATGCGGATCGGTGAACTGGGCAAGAAGGCAGATTGCTTGGTGCAGACCGTGCGCTTTTACGAGTCAGAAGGCTTGCTGCCCGAGCCTGCACGTAGCGAGGGCAACTTCAGGCTCTATGACGAAGTCCATTTGCAGCGCTTGCTGTTCATCCGCCGCTGCCGGGCGAAGGACATGACGCTGGATGAGATCCGTCAACTGCTGAACTTACGGGATCGGCCAGAGTTGGGCTGCGGCGAGGTGAACGCGCTGGTCGACGCTCATATCGCGCAAGTGCGGACCAAGATGAAGGAATTGCGCGCCTTGGAGCGCGAGTTAATGGATCTGCGACGCTCCTGCGATAGCGCCCGAACCTCGCGCGAGTGCGGCATTCTCAACAGCTTGGCCGAGCCCGCCTGAAGCTCGAGCGTGTCATCGGTGCTGGAAGTGATCGGGTCCAGTTCTGAGAGCCACGTGCCGCGCTCCATCATGCGAAAGCGCGCGATTCTGACGTTTTGAGACGGCGTGCGACCGAGGGCGTGGCCCACAGGAGCCAGCGCGAGCCGGACGACCTGCGCGCCGCAATCTCCGCCACCTTACGGGTTCTCCAGGCCAGACCGAGCATCGCGGCGTGGCTGCGCAGGTGCAGGTGCAGGCCAAGGTAGCAGTGCGCCACGACGCGGCCCGACTCATGGGCACGCCACGCAACTCGCGATCGCTTCGCAAGAAGCCGCAAGGCCCGACTCGCGCAAGAATGCGACGTGGGCAAGATCGTATAGCCAGCAGCGCAAGCGTTTGCCGCTGCTGGCCGGCTCCGGAAGGGATAGACAAGCTGCGGGCCGTAGTCCATTGGAAAGTCCATCTTTCTTGAGTGTCACTCTTTGGCGCCCAGCGTGTGCTTTTGCGACCGGAAAGCGCTGAACAAGTGGCCCCCGGGCATCCAGAAATCGCCGTAGTTGACTTGGGCGTCTTCGTGCTCACGCTTGTGATGCCAGCGATGGGCTTCAGCCACCCCGATCAACAATCCCAACGGCCCGACCCGGTATCCCAGATTGGAGTGCTGGAAGGCCAGATGCACGACCAAGAAGCCGAGCCATGCGCCGACGGCCAACCACAGCTTGGAACGCCGCTACTGGCTCAACGGGGAGTGGAAAGGCCGCCCGCCCTCTAGCAAGGCGGCACAAGCGAGCGCGACGATCACTGTGAGTAGCTCCGTCGGAAAAGACGGCCGGCCGGTCGCGAGCTCGCCGAAGAGCACAACCGCAGTGGCGCCACGGATCAGTGGATAGCAGCCATACCGGATGACAGTCGCAATGAAGGGGGCGCATTGGTGCTCATCTGTTCTGTCCTAAAGCTCTGACTGGATTGGAAAACCTTCTAGCTACGGTAGAGTCAAGGGCGTCCGGGAAGACCCTGTGGCAAGTTCGTTGCATCTGCGCCTTGACTCTCCAGCCGCTACAGGCTTCAGCATCCATCGATTTGGAAGGAACAATGCATGGCTGAAAACCACAGAAATCACGAAAACGACGAGTTGGGCCGCCTAGATGCGAGCGATGCGAAGGACCGAAAGATTCTTCTGACTGTGTTGCTGATCAACCTGACGCAGTCCGCCGCCGGCATTGCCCTTGGCATCTGGGCTGGCTCTACGGCGCTGATGGGCGCCGGGTTGGACAACCTCGCCGATGCGTCGGTCTATGCGGTTAGCCTGTATGCCGTCGGTCGTGCGGCAACGGTCAAGGTGGGCGCGGCCCGCTTGTCGGGTTTCTTGCTAATCGGCCTGGCCGCGCTGCTGCTGTTGGAAGTCCTACGCCGCTTCGCTGGAGGGGAAGAGCCTGTCGGCCCAGCCATGATGGCCATGGCCGCGCTGAACGCGGCTTTGAACCTAGTGTGCCTCAGACTACTGCGCCGCCATCGCGGGGAAGATGTGAACTTCAAGGCGTCAGCGATCTTTACCAGCAACGACTCCATCGTCAATGGTGCGATTGTGCTGTCCGGGGTGCTGGTGATGGGGTTCGGGTCGAACATCCCGGATCTGGTGCTGGGCGTCATCGTGGCCGCAATCGCAGCGAATGGGGGGCGGGAAATCCTGCGCGAAGCATCGGAAACAGCTCGCCGTAAGGCGGGCACATAAGGCATGTTTTCGCCCAGTTCATCCCGAGGTTTACCTCTGCAAAAGAGGTAGTCCAGCCTTTGGGCTACGGCCTCGGCTGCAGCCGAGCGTACCATTGGCGATGGCCGCGCGATAGGCGGGCATGCCGTTCTCGACCTCCGTCTGCCGTACAGCAGCGGTGCGCAAGGTTGAGGGTGCATGTCGTCTCTCCTGTTCGTGTGGCCCAGGCCAATGGCCGGGCCGGGACGTTGATGGGCAGGAGAATGGCGCCGAAGGCCCAACGGCCTTCGGCTCGGGAGAAAAGAGGAACCACCCGTGGGCTGATTGGCAGGCCCGGTCGTCGCTAGAACCGTCTGCTCATCAAGCAATCACACCCGGCCCATGTCGTGGCTGGGGCCGGCATCGTCTGGCGCACATCCGCGCACAAAGGGAGCCCGTTTTTGCACCGGCGGGCACCGGCACCGATTACCGCTGACCACGAAGGGTCTCCCGGTGGCTCGTGCAGCCTGGCAAGCCACCGGGAGACCCTTCGCAGAGGGCGGAAGAAACGCAGATCAACAGAACGCGCGTGGTGCGGCTCGCAGAGAAGCTACCTTCAGGTCCCGCGGCCGGGGACGGCTGGGCGGGACGCGCACACGGATCAAGAAGGCGTTGCGCGCTGGGCGTCCCGCAGGGCATGCGGCGGAGTGCGGGACAGGGGCCACGCCGCCGAAGGCGGGCACGGCTCACGGGGAACGGGGGCGGTCAGGAGCCTTTGCGGCCGCTACGGCGCGGGCGCGAGGCGCCGCGCTTGGAGCTGCCGGATTCGACTGGCAGCGTGCCTTTGCAGTCCGGGTAGCGGCTGCACGACCAGAACGGGCCGCTCTTGCCGCTGCGCTGGCGCGTGGGTGCGCCGCACTGCGGGCATGCCGGCCCTTGGGGAACCTTGATGGACAGGGAGGCGCTGCCGTACTGCGCAATCAACTGCGAAATCCACGCGGCCTGCTTGCCGATGAACACGTCCAGGGTGAGCTGTCCGGCCTCGATCATGTCGAGCGCCTGTTCCCAGACGGCGGTGGTGCCAGGGTCGGCAATCGCCGCAGGCACGGCATCGATCAAAGTGAAAGCCGCATCCGAGGCGCGGATGGCGCGCCCCTTCTTCACGAGGTAGCCGCGAGCGATCAGGCCGCCGATGATGTTGGCCCGCGTCGCTTCGGTGCCGATGCCAACCGTATCCTTGAGCTTCTGCTTCAGGCGGGGATCGGACACCAGCTTGGCGACGCCTTTCATGGACTTGACCAACTCGCCTTGCGTGTACGGTTTGGGCGGCAGCGTCTTGAGTGCCTTGAGATCGACGTCGGCCACCTGGCATGCCAGGCCCTCATACAGTTTCGGCAGCGCGGGCAGCACCTGGGCGCGGACCGCAGTATCGCCCTCGCCATCACCGTCTTCGGCCTGCGGCTCGGCGAGCACCTGGCGCCAACCCGGGATGACAACCTGCTTGCCCGTGGCCGCCAGGTTCTGCCCCCCGCACGAAAACTTGGCCACAGTGCGGTCGAACTCGTGGTGAGGGAGGAACTGCGCCAGGTAATGCGACCGGATGAGCCTGTACACGGCCAGTTCCTTCTCGCTCATGGCGGAGAGCTTCGCCGGTTCGAGCGTCGGGATGATGCCGTGGTGCGCCGTGACCTTGCCATCGTTCCAGGCGCGCGAGCGCTGCGAGCGGTCGAGCTGGCCCATGATCGAGCGCAGCGAGGGATCGGTCTTGAGCAGGCTGTCGAGAACGGTGGGCACTTCGGCAAACATGCTCTCGGGCAGGTAGCCGGAGTCCGAGCGGGGGTACGTCGTGGCCTTGTGCGTCTCGTACAGGGCTTGGGCAATCTCCAAGGTTTCCTGCACGTCCAGCCCAAGCTGCTTGGAACACACTTCCTGCAAGGTGCCCAGGTCGAACGGCAGCGGCGGGCCTTCGCGGACACGCTCAGTCTCCACCGACACGACGTGGGCACTGCCCGCAGCGCGGATCTGCTGCATGGTCTGCTGTGCGACCGGCTGCCGCAGGCAGCGGCCTGCGTCGTCGGTGCACGCATCGGGTGGAACCCATTGCGCGGCGAAAGTCGAACCGCCTGCGAACAGGGACACGGCGATGGCCCAGTATGGTACGGACACGAAGCGCGCGATCTCGCGGTCGCGGTCCACAACGAGCTTGAGCGTCGGGGTCTGTACGCGGCCGACCGACAGCACGCCGTCGTAACCCGCCTGTCGCCCCAGCACCGTGAACAGCCGGCTCAGGTTCATGCCCACGAGCCAATCCGCACGGGAGCGCGCCAGCGCCGAGTGGTACATCGAAAGCGTCTCGGCCGAAGGCCGCAGCTTGCCCAGTGCCGCCCGAATGGACGCATCGTTGAGCGCCGACAGCCACAGGCGTTCGATGGGGCCGCGGTAGCCGCAAAGCTCCACGATCTCGCGGGCGATCAATTCGCCCTCGCGGTCGGCATCGGTGGCGATAACCAGGTGAGTCGCCTTCGCCAAGAGCGCCTTGACGACCTTGAATTGCGTGGCGGTCTTCGGTTTGACCTCGACCCGCCAGTGCTGGGGAATGATGGGCAACTGCTCAACGGACCATCGTTTGAGCTGCTCGTCGTAGGCCTCGGGCGGCGCCGCCTCCACGAGATGGCCGATGCACCAGGTGACCGTGACGCCGGAACCGTTGAGGCAGCCTTCACCGCGCTGCGTGGCGCCGAGAATCCGGCCAATGTCTTTGCCCTGGGAGGGCTTCTCGCACAAGAACAGCCGCATATCCGTCCATCCCGATTCCTGTTGTTCATGGAGTTGCTGGGATCGAGGATGCCGAGCGCAGCCCCTGGCAGCAGCAAACAAGCCGCATGCGGCAGCGACCGCTTTCACGCCGATGAAATGGCGAGTGCGGGGAAGGTGCGTGGCCGGAAGTGTGCGGGCCGAGAGCCGCGATTTCCGGGAGCGCGCGTGGAACTCGGTGGACGTTGGTGGAGCTATCCCCTGGGGATAATTCGCAGCGCATGGAGGGCGGCGAAGCACTGCGGCAGCCGCCCTCCATGCCCGATCACTTCCTGCGCTTGGTCTCTTTCGGCGCCGTCGATTCCTGGGTGGCCTGGGGCTTCGGCTCTGCCTCCTGTGGCTTCGGGCTGAGGGCCACAGACTCGATGCGGTACGGCAGGATGCCGACACTGCGCGCGTTGACCTGCCAAGTCTCACGCGGCTGATCTTCGTTGTCCGTCCAGGGGTCGCGCTCCATGCGGCCGACGACCAGCACCCGCATGCCCTTCTGGTAGAGCTGCTGCCAGCGGTCGGCGTCGTGGTGCCAGAGTTCCACCGGCGCCCAGAAGCCGCCGCGGTCCTCGAACTCGCCGCCCTTGGTGGGGACGGGGTTGTCGAAGTACACGTTCAGCCGGAGCAACCGGCGAGGATCGTCGTTGCCATTGGGGAATTCGCGGTACTCGGGAGGCGATCCGATGTTGCCCTCGCCGATGAATTGTGTGCTCATGTTGGAATCTCCGTGGTGGTTGAAATACCCGTGCCTCGTTGGGCTCGGGCGCGTGCTCGGATGGCAGGCGCAATCACCGATCGCGCACTGCGGCAGGAACGGACGCGAGCCGGCGCAGGTAGGTGTTGTCCGCCTGCGCGGCCTTGCTGGCGCATTCCTGTGCTTGCCTGCCCAGGGTGTGCAGCAGGCTGATCTGCATGTTCAGCATGACGCGCTGCAGTTCGATCTCGTGCAGGTCGTGCAGCAGGTTGACCGGCGTGCTGGGGCTCGCCATCAGCTCCTGCCACAACGCCACGCCCATGGCCGATCGATCGTGCTTGCGCCAGCGAAGAAAGGTCGTGCCTGCGCCAGTGGTCTGCTGGGCCAGCTCGACGGGAAGCAGGTGGAAGGGATGCCCGCACGCCTGTGGCAGCACCTGTCGCTGCGCCAGGGCAATCAACTCGTCGCGCATGGCGAAGCACTGGCTGGCCCAGGCCTCGAAGTCCCCTTTACCTTTAAAAGGCTTTAAAAGGCCTTTTAGAGAGGCCGCGTGTTCCAGCCGCATGAAGGCTGGCTGTTCCAGACCACGGAAGTAGCGAGGTTCGCGGTTCGGGTCGCTCATGCCTGTTCGTCCTCGCCGGTGCTGGCCTCGGCCGGATCGGCGGCAGTGCCTTCGTCGCTGGGAGGTGCGGCTGCGGCAGCGCTATCACTGCGCTGTTGCAGGCCGCGGCGCACGACGGGCGGCGCAAACTTCGAGCGGCGAGCGCCTTCGAGCACGTCCTGCGGCAAGTCGCCGAACTTCTCCAGCGCCGCCCGCGCTGCGGCGTTCTTGGCCGCGAAGTCGTCGCGGGTGCATCCCGAGTAGCGGTACTGCTGGGCCAGGCTGAACAGGCTGCGCAGCGTGTGAGCGCCTTCGTTGAGCCACCGCTCCAATGTCGAGCGATCGATCAGCGCGGTGTGATGGGCGAGGATCAGCTTGCGGGCGATGTCGTCATAGTCGGCCAGGAGATAGACCGCGGCAAAGCCGAGCTGCGCGTTCACGAACAAGGGGAGCTTCACCGGTTGCACGTTGAGGTTCTCGCCCAGGCTCAACGCCGCTGGCACGCCGGCCAATGCCTGGTCCACCTGCTCGCGCAGCGATTGCAACGTGGTCTTGGCCTGGTCGAGCTTTTCCTCGATGCGCAACATCCACCAGTCGCTGTACGGGTCATCCTGTTCCGAGCCGCGCTTCATCTTGTTCATCACGGCGATGTAGCCGTTCAGGCCGACGATGCCGGGTCGCCCCTCGGCGGCGGCGCGGCCATGCCAGATGCGCGATGCGTGGTGGGTGTGAAGCGTCAGCGACATCGCGCTGCGCAAAGAGCCGAGATTGAGTTGCAGAGGTTCGTTGGTTGCCATGGTGTCCGCTCGCTTGGGAAAAGGAGCGGTCAGGATCGGCATGCAGCGGAAGGCAGTCAGTCAACAAACCGAAATGAACTGGTCCCCGGTTGTCGTGGTGGTGGCGGCCCGCAATGCGAGCTATCCCCAGGGGATAGCTCCATCAAACGCCACAGAGCGCTGCTCGCGCAGATGGTGGGTGCGCTCAGGAACCGGACGCCACTGCAGCACCGTGGACAGAAGCACCCAGCCTGTGTCTTTCGGTGTTACGCCTTGCATCACATCTATCCCCAGGGGATAGCTCTACTGACGGCCACGGGCGTCTGCTTCACGCCCTTGTCGCTCGTCGCGCTCAGCTACTGCGCAGAAGGTCGCGCAGCCGGTCGATGTGCTGCCGGGCTACCTCGGGCGGAACTACATTGCGCGGTGGCTCAGGCGGTGCATCTCGTGCAGGGGCAGGTGGCGGTGCTGACCCAGCTTGCCTGGCCCATGCGTTGAACTCGCCACGGATGGCACGTTGGATGATGCCGAACAGGTAGCCTGCCGGGTTGCGGATGGTGCTGCCACGACAGCGATCCGCCCATTCGTCCAGCACGGCCTGGCGTAGCGGGGCATCGACCTGCTGCAATGCCACCATGGCGCCGGCCTGCTGTTCATCTTTCAAGCCGAGAAAGCGATCAGGCAGACGAACTCCCGGCATCGCGCGCGCCTGCCCACGCTCACGCGCGGTAGTACGTACTTCATTAATACGACTACTACGTACAGTACGGTCCTGTTTCGGATTCCGAAGAGCGCCGTCTGCTGCGTGTTTTGGCCCTGCTTCGGAATCCGAAGAGGGCCGATCAGAATTCCGAAGAAGGCTCGGCGCCCCTTCTTCGGAATCGTGAACCGTGTCCTCCTGTGGATAACTCTCCTGCGACCCAATGCCTTGGCTTGCGAGGCGTTCGGCAAGGACCTGCAGCCGCGAGGGCAGCATGCGGCCAGACAGCAGCGGGTCTTCGGCGATCTCATTGAGCGTGTGCAAGCCCACGACCTGAACGGCCCTGGCCGAATGGCCCAGGGCTTGGCTGACGAGCTGCAGGTAGTCCGGGTCGAGCTGCATCGCCTCGAACGGGGTCAGGGGCTCATCGTGCAGGACGTAGAGGTTGCCGAGGATGCGCCCGGTCTTGGGGTCGCGCCTGCGGCGCACGAGACTCAACCAGCGCGTCAGGCGCAACAGCGTCAGCGCCCGTGCCACGGTCTCGTGGGAGGCCTGTCCGGCGCAGGGCATTGACGCGAGCCACGGGCGAAGTTGCTCATACGTCGGAAACGCCGTGACGCCATCCTCGTTGAGCATCATCCGGAAGACTTGCCAGGCATTGCGTTCCAGCGGCGTCAGGCGTCGGTCGAGGAACAGCCGTCGCGGCACGCTCTCGTGCCGATTTCCACTGAACAGGAAACCGTCGCCGGTTGCAGACACAGGAGACGTCGCGGATGCGAAGGCGGGAGCCGGTGCTAGTGGGCGAGGTTTCGGTGCAAGGTCTTTCAGCGCGCTGTCGAACAGATCAGCGAGGGCGACCGGACCTTGGCGTGGTGCTCGTGGTGCAGCGTCGTCCACGGCCATGATTCAACCCAGTCCCTGATCGATCCAGTTCTTGATCGCAGCCCAGACCACCGACAGCGGCAGCTCCATGCCTTCGGCGAGGTCCATTGCCGCATCAAGAACCGAGGTCTCATCCTCCAGCTCGACGTTCCTGCTGCTGGTCACGACCTTCCAGCGCCGCCACAGCTCGGTGTCCTGCTCCTCGTCCAGAACCGGATGGCGCCCCTTGCGTTTGGGCAGGCCGAGAACTTCGCGCCGAAGTGCGACTTCCTGATGTGTCAGCCCGTAGAAGCGGCTCACCATTTCGGTACTGGCACCCAGGCGCAGCATGCGATCGACGGTGGCGATCTCCTTCTCCACGTCCTGCGCCTGTTTGAGCAATCGCCGGAGCACTTCCCGGTTCACCGAGACAGAGCACCAGGAGACGTTGGCATTGGCCAGCACGCTGATCAGCGCCGGATGCTTGAGCGCATCCAGCTCTTCCTCGCCGAACCCCATCGCCTTGCAGCGACGCAGTTGCCCGTTTCGTAGGTCGTAGAGTGCCTGCGCGATGACGGCCTGGTTGAGTGGGTTCGGTGCGGACATGCAGGCCTCCCTCGCTCAGATCCCAGAACCGACAGCGCCGGCTTCCAGATCCAGCAGGCGCCGGGCCAGCCGCAGCAGACGAAACAGCTTGACCAGCGCGGTGTCGCTCAATCGCCGGGCCCCGCCGTCACGACGTTGACCCTGGCCGTGCAACAGCGCTGGCAGGTCTGTGATGAGTTGCCCGCTGTCCAAGCCGACGCCGGCTGGCTGCTGACCGGCCAGGGAAACCAGTAGTGCGAGCACGGCGCGTGCGAGCGGCGACGAAGCCTGGGCTGGGGCACGACACGTGAACCCGATGCCATCAGAACGATCCTCGACACACGCGTCCAGGTCGGCCTCGCCCGCGATCTCGCGCGCGAACTGCGCGATGTGGATGCGCAGGCGGTCGGGTGTGTCGAGGCCAGGGTCGATATACCAGATGTCCGAGATGGGATAGAGGCCACCGGCCTGCACGGGAATCGACTGCAAGACGTTGGCCGAGAAGTCGGGCGGCAGCGCATCGCCCAACTGGTCGGCGACCATGCGCTGGATGGACTGGAGCCGCTCCGTCGTGGGTGCCGGAGAGATGATGTGCTCGTCAAGCAGACCGCCATTCGCTGCCGCAGGGCTGGCTGCGGATGCCTCGCTCGGGGCCCCATCGTCCCGGGGCCTTGTCGGCGCGTCGGCAGAGTGGCCCGCAGAAGGTGCAGTTGTAGTGGGGGGCGGTGCCGGTTCGATCGGCGGCCGTGCGATGGCCCCAGGCTCGGGCAATGCCGGCGGCGCCGATGGCGGGGTTGGGTCGCTGACCAGGGCGCGGTGGCGGCTCTCGGATTCGGTCAGGTCCAAGGCGAGCACGTCGTAGTCGATGCCCAGCAGCTCGGACATCTGACCGATCAACTCGTCCTGCACACGCGGCGGCGAGAACTCGTCGGGCTGGACATCAAATTGCGACAGCGCCTCCAGAAAGAAGCTGTCGAAGTCCAGCGGCAGGGAGCGGCCTTTGGCATAGTGCTCCCACGTGCGTTCGCTGGCTTTGCGCATGACCGACAGCCGCTCGACCTGGTGGCGGCCGAGGCCCCCGTATAGGACGGTCGGGATCGCGGGCAGCAGGTAGCGCACCGCGTCAGCCATGCGGCTGATGTGCGACTGCTGGACTGGGAAGCCGTCGGCGGCCAGGCGGCGGGCCAGCTCGGACTGGCTCAGGGTGGTGCCGCTTTCAGCCTCATAGAACTCGCGGGCTTTCTCGACGCCCAGGGCGCGCTCGATGAACGTGAGGCCGCCGCGTAGTTCGTTCTCGGCGAGGTGCCCGGTCAGGGCGACGATCTCTCCGCGCGCAGGCCACGGCCGGAACAGGCACGATATGCGGAAGAAGCGTTCGTCCTTGGTCTCCGCCCAGAGTTCACGCAGGATCGCCAGCCTGGTGTTGCCGCCGTTGCGGATGATGTAGTGCGCCTCGCCAGGACGGCGTGTGATCGCTGGCGCCGCGTCCAGGCCGCGCTCTCGGATGGAGGCCTTGATTTCATCGTAGGCCGAGTTGCGCTTTTTGCGGGGGTCGTGGTCGTAGGGCCGCAACTGGTCCAGCGTCACGACCATCGGCGTGTCGGCGATCGGGTCGCTCAAGGCCGTGGCCGATGGCCCACTGCGCTCGAACCCGGCGGCAAGCAGCTTGCCGGCCATGTCCTGGGAGGTCATCTCAGCCATGACCACATCCCTCGGCGTTGACGGCCCGGGCCATGCGGGCCTCGCGCTCGGCGCGGCGGATCTGTGCACGGGCGTTGAGATCCGCCCGGTAGTCGCTCGCTGTTGAGCTGGTGTAGATGGCGGCGCAGCCGGCCTTGGTGAACTTGAGGTGTCCGCCCCGTGTGCGCTTGACGTGCCAGCCTTCGCTCACCGCAAACTCAATCAGGGCGCGCAGCCGTTTGTGGCCGCGGGCCAGTTCATGTGCGTTCGCCATGTGACCTCCCGGTTTCAATGGAACGAGGAGGACGGCCGGACACGAGGGCAAATCTGTCTTGCCACTGTGGGAACAGTTCGCCGGCGAGCGCGCGCATGGTGTCGAGCGCGGCGGGCGCAACTCTGCCCGGCGGCTGGCGATGCTCGACGCGATGCACCGGCAGGCCGCGGGTTGCGGCGCGCGGATAGGCCTCGATGGCCGGCACGTCGGTGCCCAGCACGCATATGCCGGCATGGTCCTGGAACAGGTCGCGCAGCGCCTGCTGGATCATCCGTGCATTCGCGGACACGGGGTGGACGCGATTGATGAGCAGGTGCAGGGATGGCGGTTCGATGCCGAGGTGCCGGTATGGCGCGATGTCCTCCAGCAACTGCATGGTGCCGCGTCGCAGTTCGCGGGCAGCGAGAATTTCCGGGGTCACGGGCGACAGCGCCAGGTCAGAGGCGAGCACCGCCATCTCCAACAGCACCGAGCGTGCACCCTGGGTGTCGATCAGCACCAGGTCATAAAGCGGCGCCAGCGCCGGCAGCAGGTGCCGCAGTCTCAGGCGTCCGTCTGGCGCGTGCAGTAGCAACGTGTTCAGTTCACCCCGGTGATCGTTCGAGAGCACCAGGTCCAGGCCCGCGATGATGGTGCGGGACACCAACTGATCGAGGGCGCGTTCGTTGAACGCCAGCAACTCATAGATACCGCCGGCAGCGCGGTGTGCCAGCTCGTAATAGGACGACAAGGTCGGCTGCACGTCGAGATCGAGCAGCAGCACACGCAGCCCCGCGTCCGCGGCGAGGCCGCCGAGGTTGGCGGCCGTAGTCGTCTTGCCTACGCCGCCTTTCGTTGAAATTATGGATACGACCTGCATGGCGCTCTCCGTTTGGCGATGGGAAAATCGAGGGGGAGCGGGTCAGGTCCGGTTGTTGAGGCGTTCGGCGATCCACTGGTCGATCTCGACCGAATCCCAGCCCACGGCGCGCACGCCCAGGCGCAACGCCTGCGGAAACTGGCGCTTCTTCATCAGGTTGTAGATGTGGGCGCGTTTGAAGCCGGACTTCGCTTCAACTTCATCGAGCCGCAGGATGCGGCGCTCGTGCGGTGGCAGTACAGGTATTTGCGACATGGCGGTCACTCCTGAACGCTCAGTAGCGTTTGTTGGCGTGACCTCTATTCAATAGACATGGCTGCGGAAAAACATTGCAAATGCAATCTCCGCGACTGCACATACAAGATGGAAGAATTCACGCGGCTGCGCTACGGACATTCTTCCTGGCATTGGCGAACTTGCCGTTCAAGGTTCGCTCCGTGATGCCCATGGTGCCGCCATAGTGGGCGAGCAATGCGGTGACGATGGCCTCCTGCGTCTTGAAGCTGGAGTACGGCACGCCGGATGGGGATTGGCTCAGCATCAGCGTCAGCATGCCGCCGATGATGTTCAGGTATGTAGTTTCCGCCCGATCACTGATCACGCACTGCTTGGGAGCCAGCAGTACGGCGGACTGCTTTAGCAAGACTTCGTGTTGCTGTTGCAGTTCGCGCATCTCGCGTCGGCTATGGTCCAGCGCGGCCTGCAGAGCCAGCCGTTCCAGCAGGATTGCCTGTCCTGTCTCGATGGTGATGAAGGGATGCACCATGCGCTCGCCGCGACTGAACAGAAATCCCGGCCGATGCTCGGGATAGTGGGTGCGCATCCACCGCTTCAGATCGACATGGCGGACGGTCAGATCGAGTGAACTCACCAGATCTGGGTCATTAAGTGTGATCCCGTTCTTGCCGAAGGGTAGTTCGGCGTTGAGGATACCGTCGTAGATGCGTTCCGAGTACAGCCGACACTCGTTCCATCGCGGGCAGTCCAACATCTGCGGCAGACAACGCGGTGATGCGATCGATGCGACGATCACCGCTTCGTACCGCAACAACCCAGCCCACCGTATGGCAGCTTCGATGGGACGATAGAACACCTTTGATAGTGGTGGCTCCTTGTGCATGTTTTCGTCTCCTTTCGGAAGCGCTACATCACCGGCTCCTTCTTGCCCCACCAAGGGGCTGTTTTTTCGTTATGCCTGTGGCTGATGCCTGGGGCGATGCCCTGGAACATGGACGGAAGAGATCATGGCACCCGTCACAGGTGGTTCTCTCTTGCTCGATATGCAAGAATTGACCAGTTGCCGGTCCGTCGAGTAATAAGGAAGAAGCACGCTCGACAATTGCGCTCACGGTGCCAGCGTCATGGGGTGCGTCAAGCACATCAAGACCGATTCGATATGGTCTGATATCCCCACGGTTTCACAAGGCGCAGGGGATTGCATCCGCTGCTCCACGTCCAGAGGGACCTGGAGAAATCCGCGCATGTCATGCTTGTTTCGGCATCCTGATATATCGACATAGCATCTTGCGGCGAAGCATTTTGCTTGGTTCAATCCAACGCACTTTGCGTTCACGCGCCTGCGGTGTGGGCCAAACATGGTCACATCGCATCAGGATGCAGTGCAGTTCTATCGCCCGCTAGGCATCCTGCCTTCCCTTGAACTAGTCCGTGGTGCGAGAAGGCATCCGCCGCTCTTGATAGAAGCATCTTGCTGCCGCGATGACTTTGATGGGCGTGATGCGCGGAACATAGTCCAAGAACTCGACGGCGGTATGCCGCGAAGCCATGAATGACTTGCCCGCTGATTCTTATCCATTAATTCAATAATTGTTGTACTATCGAATCATGAACGAAGATCAAGCCGTTTCCGCCCTGAGCGCCTTGGCGCACACCCAGCGCCTGCGTGTGTTCCGCGCCCTGGTCGTCGCCGGCCCGGAAGGACTCACGCCCAGCGTGCTGGCCGACCAGCTCGACGTGGCCCGCAACACCTTGTCCTTCCATCTGAAGGAACTGGCCCACGCCGGCCTCGTCAGCATCGAGCAGCAAGGCCGCAACCTGATCTATCGCGCCGAATACGACCACATGAACGGCCTGATCGGCTACCTGACCGAGCATTGCTGCCAAGGCGGAGTGTGCGAGGTTTCCGAATCCACCCGCTGCGACTGCTGACGCCATGACCGACACGATCTACAACGCATTGTTCATTTGCACGGGTAATTCCGCCCGCTCCATCCTTGCCGAAGGCATGCTCAACGAGCTGGGCAAGGGCCGCTTCCACGCTTATTCGGCGGGCAGTCACCCCAAGGGCGAGGTTCATCCGCTGGCACTTGCCACGCTGGAGCGGCTGCACCTGCCGACGACCGGCTACCGCAGCAAGAGCTGGGACGAGTTCGTGGCACCGGGTGCGCCGGTGTTCGACTTCATCTTTACAGTTTGCGACAACGCTGCTGGGGAGGCTTGCCCGCTGTGGCCGGGCAAGCCGGTGTCGGCGCATTGGGGCGTCCCTGATCCGGCAGCCGTCGAGGGCACTGAGGAGCAACAGCGCAAAGCGTTCCTCGACGCCGCGATCACGCTGCGCCGACGCATTGAACTGTTCCTGTCGCTGCCGCTCCAGCGCCTGGACGCCATGTCGTTGCAGCGCGAGCTGCGCGACATCGGCCGCCAGTAAGGGCGGCGCGATGACTACAGAAACCGAAGCGGCCGGTCACGCGCCGGCCGCATCTGCCATGAGCAGCTTCGAGCGCTATCTGACCCTGTGGGTGCTGCTGTGCATCGTTGCCGGCATCGCGCTGGGCCAGTTCGCGCCGGGCGCGTTCCAGGCCATTGGCCAGCTGGAAGTCGCCCAGGTCAACCTGCCGGTGGGCTTGCTGATCTGGGTGATGATCGTGCCGATGCTGCTGAAGGTGGACTTCGGCGCACTCGGCCAGGTCAGGCGACACTGGCGCGGCATCGGCGTCACGCTGTTTGTGAACTGGGCGGTCAAGCCGTTTTCGATGGCGCTGCTGGCGTGGATCTTCATCCGCCATGTCTTCGCACAGTGGCTGCCGGCCGGGCAGCTGGACAGCTACATCGCCGGGCTGATCCTGCTGGCCGCCGCGCCCTGCACGGCGATGGTGTTCGTGTGGAGCCGGCTGACCGGCGGCGATCCGGTGTTCACGCTGTCGCAGGTGGCGCTGAACGACACCATCATGGTGTTCGCCTTCGCGCCCGTCGTCGGCCTCCTGCTGGGCCTGTCGTCGATCATCGTGCCATGGGCCACGCTACTGGTGTCGGTCGCGCTCTACATCGTCATTCCTGTCATCCTCGCGCAGCTCTGGCGCCGGGCGCTGCTGCGCCGGGGTCAGGTTGCGTTCGACCGGGCGCTGGAACGTATTGGCCCGCTGTCGATCGCCGCGCTGCTACTGACGCTGGTGCTACTGTTCGCCTTTCAGGGAGAGGCCATTATCCGGCAACCGCTGGTGATCGCCATGCTGGCGGTGCCGATCCTGATCCAGGTGTTCTTCAATTCCGGGCTGGCGTACTGGCTCAACCGCAAGGTAGGCGAGAAGCACAGCATCGCCGGCCCCTCGGCACTGATCGGCGCGAGCAACTTCTTCGAGCTGGCCGTGGCCGCCGCCATCAGTCTGTTCGGCTTCCACTCGGGCGCGGCGCTGGCCACCGTGGTTGGCGTGCTGATCGAGGTGCCGGTGATGCTGCTGGTGGTGCGCGTGGTCAACCGCTCGCGCGGCTGGTACGAGCGCCAAGCGTAATCATGGACAACACCATCCCGCGCTCTCGCGGCTGGCTGATTCCCTCGCTCGGACTGACGCAGATCGTCGCGTGGGGGTCGATGTTCTACGCCTACGGCGTCCTGATGCAGCCCATGCAGGACGAACTCGGCCTGTCCAAGCCCGCCATCGTCGGGGCTTATTCGGTGGCCTTGCTGATCTCGGGACTGCTTTCGACCGCGGCCGGCAGCATCATCGACCGCATCGGTGGACGTCTGCTGATGGGAAGCGGCGCCTTGCTGGCCGCCGTCATGCTCGCGTGCCTCTCGCGGGTACACAACGCGACGGAGCTTTACCTCGTGTGGGCCGGTATCGGCGTGGCCATGAGCGCGACCTTGTACCAGCCGGCCTTCGCGGTCATCACGCAGGTCCATGGCAGCAACTATCGCCGGGCGATCACGCACCTGACGTTGTTCGGCGGTTTCGCCAGCACGGTATTCTGGCCGCTGACGCAAACGCTGTTGCAACACGTCGGCTGGCGCGAGGTCTGGTTGATCTATGCGGCCGCGAACCTGCTGATCTGCCTGCCCATCCATGCCAGCCTGCCAAAGGGACGCGGCCCGGCACACGGCACACCCCCAGCGCGGACGGAAACCCGATCCCGCAATCTCACCGCGGTCATGCGCGAACCGGTGTTCTATCTCGTCACGGCGGCTGTGACGCTGAATGCACTGGTGTTCGCGGCGATGTCGCTGCACATGATCCCAGTCTTGCAGGCACATGGCATCTCTGCCGCAAATGCGGCCTGGGTCGGTGCGCTGATCGGGCCAATGCAGGTACTCGGCCGTGTGGTGCAAGCCACGGTCGGCAAGCGGGCCAGCACGCGCCAGGTCGGCATGGCGGCCATCAGTCTGCTGCCGCTGTCATTGCTCCTGCTCTTTGCTTCCGAGCAGTGGCTGCCGGTGTATGTCGTGTTTGCCGCGCTCTACGGCATCGGCAATGGCGTCATGACGATCGTACGAGGCGCCTTGCCCGCCGAGCTGTACGGTCGGGCCGCTTATGGCGCCATCAGCGGCGCGATGGCGACACCCGTGCAGATCGCAGTGGCCGCCGGCCCCTTCGTGGCCTCGCTGCTGTATTCCGCCGGCAACGGCTATCCCGGCACGCTGCTGGCCCTGACCGGCATCAGCGCGGCGGGCGCGATCCTGTTCGGCTATGTGATCAGGCATCTGCGCCAGCAATCCATGCTTCTCTCGAACGAAGGCACCTCGACATGAGCCACATCACGATCTACCACAATCCCGATTGCGGCACGTCACGCAACGTCCTCAGCCTGATTCGCAACAGCGGCGAGGAACCGGCTGTCATCGAATATCTGAAGACACCGCCCGACCGCGACATGCTGAAGGCGCTGATCGCCGCGATGGGCATCCCGGTACGCGCGGTGCTGCGCGAGAAAGGCACGCCGTATGCGGAACTCGGCCTGGGAGATCAGAAGTGGAGCGACGAGCAATTGATCGACTTCATGCTCCAACATCCGATCCTCATCAACCGACCTATCGTGGTCACGCCGCTGGGCACGCGCCTGTGCCGCCCGTCGGAAACAGTGCTCGACATCCTGCCGCAACCGCAGCGCGGCGCGTTCAACAAGGAAGACGGCGAGCCGGTAGTGGATGTGGAGGGCCGTCGTGTCTGAATCCCGTCTCGACCTGCCGAACATCGACGCCGCATTGCTCCAGCCGCCGGACATGGAACGGCTACTGGCACCCGAACGTTCCACCCATGCGCCACGCTTCCTGCTGCTCTACGGCTCGCTGCGCGAACGCTCGTTTAGCCGACTGGCCGCCGAAGAGGCAGCCCGCGTGCTGCGGGCGTTGGGCGGCGAGACGCGGCTGTTCAACCCGTCGGGCCTGCCGCTGGTGGATGACGCGACCGAGGATCATCCCAAGGTCAGGGAACTGCGCGAACTCGCGCAGTGGGCCGAGGGTATGGTGTGGAGTTCGCCGGAGCGCCATGGCGCGATGTCCGGCCTGATGAAAACGCAGATCGACTGGATTCCGCTGTCAGTCGGCGCGGTGCGTCCGACTCAGGGCAAGACGCTGGCAGTGATGCAGGTGTCGGGCGGCTCGCAATCTTTCAATGCTGTCAATCAGATGCGCGTGCTGGGCCGCTGGATGCGGATGCTGACCGTCCCCAACCAGTCCTCGGTCGCCAAGGCGTATCAAGAATTCGATGAAGCGGGACGCATGAAACCGTCGGCCTACTACGACCGCATTGTGGACGTGATGGAGGAACTGATGAAGTTCACGCTGCTCACGCGCGATGCGTCGCCGTATCTGGTGGACAGGTATAGCGAGCGCAAGGAAAGCGCCGAGGCGTTGACCAAGCGCATGCAGCAGGCGGTAATCTGATAACCCCTGATTCCATTCGCCTATCGCCGCACGACGGCCTTGGCCACTGGAGGCCCCATTGCATCGCGACAGCATCGTAGGGCGGTGCGACTGCGAAAAGAGCAGTCCTTGGACTTCAATGGAAGTCGTTGGATGAACTTTGTTGCCGAGGGCGAAAAACAAGGCTATAATTGAGTTCTTCACTGATCACCACAGTGAAGAAAGTGATTGGGAAACAGAGACTTAGCGCTCTAGTGCATGACTCGTTTCCCGCTCCAAATATAGATTTACAGGGTTCTTTGGAAGTCTGTAAATCATTGAAAAAAGACGCTTCGGCGTCTTTTTTCGTTTCAGTCAGATCCATCAGGATCCATGGGCATTCGGGCCTTTCCAGGCTTTGTACGAAATCCCAAATAACCCAATCACCGCCCCGAACGCTGAAACTTTGCAGAATTCCCCGGCATCGACGGAAAGGCATTCTGTGATGGCTAAGCGTTACGAATACTCGGACGAGGTGTGGGGTGTGGTCTCCGAGCTCTTCATCAAGCCCTAGCAGCTACCGGCCTAGCCTTAGGATACCCGCCCCAACAGGAGCTAAACTCGTTGTTCTGGCTTTCACGGTCCCAGGGAAAGCTGACCTTTACTCGGCCCCACTCATCGCAATAGATCTCTTCTCCCTTCGGGCCGACCACGGTAGCTATGTGCGGACCGTCAACGCGTAGTTTTGGCAGTGGGGCAGGGCGCCATTCGGTCCGGCCGGGGACCAGCACGGCCGTCTGTTAGTAGCGCGTGCTTACATCTGCGCCGGCGGCTTCTTCCTGCAGGCTGGTGAGTTGTTTGCCTTTGTGTGCAACCGGGTTCACCCGCCAATACGTTGAGGTCGTCACTTGGTAGCCTGTCGCCGCTTTGCTATGAAACCTAGAGTTGACCGTCGCTATCTTCGTAGAACCCTTCGTCGTCATACTCGGTCTCGCTATCGCCGCTTGGCCAAGAATACGACGCAACTGACGACATTGTTTGCGCTGTCGAATCTGTCGATGGCGCGTCGGCAGTTATTGAGCGCTGTAGGGTGAGGTGCGCCTGTGGTACCCGCGAACCAGGGCAAAGCCTTGGCTTTGAGGCAATTGACGTCAGAGAAATCGGCGCTAAAGCTACTACGTTGGGTCTGGGTCAATACCTCAGCAATCAGGTTGTCTCTGTTGTCATAGCGGTAACTCTTCTCCAGCAACGGCAGCACTTCAACCGAAGCATCGCGATAGTGAATGGCCTTGCTGCTCAGTCGCCCGCTCTGGTCATAGCGGGTACGTGTGATCAGGCTTCCCTGGGTGCGCAATACTTCGTCGTGCGCCGCATCGCGCTCGAAGTCACTGATGACCCGGCCGTTCAGGTTGATCTGATGAAGGTGCCCACTGCCGTAGTGCAGGTAGTTCAGTTGACGCTGGTCAGGCAGTGTCAACGTCTGCAGATTGCCCAGTTCGTCATAGCGGTATTGCAGCAGCCCGGCACTGTTGGTTTCGCTGAGCAACTGCCCGTTCGCGTCATAGGTGTAATCAAGCTGCTGTTGCTCACCCTGGTTGTCCGTGAACGTGATGGACAACAGGTTGTCGGCGGTGTCGTAGCTGTAGTCGGTGATGCCATCCTCGGTGCGTTTGCTCAGCAGACGGCCAACGGCATCACGTTGGAAATCATGGCGAATCGAAGTGGCCCGTGTCGGCGGGGCGTTGCCGGAGAGGGGTGGCTGTTCGTATGAAGAGGGGACATGGGTTAGGCTGGTGACACCGTCGAGTGTGTCGTACTCGTATATCCGGCCACTTCCATCCAGATCTTGTTGTGCCACCAGGCGGTCAAGTTTGTCCCAGCCAAACGTGTAGGACTCTTCATTCTCGTTGGTGAGTTGCAGCAGGCGACCATAGGCGTCGTAGCGAAACTTCACGCTGTACCCCATGGCATCGGTGCGTTTTACCAGGCGGCCGCTGCGGTCATAGCGAAACTGCAAGATCTTTTGCGCGGGATCGATGTAGCGCGTCAGCTGGCCGGCGGTATCAACTTCGTAGCGGTCGATACGACCATCGGGTCGTTCGCTTTCTATGAGATAGCCGCGAGCGTCATAGCGGAAGTGGGTCTGCTCTCCGCGGGCATTGATGCTTTCGCTCAGGCGGCCATGCAAGTCGTAGTGGTACAGCGTCTGGTTGTTGCTGCAGTCGCGATAGCTGAGCAACTGGCCACGGGTGTTCCAACCCAGGTGCTTGGTCTTTTCGAGGGCATCGGTTACGCGGGTAACACGTCCTTCCGGGTTGTATTGATACTGTGTGCTCCGGCCCAGTGGGTCCTGCTCCCACAGCAAATTGCCATGAGCATCGTAGCCGTAGCGCCGGGTACGTCCTGCTCCGTCTGTGACCTGAACGGGCAAAGCCCAGTGGCGCAGATACAGGCTTAACGCGCAGAAAGCCTTCAACCCTATAACCCAAGAGCCTTTCAAAGGTTTCCAGTTGCCACGAGGGTTGTTGCAGAAGTCGCCCAAGCTGGGGCCGACCACGCAGGCCGGCTTGTGAGGGTTGGCTTGGGAGTACGGTGCGAACCGGTCACCCATTGCGCTGGCGCCCCCAAAGTTGCGCCGACAGCAGTTGAAGGCGCTCGGCCAGCTTGGCGACATGGGCTGCTGTGGTTCGACTCTGGTTGCTGGCGAGCACGCTTTTCTGGGTGGTTTGACTGATATCGGCCAGGTTGCACTGGATGCTGTCACCCACCGCGCTCTGCTCCTCTACGGCGGCAGCGATCTGCACGCTCATGCCGCTTATTTCATCTACGCGCTGGGTGATCCCGTCCAGCGCCCGGGCAGCCAGCAGTGCCTGTTCGACACTGACACCGGCCTTGCTGTGACTGCGCTGCATCGCAAGCACGGCATCCCCCGTGGAACGCCGCAGGGTGTCGATGGTGCCCTGGATGTGAGCAGTGGATTGCTGAGTCCGCGAAGCCAACCCGCGCACCTCGTCGGCGACCACCGCAAAACCCCGGCCCGCCTCTCCAGCGCGGGCAGCCTCGATGGCGGCGTTGAGGGCAAGCAGGTTGGTCTGTTCGGCGATGCTTTGAATGACCTCGAGTACGCGGTCAATTTCATTGCCATGCTGTTCCAGTTGATGAATCACCATGCTGGTCTGTTGCACTTCGCTGGCGAGGCTATCAATGTGCTGGCGGGTCTGCTCGACCAGTTGGTGGCCGCGGTCGGATTCCTGGTTGGCCAGGTTCGCGGCGCTGGCGGTGAGCTGAGCGTTGCGCGCCACTTCCTGCACACTGCTGGCCATCTGGGTTATTGCGCTGGCAACCTGGGCAGTTTCCCCCTGCTGGCGGAGGGTCGCGCAATTGTTGTTGTCCACTGCAGACAGAAGCTCTTCGGCTTCCTTGCTCAACTGGCGGGACGAATCGGCAATGCGTCCGACTATTGCCCGGGTCTCGGCTTCGAGCATTTGCAGGGTGAAATCGATCTGGCCAAACTGGTCGCGGCGGCCGCTGTAGAGAATCTGGCTCAGCGGATTGTCGGCGATATTCCTGGCTTTTCGGGCAAGGGCGTCGAGGGGGCGCAGGCTGAAGCGCAACACGCCGCCAAGCAGCAAGCTCGATAGCGTCATGGAGAAAGCGGCATGGCTCCAGGACAACGCACCCAGCAAGCCCAAGGCAGCAAAGCACAGCAGGTTCACGCCAGTGCTGGCAAGTGCCAGACGCATGCCGACGGACAGCCGTGACATACGCAGGCAGTTGGTCTTTTTACCACTACGCAACTGTGCATAGAGATGTTCAGCAGCCTCCACCAGCGCTTTGGCCGGTAGCGTGCGAACCGATTGGTATTCTACTGTTTCGCCATTGCGCTGCATCGGCGTGACGTAGGCGCTGACCCAGTAGTGGTCACCGTTCTTGCAGCGATTTTTTACCAGCCCCATCCACGAGCGCCCATCCTTGAGTGTCTGCCACATATGCGCAAAAGCTTCTGGCGGCATGTCCGGGTGGCGCACGATGTTGTGATTGACGCCGAGCAATTCGGATTCACTGAATCCGCTGATGTTGATGAAGTCGGGATTGACGTAAGTGATGGCGCCCTTTGGGTTGGTTGTTGAAAGAATGTTCGCGTTTGCGCTGAATTCGACGGCACGACCACTGACCGGAAGATTGGTTTTCATTGTTTTTCTCCTGAACTGACAGGTACGCGCCGCGTAACTGCGCTTCCTTCGAAACGGTCTTCTGTGCTGAGCAGGTGTTGTATCTGAGCGGCGGGTTGTGGCCGGCTGAACCAGTAGCCTTGGGCGTAGTGGCAGCCTTCACCGACCACGAATTCGAGTTGCGCCGAACTCTCGATGCCTTCGGCCACTACTTCCAGGCCGAGGCTACGGCCGAGAACGATGATCGCCTGGCTGATCGCGCTCTGTTTGTTCTCGTAAGGAACGCCGGTGATGAAGCTCTTGTCGAGCTTGAGGATGTGCAGCGGAAAGCGCGTGAGGTAGCCGAGCGAGGAGTAACCCGTGCCAAAATCGTCCAGCGCCAGCAGAACACCAAGGCTGGTCAGCTCATGCAGACAGGCCAGCGTGTCCATGTCGTCATGCATCAGTTGGCTTTCGGTGATCTCCAGGATCAGGCTGGCGGGAGGCAGGCCGCTTTCTTGCAGGATATCGATCAGCCGGAGGGTGAAGTCGGCTTGTTGCAATTGCGTGCTGGAAATGTTCACCGAGCAGCGCAGGCGCTCATGCCCGGCCAGTTGCCAGGCCCGGGCCTGCTGACAGGCCTGGCGCAGTACCCATTCGCCGACGCGGATGATCTCTCCCGATTCCTCCAGCGCAGGGATGAACTCCAGTGGCGAGATCAGACGTTCGCCATGGCGCCACCGCAACAGCGCTTCGACCCCGTTCACCAGAGGTGTCCCTTGGTCCAGGTGATAGATCGGTTGGTAGTACAGTTCGAATTCATTCTGTTGCAGTGCCTGGCCTAGCGCGGATTCCAGTTCCAGATGCTGCTGCGCGGTATCTTGCAATGTTTCGTCGTAGTGGGCGTACCGCGCCTTGCCGGCAGACTTGGCTCGGTAGAGGGCAAGGTCGGCAGCCTGCAGCACATCCAGGGCTTTGCCATTGTCGTGCAACGGAGCGATGCCGATGCTGGCGCTGACCACCAGGGTTCGACCGTCCATGTGCAGCGGTTGGTGCAGGTTGTCGAGGATGCGTTGGGATATCTGCTCGGCGTCGCGGTCGCAGGTGAGGTCGTGAAGCAAAACGATGAATTCGTCTCCGCCGAAGCGGAACAGTTGGTCAGTGGGGCGCAGCGACTCTTTCAAGCGCCTTGCCACTTCCACCAGCACGCGATCACCGACGTTGTGGCCGAGGCTATCGTTGATCAACTTGAAGCGGTCCAGATCGATGAACAGCAGCGCTTCGTAGTCACCGCCCTTGCGCTGCTTCCTGAAGGTCTTCTGCATTTGCTCGTCAAGCCGGATGCGGTTGGCCAGGCCGGTCAACGGGTCATGCTGGGCGGTATGCTGGAGGCGCTGCTCGGCATCCTTGCGTGCACTGATATCAGACTGCGAGCCAGCCATGCGTAGCTCGCCAGGGTTGGTCATTTCGGCGACCCCCCGCACGAGGACCCAGATGTAGTCGCCGTTGTGCTTGCGGATACGGTACTCGTGGTGAACGGATGATGTCTGCCCTTGAAGATGGGCATCGATGGCATGGCGAAAATCCGGCAGGTCGTCCGGGTGCACGCGACCGAACCAACTGGAACTGCTCTCGCCGATGCTGTCGCGGCTGAGACCGAGCATGCTGGCCCAACGCTCTGAAACGTAAAGCCGGTCCTGATCGACATGCCAGTCCCACAGCCCGTCGTTGGCACCGCGCAGCGCGCGGGCGAAGCGAGCCTCACTATCTTCCAGCGCCTTGTGCTGAGCCGCACTGTAGGTATCGATGGCCAGCGTCATGTCGAAGAACACCGCCTTCAACAGGCTTGAATAGAGCGTGGCATCCGGGCTGTCGCCGAACACGCTTTCAAGCATGTCGTCGAGGTAAAGCCGATAGCTGCCGAGATACCACTTCAGCTCCAGCCCGATCTGCTGATGGATTACACCGATGCGCAGGCGGCCGTTGACGTAGGTTTCATCGTAGGGGCCGCTCCACAAGCGCTGGTAATACTCAGCCTGGCTCTGCTTCAAACGGGCGGTGACTTCCGGCGTGCGAAGCAACGCGGACGGCGTGGAAAATTCCGCCAGGTGACGGTACAGATGGTCGACGAAAGCTTGCTGGGACGGGGCCATGTACTGAGCTGCTACGCCTAGTCGTCTGGCATCTTCGGCGCTCCAGTCGAGAAAGCGAAAGCGTTCGACAATCTCCGCATGGTCGAGACGGATACGCTTGAGTAATTCCTCGAGGTCTTTTGTCACCTTCATTCACATCCCCCGGTGTTGGAGAAGATTCCTTTTTGCTGAACAAAAAAAAGCGCCGTGGCAACAAGTTCTGCTCAAGAACTTGTTGCCACGGCGCTTCGTCTTTCAGGCCTATTATCCTGCTCGGCAAAGCCGGTTCCCGCAGGGCGGAACCTGGTGATGGCACATTCACATCACTGGGGATCTTCCGACAATTTATCCAGCAATGCAACCAGGCGTCGCCGCAGCAGCCCCAGTTCGCGGGATTTGAAGGCGTGTCGGGTCTGTTCGAGAACCTCGGTGGCATCCAGCAAGGCAGCCTGTATCTGCCCAGCCGAGCCCAACTGGGTTTCACCGAGCCAGCGGCAAAGCGGGGCGACGCTGCAATTGCCAGGCGTACTCAGCACCTCGCAATCGGGTGCTACAGGCGCCAACAACTGGCGCAATTGATCGGCCAGTTCAAGATTGTTGCAGATAATTCTGGTTGCCGGGTTGGACTCGCTCATCAAACTGCATTCCCATATGTTTGGTGTGCTGTTTACAACACCGCCTATGGCGTTTGATTGATTCAGGTCAATGCTGAAACCTTTCCACTTACCCTGTGAGCGTGATGTTGCTGTGTGCTGTCATGCACGGCAGGCCTGGTATTCCGGTGTTTGGCGGACTAGTCAACATGGGAACACCACGTTCGTGCGCGATGCCGCGTTGCGGATATGCTCCTGCATTGCACGCTGTGCTCCGGCCTGGTTGCCACGGGCAAGCTGGCGCAGGATCTTGCGGTGTTCCTGCCAGGTCTCCATGGCGCGTTCAGGGCGAATGAAAGGCAGCTTCTGGCTCTCCAGGAAAATGTCCTGGCTGGTGGTGATCACCTGCAGCATGGCGTGGTTGCCACTCGCTTCCAGCAGGCGGCGGTGAAAGGCGAAGTCCAGGCGCGCTGCGGCCTCGAAATTGCCGGCGCGCAGCTCCTGGCGCATCGACTCGACATTGGCTTCGAGCGCATCGATGTCCGCTGCCGTCAGGTACAGCGCCGCCAAGCCGGCGGCGAACCCTTCGAGTGCATAGCGCAGTTGGAAGGTATCGACGGCGGATACCTGTTCGGCATAGGGCCAGGAGAAGCCGGTGGCGGATGGCGGCGCCTGGACGAATACCCCCTTGCCCGGTTGTACGCTCACCAGCCCCAAGGCGCTCAAGGAGGACAGCGCCTCGCGCAGGGAGGCGCGGCTTACACCCAACTGCTCTGCCAGGTCACGTTGGGAGGGCAGGGCATCACCGGGCTGGTAGTCGCCTTCCTGGATCAGTTTGCGGATAGCCTGCAAGGCGATTTCCGGAACTGCGCGGGGGAGTGTGTCGAGCATCTGTTCAGACCAGCTGGCAAGGGGTCTGCGCTTTTTAAAGGCTTTACCGGTTGCCTGGCAAGTATCGCCCCATGCTGACGCAGCGGGGCAGGTGGCTGCACGAAAGGGGGGCGATGGCAGAGGGTAGGCGCTAGCTGTTCAGACCAGTAAGACCGCGCGATGCCAAGGGGCGAAAGCGTATTCCGGGGTTGCCGGGCAACACTGGCACGGCCTGTGCTTTTCGGGCTAGGCAACTTCTTCGCATGCACCCGAGGCATTTTCCATGAAAAACATCCGTTCCTTGCTTCTGGCCGCCCTGGTTTGTGGCGGCGTCATGAGCGTTTCCCACGCCCAGGCCGATGCGCTGGCCGACATCACTGCCCGGGGCGTGCTCAAGGTAGCCGTACCCCAGGACTTCCCTCCCTTCGGCTCGGTGGGGCCGGACCTCAAACCTCGCGGCCTGGACATCGACACCGCGCAGCTACTGGCTGACAGGCTCGGCGTCAAGCTGGCGCTGACCCCGGTCAACAGCACCAACCGCATTCCGTTCCTCACTACCGGCAAGGTCGACCTGGTGATTTCCAGCCTGGGCAAGAACCCGGAGCGGGAAGCGGTGATCGATTTTTCCCGCCCCTACGCACCGTTCTACCTGGCAGTGTTCGGGCCGGCCGAGACGTCGATCGACAATATCGGTGCCGTTGCCGGCAAGACCATCAGTGTCACGCGTGGCTCGATCGAGGACATGGAGTTATCCGCGGTCGCCCCTCAGGGTGCGGTCATCAAGCGCTTCGAGGACAACAACTCGACCATCGCCGCCTACCTGTCGGGCCAGGTCGAGCTGATCGCCAGCGGCAGCGTGGTAATGGCTGTCATTGCCGAGAAGAACCCGAACAAGGTGCCGGTCATGAAGGTCAAGCTCAAGGACTCGCCAGTGTACGTGGGGCTGGCCAAGCAGGAGCCGGCCTTGCTCGAGAAGGTCAACGCCACTCTGAATGCGGCCAAGGCCGACGGCAGCCTCGACCGCAATGCCGAAAAGTGGCTGAAGCAGCCATTGCCGGCCGACCTTTGAACGGCCCTGGAGTCGCCGACCCATGGCCTATCAATTTGACTTTTCCCCTGTGCTGGCCCAAGGCGGCCTGCTGCTCGAAGGGGCTGTGTTCACGCTAGAGCTGACGTTGATCGGCACCCTGTTCGGGGTGGCTATCGGTGTGCTTGGTGCGGTGGTGCGCGCCTGGCGACTACGGCCGTTCGATGCGCTGTTCGGCCTTTACGTGGAACTGATCCGCAACACGCCCTTCATCGTCCAGTTGTTCTTCATCTTCTTCGGCCTGCCCTCGCTTGGCGTTCGGTTGACGGAATGGCAGGCGGCGGTACTGGCCATGGTGATCAACCTTGGGGCCTATTCCACCGAAATCATTCGGGCGGGTATCCAGGCCATTCCCAGAGGGCAACTGGAGGCTGCGGCGGCATTGGCCATGAGTCGTTTCGAGGCTTTTCGCCATGTGGTGCTGCAACCTGCACTGGCCAAGGTCTGGCCGGCCCTGTCGAGCCAGATCGTGATCGTAATGCTCGGGTCGGCGGTGTGCTCGCAGATCGCCACAGAAGAACTGTCGTTCGCCGCCAACTTCATCCAGTCGCGCAACTTCCGGGCTTTCGAGACATACCTGCTGACCACGGCTCTGTACCTGGTCATGGCTATCCTGGTGCGCCAACTGCTGGCATGGATCGGCCGGCGCGCTTTGACGGGGAGACGCTGAATGGATTTCACCTTGTGGGACATCGTGCGCAACCTGCTCGCAGGTTTGCAATGGACCTTGCTGCTGTCGCTGGTGGCGTTCGTCTGCGGTGGTATTGCCGGGCTGTTGCTGCTGTTGGCGCGAATCTCCGATAGCCGGATGCTGCGTGGCGCGGCCAGGAGCTACATCGAGCTGTTCCAGGGGACGCCGCTGCTGATGCAGCTGTTCATGGTGTTTTTCGGCATCGCCCTGTTCGGCATCGATGTTTCGGCCTGGATGGCGGCGGCCATCGCCTTGACGTTGTTCACCAGTGCCTTTCTCGCCGAGATCTGGCGAGGCTGCGTCGAGTCCATACCACATGGCCAGTGGGAGGCCTCCGGCAGCCTGGCCATGAGCCGTCTGGAGCAGTTGCGCCACGTGATCCTGCCCCAGGCCCTGCGCATTGCCGTCGCGCCGACCGTCGGGTTCTCGGTGCAGGTGGTCAAGGGCACGGCGGTGACCTCGATCATCGGTTTCACCGAGCTGACCAAGACCGGCGGCATGTTGGCCAACGCCACTTTCGAACCGTTCCTGATCTACGGTCTGGTGGCCGTGGGTTACTTCGTCCTTTGCTACCCGCTCTCGCTGAGCGCCCGTTACCTGGAGAGGAGGCTGCATGCCCCTGCTTAGAGTGTCCGCATTGCACAAGTACTACGGCGACAATCATGTGCTCAAGGGTGTCGACCTGGCGATCGAGGAGGGCGAGGTGGTCGCCATCATCGGCCGTAGCGGTTCCGGCAAGAGTACCTTCCTGCGTACCCTCAACGGCCTGGAGTCGATCAGCGATGGGGTGATCGAGGTGGATGGCGAATACCTGGATGCCGGCCGCGCCGACTTGCGCTCGCTGCGGCAGAAGGTTGGCATGGTGTTCCAGCAGTTCAACCTCTTCCCTCACCTGACAGTGGGCCAGAACGTGATGCTTGCACCCCAGGTGGTGAAGAAGGCCGGCAAGGCCGAGGCCCGCCAGTTGGCCGAGCAGATGCTCGCCAGGGTTGGACTGGGTGACAAGTTCGACGCCTACCCGGACCGCCTTTCCGGCGGCCAGCAGCAGCGGGTGGCGATTGCCCGGGCGCTTGCCATGTCGCCAAAGGTGTTGCTGTGCGACGAGATCACCTCGGCGCTCGACCCCGAGTTGGTCAACGAAGTGCTCGGTGTGGTGCGCCAACTGGCCAGTGAAGGCATGACCCTGATCATGGTCACCCACGAAATGCGTTTTGCCCGGGAAGTCGGTGACAAGCTGGTCTTCATGCATCAAGGCAAGGTCCACGAGACTGGCCATCCACGCGAGGTTTTTGCGGCGCCCCGAACAGCTGAGCTGGCGAATTTCATCGGTAGCGTGGCAGGAGGTTAGGTAGCGTCTGCAGGTTTCGTCGCCCCAAGAAAAATGCTCCGTATCGAATGTTACGGAGCATTTCTCATCATTGCCTGGATCCCAAGGGCTGCGGTGTGCCTCTGCCATGGGCCAGGTATCCATCACGCTTGCATCCGCCGCGCTTCAGGTTTGACCCACGGCTACGGTCAAAGCCATGCCTTGATCTGCCTCGACACAGCGTCAGTGGAGATCCCGTATCGGTCATGCAAAGTCGGCAGTGCCCCTGCATCAAGAAACGCATCCGGTAGCGCGATCTGGCGGAAGGTTGGTGTGACCCCGTTGCGCAGCAGTACGCCGGCCACAGCTTCCCCCAGGCCCCCTATGATCGAGTGGTTTTCCGCAGTGACCACCAGGCGACCAGGCTTGCGTGCCTCGGCGAGGATGGTCTGCTCATCGAGCGGTTTGATGGTGGGTACATGCAGCACCGATACATCCACACCGTCCTTTTGCAATTGCTCGGCAGCCTCCAGCGCGCGCATGGTCATGAGGCCGCTGGCAATCAACAGCACATCCCGGCCACCGCGCAGCACCTGTGCCTTGCCCAGCTGGAACTGGTAATCGTAGCGATCGAGCACCAAGGGTACGTTGCCGCGCAGCAGCCTCATGTAGACCGGCCCCTGATGGGCGGCGATCGCTGGCACAGCCTGCTCGATCTCCAGCGCATCACAGGGGTCGACGATCATCAGGTTGGGCATCGCCCGGAAGATGGCCAGGTCATCCGTGGCCTGGTGGCTAGGACCATAACCGGTGGTCAGGCCAGGCAGCCCGCAGACGATCTTGACGTTGAGGTTCTCTTCTGCGATTGCCATGCAGATGAAGTCGTAGGCCCGACGGGAAGCGAACACCGCATAGGTGGTGGCAAAGGGGGTCATGCCTTCCCGTGCCATGCCGGCAGCGGCGCTCATCAGCAACTGTTCGGCCATGCCCATTTGATAGAAGCGCTCGGGGTGGGCTTTGGCGAAGATGTGCAGGTCGGTGTACTTGGACAGGTCGGCACTTAGGCCAACTATATCCTGACGTTGCTCGGCAAGGCTTGCCAGGGCATGGCCGAACGGGGCAGGGCGGGTCGGCTGGCCGTCGGCGGCAATCGAGGCGATCATGGCCGAGGTGGTCAGGCGTTTCTTGGGTGAGTTCACAGTGCTCATGCTTGGCTCCCGGCGTCCAGCGCTTTCAGGGCGAGGTCCCATTCGTTTTCATCGACGCGAATGAAGTGCGTCTTGTCGCGGTTTTCCAGGAAAGGCACGCCTTTGCCCATGCGGGTATCGCAGATGATCACGCGCGGTTGCGCCCCGGCGTGGGCACGGGCCTGGTCGAAGGCGCCGACCAGCGCATCCAGGTCATTGCCGTCCACGCGTTGAACGAACCAGCCAAAGGCTTGCCAGCGGTCGACGATTGGCTCGAAGGCCAGTACTTCGCTGGAATGGCCATCCGCCTGCTGGTTGTTCACATCGATGATGGCGATCAGGTTGTCCAGGCGCCAATGGCTGGCCGACATGGCCGCCTCCCAGGTCGAGCCCTCGTTGAGCTCGCCATCGGACAGCAGGTTGTACACCCAGCTGTCCGACCCCTTGCGTTTGAGCCCGAGGCAGGCGCCGACGGCGATGCCCAAGCCGTGGCCGAGCGAGCCACCGGTGATCTCCATGCCTGGGGTATAGGCAGCCATACCAGACATGGGCAAGCGGCTATCGTCGCTACCGTAGGTTTCAAGCTCATACTCTGGGATTACGCCGGCCTCGATCAGTGCGGCATAGAGGGCAATCGCGTAGTGCCCGATGGACAGGTAGAAACGGTCGCGCTGCTCCCATTCGGGGTTGCCGGGGTCGAGGCGCAGCGCATGGAAATACGCGACCGCCAGCAGGTCGGCGGCGCCCAGCGCCTGGCCGACATAGCCCTGGCCCTGGACTTGCCCCATGCGCAATGCGTGGCGGCGGATATTGCGAGCGCGCACAGCCAGCGGCAGCGCCTCGGTGTAGGTAGGCACAGCAGTCATTGAAGTGACTCCTTTTTATCGAATCAACGATTGACCAGATGGGCCGGTACTCGCGACACCAGGAAGGCGCCAAACATGAGTACCGCCGTGATGAGATACATGCCGATGGCATTGCTGCCCAAGGTGGTAGTGACCCAGCCGATCAGGTAGGGCGAGCAGAAGCCGGCGAGGTTGGCGAAACTGTTCACCGCCGCGATGCCTGCCGCCGCCGATACACCTCCCAACAGCGTGGTGGGCAGCATCCAGAACAGTGAAGAGGCGGATAGCACTCCAGCCGCAGCGAGGCACAGGCTGAGGATCGACAACGTCAGGTTGCTGCCCAGTGCTGCGGCGAGGCTCAGGCCCAGTGCACCGATCAACATGGGGATCGCCAGGTGCCAGCGGCGTTCACGGTTACGGTCGCCGCTGCGCCCGGCCCACAGCATCGCGACGATGGCACACAGGTACGGCAGGCTGGTCAGCAGGCCGATGTGCAAAGGTTCGCTGACGCCGGCATTGCGTACCAGTGTGGGTAGCCAGAACGTGATTGCGTACTGGCCCATCACTACGCAGAAGTAGATGCCCGCCAGCAACCAGAGCCGACGGTCGCGGATGAAGTCGGCCACCGAGCCGTGGTTTACCTTGTGTTGTTCGTCTTCAGCCAGTTCCTTGCGCACCAGGGCTTTTTCTTCGTCGCTCAACCAGTGTGCCTGATCGACGCCATCCTTCAGGTAGCTCAGCACCAGAACGCCCACCAGTACCGTGGGGATGGCTTCGAGCAGGAACATCCACTGCCAGCCCGCCCAGCCGTGAACGCCGGCAAAGCGCTCCATGATCCAACCCGACAAGGGGCCGCCGATCATGCCCGACAGCGGAATCGCGATGAACCACAGCGCGGTCATCTTCGCTCGGCGGTAAGACGGGAACCAATAGGTCAGGTACAGCAGAAGCCCCGGTGCCAGGCCTGCTTCGGCGATCCCCAGCAAAAAGCGCAGGGTATAGAATTGCCAGGCTGTCTCCACCAGGGCGAACATCGCCGAGATGATGCCCCAGGTGATCATGATGCGAGCGATCCAGCGTCGAGCGCCCACTTTGTGCAGAATGATGTTGCTGGGCACCTCGCAGAGAAAGTAGCCAATGAAGAACATGCCGGCGCCCAGCCCGTAGACCGCTTCGGAAAGGGCCAGGTCGTCCATCATCTGCAGCTTCGCAAAGCCGACATTGACCCTGTCCAGATAGGCGCACAGGTAGCAGAGCATGAGAAAAGGCATCAGTCGCCAGGCCGTTTTACGGTAGGCACTGCTGCGTGCGGCGGATACCGCATCGAGCGCTAATGTGGTCATTCGTTCTGATCTCTTGTTGTTATCGAACGCGTGGCCTGCGCCGGGCTCGGGTGCAGGTCACGATTACACCGGGTGCTCAGTGGATCAGCATCCCGCCGTTGACATCCAGGGTAATGCCCGTCAGGTAGCTGGAAAGGTCACTGGCCAGGAACAAGGCCGCATTGGCGACATCGCGCGCCTCGCCCAGGCGGCCCAAGGGGATGCCTTCGATGATGGCGTGGCGGCGCTCATCCTGCATGAGGCCACCGGTGATGTCAGTGTGAATCAGGCCTGGTGTGATCGAGTTGACGCGAATATTGTCCGGCCCCAGCTCGCGGGCCATCGCCTTGCCCAATCCAAGCACGCCAGCCTTCGCTGCGCTGTAGTGAGGGCCACCGAAAATGCCGCCACCACGCTGGGCAGAAACCGAAGACATACAGATGATGCTGCCGGCGCGTTGCGCCCGCATGGTTGGGATCACCGCCTGGGACATCAACAATGTGCCACGCAGGTTCACGTTGAGAATCCGGTCATAGTCAGCCCCGGTGATTTCCAGGGTTTTCACCGGCTGGGTGATGCCGGCATTGTTTACCAGCACGTCGATCCGACCGAATTGCGCGAGCACTTGAGCGATGGCATCACGCACTTGTGCTTCATCGGCAACGTTGGCAGCCACGCCGAGGTGGCCTTCCCCCAGGGAAGCGGCAGCCTCGGTCGCGGCGGAGGCGTCCAGGTCCAGGATCGCGACTTTGGCGCCCTGAGCGGCAAACGCCTGGGCTGTTGCGCGGCCGATGCCGCGGGCAGAGGCCGCGCCAGTGATCACGGCAAATTTTCCTGTTAACAGCATCGAAGGTGCTCCAGATGGTTGTTGTTGTGAGCGGCGGTTCCAGGCAGAACCGATAGGCACAGCTTCGTCCCGGACAGCACCCCGAGCAACGCTGCCTCCTTCACCCGGTGCTGAAAAAAATTCAGCCCTCGACTTGTGCCTTGGGCTTACAGGAAGGTAAAAGCCTTGGTATCGCTTCGAATCCTTCAGGAAATGGTCATGAGCCTGGACATCCTCAGAAAATCGCCTCAGATCCCTTCCCTGAAAGCAATTCAGGCCTTCGAGCAAGTCGCTCGCTTCGCCAACGTTGCACGGGCCGCAGAGCAGTTGAACCTCACGCCCTCTGCGGTGAGCCACCAGATCGCTAACCTGGAAGCCTTGATCGGTCGTCCATTGTTCATTCGCGAGGCGCGCGGTGTTGCATTGACCCCGGCCGGAGAGCAGTACCTGCGCGAGGTATCAGGCATATTGCAAAGCCTGGCTACGGCCACCGAGCGCGCCGGCAACTCGGTGGGCTTCGATTGCTTGCGGCTTCATTCCGCGCCCAGCTTCGGCCTGCTCTGGTTGCTGCCGCGCCTGGACCATTTTCGTAACAGTCATCCGCAGATCCAGATCAACCTGTCGTGCTCCTACGAGTCGCTGCACTTCGGCCGCCATCAGATCGATCTGGATATCCGTCATGGCTACCCCAACTGGCCCAGCCTGGAAGTGCGTACCATCCGGCATGAACGTGCAACTGTGCTGGCCTCGCCACAGCTTCTTGAGCGTACGCCTATCAAGCAGCCGGGCGATCTGCTGGGGCAGAACCTGATCCTGTCGGAAGCCGCATTGGTGCAATGGCCCCAATGGTTCGCACAGCAAGGCGTGGCGTTGCCACAAACCCCCTACGCCCTGAGCTTCGATCGCTCCTACATGAGCCTGGAGGCCGCCAGCCACGGGTATGGGGTGGCCTTGGAGAGTTCCCTGCTGGCGCAGGACTATATTGCCCGAGGCGAGTTGGTACCGGTATTTACAGAAGACCTGGCGACGCCCGTCAGTGCCCACCACCTGGTCTTTCCACGAGGCCATGCTGAAGCTCCCAGGGTTCGCCAGTTCCTTGAATGGGTGCAGGGCCAGCTCGGTCATGACTTCAATTACTGAGAGCAGTTTGCACAACAGATCAACTGCGCTAGGGGCCGGCTATCGAGTCAGCAGAAGGCTGGATAGCACCAGAACTCAACGGTAATAAGCAACAAGGGAAAAGCCCTACAACGCTATCGGAAGTTTCGCTGCCCGGTTCGGGTTGTACATCTTCAGGGTGTCGCTACCATCAGGGCTCGGCGCTTTCATGGAGTTTCCAGTGACTACTTCCGGCAATACAAGAAGGCGGGGTTGGTAGCGTGAATCAGCCCTTGGGTTCGCTCAGTAGCTTTCTGCGCTCGGCCTTGCTGATTCTGTTGTGTCTATTGGGCGTATTCCCTCTGGATGTGATCCTGCCATCATTCCCAGCGCTCGCAGGCGAGTTTCACGTCGAGCCACAGCAGATAGCTTACTCGGTGAGCTTCTTTGCGTTTGGTGTCGCCTTGGCGCAAATCGTGATCGGGCCATTGTCGGATGGCATGGGGCGCAAGCGGTTGTTGCTCGCTGGGTTGGGAGTGTCCATTGCAGGGGCAGTGGGTTGTGTACTTTCAACCCGCTATGAGACGTTCATGGCGTTCCGTTTGCTGCAGGCCTTGGGTTGCGGGAGTTTCGTGCTGGGCCAGGCGCTCGTGCAGGATCTGTACAGTGGTAGGCAGCGCAATGCCATGCGTATCCTGCTGACCAGCGCAAGTGGGCTGTTCATCTCGTTGTCACCGGTCGCAGGCGCTTTTCTCCAACAATCCTTTGGCTGGAAGGGCAGCTTTACGGTATTCGCTTTCATCGCCGTGATCGTTTCATGCCTGTCATATGCATTGCTGCAGGATACGCCTGCATCGCGAGGCCGTACTTCGGGCATGCGCAGCTATTGGGTCATGCTGCGTGATACGACCTATCTTGCGCACTCCCTGTTGTCCAGCCTCGCGTTTGCCTGCCATTTTTCCTTCATCGTTGTCGCGCCATTGGCGTTGATGGACAGCCTGGGGCTGACGCCATATCAATTCTCGGTGGTATTTATCGCCTATGGGCTTGCGTATATCGCTGGCGGAGTAGCCGCGACCTACTTGAACAATCGCGTAACCCCGCAGTTTCAGATCAAGACGGGATTCCTGCTGATTGCTGCCGGGGGCATCACACTGGTGATCTGGGAACAGGTAGCGGGATTGACGGTGGCGGGGCTGCTGCTGCCGATGATCATTTGCACGACCGGGACAACGCTGGTGCGTCCGGCTGCAACGACCCAGGCCTTGGCGCGTTACCCGCAGCAGGCCGGTGCGGCAGCGTCGCTGAATACGACATTGTTGTTCGCAGGTGGTGGTTTGGCCGGCAGTCTTGTTGCTGGCGTCGAAAGCGAGCTGCCGATGAGCCTGGGGCTTCTGTTCCTGGGTGTCAGTTTGTGCGGATGGCTACTACTTGCATGCCTGACGGAAACGCTGACCAGCACTCGAACTTGATAACGACCGAGCCATCCGCGGTGGAAACGATAACGGTGTAGCGCAGGTGTTGATCAGGCCCAGAAACCAAACAGCACCAACGCCGCCACGCCAAGCCCGACCGCAACTGAACAGCCGCCCAACGACAGCGCCGCCCGACCTTGCCGGTACCAACCATCCTGGCCCAGTTGCCGTGCCGGTGCCAACAGGCTGCGCCAGTGCATTTCCGTGTCATGAAACGCCTGCAAGTTCGCCATGTCCGCATCCAGCCAACGGCGAAAATCGATCCGCTCGCACGCCGTCACCTGTGGGCTCTGCAAGCGCACATACCATTGCCCGGCAACACTCGCCAGCACATCCCGGCGCGAGCGACCGGCCTGCAGTGCCTGGTCCATGTGCCGCTCGATGCTCGCTAATGGCAGATCGAGGCGGGCGGCGATGCTGGCGAAGTCCAGTTGGTCGAGGCGGTTGAGCAGGAATACTTGTTGCACACGCCGTGGCAGGCGTCTCAGGGCGTGCAGCAGGGCGTCGTCGGCATGATGTTCGGCAGCAGGGTTTGGGTGCTCAAGGGGCAGCAGCAGACGGGTCATGGACAGCTCCTTGCTCTATGGAGGGGGAGGGATGGGGGCATCTTCCGTGATGCGTGATCAGCGTAGGTGAAACGAGATTGATTCTCAAGTGCTGATTCCGCAAAGTTTTGTAATGAGCGTTCACGCCCTGAAACACCTTTGCTATCATGCGCGCCATCACGATCTTCATTAGCCTGAAGAGCCAAAAAAAAGACCCAGCAAAAAGCTGGGTCAAAAACCGTGATTAGCCTGATGAGGAGATAATCTGAGAGCGACCTAAGCTCCAGGTTATCCAGCAGATCTCGCGATCAGCTGAGTGCAATAATAATCGTTATCATTTGCCAGTCAAATGAATTTTCGGTAATCCGGTAAAAAAGTTTTACCGGTGCGCTTCCTTGTCCCGGCAATCGGGGCCTTCGCCGTTACCCGGCCATCACGTTCTCTCCCTTCTTTCTTGCTTACAAACCCGATTCCACGGTGCGTTTGTGCTCGAGCAGTGCGCGCGCCATGTCCATCATGTGCATCAGGGCAAAGGTCAGTTCGCGCTGGCTGCCGTGCTGGTGGGTGGCGGTTTCCTGCGCGGTGGCGGCGGCGCAGCGCAGCAGGGCGATGGCGTGCTCCTGGGCCTGGTCGGTGGTTACGCCCTCGTGCAGGGTCCAGATCCTGTTCTCCAGGGTGGGGCGCGGCGGGTTGGGGTTGAGGTAGTAGTCGAGGGCGCGGCGGGCGGCTTCGCTGTCGAGATCTGTTTCGTCGTTTTTCGGTGGTTTCATCCTGATACCTGCTAACACCAGTAGGGAAAGGGTTCAGGTCGATACTAATACCTAAAGTATTTTTGTGCTTTCCGATAAATAATACTGAATGTTTATTGAGCGCTAGAAGGCAGTCCGTATCGTGCCAGCGATGAATATGGATAAATGGATTGCCCTCGTCCGTGACCGGATGGAGGAGCTAGGGCTCACTCAAGAGCAGCTTGCCGAGCGCGTTGGCGTGTCTCAAGGCAGCGTGGGGCATTGGGTGAACAAGCGGCGGCAGCCGAAGATCGAGTCGATGAACCGCACGTTCGTCGAGATTGGCATGCCCCATTACAACGTCAGCCTACAGTTGCGCATTGTTGGTCAGGTTGGCGAGGAGCGCGGCATTTACGAGGTCGATGACTCCGATGATGACCTGGACCTCATGCAATACATCGTGTGCTTCCGCTACCCGGTGCTGGGCTGGGATGAGCTAGGTATCGCAGAGGGGGAGGAGCCAGGTGTGTTCGAGCAGACGGATTACCTGGCCCAAGGCAAGGCGTTCTGGCTGACTGTCGAGAATGATGCGATGAGTGCCGCCAGTGGCCGCAGTGTGCCGCAGGGCATGCGGATGTTGGTGGACCCTGGGCTAGATGCCGAGCCAGGGCGTCTGGTTATCGCTCGTCAGCCGGGCAAACCGGCGATTTTCCGTGAGTTGGCAGAGGAAGGTGGGCAACGGTACCTGAAGGCACTCAACAGCAACTACCCGGCGCTGTTGTGTGAGGAAGGCTGCGAGTTTCTGGGGGTGGTAGTGCGAGTGCATGGCTCCTTCTAGATTGCCGGGGCTGCTGCGCAGCCCTTTCGCGACACAAGGCCGCTCCTACAGGGATGGCGCAAGTCTTGGAGCCGCAGTATCCGCTCATGGAAAACTGGATCGCATTTCTCAAGCGCTACAAGCGTGAACACAACCTCAGCCAGCTCAAGCTGGCCGAACGCCTGGGGATGACACCGGGCGGCGTAGGGCATTGGTTGCGCGGTACACGACGGCCGACACTGGAGACCATCAACGAAAAGCTCGAGAAGCTTGGGTTGGTGTCTCTTGAGGCCCAAGTCATGGTGGTCGAGCGTGGCATTGCGTCTGAAGCCTCAGGGTGTAGTGCGAGCTATCGTTTCCCCGTGCTGAGCTGGGCCGATTTGCAGGGGCCTTTGCCTGAGGCGAGCAAATCCCATGAGCAGACAGACTATATGCCCGCCGGCAATGCCTTCTGGCTGGTGGTGGAAAACGACTCGATGAATGCCGCCAGTGGCAGGAGCGTGCCTGAGGGTATGCGTGTGCTGGTGGATACTGGCCTGCCGGCAGAGCCAGGCCGGTTGGTGATTGCGCGGCAGCCCTGGCGGCGAGCAGTGTTGCGGCAGTTGGTCGAGGAGGGCGGAGACAGGATGCTCAAACCGCTGAATACCCGCTATCCGACAGTCCTGTGTGAAGACGGCTGCGAATTTCTGGGTGTGGTCGTGCGGGGGCACGGGGTCTTTTGATCGGGGTTGGCGGGTGCAAGGCATGGGTGTTGCGGCGCCCTGTCGATCGAGCGCCGCCCGCGTGGCGCTTCGCGGGTATTCGCCTTGACACATTCTGCGCCTGTGAGATCGAGCGCCGCCCGCGCGGCGCTTCGCGGGGCAAGCCCGCTCCCACATTTGTTGCAACGTGGCCATGCCTGTGGGAGAGGCGTTGCCAGCCTTGGTGCAAGGCTTGAGACAAGTGGAGCGGCAGTAGTGCCAACCCAGAACTACAGCCATGCCACCAAGGCTGACAACCATGGCCTGTCAGGTTCGGCACGTTGCAACAAATGTGGGAGCGGGCTTGCCCCGCGAAGCGCCGCGCGGGCGGCGCTCGATCTCACAGGCGCAAAAAAGCCCAAGCCAAGCGCCCCAAACTCACTCCGCCAGTTCGACCAGCACCGTCCCTTCGCTGACCATATCCCCTTCCTGGCAGAACAACGCCTTCACAGTGCCGCCATGCGGCGCGCGAATGCTGTGCTCCATCTTCATGGCCTCCAGCACTACCAGCGCCGTACCTGCTTCCACCACCTGCCCAGGCTCCACCAGCACCCGCACGATGCTGCCGTTCATGGGCGCGCCCAGGCCGCCTTGGTGGCTGTGGCTGGCCTCGGCCTCGGCGATCGGGTCGAAGGCTTCGATGGCATGCATCTCGCCGTCCCAGTGCAAGTACAGCGTGCCACCGCGGCGGATCGCCAGATGCTGGCGACGCACGCCAGCCTGGTCATGTACCAACTGCTCGCCCAGCAACTGCCAGGTAGACGCAGCGCTGCGCTCCAGGGCAACTGCCTGGTCCTGCCCGCCACTGACCAGGTGCAGGCTGCTGCGCGCCGGCAGGCCCAGGCGCAGGCCGTTGCGCTCGGCCCACGGCGAACTGCGGTCGTCCTCCCGCTGGTGTGCGGCCTGGCCCTGCAACCAGGCCTCGGCCGCGGCTTCCCAGAAGCCTGCCGGCAGCGCTTGCGGCGCGGGCAGCAAAACTTCCTGGTGACGCGGAATGAAGCCGGTATCCAGTTCCGCTGCAGCAAACGCCGGGTGGGCGAGAATGCGCCGCAGGAAGGCGATGTTGGTCTTCAACCCGCCAATGGCAAACTCGTCGAGCATGGCCAGCAAGCGCAGGCGCGCCTGCTCGCGGTCTTCGCCCCAGGCGATCAGCTTGCCCAGCATCGGGTCGTAGAACGGCGACACTACATCACCTTCGCTGACCCCGCTGTCCACCCGTCGCCCTTCGCCGGCCGCCGCCTCGCGGTACAGCGCCAGCTTGCCGGTCGCGGGCAGGAATTCGTTGGCCGGGTCCTCGGCATACAGGCGCACTTCGATGGCATGGCCGATCAGCGGCACCTGTTCCTGGGTGATCGGCAGGGCCTCGCCGCAGGCCACGCGAATCTGCCAGGCCACCAGATCAAGCCCGGTAATGGCCTCGGTGACCGGGTGCTCCACCTGCAGGCGGGTGTTCATCTCCATGAAGAAGAACTCGCCACGGGCATCGAGCAGGAACTCCACGGTGCCGGCGCCCACGTAGCCGATGGCCTGGGCCGCGCGTACCGCCGCCTCACCCATGGCCCGGCGCAATTCGGCTGACAGGCCTGGCGCAGGGGCTTCTTCCACCACCTTCTGGTGGCGGCGCTGTATCGAGCAGTCGCGCTCGTTGAGGTACAGGCAGTTGCCGTGCTGGTCGGCGAATACCTGGATTTCTACGTGGCGTGGCTTGAGCACGTACTTTTCCACCAGCATGCGCGCATCGCCGAACGACGACTGCGCCTCACGCTGGGCCGAGGCCAGGGCGTCGGCCAGCTGGCTTTCTTCCTCGACCACTTTCATGCCCTTGCCACCGCCGCCGGCGCTGGCCTTGAGCAGCACCGGGTAGCCGATGCGTTCGGCGGCGGCGCGGAAGGTGTCCAGGTCCTGGGCTTCGCCGTGGTAGCCCGGCACCAGTGGCACGCCAGCGGCTTCCATCAGTGCCTTGGCCGCCGACTTGCTGCCCATGGCGTCGATGGCGCTGGCCGGTGGGCCGAGGAAGATCAACCCGGCCTCTTCGATGGCACGGGCGAAGCCTGCGTTCTCGGACAGGAAGCCATAGCCCGGGTGGATGGCCTGGGCGCCGCTGGCCTTGGCGGCGGCCAGCAGCTTGTCGACCAGCAGGTAGCTTTCGGCAGCCTTGGTGCCGCCGAGGTCGACGCGGATATCGGCTTCGCGGCTGTGTCGGGCATCACGGTCGGTGGCGCTGTGCACGGCCACGGTGGTCAGGCCCATGGCCTTGGCGGTGCGCATCACCCGGCAGGCGATTTCGCCGCGGTTGGCGACCAGCAGGGTGGTCAAAGCGGGGCGGCTCATGGGCGCGGCTCCTTCTTGTCATCGATTTGCCAGGCGGGGCGGCGTTTTTCCAGGAAGGCGCGCAGGCCCTCCTGGCCTTCGGCGCTGACGCGGATGCGGGCGATGGTGTTTTCGCAGTAGCGGCGCAGGGCCGGGCTGAGTTCACCGTCGTCCACTTCACGCAGCAGGTCCTTGGTGGCGCGTAGCGCTTGCGGGCTGTTCTGCAGCAGGTTGCTCACCCAGGCTTCGACCTGGGCGTCCAGTTCGCTGGCCGGGTAAACCTCGGCCAGCAGGCCCAGCTCGCGGGCCCGTACGCCGCTGAAACGCTCGGCGGTGAGGGCATAGCGGTGCGCGGCACGCTCGCCGATGGCCTTGACCACGAACGGGCTGATCACTGCCGGGGCCAGGCCGATGCGCACTTCCGACAGGCACAGCTGAGCGTCTTCGGCACCGATGGCCATGTCGCAGCAACTGATCAGGCCCAGCGCGCCGCCAAAGGCCGCGCCTTGCACCACGGCCAGGGTCGGCGCCTTGAGGCGGTGCAGGGCGTACATCAGCTCGCCCAGCTCGCGGGCATCATCCAGGTTGGTGTTGAAGTCCAGCTGCGCCGACTGCTGCATCCAGGCCAGATCGGCGCCGGCGCTGAAGTGCCGGCCGCGGCCGCGCAGCAGCACGAAGCGCAGGCTGGCGTCCTCGGCCAACTGGTCGAGGGCGACGATCAGCTCGCGGATCATCAAGGCGTTGAAGGCGTTGTTCTTGTCCTCGCGGCTCAGCCACAGGGTGGCGAAGCCGCGCGGGTCGCGGATCACTTCGAGGGTGCTGAAATCGCTCATGGGTCACATCCGGAAAATGCCGAAGCGGCTCTGTTCGATCGGTGCGTTCAGCGCGGCGGACAACGCCAGGCCGAGCACGTCGCGGGTCTGTGCCGGGTCGATGACACCGTCGTCCCACAGGCGGGCGCTGGAGTAGTAGGGGTGGCCCTGGTGCTCGTACTGGTCAAGGATCGGCTGCTTGAGCCTGGCTTCGTCTTCGGCGCTGAACGGGTGGCCACTGCGCTCGCTCTGTTCGCGCTTGACCTGGGCCAGCACACCGGCGGCCTGTTCGGCCCCCATCACGCCAATCCGCGCGTTGGGCCACATCCACAGGAAGCGCGGGTCGTAGGCACGGCCGCACATGCCGTAGTTGCCGGCGCCGAAGCTGCCGCCAATGATCACCGTGAACTTTGGCACCTGAGCGCAGGCCACGGCAGTGACCAGCTTGGCGCCGTGTTTGGCGATGCCGCCTTCTTCGTACTTCTTGCCGACCATGAAGCCGGTGATGTTCTGCAGGAACAGCAGCGGGATGCCGCGCTGGCAGGCCAGTTCGATGAAGTGCGCGCCTTTTTGCGCGGCCTCGGCGAACAGGATGCCGTTGTTGGCGAGGATCGCCACCGGGTAGCCGTGCAGGTGGGCGAAGCCGCACACCAGGGTGGTACCGAACAGCGCCTTGAACTCGTCGAACACCGAGCCATCGACCAGGCGCGCGATCACCTCGCGCACGTCGAACGGTTGCTTGGCGTCGGCCGGCACCACGCCATACAGCTCATCGGCGGCGTACAGCGGTGCCACCGGGGCCAGGCGCTGCAGCTTGCCCAGCTTGTGCCAGTTGAGGTTGGCCACGCTGCGTCGGGCCAGGGCCAGGGCGTGTTCGTCGTTGTCGGCATAGTGGTCGGCCACGCCGCTGGTGCGGCAGTGCACATCGGCACCGCCGAGGTCTTCGGCGCTCACCACTTCACCGGTGGCCGCCTTCACCAGTGGCGGGCCGGCGAGGAAGATGGTCGCCTGCTGGCGCACCATGATCGCTTCGTCGGCCATCGCGGGCACGTAGGCACCGCCGGCGGTGCACGAACCCATCACCACGGCGATCTGCGGAATGCCCAGTGCGCTCATGTTGGCCTGGTTGAAGAAGATCCGCCCAAAGTGCTCACGGTCGGGGAACACTTCGTCCTGGCGTGGCAGGTTGGCGCCGCCGGAGTCCACCAGGTAGATGCACGGCAGGCGGTTCTGCAGGGCGATGGTCTGCGCACGCAGGTGCTTCTTCACCGTCAGCGGGTAGTAGGAACCGCCTTTGACCGTGGCGTCATTGGCCACGATCATGCATTCCACGCCTTCGACGCGGCCGATGCCGGCGATCACGCCCGCAGCGGGCACGTCTTCGCCATACACCTCATGGGCAGCCAGTTGGCCGATTTCGAGGAACGGCGAGCCCGGGTCCAGCAGGCGGTCGATACGCTCGCGTGGCAGCAGCTTGCCACGTGAAGTGTGCCGCTCCTGAGCCTTGGGCCCACCGCCCTGGGCCACTTGGGCGAGCAGGCCGCGCAGGGCCTGGACCTGTTCGAGCATGGCCGCGCTGTTGCCGGCGAACTCCGCCGAACGCGGGTTGATCTGGGTGTGCAAGGTAGCCATGTGCGCCCGTCCCTTGTGCTCAGCGGGTTTCGTTGAACAGTTCGCGGCCGATCAGCATCCGGCGGATTTCGCTGGTGCCGGCACCGATCTCGTACAGCTTGGCGTCGCGCAGCAGGCGGCCTGCCGGGAATTCGTTGATATAGCCGTTGCCGCCGAGAATCTGGATCGCCTCCAGGGCCATTTGCGTGGCGCGCTCGGCGGTGTACAGGATCACCCCGGCGGCGTCCTTGCGGGTGGTCTCGCCACGGTCGCAGGCTTGGGCCACGGCATACAGGTAGGCGCGGCTGGCGTTGAGCTGGGTGTACATGTCGGCGATCTTGCCCTGGATCAGCTGGAACTCGCCGATGCTCTGGCCGAACTGCTTGCGGTCGTGAATGTAGGGCACTACCAGGTCCATGCAGCTTTGCATGATGCCGGTCGGGCCGCCGGACAGCACCACGCGCTCGTAGTCCAGGCCGCTCATCAGCACGCGCACGCCACCGTTGAGCTGGCCGAGGATGTTTTCTTCCGGCACTTCGACGCCGTCGAAGAACAGCTCGCAGGTGTTGGAGCCACGCATGCCCAGCTTGTCGAACTTGTTGCTGCGGCTGAAGCCTTTCCAGTCACGCTCGACGATGAACGCGGTGATGCCGTGCGCGCCCTTTTCCAGGTCGGTCTTGGCGTAGATCACGTAGGTGTTGGCGTCCGGGCCGTTGGTGATCCAGGTCTTGCTGCCGTTGAGCACGTAGTGGTCGCCGCGCTTTTCCGCGCGCAGCTTCATCGACACCACGTCGGAACCGGCGTTGGGCTCGCTCATGGCCAGGGCGCCGATGTGCTCGCCGCTGATCAGCTTGGGCAGGTACTTGAGCTTCTGCTCGTGGCTGCCGTTGCGGTTGATCTGGTTGACGCAGAGGTTGGAGTGGGCACCGTAGGACAGGGCCACCGAGGCCGAGCCACGGCTGATTTCTTCCATCGAAACCACGTGGGCCAGGTAGCCCAGGCCGGCACCGCCGTATTCTTCCGGCACGGTGATGCCCAGCAGGCCCATGTCGCCGAACTTGCGCCACATGTCGGCAGGGAACAGGTTGTCGTGGTCGATTTGCGCGGCGCGTGGGGCCAGTTCGGCGGCGACGAAGGTGCGCACCTGGTCGCGGAGCATGTCGATGGTTTCGCCCAGGGCGAAGTTCAGGGTGGGGTAATGCATGCTGGGGGCACCTTCTTGTTCTTGAAATTGGGTAACACCGTAGCTCAAGGGCTATCCACCGGCCCTGTGGGAGCGGGTTTACCCGCGAATGCGTCAGCAGGGCCACCGTCATTGCCTGGATGATCGCATTCGCGGGTAAACCCGCTCCCACAGGGTCGGTGATACGCCGACAAACCCGATGTCGTTTTCACCTTTACGTTAACGTAAACCTGCATGCGCTCACTGTCAATCGACTCATCACCTTTACGTAAACGTAAATCTGCGCCAGAGTATTCCCGCTTGCTTCAGTCGTGCCCAGAACAACCACAAGAAGGGACACCCATGAGTCAACCAAGCTATACCCGCGGTCGCCAGGACCAAGCCTTGCTGACCCAGACCATCGGCCAGGCCTTCGACGCCACCGTGGCCCGTTGTGCCGACGGCGAGGCCCTGGTGTCGCGCCATCAGGGCCTGCGCTACAGCTGGCGGCAACTGGCCGAGCAGGTCGAGGTGCATGCTCGTGCCCTGATGGCCCTGGGCGTGAACACCGGCGATCGGGTCGGCATCTGGTCGCCCAACTGCGCCCAGTGGTGCATCCTGCAGCTGGCCAGCGCCAAGGTCGGTGCCATCCTGGTCAACATCAACCCGGCCTACCGCGTGGGCGAGCTGGAATACGTGCTGCGCCAGTCCGGTTGCCGCTGGCTGGTGTGTGCCGATGCCTTCAAGACGTCCGACTATCACGCCATGGTCCAGGAGCTGGCACCGGAGCTGGCCAGCGCCGTCCCCGGTGAAATGGCCAGTGAACGCCTGCCGGACCTGCGCGGTGTGGTCAGCCTGGCTGCCAAGCCGCCCGCTGGCTTCCTGCCTTGGCAAGCGCTGGCCGAACGGGCAGGGCATACCTCGACCGAGGCCTATGCGGCGCGCCAGCAAGGCCTGCAGTTCGACCAGCCGGTGAACATCCAGTACACCTCTGGCACCACAGGCGCTCCCAAGGGTGCCACGCTCAGCCACTACAACATCCTCAACAACGGCTTCATGGTCGGCGAAAGCCTGGGCCTGACCGCACGCGACCGCATGGTGATCCCGGTGCCGCTGTACCACTGCTTCGGCATGGTCATGGCCAACCTCGGCTGCATCACCCATGGCAGCACCATGATCTACCCCAACGACGCCTTCGACGCCGAGCTCACCCTGCGCGCCGTGGCCGAAGAGCGCGCCAGCATTCTCTATGGCGTGCCGACCATGTTCATCGCCATGCTCGACCACCCCGCGCGCGGGCAAATGGACCTGTCGACCTTGCGCAGCGGCATCATGGCCGGCGCTACCTGCCCGATCGAGGTGATGCGCCGGGTCATCGACCAGATGCACATGGCCGAAGTACAGATCGCCTACGGCATGACCGAAACCAGCCCGGTGTCACTGCAGACCGGCCCGGACGACGACCTGGAGCTACGCGTGACCACCGTCGGCCGCACCCAGCCGCAGCTGGAGAACAAGCTGGTGGACGCCGACGGCTGCATCGTCCCGCGCGGCGAGATCGGCGAGCTGTGCACCCGCGGCTACAGCGTGATGCTCGGCTACTGGGACAACCCCCAGGCCACGGCAGATGCCATCGACCCGGCCGGCTGGATGCATTCTGGCGACCTGGCGGTGATGGACGAGCACGGCTACGTGCGCATTGTCGGGCGCAACAAGGACATGATCATTCGCGGCGGCGAGAACATCTACCCGCGTGAACTGGAAGAGTTCTTCTACACCCACCCGGCGGTGGCCGATGCGCAGGTGATCGGCATCCCGTGCAGCCGTTATGGCGAGGAGATCGTCGCCTGGATCAAGCTGCACCCGGGGCACAGTGCCACGGTCGAAGAGTTACAGGGCTGGTGCAAGGCGCGCATCGCACACTTCAAGGTGCCACGGCATATCCGGTTCGTTGACGAATACCCGATGACGGTGACGGGCAAGGTGCAGAAGTTCCGCATGCGGGAGATCAGTGTGGCGGAGATATCGGCTTTAACTGCTGGTTGATGTATTGATGCTGCCGGCCCTTTCGCGGGTAAACCCGCTCCTGCAGGTACAGCGCCGCGTTCGAAATCGGCGCGGTCCCTGTGGGAGATTGCCCAGTCCTTTGGGCTGCGCTTTCGCGCAGAGAACCAATATCGCTCGTCTGACGCGTCCTTTGTAGGAGCAGCCTTGTGCTGCGAAGAGGCCGGTACAGCCAATAGACAGGCTTTATCAGCCCCGGCCTCTTCGCAGCACAAGGCTGCTCCTACAGGACCTCGCCGAACCAGTGAGTCATGTGTTGTTCTATGGGAGCGGGTTCACCCGCGAAAGGGCCGGTCCTGCCTGCGTAGATCCTGGTCTACCCTTAAGCCTTCACCGGTGGTTCCTGGCTCGGCGGGTCGCCCACTGTCGGCGGCACGGTCGGTTTGATCGGCAGCTCGTCCGGCTCTTCCTCCGGCACGGGCGGCGGCAGGCTCGGGTCGTCGATGTTGGGATCGGGAGTCTCCGGTGGAATGGGAATGTTCATGGCCTGACCTCGCTTGGGTAATTGAAGAGGTGCTGCAGGCTTCGACCCCTCGCAGCTGCCGTTCGCTCAATTTTTTTGAACCCCACGCCTGTGCCCGGCTCTGAACCCTTATCGCCACCAGCCTGAGGGAGCAAGGTCCGATGTCACGAAACGAGCCCTTCGAAAGCGTGCCCATGGCCAACGATCACCCGGACCAGGCCATCAGCCTGTCCCAGGCGCTGCTGGCGCCGCGCATCGTGATCGAAGACACCCAACCCGTGCTCGAGGCCGGCACTTTCGCCGCCAAGGCCATCAGTGGCCAGCCGGTGGCGGTCAGCAGCAAGGTCTACAGCGACGGCCACGACCGCCTGGCCGTGATGCTCAACTGGCGCCAGGCCCACAGCCGGCGCTGGCATTGCGTGCCCATGCACTCGCCGGGCAACGACCTGTGGCTGGCCGAATTCACCCCCACTGAACTGGGCCCGCACCTGTTCAGCATCGAGGCCTGGATCGACCCGTTCGCTACCTACTGCCACGACCTGGAGAAGAAGTACCACGCCGGTGTCGAGGTCAGGTTGGAGCTGGAGGAAGGCCGATTGATGCTGGGCAAGGGCGTCGAGCTGTGCAACGGCGCCCTGCGCGAGGAGCTCCAGGCGTTGCAGCAGCGCCTGCCCACGCTGAATGCCGACGATCAGGTGGCACTGTTTCTCGACCCCGCTACCGCCCGCCTGATGAGCGACGCCGAGCACCGCAGCTACCTGGCCCGCAGCCGCGAATTCCCCGTTGATGTCGACCGCCCGGCCGCGCAGTTCGCCAGCTGGTACGAGCTGTTCCCGCGTTCGGTCACCGACAGCCCCGAACGCCACGGCACGTTCAACGATGTGCACGAGCGCCTGCCGATGATCCGCGACATGGGCTTCGACGTACTGTATTTTCCGCCGATCCATCCCATCGGCATGCAGCACCGCAAGGGCCGCAACAACGCCCTCACCGCTGAGCCCGGCGACCCGGGCAGCCCGTATGCCATCGGCAGCGCGGAAGGTGGTCACGAGGCGATTCACCCACAACTGGGCAGCCGCGACGACTTCCGCCGCCTGGTGGCCGCGGCGGCCGAGCATGGCCTGGAAATCGCCCTCGACTTCGCGATCCAGTGCTCCCAGGACCACCCCTGGCTCAAGGAGCACCCCGGCTGGTTCAGCTGGCGACCGGATGGCACCATCCGCTATGCCGAGAACCCGCCGAAGAAATACCAGGACATCGTCAACGTCGATTTTTACGCGCCCGAGGCCGTACCCTCGCTGTGGCTGGCTTTGCGTGACGTAGTGGTCGGCTGGGTCGAGGAGGGTGTCAAGACCTTCCGCGTCGACAACCCGCACACCAAACCACTGCCATTCTGGCAATGGCTGATCGCCAATGTGCGCAGCCGGCACCCGGAGGTCATCTTCCTCGCCGAAGCCTTCACCAAACCGGCGATGATGGCCCGCCTGGGCAAGGTCGGGTACGCGCAGAGCTATACCTACTTCACCTGGCGCAATCACAAACAGGAACTGCGCGAGTACTTCGAGCAGCTCAACCAGCCGCCATGGAGCCAGTGCTACCGGCCCAACTTCTTCGTCAACACGCCCGACATCAACCCGTACTTCCTGCATACCTCCGGCCGTGCCGGCTTCCTCATACGCGCTGCACTGGCCACCATGGGGTCGGGGCTGTGGGGCATGTATTCGGGCTTCGAACTGTGCGAAGGCACACCGCTGCCGGGCAAGGAGGAGTATCTGGATTCGGAGAAGTACGAAATCCGCCCACGCGATTTCAGCCAACCCGGCAACATCATTGCCGAGATCGCCCAGCTCAACCGCATCCGCCGGCAGAACCGCGCCTTGCAGACCCACCTGGGCGTGGCGTTCTTCAACTGCTGGAACGACAACATCCTGTACTTCGCCAAGCGCACGCCCGAGCGCGACAACTACATTCTGGTGGCAATCAGCCTCGACCCGCACAACGCCCAGGAGGCGCATTTCGAGCTGCCGCTGTGGGAGCTGGGGCTGGATGACAACGCCGAAACCCATGGTGAGGACTTGATGACCGGACATCGCTGGTCGTGGTACGGCAAGACCCAATGGATGCGCATCGAACCCTGGCATCTGCCTTTCGGTATCTGGCGCATCGAAAAGGCCCGCTAACGGTGGTTCGCGCTCCTACAGGGGCCAGAGCAACCAGAAATTGAAAGGAGTCGCACATGGCCAAGCGTTCCCGCCCGGCAGCCTTCATTGACGACCCGCTGTGGTACAAGGACGCCGTCATCTACCAGCTGCACATCAAGTCGTTTTTCGATTCGAACAACGACGGCATCGGCGACTTCGCCGGCCTGATCAGCAAGCTCGACTACATTGCCGAGCTGGGCGTCAATACCCTGTGGCTGCTGCCTTTCTATCCCTCGCCACGCCGCGACGACGGCTACGACATCGCCGAATACAAGGCCGTGCACCCCGACTACGGCAACCTGGCCGATGCCCGCCGCTTCATCGCCGAGGCGCACAAACGCGGCCTGCGGGTAATCACCGAGTTGGTCATCAACCACACCAGCGACCAGCACCCCTGGTTCCAGCGCGCCCGCCATGCCAAGCGCGGCAGCAAGGCACGGGACTTCTACGTGTGGTCGGATGATGACCAGAAGTACGACGGCACGCGCATCATCTTCCTCGACACCGAGAAGTCCAACTGGACCTGGGACCCGGTCGCCGGCCAGTACTTCTGGCACCGCTTCTACTCGCACCAGCCCGACCTCAACTTCGACAACCCGCAAGTGCTCAAGGCTGTGATCAAGGTGATGCGCTTCTGGCTCGACCTGGGTGTGGATGGCCTGCGCCTGGACGCCATCCCCTACCTGATCGAGCGCGACGGCACCAACAACGAGAACCTTGCCGAAACCCACGACGTGCTCAAGGCGATCCGCGCCGAAATCGACGCCAACTACCCCGACCGCATGTTGCTTGCCGAGGCCAACCAATGGCCCGAGGACACCCGCCCGTACTTCGGCGAAGGCGAGGGCGACGAATGCCACATGGCCTTCCACTTCCCGTTGATGCCGCGCATGTACATGGCCCTGGCCATGGAAGACCGTTTCCCGATCACCGACATCCTGCGCCAGACTCCGGAAATCCCCGCCAACTGCCAATGGGCGATCTTCCTGCGCAACCACGATGAGCTGACCCTGGAAATGGTTACCGACCGCGAGCGCGACTACTTGTGGAACTACTACGCCGAAGACCGCCGCGCCCGCATCAACCTGGGCATCCGCCGCCGCCTCGCTCCGCTGCTGCAGCGCGACCGCCGGCGCATCGAACTGCTCACCAGCCTGCTGCTGTCGATGCCCGGCACGCCCACCCTGTATTACGGCGACGAACTGGGCATGGGCGACAACATCTACCTGGGCGACCGCGACGGCGTGCGCACGCCCATGCAATGGTCGCCGGACCGCAACGGCGGTTTCTCCCGTGCAGACCCGCAGCGCCTGGTACTGCCGCCGATCATGGACCCGCTGTATGGTTACCAGACCGTCAACGTCGAAGCCCAGGCCAACGACCCGCATTCGCTGCTGAACTGGACCCGGCGCATGCTGGCGGTGCGCAAGCAGCAGAAGGCCTTCGGCCGCGGCAGCCTGCGCACCCTCACGCCGAACAACCGGCGCATCCTCGCCTACTTGCGCGAGTACACCGACGCCGATGGCAACACTGAAGTCATCCTGTGCGTGGCCAACGTTTCCCGCGCCGCCCAGGCAGCTGAACTGGAATTGTCACAATACGCCGACAAAGTACCGGTGGAGATGCTCGGCGGCAGCGCCTTCCCGCCAATCGGGCAACTGCCGTTCCTGCTGACATTGCCACCCTACGCCTTCTACTGGTTCCTGCTGGCCAGCCACGACCGCATGCCCAGCTGGCACATCCAGGCCACCGAGGGGTTACCCGAATTGACCACACTGGTATTGCGCAAGCGCATGGAAGAACTGCTGGAGGCCCCCTCCAGCGATACCCTGCAAAGCGCCATCCTGCCGCAGTACCTGCCCAAGCGGCGCTGGTTCGCCGGCAAGGAAGGGCCGATCGACCAGGTGCGCCTGTGCTACGGCGTGCGTTTCGGCACTACCACCACGCCGGTGCTGCTCGGTGAAATCGAAGTGCTCAGCGAGGGTATGGCTACCCGCTACCAGCTGCCGTTCGGCCTGCTGCCTGAAGAGCAGATCAGTACCGCACTGCCGCAGCAGCTGGCCCTGGCGCGGGTGCGCCGTGCCCATCAGGTTGGCCTGATCACCGATGCCTTCGTCCTCGAGCCATTCATCCGCGCGGTGCTGCGTGCCTGTGAGGGCGGCATGCATCTGCCTTGTGGCAACGGCGAGGGCGAGCTGCGCTTCGAAAGCACGCAGCAGTTGGCGAGCCTGGCGTTGAACGACGAAAGCAGCGTGCGCTACCTCAGCGCCGAGCAGTCCAACAGCTCGGTGGTGATTGGCGACCAGGTGGTGCTCAAGCTGATTCGCCGGGTCAACCCGGGTGTGCACCCCGAGCTGGAAATGAGTGCCTACCTGACCGCCGCAGGCTTTGCCAACATTTCGCCGCTGCTGGCCTGGGTCAGCCGGGTGGACGAGCAGGGCGCGCCACACCTGCTGATGATCGCCCAGGGCTACCTGAGCAACCAGGGTGACGCCTGGGCCTGGACCCAGAACACCCTGGAACGGGCCATCCGCGACCAGATGGAGCCTTCCAGCCTCGACGCCGATGCGCACACCGATGCACTGGCCGAACTCACCGGCTTTGCCGCCTTGCTCGGCCAGCGCCTGGGCGAGATGCACCTGCTGCTGGCCGCACCGACCAACGACGAGGCCTTCCAGCCGCGCCCGAGCGATGCCGACGACAGCGAACGCTGGAGTGCGCAGATCAGCGCCGAACTCACCCATGCCCTCGACCTGCTGGCCCAGTACCGCGACAGCCTCGACAGCGAAAGCCAGGCGCTGGTCGACGACTTGCAGCAACAGCGCGACGGCCTGGCCCAGCACATCGCCAACCTGACCCGCCAGGCCCAGGGCGGCCTGTTGATGCGCGTGCACGGCGACCTGCACCTGGGCCAGGTGCTGGTGGTCCAGGGCGACGCCTACCTCATCGATTTCGAAGGTGAACCGGCCCGGCCGCTGCAAGAGCGTCGGGCAAAACACAGCCCGTACAAGGATGTCAGCGGCGTGCTGCGATCCTTCGACTATGCTGCTGCCATGATCTTGCGCAGCGCGTCTGCGGTCGACCTTTCCGACCCGGCGCGCCAAGCCCGGCAACGGGTTGCCAGGCAGTACCTGCACCAGTCGCGGCATGCCTTTGTCGAAGCCTATGGCCTGGCCACCGCGGCCATGCCTCACGCCTGGCAACAGGCCGAGGGCGAGCGTGCTGCACTGGAGCTGTTCTGCCTGGAAAAAGCCGCCTACGAAATTACATACGAAGCCGAGAACCGTCCGAGCTGGCTGGCCGTGCCTTTGCATGGCCTGCATGGACTGATCAGTACCTGGGGAGAGTCATAGATGAATGCAACCACGCGTGAAAACGGCGGCCTTCGGCAACGGGACCTCGACGCCCTGGCCCGCGCCGAGCACGCCGATCCATTTGCGGTACTCGGCCCCCATGGCGACGGCGCCGGCGGGCAGGTAGTCCGCGCCTTCCTGCCCAACGCCCTGAATGTGCGCATCCTGGCCCGGCATGACGGGCGCATCCTCGCCGAAATGGAGCAGGGCAGCCTGCCGGGGCTGTTCATCGCGCACCTCGATGAGGCACACCCGTACCTGCTGCAGATCGGCTGGGCCGGTGGCGAGCAGGTCACCGAAGACCCCTACAGCTTCGGCCCGCAACTGGGCGACATGGACCTGTACCTGTTCGCCGAAGGCAACCATCGCGACCTGTCCGGGCGCTTCGGCGCCCAACCCATCCAGGTCGATGGCGTCGATGGCGTGTGTTTCTCGGTGTGGGCACCGAACGCCCGGCGGGTGTCGGTGGTGGGTGACTTCAACAACTGGGATGGCCGCCGCCACCCCATGCGCCTGCGCCACAGCGCCGGGGTGTGGGAGCTGTTCGTGCCGCGCCTGGGCGTGGGCGAAACCTACAAGTTCGAGGTGCTTGGCAAGGACGGCATACTGCCCCTGAAGGCCGACCCGCTGGCGCGCGCCACCGAACTGCCGCCGAGCACCGCATCCAAGGTGGCAGGGGCGCTCAGCCACGACTGGCAAGACCACGACTGGATGGCGCAACGCGCGCAACGCCATGCCTACAGCGCGCCGCTGTCGATCTACGAACTGCACCCGGGGTCGTGGCGCTGCGAGCTGGATGAAGCGGGCGAGGTCGGGCGCTATTACAACTGGCGCGAGCTGGCCGAGCGCCTGGTGCCGTACGTTCAGGAGCTGGGCTTCACCCACATCGAACTGCTGCCGATCATGGAGCACCCGTTCGGCGGCTCCTGGGGTTACCAGCCGTTGTCGCTGTTCGCGCCCACATCGCGCTACGGCAGCGCCGAGGACTTCGCCGCCTTCATCGACGCCTGCCATCAAGGGGGCATTGGTGTACTGCTGGACTGGGTACCGGCGCATTTCCCCACCGACGAACACGGCCTGGCGCGTTTCGACGGCACCGCCCTGTACGAATACGACAACCCCCTGGAGGGCTACCACCAGGACTGGAACACGCTGATCTACAACCTTGGCCGCAACGAAGTGCGCGGCTTCATGATGGCTTCGGCGCTGCACTGGCTGAAGCACTTCCACATCGATGGCCTGCGTGTCGATGCAGTGGCCTCGATGCTGTACCGCGACTATTCGCGCAAGGCCGGCGAATGGGTGCCCAACCGCCACGGCGGGCGCGAGAACCTGGAAGCCATCGACTTCATCCGCCACCTCAATGGCGTGGCGGCCCATGAGGCCCCGGGCGCGCTGATCATCGCCGAGGAGTCCACCGCCTGGCCCGGCGTCAGCCAGCCGACCCAGCAGGGCGGCCTGGGCTTTGCCTACAAGTGGAACATGGGCTGGATGCACGACACCTTGCATTACATTCAGAACGACCCGGTGCACCGCACTTATCATCACAACGAGATGAGCTTCGGGCTGATCTATGCCTATTCCGAGCACTTCATCCTGCCCATCTCCCACGACGAAGTGGTGCACGGCAAGCATTCGCTGATCGACAAGATGCCCGGCGACCGCTGGCAGAAGTTCGCCAACCTGCGTGCCTACCTCACCTTCATGTGGGCGCATCCGGGCAAGAAGCTGCTGTTCATGGGCTGCGAGTTCGGCCAGTGGCGTGAGTGGGACCACGATGGCGAGCTGGACTGGTACCTGCTGCAGTACCCTGAGCACCAGGGTGTACAGCGCCTGGTAGGTGACCTCAACCGCCTGTACCGCGAGGTGCCGGCGTTGCACGAGCAGGATTGCCAGCCGCAGGGGTTCCAGTGGCTGATTGGTGACGATGCGCAGAACAGCGTGTATGCCTGGCTGCGCTGGAGCAGCAGTGGCGAGCCAGTGCTGGTGGTGGCCAACTTCACGCCGGTGCCGCGCGAGGGGTATCGCATTGGCGTGCCGTTCGGCGAACGCTGGCAGGAGCTGTTGAACAGTGATGCAGAGCTGTATGCCGGGTCCAATGTCGGCAACCTGGGGGTCGTGCAAAGTGACGAGATTGCCAGCCATGGGCAGCCGCAGTCGCTGGTCCTGAACCTGCCGCCGCTGGGTGTGCTGGTGATGAAGCCGGTCTGATCTTCTGCCTGTACTGGCCTCTTCGCGGGCATGCCCGCTCCCACAGGTACGGCGCCCGCCTCTGGCCCTGTGCTATCCCTGTGGGAGCGGGCGTGCCCGCGAAAGGGCCGACCCTGCCTACCACCGCATCCGCACCCCAAGGCTGCCAATCAACCCGTTCAGATCATTGTCGTCGACGTCACTGCTGTAATCGGCACTGACAAACAGCGCCACCGTGGGTGTCACCCGCGCCACCAGCCCCAACCCCAGTTCCACCGTGGTCGAGTAGCGCGAGCTGGAGATCTTGTCGACCTGGTCCAGCTTCACCTCATCGGCATTGCTGAAGTCATACCACACGTTGGTCCGCACATAGGGTTCGATCGGCATGCCGCGTACTTCATAACGCCCGGACAGCCTGGCACCGACCCGACCGCTCCAGCTCGGCTGGCTGTCGAAGGCCTGCAAGGTCTCTTCCTGCGCCCGGCTGCCGGGGAAGAACTGCTGGTTGATCAACTGCGCCTGCGGCTCGATCACCCAGCCGCCACCCAGGCCGATGGGGATGCCGCCTTCCAGCGAGAAGGTCATCGCGTGGCCGCTGTCGTCCAGTCGCTGGCCGTTCTCGCCACGGCCATTGACGTCGATGCGCGAACCCATGGCCACGGCATCCAGGTGCCAGCCCTGTTCATGGGTCATGCTCCAGTACACCCCCAGGCTTTCACCGCTGAGGTTCACGGCGTTGCGTTGCTTGTCGCCCAACAGCTGACGCATGCCGTTGAAGTTGGTCTGCAGGTTGTTTTGCCCCACGAAGATCCCCGCGCGGTGCACATTGCCCGCTGCAGTTTCACGCACGAACAGGTCCGGGCCGATCATCAGTTGCTGGCTGGGGGCCTCCAGCTGGTCCGGAGGCTGCACGCCACTGCGCGCGGTGGTGGGGAAGAACTGCGCCCACTGGCTGGCGACCAGGTCTGGTGCAGGCTGCCCATGGCGTTCGCTCATCTTTTGCGAGAACGCGTTCAAGGTACCGATACTCAAGCCACTGGCGCTGACCGGGTCGAGCGTAAGCTGTGGTACTGCCGGTTGTTGCAGGAAGCCGGGCGAGGTCGGGTCGTCCTGCAGTTCATACGCGATAGTTTCCACCGGGGTTGCCAGAAGCAGCGACGTGGAAACCGCGTAGAAAATGCTTTCGAAGCGCAAGGGGCTCGAGGTGCTTTTCATGGCGGATCTCCTCTGTTTTTGTGTTACAGCCCTAGGACCTGGCCTGTTGTCACGAGCTGTACGGCAAAAACAGTGGGCGACCCAAACCAGCACGCCTGGCTTTCTGCAGCGCGCACGAAGGCGCGAGCTAGAGGCCCTGCGCGAGATCATTACTGCTTGATATGTTCAGCTAAGGAGAAGGCGCCGCTTGCGTCAAGAAAGCGTGAAGGAAGTGTTCAGGTTCCGTGGCTTTGTTCAACTTGTTGAATCACAAGATAATTCGGCTAGGTATAGCCAGGTTCGCTATTTGCCGTGCTGCGGCTATGAAGAATGATTGCTAAGCCTGACTTCGACCGACAACGGCAGGTGGTCCGACAGGTGCGACCAAGGTTTGTGCCCCAGAATTCGCGGCCCATGGCTTTCGGCGTTGCGCAGGTAGACACGGTCCAGGCGCAACAGCGGCAGCCGCGCAGGATAGGTGCGGGCCAGGTGGCCATGGTGGCGTTCGAAGGCCTCGTGCAGGTCACGCTGCAGGCCCAAGGTGCGGTTGCCGTGGGATTTCCAGTCGTTGAAGTCGCCAGCGATGATCACCGGGGCGTCGGCGGGCAAGGATTCGAGCAGCTTGCGCAGCAGTTGCAGCTGCTTCTGGCGGTGGCTTTCCAGTAACGACAGATGCACGCAGATGGCATGCACCTGATGCTGGCCAGGCACGTCGAGGACGCAGTGCAGCAGGCCACGTCGTTCGGGGCCGGTGATCGACACGTCGAGGTTGCGATGTTCGATGATCGGGTATTTGGACAGCAGCGCGTTGCCGTGGTGGCCGTCAGGATAGACCGCGTTGCGCCCGTAGGCGAAGTCGCTCCACATGCTGTCGGCGAGGAACTCGTACTGCGAGGTCTGCGGCCAGCCGGGGTAGCGCGCGGCGTGGCGGTCGTGGCTGCCGAGCACCTCCTGGAGAAAGACGATGTCGGCCTGGGTGCTGCGCACCGCCTCGCGCAGTTCCGGCAGGATGAAGCGCCGGTTGAAGGCGGTGAAGCCCTTGTGGGTATTCACCGTCAGCACCCGCAACCGCTTCACGGCTGGGGCCTGGTTGACACTGGCGAAACCTTTACTGCCGGCTTCGGGGTTCACGGTTACTCCTCGGTCAACGGGTTTGCGCGGATCCTTGTAGGAGCGGCCTTGTGTCGCGATCGGGCCGCGCAGCGGCCCCGTTTGTCAGCACCAAGGCAAGAATAGCTGGGGCCGCTGTGCGGCCCGATCGCGACACAAGGCCGCTCCTACACAAGGGACACATACCAGCGTTTCAGGTTCACTCCTCATCACGCTGCAACACCATCAGCAGCAACGACCGCCCCTTCACCTCGAAGGTGCTGTCGAAGTGCAGATGCTGCCCCTTGCGCAGCTCTGGCCGGTCGGTGTCGACCAGGCAGCTCCAGTAATCCCCCTCGGGCACGGTCGGCAGCTTGAACGGCACGATGTCATGGTGGGCATTGACGATCAGCAGCACGGTGGCCTCGGCGCCTGGCCTGGCAATGCCGCTGACCTGGGCACGGCCATCGATCAGCATGCCCAGGCAACGCCCGTGCGGGTCTTCCCATTGCTCCACGCTCATCTCGTTGCCATCCGGTGCCAGCCAAGTCACATCCTTGACGCCGATCGCTTCATTGTAGTCGCCCACCAGGAAGCGCGAGCGGCGCAGTACCGGGTAGGCCAGGCGCAGGCGGGTCAGGCGCTTGACGAAGGCCAGCAGCTCTTCGCCCTCCTGGTCCAGGTCCCAGTTCACCCAGCCGATTTCGCTGTCCTGGCAATAGGCATTGTTGTTGCCGTGCTGGGTACGGCTGAACTCATCGCCGGCGACGATCATCGGCGTGCCCTGGGCCAGCAGCAGGGTAGCGAAGTAGTTGCGCATCTGGCGCATGCGCAGGGCATTCACGGCCGGGTCGTCGGTTGGCCCCTCGACACCGCAGTTCCATGACAGGTTGTTATCGGTGCCGTCCTGGTTGTTCTCGTCGTTGTCCTCGTTGTGCTTGTGGTTGTACGACACCAGGTCGCGCAAGGTGAAACCATCGTGGGCGGTGACGAAGTTGACCGAGGCATAGGGACGCCGGCCACGGTTGTTGAACATGTCCCCCGAGGCTGTCATGCGCGAGGCAAAGTCGGCCAGTTGGCCTTCGTCGCCTTTCCAGAAGGCGCGCACGGTGTCGCGGAAGCGGTCGTTCCACTCTGCCCAGCCCGGGGCAAAGTTGCCCACCTGGTAGCCGCCCGGGCCGCAGTCCCAGGGCTCGGCAATCAGCTTCACCTGGCTCAGCATCGGGTCCTGGCGGCAGGCGACGAGGAAGCCGTGGCGTTCGCTGTAGCCGTCGTGGTAGCGGCCAAGGATGGTCGCCAGGTCGAAGCGGAAGCCGTCCACGTGCATTTCGCCGGCCCAGTAGCGCAGCGAGTCGGTGACCAGCTGCAGCACGCAGGGGTGGCTCAGGTCCAGGGTGTTGCCGGTGCCGGAATCGTTGATGTAGTAACGCTTGTCGTCCGGCATCAGGCGGTAGTAGGAGGCGTTGTCGATACCGCGCATCGACAGCGTGGGGCCGCGCTCGTTGCCTTCGGCGGTGTGGTTGTAGACCACATCCAGGATCACCTCCAGCCCGGCGTCGTGCAGGTGCGCGACCATTTCCTTGAACTCGGCGATCTTGCCGCTGGCCAGGTAACGCGGGTGGGGCGCGAAGAAGGCGATGCTGTTGTAGCCCCAGTAGTTGTTCAGGCCCTTGTCCAGCAGGTGCTGGTCGTTGACGAAGGCGTGAATCGGCAGCAACTCGATGCTGGAAACGCCCAGCTCCTTGATGTGCTTGAGCAACTCGTCATTGGCCAGGCCGGCGAAGGTGCCGCGCAGTTTTTCCGGCACCGCCGGGTGGCGCATGCTGATGCCACGGGTGTGGGCCTCATAAATGATCGTACGCTCCCAGGGGATCTGCACGCGCTGGTCGCGGCCCCAGGTGAATGCAGGGTCGATCACCTTGCACTTGGGCACGAAGGGCGCGCTGTCGCGCTCGTCGAACGACAGGTCACCGTCGGGGTGGCCGATGGTGTAGCCGAACAGTGCTTCGGACCATTGCAGGCTGCCGACCAGTTGCTTGGCATACGGGTCGATCAGCAGTTTATTGGGGTTGAAGCGGTGGCCGTTGTCCGGCTCGTAGGGGCCGTGCACGCGGTAGCCGTAGACCAGCCCTGGGTGAGCGTCAGGCAGGTAGCCGTGGTAGATCTCGTCGGTGTATTCGGGGAGCTCGATGCGTTCGATTTCGTGCTCGCCGGTGGAGTCGAACAGGCACAGCTCGACCTTGGTGGCATTGGCCGAGAACAGGGCAAAGTTGACCCCAAGGCCATCCCAGGTGGCGCCGAGGGGGAAGGGCAGGCCTTCGCGGATACGCGACGGGGCTACCGAGCGGGTTTTCTTCGGGGTGCGGGGGCTCATGGCGGTCCTCTGTGGCCGTGGTGGGGGAGGGAGCTGCGTAGGCCTGTACCGGCCTCTTCGCGGGTGAACCCGCTCCCACAGGTACACCGTCATCCTCAGGCCTGGCGCTATCCCTGTAGGAGCGGGGTCACCCGCTAAGAGGCCAGTACAGGCTCAACCGGCAGCCGGCTTTTTCACCGCCCGGGTTTTCTTCACTGCCACGGCCTTCTCGACCGGTTCAGCCGCTACCTTGGGCTTGGCCGGGGCCCGTTTGCGCGGCGCCACCTTGGGTGCCAGTGCCTCGGCTTCGGCCAGCTTGCGAGCCATGTCCCAATGGCGGTCTTCCTGGCCGACGGGCTTACCCTCGGACTCCCAGATCTGGTAGGCAAATTCGCGGATACGTTTTTCATCAACACTCATCATGACGCTCCTGATGTTCAAGATTGTTGTATCAGCAGGTTGACCGGAAACTCCGCCAGCACGGCGCTCAACATCAGCTCCCTGCAAGAGCTGACCGCAGCACTGGGGAAAAGTCCCGTCGAGTTGGCAGGCGACAAGGCAAACGGCAGGTTTACCCGGGTGTCGTCCCAGTTCTGTGCCGGGATCAGGGGTATCGGTGCACCTGCAAGCAAGGTACTGGCCAGGCGTGGCGCGATGATGACGGCCCGTTCGCCCTCGCCAAGGCGAGCGAACGCGATCACCTTGTCGGAATGCCGACCCTGCACGGTCAGGGGCAGGTAGGCGCCACGTCGGAACAGCTCGGCATGGGCCTGGCGGCAGTCCAGCACCCGGGCGATCAGCGCCTGCTTGAGGCGGCCATCGCGCCAGTGTTCCAGCAGCTCGGCAACCGGCGTTGCATCGTCCAGGGTGCGACGCCGGCACGCGTAGTCCACGGCGCGCCGGTTATCCGGGTCGACCAGGCTGAAATCCCAGTATTCGTTGCCCTGGTACAGGTCCGGTACGCCCGGCGTGGTCATGCGCAGCAGGGCCTGGACCAGGCCGTTGAGGGCACCGGGGCAGGCCAGCAGGTGCGCGGCGTCGGCCAGCGACTTGCGCAGCTGCTGGTTCTCGCCGTCCAGCAGCAGGCCATCGATGTAGCGGGCACAGGCGCTTTCGTAGGCTTCGTTCGGCGCGCTCCAGCTGCTGCGCAGCTTGGCCTCGCGCAGGGCTTTCTGCTGCCACTGGCGAATGCGTTCGGCGTACTGGCCAAGGGTGTTGTCATCGTGCAGGTCGAGGTCCAGCGGCCAGCTGCCCAGCAACGTCTGCAACAGCATCAGCTCGTCGCCGGGGCTGGGCGCCGGGCCGTCATCCAGTTGCGTGCGCAATGGCGTGGCCAGTTCGCGCCAGTGTTCCATGCGGCTGGCCAGCCACGGGCCGCGCTCGCTGAGCACGGCCAGGCGCGCACGGGTGTCTTCGCCGCGCTTGTGGTCATGGGTGGCGCTTGCCAGCAGGTTGTCGGGGAAGTCGCGCAGGCGCCGCTGGGCCTCGTTGTGGAAGTGCTCGAGCGGGGCGCTGAAACGCTCGGCGTCGAAGCCCACATCGTTGCGCGACAGCAGCCGCGCGCTGCGGTAGAAGGCGGTGTCTTCCACGGCCTTGGCGGCGCTGGGCGCGGTCAGTTGCTGGAAGCGCACGCAGGCGTGGCGCAGCTGCTTGCGCGCCCGGCCTGCTGGCAGGCGGCGCCAGGCTTGCCCGCCCAGCCATTGCTGCAGGTGCTCGAGCAGTGGCCAGTCGGCTTCGCCGAGGTCGAGGCGGGCGTTGGCCAGGGCCTGCTGGAAAAACCCTTCGTCTTCTGCCGGGCGCCCGCAGGCATTGAAGTAGGTGCGGTACACCGGGTAATGCGCCACCAGCGCCTGCAAGGCACGGCGGATCGCGCCCAGGGTCAGGTCGCGGGTCATCAGGTCGTTGCGCGCCACCTGCAACAGTGCCTGGGCCACCGACTCGCAGTCGCCGGCCAGGCTGGCATTGAGTACCAGGTGGCGGGCCTGACGCACTTCTTCGGGGAAGTCGGGGCGTTCGCTCACATTGGCCCACAGCTCGGTCAGCGCTGCTTCGCCCGCCGGGTCGTGCTGCAGCAGCGAAACCTGGTTCATGAATTCATAGCCGGTAGTGCCGTCGGTAAGCCAGTCGCGGTGCAGGTGCTCGTTGGCGCCGAGGATCTTCTCCACGTAGATCGGGAAATGCCCCAGGGCGGCGTTCAACGGCCGCCGTGCCAGCAGGCCATCTACCCGCCGGCGCAGCTTGCGGCAGTAACCGCGCGGGTCGGCCAGGCCGTCGATATGGTCGATGCGCAGGCCGTCCACCAGGCCGCGCTCGATCAGTTCGAACAGCTTGGCGTGGGTGGCCTCGAACACCACCGCGCGTTCCACCCGCAGGCCGCCCAGCTCGTTGATGTCGAAGAAGCGCCGCCAGTTGATGTCGTCGGCGGCTGTACGCCAGCTGGCCAGGCGGTAGGTCTGGCGTTCCAGCAGCAGGTGCAGGCGCTTGAAGCCATTCTCGCTGCGGCTGTCGAACGCCACCAGAGCCGATTCGAGGTCAGCGCCTTCGCCCGCCAGGCGCGCCAGTTCAGCTTGCAGGGGCAGGGCGTCGGCCAGCGGCGTGGCCGATGCGTTCAACGCGGTGAAGCGTTCGGCCAGGGCCTTGAGCGCCGGCTCCGGGCTGAGGGCGAGAATCCAGCCATAGTCGACCGGGCAGATCGGGAAGCGATGTTGGTAATGGGCGACCTGCAGCAGCCCATGGTGCTTGTCGAACTCGAGCGGTATCTCGCCATTTTTCAGCGCCACGCCATAGTCGCTGGCGAGGAACGGCAACAGCAACTGGCCGGCCAGCAGTGGGTCGCTGGAGTGCCACTGGATGTCGAAGAACTCTGCATACGGGCTGCGCCGACCCCAGGCCAGCAGGCTCTGCCACCAGGGGTTGTCGGCACCGCCCACGGCCATGTGGTTGGACACCGTGTCGAGGATCAGCCCCATGCCGTGCTGACGCAGGGCGGCGACCAGCCGTTGCAGCGCCGCTTCGCCGCCCAGCTCGGGGTTGACGCAGGTCGGGTCGACCACGTCGTAGCCATGGCGCGAGCCGGCGCGGGCCTTGAGGATGGGCGAGGCATACAGGTGGCTGATGCCCAACTGGGCGAAGTACGGCACCAACGGCACGGCGTGATCGAGGGTGAAGTCACTGTGAAACTGCAGGCGCAGGGTCGCGGTCAGCGCTTTCATCGGTCACGCTCCCAAGCCTGTTCGCGGGCCTGGGCCAGCAGTTCCAGGCGCCGCGCAGCGTCTTCGTCGTCGAGCAGTTCACGTACCGGCCGGGCAAAGCGTCGGCGCCAGTTGGGGTGGCCGGCGGTGGTGCCCGGCAGGTTGGGTTGCTCGTCGCAACCCAGCAGGTCTTCCAGCGGCACCAGCACCAGCGGTGCGCGGGTGTGGCCAACGTAACGGATGGCAGCGTCGATCAGCGCGTCGTTGTTCGGCAGCGTGCCGTAGTTGGCCTCCAGGGTGCGGCGCAAACCATCGTGCTCCTTCTGCCGCTCGTGGCGCCAGTGCAGTTCGGTGGCAGCATCGATCAGTTGCAGGCGGTGGCTCCAGTCGATGTCGCGGTTTTCCAGCCAGCCGGCCAGCGGCGCCAGGTCATGGGTGCCGGTGGTGGCCAGGGCGTTATCCGGCCAGTCGAGAATCGGCTTGAAATGGCCGGGCTGGGTCTGCTCGAAGGGCAGCACGCGCATGCCCAGCACGGCCTTGGCCGCCAGTTGCTCGCGCAGGCCGTCCGGCACGGTGCCCAGGTCTTCGCCGAGGATGATTGCCTGGTGGCGCACCGACTCCAGGGCCAGCAGGCGTAACAGATCTTCCAGCGGGTAGTTGAGGTAGGCGCCTTCGCTGGGCTTGGCCCCCTGCGGGATCAGCCACAGCCGGCGCAGGCCCATGACATGGTCGATGCGCAGGCCGCCGGCGTGGGCGAGGTTGGCCCGGAGCATTTCGATGAAAGCGCGGTAGCCGTTGCGCTTGAGCCCTTCAGGCGAGAAGGCGCAGATGCCCCAGTCCTGGCCGGCACGGTTGAGGATGTCAGGCGGTGCACCCACCTTCAGGCCTGCCAGCAGCTCGTCCTGGCGGCTCCAGGCCTGGCTGCCGGCACCGTCGGCGCCCACCGCCAGGTCAGCGATCAGGCCGACCGCCATGCCGTTGCCGCGCGCTGCTTCCTGGGCGCGTTGCAGGCCCCGTTCGGTCAGCCATTGGCAGAAGGCATGGAACTCGACCTTGGCCGGGTAGGCGTTGGCGAAGGCCTCCACTTCCGGGTGGTATGGGTCGTGCCAGGCCTTGGGCCAGTGGCGCCAGTCGGCGCCCAGGCCATGCTCCACGGCTTGCGCCTGCAGCACTTCGAAGCGGCAATGGTGTTCCAGCGCCTGGCCACCGGCTTTGCGGAAGCTGTCGAAGTCCTTGCGTAGCGGGTGGTCGCCCTGGCTGAAGCCCTGGTACAGGGCTTCGAGCAGGCGCTGTCGGGCGCTGGCGGCACGCGGCCAGTCTACCAGCGGGCCTTGCTCAAGGTCTTCGAGCTGTTGCTCCAGGCCGCAGGCTTCGATGGCCACGCGCACCTCCCGCTCGCCCAGCAGCGCGGCTGGGCTGGCGTACAGGGTATTGAGCAGCAGGCGGCTGGAGGGCGAGTAGGGGCTGTAGTGCGTCTGGTCGATGGCCAACAGGGCGTGGATCGGGCTGATGGCCAAGGCATCGGCGCCGCGTTCGGCAGCCGCGCGGGCCAGTTGTTCCAAGGCCAGGCAGTCGCCATAGCCGCCATCGCCGGGGCGGCGCAAGCTGTACAGCTGCACCGCCAGGCCCCAGCAGCGCGGTGGCGGCTGTTGCACCCGGTCTTCAAGGCTGTGGCAGCGCAGCGGGGCCACGGCCACGGTGAAGCGGCGGCTGTCGATTTCCACCTGGTGGTAGCCGATGGGCAGCGCACCGGGCAGGCGGGCCTGGTCGTCAAGGCTGAGGGTGAGGGCGCTGTGGTCCTCCAGTGTGCAGTGCGCAACGCTGGCGGCGCTGAAGTAGCGCGCCAGTGCCAATGGCTGGCCTAGGTCGGCGGTCAGCAGCGGCGGCAGGTGCTCACTGTCTTCGGCAGCGTCCACGGCGCGCAGGCTGGCGGCGATGGCGGCGTCATCGTTGGCAGGGTGGCCAAGACCTTCAAGTATGTTGCGCAGTACCTCGTCGCTGACACGCTGGGGCCGGGCATTGGCGTCGATCCAGTCGCGGCTCAGCCCGACGCGGCTCGCCAGACGGTGCAGGGCGGTTTCGCTCATGGGCGCTCCTGGGCAGGGGGAAGCAGGCTGACCACGCAGCTGTATGCGGCCAGATGGGTATCGGGGTGCCGGGTGTCGCTGCTGTCGAACAGGCGGTTGGCCGGCGCGGGCAACTCGACCACCTGCGGGGTGGCGGCCAGGTTCAGGTCGATGCGCAGGGTGGTGCCATTGCCCAGGCACCAGCGTGCGGTCAGGGCCTTGTCGCCGTGTACTTCGGCACCCAGCGCGCGGCTGCCGGGCAGGTGCGGGATCACATGGCGGCGGCGCAGTTCGAGCAGGTGCTGGTACAGGCCGTGCCAGCCGGCGATCACTTCCCCGGCTTGCGGGCGGGAGGCCTCGAAGGTCTGTTCGGCGTTGGGGTCGGGGATGCGTTGGCGCTGCTCGGGGTCGGCGAAGGCGGCGAAATGGGCGAACTCGCCGCGCCGGCCTTCGCGCACGGCGTCGGCCAGCTGGTCATGGAAGTCGGTGAAGAACAGGAACGGCCGGCAGCTGCCATCGTCGTCGCCCATGAACAGCAGCGGAATCATCGGCGCCAGCAGCAACAGCCCGGTGGCCGCCCGCAGCGCCTGCGGTGGGCACAGACGGGTCAGGCGCTCGCCCAGGGCGCGGTTGCCGACCTGGTCATGGTTCTGCAGGAACAGCACGAAAGCGCTGGGTGGCAGGTGCGCGCTGGGCTCGCCGCGGGGCGTGCCATGGCGGTTGGCCTGGCCCTGGAACACGAAACCTTCGGCAAGGCAGCGGGCCAGCTGGTCGATGGGGCGCTGCTGGTAGTCGGCGTAGTAGCCTTCGGTTTCGCCGGTCAGCAGCACATGCAGGGCATTGTGGCCGTCGTCGTTCCACTGGGCATCGAAGCCTTGCTCCAGCAGGAAGGCCTGGTTGTGTTCGTTCTCCAGTACCAGCCATACGTGGCGGCCAGGTTCCACCGCAGCGCGTACCCTTTGCGCCAGCTCGACCAGAAAGTCGGGCTGGTCGATGGCGTGCACGGCATCCAGGCGCAGGCCGTCAAAGCGGTAGTCGCACAGCCACATCAGGGCGTTCTGGATGAAGAACTCGCGCACCTGCGGGCGACGGAAGTCGATGGCTGCGCCCCAGGGGGTCTGCCGGTCTTCGCGGAAGAACGGGCTGGCGTACTGGTGCAGGTAATTGCCGTCAGGGCCGAAGTGGTTGTACACCACATCGACCAGCACCATCAGCCCGTGGCCATGTGCCTGGTCGACCAGCGCACACAGCTGCTCGGGGCTGCCATAGGTGTTTTGCGGCGCATAGGGCAACACGCCGTCGTAACCCCAATTGCGCTCGCCGGGGAACTGCCCCAGCGGCATCAGTTCGACGGCACTGATGCCCAGTTCGGCCAGCCGCGGCAGTTGCCGGGCGACCCCGGCGTAGCCGTCGAGCAGGCCGACATGCAGCTCCTGTATGACCGCCTCGTGCCAGGGCCGGCCTTGCCAGGGGTGTCGCCAGGCATAGCTGGCCACATTCACCACCTGGCTCGGCCCCTGCACGCCATCGGGCTGATAGCGCGAGGCCGGGTCGGCCACCTTCAGTGCACCGTCGATACGGTAGTGGTAAAGGTCACCGGCCTGGCACGGGGCCACGCCGGTGAACCAGCCATCATCGTCGGGCAACAGCTCGATGGCCGGCTGCTGCTCCAGTTCCACGCTCACGCTGCGCGCATCCGGGGCCCAGAGGGCGAAGCGCGCCGACGTGGCGTCCAGCAGGTGTGCGCCATGCCTGTGCATCTTCAACTCCCCGTTCAGTAGTGGCTGTGCTGCGCCTGCTTGACCAGGTCCTCGTACAGACGTGCATAGGGCTCCACGGCCTGGCACCAGTTGAACGGTTGGGTCATCGACAGGCAGCGCATGGCATTCAGCAGGTCCTTCTTGCCATATACATAGAAGGCGCGGCTGAGTGCCTCGCGATAGCTCTCGACGGTGGACTCGTTGAACAGGAAGCCGGTAACGCCGCACTCGATGGTGTCGGCCAGGCCACCGGTCTTGCGCGCTACCGGCAGCGAGCCGAAGCGCTGTGCGTACATCTGGCTGAGGCCGCATGGCTCGTAGCGAGACGGCATCAGCAGGAAGTCGCTGCCGGCGAACATGCGCCGGGCATCGGTTTCGTTGAAGCCGATGCGCACGCCGATACGGCCCGGGTGGCGTAGCGCCAGTTCGCGCATGGCCTGCTCTTCTTCCGGCTCGCCGCGGCCGATGATCGCGATCTGCCCGCCTTGCTCGACGATGTAGTCGGCCACACCCAGGGTCAGGTCCAGGCCTTTCTGGTAGACCAGGCGCGAAACCACTGCGAACAAGGGCCCTTCAGAGGGCTGCAGTTGGAACAGCGCGCGTACTTCCTGGGCATTGCGCGCCTTGCCTTCCCAGTCGTTGATGCTGAAGTTGTGCTGCAGGTGCTTGTCGGTGGCCGAGTCCCAGCTTTCGTCGATGCCGTTGGGAATGCCGCCGAGCAGGCCTTGCTGGGCCTTGCTGGCGAGGAAACCGTCCAGGCCGCAGCCAAATTCCGGGGTAGTGATTTCCCGGGCATAGGTGGCGCTGACCGTGGTGATGTGGCTGGCGTAGGCCAAGCCGGCCTTGAGGAACGACAGCTTGCCGTAGAACTCCATGCCTTCCTGCTGCATGGCGTGTTCGGGGATTGCCAGTTCCGGGCTGCAGCCGCGGCTGTACACACCTTGGTAGGCCAGGTTGTGGATGGTGAACAGGGTTGGCGTGCTCAGCCCGCGCCAGTGCATGTAGGCCGGTGCCAGGCCGGCGGGCCAGTCGTGGGCGTGCACCACTTCGGGCTTCCAGTGGATCCTGCCTTCGCCGGCGGCGATTTCGGCGGCGGCCAGGCCCAGGCGGGCGAAGCGGATGTGGTTGTCGGGCCAGTCGCGGCCGTTGTTGGCACCATAGGGAGTGCCGTCACGCTGGTACAGCTCGGGGCAGATCAGCACATAGATGACCAGGCCGTCGGCCATGTCCATGCGCCCGATCTTGCACGGCGGCAGTGCGGCGTGGCCACCCAGTTCACCGACGATGTGGATGGGGTTGTCGCTTTCCATCACCTGCCGGTAGCCGGGGATCAGCACCCGCACATCGTGCAGGTGCGCCAGGGCACGGGGCAGGGCTGCGGACACGTCTCCCAGGCCACCGGTTTTCACCAGGTCGGCGATTTCCGAGGTCACGAACAAAATCTTGCGCTTGTTGCGGTTGTGCTGGCGCTGGGCGCCGGGTGCCTTGCCTGTCGTGGCGAAGTCCGGGGTGAGCGGTTCGCGGTTGTCCGGGTTGAATGAATCTACGTGAGGCTCGACAGCGGCACTGATCATACTTCTCTCCGTCCCTATGCTTGGCCGGGTGCTGGCACCCGTGGCGATGTTTCGTGTTGGTTCTCTCTGATTCTGGATTCTGCGTAGTGCGTTCCATGCCCCAGGGTCGTGCACGCAGGCACGGCGCGATCGGCATTCCGGCCGAAGGCGATTGGGCTGGTGGGGTATGTGGGCCGATGCTGGGAAGTCCCTTTGCGTTTGGCCTACTTAGTTCCTGACCTGCCCGCGTTCCGGAAAGTTCGACTTTTTTTCGTCACTCTTCCGTTGAGCAAATGGCGGGCCGAAACCCGAGTGTAGGAGAGAAATAGATGAAAAGGTGACCCGCTGGTCACTATTGTCATGCCGCGGAATAGACGCAAACGTTGGCGTTTGTGACCGGATGTGAAAAGGTGCGGGCGGGGGTATGGGGATGGTGCGCCAAATTGTGGCTTTCAGGTGCTGATGCACCAGAGTGGGGCGCAAGGCAGATGTTGGATTCTTTCGCAGTCTTCGTGGGAGCGGGCGTGCCCGCGAAGAGGCCGGGCCTGGAAAAGAGGAATCAGAGAGAGACAAGCAGGGTGGGAGCCGTTCAGCTCCCACGAGAAGAAGGTACAATCAGAGGCTGACAGCTTTGTCTTCAGCGCGTTGTTGCGCCAGCAGCAGGTTCAGTTGGGCGACCTGCTGGCGCAGCTGGTCACGTTCGTCCTTCAGTTTACGCAGCTCATCACGGCGCACGGAGACATAGAGGGTCTGGGTTGGGGTTGCAGGCATCAAAGTACCCATGGACACACCTCGCGGTTTTGGCTGGTGACAAGTCAAAGCGTAGACGCTTCACGCGGGCGCATTCTGAATTCTTTCGCAGGTCTTGGGAACTTTTTTGTTTATCGTGGTCCCGCCGTTCGTCGCTGAACCCTCGAGCGGTACGCTGGACTAACCTGAAAAGCTGGATTGTGTTGTCATTTATTTCGAAAGGGGAGCATCGGCTCATGCAACTGGGAATCATCGGGCTGGGCCGCATGGGCGGCAATATCGCAAGGCGCCTGATGCGCGCCGGCCACCGTACTGTGGTGCATGACCGCAACCGTGAGGCCATCACCGGTCTGGAGGGCGAGGGCGCCCAGGGTGCGCACGACCTCGGTGCGCTGGTACAGAAGCTGAAAGCGCCGCGCGCGGTGTGGGTCATGTTGCCCGCCGGCGAGCCCACCGAGCAGACCATCGCCCAACTGGCCGAACTGCTGGAGCCGGGCGATGCGATCATCGACGGCGGCAACACCTTCTACAAGGACGACATGCGCCGCGCCGCCGAACTGGCCAAGCGCGGGCTGCATTACCTGGATGTCGGCACCTCGGGCGGTGTGTGGGGCCTGGACCGTGGCTACTGCATGATGATCGGTGGCGAAAAGGAAGTGTTCGAGCGCCTGGAGCCGCTGTTCAAGGCGCTGGCCCCGGGCGTGGGTGACATCCCGCGTACCCATGGCCGCAGCGGCGAGCACCAGCGTGCCGAGCACGGCTACATCCATGCCGGCCCACCCGGTGCCGGGCACTACGTGAAAATGGTGCACAACGGCATCGAATACGGCCTGATGCAGGCATACGCCGAAGGCTTCGACCTGCTGCGCAGCAAGGGCGGCAACGAACTGCCGGAAGACCAGCGTTTCGACCTGAACGTGGCCGAAATCGCCGAAGTGTGGCGGCGTGGCAGCGTGGTTACCTCGTGGCTGCTCGACCTCACTGCCGATGCGCTGGTGGCCGACCCGCAGCTGTCGCAATTCAGTGGCTCGGTGTCCGACAGTGGTGAGGGCCGCTGGACCATCGACGCCGCCGTCGAGCAGGCGGTGCCGGTGCCGGTGCTGTCCAGCGCGCTGTTCGCCCGCTTCCGCTCGCGCCAGCAGCAAGGCACCTATGGTGACAAGATTCTCTCGGCCATGCGCCTGGGCTTCGGTGGCCACGTCGAGAAAAAAGCCGAATGACCAAACAGAGCATTCCGGCTGCTCCGCCATGCACCCTGTTCCTGTTCGGCGCCAATGGCGACCTGGTAAAGCGCCTGCTGATGCCGGCGCTTTACAACCTCAGCCGTGACGGTCTGCTGGACCGCAACCTGCGCATTGTTGGCGTCGACCATAACCCGGCCACTGCCGAGGAATTCGCCGAACGCCTGCACGCGTTCATGGTCGAGCGTGACAAAGGCGGCGAGGGCACGGCCAAGTGCCTGGATGAGAAGCTCTGGGCACGCCTGGCCAAGCGCCTGGATTACCAGACCGGCGATTTCCTCGACCCGGCCACCTACCAGGCCCTCGCCAAGCGCATCGACACGACCCGCCATGGCAACGCCATCTTCTACCTGGCGACCTCGCCGCGGTTCTTCCCCGAGGTGGCGCAGCGCCTGGGGCAGGCCGGGCTGCTCGACGAATCGGCCGGCGGCTTTCGCCGGGTCGTGGTGGAAAAGCCCTTTGGCACCGACCTGGCCAGCGCCGAGGCGCTCAACGCCTGCCTGCTGAAGGTGATGGGCGAGCGGCAGATCTACCGCATCGACCATTACCTGGGCAAAGAGACGGTGCAGAACATCCTGGTCAGCCGGTTCTCCAACGGCTTGTTCGAATCGTTCTGGAACAACCACTACATCGACCATGTGCAGATCACCGCCGCGGAAACCGTCGGCGTCGAGACCCGTGGTGCGTTCTATGACAGCACCGGGGCGCTGCGCGACATGGTGCCCAACCACCTGTTCCAGTTGCTGGCGATGGTGGCCATGGAACCCCCGGCCGCGTTCGCCGCCGATGCCGTGCGCAGCGAAAAGGCCAAGGTGGTCGGCGCCATCCGCCCATGGTCGGCAAAGATGGCCCTGAAAAATTCCGTGCGTGGCCAGTACGGTGCCGGCAAACAGGGGCGCAAGCAGTTGCCTGGCTACCGCCACGAGCCCAACGTCGCGGCGGATAGCCAGACCGAGACCTATGTGGCGCTCAAGGTGATGATCGACAACTGGCGCTGGGCCGGCGTGCCGTTCTACCTGCGTACTGGCAAGCGCATGAGCGTGCGTGATACCGAAATCGCCATCTGCTTCAAGCCTGCGCCCTATGCGCAGTTCCGCGAGTCGGAGCTGGAGCGGCCCAAGCCCAATTACCTGAAGATCCAGATCCAGCCCAACGAAGGCATGTGGTTCGACCTGCAGGCCAAGCGCCCCGGGCCGGAGCTGGTGATGGAGAATGTCGAGCTGGGCTTTGCCTACAAGGACTTCTTCAAGATGACCCCGGCGACCGGCTACGAAACGCTGATCTACGATTGCCTGACCGGTGACCAGACCTTGTTCCAGCGGGCTGACAACATCGAGAACGGCTGGCGCGCGGTGCAGCCGTTCCTCGATGCCTGGGCCCAGGGCGGCGAGGTGCATGAGTACCCGGCCGGTGAAGACGGGCCCGAGGCCGGCAATGAATTGCTGGCGCGGGACAAGCGCGAGTGGCATCGCTTGGGGTGAGTTTTTTGTAGAGCCTGTGCCGGCCCTTTCGCGGGCACGCCCGCTCCCACAGGTATTGCACCGCCTTCACGGGCTGTGGTGCACCTGTGGGAGCGGGCGTGCCCGCGAAGAGGCCGTCACAGGCAAACACACAAAGGAGCCCCAATGCCTGCCCACATCGAAGACTATGCCCTGCTGGGCAACTGCCGCAGCGCCGCCCTGGTCAGCCGCGATGGCTCGCTCGACTGGCTGTGCCTGCCACGCTTCGACGCCCCCGCGGTATTCGCCGCCCTGCTGGGCAACGAAGAAAACGGCCGCTGGCGCCTGGCCCCCTGCGACCCGGTCGAATACAGTAGCCGCCAATATGTGGACGACACCTTGGTGCTGGAAACCACCTGGGTCACCGCCACCGGCCGCGCCCGTGTGCTCGACTTCATGCCGCTGGGCGAGGTCAACTCGCTGGTGCGTATCGTCGAGGGCCTCGCAGGCGAAACCAACTTCGAGATGGACCTGGTGATGCGCTTCGACTATGGCCGCAGCGTGCCCTGGGTAGAACGGCTGGACCCGCTGACCCTCAGCGCCGTCGCCGGCCCCGACCGGCTGATCCTGTGCAGCACCGTCCCCCCGCATGCCCGTGACCAGCACACGGTCGCCCGCTTTCGCGTTGGCGCGGGCGAACGCCAGGTGTTCAGCCTGCGCCACCAGCCCTCGCACCTGCCGGTGCAGCCCGGCTGTGATATCGACCAAGCGCTGGCGCAGACCATCGACCAATGGCGGGCCTTCGCCGCCCGCTGCCCACAGGTGGGCCCATATTCCGCCCTGGTGCGCCGTTCGCTGCTGACCCTCAAGGCCATGACCTACGCGCCCACCGGCGGCATCGTTGCCGCCGTCACCACCTCGCTGCCCGAGCGCATCGGCCACGAGCGCAACTGGGACTACCGCTTCTGTTGGCTGCGCGACGCGACCATGACCCTGCTGGCCTTCATGAACCTCGGCTACTTCGACGAAGCCCAGGCCTGGCGGGAATGGCTGTTGCGCTCGGTGGCTGGCAACCCCGAGCAGATGCAGATCATGTATGGGCTGGCCGGTGAGCGCGACCTGCAGGAATACACCTTGCCGTGGCTGGCCGGCTACGAGCACTCGCAACCGGTGCGGGTGGGCAACGCAGCGTCAGGGCAGATGCAACTGGACATCTACGGCGAACTCGCCGATGCCATGACCCAGGCAATAAAGGGGGGCTTGCCCCGCCATCCACGTAGCGCCGCCATCTCACGTCTGATCCTGCCTTACGTCGAGCGCATCTGGCGCCAGCCGGACGAGGGCATCTGGGAAGTGCGCGGCGGCCGGCAGCAGTTCGTGCACTCCAAGGTCATGGCCTGGGTTGCCTTCGACCGTGCCGCAGGGCTGGCCGACACCACCGAGGAAGGCCGCGAGCGTGGGCAGCACTACCGCCAGGTGGCTGACGAGATTCGTCGTGAAGTATGCGCGCGGGGTCTGGACCCCAGCGGCCGTTTTTTCGTCCAGGCCTATGGCTCGACCGAGATGGACGCCAGTTTGTTGCAGATTGCCCTGACCGGCTTCCTGCCGGCTGATGACCCACGCTTTTTGCGCACGCTTGAACAGGTCGAACAGCGCCTGATGAAAAACGGTCTTCTGCTGCGCTATGACAGCGACAGCTGTAGCGATGGCCTGACTCCAGGGGAGGGCACCTTCCTGGTGTGTTCGTTCTGGCTGGCCGACGTATATGTTCTGCTAGGTCGCCAGGCAGAAGCGCAGGCACTGTACGAACGCCTGACCGGCCTGTGCAACGACGTTGGCCTGCTGGCCGAACAGTACGACCCCGCGGGCCAGCGCATGCTTGGCAACTTCCCCCAGGCGTTCAGCCATATCGGCATCATCAACACCGCACTGAACCTGCACCGCGCACAGTGCCCGGTGCGTGATCGGGCGAGCTGTAGCTAAGTCAGGTGGCGGTCTCCCCCTGTAGGAGCGGCCTTGTGTCGCGATCGGGCTGCAAAGCAGCCCCGGCAATTCATGCAGTGAGGCTGAAATCCCGGGGGCGCTACGCACCCCTTTCGCGACACAAGGCCGCTCCTACAGGGATTGCGCCGGCTTGGAGTAAGCGGAGTAGACTAGGGCATACCCCTTCGGCACGGAGCACACATGGGCATTCGCGGTACTGATCGGCAGATCGACAACATCGAGTTCAATTTCATCTACCCAGACGGTTATGAGCTGGCGGTGTGGACGGCCCAAGCCTGATGGCCAATCACAAGATCGAAATCCGCCGGCGCAATATCGAGAAGATCCTGCAGGCGGCGGAAAAGGTGTTCGCCGAGAAGGGCTACGGCGCCACGTCGATGGGTGATATCGCCGAGCAGGCCGAGCTGCCGCGTTCCAACCTGCATTATTACTTCAGCACCAAGGACGATCTGTTCCGCGCAGTGCTGCAGGACCTGCTGGATGTGTGGAAGCAGGACGCGCTGTGCTTCGAGAACTTCGACGACCCGCGCGTGGTGCTGACCAGTTACATCCGGGCGAAGATGGGCCACTCGCGCTCGCGGCCGCTGGGCTCGAAGATCTGGGCCGAAGAGATGCTGCATGGGGCGCCGGTGCTGGGGGTGAACCTGGATGAAAGCCTGGTGCCCTGGGCCAAGTTGAAGGAAGCCAAGATCCGCCGCTGGGTGGAGGAGGGGCGCATCCTGCCGGTGGAGCCGTCGGCACTTTTGTACATGATCTGGGCCTCGACCCAGCACTATGCCGACTTTGGTTACCAGGTGACGTTGCTCAATGGCGGGGAGGCGTTGTCGGACATGGCCTTTGAAAATGCCGTGCAGACGGTGACCAGCGTGATCTTGCGGGGGATCGGGCTGGAGCCTTGAGGTCGGTGTACGCTGAGCGATTGGGGCCGCTTTGCGGCCCTTCGCGGGCACGCCCGCTCCCACAGGTGTTTCGCTGCCCTCCCAAGCGGCGCGATCCCTGTGGGAGCGGGCGTGCCCGCGAAGGGCTGCAAGGCAGCCCCAATTGCCTCAACTGGCCTCGCGGTAGGGATTACGCGGGTCCTGCGTCCAGTTCAGGTACGGCTTGCCGGTATCCTGGGCCACCATCTCGATGCAGCTCTCCACCGGGCAGGTGATCTGGCACAGGTTGCAGCCCACGCATTCCTCTTCGATCACGCTGTAGATATGCGTCCCGTCAGCCTGCAACGTACTGGCAATCGCCTGGTGCGAAGTGTCCTCACAGGCAATGTGGCAGCGCCCGCAGCCAATGCATGCTTGCTGGTCGATGTGCGCCACCGACTTGTAGTTCATGTCCAGGTACTTCCAGTCGGTGGTATGCCCCACCGCCTGGCCGCGGAACGCTTCGATGTTGGGGTGCCCGTGCTGGTCCATCCAGCGCGCCAGGCCGTCCTTCATGTCCTCGACGATGCGGAAGCCGTGCAGCATCGCTGCCGTGCACACCTGTACAGCGCCACTGCCCAGGGCCATGAACTCGGCTGCGTCACGCCAACTGCCTATGCCGCCAATACCACAGATGGGCAAGCCGAGCGTTTGCGGGTCGCGGGCGATTTCCGCGACCATGTTCAGGGCAATCGGCTTCACCGCCGAACCGCAATAACCACCATGGGTGCTCTGGTCGCCAACGATGGGGTGGGCGACCATGCGATCGAGGTCGACGCTGGTGATCGAGTTGATGGTATTGATCAACGACACCGCATCCGCCCCGCCACGGTGCGCGGCGCGGGCCGACTGGCGGATATCGGTGATGTTCGGCGTGAGTTTGACGATCACCGGCAGCGAGCAGTACGTCTTGCACCAGCGGGTGACCATTTCCACGTAATCCGGCACCTGGCCGACCGCCGCGCCCATGCCGCGCTCCGGCATGCCGTGCGGACAGCCGAAATTCAGTTCGATGCCATCGGCCCCGGTGGCTTCCACCAGCGGCAGTATGAACTTCCACGAGTCTTCCACGCAGGGCACCATCAGCGACACGATCAGTGCGCGGTCGGGCCAGTCCTTCTTCACCTGGGTGATTTCGCGCAGGTTGATGTCCAGTGAGCGGTCGGTGATGAGCTCGATGTTGTTGATGCCCTGCACCTGGCGGTTGGGGCCGTAATGCGCCGAGTAGCGCGACGACACGTTGACTGCCGCCGGGTCTTCACCGAGTGTTTTCCACACTACGCCACCCCAGCCGGCCTCGAAGGCGCGGACCACGTTGTAGGCCTTGTCGGTTGGCGGAGCGGAGGCCAGCCAGAAGGGGTTGGGTGCCTTGATGCCGGCAAATTCGATGGACAGGTCGGCCATTTACGCAGCCTCCACGTTGAGCATGAGTTGGGCATGGATGGCTTCGGCGGCCAGCTTGCCGTGTTGCACGGCCTGGACGGTAAGGTCCTGGCCCAGGGCGGTGCAGTCGCCGCCGGCATAGACGCCCGGCAGGCTGGTCTGCATCGTTTCGTCGACGCGGATGCGCTCGCCGTCGCGCGCCAGTTGTGCGGCCACCGGGTCGACGAGGCTGGCGTCGTCGAAGCGTTGGCCGATGGCCTTGAAGATGGCATCGGCAGCCAGTTCGAAGGTTTCGCCGGTGTCGCGCAGGCGGCCGTCTGCCAGCTCGGTGCGGGCAAAGCGCATACCGCGCACCTTGCCGCTGTCGTCCAGCAACACGGCATCGGGGCGGGCCCAGGTATGCAGGCGCACCTGGTTGGCCTTGGCGATATCCTGCTCGTGGCCGGTGGCGCCCATGTCGGCATGGCCACGGCGGTACACCAGGTTTACGTCGCGGGCACCCAAGCGGCTCATCTGCACGGCCATGTCGATGGCGGTGTTACCGGCGCCGATCACCAGGCAGCGGTCGGCGAGGGGCAACTGGCTCAGGTCGTCGGCCTGGCGCAGTTCGCGGATGTAGGCGGTGGCGGCGAGCAGGCCGGGGGCTTCTTCATCAGGCAGGCCGAGCTGGCGCACGGCATTCAGGCCCAGGCCGAGGAACACTGCGTCGAACTGGTCGCGCAGCTCGCCCAGGCCAAAGTTGCTGCCCAGGCGCTGGCCATGGCGGATCTCGATGCCGCCGATGCCGAGCAGGAATTCCACCTCACGCTGGGCATAGTCGTCCACCAGCTTGTAGCGGGCGATGCCGTACTCGTTGAGGCCACCGGCCTTGTCGCTGGCCTCGAACACCACCACATCATGCCCGTGCATGGCCAGGCGGTGGGCACACGACAGCCCGGCAGGGCCGGCACCGACCACGGCGATGCGCTTGCCGGTGGCCGGCGAGCGTTGGAACGGGTGCTCGGTGAAGTGGGCGTTGTCCAGAGCATAGCGCTGCAGCTGGCCGATCAGCACCGGTGCGCATTCCTGCGCGTTGTTGCGCACGCAGGCTTGCTGGCAAAGGATTTCGGTGGGGCAGACGCGGGCGCAACTGCCGCCGAGGATGTTGGCCGAGAGGATGCGCTCGGCGGCGCCTTGCAGGTTTTCGTCGCTGATGCGGTGGATGAACGACGGGATGTCGATGTCACTGGGGCAAGCGTTGACGCAGGGGGCGTCATAGCAATACAGGCAGCGTGCGCTTTCGACGGCGGCCTGGCGGGCGGTGAGGGGTGGGGCCAGGTCGCTGAAGCGCTCGGCCAGCTGGTCGGCGCCGGCCCGTGGGCGCGGCAAGTGGTTCAGGGCGTCGATCACGGTTGTAGCCTCTCTATTTTTTATGGATGCAGGCGACAAGCATTGCGGTGGTTTCTGGGGCCGCTGCGCGCCCCATCGCGACACAAGGCCGCTCCTACAAGGAACCGCGCACTCCTGTAGGAGCGGCCTTGTGTCGCGATGGGCTGCGCAGCAGCCCCAATGGCTTCAGCGCTGTACGGGCGTCGGCCGCTGCACTTCGGCCCTGCGCCCCAGCACCTCGTACACCGACGGATACGCCGGCCGTTCCACATACCGCCCCGCGCCTTTTTCCGCACGCAGGTCGCCATCGGCCCAGAGCACCTTGCCCTGGCTGATGGTATGGCTGGGGATGCCGCGCACGGTACGGCCTTCGAAGATGTTGAAGTCCACCTGCTGGTGGTGGGTCTTGGCCGAGATGGTGCGCGTGCCTTGCGGGTCCCACAGCACCAGGTCGGCGTCGGCACCAACACGAATGGCACCCTTGCGAGGGAAGAGGTTGAAGATTTTCGCGGTGTTGGTGGAGGTCAGCGCAACGAACTCATGCATCGACAGGCGCCCGTTGTTGACCCCTGCATCCCACAGCACCGCCAAGCGGTCCTCGATGCCGGCAGTGCCGTTGGGGATACGGCTGAAATCGTCGCGCCCCATGGCTTTCTGCTCGGCGCAGAAGCAGCAGTGGTCGGTGGCGGTGGTGTGCAGGTTGCCCGATTGCAGCCCACGCCACAGCGCCTCCTGGTGTTCACGCGGACGGAACGGGGGACTCATCACGTAGCCTGCGGCGGTGGCCCAGTCAGGGTCACGGTAGACGCTGTCATCCAGCAGCAGATGGCCGGGCAGGACTTCGCCGTAGACCGGCTGGCCCTTGCCTCTGGCATAGGCGATTTCATCCAGCGCTTCGCGGCTGGAAACGTGCACCAGATACAGTGGTGTGCCCAGCGTCTCGGCAATGCGGATGGCTCGGCTGGCCGCTTCACCCTCGACCTGGGATGGGCGTGACAGCGGGTGGGCTTCCGGCCCGGTCAGGCCCTGGGCCAGCAGTTTTTTCTGCAGGTGGTACACCAGCTCGCCGTTCTCGGCATGCACGGTGGGCACTGCACCCAGTTGCAGGCAGCGCTCGAAGCTGGCCACCAGGGTGTCGTCGGCGGCCATGATCGCATTCTTGTAGGCCATGAAGTGCTTGAAGCTGTTCACCCCATGTTTGGCCACCAGTTCGCCCATCTCTTCGGCTACCTGCTCGCTCCACCAGGTAATGGCGACATGGAAGCCGTAGTCGCTGGCGCTTTTCTGCGCCCAGCCGCGCCAGGTGTGGAAGGCCTCAAGCAACGACTGCTGCGGGTTGGGGATGACGAAGTCGATGATCGAAGTGGTGCCACCGGCCAGGCCCGCGGCGGTGCCGCTGAAGAAATCCTCGCTGGCCACCGTGCCCATGAACGGCAGCTGCATGTGGGTGTGCGGGTCGATGCCGCCGGGCATCAGGTACTGGCCACTGCCGTCGAGGATCTGGCAGTCGGTGGGCGGTTCGAGGTTTTGCCCAATGGCACGGATCAGGCCATCGGCACACAGGACATCAGCGGGGTAACTCTCTTCGTGGGTGACCACGGTGGCGCCACGGATCAACAGGGACATGCCGTTTTCCTCGCAGGCTGACCGGTCTGGGCCGGTTCTTGGAGTTTTCTTGATGCAGGGCGGGCAGGGCGGTTAATCCTGTCAGGCCTGACAAGATTCGAGGCTAGATGCTGATCCGGGATTCAGCAAGAAAATTTTCCCATTAATTTTGTGGTTTTTAAGTGATTGAAATTAATGGGTTAATTTAATTATTGGTGCTGACTGCGTAGCTTTCTGATGCTTTGACTTACTTGACAAGATGAAAATCTGGTCGAGATTTTCAAGCACATGAACCGTGAGTACTCCGGCCATCGCATCAGCCCGATGGGCAACAACTAGAAGAAAATCTGGAGAAAGCCCCCCATGCAGCAGAGCAGATCGGAAGTGGTCGAGCGCGATGGCCTGTTCGAGCTGTCCGAAGGTAGCGATGTCCTCGACAGCCCGCGCTACAACCACGACATCGCCCCGACCAAGGTGCACCAGCGCACCTGGAACAAATGGCACATCACCGCCCTGTGGGTGGGCATGTCCATCTGCGTGCCCACCTACACCCTCGGTGGCGTGCTGACCGCCTACTTCGGCCTCAGCGTTGGCGAGGCCTTGCTGGCTATTCTGCTGGCCAACCTGATCGTGCTGATCCCGCTCACCCTCAACGCCTTCCCTGGCACCAAGTATGGCATTCCGTTCCCGGTGCTGCTGCGTTCGTCGTTCGGCATACTCGGCTCAAACGTGCCATGCCTGATCCGGGCGGTGGTCGCCTGTGGCTGGTTCGGCATCCAGACCATGTTCGGTGGCCTGGCCATCCACCTGTTCCTTGGCTCGGTGTTCGACGGCTGGAAGGCCCTGGGCGGCACCGGCGAGGTGATCGGCTTCATGATCTTCTGGTGCCTGAACCTGTGGGTGGTGCTGCGTGGCGCCGAGTCGATCAAGTGGCTCGAAACGCTGTCGGCACCGCTGCTGGTGGCCGTGGGTGTCGGCCTGCTGTTCTGGGCCGTGCCGCACATGTCGATGACCGAATTGCTGGCCCAGCCGCCCAAGCGCCCGGAAGGGGCGAACATGCTCGGCTACTTCTGCGCCGGGCTTACCGCCATGGTCGGTTTCTGGGCCACGCTATCGCTGAACATCCCCGACTTCAGCCGCTATGCCCGCAGCCAGAAGGACCAGATTCTCGGGCAGATCTTCGGCTTGCCGCTGACCATGTTCCTGTTTGCTGCGCTGGGCGTGGTGCTGACCGCAGCCTCGGCATCGCTGGTTGGCGAGACCGTGTCCGACCCGGTCAGCCTGATCGGCAAGATCCACAGCCCGTTCTGGGTGGCCCTGGCCATGGCGCTGATCGTGATCGCCACGCTGTCGACCAATACTGCAGCGAACATCGTGTCGCCGACCAACGACTTCCAGAACATCGCCCCACGCCTGATCGGGCGCAGCCGCGCGGTGTGGCTGACCGGCTTCATCGGCCTGGCGCTGATGGGCCATGAGCTGCTGAAGAAGCTGGGCTGGATCGTCTCCGACCTGAGCCTGGAGAGCGTGTATTCCAACTGGCTGCTGGGCTATTCGAGCCTGCTAGGGCCGATCGCCGGGATCATGGTGGTGGACTACTTCCTGATCCGCCGGCAGGAGCTGGACCTGGCCGGGCTGTACCGTGACGACGTGTACCCGGCATGGAACTGGGCCGGTTTTGCCGCCTTTGCGTTGCCGGTGGCGCTGACCGTCATGGCGATTGGCAACAGCAGTTTCAGCTGGTTCTACGACTACGGTTGGTTCACCGGTTCGCTGCTGGGTGGGGCGCTGTATTACCTCTTGGCCCGTGTGGTCGCGCGCAGCCCGGCGCGGGTGGCCAAGCCCTTGCCGTGAGACCGCGCTGGCTTCTTCGCGGGCTCGCCCGCTCCCACAGGTACTGCACGGTTTTCCAGACCTGTGGTGATCCTGTGGGAGCGGGCATGCCCGCGAAGAGGCGGCACAGACAACAAAAAGCCTGAAGGAGAAACCCGTGACCCCAGTCAAAGAGATCCTGAAGACCACCGCCCACCACATCGACAGCACCCGCCTGTGGCAGTCCCTGATGGACCTGGCCCGCCTCGGTGCCACCGCCAAGGGCGGCGTGTGCCGCCTGGCCCTGACCGACCTCGACCGTCAGGCCCGCGACCTGTTCGTGCAGTGGTGCGAGGCCGCCGGTTGCACGGTCACCATCGACGCCGTCGGCAACATCTTCGCCCGTCGCCCTGGGCGTAACCCCAAGCTGCCCCCGGTGATGACCGGCAGCCATATCGACACCCAGCCCACCGGTGGCAAGTTCGACGGTTGCTTCGGGGTGATGGCCGGGCTGGAGGTAATTCGTACCCTCAACGATCTCGGCGTGGAAACCGAAGCACCGCTGGAAGTGGTGGTGTGGACCAACGAGGAAGGCTCGCGCTTTGCGCCGTGCATGATGGGCTCCGGGGTGTTCGCCGGCAAGTTCACGCTGGAGGAAACCCTGGCCAAGCGCGACGCCCAGGGTGTCAGTGTTGGTGAGGCGTTGAACGCCATCGGCTACGCCGGCCCGCGCGCCGTATCAGGCCACCCGGTGGGTGCCTACTTCGAAGCGCATATCGAGCAGGGCCCGATCCTCGAAGATCAGGCCAAGACCATCGGCGTGGTGCTGGGTGCGCTGGGTCAGAAGTGGTTCGACCTGACCTTGCGCGGTGTCGAGGCCCACGCCGGCCCTACGCCCATGCACCTGCGCAAGGACGCCCTGGTCGGCGCGGCGGCAGTGGTGGAGGCAGTCAACCGCACCGCCCTCGGCCACCAGCCCCATGCCTGTGGGACGGTGGGGTGCCTGCAGGCCTACCCGGGCTCGCGCAACGTGATCCCGGGCGAAGTGCGCATGACCCTGGATTTCCGCCACCTGGAGGGTGAGCAGCTGAATGCGATGATTGCCGATGTGCGTGCGGTGATCGAGGCGACCTGTGCCAGGCATGGCCTGAGCCACGAATTGGTGCCTACGGCTGATTTCCCGGCGTTGTACTTCGACAATGCCTGTGTCGATGCCGTGCGCAAATCGGCGCAGGCGCTGGGCCTGCCGCACATGGACATCGTCAGCGGCGCGGGGCACGACGCGATCTTCCTGGCCGAACTGGGGCCGGCGGGGATGATATTCGTGCCGTGCGAGAACGGTATCAGCCATAACGAGATCGAGAACGCCACGCCCGAGGACCTGGCTGCGGGCTGCGCAGTGTTGCTGCGCGCGATGCTGGCGGCGTCGGAGGCGATTGCCAGTGGCCGATTGGCGGCCTAGCGCCGTCAGTATCAGGAGTACGCGCTTTTTGTAGGAGCGGCCTTGTGTCGCGATCGGGCTGCGCAGCAGCCCCAGGATCTTGAAGTAGACGCGGACATCGCCGGGGCCGCTTTGCGGCCCTTTCGCGACACAAGGCCGCTCCTACAGGGGCCGCGCTGCCGGGGCGGGTTGGGTAAGATCTGCCAGACACGCCGCAATCTGCCGTTCACCTCGCAAATGCACCACCGGCACTTGCGGCCCTGTGGCCTGGCGGCTCGCCTCGATCCCCGGCCGATACCCCCGATCGAACGTCCATACGAACTTCAAAAAGGTCAGAAACGCCCGGTCCAGCCGCTCGGTACATCCCGCCGGCAGGTCCGGTCGGGGCTTGTTCAGCACACTGCGCAGGATCACCCGCTTGAGGCAGGTCAGTCTCGGCGTATCCAGCCAGATGACAAGGTCGGCCCGCGGCAGACGCAGGTCGAACGTGCGGCGGGCATAATTGCCCTCGCATACCCAAGCCTCCCCAGCCACCGCATTGCGCACGCGGGTACGGAAGGTCTCGGCATCCGGCTCGACCCAGCCGGTCTCCCAGAACAACGTATCGAGGTGCACCACCGGCACGCCCAAGCGTGCGCCTATCTGCCGGGCCAGGGTCGATTTGCCACTGCCGGCGTTGCCCAGAATCACGATGCGTTGCATGGCCAAGTCCTTTTGGAAAACCGGCCATGCTAAATCATCCGGCCGGTTCGAGACAGCCATCGCGCCCGATGTGATAGCGCTGCAGGTCCTGCGCCAGGGTAAGCTGCCCGCTGTAGTGGGCGAGGGCTTCGTCGCGCACGTTGTCGATGCTCGGGCTGCGCCGTGGGTCGTTCTGGTAGCGGGCGCTGAAGTGCGTCAGCACCAGATTGCGCACGCCCGCCGCTTCGGCAAAGCGCGCCACTGCAGCCGCGGTGCTGTGGCCGAAGGTGACCCCCGTGCGCTCGACCACCGCCTGGGTGAACGTGGCCTCGTGCACCAGCACGTCCGCGCCCCTGGCGGCGTCGGCCAACAGCTCGGGGTTGTCGTTGTCGCCGCACACGATCACCCGCCGCGGCGGGCGCGAAGGGCGCAGGTAATCCTTGCCGTGCAGCCGCCGCCCGCCATGTTGCACCGTCAAACCCTTGGCCAGCTCGCCCCACAGCGGGCCGCGGGGGATACCTTCGGCTTCCAGGCGCGGGATGTTCAGTCGCGGTTCGGGGTTGAGCTCGGTGAACACGAAGCCGACGCTCGGCACTCGGTGCGACAAATGCACGCTGGTCACTTCCAGGGCGTCACTGCGCCATTCCACCAGCTCTTCCACGGCCAGCAGGCGCAGTTCGAACGGCAGGAAGGTATCGCTGGCCACCAGCCCCTGGCGCACCCAGTCGTGCAGGGCGGCGGGCAGGACAAGGTCCAGCGGCTGGGTGCGCCCGCTCATGCCGGCGCTGGCCAGCAGGCCCGGCAGGCCGAAGCAATGGTCGCCGTGCACGTGGGTAATGAAGATGGCGCGCAGGTCGCGGATCGACAGCGGTGTGTGCAGCAGCCGGTGCTGGGTGCCTTCGCCACAGTCGACAAGGTACCACTGGTTGCCACTGGCCTCGATCACTGCGGTACCGCTCACATTGCGTGCCTTGGTCGGCACGCCGGCGGAGGTGCCCAGGAACAGCAGGTCCATGGTCTGGCTCCTTGTTTCAGCCCAGCAGCGACAGGTCGCGCAGCAACGTCTGCAGCCCTTGCGGTACCAGCGCGCCGATGCGCGCCAGGTCGGCGCTGTCGCACCAGCGGGCACGGAATGGGCTGCTGTCGGACTCCTGGCCGTCCAGCCAGGCTTGCTGGTACAGGCTGGCGTCGTCGAAGCGTGCATCGTACACCTGCACAATCTCATGCCCTGGCTTGCCGGCATAGGTGAACAGGTTCTCCAGGGTGCCGAGCAGGCGCACGTCGCTGATCGGCTGGCGCAGTTCTTCGTCGATTTCCCGGGCGATGGCATCGCGGCCCAGTTCACCGAACTCTATGCCGCCACCCAGCGGCCGGCACAGGGTCTGGCGGGTGGCCGGGTCGTTGAACACGTTCACCAGGATCTTGCCTTGGTGATGGAACACGCAGAGGGCGAGAAAACGGATACGGTGTGCTGGCAGCGGCTTGGTACTCAACGGGCTCGTTCCTTCGAGGTGACATGGGGCGCACACCTTAGCCGGATTGCCGCATGTCGTCGATGGCCCCCAGGTCTTGCCTACTCGGCCTGCCGCCAGATGAGCTTGCTGGTGTCATAGCCTTGCTCCCGGGCAATTGTCAGCAGTTGCTCGCGTAGCTGGTCGGTGACCGCGGGCGTGCGCGAAAGCAGCCACAGGTATTCGCGATTCGGGTGGCCGACCAAGGCTACGCGGTAGTCCTGGTCGTGGTACAGCACCCAGTACTCGCCTTTGGTCAGGCCGGGCGCGAGGCGGCTGAACCAGTTGTCGAAGCGCACCCAGAGCTTGTCGGTGCTGCCCGGTTGCTGGGCTTCGGCGATGCCCTTGGCCTGGTTCCACTGGCCGTCCTTTTCCTGGCAGCGGTTGGTCACGTCGAGGCGACCATCCTCTCGCAGGCCATACTGCGCCTCGGACTGCACGCAGTTGCGCTGGAAGAACATCGGCAGCCGGGCGAGTTCGTACCAGGTGCCCTGGTAACGTTGCAGGTCGACCTGCTGGGTACGCGGCGGTGCCGGGTGATCGTTGCCGGCGCAGCCGAGCAGGGCCAAGGTCATGCAGGAAAGCAGCAACGTGGTGCGTAGCGCCATGGTGAACCTCCTTGATACGGACGGGGCTTACTTGGGTTTCGATGCGAGCGAGAGGCAAAAGTTGTACAGGATTATGCCTTTCAGAACGAACCGGTCTGCACTTCACCTGCACGCACGTAACGGGCGATGAGCACGCCCGTGGGCGAAACCTGCGAATGCTGCAGTGTGAAGGCCGCCGCTGCTGCATCATCGCCGAACAGGCGCTTGCCGTGGCCGAGCAGCAGCGGGTGAATCAGCAGTTGCAGTTCATCGACCAGGCCCGTCGCCAGCAGTTGCTGCACCAGCTCGCTGCTGCCCTGGGTCAGCAGGTTGGCGCCGTCCTGTTGTTTCAGCGCGTGGACCGCTGCGGTGATGTCTGCGCCCAGTGCATGGCTGTTGTGCCAGTCGAGGGTTGCGGGGGTGTGGGTGGCCACGTGCTTGGGCACGTTGTTGAACAGGTTGGCGATGGAGAAGTCTTCCGAGCTGCCTTTTACCTTTGGCCAGTAGTCGGCGAAGATGTCGTAGGTGCGCCGGCCCAACAGCAGTTCGAAAGGCTGGCTGAACAGGGCTTGCATGGCTTGGCCGAAGACTTCCTCGGCGTAAGGTACGATCCAGCCGCCGTAAGTGAAGCCGCCGCTGGTGTCTTCCTGCGGACCACCTGGGGCCTGCATGACACCGTCGAGGCTGATGAAGGCGGCTACGATGAGTTTGCGCATGGGGACTCTCCTGTTGGCAGCCGGGGTGGCTGGGGGCATGGGATAGTCGAATGGCGGCGGACAGAATCGACAACGCAAACCTGTGCCGGCCCTTTCGCGGGCATGCCCGCTCCCACAGGATCACCACAGCTCCAGAAAGCGGTGCAGTGCCTGTAGGAGCAGCCTTGTGCTGCGAAGAGGCCGGTGCAGGCTACCTCAAAGCCAGTAGGTCACCGCCCACCACCCCAGCCCACCCATCACTACGGTATAGGGCAAGGCCATCCACACCATTCGCCCATACGACAGCCGGATCAGCGGCGCAATCGCCGAAGTCAGCAGGAACAGGAACGCCGCCTGCCCATTCGGCGTCGCCACGCTCGGCAGGTTGGTGCCGGTGTTGATCGCCACCGCCAGCGTCTCGAAATGCTCACGGCTCATGCTGCCATTGAGGAACGCCTGCTTCACCTCGGTGATGTAGATGGTGGCAACGAACACGTTGTCGCTGATCGCCGACAGCAGGCCGTTGGCCAGGTACAGCATGCCCGGTTGCTGCTCGGCCGGCAGCGCCAGCACCCAGGCAATCAACGGGCTGAACAGTTGCTGTTGATGAATCACCGCCACCACCGCGAAGAACACCACCAGCAAAGCGGTGAACGGCATGGCGTCCTGGAAGGCGCGGCCCAGGCGGTGTTCGTCGGTAATGCCGGTGAATGCCGTGATCAGCACGATCACCATCAGGCCGATCAGGCCGACCTCGGCAACGTGCAGCCCCAGGCAGAAGATCAGGATCAGTGCAGCGAACCCTTGCACCCACAGCGCGATGCGCTGGGCAGTCGTGCGTGCAGCATCGTCCTCGGCGGCATAGGCGGCCAACACCTGGTGCACTGGCTCGGGCATCAGCGTGCCATAGCCGAACAGACGCAGCTTCTCCAGCAGCACGCAGGTCAGCAGGCCGGCGCCCAGCACCGGCACCGACACCGGTGCCACCTTCAGGAAGAAATCGGCAAAGTGCCAGCCCATTTCGTGGCCGATCAGCAGGTTCTGTGGTTCGCCCACCAGCGTGCACACGCCGCCCAGGGCGGTGCCCACCGCACCATGCATCAGCAGGCTGCGCAGGAATGCGCGGAACTGGTCGAGGTCTTCACGATGCAACTGTGCGACCTGCTGGTCGCTGTCCAGAGCACTGTCTTCGCGCGGATTGGCCCCGGAGGCGACGCGGTGGTACACCGCATAGAAACCGACCGCGGCGCTGATGATCACGGCGGTCACGGTCAGTGCATCGAGAAACGCCGAGAGGAATGCCGACAGCACGCAGAACAGCAACGCCAGGATCGCCTTCGAACGCACCCCCAGCAGGATGCGCGAGAACAGGAACAGCAGCAGTTCCTTCATGAAGTGGATGCCCGCGACCATGAACATCAGCAGCAGGATCACCGGGAAGTTGTGCTGCAGCTCTTCGTACAGGGCTTGCGGGGTGGTCATCTGCAACAGCAGGGCTTCGACCAGCAGCAGGCCGCCAGGCATGAGCGGGTAGCACTTCAGGGCCATGCCCAGGGTGAAGATGAATTCGAGCACCAGTGCCCAGCCGGCAGCGACCGGGCCGACGGCCATCAGCAGCAGTGGGTTGAGCACCAGGAACAGGCAGATGACTGCCTTGTACCAAAGCGGCGATTGGCCCAGAAAGCTGTGGGCGAGGGCGCCGGTCAGGGAGCGCGACATGAATTTGTATCCTTATGATTCGGCGATGGCGCACGGTGCCGGATCAGCGCCTCTTAGGCAAGGCGTATAGTCCCGTTTTTGGCACAAGTGCGGTCATCGGGCTGGGTTAACATCCGTGCCATGAACCCTTTATCCGCAGGAGTGCCGCCCGTGACCGAGTACAGCGCATTCAAGGTCGAACTGACCAACAGCATCGCCCACGTTCAGATCAACCGCCCGGACAAGCGCAATGCGATGAACGCTGCCTTCTGGGAGGAGATCATCGACATCTTCCAGTGGGTCGACGACACCGATGCAGTGCGAGCGGTAGTGATCAGCGGTGCCGGCAAGCATTTTTCCGCCGGTATCGACCTGATGATGCTGGCTTCGCTGGCCGGGCAGATGGGCAAGGACGTGGGTCGTAACGCGCGCTTCCTGCGCAGTACCATCCTGCGCCTGCAGGCGTCGTTCAATGCCGTGGACAAATGCCGCAAGCCGGTACTGGCCGCGGTGCAGGGTTACTGCATTGGCGGCGCCATCGACCTCATCTCGGCTTGCGACATGCGCTACTGCAGCAGCGACGCGCAGTTCTCGATCAAGGAAATCGACATGGGCATGGCCGCCGATGTCGGCACACTGCAACGTTTGCCTCGTATCATCGGTGACGGCATGATGCGTGAGCTGGCTTACACGGGGCGCAATGTCGAGGCAGAAGAGGCGCTGCGCATCGGCTTGGTCAACCGGGTTTATGATGATCAGGCTGCGCTGATGGACGGGGTCTTTGCCATCGCTGGCGAGATTGCCGCAAAATCGCCGATCGCCGTGGCCGGCACCAAGGAAATGCTCAGCTACATGCGTGACCATCGCATCGATGATGGCCTGGAGTACATCGCCACCTGGAACGCCGCGATGCTGCAGTCCGAAGACCTGCGCGTGGCGGTGGCGGCGCACATGAGCAAACAGAAACCGACGTTCGCCGACTGATCAGGCCGGGGGACGCGAAGTAAGGGAACCCCCGACATGTCAGCACGCTGGACTACCGCAGTACTCGACCCGCAGATCACCGGGGGGCTGGCCGTGGCCCGCAGCCCGGAAGGGTTCCTGGTGGACGACAACGGCGCGCTGTTCCCTCGCGACTGGCTCAAGCGCCAGGACCTCGACGTACTGTGCGAGCACGGCATCGGCCACTTCGACGGCCAGCCGGTCTTCCTGCTGGAGCTGCGCAGCGCTACCGAGGTGCCCGGCTGCGCCTGGTGCGGCCTGCGTGCATTCATGCTCGAGGGTGATTTCGACACCTACAAAGTGCTGGGCTATGCCGCGCAGATCGGCACCTGGGCCCGCGAGCACCGCTTCTGCGGCAGCTGCGGCCAGGCAATGACGCAGATTCGCTGGGAGCGGGCGATGTACTGCCAGCCTTGCGACCTGCGCAGCTACCCGCGCATTTCACCGAGCATGATCGTACTGGTGACACGTGGCGACGAAATCCTGCTGGCGCGTTCGCCACGCTTCGTCACCGGGGTGTACAGCACCCTGGCAGGCTTCGCCGAGCCGGGCGAGTCGGCCGAGGACTGCCTGGTGCGCGAAGTGCGTGAGGAGGTAGCGGTGGAAGTAAGGAACATCCAGTACGTCGGCAGCCAGTGCTGGCCGTTCCCGCACTCGATGATGCTGGGCTTCCATGCCGAGTATGCCAGCGGCGATATCGTCATGCAGCCGGACGAGATCGAGGATGCCAAGTGGTTCAGCGTCCACGACCTGCCGCCGCTGCCGGCCGGGCGGTCGATTGCCCGGTATCTGATCGACCTGTATGTTGCGCGCCGTTTAGGCTTGGCCGAACCAGTGCTGCCACGCTAGACGCACGGTCAGTGCCAGCACCACGGTGATGAACACTGGGCGGATGAACTTGCTGCCGCCACTGATCGCCGTGCGTGCGCCGAAGAAGGCGCCAACCATCACCGACATGCCCATGCACAGGCCGACGATGTAGTCCACCTGCCCGGAAATGATGAACACCGTCAGCGCTGCGATGTTGCTGACGAAATTCATGCTGCGCGCCACGCCGCTGGCACGGACCAGGTCGATGGGGTACAGCAGCAGGGTGCTGACCGTCCAGAACGCCCCGGTGCCCGGGCCGGCCACGCCGTCATAGAAACCCAAGGTAAAGCCTTGCGGCATTTGCCATTTCTTCTTGATGGGTGCATCGGCATCGAGCGGCGCCTTGGGCGTGCCACCGAACAGCAGATAGACGCCACAGGCGAAGACAATCACCGGCAGCATCTTGTTCAGCCATTCGGCCGGCATGTAGTGGGCGATCACTGCACCGAGCAAAGCGCCGACCAAGGTGGCGAACAATGCCGGGCGCCACTGCGCCGGGTGGAACAGTTTGCGCCTGTAGTAGGTGAAGCTGGCGGTGGCCGAGCCGAAGGTAGAGCTGAGCTTGTTGGTGCCCAGTACCAGGTGCGGCGGCATGCCCGCGGTGAGTAACGCCGGGGTGGTGAGCAGGCCGCCACCGCCGGCGATGGCATCGATGAAACCGGCGACGAAGGCGACCAGGGCCAGGATCAGCAGGGTGAGGGGTTCTACGGTGAGTTCGAAGGGCATGGGAGGCTTCAGGCTGGAGGGTCGGTTTGCGGCTAATGGAGAAATAAACGGGCATGATAATCCCACGTCCCCAAGGCTGACAGTGTTTCCGGCCGCTTACTTGTTTCAAACCGACCCTGCAGGGGTATCTAGGTACCACGTATCGCTGATCTGGCAGTTGTAGGGCGTGATGCCTCAGGTGACGCAGGTGACAACTGACTGCTCGAATTCATTGTAGTGGTTTCATGTGACGCCAAGTTGCTCAGTAGGGTTCTGTACTCAAGGATTTTTGCCTCTAGGGCTATGTAATTAAGCTGCTCGTCCATGTATAGGTATTTTTCGTAGTTAAAGTCATGAGTGATGGGGCCTTCAATGTTGCCATGCTTTAAGCGCCAGTTGCGGACTGCTGTATCCTTGAGATCGCTGAGCATGGCATCACCCTTCGGAAGCTTGTAAATCGCCTTGAGGGTTTTTATGGTTACGTTCTCGTCATCAATGACAGCGGAATACTTTTCGAGATTCGGATTCTCGGTAATTGCTTCCCTTGCTTTATTGATGTAATGGATTCTGGGTTTTACAAACTTATCCTTTACGTTATTCCACATTGTCCTGGCGCGACGCAACATATGCCCTGAAGGGTCGTGATGGTTCACGGGGTCTCCCAAGCAATAGGCGTAGGCGTTATGTGTGTGTTTCTTAAACGGGCTGAGGCTGTCCGCTGAGTAAAATCGCGCCAGTCTAGTACTAAAGGCACGATAGCCGTTTCCAAGGAGGTAGCAGTTTGTGACGCTATCGTAGCGTTGTCCGGTGAAGCCCATCATATGAGCTGTGGAGCTGTATCCGTAAGCGGTGTAGGCCAGGTTGTGAATGCCTTCGCGATGAGAACGGTTGATTATGGAACTCTGAGAGTCTGCCGCCAGTAGTAGTGTCTCGGTCGAGCGTTGCGCTAGAGAAAGGTTTGAGATTGAAAAGACTGTGACGGAACGATCGCTGCCGATCTCCAAGGACAGTTGGCCATTCTTGTAGAATAAACGCTGCTTCCAGTTCTGTGCCATGGTCAGCCTGCTGGTGCGAGAAGTACTGAATTTAAATTACCTTCATGCAAAATAGACAGGCGCGCAACTGGCAGTTTTGCCAGTTGCATACACTCATGAAATAGGTATGTTGACAGTGCCGGCCCTTTCGCGGGCTCGCCCGCTCCCACAGGTTATATGTATATCTCAAGATGCAGTACCTGTGGGAGCGGGCGTGCCCGCGAAGAGGCCGGTGCAGGCGACTACATCAGCTACGTATGAACGCCAGCAAATCCGCATTGATCACATCGGCATGGGTGGTCGGCATGCCATGCGGGTAGCCTTTGTAAGTCTTCAACGCGCCATTGGGCAGCAGCTTCGCCGACAGCACTCCGGAGTTCTCATACGGCACGATCTGGTCATCATCGCCGTGCATCACCAGCACAGGTTGCTGGATGCCCTTCAGGTCCTCGGTAAAATCGGTCTGGGAAAATGCCACGATGCCATCGTAATGGGCCTTGGCGCTGCCGATCATGCCCTGGCGCCACCAGTTGCCGATGATGCCTTCGCTGGCTTCTGCACCGGGGCGGTTGTAGCCGTAGAACGGCCCGGCCGGCACATCGCGGTAGAACTGCGCACGGTTGCTGGCGACCTGGGCCTGGAAACCGTCGAACACCGATTTGGGCAGGCCACCGGGGTTACCGGGAGTCTGCACCATCAATGGCGGTACGGCGGCAATCAACACGGCCTTGAGCACCTTGTCTTCAGGGTGCCGGGCCATGTAGCGCACCACCTCACCGCCACCGGTCGAGTGGCCGACATGCACGGCGCCCTGGATGCCCAGGTGAGCGACGACCGCCGCCACATCGTCGGCGTAATGGTCCATGTCGTGGCCGTCCCATACCTGGCTGGAGCGGCCATGGCCGCGGCGGTCGTGGGCGACCACGCGATAACCCTGGGCGAGGAAGAACAACATCTGCGCATCCCAGTCGTCGGCGCTGAGAGGCCAGCCGTGATGGAAGTGGATAACCGGTGCATCGCGCGGGCCCCAGTCCTTGTAGAAGATCTGTACGCCGTCCTTTGTAGTTACATAGCTCATGGTCGGGTCTCCTGTGTGCAGGAAGTGAAGGGAGCTATTGAGAATAGGAGAGATTTCTGCGCAGTAAGCGCCGGCCGTCTTCAGATACGATCGCGCATCCTGTACCAGGCCTTGGCGGCGGCTTCCAGCGGTGCGGCCAGCAGGTCGCCGCCGGGGAAGCGGCCGTTGTCGATGCCTTGGTACAGCGTCAGCAGGTCGTCGTCACCGAGGATGGCGTCGCTCACGGCCCGGGCTGCGGCCAGGGTCGGCAGCACGCCATGGCCGGAGAAGCCCTGCAGCCAGTAGCGCTGGCCCTCGCGGCCGACATCCGGGGTGCGCTGGATGCTGCAGTCGATATGGCCGCCCCAGGCATAGTCGATGACCACCCCGGCCAGCTGCGGGAACACCCGCTCCAGGTAGGGGCGGGTGGCGCTGGCGACATCTTTGGGAATACCGCCCAGGTAGGTGCAGCCGCCGCCGAACAGCAGGCGATGGTCCGGGGTAATGCGGAAATAGTCGGGCACGAACTGGTTGTCGATCACGCAGCTATTGCGCGGCAGCAATGATCGGGCGAAATCGGCGTCGAGCGGCGCGGTGGCGACCTGGTAGGAACCGACCGGCAACAGGCGACGCGACAGGTTACGGTCGAGGCGGTCGATGTAGGCGTTGCAGGCTAGCACTAACACCTGGCAGCGTACTTCGCCGCGGTCGGTACGGGCGACATAGCCGTCGCCAGCTCGCTGGTAGCTGAGCACCTGGCTCTGTTCGTAGATACGCCCACCGGCCGCCTCGATGGTACTGGCCAGGCCCTGGGCCAGCTTCAGCGGGTTGAGGTGGGCGCCTTTGGCGTCGTATAGCGCGGCCTGGTAGCGCGGGCTGTCGATCCATTGAGGCAGCTCGTCGCGGCCGATCAGGCGCAGGGCGTCGTAGCCCCATTTGTGTTCGGCCTCATGCAGGGCTTCTTCCAGCATCTTCACCCGGCGCGGCAGCACGGCGGTCCACAGGCTGCCCAGCCGGTAGTCGATGTCGAAGCCATGGCGCTCGGGCAGTTTGCGCATTTCATCGGCGGCCCAGCACATGCTGGCCCACAGGCGTTGGGTGCGTTCGGTGCCCAAGGCCTTTTCCAGCGGCGGCATGTCGCACGACCAGCCGAGCAGTGCCTGGCCGCCGTTGCGGCCGGACGCGGCCCAGGCCACGCGGCTGGCTTCCAGCAGCGTTACACGCTTGCCGGCCTGGGTCAGGCGCAAGGCGGTGTGCAGGCCGCTGAAGCCGGCGCCAATGATCAGGACTTCGGTGTCGTGGCTGCCTTGCAGGGTAGGGTGCAGGGGAATGCTGGCGGGGTAGGTCTGGGCGTAGTAGCTGGCGACGTGCTGGGCGGATTGTTTGAACATGCAGGGGTCTCATGAAATTTGCTTTAATTATTTTCATGAAAATTTAGCATTAAAAATTCATGGCGCCAGTATGTTGGTCAGGTTTTGTGGTTTGTCTGAATTCTCTGTATTCCTGGCCTGGCCCTATCGCCGGCAAGCCAGCTCCCACAAGTCCTACGCAGGTTTTGAAAGCTGTGTGGTACCTGTGGGAGCTGGCTTGCCAGCGATAGGGCTGTAATGACAGTGCAAAAGCCTCAGGTTGAAGCTTTTCTCTTGGGCTGCCGCGGCTTGCTGGCAGCCTTGCTTCCAGCCGCTTTACTCTTCCCACTCCCTCTACGCTTTTTCTTCCACGGCGGCGCAGCCCCGGCTGCCGGCCCGCTGATGGTCATGCGCATGCCGCTGCACCGTTCGACCAGCTTGCCCATCCATGCCGACTGCCGGGCGACGAACTCTTCCAGCGTCATCTCGCCACTCTGCACCATGTCCAGCGCCTGCTCCCAGATAGCTGTGGTACCAGGGTCGGCAATGGCGCGAGGTACGGCGTCGATCAGGCTGAAGGCCGCAGGGGTGGCGGACAGCGCCTTGCCGTTCTTCACCAGGTAGCCGCGGTCAAGCAGGCCCTGGATGATGCTGGCGCGGGTGGCTTCGGTGCCGATACCGGTGGTTTCCTTCAGCTTCTGCTTCAACCGCGGGTCGTCCACCAGCTTGGCCACGTTCTTCATTGCCTTGATCAGGTCGCCTTCGGTAAACGGCTTGGGCGGCTGGGTCCACAGGTCTTTCAGTTGCAGGCCCTGCACCGTGCAGTCCTGGCCTTCGCGCAGCGCCGGCAGCACCTGGGCCGGTGGTGCCTCGCGGCCCTTGGCCGGGGTCAGCGCCTCGGGCAGCGCACGGCGCCAGCCTGGTTCGACTATCTGCTTGCCTACGGCACGCAGGGCATGGCCAGCGCAGTCGAAGTCGGCCTGGGTACGGTCGTACTCGTGATTGGGCAGGAACTGCGCCAGGTAGCGGGCGCGGATCAGGGTGTACACCGCCTTGTGCTTGGCTGGCAGGCGCGACGGGTCGCTGGCAGCGGCAGTGGGGATGATGCCGTGGTGGGCGCTGACCTTGGCGTCGTTCCACGCCCGTGAGCGGCGTTGCGGCTCCAGGTAGGGCTGCAGCGGCGCCAGGCTGGCATCGGAACGTTGCAGGGCGGCGAGGATGGCTGGCGCTTCGGCGTGCTGGCTTTGCGGCAGGTAGCCGCAGTCGCTGCGCGGGTAGGTGATCAGCTTGTGGGTCTCGTACAGGGCCTGGGCGATGTCGAGGGTTTCCTGGGCGCCGAGGCCGAACTTTTTCGAGCACAGCTCCTGCAGGGTGCCAAGGTCGAAGGGCAGGGGTGCCGCTTCACGCACGCGTTCGGTGGTCACCTTCACGGCCCGGGCAGTACCCGCATTGCCGATGTCGGCGGCAGCCTGCTGCGCCAGGGCCTGGTTCAGGCAGCGGCCCTGGTCGTCGCAGGCGTCATCGGGGGCGCGCCACTGGGCGTTGAAGCCAAAGCCTGCGTGTTCGAGCTGCACGTCGATGGCCCAGAACGGTACCGGCACAAAGTCGGCGATGCTGCGGTCGCGGTCGACCACCAGGCGCAGGGTGGGCGTTTGCACCCGGCCCACCGGCAGCACGCCCTGATAGCCCGACTGGCGGCCCAGCAGGGTGAACAGCCGGCTCATGTTCATGCCGATCAGCCAGTCTGCGCGCGAACGGCCCAACGCCGAGTGGTACAGGTTGAAGGTTTCGTGGCCCGGCAGCAGCCGCGCCAGGGCCTTGCGAATGGAGGCGTCGTCCAGTGCCGACAGCCACAGGCGCTGCACCGGGCCGCGGTAGCGGCAATGCTCGACCAGTTCGCGGGCGATCATTTCGCCTTCGCGGTCGGCGTCGGTGGCGATCACCAGTTCGCGTGCTTCGCCGAGCAGGCGCTTGACTGCCTTGAACTGGCTGGCGGTCTTGGGCTTGACCAGCATTTTCCACTTTTCCGGGATGATCGGCAGGTCGGCCAGGTTCCAGCGCTTGTAGCGTTCGTCGTAGCTGTCGGGCGGGGCGGTTTCCAGCAGGTGGCCGATGCACCAAGTCACGCAGACGTCGGTGCCTTGCCAGCAGCCATCGCCCTTGCGGTTGGCGCCGAGCACTTTGGCGATGTCTTTTGCCTGGGAGGGTTTTTCGCAGAGGAACAGGCGCATGGCCGGAGACGCTTCATCGGGGGTGATGGGCGATAGGATGCGCAAGCGAGGGCGCGGAGGCAAGTTTTATCTGGATGGATGTACAGCTTTTTGTCAGGGGAGATGTATTTTGCTGTGCCGGCCTCTTCGCGGGCAAAACCGCGAAGAGGCCGGTACAGGGATCAGGCGCGCGAGTCGCGCACCATGTCCACGTGCGGGATGCCGGCTTCGAGGAACTCTTCGCTGACTACGCGAAAGCCCAGCCGCTCGTAGAACGGCGTGGCGTGCACCTGGGCGCTGAGCATCTGCTGTTTAAGGTCGCGGTTCTGTGCTTCGACAATCACCGCGTTCATCAGCGCGTCACCCACTTTCAGCCCGCGCCAGTCCTTCAGCACCGAGACCCGGCCGATGGTGCCGTCAGGCAGCAGGCGCGCTGTGCCGATCGGGTAGTCGCCTTCCAGGGCCAGGAAGTGCGCGGCGGTCGGGTCATCCGAATCCCACTCCAGTTCTGGTGGAACGTGCTGTTCGGCAATGAACACCGCTTCGCGGATGCGGCGGATGTCGGCGTTGTCCTTGTGCCAGTCGGCGAGGCGCACACGAATCTTATTCATTGGCGAATCCCAGGCTTCCTTGTTTGACCAGCTGCTGTACCAGCATAAGGCCATCTTCATCCTGCAGCCATTCGCCCAGGTTGTCGATGTGCAGGGCGTCGGCCGCGCAAACCAGCTTCAGCAGCTCGCGCAGTTTGCCCGGTAGCGGGCAGCTGCGGCCGCTGGCGAACAGAAGCAGGTCTTCTTCGAATTCCGACCAGGCCAGACGCGCGCTCGGGTTGCGGATCAGGATGGCGCCTTGTTCCAGGGCATCGATCAGTTCTTCCTCGGACAGCTCTTCACCGACGATCTGCTCGGGGTAGCGCGGCTCGGTCATGAACTGGCCGAACCAGGTCAGCAGCAGGTCCTTGTCGCCCATGTGCTTGTCGAGCAGCGCCTTGAGGCGGTCGAGGGCATCGTGCTGGATCTGGTGCGGGTCACTGACCGGCTGGGCGTCGGCGTCGCTGTAGCGTTCTTCATCGGGCAGGAACTGGCCGAGGAAATCGGTGAAGTGGGTCAGCACTTCGGCGGCGCTTGGCGCGCGGAAGCCTACCGAGTAGGTCAGGCAGTCGTCCACGGCCACGCCGTAGTGGGCCAGGCGTGGTGGCAGGTAGAGCATGTCGCCCGGCTCCAGGGTCCACTCATCGCTCTGCTCGAAATCGGCGAGGATGCGCAGGTCGGCGTGCTCCAGCAGCGAGCTGTCGCTGCTGCACATCTGGCCGATTTTCCAGTTGCGCTGGCCGTGGCCCTGCAGCAGGAAAACGTCGTAGTTGTCAAAGTGCGGGCCGACGCTGCCACCAGGGGCGGCGAAGCTGATCATCACGTCATCGATGCGCCAGCTGGGCAGGAAGCGGAAGTTTTCCAGCAGTTCGGCTACTTCCGGGACGAACTGGTCCACGGCCTGCACCAGCAGGGTCCAGTCCTTTTCCGGCAGCTCGGCGAAGGTGTCTTCGGTGAACGGGCCGCGGCGCAGCTCCCACGGGTGCGCGCCGTGCTCGAGCACGATACGCGACTCTACTTCCTCTTCCAGGGCCAGGCCGGCCAGCTCGTCGGGGTCGATCGGGCTGATGAAGTCCGGGAATGCCTGGCGCACCAGCAGCGGCTTCTTCTGCCAGTAGTCGCGCATGAATTCGCGGGCCGAGATGCCGCCGAGCAGCTGCAGTGGAGTATCAGGATTCATGTTCAACCTATTGAAAAAATGTAATTTTCGTCCGGGAATAAAAACGCCCGGCCAGGCCGGGCGTTGAACGCGACGGTCAGCTTAGATGCGTTTGGCCTGTGCTGCCGCGTTGCCGATGTAGGTAGCAGGGGTCAGCTGCTTGAGCTCGGCCTTGGCTTCGGCTGGCATGTCCAGGCTGTCGATGAAGGTCAGCAGCGCTTCCGGGGTGATGCCCTTGCCACGGGTCAGCTCCTTGAGCTTCTCGTAGGGGTTTTCGATGTTGAAGCGGCGCATCACGGTCTGGATCGGCTCGGCCAGCACTTCCCAGCAGGCGTCCAGATCGGCGGCAATGCGGGCTTCGTTGACTTCCAGCTTGCCGATGCCTTTCAGGCTGGCTTCGTAGGCGATGACGCTGTGGGCAAAGCCCACGCCCAGGTTGCGCAGCACGGTAGAGTCGGTCAGGTCACGCTGCCAGCGCGAGATCGGCAGCTTGCTGGCCAGGTGCTGGAACAGCGCGTTGGCGATACCCAGGTTGCCTTCGGAGTTTTCGAAGTCGATCGGGTTGACCTTGTGCGGCATGGTCGACGAGCCGATTTCGCCGGCAACGGTCTTCTGCTTGAAGTAGCCCAGCGAGATGTAGCCCCACACATCGCGATCGAAGTCGATCAGGATGGTGTTGAAGCGGGCGATGGCGTCGAACAGCTCGGCGATGTAGTCGTGCGGCTCGATCTGGGTGGTGTACGGGTTGAACTGCAGGCCCAGCTCGTCTTCGATGAAGGCGCGGGCGTTCTGCTCCCAGTCGATCTGCGAGTAGGCCGACAGGTGGGCGTTGTAGTTGCCCACGGCGCCGTTGATCTTGCCCAGCAACGGCACGGCGGCAACCTGGGCGATCTGGCGCTCCAGGCGGTACACGACGTTGGCCAGTTCTTTACCCAGGGTGGTCGGCGAAGCCGGCTGGCCGTGGGTGCGCGACAGCATGGGCACGTCGGCGTGGGCGTGAGCCAGGGCGCGGATGGCGTCGGCGATCTGGCGCATCAGCGGCAGCAGCACTTCGTCACGGCCGGCGCGCAGCATCAGGGCGTGGGACAGGTTGTTGATGTCCTCGCTGGTGCAGGCGAAGTGGATGAACTCGCTGACCTTGGCCAGCTCAGGCAGCTTGGCGGCCTGCTCCTTGAGGAGGTATTCGATCGCCTTGACGTCGTGGTTGGTGGTGCGCTCGATTTCCTTGACGCGTTCGGCGTGCTCGAGCTTGAAGTCGGTGGCCAGGCTGTCCAGCAGGGCGTTGGCTTCGGCGGAGAACGCCGGCACTTCGCCGATCTGCGGGTGGGCGGCCAGGCGCTGCAGCCAGCGCACTTCGACCAGGGCGCGGAAACGGATCAGGCCGAATTCGCTGAAAATGGGGCGCAAGGCCTGGGTTTTGCCGGCATAACGGCCGTCTACAGGGGAAACCGCAGTGAGCGAAGAAAGCTGCATGGGGTGTTCTCGGACAGTCAGGCTTTTGGAAGGGCGCATATCATACATGAATTTCGCGCCCGAGTCGGGTGGCTGACCAAAGGTCGGGCCATAAATCAGCTGTGGCATTGTGCATTGCCTGTTCTGGCCCTATCGCCGGCAAGCCAGCTCCCACAGGTACTGCACCGGTCTTGAGCACAGTGCATATCCTGTGGGAGCTGGCTGGCCGGCGATGAGGCCGGAACTGTCAAACCCCTGTCAGGAGGGGCTGCGCATCATGTCGTACAGTTCGTTCAACAGCTTGCGCCGGCTGAATACCAGCTGCCAGCGGTGCCCGCCCAGCTGGCGCCACAGGCGTGCGGCGCGGATGCCGGCCAGCAACAGGGCGCGGATTTTCGAGGCATTGCTGGCCTGCTGCAGGAAGCGCATGTCGCCATGCACCTGGATGCGCTGGCGCAAGGTGCTCAGGGTGTCCTGGTACAAGGCTCCGCTGGAAGCGATGACGTTTTCATGAACCAGGCCAAAATGCTCGGCCTGGGACTGGATTTGCGGCAGGCGGTTGCCGATGGTGTCGAGCAGGTCGCCGCGCTTGTTCAACTGGCGTTCAAGGCCCAGCATCGACAGGGCGTAGCGCAGTGGCTCGCGCTGCAGGCTGCTGGGGTCGCGCTCCAGCGCACCGACCAGCGCGCGATAGCCGTCGCGCAGGTTCAGGTCGTCCCCGCCGAACACCTCCAGGGTGTCCTTGGGGTCACGGACCAGCAGGCTGCCCAGCATGCAGCCGATGTTGGCCTCGCTGGCCTGGCCGGTGCGGGCGATGCGGTCGACCAGTACGGCGGCCTGGAACACACCGCCCAACGCAATCAGCTGCTCCTGCAGGTTGCTCATGCGCGCGGGCTCCACGGCTCGGCGGCTTCGATCACGCCGCCGCCCAGGCACACTTCGCCGTCGTAGAACACCACCGACTGGCCCGGGGTAACGGCGCGTTGCGGTTCGTCGAACACTGCGCGGTAGCCGCTTTCGGTCAGCTCCAGGGTGCACTGCTGGTCGCTCTGGCGGTATCGCACCTTGGCGGTGAGCTGGCGCGGGCTGCTGAGGTCGACCGGGTTGACCCAGAAAATTTCCGAAGCGAGCAGGGCGCGGGAGAACAACCACGGGTGTTCATTGCCCTGGCCGACCACCAGCACGTTGCGGGTCAGGTCCTTGTGCAGCACGTACCACGGCTCGTCACCGGCGTCCTTCAGGCCGCCAATGCCCAGGCCCTGGCGCTGGCCGATTGTGTGGTACATCAGGCCGTGGTGGAGGCCGATCACTTCACCGTCGGTTGTCTCGATGTTGCCCGGCTGGGCCGGCAGGTATTGCTTGAGGAAGTCGCTGAAGCGGCGCTCGCCGATGAAGCAGATGCCGGTGGAATCCTTTTTCTTGGCGGTGGCCAGGCCGTGCTTTTCGGCAATGGCGCGTACTTCGGGCTTTTCCAGCTCGCCAACCGGGAACAGGGTGCGGGCGATTTCCTTGCCGCCGACGGCGTGCAGGAAGTAGCTCTGGTCCTTGTTCGGGTCCAGGCCCTTGAGCAGCTCGGTGAGTTCACCGGTGTCGCGGCGGCGCACGTAGTGGCCGGTGGCGATCAGGTCGGCACCCAGCGACAGGGCGTAGTCGAGGAACGCCTTGAACTTGATTTCGCGGTTGCAGAGGATGTCCGGGTTGGGCGTGCGGCCGGCCTTGTACTCTTCGAGGAAGTGCTCGAACACGTTGTCCCAGTATTCGGCGGCGAAGTTGGCGGTGTGCAGCTTGATGCCGATGCGGTCGCACACGGCCTGGGCGTCGGCCAGGTCTTCACGGGCGGTGCAGTATTCGGTGCCGTCGTCTTCTTCCCAGTTCTTCATGAACAGCCCTTCCACCTGGTAGCCCTGCTCCATGAGCAGAAGGGCGGAGACGGAAGAGTCCACGCCGCCGGACATGCCGACGATGACGCGGGTCTTGGCGGGGTCTTTGAGTGCTGGGCTGGTCATGGGTACCGGTGTGTATCAAAGGGGGAAAAACGCCAATTCTATCAAACCTGCGGCGGCGCGTCAGTCGCGCAGCAGGTCGAGGCTGTGCAAGGGGCCTTTGAGGTAATCGTCGAGGCAGCGTGGCACCAGTTCGCTGCGCCAGCGGGCGGGGTTGGCCAGCAGTTCGTCGCGGGTCAGCCACACGGCGCGGACGATGTCGCTGTCCAGCGCCAGGTCGGCGTGATGGCGCACGGGGCGGGCGGCGAAGCAGATGCGCTGGTAGGTCACGCCGTTGCTTGGGGCGGTGTACAGGTAGATGCCGACCAAGCCGGTGAGCTCGACTTCCCAGGCGGTTTCTTCGAGGGTTTCGCGCAGGGCAGCCTGGGGCAGGGTCTCGTTGGGTTCGAGGTGGCCGGCGGGCTGGTTGAAGACGTGCTGGTTGGCTTTGAACTCTTCGACGAAAAGGAACTTGCCTTCGTGTTCGACGATGGTGGCGACGGTGATGTGGGGTTGCCAGGTCATTTGTATGTCCCTTCAGATTGGTGGGGCCGCTTTGCGGCCCATCGCCGGCAAGCCAGCTCCCACAGGTGCAGTGCAAGCTTGAGGCATTCACAATACCTGTGGGAGCTGGCTTGCCGGCGATGGGTTGCAGAGCAACCCCATTTCCCAGAAAGCACAAACCCCGGTGCGTGGCCGGGGTTTGTGCTGTTACTTCAAGCGAACCTTACAGGGCGGCAATGGCGCTGTTCAGGGTCTGGCTTGGGCGCATCACCTTGGCGGTCAGCTCGGCATCCGGAGCGTAGTAGCCACCGATGTCGGCCGGCTTGCCCTGGACGGCGTTGAGCTCGGCGACGATGGTCTCCTCGTTCTCGGTCAGGGTCTTGGCCAGTGGTGCGAAGCGTGCCTGCAGGGCAGCGTCGTCGTTCTGCGCAGCCAGGGCCTGGGCCCAGTACAGGGTCAGGTAGAAGTGGCTGCCGCGGTTGTCGATACCGCCAACTTTGCGCGAAGGCGACTTGTTGGTGTCGAGGAACTTGCCGGTGGCCTGGTCCAGGGTATTGGCCAGCACTTTGGCGCGCGGGTTGTCGTAGGTGTTGCCCAGGTGCTCCAGGGAAGCGGCCAGGGCCAGGAATTCACCCAGCGAGTCCCAACGCAGGAAGTTCTCTTCCACCAGCTGCTGCACGTGCTTCGGTGCCGAACCGCCGGCGCCGGTTTCGAACAGGCCACCGCCGTTCATCAGTGGCACGATCGACAGCATCTTGGCGCTGGTGCCCAGTTCCATGATCGGGAACAGGTCGGTCAGGTAGTCGCGCAGCACGTTGCCGGTCACCGAGATGGTGTCCTTGCCTTCGCGGATGCGGGCCAGGGAGAACTTGATGGCGTCGACCGGTGCCAGGATGCGGATGTCCAGGCCGGTGGTGTCGTGATCCTTCAGGTACTTCTGCACCTTCTCGATCATCACGCCGTCGTGGGCGCGGGCCGGGTCCAGCCAGAACACTGCAGGGGTGTTGCTCAGGCGGGCACGGTTGACGGCCAGCTTGACCCAGTCCTGGATCGGCGCGTCCTTGACCTGGCACATGCGGAAGATGTCACCGGCTTCGACGTTCTGCTCGAGAACGACCTGGCCTTTGCTGTCGACCACGCGCACGACGCCGTCAGCCTTGATCTGGAAGGTCTTGTCGTGGGAACCGTATTCTTCGGCCTTCTGCGCCATCAGGCCGACGTTCGGTACGCTGCCCATGGTGGTCGGGTCGAAGGCGCCGTTGGCCTTGCAGTCTTCGATGGTGGCCTGGTAGATGCCGGCGTAGCAGCGGTCCGGGATGATCGCCTTGGCATCCTGCAGTTCGCCGGCGGCGTTCCACATCTTGCCCGAGTCACGGATCATGGCCGGCATCGAGGCGTCGACGATGACGTCGCTCGGCACGTGCAGGTTGGTGATGCCTTTGTCGGAGTTGACCATGGCCAGAGCCGGACGCTGGGCGTACAGGGCCTGGATGTCGGCTTCGATCTCGGCCTGCTTCTCGGCTGGCAGGTCCTTGATGCGGGCATACAGGTCGCCGATGCCGTTGTTGGCGTTGAAGCCAACTTCAGCCAGGGCGGCGGCATGCTTGGCCAGCACGTCGTTGTAGAACTCTTCGACGATGACGCCGAACATGATCGGGTCGGAGACCTTCATCATGGTGGCTTTCAGGTGTACCGACAGCAGCACGCCGGAGGCCTTGGCATCGGCGATCTGCTCGGCAATGAAGGCTTTCAGGGCCTTGCGGCTCATGGTGGCGCAGTCGATGACTTCGGCAGCTTTTACCGCAGTCTTTTCTTTCAGTACGGTGGTGTTGCCGTCTTTGCCGACCAGCTCGATGCGCAGGCTGTCGTCAGCTTCGATCAATGCGGCTTTCTCGCTGCCGTAGAAGTCGCCCTGGGTCATGTGGGCAACGTGCGACTTGGAGTCGGCAGCCCAGGCGCCCATCTTGTGTGGGTGCTTGCGGGCGTAGTTCTTGACCGACAGCGGCGCGCGGCGGTCGGAGTTGCCTTCGCGCAGGACCGGGTTCACGGCGGAACCTTTGATGCGGTCGTAGCGGGCGCGGGATTCTTTCTCTTCCGCGGTGGCCGGCTCGTCGGCGTAGTCAGGGATGTTGAAGCCCTTGCCTTGCAGTTCCTTGATCGCGGCTTTCAGCTGCGGTACCGAGGCGCTGATGTTCGGCAGCTTGATGATGTTGGCTTCAGGGGTGGTAGCCAGCTGGCCCAGTTCCGCCAGGTGATCGCCTACTTGCTTCTCTGCGCCCAGTTGCTCCGGGAAGGCGGCGAGGATGCGGCCAGCCAGGGAGATGTCGCGGGTTTCGACGGCGATGTCAGCCGAAGCGGTGAAGGCTTCGATGATTGGCAGCAGCGAGTAAGTGGCGAGGGCGGGGGCTTCGTCGGTGAAGGTATAGATGATCTTGGAACGGGTGGGCATGCGGGTTAACTCTCTGTGTGCTGAGCGTGCTCGAGTCTCGTGGTGCGCAGGGTAGGCGCATCGCCCTGGCAGCGCCATGAGCGGAAAGTCGAGAGGCTGCGAGCGGTGATGGTGGATGCATCAGTCGAGCGTCAAGTGCTGAGCTGCGGTAACAACCCAGGCTTTATGGCCAGGCTTTGTGTCCATTCATGGCCAAGGGCGGTCCGCATTTTTCCAAGGGATCGCCCCGATGACCCTTCGGTCGCGGCGGAGTATACCAAACCATTCGGGCTAATCAGCAAGGCCAAGTGATATCGGCCCATTTATAAGACCAAAGACTAAGCGGCAATGTGGCGGGTTGTCGCATGCCTTGCAGGTCGGCAGATGTGGTTTAGGCTCAGTGGATCGCATGATGTCCAATCACACCCGACAGCGGAGTAGTGCAAGCATGGGATACCAGAAAATCAAGGTTCCGACCGACGGCACCAAGATCACCGTCAATGCCGACCATTCGCTCAACGTTCCTGACAATCCGATCATTCCTTATATCGAGGGCGACGGGATTGGCGTCGATGTCTCGCCGGTAATGATCAAGGTGGTCGACGCCGCCGTGCAGAAGGCCTACGGCGGCAAACGCAAGATCGCCTGGATGGAAGTGTACGCCGGCGAGAAAGCCACCCAGGTGTACGACCAGGACACCTGGCTCCCCCAGGAAACCCTCGATGCCGTACGTGATTACGTGGTGTCGATCAAAGGGCCGCTGACCACCCCGGTGGGCGGTGGCATCCGGTCGCTCAACGTGGCCTTGCGCCAGCAGCTGGACTTGTACGTGTGCCTGCGCCCGGTGCTGTGGTTCCAGGGCGTGCCCAGCCCGGTGAAGAAGCCAGGCGATGTGGACATGGTGATCTTCCGTGAGAACTCCGAGGACATCTATGCCGGCATCGAGTGGAAGGCCGGCTCGCCAGAGGCGAACAAGGTGATCAAGTTCCTCAAGGAGGAAATGGGCGTTACCAAGATCCGCTTCGACCAGGACTGTGGCATTGGCGTCAAGCCGGTGTCTCGCGAGGGCACCAAGCGCTTGGTGCGCAAGGCCCTGCAGTACGTGGTGGATAACGACCGCGAGTCGCTGACCCTGGTGCACAAGGGCAACATCATGAAGTTCACCGAGGGTGCCTTCAAGGACTGGGGTTATGAAGTGGCGCGCGACGAGTTCGGGGCCGAGTTGCTCGATGGTGGCCCATGGATGAAGTTCAAGAACCCCAAGAGTGGGCGCGAGGTCATCGTCAAGGACGCCATCGCCGACGCCATGCTGCAGCAGATCCTGCTGCGCCCGGCCGAGTACGACGTGATCGCCACCCTCAACCTCAACGGTGACTACCTGTCCGATGCCCTGGCGGCGGAAGTGGGTGGTATCGGCATTGCGCCGGGTGCCAACCTGTCCGACACCGTGGCCATGTTCGAGGCCACCCACGGCACCGCGCCCAAGTATGCCGGGCAGGACAAGGTCAACCCGGGTTCGGTGATCCTGTCGGCGGAGATGATGCTGCGGCACATGGGCTGGACCGAGGCGGCAGACCTGATCATCAAGGGTACCAACGGCGCGATTGCCGCCAAGACCGTGACCTATGACTTCGAGCGCCTGATGGACGGCGCCACACTGGTGAGCAGTTCAGGCTTTGGCGATGAAATGATCAAGCATATGTAGGGCAATGGAAAACCGGCCGCTTCCATTAAAGAAGCGGCCGGCTTTGTTCGTATACCGGCAGGCGGCTCAGCAGATCAGGCGTCGGCAGTGCTGCCGGCTGGCCGTGCGCTGGTCGGCGCAGGCGCGGCAGTGGAAGCGCTGCAGATCTTGACTGCGTGCAGGCCTTTGGGGCCTTGGATAATCTCGAAACTCACGGCCTGGCCGGCCTTGAGCGTCTTGTATCCGTCCATCTGGATGGCTGAGTAATGAGCGAACAAGTCTTCATCCTTGCCCTCTTCATTGATGAATCCGTAGCCCTTGGCATTGTTGAACCACTTGACTTTACCGCTTGCCATCCCTATGTCCCTCTGCAAAGGACTCCATCACTGGAGTATCATCCACTCATCCGCATACGAACCATGCGAAAAATCTGGTTGACTGCGCGGATCTTTATCGACCACGGTGGGTTCTTATTGGTTGTAACACCGTTTTGCCGATAGTCAAGGTCGCCCGGCGCCTGCGCTGGCCGTGCCCTTCGCAGTCAACCCACAACCTTAACCTGTCGCTCATGATGAAATTCTTTCCATGCATGCACCTAGTGAGATTCGACTAACATTCAATCAGGATCGCCCGCAATCGAATGAGGACGACGGCTCAAGTCTTGCAGTTCAGGAAACCAAGCCGATCCTGCAGGCGCCACCTATGTACAAGGTGGTTTTGTTCAACGATGACTACACGCCGATGGATTTCGTCGTCGAAGTGCTCGAGACGTTCTTCAATCTGAACCGCGAGCTGGCGACCAAGATCATGCTGACCGTCCATACCGAAGGGCGGGCAGTGTGCGGATTGTTTACCCGTGACATCGCCGAAACAAAGGCTATGCAGGTCAACCAATACGCCAGGGAAAGCCAGCATCCGCTACTCTGTGAAATCGAGAAGGACGGTTAATCGCCGACCACTTGGGTATGAGGTGAAGCTATGTTAAACCGCGAGCTCGAAGTCACCCTCAATCTTGCCTTCAAGGAGGCTCGTTCGAAGCGTCATGAGTTCATGACCGTCGAACATCTGCTGCTGGCACTCCTTGACAATGAGGCTGCCGCGACCGTTCTGCGCGCCTGTGGCGCCAATCTCGACAAACTCAAGCACGACCTGCAAGAGTTCATCGATTCCACCACACCCCTGATTCCGGTCAACGACGAAGATCGTGAAACCCAGCCGACCCTGGGCTTCCAGCGTGTACTGCAGCGTGCCGTGTTCCACGTGCAAAGCTCCGGCAAGCGTGAAGTCACTGGCGCCAACGTGCTGGTTGCGATCTTCAGCGAACAGGAAAGCCAGGCCGTGTTCCTGCTCAAGCAGCAGAGCGTGGCCCGCATCGACGTGGTCAACTACATCGCCCATGGCATCTCCAAGGTGCCGGGCCATGGTTCGCATTCCGAAAGCGACCAGGAAATGCAGGACGAAGAGGGCGGCGATACCGCCTCTTCGAGCAACCCGCTGGATGCCTATGCCAGCAACCTGAACGAGCTGGCCCGTGCCGGCCGTATCGACCCGCTGGTAGGCCGCGAGCAGGAAGTGGAGCGCGTGGCGCAAATCCTTGCCCGTCGGCGCAAGAACAACCCGCTGCTGGTGGGTGAGGCAGGCGTGGGCAAGACCGCCATCGCCGAAGGCCTGGCCAAGCGCATCGTCGATGGCCAGGTGCCCGACCTGCTGGCGCAGAGCGTGGTGTATTCCCTCGACCTCGGCGCACTGCTGGCTGGTACCAAATACCGTGGCGATTTCGAGAAGCGTTTCAAGGCGCTGCTCGGCGAACTGCGCAAACGCCCGCAGGCGATCCTGTTCATCGATGAAATCCACACCATCATTGGTGCTGGCGCGGCGTCGGGCGGGGTGATGGATGCGTCCAACTTGCTCAAGCCACTGCTGTCGTCGGGTGAAATCCGTTGCATCGGTTCGACCACCTTCCAGGAGTTCCGTGGCATCTTCGAGAAGGACCGTGCCCTGGCACGGCGCTTCCAGAAGGTTGATGTCAGCGAGCCGTCGGTCGAAGACACCGTGGGCATCCTGCGTGGCTTGAAAGGGCGCTTCGAAAGCCACCACAACATCGAGTACAGCGACGAAGCCTTGCGCGCCGCCGCTGAACTGGCCTCGCGCTACATCAATGACCGGCACATGCCGGACAAGGCCATCGACGTGATCGACGAAGCCGGTGCCTACCAGCGCCTGCAGCCGGAGGCCAACCGCGTCAAGCGCATCGACGTGCCGCAGGTCGAAGACATCGTCGCCAAGATTGCGCGCATTCCGCCGAAGCACGTCACCAGTTCCGACAAGGAACTGCTGCGCAACCTCGAGCGTGACCTGAAGTTGACCGTATTTGGTCAGGACCAGGCGATCGATTCGCTGGCCACCGCTATCAAGCTGTCCCGCGCCGGCCTCAAGTCGCCGGACAAGCCTGTCGGTTCGTTCCTGTTCGCCGGCCCGACCGGCGTCGGCAAGACCGAAGCAGCACGGCAGCTGGCCAAGGCGCTGGGGGTTGAGCTGGTGCGCTTCGACATGTCCGAGTACATGGAGCGCCACACCGTGTCGCGCCTGATCGGTGCGCCTCCTGGCTATGTTGGCTTCGATCAGGGTGGTTTGCTGACCGAGGCGATCACCAAGCAACCGCACTGCGTATTGCTGCTCGACGAAATCGAGAAGGCCCACCCGGAAGTCTTCAACCTGCTGCTGCAGGTGATGGACCACGGCACCCTGACCGACAACAACGGGCGCAAGGCCGACTTCCGCAACGTGATCCTGATCATGACCACCAACGCTGGCGCTGAAACCGCCGCGCGGGCCTCGATCGGCTTTACCCATCAGGACCATGCGTCCGATGCCATGGAAGTCATCCGCAAGAGCTTCACGCCGGAGTTCCGCAACCGCCTGGACACCATCATCCAGTTCGGCCGCCTGAGCCACGAGACGATCAAGAGCATCGTCGACAAGTTCCTTATCGAACTGCAGGCGCAGCTGGAAGACAAGCGTGTGCTGCTGGAGGTCAGCGATGATGCGCGCGGTTGGCTGGCGGCCTCGGGCTATGACGTGCAGATGGGTGCGCGGCCGATGGCGCGGTTGATCCAGGACAAGATCAAGCGGCCGCTGGCCGAGGAGATCCTGTTTGGCGAACTGGCCGAGCATGGTGGCGTGGTGCACGTCGACCTGCGCGATGGCGAGCTGGTGTTCGACTTCGAGACCACGGCTGAGGTTGCGTGACAGCGGGGGCCGCGTTGCGGCCCATTCGCAGCACAAGGCTGCTCCTACAGGGAATGCACGCTCCCCTTGTAGGAGCGGCCTTGTGCTGCGAGCGGGTTGCAAAGCAGCCCCCTGCAATCTGACAGGCACAAAAAAGCCCGGCACATGGCCGGGCTTTTTCATGGCTAGAGCTTAGCGCGCACGGTAGGTGATGCGGCCCTTGCTCAGGTCGTAGGGCGTCAGTTCGACGCGGACCTTGTCGCCAGTGAGAATACGGATGTAGTTCTTGCGCATCTTTCCGGAGATGTGCGCGGTTACGACGTGCCCGTTTTCCAACTCCACGCGGAACATGGTGTTGGGCAGGGTGTCGACGACAGTACCTTCCATTTCGAAGCTGTCTTCTTTCGACATGCAGTAGAGCCCTCGGATCCAGTGTTGGCCCGACGCATAACCGCACCGGGCAAAAAAGTGGCGTGGATTATGCCCGAAAACTGTGTGTCAAGCCAATGCCTTTCAGTTGAGGGTGACCCAGCGCTGGTTTATCAGCAATTCGATAGGTCGATACTGTGTCTTGTAGTTCATTTTCTTGCAGTTCTTGATCCAGTAACCCAGGTAAACCGCTTCCAGGTCCTGGCGCAGGGCTTCGGTAATCTGCCAGAGAATGGCAAAGCGGCCCAGGCTCCGGCGCTCTTCGTCCGGCTCGTAGAAGGTGTACACAGCCGACAGGCCGTTGGGCAGCAGGTCGCACACCGCCACCGCCATCAAGCGGCCTTCCAGGCGGAACTCATAGAACCAGCAGAACGGCAGGTCGCGCACCAGGAAGGTGGAGAACTGATCGCGGCTGGGCGGGTACATGTCACCGTCGGCATGGCGCGTTTCGATATAGCGCCGGTACAGCTCGAAGTACTCTTCCTTGAACGCCGGGCGTGCGGCGGTCACGGTCAGGTCGGCGTTGCGCTTGAGGATGCGCCGTTGCTGGCGGTTTGGGATGAAGCGCGCCGCCGGGATGCGTGCCGGCACGCAGGCATTGCAGTTCTGGCAGTGCGGGCGGTACAGGTGGTCGCCACTGCGGCGGAAGCCCATTTCCGACAAATCGGCGTACACGTGCACGTCCATCGGCTGGCTGGGGTCGAGGAACAGCGTGGTTGCCTGTTCGTCGGGCAGGTAGCTGCAGGAGTGGGGTTGAGTGGCATAGAACTTCAACCGCGCCAACTCTGTCATGATCAACCCCCTCGGTGAGACTTTGTTTAAGTGTAAGCCAGCTACGGGAACTCGCCTAGGGAAGCCATGTGGCGCTGTTGGGCTGGTCGAGGTGGCGTGCCAGGTAGTCGGCAAACTCGGCGCGGCTGATGGCGTGGGCTCCCAGGCTGTGCAAATGGTTGGTTGGCATCTGGCAGTCGATGAGGACGAAACCGGCCTGGCGCAGGTGGTTGACCAAAGTCACGAAGCCGACCTTGGAAGCGTTGTCGGCGCGGCTGAACATCGATTCACCGAAGAACAGCTGGCCCATGGCCAAGCCATACAGACCACCGACCAGCTCGCCGTCCTGGCGCACCTCCACCGAATGGGCGATGCCGCGTCGGTGCAGCTCGCAGTAGGCGGCACGCATGGTGTCGGTGATCCAGGTGCCGTCGGCGTAGTCACGTGGCGCGGCGCAGGCGGCGATCACCGCGGGGAAGTCTGTGTCGAAGCTGACCTGGTAACGGCCCTGGCGCATCAGCTTGGCCAGCGAGCGCGACACGTGCAGCTGGTCCGGGAGCAGCACCGTGCGCGGGTCGGGTGACCACCAGAGGATCGGCTGGCCGTCCTGATACCACGGGAAGCAGCCATGGCGGTAGGCCTGCACCAGACGCTCGGGGCTCAGGTCGCCGCCGGCAGCGAGCAGGCCGTTGGGATCATGCAGGGCCTTTTCCAGAGGCGGGAAGGTCAGCGAGTCGCGGGTCAGCCAGGTGAGCATGGTCTATCGTGCGGTGGGGGAGGGGAGAGGGCAGCATGGCGCGGGTGAAAAGCAGGGTCAATCTCTTTGGCTTCTTCGCGGGCGCGCCCGCTCCCACAGGCCATGTGCAGGCTCTGAAGCCTGCGGGGTACCTGTGGGGGCGGGCAAGCCCGCGAAGAGGCCGGCACAGGTGATGAAAATAGGCAATTTCCTACACATTCATGAAACCGCAGGCACCATCCGCTACATTTGCTGTCACACCTGTGCAAAAACACAGCATAAGCCTTTGTCACAAAAGAAAATGCATGCTCAAATTGCAGCTATATGAAAGTCGCCCCCGGCCAAACTCCCATCTGGCGTGCCGCCATGGCGGCTGGCGGGCAGTAATGTTAAAAGTAGTGGTTCATTGGCCGCACCGTCGGCCGATCACTATTGGACGCGCAGCACGCGCAGGAATAGACGCGTTTTGAAGAAATCCACCGCAACTCCAGCTCCCTTGCCCGTCCCTCTGTGGCGGCAGCAGCTGCATTATCGCCTCAAGGAAGGTGCGTTGATCGCTGTCGGCGCCCTGTGCCTGTACCTGTGGATGGCGCTGCTGACCTACGATACGTCGGACCCGGGCTTCAGCCACACCAGCAACGTCGACCAGGTGCAGAACGCCGCCGGGCGTGCCGGTGCCTACTTCGCCGACATCCTGTTCATGGTACTGGGGTACTTCGCCTACATCTTCCCGCTGCTGCTGGCGATAAAGACTTGGCAGATCTTCCGCGAACGCCACCAGCCCTGGGACTGGAGCGGCTGGCTGTTCTCCTGGCGGCTGATCGGCCTGGTGTTTCTGGTGCTGTCTGGTGCGGCGCTGGCCCATATCCATTTCCACCCGCCTGCGAGCATGCCGTTCTCCGCCGGTGGTGCATTGGGCGAGAGCCTCGGCGACCTGGCGCGCAACCTGCTGAACGTGCAGGGCAGCACGCTGATGTTCATTGCCCTGTTCCTGTTCGGCCTGACCGTGTTCACCGACCTGTCGTGGTTCAAGGTGATGGACCTGACCGGCAAGATCACCCTCGACCTGTTCGAGCTGGTGCAGGGCGCCGCCAACCGTTGGTGGGAAGCGCGCAACGAGCGCAAGCGCCTGGAGGCGCAGCTGCGTGAGGATGAACCGGTGGTCAAGGCCGCGCCAATGACCGCCGACAAGCGCGAACCGGCCAAGCCGGCGCTGCGCGAGCGCATTTTCAAGCGTGAAGAAGCACCTGCCCAGCCGGTCGAACCACGTGAGCCAACCCTGTCGCGCGAGCCTGTGGTGCCACGTGAGTCGCCGGCACCTCGTGAGCCGGTAATCTCTCGCGAACCACCTGCCGCGGCCCCGATGATCGTGCCGCCGACACCCGCCAGGGCGCCGGAGCCGAGCAAGCGGGTGATGAAGGAGAGGCAGGCGCCGCTGTTCGTCGACAGCGCGGTGGAAGGCACCTTGCCGTCGATCTCCATCCTCGACCCGGCCGAACAGAAGAAGATCGAGTACTCGCCGGAATCCCTGGCCGGTGTCGGCCAGCTGCTGGAAATCAAACTCAAGGAATTCGGCGTGGAAGTGGCGGTGGACTCGATCCACCCGGGCCCGGTGATTACCCGTTACGAAATCCAGCCGGCCGCCGGTGTGAAGGTCAGCCGTATCGCCAACCTGGCCAAGGACCTGGCGCGTTCGCTGGCAGTGACCAGTGTGCGTGTGGTCGAGGTCATCCCCGGCAAGACCACCGTGGGTATCGAGATCCCCAACGAGAACCGGCAGATGGTGCGTTTCTCCGAAGTGCTGGCCACGCCGCAGTACGACGAGCAGAAATCGCCGGTCACCCTGGCCCTGGGCCACGACATCGGCGGCAAGCCGGTGATCACCGACCTGGCCAAGATGCCGCACTTGCTGGTGGCCGGTACTACCGGTTCCGGTAAGTCGGTGGGTGTGAACGCGATGATCCTGTCGATCCTGTTCAAGTCCAGCCCGGAAGACGCGCGGCTGATCATGATCGACCCGAAAATGCTCGAACTGTCGATCTACGAGGGCATCCCGCACCTGCTGTGCCCGGTGGTCACCGACATGAAGGACGCCGCCAACGCCTTGCGCTGGAGCGTGGCCGAGATGGAGCGGCGCTACAAGCTGATGGCGGCCATGGGCGTGCGTAACCTGGCCGGCTTCAACCGCAAGATCAAGGACGCCCAGGAAGCCGGCGAGATCATCCATGACCCGCTGTACCGCCGCGAGAGCATGGACGACGAGCCGCCTGCGCTGAAAACCCTGCCGACCATCGTGGTGGTGGTCGACGAATTCGCCGACATGATGATGATCGTCGGCAAGAAGGTCGAAGAGCTGATCGCCCGTATCGCCCAGAAGGCGCGGGCCGCCGGTATCCACCTGATCCTCGCCACCCAGCGCCCGTCGGTGGACGTGATTACCGGCCTGATCAAGGCCAACATCCCGACCCGCATGGCGTTCCAGGTGTCGAGCAAGATCGACTCGCGGACCATCATCGACCAGGGTGGTGCCGAGCAGCTGCTGGGCCACGGTGACATGCTGTACATGCCGCCGGGCACCAGCCTGCCGATTCGCGTGCACGGCGCGTTCGTCTCCGACGACGAGGTGCACCGCGTGGTCGAAGCGTGGAAGCTGCGCGGCGCCCCGGACTACAACGACGACATCCTCAACGGCGTCGAGGAGGCCGGCAGCGGCTTCGAAGGCGGCGGTGGTGGTGGCGATGGCGAAGATTCGGAAAGCGACGCCCTGTATGATGAGGCCGTGCAGTTCGTGCTGGAAAGCCGCCGCGCGTCCATCTCGGCCGTGCAGCGCAAACTGAAGATCGGCTACAACCGCGCCGCCCGCATGATCGAAGCCATGGAAATGGCCGGCGTGGTCACCCCCATGAACAGCAACGGCTCGCGGGAAGTGATAGCCCCGGGCGGCCCGCGCGACTGACGAACACCTTGCCGTGCGCCAACGGTGGCGCCCGGCCTTTTCAATGCTCGATGAGGACTCCCATGCGCGCGATTCGCATGCTGTTGGTTTCTGCCCTGGCCGCGGCTTCTGTGTCGGCCACCGTATCGGCTTATGCCGGTGAGCAAGACGTACAACGCCTGACCCAATTGCTGGAAAAGTCGCAGACCATCGAGGCCAACTTCTCCCAGCTGACCCTGGACGCCGGCGGCACCAGCCTGCAGGAAACCTCCGGCAAGATGACCGTCAAGCGCCCTGGCCTGTTCTACTGGCACACCGATGCGCCGCAGGAGCAGGTGGTGGTATCCGACGGCAAGAACGTCACCCTGTGGGACCCGGACCTGGAGCAGGCAACCATCAAGAAACTCGACCAGCGCCTGAACCAGACCCCGGCGCTGCTGCTGTCCGGTGACGTGTCGAAGATCAGCCAGAGCTTCGACATCAGCTCGAAGGAGCAGGGCGAAGTGATGGACTTCACCCTCAAGCCGAAGACCAAGGACACCCTGTTCGACTCGCTGCGCGTGTCGTTCCGCAAGGGCCTGATCAACGACATGCAACTGATCGACAGTGTCGGCCAGCGCACCAACATCCTGTTCAATGGCGTGAAAGCCAACCAGGCTGTGCCGGACAGCAAGTTCAAGTTCGACATCCCCAAAGGCGCGGACGTCATCAAGGAGTAACCAGAGCTCGCCATGGACCTGTTTCGAAGCGAACCCGTCGCCCAGCCCCTGGCTGCTCGTCTGCGCCCGTCCAACCTGGACGAGTACGTCGGCCAGGAGCACCTGCTGGCGCGCGGCAAACCGCTGCGCGAAGCGCTGGAGCAGGGTGCGCTGCACTCGATGATCTTCTGGGGGCCGCCGGGCGTGGGCAAGACCACCCTCGCGCGGCTGCTGGCGCAGTTCTGCGATGCGCACTTCGAAACGGTGTCGGCGGTATTGGCCGGGGTGAAGGAGATTCGCCAGGCGGTCGAGGTGGCCAAGCAGCAGGCTGGCCAGTACGGCCGCCGAACCATCCTGTTCGTCGACGAAGTGCACCGCTTCAACAAGTCGCAGCAGGATGCCTTCCTGCCCTATGTGGAAGACGGCACCCTGCTGTTCATTGGCGCCACCACCGAAAACCCGTCGTTCGAGCTGAACAACGCATTGTTGTCGCGGGCGCGGGTGTATGTGCTCAAGAGCCTGGACGAGGCGGCGCTGCGCAAGCTGGTCAACCGCGCGTTGACTGAAGAGCGCGGCCTGGGCAAGCGCAACCTGCGGGTTGGCGACGACGCCTTCAAGATGCTGATGGCCGCCGCCGACGGCGATGGCCGGCGCATGCTCAACTTCCTGGAAAACGCCTCGGACCTGGCTGAAGACGGCAGCGAGATCGATGTCGAGATGTTGCAGAGCCTGCTCGGCGACAGCCGCCGCCGCTTCGACAAGGGTGGCGAGGCGTTCTACGACCAGATTTCCGCGCTGCACAAGTCAGTGCGTGGCTCCAACCCCGATGGCGCCCTGTACTGGTTCGCGCGCATGCTCGATGGCGGCTGCGATCCGCTGTACATTGCCCGCCGCGTGGTGCGCATGGCCAGCGAAGACATCGGCAACGCCGACCCGCGCGCGCTCAGCCTGTGCCTGGCGGCTTGGGATGTGCAAGAGCGTCTGGGCAGCCCCGAGGGCGAACTGGCGGTAGCCCAGGCCATCACCTACCTTGCCTGTGCGCCGAAGAGCAACGCGGTGTACATGGGCTTCAAGACCGCCCTGCGCGAGGCCGCCGAGCATGGCTCGCTGGAAGTGCCGTTGCACCTGCGCAACGCCCCGACCAAGCTGATGAAGCAACTGGGCTACGGCGACGAGTACCGCTATGCCCACGATGAACCCGACGCCTATGCCGCCGGCGAAGACTACTTCCCCGAGGAACTCGAGCCGCGCCAGTACTACCAGCCGGTGCCCCGTGGCCTGGAACTGAAGATTGGCGAGAAGCTGCGCCACCTGGCCGACCTTGACCGCAACAGCCCCCGCCAGCGGAGAAAGCCGTGATTGCACTGATTGCCGCCGTCAGCGCTGGCGGTATTGCCGGTACCTTGTTGCGCTTTGCCACCACCAACTGGGTGTCTGCCCACTGGCCACGGCACTTCTATCTCGGTACGCTGGCGGTCAACCTGGTTGGCTGCCTGCTGATCGGCCTGCTTTATGGTCTGTTCCTGCACAAGCCGATCGTGCCGGTCGAGCTGCGCGCCGGGCTGATCGTCGGCTTCCTCGGCGGCCTGACGACTTTTTCCTCCTTTTCGCTGGATACCGTACGCCTGCTGGAAAGCGGGCAAGTGCCCCTGGCTTTGGGCTATACCGGTATCAGCGTGGTGGGCGGGCTGCTCGCGACCTGGGCCGGCCTGTCCCTGACCCGATTCTGAACCAACACCTACACATAACGAGAGAACGATATGCTCGATTCCAAACTGTTACGCGGCCAACTTCAGGAAGTGGCGGATCGCCTGGCCTCCCGTGGCTTCAGCCTGGATGTCGCGCGCATCGAATCACTGGAAGAGCGCCGCAAGGCGGTGCAGACCCGCACCGAGCAGCTGCAGGCCGAGCGTAACGCCCGTTCCAAGTCCATCGGCCAGGCCAAGGCCAAGGGCGAAGATATTGCGCCGCTGATGGCTGACGTCGAGCGCATGGCCAACGAACTGGCTGCCGGCAAGACTGAACTGGACGGCATCCAGGCCGAACTGGATGGCATCCTGCTGACCATCCCCAACCTGCCGGACGCCAGCGTACCGGTTGGTGCCAGCGAAGACGACAACGTCGAGGTGCGCCGTTGGGGTACGCCGAAGGCTTTCGACTTCGAAATCAAGGACCATGTCGCGCTCGGCGAAGTCAGCGGTGGCCTGGACTTCGAAGCTGCCGCCAAGCTGTCTGGCGCGCGTTTTGCCGTGCTGCGTGGTCCAGTTGCCCGCCTGCACCGCGCCCTGGCGCAGTTCATGATCAACCTGCACACCGGCGAGCACGGTTACGAGGAGCACTACACCCCGTACCTGGTCCAGGCCCCGGCCCTGCAGGGTACCGGCCAGCTGCCGAAGTTCGAGGAAGACCTGTTCAAGATCAGCCGCGAAGGCGAGGCCGACTTCTACCTTATCCCGACCGCCGAAGTGTCGCTGACCAACCTGGTGGCCGGTGAAATCCTCGATGCCAAGCAGCTGCCACTGAAGCTGGTTGCCCACACCCCGTGCTTCCGCAGCGAAGCCGGTGCTTCCGGCCGTGACACCCGCGGCATGATCCGCCAGCACCAGTTCGACAAGGTCGAGATGGTGCAGGTGGTCGAGCCGTCCAAGTCGATGGAAGCCCTGGAAGGCCTGACTGCCAACGCCGAGCGCGTGCTGCAGCTGCTGGAGCTGCCGTACCGCGTGCTGGCCCTGTGCACCGGCGACATGGGCTTTGGCGCGGTGAAGACCTACGACCTGGAAGTGTGGGTACCAAGCCAGGACAAGTACCGCGAAATCAGCTCGTGTTCCAACTGCGGCGATTTCCAGGCGCGCCGCATGCAGGCCCGCTGGCGCAACCCGGAAACCGGCAAGCCAGAGCTGGTGCATACCCTCAACGGGTCCGGCCTGGCCGTAGGCCGTACCTTGGTTGCCGTACTGGAAAACTACCAGCAGGCCGACGGTTCCATCCGTGTGCCGGAAGTGCTGAAGCCTTACATGGGCGGCGTCGAGGTCATCCGCTAAATGGATTACCTGCCGCTGTTCCACAAGCTGCAGGGCGGCCGCGTGCTGGTCGTTGGCGGCGGTGAGATCGCTTTGCGCAAAGCGCGCCTGCTGGCCGACGCCGGCGCCGCGCTGCGCGTGGTTGCACCGGATGTCGACGGCCAGTTGGCCGCGCTGGCCCGGGAAGGTGGCGGCGAGGTGCTGGTGCGCGGCTATCAGGCAGCCGACCTGGTCGGTTGCCGGCTGGTGATTGCGGCCACCGACGACCCGGGGCTCAATGCCCAGGTGTCGGCGGATGCGCAGGCACTCAGCCTGCCGGTCAACGTGGTGGATGCGCCGGCCCTGTGCACGGTGATCTTCCCGGCGATCGTCGACCGTTCGCCGTTGGTGGTTGCGGTGTCCAGTGGCGGTGATGCTCCGGTGCTGGCGCGTTTGATTCGCGCCAAGCTGGAGGCCTGGATCCCGTCCGCCTACGGCGAACTGGCCGGCCTGGCCGCACGCTTCCGCGACAAGGTCAAGGCCTTGTACCCGGACGTCAACCAGCGCCGAGGCTTCTGGGAAACCGTGTTCCAAGGGCCTATTGCCGAGCGTCAGCTGGCCGGGCAGGGCGCCGAGGCCGAGCGCCTGTTGCAGGCGATGGTCGACGGTGCACCGGTGCAGCAGGGCGGTGAGGTGTACCTGGTGGGGGCTGGCCCGGGCGATCCGGACTTGCTGACCTTCCGCGCCTTGCGCCTGATGCAGCAGGCCGACGTGGTGCTGTACGACCGCCTGGTGGCACCGGCGATTATCGAGATGTGCCGACGTGATGCCGAGCGTATCTACGTGGGCAAGCGTCGCGCCGACCATGCCGTGCCACAGGACCAGATCAACCGCCTTCTGGTCGACCTGGCCCGGCAGGGCAAGCGTGTGTTGCGCCTGAAGGGCGGCGACCCGTTCATCTTCGGGCGGGGCGGCGAAGAGATCGAAGAGCTGGCCGAGCACGGCATCCCGTTCCAGGTGGTGCCGGGCATTACCGCAGCCAGCGGTTGTTCCGCCTATGGCGGGATTCCGCTGACTCACCGCGACTATGCCCAATCGGTGCGTTTCGTGACCGGGCACCTGAAGGATGGCACCAGCAATCTGCCGTGGCATGACCTGGTAGCGCCGGCGCAGACCCTGGTGTTCTACATGGGCTTGGTGGGGTTGCCGACCATCTGTGCCGAGCTGATTCGCCATGGCCGCGCGGCCAGTACCCCTGCGGCGCTGGTGCAGCAGGGGACTACGCGTAATCAGCGGGTGTTCACCGGCACCCTGGCGGACTTGCCGGACCTGGTGGCGCAGCATGAAGTGCATGCGCCGACCCTGGTGATTGTCGGGGAAGTGGTGCAGTTGCGTGACAAGCTGGCCTGGTTCGAAGGTTCGCAGAATAGCTGAAATCGTTGGGGCCGCTTTGCGGCCCATCGCGACACAAGGCCGCTCCTACAGGAGACAGCGATCCCCTGTAGGAGCGGCCTTGTGTCGCGATGGGCTGCAAAGCAGCCCCAGCAATCTCAAGCCTGCCAAATCCCCTTGCCTGCCAACCGCTCCCGATCATGCGGCAGGTTGAAGTCCTGCAGCGGCCCCTTGGGCACGATCCCGTTCGGGTTGATGGTCTTGTGGCTCATGTAGTAGTGCTTCTGGATATGCTCCATGTCCACTGTGCCCGCCACCCCCGGCCACTGGTACAGTTCACGCAGCCAGTTCGACAGGTTGTGATAGTCGCTCAGGCGGCGCAGGTTGCACTTGAAGTGCCCGTGGTACACGGCATCGAAGCGCACCAGGGTGGTGAACAGGCGCACATCGGCCTCGGTCAGGTATTCCCCGGCCAGGTAGCGGTTGCGGCTCAGCAAGTCTTCCAGGTAGTCCAGTTCGTTGAACACTTCGTCAAACGCAGCCTCGTAGGCTTCCTGCGTAGTGGCAAAGCCTGCGCGATATACGCCATTGTTCACCGCCGGGTAGATGCGCTCGTTCAGCGCCTCGATGGTCGGGCGCAGCGGCTCTGGGTACAGGTCCAGTGTATTGCCGGTCAGTTCGTTGAACGCGCTGTTGAAGATGCGGATGATCTCCGACGACTCATTGTTGACGATGCGTTTCTCTTTCTTGTCCCACAGCACCGGTACAGTCACGCGGCCAGTGTAGTGCGGGTCATCCTGGGTGTAGCGCTGGTGCAGGTACTGCAGCGCGTCGAGGTGGTCGCCGCTGGAACCTTGCTGCTGGTCGAAAGTCCAGCCATGGTCCTGCATCAGCCAGCTGACCACCGACACGTCGATCAGTGGCTCCAGGCCCTTGAGGGCACGGAAGATCAGGGTGCGGTGTGCCCATGGGCAGGCCAGCGAGACGTACAGGTGGTAACGGCCAGCTTCGGGAGCGGGCAGCTGATTGCGGCGTTGGGCGTTTTCGCGTTTGAACGTGCCGTCCTTGCCGTTTTCATACCACTGGTCATGCCAGCGGCCGTCGATCAAAAGGCCCATGGTGAGCTCCTCGGAACAAAGTTGTTTGTCGTTGGAGCCCAGTCTAGGGGAAATCGTTCGAATAACTAGCGCAAAGAATGCCCCGTTAGTATCTAGTTATTCGATTGGTTCCGTGCGGTCCAGTAACCACGTGCGGTGGCGAAAGCCTGCTCACGGTCCTGGCCAAGGCCGCGCAGGGCCAAGGCCATGGTCGCGACCACGGCCATTTCACCGTAGCTGTCCTCGGCCTCGCCGCGCCAGACCACCAGCAATTGCTCGGGCTGCAGGCTTGGCGGCTTCACGTGGCGGCGTTCGCTCAGCGCTGGCCATTCCTCGTCCCAGGCTTCGCCGGTGGTGGTGCCGTATAGATGGCTGATGACATCGGGGTTGACCTCAATCTCGCCGCCATCACCCTTGATTACCACGGCATGGTCGCCCAGCAGGCGGCTGGCCTCGCGGTGTACTGCCTGGTAGCCGGGGTGGAAGATGCTCTGCAGGCCACAACGCGCAGCCAGCGGGTTGAGCACCCGGGCCAGCGAATGGATGGGCGAACGCAGGCCCAGGGTGTTGCGCAGGTCGATCATGCGCTGCAACTGCGGCGCCCAGTCCTGCAGCGGGAAGAAGGCCAGGCGTTGCTGGTCCAGGGTCCGGCTGACCGCAGCCCAGTCACGGCACAACGGAATTTCCAGCAAGGACAGCAACTGCTCGGTGTACATGCGCCCGGCGGTATGCGCACCGCCACCGTGCATCAGGATGCGCACGCCATTGTTGGCCAGGCATTTGGCAGCCAGCAGGTACCAGGGTAGGTGGCGCTTCTTGCCGGCGTAGGTGGGCCAGTCCAGGTCCACGGCGATGCGCGGCGACTGCAAGTGGGCGCGCAGGGCCTCGGTGAAGCCGGCCAGTTCTTCGGCGCTTTCTTCCTTGTGCCGCAGCAGCATGAGGAAGGCACCGAGCTGGGCATCTTCGACCTTGCCTTCCAGCAGCAGAGTCATGGCCGTGCGGGCTTCTTCACGGGTCAGGCCACGCGCGCCGCGCTTGCCTTTGCCAAGAATGCGCACGAACTCGGCGAACGGGTGTTCGGCAGGGGTTTCCAGGGTAAGCGGGCGAGGTTCTGTCATATGCAGTTGGTCGGCTTGGGCAGGCCCGCCAGCTTGGCGGCCAGTTTGGCGGGAGTGCCGTTGAACAGGCGGTTGAGGTGCGGGCTGTTGCCCTTGTCCGGGCCCAGTTTGAGGGCCGTGTACTTGATCAGCGGGCGCGTGGCCGGGGACAGCTGGTATTCCTGGTAGAACTGGCGCAGCAGTTCGAGGATTTCCCAGTGGTCCTCCGTCAAAGGGATGCCCTCGCGCGCGGCCAAAGCCTCGGCGGCGGCATGCGACCAGTCTTGCAGGTCGACCAGGAAGCCGTCCTTGTCCAGGGCGATCGCCTGATCGCCAACGTTGAGGGTATTCATAGCCAGCTATTGACCTTGTCGTAATGCAGCGATAGTTCGACGAACCCGGCGTAGTCCACGGCCTTGGCCAGTTCGTTGGCGACCGCGCGGGCCTGCACGTCTTCTTCCAGGGCGAACAGGCGCTGGGCCAGGCCGGCGGCTTGCAGCCGGCGGTGCGGTTCGCTGCCGCTGTGCAGGGCATATACAGCATCGCCGCACAGCAGCAGGGCGTCGTCGGCGCCGAGCAGGCGAAGGCAACTGGCCAGGCGTTCGTCGCCAAACGGTGAGTGGGCAATTACATGCAGGGTCGTCATCAGAGCGTTACCACCTGGTCGAAACGGGCGATCAGTGCGGTCAGGGCCGCGTCGTCCAGCACTTGCACCGGCAGCGCCAGATTGTCGGCTGCCAGGCCGCGGCGAGTGAGGCTGTGGCTGCAGGCGAACAGTTCCTCGACGCCGAACATTGGCAGCGCCTGCAAGTTGGCGGCCAGGTTCTTCTGTTGCACGACGGTGGGCTGCTGGTCTGCGGCGAGCTGGAGCACGCCGTCATCGAGGAACAGCATGCCCAGCGGCAGATCAAACGCGCCGCCAGCCAGGGCGATGTCCAGTGCTTCACGGGCCGATGGGCCGTTCCAGGGCGCCTGGCGGCTGATGATCAACAAGGATTTGGCCATTTCAGTCGCCTCCGAAGCAGACAAGGCGATCGGCAACTTGCGCCGCCTCATGCAGCTGGCCAAGCCCCGACAGCTCCCAAGGCTTGGGCAGGTTCACGGCCGGGCGCTGGTAGCGGTTGGCCTCGGCCTCGTCGAGCACGCCACGGCGCAGGGCGGCGGCGATGCACACCACTGCGTCCAGCTGGTTGGCTGCAATGAAGGCGCGCCATTGGCCGGCAACATCCAGCTCGTCCTGGGGGGCGACCACGTTGGCCGAGGCACTGTGTACCCCGTCCTGGTAGAAGAACAGCCGGGCAATCTCATGCCCGCCGGCCAGCACCGCCTCGGCGTAGCGCAGGGCGCGCCGCGAGGAGGGCGCATGGGCCGGGGAGAACACCGCGATAGCGAATTTCATGGATAACTCATGCAAAAGGAATGGTGCCATGATAAAGCAAAAAAGCCCGCGCCCGCTTGTGCATGGCGGGGCGGGCTTTCTGTCTTGCACCAATCTTCAGGTTTACGCGGCCTCGTGTAGGAGCGGCCTTGCGTCGCGATGGGCTGCATAGCAGCCCCATGGCCCTGACAGAAGGACTCCAGGCTCAAGCCTGTTCCTTGCTCTCCGGCAAGAACCAGTTCAACACCAGGGCACAGATACCCCCGGTAGCCACGCCCGACTCCAGCACATTGCGAATCGCCGCCGGCATGTGCGCCAGGAACTCCGGCACCTGCGCCACGCCCAGGCCGAGGGCCAGGGATACAGCGATGATCAGCAGGGCACGACGGTCCAGGCGAGTGCTGGCGAGGATATTGATCCCCGAAGCCGCAACCGCCCCGAACATGACCATGGCCGCACCGCCCAGCACCGGCTCCGGCACCGCCTGGATCACCCCGGCAACGCTCGGGAACAGCCCCAGCAGCACCAGCATCACGGCAATCCACATGCCGATATGGCGGCTGGCGATCCCTGTCAGCTGAATCACGCCATTGTTCTGGGCAAAGATCGAGCTCGGGAAGGTGTTGAACAAACCGGCCAGCAGCGAGTTGGCCCCGTTGACCAGCACACCGCCCTTGATCCGCTGCATCCACACCGGCCCTTCGACCGGCTGGCGCGACACCTTGCTGGTGGCGGTGACGTCACCGATGGCTTCCAGCGAAGTTACCAAGTAGATCACCAGCATCGGGATGAACAGTGCCCAGGAGAAGCCCAGGCCGAAGTGCAGCGGCGTCGGCACCTGGAACAGCGCGGCTTCGTGCATGCCGTTGAAATCCAGGCGGCCCAGGTAGCCGGCTAGCGCATAACCGACCGCCAGGGCGATAATGATGGCGCAGCTGCGCATCCACACCACCGGGATGCGGTTGAGGATGACGATGATCGCCAGCACCACGCCCGACAGCAGCAGGTTCTCGCCATTGGCGAAGGTGCCATTGGCCATGGCGCCGAAGCCACCACCCATGCTGATCAGGCCGACCTTGATCAGGGTCAGGCCGATCATCAGCACCACGATGCCGGTTACCAGCGGGGTAATCAGGCGTTTGACGAAGGGCAGGATGCGCGACACGCCCATCTCGACGAACGAGCCGGCGATTACCACGCCAAAGATGGCCGCCATCACGCCTTCTACCGGCGTACCTTGCTTGACCATCAGCGCCCCGCCGGCAATCAGCGGGCCGACGAAGTTGAAGCTGGTGCCCTGGACGATCAGCAGCCCGGCACCGAATGGCCCGAAGCGCTTGCACTGGACGAAAGTGGCGATACCCGAGATTACCAGTGACATGGAGACGATCAGGTTGGTATCTCGTGCCGAAACACCCAGAGCCTGGCAAATCAGCAGGCCAGGGGTGACGATCGGCACGATGATCGCCAATAGGTGCTGCAGTGCTGCCAGCAGGCCGATCAACAGCCGTGGCTTGTCCTCCAGACCAAGCACCAGTTCATTGGCAGGCGCCGCCGCGCCTGGGCTGTGTTCGTGTGAGCTCATTGCGAAAAGCTGCCCCGGAAGAAAAAAGGAGCGCATTCTACGGGGTGATGGCGAATTGGGGTAGAGAAAAGCACGATGGCGGCATGATCGACGACCATTCGCCCGGTTATCTGACTTTATGGTCAATTATTGGGCGCTTTTTCCCAGGAGTCGAACCTGTGGGAGCGGGCGTGCCCGCGAAGAATGCGACTCGGTATATGGCACCGGCTTCGCCGGTGTTCGCGGGCTCGCCCGCTCCCACAAGGCTCCAGCTAAATCGATGAGTTGAGCGCCCATAAAAAAGCCCGCCGAAGCGGGCTTTCTCTTGCCGATATCAATCAGTCATCACGACCCATGATGCCAAACAGCTGCAGCAGGCTGACAAACAGGTTGTAGATCGACACATATAGGCTGATGGTCGCCATGATGTAGTTACGCTCGCCACCGTGAATGATCGCGCTGGTCTGGAACAGGATGCAGACCGACGAGAACAGCACGAAGCCAGCGCTGATCGCCAGTTGCAGGCCGCTGATCTGGAAGAAGAAGCTGGCCACGACAGCACCCAGCAGGACAAAGAAGCCCGCAGTGATGAAGCCGCTGAGGAAGCTCATATCCTTGCGGGTAATCAGCACATAAGCCGACAGGCCGCCGAACACCAGGGCAGTCATGGCAAATGCCGAGCTGACCACCTCGGCGCCACCGGCCATGCCCAGGTAGCGGTTGAGGATAGGGCCGAGGATAAAGCCCATGAAGCCGGTGAGCGCGAAGGTGGATACCAGGCCCCAGGCCGAATCACGCAGTTTGTTGGTAAGGAAGAACAGCCCGTAGAAGCCGATCAGTACCACGAACACGTTCGGGTAGCCGACGCGCATCTGCTGGGCCACGAAGGCCATGACACCGCTGAAGGCGAGCGTGAGCGCCAGCAGGCTGTACGTGTTGCGCAGGACCTTGCTGATCTCCTGCTGCTCGACCTGCTGGCCGTGGTGTACGGCGTAATCCTGTTCGCGCATGGCGACACTCCTTGGTAAACCTGTGGTTTTCAAACGTTCAGATGCTAGGAGTCTATCAGAGCTCCCGCAACCCGCGACACAGAGAGTTTGACAGCTTGTTTCATTACGGTATTATGGCGGCCGCAAAACGAGCTGGAAGCGTGGCCGAGTGGTTTAAGGCAACGGTCTTGAAAACCGTCGATGGGCAACTATCCTAGAGTTCGAATCTCTACGCTTCCGCCATATTCGAAGCCCTGATTATTCAGGGCTTTTTGCGTTTCTGGGGCATAGGAAACCATCCACGGGACCATCCGTGGGTATCGTTTGTTTAGGCGCTTCCGATACTTCTTGCTTGGTCGGTTTCGCCAAGGCTCCAACTTAACTGGCTTCATCCCATTCTTACAGGCACGAAAAAGCCCGCCGAGGCGGGCTCCTCGCTTGCTACTGAGCGCTAGCCGCAGCCTCTCAAGCCAAATTGCATTACTGACAACTGCGCGGAAATCGGATCCGTAGGCTGGACCCAACCTTGCTCCACATCAGTAGCCTGCAGGCGTTTGATGCAGGCGTGGTCATGCCCGCTCCCGCAGGTTTTATTGCAGGGTCACTGGCTTCATGTCATCCGGTAATTGACGAATAGCTGCCTCTATCCGCTCGATCGGTGCCGCAAGTTCGTCCGCCTCCTTGTCCTTGCCCTCCCTTCTCAGGCGGTCACGCTCAAGGCGCAGGTTAAGCAAATTCTTCTGTAGTTTCAGGGCCGAGGTATTGAACGGATCCATGCTTTTCTCATGCTGTAGGCTTCCGTGCCGCTGTAGGAAAACTGGACCGTAGCAGTTCGAATTTGCTGGAGAAACTGATGTTTCATACAGGCAAATCCCACTACATAGATTCTTCCTACATTGCGCGGTAAAAGATCCTACAGTCAGCGTTTCAAATCATGTCTTTCAAACCCTCCTGAGCCCGCATGGTAGGTGGCGATGATAGGTGTTTGGCAATGCAGGCCCTCAAGGCGGATTGATCCAGAGGCTGCAGTGCTTTTCGAAACCTTATGTAGCAATTGCCGCCCCGCGCGCTACAGGTGGTCCGCATCCATCACCGCCTAGGTGAATGTCTGAGGCGCTTCCTGCGGCAAGTTGTTAAGCGGGTCGAAGTCATCCGCCGCTGTAGCGGCTGGCTGGGGCTGCTGTGCTGCAGCCGTGGTGATGTCCGCCGTCAGCAGGCCAGGTGGCAGCAGGGTACAGGCGAGCAGTGTACGGCTGAAACGGTGTGGCAGGGTGGTGGTCGAGTGGCGGGTAGACATCGGGCATCTGCGCCCATCCGCTTCGCCAAGAGCAGGTGTAGATGGTGCGCCCGCTCAATGGCTGGGTCTGGTGTCGCCGCCATGGCAATGACGAGTTGGCTGGTTGCCTGCGCAGAAGCTTCAGCGGTTGACCTGAAGCGAGTCACCGATCAGAACCTGCTCCGTGCGCAGGATGCGCGCGTAATCCAGAGCCAGGTTGCTCAACGACAGCGCATGTACATCCTCCGCCGGCCAAAGCCGGCCTTGCAGGTCGTGCTGGTCAAAGGTGAAGCAGGCATCTTCCACCACCACCACATCGAAACCGAGATTGCCCGCCGAGCGTGCGGTGGCTTCCACGGAGTTGTTGGTAATCACCCCGGCGATGACCAGTGCGTTGATGCTGCGCGCATGCAGCCAGCGCTCCAGGCCGGAGTTGGCGAAGGCATCGGGCACATGTTTGTCGAACACGGTTTCGCTGGCCAGTGGGGTAAATGCGGGCTGGAATTCGCAACCGGACTGGCCCGGCCAGAACACCGAGTCTACCGAGCGGGACAGGTGGCGCACATGGATCACCGGGCGTCCTGACCGACGCCACGCAGCCAGCAGATCGCCTATACGCAGTTCGGCCTCAGGGTTGTTGCGCCGGCCCAGGCGCGGGTGGTGGATACCAATCTGAAGGTCGATCAACAACAAGGCAGCGTTGGTCGCGAAAGCGGTCATGAAGGGATGGCACTCCTGGCAGGTTCGAGCGCTTGACCCTAGCACAGCGTGGATGACTGCAAAAATTGCTGTCACGCGTAAGGGCCAGATGCGCCGCTCTTGTGGGAGATGGCCCAGCTCTTTGGGCTGCGCTGTCGCGTAGATAACTGAAATTGCAAGCAATCCGCGTACCCGGTGGGAGCGGCTTTGGCCGCGAAGAATCCAACGCGGTGCATGGCACCGGCTGCGCCGGTGTTCGCGGCTGAAGCCGCTCCCACAGGGCCCCTGCTAATTCAATGAGTTATGTGCAGTTCTATGGGAGCGGCGCCTTGTGTCGCGAAAGGGGTGCGCAACGGCCTCAGGTTTTCGATGCATCCCTCAAGATTGCCGGGGCCGCCCTGCGGCCCTTTCGCGACGCAAAGCCGCTCCCACAAAAGAACCGGTGCCTCACATCTGATCCGCTTTTTTTCCATAAAGCTGAATCTGTAACGGTATCAGCCCAAGCCCGACAATATGCCCATTCCCGCATCACACTTGTAGAGGTTCCAATGGGCAAGCTCGCGCTATTCCTGGGTGGTTTTCTGCTGCTGACCATTCTGATCGGTATCCTTGGCACCATTCCGCCAAGCTGACGTTCACCACACCTATCCCTCGCGGCCTGCCTGTCCTTCGGGCGGGCCCATTCCTCTTCATTGTTGGCCGATTCACCCTACCGATTTGTACGATAAGTCATTCTTTGCACTGGGAAAACTGTCCACAAAAAACGTGGGTAGGTCTGTGGATAAAGTTCTGCAAGCCAAGCCTGTGGCGGGCTCTGTCAAATTGAGCAGAAATTGAACAGCCGTTTCAGGGCGTTGTTTCAGTAGGCCAGGCCGGCGCGGCGCAGGGCTGCCAGCAGGTCGCGTACCCGCGCCGGCAGCTCGCCGGCGGGGTACACGGCATGCATCTGCGGGTCCCGGCCGTTGCTGGAGGTCAGGCGGTACTGCGGGCATACCCGCACCAGCCGCCCGGCCTTGACCTGCGCTTCGCCGACCCAGGCGGCCAGGCGGGCGATACCGGCGCCGGCCAAGGTGCTGTGGTACACCGCGTCGCCTGAGTCCAGGCGCAGCCTGGGCCTGGGGCGCAGGCTGGTGATCTGGCCGTCGCGGCAGAAGTGCCAGGCCTTGAGGATGCGCGGGGCGGTGTGCAGGATCAGCGCGTGGCCCTCGAGGTCCTCGGGTTGTTGTGGCGTGCCGGCCAGTGCCAGGTATTCAGGGCTTGCATACAGGTGACGCTGGTAATCCCACAGCGGGTAGCCGATCAGCTCGCTCGACTGTGGGAAGGCACCGCGCACCACGAAGTCGAACTTGCCTCGCAGCGGGTCCAAGGCCCCGTCGCTGTACTGCACGTCCAGGGTTACCTGGGGGTGGCAGCGGGAAAACTCGGCAAGCACCTGGGGCAGGACATGTTCGCCCAGTACCTGCGGCACGGCGAAGCGGATCCAGCCTTGTGCACTGCCGCTGAGCGCGGCCAGTTCGTCGGCGGCATCACGTTGCACATCCAGCAAGCGTTCGGCGTGTGGCAGCAGGCGCTCGCCGGCTTCGGTCAGGGTCACGGCATTGGCGTTGCGGTTGAGCAGTTTGCTCCCGGCGTTGTCTTCCAGGGTTTGTACCGCGCGGGTTACCGCGCTGGGGGAGCGCCCCAGGGCGCGGGCGGCGGCGACGAAGCTGCGCTTGTGCGCCACGCTGACGAACGCCTGGATTTCCCGCAGCATGTCCAATGCCATTGCTTGCTCCTCGTTGCAGTTTTCGCAATATGGCATTTCAACACAAGCGCGGCACTTTGATTAGCCTTGCAGGCGTCTTCACTGCCTGGAACCGCGTCATGATGGATATCGCTGTGCTTTCCGTGTTCGCCTTCGCCGCTGGGCTGATCGACGCCGCCGTGGGTGGCGGTGGGCTGATCCAGATTCCGGCCTTGTTCAACGTGCTGCCCACCGCGCAACCGGCGGCATTGCTCGGAAGCAACAAGCTGGCGTCGGTGTGTGGCACGGCCTTCGCTGCGCGTTCGTTCATCCGCAGGGTGACGCTGGACTGGGGGTTGATCGTGCCGGCAGCGCTCAGTGCGTTCGTAATGTCGTTCGCCGGTGCCGCCACGGTGTCGCTGGTGCCGCCCAGCGTGATGCGCCCGGCGGTGCTGGTGCTGATCGTGCTGATGGCCATCTACACCTTCTGCAAGAAGGACTTCGGCACGCTGCACAAACCCACAAGGATCGGCCGCAAGGAGCAGTGCCTGGCGGTGCTGATCGGTGGCGCGATCGGTTTTTACGACGGCCTGTTCGGTCCGGGTACTGGCAGCTTCCTGATCTTCCTGTTCATCCGCTTCTTCGCTTTGGACTTTCTGCACGCCTCGGCGTCGGCCAAGGTGGTGAACATCGCCACCAACCTGGCGGCGCTGGTGTTCTTCGTGCCATCAGGCAATGTGCTGTACGCCATCGCCTTGCCCATGGCGGCTTGCAACATCCTCGGCGCGCTGACCGGTACCTGGCTGGCGGTGCGCAAGGGCGCGGGCTTTGTGCGTGGGTTGTTCCTGGTGCTCTTGTGCGTGCTGATCGCCAAGTTGACGTGGGACCTGCTGGGTGGCTAGTTCACATCGCCTGGCGTTGTGGCTCGGCCTGTTCGACGCGATTGCGGCCATGGGCCTTGGCGCGGTACAGCGCCTGATCGGCGCGTGCCAGCAGTTCATCGAGGGTGGGGGCCGGCATGTCGGCGGCACAACCGGCCAGGCCGATACTGACGGTAATCTGCAGGGACTGGCCGGCCTGCATCACATGCAGGTCCTGCACCGCACGGCGCAGGCGCTCGGCAGTGAACTTGGCCCGATCTGGCGCCAGGCCCGGTAGGACCACGACAAATTCCTCGCCGCCCAGGCGAGCGAACAGTTCACCATCGTGCAACTGGTCCTGCAGGGTGCTGGCGAACTGGCGCAGCACCTGGTCACCGACCGCATGGCCATGGACATCATTGATCGACTTGAAGTGGTCGATGTCCAGCATCATCAGGGTCAGCGGCAGCGCCTGGGCGTGTTGCTGGCGGCTTTCCAGCAGCGCGTTGGCGCGGCGGGTGAAGGCGCTGCGGGTGAGCACACCGGTGAGGTGGTCGATGCTGGCCTGATGCGCCAGGCGGGCCATCAGGCTGCGGTTTGCCTGGCTGACGCAGGCCACCACCAGCGGCCCGAGCACCAGCATGGCGATGCCCAGGCGCGCCGACATCAGTGTGGTCACTCCGGGCTCGCTTTGCGGCACGCTGAAATGCATGAGGTTTTGCGCCACCGCCACGATCAGCGTGCTGCCAGCGGTGAGTGTCAGCAGAGAAACCAGGAACGGTGAGTAAGTCCAGGCGCACCACAGCAGCGCGGCAATCGGGAAGGCAATGGCCCCGGGGCCGCCGAAGGCAATGCTGAACGCCAGCGAGGCCAGCAGCACCAGCAACGGCGCCAGGCGGATGGCCTGGGCGCCACCGCGCACCAGCGCTCGTGCCGTAGGGGCTGTCAGCAGCACTGGCAGCACCAGCACGCTGGTCGAGAACTGTTCACTGAACCAGGCCAGCCAGGTGGCGCGCAACGACTGTTCGAACCACGGCGCGGCCACTGCCGCCGCCATGCTGGCAGCCACTATTGCCCCGGCGGCACTGGCGCCGAACACGCTGAGGACGCCGTGGGGAGTACGCATCCGTCGGTGCAGGCGTGGCAAGCGCGAGAGCATCAGCCAGAGGGTGACCACCACGCCCAGGTTGCACAGGTTGAACCACAGGGCAGGCACCCAGGCGCTGCCGCACAGCAGGTCGGCGCCGACCATGGCCAGCCAGACCAGGGTAAAGCCCGTCAGCGTGGCTTGGCGGGGGTAGCGCAGTAGCACCCCAGCCAGGACCGCATTGACCGGCCAGAACAGCGACAGGGATTCGATCGGGCGGGCCAGGATGCCACCCAGGGTCAGGGCGAAGGTCAGGCCGAGTAGAACGACGTAGTGCAACAAGCGCGATTGGGCTGGAAAAACCATGGGCTCGACCGGCAAGGCGGGAACGAAATCCAGGACAACGGCTTGAAGCACCTGGGGCAATTGCGCATAAGTGTGTTTCGTCAGGGGACTTGATGTCAATCTGCCGCGATCGGTCGAGATAATGCCAAATTGCCTTCATTCGTAGCCAAACCCTACAGCCCAAAGAACCACGGCACCATCAACACGGTCACCAGCATTACCAGTATGGTGAACGGCACGCCAACTTTGACAAAGTCAGCGAAGCGGTATTGCCCCGGGCCAAGTACCAGGGTGTTCACCGGCGATGACACCGGCGTCATGAAGGCCGCCGAGGCAGCCAGCGCCACGGTCATGGCAAACGGGTAGGGCGACATGCCCAGCTGCGTGGCGGTGCTGACGGCCACGGGTGCCATCAGTACCGCAGTGGCCGTGTTGGAGATGAACAGGCCGATCACCGCCGTGACCGCGAACAGGCAGGCGAGGATGGCGCTGGGGCCGGCACCGCCCAGCACGCTGACCAGGCCGCCCACTGCCAGGTCGATGCCGCCGGTTTTCTGCAGTGCCTGGGCAAAGGGCAGCATACCGACGATCAGCACCAGGCTTTGCCAGTGGATGGCCCGGTAGGCGCTGTTCATGTCGATGCAGCGGCCTGCGCCCATCAGCAGGCAGCCGATCAGCGCGGCAATGACATTGGGGACCGCGCCGCTGACCATCAGCCCGACCATCACCGCCAGGCTCAGCAACGCCTGTGGTGCGCGGGTGCGGGCGGGCGCGACCAGGTCGATTTCTGCGGGCAGGCTCAGTACCAGGAAGTCCTTGGGCTTGCTTTGCAACTGGCGCACGGCTTTCCACGGGCCGACTACCAGCAGGGTGTCGCCCAGGCGCAGCTTTTCTTCCACCAGCTGTTCTTCGATCGCCACCTGCTCGCGGCGCAAGCCGACAACGTTGAGGTCGAAGCGAGTGCGAAAGGCCAGTTCGAGGATGCTCTTGCCGAGCAGTTTCGAACCTGGTGGCAGCAATACCTCGGCCATGCCCAGCTCCTGGGACTGGTCAATGAAGTAGGCGGCCTTGAAGTGCAGCGGCTCCAGCTGCATGGTCTGGCACAGGCTGCGCAGGTCGTCGCGGTTGGCGAACAGGTCGAGCAGCAGCACATCGCCCTGGTGCAGCACGGTGCTGGAGTCGGCGGCGATCACCCGCGTGGTGAACTTGTGCTGGCGCTCGATACCGATCACGTTGGCGCCATGCCGGGTGCGCAGCTCCAGCTCGCCCAGGGTATGACCGATCAGCGGTGAATGGGGGCGGATGCGCAGGCGCCGTTCACGGCCATTGAGCTTGTAGTCCAGCACCAGGTCCAGCAGGGTGCGGCGGCTTTCCACGCGGCCGTCCTTGCGCACTTCGCCATTCAGCCAGTGCCGGGTCAGCAGCATGTAGCCGATGCCCAGCACCAGCACCACCAGGCCGAACGGGGTGAAGCTGAAGAAGCTGAAGCCCGCTTCGCCATGGCGTACCAGCTCGCTGTGTACCACCACGTTGGGCGGTGTGGCCACCAGGCTGAGCATGCCGCTGATCAGGCCGGCGAAAGCCAGCGGCATCATCAGGCGGGCGGGCGAAAGCTGCAGGCGTGCAGCGATGCTCAGCACCACCGGAATGAAAATGGCCACCACGCCGGTGGAGCTCATCATCGAACCCAGCCCCGCCACGGCTACCATCAGCAACACCAGCAGGCGTGCCTCGCTGTTGCCGGCCCGCTCGCTCATCCATTCGCCGATACGGTAGGCAATGCCGGTGCGCACCAGGCCTTCACCGATCACGAACAAGGCGGCGATCAACACCACGTTGGGGTCACTGAAACCGGCCAGCGCCTGCTCCACGGTGAGGATGCCCGACAGCGGCAGGGCGAGGATCACCAGTAGCGCGACCACGTCCATGCGTGGGCGGTTGATGACGAACAGGGTGATGACGATGGCCAGCAGGCCGAGGACCCATAGCAGCTCTTGGTTCATGGGGAGGGGGTGTTCCTTCACACGGGGGCACGATAGACAGTAGCAGCCAGTGTGCCGGATTGTGCTGAAGGGGGTGTTGATGTACTGCAGGGTTTGCAAAACAAAAGGGGCCGCATTGCGGCCCCTTTGTCACTGGAATCAGTGACGGTGACGGTGGTGCTTGCCGTTGTTGTCGCCCAGGTGGTTGCCGATGGCACCACCGGCCGCACCACCCAGGCCGGCACCCACGGTGGAGCCGGTCTTGCCGCCCACCGCGCCGCCCAGCAGCGAACCGCCCGCCGAGCCCAGGCCACCGCCAATGGCGGCTTCGGTACGGTTGCCCTTGCGTGCACCTACCGCACTGCCGGCTGCGCCGCCGAGGCCGGCGCCGATGGCCGCCCCCGTTTTGCCGCCGATCTGTTGACCGACAACGTTACCCAGAACACCACCCAGGCCACCGCCAATGGCGGCGGTACCGTCACCGGCGAAAGCGCCCTGGCACAGCAGCAGGCCGAGGGCAAGGGAAGGCAGAGTCAGACGCATGATACGAACCTCAAAGGAATCATCAGGTTAAGGTGCCGCGCAATGGGCGGCGGGCCAGGGTTGAAAAAGACGTTTCAGCGGTAGTAGCGGTCACCACGATATCGACGATAGTCGTCATCATCGTCGTCGCGGTCATGCCGATGGTGGTGGCGATGGTCACGGTCACGCCAGCCATCGTCGTCGTCATGGTAGCGATGGCTATGGCACCCGGCAGTCAGCAGGACAACAGCAATCAGTGAAAGGCTTGCAAGACGGGTCATCACGATATAGGTCCTTGATCCGCAATGGTTTACGGCACACCTCCTGAGACTGGAAAGGATCCATTTGGTTTCGCTGGCAGGCAAAAAATTGTCGTGCCAGCGAGAGCGGCGGGAGTGAAGAGTGTTGAATCAGCGGGCTGGCTGGATCGCCAGCACCACACCGTTGGTGATCTGCACCAGCACGTAGCGCCCACCCATGTTTACCCAGTGGCTTTCCTTTTCCGGTGCTGGCAGGCCCTTGGCTTTCCAGTCCTTGATAGCCTGGTCATCGCGTTTGTACTGGTCGGGTGCCTTGTCGCCGACCTTGAGCTCTCGGTTGTGGGTTTCTGGTGTGGTGACGCTTTCTTCGTTGGAGGGGGCTGCGGTGGCAGCCAGGGGCAGGCTGGCAAGGACGGCGAACAGCAGGTGGTGCAGTTTCATGGTTATCTCCTTGTGACGGAATGCCTTATCTGCGACAGCCACCTGAGCGCGACAATTCACTCGCGATGCTTGCCAGTGCTAGAGTCGCCTTCTTTTTTATCCTGAGGATGGAACATGCGTGCGATTCTGCCGATGGCCGCGGCGTTGATGCTGGTCGGTTGTGCTTCTGCGACCATGGAAACGGCCCGAGGCGGCAAGCCGACCGCGCAGCTCGACTCGCACAAGGCGCCAGAGCTGGTGGCCCAGTGCATCCAGTTCAGCTGGCAGGAAGAGAAGGTATTCGGCGACGACGCCAGTGGTTATCTGGAACCACGCAAGCAAGGTGGCTTCACCGTGTATACCCGTGAGGCCGAGGCGTTCGTGGACGTGTACCCGCAGATGGGTGGGGCGCGGGTGGATTACTACGCGCAGAAGAACGACGGTGTGGCCCTGCAGCGCCGGGCGGCGGCGGCGACCTGCCTGTAACGGCTGGCGACTTCACATGGCTGGTTGACTTGGCAGGGGCTCTGTGGGGTCGGGTGGGAGCGGGCGCGCCCGCTCCCACAGTGACCGCGCCAGCTTTACAATTTTTAGCAAGGCAGTCCTGTCGCAGGGAGATTGGTGGGGGCTAGCATGAGCCCCCACGAATCAAGGAAGACACCATGGACCGCTCACTGCAACTCAACCGCGCCAGCTGGGATGAACGTGCCCCGCTGCACGCTGCTTCCAACGACTACGAAGTCGAACGGCTCGTCCAGCATCCCGAACACCTTTCCGAGACCGTACGCTTCGACCTGCCATTGCTTGGCAATATCGACGGGCTCAACGCCGTCCACCTGCAGTGCCACATCGGTACCGATACCCTCTCGCTGGCGCGCCTTGGTGCCAAGGTCTGTGGCCTGGACTATTCCGCGGCTTCGCTGGCCGAGGCGCGTGCGTTGGCCCAGCGCTGTGCGGCACCCATCGCGTATGTCGAGTCCGACGTCTACGCCGCCGACAAGGTGTTGCCGGCCGGCACGTTCGACCTGGTCTACACCGGCATCGGCGCGCTCTGCTGGCTGCCTCGCATCGAGCCGTGGGCGCGTACTGTCGCGGCCCTGCTGAAGCCGGGTGGTCGGTTGTTCCTGCGCGACGGGCACCCGATGCTGATGGCAGTCAACGAAGACCACCAGGACCGCCTGCAACTCGAATACCCGTATTTCGAACACGAAGAGCCGACGGTGTGGCACAACGACCAAACCTACGTCGAAACCGAGCAGCGCCTTTCCCACACCGAAACCCACGAGTGGAACCACGGCCTGGGCGAGGTGATCAGCGCCTTGCTGGCCCACGGCCTGCAACTGACCGTCCTGGTCGAGCACCAGAGCATCCCCTGGGAGGCGCTGCCGGGGCAGATGGTCAAGGGCGACGACGGTGAATATCGCCTGCGCGAGCAGCCCGCACGCCTGCCCCTGAGCTACACCCTGGTTGCAGTAAAAGCCTGATCAGGACAGGTAGCCACCGTCGACATTGAGTGCGGTACCGGTGGTGTAGCTGGAAGCATCGCTGGCCAGGTATAACACGGCGCCGGCCATTTCCTTGGGGTCGGCCACGCGCTTGAGCGGGATCTGCTGCAGCGCGGCGTTGAGGATGGCGTCGTTCTTCACCAGTGCCGAGGCGAACTTGGTGTCGGTCAGGCCTGGCAGCAGGGCGTTGCAGCGGATCCCGAACTGCGCGCACTCCTTGGCGAAGACCTTGGTCATGTTGATGACTGCCGCCTTGGTCACCGAGTAGATGCCCTGGAACAGGCCGGGTGAAACCCCGTTGATAGACGCCACGTTGATGATGCTGCCGCCACCATGCTCGCGCATCAGCTTGCCGGCCTCGACCGACATGAAGAAGTAGCCCCGGATGTTCACGTCCACGGTCTTCTGGAAAGCACCCGGGTCGGTATCCAGCACGTTGCAGAACTGCGGGTTGGTAGCGGCATTGTTGACCAGGATGTCCAGCCGCCCGAATTGTTCGCGGATGCCGGCAAACACCTGCTGGATCTGCTCCAGTTCACCGATGTGGCAGGCTACCGCCGTTGCCTTGCCACCGGCGGCGATGATGGCGTCAGCCACCTGCTGGCAACCGTCGAGCTTGCGGCTGGACACGATCACATGGGCACCTTGCTGGGCCAACAGGTGGGCGATGGCCTCGCCGATACCACGGCTGGCGCCGGAAACGAAGGCAATCTTGCCGTCGAGGTCGAACAGGTGGGTCTTGGACATGCTGTTTTCCTTGTTATCCGTCGTCGAGGTCGGGGCTCAGAGGCTGGACTTGGCGATGACCTGCAAGGTCATCTGCTCCAGCAAGCGGTTCATGTGGATGAACTGGGCAAAGCGCTTGTCCTGGGTCTGGCCGTGGTAATAGCGGTAGTAGATCTGCTGGACGATGCCGGCCAGGCGGAACAGGCCATAGCAATAGTAGTAATCGAAGTTGTCCAGGCGGATGCCGGCGCGCTCGGCGTAGTAATCGACGAACTGGCGGCGGGTGAGCATGCCCGGTGCGTTGCTCGGCTGGCGACGCATCAGCTGCACTGGCGCCGGGTCGTCGGCCTCGATCCAGTAGGCCAGGCTGTTGCCCAGGTCCATCAGCGGGTCGCCCAGGGTGGCCATTTCCCAGTCCAGCACACCGATGATGCGCATGGGGTTGTCGGCATCGAGGATCACGTTGTCGAAACGGTAGTCGTTGTGCACGATGCCGGGCCGCGGGTGGTCGGCGGGCATTTTCTCATGCAGCCAGGCGGTCACCTGTTCCCAGCGCGGGGCGTCAGGGGTCAGGGCCTTTTCATAGCGGCTGGTCCAGCCCTCGATCTGGCGCTGCACATAGCCTTCCGGTTTGCCCAGGTCGGCCAGGCCGCAGGCGTTGTAGTCCACCTGGTGCAGTTCCACCAGGCGGTCGATGAAGCTCTTGCACAGGGCCTCGGTGCGGTTGGCGTCAAGGTCCAGCTCGGCCGGGATGTCCGAGCGCAGGATAACGCCCTTGACCCGCTCCATCACATAGAACTCTCCGCCGATCAGGCTGCTGTCGGTGCAGTGCACATAGGCCTTGGGGCAGTAGGGGAAGCCGCTGTTGAGCTGGTTGAGGATGCGAAACTCGCGGCCCATGTCGTGGGCCGACTTGGCCTTCTGCCCGAACGGTGGACGGCGCAGCACGAAGTCGCGGCCCGGGTAGCTGACCAGGTAGGTAAGGTTGGAGGCGCCGCCAGGGAACTGGCTGATGCTCGGCAGGCCATCCAGGCCGGGGATGTTGGCTTTGAGGTAAGGGTCGATGACAGCCGCGTCGAGTTCTTCGCCGGGGCGTACCTGGGTGGACTGGTCGGTGAGCGTCATGCGTTTTCCTTATTCTCGATCGCAAGGACTATTGGCTAATCTAATGGTCCGCCGGGGATGGGACAAGCGTGCCAGATGCCATATAGGTGAGGGTGTTGCTGTTTGATCAACTGCCTTGATAGCGCTCACTTGTTTTTGTGGAAGTGCCCACAAGCCAGGCGGCCTTGTGCGGGCTGTTGGGCACGGGCAAAAAAAAACCGAAGCCGGTCAGGCTTCGGTTTTTCGATCATCCGCTATTTCCAGCCCTCAGGACGGGAACAGCTCGCTGAGCTTCATCGACAGCATCATGTCGCCTTCAACGCGCAGCTTGCCGCCCATGAATGCCTGCATGCCGTCGGTTTCGCCGCTGACGATACCCTTCAGGGTTTCGCTATCCATCACCAGGGTGCAGTTGGCATCCGGGTTTTCGCCTTCCTGCAGGTCGCAGGTGCCGTCCTTGACGATCAGCGCGTAGCGCTTGTCTTCGTCGGTGATGTTGAAGCCGAACACCAGGTCCAGGCCGGCGGCAGCGGATGGGTTGAACTTCTCTTGCATCTTTTTGACGGCATCAGCTACGGAGGTCATGGCGCATTCCTTATAGAGTGATTTACACGTCCCCGCAGGGACACAACAAGCCGGGCTCATCGATAGGTGACAAGCTCCGGCGCCCTCAACAGCTGCACATGGGCCTGGCTGTTGAAGGAAGCCAGTGCCACGTCGCGGCCGCGGAACTTCAGCTGGCTGAGCGACGTGTTGATGATCTGCCAGTTCAGCGCGAACGCCTGTCCGGGGGTAATACGGGTAACCAGGTGGAGCAGGGCGGCAATGGTACCGCCCGAGGTGAAGATGGCGATATTGTCGCCGCTACCGGCAGCATCCAGTACGCGCTGCAGGCCGCCTTGCACGCGGGCGGTGAACGCCTGCCAGGTCTCCAGGTCATCGTCGGCATGTTCGCCATCGTGCCAGCGCTGCACCATCAGTGCGAACAGGCGCTGGAACTCGCTGCGGTGCTGCGCGCCATTGCGCAGGATGTGCAGGGCGTCGGGCTCCTGAGGCAGCAGCCCGGGCAACAAGGCGCGGATCACACCATCGGCATCGAACTCATTGAATGCTGTATCGGTCTCAACAGCCGGCACCGGGCAGCCATTGGCGTGCAATGCATCCAGGGCTAGGCGCGCGGTATCCTGCTGGCGGCGCAGGTCGCCTGCCACGCAGCGGTCCAGCCTTACACCGAGCTGGGCCAGGTGCTCACCCAGGGCCTGGCTCTGGCGCACGCCCACGGGCGAGAGGACATCGTAGTCATCGGCGCCGAAGGAGGCTTGGCCATGTCGGATCAGGTAGAGGTTGCCCACGAAAGGTTCCGGCCTGTTGGAGGTTGCTGCGAGGTTAGGATGCGGCACACGGGCTGTCAACGAAAAAACATACAAGCGTTTGAAAAGGTTGTTTGAAAGGTGTTGCCAGCGTTTGCCACGGCTGGCAGCACCTCAGGCGCAACGGTATGCTTGCTACAGTTACGCGCCGTAGTGGCGCAAGTCTTTAAGGAGTCAACGTGGAGTTTCTTGCTGAATACGCAAGCTTTCTCGCCAAAACCGCCACCCTGGTCATCGCCATCCTGATAGTGCTGTCGGCCATCGCCGGGCTGCGCGGCAAGGGGCGGCGCAAATCGGGTGGGCAATTGCAGGTCACTCGCCTGAACGAGTTCTACAAGGACCTGCGCGAGCGCCTGGAATCCGGCCTACTCGACAAGGCCCAGCTCAAGGCCCTGCGCAAGCAGCAGGCCAAGGCGGAAAAGCGGCAGAAGAAGGGCAAGGCCGAGGAAAAGGGCCGGGTCTTCGTGCTGGATTTCGATGGCGACATCAAAGCTTCTGCCACCGAAAGCCTGCGCAACGAAATCACCGCGCTGCTCACCCTCGCCACCCCGCGCGACGAGGTGGTGCTACGCCTTGAAAGCGGTGGTGGCCTGGTGCACAGCTATGGCCTGGCCGCATCGCAGCTGGCGCGCATTCGCCAGGCCGGCATCCCGTTGACCGTGTGCATCGACAAGGTAGCCGCCAGTGGCGGGTACATGATGGCCTGCATTGGCGAGAAGATCGTCAGCGCACCGTTCGCCGTACTGGGTTCCATTGGCGTGGTGGCGCAGCTGCCCAACGTCAACCGCCTGCTGAAGAAGCACGACATCGATTTCGAAGTGCTGACCGCCGGTGAATACAAGCGCACCCTGACCGTGTTCGGCGAGAACACCGAGAAAGGCCGGGAGAAGTTCCAGGAAGACCTGGACATCACCCACCAGCTGTTCAAGGACTTCGTTTCCCGCTATCGCCCGCAGCTGCACATCGACGAAGTGGCCACCGGCGAAGTCTGGCTGGGCGTCGCGGCACTCAACCGCAAGCTGGTGGACGAGTTGCAGACCAGCGACGAGTACCTCAGCGAACGCGCGCGCAACGCCAACCTGTTCCACCTGCACTACGCCGAACGCAAGAGCCTGCAGGAGCGAATCGGCATGGCTGCCAGTGGCACCGTGGAGAACACAGTGGTGGGCTTGTGGAGTAAACTCGGCCGCCTGCGCTAACACCTTGAACCCGTTGAAATTTTTTTTCGTTCAGGGGGTTGCAAGGTTAAAGGAATGAAGACATAATGGCGCCCATCGAAACGCAGCAAACTTTGAAAAAGGTTCAGCGTTTCAAGGAGATAGCGAAGCGCAAGCTGCTAGATCCGACATTTGAGGCCGAGTAGCAAAGTGGTTATGCTCCGGATTGCAAATCCGTCTACGCCGGTTCGATTCCGACCTCGGCCTCCACCATTCGAAAGCCCCGCAACCATTGAGGTTGCGGGGCTTTTTTAATGCCTGCGGATTTTGTTGACCCCGGCCATTTGGGACAATCCTGGGGCTCACGGCTGATACCTCTCATCAATCCAGCGCCCAGGCGCCAGAGCGGGTGTAGGTTCGGGTTGGGTTTCGTGCGGGGAAAGCTGGAGCTGGTTGCCGGCCTGCAGCTGGCTGTCGGGGATGCAGCTGATGCCGTCGCGCCAGTCGAAACCGAAGGTCCAGCAGGTTGCGCCGCGCTCGTCGTCCTGGAAGGCGTCAACACCTTTGCGCAATTCGCCTGCGCTGGCGCCGGTGGCCAGCAGCAGGAGGCAGAGGGCGAGGCGGGTCATTAATAGTCATCCCAGTTCAGTTCTTTGATGAAGTCGCCACCCGAGCACAGTCGCTCGTCTGCAATCGCGTCCACGCCATTGAGATCTTCCAGAGCAGTCTTGGCACGCTCCATGGCGAGCTGGGCATGTCCGAGCTGGTGCCGCTTCCTCACTTTGTAGGAATGAAGGGCCTTCGCTTTATCCGGATACGCAAACCGGCGCCTATCCCGTCAGTGCTAATCTCGTCGATATAGCGGAAGTGGTCCGGCCAAGCCGGTTGCTGTCTTCAGGCATGACTTCGTCCTTGGCCGCCATATCGCGGCAGTTGGCGAAAAAAGTTTAAGTTCTGGTGACTTTAATCTGTGGCGGGGTGTCCACCGGTCACGAGGAGTGCTTCGCTCCTCATCAGCGGTGGATCACATGAGCTCTATTAGCAAGGATCAACAGTTTCATGCGTACGAACTGCTTCGAAAGCTCGATACCTACACGGCTCAAACGATGAGTCAGGTTGTGTATGGTGTGACGTCCTCCTCCAACTGGCGATCGGATTGCGACCAGCACCGACGCATTTTTGAAGAATGGATGGCTTTTGCTGCAACGATGCACCTGCCTGAGCCGCCGGACGAAGGCTGATCGCCGCTTGTCCGATTCAGTTTTCAGTATCTCCCGCTGCGGTTGATAACCGCTTCGTGTTCGCTATTGTGAACGTTCACCTATCGCATACAACTAAAGTCGTAGGAGATCGACATGAGGATACGCGGTGAAGTTTTCTGGCAATGGGCTGATCCTTCGCTTCACCACCGCACTCATGACGAGACCCTTGGCGATGGAACGCACATAGATGTCCAGGTGCGACTGTCGCGCGCAGGTAACACGCAAATGTTCATTGGAGTCTATGCCTCGACGGGCATGGCCCTTCACGAGGAGGCGTTCGATTCCCGTCCCGGTGAATCAATGACCAGGGCTTTAGCCTGGGGCGTCGGACGGGCTCGCCGCATTGCCACAGAAACTCTCCCAAAATCCGACCAGGTAGCCTGCTCGTGATAGGGGAGAGGGGTTGCTGGTGCGTTTCGCGGTAGCCAGCCAGGAACAGCAGGTAGTCGCTGTGGGTGCGCTGGTCTTCGAAGCCATTACTGTCCTTGCGCAGTTCTTGCTCGCTCAGGCCTAGCGGGTTGAGCCTGATGAGCACATCGCGTGGGTCGGTGTTGCTGGATCGGTTTTCTGTGGGCTGGGAAAGCCTCAATTATAAGATGCGCGCCTGTCGCACGGAGGACGCGCAATGTCGGGAACTGATAGCTTTAAGAATCTGTACAAGAAGATGGATGCCACGTCGAAAACTAGGTTTCATGCCTCTCGGCGCCTGCGCCTGCATGCGAAGCTTTCGACCTATACGGTCGTCATCCTGTCTCTGGTTCTGATCCTGGTATCTCTAATGCAGGCCTACGATCTAGGCGCAAATATCAAAAGGAAGGAGGTAGTCCTTCTTCAGGTTTTTGCATCGATCGCGGTGCTTGTGTATTCGCTGCTGATCGAGAAGAACGACTTTTCCAACAGGTCAGAGAAGATGTATTCCTACGCCTCTAAGCTAGGCGAGCTGAAGCAGGAGGCTCACCCACATAAAACTGCAGGTACCTTCGACCAGAAGAAATATGACGAGAGCTGGAAGGGGTACCACGACGTCCTGAAGCTTTACGAGACCCACTCGAACAACGATTTTCGAGGCGATTACCTCCGGGCAAAGCTTGAAATGCCTGAGGACTACCCTATGGATGGGTGGCAGAAATTTACGATGTCGGCAAAGGTTTGGGGCTCTTACGTCTTGAATTTCGCAACCTACCCCATGGTTGCTGCTGTTTTGGTTCTTGCTCTTTATTGGGTCTGGGTTGGATTTGGGCCTGCAACTGGTGAGTCTGTAGCGACACTTCAGTCCCCACAGAAGCAGTCGATGTCTTCGGCTAAGTAGTCGAAATCAAAATCCGTCTGCCTGGCGCGTTGGTCCGCTGACCAGGCAAGCGACCGGTAATTAGGGCGGTCCTGTCTGAACACCTGGCCGAACCGTTCTTCGGTGCCGGACCACCAGATCACCCGGGAAGGATCTTCCTGGATGGTCCTAATCAGCTTGGCCTCGTTCTTCTTCCAGCAAAGGTCGCAGTTGCCGTAGTCCGAGTCCATGCCAAGGTCAAAAGGTTGCTCGGCCCAGAAAGCTGCCACGTCCACCTTGATGACGCCGGCGACGTAGGATGGGCATACGCATCGGCGCTGAAGCCCAGCATGGACAGGGCTTTCTTGATGGCGTCGGTCAACGACTTCTTCGGCGCCTCACCATCAGAGGTCATGCCGTACTTGGTCTTGTACTGGTGCCGGGTGCACCCGTACTGCTCGACCTCGCCGCGCTGGCCGTCCTGCATGAACCAGAGCTGGATTTTGACGGTGTGGCCGATCTCCCGGCCCAAGCAGATTCGCTTGTCGCCTTCGCCGGAAAACACCTCGTGACCGTCGTCGAATCGCTCCTCAAGCACCTTCCAGCCCCAACCGATACCGACCGGGCCGAACATTTCGGTCGCCTTCATGACCATCGCGGTGCCGTTCAGGTTGGTGATCTTCTGGCCGCCGACCTCGGCGTTCTTGGTGCAGCGGGTATCGGTGGTCTGCACCTGCTCCCAGATGCGCATGTTGGTTGTGGGCATTGGAAAACCTCGCGCCAGGCCGGCGCCGTCAGTTGAAATAGGGGAAATGCCAGGTCAAGCCCTGATGTAGGCCAAGCGGCCTGTGCGTCGGCTATGGTTGTGCGCTATGGCGGGCATTTGCGCCTCACCGGGACGCGAAGAAAAGCGGCGATAAATGCTTGCAGATGCTGCGCTATAGCGGCGGCGGATGGTTTGGTTTACGGATTTCTAAACAAAACTTGCAGGATTTTGCGTTTATTATGTCGGCATTTTTCAGTATCTTGCTCTAATTCCCACGGGTGCTTCAAATTCCCTGTATAGTGACTGCGTAGCCGTTTTCTGCGGCTTCTCACTTAAGAGGTAGCTTTTATGCACCAGGCCATATCCCCAGAGACGCAGCGTGCCCATGAGCGCTTGAATGAACAGACTGACTTGTTCATCAAGCAGGGAGGCCAAATTGAAAGCGTTCCTTCTGGAGTCAGCGGCGTGCTAGCGAGCAAGCCGAAGGTCGTTTGGACGAACCCTCACACGGCCAAGCCGATTCACAAACGATAGCGCGCCCAGATGCACTGCTTGCTCGCTCCATGGTGAACGTGAGGGTGTTGGCGCTGATGGAAAATTGACCCACCCTGCCGATTGAAATTTGACCCAGGGCGGATTGCTGATTTTGTTACCAGCAACTGTGGATAAGTCTACCAGCGCAGCTGCTGTTGCCCCCACTCCTTCGCTAGCCCAGTTCAGTTGTTTAAGACCTGCCACACGCAGCCATGTAGCAGGCCGTCGTCGCCATGAAATCAGAACGGCTCATCGTCCTCCGGTTCCTGGCCGCCCTTACGCTTTCGCTCCCGTGATTTGATCTTGGCCTGGGCCGCCAAGCTACTGTGTTGCAGGCGATAGGACTCGTTACCGGTTTCGACGATGTGGCAGTGGTGGGTCAGCCGATCCAGCAGGGCGGTGGTCATCTTGGCGTCGCCGAACACGCTCGACCATTCGGCGAAGCTCAGGTTGGTGGTGATCACCACGCTGGTGTGTTCGTACAGCTTGGACAGCAGGTGAAACAGCAACGCACCGCCAGCCTGGCTGAACGGCAGATAACCCAGTTCGTCGAGGATGACCAGATCCATGCGCAGCAGTGCCTGGGCGATCCGCCCGGCTTTGCCGTCGTGTTTTTCGCGCTCCAGCAGATTGACCAGATCGACCGTGGAGTAGAAGCGCACGCGCTTACCGTGCCGGGTGATGCCGGACACGGCCAGCGCGGTGGCTAGGTGGGTTTTACCGGTGCCTGGCCCACCGATCAGCACCACGTTCTGCGCGGTGTCGGTAAAGGCCAGGCTGGCCAGCTCGCTGATCAGGCGTGCGTCGGCGCTAGAGGCGTTGAAATCGAAGCTGGCCAGATCGCGGTGCATCGGCAGCTTGGCCATGTTCATCTGGTGGCTCACCGAGCGCATGGCGCGATCTGTGTGCTCTTGTTCCAGCAGGTGTTCGAGCAGCCACTTGGATGAGGCTGTGTTCGACTCACCCTGTGCAGTTAACTCCGCCCAGGCCGTGGCCATGCCGTGCAGGCGCAGTTCCTTGAGTTCCGCCATCAAATCACGCATGACCGATCTCCTTGGTCTGGCCACGCAGGCGGTCGTAGCGCGCCGTGTTGGCGACGGGGGCTTCCTTGAGCGACAAGTGGGTTTCGACGCTGGGCGGCGGTTCGGATGCTGTCAGCCGTGCCACGACATTGAGGATGTGTTCGGCGCTCAGGCTGCCGCTCTCCAGTACCAGCTCAACGGCTACCAGCACGGCATCGAGTCCGGCGACCGGTACGGCAGCCAGGACTTGCGCCATGATCCGGTCACCGCCGGCATGACGCCCCAGACCGTGCTTAAGCTGACGCAGCGGCGCTGGCAGATCAGTAAAGGGCGCTCCGTTGCGCAGCGCGCCGGGCTTGCGCTCAATCAGCGGGATGTAGTGCTGCCAGTCGTAGCTGACCTGTTCGCGATCCAGCAAGCGCGCATGGCTGGCAATCAGCGCATCATCGGCCACCACCTCGATGCGGGTCGGATACAAACGGCTGCTGACCCACTTACCCGCGTACTCACACGGCACCGAGTAACGGTTGCGCCCGACACTGACCAGGCAGGTGCTGGAGACCCGCGCAGGCCGCTCGACGTAACCGTCGAAGGCCGCGGGCATAGGCATCAGTTCGGCGCGCTCCAACTCCAGTACCTCGGCCACACTGAGCCCGCTGTATTGAGGGTGCGTCAGCTCGTTCCAAAGCGCGCGGCAGCGCTGGCCCAGCCAGGCATTGAGTTCCTCGAAGGAGTGAAACTGGCAGTCCTGGGCGTCTAGCCAGATACGCCTGCGGCTGTCTTGCACGTTCTTTTCAACGATGCCCTTTTCCCAACCAGCGGCGACGTTGCAGAAGTCCGGATCGAACAGGTAATGCGCGCACATCACCGCAAAGCGCGCATTCACCGCCCGGCCTTTGCCCTTATTGACCTTGTCGACGGCGGTCTTCATGTTGTCGTAGATGCCCCGGCGCGGCACGCCGCCCAAGGAGCCGAACGAGCGTGTATGGGCGTCAAATAACATCTCATGGCCCTGGCTCGGATACGCCACAAGCCAGAACGCACGGCTGGCACACAGCTTCAGATGTGCCACCTGCATACGCCGGTAAATGCCGCCGACCAGCAAGCCTTCCTCGCTCCAGTCAAACTGAAACGCCTCGCCAAGAGCAAAGGTCAGCGGCACAAAGGCCTGCGACGCCTTGCCCTGTCCCCCTCGCCAGGCACGGATAAACGCGGTGAGCTGGCTGTAGCCACCGTCATAACCTTCGGCTTTGATTTGCGCCAACAGCGCCTTGGCACTGCGCCGCTGTTGCTTGGGCCGCAGCGAATCGGCTTTTAGCGCCTGCTCCAGCGTGGCGTGAAAAGGGCTGAGTTTGTTGAAGATCGCGCGGCGTTGGTAGACCGGCGGCTTGGCCTCAGGTGCTCTGACCCACTTGCGAATCGTGTTGCGCGCCAACCCGGTGCGCTTGGCTATCTCATGCAGCGACAGCTTGTCGCGGAAATACATCCGGCGAATTTTGCCCATCATTTCCATACTGATCACCCTGTGTTCTCCTGCTCAAAAATTGAGCAGAAGCAGTTGAACACCTGGGTCAGTTTTCAGTCGGCAGAACAGCCTCTACTGGGTCAGTTTTCGGTCAGCAGCAACACGTGAGGGCACAACCTTGTTTGATGCGCCAAGTGATTCAGATATTGCCGTGCGGATTGGAGTGAGCGAGGCGGATGTAGCTCTTTACCGGGGTGATACATTTCGATTGAAAGATGGTTCGTGGCTCATCCATTTTTCCTTCGCAATGCCCCAAGAGCTACGGCAAAGCCTTACCGGCAGTTTCACCCTCCTTTTCAAAATGAAAGAAACAGGCGACAGGCGTATGAGTGAGCTGGATTGAGCATACGATCTGGATGCCAACTCAGCCCAAGCCCTGTCCCAGTGGTCCGCTTTATCTCTTCTGGAAGAGTGGGAAGCGCATACTCAAATAGCTCAGGACTTCTGAGCATTGAGAGGTGTGTATGTCCAGAGATAGGTATGGCGTAGATAGTGACAGACAGGTCAGTCAGCCAGCCGATAATGAGGGGCGGCTACAGAGATCAGTCGATCAGAGTGAGAGCGCTTTCCAAGAGAACTGTGACGACAATTTCGACAGCCCTCCCTTTCGAAGAGGGCAGAAGCAGGGCCCGCCGGACCCATCGAGGGTATCCCATGCAGAGCGTTATAGTTATCACAAGCGCCCATTGGAATAACGTTCAGCTGTAGATGGGCCTAAATGTAAAAGCCTGGCCCGGTGCCGGGCTCTTTGGGTGTTGATTTCGCGCCAAATGACCAAGTGGCGGGCCCGCTGGTAGGAGTTCACACCCGAACCTCGTAGCCCAAGGTCGACTCTCCGCAGATGCAGGCCCGGCAGTTCCAGGCCTGCGGATTTTCGATACTGGCCAGTTCGGCCTGGTGCATCGCGGCCGCGAAGGTTGGACCCTTGAACAACATCAGCACCCGGTCGCCGGGCATTGCCTGACTCTCGGGCAGTTCAGCGACCTGCTCATCAATGAGCGTGGTGATCAGTGGCGTTGTCATGCAGCCTCCTTGCGCCGAACGGCAATACGCCGAATGCGCTCGCAGTAATGTTTGAACTCGTTGGAGTCGATGACGAGGATCGAGGATGGAGAAGTAGGCGACGACCATCGTCTCCGCCTTCGCATCCTCCACCGGGCCAGACCCGGTAGAAGCATCGTCTCGATTGCTGCCTCGATGGCGCTCACCGCCACGCTGTGGGGATTCATTCCGCGTCCTCGGCCTGGGCCAGCACCGCTTCCTTGGCAAAAGGAGTGCGTAGCTGCCGAGCTATCTCTTCAAGCTGGCCCATCGCGAACTCATCCACCGCTTGGGCGAAGCGCTCGTAGGTCACGCCACGCTGGTGGAAGTTGCGCTGGAAGACTACGTTACGGCGCGCCAACAGCATCCGCGATGCCATCGTCGAACCAGCGCGCCTCAGCTTCCTCAGCCGCGCTCTCGCTCACCGGAGGCGGCAACTGGTTGTCGTACTGCCATTGTGCTGCTCGAAGTGCGCCCATGGCGGTCCTCCTACACAGATGGGGTGGATGGTAGGTTTGTTTGTGGGCGGGGTAAGTCGTGAATAGCGCTCGGATAAAGTCGCGTAGTGCGCTGATGTATGCAATTGCCTTAGAATGCTCGCCTTTCACCCCTCAAAGGAATGAATACGTGGTGAGCAATAACGCAATCTGCTGCCCGCAATGCCAAGGTCAAAACGTCCAGCTTCTGTCTATCATCCATGCTGCTGGCACTTCTCACATACAAGCAACCCACCAAGCGCAGTCCCAATCCGGATTCGGACCAAGCGTGACCGTTGAAACTTCAGGTCGGCATCAGACCAATTTGGCGGCAAGCGTCGGTCCACCTCCAGGTAAGCGCTTGCTTGGCCCGGTCATCCTTACGGGGGTTGGTGCAATCATCTTGTACGATGGCCTCAAGCTTATGAACACCTTCTGGGGCGTTGATTGGTCAAGGTTCTTCATAGGCGCGATATTTATCACCGTCGGTGTAATTGGATTCGTTCGCCACTGGAAATTCAACGTCGCACAGTACGACAAATTGGAAGAGTGGCGCCGCACTTGGATGTGCCACGCTTGTGGCACTCGATTCATTCCGTAAACGGTATTGAGAGGGCACCTGCGGGTGCCTTTTCTTTTGGCAGAGCTGTTCAGTATTGCGCTGGAGGAGAGGAACAATGCCGGACGCTATCGTCCCATGGCATCCGTATCAGCGAACCCTTGATCAGCCTAAATCCCCCTCAACGATAAGCAACTCACGACGATAGGCGCGTAATGCCATCGCCTTTGCTTGCGAATAGGCGGGATCGGCATAGCACGCCTGGGCCTGGGCATAACTGTCGAACTCGACCGCCAGCGCCCGTGTGCTGGTATGCGACTCGACCAGCGCTGTCGAATCGAGAGCCTTGAGCCTGGCGCCATAATGCTCGGCGATTGGCGCCCACAACCGGCCATATTCCTGCTGCGCCTGCGTGTCGGTAACAGCAGTCCCCAGAATGATCCAGTAACCTTTCATCAATTACTCCTGTTTGCATGTTCTGTACGAGAAGCCTGCCTCAGGGAGCCAGCCAGCAGGATTGCCACAATCCTTCATGGCGCAGGAAGCGCGCCCGTTGCTGAACGGGTCGTGTGAGATCCAGCCACTCCAGCGCTCGCGGCTCGATGCATAGGATTGCGAAGTGCTCGAAACCGCCCTGGATGCGTTCGTAGGCGACTTCAGGGCTTTCAATCACCTGCCCCGGCACAGCGCCATGACGGAACAATGCCTGTGTCTTGTCACGCGCCGCCGACCAGCAGCGTCGTCGATACTCGATGTCCTCGATCAGGGTGGCAAGCCCCTCCATGCGCACCTGGGTCAGGCCGCAAGGGCTCAGTGCCGTTAGTGCAACGCGTGGATCAACGGCAATCTGCGTGCATTTTGCCGAGCGCCTGTCCGCGTAAAAGTACAGCGCGCCTGCACGGGCATCGGCATCTCGCAGTACAACTGTCCTGGAGACGGGCCATCCTTGCTCGTCCAGGGTGGACAGTTGCATGAGCCGATAAGGGTTGCGCACCGGGCCGACCGGGATCGCCAGTTGCGCCCATATGCTCTGAAACAGATCGTCCAGCATGAAAAAACCAGGCTCCATGAAACGAGGGCCGCAGCAATGCTGCGGCCACGGACGATCAAATGCTGCGTGTTACGCCGCCATCGACCCTGATGTTCTGCCCAGTGATGTAGGCCGCGCCTTCGCTAGCAAGGAACGCAATGGTCGCAGCGATTTCTTCGCTGGTGCCGTAGCGCTTGAGCGGCACGCTGTCGCGGCGTTGCTCGGTGCTCGGCAAGCTGTCGATCCAGCCCGGGAGGACGTTGTTGATGCGCACATTATCGCCGGCGAAATTGTCGGCGAAGATCTTGGTGAACGCGGCAAGGCCCGAGCGGAATACAGCAGAAGTCGGGAACAGCTCGCTGGGTTCGAACGCCCAGGCAGTGGAGATGTTGATGATCACTCCGCTCTTCTGACGCTGCATGTAAGGCGTCACCAGGCGAGTCGGGCGAATGACATTGAGCAGGTAAGTATCCATGCCCTTGTGCCAATCCTCGTCGCTGATTTCCAGGATTGGCGCGCGCGGACCATGGCCGGCGCTATTGACCAGCACATCGATACGGCCCCACTTCTCCACGACAGCATCGACCAGGCGTTGCAGGTCTTCAACCGACTGGTTGCTACCGGTTACACCAATACCGCCGAGCTCGGCAGCCAACGCCTCGCCCTTGCCCGAAGAGGAAAGAACCCCAACCTTGAAGCCTTCGGCGGCCAGGCGTCGCGCTGCTGCGGCGCCCATGCCGCTGCCACCTGCCGTGATAATCGCAACTTTTTCTACTGACATGCTGCCTCCAATCTCCCAATGCTGATTTTTCAGGTGCATTCACCTTAGCAGCAGCCCCATTGGTGAGGGAGACAGCTAAACTTCACTATTACGATAGATTAACTATCGGCAGCTTGTTGCTTGAGCCAGCGTTGGACCACGCTCAACGAGTCCGGCTGTTTCATCTTGCGTGGCCAGACCAGATAAAACGACTTGTCGATCCTGAGTTGCTGGGTAAAAACCTGCATCAGCCGGCCTGCGGCAATGTCATCACCGACGAACGCAGGGCTGGCCAGGGCAATGCCCTGACCGCTGATTGCCGCTTCAATGGCCAATGAGGTCTGATTGAAACGCAGGTTTCTGGCTGTGGGCTGCATGTGTTGTGGGAACAGCTCTGCAAGGAACTGAGGCCAGAAATTATGGGCATCGTGCAACATGACGAAATCCTGCAATTGCGCAAAGCTTGCAGGTATTTCGCTGCCTTCGAACAGCTTTGGGCTGGCCACCGCAACGATTAGCTGCTCCATCAGCAGTTCGCTATTCAAGCCCGCTCCGAACTCGGGCTTGCCATAACGGACAGCGATATCCACACCATCGGTGCTGAAGTGCGACAGCCGATCGGTTGCCAGCACACGCAAATCGATGTCTGGATGACTCTGCGCAAAATTGCCGAGCCTGGGAATCAGCCATTTTGAGGCGAAGGTAGGTGTAACGCTGACTGTCAGGTGAGAAGTCTGTGGCCGAAGCAGGCGTGTTGCCTCGTCGATCATGGCCAGTGCACTTCGAATGCTCCCGCTATAGCCCAGGCCTGCATCAGTCAACGCCAAACCGCGGGGTAGGCGTTCAAACAAACGCAGATCCAGGCTCGCTTCCAGCCCGCGTATCTGCTGGGCAACTGCCGCCTGGGTCACACCCAGTTCCTCGGCAGCCACACGGAAGTTCAAGCGGCGAGCCACCACTTCAAAAACACGCAACGCGTTCAGTGAGGGCAAATCAGGGAAACCGTCTGGCATGGCAATGAAAATTCTATCGAGTTGTGCAGTTTTTCTGTTTCTCTGATGCCTTCACAAGGTTGATAACCTGATCGGGCTCGAAAGATTCACTGTGCCGAGGCTACTCCCCGAAAATAGCTAAAGAAACCCGTGCCAATCGAAAGCATCGCTTGGCTAGCTTGCTGAAACGTTTCTTCGAGTCTATAAAAGGGAACAACTCCAAGAAAGGCAACCTGCCATGCCCCTCCTCAAACTCTTCGTTGCGCTTGGCGCCCTGACTGCGGCTTCCAACACCCTGGCCTGGGATTACGTTCTGCTCGACACCGACAAAGCCGCCCAGAACTGGCAGATCACCAGCCAGCAACTTGGCGTAAAAACCGACAAGCCCTTCAGCGTTACCTTGCGCACCTTGCACGGCGGTCGGCAAGAGGGTGTCAGCATCGTCGACATCGATAACGGTACGATGAAACTTTCGGTCGTGCCGACCCGTGGAATGAACGTCTTGCAGGCGTCGGTCGGCAATGTGCGCATGGGCTGGGATTCGCCGGTCAAGGAAGTGGTCAACCCGTCCTTCATCGACCTCAACGGGCGCAATGGCCTGGGCTGGCTGGAAGGTTTCAATGAACTGGTCACCCGCTGCGGTTACGAATGGGTCGGCCACCCTGGCGTCGACAACGGCGAACTGCTGACCCTGCACGGTCGGGCTGCCAACACTCCTGCGAACCAAGTCACCCTGCACATTGATGAGAAGCCCCCTTACGCCATTACCTTGCGTGGTGTAATGAAAGAGCAGGCATTCAAGAAAGTCGACTTCTCCGTCGTGACCGAACTGGTCACCGAACCCGGCAGCGTGAAGTTCGCCCTCAACGACACCTTGACCAACAACGGTGACTATCCGAAGGAATACCAGGCGCTTTATCACAGTAACTTCAGCACCCCGTTTCTGGAGCAGGGCGCTCGTTTTGCCGCGCCAGTGAAGCAAGTGTCGCCATTCAACGACAAGGCAAGGGCAGATCTGCCCGACTGGCAAACCTACCGAGCGCCGACCAAGGACTATGACGAAACGGTTTACAACGTGGTGCCGTATGCCGATGACCAGGGCAATACGTTGACCGTGTTGCATGACAAGGCTGGCAATCTGGGCGTTTCGGTCGGCTTCAATACGCGGACACTGCCTGTATTCTCCCTGTGGAAAAATACCGATACACAAGGCCAGGGTTATGTAACGGGGCTGGAACCAGGGACGAGCTTTTCCTACAATCGCCGTTATCAGCGGCCTCTGAACCTTGTGCCGACAATCGGACCGAAGGAAAACAGGCAGTTCCACATCAGCTACAGCTTGCTGGTGGACAAGGTTGCAGTGGACAAGGCCTTGAAGCAGGTTGGCGAGATACAAGGAGGGCGCGAAACCGAGGTACTGCAGGCGCCATTGGTTGATCTGACCAAGGGTTGACGCCGGTCAGGGCCAAGCAGATAGCTGTGGCTTCAGGTAGTGCTGCCGGGTAGGTGGGTGCCCAGAACACTCTGGCGTGATGCTGGTCATTAAGATCTGAGGAATTGCACATGCCCTACATCATGCAAACGGTCGCCCTACTGATTCTAGGCGCGATCGTCGTTCAGTTTCTAAAACCATACCTACTACGCAAGTGGCTGGGTTTGGTTTTACTGGCAGCGGGATTGGTTGAAATCCTCAACGTCGGCCAGCAGCAGGTCCTGGGTTTTGACTTAGAGCTGCTGGCGTTGCTGGCCGTACCGTTGGGCGTGGTACTGTTTCTGACGCGGCGGCGTTTAGACCAATAATGAACCCACTCACAGGCTAGCCTTCAGGCGGGGATATCCCACAAACGAATTCATCCGATCCCAGGCGGTGCGAGCCGAACTCCACAACATAGCCTGCCCCGCGGCGCACCGCCTCGGCCCTGGCGGTCCTCTGGTCGGCAAACACATCGACGAAATGCCAGGGATGCCGGTCTCTCAGTACGCCCCATCCAAGTACCCAGCCGTCATTGTCCGGGTCGGGTGGCAGGTTTTTCGCCAAGCTGCGGATGCCCATACGTTCACTCCGATGTGCTAGCCAGTCTTCTGCTTGCGAACCGACTACAAACCACGACTTGGATAAAATCGTGTATCAAGCATAGCGCTTACCTGAAACCAGGACCTAAGGCGCGCCCATTTAAGGGTAGTGTGCGCTGCACCAACAGCCAGCGCACATGGGTCATCACCCCTCGAACTGAATCACCATCCGCCCTTTGATCTTGCCCTCCAGCATCTCATCGAAGATCTGGTTGATATCCTCGATCGGTCGCAGAGTCACCTTCGGCACCACTTTCCCTTCCGCCGCAAACTGGAAAGCTTCCTGCAGGTCCTGGCGGGTACCGACCAGCGAGCCGATCACTTCGATACCGTCCAGCACCAGGCGAGGGATGTTCAGGTTCATGGCTTCCGACGGCAGGCCGACCGCAACCAGGCGGCCACCCGCACGCAGGGCGTCAACGGCCGAGTTGAAGGCAGCCTTGGCAACGGCGGTAACCACGGCGGCATGGGCGCCACCGGTCTTGGCCTGGATGACCTTGGCGGCATCTTCGGTGCGTGAGTTGATGACCAGGTCAGCGCCCATCTCGCTGGCGAAGCGCAGTTGCTCTTCGTTGACGTCGATGGCGATCACTTTGGCGTTGAAGACGTTCTTGGCATATTGCAGGGCAAGGTTGCCCAGGCCGCCGAGGCCGTAGATGGCGATCCATTGGCCGGGGCGGATGTTGGAGATCTTCACCGCCTTGTAGGTGGTGACGCCGGCGCAGGTAATACTGCTGGCGGCAGCGGAGTCGAGCCCGTCGGGCACTTTGACCGAGTAGTCGGCCTTGACGATGCAGGCTTCGGCCATGCCGCCGTCCACGGTGTAGCCGGAGTTCTTCACTTCGCGGCACAGGGTTTCGTTGCCGCTGTTGCAATACTCGCAATGCCCGCAGCCCTGGTACAACCAGGCCACGCTGGCGCGGTCGCCCGGTTTGAGCGAGGTGACGCCTGGCCCTACTGCCTGGACCACGCCGATGCCTTCGTGACCTAGCACCACACCGGTCTTGTCACCGAAGTCGCCATTTTTCACATGCAGGTCGGTGTGGCACACACCGCAGCATTGCATCTTCAGCAGCGCTTCACCGTGCTCGAGGGGGCGCAGGGTTTTCTCCACCACTTCCACGCGACGGCCTGGTGCAACAACAGCAGCTTTCATACGAGCCTCCGTATCCTGTTCCGAATGGGCTTGCTTATCGCCGGCTAAGCATAGCCCTGGGCCGATACGGTAAAACTGCCTCAGGTCATGGTCAGAGGCACTGTGCATGCCACAAAAAGAAAAGCCCGCGGCAACGATGCGGCGGGCTGTAAGAACATAGGGAGCAGGGTTAGTGTGCCCAGCGGGATGTCAGCATTTTGTGAAGCTCAGGTGATGGACTTGTCATGCATGGCTCAGCTCGAGTGTGGTCAGCATGGGCCGGGTTCCATGTGATTTCACTGCACTGGACGCAGGGGGAGTGGCAGCAATAAAAAAGCCCGCCGGGTATGGCGGGCAAGCAACGTTTGAAGGGAGAGCCTGCAGCTTGGGTCCGGCCGGTTAACCCAGCATTAAGCGGTAATGCATTGACCTGTGCAGCCGATCCGCCTATACAGGCCTGCCACCAGCCCAGGAGTCAGCATGCGCGACGAAGATGACCTGCACGAACCCGAACATGATCACCTGCTTGATCACGAATTCCTCTACGACGACACTGAGGCAGAAGCCGATGCCCGAGGCGTCGAGGATGACATCGAGGAAGACGAAGAAACGCTGGATGACCTTGATGAAGAAGAGCGTGGTCACCCAGCCTGGTTCGACGACTGCGAAGACGACTGAGTCAGCGCCCGTCCACCGAAAAACGCCCGGGGCCGCTTACCGCCAGTAACAACATGCCGCCCATGATGCTGAGGTTTTTCAGGAACTGGGTCATGTTGGCGCTGCGCTCAGGGTCGACCATGTTCCAGAACGGGTGGCCCAGCAGCGCCGTGCCCAGCACGAACAACGCAAACAGGAAGGCCAGCGGCCGGGTGTAGAATCCGAGGATCAGCAGGATGCCAACGGCGAATTCCATGAGCACGGCTACTGCCGCTGCCAGCATGGGGGCAGGAGCGCCCAGTGAAGTCATGTAGCCGACCGTGCCTTCGAACCCGGTCAGCTTGCCCCAGCCAGACAAGACGAACAGGATCATCAGCAGCACACGGGCAATCAGGATAATGATGTCGCGTTGACCATCGAACAGGGAGTAGCGCATGGCGGCGTTCCAGTGGACGGGTTCAAGCTCCACTCTAGCAGCTGCGCAACACCTTGCAGGCGGGCAGCAAAAAGGCGCCGCGAGGGCGCCTTTTGCGAAGAAATTTGGTGCGAGTGGCGGGACTCGAACCCGCAAGGCTCACGCCGACAGATTTTAAGTCATTCTGCCCCTCATTCCGCTTACGAGAGCTGTTGAGAGCTTACGAGAGCTGAGCATGGCTTACTTGAGCTTAAAAGCTTTGAGATTCAAGGCTTTGAGGCGAGTATTGCACCGCTGCCGAGGGCTTGTGAGAGCTGAGCAGAGCTGTTGGGAGCTGAGTTGAGCTGCTGGCGCAGCTACCAAGCCAGCTACCAAGAGCTACCAAGCTATCGAGTCGGATGCATTGATCGTTATTTAGGCAGCCTCAAGGCATGTGAAGGCCCACATAGCTTAGGCACAAGAGACAGATCAGTGGGAAAGCGGCGCTGACGGATTGGTATTGCGAGGGAAGGGGTGTTTCGTGGTGCCCCGAGCCGGACTCGAACCGGCACACCTTTCGGCGGCGCATTTTAAGTGCGATGTGTCTACCAATTTCACCATCGGGGCGCGATGTGAAGCATGGGATTAGACACGAAAATCATGCGGAAATCAACGGTTTAGACCCTGGGAAGGAGTGTGGGCGTGGCATTGAAGATCAATTTTACTAAGGATGCGCTTAGAGACCTGGTTTGCCCGGAGGGTAAGTCTGAGATTTATGTGTATGACACTCATACAAAGGGCCTAGCTGTACGCGTCACTAAAGCCGGTGGGAAAACGTTTTATGTCATCCGAAAGGTTAATGGCAAAGATCAGCGGCGCAAGATTGACGTCTTCGACTACAAGTCGACGAAACTTCCAGTTATCAGGGAGGTTGCGGAAAAGACCTACGCTAACCTCGATGTGATTTTGATTGAGGAGCATAAAAAAAGTCTGAGAGAAAGCATTACCGTTAATCAGGCGTTTGAATCAATGATTGCTAATAAGGCTAAGCTTGCTAAAAGCACAATTGGCGATTATACGAAAACCTACGATAACTACATCAGACACATGTATGGTGATCTAGCGTTGATCGCTGTGACGAATGACGTTGTCCTTGAATTACATGCTAAAACAACTGCCCCGGTTATGAGGGTCAGTGGGAAAATGAGTCCGCCGCGCAACCGTTCGGCTAATAAGGCGGTTTCGTTATTGGGCGCAGTTTTCTCATATGCAATCGTTTTTTATAAGGATGAAACAGGGGCGCGTATTTACACTTACAATCCAGTGGATATCATGACTGCTCTTGGCAATTGGCATGACAACAAGCGTGACAAGATTCGTGTAAATCCAAACGAGCTTGGAGCTGTTATCTCAAATACAATCGAGATTGGTGATGCTCAGCCACAGCGCGAAGTCCCAACCTCATTTAAAACTGCATCAGCAGCTGTTCTCTTTATGCTTTTTTCGGGTGTTCGCCCTGGTGAAATCGAGAAGATTAGGAAGGACTATGTTTGCCATAAAACCAGGTCTATTGTATTCCCTCCTCGCGACAAAGCTGATGAATCTGATGCGCTAAAAAACTCCGAGGAATTCCACTTGGTACTTAATGACTCTGCGTATTGTCAATTGCTATATGCGATGAGGCAAGCTAGCGGTGATTACGTATTTGCTGGAGTCGACCAGCCTAAGATTAGTGAGTCGAATGTCAGGGATTTTTTGTCTAAAGTTTCTAAAAGTCTTATCGATAGGAAGCATCTCCCACGGAAAATTCTTCGTGCCAGTTTCATTTCTATTGCTGAGCGTGCTGAGGTTGGAGCGTTTTATATCAAAGTCCTCTGCAATCATGATGGTAAGGGGCAGTCCGTGGACGTTACCGACGGCTATAAAACTGCATATCTCTCAGAGATTCGGCGAGCTACAAGTAGGGTCGAAGATGAGATTTATTCCAACGCCAAAGTTGATAAAGAATACGTTTGTCGCGGCCTTCTGCAAACCTTGAGACCACTCGAAACTAAAATACTTGACGCAAAGTCAGTATCGCTCTAGCACCGGTTCGCACTACCTGTAAGCGAAATCGCAATAGTTGCTTGCGACGTCGCAGTATTGTCTTGTGATTTCGCACTTGGTTGCTGTTATTCCGCTTTGTGCTCTTGCGGTTTTGCACTCTTGCACTGCGATTTCGCATTCACACCTTGCGAAGGTTTGGTTATACATGAAGCTTTCTAGGATTAATTGTTGAGACACCAAAATCTCCAATTGCACAATAAGTCTAGAGCTTCTTTTAGCCAGTTGTGTCTGTGGCAGACAATTAAGGCTACTCACATCCCTTCGGGTGTTGCGTTAGAGCAAAGCTCATATAAAAACAATAAAGGTGAGCCAGATGAAAAACCAAGTTAAGCAAAACAAAGACTTAAGGGTCACGATTAGACTCACAAGGTCAGAGTTACAGATCCTTGAAGCCAAGATGACTGAAGCTGGCTACAAGTCCGCAAGCGCGTTTATAAGAGACTTTGTTGCCAATGGTCAGGTTAAGCCCAAAGTCACCCAAGATGTTGTACAGATCGCCCGCGAGCTGATGAACCTTGCATCCATGATCAACTCCGACCGCCCAGGCAGCGAACTTCGGGAAAAGGTGAAGTACATAGCCCAGGTAAACCTTGAGGGTGTGCAATGATCGGCAAGATCTTCCCAAAAAGCGCCGGCTCGTTCAAAGGCCGTATCAGGTACATCTTCGGCTGCACAAAGCACGACCATGAAATCTCCGGCATCCGAACGATAAGCTTTAACACAATGAGCAAAGACCCTCTGCCTGCTGTGCTGCAGGGGGATGAGTCAGACCTGTCCGAGATGATCAAGGAATTCGACCAAGTAGAGGCCCTCAGACGCCTGTCCATAGACTCAGAAAAGCCCATAAAGCCTGTCTTTCACGCAATGCTATCCCTACGCCCTGGAGAGTCGCTGACAGTTGCTCAGTGGCGCACAGCTGTCCAGACGTACCTAGCAGATCTGGGGTTTGACGAGACAACCCAGTACGTAGCTGTAATGCATCAAGACAAAGATCACCAGCACGTCCACATCGTCGTAAACCGCATCCGCCTCAACAACGACTTCGGAATGGTCAAAGATAGCAACGAGCGAAGCGTGAGTCTTGACTCCGTTTCTCGGATCGAAGACCGCCTTGGCCTGCATAAGGCGCCGAAACCCAAAGACACATGGGGCGTATCGATTACCCATGCCGAACTGCAGGCATCAATCCGCGACGATGATCTACCACTGAAGCATAAGATGATCGCGAAAATCGCCGGAGCAATCGAACGTACCCAGGCTACCAATGGCGACATGTTCGACTTCGTCCGGGCACTCAGAAAGCAAAAGGTATTCATCAACCTGACTCTAGACGAAGAAGGCCAACCTAAAGGCATCTCTTTCGAGTTTGACGGCAAAAATATAAGTGGCAGAAAACTAAAACGTTCAAGGCTGACGTGGCACAAGCTAACGATTCAAGAGGGAATTCACTATGATCCAGAAAGAATTCACGAACTTCAGATTGAGATTGCTAAAAGAGATAGAGAGAAGCAAGAAAGAGCTCGATTCTACTACTACGAGTTCGCAAGTAGAAGGCGAGGTAAAAGGCTATACATTAGATACACCGCTAAGCAAGTTGAAATCTTCAAGCTGATTGAGGATATGCTTCGGCTGCTTAATTTGTTCTTTGGTGAGGGTTTTAGGGCGAGGTTGATGCAGCCTGCTAGCTATTTCGTTGAGTATTACCCTGGGCGTGACAAGCAATATTATGAAGGGCTCATGTCGAGTTTTTCGCCTCACTTATAAGGTCGAGCTGTATATGAAGATGAACTTAGATTTTGATGTGGCCGGTTTCATGAGATTGAATGTATTGCTTTGTTGTGTAGCATCATTGCTTGCTTGTGTCACGGCTGTGTCGGTAAGTATTGGGGTGTATGCGCTAGTTGAGAATAAAGGTTTTGCACTGTTGTTTGCGTTCGCTGCTGTGTTGCTTGACTTGTTTAAGTGCCTAGCGTGGTCAGTTATTCCAAAACTCCGCAGCATCTTGACGATTGGCGGAATCGCGATCTCAGCAGTCATCTTGAGCGTGGTTAGTGGTTGGGCTACATATGACCGTCTGATGTCATCGATTCTGGATAGCCAGAGTCAAGTTAAGGCGTTGTCTGAACAACGAGCTAGTTTTTTGGAGAGTCGTGTGGCAAGTGATACAGCACTCATCACTCGCTTAGACTCAGAAGCCGAAAGTGTCCGCAAACAAGCCGCTGGGCTCAGGTCTACTGGGGTTGTTTCCAAAGCGCTGTCCTACGAACAGTCTTCCCATGCTCGAATTTCCAGGGAGCGAGATAGTGCTATTGAGAGAATGAATCAGGACTCATCAGAAATTGCGCGAATCCAATCTGTGAATGGCAAAGCATCATCTATTAGTCCTGAGTTTTCTACGTTGCTATGCTTGGGTTTCTCCCTGGCTCTGGAAATCGTGCCTGCTCTGATTTTGATTTCTCTTCGTGATCTGTCGAAATCCAAAGTTTCTTATAATTTCTCACCAGATCAATTTATGCAAAGTTCACAGCCAGAGCACTCTCTGGAGACGCCAGCCTTTCCGCAGTCGGACGACCTCCGAGAAACGCAAAAAACTGTAGAAACTGTACCGTTGACTAATGATGAGTTTTTGGTTTCTCTGCTAAAAGATTTGAGCATCATGGAAACTGGTACGCCGGTTCCGTTGAAAGAGTTCGCAAAAAATAACAGGATCGGAAATGTTAGAGCTGGGGTTGTTTTTAAGGCCGCAGTTGCTGAGGGTAGGCTGCGAAAAACAACGGTCGGTTATGTCGTAACCTGATTTTAAGTGAGCGAGCGATACTTAATGTTATCGCTCTCAATCTAGAGCTTTTCAAGCTGAGCTATTTATGGTTTTTGTTACTAGCTCTTCTAGCCAATCTTGATGGCCATTGATCATCGGGTTTGGATTGGTGCGAGCCAGCTCTTCAGCTGGTTTGCCGTTCTGAGTTTCTTGGGTAAGAATTCGCCCTCGGCCACCACTTAGATTCTCAATCAACCAAGCATGATGAACATCAAGGTGCGTTTCGCGTTGACCTGCCCAGCCATGCCAAGCAATTCTTCCTGGTTGTCGGTTAACGGTGAAACGTATTTGTTACATTGAGCTTCGACGGGGAAGCCAAATGTTTCGAAGCAAAAAGCGCGTTCAGTCAGTCAAACCTGGGCCATCTTGGTCATGGAAACGGATTGAGGATGGAGCAGTAACGATGAGCTTCCATCTGCATTCCGGATGGCCGATGTAGAAATGGAAGCCATCCAAATAGGCCGTTGATGTCCTCGATGCGCGGCTTGGATTGCAGGGTCGCAGCACCGGCCTCCAGCAACCGGGTTTTTGGCGACTCTGGTCGGCCTGGGGTCTCTACTGGAGACTTCGTTTCGTGAGCGGAGCAAGGCCACAGCAGAGTGCAGGCGAGGGGAAGAGGTATTGATTGGAATAGCTGTCGCATGGGAAAGGCTCTAGCTTGTTTCCTTTGAGGACAGCCATGGCCAATGAAGCGGACAGCCCAATGAACGAGTGGCTCGAGTCGATGAGGATTGTGGGCAAAAGAAAGCCCGCTGCTAGTCGGGCAAGGTCTATCACACGTAGGGATAGCTAACGTTCCCACACCGCATGTGAAAAGGACGTGAATATGCGGTGTCAGACGACAAGGACAGTGACTAGCCCTGCACGACGTTGGAAGTCAGTCGTCCGAGACATGATGCCAAAACCGACGCAACGTCGACTCCGGCATCCCTAGCTGCCTTGCAGCCTCAATCTGAGTGAGTCCTTTTGCTTTTAGCTTTTGGACTGCCTCCAGCTTTTCCCTTGCTCCTGAGATGTTCATGGGAGTCAGCCGTTCTGGCTCGGTGGGGAGAGAGGCGTCAGCTAGATCCAGGCCCTCAATCTCAGCTAGCGAAGCAAGAAGAATTTCTCGAGCCGTGCGACGGTCGTAAGAAGCAATGGTCAGGGCTACGAGGGTGACGGCCTCAATCTCAAGCCCAGCAGCGAGCTTATAGCTGGTTTCAAGGGAAACGGAGCTCTTAGCCAGCTCCAACTTACTCACTGTCTGCTGATTCACATGCTTGGTCATGGCAGGCTGAGTTATCCCTTTACGCAGGCGCATCAACTGAAGCACAGCAGCGAAGGAGTAGCGGAGCGACATTACGAATCCCCAAAAACCAAGATGTATGCCCCGTTTGCCTGCCGCCAAACAAACGTCTATAGTTGTTCCTTTGGCGGTACACTGACCTAGCCGGCAATTTATGGTTAATGAAATGCGGGGATATGCTTGATGGAAGGCCCACTCAGCCACGTGCTATTGGGGGAGGGAGGCGTTGACCTGGTCGGCTCTGAACTGCCCCTTGAAGATTTGCTCCTCGCTGCCCGAGAACATTACAAGCGGATGCCTCTTTGCGTGGTCGAGGATTGGGTGATCCTGGACGCCATTCTCACGGATGATGAGCAGGGCAAAGTAGCTGCGGCTGGATGTCAGCCCATTTTCTTGTTTGCCCACAAGGTCGTACATGACGAACAGCGGCGCTTCGAGCCTGGTCACTGGGTGCGGTCGACAATCGCTAGAACCTTCAGTGATGGCTACCTCTTCGAGACCAGGAATACGGTCTATGTGCTGAAGGGCCCTGGTTACCGTAAGTCCTCGAGCCTGCAAGGCATCTTCTCAATCTTCTAGGTGTCACGGCTCTGTTCGTGACGACTCGACTGTTTCAGAGATCAAGATATGTTTCGTTCTCACCAAGCTGACCTGGCCGGTCTCCCTGGCATGTTTGGCGACGGGCTGATGCATTGGCACGGCGTTTCCCGAGCTCTCGCTACCCACTGGTACCACGTGAGCGTTCAGCGTCTCCATGAAGGCCAATTCAGGAATTATGAGGAGATGTTCAACGATGAGGCCCGGCTCGTTGAGTTGCTGGTAGCGCAGGACGAGAGTCTGGTTGTGCAGGAAGTCCAGGCCGTCACCCCATCCTGGATGAACAAAGATGGTGGCTGGAAGATGGAGAAGCTCACGTCGCTCTCGATGGGACACAACCAGGCTGGTGTGGCCGTCTGTGTTCTGGAAGTGGAGGGTGGTGCTGTGTACATCGATACACATGAGCAGGGCCTCGGTGTCGACTCGCTGAACGGGGTCAAAGAGCTGTATCGACGGGGTATGGCTCAGGCCCATGCTTCAGAGCCTCGGAGGGCTTAGGGATGTCAGAGGTCAATACGGTGAAGGTGGACTACCACGTGAAGCGCTACAGCGATTTCGATCTGCTGCGGATCGCTCGGGCTGTGGGCCAGGGGTATGACGGCGAGATCACTGCGTTTCTGGTGAATGTCCACATTCATCGACTCAGTGCCGTTGGCGTCGTCTTCGGGCATGTGCGGCAAGGGCCTCATGGCCGATTCGCCGATGGGCACTTGATCCAGACCTCCGACATCGTGGCTATCAAAAAGGAAGGTAAGTTTTGGGTGATCACGACCATGAACTCGAAATACGTCGTGGCCACTTTTCGCCGTGATGGTGGGCGCCGGAGCCTGAGGGATTTTTGCTGCCTGGTTGGAAACCGTTTCCCCAATTTACAGCTGCACTGATTTAGATCGAGCCTGAGCACGCCGAGGTGTGCTCAAGGCTTTCCCCTGCCTGTCATTCAGGAATTGAGCAAGGAGCTGCAAGTGTTTATAAAGTTTGAATATTTGAAATTTTCAGGGTGTCTACAAGACATACGAGTTTTTGAGAGCTTCTCAGATAATGTGCAAGTCATCATGAAAATAGATGACGTTCTAATTCCCAATTTCAGAGTGCCGACTCGGATTTATGAAGAGTTGGAAAACGGTAGTCGGTATGAGTTTTATGGACTTGTTCAGAAGTCTAGAAATAAGCAAAAAAATACAGGATTTGTAATGGCTGTTAAGGCCGAAGACGGGAAAGTCCTAGAGCAGCCTAGCTTGAAGTACACAAGCCAGTTAGGCATTTGGGTGAACGGTGCGGTAATTGCGGGTGTTGTGTTTCTGTTATCGTGGATTGCGTTGTTTTTTGTAATCGGCCTGTTTGATAAAAGTGGTGGATCGTACAATGGTTTTGCTCGGATCGTATCAGATCTGACCCATTATTCTCTTACGATTGCTGGTTTGGTGTTTGCTGGTTTCGTTGGCATAGGCATCAATCTATTCCGTAAGGCAGGTGCGCTTGCAACTTGGCAGTCCATTACACCTGCAAATCTCGTTCAAAGGTTCAGCAAGATGCATCGCTGATACTTGGGCGTGCCCCTCTGGGGCCGGCTGTCGTAAACCAAGCCCCGCTGCAGCGGGTCTTGGCCCTGCGGGCTTCCATCCTCACGCCTGCGCGCTCCGCTTGCGGGTTTGGAGGCAAACCATGATTCCCAGGATGTAACGTGGTTTTTGGAATGTAACATTGACGGTGTTACATTCCAGGAAGAGCGTTACAGCCCCCGATTCTGAAGGGCGGGCCGCGCTACTGTGCCGTCGAGTTGCCGCGCTTGGATGACCTGATATTGCGAAGACTTTTGCCAGCTGATTCTGTAATCTTGCAGGTTCATTAGCCTCCTAGGGAACACGCCTACATGTCTCGTCTTGCCGAATTTCGTCGTCTTGAGCTGCAACTTGCCCAGCAGTTGGCCGAGTTGGAAGCAATGAAAAGCGACGGTGCTATCCAGGCTGAAATGGAGTTTGAAAACAAGCTTCGTGCCCTGCTTGGTGAGTACGGTTTCAGCCTTCGCGAGGTGATCAGCATTCTTGACCCTCAAGCTCGCGGTCGTGCTGCGGCTCCAGTTTCTCAGGCGAAAGCGACTCGTAAGCCACGTGAAGTGAAGACTTACAAGAACCCGCACAACGGCGAAGTGATCCAGACCAAGGGCGGCAACCATGCCATCCTCAAAACCTGGAAAGCCGAGCATGGCGCCGAGACCGTGGAGTCGTGGCGTCAGTAATCTCCGCACCTTTAGCGGAATGGCTGCGATCCGCAGCCTAAGTGTCCGGCGACAAAACCTCTCTGAGGAAAAGACCTCTTTAACGACAACCTAAATCTCGTCGTGGAGAGCCGGAGACCCCGAGCAGTACCTTATGAACCGCCCCTGTTGGCGGTTTTTTTCGCCTGGAATTCAAGTAGGTCGCGACCGGGTCGAGCGTCTGGACAGCCAATCTTCTTCGTCTACCTTGCTCATCGAACCTTTTGCCGTTTTGGGTGTGAGTAAAGATTGCGTAAGGGCGTTAAGCTTATCTAGCTTGCGGGAAGCGTTTAAATACTAGGATCTACGGCTCATTCAACGGCACGCTAAATAGCTAGGCCATACCCAACCCCCCATGCTTTGACCCAGGCGTTAAGCGGCTATCGTTCACATTGGAAATCACTGCGTGATTACGGAGATTTCGAGACCACGACCCCAAAGGACGTTATTGTGCCGGCGAGGTGATTACCTGGTACCCCGACCAGAAGATCATTCAGATGCGTGGATAGATAGTCTCAGCTACAAAGATGAGAAGGAGAACTATTCATCTCAAAATTTTTTCCTTAAGCCTAAAGAGTTAAACGATTCAGCCGATAAGCATAAACTGGTGTGTAGGACAGAGGTTTATATGAAGTTTCGTGATATTAAAATAGGGCCGCGTGCGGCGCTTATTTTTGCAATTATTGTCGCTGTGGTTGTTGTGATGGGGCTACTTTCTGCTAATAAGTTGGAGAGGCTTCGTCAAGCAGAGCAAGATGTTGAAACAAATTGGATGGCCAGCATTCGGCTAGCTGGGCTTATAAACTCAAGCGTTCTTAGGCTAAGGTTGGAAAGTCTTCGAGCAACTACTACGAATGATCCTGTAGTTCGTGATCAGACAGTGAAAACTTTTCCGGACTATCGGCGGGAATTCACAAGCCTCATAAGAAAATATGAGTCTGTGGTAGCGAGTCCTGAAGAGCAGTCACTGTACGATAAGGTCAGGGCGAGCGCTGATCGTTATGAAGGTTTCCTGAACCAGTTAGAGCCAATGCTCCTCTCTGGTGACAATGCGGCTGCTTCTGCGTTGATTAGTTCGACTATCCGCCCCCTTACCAATAGTCTCGTTGATCAAATTTCTGATTTGATGGATTACAATGATCAAGGAGCAAAAGCAGCGGGGGTGTTAACAGGTGAAATCTATCATAGCGGATTAGTCACAATCTATGGTCTGCTTTTGGCCGTGGTGACGCTTACAATTGTTTTGGGTTACATGCTGGTGCGAAGTGTGACTCAGCCTCTGGACGAAGCGCTTTCAATTGCCAAGGTTATCGCGAATAAGGATCTATCGCAGACTTTCAAGGTTTCAGGTCGAGACGAGGCAGCTGCGATGCTGGCTGCTATCTCTCAAATGCAAAATAACTTAAAAGACACATTGACCCATATTTCCGATAGCTCAACGCAACTTGCTTCGGCTGCTGAAGAAATGGCGGCGGTCACTGAAGAAAGTAGTCGAGGGTTGGTCAAGCAAAACGATGAAGTCAACCAAGCTGCCACCGCTGTCAATGAGATGAGTGCCGCAGTTGATGAAGTGGCCGTCAATGCTGCGGAAGCCGCTGATGCATCCGGGCGAGCTCAACAACTCACCAAATCTGGGCTCGAAAATGTTAAGAGAACTTTAGGAGCTATACAAGCGCTATCCTCCTATGTTGAGTCTACGGGTGAGCAGATCCAAACGCTTTCTTCGCGAGCTCAAGACATCAGTAAAGTCATCGAAGTGATTAGAGCCATCGCTGAACAAACCAACTTACTGGCGTTGAATGCCGCAATTGAGGCCGCAAGGGCTGGGGAGCAAGGTAGAGGCTTTGCAGTAGTTGCAGATGAGGTTAGGGCTCTGGCCCATCGTACTCAACAATCCACTCAAGAAATTGAGCAAATGATTGGCTCTATCCAGGACGATTCGCTTCAGGCTGTTAAGGCTATGGTCGAAAGTCAGAAAATGGCTGATGAATCTACCTCTGTAGCACAGCTGGCTAGTGAGTCGCTAGAGGAAATATCCCAGTCAATCACTATGATCAACGAACGTAATATTTTGATTGCGACTGCTTCAGAAGAGCAGGCGCAGGTGGCACGAGAGATTGATCGAAACCTCACAAGTATTCGTGATTTGTCTACTCAAACCGCAGCGGGTGCGAGCCAGACGGCGAGTGCTAGCGGGGAAGTGTCCAGCCTTGCTGTCGGCTTAAATCGTGTAGTCCAGGACTTCAGGCTTTAAGCTCTAGGTCTATATTTGTTTTTGGATTTATTTTAGCAGGGATGCTTTTTTATAATTTCGCGCAGGGGTGCAGGTGTAAGTATGGTTTGTGGTTCTGTTTTCTTGTGCGTTGTCATGTGTTGCTTTGGGGGATTTTCCAAGTTGTAAGCTCTGTTTGGGGTGCCAAGGTGTGCCGAAACTAACTCTTCTAACTTTGTAACCTGCCAGGGCTTTGGCAGAAATATAGCGAGATCAGGTAGAGACTTGATTTCAAACTCGTAGTATCCACTCATGACAATAATTTTGGCATCATGGTGTTCCTCGTTGGTAATCCAGGCAATGTCCACTCCGGTGAGCGAGCCGGGCGTCTGCACATCAGTGAGCACTAAGCGCCAGCCTGGTTTTCTTAGCTGCTCACGGGCTTCATCGGCAGTGCTTACGGCTGTAACCGCAGCACCCCAATCTTCCATCAGTAGTGTCAGTAACTCCCGAAGCGTTGGTTCGTCCTCCACAATGAGGACGTTAGGGCGGTGTATCTCCTCTACTGGAAGAAAGTCTTTCATACTAGCACTCGAACATATAGCTACGGTTACAAAAATCTGAATCCACTTGCCGCTTCAACGTATCGTGGACAGCTCGTCACGCATACGACATGTGAACTGTACAAAAAATTCACTTGATCATCAGGGGGCAATACAGCACTGATCGGTGGAAGTGCTCGCTATTCTCCTGGATGATTGGCGTGGCTTCAAGAACTGCTGCGGGGTTATGGCAAAGCCTGGACTTCAGTTTTCCTGACTATATGATCAAGTTGGCGAGTTCAATTCCGTTCGTATCTGGATAGCCGGTCGGCTATGGCTTTTATAGCGCGATAGCACAAGCTTATTCAGTTATGCAGGTGACACAGGCATCGACCCTAGCCGCTATGCGGATAGCGATGTGCTCTCAACTCACACTGAAGGCCTGACTTCCTACATGATGCGTCCTGATGGAAGCGGTAAGCCGCTGACAGCGGGTGATGTGAGGCAGCGCTTTGCCAACGTCACACGAGGTACTGATCTGATCTTGGTAGGTACGCCCGAACAAATTGCTGATCGAGTCGAGGAGCATGCTCGCATCTCGGGCACCAGTGGCTACATGCTTAACCCGCTCACAAGCCCTGGCACGCTTGAGGATTTCGCCGAGCTGGTCGTGCCAGCGCTCCAAAAACGAGGCCTCTATCGCACTCAGCCGCAAACCGGCACTTTTCGATCTCGGCTGAGGACTGACGGCTCTAGTCGGGGCTACCGCCATCCGCCTATGGGGCTTGTTTTCGGGATCGTTGATATGAAAATCCTATGATCGGATAGCCAAGCCTCGGGATGGTCACTACCGGTGTGGCCTACTGAGGAGGCGTTCGACTCGGGGCTAGGGGAATCTATGACACAGGCTCTGTCATCGTGTGTTGCGATGGCCCAGCGAACAGCTAATCAAGGAGCCTGAGTGGTTACTCGACCAGCCGCTTCTGGGTAAAAGTCTCCTGGATAGCTCGGTATCCGTCCTGAGATAGCCTTCGCCGGCTGCTTTCACGGCAGGGAGCGTAAGATGTGCGATGAGATCAGAACTACCCATTTGCTTTGATGTCATAATGATGCACAGGGACATCGGCACGTATCCTCGAGCCAGCCCTTCAGGACATCAGTCCAATGCTAAGCAACGACGATTTTCGGTACACCGCTCATAGGCATCTCCTCGAATTGGATGCTTCAAATTCCAGGCTCAGGCACCTAATTTCTCGGGGCGAAATCAACGGTGTCCTCTGGGACGATGCTGTCCGATGGCATCAACACTCATATGAAACCTGGGCCATTTTCTTGAGCCAAAATACTCAGCCTTCGTTGCCTTCCTGATCTGCAATCGCAGCGAGATCTTCGATTTTCGGCGGTTCCACTTCACATCAGTCCTCCTCCCGGTGAGGGCAACTGCGCCTCTAGAGGCTCTCTTGTGTCAGAGCCTGGAAATCACAGAGCTGTCTGCGCACCACCCTCCCAACCCGATCAAAAACTGACTGGCCGCTCAAGAAAAATTGGCCTGTGTCGATAATTGCTGATTCAGCACGTGTGGAGCCTAAAATTGTTCAACCGCAAACTCAAAAAAACGCTGCAGGAGCAGAGTGCGGAGCTACATCTGCTACGTCAGCAGGTCGAGCAAATGGACAGAGGGATGCTTTCCATAAGACTTGATGCTCAGTTCCGGATCTGTGCAGTCAATCGAATTTTCTTAGAAACCCTGGGGTACTCGAGCGACAGTCTGCATGGCCGTCCGCTTTCGGAGATCGTTCCGCCTTACGTCAAAAATCTCCCTTGCTTCCACGCCTTCAACCAAGCTGTGGCGCGATTCGAACCCGTCAATGACGAATATCGCTACCTGCGGGCTGACGGTACTCTGGCATGGTTGAAAATCTACTGGCTTCCTGTTCGAAATCAAGACGGGAGCTTGGCTCATGTCCAGGGCTACGGCAGTGAGATTACTCGTACCGTTGAGGAGGCCAAGGAGAACCAGGCTCTGATTGAAGCGCTGGTTAGGTCAACAGCTGTCATTGAATTTAAATTGGATGGCACCGTCATCACGGCGAACAAACAGTTCCTCGATGCCATGGGCTACTCACTGGGCCAGATAGTAGGCAAACACCATCGCATGTTCTGTTCCGCGCAAGAAGCGGCATCCGATGAGTACGTAAATTTCTGGAAGACACTCAACCGTGGTGAGTACGTCGCGAATCGCTTCAAGCGAGTCGACGGGCATGGCAACGATATTTGGCTGGAGGCAACCTACAACCCTGTGCATGACACCGAGGGCAACCTAGCTAAGGTCGTGAAATTTGCGAGTGTGGTTACCGAGCAGGTAGCTAGAGAACAAGAAGTTAAAGATGCCGCCGGCGTTGCTTTTGATGTCTCGCAACGAACGGACTCGAGTGCCGAGCACGGCGCTGTCGTGGTAACGCGAACGGTAGACACGATGCGAAGTATTGCTGAGCAAATGAAGCTCGCAACCGACAGCATCGAGGCGCTCGGAAAGCAATCTGCGTTGATCAGCTCAATCGTTCAAACCATTGGCGGTATTGCGTCGCAGACCAACCTTCTTGCCTTGAATGCGGCGATTGAAGCGGCACGTGCCGGAGAGCAGGGGCGGGGCTTCGCTGTGGTTGCCGATGAAGTCCGAAAGCTCGCAGGCCACACCAGCTCGGCGACCGAAGAGATTGTGAGCGTCGTTCAGCAAAACCAGGAGCTTGCTGATAAGGCCGTCGCCCAGATGTTCAGCAGTCGTGCGAAAGCTGAGGAGGGCTTGGTACTCGCCAACGAGGCGGGTACGGTTATCCTTGAGATTCAGAATGGAGCAAAGCAGGTTGTAGAAGCTGTTGGGCGCTTCGCTAGCGAGGTGAAGTAGACGCGCGTCAATTGACGGTCACTACCGATGTGCTTCAGTCACGGACTGGCCAACGCAAAAGGCACGCCCTTTGTAGTGTCTTTGCTTTGGGCAGTCATGTGGCTGCCTAAGGTGTATTCCTCTATCACTCCGTTTCTAGACGATTCCTCCAATCTTCGTTTCCCCTAGCTGGCTTTCGCAACGTCTCAAAAGCGATGCAACTATCGCACCCTGGTGTAAACCAGCACGTTCCGATCTCGACTGACATCTGATGACTCCAGCCGCCTACCGCAATCTGTAAACGGCGCAGACCCCGCCAGCGTCAGGCGGATGGGCGCTTCCGAGGTGATCTCTCATCGAAGCCATTGCTAATTTCGCGGGTTCCGCTAACTTATACAAAACCTGTACAAGATTGAGGTGTTGTACATGTATTGCCAGTGGCCTTTGACCCTTTATTTTGACGGTGCCTGCCCATTGTGCGCCAGGGAGGTGGCCTTCCTGCGCAGGCGTTCAACTGCAGCAAAGCTCATCCTGATCGATATCGATGGCGATGACTTCGATCCCATAGCTCTTGGCCTGTCGATTGAGCAAATGAGATCGTGCTTGCACGCAAGGTTCGCGAACGATCATTGGGTAACAGGCTTGGACGCTACCCTTTGGAGCTGGCGTGCTGCCGGTGTTGGGATGTGGGCCGCTCCACTGGCTTGGCGTCCGCTACGTCCTTTGCTTTCAGTTCTGTACAGGTTGTTCTGTCGTTTGAGGCCAAGTTTGGCCTGGTTACCCCATCCCGAGGGTAGGCAACGTTGCAAAGGTGAGGAATCCAAATGTCACATTCGCTAGCCGAGCATTATCGTGAAATCCTTGTTGGCGTTGGTGAAAACCCGCAGCGAGAAGGGCTCTTGGATACCCCCCAACGTGCTGCCAAAGCGATGCAATATCTATGCAATGGCTATACCCAGAGCCTAGCTGAGCTAGTCAATGGCGCTTTGTTCGAAAGTCAGAATGATGAGATGGTGGTCGTTCGCGATATTGAGTTGTACTCATTGTGCGAGCATCACATGTTGCCGTTTATTGGGAAAGCGCATGTCGCCTATCTGCCAACAGGACGAGTATTAGGGCTTTCCAAAGTGGCGCGTTTAGTCGATATGTTTGCCCGCCGTTTGCAGATTCAAGAGAATTTGACTAGACAGATTGCGTGTGCCATGCAGGAAGTGACTGATGCGGCAGGTGTTGGCGTCGTTATCGAGGCCAAGCACATGTGCATGATGATGCGAGGTGTAGAAAAGCAGAACTCAGTGATGATTTCATCGGTAATGCTGGGTGAGTTCCGAGACTCCCCGACTACCCGGCACGAATTCCTTAACCTCATTGGGCGACATACCTGAAATATGATAATAGCCGCATAGGAAGAACGTGGCCATGAGTGCAGTTTTCAATACGTTATCTCCAAGTCGTTTTAAAGTCTTGGGCTATAGTGGCTTGCTGCCGTTTGTTGGTGTGGCACTGCTGATTTGTTTAGCGACTGATTACCGAGATTTTCTATTTGTTGCTTTGGTGGGCTATGGGGCTGTGATACTGAGCTTTGTCGGGGCCTTGCATTGGGGTTTCGCTATGACGCTACAGGGCTTGTCTGCAAATGGACGACAGGAGAGGCTCGTGTGGAGTGTTATTCCCGCCCTCATCGGTTGGGTTAGCATGTTGCTACCTGTGTCATGGGGCTGCTTGGTATTAGCCTGCGGTTTCATTGTACATCTGTGGCAAGATCGCAAATTGGTCAATATTTTGCCTGGGTGGTACTGGTCTATGCGAGTACGTTTAACCATAGTCGCAAGTGTGTGTTTGCTAATTGGTGTGCTTGTACTGTCTTTTTTTGATTGAGCTCATTATCCCGATGGCAGCGGCTGGGCAACCATTGAGGCGGTACCACCTAGACTAGGTCAGCCCTGTGCGTGACGGCTTTTAGGGCTTTCGCTTGCCAGAGGCGCTTGCTAACTAATCGGTCTAGCTCTTGGCGGGTTTTGCAGCCCATCAATGAGTGACCTTTGATGTGTAATTCGGCAGCTCGGGATGATCCAATGCCGAGTATGCTGGAGAAATAATTAGTAAAATTTTTCCTCTTGCAAGGTTGTTTGATTGGATAAAATCTTAATGTGTGACGCCGGGCCCCTCTGACGGTTAATTAGCCGCCATGTCGGAGTCATAGTTGTTGAACTACGACTATATAGGAGGGGCTCATGACTGCCCTAAATGCGTATCTCTCTCAGGATGTCCTGGGCACTGATCTGTGGCTCTGGCTTTCCTTTTTTGCTGTGGTTTTAACTCTGCTAGCGCTTGACTTAGGGGTTCTCCATCGAGGGAATCGAGAGATTGGCGTCAAAGAGAGCTTGCTGCTGTCAGCTGGTTACATCAGCATGGGCCTACTGTTCGCTGTTTGGGTTTACTTCCAGAAAGGCAGCGACGCAAGTATGGACTATGTGACTGGTTTCCTGATTGAGAAGTCCCTGTCGATGGATAACGTATTCGTTATCGCATTAATATTTAGCTTCCTGGCCATCCCTAGAGAGTTTCAGCATAGAGTGCTGTTCTGGGGGATTATGGGAGTCATCGTCTTGAGGGCCATTATGATAGGCCTGGGGGCCGCGCTCATTGCGCAGTTCAGCTGGATACTTTACTTTTTCGGAGCTTTCTTGGTTTTCACTGGGATAAAGATGCTATTCGCTCGTGTGGATCATGCGCCTGATCTGGAGAATAACCGGTTCGTCAAGTATCTCCGTAGTCATTTGCCCATAACCAAGGAATTGCATGGTCAGAATTTCTTGGTGCGGCTGCCCAATGACTCAGGTAAAAAGGTGTTATGGGTAACACCGCTATTTCTTGCTTTGATTCTTATTGAGTGTGCTGACTTGGTCTTCGCTGTTGATAGCGTTCCCGCAATCTTTGCTATCACTCAGGATCCCTTCATTGTCTATACCTCTAACATTTTTGCCATACTCGGATTGCGGGCGCTGTATTTTGCGCTGGCGGCGATGATAAGCCGCTTCGCTTATCTTAAGTATGCCTTGGCCTTGGTGCTTGTCTTCATAGGTACGAAGATTTTCCTTCACGATATCGTGGGCAAGGTACCCGCAGAGATTTCTCTGAGCGTTACAATTGGTCTTCTGATTGGCGGTGTATTGCTGTCGCTTTGGAAGACAAGAGAGCCCGTCAAGTTTTAACGTACTAGCTTTTATCGTTGCTTTTAGCGAGAGGAAAGCGCGGAAGCGTTATGAATTACAGGACAATGCAGTAAACCTGTAGATCTAGGATTGGGCGTCCGCCATTACACCGCTTAAGCTTCCGCGTGTAATGGCTGGATGTCTACATTCCTTGAGCACAAGCGCCCAGGCTAGCCGCTATTGCAGCAGGCTCTCCAAGCGATCCGTGACCATGAGCAGGCGGTGGATGAAGGGAGGCCAGCCGAGGAGATCGAAAGGCTCCGTCACGAGGCTGATCATCTGTATCAAACCGTCATCGACTACCTGTTACACAAGGCCGGTACGCTAGGCCGATAAATCCACTGAGATGGATTGGGTAGGGGGAGATTGGCTTGAGATGCAGATTCAAGCATTCTGCAAAGCCATACTCCGTAACCTCGACGATATCCCATGAGCAAACCTGTTTTCCCTCAGCCCTTTTTAGCGATTGGATGCTCCCAATGTCGTGACCTTGCTAGCCTGAATTTCGAAATTACCATGGCGTTCCAGCCCATAATCCATGTGCCTTCAGGTAGGCCGTTCGCCTATGAGGCACTGGTTCGCGGACTGAACGGTGAAAGCGCTGCGGACATTTTGGCCAAGGTATCGCCCGACAATCTGTACCGTTTTGATCAGGCCTGTCGCGTGAAGGCCATCGAACAAGCGGCTGGGCTGGGCTTGGGTCGGCAGAAAGAGTGTAAATTGAGCATCAATTTTCTGCCCAACGCCGTATACCGTGCTAGCACCTGTATCCGGGCTACCTTAGAGGCTACTCGAAGATTCGACTTCCCCGCCAATCTGCTCATGTTCGAAGTGACCGAGGGCGAGCGGATAGAAGACACTGAACACTTGAAATCGATCTTCAAGGAGTACGAGCGGCAGGGCTTCACCACTGCAATAGACGATTTCGGCTCGGGGTACTCAGGGCTGAATCTACTCGCAGAATTTCAGCCTGCTGTACTCAAGCTGGATATGGCTCTCACTCGGGGAATTAACCAGGACTCGGTTCGCCAGGCCATCGTCGCCGGTATCGTTTTGGTGGCCGAGCGGTTGGGCATTACGCTTATTGCCGAGGGGATTGAGACTGACGAAGAATGCCAAGCGCTGTTGGCGCTGGGGATTGATTTGATGCAAGGGTATCTATTCGCTCGACCGCAAGTAAACGGATTGCCTTTGATTGAGCGGCTTTCTTGACCTTGACCTGATAACGCCCCCTTATCCTAGCCTTCGTGAACCCCGTGCGGATTAGTCACCAGTCTCTTGGCTTCAGTTGTAATGGAGCAGTCCCAAGCAAGCGGAGCGCGCCGGCCCCGGACGGGCCAGAGGCGTGAGGATGGAAGCCCGAAGGGCCGCAACCTAGCGAAGCCAGGGTGCGGTGTGCGACAGCCGTACCCCGGAAGGGGGAGCGTCCAGGGTGGTGTCTACCTCCCTTTGATCGCTTACATTTTCAACGGCAGGCTATCGATTGATGACATGGGTTTGACCATTCTCGAATGTCAGGTGCGGAGTTTGAGCTAAGCCGATACCGCTAGGACGTCTAAGCTCCTCCAGACCCGGTACGCCACCGTCACCATCCAGGTTCTCAATTTCCAAACGAAGTTGTTCGATAAGCTCCGCTGATGATTTCCCGGTGTCCAAACTGAGAGTAAGCGTCAGCAACGTCAGTGGGCTCAACTCCAGGCGCTGACTCACCTGATCGAGCTTATCCAGAGTCAGGCTGGATTTACCCCCTTCGAGTTTTGACACGAATGTCCGACTCGTATCACCGAAATCCCGCTGCGTGATGTTTCGCTTGCTGCGAAGCGCACGGAGAACAATGGAGAACGACGACTTAAGTGACATGTGCGACCTCTGCGAGTGGACGTGCCTTTGATAAAATCACGGAACATAGACTGGCCATCAGGTAATAGCTTCCCTATCCCAGGTCTGGCGTTGAGCAGGGGCCGCCCACCCCGTCGATTCGCTGTTAATGTATCCAGTATATCCCGCAGAGCTCAGCAGGAGAACATTTGTACTTCTCTAGGCAAGACGAGCGATATGGGCTTTCATTTTCCCGCCTGTGTTCCGCTTCCCTAGTCTTTTTACTGGGGTCTTGGTGTGCAAGTGACTAAGGCAGCGAAGGAGGGTGTGGAGCGGGTGCACCGGGAGTGCTTTCGCTGCAGCAAGGCAGAGGTTCTGCTGCTCGACCTCAGTCAGCCCTGGTCAAGAGATCATGGAAAGACTCTGCTCCTAAACCGTCTGAAAAGGCAGGATCTGATCTCTGCCAGTAAGCCTCGACCCGACCCCGCCGCTGTGCGACCGCCGTATCTACACAGCGTGCCGGCGCCAGGTAGGTGAATTCGTGAACCGGTCAAGGTTCGAAAACGGCACCGGGATAGATTGTCATTGTGGCAAGCGCGGTCGCTTGGGTGCGCGAGAACGGCGAGGCAATGATTAGGTCAGGAGCGTTCGCATGGAAATGAGCGACTATTTGGGCTTGCTCCAAGCCTTTTGCCGTTAAAGGGAGGCTTGTGTGATCCCTGGTGGCCCCGCCAGCGTTGGCGTATCAGCCTGACGTTCTCCATGCACTATCCTTACTCGGCTCACGTTGCTTGGATTGCGCATGCTGGCATGGCAGCGAGTGAGATAGCCACGTCGAAAGGAAGAGATCGTGAAAAGAGATCTGAGCAAGGTACTGATGCCCGACGACCCCTTGTACACCGAGGCTGTGGAAGCGCTGAAGGTTTACCATCAGGCCCAGGCTGATGGAGTCGTGGGGATTGAGCTCGAGCGTCTGAGGTTGATGGCTGAGCATCGTTTTCAAACCGTCACTGATTATCAGCTTCGAGCCCTTGGCGGGCCGGCAGAGAAAGGCCATTGAGTCTGTGGCCGACCACGTCTCGCCTATCAACGATTCAAGGCCTGCTGTACGGCGTCTACCGTACCGATCCAGTGACGGCCATTGTCGCGTGGACTGAAGCCCAACCTTTCGGCGAACGCTGATGCGTTGGCATTGGCAGACTCGATGGCCAGGTAGCGATAGCCGAATTGGGGAGCCAGCTCCACCAGGCGCTGCACCAACGCTCGACCATGCCCAGCACCTTCCTTCGTGAAGCCGATCCGAGCCAGGACGGGGCGCTCCGTTGGCCAGTAGTCATTTGGCTACACAAAGATGCGGATGTAGATGTCGAACTGCAGACTCAGGGCCGACACGGTCGCGAAAGTTCGCCATATCACGGGGCTCTGGTAGGGGACAAAACAGGAAAGTATTGCCAAATGTTACAGCCCGACGAGGCTGAAACCTGCATGCTTGAAGGGCTGTGCATCCATACAGCACGATTTTGGGATCCAACTAACAATTTGCGCACAAGTTATCCACAAGGGGGATACCTTGCATTGCCAAAACGACCCCATTATCTTGTATCTCGTTCCGCCAGAAACCCCACATCTTGTGTTTTTGGCGGGCACGCTGCGGATTCAGAAATGCAGCGGGTATGCGTGCAAAGTTTGGTCGCCGAGCACGCATAACCGCCTTCCCTGAGCCAATGCGGACATTGGTGGGACGCGCATTAGAGAAAAACCGAGTCTGGTTGTCAACCATCCAGCCCGGTTTTCCGCTCAAGGGTTGCTCCTGCCTATTTGATCCAATATCGATACAGGAGCACTTCATCGTGCCGAAAAATACGAAGCAAACCTCCTCCACTGTAGCCACCCTGGCTTCCGAAGTCCTTCGCAGCGGCAGTTCGTCTGCGATCCAGAAGGAGCTGGCCGGCTCGGCTATGTCGCAGGCATCCACTGGTAAGCAAACCAGTGCCGAAATGGAGACCAAAGCCAGTCGGGTTCTGGAAAGCGACAAGTACAACGCCACCACCAAAGCCCTTGCGGGGTCGGTGCTTTCTCAGTCGAACAAAGAGCGAGGCAACTGACATGGCCCAGTATTTCGTGAACCGGAACAAGCAGGCCAATGGTGACCATGAAGTGCACACCAGTGTCTGCATCTATCTGCCAGCGCCTCACAACCGTCTTGACCTGGGCTACCACTTTACGTGTGCCACCGCTGTGCGCCAGGCTCGGAATGTCTATCCCCAATCCAACGGCTGCAAATACTGCTCTACCTTGTGCCATACGCAGTAGTCCTGGCCTAGCTGAAGACCAAACCAGGTGCTGCCCGCTTCATGGCGGGCCCACCTTACGGCAGTCGAGCTCACCGGGGAGAAAAATCCATGAGCTATCTCGTGTATTGCACGTTCGATCTGAAGAATGCGTCATCGAAGGACTACGAAAAAGCTTACGAAGAGTTGAAGGGGATAGGGCTCGCCAAGGTGGTCAAGGCGGATGCCGGCCATAATGTGGTGATTCCAACCACTTCGACGATGGGCTTCTTTGACGGATCGGGAGCGGGCGCAGTCCGCGATTCAGTGCGCAACTCCGTAAAGAAGGCCTTTGCCAATCGGGGGCTCACCTCCGAGATTTTCATTGTCGTGGGCGGTAACTGGGCTTGGGGTGGGGCCACTACTTAACGGTTCATGGCCCTACGGATGGGGCCCTACCAAAGCAGGCTTGGACACCTCGCATCGCTATACCGAGTCTAATGAGGCGCTTGAGCTCCGGAAAGGCGGGCCTCAAAATGCTGGTTCGCCGGGGGCATCAATGAGCGCCTGTGGCTCAAGGAGAAAGGCATGAGGCCCACTGACGCGATACGAGGAAAGGAAGGGGACATCCGACGCCTGATCGAGACCTATGGCTTCACTGAGCCCAAACTCTTCGGGTCTGTCGCTCGAGGCGATGATCACGAAGGGAGTGACCTCGATCTGCTCGCCACCATCCCTCCAGCAATGGCCGGCAGGATTACCTTGTTCGACATCGCCGAGCTCGAGGACGAGCTCCAGGCCATGGTGGGGGTGCCAGTCGACTTCCACGTCTGCAACAACATGCCCGAGCACCTCAGGCAATCCATTGAGCGTGAGCTGGTTACGCTCTAGCTGTGAACATGCTTGCGATGATCCTGGCGTCCAGCAGGGCATGGTGAGGCAATTCCTCCCCATCGTTCGTCGCAGTTAGGGTCGTGGCATCAGTGGGGAAATTCCTCACGTTCTGGGGCCATTTCCCATCGTCATAGGCGAGCTCGCAGAACAGCTCCCAGTCGTAGGCAGGTGCGTCAGTGACAATCTCGAGCTCTTCGTCATAGGTTGCCAGGAACCCTAGGAGCGCCGCTCTGGCCTCGATAATCAGCATGGCGTACTCGCCTCCCCAGAGCTGCGGCAGTACGATCTCCTTCACGAACTCACTGCAGTCTTCTTCTCGCCACGCGTCCATCACTTCCACGTAGAATTCCCGGCGATCCTCGGCGACCAATGCCAGGGAGATCAGCTTTGCCTGCGCGGTGAGCTGAGTGAACTCACAATCGAGAAAGAGCCTCATCTTTTGGAACCTCTGCAATGACTAGGGCCCGCCTGAAGTTGTCCCAGGAAGGCTGCCTGTGGGAAATCGCCTTGGCGTATTTCGGCCCCGAAAAGCTGTTGGAAACGATTGTAGATCTGTGGGACGGTGCGAGCGCTCCCGCAAGGCCGACCGTCGAGCACCTGTCGACCGAAACGCTACACGCAGATGTCGTGAATATACTGAAAATTGCACAGGTGCGAGTCGGGGCCCTCGTTCCCGGTCGCGTGCCTGTACCCGGTGTTGTCACGTTGTACGCCCGGCACGCCAATGACCTCGCCGATGGAATCCTGGCAAGCCTGCCGAGAGACGAGCTCACCCGTACCTTGCGGGGATCGCAGTTAGAAGTCGAACTTGGCCTGTGACGTCCACCTGCGGCAGGGAGAAGTGATGTGACGATTGATCATCGACTGCGCAGCCTGGAGACCGCGAGGCGCAGAGCGCTGTGGGCACTTGCCGATCTTCAGCCTGGAGATGCACGCGCTGAAAAGGTGCTGGCCGAACTCGACGAGGTTGACCAGGGCCTGCAGGACATCGTGAGTGCTAATCAGCTCTCCAGCCAGGAGCTCGTCGATGTCGTCATCACGAAGCTCCACAACGGCGTTCAGCTAGTTGTCGAGGAAAGTATCCCTGAGCCGTGGCTGCAGCGCTTCCAAGCGGCGAGTGTTGGATCTACCCGCCTGGTAGAAGGGCCCTATCTGCGCGACTTCGAGAAACTCGTGGAGGTGTGGCACCAAGAGCTTCAGCACCTGAACGCCCATCGGGCCCACAGATCCAGTACGAGGTCGCAGTGAAAAGAACGATCCTGGGTATGGCAGAAGCCGGCGAGCCGCTATTGCAGCAGGCTCTCCAAGCGATCCGTGACCATCAGAGGGCTGTGGACGAGGGGCAACCAGCCGATGTGGTGGAGCGGCTTCGCATCGAGGCTGATCACCTGTATCAAACCGTCATCGACTACCAGCTGCACAAGGCCGGCACGCTTGGGCAGTCAGTTCACTGAATGCAGTGATCTCTAGACGCGACGGACTCGTTTAGTGAAGAGATCGGCTTGATCTCGTCCCCGCTTTGGCCACGTAGTCCAACGTATAGGTAGGTGAACGATGTCCTGTGCACGGCGATCTATCATGCTCATTTTCAGGTTGCCCAGGTGCACCCCATGAATGACACGGGCTTCAGTCATTGGCTGCAAGCGGAGCGCGCCGGCCCGGAGGGCCAGAGACGAGAAGATGGACGCCCGCAGGGCCAAAACCCGGCGCAGCCGGGGGTTTGGTTCACGACAGCTGTGCCCGCAGGGCCGAACTAGCAATTTTGCGGATTCAAGGAATCCCTGGGATCCTCGGCACGCCTGGCTTACAGGGCGAAAGACCCCTAGTTTTTTCGGATTTCTTTGCGGATTTTCCGAACACTGCGCGCAGGTCAAGGCGCATCAGGCGGCACTAGGTTACAGACCGGCTTTCCATTCCTAGTGATCACGAATGAATGGCCTTCCTGGAGGAGCCTCACGAGCCGCCTGAAGCGCCTTCTTGCCTGCGTTAAGCTGATCACCTGCATCTCGACCTCTTCTAGGATGATGTGCTAATTCCAAACTTTAGAGTCGCCTGCAAAGGTATCTGAGGAACTCGATAAAGGCGAGCATTAAGAACTTTACTGGATAGTAAAAATCAAGAAGTAAAGTTAAAAGTAAGGGCTTTGAGTATGCTGTTAAGCCTGCTGGCGGTGACGTCATAAATGTGTCGAGCCTGCGGCATACTCACAACTTGGCATCTGGGCCAGCGCGGCGATAATCTCCGGAGTGGCTTTTATTGTAGCTTGGGTCGCGTTTTTCTATGGCCAGGGCTCGATTGTCGATGGTTGTAATTATGGCTTGAACGGGTTCGCGGAATATACTGGAGATGTGGCGCGTTGCGCATTCACGCCTACCTACTTAATTGCGGTGTTTTTTGTAAGGGTTGAAATTTATATATTCTATAAACCACCGTACTTGAAGCGTGGCAGTCGATTGCTCCTGCAAGGTTAGTAGAGCACTTCAGTAAGCTGCATCGATAAGCTATTGCGACCGCTTCGCGGAAGGCTAGCGTGAACCAAATCCCGCCCAAGGCGGGTTTTGGCCCTGTCGGGCTTTCATCCTGCCGCCTGCGCGCTCCGCTTGCTTGTGAATATCGTGTGTGTGGCCATCGAGACTTAAGGCAGTGCGGCTGCCGGTTATTTTGGTTTAATGAAACACTATAAATAGCCATGACAGCTATTGCTGTCATGGCTAGGTTAAAGCAAAAGTATCTATAGATCTCGACTCAAAGATTGTCCAGTGTTCGCATATGCCGCCTTAGAGTCGCTCTCAACAACTCCTGCCCAGACAGAATATTTGTAGCGGGGCAGAATATTTCGTCTTGGATAAGAAGGTAGTTTACGAACGCCCCCGAGATTTTGCTCCAGTCATCTCTGTCGAGTTTTCGGGCGGCAAAAAGTCCGCGCAAAGTAGCGAGGTGCTCGCCGGCCCGTATTGGCGTCGCAAGACCAACATGTTCAATGTAGGTAATGTCATCGGAACCAAGCTCAATATGAATTAAGCCGGATGGGCTAATTTTAATCTTGGTGTTTTCATCCAGTGCCTCGCTTGTTGGGTCATAAGCCTCAACCAGTCTGTAGGAAAATAATGCCTCTAGGTGCCTGATAATAACTTTTCTAGGGATGCCAATCGGCTCTAAATAAATGACTAGCTGATTGACTTCGATGAATTTTGCCTCCGCATCCTCGGATTGGAAATATTGCTGCTTTAGTGCCTGAAGAATGCTGAGTCTAGCAAGGGGGGTCGAGATATGATCTGAGTACGTATGATAGAGACTTAGGATGAAGTTATTGTCGTCTTGGGAGAATTGAGAGTAGTCTCCCAAAAATACAGCCTTCTTTATCTTTTGGGGTGCTATCCTCAGCTTGTTAGCTTGAGACAGGTAAGTTTTTACTAGGTCGTCCACAGCGATGTGTGGGGATGTGAGCGTTCTTTTAGTAAGTTCAAGGCTACGACGAATATCGTGGTTGCATAATGAGCTGATAAGGCGTGAAATGAAGTCCGTGTCAATGAAGATGCTTTCAATGCAAGCAACGAATGCATTCAGGTCTTGAACACTAACTCGAATTCCTTTTGTCAGGAAGTATTGATCTTGATTTGTGTTGATCGTGTGATCGATTTTCGACTGCAGGAAAATCGCCCTTTTTTGAAGGATTTCTTTAGTGGATGGGGTTGGAAGATAGAAGGCCTTATATTGATAGGATTGAAATGGGCCGTGCTTGGATAATTGCCAAATTGTCCTGTCTGTAATAGGGCAAATAATAAAGCAGCTCTTGATCGATCTGTACAGGGACTGAGCGTACTGGAAAACAGCTTCTTGGAATTCACGGGGAAAGTGGTCGGCGTTGTCAAAGATGAGGCATGGCATCAAATTGCGGGCACCAACGGCATGCCACAGTAAATTTGATAGATATAAGCCTGTTTCTTTTAGTCTTTGCTCCTTGATAAAACTACCGAAATCTATTTTGAATTGATTTTTGTCAGTTTCATAAAGATGCTTCATCTCTCCCTGCGACCAACGCTTATATTCTCTCCAGTAGACGCCGCGAAGGTCATCGTATGTAGGCTCATCGGGGAATAGTAATGATTCGCAAAGTTCAGATAGCTTGGTGTCTAGCCACCGAGTTATGGAGCTCGTATCTCCAGGGGATAGCCGCAGGTCAACCTTGAGCACGAGGCATTTCGACCGTAAGGTACTTTCTAAAGTTAATTTAAAAAAGCGATCTATATAGGTTGACTTTCCGGCGCCTTTGTTTCCTATAATTAGAGCGAAGTCACCCTTTTCGCTGTCGACAGCATCTCGTATATCGGCTTGCAGGCCATAGTTTGTATCAATATATGAAATTCCATCTATGATGTTCTTGGCTATTCGCTGAAGACTAACATCAGTTTCACGACTTTCCTTGCTCTCGACGAAGCAGTTAATAAGCATTTCAGAGTCTTCGTCGCCAGACATTGAGGTAAAAAATTTCGTAAATACTTTTTCAATGTCTCTTGATATTTCAGATTTTCTCATAAATTGTGGGTTGTCAGTTCTGATGTTAAGCAGGTCTTCAGCCTGACTCACCGAGTTGCCTTCCTCTTCATTGAAATAGGTCTTGAAAATATCTTTTGAAATCGCTTCCGCTGAGAAAAGCTCGTAGAATTGAAGGAAGCTGCTCTGAATGGCCTCTAGGGAAGGAAAGACTGCAATCTTGTAGTCTGATTTTGAGCGCCCGTCTCCCCTGATGGCCCAGTGCCCAACCCACTCCACGCCATTTGTTGCTGCGCAAAACTGCACGCCTGTGTCCAGGCAGTAGCCTTCAGCTTGTCTAAGTACAGGCGTAGCTGATTTAGAGCTGGGGCCGTTAAATTTGAAAAAATTTAGTGTGTCAGCTTTGGTATCAACCAAAGTCGCTGATGTTCGCTTGGCTTCTACTACTAACTTGTTTCGGCCACCTTGGAGGAGTAGGTAGTCAATTCTGCCTTCATCGAGATGTGGTTCAGTTCGGATTGACTCTCTGGGCCATCCCAAAACATCGACTAACATCTGGTCAATTAATTGAAAGCGAGCGTCTTGTTCTGTAATGATGGCGCTAATATTTTCTTCAGCATGTTTTTTTAAACGTTGAAAGGCGACGTAAGCATCATCAGATCTCATCCTGCACCATTCCCTAGCAAAAATTCTTAGCTTTTTGGCAGACCAAGATTCAGCTTAGCTGGAAACCGAGAAGTTGCTATGAATGGAGGAGTTCTTGCTCTGGAGGGGCGAGAAGCGAGTGAGGCGCCAAGGCGGCGAGTCGAGTCCCCCATCCATCACCGTGCTCTAATACCCAGAGCCTCTGATCGAATTGCCTACCTAAGGCGTTGGTAAGGTAGTTCATTCGGTACGGAAAGGTGCCTGGCTCATTGGTTGATACCGCTCGCACCCGACTTGCAAAAGGAGCCCCACTTGGCGCCGCAGCGCAAGGATTCGGTCTGAGCATTGCTCGAAGCTTTGGTCATGAGGAGGGGGCGGTAGTGAGCCTGACGATGGTGCTGTCATTCATGATTGCGAGGATTGTGGCTTGATTGCCCGATGCATTACGCAGTCCTTTTTTGTGATTCAGATCGTAGGATGCACGTGACTCCTACCAAGATGACGGAAGGGCGCTGCTATCTCTCCGAGTTCCCCAATGAGGTCGAGGACACCTGGTAAATCACGATAATTACCAGGGGCCAAGCCTGCGGTTGAGTTGAGCTGGCTGAAGATAAAGGGCGCCAAATGGCGCCCTTGTTCATGTGGCCTTCTACCGTTTTACTCGACCTAGAGCTCGATCAATGAAATGACGCTCCAGAGGCGTAAGGCGTTGAAGTCGATGTAGGTTTTCACGCAGGGTTCGAGAAGCGTCGTCAACGCTTGCCTCTTCTGCAAATGGAAAAAGTGTTCCAAGCTTATGAAGCAGTTGAACGGGGATTCCCATTTCTTCAAGCCCGGCCCATGCCGGGTGCAAGTGATAGTTTTCGAAAATACTGCGCAGATGCCCGTAAGATGCCCGGAAGTCTACGCCCCTCTCTTCGAGCTTTAGATTGACGATATCTTCAAGCAGGGCCAGTGCTTTAGGTATCGAATGGCCAAATATTCGACTAGCGAAGTTCAGGGCATGGTTTATTTGCTCGGACAACGCCTCGCTTTCGGTACCGGATGGTATGCGTGATATTTGTTGTATAAGGTACTTTTCGTGGCTTGGCGCCATTAGGTAGGCAGAGACTCTAGCATTGATAACACTAATGTTATTGATGAGCCCCAGCTTTTTAAGCGAGCCAGAGCATACGCGATCAACGAAGCGAGATAGGAGGTTAGCAAATCCTGTCTTTGGGACGCCTGAGAATAGACAGCTTTGAAATTCGCTTTCATCGCAAATTTCTATGAAGCTAAATGCTGCTTCAATGGTTTCGAACTTGAATGATGCGTGCTTCCTCAGAAAATCTTTACCTGCCTTGCTGGCTGATGTTCCAGCCTCAAATCTTGATTGGGAAAAGTCAGTCAAGTGTTCTGGCTGAATGCCGGCGAGGAAGTTTAACGGCAATTCTTCGGTTTGCTTGCCTAGAGGTATCTCTACCTCAAAACAGTCGCTTTGCTTGGGTAGATCTTCCATGCAAAAAACTTTGCCGACGAAATGCTCGCCCATCCGTCCCGCTCGGCCTTTGATGTTGCCGTGAGTGAAACGATCAATGCTAAAGTTACCGGCCCGGTTGTCGTATATGAAAACGTTTTTGGCGACAGTATTTACACCTTCAATAATGGTTGAGGTGCAGATGAGAAACGGCAATTCGCCACGGTTGAATTTGTCAATCGTGTATTGTTGCATGGCCCTGGGAAGTCCGCCGTAGTGAAGACCGATTCCATTTCGAAATGCTCGGGTGTACTCCCATTTAGGGTGGTAGTGCTGATCCAGCCACGCTAGATAGTCATCTTCTACGGATTTTACATAGCCGGATTTTAATAGGAATTTAGCAACCTGTACCGCGCGCCCTGGTGATTTACAGTAAATAATGGTAGGGCCATTAATCTGTTTTAGTGTTCTGGCTAATGCCTCGTTTTTCTCATCAACGCTATCAGGCTTGATGTTGAAAAACTCGACGTCAACTGCGACGGTGTTATAGTCGGTGGGGATGAATGTGTAATTCAGGTTGGTCTTGGGCAGTCCGCTGACGCCATTGATAAACGGGCCTGTCATGAAGAACTGCTCGGAGCAACGTAGAAGCTTGCTTAGGGCTGAGTTGAGAGCAGGTACTCGCTCATCTTCATCGTCAATCTCGCCGTCTTTCTTGCGTTTGAAAGCTAGCTTGTAGAATTCATCAAGTACAAATAAATCAATGTTCTCGAGATCGTCTCGGTCATTTACACGCTCCTGTGTGAGGACGTAGAGGATCTTTTCCTGCCCTGAGCGCTGGGTTCCATGATGAATAATCTGAAATGTTTGGCCAAATCGTTCTTCAAGTCTGCGTCGAGTCTCGTCTACCAAGGCGACAGTAGGGAGAACTATAACGAGTTTATTAAATTTGCCTGACGCTATTAGGGAGTCCACGATGGCGCTTTTTCCCATGCTAGTGGGGGCGCTCAAGATCACATTGCGCTTTTCTAGAAGGAGTTCGTAGATTTTATACTGCATGGAGTGAAAGACGATATCAGTCGAGATAGGCGTCTGATAGGCCTCAAGGACACACTCTTCCGCAAGCGATAGATCTTGGAATTGTGTTTTCAGATATGGATAGAGTCCCGATTTTCGCACTAAGTGCCGCAGTAAAGCATGTACAGCCGAGAACCGGCTTCGAGAGTCCAGAGCCCGGATAACAAGTTCTCGGCCTGAGCTTCTGTATTTGGGATTCGACAGAAGCTGATCAGCGGTTTTTAAATAGGCAAAAGCCGAGAAGCTCTGTTGTTGGAGGCTTTGCAGTGCGGATTCGTAGTGTTCAAGCACAAGCTTTCTCCAGTGCTTTTTTTACTTCGGATAGCAGTTTGTCTATGTCCGGCACAGGGTAGAGGTGGAGCTCGATCAACACCTCTCCGAATCCGCTGGTATTCAAGTCTGAAGAAAAATCGTCGAACAGTTTCTTGGTTTCTGTTAAAAGGTTCGGCTCGTACCCTGGTGTTTTGGGGTCGGTCAATAGGGCGGAGTTATAACCGAGGAAAACTATAAATCGATATCTGTTTAGGTGTGTGTCGAAGGCTTGACTGGTCTCAAGAAGCTCATCGATATCGTGTTGGAGCAAGTAAGAGTCTTGTTTGATTTCAAGGATCTTGGATCTAGCTGAGTCTATGTTGTCGGTAATATCTGTGTATAGGATGGTGCGGAGGCTCTGAAGACATTCAACTATGTCTGTGCCAGTGTAGAGATGACTAAATCCTACCCAAAGCTCATCACCCTCTGAAGCTCGAGGCACGATGTGAACGTTTTCGAGAACTTTCACTTCGAACGGCTTCTCGATGTACAACGACGCGGGTATTGGCTGGCTCGTATGATGGCTTCGGATGCAGGAGTGAAGTAAGACTTTGCCAAGAAAGTCACCAAGCTCGGCCATAGAGGCTTTTAGCCGAGATAACAGCGTTCGGTATCGGTCAGAAGTAGATATGCCATTGACGTCTGCGATTTCCTCAGGCATTAGCAGGATTTCATCAATCCACTTTATGACGCTTTCCGAAATGTAGCCATATCTGTATTTATTAATGCTGTAGTTCTGGTGCATTACTTTTCCGCACCGTGTGATGCTCCCGCAGCTTGGCGTGTGGGTATGGAAGTGGTTGAGGATAGGTTGTAGTTTTTTGTTTGCGTATATCTTTGTTCTAGTGTGTGAGGATTTTTCGTGTATTAAAATTTCAGATTTGAACCAGTCGATGAGATTGTTTCGATGGTAGGTCTTGTCGTCTTCGCAGTAAACCTTTCTCGAGAGGGCGCTTTTCTTGGTTAGCGTATAAACGATGTCTCTCCAAATTGCCTCGGCGGCGGCGTCAGAGCTCAGCGTTACCCCAACGACTTCTAGAGCAGCATTGCGGATGTTTTTAATGCCCAGTAATTCGATTTCGCGTTCCGACGCATATACCTGCCACCAGGTGGAGTCTACCCAGTGGCCAACGTCATTTTTGGATGCTGCAACAAAGTTGGAGGTTCGCTGGTTGAGGTCATCGACTAACTCCTGCCTTCCTGGCCTGCCAGCTCGTGAGGCTGGTAATACCCGTAGGTACTCCAGAAGGCCGGTTGGGCGCTCTGCGGAGACGATTCGGAACTTGCACTTGTCAACTGGAGTGGTCGCTTGCTTCATCGACTTATGTACCATCGATGAATCAGGTATGCGTTTTTTTCGCGGTTTGCCTGTGGGCTTGCTTTTGGTCGAGGCGACAGCAGTGCTTGTAGAGTTTTCGGTGATCGTGGTCGGTGTCCACTTCTTTTCGGCAGCAGCTTTGACCTGGATGAACTCTGTGAAACCGTCCCAGACGACATCTACATCGTCAACGGTCTCGACACGTACTGCACGCATGTCCCTGTCCATGAGCATCTCAGTGGCGAGCCAGGCCGCGACGCAGTCCTGATAAAGGAAGCCGTACTTCGCTGCTACGCCTCCTGAGTCGGTAATTTCCATTGCACTCTTTATCCATGGCACTTTGCTATGCCAAGCCTATGAGATTGTGCGTTTCCAGTCTACGGCTCTCCCGGTCGCGTTAGCGGCTCGGAAGAGCCTTGCCAGACCAGTAGAGCTGGGAGGATTGGTGAATGTTCTGGTGCCGTATGGCTCAGAATTACCTCGACTTATGAGAGGGGCAATTCGCGAGCTGGCCAGGAGGCGAGGGGTGGAGCGGGTTTACCGGGCGTGCTTCCGCGACAGCAAGGCGGAGGTGTTGCTGCTCGACCTCAGACAGCCAAACGAGAAAACCCGAGGCCTGTACGCGGCGGCAGCCAGTTGCGAGTAAGGAGCTGATGAGGGTGCTAGATGCTGTGAATGGCAGGTGGGGAGCAATTTGACTAGAGCGTGTTTCCATTGATGATAATTCGATACAGGTGGGTGGTATGGCAGGTAATCTGCATCAGCGACCAGATCAGTTTGGGTTAACAGTGCCTTTCCGGTTTAGGCCAGTTGCAGGTACAGGGAACTGGCCCAACCACTGATTCTGAGAATCGGGCTTGATTCAGTGTCAGTGCCGTCAACGAGCCCTTGAGTTACGGGGCAGCAGAGGGCTGGCTGGGCGAACGCTCGTCTTGATGCCGCAAAGGTCTCCCCCGAGTGCATCAACTATCATCGAGGGGGTAACTGGTGACTCTTGGTTGCCTAGCCCGACAGCCCTCGAGTGATCCTGTTGATGTACAGGAAGCGCTCTGCCGAACCACGTGATCTCCAGGTTTCTACAGCCCGTTGGACAAGCCTCGTGGTTTCGCAAAAATTGAGCTGATGCTTGGTGGAAAGCATGAATGTAGAGATCCACCATGGATTGCCCTCAACCATGATGCGAGGTTGATAGAAATAGATGGATGGGCCATTTCCGCGCCAGTTTTTCATCTTGGCTTCGGCCTGATTTCTCAGCTCTCCAGCCCTCTCATCCATGATGGAGCTCAATATCACCACGTGGTGATGATTGAGCTCCTCAACGAGGTCTTCGACATCGAGGACTGTGTGGTTCAGTACAACTGCCTGATGCACCGTTTGTCCCTCCTGCTTCTAGTGGCATTTGAGCCATAGGCTTATAGTGGCATTCAAGCCATAGGCTTACCCCTCCACACCTTGCTCGTCCAGCGTTCATCACGAACAAAGGATGCGGCCAACAATCTAGTGGCTGAGATCAGCTGCGGTGCCACCTTAATGCTCGTCACTATGGATCTTCTTTGCCACCTCGGCTTGCTGGTTGGGTATGGCACCGTGCTACCTTCCTTCGTAGTGCCCCCAGCCACAACAGCCTGAAGGCTGAATGATGATCGACGGACAGGGTGTCTGACTGTTTCCGGTGCGCTGGGGTGATTAGCGCAGAACAGCAGGCGGCTTGCCGCCTGGGTGATAGGAAATCGTAAAAGGTTGGTACCAAGTGGGATCTCTACACGAATCAGGTAACAAAGCACCTTCTCAAGGCAAGCAGAAAAGCGTGCCATCGAGTAAGCAATTGACCCCCCAGGATGGGACGTGGGGAAAAACGGTGCATACCTTTGCCGAATGGCTGCTAAAGAAAATCAACGCTCATGACACCACGTCTTGGGCGGCGGGTAATGCCTCCGGCTACGAATCTGGTTATGAAGAGGGTTATGAAGCCGGGAAGCTCGTACTCGAGCTGAAGCCGAGCGCTCGGCATACGGATGTTGCGCCAGGCGTGGACAGTAACCTGTTTGAGCACTTCGACTTCCCCATTTCGCAGCAGCTTGAGCAACGCATCCGCGCTGACATCAGAGAAAAGCTGCCGGAACACCAGCAGCCCACTGACCCTCAGTGGGAAATGATCCTGTCCAAAACCCCATCCACCTGCGTTGTTGCCGGCGCCGGCAGTGGCAAGTCCACCACGATGGTCTTGCGGCTCCTTGTGTTGAAGCACTACCTGAAAGTGCCAGAATCAAAAATCACCGTCGTGACGTTCACGCGTGACTCCCGGTTCGACTTCATCTCCAAGGTAGTCAAGGTGTTCACCAAGTGGGAAATTCCAATGGACGAAGAGAAGGGGAAATCTTTCGTTCGGACATTCCACTCTCGCATTCTTGATTTTTTCAGGTGGTCGCCGCAGCTTCAGGGCGCCAAGGCATTTGAGTTCCTCAGCAAAGACGCGACCGACGAAGACGAAGAGCCAGAGAACGTACTGGACATCCGGCTCAACGTGCGGCAGCTGGACTTGATGGATCGGTGCTACCAAAACCTCTTCGAGACTGACAAGCGCTTCCGAAAGCTCATCCTGGCCTTGTTCGAGCATGGTATCGGCGTAGGAGATCGCCTAAACCCTGAAGATCCAGAAAACGCCAAACGCATCTCTGCCATCAAGGCTTGCTCGGCTCGGGATGTTGAGGCCTGCCAGACCGTGGAGGCGTTGTGGCGAAAAGCCGGGCACTGGCCTCTGCCAGGGATTACTGCCCAGCTTAATCAGGTCACCCTCTACGGTGAGACATTCCATGCCCATGGCTATGCTGAAGACCTGAAAGCTTATGTAGTGCTTGGGCTCGACGCAAATGAGCCATCTAGCATAAAAATCAAAGATGGAAAAAAGCAGGTCAGTCTTTCCCAGGCACTGCACATGCGGAGAATTTTCTTCCAGCTCTTCTTCTCGAATAGAGTTCTCTACTTCACCAGTTATGCCGACGCGCTACATTCTCTTGAGACCTTGCGAGGTAAAGTTTCAGGGGTGCCGAAGTTTAGCTACCAGGTCGGAGGCGATATCAAGCCGGCGCCTATTATGGCAGCGTTCCACAGCTGTGCCTCTTTCTTGGAGAACCTCGGACTGGACGTGCCTACCGCCACCAAGGGCATGAACTTCAAAGAAGGTGCTATAGAGGCAAAATTCTTTGAGGCACTTGGTATTTTCTGGCCGGCATTTGAGGAATTTCTCTCTAATCAGAGCACGCCAATTTTTACGTTCAATAAAATGTTCGCGATGTTTAGTGAGCATGCCAAAGAAAACTTTAAGAATATTCCGAGTGCCATACTGGACGCCCAGATGGTTACGCTGGTTGACGAATTCCAGGACTGCGGTGCGAACACCATCAGTTGGTTGCGTGGTGTCCTAGGAGAGCTCCGACGTCGTGGCCTAAAATTCCATTCACCTGAGGGTATGATCTTCCCATCCCTCATGGCGGTCGGAGACGATTGGCAGAGCATCTACGGGTGGAGGGGAAGCTCTCCAAAGTTTTTCCTACATTTCAAGAAATACTTCCCGTCTCCTAGAACGCTGGATCTCAAGCTGCAGCAGAATTACAGGTCTCAGCAAATGGTGATTGATGCTGCGGAAAGTATCGTGAAGGATACTCGCAGCGGTGAACCTAAGCATGGGGTAGCGGCGCACCCTGACGTGAAGGATTTGCATTATCCAGTCCAGCTTTGGGATAAAGATGATAAGCAACTGGTCAACTTGGTCGAGCAGCATTACGAGCAGGGCCACGAGATCATGGTGCTTTCTCGATCCAGAAGTACGCTTAAAGAAGCTGGTCAACTGCTTAGCCGTATCAAGCAACGAGCGAAGGAGGATAAGCATCCCGACCAAATTCGACTCATGACCTACCATGGCTCCAAGGGCCTGGAGGCCGATGCCGTGTTCATGCTGGGAGACTGTGAGCAGCTAACCTCATCCGATTGGCGTAACCAGGCCTATAAATTAGCCAAGCTCGAGATGGATGGAGAGGCTAGGGCCTATGATCTTGCGCAAGGAGAGGAGGTGATGAGGCTTGCGTATGTGGCTATCACCAGAGCGAAGCTTCACTGCTACTGGTTCCTGGACGAGTCGAAGTGCGGTGTGAAGAGCTTTCCGAAGGCGTCGGAGAAGATTGACGCCGGCCAAGCCTACTTTAGCGATTTCCGGAAATAACCGAGAGTTGTCCAGCTGCCGCCGTTTTCGTTGCTCACATGTAGCGAATAGGTGGGAGCTGGAGTAATCAAACGGCCTTCAAATGGTTTACGATGTAGGCCTGTTTCTCATCACTTTTTCGAGGTTTACACATGTCCCGTTTGGCAGAATTCCGTCAGCTCGAGCAGCAGCTCGCCGCCCAGCTCGCTGAGCTTGAAGTGCTCAAGGGAAGCGCTGAGCTGCAAAAGGAAATGGAGTTCGAGACAAAACTACGTGACCTGCTCGCTCAGTATGGTTGCAGCCTGCGTGATGTGATAAACATCCTGGATCCACAGGCCAGTCACCGCACTGCTACTCCCGCTGCGGTTGAAAAAGCACCGCGTAAGGCCCGTGAGGTCAAGCAGTACAGAAACCCGCACAATGGCGAGATCATTGAAACCAAAGGTGGGAATCACAAGCTGTTGAAAGAGTGGAAATCTCAGTATGGTGCTGACGTGGTGGAAGGCTGGTTGTCTCAGTAATTTTCGACCGGCAGCTAGAGCCGTGCTCTTCTGGCGATGGCATTTTCAATGCTAAAGAATAATGTCGTTAGGGGCTGAGCCACAGAATACCTGCTCAATTCATTACAGAATCAAGTAGGTATTCTGGGTGGGTCTGAAAAAAATGGCTCTGAGTTTCTACCAGGTCTGCAGGGATGTCGGACTTTGAAATTATATTAAATGTGTTTTTTTCAAAGTCAGTTCCGTTGTAACTCATGGAGGCGAAACGATTCCACTCCTCGCCATTAGAGCAGAGCAAATCGAATATAACGACTTCCTTGCTGGAGTGGCGCGAGTTTCGCATCTCTTTAGCAATTATAGAAAGACTAGACAAGGGGTTCTCATAACTGGTAGCTGTAACTACCGTCATGACTCCAGCCCCTGTTTCTAGTCTTCGTATATCAAACATTTAGTGTCCCAATATTTAGCTATACAGATTCTTGATGTGGACGTAAGCCTCATCACACAATGCCACAGCCTGAGTGATGTTGCTAATCATACGGCTTGCGGAAGGCATTTCTTCCATATGGAACAAGCCGTGGCGCTGCCTGTTGAAGAATGTGTAAGCATCGCCCAGATGACCCTGTAGTTTAGCATCACTGATATCAGCATGGTATTGCTGCTTCAGGTGGAACTGACCACTGGTCTTGGTGAAGAAGCCTCCGAAGCTTTCTTCCTGATCTGAAAGGTTTTTTTCAGATAGCTTCTGTCTGATTGCTCCCTCCAGGGTGCGAAGCTCTGGATAAACCAGCATGCAATAGTCGGGTAGTGCCGGGCTCGCCAGCCTTACGCAGAGGCTTGCCAGAAGCAGCCTGCGCGATGTCTGCGGCAGTTTTGCGTAGCAGTCGCCGAACCTATCACTGAGCACGCTTTCCGCTACCTCGACACAGACAAACTCGGAGCGATTTTCTTCCTTTTTGAACAGGATGCATTCAAGTGCATTGACCTCCAGTAGCTCGGTGAGGAGGTAGCTCAGTTGCCGGTAGCAGCTGAGTGGACGGCCCTGGATCTGCAGCTTGTTGGTGCTTTCGTGCTGAGTAACGGTCAACTCGTCTGAGTTTTCCCTGGACTTGAGTTTCCAGATATGCCGGCGCTCAGCAGCTGAATACGAAGCGATCTCGATATCCGAACCTGCAGATTCGGTCAGTTCCTCGATCAGCGCTTGGGCATCAGGTAGATCAATACCTTTGATTCCAAGGTTGATTGTCACGAAGTCATCAGGGTGGATGGTTTCATAAAGAGCGTCCGCAAGCTTCTGTCCGAGCTCCTGATTCCTCCCCGTCTTGTAATGCAGTGTAGAAGTGCCGGTGTTGGTGAAGAAAATATCCAGCGTTGCATCTTCAGCTCCCGCCTTTCCGAAGACTACACGAAGACCGGGGCCCCCAGGCCTGTCGTTAATCCCCCTTAATTTCAGTCCATTCTCCCCGACAAAACGGTGGGTCGTGTCTTCGATGATGGAACGGTTCAGGTTGATGTCTTTGTAGTTGCGATCAGTCACGTCACAGTCCTTTGCAAGGGCTCGGTGGGGCAGGGAGCCCGGGAATATGGCACGACGAGAACCAGGCGTTCAATAGGCTCCAGCGACGGGGAAGAGTTCGCTTTCGCAGGTGGCAGATACTATGAAGACCCGGAGCTAAAGGGGTCTGCTGATAACGCTGCCCAGAGGAGCAGTGGAGGTGTGAGCGGGAGGCATGTCTAAGGCAGGCCCAACGCCGCTCGTATTCCTAAATCTCCAGAGCACCTTCTCCGGCAGTGGATGAGGCCGTTCCTTTCTTCTTCGCTGCGACTGCCAATGGATGGTTCGAGAAGTGCTGCTTGTACGTCTTCAGTAGCGACGAATTACGTGAGTCGCTGATCATTTTCAAAAGCTCATCACCCTCGCGATAAGCGATGGTGTAGCGGTCGGTCTTGTCATTTTCCGCCTGTATGAGTGCTTTGGAGGCAGAGCTGATCGTCGCGTTCGTCCACAGCTCAAAGGTCTGCTTCAGCCTGGCGTAGTCTTCGTCGTGCTTGGCAAAATCGCGCAGAACCGGAATGCGCTTCTTCAGCCATTTCTCCACTTCAGCATCGTCCACTTGGCCGGTGGGTAGGTGCCCTTTGCACTCAATGAATACGACCTCCGAACTACCGACTTCAACGAATACGTCGACCTCAGCACGTGCCCCATTTGAGCCACGTACCAGCTTGTTGATGCTGATCCAAGGTTTCTTGTAGGTCTCATCCGCCAGGTGGCCGCACAGGTATTCGAACAGGCAACCTCGCAGTGTGCCTTCAGCGCCTTCAATTTTACCTAGGGCGTTGAACAGGACATCAATCTTCTCTGGTGTCCCGAGATTGATGGCGGTGGCCTTCAATACAGAGGCCAGCTCATGTAGACCATGAGCCACGTCCGTGCCCAGTAGGGAGTCCAGCGTAGCGGCTATGGCTCCATGTCCACGAATAGCGCGCACGGCTTCTTTGTCGTAGCTATCGGCAAGGAACATCTGCAGGACAGGCGCTACCTTGTTAAAGCCACGGACGTTCAGGCACTTCTTTATGAATGCCTTTGCTGAATCTGCTGTTAACCGATTGCCCAGGTACACATCGCATACGAAAGAACCAGGCTTAGGCTTGGTTGAATTGCCTGCAACGCTCGAGCCCAGCAGTGGATACAGATAGGACGGCGCCGATAGATCCCAGTAGTTGGGCCCTGCTGAGGGGATGCTTCCTTCACCACGGATCTGTACATGGTTCCAGCTGCCAAGCCCCAGTCGACGAATCCAATCGCGCACAGCGTTCAAGGCCATGGCTTCTACCTTCAGCCTGGCATTCAGATCCACGAAAGCTTCTTGCTCTTCCTCGGCGCTGAAGCTGGCTAGGGCAACACACTCACCAATGCCAGCCATGTCGACACGCTTGATCAAATTAGCGGCGAGCAACTGCTCCATAACACGGTCTGCGTTCAGCTGTTTCGATTGAAGTTTGGGGGCGCCGCACGCGATCTTGAAGTGATCGATGGGCAGGAGGCCGCCTCGATCCTGTAGCGCCGCCAGGCCATAGCCGCAAGCATGGTTGGTAGTTTTAAGAGCGTCGATCAGGCTGTCGAAGAAATTCTGTGAACCGTACTGACTGGTCAGATAAACGAAGGAGGTACGGTGTGGGAAGCTGATTCCTTTCAGGCGCTTCGCTGAAGACCTTTGGATCAACTGCCTAGCGTTCGGTGCACTGACTCCGTAAACCTCGACAAGCCTCTCTGCGAGCGTGGAGCTGAGACTAGGCCCCCAATGCTCGAGAATGGCCTCCACTTTTTTCGACTTCACCATGGCCTCCAAGAACAGATGTCACACTGCGCTATTTATAGGCCTGTTTTACAGGCCATCGAAGGAAAACTGAAGCGCCCTAGGAGCAGCCCTTGTAATACGGGGCCTGTAGAGGAGGTTTTTTGCGTGATTCCAGTTTTGTGTCACAAAGGCATTTCAGGTGAGGCAGAAATCGGCTGCGGAATTTGGGTTGGAAGCCGATTGTCATGTTGTGGATCCGCCCGATTGACCAAAGCTGGTCAAAGCGTTTAACTGTACGAATATACAGTGATGCGTTTCCCATGATAACTGTTCTCGGCACCCTCGACCCTAGCACTACCGACCTTCCGCTGTATTCATTTCAGGTGCCTGCAGGCTTTCCATCTCCGGCAGCGGGTCACTTGGAAAAACGCATTTCCCTCGACGAACTGTTGGACGTCCGAGCGCCTCACATCTACCTGGTGCGCGTCGAAGGTGACTCCATGATCGGGGCGGGGATTTATCCAGGCGACCTTGTCCTGGTCGACCGATCCATTCCGCCAGAGCCAGGCCATATCGTAATCGCTGCTGTAAACTGCGAGCCCCTGTGCAAACGCCTTGCCCGCGAAGGCAGCCAAGTGGTGCTGCGGTCGGAAAATCCCCGCTATCCCTCAAGGTATCTGCTTGAGTGCGAGGAGCTCGAGGTCTGGGGTGTGCTGACCTACAGCGTGCGCAGTCATGCCAAGCTCTGATCGCGTCTTCGCTCTCATTGACTGCAACAGCTTTTACGCCAGCTGTGAGCGAGTGTTCCGGCTCGACCTGCGCAGCAAGCCGGTCGTCGTGCTCAGCAATAACGATGGCTGCGTGATCGCCCGGTCAGTAGACGCGAAGCCCTGGATCAAGATGGGCGAACCGTACTTCCAGATCAAAGAAAAGCTCCGTAAGTACGGCATTGTGGCGTGCTCGTCGAACTACTCGCTCTATGGCGATATGAGTGAGCGGGTCATGTCGGTTATCGAGTCCATGGTGCCGGCGTCGGAGGTCTACAGCATTGATAAGAGTAAGTTGTATAGTGCGGACGCCTAAGCTATTGAGTTCTATCTATGGACATTGTTAAGCGTCCCAGGGGCGTTGAATGGCGACGCTAGAGCGCATTCATTTCGTGCCCCATTACCTCGTGCGCAGAGAGAACGCCGTCGCATACTCCCCCAGTAGCAGCCGGCCATCCATTGAGGGCTTGCCCCAAATCTTTTGGGCAGACTATGCACCTTGGAGGGAGGCAAACCTGTGGGCAGTGGAGCGAGCAACGACTGGTGACGCTTCTCTTAAGACCGTTGCCAGTAACATGAATGGCCTTCTCAATTACGCTAAATTTCTTGAATCTCGTGATTTGCAGTGGTTCGAGTTTCCCGCTCGCAAAGCTGACCGCTGCCTGGTGCTATACCGAGGGGCGTTGATCAAGATGCGCGATGCCGGCCAGATCGGCCCATCCACGGCGTCTGAGTACATGCGCAATTGCATCATGTTCTATCGGTGGGTAAGGCATAGGGAGCTTCTTTCTCCACACGTCCAGCTGTGGCGGGAAAAACCCTACGTCGTTAAATACTTCGACCGGGTGGGGTTCGAGCGAACGATCAGCGGAACCACCACCGACCTCAGCATCCCGAACCGTAAGCGCCCAGGCCAAACGCTTGAAGATGGGCTGTTGCCAGTCTCGGAGACCGATCGCGATGCAATTCTGGATTTCGCCGCAGAGAACGCCACGCCCGAGCTCTACCTCATGTTGGCCCTTGGATTTTTTACCGGGATGCGGCTCGGCAGCATCTGTGATCTCAAGATTCAGTCTCTGGAGCGCGCCGCCCCCGACCCTTCCGCTGAAGGGCTTCTACGCCTTGCAGTTGGTCCAGGCGCAGCTCCGCCAGTGCACACGAAATTCGGTGTGACTGGCCAGGTCTGGATACCCGAAGCGTTGCGTGATGAATTGCTGGAATATGCCAAAGGCTGGCGGAGGATGGAACGAGAGGCGAAAGCCTCGCCCGAGAATCGTGATTTGCTGTTCTTGACCCGCTTTGGTAACGCCTATGGCAGGCGCGGCACCGATCAGTCATCTGCTGTGAATGTTGAGATGTCCGAGTTTCGAAAACGGGGCGTCAAAGCAGAACTACAGGTGCTCCGTAAATTCCGCTTCCATCAGTCGCGCTGCACCTTCGGTACCGAATTGGCACGTCTGGCGCTATCGGCTTGTGCCGATGTCGCTATTGTAATTGCGACGGTCAGCGACGCGTTGCTCCATGGGCCTAACTCTGAAGCCACCACCTTCAAATACATCCGATTCGTACAGGCACTGCCGATCAAACAAGCCCTCTCAAATAGCTTCATGGCGGCATTTAGCGGGATCGGCGCTGGGGCGCGGCACGATGGATAGTTCCGAATTCGACCTCACTTTCCCGATGCTTGAGTATGGGGCCACTGAAACGCCCTGGGACCTCCGGCCGCTGCTGTTTCGCGGAGGTGCAGCAGCAAAGGTGAAGCATGTGGGCCGCCAGATCGCGCAGGGCGAACTCGGCAGTCCCTTGCCGGAACGTTTCGAGCTGGTGACGCAGCTGCATGAGCACATGACTGACGACCTTGCTGGTGGCGGAAGTCGCTTCTCGGTGCAGAACAAGATCAGTGCATTGCGCCGATTCTTTGCCTGGATCGATTCAGAAAACGTGAATCTCAGTCTCGAGACGGCGGCCGACACGTTCATTCGTTGGACCGATCACTTGCTCCAGCGTCATCGAGTCGAACGCAATTTCAGCGATGGGTCCCTGTACGATCTCACCAGGCTCACGGCGACGATGCTGGACCGAGCATTGGACCGCCAAGCAAGCCTGAGCAAGAGCACACGTATTCGCAAGCCGCGCGGCAAAGGCAAGGTACATACGAGCAAAGCGGACAAGCAGAATCTGCAAAACACCTTCGCATTCGGACACCTTCTAGCTGACGTATGCGAGGCATTGACCTGGAGGGGGACAATGGCCCCCCTCCCAGTTTGTATTTCGTTACGCACCGGCCAAGTGCTGGAACTATGGTCGGGATTGCAGAGCCCCGAGAAAGTAGCGGCCCGCCGTACCAGGCCGCAAAACCAAGCGCAAATCGAAGCATCCCTGGCGGCGCGTGCCGCCCACGATGCAGATCGGACACTGCGGACCCGTTTCCCCATCGTCAATTTACGGATCGAGAGTGAATTGCTGATGTTCATCGCCCAGACCGGTCTGAACCTCCAGCAAGCACATACCCTGCGGGTTGAGCAGTTTCATTACACCAGCCACATAGACGGCTACCAGGTACGTACCTACAAAAATCGACGGGAAGGAGAAGTGCTATTCGAGATCTTTGCCAGTTATCGAGAGTGGTTCGAGCGCTATCTCGAATGGCGTTCCGAATGGTTTCCCAATGAGCCGGATGGTTTGCTCTTTCCGCTTATACGTAGCGGGGGACGAATCCTAGAAGAGGCGACGCAGTTCACGAACGTTACGCGCATCTGCCGCGAGCTTGGCATACCGATAGTGAGACCGCGAAAACTGCGCGGGACGCGCATCAACTGGTTGCTTCGGGAGTCCCAGAATCCCCAACAGGTTGCGGAGTTGGCCCAGCATACGGTGCAAACGCTGATACGCGTATATGCCGACCCCCATCCGCAGATCGCTATGGTGGAAATTACGCGCTTCCATCAGCAAACCGATCCGTCCCTTTCACCTCCTGCTCCTGGTAGATGTGTATCGGCCACACCTGAACCAGTGGGCACGATGCCGAAGAATGGTCCGCGACCCGACTGCATCAATGCTGCCGGTTGCCTGTTCTGTACCCAGCACCGGGATATCGAAAGTGAGGATCATGTGTGGTCTCTCGGTAGCTTGCGCCACCTCAAATCGCTTGAACTGGCACGCTACCGCCCATCCAGTTCGGGTAAGCACCTGACGACAGAGCATCCGGCCCTGCTGGTGATCGATCGGCTGACGGCCAAACTGCGCTTCTTCGAAGAAAGTAGCGAGGTCCGCAGGCTTTGGGTCGAAGAAGCCAGAGCGCGCATAAGTGAAGGTGACTACCACCCGGCCTGGGATGGCTTCATCCGATTGGCAGAACTGCGACAAAGATCAGCATGACGAAAAATATTCTTTCCGAACTTGGCCTCGGCATCGACTCGCCCCTAGCGATTCCTGATGCGCCGAACTACCGTCCGCCGTGCTGGCCACCGCAGCGTGATTGGCCGGTCATCATAGATGCCGCTGGCCAGGTGGTGAGCCGTTGGGGCGATGCCATTTGGCGGCTCGACCCATGGGCGGGAAAACGGCTCACTCTCAATTTCGGCGATGGCCCAGATAAGAAATATGTCGCCGCGATCGATCCTGCGAACGCCGATTTATTGCGGACCGTAATCGGCTGGTGGCTATACGGCCCCAATGGAGCCCGTGGATACCGAGGCCTGAAAACGCGCTTCGACCAGATGCGTCGGCTGTTCGTCTTGTGCACTCAAGAAGGCATTCTCGCATCCGAACTGAGTCATTTTCCGCGCGTTGCCGACCGTCTCCCGGAGGTGCTCCAGGCTTCCCGGTCCGGTGAGTTCTTGGCATTGCTGCACGAACTGTACGAGCGGCGGGATGCGCTGGGGTTCACCTTGTTGGATCGCGCAGGGTTGGCACGCCTCGCAGCGGCCATGCCCGACCACCAGAAGCTCCAGACCCCCTATATCCCGCCCCGCATTTGGCACTATCAAATCACACGCTTGCGCGAATGCCTGGATGACTTTTTGGCGCATCGAGGCCAAGTCGAGGAGTGCTTCCGCTTCTGTCTGGCTGCCTATCGGCACAACTCTGCCAGTCTCCAAGGACAACGCAGGCCACAATCGTTCTATCCGTTTCAGTGGCCGTCGGATGGATCAAACGGAAAGTGGACTGGGCGGCAGTACTACGGCCCATTCATCGACACCGCGCATCGGTTTGGCATGGTGGAACTATTTCGTCGCTGGCTGGGAGTGAGCGACGACGAAATTCGCATTCAAACTCTGAGTCGCTACCTCAACCTCGTGAGTCGATCTGGACTGTGCTATCTGCTGAACTTCAGCCTCATGCGAGTCGAAGAGGCTTGGAACCTGCGCGCCGATTGCTTGCACATAGAACGTGATCCGCAGTTTGGCGACATCCATGTATTGTGCGGACGAACGACCAAGACGATGTCGGATTCTGAGGCACTTTGGGTGACGTCCCCGTCAGCTCAGGTGGCAGTTGAAGCCATGCGTGTGGTCGCAGACCTCCGCGCAGAATGCGACTCTCCCCCCGGCGAGGCCTCGGTGCCGGATGATCCGGCCAAGCGCTATCTGCTTGATTATTGCCTTGAACCGTGGGGAACGAAGTTCACCAAGATCAACCGCACGATTCGGCCATCGATTCCGAGCTATGCCCATGTGCTTCAGTGGTTCGACAAGCTGTTCGACCGTGAGCAATTGCGCATTACGCCGGAAGATTTCGAATTGGCTCGGTTGGTGACGCCGACGCTGACCGACGAGTTTGCGGTCGGCAAAATCTGGCCGTTGGCCTGGCATCAACTCCGACGAACCGGCGCAGTGAATATGCAGGCATCCGGGCTGGTCAGCGACGCTTCATTGCAGTTTCAGCTAAAGCACGTCGCCAGAGCGATGAGTCTCTACTACGGGCAAAACCATTCCAGGGTACGGCTGGAAGAGAAGGCCCATACCTACTACGTCCGCACCATGTACGAAACTTTGGGTAGGCAGCTGCAACAGCTGACGAGCAACCGATTCGTCAGCCCCCACGGCGAGAAGCGAAAATCTGAGATTGTCCGCCTAATCTCAGCCTCTGATGCTAAGAAAGCGATCAATCTGGCTAAGAAGGGGACGGTCACTCATCGACCGATTTTGCTGGGCATCTGCACGAGCCGTACCCCCTGTCCCTATGGGGGCATCGACAATATCGCTCGCTGCGGAGGGGGCGACTCCCCCGGAGAAACCAAACCATGTGCGGACGTTCTCTATGACCCCGAGCAACTCGACGAAGTCGAAGTGTTGGAGGCGGTATTGGATGAGCGCCTGGCCGCTGCCGAGGTAGACAGTCCGCTAAGGACTTCGTTGGAAGCCCAGAAACGTAGTGTGGAGAATTATCGCCATGTCATCCGGCAAACATGAATCCGCTGACCCGGCTAAGCGAATGAGTGCCGGCGAGCAGTATCGCGCAGCGTTCGAGCGGCTGAAGAGCAACAAGCCCGAACGACTGCCGAAGGGGACGCCCGTAAGTCAGAACAACGTTGCCAAGGAGGCCGGCAGCGACCCCTCTGCACTGAAAAAAGCTCGTTTCCCCCTACTGATCGCTGAGATCCAAAAGTACGTGGAAGGACACGCTGAGCAACGTCCGCCATCAGTGCGCCAAGTCAGCTTATTAGCCCGCAGAAAAAATCGTGGACTTCGAGAACGGATCGAGGAAATCACGCAGCAGCGTGACCACCTAGCCAGCCTACTCAGTGAGGCCGACGCCACCATTCTTGAGCTGTACGACCGTATTGCGGACTTGGAGCGCCAACTGCCGGCCTCCAATGTGCTTCCTCTTGATCCGCGAGGCCACAAAAAACTTTGAAACGGAGAGCTCGCAATATTCGAAAGAAACACAGCCATGCCCGACCAGCCCGGCATGAAACGTCGGGCTAGCCGCCGAAGAGCTTCTTGCGTTGCGCGGTCCGCTCCCGGCGTAGATTCTCGTAGGCAGTTCGGCGTTTAGTCGCGTTTTTGATTAATTCCAGGACCTGGGCGATATCGCCGAGCAACTCCTCACGCGCGGGAAGCGGTAGTTGGCGCTCGCCTGGGGTGTCGTGGGCCTCGGTAGCTTCGCAGGCCCGCGCATACACTGCCAGCAACTGCTCCCACTCCTCTGCGGGGTGGCCAATGACAGCACCAAATGCTTCTACGCTCACCACATCGCTGAACGGCTGGACGGTATTGTTCAAAAAAACCTCGCGTATGGCGCGCTCGACAGTGCCTCGGAGGCTTGAGTATCCCGATGCGATTTGCCGCTCAAGCTCATCATCCGGGTCGCTGCCGACCGGAACGTTCAGCGCTTTCGCACGACTTTCGAGATCGGCCAGGCGGGCCTTGGTGTCCATCGTCGTCCACGTCAGCCCCTCGCTCACTAGTCCCGGCGACTCGTCCCAACCGATGGTCTTGTAGCTGGCCGAGCGATCAGCGCGCTGAAGCGCCATCGCGAGCTCGGTCAGGAACACCGCATCATGGGTGAACACCAGCACTTGGCGGGTCTCAGCCAGCGCTACCAAACGCCGAGCTATGGCCCGACGATATACGTGATCCAGCGACGTAGACGGATCGTCGAAAATAACGGTCGAAGTATGTGGCAGGGATTCGAGCTCGGCGAGGAACATAGCCATCCCCAACGCGCGCTGCTCGCCCTCTGACAGCACCTTGGAGGCTTTCGCCGTGATTTCCTGCAGGCGCAGCGTGACCTTGGTCACCCCCAGCTCTGTGCGCCCGCTCAGGTCGGGTTGCACCCGTCGCTTATAGCCCAGGGCTTTCAACTCAGCATTCATAGAAGCGGCCAGAGCCTCGGTCACATGCGTCGCCGCCAGGGACGTCAGTTTGCGTGACACTGCCGCTGGGTTGAGGGCGGCATGGCAGCGGCTCAATGTGGCATGGACCTGACTGTCCTGAACAAAGCGCTCCACCGCGCCAAGCTGGTTGGCGAGGCGTTGTCGGGCTTCTAGCTCTGCCAGTTCTTGGGTCAGCGCCAAGCGTAGAGCGGGATCGGCAGAGGTCCGCAGGGTATTGGCGTCGACTCGGAGCGAAGCAGCTTTGGCGGCGAAGAGACTATCGAGGTTTGCTTCGATAGGAAGCGGTTCTGACTCGGGGGACCAGTTTCCAGTTTGCAGGGCTTGGCTAACCCAAGTATGCCGGGCGGTCCAGACCGATGCCGCTGCGGTGATGGCAGCGTGTAGGTCGGGCAGTCGCTCCTCCACGTCAGCCCGTGTTGGCACATCCAGAACGTTTAGATCGACAGCCTGCACCTTCCCTAGAGCGTTCATGCGCGCAAGCGTGGCGGCTTGCGCATCCGCCGTGGCGCTGTCGGCGACAAATGCCGCGAAACGCCGCATGCGCTCCGAGGCATCCGTTGAATAAGGTTGCTGGCAGAGTACGCAGTAAGCGTCCGGTTCCAGGTGCGGGAAGGGATGTTCAGGGTATGCCGTCTGCTGAGAGAAAGCCTCAGCGGCTCGGTACATCGTTTGCCAGAGTTCAGCTCCTGTGCCTTCCAGCAGCGTGGCGGTGGGTGAGGACGTTACCGGCAACTCCATGGCGTTCAGTGTGTCTCGATCCTGAAGACGCGCTTGCGCCAGTTGCATGGCGAGATGCGCGGTTTTTTCCGTTGTAATCAGTTCCTTTGCCCGTGCTATGGCACGATCATTCACCCAGCGCTGGACTTCCTCGGCTCGACGCTGCGCCTGGTCCAAGCGTGTCGCCAAACGTTCCAAGGCCAGCGCCTGCGGCACAGGATCGCTTTCCAGTAATGTCCGCTTCAGAAACTCCAGTCGCCGGAGTTCATCGTCACCGACCGTCCCTAATCGAGCAAGCACGGCGCGGTCCGAGTCCCCACCTAATTTGGCGATGTAGCGGCCGACTTCGGTGTCACCCTTCAGCGGTTCGAATTGCCGGGTATCCAGAGCCAAGGCATTGCGTTCGGTCCCAATCCGTGCCTGTAAATCACGCTGAAGTAGGACCAGGCGCGTCAGATGAGTGAGTCCGTAGGGCTGAAATGCAGGGGTCCCTTCCGCGTCGATGTAGTCATTGGCACAGGCCGCGTCGTAGACCGAGACCGAACTCAAATGCAAATGGGCCGGCCCGTTCTGGACCCAACGTGCGGTTTCCGGAGTGCCATCCACCAAAATGGCGAAATCTGCTGATGGCAGTCTAGCTGGGGTTGCCGCCCCAAAAGCGTCGGGCAGGACCTCCACCCGATGCCGAGCGTTGCAGGCATTCTTGAAGACGCGGGCGTAGCCGGATTTGCCGGCGCCGTTATGACCAAAGAAAATGGTCATGCCCTCCGGTGCGAGGTCAAAGGCACGACCGGACGGGAAGCCGTTTACCTGGTCTAGCCCCGAGACACCCACCAACCGCACGGTTGCGCCACTTCCGGCGCCTGGTACGTCGTCCAGCGTGAATGGCCGTGCTCCCCCCGTGGTTGCGTCTTCCCGTTCTTGCTCGCGAACCATTCGCAGAATGGTCTCGATGTCATCTTGGGTTAGTTCGGCCCGGGCAAATATCCGGCGCAGTGCTTCCTGCTGCCAGGGTCTGAGTCCGCCGGCCCACCCAATAATCTCGTCCAACAATGGCATATCCGTCTCCTTTCCAGATCCGCCGATTAAAGGCCGCGCCCAGTTGGATGGCAAGTGGCCAGCGCCTTCGAGGTGCTTCGCCGTGTTCCGTTTGCCTGCCTTCCTGACCGCCACCCTAGTGGCTTGTCCGGTCGTGACGCTACACGGGCAGAATTTCTGCATGCTGGCCAGTATCAAGCCGCTCTAAAGTCCGCTACCGGAAAGCGCTGTTTAGCGGTGAGAGACGGGGAAAGTGCGGAAGCTACTACCGACGCAAGCGATGTGGTGAGCAGTCCTCAGGTATGTGCGAAATTGCACTCCTCTTGACCACCAATTTGGGTTGGCGTTGACCACGGATTGCGTTCAACTTGACCAGGGCGTGTCACTGTCACGACCGTCAGAGAACGGCCAAAAACGGACACCGCCAACCCGTTGGAAAAAAACTGAGCGTTGCTTTCCGTTAAGTTTGGTAGTTGCAAGCCCCGTTCAGGAAGAATTGCTCGATCAACGCCGCCATACCTGCGCGTGCGATACGGCCGCGGCGCTCGGCGTCTACCAGGCCGAAGATCAAGGAGGAGAAGATTTCGGTAAGCGCCGGGGCACCGATATCGATACGGAATACGCCCAGTTTTTGCCCGCGTAGAAAGAACTCGTCCAGCGTTTCTGAGTAAGGCAGCCATCGGCAGCCGCCTGCATCTAAATCAAACGTGTCCGGGCGCCACTGAAATGAGAGGAAAACCAACAACTCCCTGTGAGTCAAATGGCCTTCGATCAGGCGATGCAATGCGTCCAAGGGCGCCGACTCAAGATCGGCATCGGCAATGACCCGATAAATAACCACCGAACCATGATCCAGAAGCATCTCGATCAGGTTGTCGCGGGTGCCGCAAAACCTGTTTAGCGTCGCCTTGCTGACTCCCGCTGCCTGGGCTATTTCTTTGAACGTGGCTCGCGGGTGGTCAACGATGGCGATCGCCAGGGCCTTCAGCAATTTCTCATCGGCAGCAGTTAAATCCATCGGTCACTCTTTATCTATCGCAGGCAGATGCGGGTATTTTGCCTAGAACACTCATTTTTCTCAAAGAGGATACTAGCTTTGTTCACATCAAAATCAAATGAGTCAATATTGACTCATTTGATTTTGGTGTGCATTATGCGCGGCTTCGACTACGTACTGGCTTCGTGCTTGGGTGAGATATGAACAAATTTCGCGAGTGGATCACTTTTTCCGTGATCTCCTGTTTGGTCGCCGTGACCCTGGTTGGCTGCGACAAGCCCGAAGAGCAAGGGGAGGAGGCGCCGGCGCGTGAAGTCGATGTGCTCAGCGTGCAGACCGAGCCCTTCACCGTGGTTGCCGAGCTACCAGGACGCATCGAGCCGGTGCGTGTCGCCGAGGTGCGCGCGCGGGTGGCGGGGATCGTGCTCAAGCGCACCTTTGAGGAAGGGGCCGACGTGAAGGCCGGCGACGTGCTGTTCCAGATCGACCCTGCGCCGTTCAAAGCGGCCCTGTCGCGGGCGCAGGGTGAACTGGCCCGCGCCGAGGCGCAGTTGTTCCAGGCCCAGGCGATGGTTCGCCGATACGAGCCGCTGGTGAAGATCAACGCCGTCAGCCAGCAGGATTTCGACAACGCCAAGGCCGCTCTGCAGAGTGCCCAGGCCGACAAGCGATCGGCCCAGGCCAATGTCGAAACCGCCCGCCTGGACCTGGGCTATGCCGAGGTTCGCGCACCCATTGCCGGACGCATCGGCCGAGCCCAGGTCACCGAAGGGGCGCTGGTAGGCCAGGGTGAGGCGACTCTGCTAGCGCGTATCCAGCAACTTGATCCGGTGTACGCCGACTTCACCCAGCCGGCTGCCGACGCCCTGCGCCTGCGCGCGGCCATCGCCGAGGGCAAGGTTGCCGGCGCTAGCGACCAGCCGTTGTCGCTGCGCGTCGATGGTACCGATATCGAGAGCAAGGGCACGCTGCTGTTCACTGATATCTCGGTGGATCGCAGCACCGGGCAAATCGCCCTGCGAGGGCAGTTCGACAACCCCGAGGGCGTGTTGCTGCCGGGTATGTACGTGCGTGTGCGCACGCCGCAGGGGCTCAACCAGAACGCCATCCTGGTGCCGCAACGTGCCGTGCAGCGTTCGGCTGACGGCCAGGCCAGCGTGATGCTGCTGGGCGAGGGCGATACCGTCGAGGTGCGCCAGGTCACTACTGGCGCCATGCAAGGCTCGCGCTGGCAGATCAGCGAGGGCCTGCAGGCCGGCGACAAGGTGATCACCAGCTCGCTGGCGGCTATCCGTCCGGGCGCCAAGGTCATCCCACGCGAGCAAGGCGCCGCCGAAAAAGCTCCACAGTCCCAGGCCCAGTAAGCCGGAGAACCATTCATGCCCCTGTTTTTCATCCGACGCCCCAATTTTGCCTGGGTAGTCGCCCTGTTCATCTCGCTAGGTGGCCTGCTGGTCATTCCGTTCCTGCCGGTGGCACAGTACCCCAACGTGGCGCCGCCGCAGATTACCGTGACCGCCACCTATCCCGGCGCCTCGGCGCAGGTGCTGACCGACTCGGTGACCAGCGTCATCGAGGAAGAACTCAACGGCGCCAAGAACCTGCTGTACTTCGAGTCCACCAGCAACGCCAACGGCATAGCCGAGATCACCGTCACCTTCCAGCCGGGGACCGACCCCGAACTGGCCCAGGTCGACGTGCAGAACCGTCTGAAGAAGGCCGAGGCGCGCATGCCGCAGGCCGTGCTGACCCTCGGCATCCAGACCGAGCAGGCCACCGCCGGCTTCCTGCTGATCTATGCGCTGAGCTACACCGATGGCGACAAGGACTCCGATGTCACGGCGCTGGCCGACTACGCGGCGCGCAGTATCAACAACGAAATCCGCCGGGTACCCGGTGTCGGCAAACTGCAGTTCTTCGCCTCCGAGGCGGCCATGCGCGTGTGGATCGATCCGCAGAAGCTGGTTGGCTACGGCCTGTCCATTGATGACGTGAACAACGCCATCCGCGCGCAGAACGTGCAGGTGCCGGCCGGTGCCTTCGGCAGCACGCCGGGTTCCAGCGAGCAGGAGCTGACGGCGACCCTGGCGGTCAAGGGCACCCTGGACAACCCGCAGGAATTCGCCGCCATCGTGCTGCGTGCCAACCAGGACGGCTCGCGCCTGACCCTGGGCGACGTGGCACGCATCGAGGTCGGCAGCCAGGACTACAACTTCGGCTCGCGCCAGGACGGCAAGCCCGCCGTTGCCGCCGCCGTGCAGCTGTCGCCCGGTGCCAACGCGATCCAGACCGCCGAGGCGGTCAAGCAGCGTCTGACCGAGCTGTCGGCCAACTTCCCGGACAACGTCGAGTTCTCCGTGCCGTACGACACCTCGCGCTTCGTCGACGTGGCCATCGACAAGGTCATCATGACCCTCATCGAGGCCATGGTGCTGGTGTTCCTGGTGATGTTCCTGTTCCTGCAGAACGTGCGCTACACCCTGATCCCGTCCATCGTCGTGCCGGTGTGTCTGCTTGGTACCCTGACCTTCATGTACCTGCTGGGCTTCTCGGTGAACATGATGACCATGTTCGGCATGGTGCTGGCCATCGGCATCTTGGTGGACGACGCCATCGTGGTGGTGGAGAACGTCGAGCGGATCATGGCCGAGGAAGGCCTGGCGCCGGTGCCGGCGACCATCAAGGCGATGGGGCAGGTGTCCGGGGCGATCATCGGTATCACCCTGGTTCTGTCGGCGGTGTTCCTGCCGCTGGCCTTCATGGCGGGTTCGGTGGGGGTGATCTACCAGCAGTTCTCGCTGTCGCTGGCGGTGTCGATTCTGTTCTCGGGCTTTCTCGCGCTGACCTTCACCCCGGCGCTGTGCGCCACGCTGCTCAAGCCGATTCCTGTAGGCCATCACGAGAAGACTGGCTTCTTCGGCTGGTTCAACCGCAAGTTCACCAGCCTGACCAGCCGCTACACGAAGCTCAACGACAAGCTGGTGCCGCGAGCCGGGAGGGTGATGTTCATCTACCTGGGCGTGGTGGTGCTGATGGGCTTTCTCTACATGCGCCTGCCGGAATCCTTCGTGCCGGTGGAAGACCAGGGTTACATGATCGTCGACATCCAGCTGCCGCCCGGCGCCACCCGTGAGCGTACCTCGGCCGCTGGTGGAGAGCTGGAGTCATTTCTGATGGCCCGCGAGGCCGTGCAGACGACCTTCCTGGTGCTTGGCTTCAGCTTCTCCGGCATGGGCGAGAACGCGGCCATTGCCTTCCCGCTGCTCAAGGACTGGTCTGAGCGTGATTCTTCGCAGTCGCCGGAAGCCGAGTCGGTTGCGGTCAACGAGCACTTCGCCAACCTCGATGACGGCGCAATCATGTCGGTACCACCACCGCCGATTGAAGGCCTTGGTAACTCCGGTGGCTTCGCCCTGCGCCTGCAGGACCGCGCCGGTCTCGGCCGCGATGCCCTGTTGGCAGCGCGCGATGAAGTGCTGGGCAAGGTCAACGGCAATCCGAAGTTCCTCTACGCCATGATGGAAGGTCTGGCCGAGGCGCCGCAGCTGCGCCTGGTGATCGACCGTGAGCAGGCCCGCACGCTGGGTGTCAGCTTCGAAGCGATCAGCAGCGCGCTGTCCACTGCGTTCGGCTCGTCGGTGATCAACGACTTCGCCAACGCCGGCCGCCAGCAGCGCGTGGTGGTACAGGCCGAACAGGCCGAGCGCATGACGCCGGAAAGCGTCCTGCGCCTGCATGTGCCCAACGACAGCGGCAGCCTGGTACCGCTGAGTGCTTTCGTCACCACGAGCTGGGAGGAAGGCCCGGTGCAGGTCGCGCGTTACAACGGTTACCCGTCGATCCGCATTGCCGGTGACGCCGCGCCCGGCGTGAGCACTGGCGAGGCGATGCTCGAACTGGAGCGCATCGCTGCCGAGCTGCCCGAAGGTATCGGCTACGAGTGGACCGGGCTTTCGTATCAGGAGCGGGTCGCCAGCGGCCAGGCGACGATGCTGTTCGCGCTGGCCATCACCGTGGTGTTCCTGCTGCTGGTGGCGCTCTACGAGAGCTGGGCGATCCCGCTGACGGTGATGCTGATCGTGCCGGTCGGCGCACTCGGCGCGGTACTGGCGGTGACTGCCATCGGCCTGCCCAACGACGTGTACTTCAAGGTCGGCCTGATCACCGTGATCGGCCTGGCGGCGAAGAACGCCATTCTCATCGTCGAGTTCGCCAAGGACCTGTGGGAAGACGGCTACTCGCTGCGCGATGCCGCTGTCGAAGCCGCGCGCCTGCGTTTCCGCCCGATCATCATGACCTCCATGGCGTTCATGCTCGGCGTGGTGCCGCTGGCCATCGCCACTGGCGCCGGCGCTGCGAGCCAGCGCGCACTGGGCACCGGGGTGCTGGGCGGGATGCTCAGCGCGACCATGCTCGGGGTGATCTTCGTGCCGATCTTCTTCGTCTGGGTGCTGTCGCTGCTGCGCACCAAACCTCAGCAAACCGACAACCATCCCCTGCATAAAGCGGAGTAATGCGATGACCTCTCACTTCATGCTCCGTCGCGCTCTGCTGCCCCTGGCCATCGCCGCCCTGGCGGGGTGTTCGCTGGCCCCGACCTACGAGCGCCCGCAGGCACCGGTCGCGTCGCACTGGCAAGCCGCCGACGCGGAGGGCGCCCGTGCCCAGGCGCTGGACTGGCAGACCTTCATCGTCGATGCCGACTTGCGCCGCGCGGTGGATACGGCGCTGAGCAACAACCGCAGCCTGCGCCAGGCGCTGCTGGATATCGAAGCTGCGCGTGCCCAGTACCGCATCCAGCGTGCTGATCGCCTGCCTTCGATCAACGCCAATGCCAGCGGCAACCGCCAGCGCCTGCCTGCCGATCTGTCGCAGACCGGGCGCTCGGAAGTGACCAGCAACTATCAGGTCGGCCTCGGCCTCGCGGAGTACGAAGTCGACCTGTTCGGCCGCGTGCGCAACCTCTCCGAGGCCGCGCTGGAGACCTACCTGGCGACCGAGGAGGCGACCCGTGCCACGCAGATCAGCCTGGTTGCCGAGGTCATCCAGGCCTACCTGACCCGCGATGGTGCGCTACGCCGCATGGCCCTGGTCGAACAAACCCTGGACAGCCGCATGGCCTCGCTGGAGCTGGTCAGCCAGCGCCGTGCAGCGGGGGCCGCCACCGCCCTGGATTACCAGGAAGCGGTCGGCCTTGCCGAACAGGCTAGGGCCGAGCGCGAGAGCACCGAACGCCAGTTACGCCAGGCGGACAACGCCCTGGTCCTGTTGCTCGGCACGCCAGATGCCGCTCGCCTGCTGCCCGCGACGCCCCGCGACGACCTGATGGTGCTGCAGGACATCGCCCCCGGCACCAGCTCGGAACTGATCGAACGGCGCCCGGACATTCTCGCCAGCGAGCACCGCCTCAAGGCGCGCAATGCCGATATCGGTGCAGCTCGCGCCGCGTTCTTTCCCCGGATCAGCCTGACCGGTTCGGTGGGCAGCTCCAGTGCCGAGTTGTCCGGATTGTTCGATGGCGGCTCGCGGGCCTGGAGCTTTGCCCCGACGCTGTCGCTGCCGATCTTCGCCGGTGGCCGCAACCGCGCCAACCTGGACCTCGCCGAAGTGCGCCAGGACGCGGCGGTGGCCGACTACGAAGGCACCATCCAGACCGCCTTCCGCGAAGTGGCCGATGCCCTGGCCGCCACCGACACCCTGCGCCGCGAGGAGGCTGCCCGCCAGGCTCTGGCCGGTTCCAGCGAGGCTGCGATGGCCCTGGCTAAGGCGCGTTACGAGGGCGGCGTGGACGACTACCTGCGTTATCTTGACGCCCAGCGCAGCACCTTTAGCAACCAGACCACACTAATTCAAATCAGCACGGAACGGCAGATTGCGCTGGTTGACCTGTTCAGGTCTCTGGGCGGTGGCTGGGGCCAAACTGAACCGATGGCCGGGATCGGCGCTGAGTGAGCAAAGCCAGGAGTCCTGCATCCGAAGACCGGACTCTGGCTCCATCACCGGTGAGCTACTGGTCATCGACGGGGCAATCGTCTGATCGAGAATAAGACTGTCTGACGACTGGCAGGCCTATGGATTATTGGTGGCAGCAGCTAACGGCTCTATAAAGAGCTGCAAAAAATCACTGTAACGCATGATTGACTGACTGCTTCTGGCCGGTTTCTGCCTGTTGCGTCTCTGCTGCCCACTGGCCAAGTCGGATGCACGCGGTGGTCAGTACCAATGCAATTGACTGGTCAAATGGGTGCAATTGCGCAGGTATGGACTTCAAGCCCCAATTTCCTGGAAAAGAGGTTCTTTCTATGGACATCCGACATCAGAGATTGAGTAGCGGAATGTCTGAGCTGAAGTCATGTCCATGGCTGTTCTTCTTTCCTTTACATCGACGAGGCCTTTGCCGACCTGACAGGGATGCCTGGTGATCTTGAGCTCCTGGGCAGAAAGATCCGGGCCGAGGTCTACCGACGAACTGGCATACCTGTGGGTGTTGGAATCGCATCCACAAAGACCCTGGCCAAGCTGGTGAACCATGCTGCGAAACAATGGCAGAGCTACACTGGTGGTGTCGTCGATCTTCGGGACAAAACCAAGCGTGACTGGGTGCTCAAAAAATGCGATGCGTCCGATGTCTGGGGTATTGGTCGACGTATGTCGGCACACCTGGAGGCAATGGGTATCCGAACCGCGTGGGAGTTGGCGCACGCCGATGCCTGGGCGCTCAGGAAGAAATTCAGCGTCGTGATGGAAAAAACAGCTCGTGAACTCGCCGGCACTGCGTGCCTGGAACTCGATGATCCCAACCCGCCGAAGCAGGAAATTTGCTGCAGCAGGATGTTCGGCCAGCGCCTGACCGACCTCGCTCCCATCAAGGAAGCTGTCTCAACATACGCCTCACGTGCCGCTGAAAAACTTCGGGCCCAAGAGTCGCTGTGTAAGCGCATTCGAGTCAGCATCCGCACAGGTATGTACAACCCCGACGAGGCCAAGTACGCGAATGGTGTGCTTATTGAACTGCCGCACCTTACCGACGACACTCGTCTGCTCACCAAGGCTGCCCTGGATGGCGTAGAGCGTGTTTACCGTGAAGGCTTTCGATACAGCAAGGCGGAGGTGCTGTTGCTTGACCTGAGCCAGCGTGGGGAGATCACAGTTGACCTCTTCACAGCCTCACAGCCTGAGGCGAGTGAAAAACTCATGGGCGTCCTGGACACCGTGAATGCCCGGTGGGGACGCGGAACCATGAGGTTGGCCAGCGTGCCGGTCGACCCCTCCTGGGGCATGCGGCGCGAGATGATGAGTCAAAGCTTCACGACCAAAATGGACGAACTGTGGACGGTCTACTGTAAGTAGAAACGATCAGCGGAGAGGGACGGGGATGATCTATTTCTTCATCGAAGACACGAACGAGAGCGTGAAGATTGGCCGGGCCAAGAAGATAGAGCATCGAAGAAAAGCGCTTCAAACCGGCAATCCCAGGAAGCTCCACCTGTTGGGCTGGATCCACACTGAAGAAGGCGACGATGTCTCTCTGGAGAAGGCTCTCCACAAAGAGTTTTCAGAGCGGCGAGGCTCTGGCGAATGGTTCGATCTTGACCCTGCAGACGTTTTAACGGTCTTGGAACGGCATGGTATCAATGGCTTCGCAGGCCTATCGGGAAAATCGTTTGAGGTCATTGGCCATGACCGGGACGGAATCCCTGAATATCACGGGGTGTGGACGTGGGGGGATTTGGAGCATTACGAGTGCTGCCCATTCTGCGGCAGCATTCTGTGGAATGCATTATCAGGAAGCCTCCTCCATGTATCACTGCCTGAACTGTGATGAGCTCACGATTTTTGATTTTTTGCGACATCCAGAGGAGGAGTGAGCTCTTCGTTCCTGTACCGTTTTGCGTCCAAAAGAAAGCCCGCTGAGGGGCGGGCAAGGGAGCATCTATCACACGTAGGGATCACTGGAGTATCGGTCTGCTCATGTGAAAAGGACGTGCAGAGAACGTCAGCGAAATACAGGTACACGCCTGCTGATGAACTTTGATGGAGCTTTAGCTGAACATGCCGGCGATGATCCTTGCATCGAGGAGGGCATGGTGGGGCAGCTCTTGGCCGTCATTGATAGGCTTTAGCGTCGTCGCGTCTGTGGGTTGATTTCGGACATGCCGAGGCCAGCGCCCCTCATCATAGGCAAGTTCGCAAAACAGCGGCCAGTCGTAAACAGGGGCATCAGTGACGATCTCGACTTCTTCCTTGAACGTGGCCAGGAGGAGAGAAGTGCCACCCTGGCGTCGATGATGGGCAGTGAGTAGCTCCCACCCCAGAGTTGTGGCAGGACGATTTCCACGACGAAATCGCTGCAGTCTTCCATGTGCCATGAATCTGGCAACTCAGCGTAGAATTCGCTCCCGTCTTCAGCCACCAGGGCAAGTGAGATCAATTTCGCTGCCGGGGACAGCTGAGTGAATTCGCAATCTAGGAAGAGCTTCATGCAGAGATTTCCGTCCCATGAGTGGTAACCGTATCGACATTCGCCAAGAGGCCGCTCTGTGGAAGGCGGCTCTGGATCATTTTGGGCGAGATGAGCTGTATAAGATGGTCGTTGAACTGTGGCAAAAAGCGGGGCCACCTGCCAGGCCAACAGTCGAGTTTATCGACGAAGATGAGGTCGGGCCTGAGCTGATTAATTTGCTGAAAATTGCCCAGGTGGAGGTTGGTGGGGGTGTACCGTTCCGTGAGGACTTTCCGAAGCGGGTCACCCTGTACAGCCGGCACGCGCAACACCTAGTAGATGGCCTGCTAGAGAAGATGCCTGCCATCGAGCTGACGAGGACTATGCGAGCAGCGCGGCTGATCAACCAGTTGGGTATGTAGTCTCGAGACAGCGTTCTGGCTACCCCAGCACCAGCCCAGCGAACTGCTCCAGGTTACAGATTGGTGAAGTGTCCGAGCGATTCAGGTAGTGCCCCTCAATTCCAACAGCTCGGGCACTTTCTCGATCATACCGGGCTGAGTCACCCACCATAAAAACCTCAGGTGTATCTGTTCCGCTAGGCCGTCCTGACCTGGCCTCAACCATCTCCAGCAGGTTTTGGTAGATCCGAGGATCAGGTTTGGCAACGCCGACCTCGAAGCTGAATGCGTAGGCGTCCATGCTCGGGAACAGTCGCTTCACTGCCCCGCCACAGGGCTTTGGAGAGGTATCATGAAGCCAAAGCAGCCTGGATCATCGGTTCGGCATTGGAGCGATTTGCGGAAACCAGTGCCAGACGCTGACGGACTATCAACTGGGTGCGCTAGGCGGGCCCAGCTTTCGGAGCCATTAGCTCCAAAGCATGGCCTTGTTTTTATATGACAGCTTATTACAGAGTTGGATTAGCTGTTTCGCTTAAAAACTGGATGGGGCGGAAGTGCGATATGAATGGGCTTCATGATGGTGTGCCTTGCGAAGAAGGTCGTAAAATTCTTCAAGATATTTCGGAAGATGAGTTCTTGGAAAGAGCAGCGGGCTATAATGTTCCGATAAAAAGGAAGCGGTTACTTTTTAATATAATAAAGCGTCAGGCTTCGTGCGAGTTTTATGAGTGGGTGGATTGTAGTCGTTTGGCTCTCAAGATTTTAGTGCCTGAGAGAGTAGAGATCTACAATTGTGGAGGCCATATCAATTCAAGTAGTGAGTTTTATGAGTTCGATCCAGTGAAAAATGGAGCGAATATCATCAAGCACGGGCTAGGGTTTCGAGAGGTTGTGAGCTACTCGGAATTATTTGGTACTTTAAGCGTCCCCTGTCCGGACGAGAATGACGGTTATCGCACTGTAATATTCTCAGATCTAAATACTGGGCCTGAAGGGAGGAGGTTGAATTTTCCATTAAAAAAGGTAAGTGGCACAATATATACTTTATCCGTTGCGCAAAATCTTGGTGGGCGATATCGCTTTATATCCTCTAGGAGGCTGAGTGGAAAAAAATACGCTCAAGATATGATGCAGTCCTTTAAGGGGATTTATGACGACGATCCGGTGAAAAAGGCAGAATTCGTTTCAAGGTGCTCGGCCATAATTGAACAGCACTTACTGCCTAGACGAGATTTCAAAAATCAGTAGGCTGCTAGGGTTTGGCACTGTTTTAGTATTCAGAGGTTAGTTTTCGCTAGTAAGTTTCTTTGTCGCTAATGGTGGAGCTGCCGAACAGTCGGATGTTTAAGTCCTCTGTCGGAGTGCCGGCGTATCGTTGCTGCAGCTCTTCCAGTTTTGCTGAGCGGCGCTCCCCAGTGAGAAGACTCAATCCATGGAGAGCATTCACCAGTTGCTGCATGCCGGCGATCTCGTCAGCCATGTTCAGCCAGGCGGAGCTGATCTGCTTCGCTCGGACTTCTGCTTCACGGCTAGCGATTTGGGACTCGAGCAGTTTGTTTGCGTGCACTAGGGTCTTCAGTGAGGTCAGCGATCCCTCAAGCTCAACCAGCTGTTCACTAAGCCGATCAGCTTGATCCAGGCCTACAGGCACGCCGTCGACGTAGATGGTGTCGTCCTGCACGGAGTAGATCGCCAATGAGCCATCTCCGCCACCTGTTACATCCAGGGCAAGGACATTCCCGAGTCGAAGTGCATGCGGTATCCATGTGTGGCCAACGCACACGCGCCATGCGCCTGAAACACCTCCACGATGGTGCTTTTTAATCCGCTCGCGGCCCCACAGTGCGACGTCCTGGAACTGGGGGTTATCAATGCTGCTGGTGAAGTCGTTCCAGCTCAGCCCTACAGGCACGTCTGCGTGCACTACGCCGACCAGGCCCTGTACTGTCTCCAGTTCAATAGCCAGCGGCTAGCTCTCGAGCTTTGCGATGATCATGGGCTTCGAGTCGTCGTCTATCGTAAGCCACCATCGCGCACCATGGGCCGAGTATGGGAGAGCGGGGTTTTCGCGATAGGCATCGATGAGCATCTGCTCGTGGTTGCCCTTGACCGTGAAGAACCAGGGTTCACCCAAAAGCTTCAGTCCATCGAACATGCCTGGGCCACGGTCTATGAGGTCTCCCACGGCGATCATGCGGTCGACGGACTGGTCGAATCCAAGCGCCTTGAGGCCCTTGTGAAGCTCGATGCTTTTGAAGTGGATATCGCCTACGACGAAGTCTCGACCGACCAGGTTCTGGGCAAGTTTGAGCAGATGAGGCATGAGCTGCAGGCGCTCCAAAATCAGTCTGAAAGACCCGAAGATTTTACCTTGATGGGCTTGCGATGGGGGCAGAGAGTCGGCATTTCAACGCTTCAGCTACCGCCCCCAAATGGGAACATAAGGGCGTTTTTTCAGCTTAATGTTCCCGTAAGGGGGCAGTATCTGTAGCGCTGATCTGAGAGGACTGACTAAGCGCGTCGGAAGCAGGCGCAAACGCGATTGAAAGCACCAGGCGCTTGGGTTACGGTGGAGGTGAAGTCCAATCTATGGAGAGTAGTCATGGCCCGTCGCGAAGAAGACTGGATCTAGGCACCATCAACACGCCCGAAATTTGCGTCTGCCAAAACGGCGTCACCCTCACCAGTGAACATCGACCTCGTCCAGCGCTCACGTTTGATCGCTGAGAAGACGGCGAAGAAGCATGGCTCGCACAGGTGGAGTTCGTAGGCCTCGCCCGCATGAGGCGACCAGCCTCCAGGGTGCGCTCAGCTGGCCATAGTCTGGTTGGCATCCTTGGCCACAGCGGTCGCAAACAACTCTGATTTCCTCGCCAGCGGTGGTCGGTTCATCGCTTCTCACGGATGTCCTGGCTTTCGCTCACGCTCTTCCAGTGGCTCAGGCGCATCAATCATCACGGAAGGTTTGCCATTTTTGGTCACGATGAAAACGTGCCCTTTCGCGACAAGCTGGGCGATTCGCCTGAGGCGCCTCCGCGCTTGGCTCATGGATATGACCGTTATCACTGTGCTGCTCCTGGGTTGTCGTGTCCCTCGTGCTCAGGGCAGAGCGTACTCTCCCACCTGCCTGCTATCTGCTTGCCAGGTACGCCACACAGCTCGCAAATCTTCAGTGATAGCTCCGCTGCCTGGCTTACGGCACCCTCGCAGTAATAGTCGCCACCGTCATAGAAGAAATGCAGCTCGCCAAACTTCGACTTCACCTGTGCCACCACGACCTGCGGCACCTCTGGATGCCGATCCAAGTGCTCCTGAAGCGTGTCGCACAGGGAAACCAGAAGCCCATGCCATCCACGGCTGCAGTAGATGTCATCCACAGAAGGGTCAGAGAACAGCAGGGGATAGCGTTCTCTGAACTCTGCGAGGGTGATTTCGGGCGGTGTGTTCACATTCATGGTGTCCTGAGTTTGAACTTTTGGGTGGACTGATATCGCAACTGGCGAACAATTTCAATGGAGCCTATCAAGCTCTCATGTGACTGTCGAGGCAACTTAAGAGTATGCAGTTGGCATACCCTTAGTTGCGCTAGACAATATTGGTGGAGGTGTTGATAATTGTGAGGTTTAATATTTTTCGATATTGCTAGGCATAGATAGTCCTGTACTGAAAATTGTGTAGAGACCAGATCTCGATGGCATTGGCTGGAGACTGAGAGAGCCAGCGACTTGGTGTGAGGGCTACGCCGGCAAGCGGAGCGCGCAGGAGCGAGGATGGAAGCCCGCAGGGCCGAGACGCCGCCACCTGGCGAGCGGCTTGGTTCACGACAGCCGACCCGCCAGGGCGCGCCCGACCACGACTAATTTTTGGAGAACCCATGAGCAGAGACGCCAATGACACCGTGTACTGCAGCATCCAAATGCCGATGAGCCAGGGCCGAGAACTCCTGAAGCTGGTAGCAAAGCTTCGCGCCTCCGGAGCTCATCCATCCCTCGAATCGGTCTTCAAGGAAGCCGAGGAGGAATTGGAGATGTCCATCGAGTTCGTCGAAGAAAGGCTTGCCGGCGAGGGCGGGCTCGGTCACAAGTCCGAGTAGGGATCCACGCCATGGCCAGTGATGACGATCTGCACCTTCGCGAAACCGCATGGCGAAAAGCGCTGTGGACGCTCGCAGATCTCGCACTTGGTGATCCGCGAGCCACTGACGCCTTAATCATCCTCGATGGCATCGACCCCCAGGAACAACGAGGCTCACTCCCATCAGTACCGTCCACCGAAAGGGCAGGTGGAACCTTGATTGTGCGCGACCTAGACATTCCGCAGCCATGGCGAGAGCGCTTTCACTGCGCGAGCCGAGGCTCAACACGCCTAGTGGAAGGCGCGTACTACCGGGACTGGGAGAAGTTTGTCAGCGAGTGGAAGCGAGAAATGACCCACCTAGAACTTCACAGGCGTGCACGTAAAACCGGATGAGGGTAAATAGTACATGACGTGCGCATTCTTAGGAGCATGCTAAGATCAATAAGGAGCACCTTGGAGTGAGCAATCATGCTGACAGGGCTGGGTATGATCGTGTCCCAGGGAGTGGTGTAACTCATCATGGCTCTGGCCACTAAGTTTGCCGTTTAGTTGATCACGGCCGACAGCTTGGCCTGTGGATTATCGCTGACCGCCTCGAAGGCCTCCAACTGCATATAGCGTCGTTGCAGGCACCACTCGTCGTTCTGCTCCAGCAGCATCGCGCCTACCAGCCGTGTGATTGCAGGGTCGTTGGGAAAGATGCCCACGACGTCGGTGCGCCGTTTGATTTCAGCGTTGAGCCGTTCCAGTGGATTGGTGCTGTGTAACTGCTGTCGGTGCGCTTTGGGAAACGCCATGTGTGCCAGCACTTCATCCTCGCAGCCGTCCATGAGCGTCGCGATCTTGGGGTACTTCTCACGCAGCTGATCGGCGACCAGGCGCCACTGCTGGTGGCATTCGGTACGGCTGTCCTGGGCGAAAACCGTGCGCAGGAGCGCCGCCACCATCGTGCGCTGGCCCTTGCCGACATGGGCCATGGCGTTGCGCATGAAGTGCACGCGGCAGCGCTGCCAGGTTGCGTTGAAGACCTTGGAAACAGCTGCCTTGAGGCCTTCGTGGGCGTCGGATATAACCAGCTTCACTCCACGTAGGCCACGCCGCATCAGGCTTCGCAGGAAGTCCGTCCAGAACGGCTCGGCTTCTGATGGGCCAACACGCATGCCCAGGACTTCACGGCCACCATCGGTGTTCACGGCCACAGCGATTATTACGGCGACCGAGACGATGCGCCCGGCCTCCCGCACTTTGACGTAGGTGGCATCTATCCAGAGATAGGGCCAGTCGCCTTCAAGCGGTCGGTCAAGGAAGGCGTGAACGCGCTCATCGATCTCACCAGCCAGCCGTGACACTTGGCTTTTGGAGATGCCGGTCATGCCCATGGCCTTGACCAGCTCGTCCACCGAACGCGTTGTAATGCCTTGGATGTAGGCTTCCTGGATCACCGCCGCCATGGCCTTCTCGGCGGTACGTCGAGGTTCAAGAAAGCCAGGAAAGTAGCTGCCTTGGCGCAGCTTCGGGATCTTCAGGTCAACGTCACCGGCGCGGGTTTGCCAGAGGCGATCACGGTAGCCATTGCGGCTGTTTGTCCGGTCTGGGCTTTTGACATCGAAGCCGGCGCCGCACAGGCCTTCGACATCGAACTCCATCATGCGCTGGGCAACGAACTGGATCATTTGCTTGAGCAGATCAGCGTCTGCCCCTTTCTCAACCAACTCGGTCAATGCGATAGTGGGCTTGGTCATCGTGGCTTCTCTGGTGAAGGTTAAGTCCGCAAACTCAACGTTAGCCAAGAACCACGATGACCATCCTCTTTCGCCCGCAGGGCGCCTTCGGTTGGTTCAGTTACACCACTTCCCGGGACACGATCTAAATTCTGATTTGAAGCTGGTGAAAATCTGCCTTATCAGGGGGGAGGGCTGGCGGCACGATGCCGGTATCAGCGTGCATTCAAAATGCTTATCAAGCTACGAGTGTCCTCCAAGCCTATCCAGAGAATTGGTGCATGTCGAAGTGCTATCATTGCGTGCTTTGCCGTCGCTGAATCTCGCAAGATCTTGATGGCCTATTAGGGAAATATGGAGGTACAAGGTGGTGCAGGTCATTACAGCGAATGCCCGGCTGCGTAGAGGTATCCGCTCTCTTCAAAAGTCTCTGATCGATCAGGCTGAGCCACGCGGGATAGAAGAATGGGCATTCCCGAGTGGAGATAAAGCACCATGCCGCACATATGCCTTGGAGACCGATCTGGGGGAGATGCTATTTGCTGTGCCTCCGCCTTGGCATGGTCGACAAGCACACCTGTTCAAGCTGGGTTACGACGGTGGCACGCTGTCACCAGATGCTGAGATCAACATTCCTGACGGCCTCAACCGTGGTGTTTCGGGGGTGTTGGTAGCTGCTCCTCAGGGTGAAACCCTCATCTGTCATCGGGGCACCTTCACAGCGTTCCGTGGTCGGGTACCTCGTCAGTACGCTTTTGAGCACTTTCACGACTGGCTTATAGAGGTAGACGACGACGGTAAGACGGCAGATGTGATTGCTGTGTCTTCAACGAACTCACCCAGCATCGCGAATGACATCGCAGAGTTCCTATTCAAGGTCAAACGACTCAAGGAACAGAGAAAAGCGGAGCTCGGTGGGGATGCCCAGGCTGCAGATGAAGCCATCGACGACGAAGATGGATCGGGTGCTAAATGGCGGGAGCAGGAAGAGTTCGAGGGCAGCAAATCCTATACCCCAAGCAGCGATACCTGCGAGTACCAGTATCTCCATGGCCCACTCTGCAATGCCCTCCATCGCAAGCTGGATGAGCTTGTTGAGGGGCATCCGGAGCTCAAGGTTGGTAAGCATCAGGTCGATTTAGCGTTAGTGGACAAAGCTACTGAGAAAGCCAAGGTGATTTTTGAGGTCAAGACCAGCGCCTCAATGTCGGCCCAGCTTTACACCGCATTTGGTCAGCTTGCGTACTACAAGCACCGCTACGGTGAGGCCAACACCAAGCTCATCTTGGTGCTTCCAACAGGCACTGCATCTGACTTCGCTGCCGCCGAGTTTTTCGCCCAGGCCAACATCCAGGTTGTGTTCGGTGAGGCCGGTGTGTTTGAGAGCAGCAAGGGCGAGAGCCTGGAGGAAATGCTTAGCAGCATCTTGTAGAGGTAAGCCAGGATGTTCAGTCCATGAAGGCCAACTCGGTCTGCAGTGCATTCGAAACCCCGGTGCTCTTCCCTTGAGGCCTTCGTTGGCCTTCGGAGGGAAAGGATTCTCGAGCGTCGCTCACCGAAATTTTCAGGCCGCTCAGACCTCCATTTCGATGTAGCTCGGCAAGCTCCGACCTCAGTATTGAAATCAAGTCGGTCGCCGGCTGTGCGGTATCTTCACTCAATGTGAGCGTGAGTAGCGTCAGAGGACTGAGCCCTAGGCGCTCACTCACTTGCTCGAGCTTGTCCAGGGTGATGCTCGACTTACCGAGCTCAAGCTTAGAAAGATAGGTACGGCTGGTGGTGTCAGCGAAGTCTCTCTGGGTGATATTTCGCTTGCAACGCAGTGCGCGAAGCACGCTGGCGAAAGAGGCTTTGAGCGTCATGCTTCAGTCTCGGCGGATTTGCTATCTCGATAGGAGGCTACGTATTCAGCTTTAAGCCTATCACGGCTGGAAAATGTTCACTCCCATGCGTATACCTTGAATGACGTCGCCATCGGTCTCCACAAGGCCGCTATTCGAGGACAACAATGTGAACGTAGGCGAGCTGATTGAAGAGCTGCGGAAGTACGATCCTGGCCTACCCATTCTGATTCCGCGATCTGATTGCTCCGCACTGGAAGACGCTGTTGCGTGTTACCAGGACGTCGTGCGTGAAGGGCGGATTATGGGCTACGAGTCGCTGAGCTGGTTTCCTGGGGAGCCTGAAGATCCGGGTGCTGAAAAGCACCGGGTCGTCGTCATCGACACCTCTCTGCCTTTCCCAACGTAAGAGAAATGACCATGAAGTGGAAGCAGGTGGGATAACTGCGAGGGTGGGGTGCCCACCGGCATTGCTTCGGTAGCAGTGTTCTGTAAATGCATCTGGAATCGGTCAGCCCATGGGGCACGCTCGACCAACATGGACGCTTCCCGCTGCGGTACCAGTGAAAGCATCTAGCGGCAGGTAGAAAAAAACCGCCATTTAGGCGGTTCAGGGTACTGCTCGGGGTCTCTGGCTCTTCCGGGCGGGCTTTCGGCGTGCCAGTGAAGAGATCTTTTCCTCAGGGTTGAGGCGTTGGTGCCAGACACATACAAAGCAACCCTATCGGTAAAACGACTTCGTATCAACTTTGGCTAGGTCGTAGCTACTGAAAGGCCTGGGCGGCCCTTCTCCGGAGGAGTACAAATGTGCTCCTATGCTTAATCAGGTGGACAAACTTTGCATACTGGCTTGCCTAGCCTGGTGATCACAAACGTCTCGCCTTGCTGGACGAGCTTCATGATCCTTCGCCACCGGCGCCGAGCTTGGCTCTTGCTCATGACCAGCTCCATTCAATCCCCCAAAGAACAGTCGACTAACAAATTTCTAGTCTGCTTGCCGGCAAGCTTTCTGCAAAGCTCTGCCGCGTTTGAGCAAAGACGCAACGTCTCGCGTAATGTTCCCAAAATGGAGCATTAATGGCGGGTTGATGGGTTAATGTCCCCAAATGGGATCATTATGAGTAGCGATGATCTGCCGTTTTTTTGAGAGTGCACCAGCTCACAGCTTGGTAGGTGAGCCTCCGGAAACAACGCAAGGTCATGATCATGCCTCTCGTGATCCTAGCCTGTGTAACGTACTTTTCGGAATGTAACGTCGTCGCTGTTACATTCCAAAAAGTACGTTACAACGACCATTTCTAGGCAATTTGGCGCATGTGGGCGTATGCAACCACGAGTACCTCGTCCAGATGTTCTGGCCACCGAGCTATTGTGAGGTGTAGAGGTAGGCTTCAGCATTTCGAACTGCACACCTCCGGCAAGCGGAGCGCGCAGGCGCGAAGATGGAAGCCCAACGGGCCATGACGCCACCGTAGGTGAGAGCGGCTTGGTTCACGACAGCTGTCCCCGAGAGGGGCGCGCTCAGAGTGCAGAGTGGAAACGAGTCCGAGGATTTATGAGCCGAGATGTCCAAGAAACGCTGTACAGCAGTGCTGCTGATGGCGACCTCCATCTTCTCGAGGTTGCAAGGCGAAAGGCACTCTGGGCACTCGCTCACCTGATACCCGGCGATCCACGGGCTGACGCTGTAATCCAAGTCCTGGACGACATTGAGTACCAGGAGCAATCCCTACCCATCTACAGGCAGGCCCTGGGCGCTGACGAGGTTCTAAATATTGTACCCTCGGAACCGCACCCTATCGGTATGGCCATAGTCCGAGATGAAAACATCCCCCAGCCGTGGCGAGAACGATTCGAATGCGCGAGTCGTGGTTCAACCCGAGTAGCTGAAGGCGCCTATCTACATGATTGGTTGAAGTTTCTTTCAAAGTGGCAGCAGGAAATGACCTACCTTGAACGCCACAAAGCAGCCTGTGATCGAAAGGGGTAGGGCGTCTTGCCCCAATTTAATAAGGGGATGCGCCCTAGCGGTAAGCCGAGGTCTAAAGCGTCATAGCTAATTGGGTGATACCGACGGGATCAGCGTGGGTTGTAACCACTACGGGCCCAGGCATTCTGCACCTTTCCGACAGCGGCTCGGATTGAATAGGCTTCGACATCATCTATTGCGCACCCACGAAACTTGCTCCAGTGGGCCCGTTTAAAGAGTTGGGCGAGTGCCATAGCCCTCTCCGTGGCTCATGAAGGCATCCGCCTAGCAGCCATCAATCTCGAAAATCACTCTGACGTCACTGTGCTGGTTCAACTTGCTCATGGGGATGCTCCATTAGCGGCAGGTAGGCCCACGAGGTGGCTCAAGTTTGAAAACTTCCAAAGCCTGTAGGCCAAGCCTCCGGCTGCGGCAATATGCTCTTCATCACCAGACGGAGCGCGCAGCCAGGATGGCGGAGAGGCTAGGATGGAAGCCGTCGAGGTCAAGCCAGCTGACCCCGAAGGGGCGCGCACTGACTTCAATTCTCGCTTCGCATTGTGTTCATGAGATGCATGTAGATTGTCACCAGTCGCTCTATCCAGCGCGGAAACAATGCGGTCGATCCACGCTTGATCATCAGGCCCATGAGCTGGTGCCAGAGCTGACGAAATGCCGCCAGCCCTGAATCCCTCATCTTGTTACTAGGGTCAATTTTGGAGGGAAGCAGGTGATTTCCATCCACAAGCCCACTTGCTTTGATCTTGGCAAACAGTTGTTCCTTAGCGTCATGGCTCAACGCCAATTGCACGGAGGGGCGAACTTTAGTAGGGGGGAGAGAAAAATCCGAAGGAAAACAATATACCCTCGCGGGAAGTAGGTCAGATTAGGCTGGTCTAGGCGTCGGATTTTGGCAAATTTTTGCGATGCAGCGGTGAGACGAGATCTCGATAGGCTTCGCGACTCTGCAGTACCTGATCGCGGATTTCCTCCGGATCAATCGCCATCCCACCTCGGGCCGTAGTGCGGAGCGTCTTGAGCTGGTTGACGGCTTGAATGAACTCCCGCTCCTTGTCTTTCTCAGCTTCAGATCTGTTGTCCGGAAAAGCCGAGTCCCAGAGTCGATCAAGAATTTTCAGCATATTCATACCAATCACTTACCAGAAGAGGGCTTATGGCATAAGACCTACACTGGCCGCAGCCAATTTGAGTCAGGGAACCGGGTGGTATCGAAGCGGTAGGGCTTACTCTCTCCGCAGCACCCAGAGCGTTTCTGCGTCAGGTGCATGCATAGTGACTCTGATGAATGGTATAGCGAGAAACCGTCGGCGTTCCGAGTTCGGTAGTTCCGACCAGTATCGTAGATTTCCAGAAGAGTCTTTAACAGGAATGCGGTCGCGGAAATAATGCTCGAGTGCTGTCAAGCGCTTTTGGCCATCTATGAGTAGATTGCTGTAAGGCTCATAGCACCCATCAACAATCTGGTGCCAGGAGTTTACTATATAAGTTCCCAGGTATCCTCCTCTCCAAGCCTCAGTAATAAAGCGTTTTTTCTGCTCATCACTCCAATCCGGCCTTGATTGCCATTCAACAAAAGGGTGACCCATCGCAAAGCTACTGGCCCACGGATAGTCCGCCTGATAGATCAATTCAGATGTCGAAAAGGTTTGATAATTTCTAAATAAATGATCTAGGTCATGCAGGTATACAGTGGTATGCATCACATTGATCGGCATGCCAATCTGAAAGGCTGATCTGATTTCTGGGTCTCGAGGCTGGGAAGCATTTGTAGATTGCATGGAAGTCACTTTGTCGTTGAGTTAACGATGCGTTGAATAGGGTTTCAAGATGGCGTGACTTTAGCACAGAAAATCAGGAAAAAACGCGCCGATATTGGTTTCTTGGCAAGTGAGCCGGATTTCGCGTCGTAAATAAACCATCAGTATAGTTTGGCATAAACCGCTAGTATATTTTTCGACGGTGTATGGATGTGCTGTGATCTGCTCGTTCTGAAGCTCTCATGAAATTTTTTTTCATACCCCCCCCTTGAAATGTTTTTTCAAAAACGGAGCTCTATTATTTTGTTAGCAAAAAAAAGCAGAGATCTCTTATTTTGCAGATTTTTTGATGCCATTTTGAGATCATAAATTCTGCTGTTTTAGGTGGATGTTGATAGCTCAGGTCTGCATGCCACCCTTGCCTCGCCCCATTGCTCGCTACTTCACCTCACGCGCATGCGCGTGAGCGTGGCTTGCTTTTGAGCGCCGCAGGCGCATCGCTTTTTTTCAGCGCCGTAGGCGCTGGCTTGATTTTGACCTCAAACAAAAAAAGTGCCATTTTTTTAAAGAAAGTACGCGGAAAACATACCGTTAAATTGTTGGCTTTATAGTGCTGGGCGCATACCCGTAGAGGTCGCAAGCATTCGGGGGTAGCTAATGCTGGTAAAGGCAGCTTCGCTGTATTTGCTTCATACAGATGGTGTGCGGTGGAAAGTTGTTATCGTAGAGTCGGCGCGGGGTGATCCATTGCGGCGATGATCAATCCTCGAGTACCCAGCCCCCCCGCAGCTCTCATTCACCGTTCAGTGGGTTTTCAATTATCTCTATAAAGGTATGCGTCTGGCATACCCATCTGTGTTTGCTAGGGTTTCAGGCCAGTCAGTGAGTATGCTGCTGACACACCATTTGAAAATGTGTCTCTCGTGCCTTGACGGTTGGCTGTGCAAACATTTAGCTTTAATTGACGCCTAGGGAGGGGTGCTTTAGTGAAAGTGAATATTTGAGAGGGTTTTAATGATCGCGGCTGATAAATTGGCTAAAGAGTTTCTCGACGTGCATGAGACTGCAGACGTCCTTGGTGTGTCAAAAGAAACCTTGAGGTTTTGGCGGTATACTAATAAGCACGCGAAAGAAATTCCTGCGTTAAAGCATGTTTCTCGTCGTATTTATTACCGCACCCAAGATGTTGTGGCATTTTCCAAAATTATGTATTGCCCATCTGGTTGCTGACCGCTACCGAACCGCGAGCATGATGCTCATACAGGCCATGGCACGATGCTCTGGCTAGCAAGAAGCCCAGATCAATCTGGGTTTTTTTGTGCCTGGAGGGCGGGTTTGGTAGCCGATTTAATGATGGAAAAAATTTTAGAAAATATAAGATTTTTCGAGGAGGAGGCGCTTTGGGCTTACGAGAGCTGAGGAAAGCTTACGAGAGCTGAGCAAATTTTAAGTGCCGGCTACCAAATGGCTACCAAGCTCTCAAAAAGACCAAAAATAATGAAGGATATAGAGGATGAGGGCAAACGCTAGAAGCTTGGTTGTACGTGGTCTACAGCCCTTTATGTAGGTGCAATGGCATGACATAAAAGGTGTTGACAGTCAGCAGATTTTAAGTCTGCTGTGTATACCAATTCCACCACACTCGCACGCTTGAAGGGGCCGTAACGACCAGCTCACTTCTAAGCAGAAGGGCTTCGCAATCAAGCGCGCTTTATAACCCATTGTTATAGTTGAGTCAACCACAGCGCCTATGATCAACAGAATGAAGGTCGATCGAATGGGCAATTGACACCTTGCTATCATTACGCCACTGTTGCCCTTTTATTGGATCCAAAGAGTGTGCGGTGATGACTCTGTCCGATACTCCCGAGCGTATAGTGCACCCACGGCTATTGTGGCGACTTTTGTTCGTGCTGGTCGTCGTGCTGGCGGCATTTCTCTACCTGAGCCTGATCAGCCTGGGCGGTTATCTGCTGATGCTTGGGTTCGATGCCGAACACTCTCAACCGCAGCGGCTGATGGCCCTGGCCGGTGGAGGGCTTATCCTGCTGGTCGGCTTGTGGCTGCTGAAAGTGGCGATGCCTCGGCGCATCAGCCTTGTGCTGGTTGAGCCTGGGCGTTGAACCTCGCAATATTTTCCCTCCTGCTGTGCCGGTGGAGTTCGCATGGTTTCAGCTGACTGTCTCGATCACCCTGTCATGACTGCCCAACGCTATGAACAGCTGGTTCAGTCGGTGGTGGATTACGCCATTTACATGCTTGATCCTTCCGGCCATGTGGTGTCGTGGAACGCAGGCGCGCAACGTATCAAGGGGTACCGTGCCGATGAAGTGATCGGCCAGCATTTCTCGTTGTTCTTCACTCCGCAGGATTGCACCGAGGGCCGCCCGGAGCGCTTGCTACGCCAGGCGCTGGAGCAGGGCGAGGCGCAGGATGAGGGCTGGCGCGTACGCAAGGATGGCACGCAGTTCTGGGCGCTGGCCGCCCTGGATGTGATTCGCGATGACCAGGGCCAGATTGTCGGCCTGGCCAAGGTGACCCGGGACATCACCGACCGCCGCGAGTCGGCGCTGCAACTGGACGCGGTGCGCGCCCAGCTGTTCCAGGCACAGAAGCTGGAGGCCCTCGGCCAGTTGACCGGTGGCCTGGCGCATGACTTCAACAACATGCTGACCATCATCATCAGCTCGGCGCGCTTGGCGCTGGCCACCCAGGACCCGGCACGCGCCCAGCGCATGTTGCAGCACATTCTCGATGCCGGGCAGCGGGGCACCGAGCTGACCCAGCAGTTGCTCAGCTTTGCCCGCCACCGCAAGCTTGATGTGGCTTGCGTCGCCCCGGCGAACCTTGTTGCCGCCACCCGTGGTCTACTGGAGCATGCGCTGCCTGGATCGATTGACCTGGAGGTGGTGCTGCAACCGGACCTGCCCCTGATCGAGGTGGATGCCGGGCAATTGCAGATGGTACTGCTCAACCTGTTGTTCAATGCCCGCGATGCCATCACGGGGCAGGGCCGGATCGGCTTGACAGTCGAGGTGGTCGAGCTGACCGGTGAGGTGGAGGGCCTGCACGGCGGGTTTGTGCGTTTCGAGGTCGAAGACAGCGGCGAGGGCATCGCGCCAGCGGTACTGCCGCGGATCTTCGAACCGTTTTTCACTACCAAGCCCTTTGGCAAGGGGACTGGCCTGGGCCTCAGCCAGGTGTATGGTTTTGCCAGGCAGAGCGGTGGTGCCATTTGCGTCGACAGCGAGCCCGGCCGGGGAACTTGCATGCAGCTTTACTTGCCAATCTATCAGCACACGGACAGCCAACTCGACAGGTAGAACACCATGGCACAGGCACTCAGGCGGCTGGTGACGGGGATCGATGGGCTCGATGCGTTGCTCCAGGGTGGCCTGGTGGCTGGCGCGTCCTACATCATTCAGGGCCCGCCGGGGGCGGGCAAGACCATCCTCGCCAATCAGCTGGCCTGCGGGCATGTGCGCGGTGGTGGCCGGGTGCTGGTGGCCACCTTGCTCAGCGAGTCGCACGAGCGGCTGTTCCAGTACCTGGCGACCCTGGAGTTCTTCGACCCGGCGCTGGTAGGTGATCCGATCCAGTTCGTCAGTGCCTTCGATACCCTGGAGCAGGAAGGCCTGGACGCCGTGGTACGGCTGCTGCGCCAGGAAATCGCCCGCCAGCAGGCCAGCCTGCTGATCGTCGATGGCGTGCTAAATGCCCGGGTGCGTGCGGAAACCGCGCTGGATACCAAGAAATTCGTCTCTGAACTACAGGGCCATGCGGCCTTTGCGGGCTGCACCGTGCTGCTGCTGACCAGCGCCCGGCTGGACGAGGGCAGCCCGGAGCACACGATGGTCGACGGGGTGATCGAACTGGGCGAGCAACTGTTTGGCAGCCGCGCCGTGCGTCATATCCAGCTGCGCAAGACGCGGGGCAGTGCGGCGTTGTCGGGGCGCCATGAATGCCTCATCGATGAAACCGGCATGCATGTATACCCGCGCCTGGAGTCACTGTTCAGCCACCCCAGCCAGGCGGGCAGCGCCACCTTGGAGCGCATCCGCAGCGGGGTGGCGACCCTGGATGAAATGCTCGGTGGCGGCCTGGCCACGGGCTCGGTCAGCCTGCTGATCGGGCCCTCGGGTATTGGCAAGACGTCATTGGGCCTGGCATTTCTCGGTGCCAGCAGCCCGCAGGCGCCGGGGCTGCATTTCGGCTTTTACGAAACGCCGGAGCGCCTGCGTATCAAGGCCGCGTCGCTGGGTTACGATTTTGCAGCCATGGAGCAGGCAGGCATCCTGCAGCTTTGCTGGCAGCCGACTACCGAGGGCCTGCTGGACCAGGTCGGGGCGCGCCTGCTCGAGCGGGTCGAAGCGCAAGGCAGCAAGCGCGTGCTGATCGACAGCCTGGGGGCGTTCAGCCGCCTGGCCATCGACCCGGCGCGGCTCAATGCGTTTTTCCGCGCCTTGGTCGGCGAACTGCGCGCGCGCGATGTCAGCGTGATGCTGACCTGGGAAATGCGCGACATTTTCGGCGCGGAAATCAGCGCCCCGGCCCCGGACCTGTCAAGCATCGTCGACAACTTGATGCTGATGCGCTTCGTCGAGCTGGATTCGCAGCTGCGGCGCATGCTGTCGATCCTCAAGGTGCGTGACAGCCACCATGACCCTGCCTTGCACGAGCTGCTGATCGGGCCGCAGGGCATTACCCTGCGCAAGGCGTTCGAAGGCGCTTGCGGTGTGCTTTCGGGAACGCCGGTGCCGCAGGGGAGCGGGTGACGAGGCGGGCGATGAACACCATCCTGATCGTCGATGACGAGTACCTGATTGCCGACATCCTCGGTTTTGCCCTGGAGGACGAGGGTTTTCTGGTGGAAAAGGCGAGCAACGGCTACAAGGCGCTGGAGGCACTGAAGGAAAAGCGCGTTCAGCTGGTCATCACCGACTACATGATGCCACTGCTCAACGGTGAGGAGCTTGTGCGCTCGATGCGTGAAGACCCGGCCTTGAGCGAGTTGCCGGTCATCCTCATGAGTGGCGCGCAGGCCAACCAGGGATGCCCGGAACTGTTCGCCGCGGTGTTCGACAAACCGTTCGACATGGACTGTATGATCGCCAAGGTGCGCGAACTGCTGGGCACCTGAGGCGCGGCGCGATCAAGCGCGTCCGTGCGGCTTGAGGCAGGTCGCTCAGTGCGAGTCGTCGTGCTTTTCCGGGGCCGGGCTGCCGGCCTGAATACGCTTGAAGATCTCTTCTCGATGGACCTGGACGTCTTTCGGTGCATCGATACCGATCCTCACCTGCATCCCTTTGACGCCCAGAATGGTGACTTTGATGTCATCGTTGATGACGATGCTTTCGCCAACCTTGCGGGTGAGTATCAGCATGTAGTTCTCCTTGGTGATGTAAAAGTCCGTCGGGCTAGTTGCCACGGCGGCGGGAGCTTGTCCCTCTTCCTTCTCATTAAAGACGCTTTCGGCGGATAGTAATTCCCCGACAGACAAATTCTGTTGCGTGTCTTCAGTCGCAGGTGCCGAAGCAAACCGCCAGCGGTTTGTCGGCCAAGGTGCTCGGTGGCAAGAATAGGGGGCTTGGCGGCCAATGGGAAATTTCTTCGCATCATGGTGTGAATAGACCGGGTTAATGGTCATCCTGTTCCTCGAGTGCCTGAAGAAATAACAGCAAGGCTACTTCTTCACGGTCCAGGCCTTTGCGCACACGGTTCTTCGGCAAGTTGGCCAGGCGCCCCAGGGCATAGTGTTCAAGTACAGCCGGGTGAATGTAACAGCGCCTGCACACTGCCGGTGTATTGCCCAGGCGTGATGCTACCTGACGGACGATGGCGGCGACCTGGCGCTTGGCTTCGCTCTCGGGCTCCCAGGCCAAGGGCCTCAGCAGGTCCAGGGCGAGGCTGCTACCGGCCCAGGTGCGGTAGTCCTTGGCGGTGAAGTCGGCACCGGTCAGCTGCTGCAGAAACTGGTTGACCTCGCTGGAGCCGACGCTATGGCGCTGGCCGTCGTCGTCCAGGTACTGGAACAACGCTTGGCCGGGCAGTTCCATGCAGCGCTTGAGCAGGTTGGCCAGGCGCCGATCGTTGAGGCTGACGTTGTGCTCGACGCCGCGCTTGCCGCGGAACTGGAAGCGGATGCTGCTGCCCTTCACCTCGACATGGCGGTTGCGCAGGGTGGTCAGTCCATAGGACTGGTTGTCACGCAGGTAGCGCTGGTTGCCGATGCGGATCAGGGTGTGGTCCAGCAGGCTGATCACCAGCGCCATCACCTTTTCCCGGTCCAGGCCTGGCCGGGCAAGGTGGTCGTGCAGCTGTGCGCGCAATTTCGGCAGGGCCTGGGCAAACGCCAGCATGCGCCCGTACTTGTGCTGGTCGCGTATTTCGCGCCACTGCGCGTGGTAGCGGTATTGCTTGCGGCCACGGGCATCGCGACCTGTGGCTTGCAGGTGGCCTTGCGGGTCGGCGCAGATCCACACCTCGGTATAGGCCGGTGGGATTGCCAGTGCAGCGATGCGGGCAAGGGTATCGCTGTCGCGCACTCGTTGGCCGTCGGCATCCAGGTAGATGAAGCGCTCTCTCCAGCGCCGCCGGGTCAGGCCCGGCTGGCTGTCGTCGACGTAGTGCAGGGTGCGCGGCAGGGGGCAGTCAAGCATGGTTGGCAGGCCTCGATCAGGTCACTGATCAATGGACACCAGCGACGGGGCCGATGCTCAGCCCAGCAGCGCCACCGACTTGATCTGGGCAAACAGCACCTGGCCCGGGTGCAGGCCGAGCTGGTCTGCCGAGAAGCGGGTGATGCGCGCGAGCAAGGCGTTGCCGCCAGCATCCAGGCTGACCAATACATGGGCCGGGTTGGCGGCCGGGCGGCTTTCGCGCACGCGCACCGGCAAGCGGTTGAGAATGCTCGAAGTGCTGTCAGCTGCCAGGGCCAGGCTGACGTCACGCGCCTGCACCTTGACCCGCAAGGTGCTGCCCATCACCTGGGCAGGGTGGGTGATACGCAACAGCGGCCCGTCGTTGCCGGGCAGGCGCAGGTCGAGCAGGTCGTAGTGCGCGTCATGTGCCACCACCAGGCCTTCAAACACCACGCCGGCATCCTCGCCCTCGGCCAGCGACAGGTCGAGACGGGCCAGGGTTTCGCCGATCGGGCCGCTGGCCACTGTCTGGCCTTGCTCCAGCAACACCAGGTGGTCGGCCAGCCGCGCCACTTCTTCCTGGGCATGGCTGACATACACCAGCGGGATGTCCAGTTCGTCGTGCAGGCGTTCCAGGTAGGGCAGGATTTCGCGTTTGCGCGGCCCGTCGAGGGCAGCCAGTGGCTCGTCCATCAACAGCAGGCGCGGGCTGCTGAGCAGGGCGCGGGCAATGCCCACCCGCTGCGCCTCGCCACCGGACAAGGTCGCCGGCCGGCGTGCCAGCAAGTGGCTGATACCCAGCAGCTGGCAGGCCAGGTCTAGGCTGACCTTGCGCTCGGCAGCGGCCACCCGGCGCCAGCCGAACTCCAGGTTGCCGCGTACCGACAGGTGCGGGAACAGGCTGGCCTCCTGGAACACGTAGCCTACCGGGCGCAGGTGTGGTGCCAGAAAGAATCCGCGGGCGCTGTCTTCCCAGACTTCGCCGTTGACCTCGATGTAGGCGCTGGCGGCCCGTTCCAGCCCCGCCAGGCAACGCAGGCAGCTGGTCTTGCCAGAACCGGAGTGGCCGAACAACGCACTGATGCCGCGGCCGGGCAGGTGCAGGTCTACGTCCAGGGTGAAGTCGTCGCGTGCCAGTTGCAGGCGCGCCACAATCGATGCGCTCATTTCAGCTCCAGCCAGCCTTGCCGCGGCGTCCTGCGTAAAGCAGGAGCAGCACCAGGAACGAGAACACCAGCATGGCACCGGCCAGCCAGTGCGCTTGCGAATAGGCCATGGCCTCGACATGGTCGAAGATCTGCACCGAGACCACGCGTGTCTTGTCGGGGATGTTGCCGCCAATCATCAACACCACGCCGAACTCGCCCACCGTGTGGGCGAAACCGAGGATGCTGGCGGTGATGAAGCCCGGACGGGCCAACGGCAGCACCACGTGGACGAAGGTGTCCCAGGGGCTGGCGCGCAGCGTCGCGGCCACTTCCAGCGGGCGCTGGCCAATGGCGCCGAAGGCATTCTGCAGCGGCTGGACCACGAACGGCATGGAGTAGATCACCGAGCCTATTACCAGGCCGGTAAAACTGAACACCACGCTGCCCAGGCCCAGCGCCTGGGTCGCCTGGCCCAGCCAGCCATGTGGGCCGAGGGCGATCAGCAGGTAGAAACCGATCACTGTGGGTGGCAGTACCAGCGGCAAGGCCACCACCGCGCCCACCGGCCCGCGCAACCACGAGCGCGTGCGCGCCAGCCACCAGGCGATGGGCGTGCCGACGATCAGCAGGATGAGGGTGGTCATGCTGGCCAGTTTCACGGTCAGCCAGATGGCACCCAGGTCACTGGCATCCAGTGGCATCAGATTTCATAACCGTAGGATTTGATCACTGCCGCGGCTTTCGGGCCTTTCAGGTAGTCGACCAGGGCCTTGGCGGCGGGGTTGTCCTTGCCTTTTTCGAGGATTACCGCGTCCTGGCGGATGGGTTCGTGCAGGGACGAGGGAACGATCCAGGCCGAACCGCTTTCGACCTTGCCGTCCTTGTAGATTTGTGAAAGGGCGACAAAGCCCAGCTCGGCGTTGCCGGTGGATACGAACTGGAACGCCTGGGTAATGTTCTGCCCTTCGACCAGCTTGGGCCGGGTGGCTTCGGTCAGCTTCAGCTTGTCCAGCACCTGTGTGGCGGCCAGGCCGTAGGGCGCGGTTTTCGGGTTGGCAATGGACAGGTGCTTGAACTGGTTGTTCTTCAGCACTTCGCCGTTGGCGTCGACATAGCCGGGTTTGGCCGACCACAGCGCCAGGGTGCCGATGGCGTAGGTGAAGCGTGAGCCCGGGGCAATCGCGTTTTCCTGCTCGAGCTTGGCTGGGGTGCTGTCGTCGGCAGCGAGAAATACCTCGAACGGCGCGCCATTCTTGATTTGTGCGTAGAACTGGCCGGTGGCGCCATAGGCAGCGACCAGCTTGTGGCCAGTGTCTTTCTCGAAGTCCTTGGCAATGGCCTGGATAGGGGCTGTGAAGTTCGCTGCGACCGCGACCTGGACTTCATCGGCCCAGGCAGTGTTGAAGGCAAGCAGGCTGGTCAGGGCGGTGGCAGCCAAGTGGGGTGGGCGGATACGCATGAAGACAGCTCCTTGGGGCTTATCGTTATATCCTTAACTATATAGCGGTAGGCCATGGGCCGGGAAGGGGCCAGACCTGCTTATGCAGACGCCTGGCGGCCGATCATGGCCAGCGCCTTTTCGGCAATCTCCCGGGTCAACTCACCCGCCGGCATATGCCTGCCCAGCCGCAACGCCTGCCCCGACCAGAGGTTGCTGAAATCGCTATTGCCCTGCGGATCCGTAATCGCCCGCAAAGGCATCAAGGCCCCGCCGGCCAGCGGGAAGTGCGGGGCCAAATCGCTCATCGGCCCCAGCTCGCGCATGATGCGGTTGTTGATGCCACGCGCCGGTCGGCCGGTGAACAGGTTGGTCAGCGCCGTGTCGCTGGCAGGTGCGCTGTCCAGGGCCTGGCGATGCGCCGGCGACACCTTGGCCTCGGGGCAGAACAGGTACGCAGTTCCGATCTGCACTGCCGAAGCACCCAAGGCCAATGCCGCCAACAGGCCGCGGTGGTCAGCAATGCCGCCAGCGGCAATCACCGGGACGCTGACCGCATCGGCCACCTGCGGCACCAGCGCGAAGGTGCCGATCTGGCTGGTGATATCGTCGCTGAGGAACATGCCGCGATGGCCGCCCGCCTCATAGCCCATGGCAATGATCGCATCACAGCCGTGATGCTCCAGCCACACGGCTTCCTCTACTGTAGTGGCGCTGGACAGCACCTTGGCACCACTGGCCTTTACCCGTTGCAGCAGGCCGGCATGTGGCAGGCCGAAGTGGAAGCTCACCACCTCCGGGCGCAGTTGCTCGACCAGCTGGCAGCTATGTTCGTCGAAAGGCGCCCGGTTGGACACCGGTGTGGGCGCCGTGAAGTCGGCTCCCACTTCGCTGTAATAGGGCTGTAGCGCCTGCTTCCAGCGTGCATCGCGCTCGGCATCGGGCGCTGGCGGCTGGTGGCAGAAGAAGTTCAGGTTCAACGGGCGGCCCGGGCAGCCGGCGCGGAAGGCAGCGATCTCGGTGCGCACCTGGTCGCCCGTGAGCATGGCGCAGGGCAGGGCGCCCAAACCGCCCGCCAGGCCCACGGCAATGGCCATGCCCGAGCCCGTCGCACCGGCCATGGGGGCCTGCAGAATGGGCAACTCGATGCCCAGCAGGTCGAGGATGCGGCGGTCGGGCCAGTGGCTCATGCGATTCTCCTTGCGCGGGCGGGCGGTACGGTGGGGCGGGTATTTACAAGGCTTTGCTGACCTGGATGTCGCTGATCTTCTCGGCGTCTTCGCCGTGAATCTTGCGCAGGGCTTCCAGGGCTTGTTCGAGGGAGGCGTCGGGCATCAGCGCGAAGTCCCAGCGGCGCTGGCCGTCGAGCTTGTACTTGATGACGTACTTGGTGGTCTGGGTCATGGTGGCCTTATCTGAGTTTCGACGATGAACGACGGACGATCTTGATCTTGTGGGTCAAGGTTGGCTTGCGGGTAACCGAGATCGGGCGGGTGGTCACGGTATCGATGGTGATGTTCCAGAAACCGGTGCTTGGCACGGTGATCTTCGCCGGGAACTTGTCGAAATGGCCACCGTGGTAGGTATGACGGCCGCCGTTCTTGAAGCTGCGGAAGTTGGCGTCGTTCATCAGGCGGATATTGCAGCGCTGGGAGCACTCGATGACGACGATATCGTCCTCGTTCAGGTGCTCGCGCTGGTGTACGAATTTCATGTGATGCTCCGCAAGGATTGGTTCTGCAAAGGCAAAAGATACCACGATGTCGGGTTACACTGCCGCGCTGTTCCGCCAGGCATAGATAAATCTGCCAAAGCAGGGAGCAAAACAGCCTGGCTGTGGTCAAAGCGGATTCTTGAAGGCAGAGGTGCTGCAAATGAAGTGGATGGTGGCGGCGTTGGCGATGACGCTGGGTGGCTGTGTGAGTGTTACGGAACTGGAACAGTCGCATGAAACGCTGGATGTAATCTCGGGCAAGTCCCCACGCGCGTATGCCGATTGCGTCAAGCAGAAGCTGGCCGATACCCGGGACCCGCTTGTGGAAGAGCAGCGTGGCGATGGCCTGCGGCTGATCGTGCCGCAAAAAATCAGCTCGGGCGTGGGCCCGGCGGCGCTGGTGGATATCGACAAGCGTGGCAGCGGCAGCAGCATCAAGTTGCACGAGCGGCTGAACAATTTCCCGCTGCGCCTGGGCGACGTGCGCACCGCAGCCACCCAATGCATTTCCGGTAGTTGATCCAGGGCAACTGATCACGCTCCTTTTACTTATATGTTTTAAGCCTAAGCTTATAACAATAGAAAGGGAGATTCGTGATGACACCGTTGAGTCGCGCCTTGGTCGGCAGCCTGCTGATCCTGGCCTGGCCCACGGCGCATGCCGCCGATGGCCAGAAAGTCTTCACCCAGGGTGGGGCCAACCCCGCCGCCATGGCTTGCCTGGGTTGCCATGGCCCGGACGGCAAAGGCATTGCCGCTGCCGGCTTCCCACGCCTGGCCGGGCTGCCGGCCGCTTACCTCAGCAAGCAATTGCATGATTGGCGCAACGGCAGCCGCAAGCAGCCGGTGATGGAGCCGCTTGCCAATGCCCTGAGCGAGGATGAGATCGAGGCGGTCAGCACCTATCTGGCCAGCCTGCCGGCAGACCCTGCAGGCGACCTGCGTCGCCAGCAGATCGCCGATGACCCCACCACCCGCATGGCCCTGTACGGTGACTGGAGCCGGCAGATTCCTGGTTGCGTGCAATGCCATGGCCCGGGCGGTGGCGGGGTTGGCGAACACTTCCCGCCCTTGGCCGGCCAGCCCGCCAGTTACCTGGTGGCGCAGCTCAATGCCTGGCGTGACGGCACGCGCAGCAATGACCCCAACCAGCTGATGGTCGGCGTGGCCAAGGCCATGACCGATGACGAGATCAAGGCCGTTGCCGAGTTCTTCGCCCGCCCCGCCAGCCAGGAGGTCAAGCCATGAAACCGATGATTCCAGCCCTGCTGCTGCTGGCCATGGGCAGCGCACACGCCGCCCAGATTGCCATGGAAGACCAGTCGCAGTTGAAAGTGCCTGGCGTGCAGGCCGCGCCGCAGTTCGTGCCACCAGCGGAAAGCGAGTTGCCTGACAATGCCTTTGGCAAGATGGTACGCGAGGGGCATGCCTTGTTCGTAGACACCCGCAGGTTGATGCCCGAGGCTGTGGGCAACGGCATGAACTGCAGCAACTGCCACCTTGACCAGGGGCGGCTGGCGCATTCCGCGCCGATGTGGGGGGCGTACCCGATGTACCCCGCCTACCGCAAGAAAAATGACAAGGTCAACACCTATGCCGAGCGCATCCAGGGCTGCTTCCAGTTCAGCATGAACGGCAAGCCGCCTGCGGCCGATAGCCCGCAGATGACGGCGCTGGCGGTGTATTCGTACTGGCTGTCGACCAAGGCGCCGACCGGCGTCGAGATTGCCGGGCGCGGGTACCCGGAGGTGCCGCAGCCAAAGGGCGGATACGACTTCAAGCGCGGTCAGCAGGTTTATCGTGAGCAGTGTGCGATTTGTCACGGCGACAATGGCGAAGGGCAGAAGGTGGCGGGCGAGTACGTGATGCCGCCGTTGTGGGGCAAGGACTCCTACAACTGGGGCGCCGGCATGCACCGGATCAATACCGCGGCGTCGTTCATCAAGTACAACATGCCGCTGGGCAAGCCGGGCAGCCTTAGCGATCAGCAGGCCTGGGATGTGGCGGCCTGGGTCAACCGCCATGAACGGCCGCAGGATCCGCGGCTGGTGGAAGGCTCCATCGAGAAGACGCGGGTGAAGTTCCATGCCAATGACGGGGTGAACCTGTATGGGCAGAAGGTCGATGGTGTGCTGATAGGGCAGGGCACCGGTAGCTGATGTATTGCCTGTACTGGCCTCCTCGCGGGCTTGTCCGCGAAGAGGCCAGTACAGGAAACCCCGATTTCCTGTCATCCAACGGGCATGGATGACAGCAATATTTACGATCCACCGGAACTATCTACACTAGGTTATCTCTATCTTCCCATCGATCGGCCACAGGTAGGGCATTGTAAGGTGACTGCCGCCTGATTAGACTGCGCCGAATTCCACTGGCCTAGCCTTTTGTAAGGACGTATATGATCAAAAAATGCTTGTTCCCGGCAGCCGGTTACGGCACCCGCTTCCTGCCCGCTACCAAAGCCATGCCCAAGGAAATGCTGCCGGTGGTCAACAAGCCACTGATCCAGTATGGCGTTGAAGAGGCACTGGATGCCGGTCTGAACGAGATCTCCATCGTCACCGGGCGCGGCAAGCGTGCTTTGGAAGACCACTTCGACATCAGCTACGAGCTGGAAAACCAGATCAAGGGCACCGACAAGGAAAAATACCTGGTTGGTATCCGTCGCCTGCTCGACGAGTGCTCGTTCTCCTACACCCGCCAGACCGAAATGAAAGGCCTGGGCCACGCCATCCTGACTGGCCGCCCGCTGATCGGCGACGAGCCGTTCGCCGTGGTGCTGGCGGACGACCTGTGCGTGAACCCGGAAGGTGACGGCGTACTGACCCAGATGGTCAAGCTGTACAACCAGTTCCGTTGCTCGATCGTCGCCATCCAGGAAGTCGATCCGCAGGAAACCAACAAGTACGGCGTGATCGCCGGCGACATGATCCGTGACGACATTTTCCGTGTCACCAACATGGTCGAGAAGCCAAAGCCGGAAGACGCCCCGTCGAACCTGGCGATCATTGGTCGCTACATCCTGACCCCGGACATCTTCGACATCATCGCCAACACCGAGCCGGGCAAAGGTGGCGAGATCCAGATCACCGACGCCCTGATGCAACAGGCGCAGAACGGCTGCGTGATCGCCTACAAGTTCAAAGGCAAGCGTTTCGACTGCGGTGGCGCCGAGGGTTACATCGACGCGACCAACTTCTGCTTCGAGAACTACTACAAGACTGGCAAGGCTTACTGATAAGCCGCTACTTGTATCAAAGCTGATAACTGGGGCTGCTTTGCAGCCCTTCGCGGGCACGCCCGCTCCTACAGGTATTGTGCAGGCCTTTAAGGTTGCGCCGGTACTGTGGAGCGGGCGGGCCCGCGAAGGGTCGCAAAGCGGCCCCAGTGCGTTATGCTGGGCGCCTGCCTAGGAGAGTGAATACATGGCCTACGATTTTGATCTGTTCGTGATTGGTGCCGGGTCCGGCGGTGTGCGCGCGGCGCGGTTTGCCGCCGGCTTCGGGGCAAAGGTGGCAGTGGCAGAGAGCCGCTACCTGGGCGGCACCTGCGTCAACGTCGGCTGCGTGCCGAAAAAGCTGCTGGTGTACGGCGCACACGTCGCCGACGAACTGGAGCAGGCCGCAGGCTTCGGCTGGACCTTGGAAGAAGGGCACTTCGACTGGGGCACCCTGATTGCCAACAAGAACCGGGAAATCGAGCGCCTCAACGGCATCTACCGCAACCTGCTGGTCAACAGCGGGGTTACCTTGCTGCAGGGGCATGCGCGCTTGACCGGTGCCAATGAAGTGGAAGTGGAAGGCCAGCGCTACACCGCCGAGCACATCCTCATCGCCACCGGTGGCTGGCCACAGGTGCCGGACATTCCGGGCAAGGAACTGGCCATCACCTCCAACGAAGCCTTCTACCTCAAGGACCTGCCACGCCGGGTGCTGGTGGTGGGCGGTGGCTACATTGCCGTCGAGTTCGCCGGCATCTTCCAGGGCCTGGGGTCGGCTACCACACTGCTGTACCGTGGCGACCTGTTCCTGCGTGGCTTCGACGGTTCGGTGCGCACGCACCTGAAGGAAGAACTGGAAAAGCGCGGCCTCGACCTGCAGTTCAATGCCGACATCCAGCGCATCGACAAGCTCGAGGACGGCAGCCTCAAGGCCACCCTCAAGGATGGCCGCGAGCTGGTCACCGATTGCGTGTTCTATGCCACCGGCCGGCGCCCGATGCTGGACAACCTGGGCCTGGAAAACACCGGCGTCGAGCTGGATGCACGCGGTTACATTCGCGTTGACCAGCAGTACCAGACGACCGCGCCGTCGATCCTGGCCATTGGCGACGTGATTGGCCGCGTGCAACTGACCCCGGTGGCTCTGGCCGAGGGCATGGCCGTGGCCCGGCGCCTGTTCAAGCCTGAGCAATACCGCCCGGTGGACTACCAGAACATCCCCACCACAGTCTTCAGCCAGCCTCCCATCGGTACCGTGGGCCTGACCGAGGAGCAGGCGCTGGAGGCCGGGCACAAGGTGCAGGTATTCGAGAGCCGCTTCCGTGCGATGAAACTGACCCTGACCGACATCCAGGAAAAGACCCTGATGAAGCTGGTGGTCGATGCCGAGACCGACAAGGTGCTGGGCTGCCACATGGTTGGCCCCGACGCCGGCGAGATCATCCAGGGCCTGGGCATTGCCCTGAAGGCCGGTGCGACCAAGCAACAGTTCGACGAAACCATCGGCGTGCACCCGACGGCGGCCGAAGAGTTCGTGACCATGCGCACCGCGACGCGCTGACTCAACGGAACGCATACCGTTGTAGGAGCGGCCTTGTGTCGCGATGGGCTGCGAAGCAGCCCCCAGTATTTCTGCAATCGTGAGATACACAGGGGCTGCTTCGCAGCCCATCGCGACACAAGGCCGCTCCTACAGGAGTGACACGACCATGGAGTCAGGGGCATGACCCCGCAATCCTTTGCTCAGCCCATTCCCTTCTATTAGTTACTACCGGTTATAGCCAAAACCAATCAAAAGCATGAGCTTTGCCAATGAGCCTTTATCGGGACCAGCGGTTAGGATTCTCTCCATCAACTGATTCCAACCCCATGAAGGAGCGTCTCTCATGCCAATTATCAACAGCCAGGTCAAACCGTTCAACGCCACCGCCTACCACAAAGGCGAGTTCGTCCAGGTCAGCGAAGCCGACCTGAAAGGCAAGTGGTCTGTCGTGTTCTTCTACCCGGCCGACTTCACCTTCGTCTGCCCGACCGAGCTGGGTGACCTTGCTGACAACTACGCCGAGTTCCAGAAGCTGGGCGTGGAAATCTACGGTGTGTCCACTGACACCCACTTCACCCACAAAGCCTGGCACGACACTTCGGACACCATCGGCAAGATCCAGTACCCACTGATCGGTGACCCGACCCACGTCATCTCGCGCAACTTCGACGTGCTGATCGAAGAAGCCGGCCTGGCCGATCGCGGTACCTTCGTGATCAACCCGGAAGGTCAGATCAAGATCGTCGAACTGAACGACGGTGGTGTAGGTCGCGATGCTGCCGAACTGCTGCGCAAGGTGAAGGCTGCCCAGTACGTTGCCGCTCACCCAGGCGAAGTTTGCCCGGCCAAGTGGAAAGAAGGCGAAGCCACCCTGGCCCCGTCGCTGGACCTCGTCGGCAAGATCTAAGCCGATGTGTATGTCGCGGGCGGTAGCCAGCCGCCAAAGCTGAAGTACCTACCGCCCCGTAAAGCGCCCGGGCGAGTTCGCCTGGGCGTTTTTGTATCCGAGTTTTGAAAAAGGAATCGCCCGTATGTTGGACGCCACGCTTAAATCGCAACTGAAAACCTACCTGGAGCGGGTCACCCAGCCGATCGAGATCGTTGCCTCCCTCGACGACGGCGCGAAATCCCGCGAATTGCACGACCTGCTGGTGGAAATTGCCAGCCTGTCGAACCTTATTACCTTCAGCGCGGACGGCAGCGATGCCCGTCGTCCATCGTTCTCGCTGAACCGCCCGGGAGCCGACATAAACCTGCGCTTCGCCGGCATCCCCATGGGCCACGAATTTACCTCGCTGGTGCTGGCACTGCTGCAGGTCGGGGGCCACCCGTCCAAGGCCAGTGCCGAAGTGATCGAACAGATCCAGGCGCTGGAAGGCGAGTTCACCTTCGAAACCTACTTCTCGCTGTCGTGCCAGAACTGCCCGGACGTGGTCCAGGCGCTGAACCTGATGGCGGTCCTCAACCCCAACGTACGCCACGTGGCCATCGATGGCGCGCTGTTCCAGGCGGAAGTGGAATCGCGCAAGATCATGGCGGTGCCGAGCATTTACCTGAACGGCGAAGTGTTTGGCCAGGGCCGCATGGGCCTGGAAGAAATCCTCGGCAAGATCGACACCAACGCAGGCAGCCGTCAGGCCGAAAAGATCAACGCCAAGGACGCCTTCGATGTGCTGGTGGTCGGTGGTGGCCCGGCCGGCGCCTCGGCAGCCATCTATGCCGCGCGTAAAGGCATCCGCACCGGTATTGCGGCCGAGCGTTTCGGCGGCCAGGTGCTCGATACCCTGGCCATCGAGAACTTCATCTCGATACAGGAAACCGAAGGGCCGAAGCTGGCCACGGCGCTGGAAGAGCACGTCAAGCAGTACGACGTGGACATCATGAACCTGCAGCGCGGTGAAGCGCTGATCCCGGCCACCGATGGCGGCCTGCACGAAGTACGTCTGGCCGGCGGTGCCTCGCTCAAGGCCAAGACCGTGATCCTGGCTACCGGTGCCCGCTGGCGTGAGATGAACGTGCCGGGCGAACAGGAATACCGCGCCCGTGGCGTGGCTTACTGCCCGCACTGTGACGGCCCACTGTTCAAGGGCAAGCGCGTGGCGGTGATCGGTGGAGGCAACTCGGGTGTGGAAGCGGCCATCGACCTGGCGGGTATCGTCGCCCAGGTAACGCTGATCGAGTTCGACAGCCAGCTGCGTGCCGATGCGGTACTGCAGCGCAAGTTGCACAGCCTGCCGAACGTGAATGTGATCACCAGTGCGTTGACCACCGAAGTGCTTGGCAATGGCGAAAAGGTGACTGGCCTGCGCTACAAGGACCGCACCACCGACCAGCAGCATGAAGTGGCGCTGGAGGGCATCTTCGTGCAGATCGGCCTGCTGCCGAACACCGACTGGCTGAAAGGCACCGTCGAGCTGTCGCCACGTGGCGAGATCATCGTCGATGCCAAGGGCCAGACCAGCATCCCTGGTGTGTTTGCGGCGGGTGACGTGACGACTGTGCCGTACAAGCAGATCGTGATTGCGGTAGGTGAGGGGGCCAAGGCATCGCTGGCGGCCTTTGACCACCTGATCCGCACTTCGGTACCGGCATAAGCCTGTACCGGCCCTTTCGCGGGCATGCCCGCAGGTTCTGCACAGGTCTTGAGATTTGTGAGGAACCCTGTAGGAGCGGGCATGCCCGCGAATGCGTCAGAACTGACAAAGCTGAATCTGAGGATGTCTATGATTACTGCAGACACCCTCAGGAATCACACCCATGACCCTGATCAGCCGCGAACCCTGGTGGCTAGTCCCCCCGAAGCCCGGGCAGCAAGAGCAGGACCTGCACTGGGGCTACCTGGAAATCTATGCCGACGGCCGCACCGTGTTCGTCGACCAGCGCCCCAGTGACCGGGAGCTGGCCGAGCGCAAGAGCTGCCGCAACTTCCCCGACCCCGAGCCGTGACGGCTCAGCCTTCCAGTTCGGCCAGGCGTGCTTCCAGCGCCGCGATGCGCGCTTCGAGGGCTTCGATGCGTTCTTCCGACACATTGCCGCCGCTGCTGCGTGCCCCACCTTCTTGTTGCCGGGCAGCCAGGATTGCCTCGATTTCGGCCGGGTCGCCCAAAGCATGGGTGTAACGGTCTTCGCGCTGGCCGGCCTGACGCGGCAGGTGCAAGGCCAGGCCGCGCGATATCAGGCGCTCCAGCTGGTGCTGGATCTGCTCGGTGTCGTCGAAGTCGTGCAGGCGGTTGCTGCGGGTCAGCAGTTCGTTGAGGGTTTGCGGCCCGCGCAGGAACATCAGGCCCATCAGCACCAGTTGCGCCGGCACCAGCTCAAGCGCCTTGTCCACCCGTTGTTCCCAACGGTCGGCGCGGCTGCCCATCTGCAGGCGGGTCATGTCCTGCCCTTCGAGGGCGCGCAGGGCTTGGCCGACCTGGCCTTGGGTGAGGTTCATGACCGGCTCGCGACTGGTCTTCTGGTTGCAGGCCAGGACCAGGGCGTTGAGGGTCAGCGGGTAGCTTTCCGGGCTGGTGGCCTGCTTCTCGATCAGCGAGCCGAGAATACGGATCTCGATGCTGTTGAAGCGGCCTTCGCCGGCGGTTTCGTGTTCTGACATGGCCCTGTCTCATTGCTGGGGAAAGGCCACTAGCCTAGGTAAAGCGCCAGGCTTAAGCAATCACTGGGATCATCGCCGGCAAGCCAGCTCCCACAGGTACAGCACAAGCCGTAAGGCCGGCACTATCCCTGTGGGGGCTGGCTTGCCTGCGAAAGGGCCGCAAAGCGGCCCCGGCAAACTCAAGCGTTGCGCCGCTCTTCAGCCTGGCACGCCGCCGCGGTAAACAGCACATCGGTCGAAGAATTCAGCGCCGTCTCGGCCGAATCCTGCAGCACGCCGATGATGAAGCCAACCGCCACCACTTGCATGGCAATTTCGCTAGGGATACCAAACAGGCTGCACGCCAGTGGAATCAGCAGCAGCGAGCCACCGGCCACGCCCGAGGCGCCGCAGGCACAGACCGCCGCCACCACGCTGAGCAGCACGGCGGTCGGCAGGTCCACCATAATACCCAGAGTATGCACCGCCGCCAGGGTCAGCACGGTAATGGTGATGGCGGCGCCGGCCATGTTGATGGTCGCACCCAGCGGGATCGACACCGAATAGGTGTCCTCATGCAGGCCAAGGCGCTCCGACAGGGCCAGGTTGACCGGGATGTTGGCTGCCGAGCTGCGAGTGAAGAACGCGGTGATACCGCTTTCGCGCAGGCAGAGCAGGGTCAGCGGGTAGGGGTTGCGGCGGATTTTCCAATATACGATCAGCGGGTTCATCACCAGCGCCACGAACAGCATGCAGCCGATCAGCACCGCCAGCAGGTGCAGGTAGCCGAGCAGGGCGCCCAGGCCCGATTGGGCCAGCGTGGCGCTGACCAGGCCAAAGATGCCCACCGGGGCGAAGCGGATGACCACGCGTACGATCAGGGTCACGCCATTGGACAGGTCCTCTACCACGGTGCGGGTGGTTTCGCCGGCATGGCGCAGGGCTACGCCCAGGCCGATGGCCCAGGTCAGTACGCCGATGAAGTTGGCGTTGAGCAGGGCGTTGATCGGGTTGTCGACCGCACTCAGCAGCAGGTTCTGCAGCACCTCGGTAATGCCCCCCGGCGCGCTCAGCGCAGCGTCGCTGGTAGTCAGCACCAGGTTGGACGGGAACAGCATGCTGGCGACCACGGCGACTACCGCAGCGCTGAAGGTGCCCAGCAGGTACAGCCAGAGAATCGGGCGAATATGGGTTTCCTGGCCGTGACGGTGGTTGGCGATCGATGCCATGACCAGAATGAACACCAGCACGGGCGCCACCGCCTTGAGGGCGCTGACGAAGACTTTCCCGAGGAAGGCCATGTCGCGGGCGATGGCGGGCGCAAGCAGGGCCAGGGCGATGCCGGCGATCAGGCCGATGACGATCTGCGTCACCAGGCTGGTTCGGTTGAGGAAGCGGAGGACGGGGGTCATGTGCAACGATATCCCAGCATGTTCAAAAAGGGCGCGACTTTACCATAGACCTTCGTCGAGCAGGGCGGCCTGAAGAAGTCAGCGCCCGCGCCGCCGCGACACCCGCGCCTCGATGTTCTTGCGCCCGATCAGCAGTGGCGGCTTCTCCACTACCGGCTCGTCCGCCAGCCATTTGTACATCACCAGGCAGTCCACCAGCCCCAGGCGGGCATGGCGGTAGGCCTTGGGCAAGCGGCCAACGGTTTCGAAGCCCAGCTTGTGCCACAGCGCCACTGCCACCTCGTTGGTGGCCACCACCGAGTTGAACTGCAGGGCCAGAAAGCCCTCCTGGCGTGCCTGTTTCTGTGAGTGCTCGCACATCAAGCGCGCGACGCCGCGGCCGCGTGCCGTTTCACAGACCATGTAGCCGCAATTGCCCACGTGCCCACCGGGCCCGGCGGCATTGGCCTTGAGGTAATACGACCCCAGCATCGCGCCGTCTTCCTCGGCCACGAATGTGCGCATGGGCAGTTCCAGCCACAGCTGGCGGGCCTGTTCAAAGCTGAGGGCCGGGTCGAATGCGTAGGTTTCACGGGCTTGTACGACGGCCTGGAAGGTGGGCCAGAAGCGCTCGAAGTCTTCCGGCGTCATGGGGCGGATGTGGATCATGCGGGTTCCTGCAAGGGCTGGGCCGCCCAGTCTGGGTGGCGCGGCGCCGTCGCGCAAGGGCGGCGACGCCATTTGCGCTCAGCTGTTGGCCTTGCCCACTGCATCCATGGCACGTGCCGAGTAGACCAGCGCGGCGCCGGCATTCATCGCCACGGCCACGCCCAGGGCCTCGGCGATTTCCTCGCGGCTGGCGCCGTGTTTGACGGCCTGCTGTGAATGCACGGCGATGCAGCCATCGCAGCGGGTGGTCACGGCCACGGCAAGGGAGATCAGCTCGCGGGTCTTGGCGTCCAGGTGGTTGGTCTTGGCCCCTGCGCCGCTGGCGGTCATGTAGCCAGCCACGGTGTCAGGGGATAGCTGCTTGAGATCGCCGATGCCGGCCATCAACTGCTTACGGTAGGCGTCCCAGTCCATCATGCTCATCGTCTTCACCTTGGGGAGGTTGCGAGTGGAGCTTTCAGGCTAGTCGAAGAGTGGAAAGTGTGAGGCTTGTACTTTGGTTGTTTGCGCGCAGGCCTTTGGACTGCGCGCAACCATATCGATCAGATATAGATGAACACCAGCACCAACGCCGCGACGAACGCCCACTTCTCCAGATAGTAGCGCGTGCGGTTGCGCTTCTTCAGCGCCTTGCCACGTTCGCGGATCTTGTAGATGCGGGTGAACAGCCGGTTGATGCCACCGGTCTTGTCGCCGGCATCGTTGGGGGCGGCGGCAGCGGCCATGACGTTGCGGCTGAACCAGCGGTTGAACGCGGTTGCCCAGCGGTACTTGAGCGGGCGTTCCACGTCGCAGAACAGGATGATGCGGTTGTGCTCGGTGGTATTGGCCGCGTAGTGGATGTAGGTCTCGTCGAAGACCACGCCCTCGCCATCGCGCCAGGAATATTTCTCACCGTCCACATCGATGTAGCAGCCATCGTCGTTCGGCGTGTCCAGGCCCAGGTGGTAGCGGTACGAGCCGGCATACGGGTCGCGGTGGCGCACCAGCTTGGCGCCCGGTGGCAGGGTGGCGAACATGGCGGCCTTGACCGTGCCGATGCCTTTGAGCAACTCGGTGGTGCGTGGGCACAGGGTCATCGCCGACGGGTGGCTTTCGCCGTACCACTTCAGGTAGAAGCGCTTCCAGCCGGTCTTGAAGAATGAGTTGAAACCGACATCATCGTAATTGTCGGACTTCTTGATTTCGCCCACATGCAGCAGTTGCTGGGCTTCCTGGCGGATTTCCTGCCAATGGTCCTGCAGCGTCTGCAGTTCGGGGAAGGCCTCCACCGGCAGGTACGGCTTTGCAGGGTGCCGGGAAAACAGGTACAGGAAGCTGTTGATCGGCGCCAGGAAGCTGGAGTGGTCGCCCAGCTGACGGGTCAGCTTGTGGCGGACGCGACCGCGCAGGTGAACATAGGCGATCGAGAGGATGAAGATGAGGACTAAGGCGATTTTCATGGGCGGATACGTCAAGTAATGGCCATGCGTGATGGCTAAGCCCGCCAGCATAAACAATCGAGCCGATGCTTTGTAGGAGAATGTTACGCAGCGATGGCAGACCTTGGTACAAGCGTCACCGCTGTACCAAGGTCTGCATGGCGATGCATCAGGCCAGAGTGACCTCGATGCGGCCATCCGTGATGCGATGGTCCCTGCCTTGGTAACTGACTACATAATCAGTAAAGTCGGCGGTCAGGGTCTTTTTATCCACGTTCCACTCATGCTGCAGGCGGCCTCCGCTCAAGAGATAGTGCATACCGCCAATCGAGAAGAACAGGCGTGCATGTTGTTCACTGAACAGCATCATGATGCCTTGGATTGCGTTGTCCACTTGCTGTCTGGCGATGAGTTGGATGCGGCCGTCCTGAAGTATCTTGGATTCGATGGTTTGAGCGTCAAGGTTACCCAGCGAGGGGAAAATGGCGGGGTCGAGGTTGGCGGTGACCCGGCCGGTGCCGTTGGTCCTTGCATCTTTGGCCAGTGACAAGGACAACGAGCCATCCACGATCTCGACCATGCCCATGGTGTGTTCAATGGTGTAGTGGAACGTTGCGGCAAATGCCTTGGAAGCCTCATCCATCTCGGTAATATCGATTGAGCCCCCGGTCGCCCAACCTGAGCGACCAATCGAAGTCGAACCGAAATAGGCGTTGATCTCGGCTTTCTCGCCTGCACCGATCTTGAGGGATGCGCCCGCCACCAGGTAACGTTCCGGGATATTCAGGAATATATAGCTATAAGCGGTATCTGATCCCTCCGTGTACTGAATGGCGAAAAATGAGCGGTTGCCATTACTGACATCTGTATCTATGGCATCAGTCGTGAACTCGCGCTCACGCTGGTTGCCCCACTTCAGTTTCGCTTGCATGGCAGGCTGGGTATTCCGTGTTTGCTGGTGCTGTTTCATGGCCGTATCTATGTGATTGAATTGAGGCCTCAGCGTATGGTTTGGGTGCCTGCCCGCGAAACTGACAGACCTGCGGGTTTCCCAACGCATCAGTACGTGCTTTGCCATCTCGAGGAGCGGCACGATGACACCGGTCAGCGGACGTATCGAAAAACCATTCAAGCGCCTGTTCTTCGCCTTGCCGGTCAGCGATGCCCAGCGCCGCGCCCTGGCCCAGTGGCGACGTGGCCTGAACCTGCGCAGCGGCAAGCCGGTGCCGGCCGCCAACTTCCATGTGACACTGCTGTTTCTCGGCGATGTGGATACCGCCCATGTGCCTGCTATTTGCGCGGTGGTCGACCAGCTGGCGCTACCGGCCACGGCACCACGGTTGTTGCTGGACCGCCTGCAGGTATGGCAGCGGGCCAGTGCACTGGTGCTGGAGGCGCAGCAGACCCCACCGGCCCTGTTGCAACTGGTGTACAGCTTGCAGCAGGCGCTGCTGCCGTTGGGGGTGGAAGCGGCCGACCGCGAGTATCGCCCGCACCTGACGCTGGCCAGGGATTACCGCGGCCAGCCGCCAGAAGCCAGCAGCGCGCCGGATTTCTACCTCGCCGCCCGCCATTTCACACTGTACGAGTCGCGCAAGGGCGCTTACTGGCCATTGGCGCAATGGCCGCTTTCAGGCTGATTCAGGCCATGGCCTCGCAGTCTGCGAACATCTGCTCGCCCAGCGTGCGTGCAGTGTGCAGGTGCAGTGCCGGGGCTGCGCCCTCGCTGTCGTCCAGCAGGGTGGAGCTGAGTACCTCGGCGCCGCAGTAGTCGAAGATGCCGTGCTCGATCTGCACGCGCATCGCCTCGCCATAGCCGTGACGTTCGAAAGTGCCGCTGTCGGCACCGGCGACACCGACCAGGTGCACCTTCATGCCGCGCAGCTTCTTGACGGTGATGCCCCCTTCATAATCGAAGGCCCAGCCATTGCTGAACACCCGCTCGACCCAGCCTTTGAGCAAGGCCGGCAGCGACCACCAATAGATGGGGTAGACCAGCACCAGCGCATCGGCGCGTTCAATACGCGCCTGCTCCCTGAGTACATCCGCCGGCGGGGCTGCCAGCCTGCGGTGCACCGCATGGTCGGCCAGGCCGAAGTGCGGGTCGAAACCTTCACTGGCCAGGTCGGCGATTTCGCTGCCGTGGCCGGCGTTGGCCAGGCCGGCGGCGATCTGTCGGGCCAGGGCATGGGTGAGGGATTGCGGGTCGTGATGACCGACGACGATCAGGGCATGCATGGTGGGCTCTCCAAGATTGGGATGCAGGGTTACCCAGAGCGCTATATACTCAAGGTAAGTTACGTTTAGTAAGTTACTTTTGGTAGGTAAACGATGTCAAGCGATGATCAAGGCCGCTCGCGCAAGCGCCTGAGCCGCGAAGAGCGCCGTCTGCAGTTGCTCGATGTGGCCTGGCAGCTGGTACGGGAGGAGGGCACCGATGCCTTGAGCCTGGGGCGTTTGGCCGAGCAGGCGGGGGTGACCAAGCCGGTGGTCTATGACCATTTCGAAACCCGGACCGGGTTGTTGGTGGCGCTGTACCAGCAATACGATGCACGGCAGTCGCGGATGCTGGAGCAGGCGCTGGCGCGTTGTGACGCTAGCCTGGCCAGCCGCGCCGGAGTGATTGCCGAGGCGTATGTGGACTGTGTGATGAGCCAGGGGCTGGAGATACCCGGAGTGTCGGCGGCATTGGCCGGCTCGCCGGAAATGGAAGCGCTGAAGCGGGCCTATGAGCAGCCGTTTCTGGACAAATGCCGTGAGGCGTTGGCCGGGTTTTCGCCCAGTGGCAACATCGGGGTGGCGGGCATGCGCTTGCTGGTGGGGGCGGCGGATGCCTTGTCGCAGGTGGCTGCTGCGGGGGAACTGGAGGTGGGGCAGGCCAAGGCCGAATTGCAGGCAGCAATAGTGGCGATGGTCGAGCGGCAATGAAGCCTTGAGAGTGCCTCGGCTGCTCTGCAGCCCATCGCCGGCAAGCACCACCTCCACTGCATCGACCTCAAGCCTTGTGCAGTATCTGCGGGAGATTGCCCAGCCCTTTTGGGCTGCGCTGTCGCGCAGAGAACAACTATCGCTCGTTTGTCGCGTCCTTTGTAGGAGCAGCCTTGTGCTGCGAACTGGCCGGCACAAGCAATAGACAGGCTTTGGCAGTATCGGCCTCTTCGCAGCACAAGGCTGCTCCTACAGAACCTTGCTGAACCAATAAATCATGTGTTGTTCCATGAGAGCCGGCTTGCCGGCGATGGGGCCAGGGCAGGCGATTACACCGGCAGGCTCTGGTACGGCAATTCATCCCCCGGGCTGCGGGCGAACTGGCGCTTGTACTCGCGGCTGAACTGCGAGGTGCTCTGGTACCCCACCCGGTGCGCGGTCTGCGCCACCCCCAGGCCTTCGCCGATCAGCATCTGCTGCGCCTTCAGCAGCCGCAGGCGCTTGAGGTACTGCATCGGCGCCATGTCGGTGCAGCGCTTGAAGTGCTCGTGGAAGGTCGAAACGCTCATGTTGGCGCGTGCGGCCAGCGCTTCAACGCTCAGCGGCTCGGTGTAGTGTTCGCGCAGGTGGGCAAGGGCGGCGCCGATGCGGGCGAAGTGCCCTTGTTGCTCCACCAGCGCCCGCAACACGCCCGCTTGTGGGCCGCGCAAGGCGGTGTACAGCACCTCGCGTACCCGCGCCGGGCCCAGCACCTTGGCGTCCACCGGGTCCTGCAGGCAGCGCAGCAGCCGTTCCACGCATTCGCGCATCGGCGCATCGAGTGCAGCCGAGGTCATTGAATGCGGGGTTTGCGCCTGCACCGCGGCATTCGGCGCCAGGGCCATGCTTTGCACCAGTTCACCCAGCACGCCGCGGTCGATGTCCACCGCCACGCCCAGCAACGGTGCTTCGGGGGTGGCAAAGGTTTCGCACATGAACGGCACCGACAATGCCTGCACCAGATAATGCCCGGCGCCATATTCCAGGGTACGCGGCCCCAGGCGCGCCAGCTTGCTGCCCTGGGCCAGGATCATCAGGCTGGGTTCGTAGATCTGCGGGCTGCTGGCCACATAGTGGTCCCAGCTCAGCACCTGCACCTGGGGCAGGTGCGTGGGCACGAAGCCCGGGCGCGTGGCAAGGCTGCGGATCAGTGTGCAAAGCGGCGCATTGGCGTCGACGTGGCGGGTCAGTTGCATGATGGACCTGGGCAGAGAATCAGACAGTTTGATCATCGCAGAATGAACGCTCGGCGCCAGATGCTGCATGGCATCTTCGGAGAATCAGGCATCGATACCGGAGAATCAGTCGTGGGCGAAGCGACGCATGGCGCGCAGAATGCGCAGCCTGAATCGTTTCACTTCATAGCGAGGCCCTGCATGTATACCGCCATCGGTTACGCCGCCCAGACCCCCACCAGCCCTCTGGCTCCCATGACCTTCGAGCGTCGCAGCCCGCGCCCTGACGACGTCGCCATCGACATCCTTTACTGCGGCGTATGCCACTCCGACATCCACCAGGCGCGCAACGAATGGGGCATTGCCGTGTACCCGCTGATGCCTGGCCACGAGATCATCGGCCGCGTCACCGCCGTGGGCGACAAAGTGACCACGCACAAGGTCGGCGACCTGGTCGGCGTTGGCTGCATGGTCGACTCGTGCCGACACTGCGAAGCCTGTGCCAAGGACCTGGAGCAATATTGCCTGGAAGGCCCGACCATGACCTATGCCACCCCGGACCGAGTCGACGGTAGCAACACCATGGGCGGTTACTCCAGCAGCATCGTGGTCAGCGAGCACTTCGTGGTGCGCATCCCGGCCGGCATGGACCTGCCCAGCGCCGCGCCAATCCTCTGCGCCGGCATCACAACCTATTCGCCACTCAAGCACCACGGCGTCGGCCCTGGTCACAAGATCGGCATCCTCGGCATGGGCGGCCTGGGCCACATGGCCATCAAGCTGGCCAAGGCGCTGGGCGCCGAAGTGACCCTGTTCACCCGTTCCCAGGCCAAGGCCGACGAAGCCCGCCGCCAGGGTGCCGACCATGTGATCGTGTCCACTGATGCCGAGCAGATGCGAGCAGCAGCAGGCCGTTTCGACTTCCTGCTCGACACCATCCCGGTGCAGCACGACCTCAACCCGTACCTGGAAACCCTGAAATTCGATGGCGTGCACATCCTGGTCGGCCTGATCGAGCCAATCGACCCGGCGGTTCATGCGGCCAATCTGGTGATGAAGCGCCGGGTGCTGGCGGGGTCGTTGATCGGTGGTATTGCCGAGACACAGGAAGTGCTGGATTTCTGCGCCGAGCACGCGATTCGTTGTGATATCGAGTTGCTGGATATCCGCAACATCAACCAGGCGTATGAGCGGATGATTGCCGGGGATGTGAAGTACCGGTTCGTGATCGATATGGCTACTTTGCAGGGCTGATTGGTTGCCTTCCCCGGCCTGTTCGCGGGCGAGCCCGCGAACAGGCCGGGGCAGGCAATGAAGATGCTGGATGTGTTACCAGGCCAATGCCCTGTCCCAGCCTTTCCAGAACAACCACCGCCGTACCTCGCCATGCGCCCCGGTACCGATCTGCCAGGCCGGGCGCCCGTTGTCCAGGGCAATCACCGAAACGAACCCGGCATGGCTCGCCGCTACCAGCGTACGCCCGTCGGCACTGATATCCAGCGCACTGATGGTCGACCCCAGGTAATGCTGCCAATGCTCCGTGCCATCTTCGCCAAATGCCCGCAGGTAACCATAGGCATCCCCCACGATATATTCGCCCTCGCGCGCCACGCCGGCATACACCCGTGCGCCATCCTGTACCAGCGGGGTACGCGGGTCCTGGCTGTAGTAGTCGGTATCCAGCCCCGGCAAGTCGGCCACCCTGACGGCCAGCGTGGCACCGCTATAGAAATGGCAGGCATTGACTATCAACTGGTCACCTGCACGATTGAACAGCGCAAAGTGCGGATACTCGCTGGCCGGGCCGATGGCCGCCACGGGCCGGAGCTGATCATCCAGCACCAGGTGGCGGCTGCCTTGCTCGCCAACCACGATCAACCGACCATCCGCCGATACCGCACCGTGCTCCATGCTCAGCCCCAGGCTGATGTCGTCCGGGTCGGTGCCTTCGTCCAGTTCGTCGAGCACCCGCGCCTGGTGCGGCAGCAGGCGGGTCGCGCCGTGGCGGGTCAGCAGGAAGATACCCTCGGCACTCACCAGCAGCACCCGCTGGCCATCCGGGAAGGGGATCAGCGTGGTCGGCGTGGGCGGCAGGTCGAAGGGCTCGAACGGGTAACCCGGCGGCAACCCCTCCAACCCCGTGGGCCAGGCCAGGCGCAGCACCTGCGGGCCGCCCCAGCCATCGGTCACGCGTATGCCCTCGGCATTGGCCAGGGCGAAATAGCGGCGGGCCGGGCAGCGGCCGAAGTGATCGACGCCGATCACCGGGGTCACCCCGAGAGGGTCGATGCGCACCACCTGGCCTTTGTCATGCGGCATGCCGATACGTGCCAGCAGGCTGCCATCCTCCAGCAGCAGGACGTTGCCGATACCTTGCCCGTGCTCCTTGATCAGCGGCAGCAAGGGGTGGTGGGCGGGCGGCCAGGCTTCGCGGAAGGCTTGCTGCTCAAAGGCTTCGACGCCGGGCCGGTTGGCTGCTTGCAGGGCCTGCAGCCAGGCATCGAGCAAATGCTCGGTGGCCTGCGGCAGGGGCTCTTCGAGGTCATCCCAGCCTTGCGCGCGGCCCTGCGCGACATAGTCGTTGACGGCCTGGGCATAGGCGGTGACCGCCTGCTGCCACTGTTGCTGCTGGGAGTGCTGCTGGTCCATGAGCGGATCGGGCTCCTTGTTGCATACGCGTTCGCACAAAGCGCGCATGTTACTCCTTCTGCCCGCCTCGCGGTTGTGAGCCCCCGGCTTGACGCGTACCATGCCGGGCATTCCTTCCAATAACAAAGCGTGCGTCGACACCCCGGCAAGTGGGTGGCTGACGTGCGTCCTGTTGCCTTGCCTGCGGAGAAGCGGTTTGTACCCATGAATGGACCCATACCCACCAACATGCCACCCACGGCGGGTAGCGGCAGCTGGCTGAGCGTCATTGCCCTGGCCCTGGCGGCCTTCATCTTCAACACCACCGAGTTCGTCCCGGTGGCGCTGCTCAGCGACATTGGCCGCAGCTTCGACATGAGCACCGCGCAAGTCGGCCTGATGCTGACCATCTACGCCTGGGTAGTGGCGCTGGCCTCGCTGCCGATGATGCTGCTGACGCGCAACATCGAGCGGCGGCGGCTGTTGCTGTTCGTGTTCCTGGTGTTCATCGTCAGCCACTTGCTGTCGTGGATGTCACAGAGCTTTGCCATGTTGCTGGTCAGCCGTATCGGTATAGCCCTGGCGCATGCGGTGTTCTGGGCCATCACGGCTTCCCTGGCGGTGCGCGTGGCGCCGCCCGGGCAGCAGGCCAAGGCGCTGGGCCTTTTGGCCACTGGCACCACCCTGGCCATGGTCCTGGGTATCCCGCTGGGCCGCGTAGTGGGTGAAGCGCTGGGCTGGCGCATCACCTTCCTGAGCATTGCCGGGGTGGCGCTGGCGACCATGCTGTGCCTGATGAAGTCGTTGCCGCTGCTGCCCAGCCAGAACTCGGGCTCGCTGCGCAGCCTGCCGATACTGTTCAAGCGCCCGGCGCTGGTGATCACCTATGTGCTGGTGACGCTGGTGATTACCGCGCAGTTCACTGCCTACAGCTACATTGAACCGTTTGCCCTGCACGTGGCGCAGATAGGCGGAGAGCGCACCACGCTATTGCTGCTGCTGTTCGGCGGCGCCGGGGTGTTCGGCTCGGTGCTGTTCAGCCGTTACAGCGACCGCTTCCCGCATGGCTTCCTGGTAGGTTCGATCGGCCTGCTGGCGGCGTGCCTGTTGCTGCTGTTGCCGCTGTCGGGCAACTTCTATGTTTTCGCCGCGTTGAGCATGTTCTGGGGTGTGGCGATCCTCAGCTTCAGCCTGTCGCTGCAATCCAAGACCCTGAAACTGGCGTCCGATGCCACCGATGTGGCCATGGCGCTGTTCTCGGGTATCTACAACATCGGTATTGGCGGTGGCGCGTTGCTGGGCAGTATCGTCAGCAGCCAGCTGGATGTGGCGGATATCGGCCTGGTGGGCGGTAGCGTGGCAGTGGCCGGGTTGCTGCTGGCTGTGGCCAGCACCCGGCAGTTCCGCGAGGCGCTGACGCACTGACCTGGCGCTGGCGCGTTCTTTGTAGGAGCGGCCTTGTGTCGCGATGGGGCGCGCAGCGGCCCCGGATTTCAGCGTCACAGCGAATATCGCCGGGGGCTGCTGCGCAGCCCTATCGCGACACAAGGCCGCTCCTACAGGCTCAAGCCAGTACGGCAGCCCATGCAGAAATCAACAGCAGCCCCGCCAACACCTGGTTGAACACCCGCAACCGCCGCGGTGCCTGCAACCATCGCGCGCTGCCCACCCCCAGCAGCGCCCACGCCGCCATGCATGGCAGGGCAATCAGCCAGAACACCAGCGCCAGCTGCCATACCGGCAACGACGGCGAGGCAAACACCCCGACCACCGCCACGGCCATCAACCACACCTTGGGGTTGACCACTTGCAACGAGGCTGCGCTGAGTGCGCTGAAGCCTTGCGCCGTGGTCGCCTGCAGCGGAGCGGCGGCACTGCGCAGCATCTTCCACGCCAGCCAGCTCAACCACAAAACCCCGGTCCAGCTCATCAACTGCTGGGCCAGCGGGTGGCGCAGCAGCAGTTCACCCAGCCCCAGGCCCACCATCAGCACGATCGCCGCTGCGGCACCGCAGGCCGCAACGACCGGCGCCAGGCTCGCGCACAGGCCAAAGCGGGCCCCATGGGCAAGAATCAACAGGTTGGTCGGCCCGGGGCTGATGCTGGATACCAACGCAAACAGGATGAAGGGCAACAACGACTGCGACATGATCAAGGGCTCCGGATAAACGAAGCACCATGCTCGCTGCCCGCCGCCTTTCAGTCTGGAAGGTTTGAGCAGCGCCTGCGGTAGTCGGCCGGGGTCAGCTGGTAGGCACGGCGGAACCAGCGCCCCAGGTGGCTCTGGTCGGCAAAGCCCAGGGCCATGGCCACTTCGGTGGGAGTCTGGCCCTGGGCGAGCAGGCGCCGCGCCCGGGCCAGGCGCAGCTGGATCAGATAGGCATGCGGCGCCAGGCAGAATGCGGCCTTGAATGCGCGGGTGAGGCGGAAGCGGTCGATGCCACAGGCTTGGGCCAGGTCTTCCAGGCCGATGTCGCGCTCCAGGTTGGCGTGCAGGTAATCCCGCGCGCGCTGCGCGGTCAGCGGCAGGCGCGGGTCCGGGTTCAGGCGCCGGCGCCAGTGCAGGTGGCGGGTCAGGCAGGCCAGCAGGTCGTCCATGGCCGTCTGCCGGACAATGCGCAAGTCCTGGGTATGCACGGCCTGGAAGGCGAGGGCAGTGGCACGCGCCAGGCGCTCATCGTGGCACAAGGTATCGGCGAAGCTGGGCAGGCTGTCGCCCGGCGCGTGTTCGAAAAGTGCCCGCAGTTGGCTGTCCACCCAGGTGGGTTCCAGGTACAGGGTCGAATAGGTGAAGCCGTCCTCGGTGGGCGCATGGCCGTTATGGATTTCACCGGGCTCCAGCAGGAATACGTTCCCCGGCGTGCTGCGATGGCGCACTCGCCGGCAATCGAATTGCTGCACGCCCTGCTCGGTAACGCCAACCAGGAAGCTGTCGTGCCAGTGCGGGTCGTAGGCATGCCCCACGAAATGCGCGCGGACCGACTCGATGCCGGTGTCGGCGTCTTGCTTGAGGTCGATCCAGTTGCTCATGGGGGCGTGCCGTGGCAGAAATCGTTACCTTAGCGCAACGGCCAGGCTCAGTCTGGAACGATTGTGCAACCGTTGGCCAGCGCCCGGTTACGCAAGGCCTCGAAGCGTTCGCGCAGCCACAGATGCAGTTGCGCCACTGCGGGCGTGAGCTGCTTTCGGTGCGGGCACACCAGGGTGACCGGGGCGGGTTCACCAAAGTGCTCGGGCAGGATGATTTCCAGTTCGCCGGCCGCGATGTTGGCGCTTACGTCCAGCCACGACTTGTAGACGATGCCTTCGCCCTGCAAGGCCAGGCGGCGGATCACGTCGGCATCGTCGCTGATCAGCGGCCCACGCACCTGCACGGTGCGGTTGCCCACCCGCCACTTGTCGTAGACCCGGTTGTGCTGCATATACAGCAGGCAGGCATGCTGCTGCAGGGCGTCGGGCGTGAGGGGGCGGCCGTGACGGGCCAGGTAGTCGGGCGCCGCCACCAGCACCCGGCGGTTCCAGTCTGCCAGCGGCAGGGCAATGTAGTTGGCGTCCTGGTTGAGGCCGTAGCGGATCGCCACATCTACCGGGTCGCGGTTGAGGTCGGCAATCTGGTCAGACAGGAAGAAGCGAAGGTGCAGGGCCGGGTGCTCGCGGCGGAAGGCGCTCAGCCACGGCAGCAACATGTTGCGGCCCAGGTCGGACGGTGCCGAAACCTGCAGAGTACCGCGCAGGGTGTTGGCGTTGCCATGCAGGTCTTCACGCCCCTGGCGCAGGCTCTCCAGCACATTCAGGGCAGTCGGCAGGTACAACTCGCCTTCGGCGGTCAGGCGCAGGCTGCGGGTAGTGCGGGCGAACAGGCGCACATCCAGGTCGCGCTCCAGGCGCTTGATCGCGGCGGCCACCTGCCCCGGCAGCAGTTCGGCCTCATGGGCGGCGGCGGTAAAGCTGCCCAGCACGCTGCTGCGGACGAACAGTTCGAGGTCGGCGATGCGCAGCATTTTCACTCCAGGGATGAAAGTGTTGCTGCATTGTGCCGGTTTTTCTTTTCTGCAGGAAAGATAAGATGCCCGGCAAATCCCCTGTTCATTCCCGGAGTTGTTGCATGGATACCGTCTCGCTGGCCAAGCGCCGCTACACCACCAAAGCCTACGATGCCTCGCGCCGCATTCCCCAGGCGACTGTCGATGCCTTGCTCGAACAACTGCGCCATAGCCCTTCCTCGGTCAACTCGCAGCCGTGGCATTTCATCGTTGCCGACAGCGCCGAAGGCAAGGCTCGCCTGGCCAAGAGCACCACAGAGCGCTATGCCTACAATTCGCCGAAGATCCTCGATGCCTCGCATGTGATCGTGTTCTGCACCCGAACCGAGATGACCGAAGCGCACCTGGATGCCGTGCTCCACCAGGAAGGCGCCGATGGCCGCTTCCGCGATGAGCAGGCGCGTGCCGGGCAGAACCAGAGCCGCCGGCATTACGTCGACCTGCACCGCTTCGATCAGAAGGACCTGCAGCACTGGATGGAAAAGCAGACCTACCTGGCGTTGGGTACTGCCTTGCTGGGGGCTGCGGCACATGGGCTGGATGCCACCCCGATCGAAGGCTTCGACAGCAAGATTCTCGATGCCGAGCTGGGCTTGCGTGAGCGTGGGTTCACCAGTGTGGTCATTCTCAGCCTGGGCTATCGCAGCGAGGCGGACTTCAATGCCGGGCTGAACAAGTCGCGGTTGCCGGCTTCGCAGGTGTTCACCTTCCTGTGAGGTTGCCGGGGCCGCTCTGCGGCCCCGTCTTTCCGGTCGGCTTGCAAAATCCGGCATATGCCGCATACTTGTCGGCAAACGCCGGAAAGGAGAGCGCCATGCTTGCCGAAGTGCTTCGCGACAATGGTTACCACGAGTACCGGGCGCGCCTGCATGCACTGCTGGAAATCCCCGAACTCGCCAGTGACTTCGAAATCCACACCCGTATCACCCATGGCTTCGCTGCCACCTGGCTGGTGAAACTGACCGAACTCGGCGTGTTCACCCCTTTGGAGCGTGACCAGATCATTCCCCTGCGCACGCTGAAAACCCGCATCGAACGTGACCAGCCGCTGACCGTGGAAGAAAGCGACCGGCTGTTCCGCTCGGCCCATATCACCGCCATGGCCGAAGCCGTGTTCGGTGAAGCGGGCAAGGCAAAACGCTGGCTGTCCAAGCCCAAGGAGCGCTTCTCGGGGCTGACGCCGATGCAGATGCTCACCACCCAGCAGGGCACCACCCAGGTCGAGGAGATGTTGCTGCAGATCGCCGAGGGCTTCGGCCTGTGATTCTGTGGCGTATCAGCGCCTATGCAGACTTGAGCGGAACGGGCGGCTTGCGTGTCAGCGGCCGCTGGCACCAGGCGGGCCGGCCAGTGGTATATGCCGCCACCAGCCCGGCCGGGGCAATGCTGGAGGTGCTGGTGCACCTGGAGATCGACCCTGAGGATTTCCCCACCACCATGCGGCTGCTGCGTATCGAGTTGCCCGACACCGTTTCGCAAGCGCAGTTGCCTGCCTTGCAGCCTGGCTGGTCGAGCCAGACCGAACTGACCCGGGGCCTGGGCAACCGTTTTCTGGATGAGTGTTCGGCGTTGCTGCTGCCGGTGCCGAGCGCGATCATGCCCAGCACCACCAATTACCTGTTCAACCCGCGCCATCCGCAGGCAAACAGCGCCAGGCTCGAGGTCGAGGACTTCACCCCGGACAGCCGGCTGTTTTAGGGAAGTTTCACCAAAGTGCCGCTGACGCCGCTGTCAGCACCCGGCCAAAAACTTCGAGGGCCTTGTCCACTTCGGCCTCGTTGCTGAAACGCCCGATGCTCAGGCGCACGCTGTTACGTGCCTGGCGTTCATCCAGCCCCAACGCGAGCAGCACATGCGAGGCTGCATTGCTCGCCGAATTGCAGGCCGAGGTGGTTGACAACGCCAGCTCGCTGGCCAGCGCCGCGCTGTTGAAGCCCTTGCTGTCGATACACAGGTTCAGCGTATGGGGAATGCGTTGTTTGGCGCAGCCGTTGAGGGTGACGCCGGGCAGGGCCAGCAGGCCTTCACGCAGGCGCCTGGCCAATTGTTCGAGGCGCAGGTGTTCGCTGTCGCCGGGCTGGCCGGCCAGGGCAAAGGCACTGCCCATGCCGGCAATCTGGTGGGTCGCCAGGGTGCCGGAACGCAGGCCTTGCTCATGGCCGCCGCCGTGCATCTGCGCACGCATCAGCGTGCGGGCGCGTGGCCCCACGTAGAGCGCACCGATGCCCTTGGGCCCATACACCTTGTGCGCCGAGAACGACATCAGGTCCACGGCCATGGCGTTCAGGTCGATGGCCAGTTTGCCCACCGCCTGCGCCGCATCCACGTGCAGCAGGGCACCGTGGGCACGTACCTGTTCGCCAATCGCGGCAAAGTCGGTGATCGTGCCCAGTTCATTGTTCACCGCCATCAGCGATACCAGGCGGGTGTCGGCGCGCAACGCTGCCTGCACCGCCGCAGGCTGAATCAGGCCGGCGGCATCCGGTGCCAGGCGGGTAACGGCCCAACCCTGGCGCTCCAGTTCGGCCACCGTATCGAGCACGGCCTTGTGTTCCAGTTGGCTGGTGATCAGGTGCCCGGGCTGGCCGAGGCCCTGGGCAATGCCCTTGAGCGCCAGGTTGTTGGACTCGGTCGCACCTGAGGTCCAGACCAGTGCATCGGCCTGCGCGCCGACGCGTTCGGCCACTTGCTGACGGGCCTGCTCCACGGCGTGGCGGGCTGCCTGGCCGAAGGCATGGCCACTGGACGCCGGGTTGCCGAAGTTGCCCTGGCTGCCAAGGCAGGCGAGCATGGTTTCGATGACCCGGTCGTCGACCGGAGTGGTGGCGGCGTAATCGAAATAGAGCGGGGCGCTGGGCATGAGGGCGGGTCCGTGTCTGTCGCCGTGAAATCGGCAATCGTTGGAGCAAGCGTACCCGCTACTTCGGAGATATTTTTCACTTCCAGCGGCTCTATTCTGGAAATGATCAAGAAAAATTTCTATCTATCAAGTTTTTCTTGGAATTTTTTTCTCCGCATCCCGCCATTCTGTTCAGGCTGGTTCCGAGGCCCTCTCTTCCTCGGCCACCACACGTTCGCACAACTCGGTGATCTGCTCGCGCATCCAGCGGTTGGCCGGGTCCTGATCGGTGCTTTCATGCCAGTACAGGTGCGTTTCCAGCGCAGGCACCTCGACCGGCAGTGGCTGGTAACGCAACTGATGGCGGCGGGCGAAGCGCTCGGGGACGGTCATCGCCATGTCGGTCTGCTGCAACACCTGCGAGGCCATAAGGTAATGCTGCGAGCGCAAGGCAACCTTGCGCTGCACGCCCATCTTGCCCAGGGCCAGGTCGACATAGCCCAGGCCGTTGCGGCGGCTGGAAATATGGATGTGGGTCATGCCCAGGTAGTTGTCGAGGGTCAGCTTGCTGTCGGCCAGCGGGTGGCCCTGGCGCAGGGCGCAGACATAGCGGTCTTGCATCAGTTTGACGTGGCGTACCTGCGGGTCGGTGTTCAACGGTGCGTCGATGGCGAAGTCCAGGCGGCCGGCGGCAAGTTCCTTGGTGGTCTCGCGGCGCTTGCACAAAAAGCTTTCGATCAGCACCGCCGGCGCCAGGCGGCGCAAGCGCTGGAACAGCGGCGGCAGGATTACCGCTTCGGTCAGGTCGGTCATGCTGATGCGGAAAGTCTTGTTGGCCTGTTGCGGGTTGAAAATGCGGCTTTCCTGCACCGAGGTGCGCAACAGTGCCAAGGCATTGCGCACCGGGCCGATGATGTTCTGCGCCATGGGCGTTGGCACCATGCCTTGCGCGGTGCGCACGAACAGCGGGTCATTGAAGGTTTCGCGCAGCCGCGAAAGGGCGTTGGACACTGCCGGCTGGGTGATGCCCACGATCTGCCCGGCGCGGGTCAGGTTGGCTTCGGTGTAGATCGCATCGAACACGATGAACAGGTTGAGGTCGACCTTGCTGAGGTTCATGGGCGCCGCTCTTTGTTGGAATTATTGGCCGATCATATATCGGTTATGAATGTTTATACACGCGGAAAATAGGCTAGGTGGATGAGGCCATGCTGCTCTAGGCTCTGGCCCATGTACTCCGAACCGTGAAGGTAGCCCCGATGGATTTCGCCTATTCGCCCAAGGTCCAGGCACTGCGTGAGCGCGTCAGCGCGTTCATGGAGGCCTATGTCTACCCCGCCGAGGCGGTGTTCGAGCGCCAGGTCGCCGAGGGTGACCGCTGGCAGCCCACCGCGATCATGGAAGAACTCAAGGCCAAGGCCCGCGCTGAAGGGCTGTGGAACCTGTTCCTGCCCGAATCGGAATACGGTGCCGGCCTGAGCAACCTGGAATACGCCCCGCTGGCGGAAATCATGGGTCGTTCGTTGCTCGGCCCGGAGCCGTTCAACTGCTCGGCGCCGGACACCGGCAACATGGAAGTGCTGGTGCGCTATGGCAGTGAAGCGCAGAAGCGCCAGTGGCTGGAGCCGCTGCTGCGTGGCGAGATCCGTTCGGCGTTCGCCATGACCGAACCGGACGTGGCCTCCTCGGATGCCACCAACATGGCCGCCACCGCCGTGCGTGACGGTGACCAATGGGTAATCAACGGCCGCAAGTGGTGGACCTCCGGCGCTTGCGACCCGCGCTGCAAGGTAATGATCTTCATGGGCCTGTCCGACCCTGAAGGGCCACGCCACCAGCAGCACTCGATGGTGCTGGTGCCCACCGATGCGCCTGGGGTGAAGATCGTCCGCCCGCTGCCGGTGTTCGGCTATGACGATGCTCCCCATGGCCACGCCGAGGTGCTCTTCGAGAATGTGCGGGTACCGTATGAGAACGTGATCCTGGGTGAAGGCCGTGGCTTCGAAATTGCCCAGGGGCGCCTTGGCCCCGGCCGTATCCACCACTGCATGCGCTCGATCGGCATGGCCGAGCGCGCGCTGGAACTGATGTGCAAGCGCTCGGTGGAGCGTACCGCCTTCGGCCGGCCACTGGCGCGTCTGGGCGGCAACGTCGACAAGATTGCCGACTCGCGCATGGAGATCGACATGGCCCGGCTGCTGACGTTGAAAGCGGCCTACATGATGGACACGGTCGGCAACAAGGTGGCCCGCAGCGAGATTGCGCAAATCAAGGTAGTGGCGCCGAACGTGGCATTGAAGGTGATCGACCGGGCGATCCAGATTCATGGGGGGGCAGGGGTGAGTGGCGATTTCCCGCTGGCTTACATGTACGCCATGCAGCGCACCTTGCGCCTGGCCGACGGGCCAGATGAAGTGCACCGGGCGGCGATTGGCAAGTATGAGATCGGCAAGTACGTGCCGGCGGAGATGATGCGTAGCGGGCGGTGATTTACCGGCTTGTTCCGGGCTCTTCGCGGGCTTGCCCGCGAAGACGCCCTTGAAGGCTCACTGGTTCCTCTGGATGGTCAGACCCGCATCTGCGGGTCTTCCTCCTTCTCGCTGACTGTACGATCGGCATTTGAAGGCTGCTTGGATTGACCATTCTTGATTTCCGGCTTTTCCCCCCGCGTCTTGACCAACGAAACCACCACCCCACCCAGCAACAACCCGAACGTCACCCCCAGCGACAGCAATGCCGGCACCTTGCCCACCATGCCGTGGTAGAAGATCTTGCAGCCAATGAAGATCAGCACCAGCGCGAGCGCGTACTTGAGGTAAACGAACCGGTGCATCAGCGCCGCCAGCGCAAAATACAACGAGCGCAAGCCGAGGATGGCGAAGATGTTGGAGGTGTAGACGATGAACGGGTCCTGGGTGATGGCGAAGATTGCCGGGACGCTGTCGACGGCGAACACCAGGTCGGCCAGTTCGATCAGCACCAGCGCCATGAACAGCGGGGTGGCATGGCGTAGCGCCTTGTGCTGCCCGGGCGGGGTCTGCTGCACGAAGAAGTGCGAGCCGTGGATCTGCTCGGTGACCCGCATGTGCCGACGCACGAACTTGAGGATCGGGTTGTTGGCCAGGTCGGGGCGGCTATCTTCCTTCGACAGCGCCATCTTCACCCCGGTAAACAGCAGGAAGGCACCGAAGATATACAGTACCCAGGCGAAGTTCTGCACCAGCGCCGCGCCCACGCCGATCATGATCGCCCGCAGGAACACCACCCCGAGGATGCCCCAGAACAGCACGCGGTGCTGGTAGCGGCGGGGGATGGCGAAATAGCTGAAGATCATCGCCATGACGAACACGTTGTCCATCGACAGCGACTGCTCGACCAGGAACCCGGTGTAGAACTCCAGCGCCGACTGCGCGCCCAACTGGTACCAGACACCGACGCCGAACAGCACGCCGACGCTGAAATAGCCCGAATACAGCAGCAGGCTCTCGCGCATTTCGATTTCCCGGTCGTGGCGGTGCAGCACGCCGAGATCGAGTACCAGCAAACCGATGACGATGGCCATGAACACCAGCCACAACCAGGTGCTGGTGCCGAGGAACGGGGTGGTGAGGAATGTGTGTAGAGCTGTCATGAGCCCCTCCTTGAATGTCGACGTTGCATGGCAACAGTGATCCGACATGGCGGCCTGGCAGCCGTCAGAGGGGCCCGGTATCACATGGGCTTGAGCCTAGACCCGTTTGCCGGTGATGCCGAATGGGGAGCTGTTACATTTCTTTGCCAAGCACGGCACACACTTAAGCACGCTTCTTGTAGGAGCAGCCTTGTGCTGCGAAGAGGCCGGTCAACCTTGCACAAATGTGTTGGCCATACTGGCCTCTTCGCAGCACAAGGCTGCTCCTACAGGGTGTGTGCTGCTTTCAGATCAATGCACCCACACTTCCACCCGGCGATTACGCAGTCGCCCTTGCTCCAGTTCGTTCCCTGCCACTGGCAGTTCATCCCCCATCCCCGTCACCTCCAGCACCTCCACGCCATCGCGCGCCAGCTCACGACGCACCGCCTGGGCCCTTAGGCGGGAGAGCAGGGCGGCGCGACCGGGTGTCTCCTTGGGGTCGCCAAAGCCCACCAGCACCGCCTTGCGCTGCAACTTGCCCGCTTGGCGCAGGTAGTCGGCAACCCGCTGGACATCGCGCAGGGCCTTGTTGTCGAGGCTGGCGCTGCCTTCCTGAAAGCGGAAGTTAACGCTCAACCGCTGTGCCTGCTGGGCCAGGGTGCGATAGCGCGGCGGCATGTCGGCCTGGGGTGCTACAGATTGGGCCTTGATCTGCTGCGAAACGAAACCCTGCTGGGCGACGATCGCCTGGCCCGCCGGGCTCTGAGCGAAATCGGCCAGGGCCTTGGCCTGGGGCTTGGGGTTGGCCGGCAGATAGAAATACAGGCGCCGCGATAGCGGGTAGTCCTCGCTGGCCACCAGTGCACGCTCCGGTAGCATGGCCGGCGCGTCACCTTCGGCCACCGCCAGCACCTTGGCCCCATGCACCGCCGCCAGGCTGCTGAAACCGATGGCCTGGCGGTCGGTGCTCACTCGCGCGGCCAGCTCGTCGCTGGACTCGAAACGTTGGGCCTGGGCTGAAAGTTCGCTTTGCTGGGGTTCCAGCACGAGGGCCTTGAAGGTCTCAAAGGTGCCGGAGCGGTCGTCACGGGCGTACAGGTGGATGGCCCCGCCGGCAACACCCAATTGCTCCCAGCGCTGGATCTGCCCGGCAAAGATCTGTGCCAGTTGCCCCGTGGTGAGCTGTGGCAGCGGGTTGTCGGGGTGAACGATGACCGCGACGCCATCCAGGCCGATGACTTGTTCGGCGGCAGCGGCGCGCAGGTCGCCCAAAGCCTGCAGTTGGCTTGCTTCGTTGTCGTTGACAGGTCGCGACGCGGCGGCCAGGTCGGCCTCGCCATGGCCCAGGGCGACGAAGCCGGTGCTGGAACCGTGTGCGGCGATGTCGATGCGCAAAGGCTGGCCACGCGTATCGCGAGCGGTGATGACAGTCTCGTTGGCCAGCTTGCCCGGGTATTGTTCGATGGCGGTAGCTTGCTGCGCGCGCAATTGCCCTTGCACCAGCGCCGGCAGCAAGGCCGCGCCGATGGTGTTGGAGCCTTGGACGCGCAGGTGAGCGGGCTCGGCCAGGGTCGCCAGCGGTAGCAGGGTGAGCAGCAAGACAAGCAGGCGGGGCATGCCGGAAGGCCTATGGCATAGAGATGGCCGGCAGATTACGACAGTGGCGTGATGATAATGTGACAGTCCATGGGGCAGTGGGCTTTGCCTGATGCTTGTAAGTTCGCGTTAATGGGGCTGCTGTGCAGCCCATCGCCGGCAAGCCAGCTCCCACAGGGGCCGTGCCAATCCTGAAATCTGCGCTGTACCTGTGGGAGCTGGCTTGCCGGCGAAAGGGCCGCAAAGCGGCCCCAGCGGTATCAATGCGCCCCGGCAGACTTGCTCAGGTCACTTTCTGCCCACTCGGTATAGATGCACGCATCCGCCACCGCCCAGCGCACCTTCACGGTATCCCCCGGCTGCATCGGCATGCCCGCCGCCGACAACGCCTTTACCGTCAGCTCGGTACCGCCCGCTGTCACCACATGGCAGGTCTGGCTCTCGCCCAGGAACAGCACTTCACCAACCTTGGCACTGACCTCGTTCCAGCCCGCCGGCAGCGGCTCGCGCGCGGCTTGTTCGGCGGTCAGGGCCAGGGCCTTTTCCGGGCGCACCATGATCAGTGCATCCTGCGAGGCGGCCAGGCCCGGGGTCAGGCGGATGGCCACCGGCTGGCCCTCGAAGCTGCCCGCGCCATTGCTGCTGGCCTTGATCCGCAGGAAGTTGGAGTTGCCCAGGAACGAGGCGACGAAGGCATTCGGCGGGTTCTGGTACAGGTCGTAACCGGTGCCCAGGCCGACGATCTTGCCATGGCTGAAGATGGCGATGCGCTGGGACAGGCGCATGGCTTCTTCCTGGTCGTGGGTGACGTAGACGATGGTGATGCCCAGGCGCCGGTGCAACTGGCGCAGTTCGTCCTGCAGGTCTTCGCGCAGCTTCTTGTCCAGCGCGCCGAGCGGTTCGTCCATCAGCAGGATGCGCGGTTCGTACACCAGCGCCCGGGCGATAGCCACGCGCTGCTGCTGGCCACCGGACATCTGCGACGGCTTGCGGTGGGCGAACTTCTCCAGCTGCACCAGCTTGAGCATGGCATCGACGCGCTTGCTGGTTTCGCTGGCACTGAGCTTGCGAATGGCCAGCGGAAAGCCGATGTTGTCGCGCACGTTCAGGTGCGGGAACAGCGAATAGCGCTGGAACACCATGCCGATGTCACGCTTGTGCGGCGGCACGTTGACCAGTGACTGGCCATCGACCAGGATCTCGCCGCTGCTCGGCGTTTCGAAGCCTGCCAGCATCGACAGGGTGGTGGACTTGCCCGAGCCGCTGGAACCGAGGAAGGTCAGGAACTCGCCGTCCTGGATTTCCAGGTCGAGGTTGTCCACGGCGGTGAAGTCGCCGTAGTGCTTGTTCAGGCCGCGCAGGCTGACCAGGGTCTTGCCGTGCGCGTTGTCTTTGATCACTGCACTCATTGTTGTTTTCTCCGCGCGCTCAGGCGTTGGCTTCGGTGCGCCGGCGCAAGGCGGCGGCAATGAACATGACAAGCAGCGACAGGCCGATCAGCAGGGTCGAGGCCACGGCGATGACCGGGCTGAGGTCCTGGCGCAGGGTGGTCCACATCTTCACCGGCAAGGTCTGCAGGTCGGGGCTGGCCATCATCACGCTCAGCACCACTTCATCCCACGACACCAGGAAGGCGAACAGGCCGCCGGCGATCATCCCCGGGCGAATCGCCGGGAAGGTCACCTTGAAGATCGCCTGCAGGCGCGAGGCGCCGCAGATCACCGCGGCATCCTCGATGGATTGGTCGAACAGCTTCAGCGAATTGATGATCGAGATAATGGTGAAGGGCAGGGCGACGATCACGTGGCTGACCACGAAGGCGAACAGCGTGCCGGTGTAGCCGAGCTTGAGGAACAGCGCGTACACCGCCACGGCAATGATCACCAGTGGCACGATCATCGGCATGGTGAACAGCCCGTACAGCAGCTCGCGGCCCGGGAAGCGGCCACGCACCAGGGCAAACGCGGTGGGCAGGCCGAGCAGCACGGCGGCGATGGTGGTCAGCACGGCCACCTTCAGGCTGGCCAGCGCGGCGTCCATCCACTCCGGGTTGGAGAAGAACTGGCCGTACCACTTGAAGGTCCAGCCCGGCGGCGGGAACACCAGCCACTGCGACGAGCCGAACGACAGCAACACGATGAACACCACCGGCAGCAGCAGGAAGGCCGCGATGACCCCGGTGGTCAGGTACAGGCCCGTACGCAGCGGGCGGCCCATGGCATTGGGAGACAGGAGCATGGCGGTTTACCTCGCGTTGCCAACCGGGGATTCCGGCTGCAGCTTCAGGTACAGGTAGAAGAGCACCAGGGTGATCACCACCAGCAGTGCGGCGGCGGCGCTGGCCAGGCCCCAGTTGAGGAACGACTGCACCTGCTGGATGATGAACTCGGGCAGCATCATGTTCTGTGCACCGCCCAGCAGGGCCGGGGTGACGTAGTAACCGAGCGACATCACGAACACCATCAGTGCCCCGGAGAACAGCCCCGAGCGGCACAGCGGCAGGAACACTTTCCAGAAATTGGTCCACGGGCTGGCGCCACAGATCGAGCCGGCCTGCAGCACCATCGGGTCGATGGCGTGCATGGTCGCCTGCAGCGGCAGCACGATGAACGGGATCATGATGTAGCTCATGCCGATCACCACGCCGGTCAGGTTGTGCACCATTTCCAGCGGGGCATCGATGATACCCATGGCCATCAACGCCTTGTTGATCACCCCCGAGCTCTGCAGCAGCACCAGCCACGAGTAGGTGCGCGCCAGCAGGCTGGTCCACATCGACAGCAGCACGATGTTCAGCAACCAGCGGCCCCAGCCCTTGGGCACCAGGGTAATTGCCCAGGCCAGCGGGAAGCCCAGCAGCACGCTGATCAGGGTGACCACGCCGGCCACCGAGAAGGTGTTGAAAAGCACCCGCGCATAGGCCGAGTTGGCGAACAGCTGCTCGTAGTTGCCCAGGCCCGGCGTCGGCTCCAGCACACCGCGCAGCAACAGGCCGGCGAGCGGGGCGAAGAAGAACAGGCCAAGGAACAGTAGCGCCGGCAGCAGATTGCGGCTGCCTTTCCAGCGCTGGCTCAGGCTGACGCGGCGGGGGGCCGTTCCCGGGGCGCCGGTGCCCGTGGGGGCACCTTGCGCGTTATGCAGGGCGTTGATGGCGACTTTCATTTGACCAACCACTCATTCCAGCGGGCTGCGATGGCCTGGCCGTTCTTGGCCCAGTAGGCGAAGTCGAGGGTGACCTGGTCCTGGGCGTAGGCGGTCGGCAGGTTCTGCGCAAGGTCTTTGTCCAGCTTGGCCACGCTGTCGACGTTCACCGGCGCGTAGGCGGTCTTGTTGGCGAACTCGGCCTGGCCTTCGGCGCTGCTGGCGTTGGCCAGGAACTTCATGGCCGCGTCCTTGTTCTTGGCACCTTTGGGGATGACCAGGAAGTCGGCCATGACCAGGTTCTGCTTCCAGCTCACGCCCACCGGTGCACCGTCTTGCTGCAGGGCATAGACGCGGCCGTTCCAGAACTGGCCGAGCGAGGCTTCACCCGAGGCCAGCAGTTGCTGCGACTGGGCGCCACCGCCCCACCAGACGATGTCTTTCTTGATGGTGTCGAGCTTCTTGAAGGCGCGGTCCAGGTCCAGCGGGTACAGCTTGTCGGGGGCTACGCCGTCGGCCAGCAGGGCCAGTTCCAGTACGCCTGGGCTGGGCCATTTGTACAGGGCGCGCTTGCCAGGGTAGGTCTTGGTATCGAACAGGGCGGTCCAGTCCACCGGTTTGTTGGCACCGAGCTTGCCTTCGTTGTAGCCGAGCACGAAGGAGAAGAAGAACGAGCCGACGCCATGGTCGGAGACGAAGCGCGGGTCGATCTTGTCGCGCTTGATCTGGGTGAAATCGAGGGGTTCTAGCAGGCCTTCGCTGGCGGCACGCAGGGCGAAGTCGGCTTCGACGTCGACCACGTCCCACTGCACGTTGCCGCTTTCGACCATGGCCTTGAGCTTGCCATAGTCGGTGGGGCCGTCCTGGACGACTTTGATGTCGGTGGCTTTGGTGAAAGGTACGGCCCACGCTTCTTTCTGGGCGTCCTGGGTGGTACCGCCCCAGCTGACGAAGTTCAGGCTGTCGGCGGCCTGGGCAGCCTGACATGCCAGGGTCAGCAGGCTGGCGGACAGCACTGCGGTTACACGTTTGCTCAACAGCATGGTTACGCCCTCGTTGCTTTTGTTATTCGAGGCGGGGCTTGTGGTGCGCCCGCCAATAGTGTTCGGGGAGCAGCTAAAACAAAGTGTTTTTTGGCCGTTTTTGATTGTAGGTGCCGGCCTGCAGATTCAAGGTCTACGGGATATCATATTATGGTATTCCAAACTTTTGGCAAGAGGTATGAGGCTACCGGCCATCACTCCGTCCTCTGCAAGTTGCCGCGAACCTTTGTAGGAGCGGCCTTGTGTCGCGAAAGGGCCGCAAAGCGGCCCCCGGATTTCAGCGTCGACACATGAATTGTCGGGGCCGCTTCGCGGCCCTTTCGCGACACAAGGCCGCTCCTACACGGGCCTGTATCAGCTCACCAGTCCGGGCTCGAAGGGGATGCTTTGCACGACCTCCAGCTCATACCCCGCCAGCCCCGCGTATTTCAGCGGCGGGCCCAGGTGGCGCAGCTTGCCCACGCCCAGGTCCTGCAGAATCTGCGCGCCTGTACCCACCTCCGAGTACACCTTCGATTGCCCACGCTGGTAAGGCCGCACCGGCTGGGTCAGCTGCGGCACGCGTTCCAGCAGCGCCTGCGAGGACTCATGGTTGGCCAGGATCACCACCACGCCGGCGCCTTCCTCGGCCACTTTCTGCAGCGCCGCCCAAAGCGTCCAGTTGGCGGGGCCGGCATATTCGGCGCCGACCAGGTCGCGCAGCGGGTCGATCACGTGCACTCGCACCAGGGTCGGCTGCTCGCGGCGGATATCGCCCATGACCATGGCCATGTGTACGCCACCTTCGATGCGGTCTTCGTAGGTGACCAGGCGGAAGGTGCCATGCACGGTCGGCAGTTCGCGTTCGCCGATGCGCTTGATGGTCTGCTCGGTGCTCAGGCGGTAGTGGATGAGGTCGGCGATGGTGCCGATCTTGATGCCGTGCCGGGCAGCGAACACCTCCAGGTCCGGGCGGCGGGCCATGGTGCCGTCATCGTTGAGTACTTCGACGATAACCGACGCCGGGGTGAACCCGGCCAGGCGCGCCAGGTCGCAGCCGGCTTCGGTGTGGCCGGCGCGCGTCAGTACACCGCCTTCGCGGGCGCGCAGGGGGAAGATGTGGCCGGGTTGCACCAGGTCTTCCGGGCGGGCGTTGGGGGCCATCGCCGCTGCCACCGTACGTGCCCGATCAGCAGCGGAAATACCGGTGGTAACGCCCGTGGCAGCCTCGATCGACACGGTGAAGGCGGTGCTGAAAACGCTGCCGTTGGCCGGCACCATCTGCTCCAGGCCCAGACGTTGGCAGTGATCGTCGGTCAGCGTCAGGCAGATCAGCCCGCGCGCTTCACGGGCCATGAAGTTGATGGCCTGGGCGTCGCAACGCTCGGCGGCGATCAGCAGATCGCCTTCGTTTTCCCGGTCCTCGTCATCCACCAGCAGGACCATCTTGCCTTGCCGGTAGTCCTCGAGGAGTTCTTCGATGGTGTTGAAAGCCATGTTGCACGCTCACTGTGGTGGGATGATTATTATGGTATACCATCATACACAAATATCGCCGTAACAGGAGAGCAGCGCATGAAGGCCTATTGGATCGCCCATGTGGACGTGAACGATCCCGAGCAATACCAGCAGTACACCCAGCGCGCCCCGGCTGCCTTCAAGGCATTCGGCGGCCGTTTCCTGGCCCGTGGCGGGCGTAGCGAGGCAATGGAAGGGCGGCCTACCCCTCAGCGTAGCGTGGTGATCGAGTTCGATTCGTACGAGCAGGCGCTGGCGTGTTACCGGTCCGGGCTGTACCAGGAGGCTTGCAGCCATCGCCAGGGGGTGGCGAAGGCTGAGGTGATCATCGTCGAAGGGTTGAGCCCTGAGTGATGGCTGTTGGCCCTATCGCCGGCAAGCCAGCTCCCATAGAACAACACATGACTCAATGGTTCGGCGAGGTTCTGTAGGAGCAGCCTTGTGCTGCGAAGAGGCCGGTACTGACAAAGCCTGTCTGTTGCTTGTACCGGCCTCTTCGCAGCACAAGGCTGCTCCTACAAAGGCCGCGTCAGACGAGCGATATTTGTTCTCTGCGCGACAGCGCAGCCCAAAAGGGCTGGGTAATCTCCCACAGGTTAAACACTGCCTTGAAGACCTGTGCAGTACCTGTGGGAGCTGGCTTGCCGGCGATAGGGCCATTACTGTCGAAGCAGAAACTCAAGGCATGCCCGGCAATTCATGCGGCCGCAGGTCGAACACCAGCACCTCGGCATCCACCCCATTGCCCAGCTCCAGCACCTGTTCCTGCCTCACCCGCACCCCATCCCCTTCATTCAGCACTTGCCCATTGAGCTCGATGCTGCCCCGGGCCACATGCACATAGGCATGGCGGTTTTCCGGCAAGTTCAGGGTGGCACGCTCGTCACCGTCGAACAGGCCGGCATACACCCGCGCATTCTGCCTTACCTGCAATGACCCCTCGGCGCCATCCGGCGAGATGATCAGGCGCAGCTTGCCGCGCTTTTCCTCGGCACTGAAATGCTGTTGCTGGTAACGCGGCGTTGCCCCCTGCACGTTCGGTACGATCCAGATCTGCAGGAAGTGCACCGGCTGCACCTGGCTGTGGTTGAACTCGCTGTGGGCCACGCCGTGGCCAGCGCTCATCAGCTGCACATCGCCCGGGCGGATCACCGAGCCGGTGCCCAGCGTGTCCTTGTGCTCCAGCGCGCCTTCCAGCACGTAGGAGAAAATCTCCATGTCGCGGTGCGGGTGTTGACCAAAGCCCTTGCCGGGGATGACGCGGTCGTCGTTGATCACCAGCAGGTCCGAGAACCCTTGCTCGTCCGGGTTGCGGTAGTGGCCGAAGGAGAAGGTGTGGAACGATTTCAGCCAGCCATGAAAGGCCAGGCCGCGGTCTTTGGCGTTGCGTACGGTGAGCATGACGGACCTCCTGAACCGGCAGGGCACCAGGCCCTGCCGCATGCGTGGATAAGGTTACTGCAGGTGCACTTTCAGCTCGCCGGCGGCCTGGCGCATGGCCGCTTGCACGGCCGGCACCTGATGCAGCGGGTTGAGCAGCCCGTAGTCATGGATCATGCCGTTGTACCGCACCGAGGTCACAGTCACGCCAGCGGCATTCAGCTTGCGAGCATAAGCCTCACCTTCATCGCGCAGCACGTCGAACTCGGCCGTCTGCACCAGTGCCGGCGGCAGGCCCTTGAGCTGTTCACTGCTGGCCCGCAGCGGCGAGGCGTAGATCTGTTCCCGGGCCTTGGCGTCGGTGGTGTAGTTGTTCCAGAACCATTTCATCATCCCGGTGGTCAGGAAGTGCCCCTCGGCAAACTGCTTGTACGACGCAGTTTCGAAGCTGGCATCGGTCACCGGCCACAACAGCAGCTGGAAACGCAGGGCCGGGGTGCCGGCCTCTTTGGCTTTCAAGGCCACTACTGCCGCCATGTTGCCGCCGACGCTGTTGCCGGCCACGGCCAGGCGCTTGCCGTCCACGCCAATTTCCTTGCCGTGCTCGGCCACCCAGCGGGTGGCGGCGTAAGCCTGGTTGATCGCCGTCGGATAGTGCGCTTCCGGCGACGGGGTGTAGTCGACGTAGACCGCCACTGCGCCAGAGCCAACCACCAGGTCGCGGATCAGCCGCTGGTGGGTCGGGAAATCGCCGAGCACCCAGCCGCCACCGTGGAAGAACATGAACACCGGCAGGTCACCCTTCACGTTGGCCGGGCGCACCACTTGCAGTTTGATCGACTCGCCGTTGGCCTGGATGGCGCGTTCCTTCACCTCGATACCCGAGAGATCGACCTTGACCGAGGCCTGGGCACCGGTCAGCACCGCGCGGGCGTCTTTCGGGCTGAGCTGCTCCAGTGGCTTGCCGCCGCCTTGTTCCAGGGCTTCGAGGAAGGCCTGGGTGTGCTGTTCGATACCCGGGCTGCCAGCGGCGAAGGCGCTGGAAACGGACAGGGCCAGAAGGGAAGCGGTAAGGGTTTTGTGGACAATGTTCATGAGCGAATCCTTTTCTGTTGAATGTTGGTAGTGGGCGTCTTGCCTGGCCTTCAGGGCCATCGCTGCGACTTGTGCGTAGATTAGGGAGATGCGTTGATGGGAAAAAGCCGCTATAAAGCGTTTGACTGTCACCAAGAGCGAGACAATGAACCCTTACGAAGACATGCGGATCTTTGCCCAGGTCATGGAAGCTGGCAGTTTCACTGCGGCTGCCGACCGCCTGGGAATGTCCAAACAATCGGTCAGCCGGCGCCTGATGCAGCTTGAGGAGCGCCTGGGCGTGCGCCTGCTCAACCGCTCCACGCGGCGCCTGGATGCCACGCCGCTGGGCCAGCACTACTACCAGTCGGCGCTGCGCCTGCTCGGCGAAGTGCAGCAGGTGGAGCACGACATCAGCGGCCAGGCCCAGGCCTTGCGTGGCACCTTGCGTCTGAGTGCGCCGCTGTCGTTCGCCATGGCGCACCTGGGGTGCCTGCTGACCGAGTTCCTGCAGTTGCACCCGCAGGTGGATGTGGAGGTGGATTTGAGCGACCGCGCAGTGGACCTGATCGGCGAGGGCTATGACCTGGCGCTACGGATTGGTGCGCTGGAGGATTCCAGCCTGATTGCGCGGCGCATTGCCAGTGTCGAGCGGGTGTATTGTGCGAGCCCGGCGTACCTGAAGGCTCGGGGCGTGCCGGCCAGGCCGGAGCAACTGACTGGGCATGATTGCCTGCCGTATGGTCATTCGCGGCAGGTGCAGTGGCAGTTCCGCCAGGGCGGCAAGGTACAGGCGATCCAGGTAGTCGGGCGGATGCGGGCTAACAACGGCGAGCTGCTAAGGGATGCGGCGATTGCCGGGATGGGGGTGACTTATCTGCCAACCTTCATCGTGGGACAGACGCTGGCGGATGGGCGACTGGTGAAAGTGCTGGATGAGTGGCAGCCGCCAGCACTGCAGTTGTCGGCGGTGTACCCCCAGCACCGGCAGGTGGCGCGGCCGGTTCAGGGGTTTGTGAACTTCCTGCGTGAGCGCTTGGTGCAGCTCTGACCTTCGGTACCGAGTGCGCTTCTTCGCGGGCACGCCCGCTCCCACAGGTACTCCAGAGCCCCCAAGCCCAGTGATGACCCTGTGGGAGCGGGCGAGCCCGCGAACACCGGCGCAGCCGGTGCCAGCCACCGCGTTGGCTTCTTCGCGGGCCTGCCCGCTCTCACAGGTACTCCACAGCCCCAAGCCCAGTGATTACCCTGTGGGAGCGGGTTTACCCGCGAAGAGGCCGGTGCAGGTCAACGCATCAGTTCATCTACCCCGACCCACCCACCATCGAACTCATCCATGGCATCCAGCACCGCTTCACGGAAATACGCCAGCGATGCCCGATCAAACAGCAACTGCAGCGCCGGCCTCTCATCGCTCCCCACATTCAGCACGATCACGTTGATCCGCGCCGCCGAGGTCTGCGCCACCGCCCCAACGGGAAACGCCCGGGCGCGCAAGTCCACCCCGCACAACTTGGCCATCACCGCGCTGCAATGCACCCCCGACAGCTGCAGCCAGGCATGGCTATCCTGGCGCGGCAGCAGGTAGTTGCGCCGAGCATCCTGCACCCACCCACCCTCTTCGGCAGCCACCCGTGCACCGCCGTCGGCAAGGCTGCCCAGCAGCAGGTACTCGGTCTGCGACAAGCGCGCTACCCAGCCACCGTCTTCCTGGCGCACGGCCTGGTTGGGTAGCGACGGCAAGCGGTAGCCACGCACCTGCAGGCAAGCGGCACTGTCGCCCCCACGAAACCCGACCCGTGCCAGATCGGTCAGGTCAGTCAACGCGCAGGTATGCAGCAGTTCGGCCCGCGGGCCGGGTGAAATAAAAGCTTTGGCTTGCAAACTGGTCATGGCTCAGAGCTCCTGGCGCAGGTTGTCGGGATCGTGAAACGGCAGTGGCACCACCTTGGCATTGACCATCACACCGCCCTCCACGCGGATCGGGATGTGCATGCCAGGCGTGGCCTGATGGGCACCGGCGTAAGCCAGGCCGATGATCTGCCCCAGGGTTTGCGAGTATTCGCAGGATGTGACGTTGCCGCTGATGTCCGCCCCGTCCAGCACCAGATGCCCCTCCAGCGGCTGCGGGCTGCCCTTGGGCAGGGTGAAGCCGACCAGTTTGCGCTTGAGCGGCTGCGCTTCGAGGATCTCGATCGAGCGTTTGCCGACGAAGAATGGCTTCTTGCGGCCGATGGCCCACTGCATGTCGATCTCCGCCGGGTGGGTCATGCCGTCGGTGTCCTGGCTGATGATCACGTGGCCCTTTTCCAGGCGCAGCAGGCGTTGGGTCTCGACGCCGAACGGGCGAATGCCCAACCCCGCGCCGGCCTGCATCAAGGTATCCCACAGGCGCTCGGCGTGGCGCGCCGGCACGTGCACTTCGTAGCCCAGTTCACCCACAAAGCCCACCCGCAGGATGCGCGCGGCAATGCCGGCCACTGTGCCCTGGCGTACGCCGAGATAAGGGAAGGCCTCGGCCGACAGGTCCACATCGTCACACACCTTGGCCAGCACCTGGCGTGACAGCGGCCCGGCCAGGTTGACCGCGGCCAGGGCGGCGGTGACGTTGGTGACGTCCACATCCAGGCGCCATTGCGCATTCCACTTCAGCATCTGCTGGTAGATGCGGTCGACACCGCTGGTGGTGGCGGTGACGTAGAAGTGCTGCTCGCCCAGCCGGGCGCACACGCCGTCATCGATCACCACGCCATGCTCGTTGGTCATCAGCGCGTAGCGGGTGCGGCCGATGGCCAGCTTGGCGAAGCCGAAGGTGTAAAGGCGCTCCAGCAGTTCGGCGGCGTCGGGGCCGCGCACATCCAGGCCACCGAGGGTGGAAACGTCGATCAGGCCGACCTTCTCGCGCACATGGCGGGCTTCCTCCTGCATGCAGCGTTCGCGGTCCTCGGGCTTGCCATAATAGGCAGGGCGCTGCCAGATGCCGGCCGGCATCATCTTCGCCCCGGCTTCCAGGTGGCGGCGGTGCATTGGCGTTTGCCGGTACGGGTCGAAGGCGCGGCCGGCGACGTGGGCCAGTTTTTCCGCCTGGAACGGTGGACGGGCGGTGGTCACCCCGGTTTCGCTGATGCTGCGCCCGGTGGCGTGGGCCACCAGGCGGGCGGTCGGCAGCGCCGAGTGGCGGCCCTGGGACGGGCCCATGCCGACCGTGGAGAAGCGCTTGACCAGTTGCACATCGCGGTAGCCGCTGCGCGTGGCGTTGACGATGTCGCGCACTTGCAGGTCTTCGTCGAAGTCGACGAAATCCTTGCCCTTGGGGTGGGGGAAGATCGGCCAGGGGAAGTTGACCTTGGCTTCGGCACTGAACACGGGCTGCACCGGCGCTTCCAGGCCCAGCGCTGCCAGCGCATCGGCAGCCCCGCGAGTGGCGTCGGCCAGCACATTGCCCAGTGCGTGACGGCCGTTCACCGAGCCGGCGATGTCCAGCCCGGCCGGCAGGTTGCTGATGGCGAACTCGTCGCGGTTGACGTCGTAGGCCAGCTTGCCGCCAGCCTGGCACGGCAACTGGTACACCGGCATGTAGCCTGCCGACATGCACAGCAGGTCGCAGGCCAGGCGCAGGCCATGCGGGCCGACCTTGCCCTGGCCGGTGATCGGGCGAATATCCACGCCACTCACGTGGCGCATGCCCGCTTCGTGCAGGGCTTCGTACACGGTGCTGCCCAGGTGCACGGGTATATTGCGGCGCTTCAGTTCTGCGGCCAGTGCGGCATCGGCTGGCGCAGCGCGCATGTCGACCACCGCGGCCACGGCCACGCCTTGGTCCTGCAGGTCGAGGGCGGCCAGGTAGCCGTCATCGTGGCCGGTGAGGATTACCGCGCGCTGGCCGGGTTTTACCGCGTACAGCTTCATCAGCCGCTGCACGGCGCTGGTCAGCATGACCCCCGGCAGGTCGTTGTTGCGGAACACAACTGGCTGGTCGAACGAACCGGCCGCCACCAGGCAGCGGCTGGCGCGCACCTTGTACAGGCGCTTGTGCTGGATCACCGGCAGGTAGTTGTCGGTGAACCAGCCGTTGCAGGTGGCGTCCAGCAGCACCTGGATGTTCGGGTGGCCCTCGACGGCAGCCAGCAGTTCCTGGCGCAGGCTGGTAGCGCGGGTGCCTGCAATGTCGAAGCGGGCGTAGGTGAGCGAGCCGCCAAGTACCGGCTGTTGCTCGATCAGCAACACCTTGGCCCCGGCATTGGCCGCGTCCAGTGCCGCACGCAGGCCAGCCGGGCCAGCGCCGATGACGGCCAGATCGACGAACAGATAGGCCTTGTCGTAGTACTGCGGCCTGAAGCCTAGGTCGAGCACGCCCAGGCCGGCCTTCTTGCGGATCAGCGGCTCCCACACCTTCCACATGCCCTTGGGCTTGTAAAAGGAGCGGTAATAGAAGCCCACCGGCATGAAGCGCGAAAACTTGCCCAGGTAGGCGTCGCGATCATGCGTCAGGCTACCGTTGAAGTTCTGCCCTTCGACTACCTGGCCATCGCGGGCGGCTTCCAGGTCGGCCAGCACATTGGGCTCGTCCGGCAGCTGCACCAGGGTGTTGGCATCCTGCCCGGCCATGCTCAGCGGGCCGCGCGGGCGGTGGTACTTGAACGAGCGCGACAGCAGCCAGCGGCCACTGCCGAGCAGGGCGCTGGCGATGCTGTCACCGGCAAAGCCCTGGCAGGCCTGGCCGTCGAACTGGAAGTGCAGGGGCTGCTCGCGGTCGATCAGCAGGCCCATGGGCGCGGGGAGGCGAGTGTGGCTGTTCATCCGGCAATCTCCGGGGTGGCGGCGGGGGTGAAGTCGACGCGGCGGTCGAACAGTTCTTTCGGGTCGAAGGTGCGCAGCACCTGGTCGCTCACCGTGTGGCGTTCGGCCAGGAACCAGTAGCTGGAGGCGTTGTGCAGCCACCATTCGATCACCACGCCGGCAAGGTTGTCGCTGTTGAACACATAGTCGGCCCATTCCGCATCGCTGCAGCTGGCCGGGTCGGGCATATGCCTGAATTCGCCGCCGTAGGTGAACTCGCTGATATTGCGCGGGCCGTTCAAGGGGCAGGTCAGGATCTTCATCGTCGTCGCTCCTTAGTGGCTGGCCGCGGTGGCGCCCATTTCGTTGACTTGCTGGAAGCGGCTGAAGCGCTCCAGGGCAAAGGGTGCGATCAGTTCCGGCACCTTGCCGCCACTGGCGACCAGCTCGGCCATGGTCTTGCCGCAGATCGGCGTGGCCTTGAAACCCCAGGTGCCCCAGCCGGCGTCCAGGTAATAGTTGTGCACCGGCGACAGGCCCATGATCGGGCTGTAGTCCGGGGTCATGTCGGTGATCCCGGCCCACTGGCGCATCAGCTTGGCGTTGGCCATGAACGGGAACATCTCGATGGCGTGTGCCAGCAGGCTCTCCTTGAGGTCGAGGGTGGAGCGGGTGTTGTACAGCGGGTATGGGTCGGAGCCGCCGCCAAAGACGATTTCGCCGCGGCTGGTCTGCTGCACGTAGCAGTGCAGCGCCGAGGAGCTCACCAGTGGGTCGAGAAACGGCTTGAACGGCTGGGTGACCATGGCCTGCAGCGGGTAGGTGTGGATCGGCGCACGAATGCCGGCCTTGGCCATCAGCAGCGAACTGGCCCCGGCCACGGCCTGCACCACGCAACCGCACTGCACGGTGCCACGGTTGGTCTTCACCGCCTCGATGCGCCCGTTGCGGATCAGCAAGTCCTGCACTTCGGTCAGCTGGTGGATCTCGACGCCGCGCTTGGCCGCCTGCCTGGCGTAGCCCCAGGCCACTGCGTCGTGGCGGGCGGTGGCACCATCGATGTGCCAAAGGCCGGCGAGCACCGGCAGGTGACCGGGGTCGAGGTTCAGGCTTGGCACCAGTTCGTGGATCTGCTGGCGGTCGATCATCTCCGTGCGGCCACCGAAGTGCTTGTTGACCTCGGCGCGCTGGCGGAAGGCGCGCACGGTGGCGTCGGTGTGCGCGAGGGTGAGCTGACCGCGCTCGGAATACATGATGTTGAAGTCGAACTCGTTCGACAGGTTCTGGAACATGCGCACCGATTCTGCGTAAAAGCGCACACCCTCACTGGTGAGGTAGTTGGAGCGGATCACCGCTGTGTTGCGCGCAGTATTGCCGCCGCCCAGGTAGGCCTTTTCCAGCACGGCGACATTGGTGATGCCGTGGTACTTGGCCAGGTAGTAGGCGATGGCCACGCCGTGGCCGCCGCCGCCGATGATCACCACGTCATAGCGTGGCTTGAGTTCGCACGGTGGTGGCAGGTCGACCTCCACCGGGTAATCGGCGCTCAGGCCGTATTTCAGCAGGGCGAAAGGCATGCGGTGCGCTCCTGGTGGGCGGCCTGTTGTTGCAGGTCGAGGGCGAGCAGGGTGTTTTTCATCAGGTAGGCGATGGTCATCGGGCCGACGCCGCCGGGCACCGGGGTGATGCCGGCCACCTGGGGCAGGGCGGCGGCGAAGTCGACATCGCCGACCAGGCGGCTGTGGCCGCCTTCGTCGATGCGGTTGATACCGACATCGATCACCACCGCGCCGGGCTTTAGCCAGTCGGCACCGATCAGCCGCGGCTTGCCCACTGCGGCCACCAGGATGTCGGCCTGGCGGCACAAGGCCGGCAGGTCGCGGCTGCGCGAGTGCACCACGGTCACCGTGCAGTCGGCCTGCAGCAGCAGGGCGGCCATGGGCTTGCCGACGATGTTCGAGCGGCCGACCACCACCGCATGCTTGCCACGCAGTTCGCCACAGGCATCGCGCAGCAGGCGCATGCAGCCGCTGGGCGTGCACGGGGTGAGCACATCGCGGCCCTGGGCCAGGCCGCCGACGTTCTCGCTGTGGAAGCCGTCCACATCCTTCAGTGGGCTGATCGCCTGGAGAATGCGGTGTTCGTCGATATGGGCCGGCAACGGCAGTTGCACGAGAATGCCGTTGACCTCGGTGTCGCGGTTGAGGCGGTCGATCAGGGTCAGCAGCTCGGCCTGGCTGGTGTCTGCGGGCAGGCGATGCTCCAGCGAGCGGATGCCCACCTCTTCGGCACGCAGCACCTTGTTGCGCACGTACACCTGGCTGGCAGCGTCGGCGCCGACCAGCACCACCGCCAGGCCCGGTTGCACGCCGCCCTGGCGCAGCTCCTGCACCTGCTCGCGTACCTCGGCCAGCACCCGCGTCGCGGTAGCCTTGCCGTCGATCAGCTTGATACTGGGAATGGCGTTCATTTGAAGATCACCGTGCGGTCGTGGTTCAGGAACACCCGATGCTCCAGGTGGTATTTCACGGCGCGGGACAGGGCGATGGTCTCGGTGTCGCGGCCGATGGCCACCAGGTCATCCGGTGTGTAGGCATGGTCCACGCGCTGCACTTCCTGCTCGATGATCGGGCCTTCGTCCAGGTCGCTGGTGACGTAGTGGGCGGTGGCACCGATCAGCTTCACCCCGCGCTGGTAGGCCTGGTGATAAGGCTTGGCGCCTTTGAAACCGGGCAGGAACGAATGGTGGATGTTGATCGCCCGGCCTGACAGCTGGCGGCACAGGTCGTCGGAGAGGATCTGCATGTAGCGCGCCAGCACCACCAGTTCGGTGCCGGTGTCCTCGACGATGCGCAGCAGCGCGGCTTCCTGTTCGGCCTTGGTGTCCTTGCTGACCGGCAGGTAGACGAAACGGATGCCCTGGCGCTCGGCCATCGGGCGCAGGTCCAGGTGGTTGGAGACCACGGCGGTGATCTGCATGTCCAGCTCGCCCTTGGCATGGCGGTACAGCAGGTCGGACAGGCAGTGGTCGAACTTGCTCACCATCAGCAGCACGCGCATCGGCCGGGCACTGCTGTGCAGGCTCCACTGCATGTCGAAGCGCTGGGCGACATCGGCGAAGCCGGCTTCCAGCTGCGGTGTGTCACCCGTGACACCGGTGTTGTAGCGGAACACCGCGCGCATGAAAAAGCGCCCGTTGTCCTCGTCGTCGAACTGCGCCATCTCGCTGATGTAGCAACCGTGCTCGGCCAGGTAGGTGGTCACCGCGGCGACGATGCCGGACACGGCCGGGCAACTGACGCGCAGGATGAAGTGATCGGGAGCGGGATGCATGTCGGATAGGCCTCGTGATGGAGTGGGGCAGGTCGGGCACAAGGGCAAAAGAGGCTTCGCGTGGAGGCGAAGAAATATTTCTTGGCAGGAATATAAATTTCCTTTAGGCGATTTATAGGCGAAGAGGCGGGTGACGGTCTAGAGGTTTGTGAATTTTTTTTGCCTGGCAGGAAAGTTTTAGCCGGGACCTGTAGGAGCGGGTTCACCCGCGAATAGGCCGGTACAGGCTATGATTGCTCCATGAGCACTACACCGCCTCTGCGCCAACCTTGCCCCCCTGGCGCCTGCGACTGCGGCCGCGAACACCTGGTCGATCACCCGCAGGCCGCTCAGCGCATCCTCCTGCTGACCCGCCAGGAAGAGAAACGCCTGCTCGACCGCCTGGAAAACCTCAAGGACCTGGAAGACCTGCAACGCCTGCAGCAGCGGATGTATGAAAACCTCGGCATTCGCGTGCACATTGCCCCCGGTTTCAACGAAGTGCGAACCATGCGCGGCATCGTCATCGAACTGGACGACCAGCCCGGCCTATGCCGCAAGACCCGGCAGTCGATCCCGGCGGCGATCCGCCGTGGGCTGGAGCGCAACCCGCAGGTGGCCTTCCGCTTGCTCGATACCCACGACCTGTTGCGGGATACCTGAAGACCGCGTCAGCCCCACTAATTTTTTCGCCGCACGCCACGTCTACTTGAAAGCCCCCCTGCGCCAGGCGCGCAGCGGCACCCATCACTCAAGGAGACAGGCAATGACTTCCGTTTTCGACCGCGACGATATCCAGTTCCAGGTAGTGGTCAACCACGAAGAGCAATACTCGATCTGGCCCGACTACAAAGCCATCCCCAACGGCTGGCGTGCCGTAGGCAAGAGCGGCCTGAAAAAGGACTGCCTGGCCTACATCGATGAAGTCTGGACCGACATGCGCCCGCTGAGCCTGCGCCAGAAAATGGCCGAAGCCGCCGCCCAGTGACTGCATTGAACCTGCTGTGCCTGCCGTATTCCGGGGCCAGCGCCATGGTCTACAGCCGCTGGCGGCGCAAGCTGCCGACGTGGCTGCAGGTGCGCCCGGTGGAACTGCCCGGGCGTGGTGCGCGCATTGCCGAGCCACTGCACACCGACATGCAGGCCCTGGCCCGGCAACTGGCTGCCGAACAGCGCCTGGCGGCCAGCACCCCCTACGCGCTGCTCGGCCATAGCCTTGGCGCCTTGCTGGCCTTCGAGCTGGCCCATGAGCTGCAAGCGCTGGGCTGCCCGGCGCCACTGGCCCTGTTTGCCTGCGGTACCGCAGCGCCGACCCGCCGCGAGGACTACGATGGCAAGAACTGGCGCGAGCCCAAGAGCGACGCCGAGTTGATCGGCGAGTTGCGCGAGCTTCAGGGCACGCCCGAGGAAGTGCTGGCCAACGCCGAGCTGATGAGCCTGACCTTGCCCACCCTGCGCGCCGACTTCCTGCTGTGTGGTACCTACGCCTACCGCCAGCGGCCGGCGTTGCAGTGCCCACTGTACGTGTTGGGCGGCATGCAGGACCGCGCCAGTGACGAGCAATTGCAGGCCTGGCGCAAGGAAACCCTCGGGGCGTTCTCGCTGCAGATGTTCCCAGGCGGCCACTTCTTCATCCATGAGCATGAAGACCGGGTGCTCGCTGCACTCACCGCGTCGCTGCAGCCGCTTCGGCTGTCCGCCTGATTGACGTCACCGCTTGCCTGGGGGAGGCTAGGCCTTTTCCCAGGCAAGAGGCAGACAATGCTGATCGATCCCCACAAGGCCACGCTGCTGGTCGTCGACATCCAGGAAAAACTCATCGGCGCCATGAGCGACCCTGAAGGCACCCGCGCGCGGGCCCGATGGCTGCTGGCAGCGACGAACGAGCTGGAACTGCCGACGGTGATTTCCGAGCAGTACCCCAAGGGCCTGGGCCATACCTTGGCCGAACTGCTGGCCGCAGCGCCGGCCGCCGAGGTGGTGGAGAAAAGCCATTTTTCCTGCGTGGCCGCCGAGTGCCTGCCAGCAAGTCTGATGGCGCGCGAGCAAGTGATTGTCTGTGGCATGGAAACCCACGTCTGTGTGTTGCAGACCGTGCTTGGCCTGCTGGCACTGGGCAAGCAGGTGTTCGTGGTCGAGGATGCCTGTGATAGCCGTACGCCGGCGAGCAAGGCCGCAGGGCTGGCGCGCATGCGGGCCGCGGGGGCGCAGGTGGTGACCCGCGAAATGGTTCTGTTCGAGCTCATGGGCAGTGCCAGCCACCCGCTGTTCCGGCACATCAGCAAGACCTACCTGGTCGGTGAACAGCCCTGAACGGCCGGTTACTGGTTGCCGGGTTGATGGCCCTGGCGCTGCTTCAAGGCTGCGCCGGGCGTCGTGAGGAAGCGCCCGAGACGGACCCGGCCAAGGTCCGCGCCCAACTGCTGCGGCTGTTACCCGCCCAGGCCAAGGACCGCGAGGGCTGGGCCCGGGACATTCAGGTGGCGTTCGAGGCCCAGCGAATTGCCCCCAGCAAGAGCAACCTGTGCGCGGTGCTGGCGGTGACCGAGCAGGAATCGACCTTCAATGCCGACCCGCAAGTGCCCAACCTGGGGCGTATCGCCCGAGAGGAAATCGACCGCCGCGCTGCGCGCCTGCACATCCCCAAGCTGCTGGTCGACGGTGCACTGAAGGCGCCGTCGGGTAATGGCAAGAGCTACCAGCAACGTTTGCAGGCGGTGCGCAGCGAGAAGCAGCTGAGCGAACTGTACGACGAAGTCATCGCTCGCGTACCGCTGGGCAAGACCTTGCTGGGCGGGCTGAACCCGGTGCATACCGGAGGGCCGATGCAGGTCAGCATCGACTTTGCCGAAAAGCATGCGCGGGATTACCCCTACAGCCACGACGGCAGCATTCGCCAGGAAGTGTTCACCCGGCGCGGCGGCATGTATTTCGGTATCGCCCACTTGCTGGGCTATTCGGCCAACTACGATCGCCAGCTGTACCGCTTTGCCGATTTCAACGCGGGCTGGTACGCAAGCCGCAATGCGGCATTTCAGGCGGCACTGAGCAAGGTGACGGGGGTAACGCTGGCGCTGGATGGCGACCTGGTGGCGCCGGGCTCGATCATGCCCGGGACCACTGAAAAGGCGGCACGCAAACTGGGAGGAAAGCTGGGCCTGCGCAACCCGCAGATTCGCAGCCAGCTGGAGCAGGGCGATAGTCTGGCCTTCGAGGACAGCAAGCTGTACAGCGGGGTGTTCGCCCTTGCTGATGCTGCGGCCGGCAAGCCGGTGCCACGGGCGGTGCTGCCGGGGATCCAGCTGAAAAGCCCGAAGATCACCCGCAAGCTGACCACGGCGTGGTTTGCCGGGCGGGTGGATGAGCGTTATCAGCGGTGCATGAAGCGTTAATGGTGGCCTGGCTGGCGAGCGCGGTCCTGTAGGAGCGGCCTTGTGTCGCGATGGGCTGCGCAGCAGCCCCAAGATTGTGCAGCACCGCTGAACCCTTGGGGCTGCTGCGCAGCCCATCGCGACACAAGGCCGCTCCTACACAGGGACCGTGCAGGCCTGTGGGACTGCGAGGAGAACATCAGCTTTCGCCCAATGCCCCAACCACACGGTCGACGCTGGCTTTCAGCCCCGCAAACGCATCCTCAGGGTCACTTTCCACCACCACCAGCTTCGCCCCGGACGCCTTGATCACCTCGGCCACAGCCGCTTCCGGCTGCCGATGGTCCAGCACCAGCGCCACATCCTGCGCTTTCAGGTTGTCCCCTAGCGCCTTCAGCGCAGTCGCATCCCACTCGGCTGGCAGCGGCTGCTCGACCACGTCCAGGTTCAACCCGCTGGCCAGATAACCCAGCCGTTCCGACAGGCTCACCACCGTCAGGTTGTCGACCTTGGCCAAGCGTGTCTGGCTGCTGGCCGAAAGCTCCAGCAACTGGCGTTTGAGCCCGGCCAGGTTGCCCTGGATCTGCGCCTTGTCGCCCGGCGCCAACCGCTCCAGGTCATTGGCTACCACGTCGGCCATGCGCCCGAAGTTGGTCGGGTTGAGCCAGGGGTAGGCGCCATAGGCCTCGTCGCCGCTCACCGCTATGCCCGGCAGCGCGCCATCCACTGGCCGTGCGGCGTCGATTTCGACGATCCGGATATTGCTACGCCGGGCCATCGGGTACAGCGGGTCGTCACGCCAGATCGAGCGCACGCCGATCACCGCGTCGGCCTGCTGCGCGGCCTTGTGCAGGCTGGCGCCACCGCGACCGCTGAAATAGGAAGGCTGGCGGCTGGCAGGCAGGTTGGCGGGTGCTGCACGCTTGAGTTGCACCTTGGTGCCCTCGAGCAAGGCGCTGGCCAGGCTGTGGGTGACGGGCAGGGTGGTCAGCACTTGCGTGGCGAAAGACAGCGACGGCAGGCTGGCCAGGGCCAGCGCCAGGGTCAGGCGTTTCAGGTTCATGCCGGGTTTCCTTGCAGGCGGGGGATGAGGGCGCGGGCCAGCGCCGCCAGCGCGAAGCAGATGCCCGCGACCAGGATGATCGCGGCGCCGGACGGCACCGGCAGGTCGAAAACGATCGGCAGCAGGATGCCCAGCAGCGTGCTCAGCGTGGCGATCAGCACCGACAGGAAGAAAAAGCCCTTCAGCGACTGGCTGACCAGGCGTGCGGCGGCAGCGGGGATCACCAGCAGCGCCCCGACCAGGATCGCCCCGATCACCTTCACCGAGGCCACGGTGACCAGGGTCACCAGTACCACGAACAGGTAGTCCAGGGTTTTCACCGCCACCCCGCGCACGGCTGCCAGCTGTGGGTTGAAACTGGCCAGCATGATGCGGTTGTACAGCGGCACTGCCAATGCCAGCACCAGCACCGCGACGATGCCCAGCACCACCAGGTCCTGGCTGCTGACGGTCAGCACCGAGCCGAACAGCACGTTCTCGAGGATGTGCACGTTGATCTTGCCTGCCAGCATCAGCAGCAGGCTGGCACCCAGCGCCAGCGACACCGACAGGAACACGCCGATCAGCGTGTCCGGCGACAGCCCGGTGCGGTTGCGCAGGAAGTTGAGCAAGATGCCGAACAGCAGGCAGTAGCCGAACAGGCTGCCGTAGGGGCCGGTGTAGGGCTCGCCCAGCAGGATGCCGATGGCCACGCCGGTCAGTGCGGCGTGGCCGACGGCTTCGGAGAAGAAGGCAAAGCGCTTGACCACCACCAGGGTACCCAGGCCGCCCAGCACCGGGCCGATCATCAAACCGGCCAGCAAAGCGTTGACCACGAAGCCGTAGGCCAGCGCCTCGGGCAGGTAGCCGGCAGTGGCCCAGTCCTGGACCGTTTGCCGAAAGATTTCAAAACTCATCAGGCAAGGCTCTCGCTACGCGGGTGAACGGAGAACAGGCCGAGCAGGCGCTCTGGGGTCAGGGCCTGGGCGGGTGGGGCGTCGAACAGTACCTGGCGGCTCAGGCCGGTAACCCGGTCGGCCAGGCGCAGCACCGCCTCCAGGTCGTGTTCGATCCACAGCACGGTGGTGCAGGCCTGGCGCCAGCCCTGCAGCAGTTGTTCGAACACCTGGATGCCGGCTTCGTCCAGGGCCGACATCGGCTCGTCCAGCACCAGCAGTTGCGGCTCGGGAATCAGGCCCTGGGCCAGCAGCACGCGTTGGCGTTCGCCACCGGAAAGCGCGCCCATGCGCCGTTTGCGCTTGTCGAGCATGCCGACCTGCGCCAGGGCTGTGTCGATGGCCGGCTGCACGCGATGCGACAAGCCGAGGAAAGCAGGGCGGCGCTGGCACATGGCAGCCATGAAATCGTCCACGGTTATCGGCAGGCCACGGTCGAATTCCAGCGCCTGCGGCACATAGCCGATCACTTCGCGTTCGCCGGGCCAGTGCAGGGTCAGCTGGCCCTGGTGCGGCATCTGCCCGAGCAGGGTCTTGATCAGCGAACTCTTGCCACCGCCGTTGGGGCCGACGATGGCATGCACGCTGCCGGCGGCGACGTTGAAGCTGACCTGTTCGAGGATGCGGGTGCGGCCCAGGGTCAGGTCGATGCCGGCGAACTCGATGCGCGGCCCGCAGGCTGTCACCAGGTTGGCGGCGGCGGTCATGCGCGGTTCTCCTGGATGGCGCGGACCACGGTGTCGAGGTTGCGCTTCATCTCCACTTCGTACTTGTCCTTGGTGTATTCGCCGTAGGAGATGTGCGTAAGCGGGTACAGGCGCACGCCGGATTCACGCTGGATGGTTTCGACATAGGCCGACGGGAAGTCCATTTCCGAGAAGATCACCCGCACGTCCAGCGCCTTGAGCTGGTCGATGGTCTTCTTCAGCTGGGCCGGGCTGGGTTCGATGCCATGGGCTGGCTCGACCACCGCAGTCACCTCCAGGCCGAAGTCACGTACCAGGTAGTCGTAGGCGGCATGGATAGTGGCGACCCGGAAGGTGGCGCTGGGCGCCTCGGTGACCTTGGCCAGTGCTTCGGCGCGCAGTGCGCGCAGGCGCTTGGCATAGGCGCGGGCGTTTTGCGTGTACAGCTTGGCGTTGTCCGGGTCGAGCTTGCCCAGTTCGCGGGCGATGTTGTTGACCTGGGCGATGGTGGTGCTGATCGACAGGAAGGTGTGCGGGTTGACCACCTTGCCGGCGCCGCGGGCGGCAATGCCGGTGGCCGCCAGCAAGGGTACGTTCTGGTTGGCCTCGATGGTGTTTATGTCGGGCTTCTCGCTGGCGGCGATCATGCGGTCGGCGAAATCGTCATGGCCGACGCCGTTCAGTACCACCACGTCCAGGGTACCGATGCGCTTGATGTCCTCGGCCCGTGGCTCGTAGGCATGGGGGTTGAACCCTGCCGGAATCAGCGGCACCACTTCGGCCTTGTCGCCGACGATGTTGCTCACATAGCTGTAGTAGGGGTGCAGGGTAATGCCGATACGCAGGGGCTTGCCGTTATCGGCCAGGGCCTGTGCCGGCAGGGCAATGGCCAGGAGCAGGGCGAGGGCGGAGCGGAGCATGGGGAAGTCCTTGGGTTCAATGACGGTGTTCGCGGGTGACCCCGGCGTCGTAATGGCTGACCACCTGCTGCCAGCCGGCGGCGATCAGGGCGGCCTGGCCAAGGTCGTCCGGGGTCACGGCGGCGCTGTCGCGGCGCAGCCAGACATCGGCCTGGCCGGTGCTGTCGGCCGGCAGGATCAGCAGCAGGCTGCCGGCCACTTCCGGGGCCTGGCTGCGGCCAAGGTAGGCCCCGGTCTCCAGCCACGACCATTGGTGGCTGCCGCGGCTCTGGCTGCCGGCATCGACCACGAACGGTGGCAGGCCTTCCTCGGCAAGTGCCTGTACGCTGGGCGCAGCGGTGTTCTCTTCACGCAGCAGCTGGATTTCGTCGAAGGCCACCCGCAAGTCGGTGTACAGGCCTTGCTCGGCGGCGGTCAGGTCGCGACGGGCGTCTATCTGGTGGCTGGCGATGGCCTGTTCATCCTCGCGTTCGCCGCGCAGCAGCACCACACCGATGGCGAGTACCACGATCAGCAGGCTGACCAGCAGCACGTACAGGGTTTCGTGCCCGGCGCCGGCCGGGCGAATCACTTGGGCGCGGCTCATGGCTGGGCTATATCGGCGTAGTCGACTTCCACCACGTGCCCGGGGCCGGCATCGAACAGCACGTAGAACTCGCCGTCCGGGCGCTTGAAGGTCAGGGTCGAGTCATCACCGAGCTTGCCGCCGACCAGCACCTGTTCGTCGTAGCCGATCACATCCAGGGTAACTCCGGGGGCGCCGCTGCCGTCCGAGAAGCCGCCGGTGCACTTGACCTGGCCGCCGGCCAGCTCTTCACACTCGCACATCGGGTTGTGCGCCAGGGCCGGGCAGGCGGCCAGCACCAGCAAGGGCAGGGCGAGGGTGCGTATCAGGTGTTTCATTTCTTGCCTCCTTGTTTCTCGAGCCAGGCCACGGTGGCTGGCGATGCCTTGGCCAGAGGGACGGACGCCTGGTGCATGCTGCCGTCCCAGCCTTCCAGGGTGATCCAGATCTGCGCGTCGGGCTTGGTGCGTGGCGGGATCGGCAACGAGGTGCCCATGTTGTACGGCGCGCCGAAGAAAATCGTGCCGGCGGCGCGCAGGCTGCGCGGTTTGCCGATGCGCAGGTAGGCCGCCTTGACGCCGTTGACGCAGGCCTTGCACAGCGATGCATTGAAGACCTTGAAGTGGCCGGCCGGGCCATCGGCGCGGGGAGCCTCGTCACGCATCTCGGCCAGGTCCAGGGTATAGGGGCCGACCTGGATGTCGTGGATCACATTGGCGCCGAGCCCTGCTTCGCCGCGAAACAGCTTGGCCTCGGCGAAGTACTTGGGCATGAAGCCCAGCGGGATGAGGATCAGCAGGATGTTCAAGTGAAAACGCCACTTCAGCCACAGTTGCTTCAGCGGGCTGACGGTCACGGCTTGGGCCTGGTTCATGGGCGGATCTCCACTGTGGGTTCATGGCGCGCCATGCGCGGTGCGCGCTCGCTGCGCTTGAGGGCGGCGGCGGTGGCCTGGGCGGTGCGTTTGGTCCAGATCAGCAAACCGCTGAACACCATCAGGGTGAGGACCAGGCCGAAGAAGAACCACACCAGCTTGATCGGCAAGCCGCCGAAATCGCCGGTGTGCAGCGGGCGCATGGATTCGGTGACGAACTCCAGGGCGGAGCGGTCGCTGATCAGGAACTGACTGTCGACATTGCGCGTGTACGGGTTGACCGAGGCGCTTTGGAACATCAGCGGGTACCAGCCTGGTCCGGCCAGGGTGATGTGGCTGTAGGCGGTAGCCGGCAGCGAGATGAAGCTGATCTCCAGCCCCGGGACCGCCAGGCCGGCGATGCGTGCCGCTTCATCCAGGTCGATGCGCGCTGCCGGGCTGCCATTCGGGGTTTGCGGCACGTCCTCACGGGCGATCACCGGCACGATGGGCCGGCTGGAAATGGTGATGTGGTTGTCGGCCAGGATTGCCTGGATCAGGAACCAGGTGCCGGTGATGGAAATGACCGCAATGAACCAGATCGACCAGACCCCGGCCAGGCGGTGCAGGTCGCCCCAGAAAATTCGCGAACCATGGCCGGTGCGCACTGGCTTGAAGAAGCCCCTCCAGAACTTCTTGTACACCACCAGGCCGGTTACCAGCGAAGCCAGCATGGGCAGCCCGAGCAACGACACCAGGTACCAGCCCCAGCTGAAACCGCTGGTGAACGGCACCAGCCACCAGCCGTGCAAGGCGCGGGTGAAGGCTTCGAAGTTGAAGTCCGGGGTCTTGCCCTGGATGGCCCCGGTGTAGGGGTTTACATACAGCGTCGGGCTGGTGCCGTCAGGCAGGGTGACATTGGCCTTGACCGCGAAGTGCGAACCGTCGGGCTGGATCAGCCGCTCCACCACCATGTCCGGCTCGGCCTTGTGCAGGGCGTCCAGTACCTGCTGGAAGCTCAGGCGCTCGGCGTCGGCGTCGGGCTTGTTGGCGCGCACGGCGGGGTCGGCCAGCCAGACGATTTCCTGGCTGACCACCGCGAGCATGCCGGTGAAGCAGACGATCAGGACAAAGAACCAGATCGGCAAGGCGAGCCAGCTGTGGACCAGGAACCACAGCCTGGATTTGGATTTTTTCGGTGATTTGGCCATCTGACGGTCTTCTGCAATGGGGAGTCGAGCGTGTGCCCAGCCAAAGAGGGGCTGTATTGATAAGGACGAATGAGAATCGAAAACCTGCCGTTTTAAATGCAAGCAAATGTTTCGGGCAAAGAAACCTGAAAGCTGGCGCGACCCTGTAGGAGCAGCCTTGTGCTGCGAAGAGGCCGGTACTGACAACAGAGATGCACTGTCAGTACCGGCCTCTTCGCAGCACAAGGCTGCTCCTACAGATGCTGTTAAATGCCTAGAGGATCAGGCGCGGGTCAGAGCCACTGCCGGTTGCGGCTTGCCGTGCAGCTGCGCCAGGTCCTGGTACAGCGCGCGGCCAATTTCCGCAGCGCGCGCCGGCAGCACCGAGAGCAGGGTGTCACTCAGGCCGTGGCTGTTTTCGCAGAAGCCCTGCAGGTACACCGAGGCCTGCAGGTCGGGGCTGGTCAGCACGCGGTAGTTGCGGTCGACGTTGAAATCGTCCAGGTAGCCGGCCAGGGGCGCCAGCAGGTCACGGTGCGAGCGGCGCTCGTAACCGGTGGCGAGTATCACCGCATCGTAGCGGTGGGTCTGCTGCTGGCCGGTGGCGAGGTCGCGCAGTGTCAGCTCCAGGCCTTCGCGGGTGGCCACCACGGCTTCGACCTGGCGCCGGCACAGCACGTTGTGGCGGTACTGGTGGGCGACCTTCTGCCGGTAGAGGATGCCGTAGATGCGTTCGATCAGGTTGAGGTCGACCACCGAATAGTTGGTGTTGTGGTATTCGCCCAGCAGCTTGCTGCGCTGGTCGGCCGGTTCGTTGTAGACCAGGTCGGTGTAGTCCGGCGAGAAGATCTCGTTGACGAACGGGCTGTCATCGGCGGGTTTGAGCGCCGAACCGCGCAGGATCATGTCGACCTTGACCGACGGATAGCTGTCGTTGAGGTCGATGAACGCCTCGGCGGCGCTCTGGCCCGAGCCGATCACGGCAATGCGCATCGGCTTGCCGGCGGTGCATGGCAGCTTGTTCAGGCTGCTCAGGTACTGGGAGTGGTGGAATACCCGCGGGTCGTCCTTGAAGGCACCGAACTTTTCCGGGATTTTTGGCGTACCGCCGCTGCCGACCACTACCGAACGGGTGCGGCGGCTATATTCGCGGCCTTGGGCGTCGCGCGAGACCAGGCGCAGGTGCTCGACTCGGCCCGCCTGCACGTCCGGCTCGATGCGCAGCACTTCCTCGCCATATACCGCCTGGGTGGCGAAGTGCTCGGCGGCCCAGCGCAGGTAGTCGTTGTACTCGAGGCGGCAGGGGTAGAAGGTGCCGAGGTTGATGAAGTCGGCCAGGCGCTGCTTCTGGTGCAGGTAGTTGACGAAGCTGTAGGGGCTGGTGGGGTTGCGCAGCGACACCAGGTCCTTGAGGAACGAGATCTGCAGCTCGCTCTGGGTGGCCAGGGTTTCGCCATGCCAGCGATAGTCCTGCTGCTTGTCGATGAACAGCGCGTCGAGGGCATGGCCGTGGGACTCGGCGAGTTCTTCCAGGGCGATGGCCAGGGCCAGGTTGGAAGGGCCGAAGCCCACGCCGATCAGGTCCTTGATGGTTTCCGGTTTTGCAGACTGGCTCATGGCTGCGGTTCCATAATGGTCGAATGTTGACGCTCGCCGGGAGAGACCGGCGCCTGCGTTTGTACATTGGGTGGAACGAGCCAAACGATGGGGAATTTACTGGCGGCCGATCGGCCACTTGCAGCAGGGGGCTAAAGGCCTGCGCCTGTCGGCCGATAGGCAGAACAACCCAAGGACCCATTTGCAACGCAGGGAGAAAGACATGACAGGTATTGCAGCAGTCAGCATCAGCACCACGAGCCAGGCGCTGAGCACAACCCAGGCCGCCGACAGCCAGGATGCGCAAAAGACTGAAGAGAATGGGGCCGGCACTCAGGCCGACACGTCGAAGGTGAACGGTGGTGGCCAGACTCAAGGTGCCCAGAGCAGCAGTGAAAGTTCGGAGCCTGCGCACATCAGGCAATTGCGCGAGATGATCAAGAAGCTGCAGAAGCAGTTGGCCGAGGAGCAGAAGCAACTGGCCCAGTTGATGGCGCAGAAGATGGACGAAACCACCAAGCTGGCAGCTGTGTCCGCCAAGCAAGCGAGCATCGCCACCATCAATGGTGAAATCCTGCAGGCCACCGCGCAGTTGCTCGAAGCATTACAGAAAACGGGTGGCAGCAGCGCGGGCGGGATGGTCAGCACCACGGCCTGACGAACTTGGGGCTGCTGTGCAGCCCATCGCCGGCAAGCCGGCTCCCACATGGACCGCGCATGGCAGTTGCTCTCGCAGGCCTGGTGCTGTCACTGTGGGCGCTGGCTTGCCGGCGATAGGGCCGGTGCAGGCCCCATCATTCCGGCTTCGGTCATTCGGCCGCCAGGCGCCCCTTGTTCTGCCGCTCTGCCTTGTACTGCATGGCCACCGCCGGCGCCGGCTTGGCAGCACCGGTTTCCAGCCACTGACGCATGCGGCTGGCATCGGCGAAGTGGGTGTACTTGCCAAAGGCGTCGAGGATCACCATGGCCACCGGGCGGTTGTCCATGCGGGTCAGCAGCACCAGGCAGTGCCCGGCTTCATTGGTGAAGCCGGTCTTGGTCAGCTTGATGTCCCAGTTGCTCTTGTTCACCAGGTGGTCGGTGTTGCGGAAGCCCAGGGTGTAGTTGGGCTTGCGGAAGGCCACGGTCTTCTCGCGGGTGGTCGACAGCTCGCTCAGCATCGGGTACTTGCGCGACGCCATCAGCAGCTTGGCCAGGTCACGGGCCGTGGACACGTTCTGCGTCGACAGGCCCGTTGGCTCGACGTAGCGGGTGTGCGCCATGCCCAGGCTGCGGGCCTTGGCGTTCATCGCCTTGATGAACGCCGGGTAGCCGCCAGGGTAATGGTTGGCCAGGGTGTTGGCCGCACGGTTTTCCGATGACATCAGGGTAATCAGCAAGGTTTCGCGGCGGTCGAGCTGGCTGCCTAGGCGCACACGCGAATACACGCCTTTCATTTCCGGGTTGTTGGCAATGGTCATGGTGAGCATTTCATCCATGGGCTGCTTGGCATCCAGCACTACCATCGCCGTCATCAGTTTGGTCACCGAGGCAATCGGCACCACGCGGTCGGCGTGGCTCGAATACAGCTCCTGGTTGGTGTTCAGGTCTATCAGCAGGGCGCTGCCCGAGGCGAGGTGCAGCTTGGATGGGTCACGTTGAACCTGGGCCGGGGGTTGTGCAGCAGCGGTCGACGTAAGGGTCGCAGTACCTGTGAGCAACAGCAGCAGGCTGAGGATGGACAGGGATGTTTTCACGTTGAGGCTCACTAAAAGTTGGTATGTCGTTGGCTGTGCAAGGGTTTTCCCCCAAAAAACCGCTGCATTCTGGAGTATGGCTGATTTGCTGTCGAATGCCTTATGACTAAAGGGCGCAACGTGAACGAAATTTAATCCTGTACCAATTACGTTTGTCTCCAGTTTCGCCAGTTCGCCATGTCGCAGCAGTGAATTGAGGGGGGAATTCTGGGAGCAAACAGCCAATTGTCGGGTTGGCTTTCAAACCTGTTGGACAGCCTTGATCACCGCTTCGTCTTGGCTATTTTTTGGATTAATGACCATCCACCAAACGGTTGCAGGAGGGCTGTATGCGCGTGCGCGGCGATGTGTACTGGGCCTGGGCTGACCCTACGCTCCACCACCGATCTCACGAGGAAACCCTTGTTGACGGCACTTTTATCGATGTGCGGGTGAGGCTTTCGCGCACCGGCAGCACGCAGGTGTTCATCGGTATCTATGCGCGGTCCGGCATGGCACTCCACGAAGAGGCCTTCGACTCCCGGCCAAATGAGTCTATGGCCCGAGCGCTTGCTTGGGGAGTTGGCCGCGCGCGTCGAGTCGCCGATGAGGTCGCTCCCGCTGCAGACCCTGTCACCGCCTCGAGATAGGGGGCAAAACCTATAAGGAAATGCCCGGCTATATGCTGGGCACTACCAGGAAATGCTGAGAGCTAACCTGGGTTCACAAGAAAATCAAATCAACCCGTCAAGTGTAATAGTGAGGGTAGAGTTGCTTGTCTTGTTCCAGTTTTTCAGCATCAGTCACCCGTTTGCGAACCTCTGCATAAAATTGCTGGCTGTGATTCTGAAACCTTTTATAGTCTTGCGCACTAGCTTTCAGGGCAGCCTTGAGTTCGGATCCGCTTAGGCCTTCAGTATTTTTTTGGGAAATTACATACTTTTGCCAGCTGCTTTCTACTTGCGAGAGACCTTGCGCAAGAGCTTGAGTCTCGATTGTCGCCATGGGTGCATCCTCTTCAAGGCCAAATCTGGCCAGGTGGTATGGATCGCGAGAGCGACGATGTAGATGCATGGTGCCGGGGCCATCGAAAAAGCGCCCGAAGGTGGAGCTTAGCTTGTATGTAGCGCTTGGGGGCGGCTCAACGCCAATCGGCATCCCGATGCAACCTGCGCTGGGATGCAGGGCATCGGGATGTCTTGCCAGTTGCCTGGGCTCAGGCATGGATCAACGATAGGTCGCTGATGATGCAGATCGAGCCGTCATCGGCGGGCGTGGTATCGGTGTAGTCCACCTGGTTGTAGACCCCGCCGTGGAACTCGAATAGCTGTGTAGCCCAGGTGCTGTCGAACTGCAGATCGCCGGACGATCCGGTCATCCCGTTGCACTTGGCTGTAACGGTAACCACGCCTGCCGACGTGGCATGGATGCTCACCTCGAACTTTGCCCCCAGCGGTACCCCCTTGAGCACCGTCGAGTTGATCGGGTCAGTCTGGTTGTAGGTCCGCCGAAAACCCAGGGTGATGTCGCCCTTTTTCCAGAACACCTTCACGGGCGGGCTGTCGTCCCCGTAGACGTGCATCTGCGCGATGACCACCTTCTGCGCCCAGTTGACCTTGGTCAGTGTCATTTCCTGGCGATTCCAGTGATCCAAGGCGCCGCCCAGGGTCCAGTATTCCGGCTCCGACCACTCGCAGCGGGTCCTGCGGGTGCTTTTGCTCGAAGCGCCTTTGGTGGGGGCAGACAACTGGACCGAACCATCGCTGAGCACTTTCACGTAGTTCGGGTACAGGGCAATCGCTTCGCTGCCGGTGAGTTCGACCGCTACGGTGCTGATCGACGATTCGGCCACCGGAACGGCGATGGTGAGGTTGCTGATATCTACGCTCATGGGGGGAACTCCTGAATGGAAATGTCGGTTGGTGCCGCAGCAGCACGGTGGCGGCTGCTGGAGTGGAATTTAGCCTTACGCTAAATCATCGTCAATAGCTTATGGCTAAAATTATTTCGCCGGGCGACAAATTACCTGTTGGCGAAAATTTTCCGCAGCGGGGCTTTACGCTTGATTTGGCGGTGAGATAAGCTTCCCTTGAATACTGTACGAATATACAGCTGTCAGGATAAGAATATGTCTAAGCACATGAAGTCGACGCCCCATCAGCGCCAGGAAATGACCGGAATGGAGCGGCTGAGCTTGCGCGTGTCTGCGATGATCAACCACCCGCTCGCGCAGACGCAGCGCTGGGTGACGGTGCATCGCCTGGATACCGACGGTGATGCCGAGTGGGAGGAGGTGATGGGCCTGCTGGCCGAGACGCCCGAGTTGGAACTGACCTTCAACGACGACGAGAGCGTGACGGTACGTTGGGAGCGCGGCAGCGTGGAGGAGCGCGACGACTTTATCGTCGAGCAGGACAGCGAGCAGCAGGCCGAGGAGGCGGCACCTTTCTGAACATCGGAAAATGCCCACTTTGCAGGAGCAGCCTTGTGCTGCGAAGAGGCCGGAACAGGCAACAGATATGCATTGTCAGTACTGGCCTCTTCGCAGCACCAGGCTGCTCCTACAGTGCCCTGCCAGATCAATGAGGCTTACACAAGGTGCGCATTCCACACCAGTAGTACCCTGGCCTGGATGTAGGTCTCTTCCCGGCGAATCATGCGGTCCTTGTGTCGCGAGTTGTCGGAAATCATCTCGAAATGCTCTTCGTCGGCAATTTGCAGCCGCTTGATGTAGATGTGGTCGCCCCAGGAGAAGAAGTAGATTCCATCGCCGACGAACTCGCGGATGCTGACGTCCACGATCAGCGGGTCGCGGTGCTTGATGGTCGGCTCCATCGACTGGCCCCAACCGGTCACCATCTTCAGGTGGTGGTGCTCGCTGAACTCCACGCCCAGCTCGCGCAGGTGGCTTGGGCTGACGCGAACATCCTTGAACATCTCGGGGTAGTCGTGGGGGATCTGCCCGCCACCCATGGCTGCGCGGACGTCGTAGTGGGCAATCCACACTTCGTCGCCCACCAGGCCTGGCCGAGCAGGTTCAGCGGCCACCAGTGTCGAATCTGCCGGCTCCTCGGCGGCGGCCAGCAGCCTTTGCCGGGTTTCTTCGGGGATGCCTCTGCCGCTTCTGGCAAGCATCTGCTTGACCAGGTCAGCTGCGGAAAGCTTGCTGTCACCCGCCTCGGCCGGCGCCTGCGTCTGGTCGCCCACTGCCATCGCGTCGAACCACCCCCGCGGCAAGCCTTCGATGCCCTCGATTCGGCGGGCCACGTCATCGCCCAGGTTCTTCGCTGTCTTGTCCGAAAGGATCTGGCTCAGGTGTGCAGGCGCCATCCCCCAGCGCTCCGCGCAGTATCCCTTTCTCTGGTTGCCGATCAGCTTGACCAGGTTGTGCTTGCGAATTTCGTAGATGTCCATGGGGCGAAGCATGCCAGTGTTTAGCTTGCTGCTAAATATGCTCAAGGCTAAATTTCCCTTGTCATGATATTAGCCGTAGGCTAAATTAAATATGCAAGCAAGGAAAGCCACCGAGAAGCTGTTCTCCAGGCTTACGACATCACCATTGGTAATGAGGTTTTCATGGATCCGACTGACCTCGGCCCAGGCACCATCACCTGGCTGGGCGGAACAGGCACCGTGTTGCTGGGTGCATTCCTCTGGCTGCGCAAGTGGCTGTCCAGGGATGCGGCTGACCGTGCCATGGACAACGCTGATATTGGCGTGGTCCGGCGCCTGAACGAGTTGCTCGATATCGAGCGTGATGCCCGAAGGGAAGCGCAGGCCAGGGCCGATCAGTTTGCAAAGGAACGCAATGAACTGGTGATCACTGTAGGGCGCCTGGAAGGCAAGATCGAAGCGCTGACCATTCGGGGCGGCCATCCTCCCCGGCAGGTCACCGTCCAGGGCGAGGGCGTCGCCCGCCTGCGCGGGAAGCAGGGTGAGTGAGGCGGCCCGCAAGACAAATTCTGTTCACGCCCATGCGTATGGGCTTCTTCTGTATGGAGACAACATGGCTCGATTGGATTCTGCCGCTGTCGGCGGTGCGAACGTGCTCGCGTTCCTGGACATGCTGGCCTGGTCCGAAGGTACCTCGACCATCGCTGCCAGCGACGATGGCTACAACGTCCTGGTAGGCGGCCAACTGTTCAATGACTACAGCGGGCACCCGAAGCAGAAGGTGTGGTTGCCCAGCTACGGCATCCACAGTTCTGCGGCTGGGCGGTACCAGATTCTGGCCGGTACCTGGGATGCCATCGTGAGCACCTATGGCTTCAATGGCCGCTTTACCCCTGAGGCCCAGGACCTGGCGGCAATCAAGTTGCTGAGCGAGTGCGGCGCACTGGCACTGATCAAGGCTGGCCGCATTGCCCAGGCGATCGCCAAGGCCGCGCCTATCTGGGCCAGCTTGCCTGGCGCGGGCTACGGTCAGCGTGAGCACCAGTTGGCCGCGTTGTTGGCAATGTTCATAGCCTGCAGTGGGGAGGTGCAGGCGTAACGCCCAGGCAAAAAAAGACCCGCCAGGTAGGCGGGCCAGAAGGGCGTAGGGAGCAACGCACAACAAATACGGGTCAGGCGACCAAAGTGCCTGGTTGCAACTGTTCGACCAGGGCCTGGGCCGAGGCGCGGGTCGGCATCGGGCCGCTTACGGCTTCGCCGTTGCGCACCAGGTACCAGCATGCGAGCAGGCCCTGCTCACGCAGCGAAGCGGGGACGGCACTGCCAACAACGGACATGATCTGGATAGTGGCCATGTGGACCTCCTGTAAACATGGCCCTACCTTACGCAGCAGCCGGTGCGGTTTGAAATTAACTTCCTCGATAGTGGTCATTGGTTCCATCAACATTTACCAGCGCGGCGGGCCGTAATACACCGGTGGCGGGCCGTAGTAGGTGCGGTAGCCCGGGGGCGGTGGTGCTGGCACGTAGTACGGCTGGTAGTACACCGGCGGTGGCGGTGGTTGCATGTACACCGGCGGAGGCCCGTAGTAGACCGGCTGGCGCTCGACGTACACGGTACGGTCACGCCCGCCATAAACCGTCGCCCCGACCACGGCGCCAACCACAGCCGCACCCAGCAGCGGGCCGGGGCCATACCAACCGCCATGGCCATGGCCGCCGTGGGCGACAGCGGGCGCGCTGATGGCCAGGGCACCGACCAGCAGGGCGATTCCGGGAATGTGACGGTTCATGAAGAAACCCTCGCAAGGACACCCCAAGTGTGGGGTCCTATTACTATGACTCCACTCTTCGTCAGCTGAGCACGGGGGAACGGTAAAGGTTGTGTAAGGGACGACCAGCGGTTACCTCTGTTACGCTGAACAAACGTTTCAGTTATGACAAAGGAGCAGGTTATGTCGGCAACTCCAAGCAGAGACACCGTGCTGTGCATCTCCCTGGCCGGCCGCCCCGGCACCTTCGGTGTACGGTTCCACAACCACCTTTACCAGCAGCTGGGCCTGGACTTCTACTACAAGGCCATGCGCACCGATGACCTGCCGGCGGCGGTGGCGGGCATTCGCGCTTTGGGCATCCGCGGTTGCGGGGTATCGATGCCGTACAAGGAGGCCTGCATGGCCCTGGTCGACGAGATCGACCCATCGGCTGCGGCCATCGAGTCGGTCAATACCCTGGTCAATACCAATGGCCACCTGAAGGCCTACAACACCGATTACCTGGCCGTTCGCCAATTGCTGGCGCAGCACAAGGTCGACCCGTCCACGGCGTTTGCCCTGCGCGGCAGTGGCGGCATGGCCAAGGCGGTAGCCAGTGCCTTGCGCGATGCCGGGTTCGCCGAAGGCATCATCGTTGCGCGCAACGAGCAGGCGGGGCGGCAGCTGGCGGATGTGTGTGGTTATCGCTGGGTGGCGGAGCTGGGCGATCTGTGCCCACCCATGCTGGTGAACGTGACGCCGATCGGCATGGCGGGCGGGCCCGAGGCCGAGGAGCTGGCGTTTTCCGAGAACGCCATCGCCGCGGCGGCGCGGGTGTTCGATGTTGTGGCGATGCCGGAGAGCACTCCGTTGATCCGACGGGCGCGGGCGTTGGATAAGCCGGTGATCACCGGGCTGGAGGTGATTGCGCTGCAGGCGCTGGAGCAGTTCGTGCTTTACACCGGGGTGCGACCCACCCTGGCGCAGGTGGAGGCGGCGGTGGCGTACGCCCGGGATATCTGATTACTCCTGTGCCGGCCCTTTCGCGGGCTTGCCCGCTCCCACTGGGACCTCACAGGATCTGAAATCTGTGCAGTACCTGTGGGAGCGGGCAAGCCCGCGAAGAGGCCGGAACAGGCATAAACAAGGTCAAAATACCTTGTGCCCCTCATCCAGCTGCTGGTCGACCAGTGCCCGGCCATGGGCCAGCGATACATGCTGTGCATTCTCGAGGTCGGAGAAGAACTTCATCGGCATCGACATGCGCCTGCTGGTGTGCCCGTCGGGGTCGGTAATCAGGCACCCGGCGGCATAGGGCAGGGGGGAATCGGGGTGGGGCATCACGCTGGCGGTGATGGTGTGCTTGCGATATTCACAGTGAAGAGATTGCATCGTCCTTACCTCGCTGTGGCATGTGAAGCAGTTACCTTCATATACCACAGCAAAGGGCCGGGAGTTCCCGGCCCGACGAGCGAACAGCGATGAATGCTCAGCCTTTGAGTTCGGTCGGCTGGATGACTTCGACCCAGTAACCGTCCGGGTCCTTGACGAAGGCCAGGTGGTTCATGCGCCCGTCCTGCAGGCGTTTCTGGAACGGTACACCCAGTGCCTCGAAGCGTGCGCAGGCGGCGCGTACGTCCGGTACCGAGACGCAGATGTGGCCAAAGCCGCGCGGGTCGGTGTTGCCGTTGTGGTAGGCGAAATTGGCATCGTTTTCGGTGCCGTGGTTGTGGGTCAGTTCCAGCACGCCCGGAATAGACTTCATCCACTGGTGGCGTTCGTTGTCATCGGCCGGGATCTGCGCCGGGTCGACCAGGGCCAGGAAGTACAGGCTGAAGGCAGCTTCGGGGAAGTCGCGCTTGTCCACCAGGCGGAAGCCCAGCACGCGGGTGTAGAAGTCCAGGGACTTCTCGATGTCCTTGACCCGCAGCATGGTGTGGTTGAAGACGAACTGGGCGGTGGCGGCATCCGGTTGGGCGGTGACGCCAGGCAGGGTTTGCAGATCGTGCAGGCTCATGGGAACTCCTGAGACGGGGCCGGGCGCAGGGCACCGGCAAAACAGACAGGCTGGCCATGATACGGCAGTGTGCCGATTGCGCAAATGAAAGCGCCCTGCACAAGGCAGGGCGCTGGAATTAGAGGCCCGCATGTGCGGGCGCGTGATGGGGTCGCTAGTCCTTTAGCTGTCTCGATACTGAGCCAGCCCTTGTGAAAAAAGTGTGAAGTGCGTGTGGACGTTTCATCAGCGTACCCAGCTTTCTACCGTGGCGGCGCCGTATTGTTCTTTCCAGGCCTTGAGCCCACGGTGGTTGCCGCCTTTGGTCTCGATTCGCTCGCCGGTATGCGGATTGGTGTAAACCTTCACCACGCGCGCGCGGCGCTGTTGCTTGGGTGCTGCACTGGAAACCCGGGCCACTGCCTTCGGGTCGAGGATGGCGATGATATCGCGCAGGCTCTTGTCGTAGCTTTTCATCAGGCCGACTAGTTTCTGCTCGAATTCGATTTCGCGTTTGAGGCCGGCATCCTTTTTCAACGCTTCCAGTTGCGCCATCTGTTCCTGGAGCGCTTTTTCGGCAGCACGAAACTCTGCAAGTCTGGACACTGTAATCACTCCTGTACGTCGGTCGTGGCAGGGCGTGACGAACATTGAAGAAGAATAAAAACGCCGGCCACGCGGGTGGGTTCCGCTGTTCGCTGATATCGAGTGTAGTCATTCATGGGCACTGGGTAAACTGCAAACTTTTTGTAAGTAAGCAAGGAACTTTCCTAGTTTTGCGTGCGGTATTGTCCGGATTTTCCGCGGTTGTCTTGTGGCGCGCTTAGACCATGGTCCAATGGCCCGTGCCAGAGCCTTCGCGCGATAATTTCAGATGATGGCCGGCTATTGTTCGGCCCCCTCGCAGTACCGTGGCCAGCACGTGCCACAGGTTGTTTACTCGCCTTGATTCTGGATGTTTTCTCCCATGTTTGCCCCTTTCCCCCTCGCCCCCGGGCGTCGTGTTGCCGGCTTGTTCCTGTTGTGTGCCGGCGTCAATGCCCAGGCCGCCGGTTTTCTTGAAGACAGCAGTGCAAAGGTCGAAGCACGCAATGTCTATTTCAACCGGGATTTTCGTGACGGCCACAGCAGTTCCAGCCAGGGTGCGTCCAAACGCGAAGAATGGGCACAAGGTTTCATCCTCAATGTGCAGTCGGGTTATACCCAGGGCCCGGTAGGTTTTGGCGTGGATGCGCTGGGCATGTTCGGCTTCAAACTTGACTCCAGCCCGGCGGACAGTAACAGCGGCCTGTTGCCGTCTTCCGGTCACGACCCGCGCCACTCGGCCGACCAGTACGCGAAGATGGGCCTGGCGGCCAAGGTCAAGGTTTCCAGTACCGTGCTTAAATACGGTTCGATGATGCCGGATGTACCGCTGCTCAAGTACAACGATGGCCGCCTGCTGCCGACCATGTTCCATGGCGCCATGCTCACTTCCGAAGAAGTGCGCGACCTGAAGTTCACCCTGGCCCGCCTGGACAAGTACACCGCACGGGATTCCACCGACCGCCAGGACATTCGCGTGCATTGCAAGAACAAGCGCTATGCCTGCGATATCGAGGCTGATCACTTTGACCTGGCTGGTGTCGATTACCGTTTCAACGAACGCTTCAGCGCCCAGTACCAGGTGGCCAAGCTGGAGAACATCTACCGCCAGCACTTCCTCGGCCTGGTGGCCAGCCAGCCATTGGCGGTGGGCAGCCTGTCGGCAGACCTGCGCTTGATCAAGAGTGATGACATCGGCAATGCCCGCGCCGGCGAAATCGACCATCGCGCGTTCAGCGGCATGCTCGGCTACAGCCTGGGTGGCCACAAGCTCAGTGCCGGTTGGCAGCGCATGTATGGCGACAGTGCCATGCCATACCTGGATGGCACCAACCCGTACCTGGTCAACTATGCCCAGGTCAACGACTTCGCCGCCGCCCAGGAGCGTTCCTGGCAGGTGCGTTATGACTATGACTTCAAGGCCCTGGGCGTGCCTGGCCTGACCTTCTTCACCCGTTACATCAACGGTGACAATATCAAGGTGCCGGGCAGTACGGCCGAAGGCAAAGAATGGGAACGCGACACCGAGTTCAAGTACCAGGTGCAAAGTGGCACGTTCAAGGACGTAAGCGTGCGCCTGCGTAATTCCACTTACCGCAGCAATTATGAAAAATGGGCGCGTGACATGGACGAGACACGAGTCATCGTCAGCTACAACTTCTCCATCTTCTGACGGGGCGCTTTGCCAAATACCGGCAGCCACCTGACAATGGCTGCTGGTTCCCGCAAAGGGCAGGGCAATGAAAGACCTGTTGTTGATCGGCATCGGCCCGGGTGACCCGCGCCAGGTCACCTACGAGGCGGTCGATGCACTGCGCCAGACCAGTGTGTTCTTCGTGCTCGACAAAGGCGGCGACAAGGACGAACTGCTGCGCCTGCGCAAGGCCATCCTGCAACGCTACCGGCCCGAGGGCGGCTATCGCCTGGTGCAGGTGGCTGACCCTGAACGCGACGGCCACGCGGAAGACTACCTGGGCGCGGTGCAGGACTGGCACCGGCAGCGTGCGGCGCTGTATGCCCAACTGATCGAACAGGAGATAGGCGACGGTGAAACCGGCGCCTTTCTGCTGTGGGGCGAGCCGACGCTGTACGACAGCACCCTGCGCATCCTTGGCCTGGTCCGCGAGCGTGGTGTGGCGCTGCGCCTGCAGGTCATTCCGGGCATCAGCAGCGTGCAGGCGTTGGCAGCGCGCCATCAGGTGCCGCTCAACCGCATCGGTGAGCCGTTGACCGTATTGCCAGGGCGGCGCCTGGCCGGGCAGGGGCAGATCGACAATGTGCTGGTGATGCTCGACGGGCAGTGCGCGTTTGCCCGGCTCGATGATCCGGCGTTGATGATCTACTGGGGCGCGTACCTGGGGACTGCGGATGAGGTGCTGATTGCCGGGCCGTTGCAAACGGTGAAGGCACAGATACTGGAGGTGCGTGAGCGGGAGCGGGCGCGCAAGGGGTGGATCATGGATAGCTACCTGTTGCGCAGGGAGCTGTAGTCAGCTACAGCCTGTGCCGGCCTCTTCGCGGGCTCGCCCGCTCCCACAGGTATTCCACTGCACTCAAACTTGTGCTGACCCTGTGGGAGCGGGCAAGCCCGCGAACCAGGCGACACCGATTTCAAGGGTTACCCAGAATGGCCTGTACCTTGTCGCGCAACTGGTCGATGCTGAACGGCTTGCCGATCAGGTGCATGCCCTCCGGTACATTGACGTTCTCGGCATAACCACTGGCGAACAGCACCGGCAACAGCGGCCGCAGCTCGCGCGCCTTGCCGGCCAGCTCTTCGCCACCCATGTCTGGCAACCCCACGTCGGTCAGCATCAGCGCCAACTCCTGGCCCGGGTCCTCGATAATGCGCAGCGCCGCGCCGGCACTGTCCGCCTCGATGACCGTGTAGCCCAGTTCGTCGAGCACTTCGACCATCAGCATGCGTACGATGTCGTCGTCTTCGACTACCAGAAGGTGCATGGTTCGGATCCTGTGCTAATGAATGTCTTTAATCTGTGCTCCAGATGGCAGCAGAAGTTCCCGAGGATACCGGGCACTGCAATCAGATGGAACGTTTGGCGCACGCTGCCTTCAAATACTGGCTAAATGCCCTGCCAGACCCGGCAAAGCTGGTTAGACTCGCTTAACAGGACGGCGCAGTGGCAGATAATGACAACGACAGATCCGCCACACCTTTCAATGGACTTTTAGCTCGGGCGTTTTCACATGATTCAAGCAGCCTCGATGGACCAGCGAAGCTTCCGCAAGCTGTTGAGCCGCAACGTCGGCCTACCCCTGGGGGTTGGCCTGCTGGGGGCCGTGGCCTTCGTTGCGGTGATCAACTACCTGCTTTCGGCCTTGCAGTGGGTCGAGCACACCGACCGCGTAATCGGCAATGCCAACGAAGCGGTCAAACTGTCGATCGACATGGAAACCGGCATGCGTGGCTTCCTGATCACCGGCGATGAGCGTTTCCTCGACCCCTACGAGGTGGCCAAGCCGCGCATTTTCGGCAGCCTGCAGAGCCTGCGCGGCATGGTCGAGGACAACCCGCAACAGGTCGAACGCATCGACCGGCTGATCGCCCTGCAGCAAGCGTGGAACACCTTCGGCAGCGAGATGATCAACTTGCGCCGCAGCCAGGGTGATTACCGCGCCTTGATCGGCAACGGCCGCGGCAAGCGCCTGACCGACGAGATCCGCAAGGAGTTCGACAACCTCATCGGCAGCGAACAACAATTGCGCATGGCGCGCAACGAGCGGGTCAACAGTGTGACCGTCACGGTCATGTCGTCCTTCGTGCTGTTCATCGTCGGCCTCAGCGCCTTGCTGGCCTACCTCGGGCGGCGCGACCTGCTGACGCTGTCCGCTACCTATGACGAAAACTTCCAGGCCCAGCAGCGCGCCGCCGAACGCCTGGAGCATCAGGCCTGGCTGCGCAACGGGCAGACGCAACTGTCCGAACAGGTGCTTGGCCAGCTGACCCTGCCCATGCTCGGTGACAACATCCTGCGTTTCTTCGCCAGCTACCTGGGCAGCGTGGTAGGTGCGTTGTACGTGCGTGACGAACATGGCCGCCTGGTGCGTGTTGCCAGCTATGGCCTGGATGCCGAGGAGCAGGCGCGCGAGCAGGTACTGGGTGACCACGAGGGGCTGCTGGCCCAGGCCGTGCGCGAAGCGAGGCTGCTGCGTCTGGACGACTTGCCTGAAGACTATTTCCACCTCAGTTCCGGCCTTGGCAGGGGCCTGCCGCGCAGTGCCATGCTGATGCCCTCCAGCGACGACGGGCAGATCAACGGCGTGCTGGAGCTGGGCTTCCTGCGGCCGTTGCAGGAGCGTGACGAAGAGATGCTGCAGCGGGTCCGTGGCAACGTCGGTATTTCCATCGAAAGCGCCCGTTACCGGCAGCGCCTGCAGGAGGTGCTGGCCGAAACCCAGCAACTGAACGAAGAGCTGCAAGTGCAGCAGGAAGAACTTAAAACCGCCAACGAAGAGCTCGAAGAGCAATCCCGCGTGCTCAAGGAGTCCCAGGCCCACCTGGAAACCCAGCAGGCGGAGCTTGAGCAGACCAACGAGCAGCTGTCGGAGCGCACCGAGGCGCTGGACCGCAAGAACGACGAACTGCTCCAGGCCCAGGACGAGCTGCAGGCGCGCGCCGAGGAACTGCAGCGTTCGAGCAAGTACAAGTCCGAATTCCTCGCCAACATGTCCCACGAGTTGCGCACGCCGCTGAACAGCTCGCTGATCCTGGCCAAGCTGCTGGCGGAAAACGGCGAGGGCAACCTCAGCGACGAGCAGGTCAAGTTCGCCGAATCCATCTATTCGGCCGGCAACGACCTGCTCAACCTGATCAACGACATTCTCGACATCGCCAAGGTGGAAGCAGGCAAGCTCGAAGTGCGCCCCGAAAGCACCCAGTTGGAACGCCTGGTCGAAGGCCTGCGTGGCATGTTCGAGCCGTTGGCCGGGCACAAGGGCCTGGCCTTCGAGGTGACCACCGAGGCGCAGGTGCCGGCCACGCTGTTCACCGACCGCCAGCGCCTGGAGCAGATTCTCAAGAACCTGCTGTCCAACGCCATCAAGTTCACCGAGCGCGGCCAGGTCAGCCTGAACATCGGTTACCAGCCTGGCACCGGCATCGTCTTTGCCGTGCGCGATACCGGCATCGGCATCGCCGCCGACCAGCAGCAGGCGATCTTCGGCGCATTCCACCAGGTGGATGGCACCAGCAACCGCCGTTATGGCGGCACAGGCCTGGGCCTGTCGATTTCCCGCGACCTGGCGCACCTGCTGGGTGGGCAGATCAGCGTCGACAGCAGCCCCGGCCAGGGCAGTGTATTCAGCCTGATCCTGCCGGAGCGCTATGAGCGCGTGGCGCAGGATATCGAGCCGCTCAGCCTGCGCCCTGCGGTCGATAGCCTGCCACCCGCGCAGCAGGCACCAGTGGTGGCAGCACCGAAACGCCCGACACCAGTGTTTGCCGATGACCGTGAGCGCGCGCCGTTCGGCAACCGCTGCATCCTGGTGATCGAAGACGAACCGAACTTCGCCCGCATCCTCTTCGACCTGGCCCACGAGCTGGGTTACAGCTGCCTGGTGGCGCAGGGCGCCGACGAGGGCTTCGAACTGGCCGTGCAGTACATCCCCGATGCCATCCTGCTGGACATGCGCCTGCCCGACCATTCCGGCCTGACCGTGCTGCAACGCCTGAAGGAGCAAGCGAGCACCCGGCACATCCCGGTGCATATCATTTCCGTTGAGGACCGCGTCGAGGCCGCCATGCACATGGGTGCCGTCGGCTACGCGGTCAAGCCCACCAGCCGTGAACAACTCAAGGAAGTTTTCGCCCGGCTGGAGGCCAAGCTGACCCAGAAGCTCAAGCACATCCTGCTGGTGGAAGACGACGACCTGCAGCGCGAGAGCATTGCCCGCCTGATCGGCGACGACGATGTCGAGATCACCGCTGTGGCCTTGGCCCAGGATGCCCTGGCGTTGCTGCGCGAGAATATCTACGACTGCATGATCATCGACCTCAAGCTGCCGGACATGCTCGGCAACGAGTTGCTCAAGCGCATGACCGCCGAAGACATCCGTGCCTTCCCGCCGGTGATCGTGTATACCGGGCGCAACCTTACCCGCGAAGAAGAAGCCGACCTGCTCAAGTATTCGCGCTCGATCATCATCAAGGGCGCCCGCTCGCCGGAGCGCCTGCTCGACGAAGTGACGCTGTTCCTGCACAAGGTCGAGTCGCAGCTGTCCAACGAACGCCAGCGCATGCTCAAGACCGCGCGCAGCCGCGACAAGGTTTTCGAAGGCCGCAAGGTGCTGCTGGTGGACGACGACGTGCGCAACATCTTTGCCCTGACCAGCGCGCTGGAGCACAAGGGCGCGATCGTCGAAATCGGCCGCAACGGCCGCGAGGCCATCGAGCGCCTGGAGCAGCATGACGACATCGACCTGGTGTTGATGGATGTGATGATGCCGGAAATGGACGGCTTCGAGGCTACCCGGCTGATCCGCCAGCAACCACGCTGGCGCAAGCTGCCGATCATTGCCGTGACCGCCAAGGCGATGAAGGATGACCAGCAGCGTTGCCTGCAGGCTGGCGCCAACGATTACCTGGCCAAACCGATCGACCTGGACCGCTTGTTCTCGCTGATCCGTGTGTGGCTGCCACAACTGGAGCGAATTTGACTAGCGAACGTAACACCGATATCGAAATCCGCTTGCTGATCGAGGCCATCTACCTCAAGTACAGCTACGATTTCCGCAACTATTCCGGCGCGTCGATCAAACGCCGGATCCTGCATGCGCTGCGCCAGTTCGACTGCCTGACGGTGTCGGCGCTGCAGGAGCGCGTGCTGCACGACCCTGGCATGTTCATGCAGTTGCTGCAGTACCTGACGATCCCGGTCAGCGAGATGTTCCGCGACCCGGGGCACTACCTGGCGCTGCGCAACGAAGTGGTGCCGCTGCTGCGCACCTGGCCGTCGATCAAGGTGTGGATTGCCGGCTGCAGCACGGGCGAGGAGGTGTATTCAATGGCCATCCTGCTACGCGAGGAGGGCCTGCTGGAGCGCACCATCATCTATGCCACCGACATCAACCCGCATTCGCTGGACAAGGCCAAGCAGGGTATCTACTCGATGCAGAGCATGCGCGAGTACGCCGAAAACTATCGCATCGCCGGTGGCCGACGGGACTTTGCCGAGTACTACACGGCAGCCTACGGTAACGCCATCATGGACAGCACCCTGCGGGACAACGTGACTTTCGCCGACCACAGCCTGGCCACCGACAGCGTGTTTTCCGAAACCCAGCTGGTGTCGTGCCGCAACGTGCTCATCTACTTCAACAAGGAACTGCAGGACCGCGCCCTGGGCCTGTTCCACGAGTCCCTGTGCCACCGCGGCTTCCTGGTGCTGGGCAGCAAGGAATCGGTGGATTTTTCCGCCTACAGCGAGCGCTTCGAACCGCTGGTCAAGCCCGAACGGATCTACCGCAAGTCATGAAAGGCGTACGCGCGATGGTGATCGGCGCCTCGGCCGGCGGCGTTACAGCGCTGTTCAGTGTGCTGGGCGCGTTGCCGGCCGGCTTCGCCATTCCGGTAATTTGCGTGCTGCACCTGCCGGATGACCGCCACAGCCAGCTGGCCGAGGTGCTGCAACGTCGCCTGCGGCGGCCAGTGTGCGAGGCCTGTGACAAACAGCCGCTGCGCCCCGGGCAGATCTACGTGGCCGGGCCAGGTTATCACCTGTCGGTGGAGCGTGACCTGACCCTGTCGCTGAGCCAGGAGCCGCCGGTGCATTTTTCCCGGCCGGCGATCGACTACCTGTTCATGTCGGCGGCCGATGCCTATGGTGCCGGCCTGCTGGGCATGTTGCTCACCGGGGCCAACGAGGATGGCGCAGAAGGCCTTGCCTATATCAAGCGCAACGGGGGCCGGACCGTGGTCCAGGACCCTTGCGACGCACAAGTGGCGTTGATGCCGGAGGCCGCACTGGCCCTGCACCAGCCCGACCATATTCTTTCTCTGAGTGGCATCGAGCGATTGCTCGCCGCCCTGGAACCCAGCGCATGCTAAGCCACACCATCGCCAAACTGCTGATCGTCGACGACCTGCCAGAAAACCTGCTGGCCCTCGACGCCCTGCTCCAGGGCCAAGACCGCGAGGTGCACCAGGCCCAGTCGGCCGAGGCAGCGTTGTCACTGTTGCTCGAGCACGAGTTCGCCCTGGCCATTCTCGACGTGCAGATGCCGGGCATGAACGGTTTCGAGCTGGCCGAGCTGATGCGCGGCACGGAAAAGACCCGCAACATCCCCATCGTGTTCGTCACTGCCGCCGGGCGCGAGATGAACTACGCGTTCAAAGGCTATGAAAGCGGCGCGGTGGACTTTCTGCACAAGCCGCTCGACACCTTGGCGGTGAAGAGCAAGGTGTCGGTGTTCGTCGACCTGTACCGCCAGCGCAAGGTGCTCGACCGCCAATTGCAGGCCCTGGAACGCAGCCGCCAGGAGCAGGAGCTGCTGCTGGCCCAGCTGCAGACGGCGCGGGGTGAACTGGAGCATGCCGTGCGCATGCGCGATGACTTCATGTCGATCGTGTCCCACGAGGTGCGCACCCCGCTCAATGGCCTGATCCTGGAAACCCAGCTGCGCAAGCTGCACCTGGCACGCGGCAACCTTGCCGCCTTCAGCGTCGACAAGCTGCAGGCCATGGTCGAGCGCGACGAGCGGCAGATCAACAGCCTGATCCGCCTGGTCGAAGACATGCTCGATGTATCGCGCATCCGCACCGGCAAACTGTCGCTGCGGCCCAAGGCGTTCGACCTGGGCCTGCTGGTGCGCGGCCTGGTGGAGAACTTTGCTGCCCAGGCCAGCGCACTGGACACCCATATCGAATTGCAACGCTGCGAGCCGCTGCTGGGCGAGTGGGACGAGTTTCGCATCGAGCAGGTGCTGGCCAACCTGTTGTCCAATGCCTTGCGTTATGGTGAGCGCAAACCGGTACAGGTGCGGGTGTTCGAGCAGGACGGCCAGGCCTGCGTGCAGGTGCAGGACCATGGCATAGGCATCTGCGTGGCCAACCAGCAGCGCATATTCCAGCAGTTCGAGCGGGTCGCCACCCAGCAGGCCAGTGGTGGGTTGGGCCTGGGGCTGTACATATCGGAGCAGATCGTCCAGGCCCATGGCGGGCGCATATTGGTGGAGAGTGAAGAGGGCAAAGGCGCCACCTTCACCTTGCAATTGCCACTGGCAACCTGCGAACAACAAAACGACCAGGCAAGGGCAACCTCTGCGTGAGCCTGGGGTCTGATGGCCAGTTGTAAGTATTTCAAGGCGTTGACATGAGTGAAGATGCACAAGATGTAGTACTGGTGGTCGAGGACGAACCGGCGATTCGCATGATCCTGCGTGATTACCTGGCAGGCGAGGGCTACCACGTGCTGGTGGCCGAGGATGGCGAGCAGGCGTTCGCGATCCTGGCGAGCAAGCCGCACCTCGACCTGATGGTGACGGACTTCCGCTTGCCGGGCGGGATTTCCGGGGTGGACATTGCCGAGCCGGCGGTGAAGTTGCGGCCGGACCTGAAGGTGATCTTCATCAGCGGCTACCCGGCGGAGATTCTCGAGTCCGGCAGCCCGATCACCCGCAAGGCACCGATCCTGGCCAAGCCGTTCGACCTGGATACCTTGCACGAGCAGATCCAGTTCCTGTTGCGTTAAAGCTGATGGCCCTATCGCCGGCAAGCCAGCTCCCACAGGTACACCACAGGTCTTCAGGCTTGTGGTGTACCTGTGGGAGATTACCCAGCCCTTTTGGGCTGCGCTGTCGCGCAGAGAACAAATATCGCTCGTCTGACGCGGCCTTTGTAGGAGCAGCCTTGTGCTGCGAAGAGGCCAGTACAAGCAACAGACAGGCTTTGTCAGTACCGGCCTCTTCGCAGCACAAGGCTGCTCCTACAGAACCTCGCCGAACCAATGAGTCATGTGTTGTTCTATGAGAGCTGGCTTGCCGGCGATAGGGCCGGAGCAGGCTAGCGCAGGGTCCGCTCCAGCCCACCCACCAGCATGCTTTCCATCAACCCCAGCCCCTGTTCTTCGGGCAAGGCCTTCAACAGCCCCGGCAACTGGTTCAGGAGTGTCGCCACCACATGCGCCGTGGCCATCAAGGCCTCCCCCTGCACCTTCGCCTGCGGTGCGATCAACCTCAGCAACCCCGCCTCATAGCGCTTGCGCAACAAGGCCAGGCGCGCCTGCTGGTCGTCGCTCAGGCAACAGAAATCACGCTCCGCCAGGCGAAACTGCATGGGCCGCTCGGCATGCAGCTGCCAGTGCGCGGCAATCAGGCAGCTCAGCGCCGACGCCCCGCGAGCCATTGCCCGGCGCCCCTGGTCCAGGGTGGCCTGCAATTCCTCGTACAACTCCTCGATCAGGTCGTACAGCAGGTCCTGCTTGCTGGGGAAGTGGTGATATAGCGAGCCTGCGGTAAGCCCCACATGGGCCGCCAGCTCGCGCATGCTGACCTGGCCGAAGCCCTTTTCGGCAAACAGCGCCATGGCCCGGTCACGTCGCTCTTCAAAGTTGGCACAGCGCATCGCGGCATTGACCGGGGGCATGGCGTTCGCTCCTCAGTAGGTGAAGAAACCGCGGCCGCTCTTGCGCCCCAGCCAACCGGCCGCGACCATTTCCTTGAGCAACGGGGCAGGGCGGTACTTGCTGTCATTGAAGCCTTCATGGAAGGCCTCCATGATTGCCAGCAGGGTGTCCAGGCCGATCAGGTCGGCAAGGGCCAGCGGGCCGATCGGTTGGTTGCAGCCCAGGCGCATGCCGGTGTCGATGTCCTCGGCACTGGCCAGGCCTTCCTGGCGCACGAAGATCGCTTCGTTGATCATCGGCACCAGGATGCGGTTGACCACGAACCCTGGGCGGTTGCCGGCGGTGATCGGGGTCTTGCCGACCTTTTCGGTCACCACCAGCGCCTGGGCGTAGGTGCTGTCGCTGGTCTGCAGGCCGCGAATGATCTCGACCAGCGCCATCATCGGCACCGGGTTGAAGAAATGCACGCCGATGAAGCGTTCGGGGTGCTCGATGCTGGCCGCCAGCTGGGTGACCGACAGCGACGAGGTGTTGGTGGCGATCAGGCAGTCGGCGGCGACGTTGGCGGCCACCTGCTGCAGGATGCGCTGCTTGAGCTGCAGGTTCTCGGTGGCGGCTTCGATCACCATTTGCGCGCTGCTGAGCTGGGTGTAGTCGGTGCTGGTGCGAATGCGGGTGCGGGCAGCGGCCGCCTTGTCGGCGTCGAGGGTACCCTTGGCGACCTGGCGCTCGAGGTTCTTGCTCAAGGTGGCCACGCCGCGCTCCAGCGCAGCGTCGGAAACGTCCACCAGCAGCACCTGGTAGCCGGCCACCGCACACACCTGGGCAATGCCGTTGCCCATGGTGCCTGCGCCGATCACGGCAATCTGTTCAATGCTCATGTGTCAGGCTCCGTCAGACGCGCTCGAAGACCAAGGCGATGCCTTGGCCACCACCGATGCACATGGTGGCCAGGGCATAGCGGCCCTGGATGCGCTGCAGCTCATGGATGGCCTTGGTGGCGATGATCGCGCCGGTGGCGCCCACCGGGTGACCCAGGGAAATGCCCGAACCGTTGGGGTTGACCTTTTCCGGGTCGAAGCCCAGTTCGCGAGCCACGGCACAGGCCTGGGCAGCGAAGGCTTCGTTGGACTCGATCACGTCCAGGTCCTGCACACTCAGGCCGGTCTTCTCCAGCACCTTGCGGGTGGCCGGGATCGGGCCAAGGCCCATCAGTTCAGGCTCGACGCCGGCATGGGCATAGCCCACCAGGCGGGCCAGGGGCTTCAGGCCCAGGCGGCGCACCGCATCACCAGTGGCCAGTACCAGGCCGCCAGCGCCGTCGTTGATGCCACTGGCGTTGCCGGCGGTAACGGTACCGTCTTTCTTGAACACCGCCTTCATCCCTGCCAGTTGCTCGGCGGTCACCTCGCCACGCACATGCTCGTCAGTGCTGAACTGAACGCTGCCCTTGCGGGTTTTCAGTTCCAGCGGAACGATCTGGCTGGCGAAGCGGCCTTCGGCAATGGCGCGAGCGGCGCGGCGCTGGCTGGTCAGGGCCAGTTCATCCTGCATTTCGCGGGTAATGCCGTGCTTGGCCGCAACGTTCTCGGCGGTGATGCCCATATGGAAGTGTTCGAACGGGTCCTGCAGCACGCCGACGGTGTAGTCGATGCCTTGCAGGTCACCCATGCGAGCACCCCAGCGTGCCTGCGGCAGCAGGTACGGGCCACGGCTCATGGATTCGGCGCCCGCCGCCACGGCCACGTCGGTGTCGCCGAGCAGCAGGCATTGGGCTGCCGAGACGATGGCCTGCAGGCCCGAGCCGCACAGGCGGTTGACGTTGAATGCCGGGGTTTCCTTGGGGATGCCGGCGTTCATTGCTGCTACGCGGGCCAGGTAGGCGTCACGCGGTTCGGTGGGGATCACCGTGCCCATCACCAGGTGGCCGACTTGCTCGGCGGCCACGCCCGAGCGCTCGATGGCGGCGCGGGTGATGGCGCTGGCCAGGTCGGCCAGCGGCAGGTCCTTGAGGGAACCGCCAAAGCCACCAATGGCTGAACGGACGGCACTGACGACGTAGATTTCTGCGCTGCTCATAGGGGCTCCGATTGCGAAGGCATGGCGGGACCGGGCCAGGCTCTGCGAGAATGGCCGACGATCCCGGAGTGGGACCGAGTCTAGGCAAAGGCTCTGTTGCAGCCTATGCCGGAACTGTTCAGACAACCTGGCACTTTTTGCCACTCAGCATAGACAGCGAAAACCGCCATGCGCGATAGCGATTCGGTCGCCGTGTACTTCCTCAATGCCATGCTTCATGCCCTGCGCGACTGCCCCGCCGAACGCGATGCGCAGCTGCGTGCGGTGGGCATCGACCCACAACTGCTCGAGCAGCCCCAGGCGCGCGTACCGGCCAAGGCCTTCGCCCAGCTGTGGCTGGCGCTGATCCAGCGCCTGGACGATGAGTTCTTCCGCCTCGACAGCCACGGCATGCCGCCGGGCAGTTTCGCCCTGATCTGCCGGGGCCTGATCCTGGAGCCGCACCTGGAGAAGGCCTTGCGCCAGTGCATGGGCGGTTTTGGCCTGTTCCTGCGCGATCTGCGCGGCAGCCTGACGGTGCGTGGCGGGCGGGCGCTGATCAGCGTGCAGTCGAGCATCGCCGACCCGCTGACCCGGGTATATGCCGAGGAAACCTACCTGGTGCTGATGATCGGCATGCTGTGCTGGCTGGCCGGGCGGCGGATCGCCATCGACCGCACCGAGCTGGCGGTGTCGCGCCCGGCCCAGGAAGACGACCTGCTGCTGTGGGGGCCGGACCTGCGCCTGGGCAGCGGGCGCACCGAGGTGGAGTTCGACAGCGCCTACCTGCGCCTGCCGGTGGTGCAGGACCTGGCGGCCCTGAAAACCTTCCTGCGCAGTGCGCCGCAGGGGCTGGTGATTCGCTTTCGCAACCAGAACGGGCTGGTGGCCGAAGTGTACCGGCACCTGCGGGCGCGGCGTTATGGGCAGTGGCCGACGCTGGCGGCGCTGGCGCAGCAGCAGGGGGTCAGTGCCAGTACTTTCCGTCGGCAGCTGGAGCGGGAAGGGCGTTCGTACCAGCAGATCAAGGATGAGGTGCGTCGGGCAATGGCCTTCGAGCGGTTGCGCGAAGGGGAGTTGAGCATTGCCGAGATTGCCGAGCAGACCGGGTTCCAGGAGCCCAGTGCGTTTCACCGGGCGTTCAAGAAGTGGACCGGGCAGAGCCCCGGGAGCTACCGGGCGCGGTTGGCCGGGCGGTAGTGTTCACCTGCACCGGCCCTTTCGCGGGCTTGCCCGCTCCCACAGGTGCAGCACAGCTTTCAGGCCCTGTGCGATCCCTGTGGGAGCGGGCAAGCCCGCGAAGAGGCCGGTACAGGCTACCGCTCAATGATCAGGCCGGCACCATGGCAAACCCGACCCCGAAGCGGTTCCAGGCATTGATGGCGGCAATTGCCAGGGTCAGGTTGGCCACCTCGGCCGGCTCGAAGTGTTCCTGCAAGGCTTCATATTCCGCCTGCGGCGCGCCATGCTCGGGCAGCCTGGTCAGGCTCTCCACCCAGGCCAGCGCAGCACGTTCGCGCGGGGTGAAGTAGGCGGTTTCCTGCCAGACGCACAAGGTCTGCAGGCGTGCCTCGGTCTCACCGGCCTTGCGCGCATCGTTGGCGTGCAGGTTGACGCAGTAGGCGCAGCCGTTGATCTGCGAAGCCCGCAGGCGCACCAGTTCCAGCAGGGAATTCTCCAGGCCGCTCTTGGCCAGGGCCTGCTCCAGGCCGACCATGGCTTTGTAGGCCTCGGGGGCGTGCTTGGCCCATTCGATACGGTTGTGCATGGCTGTCTCCAAAGGGTGTGGGGGGGGATGACGCTACTGTAGCGCCGCACGTTGGCCTCCCCGATAGCCAATCACGCGCATAAGCGGGAGGCCAATCGGCCATTTGGGAGGCCACTGACAGGCATCCAATCTCTTCATTTCTGCCAGGCCGCCGAAGCCCGGATAATGATCAGGTCTTGCAACAGGGGAACCGATTCATGTCCGAAGAACGCTACATGCGCGAAGCGCTCGACCTGGCCCGCGCCAACATTCAGGCCGGTGGCCGGCCCTTCGGCGCCGTGCTGGTGTACCAGGGGCAGGTGCTGGCGCGTGCGGTCAACGAGATCCACAGCACCCAGGACCCGACCGCCCACGCCGAGATGCAGGCCATCCGCAAGGCCAGCCATGCCCTGGGTCAGGCACGCCTGGACGGCGCCGAAGTCTACGCCAGCGGCCACCCATGCCCGATGTGCCTGGCGGCCATGCACCTGTGCGGCATCGAGCGGGCCTGGTTTGCCTACGACAACGCCGAGGGCGAACCCTACGGCTTGTCCACCGCGGCGGTATACGCGCAGATGGCTCGCCCGCCCCAGCAACAGAGCCTGCCGCTGCGCGCCCTGAAGCCCAGCGGCGAAGCCGGTCTTTACCTTGAGTGGAAACAGGCCAACGCACAATGAGAGCGGCATTGAACCTGCTGCTGGTCATCCTGCTGGCACTGAACCTGCGGCCGATCCTGACCAGCATCGGCCCGTTGCTCGAACCCATGCGCGCAAGTACTGGCCTGGGTTACCAGCAGGCGGCCTTGCTGACGGCGTTGCCGGTGCTGTGCATGGGCCTGGTGCCCTTGCTGCAACCCTGGTTGCGGCGCTGGATCAGCGAACATGGCGGCATGCTCGCTGGCCTGTCTGCCATCGCCCTGGCCTGCCTGTGGCGCCTGCAACTGGGCAGCGCCTGGGCGCTGATTGCCAGTGCGGTGGTCGCCGGCCTGGGGGTGGCGGTAGTGCAGGGCATGATGCCGGGGCTGGTCAACCGCTGGTTTCCCGGCCGCCTGGCGGGGGCGATGGGCCTGTATTCGGCAGCGCTGATGAGCGGCGGCGGCCTGGCCGCCGTGCTTGGGCCGCACATCAGTGGCTACTTCGGCCATTGGCAGGTCGGCCTGGGCGTGTGGGCGATCCCGGCTGTGCTGGCGGTGCTGGCCTGGGCCGTGCTGCGGCCGCGCCAGGAGGCGCCGAAACTGGCCGGTGCCGCCGGCGGTCATTGGTTCGGTACGCGTCGGGCCTGGTTGCTGGCGCTGTACTTTGGCTTGATCAACGGTGGCTACACCAGCATGGTGGCCTGGTTGCCGGCCTATCACATCGAGCATGGTGGCAGCGCCCAGGGCGGTGCCGACCTGGTTGGCCTGATGACCATCTTTCAGGTGGCCGGTGCATTGGGCTTGCCGCTGTTGCTGCGGCGCTGGGCAGACCGACGCCCGGGCCTGTGGCTGGCCTTGGCGATCCAGCTGGTGGGTTTTATCGGCCTGCTGCTGGCACCCACGCTGGCCTCGGGGCTGTGGGTGGCGATGATCGGTTTCGGCCTGGGCGCCTGCTTCAGCCAGAGCCTGACGCTGACCCTGGAGCACCTGAAGACGCCTGCCGAGGCTGGCAGCCTGGCGGCGTTCGTGCAGGGCATCGGCTTCATCATCACCGGCATCGTGCCTTACGTCACCGGCTGGTTGCGCGACATGAGCGGTGATTTCCAGGCCTCGTGGACGCTGCTGACCGTGACCGTGGTGGCGATGCTGCTGGTTACCACGTGGTTCAACCCTCGCGGTTATGCCGCGGCGATTGCCCGCCCGGTAGTGGCGGGCAAGGCCGCGCCGGTCAACTGAGGCGCTGCAGGGTGTCGCGCACCCGGTCCAGCGCCGGGTCGATGTCCAGCAGCTCGATGGCGCCGAAGCCCAGCAACAGCCCCGGGCGCACTGGCGCTTCGCTGAAGAACGGCGCGAGCGAATACAGGCCGACCTCCACCTTGCGTGCGAGGTTGGCCAGCAGCTCGACATCGACCCCAGGTTTAGCCAGGGCGCTGAGGTGGAACCCGGCGCTGGCGGGGATGGCGCTGAACCACGGTGCCAAGTCGCCGCCCAGCCGCGCGAGGATGCGTTCGCGACGGGCGCTGTAGACCTCGTGGCAACGGCGGATGTGCTTGTTCAGGTGGCCTTCGCCGAGAAAGCGCGCCAGTGCCCACTGCAACAGGGTCGGGCTGTGCCAGTCGCTGAGGTGCTTGGCCACGCAGGCCGCCTTCAGCACGTCGGGCGGCAGTACGGCGTAGCCCAGGCGCAACTCGGGCAGCAAGGTCTTGGAAAAGGTCCCCACATAGGCCACCAGGCCATGGCGGTCGAGGCGCTGTAGAGCGTCTGCGGCTGGGCCGTGGTAGCGGAACTCGCAGTCGTAGTCGTCTTCGATGATCAACGCACCCAGCTCGGCGGCCCGTGCCAGCAGGGCGTGCCGGCGTGGCTCGCTCATCGGCATGCCCAGCGGGAACTGGTGCGAGGGCGTCACATAGATCAGCCGGGTGCCGTCGGCGATCTGCTCCACGCACAGCCCTTCATCGTCCACCGGTACCGATTGCAGGCGCGCACCCAGGGCCAGGAACAGTTGCCGCGCTGGCGGGTAGCCCGGGTCTTCCATGGCTACCTGGCAACCCGGCTCGACCAGTACCCGTGCGATCAGGTCCAGTGCCTGCTGGGCGCCGTTGCACACCAGCAGGTCAGCGGCGCTGCAGTGCACGCCGCGGGCATAGGCGACATGATGGGCAATGGCCTCGCGCAGCTCCGGCAGGCCCTGGGCAGGGAACTGCCGCTCGGGATGGCGCTGGCTGCGGCGCAGGGCATAGTTCAGGCAACTGCGCCACTGGTCGAACGGAAACTGCGCCTTGCTCGAGGCCCCGCCGATGAAGTCGTAACGCGACGGAGCCTCCAGCTGGCGTCGGCTCAGCACGGTGGCGCGCTGCTGCCAGCGCTCGAGCGACGCGGCACCAGCCAGGGGAGTGGCGGGCGATTCGCTGCTGCGCAGCGGCTGGCGCGGGGTGACGAAGGTGCCCCGGCCGACCACGCCGCTCAGCAGGTTGTCATAGGTCAGCCGGGAATAGGCCTCGGCCACGGTCTTGCGCGACACGCCCAGCTGCTCTGCCAGCAGGCGGCTTGGCGGCAGTTGGGTGCCGGCGGCCAGGTGGCCGCTGTCGATGCCGGCACGCAATTGCTGGTAAAGCTGGTCGGCCAGGCCTTTGCGGCCTTCCAGGCGAATGTGCAGTTCCATGGAGCGGTCCGGAGCGGGGAAGTGCTCAGGATAGCGGATTGGTCGGGGAAGGGCATGGGGCCGCTTTGCGGCCCATCGCCGGCAAGCCAGCTCTCATAGAACAACACATGACTCATTGGTTCGGCGAGGTTCTGTAGGAGCAGCCTTGTGCTGCGAAGAGGCCGGGGCTGACAAAGCCTGTCTATTGGCTGTACCGGCCTCTTCGCAGCACAAGGCTGCTCCTACACAGGCCGCGTCAAACGAGCGATATTTGTTCTCTGCGCGAAAGCGCAGCCCAAAGGGCTGGGCAATCTCCCACAGGAACTGCACAATGCTTGAGGTCGGTGCAGTCGAGGTGGGAGCTGGCTTGCCGGCGATGGGCCGCAATGCGGCCCCCAGGCAAGCGGTAGGTAATCAGAAGCGTGCCGTACTCACCGTGATGTAGCCCTTGTCTGCCAGCGCGATACGTATCACCGTCTCGTCCGCCGGCGCCTTGCGGTTGCGCTTGATGCGAACGCCTTCCACCGCCGCCGCTTTCATATGCTCGGAGATGGCCCGCCCGTTCGGGTCGAAGAACAACTCGCTGGCCAGCAACTCGATACGCTCGATCAGTTGGCGGGAGCGTTCATCGGTAGCGCAGAAGAACATCACCCCCGACAGGTGCGGGTCGTCATCGGGGTTGTTCATGTCATGGGCCAGCAGTTCGCGCAGGGTGCTGCGCAATTCGGCAATGGGGCGGGCGTACAGGTGCATGCGGAACCTCCTCTGGATCGCTACCTTGCGTCATCCAGTGCCGATCATGTTTTCAGAGGGCAGAGGCAACAAGTAGGACGCTTCCGAGCGCCGAATAGGAAACTTCTGAAAGTGCCGAAATACCACTTGTTTTCATGCAGTGGGGCCGCATAGCGGCCCCTGTCAGCATCAGCGCCCAACCTCCTGCTTGAAACGCAAGCGCCAGCCATGCAGTAACGGTTCGGTATAGCCACTGGGCTGCTGCCGCCCCTTGAACACCAGCTCCCTCGCAGCGCGGAAGGCATGCGATGCCTCGAAACCGGCGGCCATCGGCCGGTACGCCGGGTCCCCGGCATTCTGCTGGTCGACCACGCCGGCCATGCGTTGCAAGGTCGCCTCGACCTGCTCGGCATCGACCACCCCGTGGTGCAGCCAGTTGGCAATGTGCTGCGCGGAAATCCGCAGGGTCGCGCGGTCTTCCATCAAGCCCACATCATGGATATCCGGCACCTTGGAACAGCCCACCCCTTGCTCGACCCAGCGCACCACGTAACCGAGGATACCCTGGCAGTTGTTGTCCAGCTCGGCCTGGATTTCGGCTGCGCTCCAGAGCCGCTCGGGGCTGACCGGGACACTGAGCAAGTCATGCAGCAACTCGGCGCGCTGGGCATTCAGGTCAACCTGTTCCAGCGTTTGCTGCACGGCCGCCACATCCACCTGGTGGTAGTGCAGCGCATGCAGTGTCGCGGCTGTGGGCGAGGGCACCCAGGCCGTGTTGGCGCCGGCCCTGGGCTGGGCGACTTTCTGTTCCAGCATGGCCGCCATCAGGTCGGGCATGGCCCACATGCCCTTGCCGATTTGCGCCTTGCCGCGCAGGCCACAGGCCAGCCCCACCAGTACGTTGCTGCGCTCGTAGGCCTGGATCCAGGCACTGCCTTTCATGTCGCCCTTGCGCAGCATGGCGCCGGCTTCCATGGCCGTGTGCATCTCGTCACCGGTGCGGTCGAGGAAGCCGGTATTGATGAACACCACCCGTGACGCGGCGCTGGCGATGCAGGCCTTGAGGTTGACGCTGGTACGCCGCTCCTCGTCCATGATGCCCATCTTCAGCGTGTGTGCGGGCAGGCCCAACAGGGCTTCGACGCGGCCGAACAGCTGGTCGGCAAAGGCCACCTCGGCCGGCCCGTGCATCTTCGGCTTGACGATGTACAGGCTGCCCTCGCGGGAATTGCCACGGCGCTTGAGGTCATGCAGGCCGATCAGGCTGGTGACCACAGCATCGAGGATGCCTTCCGGGATTTCCCGGCCATCGCGGTCGTGGATGGCCGGATTGGTCATCAGGTGGCCGACGTTGCGGATGAACAGCAGCGAGCGGCCTGGCAGAGTCAGGGGCTGGCCGTCTGCGCCGTGGTAGTGGCGGTCTTTGGCCAGGGTGCGTTCGAAGGTCTTGCCGCCCTTGCTGACCTGTTCGCTGAGGTCGCCCTTCATCAGGCCGAGCCAGTTGCGGTAGACGTTGACCTTGTCGTCGGCATCCACGGCGGCTACCGAGTCTTCGCAGTCGATGATGGTGGTGAGCGCGGCCTCCAGCAGGATGTCCTTGACCCCGGCCGGGTCCTGCCGGCCGATGGCGTTGGCCGGGTCGACCTGGATTTCGAAATGCAGCTGGTGATGCTGCAACAGGATCGCTGTTGGCGTGTTCGGCTCACCTTGGTAACCACGCAGTTGCGCGGGGTGCCTGAGGCCGACCTGGCGGCCATCGGCCAGGGTTACCTGCAGCGTGCCCTGGCTGATCGCGTAGGCCTTGGCGTCGTTGTGCGACGCACCGTCGAGGGGGGCCGCGGTGTCGAGGAACTGCCGGCCATAGGCGATCACCTTGGCGCCGCGTTGCGGGTTGTAGCCCTGGCCACGTTCGGTGCCCTCGGTTTCGGCGATGGCATCGGTGCCGTACAGGGCATCGTACAGCGAGCCCCAGCGGGCGTTGGCGGCGTTGAGGGCGTAGCGGGCGTTGCTCAGTGGCACCACCAGTTGCGGGCCGGCCTGCACGGCGATCTCGCGGTCGACGTTGCGGGTGCTGACCTGCACGCTTGCCGGGGGCTCTACAAGGTAGCCGATGCCTTGCAGGAAATGCTGGTAGGCGGCCATGTCACGGATCGGGCCGGGGTGCTGGCGGTGCCAGTTGTCGAGTTCTGTCTGCAGGTGCTCGCGTTCGGCGAGCAGGGCGCGGTTTTGTGGTGCGAGGTCGTGGATCAGGGTGCTGAAGCCTTGCCAGAAGGTGCGGGCTTCGATGCCGGTGCCGGGGAGGACCTCATCTTCGATGAAGCGCTGCAGGGTGGGGGCGATCTGGAGTGGATGGTTTGGCATTGTCTGTTCGCTCGAAGTTCAGGCTTCTGGATAAATGTTGCTTTTGCCGGCCTCTTCGCGGGTAAACCCGCTCCTACAGGTGCTGCACCCGTCTCAGGCCTTGTGAAAGCCCTGTGGGAGCGGGCAAGCCCGCGAAGAGGCCGGCACAGGATTCAGAGGGCAGCCGCCCCGACCTTGGCCACCTGGGCATCCTGCTCGGCCTTGACCCCGGACACGCCAATCGCCCCCACCACCTGGCCATCCACCCGCAGCGGTACGCCACCTTCCAGGCTGGTCAGCAGCGGCGCGGTAACGAAAGCAGTACGGCCACCATTGACCATTTCCTCGTAATCTCGCGTCTCCTTGCGCCCCAGTGCGGCAGTGCGGGCCTTTTCCATCGCGATGTAGGCGCTGGCCGGCGCGCAGCCGTCCAGGCGCTCCAGGGCCAGCGGGTGGCCGCCGTCGTCGACCACGGCAATGGTCACGTTCCATTGTTGTGCCTGGGCTTCCTGGCGGGCGGCGGTCAGCACTTTGGCGACTTCGGCCTGGCCGATAACGGACTTGCTATGCATGGTGGTTCTCCGGGTTCAAGGCTGCTTCGACGATTTCGATCCAGTGCCGCACCGGTGTGCGCCCGGCCCCGTCGAGGTGGGCCTGGCAGCCGATGTTGGCGGTGGCGATGACTTGCGGTTTGCCGCTTTCCAGGGCGTTGAGGCGGTTGTCGCGCAGTTGTAGCGACAGCTCGGGTTGGGTCAGCGAATAGGTGCCGGCCGAGCCGCAGCACAGGTGGCCGTCCGGTACCGGGGTCAAGGTGAAGCCAAGGCGTGTCAGCAATGCCTCCACCGCACCCCCCAGCTTCAGCGCGTGCTGCAGGGTGCATGGGCAATGGAAGGCCAGGCGCTGTTCGACGCACACGCCCAGTTGCTCGACCGGCTCGTCGCGCAGCACCTCCACCAGGTCGCGGGACAGAGCGCTGACCCGTGCGGCCTTGGCGGCGTAGCGCGGGTCCTTTTCCAGCAGGTGGCCGTAATCGCGCACGAACGCGCCGCAGCCGCTGGCGGTTTGCACGATGGCCTCGGCGCCGGCTTCGATGGCAGGCCACCAGGCATCGATATTGCGCCGCGCCCGTTGCAGGCCTTGTTCCTGGGCATTGAGGTGGTAGTCCACCGCGCCACAGCAGCCCGCCTGCTGGATTGGCACCACGCTGATGCCCAGGCGGTCCAGCAGGCGTGCGGCGGCTGCGTTGGTGTTGGGCGACAGGGCCGGTTGCACACAGCCTTCCAGCATCAGCACCCGCCGCGCATGGCGCGGTGCGGGGCGTTGGCCGGGGGCGGTGACCCGCGCCGGCAGCTTGCGCTTGAGCGTGGCCGGCAGCAGCGGGCGCAGGGCCTGGCCACTGCGGGTCAGGGCCTTGAACAGCGCCGGGCGTGGCACCACTGCACGCAGGCCCTGGCGCAGCAGGCGCTGGCCCAGCGGGCGTGGCACCTGCTGTTCGACCACGGCGCGGCCAATGTCCAGCAGGTCGTGGTACTTCACCCCGGAAGGGCAGGTGGTTTCACAGTTGCGGCAGGTCAGGCAGCGATCCAGGTGCAACTGGGTGCTGGCGGTGATCGGCGCGCCTTCGAGCATCTGCTTGATCAGGTAGATGCGCCCGCGTGGGCCGTCCAGTTCATCGCCCAGCAGCTGGTAGGTGGGACACGTGGCGTTACAGAAGCCACAGTGCACGCAGGAGCGCAGGATGCTTTCGGCCTCGTCAGCGCGGGCCAGGCGTCGGGCGGTTTCGCTCAGGTTGGTTTGCATGGTCTGGCCTCACAGGTCCGGGTACAGGCGGCCAGGGTTGAACACACCCTGGGGGTCGAGTTGCTGCTTGAGCGCTCGGTGGTAGCGCATCAGCGCGGCGGGCAGCGGTGGGCTGCTGGCAGCGCCAGGGGCATGGCAGGTGGCGTGGCCACCAACCTTGGCGACCTGCTCGCGGATGTGCTGCGCCGGTGCCGTGGACTTGAGCCAGCGCTGCGCGCCACCCCAGTCGATCAGCTGCTGGCCGGGCAGGTCCAGCTCGCCGGTGGTGTTGGGCACGGACAAGCGCCACAGCGGCGCGGGGCCGGCAAAGAACGCCAGGCGCTGCTCGCGCAGGTCGCTCCAGAAGCTGCTGTCCAGTGCCTCGCCGCCCAGGCGCTGGCGTGCCGACTGCACCGAGCCTTCGCCGCCTTCCAGGCGCAGGTACAGCGCGTCGCCGTCATGGCAGGCTGCGCTGATCGGCAGCGGCTGCTGGCCCCATTCAGCCAGCTCCGCCAGCGCCTGGTGGCGGCCCATCGGCAGGCGCAGGCTGAGGCACTGGCGCGGGCGTGGCAGCACTTTCAGCGACACCTCGGTCAGCAGCCCGAGGCAGCCGAAGCTGCCCGCCATCAGCCGCGACACGTCGTAGCCGGCAACGTTCTTCATCACTTCGCCACCAAAGCGCAACAGCTTGCCGTAGCCGGTGATTACCCGTGTGCCCAGCACATAGTCGCGCACCGACCCGGCCCACGGCCGCCTGGGACCGGACAGCCCGGCCGCGACCATGCCACCCAGGGTGGCGTCGGGGCCCAGGTGCGGTGGTTCGCAGGGCAGCATCTGGCCAGCCTCGTGCAGCGCTGCCTCGATCTCGCGCAGCGGCGTGCCGGCGCGGGCAGTCAGCACCAGCTCGGTCGGGTCGTAGCTGACGATGCCGCGGTGGCTGCGGGTGTCGAGTACCTCGCCGGCCACCGGGCAGCCGAGCATGGCCTTGCTGTTGCCACCCTGGATACGCAGCGGCGTGGCCTGGTTCAGCGCCTGGTTGACCTGCTCCAGCAGGGCCTGGCTGATGTCGCGGTCCATGCTCATCAGAAACGCTCCAGTTCGGGAAAGGGCAGTTGCCCATGGTGCACGTGCATGGCGCCAAATTCGGCGCAGCGGTGCAGGGTGGGGATGTTCTTGCCGGGGTTGAGCAGGCCTTGCGGGTCGAAGGCGGCCTTGATCGCATGGAACAGGGTGATTTCGTCGCTGTTGAACTGTGCGCACATCTGGTTGATCTTCTCGCGCCCCACGCCGTGTTCGCCGGTGATGCTGCCGCCTACGGCCACGCACAGCTCGAGGATCTTGCCGCCGATGGCTTCGGCACGTTCCAGCTCGCCTGGCAGGTTGGCATCGAACAAGATCAGCGGGTGCATGTTGCCGTCGCCGGCATGGAACACGTTGGCCACGCGCAGGCCGTATTCGGCGGACAGGTCGCTGATGCCCTTGAGCACCCGTGGCAGTTCGCGGCGCGGGATGGTGCCGTCCATGCAGTAGTAGTCCGGGGAGATGCGCCCCACCGCCGGGAAGGCGTTCTTGCGCCCGGCCCAGAAGCGCACGCGCTCGGCCTCGTCGCAGGCCAGCCGCACATCACGCGCACCGGCCTGGGCCAGCACGGCGGCGACCCGTTCGCAGTCATCGTGCACATCGGCTTCGACGCCATCCAGTTCGCACAGCAGGATGGCCGCAGCGTCAACCGGGTAGCCGGCGTGGATGAAGTCCTCCGCAGCGCGGATCGCCAGGTTGTCCATCATCTCCAGGCCGCCGGGGATGATCCCGGCAGCGATGATCTCGGCCACTGCCCGGCCGGCGTCCTCGACGCTGTCGAAGCTGGCCAGCAGCACCCGCGCCACCTGGGGCTTGGGCAGCAGCTTGACGGTGACTTCGGTGACGATGCCGAGCATGCCTTCGGAGCCGGTGAACAGTGCCAGCAGGTCGAAACCGGGGCTGTCCAGGGCATCGCTGCCAAGGGTCAGGCGTTCGCCCTCGACCGTGAGGATTTCCACCTTGAGCAGGTTGTGCACGGTCAGGCCGTACTTCAGGCAGTGCACGCCACCGGCATTCTCCGCGACATTGCCGCCGATGGAGCAGGCTATCTGCGAGGACGGGTCCGGCGCATAGTACAGGCCGTAGGGCGCGGCCGCCTGGGAGATGGCCAGGTTGCGCACGCCGGGCTGCACACGGGCGAAGCGGCCCTGCGGGTTGACTTCGAGAATGCGGTTGAACCGCGCCATCACCAGCAGGATGCCTTTGGCCAGTGGCAGGGCGCCGCCCGACAGGCCGGTACCGGCGCCGCGTGCCACCACCGGCACGCCACGCTGGTGGCAAAGCCTGAGCAGCGCCTGCACCTGCTCCAGGCGCTCGGGCAGCACCACCAGCAGCGGCACCGTGCGGTAGGCTGAGAGGCCGTCGCATTCATAGGGCTTGAGGTCTTCCTCGCGGTGCAGGATCTCGAGGTCCGGCAGGGCAGCGCGCAGCGCTTGCAGCAGCGCCCCCTGGTCCACGTCGGGCAGCGCGCCATCGACGCGTTCGTCATACAGGATATTCATCGGCTCACTCGGCAACGGTTTTTGTTGTTGTTGGCAAAGCGCTCACCCTTGCAGCCTGCGCGTGGCAGCCGCCGCGGTCGAGCACGGGGTGAACTGGTCCTACCAGTTTTTGCGACGGGTACTGGTTATTGACGGCTTTGCCCGGCTAGATTGAAGCAGGTGGTCGAAGTGGTCCTACCAGCAGGAGGGTACGCAGTGGGTACTGAAGGCAAGGCCAAGGTCGCCGACCAGGTGGCCGAACGGGTCGAGCGGCTGATCGTCGAAGGCGTGCTCAAGGTGGGCCAGGCCCTGCCGTCGGAGCGGCGCCTGGTGGACAAGCTGGGCTGCTCGCGCTCGGCGCTGCGTGAGGGCCTGCGCATCCTGCGCGGGCGCGGCATCATCGACACCGAGCAGGGGCGCGGCTCGTTCGTCGCCGACCTGACGGGCCATGCGGGTGCCACGCCGTTGATGCACCTGTTCGGCTCGCAGCCGCGCACGCTGTTCGACCTGCTGGAAGTGCGGGCGTTGCTGGAAGCCGAGTCGGCGCGCCTGGCGGCACTGCGGGCCACCGAGGTCGACCGTTTGTTGATCCGCCGGCGTTATGAAGAAATGCTGGCTGCGCACGAAGCCCCAGAAGCGATGGATGCCCGTGAACATGCCCGCCGCGACCATGCCTTTCACAGGGCGATCAGCGAGGCTTCGCACAACCCGGTGCTGGTGCATACCTTGCAATCGCTCAGTGACCTGACCTTGAGCACGGTGTTCGCCTCGGTCAACAACTTGTATTGCCGGCCGGCGCAGAAGCGCCAGATCGACCGCCAGCATGCGCGGTTGTATCACGCGGTGATGGAGCAGTTGCCCGAGCAGGCGCAGCGCGCGGCGCGCGAGCATATCAACGGGATCCGCGACAGTTTGCGGGAGATCGAGCAGGAAGAGCAGCGGCTGGTAAGGGCTACCATGCGCATGGATGGCTGGGGTTGAGGTGTTACCTGTGCCGGCCCTTTCGCGGGTAAACCCGCTCCTACAGGAGGCTGCGCTGGGTTTGAAGTCGGTGCGGTGCCTGTGGGAGCGGGTTTACCCGCGAAGAGGCCTGTGCAGGATTAGCTCAATCAATCAATGATCGGCTATGCGGTCATCCTGCGAGAGGAGGGCCCGGGCCAGCTCTTCATCATTGGCCTGCAGGCCTGGGTTGTCCTTGCGGGCCTGTTCCAGCGCCGACTCCACATAGGCGCCACGGATTGCACCACCGCTGGCGACGTAGGCCGAAAGCTCGTCACGCGCCGGGATGATCCGTTTGTCGTCCTTGAAGGTCGAGTAAAGCGAAGCGGAAACACCGGCCGAGGTTGCGACGTCGCCTGCGTCGACGTCAGCCAGGGCAGCACCGGCAGGCAGCAGGAGCAGCAGCGCAGGGGCGAGGAGTAGGTGGCGCATGGTGTGTTCTCCAGTAGCGTGAAGCCCAAGTAATTGAACCACTCAGTGATTAAGAAAGCGCAGGTGGGGTGGTAGTTCCCTTCGTATCGGAAACAGGCATTGACCCTGTCCAGCCAGGCGTGATCTGCTCGGGCTGCTGGCCCAATCATTTCAATGGATGAAGGTTCTCCCCATGCCCGACTACAAGCTGCATTGCTTCGCCGAATCCGGTAACGCCTACAAGGCCGCCCTGATGCTTGAACTCACAGGCCAGGACTGGCAGCCGGTGTTCGTCGATTTCTTCAATGGCCAGACTCGCGAACAAGCCTGGCGCGACGACGTGAACGAACAGGGCGAGGTGCCGGTGCTGGAACACGCCGGCAAATCCTTTACCCAGTCTGCGCTGATCCTCGACTACCTCGCGGAGAAAACCGGGCAGTTCGGCCCCCGCGACGAAGACGAAAAGCGCGAGATCTGGCGCTGGATGCTGTTCGATAACCATAAGTTCACCAGCTACTACGCGGCGCTGCGTTTTCTTTTCTGCCTGAAGAAAACCGGTGAAACGGATGTGACCCGGTTCCTGCGTGAACGTGCCATGGCGGCTTACCGTATCGTCGACGCGCACCTGGCGAAGACACCGTTCATGGTCGGTGGCCGGCTGACGATCGCTGACCTGTCGCTGGCCGGGTATGTGTTCATGCCGGAGGACACTGGCATTGCGTTGGCGCAGTTCACCCACATCGAGGCATGGAAAGCGCGAATCCAGGCGTTGCCAGGGTGGAAGCACCCGTATGAACTGATGCCCCGCGCGGCCTCCTGAGCAACCCGGCTCGCCAGGCCATGGTGCAGCGGCCTTTGGCGAGCCAGCCATTCTGATGACCGGTCGGTGACAAGCACAGCGGCGTGGCTACGCTCAAAAAATCAAGAAACATTCTGAAATATATGGCCGGCAGGTCCAGATGGATCTCGTTCAACCGCTGCAGATGGAAGGCCGCGCTGGTTAGCAGGTTGCCCCAAGGGGGGCCGGAAATCACAGGGTGCGTCGTGCAACCCGGTGCTACTCCAAGCGGAGGCTCATCATGCTCAGGAAATGCTTGTTGGCTTTGGCTATCGGTGCAGTGTTGTCGGCTTCGGCCGTGTTGGTGCCTGACTCCATTGGCGGTACCTCCAGCGCATTTGCGAAGGATGGTGGTGGTGGTGGTGGCGGAGGCGGTGGTGGTCACGGTGGTGGTGGCGGAGGCAGCGGCGGTGGTGGTGGCCATGGCGGCGGAGGTGGTGGTAGTGGTGGCGGCGGTGGCCATGGTGGTGGCGGTGGTGGTAGTGGCGGCGGCGGTGGTCATGGCGGTGGAGGTGGTGGTAGCGGCGGCGGTGGCTCGGGTGGTGGCCACGGCGGCAGTGGCGATGGTGGTGGGCATGGCGGCCCAGGCCATGATGGCCGCGGGCGCAATGGTGCTGATGATGGCGCTGACCACGAGGCCAACCACGAAGCAAATCATGAAGCCAACCATGAGGCGAATCACGAAGCGAATCACGACGTGGGCGAGCCCCACGGTGTAGGGCATGGCGCTGATGATGGGGCTAACCATGATGTTGGGGATGATCGCGGAGGCGACCAGAACTAGCAGTTTGGGTGCCTGTGCCGGCCCTTTCGCGGGTAAACCCGCTCCCACAGGTACTGTGCCGATCTCAAGCTTGGCGCGGCCCCTGTGGGAGCGGGTTTACCCGCGAAGGGGCCGGCACAGGTTTACAAGCATTCAGATCGACAACCGCACCACCCGGTTATCCAGCACCTGCTGCTCCTGCCCCCGCCGCTTGTTCACCACCAACTCGCCGATCGCAATCAGCCGGGTACGGGTGATGTTGCGCGACAACCCCAGCAACTGCGCGGTATGCACCTGGTTGTAATGGCAGAACCGATATGCCGACCGCAGCAGGGCATTTTCCACCTTCTCGTACAGGTCACCCGACTGCTCTTCGAACAAGCGGCTGAACGCCCGCTGCAGCAGATCCTCAACACCATTGCCCGCAGGCTCTTCCTCCTGCCGTTCGATACGCAGGTTGGACAAGCGCAGGTCTTGCGCCTGCACCGTACCGTCGCCGCAGGTCAGCAAGCTGTGGTGAATCACGTTCTCCAGCTCGCGGATGTTGCCCGGCCAACTGTATTCCACCAGCTTGGCCTGGGCCTTGGCGCTCAGCTCCACCGGCCCGTAGCCCAGCCGGTCGCTGTAGCTGCGGATGAAGTGCCGGGCCAGCGGCAGGATGTCACCTGGGCGGTCGCGCAACGGGTGCAACTGCAAGGTCACCACGTTCAGCCGGTAGTACAGGTCTTCGCGAAAATGCCCGGCGTTGATGGCCTTTTCCAGCTGCACGTTGGTCGCCGCCAGTACCCGCACATTGATCGGGATGCTCTTGCGCGAGCCCAGCCGCACCACTTCGCGCTCCTGCAGCACGCGCAGCAGCTTGACCTGGATCGGCAACGGCAGGTCGCCGATTTCGTCGAGGAACAGCGTGCCGCCGTTGGCTTCCTCGAACCAGCCGGCCTTGGCCGCCAGGGCACCGGTGAAGGCGCCTTTTTCATGGCCGAACAGCTCCGCCTCGACCAGCGATTCGGAAAAGGCACCGCAGTTGACAGCGACGAACGGGCCGTTGCGCCGGCCGCTGAGGTTGTGGATGTGGCGTGCGACCAGCTCCTTGCCCGTGCCGGTTTCGCCGATGATCAGCACGCTGGCCTCGCTGGGGGCGACCTGTTGCAGGTGGGCGAGCAGCGCCTGCGACCTGGGGTCTTCGAAAACCTGTGCGGTGGCCCGAATAGATGTGGCCAGTGTCGGGGACGGGGGGAGGGTCAGCAGTTGCATGGGCAATCCTCAGGAATAGAAGGATGGGGCAGGGCGCTTGTCGTTGAGGGCCCACTCGCCGAGTTCGTGGATGCGGTAGTCCACCGGGTCGTGCAGGGTTTGCGTGCGCAGGTTGCGCCAGTGCCGGTCGAAGCGCAGCGAAGCATGGGTGGCGCGGGCGCCGGTGACCTCGAACAGGCGGTTGCAGATGTCCAGGCCATGGCGGCTGGCGGCAACCTTGGCGGTGCCGATGGCCAGGGCCAGGTCGCCGCGCTCTTGCGCCGTGAGGGCGTGCTCCCTGGCCCAGGCGGCATCGAGCTGGCGTGCGGCCCGTTCGATCAGCAGGCGCACGCTCTCCAGGCCGACCCAGAACTCGCCGTAATGGCGCAGCACGTATGGGTCTTCGGCGCTGCTGGCGGCGCTGGAGCGGAACCACGGCCGGCTTTCTTTGAGCGTGTACTGGCGGGCCTCCTCGAACGCCCCCTCGGCGATGCCGAGGAACAGGTTGGCGAAGTGCAACTGGGCAATCAGCGGGCGCAGGGCGGCGAACGGCGTGCTCAGGGGGCCTGGGTCGAGCAGCAGTTCGTTGTGCTCCACCCGTACCCGCTCGAAGGTGGCGCTGCCGCTGTCGGTCTGGCGCTGGCCGATGTTGTTCCAGTCACTGTGCAGGCTGATGCCGGTGCGGCCACTGGGGATGGCGGCGATCAGCAGCTTGCCGCCGGCACGTTCGTCCACCGCCGAGGCGATGAGCATTTCCGAATCGCTGGCGCCGGAGCAGAAGCTTTTCTTGCCGGAAAACTCGCACCAGCCATCGAAGTGCTTGACCACGGTGCGGGTGTCCAGCGGGTTCAGGGCATTGCCCCAGAACCACTGCTTGCGGGCGGTCTGCTCGAACCACGGTTGCCATTGGTCCGGGCGCGAGAACAGGCGCACGGTGGCCAGCATCAGGTGATGGAAGCCGAACACGTGGGCGATGGAGCTATCGACCCGGGCGAACTCGCGCACCACCGCGAAGGTGTCGTGCCAGTTGGCGCCCTGGCCGCCGAAGGCCTGCGGGATCACCAGCGACAGCAGGCCGCTGTCACGCAGGGCGTCGCGCTCAGCTTTTGGCGTGCCGCCGCGCTCGTCGCGCTCGACGGCGGTCTGGGCAAACTGCCCGGCCAGTTCGCGGGCGATGGCCAGGGCAGGGCGCCGGGGGGTGTTCACAGGTGCATTCATGGCCGCTCCTCAGGCGCTCTTGCGCAGCGCATGATGGGCGCCGAACAGCGGCACGGCGCGCTCGGCGGCCAGGCGGATACGGGCGGCAAGGGCTGCGCTGGACACCCGGTAGTCGGCCATTTCCGCCTGGCTGGCGAACACGCCGATGGGCAGGGTCAGGGCTTGCAGGAAGCTGAACAGTGGGCGCAGCTGGTGGTCGAGCACCAGCGCGTGGCGCTCGCTGCCGCCGGTGGCTGCGAGCAGCACCGGGGTGTCGACCAGGGCGTCCTGGCCGATCAGGTCGAACAGGTGCTTGAAGTGGCCGGTGAAGCTGCCGCGGTACACCGGCGTGGTCACCACCAGCAGGTCGGCTTTTTCTACCAGGCGCAGTTGCTGTTCCACGGCCTCGGGCAGTTCGCTGCGCCACAGGGCGCTGCCCAGCGGGCGGGCGATCTCGCCCAGTTCGATCAGGTGCGGCTTGATGTGCAGGTGCTGGGCCAGTTCGGCGAGGATCGCCTCGGTCAGGGCCAGGGTGCGCGAAGGGCGGGCAGTGCCGCCGGACAGGGCTACGACGTTCAGTGGGGTGCTCATGGGCAGGTCTCCGGTTCTGGTTGAGCGGGGGACTTTGCTTGAGCAATCGTCGTGCCGAGTTTGAATATTGTTTTATTTCAACTGGTTAGCGCTTTTCTGATGGTTGCGGCGCTGTTGCCGTGTGGGCGTTGCCTGTTGATCGTGTGTTGCGCTGCAGACAGTTGGCCAGGTGTTGGCGGCTGTGCAGTTGGGGGATTTATAGAGGATTACGGAATGATGAAAAAGGAATAAGATTTTATATTCTTATTCCTTTTTGTTTTTTTATGTGCTGGGGCCGCTTCGAGCCCCATCGCGACACAAGGCCCACGGGTGCTGCACATAGCTGCCCAGTGCATGGCTGGGTGGGTGAGGTGGTGCATAGAGCATGCCTTGATTCTTTCTGCGCCAGTGAGATCGAGCGCCGCCCGCGCGGCGCTTCGCGGGACAAGTCGGATCGCCGCACCGCCGCTCCCACATTTGTTGCAACGTACCGAACCTGTCAGGCCATGGTTGCCTGCCTTGGTGCATGTCTTGGGACTGGTGAGGCGGCGGCATCGCCAGCCGAGAAATCGAGTCAAACCAACAAGGCTGACAACCATGGCCTAACAGACATGGCCACGTTGCAACAAATGTGGGAGCGGGCTTGTCCCGCGAAGCGCCGCGCGGGCGGCGCTCGATCTCACTGGCAACAAAGATGTCACGACAAGAACAAGCTTGCCAAAAACCATGGAATCTCCCACAGGATTTGCGCTGCCTGTGACGCAACACTGAACTTGTGGGAGCGGCCTTGCGTCGCGAAAGGGCTGCGAAGCGGCCCCAGAAGCCTCAAGTGTGCGGCACGCTGCGAGGCACTACCCCACCCGCATACTCCGGCTTCAGATGCCCCTGCTCATCCAGCAGATAGGCATCCATCACCTCCCGCACCACCGGCCCTGCCACCCGCCCACCGGCTTCGCCGTTCTCGATCATCACCGCCACCACCACACTCGGGTGATCAGCCGGGGCAAAGCCGACGAACAGGGCATTGTCGCGGTGCCGCTCCAGAGTCTTGTCGCGGTTGTAGCGTTCGCCCTGCTTGATCGCCACCACCTGCGCGGTGCCGCTCTTGCCGGCAATCCGGTATTGCGCACCGGCCGCGGCAGCGCGGGCGATGCCGCGCGGGTCGTGCATGACCATCTGCATGCCCTGGCTGACCTGGTCCCAGGCGTGCCTGTCGTGCAGCACGATATTGGGCATCGGGTTGGGGTCTACCGGCGCATCGCCACCCACGGTCATGGCCAGGTGCGGGCGGTGCCACACGCCCTTGCTCGCCAGCAGGCTGGTGGCCTGGGCCAGCTGCAGCGGGGTGACCTGCATGTAGCCCTGGCCGATGCCCAGGATCAGCGTCTCGCCCGGGAACCAGGCCTGGCGCCGGGTGGCGCGCTTCCACTCGGCCGACGGCATCAGCCCGGACGCTTCCTCGAACATGTCCAGCGACACCTTCTGGCCCAGGCCGAACTCGGCCATGTAGTCGTGCAGGCGGTCGATGCCCAGCTTGTGCGCCAGGTCGTAGAAGTAGGTGTCGTTGGACCGCATGATGGCGGTGTACATATCCACCCAGCCATCGCCGCTGCGGTTCCAGTTGCGGTACTTGTGGTCGTAGTTTGGCAGCTCGTAGTAGCCGGGGTCGAACACCCGGCTGCCCGGGGTGATCACGCCGCTGTCGAGGCCGGCGATGGCCACTTCCGGCTTCACCGTCGAACCGGGGGCATACAAGCCGCGCAGCACGCGGTTGAACAGCGGGCGGTCGATGGAATCGCGCAGGGCGGCGTACTGTTTGAAGCTGATGCCCTTGACGAACAGGTTGGGGTCGAAGCTGGGGTTGCTGACCATCGCCAGCACGTCGCCATTGGCCGGGTCGAGCACAACCACCGAGCCGCGGCGGTCGCCCAGGGCCTTTTCCGCGGCCAGTTGCAGGTGGGCGTCCAGGGTCAGGACGATGTCCTGGCCCGGGGTCGGGGCCTTGTGGTTGAGCACACGCATCACCCGGCCCTGGGCGTTGGTCTCGACCTCCTCGTAGCCCACGTGGCCATGCAGCTGGCTTTCGTAGAAGTGCTCGATGCCGGTCTTGCCGATCGACTGGGTGCCCCGGTATTCGGTGCTGTCGAGGGTCTTGGCCTCTTTCTCGTTGATGCGCCCCACATAGCCCACCGAGTGGGCGAAATGCTCGGCCAGCGGGTACTCGCGGATGAACTGTGGTTCCACCTCCAGGCCTGGCAGGCGGAACTGGTTCACCGCCACCAGGGCGATCTGCTCCTCGCTCAGGCCGACCATCAGGGTCACTGGCTCGAACGGCTTGCGGCCACGGCGCAGGTCCTTGTCGAACTGCTTGCGGTCGTCCTCGGTCAGGCTCAGCACCTGGGCCAGGGTATCGAGCACCTTGGCCGTGTCGCCGCCGGCCCGCTCGCGGGTCATGGTCAGGTCGAAGCTGGGCTTGTTGTCGGCCAGCACCACGCCGTTGCGGTCGTAGATCAGCCCGCGCTCGGGGGCGATGGGCAGCACGTGCACGCGGTTGTTTTCCGATACGGCGGTCTGCTGGTCGTGTTGTAGCACCTGCAGCACATAGAGCCGGCCCACCAGGACGGCGACCAGGCTGAAGACCAGGGCGGCGCAGGCCAGAAGCCGGCGGTTGACCAGGTGCTTTTCCTTTTCGTGGTCCTTGAGGGGTATGGGTTGCGGCATCGGGGTTCTGTCTGCTGATGGTGTGGCTGGGTGAGGTGTGAGCGCTGTGGGCACGCGCCTGTGGGAGCGGGTGTGCCCGCGAATGGGCCGCGCAGCGGCCCCGGGGGGCGGTGATGCTACGCAAGGTAGTGAGCCCCCTCAAGGTGAAGGCCTGCGGCTGCAGAAGCGAAGAGGGCTGCCACGCCCGCAATCAGGGCGCTCGCCAGCAAAATGAAGATTTGTTCATGGCGGCAGTGCGTTGGTGGGGGTGGCTGAAAGCCAGGCGTGATTGAACGGAGGTATTGGTCAAGCGCTAGAAAGCTTGTGCGTGCCTCTGCGGGAGAAACTGTCGGGCGCAATGAGGGTGATTGCCCAGCCCTTTTGGGCTGCGCTGTCGCGCAGAGAACAAATATCGCTCTTTGTAGGAGCAGCCTTGTGCTGCGAAGAGGCCGGTACTGACAAAGCCTGTCTATTGTCTGTACCGGCCTCTTCGCAGCACAAGGCTGCTCCTACAGAACCTCGCTGAACCAATGAGTCATGTGTTGTTCTACGAGAGCGGGCGATCCCGCGAACACGGGCACAGCCCGTGCCATATACCGCGATGTGGTTTCATGAGGCCGACTCCTTTAACCTTGCGCCCTGTGCTTGGATACGTTCTCTGTTTTTGCTAACCCGAATGGCTCTAGCCACAGTATGGGCTGTAAACGTAGGTAGATAAGCTTTGAACGTCCGCGTATCCAACCGGATCCCTCCTGATAAACCAACCTACCAGCGGATCATAGTGCCGATTTCGGGCGTAATTCAGCTCGTCTAATCACTCTTTGTTTCAGGTGCGCTGCAGAAAATCAGATCACCATGATCGTTTTCAGCTATCATCCAGCTTAATTGCTTATCAACTATGTAGTATTCGAAGTGTCTACAATCATCAAGTATTGAAATTATATTTTTAAATGGCAGGCTAAAGAGGAGCTTTTCTTCGTTGTCTTCGTCCGCTATCAGCCATACATCTTCCAGTGGTTTTGGGGCTAACTCGCATAAGTGAAGATATCCGGTGTTGTCATCGAAATTTTGTATATTGGGCTTTGATCGCAATGATGTCCACCAAGCGCGTGGGTTGCCTTTTATAAAGGTGGATTGAATTTTTGATAAGATTTCTTTTTTATGCGTGGGCTCTACGCGTGAAAGCTGTTGCTTGTCGAACGCTTGAGAAATTTCTTCAGCGAATGTTAAAAAATTCAAGTGCATTGTAACCTCACTTTTCATCGGGGCGATTCAGGCGCTGCAGATCTGAGTAGATGGCAGACAAATGTCCCGGACTCGAAAAATAGTGGGTGGTGTGGCTTTGCCTTCCAGAGTCCGGCACTCGTCGTAGTGTTGTATGTCCCATGCCGGGCCGTCTTGCCGGGTGAGTCAGTTCTCGATTAATTTACGTTAGAATAGACTGGGTGTTTAATCCGGGGATTACTATCTCGACTAGGTTTGTTGTCGAGGCTTCATGGCAAAAAACTATCGGACAAGCTTGCTATTATTTGAGTTGCTTCATCTCTGCTGCATAGCCTCGCAACCAAGCAGAAAAATGGGAAGGCTGCATAGCCTTCTAATGAACGAAGACCAGTGTGTTGCCCCGACTGTTTGGATTAGTTTATCGGTTTCTTGTGGATTAAGTTGTGTGGCGCAATTTTTTGCGTTTGAAATCAAGTTCTCTTTTTTTTGACTCAAATTTGTTCAGGCGCTTATTTCCCTGTGCTTTTCGGTAAAGTAATTCCTTTTTATAATGGTTGGCTTTCATTGGCAGCGCTCCTTTTCATAAAATGTTTTGCCTTTTCCAGATGGCGTACTCGTCATAGCGGCAATACGTGCTGCAGCTAATTTAAAATCGCATAAACTCTGATAATGTCCTCATTGCAGGTCGGATCAAAAAAGCGGCTTTCATAAAATGTGAATAATGGGCTAAGTCCACACGACTCGAACTGTTCTCGAACCAATTTTGTTTCCAATGATGCGTCTGATTTCTGCTTTGACTTCAATTTGTTTGAAAAGTCATCCATTGTGGAGTTTGAGTTTACAAAAAAATTAGGTATTGGAGGTTCGGTTTTGCTTGAAAAATTAAAATTCGTGTAGGAAATTGCCAGAAAACGCCCCTTGAGGTCGTGACCTTTGCTCTGCATGTGTAGTAATGCAGAGTTGAGTACAAAAAACGCAGTACTCAGAAGGATGTTTGAGATTTCGACTTCTTTTAAGTTGGGCGCTAGCTTTGCTAGTTTTCTGTATCTTGAGATCAAGGGGAACTCTTCGAATGTTTCGTACGTGTCCAGAAATACATCGAGATCAATGTAGGGCTCATTCTTTACTAGGGTGTCAAATGTTTTTCGTATGTTCATTTTTTAATGCTCCATCCGTGATCGTTCAACCAGTCTATGGTCTTTTTTGAAAAAGTTACACTGCCTTTGCCTTTGTCGTGAATGGAACCGTCCAAGTTGTATCCTGAGCCGCATGGACAGTGTGCATGCCATTGGCTCTTAGGTACATCATCTTCCGGTGCGTCAATTCTGGTTATTTCTTTTGGAGCTTGTCCACGCTCTACTTTTCTCTGCGCCTGTTTAGGTACTCCGGTCGGCTTATTTTTAGCGAGTCCTAGTGGGTCGATCCATTGCGTTGGATTTTGAACATAGAGGTAGACGTTCAATCCACCATCAAATCCTATAGGGTCTTCCGCGATAAACCGCCCGATATGCGGGTCATAGTACCGGTAACGGTTATAATGCAGCCCCGTCTCAACATCCCAATACTGCCCCTGAAAGCGTAGCGGATTACGAATCTCCGCCCACTTCGCCCCGTCACTCCGCTGCTCCTCCGCCAAACCCCAGGCCTTGTACCTCCCGCTCCAGGCAATCCCCCCATCCTCGCCGGTCAACTCCATCGGCGTCCCTAGCTGGTCGCACTGGTACCAAGCCATCGCATCAAACGCTTTCGGCATCGGCTTATGCAGCCACACCGGATCCTTGTCGATGTCATAGTCGTAGCGCTCGTACTCGTTGCACCCAGCAGGCCAGTACGGATCCGGACCTGGCTTTTGGCATCGACTGGTGGGTAGGTGACGACGCGGTGCTGATCGATCCGCCGGGCGAGTTCATCAGCCAGCCTGAGCGCCCGGCGCGTGTGGTCAAGCCCATCAAGGAGGAGGGGGGCGATAACAACACGCTGCCAGCAGTGCAGGAGGCTGCACTGACGGCGAGAGCACCGGCCGAGCCCACAGGCTTGCCGGCGGGCGTCGAGCGACGCCTGTGGCGGCACATGATTGGCTGGCTTGCCCAGAACCGCAGCCGACGGCCACTCAATGGCGTGGTCTTGCTGGTGGATATGGTCAACCTGTTCGGGCGATCGGCGAAGGCGCGACGTGACCTGGCCTTGATGCTGCGCGCGCGCCTGACGGAGCTGGGCGGTGAGTTGGGTACGCGCTTGCCGCTGTACGTGGTGATGAGCAAGTTCGACTTGCTGGACGGTTTCGAGGAACTGTTCGCCGCGCTCCCGGCCCGTGAGCGGGAAGAGGTGCAGGGCTTTACCTTCACGTTGGGTTCGGTAAAGGACTTCGATGCCTGGCTGCACGAGCTGGAGGGAGCCTATCAGGGCTTTCTGGGGCGCCTCGGCAGGCAACTGATGAGCGCTACCGTGGGCGCGCCTGGCACCACGGGCAAGAGCGCCTGCTCGCTGCTTCGGGAGCTGAGCGGGGCGCAGGAGATGTTGCTGAATTTCCTTGGTGATGTACTGGTCAGTGACCGCTACAGCACCCCACCCCTGGTGCGTGGCCTGTACTTTTCCTCGGTCTACCAGCGAGGCGAAGTGCGCAACCTGCTGGCGGATGCTTCTGCCCGCGCCTTTGCCTTCGCTGCCCCGGCTTTGTCGACCAAGCCGCAAGGCACCTCCGTGGTGTATTTCGCGCAGCGGCTGTTGCAACGCGTGGTCTACCCAGAGGCCGGCCTGGCGGGCGACAACCGCAAGGTCGCCCGGCGCAAGGGCCGCCTGTTGAAGGGCGGCGCCGTGGCGGCGAGTGTGTGCGGGTTGGCCATGGCCGGTGGTTGGGCGTACTTCTACAGCGTCAACCGTGACAAGGCGGAGCAGGTGCTGGAGAAAAGCCTTGCGTTCAGCGACACCAGCACGGACGCCAAGGATGATTTGACCGGGCGCAGCCTGCTGCTGCCCTTGAATGAGATCCGTGATGCCGTGAGCCTGTACGGCGATTATCGCTCTGGTTGGAGCGTGTTCACGGATATGGGGCTGTACCAGGGCAAAGCCATTGGCCCGCAAGTGGACCAGGCGTACCTGAATGCCCTGGCCCAGCGCTTTCTACCGGTGATTGCGGGCGGCGTGGCAGCGTCTGTCAAGCAAGCCGCCCCCGGTAGCGACGAGCAGTTGGCGGCATTGCGCGTGTATCGCATGATCGAGGATCGCGGTAATCGTCGGGCAGAGATGGTCGAGCAATGGATGGCTCGCGAGTGGCAAAGGGCGTATCCGGGCCAGGGCCAGCTGCAGGCCGCGCTGATGCGCCACCTCAGGTACGCTTTGGCCTACGCAGATGTCGAGCTGCCGGAGTATCGGAAAGTCGTTGCCCAAGCGCAGCAGCAGCTGCGCAAGCTGCCGCTGGCCGAGCGTGTCTACATCGGCTTGAGGCAGCAGGCTCGGGAGCAATTGCACGGTGAGCTGGATTTGCGCAACGAGATCGGCCCAGCGTTCGATATCGTCTACAGGCCACTGGCCGAGCGCGATCACCAGGCGGCCGTCGACGGCAATTTGTCCCTGCCACCTTTACTGACGGCGACGGGCTTTCGCGACTATTTCGACCAGCATAGCCAGAACGTGGCCGACCTCGCCCTGGTCGATCAGTGGGTGCTAGGGGAGCGGCGTAGCCTCGACTACTCCGACATGGACCGCCAGGCCCTGGCGGAGCGTCTGCGAGCCCTGTACAGCGCCGACTACATCGACAGTTGGCGGCGTGTGCTGAACCGGTTTTCGGTTGCCGAATTCAGCGATCTTGCGCATGCCTTGGGTGTTCTGGAACAAGTCAGCGGCCCGGCAGCGCCGATACGCCGGCTGCTGGAAACCGTGCGCAGCAATACGCTGATCTATCCGCAGGCCGCGGACAGCGAGAAGGATTCGAAAGCCGATCCGCAGGTTCGCATGCAGGCCATGGGCATCTATCGGTCTTTCGCGGGGCTTTCGGGGATGCTCGACGTGCGGGGTGACAAACCGTCCTACCATGACGAAACACTCCAGGCGATCAGCGCTGTACACGACTACCTGAAGGCGGTGCAGGACAGCCCTGACCGGGGCAAGGCCGCCCTGGCGCTAGTGTTGAGCCGTTTTTCGGAAACGGCGCCCGACCCCATTCGCAACCTTCAGCGCATTGCCACGGGCCTGCCGGAACCCCTCAATCGGCATGTTCGCCAGCTGGCGGAGCAGACTTCGCAGGTGCTGATGGTCATGGCGTTGCGGGAGCTGGAGCAGCGTTGGGATGCCGAGGTTTACAGCGTCTACCAGGAACGACTGGCCTCACGCTATCCCATCGACCCGGCCGGGCCGGATGTGTCGCTCAAGGATTTTGAAGCCTTCTTTGGCCCGCAAGGCCAGCTCAAGCGCTTCCAGGACCAGTACCTTGCGGTGTTTCTCGAAGACAACCTCGATGCGCTGTACTCCCGTGCGGATGAAGGTTACCTGGTCCGCCCCGAAGTCATGGTGCAGCTCAAGCAGGCTGAAGCCATACGCAACGCGTTTTTCGACAATCGCGGGGAGCTGAACGTGAGCTTTGGCCTGGAGCCTCTGGCGATCAGCGGTGGCTTGCGCGGCAGCGTCTTCGACCTGGATGGGCAGCTGCATGCGTTTGCGGACCGGGGCAAGGAGCCGATCGGCATGACCTGGCCGGGCCCTGCCGGGGAGAGTGGGCATAGCCGTGTCACCCTGGTGCAGGTTGCGGGTACCACTGTCAGCCTGGGCTATCACGGCCCCTGGTCGCTCTACCGCCTGCTCAGCCGCGGTGGGCTGAATGCCCGTACATCCACCAGTATCGATCTCGGTTTCATGATTGCCGGCGATACGGCGCGCTACAAGGTTCACACCACGGGCGCAAACAACCCCTTCACCCGCCCGCTCTTTGCAGGGTTCGCCCTGCCGCAGCGGTTGTTGCGTGACAGCCCGGCCAGCGAGGTGGCCGGGCGATAGGGCACGGCGCAGGCCACCCAAGAATCCCGATACCAGTGGCCTGGGTCGGGATTCGTTGTCTGTTTGTTCCGGTGCCTGGTCCGGCCTTCACAGGATGCTTTTTTTTTATTGGACGGATCATTTGTCACGGCGGTATTCACTGTCTTGCCTGAGTTCAACGGCGTTGTTCTCGAAGTGAACGTGTACGGTATGGTTGTAACCGCGTGCCTGGATGCGTACTGCATCTTTCCAGCGGCCCTTGGGGTTATCGCCCAGGCGAGCAACGACGGCGATGTAGCGGGTGCGCTCGTTGATTTCTTCGTGTTCGATGAACTTGAACTGGCCAGGGGTCAGACGGTAGTCATCGACGCTGATCAGCGTGGTGCCCAGTGCTTTATCCAGGTCTTCTTCGACTTGCTCATAAGTGGCATCCAGCAACAACGAATCGTCCCGGAGTTGAAGTACCTTGAAAACGATGGATGACGGGGCCTGGTGTTGTGGTTGCAGGTCGAGTTCCTCAGGCAAAGCAGTTTGGGGCGTTGCGTAACTGGCCAATGCCGCAGGCGCCGGCCCGACGATGGCTTGCTCGCCCTCGACAGAAGTGGGGTAGTTGCGGTGCAGCTGCTCCGCCAGTGAGCTCAGCTTGTCAGTCAGCTCGACAGGACTTGTGGCGCTGAGGTTGGCCGCCAGCTGTTCCGGGTGGTCATGCAGCGGTAGGTGTGTGCCTGAATCTGTCGGTTCGAGGCTGACAGGCGCAGGCGGGTCTGCGGCGTAGAGGCTCAGCGCCAGGTGGCTGATGTCATTGTTGGGGCCACCGACTGGCAAAGCCGGATCCATCGCCACCTGGTAGATCTTGCTGATCGAAGTACAACCACTGATCGCCAGGCAGGCCAGTAGCAAACCTACAGGCTTGTTCATTGCACCTCCTTGCCGAAGATTTCGACTATGGCCGGGTCAACCCGGGCTTGTGCGGCCCTGTCCAGATACGCCAACGGATCAAGCTCATCCACGGGACCAGGCATTGAGGCCTGGAAAAATCCGGCGATATCCGTAATCGGTACGCCAAGTACCTGCAGCGGGCACATCTGCTGATCAACCCCCAGCTCGGAGAGCGGGTCCCTGCGGGTATGCGGCTGCGGCTCTTCCTCGTCCTCGCCCAGGTGTATGGCAATCTGATAGTCACCCATCTGCAGTCTGTCGTTGTGCCTGAGGCGGACAGGCGTACCCGAAAGCAACTGGGTGTCACTGCCATTCATGAAACTCTTGCCGCTGTGGTCAATGATGCAGAAATGGCCTTCATGCCAGCCGATTTCGCAGTGCACCGGCAGGATGCGAACGCCCCGATCATGCAGGCGCCAAGCACCTTGACTGCCGATGGAGCCGCCAGCCCGATCGAAGCGATGCCGCGGTTCGCTGCCGTGCAAGAGTTTTTCCGGGTTGAGGACGGTGAGCGTGACGCTGGGGGAGAGAACATTTGTACTCATGTGCGTACCGTGATGCGAACAGGGGGAGGCGTGGGGTCATTGCGGTTGGCGATGAAGCTTGTCCAACCGAGGTGGGTGCCATGCTCGGCCCGTAGGCTGAAGGGTGGGGCTTGCTTGGCACACATGCGTAACTCCAGGTCATAGGCCCCGACATCACGGAGCAGGAATTCCACCAGCCGCGCCAGCCTCTGGTAGTTGTCACCGCTGGGCAGGAATTCGCGGAACTGCTGCTGATTCAGGCCTGCGATCACAATGGTGAACTTGCTGCTGCGTGACTCGATGCTGTCGCCAACCAGGAAGTTGTTGCCGAGTTGGTAGTTTCTGGCCCCCAGGCAGTTGCGTTGGGAAGTGGGAATCGAGACGGTGCGCTTTTCGAATTCGCGGATGGCAACCTGCTGGAGGTCGAAGCAATGCGCGATCATGCCGGCTACCATGCCGGGGGAGCGGCTGCGGCTGGCGATCATTCCCACGAAACTGAGCAAGCGGCTCCAGGGTAGCGGCGTAGCGCCGCGTAGTGCTGAGTCGTCCAGGCCGATCAGGGCGAAGACATAGCGGGAGAAACCGTCCTTCGCGCCCGCTTGGAAGCGTACGTAGTAGCGGTACTTGCGCCATCCTTGATGGAGCAGGGTATGAAGGCGATGGTTGAAGAAATTGAGGAAAGCCGGGCGTAAACCGATGCCGTGTGCGTTTTCGTAGGCGATCTCGTCAAGGTAGTAAGTGGGCAGTGGCGAGTCTGTGCCATGCAGGCCCAGAAAACTTGCCTGGATGCGGTAGCGGTCGTCCTTCAAGCGATCGGCGCGCAACACGTCGGCAACAGGGAAAGACAGGCTGGGGGACACTTCCAGCCGTAATCGGCGTCTCGTCTCTCGAGCAAGTGGGCGTTGTTCCAGATCGTCGTCGTGTACGTGATACAGCAATTCCAGTAGCTGGAAATAGGCGTACTGGTGGGCGCTTTCCAAAGCGATATCGACCTGGCCAGCGGCGTGCAGAACTACTGGTTTTTCCATGGTTGAGTCTCTTGCCGTAACTAACGGGTGCGAAGTGAATGCTGATCGTAGTCGATGGTTTCTGATTCAGGTCATTGTTTTCTCTTCAGAAAGTGAATATCGGCCAATAAAAAGAACTTTCTGTAGGAAGTGTCTTTTTTTATTGGTGCAAGGCTGTTTATGTTGACTTTTCGGTAAGGCATTCAGGGGCGTGGAATTAATAAGTTCATCGAGGGTTGAAGTTGGAAACCGCTTTTCGAATTGAGCCGGAAATTGCTTTATCGGGGAAAACGACGAGTGTTCGTTCACGCCGCGATGAACCTGCTATTCCTAAGAAGACCCCTGAACTCACCAAGGCCCGTCGATGCTGGTCATCGAGCAACTGCACAAATCATTCCCCACCCCCCTGGGCCCGCTCCCCGTGCTGCTGGGCGTCGACCTGCGCCTGGCGCGCGGCAGCAGCCTGGCGCTGATGGGCGAGTCGGGCAGCGGCAAGAGCACCTTGCTGCACCTGGTGGCCGGCCTGGACCGTGCCGACAGTGGCCGCATCCTGATCGACGATACCCCGCTCGACAGCCGTTCCGAGGCGTCGCTGGCGTTGTGGCGGCGGGAGGGCATAGGCCTGGTGTTCCAGCAGTACAACCTGATCAGCAGCCTGGACGTGGGGGCCAATCTCGCGTTCCAGGCGCGGCTGGCCGGTCGGCATGATCCCGATTGGCTGGCCTATCTGGCGCAGCGCCTGGGTTTGGCGGATTTGCTGGCGCGTTACCCGGAGCAATTGTCTGGTGGCCAGCAACAGCGGGTTGCCATCGGCCGCGCCCTGGCCGGGCGCCCGGCCTGGTTGCTGGCCGACGAACCCACCGGCAGCCTCGATGAAACCAGCAGCGATGAGGTGTTGAGCCTGCTGTTGCAGCTGGTCGCCGAGGCTGGCAGTGGGGTGCTGATGGTGACCCACAGCCCGCGGTTGGCGGCGCGCTTGCAACAGCGTTGTTACCTGCAGGCCGGCCGTGTGCGGCCCGAGCAGGGCGGATGAGGCTTCTATCGCTGGCCCTGCTGGCGCTGCTCAGCCACTGGCGGCGCCATCGCGTGCAGTTTTTCAGCATCTTCACCGGCCTGTGGCTGGCAACGGCGCTGTGGACCGGCGTGCAGGCGCTGAACAGCCAGGCACGCAGCGACTATGCCCGCGCCAGCGCGGTGCTGGCCGGGCCGTTGCAGGCGCAACTGGTGCCGCGCCGTGGCGAGCGCTTCGACCAGGCACTGTACGTGCAGTTGCGCAGACTGGGCTGGGCGGTGACGCCGGTACTGGAAGGGCGCTTGCGTTTTGCTGGTGAGCCGGCGCGCAGCGTGCGGTTGATCGGCATCGAGCCGTTGAGCCTGCCGCCGGCCAGCAGCATCGCCGGTGTGCAGCCCGGGGCGTTCGATCTGCAAGCCTTTATCGGCATGCCCGGGCAAGCCTGGGTCGGGCCGGACACCTTGCGCCAGCTGCATGCCGGCCCCGGGGCCTCAGCACGCGACAGCGAAGGGCAGCTGCTGCCGCCGTTGGTTCTACAGCCAGCGCTGGCCCCAGGGGTGATCGTGGTCGATATCGGCCACGCCCAGGCGTTGCTGCATGCACCCGGGCAGTTGTCGCGCTTGCTGGTGGCTGCCATGCCGGGGCCGCTGCCGGCGGATATCGCGCCTTACCTTGAGCTGCAACCCCGGCAGGACGATGGCGGCTTGCAGCGGCTGACCGACAGTTTCCACCTCAACCTGACCGCCCTTGGCCTGCTGGCGTTCGTCGTCGGCCTGTTCATTGCCCATGCCGCAATCGGTTTGGCACTGGAACAGCGGCGCGGCCTGATTCGCAACCTGCGCGCCTGTGGCATCGGCCTGCAAACCTTGCTGTGCGCCTTGGTGCTGGAGCTGGGGCTGTTCGCGGTGCTGGGCGGTCTTGCCGGCGTGGCCAGTGGTTACGGGCTGGCCGCGTGGTTGCTGCCCGATGTGGCCGCCAGCTTGCGCGGCCTGTATGGCGCCCAGGTCGCCGGGGCGCTGAGCCTGCCCGCAGGGTGGTGGCTGATGGGCGTGCTGGTGAGTGTGCTGGGGGCGCTGCTGGCGGGTTTGGGCAGTGTACTGCGTGCGGCGCGGTTGCCGTTGCTGGCGCTGGCGCAACCTCAGGCATGGCGGTTGGCCCAGGGGCCTTGGTTGCGGCGCCAGGCCCGGGTGGCCGGCCTGTTGCTTTTGCTGGCCCTGGGCTGTGGCGTGCTGGGCGACAGCCTGCCCAGCGCGTTCGGCCTGCTGGCAGGCTTGCTGCTGGCGGCGGCGCTGCTGCTGCCGGCCTTGCTCGACCGGGTGCTGGCCTGGCTGGCGCGGCATTGCCGGCGGCCTTTGGCGCAATGGTTCGTCGCCGACAGCCGCCAGCAATTGCCTGCCCTGAGCCTGGCGTTGATGGCACTGTTGCTGGCGCTGGCGGCCAGTGTCGGGGTGGGCAGCATGACCGAGGGCTTTCGCAAGACCTTTGTCAGCTGGCTTGACCTGCGCCTGTCCGCCGACCTGTATGTCACGCCAAGGGACACCGCCCAGGGCTTGCAGATAGCCGAGTGGCTCGGGCAGCAACCTTCGGTGGAGGTGGTATTGCCCGGCTGGCGTGTGGAAACACAGCTGCAGGGCTGGCCGGTGCAGGTCCAGGGCATCGTCGATCATCCCGTCTATCGCAGACGCTGGCCATTGCTGGCGCAGCAAAAGCAGGCCTGGCAGCAACTGGCCGCCGGGCAGGCCGTGATGCTCAGTGAACAGCTGGCCAGGCGACTGAAGCTGCAGCTGGGCGATCGCCTGAGGCTGCCCGCAGACACTTCGCCAGCCCTGAGCGTTGTGGGCATCTATGCCGATTACGGCAACCCCAAGGGGCACATGCTGGTCAATGCCGGCTGGCTGCGCGGGCATTGGCCACAGGCAACCCTGACCGGGTTGAGTGTCGATCTGGTGGGCGACCAGGTGTCGGCGCTCGAGGCTGCATTGCAGCAGCGCTTCGCCCTGGACGACAGCCGCTTGGTCGAGCAGGCGCGTCTCAAACGTTGGTCGACCGACGTGTTCAACCGCACCTTCGCCGCCACCGCCGCGCTCAACAGCCTCACTCTTGGCGTGGCAGGCGTGGCGCTGTTCATCAACCTGCTGACCCTGGGCCAGACCCGCCTGGGCCAGCTGGCGCCGCTGTGGGCACTGGGTGTGCGGCGCACGCACCTGGTGTGGCTGAGCCTCGGGCAGACACTGTTGCTGAGCAGCCTTACCGTGCTGCTGGCGATTCCGCTGGGCATCCTGCTGGCCTGGTGCCTGGTCGCGGTGGTGAACGTGCAGGCATTCGGCTGGCGTTTGCCGCTCTACGTGTTCCCTGCGCGACTTCTGCACCTGGCCGTGCTGGGCATGCTTACCAGCCTGTTGGCCAGCGCCTGGCCACTGTGGCAGCTGGCGCGTCGCCAGCCGCGCGAACTGTTGAGGCCGTTTGCCGATGAAGCGTAGCGCCTGGCTGTTGCTGTGTGGGTTGCTGGGCGGCTGTGACCAGCCCGCCGAGCAAAGCTATGCCGGGCTCGGGCAGCAGGCGGGCGAGTTCAGCCAGGTAAGCCGCGGCCATCGCCTGGAATTTCCGCGTGACCACGGGGCCCACGATGGTTTTCGCATCGAATGGTGGTATGTCACCGCCAACCTTCAGGACCTCCAGGGGCGGGACTGGGGCGCGCAGTGGACGCTGTTTCGCTCGGCCCTGCGCCCAGGCCCCGAAGCTGCTGGCTGGAACAGCCCGAACCTGTGGATGGGGCACGCGGCGTTGACCGGCCCCGGGAGGCATCGGTCTGGCGAAACCTTGGCGCGCGGGGGTATCGGCCAGGCTGGCGTGCAGGCCCAGCCGTTCCGGGCGTGGATCAATGACTGGTCGTTGCAGGGCAGCAATGGCATCGAAAATCTGCAAATGGTCGCCGGTGGTGACGGCTTTCGCTATGACCTGCAACTGCACAGCGATCGGCCCTTGGTGCTGCACGGGGACCAGGGCTACAGCGAGAAGTCCGGCAAGGGGCAGGCTTCGTACTATTACAGTCAGCCGTTCTATCGGGTGAGTGGGGAAGTGCAGCGTGACGGCCAGTGCATTGCCGTCACCGGCCAGGCCTGGCTGGACCGGGAATGGAGCAGCCAGCCGCTGGCTGCCGGGCAGACGGGTTGGGACTGGTTTTCCCTGCACCTGGACAGTGGCGCCAGGCTGATGCTGTTTCAGGTGCGCGAGGTGCAGGGGGAGGCGTATCGCGCCGGGACCTGGGTCGGCCCGCAGGGTGAAGTGGTGGTGCTGCAGGGGGCGCAGATCCAGCTGCAGGCGCTGGCCTGGGCCCGGCAGAAGAACGGCAAGCAGGTGCCGACGCGATGGCGGGTGCAGGTGCCGGAGCATGGCGTGGATGTGCGGGTCGAGGCTGTGGAATCGCAGGCCTGGATGGAGACACGGTTCCCGTACTGGGAGGGGCCGGTGCGCTTGACCGGGAGTGCGGGTGGGCGTGGGTATCTGGAGATGACCGGCTATTAGCAATCCTGGGGTTTCTGAGTTTTTCTGGGGCTGCTTTGCAGCCCTTTCGCGACACAAGGCCGCTCCTACAGGGAATCGCGCCAACTTTTAGAATTTGAGCGAGACAGTTGCTCGCACAGGTACTGCATAAGGCTTGAGGTCGATGCAGTCGAGGTGGGAGCTGGCTTGCCGGCGATGGGCCGCAACGCGGCCCCTGGGTTTCAATCTTTGATCAACCCTCGCAACACCGCTCGCGCTTCTTCAGTGCGCAAGCATTCGATGAACAACCGGGCCTCCCGCGCCACTGTCGCCTCGAGCTCGGCCCGCTGGCCGTCCTTGAGCAGCCGCTTGCTGATGCGCAGCGCCGCCTGCGGGTAACCTTGCAGCTGTCGCGCCAGGCGCCGGGCAGCTGCAAGGCACTGTTCACCGTCTTCATGCAGTTCATTGGCCAGCCCCCAGGCCACCATCCGTTCACCGTCGAGCAACTCGTTTGCCAGCAGCAGGCGAGCCGCCCGGGCATGGCCAAGCAAACGCGGCAGCAGCAGGCTGGAACCAAACTCCGGGCACACGCCCAACGGCGCGAAAGGGATGCGCAACTTGGTCGTACGGCTGACCAGCACCTGGTCGCAATGCAACAGCAAGGTGGCACCGATGCCGATCGCCGCGCCACTGACCGCGGCAATCAGCGGTTTGTCCAGGCCCATCACCACCCGCATCAGGCGGAACACCGGGCTGTCCAGGTCGGCAGGCGGGTTGTCGAGGAAGTCGCGCAAGTCATTGCCGGCGGTAAAGCACTGCGGCCCACCGGTGATGATGATGGCTTCGACATCAGGGTCTTCACCTGCCGCCAGCAGCAGGTCGCCCAGCTGTTGGTACATGGCGGTGTTCAAGGCATTGAGCTTGTCGGGGCGGTTGAAGGCCAGGGTCAGCAGGCCCTGGTCCAGGTCACGTGTGATCAGGTCGTTCATGGCAGCCGCTTTTGTTGTTGTGGGCATGGGTGCCAAGGGTTTATCACGCAGTCCGGCTTGTTGTACAGTCGTTCAGTCCAGCCCCTAGCCCGAGAGCCGCCGATGAACCAGGAAGCCCGCTACCACCGCATGCTGCCGGAATTGCGCAAAGCCAACCTGGTCGAGGCGACCTTGGTATGCCTCAAGCGCCATGGCTTTCAGGGTGCGTCGATCCGCAAGATTTCAGCAGAAGCCGGGGTTTCGGTCGGATTGATCAGCCATCACTATGCCGGCAAGGATGAGCTGGTGGCCGAAGCCTACATGGCAGTCACCGGTCGGGTGATGGGCCTGCTGCGCGAGGCCATGGCCCAGGCCGCGCCCAATGCTCGCGAGCGGCTGTCGGCGTTCTTCCGTGCCTCGTTTTGCTCCGAGCTGCTCGACCCGCAGTTGCTCGACGCCTGGCTGGCGTTCTGGGGCGCGGTGAAGACCGCCGATGCGATCAATCAGGTGCATGACCATTCCTATGGCGAATACCGCAATGAGCTGAGCGGGCTGCTGGCCACGCTGGCCGGGGAGGAGGGCTGGCAGGGCTTCGATGCCGACCTGGCGGCAATCAGCCTGAGCGCCTTGCTCGATGGCCTGTGGCTGGAGTCGGGGCTCAACCCCGGTACCTTCACCCCCGAGCAGGGCGTGCTGATCTGCGAGGCCTGGGTCGATGGCCTGCAGGCCGGTGGCCGGCGCCGCTTCAGCCTGCCGGAGGGCTGTTGATCGCCTGTTCAGTAACGAGTAGGCTGCTGTCGCGAGTGTGTAGAACAAACCAATAAAAAAAAGAGACGACACGCAATGACGCCTCGGGTATTGATCGTCGATGACGATCCGCTTATTCGTGACTTGCTGCAGGCCTATCTGTCCCAGGAAGGCTATGACGTGCACTGCGCCGACACCGCGGAAAAGGCCGAAGCACTGCTCGGCAGCCAGGATGTCGACCTGGTGCTGCTGGACATCCGCCTGCCCGGCAAGGACGGCCTCACCCTGACCCGTGAGCTGCGGGTACGTTCGGAGGTCGGCATCATCCTCATCACCGGCCGCAACGACGACATCGACCGCATTGTCGGCCTGGAATGCGGCGCCGACGACTACGTGATCAAGCCGCTCAATCCCCGCGAACTGGTATCCCGCGCCAAGAACCTGATCCGCCGCGTGCGCCATGCCCGCGAGGTGCACCCGACGCCGGCCTGCGCGCAATCGCTGAAGCAGTTCGCCGACTGGGCGCTGGACACCGACCGCCGGCGCCTGATCGACGCCCGTGGCGGGCAAACCCTGCTGACCCATGGCGAGTTCCAGTTGCTCAGCGTGTTCCTGCGCAACAGCGGCCACACGCTCAGCCGCGACCAGTTGATGGACCAGATCCGCAACCGCGAGTGGGTGCCCAACGACCGCTCCATCGACGTGCTGGTCGGCCGCCTGCGGCGCAAGCTGCACGACGACCCGGCCGAGCCCCAGCTGATCATCACCATCCACGGCACCGGCTACCTGTTCACCGCCAGCGTGGCGGCATGACACGCAGCGCCTGGGTGCTGGCCTTGGCATTGTTCGCCGTGCAAGCCAGTGCAAAGCAGCCGGTGCGCTATTGCGATTACCCGGTGTACCCGCCGATTTCCTGGAGTGACGGCCACCAGGTGCGTGGCCTGGCCCCCACCGTGGTACGAGAGCTGTTCGCGCGCATGGGCTACGAAGTGCAGACCGTGGTGCTGGGCAACTGGAAGCGCTGCCTGATGGACGCCGCCGCTGGGCGGGTGGATGTGGTGCTGGCCTACAACAGCGACCAGCGTGACCAACGCATGCGCTTTTCCACGGTGCCGGTGGTGCGCGAGGAAGTGGCGGTGTTCTACAACCGCCTGCGGCCGGTGCAGTTCCAGCGCCTGGAAGACCTGGCCAGTTACCGCGGCGGCCTGCTGTACGGCGAAAGCTACGGCGCTGACTTCGACCGCTTCGTCGCCCGCCACCAGAACATCGAACGGGTTTCGTCCAGCCAGCAGAACTTCGGCAAGCTGATCCGTGGGCGCATCGACTACGTGATCCAGGAGCGGCGCACCGGCCAGCTGTTCATCGAACACCTGCCCGGGGCGCAGGACATCCGCGTATTGCCCACGGCCCTGAGCGTGGACTACCTGCGCGTCGCGATATCACGGCAATCGCCCTTGAGCCAGCATATGGACGAAATAGACGCGCAGTTGCTGCGCATGAACCAGGCGGGCGAGATCGAGCGCTGGCTGGAGCAGAGCGAAGTTATCTACCGCGACATGGTCAACCTGCCGGCGGACTCCCGATGATCCGCCTGCGCACCGATGGCTTGCTGCGCCGCCTGCTGCTGTTCATCCTGCTGTTCAGCCTGTGCTTTACCGTGCTGGCCAGCTCGGTGCAGCTGTATTTCGAGTACCGCCGCGAGATGCGCGATATCGAGGCGCGCATGGCGCTGATCCGCGCCGGTTACCTGGCCAGCCTGGAGCGCAGCCTGTGGGACCTGGACGAGGCACAGCTGGATACACAACTGCGCGGCCTGGTGGACTTTTCCGATGTCGCCCGAGTGCGTCTGGTCAGTGACGATTTCCAGATGCTGCGCGGCGTCGCCGAGCCCAAGGGGCCGCTGCGCATCGAACGCTTCGCCCTTGATTACCAGCCGCCCTCGGGGCCGGCCAGGCACCTGGGCGAGCTGGAAGTGAGCATCGACTTGGGCGCGGTGCACCGGCGGCTGTATGCCACGGGCCTTGCCAGCCTGCTGTGGATGGGCGTGTTCCTGTGTGGCCTGGCGGTGGCGTTGTCGGGGCTGTTCTACCGCCTGGTCACCCGCCACCTGCAAGTGATGGCCGAGTTCGCCCGGCGTATTGGCGCCGGCCAGTGGCAGGAACCGTTGCGCCTGGGGCGCCGCCCGTCAACGCGCCCGGACGAGATCGACACCGTCGCCAATGCCCTGGATGACATGCGCCGCGCCATCCTCAGTGACATCGAACGCCGCGAGCGCGACCGCCTGGCGCTGCAGGACAAGCGCGACGAACTGCAGGCCATGGTCGAGCGGCGTACCGCCAGCCTGGCCCGGGCCAAGGACGAGGCCGAAGCCGCCAACCTGGCCAAGTCACGCTTCCTGGCGACCATGAGCCATGAGCTGCGTACACCACTCAACGGCATTCTCGGCATGGCCGAGCTGCTGCGCGGCGGCCGGCTGGAGGCGGCCGACCGCCAGCGCGTCGAGGCCTTGTACAAGGCTGGCGAGGGGCTGCTGGCGATTCTCAACGAAGTGCTGTATTTCGCCCGGCTCGAGGAGGGCGAAAGCCGCGCCGAGCTGGTCGGTTTTTCGCTACGCCAGTTGTGCCAGGAAGTGCTGGCGCTGCTCGAACCCATGGCCCGGGACAATGGCGACACCCTGCAGCTGGATATCGACGAGCAATTGGCCGATTACCAGCACGGTGCCGAACAGTACCTGCGCCAGGTGCTTAGCAACCTGCTGGCCAATGCCATCAAGTTCACCGAACAGGGGCAAGTGCGGCTTGCGGTGCAGGTACTGGCCAGTGACCAGGGCTCGCAGCGCCTGCGGGTGTCGGTCAGCGACAATGGCATCGGCATCGAGCCGGCTGTGCAGGCCAGGGTCTTCGACCGCTTCGTCCAGGCCAGCGAGGCGGTGGCCCGGCGCTACGGCGGCACCGGCCTGGGCCTGGCGATCTGCAAGCACCTGGTGGAAAAACTGGGGGGCTGCATTGGCCTGGACAGCGTGCAAGGGCAGGGCAGTCGCTTCTGGTTCGAACTCGACATGGCTCGCGGGCAGCCGGTGCAGGCCAGTTCACCAGCCCCGTCTCCCATGGCCAGCCTGGATATCCTGGTAGTCGAGGACGTGGCATTGAACCGCGAGGTGGCCGGTGGGTTGCTGCTGCGCGATGGCCACCGGGTGAGTTTTGCCGAGGACGCCGGGCAGGCCCTGCAGGCCTGCGCACAGCGGCGCTTCGACCTGATCCTGCTAGACGTGCATCTGCCCGGCATGAGCGGGGTGGAGCTGTGCCGACAACTGCGTGCCACGCCCGGGCCGAACCGCCATAGCCGGGTCCTGGCACTGACGGCTGGCGTGCAGCCGGGGCAAGTCCCAGGCTACCTGGCTGCCGGCATGCAGGGAGTGCTGGCCAAACCCCTGCGGCTGGACAACCTGCGCCAGGCGCTGGCCGAAGCGGCGCCCGCTGAACTGGCTGGCGTCGACGCGACAATGGACTGGTCGTTGCTGAACACCCATCGCTCTCTGCTGGGTGAACAGAAGCTGCAAGGCCTGTTGAAGGTGCTGCGCCAGTCGCTGGAGCAGCACGCCACCGCGTTGGCCGAGGCGCTGCCGGCCCAGGACTTTACCGAAGTGCTGCACCTGGCCCACCGCCTGGCCGGCAGTTGCGATTCCCTGGGTTTTTCTGGGCTGGCTGCGCTGTTGCGTCGCCTTGAGGACGCTGCCCGGCAGCATGACGAACAGGCATTGAAAGCGCTCGGCGAGCCGCTGGCCACCGAGCTTGCCCAGGCCCGCGCCACCCTGGAACAGCTGATCCAGAGCTGACGTACAAAAAACTTACGACTTTTTACATCTTCGATCCGTTCGTACAACGGCACCTTACATCCGTTTCCAATAATCCAAGGCAACCGTGTTGCACGCGGTCCATGAGGCTTATTGGAGACAAGAATAATGACATGCCGTAGCGCTCAGCCCCTCCTTCCCAACACACCGCGCGGCACCCCCGGGCGGCCTGGCACCGGCCGCAAAGGCGAGGTGCGCCATGACTGACAACCGCGAAAAGATCCAGCTCACCCGCGCGCTGAAAAGCCGGCACATCTTCATGCTGTCGCTGGGCGGGGTGATCGGCACCGGGCTGTTCATGGGCTCGGGCGTAACCATCAACCAGGGTGGCCCGATAGGCGCGATCCTGGCCTACCTGGTCGCGGGTTTGCTGATGTACCTGGTGATGGTCTGCCTGGGCGAGCTGTCGGTGCAGATGCCGGTGTCCGGTTCGTTCCAGGCCCACGCCACCAAGTTCATCGGCCCGGCCACCGGCTTCATGATCGGCTGGGTGTACTGGATGAGCTGGGCCACCACCGTGGGCCTGGAGTTCACCGCCGCCGGCATGCTGATGACCCGCTGGTTCCCGGAGGTGCCGATCTGGTATTGGTCGGCGCTGTTCGTGGTCGTGCTGTTCGGCCTCAACGCCCTGGCCACCCGTGCCTTCGGCGAGGCGGAGTACTGGTTCTCGGGGATCAAGGTGGCGACCATCCTCGGCTTCATCATCATCGGCCTGCTGGTGATCTTCGGCGCCATCCCGCTGAGCAGCGGGGCGCCGGCACCGATGCTGGACAACCTGGTGGGCGAGTCGCTGTTCCCCCATGGCCTGTCGGCGGTGTTCGCGGTGATGATGACCGTGGTCTATGCCTTCCAGGGCTGTGAAATCATGGGGGTGGCAGCCGGCGAGACCGAGCACCCGGAAAAGAGCATCCCGCGGGCCGTGCGCAACGTGGTGTTCCGCGTGCTGATCTTCTACGTGCTGGCGATTGCCGTGCTCTCGGCCATCGTGCCGTTCGAGCAGGCCGGGCTGATGGAAAGCCCGTTCGTGCAGGTGTTCGACATGGTGGGTATTCCCTTTGCCGCCGACCTGATGAACTTCGTCATCCTCACCGCCATCCTCTCGGTGGGCAACTCCGGGCTTTATGCTTCCACGCGCATCCTCTGGGCCATGTCGAAGAGCGGCATGGCGCCGAAAAGCCTGTCGCCGCTGAGCAAGCGTGGCGTGCCGTTGCGGGCGCTGAGCATCACCCTGTGCTTTGCGCTGATCTCGCTGATGACCAGTTTCATTGCCGCCGACACCCTGTTCATGGTGTTGATGGCGGTGAGTGGCATGTCCGGCACCGTGACCTGGATCGTCATCGCCCTGGCGCAATACCGCTTCCGCAAGGCCTACCTGCGAGATGGTGGGCAACTGCAGGACCTGAAGTACAAGGCGCCGCTGTACCCGCTGGTGCCGCTGCTGTGCATCACCCTGTGCAGCTCGCTGTTCGTGTTCCTGGCGCTGGATGAAACCCAGCGGCCGTCGTTGTACTGGGGCTTTGGCTTCATTGCCCTGTGCTACGCGGCGTACTTCTTCGTCAACCGCCGTCGGCAGGGGGCCTTCGAGCCGAGCGTGCCAGGGGTTTGATGCCGTGGGTCGTTGGTTGTAAGTGTTCGTCGAAGCATTTTTATTGCCTGTGAGATCGAGCGCCGCCCGCGCGGCGCTTCGCGGGACAAGCCCGCTCACACATTTGTTGCAACGTGCCGAACCTGACAGGCCATGGTTGTCAGCCTTGTTGCCTTGACGCGGTTTTCCGGCTGGCGCTACCGCCACCTCACCGGCCTCAAACAATACACCAAGGCGGACAACGCCTCTCCCACAGGCATGGCCACGTTGCAACAAATGTGGGAGCGGGCTTGTCCCGCGAAGCGCCGCGCGGGCGGCGCTCGATCTCACAGGCGCAGAAAGTGTCAAGGCGTATACCCGCGAAGCGCCGCGCGGGCGGCGCTCGATCTCCCAGGCAACGAAAATGCAATGCCAAAAGAAAACCGCGTAACAGCAAAAACCGAGTTGTGCGAAGTTGTAACAGCCCATCCCGCCTTGTTGAACACTCGTTTAGTATCTCCCTCATCAAGCCCTCTCAAACCATCACAACAACACCGAGGCCCCCCATGACCACCCCGTCGTCGTCACTGTTGAGCAAGGTCGAAGCCGGCGTTGCCTGGATCACCCTCAACCGCCCCGAGCAGCGCAACGCGCTGGACATCCCCACCCTCAAGCAACTGCACGCCCTGCTGGAAACCTGCAACAGCGACCCGGCCGTGCGCGTGGTGGTGCTGACCGGCAGCGGCCGCAGCTTCTGCGCCGGTGCCGACCTGGCCGAATGGGCCGCGGCCGAAGCCCAGGGCACCCTGGAAAGCTACGGCTGGACCGAAACCGCCCACGCCCTGATGTTGCGCCTGCACAGCCTCGACAAGCCCACCATCGCTGCCATCAACGGCACCGCCGTGGGCGGTGGCATGGACCTCAGCCTGTGCTGCGACTTGCGCATCGCCGCGGCATCGGCGCGCTTCAAGGCCGGCTACACCAGCATGGGCTACAGCCCCGACGCAGGTGCCAGCTGGCACCTGCCACGGCTGATCGGCAGCGAGCAGGCCAAGCGCCTGTTGTTCCTCGATGAGCTGTGGGGTGCCGAACGTGCCCTGGCGGCCGGGCTGGTCAGCGAAGTCTGTGCCGACGAGCAACTGCCCGCCGTGGCCGCCGAGCTGGCCGGGCGCCTGGCCAACGGCCCTACCTTCGCCTACGCGCAGACCAAGCGGCTGATCCGCGATGGCGCGCGGCGCACCCTGGCCGAGCAGCTGGAGGCCGAGCGCCAGGCCGGCCTGTTGTGCGGCCGTAGCCAGGACGGTGCCGAGGCACTGCAAGCCTCGGTGGAGCGCCGCGCACCCCGTTTTACCGGCCAGTAACCCGATAACCGACCCTCACCAGGACCTTCGCAGATGAATTTCCAACTGACCCAAGAACAAGAAATGTTGGTGGAAGCGGTACGCAGTTTTGTCGCCAAGGAGCTGCTGCCCCATGAGGAGGCAGTGGACCGTGCCGATGCCGTATCGCCCGAGCTGGCTGCGCAGATCCGCGGCAAGGCCATCGCCGCCGGGTTCTATGCCTTCAACATGCCCGAGGAGGTCGGCGGCGGTGGCCTGGACTATCTGTCCCAGGCGCTTATCGAGCGCGAACTGTCCAAGGTGTCCTGGGCCCTGCACGTGTTCGTCGCGCGGCCATCGAAAATCCTCATGGCCTGCAAGGACGAGCAGATCAACGACTACCTGTTGCCCTGCGTGCAGGGCGAGAAGATCGACTGCTTTGCCCTCACCGAGCCGGGCGCCGGCTCCGATGCCAACGCCATCAAGACCCGTGCCGTGCGCCAGGGTGACGACTTCGTCATCAACGGCAGCAAGCACTTCATCAGCCATGCCGGCCACGCCGATTTCGCCATCGTCTTCGCCGTCACCGACACCTACGAGCACAATGGGCGCAAGCGCAACGCGGTAACGGCCTTCCTGGTCGACCGGGGCACGCCGGGCATGACCATCCGCCGTGGCCCCAAGTGCGTGAGCAACCGTGGCTACCACACCTACGAGCTGTTCTTCGACGACTGCCGGGTGCCGGCCAGCAAGGTGCTGGGCGAGGTCGGCAAGGGCTGGGAGGTGGCCAACGCCTGGCTCACCGCCGGCCGGGTGATGGTCGCCGCCAACTGCGTGGGCCAGGCCCAACGAGCCCTCGACCTGTCGCTGCAATGGGCCGCCGACCGCAAGCAGTTCGGCCAGGCCATCGGCAGCTACCAGGGCGTGTCGTTCAAGCTCGCCGACATGGCCACGCAGATTCGCGCTGCGGAAATGCTCACCCTGCACACCGCCTGGAAGATGGACCAGGGCAGCATGACCGACGGCGAGGCCGGCATGGCCAAGCTGTTCGCCAGCGAGGTGCTGGGCAAGGTTGCCGACGAAGCCGTGCAGATCTTCGGTGGCATGGGCCTGATGGATGAAGGGCCGGTCGAGCGCATCTGGCGCAACGCACGCATCGAGCGCATCTGGGAAGGTACCTCGGAAATCCAGCGGCACATCATCGCCCGCGAACTGCTGCGCCCGCTGCTGCGCTGAGCGCGAGGAGAACACCCATGTCGCATTCGATTCGTGACAACCTCAAGCGCCTGCTGGCCCCCCGGCACCTGGCCTTCGTCGGCGGGCGCAGCATGGCGCGGGCGCTCAAGCGCTGCGCCGAAGGTGGCTTTGGCGGCGAGCTGTGGCTGGTCAACCCGCAGCATGACAGCCTCGAAGGTATCCCCTGTGTGGCGCGTGTGGCCGACTTGCCCCATGCCCCGGACGCGGTGTTCATCGCCACCAACCGCGAACTGACCCTGCAGTGCGTTGCCGAGCTGGCCGCACGCGGTGCCGGTGGCGCCATCTGCTATGCCTCGGGCTTTGCCGAAAGCGGCGAAGAGGGCCGCCAGCTGCAGCAGCGCCTGCTCGCCGCCGCCGGCAACATGGCCTTGCTCGGCCCCAACTGCTACGGCCTGCTCGACTACCTGCACGGCGCTGCCCTGTGGCCGGTGGCCTATGGTGGCCAGCAGGTGGAGAAGGGCGTGGCGATCCTCACCCAGAGCGGCAACTTCGCCTACAACCTGTCGATGAGCGACCGCTCGCTGCCGGTGGCCTACATGGCCTCGGTCGGCAACCAGGCGCAACTGGGCGTGGCCGAGCTGATGGACGTACTGCTCGACGACCCACGGGTAACCGCCATCGGCCTGCACCTGGAAGGCCTGAAGAACGTGCCGGGCTTCGCCCGTGCTGCCTGCAAGGCATTGCAACAGGGCACGCCGATCATTGCGCTGAAGACCGGCGTGTCGCAGATTGGCGCCGAACTGGCGCTCAGCCACACCAGCTCGCTGTCCGGCTCCGATGCCTTGTACGACAGCCTGTTCCAGCGCCTGGGCGTGATCCGCGTCAGTGGCCCGGTGAGCTTCGTTGAAACCCTCAAGGCCGCCGCCTGTGGGCGCCTGCCGGTGAATGGCGAGCTGATCGCCCTGGCCTGCTCGGGTGGCGATGCCGGCTTGATCGCCGACTATGCCGAGCGCAACCAGCTGGTCCTGCCGAAGCTCGCACAAGGGCAGGTGACGCAGTTGGCCGAGGTGCTGCCGGCCTATGCCAACCTGGTCAACCCGCTGGACTTCACCACGGCCATCTGGGGTGATGCAGCGGCCCTGCAACGCATGCTCGACAGCACCCTGAGCGGCGCAGCCGACGCGGCCATGCTGGTGCTGGACTACCCGGCGGCGTTCACCGGCGAACGCAAGGAATGCGACCTGCTGCTTGCACTGTACTGCGATGCACTGGAACGCCACGGCAAGATCGGCTTCGTCACCTCGGCATTCCCGGAGCTGTTGCCCGCCTGCGCGCGCGAGCGTTTGCACGCGCGTGGCATCGCCGCCCTGCAGGGCGTGGAGGATGGCCTGGCAGCCTGGGGGCGCATCGTCGCCTACCAGCGCAACCGCCAGCGGCTGCTGGAACAGGGTGAGGCCACGCGGGTGCCGCTGTGCCCGCAGGCCATCGCGGGCGAGGGCCTGCTGCTGGACGAATGGCAATCCAAGCAAGCCCTGCGTGCCTTCGGCCTGCCGGTACCGGCAGGGGTGCTGAGCACACCCGAGCGCGCCGTGGCAGATGCCGCCCGCGTCGGCTACCCGTTGGTATTGAAGGCGGTCAGCGCGCAACTGCCGCACAAGACCGAGGCCGGTGCAGTGGCGCTGAACCTGCGCGATGCCGCCGCCCTCGAGGTTGCGCTGGTGCAGATGCGCCAGCGCATCGCCGCCTACGCCCCGCAGGTAGCATTCGACCAGGTGCTGCTCGAACCGATGGCCGAGCCGCCGCTGGCCGAACTGATCGTTGGCATCAAGCGCGAGCATGACTTCGCCCTGGCTCTGGTGATCGGTGCCGGTGGCGTGCTGGTCGAGCTGCTCAAGGACAGTGTCAGCCTGTTGCTGCCGACCACCGACGATGCCATCCGCAGCGCGCTGCTCGGCCTGCGCAGTGCCAGCCTGCTGCAAGGCTTCCGTGGCCGCCCGGCCGCCGCCCTCGACGCACTGGTTGCGGCTATCCGCGCGGTGGCCGACTACGCCTGCGAGAACGCCGGGCAACTGCTGGAGCTGGATGTGAACCCATTGATGGTCGGTGCCCACGGCACCACCGCGGTCGACGCGCTGATCCGCCTCGGCCAGGCGCAAGGAGAACGACATGAATAAGCACACCCCGACCGCCGGCCAGGCGTTGGTGCGCCTGCTGGCCAACTACGGCGTGGAGACGGTTTTCGGCATCCCCGGCGTGCACACCCTGGAGCTGTACCGCGGTCTGCCGGGCAGCGGCATCCGCCATGTGCTGACCCGCCACGAGCAGGGCGCCGGCTTCATGGCCGACGGCTATGCACGGGTAAGCGGCAAACCGGGGGTGTGCTTCGTCATCACCGGCCCGGGCGTGACCAATGCCGCCACCGCTATCGGCCAGGCCTATGCCGACTCCATCCCGATGCTGGTGATTTCCAGCGTCAACCATACTGCCAGCCTGGGCAAGGGCTGGGGCTGCCTGCACGAAACCCAGGACCAGCGCGCCATGACCGCGCCGATTACCGCGTTCTCCGCCGTGGCCCTGCGCGGCGACGACCTGCCCGAGCTGATTGCCCGCGCATGGGCTGTGTTCGACAGCGAACGGCCGCGCCCGGTGCACATCTCGGTGCCGCTGGACGTACTGGCCGCGCCGGTCAGCCGTGACTGGAGCAATGAGGTGGTGCGCCGCCCCGGGCGCGGCCAGCCTTGCCGCGACATCCTTGACCAGGCCGCCGTGAAGCTGGTCGCCGCCAAGCGGCCGATGATCATTGCCGGCGGTGGGGCACTGCACGCGGCCGAGCAGTTGCAGCAGCTGAGCACCCGACTGGCAGCGCCATTGTTCACCAGCGTGGCCGGCAAGGGCCTGCTGCCAGCGGACGCACCACTGAATGCCGGCGCCAGCCTGTGCGTCGAGCCCGGCTGGCAGCTGATCAGCCAGGCCGACGTGGTGCTGGCAGTGGGTACCGAAATGGCCGACACCGACTTCTGGCGCGAGCGTCTGCCGATCAGTGGCGAGCTGCTGCGCGTGGACATCGACCCGCGCAAGTTCAACGACTTCTACCCCTGTGCCATCGCCCTGCACGGTGATGCCCGGCAAACCCTGGCCGGCCTGCTCGAGCACCTGCCAGCGCTGGACCGTGACCCGGCCCAGTCCAGCGAAGCCGTGGCCAACCTGCGCCAGGCCATTCGCAGCGGGCATGCTCCGCTGCAGGCCGTGCACCAGGCAATCCTCGACCGCATTGCCGCCGTGCTGCCCGACGATGCCTTCGTCAGCAGCGACATGACCCAACTGGCCTATACCGGCAACTACGCCTTCGCCAGCCGGGCGCCGCGCAGCTGGCTGCACCCCACCGGCTACGGCACCCTCGGCTATGGCCTGCCGGCCGGCATCGGCGGCATGTTCGCCAGCGACCACCGGCCAGGCCTGGTGCTGGTGGGCGACGGCGGCTTCCTCTACACCGCCCAGGAACTGGCCACGGCAGTCGAAGAACTGGACCGGCCACTGGTCGTGTTGTTATGGAACAATGACGCCCTTGGCCAGATCCGCGACGACATGCTCGGCCTGGACATCGAGCCGGTCGGCGTACTGCCACGCAACCCGGACTTCGTCGGCCTGGCCCGCGCCTTCGGTTGCGCGGTGCGCCAGCCGCGTGACCTGGACGCGTTGCAGGCCGATCTGGCCAGCGGTTTCGCCAACCCCGGCGTCACCTTTATCGAACTCAAACACACCTGCGTCTGCTAAGCGGCAGACACCACGAACAACAAGAGAAATCACCATGCAATTCAGCCGTACCCTCCTGGCTGCATCCCTCGCTCTGCTGATCACCGGCCAGGCCCCGCTGTACGCCGCACCGCCCCTGTCGATGGACAACGGCACCGCCGCCCTGACCGCGCAGAACAGCAACGCCTGGGTCGAAATCAGTGCCGGCGCACTGCAACACAACATCCGTACCTTGCAGGCCGAGCTGGGCGGCAAGTCCAAGCTGTGCGCCGTGCTCAAGGCCGACGCCTATGGCCACGGTATCGGCCTGGTCATGCCGTCGATCATCGCCCAGGGCGTGCCTTGCGTGGCGGTAGCCAGCAACGAGGAGGCCCGCGTGGTCCGCGCCAGCGGCTTCACCGGGCAACTGGTGCGGGTACGCCTGGCCAGCCTCGGCGAAGTGGAAGATGCCTTGCAGTACGACATGGAAGAGCTGGTTGGCAGCGCCGAGTTCGCCCGCCAGCTCGATGCCATCGCCGAACGCCACGGCAAGACCCTGCGCATTCACATGGCGCTCAATTCCAGTGGCATGAGCCGCAACGGCGTGGAAATGACCACCTGGTCCGGCCGGGGTGAAGCGCTGCAGATCACTGACCAGAAGCACCTCCAGCTGGTCGCGCTGATGACTCACTTCGCCGTGGAAGACAAGGACGATGTGCGCAAAGGCCTGGCAGCGTTCAACGAACAGACCGACTGGCTGATCAAGCACGCGAAGCTTGATCGCAGCAAGCTCACCCTGCATGCCGCCAACTCCTTCGCTACGCTGGAAGTGCCGGAAGCGCACCTGGACATGGTGCGTACCGGTGGCGCGCTGTTCGGCGACACCGTGCCGACGCGCACCGAATACCAACGTGTCATGCAGTTCAAGTCGCACGTGGCGGCGGTGCACAGCTACCCGGCAGGCAACACCGTCGGCTACGACCGCACCTTCACCCTGGCGCGTGATTCGCGCCTGGCCAACATCACCGTGGGTTACTCCGATGGCTACCGCCGGGTGTTCACCAACAAGGGCCATGTGCTGATCAACGGCCACCGAGTGCCAGTGGTGGGCAAGGTGTCGATGAACACCTTGATGGTCGATGTCACCGACTTCCCCGATGTGAAGGGGGGCAACGAAGTGGTGCTGTTCGGCAAACAGGCCGGGGGGGAGATCACCCAGGCCGAGATAGAAGAAATCAACGGCGCGTTGCTCGCCGACCTGTACACCGTATGGGGCAGTTCCAACCCGAAGATTCTCGTCGACTGAACTGCCAATGAAGGGAGATTGCCATGCGCTACGCCAAGCTCACTCAACACATCGCCGGCGACGGGGCTGCGGCCTGGGACATCCACTATCGCGCCCTGGCGCTGCAGGCCGAGGGTAGGGATATCCTGCTGCTCTCGGTGGGTGACCCGGACTTCGACACCCCCGCGCCGATCGTCGAGGCGGCCATCGACAGCCTGCGTTCGGGCCACACCCATTACGCCGATGTGCGCGGCAAGCTGGCGCTGCGCCAGGCCATCGCCAACCGCCACCGCCAGCGCAGCGGCCAGGCCGTCGATGCCGACCAGGTGACGGTGCTGGCGGGGGCCCAGTGCGCGCTGTACTGCGTGGCCCAGTGCGTGCTCGACCCGGGTGACGAGGTAATTGTCGCCGAGCCCATGTACGTGACCTACGAGGCGGTGTTCGGGGCTTGTGGCGCCAAGGTGGTACCGGTGCCGGTCAAGCCGGAGAACGGCTTTCGCGTGTGCCCGCGTGACGTGGCCGCGCGCATCACCCCGCGCACCCGCGCCCTGGCCCTGAACAGCCCGCACAACCCCTCGGGGGCGAGCCTGCCGCGCGCCACCTGGGAGGCGCTGGCCGAGCTGTGCATCGCCCACGATCTGTGGTTGATCTCTGACGAGGTGTATAGCGAGCTGTTGTACGACGGCGAGCATGTCAGCCCAGGCAGCCTGCCGGGCATGGCCGAGCGCACCGCCACCCTCAACAGCCTGTCGAAGTCGCATGCCATGACCGGTTGGCGGGTGGGCTGGGTGGTCGGTTCGACCGAACTTGCCACCCATCTGGAAAACCTCGCCCTGTGCATGCTGTACGGTTCGCCGGACTTCATCCAGGACGCCGCCGTGGTGGCACTGGAGCAGCAGCTGCCGGAACTGGATGTCATGCGCGAAGCCTATCGCCAGCGTCGCGACCTGGTGTGCGAGCAGTTGGCCGACTGCCCGGGCATCAAGGTGCTCAAGCCCGATGGCGGTATGTTCGTGATGGTCGATATCCGCGAGACCGGCGTATCTGCCCAGACCTTTGCCGACTACCTGTTGGACAGCCAGGGCGTGTCGGTGCTTGCCGGCGAAGCGTTCGGCCCCAGCGCTGCCGGGCATATCCGCCTGGGCCTGGTGCTGGGCAATGCGGCGCTGATCGATGCCTGCCGACGCATCGCCTACTGTGCCGACGAACTGAAACGGGACTACGGCCATGCGTGAGTATGCGCGGCTGTACATCGACGGCGCCTGGCAGGTACCGAGCGGGCAGGGCATGGCCGAGGTGATCGACCCGGCCACCGAACAGGCCATCGGCCGGGTGCCGCTGGGCGCCGAGGCCGATGTCGAACGGGCGGTCATGGCCGCGCGGCGGGCCTTCGATGGCTGGTCGCGCACGCCGTCCAGCGTACGTGCCGGCTATATAACGGCGCTGGCTGCACAGCTGAAAAGCCGCGCGGCGGAAATGGCCTCGGTCATCACCGACGAGTTGGGCATGCCGGTGCAGTGGTGCCAGGCGGTACAGGTGGAGGGCCCGATTGCCGGGCTGGAGCAGTACGCCGAACTGGCCGGGCTGATGGATGAGGTGCGCGAAGTCGGCAACTCGCTGGTGTACCGCGAAGCCGTTGGCGTGTGCGCGTTCATCAACCCGTGGAACTACCCGCTGCACCAGATGATCGGCAAGCTGGCGCCGGCCCTGGCCGCCGGCTGCACGGTGGTGGTCAAGCCCAGCCAGGAAACACCGCTGCATGCGTTCCTGCTGGCCGAGATGATCGAGGTCATCGGCCTGCCGGCCGGGGTGTTCAACCTGGTCAGCGGGCCGGGGGCCAAGGTTGGCGAGGCCCTGGCCCGGCACCCGCAGGTGGACATGGTGTCGTTCACCGGCTCCACCGGCGCCGGGGTGCGCGTGGCCCAGGCGGCCGCGCCGACGGTGAAGCGGGTGTGCCTGGAGCTGGGCGGCAAGTCGCCGCTGCTGATCACCGCCGACGCCGACCTGCACGCGGCGGTGCGCCATGGCGTGCAGGACGTGATGATCAACTCGGGGCAGACCTGCACGGCCCTGACCCGCATGCTGCTGCCGGCCAGCCGCTACGCCGAGGCGCTGGAGATTGCCGAGGCCGAGACCCGTGCGCTGGTCATGGGCGATCCGCGTGACCCGGCCAGCTTCCTCGGGCCGATGTGTTCGGCAGGCCAGCGGCGCACCGTGCTCGACTACATTCGCCTGGGCCAGGAAGAGGGCGCGCGCCTGCTGTGCGGCGGTGATACGCCAGCCGGCTTCGAGCGCGGCTTCTACGTGGCGCCGACCTTGTTCGCCGATGTCGACAACCGCATGCGCATCGCCCAGGAGGAAATCTTCGGCCCGGTGCTGTGCCTGATCCCCTATGCCGACGAGGCCCAGGCGCTGGCCCTGGCCAACGATTCGCCGTTCGGCCTGTCCAGCGCGGTATGGGCCGGCAGCCGCGAGCACGGCCTGGCCCTGGCGCGGCAGATACGCGCCGGGCAGTGCTTCATCAACGGTGGCGGGTTCAACTACCAGGCACCGTTCGGTGGCTACAAGCAGTCGGGCAACGGGCGTGAGTGGGGTGAGGAGGGCCTGGCGGAGTTCGTCGAGGTGAAAGCGGTGCAGTGCTGAGCCACAGCTGGAAGACAACCTGTTTTGTGTGAGGAGAATGTTTGTGAATGTACTGATCGTCCACGCTCACCCCGAGCCGCAATCGTTCACTGCTGCCCTGCGTGACCAGGCCGTGGAAACCTTCCGTGCCCAGGGCCACCAGGTGCAGGTCAGCGACCTGTACGCCATGGGCTGGAACCCGGTGGCCAGCGCCGATGACTTCAGCCAGCGCGAGAACCCCGAGTACCTGGTGTATGCCCTGGAGCAGCGCCAGGGGGTCAAGCGTGGTGCCATTGCCGCGGATATCCGGCAGGAGCTGGACAAGCTGCTGTGGGCCGACTTGCTGGTGCTGAACTTCCCGATCTTCTGGTTCTCGGCGCCGGCCATGCTCAAGGGCTGGATCGACCGGGTGCTGGTGTCGGGGGTGTGCTATGGCGGCAAGCGCTTCTACGACCAGGGCGGTTTGGCGGGCAAGAAAGCGCTGGTGACCGTGACCCTGGGCGGGCGTGAGCACATGTTTGGCGACGGGGCGATTCATGGGCCGCTGGAAGACATGCTGCGGCCGATCTTGCGCGGCACCCTGGCCTACGTGGGGTTCGAGGTGTTGCCGCCGTTCGTGGCCTGGCATGTGCCGTACATCAGTGACGAGGCGCGGCAGGCGTTCTTGCAGCAGTACCGGCAGCGTCTGGAGCAGCTCTCGGACGACCAGCCACTGGTGTTCCCGCGCCTGGAACAGTTTGATGAGGCGCTTTACCCGCTGGCGTGATTGACTGTTCTGGCCCAATCGCCGGCAAGCCAGCTCTCATAGAACAACACATGACTCATTGGTTCGGCGAGGTTCTGTAGGAGCAGCCTTGTGCTGCGAAGAGGCCGGGGCTGACAAAGCCTGTCTATTGGCTGTACCGGCCTCTTCGCAGCACAAGGCTGCTCCTACAAAGGACGCGTCAGACGAGCGATATTGGTTCTCTGCGCGAAAGCGCAGCCCAAAGGGCTGGGCAATCTCCCACAGGGAAATCACAGGGCTTCAGGACTGTGGAGGACCTGTGGGAGCTGGCTTGCCGGCGATTGGGCCTGTGGCCTTCATACAAAATTCACCGGCAAAAAAAGCGACCACCCACACATTCGGGGTATGTCCCCCTTCGGCAAATCCCTCGATAGTGCCCCCGTCGGCTCGATCCCGAGCACTCACACGATGGAGTTGCCATGCGCAAGGTACTGAAGGTGATTGGCGGTCTGCTGCTGGCGTCTGGCGCCAGCCTGGCCCAGGCGGCAGAGGTGGACAGCGGTAACACGTTGCGGTTGTACAACTGGACCGACTATATCGGCGAAACCACCCTGGCCGATTTCGAGAAGGCCACCGGCATCAAGGTCATCTACGACACCTTCGACGGCTACGAAACGGTGCAGACCAAACTGCTCACCGGCCGCTCCGGCTACGACCTGGTCATGCTCAACGCTTCCCTGGTCCCCCCGCTGATCAGCGCCGGGGTGTTCCAGGCGCTGGACAAGCGGCAACTGCCCAGTTGGCACAACCTCGACCAGCAGGTGGTGAACAACCTGCAAGGCTACGACCCCGGCCTGAAATACTCGGCGCCCTATACCTGGGGCAGCTCGGGGGTGACCTACAACGTCGACAAGATCACCGCGCGCATGCCCGATGCCCCCATCGGCTCGCTGGCCATGCTGTTCGACCCCAGGATCGTCTCGCGCTTTGCCGACTGTGGCGTCACCCTGATGGACGCGCCGACCGAAGTCATCCCGCTGGCCCTGCAGTACCTGGGCAAGGACCCACGCAGCGCATCACCGGCCGACCTCAAGGCGGCCGAACAACTGCTGCTGGGCATTCGCCCGTACATTCGCAAGTTCGACTCGGTCAATTACCTCACCAGCCTGCCCAACGGCGATGTCTGCCTGGCCCTGACCTGGTCCGGCGACTACGCCACCGCCCAGGCCCGCGCGGTGGAAGCGAAGAAGGACATCAAGCTGTCGTTCTTCATCCCCCAGGAAGGCTCGCTGATCTGGTTCGACAACCTGTACATCCCCAAGGATGCGCCGCACGCGGCCAACGCCCACCGCTTCATCGAGTTCCTGCTGCAGCCGCAGACCATGGCCAAGGTCACCGACTACATCCACTACGCCAACAGCAACGCCGCCGCCACGGCGCTGGTGCGCGACGAGATCCGCCAGGACCCGGCCATCTACCCCGACGCGCAAACCCGCGAGCGCCTGTTCGCGCAGAAAACCCAGAGCCCGAAGGACATGCGCGCCATCACCCGGGTCTGGAGCACGGTCAAGACCGGTTTCTGAACACTGCCCAACGATCACTGCCAAGGAGCTGCCCATGGCCACCCCAAGCAAAGCATTCGCCATTGCCCACGACCCGCTGGTGGAAGCCGACAAGGCCCACTACATGCACGGCTACCACGTGTTCGACGAGCACCGCGAGCAAGGCGCGCTGAACATCGTTGCCGGCGAGGGCGCCTACATCCGCGATACCCACGGCAACCGCTTCCTCGATGCAGTCGGCGGCATGTGGTGCACCAACATTGGCCTGGGCCGCGAGGAAATGGCCCTGGCCATCGCCGACCAGGTACGCCAGCTGGCCTATTCCAACCCGTTCTCCGACATGGCCAACGGCGTGGCCATCGAGCTGTGCCAGAAGCTTGCGCAGCTGGCGCCGGGTGACCTGAACCATGTGTTCCTCACCACTGGCGGCTCGACCGCGGTCGACACTGCCTACCGGCTGATCCAGTACTACCAGAACTGCCGTGGCAAGCCGCACAAGAAGCACATCATCGCCCGCTACAACGCCTACCACGGCTCCACCACGCTGACCATGTCGCTCGGCAACAAGGCCGCTGACCGGGTGCCGGAGTTCGATTATCACCACGACCTGATCCACCATGTGTCCAACCCCAACCCGTACCGCGCCCCGCACGACATGGACGAGGCCGAGTTCCTCGACTTCCTGGTGGCCGAGTTCGAGGACAAGATCCTTTCGCTGGGGGCCGACAACGTGGCGGCGTTCTTCGCCGAGCCGATCATGGGCTCGGGCGGGGTGATCATTCCGCCCACGGGCTACTTCCAGCGCATGTGGCAGCTGTGCCAGACCTACGACATCCTGTTCGTCGCCGACGAAGTGGTGACCTCGTTCGGGCGCCTGGGCACCTTCTTCGCCAGCGAGGAACTGTTCGGCGTAACCCCCGACATCATCACTACCGCCAAGGGTCTGACCTCGGCCTACCTGCCGCTGGGGGCGTGCATCTTCTCCGAGCGCATCTGGCAGGTGATCGCCGAGCCGGGCAAGGGCCGCTGCTTCACCCACGGCTTCACCTACAGCGGCCACCCGGTGTGCTGCACTGCGGCGCTGAAGAACATCGAGATCATCGAGCGCGAGCATTTGCTGGAGCACGTCAAGGACGTTGGCGGCTACCTGGAACAGCGCCTGCAAAGCCTGCGCGAGCTGCCGCTGGTGGGGGATGTGCGCTGCATGAAGCTGATGGCCTGTGTCGAGTTCGTTGCCGACAAGGCCAGCAAGGCCCTGTTCGCCGACGAGGTGAACATCGGCGAACGCATCCACAGCAAGGCCCAGGCCAAAGGGCTGCTGGTGCGGCCGATCATGCACCTGAACGTGATGTCGCCGCCGTTGATCATTACCCATGCGCAAGTGGACGAGATTGTCGAAACCCTGCGCCAGTGCATCATCGAAACCGCGCGCGAACTCACGGCGCTTGGCCTGTACCACGGCCGATGAACCTGGCGCAAAGGGCTGTGCGCGGGCGTGCCTGGCAGGCTAGACTGCCGGGCATGACCCAGGCCTCTCCCGACACCCCGCTTACCCTTTCACTGGGCGCGCTGCAGCAATGGCATGCGGCGCTGCAGCGCGCACTGGCCCACAGCGAAACGCCCGAGGCGCTGGCGCATGTGGCGGCCGCCATCGGCCAGTTGGTGCAGGTGGAATCGATGATGATCAGCCTCGAGTGCCAGGGGCGGGCACCGCAATTGCTGTACCAGCAAGGCATCCCCGACCTGCACCGCGCCGCCGTGCTGGAGCGCTACTTCACTGCCGGCTACCTGCTCGACCCGTTCTGCCTGGCCGTGCAGAGCGGCCTGGCCGAGGGCTTCTACCATCTGCAGGAAATCGCCCCGGACAATTTCTTCGACAGCGACTACTACAAGGCCTATTACCTGGGTACCGGTTGCAGTGAAGACAGCTACTACATCGCCGACCTCAGCGCTGGGCGCAAATTGTCACTGAGCCTGTTCCAGGGTTGCAGCGGTACGCGGCTGAGTACGGGGCAGATCGACCTGCTGCGTGCGCTGGAGCCGATGGTACGTGAACTGCTGGGGCGCTACGCCCGGCACCATCTGGAGCCCGGCCCCGCTTCGGCGGAGCGTGGTAGCCTGCAGGCGGCGTTCGACAGTTTCGGCTGCCAGGTGCTGACCGACCGTGAGCGGGAGGTGGCGCACATGATCTTGCGTGGGCATTCGGTGAAGTCCACCGCGCTGGAGCTGGGCATCTCGCCGGAAACCGTGCGCATGCACCGCAAGAACCTGTACCTGAAGCTGGAGATCAACTCGCAGTCGGAGTTGTTTGCGCGGTTTATCGACTGGCTGCGCGGTGATCGCCTTGCGATCTAGCAGCAAAGGAGCAACTGCCTTGCTCAATATCTGAAAGCTGGCGGGGTCCCTGTGGGAGCGGGTTCACCCGCGAAGGAAGCGACGCGGTGCAGGGCACCGGCTTCGCCGGTGTTCGCGGGTAAACCCGCTCCCACAGGTACAGCGCTGCCCCCCCCCAATAATCCTCAGCCCCTCCCTTTGGCCAGATAGGCCGCAAACTCCGCCTCCGGCACCATGCTGCCACCGGTCCCCCAGACCAAATGCGTGGCCCTTTGCATGCGCCCGGCCGACAGGCCCATGCGCGCCAGGTACTCAGGCGCTTCAAGCACCCTGACCATGCCCGGCATCCCCGCCAGCGCCGAAGGCTCCAGCCGCGCATTCTCCTGGTCATGGGCCAATACCAACAGCCGGTACAGCGCCTCGTCGCTGACTGTGTAATAGCCATCGAGCAAACGCTGCATCGCCTTGCCGACAAAGCCGGAAGGGCGGCCCACCGCCAGGCCGTCGGCGGCGGTCAGGTTGTCGATGCCGAAATCCTGCACGCTGGTGGCGTCATGCAAACCGCTATACACCCCCAGGAACATGCACGGTGAGTGGGTGGGCTCGGCGAAGATGCAGTGCACATGGTCGCCCCAGATCAGTTTCAGGCCGAACGCCACGCCACCGGGGCCACCGCCGACCCCACAGGGCAGGTAGACGAACAAGGGGTGCTCGGCATCTACCTTGATGCCCGCTGCTTCGAACTGGGCGGCCAGCCGCTCGGCCGCCACTGCATAGCCGAGGAACAGGTGTGGCGAGTTCTCGTCGTCGACGAAGTAGCAGCCCGGGTCCGCCGCCGCCTGCTGGCGCCCTTGCTCCACCGCCACGCTGTAGTCGCTTTCGTACTCGACCACGTTCACGCCATGGGCGCGCAGCTTGTCCTTCTTCCACTGGCGGGCATCGGCCGACATGTGCACGGTGGCCTGGAAGCCAAGCCTGGCGCTCATGATGCCGATCGACAGGCCGAGGTTGCCGGTCGAGCCGACCGCAACCTTGTACTGGCTGAAGAATTGCCGGGCCTGGTCGCTGGCCAGTTCCCGGTAATCGCTGTCGAGGCTGATCAGGCCGGCCTCCAGGGCCAGGTCTTCGGCATGCTTGAGCACTTCATGAATACCGCCGCGGGCCTTGATCGAACCAGAGATCGGCAGCTCGCTGTCGGCCTTGAGCCAGAGTGAGCCGCTGGCAGGCAGGCCAGCTGCCTGCAGCAAGGTGGCGTGCAGTTTGGGCAGCGGGCGCAGTGGCGACTCGATGATGCCGCCGGTGGCAGCGGTATCCGGGAACACGCTGGCCAGGTAGGGGGCAAAGCGTGCCAGGCGGGCACTGGCAGCACTGACATCGGCGGCGCTCAAACCGACGTCGGCCAGGGCCTGGGCGGCAGGGGCAATGTGCGGGTTGAACCAACGGGTTTCGCGCAGGGCCACCAGGTCGTCGATCAGGGGGTGGGAGCTGCACCATGCTTGCAGTGTCTTGCCGTGAATCATGCTGTTTTTTCCTGTTGTGCAATCAATGTCAGGCAGCGCTGCACGATCGGGCTCACATCGCCCTTGCGTCGGCTGAGGATGATCGGGCTGACGGCGCCGTTGTCGTGCAGGCTTACATATTCGATATCGGTGCGGTGCTGCTGTTGCACCGACGCCGGCACCAGGGTCACGCCTACGCCGACGGCCACCAGACCGATGGCGGTCTGCAGTTCGTTGGCCCATTGGCTGACGCGGATGCTCATGCCGTGGTGGGCGAACAGTGCCAGCACATGGTCGGCATAGCTGGGCCGCGGGTTGGCCGGGTAGAGGATGAACGCCTCGCCAGCCAGCTGGGCAAGTGTAAGCGGGCTGCTCGCCAGCGGGTGACCCTTGGGCAATACCGCCACCAGCGGGTCCTCGCACAGCACTTGCTGGTGAATGGCCGGGTCATCGATGCGAATGCGCCCGAAGGCGATGTCGATGCGCCCGCTTTTCAGCGCCTCCACCTGCTGCAGCGTGGTCATCTCGTTGAGGCCCAGTTCCAGCTCGCTGTCCTGGCGCAGCTCGCGGATCAGCTCCGGCAGCACCTTGTACAGGGTCGACGGGGCGAAGCCGATCCCCAGCCACTGGCGCTGGCCCTGGCCGATGCGACGGGTGTTGTCGCTGATGTTCTGCAGCTGCTGCAGCACGGTACAGCTCTGTTCGTAGAAGAAGCGACCCGCCTCCGTCAGCCGCAGCGGGCGCTCGCGCACTACCAGCAAGGTACCGAGCTGGTCCTCGAGTTGGCTGATCTGCCGGCTCAGCGGCGGCTGGGCAATGTGCAGCAGCTCGGCGGCGCGAGTGAAGTTCAGGGTTTCGGCCAGGACCTTGAAGTAACGCAAGTGGCGCAGCTCCATCAGACCTCCAGGGTATGGTGGGAGATTCATTCGATATTGGACGGCTATCAGGGTCTCGCGCAATCCTTGAACAAGCAAGTAAATGCACCACTCGGGCCTGCGGCTGGCAGCCCGAAACAACGGGACCTGGCAACAATGACAAGCGTGCTGATTGAACGTATCGAGGCAATTATCGTCGACCTGCCGACCATTCGCCCGCACAAGCTGGCGATGCACACCATGCAGCAGCAGACCCTTGTGGTATTGCGTGTTCGCTGCAGTGATGGCGTGGAAGGCATCGGCGAGGCCACCACCATCGGCGGCCTGGCCTATGGCTACGAAAGCCCGGAGGGCATCAAGGCCAACATCGATGCGCACCTGGCGCCGGCGCTGGTTGGCTTGCCGGCTGACAACATCAACGCCGCCATGCTCAAGCTGGACAAGCTGGCCAAGGGCAATACCTTCGCCAAGTCGGGTATCGAAAGCGCCTTGCTCGATGCCCAGGGCAAACGCCTGGGCCTGCCGGTCAGCGAACTGCTGGGTGGCCGCGTGCGCGACAGCCTGGAAGTGGCCTGGACCTTGGCCAGCGGCGATACCGCCCGCGACATCGCCGAAGCCCAGCACATGCTGGAGATTCGTCGGCATCGGGTGTTCAAGCTGAAGATCGGCGCCAACCCGTTGGCCCAGGACCTCAAGCACGTGGTGGCGATCAAGCGCGAGCTGGGCGACAGCGCCAGCGTGCGGGTCGACGTCAACCAGTACTGGGACGAATCCCAGGCCATCCGTGCCTGCCAGGTGCTTGGCGAAAACGGCATCGACCTGATCGAGCAACCGATTTCGCGTATCAACCGCAGCGGCCAGGTGCGCCTGAACCAGCGCAGCCCGGCACCGATCATGGCCGACGAGTCGATCGAAAGCGTCGAGGACGCCTTCAGCCTGGCTGCCGACGGCGCGGCCAGCATCTTCGCCCTGAAAATAGCCAAGAACGGCGGCCCGCGTGCCGTACTGCGTACCGCGCAAATCGCCGAGGCTGCCGGCATCGCCTTGTATGGCGGGACCATGCTCGAAGGCTCGATCGGCACCCTGGCTTCGGCTCATGCCTTCCTGACCCTGCGCCAGCTCACCTGGGGCACCGAGCTGTTCGGGCCGCTGCTGCTGACCGAAGAAATCGTCAACGAGCCGCCGCAATACCGCGACTTCCAGCTGCACATTCCACGCACCCCAGGCCTGGGCCTGACCCTGGACGAACAGCGCCTGGCGCGCTTCGCCCGTGTTCGCGGGTAAACCCGCTCCCACAGTGTTCGCGCCAAATCAGAGAAAGGAGAAACCAGCATGCTGTTCCACGTGAAGATGACCGTGAAACTGCCGGTCGACATGGACCCGGCCAAGGCCGCCCGGCTCAAGGCCGACGAAAAGGAACTGGCCCAGCGTCTGCAGCGCGAAGGCACCTGGCGCCACCTGTGGCGCATTGCCGGGCACTACGCCAACTACAGCGTGTTCGATGTACCCAGCGTCGAGGCGCTGCACGACACCCTGATGCAGCTGCCGCTGTTCCCGTACATGGACATCGAAGTCGACGGCCTGTGCCGGCACCCCTCGTCGATTCACAGCGACGACCGCTGAGTCGCACCTGTCTACCTGACAAGAACAAGATGAGGCAAGCACGATGACCGTGAAAATTTCCCATACTGCCGATGTTCAGGCGTTCTTCAAGGAAGTGGCCGGCCTGGGCCATGCCGAAGGCAACCCACGCTTCAAGCAGATCATCCTGCGTGTGCTGCAGGACACTGCACGCCTGGTTCCATCGTGCCGTCGGGGTACGGTTGCGATCCGCAGGGACCAACCCAGGAATGCCTGGACCTGCTCGGCCGTCACGGCCAGCGCCCGGCGCATGTGCACTTCTTCATCTCTGCGCCCGGGCACCGGCACCTGACCACGCAGATAAACCTGGCCGGCGACAAGTACTTGTGGGATGACTTTGCCTATGCCACCCGTGACGGGCTGGTCGGCGAGCTGCGCTTTGTCGAGGATGCTGCGGCAGCGCGTGCTCGCGGCGTAGAGGGTGAGCGCTTTGCCGAGCTGGCGTTCGACTTCCATCTACAGGCGGCCAAGGCGCCAGACGCCGAGGCACGCAGCCACCGCCCGCGCGCGTTGCAAAACAGTTGAGCCCTATCAATCGATGACTGGTTTTTGCCTGGGCCTTTCCGTGCGGGGAGGGCCTGGGCTTTTTGCTGCCAGGGGCGGTTGATCTAGAATCCGCCTTTTTACCCGAGCCCCTCACCATGCTGCCCATCGAACTGTTGGCAACCACTGCCGACCAGGCCCCGCTGATTCGCAACCTCTATCAGTTCTACGCCTACGAGTCCTCGGACTGGGAGCAGGAAGACGTCGAAGTGGACGGCCGCTTCTATATCCATGACGAGCACCTGCAACGTTACTGGGGGGCCGATGGCTGGGGCGCGTACCTGGTGCTGGCAGACGGTTTCATCGCCGGTTTCGTGCTGGTCGAACGCAGCGAGCTGCCGGGCATCGACGCGTTCGAACTGGCTGACCTGTTCATCCTGAAAAAGTACCGCCGACAGGGCATCGGCCGGGCGGTGGCATTGCAACTGCTGGGCGGCGAGGGCGACTGGCTGATGCGCTGTTACGCACAGGACATGCCTGCCGTGGCCTTCTGCAATGCCGTGCTGGCCGAGCTGTCGCGCCCGGCGCAGCCCATAGCCCTGGATGACGAACCGGGCTTGCTCAATTTTCTGGTCACGGGCGCCCGCCATTGAGGGGGTTGCCAGCCTTCGTTCGCTAATTGAAGGGATCGTGGCTTTTTGTGAGCTACTTCACAAAGTCGTCGTCGAAGGCATAATGCCACCAATCCTTTTCATGCCTTTCGAAGGCCCAGGTAAAGTTCATGTCGCTAGTCGCAAGCCCCGACATCATGTACCGGCTGTTGATCCAGAGCGTGGTGGACTATGCCTTCTACCTGCTCACCCCCGAAGGTATCGTCGCCAACTGGAACCCCGGCGCCCAGCGCGCCAAGGGCTACCTGGCCGAGGAAATCGTCGGCAAGCACTACTCGTTGTTCTACACCGATGCCGAGCGCGCCGCCGGGCTGCCGGCGCTGAACCTTGAGCAGGCCCGCAGCACCGGGCGCTTCGAAGAGATCGGTTCGCGCCTGCGCAAGGACGGCACGGTCTTCCATGCCCATGTGGTGATCGACGCGGTGTACGACGATGCCGGGCAACTGGTGGGTTTTGCCAAGGTAACCCGCGACATTTCCGAGCGTCACCGGCAAGAGCTGGAACTGCTGCAGGCCAAGGAGCTGGCCGAGCAGTACAGCCAGGAAATGGCCAAGCTGTCGCAGTTCCTTGATTCGGTGATTGCCAACATCCCCGCCAGCGTCATTGTCCAGGACCTGGAGAGCCAGCGCATCCTGCTGGCCAACCAGCAGGCCGAACGCCTGTTCGGCGGGCCGCAGCGCAGCATGATCGGGCAGTTGCCCGGCGAGTGCCTGGCACCGGGCGTTGCCGGTTACCTGGAACAGCAACTGGCCCGTGGCGCCCGCAGCACCAAGGGGCATGCTGCCGAAACCCGGGTCGACACGGCCTGTGGCCCGCGCACCCTGCGCAGCCGCACCTTGCTCAGCCAGAACCGTGAAGGCCAGGCCGACTATGTGTTGTTCGTTGCCGAAGATGCCACCGAAGAGCTGGCCGCCCACGCGCAGATCCACCACATGGCGCACCACGATGCGTTGACCGGGCTGCCCAACCGCACCCTGTTCAACGAACGCCTGCGCCAGGCCCTGGTGCGTGACAGCGAGCACGCCAAGCTGACCGCTGCACTGTGCCTGGACCTGGACAACTTCAAGAACATCAACGATTCGCTGGGCCACGCCTTTGGCGACAAGCTGCTGCGCGCGCTGGGCAAGCGCCTGCGCCGCGAACTGCGCGAGCACGACACCCTGGCCCGCCTGGGCGGCGACGAGTTTGCGGTGGTGCTGACCGGCCTGGAAGGCCGGGAGGCCGCATGCAACACTGCGCAGCGCCTGATCAACGCGATCTGCCCACCGTTCCAGATCGAGGGGCACCAGTTCACGGTGGGGGTGAGCATCGGCATTGCCATTGCGCCGGAAGACAGCGACCAGGCCGAGCAACTGCTGGGCTACGCCGACATGGCGCTGTACGAGGCCAAGCGCAACGGTCGCAACCGCTACGAGTGCTTCAGCGTCGAACTGGACGTCGCCGCCCGCCAGCGCCGCCTGGTGGAAACCGACCTGCGCACTGCGCTGCACCTGGGCCAGTTGCAGCTGCACTACCAGCCGGTGGTCGACCAGCAGACCAGCAGCGTTACCGGCTATGAGGCGTTGCTGCGCTGGGAGCACCCGACCCGTGGCATGGTCATGCCCATGGACTTCATCCCCATCGCCGAGGAAACCGGGCTGATCCACGAACTGGGCAACCGGGCGCTGAACCTGGCCTGCCAGGAGGCGGCCAGCTGGGACAGCGAGCAGACGGTGTCGGTCAACCTGTCGGCGGTGCAGTTCAAGAATGCCAACCTGGTGCACACCGTGGCCCTGGCGCTGGCCGACTCCGGCCTGCCGCCACAGCGGTTGGAACTGGAGGTCACCGAGTCGGTGCTGCTGGGCAACAGCGAGGAAAACGTGCGTACCCTGCGTGCACTGAAGGACCTGGGCGTGTCCATTTCGCTGGACGATTTCGGCACCGGGTACTCCTCGCTGGGTTACCTGCGTTCGTTCCCGTTCGACCGGATCAAGATCGACAAGTCGTTCGTGCATGACATGTGCGACAGCCGCGAGGCGATGTCGATCATTCGCGCCATTACCGACCTGTCCAACAGCCTGATGATCAAGACCACGGCCGAGGGGGTTGAGTCGGAGGAGCAGATGCGCCGGTTGGTGGCGGAGGGTTGCTCGCACTTCCAGGGTTACCTGTATGGGCGACCGGCACCGGCGAACGAGCGGTTGAAGCAGGTCGTGACGCTGGCATAGTGCCCGTTGGCCTGCCGCGGTCTCCTGTAGGAGCGGCCTTGTGTCGCGACAGGGCCGCAAAGCGGCCCCGGCGATATCAGCGGCGCAGCTGAAAATGTGGGGCCGCTGCGCGCCCCTTCGCGACACAAGGCCGCTCCTACAGGTTCCAGTCCGGCGCAAACGGCGGGCTCACCACCCGCTGGTCCTTCGGCAACCCGGCGATCGCCGCGCGGTCCTCGTCATCCAGTTGCACGTTCGACGCCGCCAGGTTGGCCAGCTGGTTCTCGCGGCTGCCGGCCTTGGGGATCACCGCCACGCCGTCCTGGTCCAGCAACCACTTCAGCGCCACCTGGCTGGGCAGTACGCCATGCTTGCGGGCGATCGCCTGGATCACCGGCTGAGCCGCCGCCTGCCCACGGGCCAGCGGGGTGTAGGCGGTGAGCAGCAGGTCGTGGCGGCGGGCGTAGTCCAGCAGCGGTTGCTGGCCGAGCAGCACGTGGTATTCCACCTGGATCGCCGACAATGGCGCGCCCAGGGTTTCCACCACCTGGCGCAGCAGCCCCAGCGGGAAGTTGGCCACGCCGATGCTGCGCGCCTTGCCCTCGTCACGCAGGGCCACCAGGGTTTCGATGCTGCGGGCCAGGTCCCAGTCCTGGCTGGGCCAGTGGATGTGGAACAGGTCGACCTGCTCGGTACCCAGGGCGCGCAGGCTGTCCTCCAGCGACTGGCGCATGGCCTTGGGCGCCAGGCGATCCCACCATACCTTGGTGGTCAGGTGAATCTGCTCGCGCGGTACATCGCTTTCGCGCAGTGCCTGGCCGACGGCGGCTTCGTTGTCATAGGCAGTGGCAGTGTCTATGTGCCGGTAACCCAATTCAAGCGCCTGGCGCACGGCCTGGGTGCACTCGCTGCCGGTCATTGGCCAGGTGCCCAGGCCGATCGCGGACAGGGCCAGGCCGTTACGGGTGGTGAGCCTTTGCATGTAAATTCCTTGTAGGGTGTGCAGGGTTCGCATTCGATGGTCGGCGATCAGCACGGTACGGGCCATGCGCGTGGGGCGGAAAGTGGTCGATCAGCGAACAGAAATTGCAGTCGGCCTTGGCTGGCGGCGATTGAACTTCCTTATTCTTCGGCATCTCTTCTAAAATCCGAGCTGTTGCATCCGCCAGGCAACGCCTGCGCGGCCTTCACTGGGCGCCGCATCAAGCCGCGCCGTCATCGAGAGTGCCATGAGTTCCAGCACACCGCTGTCCGGAGTCAACCAACCCCTGCGCGGCATCGCCCTGGTGGTGGTGGCGACGTTCCTGTTCGCCAGTCACGATGCCCTGTCCAAGTTCCTGGGCGGCCTGTACCCGATCATCATGGTGGTGTGGGCGCGGTATGTGGTGCACACGCTGCTGATGGCCGGGATCTTCCTCCCCAAGGCCGGCCTCAACGTGCTGCGCACTCGCCGCCCTCTGTTGCAGACGTTACGCGCCCTGAGCCTGCTGAGTACCAGCCTGCTGTTCACCACCGGCCTGCAGTACCTGCCACTGGCCGAGGCCACGGCGGTCAACTTCCTTGCCCCGGTGCTGGTCACTGCGCTGTCGGCGCCACTGCTGAAGGAGCGGGTGACGGTGGGGCAGTGGGTGGCGGTGGTGATGGGCTTCATCGGCGTGCTGGTGGTGGTGCACCCGGGCGGGGCGATGTTTACCCCGGCCATCCTGTATCCGTTTGGATCGGCGCTGGGCTTCTGCTTCTATCAGTTGCTGACGCGCATCCTGGCCGCGCACGACAGCCCGACCACCAGCAATTTCTATGCGGGGTTGTGCAACACCCTGGCGATGAGTGCGTTGGTGCCGTTCTTCTGGGAGATGCCGCGTTGGGACCATGCGCTGCTGATGCTGGCGCTGGGGGGCTTTGGCATGACGGCGCACCTGCTGCTGACTCAGGCCTTCCGCCATGCGGCACCTGCCTTGCTGGCGCCATTCAGCTATTGCCAGATCGTGTTCGCCGGGTTGCTTGGGTTGGTTGTCTACAGCCAGGTGCCGGACACCCTGAGCCTGGTGGGCATCTCGGTGATCTGCCTCAGCGGGCTGGGGGCGGCGTGGATGCAGCGGGGTAAGTAGAAGCTTTACCGCGGTTATTACAGCTACAGCACCGACCTGTAGGAGCAGCCTTGTGCTGCGAAAGGGCCGGTGTGGCAGAAGAAATTCTGTGGCGGTACTGGCCTCTTCGCAGCACAAGGCTGCTCCTACAGGCCGGTGCTGTGCCCGAGCATTTGCGCTATATCAGTGAAGGGGGCCTCAAACGCGACCCTTCAACAGCGCCTGCAACGAATCGTCAAAGTCCCGCAGCGCATCCGCCTGCACCGCCCGCTCATCCTCGACCACCCTCGCCACATCGCCCAGACTCTTGCTTGCCCGTCCCTCAGCGCGGCCGATATAGGTCAGCTGGTCATCGAAAAAGCGCGCTACTACCCTGCTTTCGATATCCGCACTGGCCAAACGGCTTTCGGTGTCCAGCAGCACGATCACGTCCGGGTGGTCGCCCAGCAGTGTGTCCAGGTCGTCATAGAAAGTCACTTCGGCAAACTGCTGCGCCAGTGACCGCGCCAGCCAGTCATACGCCTGGCTTTCGCTGCCCAGGGTCGCAACAGGGACACGTTGGCCATGGGCCGGTGCGCCTGCCTGGGTGCGATGGCTGCCGAGGTATTCGAGGGTCGCTTCGGCATCACGCCCCAGCAGTACCGCCACCCGTTGGCCAGGGGCCAGGGCGACACTGGAAATTGCCGTGGCCGAATAGAAGTGCCCGTAAGGCTGCGTGTCGGTAGCTGCCGGGCTGGCACAACCGCCAAGGGCGGCCAACAAGGCGAGCAGGGCAGCGATCATGCCGGTTTTCATGGGAGCCTCATCAATCGGTGTATGCCGCCATCTTCCGCCCGGGCTGACCGCAGGGGAACTTGATGGCATTCATGGTGGCTATCGATGAGGTCGATGCATCACTGCGTGGCCATGAACTGCAGGATGCGCTCGCGCAGCCAGCGCTCGGCCGGGTCATTGTCCTGGGCACCGCTCCAGACCATCGACAGTTCGGCCTCGGTGATGTCGAACGGCGCCGGGTCGGCGCGCAGGCTGCCGTCGTCGGCCAGGGCGCAGGCGGCATAGTCTGGCACCGTGGCGATCAGCTCGGTGTTGCGCAGCAGGGCGCGCAGGCTGCCGAATTGCGGCACCGCCAGCACCACCTTGCGGCAGCGGCCGATGCGTGCCAGGTCAAGGTCGATATTGCCGCTCATGTCACCGGAGAACGACACCATCACATGCGGGCGGGCGCAGTATTCGTCGAGGGTCAGCGGGCCCGGGCGGTCATCGGCGCGCAGCACCCGCACGCCGATGTTGCGCAGCTTGCGGCGCTTGGCGGTGGCCGGCAGGTCCGTGGTGTAGCTCACGCCCACCGAAATTTCGCCGCTGGCCAGCAGCCCCGGCATCAGCAGGAAGTTGGCCCGGCGCACCACCACACTGATATTCGGGGCCTCTTCGCGCAGCGCCTGCAGCAGGGCCGGGAACAGGCCGAATTCGGCATCGTCCGACAGGCCCAGGCGGAACACGTTGCAGCTGTTGACCGGGTCGAACTCGCGGGCGCGGCTGATGGCGGCGGAAATCACATCCATGGCCGGCCCCAGCTCGGCGAAGATCTGCATGGCCCGTGGCGTGGGCTCCATGGCCCGGCCGTTGCGGATCAGCAGCGGGTCGTCGAACAGCTCACGCAGGCGGGCGAGGGCGGCGCTGACGGTTGACTGGGTGATGAACAGCTTTTCGCCGACCCGGGTCAGGTTGCGTTCGATCATCAGGGCTTCGAACAGTACCAGCAGGTTCATGTCGACGCGGCGCAGGTCGTTGCGATTCATGAGGGTACGGGTTCCGGGTTGGAAGGGTTGGCGTTGTATTGGAGCATGCGGACAGCTTGGTTGCCTTGTATGGATGTGCCGGCCTGTTCGCGGGCACGAACCTGACAGAGCCAAGCTATCGCCCCTCAATAGGCACTCTATTAGAACTCTGCCCAAGCTCGGCTAGTCTTTCCCCTGGCCCCGCGAATTCTGCCAGCGGGCGGCATGTCAGCACCTTTGTGCAAGACCACGCCAACCCCGTCATGACAGCTTCGCAAGCCCCGTGTAGACCTGATGAGGGGTAGCACGAGCCCACGCGCTCGGCTGAAAGAACACCTGGCATAGACCGGAAATCTGGATAACCGACCCAAAGGTACCCGCAGATGTCGAACGAATCGAAATGCCCGTTCCATCAAACCGCAGGTGGCGGCACCACCAACCGTGACTGGTGGCCTGACCAGCTCAACCTGAGAATTCTTCATCAACATTCCTCCAAATCCGACCCGATGGACCCGGATTTCGATTATGCCAAGGCGTTCAAGAGCCTCGACTTCCAGGCGCTGAAGAAAGACCTGACCGCCTTGATGACCGACTCCCAGGACTGGTGGCCCGCCGACTTCGGCCATTATGGCCCGTTGTTCATTCGCATGGCCTGGCACAGCGCTGGTACCTACCGTATTGGCGATGGCCGGGGTGGTGCAGGCTCTGGCCAGCAGCGCTTCGCCCCGCTCAACAGTTGGCCGGACAACGTCAGCCTGGACAAGGCCCGGCGGCTACTGTGGCCGATCAAGCAGAAGTACGGCAACAAGATTTCCTGGGCCGACCTGATCGTGCTCACCGGCAACGTCGCCCTCGAGTCCATGGGCTTCAAGACCTTCGGCTTCTCTGGCGGGCGTGCCGATGTGTGGGAGCCGGACGAAGATGTGTACTGGGGCTCGGAAAAGGTCTGGCTGGGCGGTGACACCCGCTACGGCAAGGCCCAGCCGCCCGGCAAGGGCGACCTGGTGGCGGAGCCGGCCAAGCGCCCCGAGGAGCAGGGCCGTACCCTGGAGGGCGAGCGCAACCTGGAAAACCCGCTGGCCGCCGTGCAGATGGGCCTGATCTATGTGAACCCGGAAGGCCCGGAAGGCAACCCCGACCCGGTAGCCTCGGGCAAGGACATCCGTGACACCTTCGGCCGCATGGCCATGAACGATGAAGAAACCGTGGCGCTGATCGCCGGTGGCCACGCCTTTGGCAAGACCCACGGTGCCGGCCCTGCCGACAACGTCGGCCCCGAGCCGGAAGCAGCAGGCCTGGAGCTGCAGGGGTTGGGCTGGGCCAACAAGTTCGGCAGCGGCAAGGGTGGCGATACCATCACCAGCGGCCTGGAAGTGACCTGGACTTCGACCCCCACCCGATGGAGCAACGAATACCTCAACAATCTGTTCAACTTCGACTGGGAACTGACCAAGAGCCCGGCTGGTGCCCACCAGTGGCGGCCGAAGGAGGGCAAGGGGGCAGGCACCGTGCCGGATGCCCATGACCCGGCCAAGCGCCACGCGCCTTCCATGCTCACCTCCGACCTTGCGCTGCGTTTCGACCCGATCTACGAGCCGATCGCCCGCCGCTTCAAGGATAACCCTGACCAGCTGGCGGACGCCTTCGCCCGCGCCTGGTACAAGTTGATCCACCGCGACATGGGCCCATTGGCGCGCTATCTGGGCCCGGAAATGCCCAACGAAGAGCTGCTGTGGCAAGACCCACTGCCAAAAGTCGATCACCCGCTGGTAGGCGAGCAGGACATTGCCGCGCTCAAGGCCAAGGTGCTGGCGGCGGGCCTGAGCGTTGGCGAGCTGGTGGCCACTGCCTGGGCAGCCGCGTCGACCTTCCGCGGTTCGGACAAGCGTGGCGGGGCCAATGGTGGCCGCCTGCGCCTGGCGCCGCAGAAGGATTGGGCGGCGAACCAGGGCACAGGCAAGGTGCTGGCGGCGCTGGAGAAAATCCAGGCCGAGTTCAATGCCGGTGGCAAGAAAATCTCCCTGGCCGACCTGATCGTTCTGGCCGGTGGCGCCGCAGTGGAAAAGGCTGCCAAGGACGCCGGGCACAACGTCAGCGTGGCGTTCCGCCCTGGGCGTGTCGATGCCTCCCAGGCGCAGACCGACGTCGAGTCGTTCGCCGTGCTGGAACCGCTGGCCGATGGCTTCCGTAACTTCACCAAGGCCCGCTACAGCGTCAAGGCCGAGAAACTGCTGCTGGACAAGGCCCAATTGCTGACCCTGACCGCGCCGGAACTGACCGTGCTGATCGGTGGCCTGCGTGTGCTCGGCGCCAACCATGGCGGCAGCCAACAGGGCGTGTTCACCGACAAGGTCGGTACCCTGAGCAACGACTTCTTCCGCAACTTGCTGGACATGGGCGTTGAGTGGAAGCCGACCTCGGCGGATAACGAAACCTTCGAAGGGCGTGATCGCAAGACCGGCCAGGTGAAGTGGACCGGTAGCCGGGTTGACCTGGTGTTCGGCTCCCATGCCCAGTTGCGGGCATTGAGCGAGGTGTACGGCAGCAGTGATGGCCGGGACAAGTTCGTGCGGGACTTTGTCGCGGCCTGGGAAAAGGTCATGGAGCTGGATCGCTTTGACCTGAAATAGCTTTGTCAGAAATGGGGGCGCTTTGCGCCCCTATCGCGACACAAGGCCGCTCCCACAGGTTCGGCGCCGCATGTGGATTCGGCGCTGGCTTGTAGGAGCGGCCTTGTGTCGCGATAGGGCTGCAAAGCAGCCCCATGCTATCCGGGGGCTGGACCATTTCAAACTTCCTGTGCAAGCTGATGCACGACAGTGATTGCACACAGAAGGTGATCGTTCTTGAACCCCGAATCCATGCTGGCGGCATTGCCAGGCTACGCCATGTCGGCCGAGTCGATCCAGGTGCTGCCCGATGCCAAGGCCTACCGCGCCTGCCTGCTCGAGCGCATCCGCGCCGCAACCCGGCGTATCGTCATCGTTGCGCTGTACCTGCAGGAAGATGAGGCTGGCCAGGAAGTGCTGGATGCCTTGTACCAGGCCAAGGCCGCGCGGCCCGGGCTGGAAATCACCATCGTGGTCGACTGGTTCCGTGCCCGCCGCGGCCTGTTGGGTGCCGGGCGCCAGCCGGGTAACGCCGCCTGGTACCAGGCCCAGCGCCAGCACCATGGGCTGGATATCGTCATCCATGGCGTGCCTGTGCAGACCCGCGAGCTGTTTGGCGTGTTGCACCTGAAGGGCAGCATCATCGACGACTGCGTGATCTACACCGGCGCCAGCCTGAACAATGTGTACCTGCACCGTTTCGACCGTTACCGCCTGGACCGCTACCACCTGTTCCAGTCACCAGAGCTGGCCGACGCCATGGTCGGGTTGGTGCGTCGCCTGCTGCACCACACCGCCACACCGCGCCTCGACCTGCCGGCGCCACCCTCCACCCGCAGCCTGCGCGGCGACATCCGGCGCTTGCGCGCGCGGCTGCGGCGCATGGCCTATGAGGCACCGGCCAGCGGGGCGGGGCAGGGCCTGCGGGTTATCCCGCTGTTGGGTGTGGGCCGTGGCAACCCGCTGAACCGTGCAGTGTGCGCCTTGCTGGCTGCGGCACGCACGCAGGTCATCATCAGCACGCCGTATTTCAACCCTCCCCGGGTGCTGATGCGCGAACTCGACCATGCCCTGGCGCGTGGCGTGCGGGTGGAACTGATCGTTGGTGATCGCACGGCCAACGACTTCTATATCGCCCCCGGCGAGCCGTTCAGTGCCAGCGGTGCGTTGCCCTACCTGTATGAAGACAACCTGCGCGCCTTCACTCGACGTCGCCACGCTGCGATTGCCAGCGGCCAGCTGCAGGTGCGGATCTGGAACGACCCCGGGCATACCTTTCATGCCAAGGGCGTGTGGGTTGACCAACGCTATTCGTTGCTGACCGGTAACAACCTGAATCCGCGCGGCTTCAATCTGGACCTGGAGAACGGCCTGCTGATCGATGACCCGCAAGGGCAATGGCTGGGGCCAAGGGAAGCAGAGCTGGCCGAGCTGCGCCGGCATGCGCCGAAGATCGGCTCGGCAGAGGAATTGGGGGCCAAGGCCGAGCACCCCAAGGATGTGCGCAGGTTCCTGCGGCGGCTGCGCTGTAGCCGGCTGGAGCCGCTGATCAAGCGGGTGCTCTAAGGGCATTTGCGCGCTTTTGCGGAAGCGGCCTTGTGTCGTGTGGTGTAAACGGCACGCTGATGTCAATATGACATTTCGCCCGCACGGGTATTGGCCAGGGCTGGGCTATCATTTGCAGGCTGGTGGTGTAAGGCTCCTCTGAAAAGTCATCACGAGCGCATACAATCGGGCCTTTTCCTCGTTAACCAGATAGGCCAATCCGTTTATGGCGCTTGATCCACCCACGATGCTGACTATCTCGATCGCCCTGGCTGCCGCGGCTGCGTTGTACCTGGCGATCGAGTGGCGCAGCGTTCGCGAGCCGTCGCTGCTGTTCTGGAGCGCAGGCTTTGCCACCATCACGATTGGTTCCACCCTGGCCTTGCTGCGCGGTATCGGTTTGTTGCTGATCGGCATCTGGTTCGCCAACGGCTTGCTGGTGGTGGCGCACTGGTTCTTCCTGATGGGCGTGTTGCGCTTCACCCAGGTGCGGCTGTCGCGTATCTGGTTATCGGTGGTGCTGGTGTGGTTCGCCTTGCTGCTGTTGCCTGTGGGGCCGCAGTGGTCGAAGGTGATGCTGATGGTCAACTCGTTGCTGGTGGCGCTGTTGACGCTCAAGGCCAGTTGGCTTTTGCGGCCGCATGGCAAGTCGCTGAGTGTTGGTGCCGTGCAGTTGCGCTACGTTTTGCTGGTTCATGGGTTGTTCTATGTGGCCAAGGCGATCATTGCGATCACACCGGGTACGCTGATTGACCTGGCCACCTTCGGTGGGTTGATCATTCAGGTTTCGTTGGTCGAAGGTGCGATGGCGATCATGCTGATTGCCTTGTCGATGACCGGCACCGTGCGCTACCGCCGAGAGGAGCGGATTGCCCGTCTGGCGGCCCGGGATCCATTGACGGCGCTGTACAACCGGCGCGCACTGGAGGTGCGGGCGGGGCCTTTCTTCAAGGCAGTGGATTCAACGCAGCCCGGGGCCTTGCTACTGATCGACATCGACAACTTCAAGCTGGTCAACGACCTGCACGGGCATGTTGCAGGGGACCGCTTGCTGATTGCCCTGAGCGAGATGATTCGCACGGTGCTGCCCGAGCGCTCGCTGGCGGCGCGGCTGGGCGGTGATGAGTTCGTCATTCTGCTGTGTGGTACGAGCAGCGAGCGGGTCATGGAGCTGGGTGGACTGCTGCGCGAGCAGTTTCAGCAGTATGCAAGCAAGACGGTGCCTACGCCGCAGCCGGTCACCTTGAGCATCGGCGCCAACCTGTTCGACCAACCGCCGACGAGCCTGGCGGCCTTGATCGAACAGGGGGATGTCGCCTTGTACCAGTCCAAGCGCGGTGGGCGCGACAGCATCCGCTTCGTCGAACGACCGATGGCCGACCTCAGTTAGTAGCAGTTTTGCCTTTGCGTCTGCCTTTGCTTTTTGCTTTTGCTTCTAAGCGCGCGATAGTTCAGGCGCCGCCGATTGCGACTTAAGGGACCCGCCGTAAGGGCGGAAAGGTGACTTGGCGCCACCATCGCGAATGAATGCCTACTCGATGTGAATGCCCACATCCAAAAAGCCAAATAGCTGCAGGCCCCGTCCATGGGGCCTCAGCAAGAATGGCGAATCAGGTCACCACCTGATAGCACGGTACATACGCCGCGCCGCCCGGCAGCTTCATCCGGTGCTGGTCGACGAACGCCTGCAACAGCCGGCCCAGTGGGTCCAGCACGGCGCTGTCGCCACGGATCTGATACGGCCCGTGTTCCTCGATCAGGCGGATGCCCTTGTCCTTCACGTTGCCGGCGACAATTCCGGAAAACGCCCGGCGCAGGTTGGCGGCCAGTTCGTGGGCTGGCAGCTCGCGGCGCAGGTCGAGGTCGGCCATGGCCTGGTGGGTCGGGTCGAACGGGCGCTGGAAGCTCTCCTCGATCTTCAGCAGCCAGTTGAAATGGAAGGCATCGTTGCGCTCGCGGCGGAACTGCTTCACCGCCTTGAGCCCTTCGACCATGTATCGGGCAACTTCCGCCGGGTCATCGATGATGATCTCGTACAAGCGATGCGCCGCCTCACCCAGGGTGGCGCCGACGAATGCGTGCAGCTGTTGCAGGTACGGCTCGGCGCTGCGCGGCCCGGTGAGTACCACCGGGAACGGCAGCTCCTGGTTGTCCGGGTGCATGAGGATGCCCAGCAGGTAGAGGAACTCCTCGGCCGTGCCGGCACCGCCCGGGAAGATGATGATGCCGTGGCCGACACGGACGAAGGCTTCCAGTCGCTTCTCGATGTCCGGCAGGATCACCAGTTCGTTGACGATCGGGTTGGGTGCTTCGGCGGCGATGATGCCGGGCTCGGTCAGGCCCAGATAGCGGCTGCCGTGCATGCGTTGCTTGGCGTGGGCAATGGTGGCGCCCTTCATCGGGCCCTTCATCACACCCGGGCCGCAGCCAGTGCACACGTCCAGCTTGCGCAGGCCCAGCTCGTGGCCGACCTTCTTGGTGTACTGGTATTCCTCGCTGCTGATCGAATGGCCACCCCAGCACACCACCATCTTCGGCTCCACGCCCGGCCGCAGGGTGCGAGCGTTGCGCAGCAGGTGGAACACGTAATCAGTGATGCCCTGGGAGCTTTCCAGGTCGATGCGCTGGCTGGCCAGCTCGCTTTCGGTGTAGACGATGTCGCGCAGGGCGCTGAACAGCATTTCACGGGTGCTGGCTATCATTTCGCCATCGACGAAAGCGTCTGCCGGGGCATTCAGCAGCTCCAGGCGCACGCCGCGGTCCTGTTGATGAATACGCACCTCGAAGTCCTGATAGGCCTCGAGGATGGTCTTGGCATTGTCGACATGGGCGCCGGTGTTGAGGATGGCCAGGGCGCACTGGCGGAACAGGGTGTAAAGGCTACCGGTACCGACTTCACTCAGTTGCTGCACTTCACGTTGTGACAGCGTCTCCAGGCTGCCTTTGGGGCTGACGGATGCATTGATGACATGGCGTTGAGGCATCTAAGTCTTTCCTGTGCGGGTAAAACATCCTTCTTTGACAACACCATACCGAGAAATGTGGGCGGCAACGAGGGGGGGCAACAAAAACCTCATCAGACCGAGCCGCCTGCTTCGCGGGTAAACCCGCTCCCACAGGTACGGCGCAGGTTCTGAAAGCAGCGCAATACCTGTGGGAGCGGGTTTACCCGCGAAGCAGGCGGCTCGGTCTCAAGTCATCCCAACAGCTTCTGCACACCCAGGGTAATCGCCACGCCACCAAACACCAGCCAGAGGTTGAGAATCGCCCCGGTGGCCAGCGCCCGCGGCCCAGCCTGGCGAATCTGGCTGAGGCGCGTCTCCATCCCCAGCGCGGTCATGGCCATGGTCAGGGCGAAGGTATCCAGGCTGTTGACCGCCTGGGTCACGCTGCCCGGCAACACCTGCAGCGAGTTCACCAGCACCAGCGCGAGGAAGCCGAAGGCGAACCAGGGCATGGCGATGCGCCCGTTGCCCTGTGCCTGGCCCGGCTGGCGCGCGCGGCTGATCCAGAGGCCCACCACCAGCAGCACCGGTACCAGCAGCATCACACGGGTCATCTTGACGATGGTGGCGATATGCGTGGCCTCGGGGCTGACGTTGCTGGCGGCACCGACCACCTGGGCCACCTCGTGAATGGTGCCACCCAGGAACAGCCCGGCGCCCATGGTATCCAGGTGCAGCCAGCCGGCATTGATCGCCAATGGGTAGAGGAACATCGACAGGGTGCCGAACAGCACCACGCTACCAACCGCCATGGCGCTTTTATGCGGTGCGCTGCGCAGGGCCGACTCGAAGGCCAGAACCGCAGCGGCGCCGCAGATGGCGCTGCCTGCGGCGGTCAGCAAGGCGGTATCGCGGTCCAGCTTGAACAGCTTCATGCCGCACCACAGGCCGATCAGCAGGGTGCTGGACACCACCAGCAACGACACGATGAGCCCGGACCAGCCGACTTCGGCTATTTCCTGCAGGCTCACCCGCAGGCCGAAGAAGGCCACGGCAATGCGCAGCAGGCCGCGGGCGGAAAAGTTGATACCCGCCGCCCAGCTGGCGGGAACGCCGTCACGCAGTGCATTGCCGTAAAGCGCACCGGCGACGATACCGACGATCAGCGGGCTGATACCCAGGTTGGCGATGGCGGGCAGGGCGGCCAACTGGGTGACCGCAAGCGCGAACAGCGCGACGAACAGAATGCCATTGAGCCGCCCTCGGGTAGAAAGGGTAGGTGCAAAGGCGGGGTTGGACGGAGCCGTGGCCATGTGAGTCCTCCGGAAAGGTGTTTCGACATGGACTACGTTAATCTGGTTATAAGCTTATAAAAAATCGTAATTTAGGATGGCAAATATCCATTTAGCTGATATTTTTGATTCATGACCCCAGAACAACTGATAACGTTCGCCACCGTCGCCGAGCACGGCAACATCAGCCATGCGGCCCAGGCCCTGCACTTGTCGCAGCCGGCGGTGTCTGGCCAGCTCAAACTGCTGCAGGAGGCCTTTGGCGAGCCGCTGTATCAGCGCGCCGGCCGTGGTGTGCGGCTTACAGCAGCTGGCGAGCAATTGCTGGCCCATGCCGAGCGCCTGCGTGAAACCTTCCGTCAGGCCCAGGCACTACGCGAGGCCATGCGCGGGCTGGAGCGCGGTACCTTGCGCATCGGCGCCAGTACCACGCCGGCCAGCTACCTGCTGCCTTACCTGATTGCCGATTTCCATGCCCGCTACCCGGAGGTGTTGGTGAGCACTTCCAATGGCAATACGGCAGAAATCGTCGCTGCGCTGGACAGCGTCGATATCGCCCTGATCGAAGGGCCGCCTGGGCAGGAGCTGCCATTGGGCACGGCGGTGACGGCGTGGCGGGAGGACGAGATCGTGGCCATCGTGCCACGTGGTCATCCGCTGGCCGGCAGTGATCGGCAGACACTGGCGTCGCTGGGGGCTTACCCGTTGGTGCTGCGCGAGAGCGGCTCGGGTGTGCGACAGATCGTCGAGCGGGCATTTGCCCGCAGCGGCGTGGCGATGCGCGTGGCGCTGGAAATTGCTGGCGTGGAAGGGGTGAAGGAGGCAGTGCGAGCCGGGATGGGGATTGGCTTTGTGTCGGCGATGTCGATCCGACATGAGGACGGGGCGTTGCAGCGGTTGCAGGTTGTGCCGCAGGCGTTGGTGCGGCGGTTTTCCATTCTGGTGCCGCATGCAGCCACCCCGTCGCGGGCTGCGGCGCGGTTTCTGGAGTTGTGTGTTGGTCTGCAAGAGGTGGGGTGATTGTGCTGGCCTCAATCCACCCGAAAGACATGCTTCAGATAGGCCACGAAGTTCTCATCCCGGCACTGTGTCTTGCCTGGGCTGTCGGAAATCTTGGCCACTGGTGCCCCATTGCAGGCCGTCATCTTGATCACGATATTCATCGGCTCCACGCCCGGGATATCGCAGGTCAGCCTGGTACCAATGCCAAAGCTCACATTGATCCGCTCATGCAACGCCCGGTACAACCCCAGCGCCTTGGCAAGGTCCAGCCCGTCGGAAAAGATCAGGGTCTTGCTCTTCGGGTCGATCCCCAGCCGCTCATAGTGGGCAATGGCCTTTTCCGCCCAGGCCAGCGGATCGCCTGAATCGTGCCGCAGGCCATCGAACAGCTTGGCGAAGTACAGGTCGAAGTCGCGCAGGAACGCGTCCATGGTAATGCAGTCGGTCAGGGCGACGCCCAGCAGCCCCCGGTACTCCCGCACCCAGCATTCCAGCGCGGCAGCCTGGCTGTCGACCAGGCGCGGGCCGAGTTGCTGGTGAGCCATGAACCACTCGTGGGCCATGGTGCCGATCGGCTTGAGCTGGTATTCGCGGGCCAGGTGCACGTTGCTGGTACCGACAAAGCGGCCCGGGAAGTCACGCTTCAGAATGTGCACCACCTCTTCTTGCACCCGGTAGGAGAAGCGCCGCCGGGTGCCGAAGTCGGCCAGTTGGAAACCGGCCAGTTCTTCGGCGCTGGCCTCGGCCTTCAGCCAGTCGAGGTTCTGATACAGGCGCTCGCGGACCTGCTCGATCACCACCTCGCGATAACGGTAGCGGTTGCGCACCTCGCTGATGATCGCCAGCAGCGGGATCTCGTAGAGAATCACGTGCAACCACGGCCCGCGCACGCGAATCGCCAGTTGCCCGGCATCATCCAGACCCACCTGCACATAGCGCAGGTTGAAGCGGAACAGGCTGAGAAAACGGATGAAATCCGGTTTGATGAACGGGATCTTCTCCAGGTAGGCGAGCTGGTCATGCGTGACGCTGACATCGGCCAGTTGCTCTACCTGGTAACGGATTTCCGCCAGGTAAGGTGCGAGGTTCTCGCCGTTACGGCAGCGGAATTCCCATTCCACCTCGGCGTTGGGGTAGTTGTGCAGCACCGCCTGCATCATGGTGATCTTGTAGAAGTCGGTGTCCAGCAGGTTCTGGATGATGCGTGGGCCGAAAACGCTGTCGCTCATGGGCGGTCTTCCTTGATCAGAGAGAGCTGGTGGTCGAGCGCGGCTTCGTCGCCGCAGAGGATCACGCCCTCGGCGGCCAAGGCGCCACATGCTTCGATGGCGCCTGCCTGGGTGAGGGCGCGGCAGGCCGGCAGGTACAACAGCACCTGGAAACCGGCCTGGCGCAATTGGCGCGCAGTGGTCCTGACGCAATAGTCCAGGGCCAGGCCACCGACGATCACCGCGCCCACCTGCTGCACCTTGAGGTACTCGATCACCCCGGTGGAGCGGCGTTCGGCCAGGTCGTGGTAGCAGGCGCCGTAGGGGTGCAGGTCGGGCTCGACGCCTTTCCATACGAAATAGTCATAGTCGATGGGGGCCGGCAGGCCGGGCAGCAACTCGAAGCCGGGTGTGCCGGGCACGCAGTGGCTGACCCAGGTCAGGTCGGCGTTGGCCAGCTGCAGGGGCTGCAGCATGTGCGCGGGGTCGGCGACTACCCAGGCGGCGTTGGCCGGGTGGGCGTCCTTGCTGCCCAGGCGCAGGTCGGCGCGCAAGGCCATGGTATTAAGATCTACCGCGATTTCATGGCCTTCGGGAACCGGCAGCTCTTGCGGCACGTTGCTGGTGAAGCCGTTCTGGGCGTCGACATCGAAACTGGCGATCTTCATGGCGGTTCTCCTCGCTGGAATGGATACATAATTCACTTGGTGTATTAAGTGTGTCAAGCAACTTTTGAGACGGGCTTTCTGCTTGCCTTACTTAGATGCTCTGGTGGATTATGGTGAGCTGAACAAGGAGTCGCCCCGTGAGTACAGTCGAAGTCCTGGCCAGCGTCGATATCGTCGCCCTGCGCATGGCCCCCGAAGCTCAGCATCTGCAGGTGCTGTTGCACCGTCGTGAGCGTGAACCGCATGCCGGCCAGTGGGCCTTGCCCGGGGTGATCGTCAATGGCCGCACCCCCGACACCAGCCTGGAAGCTGCTGCCGAGCGTGCACTGCGCGAGAAAACCCAGGTTGTACCGTGCTACATGGAACAGGTAGGTACCGAGGGCAATGCCTTTCGCGACCCGCGTGGATGGTCACTCAGCACCTATTACCTGGCTTTGCTCGAACCCGGGCAGGCCGTTGAGGGCGAGCACCTGGCATTTTTCGACTTGGACAGCGTATTGGCGCGCAAGGTGCTGTTGCCCTTTGATCACAACCTGTTGGTGGAGCGCGCCCGTGAGCGGCTGGCGGCGAAGACGGTGTACAGCAGCCTGCCGCTGTATCTGCTGGCGGAGAAGTTCACTGTGCTGGATGCGCTAGGCGCGGTGCAGGCGTGCCTGGGGCAGGCGGTGAACAACACCTCGCTGCGCAAACGCCTGGAGCGCTTGCGCGAGCTGGGGTGGGTGAGGGACACCGGGGAGAAGAACCAGCCCAGGCTGGGCCGGCCGCAGCAGTTGTATCAGTACACGCCACAGGGGGAGCGGGCGTTCATGTTCGATCGCAGTCTGCTGCCTGAGGGCGCTTAGTCGCCTGCATCAGTGTGCGCAGCGGTTGGCATCCTGTTCTCCGCGGGTGCCTGGCGCGCCGCGTCACTCGTCGCTGTAGTTCATGATCGACAACAGGCGGATGGGCACTTGCACCAACTGCTCGGGGCCGTGCGGGGTCTCGCCGTCAAAGGTCAGGCTGTCACCGGCCTGCATGTGATAGAGCTGGTTGCCGTGCCGGTACACCAGTTCACCCTCCAGCAAGTGGAGGAACTCGGTGCCGGGGTGGGCGAAGGTCGGGAACTCTTCGCTGGCGTCGTCCATGGTCACCATGTACGCCTCGAAATTCTTCTTCGGCCCCCTGGCGTGATTGAGCAAATGGTAGGTGTGGCCTTTCTCGGTACCGCGGCGCACCACCTCCAGCCCTTCACCGGCTTTCACCAACAAGGCATTGCCGTCGGGCTGGTCATATTGGCTGAACAGCTTGGCCATCGGCATGCCCAGCACGTCGCACAGGCGGCTGAGAGTGTCGAGGCTGGTGGACACCTGGGCGTTCTCGATCTTGCTGAGCATGCCTTGGCTGATGCCGGCGATGCGCGCCACGTCGGCGAGCTTGAGGGACTGGGCCTGGCGCTGGCGCTTGATCTGCAGGCCCAGGTACTGCTCCAGGCGAAGGCGCGGTTCGGTTTCGGTTGGCATCGAATGTCCTGCACGGTTTCAGTTCAAGAATAAAGTTTTCGCACTGGGAAAGTGCGAAATGCAGCTACGGTGGCTGCATCTTTCCTCGGGTGAAAACAAGTTTCCCATAAATGGAGCATGGAAATCTGCTTGGGTTTTGTGCTGCCCGTACCGGCCTCTTCGCGGGCACGCCCGCTCCCACAGGGCTCTGCGGCGAACTCTGTGGGAGCGGGCGTGCCCGCGAAGAGGCCCGAACAGGCAACACAAGGTTGCACTCTGAACAAAGTTGGCAAGCCCATTGCATTCCTGTGAGGAAAGTAAGTTTCTCATGCGGAATCATTGCCCCTTGCCCAGGAGTGTTCAACCCATGTTGCCAGCAGAAACCCAGCGCACCCTTGATCAGCACGGCATCAAATACGTGCTGGCACAGTTCGTCGATATCCATGGCTCGGCGAAGACCAAATCGGTGCCGGTCTCGGGCCTGAAGATGGTGGCCGAGGAGGGCGCCGGCTTTGCCGGGTTCGCCATCTGCGGTATGGGCATGGAGCCGCACGGCCCCGACTTCATGGCCCGCGGCGACCTTTCCACCTTGATCCCGGTACCGTGGCAGCCCGGCTACGGCCGGGTGGTGTGCGTAGGCCACGTGAACGGCCAACCCTGGCCCTACGACAGCCGTTATGTGTTGCAGCAGCAGGTGCAGCGCCTGGCCGACAAGGGCTGGACCCTGAACACCGGCCTGGAACCCGAATTCAGCCTGTTCCGCCGCGACGAGGATGGCAAGCTGCAACTGGTGGATGCCTCCGACAACCTCGACAAGCCGTGCTACGACTACAAGGGCCTGTCGCGTTCGCGGCTGTTCCTCGAGCGCCTGACCGAGGCCTTGCAGCCGGTGGGCTTCGACATCTACCAGATCGACCACGAGGACGCCAACGGCCAGTTCGAGATCAACTACACCTACAGCGACGCCATGGAGTCGGCTGACCGCTTCACCTTCTTCCGCATGGCCGCCGGCGAGATCGCCAACGACCTGGGCATGATCTGCTCGTTCATGCCCAAGCCCGCCCCCAAGCGCGCTGGCAATGGCATGCACTTCCACCTGTCGCTGGCCAGCAGTACCAACAAGAACCTGTTCCATGACCCGTCCGACAGCAGCGGCATGGGCCTGTCGAAGCTGGCCTACCACTTTGCTGCAGGCCTGCTGGCCCATGGCCCGGCGCTGTGCGCCTTCGCCGCGCCCACGGTCAACTCGTACAAGCGCCTGGTGGTCGGCCGCTCGCTTTCCGGCGCCACCTGGGCCCCGGCGTTTGTCGCCTACGGCGCCAACAACCGCTCGGCGATGGTGCGCATCCCCTATGGTCGCCTGGAGTTCCGCCTGCCGGACGCTGGCTGCAACCCGTACCTGGTCACCGCCGCGATCATCGCCGCCGGCCTCGATGGCATCGACCGCCAACTGGAGCCGGGTGAGATGTGCAACGAGAACCTCTACAACCTGAGCCTGGAAGAGATTGCCGCACGTGGCATCAAGACCTTGCCGCAGTCGTTGAAGGAAGCCGCCGACGCCCTGGAGGCCGACCCGCTGTTCCGCGAGGTACTGGGCGCCGAAATCGTCGGCGAGTTCATCAAGCTCAAGCGCATGGAGTGGGTGGAGTACTGCCGCCACGTCTCCGACTGGGAAATCCAGCGTTACACCGAATTCTTCTGAGCGCCCCCAATCCCTTGGGCAGCCAGCACGAAAGCGGTCGCCCACTGCCTAGTAAGGAGCATCATCATGTGTGGAATCGTAGGTCTGTACCTGAAAAAACCCGAGCTGGAAGCCCAGCTCGGCAAGCTCTTCGAACCCATGCTCGAAGCCATGACCGACCGTGGCCCGGACAGCGCCGGCTTTGCCATCTACGGCGACGAAGTGGCCGATGGCTGGGTCAAGCTGACCCTGCAGGCCACTGACGTCAACTACCCCTGGGCGGCCCTGATGGGCCAGCTGGAAGGGCGCCTGGGCTGCTCGCTGGACTGGTTCCAGAACGCCAGCGCTGCCGTGCTCAAGGTACACACCTGCGAGGCGTCGGCCCGCCAGGCCCTGAGCGAACTGGCCCCTGACGTGCGCATCATGAGCGCCGGGCAGAGCATCGAGATCCTCAAGGGCATGGGCCTGCCGGCGGAAATCTCCAGCCGCTTCGGCCTGGCCGGCATGAAAGGCAGCCACATCATCGGCCATACCCGCATGGCCACCGAAAGCGCCGTGACCATGGAGGGCAGCCACCCGTTCTCTACCGGCGCCGACCTGTGCCTGGTGCACAACGGCTCGCTATCCAACCACTTCCGCCTGCGCCAGGAGCTCAAGCGCGAAGGCATCAGCTTCGAGACCGACAACGACACCGAAGTGGCCGCCGGCTACCTGACCTGGCGCCTGCAGCAGGGCGACAGCCTGGCCCAGGCCCTGGATGGCGCCCTGGAAGACCTGGACGGCTTCTTCACCTTCGCCATCGGCACCCGCAATGGCTTTGCCGTGATCCGCGACCCGATCGCCTGCAAGCCCGCCGTGCTGGCCGAGACCGACGACTACGTGGCCATGGCCTCGGAGTACCAGGCACTGGCCAGCCTGCCGGGCATCGAGAACGCCAAGGTCTGGGAACCGGCGCCGGCCACCCTGTACGTCTGGGAACGCGAAAGCGCCTGACCTGCCACCGAACCACTGGAGAACCACATGAATACGATCGACCTTTCCAGCACCTCGGTGCGTGTCCTCAACCAGTCCCTGCACGGTGAGGTGCAGGACCACGAATGGCGGGTGACCCACCCCGACGGCAAGCACAACCTGGCCGTGGGCATCAACGCCGCCGTGGCCGTGGATATCGAAGGCCACGCCGGCTACTACTGCGCCGGCATGAACCAGCAGGCCAGCGTCACCGTGCATGGCAACGTCGGTGTCGGCGTGGCCGAGAACATGATGTCCGGCACGGTGCGGGTCAAGGGCAGCGCCTCCCAGGCCGCCGGCGCCACAGCCCATGGCGGGCTGCTGGTGATCGAGGGTGATGCCGGCGCGCGCTGCGGTATTTCCATGAAGGGCGTGGATATCGTCGTCGGCGGCAGCATCGGCCACATGAGCTGCTTCATGGGCCAGGCCGGGCGTTTGGTGGTGTGTGGCGATGCCGGCGATGCGCTGGGCGATTCGCTGTACGAGGTGCGCATCTACGTAAAGGGTGCGGTGCAGTCACTGGGTTCGGACTGCATCGAGAAAGAGATGCGCGCCGAGCACCTGCAAGAGCTGCAGGAACTGCTGAACAAGGCGGGCCTGGACCACAAGGCTGCCGATTTCAAACGCTACGGCTCGGCTCGCCAGCTGTACAACTTCAAAGTCGACAACGCCAGCGCGTACTGATCCAGGAGCATTCCCATGAGCGAGCAATTCCCCCCGGTACTGCGTGAGTCGGCCACCTTCGACCGCCTGACCATCCAGGAAATCCAGCGTGCCGCCGAAACCGGCATCTACGACATCCGCGGCGGCGGCACCAAGCGCCGCGTGCCGCACTTCGACGACCTGCTGCTGCTCGGTGCCAGCGTGTCGCGCTACCCGCTGGAAGGCTACCGCGAGAAGTGCGGCACCGATGTGCTGCTGGGTACCCGCTTCGCCAAGAAGCCGATCCACCTGAAAATTCCGGTGACCATCGCCGGCATGAGCTTTGGCGCGCTGTCGGCCAACGCCAAAGAGGCCTTGGGCCGTGGTGCGACCATCGCCGGCACCAGCACCACCACTGGCGACGGCGGCATGACCCCGGAGGAACGCGGCCAGTCGCAGCACCTGGTGTACCAGTACCTGCCGTCGCGCTACGGCATGAACCCCGACGACCTGCGCAAGGCCGATGCCATCGAGATCGTCCTCGGCCAGGGTGCCAAGCCGGGCGGTGGCGGCATGCTGCTCGGCATGAAGGTGACCGAGCGGGTGGCGGGCATGCGCACTTTGCCGATCGGCGTCGACCAGCGTAGCGCCTGTCGCCACCCGGACTGGACCGGGCCGGATGACCTGGCGATCAAGATTGCCGAGATCCGCGAGATCACCGACTGGGAAAAACCCATCTACGTGAAGATCGGCGCCAGCCGCCCGTACTACGACGTGAAGCTGGCGGTGAAGGCCGGTGCCGATGTGATCGTGCTCGACGGCATGCAGGGCGGTACCGCCGCGACTCAGGAAGTGTTCATCGAACACGTTGGCATCCCTATCCTGCCGGCCATCCCCCAGGCAGTGCAGGCGCTGCAGGAAATGGGCATGCACCGCAAGGTGCAGCTGATCGTTTCCGGGGGTATTCGCAATGGCGCCGACGTGGCCAAGGCCATGGCCCTCGGGGCTGATGCGGTGGCCATTGGTACTGCGGCGTTGATCGCGCTGGGTGACAACCACCCGCGGCTGGATGCCGAACTGAAGAAGATCGGTTCTGCGGCCGGTTTCTATGACGACTGGCAGAACGGCCGCGACCCGGCCGGCATTACCACCCAGGACCCGGAGCTGGCCAGGCGCCTGAACCCGGAGGAGGCCGGGCGCCGGCTGGCCAACTACCTGCGGGTGCTTGTGCTGGAGGCGCAGACCATGGCGCGGGCGTGTGGCAAGTCGCACTTGCACAACCTCGACCCGGAGGACCTGGTGGCGTTGACCGTGGAGGCTGCGGCGATGGCACGGGTGCCGTTGGCGGGGACCGCCTGGGTGCCGGGGCAGGCGCAGTACTGAGTTATCGGTAATTGGGGCCGCTTTGCGGCCCATTCGCGGCACAAGGCCGCTCCTACAGGGGACCGCGTCTCTGGGCCTGCGCGGCCCCCTGTAGGAGCGGCCTCGTGTCGCGATGGGCTGCAAGGCAGCCCCAGGGCACCCCCACCATTCACACAGGAGTGACTCCATGAAGCACCTCACCCTCGCTGTAATGTTGTTAGCCCTGACCACCCGGGCCCACGCCGCCGACCCCACCCTGGACACCGGCAACACCGCCTGGATGATCTGCGCCGCGATGTTCGTGCTGATGATGTGCATCCCGGGCCTGGCACTGTTCTACGGTGGCATGGTGCGGGCCAAGAACTTCCTCTCGGTATTCACCCAGCTGTTCGCCGTTGCCGGGGTGATCGGCATTCTCTGGGTGCTGTTCGGCTACAGCCTGGTGGTAGACACCACCGGCATGGTCGAGGGCCAGCTGACCCTCAACAGCTTCATTGGCGGGCTGGGCAAGGCGCTGATGCTGGACATCGGCCATGACAGCCTGGTCGGCACCATCCCCGAAGGCGTGTTCGCAGTGTTCCAGCTGACCTTCGCCATCATTACCCCGGCGTTGATTGCCGGTGGTTTTGCCGAGCGCATGAAGTTCAGTGCTTCGTTGCTGTTCATGGCCGCCTGGTTCGTGCTGGTGTACGCGCCGATCGCGCATATGGTCTGGGGCGGGCCGGGGGCGTTGATGGTCAACTGGGGTGTGCTGGACTTTGCCGGCGGTACCGCCGTGCATGTCAACTCCGGCGTGGCAGCGCTGGCTGCGGCGTTGATGCTGGGCAAGCGCAAGGGCTACCCGCAGGTGGCCATGCCGCCGCACAACCTCGGTTTCACCCTGGTGGGCGCCGGGTTGCTGTGGGTGGGCTGGTTCGGCTTCAACGTCGGCTCGGGGCTCGCGGCCAACCAGGCGGCAGGGGTGGTGATGCTGGCGACCATGGTGGCGGCCTGTGCGGGGATTGTCGGCTGGTTGCTGACCGAGAAGGTGGCGCATGGTCGGCCGACGGCCTTGGGTGCGGCTTCAGGGGCTTTGGCAGGGTTGGTCGGGATTACCCCGGCCTGTGCATTTGTCGGGCCGCTGGGCGCGCTGGTGATCGGGTTGTTGACCGGGGCCATCTGCTTCTTTGCCGTGACCCGGTTGAAACAGGCGCTGGGCTATGACGACAGCCTGGATGTGTTCGGCCTGCATGGCGTGGGCGGAATGGTCGGCGCGATCCTTACCGGGGTCTTTGCCGCGCCTGCGTTGGGCGGCTATGTGGAGGGTGCATCACCGGTCGGGCAGGCATTGGTGCAGTTGAAGGGGGTGGCGTTCACCTTCGTGTATTGCTTTGTGGTGAGTTGGGCGATTCTGGGGGCGATCAAGCTGACCATCGGGCTGCGGGCCAGCCGGGAAGAGGAAGAACAGGGGCTGGACCTGGCGGAGCACAATGAGCGGGCCTACAACCTCTGATTGATGTGTTGCCTGTACCGGCCTCTTCGCGGGCTTGCCCGCTCCCACAGGAATGTCACCGGCCTCGAAGGCTGTGGTGTCCCTGTGGGAGCGGGCAAGCCCGCGAAGAGGCCGGCACTGGTTGAATCAGTGCCCCATGGCCACCTTGGCACTCATCTGCCGGCGACGGTAGGCGCTATCACGGCTGGCCAGCCACCAGTAAAGCGGCGAAGTAACCACCAGCCCCACCAGCCACGACAGGTCCGCTCCGTTGATATGCTCGGAAATAGGCCCGACATACAGCGGTGTGTTCATGAACGGGATCTGCACCACGATACCCACGGCATAGGCGATCAGCGCCTGCGGGTTGTAGCGCCCGTAGATACCGCCATCGACCTGGAAGATCGACTGGATATCGTAGTCACCCTTGTGGATGGCATAGAAGTCGATCAGGTTGATCGCTGTCCACGGCACCAGCACCACCAGCAGAACCAGCACCATGTCGACGAAGTGGCCGATGAAGTCCGCCGAGGCGAACACCGCCACCACGCAGCAGGCCGTCAGTACTACCAGCGACAGCACGGCGCGGCTCTTGGCGGTGGGGATCCAGCGGTGGGCGAAGGTTTGCACCAGGGTGATGATCGACAGCACTGCGCCATACAGGTTGAGTGCGTTGTGGCTGATCACGCTGAGCAGGAACAGCACCAGCATGATCGGGCCGAGGGTACCGGTGGCCAGCTTGACTGCATCCATGGTGTCCATGCCGGCCGGGATCGCCAGCACCGCCACGGCGCCGAAGATGAACGACAGGCTTGAACCCAGGGCCGAGCCCAGGTAGGTAGTCCAGAACGTCGAGCTGACCTTCACGTCCGCCGGCAGGTAGCGCGAGTAGTCCGACACGTAGGGCGCAAAGGCGATCTGCCACAGCGCAGCCAGCGACACGGTGGCCAGCCAGCCGGCCAGGTTGAAGCCGCCGCGGGTGAGGAAGTCGTCGCTCTGCACGTGGCTGAAGATGTAGCCGAAGCCGACCACGATGCCGATACCCAGCACCCAGGTGCCGATGCGGTTGAGCACGTGGATGAAGCGGTAGCCGATGATGCCGATGATGCCCGAGCCCAGCGCACCGATGACGATGCCCACCGGTACCGGCACGGCATCGACCACGCCGTGCAGCGACTTGCCGGCGAGGACAATGTTGGAGGCGAAGAAGCCGATGTACATGACCCCGGCGATCACCACCACCAGCAGCGCGCCGAGCGAGCCGAACTGGGCGCGGCTCTGGATCATCTGCGGGATGCCCATCTGCGGGCCCTGGGCCGAGTGCAGCGCCATCAGTACGCCACCGACCAGGTGGCCGACCAGGATGGCGACGATGCCCCATACCAGGTTCAGGTGGAACAGTTGCACGCCCAGCGCGCCTGTGACGATGGGCAGCGGCGCTATGTTGCCGCCGAACCACAGTGTGAACAGATCCCTTACCTTTCCATGGCGGTCTTGCGGGGGCACGTAGCCGATCGTGTGTTTTTCTATGAGGGGTGCCGAATTGGCTGCACTGGTCATGACTGACTCCAAGGCAAGGTAGGGCATCGGGAGCTGCCCGGGGGCGTGCCGGCGAAGGGCGACGCGTTCTTGTTGGAGCGATGATGCGGGGCGCGGGGATAACGAGAAATTAGTAAATATGTGCCCATAAACCTTAAAAAACCTAAGGCTGACAAAAGGTTAAGCGGGCGACGGTAGCAAGGAGGGTGCCAGGGTGCGGGAGGGCTTGGGCTAGAGGGGTTTGGGCAATATGGAGGTAAGAAGCGGTGTGCTTTTCTGGGGCGCCGTGCGCGTTTGCAGGGCAGATAAAAATGTCGCCTGTGCCGGCCTTTTCGCGGGTAAACCCGCTCCCACCTCGACCGCATTGATTTCAAGTCATGCGCAGTACCTGTGGGAGCGGGTTCACCCGCGAAAGGGCCGGCACAGGCGACAACGCTACATCGGCAACAACCGATCCTGAATCACCTCTTTCATCACCAGCGTCGAACTCAACCGTTTCACATTGGGAATGCTGGTCAGCTGCTCGTCATACAGCTTCTGGAACGCCGGCAAATCCTTGGCCACCACATGCAGCAGGTAATCCGGGTCGCCAAACAGCCGCTGCGCCTCGACGATCTGCGGGATTTCGGCCAGCGCCGCTTCAAAGTCCGCTACCGGCTGGCGAGTGACTTCGCGCAGGGTCACGAATACCAGCGCGGCAAAGTTCAACCCCAGGGCGCTCGGCGCCAAGCGGGCGTGATAGCCAAGAATCGCCCCCGACTCCTCCAGCGCCTTCAAGCGCCGATGACAGGGCGACAGGCTGAGCCCCACACGGTCGGCCAGTTCGGTCACCGATAGCCGACCATCTTTTTGCAGTTCGGCAAGAATTTTTCGATCGGTCCTGTCCATTGAGAAGGATCTTCCAGTAATTGAAGGTTGTTGAGGAATATACGAAAGAAAATCCCTCGGCGGAATCCGTAATCTTTCGTCATCCCAAAGCAGTGGAAAAAGGAAGATTCAAGTGGCTCTCAGTGTTCTGACGGCGTTCTGGGCCGTGTCGATGCTGTTCGTGATTACCCCGGGCGCGGACTGGGCCTACGCGATTTCGGCCGGCATGCGGGGGCGCTGGGTGATGCCGGCGGTGGCGGGGATGTTGTCGGGGCATTTCCTTGCGACCCTGGTGGTGGCGGCAGGGGTCGGTAGCCTGCTGGCCGGCCACCCGCTGGCGCTGACCTTGCTGACCCTGGCGGGGTGTAGCTACCTGCTGTGGCTGGGTGGCAACCTGCTGCTGAGCCCGGCCTTGCCGGCGGCCGAGCAGGATGGTGCGGGGGAGTCGGGGTCTCGCTGGGCATTGAAAGGGTTTTGCGTCAGTGGCCTGAACCCGAAAGTGTTTTTGCTGTTCCTGGCGTTGTTGCCGCAGTTCACCGACCCGCAGTCGAGCTGGCCGGTGCCGTTGCAGATCTTGCTGCTGGGCCTGGTGCACCTGTGCAGCTCGTTGGTGATCTACTCGCTGGTCGGTTATGGCGCCAAAGCCGTGTTGAGCACCCGGCCGGGGGCGGCGAAGCTGGTCGGGCGGGTGTCGGGGGTGGCGATGATCACGGTGGCCCTGGGCTTGATAGCCGGCCAGATCAGCTGACTCACTGGCGTGCGTTGGCCGCTCCTACAGGTTGCCGCGTTAACCTGGCAGGCGAGAGCCAAGGGTAAAGACGACATGCATGGCCTCGGATAAACTCGCAGCACTTCAACGCACAACCAGGATGTGCCCCATGCCCGAAACCACGCAACTGCTCACCTTCGCCCTGATCTGCCTCGGCATGGTCCTGACCCCAGGGCCGAACATGATCTACCTGATCTCCCGCTCGATCTGCCAGGGCCGCAAGGCCGGACTGATTTCGTTGGGTGGTGTGGCCCTGGGCTTCGTCATCTACATGTTCTGCGCCGCGCTGGGCATCACCGCCCTGGTGATGGCCGTGCCTTTTGCCTACGACGCGCTGCGCATCGGTGGCGCGCTGTACCTGTTGTACCTGGCCTGGCAGGCGCTGCGCCCTGGTGGCCGGTCGCCGTTCCAGGTTCGCGACCTGCCTGCCGACAGCCCGCGGCGGCTGTTCACCATGGGCTTTGCCACCAGCCTGCTGAACCCCAAGATCGCCGTCATGTACCTGTCGTTGATGCCGCAGTTCATCGAGCCGGGGCATGGCAGCGTGCTGCTGCAGTCGCTGGTGCTGGGGTCGACGCAGATCGCCATCAGCGTTTCGGTCAATGCACTGATCGCGATCATGGCCGGGTCGATCGCCGTATTCCTCGCCGGTCGCCCGCTATGGCAGCAGGTTCAGCGCTGGCTGATGGGTACGGTGCTGGCGGGCCTGGCCGTGCGCATGCTGGCCGAAGGGCGGCGTTGACCGCTAGGCCTCAGGCGGCGGCTCCTGGGGCAGGTACAAGGTAAAGGTGGTGCCCTGGCCCGGCACACTTTTCACCTGCACATCGCCCCCGGACTGCCTGGCAAAACCGAACACCTGCGACAGCCCGAGCCCGGTGCCTTCACCCGGTGCCTTGGTAGTGAAGAACGGGTCGAAGATACGCTCCAGCAGTTCGGTGGCAATGCCGACACCGCTGTCGCTCACCGAAATCGCCGCGAACGGGCCCGGCTGTGGCGCCTGGCCGCGCAGGGCGGGCAGTGACTGGTCAGCCTGCAGGCGCAGCTGCAAGGTGCCTTCGCCGGCCATGGCGTCGCGGCCGTTGAGCATCAGGTTGATTACCGCGGTTTCCAGTTGATTGAGGTCGGCGCGGATATGGCAAGGCGCCTGTGGCAACTGCAGCTCGACCTGGATCCGCGCACCGGTGGCAGTGTCGAGCATGTCGGCCATGGCCTCCAGCCGTGGCCCGGCCTCGAACACTTGCGGGCTCAAGGCCTGGCGGCGGGCGAAGGCCAGTAACTGGCCGGTCAGCCTGGTGCCGCGGTCGACAGTGTCGGACATGGTCTTGAGATAGCGTTCGCGACGCTGTGCATCGAGGTTGGGGCGCTGCAGAAAATGCAGCGACGAGCGAATGATGGTCAGCAGGTTGTTGAAGTCATGAGCCACGCCACCGGTAAGTAGGCCAATGGCTTCGAGCTTTTGGGTCTGGCGCAGCACGGCTTCTGTGTGCAGCAACTGGCTGGTGCGTTCATCCACGCGCTGTTCGAGGGTGGCATTCAGCGCCTCCAGTGCCGCCATGGCTTCGCGGACCTCGGCGTAGGCCTGTACCCGCTGGATATGCGCCCAGCAGCGCTCGGTGACTTCACTGATCAACGTCTGTTCATAGTGGGTCCACTCCCGTGGCACCTTGTCGTGGATGGCCATCAGCGCGGTCAGTCGGCCGCCTTTGATCAGGGGCATGCAAATGGTCGCGGTAATGCCGATGGCCTGGAAGGTGGCAGCTTCCTCCGGGGACAGCTCGCTCAGGTTGTCCTGGATGACCAACGGCAGGCCATTGCGCAGGCGGCCGAGCGCCAGCTTGCCAAAATCCTGCAACCGATAGCGGCCCAACAGATGCGGCGAGCCGGGCGCCACGGCGTCACCGCAGATGGTGAAACCGTCTTCGTCTGGCTCCATCACCGCGTAGGCACAACTTGACAGTTGCAGGTGCTCGACCAGCATGCGCGTGGTAGTGGCAAGGATCTGGTTCGGGTCGGTAGCGTCGGCCACGGCACGGCCCAGGTCGTCGAGGAACCTCAGGCGCTGGTTGGCGAGCACGCTGGCGGTGGTTTCGGTGACTGTATCCAGCATGCCAAGGACCTTGCCGTCGTGGTCGCGGATGGGGCTGTAGCAGAAGGTGAAATAGGCCCGTTCGGGGCCGCCGTTGCGGTCGATGACGAGCGGGAAGTCTTCGATGTACACCGCCTCGCCGGCCAGGGCGCGGTTGGCCATGTGGCCGATGTCGGCCCAGGCCTCCTGCCACACGGCGCGGAAGGGGATGCCCAATGCCGAGGGCTTCTGCCCGAGAATCTGTGAGAAAGCGTCGTTGTGCAGGGTGAGCAGGTCAGGGCCCCAGAGCACGGCTTGCGGAAAGCGCGAGGCCAGGCACAGCGCCAGGCTGGTTTTCAGCGGGTCGGGCCAGTACTCCAGCGGGCCCAGCGGGGTGGCGGCCCAATCGTGGTTGCGGATGCGCTCGGCCATCAGACCGCCGCCGTCTAGCCATTTTGCCATGTGCTCTGCTGGTCCTTTTGCGTAAGGCCTGAAGGGTGCATCCAGAATAGACGTTTGGCGAGAATTTTTGGTGGCTGTACCGGCCCTATCGCCGGCAAGCCAGCTCCCACAGGACTGCACATGACTCGAAGTCGATGCGGTCCAGGTGGGAGCTGCCTTGCCGGCGATAGGGCCGGTACAAGCTAGCGAATGAAGTGCACCTTGCCAGTGTCGTCATTGCCCATGTAGATGCCATAAACCCCGGCTTGCCGCTCGAGGATATAGCGCTCGAGAATCTGCCGGATTGCCGGATAGTAGATTTCGTCCCACGGGATCTCGTCGGGCTCGAAGAACCTGTAGGCCAGCGTTTCCGCCCCGTACTGCCCGGTTTCCTCGGTGGCGATGGCGCGGAAGATGATATAGACCTCGCTTATCTTCGGGACGCTGAAGATCGAGTACGGCGAGACGATTTCGGCGCGTACGCCGCTTTCTTCCCAGACCTCGCGCAAGGCCGCCTGCTCGGTGGTCTCGCCGGCCTCCATGAACCCGGCCGGCAAGGTCCAGGTGCCGGGGCGCGGCGGGATGGCGCGCTGGCACAGCAGGTACTTGCCATCACGCTCGATGATGCAGCCGGCGATGATCTTCGGGTTGATGTAGTGGATGTAGCCGCAGCCGGTGCAGTGCAGGCGTTCGTGGGTGTCGCCTGTGGGAACGCCCCGGGCCAGTTCCATGGTGCAGTGCGGGCAGTAGCGCGGGGCGTTGGGCATGATCGGTGGCCTGTGGGTGGCTTATATGCGTGGGTCCTTCAAGGCCAGGGGCTCAACCATCTCGCGCACCTTGACGTTGTCATCCTGCTTCTGGCGCAGGTAGTCCAGGGCCACCTTGGCGGCGGCGCGAACGTGGTCAACCGAGGCCTGGTGGGCAACCAGCGGGTCGCCGCTCTTGATCGCCTCGACGATCTTTTCCATTTCGCGGTTGCTGGCGCCGCGGCGGTTCTCCTGCGACACCGAGGTGGCGCGCAGGTAGCTGATGCGCGCCTGCAACTGGCGCAGCTGCTGGGCGGCCACCTGGTTGCCGGAGCCTTCCAGCAGCACATCGTAGAAACCTTGTACCGAGTCCAGCACCTGTTGCAGTTCGCCTTCCTCGAGGGCTTCGCGGTTGACCTCCAGCGCGCGCTCCAGGGCGCGGATGTCCTTGGCCTTGGCGTTGAGGGTGAACAGCTGCACGATCAGGCCTTCGAGCACGCAGCGCAGCTCGTAGATGTCGCGGGCGTCTTCCAGGGTGATGATGGCCACGCGCGGGCCCTTGGCGTCGGCGAACTCCACCAGGCCTTCGGACTCCAGGTGGCGCAGGGCTTCACGCACCGAGGTGCGGCTGACGCCGAGGCGGTCGCAGAGGTCGCGCTCGACCAGGCGGTCGCCTGGCAGCAGGTGGAAGTTCATGATCGCGGCGCGCAGCTTGTCGAGCACGATTTCGCGCAGGGTAACGGGGTTGCGATTGACCTTGAAGCTGTCGTCGAGTGGCTGGCGTTTCATCAAGTGCGCTCTTAAAGAGGCTGCCCGGCCGCAACCGCAACAGCACCACGAACCTTGGGTGCTCCTTGCGTGGGTTCGAACAGCCCGGTGTTAACGGGTTGACTCCGCATCGGCTTCAGCGAACGCTTCGCGGGCCAGGCGGAAACTGTCCACCGCCGCGGGCACGCCGCAATAAATGCCGACCTGGAGCAGGATCTCGCGAATCTGTTCACGGCTCAGGCCATTACGCAAGGCGCCGCGAATGTGCAGCTTGAGCTCGTGGGGCCGGTTGAGCGCGGAAATCATGGCCAAGTTTATCATGCTGCGCTCTTTGAGCGACAAGCCTTCGCGGCCCCAGACGTGGCCCCAGCAGTATTCGGTGACCAGCTCCTGCAACGGCTTGGTGAAGTCGTCGGCGTTCTGGATCGAGCGGTTGACGTAGTCCTCGCCCAGTACCTGGGTGCGGATCTGCAGGCCTTTTTCGTACTTTTCATTGCTCATGTGCAGTACTCCAAAATAAAACAGGGGACGCAACCGAGGGTGAGACGATGACGCGGCCCCTAAAAACAGGGTCATCGGTGTTGGCTTCTTCGCGGGCTTGCCCGCTCCCACAGGGATTGCACAGGTGCTGAAACCTGCGCAGTACCTGTGGGAGCGGGCGAGCCCGCGAAGAAGCCAACGCGGTCTATCAACCCAAGGGGGGCAGGGCGCCCAGCTTGCCCTTGTGGTAGACCATCGGGGTCACCGGCTCGGCCGGCAGCACCAGGTTCTTCACCGCGCCGACGATGATCGCGTGGTCACCGCCGTCGTACTCGCGCCACAGCTCGCATTCGATGATCGCCGTGGCCTTGGCCAGCAGCGGGTTGCCCAGCTCGCTCAGGTGCCAGTCGATGCCTTTGGCCTTGTCCTTGCCCTTGCCGGCGAAGGCATAGGCCTCGGCGGTCTGGTCGGCGGACAGCAGGTGAATCGCGAACTGCTTGCTGTCACGCAGGATGGGGTAGGTGTCGGAGGCGTAGTTGGGGCAGAACAGCACCAGCGCCGGGTCGATCGACAGCGCGCTGAACGCGCTGGCGGTGATGCCGACGATGCCACCGTCGGCGTCCAGGGTGGTGACCACGGTGACGCCGGACGGGAACGAGCCCATCACGTCTTTGTAGATGCCTGGTTCGATCATCTCGTGCTACCTCTTAGCGCATCACAAACGGGTCGGGCATCGGCGCGGTGGACAGGTTGATCCACACCGTCTTCAGCTCGGTATAGGCCAGCACCGAATCGATGCCGCTCTCACGGCCGTAGCCGCTGTTCTTGAACCCGCCGATCGGCGCCATGGCCGACACGGCACGGTAGGTGTTGACCCAGATGATCCCCGAACGCACGTCGCGGGCCAGGCGGTGGGCACGGCCCAGGTCGCGGGTCCAGATGCCGGCGGCCAGGCCGAACTGCGAGTCGTTGGCGATGGCCAGGGCCTCTTCCTCGGTCTTGAAGCGGATTACCGCGGCAACCGGGCCGAACACCTCTTCCTGCATGATGGTCATCGAGTTGCTGTCGCACTCGAACAGGGTCGGCTCGTAGAACCAGCCGTCACCCTCGACCTCGGCACGCTTGCCGCCCATGTGCAGCTTGGCGCCTTCGGCCTTGGCAGCGGCCACCAGGCCTTCGACCACGGCCAGCTGTTGCGCGGTGGCCATGGGGCCCATTTCGCTGGCGTCGTCCTGCGGGTTGCCGATGCGGATGCGCCTGGCGCGGGCGATCAGGCGTTCGACGAACTCGTCGAAGATCTCGTCCTGCACCAGCAGACGCGAGCCGGCCACGCAGCTTTGCCCGGAGGCGGCATAAATGCCTGCCACGGCGCCGTTGATGGCGCTGTCCAGGTCGGCATCGGCGAAAATGATGTTCGGCGACTTGCCGCCCAGCTCCAGCGACAGCTTGGCGAAGTTCTCGGCGCTGCTGCGCACCACGTGGCGGGCGGTGGCGGCGCCGCCGGTGAAGGCGATCTTGCGCACCAGCGGGTGGCGGGTCAGCGCCGCGCCGGTGCTGGGGCCGTAGCCGGTGACCACGTTGACCACACCAGCCGGGAAGCCGGCCTCGAGGGCCAGGCGGGCCAGCTCGAGGATGGTCGCCGAGGCGTGCTCGGACGGCTTGAGCACGATGGTGTTGCCGGCGGCCAGGGCCGGGGCCAGCTTGATGGCGGTGAGGTACAGCGGGCTGTTCCACGGGATGATCCCGGCCACCACGCCGATCGGCTCGTGCACGGTGTAGGCGAACAGGTCGGGCTTGTCCAGCGGCAGGGTGCCGCCTTCAAGCTTGTCGGCAAGGCCTGCGGTGTAGTGGAAGAACTCTGGCAGGTAGCCGACCTGGCCGCGGGTTTCGCGGATCAGCTTGCCGTTGTCACGGCTTTCCAGCTGGGCCAGGTGTTCCTTGTTTTCGGCAATCAGGTCACCCAGGCGACGCAGCAGCTTGCCGCGCGCGGTGGCGGTGATGCTGCGCCACTCCTTGCTGTCGAAGGCGCGCTGGGCGGCCTGCACGGCCAGCTCGACATCGGCCTCGTCGGCGTCGGGCAATTGCGCCCATGCCTGGGCGGTAGCCGGGTTGAGGCTGTCGAAGGTCTTGCCGCTCTGGGCATCGCGCCATTGGCCGTCGATGCACATCTGGAAACGAACGAGGGTCATGCAACAATCCCCTTGGCGGATTCGGTGAGGGTGCGGGCTTGCGCGAGGAAGTCCAGCAGCATCTTGTTGACTTCGCGCGGTGCTTCCACCGGCATCATATGCCGTTGCTCGGCGAGGACCACGCTTTGCGCGCCAGGAATGCTGGCAGCGAGCTGGCGGGTCATGGCCGGGGTGGAGCCTGCGTCGAGTTCGCCGGTGGCGATCAGCGTCGGCACCTGGATGCTGCCCAGGTCGCCTGCGCGGTACATGTCCTGGGTGGCGAACAGCGAATAAGTGGTGTGGTAGCCCTGCGGGTCGTTGCTCGCCAGCACCTGGCGAATGGCGGCGACCTGCGCCGGGTTGGCAGCCTTGTATTCACGGCTGAACCAGCGGTCGAGCGCGGCGTCGACGTTGGCGTCGGGGCCAAGCTGCGCAGCCTGGGCGGCGCGGGCGATAACGCCGGCGCTCTGCTCGGGGGTGCGGTTGAACACGCTGTTGAGCACTACCAGTGCAGCCAGGCGCTGTGGGTATTCGAGGGCGAACGCCCGGGCGACCAGGCCGCCCATGGAAAAGCCGATCACGGTGGCTTGCGCGATCTGCAGGTGGTCGAGCAGTTCGGCCAGTTGTGCAGCATAACCTTCCAGGCCAATGTCGGCGGCTGGCAGCGCGCTCTGGCCGTGGCCGAGCATGTCGTAGGCGATGACGCGGTAGTCGTTGGCCAGGCCAACGAACTGACCGCCCCACATTTCCTTGTTCAGGCCCACGCCGTGGATCAGTACCACGGGTTGGCCCTGGCCGACGGACAGGTAGCTGGTGCCGGCGGGTGTGCGTTCAGCGACAGGCTGAATCATGGAGGGCGCTCCTTGAAGGTCGGGCGCGGCGGGTAAGCACGCCACGCCCCGGCCCGTCTTGGTTGTTGTTATTGAGCGTTGGCTTTTTCGGCAGCCAGTTCTTCCAGGTCGATGTAGCGGTTGCCGATGCGCGGGTGCAGGCGACCGCCGTCGGAGGCGCCCAGGACCACGACGATTTCATCGGCGCGCGGGGCATCTTCGATCTGCATTTCCAGGGTGATGTAGTGCGAGCGCAGGCCTTCGTCGTCCTTCTGCATCATCGGGATCTGGATCGAGGTGCCCGGGCCGCCGCGCTTGTTGGTGAAGCTCAGGTAGCTCTTGGCCTGTACCGCTTCACGGTAGTGGTTGCCGAAGCGCAGGGTATGGATCACCGCCGAGGCGTGTTCGATTTCGCCGTCGGCACCGACGACTGCGGCCTTGCCGTAGGCTTCGATCTTGTCGGCGCCGCCGATGGCGGCAGTCAGGCGCTCGACCATCAGGGCGCCCAGGTCCGAGCAGTTGGCACGGATTTCCGGCTTCAGATCTTCAACGAAACCGCGACCGGCCCATGGGTTCTTGATCACGACGGCCAGGCCGACCATGGTCACCGGCTTGTCGGTGGCCTTGCCGCCTTCGATGCGGGTCTCTTCGGAGTAGGTGACGATCTTGCGGATTTCGAAACTCATGGGTGGCTCCTGGTGAGGGTTATCAGCTCTTGTTGTCTGATGGTATACCATAATATTTGTTGTGCAATAGGTGGCTGGAAATTTCTCTTGCGAGGGGACGAAAGGTGGCCTGATGCCTTGATTCCTGCGGTTTCTGTACTGGCCTTTTCGCGGGCTTGCCCGCTCCCACAGGGATCGCACGGCATTCATGGCCTGTGCTGTCCCTGTGGGAGCGGGCAAGCCCGCGAAGAGGCCGGTGCAGGCTTCAAAAAAAAGCCCGCTCACGCGGGCCGCAGGGCCCACGGGAGCGGGCGCGTCCCGCAATGTTTCAGGTAATGGGAAATCAGGCGAACGCCGGCACCACTTCCTTGATGAACAGCTCCAGCGATTTCTTCTTCTCGGCGTGGGGCAGGCTGTTGTCGCACCAGAAGCTGAACTCGTCGACGCCGAGTTCCTGGTAGTACTTGATACGCGCGATGATCTCTTCCGGCGTGCCGATCATGGTGTTCTTGCGGATGTTCTCCAGCTCGAACGCCGGCACTTCGGCGAACTTCGATTCCGGGCTCGGCTCGAGGAAGCCGTTGACCGGGGTGGTCTTGTTGCCGAACCAGGCATCGAAGGTGCGGTAGAAGCGCGAGATGGCCTGGGCGCCAACTTTCCAGCCTTCCGGCTCGGCCGGGCTGTGCACGTGGGTGTGGCGCAGCACCATCAGTTGCGGGCGTGGCACGCCCGGATTGTTGTCCAGGGCGGCCTGGAACTTGTTCTTCAGGTCCAGCACTTCCTCGTCACCCTTCATCAGTGGGGTGACCATCACGTTGCAGCCATTGGCCACGGCGAAGTTGTGCGAGTCCGGGTCGCGGGCGGCGATCCACATCGGCGGTACGGCGTTGTAGGGCTTCGGCACGCTGGTGGACGTGGGGAACTTGTACACTTCGCCGTCATGGGCGTAGTCGCCTTCCCACAGCTTGCGCACCACCGGCACCATTTCACGCAGAGCCTTGCCGCCGTCGGTGGCCGGCATGCCACCTGCCATGCGGTCGAATTCGAACTGGTAGGCGCCACGGGCCAGGCCCACTTCCATGCGGCCCTTGCTGATCACGTCGAGCAGGGCGCATTCGCCCGCCACGCGGATCGGGTTCCAGAACGGCGCGATGATGGTGCCGGCGCCCAGGCGGATCTTGTCGGTGCGCGCAGCCAGGTAGGCCAGCAGCGGCATCGGGCTTGGCGAAATGGTGTATTCCATGGCGTGGTGTTCGCCGATCCACACGGTGCTGAAACCGCCGTGCTCGGCCATCAGGGTCAGTTCGGTCAGGTCTTCGAACAGCTGGCGGTGGCTGACCTGTTCATCCCAACGTTCCATGTGCACGAACAACGAAAATTTCATGGGGCTTTCCTCAACGCTTGAAAGGGGCTGGCGCCTGGCAGGGTTGGCACCAGCGGTCTCGATTCAGAATAGGCTTCAGGCAAAGGCCGGCAGGCTGGCCATCTTGCCGCGGCAGTACACCATCGGCCGTGGCGCCTCTTCAGGGACGATCAGGTTGTGCACCTTGCCGACCATGATGGCGTGGTCGCCACCTTCGTATTCGCGCCACAGTTCGCATTCGATGACTGCGGTGGCACCGGCCAGGATCGGGTTGCCCAGTTCGCTCAGGGACCACTCGATACCGCTGGCCTTGTCCTTGCCCTTCTTGGCGAACGCATAGGCTTCGGCCTGCTGTTCACCGGACAACAGATGAATGGCGAAGCGCTTCTGCCTGATCAGCACGGGGTAGGAGTCGGAGGTGTAGTTGGGGCAAAACAGCACCAGCGGCGGGTCCATCGACAGGGAGGAAAAGGCGCTGGCGGTCAGACCGACGACCGAGCCATCGTCGTCCAGGGTGGTGATGACGGTAACGCCGGACGGGAAGGAGCCCAGGACATGCTTGTAGACGGTTGCGTCGATCATCTGGTGTACCTCTATAGGGCTGCGGTGGTCCGCGGTTTTTATCGTTGATGTGTCTGATGGTATACCGTAATACCTATTTTGCAAGCGGAATTTTCAAGCGGGGGTGTTGCGCGATGAACGGCTCAAGCCCGCGTATACCGTGGGCTTGAGCGGTGAGGCGGTTTGCCGCAGGGGTTGCGCGAGCGGATCAGTGGGCGTTTTTTCCTACGGATCAGTGTTGTCAAAAGTTTGGAATACCATAATATGGTCCGCAGCTGAGAGGCCGCCTAGATGCGGTTTCCTTACAAAGATAAAAACGACCTTTCGAGCTGAATCCTATGTCCCAACCGTCGTCGCAACACCAGTTTGTCGAGAATCACACGGTCGATTACGTTCCACCTGCCGAGCGCCACGGGAAGGCGCGCGACCTGTTCACCCTCTGGTTCAGTACCAACATCGCGCCACTGCCCATCGTCACCGGCGCCATGGTGGTCCAGGTATTCCACCTGAACCTGTTATGGGGGCTGGTCGCCATCGTGCTGGGCCATCTGGTCGGGGGCGTGGTCATTGCCCTTGCCTCTGCGCAGGGACCGCAGCTGGGCATTCCGCAGATGGTGCAGAGCCGTGGCCAGTTCGGCCGCTACGGCGCCTTGCTGATCGTGTTCTTCACCGCACTGATCTATGTCGGCTTCTTCATTTCCAACATCGTCCTGGCGGGCAAGACCATCCACGGCATCACTCCGAGCGTGCCGATGCCCGGCGCGATCGTGATCGGTGCGCTGAGTGCCACCGCCATTGGCGTGATCGGCTACCGTTTCATTCACATCCTCAACCGCATCGGTACCTGGGTGATGGGTTCGGCGCTGCTGGCCGGCTTCATCATGATGTTCGCCCAGGAACTGCCGGCCGACTTCTTCAGCCGTGGCGCGTTCAACCTGTCGGGCTTCATCGCCACCGTGTCGCTGGGCACCATCTGGCAGATCAGCTTCTCGCCGTATACCTCCGACTATTCGCGCTACCTGCCGCGTGAAGTGGGCATTGCCAAGCCGTTCTGGGCCACCTACTTCGGCGCTACCCTGGGCACCATCCTGTGCTTCAGCTTTGGTGCGGTAGCGGTGCTTTGCGTGCCGGAAGGCACCGATGCAATGGATGCGGTCAAGCAGGCCACCGGCTGGCTGGGCCCGATCCTGATGGTGCTGTTCCTGCTCAACATCATCAGCCACAACGCCCTCAACCTGTATGGCGCGGTGCTGTCGATCGTCACCGCGATCCAGACCTTCGTCGCCGAGTGGACGCCGAGCATCAAGGTGCGGGTGGTGCTGGCTTCGGTGATTCTGGTGGGCTGCGGCCTGGTAGCGCTGAATGCCTCGGCGGACTTCATCGGCCAGTTCATCGGCCTGATCCTGGCACTGCTGCTGGTGCTGGTGCCGTGGGCGTCGATCAACCTGATCGACTTCTACCTGATCAAGAAGGGCCAGTACGATATCGCCTCGATCTTCAGTGCCGACGGCGGCATCTATGGCCGCTTCAACCACCACGCGATCATTGCCTATGCCTGCGGCATCCTGGTGCAGTTGCCGTTTGCCAACACGTCGCTGTATGTGGGGCCGTATTCCAATATCGTCGAAGGGGCTGATCTGTCGTGGCTGTTCGGCTTGCTGGTGACGGTGCCGCTGTACTACTGCCTGGCGACCCGGGGCAAGGCTGCCGAGAAGGCGGGGCGGGTTGTGAGTGTGAATGACTGATAGATTGGCGTTGCTGTAACAGGGGCTGCGTTGCAGCCCATTCGCAGCGCAAGGCTGCTCCTACAAAGGAATCGCGTTGCATGTAGGAACTGCTTTTCAGAGATTGTGATACCCCTGTGGGAGCGGGTTCACCCGCGAAGAGGCCAGTGCAGGCTAACGCCCTTCATGCTGCCGCCGATACGCCCCCGGCTGCACCCCCACCGCTTTGGCAAACGCCCGGGTAAATGCCGCCACCGACTGATACCCCACCTGTGCCCCCACCTGCTCCACGGTATGCCCCGTGCGCAGCAACTGACTGGCAAGGCGCATCCGCAACGCCAGCAGTACCTGCCCCGGCGACTGCCCCGCCAGTTCATTGAAACGCTTGAAAAACGCCGACCGCGACAACCCGGTACAGGCGGCCATGCTTTCCAGCGTCCACGCTTGCCCCGGTTGCTCGATCAACTGCTCCAGCAAACCGGCAAACGCCGGTTGCCGGGCGAGGGCGACCAGCCCGCCCAGCGATTGCCCGGCATGCACCTGCTGGCGTAGCACATACAGGAACAGCAAGTGCGTCAGCCGCTCCAGCAACGCCTGGGAAGGCCCGGCGGCGCGCCGGCACTCCTCCAGGATCAGCTCGAACAACGCCCGCGCCGCATGCCCGGCCGGTTCATCGGCGCGCAGCAATATCCAGTCGGCCAGGCCGTCGACGATCAGCGCCGACAACCCCGGCCTGAAGTGGAAGAAACCACATACCAGGCCCACGCCATCGACCGCATCAACGTCCATGGCCTGCATCTGCTGGCGTGGCTGGGCGCAGGCACTGGCAGGGTCCTGGTCGCTGGCCAGGCGATAGCCGAGGTCGCGCAGCAGGAACACCGCATCGCCGGCCTCCAGGCGCAGTGCCTCGGGCTGCCCGTCGATGTGCAGCCAGCAATGTCCTTGCACCACCAGGTGGAAGCTGGCCCGGCCCATGCCTTCGGTGCTGGCGTGCCAGCCGCCGCAGTAGCGGCCCACATGGAACAGGCTGGCATCGAGCTCCAGGCCCTCTAATAACCAATCGACAAGGTGGCTGGACGAAATCATCTAATGCAAAGACTCAAGAGCAAGGAAAGGCGACTGATGAATATGGAGGGTAGTTCTTATAACCAACAGACTGTAGTGACACTCATCAAAGGAGACCACTCCATGTCCTCGCGCATTACTTTACACACGCTGCAGAGCGCCCCGGAAGCGGCCCGTCCGTTCCTCGAGAACGCCCAGAAGAATTCCGGCTTCATCCCCAACCTGCTGGGCGTGCTGGCCAATGCCCCGGCGGCGCTGGAAACCTACGTGACCGTTTCGGCACTCAACGGCAAAGCCGAACTGAGCCTGGCCGAGCGTGAAGTGGTGCAGCTGATTGCCGCCACCCAGCATGGCTGCGACTTCTGCGTGGCCGGCCACACGGCCGTGGCCCTGAACAAGGCCAAGCTGCCGCAGGAGGTGGTCGATGCCCTGCGTGCCCGTGGCGAGCTGCCCGATGCCCGGTATGAAACCCTGGCCGCGTTCGCCCGCGAAGTAATCGCCACCCGCGGCAATGTCAGCGAGGCCACTTACCAGGCCTTCCGCGCAGCCGGTTTCAGCGAAGGCAACGCCCTGGAGGTGATTCTGGGCGTGAGCCTCGCAACCCTGTGCAACTTTGCTAATGTGTTCGCCCAGACGCCGCTCAATGACGAGCTTGGCAAGTACCGCTGGCAACCTTCTGCATGATCTGCGTGTGACACCGGTCGTACCGCGATCGTTGTAGGAGCGGCCTTGTGCCGCGAATGGGCCGCCAGGCGGCCCCGGCGTTTTCAAAGGAGCAAGACCATGCAAGATTGTGCATTTCGACAATGGCTGGATGCCAATGCCGAGGCCATTGACCGGGGCCAATGCGAGCCGCAGCTGGTGCTGGCGCAAATCGCCGAGTCGCAGCTGCTGCGCGTCGGTGTCGACCCCGCCCAGGGCGGCACGGGCGGGCAGGTGACCGACGCGGTCGAGGCCATCGCCGCGATCGCCAGCCGCTCGCTGGCAGCGGCGTTCGTTTGCTGGGGCCAGCGCGCCTTCATCGAATACCTGTTGCACAGCCCCAACCAGCCCCTGCGCGAGCGCCTGCTGCCGCGCCTGCTGACTGGCGAACTGGCCGGCGCCACCGGGCTGTCCAACGCCATGAAGTTCCTGTCCGGCATCGAAGCGCTGCAGGTGCGTGGCCGCCCGCAAACCGATGGCTGGCAGCTGGAAGGGCGCCTGCACTGGGTGACCAACTTGCGCAAAAGCGGCTTCGTGGTGGCTGCGGCTATCGAAGATGAAGCCGGTGGTGCACCGTTCGTGCTGGCCATCCCGTCCGACGCACAGGGCCTGGAGCGTTCCGACGACCTGCAGCTGATGGGCCTGCAGTCAAGCAACACCGCAGCACTGGCCTTCCACCAAGTGCAATTGCAGCGTGGCTGGTTGCTGCACGAAAATGCCCGTGAGTTCCTGCCCCGGGTACGCCCGGCGTTCCTGGCGCTGCAGTGCGGCATGGCCATTGGCCTGGCGCGGCGGGCGCTGGCGGAAGTGCAGGCACACCTGCATGGCCGTGCCTCGTTCCTCGACGAAGCACGTCAGGTGCTCAGCGAACGCCTGGAAAACACCGTGAACGAGCTCAAGCAGGGCCTGCTCGATGGCCGCTTCCAGCAGCAGCCGGCAGCCTTGTTCAAGCTGCGCATCACCTTGGCCGAAAGCGCTGCCGACGCCGTGCAACTGGAGTTGCAGGCCAGTGGTGGCAAGGCCTACCTAAGCGAGTACGGTGAAGGCTTTGCCCGCCGCTGGCGCGAGTCGGCCTTCGTGCCGATCGTCACGCCCAGCCTGGTGCAGCTGCGCGCCGAACTGCAACGCCAGGCGGGCGCGGCATGAGCCCAGTGTTGCTCGAAGCCCGCGACATCAGCCTGGGCTACCCGCGCGAGGGTGGCTGGCAGGCGGTGCTGGCACAGTTCGACCTGCAGCTGGCACCCGGCGAAGTGGTGACCATCCTCGGCCCCAGCGGGGTCGGCAAGTCCAGCCTGCTGCGTGTGCTGGCCGGCCTGCAGCAGCCCCGCGGTGGCAGCGTGACCCTGCACGGCCAGCCGCTGCAGGGCCCGCACCCACGCCTGGCGGTGGCCTTCCAGGACCCGAGCCTGTTGCCCTGGTTGAACCTGGAGAAGAACGTCGCCTTCGGCCTGGACTTCGCCCGCCAGCCGAAACTTGCCGCCGCCGAACGGCGCGCACGCATCGACCATGCGATTGCCGCCGTGGGCCTGGCCCATGCCCGTGGCCAGTACCCGGCGCAGTTGTCCGGCGGCATGGCCCAGCGCACCGCGCTGGCCCGCTGCCTGGCCCGCCAGCCCGAAGTGCTGTTGCTCGACGAGCCGTTCGGCGCGCTGGATGAAGTGACCCGGGCCGACATGCAGCAACTGCTGCTGCAACTGATCGCCACCCACAACACGGCAGCGGTGCTGATCACCCACGATATCGACGAAGCCCTGCTGCTGTCCGACCGGGTCCTGCTACTGGGCAACCACCCAGCGCACACCCTCGGCCAGTGGCACATCGACCTGCCGCAACCACGGACGCAGCGGGTCGAGGAACTGGGCGCCTTGCGCATCGAAATCCTCAAAACCCTTCGGCGGGCAAGCCGCACAGTCGAACCTACCCCAACCCCGTTGCCCTCGGAGGCTGTCCATGTGCATGGATGACTGCTGTTCCTCTTCTTCGCGTCGCGATTTCCTCAAGCTCGGCGCCATGCTCACGGCCGCCGGAGCACTGCCGTTGCTGTCGAGCCTGCAGGCCCGGGCCGCCGCCGAGCCGGACGCGCCGGTGCGTATTGGCTACCTGCCGATCACCGACGCCACGCCACTGCTGGTGGCGCACAACAACGGCCTGTTCGAGGCCGAAGGCATCAAGGCCGAGCGCCCGGTGCTGCTGCGCAGCTGGGCGCAGGTGATCGAAGCGTTCATCTCCGGCCAGGTCAACGTCATCCACCTGCTGTCGCCGATGACCGTGTGGGCCCGCTACGCCAGCAAGGTGCCGGCCAAGGTGGTGGCCTGGAACCACGTGGGCGGTTCGGGGCTGACCGTGGCCCCGGACATCAGCGACATGAAACAGCTGGGCGGCAAGACCGTGGCCATCCCGTTCTGGTACTCGATCCACAACGTCGTGCTGCAACAGATGCTCAACGACAACGGCCTGACCCCGGTGTCGAAGCCGGCCAATGCGCCACTGGCCGGCAACGAAGTCAACCTGCTGGTGCTGCCGCCGTCCGACATGCCGCCTGCACTGGCCAGCAAGCGCATCGCTGGCTATATCGTCGCCGAGCCCTTCAACGCCCTGGCCGAGAACCTCAAGGTTGGCCGCGTGCAGCGCTTTACCGGCGATGTGTGGCGCAACCACGCCTGCTGCGTGGTGTTCATGCACGAGCATGACCTGAACAACCGCCCGGAGTGGTCGCAGAAGGTGGTCAACGCCATCGTCAAGGCCCAGCACTGGACCCGTGACCACCGCGCCGAGGCCGCTGCATTGTTGTCCAAGGCCGGCCCCAACAAGTACACCCCGCATGAACCAGCGGTGCTCGGCAAAGTGCTGGCACCGGCCGCCGAGGACCGGGCCGGTTATATTGCCAGTGGCGCCATTCGCCACCAGCAGTGGGACGAAAAGCGCATCGATTTCCAGCCTTACCCGTTCCCCAGCTACACCGAAGAACTGGTCAAGCGCCTGAAAACCACCTTGATCGAGGGCGACAGCGCGTTCCTGGCCGGCCTGGACCCGGCACAGACCGCCCGCGACCTGGTCGACGACCGCTTCGTGCGCAACGCCATTGCTACCGTTGGCGGGCCGTCGGTGTTCGGCATCGCCGATGACTTCGAGCGTAGCGAGGAGTTCGCGGTCTGATGCGCACGCATGTCGTTCATGCCGGCCTGGGGCTGGCCGGGTTGCTGGGTCTGTTGCTGCTGTGGTGGGCCGGTGTCGCGCTGTTCGGCCAGGCCGATGGCCTGTCGGCGCGCTTTTCGCCGGCAGCGACCCTGGCCAGCCTGGTCGAGTTGCTGGGGCAGGGCGAGGTGTACGGGCATATCTGGGTCAGCCTCAAACGTATCCTGGTCGGGCTGCTGCTGGCGCTGCTGATCGGCGTGCCGCTGGGCTTGCTGGTGGGCAGCTACCGGCACCTGGAGGCGGCGACCACGCCGGCGTTCCAGTTCCTGCGCATGATCTCGCCGCTGTCGTGGATGCCGGTGGTGGTGATGCTGATGGGCGTGGGGGACCAGCCTATCTACTTCCTACTGGCGTTTGCCGCATTGTGGCCGATCTTGTTGAACACGGCGGCCGGGGTAAGGCAGCTGGACCCACGCTGGTTGCAGTTGAGCCGCAGTTTGAGTGCCACGCGCCGGGAGACCTTGTGCAAGGTGATCGTGCCCGGGGTGATCGGCCATGTGCTGACCGGCGCGCGCCTGGCCATCGGCATCCTGTGGATCGTGCTGGTGCCGTGCGAAATGCTCGGGGTGAGTGCGGGGCTGGGGTACTTCATTCTCGATACCCGCGACCGGCTGGCGTATTCCGAGCTGATGGCGATGGTGCTGCTGATCGGGGTGCTGGGGTTTGTGCTGGATGCCCTGGCGCGTGGGCTGCATCGGCGCTGGGTGCATGGCTGAGGGGCCAGTGCGGCTTCTTCGCGGGCTTGCCCGCTCCCACAGTTTGGCCTTGTGACATCCCTGTGGGAGCGGGCAAGCCCGCGAACAGGCCCTTGGATCAATGCACGGTCTTGCGCTGCCGTACACACTCCTGGGCCTGAGCGGTCAGTTCGTCCAGCCGCTCATCCCGCATCTGTTCCGCTTCGATCATCGCATCCTCACCCTGCTGGTTGAGCAGGTAGGTATGGATCTGCATCACTTCCGCCGTCTGGTAGATCGGCGCAATATCCAGTCGCCCGATCAGCGCGCCGCTAGCCCGCCCGGTACTGCTCATCAGCACCTGCGGCCCATTGGCGGCCACCACTTGCATGCCCATCGCCTCGAACCACGGTACCTGGCTGGCAAAGGCATTCAGCTCGACGCAGGCATGGCGTGCCTGCAGGTCGCCCAGCAGGGCGCGGGCGATGCCCTGGCGACGATGGCTGGCGCGCACGGCCAGGAACGCCAGGGCGCAAGCCTGTTCATCGTCCTCGGCCGGCAGCGACAGGGCAAACCCCAGCAATTGGTCCGGCTCTTCGGCATCCAGCGCCAGGGTCAGCGCCACGGCCAGGCCTCGGGTGCCGTCCAGTGCTTGCAGGTACTGGTGCACTTCCATGCCAACGCCGTACTGGTACAGCGGGTACAGCGGGTTGTCGGCGCTGATGGCGACACTGCTCAGTTCGCCGACGTGGTGGATCACCAGTTCGCGGATCTGGTTCTGGAAAGATTCAGGCGGCACGCTGTCGAGGCGGCTCAGGATGAACATCGGGGGGCGGGCTCCGGCGGGTAGATGGACGGCCCGCGCCATGCGGGCGCGGGCTGTACAGTCTAACCGTTTTTGCCGATCAGCCTTGTACCTGCAATGCACCGAGCATCAGGTCGAGGTTCTGCACCGCCGCACCGGAGGCACCTTTGCCGAGGTTGTCGAACACTGCGGTCAGCAGCACCTGACCATGCTCAGGGTTGGCGTAAAGCGCCAGGCGCAGGTCGTTGCTGTCGTTCAACGCCTCGGGGTCGAGGTTCGGCGCCGCGCCGTGCTGGTGCAGGGGCATCAGCTGGACGTGGCGGGCACCCTGGTAGTGCTGCTGCAGGCAGGCCTGCAGCTGTTCGGCACTGACCTGGCCGGGCAGCAGGCGCAACTGCAGCGGGATGCTCAGCACGATGCCCTGGCGGTAGGCACCGTAACCGGGCATGAACATCGGCCGCGCCGACAGCCCGGCGTGCTGCTGGATTTCCGGCACATGCTTGTGCGCCAGTTCCAGGCCGTACAGTTGCAGGGCCGGGGTTTTGTCGGCGGCGGGCTGTTCATGCCGTTCGACTGCGGCGCGGCCACCACCGGAATAGCCGGAGATGGCGTGGATGTTCAGCGGGTAGTCCGCTGGCAGCAGGCCGGCCTTGACCAGTGGGCGCAACAGGGCGATGGCGCCGGTGGGGTAGCAGCCGGGATTGCTGACGCGCTTGCTCTGCGCGATGCGCTCGGCTTGCTGCTCGTCGAGCTCCGGCAGGCCATAGACCCAGCCTGGGCTGGTGCGGTGCGCGGAGCTTGCGTCGATCACCCGCACTTGCGGGTTGTGGATCGCCGCCACGGCCTCGCGGGCAGCATCGTCGGGCAGGCACAGCAGGGCGATGTCGGCGCTGTTGATTGCCTCGCGGCGGCGTTGCGGGTCTTTGCGTTCGGCTTCGGGCAGGGTCAGCAGGCGCAGATCGCTGCGGCCTTGCAGCCGGGCATGGATCTGCAGGCCGGTGGTGCCTTGGTCACCGTCGATGAAGACAACAGGTGTGTGCATGGTCAAAGTCCGGTCGGGTAGGGATGGCCTATGCTCGCTTGTGGCTCTGGTAAAGAAAATTTGAATATGATGATCGATATATTCATCTTTTCTGAACGAGATTGGCCCATGCGCGAAATCAGCCTCGATCGCCTCCGCACCTTGGTGGTCATCTCCGACCTGGGCTCGTTTGCCGAAGCCGCCCGCCAGCTCAACCTGGCACCGCCCACCATCAGCCTGCACGTGGCCGAGCTGGAAGCGCGCATTGGCGCACCGTTGCTCACCCGCACCCGCGGCCAGGTGCGGCCCACGGTCATCGGCGAAACCCTGCTGGCCCGTGCCCGGCGCCTGCTGGCCGACGCCGACCTGGCGCTGGATGAAGTGCGCCGGCAGGTCGAGGGCCTGACCGGCCGGGTGCGCCTGGGCGCCTCCACCGGTGCCATCGCCCACTTGCTGCCGCAGGCGCTGGAGCACCTGCGTACGGTGCACCCAGGGATCGATGTGCAGGTCCAGGTGCTGACCTCCCAGGCCTCGCTGGCGCGCTTGCGCGAGGGCACGCTGGATATCGGCCTGGTGGCCTTGCCACAGGTGTCTGGTAAAGGGCTTGCGGTTACGCCCTGGCGGCGCGACCCGATCCTGGCCTACGTGCCGGCCGACTGGCAGCCACCGGCCAAGGTTACGCCGGCCTGGCTGGCGCAGCGGGCGTTGATCCTCAACGACAGCAGCACCCAGCTTTCGCGGGTGACCGGCGAGTGGTTCGCGGCAGCGGGGTTGTACCCTGAGCCGCGAATCGAGCTGAACTACAACGATGCGATCAAGAGCCTGGTCGGGGCCGGGTATGGAGCGACATTGCTGCCGCAGGAGGGGGAGTCGGCCGAGCTGGACCGGCGCATTGCCCGCCGGCCGCTGCGGCCGGGGTTGTGGCGGCAACTGGGCATTGCCTGCCGGGAAGGGCAGGTGGAGCGGGCCACGGGGTATGTGTTGCAGGCGTTGGAGCGGTTGCGCCAGTGAGGGCCCTGGGGGCTGCTTTGCAGCCCTTTCGCGACACAAGGCCGCTCACATGGGAACGCGACCTCTTGTAGGAGCGGCCTTGTGTCGCGAAAGGGCCGCACAGCGGCCCCAAGCTTCAACCCCGCTCTCGGGCCCGCACCGCAGTCACTGTCTCGCCGCCAACCCCCCAGTTATCGGTTGGCACCTCCTCGATCACCACAAAGGTACTGGCCGGCGGCTTGCCCAGCACCTGCTCCAGCATGCGGGTCGTCTGTTCGATCAGTTGGCGCTTGTGCTCAGCACTGACGCCTTCATCGGTCACGCGAATATGGACATAAGGCATGGTTGCTCGCTCCTCTGTTCAATGCCAGGTGCCAGCGGTGCTACCGCCATCCACCGGCAGGATCACGCCGCTGACGAAGCGTGAGTCGGCCAGGTACAACACTGCATCCACGACATCCTGTGGCGAGCCGGTGCGGCCGCTGGGTGACAGCGCGCCCATGCCTTGCGTATTGCCGCCATGCAGCGGTGTATCGATGATCCCCGGTGCCACCGCATTCACCTGCACGCCGCTGGCTGCCAGTTCAAGTGCCAGGCCTTTCACCGCCTGGTTCAGGCCACCCTTGACCAGTACCGGCAGCAGGGCCGGCACGCGGGTGTCCGGTTGCAAGGCAATGGAGGCGGTGATGGCGATGATCTGCCCATGCCCTTGCCTGGTCATGATCCGCGCCGCTTCCTGGGCCGGGTAGAAGAAGCCCTTGAGGTTGGTGCCGACCAGGGCGTCGACATCCGCTTCGCTGTACTCGGCAAACGGCTTGGCAATGAAGATGCCGGCGTTGTTGATCAGCAGGTCGACCCCGCCAAAGGCTTGCTCGGCGCTGGCGAACAGGCGCTGGGCCGTGCCCTGCTCGGCGATGTCGCCAGCCACGCCGATGAAGCGCGATGGGTTGCCGAGGCGGGCGGCGGCTTGCTCAAGGCGGGCCTGGCTGCGGGCGTTGCCGACCACGTTGTCGCCGCGTTCGAGGAAGGCCTCGGCCAGGGCGAAACCCAGGCCGCTCGAGGCCCCGGTAATGATGACGGTGCGTGGCGTGTTCATGTGCATGTGCATAATCTCCAGTGAAGTGAGCCATGGGCTCGGTGTGAAGCCACTGTAGGTTGCAATCAGCACTTGAAAAATGAGGCGCTGGGCATTTCAATCGATACATCATGTAATCAATCGAGCCGACATGACCCGCCATTTCGATGACCTGCAACTGGGCAGCCTGGAACTGTTCTGCCTGGCCGCCGACAGCGGCAGCTTCACCGCTGCGGCCACGGAAGCCGGCGTTACCCCGGCGGCGGTCAGCCGCAGCGTGGCGCGCCTGGAAGAGCGCCTGGGTGTGCGCCTGTTCGTCCGCACCACCCGGCAGATGCGCCTGTCCGCAGCCGGCCAGGCCTACTATCAGCAATGCCGGCAGGCACTGGGGCAGTTGGTGGAGGCCGAGCGCCAGGTCACGGGCGGGCAGGTCGAGCCGAGCGGTCTGCTGCGTATCAGTGCACCCACGCCCTATGCTCATCACCGGCTGTTGCCGCTGCTGCCGCGGTTTCGCCAGCGCTACCCCAAGGTGCAGGTGGATGTGCATGTCAGCAACCGCAACGTCGACTTTGCCGAGGAGCCGTTCGACCTGGCCATTCGTGGCCGCGAGCCGGCCGATTCGCGGCTGGTGGCGCGTCGCCTGGAAGATGCCGAACTGGTGGTGGTGGCCACGCCGGGCTACCTGGCCCGTGCCGGCACGCCACGAACACCGCACGACTTGCTGCAACATGAGTGCATCCAGTTCGAACTGCCCAGCAGTGGCCGCCGCCCGCCGTGGAGCTTCCTTCAGGATGGCCAGCAGGTGGAGATCGAAACCCAGGGTGGGTTCACCTGCCTGGGCGACTTCCTCGCCACCGCCACGCTGGTGCGCCACGGCGGCGGGCTGATGCAGGCTTACCGCTTTACCGTGCAGGACGCACTGGCCAGTGGCGAACTGGTGGAAGTACTCGCCGAGTTTGGCGGCACCTCGCGGCCGTTCATGCTGATCTACCCCCAGGCCCGGCACATGCCGTTGCGGGTGCGGGTGTTCATCGATTTCCTGTTTGCCGAGGGGGCATAGCCCCCGGGCTGAGCCGAGGCGCCGGGGCGTATGGCCGACTATGCTGTTTGCTGCGTCGAGCCAGTGTCATCTCGACGACCCCTCAGGTTTTCCAGGAGAACGCTCCATGAAATCCACTAAATGCATACCTTTGCTGGTGATTGCCTCGGTCCTCAGTTTTGCCGCACACGCAGACCCGGCGAGCAACTGTGCGGCCAAGATCAAGGAGCTTGAGGATTTCGAAAAGGCCAGTGGCCAGGCAATGCATGGCGGCATGGCCCATGACTTCAAAGTCCACTTGCAAAATGCCAAGGATGCTCAGAGCAAGGGCGATATGACTCAGTGTCAGGCCTCGGCGGACCAAGCCAAGACTATTTACAACAAGGCACGTAGCAAGTAAGCCCTTGCTGGCCTCTTCGCGGGTAAACCCGCTCCTACAGTATCTCCAACAGGCTCAAGGCCAGCGTGGTTACTGTGGGAGCGGGTTTACCCGCGAAGAGGCCAGCGCAGGCTGGCGCCGTCTTCAGAACCAGCGATCGTTCTTCCTGCGCCCACGGGTCAGCGACGGCAGGATCAGCCCCGCCAGCAAGCCCGCGCCGGCAATGCTGCCGCCATACACCATGTAGCGCATCATCACCTGCTTGTTCTCGTCCCCCAGGCGTGCCTGGGTATCGCGCAGCTGCGACTGGCTCTGGTCGAGCTGTTCATTCAGCGCCTTGTTGCGTGCTTCCAGTTCGTCGATCAGCTTCTTGCGTGAATCGAGGGTTTCCTGCATGCCCTGTACGCGATTCTTCCAGCTGTCGTCGATGTTCTTCAGCTGCCCGGTCAGGTCCGCGACCTGGGCATCGAGCTGCGGCAGGCGCTCGCCCTGGCCTGGCACCGACTGCAGGTCGTTGCTGAGAATCCACACCACATCGCCGTTCTGCCCGCGCACCTGGCTGTAGTTGCCCTGGCTGCCGATCAGGGTCAGCTTCTGCCCGGACTTGAGCGTACCGACAATGCGGTGGCCATCGGTGGGGCCGCTGCGCACGTAGGTGCTCAGGCTGTCGCTGACCCAGCGTGCATCGCTGGCAGGCTCTTCGGCGTGCACCGGTGCGGCAAGGGCCACCAGGGTGGCGATCAGGCCGCCGCGCAGGGCAGTGAGGGCGGAAGCAGTTGGGCGGGAATCGGGCATGTTGGGTCTTCGCTGAAACAGGACAAAAAGTAGGCCCGGTGACTGGGCCGATGAACCGGTCGGTGGGTTGACCGTCAGCGAAAGACCGTTTTTTTGTCAGCAGGTTCACTACCTGATGTCGGAAATGTCTGCAGGATGTTGCAGGACTTCAACCGGCGACTGTGAGACTAGACTCAAAGGCTCAGACCCTTTCTTGGAACAAGACCATGACAGCCAAGAACACAATCTGCCTCTGGTACGACAACGACGCCGAGGAGGCCGCGAACTTTTACGCCAGCGTCTTCCCTGACACGACAGTGATAGCGGTGCATCAGGCACCTGCTGATTATCCATCCGGGAAACAGGGTGACGTGATTACCGTGGAGTTCAGCGTCATGGGTATTCCCTGCGTGGGGCTCAACGGAGGCAAGGCCTTCACGCATTGCGAGGCGTTTTCATTCCAGGTCAGCACCGAGGACCAGGCCGAGACCGACCGCTTGTGGGATGCCATTGTCGGCAACGGCGGGGAGGCCAGTGTCTGCGGCTGGTGCAAGGATAAATGGGGGATTTCGTGGCAGATCACCCCGCGCATCCTCATCGAAGCCATCGGCCACCCCGACCGGGCGGCGGCCAAGCGGGCGTTTGATGCCATGATGCAGATGGGCAAGATCGATGTGGCCAGGATAGAGGCGGCGTTGAAGGGCTGATCACGGCAGTGAAGGCATCTTGATCGGGGGCTGCGCAGCAGCCCCCGATTCCACAAACTTGCCAGGTCAGTTGCCGGTCACTTCGGCCTCTGCCGACGCCGGCTTGGTCGAAGTCTTCTTCTCCTGCACCACGATGTAGAACTCTTCGCCATGCTTCACCGCGCCATACAGCACGGCCTTCTCGATCAGTTCGTTGCCGCGCAGGTGGCGCAGCATCATCGGGTCCTTGCGCAGGTCGCGGTACAGCGCAAGGCACAGCAGCACCATCACCACCACGAACGGCAGGGCCACGACGATGGTCAGGTTCTGCAGGCCGGTCAGTGCCTCGCCGGGGTCGCGCGGGTCGCCGATTGCCAGCATGATCGCCGCCACCGTACCGGTCAGCGCACCCCAGAAGATCACCGTACGCCGCGATGGCGTGGTGGTGCCGTGTTCCGACAGCGTGCCCATCACCAGCGAGGCCGCGTCGGCACCGGAGACGAAGAAGATACCCACCAGAACCATCACCAGCACTGATGTCGCCGAGGCCAGCGGGTAGCTGTCCAGCAACTGGTACAGCGCGTGGTTGCTGTTGACCGCACCATTGGCCAGCTGGAAGGCGCCTTCACGCAGGGCGTCGATACCCGCGCCGCCAAAGATGGTGAACCACACCAGGCTGACCAGGCTCGGTACCAGCAGCACCCCGGTAACGAACTGGCGGATGGTGCGGCCGCGGCTGATGCGGGCGATGAACATGCCCACGAACGGCGTCCAGGAAATCCACCAGGCCCAGTAGAATACGGTCCAGCCGGCCAGCCAGTTGTTCATCTGTTCACCGCCGCTGGCGTTGGTACGGGCCATCATTTCCGGCAGCATCTTGACGTAGATGCCGATCGAGGTTGGCAGCAGGTTGAGCATCAGCAGGGTCGGGCCGACCATGAACACGAACACCGCCAGCACCAGCGCCAGCACCATGTTGGTGTTGGACAGCCACTGGATGCCCTTGCCGATGCCCGACACCGCCGAGGTGACGAAGGCGATGGTCAGCAGGGTGATGATCGAGATGTAGAACAGCTTGCCGGGGCTTTCGATCCAGCCGTTGTACTCCAGGCCACCGGCAATCTGCAGCGCGCCCAGGCCCAGCGAGGCCGCCGAGCCGAACAGCGTGGCGAAGATCGCCATCATGTCGATCAGGCGGCCGAGCGGGCCGTTGGCATGCTTGCCGATCAACGGCCGGAAGGCGGCGGAAATCAGCTGCGAGCGGCCGCGGCGGAAGGTGCCATAGGCAATCACCAGGCCGACGATGGCGTACATGGCCCAGGGGTGCAGGGTCCAGTGGAACAACGTTGTGGCCATGGCCACCTGCATCGCTTCGCTGGACTGCCCGGTGGCCGTCCCTGGTGGTGGCGATACATAGTGCGACAGCGGTTCGGCAACGCCGAAGAACATCAGGCCAATGCCCATGCCGGCGCTGAACATCATCGCCACCCAGGACACCGTGCGGAATTCTGGCTGTTCGCCATCACGGCCCAGCGGGACCCGACCGTACCGGCTGGCGGCGAGCCACAGCACGAACACCACGAACAGCGTGGAGGTAAGCACGAAGAACCAGCCGAAGTTGAGAATGACCCAGGATTGCGCGCTGGAGGCGCTGCTGGCGAGGCTTGCCTGGTTGAGGAAGCCCCAGAGGACGAAAGCGATGGCCAGGAGGCTGGTGAAACCAAAGACGATCCAGTCGAGCTTGCCCTCGAAACGCCGGTCCTGGCGTGCTTCCGCGGTTTTCGAGGGATCCGTCACGCCAAGGTCGAGCGTTTCGGTGATGTGTTCCTTTGCCATGAATGATGAGGCCCCTTTCTGGCTTACCGGCTGGTGCAGGCTTGTAGTTTTGTGTGGGCTACCGAGTTCGATGACTGCCTCGGCGGGGAGATTGCTGGCGGGATTATCCTGCGCACTAAACGGCGGCTCCTGTCCCGATAACGCCCCGGGACGTCCATTGCGCGACCTGCCAGATACTTTTAGTTCTGGGGGCGATGGCCCTTTCTGCCTCGGGTTCTGGTACCCTGTGGGCATTACCCAGGCCTGCACATCCGGGCATCGTAGAAGCGCTGCCGCTTGTGGGCCTGGCCGTACCAGGAAACGGAGATTCGTCCAGATGGCCACTGACCGTGTGAGCCTGATTCATTTCGATAAATTGAGCATGAGCCCTGCCGCTGCCGATCGGTTCCAGAAAGCCCTCGACGCGCTGGAAGCGCTCAAGCTGCAGGACCGTTACGTGTATCTCATCGCTCCTTATCTGGGTGATATCGCTGACGCCTCCGACCTCGAGCAACTGGCCACCGCCCTGGAACAGGGCTTGCGCGTGGTCGACGAGCTGCTGGCTGCCAGGTCGGTCACCAAGGTCAAGGCCGAAGAAGTACGCCAGGTGTTCCACGCCGCCGCCGAGCGCGCGCAGGCTGAAATGCCCGGCTGAGTGGCGGCATGGCCAAAGACATCGACAACCCCTGCGTCTCGCTGTGCCAGCTCAATAGCGAGCTGTGCGTGAGCTGCGGTCGCAGCCGTGACGAAATTCGCAAATGGCGGGGCATGAAGCGCCCCGAGAAGATGGCCACCGTGCAGCGGGCGGCAACGCGGATGAAGGCTATCGCCAAGAAGGCGGCCAAACGGCAGAATGGCGACTGAGCCTGCGCACCCTGTGCGCAATTTTTCCTGATTGTCTGACGAGCCTGAAAATGGATTCTCACTCGCTGTTTGCCTTTACCCTGGTCGCTGCCATCGCGATCGCCAGCCCCGGCCCTGCCACCCTGATGGCCATCAACAACAGCCTTGCCCATGGCCAGCGCAGCGCGATCTGGTCGTCGCTGGGCAATGGCTCGGGCCTGTTCTGCCTGTCGGCAGCCGCCATGCTGGGGCTGGGCGCGCTGCTGGCCAGTTCCGAAATGCTGTTCAACGCCTTGAAGATCCTGGGGGCGGGCTACCTGTTCTATCTGGGCGCGCGGCAATTGCTGAAAAAGAGCCCGATGCTGGCGCAGGGCGACGCAGAGGGTGTGGCCAAGGTTCGGCCCACGCCGCTGAAGCTATACAAGTCGGCCTTCCTCACGGCAGTGACCAACCCCAAGGCGACCATGTTCTTCACCGCGCTGTTCCCGCAGTTCATCGACCAGGGGGCGGCGCTGTTGCCGCAGTTCCTGATCCTGACCGGGATATTCGTAGCGTTGTCGCTGGTTTCGCTGAGCCTGTATGCCGCACTGGCGGCGCGGGCCAAGGGCGTGCTGACCCGGCCGTCCCTGTCGCGCTGGGTGAGCCGGGTGGTGGGCACCACCTTTATCGGCTTTGGCGCGGCGATCCTGGCGATGCGCCGGCAGGGGGCCTGAAGTACGAGGGGCGCTCCATCTGGCCGATAAAAGGCCAACCTGATGGCCATACATGGTCCAGACTGTCTGCAGCACGCACAGATGGGTGCTGCAGTCGACCACAGGACGTGGCAACCATTGGCCACCGCTCCGGGTCTGCGGATGTCACATGTGCCGAGGGTTGTCGATGATCGAGCGCTGCTTTCGCCACGCCTTGCTGCTGTTGCCGTGCCTGCTGCTGCCGCTGGCGGCGGTAGCGCATGAGGAATGCCGGCGGCTGACTGCCACCGGCAACCCGGAATACCCCCCCTACCTGTGGCGCGACCCGCAAAACCCCCAGCAACTGATCGGTGCCAATGCCGATCTGCTCAAGTACCTGGGCAAGCAACTGGGGCTGGAAATCGAGGTGGTCTACGGCGGGCCGTGGTCGCGCGCCCAGGAAGAAGTGCGCACGGGCCGGATCGACCTGATGGCCGGGTACTTCCTGACCAAGACCCGTCAGCAGCAGATGGACTTCATTACCCCGGCATTCCTGTATACCCCAAGTGTTATCTGGGTGCGCCAGGACAATACCTTTGCCTACCAGCAATGGGCCGACCTGAAGGGCCGCAAAGGCGGCACGCTGGTCAACAACAGCCACGGCCAGCAGTTCGACGACTACGCCAGGACCAACCTCACCCTCGAAGCGGTACCCGGTGCCAGGCAGGCATTCGAGAAGTTGATGCACAAGCGCAGCGATTACGTGGTGTACGAGCAGTATCCCGGCTTGGCGCTGGCACGCACCTTGGGGATTGCCGACAATTTACAGGTGCTGGAGCCACCGGTATCCAGCGAAGGGCTGTACCTGGCGCTTTCGCATGACTCGCCCTGCAATCAGCCGAAGCTGCGTGAGGCACTGACAAGGGAGATGGAAAAGATCGTTGCCGGGGCATTGCCGGAGCAACTGCTGCAGCAAAACCTGGAGCGTTGGCAATAGCAGCCTGGTATGCGGTCCCTTGTAGGAGCGGCCTTGTGTCGCGATGGGGCGCGCAGCGGCCCCTGTTTTCAGCTTCGCCGCAGATATCGCCGGGGCCGCTTCGCGCCCCATCGCGACACAAGGCCGCTCCTACAGGGACCGGGCCAGTTGCTCGGCTTCCTTGGCCCGGGTCACGCTGACTGCGCCGGGCAGGGTGACATCGTTCTTCGCCGCGAGGATCTCGGCCATGACGCTGACGGCAATCTCGGCCGGGGTCTTGCTACCGATATAAATGCCGATAGGGCCGTGCAGGCGCCGCAACGACGCTTCGCTTTCGCCAAAGTGTTCGATCAGGCGCTCGCGGCGCAGCTGGCTGTTGCGCCGTGAGCCGATGGCACCGATATAGAACGCCGGGCTGTGCAGCGCTTCGAGCAGTGCCAGGTCGTCCAGCTTGGGGTCGTGGCTGACAGCGACGATGGCGCTGCGCAGGTCCGGGGCAAAGGCGCGGACGACGTCGTCCGGCATGCCGGCAAGGTGGTTGACGCCGGCAACGTTCCAGCCTGCCGTGTACTCGGGGCGCGGGTCGCACAGTGAAACGCTGAAGCCATTGAACAGGGCCATGGTCGCCAGGTATTCGGCCAGCGCGCCGGCACCGATCAACAGCAGGCGGTAGCCGGGGCCGAGGGTGCTGAGCATGTGCTGGCCATCGAAGCTGAACAGCTCGGGCGTGGTGGTGGCGCTGAGGCTGGCTTTGCCGCTGCGCAGGTCGAGCCCACGCCGTACCAGGTTGCCGCCGTCGAGGCCGGCGAGCAGTTGCTCGAGGTGTGGCAGCGACGGGGCGAACTCCAGCACCAGTTCGAGGGTGCCGCCACAGGGCAGGCCGAAGCGGTGGGCCTCGTCGGCACTGACACCATAGCGCACCACCTGGGGCAGGCCGCTGGGCATGCCGGGGCCGGCGTAGGCACTGGTGTAGCGGTGAATGAGGTCGTCCTCGATGCAGCCGCCAGAGACACTGCCAACCACACGGCCGTCGCTGCGCAGGGCCATCATCGAGCCCACCGGGCGGGGGGAGGAACCCCAGGTGCGGGCGACCGTGGCGAGCAGGGTGCGATGGCCGGCGGCGAGCCAGTCTCGGGTGGTGCGCAGGACCAGCAGGTCGATGCTTTCCATGGGTACTCCGGTACAGCCACCAAGTTTCAGCGCATATGCAAAATGATCGGGCTACTGCTGGCCGGGTCGGTGTGCCCACGCAACTTGCCTACCGCCTGCGCATTCACTGGCCCACCATTGTTCCCCCAGGCACTGCGCACGAAACCCAGCACATCAGCAATTTCCTGGTCACTCAACTGCTCACGGAAGGCCGGCATGCGATAGGCATCGGGCAACCCGGCCGTCACCACCCGCTGCGAACCATTGAGGGTGATGTTGATCGCCGAGGCGTCTTCCTTGGCCAGTGCCGAAGTAGCGCCGGCCAAAGGCGGCATCCATTCGGCCTGGCCCTTGCCGTCCATGCCGTGGCACGACGCACAGCGGGTTACATAGGTATGCGCCCCAGGGCTGTCGAGCCGCGCCGCCGTTGTTTCGGCTTGGTACTGCCACGGCTCACCGTCGCGTTGCGGGTCGCCGGGCAGCGACTTCAGGTAGCGGGCAATGGCCGCCAGGTCGTCGTCACTCATGAACTGCGTGGAGTTGTTGAATGCCTCGGTCATCGAGCCGAATACCACCGCATGACGGTTGCGCCCGGTCTTGAGGAACTGCGCGATCTCGGCCTCGCTCCAGCGCCCCAGCCCGGTGTTGGGGTCGGCTCGCAGGCTCGGTGCATACCAGCCATCGAGCAGTGCGCCAGCTAGGAACGGCTTGCCGCTGTCATCCAGGGCCTTTTCGTTGAAGGCCAGGCCGCGCGGCGTATGGCAGCTGCCACAGTGGCCTGGGCCCTGGACGATGTAGGCGCCGCGGTTCCACTGGGCATCCTGCCCGGCCTGGTTGGTGTAGGGCGTGGTGGCGGCGAACAGGCCGTTCCACAAGGCGATGGGCCAACGCAGGTTCAGCGGCCAGGGAATGTCGCTGGCCAGGTTGGCCTGTTGCACCGGCTGCACGCCTTGCATGAAAAAGGCATACAGCGCCTTTACATCGTCATCGCTGAGCTTGGCGTAGGACGGGTAGGGCATGGCCGGGTACAGCCGTCGGCCATCGGGGGCTACGCCGTGGCGCACGGCACGGTCGAAGTCGGCCAGGCTGTAGCCACCGATGCCGGTGTCGCGGTCGGGGGTGATGTTGGTGGCGTGGATTGCCCCCAGCGGGGTGGCCATTTCCAGCCCGCCGGCGAACGGTTTGCCGTCCGCCAGGCTGTGGCAGGCCACGCAGTCGCTGAGGCGGGCCACGTATTCGCCACGGCTGACCAGCGCCGGGTCGGCAGCGGTGGCTTGCGTACCGGCAAATGGCGAGGCGGGCTCACGGGTGACGTACCAGGCCAGCAGGCCTGCCGCGACCAGGCACGGCAGCGCCAGCCAGCCAGCGGTTCTTGCGAAACGGTGGGTCATGGGGCGTCCTTGTGTGCTCAGCTGAAGGTATGGCGGCTCAATGGCAGGCTGCGCACGCGCTGGCCGGTCAGCTGCGCGACTGCGTTGGCTACCGCCGGTGCCACCGCGGGCAACGGTGGCTCGCCGATGCCGCCCATCTTCGCCCCGCTTTCGACAATGCGCACATGCACCCTGGCCATGCGCGATGGCGGCAAGATCGGGTACAGGTCGTAGTTGCGCGCGCGCGGCTTGCCATCCACGTACACCGCTTCTTCCAGCAGTGTCTGCGACAGGCCCAGGGCGACGGCGCCGTTGACCTGATGCTCGATGATCGCCGGGTTGACGATGCTGCCCGGGTCGATGGCCTGCCAGATGTCGTGCACTTTGACCTGGCCGTTCTCGATCGATACCTCGGCAATGACCGCTGCCTCCGAGCCGAACGGCGAGGCCATGGCCACGCCACGCGCCCGCTTGCTGCCGTCCTCGGCGGTGAACGGCCCGCGCTTCCAGCCGCCGGAAAGCTCGGCGACGGCCTGCAACAGGTTGGTCAGGCGCGGGTTGTCGCGCAGCAGGTGCAGGCGCAGTTCGAACGGGTCCTTGCCGCCTTTGTCGGCCAGTTCGTCGAGGAACGACTCATAGAAGAAGTCATTCAGCGAGTTGCCCACCGAGCGCCAGTAGCCGAGCATGGCCGGGCCTTTCACGTAGATCTGCGCGATACGCTTGTTGGCGATGGCGTAGGACTTGCCCGACAGGCCTTCGAGCGCGGTCGGGTCGAGCTTTTCGCCTTGCTTGCCTGCGAGGGCCTCGGTCGGGCCTTCGGTGGCGCTCACGGCTTCGAGGGCCACTGGCAGGCCGTCGGCATCCAGCCCGGCCCGGAATTTCACCACGGCGACCGGGCGCAGCACATCGCGGAGGAATTCTTCCTCGCGGCTCCAGATGAGTTTCACCGGCCGGCCGACCGCCTTGGCCAAGGCAATGGCCTGTGGGTAGGGGTTGGCCGAGTCGTACAGGAAGTGGCGGCCAAAGAAACCGCCCAGCAACGGCGAATGCAAGGTGATCTGTGCCGGGGCCAGGCCGGTGCGCTTGGCAATGTCGTCACGGAACATGTCCGGCGCCTGGTTGGGCAGCCACACCTCCAGGGTGCCGTCCGGGTTGAAGCGCGCCAGTGCCGACGGCGGCTCCAACTGGGCGTGGTTGAGGTACTGGTTATGGTAGGTTGCCTCGACCCGGGTCTTGGCATTGGCCAGCATGCCGGCCACATCGCCCTGGTTTTCGTCGTCGCGCGCCGGGCCCGTGACCGTGGCCAGGTGCTCGCGCCAGCCATCGCTGGAGAAGTCGGCCGGCATCGGCCGTACCGGGCTGTCGGCCGCAGGCTCCTTCCAGTCAACCTGGATGGCCTCGACCGCGCGCTTGGCATGCCACCAGCGTTCGGCTACCACGGCCACGGCGCCCGGCAACTGATGCACCGAATGCACGCCCTTCATGGCCTTGACCTGGTCTTCGTTGCGCAGGCTGCCGACGGTCATACCCAGGCGTGGCGCGTGCTGCACGGCAGCGTGGAGCATGCCGTCGACCTTGATGTCGATGCTGTACACCGCCTTGCCGGTGGACTTGTCGTAGGCATCCAGGCGACGTACCGGCTTGCCGATCCAGCGAAACTGGCTGGGGTCACGCAGCTTGACGCTGGCCGGGTCTGGCACTGGCAGGTCCATGGCCCGCCCGGCCAGTTCTCCGTAGGGGATGGAGCGGCCAGTCGTGGTATGTACCACGTGACCCGGCGTGGTGGAGAGTTCTTCGACCGGCACGCCCAGCTGCTCGGCACCCGCCTGCAGCAGCATGGCCCGGGCGAGGGCGCCCAGGCGGCGCATGGTCGGGTAGCTCATGCGCACCGACATGCTGCCGCCGGTGATGCGCATGCCGTTTTCCATCACTACATAGGCTTCGCCGGGCGGCGCGCTGTCGACCACGAAATTGACCGGGTCGACGTCCAGCTCTTCACCAACGATCTGCGCCATGGCGGTGAAGGGGCCTTGGCCACCTTCCATGAACGGGCTGAGCAGGCGTACTTTGCCGTCCGGGCGGATCTCCAGAAACGCCGGCACCTGGGTACCGCGCTCCGGGGTTGCTGCGGCGGCTGCCTGCACGCGGGCCGAGCCCATGGGCAGGCCGAAACCCAGCACCAGGGCACCGACAGCCGTGCCGGCAAGAAAGCGCCGACGCGACAGGTTGACCGTTTCGCCCAATTGCAGCTTGAGCAGTTCGGCGGGGGTATCGACTGGTGTGTTCATCAGGCCTTCTCCCCTTGGGCCAGCTCATGCACGGCAGCATGGATGGCGTTGTAGGTGCCGCAGCGGCACAGGTTGACCATGGCTGCCTCGATCTGTGCGTCACTGGGCTTGGGCGTGTGCTTGAGCAGCGCCGTTGCCGCCATTACCTGGCCGGACTGGCAGTAGCCGCACTGGGCCACCTGGTGCTCGACCCAGGCCGCGACCACCCGTTTGCCGACGGCATCGGCCTCGATCGCCTCGATGGTGGTCACCTCGCGCCCGACCACGCCGGCCACCGGGGTGACGCAGGCGCGCACCACGTTGCCGTCCACCAGCACCGAACAGGCGCCGCACTGGGCCAGGCCGCAGCCATACTTGGTGCCGGTCAGCCCCAGGTCGTCGCGGATCACCCACAGCAGGGGCGTGTCGGCGTCTGCCTCGACCTGGTAGGTCTTCTGGTTGATGCGTAGTTCCATGGTTCACCTGCCCGTCAACGGTTGCTGTCGCTTGGTTTCTTGTGATCGGGGAATACGGTGCTCCCCAGTGCAGAAACGCTAGCACAGCGGGGTGACCGCCGGTCTGCTGACGGGGGCAGGTTCAGAGGATCAGGCAAGCAATTCGGTGAAATGCGCAAGCGGCGATGTGCGCTATCGCCTGTAGGAGCGGCCTTGTGTCGCGATGGGGCGCGCAGCGGCCCCGGGGTCTTGGCAGCATGCAGTATTGTAAGGGGCCGCTTTGCGGCCCATCGCGACACAAGGCCGCTCCTACAAGAAAGCGCATTTGGAGGTGAGGAGGACTTCCGCAACGAAAACCCGGATAATGCCGGCCAATTTCGTTTTGCACGTTTAAATCACGGTAATCCCGCATGGAAATCAAGGTCAATTTTCTCGACAATCTCCGTCTCGAAGCCAAGTTCGACGACTTCACGGTGATCGCCGACCAACCGATCCGCTACAAGGGTGATGGCTCGGCCCCGGGGCCGTTCGACTATTTCCTGGCGTCTTCGGCCTTGTGCGCGGCTTACTTCGTCAAGCTGTACTGCCAGACCCGCGACATTCCCACCGAAAACATTCGCCTGTCGCAGAACAACATCGTCGACCCGGAAAACCGCTACAACCAGGTCTTCAAGATTCAGGTCGAGCTGCCCGAGGACATTTCCGAGAAGGACCGCCAGGGCATCCTGCGCTCCATCGACCGCTGCACCGTGAAGAAGGTGGTGCAGACCGGCCCCGAGTTCGTGATCGAAGTGGTCGACAACCTCGATGCCGATGCCCAGGGCCTGCTGATGCCGGTGGCGGACACCAGCACCTACATCCCCGGCAAGGACCTGCCGCTGGAACAGACCATCGCCAACATGTCGGGCATCCTCGCCGGGCTGGGGATGAAGATCGAGATCGCCTCGTGGCGCAACATCGTGCCTAACGTGTGGTCGCTGCATGTGCGCGACGCCCAGTCGCCGATGTGCTTCACCAATGGCAAGGGCGCGACCAAGGAGGCTGCGCTGGCCTCGGCGCTGGGCGAGTTCATCGAGCGGCTGAACTGCAACTTCTTCTATAACGACCAGTTCTGGGGCGAGGACCTGGCCAACGCGCCGTTCGTGCACTACCCGAACGAGCAGTGGTTCAAACCCGGCCCGCGCGATGCGCTGCCGGCCGAGATCCTCGACGAGCACTGCCTGGCAATCTACAACCCGGACGGCGAGCTGCGTGGCTCGCACCTGTACGACACCAACTCGGGCAACACCGCGCGCGGCATCTGCTCGTTGCCGTTCGTGCGCCAGTCCGACCAGCAGGTGGTGTACTTCCCGTCCAACCTGATCGAGAACCTGTTCCTCAGCAACGGCATGAGCGCCGGCAACACCCTGGCCGAGGCGCAGGTGCAGTGCCTGTCGGAAATCTTCGAGCGCGCCGTGAAGCGCGAAATCCTCGAAGGCGAGCTGTGCCTGCCGGATGTGCCGCAGGAGGTACTGGCCAAGTACCCGGCCATCGTCGCCGGCATCCAGGGCCTGGAAGAGCAGGGCTTCCCGGTGCTGGTCAAGGATGCGTCGCTGGGCGGCGAGTTCCCGGTGATGTGCGTGACCTTGATGAACCCGCGCACCGGCGGCGTATTCGCTTCGTTCGGCGCCCACCCGAGCCTGGAAGTGGCGCTGGAGCGCAGCCTCACCGAACTGCTGCAGGGCCGCAGCTTCGAAGGTTTGAACGACCTGCCGCAACCGACCTTCGAAAGCCATGCGCTGACCGAGCCGAACAACTTCGTCGAGCACTTCATCGACTCCAGTGGCGTGGTGTCGTGGCGCTTCTTCAGTGCCAAGGCCGACTTCGAGTTCGTCGAGTGGGACTTCTCCGGCCACGGCGAGGATTCCAACGTGCAGGAGGTCGCGACCTTGTTCGGCATCCTCGAGGACCTGGGCAAGGAAGTGTACATGGCGGTGTACGACAACCTTGGCGCCACCGCCTGCCGCATCCTGGTGCCGGGTTATTCGGAGATCTACCCGGTCGAGGACCTGATCTGGGACAACACCAACCGCGCCTTGTCGTTCCGCGCCGACATCCTCAACCTGCACAGCCTGGACAACCGTTCCCTCAAGCTGCTGCTCAAGCGCCTGGACAACTGCGATGTGGATGACTACACCACCATCACCACGCTGATCGGCGTGGAGTTCGACGAGAACACGGTGTGGGGCCAGTTGACCATTCTCGAGCTGAAGCTGCTGATCTGCCTGGCTGTGCAGCGCTTCGAGGATGCCAAGGAACTGGTCGAGGCGTTCCTGCAGTTCAACGACAACACCGTCGAGCGCGGCCTGTTCTACCAGGCGCTGAACGTGGTGCTGGAAGTGCTGCTGGACGACGAACTGGAAATGGACGACTACGAAGCCAACTTCCGCCGCATGTTCGGTAACCCGCGCATGGACGCGGTGCTGGGTTCGGTGGACGGCAGCGTGCGCTTCCATGGCCTGACCCCGACCAGCATGAAGCTCGAAGGCCTCGATCGCCACCTGCGCCTGATCGAAAGCTACAAGAAGCTGCACGCGGCCCGGGCCAAGTTCGCCTGACTCCTGTAGGAGCGGCCTTGTGTCGCGATGGGCCGCAAAGCGGCCCCGGCAATATCAGCTTCAATGCCAAAACGGGGGCCGCTTTGCGGCCCATCGCGACACAAGGCCGCTCCTACAGCGACGTCGATCGCCTTCATATATCGGTTTCAAATAACCGCTATCCCCAATCTGTCTTGCCGCTTCGCCTGCCAGGCGCGTAGCGTTTTGCTCCCATCCCCTCGATCCATGGCGCGTTGACCGCCAGAAGGACCTCGGCCGCGCACAACAAGAAGGCGCAGACCATGAGCACCCCTTTGGATACCAATGCCCTCAAAGCCCGCCAGCAAGCCGCGTGGGCCAGTGGCGACTACGCGGTAATCGGCACCACCCTGCAACTGGTTGGCGAGCGCCTGGCCGAAGCCTGTGACCTGCGCTGGGACGAGCAGGTGCTGGATGTCGCCGCCGGCAACGGCAATGCCACCCTGGCTGCTGCCCGGCGCGGCTGCCGTGTCACCTCCACCGACTATGTGCCCGAGCTGCTCAAGCGCGGTGAAGAACGCGCGCGGGCCGAGCACCTCAATGTGGTGTTCCAGGTCGCCGATGCCGAAGCGCTGCCGTTTGCCGATGGCACCTTCGATGCGGTGCTGTCCACCTTCGGCGTGATGTTCGCGCCCGACCAGGCCCAGGCCGCACGCGAACTGAGCCGGGTGTGCCGGCCCGGTGGCCGGATCGGCCTGGCCAACTGGACCCCGCAAGGGTTCGTCGGGCAGATGTTCAAGACCCTCGGGCGGCATGTACCGCCACCGGCCGGGGCTCTGCCGCCTTCACGCTGGGGTGATGAAGAACAGTTGCGCGTGATGTTCGAGGGGGCGCTGGGCGAATTGAAGGTCAGCCGCCAGCACTTCAACTTCCGCTATCGCTCGGCGGCGCATTTCATCGAGGTGTTCCGCACCTGGTACGGGCCGGTGCACAAAGCGTTTGCCTCGCTGGAGCCGGAAGCGGCCGGGGCGCTGGAGCGGGATCTGACCCAGTTGCTGAACGAAAGCAATGTGGGCGGCTCGTCGTCGTTGGTGGTGCCGAGTGAGTACCTTGAAGTGGTGATCATTCGAGGTTGAGCCCACGGGCCAAGCGCTCAGTTCTTGCACTTGGCCATCACCACCTGGCAAGTCTTCGGTGTGCCTCCTGACCGGCTTGCATAACGCACGCAGTTGTTCAGCGATTTCTGCCGGGCAATGCTCAGCGTATTGCCCCACGCGAGGCCGCCTTCGCCGGTGGTGGGGACGGCCTTGGCGAAGCAGTTGGAGCCCGTTGCCGGCGTTGCGTACCTGGCCTTGCTGGCTTTGCTGGAGCAGCCGGCGGTGAGTGCCAGGCTGAAGGCGAGCAGGGTGGTCAGCGCCCAGGACGTGGAGGGGCGAATCGGTTTACTGCTCATATGCTCTCCTTACCGAGGTGCAGGACTCTGCGATCGCAAGCAAGGTGCTGCCCCTGTGGGAGTGGGTTTACCGAGGCGTCGAACCGCCGCGAACACTGGCAAGGCCGGTGCCATCCTCTGCACAGGATATTGCATTCAAGCGAAGCGGTGAACGCTTGCGTTGCATCAGATGCAGCGCAAGGCCTTGCACCATGGCAAGGCCTTGCGCCTGGGGCAGCGATCAGAACCGGTAGTTGAAGCTGGCTTCCAGCGTGCGCGGTGCACCTGGGGTAATCAGGTCAACCGAACCGTGCGCGGAGGCATAGTAGTCGCGGTCGAACACGTTCTTGAGGCGCAGCGCGGCATCCCACTGCGGCACGCTGTACAGCAGCGCGGCGTCGAAGGTGGTGTAGCCCGGCATCACCACCACGTTGTCGAGTGCGGTGTAGCGCTCGTCGACGTAGTTGGCGCCGGCGGCCACGCGCCATTCCGGGGTCAGCGTGCGCACCAGCCAGACGTTGGCGCTGTTACGCGGCGTCAGGGTAGGAGTCTGGCCTTCGTTGGCCACGCCATTGGTCTTGTTGTTGGACTTGGTGATCTCGGCATCCAGGTAGGCGTAGCCGGCGTAGATCTGCCACTTGTCCGTGAGCTGCCCGCTGACGGTGGCTTCGAAACCGTCGGTGCGCTGTTCGCCGGCCAGCACAGTCAGGTTGGGGTTGGCCGGGTCGGCGGTCTTCATGTTGGTGCGCTCGAGGCGGAATACCGCTGCGGTCACCGACAGGCGGCTGTCGAGCAGGTCCCACTTGGCGCCGATTTCGTAGTTGGTGGTTTCTTCCGGCTCCAGATGCTGGTTGGTCGGGCTGACCGCGAACACTTCGCCCGAAGGCTGGTAACTGCGGCTGACCGACACATAGTAGGACTGGATGTTATCCGGCTGGTACACCAGGCCGGCACGTGGGCTCCAGGTCTTGTCGGTACGGTCGAGGTCGACGTTCTGCGCGCGGTCGTCGTCGTACTCCTGGCCGAAGATGTCATAACGCACACCGACCAGGGCCTTCCAGTGCTCGTTCAGCTCGATCATGTCCTGCACATACAGGCCGGCGGTCTGCTGGAAGTTGGTGCCCTTGGACGACAGGTTGGCGGCGTGCTCCGGCACCGGCACCAGGGCGTCGCGGTACACCGGCACCTGGGCCACGTTGTTCTGGCTCAGCACCCGCTGGTGCTTGTCCTGGAAGCCCACTTCAACGCCATACAGCAGGTTGTGCTGCATGCCGGCAAGCTGCGCCTGTTGCTTGAGTTCCGTCTGGTTGAACATGCCGTACTCGTCGCGGGCGACGTTGCCACGGTTGAGCTTGACCAGCAGTTCGCCGTCAGGCGCGGTGACGAAGCGCGTCGGGCTGCTGTCGGCCAAGGTGTTGTTGCGGTCCAGGTCGTAGCGGTAGTACCGGCTGGTGTTGGTCAGGGTGAAGTCGTCGTTGATGCGGTAGTCCAGGCTGGCAGTCAGCGAGAACACTTCGCTGCGGGCGTAGTCCTGGTCGGCATCGCCGGAGCCGAAGCGCTTGTCGCGGTCCACATCTACCGGGCGGTTGCCCAGCGCCGGGATGCCGAAGTCGATCAGGCGCTTGTCGTACAGGTAGGTGGCGCCCAGGTTCAGTTCCAGGTCGTCGGAGAGGCGGAAGTAGGCCGATGGCGCGATGGCCTTGCGGTCGATATAGCCATCGTCGCGGAAGGTGTCGCTGTCTTCGAAGGCGCCGGTCACGCGGTAGGCCTGGTTGCTTTGCGGGTCGGCCCAGCCGGTGTCGAACTGGGTGCGGCGCTTGCCTTCGCTGTCGAAGCTCATGCCGACTTCGCGCTTGGGCGTGAAGCTCGGCTTCTTGCTGATGCTGTTGATCAGGCCGCCCGAAGAGCCGCGGCCATACAGCACGGCGGCAGGGCCCTTGATCACCTCGACCCGCTCGATGTTGGACAGGTCGCGGAAGTACAGCGCGTCGTCGCGCACGCCGTCGATGTACATGTCGCCAATGGCGCTGAAGCCGCGAATGGTCACCTGGTCACGCTGGCCGTCGCCGTTGGACAGGCCGACGCCGGGCACGTTCTTCAGCACGTCTTCCATGGACTGCGCACCCTGGTCCTTGATCACGCTTTCGGGCACGACGTTGACGGTTTGCGGGATGTCGCGCAGCGGGGCGTCGATCTTCATGGCGCTGCGGCTTTCGCTGGCCTTGTAGCTTTGCTGCTCGTAGGCGCTGGTGACCGCAGTGGCGGGCAAGGCGAGGGAACCCTGCGATTCAGATTGGACCGCGTGAACAGCAGGTACAACCAGAATGCCCAGCACGGAAATGGATGCTGGGACAACAGACTTTTTTGCCATTACAGGTGACTCTTTGTTGTATTTGAAGGTCACGAATAGTAATGATTTGCAAATGTAAAGCAAGTGTAAAGAGTTCGTATTTGCTATTGCAAGAATGCAGCTGGCAGAAAAAGCGACAAAACGCGTCGTGAGGGGGAAGGGCCGGCAATGTGTCAGGCAAGGGCTATGCTTGTTGGCGCGTGAACATTTCACGTCCCTACCCGGTCTCGATTACATGGAAGCAGGCCTATGAATCCAATTCGCTCTCTCGCTCGTGCCATTGCCGTTGCCACCCTGGCGTCTGCCTTCAGCTTCACGGTGCAGGCTGCCGGTATTCCCATTGGTAGCGAGGCGCTGGAAAGCCACGTCACCACGCAGGTCACGGCCATCGACCTGGCTAACCGACAGGTCACGGTGAAAGGCCCTGACGCCAAGAAGGATGTGACCTTCCAGCTCACTGAAAAGGCCAAGGCGCTGCCCAACCTCAAGGTGGGTGACCAAGTCGACATCTACGTGACCCGTGCGGTGGCCTATGTGCTCAACCCGGAGGTGGGCGGTGCACCGAAGGCGACTGAAGAGTCCGGTACCATTCGCGCCACGGCAGACAACCCCAACCCGGGCGGCGAGGCGTTCCGTCAGGTCAGGGTGACCTCGCAGATAAAGAAGATCGACCTCAAGACGCATGAAGTGAGCCTGTTGCCGCCGGAGGGCAAGCTGCAGGTGGTCAAGGTCGAGAACCCTGACCTGCAGGCACGCATGAAAAACCTCAAGGTCGGCCAGACGGTCGACGCGATCTACACCGAAGTGCTGCGCGTCGAAACCTCGCGCTGACCATTCATTGGGGCAGGCTACGGGTTGCCCGCGCATGGATCCGCCGTGATGCCTTGCATGACGGCGGATGTCGTTCGAACAGCTGCATCACCCAATCGGGCCGAGTCTTGCTGGCATCGTTGAGCCAATTGGCAACCGAGTCCTGGGCATACTTGTCTGCCTCAGCCAGGCGCGGCACCAACAGTGGCTCGGCCACTTCGGGCGCTTGCTTGAGTGCGGCGATGTGCTCGCACCACACGCCACGTGGGCGCAGCACCTCGATACAGAAGCGTCGTACCAGTGGGTTGCTGTCGCCGGCATGCCGGGCAAGCAGGGCCAGGGCATCATCCAGCTCTTGAGCCAGGCGCGGGCGCAGGGCCATCCAGGCCCATTCGCGCACACCAAAATGTTCATCGCGAGCAAAACGCAGCTGGGCCAGGAATGCGGCCTCGAGATCGGCCGTGCGCGACAAATACGCCTGGGCGAAGGCCGCCCAGCTGCGCACAGTATCGGCGCTGTGCGCGCTGCACTGCTCCAACACCTGCTGGCGCTGGGGCGCAGGTGCGGGTTCCAGCCACTGCCCAAGGGCAAGGCCGATCCCCGTAATTTTTTTTGACAGGCCCTGCGAGCATGTTTCTTCGGCGCAGGTAGCCAGCTGTTCGATCAGCGTGTCGGGCAACTGGCCTGCCAGTGCACTGACCAAGGTCCTTTGATCCACTGCCAGGCATTCGGCCAGGTTGCGGGTGGGCAACTGCCCATGGTCGATCAGGGTTGTACGTTCATCTGTCATCGAATGTGCTCCATCACATACGGTTTGGTCTGGCCTCAGTCGTGAACCCGCCGGCTCAGGCCGCGGGCGGCGAGGCTGCGCAGCATCCTAGCCCAATTGGCTGGTATCCATGTGACGAATAGCATGAGTGCACACTTTCGATTTCCATGGATAAAGGGAATTTTCCGATCATCGCCTGAACATCTGTCACCAATGAGGACTGCCATGTTCAGCAAGACCTTGTGCCTTCTGGTACTTCCCTTTGCCCTGGCGTTGCTTGCCGGTGCCGTGCTGCCGTTCCAGGCTGCGGGTAATGCCGCCGTCGGCCGGGCGCTGGGGCACTGGTTGTGGGGTGCGTTCACGTCATTGACGGTAAGTTCGCTGGTAGTGATCGCCGCGCTGCTGATCCTCAGGGTGCCGGCGCCGGACATGGGCAAGGCCTTGCAGGGGCCCTGGTGGCTGTGGGTTGGTGGTGTGCTGGGGGCGCTGTACGTGGCCGGTGCTGCTGCGCTCACCCCCCGGCTTGGGGCAGCGGGGTTCCTGGTGCTGGTGGTGGCGGGGCAGATCATCACGGCGGTGGTCGCAGACCACTTTGGGGTGATGGGGTTGGGAGGCAAGCCGCTCAGTCTGGCCAGGTTGGCGGGTGTGGTGCTGATCCTCTGCGGCGTTCTGCTGGTGCAGGGCACCTGGGGAGCAGGCTCGCCGGCCAATGCCCCTGCCGTGGAGAAACAGTCGGAAGGCTGATCAGCGCCCCGGCTGGCTGCACGCCCACACGGTTTCCCGCAGCCAGCGATGCCCGGGGTCGTCGTCCTTGCGGCTATGCCAGGCTTGCTGGTAATCGAACGAAGGAATCGCCAGTGGCGGCTCGAACTGGCGCAATGTCTTGTGCTGGTGCAGCGAGCCCACCGCGCGGCTGGCCACGGTGAGGATCAGGTCGGTGCCGGCCAGCACCTCGACCGCCGCACTCCAGTGCGGCAAGGCCAGGGCAATCCGCCGACGCAGGCCTTGCGCGGCCAGGGCGCGTTCGATTTCATCGAAGGCATCCGGGTGCATGGCCATCAGCACATGCGGACGGGCCAGCCAGTCGTCCAGGGCCAGGCCGCCGCTGGCCGGTAGCACCTGGCGGTCGGCAACGCTGATGAAGCTGTCGGTGAACAGCGGCTGCGCCGTGATGGCCTGGGGCAGGTCCGGGAAGATGCCCAGGGCCAGGTCCAGTTCACCATCGAGCAACTGGGCCAGCATGGTTTCGCGGCTGGCCTGGCTGATGGCCAGGTCTACCCCGGGCGCGACCTGGCGCAGGTGGCGCAGCAGGGGTGGCAGGATGATCCGCGAGGAATAGTCGGACAGCGAGAGCCTGAAGCGACGCTGGGCCTTGGCCGGTTCGAACTGTGGGGCGGCCAGCAGGCCGTTGAGGTTGCCCAGGGCGTCGTGCAGCGGTTTGGCCAGCGATTGGGCGCGGGCGGTCAAGGCCATGCGGCCGTTCTGGCGCACCAGCAAGGGGTCGTCGAAGTGCTTGCGCAACTGCGCCAGGGCGTGGCTTACCGCCGGTTGGCTGCGGTGCAGGCGCAAGGCGGCGCGGGTGACGTGCTTTTCGCTCAGCAGGGCGTGCAGGGCGAGCAGCAGGTTGAGGTCGATCTTGCGTAGTTCATCCATGTTGCGAATGGTCTTGGTTGCGTCCGACAGTTTTCATCAGTTTAACAAATGCCCAAGGCCGCTCTCATAGAACAACACATGCCTCATTGGTTTAGTGAAGTTCTGTAGGAGCAGCCTTGTGCTGCGAAGAGGCCGGTACTGACAAAGCTTGTCTATTGCTTGTACCGGCCTCTTCGCAGCACAAGGCTGCTCCTACAGAGGACGCTTCAAACGAGCGATATTTGTTTTCTGCGCGACAGCGCAGCCCAAAGAGCCAGAGCTTTATCGCCTTGCTACCGCATGTTGCACGCACTGCTCGTAATAGGTCTGCTTGATCGCTGCAGGCTTTAGCCGCGAGCGGCTGTTGTAGGTCTGTTCGGTAATGCCGAAGGCGGTCATGCGCATCCACGGTTTGGGGAATTTGCGCGCCTGCAACTTCTTGCGCGTGGCATACAGGGTTACCCCGGAAAGCTTGGCCTGCTGCGCTTCGGCGGCTATCTGTGCGCCCCAGCCGCAAGTGTGGCGATCGTTCTGGCTCAGCGCCCGTGCCTGGGCGCCGAAAGCGAGCGTGGCTAGCAGGCAGCCGGCCATCGTTGCTAGAAGTACTCGCATGTTGCTGTCCTAAGCATCTGAAGGAAAACGAAGTTTGCCTTCACAAGCAGCTACCGGGGGCCAGCAAATTGCCGTCAGGTTGTTGCCATCCGCAACGGGCTGGCGCGGTGTGTGCGCAGGCTGGTCCAGGCCAGGCTGGCGACCCAGATCACCGATACGCCGTAGTTCAGGCGCTGGTACAGGCCGAACCATTGGCCGCTTTGCGCTGCCTTGCCCATGAGTACGACGGTCACGATCGCCAGCACCACGCAGGCCAGGGAAAACAGCCCCAGTGCCCTGGAGCCGGCAATGCGATTGCCCAACCAGGCCCACAGTGCGCTTGCAAGGGTCAGCGAAAGGAACATCAGCAAGCCGGACAGGTTGTGTAGCTGCTGTGAAGGGGAAGGCTGCGCCGGAGCGCAACCTTGGTCGCAGGGAAACCAGCCGGTACCCAGGCTGCCCAGACCATTCGTTCAGGGCTGCGTGTCGCCTACGGATGCCGGGAAATACCGCACTGCGTGTATGTGATCGTACAACTGCTTGCGCTATGATGAGCGCTGTCTTTCAAGGTGAAATACAGGGCAATGACAGAGCAGCAGGTACAGGCAAAGACCCGGCGCAAGCCGCGCAGTCTGGCTCAGGAACTGGTCACGGTGCTGACCGAGCGCATTCGCAGCGGCCAGCTCAAGCGCGGCGACAAGCTGCCGACCGAATCGCAGATCATGGCCGAAGAGGGTGTCAGCCGCACGGTGGTGCGTGAAGCGATCTCGCGGCTGCAGGCTGCCGGGCAGGTCGAGACCCGCCACGGCATCGGTACCTTCGTGCTGGACGCGCCAGCAACGGGTGGTTTCCGTATCGACCCGGCGACCGTGGTCACCCTTCGCGAAGTGTTGGCGGTGCTGGAATTGCGCATTGCCCTGGAGATCGAATCGGCGGGCCTGGCGGCGCAGCGGCGCAGCGACGAAGAGCTGGCCGGCATGCGTGCGGCGCTGGACGAACTCAACGAAGGGGCTGCCCACGCCACGGATGCGGTGTCGGCGGATTTCCAGTTCCACCTGCGCATTGCCCAGGCCAGCGGCAACCACTACTTCGCCGACATCATCAACCACCTGGGCACCAGCATCATCCCGCGTACCCGGTTGAATTCGGCGCGGCTGGCCCATGATGACCAGGCGCACTACATGAGCCGGCTGATGCATGAGCACGAGGCGATCTACGAAGCCATCGCCCGGCGTGATAGCGAAGGGGCGAAGATGGCCATGCGCATGCACCTGAGCAACAGCCGCGAGCGCTTGCGCCAGGCGCATGAAGAGGCCGAGGCGCAGGGGGGCTGAGGCCTTCGTCGCTTGTACCGGCCTCTTCGCGGGCGCGCCCGCTCCCACAGGGATCACCTTATCTTGAGGGTGCAGCGATACTTGTGGGAGCGGGCGTGCCCGCGAAGAGGTCGGTACAGCCAAAAGAAAAGCCCCGCCATGCGCGGGGCTTTCTGGTTTCAAGGGGCGATCAGATCGCGCCCTCACTCCACTGGCCATTTACCAGCCGGCGCAGCCCCAGCGGGTTGCCGTCGCGCAGTGCCTCAGGCAACAGTGCCTGCGGGTAGTTCTGGTAGCACACCGGGCGCAGGAAGCGGTCGATGGCCAGGGTGCCGACCGACGTGCCGCGCGCATCCGACGTGGCCGGGTAAGGCCCGCCGTGCACCATCGCATCACACACCTCGACACCGGTCGGGTAGCCGTTGACCAGGATCCGCCCGACCTTCTCTTCCAGCACGGGTACCAGCCAGGCGAAGGCCTGCAGGTCTTCCGGCTCGCCAATCAGGGTCGCGGTCAGCTGGCCGCGCAGGCCGAGCAGGGCGGCGCGCAACTGGTCGTTGTCCTGCACTTCCACGGCAACAGTGGTCGGGCCGAACACTTCTTCCTGCAACAGCGGGTCAGACTCCATCAGCAGGCGGGCATCGGCCTTGAACAGCTGGGCGCGCGCCTGGCTGCCTGCCTGCGCCTGGCCGGCCAGGTGCTCGATACCGGCATGGGCGTGTAGGTGCTCCAGGCCACCGACGTAGCTGCGCAGGCCACCTGCGTTGAGCATGGTCTGGCCGGCCTGCTGGCTCAGGTGCTGGCCAAGCTCGGCCAGCAGTTGGCTGTACTGCGGCGACTGCAGGCCGATCACCAGGCCCGGGTTGGTGCAGAACTGGCCTGCGCCCAGGCACACCGAACCGGCCAGTTCTCGGGCGATGGCTTCGCCACGCTTGGCCAGGGCGCCCGGCAGGATGATGACCGGGTTGATACTGGACATCTCGGCGAACACCGGGATCGGCTGCGGGCGCTCGGCGGCCATGCGGCACAGGGCGTCACCGCCTTTCAGCGAGCCGGTGAAGCCGACGGCCTGGATGGCCGGGTGTTTGACCAGCCACTCACCGACGCCGCCACCGAACACCATGTTGAACACGCCCTTGGGCATGCCGGTGCGCTCGGCGGCGCGCTGGATGGCACAGCCGACCAGGTCGGCGGTGGCCATGTGGCCGCTGTGGGCCTTGAACACCACCGGGCAACCGGCGGCCAGGGCCGCAGCGGTATCGCCACCGGCGGTGGAGAAGGCCAACGGGAAGTTGCTGGCGCCGAACACGGCGACCGGGCCGACGCCGATGCGCATCTGGCGCAGGTCCACGCGTGGCAGGGGCTGACGCTCGGGCAGGGCCAGGTCGATGCGTGCACCGAGGAAGTCACCACGGCGCAGCACCTGGGCGAACAGGCGCATCTGGCCGCTGGTGCGGCCGCGCTCGCCCTGGATACGGGCGGGGGGCAGGGCGGTTTCACGGCAGACGATGGCGACGAAGGCGTCGTCCAGTTCGTCCAGCTCGGCGGCGATGGCGTCGAGGAATTCGGCGCGCCGCGCCGGGGCCAGCTGGCGGAATTCGGCGAAAGCGGCGGCCGCGGCCTTGGCGGCCTGGTCCACTTCGCTTTCGGTGGCCTGGGCGAAGCTGTAGGGCAGGGCCTCGCCGGTGCTGGCGTCCAGGCTCTGCAGGCGCTGCGGGCCAGCGGCGCTGCGCTGGCCGGCGATGAAGTTGTGGCCGAGGATTTCAGGCATGGGGTGCTCCTGTAGGTTGAGAGAAAATCTGGCAGGTTGTCGCATGACCTGTGGGAGCGGGCGAGCCCGCGAACACCGGCGCAGCCGGTGCCATACACCGGGTTGCCTGCTTCGCGGGCTCGCCCGCTCCCACAGGGATCGCGACACTGTCGAGAAGCCGGGTCATCAGGTAATCGGTGCCGGGTTGAACAGGGTGATGTCGTTGTGCAGGCGATGCTGTTCGGCCCAGGTCTGCTTGCGGCCGCTGGCCACGTCCAGGTAGTAGTGGAACAGCTCCCAGCCCAGCTCCTCGATGGTCGAGCGGCCGCTGGCGATGCGCCCGGCGTCGATGTCGATCAGGTCGGGCCAGCGCTGGGCCAGCTCGCTGCGGGTGCATACCTTGACCACTGGCGCCATGGCCAGGCCGTATGGCGTGCCGCGGCCGGTGGTGAACACATGCAGGTTCATGCCGGCAGCCAGTTGCAGGGTGCCGCAGACAAAGTCGCTGGCCGGGGTGGCGCAGAAGATCAGGCCTTTGCGGTTGACCCGCTCGCCCGGGCCGAGCACGCCCTGGATGGCGCCGCTACCGGACTTGACGATCGACCCCAGGGACTTCTCGACGATATTCGACAGGCCGCCTTTCTTGTTGCCCGGCGTGGTGTTGGCGCTGCGGTCGGCGGCGCCTTGCTGCAGGTAGCGGTCGTACCAGTCCATTTCGCGCACCAGGGCTTCTGCGACCTCCTGGTTTTCCGCCCGCGAGGTGAGCATGTAGATGGCGTCGCGCACTTCGGTCACCTCCGAGAACAGCACGGTGGCGCCGGCGCGTACCAGCAGGTCGGCGGCGTAGCCCAGCGCCGGGTTGGCGGTGATGCCCGAGAAGGCATCGCTGCCCCCGCACTGCATACCCAGGATCAGTTCGCTGGCCGGCACGCTTACGCGGCGGCGCTGGTCGAGTTTCTTCAGGCGGGTCTCGGTCAGTTGCATGATCTGTTCGATCATTTCCACAAAGCCCAGGCTGGCGTCCTGCAGGCGGTACAGCCACGGGTCGCTGAGCTCCACCGACGGGTCGTTGTCGTGCATCACCTGTCCGGCCTGCAGCTTTTCGCAGCCCAGGCTGATGACCAGGGCCTCGCCGCCCAGGTTGGGGTTGCGCGCCAGGTTGCGCACCGTGCGGATCGGGATATAGGCATCGCGCGCGTTGATCGCCACCCCGCAGCCGTAGCTGTGGGTGATCGCCACCACGTCATCGACATTGGGGTACTTGGGCAGCAACTCGCTGCGAATGCGATTTACCGCATGCTCCAGCACGCCGGCCACGCACTGCACGGTGGTGGTGATGCCGAGGATGTTGCGGGTGCCGACGGTGCCGTCGGCGTTGCGGTAGCCTTCGAAGGTGAAGCCTTCGAGCGGCGGCAGCGGCTGCGGGACGGCGTCGCAGCGTGGCAGGCTGTCCAGCTCCGGCGCGGCCGGCATGGCCAGCTGGCTTTCCTGCACCCAGCTGCCTTGGCGCAGGTCTTCCAGCGCGTAGCCGATGATCTGCCCGTAGCGGCGCACCGGTTCGCCCTTGGCGATGGCTACGGTGGCCACCTTGTGGCTCTGTGGCACGCCTTCGACCAGGGTCAGGCCGTCGGCGAAGCGGGCGCCTTCGCCCAGGCCGCCATCATTGACCACCACCACGACATTGTCATCGTCGTGCAGGCGGACGTAGCGGGGCGAGTCGGAATGTTCGATCAACTGCATGTTCGGGCCCTACTTGTCAGGTTCTCAGGCTTTTGTACATCCGCCCGCGGCGGGGTGGCCGACGCGGGCGTGTTCACTCAGTGGCGCGAGCCGGCCAGTTCGCTGCCGGCCGCTGGCTCGGCGTCAGGCTTTGGGCTTTCACGCAGCTCGATGCGCTTGATCGGGCCGACGATCACCAGGTAGCTGAACACCGCCACCAGGGCGTTGGCGCCGACGTACACCAGGGCCCACTTGAACGAACCCGTGGCGCTGATGATGTAGCCGATCACGATTGGCGTGGTGATCGAGGCGATGTTGCCGAAGGTGTTGAACAGCCCGCCCGACAGCCCGGCGATCTGTTTCGGCGAGGTGTCGGCGACCACCGCCCAGCCCAGCGCGCCGATGCCTTTGCCGAAGAACGCCAGGGTCATGAAGCCGACCACCATCCACTCGGCGTCGACGTAGTTGCAGAACACCATGGTGGTCGACAGCAGCAGGCCGCAGACGATCGGCAGCTTGCGCGAGAAGGTCAGCGAGTTGCCGCGGCGCAACAGCCAGTCGGAGATCACCCCGCCCAGCACACCACCGATGAAGCCGCAGACCGCCGGCAGCGAGGCGATGAAGCCGGCCTTGAGGATGGTCATGCCGCGCTCCTGCACCAGGTACACCGGGAACCAGGTGAGGAAGAAGTAGGTGATGGCGTTGATGCAGTACTGGCCCAGGTACACGCCCAGCAGCATGCGGCTGGTCAGCAGTTGCTTGATGTAGCCCCATTTCGGGCCGTCGTTGCCGCGCTTCTGGTCCATGTCCACCAGCCCGCCATTCTGCTCGATGTGCTCGAGTTCACCTGGGCTGATGCGTGGGTGTTGGCGCGGGTTGTAGATGGTCTTCAGCCACACCATGGAGAACACGATGCCCAGTGCGCCCATGACCACGAACACGTGCTCCCAGCCGAAGCTGAACACGATCCAGCCCATGATCGGTGCGAACAGTGCGGTGGCGAAGTACTGCGCCGAGTTGAAGATGGCCGAGGCGGTGCCGCGTTCCTGGGTCGGGAACCAGGCCGCGACGATGCGCGCATTGCCGGGGAACGACGGGGCTTCGGCAAAACCGACCAAAAAGCGCAGGGTGAACAAAGTCACCACCGCCCAGGCTACCGGCAGGCCACCGACAAAGCCCTGCAGCAGGGTGAACAGCGACCAGGTGAAGATGCTGAAGGCGTAGACGTTCTTGGAACCGAAGCGGTCGAGCAGCCAGCCACCAGGAATCTGGCCAGCCACGTATGCCCATCCGAAGGCGGAGAAGATGTAGCCGAGGGTCACGGCATCGATGCCGAGGTCTTTCTGCAGGCTGGAGCCCGCGATGGCAATGGTGGCGCGGTCAGCGTAGTTGATCGTGGTCACCAGGAACAGCATGAACAGGATCAGGTAGCGCACATGCGTCTTCTTCGTCGCTTGCATGCTGGTAGTACTCCCACTAGTTATTTTTGTGCGGGCTCACGAATTGTAACCGGAGCGGGGCTGGCCCACTCCGGGCGCGGCATCTGGCAGGCCGCGGGCGGCGCTTACTGCGGGCCCATCTTGTCCATCAGCGCGGCGAGTTTTTCGTACTCGTCGGCGGTGAGGTCGGTAAGCGGAGTACGCACCGGGCCGGCGTCATAACCGGCGATCCTGGCGCCGGCCTTGACGATGCTCACGGCATAGCCGGCCTTGCGGTTGCGGATGTCCAGGTAAGGCAGGAAGAAGTCGTCGATCAGCTTGGCCACGGTGGCGTGGTCGTCACGGGCGATGGCGTTGTAGAAGTCCATGGCGGTCTTCGGCACGAAGTTGAACACGGCGGAGGAGTACACCGGCACGCCCAGGGCCTTGTAGGCAGCAGCATACACCTCGGCGGTCGGCAGGCCGCCCAGGTAGCTGAAGCGGTCGCCCAGGCGGCGACGGATCGACACCATCAGCTCGATGTCACCCAGGCCGTCCTTGTAGCCGATCAGGTTCGGGCAGCGCTCGGCGAGTTTTTCCAGCAGGTCGGCGTTCAGGCGGCAGACGTTGCGGTTGTAGACGACTACGCCGATGTTTACCGATTTGCATACGGCTTCGACGTGGGCGGCGACGCCTTCCTGGCTGGCTTCGGTCAGGTAGTGGGGCAGCAGCAGCAGGCCCTTGGCACCCAGGCGCTCGGCTTCTTGCGCGTATTCGATGGCCTGGCGGGTGGAGCCACCGACGCCGGCGAGGATAGGGACCGACTTGGCGCAGGTGTCGACGGCGGTCTTGATCACCTGGCTGTACTCGCTGGCAGCCAGCGAGAAGAACTCACCGGTGCCACCGGCGGCGAACAGGGCGCTGGCGCCGTACGGGGCCAGCCATTCCAGGCGCTTGACGTAGCCAGCCGGGTTGAAGTCGCCATGGGCGTTGAAGTCGGTGACCGGGAAAGACAGCAGGCCGTGGGAGAGGATGGATTTGAGTTCTTGTGGAGTCATTGTTGTTGGCATCCTGTGGCGCTTGGGTGAAGGGTGATGTTTTGCGTTGGAGGTAAGTTATCGTACAACTTGTACGATGACTAGTCCCTTGGGGAGATTTTTTTGTGGAGGGGCGGAAGGCGTGTTATTGCCTGTGCCGGCCTCTTCGCGGGTAAATCCGCTCCTACAGGGACCGCGTCGCGCTTGTAGGAGCGGGGTTGCCCGCGAAGAGGCCAGAACAGGCGACAACAAGAGATGCATGAGACATAGATGGCAGACTCACTGCGATCAGTCATCGTATCTCTTTATGGGGCAGGAAAAAACGATCGCGGAGACAGGCACAAGCCCGCCGCCCGTTTCCACGGGAAGTGTTCTGGGACCAGCAGAGGGTGACCGGGGAAAACGAGGGCGGCCTTGCGCCGCCCCGCGATCAAAGCAGAGGAAACTGGGGTCAGGCAGCGTGCTGGCGCTTGATCTGCGCCTTGCGTACCTGGGCCCGGCAAGCGTCGCCGAAAGCCTGGAAAATCTTGATCGAATCCGGGTTCTTCGCCGCTTGCCATTCCGGGTGCCACTGCACGGCGAACAGGAATGGCGAGATGCTCGGGGCATGGATCGCCTCGACCAAGCCGTCTTCGGCGTGGGCGATGGCCTCGATGCCGGCACCGAGCTTGTGCAGGCCTTGGCCATGCAGCGAGTTGACGCGAATCTCGTCGGTACCCAGGGTGTCACGCAGCCAGCTGTCCGGCTTGATCTTCACGCCGTGCACCTGGGCGTATTGCACCTCGACCGGGTCTTCCGGGTTTTCCCGGTGGTCGTTGAAGCCAGGCTCGGCGTACACCTTCTGGTAGATGTCGCCACCCAGGGCCACGTTGATTTCCTGCATGCCACGGCAGATGCCGAAGATCGGCAGGCCACGCTTGATCGCGGCCTTGACCAGCGGGATGTCGAACAGGTCGCGGTTCTGGTCCTGGCCTTTGCCGGGGGTCTCGTTTTCCTGGCCGTACAGGGCCGGGTCGATGTTGCTGCCGGCGCCGGTCAGGTACACGCCGTCGGCCATGTCCAGATAGGTCTCGAGGTCTTCGATGCCGCAGCAGGTGGGCACCAGCACCGGGACGCAATCGGAAAACTCGACCAGCGGGGTGATGTATTTGTGGGTCATGACCTGGTAGTCATGGCCTTTGCGCTCTTGGCTGCCCATGGTCATCAGGACGACGGGTTTGCGCAGGGAGGGTTGCTTGTTGCCAATGTTGCTGTTGGACATATGTCACCTTGGGACAGGTTCGGCCTGTCGTTGTTGTGCAGGTGCACGGCGCGGGGCCATGGGTGCAACCTGTAGCCCCGAGCACTGCCGGCTCGTCGGAGGCGACGATTCCGGTCGGGGCTTGTAGATAGCTTGCCAGAGCCGTTCGATATGTCAAACGACGGAGCAGGGCTTGATGGCAGGGAATGCGCCGGTTTTTGGGGGCTGAAACCGATGCGGGCCTGTGGCGGCGTGGGTTTGGCGGGGGTTAAGGTCAATAATATTTAACGATGCAGTTGGGTCTTTGCAGCGGTGCAATGAAGGGCCGGCAGAGTCGCTCACTCCTTCGGCTGACGCGGAACCTGTAGGAGCGGCCTTGTGTCGCGAAAGGGCTGCAAAGCAGCCCCGGCAATTTGTGCACCTGCGCTGAAACCCTGGGGCTGCTGCGCAGCCCTTTCGCGACACAAGGCCGCTCCTACACAGATATCGCGCCAGCTTTCATCATTTTCAATCAGTGCAGTATCTGCGCCAGGAACCCCTTGGCCCGCTCGGTACGCGGCTGGTTGAAGAACACCTGCGGTGGGCTGTCTTCAATGATCTGCCCGCCCTCGAGGAACAGCACCCGCTCGGCTACCTGGCGGGCAAAGCCCATTTCATGGGTGACGCAAAGCATGGTCATGCCAGTGCCGGCCAGTTGCACCAGCACATCCAGCACCTCGGCGACCATCTCCGGGTCCAGCGCCGAGGTGGGCTCGTCGAACAGCATGATCCGCGGCTTCATGCACAGCGCCCGGGCAATCGCCACGCGCTGCTGCTGGCCGCCGGACAGCTGGCTGGGGTACTTGTGCGCCTGGCTTTCGATGCCGACCTTGCTCAGGTACATGCGCGCCCGCTCCTCGGCGTCCTTGCGCGACAGGCCGCGCACGCTGGTGGGGGCCAGCAGGCAGTTGTCGAGCACGCTCATGTGCGGGAACAGGTTGAAGTGCTGGAACACCATGCCGATGTCGCTGCGCACCTGCGCCGCTTCGCGGGTGGTGGCCGCCAGGTCGATGCCATCCACCTTGATGCTGCCCTGCTGGGCCACTTCCAGGCGGTTGATGCAACGGATCAGGGTCGACTTGCCCGAGCCGGACGGCCCGCACAGCACGATGCGTTCGCCTTCGCGCACCTGCAGGTCGATGTCGCGCAGCACGTGGAACGCGCCGTAGTGCTTGTTCAGGCCTTCGATGCGGATCAGCACCGGGCGCGGGTCGGGTTCGGGGGCAAGGGTGGCAAGGCTCAGTGGTGCGGTCATCTTGTTGTTCTCCCGCAGGGGTTCAGTCGAAACGGGTCGCGCTGTAGGGCGCGGGGTCGGTGAAGGGGCGTTCGCCGGTGACCAGTTCGGCCACCAGCCGGCCGCTGACCGGGCCCAGGGTGAGGCCGTGGTGGGCGTGGCCGAAGTTGAACCACAGCCCTGGGTGGCGCGGCGCCGGGCCGATCACCGGGCGCATGTCGGGCAGGCACGGGCGGCGGCCCAGCCACGGGGTGTCGTCCAGGCGCTCACCCAGGGCCGGGAACAGCTTGCGCGCCAGGGCTTCGCAACGGCCCAGCTGGATCTGGTTGCCCGGCGCGCTGCTGGCGTCGAACTCGATGCCGGTGGTCAGGCGCACGCCGCGGGCCATTGGCGCCAGCACGTAGCCGCCCTGGGTGTCGCAGATGGAATGCTCCAGTTGCGCGCCGTCACGGGTGCTGTAGTGCATGTGGTAGCCACGCTTGATCGCCAGCGGGATCTGGTAGCCAAGGCCGCTGAACAGGTCGGCTGACTGCGGGCCGAGGCAGGCCACCACCTCGTCGGCGGTGATCGGGCCGCGGCGGCTGTCGACCCGCCATTGGCCGTCGACCTGGCGCAGGCTGCGCGCATCGCCATGCAGGAACTGCCCGCCGCGCTGCGTGAACAGGGTGGCGTAGCCGCGGGTGAGGGCGCCGGGGTTGTTCACGGTCTTGGGGTCGAGCCAGTGAATGCCGCCGACCACGCTGGCGTCCAGCTGGTGCTCGCGGGCCTGCAACTGCCCGCATTCGAGGATTTCGAACTGCAGGCCATATCGGCTCAGGCCCTTGGCGTCGGCCTTGGCCTGCTCGAACAGCGCCGGGTCACGGAACACTTCGATCCAGCCTTTGGCCTGCACCAGCCCTTCCAGGCCTGCGGCAGCAATGAATGCGTCGTGCTCTTCGACGCAGCGTTGCACCAGTGGCAGCATATCGGCGGCGGCCCCGGCCAGGCGCCCGGGGGCAGACTGGCGCCAGTAGCGCCACAGCCAGGGTGCGGCCTTGGGCAGGTGCAGCAGGCTGTAGCGCACATCGGGCTGGCGGTTCAGGCCGTAGCGCAGCAGCGCGCCCAGTTGCCGCGGGAAGGCATAGGGGATCACGCTGGAGCGCTCGATCAGCCCGGCGTTGCCGTGGCTGGTGCCGCTGCCCGGTTCGTCGCGGTCGATCAGGATCACCTGGCGCCCGCGGGCCTGCAGGTGCAGCGCGGTGCTGACGCCGACGATGCCGGCGCCGAGGACAAGGGTCTGGCAATGCATGGAACGTATCCTTCGGTCAGTTCAGGTGGCGGCCCAGGCGGGCTTCCAGGTGTTTCAGCAGGCGCCGCACCAGTTCGACGATCAGCAGGTAGAGCACGGCGGCCCACAGGTAGATCTGGAAGTCGAAACTGCGCGAGAAGGCCAGTTTGGTCACGCCCATCAGGTCGTAGATGGTCACCAGCGAGGCGATCGCGCTGGCCTTGATCATCAGGATCAGTTCGTTGCCCAGCGGGCCGATGGCCACCAGCAGCGACTGCGGCAGGATCACCTTGAAAAAGGTGGTCGAGCGCTTCAGGTTCAGCGCCCGCGCCGCCTCATGCTGGCCGGGGGCGACGGCCATCAGGCTGCCGCGGAAGATCTCGGCCTGGTAGGCGGCGGTGTTCAGGGTGAACGCCAGCAGGGTGCAGAACCACGCCTCGCGGAAGAACCACCACAGGCCGACGTCCTGCCAGAAGCCTTTGAGCGAACCCAGGCCGTAATACAGAAGGAACAGCTGGGCCAGCAGCGGCGAGCCGCGGAAGAAGTACACATAGCCGGCGGCCATGCGCTGCAGCAGCAGGCTGCGCGACATGCGCGCCAGGGCCAGCAACAGGCCGAGCACCGCACCCAGGCTGAAGGAAATCGCCACCAGCTTGGCCGTTACCAGCAGGCCATCGAGGAAGCGCGGGCCGTAGCGTTCCAGCAGGTCGGGGTCGAGTATCAGCGCCAGCAGTTGTTCGAAGCTCATGCGCGTGCTCCTTGCAGGTGGCGGTTGCTGCGCCGTTCGATGAAGGCGAACACGCGCCCGGAAATGGCGGCGAACAGCAGGTAGCCCAGGCAGGCGACGCCATAGAAGAACATCGGCTCCTTGGTCACGCTGACGGCCAGGTTGGTCTGGCGCATCAGGTCGACCAGCGAGATGGTGGAGACCAGCGAGGTGTCCTTGAGCAGCGACAGCCAGTTGTTGGACAGGCCGGGCAGGGCGATGCGGGTCAATTGCGGCAGCAGCACCTTGAAGAAGCCGGTGCGCTTGCTCAGGCCCAACGCCGAGCAGGCTTCCAGCTGGCCCTTGGGCAGGGTCTTGAAGGCTGCCAGCCAGATCTCGCTGGAGAACGCGGCGAACACCAGGCTGAAGGCGATCATCGCGGCGAGGAAGGTATTGATCAGGAACTCACCCTGGTAGCCCATGGCTGCGAGAGTCTTCTGTGCGGCGATCTGGCAGCCGTAATAGATGATCAGCAGCGTCAGCAGTTCGGGCAGGCCACGGAACACGGTGGAGAAGGTGGTGGCCCAGGCTCGCGGCAAGCGCTTGCGCGAGCGTGCTGCAAGGGCGACGACCAGGCCCAGCGGCAGGCCGATGGGCAGGCAGGCCAGGGCCAGGGAAACAGTGACCAGGGCGCCGGCCAGCAACGCCTGGCCCCAGCCTCCACTGGCGAAGGACAGCAAGGATAATTGATCGAGCATGACAAACCCCTAGGATGGGCAATGCGGACTCTTTGTAGGAGCGGCCTTGTGTCGCGAAAGGGCTGCTTAGCAGCCCCAGGATCTATGCCGCAGCAGGGATTGCCGGGGCCGCCTTGCGGCCCTGTCGCGACACAAGGCCGCTCCTACAGAAATTGCGCAGTTTCCTGAAGATCAGTTGTAGATATCGAAAGCGAAGTACTTGCTGGCGATCTTCTGGTAGGTGCCGTTGGCCACGATCTGTTGCAGCGCGGTGTTCAGGCGTTGGCGCAGGGCTTCGTCGTCCTTGCGCACGGCAATGGCGGCATCGGCCTTGGTGTCGGCCACGTCACCGAGGATCTTGCAGCAGTCCCCGCCGTTCTTGGTCATCCACTCATGCAGCGGGAATTTGTCGGCAATCACCCCGTCCAGGCGGCCCGCGGCCAGGTCGGCGTTGGCTTCGTCCATGGTCGGGTACAGTTTCACGTCGGCACCGGCCTTGGCGTAGACGTCTTCGGCGTAGATGGCCTGGGTGGAGGACGACTGGGCGCCAACGGTGTAGCCGTCGAAGTTGGTCTGGGCGTCGGTGATCTTGCTGTCCTTGGCCACGGCGACAGTCAGCGGGGTGCGGTAGTAGTGGTCGGTGAAGGCGATTTTCTTGCGCCGTTCTTCGGTATTGATCATCGACGCGACCACTGCGTCGTACTTGCGTGCCATCAGCGCCGGGATGATGCCTTCCCAGTCCTGGGCCACCAGCGTGCACTCGACTTTCATCTGCTCGCACAGGGCATGGGTGATGTCGATGTCGAAGCCGTGCAACTGGTTATTGGCGTCGACATAGTTGAAGGGCGGGTAGGCGCCCTCGGTGGCGAAGCGCAGGGTTTCGGCACTGGCGGCACCCGACAGCAGCAGGGCACACGCACCCACCAAGGCCATGGTCTTTTTCATCTCGCACCTCATTGCACTCTTGCTATTGTTGTTTTCCCGTCGACCACGAGGTGTAGCCGACGAATTCGTTATGTAGAGCGGCAGTTGCTTCCAAGCGCTTTTCAACATCCGGCCCGAGCTTCTTGCAGACCTCGTTGACCATCAGGTGCACCCACGACAGCATGGTCGAGGTGGACTCCCAGAACAGGTTGAACTCGGTGGGGATGCGGAACACCTCGTCGGCGTTGGCATCGGCCCAGTCACAGAAGGTGTCGGTCACCAGGGTGACCGCTATGCCAGCCTCGCGCGCCTTCTGGCACAACAGCAGGGCATGGCGGGAATAACGGCGGGCTTCGAACACCACCAGGGCGCTGTCTTCGGCGCGGCCCAGCAATACTTCGCCAAAGTGCCCGGCACTCATATCCACCAGCTGCACGCCATCGCGCAGGTACTGCAGCAGGTGGCTCATGCACATGGCGATGCCACGCTCGGTCTGGAAGCCGGCGATGAACACCCGCTGCCTGCTTGCCAGGCGCTGGGCGACGCTGTGCCAGGCGCTGCTCTGGCGATACTCGTGCACGCGCACCAGGGCGGCGATTTCCAGCTCCAGGCTGCCGGCGTTGTCGCTGGCGTCCTGGTTCTGGCGGTAATCTTGCAGGCGGTCGCCCACCAGCCACGGGCCATCGCCCAGGTCGTTTTGCAGGTCTTGCTTCAACGCCTTGAGATGGGCATAACCCAATGAGCGGCAGAAACGGCCGACGCTGGATTCGCTGACGCCCAGCTTGGCGGCAATGCTGGCCGAGGTCTGGAACGGCAGTTCCTGCAGATTGGCGAGCATGTAGGTGGCGATCTTGCGGCCCGAAGCAGCGGCCCCTTCGAGGCTGTTTTCCAGGCGTTGCTTGATCGGTTGGCTCATGCTGCGGCTCCAGGGGTAAGGCTTGCGAAAGAAAATGGCTGTTTTCTGTCATCAAGTCAACATTTGACAGATAGCTGTCACATGCAGGAAAGTTTTTGTCGTTGCAACGCTGTAGCCATTCCAATTCCAACAAGGAGCTTCAGATGTCCGCACCTTCCACCAGCACCGTCGTGCGTGTGCCTTTTACCGAGCTGCAGGGCCTGTTGCAGAGCATTTTCCAGCGCCATGGCTGCAGCGAAAGCGTGGCCCGGGTGCTGGCCCACAACTGCGCCAGCGCCCAGCGCGATGGTGCCCATAGCCATGGGGTGTTCCGCATGCCCGGCTATGTTTCGACATTGGCCAGCGGCTGGGTCGATGGCCAGGCCACGCCGAAGGTCAGCGACGTGGCGCCCGGTTATGTTCGCGTCGATGCCGCAGGCGGCTTCGCCCAGCCGGCGCTGGCGGCGGCCCGTGAGCTTCTGGTGGCGAAGGCGCGCAACGCTGGCATCGCCGTGCTGGCGATCCACAACTCGCACCACTTCGCCGCGCTGTGGCCGGATGTGGAGCCTTTCGCCGACGAAGGCCTGGTAGCCCTGAGCGTGGTCAACAGCATGACCTGCGTGGTGCCGCACGGCGCCCGCAAGCCGCTGTTCGGCACCAACCCCATCGCCTTTGCCGCACCTTGCGCCGAACATGACCCGATCGTCTTCGACATGGCCACCAGCGCCATGGCCCATGGCGACGTGCAGATTGCCGCGCGTGCTGGCCAGCAATTGCCGCAGGGCATGGGTGTGGATGCCAATGGCGAGCCGACCACCGACCCCAAGGCGATTCTGGAAGGCGGCGCCTTGCTGCCATTTGGCGGGCACAAGGGCTCGGCCTTGTCGATGATGGTCGAGTTGCTGGCGGCGGCGCTGACCGGCGGGCATTTCTCCTGGGAGTTCGACTGGTCGGGGCACCCGGGGGCGAAGACGCCGTGGACCGGGCAGTTGATCATCGTCATCGACCCGAACAAGGCCGAGGGCGAGCGGTTTGCCCAGCGCAGCCGCGAACTGGTCGAGCAGATGCAGGCGGTAGGGCTGACGCGCATGCCGGGCGAGCGGCGTTACCGCGAGCGCGAGGTGGCCGAGGAGGAGGGGGTGGCGTTGACCGAGCAGGAATTGCAAGGCCTGAAAGAGCTGCTTGGCTGACCCGGCCTCTTCGCGGGCGCGCCCGCTCCCACAGTGATAGCACCGCCCTTGAGACCTGTGCAGTACCTGTGGGAGCGGGCATGCCCGCGAAGAATCCAGCACCAATCCTCAGCCATGCAATGTTGCATAGACAACCTTGCACAATAGTTGATGTTCCTGAGCCCGCACTCCGGGTATGCTCAGGGCTGCCTTTTCGAACTGTCCTGATCCAAGGAGCTGCACGCTGTGTTCAAACATGTCGATGCCTATGCCGGCGACCCGATCCTCTCGTTGATGGAAACCTTCAAGGCCGACCCGCGCGCCGACAAGGTCAACCTGAGTATCGGCCTGTACTACGATGAGGCCGGCGTGGTGCCGCAACTGGCGGCTGTGGATGCGGTGGAGAAACGCATCGCCGGCCAGGACCACGAAGCCTCTCTGTACCTGCCGATGGAAGGCCTGGCCAGCTACCGCCAGGCGATCCAGGCGCTGCTGTTCGGTGCCGATCACCCGGCTGTTACCGGCGGGCGTGTGGCCACCGTGCAGACCGTAGGCGGTTCCGGCGCCCTCAAAGTCGGCGCCGACTTCCTCAAGCGCTACTTCCCGCAGTCCGAAGTCTGGGTCAGCAACCCGACCTGGGACAACCACCGCGCCATCTTCGAAGGCGCCGGCTTCAAGGTGCACACCTACCCGTACTTCGACCAGGCCACCCGTGGCGTGGACTTCGACGGCATGCTGGCCACCTTGCAGACCCTGCCGGCCAACAGCGTGGTGCTGCTGCACCCGTGCTGCCACAACCCCACCGGCGCCGACCTGGAACAGCACCAGTGGCAACAGGTGGTTGAAGTGGTCAAGGCACGCCAACTGATCCCGTTCCTCGACATCGCCTACCAGGGCTTCGCCGAAGGCCTGGTGGAAGACGCCTACGCCATCCGCGAAATGGCCCGCGCCGGCGTGCCGTGCCTGGTCAGCAACTCGTTCTCGAAGATCTTCTCGCTGTACGGCGAGCGTGTCGGCGGCCTGTCGGTGGTCTGCGACGATGAAGCCACTGCCCAGAGCGTGCTCGGCCAGCTGAAGGCTACCGTGCGCCGCAACTACTCCAGCCCGCCCAACTTCGGCGCCCAGCTGGTTGCTGGCGTGCTCGGCGATGCCGCCCTCAATGCCCAGTGGGCCGAGGAAGTCGAAGTGATGCGCAAACGTATCCTCGACATGCGCCAGGCGCTGGTCGATGCCCTGGCCGTGCTGCTGCCAGGCCAGGACTTCCAGTTCTTCCTGCGCCAGCGCGGCATGTTCAGCTACACCGGCTTCAGCGTCGAGCAGGTGCGCCGCCTGCGTGACGAGTTCGGCGTGTACCTGATCGACAGCGGCCGCGTATGCATGTCCGGCCTGCGCCCGGCCAACCTGCAACGGGTTGCCGAAGCCTTCGCCGCCGTCCAGAAGTAACACCGTACCAGGCCGCTTCTGTGGGGCGCGGCCTTTGTAGGAGCGGCCTTGTGTCGCGAAAGGGGGCGCAGCGCCCCCAACGTTTGCAACTTCGCCGCGAATATTGCCGGGGCCGCTTTGCGGCCCTTTCGCGACACAAGGCCGCTCCTACACCTGTCAAATCCCTCCTCCAGTCCACGGGCACAACCCGCTTGTAAAGACAAGTGCAACCGCTCCTCGGAAAAGGGCTTCGCAAGTGCAACCTTTCCGTGCACAATCGCGCTCCCTTTTTCGGTTGAGTTGGGCGAAACGTCTATTTCGCCATTCTCAGCCTGTTGCAGTCTTGCGAGTGGAGCTTCACCCGGAATGAATGAGCAGGCCCCAAGCGTTGAACAACGCTTTGCAGAATCGACCCCCGCCACCCTCGGCAGCTGGTCGCGTCACGACACCACCTGGATGCTGGGCCTGTTCGGCACAGCGATCGGCGCCGGAACCCTGTTCCTGCCGATCAACGCCGGCCTTGGCGGCTTCTGGCCGTTGCTGATCCTGGCCATGCTGGCCTTCCCTATGACCTATTTCGCTCACCGCGGGCTGACCCGTTTCGTCCTTTCCGGGCGCAATGACGGCGATATCACCGAAGTGGTCAAGGAGCACTTCGGCATTACCGCCGGCGCCTCGATCACCGTGCTGTACTTCTTCGCGATCTTCCCGATCCTGCTTATCTATAGCGTGGCGCTGACCAACACCGTGTCCAGCTTCATGGAGCACCAGCTTCACATGCAGCCGCCGCCACGGGCCATCCTGTCGTTCGTGCTGATCCTCGGCCTGCTGGCCATCGTGCGCTGCGGGGAGCAGGCCACGGTCAAGGTCATGAGCCTGCTGGTCTACCCGTTCATCGTCGCCCTGGCATTGCTGGGCCTGTACCTGGTGCCGCACTGGACCGGTGGCATTCTCGACAGCGCCACCCAGGTACCACCAGCTTCGGCCTTCCTGCACACCCTGTGGCTGGCGATTCCGGTGATGGTGTTCTCGTTCAACCACTCGCCGATCATCTCCGCCTTTGCCGTCGACCAGAAGCGCCGCTACGGCGAGCATGCCGATGAGCGTAGCGGCCAGATCCTGCGCCGTGCCCACCTGCTGATGGTGGTGATGGTGCTGTTCTTCGTGTTCAGCTGCGTGCTCACCCTGAGCAGCGCCCAGCTGGCCGAGGCCAAGGCGCAGAACCTGTCGATCCTGTCGTACCTGGCCAACCATTTCAGCAACCCGACCATCGCGTTCGCTGCACCGCTGATCGCCTTCGTGGCCATTGCCAAGTCGTTCCTCGGCCACTACATCGGCGCCAGCGAAGGCCTGAAGGGCATCATCACCAAGGCTGGTGCACGCCCGGCGGGCAAGACCCTGGACCGGGTGGTTGCCGCGCTGATGCTGGTGGTGTGCTGGATTGTCGCCACCCTCAACCCGAGCATCCTCGGCATGATCGAGTCGCTCGGTGGCCCGATCCTCGCCGTGTTGCTGTTCCTGATGCCGATGTACGCCATTCGCCGCGTGCCATCCATGCGCAAGTACAGCGGTGCTGCCTCCAACGTGTTCGTGGTAGTGGTCGGCTTGGTTGCGCTGACCTCGGTGGTATACGGCCTGCTGGGCTGATACGTCATCCGCAAAAGTAATGCCCGGGGCGCTTGTAGCCACCCGGGCATTTTTTTGTCCACAAGAATTGTCCGGTAATAGAACAATTTCACTGTCCCCATAGGCACCCGGCCGCCTTCATGCTTAACTCAGTGTCCTTTTCAAACCCGCATAAGGATTTCGTCATGGCTCAAGTGACTCTCAAAGGCAACCCGGTTCAGGTCAACGGCGAGCTGCCGAAAACCGGCGCCCAGGCTCCGGCTTTCTCCCTGGTCGGTGAAGGCCTGGCTGACAAGTCGCTGAAAGACTTCGCCGGCAAGCGCAAGGTGCTGAACATCTTCCCGAGCGTCGACACCCCGACCTGCGCTACCTCCGTGCGCAAGTTCAACGCCCAGGCCAACGATGTGGCCAACACAGTGGTGCTGTGCATCTCCGCCGACCTGCCGTTCGCCCAGGCACGCTTCTGCGGCGCCGAAGGCCTGGACAACGTGAAGAACCTGTCGACCCTGCGTGGCCGCGAGTTCCTCGAAAACTACGGCGTGGCCATCGCCGATGGCCCGCTGGCCGGCCTGGCTGCCCGTGCCGTGGTGGTGCTGGACGAAAACGACAAGGTGCTGCACAGCGAGCTGGTTGGCGAAATCGCTGATGAGCCGAACTACGACGCAGCTCTGGCTGTGCTGAAGTAAGAGTTGTGTGGGGCAGGGCGGGCGTCGATCGCCTGTGCCGGCCTCTTCGCAGGTAAACCCGCTCCCACCGGTACTGCACAATGCTTCAGGACTGCGCGGTACCTATGTAGGAGCAGCCTTGTGCTGCGAAGAGGCCATTACTGCCACAGAGTCTCTTTTGCCGTGCCGGCCCCTTCGCAGCACAAGGCTGCTCCTACAGGTAGTGCACTGCACCTGTGGGAGCGGGTTTACCCGCGAAGGGGCCGGCACAGGCAGCCGAAACCCTTCAGCCCGCCACCCACCGCTCCAGGCAACACCCTGTAAACGGCCCGGAACGCTTTCCGGGCCGTTTTCATTTAAAGTTCAACCCCTTGGCAACGTCAGGCAAAGGTAAACCTCTGGTAAAGGCGCTTTGCTAAAACGATGCCAGTGCTTATCGTTCATTCTCCCCAAGCCGTCATTCCGAACAAGGTTCGTTCAACCCATGCAAGTGTCCAATTCCCGCTCCCCTCGTCGCTGGCTCGTCGGCCTGCTGATCCTGCTGCTGGTGGCTGCACTGGCCTGGTGGCTGTGGCCCGCAGCGACGCCTGCGCATAAAGAAGCCGGTGGCGGGCGCGGTGGCAAGGGCATGGGCATGATGGGCGGTCGCCCGGGCTTCGGCGGCTCCAGCGACCCGGTGCCGGTGCGCGTCGAGCCGGTGCGGGTGGGCGACTTCCCGCTGTACTACAAGGCCCTGGGCACAGTCACCGCCACCAACACCGTCAACGTGCGCAGCCGCGTGGCTGGCGAGCTGGTCAAGATCCACTTCAAGGAAGGCCAGCAGGTCAAGGCCGGCGACCTGCTCGCCGAAATCGACCCGCGCCCGTACCGCATTGCCCTGCAGCAGGCCGAGGGCACCCTGGCGCAGAACCAGGCGCAACTGAAGAACGCCCAGGTCGACCTGGCCCGCTATAAAGGCCTGTACGCCGAAGACAGCATCGCCAAGCAAACCCTCGACACCGCCGAAGCGCAGGTGGCACAGTTCCAGGGGCTGGTGAAGACCAACCAGGCGCAGGTCAATGACGCCCGCCTGAACCTGGACTTCACCCAGATCCGCGCGCCGATCAACGGCCGCGTAGGCCTGCGCCAGCTCGACCTGGGCAACCTGGTGGCGGCCAACGACACCACCGCGCTGGTGGTGATCACGCAGACCGAGCCGATCAGCGTTGCCTTCACCCTGCCGGAAACCGAGTTGAGCACCGTGCTGGAACGCTACCGCAGCGGCGCCAGTCTGCCGGTCGAGGCCTGGGACCGCAGTGACAGCAAGCTGCAGTCCACCGGCGTGCTGGGCAGCATCGACAACCAGATCGACACCACCACCGGCACCCTCAAGTTCAAGGGCCGCTTCGAGAACAAGGACCTGGCCCTGTTCCCCAACCAGTTCGTCAACGTGCGCCTGCTGGCCGACACCCTCAAGCAGGTGACCATGGCCCCGGCGGCGGCCATCCAGTTCGGCAATGACGGCTCCTTCGCCTATGTGGTCAATGACCAGAACACGGTCAACATCCGCAAGCTCAAGGTCGGCGCCAGCGACGGCGAGAACAGCGTCATTCTCGAGGGCCTCAAGGCCGGCGACCGCCTGGTGCTGGAAGGCACCGACCGCCTGCGCGAAGGCACCAAGGTGGAAGTTGTCGAAGACAGCTCGCAGGTGCCGACCACCCCGGGCCAGCACCTGCAAGGCCAGGAAGGCAAGGGTTCGGCAAGCACTGGCGATGTGCAGCCCGGTGAAGCACAGCCTGGTAGCGCAGCAGGCAAGGCGGGCGCATGAACCTCTCGCGTCTGTTCATCCTGCGGCCGGTTGCCACCACGCTGAGCATGCTGGCCATCGTCCTGGCCGGCCTGATCGCCTACAAGCTGTTGCCGGTTTCCGCGTTGCCGCAGGTGGATTACCCGACCATCCGGGTCATGACCCTGTACCCAGGCGCCAGCCCGCAGGTCATGACCAGCGCGGTTACCGCGCCGCTCGAACGTCAGTTCGGCCAGATGCCAGGCCTGGAGCAGATGGCCTCGACCAGCTCCGGCGGCGCCTCGGTGCTGACCTTGCGCTTCAACCTCGACATGAACATGGACGTTGCCGAGCAACAGGTGCAGGCCGCGATCAACGCCGCCAGCAACCTGCTGCCCAGCGACCTTCCGGCGCCGCCGGTGTACAACAAGGTCAACCCGGCCGACACCCCGGTGCTGACCCTGGCCATCTCCAGCAAGACCATGCCGCTGCCCAAGCTCAACGACCTGGTCGATACCCGTGTGGCACAGAAGCTCGCACAGATCAGCGGTGTTGGCATGGTCAGCATCGCCGGTGGCCAGCGCCAGGCGGTGCGGATCAAGGTCAACGTCGATGCCCTGGCCGCCAACGGCCTGAACCTGGAGGACGTACGCACCCTGATCGGCGCTTCCAACGTCAACCAGCCCAAGGGCAACTTCGACGGCCCGACCCGGGTGTCGATGCTCGACGCCAACGACCAGCTGCGTTCCCCTGAGGAATACGCCAACCTGATCCTGGCCTACAACAATGGCGCGCCTCTGCGTCTGAAGGATGTTGCAGAAATCGTCGACGGCGCCGAAAACGAGCGCCTGGCTGCCTGGGCCAACGAAAACCACGCCGTGCTGTTGAACATCCAGCGCCAGCCGGGCGCCAACGTCATCGAAGTGGTCGACCGCATCAAGGCCCTGCTGCCGTCGATCACCGACAACCTGCCGGCCGGCCTCGATGTGTCGGTGCTCACCGACCGCACCCAGACCATCCGCGCCGCGGTCAAGGACGTGCAGCACGAACTGCTGATCGCCATCGCCCTGGTGGTAATGGTCACGTTCGTCTTCCTGCGCCGTTTCAGCGCCACGCTCATCCCGTCGATCGCCGTACCGTTGTCGCTGATCGGCACCTTCGGCGTGATGTACCTGGCCGGTTTCTCGGTCAACAACCTGACCCTGATGGCCCTGACCATCGCCACCGGTTTCGTGGTCGACGACGCCATCGTCATGCTGGAGAACATCTCCCGGCACATCGAGGAGGGCGAGACGCCCATGCAGGCGGCGCTCAAGGGCGCCCGGCAAATCGGCTTCACCCTGATCTCGCTGACCTTCTCGCTGATTGCGGTACTGATCCCGCTGCTGTTCATGGCCGATGTGGTCGGCCGCCTGTTCCGCGAGTTCGCCATCACCCTGGCGGTGGCCATCCTGATTTCCCTGGTGGTATCGCTGACCCTCACGCCGATGATGTGCGCGCGCCTGCTCAAGCGCGAGCCCAGGGAAGAGGAACAGGGCCGGTTCTACCGCGCCAGTGGCGCCTGGATCGACTGGCTGATCAGGCACTACGGTAGCGCCCTGCAGTGGGTGCTCAAGCGCCAGCCGTTGACGCTGCTGGTGGCCGTGGCCAGCCTGGCGCTCACCGTATTCCTGTACATGGTGGTGCCCAAGGGCTTCTTCCCGGTACAGGACACCGGGGTGATCCAGGGCATTTCCGAAGCGCCGCAGTCCACCTCGTTCGCCGCCATGAGCGAACGCCAGCAGGCGCTGAGCAAGGTGATCCTGCAGGACCCGGCGGTGCAGAGCCTGTCGTCCTACATTGGCGTCGATGGCGACAACGCCACGCTCAACAGCGGCCGCCTGCTGATCAACCTCAAACCCCATGGCGAGCGTGATGTCACTGCCAGCGAGGTGATCAACCGCCTGCAGCCACAAGTCGATCGGCTGGTGGGCATCCGCCTGTTCATGCAGCCGGTGCAGGACCTGAGCATCGAGGACCGGGTCAGCCGGACCCAGTACCAGTTCAGCCTCTCGTCGCCCGACGCCGACCTGCTGGCGCAGTGGAGCGGCAAGCTGGTGCAGGCGCTGCAGCAGCGCCCGGAACTGGCCGACGTGGCCAGCGACCTGCAGGACAAGGGCCTGCAGGTGTACCTGGTGATCGACCGCGACATGGCCGGGCGCCTGGGCATCAGCGTGTCGCAAATCACCAACGCCCTGTATGACGCCTTCGGCCAGCGTCAGATCTCGACCATCTACACCCAGGCCAGCCAGTACCGCGTGGTGCTGCAGTCGCAGGATGCGGCGGTGATCGGCCCGCAGGCGCTGGAGTCGATCCACGTCAAGGCCACCGATGGCGGCCAGGTGCGCCTGTCGGCGCTGGCACGCATCGAGCAGCGCCAGGCCCAGCTGGCCATTTCCCACATTGGCCAGTTCCCGGCGGTGACCTTGTCGTTCAACCTGGCCCACGGCGCTTCGCTGGGCAAGGCGGTGCAGGTGATCGAGCAGGTGCAGAAGGACATCGGCATGCCGCTGGGCGTGCAGACTCGCTTCCAGGGCGCGGCGGAGGCCTTCCAGGCATCGCTGTCGAGCACCTTGCTGTTGATCCTGGCGGCGGTGGTGACCATGTACATCGTGCTGGGCGTGCTGTACGAGAGCTACATCCACCCGGTGACCATCCTTTCGACCCTGCCGTCGGCAGCGGTCGGCGCCTTGCTGGCCTTGCTCATCAGCGGCAACGACCTGGGCATGATCGCCATCATCGGCATCATCCTGCTGATCGGCATCGTCAAGAAGAACGCGATCATGATGATCGACTTCGCCCTCGAGGCCGAGCGCCAGCAGGGCATGAGCCCGCGCGATGCCATCTACCAGGCGGCGCTGCTGCGCTTCCGGCCGATCCTGATGACTACCCTGGCCGCGCTGTTCGGCGCCGTGCCGCTGATGCTCGCCACCGGTTCCGGTGCCGAGCTGCGCCAGCCGCTGGGCCTGGTGATGGTCGGCGGGTTGCTGGTCAGCCAGGTGCTGACGCTGTTCACCACCCCGGTCATCTACCTGTACTTCGACCGCCTGGCCCGCCGCTGGCGCCCGGCCACTGACGTGAAGCAGGCCGAGGCATGAACCTGTCCGGTCCTTTCATCCGTCGCCCGGTGGCGACGATGCTGTTGAGCCTGGCGATCATGCTGCTGGGCGGGGTCAGCTTCGGTCTGCTGCCGGTGGCTCCGCTGCCACAGATGGACTTCCCGGTAATCGTGGTGTCGGCCAACCTGTCAGGCGCCAGCCCGGAAGTGATGGCCTCCACCGTGGCCACGCCGCTGGAGCGCAAGCTGGGCAGCATTGCCGGCGTGACCACCCTGACCAGCAGCTCCAACCAAGGCTCCACACGGGTGATCATCGGCTTCGAGATGGGCCGCGACATCGACGGTGCGGCGCGCGAGGTGCAGGCGGCGATCAACGCCACCCGCAACCTGTTGCCCAGCGGTATGCGCAGCATGCCCACCTACAAGAAGATCAACCCGTCGCAGGCACCGATCATGGTGCTGTCGCTGACTTCGGACGTGCTGCAGAAGGGCCAGCTGTACGACCTGGCCGACACCATCCTGTCGCAGAGCCTGGCCCAGGTGCCCGGGGTAGGGGAGGTGCAGATCGGTGGCAGTTCGCTGCCGGCGGTGCGCATTGCTGTCGAGCCGCAATTGCTCAACCAGTACGGCCTGTCGCTGGATGAAGTACGTACTGCCGTGTCCAACGCCAACCAGCGCCGGCCGATGGGCTTTGTCGAGGACGCCGAGCGCAACTGGCAGGTGCGCGCCAATGACCAGCTGGAAAGCGCCAAGGACTACGAGCCTGTGGTGATCCGCCAGCAGAACGGCACCATCCTGCGCCTTTCCGACGTGGCGACCATCACCGACGGTGTCGAGAACCGCTACAACAGCGGCTTCTTCAATGACCAGAGCGCGGTGCTGCTGGTGGTCAACCGCCAGACAGGCGCCAACATCATTGAAACGGTCGACCAGATCAAGGCGCAGTTGCCGGCCCTGCAGTCGCTGCTGCCGGCCAGCGTGCAACTGAACGTGGCCATGGACCGTTCGCCAGTGATCAAGGCCACCCTCAAGGAAGCCGAGCACACCCTGCTGATCGCCGTGGTGCTGGTGATCCTGGTGGTCTACCTGTTCCTCGGCAGCCTGCGGGCGTCGCTGATCCCCAGCCTGGCGGTGCCGGTGTCACTGGTGGGCACTTTCGCGGTCATGTACCTGTGCGGGTTCTCGCTCAACAACCTGTCGCTGATGGCGCTGATCCTCGCCACCGGCCTGGTGGTGGACGATGCCATCGTGGTGCTGGAGAACATATCCCGGCACATCGAGGACGGCCAACCACCTATGAAAGCGGCCTTCCTGGGCGCCAAGGAAGTGGGTTTCACCTTGCTGTCGATGAACGTGTCGCTGGTGGCGGTATTCGTCTCCATCCTGTTCATGGGTGGCATCGTGCGCAACCTGTTCCAGGAGTTCTCCATCACCCTGGCGGCGGCGATCATCGTGTCGCTGGTGGTGTCGCTGACCCTCACGCCGATGCTGTGCGCCCGCTGGCTCAAACCGCACCAGGCCGAGCCGACACGTCTGCAGCGCTGGAGCGAACAGTTGCACCAGCGCATGGTCGATGCCTATGACCGCAGCCTGGGCTGGGCCTTGCGCCACAAACGCCTGACGCTGATCAGCCTGCTGGCCACCATCGGCATCAACATCGCCCTGTACGTGGTGGTGCCGAAGACGCTGATGCCGCAGCAGGATACCGGCCAGCTGATAGGCTTCATCCGTGGCGACGATGGCCTGTCGTTCAGCGTCATGCAACCGAAAATGGAAATCTACCGCCGCGCCTTGCTGGCCGACCCGGCAGTGCAGAGCGTTGCCGGCTTCATCGGTGGCAACAGCGGGACCAACAATGCCTTTGTGCTGGTGCGCCTGAAGCCGATCAGCGAGCGCAAGCTCGACGCCCAGAAGGTGATCGAACGCCTGCGCAAGGAAATGCCCAAGGTACCCGGCGGGCGCCTGTTCCTGATGGCCGACCAGGACCTGCAACTGGGCGGTGGTGGCCGTGACCAGACCTCTTCGCAGTACCTGTACTCCCTGCAGAGCGGAGACCTGGCGGCCCTGCGCGAATGGTTCCCGAAAGTGGTGGCGGCGCTGCGTGCACTGCCGCAACTGACTGCCATCGACGCCCGCGACGGTGCCGGCACCCAGCAGGTGACCCTGGTGGTCGACCGTGACCAGGCCAAGCGCCTGGGCATCGACATGGACATGGTCACCACGGTGCTGAACAACGCCTACAGCCAGCGGCAGATCTCCACCATCTACGACAGCCTCAACCAGTACCAGGTAGTGCTCGAGATCAACCCGAAGTACGCCTGGGACCCGAGCACCCTCGAGCAGGTACAGGTGATTACCGCCGACGGTGCCCGCGTACCGCTGTCGACCATCGCCCACTACGAGAACAGCCTGGCCAACGACCGGGTCAGCCACGAAGGCCAGTTCGCCGCCGAAAGCATCGCCTTCGACGTCGCCGAAGGCTACAGCCCCGACCAGGCCATGGCGGCGCTGGAGCGTGCGGTGGCCAAGCTGGGCTTGCCCGAGGAAGTGATTGCCAAGCTTGGTGGTACCGCCGATGCCTTCGCCAAGACCCAGGAAGGCCAGCCGCTGATGATCCTTGGCGCGCTGGTGCTGGTCTACCTGGTGCTGGGCATTCTCTACGAAAGCTACATTCACCCGCTGACCATCCTCTCGACACTGCCCTCGGCCGGCGTGGGTGCCTTGCTGGCGCTGTACGTCACCGGCGGCGAGTTCAGCCTGATCTCGCTGCTGGGGCTGTTCCTGCTGATCGGCGTGGTGAAGAAGAACGCCATCCTGATGATCGACCTGGCCTTGCAGCTGGAGCGCCACCAGGGCCTGACACCGGAAGAGTCGATCCGCCGGGCCTGCCTGCTGCGCCTGCGGCCGATCCTGATGACGACCCTGGCGGCCATTCTCGGTGCCTTGCCGCTGCTGCTGAGCCGCGCCGAAGGCGCGGAAATGCGCCAGCCTCTGGGCCTGACCATCATTGGCGGCCTGGTGTTCAGCCAGGTCCTCACCCTTTACACGACACCGGTGGTCTACCTGTACCTGGACCGCCTGCGTCACCGTTTCAACCGTTGGCGTGGCGTGCGCACCGACGCCGCCCTGGAAACCCCGCTATGACTTTTGCCCAGACCCCACTTCACCGTGCCCTGCAGACGCTGACCCGTGGGCGTGGCTCGCGCCTGCTCGGCGCCGGGTTGTGCGTCGCCTTGCTCAGCGCCTGCACCCTGAGCCCGGACTACCACCGCCCGGAACTGAGCAGCACGGCGCAGTTCAAGCACGCCGAAGGCTGGACCCAGGCCACGCCGTCCGATGCCATCGCCCGCGGCGCCTGGTGGGAAATCTACGGCGATGCCGGGCTCAATGCACTGGTCGAAGAGCTCAACCGCAGCAACCAGACCGTGGCCCAATCGGAGGCCCAGTACCGCCAGGCCCAGGCGCTGGTGCGCAGCAGCCGGGCGGCACTGTTCCCCAGCCTGGACCTGAGCGTCAGCAAGAACCGCTCGGCCCAGGGCACCGGTAGCTCCAGCTCGAGCCTGTCCAACAACAGCAGCGGCATTCGCAACACCTACAACGCCCAGCTCGGCGTCAGCTGGGAAATCGACCTGTGGGGCAAGCTGCGCGAGACCCTGAACGCCAACGAAGCCAGTGCCGAAGCCAGCCTGGCCGACCTGGCCTCGATCCGCCTCAGCCAGCAGTCGGAACTGGTGCAGAACTACCTGCAGTTGCGGGTGATCGACGAGCAGAAACGCCTGTTGGAAGCCACCGTGGCAGCGTATGAACGTTCCCTGCGGATGAACGAAAACCAGTATCGCGCTGGCGTCGCCGGCCCGGATGCAGTGGCCCAGGCGCGTACCCAGCTCAAGAGCACCCAGGCCGACCTGATCGACCTGGTCTGGCAGCGTGCACAGTTCGAGAACGCCATTGCCGTGTTGCTGGGCAAGGCCCCGGCGGACTTCGCCCTGGCTGACAGCAAATCCATTCCGGCGCTGCCGCAAATTCCGGTGGCCTTGCCCTCGCAGTTGCTGGAGCGACGCCCGGACATCGCTGCGGCCGAGCGCAACGTGATGGCTGCCAACGCCAACATCGGCGTGTCGCGGGCGGCGTACTTCCCGGACCTGAGCCTGAGCATGAGTGGCGGTTACTCCAGCAGCAGCTTCAGCAACTGGATCGAACTGCCCAACCGCTACTGGTCGGTGGGCCCGCAGCTGGCGCTGACCTTGTTCGACGCCGGCAAGCGCAGTGCCGAGGTGGACCGCACGGTGGCGGTGTATGACCAGACCGTGGCGCAGTACCGCCAGACCGTGCTCGACGGGTTCAAGGAAGTGGAAAACCTGCTGGTGCAGTTGAAGGTGTATGGCGATGAGGCGGTGGTGCGCCAGGAGGCACTGGATGCTGCCCGCGAGTCGCTGCGCCTGACCGAGAACCAGTACCGCGCCGGGCTGATCGGCTACCTGGATGTGGTCAACGTGCAGACCACGGCGCTGAGCAACGAGCGCAGTGTGTTGAACCTGCTGCAAGGGCGCCTGGTGGCCAGCGTGCAGCTGGTTGCTGCCCTGGGTGGTGGTTGGGATGCCGGGCAAGCCTTCGCCGAGCAGGATTGAAGCGACCCGCAGACGCGTACCTCTGTAGGAGCGGCCTTGTGTCGCGATCGGGCCGCAGAGCGGCCCCAGAACTTTGTGTACAAGCACAGATCGCTGGGGCCGCTTCGCAGCCCGATCGCGACACAAGGCCGCTCCTACAGCTACCGCGCATGCGTCCAGGCCCTCGCAGTCTTTGGATCCATTCCCATTCGCAAAAACCCCGTGCGTTTCGCCTGACCTTGAGTACAATCATCAGCTTTTCCGGGCCTCCCGCCCCGCTGGAACTCTCGATGCTGACCGGTAGCTACTCCTCTTCGCTGGTGTTGATTTCGCTGTGCGTGGCGATCCTGGCGTCCTATACCGCCCTTGACCTGACCGGCCGCATCGCCACGGCCAAAGGCCGGGCTGCCTGGCTGTGGATGGGGGGTGGCGCGCTGGCGATGGGCATCGGCGTATGGTCGATGCATTTCATCGGCATGCTCGCCTTCAGCCTGCCCATCGACCTGGGCTACGACCTTGCCCTGACCGCGTTCTCGCTGCTGATCGCCGTCTTGTCTTCAGGCTTTGCCTTGTGGCTGGTCAGCCAGCCGAGCCTGCCCTGGCTGCAGTTGGGGTTTGGTGCGCTGATCATGGGCGCCGGCATCGCCTGTATGCATTACACCGGTATGGCCGCGCTGCGCATGCTGCCGGGCATCGACTATGACCCCACGCTGTTCGGGGCCTCGCTGCTGATTGCGGTGGGCGCCTCGGCAGCGGCCTTGTGGATCGCCTTCCGCCTCCGCGCGCACACGCCCTATGTGCGGCAGATTCGCGGCCTGGCGGCGGTGGTGATGGGCGTTGCCATCGTCGGCATGCACTACACCGGCATGGCCGCGGCGAACTTCCCCGAAGGCAGCTTCTGCGGTGCGCTGGCAGCGGGAGGCCTGCAAGGCGACGGTCTGGTCTACCTGGTGCTGATCACCACGCTGGCGGTACTCGCGGTGGCCTTGCTCACCTCGGTACTGGATGCCCGGCTGGAGGCGCGTACCGCCGAGCTGGCCCGCTCGCTGACGCTGGCAAATCAGGAACTGACCCAGCTGGCCCTGCACGACACGCTCACCGACCTGCCCAACCGTACGTTGCTGGCCGACCGCATCGAGCAGGCCATTGCCAAGGTAGCGGAGCAGGGCGGCTGCTTTGCCCTGATGTTCATCGACCTGGACGGCTTCAAGCCCGTCAACGATGCCTTCGGCCACCACATCGGCGACTTGCTGCTCAAGGCTGTGGCGGCGCGCCTGCGCGGGCACCTGCACAGCCAGGACACGCTGGCGCGCATCGGCGGCGACGAATTCGTGCTGCTGGTGGAGCTGCGCGAGCCGAACGATGCCATGGATGTGGCGGTCAAGCAGGTCAACCTGGTGTCACGGCCATTCCGCGTGGCCGAGCATGACCTGCAGCTGACAGCGAGCCTGGGCATCGTCCTGTACCCGGGCAATGGCCTGGACCAGCATGAGCTGCTGCGCAATGCCGACGCTGCCATGTATCACGCCAAGAGCGCCGGCAAGAATGGCTACAGCTTCTTCGACGCGTCGATGAACAGCAACGCCCGCCAGCAACTGCAGCTACTGCAGGACCTGCGCCAGGCCCTGGAGCAGCGCCAGTTCCGCCTGCACTACCAGCCCAAGTTCGACGCCCAGAATTGCCAGCCGATCGGTGCCGAGGCCTTGCTGCGCTGGGAGCACCCTCAGCAGGGCCTGTTGCTGCCCGACCGTTTCATCGGCCTGGCAGAAAAGACCGGCCTGATCATCCCCATTGGCGAATGGGTGCTCATCGAGGCCTGCCGCCAGATGCGCCAGTGGCTGGACCAGGGGCACCACGGCTGGCGCATGGCGGTGAACCTGTCGGCCATCCAGTTCTGCCATGCCGGGCTGGTCGAGAGCGTGGCCCGGGCCCTGCAGCAGAACAGCCTGCCGGCCAACTGCCTGACCCTGGAAATTACCGAAACCACCGCCATGCACGACGCCGATGCCAGCCTGACGGTGCTGCAACGGTTGTCCGACATGGGCGTGGACCTGTCCATCGATGACTTTGGCACCGGTTATTCCAGCCTGATGTACCTCAAGCGCCTGCCGGCCAACGAGCTGAAGATCGACCGCGGTTTCGTGCGCGACCTGGAGCAGGACAGCGACGATGCGGCGATCGTTTCGGCTATCGTGGCGCTGGGCCAGGCGCTGGGCCTGCGCATCGTTGCTGAAGGGGTGGAGACTGACAGGCAGCAGGACTTCCTGACCCGCCTGGGCTGCGATTCGCTGCAAGGCTACCTGCTGGGCCAGCCGGTGCCGGCCGAGCAGTTCATGGGCAAGTTGCAGGCCATGCGCCAGGAAAGCACCGCAGCGGGCTAGACCGCGTCGCGCAAGGTGAAGGCGGGCATGAAGGTATCCATCTCCGCCTCGACGGCCTCGATGATGCGCTCTACGTCGGCGGCGGCCATGATTGCCGAGCAGGGAATGCCTGCGATCGCCAGCAGGGTTTCGCCGGTGGCGCGGTCGAACAGCCGCGCGACCATGCTGCGTGGCGCATCCATGCTGGCTTCGAAGCCCAGCGGGTGGAAATGCCAGCGCATCACCTGGCAGGCGTTGGGGAACGTCATCTTGTTCATGCCAGCCTCCTTGTCCCTACCTGGACGTGGTGAGCGGGTGGCCACATCGATGCGGCCGCCGGGAAGGTAACCATAGCACCTGTCACGCACTATTCTCGGCGGCCAATAAGACAAATTCACTGATGCATGACAGACGTCACAGCTTTGTCTTGGACGGCATTTTGCGCAGGCCCGCAAGGCAAACGTTTTCCTGGCATGTTGACGGCAGATAACCCGCCAGGTGCTGCCAATTTGATCGAATTTGCCGCGCGATGTTTTCGGACGAGCGGTGTGATCAGCCGAGCAACCCGGCAGCGATGTTGATGGTGAATCCCAGGATCGCCGTGTTGAATACGAACCCCACTAGTGAATGTGCCAGCACTACCCGCCGCAACTCCCGCCCGGCGATGCCCACGTCGGAGGTTTGTACCGCCACGCTGATGGTGAACGAGAAGTAGTGGAAGTCCCAGTAATCGGGGTTGCGTTCGCCATCGGCGAAGCGCAGCGGCGGTTCGTGGTTTTGTCCGGTATAGAACAGCCGCGCATAGTGCAGGCTGAAAATGCAGCCGATCAACAGCCAGGAGCCGGCCACGGTCAGGCCGGTGTAGAGGTAGTGCACGACCAGCGCCGTGCCTTGCAGGCCACGGCTGGACACCAGTTGCAGGGTGACGGCGGCGAGGCTGGCGATGGCGGCGATGCACACGGTGAGCAGGACCAGGCCGGCGTTTTCGTCTTCGACGCGGGCGACCTTGCGTACCTTTTCCGCATTGGCGCTCAAGGTCAGGTAGAGCACCAGCAGCAGGTACAGCCATACGCCAAGGTTCCAACCGGCGAGGATGTGCTGCACGCTGTCGCTGGCGGGGATCAGCCAGGCGCCGAGCAGGCCGACCAAAGTGGCGATGCTCAGGCGCGGGTGGGTGTGGGTCAGGCGGTGGAAAGCCATGGGGTCTCTTTTGCAGGGTGCATGGCTTTTACTCTAGACCGTCATGAGGCAGATGAGCGGCATGCGCGGTCCATGTAGGAGCGGCCTTGTGCCGCGAAAGGGCCGCAAAGCGGCCCCGACAATTCCTGGAGGTGCGAAGATCCTGGGGGCGCTTCGCACCCCTATCGCGACACAAGGCCGCTCCTACAAAAAGCGGGCTACGTGGCCTGATGTTTCTTTGCTGCCGCCCATCGCACGGCATTGCAACTCTCAGTACACTGCACGCTCCAACACCAACATCCGTTGAACTCGAGGTTTCTGCATGACGCTCAGTCCTTTGGCAGGCAAGCCGGCTCCGGCCAGCGTGCTGGTCGATATTCCCCGACTGCTCACCGCCTACTACACCGGCCGCCCCGACGCTGCCGTGGCGGCCCAGCGGGTGGCCTTCGGCACCTCTGGGCACCGGGGCACTTCGCTTGAATTGAGTTTCAACGAGTACCACGTTCTGGCCATTACCCAGGCCATCTGCCTGTATCGCCAGGAGAAGGGCATCGATGGCCCGTTGTTCATCGGCGCCGACACCCACGCACTGTCGGCACCGGCTACCGCCAGCGCCCTGGAAGTGCTGGCTGCCAATGGCGTGCAGGTAATGCTGTCCAAGGACGACGAATACACGCCAACACCAGCGGTTTCCCATGCCATCCTCTGCCATAACCGTGGCCGCGAGCAGGGCCTGGCCGACGGCATCGTCATCACCCCGTCGCACAACCCGCCGCAAAGCGGTGGCTTCAAATACAACCCGCCCAATGGCGGCCCGGCCGACAGTGACGTGACCAAGTGGATCGAGGCCAAGGCCAACGAACTGCTGGCTGCTGACCTGGCGGGCGTCAAGCGCATGGACCATGCCCAGGCGCTGCAGGCATCCACCACCCAGCGTCACGACTACGTGAGCAACTACGTGGCCGACCTGGAAAACGTCATCGACTTCGACGTCATCCGCGCTGCCAAGCTGCGCCTGGGCGTCGACCCGCTGGGCGGGGCAGGGGTGCGCTACTGGTCGGCGATCGCCAAGCATTACCAGCTCGACCTGGAAGTGGTGAACACCGAGGTCGACCCGACCTTCCGCTTCATGACTGTCGACTGGGACGGCCAGATCCGCATGGACCCGTCTTCGCCCTATGCCATGCAGGGCCTGATCGGCCTGCGCGAACGCTTCGACGTGGCCTTCGCCTGCGACCCGGACCACGATCGCCATGGCATCGTCACCCCCGATGGCCTGCTGCAGCCGAACAACTACCTGGCCGTGGCCATCGACTACCTGTACCGCCACCGCCCGCAATGGCGCAGCGATGCCGCCGTCGGCAAGACCGTGGTGTCCAGTGGCCTGATCGATCGCGTCACCCAGCGCCTGGGCCGTGAACTGTACGAAGTACCGGTGGGCTTCAAGTTCTTCGCCCAGGGCCTGTTCGACGGCACGCTGGGCTTTGGTGGCGAGGAAAGTGCGGGGGCTTCGTTCCTGCGCCGCGATGGCTCGGTCTGGGCCACCGACAAGGACGGGCTGATCCCGGCCTTGCTGGCTGCCGAGATGACCGCCCGCATCGGGCGCAACCCGAGCCAGGCCTACGCCGACCTGACCGAGGCACTGGGCAAGCCGTTCGCCACCCGTGTCGAAGCCAAGGCCGATGCCCGGCAGAAGGCTTTGCTGAGCAAGCTGGCGCCGGAGCAGGTGAAGTCGACCGAGCTGGCGGGTGAGCCGATCGTGCAGATCCTCAGCCATGCGCCGGGCAACGGCCAGGCGATCGGCGGGCTGAAGGTGATGACCGCCAATGGCTGGTTCGCCGCGCGCCCTTCGGGCACCGAGGATATCTACAAGATCTACGCCGAAAGCTTCATCGACGAGGCGCACCTGCAGCGCCTGGTGCAGGAAGCGCAAGTGCTGGTGGATGCGGCGATTGCCTGACTGGTAACAAACCGCTTGGTTCTGTGGTGCGCTGTAAATTAGAATTAATCTTATTTACACCACCGCAGGGCCTTCCCCATGATCGACGCCGCGCCGCCACCGGAGCATAGCCTGCCTGCCCTGTACCGGGAACACCGCGGCTGGCTGGAAACCTGGCTGCGGCGGCGCATGGGCAATGCCTGGGATGCCGCCGACCTCAGCCAGGATACCTTCCTGCGTATCCTGGCCAGCGCCCAGCCGCTGGCAGACATTCGCGAACCGCGTGCCTACCTGCTGACCGTGGGCAAGCGCCTGCTGAGCAACTTCCACCAGCGGCGTAGCCTGGAACAAGCCTACCTCGATGCACTGGCGCAGTTGCCCGAGCAGCATGTGCCCTCGCCAGAGCAGCGTTGGGTACTGCTGGAAACCCTGCAAGCCCTCGACGAGTTGCTCGACGGCCTCAAGGTGCCGGTACGCAAGGCCTTTCTCTGGAGCCAGCTGGAGGGCCTGGGCTATGCCGAGATCGGCAAGCGCCTGGGCGTTTGCGAGCGCTCGGTCAAACGCTACATGGCGCAGGCCTACGAGCATTGCCTGCTGGCCGAACTGCAATGACCAGCCATTCCCCCGAAACCCGCGAGGCACTGCAGGCCGCCGCGCGCTGGCTGGCACTGGTGGACTCTGGCGCTGCCAGCGAGGGTGACCTGCAGCGCCTGGAACAATGGCGCACCAGCAGCACCTTGCACGAACACGCCTGGCAAAAGGCACTGCTGTTGCGCCAGCGCTTTTCCGCGCTACCCGGCGCATTGGCCATGGCCACCCTGGACCGCCCGGATACCGGCCGCCGGGCGCTGCTCAAGCAGGCCCTGGGCGTGGCTGCATTGTTGCCGGCGGCCTGGCTGGCAAGCCGCGAACTGCCGCTGGAGGCCTGGGCCGCCGACATGCACACCGCGGTCGGGGAGCGCCGGCAGGTGCTGCTGAGCGATGGCACATTCGTGCAGTTGAACACCGACAGTGCGGTGGATATCGACCTGGGCGCGCGTCGCCTGACATTGCTGCGTGGCGAAGTGGCAGTCAGGTTGCCCGGCAACCTGAGCCTGACGTTGCAGGTGCCCTATGGCCAGGTCGCGCTGGATGCTGGCGAGGTGTGCTTGCGCCTGGTCGATCAGGCTTGCCGGGTATCGGTGCTCAAGGGCGCGGCCAACCTGCAGCCGCGGCAAGGCCCGGCGCTGCTGCTGCAGGCCGGGCAGCAGGCCAGCCTGCAAGTGGCCGGGGTTGGCCCTGTCACCGGCCTGGACGCATGGCTGCTGGGCTGGCGCGAAGGGGTACTGCGGCTGGAGGATCGCCCCTTGGGCGAGCTGCTGCACGAGCTGCGCAGGTACCGCCCCGGCGTGCTGCGCTGGGCGCCCGAACTGGAGGCCCTGCGCGTGACCGGTACGTTCCGCCTCGACGACACCGACCGGGTGCTGGCCTTGCTCGCCGCCAGCCTGCCGTTGCAGGTGCACACGCGCACGCGTTACTGGGTGAGCCTGGTCGCGCGGGAAAATCGCGCATGAGGCTGTCCCCTTTTTTTCGCTCACCGGTCATTACCGGTAGGAGCAAATAAAGGGGAGCCTTGTTCAATGCCTGTTGTCATGTCCAGCCGCCTGCGCCCACTGGCGCGTGCGGCACATCCGTTGTTCGCCATGAGCCTGTTGTTGTGTACACCGGCCTGGGCCGATGAACCTGCCCGGCGCAGCTATCAGGTGCCAGCCGCCAGCCTGGGTGCGGCACTTACCCAGTTTGCCGACCAGGCCGGGGTCAGCCTGTCGCTGGACCCGGCGCTGGTCAACGGCCGGCAGAGCAATGGCCTGTCCGGCAGCTACAGCGTCGACGAAGGCTTCACCCAGCTGCTGCGCGGCAGCGGCCTGCAGTTGCTGCCGGTGGGCGAGGGCGCTTTCACATTGATGCCGGCACCCCAGGCGGGTGGTGCGCTTGAAATCGCCCCGACCAGCATCGTCGGTGGCCTGGCCGCAGGCAACGAAACGCAACCCTATGCCGGTGGCCAGGTGGCCCGTCAGGGTTCACAGGGCCTGCTCGGCACGCGCGACTTCATGGAAACCCCGTTCAGCATCACCAGCTACACCAGCGAACTGGTGAAGAACCAGCAGGCGCGAACCTTGGGCGAGCTGATCGCCAGCGACCCATCGGTACGCGCCACCAACCCGGCGGGTGGGCGCTTCGAGCAGTTCACCATTCGCGGCTTCAGCCTGTTCAACAGTGATGTGGCCTACAACGGCCTGTACGGCATCCTGCCGACCTACTCGATCGACATGGAAATGGCTGACCGGGTCGACATCATCAAAGGCCCCAGCCAGCTGATCAACGGCATTTCGCCGCGAGGCAGTGTCGGCGGCGGCATCAATGTGCAGCCCAAGCGAGCCGGCGACCAGCCGCTCACCGAGTTTACCGGCAGCTATGCCTCGGCCGGCCAGGCAGGCGGTGCGGTGGACGTTGGTCGGCGCTTTGGCGAAGGCCAGCAGTTCGGCGTGCGCTTCAATGGCGTGAAACAGGCGGGCGATACCGAATGGGACCACCAGCGAGTCGAACGTGAAATGGCGGTGTTGGGCCTGGACTTTCGTGGCGAGCGCCTGCGGCTTTCGGCGGACCTTGGCCATACCGAGCGCGATACCGATGCACCGCAGGAGCGGGTGCTGGTCGGTGCCAACGCCAAGGTGCCGGATGCCAACGACGTACGCCACAATTACGCCCAGGCCTGGAGCAAGGCGCGCACCAACGACACCTTCGGTGCGCTGCATGCCGAGTACGATATCAGCGAGTCGCTGCTGGCCTATGGCGCGGTCGGCGCGCGCAAGAGCAACCATGACTTCCTGCGCCACAACGTGTCGATCAGCAACGATGCCGGCGACTTCACCGTGCAGCCGCGCGACTTCACCCGGGATGAAACCGTGCGTACCGCCATGGCCGGCGTGCGCAACTGGTTCCATACCGGGCCGGTCAGCCACGAGCTGAACCTGGCCGCCACCTACTTCTACATGGACTTCACCAACGGCGGCGCCCGCTATGCCTCGGCGCCCAGCAACCTCTACCACCCGGTGGCCACGCCGACACCGGGCACGCCAACCCGCATCGATCCTGAGGTGTACACGGAAAACCGCTTTTCCGGCGTGGCCCTGGCCGACACCCTGGGCTTCTTCGACGACCGCCTGCTGCTGACCCTTGGGGCGCGCTGGCAGCGGGTGCAGGTGGATGACTGGAGCGACGGCATCAAGGGGGATACCGCCTACGATGAAGAGAAGGTGTCGCCCTCGGGCGGCGTGCTGCTCAAGGTTACCGACCAGCTGTCGTTGTATGCCAACTACATGGAGGGCCTGAGCCAGGGCAAGATTGCGCCGTCGACATCGGTCAACGAAGACCAGATCTTCCCGCCGTTCACCAGCCGCCAGGTCGAGGTGGGGGCCAAGTACGACCTGGGCCAGGTCGCCTTTACCGCCAGTGCCTTCCGCATCCGCCAGCCCGCCTATGAAACCAACCCCATATCGCGGGTGTTCGGCCCCAATGGCAAGCGCGACAACCGCGGTATCGAACTGAGCGTGTTCGGCGAGCCCGTGCAAGGCGTGCGTGTGCTGGGCGGGGTGATGTATATCGACAGCGAACTGACCGACACCATCGGTGGCGCCTACGATGGCAACCGCGCGCCGGCCACGCCCGAGTACAACGTCAACCTCGGCGCAGAATGGGATGTGCCTGGGGTGAACGGCCTGACCCTGACGGCGCGGGGCATCCACTCGAGCTCGCAGTACCTGGACCAGAACAACAGCAAGCAGATCGAAGGCTGGGAGCGTTACGACGTGGGTGCGCGTTATGCGTTCAAGGTGAATTCCGCCCAGGTTACCTTGCGTGCCAGTGTCGAGAACGTGCTGGACGACCGCTACTGGAGTTCGGCCGGGGCCTCGGATGACAGCGAGCCGGGGCTGACGCTGTCTACGCCGCGTACCTACCTGCTGTCGGCGACAGTGGGTTTCTAGCCCATTTTAAAAGTGGGTGCGTTCCGTTGCGCATCAATCCTGGGGCCGCGTTGCGGCCCTTTCGCGACACAAGGCCGCTCCTACAGGTTGAACCGATCGGTCAGACCGAATCAGGCACCACGGCGATCACATCGATCTCCATCAGCCACTCGGCCTGGGCCAACCCGGCCACCACTAGCCCGGTGGAAATCGGGAACACGCCCTTGAGCCACTTGCCTACCTCCTTGTACACCGGCTCGCGGAAGCGCGGGTCGGTGATGTAGGTGGTGGTCTTGACGATGTGCGACAGGTCCGAGCCGGCTTCTTCGAGCAGTTGCTTGACGTTCTTCATTGCCTGTTCGGCCTGCGCCCGTGGGTCACCCAGGCCCACCAGGTTGCCTTCGAAGTCGGTGCCGACCTGGCCGCGCACGTAGATGGTGTTGCCGGCGCGCACCGCCTGGCACAGGTCGTTGTCCAGGGTCTGGTTGGGGTAGGTGGCCTTGGTGTTGAACATGCGGATGCGGGTATGAGTAGGCATCAGTGGGCTCCGAGGGTGCTGACGTTGCTGATCTTGGGTTGCTGCTGCTCATCCGCTGCGCGTTGTTCGCGGTCGCGGTAGGCGGCATAGGTGCGTTGCGTGGCGATGTGGCCGGCGACGTGCTTGGCGTCGTGCCACACGCCCCAGATGAACGACGAGCCACGACGCGACAGCCACGGCAGGCCAAGGAAGTACACACCCGGCTCGCGGGCCACGCCGCGTTGGTGCTGGGGCTTGCCGTTGGCGTCGAAGGTGTCTACCTGCAGCCAGCTGAAGTCGACACCGTAACCGGTGGCCCAGATGATGCTGGTGACGCCGGCCTTGGCCAGGTCCAGTTGCTGCAGCGGGTTGCGCATGCACTCAGGGTCGGCCAGGCGTTTGCGGGCTTCGGGCTCTTCCGGCAGGTCCAGGCCGTTGCGTTCGATGTAGGCATCGGCGGCATCCAGCAGGGCCAGGTAGTTTTCGTCGCCGCGGTTGATGTTCTCGACCAGGTTGTCCTGGAAGCGCGCCACGCCGTTCTCGAACGACTGGGTCAGGCCGACCAGGGTCATGCCCTGGTGGGCGAGGGCGCGGAAGTCCACGGTGTGGCCGCCACGGGCGCCACTGACGGCAATGGTCACGTGCTCGCGGCCAGGCTTGGCGATTTCCGCATCCCACTCACCCAGCACGCCCAGCCACCAGCAGAAGTCGCGGTTGCGGTAAGCGCGTGGCGGGCGATCGTGGGCGCCGACCGAGAGGTACACCTGGCGCCCGGCACGCATCAGTTCTTCGGCGATCTGCACGCCGGAGGAGCCGGCGCCGACCACCAGCACAGCGCCTTCTGGCAACTGCTCGGGGTTGTAATAGGCCGCGGAGTGGATCTGGTGCAGGTTGCTGTCTTTCGGCGCGATGGCCGGGATTACCGGTTTCTGGAACGGGCCGGTGGCGGCGACCACGCGGTTGGCGCGAATCACGCCTTCATTGGTTTCGATGGTAAAACCGGGGCGGTCGCTGTTGCGCAGCACTTTCTTCACTTCGATGCCGGTGCGTACGGGCAGGTTGTACTTGCGTACGTACTGCTCGAAGTAGTCGGCCACCTGGTCCTTGCCGGCGAAGGCGTCGGCGTCGAGGTTGAATTCCAGCCCCGGGAAGCGGTCGTGCCAGACCGGGCCGTTGGCCACCAGCGAGTCCCAGCGACCGGTGCGCCAGGCCTCGGCGATACGCTTGCGCTCCAGCACCAGGTGCGGCACGCCAAGCTTGCTCAGGTGTTCGCTCATGGCCACGCCGGCCTGGCCGGCGCCGACGACGAGGGTGTCGATTTCGAGGTTGTTCAGTGTCATGTCCGAGCCCTTGTTCAGGCGGTTTTTGTCAGGTCGGTTTGGAGGACCGCCGTTGCCTGGGGCCAGACTAGGGATGCCGTGGAAATGGCGAAAATAGTATTTAGCTGGGGCTTGCCGATAAAACGGCGAAGGCCCTGGATTCTGTGGCTTGCGAGTTGGACGCCAAGGGACCGCGCGCGCTGTGCCGACAGGAATAATTGGCCCGAAACAGATGTAGGAGCAGCCTTGTGCTGCGAAGCGCCGCGCGGGCGGCGCTCGATCTCAGCCAGAGCAAAGTTTTTTCCTGCCTAACCCCTCGGAAAAAGGTCGTTTCGCCGGCCGAAAGGTTCAACCCAGAATGCCGTGTATCGCACAGCACAACAGGAACCATGACATGACTTTTTCCATCATCGGTCGTTGCCAGGAAACCGGCCAGGTCGGTATCGCCATCAGCTCTTCGAGCATCGCCGTGGGCGCCCGCTGCCCGTGGGTACGTGCCGGTGTGGGCGCGGTCGCCACCCAGAACATCACCTTGCCAGCGCTGGGCCCGCAGATTCTCGATGCCCTGGAACAGGGCCAGTTGCCGCCTGCCGCTGCGCTGGACCGGGTGCTGAGCGCCAACGGCTGGAGCGAGTATCGCCAGCTCACGGTGATCGACAGCCATGGCCAGGTCGCGCTGTTCACTGGCAAGGAAGCCCTGGGCACCCACCACGCCGTGGCCGGTGAACAATGTGCGGCGGCAGGCAACCTGTTGGCCTCGACCCAGGTGATCGAGGCGATGGTGCAGGCCTTTGAACAAGCCGGCGGGCATCTGGCCGACCGCCTGCTGGCGGCCATGCACGCGGCGATGGCCGCAGGCGGCGAGGCGGGGCCTGTGCACTCGGCGGCGTTGAAGATTGCCGGCGAACTGACCTGGCCACTGGTGGACCTGCGTGTGGACTGGGCCGAAGCAGACCCGATCGGTGTGCTCGATGGCCTGTGGCAGGCATATCGGCCGCAGATGCAGGACTACGTCACCCGCGCCCTCAACCCGACTGCCGCGCCAAGCTACGGGGTGCCGGGCGATGAGTGAATTTGCCAGTCGCGCGCTGCTGGCCAGGCTGATCGGCTTTGCCACGGTCAGCCGGGATTCCAATCTCGAACTGATCAGCTTCATCCGCGACTACCTGGCCGAGCTGGGGGTGGAAAGCGAACTGTTCCATAACCCGGAAGGCACCAAGGCCAACCTGTTCGCCACCATCGGCCCCCGGGATGTTGGCGGCGTGGTGCTGTCCGGGCATACCGATGTGGTGCCGGTGGACGGCCAGGCCTGGACAGTCGAGCCGTTTGCCCTGAGTGAACGCGACGGGCGCCTGTACGGCCGCGGCACGGCCGACATGAAGGGTTTCATCGCTTCGGTGCTGGCGGCTGTACCCGCGTTTCTCGCCCAGTCGTTGCGCATGCCGGTGCACCTGGCGTTCTCCTACGACGAGGAAGTCGGCTGCCTGGGGGTGCGCTCGATGCTGGCCGCGCTCGAGCAGCGCCCGCACAAGCCACGGTTGTGCCTGATTGGCGAACCCACCGAACTCAAGCCGGTGCTGGGGCACAAGGGCAAGCTGGCGATGCGTTGCCAGGTACATGGCGCGGCCTGCCACTCGGCGTACGCGCCGTATGGGGTGAATGCCATCGAGTATGCGGCGAAGCTGATCGGCAAGCTGGGTGATATCGGTGATGCCCTGGCGTTGCCGGAGCATCACGACGAGCGCTTCGACCCACCGTTCTCCACTGTGCAGACCGGTGTGATCAAAGGGGGCAGGGCGCTGAACATCGTGCCGGCGGAATGCGAATTCGATTTCGAAGTGCGGGCCTTGCCTGGGTTCGAGGCGCAGGCAGTGGCCGACCAGTTGCAAACCTATGCCGAGGCCGAACTGCTGCCGCGCATGCGCAAGGTCAATGCCGCCAGCGCCATTCGCCTGCAGCCGTTGAGTGCATATCCGGGGCTGGCCACGCCAGCGGATAGCGAGGCGGCTGGCCTGGTGGCGTTGCTCAGTGGCTCGGATGAGTTCGGTACCGTGGCGTTTGGTACCGAAGGTGGGCTGTTCGATCAGGCGGGCATCCCGACTGTGGTGTGTGGGCCTGGGAGCATGGACCAGGGGCACAAGCCGGATGAGTTCGTCAGTGTCGAGCAGTTGCGGGGGTGTGATGCCATGTTGCTGAGGTTGGTGGATTACCTCAGGCAGGGTTGATTGCGCAGGCTTCTTCGCGGGCACGCCCGCTCCCACAGGTACAGCACCGCCAGGCCAGCCGGCGATATACCTGTGGGAGATTGCCCAGCCCTTTGGGCTGCGCTGTCGCGCAGAGAACCAATATCGCTCGTCTGACGCGTCCTTTGTAGGAGCAGCCTTGTGCTGCGAAGAGGCCGGTACAGCCAATAGACAGGCTTTGTCAGCCCCGGCCTCTTCGCAGCACAAGGCTGCTCCTACAGAGCCTCGCCGAACCAATGAGTCATGTGTTGTTCTATGAGCGCGGGCGTGCCCGCGAAGGGCTGCAGAGCAGCCCCAATCAAGGTTTCAGAAGGTAGCCTTGACCTGCATGCCAACCACCAGCGCGTTGTCGATGTCCTTCCCGGAGAACGCGCCCGGCTCGATGATGTACTGCACATCCGGGCGCAGGTTCAGCCACGGCGTGGCCTGGTAGCCATAGCTCAGCTCGACCAGCTGCTCGGCGCTGTCGATATCGGGGAACTGCTGCCCGGCATCGAACGCGGCATCTTCCAGCACGTCGCGGCTACGCGGGTTGGGTACGGCACGGCCATAGCCCAGGGCCACAGTATCCTTCGGGCGACCAGCGAACGGCTTGTACAGCACCACGCCGGCGCCATACCACTTGGTGAATGGCGAGGCGGCCTTGCTCGACGCCGAGTACTGGCCGAAGGCATGCAGGCTGCGGCCCGGCAAGCCCTGGTCGTTCCACACCGCCTGGTCGACCAGCAGGTAGTGGCCGCCACGGCCGGACACTTCCTCGTCGCTGCCGATGCGCTTCACGTCGGAGCTGTCGTAGTAGTAGCCCAGTTTGTACTCGCCAGGCAGCTCGCCCTGCAGCTTATAGACCAGCTCTACCGGTACCACGGTGCCGGTGGTGTGCTTGGGGCCCAGGTGCCAGGCGCGGCTGGAGTTGCCGTTGCTTTCCGGGTCGACGTTGAACGCCGCCACACGCAGTTGCCAGGATGGCGACAGGTCGTACTTCACCCGTACGCCCAGGTGGGCATTGGGGTAATTGGTCCAGCCACTGCCGCCAGACATGTTCAGCGGGTGACCGCAGAAGCCGGCGTTCATGAAGTTGCACAGGATGCCACTGTCCAGGCCGCCGAGGTCGTTGCCCATGGCCATGTAGCCGAGCTTGACGTTGAGCGCCGGGGTGAACAGGGTACGCTCGTAGCTCAGCTCGGTCAGGCGGGTGTACAGGCCACCGAAGTTTTCCTGGATCGGCAGGCGGTTGCCCACCAGGTCTTCCGAGGCGCTGTTGCCGCGGCGGTCGTTGATGGTCAGCTGGACCTTGCCGCCGTTGTCCAGGCCATACAGTTTCGACAGGTCGAACTGCACGCCCAGTTTCAGGTTTTGCGAGTAGCGCGCCGAGCGGTGCAGACCACCGTGGGCGTTGTAGGCGGTTTCGCCGCTGTAGTCGCCGGTGAACCTGACGCCGTCTTCTTCCAGCTGGTGACGCAGGCCGCCCCAGTCACCGGTCATGGTGCTGCGTGTCATCAGGTCGCCGTCGGCCAGGGCGGTGCTGCTGGCGAGGGCCAGCAGCAGGGTGGGGGTGATGCGAATTACGGATGGCATTGCTGAATCTCAGGTTGTTTTTCAGGGGCTCATCGCCGGCAAGCCAGCTCCCACAGGTCTGCGCTGCCTTTGCAGGTGGCACGATCCTGTGGGAGCTGGCTTGCCGGCGATGAAGGCGACGCGGTCTTACGGCAGAGCGTAAGAAATCACGTAGTCGCCACGGTCAGTCGACTGGCGCGCGCCGCCAGCCGTGACCACCACGTACTGCTTGCCGGTTTTCGGCGAAACGTAGGTCATCGGGCCGCCCTGGCTGCCCACTGGCAGGCGAGCCTTCCAGATTTCGTTGCCGTTGCTGCTGTCGTAGGCGCGCAGGTAGAAGTCCTGGGTGCCGGCGATGAACACCAGGCCACCCTGGGTCGACAGGGTGCCGCCGAGGGTCGGCAGGCCGATCTTGATCGGCAGGTGCATGCGGATGCCGAGCGGGCCGGTGTCCTCGACAGTACCCACAGGTACCTGCCACGCCACCTGGCGGGTCTTCATGTCGATGGCGGTCAGGGTGCCGAATGGCGGCGCTTGGCACGGGATGCCGGCCACCGACAGGAAGCGGTTCTTGTTCACTGCATACGGGGTGCCCTTGAGCGGTACTGCACCCATGCCGGTGTTCAGCGCTTCGCCACCGGAAGCGGCACCGCCCTTGTTCTGCGACGGGATCATCTGGATCCACAGGCCCAGGCGCATGTCGTTGACGAAGATGAAACCATGTACCGGGTCGGTGGAAATGCTGCCCCAGTTCATGCCACCCAGCGAACCCGGGAAGCTCAGCGACAGGTCGGTGCCCGGGGCGGTGTACAGGCCGTCGTAGCGCATTTTCTTGAAGTCGATGCGGCACAGCAGCTGGTCGTACGGGGTTGCGCCCCACATGTCCGATTCGGTCAGGGTCTGCGCGCCGATCTGCGGCATGCCCACCGACTTCGGCTGGGTTGGCGAGTACGGCTCGTTGGGAATGTTGCTTGGCTTGACCGGTACTTCGTCGACCTGGGTCAGCGGCTTGCCGGTGGCGCGGTCGAGCACGTAGATCTGCCCGGCCTTGGTGCCGATTACCACTGCAGGTACCGACTGGCCGTCGTCCTTGGTGAAATCGATCAGGCTCGGCTGCATCGGCAGGTCGAAGTCCCACAGGTCGTTGTGCACGGTCTGGAACACCCACTTCTGGTTGCCGGTGGTGGCGTCCAGCGCCAGTACCGAAGCGCCATAGGTGTGGTCCAGCTTGCTGCGTTCGACACCGTAGATGTCGGTGGACGACGAGCCCATCGGCAGGAACACGGTATTCATCGCCGGGTCGTAGGACATCGGGGCCCAGCTGTTGGGGGTGCTGCGCACATAGGTGCTGTCGCCCTGCGGTGCCTGGCGATCTTCCGGGTTGCCGGGGTCGAAGGCCCAGCGCATTTCACCCGTGATCACGTCGAAACCACGGATCACGCCGCCTGGCATGTCGGTCTGGACGTTGTCGGCGACGCGGCCGCCGACCACCACGGTGGTACCGGCCATCAGTGGGGCCGAGGACAGCTGGTAGTAGGAGTCCGGCACATCGCCCAGGCCGGCCTTGAGGTCGACCTGGCCGTTGTTGCCGAAGCCCTGGCAGAACTCGCCGGTGTCGGCGTCGACGGCAATCAGGCGGCCATCGATGGTGTTGGTCAGCAGGCGACGCTGGCAGTTGGCACCGGCCGGTACGCTGGCCGCGGTGATTGGCGAGCTGTTCGGCTGGGTCGGCTGGGCGATGGCGGCAGTGGCGTCGAAGTAGGCCATGCCACGGCAACGCTGCCAGACCTTGGACTGGGCGTTGATCGCGTTCTTCCACAGCTCTTTGCCGGTGTCGGCATCAAGGGCGATCAGGTTGTTGTGCGGGGTGCAGATGAACACCTTGTTGCCGACCTGCAGCGGGGTCAGCTGGTCTTCGGCGCCGTTGCCGTCGCTGAGCGCCACGTCACCGGTGCGGTAGGTCCAGGCCACTTTCAGCTTGTTGACGTTGTCGCGGTTGATCTGGTCCAGCGCGGCGAAGCGGCTGCCACCTTCGGTGTTGCCGTAGTGAGCCCAGTCCTTCTGCGCCTTGCCGGCCTCGACCGGGGTCATGCCCGGGCCTTTGCCGGTGGGGGCGACGCTTGGGTGGGCGACGAACATGTTGCCGGCGGCGATCACCAGCAGCACGGCCATCACCCCGGCAACGCCATAGGCACCGCGGCCGGCGCTGGTGCCATTGGCACGGGCCAGCAGCGGGTAGACCAGTGCCACCACCATGCCGATTGCGCCGAACATGAACAGGCGCGAGAACAGCGGCCAGAACACCAGGCCTGCGTCGATCAGCGCCCAGATGGCAGTGCCGACCAGGAACGCCGCGTACAGCCAGGCGCCAGCCGGCTTGCGGCGAGCGATGAGAACGCCGGCGATGGCCATGGCCAGGCCGCCGATCAGGAAGTACCAGGAACCGCCCAGGCCGGCCAGCTTGACGCCGCCCGCAGCCAGGAGGAGGCCGAGCAGGGCGATGATCACGCCCAGGCCGACCAGGATGATGTTTGTGGCGCCAGAGGCGCGCGGTGTTTCTTTCATGCCAGGGATCTCAGCAGGTGGAATGCGCGCAGTGTAATCTCTTAGCTTGCTAATTAACAAGTTGGTACATAATTTTGTGGGGCGGATTGTCGCAGTGCTGAACTCTGCAAGGTGTGGCTAAAAGTCTAGATCATGCGATTAAAATTGCATTCTACGAGGTGTTCGTGCTGATTCATGGAGCGGGCACTCAGGCTTTGCTTGAGTCTGAAGGTCGGCGGTGTGCTCCTACAGGCGGCCACCGTTTCATGTCGGCCACGGAGTGCCGCTGCTGTAGAACACCGCGAGCCAGATGGTGGCGGTGCCGGGGGCGGTCCATTCCACGCGGTGGCGGTAATGCGGCGGGATGTCCAGGCAATCGCCCGGCGCCAGCAGGCGGGTATGGCTCTCGTGCTCGAAGCGCAGGCCGGCGGCGCCACTGAGCAGCACGATCCATTCGCCCTCGGCCTGGTCGTACCAGAAACCGGGCGGGCTGGCCTGGCCGCTGGAAACGATACGCTCAACACGCACACCCGGGCGGCTGAGCAGTTGGTCGACCCGTTCGGAGCTGGTTGGGTCGCAAGGGGGCAGGGCAGTCAGCAGGTTGGTCGGGATCATGGAAAACCTCGCTTGGAAGGGGGTAGTTCCACTATGGACGCAATTGCCGCGCGCCGCGCTTCTTGACCGGCCCCGCTGTTTGTAAGAACTTTCCGGGATTTGGAAGACGGGCAACAAATGGACAAACTCCTGGCGATGAAAATGTTCGTGGCCACCGTCGATGCCCAAGGCTTTTCTGCCGCCGCACGCCAGCTTGGGCTGGCGACATCGTCGGTGACGCGCCTGGTCGATGCCCTGGAAGCGGCGTTGGGCGCCACCTTGCTCAACCGCTCCACGCGCCAGGTCAGCCTGACCGAGGCCGGCGCCCGTTATTACGAGCGCGCGCGGGGTATTTTCGAGGCCCTGGACGAGGCCGATGCCAGTGTCGCCGACCGGGGCGAGGAGCCTGTCGGTGTGCTGCGCCTGTGCTTGCCGGTGGAGTTCGGCAGGCGGGTCATCGCCCCGCACCTGGGGCCGTTCCTGGCGCAACATCCGGCTCTGGAGCTGGACATCGACCTCAGCGACCGCCTGGATGACCTGCTTGACGGGCGCTATGACCTGTCGATCCGCCTGGGCGACCCCTCGCCCAATGACGAGCTGGTATGCCGCCAGCTGGGTCGCTTCCAGCGTTGGCTGGTGGCCAGCCCGGGCTACCTGGCCGGGCGTGACCCGCTGGAGCATCCGCGGCAGCTGCTCGAGCACGCCTGCCTGCGCTTTCGCTACGGGCAGAAAGGCCGCCCCTGGCGCCTGGCCCGTGGGCAGGACAGTCTGGAACTGGACGTGAGCGGGCCGTTGCGCAGCGCCAATGCCGACATGCTGCGCGAAACCGCGCTGGCGGGCAGCGGCATCGCGCTGCTGGCCGACTGGCTGGTGCGTGAGGATGTGGCGGCCGGGCGCCTGCAGCGGCTGTTCCCCGATTGGCAGGCCAGCCCTGGCGCGGCCAATGACAGCATCAACGCCCTGTACCTGCCCAACCATCGTGGTTCGCGGCGGGTGAACGCCTTTATCGACTTTTGCGAAAATTTGCTGCAGCGCAGCACCTAGTGTTGCGCAGTGCGCAAAGCCCTGTTGCGCCAGCGCTGGATTCTCGCCAGGAGTGCGTCTGGGTAAGGTGGCCGGCATATTCCAGCCATCGCCGAGGACACTCGCATGAATCCCTCCCTTGCCGCCGCGCAGCCTGCCGCCACCGGCCTCAGCCGGGCCCTGGTCGCCCTGCTGGCGTTCTGCTGCGGCGCGATCGTCGCCAATATCTACTACGCCCAGCCCATCGTCGGCCTGATCGCCCCGGACCTGGGGCTGTCCACCGAGCATGCCAGCCTCATCGTTTCGCTCACGCAGCTTGGCTATGCCTTGGGCCTGCTGTTGCTGGTACCGCTGGCCGACCTGTTGGAAAACCGCCGCTTGATGGTGGCTACCGCCGTGCTGGCCTGCGTCAGCCTGCTGCTGGCGGGCACCAGCAGCAGCGGCCAGGGCCAGCTGTTCCTCGGCTATGCACTGCTGATCGGTTTCAGTTCCGTGGCGGTGCAGATGCTCATTCCGCTGGCGGCGCACCTGGCGCCGGAGCAGCAGCGTGGGCGGGTGGTCGGCAACATCATGGGCGGCCTGCTGCTGGGTATCCTGCTGGCGCGGCCGTTGTCCAGCCTGGTGGCCGACTACTTCGGCTGGCGTGCGGTGTTCATTGGCGCTGCCGGGGTGATGCTGGCGATCATCCTGCTGCTGGCCCTGACCTTGCCGCGGCGGGTGCCCGAGCACAAGGCCAGCTATGCCGGGCTGATGCTGTCGCTGCTCACGCTGCTGCGCCGTTATCCCTTGCTGCGCCAGCGCTCGCTGTACCAGGCGTTGATGTTCGCGGCGTTCAGCCTGTACTGGACGGCGGCGCCGATGGCCCTGGCAACCGAGCATGGCCTGTCGCAGAGCCAGATCGCGGTATTCGCCCTGGTGGGCGCGGTAGGCGCCGTCGCCGCACCCATGGCCGGCCGCCTGGCCGATGCCGGGCATGCCCGGGCCGGTTCGCTGTTGGCGTTGTTACTGGCACCGGTGGCACTGTTGCTGGGGCTGACCGTGCCGGGCTACAGCGTGATCGGCCTGGGGCTGACTGGCGTGCTGCTGGATTTTGCGGTGCAGATGAACATGGTCATCGGCCAGCGTGAAGTGTACGCGCTGGACCCGGCCAGCCGCGGGCGGCTGAACGCGGTGTACATGACCAGCATCTTCCTGGGTGGGGCGCTGGGTTCGGCGGTGGCCAGTGCGGTGTTCAGCCAGTTCGGCTGGCAGGGTGTGGCGCTGGTGGGGGCGGGGTTGCCGGGCGTGGCCTTGATCATCTTCCTGGCCAAAGCGCGCCGGGGTTGAATGCGAGCCCACAGGTTGTCGCGATCCCTGTAGGAGCGGCCTTGTGTCGCGATGGGGCGCGCAGCGGCCCCGGGATATCGGCTTCGCTGCTGATATTGCCGGGGCTGCGTTGCAGCCCTTTCGCGACACAAGGCCGCTCCTACAGGGATCGCGACAGCCTTTGCGTAGTGCTACCGCCCAAGCGGCAACGCCACACCAATCAAGGCAAACAGGCTGCCGCAGCAGCGGTTGAAGCCCTTGCCGCCCTTGGCCAGCCATGGCCGGATGCGAAACGCCAGGCGTGCCAACAGGTATTCGACCAGGAACTCGACACTGGCAAAGGTCGCCGCCATCACCACGAACTGCAGCAGCAACCCACGCTGCGGGTCGATGAACTGCGGCAGGAAAGCGCCGTAGAACAGCAGCACCTTGGGGTTGGCCATGGCCGACAGCAGGCCCTGGCGGAACAGGCCGGCATTGCCCAGCCGCGCACTTTGCGCGGTCAGTTCCAGGTGCAGGCCCGGGCTGCGCCACAGCTGGATACCCAGCCAGACCAGATAGGCGCCACCCACCCACTTGAGCACGCTCAGCACCGAGGCCGAGGCCTGCAGCAATGCGCTGAGGCCGAACATGGCCAAGGCAATCAGGGCGCTGAAGCCAAACACCCCGCCGATGATGGTGAACAACGTCCGGCGTGCGCCATACAGGGCGCCGTGGGTCAGGGCCAGCAGGCTGTTGGGGCCTGGGGTCAGCGACAGGCCGATGCTCGCCAGCAGGTAGATGAGCCAGGTGTCGAGTGCCATGGTGGGGAATGCCTTGTTGATGGAGAGGGCGCCAGTCTATGGCGCCGACCTTGGCCGGCAAGGGTATGATCCGGACATTGAATGGTCGTTTCTGGACGCGATGCCAATGCTGCCCGACATCCGCTTGCTGATCTTGCCGTTACCGGATTTTGCCCTGCTGCCGTTCGGCGCCTTTCTCGACAAGTTGCGTTTCAGCGCCGACGACGAGGACTACAGCCAGCAGCGCTACTGCAGCTGGACCGTGGCAGGGCTGACACTCGACCCGGTGCCTTCGAGCAGTGGCGCGGTGGTGCAGGTCGAGGCCGTCGCTGGCCAGCTCGAGCTGGCCAGTTTCGACTACCTGGTGGTGTTCGGCGGGCGCAACGCGATGGCCACTGCCGCGCTGGCGCCTCGCTACCGGGCCTTGCTGAGGCAGGCTGGCAAGGCTGGCGTCAAGCTGGTTGGGGTCGACAATGGCGCCTTCCTGTTGGCCGCCTGCGGGTTGCTGCAGGGGCACAAGGTGGTGGTGCACTGGCGACACGAAGCCGAATTCCGTGCGGCCTTCCCGCATTTGCAGGTGCTGAGTGAGCAGCTGTATTGCATCGACGGTAGCCGCATCACCTGCGCCGGCGGCACCGCGGCCATCGACCTGGCCGTCGCGCTGTTGTCACGCGCCTGCGGGAGGGCCAGGGCGCTGAAGGGCCTGGCCGACATGCTGGTGGATGAAACCCGCGATAGCCGCCATGCCTTGCGCTCGTTGGAGCTGGGGGCCGGGCAGGGGCGGCAGGTGCAGCGTGCGCAGGCGTTGATGCGTCATCACCTGGGTACGCCGTTGACCGCGGAGCAGTTGGCGGCTGAGCTGGGCATCAGCCGGCGCCAGCTGGACCGGCAGTTTCACGCCAGCCATGGCATGAGCGCCAAGGCCTGGTGGCTGGAGATGCGCCTGCAACAGGCGCGCTGGCGTTTGCTCAATTCCAGCCACAGCCTGGCGCAGATTGCCGATGAAGTGGGCCTGGGCGATGCCAGTTACCTGGGCAAGTGCGTGCGGCGACGGTTTGGTTGCACGGCCCAAGCGTTGCGTGACCGCAATATCTCGCCCTGAAGCCCGGCGCGCACTCTGTAGGAGCGGCCTTGTGTCGCGAAAGGGCCGCAAAGCGGCCCCGGCAATTTTGTGGCGATGCCGATATCCTGGGGGCGCTTCGCACCCCTTTCGCGACACAAGGCCGCTCCTACATAAAGCGCGTCAGCCGGGCTTACTGCGGCGTCCCGAACAACCCCGTCCAGTAAATCCCCGCATCACTCTTCGGGTCCACTGCATACGCAGCGCCCAGCTCGCGGAAGTCCGGGTTCATCAGCGTCGCGCAATGCCCCGGGCTATCCAGCCAGCCATCGACCACCTTGCGCGCGGTGTCACGCCCGGCGGCGATGTTTTCGCCGATCTGCTGGTACAGGTAACCGGCCAACTCTGCCCGGTCCCCGGGGGTGCGGCCATCCTTGTCGATGTGGTCGAAGAAATTCTGGTTGGCCATGGCCCGGGTGTGGTTGGCGGCAACCCCGGCCAGCACCGTGCTCCAGCTCAACGCAGGGGCGGCGGCGAAGGGCTGGCCACCGCATTGGCGCGGTACCTTGCGCGCGGCATTGATCTCCTGCAGCACCTTCTGTCCCTCGGCCTGCCAGTCGCCCAGGCGACCACTGAGCAGCGGCCGGGCCAGCACGATGCGCCAGTCGCGGCCTTCCTGGCTGACGCCGATATCGACGAACTGCGGGTCGAGCACCACCTGGCAGAAGCTCTCTTCGATGGCATGCATGGCAGCGCGCGCATCACGTGGCCCCGACAGGCTGATGGCCTGCACGTTGACCATCGGGTAGGCGGCGCGGGTCATGGCTTGCTGCAGGTCGCGGGTGCCCTCTGGCGACAGTGCCAGGCGGGTATCGCTGTTGAGCGGCGGCAGTTCCAACGACGCTTCGCCACCGCAGGGCTGGGCCTTGCTGCGGTAGGCATTGATCGAATCGATCAGTTGCGCTTCTTCGCCGGTGGCAGCCATGGCCCCGGCCGAGACGACCAGGCCCAGCGACAAGGCGGCAACGGATGACAGGACGCGCATGTGGATCTCCCTATGACTGGCAGCGTCGTGGTTCGCGCTGCTCATCCTACACAAGCCCGGGGCTTTTGGCCCGGGCTCGTGCGAAGCAATGAAAACGCCAACATTCTTTGCTGGCGGCAAAAGAGGGAGTAGACCACTGTTCATCTGAAAAGTGCGAATAGTTGGTAATCATTCCTATCGAACCACGCTGTCTGCCGGTTTGCTGGCGCCCGGCGGCTATCAGCGCGCCACCGCCTGGTTCGGTTTGTAGAACAGAAAATGCCTGGTCTGCGCCGTCCGGCGGTAGGCTTTGGCCCAGTCCGGGCGCACGTTGCGGTCATGGAAGTACAAGGCACCCCCGGTGCGGTCTCTCAATTGCTGGTTGAGCGCCTTGCGCGCGATTTCCTTGGCAATGTCGTAGCGTTGCGCTTCTTCGACCTGGTCCGGGCGCCCGTCGCACCACCAGGAGAACTGGCAGGCCTTGCTTTCCACCCCCTGCTTGACCACGCCGCAGATGGTATCCGGGAAGCCATCGTGGCCCAGGCGGTTGAGCACGACGTTGGCCACGGCGGCCATGTCTTCTGCGTCGGCACCCTTGGCTTCCCAGTAGATGGTGCGGGCCAGGCAGGTGATGCTGTCATCCAGCGGCGCCTGGCCGGCCGGGTCCACTGCTTGCGCTTCGCCGGGTGTGAGGGTCTCGGCCTTTTTCGGGGGGGGTGTGTCATTCACCACTTTTTCCTCGAGTACCTCGGCCTTGTCCTCGGCGACGGCAGCCTTGGCCGGGTCGGCCGCGTGCAAGGGGCCTGCGAGCAGGGCCGAAACCAGGCCGATCACCATCCACGAAAGGCGCATGATGCAAGCTCCCGAACTGTGGGCTGGTTCACAGTCTAGCCAAGCGCAAGCATCAGCACCAAAGGCAGGGTGGCGGCAGCCAACACGGTCTGCAGGGCGATGATGGTGGCCATCAGCGGTGCGTTACCGCCCATTTGCCGGGCCATCACATAGGAAGATGACGCGGTCGGCAGTGCCTGGAACAGCACCGCCACCACCGCTGCCTGGCCACCCAGGCCAAGCAGGCGGCACAAGCCCCAGGTGGTCAACGGCATGACCAGGAACTTGAATGCCGACGCCGCCATCAGCGGGCGCACCTGCTGGCCCAGGCGGGCGCCACCCAGGGCTGCGCCGACGCACAGCAGGCCCAGCGGCAGGGCGGCCTGGCCCAGGGCCTTGACCGTGGGTTCGATACCCGCTGGCAAGCCCAGCCCACTGGCGCGCAGCAGCAATCCGCCGGCGCAACCGACGATCAAGGGGTTGGCGAAGATGGCCCGCAACACCGTGGCCGGTGAGCTATGGCGGGCGCTGAAGCGGGCGAAAACCAGCACACAAAGCAGGTTGACCAGTGGCACGATGGCGGCGTTGGCCACCGCTGCCAGGGCAATGCCGGCGCTGCCGTAGATACCCGCTGCAAGGGTGGCGCCGATGTAGTTGTTGAAGCGGATGCCGCCCTGGAACACCGAGGTGAAGTCGGCACCGTCGTGGTTCATGGCGCCCTGGTACAGCACCAGCAGCACGGCCCCGGCCAGGGTCGAGAGCATCAGCACGCCAACCATGCCCAGCACCGGCACGCCATCGAGGTTGGCGGTGGCCAGGCCATGGAAAAACAGCGACGGCAGCAGTACGTAATAGCTCAGGCGCTCGGCGCCGGGCCAGAAGTTATCGGCGAGAAAGCCGCGCAGGCGCAGGAAAGTGCCCAGGGCAATCAGCAGGATGATCGGCAGCAGGGTAGTCAGCAGCAGGTGGAGCATGATCGACGTTCCGTGGTCGGGTACGGAGCACAGACTACGGGTGCGGATCGATCTGTAAAAACGTTGTTTTCTGCACTGACCATTGAGGAAAAATGCATGGTTGAAGTCGACACTGGCTCTTGTAGGAGCGGCCTTGTGTCGCGAAAGGGGAGCGAAGCGCCCCCAGGATATCGGCATCGCCACAAAATTGCCGGGGCCGCTTTGCGGCCCTTTCGCGACACAAGGCCGCTCCTACAAGGCCCTGCGAACCTTCACGCCTCCAGCGCAGTCTTCAGCACCGCGCTCAAATGCCGCCGCTGGCTCTTCTCATGCTCCAGCAACACCACGCGCCGGGTCAGCTGTGGTTCGCCAAATGGCAGGCAGGTAGCCGGTGGCAAGCGTTGCAGGTCGTCATCGGCCATGGGGATGATTGCCACGCCCAGGCCCATCACCGCCATGCGCGCCAGCGCTTCCTGGCTGTCCAGTTCCATCTGCTCGCTCACCTGCAGATGCTGGCGGCGCAGCTCCTGCTCGATCTGCCGCCCGGCCCAGGCACGCTTGTCGAAGCGCAGGAACGGCTGGCTGGCCAGCAACTGCGGCACGCTTAGCCCGGCCAGGTCGGGGCTGGCGATCGCCCAGAAGCGGTCTTCGAACAACGGCGTGAAGTCCAGGCTTTGCGGGTAGGGGCTGACCGGCTCGGTGGTGATCGCCGCATCGAGCTCGCCGTCTTCCACCCGTCGCGCCAGTTCCGCCGACATGCCGGAGGCCACGCTGACATGCAGCTGCGGATGGTGCGCCTTGATCCACACCAGCGCTTTGGGCAGGCGCCGCGCCAGCACCGTGTGGATCGCCCCCAGGCGCAGGCGGCCGCGCAGGCTCGGGCCGCTGGCCAGGGCGTCGGCCAGTTCGTCATAGCTAGCCAGGATGGTCTCGGCGCGGGCCACCGCCAACTGGCCGGCTTCGGTCAGCGAGACCTGCCTGCGGCTGCGGTCGAACAAGCTCACCTGCAGTTCGTCTTCGAGGGTCTTGATGTGCAGGCTCACCGCCGAAGGGGTAAGGCTGAGCAGGTCGGCGGCACGGGCGAAGGTGCCGTGGCGGGCGATGGTCACCAGAGTGCGCAGGGCTTTGAGGGACATGCGGGTGTGGTCCGGTTTCAAGCTGACAGAGCTGCATTGTCAGGCCCGGCCCTTTCGCAGCACAAGGCTGCTCCTACAGCGAGTCGAGGCTGGTAGAGGCAATATTTCTCAGCGCACACCACGCCCATAGGCCTGGCTGATCCGATCGATCACCATGGCCAAGGCGACGATCGCCAGCCCGGCCTCGACGCCTTGGCCGACATTCAGCGTCTGGATCCCCGACAGCACGTCCTCGCCCAGCCCGCGGGCGCCAATCATCGAAGCCACCACCACCATCGACAGGGCCATCATCACCGACTGGTTGAGCCCGGCCATGATGCTCGGCAGCGCCAGCGGCAGGGCGATGCGCCGCAACCGCTGCCAGCGGCTGGCGCCAAGACCATGGGCGGCTTGCAGCAGCGAAGGGTCGATCTGGCTCAGGCCCAGTTCGGTCAGCCGCACCAGCGGTGGCAGGGCATAGATCAGTGTGGCGAACACGGCGGGCACCTTGCCCAGGCCGAACAGCATCAGCACCGGGATCAGGTAAACGAAGGCCGGCAATGTCTGCATCACATCCAGTACCGGCAACAGCAAGCGCTTCGCCAGCGGCCGGGCAGCCAGCAGGATGCCCAGCGGCACGCCCACCAGCACGCAGAGGCCGGTACTGACCAGCACCAACGCCATGGTCTGCAGCAGTTTGTCCCACAACCCGAGCATGCCGATCAGGGCCAGCAGCGCCACCAGTACCGCGCTGCGCAGCACGCTGCGGCTGGCATGCCAGGCAAGCAGGCCGATCAGCAACAGCAGCAGCCACCACGGCAGCAGGCGCAGCAGGGTTTCCAGGCCGACCAGCAGTTGCAGCAACTGGTCCGAGACGCTGCGCAGGTGATCGCCGTAATGCAGTACCAGCCAGTCGACCAGGCGGTTGACGCTGTCGGCAAAGGAGAATTGCAGGGCCTCGGGGAAGCCGCCGCTCACAGGCTGGCCTCGACCTTGGTGGCAATGTCCGCAGGCAACCAGGCTTTCCACACCTCGCGGTTATCGCGCAGGAAGGTGAGGGCCGCGTCGCGGGGCGGCGTTCGCTTTTCGCTCATGTCGGCCAGTGCCTTGTTCAGTCGGTCGATGGGCAGATCGACCCGCTCGAACACGCTCACCAGCTCCGGGTAGCCCTCGCGAAAGGCCTTGGATACGCCAATCGACAACTTGGCCGGCAGCGAGCTGCTGCCCTTGGGCTCGGGGTTGCCGGCATCGGTGAGGGTGGCCCAGGCCTGGGCATCGAACGGCGGCTCTTGCAGGCGTATGAGCTTGTAACGCCCCATCAAAGGGGTCGGGTTCCAGTAGTAGAACAGCACCGGCTGGCCACGGCGGATGGCCGAGCCGATTTCGGCATCCATTGCAGCCCCGGAGCCACTGCGGAAGTTGGTATAGAGATCATTCAGCCCGTAGGCCTTGAGTTTCTGGGTGTTGACGGTTTCGGATGTCCACCCGCTGGGGCTATTCAGAAAGCGCCCTTTACCGGGGGACTCGGGGTCGCGGAACACCTGCGGGTAACGTTTCAGGTCCTCGACGCTGCGCAATTGCGGCGCCACGGCTTTCAGCTTGCGCGCGTCATCGCCCTCGATCACGTAGGCCGGTACCCACCAGCCTTCTTCGGCGTTCTTGACCGTGTCGCCCAAGGCGAACACCTGGCCGGCCTGTTCTGCCTTGACCCAGGCAGGGCTGCGCCCGGCCCATTCCTCGGCGATTACTTGCAGGTCGTTGCGTGCGAGCGCCACTTCCATGCTGACCGTACTGCCGGGCAGGGTGTCGGTGGGGTAGCCATAACCGCGCTCGACGATCAGGCGCAGGATCTCGGTGGTGAGTGCGCCGCTTTCCCAGCCGATGGCACCAAAGCGGATGGGCGTGGTGCGTTCTGCGGAGGCGGCGCTGTCGGTGCTGGCCAGGCCGACGGCGAGCAGCAGGCCGGCCAGCAGCGTCGGAATCTTTTTCATGGGGCCTCTTGGAGTGACGCTACTGAGTTGCCGCAAGTGTAGACGACCGGCTCCAGGCCCGGCAGGAAGGCCGCTGCACGCGATTGGCAGCGGCCTGCAAGCGACTCAGACGCGGAACTGGTCCATCAGCGCCTGTTGCTGGTTGGCCAGGCTGTTCAGCGACTGGCTTACCCGCGCCGACTCGTTGGCCTGCCCCGACAGCGATTCGGTGACATCACGGATGGTCGCCACGTTGCTGTTGATCTCCTCGGCCACTGCGCTCTGCTCCTCGGCGGCCGAGGCGATCTGCAGGTTCATGTCGGTGATCACCGTCACTGCCTGGCCGATGCGCTGCAGCGCGGTGACTGCCTGGCCAACCTGCTGCACGCCGCTCTGGGCCTGGCGGTGGCTGTTGTCCATGGCCCCGACCACTTCGCGGGTGCCGTTCTGCAAGGCCTCGATCACCTGGCGGGTTTCTTCCACCGATTCCTGGGTACGCTGGGCCAGGTTGCGCACCTCGTCCGCGACCACGGCAAAGCCACGGCCGGCTTCACCGGCGCGGGCCGCCTCGATGGCGGCGTTGAGCGCCAGCAAGTTGGTCTGTTCGGCGATCGAGCGGATCACCTCCAGCACCGAACCGATCTTCTCGCTGTTCTGCGCCAGGCCCTCCACTTCGCTCATGGCGTTGCTCATGTCGGCGGCCAGGGCATCGATGCTGTGGGTGGTGCGGTCGATCACCGCCAGGCCTTCGCGGGTGGCCTGGTCGGCATCGCGGGCGGCCTGCGCGGCCTGGGCGGCGCTGCGGGCGACGTCCTGGGCGGTGGCACTCATTTCGTGCGAGGCAGTGGCAACCTGGTCGACCTGGCGGTACTGCTGCTCCATGCCGGCGCTGGTCTGGGTGGCAATTGCCGAAGACTGGTCGGCGGTGCCACGGGCGGCCTGCACCGAGCGTTTGACCTCGGCGATGGTCGGCTGCAGCTTGTCGAGGAAGCGGTTGAACCAGCCGGCCAGTTCGCCCAGTTCGTCCTGCTTCTGGTAGGTCAGGCGGCGGGTCAGGTCACCTTCGCCGCTGGCAATGTCCTTGAGCATGCTTGCCACGCCGAGGATCGGCCGGGTAACGCCGCGGGCCATCAGCCACACCATCAGCAGGCCGGCGATCGCCGCCGCCAGGCCCAGGCCAAGTTCCAGCAGGGTGCCGCTGGTGTTCAGCGCGTCCAGTTCCTGTTTCAGCGCTTCGGCCGGCCCGGTCAGGGCGTTTTCCGGCACATCCAGCAGCACGCCCCAGGGCTGGGCATCCGGAATCGGCTGGAAGGCGGCCAGCACCTTCAGGCGCTGCTGGTCGTGCACGATGGTCATCTTGCCGTCGGCCAGCTTGCGCACCAGTTCGGCACCCTTGGCGGTGTCGACCTGGTCGAAGCGCTGGGCCAGCTTGCTGGCATCGGCGCTGTAGCCGGCCAGCAGGCCGACCGGGCTGAGGATGCCGACCGTGGTGCGGCCTTCGTACAGGCTGCGGCTGGCCTCCTGGCTCAGGGCCTGCAGGCTGTTGAGGTTGATGTCGATGGACAGGGTGGCGATCACCTTGCCGTCGACTGCCAGCGGGAAGACGATGCTGGTCATCAGCACTTGCTGGCCATCGATGTCGTAGAAGTAGGGCTCCACCACGCACACCTTGCCGGATGTGCGCGGGCACACCCACCAGGTATTGGCTGGCTGGCCGCTGGGGCCGATCTCGGTGTTGGCCATGTCATGTTCGGGCAGGGCCATGGCCGTCAGCTGGCCGACACGCGGCTGCGACCAGTACAGGGCGAAGCGCCCGGTTTCGTTGCTGCCCAGTTCTGCCTTGCCGGCGAACAGGCTGTCCTTGTTGTCCAGGGCGTTGGGCTCGAATACCAGCGACAGGCCGAGCAGTTCAGGGTTGGCCTGCAGGGCGGCGCGCACCTGGCGGGTCATGTCCTCGCGCAGGTCGAAGGCATCGAGAAAGCGCTTTTCCGCCTGCTCGCGCAGGAACAGCACCTGGCGGGCGAAACCGGCGCCGTACTGGTAGGCGTCCATGAACTGGCGGCGGATGTTCAGCGCCTGCACCTCGCCCTGCGACTCGATGCGCGACTGGGCCGATTCGGTCAGCATCTGCATGCTGCTGGCCTTGACCAGGTCCGAGCTGTGGTCCATGCGATACAGCGACAGGCCGACGAGCAGGGTGACGATGCCGGCCAGGCAGAGACCGGCGAGCAGGGTGATCTTCCACTGGATGGAAAGTTGTCGCAAAGGCATGGGGCGTATCCCTTTTTTTGGACAGTAAGGGTTATGGCTTTGGGGCTGGGCGGGGTTGAGAGGTGCCTGGCTGGAGATGTGTGTCGTCTGTGAGATCGAGCGCCGCCCGCGCGGCGCTTCGCAGCACAAGGCTGCTCCTACATCTGTTTCGGGCCAGTAACGCTTGCGCCAGCGCGTGCGACCGCCTTGTTTGTCCGACACGATATCGAGATGGACGCCAAGGGGCCGAGCGCCTCCACCTCAGGAATAACTGGCCCGAAACAGATGTAGGAGCAGCCTTGTGCTGCGAAGCGCCGCGCGGGCGGCGCTCGATCTCACAGGCGACAGAAATCTCCAGCCAGGCATCTCCCAGCCTTCCCACCATATCGGCCCATCCCATTTTTTCTTTATTCAAACATTCAATTTAAATTTCAGCCCTCCGTGTAATCCGCCGCAACATGGCGCTTTTGACATCTGCTGCCCACTGCTTCACAGTGCGCGCTTTTTTTCTGTCGCAATGAGGTAAGCCAACCATGAATGCAGTGATCGCCGCGGTCGGCATCATGCTGATACTCAGCCTGTCCCGCGTGCACGTGGTCATCGCCCTGATCGTCGGGGCCCTGGCCGGTGGGCTGGTGGGGGGGCTGGGCATCGAAGGTACGCTCAAGGCCTTCAACGGCGGCCTCGGCGGCGGGGCCACGGTAGCCCTGTCCTATGCACTGCTGGGCGCGTTTGCCGTGGCCATCGCCAAGTCCGGCCTGGCCCATGCCTTGGCCGACCGCGCCCTGGCCATGATCGACCGCCAGGGCCATGCCAGTGGCGGCAAGGTCAAATGGTTGCTGGTGGGCCTGATGCTGGTGGTGGCAGTGTCGTCGCAGAACATCCTGCCTATCCACATCGCCTTCATTCCCTTGCTGGTGCCACCGCTGCTGTACGTGCTGACCCGCCTGCGCATCGACCGCCGGCTGATCGCCTGCGTGATCACCTTTGGCCTGATAACCCCGTACATGTTCCTGCCGGTGGGCTTTGGCAACATCTTCCTCAATGAAATCCTGCTGGCCAACGTCGCCCGCGCGGGTGTCGACGTGAGTGGCGTGAATGTCACCCACGCCATGGCCATCCCGGCCGCTGGCATGCTGGCTGGCCTGTTGCTGGCGGTATTCGTCAGCTACCGCAAGAAGCGTGACTACGACCTGGCGCGCATCGAGCAGGTGGAGCAGGTGAGCGTGCAGTACAACCCGCTGACCCTGCTGGTGGCCGGGCTGGCGATTGCCTCGGCGTTCATCGTCCAGTTGTGGCTGGACTCGATGATCATCGGCGCCATGGTCGGCTTCCTGATCTTCTCGCTGTCGGGCATCGTGCGCTGGAAGGACACTGACGACCTGTTCACCGAAGGCATGAAGATGATGGCCATGATCGGCTTCATCATGATTGCCGCCTCAGGCTTTGCCGACGTGATGAAGGCCACCGGTGAGGTGAACAGCCTGGTGGAAACCTCGGCGCAGTGGATCGACCACAGCAAGGGCGTCGGTGCCTTGCTGATGCTGCTGGTGGGCCTGCTGGTGACCATGGGCATCGGCTCGTCGTTCTCCACCGTGCCGATTCTGGCCGCGATCTTCGTGCCGCTCTGCGTGCAGCTGGGCTTCGACCCGCTGGCCACCGTGTGCATCGTTGGTACCGCCGGTGCCCTGGGCGACGCAGGCTCGCCTGCCTCGGACTCGACCCTGGGCCCGACCTCGGGGTTGAACGTGGATGGCCAGCACCACCATATCTGGGACACCGTGGTGCCTACCTTCATCCACTACAACCTGCCATTGCTGGCGTTCGGCTGGTTGGCGGCGATGACGCTGTAAGACGGGGAGGGCGTCAGCCCTTGTCGGGCGGCGGCGAGATGCGGTTGAGCACGGTGCTGCCGTCCTTGCTGCGGGTCAGGTAGACCGGCAGCACCTTGGGCAGGTTGTTGACCAGGCGCCCCACCTCACGGGTGTTGTAGATACCGCTGATGCGGATGCGGCCGGTGCTGGCGTCGGCCAGCAGCAGCGGTGCGTCGAGGTAGCGGTTGATTATCGGCAGGGCCTGTTCCAGGCTCAGGTTGTCGAGCACCAGCTTGCCGTCGCGCCAGGCCAGGCTGTTGCCGTAGTCCTCGCTCTGCTCCAGTTGCGGCTCGAAGTCGCCCTTGTGATAGCTGGCCTGCATACCAGGGCCCAGGCGGTAGCCACCGGTGCTGCCGTCGCTGGATACCAGTACCGAACCTTCCACCAGGGTGACCTTGACCTGGTCCTGGTACTTCCACACGTTGAACTGGGTGCCGGTGACGCGGGTCTGGCCACGACCGGCATGCACGATGAACGGGTGGCTGCTGTCGTGCTGCACCTTGAAGAACGCCTCGCCACGTTTGAGCGTGACCTGGCGCTGGTCCTTGTAGTTGAGGTAGGTGAGCTCGGTGTTGAGGTTGAGCTGCACCGTGCTGCCGTCGCTCAGCTGCACGGTCTGCATGTGCGCGCCAGCTTCGAAGTGCTGGTAGCGATTGGGCAGCCAGCCTTGTTCCCAGCCCACCCAGCCGGCCAGCGGCAGCACTGCCAGGGCGATCGCGGCGGCGGATGCCAGCGGCCGCCAGTTGCGCTGGCGCGCGGCCTTTTGCAGCGGCGGGTTGAAGTCGATGACGGTGGCATTGCGCGGCAGCAGGTCTGCGGTTTGCCAGATTTCCAGCATTGCCTGGTATTCCTCGGCATGCCGCGGGTCGGCCGCCAGCCAGCGGGCGAACGCCTCGCGCTCGGCCACCGAGCAATCTTCGGCGTGCAGGCGCATGCACCAGTGCGCGGAGGCGTCGGTGATGGCATCGTCTGGGCTGGGATTGAGGCGGTCGTGGTTCATTGCGGCTCCGGGTTTTGCGCATTCTACCCTTGCTGGAGGGCTCCCGAGAACCGAGGTAATGGCGAATGACTATCAGTTGTGCCGGTTTTCGTCGGATTGGTGATGGTTTTTCAGCGTTTGAGAACCCTTCGCGCAGGTAAATTCAGGCTGAAATCGTTGGGGCTGCCTTGCAGCCCATCGCGACACAAGGCCGCTCCTACAGGGGAACGCGATTCCATGTAGGAGCGGCCTTGTGTCGCGATGGGGCGCAAAGCGCCCCCATGGTCTCTCAGAACTGCGCCGCCTCCAAACCATAAAGGCTGCCACTACCCGCCCGGATACTGGCCTCCAGCCCCAACCCGCGCGGCAAGACCCGCTGGAAGAAGAACTCCGCACACGCAAGCTTGGCCCCATGAAACGCGGCATCCTCGTCACGCTTGGCCAACGCCACCGCCGCCATACGCGCCCACATGTAGGCATACGCAGTCAGCCCGAACAGCTGCAGGTATTCCACCGCCACCGCGCTGACCAGGTTGGCATCCTCGCCGGCACGCGCCCGCAGCCAGGCGCTGGTCGCCTCCAGCCGCGCCAGGCTCGCTTGCAGGGCTTCACGGTGCAGCGGCGCATCCACGCTGAAGGCCCGCACCTCGGCGGCAAAGCCGGCCAGCGCCTGGCCACCGTCGGCCAGCACCTTGCGCCCGAGCAGGTCGAGGGCCTGTATGCCGTTGGTGCCTTCATAGATCTGCGCGATGCGCACATCGCGCACACGCTGCTCCTGGCCCCATTCGCGAATGTAGCCATGGCCGCCATACACCTGCTGGCCGAGCACACAGCTTTCCAGGCCGTTGTCGGTGAAGAACGCCTTGGCCACCGGCGTCAGCAGCGCCACCAGGCGCTGCGCATGTTCGCGCTCGCCGGCGTCTTCGGCGTAGCGCGCCAGGTCCAGCTGCTGGCCGACGTAGGCGGCAAACGCCCGGCCACCTTCGGTGAGGGTGCGCATGGTCAGCAACATGCGCCGCACATCGCCATGGTGGATGATCGGGTCGGCAACCTTGTCCTGTGCCTGCGGGCCGCTGGCGGCGCGGCTTTGCAGGCGCTCGTTGGCGTAGCGGGCGGCGCTCTGGTAGGACGCCTCGGCACAGCCGATGCCCTGGATGCCGATGGACAGGCGCTCGTAGTTCATCATGGTGAACATCGCCGCCAGGCCCTTGTTCGGCTCGCCGACCAGGTAGCCGACGGCACCATCGAAGTTCATCACACAGGTGGCCGAGGCCTTGATGCCCATCTTGTGTTCGATCGAGCCGCAATGGGCGGCGTTGCGCGCCCCCAGGCGGCCATCGGCCTCGACCAGGTACTTGGGCACCAGGAACAGCGAGATGCCCTTGGCGCCGGTGGGCGCATCCGGCAGTTTGGCCAGCACCAGGTGGACGATGTTCTCGGTCAGGTCCTGTTCGCCGCCGGTGATGAAGATCTTGCTGCCGCTGATGCGATAGCTGCCGTCGGCCTGGGGCTCGGCGCGGCTGCGGATCAGCCCAAGGTCGGTGCCGGCATGGGGTTCGGTGAGGCACATGGTGCCAGCCCAGCGGCCTTCGTACAGGGGCGGCAGGTAGGTGGCCTTGAGTGTTTCGCTGGCGTGGGCATCGATCGCCAGGCAGCTGCCGGCGCTCAATGCCGAATACAGGCTGAAGCTGCAGTCGGCGGCGTAGAGCATTTCTTCGAACAGCACACCGAGCATTTTCGGCATGCCCATGCCGCCATGTTCAGGATTGCCGCCCAGGCCGACCCAACCGCCTTCACGGTAGGTGTGCCAGGCCTCGCGGAAGCCGTCGGGTGTAGTGACTTCACCAGCGGTGAAGCGCACGCCTTGCTCGTCACCGTTGCGGCTGAGCGGGGCAATCAGCTGGCCGGTGACTTTGGCTGCTTCCTCGAGGATGGCATCGGCGGTATCGGCGTCGATGCGCTCGGCCAGGGCGGGCAGGCGGGCCCACAGGGCCGGGGCGTTGAACACGTCATGCAGGACGAAGCGCATGTCGCGCAGGGGGGCGGAGTAGGTAGTCATCGGGGGCTCTTGGAATAATGGAAACATGGGCTGGCCTCTTCGCGGGCATGCCCGCTCCCACAGGTAAAGCACAGGGTGCGAGGCCGGTGCGGTCCCTGTGGGAGCGGGCATGCCCGCGAAGAGGCCACCACTGGATCAGAGGGCTTTGGCCCGGTCGCGCAGCACGTACTTCTGGATCTTGCCGGTGGAGGTCTTGGGCAGTTCGCCGAACACCACGGTCTTCGGCACCTTGAACCCGGCCAGGTGCTCGCGGCACCAGCTGGTGATGTCGGCTTCGCGGGTGTCTTCGCGGCCCGGCTTGAGGGCAATGAATGCGCACGGGGTTTCCCCCCACTTTTCATCCGGGCGCGCCACCACCGCGGCTTCCAGTACCGCCGGGTGCTTGTACAGGGCGTCCTCGACCTCGATGGTGGAAATGTTCTCGCCACCGGAAATGATGATGTCCTTGAGCCGGTCCTTGATCTCGACATAGCCGTCGGTATGCCACACGGCCAGGTCACCGGTATGGAACCAGCCGCCCCGGAAGGCTTCGGCGGTAGCCTCGGGGTTCTTCAGGTAGCCCTTCATCACCGTGTTGCCCCGCATGAAGATCTCGCCCAGGGTGTTGCCGTCGCGCGGTACCGGCTCGAGGGTTTGCGGGTCGGCGACCATCAGGCCGTCGAGGGTCGGGTAGCGCACGCCCTGGCGGGACTTGATCCGTGCCCGCTCTTCCAGCGACAGTTCATCCCATTCGTCATGCCAGGCACACACGGTCACCGGGCCGTAGACTTCGGTCAGGCCGTAGGTGTGGGTGACCTGGATGCCCATCTCTTCCACTGCGCCGATGACCTTTGCAGGTGGCGCGGCGCCGGCGACCATGGCCTGCACCGGGTGCTCGATGGCCGCCTTGGCTGCCTCGGGCATGTTGACCAGGGCGTTGAGCACGATCGGCGCGCCGCACAGGTGGCTGACCCGGTGCTCGCGGATCAGGGTCAGGATCTTCTGCGGGTCGACCCGGCGCAGGAACACATGGGTGCCGGCCAGCGCGGTGATGGTCCATGGGTAGCACCAGCCATTGCAGTGGAACATCGGCAGGGTCCACAGGTACACCGGGCGATGGCCCATGCCCCAGACCATCTGGTTGCCCAGGGCGTTCAGGTAAGCGCCACGGTGGTGGTAGACCACGCCCTTGGGGTTGCCGGTGGTGCCGGAGGTGTAGTTGAGCGAGATCGCCTGCCACTCGTCATCGGGCCATTCCCAGGCAAAGTCCGGGTCGCCTTCGGCGAGGAACGCTTCATAATCCAGTTCGCTGACCGCACGGCCTTCGCCGTACTCCGGGTCATCCACATCCACCACCAATGGCGGGTGCTCGAGCAAGGCCAGGGCAGCCTCGATGACCGTGTGGAACTCGCGGTCGGTGATCAGTACCTTGGCCTCGCCATGCTGCAGCATGAAGGCGATGGCCTCGGCGTCCAGGCGTACGTTCAGGGTATTGAGCACGGCGCCGGTCATGGGCACGCCAAAATGGGCTTCGAGCATGGCCGGAATGTTGGGCAACATCACCGCTACGGTGTCGCCACGGCCGATACCCCGGCCCACCAGGGCGCTGGCCAGGCGCCGACAGCGTTGGTAGGTCTGCTGCCAGTTACGGCGGATGGCACCGTGGATCACCGCCGGATAATCGCCATATACGGCAGCGGTGCGTTCGATGAAACTCAGCGGGGTGAGGGCGACATGGTTGACGGCAGCGGGCATCAGGCCCTGGGCATAGATCGACATGCGGTAATCCTGTAGAGGAGGCAGGCACAACCTGTGCGCTTGACCCCCGGTGGCTGATTGTTAGCTCTGTTCAGGGTGCAGGGAGGCGGACGGTGGGCCGCTCCCCTTGTCGCAGTTTTACGCGAGTCGCTATGGTATTAGGAATATCGACTATAGCAATATAGTAAAACTACTATAACAACGAGCCGCCTACCGTGGACAACACTGCCTATCCCTTGCTCGCCAAGGACCCGCAACCCAGCCTGATGCTGGCCGGCGACGCCAGGCCGCTGGCACTCAACCCGGCGCTGCAGGCCTGGGTCGATGAAGGCCCGGCACTGGCCAGCTGGCTGCCGGGCAACTGCGCCGCCCTGGTGCGCGCCTGCCTGCGCCAGCGCCGGGCGATCGCCGATGTCGAGGTGCAGGTCGGTGAACGCATCGTGCTGTGGAGCTTCATCCCTGACGACCAGGGCCAGCAGGTGCTGGCGCGTGGCCGCGACGCCAGCGACGAGCGTCATGGCGCACGCGAGGCCAGCCGCGCCCGGCGCCTGTACCGGCTGATCATCGAGAACACCACCGACCTGATCTCCCGGCATAGCCCCGATGGCCGTTTTCTCGATGCTTCGCCGGCAGCATTCCGCCTGCTTGGCCTGTGGCCCGAGCAACTGCGCGGCATGGCCGTACATACCCTGCTGCACCCGCGCGAGCGCCGCCAGGTGCTGCGCCAGGCCGCCGCCGCCCTGGACCAGGACGGCTACCACACCATGACCTGCCGAGTGCGCCAGGCCGCAGGCGGCTACCGCTGGTTCGAAATCGCCAGCCGGGCCATCCGCGAAACCTACACCGGCACGGTGGTGGAGGTGGTCAGCGTGTCTCGCGACATCACCCTGCGCATCGAGGCCCAGGAAAGCCTGGCGCACAGTGCCCGGCTGGCCACCTTGGGCGAGCTGGCTTCGGGCATTGCCCACGAGATCAACCAGCCGTTGTCCGCGGTGGTCAACTATGCCAACGCAAGCCAGCGTTACCTGCTGGGCCTGGAGCGCGACCCGCAGGCCCGAGAGCGGGTAGGGCAGGGCCTGCAGCGCATCAGCGAACAGGCCACCCATGCCGCCGAAGTGATCCGCCGCCTGCGCGCCTTCCTGCGCAAGGGGCCGCGCCGCCTGCAGGCTCTGGACGTGGCCGAGGTGGCCGGCGAAGCCATGCGCCTGTGCGCCTGGGAAGCCGCGCGTGACCAGGTGGTGGTCGAGTTGCGCATGAGCGCGCAGCTGCCCTTGGTGTATGCCGACCGGGTACTGCTGGAGCAGGTGCTGTTGAACCTGTTGCGCAACGCCATCGATGCCAACCGCGAGCAGCATGGCGAGCGGCCGTCACGTATCCTGCTGGGCGCTGCGCGCGATGGTGATGGCGTGCTGGTCGAGGTGGCGGACCAGGGCCCGGGCGTGGCGCCCGAGCGCCTGGATGAAATCTTCACGCCGTTCACCACCAGCAAGGCCGACGGCCTGGGCCTTGGCCTGAGCATGAGCCGTAGCCTGATCGAAGGTTTTGGCGGCAGCCTGTGGGCGCGAGCCGGTGACAATGGCGGTCTGGTACTGTGCTGCCGCCTGGCGGTCAGCAGGGGGTAAGGGGAGATGGCGGTGCAAGCGAAGGTGTATGTGGTCGATGACGACCAGGGTATGCGCGACTCGACGGTGTGGTTGTTGCAGTCGGTGGGTTTGCAGGCCTTGCCGTTCGCCGGCGGGCAGGCGTTTCTCGACGCCTGCGTCGACGATGGGCCGGCCTGTGTGCTGCTGGATGTGCGCATGCCGGGGCTGGGCGGGTTGGCGGTGCAGCAGGCGATGCGCGAGCGTGGCCTGGGTTTGCCGGTGATATTCGTCAGCGGGCATGCCGATGTGCCGATCGTGGTGCGGGCATTCAAGGCCGGCGCCTGCGACTTCATCGAGAAACCCTACAACGACCAGTTGCTGCTCGACAGCGTGCAGGCCGCGTTGGAAAGCGCCGGGCGGGCACGCCAGGACGACCAGGCGCTGGCCCGGGTGCAGGCGCGCATCGATGGCCTGACCCCGCGCGAGCGCGACGTGTTCGTGCCGTTGGCCCAAGGGTTGAACAACCGCGAGATTGCCGAACGGCTGGGCGTCAGCGTGAAGACGGTGGACCTGTACCGGGGGCGGGTGATGAAGCGGTTGCAGGCCGATAGCCTGGCGGAGTTGGTGGGCATGGCCATTGCCTGCGGGGCGGTGGAGGCACTGGGCCTGCGAACACCGTAGCAGGCCTTGACGCATGGCCCTGTAGGAGCGGCCTTGTGTCGCGATGGGGCGCGAAGCGGCCCCAGGTTTTGTGCCCCAACAGAAATTGCGGGGCCGCTTTGCGGCCCATCGCGACACAAGGCCGCTCCTACAGGGGGGGCGCAAGGGGCAGAAATCATGAAATTTTCCATAGTAACCTAATCAAAGCTTTGACATTCACTGCCTAGGCAGTAATATTTCCACACAATTACCCGAGCAGTCTCCGATGGCCCATTTCTCTCCCGAAAACTTCCAGACCTGCGCCATCGGCATGCTGCTTGGCCGGGCGGCGATCCTGAAGGACCGCATTCTCGACTGGCACCTCGAATCCGAAGGCGTCACCGCCGCGCAGTTCAAGGTGCTGATCATCGTCACCCAGTACCAGGTGGACACCCCGGCCGAGCTGTGCCGGTACCTGGGCCTGGACAGCGGATCGATGACCCGCATGCTCGACCGCCTCGAGCAGAAGGAACTGATCGTGCGCAACCGTTGCGCCGACGACCGTCGCCAGGTGCGCCTGGCGCTTACCGCCGATGGCCAGCGCCTGGCTGACCGCCTGCCGGAAATCGGCGCGGCGGCCATGAACGAGCTGTGCGGCGCGCTGGCACCCGAAGAGCTCGAGACCCTGGAAGGCCTGCTGGCCAAGGTCCTGCTCGCTGCCGGCGACCCGTTGACGATCCGCCGCTTCGGCGATCGTTGATCCCTGTCACGAATTATCCAAGGTATTGCCATGGCCACTCCCGCAGACACCCCGACTCCCTCCGCCGCGCCCGAACCGTCGCGCAAGCGCAAGGCCTGGCTGCTTGGCCTGGTGTTGCTGCTGATTCTTGCCGGCGTCGGAGCCTGGGCCTGGTACAGCCTGGTCGGGCGCTGGCACGAAAGCACCGACGATGCCTACGTCAACGGCAACGTGGTAGAGATCACCCCGCTGGTCACCGGCACTGTCACCAGCATCGGTGCCGATGACGGCGACCTGGTCCACGCCGGCCAGGTATTGCTGCAATTCGACCCGGCCGACAGCCAGGTGGCCTTGCAGGCCGCCGAAGCCAGGCTGGCGCGCAGCGTGCGCCAGGTGCGCGGGTTGTACAGCAACGTCGACGCGCTCAAGGCCCAGCTGGAAACCCGCCAGGCCGAGCTGCGCAAGGCCCGCCAGGACTTCAACCGGCGCAAGGTACTGGCCGACAGCGGCGCGATAGCTGCGGAAGAATTGTCCCATGCCCGCGACGACCTGAGCGTGGCCGAGGCCGCCGTCAACAGTGCACGCCAGCAGCTCAGCACCAGCAGCGCACTGGTCGACGACACCGTGGTGTCCTCGCACCCCGAGGTGATGGCCGCCGCCGCCGACCTGCGCCAGGCCTACCTCGACCATGCCCGCACCACCCTGGTGGCACCGGTAACCGGCTACGTTGCCAAGCGTACCGTGCAGCTGGGCCAGCGCCTGCAACCGGGTACCGCGACCATGGCGGTGATCCCGCTGGACCAGGTGTGGATCGATGCCAACTTCAAGGAAACCCAGCTGCGCGACATGCGTATCGGCCAGCCGGTGCAGATCAGCGCCGACCTGTACGGCAGCGAGGTCAGGTACAGCGGCACGGTCGACAGCCTTGGCGCTGGCACCGGCAGCGCCTTCGCCCTGTTGCCGGCGCAGAATGCCACCGGTAACTGGATCAAGATCGTCCAGCGCGTGCCGGTACGCATCCACCTCAGCCCCGACCAGCTCAAGGACCACCCGCTGCGTATCGGGCTGTCCACCGTGGTCGAGGTCGACCTGCACGACCAGAGCGGCCCGACCTTGGCCCAGCAGCCACCGCAGCAGGCCAGCTATACCACCCAGGTGTATGACCGCCAGCTGGTCGAAGCTGACAACCTGATCGCCCGGCTGATCCACGAAAACAGCGCAACCGGCAAGACGGCCCAGCGATGAGCAACAACGCTGCTGCCCAGTTCACGCCGCCGAGCCTGCTGCTGACCACCATCGGCCTGTCGCTGGCGACGTTCATGCAGGTGCTCGACACCACCATCGCCAACGTGGCCTTGCCGACCATTTCCGGCAACCTGGGGGTGAGCTACGAGCAGGGCACCTGGGTCATCACCTCGTTCGCGGTGAGCAACGCCATTGCCTTGCCGCTCACCGGCTGGCTCAGCCGACGGTTTGGCGAGGTGAAGCTGTTCATCTGGGCCACGCTGCTGTTCGTGCTGGCCTCGTTCCTGTGCGGTATTGCCCAGTCGATGCCGGAGCTGGTCGGTTTTCGCGTGTTGCAGGGTGTGGTGGCCGGGCCGTTGTACCCGATGACCCAGACTTTGCTGATCGCCGTCTATCCCCCGGCCAAGCGCGGCATGGCCCTGGCGCTGCTGGCGATGGTCACGGTGGTGGCGCCGATTGCCGGACCGATTCTCGGCGGCTGGATAACCGACAGCTACAGCTGGCCGTGGATCTTCTTCATCAACGTGCCCATCGGCCTGTTCGCCGCCGCCGTGGTCCGCCAGCAGATGCGCACCCGGCCGGTGGTCACCAGTCGCCAGCCGATGGACTACATCGGCCTGCTGACGCTGATCATCGGCGTTGGCGCCTTGCAGGTGGTGCTGGACAAAGGCAACGATCTGGACTGGTTCGAATCGTCGTTCATCATTGCCGGAAGCCTGGTCTCGCTGGTGTTCCTGGCGGTGTTCGTGATCTGGGAACTGACCGACCGTCACCCGGTGGTCAACCTGCGCCTGTTCGCGCACCGCAACTTCCGCGTGGGCACCATCGTGCTGGTAGGGGGCTATGCCGGGTTCTTCGGCATCAACCTGATCCTGCCGCAGTGGCTACAGACGCAGATGGGCTATACCGCTACCTGGGCCGGCCTGGCGGTGGCGCCGATCGGCCTGTTGCCGGTGCTGATGTCGCCGTTCGTGGGCAAGTACGCGCACCGCTTCGACCTGCGTGTGCTGGCCGGGCTGGCGTTCCTGGCGATCGGCAGCAGCTGCTACATGCGTGCCGGGTTCACCAGCGAGGTGGACTTCCAGCATGTGGCGCTGGTGCAGTTGTTCATGGGTATTGGCGTTGCGCTGTTCTTCATGCCGACCTTGAGCATCCTGCTGTCCGACCTGCCACCGCAGCAGATCGCCGATGGCTCGGGCCTGGCGACCTTCCTGCGTACCTTGGGCGGCAGTTTCGCGGCGTCGCTGACCACCTGGATCTGGATTCGCCGGGCGGACCAGCACCATGCCTACCTGAGCGAGCACATCAGCCAGTTCGACCCGGCCACGCGGCATACCCTGGAGCAGCTGGGCGGGGCCAGCCCGCAGAGCTATGCGCAGCTGGAGCAGATACTCAACGGGCAGGCGTACATGATGTCGACGGTGGACTACTTCACCCTGATGACCTGGGTGTTTGCCGGGTTGATCCTGCTGGTGTGGTTCGCCAAACCGCCCTTTACCGCCAAGGCGGGGCCGGCGTCGGCAGGGCACTGAGCCGGGCCAGAACAAGGCCCAGGCTCTTTGCCAAATGCCATGTCAGGCACTCGCTGCTGCGTACCAGGGCCGCTGCATGCGCAGCACCAACCGGTCGATTTGCGGCACCAGCAGGTTGCCGGCCAGCACGGCGAAGCAGAGGCCATCGGCGTAAAGGCCGAACTCGCGAATCAGCTCGGTCAGCGTGCCGACGGTCACGCCGAAGAGGATGCGACCGGCGCGGGTATCGGGGCTGGTGACCGGATCGGTGGCGATGAAGAAGGCGGTGAAGAGATAGCCGCCGAGGCTGAGGTTGTAAACGGCTTCCTGCAGGCTGTGGCCGGCAGCCATGCACAGCAATACTGTGCTCGCGATCATCGCCAGCGGAATCTCGATACGGATCACCCGCAGCGAAGCCAGCAGCAAACCGCCGGCAATGTAGCCGAACCCCGAAAGATTGTGGGTGATATGGGTGAACTCGTTCTGCGCCAGTTGAGTGGCGCCGGCGAACGCATCGAGCTCCAGGCGTGGCACCAACTGTAGCTGTTGCAGCAGAACCGCCTTGGCGTCCAGGGTTGCGGTCCAGGGGGCATGGTTCGATGGCGCGGGGTACAACTGCTGATAGAAGCAGATGGCAACCACCCCCAGGCCAACCATGGCAGGGTTGAGACGGTTGCGACCAAGGCCTCCACTGGCGTGCTTGCACAGTGCCAGAGCAGCAAAACTGGCCAGGGCGATCATCCACAACGGCACCATCAGCGGCAATGCCCGAGCCAGTATCAGGCCCAGCACCAGCCAGCTGAGGTCGCTCAAACCCTTGCGTACGTCATGCCCGCGCAGGCGCAGCAGGGCGGCTTCGAAGCCCAGGGCGAACAGCACGCACCAGAACACCTGCAACCAGACCACGACGCCGAATTGCCAGGCATACAGGGCGGTGCCCGGCAGCAGGCACAGGACGACCAGCAGCATCACCGTGCGCAGCCGTTGCGGGATGGGGTGGCGTATCAGGCTCATGCGCGGACCTCCGTCTTGCTTTGGCGGAAGCGTTCGCGCAGCGGGATATTGCTTGGGCAGATGCTGCTGCAGCTGCCGCATTCGATGCAGGCGTCCAGGCGCAGTTCCTGCAGGCTGGCCTTGTCCAGGCGCTCGGCGGCAGCGTAGAGGTCCAGCGGCCGCAGCGACATCGGGCAGACATCCACACAGCGCGTGCAGCGAATGCAACTGCTGGCGGGGCGAGCAGCCGGCAGGTAGCGCTCGGCGCCGAAAATCAGGCAACTGCTGGTCTTGCTGACGAAGGCGTTGGCGTCCGGTAGCGGCTGCCCCATCATCGGGCCTCCGACCTGGGTCAACTGCCCTGTGGGGGACGCGCCAGCAATCGCGCGCAGTTCGCTGACCGGGTAACCCACCGGCACCCGCACATTGCCGGGGCGCTCGCAGTCACCGGTCAGTGTCAGCACGCGGCTGGTCAGTGGTTCGTCCTGGAAGACGGCCCGGCCCAGCGCGTAGAGCGTTGCGACATTCAGGGCGAGGACGCCGATATCGGCGGGGCGGCTCCCCGGGGCCAGGTTGCGGCCACTGAGGCTCTTGATCATCAACGGCTGCCCACCTGCTGGGTAACGCTCCGGAAGTGGACAAATCTCGACCCGGGTGCGCGCCTGGCGTGCGGCGGCACGTAACGTGGCCATCGCCTCCGGTTTGTTGGTTTCGATGCCGAAACGGGTTGCCGTTATTCCCAGCAGCGCGGCGACATAGTCGGCGGCCTCGATCAACGCTTCGGCATTTTCACGCATGAGGCGGTCATCGCAGGTAAGGAAGGGCTCGCATTCGGCACCGTTGATCAGCAGCAGGTCGGGCTGCTGTGCGCCGGCCAGCTTGAGGGCCGTGGGGAAACCCGCACCACCAAGGCCGACTATGCCCATCTGCAATGCGTGCTCGACCAGCGCCTCTGGCGTTTGCGGCAGGCCCGGTGCCGGGCGTTCGAGCCACTCGTCCAGGCCATCTGCGTTCAGGATGACGGCCATGACTGGTTCGGCCGAGTCGGCCGCGAAGACGTGATCGATCCGGTCCACGATGCCGGAGGTACTGGCATGCACCCAAGCGGTGGTGTTGTCGCCAATACCGATCACTTCGCCCTTGCGCACATGCTGCCCCGGCTGCACGCAAGGCTGGACAAACCGCCGACCCCGCCCGAGCGGAATCGCCAGCTGGATTTTACCGACCACGACCGGGGCAACCGTCGTGGCGTTGGATAGTTCCTTGTATCCCCTGAGCTCGATCCCTCCGTGCCAACTACGCTGAGAGGATGAGGCGATGGCCAGCAGACGGCGCCAGAAAGGTTTCTGTTGCGGCTGACGCTGGGCGCGGATGCGGCTCTGCAGGCGTTCGACGCTCTGCAACGAATGGCTAGACATGTAATGTCCTCCAATTTTTGGGCAAAGAACGCCCCTGTGCGCTTATGCACATGGTTGTTTTATTGCTTCCGGGACGTTAAGCGGAAAGGGAGGGGGATGAATGATCACCCGCGCAGATCAGAGTGTTCGAAGAGGAGTTTGTTCGGTTTTTGACCAGGTTTGCTGATGAACGGTAGGCCAATTGCCATCTCGCAACTCTGGTGAAATAGCCTGCGCCGCGAACGGGCGGCCAGAGTCTGCGAGGTGTCCAATGATGCGCGCAAGCCTGCTGGTGATGCTGGTGACGTTGCTGTATGGCTGCGGCGACAGGATTGAACGCTTTGGCGGGCCGACCATGGGGAGTACGTATTCGATCCAGTACGTACCCACTGCACAGACGCCCGATTCGCGGCAGGTAAAGGCCGAAGTCGAGCTTGTTCTCCAGGCCCTCGACAAGCAGTTCTCCAACTGGCGCGGCGATTCCGTGGTTTCCCGCTTCAACAACCTGCCGGCCGGCGCCTGTCAGGCAGTGCCGCAAGAGATGCAGCAATTGCTGGCGTACGGTGTTTCTCTGTTCCGCCAGAGTGGCGGGGCTTTCGACCTGACGGTTTTGCCCTTGATGAACCTCTGGGGCTTCGGCCCACAGTCACGCGGCAGACAGGTGCCGGATGCCAGCACGCTGGCGCGGGAGCAGGCACGGGTAGGCCTGCAGCACTTGCACCTGGATGGAGAAAAGCTGTGCAAGGATGTGGCGGCGCAGCTGGATTTCGACAGCATGCTCGCCGGTTATGCAGTGGATCGGGTGGGTGACAGGCTTGCGGCCCTGGGTATCCAGGCCTATCTGGTCGAGATCACCGGCGAACTGAAGGGGGTTGGCCGCAAACCGGATGGCTCGCCCTGGCGCATCGCCCTCGAGGTACCGAGTGGTGGGGGCGAACAGCAAGTGGAGCGCGCCATCGCCCTGGATGGCTACGGCGTTGCCACCGCCGGCGATTACCGCAACTATTTCGAGGAAGGTGGCCAGCGTTATTCGCACACCTTCGATCCCCGTGTCGGCAGGCCGGTCAAGCACGCGCTGGCGGCAGTGTCGGTGGTCGACCCTTCGGTGTTGCGTGCCGATGCCCTGGACACACTGTTGATGGTGCTGGGCCCGGAGGAAGGCTATGCCTTCGCCGAGCGGAATGAAATCGCTGCCTACTTCATCATGCACCAGGGGCTGGGGTTCGTTGCGCGGGCGACGCCGCGGTTCGAGACGTTGTTTCCCGGGCAAGGCAAACCCACGCAGTAGCAGAAGGAAAGGTCATTCCCACGCGCTGCCTTTTCCCCTATTGTCGATGCTCCCTTTCCAAACGATTGGCAGACCCATGGAGCAAGTCATAGTCATCACCGGTGCCAGCCGCGGCATCGGCGCCGCCACGGCGCTGCTGGCCGCCCGTCAGGGCTACCGCATCTGCATCAACTACCACGCCGACGACCAGGCCGCCGAGGACATCCTCGGCCAGGTCCGAGCCCTGGGCGCCAAGGCCATCACCGTGCGCGCCGACGCCAGTGTCGAGGATGAGGTCATCCAGCTGTTCCAGCGCGTTGACGAAGAACTCGGCCCGGTCACCGCGCTGGTCAACAACGCAGGCACCATTGGCCAGCAAAGCCGGGTCGAGGACATGTCCGAGTTCCGCCTGCTCAAGGTCATGAAGACCAACGTCGTCGGCCCCATGCTCTGCGCCAAGCACGCACTGAAGCGCATGGCACGCCGGCACGGCGGGCCGGGCGGGGCCATCGTCAACGTGTCGTCGGTGGCCGCCCGCCTGGGCTCGCCCAACGAATACGTGGACTATGCCGCTTCCAAGGGCGCCCTCGACACCTTCACCATTGGCCTGGCAAAGGAAGTGGCAGGCGAGGGCGTGCGGGTAAATGGTGTGCGGCCAGGCTACATCCATACCGGGTTCCACGCGCTGTCGGGCGACCCCGACCGGGTCAGCAAGCTCGAGCCCGGCTTGCCCATGGGCCGCGGCGGGCGCCCGGAGGAAGTGGCCGAGGCCATCCTCTGGCTGCTCTCGGACAAAGCCTCGTACTCCACCGGCAGCTTCATCGACCTGGGCGGCGGGCGCTGAACGCGCCGGTCAATCCTCCAACAGCGTGCGTACCCGTTCGGCCAGCACTGCCAGCTCGAACGGCTTGGTCAGCACCTCAGTGCCTTGCAACAACTGGCCGTCACTGAGCGCCGCGCTTTCGTCGTAGCCGGTGATGAACAGTACCTTGAGGTCGGGGTGGCGCTCGCGGCAACGTTCAGCCAACTGGCGGCCATTCAGGCCGCCGGGCAGGCCGATATCGCTCAACAGCAGGTCTGGCCGCTCGCCAGCTTGCAGGTGGGCGAGGGCGGCTGGGCCGTTCTCGAATGCATCGACCCGATAACCCAGTTCTTCCAGCACCTCGCAGACGACCACGCGCAAGGCGGCCTGGTCTTCAACCAGCAGGATACGCTGCGTGGCGCTGCTGCTTTTTTCCAGCAGTGTGCGCGGTGGCCTGGGTGCCGGGGCTTCGGGGTGCTGGTGGTGGCGGGGAAGCAGCAGCTCGATGCGGGTGCCTTCGCCCAGTGTCGACAACACCCGTAGCTGCCCGCCCGACTGGCGCACGAAACCATAGGTCATCGACAAGCCCAGCCCAGTGCCCTGGCCCATGGGCTTGGTGGTGAAGAACGGGTCGACGGCGCGCTCGGCCACCTCCGCCGACATGCCCTTGCCGTTGTCGCTGATGCTCAGCCGTACGTATTCGCCAGCTGGCAGTTCCAGTGCACGGGCTTGCTGGTCGTCGAGCAGGAGGTTGTCACCGAGGATATCGATCACGCCGCCGGCAGGCATGGCATCGCGGGCATTGATGCACACGTTGAGCAGGGCGCTTTCCAGTTGCGGCGGGTCGATGAAGGTCGGCCACAGCTGGCAGGGGAATTGGCTGGTCAGGGTGATGGAGGGGCCGATGGTGCGGCGCAGCAGCTCTTCCATGCCGCCCACCAGCGTGGCTACCTGCGTGGAGCAGGGCTGCAGGGTCTGCTGACGGGAAAATGCCAGCAGCCGGTGTACCAGCGAAGAGGCCCGCTGCGCCGAGCCGTTGGACAGCTTCAGCAATGGCTCCAGGGCGTCGAAACGGGATTGCTCCAGGCGCTGGCGCATCAGCTCCTGGGCACTGAGGATGCCGCCCAGCAGGTTGTTGAAGTCGTGGGCGATGCCGCCACTGAGCTGGCCGACCGCTTCCATCTTCTGTGCCTGGCGCAGGGCTTCCTCGGCCTTGGCCTGTTCTGCCAGTGCCGCATTCACCCGTTGTTCCAGTTCCTCGTTCAGGCGCTGCAGGGCCTGCTCTGCCCGTCGGCGTGCAGTGACGTCCTTGAACAGTACCGCCACCTGGCGCTTTTCGGCAGGCTCTACGCGGAAGGTGGTCACCGACAACACATGGCCGGTGGCGACCAGTTCCTGCTCGAAATGCAGCGGCTCGCCCGTGCGCAGCACCGCGCCATAACGGGCGACCCAATCGTCGGCCTCATCGGGCACCATCTCGCGCAGTTTCTGCCCGACCACGTTGGGGATGCCGGCATGCTTGGCATAGGCCGCATTGGCCAGCACATGCACATAGTCGCTCAGTGGGCCGTGCGGGCCGTCGAAGAACTCGATGATGCAGAAGCCTTCGTCCATGGTGTCGAAGAGCGAGCGGTAGAAGTCCTGATCGTGTTGCTGATGGCTTGCCAGGCGGGCTTCCAGCAGCGCGTTCTGTTGCTGCAGGGCTTCGACTTGTTGGCGCAGTGAAAGCAGGTCGCGGGAGGGCATGCCGACGTCCGACAGTGGATGAAGCCCAGACTTTAGCGTGTTCGGCAACAGGCGAATAGCCAGTCAACGCGGGTGTGACGCAATGCCCAACAGGCGCTCGATCCGTTCGCCGAGGGTGTTCAGGTCGAGGGGTTTGTGCAGCAGTTCGGTGCGCCTGCCGGGCCGGGCACAGTGCACCGTTTCGGCAGTTTCGTAGCCGGTAATCAGCAATACCGGGGCATCCGCCACAAGGTCCTGGCAGGCCTCTGCAAGCTGGTAACCGTCGAGTCGCCCAGGCAGGCCGACATCGGTGATCAGCAGGTCCGGTGGCGGCCCTTTCTGCAACGATTCCAGAGCCCGGTGGCCACTCTCGAAAGCCTGCACCTGATAGCCCAGTTCCGTCAGCACTTCGACCAGTACCAGGCGCAGGGCCGGTTGGTCCGCCACCAGCATGATCCGGTGCATCCGCGGCTGCAACGTCGCGGTGGCGGATGTGGCTGGCTCGCCGTGGCCGGTTGCGCAAGCGCTCTGGTCACGGGGCAGGTACAGGTGAACGCAAGTGCCTTGCCCGGTGACGCTGTCGATCAGCAACTGCCCCCCGGACTGGCGAACAAAACCATAGGCCATGGACAATCCCAAGCCAGTGCCCTGGCCCAGCGGCTTGGTGGTGAAGAAGGGCTCGAAAGCGTGTTGCAGCACCTCACTGGGCATGCCCACGCCGGTGTCCTCGACACGAATGTGCAGATAGTGCCCCGTCGGCAGGTCCAGGCGCTTGGCCTCGGCCGCTGCGAGATCGGCGTTTTCACAACCGATGCGCAAGGTGCCGCCCAGCGGCATGGCGTCACGGGCATTGATGCACAGGTTGAGCAGAGCGTTCTCCAGCTGCTGCGGATCGATGCGGATCGACCATTGCGCGGCCAGCGTGCGGTCCTGGAAGTCAATGTGCGGGCCGGTCGAGCTGCGGATCAGGTCATGCATGTCGGCGACCAGGCGGTGCACATCCACCGCTTGTGGCATCAGCGTCTGTTGGCGCGAAAAGGCCAGCAACCGCTGCACCAGGGCTGCGGCGCGCATTGCGTTGCTGCGGCCGAGCCCGAGCATGCGGGCGGTGTCGGCAAGGCGTTGCTCGCCCAGGCGCTGCTCTGCAAGCTCCAGCGCGCCAAGCAGGCTACCCAGCAAGTTGTTGAAGTCGTGGGCGATGCCGCCGGTCAACTGGCCGACCGCCTCCATTTTCTGCGACTGGCGCAGGGCCTCTTCGGCCTGGCGCAGGCGTTCCTGCTCGGCCATGCGCTCGGTGATGTCATAGGCGAACAGGTACCCGCCCTGGACTTGCTGTTGTGCATCGAGCAATGGGTGATAGCGGATTTCGTAATGGCGGGGGGCATCGGAGGGGCCGAGTGAGATAGTGTCGATGAAGGCTTCGCCGGCCAGCACGCGTGGCCACACCGGTGCCAGGCGGCCCATGATGTCAGGGTGGTTGAGCAGAATTTGTGGCACGTAATCGCCGATCTGCGGCACGAAGCCCCGGTAATGCTCGAAGGTTTCCCGGGCCGTGCGGTTGATCGCGACCAGGCGCATCTCGCTGTCGGCGGCAAACACGTTGGCCCGGCTGTTGTCGAGCAGTTCGCCCAGTAGCTGGATGTGGGCCTGTGCAGTGTCGTCGCGCTCTGCCAGGCGAGCTTCCAGTTCTGCGACACGCGCTTGCAGTTGTGCCAATGACGGGAGCGAGTCTGCTTGCATGGCGAGGGCCCGGTGAGCGGATCAAGCAACTATAGCCGCCTGCCGGGGCGCCAGTCATCAGAACGAGCGGATGATCCGCCCCAGGGTTTCCATGGCCCGTTCGGCATCCTCATGCCAGGGGCTGCCGTAGTTCAGGCGGATGCAGTTGCCGAAGCGCCGGGTGGGCGAGAAGATCGGCCCGGGGGCGATGCTGATGCCTTGGGCCAAGGCCATGTGGAACAGCTTGAGGGCGTCCATCTGTTCGGGCAGCTCCAGCCACAGGAAGTAGCCGCCGGATGGTTGGCTGACCCGCGTCTGCGCCGGAAAGTGCCGGGCGATGGCCGCCAGCATGTTGGCCTGCTGGCCTTCCAGGGCATAGCGCAGCTTGCGCAGGTGGCGGTCGTAGCCGCCGTGCTGCAGGTAGTCGGCGATGGCCGCCTGGGCCGGCATCGAGGCGCACAGCGAGGTCATCAGCTTGAGCCGCTCGATCTTTTGTGCAAAGCGCCCGGCTGCCACCCAGCCAATGCGGTAGCCAGGTGCCAGGCTCTTGGCGAACGAGCCGCAGTGCATCACCAGCCCCTGGGTGTCGAACGCCTTGGCCGGTTTGGGTGCCTGTTGCGCGTAGTACAGTTCGGCGTACACGTCGTCTTCGATCAATGGCACCTGATGACGCGCCAGCAGCTCCACCAGTGCCTGCTTTTTCGCCTCCGGCATGCTGGCGCCCACCGGGTTCTGGAAGTTGGTCATGCACCACACGGCCTTGACCGGGTGTTTCTCCAGCGTTTGCGCCAGCACGCCCAGGTCCATGCCTTCGCGCGGGTGCACAGGAATTTCCACGGCCTTTAGCTTGAGACGCTCCAGTACCTGCAGGCAGGCATAGAACGCGGGGGCTTCGATGGCCACCAGGTCACCGGGCTGGGTGACGGCCTGCAGGCACAGGTTCAGGGCTTCCAGCGCGCCGTTGGTGATCAGCAGCTCCTCCATCGGCAGCATCAGCCCGCCAACCATGTAGCGCAGGGCAATCTGCCGGCGCAGCTGCGGGTTGCCGGGTGACAGGTCGGTCACCACCATGCGCGGGTCCATGCTGCGGCTGGCGCTGGCCAGCGAGCGCGACAGGCGTTGCAGCGGAAACAGCTCGGGGCTGGGGAAGGCCGAGCCGAACGGCACGGTGTTGGGGTCCTTGATCGAGTCGAGGATCGAGAACACCAGCGCGCTGACGTCTACGTCGGTGGATTCGCTTACCGGCTGCAATGCCTGCGGCTCGCTGAACTGGCGCGGGGCGTGGGCGTTGACGAAATAGCCCGAGCGCGGCCGGGCACGGATCAGCCCGCGCCGCTCCAGCAGGTAGTAGGCCTGGAACACGGTGGACGGGCTGACCCCGTGGGTCTGGCTGGCATAGCGCACCGAGGGTACGCGCTGGCCGGGGCCCAGCACCCCGGAGCGGATCAGTTCGGCGATGTCGTCGGCAAAGCGTTCGTAGCGTTTCATTCTGGCCTTCTGTCGAAGCCTGGCAGGCAAGGTGGACTCAGTGTAAGGGATCAGCGGTTCATCGGCGCGACGAAGCGGCTGTGGGCCACGCTGCGGATGGCGGGGTCGTCGCGCTCGCTGATTTCGAAGCTCAGCGTCTGCGAGCTGCTGGCCGGGCGCTCGGCGAGCATCGCCACCGACACCGGCAGTTCACTCATTTCACCGGCCGGGATCACGAAGGAGGTCTTGCCCTGCAAGCTGAAGCCGTCGGCGTCCAGCAGGCGCAGCTCATAGTGCCGGGTGCTTTCGGTCTTGTTGATGACCTTGAGCAGGTAGATGTTCTCGATCTGGCCCTGGGCATTCTCGCGGAACAGGCCGCGGTCCTTGATCACGTCCAGCGACACCATCGGGCGCAGCTGCAAGGCCACCACCAGTGCCGCGATCATCACCCCAAGCGCGGCGGCGTAGCCCAGCAGGCGCGGTCGCAGCCAATGGGTGGTGCCACCTTGCAGGCTGCGTTCGGACTTGTAGCCGATCAGGCCACGGGCGTAGCCCATCTTGTCCATTACCCCGTCACAGGCATCGATGCACGCCGCACAACCGATGCACGCCATTTGCAGGCCGTCGCGGATATCGATGCCGGTGGGGCACACCTGCACGCACAAGGTGCAGTCGATGCAGTCGCCCAGGCCCTGGGCGCGGAGGTCACTGCCTTTCTTGCGCGGGCCACGGGCTTCGCCGCGACGCGGGTCATAGGCGACCGCCAGGGTGTCCTTGTCGAACATCACGCTCTGGAAGCGTGCATAGGGGCACATGTGCAGGCACACCGCTTCGCGCAGCAGGCCGGCATTGATGTAGGTGGCGGCGGTAAAGAACAGCACCCAGAACAGCGCCACGCCGCCCAGTTGCAAGGTGAACAGTTCCGCGGCCAGTGGGCGGATCGGGGTGAAGTAGCCGACGAAGGTCAGCCCGGTGAGCACGCCAATGGCCAGCCACAGGCTGTGCTTCAGCATGCGCCGGGCCAGTTTGTTCAGGCTCCAGGGCGCGGCGGCCAGCTTGATGCGCTGGTTGCGGTCGCCCTCGGTGACCTTTTCGCACCACATGAACAGCCAGGTCCAGGTGCTTTGCGGGCAGCTGTAGCCGCACCACACGCGGCCGGCATACACGGTGATGGCGAACAGGCCGAAGGCGCAGATGATCAGCAGCGCCGACAGCAGGATGAAGTCCTGCGGCCAGAAGGTGGCGCCGAAGATGTGGAATTTGCTGTTGCTCAGGTCCCACAGCACGGCCTGGCGGCCGTTCCAGTTCAGCCAGGCGGTGCCGAAGAACAGCACGAACAGGGCGCCGGCGAAGCCGATGCGCAGGTTGCGGTACAGCCCGGTGAAGCTGCGGGTATGGATGCCATTGTCGGCGCGGCGTGGCTGGGGGCTGGCTGGGGCGGTGGCGATCTCTGTGAAAGGGATTCTATCGTTCATGGCTCGGTGCTCATCAGGCCTCGATCAGGCATGAGCACTATGGCCCTGAGACTGTTATCAGCACAGGCTCAGATTTTGCGATAAAAACCGTATCAGATTTCCCGGCAGGCCCCGCCAGGCCTCAGATTACCGAGCCTGGCGTGCTGGCCTTCAGATGCCTGCGGCTATCCACCGCACCCGCCACGGTCAGTGCATCGGCCTCGGCTTCGGTGATGGGCACACGCTGGCCGGCGAGCAGGGCCACGGACATGCGCAGCTGTTCGTCGGTGACGATTTCGATGGACGGGCCATCACCCTCGATGCGCAGGTCTTCGGCGATCAGGGTGCAGCGGCGGGTGGTTTCGTCGATTTCAATGGGCATGGAGTAGTCCTCCTGGGGGTGGTTACAGGGTGGACCGTGCTGAGGGGAAGGTTGCTGCATCAGCAGGCTGAACGGCACTTTGTCATTTGTTCGGGGGTCAACCCTTGCAGATGGCAGGCCTGGCCTCTTCGCGGGCACGCCCGCTCCCACAGGTGTTTCTCAGATCCCTGTGGGAGCGGGCGTGCCCGCGAACGGGCCGGGCCTGACAACACAATGCTCCACATGGGAAGAAAGCAATGGACCTCATCTGGCAAGCAATCCAGGCCGAATTCGCCGATATCACCGACGAGCGCGAGGTCACGCAAATCCTCGTACGCCTGCTGATGGCAGCCCTGCTTGGCGCTGTGCTGGGCTTCGAGCGCGAGCACAAGGGCAAGGCCGCCGGGGTGCGTACGCATATGCTGGTTTCGCTGGGCGCCGCGCTGTTCGTGCTGACACCGAGCATGGCCGGGGCCGACGAGCAAGCGCTGAGCCGGGTGATCCAGGGCATTGTCGCCGGTATCGGTTTTCTGGGTGCGGGCACCATTCTCAAGGGCAACGGCCAGGACGCCAGCCATGTGAAGGGCCTGACCACTGCTGCCGGGTTGTGGATGACCGCCGCCATCGGTACGGCAGCCGGCATGGGCCGCGAAGCCACGGCGTTGATCAGCACGATACTGGCCCTGCTGGTGCTGGGCACGATGCCGTTGCTGGTGGACAAGCTCGAAGGGCAGGATGAGGGAAAGCAGGAGGAGGAAGAGGGCAGGAAGCACTGAGGGGAGCCGAAGCTCCCCTCAAAGCGTTGTTGCCTGCTCTTTTTTTATTATTGGGACCGGCCTGTTTTTGTTTTTGTCAGCCTGTCCTGGTGTTGCGGGCGACCCCCATGCGGGGTCAAGAGCAAACGTATTTTTTTGAGCGCTGACCTGCTTTCATCATTGCTGATCCGAACCTGGCTGCCGCTACCTGGAGGTAGTTTTATTGTTCTGTGCCAGACCGCGGGGCGTACCCCTGAAAAGCGTGTCGACTCCAAAAAAATCTGCTTGCTACGCCTCTGCCGTGTTGTTCTTGTTATGTCAGAGCCGTTACCTGTTGTTTTTATTGGGTGTCACATTTTTTTTGTTGTTGTACCAGAGATATAGCAGGGTGCGTGCCAACTTTTGCAAACCCTTTAAAATCAAGCGCTTGGCGATTTCAGTCGAAATCGACTGGCCTGAAATTCTGCCGATTTGTTTCCCTGTTACCCGATTTTTTGCTGCAAAACGTGGGGGCGGTAACACTTCACCCACACCAATGTGACACCCGTATGACTTATTGCGCGCTGCGCGCCCGTGCTACCCGCGACCCGTTGTCGCGGCCCAGCACGCTGCTGATGCGGCGGCCGGCGGCGATCAGTCGGTCCAGGTCGATGCCGGTTTCAATGCCCAGCCCCTGCAGCAGGTACACCACGTCTTCACTGGCGATATTGCCGGTAGCGCCTTTGGCATAGGGGCAGCCGCCCAGCCCGGCCACCGAGCTGTCGAACACGCTGATGCCTTCGAGCAGGCTGGCATACACGTTGGCCAGGGCCTGGCCATAGGTATCGTGGAAGTGCCCGGCCAGTTGCTCGCGCGGTACCTGTGCCGCGATCACCTCGAACAGGCGCCGGGTTTCGCCGGCGGTACCGGTGCCGATGGTGTCACCCAGCGATACCTCGTAGCAGCCCATGTCGTGCAGGGCACGGGCCACCGGGGCGACCTGCTCGGCGCTGACCTTGCCTTCATAGGGGCAGCCGAGCACGCACGACACATAGCCGCGCACGCGCACACCGTGGTTGCGCGCGGCTTCCATGATCGGCTCGAAGCGCTTGAGGCTGTCGCTGATCGAGCAATTGATGTTGCGTTGCGAGAAGGCTTCGGAGGCGGCGGCGAACACCGCCACTTCCCTCACGCCGGCGGCCAGGGCGTCCTCGAAACCGCGCAGGTTGGGGGCAAGCGCCGCATAGGTGACACCCGGGCGCTGGTGGATGCCGGCGAACACTTCGGCGGAGCCCGCCATTTGCGGCACCCACTTGGGCGAGACGAAACTGCCCACTTCGATATAGGCCAGGCCCGCTTCGGTGAGGTCGTCCACCAGGCGCACCTTGTCGGCGACGCTGATGGGCTGGGCTTCGTTCTGCAGGCCGTCGCGGGGGCCTACTTCGACCAGGCGGACGTGTTTGGGCAAGGACATGGCGGGTTTCCTGTGGCGTTCAGCGGTTGTCTTTGTTGTTCAGGGTGGCGGCCAGGGCTTGTTCGCAGCGCTCCTGGGCGGTGTCCAGCTCCAGCTGCATCTGGTGGATGTCGAGCATCTGCTGTTCCAGCTGGGCGCGGCGCTCGGCGATTTTCGCCAGCATGCTGTTGAGCTGCTTTAGGTTGCCGCTGGAGGGGTCGTACAGTTCGATCAGCTCGCGGCATTCGGCCAGCGAAAAGCCGATGCGCTTGCCGCGCAGGATGAGTTTCAAACTGACTTTGTCACGCGCCGAATAGATACGCTCCAGGCCACGGCGCTCGGGGCTCAGCAGGCCCTGTTCCTCATAGAAGCGGATGGCGCGGGTGGTGATGTCCAGTTCGCGGGACAGGTCGGAAATGCTGTAGGTCTGGGTGCTCATGCTGGGGCTCGGCGTGGGGTATGCGGGTATCCTGAGGGCAGGTTGACGTATACGTCAAGCAGGGGCGCGGAATGTGTGTTGCCTGTACCGGCCTCTTCGCGGGCTTGCCCGCTCCCACAGGGACAGCGGTGCCCTCTAGGTCAATGCAATACCTGTGGGAGCGGGCAAGCCCGCGAAGAGGCCAGCACAGGCGAAAAAATTACTCAGACAACCCCGACCTGCGATACCCATTCGGTGTCTGCCCACTCAACCGCTTGAACCACCGGGCAAAATACGTCGGGTCGGTAAACCCCAGGCTATCCGACAACTGCCCGATGCTCATCCGCGTATAGATCAGGTTGCGCCGAGCCTCCAGCAGCAACCGCTGGTGCACCACCTGCAGCGCGGTCTGCCCACTCAGTGCCCGGCACAGCTGGTTCAACTGCAGACTCGGAATATTCAACCGCGCGGCAAAATCCTCCACCGACAGGTGCTCACGGTAATGCGCCTCGACCAGGCGCAGGTACTGCCCCAGCAAGTGGCGGTCACGTTCATCGCGGTTGCGCGGTGCCTGCACCAGCTGCTGGCGGCGGCTGATCCACACCATCAGCGCCGTCACCAGTGCTTCGAGCAAGGCCGCCCGCGCCGGGGCGTTGCCCTGGTACTCCTGCTGCAGGGTGTCGATCAGGCTGCGCAGATGCACCCGGTCCCGGCCCAGCGGGTAACACGCCGCCTTCGCCAGTACCGCCAGCGGCGCGCCCAGGCGCTGCTCCAGGTTGGCCACCAGTGCCGTGCCAAAGGTCAGCACATGCCCCTGGATATCGGCGCTGAAGCGAAACCCGTGCACGGTCATCGGCGGTACCACCTGGATTGCCGCTTCGCTGATGGCGCTGCGCACCCCCTCGATCTCCACTTCGGCCCGGCCGCGTTGCACATACAGCAACTGGAACAGCTCGGCGTGCTGGTGCGGTTTGATTTCCCAGTGATGCAAACGGCTACGTGCCGGGATCGACTCGCAGTGCAGCAGGTCGGTGCCGGGCCAGGCCTGGTTTTCGCCGTACAACTTGAACAAGGGGACACCAGGGAGGGTGGATTTCATGCGTGCAGGCCTGTCCGTTAATCGAACGTTTTTTGTAAAAGTGCAGGTTATGCATGGGATATCACACTTCAATGGCTGTTTTTGCCAGTAAAAATGCAAGGGCAAACCCTAACAGCAGATGCCGCCCCACTGCCAGTCCAGGGCCGGCATCGTCCGCACAGAGACAACAACAATGAAAACTCAGGTCGCAATTATTGGTGCAGGTCCGTCTGGCCTGCTGCTGGGCCAACTGCTGCACAAGGCCGGTATCGATACCGTCATCGTCGAACGCCAGACGCCCGAATACGTGCTTGGCCGCATCCGTGCCGGGGTGCTGGAGCAAGGCACGGTCGACCTGCTGCGTGAAGCCGGTGTGGCCGAGCGCATGGACCGTGAAGGCCTGGTACACGAGGGTGTCGAACTGCTGGTCGGCGGGCGCCGCCAACGCCTGGACCTCAAGGCCCTGACCGGTGGCAAGACGGTGATGGTATACGGCCAGACCGAAGTCACCCGTGACCTGATGCAGGCACGTGAAGCCAGCGGTGCGCCGATCATCTATTCGGCAGGCAATGTCCAGCCGCACGAACTCAAGGGCGAACGGCCCTACCTGACCTACGAAAAAGACGGCCAGATGCACCGCGTGGACTGCGACTACATTGCCGGCTGTGACGGCTTCCACGGTGTCTCGCGTCAGAGCATCCCCGAGGGCATCCTCAAGCAGTACGAGCGGGTCTACCCGTTTGGCTGGCTGGGCATGCTGTCAGACACGCCACCGGTCAACCACGAACTGATCTACGCCCACCACGAACGCGGTTTCGTGCTGTGCAGCCAGCGTTCGCACACCCGTAGCCGCTACTACCTGCAGGTGCCGCTGGACGAGCAGGTGGAGGCGTGGCCCGACGAGCGCTTCTGGGAGGAGCTGAAGGCACGCTTGCCCGAAGATGTGGCTGCGCGCCTTGTCACCGGCCCGGCCCTGGAGAAGAGCATCGCGCCGCTGCGCAGCCTGGTGGTCGAGCCGATGCAGTATGGCCACCTGTTCCTGGTCGGGGATGCTGCGCATATCGTCCCGCCGACCGGCGCCAAGGGCCTGAACCTGGCGGCATCGGATGTCAACTACCTGTACCGGATCCTGGTCAAGGTGTACCGCGAAGGGCGCACCGACCTGTTGCAGCAGTATTCTCCGCTGGCCCTGCGCCGGGTGTGGAAAGGCGAGCGCTTCAGCTGGTTCATGACCCAGCTCCTGCATGACTTCGGCAGCCACAAGGACGCCTGGGACCAGAAGATGCAGGAAGCCGACCGCGAGTACTTCCTGACCTCGCCGGCGGGGCTGGTGAACATTGCCGAGAACTATGTAGGGCTGCCGTTCGAAGAAGTAGCCTGAGGTCCTGTGCTGCTTGTCCTGGCCTCATCGCCGGCAAGCCAGCTCCCACAGGGACCGCGTATGGCTTGGAGTCGATGCGGTCCTGGTGGGAGCTGGCTTGCCGGCGATCACGGGCGAAGCCCGTGCCATGCAACCTTGCCTAGCGGGCCAGTAACGCCTCCATCTCCCGATACCCCCGCTGCCGCGCATGCTCCAGCGCGGTCACCCCATCTTTGTCGGCAATCTGCCGATCCGCCCCGGCCGCCAGTAGCCGGCGCACGATCTCCACATGCCGCGGCCCGCCGTCACCGAGGATCACCGCCTCCAGCAGCGCAGTCCAGTGCAGGCGGTTGAGATGGTTCACGTCCACCCCGGCATCGATCAGCAACTGCACGGTCTCGACATGCCCGCGTTCGGCGGCGGGTATCAGCGCAGTGCCTCCATACCGGTTGGTGCTCTTGAGGTCGGCACCGTGGCTCAAGGTCAGCCTCAGGATGTCGTTCAGGCCACGAGCCCCGGCATACAGGTACGGGCTGTCGTCGATGTTGTCCTTGGCATTCACATTGGCACCGGCCTCGATCAGCGCTTTCGCGGCCGCAATGTGGTTGCCGTGGGTGGCCACCAGCAGGGCAGTGCGCCCTTGCTCGTCACGGCTCTCCAGCTGCGCACCTTGTGCCAGCAGTTGGTGCAGGGTGCCCACATCATCGTGACGGGCAGCGTTGTGCAGGCGGTTGTCCATGGCAGTGCTCTCGGCGTGGGCGGCAAGGCTGGTGCACAGGGCGAACAGCATCGCAGCAAGTAGTGAACGCATGGGGCAGGCTCCTCGATGACCTGCCCGCATCCTAGAAAAAACACGCCAGGGCTTGAAGTTAAGTTTGCGCATGAAAGACAGTGCCGTGCTGAATAGGTAATGGCAGGAAGCACAACGATGAAATTCTCCACCCCTCTGATGGGCGCCTTGTGCCTGGTAGCTGCCAGTGGCTGGGCCTGTGCCGACCAGGTGCTGCCCGCGCCACCGGAACTGGCCTCTGGCTACCGCACTGGCCTGCAGCCGGTGCATGCCAGCCGGCACATGGCCGCAGCTGCCAACCCGCTGGCCAGCGAAGCGGGGCGGGCGATGCTGCGTGCCGGTGGCAGCGCCATCGACGCGGCCATCGCCATGCAGATGGTGCTGACCCTGGTCGAACCGCAATCCAGTGGCATTGGCGGCGGGGCGTTCATCCTCTACTGGGACGGCCAGCGCGTGCAGGCCTTCGATGGCCGCGAGGCAGCCCCGGCGACGGTAACGGAAAACCTGTTCCTGCAAGCCGATGGTTCACCGATGCCATTCAGGGCAGCGCAGATAGGCGGGCGTTCGGTGGGCGTACCAGGGGTTCTGCGTGCCCTGAAGCTGGCCCATGAGCAGCACGGCAAGCTGCCCTGGCGCGACCTGTTTGCCCCTGCCATCGCGCTGGCACGCAACGGTTTCGCGGTTTCCGAACGCCTTCACACCCTGGTGGCGGGCGACCCGTTCATTGCCCGTTCACCCGCCATGGCCCGCTACTTCCTGGATGAACAGGGCAAGCCACTGGCGGTGGGGACTACCTTGCGCAACCCCGAGCTTGCGCAAACCTTCGAGCAGATTGCCGAGCAGGGCCCCGAGTTGTTCTACAGCGGCGAGATCGCCGAAGCCATCGTCGCGCAGGTGCGCAGCCATGCCAATGCCGGCTACCTGTCGCTGCAGGATATGCAGCAGTACCGAGCCAAAGTGCGCGAGCCGCTGTGTGGCCCTTACAAGGCCTGGCGCATCTGTGGCATGCCACCGCCATCGTCGGGCGGGGTGACGGTGCTGCAGACCCTGGGCATCTTGGAGGCACTGCAGCGGGCTTCGCCACAGCGCGACCTTGCCGCCATGCGGCCGCTGCGCACTTCGACCGTTGCCGGGCTGGAAGCCCCGCCGCTGGCCGTGCACCTGGTTGCCGAGGCCGAGCGCCTGGCTTATGCCGACCGCGCCCAGTACCTGGCCGACAGCGATTACGTGCCGGTGCCGCTCAAGGCCCTGACCGACTCCACATACCTGGCCAGCCGCGCCGCGCAGGTCGGCGAGTACAGCATGAAACGCGCCCGCCCGGGCCAGCCGCAGGGGGCCGATCTGGCCCTGGCGCCTGACCGCTCGCCGCTGCGCATTTCCACCTCGCACCTCAGCGCGGTGGATGACCGCGGCCAGGCCCTGGCCATGACCACTTCGGTGGAAGCAGCGTTCGGCTCGCACCTGATGGTCAAGGGCTTCTTGCTCAACAACCACCTGACCGACTTCTCGTTCATCCCCCGGGAACAAGGCAAGCCCGTGGCCAACCGGGTGCAACCGGGCAAGCGGCCGCTGTCGGCCATGGCGCCGACCCTGGTGTTCTCGCAAGCTTCCGGCGAGCTGGTGGCCAGCCTGGGCTCGCCCGGCGGCTCGCAGATCATCGGCTACGTGAACAAGGCGCTGATCGGCCTGCTGGATTGGCAGCTCGACCCGCAGCAGGCCGCCGGCCTGCCCAACTTCGGCAGCCGCAATGCCGGCACCGAAGTAGAGGCGGGTTTGGCCAGCCCGGCACTGATCCGGCAGTTGGCAGCCTGGGGGCATGAGGTGACGCCGATGATCATGACCAGTGGCATGCAGATCATCCAGCGCAGTGGCGAGGGTTGGTCGGGTGGTGCCGACCCTCGGCGCGAAGGCGTGGCAGTCGGCGACTAGCGGTGCGCGTTGCGGTGCAGCAGGTGGCGTGATAGAAGTCAGTCTTGCCATTCAAAAGTTGAATACCAAGATGTCCATCAGCGTGAAATCGAATAGGGCCCTGTTCGACCTCGACCTGTTGCGTGCCATTGTCGTGGTGGCCGATTGCGGCAGCTTCACCACGGCTGCTGCGCGCCTGCACTCCACCCAATCGACCATCAGCCAGAAGGTGCGCCGCCTGGAGGATATGGTTGGCCACCGTCTGCTGGTGCGTGGCAATCGCGACGTGCTGCCGACCGACGCCGGGCAGACCCTGCTCGGCTATGCCCGGCACATGCTGGCCCTCAACGACCAGATGCTCGAAGCCTTGGCCGGGGCGATGGTTGGCATGACCGTGCGCCTTGGCGTGCCCGAGGACTTCGTGGGCGGGCGTACCACCAATGCGCTGTCGGCGTTCAGCCGGCTGCACCCGCAGGTGAAGCTGGAAGTGACCAGCGGCCTGTGCCGCGACCTCAGCCAGGCCTACGACAACGGTGAGCTCGACCTGGTGTTGCTCAAGCAGCGGCGCAACAGCCGCGAAGGCGTGGCCTGCTGGCCCGAGCGCCTGCAGTGGATCGACAGCGCGCGCACGCCCGCCTTCGAACTGGACCCGATCCCGCTGGTGACCTTCCCGCCCCGCGGCCTGTACCGCGACGACATGATTACCGCCATCGAAGGCATGGGCCGGCGTTGGCGCATCAGCTTCACCAGTTCCAGCCTCAGCGGCATCCAGGCAGCGGTCGCCGATGGCATGGGCATCAGCCTGCTGCCGCCACGGGCGGCGACCGGCGAGCATCGGGTGCTCGGTGCGGAGCAGGGGCTACCTGAGGTCGACAGCTATGAAATCGTCATCGTCCACCGGCCGACGGCGGATGTGATGGTCAAGGCGCTGGCCGAGGTGATGACGCAATTGCTTGCGGGTGGCGGGATCTGACAGGGTTGGGGCCGCTTTGCGGCCCATCGCCGGCAAGCCAGCTCCCACAGGGTTTGCGTATGGCTTGAGGCCAATGCGGTCGAGGTGGGAGCCAGCTCCCACAGGGTTTGCGTATGGCTTGAGGCCAATGCGGTCGAGGTGGGAGCTGGCTTGCCGGCGATGAGGCCGGTGCAGGTTTTCAATACCCTCTAGGGCTGGCGCTCGGCCACCGCTCGCAGGGTCCGCAACGTCACCACTGGCGCATCCACCACAAACCGGTTGGCCAGCCACCCCGGCACATCCCCGGCAGGGTCGGCCTGCAGTTGGTAGGTCACCTCGGTCCTGCGCTCACCCAGCGGTTTCATCCGCCACTCGCCGTTGAGCTGCTGCACACGGATCAGCCCATCTACCTTGGGGATCCTGTCTGGCTCGGCGCTCAGGTGGCGCAGCAACGTGCCGTCGTCCAGGCGTTCGGTGGTGACCTTCAGCACGATGTCCCGCGGCATCGTCGGCCACGGCAGGTTGGTGGTCAGGTACACCCAGGTGTTTTCGCCTTGCACATCCAGCAAGCGCATCTCGGCGCAGGCGTACAGCCACTTGCAGGCCACCCGCAGGTTCTCCTGCAGGTCGGTGAGCGTGCGAACGCTGGCTTTCATGGTGCTGACACCACGGAATTGCTGGTAGGGCGAGTCGGGGGCGGCGTTCAGGTAAACGCGGATGCCTTCGCGGTCGTAGGCCAGGTTCCAGTCGTCGGCGGCTGGGGCGGGGGTGCAGAACAGCAGGGCGGTGAGCAGCAGGCAGCGGTTCATGGCTGGTACCGCGCGGGGGCAGGATTTTCAGTATGCGGCTACTGGGGCTGCCTTGCAGCCCTTTCGCGACACAAGGCCGCTCCCACAGGGTTCGGGGTACACCGTACTTTTGTGGGAGCGGCCTTGTGTCGCGAAAGGGGCGCAGAGCGCCCCCAATGCATCAACGCTTAGGGTTGAGCGTCAGGTGCACGTGACGGTTCACGTCCTTGTACAGCAGGTAGCTGAACTTGCCTGGGCCACCGGCGTAGCAGGCTTGCGGGCAGAAGGCGCGCAGCCACATGAAGTCGCCGGCTTCCACTTCGACCCAGTCCTGGTTCAGGCGGTACACCGCCTTGCCTTCCAGCACGTACAGGCCGTGTTCCATTACGTGGGTCTCGGCGAACGGGATCACGCCGCCCGGCTGGAAGGTGACGATGTTCACGTGCATGTCGTGGCGCATGTCGGCCATGTCGACGAAGCGGGTGGTGACCCAGCGGCCTTCGGTGCCCGGCATCTCGATGACGGTGGCGTTGTCACGGTGGGTGACGAACGACTCGGGAACGTCCAGGCCTTCGACCTTCTGGTAGTGCTTGCGCAGCCAGTGGAAGGTCACGTTGGACTTGCTGTTGTTGCGCAGGCTCCACTCGGCGCCCGGGGCCAGGAAGGCGTAGCCGCCCGGTACCAGGGTGTGGTGCTTGCCTTCGACGGTGATGTCCAGTTCGCCTTCGACGATGAACACCACGGCTTCGGCGTTCGGGTCCAGCTCAGGGCGTTCGCTGCCGCCTTCCGGGGCCACTTCGACGATGTACTGGGAGAAGGTTTCGGCAAAACCGGTCAGCGGGCGGGCGATGACCCACATGCGCATCTTGTCCCAGAACGGCAGGTGGCTGGTGACGATGTCACGCATCACGCCCTTGGGGATGACGGCATAGGCTTCGGTGAACATGGCACGGTCAGTCAGCAGCTCGGTCTGAGCCGGGTGCCCACCGTGGGGGGCGAAGTACGAATGGTTCGACATGGACGATCTCGACTTGTTGTTCTCTCCCCATGCCGTGAACCGCACCGGCCGGTGCGGCGCAGGGGATGTGGCGACAGAATAGGGTCGAGTGCGTGCCATCCACAAATTAAATGTTGGAATACCCGGTATTTGCCGGCTGAATGCGAACCTGCCGGCCAGCGTGCCCTTCCGGCAAGCGGTCGCCCTGGCCGAACAGCTTGTGGCGCAAGGTGCCTTCGGCATAACTCAGCGGGTAGCGGCCACGGCGTTGCAACTCCGGCACCAGCAGCTCGACCACATTTGCAAGGTCGTCTGGTTGCACTGCGTAGGTCAGGTTGAAGCCATCGATGCCGGTCTGGTCCAGCCAGCTTTCCAGCTGGTCGGCCACCTCGCTGGCAGCCCCCACCAGCACCGGGCCACGGCCGCCCAGGCCGACGAACTCGGCAGCCTCGCGCACGGTCCAGCGGCGGTTCGGGTCGGCGGCGGTGAAGGCGGCCAGGGCTGCGCGGCCGGCATCGTTCTCGACGTATTCGATGGGCGCATCGGGGTCGAGGCCGGCAAAGTCGATGCCGGTCCAGCCCGACAGCAGTGCCAGGGCGGCGTCCAGGTCGACATAACGGCGGTATTCGGCGAAGCGCGCTTCGGCCTCCTCCCGCGTGGGGGCGACGATCAACAGCGCCTGGGCGTAGATCAGCACCTCGTCCCGGCCACGCCCGGCCACCTCGCTGGCCTGGCGGATGCCGTCGGCGTAGCGGCGCAGTACCGTGGGCGTCGGCCCGCTGATGAACACGCATTCGGCGTGCCGCGCCGCGAACTGCTGGCCGCGTGCCGAAGCACCGGCCTGGAACAGCACCGGCGTGCGTTGCGGCGAAGGTTGGCACAGGTGCATGCCCGGCACCTGGAAGTGCTCGCCCACATGGTTGATGGGGTGCACCCGGGCGGGTTCGATATAGCGCCCGCTGTCACGCTCCAGCAGCACCGCATCGTCGTCCCAGCTTTTCTCCCATAGCTTGTACAGCACCTGCAGGTATTCCTCGGCCAGGTCGTAGCGCTGGTCGTGGCCCAACTGGCGCGCCAGGCCCAGGTTACGCGCGGCGCTGTCGAGGTAGCCGGTGACGATGTTCCAGCCGACCCGGCCATTGCTCAGGTGGTCGAGCGTCGACATGCGCCGGGCGAACGGGTAGGGGTGTTCGTAGGTGAGCGAGAAGGTGACGCCGAAGCCCAGGTGCTCGGTAACCCCGGCCATGGCCGGCACCAGCAGCAGCGGGTCGTTGACCGGCACCTGCACGCCACCGCGCAGGGCGGCTTCGGGGCCGCCCTGGTAGACGTCGTAGATGCCCAGCACATCGGCGATGAACAGGGCATCGAACAAGCCGCGTTCGAGCAGGCGGGCCAGGTCGGTCCAGTAGCCCAGGCAATTGAAGGCCACGCTGGTGTTGCGCGGGTGGCGCCACAGGCCGGGGGACTGGTGGCTGGCGGCATTCATGCTGAAGGCGTTGAAGCGAATCGGGCGGGGCATGGTGGGCGCGCTCCGCTCAAGGCAACACGGAAGCCGGGTAGACCGCGTCGGCCACCTGCAGCTTGCGTGGAATCAGGCCCAGGCCCTGGAATGTGTCGGCCAGCTTTTGTTGCTCGGCAACGATCTCTGGGGTGATGGCCACGGCATTGTAGTTGCGCCGCTCGCTGGCCGCTTGCAGCACGTTGGCGTTGATCCCGAGTTGTGGGGCCAGCAGTGCGGCGACTTCCGCAGGCTTGGCGTTGGCCCATTGGCTGACCTTGGCCAGCTCGGCGAAGAAGGTCTTCAGCAATGCGCGATGCTGGTCGGCGAAGCTGGCGGTGGACAGGTAGAAGGTGCGGTTGTTGGACAGGCCGCTGCCGTCGCGCAGGTTCTTCAGGCCCGGCTGGCTTTCTGCCGCGGCGAGGAACGGGTCCCACAGGGTCACGGCCTGGACACTGCCCGATTGCAGGGCAGCCACGGCATCGGCGGCGTTGTTGACGTAGGCCGGGGTGATGTCCTGGTAGCTGAGGCCGGCCTGTTCCAGGGCAACGGCCAGCAGATACTGGGCGTTCCAGCCGCGGCCGGTGGCCACGCGCTTGCCCTTGAGGTCTTGCACGCTGGCCAGGTGGTCCTGCTCACGTACCACCAGGCCGATGCCACGTGGGTAGGGCTGCTCGGCGGCCAGGTACACCACCGGCTTGCCTGCGGCCTGGGCGAACACCGAGGGGGCGTCGGCGGCATGGCCGAGGTCGATGGCGCCGGTGCTCAAGGCTTCGAGCAACTGCGGGCCGGCGGCGAACTCGTGCCAGCTGACTTTCACGCCTTGCGGCGCCAGGGCCTTCTCCAGGGCACCGCTGCCCTTGAGGATGTTGATGCTGTTGAACTTCTGGTAACCGATACGCAGGGTCCTGGCCTCGTCGGCCAGGGCTTGGGACCAGGGCAACAGGGTACTGGCGACACTGGCCAGCAAGCCGCCGATCAACAGGCGGCGCAGGGGGGAAAAGGCACGGGCGGGCATGGGCATTGCTCCTTGAACGGGGAGGGAAGCGATGCGCCCAGACTAGGGAGGTGGCGTTTGGCATTCAATTTTTATATCTCTTTTTGTTAGATTGTTTTGTTATTTTTATATCCTTTTGTTTTGTGACGTCTGGTCCATTTCACATTCACTTGCCAGGCTCCCGGCAGGCCATTCGATGACGAGAGCGTGCAGGGCCTTCGCACTCCGAGGTGCCTGCTCTGCGACCAGCGTGGCCCTTGGCCAGTGCAGGCAGCGTTTGCGGGTAGGCAGCAGCCGTGGGGTGGTGGCTACCCGACCAACAGCGCGCTTCCCTGCATGGCCGCGCTCGCGGATAATCCCCCTCATTCCAATAAACAGCCTGTGAGTGGGTATGAGTGATTCCGTAGTCAGCCTCGGCCAGCCTGAAACCGAAGGGGGGCGCAAGACGCGCAAGAACAACCCCGAGAAAACCCGCGAGGACATCCTCCAGGCCGCCATCAACGAGTTCGTCCAGCAAGGGCTGGCTGGTGCCCGCGTCGACGCCATCGCCGAGCGCACCGCCACCTCCAAGCGCATGATCTACTACTACTTCGGCAGCAAGGAGCAGCTGTACTGCGAGTGCCTGATCAAGCTGTACGGCGACATCCGCAAGACCGAACAAAGCCTGGACCTTGAGTCGCTGCCGGCCGAGCAGGCGATCCGCCGGCTGGTGGAGTTCACCTTCGATCACCACGACCGCAACGTCGATTTCGTGCGGATCATCTGCACCGAAAACATCCACTATGGCGAGTACGTCAAGCAGTCGCCGGCGATTCGCGAAATGAGCAGCCTGGTGCTCGAGGCTCTGGGCAATACCTTGCGCCGTGGGGTGCAGGAAGGTGTGTTCCGCACCGGCATCGAGGTCATCGACCTGCACATGCTGATGAGCTCGTTCTGCTTCTACCGGGTTTCGAACCGCCACACCTTTGGCGAGATCTTCCAGATCGACCTGTCCGATGAGCAGGTCAAGCTGCGTCACAAGGCCATGATCTGTGATGCTGTGTTGCGGTATATCCAGACCGAGCACCGCCCCTGAAAATTCTCCAGTGGCTGGGCCGGCTCCTTTGCCGGCAAGCCAGCCCACGGGTGCAAGAACTGGCTTGCCGGCGATGGACTGCGTAGCAGCCCCCGGCGATCAGCTCAATTCCAGCCAGATCGGCGCATGGTCCGACGGCTTTTCCATCCCGCGCAGTTCGTAGTCCACACCTGCATCCTTGATCCGCGGCACCAGGTGCTGGGAGGCCATGATCAGGTCGATGCGCAGGCCGCGTTTGGGCTCGTCCTCGAAACCGCGGCTGCGGTAGTCGAACCAGCTGAAGCGGTCGGCCACTTCCGGGTAAAGGTGGCGGAAACTGTCCACCAGGCCCCAGCCCTTCAAGCGCTCCATCCACTCGCGCTCTTCCGGCAGGAAACTGCACTTGCCAGTCTTGAGCCAGCGCTTGGCATTGTCCGGGCCGATGCCGATGTCGCAGTCCTGCGGCGAGATATTCATGTCGCCCATCACCAGCAGTGGCTGGTCGTTGCGGAACTGGCCCTCCAGCAGCGCCTGCAGGTCGCTGTAGAAGCGCTGCTTGGCCGGGAACTTGGTGGGGTGGTCGCGGCTTTCACCCTGAGGGAAATAGCCGTTCATGATGGTGATCGGGTTGCCATCGGCATCGGCGAAGGTGCCCCAGATGAAGCGGCGCTGAGCGTCTTCCTCATCGCTGGCAAAACCCTTGTGAAGGCTCAGCGGTGCCTGGCGGGACAGCAGGGCCACGCCATAGTGGCCTTTCTGGCCGTGGTAATGCACGTGGTAGCCCAGCGCCTGCACGTCGGCCAGCGGGAACTGATCGTCGCTGACCTTGGTTTCCTGCAGGCCGATCACGTCCGGCTGGTGCTTTTCGATCAGCGCCGCCAGCTGGTGCGGGCGGGCCCGCAGGCCGTTGATGTTGAAACAGACGATCTTCATGGAAAGATGATCCCGGTAAAAGGCGCGATGCTAGCCGACATCGCTTGCCATCACCAGCATGGCGGCTTCGGCAGCCTGCTGCTAACGTCCTTTCCAAGGCACCCATGAGCCCATTCCAGGAGGACTGCCCGCAATGCCCGAAACCACTGCCGCTCCGGCCCGTGTCTGCCTGCTCGATGACGGCTACAGTCGTGAGGCGCGTTCGCTTCTGTATAACGCCTACCGTCACGAACCTACCTTCGCCTATATCTTCGAGGCCCAGCGCCCAGGCTACGAGCGGCGTCTGCGGGTGATGGTGCGCGAGTGGGTACGCCAGCACTTCTACCTGCAACTGCCCGCCATCGGCCTGCTGGTGGAAGACCGCCTGATCGCCATGGCCCTGATCGTGCCGCCGATGCGCCGGCTGGGCGTAGCCGACAGCTGGGCCTGGCGCCTGCGCATGATAATGGGCACCGGCCTGCGCTGTACGCGCCGCTACATGGACTACCAGGCCGCCCTGGCCACCTGCCTGCCCACCGACGAGGTGCATGTGCTGCCGCTGCTGGGCGTGCACCCGCAGTTCCAGGGCAAGCACTACGGCGAGCAATTGTTACAAGCTGTGCATGACTGGTGTGCAGACGACCCTGGTACGCAGGGAGTGGTGCTGGACACCGGCAACGAGCACTACCTGGCCTTTTACCAGCGCCAGGGCTATGAGGAAATTGGCGAGGTGGCTGTAGGACCAATCCGTGAGAGGGTGTTCTTCCATCCCAACCCGGTCTCTTCCAATTCTGCTTTTGCCTGAGCGAACCGCGCGACGGCTCCCTTGAGCGCCCGGCTCTGGTAGCATGCGCCGCATGACGTATTCAGGAAGATTGACCTGGGGCCTGGTTATCTGGGTCGCCAGTTTCGCAGCATGGGGCCAGAGTGAGTTGCTGGTGAAGGTCAAACCGGCCAACAAGGCGCTCAAGGCCAATGTCGAAGGCTATATCGGTAACCTTGGCGACCGCGATGAAGAAGCGCTGCTGCGCTTCAGTCGCGGCGCCCAGGAGCAGGCGCGCAAAGCCGCGCAGGCACTTGGCTACTACCAGGCGCAGATCGACACAGAGGTCAAGCCCGCCAGCGAGGCTGACCGTTCCCCGCAACTGATCATCACCATCGACCCTGGCGAGCCGATTCGCCTGCGCAACGTGACCATACGCATCGAAGGCCCCGCCAGTGAGATGAAGGCTTTCCGCGTGCCCGACAGCAAGGCCCTGCGCACGGGTGAACAACTCAACCACGGCCATTACGAAGATGCCAAGCGGCTGATCCAGAACCAGGCATCGCGCTACGGCTTCTTCAGTGGGTGCTTCAGCCGCCAGCGCCTGGCGGTAGACCCCCAGGCCGGTGTGGCCGATATCGAACTGGTCTACCAGAGCGGCCCGCGCTATCACCTGGGCGCGGTCACCTTCGGTGGCGACACACCGCTGGACGACGACCTGCTGCAGCGTATGGTCTCGTTCAAGCCGGGTACACCTTACGACTCGGAACTGATCGCCGAGCTGAACAATGACCTGCAATCGAGCGGCTACTTCGAAGGCGTGCGCGTGGATGCGGCGCCCACCGCCGCCGTGGGCGAAGAAATCCCCGTGGATGTCCGCCTGCAAACCCGCAAACCGCGCACCTTGGGCCTGGGCCTGGGCTTCTCGACCGACGTCGGGCCCCGCGGCAAGGCCAACTGGACCCGCCACTGGGTCAACCCGCAAGGCCATAGCTACGGCTGGGAAACCGAACTGTCGGCACCCCGGCAGAACGTCGGCCTTTGGTACGACATCCCCCTCGACCCGCCGCTGACCGACAAGTTGCGCTTTGCCGGCGGCTACCAGAACGAAGAGATTGCCGGCACCGACACCCTCAGCAAACTGCTGACGGTGGGCCCCGAGTGGCACAGCAAGCTGCCAAGCGGCTGGCAGCGGGTGATTTCCCTCAAGTACCAGCGCGAGGAGTACCGTCTGGGTGATGACTCCGGGCTGAGCAACCTGTTGATGCCGGGGGTGAGTTACTCCTTCCTGCGCAGTGACAACCGCATCGACCCGCATAACGGCTACCGCCTGCAGTTCGATGTACAGGTAGCCAAGGAAGGGCTGGTCTCGGACACCAACCTGCTGCATGGCAACGTGCTGCTCAAGGGCCTGACCACGCTTGGCCATGACCATCGCTTGCTCGGCCGGGTGCAGTTCGGTGGCAGCGCGACCAATGGCTTCAAGAACAACATCCCGCCGTCGCTGCGCTTCTTCGCCGGTGGCGACCAGAGCGTGCGTGGCTATGACTACCAGACCTTGTCGCCGAAGAACAGCGACGGCGACCGCATTGGTGGGCGCTACCTGGTCGCCGGCAGCGTCGAGTACCAGTATTCACTGACCGAGAAGTGGCGGCTGGCAACCTTCGTCGACCAGGGCAACTCGTTCAACGACCTGGAACTGCCAAGCCTCAAGACCGGTGTCGGTTTTGGCGTGCGCTGGGTGTCGCCGGTCGGGCCGCTGCGCCTGGACCTGGCCAAGGCGCTGGATGATGAAGGGGGAATTCGCCTGCACTTTTCCATGGGGCCTGAGCTGTGAAACGCGTGATCAAGTACATTCTGGCGGGCCTGCTGGGGGTAACCGCAAGCCTGGGCCTGGTACTCGGCCTGTTGCTGGGGACCGAAGCCGGCAGCCGCTGGGTGCTGGGCAAGGTGCCCGGGCTTGAGGTGGCTGATTTCCAGGGCCGCCTGGCCGGTAGCTGGCAAGCCAGCCGGCTTATCTGGGCCGATGCCGGCAGCACGGTAGATTTGCAGGCACCGCTGCTGGCCTGGTCGCCGGCATGCCTGCTGCGCTCTACCTTGTGCATTGACCAGTTGCAGGCGCAACGTATCGACATGGCCTTTGCGCCCAGCGCCGAATCGGCCGACAGTGGCCCGCTGCAGTTGCCGGCCCTGCGCTTGCCGCTGGCCATCGAACTGGGTGAGGTCAAGGTTGGCCAGTTGCGGCTGGATGGCAATGACCTGCTTGGCGACTTGCAACTGGCGGCGCACTGGACCAATGCCGGGCTGCGCGTCGACAGCCTGCAGCTGAAGCGTGACGACCTGCAATTGAACCTGCAAGGCAATCTGCAGCCCGAAGCTGACTGGCCGGTACAACTCCAGGCGCAGCTGCAACTGCCAACGGTAGACGGCAAACCCTGGCAGTTGGCGCTGACTGCCACCGGCGAGTTGCAGAAAACCCTGAAACTCGCCGGCACCAGCAGCGGTTACCTCGACGCCACGCTGAACGGGCAATTGCAGGCGTTGGCCGAGCACCTGCCGGCGACTTTGCAGATCCGCTCCGAGGCATTCAAGCCGGCCGCCTCGTTGCCCGACACCGTGCAGTTCAACCAGCTCAAGCTCGACGCCCGCGGCGACCTGCTCAAGGGCTATCAACTGTCGGGGTCGGCCAGCCTGCCAGCCGAGCAGTCGCCGATCGCCTTGCTGTTGTCCGGGCTGGTCGACAGCAAAGGCGCCAGGCTTGATGCCCTGGACCTGAGCGCCAGCGATACCCAGCGGGTCAAGATGCAAGCCACGGCTGACTGGCAGCAAGGCCTGGTCGCCGACGCCCAGTTGGACTGGCAGGACTTTCCGTGGCTGCGCCTGTATCCGCTGGAGACGCCCCCTGAGGTCACCCTCAAGCGGCTCATGGCCCAGGTGCATTATCGCGATGGCAACTACCAGGGCACCTTCAATGGCGACCTGGATGGCCCGGCTGGCGCGTTCAGCCTGGCCAGCCCCTTCGAAGGTGACCTGAGCCAGGTGAAGCTGCCGCAGTTGGCGCTGACCGCCGGGCAAGGCAAGGCTGCCGGCAGTGTCGCCGTGCGCTTTGCCGACACCTTGGCATGGGATGTCGACCTGCAGTTGTCGGCGCTCGACCCAGCCTATTGGCTGGCCGAGCTGCCGGGTACCCTGGCGGGGCCGCTGCGCAGCAAAGGCGAGATGAAAGGCGACGCCTTGAGCCTCGATGCCCAGCTAGACCTGAAAGGCCGCCTGCGCGGCCAGCCGGCAGTGCTCAAGGTCGAGGCCCAGGGGGCAGGGCAGAGCTGGACCTTGGGTACCCTGGCAGTCCAGCTGGGGGATAACCGCATCAATGGCAGTGGCAGCCTGCAGCAACGCCTGGCCGGGCGGCTCGACCTCGACCTGCCGCGCCTGGGCCAGTTGTGGCCAAGGTTGCAGGGCCAGGTCAAGGGCCGGCTTGACGTCGCCGGCACCTTGCAGGCCCCGCAAGGTACGCTGGCCCTGCAGGGCCAGCGGCTGGCCCAGGCGGAAAACCGCGTGCAGCAGCTGGACTTGGACGCCCGCCTGGACAACGCCCAGCGTGGCGTGATCGAACTGAAGGCCAGCGGCATTCACCTGGGTGACACGGCATTGGGCACCTTGCAGGCCAACGGCAAAGGCGACATTCGCCAGCAAGCCTTGACCCTGGCGCTGGACGGCCCGCAGCTCAAACTCGACCTCGGCCTGGATGGCCAGTTGAACAAGGGTGACTGGCGCGGGCGCCTGGCCAGTGGGCGGATCCAGGCCGGCGGCCAGGACTGGCGGCTGCAGGCACCGGCGCGCCTGCAGCGGCTGGCCAGCGGCCAGCTGGACTTTGCTGCGCACTGCTGGCGCTCCGGCCAGGCCAGCTTGTGCGGCGACGACCAGCGTCTGGCCCCCGAGCCACGCTTGCGCTACCACCTCAAGCAGTTCCCGCTGGACAGCCTGGCCCAGTGGCTGCCGAAGGACTTCGCCTGGCAGGGCCTGCTCAATGCCGACATCAATCTGGACATCCCGGCCAGCGGCCCCAAGGGCAACATCGTCGTCGACGCCAGTGGCGGTACCCTGCGCGTGCGCGACAAGGACCGCTGGGTCGACTTCCCGTACCAGGCCCTGCGCCTGGACAGCACGCTGGCGCCAAGGCGCATCGATACCCGCCTGGCGTTCCGCGGCGAGCGCCTGGGCGAGCTGAACGTCAACACCCGCCTGGATCCACTGGGCAGCAACAAACCGCTGTCGGGTGATTTCCAGCTGGCAGGCCTCGACCTTTCGGTGGCGCGCCCGTTCGTGCCGATGGTCGAGCGTCTGGCCGGGCAGCTCAATGGCAGTGGCAGGTTGTCGGGCACCTTGCTGGCGCCGCAGGTCAACGGCAACCTGATGCTCAGTGGCGGCGAAGTCAGTGGTGCCGAGCTGCCGGTCAGCCTCGAGGACCTGTCATTGCAGGCGTTGATTGCCGGCGAGCAGGTACAGCTCAACGGCGGCTGGCGCAGTGGCGAGGCGGGGCGTGGCCAGCTCAATGGCAACCTGACCTGGGGCCAGGCACTGGGCATGGACCTGCGTCTGCAGGGCCAGCAACTGCCCGTCACGGTCGAGCCCTATGCGACGCTGGAGGTCGCCCCAGACCTGACCTTGCGCCTGATCGACGACAAGCTGGCGGTGACCGGCAAGGTACAGGTGCCCAAGGGTGCGATCACTGTGCGCGAGCTGCCACCGTCCACCGTCAAGGTCTCGGATGACACGGTGATCGTCGGCCACCAGACCGAAGAGGGCAAACCGCCCATGGCGATGGCCATGGACATCGATGTCGAAGTGGGCCGCGACAAGCTTTCGTTCAGCGGCTTTGGTCTCACGGCCAACCTGCTCGGCCATGTGCACATCGGCGACAACCTCGACACCCGTGGCGAGCTGAACCTGGCCGATGGCCGCTACCGCGCCTACGGCCAGCGCCTGACCATCCGCCGTGCGCGGTTGTTGTTCGCAGGCCCGATCGACCAGCCATACCTGGACATTGAAGCGATCCGCAAGGTCGACGATGTGATTGCCGGTATCCGCCTGAGCGGCAGTGCCGAGCAGCCCACAAGCAAGGTGTTCTCGGAACCGGCCATGAGCCAGGAGCAGGCGCTGTCGTACCTGGTACTGGGGCGGCCGCTGGGCACGTCCGGTGAAGACAACAACATGCTCGCCGAGGCTGCCTTGGGCCTGGGCCTGGCGGGTAGCGCCGGCATCACCGGCAGCCTGGCCTCGAGCCTGGGCATCGACGACTTCCAGCTGGACACCGAAGGTTCGGGCAATACCACCAGCGTGGTCGCCAGCGGCAACCTCACCGAGAAACTGAGCCTGCGCTACGGGGTGGGGGTGTTCGAGCCCGCCAACACCATTGCATTGCGCTACAAGCTGAGCAAGAAGGTGTACCTCGAAGCTGCCAGCGGGCTGGCCAGTTCACTGGACATCTTCTACAAGCGCGACTTCTGAGCTGGCGCAGGGCGGCCGTCAACGGACAGTAGCCGCTTCGATGAACTCATTGGTATCGGGCGATGGCGGCGGGCTGGGGGCGCGTACCGGGATGATCAGGCTGGTGTATTCCTCGATCAACCGGTTGAGGGCTTCCGGCGGTTCGCTGGCCTGGAACTGCATGCGGATCTGCACTTCATCGGGGTCACGGCTGTCGCCCTGACGGCTTTGGCCGCCGATGGTGACCTTGAAGCTGGCCGCCTTGTTTTCACCTGCAGTCAGCAGTGCCTGCTGTGCTTCGGTGCCTTTGACCCTTACCGAAAGGTCGACCTGCATGCGCTCGAGGGCCAGGCCTTTTGGCGACACCAGCGCGAACAGCGGTACGCGCATGATGTGCTGGCCGTCCATGGCCACTTCGACCATTTTGGCTTTCATGGGCGCGCCCAACGCTTCGGTGTCGCATTCGAAGAACTGGTCGAACAGGTTGATGTACTGCTGCGCGATCAGGCTGTTGGTAGCACTGGCGGCTTCCTGCAGGCCACGGGTGATTTCGCGCAGGTCGATGGAAGTCATGGGGGCGGGGGATTTATCCAATGCTTCGACTCCTCAGGCCAGGTGGTGCCCCCCTGTTGCTGGTCAGGGGGGCTGTTCGGGGCAGGGAGGTGCGTCTCAAGAGGTGGCGGCGGCGAGGGCCGAAGCGCCGTCGGCGGCAGGGTTCTTCAAGGTATCGGCCTGGGAAATCAAGTCCTGGCTTTCCAGTGTGGCGGTTTTGACCACGGTCGGCTTTGTCGCGGCGTCGGTCAGGAAGTCGATCACCCGCATCATCGCTTCAGGCGGGTCCTGGCGCTTCAAGGTCGTGTTGAAGGCGTAGCGGGCGCGGGTGTCAGTCTTGCGGGTTTGCGTGGACTTGTGGCTGACGCTGCCTTTCACGTTGAGCCTGAACGGCCCCCAACCCAGCGAACCGCTTGCCTCGGCGCTCATGTCCTTGCTGGAAACGTCTTCCGACATCTGGTTGATGACCAGCTCGAACTCGACGTTGCCTTCTTCGATGGAGATGTTCGGGTGGGTGATGGCTGCCACCAGCGGCACTTTCATGGTCTTGCTGACCACGCCCTTGTACTCGCCTTGTTCGTCGACGATGGTTTCGTCGTAGTCGAACTGGATGGCCACGGCCTTGCCGTCCTGGACGCACACCTGCATCAGGAAGTCGGCGTAGGATTTGCTGGCGGTGACCTGGGCCTGGACCATGGCCTGCAGGGGGCCTGCGATCATGCGGTCCATCGGCAAGGCATTGATTACGGAACCGATGAGGCTGTTATCTATCGACATTGCTGGGTTCTCTTCTGGTTGGGTTCAAAACGTGGCCGTCAATGGTGGTGACGATGCCGGGGGCTTCAGCGCGCGCAAGGTTCTTGCCGGCGGATGTTGCCAATCTGGCGCAGGCTCAGGCCGTACTTGTCAGCGAGCAGGCTGCGTGACAGGCCGCTGGCGCTTTCCTTCTGGATCTGCAGGTTGCGCAACTGGCGCATGAAATGGTCAGCCTTGGGGATTTCCAGGGCGACACCGGCAAAGCGCTTGATCAGCGCGTCGAGCGCTTCGGGCGGCAGCACGTCGGCAAGCTTGGTGCGCTCGCGGTGCTTGGGGATGTACTTGGGCCTGCCGCCGTAGGCGCAGGTCAGCTGGTAGGCGTTGTCGATGCCGATGCAGTCGATCAGGGCCTGCAGCGAGTGGGGCAGTTGGCTGATATCGATGTGGCTCAAGTCTGGCATTTGCATATGGCGCTCCTTCGGGACGGATGGGCTGTGCTACCCGATCACCAGCGGCGTTATGTCGAAGGTGTGACTGGATTTTCTGTGACAGCCGAGGCATGTCGCTAGGCGGCATATGGGTTGGGGGTTGTAGCTTCCGCGAACAGGTTTTGCAGGCAGCGATATCCGGCGTTGTAGGACATGGCTTCAACATCTGGCTGTAGCGGGTGATTTCCCATCAGCTCACTCCTTGTGTTGCGCGCAGGGTGTGATAACCATCAATCACACGGATAGCTGCTCAACAGGCTGGCGCTGCGCAGGTAGGCCTGAGGGGAGTCGCGCATGCCTTGTGGCAGCGTGCGCCAATCGACCAGCAGGCACAGGGCATGCAGCGGCTGCCCGTCACGCTGGCCGATGACCTGGTCGGCAAAGCGGCGGCGATACAGTGCCTGGGTCTGCTGTTGCGCTTGTACCCGGTCGGCCTGGGCCAGGGTTTGCCGGGCCAGCTCTGGCAGTTGCGCCTGGGGGGCAGTGAAATGCACCGACGCACCTTTTGCCTGCAGGTAACCGGCCTGGCGCACGCGCTGCCACAGTTGTTGCCATTGGCTGGCGCCAGCTTGGGCAGCCAGTTCGCGGCCCAGTTCGAGCAGTTGCTCGGCCGAGGTCTGGCGGGTGTCCAGCGCATGAAGGGAAAAGGGGGTCAGCAATAGCGACGCGAACAGAAGGGGTTTGTACATGGTGCCTCCGGCGTGGGTGCTTGGGAGCCCCATGCTTTCAGGCAGGCGCCGACCCACCCAGCAGGAAATGCAGCGCCGGGGCCGGTGGCCGTTGTATCATTGCCGCGGCTCGTTGCGAGCCATTTGCCCCTGATGTTGCAAGGAACCTTCGATGACACACGTGCAGCGCCTCAAATACTCCCTTCTGATCATCCTGGTGGTACTGGGCCTGATGCTGGGCCTGTCCCACCTGCAGAAGCAGGGCACGATCAGTGAGCAGACCTTCCAGATGCTGGCCATCGCCATCGCCGTGGTGGTCGTGGTGATCAACGGCATCCTGCGGCGCAAGGTCAAACCCTGACTTTGGCTGGCCGGCCAGGTATGGCCGGCCATGCGCTCAGCGCAAAGGCGTTCGTTCCAGCACGGCGCGCGCCTGGGGGTCGAGGCTGTAGCATTTGTCGCTGCCCAGCTGGATGACGCCCTCGCTGCACAGCCGCTTGAGCACTTCGCGCACGCTGAGGAACGACAGCGGGATATCCAGCTGTTCCAGCTGCGCGTGCACGCCGCGCACGCCAATGCTGCGGCCATTGCGGTCGGCGGCGTGCAAGGCATCGATGACCTTGAGGCGGATCAGGCTGGTACGCAGGCCGAAACTGCGCAACAGCTCGCGGATCTGTTCGTTGCCGATGCGTTCGTCAGCAAAAACGTCCTGTTCCCTGGGCGCTTTGCCTGGGACGCGCCCAGCCTGGATCGAGGGTTGCGGGTTGTACATGTGAATGCTCCTTTTCGTGGACGAACCCGAAATTTGGGTGCCTCACTTACTAGGACGAATGAGAACGGAAAAACTGCAGCCCACTCGCAAAAAAAATCTGGTTCTGTTCAAGACGTTCCATTGCCTTGTAATACGTAAAATTTTCATTTGGCCATTCGTCTGATCGGGATGATCCCCGAAGCCGAGGAGTGCCTGTGTTTCCACTTTCCCGTCCCATGACTTGCGCTGGCCTGGCCGCCGCCCTGGTAGCCTTCAGCGTTGGCGCAGTGCCGGTGCAGTCCGCCGCAGCCGATGCCAGTGCGCAGATTCGCCGAACCACTTACGGTGTGCCGCACATCGTGGCCAAGGACGAGCGCGGCCTGGGTTATGGCATCGGCTACGCCTACGCCCAGGACAACTTGTGCCTGCTGGCCAATGAAGTGCTGACCGTGAGTGGCGAGCGCTCACGCTACTTCGGTGCCAAGGGCAAGACCCTTGAGCAGCGTGACAACCTGGCCAGCGACGTATTCTTCACCTGGCTCAACACTCCGGCGGCAGTCGATGCGTTCTTGCAGGCGCAGCCGGCGCCGGTACGGGCGCTGCTGGCAGGCTATGCCAGCGGGTTCAACCGGGCGCTGGCCGAGCGCCGCAGCCAGGGGTTGCCCGCCGAATGTGGCACCGGCGAGTGGCTGCGGCCGATCAGCAGCGAGGACCTGGTCAGGCTGACCCGTCGGCTGCTCGCCGAAGGCGGTGTCGGGCAGTTCGTCGAAGCGCTGGCCGGGGCGCAACCGCCAACGCAGGCCAGCCAGCCGGCGCCGGCAGGGTTTGCCGCGGCGCTGGCCAGGCAACAGCGTTTTGCCACGGAGCGCGGTAGCAATGCGGTGGCTGTCGGGGCCCGGCGTTCGGCCAATGGCCGCGGTCTGTTGCTGGCCAACCCGCACTTCCCGTGGATGGGCGGCATGCGTTTCTACCAGATGCAACTGACCATTCCCGGCCAGCTCGATGTCATGGGGGCGGCATTGCCGGGCCTGCCGGTGGTCAACATCGGCTTCAACCAGCATCTGGCCTGGACGCACACCGTCGATACGTCGAATCACTTCACCCTGTACCGCCTGCAACTCGACCCCAAGGACCCGACCCGCTACCTGCTCGATGGCAAGTCGCTGCCGTTGGCCCGGCAAACCGTCAGTGTTGCGGTAAAGGCCGAGGATGGCAGCCTGAGCCAGGTGCAGCGCCAGGTCTACAGCTCGCAATTCGGCCCGGTGGTGCAATGGCCGGGGCGCCTGGACTGGGATGCACATGCTGCCTACAGCCTGCGCGACGCCAACCTCGAGAACACCCGGGTGTTGCAGCAGTGGTACCAGATCAACCGTGCCGACAGCCTGGCTACGTTGAAAGGCTCGATCGAACAGCTGCAGGGTATTCCCTGGGTCAACACGCTGGCGGTAGACCCGGCAGGCAAGGCCTTGTACCTGAACCAGTCAGTGGTGCCTTATGTGGATCAGCAACTGCTGAGTGCGTGCAGCAACCCGCAGGCGCAGGGGCGCCTGGTGGTACTGGATGGCTCACGCAGCGCGTGCCAGTGGAAGGTCGATGCGCAGGCCGCACAGCCTGGGATCTTCCCTGCGCGGCTGCTGCCGAGCCTGGAGCGCGAGGATTTCGTGCAGAACTCCAACGACCCGGCCTGGATGGCCAACCCGGCGCAGCCGCTGACCGGTTATTCGCCGCTGGTCAGCCGCAGTGACCAGCCGCTGGGCATGCGTGGCCGCTTTGCCCTGCAACGCCTGCAGGGTACGGCCCGCCTGGGCGCTGACGACCTGCAGCGCATGGTGACCGATGACGAGGTCTACCTGGCCAGCCTGCTACTGCCTGACCTGCTGCAGTGGTGCAAGGGCGCCGATGCGGATGTGCGGGCGGTATGCAGCAGCCTGGCGGCCTGGAACGGCAAGGCTGACCTGGACAGCGGCATTGGCCTGGTGCATTTCCAGAACCTGTTCGACGCCCTGGCCGAGCACCCGCAAAGCTGGCGGGTGGCCTTTGACCCTGCCGATCCGCAGCACACCCCGCGCGGGTTGGCGGTCGAGCAGGCGGCCGTGCGCAAGCTGTTGCATCAGGCCGCATTGGCGTCGCTCGAGCAGGTGCGTGACAGCGGTATGGCAGGGGAGGTGCGCTGGGGGCAGGTGCAACAGGCGGGCGATGGTACGCCGGTGCCGGGTGGCCCGCAGGCGTTGGGCGTGTACAACGCGATCTACAGTGTGCCGCATGGGCAGGGCAAGCGGTTGGTGGTCAGTGGTACCAGCTACCTGCAACTGGTCAGTTTTACCGACCAAGGGCCAGAGGCCCGTGGGCTGCTGGCGTTTTCCCAGTCCAGTGAAGCGGCTTCGGTGCATGCCGGTGATCAGACCAAGGCGTTTGCAGCCGGGCAACTGGCGGTGATTCCGTTTACCGAGGCGCAGATCAAGGCTGACCCGGAGTACCGGGAAGTGGTGATCAGTGAGGGGGACAAGGGGGCGGTGGTCCAGCAGTAGGGCATACCGGCCTCATCGCGGGCTCGCCCGCTCCCACAGGTACCGCACCGCTTGCAGCCTTGGTGCAGTACCTGTGGGAGCGGGCATGCCCGCGAAGAAGGTGCCTCGGTCGGTCAGGAAAACTCGAACGGCGCCAGCTGAAACCCTTGCTCGTCAACCTGCAAGGCCCAGCCACGGCGGTCCCAGTCGCCCAGCACGATACGCCGTGCCGGTTGCCCGTCGACCACCAGCTTGTGTATCGCCGGCCGATGGGTATGCCCATGCACCAAGGTACGTACACCATGCGCCGCCATTACCTTCGGCACTTCCTCTGGCGTGACATCGACGATCTCGGTGGACTTCATCCGCGTTTGCGAGCGGCTTTCGCTGCGTAGCTTGCGTGCCAGCTTGTAGCGGGCCGAAAGCGGCAGATGCCGCAACACCCACAGGCTCAGCGGGTTGCGCAGCAAGCGGCGCATTTTCATGTAGGCCAGGTCGAGGGTGCACAAGGTATCGCCATGCATCAGCAGCACCTGCTCGCCACCCAGCTCGATCACGCTGGGGTCGTGCAGCAACGTGCAGCCCGCAGCGTCGCAGAAGGCTTGGCCGATCAGGAAATCACGGTTGCCATGCATCAGATAGATGGCCGTGCCGCTGTCGCTCAGCCGACGCATGGCCTGGCAGACCGACTGCTGGAAAGGCGTCATGGCATCGTCGCCGATCCAGGCTTCGAAAAAGTCGCCAAGGATGTACAACGCCTTGGCGTGGCGGGCACGGCCATCGAGCAGATCAAGAAACGCCCGGGTAATGTCCGGGCGTTCTTCTTGCAGGTGCAGATCGGAGATCAGCAGGATCACTCAACGATCTCGGCTTTCTCGATGATCACGTCGTCCTTCGGCACGTCCTGGTGGCCAGCCTTGGAACCGGTGGCGACCTTTTCGATGGCGTCGACGATTTCACGGCCTTCGATCACTTCGCCGAATACCGCGTAGCCCCAGCCCTGCACGTTCTTGCCGCTGTGGTTGAGGAAGTCGTTGTCGGACGAGTTGATGAAGAACTGCGCCGAGGCGGAGTGCGGCTCCATGGTACGGGCCATGGCGATGCTGTACTTCTTGTTCTTCAGGCCGTTGTCGGCTTCGTTCTGGATGCTGGCGCGGGTCTTCTTCTGGCTCATGCCAGGCTCGAAGCCGCCGCCCTGGATCATGAAGCCCTTGATCACGCGGTGGAACACGGTGCCATTGTAGTGGCCGTCCTTGACGTACTGAACGAAGTTTTCGGTAGTCAGCGGCGCTTTCTCGGCGTCCAGTTGCAGGACGATGTCGCCGTGGTTGGTGCTCAGTTTGACTTTGGACATGCTGAAACTCGCTCTTTCAAGGCAATCGGAATTAGGGTGCGCAGGGCGCGGGTCATCACCTGACGCAGGATCAGGCGATCGCGACACATGGCGCGCACTGGCCATTTTGCCAGGCTGCGGCAAAAAGCCGTGATAAATCACGCCAGTTTGTCCGGGCCCGACTGTCAGCAGCTTGACTGCTTCGGCTATGATAGGCCCTTTGATTCAATCGGCCTACCCAGGCCGGACACGTGCATTCAAGGATCCTATGAGCAAGCCCACTGCCGACAACGCGCCCAACGCCGCTGCCAAAGGCGCCCCCGCTGTCCCTGCGAATTTCCTGCGGCCGATCATCCAGGCCGACCTGGACTCGGGCAAGCACAGCAGCATCGTCACCCGTTTCCCGCCGGAGCCCAATGGCTACCTGCACATCGGTCACGCCAAGTCGATCTGCGTCAACTTCGGCCTGGCCAAGGAATTCGGGGGCGTCTGCCACCTGCGTTTCGACGATACCAACCCGGCCAAGGAAGACCAGGAGTACATCGACGCCATCCAGAGCGATGTCAAGTGGCTGGGCTTCGACTGGGCCGGCGATGTGCGCTACGCCTCCGACTACTTTGACCAGCTGCACGACTGGGCGGTCGAGCTGATCAAGCGTGGCAAGGCCTACGTCTGCGACCTTACCCCCGAGCAGGCCAAGGAATACCGTGGCAACCTCAAGGAGCCGGGCAAGAACAGCCCGTTCCGCGAGCGCAGCGTTGACGAGAACCTCGACCTGTTCGCGCGCATGAAGGCCGGCGAGTTCAAGGATGGCGAGCGCGTGCTGCGGGCCAAGATCGACATGGCCTCGCCGAACATGAACCTGCGCGACCCGATCCTGTACCGTATTCGCCATGCCCACCACCACCAGACCGGTGACAAGTGGTGCATCTACCCGAACTACGACTTCACCCACGGCCAGTCGGACGCCATCGAGGGCATCACCCATTCGATCTGCACCCTGGAGTTCGAAGGCCATCGTCCGCTGTACGACTGGTTCCTCGACAACCTGCCGGTGCCGGCGCACCCGCGCCAGTACGAGTTCAGCCGCCTGAACCTGAACTACACCATCACGTCCAAGCGCAAGCTCAAGCAACTGGTCGACGAAAAGCACGTCGAAGGCTGGGACGACCCACGCATGTCGACCCTGTCCGGCTTCCGTCGCCGTGGCTACACCCCGGCTTCGATCCGCAACTTCTGCGAAATGATCGGCACCAACCGTTCCGACGGCGTGGTCGACATGTCGATGCTCGAGTTCAGCATCCGTGACGACCTGGACCGCACCGCACCGCGCGCCATGTGCGTGCTGCGCCCGCTGAAGGTGGTCATCACCAACTATCCGGAAGGCCAGGTCGAGCAGCTCGAACTGCCGCGCCACCCGAAGGAAGACATGGGCGTGCGCGTGCTGCCGTTCTCCCGCGAGCTGTACATCGACCGTGACGACTTCATGGAAGAGCCGCCGAAGGGCTACAAGCGCCTGGAACCGGCCGGTGAAGTGCGCCTGCGCGGCAGCTACGTGATCCGCGCCGACGAGGCGATTAAGGATGCCGACGGCAACATCGTCGAGCTGCGCTGCTCGTACGACCCGGACACCCTGGGCAAGAACCCGGAAGGCCGCAAGGTCAAGGGCGTGATCCACTGGGTACCGGCCGAGGGCAGCGTCGAGTGCGAAGTGCGCCTGTACGACCGCCTGTTCCGCTCGCCGAACCCGGAAAAGACCGAGGAGGGCGGCAGCTTCCTGGACAACATCAACCCAGGCTCGCTGCAGGTGCTCAGCGGCTGCCGCGCCGAGCCGTCGCTGGCCCAGGCGCAGCCCGAGGACCGTTTCCAGTTTGAACGCGAAGGCTACTTCTGCGCCGACCTGAAGGACAGCCAGCCGGGCCGCCCGGTGTTCAACCGCACTGTCACCCTGCGTGACTCCTGGGGCAGCTGAGGAACCGCCGTGCTTACCATCTACAACACGCTGAGCAAAACGAAGGAAACCTTCAAGCCGCTGGATGGCAACAAGGTGCGCATGTACGTGTGCGGCATGACCGTGTACGACTACTGCCACCTGGGCCATGGCCGCAGCATGGTGGCCTTCGACCTGGTCACCCGCTGGCTGCGCAAGAGCGGCTACGAGCTGACCTACGTGCGCAACATCACCGACATCGATGACAAGATCATCAACCGGGCCAACGAGAACGGCGAAAGCTTCGATGCCCTGACCGCCCGCATGATCGACGCGATGCACGAAGACGAGCGCCGCCTGAACATCCTGCCGCCGGACCAGGAGCCGCGTGCCACCGACCATATCGCCGGCATGCACGCGATGATCCAGACCCTGATCGACAAGGGTTATGCCTATGCCCCAGGCAATGGTGACGTGTACTACCGCGTCGGCAAGTTCGTCGGCTACGGCAAGCTGTCGCGCAAGAAGATCGAAGACCTGCGCATCGGTGCCCGTATCGAGGTCGACGAAGCCAAGCAGGACCCGCTGGACTTCGTGCTGTGGAAGGGCGTCAAGCCGGGCGAGCCGAGCTGGGAGTCGCCATGGGGCCCGGGGCGTCCGGGCTGGCACATCGAGTGCTCGGTGATGTCCACCTGCTGCCTGGGTGAAAGCTTCGACATCCACGGCGGCGGTAGCGACCTGGAGTTCCCGCACCACGAGAACGAGATCGCCCAGAGCGAGGCGGCCACCGGCAAGCAGTACGCAAACGCCTGGATGCACTGCGGCATGATTCGTATCAATGGCGAGAAGATGTCCAAGTCGTTGAACAACTTCTTCACCATTCGCGACGTGCTCGAGAAGTATCACCCGGAAGTGGTGCGCTACCTGCTGGTGGCCAGCCACTACCGCAGCGCGATCAACTACTCGGAAGACAGCCTGCGCGACGCCAAGGGCGCGCTGGAGCGCTTCTACCACGCCCTGCGTGGCTTGCCACGGGTGGCGGCCAAGGGTGGCGAAGAGTTTGTCGAGCGCTTCAGCGTGGCCATGAACGACGACTTCGGCACCCCCGAAGCCTGCGCCGTGCTGTTCGACCTGGTGCGCGAGATCAACCGCCTGCGCGAAAGCGACGTGGAGGCTGCTGCCGGCCTGGCAGGTCGCCTGCGCGAGCTGGGTGACGTGCTGGGTGTGCTGCAGCTGGAAGCCGATGACTTCCTGCGTGCAGGGGCCGAAGGCAAGGTGGATGCCGCTGAGGTCGAGGGCTTGATCCAGGCGCGCCTGCAGGCGCGTGCGGACAAGAACTGGGCCGAGTCCGACCGCATTCGCGACCAGCTGACCGCCATGGGTGTGGTGCTGGAAGACAGCAAGGGTGGGACTACCTGGCGTCTGGCCGACTGATCGATGTCATTGGGGCTGCTGCGCAGCCCATCGCCGGCAAGCCAGCTCCCACAGGAACCGCGCAATACTGAAGAACTGCGCAGTCCCTGTGGGAGCTGGCTTGCCGGCGATGGGCCGCATAGCGGCCCCAGCTTCTATTTGGCTAGCCCGGCGAGCGGGCAGTGCAGTACCAGCCTCGCCCCACCCAGCTCGCTTTCCCCCACTTCCAGCCCGAACCCATGCAGGTCGACGATCGCCGCAACGATCGACAACCCCAGCCCGAACCCCGCATGGCGGTGGCCTTCATCGCTACGGTAGAAGCGCTTCAGCACTGCCGCACGTTCCTCTTCCGGAATACCCGGCCCGCTGTCCTCGATGGCCAGGTGCAGCCCTTTGTCGTCCTGCGTCGCCGCTATCCGCACCAGCCCACCCTCGGGCGTGAACTTGATGCCGTTGCCCACCAGGTTGGCCAGTGCCTCGAACAGCAGTTCGCGGTCACCATGCAATGCCGGCAGTTCGGCCGGCTGCTGCAGTTCCAGGCGGATGCCGCCATCTTCTGCCAACGGCAGGTAGAAGTCGTGCAGCTCGACCAGCAACTCGTGCGGGTCAAGCTGGACGAAACCGGCCCGCCGCTGGCGGTCTTCCAGTTCGCTGATGCGCAACAACCCGCGAAAACGCGCCATCAGGGTGTCGGTTTCGCTAATGGCCTGGTCCAGTGCCTCGGCCTGGGTGGAGTCAGCGTCACTTTGCTGGCGAATGCGGTACAGCTGGGCGCGCAGGCGCGTGAGCGGGGTGCGCAGGTCGTGGGCGATGTTGTCACACACGCCCTTGACCTCGTGCATCAGCCGCTCGATGCGGTCGAGCATGGCGTTGACGATGGCTGCCAGCATGTCCAGCTCGTCGCGCCGGGCCGACAGCGGCAGGCGGTGGGTAAGGTCACCGGCGACGATCAGTTCGGCCTGGGCCTGGATCGCGCGGATGCGCTTGAGTGGGCGGCGCCTCAGCAGGTACCAGCCGGCAAAGCCCGGGATCAGGGTCAGCGAGATCCCCCAAAGCAGGGCATGCAGGATGATCCGGGTGACCACGAACAGCGAGCCGTTGTCGCGCACCAGCACCAGCCAGCGGCCATCTTGCACCTTGATCGCCACCGCGTCGCAGCTGTCACGCGGCATGTGCGGGTCGTCGGCGTCCAGGCAGCGCTTGAGTTCGTGAACCTTGCCGTCCAGCCCCAGCTCTGGCGGGATGGCGCGAATGCGCCCGCCGATCGGATTGAGCTGGTTGTCGAACAGGCCGTAGGCGTCGAAGCTGCGTTCCTCGAAGGCCTGGCTGGCGACCAGGGCGTCGTCCAGCTGTTTGCCGCTCATGTGCGCGAACAGGTGCTGGCGCTGCAGCATCGAATGGCGGGTGAGTTTGTTCAGGTAGCTGGACACCTCGAAGTACAGCTCCCCCATGAGGATGCTGCTCCAGGCCACGAACAGAAAGCTGTACAGCGCCAGCAGGCGGCTGGTCGAGGAGCTCCAGCCCTTAGACGGGTTCAGCAATGGCATAGCCGGAGCCCCGTACCGTACGGATCAGCGGCGACTGGCCGGGCGAGTCGATTTTCTTGCGCAGGCGACCGATGTGTACGTCGATCAGGTTGGTGCCCGGGTCGAAGTGGTAGCCCCAGACTTCCTCGAAAATCATCATCCGCGTGATCACCTGGCCGCTATGGCGCATCAGGTACTCCAGCAGCTTGTATTCGGTGGGCAGCAGGTTGAGGGTCTGTTCGCCACGGCGGGCTTCGTGGCTGATCAGGTCCAGTTGCAGGTCGGCGACCTGAAGGCGGGTCTGGGTCATGGGTACGCTGTTGCGGCGCAGCAGCACTTCGACCCGCGCGGCCATCTCGTCGGAGGCGAACGGTTTGGTCAGGTAGTCGTCACCCCCGGCACGCAGGCCGCGCACCCGCTCGTCGACGTCGGAGAGGGCGCTGATCATCAGGATCGGCGTGGCAATCTTGAGGTTGCGCAGCGTGGTGACGATGGTCAGGCCATCGACCTCGGGCAGCATGCGGTCCAGGGTGATCAGGTCGTAGCCGCCGGCAATGGCCTTGGCCAGGCCTTCACGGCCATTGTCGGCCCAATCCACCTCAAGGCCGTGGCTGGTAAGTTCGGCGACGATTTCCTGGCCGGTGACGGCGTCGTCTTCGATAGTCAGTACGCGAGGCATGCTGGTTCCCGGGCATCTATTGGAGACTTGATTGTGCCAAAGAATAGCCAAACGGCGATTTAAGAAAAATTCATCTGGCGCGTTTTGCCTGCCCTGGCCCTATCGCCGGCAAGCCAGCTCCCACAGAGACCCCACAGGCCCCGAAGGCAGCGCAGTACCTGTGGGAGCTGGCTTGCCGGCGATAGGGCCCTGAGGGATACAAAGCAACCCTCTAGCGTGCGCCGATACCCTCGGCATGCATGATCTGCGCAATGATCGGCACCGGGGTCATCAGGTGCGAGCGCATCATGGCACTGGCGCGCTTGGCGTCCCGGGCCAGAATCACTTCCACCAGAGCCGCATGCTCCTGGCGCTTGAGCTCCAGGGCCTGTTCGGAAAACACCGTCTGGGTCAGCCACAGGTGCCGGTAGCGCTCGGCCTGGTCGAACAGGTAAGTGCGCGCCTGCAGCAGGTGCTTGGAGCCGCAGCCCGAGGCAATGGCCGTGTGGAACGCCTTGTGCCGTTCGTCCCACACATCCAGGCGCTGCTCGCGGGTCTTCACTTCCACCACCTTGGCCAGGGTATGCGAGTGGGCCAGTACCGACGCCTCCCAGGCGTCGTCGCCACGCTCGATGGCCAGGGTGATGATCATCGCCTCCAGGTTGGCGCGGGCATCGTAGATGTCGTTCATCTCGTCCAGCGACATGGGCGCCACACGGTAGCCCTTCTGGCTGATCGCGTTGACCAGGTGCTCGGCCACCAACTGCGACAGTGCTTCGCGCAGCGGGCCCACGCCCAGGTCGTAGCGCTCCTTCAGGGTGCTCATCAGCAGCTTTTCGCCGGGTTTGAACACGCCGCGGATGATGTCCTTCTTGAGCCTCTCATACCCGCTGAATGCTGAGTTTTGTCGGGGGGCGAGCGCTTCCAAGGTCCTGTTCCTCAAACGGTTTTGACGATCATACCGAAAGCGTTCGCCGGCGAAAAACAATGGACAAAAATACATTCTGTCTTTGAAAAATAAAAATGTAGACATTTTGCGTTTATGGCGATAATTTTAGCTCGCCCGCACTGATCCAGGTCATGCCCGGACGGCGCTACTCATTTTTTCTGCCAGGACACTGCCATGAACGCTTTTACGCAGATCGACGAACTTGTGATGCCACTGCCGCTCGAGCCGCGTGGTTACACCATCGCCCCTTCGAAACAGTCGCCGCGCCTGCTTGAGCTCACCTTTGCCCGCGAAACGGTCGAAGCGTTCGTCCAGGCTGTTGCCCAGTGGCCGGTGCAGGCGCTGGAGTACAAGTCGTTCCTGCGCTTCCGGGTTGGCGAGATCCTCGACGAGCTGTGCCAGGGCACCCTGCGGCCGGTGCTGCTCAATACCATCCTCAACCGCGCCAGCGGCGGCATGCTGATCACCCCGGTCGGCCTGGATGACGTGAGCCAGGCCGAGGACATGGTCAAGTTCACCACCGCCTGCGCACACCTGATCGGCCGCTCCAACTACGACGCCATGAGCGGCCAGTTCTATGCCCGCTTCGTGGTGGTCAACACCGACAACTCCGACAGCTACCTGCGCCAGCCGCACCGGGTCATGGAGCTGCACAACGACGGCACCTTCGTCAACCAGATCACCGACTACGTGCTGATGCTGAAGATTGACGAAAAGAACATGGAAGGCGGCAACTCGCTGCTGCTGCACCTGGACGACTGGGAGCAGTGCGACGAATTCTTCCGCCACCCGCTGGCCCGTCGCCAAATGCGCTGGACCGCACCGCCGAGCAAGAAGGTGTCCGAAGATGTGTTCCACTCGGTATTCGACACCGATGCCGAAGGCCGCCCGACCATGCGCTACATCGACCAGTTCGTGCAGCCGGAAAACTACGAGGAGGGCATCTGGCTGAACGCCTTGTCCGAATCGCTGGAAGGCAGCGAGAAGAAGCTTTCGGTACCGGTCGGTGTGGGTAGCTTCCTGCTGATCAACAACCTGTTCTGGCTGCATGGCCGCGACCGCTTCACGCCGCATGAAGGCCTGCGCCGCGAGCTGATGCGCCAGCGCGGTTACGTGGCCTTCCCCAAACCGCTGTACCAGCGCGGGCAATAATGACAGGGCGCGGGGCGGGCGCCCGCCCTCGCGTCTTTGCACAAAACGATGCCACCAGGGCCCGCGCGGGCCTTGGTGAGCCAGTCAGGCAATGCCTGCGTGTGAGGTAAGGCTGTGTACGATTTCATCATCATTGGCGGTGGCATTGTGGGCATGTCCACGGCCATGCACCTGATCAAGGTCTACCCGGATGCGAAGATTCTCCTGCTGGAGAAAGAGTCCGGCCCGGCCCGCCACCAGACCGGCCACAACAGCGGCGTGATCCACGCCGGCGTGTATTACACCCCCGGCAGCCTCAAGGCGCGCTTCTGCCTGGAAGGCAACAAGGCCACCAAGGCTTTCTGCACCCAGCACGGTATCCGCTTCGATGAATGCGGCAAGCTGCTGGTGGCTACCAACGACCTGGAAATGCAGCGCATGAAGGCGCTGTGGGAGCGCACCGCGGCCAATGGCCTGGAGCGCTACTGGCTGTCGGCGGCCGAACTGCGCGAGCGCGAGCCCAATATCGTTGGCATGGGCGGCATCTTCGTGCCCTCCAGCGGTATCGTCAATTACGCTGAAGTGACTGCGGCCATGGGCGCCGAGTTCCAGCGCGCCGGCGGTGAGATCCGCTATGGCGCCGAGGTGGTTGGCCTGCAGGAGCTGGCCAGCGAAGTGGTCGTGCGCACGCGTGGTGACCATCATGACGATGAGTTGCGCAGCCGTTTCCTGGTGACCTGCTCGGGCCTGATGGCCGACCGCGTGGTGAGCATGCTGGGCCTGCGGACCGAGTTCGTCATCTGCCCGTTCCGTGGCGAGTACTACCTGCTGCCCAAGCAGCACAACCAGATCGTCAACCACCTGATCTACCCGATTCCCGACCCGTCCATGCCGTTCCTGGGGGTGCACCTGACTCGCATGATCGACGGCACCGTGACCGTTGGCCCCAACGCCGTGCTGGCAATGAAGCGCGAGGGTTACCGCAAGCGTGATGTCAGCCCAGCCGACCTGTTCCAGACCCTGACCACCCCCGGCATCCTCAAGGTGCTGGCGAAGAACTTCCGCCCAGGCCTGATCGAGATGAAGAACTCGCTGTTCAAGGGTGGCTACCTCAAGCAGGTCCAGAAATACTGCCCGAGCATCACCAAGGCCGACCTCACGCCTTATCCGGCCGGCGTGCGTGCCCAGGCCGTATCGCGTGACGGCAAGCTGATCGACGACTTCCTGTTCGTCAACACCGCTCGCAGCGTCAACGTGTGCAACGCACCGTCGCCGGCCGCTACCTCCGCCATCCCGATCGGCGCGTACATCGTCGACAAGGTATGCGAGCAGGTTGGCCGCCAGGGCGGCAGTTTCCCCAAGGCCGACCTGGCGCCTCGTCAGCGGGCTGCCGGCTGACCTACCCGTAATACGCCCTGCGGTTTCGTTTTCCTCAACCCGTACTGCCCCACTCACCATCTGGGGCAGGGCGGGCTTTTTCGCGCCTGCGTCGGTGACGTGCAAGCCGGCGGCCCCAGCGTGGGCATGACAAAAACAACAAGGTAGCGCCATGCAAACCCACAAGAACAATTTGAGTCATGGATTGAAATCCCGGCATGTCACCATGCTGTCCATTGCCGGCGTGATCGGTGCCGGCCTGTTCGTCGGCTCCGGCCGTGCGATTGCCGAGGCAGGGCCCGCCACCATCCTGGCCTATATCCTGGCCGGCGCGCTGGTGGTGCTGGTGATGCGCATGCTGGCCGAAATGGCCGTTGCTTCACCGGACACCGGTTCGTTCTCTACCTATGCCGACCTCGCCATCGGCAAATGGGCCGGCTACACAATCGGCTGGCTGTATTGGTGGTTCTGGGTACTGATCATCCCCATCGAAGCCAATATCGCCGCCACCATCATCAATTCCTGGGTCCCGCAGCTGGAGATCTGGGTCTTGTCGTTGGTGATTACCCTGTTGCTGACCGCCACCAACCTGTTCAGCGTGAAGAACTACGGTGAGTTCGAGTTCTGGCTGGCGTTGGTCAAGGTGGTGGCCATTGTCGGCTTCATCGCGCTGGGGGTATGCGCCATCTTCGGCCTGCTGCCAGGCTCCGGTGTCAGCGGCGTGTCGCGCCTGTGGGACAGTGGCGGCTTCATGCCCAACGGTTTTGGTGCGGTGCTGAGCGCCATGCTGATTACCATGTTCTCGTTCCTCGGCGCCGAAGTGGTGACCATTGCCGCAGCCGAATCGGATGAAGCGGGCAAGCATATTTCCAAGGCCACCAACTCGGTGATCTGGCGGATCACGCTGTTCTATATCCTGTCGATCTTCATCGTCATCGCGCTGGTGCCGTGGACTGACCCGCGCCTGGCCACCGAAGGGTCCTATGTCACGGTGCTGGACACCCTGGGCGTGCCGAATGCCAAGGCGATCATCGACTTCGTGGTGCTGACGTCGGTGACCAGTTGCCTCAACTCGTCGCTGTATACCGCTTCGCGCATGGTCTACTCGCTGAGCCGCCGCGGTGATGCGCCGGCCTGCGCCCAGGTGACCAGCCGCAGCGGCACCCCCGTGGTGGCTGTACTGCTGTCCACAGGCGCAGCTTTCCTGGCGGTGATTGCCAATTACCTGGTCCCGGCCAAGGTGTTCGGCTTCCTCATGGCAAGCTCCGGCGCCATTGCCCTGCTGGTGTACCTGGTGATCGCCGTTTCCCAGCTGCGCCTGCGTCAGCGCCTGACTGCACAGGGCAAGACGTTGGGCTACCGCATGTGGCTGTTCCCATGGCTGACCTGGGGCGTGATCCTGTTCATCAGCGGCGTGCTGGTACTGATGCTGTTCCGCCCGGATCACCGTCTGGAAGTAGTATCGACCATGGTGCTGGCGGTACTGGTGGTGTGTTCGGGCCTTCTGGTCACACGACGCCGGGCGCGCGAGGCGGTGGTTGGCAGCGTAGGGCAGGGCGCTTGAGTCGCTCGGCCTGAAGACAGACGAGCAAGTCGCATCAGGCTGTGAGAGGATGTCCGCCATCACAGCCAGGACCCCGAACGCAGCCTGATGAAGACACCCAAAAGAATCGAACCCCTGATCGAAGACGGCCTGGTCGACGAAGTACTACGGCCGTTGATGAGTGGCAAGGAAGCCGCCGTGTATGTCGTGCGCTGTGGCAGCCAGGTGCGCTGCGCCAAGGTTTATAAAGAAGCCAACAAGCGCAGTTTCCGCCAGGCTGCCGAGTACCAGGAAGGCCGCAAGGTTCGCAACAGCCGTCAGGCCCGGGCCATGGCCAAGGGCAGCAAGTACGGCCGCAAGGAAGCCGAAGACGCCTGGCAGAACGCCGAAGTGGCGGCGCTGTTCCGCCTGGCCGGCGCTGGCGTGAGGGTTCCCAGGCCCTACGATTTCCAGGACGGCGTGCTGTTGATGGAGCTGGTGACCGATGCCGACGGTGACGCGGCCCCGCGCCTGAACGACGTACACCTCGAAGCCGAGGAAGCCCGGGCGTACCATGCCTTTGTCATTCGCCAGATCGTGCTGATGCTGTGTGCCGGGCTGGTGCACGGCGACCTGTCGGAGTTCAACGTGCTGCTTGGCCCGGACGGGCCGGTGATCATCGACTTGCCGCAAGCGGTGGATGCAGCGGCCAACAACCATGCCTTCAGCATGCTGCAGCGCGATGTGGCCAACATGGCCCATTATTTCGGGCGCTTTGCGCCGGAGCTGAAAAGTACCCGGTATGCGCAGGAAATGTGGGCCTTGTACGAGGCGGGCGAACTGCGCCCGGACAGCCCACTGACGGGGTTGTTCGAGGATGACGAGCAGGCGGCTGACGTGGCCGGGGTGATGCGCGAGATCGATGCGGCCCGGCTGGATGATGCGCGCCGGCGAGCCGCGCGGGCCGAGGCTGAGCATGGGGCGGCCAGGGCAGAGGAGCCTGCGCCGCCCTGGCTTCAGTAAAATGTTGCCTTGAGGGCTGCACAGTTCTCTGTAGGAGCAGCCTTGTGCTGCGAAGAGGCCTGCAAGGTAACACATCACCTTCGGCTTTAATGGCCCCTTCGCAGCACAAGGCTGCTCCTACAGGACCTGCGCATGCCTTGAAGGCAAGGCCAGGGCTTGCCAGCGATAGGGCCATTGCAGGCTTGTTGCTGTTGACGCAAGACAATATCTCGTCATCCGGCCTTTTCACTGGCGCGCGACAGGCATAAGGTATACGCCGTTCAAATTCCCTGGAGCTGTCATGTCCAACCAATTCCCGTCCGTTCGTCCACGCCGCCTGCGCCAGAACGAGTCCCTGCGCACGATCTTCCAGGAAACCGAGTTCCGCCTTGAAGACCTGATCCTGCCGATCTTCGTCGAAGAGGGTATCGATGACTTCGTGCCGATCACCAGCATGCCGGGCGTCAACCGCATTCCCGAGAAGCTGCTGGCCCAGGAAATCGAGCGCTATGCCCGCGCTGGTATCAAGTCGGTGATGACCTTTGGCGTTTCGCACAACCTGGACGCCGTCGGCAGCGACACCTGGAACGAAAACGGCCTGGTCGCGCGCATGTCACGCATCTGCAAGGACACCGTGCCGGAAATGGTGGTGATGTCCGACACCTGCTTCTGCGAATACACCAGCCATGGCCACTGCGGCGTGCTGCACGACCACGGCGTGGACAACGACGCCACCCTGGCCAACCTGGGCAAGCAGGCGGTCATCGCCGCTGCTGCCGGTGCCGACTTCATTGCCCCGTCGGCGGCGATGGACGGCCAGGTCCAGGCCATCCGCAGCGCGCTGGATGGTGCCGGCTTCCACGACACCGCGATCATGGCCTATTCCACCAAGTTCGCCTCGTCGCTGTATGGCCCGTTCCGTGAAGCCGGTGGTACCGCGCTGAAGGGCGACCGCAAGAGCTACCAGATGAACCCGATGAACCGCCGCGAAGCCGTGCGCGAGTCGCTGCTCGACGAGCAGGAAGGCGCCGATGTACTGATGGTCAAGCCGGCCGGTGCCTACCTCGACGTGATCGCCGATATCCGTGCCGCCTCGCGCCTGCCGCTGGCGGCGTACCAGGTGAGCGGCGAGTACGCGATGATCAAGTTCGGTGGCCTGGCTGGCGCCATCGATGAAGGCCGGGTGGTGCGTGAAAGCATTGGCGCGATCAAGCGTGCCGGTGCCGACCTGATCCTCACCTACTTCGCCATGGACCTGGCCCGCGAAGGCATCTGACCGCGAGCCGTTGCCCATGCAAGCCGCTGCCATCGCAGCGGCTTTTCTTTACCTGCGCCGCAACCGGTGAGGAAAAACACAAAAAAACCGTAAGCGCTGAATTATTTAGTGTCCCGTTGTATCTCATCCCTTAGAGCATTCATCGACAGGGATACGGACATGAAACCTCGCAAGAAAAGCATCCAGCCAATCGGCCTGAAGGACATCACCATCGTCGACGACGGCAAGATGCGCAAGGCAATCACCGCGGCGGCACTGGGCAATGCCATGGAGTGGTTCGACTTCGGCGTCTACGGCTTCGTCGCCTACGCCCTGGGCAAGGTTTTCTTCCCCAATGCCGACCCAAGCGTGCAGATGATCGCGGCGTTGGCCACGTTCTCGGTGCCGTTTCTGATCAGGCCTCTGGGCGGGCTGTTCTTCGGTGCCTTGGGCGACCGGTTCGGGCGGCAGAAAATCCTCGCTGCGACCATCGTGATCATGTCGCTCAGCACCTTTGCCATCGGCCTGATACCGTCCTATGCCAGCATCGGTATCTGGGCGCCGATCCTGTTGCTGCTGGCCAAGATGGCCCAGGGCTTCTCGGTGGGGGGCGAGTACACCGGCGCGTCGATCTTCGTCGCCGAATATGCCCCGGACCGAAAACGGGGGGTTCTCGGCAGTTGGCTGGACTTCGGCTCGATTGCCGGGTTCGTGCTGGGTGCCGGTGTGGTGGTGTTGATCTCTACGGTGCTGGGTGAGGACAAGTTCCTCGAATGGGGTTGGCGCCTGCCGTTCTTCCTCGCCTTGCCGCTGGGCATCATCGGCCTGTACCTGCGCCATGCCCTGGAGGAAACGCCGGCTTTCCAGCAGCATGTCGACAAACTGGAGCAGGGCGACCGCGAAGGCCTGGCGTCCGGGCCCAAGGTGTCCTTCAAGGAGGTCGCCACCCAACACTGGCGCAGCCTGGTGACCTGTATCGGTGTGGTAATCGCCACCAACGTCACCTACTACATGCTGCTCACGTACATGCCCAGCTACCTGTCGCACAACCTGCACTACAGCGAAGACCATGGCGTGCTGATCATCATCGCGATCATGGTCGGCATGCTGTTCGTGCAGCCGATGATCGGGCTGCTCAGCGACAAGTTCGGCCGCCGACCGTTCATCATCGTCGGCAGCGTCGGCCTGTTCGCGCTGGCTATTCCGGCATTCATGCTCATCAACAGCGGCGTACTGGGGGTGATCTTTGCCGGGCTGCTGATCATTGCCGTGCTGCTGAACTTCTTCATCGGCGTGATGGCCTCGACGCTACCGGCAATGTTCCCCACGCATATCCGCTACAGCGCCCTCGCCAGCGCCTTCAACATCTCGGTGCTGATCGCCGGCCTCACCCCGACCATCGCCGCCTGGCTGGTGGAGAGTACTGGCAACCTGTACATGCCGGCCTATTACCTGATGGTGATCGCCGCCGTGGGGCTGGTCACCGGCCTGACCATGAAGGAAACCGCCAACAAGCCGCTGCGCGGCGCGGCACCGGCAGCATCGGATATCGAGGAAGCGCGTGAGCTGCTGCAGGAGCACCACGACAACATCGAACAAAGGATAGAGGACATCGATGCGCAGATTGCCGAACTGGAGGCCAAGCGCAAGTTGCTGGTGCAGCAGCACCCGCGCATCGAGTGATCAGTGTGGCATGTAGCCACGCTGCCATGTTCGTGGAATGAACCGCGAGACCAGGGCCAGCACGCAGGCCAGCGAGCAGCTGCCGGCTAGCGCCTGCAGGCCCAGGTGGTGCTGCAGCCAGGCACCCAGCGCGGCGCCCAGCAGCATGCCGGCCCAAGGCACCAGTTGCACCCGCCAGCCATTGCGCCGCTCGCCCAGCAGCCAGCGCCCCAGCCCACGACCGAAGCGTGACAGGGCGCCGGTGACGTAGGTCAGGCCGATGGGCAGGCCGTTCACCTGTTCGACCACGGCGTTGATCATGCCCATGGCCAGTGTGGCGGCGAGCAGCGCGGGCAAGGTCGCTGCCAAGGGCCATGCGGCTGCAAAGCCCAGCAGGGCGGCGACCACCAGCAGCACCGGCCAGGCCCGACGACGGAACGCGCGCGCCAGCAGCACGCCCAGGGCGTTGCCGATGACGAAGCTCAGCACTGCAGCACTCAGGCGCAGCACCAGGGCCAGGTCCGCATCGCTGATGGCGACGGCCAGACGCGTGGTGTTGCCACTCATGAATGACACGAAGTCGCCCAGCGCCAGCAGGCCGATGGCATCGGTCATGCCGGCCAGTACGGACAGGCCGGCGACCAGGCCGAGGCCGACACGACCACGCAGAATCTGCAGGCGCAGCCGCTTGGCAGTGCGCGCGGGGAGGGTGTTGGGCAGCATCCTCGGGAACTCAGCGAGGCATTTCGCGGGCCAGGGTGCTCTTGATCGTGCGCTCCACCACATCGACCAGCACCATTGTCTGGTGGTCCACTTCGATGTTGAGCAGTTCGCCGGCCTTGTAGCTGGGGAAGGTGGTCTGGCGCAGGGTTTCCGGGATCAGGTTGATGGTGATCACGTTGTCCTCGGCATCGGCTACGGTCAGGCTGCAGCCGTTGACCCCGATGAAGCCGCGCGGGAACACGTACTTGCCCCATTCCGCTGGCATGCGGAACTTGATGAAGGCGCCGGTTTCCTTGATCGACAGCTCGACGATTTCGGCGGTGGTGGCGATGTGGCCGGCCATCAGGTGGCCGCCGACTTCGGCGTTCATCTTCGCCGAGCGTTCGATGTTGACGCCCTGGCCGGCCTTGAAGTTGCGCAGGTTGGTGCGCTCGAGGGTGGCGGTCATGGCGTCGAACCTGACCTGGGTGCCGTTGATTTCGGTGACCGACAGGCAGGTGCCTTCGACACTGACGCTGGCGCCGATCTTCAGCTCGTCGAGCAATTCCGGGGTGAGGTCTATGGTGAACTGGTTGTGGCCCGGGTAGGTGGTCACATCAAGCAGAGGGCGGACGGCCTGGACGATGCCGGTGTACATGGAGTTGCTCCTGGGCACGGAAAAGAAAACTTCCGAACGCTATGCCCGTGGAGCGGTAAAAGCAAGCCAGCCATTGGTCAGGATACTGGAAACCCACAGGAGTCGCGTGGCTGCCGTTCAGAGCTTCACCGGCGAAGGCAATGGGGCAAATCCAACTCAGACATGCCCACTGCTGTTGACGATCCGCAGGCACAGCGCCTCATACGGGTCCAGGTTCACCATCAGCCGCCCATCCTCGGTCAAATCCCCTTCGACCGTTTCATTGATCATGTCCACCACCGGCCCCGGCGTGAACCCGGTCAGTTGCAGCTCCTCGGCAATCACTTCCTGGCCAAAGTTCAGCGCAGTGATCTGGATGCCACGCCCGGCCGGCAGCTCATGCACCATCACCAGCAAGCCGGGGCTGCTGACTTCGGGCACCAGCACCTGGCGGCTGGTGGCAATGCCATAGGCCTGGCGCACCGCCAGCAGCTTCTTCACCTTGCAGGCAAACGAATCGCCGTTCTCCAGCTGGCTGTCCAGGCTGCCATACAGCGCCCGGGCTCGGGGCATGCCACGCACAGACGTCTGGGCCTGCGGCTCCAGCCCGGCCAGGTCGTAGCCGCCGCGGTGAATCCAGCGGGTATCGCCATCCAGCATCCGCTGGGCGACCGCTTCGGCTGGCAAGGGCAGGGCGCCTACCAGGTCCCAGCCGGACAGCGCCACCACACCCGGCTGCATGGCGTTGTACATGACCAGCAGCAGGTGCACCTTCTGGATCAGCTCGATTTCTGCCACCCCGATCTGCCCAAGGTCGCGGATACCCAGCGCGGCAGCGATCAGGCTGGCCGTGGTACAGGCTATGCCATTGGTGACGAAGCGCAGGTTGTATGGTGCATGCTCGCCCGACAGCCGTTCGTAGATCTCTTCGCGGATGTGCTCGCGCAGGATGCCGCCGGGCAAGGTCTGGCCTTTGTACAGGTACATGTCGTGGGCATGCAGGGTCCAGAAATGCACCAGCTCCACGGTCAGCTCGTCGTGGTTCTGCAAGGCATGGATCAGCGAGGCCGGGTCGATGCCGAAAGCATGCATCTCCTTGAGCATCAGGCGCAGGAACTCGGTGTCGCCAGTCAGCAGCGCATGCTGGTAGGCCGGCCGGGTAATGAAATCGTAGGACAGGTCGGCACCGCCCCTGGACATCTGCGCGATGTCGTCGAGGGTCAGGTTCAGTTCCTGGAAGCTGAAACCGCCGGCCTTGCGGATCATGCCGCCGATCAGTTGGTTGCCGACGATCGACAGCGGGTGGCTTTCCGACCAGGCAGTGCCGCTGGCGCGGGTCTCCACACCGAGAAAACCGTTGGCATCCAGGCGCAGGCCACGTGCACCCAGGCAGTCCAGGGCGTGCAGGGCATCGCCAATGATCATCTGCTGGGCGGCGAAGGTCGGGTCCAGCCAGTTCAGCGATGGCTGGCCTTCCTTGAAGTAGTGCAGGTACACCCAGCGCCGGGTCTTGCCATCTACACCGGTCACCGGCGGCGTGGCGCTCCAGTCGGTTTCCTTCACACCTGGTTCGAAGAAGATAACCCGTTGCAGCTGGCCGACGATGTAATGGCGGGCCTTGAGCTCGTCGCACTGGGCCGGCAGCAGGTTGACCGCGTCGCGCCCGGCAGGCACTTCGGGCAGCAGCGGCCAGTCTTCCTCGCGGATTTCGACCATGTGGTACAGCCCCGGATAGGGACCGTAGGCCAGCTCGGCCAGGCGAAAGTCGGCGCCCTTGCCCGTGTGCGAGGGGATCAGGTCGTCGATGGTCACGGCGTTGTGCGCGGCGGCCATGCGGCTCATCTGGATCAGCTCCTGCTCGCTGCCGTACAGCGGATCGATGTCGAAACTGATGCGGTCGAAGTTGCCGTCCACGCTGGGGGTGAGTTCACGGCCACGAATGCCGCCGGATAACTTGATCGGGCCGGTGTGCAGGCCCTGAATGCCGATCTCCGACAAACGCTTCCACAGCGCCTCGTGGCCCAAGGCGCCAAGCACCGAACAACCTTCGGGGGCGATGATGGCATCGGGGTAGACGGTCAGCCAGACCGAAGCGATTTCAGTGGCGCGGCGGGGCTGCGCTTCGGCGTAGGGCTGTTGCCACAGGCGCGACTGGCCCGAGTACAGGTGGGTGCGTTGCTGGGAGGCCTTGAGCATGGCGCGGTCTTCGAGCCATTTGACGTATGACGGGTCGGGTTGGGTCATTTCGCGTCCTCTTTGCGTGTCGGCAGCGGCTCAGGTTATGACGGCTGTGGCGGCTGATCGTTCGGCTTGAGATTGCTTTTGGCTGTTTCGCGGGCGCGCCCGCGAAGAAATTCCCACTGATCAAGGTTTGCGAATACGCAACTACCGTATGGGCTTGCTGATTTGTTTGCCAGCCTGAGAGGCGACCTCCAGTGCTTGGCCGTCCCGTTGCTTGCCTTGCCGAGCCAGGCCTTCGAGCTGCGGAATCAGCATGCCCTCCGGCAAATGACGCCAGAACCGCCCGGGCATGTGCAAGCGCAAGGCGTCGGGGTTGAGGCGGGCGGGGTTGAAGGTATGACGATAGTAGGTGCGCCATAATTCGGCACCAGGGTCTTCGGCGTTGCGGGCCCATTGGCGCCAGGGTTCGGGGCACTGTCGCTGGTAGTCGAATGCCTGGCCATCGAAGCGTATGCCGTCGTGGGCCGTGGCAATCATCCAGCGCAAACGCCCCAGGCGGTCGGCGAAATGCCCACTGGCGCTTTCGAGAATGTCATGCGCCGGCTCGTGATAGGCCACCAGGTCGAGTTGCAGCTGTTCAGCCAATACTTCGGGTAGTGGTACGAAGCGTACAAACGCATGCAGGTGGTGTGCTTCGCGATTGACCTGCTTGATCCGTCTATGCAGCTCACTGCCCAATCGGTCACCCGGCAGCATTGCAGTGCGGTCGCCATGGGCCACCCGCCACAGTACCTCGTAAAGCAGGTTCCAGCGGTGCTCGCCACGGTAGCGGGCCGCCTGTTCCAGCTGGCCGAGCAGCGCCGCAGGCACTTTGGCGCGAAAGGGACCGGAGCCTTCCGGCAGCGCTGTCGGTACGGCCAGCAAATCAGCCACCGGCCCTTGCGCCCAGGTGACCTCCGACGGGTCGATGCCATGCCCCAACAACACCCGGGCCTGGTCACGCCAGGTGGCGAACAGGCCGTCGCAATCGAGCGCGATCATCCCCACAAACCCATCTGCACCGGGGCCTGCGGCTCACGCAAGCGCGCCCTCAGCAGGCCGCTGCGCAGTTCGGCCTGGGGCGGGCGGTAGTCGCTGGTGACAATGAATGGCCGCGCCTTGTCCAGCACGCAGCGCAACTGGATCAGGTCATCGTACCGAATGCGCCGTTCGCGTCGCAGGGCTACCAGGCGCTGCACGCTGCGCAGGCCGATGCCGGGGATGCGCGCCAGTAGCGCCGGCTCGGCACGGTTCACATCCAGCGGGAACACGTCGCGGTTGGCCAGCGCCCAGGCCAGCTTGGGGTCGATGTCCAGTGCCAGGTTGCCGCTCTGGCCCAGCAGCTCGCCGGCCTTGTAGCCATAGCCACGCAACAGGAAGTCAGCCTGGTACAGACGGTGCTCGCGCAGCAGCGGTGGTGCGGCCAGGGGGACGCTGCCGGGGCTGTCAGGGATGGGGCTGAAGGCGGAGTAGTACACACGCTTGAGGCCGTAGCCTTGGTACAGCGATTCGGCATTGCGCAGCAGTGTGCTGTCGTCGGTGCTGTCGGCCCCGACGATCACCTGGGTGCTTTGCCCGGCCGGGGTAAAGCGCGGCGCCTTGGGTTCGTGGGCCACAGCTTGCTGGCCCTGGTGGATCACGCCCATGGCCTGGCGAATCGTGTGCGCCTGTTTTTCCGGTGCCAGGCGTTTCAGGCTGGCGTCGGTCGGCAGCTCGATGTTGACGCTGAGCCGGTCTGCCAGGCGCCCTGCCTCCTCGATCAGCAACGGGTCGGCATCGGGGATGGTCTTGAGGTGGATGTAGCCACGGAAGTCGTGCTCTTCGCGCAACAGCCGCGCCACACGGACCAGCTGCTCCATGGTGTAGTCCGCCGAACGGATGATGCCGGAGCTGAGGAACAGGCCGCTTATGCAGTTGCGCCGGTAGAAGTCCAGGGTCAGCCGGACCACTTCCTCGGGGCTGAAGCGTGCGCGTGGCACGTTGCTGGATCGGCGGTTGACGCAGTACTGGCAGTCGTAGAGGCAAAAGTTGGTCAGCAGCACCTTGAGCAGCGATACGCAGCGCCCATCAGGGGTGTAGCTGTGACAGATGCCCATGCCATTGGTAGCACCCAGCCCATCAGCCCCGCGCGAGTTGCGTTTGGGCGCGCCGCTGCTGGCGCAGGATGCGTCGTACTTGGCAGCATCGGCAAGGATGCCGAGTTTGGCGATGAGTTGCATGGGTCTGACCTGTGATACTGAATATTCATACAGTATTTTGAGACGTGACGGATTGCAAGTGATTGTGCACTAGCCACGCCCGACCAAATCCGTCATCTAAGCTTGTGGCTGACTTACGGATAGCAACGAGGCAAGGGGGAGGTTATGAGGATCACCATCAAGCCGGTACTGGCGCTGACCGGGCTGGCCTTGGCATTCGGCATGCTCGATGCCCAGGCCGCGGAAACCAGAAGGGTCGATGTCATGCTGGTGGGCGGCGGCATCATGAGTTCAACCCTGGCCGTCTGGCTCAATGAGCTGGAGCCGGGTTGGTCGATGGAAATGGTCGAGCGCCTGGACAAGGTCGCCGAAGAAAGCTCCAACGGCTGGAACAACGCTGGTACCGGCCACTCGGCCCTGGCCGAACTGAACTACACCCCGGAGAAGGACGGCAAGGTCGATATCAGCAAGGCGGTGGAGATCAACGAGTCGTTCCAGGTCACCCGTCAGTTCCTCGCCTGGCAGGTCAAGCAGGGCGTGCTGAAGAACCCGCATTCCTTCATCAACACTACCCCGCACATGAGCTTCGTCTGGGGCGACGACAACATTCGCTTCCTGAAGAAGCGCTACGAGGCGCTGCAGGCCAGTCCGTTGTTCAAGCCCATGCAGTACTCCGAGGACCACGAGCAGATCCGCAAGTGGGTACCGTTGATGATGGAGGGCCGCGACCCCAACCAGAAACTGGCCGTGACCTGGACGCCGATCGGCACCGACGTCAACTTTGGCGAGATCACCCGGCAATACGTGGGCTATCTGCAGACCCGGCCGAACTTCGACCTCAAGCTGTCGACCGAAGTGCAGGCGATCACCCGCAACGACGACGGCTCCTGGCATGTCGAATACAAGAACCTCAAGGACGGCAGCAATGCGGCCACCGACGCCAGGTTCCTGTTCATCGGCGCAGGTGGTGCAGCGCTGCCACTGCTGCAGAAGTCGGGTATCGAGGAGGCCAAGGACTATGCCGGTTTCCCGGTCGGTGGTTCGTTCCTGGTCACCGACAACCCGGCCATCGCCCAGCGTCACATGGCCAAGGCCTACGGTATCGCCGCCACCGGCGCACCACCGATGTCGGTGCCGCACCTGGACACCCGTGTGCTCGATGGCAAGCGCATGATCCTGTTCGGGCCGTTCGCCACCTTCTCGACCAAGTTCCTCAAGCAGGGCTCGCTGCTTGACCTGTTCGCCAGCGCCAGTGTGCACAATGCCTGGCCGATGGTAAGGGTTGGGGTGCGCGAGTTCGACCTGGTGCAGTACCTGATCGGCCAGGTGCTGCAATCTGACGATGACCGTTTCGAAGCGTTGCGCACCTACTTCCCCGAGGCGAAGAAGGAGGACTGGCGGCTGTGGCAGGCGGGCCAGCGGGTGCAGATCATCAAGAAGGACGAAGCATTGGGTGGTGTGCTCAAGCTCGGCACTGAAGTGGTGACGTCCAAGGATGGCAGCATTGCAGGATTGCTGGGTGCTTCGCCTGGCGCCTCGACCGCGCCGCCGATCATGCTCGATGTGCTGAGCAAGGTGTTCAAGGACAAGATGGCATCGCCGCAGTGGCAGGCGAAGATCAGGCAGATCATCCCGTCCTACGGCATCCGCCTTAACGACCACCCGGACCAGGTGCAGAAGGAGTGGGCATACACCAACGAGGTGTTGCAACTGAATCCTCCCGAGGGCGCCGTTACGCCGTAGCAAAGTACCATGCGGCGACCACCTCGATGCCTGCTTCGCACAGGCGCCGTGCAATGTGGTCGCCGATGAAGCCGGCCACACCGGTAATCAGTACGGGCATGCTGGCTGCACCTGGCCGCGGCCGATGCCGTAGTAAGTCAGGCCGGCGGCGGCCATGTGCTCGGGTTCGAACAGGTTGCGCCCGTCGAACACCACCCGGTCGGCCAGTTGTTGCGGCACCTTGTCCAGGTTGAGCACGCGATATTCCTGCCATTCGGTGACGATCACCAGGGCATCGGCGCCGCGCAGCGCGTCGTCCTTGCACGGTACCAGTTGCAGGTCGGCGCGGGCGCCATAGTGCCGCTGGATTTCCTCCATGGCCTGCGGGTCATGGGCCTGCACCCGCGCGCCGGCGGCCCACAGCGCTTCCAGCAAGACTCGGCTGGAGGCCTCGCGAATGTCGTTGGTATTGGGCTTGAACGACAACCCCCACACGGCGAAGACCTTGCCTCGCAGGCCGCGTGGGTAGTGGCGTTGGATCTTGCCGAACAGCCGGTTCTTTTGCTGCTCGTTGACCGATTCCACCGCACGCAGCAACTGTGGTTCGAAGCCCTCGGCCTCGGCGCTGCGGCGCAGGGCTTGCAGGTCCTTGGGGAAGCATGAGCCGCCAAAGCCGCAGCCGGCATAGATGAAGTCGTAGCCGATGCGCGGGTCCGAGCCGATGCCGCGGCGCACCAGTTCGATGTCGGCGCCCAGATGCTCGGCCAGGTTGGCGATTTCGTTGATGAACGAGATCTTGGTCGCCAGCATGCAGTTGGCCGCGTACTTGGTCAGCTCGGCGCTGCGCGCGTCCATCACCATCAGTTTTTCGCGGTTGCGGCTGAACGGCAGGTACAGCTCGCGCAGCAGCTCTACTTCGGCGGGTTCCGCGCCACCGATGATGATGCGCTCCGGGCGCATGCAGTCATCGACCGCCGAGCCCTCCTTGAGGAACTCGGGGTTGCTGACGACGCGGAAGCGGCTGGTATCGGCCACGGCCTGGGCGATGCGCGCCTTGATGCGGTGCACCGTACCAACCGGCGCGGTGGATTTGTTGACGATCAACTTGGGGCCATCGGCATGTTCGAGGATGCTGTCGACCACGGCGAACACGTGCTTCAGGTCGGCGCTGCCATCGGCCTGAGGCGGGGTGCCGACGGCAATGAACTGCACCTTTGCGTAGTTGGCCGCTTCGCTGGCGTCGGTGGTGAAGCGAAGGCGACCGCACGCCAGGTTCTTCTCCAGCATCGGCGCAAGGCCGGGCTCGAAGATCGGGCAATGGCCTGCATTGAGGCTGGCGACCCGCTCGGCGTCGACATCCATGCACAACACCGAATGGCCCACCTGGGCCAGGCACACTGCCTGGGTGAGGCCGACATAGCCGGTACCGAAAACCGTGACCTTCATCTGACAGCTCCTTGGCGAGAAAGCTGAAAAAAAATGTCACATCGTTGTTTAGAAATTGTTACTCGCGCAGGCGGCTGCCTCTTGGGCGACGTTCCACAGCTGTTGGCGAAACCAGCGGCGCAGGGGGTCGGCGTGGGTGCGTTCGTGCCAGATCTGCATCACCTCGATCGCTGGCAATGTCAGCGGCAGCGGGTACATGAGCAGGTCGTCGTCACGTTCGACGGCTTCGGTGGCCAGTGAGCGCAGGCAGGTGAGCAGCAGATCGGTGCCGCGCAGCAGGCGCATGGGAGCCAGGAAACTCGACAGGCCAGCCACGACCCGCCGTTGCATGCCCTGGCTGCGCAAGGCGCGGTCGACCAGGCCATCGAGGTCGCCGGTGAGGGTGGTAAGCAGGTGGTCGCTGGCAAGGAAGGTATCGAGGTCCAGGCCGTTTTCCAGGCCTGGATGGCTGCGCGAGGCCAGCACTACCAAGGGTTCACTGAGCAGGCGCTGTTGGTGGAAGGTTTCCGGCAGGTCGGTGTAGAACCCGGCAACGGCCAGGTCACAGGTGCCTTTCTCCAGTTCTTCGCGAGGCAGCAGACCGCGGGTGTTGCAGGTGACCAGCGTCAGGTTCGGTGCCTGGCTACGCAGGATCGGCAGCAGCCTGGGCAACAGGGTCTGCTCCACATAATCGGTGCTGTACAGGTGCAGTCGGGCAGGGCGGGCGAGGAAGTCCTGCCCTTCGCAGCGCTCATAAAAACCTTCCAGGCCCACGACCAGGCGTTCTACCTCAGGCGCCAGTTCGTGGGCGCGTGGCGTCGGGGTCAGGCCCCTGGGCGCGCGCACGAACAGCGGGTCGCCAAACTGATGGCGCAGCTTGTTGAGTTTGTGGCTTAGGGCCGGCTGGCTCAGCGCCATGCGCTGGGCGGCGAAGGTGGCGTTGCGTTCCTGGTACAGCACATGGAACAGGTACAGCAGGTTGAAGTCCTTGTTGGAGATATTCATTTTCTGGATCACAGGCATGAGAGCTTTCGAATTATCGAATCATAGCCTTGCCGTTAGCATGAACGCATCCCCGCCAACATGAGCGGACAGCTCTATTTGCCTGATCAGGAGATTGTTGCATGACCAAGATGTCCCGGCTTGCCCTGGCTGTTGCCAGCACCCTGCTTGCCACCGGCGCCCACGCTGCGGCAAAGGGAGAGGTGCTGGTGCTGTTGTCCAGCGAGCACCAGTTGCCCCTGCAGGACGGCAAGCGCTACGCCACCGGCTACTACCTGAACGAATTCGGCGTGCCTGCCGACCAGTTACTCAAGGCTGGCTACAAGCTGGTGCTGGTTACCCCCAAGGGTAATGCCCCGAGTGTCGACCAGCGTTCGATCGACCCGAGCTACTTTGCCGGCGATGCGGTGGAGATGCGCCGGATCGAGAAGGTCGTGCAAGGCTTGCCGGGCATTGACGATACCCTGTCGGTGAAAGAAGTACTGGCAGGTGACCTGGGCCGCTATGCCGGGCTGTTCATCCCCGGCGGCCATGCGCCGTTGATCGACCTGGCCAACAACCCGGACGTGGGCGCCTTGCTGCGGCATTTCCATCAAGCCGGCAAGCCTACAGCCGCGATCTGCCACGGCCCCATCGCCTTGCTCTCGGCCCAGCAGGACCCGGCCAGCTACCAGTCGGCGCTGGCGCGTGGTGAAAAGCCGGCAGCCACCGACTGGTTGTACAAGGGCTACAAGATGACCATTTTCTCCGACCCGGAGGAGCAGGTATTCGAAGGTTCGCTCAAGGACCAGCGGCTGCTGTTCTACCCGGCCAACGCCATGGCAATGGCAGGGGGCGACATGGGCTACGCCAAGGCCTGGCAACCCAATGTGGTGGTGGACCGCGAACTCATCACCGGGCAGAACCCGTTCTCGGACAAGGCGCTGGCCAAGGTATTGCTGGAAAAGCTGGCTCAGCAGGCAAAGGCCTCTGGCCAGGGCATCTAGACTTACACGTGGCCTGCAAAAGCAGAGGGGGCGCCTTGATGGCGCCCCCTCTGCTTTGCTGCTTAGGCTTCAGCGTCCCAAGGACGATCGCCTTTTTCATCCTTGACGCGGGTCGGCAGGCCCATGACGTCCAGTGCCTTGAGGAACGGCTCGGCTGGCAGCTCCTCGACGTTGACCATGCGCTTGGCATCCCACTCGCCACGGGCGACCAGCAGGGCGGCAGCCACTGGCGGTACACCGGCGGTGTAGGAAATACCCTGGCTGTCGGTCTCGGCGTAGGCTTCTTCGTGGTCGGCCACGTTGTAGATGAACACTTCGCGCGGCTGGCCATCCTTGGTGCCCTTGACCAGGTCACCGATGCAGGTCTTGCCGGTGTAGCCCGGGGCCAGAGAGGCGGGGTCCGGCAGCACGGCCTTGACCACTTTCAGCGGTACCACTTCCAGGCCTTCGGCGGTTTTCACCGGTTGCTCGGAGAGCAGGCCCAGGTTCTTCAGCACGGTGAACACGTTGATGTAGTGCTCGCCGAAGCTCATCCAGAAACGCACGTTCGGCACGTTGAGGTTCTTCGAAATCGAGTGAACCTCATCGTGGCCGGTCAGGTACAGGTTCTGCGAACCCACCACCGGCAGGTCGTCGGTACGCTTGACCTCGAACATGGTGTTGCTGGTCCACTGGCTGTTCTGCCAGCTCCACACTTGCCCGGTGAATTCACGGAAGTTGATTTCCGGGTCGAAGTTGGTGGCGAAGTACTTGCCATGCGAACCGGCATTGACGTCGAGGATGTCGATCGAGTCAATGCTGTCGAAATACTGTTGCTGCGCCAGCTTGGCGTAGCTGTTCACCACACCCGGGTCGAAACCGACGCCGAGAATGGCGGTAATGTTCTTTGCCTGGCACTCTTCGAGGTGTTTCCACTCGTAGTTGCCGTACCACGGCGGGGTCTCGCAGATCTTGCCCGGCTCTTCGTGGATGGCGGTGTCCAGATAGGCGACACCGGTATCGATGCAGGCACGCAGCACCGACATGTTGAGGAAGGCGGAACCAACGTTGATCACGATCTGCGATTCGGTCTCGCGGATCAGCGCCTTGGTAGCCTCGACATCGAGGGCATTGAGCGAGAAGGCCTGGATGTCGGCGGGTACCTTGAGGCTACCCTTGGCCTTGACGCTGTCGATGATGGCCTGGCATTTGGAGATGTTCCGTGACGCGATGGCGATACGACCCAGTTCGTCGTTATGCTGCGCGCACTTGTGGGCCACCACCTTGGCGACACCTCCTGCACCAATGATAAGAACGTTCTTCTTCAATTTATCCCTTGCTCCTTACTGAAAGCCGGTCTTACGACAGGCTGGAAACGTAGTCTTCGAAACCGAACTCGCGCACCACTTCGACGCTGCCGTCGAGTTGCTTGACCACGATGGATGGCATTTTCAGACCGTTGAACCAGTTTTTCTTGACCATGGTGTAACCCGCCGCGTCGACGAACGACAGGCGATCACCGATGGCCAGCGGACGATCGAATTGGTATTCGCCGAAGATGTCACCGGCCAGGCACGACTTGCCGCAGACCATGTAGGTGTGCGCGCCGTCGTTGGGGGCCATCTTGGCGTTGAGGCGGTAGATCAGCAGGTCGAGCATGTGCGCTTCGATCGAGCTGTCGACTACGGCCAGGTGCTTGCCGTTGTACAGGGTGTCGAGCACGGTCACTTCCAGCGAGGCGCTGTTGGTGATGGCCGCTTCGCCCGGCTCCAGGTACACCTGCACGCCGTACTTTTCCGAGAAGGCTTTCAGGCGCGCGCAGAAGGCGTCCAGCGCGTAGTCTTCACCGGTGAAATGGATGCCGCCACCGAGGCTGACCCACTCGACCTTGTGCAGCAGGTGGCCGAAGCGCTCTTCGATGTGCGTGAGCATCTTGTCGAACAGGCCGAAGTCGCCGTTCTCGCAGTTGTTGTGGAACATGAAGCCGGAAATCTGCTCGATCACCTGTTCGACCTTGGCCGGGTCCCATTCGCCCAGGCGGCTGAACGGGCGGGCAGGGTCTGCCAGCAGGTAGTCGGAGCTGCTGACCTGCGGGTTGACGCGCAGGCCACGGACCTTGCCTTCGGACTGTTCGGCGAAGCGCTGTAGCTGGCCGATCGAGTTGAAGATGATCTTGTCGCAGTTCTCGAGCATTTCCTCGACCTCGTCGTCGGCCCAGGCCACGCTGTAGGCGTGGGTTTCGCCGGCGAACTTCTGGCGGCCGAGCTTGAGCTCGTACAGCGACGAAGAGGTGGTGCCGTCCATGTACTGTTGCATCAGGTCGAAGACTGACCAGGTGGCAAAGCACTTGAGGGCGAGCAGTGCCTTGGCGCCGGAGTGTTCGCGCACGTAGGCGATCTTCTCCATGTTGCCCAGCAGCTTGGTTTTATCGATGAGGTAGTACGGCGTCTTGATCATTTAAAGGCCCCCGGCCAGGCCGGCCAAAAAAAGGACACGCATTGTGCCTTCACTTGCCGCAGACCGAAAGGGTGGGTTACGCATTTCGTCGTGGTTGACGCTGTTGCGAGAGGATTTTTCCGGTTGCGGCGGGCTCAGTAGAACAGCGGCATGTGACTATCGTAATCAGCAACCGGGTGCCGCAAGGAGAATCCGATGAGTGTTGTATTGGATGGCACCGGCTCCGCCGGTGTTCGCGGGTGAACCCGCTCCCACAGGTTTAGCGCGAGGCTCAGAAAATGCGCGGTTCCTGTGGGAGCGGGCAAGCCCGCGAAGAGGCCGGTACAGGCAACCTCAATCAACCTGCTGCAACCATGCCTGGATCTGCTCCAGCGTGGCGGTAGCCCCGCCACAAACCACCACCAGCACATTCTGGTACTGCGCCAGGGCGCCCGGTGCATAGGCCAACGCCAAAGCCGCCCCACATGCAGGCTCCACCAGCACGCGATGGTCCAGCAGGAACCGCTCGCACGCCTCCAGCGCAGCGCGGTCAGTGACCAGGTGGCTGTGCACCGGATGCTGCTGCACGCACACCAGCGCCTGGTCAGCCACACGCTTGGCCCCCAGCGAGGTCGCCACCGAGGCAATATGTTCCAGCTCCACCGAATGCCCCGCCTGCATGGCCGCATGCAGCGATGCCGCGCCCTCGGTTTCCACCGCCAGCACCGGCACATCGCCCCAGCCGTTACGCTGTAGCCCCTCGACCACACCACTGAGCAAACCACCACCGCCTACCGACAACACCACGGCATCCGGTTTCACGCCGGCCTCGGCGACTTCATTCACCAGGCTGGCATGCCCGGCCCACAGCAGCGGGTCGTCGAATGGGTGGATGAAAGCGTCATCCGGGCCGACCAAGGTCTGCGCCAGGGCGTTGGCCTCTTGCCAGGAGCTGCCATGCACCACCACCTTGGCGCCCTCCAGGCGCAGCAGGTCCTTGGCCCGCTCGGTGGTGGTCTCGGGCACTACCACGGTCACCGGCACGCCCAGCTTGCGCCCGGCATAGGCCACTGCCAGGCCGGCGTTGCCGCCCGAGGAAGACACGAAATGCCGAGCGCCACGGGCATGGTGCACCTCGCAGGCATGGCCCACGCCGCGCAGCTTGAACGAGCCGCAGGGCTGCAGGGCATCGAGCTTGAGCCAGACGTTGCTGTCCGCGGCCAGCGACAGCGGGCGGGACTCGATCAGGGGGGTATGGATATGCAAGGTCATTGGCTGGCTCCGCGCAATTGCTCGAGGTAGTTGTAAACGGTGTAGCGGGTCACACCCAGGGCGCTGGCGGCCTTTTCCACGCCGCCCTTGACGATGAACAGGCCACGCTCCTGCATCACGCGCACGGCCTCGACCTTGGCCTGCTTGTTCATCCGCCCTTGGCCGCTGCGCTGCAGGGATGCCTGGATTATCTCGCTCATCAGCAGTTCCATGTCGGCGGGTTCACTGACGGCAGGTATGGCCCCCAGCGGCTGGAACTGCTGAAGAAAGTTCATGGCGGCGTCCAGGCCGGTGACGTCGGTGTTGACGCAAAGGCTGGCGAAGGGGTGCCCGCTGCTGTCACGGAAGATGGCCGTGGCGCTGCGCAGTGTGCGGCCCTTCAGCGTGGTGGGGTAGTCGGGCAGCACCACCGGCTCGCAGCCGTGCTGATCGGCCGAGGCCTGCATCAGCGCCTTGAAACCCTGGTCCTGTTCCGGGGCGGCGAGGATTGGGCTACCGACGCTGCGCCCGGAAAGATGGCCGTTGACGATCGCCACCACGGAGTGTTCCGGGTGGTCGAGGTCGTGCAGGAGGATTTCCATGTTGCGCGCGGCAACGCTGCCCAGGGCCTGGATGGCGGCCTTGAGGACGGTGAGGGTGAGCTGGCGTTCTTCGCTTGGGGTGATAGGCATGGCAGATCGCAAAATCAACGTTTTGTGTATTTTTACACATAAAGTTGAATTTTGCGATCTGTTGTGGACTGCACAGCCCTGTAGGAGCGGCCTTGTGTCGCGATAGGGCTGCGAAGCAGCCCCAGGTTTTCAGCGTACATGCACAGATTGTTGGGGCTGCTTCGCAGCCCTATCGCGACACAAGGCCGCTCCTACAGGAATTGCGCACGGATCGAGGTAGATAGGCGGCGATGCAGCCCCAGTACTCAGCCCAGGGGCGGGGTACGCGGCGGGATCATTCGACGCGACCCGGTCGCCTCGAAGGCTGCACCAAAGCTGAGCAGCGCATTGTCGCTGTAAGCCCGGCCAGCAAAGGTCAGCCCCACCGGCATGCCGATATCGGCCATCACGCCCATTGGCACGGTCACGGTAGGCACGCCCAGGTGACGGATTGCCAGGTTGCCGTTGGCCACCCAGATACCGTTGCTCCAGGCGATGTCCGCCGACGCCGGGTTGACGTCGGCATCCGCCGGGCCCACGTCGGCCACGGTGGGGAACAGCACCGCGTCCAGGCCCAGGTTGTCCATCCAGTCTTCCAGGTCGATCTTGCGGGTCTGCTCCAGGCCGCGCAGGCCGTCGGGCAGGGTCTCGATCTGGTCCCAGGTCTTCAGGCCACGCTTGGCCATGTTGACGTACTCGTCCATGCCAGCGGCCAGGTCGTCCTCACGGTTGGGCAGGGTGCCCGGGTCGTGGGGGAAGATCTGCGGCCCGTCGACATCGGCCAGGCGGTTGAGCCTGGGGTCATCGTTGGCGCGCAGGAAGTCGTCGAAGGCCCAGCCCGACAGCTCCCACAGCTCGTCATGCAGGAATTCCTTGCTGACGATGCCGCGGTTGTACACGGTCGGTGCCCCCGGGCGGTCGCCTTCGCAGTTGGACACCAGCGGGAAGTCCACTTCCAGTACTTCGGCACCAGCCGCCTCCAGTGCCTGGCGGGCCTGCTGCCACAGGTCGATCACCGTGGCGCGGGTGTGGATGCGCTGGCCAGTCGGGCCGCCGATGCCTGGCTTCTCGGAAGTACCGGCTTCGGCATCGGCATTGATGTACATGCGTGGCACGCCAAAGCGCTTGCCCTTGAGCGCGCTGGCATCCATGGCCAGGTCCAGATACGAAGCCGGGCGCACCGTAGAAGCGGCCGGGATTGGCACCCAGGGTTGCAGGCGCCACAGGTCGCCGCGCTTGTCAGCGTCGTCGGCTACGACTACGTCGAGGATTTCCAGCAGGTCGGCCATGGTACGGGCATAGGGAACCACCACGTCCATGGTCGGTGTGAGCGGCCAGTTGCCACGCACCGAAATCACCCCACGCGACGGGGTATAGGCGCACAGGCCATTGTTGGATGCCGGGCCACGGCCGCTGGACCAGGTTTCTTCGGCCAGGCCGAAGGCACTGAAACTGGCGGCAGTGGCGGTGCCGGCACCGTTGGACGAGCCCGAGGCGAACGGTGCGGTCAGGTAGTTGGCGTTGTACGGGCTTTCGGCGCGGCCATACACGCCGCGCTGCATGCCGCCGTTGGCCATGGGCGGCATGTTGGTCTTGCCCAGGCACACGGCGCCGGCGGCGCGCAGGCGTTCGATGGTGAAGGCGTCGCGCTGGGCCACCAGGTCCTTGAAGGCAGGGCTGCCGGAGGCAGCGGTCAGGCCTTTGACCAGGTAGCTGTCCTTGGCGGTGTAGGGGATGCCGTCCAGCGGGCTCAGGACCTGGCCTTTAGCGCGACGGGCGTCGGAGGCTGCGGCCTCATTCAGCGCCTCGGGGTTGCGTACCACAACGGCGTTCAGGGCGGTGGCGGTGTCGGCGCCATCGTAGGCGTCGATGCGCGCCAGGTAGGCCTGGACCAGCTCGACCGCCGTCGTGCGGCCCGACTCGAGCGCATCGCGCAGCTCGGCAATGGAAACCTCGGTTACCTCGATCATGCGTTCACCAAAAAATGTGCAGGTGGGGGCTAATGCGAGGAGTGTACAAGAAGGGCTTGGCGGGCGCAGGTTTGCGCAGGGGCAAACGGTTTTTTGCAGGCGAGCATTGTCGGGTCTTCCCGAGTCGTCCCACCACCCCTTCGAGTATCACCATGCAGGCGGCTTTAGCCGCGAAAGGGCCCTTACAGGCTACCGATCAATGCGGCCCGCGCGGAATGGTCTTCAGCAAGTCTTCCGGGCTGATGTGCCCAACCACCTGGGCCACCGCGCTGCCCGGGGTCGGCAGGTCGATGATGTGGCTTTTCATCTTGCCGATCACGTGCATTTCGCACGGCTTGCAGTCGAACTTCAGGGTCAGCACTTCATCACCCTGGATCAGCTGCATCGGCGCCACCTTGGTGCGCACGCCGGTCACGCCCTTGGCCTGCTTGGGGCACAGGTTGAAGGAGAAGCGCAGGCAGTGCTTGGTAATCATCACCGGAACTTCGCCGTGCTCTTCATGGGCCTCGTAGGCTGCGTCGATCAGCTGCACGCCGTGGCGGTGGTAGAAGTCGCGGGCCTTCTGGTTGTACACGTTGGCCAGGAACGACAGGTGCGACTCTGGGTAAACCGGCGGTGGCGTGGTCTCGGCCTTGCGCCCGCCACGCGGGTGCGCCTGCACCCGTGCTGCAGTCAGCGCCTCGATGGCTTCGCGGCGCAGGGCCTTGAGCTGCGAGTTGGGGATGAAGTAAGCCTGCGGGGCGTCCAGCTCGATGCTGTCGGCGTGGTACATGGTGGTGCCCAGCTGGCCGAGCAGGTCGTGCAGCTGGTCCAGCGCCTGCTGCGGCTTGTTGGCCGGGCCGAACGGGCCTTCCAGTGCCACTTGCGTGCTCACGCCTTCCTCGCTGGTGACTGTCAGCACCAGGCGTTGCTCGCGCAGTACCGCGTGCCATTGCACGCCGACGCGGCGCTCGGCCGAGGTGCGTTGCAGGGCCTGCTGCCAGTTGTGGTCGAGGTTGCGCGACAGCGGGTGGTTGGGCCGCAGCTTGTGCAGGCCTTCAGGCATTTCGTTGGGCTCGACGCGGTAGCGGTAGCGCTTCTCGCCGTCTTCCTCGAATTCGCCACGCGGTTCGGCGATGTTGGCACGGAAGCCCACCACCTCACGCTTCACCAGCACATTGAGGCCGTCACCGTTGGTCAGCGGCACCTCGGTGACCACCTGCATGTCACGCTTGCCGACCTTTTCCACCACGCCCACCGGCAGGCCGGTGAAGGTTGGCGAGTCGAAGGCGCCGATGTCGACCTTGCGGTCGGTGACGAAGTAGTCGGTGCTGCCGCGGTGGAAGGTCTTGTCCGGGTCGGGCACGAAGAAGTGCTGGGTGCGGCCGCTGGAGGCACGGGCCAGCTCAGGGCGGCCTTCGAGGATGGCGTCGAGTTCCTTGCGGTAGTGGGCGGTGATGTTCTTCACATAGGCCACGTCCTTGTAGCGGCCTTCGATCTTGAACGAGCGCACGCCGGCGTCGACCAGGTCAGCCAGGTTGGCGGTCTGGTTGTTGTCCTTCATCGACAGCAGGTGCTTCTCGAACGCGACCACGCGGCCCTGGTCATCCTTCAGGGTGTAGGGCAGGCGGCAGGCTTGCGAGCAGTCGCCGCGGTTGGCGCTGCGGCCGGTCTGCGCATGGGAGATGTTGCACTGGCCGGAGAAGGCCACGCACAGCGCACCGTGGATGAAGAATTCGATGGCGGCGTCGGTTTCGGCGGCGATGGCGCGGATCTGCTGCAGGTTCAGCTCACGCGCCAGCACCAGCTGGGAGAAGCCGGCCTGGTCGAGGAACCTGGCCCGTTCCAGGGTGCGGATGTCGGTCTGGGTGCTGGCGTGCAGCTCGATCGGCGGGATGTCCAGCTCCATCACCCCGAGGTCCTGCACGATCAGTGCGTCGACACCAGCGTCGTACAGCTGGTGGATCAGCTTGCGCGCGGGCTCCAGCTCGTTGTCGTGGAGGATGGTGTTGATGGTGGTGAACACGCGTGCATGGTAGCGATGGGCGAACTCGACCAGTTCGGCGATATCGCTGACTTCGTTGCAGGCGTTATGGCGCGCGCCGAAGCTAGGGCCACCGATGTAGATGGCGTCTGCGCCGTGCAGGATCGCTTCGCGGGCGATGGCCACGTCACGGGCAGGGCTGAGCAGTTCCAGGTGATTCTTTGGAAGGGACATGTCGTTATAGGTTCGGGCTGTCACGGTTTAGGCGGGCATTGTAGCGGCGAAACGGGCTGGCGGCATCATCGGGGTGCTTGTAGGAGCGGCCTTGTGTCGCGAAGGGCCGCAACGCGGCCCCGGCAATATATGCTGCGGAGCTGAGAATCTGGGGGTGCTTTGCACCCCATCGCGACACAAGGCCGCTCCTACAAGGATCGTGCCTCAGGCAAAAGTCAGCGCTTGGCAGCCATTGCGGTCACTTCCACGCGCATGCCTTCGAACGCCAGTGCAGCCACGCCCACGGCGGCGCGTACCGGCCAGGGCTTGCTGAAGAAGCGCTGGTACACCTCGTTGAATGCCGCGCGGTCGGCCATGTCGGTGAGGTAGATGGTCAGGTGCAGCACGCGGTCCATGCCGCTGCCGGCCTTCTCCAGCGCCACCTTCAGTGCCTGCAGGGTGCACTCGCTCTGCTCGACGATGCCGCCGAGCTCCAGGCTGCCATCAGCGTGGGTCGGGATCTGCGTGGTGACCAGCACGCCGTTGTATTCGGCAACGTCGGAAGAAATCGACTCGGCGTCCGGGTCCGGGGTGTAGATGATGTCTGCTTGTGCCATGGTGTGTTTTGCCTTGCTACGGAAGGAAAGCGGCAAGCCTACGCGAGCGCGCCGGCCCGGTCGAGGGCGCCCCGGTGTTTGAAATGCGTGGCGTTCGCCGTCAGAATCGCGGCCGATTGCAAAGCAGGGGTTTACGTTGAACGAACAGACATTGTCCAGGCGCCTGGAGCGCGTGGCTGCACAAGTACCGCAAGGCGCGCGCCTGGCCGACATCGGCTCGGACCATGGTTACCTGCCGGTGGCCCTGATGCTGCGCGGCATACTGGACGCGGCGGTAGCGGGCGAGGTGGCGCAGACGCCGTTCGCCTCGGCCCAGCGCAACGTGCGCAGGAACGGCCTGGAAGGGCGGGTCTGCGTGCGCCTGGCCGATGGCCTGGCAGCGGTCGAGCCGGAAGATCGCATCTCGGTGATCAGCATCTGCGGCATGGGTGGCGACACCATGTGCGAGATCCTCGAGGCCGGCAAGCAGCGCCTGGGTGGCGTCACGCGCCTGGTGCTGCAGCCCAATGGCGCCGAGCGCGAACTGCGCCAGTGGCTGATGGGCAATGGTTACCGGATCGTCAGCGAAGAACTGCTGCGGGAGAACCGCTTCGACTACGAGATCATCGTCGCCGAGCCAGGCGGGGCGGCGTACACCGCTGAACAGCTGTACTTCGGCCCGGTGCTGGTGCAGGAGAAAAGCGAGGCGTTTCTGGTCAAGTGGCGGCGCATGCTGCGGCAGAAGCAGCAGACCCTGGCAAACTTCGAGCGGGCCCGCGGTGCGGTGCCTCAGGCGAAAATCGACGACTTCAGGCAACAGGTCGGCTGGATCACCGAGGTGCTGGCCTGACTCACTGCTGCGAGCAGTTGCCCATTTCCCGGTAGTCGATTTCGCGCTTCTGGCCCTGGTGGTCGACATACACCATGTGCGCGGTACCAACCTGGCAGTCGGCGGCGTTGCTGGGCGGGGTGATGGAGATGACCTTGGCCACGTCCAGCGGCATGCCGTATTCGTAGTTGCTGCTGCTGACCGGCTGGTTGCTGCCGGTGTCGGCAAGGGCACCGAACGAGGCGAGGGCAGCGGTAACAGCAAGGACAGCGATCGAACTTTTCATGGCAGGCTCCTTTTTTCAATGTATGACTAATGATCCATTCATTGGTCATCCACAATAAATGGGCTAACCCGTGATAGATTCCTGCCTGTAACGCAAGAATAAGACCGAACAAGGAGCACCTTCATGGACATGCTGCATGCCATGCGTACCTTCGCCCGTGTGGTGGAATGCGGCAGCTTCGCTGCGGCCGCCAATGCCCTGGATATTTCCGCGGCGCAGGTTTCGCGTATCGTTGCCGAGCTGGAAAACCAGCTGCAGACCCGCCTGCTGCACCGCACCACGCGGCGTTTGCGCATGAGCGAGGCGGGCGAGCGGTTTCTCGAGCGCGCGCGGCAGATCATGTTGCTGACCGAAGAGGCGGTGGGTGAAGCCCGTGGCGCGCACCTCACGCCCCGCGGCCGCCTGCGCTTGCACTGCCCGCACGGCCTGGGCCTGCTGCTGATGCCGCTGGTGGCCGGCTACAACGCATTGTGCCCGGAGGTGGTGATCGAACTGACCCTGTCCCAGCGCAACCCCGACCCGCTGGCCGAAGGGCATGACGTGGTGATTACCGTGGACGGTGCGTTGCCGGATTCGCAGCTGATCGCTGTGCCGCTGGGCAACATTTTCAGCATCCCCTGCGCGGCGCCGAGCTACCTGTTGGCCCACGGCGTGCCAGAGCGCCCGGAAGACCTGCACCAGCACCGTTGCCTGCGCATGGCTTATCCGATGTACGAAGGTGACTGGGTGTTCCCGCAAGGGGTGGACCAGTGCGTGATCGCGCCGAACGACAGTTTTTCCACCAACGTCGCCGACGCCATGCTGGTGGCCAGCGAGCTGGGCATGGGCATTGGCCTGCTGCCGTTCTACACCGCCAGCCAGGCGATCGAGCAGGGGCGGTTGTGCCGTTTGCTGGCGCCGTATCGCCTGCGCGAGAGCGCGCTGTATGCGATTTACCCGTCACGGCATTACCTGGATGCCAAGGTGCGCACCTGGATCGACTACCTCAAGGAGCAGTTGCCGGCACTGTTCGAGGGGCATGCCAGGGTGGTGGATGATTCGCGCTATTGGCGATAGCCGAGTGCGGGGCGGTTAACGCTGGCCCTTGTAGGAGCGGCCTTGTGTCGCGAAAGGGCCGCAAAGCGGCCCCAGGATGTCAGCTTCGATGCACAAATTGCTGGGGCCGCCATGCGGCCCTATCGCGACACAAGGCCGCTCCTACAGGGATCGCGCAAGGTTTTAAAGCGGGTAGTGCTTCAACTCCCGCGCAATCAGCATCCGCTGGATCTCGCTAGACCCTTCATAGATCTGCGTGATCCGCGCATCGCGGTAGTAGCGCTCGACCGGGTAATCCTCCAGGTAGCCATACCCGCCATGCACCTGGATCGCCATCGAACACACCCGCTCGGCCATCTCCGAGGCGAACAGCTTGGCCTGCGAAGCTTCCGACAGGCACGGCTTGCCGGCGCTGCGCAGGCGCGCGGCATGCAGGATCAGCAAGCGCGCGGCATTCACCTGCACCTGCATGTCGGCCAGCAGGTTGGCGATGCTCTGGTGTTCGTTGATCGGCTTGCCGAACTGCACCCGATCACGCGAGTAGGCCAACGCCGCCTCGAATGCGGCGCGGGCAATGCCCAGTGCCTGGGCAGCAATGCCGATACGGCCACCCTCGAGGTTGGACAGGGCGATGGCCAGGCCCTTGCCACGCTCACCGAGGATGTTGGCGGCAGGGATGCGGCAGTTGTCGAAGGTGACCGCGCAGGTGTCGGAAGCGCGGATGCCCATCTTGTGCTCGCTGCGATCGACCTTGAAGCCCGGGTTGTCGGTGGGCACCAGGAACGCCGACAGGCCCTTTTTGCCCAGCTCCGGGTCGGTCACCGCGAAGACGATGGCCAGGCCGGCGCGGCGAGCGTTGCTGACGAACTGCTTGGCACCGTTGATCACCCACTGGCCATCCACCAGTTCGGCGCGGGTGCGCAGGTTGTGCGCCTCGGAACCGGCCTGTGGCTCGGTCAGACAGAAGCAGCCGATCACCTCGCCGGTGGCCAGGCGTGGCAGCCACTGCTGTTGCTGTTCGGCCGTGCCATAGGCCAGCAGCGGGCCGCAGCCCACCGAGTTGTGGATGCTCATCATCGCTCCGGTGGCGCCGCAGCCGGCGGCGATCTCTTCCACCGCCAGGGCATAGGCGACATAGTCGGTGTAGCTGCCGCCGAAGTCTTCCGGCACCACCATGCCCAGCAGGCCCAGTTCGCCCATCTTGCGTACCACGCCATCGTCGATCCAGCCGGCCTTTTCCCAGGCCTGGGCATGCGGGGCGATCTCGCCACGGGCAAAGTCCCGGGCCATGTCGCGGATCATGATCTGTTCTTCGCTCAGTTCCAGGTCTTGCATCTGTGTACTCCCGGGCTCACAGGCCTTCGAAGAATTGGTCGACCCGCTGGCGGTGCAGTGCGGCCAGGGTCGGAGGGTTCCAGCGTGGCTGCTTGTCCTTGTCGATGATCAGCGCGCGCACGCCTTCGATGATGTCGCCGTGCTGGAACCACTGGCGGTCCAGGTGCAGCTCCATGGCAAAGCAGTCGTCAAGGCTCAGGTGGCGACCCCGGCGCAGCATCTCCAGAGTAACCGCCATGGCCAGCGGCGAGCGGCTTTCCAGCTGGTCGGCGGTGGCTACCGCCCAGGCGTGGCTGTCGCCAATGCTCACGGCACGCAGTTGCTCGACCATGGCAGGCACGTCGGGCAGGGCGAAGAAGTGGTCGATGACCGGGCGCAGTTTTTCCAGCGGCGCATCGTCGAGCACCTGGGTGCCGAGCTTGGCCAGCAGGTTCTGCAGGTCCTTGAGTGGCTGGTCGCCGAAGTGCAGCTGGTCCAGGCCCTGGTCGAGGGCTGCCAGCTGGTCGCTGGCCAGGTACCAGTCGGCCAGGCCGCAGTACAGTGCATCGGCTGCCTGGATCTGGCTGCCACTGACCCCCAGGTAGGTGCCCAGCTCGCCAGGGATGCGCGACAGGAAGTAGCTGCCACCCACATCCGGGAAGTAGCCGATTGCCACTTCGGGCATGCCCAGGCGGCTGCGTTCGGTGACCACGCGCAGGTCGCAGCCCTGGGCCAGGCCCATGCCGCCACCGAGGGTGAAGCCGTCCATCAGCACCAGCACCGGCTTGCGGTAGCGGTGGATGGCCAGGTCGAGGGCGTATTCCTCGACGAAGAAGGTTTCATGCAGCGTTTCGCCGGCCTTGAAACTGTCGTGCAGCGAGCGGATATCGCCACCGGCGCAGAACCCTTTCGGGCCTTCGCCACGCAGTACCACGGCGTGCACGTGCGGGTCTTCGGCCCACTGGTCGAGGTGCTGGCGCAGGCTGCGGACCATGTCCAGGGTCAAGGCATTGAGGCCGGCGGGGCGGTTCAGGGTCAGATGGCCGATCTGGTTGCGGACCTCGGCCAGCACATGGTCGGTTGCCGAGGTATGAGCGTGCGCAGTCATTGCGTTCTCCCTGCTTTGTTATTGATTTTCCAAGTGAAGTCTGGAGTTCGCTGGAGGATCGCAGGATCCTGTCATGCGAATTTGCCTTGCACAATCGACAAATCTGCAGGGGGATTCTGCATTTTTGTCTTGTGTGGCGATAACGCCACTCTAGCAAGGTTTCAGGTTGGCCGGGCTGGCCCTATCGCCGGCAAGCCAGCTCCCACAGGTACCGCACAACTTTCAAGGCCTGCGCTGTACCTGTGGGAGCTGGCTTGCCTGCGATAGGGCCATGAGCGACAGCGCATATGCTAAATCGTTACCCTGACCGTAACGATCAGTGCCTGAGCTTGATTGATGCGTAACCACCCCAGCCCTAAGGTGGCCCCCACGACAGCGAACCCGTGGAGTCACCATGACAACAACCAAGAATCCACCGCCGCAATGGTCGCGGCGGCGCGCCGAAAAGCAGCGCCGCCTTGACCGGGTCCGCCACCTCGCCGACGGCGTGGTGCTGCCCACCGAGCGTATCGTCGAAGCCCTGGAACTGCTGCTGGCCCCCGGCGACCGGGTAGTGCTCGAAGGCAACAACCAGAAGCAGGCCGACTTCCTTTCCCGCGCGCTGGCCAAGGTCGACCCTGGCCGCCTGCACGACCTGCACATGATCATGCCCAGCGTCAGCCGGGCCGAGCACCTGGACCTGTTCGAGCGTGGCATCGCCCGCAAGCTCGACTTCTCGTTCGCCGGCCCGCAGAGCCTGCGCATTGGCCAACTGCTGGAAGACGGCCTGCTCGAAGTCGGTGCCATCCACACCTATATCGAGCTGTACTCGCGGCTGCTGGTCGACCTGATCCCCAACGTCACCCTGGTGGCTGGCTTCATGGCCGATCGCGACGGCAACCTGTTCACCGGCCCCAGCACCGAAGACACCCCGGCCTTGGTGGAGCCGGCTGCGTTCAGCGACGGCATCGTCATTGCCCAGGTCAACCAGCTGGTGGACCGCGTGGATGACCTGCCACGGGTCGATATCCCGGCATCCTGGGTCGATTTCGTGGTGGTTGCCGACCAGCCTTTCTATATAGAGCCGCTGTTCACCCGCGACCCGCGCCATATCAAGCCGGTGCATGTGCTGATGGCGATGATGGCCATTCGCGGCATCTACGAAAAGCACCAGGTGCAGTCGCTGAACCATGGCATTGGCTTCAACACCGCCGCCATCGAGCTGATCCTGCCCACCTATGGCGAATCCCTGGGCCTGAAGGGCAAGATCTGCCGCAACTGGACACTCAACCCGCACCCGACACTGATCCCGGCCATCGAGACCGGCTGGGTGGAAAGCGTGCACTGCTTCGGCACCGAGCTGGGCATGGAGGACTACATCGCCCAGCGCCCGGACGTGTTCTTCACCGGCCGTGATGGTTCGCTGCGTTCCAACCGCATGATGTGCCAGCTGGCCGGGCAGTACGCCGTCGACCTGTTCATTGGCGCCACCCTGCAGGTGGATGGCGATGGCCATTCCTCGACCGTGACCCGCGGCCGCCTGGCCGGCTTCGGCGGTGCCCCGAACATGGGCCACGACCCCCGTGGCCGGCGCCATGCGACCCCGGCCTGGCTCGACATGACCGTGCCGGAAACAATGCTCGAACGCGGTCGCAAGCTGGTGGTGCAGATGGTCGAGACCTACCAGGAAGGCGGCAAGCCCACCTTCGTGGAAACCCTCGATGCCGTGGAAGTGGCCAGGAAAGCCGGCATGCCGCTGGCGCCGGTGATGATCTACGGCGACGACGTTACCCACCTGCTGACCGAGGAGGGCATTGCCTACCTGTACAAGGCCCGCAGCCTGGAAGAGCGCCAGCAGATGATCGCCGCCGTGGCCGGGGTTACCGCCATCGGCCTGCGGCACGACCCCAAGGACACTCAGCGCCTGCGCCAGCAAGGCCTGGTCGCCTTGCCCGAAGACCTCGGCATCCGCCGCACCGACGCCAGCCGCGAACTGCTGGCCGCGCGCAGCATCGCCGACCTGGTCGAATGGTCCGGCGGCCTCTACAACCCGCCTGCACGGTTCAGGAGCTGGTGATGAAAGCACTCGACTTGCAACCGCGTGGGATTCTTCGCGAGCACAGGAATAGTGATCCATTTGAAGATTGCGCGGTCCCTGTGGGAGCGGGCGTGCCCGCGAAGAGGCCAGCACAGGCAACCGAATTACCCCTGGCCGACCACCTGGCCGACCTGGCCGTGGAAGCCCTGATCGACGAAGCCGACCTGTCCCCCAAACCCGGCCTGGTCGACCGCCGTGGCAATGGCGCCCACCACGACATGACCCTGGCCCTGATGCATGCCTCGGCCCTGGCCCTGTGGCCATGCTTGCGCAACATGGCCGAAGCCGCCCAGGCCATCGGCACCCTCGGCCAGCCCCTGCGCGCCACCTTGGGCCAGCTCGGCCGCGAAGGCGAGGCGGCGATGCTGGCCGCGACCGGTGGGGTCAACACCCACCGCGGCGCAATCTGGGCCCTCGGCCTGCTGGTAGCATCCAAGGCCCTCGACACCCAGGCCGATACCAACACCCTGGCTGCCCGTGCCGGGCGCATCGCACTGTTCGACGACCCCGCCATGACCACCCAGGACAGCCATGGCCTGCAGGTACGCCGCCGCTATGGCACTGGCGGCGCCCGCGAACAGGCGCAACAAGGCTTCCCGGCGGTTATCGGTCACGGCCTGCCACAGCTGCAGCGCAGCCGCGCCGCAGGTGCCAGCGAGCCCCACGCCCGGCTCGACGCGCTGCTGGCGATCATGGCCGTGCTCAACGATACCTGCGTGCTCTGGCGCAGCGGCCCGACCGGGCTGGCTGCCGTCCAGCACGGCGCCCGTACCGTGCTGAGCGAAGGCGGCAGCGCCACGCTGGCCGGGCGGCGGCAGCTGCGCCGGCTGGACCAGCACCTGCTTCAGCTGAATGCCTCACCGGGCGGCGCCGCCGATCTGCTGGCCGCCTGCCTGTTCCTCGACAAAGCCGGGAGCCTGTGACATGGAAACCCTGACCTTTCAATTCCCCGCCGCCGCCCCTGGGCGTGGCCGCACGCTGGTGGGCTGCGTCAGCTCCGGCGACCTTGAAGTGCTGATCGAGCCCGGCACCGCCGGCAGCCTGCAAATCAAGGTGGTGACTTCGGTCAACGGCAGCGCTGCCCGCTGGGCGCAGCTGTTCCAGCGCCTGTTCGAAGGCCGCACCTGGCCGGCCGTCAACATCGACATCCATGATTTTGGTGCCACCCCAGGCGTGGTGCGCTTGCGCCTGGAGCAAGGCTTCGAGGAGATCGCCCATGACTGATATCGCACGCCTGCTGCACAGCCGCAGCTTTGTCGAACTGGGTGCCCGCCAGCGCGCCCGCGCCGTGCTCGACCCGGGCAGCTTCCGTGAGCTGCTGGGCCCGTTCGACCGGTTGATGTCACCGTGGCTGCCGCGCCAGGGCATCGTGCCGCAGGCCGATGATGGCGTGGTCATCGCCAAGGGCCTGCTGAACGGGCGAAACGCTGTGGTCGCTGCCATCGAAGGCAGTTTCCAGGGCGGCAGCATGGGCGAGGTGGGTGGTGCCAAGATCGCCGGTGCGCTGGAGCTGGCCATCGAAGACAACCGCAACGGCATCCCCACCTGCGCCGTGCTGCTGCTGGAAACCGGCGGAGTACGCCTGCAGGAAGCCAACTTGGGTCTGGCGGCGATTGCCGAAATACAGGCGGCGATTGTCGAGCTGTGCGCCTGGCAGCCGGTGGTCGGCCTGGTCGCAGGTTCGGTCGGCTGTTTCGGCGGCATGTCCATCGCCGCCGGCCTGTGCAGCCACTTGCTGGTCACCCGCGAAGCCCGCGTGGGCCTCAACGGCCCGCAGGTAATCGAGCAGGAAGCGGGCATCGGTGAATACGATGCCAAGGACCGTCCCTTTATCTGGAGCTTGACCGGCGGCGAGCAGCGCCACGCCAGCGGCCTGGTCGATGCCTGTGTGGCCGATGACATCGAGGTTTTGCGCGAACGCTTGCTGCAATTGCTCGACGAGCCTTCAAGGGATCGCGCCGGTCAACACGCCTGGTTCCTCGAACGCCTGGCCCGGCTGGGCGATGGCTGCCCGCAACTGGATGCCGCTGCCGTGCGTGACTTTTACCAAGGAGAAGCCAAATGAACCGTGCCTTGAACTGGCTGCCGGGCCTGGCCGGCGGGCAAGCCTTGCCCGGCTACCCCGCGTCGTTGCGGGTAGTCGATGGCGAACTGGACAACCGCCTGGCGCGTTTCATCGCCGTGGTGCCGGACGCCGACAACCCGTTCCCCCGGGCGCGCTCTGGCGAAGTCGGCCTGCTGGAAGGCTGGGGGCTGGCCAAGGCCGTGAGCGAAGCGGTCGAGGCTGACCGCCATGGCCAGAAGCGCGCCATCGTCGCGGTGATCGACGTGCCCAGCCAGGCCTATGGCCGCCGTGAGGAGGCGTTGGGTATTCACCAGGCTTTGGCCGCTGCGGTACAGGCCTATGCCCAGGCGCGGCTGGCCGGGCACCCGGTGATCGGCCTGCTGGTCGGCAAGGCCATGTCTGGTGCCTTCCTGGCCCACGGTTACCAGGCCCAGCGCCTGATAGCCCTGGACGATGCCGGGGTCATGGTGCACGCCATGGGCAAGGCGGCGGCGGCGCGCATCACCCTGCGCAGCGTCGAGCAACTGGAAGCCCTGGCCGCCGAGGTGCCGCCGATGGCCTATGACCTGGCCAGCTACGCCTCGCTGGGCCTGCTGTGGCGCCGCCTGACGGTGGGCAGCGCCGAGACTCCGAGCAGTGCCGACATCGCCCAGGTACGTGCCTGCCTGGCAGATGCAGTGCGCGACATCGGCAGCTCGAGCGACCTGTCGTCGCGGCTGGGGGGCGAAAACCGCAGCGCCTCGCGCCAGGTGCGCGAACATCTGCGCCGCCAGTGGCAGGGCGCTTGAGATGAACGCGCCAAGGCCGCACGACCTGCTCTGGGGCATGCCCGTATCGTGCCTGCCTGCTGATGCGCCGCGGTGGGCGCAGGATGTGCTGCTGAGCGGCCAGCCGGTGGTGGTGCGCCGTGCCACTTGTGCGGACGGCTGGGTGGCGGTGGGGCTGCGTGGCCAGGGCAGGGCGCAGCGGTCGGGTGTACTGATGCGGCTGGCCGATATCCAGTGTCAGCAAGGCCCCGAAGCGCTGCGCTGGCAAGCTGAAAGCCCTTGGCCTGCATTGCAGGCCCTGGCCTCGGTCGCCCCGGTACTGGATGCCAGCGGCCTGGCCTGGGGGCCGACAGGTGGGGTGGGGTACCAGATCGCGACCGGTATGGAGGTGGTACACGCCGACAGCGACCTGGACTTGCTGCTGCGTACGCCACAACCGCTGGGCAGGGCGCAGGCGCGTGAGCTGCTGGATATCCTCGATTGCGCGCCTTGTCGTATCGACCTGCAGCTGGAAACCCCGGCGGGTGCTGTCGCTCTGCGTGAGTGGGCCGGCTTCGCCCGCCGCGTGCTGCTCAAGTCGGCCCATGGCCCACGCCTGGTCAGCGACCCATGGGCAGCGATGGAGCGTGCAGCATGAGCAGCCTGTTCGCCTTCCCCGGCCAGGGCGCCCAGCAGGTGGGCATGCTGCAGCGCCTGCCTGAGGGTGCCGGGCAATTGCTGGAAGAGGCCAGTGACACCCTCGGCGAGCAGGCCCTGGCGCTGGACAGCCAGCAGGCCCTGCAGACGACCCGTGCCGTGCAGCTGTGCCTGCTGCTGGCTGGCGTGGCCTGGGCGCGCTGGCTGATGCAGCGCAGCCCCGCGCCGGATTACGTGGCGGGCTTGTCGATTGGCGCCTACCCGGCGGCGGTCACGGCGGGCGCCCTGGGCTTTGCCGATGCCGTGCGCCTGGTTGCCCTGCGTGGCGAACTGATGCAGCGCGCCTATCCGCAAGGCTACGGCATGACCGCACTCAGCGGCCTGGACCTGGCCTGTGTCGAACGCTTGCTGAGCGATGCGGGCGGCGAGGTGTATGTCGCCAACCTCAACAGCGACAACCAGATCGTCATCGCCGGTAGCGATGGCGCGATGGCTGCGGTTGCCGCCAAGGCACGCCGGCTGGGCCAGGGCGTGGCCCGGCGCCTGGCGGTCAGCGTGCCGTCGCATTGCCCGTTGCTGGATGGCCCGGCGGCCGAACTGGCCAGTGCCTTCGCCACGGTCGAGCTGCAGCGACCGCGTATCACCTACCTCAGCGGCAGCAGCGCTCGGCCGATATTCGACCCCCAGCGTCTGCGCGACGACCTGGCCGGCAACATGGCGCGGGTGGTCGACTGGCGTGCTACGTTGCGCAACGCCTATGAGCGTGGTGTGCGCCTGCACCTGGAACTGCCGCCCGGCAACGTGCTCGGCGGGCTGGCCCGGCCGGTGTTCGAACAGGGCAGGGTGGTTGCTGTTGAAGGCACCCGCTGGGACACCCTGGATGCGCTGCTGCGCCAGGAGGTGGCCGACGAACGATGATGGCAACACCGCGGAGGATGGTGATCCCAGTGGGAGCGGGCGTGCCCGCGAAGCAGGCACCTCGGTGAGTGGCACGGGCTTTGCCCGTGTTCGCGGGCACGCCCGCTCCCACAATGACCGCGAAAGCTGCACAAAAGTGTGTTTACGAAGAACAACAACAAGCAACTTCGACACTACCTGAGGACAACAACAATGATCATCTATGGTGTGGCACTGCTGGCGGTCTGCACGCTTGCCGGCGTCATCGTCGGCGACTTCCTGGGCGTGCTGCTGGGCGTCAAATCCAATGTGGGCGGGGTCGGCATCGCCATGATCCTGCTGATCTGCGCACGCCTGTACATGCACCGCAACGGCGGCATGAGCAAGGAATGCGAGTTCGGCGTGGGCTTCTGGGGCGCCATGTATATCCCCGTGGTGGTGGCCATGGCCGCCCAGCAGAACGTGGTCACCGCCCTGCACGGCGGGCCGGTGGCGCTGCTGGCGGCAGTGGGTGCGGTACTGGTGTGCGGTGCGACCATTGCCCTGATCAGCCGCAGCCACCGCGGCGAACCCCTGCCGGCAGTGGAGGCCGGCCCCGAAAGCAATGTGCAGGCCGCCCCTGCAGGAGGGCGTTGATCATGTGGCCGATCATTGACAATGCCCTGGAACATAACGGTTTGATCACTGCCTTTGCGGTGGTGGGCGCGATCATGTGGTTGTCGGTGGTGCTGTCGAAGTACCTGACCTTCGGCCGCGTGCACGGCTCGGCCATCGCCATCGTCATCGGCCTGGTGCTGGCCTGGGTCGGCGGCACCATTACCGGTGGCCAGAAAGGCCTGGCCGACATGACGCTGTTCTCCGGCATCGGCCTGATGGGCGGGGCCATGCTACGCGACTTCGCCATTGTCGCCACGGCCTTCGAAGTGCAGGCCACCGAGGCGCGCAGGGCCGGGATGATCGGCGCGGTGGCGCTGCTGCTCGGCACGGTGCTGCCGTTCATTGTCGGCGCTGCGGTGGCCTACGCCTTCGGTTACCGTGATGCGGTGAGCATGACCACCATCGGTGCGGGTGCGGTGACCTATATCGTCGGGCCGGTGACCGGGGCGGCGCTGGGGGCCAGCTCGGACGTGATGGCGCTGTCGATTGCTACCGGGCTGATCAAGGCGATCCTGGTGATGGTGTTTACCCCGGTATCAGCGCGCCTGCTGGCGCTGGACAACCCACGTTCGGCGATGGTGTTCGGCGGGTTGGCGGGGACGGTGTCGGGGGTGACGGCCGGGCTGGCGGCGACCGACCGGCGCCTGGTGCCGTACGGGGCACTGACAGCCACCTTCCATACCGGGTTGGGCTGCCTGATGGGCCCGTCGATCCTGTACTTCTGCGTACGCGCCCTGGTTGGGTGACATCAATCTCCTGGACTGCGCAGACCCCTTGTAGGAGCGGCCTTGTGTCGCGATCGGGCCGCGGCCCCAGCGATATCCGCACCGCAGCCAAGATCCTGGGGCCGCTGCGCGCCCCATCGCGACACAAGGCCGCTCCTACAGGTACAGCGACAACCTCGAGAGCAATGCTGTACCTGTGGGAGCTGGCTTGCCGGCGATGAGGCCAGTACAGGCAGAACCCTGAGCTTTAGCGCAAGGTATTCTTGGTCAGCTCAACTTCGTTCATCAAGGCCTTGGCCAAGGCCGTGAGATAATCGGCGGCGCCCAGGAACTTGTGGTCGTCCTCCATATCGCCTTCGCGCAGCAGGTGCTTGATATAGCTCAGCAGGATCGACACTTGCTCGTAGGCATCATCAATAGGAATGCCGGGCTGGACCCGCAGCAGATTGATCGGCGGGTTGCCGACCTCGAGAAAGGTCTCGGCGCCGATGGTGAGGATAACCTTGGGTTCGTCTTTCATGTTTTCAGGGTTCCAGTTCTCTAATAAGGGAACTGCCACCAGAATCTTTCTCACGGATTGAAGGTGGCAGCCATACGTGGGGTGAGAAACCGAGGAGAATTGGTAAAGACTCGGCCAGGCAAAAGCCTGCCCACGTACGGCCACCATGACGGTGATACCAAATCTACCCGTCGGGTTCTCACACCCGGTCGCCGGAGCGACCCGAAAACGTTATCCGTGAGGTGTTTCCCCGACAACAGCGATAGTTCGGCAGCGCGCGTAGGATAATTCCCAAGCGGGTCGTTTCTGAAGTATTTGGTTTCATGTTCAGAAATGTCTTACAGGTGATGGCTTTGTTGGCTGTGGGGTGTAGGGCGAGAGGTTGGGGTCAGGGCTGCCATGTGTCCGGCACTGCATTTTCAGCGCCTGTGAGATCGAGCGCCGCCCGCGCGGCGCTTCGCAGCACAAGGCTGCTCCTACATCTGTTTCTGGCCAGTAACGCCTGTGCCAACGCGCGCGACCGCCTTGTTTGTCCGGCACGATATCGAAGTGGACGCCAAGGGGCCGCGCGCCTTTGCCTCAGGAATAATTGGCCCGAAACAGATGTAGGAGCAGCCTTGTGCTGCGAAGCGCCGCGCGGGCGGCGCTCGATCTCCCAGGCACTGAAAACCTCGTGACGAACACCCGCAACCCACCCCCCGTTTCGGGGAAAACCGCTGGGGAATCCTCCCCAATCTGTTTCGTTTGCCGCTGCAACCAACTGAAAATTAAAGCAATCCGCTCCTGGCATACACCTTGCTCCAGCTCCACGCAGAGATCTTGTGTCCCGGAGGTGCAGCATGTCCATGCCACTCAAAGGCCCCATCCTGTCATCACTCGTTCTGGCCTTGCTCGGCTGGGAGTCGACCAGCGAAGCCGCCGTGCAGTGCCAGCGCACCCTGGTCGCCAACGTTGTGGCGCTGGACCAGCCACTGATGTTCAACCGCCTTGGCGCGCAAAACGCCAACGGCATGATGTTCGCCCTGCGCGAGGATGTGGTGGACGACAAGATGGTCCCCCTCAGCAGCGGCGGGGCGGCGGTACCGGGCAAGGTCACCCTGCGCCCGGACAAGCGCCCGCGGCCCATCGTGCTGCGGGTGGCCGCCGGTGAATGCCTTACCGTCAACCTGACCAACCTGCTCGACTACAAGGCCAACCCCAACAAGGACGGCATCGAGGCCGAAGAGCCTGAGGGCGAAGAGGAGGGGCCGGAGCTCGAAAATGAAGCCGCCGAAGGCTTCGTCGCCGATGAACAGGTGGCCGAACGCATGGTCGGCTTCCAGGTCAACGGCATGCAGGCGGTCAACAGCATCGCCGACATTTCTGCCTACACCGGGCGTAATGGCAACTTCTTCGTCAGCCCCGGCAGCACCCGCAGCTATACCTTGTACGCCGAACGCGAAGGCGCTTTCGCCGCCACCAGCAAAGCCGCCACCTTCGGCGGCGAGGGCACTGCGGGCAATGTTGCCAACGGCCTGTTCGGCCAGGTAGTGGTAGTGCCCAAACTCGGCCGCGCCTACCGCAATACCCTCACCGAAGAAGAAATGCGCCTGGCCACCACCGGCCGTACCGCCACCGGCCAGCCGGTGATCGACTACGAAGCCCGCTACCCGCAAATGCAACCCTGGATCGCCGAAGGCAAGGCCGGCAAGCCGATCATTGCCATGGTCGACGGCAACCAGATCATCAACAGCGAAACCGATGCCATCGTCATGGGCCCCAACCCCGATGGCAGCTTCCCCAAATCCACCTACCCGCTGGAAAGCCTGGGCAAGCGCAACCCGGCGCTGCCCAACCGCCTGGAGGCGTTCCGTGACTTCGCCTCGCAGTTCGCCGACGAGGTCGCCGGCACCCAGGCGTTCCCTGGCTACTGGGCGGACCCGGTGATGGGCCACGTACTGGAACCCACCCGCGACTCGTTCATGATCAACTACGGTTCCGGTGGCATGGGCGCCGAAGTGGTGGCCAACCGCCTGGGCGTGGGGCCGATGCACGACTGCCTGTCGTGCGCCTATGAGGAGTTCTTCCTCAGTGCGCACACTGTCGGTGACGTCGGTACGCTGGTGGACGTGCCGGCCAACGTCGGCCTGGAGCACATCCGCCCTGGCGAGGTACCACCGGCCAGCGCAATCGGGGTCAAGGCCAGCATGGCCCTGTTCCCGGCGGAACCGGCCAACGTGCACCACAGCTACATCGGTGACTTCACCAAGTTCCGCAACACCCACAACGGCCATGAGCAGCACATCTTCCACCTGCACGGCCACCAGTGGCTGTTCAACCCCAATGACGACAATTCCGACTACATCGATGCCCAGGGCATCGGCGCGGGGGTCGGTTACACCTACGAAATCGCCAACGGCGGTTCGGGCAACCGCAACCGGGTGGCGGGCGATGCCATCTACCATTGCCACTTCTACCCGCACTTCGCCCAGGGCATGTGGGCCATGTGGCGGGTGCACGACGTGTTCGAGGAAGGCACCCGCCTCGAGGTAAGCGGGCAGGGCGAGAACGGCTTCCACAGCACCCCGTTCGCCCTGCGCAGCGGCAAGCCGGCGGTTGGCGCCCGGGCCCTGCCCGATGGCGAGATCGTTGCCGGCACGCCGATCCCGGCCATCGTGCCGCTGCCCGGCAAGGCCATGGCGCCGATGCCAGGCAAGGTGGTGGTGGTACCGAAGCTGTCCGAAGCGCTGGTTGCCGCCAATGATGACGACGACGAGCCCGAGGAAGAAGAGGATGAGGAGCCAGCCAACCAGGCGCCGGTTCGCAAGGCCATCGGCTCGCTGGCGCTGGTCGACCGCAGCGACGCCAACCGCAACGCCGACGGCACCTTGAAGAACCCTGGCTATCCGTTCTGGATCGGCGGCATGGAAAGCAGTGTGGGCAACCGCCCACCAACCCCGCCACTGGACATGCTCGACCCGGCCATGGCACGCCAGCTCAAGGAAAGCGGCAAGGCGCTGTGGGCCAACCTTGACCCGAACCAGGTCGATGGCTGGGATGGTGGCCTGGGGCGCCACGCGCTGGACGGCGTATCTGCCGGCGGCGAGGCCGAAACCACCACCACCAAGCTCGATTTCACCAAGGTGGTACACAAGGCCAAGCCGATCTACCTGCCGGAAGAGGGCACCGATGTCGAGCAGGCGGCCATGCAGTTCCATGCCCAGGCCGAACACCAAAGCTTTGCCCTGATCCCCGGCAGCCAGCCGGTGGCCAAGGCGTTCCGCACCAACGGCGCCTTGCCGACTGCCGGCGCGCCGTTCTACGAGCCATGCATGGATGACCGGGGCAAACGCCTGACCCAATCTTCCGGGGTAGGCGAGTACTTCAGCGGCGAAAGCCTTTCGGGCCTGAACTTCCGGGGCTCCTCGGCCTTCACCGCCGACCACCCACGCATCTACAAGGGCGCCAACATCCAGTTCGACGCGGTGTACAACAAGGTCGGCTACCACTTCCCGCAGGCCCGCATCATCGCCCTGTGGGAGGACGCCTGGCCGGTGATTACCAAGCAGCGCCCGCCAGAGCCACTGGTGATGCGCATGAACACCTTCGACTGCACCATGTACCAGCACACCAACCTGATCCCGAACATCTATGAGATGGACGACTACCAGGTGCGCACCCCGACCGACGTGATCGGCCAGCACATCCACCTGCCCAAGTGGGACCTGACCGCCGCCGACGGCTCGGCCAACGGCTGGAACTACGAAGACGGCATCCTCTCGCCCGGCAGCGTGGTCGAGCGGGTGCAGGCCATTCGTGCCTACAACGGCTGCACCCAGGGCGATAGCCGCGACGGCACCGCCGCCTGCCCGCAAGCCCGGCAGCACCCGTACTTCGGCCGCTTCGGCCGGGCCGACTGGCTGGGCGCACGCACGGCCATGCAGCGCTGGTTCGCCGACCCACTGGTGAACGTGTACAACGTCGACCGTGGCCTGGGCACCATCTTCACCCACGACCACCTCGGCCCATCGACCCACCAGCAGCTTGGGCTGTATGCCACCGTATTGGCCGAGCCGGCCAACTCCACCTGGTACCACGCCGAAACCGGCGAGAAGCTGTACAACCCGGCCACGCGCCAGGACGGTGGCCCGACCTCGTGGCAGGCGGTGATCCAGACCGGTGACCACGATGGCGACGGCAAGAACGACAGCTACCGCGAGTTCTTCCTGGAATACAGCGACTTCCAGCACGCCTACGAGGCCGGTGTGTACGTCGGCGCCGGGCCGGACGGCATCCCCAATGCCCAGTCGTACCCGGCCACCGCCGACAGCTTCCGCTACGCCATCAACCCGCCGGTGCGCGGCAAGGCGTCGAACCTGCTGGAGGCCATCGTCGAGGAACGCGGCGGCATCAACCCGGGCTGCCCAAGCCGGCCCTGCCCGCAGGCAATCTCGGTGGATGACCCGGGCATGTTCGTCGTCAACTACCGCAACGAGCCCCTGGCCCTGCGTGTGTACGACCCGAACAAGGTCGGCCCGGACGGCAAGCGTGGCATGCAGGCCGACGGCCTGGCCGGCGACCTCAGCTATGCCTTGCAAACCCGTACCGACCGGGCGATTCCGGCCATGAACCTGGCTCCGTCGGCGATTACTTCGGCCGTGGGCCCCACCGGCGGCACCACGCTGTTCCCGCCGCACATCAACGCGGCCGGCAGCGAACCGGGCGACCCGTTTACCCCGATGCTGCGCACCTACTCCGGTGACAACGTACGCCTGCGCATGCACGCCGGTGGCCATGAAGAGGAGCACAACGTCACCTTGCATGGCGTGAAGTGGCTGCAGAACGGCACCGGCTACGGCAACAGCTCCAACTCGGGCTGGAAGTCATCGCAGATGATCGGTATTTCCGAGCAATTGGGCTTCATGGCGCCGGTGTCGATGATCTCCAGTTCGGCGGCCACCAACGGTGACTACCTGTATTCCCTGGATGCGGCCCTGGAGGGCTACTGGAACGGCATCTGGGGCATCATGCGCAACTACACCGCGCAGCGTGCCGACCTGTTCCCGCTGCCCAACAACCCGCAGCCGGTGGCCATGCGCAACACCGTCAACTTCGACGGCATCTGCCCGAAAACCACGGCCAACCCCAATGGCATCGGCAGCCGTCCCACGGTCAAGCGCAGCTACGAAATCGTCGCGGCACTGGCCAACGACATTCTCGAGAACCGCAACGGCGTCAGCATCAATGACCCGGCCGGTGTCGGCCAGCATGTCGGCGGCCCGCTCAAGGCCAATGGCGGCACCCTGGTGTTCAACAGCCGCAAGACCACCATTCCGCTGGTCAGTGGGGTAGACCCCGAAGATGGGGAACCCTTCACCATCGGTGGCCACAGCGCGCCGCTGCACGACCCGACCGCGATCCTGTACGTGCGCAAGGCCGACCTGGACGCCACCACCGGCAAGCTCAAGGCGGGCGTGCCCGTGGAGCCACTGGTGCTGCGCGCCAATGCCGGCGAGTGCATCAGCATCACCCTGGAAAACCGCCTGCCGCTGGTGATGCCGGACCTGCCCAGCACTGCGGTGATGCACAACGTGGTCAAGCGTGACCGCTTCGACAGCGAGGGTGCCACCGCCTTTGCCAACAACCTGATGCGGCCGTCCAGCCACGTGGGCCTGCATGCCCAGCTGCTGGCCTACGACATCACCAAGTCCGATGGCGCCAACGTCGGCCTCAACCCGGTGCAGACCGTAGCCCCGCGTGCCGGCACCAGTGGCGCCTGGCCGACCCGTACCTACCAGTACTATGCCGGCCACCTGGAGCGTGAAGGCAAGCCGGTGTCGCAGCTGGGCCGCACGGTGGACAACATCAACACCACGGCCATCGAGTTCGGCGGCCTCAACCTGACCCCGTCGGACTTCATCAAGCAGCCGCAGAAAGGCCTGGTGGGTGCCATGAGCATCCTGCCACAGACCGCCACCTGGACCGAGGACACCGCAACACGGGCCCAGGCCACGGTCAAGGTCACCGGCCAGCCCGACTACCGCGACTTCGTCACGGTCTGGCAGCGTGCGCTGAACATGCGCTGGGCCGACGGCCGCCCGGTGGAGGGCATCAATACCGAAGGCAACGGCGCCGCCGGCGACCCGCAGGACAACGGCAACATGGCGGTCAACTACAAGACCGAACCCCTGTGGCTGCGCTTCGGCATGGCCCCCGACTCCCCCTTCGGCCGCGCCGGTGGCCTGGGCTTTGGCGATGTGCCCAATGCCCACATGGCCTACGCCAACGCCCTGGTCGGTGGCGACCCGCAAACCCCGGTGCTGTACGCCAAGCCCGGCCAGCCGGTGCGCAACCATATCGTGATGCCCAGTGGTGGCAGCCGCGGCATGGTCTACCAGCTGGATGGCCACTTGTGGCCGCTGCACAACTACCAGGCCGAGAAGAACGACGTGGACGGCTACCCGCTGAGCCTGCCTGGCATCGGCTCGGTGCGCTTCGGCTACAACCCGATGGCCATGTACATCGGTGCCCAGGAAAGCGTGCTGCCGGCTGCGCACTTCAGCTTCATGCTGCCCAGTGCCGGCGGCGCCAACGCGGTGGCGGGTGACTACCTGTTCCGCGACTACGCCGCCTACGGCAACCTCTCGGGGCTGTGGGGGATCTTGCGGGTGACCAATGAAGCGCCGCCGGCAACGGCACCGGCGCAGTGACGGTAAATGGGGGCGCGAAAATGAACAAGAAGACCCGCCTTGCATGCATGGGGGTAGCACTGGGGGCAGCGCTGATCGGTCTGGGCGTGGCCTATGAAAGCCTGTGGTGCGATCCGCGCGAGTATTTGCAGGGCTCTGCCGACCCGCAGGCCCCGCACCGGCTCAGCCGCGACGGTGTGACCGTGGAGTTCGAGGCCCGGCCGCTGGCGGGGGATCAGCTGCAGGAGGGCAGCTTCGCCAACATCCGTTTCAAGGTCAGCGACCAGGCCAGTGGCCAACCGCTGTCGGGCATGGCCCCGGGGGCGTGGCTCGACCCGACGCAGTCGGCCCCGGAGGGCGACCGCGACCAGAGCTGCAAGGCCCGTGTCGCGCTGTTCCTCAAAAGCAGCATTGGCGCGCGGCCTTTGCTCGACCTGAACAGTTACTTCCTGTTGATGATGAACAAGGACGCCAGCCTGACGGTGATCGACCCGACCGTATCGGTGGGCGGCGTGACCAGCACCATGGCCCGCATCGACCTGCCTGGGCGGCCCATGGACTGGGTAGCCACCGCTGACGACAGGCAGGTGTTCGTGTCCATTCCCGAGCGCGGCAAGGTCTCGGTGATCGACACCGAGACCTTCACCCGCGTGGCCGACCTGGACGCTGGCGACCAACCGCTGCGCGTGGCCCTGCAACCGGACCAGCACCGGCTTTGGGTAGGCAACAACAGCAGCGACCCGGCCAAGGGCGGGGTAACGGTGATAGACGTACCGGGGCGCAACACCCTGAAAACCTTCAACACCGGCGGCGGCCACCACGAAATCGCCTTCAGTGGTGACTCCCGCTACGCCTATGTCAGCAACCGCGACAGCGGCACCCTGAGCGTGATCGACATCCCGGAAATGCGCCTGGCCAAGACCATCAAGGTTGGCCCGCACCCGCTGTCGGTCAGCTATTCGGCGTTGTCCCAGGCGGTGTACGTGGTCGATGGCGAGGAGGGCAGCGTGCGCGTGTTTGATGCCCGCAACCACCAGCTACGCCACACGGTCCAGGCCGAGCAGGGCCTGGGGCCAATGCGTTTCAGCAGCGATGGCCGCTATGGCATCGTGCTCAACACCCTGGAGAACCAGGCCCTGGTGATCGACGCCAGTACCGACAAGCTGATCCACCGGATCCCGGTGGCGGCCGAACCGTATCAGCTGACTTTCACCAAGGGCTATGCCTACGTGCGCGGCCTGGCTTCACCGAAGGTGAGCATGATCAACCTGGCCAGCCTGGGCGAAGGGCGTTCGCCGATCATCCAGGGCTTCGAGGCCGGCCCGGCGGCGCCACGCCAGGCTGGCGACCTGCCGCTGGCTCAGGGGCTGTCGGTGTCGCGCGATGACAATTCGGTGTTCGTGGTCAACCCGGTGGACAACACCACCTACTTCTACGCCGAAGGCATGAACGCACCGATGTCCGGCTACAACAACCGTGGCCACCAGGCCCGTGCCGCCATCGTCGTCGACCGCAGCCTGCGCGAACTGGCGCCGGGCGTGTATGGCTCGACGGTGAAGATGCCCGCCGCTGGCAAGTTCGACGTGGCCTTTTTGCTCAACCAGCCGCAGATCATCCACTGCTTCAGCACCGATGTGGTCGCAGCGCCGAATGCCGGCAAGCGCAAGGGTGCGCATGCCGAGTTCATCGGCCTGGACCGGCCGTTGTCGCAGCACAGCGCTGTGACCGCACGGGTGCGCATCGTCGGCGACGACGGCCTGCCGCGCCTGGGCCTGAGCGACCTGAGCCTGCGCTACTTCCTGGCGCCTTCGTCGATGCCACGCAACCTGCAGCTGGAGGAGGTGGGCGAGGGCATCTATCAGGCAGCGCTGAGCCTGCCCGAAGCTGGTGCCTGGTACCTGCACGTGCAGTCGCCGTCGCTGGGGCGCAAGTTCGCCGAAGAAAACTACACCAGCCTGCGCGTGCTGCCGGCCGCAACGTCCACCGTTTCCGATAATGACGTGAGGAATCTGCGATGAACGCCAAGCATGCTTGCACATTGTTGGCCCTGAGCCTGGCTTTTGCCGGCAACCTGGCCCTGGCCCATGGCGGCCACGACCACAACGGCCACGCCGAACAGCCGCCGGCGGCGCGCCAGGAAAAGGCCAGTGTGCGCTTTGCCGATGTCTCGCTGCTGAACCAGGACGGCATGCCGGTACGCCTGGAAAAAGACCTGGTTGGCGACCACCTGGTGGTCATGGGCTTTATCTACACCAGCTGCACCACGGTGTGCCCGGTGGTGTCGTCGATCATGGGCAAGGTCCAGCAGCAACTGGGTGGCCGGGTAGGGCAAGACATTCACCTGGTATCGATCAGCGTCGACCCGCAACGTGACGACGCCAAGCGCCTGCAGGATTACGCCAAGGCTTTCCAGAAGGGGCCGGGCTGGAGCTGGCTGACCGGCACGCCATATGCCATCAGCGAAACCCTCAAGGGCCTGGGCAGCTTCAGCGCCGACCTCAGCCAGCACCCGCCACTGATCCTGGTGGGGGACGGGCGCACCGGCCACTGGACGCGCTACTACGGCTTCACCGACCCGGCAGTGCTGATCGACGAAATCAACCGCCTCGGCGCCCGCCGGGTGCATGCCAAGAGCACGGCGATTGCCGACCATCACGAGGTGCAACCATGAGCCTGGTAAGCTCCCGCCGCGCAGGCATGCGCGGTTTTGACTGGCTGATGCTGGGTGGCTGCCTGTGGATCCTCGCCTCGGTGGCGTTCGCCCATGAAGGCCATGCCCCGCAGGCGCCAGCACCGCAGCCGGCACCGCAGGCGATGACCAGTGGCGGCGGTACCCGCGATGCCCAGGCCTGGTTCACCGACACTGTGCTCAAGGACCAGAATGGCCGCGAGCTGCGCTTCTACAGCGATGTGCTCAAGGACAAGGTGGTGATGCTCAACGTGATCTTCACCCATTGCACCGACGCCTGCCCGCTGATTACCCGCAAGTTGCGCGAAGTGCGCGAGACCATGGGGCCGCAGCTGGCCAGCCAGGTGACCTTCGTGTCGATCAGCAGCGACCCGCTCAATGACACCCCCGAAGTGCTCAAGGCGTTTGCCGGGAAGCAGGGCGTGGATGGGCCCAACTGGTTGTTCCTGACCGGTGACAAGGCCAATGTCGATTTGGTGCTCGGCCGCATCGGCCAGTTCCTGCCCAGCCCCGAGCAGCATTCGACACAGCTGATTGCCGGCGATGTGGCCGGCAAGCGCTGGAGCAAGATCCGCCCGGATGCACCGCCGGCGGCGATTGCCCAGCGCATGCAGCTGCTGGCACTGCCTTTGGCAGGGCGGTGAGTATCATGCGCAGTACTTCGCCAATGCCCACGCCAAATTTGGCGCGAATCCCGGCGCGAATCCCTGTAGGAGCGGCCTTGTGTCGCGATCGGGCGCGCAGCGGCCGTAAAACCGGCATACCCGGAGTACCTGATGAAACACATTCGCCGGTCCTGCGGCCGCTGCGCGCCCGATCGCGACACAAGGCCGCTCCTACAGGGATTCGCGTCCGTATTGAAGCAGTGCTGCGCTATCTGGCATTCGCATTAGGCATTGCCATGTGCAGCGGTGCACTCGCCCTGGACCTGACCGAACATGAACAAGCCGGCAAACACCTCTACCGCCAGGGCGTCTCCAGCAGCAACGCACAGCTGCAAGCCCGTGTCGGCGCCAGCGACATGACTGTCCCCGCCAGCGTGCTGCCCTGCGCCAGCTGCCACGGCAACGATGGCCGCGGCCGTGCCGAAGGGGGCGTACGCCCGCCCAGCCTCGACTGGCAGCGCCTGGCGCAAGGCCAGGGCGAACGCGAGGTCAACGGCCGCCGCTATCCGGCCTACACCGACAGCAGCCTGGCCCGGGCGATTCGGCACGGCGTCGACCCGGCAGGCAATCGCCTGGACCCGGCCATGCCGCGCTTCGAACTCACCTTGGCCGACCAGCGCAACCTCACGGCCTACCTCAAGCGCCTGGCCCAGGAGCGCGACCCCGGCGTGGAGGAGGGCGTGCTGCGCCTGGGGACCTTGCTGCCGGCATCCGGCCCGCTGACCGAGGCCGGGCAGGTGGTGCGTGCGGTGCTGGAAGACGGCCTGACGCAACTCAACCAGCAGGGTGGCATCCACGGGCGACGCCTGGAGCTGGTGGTGCTCGACCCGGGATCCGACCCGGCCAGCGCCGAACGGGCGCTGAAGCAGTTGCTGGAGCAGGAGCAGGTGTTCGCCCTGATCGCGCCATTGGCACCCATGCTCGACCAGCGCCTGGCAACCTTGCTGGCGCCCCACAATGTACCGCTGATCGGCAGTACCCCACGCAGCGGCGGCAGCCCACAGATTTTCGACCCGTTGCCCGGCTTGCCCGCGCAATTGCTGAGCCTGGCCGGCCACGCCCGCGCGGCACTGGGGCTGGCTGCCAACGACCTGCGTGTGGTGTATGCCGGCAATGAACAAGCGGCGTTGGCCGAACAGGTGCGCGAACGCCTTCAGCAGCAGGGCTGGTCACCACCTGCGGCCCAGGCCTTTGCTGGCCAGGCCGTGGACGGGCAGGGCATTGTCTTCCTCGGCCGTGCCCAGGCCTTTGCCGAACTGGCTTCGGCGCTGCAGTCAGCCGGCCGCCAGCCATACCTGTTTGCCGCCTCCAGCCAGGTGACCGGCGCCGTGGCGCGCTTGCCCGAGTTTTGGTCGCAACGGGTGTTCCTGGCTTATCCCTACGTGCCTGGGGACTGGACCGAACAGGGCCAGGCGATTCTGGCCGGCCTGCAGCAGCGTCAGGGCCTCGACCCTCGCCAGGCGTCGTTGCAGGTCAACACCCTGTGCGCGCTGCGCCTGCTGAGTGAAGCGTTGAAGCAGACAGGCCGCGACACCAGCCGCGAGCAGCTGATTGCCGCGCTGGAAGGCCTGCATGATGTGTCCACCGGCCTGACCCCGGCCCTGGGCTTCGGCCCCGGTCGCCGCCAGGGCATGGCCGGTGCCCATGTGGTGGCGGTGGCCCTGCCCGGGCCGCGCTTCACCGCGGTCACCCCATACCGGCCACTGCCGGACAGCCCTTGAGCGGAGGTTGCCATGCGCGTTCTGTTGTTGTGCCTGTTGCAGGTGTTGGCCAAGGCAAGCTGGGCCGATATGCCGGCGGCGCGGGTCAATGGTGTGGAGATCGAAACGATGCGCCTGGAGCGCTATTTCAGCGAATACCTGGATGCCCAGGGCCGCGCGGTGGCCAGCATCCGCAACCCGAACCTGTACCAGCGCCTGCGCGACCAGGCACTGAATGAACTGATCGACAAGGAGTTGTTGTGGCAGGAGGCCCAGCGCCGCGGCATAGCCATCAGCGACGAGCAGGTGTCGGCGCATGTGGGCGAGGTCGAGGCCGCGCTTGGCAGCCCGGCAATCTTTGAACGGCGGCTGGCGGAAGCGGGCTTCGATAGGGCACAGTACAATGAGTACACCCGGCGCGAGCTGGCCGCGCAGCAGGTGTATGCCCAGCTCAGCGCTGTCGCCGCGCCCAGCCAGGCCGAAGTGGAGGCATTCTACGATGCCAGCCTGGAAACCCTGCAAGGAGTGCAGAAACAAAATGACGAACCTTCGGTCATACGCGAACAGGGACTGGTTCAAGCCAGGGCCACGCTCATCGGGCAGCGGGAGGCGCAGGCGCGCCAGTCCGTGCGCCAACGTTTGCGTGCGTCCGCTATCGTGGAGATTGCCGACTGAGGTGACTGATGGCGTTTCCCCAATCATGGGGAATAACGATCTGGCAGTGTGCCATCAGTTTCCCCGCATGTGGGGAACCAGGCCGGTGCGCCTGCCCGCTGCGTTACGGATGTTGATCGGTACCCCCTGGCGAATCAATGACTTACAGTGGTGCAGCATGATTTTTCACGCCTGGCACGAAGCCTGCTCAAGCCTGTACAGGGGCGCACTTCGCAGACCGGCTTACCGGGCAGTTCTTGGGAGTCGACCTTGGTGAACAGAGTATTGGTAGTCGATGACGAACAGACTCTTGCGCAGAACCTGCAAGCGTACCTGCAGGCGCAAGGCCTGGAAGTTCATGTTGCCCACGACGGTGCCAGTGGTATCGAGCAGGCTGCAAGCCTGGCACCGCAAGTGATCGTGCTGGATTACCGCTTGCCCGACATGGAGGGTTTTCAGGTTCTGGAGACCGTACGCAGGAACAGGCAGTGCCACTTCGTTCTGATTACCGCCCACCCCACCGTCGAGGTGCGTGAGCGGGCCGCCGAACTGGGTGTGAGCCATGTCCTGTTCAAGCCGTTCCCGTTGGTGGAACTGGCCCGTGCAGTCTTCGACCTGATGGGCATCGAGCGCCGGCGCAGGGCCACGGACAACCCGGCTGAAGGGTTTGTCGAACGACGCCAGAACAGGAACGAATCGTTCCCCCTGCAGTTGTACGATGGAAGCTGGGTATTGGCCGACCGCCGCCGCAACGGCGCCAAGCCCCCGGGGCCCGACGACGATCAACTGCTCACAGGGGAATAGCGGCGCCCGCACCCCTGGCCGAGCCAGCCTGCGACGCGCCCCTGAGCGGAGTCGCAGGCCATGCCAGAAGCATTCGATGCAACCGTTACGGCCTTATCGCCGGCAAGCCAGCTCCCACAGGATTCGCGTTGCCTTCAGGATTGCGCTGTGCCTGTGGGAGCGGGCATGCCCGCGAAGAATCCAGCACCATTCTCAGCCTACCCCCGCGACCTGCTGGCCCAGGCCCGCCTGCAAACCAGCGACGAACGCCTGCTCACCCGCCTGGAACAGCTGGCCTGCGACACCCCCGACACCTTCACCCAGCGCCTGGGCCTGACCCTGCATTACCCGGTGCTGGACAGCCACACCCTGCTGGCCAGCACCCCACGCTTCGACAAGGTCAGCCTGGCGATGTGCCTGAAGCGTGAATTCGTCCTGATCGAGCAGGGCGGCCAACTGCTGGGCGTGTTCGCCGACCCCTTCGACCACGCCCGCCTGGCCTGGATCGACGATGTGCTGCAAGGCGCACCGCTGTACCTGGCCCATGCCGCCGACCTTGCCACCTTCCTGGCCCGCCACGAAGAAAGCTTCCACGCCGTGGACGCCCTTGACCACGACGCCGAAACCAGCAGCGAAAGCGACCCGCTGCAGCGCCTGTCGCTGGCCAGCATCAGCGAAGACCAGAGCCGCGTGGTCAAGCTGGTCAACTCCACGCTGTACGACGCCCTCAAGCTGCACGCCAGCGACATCCACCTGGGCATGACCGGCCAGGGCCTGACCATAAAGTACCGCATCGACGGCGTGCTCAACGGCGCCGGCAAGGCCAGCGGCAGCGCCTTCGCCGACCAGGTGATCTCGCGCATCAAGGTGATGGCCGAGCTGGACATTGGCGAAAAGCGCGTGCCCCAGGACGGCCGTTTCAAGGTTGCCGTGGGCGACCGGCAGATCGACTTCCGGGTATCGATCATGCCCAGCATCTTCGGCGAAGACGCCGTGCTGCGGGTGCTCGACAAGCAGGACCTGTCCGACCGGGTCAGCGGCGTGCAGCTGCAGGCCCTGGGCTTTGCCGAGGAAACCCTGCGCGCCCTGCGCCGCCTGGCCGCCGAACCCTACGGCATGATCCTGGTCACCGGCCCCACCGGCAGCGGCAAGACCACCACCCTGTACGCCATGATCAGCGAGATCAACCACGGCGTGGACAAGATCATCACCATCGAGGACCCGGTCGAATACCAGCTGCCTGGCGTGTTGCAGATCCCGGTCAACGAGAAGAAGGGCCTGACGTTCGCCCGCGGCCTGCGCTCGATCCTGCGCCACGACCCGGACAAGATCCTGGTCGGTGAAATCCGCGATCCGGACACCGCGCAAATCGCAGTGCAGTCGGCGCTCACCGGCCACCTGGTGTTCACCACCATCCACGCCAACAACGTGTTCGATGTGATCGGCCGTTTCAGCCAGATGCAGGTCGACCCCTACAGCTTCGTCTCCGCGCTCAATGCGGTGCTGGCCCAGCGCCTGATCCGCCTGGCCTGCCCGCACTGCGCGACGCCGTGCGAAGTCGACGACGACACCCTGTACGGCGCGGGCCTGACCCGCGAGGGCGTGGCCGGCTGGAAATTCGTCCGCGCCCAGGGCTGCGGCCAGTGCCGTGGCAGTGGCTACCGCGGCCGCAGCGCCATCGCCGAACTGCTGCACCTGGACGACGACCTGCGGCAGATGATCGTCGAGCGTCGCCCTCTGTCGCAAATCAAGAACCTCGCCTGCCAGCGTGGCCTGCGCCTGCTGCGGGCCTCGGCCCTGGACCTGGTCCGGGATGGCCGTACCACACTCGAGGAGATCAACCGTGTCACATTCATTTGATCGTGGCGCTTACAGATACAGTGCCGTACTCGGTGCCGAAGGTGTGGGCCTGGGTAGCTGGCACGCCAATCACCACCAATGGCTGGGCAGCCGCGACTTTACCTGCGATGCCGCCCAGCCGGCCTGGGAGGCCGCCGTCGACGCCCTGGCCACGCTGCTGGCCGAGCATGCCGTGCGCGGTGCCCAGTTGCGGGTACTGCTGTCGGCCCGGTACAGCCGCTTCTGCCTGGTGCCCTGGAGTGATGCCATCAGCCACCCGCGCGAGCTGGACGCCTACGCCCGGGCCTGTTTCGAAAACCTCTACGGGCAGCCGCTGGACGACTGGCGCATCGTGCTGTCGCCCGAGCCGGCCGGTGCCGCGCGCATCGCCACGGCGTTGCCCGAAGCCCTGCTGCAGCGGCTGCAGGCGCTGGGCCGGGAAAGCCACCTGAGCCTGCGCTCGGTACAGCCGTACCTGATGGCCGCCTACAACCGCTGCTCGGCGCAGCTGGGGCAGGGCGACTTCCTGTTCGTCCTGGCCGAACCGCGCCGCAGCGTGCTGCTGCTGGCTGCCGGCGGGGCCTGGCAGCAAGTGCTGACGCAAGGCTGTGCCGACAGTGACCTGGCCCTGCAAGCACTGATCGAGCGTACCTGCGAGCTGTACGGCGAGCACCTGCCACGGGTCTACCTGCATGCCCCGGGCCGGGGTGACGTGCCGCAACTGGCGGCGGTGCAGCTGTGCCAGCCAGCCAGCGATGCCGACCCACTGTGCGCCATGTGGCGGGCGGTGGCCTGACATGCGCCGCCTCGACCTGGAATTCCAGCCCCGGCGCAACGGCCCGTTGGCCTGGTCGCTGCTGGCCGTGGCGAGCGCCACCGTTGCCGGCCTGGTGCTGCTGCAACAAAGCTTGCAGGCCGAGCAGGTCGAACGGGAGGCCAGCGTGCACAGCCTGGAGCAGCAACTGGGCCGTCGCCCGGCCACTGTCGCGCCGCTGAGCAGCGCCGCCAGCCGCGAACAGGCCGAGCGCCTGGCGCAGATGCAAAGCGTCTCGCAGCAACTGCAACGGCCTTGGCAGCAGCTGTTCGCCATGCTCGAAGCGCAGCCCCAGGACGACGTGGCGCTGCTAAGCCTGGCCCCCGACGCGCGCAAAGGCCAACTGCGCATCACCGCCGAGGCGCGCAACCTGGAAGCGATGCTGCAGTACCACCAGCGCCTGGAGGCCAGTGCCGAGCTCAGCGATGTGTCGTTGCTTAACCACGAAGTGCTGGCCGCGCAGCCCGAACACCCGGTGCGCTTCACCCTCACCGCTACCTGGGAGACTGGCCATGGGCGCCCGTGAATCGCTGAACAGCCTGATCCTCCAGGAGCGCCTGCGTCGCGTCGGCCCGGTCGGCCTGGCTGCGGTTGCGGTGGGCCTGCTGGCCGTGGGCGTGCTGTGCGCCGGGGTGTTGCCGCAATGGCAGAACCTGCGCGAGCTGCGCGCCACCGAAGCGGACGCCAGCGTGCAGGTCGAGCGGGTCAGGCGTGGCGAGCTGAAGATTGCCATCAAACCCGAGCAGCAGGCCCTCGACAGCCTGCGCCAGCAACTGCCGGGGCAGCCCCGGGCCAGTGAGCTGATCGAGCGCCTGTACCACCTGGCCAGCGCCGAGCATATCAGCCTGGCGCGTGGCGAATATGCCCTGGGCATCGACCCCAAGACGCAACTGGCGCGCTACCAGATCGTGCTGCCGGTACGCGGCAGCTACCCGCAGATTCGCGGTTTCCTCAAGGGCCTGCTCAAGCAGTTGCCGACCCTGGTGCTGGAAGACCTGGAGCTGCAACGCAAACGCATTGGCGACAGCGAGCTCAACGCCCGCCTGCGCATGACCCTTTACCTGTCGAGGTCATGATGAACACACAACGTGCTGTCATCTGGGTTGGCTTCCTCGGCGTGAGTGCGGCGCTGGCCTGGGCGCCGGGTCATTGGTTCGGCGAGGAAGACAGTGTTGCCCCCTTCGCGGGCGCGCCCGCTCCCACAAAATCGGCGGTATCCACGGTCCCTGTGGGAGCGGGTTTACCCGCGAAAGGGCCGGAACAAGCCTCCAGGGATCTCTTCCCAACCCAGCAATGGACCAAACCCAAGGCTCTGGCCACTGTCACCGAACAACCCGTGGTCACCGCACCCGCCGTAGTCGCAGCCCCGACTGCACCGGCCCTGCCATTCCAGTTCATTGGCCGCATCGGCGACCGCGACGACCTGCAGATCTTCCTGCAGAGCGGCGAAAAACTCTACGTCGTGCGCCAAGGCGACGTGATCGAAGACACCTACCGCCTCGAGCGGGTATCGGCCAGCGAGCTGCATCTGGTCTACCTGCCTTTGCATCAGTCGCAGACTTTGTCTGTAGGGAGCGCACCATGAAGTCGTCAAAGCTGTGCAAACCGGCTCCGTTCCTGCTAGTGGCGCTGTGCGTGGCCATTGCCGGCTGCGGCTCCAGTGCGGTACGCAAGGACAGCGAACAGCTGATGAAGGAGGGCCAGTACGAAGCCGGCATCGCCAGCCTGGAAGAAGCCCTGCGCGAGGACCCGCGTGACACCGAGCTGAACATCGCCCTGGCCCACAGCCGCCAGGCCGCGGTCGAGGCGCTGCTGACCCAGGCCGACGCCGACCGCATCCGCCACGACTTCGCCAGCGCCCGCATGGGCTATGGCCGGGTGCTGACCCTGGAGCCGAACAACCGCCGCGCCCAGGAAGGCATCCGCCAGCTGGAGCTGATCCGCACCCTCGACGAGCGCGTGGCGCTGGGCCAGGCGGCGCTGCGCCAGGGCGACCTGTTCGGTGCCGAGCGCTACATGCGCGAAGTGCTGCGCCTGGACCCGCAGAACCAGAAGGGCATTGCCCTGCGCAGCGACATCGAGAACGTGCAGGCGCGCACCGCGCAACCGTTCCCGCAACTGCGCAGCAAGCTGGAGCGGCCGGTGACCCTGGAGTTTCGCGATGCCAACCTGAAGACCATCTTCGAGGTGCTGTCCCAGGTCGCCGGCATCAACTTCATCTTCGACAAGGACATGCGCCCGGACATGAAGGCCACCATCTTCGTGCGCGAGTTGCGCATCGAGGACGCCGTGGCGCTGCTGCTGGAACAGAACCAGCTGCGGCAGAAGATCGTCAACGAGAACACCCTGATGATCTACCCCGACTCGCCGCAGAAGACCAAGGACTACCAGGAACTGGTCATGCGCACCTTCTACCTGACCAGCATCGACTCCAACACCGCGCTGAACATGGTCAAGACCATGCTCAAGACCCGCGACGTGTTCGTCGATGAGCGCCTCAACACCCTGACCATGCGCGACACCCCCGATGCCGTGCGCATGGCCGAAAAGCTGCTGCAGTCGCAGGACCAGTCCAACCCCGAGGTGGTGCTGGAAGTGGAGGTGATGGAAGTGGCCACTTCGCGCATCCTCGACCTCGGCCTGCAATGGCCCAACACCTTCGGCGTGCTGAGCTCCGACGGCCAGCCGGTAAGCGTGCTCGACCAGCTCAAGGGCATCGACTCCAGCCGCATCAGCATCGCGCCGGCACCGCAGGCCAAGATCAACGCGCAGGACAAGGACATCAACACCCTGGCCAGCCCGGTGATCCGCGTCAGCAACCGCGAGCAGGCGCGCATCCACATCGGCCAGCGGGTACCGATCATCAGCGCCACCTCGGTGCCGTCCACCCAGGGCCCGGTGATCACCGAAAGCGTCACCTACCTGGACGTGGGCCTGAAGCTTGAGGTGCAGCCCACCGTGCACCTGAACAACGAAGTGGCGATCAAGGTAGCCCTGGAGGTGAGTAACGCCACCCCGCTGGAAGCCACCCGCCAGGGCACCATTCCGGTCCAGGTCGACACCCGCAACGCCCAGACCACCCTGCGCCTGCACGATGGCGAAACCCAGGTGCTGGCCGGCCTGGTGCGCAACGATCACAACGCCAGCGGCAACAAGATCCCGGGCCTTGGCGACATCCCTGGCCTGGGCCGGCTGTTCGGCAGCAACAAGGACGACATGAGCAAGTCGGAGCTGGTGCTGGCGATCACCCCGCGCATCGTGCGCAACCTGCCGTACCAGAGCCCGTCGGACATGGAGTTCGCCACCGGCACCGAGTCGGCCATGCAGGTGCGGCAGATGGCGCCGTTGCCGCCGGCGGATGTGCCTGGCAATGCCCCGGCCACCGATGCCCCGGTGGTGGAAAGCCAGATGGCGATCGCCCCACCCAAAGGGAGCCCGCGGCCATGATCGCGCAGCGCCGCATGCAGGGCTTCAGCCTGATCGAGGTGGTGCTGACCCTGGCACTGCTCGGGCTGCTTGCCAGCATTGCCGCGCCGCTGACCGAAACCGTGGTGCGCCGCGGCAAGGAACAGCAGCTGCGCGAGGCGCTGTACCAGATTCGCGACGCCATCGACGCCTACAAGCGCGCGTTCGATGCCGGCTACATCGAGAAGCGCCTGGACGCCAGTGGCTACCCGCCGAACCTGCAGGTGCTGGTCGACGGCGTGCGCGATGTGCGCAGCGCCAAGGGCGCCAAGTTCTACTTCCTGCGGCGCATCCCGCACGACCCGCTGGTGGCGGCCAAGGGTGAGGACGAAGGCGGGTGGGGGCTGCGCGCCTATGACAGCAGCCCCGACAACCCGCGCGAAGGCGAAGACGTGTTCGACGTGTATTCCAAGGCCCGCGGCAAAGGCCTGAACAACATCCCCTACGGGCAATGGTGACAGCGATGAAACGCAGCCGGGGCTTCACCCTGATCGAACTGCTGGTGGTGCTGGCGATCATCGCCACGTTGATGACCATTGCCATGCCGCGCTACTTCAACAGCCTGGAAAGCTCCCGCGAAGCCACCCTGCGCCAGAGCCTGGCGGTGCTGCGCGAGGCGCTGGACCACTACTACGGCGACACCGGCCACTACCCGGACTCGCTGGAGCAATTGGTGGAACAGCGTTACCTGCGCAACACCCCGATAGACCCGATCACCGAGCGCAGCGATGCCTGGCAGCTGGTGCCACCGCCCGAAGGCGTGGCTGGCGGCGTGGCCGATATCAAGAGTGGTGCCACAGGGAGGGCGCGCGATGGCAGCCTGTTCGCGGAATGGTAAGGCCGACGCCGGCTTCACCTACCTGGGCGTGCTGCTGCTGATCGCGGTCAGCAGCGTGGCCCTGGCCGCCACCGGCACGCTCTGGGCCAGTGCTGCCCAGCGTGACCGCGAACGCCAGCTGTTGTGGGTAGGCAGCCAGTATGCCCAGGCCCTGCGCAGCTACTACCGCGCCTCGCCGGGGCTGGCCCAGTATCCGCAGGAACTGGCCGACCTGCTGCAGGACAACCGCTTCCCGCAGGCCAGGCGGCACATTCGCCGGTTGTACCCCGACCCCATCACCAACAGCGACGATTGGGGCCTGCTGCGCTCGATCGATGGCCGGATCACCGGCGTGCACAGCCGCTCGGACGCCACCCCGTTCAAGCGCAGTGGCTTCAGCGCCGAATGGAGCGGTTTCGACGGGCTGGAACATTACAGCGACTGGCAGTTCGTCGCCGAACAGGCCTTTACCGAAAGTGCCGGTGGCGTGCAGACCCATGCCGGCCCGGGAGACACGCCATGAGCCGCCTGGCCGCGTTGTGCCTGGGCCTGCTGCTGGTGGCAGTGCTGGCCACCTCGGCCAGGGCCGGGGACGAGGACGAGATGCAAGGCTTCATCGTCGACAACACCATCTCGCACATCGGCCACGACTTTTACTACTACTTCGCCGACCGCCTGCGCGCCACCAGCCGGCTTGATTTCAACCTGGTGGTGCGCGAACGCCCGGATGCCCGCTGGGGCAGCCTGGTCACCGTGGAGTTCGAGCGTGAGGTGGTGTACCGCCGCTTCCTGCCGCCGAACACCACCGAGCTCAAGGACGAGGCCGTTGCAGCAGCCGACCTGGTCAAGCAGCAAATCATCCAACGCAAGTTGCAACGCCTGCTGCAGGACACCACCGATCTGGAGAGGGACGAGCTATGAAGCACCACATACCCCGTTGCATCGCCGCCTGCCTGTTGGCCAGCGCGTGTGCCGCCCAGGCCACCGAGCTGGTGTACACCCCGGTCAACCCGGCCTTTGGCGGCAACCCGCTCAATGGCACCTGGTTGCTGAACAATGCGCAGGCGCAGAACGACTACGACGACCCCGACCTCAAGGACCGTTCCTCGGCCTTTGCCGGCACCACGGCCCTGGAGCGCTTCAGCAACCAGCTGGAGTCGCGGATGTTGTCGCAGTTGCTGGACAACATCAGTAACGGCAACACCGGCAGCATGGCGACCGATGCGTTTCTCATCGACGTCATCGACGATTCCGGGGCCCTGAGCATCAAGGTCACCGATCGCGCCACAGGAGAAATTTCGATCATTGAGGTCAGCGGCCTGAACCCTTGAGGGGGCAAGGCTATTTGTTTGGGGAGAGAACACCATGAAACGTTTGCTGAGCACGCTGCTGATCCTCACCGCCCTGGGTCTGCACGGTTGTGGCCTGCGCGAACCGATGCCCGCCGAACAGGATTCGGAAACCCCGACCCTGACCCCCCGTGCCTCGACCTACTACGACCTGATCAACATGCCACGGCCCAAGGGTCGGTTGATGGCGGTGGTGTACGGCTTCCGCGACCAGACCGGGCAGTACAAGCCGACCCCGGCCAGCTCGTTCTCCACCAGCGTCACCCAAGGCGCGGCAAGCATGCTGATGGACGCCCTGAACGCCAGCGGCTGGTTCGTGGTGCTGGAGCGTGAAGGCCTGCAGAACCTGCTGACCGAGCGCAAGATCATCCGTGCTTCGCAGAAAAAGCCCGACGTGCCGGAAAACATCATGGGCGAGCTGCCACCGCTGCAGGCCGCCAACCTGATGCTGGAGGGCGGGATCATCGCCTACGACACCAACGTGCGCAGCGGCGGCGAAGGTGCCCGCTACCTGGGGATAGACATCTCCCGCGAGTACCGCGTCGACCAGGTGACCGTGAACCTGCGCGCGGTGGACGTGCGCACCGGGCAGGTCCTGGCCAATGTGATGACCAGCAAGACCATCTATTCGGTTGGGCGCAGTGCGGGGGTGTTCAAGTTCATCGAGTTCAAGAAGCTGCTCGAGGCCGAGGTGGGGTACACCACCAATGAACCGGCGCAGCTGTGCGTGCTGTCGGCGATCGAGGCGGCGGTGGGGCACTTGCTGGCGCAGGGGATTGAACGGCGGCTGTGGCAGGTGGCGGGGGATGCGGGGGAGGGGCAGGCTACGGTGGACAAGTATTTGAGCCAGAATCAGCAGCCGTGATTGGCTACGGGGGCCTCTTCGCGGGTGAACCCGCTCCCACAGGTACAGCGTCAACTCGAAGCCCGCGCCGTCCCTGTGGGAGCGGGCGCGCCCGCGAAGCAGACGACGCGGTGGATGGCACCGGCTTTGCCGGTGTTCGCGGGCATGCCCGCTCCCACAGGTATCGCGTGATCTCAAGCGCGACGCCGTCCCTGTGGAGGCGGCAACGGAAGTGTTACTGCACATTCCCTTCGCTTGAAACGCTTCCCCGACACCGGTAGTCTTTGCCCGCTGCTGTAAGTCCAGCAGCCGGGTTTGGTAGCCCGCGATCAATCAAGGCGCACAAGCGCCCGCTCTGCGATACAGTTGGCGCTTTTTTGTGCCCGGCTGTTTCGTTTTATGGCGGCTGTGCGTAGGGCGCCTCCGTGCGCGCCGGTTTCCTTGATTCCCGGTCTACCAACCTGCGTACAGCCGTCACCATCTCGTTTGGTAGCGATTTGTGGCGGCTCCAGTGAATCAAGGAGCGACACAATGACAAAAGGCTTACCCGATCCTCCCGTACGCGCCACCACGGCGTCCTCCAGTTTCTCCACGTGCGAATGCAGCCATCCGCCGTTGTTTGCCGTGCGTTCGGGGGTGGACTACGAAGATGCGCTGGTGCATCTGTCCACGCTGCTCAAAGGCGCGTTTGCGACCAATCTCAAGGCACTGGAGCTGGGCCAAGGGGACCTGTCGTGATCTGTTGTTGAGCAACGACCATGGGCTGGATTCGGCCAAGGCGGTGGTGGAGGCGTTGCTGGATGGGGTGGAGAGACAGCAACTGGTTGGGCGGAAGACGGTACCGGGTGTCTGACGGGCGCTTGGGCTTTGTTGGACTCTAGCGGTAGCCGTGATTGACCTCGAGGGCCTCTTCGCGGGTGAACCTGCTCTCATACAACACGTGACTCATTGGTTCGGCGAGGTTCTGTAGGAGCAGCCTTGTGATCGCCGACAAGCCACACAAGGATTGCGCTAATTTTATGGAATATAACCCAGCCTTACCCCAATCCATACACTACTAGATGCCGTTCAGCCAATTCTATCGCGCGACTCGACCTCCTATCCTGATCAACTTGCCTCAGCCCAAGAGATGTACGGCTTCCGCGACCAGACCGGGCAATACAAGCCGACCCCGGCCAGTTCGTTCTCCACCACCGTCACCCAGGGTGCAGCAAGCATGCTGATCGGTTGGGCGCAGTGCGGGGGTGTTCAAGTTCATCGAGTTCAAGAAGCTGCTCGAGGCCGAGGTGGGGTACACCACTAACGAACCGGCGCAGCTGTGCGTGCTGTCGGCAATCGAGGCGTCAGCATGCAACCTGGTATTTTTGCTAGTGGTGGATTTAGTCTTGTTTGTGATATTCAAATAACGCACAAATTCAGCGGAATCCAATAATGGCACTCATTTCGGCAAACAGTTTTGACGGCCTTTCATCAGGTTCCGAAGTTCACTCAGTTGAGCGGAAGGCTCATAGGATTTACAGGTTCTACTGTAAAGAACGTATGGTTAATGAAGTGCAAGGCTTGTTGTATACTTCCCTCATGCAGAATGCGGATCAATTATTAGCTCAGCAGCAGCGTAAAGGTGATGCATGCGTTAACACATTGCTAGCAGTGGATCAGCATCGAACGGTGGTCAATACCGAACGTGTACGGCAGGCCTTGAACTATTCACCTTATGGATTTTGTTCGGAAATTCTGGTGGCGCTTGGCTTCAATGGTGAGCGACCAGATCAAATTACGCGAAATTATCCGTTGGGTAATGGCTATCGAGAGTTTAGTCCGGTTTTGATGCGTTTCAATACTCCTGATAGCATGAGTCCGTTTATGCTTGGTGGTTTAAATCCATATGCGTATTGCCTAGGGGACCCTATAAATTCGGAAGATTCAAGTGGGCATTTCTCAGTGCGAGGATTTTTTGGGAGGTTGTACGGGATATATGCGAGAAATGCCACAGGCGTTTATGGGTTTATGCAAAGGGGGCGAAAGGTGCTCGAAACGATCGTGCCTCTTGGGAGAGTATCCCGTAAGAATATACCAGAAGGTCATATGCTCGTAGGGTATCACGGCAGTAATGAAATCTATACCGGTAGCTTGGAGGCAGGAGTCACGAGTCAAATAGGGGGGCACGACAGGTGTGGGGTAGGATTTTACATCTCACAAAATTATAATGTCGCCTCAGGGTATGCGGAAATCCCCTCAAATCGTCGCCGCGGACATGTCTTTGGAGTGTATTCAAAAAATATAAACGAATTAAGAAAGGGCATTGATTTTGACTATATAGATTCCGGGGATGAAAGTATGGTAATTCGTCCGGGTGCATTTGATAAAATAGTTGTTCGTGCAGAGGTAAGAGGCCCGCTCGTTCGTAGGGATTCATATTATGAAAAAAGTCCGAATGCGCATTTTTATCGCTGAACTGGTTTTGGCGCCCAGAAACTGTTGATACGACTTTGATCATGGCTAACTCGCCACCGATATCTCGCTGCGGCGCACGAGCCCAGTACCGCGTCGACCAGGTGACCGTGAACCTGCGCGCGGTGGACGTGCGCACCGGGCAGGTGCTGGCCAACGTGATGACCAGCAAGACCATCTATTCGGTTGGGCGCAGTGCGGGGGTGTTCAAGTTCATCGAGTTCAAGAAGCTACTCGAGGCCGAGGTGGGGTACACCACCAACGAACCGGCGCAGCTGTGCGTGCTGTCGGCGATCGAGGCGGCGGTGGGGCACTTGCTGGCGCAAGGGATCGAACGGCGGCTGTGGCAGGTGGCGGGGGATGCGGGGGAAGGGCAGGCTACGGTGGACAAGTACCTGAGCCAGAATCAGCAGCCGTGATTGGCTACGAGGGCCTCTTCGCGGGTGAACCCGCTCTCATACAACACGTGACTCATTGGTTCGGCGAGGTTCTGTAGGAGCAGCCTTGTGCTGCGAAGAGGCCAGTACTGACAAAGCCTGTCTGTTGCTTGTACCGGCCTCTTCGCAGCACAAGGCTGCTCCTACAAAGGACGCGTCAGACGAGCGATATTTGTTCTTTGCAATTTCCCACATATACAGCGCCAACTCGAAGCCAGCGCAGTACCTGTCAAAGCGGGCGCGCCCGCGAAACAGACAACGCGTGCGCTGTTCAAATCGTGCAAGCCTGCGAAGAGGTCGATGCATGAAACCACGATCTTCAGGTCGTTCAGCCCTCTTTGGCATAAGGTCCCGAACAGGTAGATGAAACCTTGCACCCACAAGCAAGCTCTGCCGGCTCGAACACCAACGAAATACCGTTGAACAAGACACTACCGTCACCGCCAGAGACCAACGCAAATGTCCCTCCATGAAGCGCGCATGGCGCACGATCTCCGAGGACGCATTGCTGCCGCCCGTTGACAAGAACTCCGCTTCCTTCCCCCATCCGACCACCCCCGCTGTGGGGATCGCCTTTTCGAATCGCACCTTGTCGGGACATCGCTCAATCCTTTGCGCTGTTTTGCAAGATTGCTTCGTAAAGGCCGGCCGGCACGGCATCAGGATCGTGTTTGCAGGCGGCAGCCAGGAAGCGCATCAGCAGTTCATCCGGCTCGAAGCGCATGCCAGGCGGGCAGGTCAGGCTGGCGTAGGGTGTTTTCATCAATGGGTGGTCAATGGAAGGATTCGGCAGGCCCAGCGAACGGCGCAGGTTGAGAATGGCCAGGATCTCGGCGGGGTAGACGGCCTCGAAGGGGGAGCCGAATTCGAAATTGCCGGAGTCAATTTCGCGGGATGTCAGGGCGATGCGTTGGACATGGGTATCGCAGGCCGCCACCAGAATAGGCGCCAGTTTATCGGGATCAGGTTCGCGCCAATGGGCGACCAATTGACCCCAGGCAGGGTCGCGAGGCAGGGCGTGCTTGTCGAGGTCAAGCGGTTTGCCGAGCCAGTCGCCGATGATGGTCAGACCGAAGGCGGCGTAGCGAAGGGTGGTGCCTATCGGCAGGTTGTGGCCATCGCTGACACCGTAACCATTGGTAAAACCCGACAACACAGCACTGTGGCAAGGCGTTATTAGGGCAAATTGTCCGGTGGCCAGGGCACACAGCATTACGTGAGTGATGCCATCCAGATCATCAAGGCCAAACCGTGTGGTGCCCTTTAAATTTTCGACGATTACGCTGTTGGCTACGAGGAGTTTCAATATGCCTATGGCAATTGTACGAGGTGCTTCCAAGTAAGGGTTCTCAGAGGCTTGGAGCAGACTTTTTCCTATGTCATTTATGCCAAGTCTGAATATTTCGTCGGCGGCAATAGCGATGCTGTCGTTTCCGTTTATGTAATCAATGATTCTATGTTTTTCTAGCGAAGCATCAGCTGACGCCCAGTTTTTAATGCTTTTGAGGCTACGGGTTAGCCGAGAACTATTGGTAGATATCATGTCGTCACCACGTGTTTATCTGAATTCCGGTTGAGCTGCCTGCGAGCGTACTTAACTGTCCATCAGATGAAAAAACACTTGAGCGTGCAGGTGTGAGATCTTTCCACTACTCATTGCATTGCGCAGGTGTGCTGCTTTGGCGGCTATATCAGGGGTTACTGTTTTTAGGTCGTCGATATTCCAGCCGCCCTTTTTTCGCGCAATCAGTTTCTGTATTCGCTCGACATTCGCATTGCCGCCAGCCATTTGTGTCTTCAAAAAACCAGGCGTCTTGCTCTTCCCCAACGTCGTCTTCACTTCAATCACCAACAACGTCCCAGCCTCGAACTTCAACTCTTCCACGGGTGCCGTCCCTTTCAGCCCGTCGATGTGATGCCGCATTTCCAGCGTCGTCGGGTTACGCACCGTCATCGAGGGCGGTGGTGGCACGTACACCAGCATGTCGATCCCCTGGTCGCTCTTGTTTTTCAAACCGAACTGGCTGGGCCGGGAAGGGTGGGTGCTCAGGCCGAGGATGTTCTCCGGCTTGACCTTCCAGTGGCTGACCAGGGCCGCCGCCAGGGCTTCTTCGCCGGCATCGGCGACGACCCGGGTCAGGCTGCCGCCCATGCGCACCGGCCCGATGCTGTGCTGAATCATGGCCACCAGCCTGTCGCGCAGGGTGGTGGCCATGTAGGCATAGTCGGCCTTGCCGCCAGCCACATCGAGCGCGACCAGGCTGGCATTGCGCTCCACCGAGTGCAGTTCACGGGCAGTGACCGGCAGCTCACCCTCACGGGGGCGTCGCTGGATGCGGGTTTCCAGTACGGTGACTTCGCCGGCGCTGCGGTTGCCAAGGCGCCGGACTTCCTCTTGCGACAGCGCGGCGTTGTCGAGGCGTACGGTGGTCATGCTGCCGGGCTGCAACTTGTGCATCAGCCAACGGGCGCCGCCGATGGCGGCCGGCAGCAGCAGGGCCAGGTTGATGGCCATGAATACCTGCTTGCCACGTGCCTCGGCAGTGTCGGGATTGGCCAGGCGCGCCAGGTCGGTGAAGAACTGCTCGCCGATACTCAGGCCTTCGCCAGTGATCATGCGGCTGCTGCCGTCGACCATGGCATCGGCGGCCAGCGCGGCTTCCAGGGCGACGAAGGCATAGCGGCCGAGCGATACGGTGCCCTTGATGCCGCGCACCACCGGTATGAATGCCAGCACTCCGAGGGCGAATTCGCCCGCGCCAATGACGCCTTGCCAGAAGCGAGCCCGGGCCTTGGCTTCGGCGTAGTGCCGGGCCAGCTGTTCACAGGCCTGTTCGACCGGGTACAGGCCACTGGGCGTGTGCCAGGTGTAGGGCGGGCTGATACGCTGGGTGCCGTGCTCGTCGACGTACTCTTCCCGTTGCGCCTCGGCCCACTGCACATGGGTGAAGGTGGCGAAATAGATCTTGTGGTCGGTGAACAAGAAATTGCTGTGCAGGGCAAAGGCATAACCGTGCTGGCTGCGCTCGCCCATGTGGTCGAGTACGGGTGGGGGCAGTTCGTCGAGGCGGATCTCGTCGTCGATGCAAACCAACTGCAGCTTTTCGCTGGCGGCAAAGGCATGAAACTCAGCCAGCCAGGCATTGCCCAGCGTGTCGCCGGCATGCTCCAGCACCTGCTGGAGGAAGGTATCGCGGTGGTTGCGCGCCTGGTCGCGGATCCAGGGGTTGTTGCGAAACCAGGCAGGGCCGACGCCGTTCTGGGAGGGGATGCCCAGCAACTGGTCGCAACCGTCGCCGCCGTCGAGGGAGAACAGCGCGCCGGGAAGGGAGCAGGGTACGCAAATGTCGGGTGGAACAGGCAGCGCCCCGTTGAGTGCGGCTTGCCCCAGCGTTTGTAAAGCAGATGCTTCAACCATGCGGGCTCGGCTCCTTGAGTGCTTGTTGGTGGGCTGCCAATTGACTTGCCAACACCCGGCAGCGCTCTCGGGGAGAGTCGGTGGCTTCAAGCAACTTCACCCAAGGGGTGAACAATGGGTTGAGGTAAAAGTGTCGACCGAACGCGATCGCCAGGAGCACATGCATCAGCACTTGGCTGCGGGGCAACGGGGGCAGCTTGTACAGGTCATCGGACGGCTGAGGTAGCCGTTTTCCGTAATAGCGGTGGGCGAGGATCTCGTTCCCGTTCAGCTCCTTGTGAGTGATGGCGGGCAGCGCATAGCGGCGGCTGGCATCCGACTCATAGCAGCAGTAACAAGACTGCTGCGCGTCAGCCGGTATGCCGCGCAGGGTCATCAGTTGCTCCAGTGATCGCCACTGCCGGTCGTGGTCGCAATCGTCATCGGGCAAGCGCAAAATCTGCCGTGTAACGTCATGCATAAGGGTGAGTTGACCCTCCCACTGCATACGGTGGGCTACTGCCCGCACGGTCAGCATGTCGAGTCGCTCATCCTGGGTAAGGCCGGGAACCTGGTGGATTGACCACACCGATACGCTTGCGGGGTCGTTCCACCAGCCCAGACCCAGCAAGAAATGGCTCAGCACCAGCAAGCTGTATTCCTTGCCGCAGGTGTAGCCCCTGTTGCTGACCAGAGCCCCCGCATTGGCTACCAGCAGGGGAACATCCTCGGGACGGGTATGAAAGCGCGCAATCGAACCGTCCAACGTCCCCAGCAGGAAGCGGGACAGTCGACGGTTGGTGGTCCGTAGCGAGGCAGCTTGCAGCGCACCCAGATTCAGTTTCGGCAGGCTCATGCAGGGACCTCGTGGCGCAATGGCAGCCAGGCCAGGCAGCCTTCCCGTTCGATGCTGCTTTCTGTTTGCTCGAACAGCGGCTGTGCGCCAAGTGCAAGCCCGGTTCGTGAATCGTGAAAGTAGAGTCTGCGTATGCGTCCGTGATCGAACAGCCGGGCCAGGGTGTCTGGCTGGTGCGTCAGTGAGCCGACATAGAAGCTTAGCGACCGAGGATCACCAAGCCTCATGAAGTACCGACGTCGGCCTTCCTGGACTTTGCCAAAGCGGCGCAGGTGCCTCGCGAGGGCTTCGAGGGGCAGAGTGGTCTCGGCGACAGTACAGGCGAAGGCCCCGTCCAGGCCGCCAAGCCAGGCATCCAGTTCGCTGCCTGCTGTCAGCTGGAACAGTAATGGCGCATGCTTCTCCAGCCCGGTGTGATGGTCCAGGTGCCATAGGCATTGGTGTCGGGTGGAATGAAACTCGAGCCTGCCCAGCAGGCCCGGATTGGCCGACGCTTCGGCAAGCACGAACAGGCTTGCACTGACGACACCCGTGTACAGGCTGCCTTCGCTTAATTGCTGGTGCAGGCTCATGCGTCGTCCTTCCCGGCAAAGGGGCATTCTTCAATCAGCGGTGAGCCTTCTCGAATGGCGGCCTCGATGGCTTCGACCTGGGCCTGCACAGGTGTCTGGTAGGTGACATTGCCTTTGAAGTGGATGTTGGGAGCCTCGATAGTGATGCCGTTGGTATCGAGGATGATCTTGCCGCTCGGGCCACGGATGTGGATGCGTTCCGTGCCCTGAAGCATGTAATACCGGGTCAGCAGGCGTTGTGCAGTACGGGCTTCAATGGCGCGCGTACCTTCGATGACGAGCGACTGATTGCCGCCGATACTCAGGCTGTGGTCGGCGGCAATGGTGATGCGGCTTGTGTTGCCAATGGTGTGGATATCGTTGCGGTCGATGCTGGTGAATCGGTCCTGGTGAACATGATCGCGGCGATCACGTCCGGTATCGATAGTCTCGTCACGCGCAATGCTGGTGTTTTGGTCCCGGCCTGTCGCAGTGGCGCGATCATTGCCGACGTTCAGGGTCTGGTCGTGTTTGACCTTGGTATTCATGTTCCTTTCGGCATGCACGTACACTTCCTGCCGACCCAGTTCATCTTCGAAACGCAGTTCGTTGAAGCCATTACCCTTGTGGGTCTGACTCTTGATGGTCATGCGCGTCTTGTGTTCCGGCAGCTCGTAGGGCGGCAGTTGATCGCCGCAGTAGGTGCGCCCGGTGATCATTGGCTGGTCGGGGTCGGCGTTGACGTACTGGATGATCACGTCCTGGCCGATGCGTGGGATAGCCATCGAGCCCCAGCTGCCGCCTGCCCAACCTTGTGATACGCGCACCCAGCAGGAGCTGAACTCGTTGTTTCTGCTCTCGCGATCCCAGGGGAAGCTGACCTTGACCCGTCCCCATTCGTCACAATAGATCTCCTCGCCGGGTGGACCGACGACGGTGGCCATGTGCGGGCCATCGATGCGCGGTTTGTCCAGCGGCGCAGGTCGCCATTCGATCCGGCCGGGCACCAGCACGGCTTCCTGCGAGTAGCGCGTTCCCTGTTCGGCTCCGGCAGCTTCTTCTTGCAGGCTGGTGAATTGGCTCCCCTCGTGATGCACGCGCATCACGCGCCAGTGTGTGTTGAGGTCTTTGCGGGGGTGTTCGATGAGGGTGAAGCTCAGGCCTGGTTGCAGCCGCACATCGTCGCCCTCTACCTCGGCAATACGGGCGTCATGGCGCAGGGCCGTGAGTCGCGTGGCGGTGAAGGGGACGCCGACCACATCGCGCTTGTAACGGCCGGGGTAGTCGAAGCGCTCATAATCCCGGGACTGATGGGCGATGCCACTGTCATCTGCGCGGTGTTCCTGCCGGTACTGCGGGTTGGTGAAGGTGTAGTCCCGCTGTACCTGTCGTGCGGTGCGTACCTGCTCGCTGTAGCGCAGGCGGCGCAGGCAAGGCCTGGCCTGATCACCACCGCTGTTGGCGCGGTACAGCACCTGGTCGGGGCCGACGTCGTCCTCTTCAGGAAGCCCTTCATCGTCGTCTTCGGTCTTGATCGCGCCTCGGCTGATCTGCCCCAGCGCCAGCAGTCGGTCGGTGATGACCAGAAGGTGTTGTTTTGGCGTGTGCTCGAAGCGATAGATGAAACCCTCTTCACCCGCCAGGCGGGCGATGAAGTCGAGGTCTGTTTCACCGGCCTGTACGCAGAACTCGCGCACCTGATGGTCGCCAAAAGTGTGCAACTCGAAATGAAGGATGCACTGGCGCTTGAGCATGATTTCGAGAATCTGCGGCACGGTTTTCTGCTGGAAGATTCGCCAGTTCGAACGCAACCCGCCGCGGGCCAGGAGGGGTTCGACCAAGGCATGGTAACGGGTGCGATAAAAGCCCGTTTCACCTTGGCTGAAGCTGCTTGTCACGCCGTGCACGTAGCGCAGTGGGCGTTCGTGCTGCCAGATCGTGAACAGTACCGGCTTGTCGAGCAACTGACCGAAGTCGACTTCATCTTCGTGACTGATCAGCTCCAGCTTCAACTGGAATGGTGCGCTGATGGCTTCGTCGAGTTCGAATGAAATCACCTCGAATTGAATGTCGCCAGCCAAGGGTTGAAAGCTGAAGCGCAGATCAGATTGTCGGTACATGGCGTGTTTTCCCTTGTTAGGAATTGCTCCGGTATCAGCCGTAGGCCCGGTGAAGATTGGGCCTGGGGTAAGGTTGATGGCGAGGGCGGACTTGCAGGGTAGGCGGGCTGCGGCGGGATTTAAATAAACAGGGTGTTGTTGTTTTGGGTTATAAGTAGGGACTTTCTGAAACTTGTAACTTAGTGTTTTTTTCTTGGTTGTTGGGTTGGCTTTAAGTTGTCTTCGCGGCCATTAGTTGAGAACAAGTTGTGCGCTGTTTCTGCAGGAGCGGCTTTGTGCCCGGTTGTTTCGTTTTATGGTGGCTAAGCCAGCGCAGTACCTGTGGGATCTCAAGTGCGACGCCGTCCCTGTGGAAGTGGATTTACCCGCGAATGGGGCGGTGCCGGGTGACTGATGGGCGCCAGGGCTTCGTTGAAATCAAGCGGTAGCCGTGATTGAGCTTGAGGGCCTCTTCGCGGGTGAACCCGCTCCCACAGGTTCAGCGCCAACTCGAAGCCAGCGCAGTACCTGTGGGAGCGGGCGCGCCCGCGAAGCAGGCAACGCGGTGGATGGCACCGGCTTTGCCGGTGTTCGCGGGCATGCCCGCTCCCACAAGTACCGCGTGATCTCAAGTGCGACGCCGTCCCTGTGTGCGGGTTTACCCGCGAATGGGCCGGTGCCAGGTGTCTGGCGGGCACCTGGGCTTTGTTGAAATCAAGCGGCAGCCGTGATCGACCTCGAGGAACCCGCTCCCACAAAGCTTGCGCAAGCTTTCAGATCTTGAGCAAGGCGGTGCTCCTGCCTGTCCCTTTACGTAAACGTCACCATATGCCACCTTCTACCTCAGCCTGATGACGGCCAGGGATTTCTCCCGCACACTGCGGAAAATTCCCAAGCCCGTTCCCCGCCACCTTGCGGGGCACAGCCGGAGTAGAAAATGGCGCGACAACTAATAACAAACGCCCACGACCCGCTGCACGAATCCCGCCAGGCCCGCCTGAAGCTGGCCAGCGAAGGCGAGCTGCCACTGGGCATGCTGCGCGACGAGATCGATGCCTCCTGGCGGCGTAGCCTTGGCCATGGGCTGGACTGCCTGCAGGGCGAGCAGGTCGGCCTGGGCCTGGAGCAGGGCCACGACCTGCGCATGCTGCTGGAGCGCAACCGCCTGCTGGTTGACGCCGTTACCCCGGAACTGGACTATCTGGTCGCGCGTCAGGGCAAGGCCGGCATCGTCATCCTCGGCGACGCCCAGGCCAATGTGCTGGCCATCGAAGGGCAGAAGCACGTGCTGCAACGCGAGGGCCTGCGCGACCTGCACCCGGGCAGTTGCTGGAGCGAGTCGCTGCGTGGCACCAATGCGATCGGCACGGCAGTGGTGGAAGGCCGGCCGACGCTGATCAACTGCGGCGAACATTACCTCGACCGCCTCAGCCCGTTCTCCTGCACTTCGGTACCCCTGCGCGACCCGCGCGGCGAGGTGATCGGCGTGCTCGACATCACCCGTGAAGGGGTGATGGCGCAACCACAGGACAGCCTGTCGACGCTGATGCTGGCGGCTGGCAACATCGAAAGCCGCATGTTCGGCCTGTGCCACCCCGAGCAATTGGTGCTGGCCTTCCACAGCCGCCCGCAATACCTCAACAGCGCCTGGCATGGCCTGCTGGCGCTGAGCCTGGACGGTGAAGTGCTGGCTGCCAACGACAGTGCCTGCCAGCTGTTGCAGGTGCCGCGCCATGAGCTGTTGGGCCGGCGCAGCAGCGACCTGCTGGGTGAACGGTCACCGGCCTTCATCGCCCGCCTGTGGCAGGGCGGGGTGAGCAGTGTGCAAACGGCCAAGGGCGAGTTCTACTTCCGCGCCCTGCAGCTGCCGCGCCATGGCCGGGTCAACGGCAGCACGCCGGTGAGCAAGCCGGCGCCGGGCAAGCAGTCACCCGCCCTCGACGCCCTGGCCGGTGGCGACCTGCGCCTGGCGCGCAACCTGCGCATGGCCCGCCAGGGGCTGGGCAATGGCCTGCCGGTGCTGTTGCTGGGCGAGACCGGTACCGGCAAGGAAGTCGTCGCCCGGGCCCTGCACCAGGCCAGCCCGCGTGCCGACAAACCGTTCGTGGCCGTCAACTGCGCGGCCATCCCCGAAGGGCTGATCGAGTCCGAACTGTTCGGCTACCGTGAAGGCGCGTTCACCGGCTCGCGCCGGGGCGGCATGGTCGGCCGGCTGATGCAGGCCCACGGCGGCACGCTGTTCCTCGACGAAATCGGCGACATGCCGCTAGCGCTGCAGGCGCGCTTGTTGCGGGTACTGCAGGAACGGCGAGTGGCACCGCTGGGGGCGGGCGACGAGCAGGAGATCGACGTGGCATTGATCTGTGCCACGCACCGCGACCTCAAGCGCCTGGTGCAGGAGCAGCACTTCCGCGAAGACCTTTACTACCGGGTCAACGGCGTGTCGCTGCGCCTGCCGGCACTGCGCGAGCGTGATGACCTGGCGGCGATCATTCAGGGGCTGCTGGACAAGTCCGATGCCCGGGGCGTGACCTTGGACCCGGCCCTGATCGCGTTGCTCGAAGGCTTCGACTGGCCGGGCAACATCCGCCAGCTGGAAATGGTCGTGCGCACCGCGCTGGCGATGCGCGAGGACGGCGAGCAGGTGCTGACCCTGGACCACCTCACCGACTGCCTGCTGGACGAACTGGCCAGTGGCACGGCGCCTTCCGGCAGCCTCAAGGACAACGAGCTGGAGCTGATCCGTGGCGCCTTGGCGCGCCATCAGGGCAACGTGTCCGCGGCGGCCGAGGCGCTGGGTATCAGCCGGGCGACGCTGTACCGCAAGCTCAAACAGTTGCGCGGCTGACGTGGGCGGCCTGTTCGCCCGGCTGGTGGAGTCCAGCGACCCTGTGCTCATGCGCCAGGCGTTGGCCTGGCTGTATGGTTTCGTGCGCCCCCATCGACGCGCCATCGGCCTGTTGCTCGGCTTGTCGCTGGGTGCCTCATTGCTGGCGCTGGCGCAACCCTGGCTGGTCAAGACGCTGATCGACGAGGGGCTGCTGGCCAAGGACTATCAGACCCTCTGGCACATGGCCGCGATCATGATCGGCGCGGGCCTGCTGGGTACCGTGCTGGCCGGGGTCAACCGCTACCTGCACACGCGCTTGTCGGGGCGCATTCTGTTTGCCCTGCGCGATGACCTTTACCGCCACCTGCAGCAGCTGTCGCCGACGTTCTACGGGCGGCGGCGCATCGGCGACATCCTTTCGCGGCTGGATGGCGATGTGGCGGAAATCCAGCGTTTTGCCGTGGACTCGCTGTTTTCGGCGGTGTCGGCGGTGATCGGCCTGGTGGGCGCGGTGGTGTTGATGCTGATGCTGTCGTGGCAACTGTCGCTGCTGCTGGCGTTGCTGGTACCGATAGAAGTGCTGTGGCTGCGCTGGATGCGGCGCAAGGTGGAGCGCGAGGTACGCAACCTGCGCGAACGCTCGGCAGATGTGTCGTCGTTCCTGGTCGAAACCCTGCCGGCAATGAAGTTCATCCAGGCCGCCGGCCAGCAAGGCCGTGAGGCGGGGCGCCTGGACCAGCTGGGCCAGGGCTACATGCGCCAGCTGCTCAAGGTGCAGGTGACCGAATTCTTCACCCAGGCCATCCCCGGCACGCTGACCTCCTGGTGCCGCGCCTGCGCGTTCCTGGTCGGCGGTTGGTGGGTGATTCAGGGGACCTGGCAGTTGGGTGCGCTGATCGCCTTTTCCACCTACATGGGCATGGCGGTAGGGCCGGTGCAGAGCCTGCTGGGCCTGTACGTGGCGGTGCAGCGCATGGCGGTGAGCCTGGGGCGGGTGATGGAACTGAAGCAGGAGGCCGTGGCCGTGCGCCCGGCAGCCAACCCGCAGCCGGTGCCCGACGGGCCGGGCGAATTGCGCCTCGAGGGGGTGAGTTTTGCCCATGAAGGGCGCCAGGGCGCGGTGCTGAACGACGTGCAGGTGTGCGTGCCGGGTGGCCTGAAGGTCGCCATTAGCGGTGCATCGGGGGTGGGCAAGTCGACCTTGATCGACCTGCTGCAGCGCTTCTACGACCCGGACGCCGGGCGCATCCTGCTGGATGGCATCGACTTGCGCGAGCTGGACCTGGCCGCGCTGCGCCGGCGTATTGCGGTGGTCAGCCAGGATATCGTGCTGTTCCGCGGCACCCTTGCACAGAACCTGGCCTACGGCGTGCCCGAGGCCAGCCGTGAGGAACTGGAGCGGGTGGTGCGCCTGGCGCGGCTGGACAGCCTGGTCGACAGCCTGCCGCTGGGCCTGGACGGCCTGCTCGGTGAGCGTGGCCAGCAGTTGTCCGGCGGGCAGAAACAACGCATTGCCATCGCCCGCGCGGTGCTGCAGGCGCCGGCGATCCTGGTACTGGACGAGGCCACCTCGGCGGTGGACGAAGCCACCGAGCGCGAAGTGATAGCGGCCATCGACCAGCTGTTCGCCGGCCGCACGCGCATCCTGATCAGCCACCGTGCTTCGACCCTGGCCGATGCCGACCTGCACCTGCAGCTGCACGCTGGCCAGTTGCAGGTGCTGCCCGAGGAGGTGATCAAGCATGGGCACTGACGTGCGTGTTGGCGTGATCGACAGTGGTTGCACGCCAGAGCAGGCCAGCGCCTTGCTGGGCGCGCGCCGCTTCTGGCTGGAGGACGGCCAGTTGCGCGAAGGTGACATGCTGCCCGACCAGCTTGGGCACGGTAGCGCGGTGCTCGCCGGCTTGCAGCGGGAGGCCGGGCCGGTGCCCGTGCTGCTGGCCCAGGTTTTCGGCGCCCAGGCCAGCACCAGTGCCTTGCAGGTGGCGGCCGCGCTGCTGTGGCTGGTGGAGGCGGGGGTTACGCTGGTCAACCTCAGCCTTGGCCTGCAGCAGGACCGGCCTGTGCTGCACCAGGCTTGCGCCGAGGCTTTGGCCGCGGGTGTGCTGTTGTGCGCCTCCAGCCCGGCCCAGGGCGGGCCGGTGTATCCGGCCAGCTACCCCGGAGTGATCCGGGTTACCGGCGATGCCCGCTGTGCACCGGGCCAGTGGTCCTGGCTGGGTACCCGGCAGGCGGACTTCGGCGGTTATGTGGGCGCGGGCGGCAGGGCGGGCGCGAGCCTGGGCTGTGCGGCCCTGAGTGGCAGGATTGCTGCGTTGCTGCGTGATGAGCCGGGCATGGGCCACCAGCAGGTTCATGACTGGTTGCGCCACCACGCGGCGTTTACCGGCCCCGAGCGACGAGGTGCCGGCCATGGCTGAACCGCGCATTGTGGTGCTGGGGGCAGGCCCTGCGGGTGCGGCCACGGCCATTGGCTTGCGGCGGCTGGGTTATGCGGTGACGGTGGTGTCCGAGTGGCGCCGGTTCGCCGCGGTCGAAGGGGTTTCGCAGCGGGTGCTGGACGGTCTGCGCCACGCCGGCCTTGGCGGGGCGTTGCGCCAGGCGGCGATGCCGGCGACTCGGCAAGTGCACTGGAACGGCCAGCAGCTGCACCTGAACCAGGAGTTTCTGCTGGATCGGCAAAGGTTTGACCGGGCGCTGCGCGACGACCTTCAGCGTGCGGGTGTGAGCGTGGTCGAGGGGCGGGTGCGTGAGGTGGTTCGCGAAGTCGGTCATGGCATTCGCCTGGACGACGGGCAGGTACTGCAGGCCGATTTCCTGGTCGAAGCCCGAGGCCGCCAGGCCCCGCTGGCTGCCGACCGCCTGCGCGGGCCGGAAACGGTCAGCTTGCTCAATGTCTGGCAGGCCGCTCCCGGGGCGCCCGCGTCGGCGGTGGAGAGCCTGGCGGATGGCTGGGCGTGGATGGCGCGCCTGGAAGACGGCCGTTGCTACTGGCAAGTCACCCTGGACGCCGCAGGGCTGCCGGGCAAGGCCGGATTGGCGGATTACTGTGCGGCGCGGCGAGCTGGCAGCGTGCTGGTGGCCGAGCTGTTCGATGCCAGGGCATTGGCGCCGGCAGAGGTGCATGCGCGCAGCAGCACCGCGATTCTGGCCGGTGAGTGCGTCGGGCAGGACTGGATACGCGTGGGCGATGCCGCGATGGCCGTTGACCCACTGTCGGGCAACGGGATCTTCCAGTCGCTGTCTTCGGCGCTGCAGGCGCCGGTGGTGATCAATACCTTGCTGCGCAGGCCCGAGCGGGCCGGGTTGGCGCGGCAGTTTCACCAGCAGCGGATCGAACAGCTGTTTTTGCGTTTTGCCCGGATCGGGCGGGATTTCTATGGGCAAGAGCAGGGTCGGGTGGGGCAGCCATTCTGGACGCGGCGGCAGGGGTGGCCGGACATGCAGGCATTGCACGTGGCGGCGGACTGGAGCGCGGTGAGGGTCGAGCGGCGGCCAGTGTTGCGTGACGGGCTGGTGGATGAGGCCGAGGTGGTGGTGACGGCGGATCAGCCGTTGGGGGTGTGGCATTTGCAGGGGGTGGAGTTGGCGCCGGTGGTGCGTGGGCTGCGTAGCGGCCGACCTCTCGAGGCAGTGTTGTCAGGCCTGCCAGGGGAGCAGCAGAGGATGGTGCGGCGGTGGTTGTTGGAGCAGGGCTTGGCTTGAGATCGCCGGGGCCGCTTTGCGGCCCTTTCGCGACACAAGGCCGCTCCTACAGGTCCGGCACAGACCTTGAGGGCAGCGCGGTACCTGTAGGAGCGGCCTTGTGTCGCGATGGGCTGCGCAGCAGCCCCGGGATCTCGAATCAGAAGAAAGTCCCGACGATCAGCTGCATATAGGTCCCGGTATCCCGCCCACCCAGCTGCGTCCCGCCATTGGCCGCGCTGCGTTCCGGCTTGTAGAACCCTACCAGCGGGCTGATCAGCAGGTGGTCGTTGACCATCCATTCCACGTACAGGTCCAGCTCCCGTCCGCCCAGGTTGCCTTGGTCGGTGTCCAGCGTATCGAAGTCGAAGTACAGCGCGCCGACGGTCAGGTTGTCCCGTGGTTTGCCCTTCAGCGCCACGTGGTGCACCTGGCTGTTGCTGTTGAACGGCCCGGCATAGTTCGCCGCCACCTCACCCTGGAACCAGGTGCCATAGCCACGGCTCAGGCCATAGAACAGCGGGTCGAAGTCTTCGGAAAAGCGGCTGTAGCGGTAGGTGGCGGTGGGGGACCAGGGCAGTTCGGAAAAGGTCCAGTTGCCTTCCAGGTACCAGGCGTTCTCCCGCCCGCCGGTTTTGTCCTGGGTCACGTACTCGGCGGCCAGCTCCAGGTCTTTCACCCCCAGGTTGCCACGCCCGCGCAGGCTGGCGGTGTCCATGCCGTCGCGGTGTTCCAGGCCCATGATCTGCGCGTAGCGCTGGTCCACATCGAGGCCGTGGATCCAGCTCAGGCCCACGGTGCCGGCGTCGGCGACGTGTTCCAGGTTGGCCACCGCCAGCGAGGTGTCGGCCTGGTAGTGGTTGTCGGACTTCAGCCACATCAGGTCGCTGCGCCAGCCTTGCTTGCCGCCAAGGCGCAGCACGGCGGTGCTGTCGAAGGCCTTGCGTGCGGCCAGGTAGTAGGCGCCACCGCGGTCGAAGTTGGCGCCCAGGTCGACCTTGCCCAGGTTCACTGGGTCGCCCTGGATCAGGAAGCCGTCGCCCAGGGTCACCACCTGGCGGCCGCCGGAAATGTTCACGCCGTCTTCGCCCAGGGCCGGGAACAGGTTGGCCGAGCGCCAGCCCAGGTACAGGTCTTCGATGGCGGTGCGGCGCTCGTCCCCCAGGGTCAGGCCGGCGGCATCGCCGTCGCCCCAGGTGGCGGAGCTGAGCAGGTTGAAGGCACCGTAGAGCGCGCCGCTGTCGGCCAGGGCCTGGCTGCCGCTGAGGCCATACTTGACGTAGCCTTCCTGCCAGGCGGTACTACCAGGCTTGCGGTTGCCGGCGAGGTTGAAGCTTTCGTCGCTGTGGAAAGCGCCGAACAGGGCTTCGATGTCGGCGTTGAGGGTGGTGCCGTCGTGGTTGTACAGCTCGTAGGCCTGGGTGACCGGGGCGGCGAACAGCAGGGCCAATGTGCAGGCGAGTTTGTGCCTCATGGTGTGCTCCATGTTTTTGTTGTTGTTCTCGGGTTGCCTGTGCCGGCGTCTTCGCAGCACAAGGCTGCTCCTACAAGGACCGCGCTACCTTTGTAGGAGCAGCCTTGTGCTGCGAAGAGGCCGGTACAGGAAAATGATCAGAGCTTGATCAACACCGATTTCAGCTCGGTGTAGTGGTCGATGGCAGCCGCCCCCATCTCACGGCCGACGCCGGACATCTTGTAGCCGCCAAAGGGCAAGGCAGGGTCGAGGGCGCTGTGGCAGTTGACCCACACCGACCCCGACTTGATGCGTGGGATCATCCGGTGCACGGCGGCCAGGTCGTTGGACCAGATGCTCGCACCCAGGCCATAGGGGTTGTCGTTGGCCATGCCGATCACTTCGTCGATGTCATCGAACGGCATCGCCACCAGCACCGGGCCGAAGATTTCTTCCTGCACCAGGCGGTGGCGCTGGTCGACATCGACGATCACTGTCGGCTTTACGAAATAGCCCGGCCCGAAGCCTTCGCCACCGCAGGCAATGGTCGCGCCCAGCTCGCGGCCAAGCTCGATGTAGCCGGTGACGCGGTCCTGCTGCTTGGCCGAGATCAGCGGACCCATCTGCACTGCCGGGTCCAGACCGCTGCCCAGCTTCATGCCGTTGGCGATGCCGGCGATGTCGGCCACCACGTTGTCGAAGTGCTTGCGGTGCACGTACAGGCGGGACCCGGCACAGCACACCTGGCCCTGGTTGAAGAAGATCGCCGTGGCCGCGCCGGCCGCGGCTTCCTGCAGGTTGGCGTCGGGCATGACGATGGTCGGCGACTTGCCGCCGAGTTCCAGGGTGACACGGGTCATGTTGTCCATGGCTGCCTTGCCGATCAGCTTGCCGACCTCGGTGGAGCCAGTGAAGGTCAGCTTGTCCACGCCGGGGTGGCGGCTGAGTGCGGCGCCGGCGTTCAGGCCGGTGCCGGTGACCACGTTGAACACACCTGCCGGGTAGCCGGCTTCGTCCACCAGCTCAGCCAGCTTGAGCACGCTCAGCGGTGTTTCGTCCGCGGGCTTGAGCACGACGGTGCAACCGGTAGCCAGGGCCGGGCCGAGCTTCCAGCAGGCCAGCAGCAACGGGAAGTTCCAGGCGACGATGGCGCCGACCACGCCCACTGCCTCGCGCCGCACGAAACCATGGAACTGGTCGTTGGGCATCAACGGCATCGAGGCTTCGACGGTGCTACCCTCGATCTTGGTGGCCCAGCCGGCCATGTAGCGCAGGAAGTCGATGGCCAGTTGCACGTCCATCACCTGGGCAACGGCGGCGCTCTTGCCGTTGTTCAGGCATTCCAGTTCGGCCAGCTGGCGGGCGTCGCGCTCCATCAGGTCGGCCAGGCGCCACAGCAGGTTCTGCCGTTCGCGTGGGCGCAGGCGGCTCCACGGCGAATCATCGAAGGCCTGGCGAGCGGCGCGCACGGCGCGGTCGACATCTTCGGCCTCGGCGGCGGGCACTTCACCCAGTACCTCGCCAGTGGCCGGGTTGCGGAACGACAGGGTGCGACCGCTGGCGGCGTCCTGCCAGTCGGCGCCGATGCGCATCTTCAGCTTGCGTTCGAGAAAGGCGCGGGTGGCGGGCAGGATGGGCAGTTCGGAAAGCATGGGACGGTGCCTCTTGTCATTGGATGTGACAGGCATAGGCGCAATGGGCGTGCCAAGGTCGGTAGATGGCCGCAAGCCGTTGAACGGGTTGGGTTTTGTCCTGGTGCAAGGTTGGGATTGCAGGGTTGCGCTGTTGCACATTGAGACGGTGTGAGACGGTGGTGAAACAGTGGCTGTTCCGGCCTCTTCGCGGGCACGCCCGCTCCCACAGGGAATGCACAATGCCTGGAGCCGGTGCGATACCTGTAGGAGCGGGCATGCCCGCGAAGGCCTGCGCAGCAGGCCCTTGTCTCAGGATGAAACACCCTGTCGCGAAATGGCACGCTGCAATTGGCCATACCTGCTGCTGGCCAAGGCCGGAAAACCGGCTAAAAGGTTGAAAGAAAACACTTTTACATCACCTGGCACAGTTCCTGTATCACAACCGTCACATGCACACCTGCTGTACCAAAGCGTGCGAAAACGATAAGAACAACAACCGTGGAGGTCTGACCTTGAAGACGACTCGACTCCGGCGGCATGCGGGCAAACTGGCGCTGGTCGCCGCCGCGCTGCTGAGCACCCAGGCCATGGCGGCCGAGCAGGGCCCGAGCCTGTTGCAGAACAAGTGCATGGGGTGCCATATCCCCGAAGGCAACGACACCTACAGCCGCATCAGCCACCAGCGCAAGACGCCGGAAGGCTGGCTGATGAGCATCGCCCGCATGCAGGTGATGCACGGCCTGCAGATCAGCGACGACGACCGCCGCACCCTGGTCAAGTACCTGGCCGACAAGCAGGGCCTGGCGCCCAGCGAAACCGATGGCGTGCGGTATGCCATGGAGCGCCGGCTGAACACCGTCGAGCAGTTCGACACCCAGCTCAGCGAAACCTGTGGCCGTTGCCACTCCGGTGCCCGTGTCGCCTTGCAGCGGCGCCCGGCCAAGGAGTGGGAGCACCTGGTCAACTTCCATCTCGGCCAGTGGCCGTCCCTCGAATACCAGGCCCAGGCGCGTGACCGCGACTGGCTGCCGATCGCCCTGCAACAAGTGGTGCCGGACCTGGCCAAGCGCTACCCGCTGGAAAGCGCGGCGTGGGCCGAATGGCAGAAAGCCAGGCCCAAGGCCGATGCGCTGCCGGGCCAGTGGGCATTCAGCGGCCACATGCTGGCCAAGGGCGATGTGCGCGGGGTGATGAGCGTCACGCCTGACCAGGGTGACACCTTCAAGGTCGAGGTCAAGGGCGCTTATGCCGACGGCACGCCGTTCAATGGCAGCGGTTCGGCGATCCTCTACAACGGCTATGAATGGCGTGGCAACGTCAAGGTCGGCGATGCCAACCTGCGCCAGGTGTTCGCCGCGCTGGATGGCGAAATGAAGGGCCGCATGTTCGAGGCCGAGCACGATGAGCGTGGCCTGGACTTCACTGCAGTGAAGGAGGGCAAGGCGCGCCTGCTGGCGGTACAACCGGCATTCATCAAGGCCGGTGGCGAAAGCGAGATCACCCTGGTCGGCAGCGGCCTGGCCGGCAAACCGGACCTGGGCGCTGGCGTGGAAGTGACCGAGGTGCTGGAGCAGACCCCAACCCTGGTACGGGTGAAGGCCCGCGCCGCGGCCGATGCCAAGCCTGGCCAGCGCGAAGTCGCCGTAGGGGCGCTCAAGGGCGTCAACCTGGCGGTGTACGACAAGGTCGAGGAAGTGAAAGTGGTGCCGGCGTTCTCCATCGCCCGCATCGGCGAAAACGGCGCCTCGGTGCCCAAGGTGCAGGGCCGCTTCGAGGCCGAAGCCTGGGGCAAGGACGCCAATGGCCAGCCGCTGCGCATCGGCTACCTGCCGGCCAGCTGGAAGGTCGAGCCGTTCAACGAGCGTGCGGTCGAGGACGAAGACGTCAAGTTCGCCGGGAAGATGCAGGCCGATGGCGTGTTCGTGCCAGGCGGCGCTGGCCCCAACCCGGAGCGCAAGATGATGACCAACAACGCCGGCAACCTGAAGGTCATCGCCACCCTGGCCGACGGTGGCCAGACTGGCGAGGGGCACATGATCGTCACCGTACAGCGCTGGAACAACCCGCCGCTGCCGTAACGGCAGGGGGCTTACGGTTTTCCAACGGATCGATTATCGGGAGGTCGCCATGGGCGCGCTACTGAATCTGGTCGAACGCAACCTGCATGAAGTGCAGGTCGACGCCGACCGCATGCTGTTCCATATCCCCAGCAGTTCGCTGTTCACCGCCGACGCGGTGACCGGCGGCATCATCGACACCCTGCGCCAGCAAGGCTGCTCGGCCGAGGAGCTGATGCAGCGCCTTGGCCAGCGGTTTGCCGGCAGCGATATCCAGGACACCCTGCGCGAGCTGATCGCGCTGGAACTGGTCAGCGACGGCTCGCCGCTGACCCCGGAAATCGCCCTCAAGCAGGTCGAGCGCACGGCGCTGAACACCGTGGTGCTCAACGTCAACACCGGCTGCAACCTCAGCTGCACCTACTGCTACAAGGAAGACCTGGACAAACCGTCCGCGGGCAAGAAGATGAGTACTGCCACCGCCGAGGCTTCGGTGGAGATGCTGCTCAAGGAGTCGCCCGACGAGCAGCGCTACAGCGTGGTGTTCTTCGGTGGCGAGCCGCTGTCCAACCGGCCACTGATCGAGCACATGGTCGCCTACTGCGAGCGGCGCTTCGCCGAGGCGGGCAAGCAGGTGGAGTTCATCATGACCACCAATGCCACCTTGCTCAACGAAGAGATCGTCGACTGGCTCAATGCCCATCGCTTCGGCCTGTCGATCAGCATCGACGGCCCCAAGACCGTGCACGACCGCAACCGCATCACCGTGGGCGGGCAGGGCACCTATGACGTGGTGCGGCGCAAGGTCGACATGCTGCTGTCGCGCTACCACAGCCGCCCGGTGGGCGCGCGGGTCACGCTGACCCGTGGCATCACCGATGTCGAGACCATCTGGAACCACCTGTTCAACGAACTGGGCTTCGCTGAAGTCGGCTTTGCCCCGGTCACCTCCGGCGACATGGCCAACTTCAACCTCACGGGCGAAGAGCTGGTGCAGGTGTTCGCCAACATGAAGGCGCTGGGCCGGCGTTACCTGGAGGCTGCGCTGGAGCACCGCAACATCGGCTTCTCCAACCTGCACCAGCTGATCACCGACATCCACGAAGGCCACAAGAAGGCCCTGCCGTGCGGCGCCGGGCTGAAGATGCTGGCCGTGGACCATGAGGGCGAGTTGAACCTGTGCCACCGCTTCACCGGCTCCAGCCTGCCGACCTTCGGCAATGTGCACCAGGGCGTGAAGCAGGCGCAGCTCAACGACTTCCTGTCGCAGCGCCTGGACCGCAGCAACACCGGCTGCGACAGCTGCCGCATCCGCAACCTGTGCTCCGGCGGCTGCTACCACGAAAGCTATGCCCGCTATGGCGACCCGCAGCACCCGACCTACCACTATTGCGAACTGATGCGCGACTGGGTCGACTTCGGCATCGAAGTCTACAGCCGCATCATGGCCGCCAACCCGGCCTTCATCGATCGCTACATCACCCCGCGGAAGGCGCACTGACATGAAGCACTTGAAGCCCCTGAACAACAAGGCGCGCATCCTCGAGCAGGCCGCCGCCGAAGACCGCGTCGAAGAAGTCATGGCCATGAGCGCAGTGGCGGGCTGCACCGCCACCACCGACCCGGGCTGGGAAGTGGACGCCTTTGGTGGCGTGAGCTCGCTGTGCCAGCCGATGGAGGCCGACCTGTATGGCTGCTCCGACCCTTGCTGGTGGCCGGCCCAGGTGCCGGACATGATGAGCACCTACCAGGACTGGAACGCCCAGGCGAGCAACTCGGCGGAAGACTGGCGCAACCTCGGCACCGTGTTCCCGAAAGACAAGTGACCGGCCCAACAAGAATGACAAGGGGAAACCGCATGAAAGCTGGACGCTGCGCGTCACTCGCGCTCACCATCGCCGCCACGGCCTGTGCCGGGCTGGTACAGGCCGCCGACACCGGGCCGGCGCTGAAGGCTGGCCACGAATACATGATCGTGACCAACTACCCGAACAACCTGCACGTGGTCGATGTGGCCAGTGACACGGTGTACAAGAGCTGCGTGATGCCCGACAAGTTCGGCCCCGGCACCGCGATGATGGCGCCGGACAACCGCACCGCCTACGTGCTCAACAACCACTACGGCGACATCTACGGCATCGACCTGGACACCTGCAAGAACACCTTCCACGCCAACCTGTCCAGTGTGCCGGGTGAGGTGGGCCGGTCGATGTACTCGTTCGCCATCAGCCCGGACGGCAAGGAAGTGTACGCCACGGTCAACCCGACCCAGCGCCTGAACGACCACTACGTGGTCAAGCCACCGCGGCTGGAGGTGTTCAGCACCGCCGATGGCCTGGAGGCCAAGCCGGTGCGCACCTTCCCGATGCCGCGCCAGGTGTACCTGATGCGTGCGGCGGACGATGGCAGCCTGTACGTCGCCGGGCCGGACATCTACAAGATGGACGTGAAGACCGGCAAGTACACGGTGGCCTTGCCGCTACGCAACTGGAACCGCAAAGGCTACAGCGCCCCGGACGTGCTGTACTTCTGGCCGCACCAGAGCCCGCGCCACGAGTTTTCGATGCTGTACACCATTGCCAGGTTCAAGGATGACAAGCAGGACCCGGCCACCGCCGATCTGCTGTATGGCTACCTGAGCGTCGACCTGAAGACCGGCAAGACCCACACCCAGGAATTTGCCGACCTGACCGAGCTGTACTTCACCGGGCTGCGTTCGCCAAAAGACCCGAACCAGATCTACGGCGTGCTCAACCGCCTGGCCAAGTACGACCTCAAACAGCGCAAGCTGATCAAGGCGGCGAATCTGGACCACACTTACTACTGCGTGGCCTTCGACAAGAAAGGCGACAAGTTGTACCTGGGCGGCACCTTCAATGACCTGGCGGTGTTCAACCCGGATACGCTGGAGAAAGTGAAGAACATCAAGTTGCCGGGTGGGGACATGTCCACCACCACGCCGCAGGTGTTCATCCGTTAGCTCCAGGATGGCTTCACTGGCCTCTTCGCAGCACAAGGCTGCTCCTACAGGCTACTGCGCTCCAATGTAGGAGCAGCCTTGTGCTGCGAAGAGGCCCGCTCAATCAACACAAGAACAACAAGAGACCGCCCATGCCCCAGCCAAGCTACTCCCAGGGCAACCAGGACAAACCCCTGCTTACCCAGTGCATCGGCGACGCCTTCGACACCACCGTCGCCCGCTTCCCCGACCGTGACGCCCTGGTCGTCCGCCACCAGGCCCTGCGCTACACCTGGCAGCAGCTGGCCGACGCGGTCGACCAGCACGCCCGTGCGCTGATGGCCCTGGGCGTGCAGCCCGGTGACCGCCTCGGTATCTGGGCACCCAACTGCGCAGAGTGGTGCATCACCCAGTTCGCCAGCGCCAAGGTGGGCGCGATCCTGGTCAACATCAACCCGGCCTACCGCTCCAGCGAACTGGACTACGCCCTCGGCCAGTCCGGCTGCCGCTGGGTGATCTGCGCCGACGCGTTCAAGACATCCGACTACCACGCCATGTTGCTGGGCCTGGTTCCGGGCCTGGCCAGCAGCCAGCCGGGCGCCCTGATCTGCGAACGCTTCCCCGAACTGCGCGGTGTGGTCAGCCTGGCCGCTGCGCCACCGGCGGGCTTTCTCGCCTGGCACGACCTGCAGGCCCGTGCCGCGGCCGTCAGCCGCGAAGCCCTTGCCGAGCGCCAGGCGCAGCTGCGCTGCGACGACCCGATCAATATCCAGTACACCTCGGGCACCACCGGTTTCCCGAAAGGCGCCACCCTCAGCCACAGCAACATCCTCAACAACGGCTACATGGTCGGTGAAAGCCTGGGCCTGACCGAGCATGACCGGCTGGTGGTGCCGGTGCCGCTGTACCACTGCTTTGGCATGGTCATGGCCAACCTCGGCTGCATGACCCACGGCAGCACCCTGATCTACCCCAACGACGCCTTCGACCCATTGGCCACCCTGCGTGCGGTGGCGGAAGAAAAGGCCACTGCCTTGTACGGTGTGCCGACCATGTTCATTGCCGAACTGGACCACCCGCAGCGTGACGAGTTCGACCTGTCCAGCCTGCGCACCGGGATCATGGCCGGCGCCACCTGCCCGATCGAAGTGATGCGCCGGGTTATCGGCGAGATGCACATGGCCGAGGTGCAGATTGCCTACGGTATGACCGAAACCAGCCCGGTGTCGCTGCAGACCGGCGCCAGCGACGACCTGGAGCGCCGCGTGACCAGCGTCGGGCGCACCCAGCCAAGGCTGGAGAACAAGGTGATTGATGCCGATGGCAACACGCTGCCGCGGGGCGAGATCGGCGAATTGTGCACGCGGGGTTACAGCGTGATGCTGGGCTATTGGAACAACCCCAAGGCCACGGCCGAAAGCATCGATGAGGAAGGCTGGATGCACACCGGCGACCTGGCGGTGATGGACGAGCAGGGCTATGTGCGTATTGTCGGGCGCAGCAAGGACATGATCATTCGCGGCGGCGAGAACATCTACCCGCGCGAGCTGGAGGAGTTCTTCTTCACCCACCCGGCGGTGGCCGATGTGCAGGTGATTGGCGTGCCGTGCAGCAAGTACGGTGAAGAGATCGTGGCCTGGGTGCGGCTTCATCCGGGGCATACGGCCAGCGCGGAGGAACTGCGCGATTGGGCGAAGGCGCGGATCGCACACTTCAAGGTGCCCCGGTACTTCCGCTTTGTCGATGAGTTCCCGATGACGGTGACCGGCAAGGTGCAGAAGTTCCGCATGCGCGAGATCAGTGTCGAGGAGCTGTTTGCCGGGTAAATCACCCATTGAAAAGGAAGTGGGCCCCTGTAGGAGCGGCCTTGTGTCGCGAAAGGGCTGCAGAGCAGCCCCGGCAATTTGTGCATCTGCGCCGAAATCCCGGGGCCGCTTTGCGGCCCTTTCGCGACACAAGGCCGCTCCTACAAGGACCGCGCAGGCCTGATGGTCAGGCAGCAGATGACCTCAGCCCTGCAGCAACTCCGGGCTGTTGAAGTTGCTCAACCTGCGATCATCGTCGGCACATTCCAGCCCCTGCACCGCTTCACGCAGCAAGGCCTTCTGCAAACTCCGCTCGCCCGTCGCCCAGGCCTGCTCCAGCACCGGCAACACCCGGCGTGGCAGCACGCTGAACATCGGCTGCCAGTACCCACCCTGGCGCACCATGGCCGCACTGTCACCCGCCACCGCCAGGTGCAGCAGGTCCTCGATCAACCCCCGGTCAACCAGCGGTGCATCACAGGCCAGCAGCACCACCCATTCATGCCGCGCCACCTTGAGCCCGGCAATCACCCCCGCCAACGGCCCGGGGTAGTCCGCCTCGGCATCGCCGACCAACTGGTCGGCATACGCCCGGTAGGCCTGCTGGTTACGGTTGCAGGAAATCACCAGGTCATCGCTGAGCGGCCGTACCACGCGCTGCACATGCGCCACCAGCGGTTCGCCCTGCCAGTCGACTAGGCCCTTGTCGCGGCCGCCCATGCGCTGGCCGCGGCCACCGGCGAGAATGAGGATGGAGCAGGGGGGCAGGGCATCAGGCATGAAAAAGGGTTCCGGGCAGTCAATGCCGGGAACCCTCCCATTTCACGCGGGGCTTGTCCAGTCAGCTGTCGCTGGTCACGGCCTGCGTGTCGGCATTACCCGCCTGGCGTCGCCCGGCAAGGCGCATCACCACCACGAAGAACACCGGCACGAACACCACGGCCAGGGTGGCGCTGAGCATGCCGCCGATCACCCCGGTACCGATCGCCTTCTGGCTGGCCGAGCTGGCGCCGCTGGCAATGGCCAGTGGCACCACGCCCAGGATGAACGCCAGCGAGGTCATCACGATCGGGCGCAGGCGCAGGCGCGCGGCCTGCACGGCGGCGTCGGCAGCATCCACGCCCTGGTCGACCAGGCTCTTGGCAAACTCGATGATCAGGATGGCGTTCTTCGCCGACAGGCCGATCAGCGTGATCAGGCCGACCTTGAAGAACACGTCGTTGGGCATGCCGCGCAGGGTCACCGCCAGCACCGCACCGAGCACGCCCAGCGGTACTACCAGCAGAACTGCGGTGGGGATCGACCAGCTTTCGTACAGCGCTGCCAGGCACAGGAACACCACCAGCAACGACAGCGCCATCAGCATCGGTGCCTGGCTGCCGGACAGCCGCTCCTGCAGCGACAGGCCAGTCCATTCCAGGCCGGCACCGGCCGGCAGCTGGGCCACCAGGCGCTCGATCTCGGCCATGGCTTCGCCCGAACTGTAGCCGGCTGCCGGTTCGCCGGAAATCGACACCGCCGGGTAGCCGTTGTAGCGGGTCAGCTGCACCGGGCCGCTGACCCACCTGGCCTGGACGAAGGCGCCCAGTGGCACCATCTTGCCGCTGTCGTTGCGCACGTGGATCTTCAGCAGGTCTTCGACCTGGCTGCGCTGGTCGCCTTCGGCCTGCACCACCACCCGCTGCATGCGGCCCTGGTTGGGGAAGTCGTTGACGTAGCTGGAACCCACGGCCACGTCCAGCACCGAACCGATATCGGCAAACGATACGCCCAGGGCGTTGGCCTGGCGGCGGTCGATTTCCAGTTGTACCTGCGGGCTTTCCGCCAGCGAGGCTTCGCGCACGTTGGTCAGCACCTTGCTTTTGCCGGCATTTGCCAGCAGTTCGTCGCGGGCGGCCATCAGCTCGGCGTGGCCCATGCCGCCGCGGTCCTGCAGGCGGAACTCGAAGCCGGTCGACTCGCCAAGGCCGTCGATTGGCGGTGGCAGCACGGAATAGGCCACGGCGTCCTTGAGCTGGGTAAAGGCCATGGTCGCGCGGTCGGCGATCGACTGGGCGCTGTCGTCGGCACCGCGCTCGGACCAGTCCTTGAGCGTGGTGAAGGCCAGCGCTGCGTTCTGCCCGCTGCCCGAGAAGCTGAAACCCAGGATCAAGGTGGTGTTACCCACGCCGGGCTCTTCGGCGTTGTGCGCCTCGATCTGTGCCGCCACCTGCTCGGTGCGCATGCGGCTGGCGCCCGGCGGCAGCTGGATATCGGTGATGGTGTAGCCCTGGTCTTCGGTGGGCAGGAACGCCGTGGGCAGCTGGCTGAAGCCATAACCCAGCACCGCCAGCAGCAACGCGTATACCAGCAGGTAGCGGCCGCTGCGCTTGAGCGCCTGCACCACCCAGCGCTGGTAACCGTTGCTCATGCCCTCGAAGCGCCGGTTGAACCAGCCGAAGAAGCCCTTGCGTTCGTGGTGCTCGCCCTTGGCCACCGGCTTGAGCAGGGTGGCACACAGCGCCGGGGTCAGGCTGAGGGCGAGGAACGCCGAGAACAGGATCGACACTGCCATCGACAGCGAGAACTGCTGGTAGATCACCCCCACAGAGCCTTGCATGAAGGCCATCGGCAGGAACACCGCCACCAGCACCAGGGTAATGCCGACGATCGCGCCGCTGATCTGGCCCATCGCCTTGCGCGTAGCCTCCTTGGGCGGCAGGCCTTCCTCGGCCATGATCCGCTCGACGTTTTCCACCACCACGATGGCATCGTCGACCAGGATGCCGATGGCCAGCACCATGCCGAACAGGGTCAGCACGTTGACCGAGAAGCCCATGGCCAGCATCACGGCGAAGGTGCCCATCAGGGCCACCGGCACCACCAGGGTCGGGATCAGGGTGTAGCGCAGGTTCTGCAGGAACAGGAACATCACCGCGAACACCAGCAGCATGGCTTCGAACAGGGTGTTGATGACCTGCTCGATCGACACCTTGACGAATGGCGAGGTGTCGTAGGGGATGTCGTACTTGACGCCTTCCGGGAAGTAGCGCGCCAGGTCCTGCATCTTCGCCCGCACCAGGGTGGCGGTTTCCATGGCGTTGGCGCCCGGCGACAGCTGCACGCTGAAGGCGGTGGCCGGCTTGCCGTTCAGGCGCGTGCCGTACTGGTATTCCTGGGCACCGATCTCGACCCGGGCGACATCGCCGATGGTCACCGTGGAACCGTCCGGGTTGGCACGCAGGACAATCCCGGCGAACTCCTCGGGGGTGCTCAGCTGGCCCTTGACCACCACGTTGGCGGTGATTTCCTGAGTGCCACGGGTGGGCAGGTCACCAATGCTGCCGGGGGCCACCTGGGCGTTCTGCGCGGCGATGGCCTCGGCCACGTCGTTGGGCGTGAGGTTGAAGCCGATCAGCTTGCGTGGGTCGATCCAGATGCGCATGGCGCGTTCCGAACCGTACAGCTGGGCCTTGCCGACGCCCTTGAGGCGGCGGATCTCGTCCATCACGTTGCGCGCAAGGATATCCGACAGGGCGGTTTCGTCGAGCTTGCCGTCTTCGGAGGTGAGGGTGGCCAGCAGCAGGAAGCCGGTGGAGACCTTTTCCACCTGCAGGCCTTGCTGGGTCACCGGGCGCGGCAGGCGCGACTCGACCACCTTCAGGCGGTTCTGCACGTCGACCTGGGCCAGGTCCGGGTTGGTGCCCGGGGCGAAGGTGGCGGTGATGGTGGCGCTGCCCAGGCTGCTCTGCGACTCGAAGTACAGCAGGTTGTCGGCGCCGTTAAGCTCCTGCTCGATCAGGCTGACCACGCTCTCGTCCATGGTCGCCGCCGAGGCGCCCGGGTACACGGCGTAGATTTCCACCTGCGGCGGGGCCACGTTGGGGTACTGGGCCACCGGCAGCTGCGGGATGGCCAGGGCACCGGCCAGCAGGATGAACAGGGCGACCACCCAGGCGAATACCGGGCGGTCGATGAAGAATTGCGGCATGAATCAGGCCCTCACTGGCCAGTGTGCTGTGCGATGGGCGATGCCCCTGATGCATTGTCGACCTGCACCTGGTCACCGGCCTTGACGTGTTGCAGGCCCTCCACCACCACCCGTTCGCCGGGGGCCAGGCCTTCGCTGACGATCCAGCGGTCGCCCTGGGCGCTGCCCAGTACTACCTGGCGGTCGCTGACCCGGGCCTGCGGGTCGACCACCAGCACCTTGGGCACGCCAGCGCTGTCGCGCAGGATGGCGCGCTGCGGCACGCTCAGGCCCTTGGGCTGCACGGCCTGCTCCAGGCGCACGCGCACGTAGCTGCCGGGCAGCAGGTCGAGGTCCGGGTTGGGGAACTCGCTGCGCAGGGTGATCTGGTTGGTGCTGGGGTCGACGCTGATGTCGGAGAACAGCAGTTTGCCCGGCAGCGGGTAGGTGCTGCCATCGTCCTGGATCAGCGTGGCCCGGGCCTGGCCGTCGCCCACCTGCTGCAGCTCGCCGGCACGCATGGCGCGGCGCAGGGCGTTGAGCTCGCGGGTCGACTGGGTGACATCGGCGTGGATCGGGTCCAGCTGCTGGATGGTCGCCAGGGGCGTGGTCTCGTTCTGCCCGACCAGCGCACCTTCGGTGACCTGTGCGCGCCCGATACGGCCGGAAATCGGAGCCGTCACGGTGGCGTAGCCGAGGTTCAGGCGGGCGCGTTCCAGGGCGGCCCTGGCCTCGGCCACTGCGGCATCGGCCTGCAGGTAGCTGGCCTTGGCGTTGTCGTATTCCTGGCGGCTGACGGCCTTGTCGTCGACCAGTTCGCGGTAGCGCTGTTCCTGCAGGCGTGCCTGGTACAGGGTGGCCTCGGCCTTGGCCAGGGTGGCGCGGGCGCTGTCGTGGTCGGCCTTGAACGGTGCCGGGTCGATCAGGAACAGCACATCGCCCTGCTTGACGTCGCTGCCTTCGCGATACACCCGCTTGAGCACAACGCCCGCGACACGTGCTCGCACTTCGGCGGTGCGCGGCGCGAGGATGCGGCCGCTGAGCTCACTGCTGATGGCCAGTGGCTGCAGTTGCAGGGTTTCCACCCGCACTTGCGGGGTGGGAGCCTGTTCTTCCTGTTCGGGGCTGTCGTCGCAGCCGGCCAGGGACAGGCTCAGGAGCGCCAGAAGCGCCAACGGGCGCAAGCGTGGGGGGAGGGTAGTAGACATACGGATCTTCCGATGATGACCGCCGGTATGCTACGGCAGGCGTTCCTTGCGTGGCTGTTAATACCTGTAGGACGAGTGTGAAAAAGTGTGAAGAACAATCCTGTCTGCCTGTAGTGTTCTATATCCTGAGTATTCCTGTACCGGCCTCTTCGCGGGCTTGCCCGCTCCCACAGGGACTGCACAGCTTTCAAGTGCTGTTGGGTCCCTGTGGGAGCGGGCAAGCCCGCGAAGAGGCCGGTGAGGTCTTACCCCAACCCAGATTCCCAAGCGCCTATGCCGAATATTTTCCTGGTCGAAGACGACAGCGCCCTGTCCGAACTGATCGCCAGCTACCTGCAACGCAACGACTTCCATGTCCAGGTGATCGCCCGTGGCGATCATGTGCTTGACGAGTACCGCCGGCAAAAGCCCGACCTGGTCATCCTCGACCTGATGCTGCCGGGGATCGACGGCCTGCAGCTGTGTCGCCTGCTGCGCCAGGAGTCGCAGGGCCTGCCGATCCTGATGCTGACCGCCCGCGACGACAGCCACGACCAGGTCCTGGGCCTGGAAATGGGCGCCGACGACTACGTGACCAAACCCTGCGAGCCGCGTGTACTGCTGGCCCGCGTGCGTACCCTGCTGCGTCGCAGCAGCGTCAACGAGCCGCGCCTGGACAACGACCTGATCCTGATCGGTGGCCTGCGCATCGACCTGGCCGAGCGCACCGTGAGCTGGCGTGGCGAAGAGGTGGAGCTGTCCAGCGGCGAGTACAACCTGCTGGTGGTACTGGCGCGCAATGCCGGCGAAGTGCTGAACCGCGACCGCATCCTGCAGCAACTGCGGGGTATCGAGTTCAACGGCACCGACCGCTCGGTGGACGTGGCCATCTCCAAGCTGCGGCGCAAGTTCGACGATAACGCCGGCGAAGCGCGCAAGATCAAGACCGTGTGGGGCAAGGGCTATCTGTTCAGCCGTGTCGAGTGGGAGTGCTGACCGCCCATGCTGAAGATTCTGGTGCGGCTGTACCTGGTGATCATCGTTGCCTATGCCGGTGCACTGTTGTTCATCCCCGACACCATCGTCGGCCTGTTCCAGGACCGCTTCATGGCCTACAACCTGGACCAGGCCAAGGGCGTGCAGTCGCTGATCGTGCGCCAGTTCCGCCAGGCCCCGCGCGAGCAGTGGCCGGCGGTGGAGCAAGAGCTGGCCAGTGATTTCGCGCCGCTGGAACTGCAACTGCTGCGCATGGACCAGGCTGACCTGAGCGAGGACGAGCAGGCGCGCCTGGAGCACGGCCTGTACGCCGTGCGCATTGCCGAATGGGGCTACTACGAGACGGTGCTGGCGCCGCTGGACAAGGAATGGCTGGTGCGTCTGCACTCACCGCCAGACCCGCTGGATATCAACGTGCTGTCGTGGGGTGTGACCGTCCTGATCGGTGCAGCGATGCTCGGTTGCCTGTTGCTGTGGGTATGGCCGCACTGGCGCGACCTGGAGCGCCTCAAGGAAACCGCCCGGCGCCTGGGTCAGGGGCAGATGGCCGAGCGTACGCACATCTCGCCGCACTCCAACATCGGTGAACTGGCCGGGGTGTTCGACACCATGGCCAGTGACCTGGAACGCCACGTGAACCAGCAGCGCGAGCTGCTCAATGCGGTGTCGCACGAGTTGCGCACGCCGTTGACCCGGCTGGATTTCGGCCTGGTGCTGCTGTTCGACGAAGTGCCGCCGGCCAGCCGCAAGCGCCTGCTGGAGCTGGTGGGGCATGTGCGTGAGCTGGATGAGCTGGTGCTGGAGCTGTTGTCCTACAGCCGGCTGTACAACGCCGACCAGGCCCGCGAGCGGGTCGAGGTGTCGTTGCTGGAACTGGTCGACAGTGTACTCGGCGGCTTTGCCGAGGAACTCGATGGCCGGGGTATCCAGTGGGAGGTGCGGGCCGAGGGGGATCTGCCGCGTTTTGTGCTGGACCCACGGCTGACGGCACGGGCGGTGCAGAACCTGGTGCGCAATGCCATGCGTTACTGCGACGAGAGCCTGTTGCTGCGCTTGCGCCTGGAAGACGATGGCGCCTGCCTGGTGACGGTGGAGGATGACGGGATCGGTATTCCGGTGGAGGAGCGCGAGCGGATTTTCCAGCCGTTCTACCGCCTGGACCGTAGCCGTGACCGCAATACCGGCGGGTTTGGCCTGGGCTTGGCGATCAGCCGGCGGGCGATCGAGGGGCAAGGTGGCACCTTGACCGTGGCGCAGTCGGCGCTGGGTGGTGCACAGTTCCGGATTCGCCTGCCTGCCGGGTGATGGGCTGCCTGTACCGGCCCTTTCGCGGGCTTGCCCGCTCCCACAGGGCATTCACAGGGTTCGAAGCCGGTGCGGTCCCTGTGGGAGCGGGCGAGCCCGCGAAGAGGCCGGGCCTGCTAATCACTTTCTGCCAGCCGGGCAGACCACAGCACAAACCGGTCCTTGCCACTGTGCTTGGCCTCGTATAGCGCCTGGTCGGCGCGCACCAGCGCCGTGGTCAGGCTGTCGCCCTGGTCCACCCGGGCCAGGCCGATGCTGACAGTCACCGGATGCTCGCCAACGTCTTCGCGCACCCGTTGGCACAGCGCCGCCACCCGTTGCTCGGCGCCTTGCTGGTCCAGCCCCTGGAAAAAGATCGCGAACTCCTCGCCGCCCAGTCGGGCAAACTCGTAACCGGCCATGCTCGCCTTGATATGCAGGGCCACGCGCTTGAGCACTTCATCGCCCACGTCATGGCCGAAACGGTCATTCACCCGTTTGAAGTTGTCGATGTCGATCATCGCCAGGTACTGCTCGGCCGTGGCCAGGCGCAGCTGGCGGTCGGCCTGGGCCATGAACGAACGGCGGTTGGGGATTTCGGTCAGGGCATCGACATAGGCCTGGTCCAGCAGCACCTTGGACAGGTAGAAGTTGTGCAGCTTGGCCTTGCGCATCTGCAGGTAGCTGTAGATGACCAGGCCGCTGAGGAACACCGCGTAGCTGATCAGCATGGCGCCTTCGAGTTCGTCCGGCCCGATGCGGGTGTGGTAGAACGGGTTAAGCACCACCCAGGTGATGGCCATGGCGCAGAAGAACGACCAGCGCCGCACCGGTAGCACCGACACGGCATACAGCACGGTGGAGACCCCGAGCACCAGCCACACCGGGCGCAGGGCCACCGGGATGCCTTCAATCACCAGGCGCATGCCCAGGGTGATGGAGGCGATGAACAGCAGGTTGAGTACATCGAAGTGATGGCTGCGACGGGTGAACCGCAGTACCACGGTGAGGCTGCCGAGCAGGGTGATGAACAGATAGGACAGCCAGGTGAAACCCTGGCCGCCGAGGAAGCTGACGATCAGGTCGAAAACCAGCCAGATCAGAATGCTGACGCAGAATACCAGCAGGCAGAACGGGCGCATGAGCTCGAATTCGTGCTGGCGGAATTCGGCGCGCAGGGCGGCGGGGGCGACCTGTTTGCGAACGTGGGCTTCGATGGTCTTGAACATTCGGGCTCCTGAGAGTACTACCATGCCGGTCCCGGCCCTTTCGCAGCACAAGGCTGCTCCTACAGGTGACGCATTTCTCCTGTAGGAGCAGCCTTGTGCTGCGAAGAGGCCAGGCCTGGGGACTCAATTGGTGGGCAGAACACCCCGGGCCCATGGCCGGTAACGCAGGTCGAACACCGCCTCGGCATGGCACCCGGCGCCCAGCTTCGGCTGGGCAGGCTCAGCCCGAAACGCCTGGCCTGGCGCGCTCACCTGGCGGAACGCCTCGCGCACCACGCCAACCCGGCACGGCAAAGCCTGCTCGTAGCCCTGGCGCACCAACGCGGGCAAGCGCCCGGTCCCGGCGCCATCCTGCCACCACACAGTCAAGCCCAACCCGGCCAGTTGATCCAGCCATGCGGCATTGACTCGCGGTGAGAGTTTGCCGGCGCTGAAAGCACTGATGTGCAAAGGCTTGTCCAGTTGCCGGTTGAAGGCCTGCAACTGGCTGTGCAGGGCATCCCGGCGCTCGGCCCCGCGAAAGTGATGGTCGTCCAGCTCCATGGGCAGGTACCAGCCGTCCACCGGCAACTGCCACGCCTGGCGCAGTTGCCGGTACTGGCTGAGCGAGCGCCCCAGCTGCGCCTTCCAGTAACTGTTCAGGCCTTCACCGTCCAGTTCGTCGAGGCGCTGGTAATAGGCCGGGTCCATGTACAGCCCCAGCACCAGTTGCAGGCCCTGGGCACGCGCGCTGCGCAGGCTGTCGGCCAGCCAGCCCCGGGCACCGCCGAAATCGCTGTCGCCATAGGCGCTCCACTGCACGATCAGGGTTTTGCCGCCCTGGGCCACGGTGGCATGCCACAGTTGCTGCCACTGGGCGGGGGTGACATTGGCGTCGCGGTTGAGGGGTTGGTAGAACAGGCGCTGGTCGGCGCTGGCTGGCAGGCACAGGGCAACCAGGCAGAGGGCCAGGAACGTACGCATCAGAAGGTCATCTCCGCACCGACCAGCACGCCATTGGCGCGCTCGTATAGATTGCCGCCCAGCGATTGCTGGTATTCGGCACGCACTTTCAGCGAACCGCGGTAGGCATTGTAGCGGTCGTCATCGAACCACCATTGCCAGCGCACGCCCACCCCGGCCCGAGCGTCCTGGCGCCAGTCGTTGCTCGGGTCCTGGCTGGAAAACTCGACAAAACCATAGGGCATGATGGTTTGCGGTGAGCTGCCCGGCAGCTTCCAGGCGTGGCCTTGCTGGTAGCGCGACAGCCAGGCGTGGTCGCCGGCACGGGTCCACCAGGCGGCGTCGAGGTAGAGGAAGCGTTCGTTCCAGTCGTCTTCATCGACCCGCCAGTCGTTGCGCCAGTCGCCCTGGTCGAGGAAAGAAGCGGTGGCCCGCAACAGCAGGTCGTTGCTCGATTCGGCGTGGTGACGCAGGTCGCCCCAGTTGCCGCCGACCTTGGCGGGGCTAAGCAGTTGGCCCAGGCTCAGCCCGCGGTAGTGTTCCTCGTCGATCTGACGCTGGTGGTACAGCTCGGCATACAGGTTGAGGTTGGCCTGGCCGAATGGTTTGTAGCGCAGGCCGACACCGGTACCCATGCTTTGCGCGTAGTCGGTGCGGCTTTGCCCACCGAACAGCACGCGGCCATACACAGACAGGGTGCTGCCGTTGCGGCTGGGCTCTTCGCCCAGGGCGTGGTCCCACATGGCCAGTTGCACGTTCTGCGATTGCGCGCGGCGCGAAGTGCCGCTGCGCTGGCCATTGTCGAGGAACTTGTCGTTGGTCGAGGTGCCGGCCGGCGACCAGGTGCTGGCCAGGGTGATGGTGTCGCGCCGTGACAGGCTTTCGTGGGCGCGGCGCTGGCGGTACTTGCGCGCTTCCAGGCTGCCGTATTCGTCGTCGCCGTCGACCAGGTCCTGCTCCACATCGAGGCTGCGGCGCAGTTCGCGGCGCGCCGAAGCGCTGTCTTCGGCTTCGTCGTAGCGCAAGGCCAGCGTCTCGCCAAGGCGGTAGTCCTCGGGGAAGTCGTGGGTGGCGCGTTCCAGGTAGGGGATCGACTGGCGGCGCTGGGCCTTGTCCGTCGAGCCGGCCAGGCGCATGCCGTAGTCGGCGCGGTAGCGTGGCTGGTCGGGAGCCAGGCGCACGGCTTCTGCCAGCCAGGCGCTGCTCTGGGCACTGTCGCCAGCCAGTTGCGCGGTGCTGGAGGCCGCGTAGTAGTGGTCGGCCCGCGGGTTGTGTGCCAGGGCCTGGCGCTGGAAGCCCAGCGCCGCCTGGTAATCGCCTTGGCGCTGGGCGATGGCGGCACCCAGGGCCCAATCGTCGGCGCTATCGTGTGCGGCGGCGTCCCAATAGCGCCGGGCCGCTTGTGCGTCGCCGGCGTTCAACGCGCCGCGAGCGGCAGTGAGGCGGGCGTTGTCGGTCCAGGCGCTGTCCGGCTGGGTGCGCCAGATGGGCAGGGCCGCTTCGGAGTCGCCAGCGGCTTCCAGGGCATAGGCCAGGGGCAGGCGGCTCCCGCTGTCGCCCAGGCGCTCGGCGGCCTGGTAGTAGACCACCGCTTCGCCTGGCTGGTCGGGCATGGCGCAGCGGCCCAGGGCGCGGTACTGGCCAGGTTCGCTCGGGGTGGCCGGTACTGCCTGGCGCACGGCATCGCACTGGCCAGCCTCGGCAAGGCGGCCGAGCAACTGGGCCCGGGTACTGGCGTCGACCCGAGGGACCAGGCCGAGCATGCGGCGGGTGTCCAGCGGCCCGTCGTTACGTGCATACAGGTTGCCAAGGCGTTGCAGCAGCGACGGTGCAAGGCGGCCTTGGTGGCGGTCGTAGGCCTGCTCCAGCAATTGCCGGGCGTGTTCGTCATGGCCTTGCTGCATCAGCAGGAAGGTAGCTTGCTCCAGTGCGGCCATATCGCCGCTCTGCCGATAGCGTTGCTCCCACTCGGCGGCGGTACGTGGTTGCGGGGGCTGGGGCGGGTCGCCGTACAGGCGTTGCTTGAGCACGGCGTAGGCCTTTGGGTCAGTGCTGGCTGTGCAGCCCTTGAACTGCTCGCGCGCCAGCTGCGGGTCGCGGCGCGACAGCCAGTCGACGGTTTCCAGGCAGGGGCGTTGCAGTTCGTTGCTCAGGCGCTGCACCAGCGGCGCGTCGTCGCCTGCGCGGGCCAGCTCCCACAGTTGCTGGCGCTGCTCGGGCTGGTTCAACTGCTCGGCGGGCAGTGCCTGCAGCCAATGCCGGGCCTGCTGGTTCTGGCCGACGGCGATGGCGCGGTTGGCCATGGCCAGGCGGGCCTGGTTGGCTGCTTCGGGGGAAGGGGCGCTGGGCAACAGCGCGTTCAACCCTTTTTCATCCACCTGCTGGATATACGCATTGGCCAGGCGCTGCCAGTCCTGCGCAGGCAATTGGCCTTGCTCGGCCAGCGGCTGTAACTGCTCGATGGTTTCCTTCCAGTTGCGCAGTTGTTCGGCGAAGTTGGCTCGGGCCAGGCGCAGCACTTGGCCGTCGCCCTGTGGCGGCAGATGGTTGAGCCAGTCCAGCGCCCTGGCAGCACCCCCGAATCTGGCCAGGCTCAGGCTGTAGGCCTGCCACAGGCGAACCCGTTGAGCGCCGTCGCTGCTGGCCAGCCATTGTTCCACCTGGCTGGCCGGCGGTGGGTCCTGTTCGATCCAGGTCAAGCGTAGTTCCAGCAGGGCGTTGGCGTGTTCGGGGCTGTCACCCAGTTGTTCGGCAAGGGCTTCGGCCTCCTTGTAGCGGCGCTGATGAGCCAGTGCCTCCACCAGCAGTGCACGCGCTTCGTCGTTGTTCGGCACCCGGCCCAGCACGTGGCGGGTCAGGCGTTCGACCTCGGCCCAGTTGTCCTTCTTCGCTTCGCGGTAGCTGCGCTCCATGAACGGGTAACTGGTGAACCGCTGAAAGTCGGTCATCGGCGCCGAAGCGGCGCAGGGCAGGGCGGCGGAACACAGCAACAAGCCAGTGAAGGTGAGGGAAAAGCGCGGCTTCATGCCACCTCCCGGGTCAGGTCAAAGGCGGCCTGCTGTTCGCTGGCCTGTTCGATCAGCGCCTGCTGCAGCACCTGCTCGGTGATGATGCCGCGGGCGATCAGGTGCTCGCCGAGGCTCTGGTGTTCCGGGTCGAAGTCGATCAGCGCCTGGTTGAACAAAGTGACCGGGACCATGCCGCGCACCTGCAGCAGGGCGCCGAGCATTACCTGGTGATGGCTGACCTGTTCCAGCAGCACTTCGTCGTCCTGGTGGCGCTCGAGGATGGCCAGCATGTCGCGGGTTTCCGGCTTCTGCCAGGGGCTTGGGTAGTGGTAGCGCAGGCCCAGGGTCACCCGGCCCTGGGGCGCCAGGCGGGCGCTGACCGGGCGCTTCAGGTGGCGGCTGATTACCCCCAGCGACACCTGGCTGACCGGGCTTTCGCTGGCCAGTACCAGCGTGTCGCCGTCTTCGGCCACCGGCAGCACGCCATAGTGCGTCGCCAGCTTGCGCGGCAGTTTGGCGATCAGCTGCGGGTCGAGCTTGAACGGGTTGAGCGGTGCCCAGGGCAGCTCCATCTGCTCGGCCAGGGTGGCGACCAGCTGTTCGCTGTTCAGCCATCCGCGCAGCAGCAGCTCGCGGCCCAGGCGCCGGCGTACCGGGCTGGTGATCGCCTGTTGCAGCTGTTCGTCGCTGATCAGGCCCTTGGCTACCAGGCGCTGGCCCAGCGGCGTGCGGGCGGGGGCGGCGATGGCGGGGAATTCGTGAGTGGTCTTGTCCCAGGCCACGCGCCGCGAGTCACCCATTTCCATCACCTGGCGCAGGGCACGCAGGTTGGCGAAGAAGTTGACGAAGTTGCTCCACATCATCCGCGGTGCCGACAGCAGCCCTTCGCCGATGCCATAGAAGCGGGTGACGAACCAGGCGCGCTGGAACAAGCGGTTGAACAGCATCAGCCCGTTCAGCCACAGCAAGGTGGTCAGCAGCCAGCTGTCGCTGAGGATCGACATGAAGCGCCACGACTCCGGCGCAATCACCGTGACCAGCCACATGGCCAGCAACACCAGCAGCAACAGGTTGACCAGGAAACTCAGCAGGTAGGCGAACAGGCCGCGGCGGTCACGCCAGAGGAAGTAGTTGAGCGCGCCCTTGCGGCTCCAGCCTAGGTTGCTGGTGCCCTGGAACACGATGCCGACGATCCACCGCGACTTCTGCCGGATGGCATGCTGCCAGTCGCGCGGGAAGTGCTCGCGCACGCAGATCACCTGGGAAAATTCGCGGCTCATGCCCGGGCGCCATTCCTGCTTCAGGGTCAGCGCCGGGTCGGTGATGGAGTAGCGGGCGAAAATGCACTTCATGCCCTTCTGTTTCAGGCGGAAGCCGATGTCGTAGTCTTCGGTGAGGCTCTGCACGTCGAAGGCGATGCCGTCACCGTCCTCGAGCAGCGCGCTGATGGCGCGGCGGCTGAAGCAGGTGCCGACCCCGGCGCTGGGCACCTGGCCGGTCAGGGCCTCGCGCACGATCACGTCCTTGCCGTGGTTTTCGGCGAACTCGTCGACATAGTGGCCGGCGGTGAAGCCTTTCCATTCCGGTGCGTAGGGGTACACCGGGATCTGGATCATGTCCTTGTTCGGCAGCAGGTAGTTGAACAGGCGCAGCTCCATGGGCGAGATCACGTCCTCGGCGTCGTGCAGGATGAAACCGGCAAACTCGATGCCGGCGTCCTGCTGGAAGCGCAGCAGCGCGTCGATGATGTTGTTCAGGCAGTCGGCCTTGCTGGTGGGGCCGGGGCGGGCGCAGACCACCTTGTGCACGTTGGGGTAGTGCAGGCACACCGCGTCGACGTCCGCCTGGGTTTGCGGGTCGTTGGGGTAGGTGCCGACGAAGATCTGGTAGTTCTCGTAGTCGATGGTCGAGGCTGCCAGGCGCGCCATCTCGCCCACCACGCCCACTTCGTTCCAGGCCGGGACCATGATGGCCAGCGGTTTCTCCGGCACCTCGAACAGGCGTTTTTCGTCGGCTTTCTCGTACTTGTCGTAGATGCGAAAGCGCCGGATCAGCTTGCGGCCCCAGTAGCACAGGTCGATGAACAGATCATCCAGACCCAGCAGGAACATCAGCGAGGCCAGGATGATCGCGAGGATCTTCAGGCCGAACAGCACGTAGGTGAGGAAGTCGATGAATACCAGGCTCATTTGCCGGTCACCGACAGGAAGGGGTGGGCCATCGTCTTTATCCTCGTTCGATTCCCTGGACGAAGTTGTACGACTTGCTGCCGTTTGTACTGGATAGATACAAGCAGCCGAACGCGGGGTTGTCCAAGTTTCAGGCTTTTTCTTGTGGGCCACTTCTTGTAGTTTTACAGGTCGTTTACCCAGGGAGCTGAACATGCAAGGCAAGGCACGCAAGATCGTCCAGGCCATCCTTTACGAGGCCATCGCCGTCGCCTGCGTGGCGCCCGCGCTGGAGCTGGCGTTCGGTGCCGGCATGGCGCAGTCGACCGTGCTGTCGGTGCTGATGTCGGGCATCGCGATGAGCTGGAACATGGCCTACAACTGGGTGTTCGAACGCTGGGAAGCGCGCCAGCACCGGCGTGAGCGCACTTTCCTGCGGCGCCTGCTGCATGCGCTGGGCTTCGAGGGCGGGCTGGTGCTGATCCTGCTGCCGCTGGTGGCGTACTGGCTGGATGTCAGCCTGTGGGCGGCGTTGCTGACCAACCTGGCGTTGTTCGTGTTTTTCTTCGTTTATGCGTTTGTCTTCCAGTGGGGCTTCGACAAGGTATTCGATGTGCCGCTTTCGGCGCAGCAGGCCAAGTGTTGACTTTGTGCTGCGCTACCGGCTAAGTTCCTACCCCATGAAAACTTTCCAGCACGTCAACGCCATTATTATTACCGCCATTATCAGTTTGGCGGGCTAGCGCGTACGTGCACCGAACCCGCCCTGGAGGCGGGTTTCTTCTCTCTGACTCCTGGGCAACGTGAACACAGCCAAGGAGTCATCGATGACCAGCTTCGTCAGCCCTCGTTCTACCGTCACCCCCCAGCAACTGCTGTCGGAGCAGGTGCGGCGCATTCTTGCCGCCCCGGTGTACGACCTGGCCATCGAAACACCTTTGCAAGCTGCGCCTGCGTTGTCTGCCAGCCTGGGCAACCAGGTATTGCTGAAGCGGGAAGACCTGCAACCTACCTTTTCGTTCAAGATCCGCGGTGCTTATACCCGCCTGTCACGGCTGAGTACCGTGCAGCGCGAGCGCGGGGTGATCACCGCCTCTGCGGGCAACCATGCCCAGGGCGTGGCCCTGGCGGCATCGCACCTGGGCATGAAGGCCACCATCGTCATGCCTACCACCACGCCGTCGCTGAAGGTGGAAGGGGTACGTTCGCGAGGTGGCCATGTTGTGCTGCACGGCGAGAGCTTCCCCCATGCCTTGGCCCATGCGCTGAAACTGGCCGACAGCGAAGGCGCCACCTTCGTGCCACCGTTCGACGACCCGGATGTGATCGCCGGGCAGGGCACCGTGGCCATGGAAATCCTGCGCCAGCGCCCGGGTGCGCTGGACGCCATCTTCGTGCCAGTGGGCGGTGGTGGTCTGATCGCGGGTATTGCCGCTTATGTGAAGTACCTGCGCCCGGAGGTGAAGGTGATCGGCGTCGAGCCGGAGGACTCCAACTGCCTGCAGGCTGCCATGGCGGCCGGTGAGCGGGTGATCCTGCCGCAGGTCGGCACCTTCGCAGATGGCGTGGCGGTAGCGCAGATCGGCGCCCATTGCTTCGAGTTGTGCCGGCACTTCGTTGATGAAGTGGTGACCGTGAGCAGCGACGAGCTGTGCGCGGCGATCAAGGACATCTACGACGATACCCGCTCGATCACCGAGCCGTCAGGCGCCCTGGCCGTGGCGGGGATCAAGAAATATGTGGCGCGCGACGGCGTGCAGGGGCAGACCCTGGTGGCCATCGACTCCGGGGCCAACGTCAATTTCGACCGCCTGCGCCATGTGGCCGAGCGTGCCGAACTGGGCGAGCAGCGCGAGGCGATCATCGCTGTCACCATTCCGGAGCAGCCCGGCAGCTTCCGCGCCTTCTGCCAGGCCCTGGGCAAGCGGCAGATCACCGAGTTCAACTACCGCTATTACCCTGGCAAGGAGGCGCGGCTGTTCGTTGGGGTGCAGACACACCCACTGCACGACCCGCGTGAGCAGTTGCTGGCCAGCCTGCGTGAGCAGGGCTACAGCGTGCTGGACCTGACCGACAACGAACTGGCCAAGCTGCATGTGCGCCATACCGTTGGCGGCCATGCCGCGCCCGGGGCTGACGAGCGGGTGCTGCGCTTCGAATTCCCCGAGCGCCCGGGGGCCTTGCTGGGCTTTCTGGAGCGGCTTGGCAAGCGCTGGAATATCAGCCTGTTCCATTACCGCAACCATGGCGCGGCAGAAGCACGGGTATTTGCGGCGCTGGAAGTACCGGGGGATGAGTTGGCGGGGTTGCCGCTGGCGCTGGATGAGATGGGGTACCGGTACTGGGATGAGACCGACAACCCGGCGTACAAGCTGTTCCTGGGTTGATACGCAAACCTCATGCAGCCTGTATGGGCCTCTTCGCGGGCACGCCCGCTCCCACAGGGACGGCGCATGGCTTGAGGTTGGTGCGGTCCAGGTGGGAGCTGGCTTGCCGGCGATGGGCCGCGAAGCGGCCCCTGGGTTTCAGCACTAGTGCATGAATGGCAGGGGCTGCTTTGCAGCCCATCGCGACACAAGGCCGCTCCTACAAGGTTTTGTGTGTGCCGGTAGAGGGGGCTCAGCGCTCACGCATGAAGAAGCCGGCGACGAATTTGCGGAAGGTTTCCAGGCTCTTGAAATCGGCGTAGCGCTTGAAGTTCTCGGTATCCGGTTCGGGGCCGATTGGCTGCTCCAGCAACGATACCGACAACACCCGGTCCTGGTCCGAGGTCATTACCAGTTCGTCCATCACCTGGCCGCCGATCACCGGCCGGCGCATCTGCACTTTCACGCCTTTGCCGGCCATCCAGTCGACCAGCGACACCAGGGCCTTGAGCGGCTCGCGTTCTTCATCGCGGTAAACCGGGAACAGATGAGCACGCGATAGCACCGGCACGCTGGCCACATGGATCAGTTCGTAGTAATGGCTGCCGGCACTGGTCGGTGAATAGAGCATCAGCGCCAGCAATGGCCCGCTGGTGCGGTTGCCGCCCCAGTAGAGGTGGTGCCCCTGGAAGTCGAAGCCGTCTTCACTTCGGTTATTGAACAGCTTGCGTCCCTTGATCTGGTCCACGCAATCCAGCAGCAGGCCGTGGCGGCGGTGGTTGCCGAACACCGTGGCTTCACGCAGGCGGGACTTGAGCATCATCATGTGCTTCATGTCCAGGCGGGTTTCCAGGTAGTTGCTTGCGGGCACCCGTTCCAGCAGCGGATAGCGGCTGGCAACGCTGCGCAACTCGGCAAACTGCCCGGTCAGGTCCTTTTTCAGGTGCGTGGCATACAGGTTCAGGCCGCTGGTCTCGATCCAGGTCAGCAACAGTGACAGCAGGCGCTGTTGTTCACGCCGTTCGCTGCCGTCGCCACCACTGCTGGTGGTGCTGCTGCGGAAATCACCAATCAGGCGCAACGGTGTGTCGGGCGGTAGCCAGGCAGCAGGTGGCGCGGGGTCGTTCTCGCGCTCGGTCGCTTCGCGCTCGTCCTTGGTGAACGGGCAGCCAGGCGCGTGTTCGGCAGTTCCCGGGTTGTTCTTGAGAAACAGCGTACCGGTGCTGCCGTTGAGGGTGACATTCAGCACCGGCAAGGCATCGTTGCGGCAATCGCAGGCCAGCCACTGGTTGGCGTTGCGCACCTTCATCAGCAACTGGTTGGCCTGCAGCAGGCGCGGGCCGGTGAGGCTGCCGGTGGCAAAGCCGACCAGCAGCTCTTCTTCTGCAGGGGTCAGGCTACGGACCTGTGCGGCGGTTTTGTCGATGATTCGCATGAAGCAGCTCCCAGCTACGAGCCCCAAGCTTCAAGCAAAGTGGCGCCGCTTTCAACTTACTGCGCAGTGCCAGCGAACATCTTCGCAGCACGGGCGCGAATTTCATCGGGGGTCAGGTCCTCCTTGTGGGTGGAAACGAACCAGATGTTGCCGAAGGGGTCTTTCAGGGTGCCGCTGCGGTCGCCGTAGAACTGGTCCGTCACTGCACGCAGCTGGGTGGCGCCGGCCGTCAGGGCCTGGGCATAGACCTTGTCGCAGTCCTCGACATACAGGTGCAGGCCTACGCTGGCGCCGCTGAGCTTCTGGCTGGCGGTGAGGCCGCCTTCCATGTCGCAGGGGTCGCCCAGCATCAGCGACGAATCGCCGATTTTCAGCTCGGCATGGCCAACGCGGCCGCCAGGGGCATCGAGGCGGAACATTTCCACCGCGCCAAAGGCCTTCTTGTAGAACTCGATGGCCTGGGCGGCGTCGTTGATGGCCAGGTAGGGCGTAATGCTGTGCTGGCCTTCGGGAATGGGTTTGGCTGCCATGTTCGACTCTCCTTGGAAGTGGGCGCCGGTTGGCGCCCTTTTGCTTAGAGTCGTTTGCGCAGATGGAAAATCGACAGGGGTGATAGATCGATTCTCTATAAGCGTGGCGGTCAGAAGATGTAGTCGGTGGTCAGGAAGGTCGACTGCCGGTTGCGAATGATCTCGCTGATCAGTTCCTTGTTGGCCTCCTGGAAGCGCGTCGCGACCAGCGTGCGGATAGAGAACACTCGCAGGGCGTCGTGTACCGACAGGGTGCCTTCGGCGCTGTTCTTGCGGCCGTTGAACGGGTAGGTGTCGGGGCCGCGCTGACATTGCGCATTGATGTTGATGCGCCCGACCTGGTTGGCAAAGATGTCGACCAGGCTGCCGATGGTCGCCGGGTCATTGCCGAACAGGCTCAGTTGCTGGCCGTAGTCGGAGTCCAGCACATAGTCGATCACCGTCTGCAGGTCGCGGTAGGGCACTACCGGCACCAGCGGGCCGAACTGCTCCTCGTGGTACACGCGCATGTCGCTCTTCACCGGGTACAGCACGGCGGGGTAGAAGAACGAGCCACGGCTGTGCCCGCCGCGTTCGTTGAGCACGCGGGCGCCCTTGGCGGTGGCATCGGCGACCAGGCCATCGAGGTAGTCGACCTTGCCGGGCTCGGGCAGCGGTGTCAGCGCCACGCCAGGCTCCCAAGGCATGCCAGGCTTGAGCGCGGCCAGCTTGCGCTGGAACTTGTCGAGGAACGCATCGACCACATCCTCGTGCACGAACAGGATCTTCAGCGCCGTGCAGCGTTGGCCATTGAACGACAGCGCACCAGTGACGGCCTCTTCGACGGCGTTGTCGAGGTCCACCTGGGGCAGCACGATGCCCGGGTTCTTGGCATCCAGCCCCAGCGCGGCGCGCAACCGGTGCGGGCGCGGGTGCAGTTTCTTCAGGTCGCTGGCGGCCTTGTGCGTGCCGATGAAGGCGAACACATCGACCTTGCCGCTGGCCATCAGCGCGCTCACCGTTTCCCGGCCACGGCCGTAGATGACGTTGATCACCCCCGGCGGGAAGCTGTCGCGGAAGGCTTCGAGCAACGGCCGAATCAGCAGCACGCCGAACTTGGCCGGCTTGAACACCACGGTGTTGCCCATGATCAGCGCCGGGATCAGCGTGGTGAAGGTCTCGTTCAGCGGGTAGTTGTATGGGCCCATGCACAGGGCCACGCCCAGCGGTGCTCGGCGGATCTGGCCGAGCGTGCCCTGTTCCAGCTCGAAGCGGCTGGAACGGCGGTCGAGGTCCTTGAGGGCGTTGATGGTATCGACGATGTAGTCGCAGGTGCGGTCGAATTCCTTTTCCGAGTCCTTGAGGTTCTTGCCGATTTCCCACATCAGCAGCTTGACCACGGCCTGGCGCTGCTCGCGCATGCGCGCCAGGAAGGTTTCGACATGCTGGATTCGCTCGGCCACGCGCATGTTCGGCCAGGCGCCACGGCCTTTGTCGTACGCCTGCACGGCGGCATCGAGGGCGGTGAGCGCGGTGTCGGCATCGAGCAGTGGAGCGCTGCCCAACACCACCTGGTGCTCATCGTCGCCTTCCTTGAGCCAGACCGGGCTGCGCACTGTGGCCAGTGGGCCGTCCCACCGCCTGAGCTCACCGTTCACCAGGTAGTCGCGTTGTTCCAGGGGGGCTTCCAGGCGCCAGGTTTCTGGGATGTCCTCGGCGCTGGGGAAGAGTGAATCGAGCAGACGGTCCATGGGTACTGCACCTCACATTGCTGGGTGGGTTTCGAGCTGGGTGAAACGCTTCAGCAGCGAGCATGCACTGCTCGCCGGAAAAACACCAGTCTGGCCTAACATGACCACCCGCGCCTGCCTGTTGGACAGGCAGGCATCGGTATCCCTGTCAAAGCGGGAGGTTGAACAGGTCATAGGGTGGGTGCGTCAACCATTGCTGGCGCAGGGCCGGGTCTGCGTCGATCAGGGCCAGGCGCCGCCAGAACTCTGCACGGGCTTGCCGTGGGCGGGACACGAACGGTTCAAGTTCAAGCAAGGGCCTGAGGTCGCGCCGATACTGCAGCGGCAATCGCTGCCACAGGGCCATTTCGGCCGGGCCGGTCTGTTCGAAGAATTCCAGGTAGTCGCCTTCGCACACCAGCAGGTCCACTTGGTGCATCGCGTTGTAGGCCTCGATCTGCGCAAGCACTGGTGAACCCAGCCATTCGCTTTCCAGGCGCAGGGCGTTTGCGACAGGCCGTGGTACGTTGAAACCGTCAGGCAGCCGCAGCAGCTGGTTGTCGCCAATGTCCAGGATGATGGGCTCGATCATCTGGTCCAGGCCTTGCGGCAATTCGCTGAGCGCACAGTCGTTCAGGAACAGTGTCCTCAGGTAGCCCAGCCCGCGCAGGTCCGGGGCCTGCAGCAGTGGGTTGCCCGAAAGGTCCAGTACTACAAGCCCGGAGCAGCGGTTCAGTGCCTGCTGGGCTTGGCTACTCCAGGTAATGCGGTTGCCTTCCAGATCCAGCCAGGCGAGGTGCTCAGTGTTACCCAGGCGGGGCACGGTGTCGAACCGGCAGTCGGCCAGCAGCAGGCGATTGAGGTTGGGGAAGCGCTCGTAGAACCCGGTTGGCAACTGGTTGAGCGAACGATTGTAGCTGAGTGACAGGTGCTGCACATGGGTGAAGTCGTCTGGCAAGGCCAGGCTGGCCAAGTCCTGGTTGTCCAGCTCCAGGCCGGACAGGTCCAGGCTGTGCAGGCTGCCACCCCCTTCAAGCGCTACGGTCGACAGCCGCCGCCAGGCGTTGAGGATGGGTCGGATGGCCAGGTGCCGCTGGTGAGGGCGCTGCGGATCGGGCCGGGCCCATTCATGCAGGTCGCGGCGCAAAGTATCCAGACGCTGCTGCAGGTCATGCAGGCGCTGTGTGGTTGAGCGAATGTCATCGACGTACAGGTTGTCCTCGTCGTTGCCTAGCCAGTTTTCGAATTCCCAGTCGGTGGCGTCAGGGAACAAGCGGCGATAAGCCCCGGCCAGGGAGCTTGCCAGGCGCGGCTGAGGCGGTTCGGGGTCAAGCGGCCGACCGCCGCGCAAGCTGCCCATGGGCTTGCGCAACAGCGCGCGATGCCCCCAGAGCCGTTGGGCGAGTGCCTCCCTGTGCTGGTCGACCCAACCCAGTACGCGCTGGCGTAGCGAGCTGCCATCGGCCGTCGTGATGCCCAGCGTATCGCGATGCGGGCGCGGCAGTGCCTGCTCGATGGCGCGGCAGAGGTCTGGATCAAGCGGTGCAGGTGCAGGGCGCTCGCCCCGGTCGACCTCATAGCCTTCGACCGATTTGATCACGCGGCGCAGGGTGCCGGCCTGTTCGTGGCCGACATGCTCCAGCAAAGGGCCTATGGGGCTTGCACCGTGCAGCTCCAGGCGCAGGTCCGCGGGCCAGTCGGGCATGGCATCCAGGGCGCTGAACAGCAAGCGTTCGCTGTCGCTGCTGGCCCGGGCTGGCTGAAGCACACCTTCCAGTGCACGTACCAGCGGCAGCTCGCTGTGCACCTGCTCCAGCAACTGGCGAACCTGTGTGGGCAACTGACCGTGCTCTTGCCAGGCGAACGTTTCGGCCTCGCTCAGCGGCGCCAGCAAGCGTCTGGCCAAGGCTGGGGACAGCCGCGCATAGGCGTCGAGCAGCTTCTGCATTGCCGGGGTGGCGGGCGCGCTGCCATTGTAGAGCCGCTCGAACAGGCCTGGCGGGGCTTTGTCGGCCAACGCCTCTACCTCGGCCTGTGCCGTCATGCGTTGCAGGGTATCGAGCAACAGCGGGGGCGTTGGTTGGCCTTCCAGGTGCACCCGGCGCAAGCGCGCGGTGTCGATGCCGCAGAGGCGCCCTGCCTTGGCCAGCTGTTCTGGTGTGAACGCGGCATACGCCTCGCCAAGACGGCGCGCCAGCTTCGCGAATGGCCACTGGCCGGGTTGTTCATGCTGGCCGCGCCAGGCACCTTGGGCATTGTGCGCCAGCGGTGGCTGCCAGGCATCGGGCGTGTCGGGGTGAATGGCCCGCCATTGCTGCAGGTTGTGGTCAAAGCGTTGTTCGAAGAGCTGGCCGTCCATGCGGATGAAATACCGGCCCTGGTACAGGTACTGGCCAAGTGCATTGGGCTGCAGGGTTTGCGGCAGTGTCACGGCACTGCGGTAGGGGGTGAGGTCTTCATTCCAGAGCCGGTAGCGCCCGTCGCTGCCGCGTACCTGCTGCAGGCTTTCCATCAACGGGCTGTTGAACAGCTTGGGTACCACCTTGCCCGCCGCCACGAAGCCGCCGATCAGGGCCAGGTTCAGGCCAACCGCCTCCAGGTGGCGCAGCGCCAGGTGACGGTCGCCTTCATGCCAGGCCTGGTAGCCTTCGAAGGCCTCGCCGAGCAGTTGGCAGGCCGTGACGGCCAGCATCAGGGTGCCTGCACCTGGGATGAAGAACGCGGCAATATTCAGTGCATCCAGGCCAAGGTTTTCCCACTCATCCAGGCGCCTGGCCCGCGCGTTGGCATCGGCCATCGCGGTGGGGACCGCCAGCAGGCTGGCTTCGTGCTTGAGGCGGGCCAGGTGCAGGTCCTGGTAGTGGCCGAAAGGCTCGGCCGTGATGGCCACGCGTGTGGGACGCAGGTCCGCTTGCGCTGCGCGCTGCCAAGGGCGGTCATAGGCAGTATTGCCTGTGGCGTCGAGGTTCTGCTGCAACAGGTCGAGAAAGTGCGTGCGCTGGTCCTGCCTGATGTAGGCCGTGAAGGCTTGGCGGGCATCGGGCTCCAGCAGCAAGGTCGCCAGCGTGTCGTGTACCGCGTCCAGGTTGCTGCATTGGCGCAGGGCCGGGTCATGGCCGGGCAGATACAGCGCCAGCCCCGCACCGCCGGCATCGATCAGCATGACCTCGTGCAGGGGCGTGCCGAACAGCGCCAGTTGCCAGCACGGTACGGTGCCACCCTGCAACAGCCGTTCGATCTGGTCAAGGGTGCTGCCATCAAGCAGGTGCCGCATATAGGCAAGGTCGGCCGCCAGGCGCAGGCGGTCTTTCTGCACCCTGATGGCCAAGCCCCGTGTGGCGGGTTGGGCGAGGTGCTGTTCCAGGTGGGCCTGGTAAGCCTTGCCCAGGTCCAGGTCACGGCACAGGGTGGCGAAAGCGGCCGGTGCGAGTGGCAGCCGTTCCACCTGGTAGTGCTCCGACTGCAATGGAAAGTGGGCGATGGGCACTTGCATGCCAACGGGGACGGCGCCTTGTATCTGAATCGGCGTGACGTGAATGTTATCGCCCAGGGCAATGGCACTTTCAGCAGTGAACACCTCGTCGCTGGCGAAGTTCTGCAGCGCGGCCTGCAGCAGGTTGTCGCGTCGATGGCTTAATAGATAGCGCAGGGCGGCCCAGTGCCAGTTGCGCTCGACCCGCAATAGCTGGCTATTGCGCAGCTGCGCGTGAAAGCCGTGTTCGGCAAGACGCCGTTGCAGCAATGGCTCGGCGAATTCTGTGATTTGTTTCAGGCCTTTGAGTGAGTTGGCCAAGGCTGCTTGCGCCTGCATCAGGCGCGCCTGGCTGGCACACGCTGCTTCACGCAGGTCGGGGGCAGCATTGGCGAACCAGTCCTGCCTCTTCCACGGGGCGACCTGGGTTCGCTTCAACGCGGCCCACTGATTGGGCGTTACCTGGCGAGCCCAGTGCGGCAGCTGCGCCTGAAGCAGGGGTTGATGGGGATTGATGGCTGGCATGTCGACGCTCCTTTCAGGCAAAGGGGGCATCAAACGTCAATTCCAGACAGGCGAGTGGTAATGGGATAACGCGGCTTGGATATATCGATGGAAATTCGCTGTCTGAATCGGCCATTCATGCAGGAAATTTGACGTCATGAAACTTTACATGGCGTGAGGAAGCTTTAAGGAAATGCAATCAAAGTGCCACTTGATAAAGTGTTTGGGCGCACCTTAAATTGTTAATTGATATGGGGGTTTCTGGATAATTTCCGAATATCAACATGATACGTGCTTTTTACTGAATTGCTGTCCTTTTCCGATTGACCATGCTGTGTCTCAAAGGACGTCGAAGAAGAAATGAAAGCGACCTTGACGGCAGCGGCGAGGAAACTCGTCTCGCCCTCCATACGCTACGAAATCAGACACCTGGCCAGCAAGGTGTCTGAAGCGATGGCGCGTGCCTGTTTCTGGCGCTGGGAAATCGCCAGGTTCAGGTTGCAGCAGGAAAGCCCCTACGAAATCATCTATATCGGCCGGAAGCAGCAACGGGAAATGGCCAAGCTGCTGATTGCCGGCAAGGGTTCGGGCAATGCTGCAATTGTTGACAGCGCAAGCGCGACGGTAGCAGCCAACCACGTGGTGGTGGTCAGCGAAATGCCGACGTCGGGGGCATTGTCGGTACCGCATTACCTGAGCGCCGTGGTGCCGCTGGGGCGCTCGCTGGAGGATATCACCGCGCGCTACGACAGCGAGTTGCGGCGCAGCATCCGCAAGAACCGGCCGCTGTACCAGATGCGCCAGGCCCGGTCGGATGACGAGATCGCCATGGCCGACCGCTACCTGCTGCGCCCTTATGCCAGCGCCAGGCAAGGTATCCATGCCGCGCAGTTTCCCACTGAAGAAGTGTTCCGCATTGCCAGGGGCGTCGGTCGGCTCGACTTGATCACCTTGGGCGATGAAGTGATCGGCTGCCACCTGGGCTGTGAAGTGGTGCGTGGTGGCAAGCGTTATTGGAGCACCCTGCGTTTCGGCTATTGCGAGGCGGTGTTCACCGATGCACGGAAGTTGCGCGAGGTAAATTCGATCACCACCTTCATGGCCCTGGAGTGGGCACTGGAGCAGGGCTTCGACTATTACGATATCGGCCTTTGCCTGGCGCGCCCGGATGACGGTTTGTTGAAGTGGAAGCGCCGCCGCGGTGGCGATATCGACTCGCTGGGTAACCATGCCTACCTGTTTGTCCGCTTGCCCAGAACCGGCACGGCGAAGTTCCTCTGGGACACACCGATGTTCGCGGTCGAAGGCGACAAGCTCACGCTGCACCTGGGGTTGCCCGAGGGCGCGAGTGACGAGGAAGTTGCCAGCCGCTATCAGGAAATGGTGTTTGGCGGCCTGCACAAGATCTACTTCTATGGGGGCAACGGTACGGGCGAAACGTTCGTGGAAAGCCTGCGTCACCGTTACGCCAACCTGCGGTCACCACCCACCATGGAAAGGGTCACGTGCAGCTGAGCGGTTGCCAGGAGGCGTTGATCTGGCGCCTTGCGCCAGGCTTTTGACCTTGTCATCAAGGGAGGACGCTTCATGGGAAGCGACATCTCGAAGTTCAGTGCATCGCCTGCGGCCAGGCAGCACACCTGGACCCTGGCCGCCTACCGCTACATGGCGCGCAAACGGCTAGGCAGGAACAGCGGCATCGACCTCAAGAGCGTGGCGGACAAAAGTTGGGACATTGCCCCGGGGGAAGTCACGGTTTCGCCCCCGGCCGTTTTCCTGCCAGGCCAGCTGGAGCGAGTAACGGGGTGGGAAGGCAAGCGTTTCTATCCCTACGTGCACCCTGCGCGTACCATGGAAGGCGGCATCAGCACACTGCAAGGGCCAACCCGCGGCTACCTGATCAAGGACGTATGGCTGGTCGACGGGGCGTTGTACAAGGGCAAGGCCAGCCATTGGCTGTCGTTGAAGCCGGGCCCCTTTCCGAGCATCGTCGTGGAAAACGAAATCGACCGCGCGGCCATCTATTGCACGCAAAACGGCAACACGTGGTTCGGTACCTGGCTGATGGAGGATTGTCCGACCTATGCGCTGGCCTGTAACGAAGGCATACCGGTAACCACCGCGCCCTCGGCCAGATACCCGCTGTTTGCCCAGGCCCCGGCCTATGAAGACTGGCTGGAAATGAACCCGCTGCGCCTGCGCAGTGCGTTTTTCCGTAAGCTGGTGCTGTTCGATGACCAGGCCAACAACCGCAGCCGGCATGCCCGCTACCGGGCCATGGGCGACAAGTTGCTGTCGCATGTGCCGCATGCGCCACATCCGGGGGTGTTCCTGCTGCGTGGTGGCGATGGTGACCTGCGCCTGCTGCGCAATGAGCTGGCGCTGGCGGAGCATTTGCGCGCCACCCGCGGTTTTCGCATCGTTAACCCGCTGAAGTCCGATGTGCCGAGTATCGTCGCGGCCTGCGCCGGGGCGAGGGTGGTAATCGGTGTGGAAGGTAGCCAGTTGGTGCATGGGGTCAACGTACTGCAGGCCGGTGGTTGCCTGCTGACGTTGCAGCCGCCCAATCGGTTTGTCAGCTACTACAAGTACCTGACGGACCGAGACCACCAGCATTTCGGCTTTGTGGTCGGGATACCGGACGGCGATGGTTTCACGATCGATGTCGGCGAAGTTGAGCGGACGCTGGACCTGTTTCCGCGATAGGCGTGTAGTATTCAGGCGCATGGCAGCGGCGAGCGGGGTGAGGGATGATCGAGGTATCACGGTTCTGGCGCGACCCGGCGTTGCCCTTCGTCGAGGCCCGGCGGGTAGGGGACGGGCGCCAGGTGTGCTACGCCGCGCATTCCCATGAGAGCTTTTCCATCGGAGTGATAACGGGGGGGCGCAGCTCCTATCTGTACGGTGACCAGTGCATAGAGGTGGCTGCTGGTACCACGGTGCTGATGAACCCAGGTGTGGTGCATGCCTGCAACCCCATCGACGGGGAACACTGGTCCTACCTGATGATGTTCGTCGATATGCCTTGGTTGCAGGCACTGGGGTTCACCTTGCCGGCCCGGCCCTGGAGTAGCTCGCCGGTGTTGTACCGGAGCCTGTTGCAGGCCTTTGCCGACCTGTTCGACGCCGGCGTGCCAGACCGGGAAGGGCGCCTGGCGGCGCTGTTTGGCGCACTTCCAGGTTTGCTTGGCGGCGATGCCAGCGTCAACGACGAGGGCAACCCACGACTGGACACGGCGGCAGCGTTCATTCGCGCCCATCGTGGCGACCCGCTGAGCCTGGACGACATCTGCGCGGCGTGCGGCCTGTCGCGTTCCTACCTGATTCGCGCGTTCCGCCAACGCTTCGGCCTGACGCCGCATGGTTACCTGCTCGACCAGCGCGTGCAGCTGGCCAGGGCGCAATTGCGTCAGGGCCGGGCTATTGCCGAGGTTGCGCAGGAGGCCGGGTTTGCCGACCAGGCGCACCTGCAGCGGGCCTTCAAGCAGCACCTGGCGGCGACACCGGGGCATTACCGCAATGCATTCGGCTGAATTGCCATTTTTGGCGGTGGTGGCCCTATCGCCGGCAACCCAGCTCCCACAGGTACTGCGCAGGTCTTGAGGGCAGCGATAGGGTCGGTGCAGCCAGGCTCAAATGACCAGGTAGACCGCACTGCCCACGAGCAGCAGCGCCAAGCCCCGATTCAGCAGGCGCATGTGCCGTGGGTTGCCCAGATACTGGCGAACCACGCTCCCGGCCCACGCCCAGCTGGCCACTGAAATGAAGCAGATCGGCCCGTAGATCCAGGCAAACAGCCACAGCAGCTGCTGCTCACCGGCGGTATAGGCACCAACCCCGGCCACCGCTGCCAGCCATGCCTTGGGATTGAGCCATTGCATCGCCGCGCCGTGCCAGGCCGAGGGAGCCTGGGTGGGATGGGCACTGCCCAGTTGCCCATCGTCGCTGGCCAGCTTCCATGCCATGTACAGCAGGAACGCCACGCCGCCCCAGTGCAAAAGCAGGCCCAGCAAAGGCCAGCGCAGCAACAATTGATGCAGGCCCAGCCCGACCAGCACCAGCAGCAGGCAGAAGCCCAGCGTGGCGCCAGCCACATGTGCCAGGCTGGCACGCAGGCCATGGCGGGCACCGCTGCCCAGCGCAACGATGTTGACCGGGCCGGGGGAGATCGAGGCCGCCAGTGCGAAAGCGGCCATGGACAGGGACAGGCTCATGAGGGGGATCCGTTTGGTTGAGGTTGGCCTTCATGCTCGGGCATCGACAGCCTGCGGTATTGAAGAAAAGTACCCCACGCCCGGCCAGCGCATTTTTGTGTAGGAGCGGCCTTGTGTCGCGATCGGGCCGCAGAGCGGCCCGTTCGCGACACAAGGCCGCTCCTACAAGGTTGTTACAGGTTTTGTAATAGTTTTGCGCTATTACGGAAAGCTGCTGAGCTTGTAGGATCATTTTCCCAATTTGCTAACAAGGTCTATATGAGCACCTTCGCGGAGCCCCCCAGTCCCCGGTCTTCCCGGCCTTCTTTCTCCCGTCCTCGTGACGCTGCCCTCGTGAGTACCCGCTAATGGAATGGCTAGCCGACCCCACGGCCTGGCTGGGCCTGTTGACGCTTATCGTCCTCGAGCTGGTGCTGGGTATCGACAACCTGGTGTTCATCGCCATCCTCGCCGACAAACTGCCGCCGCATCAGCGCGACCGCGCACGGGTCATTGGCCTGAGCCTGGCGTTGATCATGCGCCTTGGCCTGTTGGCCAGTATCTCGTGGATGGTCACCCTGACCGCGCCGTTGTTCGAGTTGTTCGAAAAGAGCTTCTCGGGCCGCGACCTGATCATGCTGTTCGGTGGCGTGTTCCTGCTGTTCAAGGCCACCATGGAGCTGCACGAACGCCTGGAAGGCCACGTGGCCCAGGCCAGCGGCACGGTACGCCACGCTGCGTTCTGGCCGATCGTCGCGCAGATCGTGGTGCTTGATGCGGTGTTCTCGCTGGACGCGGTGATCACCGCGGTTGGCATGGTCGAGCAGTTGTCGGTGATGATGATCGCGGTGATCTTCTCGATCGGCATCATGATCGTTGCCAGCAAGCCGCTGACCCGCTTCGTCAACGCCCACCCCACGGTGATCATGCTGTGCCTGGGCTTCCTGATGATGATCGGCTTCAGCCTCACCGCTGAAGGCCTGGGCTTCCATATCCCCAAAGGCTACCTGTACGCGGCCATCGGCTTCTCGATTCTGATCGAGCTGTTCAACCAGCTGGCCCGTGCCCGCCGCAAGCGCAGCCTGCAGCAGCACCGGCCGCTGCGTGAGCGCACCGCGCATGCCGTGCTGCGCCTGCTGGGTGGCCGCCGGGTCGAGGCTGACGAGGTGGGCGAGGAAATCGCTGACCTGGTCGAAGGCGGTGAGGAGCAGGTGCTGTTCGACCGCCGTGAACGGGTGATGATCAGTGGCGTGCTGAACCTGGCCGAGCGGCCTATCCGCACGGTGATGACCGCCCGCGCCGAGGTCGATGTGATCGACCTGGCGCAGCCGGCCGACGCCATTGCCCAGGCCCTGGCCAATTCGCCGTACTCGCGCCTGCCGCTGATCCGCGATGGCCGCGTGGACGAGCCACTGGGCTTCGTGCACAAGAAGGAACTGCTCAAGGAGCTGCTGTCGGGCAACCAGCCCGATCTGGAAGGCATGGCCCGAGTACCGCTGAACCTGCTGGAGAGCTTCAGCATCCTCAATGCCCTGGAGCAGATGCGAGGCCAGTCGACGCACATTGCTTTCGTCGTCAACGAGTTCGGTGACTTTACCGGCCTGCTGACCATGACCGATATTCTGGAGTCGATTGCCGGCGAGTTGCCGGATGCCAGCGAGGTCGAAGGCCCGGGCATCGTTCAGGAAGGTGAAGGCTTTGTGGTCAGCGGCGCGTTGAACCTGGGCCAGGTGCAGGCACGTACCGGCTTCTGCGCCCGAGCCACCGAGGACTACCAGACCCTCGCGGGCCTGGTGATGAGCCTGCTCGACCGCCTGCCTATGGTTGGTGACCGCCTGGCCTGGAATGGCTGGACGCTGACCGTGGAGGCGGTCGAGGAGCGGCGGGTGCGTCAGGTTCGGCTTACACCGAACGGCGACGTTGACGCAGCAGGTGCTTGAAACCCTCGATCACCAGTACCAGCACCGCGGCCCAGATCGGAAGGTAGGTCAGCCACTGATCCGGGCCGATGGTTTCGCCCAGCAACAGCGCAACGCCTACCAGCAGCACTGGCTCGACGTAGCTGAGCAGGCCGAACAGGCTGAAAGGCAGCAGGCGGCTGGCCAGCACGTAGGCGATCAGGGCCGAGGCGCTGATCGCCCCGAGGATCGGGATCAACGCATACAGCCCAGGGTGTGCCTGCAGATCCGCAGGGGAAAGCGGGCCCTGGATCACGAAATACAGCGCCCAGGGCAACAGCAGGCACATGTCGCACCACAAACCTCCCAAATGGTCGGTGCGGCAGCGCTTGCGCAACACGAAATAGATCGGGTAGCCGATCGTCACCACCAGGGTTTCCCAGGCGAAACTGCCATGCTGATACAGCTCGTGGCCCACGCCCAGAGCAGCGCAGGCCACGGCCACCTTCTGCAGGCGTGACAGGCGCTCGCCATACACCAGCCGCCCGGTCAGGACCATGGCCAGCGGCAGCAGGAAATAGCCCATCGACACTTCCAGGCTGCGCCCGTGCAGGGGCGCCCAGAGGAACAGCCACAGCTGCACGCCCATCAGCCACGAGGTGCCGACCATGCCCAGCAACAGCAGCGGCGTGTGTTTTACCCGGGCGAGCAGTTCGCCCACCCGTTTCCAGTCTTTCGAGACAAGCATGAACAGGGTCAGGCAGGGCAGCGTCAACAGGGTGCGCCAGCCAAAGATCTCCTCGCCATCGAGCGGCGTGAGCAGAGAGGTATAGAAGTACATCACGGCGAACAGACAGGACGCCATGACCGACGAAAGAATGCCTTTTGACACGAATGCCTCGAATAGGGAATTGAGCAGGTGGATCAGCCGCGCATGATCTCAGGGGGCGCGGCTTGCGGCAACCGCGACGCAGCCGGGCGTGCGGCCAGCGCTTCGAGGAACTGGGCAGCCGGCATGGGCCTGGCGAACAGGTAGCCCTGCTGGAAGTCCACCTCATGACGGGCCAGGTAGTCGCGCTGGGCTTCTGTTTCCACGCCCTCGGCAACGATGCCCAGGCCCAGCTTGGCCGATAGCTCGATGATGGTCTCGAGGATGTGCACCGACAGCGCATCGCCACCGATCATGGCGACGAAGCTCTGGTCTATCTTCAGGTAATCGACCTTGAACTGGCGCAGGTAGTTGAGGCTTGACTGGCCGGTGCCGAAGTCGTCCAGGGCGATCTTCACACCCATGACGTCGAGCTTCTCGAACAGCTCCAGGGCCACCGGCGTGGGCTCGATCAGCTTGCGCTCGGTCAGCTCCAGGGTCAGCACCACCCGGCCTGGCGGGAAGTGCTGGAGGAAGGTCCGGCAATCGTCCAGCAGGCTGAAGTCGCGGCAGTGGTCGGCGGTGATGTTGATGCCGATATGGAAACCGTCCTCCAGCAGCCCGGCAAAGGGAGCCAGGCTCTGCGCGGTGTGCATCATCAGCGCACGGGTCATGGCGACGATCTGCCCGCTGTGTTCGGCGTAGGGGATGAACAGGTCGGGGCGCACCAGGCCTTCGCGCGGGTGGTTCCAGCGCATCAGCACTTCGGCGCCGGCCCAGCGGTAGTCGCCCTTGCGCACTACCGGCTGGAAGTACGGCAGGAACTCGTCGGCCTCCAGGGCCCGGCGCAGTTCGGCACGGGGCGAGGTGGCGCGGCGAACCTGCCAGCGGCACACCAGGCCGGCCACCGCGCCCAGTATCAGCAGCAGACCGAACAGGGCGGGATAGTGGCTGAGCCACAGCTGGCCCTGCTTGTCGGCGCCGTAGCCGCCATGCACGCTGAACGGGTAACGGGTCGAGCCCAGCTGCACATTCGCGCTGGCCGCGGCAGGGGGCACGCCCTTGTGCACGATGCCATCCTTGCCCAGCCAGGCATCGCCCACGCGGATCTGCAGCTCTTCATCGGGGCCGATCAGGCGCAGCGCCGTCAGCAGGTGTTCACCATCGACCGTACTGATCGCGCCGCGGTCGCCATCGCTGGCCCGATACACCAGCAGCGGGTGGCCAGGGGTGACCGAGTTGCCGTCCATCAGCCACAGCTTGCCGTCGATGTAGTCGCCGGGGTTGACCGGCTCGTCGAATGCGCCGAACAGCGAGGTGCAATAAAGGGCGTTGTGCCGGAACAGGTTGGTCGAGCGCACGAAGGCGTTGCGCGTGACCTGGGCGCGCAGCATGAGCTGGACCTCGTCGCACGGGCTGTCGACAAGCGGCAGCAGAGCATGGGCAGCGCTGGACAGATTGTCGAGAATGCGCTCGACGTGCTCCACCACCTGGCGGGTGGTAGCCTGGCTGCTGGCGTGCATTTCACGCTCGATCTGCCAGTTCATCACGGTTAGGCCGCATGCCACGGGCAGCACGCCGACGACCCAGGGCAACAGGGTGCGCCAGCCGAGGCCGGCGCGGCGTTTGACGGTAAGGGGCATGCTGACCCTGATCTGTATAAAGGATTACGAGAGGATAGCCGCTTGTCGGGACCGGTGAGCAACTAAAGGGCGACAAACCATTTTACGCAATGTAGAATCCATTTACGAATACAACAATAAGGTCCTTCGATGCCGAAGGATCAAGCCCGCCGAGAATGGGTCCATATGACATACCATGGGTTCAAGCTGATAATAGGTGATTTCCTCGCCCGCAGCGTGCGGGGTATCCCGTGCTCCCCGCCGTTTCCGTTCCACATCCCACGCAATCAATAATCTTTCGCTGCAGATGAGGACACGAACATGGCTGATATCTTCGACAATCCGATGGGCCTGATGGGCTTTGAATTCATCGAACTGGCTTCGCCGACCCCTGGCGTGCTCGAGCCGGTATTCCAGATGCTGGGCTTCACCAAGGTCGCTACCCACCGTTCCAAGGATGTGCACCTGTATCGCCAGGGTGACATCAACCTGATCCTGAACAACGAACCCAAGAGCATCGCCTCGTACTTCGCTGCCGAACACGGCCCGTCGGTATGCGGCATGGCGTTCCGCGTGCGCAATGCCCATGAGGCCTATGCCCGCGCCCTGGAACTGGGCGCCCAGCCGGTGGAAATCGAAACCGGCCCGATGGAACTGCGCCTGCCGGCGATCAAGGGCATCGGCGGTGCGCCGTTGTATCTGATCGACCGTTTCGAGGAAGGCAGCTCGATCTACGATATCGACTTCAAGTTCATCGAGGGTGTGGACCGCAACCCGGTGGGTGCCGGCCTGAAGATCATCGACCACCTCACCCACAACGTTTATCGCGGGCGCATGTCGTACTGGGCTGGCTTCTACGAGAAGCTGTTCAACTTCCGCGAAATCCGCTATTTCGACATCAAGGGTGAGTACACCGGCCTGACTTCGCGTGCCATGACTGCACCGGATGGCATGATCCGCATCCCGCTGAACGAAGAATCGTCCAAGGGCTCCGGGCAGATCGAAGAGTTCCTGATGCAGTTCAACGGCGAAGGCATCCAGCACGTCGCCTTCCTGACCGATGACCTGCTCAAGACCTGGGACGCCCTCAAGGGCTTCGGCATGCGCTTCATGACTGCACCGCCGCAAACCTACTACGAGATGCTCGAAGAGCGCCTGCCAGGTCACGGCGAGCCGGTCGACCAGTTGAAAGCACGCGGTATCCTCCTCGATGGTGCCTCCCAGCCTGACGACAAGCGCCTGCTGCTGCAGATCTTCTCCGAGACCCTGCTCGGCCCGGTGTTCTTCGAGTTCATCCAGCGCAAGGGGGATGACGGCTTTGGCGAAGGCAACTTCAAGGCACTGTTCGAATCCATCGAGCGCGACCAGGTACGTCGTGGTGTGCTGAGCACCGAGTAACCCCAGGGTACCGCCGTCACGATTCGATGGCGGCGGTATCAACCCTTCTCTTGCCCGAAATGGTCAGGCCCAGGTACATGATGAACATGCTGGCGACCCCGACCAGTACCAGCGAGGGCAGTACCTGATGCAGGGATAGGCGAAACTCCTGGGTGGCGTATCCTTTGGGGTAACCGCCGATCACCACGTAACCATATTTCTGGGAAACCGATCGCTCGGTGAATTCGACCTGGGAGGGCCGTTGTGCGTCGCGGCTGTCTCCCTCGCTCCAGATATACAGGTCGCTAAATTCCAGAAGCAATGTCAGGCCGTCCTGGAAAGCACGCAGTTCGTCACGCAGCTGCCGACCGTACGCTGTTGCGATTATCCCAGGGTCGCTGTTCGGTCTCTGGACTTTGATGATCGCCGCGTTAGGCGACGATGGAGCGTCGAATGCCAGCTCTGTCTGCCGTCCGGACAGGGCAAAAGCCGAGTTATACGCCAAAGGGTCCATGTCCGTCGCACAATACGCTTGTTGGTCGCGGGTGAGTATCAGTGAACGAAGGTGCGGGCTGTTGGCGACTCTCTGCTCCAGCGTACCAAGTACTTCGTCACAGGGCTTGCCTGCCAATGGCAGGATCAGGTCCAGATCGCCTTCCATGCGGCCCAGTGCCTGGTCGATGCTGAAAATCGCCTCTTGAACAGAAACCTTGGCATTCTCCTCAAGTTTTCTATCCAGTTGATAGTTCATCATCAGTAACCCGGACAGTACCGGTATTGCGCCGATGGACAATATCAATAGTAACTTCCGCCAGTTGATGCCGAGACTCGGTATTGCTGCCATAGGACCGCCGCTCCGTTGAACCTTGCTGTTCGGGTTGAACAGGTCAGCGCTGATCCTATGTGCTTGATGATGCTCCGGCTGTAGGCCAAAAGTGTTGCGGTTTTACAGAAAAGCAGAACTTCGTTGTCAGCCTCGCTTCAGCCTGGCGAGCACTTTTTCGGCCAACTGGGCCGTGGAGGCCGGGTTCTGCCCGGTGATCAGCCGATCATCGGCCACCACGAACGGCTGCCACGGGTCTTCATGCTTGCTGTAGGTACCACCGCGGGCACCCAGCTCGGTTTCCGTCAGGAAGGGGACCACCTTGTCCAGTTCGACGAGCTTCTCCTCGGTATTGGAGAAGCCGGTCACCTGACGGTCCTTGAGCAACAGGCTGTTGTCGCTGAGCTTGATGTTCAGCAGGCCGACAACGCCATGGCAAACCGCCGCGACAATGCCCTTGTGCTCGTACACCCGGCGGGCCAGCTCTTGCAGCGGCTGGTTGTCGGGAAAGTCATACATCACTCCGTGCCCGCCGGTGTAGTAGATGACGCTGTACTCTTCTGCCTTCACCTGGCCAGGGCTCAAGGTGTTGCCCAGGCGGGTCATGAAGCGCTTGTCGTCATACCACAGCCAGTCCAGGTCGGGGGCCATCTGCAGGCTATGCGGGTCGACAGGGACGTAGCCGCCCAGCGGGCTGACATAATCGACCTCGTAACCGGCTTTTTCGACTTTTTCGACAAAGTGCACCGCTTCCCCCAGCCACAAGCCGGTCGCCCGCTTGAGGGTCGGATACTTGGCTGTATTGGTCAGCACCACCAGCATTTTCTTGCTCATGACCACGCTCCCGTCGGCAACCTGAATGGGCCGTTGCTCCCCCGGCCCGAGGGAAAACCTAATGAGCATAGCTCTCAGGTGCCAGTACGCCATATTGGGTGGCGTGTGTTGTGCTAACGTGAACCACATTCACGCAGCGCCTGTACTTTTTCTGAATCATGCTGGAGTCACGACAGTGGTCACAAATGGTACGCCGCGCGAGCCTGCGTCGATGGTCATCCTGCAGCCGTCTGTGCTGGCACCGGTTGACCTCATGGGCGAACGGATTGCACGGTTCGACTGGGGGCGTACACCGCTCGGGCCGCTGCCGCGCTGGCCGGCTTCGTTGCGCATTGCCGTCGACATGATGCAATTGTCACCGTTTCCGTGTGCCGTGGTCTGGGGACCAGACCTCAGCGTGGTCCACAATGAAGGCTATCGGGCATTGCGGCGGGTTGCCCCGAATGCATTGGGCATGCCCTTCGACGCGCTGTGGAGCGATGAATGGCCGGCGATGGGGCCGTGGGTGTTCAAGGCGCTCGAGGGGCGCTCGAGCTTTGTCGAGGACCCACCACTGCATATTGGCCGCGGCCAAGGCGGGGAGCCGTTGTGGTGTGCGTTCGGCTACACACCGTTGCACGATGAACTGGGCAACGTGGCAGGGTTTCTGCACGCGGTGATCGAAACCACGGCCAGCGTCGAGGCGCATCGCCACTGGCGGGAGCAGGCGCAAGAATTCCAGCGGCAGGTCGAGCGACACCTGGTGGAGCGCGAGCAGTTCTGGCAGCTGTCGCGTGATGCGATGATGACGGTCACTCCCGAGATGAAGGTGTGTGCCGCCAACCCCGCCTGGTATCGCATCCTGGGCTGGTCCGAAGAGCAGGTACTGGGCACTCCGGTGCTGGACCTGGTACATCCGGCAGATCGCGCTGAGGTTGAGGTGGCCGTTTCCGGGTGCCTGCAGTACCGGGATACCGAGCAGATAGAGACGCGCCTGCGCCACCGCGATGGCCATTACCACTGTTTTCGCTGGAGTGCACGGTTCGATGGCAGCCTGCTGACTGCCGTTGGCCGGGATATCACCGGGGAACGTGAGGAGGCTGCTCGTCAATCCGAAGCGCTGATGCGCAACAACGAGCGTCTGGAGGTGGTCGGGCAGTTGGCCGGGGGCATGGGCCATGAACTGAACAACTTGTTGTCCGGCATCGGTGGCAGCCTCGAACTGCTTCAGCGGCGCCTGCAGGAAGGACGGCTGGAGCGGGTGGAGGCGTATGTCGAGGTCGCGCGAGATTCGGTGCAGCGTGCCATGGAGCTGACCCATCGCCTGCTGGCGTTTTCCCGTCATCAACCTTTGGCGCCCAGGCCGCTGGATTTCAACCGGCAATTGCGCTTGAGCGAACCACTGCTGCGGAGCACGCTGGGCGCCGAGATGCGCTTGCACTGGCAGCTGGATGTCACGCCGTGGGCGGTGAACCTTGATATTTCCCAGCTGGAAAATGCCTTGATCAATCTTTGCACCAACGCCCGCGAAGCGTGCCTTGATCGCGGCAATGTCACGCTGCGCAGCATCAACCAGCGGCTGACAAGGTGTTTCCCGGATGAGAGCGGCCTGCCACCAGGCGACTACGTTGCGTTGTATGTGGAGGATGATGGCCATGGCATGCCGGCCGTGGACATTGCCAGGGCCTTTGAACCGTTCTTCACCACCAAGCCGGTCGGGCGTGGCTCAGGCCTTGGTTTGTCGATGGTGTATGGGTTTGTCGGCCAGTCGGGGGGCTACGCCTGGATCGAGTCGGCGCCGAACCAGGGCACCAAGGTCTGCATGCTTTTTCCAAGGTGGCATGACCCGGTACCCGAGGCGCCTGCGGTTGTGCACCGGACGCAGCGCATGGCCGGGAGGCAGCGCCTGTTGCTGGTCGATGACGAGCTCGGTTTGCGTGCTGTGATGTGCGAGTACCTGACCGAACGTGGTTTCGAAGTCATTGATGTGGGCGACGCCAATAGCGCACTGGAGCGCTTCCGCCATGACGGCCCGTTCGACCTGGTGATCACCGACATCGGCTTGCCGGGTGGTTTCAGTGGCCGCCAGGTGGCCAAGGCCATGCGCATGCAGCTGCCGTTGCAGAAGATCCTGTTCATTACCGGCTATGCAGGTCAGCCGATCGAAGCGCAGTTGCTCGAGCAGCCGGGCACGGCATTGATGAACAAGCCGTTCCCGCTGGCGGACCTGGTGGATGAGGCGCTACGCATGCTCGAGGAATGAAGCGGTTCAGGGCTTGCCCAGTATCTGGGTCACCTGGGCCTGCAGCTGCTTCAGCTCGAAGGGCTTGCTGATCAGGTGCATCCCCGCCTCCAGGAAGCCCTCGCGGGCCATGGCGGTTTCTGCATAGCCGGTGATGAACAGTACTGGCAAGCGTGGGCGCAGGTTGCGGGCAATCTCGGCCAACTGGCGGCCATTCATGCCGGGCAAGCCGACATCGCTGATCAGCAGATCCACCGGTTGTGTCGAACGCAGTACCTTAAGGCCCTCATTGGCGTCGGCGGCACTGTGGCAGGCGAAGCCATCCTCGCGCAGGACCTGGCAGAGCAATTGGCGTACATGGGGGTCGTCCTCGACTACCAGCACGTGATGGCCCTGGTAACCTCGCACGGGTTGTACGGGTTTGACCGGTGCCTGGCCCTGGTCGACGTGGCGCGGCAGATAAAGGTCCACCCGGGTCCCTTGGCCGATCTGGCTGTGCAGGGTGACATGTCCTTGGGATTGCTTGCTGAAGCCGTAAACCATCGACAGGCCAAGGCCGATGCCCTGGCCGATCGCCTTGGTGCTGAAGAACGGCTCGAAGGCATGCTCCAGCGTGCTTTGCGCCATGCCCTGGCCGTCATCGATGACTCGCAGGCGTACATAGTCGCCGGCGCACAGGGCACCGCCAGCGAATTGCCCGGCGCCGATGTGCTGGTTACTTGCCTCGATGCGCAGCTGACCGCCATTGGGCATGGCTTCGCAGGCATTGATCAACAGGTTGTCGAGGGCCTCCTGCAACTGTTGGTCATCGGCTTCGACCGACCACAGGTTCTTGGCGATTTGCACCTGCAGGGTCACGGTCGGGGTCACGCAAGCCTTCAGGCGTTTTGCCTGGAGCAGGTCGTGCAGGTCGACCTGCTGGGTGTGCAGCGATTGCCGAGAAGAGAAGGCCAGCAGGCGGTGGGTCAGGCGCGCGGCGCGTGACACCGCCTCGCGGCCCATGCGCAGCACGTTGTCCAGGCCATCGCTGCGACCCTGGCGCAAGCGCCGGTCAATCAGCTCGAAGCTGCCACCAATGCTGGTGAGCAGGTTGTTGAAGTCGTGGGCGACCCCCCCGGCCAGTTGGCCGATGGCCTCCATCTTGCGCGTCTGGTGGCGTACGAACTCGCTGCGTTGCTGCTCTTCGCCGGGAGGTGCGGCCTTGGCGTCAAGGCGTTGCTGCAGGTCTTGCAACTGGTCGCGTGCCAGATACTGCCGACGCCGGTTGCGCAGGGCGGACTGGGTCATGCGCAGCAGCTGGGCGTTTTCGAATGGTGCGACCAGCAGGACCAGGTTGCCCACCGGGAGGTTGGTCGAGCCCTTGGCCGCTTGGCTCCCTTGACCGAGCAGCACGATGGGCAGGTCCGACCAGCACGGTTGCTGGTCGATGAATTCTTGCAGCAATGCACTTGGGCCCTGTTTGAACGCTTGCTCGGCAATGATCGCCAGGCCTGCGCCTTCGGCCAGGCAGGCTTGCAGGTTGGCCAGGTCGACCGCGCACAGGCTGTCGATGCCCGCAGAAGCGAGCAGGCGAGCAGTATCTGCGGCTATTGGCGGGGGCGCCAGGATCAATGCACGTTCGTCCAGCGCCAACGAACTGGCCAAAACGACTCTCCTGCAGGGTGGTCTGATATCCACTGGACCTTGGGCACAGCCCCAGGGTTCAACAAATTTTCGGACGTTGCCTACAGGCCCTGTTGCAGCACGGGGTCGTCCGGGTTCTGCCGCTCCAGTTCTGCCAGCAGTACCTGCACGTTCTGCAACTGGCCGGTTTCCTTCCAATACTTAATCAGCAACACCCGTGCCCGGCGATTGGCCGGCTGGCGGCTGAGCACGGTTTCCAGTTGCTTTTGTGCGGCGTCGAGTTGTTCCAGTTCATGCAGGGTGACTGCCAGTGTATAGCGGTAGTCGGCGTTGTCCGGGTCCAGCTCGACCGCGCGGGACAAGGCCAGCAAGGCGTATTCGCGCTGCTCGTGGCGGTTCAGCCAGAGCCCCAGTTCGTACTGTAGAAAGGCCGAATCGGGGCTTAGCGCCAGGGCTTTGCCCAGTATCTGACGCGAGGCGTCGTGATGGCCCTGGCGCTCCAGCAGGCGTACCTGGGTCGCCAGTGCGTCGAGGTTGCCTGGCGCTACCGCCAGGGCTCGCTGCAGGGCGGTGTCGGCCAGGGTGTAGTCGTTTTCGTGCAGGTAGAGGCGCGCCAGGTGGACCTGGGCGTCGGCGTCTTCGGGTTGTTGCTCGAGTGCCTGCTGGTATTGCTCCAGGGCGACCTGTAGCGGGCCGAAATAAAGGCCGATGTCATCCGGAGCAAGGCCGAGCAGGGCATCTACCGCGGCAAAGCGCACGCTTTGCTCGTCGTCGTCCAGCAGTGGGCCGAGTACCAGGCTGCGCTGCGCCGCCGGCAGCAGGCGGCGAATACCGGCAATGGCTGCACGGCGCACCTGCGGGTCGGCATGCTCGAGGTCCTGACGGGCGAGTTTCAATGCCTGGGGCGAAGGATAGTTTGGCAGTTCGGCATACAAGGCCGCACGGCGAATGGGCGGGAGGTCGGTGCGCTGCAGTTGCTGGTACAGCACCCGTGCTGCGCCGGGTTGGCCCTCATGGGCCTGGCGCAGGGCCTTGGTGTAGCTGTGCGCAGGCAGGGTAGGCGGGGCTGGCGGAGCGTCGCGCCACAGGTAGCCGAACAGGGCCGATACCAGGATCAACAGCAGCAGGGCGATCAGGTAGCGGTTGCGTCTGGGCATCGGACGATCCGGGGCGACGGGAAGGGCAGAGCTTGGGCTAGCCGGGGGGTAAATGCAACCGAGTGAGGGTTGCGTGGTGCCTGCCTCGGGTTCTGCGGTGGGGCATAAATCGAGCGCCGCCCGCGCGGCGCTTCGCAGCACAAGGCTGCTCCTACATCTGTCTCAGGCCAGTAACGCCTGCGCCAGCGCGCGCGACCGCCTTGTTTGTCCGACACGATATCGACGTGGACGCCAAGGGGCCGCGCGCCTCTACCTCAGGAATAACTGGCCCGAAACAGATGTAGGAGCAGCCTTGTGCTGCGAAGCGCCGCGCGGGCGGCGCTCGATCTCGACGACAACGATGATGTCGTGGCGAGCCCCCCAAAAACACCCCCAAAAAACATAAAAAAGCCCCGCGGACCAAGGCCTGCGGGGCAAACGGTTGGGGGAGGGGCCAACCAAAGGAGTCGTTGAAACGGGTGTATCAGCGCGCGCTGGCTACGGTCTCCGGTTGCCAACCGCCGCCCAGGGCCTTGTAGATGGAGACGATGCCCCGGTACAGCTCGACTTCACCCTGGGCCTGCGCATCTTCAGCGCTCAGCCGCTCACGCTCGGCATCGAGCAGCACCAGGTAGTCCACCGTACCCTCGCGATAACGAATCGAGGCCAGTTCCGCCGCCTTGCGGCTGGCGTCGCTCTGGCGCATCAGCGACAGCAGCCGCTGCTGGGTCTTGTCGTAGTCGCTGAAGGCGTTGGCCGATTCTTCCAGGGCCAGCAACACCTGCTGTTCATAGTTGGCCAGTGCCCCTTCGGCATCGGCCTTGGCACCGCGCAGTCGGGCGCGCACGCTGCCCAGGTCGAAGGCGGCCCACGTTATGCTCGGGCCCAGCGCCCAGGCATTGGCTGCCGAGGAGCCTATCTGCGAACCACGTGCAGCAGTAAAGCCGAGGAAGCCACTGAGGCTGACGCGTGGGAACAAATCGGCCGTGGCCACGCCAACGTTGGCGGTGGCAGCCGCCAGCTGGCGTTCGGCGCTGCGGATGTCCGGGCGGCGGCGCAGCAGTTCTCCCGGGTCACCCACCGGTAGCGCCTTGGCGATGGCCGGCAGGGCCTTGGGCGACAGGTCGACGCTGAGCGCCTCGGGGCGCTGACCGAGCAGGGTGGCGATGCGATGCCGGGCCCGTGCCTGTTCCGCCTGCAGTTGCGGCACGGTGGCTTCGACCCCGGCCAGGCGCGCGTCGGCCCGCACCACATCAAGGTCGTTGCCCACGCCGGCATCGCGCAGGGTTTCGGTGATGGCCCGCGATTCCTGCTGGGTCTTGAGGTTGGCCAGGGCGATCTTCTCGCGCAACTGCGCGCCACGCAGCTGGCCGTAAGCATCCACCAGTTCGGCGATCAGGCTGACCTGCAGCTGCTGCAGGTCGGCCGCGGCTACTGCTTCCTGGGCTTCGCTGGCTTCGATCTGGCGCTGGATGCGGCCGAACAGGTCAAGCTCCCAGGCCATGTCCAGGCCCAGGTCGTAGCGCTCACTGTTTACCCGCTGCGTGGTCTGGCCGGGGATCTGGCCCTTGCCGATGTCGCTGCTGGCGCGGCTGGTGACCACCGGAAACTGATCGTTTTCCGCGTCTTCACGGATCGAACGGGCCGACTTCAGGCGGGCGAAGGCCACGCGCAGGTCACGGTTGCCATCCAGCGAAGCCTGCACCAGCTGGTTCAGCACCGGGTCGTCGAACTGCTTCCACCACAGGCTTTCGAAACGGCTACGGTCGTAGGCCTTGGCCTGTATGTCGCTGGCCAGCTGCGCGGGCTCGGTGGCCGGTGCCTGGTAGTCCGGGCCTACTGCACAGGCCGCCAGGGCGAGCGCCAGCAAGCTCGGGGTCAAGGGTTTGAGCAGGTTCATGCATGGCTCTCCAGCGATTGGGCGCGTTCGGCCTTGCGGGCCTGGCGACGCTCGACGAAACGGCGAATCAGGAAGAAGAACACCGGGGTCAGGAACAGGCCGAACACGGTAACCCCGATCATTCCCGAGAACACCGCCACACCCATGGCATGGCGCATTTCAGAACCTGCACCGGAGCTGAACACCAGTGGAACCACACCCATGATGAAGGCGATCGAGGTCATCAGGATCGGCCGCAGGCGCAGGCGGCAGGCTTCCAGTACCGCAGCCAGCGGGTCGAGCCCCTTGGCCTGTTCGTCCTTGGCGAACTCGACGATCAGGATCGCGTTCTTGCACGCCAGGCCCACCAGTACGATCAGGCCGATCTGGGTGAAGATGTTGTTGTCACCCCCCGACACGATCACCCCGGTGATGGCCGACAACAGGGTCATCGGCACGATCAGGATCACTGCCAGCGGCAGGCTCCAGCTTTCGTACTGGGCGGCAAGCACCAGGAAGGCCAGCAGCACGCACAGCGGGAACACGAACAGCGCGGTATTGCCCGAAAGGATCTGCTGGTAGGTCAGGTCGGTCCACTCGAAGGTCATGCCGTTGGGCAGTTCCTCCTTCAGCAGCTTCTCGATGGCAGCTTCAGCCTGGCCGGAGCTGTAGCCCGGTGCCGCGGCGCCGTTGATCTCGGCGGTGATGAAACCGTTGTAGTGCATCACCCGGTCAGGCCCGGAGGTGTCGCTGACCTTGAGGAAGGTCGCCAGCGGGATCATCTCGCCGAGGTTGTTGCGCACCTTCAGCTGGCCGATCTGCTCGGCATCGAGGCGGAACTGCTGCTCGGCCTGGACGTTGACCTGATAGGTACGGCCAAAGCGGTTGAAGTCGTTGGTGTACAGCGAGCCCAGGTAGACCTGCAGGGTGTCGAAGATGTCGGTGATCGCCACGCCGTGGGTCTTGGCCTTTTCCCGGTCGATGGCGGCATCGACCTGCGGCACGTTGACCTGGTAGCTGGTGAACAGGCCCGCCAGTTCCGGAACGTTGTGGCTCTTGGCGATGATGTTCTGGGTTTCCTTGTACAGCGCCTCGTAGCCCAGGTTGCCACGGTCTTCGATCTGCAGACGGAAGCCGCCGATGGTGCCCAGGCCTTGTACCGGCGGTGGCGGGAAGATCGCGATGTAGGCGTCCTGGATGTCGGCGAACTGGGCATTCAGCGCAGCCGCGATGGCCGCCGCCGACTGGCTCGGGTCCTTGCGCTCGTCGAACGGCTTGAGCGGGGTGAACACGATGCCGCTGTTCGGGCTATTGGTGAAGCCGTTGATCGACAGGCCTGGGAAGGCTACCGAGTCGGCCACGCCTGGCTGCTTCAGGGCGATTTCGCTCATGCGCTTGATCACCGCTTCGGTGCGATCGAGGCTGGCCGCGTCAGGCAGCTGGGCGAACGCCACCAGGTACTGCTTGTCCTGGGCCGGCACGAAACCGGTCGGGGTGGACGAGAAGCCGAGGTAGGTCAGGCCCATAAGGCCGGCATAGACGAACAGGGCGATGCCGCTGGAGCGGATGACCCGACGCACGCCGCCGACGTAGCGGCTGGAAGCGCGGTCGAAGAAGCGGTTGAACGGGGCGAACAGCCAGCTGCCCAACAGTTTTTCCAGGAACCGCGAGAAACGGTCCTTGGGCGCATGGTGGTCCTTCAGCAGCACGGCAGCCAGGGCCGGCGACAGGGTCAGCGAGTTGAACGCCGAGATCACGGTCGAGATCGCGATGGTCAGGGCGAACTGCTTGTAGAACTGCCCGGTCAGGCCGGAAATGAACGCAGCAGGTACGAACACGGCGCACAGCACCAGGGCGGTGGCGATGATCGGCCCGGTCACTTCGCCCATGGCCTTTTGCGTGGCTTCCAGCGGTTTCAGGCCCAGGCCGATGTTGCGCTCGACGTTTTCCACCACGACGATGGCGTCGTCCACCACGATACCGATGGCCAGGACCAGGCCGAACAATGACAGCGCGTTGAGCGAGAAGCCGAACAGGTGCATCACGGCGAAGGTACCGATCAGCGATACCGGCACGGCCATCAGCGGGATGATCGAGGCACGCCAGGTCTGCAGGAACAGGATGACGACCAGCACCACCAGCACCAGCGCTTCGAAAAGGGTATGCACCACGGCCTCGATGGAGCCGCGAACGAACACGGTCGGGTCATAGACGATGCTGTAGTCCATGCCCTCGGGGAAGTCCTTCTTCAGCTCGGCCATCTTCGCCCGCACTTCGTCGGAGATCTCGATGGCGTTGGAGCCTGGGCGCTGGAAGATCGGGATGGCCACCGCCGGCTGGTTGTTCAGCAGCGAACGCAGGGCGTACTGGCTGGAGCCGAGTTCGACCCGGGCGATGTCCTTCAGGCGGGTGATTTCGCCATCGGCACCGGCGCGGATGATGATGTTCTCGAACTCTTCCTCATTGACCAGGCGACCCTGGGTGTTGATCGACAGCTGGAAGCTGGTCGAACCGGGGGCGGGTGGGGCGCCCAGCTGGCCGGCGGCCACCTGGCGGTTCTGCTCGCGGATTGCAGCCACCACATCACTGGCGGTGAGGTTGCGCGAAGCGGTCTTGTTCGGGTCCAGCCACACGCGCAGCGAGTAGTCGCCCATGCCGAACAGCTGCACATCGCCCACGCCGCCCAGGCGCGCCAGCTCGTCCTTGATGTTGAGGATGGCGTAGTTGGACAGGTAGAGCATGTCGTAGCGGTTGTCCGGCGAGGTCAGGTGCACGACCATGGTCAGGTCGGGCGAGGCCTTGTCGACCGTGATACCAATGCGGGTCACTTCCTCGGGCAGCTTGGGCTGGGTACGGGTGACGCGGTTCTGCACCTGCACCTGGGCGTTGTCCAGGTCGGTGCCCAGAGCGAAGGTGATGGTCAGCGTCAGCTTGCCGTCAGCGGTGGACTGGGAAGACATGTACAGCATGTTCTCCACGCCGGTAATCGCCTGCTCCAGTGGCGCGGCGACGGTTTCGCCGATGACCTTGGGGTTGGCGCCTGGGAAGTTGGCGCGCACCACCACGGTGGGCGGCACCACTTCGGGGTATTCGCTGATCGGCAGCTGGAACAGCGAGATCGAACCCGCGATCAGCAGCACCAGCGACAGCACCGCGGCGAAGATTGGCCGGGTAATGAAGAATTTCGAGAAGTTCATCGGTGTGGTCCCTTAACCGCGTGGCGCCTGGGCGCTGGCGACTTTCACGTTGTTGCCCGCCACCTTCGGCGCCGGGTTGCTGGCCTCCAGGGCCTGGCGCTGCTGGGCGAGGGCGGCGAGGGTCTGTTCGCTGGCCATCGGTGTCTCTTCCGGGGTGACCGGTGAGCCAGGGCGCACACGCTGCAGGCCCTTGACCACGATGCGGTCGTCCTTGCCCAGGCCGCTGCGCACGATGCGCAGGCCTTCCAGCTTCGGCCCCAGCTCCACGGCGCGGTAGGCGGCCTTGTTGTCCTTGTCCATGACCAGCACGAACTTCTTGCCAAGGTCGGTGCCCACGGCTTCGTCGTTGATCAGCACGGCCTGGTACTGGGCGCTGCCCACCAGCTTCAGGCGTGCATACAGGCCTGGGGTGAACTGGCCGTCGCTGTTGTCGAACACCGCACGGCCACGGATGGTGCCGGTGCGCGGGTTGACCTGGTTGTCGACGAAGTTCATCTGGCCCAGGTGCGGGTTGCCGGTTTCGTTGGTCAGGCCCAGGTACACCGGGGTGCTCTGGCCGCGCTGGCCTTCGCGGGCCAGCTGGGTGTACTTGAGGTACACGCGCTCGTCGGCGTCGAAGTAGGCGTAGACCTTGTCGGTGGAGACCACGCTGGTCAGCGGGGTGACATCGGCGGTGACGATGTTGCCGGCGGTGAACTGGGCGCGGCTGACACGGCCGCTGATGGGCGCGGTGACACGGGTGAAGCTGAGGTTCAGGCGTGCCAGGTCGAGCTGGGCCTGGATCGCGTCGACCCCGGCGCGGGCTTCGGCGGCGGCGCTGCTACGCGATTCGGCCAGTTCTGCGGAAATGGCGTTGCTGTCACGCAGGCGTTCGCCACGGCGGGCTTCGTTGGCGCTGCGAATGGCGGTGGCCTTGGCCTGCTGCAGTTGGGCTTCGAGGCGGCGGACCTCTGCCTGGAACGGGCGTGGGTCGATCTGGAACAGCAGGTCGCCTTTCTTGACCTGGGCGCCTTCGGTGAAGGCCACCAGGTCGATCTGGCCGGACACCCGTGGGCGTACCTCGACGGTTTCCGGGGCTTCGAGGCGGCCGGTGAACTCGTCCCATTCATTGATCGGTTGCTCGATCACCTTGGCCACGCTGACCTTCGGCGCGGTGGGAGCCTGCACTGCGTCTGGGGTTCGGCCACAAGCGCTGATCACCACCACTGCCAGGGCAGCGAGGGGGAAGCGCAAGGGTTTGAATGATTGTTCCATGGAGAACTCCGCCAATGTATTAGTAGTGGGCGGAGTGTGAGTGTCTTGCGCGTGAGGCACGAATCGAACGGGACGAAGGTTATTATCACGATGAATGATATGAGCAGATCATTCATCGATTGCAGACATGGCCAGCTCGGTCGTGGGCTTTCATCCTGGGCCTGAGATTTCAGTGAATGCTCGAGGCCAGTTCGAAGATCGGCATGTACATCAGGATCACGATCAGGCCGATCAGCAGGCCGATGAAGGTCATCAGCAGCGGTTCGAACAGCTTGACGAACCATTCCACCCAGCGGCCGATTTCCTGGTCATGGAAGTCGGCGCAGCGCTCCAGCATCTCGCCCAGGTTGCCGGACTGCTCGCCGGCGCGCAGCAGGCGCAACGATACCGGCGTCACCAGTTGCCCGGCCTCCAGTGCATCGGACAGCGGCAACCCTTCGGCGACCCGCTGGCTGGCGTGCTCCAGGCCCTCGGCCGCCGCGCTGCCGAGCAGGCCGCGGGCCATGCCCATGGCGGTGAGGATGGGGATACCGCCTTGCAGCAGGATTCCCAACGAGCGATAGAAGCGCGCCAGTTCGTACATCATCAGGCGTTGGTGAAGTGCCGGCAGGCGCCGCAGCTGGCAGGCTGCCCAGCGCCGTACCCATGGCTGGCGGCGCAGCAGCCACAGCGCAGTGGCCGCACCGAGGGCGCCCAATGCCAGCGGTAGTTGCTGGGCATGCAGGAACAGCCCGATCTGCATCAGCAGCCGAGACAGCCAGGGCAACTCGGTGCCCATGCCCTCGAACACCTGGCTGAAACGCGGCACCACGTAGCCAAGCAGGAACAGCACCACGCCACCGCCCACCAGCAATAGCAGCATCGGGTAGACCGAGGCACCCACCAGCTTCTGCCGGACCAGGTCCAGGCGCTGGCGGTAGCTTATGTAGCGGGCGAGGGCGTCGCCGAGCGCGCCGGTACGCTCGCTGGACTGCACCAGCGCCACGTATAACGGCGGGAACACCCGTGGCTGTTGGCCCAGGGCCTGGGACAGCGAGCGGCCTTCGTACAGTTGGCGGACCAGTTCGGCGAGCACTTTGCGCGCTGCGGCTGCGGGGGCCTTTTCCGCCAGGCTTTCCAGCGCGTCGATCAGCGGCAGGCCGGCGTTGAGCAGGGTCGAAAGTTCCTGGCTGAACAGCACCAGGTCAAAGCTTGCTTCGCGGCGCCAGGCCATGCCGCGCAAGGCGCTGCCGTGGCCACGCAGGCTGAGCACGCGCAAGCCCTGGTCCTCGACCTGGCGGCGGGCCTGGTCGGCGTCCTCGGCGTCGATCTGCAACTGCACCACACCCTGCCTGCCCAGGGCCTTGAGGCTGTAGCGCATGGCCGTTCTCCCTACTGCCAACTGGTGATTTCGGCGTTTTCCCCGTCGCCACCGGGCTGGCCGTCCTTGCCCATCGACAGCAGGTCGTACTCGCCGCCGTTCTCGCCGGGTTGCCGGTAGATGTATGCGCGGCCCCACGGGTCTTGCGGCACGGCCTTCTGCAGGTACGGGCCGGTCCAGCGCGCTTCGCCATTGGGGGCGACCACCAGGGCCTGCAGGCCCTGCTCACTGCTGGGGTAGTGGCCGACTTCCAGGCGGTACAGGTCCAGGGCCTTGCTCAGCCCCTCTATCTGCGCCCGGGCCACCTTGGCTTCGGAGCGGCCGAGCTGGCTGAAGTACTTGGGCGCGACGATACCGGCCAACAGGCCCAGCACCACCAGCACCACCAAAAGTTCGAGCAGGGTGAAGCCACGTTGAGGGTTGGATCTGCGCTGCATGGTGAAGCCCTCCGCTGCATGGGGACAAGCTTTTGCAGGCTCCATGCAACAGCCGTGCACGCCTGCGCTGGCGCCTTGCACCATGCGGCACGCGAAGCGGCACAGTGCTTGCGTCGTGGTCATCGACCCCGGGTTTTCCGGGGTATATCCCCCAACATCGGGGGAGACCACGAAGAGGCGACCGACATGCGTGGACTCATTCTCGGTTTGATCTGGCTGGTGGCAGGTGCTGCCCAGGCCGATGTGTACATTTCCATCGACGCCAAAGGCAGCTACATACTGACCAACGTCCATCGACCCGGGCGCCTCTATGAAACGGTGATCAGCGAGCCTAAGGCCCAGGCCGGCCCGGCCAACGCGCAGCTCATCACCGGCCGCCCCTACGCCAAGCTGGTCGCCGCCGCGGCGCGCACCCACGACGTACCCCCGGCGTTGCTGCATGCGGTGATCAAGGCCGAGTCCGGTTACAACCCCAAGGCGCGTTCGCCAGCGGGCGCGGTGGGGCTGATGCAATTGATGCCGGATACTGCCCGCGAGATGGGCGTGGAAAACCGCCTGGACCCGGAAGACAACGTGCAGGGAGGGGCCCGCTACCTCAAGCGCATGCTCAATTTGTTCGACAATGACATCACCCTGGCCGTGGCGGCGTACAACGCCGGCCCCGAAGCAGTGTTGCGCCGTGGTGCGGTACCGCCGTTCGCCGAGACCCGACGCTATGTGCCCAACGTACTGCGGGAGTACCGCCGCTTGCAGGGGTTGACGGGTGAATAGCCTTTGCAACTTTCATTGTGGGAGATTGCCCATCCCTTTTGGGCTGCGCTGTAGCGCAGAGAACAAATATCGCTCGTCTGACGCGTCCTTTGTAGGAGCAGCCTTGTGCTGCGAAGAGGCCGGTACAAGCAATAGACAGGCTTTGTCAGTACCGGCCTCTTCGCAGCACAAGGCTGCTCCTACAGAACCTCGCCGAACCAATGAGTCATGTATTGTTCTATGAGAGCCGGCATCTGCAGGCGCCCCTCGGCAAGGACAGAAACAATACCCTTCGGCGGATGCCACCAAGCTGACCCGATTGTTTCCCCAACTCTGGGCTATAACCTTCTGAAGGTGCCCAGTTGTGGAGTCCGCCATGGACATCGCCCCTTGTTCCGACGTTATTGAAGGACCCGCCGGTAACGAACTGGCCACCCGACGCAAGCCGTTCAATCTGCTGCGCTGGTACGCCTGGGTCAGCCTGGCCATCATCCTCTCGGTAGCGGTCGGGCTGGGGTTGATTTCCAGCCGCTTCATCGTCGACGAGAGCATCGAGCGCGATGCCTTGCTCACCGCGCAGTTCATCACCTCCATCGCCGATGCCGAAGTGCGCCATGTGTCGATCCCTAATGTGCGCACCATGGGTGAACTGCTTGACCCGCGCATCGACCGCGCCAACCTGCTCGATGTCGACCCGGACGCCCGGCGCAGGGCGCGTGGCGAGTTCCTGGACCACATTGCGCACCTGCCCGACATGCTGCTGGCCAACATCTATGCCCCGGACCGTACGGTGATCTGGTCCAGCAACCCGGCCCTGGTCGGCAAGCTGATCGAAGGCGACGAGGACCTGGAGCAGGCTTTCGAGTACAAGATGCGAGTCTCGGCCAGTTACCACAACTTCGACCAGGCCCGCGTCGAGCAGAAGTTCGTCATCCCACCCGAGCAGTTGTTCATCGAAAACTATATTCCGCTGTTCGATGCCGATGGCGAGCAGGTCACGGCGATGGTCGAGATCTACAAGGAGCCCCATGACCTGATCGTGCGCATCGAGCATGGGCTGATCCTGATCTGGCTGGCGATCACCATCGGTGCCGCGCTGGTCTACGTAGGCCTGTACGGCATCATGCACCGCGCCGCGCGCCTGCTGGCGGTGCAGCAGAAGCGGCTGATCAGCAACGAAACCTACGTGGCGCTGGGCGAGGTGTCCTCGGCGGTGGCCCATAGTCTGCGCAACCCGCTGGCCAGCATCCGTTCCAGTGCCGAGTTGGCCCAGGCGTTCGACGATGGCCCGGCGCAGCGCAACGTCAACGACATCATCAGCCAGGTCGACCGCATGTCGCAGTGGATCCGCCAGATGTTGCAGTCCTTGCGCCCGCTCAACGATGAGGCCGTGGCGGTGGATTTGCCGCTGGCATTGCAGGAAAGCCTGCAGACCTACGCAGTGCCGCTGGCGCGCGGCGGAGTGAGCCTTGACCTGCAACCGATACCGGCAGTGCAGGTGCTGGGGCATCCGGTGTTACTGCGGCAGATCTTCAGCAGCCTGATCGCCAACGCGCTGGAGTCGATGGAGCAGGGTGGGCGGTTGCGTGTCGAGGTGGTGCGTCATGACCGGCGTAACCTGACCCTGCGCCTGTCCGACAACGGCAAAGGCATGACCGAACAGCAGCAGCGCATGGCCTTCCGGCCTTTCTTCACCACCAAGCAGGGTGGGTTGGGCGTGGGCCTGGTGTTGGTGAAACGCATCATGGAACGCTTCGGGGGCAGTGTCCGCCTCAGCAGCAGTGAAGGCCATGGCACCCGGGTTTCGCTGAGTTTCCGACTGGTCAAGGGCTCCTGACTTACATTAATAAATGCTCGTATCTCATTGTTTATAAAGGATTTAAAGTTTTTTGGGTGAATACCCCCAAACGTGGGGGATAGACCTCCAAGTTAATTTAAGATGTGTATGCAAGCTATTGATAATCAAGGATAAATTTAATCGGCATGGTGGCTGGCTGGGTTCTTGCAATGTGACAGGCAGAGCGCAACACACGACAAATGGCGGCTGCGGCTGCACGGGTGGAGTGCTATCAATTGGCTACTATTTGTCGCCTTGATGCATTTCTGAATGGACGCCCTGGGCGGGAAGCACGCGATGCAGATGCTGGATAAAGAAGTTCCTGACAAGGCCAGTACTACCGCCAACGGTGTGGCCGTGCCATTGCGCGAATTCAACCTGCTGCGCTGGTTTTCGGTCATAAGCCTGCTGATCATCGCCTCGGTGGCGGGCGGGCTGGGTTATGTGTCGACGCGTTTCGTGGTGCGCGACAGCGTCGAGCGCGATGCCATGCTCACCGCCCAGTTCATCCAGGCCATGGCCCAGGCCGAAGTACGTCATTCGCAGTTGCCGCCGGGCACCACCATGGGCGAGTTGCTTGACCCGCGCCTGGACCAGCAGCACTTGCAGTTCAACCCGGAGCTGGCCGAATCGACCCGGGTCGAGTTCCTCGACCATGTGGAGCACCTGCCGGACACCTTGCTGGCCAACGTCTATGCCCGCGACCGCACCATTGTCTGGTCGACCAACCGGGAGCTGATCGGCAAGCGAATCGAGGCCGATGGTGACCTGGACCGCGCCTTCCGCTCGCGCAAGACGGTATCGGCCAGCTACCACCAGGCCGAGGATGACCGCGAAGAGCAGAAGTTCCAGCGTGAACCGCGCTTCCTGTTCATCGAGAACTACATCCCGCTGTTCGACAGCCAGGGCGAACAGGTGCTGGCCATGGTGGAAGTCTACAAGGAGCCGCAGGACCTGGTGTGGCGCATCCAGCGCGGTTATGTGCTGATCTGGGCTTCTACCCTGGTGGGCGGGGCGCTGGTCTACTTCGGCCTGTTCTGGATCGTGCGCCGCGCCGCGCAGCTGCTGCACCTGCAGCAGGACCGGCTGGTGGCCAGTGAAACCTATGTGGCCCTGGGCGAGATGTCCTCGGCCGTGGCGCATAGCTTGCGCAACCCGCTGGCCAACATTCGCTCCAGCGCCGAACTGGCTCAGGAAATCGCCAACCCCGCGGCGCAGAAGAACATCACCGACATCATCAGCCAGGTCGACCGCATGTCGCGCTGGGTGCGTGACCTGCTGGTGTCGCTGCGCCCGACCAGTGACGATGCCGAGGCCGTGGACCTGGTGACGGCCATCGAGGACACCCACCTGGCCTTCGCCCAGCAGATCGAACGCAACGGTGTGCACTTCTGCTACGAAGGCCCCCGGTCACAATGGGTGGCCAGCCAGCCGCTACAGCTAACGCAGATTCTCAACACCCTGTTCTCCAATGCCCTGGAAGCCATGCCTGAAGGTGGCATGCTGTGCGCCCAGGTCAATGTGCAGGATGGGCAGCGTGCAGAGTTCGTCCTTAGCGACACCGGCAAGGGCATGAGCCAACAGCAGGAACGGATGGTGTTCAAGCCGTTCTACACCACCAAGCAGGGCGGCCTGGGTGTAGGCCTGGCCCTGGTCAAACGCATCATGGAGCGTTTTGGCGGCTCGGTCAGCCTGAGCAGCCGCGAAGAGGAAGGAACCCGCGTCAGCCTCACATTCAATATCGCAGCGGGAGGGGACCATGGAGCACAGCATCCTGGTAGTCGAGGATGATGAAATTCTCGCCGACAATATTCGCACCTACCTCGGCCTCAAGGGCTTCGAGGTCACCGTGTGCCACAGCGCGGAGCTGGCGCTGGAGCAGATAAAACGGGGCCAGCCCGATGCGGTGCTGACCGATAACTCGCTGCCGGGCATGAGCGGGCACGACCTGCTGCGTACCTTGGTGGCGCAGGTGCCGGACCTGAAAGTGATCATGATGACCGGCTATGGCAACGTGGAAGATGCCGTGCAGGCAATGAAGGAGGGCGCCTTCCATTACCTGACCAAGCCCGTGGTGCTGGCCGAGCTCAAGCTGACCCTGGACAAGGCGCTGGCCGCCGAGCGCATGGAGCGAACGTTGTCGTTCTACCAGGAGCGCGAGGCGCAGAAGTCCGGGTTGCAGGCATTGATCGGCGAATCACCGGCGATGCTCACCCTCAAGCACACCCTGCGCCAAGTGCTGGATGCAGAACGGCGCATGGCCAGCGACGACCTGCCACCGGTGCTGATCGAAGGCGAGACCGGTACCGGCAAGGAGCTGGTGGCCCGCGCCCTGCATTTTGATGGTTCGCGCAGCAAGGGACCGTTCATCGAGTTCAACTGCGCCTCGATCCCGGCCAACCTGCTGGAGGCCGAGCTGTTTGGCCACGAGAAGGGCGCCTTTACCGATGCCAAGGAGCGCAGGGTGGGCCTGGTGGAGGCTGCCGATGGGGGCACCTTGTTCCTCGACGAGATTGGCGAGATGGACCTGGTGCTCCAGGCCAAGCTGCTGAAGTTGCTGGAAGACCGCAGTATCCGCCGGATCGGCGCGGTGAAGGAGCGCAAGGTCGACCTGCGGGTGATCAGCGCTACCAACTGCAACCTGGAGCAGATGGTGCAGCAGGGCAAGTTCCGCCGCGACCTGTTCTTCCGCCTGCGTATCATTGCCCTGAAGGTACCGCGCCTGTATGCCCGCGGGCAGGACGTGCTGCTGCTGGCGCGGCATTTCCTGGCCCATCATGGCCGGCGTTATGGCAAGCCGAACCTGCGCTTTTCCGCCGAGGCGGAAAGCCTGATGCTCGGTTACAGCTGGCCAGGCAACGTGCGCGAACTGCGCAACATGCTGGAGCAGACCGTGCTGCTGGCGCCGAACGAGGTGGTGCAGGCGCACCAGCTCAACCTGTGCATGACCTTGATCGACGAGCCGCTGGTGCAGCAGGCGGCGCCTGCGGTGTTCGAAATGCCTCGGCACGAACCGGAGCCCGGCACCAGCCTGCCGGACATGGAACGTGACCTGGTATGCAAGACCCTGGACCGCACCGACTGGAACGTGACCAAGTCGGCGCGCATGCTCGGGCTGTCGCGGGACATGCTGCGTTACCGGATCGAGAAGCTTGGGCTGACCAGGCCGGACAAGCGCCAGTGGTGAGCAAGGGGTTTGCGGGAGCGGTATTGCCTCGAGGTTGTCGCTGTACCTGTAGGAGCGGCCTTGTGTCGCGAAAGGGCTGCAAAGCAGCCCCAGCAATTTCAACTGTTGCGCATCAATCCTGGGGCCGCGTTGCGGCCCTTTCGCGACACAAGGCCGCTCCTACAGGGATTGCGGCAACTTTTGGAATTTGAGCAAAACAGTTGCATTCAGGGGCATTGATCAACGCTGATTATCGGCTGCTCCCTGCCGCCCGGTACCTTCCGAGCCACTGCCATCCATCCCTGGCAAATCCCGGTTGTCATTCTGTTCAGCAGGCGGGCTGTCCGGGTCGTTGCCCTTTATGCGTGGGTCTGTGTCCCGCGGCAAGGGCTTTTCGATCGGGTTGAGGGTGCTGTCCGCGCCCGGCTTGGGCGCCGGGTTGTGCGGGTCGTCGGGGTAGGTGGGGCCGGTGCCGGCAGCAATGGCCAACGGCGCGGCGAGCAGGGCAATCAGCAGGATGCTTGAGCGGGGCATGGCAGGCTCCTTTGCTTCTGGTAGGGCTGATACTTCCCTTCGGCCCTACCCGAAGCTTCAAGGTGCCATTACCCCGATCAACGGTTACACCACCAGCGACAGCAACATGATGAAGATGATGCCGACGATCGACAGGATGGTCTCCATCATGCTCCAGGTCTTGAAGGTTTCCGCCACGGTCATGTTGAAGTACTGCTTCACCAGCCAGAAGCCGGCGTCGTTGACGTGGGACAAGATCAACGAGCCAGCGCCGGTGGCCAGCACCAGCAGCTCACGGTTGACCCCCGGCACCAGGTCGATCACCGGTGCAACGATGCCCGCACCGGTAATGGTGGCGACCGTGGCGGAACCGGTGGCGATACGGATTACCGCTGCTACCAGCCAGGCCAGCATGATGGGCGAAATCTCCGCCTGTACGGCCATCTGCCCGATCACGTTGCCCACGCCGGTGTCTACCAGCATCTGCTTGAAGCCACCACCTGCACCCACGATCAGCACGATCGCCGCAGTCGGTGCCAGGCTCTGGTCGAGCATCTTCATGATCTGCTGGCGGTTGAAGCCACGGGCCGAGCCAAAGGTATAGAAGGCCAGCAGCAGGGCAGCGAGCAGGGCGGTGATGGGGTGGCCGATCAGGTCCATCCACTGGCGCACGATGTGCTCGGCAGGCAGCACCACGTCGGCGAAGGTCTTCAGCAGCATCAGCACCACCGGCAGCAGCACGGTGACCAGGGTGATGGTGAAGCTCGGCAGATTGCCCTGGTCGGACTCCTTGGCGATCTGGTCCATCAGCTCCTGGGACGGGGTGCCCGGGATGTAGCGGGAAATGAAATTACCGAACAGCGGGCCGGCGATGATGGCGGTAGGCAGCGCCACGATCAGGCCATAGAAAATGGTCTTGCCGATGTCGGCATGGAAGATGCCGATCGCCAGCAGCGGGCCCGGGTGCGGGGGCACCAGGCCGTGCACCACCGACAGGCCGGCCAGCAGCGGAATGCCGATCTTGATCAGCGATACACCGGAGCGCCGGGCAACGATGAACACCAGCGGGATCAGCAGCACGAAGCCGATCTCGAAGAACAGCGGGATACCCACCAGGAAGGCGGCGAACATCATCGCCCAGTGCACGTTCTTCTTGCCGAAGGCGCGGATGAGGGTTTGCGCGATCTGATCGGCCCCCCCGGAGTCGGCCATCAGCTTGCCAAGCATGGTGCCCAGGGCGAGCACGATGCCGACGAAGCCCAGAACACCGCCAAAACCGTCCTGGAACGATTTCATGACCTTGGCCACAGGCATGCCGGAGGTGAGGCCAAGGAAGCCGGCCGCGATGGTCAGTGCGACGAAGGGATGGACTTTGAAGTGGGTGATCAGCAGGATCAGCCCGACGATGGTAACCAGCGCGTCGAGCAGCAGGAAGGTATCAGTAGCCAGTCCGAACATGGTTTGAAGGCCTCGGTCTTATCGTTGTTTTGGCGTAGCTTTTTTGCAAATTTGCTTGCGCTTGAGGGGCAGGGTAGCGCTGTCTTGGGTGAGCCGGGAAAACCGCCAGGGTCAGGCGGTTTGTGCCAGGCCCGGCTCACTGCGGCCCTTTAGCCAGCTGTCCACCGCTTCGGCAAGCGCTTCGATGGGCTGGGTGGCGTCGAGCGCAAGGGTCAGGGGTTCGCCATGTGGCGGCTCCAGGGCAGCGAATTGGCTATCGATGAGGCTCGCCGGCATGAAATGCCCGGGGCGGGCCAGCACGCGTTTCTCCGCCTCGGCGGGTGACAGCTCGAGGAACACGAACACCAGCCCGGGCATGGCGTCGCGCAGGGAGTCGCGATAGCGGCGCTTGAGGGCCGAACAGGTCAGGATCGGACGTTCCCCGGCCTGGGTCGTGGCTTGCAGCTCCTGACCAAGACGCACCAGCCAACCGGCACGGTCGCTGTCGTCCAGGGGGATGCCAGCGCTCATCTTGCGGATGTTTTCGGCAGGGTGGAAAGCGTCACCTTCGATCAGGCGGCCGCCGCTTCTGGCAGCGATGGCTGCGCCGATGCAGCTTTTGCCGCAACCGGCCACGCCCATCACCACGATGGCGGACAGGGGAGAATTCATCAGTACCTCCTGCGGGTGAGATAGCGCTGTCTCGTTGTCGACGAACAGCCACCTCCCCGGTGTTATTGGTCTTGTCCCTACGCAGTATGGACGCTTGGCGGCGGGCGCGCGTTGGCCGCTACCAAAGATTACATTGCCTGCGTCCTGAGACAGCGCTACCTTAGTGGCCGTTCCCTTTCCTTGCAAGTAGTAAAATTACAACATCCATGTCCCGCACCGGCTCCCGTACCACAGGTCGTCCCACCCTGGCAGAAGTTGCCAGGCTTTCCGGGGTTTCCCCGATTACCGCGTCGCGCGCCCTGCGCGGGGTCAGCACGGTTGCGCCGGAGCTGGTGGAAAAGGTCGTTGCTGCCGCGGCGAGCCTCGGTTATGTCGCCAACCCGGCGGCCCGTGCCCTGGCATCGGCGCGCAGCCAGTCAGTGGTGGTGTTGATCCCGTCGCTGTCCAACCAGCTGTTCATCGACACGCTGGAAGCCATTCATGAGGTCATGCGCCCGCGCGGGCTCGAGGTGCTGATCGGCAACTATCACTACGATCTTGCCGAAGAGGAGAACCTCATCCGCAACTACCTGGCCTATCAGCCCTGCGGCATGCTGCTGACCGGTTTCGAGCGCAGCGAGGCATCGCGGCAGATGCTGGCGGCCAGTGGCGTGCCCTGTGTGCACATGATGGAACTGAATGGCGAGGCCGGGGCATTGTCGGTCGGCTTCTCGCAGCAGCAGGCCGGGCGCGCCGCGGCCCGCCACCTGATCGAGCGCGGGCGCAAGCGCCTGGGGTTCATTGCCGCACAGCTGGACCCACGAGTGATGCAGCGTGCCGAAGGGTTCCGCCAGGCGTTGGCCGAGGCCGGCTTACAGGCGGCCGAGTTGGAAGTGCTGACGCCGGAGCCTTCTTCCATTGCCTTGGGCAGCGAGTTGTTCAGCCAACTGATGCGGCAGGCGCCGGATGTCGACGGTATCTTCTTCTGCAACGACGACCTGGCCCAGGGCGCGGTGCTGCAGGCATTGCGCCAAGGGGTGGAGGTGCCGCGGCAGGTGGCGATGGTCGGTTTCAACGACCTGCCGGCTTCGGCGCACATGGTGCCGCGGCTGACCTCGATTCGCACGCCTCGCGCCGCCGTGGGGCGCGGTGCTGCGCAGGCGCTGCTGGCGCTGCTCGATGGCAAGCGGGTGCCGAATGCGCAGCAGGACCTGGGCTTCGAGTTGATGGTGCGGGAGAGTTCCTGAGTTTGTCTTGAGTGGTGTGGTGGGTTCGAGACCGAGCGCCGCCCGCGCGGCGCTTCGCAGCACAAGGCTGCTCCTACATCTGTTTCAGGCCAGTAACGCCTGTGCCAGAGCGTTCGCGCACAAACCTCACAGGAATAATTGGCCCGAAACAGATGTAGGAGCAGCCTTGTGCTGCGAAGCTCCGCGCGGGCGGCGCCGATCTCACAGGCGCCACAAAAGCCACGACCTACGCCAGGCGATCTATGCTCAGGACACCGCGCATACAGGAGCCCGGCGTCATGTTCGATTTCCACCGCAAGTCCGATCTGGTCGAAATCCAGCGCAGTCATCAGGCATTGGCCAGCTTGCAGGCCAAGCTGGCGGCGATCAGCCGCTCCATGGCAATGATCGAGTTCACCCCCGACGGCACGATCCTCGATGCCAATGAGCGCTTCTGCCAAGCCATGGGCTACAGCGCCGAGGAGTTGCGCGGCAAGCATCATCGGCTGTTCTGCGACCCTGGCTACGCGAAAAGCGCCGAATACCAGCAACTGTGGCGTGAACTGGGGCAGGGCAAGGCCATCAGCGGTACCTTCGAGCGCATCGACAAGGCCGGACGCGAAGTCTGGCTGGAAGCCAGCTACATGCCGGTACTGGACGAGCAGCGCCAGGTCACCAGCGTTATCAAGGTGGCATCCGACATCAGCCAGCGAGTGATGGAGGAGCACGAGAGCGAAAGCCTGCTCAAGGCCATCAGCCGCTCCATGGCGGTAATCGAATTCACCCCGCAAGGCCGGGTGATCAAGGCCAACCAGAACTTCCTCGACACCATGGGCTATCGCCTGGACGAGGTGGTCGGTCGCCATCACGGGCTGTTCTGCCTGGCGCACGAGCGCGAATCGGCCGAGTACCGCGAGTTCTGGGCATCGCTCAACCGCGGCGAGTACCACTCGCACCGTTTCGAGCGTGTCAACAAACATGGCCAGACGGTCTACCTGGAGGCCTCCTACAACCCGATTTTCGACAGCAAGGGCCGCTTGTACAAGGTGGTGAAGTTCGCCAGCGACATCACCCGCCAGGTCAGCACTCAGCAAAGCGCGGCCGATGCTGCCCATGCCAGTTCGGTACAGACCGATGCCTGCGCGCGCAAGGGCACCGAGGTAGTACAGCAGGCGGTACAGGTGATCGAGCAGATTTCCCATGAACTCAACGACGCGGCACGCAGTATCGATGCGGTGAGCAAGCAGTCGGATGTGATCGGGCAGATAGTGCTGACCATCCGTGGCATTGCCGACCAGACCAACTTGTTGGCTTTGAACGCAGCCATCGAGGCGGCCCGCGCCGGCGAGCACGGGCGCGGTTTTGCCGTGGTGGCCGACGAGGTGCGCAGCCTGGCGGCGCGCACCAGCAAGGCTACCCTGGAAATCGTCGACGTGGTGCGGCAGAACCACGACCTGTCGCTGTTGGCCGTGGCCAGCATGCAGTCGAGCCTGAAGCGTACCGGCCATGGTGTGGCGCTGGCCAACGAAGCCGGTACGGTGATCATGGAAATCCAGCAGGGTTCACGGCACGTGGTAAACGCTATCAGCCAGATCAGTTCGACGCTGCAATTGCACTGAGCACATCGCCCAGCTCGTCCAGCAGGGTCTCCAGGCTGGCCTGTAATTGCAGGCGAAGGTCAATCGTCGGCAGGCCTTGGTCGTGGGCCTGCTCGATGGCTTCGCAATCCTTGACCAGCGTGCGTACCTTGAGCATCTTCGCCCCACCTTTGATCCGGTGAGCCAAGGCGCGCAAAGTTTCGCCGGGGGCGTCTGCTGGCAACGCCCGCAAGGTGGCCAGGTCTTCGCTGACGCTTTGTGACAACTGCTGCAGCAAGTTCCGCGTCAGTTGTTCGTCGTCCTGGGTCAGGTGGCGCAGTTCGCCAAGGTTGAACCCGCTGGCGCGCCGTGCTGTCGGCTGCTGCCGGGGGTGGGCGTGGGGCAGGTGGGTCTTGAGCGTACGCAGGCCGATGGGTTTGAACAGGCATTCGTCCATGCCGCTGGCCAGGCAGCGGGCACGCTCCTCGGCCTGGGCGTTGGCGGTGACGCCGAGAATGCGGCATGCCGCCAGGCCGCGTTCGCCCTCGAGGCTGCGGATACGGCGGGTCAGTTCGTGGCCGTCCATGACCGGCATGCTGCAGTCGGTGATTACCAGGTCGAAGCGCGCAGCCTGCCAGCGTGCCAGCGCGATTTCCCCGTTTTCTGCCAGCGTGACCCGATGCCCCAGGGTATGCAGTTGCCGCTCCAGCAGCAGCAGGTTGGCGGGGTAGTCGTCGACCACCAGTATGTTCAAAGGGCCGCTGCTTGTTTCCAGCACAGGGTCGTGCTGGTCGGCCTGCACCGGTGCAGCGCAGGCGGGCAACTGCAGGCTGACCTGCACCTTGGTGCCAAGGCCTTCGACGCTCTGCAAGTTCAAGGTACCGCCCATCAACTCGGCCAGCGTGCGGCTGATGACCAGTCCCAGGCCGGCGCCCTGGCGTGCCCGGGGGCCGTCGGCCTGGACGAAGGTATTGAACAGCCGGGCCTGGTCGGCAGGGCTGATGCCGATGCCGGTGTCTCGCACACTCAGCTCTACTGCCAGGCTGTCAGTGTCGGTGGGCGGGGGCAGTAGCAGGCTGGCCTGGACTTCACCGCTGTCGGTGAACTTGATGGCGTTGCTGATAAGGTTGGACAAGACCTGCTTGAGGCGCAGTGGATCAGCCAGCACCCACACCGGCGCAGCGGGCAGTTCGCTGTGCAGGTGCAGGCCTTTGGCCCTTGCATTGCCTTCGAACACCCGCACGGTGGCGCGTACCAGTTCTACCAGGTTGGTGGGCACTGGCTGCAGGGTGACATGCCCGGATTCGATACGGGAAATGTCGAGAATATCGCCGATCAGCTCAAGCAGGCCAATGGCCGAATCGTGGGCGGTCTGCAGGGTCTGGGTGTCGCAGCGGCCGCCGCGGCTGTCTTCCAGGGCCAACTCCAGCAGGCCGATCACGGCATTCATCGGGGTACGGATTTCATGGCTCATGGTGGCCAGGAAGGTGCTTTTGGTCTGGCTGGCCTGTTCGGCGTCGTCCTTGGCCTGGCGCAGCTGTTCAAGCAGGCCGCGGCTAAGCGCCAGTTGCGCTTGCAGGGCATGCTGGGCCTCGGTGCGCTGGTTGATCAGCTTGCGCAGGTAGCTGTTCCAGAACACCACCCCGGCCAGCAGCAAGGCCGACAGCACCAGCACTTGCAAGGCCAGCGTGCGGTAGTCGCGCCAAGGGCTGTCACTGACCAGGGTGGTGGTGCGCCAGCGGTTGATCAGCTGGTCCAGCTCTTCGGGTGGAATGCTCAGCAGCGCCTTGTCGAGGATTGCCTGCAGCTGTGGCTGGTCCGCGGCCACGGCGAAGGCGGCGATGGCCGGGTCATCGTCGAGCACGCTGGCAATGCGCAGGCGGTCCTTGAACACATGGCTGATGTAGTAGGCGGCATTGATATGGCTGCTCAGGGCGACGTCGGCGGCACCGTTGACCACGGCCTCCATCAGGCCGAGCGGGTTGTCCACCTCGACCATCCTGGCCTGCGGATAGCGTTGTTGCAGCACGGCCCGTTGCGGCGAACCGCGTACCAGGGCGATGCGCATGCCATCCAGCGCCATGGCCTGCGGCGGTAATGCATTGTCGCCACGGGTGACCAGCACCCGTGGGCTGACCAGGTAGGGACGGGTATAACGCAGTTGTTTCGAACGGTCTGTGCTGTAACCCAATGCGCCGATCATCTGCGCATCCCCGCGCGCCAGGCGCTCGATCATTGCTTGCGCCGACGGGCTTTCGACCGGCTTGAAATGCAGCCCCGTGCGCAGCGAGATCTGCTTGAGCAGCTCGAGGGTGATGCCGCTGGGGCGATGCTTGGTGTCGTTGAAGGTCAGTGGCGCCAGCGAAGTGTTGACCAGCACGCTGACGTTGGGGTTGGCAGCTATCCAGGCTTCTTCTTCGGCGGTCAAGGCGGTGAGGTGGCGCTGCAGCAGCAGGCTGGTGTTGCCACTGCTCCAGCGGCGCAGGATATTCAGGCGTTCGCTTTCGCTGATACGCGCCAGCGCCTTGTTGACCAACTGTTGCAGGCGCGGGTTGTCACTGGCCATGGCAAAGGCAAACGCGCCAGGGGCAACCTGACAGAAGTGGTCGATCTTCAGTGTGCCCTGGTAACTCTTGCCAATCGCGAAGTCGGTACTGATGGCGTCGCCCAGGTAGGCGTCGGCCTCGCCCAGTTCGACGGCGGCCAACCCGGCCAGGGTGGAGCGATACAGGCTCAATTGCGCCTTGGGGTACAGGCGGCGGACGCTGCTGGCCGGCAGGTAATGATCGACCATGGCCAGGCGCAGGCCGGCGAGGTCGGGGGTGTTCTTCAGGCTGCGCCCCTCGCGTGTGACGATGACTGGCAGATCGTCGGCGTAGCTTGAACTGAGGCTGAGCTGGGCATCCGCTGCCTCGAAGGCGTTGGAGCTGCCCAGCAGGTCGATACGGCCGTCGCGCAGCGCAGCGATGGCTTCGTGGCGGCTGTCGAAGCGTCGTACTTCGATGGTTGTACCCAGCTGTTCTGCGATGATGCCAGCGTAATCGGCGCTGAGGCCTTCGTAGTCGTGCAGGCTGACATTGATCTCCAGCGGTGGGTAGTCGGGGCGCGAACTGCCAAGTACCAGGTGCTGGCGTTGCTGTAGCCAATGCCGCTCTTCGCTGGACAGCGCAAGCGGGGACGCGGCGCTGACCGAGCGTGCCAGCAACTGGCGAGGTTCGCTGTTTGCCAGCAGCGCGCCGGAACCGGCCAGGCCGATGACCAGTAGGGCGCTTGCCAGCAGGCGCTTCATTGTCATCGAGCGCTCAGTAGACGCTGTTGCGCTTGGCCAGGTCGACCATTTCAACCAGTGATTCGGTCTTGAGCTTTTCCATGATGCGGCCCCGGTAGGTGCTTATGGTCTTGGCGCTGAGGTTCATGCAGGTGCCGATATTCTTGTTGTTCTCGCCGCGCGCCAGGCGCCGCAGCACCTCCATTTCCCGGTTGGACAGGCTGGACAGGCGCACTGGCTCGCTTTCCAGCGAGTTGCTGTTGACCGACATCTGCGGGAAGGTCGAGTAGCCCTTGACCAGCGCTTTCAGGGCAAACAGCAACGCCTCGTGGTCTTCTTCCTTGGTGACAAAAGCGCCGATGCCAGCATCCAGGCAGCGCCGCACATACAGGTCGGTGGCCTGGCCGGTCAGCACCATGATCTTGGGCGCCGGCTCCAGGCATTGCAGGCGCTTTATCACTTCCATGCCATCCAGGCCGGGCAGGCCGATGTCGAGAATTACCACATCCGGTCGCAGGTCGCGGGCCACCTGCGCCACCTCGCTGCCATTGCCGACCTCGCCGACAACACGGAAGCGCTCGCGTTCGAGCAACATGCGCAAGGACAGCCGGACGATGGGGTGGTCGTCGACGATCAGCACGGTAGTCATGAAGAAAACTCCTGTCAGGATGTGGTCCGCTTCCTGGATCACTCAGGAATACGTCTGCAAGTGGGGTTATCGGAAGCGCTGCACGATACGACCATTCCCGAAATTTGGTAATGCCGAGTATAGAAGTGTTGAAAGTCCACGTGCTTGTTGTTGAAAAGTCCTACAAAAAGTGGGAAAGACATCACCCTGGCAAAGCGGCGATGCCTGTTTTTGTAGTCGTCATGCGCAGGCGGAGTGTGATTTGCTCACGCGCTGGGTTGAGGCGGGGTTGTTGGCCAGTGCCTGGCCGACCCGTGTCGGGCGTGCCACCAGCTGGCCGGTGCAGTTCGGGCAGCGGCCCTGGAAACGGGTTTCGGCGCAGGTGCGGCAGAAGGTGCATTCGAAGGAGCAGATCAGCGCATCGGGGCTGTCACCCGGCAGATCGGTATCGCAGCACTCGCAGTTTGGGCGTAGGTCCAGCATGGGCATGACTCCTGTTTGCAGGCGGGAAACCGGAGTCTGCTACGCCTGCGGCGAACCTGGCAATGCTCAGTCGCCAGGGCGATACAGGTGGGCGTGCCCGGCGCGATACAAGGCCGATTCGGCAAACGGTGTGTCGCCCAGCACGTGGCCCACAAGGATCAGCGCCGTGCGCCGGAAATCCTTGGCCGCGACGCGTTCCACGATATCGCCGAGGGTACCGCGCACCCAGTCCTGGTCCGGCCAGGTGGCACGATGCACCACCGCCACCGGGCAGTGCGTGCCGTAGTGCGGCAGCAGTTCTTCGACGATACGCGACAGGTGCTTGACCCCCAGGTGAATCGCCAGGGTGCTGCCATGGCGCGCCAGCTCGCCCAGCTGCTCGCCGGGCGGCATCGGCGAGCTGTCACCATAGCGGGTGAGGATAACGGTCTGCGCTACCTGGGGCAGGGTCAGTTCGCAGCCGAGCAGGGCGGCGCTGGCCGCTGTAGCGGTGACCCCGGGGATGATCTGGTAATCGATGCCCAGCGTTTGCAGATGGCGGATCTGCTCGCCGATGGCGCCGTACAGGCTGGGGTCGCCACTGTGTACCCGAGCCACATCCTGGCCTTGCTCATGCGCACTGCGCATGGCGGCGATGATCTGTTCCAAATGCAGTTCGGCACTGTTGATCACGGTCTCGGCCTGGTGGCCCTCGAGCACGGCGGCCGGCACCAGCGAGCCGGCATAGATGATCACCGGGCACTGGCGGATCAGCCGTTGGCCCTTGACCGTGATCAGTTCCGGGTCGCCGGGGCCGGCGCCGATGAAGTAGACCGTCATGGTAAGTCCTTGCAGGAAAGAGGGGTGAAACGTTCAACAGGCCAGGGCGAGAGTAGCCGGGCCCAGTACCTGGCGCGTCAGCAGCAACCTGGCCGTGCCGAGCCGCTGGCTGGCCAGGGCCAGTGCCGCACTCTCCGCCACGCCCCAGCAGCCACAGTGGGCATGGGCAGCGGCGGAGCGGTGGCTGAGCTGGAGTTCGTAGGGTTGCAACTGCGCGGTATCGTACAACACCAAAGGCAGGCCGAGGCGTTCGGACAGTTGCTGCAAGCCGGGCTCGTCGGCCTTCAGGCTGATGCTGGCGATGCCTTGCAGGTCGGCCAACGCCAGGCCCTGGGTGGCCAGGGCCTGGCGCAGCAAGATTTCCAGCGTATCCGCCGGGCAACCCCGACGACAGCCGAAGCCGGCGTAGAAGGCAGGCATCAGGCCTGGCTGGAGCGCCGGAACAGCCAGGCGCTGATCAGGCCCAGGGCCAGCCAGAATGCGGCGTTGGTCAGCCAGGAGGCCACTTTGAACTGGGTTTCCAAGGCGGCGGGGGCCAGGCTCTCGTGCACCTCGGGTTGCGGCGCACCGATCACATGGGGAATGACCAGCAGCACAGCGCCCAGCGCCTTCAGCAACCAGTGGCGAGCGAACACCAACAGGGCCAGGCCCAGCGCGGTGGCACTGGCGGTGCCGATCCACCAGGCCTGGCGTTGCCCCAGGTCGGCTGCGGCAGTACCTGGCAGTTCCGGCGGCAGGCCCAGGGTCGGGGCCAGGCAGAACACGGCGAAGCCGGCCAGGCCCCAGAGTGCGCCGGTGCCGGCTCGCTTGGGTTCACGCAGGCTGTACAGGGCGGTGAGAATCAGGGCGAAGCCGACCGCGACCACCAGGTTGCCGCCGGTGGTGGACAGCACTCGCTGCCAGCCGTCTTCAGGTGCCCAGGCCTCGGCGCTGTGTTCATGCGCTGCCACTTCGCCGGCATGCTCGTGCTCGGCGACGGGGGCCGAGGATTCGTAGGTTTCTGCCTCGAGAATCAGCGGGGCGACCCAAAAGCTCTGCAGCAAGGTCAGCAGCAAGGCCGCCAGCAACCCGCTGAAGCCCGCGGTGCGGGCAATGCGTGTGATCATCGGGTTGTACTCAGTGGCAGGGGAATGCGGCGCTGTGGCGGGTGTCGTGGGCGGCGTTGTGCACGGCCTCGATGTGCGAAAAGCCGGCGAAGTACACCAGGCACAGGCCCAGCAGGCTGGCGCCGATGGCGATGACGACACGCTGGCTGAGGGTGACGGGGGTGGTAATGCTGTGTTGCTTGGCGCTGGTGACGGGCATGACGCGTTCCTCTGCTTTTTGTGGGCAACGGGCAAGCGCGGCAGCCCCGAGCGTGGCAGCCCAGGGGAATGCAACAGCGCCCGCCCACCGCGGGGTGTTCATGAACGCCAGGCCGGTCTCCGGGCTTGCGAGGAGGAGCCAGGCTCCTGGAAAGCGTCACCTTCCCATGCCGGGGATCAGGCACAGTGGTACAGACGCTTCGCTCGCTTACCGTTGCGGGGGCAGCACCGGCCTTGTCCGGCCCTGCTGGAGGGCCTGTGACGCACCGGTTTCCCGTTTCACCCCCATCGGGGGCACCTGAACGCGAGGCATAAGGAGACCATGGGGCGGGGCTGGCGTCAATTGCCCTGATGATAGGGCTTTGGTTTTGCAGTGCCTGGGAGATCGAGCGCCGCCCGCGCGGCGCTTCGCGGCACAAGGCCGCTCCTACATCTGTTTCCGGCCAATTACTCCCGTGCCAGGTGGGTTGCAGCCTTGGTGCTTGGCTGAAGATTGATGAGGAGCAGTCGTGCGCCCCTCGATATCGAATGGAACAAACAAGACGGACAGAGGTGAACTCACAGGAGTAACTGGCCCGAAACAGATGTAGGAGCGGCCTTGTGCCGCGAAGCGCCGCGCGGGCGGCGCTCGATCTCCCAGGCGCTGAAAAGCTCAAGGCATGCGCACTCAAGCCCTCATGTAAGCCGGTTCGGCCTGTAGTGGTCTATGCCGTGAGCATCCACCCGGTCAGCCCCGGGCAAACGCCGCAAGCTTGTCCCCGTCCAGCCGGTAGCGCACCCACTCATCCTGCGCTTCGGCCCCCAGCTTCTGATAGAAGCCGATAGCCGGCTTGTTCCAGTCCAGAACGCTCCATTCCAGCCGTCCGCAATTCTTCGCCACCGCCTCGCGGGCGATGTGCCGCAGCAATTGCCGCCCGGCACCGTCGCCGCGCTGCTCGGGCGTTATGTACAGGTCTTCCAGGTAGATGCCGTTGCGCCCGAGCCAGGTCGAGTAGCTATAGAAATACACGGCAAAGCCGATTGCCCGGCCATCGCGCTCGCACATCAGGCTATGCACGGTGCTGCCCTCGCCAAAAAGGCTGTGCTCGATATCGGCAACGCTCGCGATCACCTCGTGGCGGGCGCGTTCGTACTCTGCCAGCTCGGTGATGAAGGCAAGTATCTGCTCGGCGTCGGCGCGAACGGCAGGACGGATGGTGAGGCTCATGGGACGGCTTCCTTGATCTGATGGTAGCGGTACAGCGATGTGTATCTACACAATTTCGTTAAACTGTACCGGTCGCAGAGGAGGGCGACTCCGTTAGTGTGACAGCACCCATAAAAAAAGTGGATTGCCTGCCATGCTTGCCTCTGCCGACCTGCTGACCGCCTTCGTGCTGTTCGCCTTCGTGTCTTCCATCACTCCCGGCCCCAACAACACCATGCTGCTTGCCTCCGGGGTGAATTTCGGTGTGCGTCGCTCGATCCCGCACGCCCTGGGCATCAGTGTCGGTTTCATGGTGATGGTGCTGGCTGTCGGCCTGGGCCTGGGCGAGGTGTTCAAGGCCTGGCCGGCGCTGTATACGGTATTGCGTTACACCGGTGCCGCCTACCTGCTGTACCTGGCCTGGAAGATCGCCACCTCCGGGCCGGTCGGCACAGCTTCGTCCAGTGCCCGCAAACCGCTGGGCTTCTGGGGAGCGGCGGCATTCCAGTGGGTCAACCCCAAGGCCTGGGTGATGGCAGTCGGGGCAATCACCACCTACACGCCGGCGCAGGGCTATGTGACCAACGTCATTGTCATTGCTGCCTTGTTCGCCCTGGTCAACCTGCCGAGCGTCGGGGTGTGGGTGATGTTCGGCAGCGCCCTGCGCAACTTGTTGCAGAACCCGCGCTGGCTGATGCTGTTCAATGTCCTGATGGCCTTGTTGCTGGTGATTTCACTGTACCCGCTGCTGTTTGTAGAATCAGCGTTTTCCTGACCCCGCGAGTACGGTAAGCCGATGCAGTTGATCCCCTGGTCTCACGAATGCGCCGAAGGCTTCACCCTGCGGGGCTGGCGAACCCCGGCCAGTGGCAAGCCGTTGCTGCATTTTCTGCACGGCAACGGCTTCTGCTGCCTGGCCTACCAGCCATTGCTGATGCGCCTGGGCGAACATTTCGACCTGTGGCTCAGCGATGTGCAGGGCCATGGTGACAGCGACCATGGCGGGGTGTTCCGTGGCTGGAACCGGACCGCTGCGCTGGCGGTGGAGACTTTTGCCGCCGGGCGAGGCGAGTATGGTGACGTACCGCGCTTTGCCGTCGGGCACAGTTTCGGTGGCGTGCTCACCGGCCTGATCCTGGCCAGTGAACCGCAACTGTTCACGCGTGCCGTGCTGCTCGACCCGGTACTGTTCAGCCGGCGCATGCTGGGTGTGATGGGGATGGCAGCCCTGGTCGGCTTGCACCAGCGCCATGCCCTGGCGCGCAAGGCTGCCAGCCGTCGCAGCCATTGGCCCGACCGCGAGGCAGCCCTGGCTTCGCTGCATGGGCGGGGTATCTTCAAGGGGTGGACCGATGCGGCGCTGCGGGCCTACGTGGAGCATGCCATTGGCGACTGTGGCGAAGCGGTGGTGCTCAAGTGCCGGCCCAGCCGCGAAGTGGAAATATTCAGTTCGTTCCCCAAGCGCATGTGGGCGAGCCTGGCGGCAATCCGTACGCCCACGCGGGTGCTGTACGGCGAGCACACCTACCCCTTCGTACCGCATTCGGTAAATCGCCTGGTGGCGCTCAACCCTAAGGTCAGCGGCAGGCAGGTTGCAGGTGGGCACTGCTTCATGCAGGAGCATCCTGAGGCGTGTGCCGAAGAAGTGCAGGCCTTCCTGCTTCAGGGACCGGCGGGATAGTTTTTCCAGGCAGCTGGCTGTGGATTGTCCTTTAAATGAGACGATGCATGCCATTTTAGCCGGCTATTGCCTGATTGGTCTCACTGGTAAGGTTATCTCAACCAAGAGAGGAGCCTTCTCATGAAAACGATTCTGGGTATTCACCGCAGCCCCCACGCCCACTGGGTAGGTGATGGTTTCCCGGTGCGCAGCCTGTTCACCTACGACAACCTGGCCAGCAAGATCAGCCCGTTCCTGCTGCTGGACTATGCCGGCCCTCATGACTTCACCCCGACCAGTGCGCGGCGTGGCGTTGGCCAGCACCCGCACCGCGGCTTCGAGACCGTGACCATCGTCTACCAGGGCGAACTGGAACACCGTGACTCCACCGGCGCTGGCGGCTTGATCGGCCCTGGCGACGTGCAGTGGATGACTGCTGCCAATGGCATCATCCACGAAGAGTTCCATTCCCCAGGTTTCGCCCGTTCTGGCGGTACGCTGGAGATGGTACAGCTGTGGGTCAACCTGCCGGCGCGGGACAAGCGCGCAGCGGCCGGCTACCAGACGCTGCTGGCCAAGGACATCCCGGTGGTGACGCTGGACGGCGAGGGCGGCAGCCTGCGAGTGATTGCCGGTGACTATCGTGGGCATTCGGGGCCGGCGCGGACCTTTACTGCGATGGATGTCTGGGACCTGCGCCTGAATGCCGGTGCAGCCTTGCAACTGCCGGTCGCCGCTGGGCGCAATGCGGCGCTGGTGGTGTTGCGCGGCAACGTGCGGATTAACGGCGAGCGAGAAGCCGGCCCATCCAGCCTGGTGCTGTTTGACCGGGGCGGCGAGGATGTCGCTATCGAAGCGCTGGAAGGTGCCAGCTTGCTGCTGCTAAGCGGTGAACCGATCGATGAGCCGATCGTGGGCTATGGCCCGTTCGTGATGAACAGCCAGGCGGAAATTGCCGAGTCGTTCGACGACTTCCATGCCGGGCGGTTCGGGCAGATGCAGGATGCACGGGACGGTGCGGCGCATTGATCCTGGTTGATTGAATGGCTTGTCCGGCCCTATCGCCGGCAAGCCAGCTCCCACAGGTACAGCGACAATCTCGAGAGCAACGCTGTACCTGTGGGAGCTGGCTTGCCGGCGATAGGGCCGGTACAGGTTTTACTTTTGCTGGCATGATGCAGCCATGCCAAAGCTCACCCCCCTGCACGCCGTACGCCGATCATTGCCCACCCCCGGCCACCACACCTTGTGGCTGCGCTACCGTGCTCCTTACCACTGGCCCTCGACCCTGGCCTTCCTCGCTGCCCGCTGCATCCCCGGCATCGAGACCTGCCTCGACGGCACCTACCGCCGCACCCTGGTAATTGCCGGCCGACACGCCGTCTTGCACGCCACACCTTCGGGCAGCCAGTACCTGCGGGTCCGCCTTGAAGGCGTCCCGGCCCACGCGCTACCCGGCCTGACCGCCAGACTGAGGCGATTTTTCGACCTCGACGCCGATCCCGTGCGCATCAATGCCGAACTGTCCCGCGATCCACTGATGGCGCGCCTGCTACGGGAGCGTCCAGGCTTGCGGGTGCCACAAGGCTGGGACGCCTGCGAACAGGCAATGCGCACTGTGCTGGGCCAGCAAGTCAGTGTGGCCGGGGCCATGACTTTGGCCGGCCGCCTGGTGCAACGCCACGGCGTGCCCTTGCGCTGGCCCGCACCCGGCCTGAGCCACGTATTCCCGGCGTTGCCGGTATTGGCAGCTGCGAAATTCGATGGCATGGGCATGCCGCGAGCGCGCGCCGCCACCCTGGGCACGCTGGCCAATGCATTGCTCGCCGAGCCCAGGTTGCTGCGCCGCGGGCAGGTGCTGGATGAACTGCTGCGCAACCTGTGCCAGCTCAAGGGTATCGGCCCCTGGAGTGCGCACTACCTGGCATTGCGCCAGGCCGGCGCGGCCGATGCCTTGCCGCTGGGCGATGTGGCGCTGATCAAGGCGTTGCGCCTGCTCGAAGGCGAGGATGCCCAACTTGCGCAACGAGCCCTGGCGTGGCGACCGTGGCGAGCCTATGCGGCACAGCATCTTTGGGCATCGCTGGGGCCTGCCGGGACCGCTCGTCGCTAAGTCTGCCATTGCGTTCGAACGCCCAGCCCGCGCAGGCAATCTTCCACTAAGGTGCTAGAGGATTCCCTGCATGATCATTGCCCAGGCGCATGAGCGCCTGCCCCGGCATGCGCAATATCAATTGGCACCTCGCCCGACAAAGGCGTACTCACACAACAGGCCATCCCAAAGAGAGGGTCGTACCATGTCGTTGATAGGAGTTTCGATGCTAGAAATGCGGCAGATGATCGAGCAGGCCTGCCTGCCCGACCGTTGCGAAGTCAGCTGCACGGATGGCGCCAACCTGACCATACGCCTGGGTCAGGGCCAGAGCCTTGACGAGGGCGTGACCCTGAGCGGGGTCCCCCTGCAAAGCCTCAACAGTTGCCGTGACCTGGTCAACCTGGTGGGGCAGCTGCACGCGCTGCGTGCCAGCCACCCGGCGACACTCAAGGCGATTGCCTGAGGCGCCTGCCGCGCCCCGGTCAGCCCACGCTGGCCGGGCGCACATATTCCGGCATCAGGCCGTTGAACCAGAACAGGATCATCGCCACCAGGATGGTGACCAGCAGCAGTAACCCCACCCCCCACACGCAGGTCGCGAACAGCATGGCCTGTTCCTTCTTCAGCCGCAGGAAGGTCTGCAATCCGCCATACAGCAACACGCTGGCATACGCCGAGGCAGCCAGCAGTGCCGCCAGCGCCAGCCAGCGGATCGGTAGCAGGCCGACCACCCCGGCAAAGAACCATGGTGTTGCGCAGTAGGCGGCAAAGCCGATGCACTGGTTGAGGCTGGGCTGTGCATCGAAACCGCGCGACATCCAGCGGATCATCGTGCCCATCAACATTACTCCGACGACCGTAGTGGCGTAGAGCAAGCCCGCCAGTTGGGCGGCGCTGGTCATGCTCAGGCGCACCCGTTCCTCGGCCGCCAGGCTCCAGCCGAAGGTGGTCGTGCCGACGAACAGGCACACAGCGGGGATCAGTGCCAGGGCCAACAGGCGCGGCAGATATTGCTGCGGGTGGTCTTCCTCGGCCCGGCGGATTTCCAGCCAGGCGTCGGCGGGGTGAGTGAAGAGCTTGAGCAACGGACTGTTCATTGACGTTCTCCGCGTTCTTCGGCAGGCATGGGCCCTTTTGCTATGGAGACGTGACGCGCCCGGTGGGTTCAGCCGGGTTGATCGCCGTTGATCGTCTTACAGCAGCTCCAGCAGCAGGTTCAGGCCGCCATCACCGCACTTGCCCTGGTCGCGGACCACTCCGTGGTAACTGCGCCCGTCCCAGACGAAGGCCACGCTGTGGGCGCGGTCGACCTTGTCGGGCAGGGGCGGGCAGATGTGCAGGCGCAGGCCGGGGCGGCCTTGCAGGTCGAGGGCGGCGAGTTGGCACTGGCACTCCACGCTTTGCGCCACCGGGCCGAACAGGGTGTCGCGTACGTAATCGAGCTGTAGTGAGGCATTGGGCGCGCGGCAGGGCATTTTCATGGGCGCGCGGCTCCGCTTTGAGAGGGCGGGGAACAGGGCTGGTAGGGCATGGCGGGCTCCAGGCTGAACAGGGCATGGCATATCGTTTGAAGCTTGCCAGGCCAAGATGTTCAACCTGTTTCATGCGCGTTTATCCTGTTTGCGCCGGTTACGGGCCGTTGGCCGCTTCAGCCACCGGCCTTGCGCAAGGTCAGGTTGATCCGCCGTTCACCCAGGCGCGGATGCACGCCGGGCTTGATCGGGAGCACGCCGTGAAAGCGCAGCCGGTCCTCGCCACCCCAGACCAGCACATCGCCATGGCTCAGCGGGATGCGCTGGGTCTTGTCGGTGCGCTGCAGGCCACCGAACAGGAACACCGCCGGCAAGCCCAGCGACACCGACACGATCGGCTGGCCGAAGTCCTGCTCGTCGCGGTCCTGGTGCAGGCTCAGGCGGGTGCCCGGCAGGTAATGGTTGACCAGGCAGGCATCCGGCACGAAACCGTCGAACCCGGCCATGGTCGCAGCGCGGGCGGCCAGTTCGAGCAACACGGGGGGCAGGGCGGGCCAAGGTTTGCCGCTGAGCGGGTCGCAGGGGGTGTAGCGGTAGCCGTGTTCGTCACTGACCCAACCCAGCGTGCCGCAGTTGGTCAGCCCTACCGCCATGCGCAGGCCGCCCGGGGTGTGCATGTGCCGGTACGGCGCGGCACGCAGCACCGGGCGCAGGGCATCGAGCAGGGCCTCGATCTCGGCCAGGGCGAAGCCGGGCAGCAGCACGGTATGGCTGGCCAGGCGTTGCGGCTGGGGGCCGAACAGGTCGAGGTCGGACTGGATCATGGGGCAGGCATCGGTTGGGGTGTGGACCATTGTAATGCGCTTGGCAGGCTTGGCCTATTCGCGGACATGCCCGGGAACAGGCCGGCAAGAAAAGAAGTTCTGACAGTAATAAAAAGGAACCGCGGCACCAGGGAGAGGAGCACCGCGGTTCAAGGGGGGAGCGATCTACTGCTGGGTCACAGTGGCCACGTTCGCACTGCCCAGTTGGCTGATGGTCGCGGTCTGCGTCACACCGCTCTGGTCGACATACGCCTTGTTGCCCTGGCCTCCCTGGGTCACGTAGGCAATGTTGTAGCTGTCAACCTGCTTGATGTTGGCTTCGTTGCCGCTACCGTACAGCTGGTTGGTGTAGCTCTGGTTGCTGTAGCCGGACTGGTCCAGGTTGATGACGTTGCCGTTGCCCTGGCTGTTGCCGTAGGCATAGTTGTCGGTGCCACGCTGGTCGGCGATCAGGATGTTGTCGGTGCCGTTCTGTTCGAAGTACAGCTCGTTGTTCATGTCGGCCTGCTTGGTCTCCATTTGGTTGCCGGTGCCTTTCTGGGTCAGCGTAGCCAGCTGGTTGTCACCGTTCTGGGTCAGGTTGACGCCGTTGCCATTGCCATTCTGGTTGATGGTGGCAGTCTGGTTGGTACCGAACTGGCCGCCCATCTTGGCGCCTTTCCAGTTGCTGGCGGTGACGCTGTTGCCAGTGCCCTTGGTGTTGATGGTCAGGTTGAGGTTTTCACCGTTCTGGTAGGTGAAATGCACGTTGTTGCTACCAGTCTGGGTGATGGTGGTGGTCGAGTTGCTGGTCTCGAACTGGTCCGACCAGCTGGCGTTGGCCGTGCCCTGTTGCGACAGGCTGACCTTGTTGTTCATGCCGAAGCTCTGGTCGATATAGCCTTCGTTCATCTGGCCGGACTGGGTCACTGATGCCTGGCTGGCGGTCTGGTTGTCCTGCCACACTTCCACCGAGTTGCCGCCACCGTACTGGCCAATGCCGATGGTGCCGCCGGTGCCGTCGCGCTGGTCGCCATACGCCCAGTTGCCCGTGCCATCCTGGTAGACCTGGATATCACCATCGACGTGGCTCAGGTGCTCGGCGGCGGCGTAGTTTTCCTGGCCGGTCTGGTTGATGCTGCTGCGGTTGTTGCTGCCACCAAAGATCTGCTCGATGAAAGCTTCGTTGCGCTGGCCGGATTGCCAGGAGGTGGCCTTGCTGCCTTCCTGGCTTTCCTGCCATACGGTCGAGGCGTTTTGCGCGCCTTGCTGGGTTTGCAGCGACTGGTTGTCCAAGCCCAGTGACTGGCTGGCGAAGGCATCGTTGTAGCTGCCGCTTGCGTGCTGGGTGACCTGGCTGCCGTTCTCGAACAGCTGGTCGGCGTAGCCTGCGTTGTATTGGCCGTTGGCGCTCTGCTGGATATCGCTGGTGCTATCCGATTGCACCGCCAGGTGGTTGTTGCCCTTGCCGGTCTGGGTCTGGGTAGCCGAAGCGAATGGCGCCAGGGACTGGCTGACTTCAGCGATGTTTTCCTTGCCATCCTGGGTCTGGGACGAGGTGCTGTCAGCAGCCATGGCCTGACCTGCGAGGGCCAGGACGATAGCGGCACTTAACGGAGCGAGCTTGTACATGGGGGTGCCTCCAGGTCTATCGGTATTGGGTTATCTGCACGTGCTGGCCATTGCCGGCCTGGGTCACGGAGCTGTTCAGGCCTGTGCCGGACTGCACGATGCTGGCGCTGTTGTCGTTGCCGATCTGCTCGATGGCCGCACTGTTGCTGCTGCCGGTCTGGCGGATCGACGCGCTGTTGCCATTCCCCTGTTGGCTGATGAGGGCCATCAGGTCACTGCCTTCCTGCAAGATGTACGCTTCCTGCGCGCCACCGGCCTGGACGATGCGGCCCAGCAGGGCCTGGCCGTTCTGGTCGAGGGCGGCGCGGTTGCCCGCGCCTTGCTGCTCGATCACCGCAGCCTGGCCGGCGCTGGCCGGCAGCAGGCGGATGATCACCGGTTCGCCGAGGTCGTTGCCGGGTGCGAGGTCGGCATTGTCCAGCAGGTCCTCGGCCCAGCAGGCCTGGCCCACCACGGCCAGGCCGAGCAGCAGGGAGTACAGGCGTCTCATTGCAACCTCCGGCCTTTACTGCACGGTTACGTTGACGGTGCGTGTGGTGCCCTGGCTGGTGGTGATCGTCGCCGTCGGTGCCGCAGTCGGGATGATCGTGGTGCTATTGCTCACCGCCAGGCGCCAGCGGCCGGTCAGCGCCACCGTGGCGGTGCCAAGGGTCTGCACGCCGGTAGTGGTGGTTACCCGCACGGTGACGGTATTGCCGGTGGTGACCGACGAGGTACCGCTGAGGTCCCAGTTGTAACGGTTGTTGGAGCGTGCCGTGACCGTGGCGGTCGTGACCGTGAAGGTTTCGGCGGCGGGCCGTGGCGATACGTTGACGGTGACGGTGCCGGCGTTGGACAGGGCCCCCAGCGAGTCACGAGCCTGGTAGGTGAAGGTAGTGGTGAAGGCCGTGGTCACCGTGGCCGGTGGGGTGTAGGTCACCGTGGTGCCGTCGGTACTGACGGTGCCCCGGCCGGCAGCCGGCTGGGTGACGGCAGCAACGCTCAGCGGTACGTTGCCTTCCGGATCGGTGTCGTTGGCCAGCACGTTGATGGTCAAAGGCACGCCCAGGGTGGCGACCGTTTCCGGGTTGGCGGTCGGGGCCTGGTTGGGCGCCACATTGATGGTGACCGTGGCCGGTTCCGACTTCAGGCCCTTGGCGTCCACTGCCCGGTAGCTGAAAGTGGCCACCACGGGTTGCGTGGCCCCGGCTGGCGGGGTGTAGGTGACCGAGGTGGTGCCGTTCATCACCACGCCGCCAAGACCGGTACCGGGCTGGGTGAGGTCGCTGATGGTAAGCGGTACGTTGCCATCCGGGTCGCTGTCGTTCTGCAGCAGGTTGAGGGTGATCGGGATGCCCACGCTGGTACTGCCGGTATCGGCCTGGGCCAGCGGCGGCTGGTTGGCCGCCTCGACCGGCGCGTTGCCGACCACGACTACCGGTTCGACATCGCTGCCGCCGCGTGCCGACTTCACCGTGATGGTGGCTGGTGGCTGCGGCACGTCGTTGACGGTCAGGCTCTGCAGCGTGCCCGCCTTGGACAGGCGACCGTAGCCTTGGGCGATCAGGTCCGGGACCGCCACTTCGTCACTGGAACTGGCCTCGATCAACAGGCGCTTGTTGGCCCAGTCGTAGCGTGCGGTGCCGACCTTGACCACGTCGGTGAGCTTGCTCGACAGCGCGGTTGGCTGGGTACCGCCGGCGCTGTCGCTGGCGGTGACCACCACCACTGCAGGCGGTGCTTCCTGGCCGAACTGCTGGTGGAAGAACAGCCCGTTGTTGTCGGCGGTGAGGGTGTACTGGCACGGCGAGGGCGGGGTGCCGACCAGGGCAATGCCATTGCGCATGCACAGGCTGGCTGCGCTGGGCGCCTTGGCGAACACTTCCGTACGAGTGCCGGTGGCATTGCGCGAATAGGTGGCGCGTTCCAGGCTGACCGGGGTCTGGGCCCGTTGGTCGAGTACCTTGCCTGAAACAGTGAAGGTGTTGGTCTGGATGGTGCCAGCGGGGCCTTGAATGCGCACGAAATTGGTATTGAAGGGGCTGCCGGTCACCGCCTCGGTGATATTGGGGTCGCCGATGTAGGTTTCGATGGCGCCGGTATCGGGGTTGACCTCGGTGTAAGGCCCGCCAACACCCTTCAGCCAAGGGCCGATCGCCCCCGCCAGCGCTCCCCGGAAGTTGCCTGGTGCGCCAATGCCAATGTCCCGGGTGATGTTGATCGCCCGACGCCCCGCCGTGGTGACGTTGACCGTCTCCACCCCGTAGGGATGGGTGATTGTGTAGGTACCGGTACTTGGGACCGAAGCACGGATGCGGATCCGCGCGAAGCTTTGCTGGTCACCATCGACAGGGTTTTCGGCGGCGAAGGCAGCCTCCACCCCGGCTACATAAACCTCCAGTTCATAGCCGCTGTTGCCGACCTGCGGAATGGCGGTTTCCGCCAGGAACCAGAACATCTCGGGCGGCCAGTTGTCCGGGAACACCAGCGGCAGGGCATCGTCATAGATGCCAGGCTCGGGCAACAAGGTACACATGTAGGCCGGTGCCCCCGGCGCGCCTGGCGCACGCGTACTGGTAGCACGGGACTGGCACAGCTCCAGGGACTGGTCGAGGCTGTCCTTGTACCACATCGGATAGCCACCGGTGGCGAAGGTGTAGGGCCCCGGGTCGACATCGGACAGCGCGGCAAACGCGGCGCTGGTAACGGTAAGGGAGAAACCGGCGGCCAACAGCGCACGGCGCGACCAAGTGTTCATGCTGCCTCCTTGAAGGCTGAGCCTTTGTCTGTTCATGGCACCAGCACCACGTCTTCGGTGTCGCTACCGCCGTTGGTACTGGTGACCTGCACCTTGGCCGGCGGGATCGGCGACAGGCTGGTGCTCAGCGTCTTCACGGCACCTGTGCCGCTCAGGTTGCCGATCAGCGCGCCGTTGCCGGTGTGTGCGGTGAGCACTGGCGGCGTGGTTTCGTCGCTGGTGCTGGCCACCAAGGTCAGCTCGCCGGTGGACAGACGGAACTGGGCCTGGGTGATAACGACCAGGTCGGTCAGCGGTACATTGGCGGTGGTCGGGCTGCTGGCAGGGATCGCCACGCTGTTGTCGGCGGTCAGCGTCAGGATCGTCCCGGCGGCCGGGTCGAGCACCGACTGGGCGTACCAGGCACCGGTACCGTTGGCCTCGGTGAGGTTCAGGTTGGGTGTCTGGCTGGTCAGGGTGACGCTGGCCGGTGGCGGCGGGGCCATCGCGAAGATGTCCTGCTGGGCGCGCAGGTCGCCGTTCTCGGTATGCCGCGAGTAGGTACTGCGTTGCGGCATCAGCGGGGTTGGCAGGGTCACTTCGGAAAGCTTGCCCGAAACCGCGAACAGCTCGGTGCGCAGGTCGATGCCGCCGGGGCCTTCGATGCGCACGTAGTTGGTATTGAAGGGGCTGCCGGTCACCCGTTCTTCCAGGTTCGGGTCGCCGATGAAGCGCTCGCTGCCTTCGGTGTAGGGGCCGTTGACACTGCGCAGGAACGGCCCGACATCGCCTTTCAGGGCGCCGGTGAAGTCGCCTGCGCCGGCAATGCCGATGTCGCGGGTCATGTTGATCGCCCGGCGCCCGGGCGCAGGTACGTCGAACACTTCGACGCCATAGGGGTGAGTGACCACGTAGGTGCCGGCGGTTGGCACGTCGACCCGGATACGCACCCGGGCGAAGCTGACCTGGTCGCCGTCGACCGGTTCTTCGGCGGCAAATGCCGCTTCGATCGCGGTGCCGTAGCTGAGGTCGATGCCGCGAGTGGCGTCTACGATGGCGGCGTCGGCGGTGAACCAGAACGCCTCGTCAGGGAAGTTGGTGGGGAAGACGATGGGTTGGGTATCGTCGAACACGCCGGGGGTGGGCAGCAGCGTGCACATGTACGAAGGTGCGCCGGGTGCGCCAGGCACACGCGAGCTGACCGCCTTCGTCAGGCACAGGTCGAGGGTACGACCGTGACTGTCCTGGTACCAGGCTGGGAAGCCACCGTTGGCGGGAACATAGGCGCCTGGATCGACAGCGTTCAAGGCAGCCTGCGCCGGGAGCTGGAGCATGCCGGCGAAAATCGCCACTGCCAGCGGGTGGGGTATCGGTCGGTGCATGAGTCATTTCCTCCTGCAAACGGGCCCATGGACTTGGGGCGTCTGGCAGGAGATCGGCAATAGGCGTGCCAAGCCGGAAAAAATGTGCTGCAGCCCTTGCAGGGCAAGGGATCCATTTCTCTTGCAAGGGCGATTGCAGGGGGTTGCCGTTGGGCACCGTGTCCCCAAGGTTGGGGACTGGGGCAGGTGGTACCGACCCATTCGTAGCATCAGCTACCCGGTCGGTGCACCTTCGATCTCGACGTACGTAATTTGCGTGGCTTTTTCTCTGAGCGCTTGCCGGGTTTGAGTTGCCAGCGATCGGCATTGGCGAGCAGGCGTTTCTGGATCTCTGGTGGGTAGTCGCTCAGCGCTGTCACCGCTGGGACGGGCTTACCGGGCATGCCAGCTTCGCGGATAACCTTCGGCCAGCGCGGTCGCCAGCACAACAGCAAGCTCAGCCAATGGCCGGTGCCGATAATGACGAAGGCGGGCCAAACCAAGAGCAGGACGACTTTGAACAGCCAACTGCTTTTCCGGTAGAAACGACCCAATCCTTCGAACTGGGCGCTGAATGCCTGGACGGGCGAGGGGAGTTGGGTGCTCAGACGGGGGCGGGGGACGGCATGTGGGCCATCTTCCATATAGCGGCGAATGAACTCCCACTCGTCCCGAAGTTCGCTACCACCTTGGCCTTGCTTGCCGAGTAGGGCCATTTCCATGTGAGGGAGGCCAGTGCGGCTGGGGTGCCAGACCAAGCACAGCCTCATGCCCGCGCTGAGGGAGTCGTCTTCAGGGTTGACGCCGGTGCTTCCGGTTGTTCTCCAGGGGAATGTTGCTATACCGCCGCAGTAGCTTGGTCTATGGAGGTGAACTTGCTGGGTTTTTCGATTGAAGCGAATGAGCAAATGGCGGCTGGTAAGCATTTCAAGTCGAGTAAAACGAAATCCGTATTTGGCATATAAGTAATAAATGGCTCCGCCAATTGATAGCATGTACGCGCTGAATAGGACCGAGAACGCAGAAAAGAAATCGGGTTGAGTCGCATTGATATAGATGGAGCCAAACGTTATGTGCAGCCATGCGTAAGTCATTGGGCCTAAACTGCCAAGCGTCATCATCGTGATGATGCCGCGTTTTTCTTCTGACCCGCCGCAGCGCATTTCCATATATGTATCGTTGAAAGAAAATATGGGGCCGCGTGCATTTGGTTTTTCGCTGACACTGTTGAAGTGTATGTCTTTATTCAAGTCATCTTCATGGAAATCCTTGTCAGCGCGCTCTACAGTCGAGCTCCTTTGCACGTCGAATTTCTTGCGCTTAGCCTCGGATTCAATCGCCATCTGCCACAGCCCCCGCTCGATAAGATACATTAAAGGACCTCGCTGAAAGCTGAATGCAGGGCTGCTAACTCTTCTCGTTCATCGTAAGGTTTAGAGTTCTTTTCCAAGCGAAAGCTGCTCCGCTTGCACCACTTTTCTAGCGCATCGTCCTCAAGCAAGAAAATAATGGCGGTTAGTAGCAGGCCTACCCAGAACGCTCCTAAAATTAATTTGGTTAACAGCAAACGAGCCGCCTGCGTACCCAGTCTGGTAGCCAGGCTACCTAATGATCGCCCTACAAGACGTATGAGTTTGCTCTGATTGTTGATCGTAAGGCGATCGAAGAAGGGCTTAGCTATTCCTATAGCAGTTCCCAATTCTCCGATAGATAAAGCAAGTGTAGCCAGTGCGCGCGTAAAGTAGGCCCCACTCAATGTCCAAGATTTCGTTGAGACATTATGTTGAGTGTGATTTTTTACCCCGTCGGCGAAGTCCCACCAAGCCAGTACGAACCCTCCCGTCCCCGCTAATCCGGCTCCCCAGAGTTTCAACCTCCCCAAGGTCGCAACCGCACCTCTGCCGGACACGCTATTTGCGCCGTAACGCGTCACCACCTGCTCCACATAGCTGGCCCCAATCTCGAAACCCGCCGCAGCCGTGGTCATGGCGGCTGCCATGAGTTCGGTCTTAATCCGTACATCACTGTCGGGCAGTTCGCGGGCCTTGAACGCCATCAGCATCCCTTCCAGCAGGCATACAAGACCGGAGACACGCACTTTGTAAAAGTCGCTCTTATTGGCTTGCATCAATCCTTCGGCCCAGGCCTGGTCCAAGTATCGTTTTGCCTGGCCAGCGCTGCGCTGCGGATTCAATGGCTGCCCGCTACGAGCCGCTTCACTCAGGCGAATGTCGACAGCTGTCTCATGTACCGAAGCAAACAGAGTCAGGCGCAGGCCATGGTGCAGGGCACGGTCCACACTGTTGGGGGCTCCGGTACGAAGCACTTGTCGGCCCAGCGCCACGTACCAGGCGTATAGGCCGATGCTGGCGTGGCTGTTTCTGTTCTGCAGTTCTTCATATAAAGCGTTGGCGCGCCCGAAAGCATTCGCCGCAATGTGCGCTTGTCGGACAAGTGACTCACGCAGCACGAACCATGATTCCGACGGAGGTTTGGCCATGGCCGCTTCCCGTAGCGCCGCGAGCGCATCACGAATGTCATCCTGGTTGTACGTGATACCCCGTATCGCCAGGTTGCTCCGATCTGCAAAGTTCGAGGGTTTCGGTGACCGAGTCCATGGCTGTGTACCTCAATTCTTGGCGCGCAGGCATCGCTGCACGTTGTCCATCAGGGATGTTTGCTGTTCGCGTGTTGCGACAATCGCGTCCTGCCAGGCTTGCGAGCTACTGAGTTGTTCGCCGTGGCGAGCTAGTATGAGCACATAGCTGATGAGGTCTTCCTCACGGTCCAAGCCTTGCTCGCGCGCCTGATCCAGGTAGTGTTGGATCAAACCAACCCTTGTTCCGTGGCAAGCAGTGGCCAAAGCCGCACAGGACGGCTCGTCCTTGATCAATTCGGCAAGTTGATAGCTCAGCGGGTCTCCCGCCAATTCAGCCCAACAGTCTTCGTTTAGCGTGATTTGTGGGAGGTGCAGGGGCGGAGGCTGATCAGCACCGGATACTTGTAGCCACAACCGCTTGTTCGGGTGCGCTACAGGCGACCACCAGTGATGGATGGGAGCTAGCCATTCGCTTATCCCTGGCAGCTCACGATATGTATCCAGCACTCGCAAAGCTGCAGCGTTGTGGAAACGCAGGAGGTACAAATGGCCGTCTGCTCCCGTCACGATGTTGGCGTGGCTAAGATGCCGGGCAAGTTGGGCAGTTGGTAACGCACTGACGATCCAGCCGCAAACCGCGCCCGAAGCAAGCTGTTCGAGTTGCCATTGAAAATCGTACTGGGCCGACACATCGGCGCCTAGCCGCGACCCGAACAGCCAAGGGCCTGCTGTTCGCAGATTGTGGAATTGGGTTTGTTGCAATAGTGGCCAGCAGCGATCCTCATAGTGCCGGGTCAACTTTTCCTGCACGCTGGGTGTCAGCTTGGCCATTTCCACGATCGCGCTCAGACGATAGCGGTCGGAGGTACGCAGCACCTCCACCATAGTTCTGATAAATGGGCTTGGCATCAGCTTGCTCCTTCCATGCGAATCATGTTGTGGCCATCCGCGATCGCTTTCAGCAAGCAGCTGAGGCAAATGGGCTCGCCGGGCTCTGGTACGCCGAAGGTCGATGTCATGTGCTGGCTGCATTTGGCCTGCTGACTCACAGGACCTTTGAAGGCCAGTGCCAGTCCGTCCAACGTGATACCGGCACGATCTATGCGCAGCAACCCGGCCGGACTCCTGATAGTCAGGCTTTCGCTGACCTGGATGTCATAGACCTTGGTTGTGTGGCGGATGGCTTCCCCGGTCTGCAAGGTGTTGTGACCGGCCACGCTCTGTTCCAGGTGACCGCCAATTTCTACCGTGTGATTGGCTGTGGTGACGTCCTGGCGGTGGTTGCCGACCTGTTCGATCCGGTCCAGGCCGGTGATGATGGTATAAGTCCGGCCAATGGTCAGGGTGTCGTCGTTGCCTATTTGGTGGGTCCGGTCCTGGCCGATATTGACGGACTCGTCCCGGGCAATCTCTTCCCGGCGGTCCTGGCCAATCGAAAGGGTCTCATCCCTTTCGACACGCTCGGTGCGGTCGTTCCCGACTTGCGTGGTTTCATCATGTTTGACGATGTTGTTCTGGTCTCTTTCTGCGTGGATGAAGACTTCCTGTCGTCCCAGTTCGTCCTCGAAGCGCAGCTCGTTGAAACCATCGCCTTTGTGGGTCTGGCTCTTGATGGTCATCCGGGTCTTGTGTTCGGGCAGGTCATACGGCGGCAGTTGGTCGCCGCAATAGGTACGCCCCGTGATCATCGGCTGGTCGGGGTCGGCGTTGACGTACTGGACGATCACGTCCTGGCCGATGCGCGGGATAGCCATCGAACCCCAGCTACCGCCGGCCCAGCCTTGCGACACGCGCACCCAGCAGGAGCTGAACTCGTTGTTCTCGCTCTCCCGGTCCCAGGGGAAGCTCACCTTGACCCGGCCCCACTCGTCACAGTAGATCTCTTCCCCGGGCGGCCCGACGACCGTGGCCATGTGCGGGCCGTCGATGCGGGGCTTGGGCAAAGGCGCCGGGCGCCATTCGATTCGGCCGGGCACCAGCACGGCTTCCTGCGAGTAGCGCGTTCCTTGTTCGGCCCCGGCAGCTTCTTCTTGCAGGCTGGTGAACTGGCTGCCCTCGTGATGTACACGCATCACACGCCAATGGGCGTTGAGGTCTTTGCGCGGGTGTTCGATGAGGGTAAAGCTCAGCCCCGGTTGCAGGCGTACATCGTCACCCTCGACTTCGGCAATACGGGCGTCATGGCGCAGGGCCGTCAAGCGCGTGGCGGTAAAGGGCACTCCGACCGCATCGCGCTTGTAGCGGCCGGGGTAGTCGAAGCGCTCATAGTCCCGGGACTGATGGGTGATGCCACTGTCACCTGCGCGGTGTTCCTGCCGGTACTGCGGGTTGGTGAAGGTGTAGTCCCGCTGCACCTGACGTGCAGTGCGTACCTGTTCGCTGTAACGCAGGCGGCGCAGGCAAGGCCTGGCCTGGTCGCCACCGCTGTTGGCACGGTACAGCACCTGGTCGGGGCCGATGTCGTCTTCGTCGAAGAAGTCTTCATCCTCGTCGTCGGCCTTGAGCGCGCTTCGGCTGATCTGCCCCAGCGCCAGCAGTCGGTCGGTGATGACCAGCTGATGGTGTTTCGGTGTGTGCTCGAAGCGATAGACGAAACCCTCTTCCCCCGCCAGGCGGGCGATGAAGTCGAGGTCCGTTTCACCGGCCTGTACGCAGAACTCGCGCACCTGATGCTCGCCCATGCTGTTGATTTCGAAACGGGCAATGCCCTGGCGCTTGAGCATCAATTCGAGAATCTGCGGCACGGTTTTCTGCTGGAAGATGCGCCAGTTCGAACGTAAGCCGGCACGGGCCAGCACGGGCTCGACCAATGCGCGGTAACGGGTGCGATAGAACCCCGTCTCACCCTGGCTGAAACTGCTGACCAGGCCGTGCACATAGCGCAGGGGGGCGCTCACCGCGCCAGATCGTGAACAGCACTGGTTGGTCGAGCAACTGGCCGAAGTCGACCTCGTCTTCAAAACTGATCAATTCCAGCTTCAGCTGGAACGGTGAGCTGATCATTTCGTCGAGTTCGAACGAAACCACCTCGAAGTCAATCTGGCCAGCGAGCGGCTGGAAGGTGAAGCGCAAGTCGGATTGGCTAGGCATGCGGATCCCCTTTGCTACTGCTGCAAAATGCCGTTGAGCGACTCCAGCACCTCGGCGGTGATCAAGCTCAGGCGGTAGCTGTAGTAGCAGTAGGCGCAGACCATGGCGATGGCGGAGATCACCAACGGGCTCCACCAGGGCCATTCCCGACGACGCATGCGGTGGGGGCGATGGACCACGTTGGTATAGGGGTCGCCCGGGAATTCCGGCGTGGGGCCGCGCAGTGCACGAATGACCTTGTGCATCCGCGAAATCAGGGCGTTGATGATTTCATCGCACTTCGGGTCCAGGGCGTACTTGCCCTTCAGGCCCAGGCAAAAGCAGAAGTACAGGAACTCCAGCACATCCTGGAACTCCTCCGGAGACTGCATCAACCGCTCCAGCAACACGAAGATCTTCTCGCCACCCTGGGTTTCGCCATGGAAGATGCTGAGCAGCGGTTCGTGGCTCCAGCACGAATTGTTCCCCCAGGGGCGACTCATCACGGCCTCGTCCAGGTAAAGGCACAAGGCATAGGAATAGGCTTCGAGGTGCACAGAGGAATAACCGTGCTGCTGTATTTCCTCGCGGATTGTGCTGACCTGAATCTGCAGGGTCTTGTGCACATGTTCGATGTTGGGCAGGTCATCCAGCGTACGCAGGCGTATGACCAGGCCGAACAGCGGGTTGGCCGCGTCGAGCATCAGGTTGGCGAAGCCGCCGCGTAGCTGGAAGTCCGGGTCGGCTGAGTAGCCAGGAAGATCCATGGCTTGCCCAGATTCGGTGCTGGAGCGAGGTAGCGGGTTCCCTTGGATATCCTCCAGCAGGACCGGCTTTTTCTTCCTGTGTAGTGTTTTCACAGTTACATCGGGCTCATCGGACATCCTTAATCCTCGTTTGTCGGCGCGCCATCGCTGCATGGTGGCATGGAGTATCCACGCGGCTAGTCGCAGGCATTTGGCTGAAGCCCGAACGTAAACCAGGAATCAATCTATCGGGAATCCCGAAACGTCCGATGCGATCGTAGGAAGATTCTTCCTTTGTGCATTTCAGAATCTGAAGATGCAGCTCAAAGCGTCCTTAGTGTGAAAAATACCCTTGGCTGGATGCATAGGCTTAGGAGCATCTTTCATGGCAGGCAAGCACGGCATGAAACCGGTTTCAAAACATTTCTGAACGCGCTAGATTATCCGGCTGTTTTCTTGATGGCCCATCAAGACCACCCCCCATATTGAAAATCAGATGGCGCTTTTCAAGGCCGCACACAGCCGATGAGGATTCGCAATGCCTGAGCATGCCCCCGACAACCCGCGCAGGGACTTTCTGCGCAAGACCTTGACCTTGATCCCCGTGGTCACCGTGGCCAGCACGGGGCTTGGCGTGGGTGCCAGTCAGCTGCTTGCGGCCCCGCAACACGAGCCCAAAGTGCCGGCCACGCCGCCAGCGGGCAACTACCAGCCGACGTTCTTCACTGCCGAGGAGTGGGCCTTCGTGCAGGCGGCCGTCTCGCGCATCATCCCGGCCGACGAGCTTGGTCCCGGTGCACTTGAAGCAGGCGCTGCCGAATTCATCGACCGGCAGATGAACACCCCCTACGCAACCGGCGCGCAGTGGTACATGCAGGGCCCGTTCAAGGCCGACGCCGCGCCCGAACTGGGTTACCAGCTGCAACTCAGCCCGCAACAGATCTACCGCCTGGGCATCGCCGCCGTGGACGGCTGGTGCAAGGCCAATTCAGGGCAAGTTTTTGCTGCGCAAGATAGCGCTACCCGAGACCGCATTCTCAGCAAGATCGAGGCTGGAGAGCTGGTTTTCGACGCCGTGCCAGCCAAGGTGTTCTTCAGCCTGCTGGTGCAGAACACCCGTGAAGGGTTCTTCTGCGACCCGATCCATGGCGGCAACAAAGGCATGGTCGGCTGGACCCAGATCGGCTTCCCCGGCGCCCGCGCCGATTTCATGGATTGGGTCGAGCGCAACGAGCCTTACCCGTTCCCCGCTGTTTCGATCCGTGGCGAGAGGGCCTGAGGCATGACGACCGTGATGAAAAAAGTGGACGCGGTGATCGTGGGCTTCGGCTGGGCCGGCGCGATCATGGCCAAGGAACTGACCGAGGCGGGGCTGCAAGTGCTGGCCCTGGAGCGGGGGCCGATGCAGGACACCTACCCGGAAGGCAGCTACCCGCAGGTGATCGACGAGCTGACCTACAGCGTGCGCAAGAAGCTGTTCGTCGATGTGTCGAAAGAGACCGTCACCATCCGCCACGGCATGAACGACGTGGCGCTGCCCAATCGCCAGCTCGGTGCCTTCCTGCCGGGCAAAGGTGTAGGTGGCGCAGGCCTGCACTGGTCTGGCGTGCACTTCCGGGTAGACCCGATGGAGCTGCGCATGCGCAGCCACTACGAAGAACGCTACGGGCGCAAGTTCATCCCCGAAGACATGACGATCCAGGACTTCGGGGTCAGCTACGAAGAACTGGAACCGCACTTCGACTTTGCCGAAAAGGTATTCGGTACCTCTGGCCAGGCCTGGACCGTCAACGGCCAGGTCGTTGGCGAAGGGAAGGGCGGCAACCCCTATGCGCCAGACCGTTCCAGCCCGTTCCCGCTGCCTTCGCAGAAAAACGTGGTGTCGGCCAGGCTGTTCGAAAAGGCGGCGGCCAGCCTGGGCTACAAGCCCTACAACCTGCCCTCGGCCAACACCTCTGGCTCGTACACCAACCCGTACGGGGCGCAGATGGGGCCATGCAACTTCTGCGGTTTCTGCAGCGGCTACGTGTGCTACATGTACTCCAAGGCCTCGCCCAACGTGAACATCCTGCCGGCGCTGCGCCAGGTGCCGAACTTCGAATTGCGGCCCAACGCCCATGTGCTGCGGGTGAACCTGGACGACAGCAAGCGCAAGGCCACCGGCGTCACCTACATCGACGCCCAGGGGCGGGAAGTGGAGCAGCCGGCGGACCTGGTGATCCTGGCGGCGTTCCAGTTCAACAACGTACGCCTGATGCTGCTGTCCGGCATCGGCAAACCGTACGACCCCATCAGGAACGAAGGCGTGGTCGGGCGTAACTTCGCCTACCAGAACATGGGCACGGTCAAGGCGTTCTTCGACAAGGACACCTACACCAACAACTTCATCGGCGCCGGTGGCAACGGCATCGCCATCGATGACTTCAACGCCGACAACTTCGACCATGGCCCGCACGGCTTCGTCGGTGGCTCGCCGATGTGGGTGAACCAGGCCGGCACACGGCCGATTGCCGGCGGCGCCACCCCGCCTGGCACACCGGCCTGGGGCAGCGCCTGGAAGAAGGCCACCGCCGATTACTACACCCACCAGGTGTCGATGGACGCCCACGGCGCCCACCAGTCCTACCGTGGCAACTACCTGGACCTCGACCCGACCTACCGCGACGCCTATGGCCAGCCGCTGCTGCGCATGACCTTCGACTGGCAGGAAAACGACATCAGGATGAACCAGTTCATGGTCGACAAGCTGAGCAAGATCGCCCAGGCGATGAACCCCAAGACCATTGCCGTGCTGGGCAAGAAGGTCAAGGACCACTTCAACACCGCCAGCTACCAGACCACCCATCTGAACGGCGGCGCGATCATGGGCACCGACCCGAAGACCAGTGCGTTGAACCGCTATCTGCAAAGCTGGGACGTGCACAACGTGTTCGTTCCAGGGGCTTCGGCGTTCCCCCAAGGGCTGGGCTACAACCCGACCGGGCTGGTGGCTGCGCTGACCTACTGGTCGGCCCGCGCCATCCGCGAGCAGTACCTGAAAAACCCTGGCCCGCTGGTTCAGGCTTGAGGAGCGATGCGCATGAAGACAATGTTGATCGCAACCCTGCTGGGTGCCAGCGTGGCCGCTCAGGCTGCGCCGAATGACGATTCGCAGGTGCGCCAGGGCGAGTACCTGGCCCGCGCCGGCGACTGCGTCGCCTGCCATACCGCCAAGGGCGGCAAGCCGTTCGCCGGTGGGCTGCCGATGGAGACACCGATCGGCACGGTGTACTCCACCAACATCACCCCGGCGGCCAGTGGTATCGGCCAGTACAGCTTCGAAGACTTCGACCGGGCGGTGCGCAAGGGTATCGGCAAGGACGGCAGCACCCTGTATCCCGCCATGCCATATCCGTCTTATGCACGCGTCAGCGAGCAGGACATGCAAGCGCTGTATGCCTACTTCATGAAGGGCGTGGAACCGGTCGAGCAGCCGAACAAGGCCACCGATATCCCTTGGCCGCTGAGCATGCGCTGGCCGCTGGCGGTCTGGCGTGGGTTGTTCGCGCCAGAGGCCAAGCCCTGGCAGGCATCGGCGGCAGCCGACCCGGTGGTCAACCGCGGTGCCTACCTGGTCGAGGGCCTGGGGCACTGTGGTGCGTGCCATACACCGCGGGCGCTGACCATGCAGGAAAAGGCACTGAGCCCACAGGATGGCGAGCAGTTCCTGGCCGGTAGTGCACCGCTGGAAGGCTGGATTGCCAAGAACCTGCGTGGCGACCACAAGGACGGCCTGGGTAGCTGGAGCGAAGAGCAGCTGGTGCAGTTTCTCAAGACTGGCCGTAGCGACCGCAGCGCCGTGTTCGGTGGCATGAGCGACGTGGTCGAGCACAGCATGCAACACATGAGCGACGCCGACCTGACCGCCATCGCCCGCTACCTGAAGACGCTGCCACCGAGCAACCCTGACGACCAGCCGCACGTGTACGACAAACAGGTGGCGGATGCGCTATGGAAGGGTGACGACAGCAAGCCCGGAGCGGCGGTGTACATCGACAATTGCGCGGCCTGCCACCGTACCGATGGCCAGGGCTATACCCGCGTGTTCCCGGCCCTGGCCGGCAACCCGGTGGTGCAGACGGCGGATGCCACATCGCTGATCCACGTGGTATTGGCGGGGGGCACGGTGCCGGCGACGCACGCGGCACCGTCGAACTTCACCATGCCGGCGTTCGGCTGGCGCCTGAGTGACCAGGAGGTTGCCGAGGTGGTGAACTTCATTCGCACCAGTTGGGGTAACCAGGGCAGTGCCGTCACTGCCAGTGACGTGAAATCCCTCCGTTAACTGCATCCCTCTGTCTGCACCCCCAATCCACTGTGGGAGCGGGTTTACCCGCGAATGCGTCGGCACATTCAAAATCGCATTCGCGGGTGAACCCGCTCCCACAGGGTTTTGCATTTACTTTTCTATATTTATCAGTTAGTTAAAGAGCATTCTTATTGCATTTACTATGCATGGATATCGCACTCCCGACCAACGGCATGTTGACGAGCGCGTGCGATTTTGCTGTATTGAAACCGGTTTCATCGCTATCACAACAATCATAAGGACAGCCCATGACCGACGCGCCTGCCCATGCCCGCGAACGGGTCACCATCAGCGAAGTAGCGCGTGTCGCTGGCGTTTCCAAGGCCACCGTCTCCCGTTACATCGGCGGTGACCGCCAGTTGCTCGCCGAAGCCACCGCCAAGCGCCTGGAAGAGGTCATCGAGCGCCTCGGTTACCGCCCCAACCAGATGGCCCGTGGCCTGAAGCGCGGCCAGACGCGCCTGATCGGCATGCTGGTGGCCGATATCCTCAACCCCTATTCAGTGGCCGTGATGCATGGCGTGGAAACTGCCTGCCGCCAGCACGGCTACAGCCTGGTGGTGTGCAACACCAACCGCGACGACGAGCAGGAGCGTCACCATCTTGTGGCCCTGCAGTCCTACAACGTCGAAGGGCTGATCGTGAACACGCTTGGCCATCACCCCGGCGAATTGCTCAACCTGCAGCGCGACATTCCCATGGTGCTGGTCGACCGCCAGTTGCCCGAACTGAATGTCGACCTGGTGGGCCTGGACAATGCCGATGCGGTCGAGCAGGCCCTCGACCACCTGCAAGCTCAAGGCTACCGCGATATCCTGGCGGTAACCGAACCCCTCGATGGCACCAGCTCGCGCCTGGAGCGAGTACAGGCGTTCGGATCCTCGGTCAGCCGTCGGCCCGGCATGCGCCAACAGGTGCTGGAGACCGGCACCGGGCTTGATGAGCAGTTGGCTGCGTTCCTCGCCGGCAACGGCCATGGCCCGCAGGCCATCTTCACCTTCAACGGTGTCGCCACCCTGGCCGTGACCCGGGCCCTGCACGAAGCAGGGCGCAATCTGTTCGTGGACGTCGGGCTGATCGCCCTCGACGACCTCGACTGGTACCCCTTGGTCGGCAGCGGCATCACTGCACTGGCCCAGCCCACCGAGCGAATCGGCGTGGCGGCATTCGAGAGCCTGCTTGGCCGCCTGCGCGGCGACAGCGGGGCAGCCCGGCGCATCGACTTCAAGGCCGAGCTGATCATCCGAGGTTCAACCCAGCCACAGTAATCACAGGCAGGCACCTGCGCGCCTGCTGTCATCAAAAAATGAAACCGGTTTCATAAGGACAAAAACAATGCACTCGAACCCCGTTTCCATCAGCCTCTCCAGCTACGGTGCCGACTTTGTCCGGCAACGTGGCCAGCAGCAGTTCCTTGACCTGCTGGCTGCCGCCGGCGTTACCCGCGTGGAGCTGCGCGAAGAACTGTTCACTCGTGCGCCGGACACTGCAGCGCTGGCTGCAGCCATTGCCGCGCTACGCCTGGAGTGCCTGTACTCCACACCCCTGGAACTGTGGACCGCACAAGGCGAACTTGACCCGCAATTGGCGCAAAAGCTGGAAACTGCCCGCGCCCTTGGCGCGGTCGCGCTCAAGGTTTCCCTGGGCCACTACCATGCGGGCTGTGACGTCGCGGCCTTGACGACGCTGTTGCCGGCGCACGGGCCATTGCTGCTGGTGGAGAACGACCAGACCGCGCAAGGTGGACGGATCGAACCCCTGCAGCAGTTTTTCCAGCGCGCCGACGAGCTCGGGCTGACCCTGGGCATGACCTTCGACATCGGTAACTGGCAGTGGCAGGGCGAGCCTGCCCGGCACGCCGCACGGCAGCTTGGCCGCTGGGTGCGCTATGTGCACTGCAAGGCCGTGCAGCGCCGGGCCGATGGCCGCCTGGTAGCCGTCCCGCCAGAGACTGCGGACCTGCAGGAGTGGGCCGAGCTGATGGCCGAGTTCACCCCCGGCGTGGTGCGTGCTGTCGAGTACCCGCTGGTGAGCGACGATCTGCTGGCGCTGACCCGTGCCCAGGTGCGCGACCTGGCGGCGCTGGGGCAGGGCGTATCGAGTGAGGAGCTGAGCCATGCATGAGCATGACGTGTTGTGTTTCGGCGAGACCATGGCCATGTTCGTCGCCGAGCAGGCCGGCGACCTGGCCAGTGTCGGCCAGTTCGGCAAGCGCATTGCCGGCGCCGACAGCAACGTGGCCATCGGCCTGGCGCGGCTGGGCTTCAAGGTCCGCTGGCTGAGCCGGGTGGGTGACGATTCGCTGGGCCGTTTCGTGCTCGACAGCCTGCGCCGCGAAGGGCTGGACTGCTCCGGCGTCGAGGTGGATGCCAGCTACCCCACCGGCTTCCAGCTCAAGGCCCGCTGCGATGACGGCAGCGATCCGGCGGTGGAGTACTTCCGCCGTGGTTCGGCAGCCAGCCGGCTGTCGCCGGCGCTGCTGCGCCCGGGTTCTCTGCAGGCCCGCCACTTGCACGCCACCGGCATCCCGCCGGCGCTGTCGGACGGCTGCCGGGCGCTGTCGCATGCGTTGATGGACGCCATGCGTGCCGCCGGGCGCAGCATCTCGTTCGACCCCAACCTGCGCCCCTCGCTGTGGCCTGACCAAAGCAGCATGGTGCGCGAAGTCAATGCCCTGGCGGCCAAGGCCGACTGGGTGCTGCCAGGCCTGGAAGAGGGCCGCCTGCTGACCGGGCAGCACACCCCGGCAGACATCGCCGCTTTCTACCTCGACCAAGGGGTGGAACTGGTGGTGATCAAGCTGGGCGACGCCGGTGCCTACTTCCGCAGCGCCAAGGGCGAAGGCCAGGTGGCGCCAGTGCCGGTCAGCCAGGTGGTAGACACCGTTGGCGCCGGCGATGCCTTTGCCGTCGGCGTGCTCAGTGCGCTGCTGGACGGCCACCCGGTAGCCGAGGCAGTGGCGCGTGGCAACTGGTGCGGCAGCCGCGCCGTGCAGTCGCGTGGCGACATGGAAGGGCTGCCGCTGCGCCATGAGCTGCAAGCCCACGACCTGCGCAGAAGCGCCTGAACACTTGACCCGAAACACCTGTTGCAACAAAAACAAAAAGCTCAGGAGAAACGAACCATGCAAAGCCAAAGCCTGGCACCTCGCCGCTGGTGGTACATCATCCCGATCGTGTTCTTCACCTATAGCCTGGCGTACCTGGACCGCGCCAACTACGGGTTCGCCGCCGCTTCCGGCATGGCTGAAGACCTGCATATCACCCCCGCACTGTCTTCGCTGCTGGGGGCACTGTTCTTCCTTGGTTACTTCTTCTTCCAGGTGCCCGGTGCCATCTATGCCGAAAAGCGCAGTGTGAAGAAGCTGATCTTTGTCTGCCTGATACTCTGGGGCGGCCTTGCCACGCTCACCGGCGTGGTCAGCAACGTCTACATGCTGATCGGCATCCGCTTCCTGCTCGGGGTGGTGGAGGCGGCGGTGATGCCGGCCATGCTGGTGTACCTGTGCCACTGGTTCACCCGCGCCGAGCGTTCGCGCGCCAATACCTTCCTGATCCTCGGCAACCCGGTGACCATCCTGTGGATGTCGGTGGTGTCGGGCTACCTGGTCAAGCATTACGACTGGCGCTGGATGTTCATCATCGAAGGCCTGCCCGCCGTCGTCTGGGCGTTCTTCTGGTGGCGCCTGGTGGATGACCGCCCGGCCCAGGTGAACTGGCTGAGCGCGCAGGAAAAGGCCGCCCTTGAGCAGGCGCTGGCTGCCGAGCAGCAAGGTATCAAGCCGGTGAAGAACTACCGCGAGGCGTTCCGCTCGCCGCAGGTGATCATCCTTTCGCTGCAGTACTTCTGCTGGAGCATCGGTGTGTATGGCTTCGTGCTGTGGTTGCCGTCGATCCTCAAGCAGGCGGCCAACCTCGACATCGTGCAGGCCGGCTGGCTGTCGTCGGTACCTTACCTGGCGGCGGTGCTGGGCATGGTGGGTGTGTCGTGGGCGTCCGACCGCTTGCAGAAGCGCAAGCGCTTCGTTTGGCCGCCACTGCTGATCGCCGCCGTTGCGTTCTATGGCTCGTACGCCCTGGGCAGCGAGCACTTCTGGCTGTCGTACGCGTTGCTGGTGGTCGCCGGCGCCTGCATGTACGCACCCTATGGCCCGTTCTTCGCAATCGTGCCCGAGATCCTGCCGGCCAACGTCGCCGGTGGTGCCATGGCACTGATCAACAGCATGGGCGCGCTGGGCTCGTTCGGTGGCTCGTGGCTGGTGGGTTACCTCAATGGCGTCACCGGCGGGCCTGGTGCCTCCTACCTGTTCATGTGCGGTGCGCTGCTGGCCGCAGTGGCGCTTACCGCCGCACTCAATACTTCCCAGACATCCGGCCGGGCCAAGCGCGGCAACTCGCGTCTGGCCATGAACCATTAGGAACCTGTGCAATGAAGAAGCGAATCGTCCTGTACAAACGCCTGTCCGACGACTTGATGGCACGCCTGCAAGAGCGCGTCGAGGTGACCTGGGTGGATACCTCCCAGCCCGATGGCCTGGCCCGTCTGCGCGATGCCTTGCCGGCTGCGCACGGGCTGCTGGGGGCCAGCCTGCGCCTGGACGCCAGCTTGCTCGACCTGGCGCCACAGCTTGAAGTGGTGTCCAGCGTTTCGGTCGGTGTCGACAACTACGACATCGCCGAACTCAGCCGGCGTGGCGTGATGTTGACCAACACGCCCGACGTGCTGACCGAAACCACCGCCGACACGGGCTTCGCCTTGATCCTGGCCACCGCCAGGCGGGTGGTGGAGCTGGCGAACTGGGTGCGAGACGGGAACTGGCAGGCCAACCTCGGCCCGGCGCATTTCGGCAGTGATGTGCACGGCAAGACGCTGGGCATCGTCGGCATGGGCCGCATCGGCGAGGCCCTGGCCCGGCGCGCCGCGGCCGGCTTTGGCATGCGTGTGCTGTATCACAGTCAGCGTGCAAAGCCAGAGGTGGAGGCGCGCCATGCTGCGCGTCAATGCAGCCTGGACGAGCTGTTGCAGCAGGCGGATTTCGTTTGCCTGACCGTGCCGCTGAGTGCCAGCACCGAAGGCCTGATCGGCGCGCGGGAGCTGGCGCTGATGAAGCCCCAGGCAATCCTGGTGAACATTTCCCGCGGGCGCGTGGTGGATGAGCAAGCGCTTATCGAAGCGTTGCGTGCCCGGCGCATACGCGGCGCCGGCCTGGACGTGTTCGTGCAGGAGCCGCTGTCGGCGCAGTCGCCGTTGTTGCAGCTGGACAACGTGGTGGCGACCCCGCATATCGGCTCGGCGACCGAGGAAACCCGCCAGGCCATGGCGCGCTGTGCGGTGGACAACCTGCTCAGTGCCCTGGCTGGTGAGCGCCCGGCCAACCTGGTGAATGGCTAAAGCCAGATCCACAAACCTGCGCGGCCCCTGTGGGAGCGGCCTTGTGTTGCGAAAGGGCTGCAAGGCAGCCCCGGAGTCAATGCGATTCTGAACGCTGCGCCTGCGCTGGCGCAGCACTCTCCACCGGCTCCAGCGGTGGGTGCTCCTGCGCCGCGTGCATCAGATCTTCGGTCACCCGCAGCTCGGCACCGGTCGGCGAGAAGGTGGTCGAAGCTGTAAACGGAGCCGGGTGTTCTGCCGCCGGGCGCTTGCCTCGGCGCCACATGAAGAAGCACACCATGGCCAGGTTGACCACGGCAAAGGCCCAGAACAATCCGGCCTCGCCAAACTCGGTCATCATCGGCGAAATCGCCACCGGCGCCATGGCCGAACCCAGCGAGTTGATCAGCAGCAGGCCCTGGATCATCGGCACCAGTGCATCCGATGGCGCGCGGTCGGCCGCATGGCTGACCGCCACCGGGTACAGGGTGAACACGCCACCACCCAGCAGGAACAGCATCGCCGGCAGCAGGATCGAGTCAGGCGGCAGGAACACCGTCACCAGCGACAGCAGCACGCACAGCCCGGCCAGGGCGATCAGCACATCCTGGCGGTCCTTGCGGTCAGACCAGCGCCCGACCGGGTATTGCAGCAGCATGGCACCCAGAATTACCCAGGCCATCATGTTGCCGACCTCGCCCACATCCAGGCCGATGCGCTGCAGGTACAGCGGCAGCAGGGCATAGATGCCGGCAATGGCCACACCCGAACCGAAGCAGCCGACCAGGCCCGACGGCGCAACGCCCAGCAACTGGCGCGGCTTGAGCGGTTCGACCTGGTCCAGCAGTGGCGACACCCGCGGCAGGATCACGATGGGCAGTACCGACAGGGCGGCGAGCACGCCGGCCAGCATGAACGGTGCGGTGTCACCCATCTGGGTGATTTCGCCAAGGCCGGCCTGGGCGATGACCCCGGCGCCGTAGAAGGCGATCATGTACAGCGCCAGCAGGCGGCCGCGGATCTTGGCGTCACCGGCCAGCAGCAGCCAGCTTTCGATCACCAGGAACACGCCCACTGCCGCCCAGCCGTTGATCAGGCGCAGCACCGACCACCAGGTGACGTCGTAGAACAGGCCTTGCAGCAGGATGGTTACGGCGATCAGCGAGGCGAAGCTGGTATAGGCGCGGATATGGCCGATGCGCAGGATCAGCCGGTCGTTGAAGATGGCACCCAGGGTCAGGCCGATGAAGTAGGTCGAGGAGACCACACCGATGGTGGTGGCTGATTCGCCGGCAGCGCCCAGGCGCAGGGTGGTAAGGGAAGACATGAAGCCGTTGCCCAGGGCAATGATGAACAGCCCGAGCAGGGGCGCCAGCGCCATGGCCAGCAAACGCGGAGACATAGGTACCTCTAGTTGGATGAGCGGAATGAGCGCCTTTTCGGACGCGCACACCGGCTCGACCCGAACGGGGCCGAGTGGCTGCACGGATGTGCCTGGGCTGGATGCGACGTTGCCGGTTGCCACCGTTCAAGGCGACGGGCGAAAAGGAAGCGCGATTCTACGGGCTTGCACGGTTTTGCCCAAGGGGCTTGGGTGTGCGACGAGACGCCGCAGTCTGTGGGCGACACGAATGCGTCTTGGGCGGACATCCCGGGGCCGCTTTGCGGCCCAATCGCCGGCAAGCCAGCTCCCACCTCGACTGCATCGCCCTCAAGCATTGTGCAGTACCTATGGGGGCCGGCTTGCCGGCGATGAGGCCAGAACAGGCAACACAAGACAGCTACTCCCGCATGGTGGTGATACCTCAAGGCTTGGCGCTGTACCTGTGGGAGCCGGCTTGCCGGCGATTGGGCTGCAAAGCAGCACCGGCAATCCCGAAGACTGCGGCATAATGCGGGGCCCACCCCCAAGGAAGGCCCCCATGTTCGCTTCGCTGTTCGCCGTCCTGGCCCCGGTTTTCATCGTCGCCGGCATCGGCTATGCCTGGGCCCGCAAGGGCCTGGACTACCCCACCGAATTCATCGCCCGGGTGGTGATGACCGTCGGCACCCCGTCGCTGGTGCTGTCCACGCTCAGCCGCACCGAGCTGGACCCGAACGCCTTCACCAGCATGGCCATGGCCTGCCTGCTGTGCACCTTGGGCATGGCCCTGGCCGGCTTGCTGGTGTGCCGCGCTTCGGGCATGCACTGGCGTGTGCTGTTGCCGGCGTTCATGTTCCCCAACACCGGCAACATGGGCCTGCCGATCAGCCTTTATGCCTTTGGCGAACACGGGCTGGCCCTGGCCGTGGCGTTCTTCCTGACCCTGTCGATCGTGCAGTTCACCCTCGGCATGGCCATTTCCGGTACTGCGGCTTCGTTCAAGGCACTGCTGCGCAACCCTATCGTGATCAGCCTGGCCGGCGCCATGCCGATCATCTTTCTCGATTTCGAGTTGCCGCGCTGGCTGGCCAATACCGCAGACCTGCTGGGCGGCATGACCATCCCGCTGATGTTGCTGACACTGGGCGTGTCGCTGGCCAGCATTCGCCTGCGCCATGTGGGCAGCGGCATGCTGCTGGGCGGCTTGCGCATTGGCCTGGGGGCTGCCGTGGGCTGGGCGGTAGGTGCGGCGCTGGGCATGGGCAACCTGGAGCGTGCGGTGCTGGTGGTGCAGTCGGCGATGCCGGTGGCGGTGTTCAATTACCTGATGGCGGTGCGCGCCAACCGCGAGCCGGAGCAGGTAGCGAACCTGGTGATGTGTTCCACGGTGCTGTCGTTTGCCTGGTTGCCGGTGGTGCTGGCCTGGTGGATGTAAGCCGCTTGTACCGGCCTCTTCGCGGGCATGCCCGCACACAGGTACAGCGCAGCTCTCAAAACCAGTGGTGCACCTGTGGGAGCGGGCGAGCCCGCGAAGAGGCCGGTAAAGCACACGGCTATTTCTCCTGCAACCGCCACCCCTGGCTGGTCAGCACCATCGCCCGGGTTTCCTTGAGCGGTGCGTCATTGCTGGCCACCGCCTTGCCCAGTTCGGCAATGCTGGCCTTGACCCCGTCATCCCCGGCCCAAGCCGGTAACCCGGTGATCTTGTAGGCATAGGTCACATTCGACATCTTCTGCCCAGTCACCTCGCTCGGCTCACTGAACTGCTCGATCGCGGTGACCTGAGCCTTGCCGAAGCACAGCCCGTTATCCGCCTTGTAATACTTGCGGCCTTCGTCGGTGAGGTCATAGGCGTAGTAGATGTCCGTGCGTGCCGCTTGCCACAGGCGGGCGGGCACCTCGGTGCGCGAGATCTCCTTTTCGCTGACCACACCTACCTGGGCCAGGGCATGCAACGCCTTGTTGGTGCCATGGAGGTCGAAGTCCTGGGTCTTGGTCGGGAATGAACTGATGACGAAGCAGTGTGGGTACTGGGTATCGAGGTAGGCCTGGGCGGCCTTCTGGAAACTGGCCTCGCTGGTTTCCTCGCTGTTCGAGCAACCGGCCAGCGTTGCCAACAGCGCCAGCGGCACGATCTTCCTGTACATGGTGACACTTCCTTGAGTGACAAAGGCAAACGGGTCGTTCGCGATTAGAACCTACGAGCTAGAGCGGCGCAATCATGGCAAGACGGCATCTCTGTGTGGGCTGCTGTGGCCCAATCGCCGGCAAGCCAGCTCTCATAGAACAACACATGACTCATTGGTTCGGCGAGGTTCTATAGGAGCAGCCTTGTGCTGCGAAGAGGCCGGTACTGACAAAGCCTGTCTATTGGCTGTACCGGCCTCTTCGCAGCACAAGGCTGCTCCTACAAAGGACGCGTCAGACGAGCGATATTGGTTCTGTGCGCGAAAGCGCAGCCCAAAGGGCTGGGCAATCTCCCACAGGTACACCACAGGCCTTGAGAGCTGCACCGTAACTGTGGGAGCTGGCTTGCCGGCGATTGGGCCGGTAAAGGCAACATCACTGTTCGCCACGGGTATCGATACTGACCACCACCGACATCCCCGGCCGCAAGCGCCGAGCCTCCGGCTGGTCGGCATCCACGGTAATCCGCACCGGTATGCGCTGGGCAATCTTGACGAAGTTGCCGGTGGCATTGTCCGCCTGCAGCAAGGCGAACTCCGAGCCAGTGGCCGGTGAGATCTGCTGCACATGCCCATGCAGCTTCAGATGGTTCAGCGCATCCACGGTGAAACTCACCGGCTGGCCAATGTGCACATTGGCCATCTGGGTTTCCTTCATGTTTGCGATCACCCACAAGGTGTCGGGCACCAGCGCCATCAACTGCGCTCCGGAATTGACATAGGCCCCCAGTCGCGTGCCGATCTGCCCCAGCTGGCCGTCGCGCGGGGCGGTGACGCGGGTGTTGTCGAGGTCGATGCGGGCCAGCTCCACGGCGGCCTTGGCGTTTTCCACCGAGGCCTCCAGCGCGGCCCGGTTGACCACCACCGTTTCGCGGTCCTGGCGGGCGATTTCCAGTGCTGCCTTTGACCTGGGCAAGGCTGGCGACCGCTGCAGCTTCGCTGGCTCGGGCCAGGTCCAGGTCGCGCCGCGACACCGAGCCATCGCTGACCAACGCCTGGTTGCGGCCGAGGTCGGCCCTGGCTTTGGTTGCCTGGGCGGCGGCATCGCCGATGGCGGCCTGGCGCTGGGCAATGGTGGCTTCGGCACTGTTACGTTGCTGCAGGTTGTTGGCCAGGGCCGCCTGTTGTTGCTGCAGCTGGGCGATGGCCTGGGCCAGGCGTTGCTTGTAGATGCGGTCGTCCAGTTGCACCAGCAGGTCGCCGGCCTTGACGAACTGGAAGTCATGCACCGGCACATCGACGATATAGCCGCTCAACTGCGGCCCGATGATGGTTACCTGGCCGCGCACCAGGGCGTTCTCGGTGCTTTCGATGGCGCTGCTGAATGGCGGCAGGCGCCAGGCATACAGCACCAGCAGAATGCCGGCCAGGGCCACACAGGCGAAGCTGATCGACGAGAGGATACGCACCCGCCGCGAACGCACCGGGCTGGTCGGCTCGCTGGGCGGCGTGGCGCCTTCCGGGGTTTCGGCGATGGCGGTGGTGGTCGTGGTGCGGGTGTTGTCGGTCATCGGGTGGGCGCGCCGGGGGTGGAGTCAGGGGAAAGGGCCCGGCGTTTGGTGTGCCAGAGCCAGGTGCTACGGATACAGATCCAGATCATGGTCAGGATAGCGATGCTGCCGATCAGCACGAACACATCGTTGTAGGCCATGATGTTCGCCTCGCGGGTGGCGGCACTGGCCAGCAGGCGCATGCCGGCTTCGCTGCGCAGGGCCGGGTCGGCAATGATGCCGCCGTAGCCGGCACCGCCACTTTGCACGCGGGCCGTAACCAACGGTTCCAGGTAGCTGAGGCGGTCCATCAGGTGGCTGGAATGGAATTTCTCCCGCCAGGTCTGGAAGGTTCCCAGCAGCGCCGCGCCAATCAGGCCGCCGAGGTTGTTGCAGATGCCGAACAGCACCGAGAAACTCACCAGGTTGCGCGGGTTGGCGCGCACATGGCTGATGCCAAGGGCCATGGATGGGCCGAGGAAGAAGGTGCTGCCGAATGCCAGCAGGAACTGGCTGAGGTACATCTGTGCCGGGCGGGTGAGGTTGCTCGAGCTGCTGTCCATGAAGGCGCCGGTGGCCATGGCCAGCAGCGAGATGAACAGCGGGATCACCAGGTGGTTGGGGTTGATGGTGAGGGCACTGCTGACCAGGCCTGCCACCGCGCCCAGCAGCATGACCGCGTATAGCGTGCGCATCTGCTCGCTGCCCAGGTTCAGCGCCTGCAGGAAGCCGACCGCCCCGGTGGACTGCTCCGAGGTGACCATGCGGATCAGCACCACGCACAGGGCCAGGCGAATGATTGCGCCGCTGCCCAGCCAGCGGGTCATCAGCAGCGGGTTCTGGCGGTTGTGCTCGATGGCCAGGCCGCTGAAGATCAGCGCGATCGAGGCCGCCAGGGCCATGCCGATCCAGGGAGCCTCCAGCCACCAGTCGATACGCCCGAGTGACAGTACGGCGCAAAGCAGGGCGGTGCCGCTGGCCATCAGCGAGAAGGTGAGAAAGTCCAGCGGCTCGAAGGTCTTGAAGCGGTCACCGGGGGGCAGCTTGAGCATCAGCACGCAGCCCAGCGCGGCCAGCGCCAGGCCCAGCTCGAACAGGTACAGGCCGCGCCATTCGGCGATCTGCAGCAGGTCTTCGGAAAATATCCGCGCCAGCGGCAACGCCAGCTGCGAGGCGCCCAGGCCCAGCACCATAGCCTTCAACCGCCATTGCGCCGGGAACGCCTGGATCATGTAGTACAGCCCCAGCGAGCTGAGCGCGGCACCGACCATGCCATGGGCCGCCCGCACGGCGATGGCCGAGTTGAGGTCGTTGACCAGCAGATGGGCGAAGGTGACCAAGGCATAGAGCACCAGGAACACCTCGGTGAACGCGCGCAGGCCGAACTGCTGGCGAAACTTCACCAGCAGCAGGTTGATGGACACGTTGGTCATTACGTAGGCGGCCGGCAGCCAGGCCATCTCCGCTGTGGTTGCTCCCAGCGCACCCTGCAGGAATACCAGGTTGGCGGTGACCAGCGCGTTGCCCAGGCCACCAGTGATCGCCACCAGCAGCCCGACCACGCCGTAGGCCAGGCGTTTGGCGGGTGTGTGCAGGGGCGTGGAGGGGGAGCCCGGCAGGCTGGGTTTTTCGTGGGGGAGCCACTGGCGTGGGGCGTATTTGTCCATGGGGCAGACTGTACTGGAGCGGTCGTTGCAAAAAAACAGTCTACAGCCTGCACCGGCCTCTTCGCGGGTAAACCCGCTCCCACAGGGTCACCACAGATCTTGCAAGCTGTGTAGTACCTGTAGGAGCGGGTTTACCCGCGAAGAGGCCGGTGCAGGCGCTACAAGGCCTTGGCCAGAAACGCCGCAGTGCGGCTTTCAGCACACCCGGCCACCACCTGTGGCGTGCCGCTGACCACCACCTGGCCCCCGGCATCCCCGGCCCCAGGCCCGATGTCGATCACCCAGTCGCTCTGCGCGACCACCCGCATGTCATGCTCGACCACCACCACGCTGTGCCCGCCATCGACCAGGCGGTTGAGCTGCACCAGCAGCCGGTCGATGTCCTGCGGGTGCAAACCGTTGGTAGGTTCGTCCAGTACATACAGCGTCGCCCCGCGGGCCATGCGCTGCAGCTCGGTGGCCAGCTTGATGCGCTGCGCCTCGCCGCCGGACAGTTCGGTGGCCGGCTGCCCCAGGCGCAAATAGCCCAGGCCGATGTCCTGCAGCACCTGCAGGCAGCGGCGCGCCGCTGGCTGCTCGGCGAACACTTGCAGGGCCTGGTCGACGGTCAATTGCAGCACCTGCGCGATGTTCATGCCTTGCCAGCTCACCGCCAGGGTTTCCGGGTTGTAGCGAGCGCCATGGCAGGTCGGGCAGGGCGCGTAGACGCTGGGCATGAACAGCAACTCGACACTGACGAAGCCTTCGCCCTCGCAGTTCTCGCAGCGCCCCTTGGCAACGTTGAAGGAGAAACGCCCGGCATCGAAGCCTTGTGCCTTGGCCTGTTCGGTGGCAGCGAACAGCTTGCGTACATGGTCGAACAGGCCGGTGTAGGTGGCCAGGTTGGAACGAGGCGTGCGGCCGATCGGTTTCTGGTCGACCTGCACCAGGCGCTTGATGCTGCCAAGGCCGGCGCTGACAAACCCGCCGCTGGCCTGTTCGGGTTCATCTTCCAGGCTCTGCTCCTCAGGCTCGCTGCGCAGGTCGGCATGGCCCAGGTGCGCCCCCACCAGCTCCAGCAGAGCCTGGCTGACCAGGCTCGACTTGCCCGAGCCGGAAATACCGGTGACGGCGGTAAAGCAACCCAGCGGGAATGCGGCACTGAGGTCGTGCAGGTTGTTGCGGCTGATGCCTTCGAGCTTCAGCCAGTCGCGGGCCTGGCGAGGTGTGCGCGTGGCCTGGGCCAATGTACTGAACAGGTAGGCCCGGGTGCATGACTGCTCGACCCGGGCCAGGCCGGCGGGCGGCCCGCTGTAGAGAATGGTGCCGCCATGCTCGCCAGCGGCAGGCCCTACATCCACCAGCCAGTCGGCACGACGCATGGTATCCAGGTCGTGCTCCACCACATATACCGAATTGCCAGCCTGCTTCAGGCGCTGCAGCGCTTCAAACAGGGCTTCGCTGTCGGCCGGGTGCAAGCCGGCCGACGGCTCGTCCAGCACGTAGATCACGCCGAACAATTGCGAGTTCAGCTGGGTGGCCAGGCGCAGGCGTTGCAGCTCCCCAGAGGACAGGGTAGGGGTGCTGCGTTCCAGGGCCAGGTAGCCCAGGCCCAGGTCGAGCAGGGGGCCGATGCGTTCGAGCAGTTCGTTGGCGATGCGTTGCGCGGCGAGGCGTTTTTCCAGGGTCAGGTTGCCGTCGTGCTGCTCCAGATAGCCTGGCGCAGCAACCTGACGGAACACCTCGGCCAGCGCCTGCAACGACAACCGCGACAGCTCGCCTATGTCGCAGCCGGCGAAGGTTACGTCCAGCGCCTCACGCTTGAGGCGCTTGCCCTGGCACTGCGGGCATGGGCTGGGGCGCATGTACTGCGACACACGCTTGCGCATCTGCGCGCTCTGCGAGTGCATGAAGGTGTGCAGCACGTAGCGCCGGGCACCGCTGAAGGTGCCCTGGTAACTCGGCTCGAGCTTGCGCTTGAGCGCAGCGCGGGTCTGCGCCGGGGTCAGGCCGGCATACACCGGCACCGTGGGTGTTTCTTCGGTGTAGAGAATCCAGTCGCGTTGCTGCTGGGGCAGGTCGCGCCAGGGGGTATCGACGTCATAGCCCAGCGTCACCAGAATGTCCCGCAGGTTCTGCCCCTGCCAGGCCATCGGCCAGGCCGCTACGGCCCGTTCGCGGATGGTCAGCGACGGGTCGGGGACCATGGTCGCTTCACTCACTTCATAGACCCGCCCCAGCCCATGGCACTCCGGGCAGGCACCTTGCGGGGTGTTGGGCGAGAAGTCCTCGGCATGCAACATCGGTTGCCCGGCCGGGTAGCTGCCGGCGCGGGAGTAGAGCATGCGGATCGAATTGGACAGTGTAGTCACGCTGCCCACCGAGGAACGTGCACTCGGCGTGCCGCGTTGCTGCTGCAGGGCCACGGCCGGCGGCAGGCCTTCGATGGCGTCGACGTCCGGCACGCCGACCTGATCGATCAGGCGCCGGGCATAGGGCGCCACCGATTCGAAGTAGCGGCGCTGGGCTTCGGCGTAGAGGGTGGAGAAGGCCAGCGAGGACTTGCCCGAGCCGGACACCCCCGTGAATACCACCAGCGCGTCGCGAGGGATATCCACATCGATGTTCTTCAGGTTGTGCTCGCGGGCGCCACGAACGCGAATGAAGCCGGTGGGGGCGGGTGAACGTGGCGGCATCTGAGCGGTCCTTGGCGGTTGAGAGCACTCACGTTAGCAGTATTTGTGGTGCCTGTACCGGCCTCTTCGCGGGTAGCCGATACAGCATCAGGATCTTGGCTCGCGGGTGCCCAGCACGTCGCGAATGTTGTCCACCACGTTGCTGTCCTTGATCACATCGCTCAGCCAGCCTTCCAGCGGCATGTTGCCCCACTTGATGGCGCGTTCGATCAGGTAAGGCACCGGGCTCTGCGGTTCGCTCTGCTTGAAGAACTGGGCGATACCCGCAAGCATGGTGAAGGCTTCGTCGCGGGTCAGGGGCGTCGTGCGCATCGGCGCAGGCGTGGTGGCCTGGACGGGTGTGTTCATCGGTTCACCTGCTTCGCTGGTGGGGGCAACAGTGGCTTCGGGTTCTGCCGCTGCCACAGTGGCGGGGTGCAGTTCGACACCGCGGTCCTTGAGCAGTTTTTCAGCCAGCTGGCTGGCGCGCGACAGCATGTCGGCAAGGCTGGCAAAGCTGGGCGCCTCATGGCCGAACAGGCGGTCGGCACTGGCTTGCAGGGCTTTGCAGGCCTCCAGGCTGGCGGCGATCTGCAGGGCCTTGGTGCGCAGGTGTTCGGTGTCGCTAAGCGCCACCGAGCGCTGGAAGATTTCGGCGTTGATCTTGCCTTCGTTCAGCGCGGTCTGCATTGCCTTGGGGTTCTGCAAGGCAAGGTTTTCTACGTAGCGTGATTCGTCATAGCGCAACACGCCAAAATTCTGCCCTTGGGTAATGGGCAAGCCACCGGCAATGTCGGTGAGCGTGGTCTTCAGCCAGGACAGCCGCGCAGCGCGTTCGTCCAGGCCATCTTCGAGTGTTGGGTACAGCGTGTCCCAGAATGCTTCCAGTACCTGTTCGGTCAGCCGAAGGCCAAAGGTGATGCCTTCGAAATGTTCACGCTGGGCCAACCCTTCGCTGAGCCAGGCTACCAGCATCAGGTCCTTGCTTTGCTGCGCCAGCCCTTGGGCCGACAGGTTGACCACCTGCTCCCAGTCGGCGGTCTTCAGGTCGGTTTGCCAGTCGCCCTGGGTCAGGTAGTCAGGGTCTGCCCGGCGCGCCTCCTTGATCTGGTCGAACAAGGCAGAGAAGCTCAAGTCTTCGCCACTGCCACCCTCGATGGGTGCGGTCAGCGTTGCCAGCGAAAGGTCATTGAGGATTTCAGGCATAAAACACTCTGGTCATGGCAGATGAACAGCGTGCCAGGTCACCTGGCACGCTGTGGGATGTGGGCCGCCGTAGCGGCCCCCGGGTACGCAGGTTATCAGGCAAACACTTTGTTCGCGGTGCGGTCCCAGCCGCCGACGATGTTGCCGCCAGCCTGGCCGTCGGTGCGGTTCTGCTGGGTGTAGGTAGTTTTGATGCGGGCGAAGTTGAAGCTGATTTCTTCGACCGGCAGGTCGCTCACAGCCTTGTCTTCACCGTTCTGGTTGCCACCGGCGATGAAGCGCACCGAGGAGACCACGACTTCTTCCATGTCGATGGTCAGGTAGGTGACCTTGTCACCACCGGCGCGGTTCACGTTCAGCTTCAGCTTGGCGATGTGCTTGCCGGTGCAGCAGTGTTCGAACAGCTTGGCCGAAGCCTTGTCGACCGCCTTGCGGATCTTGAAGTCGCTCAGGGCAACACGCTCGGACGACGCACCGCCCGAGGAGCTGGCGGTAGCCGAGGTGGCCTGGGTGGCGCCGTACTCGTAGCCCAGCACTTCGATCCAGTCCTTGTGCTTTGCATCCAGTACTTCGCCCGGGATGCCGTCGATTTGGATATACGCGTCAAATGCCATTGTGAAACTCTCCATTAACAACATTTAAAGGGTTGCTCATGCGCCCCTTGGTTTTGACCTCGCCGAACCTGTCGGCAGAGGTAGCTTTCCGCTACCCGGGCCTCCTCCTGTGAGGCCCGGGTAGCCGGTTCTTGCAGCGGGCTTCAGTTGAGCCCGCGTACTTCGATTTCCACCCGGCGGTTGGGCTCCAGGCACTTGATCAGTTGCGCCCGCGGTTGCTGCAGGTCGCAGTTGACCAGCGGCTTGCGGCTGCCTTCGCCCTGGGCGACCACCAGTTCGGCAGGTACGCCCTTGCCGACCAGGTAGGTGCGAATGGTCTGCGCCCGCTGTTTCGAAACCTGCAGGTTGCCTTGGCTGTCGCCGAGCTGGTCGGCGTGGCCGGAAATGATAATCTTGCCGATGTTGGGCGTGTTCAGCAGTTTGCTGGCGATCGCGCTCAGCTGGCTCTGGCCTTCGCTCTTCAGGCTCTGGAAGTCTGCGCGGCCGAAGGCGAACAGGGTGTCGGACTCCAGCGTGATGGTCTCGATCGAACGCAGCGACTGGGCGCGCAGGCTGTCGATGTAATTGCGCGAACTGGACATCAGGAAGGCGTTGTCGAGGATACGCGGCACATCCGGCTCACGAATCTGGTCGCTGTAGAAGGTGATCTGGCGGCTGGCGTACAGGTAGTCCTGGTTGCCGCCGGCCTCGCTGGCGGCCGCGGCCATGCTCTTGCCGGTATGGCGAGCGATGGCCGGGTACCAGTAGTCGGGCAGGTGCGCCTTGAGAAACGCCGGGTCGGCGTTTTCGCGTCGGGCCGGCGAGAGCATCACGTAGGTATCCAGCGCCGCCTTGCCGAAGTCGGCGATCGACTGCGCGCGGTTGTCATGTGGCAGCGCCTCGGCCTCGACGCTGTCCACGCCGCTCACAGGCTGCAGTTCGCGGGTGTTGCGCTGGTACACCTTGATCGTGGTCAGCAGGTACAGGGTGCGGGTCAGGTTGTCTGCCGTGGGCTTGAGCATCACGTTCTGCAGCGTGGCGAAGTAACGGCTGCGCAGCAGCGGCTCGACCTCATGGCCCTGGTACAGGCCTAGGCGCATGCCCAGCGGCACGCCCTGTTCGCGGTGCTGCTGATAGTAGTGCTCGGCCCAGAAGCGCAAGCGGTCAAGGCTATGCCAGGCGGCGTACTGGCCGCGGGCAGCCTGGTCGTCGGCCTTGGCCTGGGCCAGTTCGTCGGCGATGCTGGCCAGGGTGGCGCGGTTGTTCAGGTACGACCAGCCCCACAGGCTGCACAGCACCAGGGCTGCCAGGCCGGTGGCGGCAACCCAGCCCGCCTTGCGCCGGCGCTCCCGCGTGTTGCTGGTGTACAGCGCCACCAGGTGCTGGTCAGGGATGATCACCTTGCGGAACAGGCTGTTGATGAACAGCGGCGCCGGCTGGCTGACGGCAGTGGCGGTGCCTTCGGCATGTTCGAGGGCGAAGCGTTCGGCCACATGCTGGCCGTGGCTGCCCCACAGGGCTTCGTCGGCCTGCAGTGCGGCAGTGAAATAGAACCCGCGCAGCATTTCGGCATTCTGGTACGGGTTGGCACGCAACAGGCTGTCGACGAACTGCTGCAGGCGCGGCTTGAGCGCGGCCAGCTCCAGCGGGAAGCGGTAGGCAGCGTTGTTCTGCCGGGTGACCTGAATGTCCTGCTGCACCAGGTGCTGGCTCGCCACCTGCTGCCAGTAACCGGTCAGTTCGTCCATCGCCTTGCCGAAGCGCTGGCCCCAGTCGGCCTGCGCGTAACCCTTGTGCGAGAAGGTCTTGCCCATCACTTCACCACGCGCAGCGTCATCCAGCTGGCGGTAGAACGGGGTGAAGCCGGGGATCAGGTCACACTTGGTAAACACCAGGTAGATCGGCAGGCGCACTTCCAGCAGCGCGCAGCTTTCCTGGATCCGTTCACGCAGGCGCTTGGCCACGCGGTCCTGGTCCTCGGCCGAGCCATGCAGGATGTCGGCGATGCTGACGCTGACGATCAAGCCGTTGAGAGGGCGGCGTTGGCGATGCTGGCGCAACAGCTGCAGGAAGCCGCGCCACTTGCCGGCTTCTTCGGGGCTGTTCATGTAGCGCCCGGCGGTATCCAGCAGCACGGCTTCGGAGCTGAAGAACCAGTCGCAGTTGCGCGTGCCGCCAAGCCCCGCAACCCGTGCGCCTTCGCGTTCGGCATAGGGGAAGTTCAGGCCCGACTGCAGGATCATCGTGCTCTTGCCGGCGGCCGGCTGGCCGATCACCAGGTACCAGGGCAGGGCGTACAGCGCGTCCTTGGCCGAGGTGCCGCGAGGTGTGTTGCTGCGCAGGCGCTCGATGCTCTGCAGCAGGCGTTCGCGCAGCAGGCTTACTTCTTCGCGGTCGGCGGGGGTGGCGTTGAGTACCGCCTGGTCGGCATCGTCGCGCAGCAACCCTTCGAGGTTGTGGTGCTGGCCGGCGCCGCGGTACAGCAGCAGTACATAGCCCGCCGACAGCAGCAGAAACACGCCGATACCGGCCAGCAGGCTATGCAGCGAGGCGAAGCCCAGGGCGCAACCGATGGCCCAGACCAGGAAGATCGCCAGGAAGAACGCCACTCCCAGCAGGTAGGGTTGGTAGCGCAGGCAGTAGTACTTGATCTTGTTCATACAGGTGTCGCATCCAGCGCATCGACGAACTGGTCGATGACATGTTCAAGAGATCGGTCGTAATCGTGCAGCCGTGGCGGTACCGTCAGCGGGTCGAGCGGCTCCAGATGCTGACCTGCTTCGGCGCAACCACTGAGCAGGCGGTAGGCACAGTTGGCGTGGCGCGTCGGCAGGCAGTACAGCCGTGGTTTCATGAAGTCGTCGGCCAGCAGGCTCACCGCCGGCACGCCGGGCTGCCGGCTCATGCGGGTCAGCCAGGTCAGCCAGAGGTCGGCGGTAGGGTTTTTCAGGCCGCGTTCGGCCGGCAAGGGCAGCTCGATGCCACCGGCGAAATCGTTGTGCAGCACGGCTCGGCTTGCCTGCAGCAGCGCAAGCGCCTTGTCACTTTTGAAGTCCGGCCAGGAGCGCAGCAGGGCGCGGGCGACATCGGCCAAGCTGAAATCCTTGAGGAATTTGGCGTGCACCTGGCGAAACAGGTCGAGGTCCTGGGCCTGCAGCGGCCGCAGGGCCTTGATGCGTTCGAACAGGCTGGCGCAGTCAGCGCCCTGCACCGCCTGGTGCAGCATCGGCTTGATCTGCGCGCTGAACAGCTCGCCGAGGGTGAACGGGTTCACCAGCATCGTGGCTCCCTCGCCCTTGAGCAACTGGAAGATGAAGAACGGGTAGCGTCGCTGGCTGGCATCCCGCGAGCTGAGCAGGCCACCCAGCAGCCAGTTGCCGTTGCTCGCGCGGTAATTGAAGAAGCACATCGGCAGTGCGTCGAACAATGCCTGCCAGTCTTCGCGGTGGCGCATGGCCGCCAGCGCAGACTGCAGCCAGGCGTCGAACTCGCAGACTTCTTCCGCCGCGCCATGCAGGCTGACGAAGTCTGCGCTCGACGGCAGCTTGCCGAAGCAACCGATCATTGGGCGCCCCTGTCGTTGAGGGCGCTCAGCGCCTTGACATCACCCAGGTCGGTCAGTTTCACCCCACCGAAGTTGCGCACTACAAGGCTCACGCGGCCGCTGGCGGTGTTCCAGCTGAAGCGTTGCTGAATGCCGTCCAGGTCTTCGACCCGGGCGCTTTCGTTCATGCGCAGCAGGCCCCAGCGCCCGGGGAAGTCGAACACGGTGACCCGCGCGCCACTGAGGGTGACCACATCCAGGCGGGCACCCGGAGCGTTGCTGGTGCCCGGCCAGGCGAAGCGGTTCCAGCTACTGCGGCCGTTGCGGTAGTGCTGTTCCTGGCCATCGAGGGTGAACACGATGTCGGTGAAGTTGGCAGAAGGTTCCAGCATGATTTCGAAGCCGTTGTCACGGTCCGACAGGCTGGCGATCACCTGGCCCACGGAGCTGGCCTTGTCGATGCTGTTGAGCATGCCTGGGTTGACCAGCGCCGGTGCCTTGCCGTCGCCCACACCCAGGCCTTCACCCCCGGCCAGGTTGCCGATTTCGTTGCGCTTGAAGGCCGGCAGCAGGCCGCTGTCGGGGTCGACGAAGCGCTGCAGGTCCTTTACCGACGCCTCGTTGCGGCTGCTGCCGGCAATCGGGTAGCGGTGCGCCATGACCTGTTCCCAAGGCTTGGCGATCTGCTGCGCCCAGGCCTTGGCGATCTGCTGGCCGGCCGGGTCGCGCAGGGTCGCCCAGGCATACTGGATAGGCAGGCTGAACAGCCCCTGCAGCGAGCGCGACAGGCCGTCCTGGCTGGTGTCGACGCTGCTTTCCACATAGTTGCGCACGTTGGTGACTTCGCTCGGCTGGCCTTCCAGGGTCTCGCTGATCAGCTGCTTGCTGCTCTTGCCCACATCCTGCGAACGCTGGATGTTGTTCATGCGCACCTTGAGCTTGCGCAAGGCGGCCAGGTAGCGGTCCATGATGGTGCTGTCGGCGCCTTCGGCGTTGTTTTCGGCAAATACCCGCGCCACCGGTTCGAAGCGCTTGGCCAGGCTGCCGTCGTCCACCGCCGGCAGGGCCGGGGCGACGTTGGCGGGCAGGGCGTCCTTGGTGTCGAGCAGGCCGGAGACCTTGCTCCAGAAGCCGTCTTCGCGGGTACTACCGGGGGCCGGGATGGCGTGCTTGACCGGCAGGTCCCACTGGGTGTTGTCATTGACCGCCGCCAGCAGGTTCTTTACCGGCGAGTTCTGCACATCGCTGAGCAGCCCCAGCTGCTGGGTGGCCGAGGCCAGGTCGGCGAAGTGGCGTACCCCCACGCTGCTGACCATCTTGTACCAGGCCTGGGTGTAGTCGCGCTTGTAGCGGGTCATGAACTCGCGCACGAAGTTGGCCTTCTGCACGATGGCATCGCCGCCTTCACCGTCCAGCACCCAGTCAGACTCGTTGCGCAGGTTGCCCGACACCAGCTTGATCAGTTCGGGCTTGACGAAGGTGTCCCAGCCCTGGCGGGTATAGATTGCCGGTACGCCAGCAGAGCCATACAGCAACGCGCGGCCCGGTTGCGGCACCAGGTCGTTCAGGCTCAGGGCCGGGAACTGGCGGCTCGACTCGAGTTGCAGGCGCAGGTACTCGCGATCGACCAGCGAGCTGGAGATCATGAACGACTTGAGGTTTTGCCGGGTTTCGTTGATCAGCTGTTCGTTACGCGGCAACGACGGCGCCTGGCCTTGTTCCAGCAACTGTACGTAAAGCGGGGCATTTTCTGCGATCACGGCTGCGTCGGCCGGAGTGCCTTCGGTGGCGGCGCTGGCCCAGGCCTGGGGCAGGTTGGCAGCGACGAAGGCCGGGTCCGGATGGCCTTGGGGCTCGGTCAGCAACAGGTACAGCTTGAGGGTGTTGTAGGCATCGATGATCGAGGCCACCTGCTGTTCGTCGAGGCGCCCGAGCATTTCTTCGGACAGTGACAGGCCACCGGTGGTGGCAGACAGCTCGGCGGCATCGCTGGCGGTGGCCAGGTTGACCTTGGCGGCATAGGCACCGGCGCGGCTGTTGCCCAGCGCAGCCTGGGCCTTGGCTGCAATGGCCGGGGCCAGCGGCTTGCCATTGCGTTTTTTCGGTGTCGGGGCCGGGGTGAATTCCAGCTCCTGGTTGATACCGTTGGCGAAGGTGTTGAAGGCCCGCATCTGCACTTGCAGGCTGCGTGCGATCGGCTCCAGCGCCTGGCTGCGCAGTTGCGCCAGGTAGGCGGTGCGAGTCACCTGGTGGATGGCTTCGCCATGGTACAGGCCACCCCCCAACTGCAGTGGTACACCCTGCAGGCGATGGTTTTCGACGCGGGCCATCTGTTCGCGCAGCACTTCCAGGCCCTTGCCAGCGGCCAGCTGCTGCTCGCGGTCTTCTGCCTGTTCGATCTGCGCCAGCTGCCCGCGCAGGCTGTCCAGCCATTGGCGGTTATTGGTGAACGACAGTGCCTGCCAACCGATGAACAGCAACCCGGTGGCGGCGGCCAGGCCCAGCAGCAGCGGGCTGAACGCGGCCTGGCGGCCCAGGCGCGACTGGTACAGGGTCAGGTCGCGATCGGGGAAGATCACCTGGCGGAAGGTGTCGGTGATGAAGTAGCTGCGGTTGCCCGCGGCCTTGCCGACGTTCTCGGTGTGCTCATCGTAGGCGGCTTGCAGGGCGAATTCGTCGGCGATGACGTCTTCGTATACCTGCCCCAGCTGCTGCCCGGTCTGCAGGGCGCTGGTGAAGTACAGGCCGCGCAGCAGCAGCGGGGCACCGCCGCGATGGCCGCGGGTGAAGTGCTCCAGGAACTGCTCGAGGACACCGCTGAGTGCGGCGAAGTATTGCGGGAAGTTCAGCAGGGTGCTGTCGGCTTCGGCACCGAGGGCGATCACCTGCGCGTCGACATGCTGGCGAATGTGGTTCTGCAGGTTGCCCAGGCGCGTCTGCAGCACGGCGTGCAGGCCGTTGTTGCGGATTTCCGACAGGCCGAAGGTCATGCCCAGCGGTTGCTGGCGTTCATGCAGGTCAAGGCCGTCGAACGCCTGGCTGAAGCCCGGCAACTGGTCGGTCTTGCTCAGCATCAGGTAGACCGGCGGGTTGGCGTCGAGGCACTCGGCGTATTCTTCCACCCGCGCCACCAGCTGGGCCGCCAGGGCATTGCGTTCGTCGCTGTTGGCCGCCAGCAGCTCGGGCAGGCTGACCACCATTACCAGGCCATTGATCGCCGCCTTGCCGCGCTGCTTGCGCAGCATGCGCAGGAAGGCCGAGAACTCGCTGGCCGACTGGTCATCACGCAAATAGCGGCCGGCGGTGTCGATCATTACCGCGTCGGGGCTGAAGTACCAGTCGCAGTGCTGGGTGCCGCTTTCGCTGTCGTTGGCCGTGGCAATGCTGGCCGACAGGCCGGAATGGGTCAGCAGCGAGGTCTTGCCGGCTGCCGACATGCCAACCACCAGGTACCAGGGCAAGTCGGACAGTGCCGCCTTGCCACCGCCTCCAGCGGAGCGGTCGGTGCGCAACATGGCAATGGCATGCTTGAGGCGTTCGCGCAGCACCTGCTGGTCACGGAACTCGCCAGTGGCATTCCACGAGCGATCAACCTCGATCTGCAGCAGGTTCTCCAGGTTGTGCTCGGCGCGAATGCGCTGGTATTGGCGCAGCACGATCACCAGCAGGAAGCAGGCGCTGATGATTGCCAGTGCTTCGGGCAGGTGCTGTTGCAGCCATGGCAGCAACGGGGCGACCAACCAGCAGGTCAACAGGCTTGCCAGCCACAGCAGCAGCAGGAGAAACCAGAAATTCTTCAAAAGGCGCAGTAATGTTTTCATGTCTTCCTGACTCGGCTACCTGACGTTTGCTCAGGCACTGAACAGCTGGCGGATTTGTTCGGAAAGGGCGGCGACGTCCTTGTCCAGCAACCAGTCCAGCGTCAGGTACACGGCGACGCAGACCAGCGCGATCAGCGCCAGGTAAACCCACAGCGGCACCTCGTGGCGCAGCATCTGCGACACCTGGTCGGGCAGTGCCCAGTCCGGTGACAGTGCTTTGGGCGCCTTGCGGTAGCGGGCAATATCCTGGCCCAGGGTATTGGCCAGGTAGCGCAGCTGGTCTTTCTGGCCGAGGCTGAACTTGCCCTCGAAGCCCAAGGCCAGGCACAGGTGGTAGACCTCGAGCACATCGATGTTCTGCTTGACGTCGGCACGCAGCGCATCGACCTTCTCGAAGAAGCCTTCACCCGCCAGGTGCACGCCGAAGTAGCGGAACTGCAGCGGCTGCAGCTCGAAGTGCTGGCGCAGCTGGTTGTCGCTCGCGCGCAGCACGCTCTCGTCGAGGAAGGCACACAGCGCGTACTGGGTGTCCTTGACCTGTTCGGCGCTGTAGTTGGCAGCGCGGGCTTCGCGTTCCAGGTTGGCGAAGAAGCGTTCCACGCTGGCTTCGAAGGCCGGCACCGAGGTGACCTGACGACCACGCCGCACGATCAGGGCCATGCTGATGAAGTCCTGGACCAGGTCCTTGAGCGTCGGTTTGTCGTTGGCGGCCGCGACGGCGCCCTGTTGCAATACGGCTTCGGTCATTTGAGCACCGCCATCAGTTCAAGCTTGAGGTTGGTAAAGGCGCTGGGCGCGTAGAAGCAGATGGTCTGGGCATTCATCATTCGCTCGTAGACATGGCCATGCGGCTCGATGGCGAAGTACTGGTTGTCCAGGCGCACCGGTATTGCGTTGGGCAGCCGTGCGGCATGGTTGAGCGTGACGCCGGGCATCGCGCTGTTGACCACCACCTCGATGTCTTCCGGCGAGCCGACCTTGAATGCCCGCGGTACCAGCTCCAGCAGGCTGGCACCAGGCATGTCGGCATGGACCGAGATATAGAAGTCGGCCTCGGTCAGGCGTGGATCGTGCAACTGGCCCTGCCAGTACGACGGCTTGGTCTGGTTGAGGTTGATGACGATGCACTGGTTGGGCACCACGTTGTCGAGCATCACCCGGATCATCTCGTCGAGCTTGACCAGCGACGCGGCCGGGTCGTGATGGTCGTATTCGGGGATGTCGCTGAGCTGGGTGTCCAGGGTGAACGTCAGCAGGCCACCCGCCAGGTCGGCGAGGAACAGGTACAGGCGCTCGGGGTGCAGGCGCGGGTGCGCCAGCAGATGGGCCAGCTGCGGGTGGGCGCGGTTGACGGTGTTCAGCAGCCAGAACAGGGTTACGTCGCTGGAGCCGAACTCGGCGATCTGGTCGGCGCGTTCGCGGCGTCGGCCGGACAGAGCCTTGCTCTTGGCCTGCAGGGCGCCGAGCAGGCGCTTGCCGATGCCGGCCAGGGTCTCGTGGCTGCCCAGATGCAGAGTGGGGTGGACGAAATGCGGGTCGAGATTGAAACCGCCCATGCTGTTGCGGGTCAGCCTGGCCAGCGGGCAGTGGCTGTAGCCGTCCAGGCTGTCACCGTCCACCAGCAGCACCACGTTCAGGCGCAGGCTGGTGATTTCGTTTTCCAGCTCGCCTTCATTGAGGTCGGGCAGGGTATCGAACTGCTTGCGGAAACGCCGCGCGGCCTTGTGTTCCTGGCCGTCCTCGACATAGTTCAGGCCGAATGGCTCGGGCAGTTTCAAGGCAGCATGGACCTTGAGGTCGTTGGCCTTGAGCAGGTCCTTGAGGTCGCGGGCAGCCGGCAGCGGGTCATGCTGCGGCGCGTCGTACAGGCTGCCATCGGGGAACACCAGCTTGAGGCGCTTGAGCTGCAGCGAACCGTTGGCCAGGGCGTCCTCATCCACCTGCAGTACCTGCACACCCCAATGGAATGGGGTGGTGCGCAGGGTCGCCTCGGCCAGCTGGTGCTGGTGGAACTCATCCTGGTACTGGAAGTGCTGGGGCAGCAGGAACATGCCTTCCGACCACATCACCCGGCTCTGCTTGCTCATTTGACGCTATCCACTAAAGAGTTGAAGGTTGAATCCATGGTGTTCTGTGCCGATTTGCTGGCGGCATCGCTGGCCTTGTCGAGCACGGCGTCCTGCACCTTGTCGGTGAGCGTCGGTGCGTTGTCCCGGGCCTTCTGCGCGGCTGCCAGCTGGTCGGCAGTCGGCGGTTTGTTCAGTACGTCGACGCCACGCATGGCGCTGATTTCGGTGTTGTCCACCAGCACCCGCAGGCCGTCGGAAGAGAACCAGATACCGTCCTTGCGCAGCGAGTTGGCGTCGAAGGCGACCTTCCAGCGCGCGTCCTGTTCGTTGCGGAAGAAAGCTGCCACGCCGACGTAGCGAGCGCTTTTGGCCAGTGGCCATTGGTCGATCTGGCCGATGCCCGGCAGCAGGGTGATTTCGCGGGCTTCCACCAGGGTGTTGCCCAAGGCCTTTTCCGGGGTGTCCCACAGGGTCTCGGCATCGGTCGCGGCGAAGCGTTCGAGGTCGGTCAGCTGGTACACGCGCATCACCACCGACAGCGGCTTGCCCTCGGCATCGGGGTTGAGCTGGTTGCCGCCGTCGGAGGTCAGGATGACCTTTTCGCTGTCGGCCAGCATGTCGGCCGCCCAGCTGTCTTCCATGCGCTTGCCGATACGGTCGGTGACCCCGCAGCCGGCCAGCGCCACCAGCAAGGCAGCTGTGGTCAGGCGTTTGAGGGCGGTGTGCTTGTGTTGCATGACGGCAAAACCTCCGTGTACTGGTCAGGCCACGCGATAGGCGAAATCGCCATCGCTGCCCAGCTCGATCGCAAGACGCTGGATCGGCGTGTCCTGGGCCATGCGCTCGAGCACGCGCTGGGCGAGCTCGGGCATCAGGGTCTGGGACAGGATGTTGTCGATGTTGCGGGCACCGCTGTCGACCTCGGTGCAGCGCGCGGCGATGGCCTTGACCAACGCCTGGTCGTAGCTGAGCTCGGCCTGGTGGTTGCGGGCGAAGCGCTTGGCGATGCGTTCGAGCTTGAGGGCGACGATGCGCTCGAGGATCTGGTCCTGCACCGGGTAGAACGGCACGATGCTCAGGCGGCCGAGGAAGGCCGGCTTGAACACATGGTTGAGCTGGTCACGCAGGTCTTCGACGATCGCTGCGGGCGTCGGTAGCTCGGTGGCGTTCAGGCAGGTCTGCATGATGCGCTCGGTACCGGTATTGGAAGTGAGGATGATCACCGTGTTGCGGAAATTGATCTCGCGGCCTTCGCCATCGTCCAGCACGCCCTTGTCGAATACCTGGAAGAACAGTTCGAGCACGTCGGGGTGGGCTTTTTCCACCTCGTCGAGCAACACCACGCTGTACGGCTTGCGACGCACCGCCTCGGTCAGCACGCCGCCTTCGCCATAGCCGACATAGCCGGGAGGCGAGCCCTTGAGGCTCGAAACGGTGTGGGCTTCCTGGTACTCGGACATGTTGATGGTGATGAGGTTGCGTTCACCGCCGTACAGGGTATCGGCCAGGGCCAGCGCGGTTTCGGTCTTGCCGACGCCGCTGGGGCCAAGCAGCAGGAACACCCCGATCGGTTTGTTCGGGTCTTCCATGCGTGCGCGGGAAATCTTGATGCGCTTGCCGATTTCGTGCAGGGCGTGGTCCTGGCCCAGCACGCGCTCACCAAGCAGGGCCGGCAGGCGCTGCACGGTGTCGATCTCGTCACGCAGCATCTTGCCCAGCGGGATACCGGTCCAGCCGCTGATGACCTGGGCGATGGCGCCGCTGTCGACCAGAGCATGGACCAGGGGCTGGTCGCCTTGCACGCGGGCCAGTTCGGCACGCAGGGCGTTGAGCTGCTTGGCATCGGCCTCGCTGGCGGCGTCCAGCGCCTTGAGCTGTTCGACCAGTTCCAGCTCCTGTTGCCACTGCGTGTTCAACTGCTGCTCCCGCTGCTGCTCGGCCTGCAGGGCAGCCTGCAGCTCGCCCAGGCGGCGAGTGTGGTCGTGGCCTTTGCCGGCTTCGTGGCCGAGCACGGCGATTTCGGCCTGCAGGTTGTCGATCTGGCGGCGGCAGTCTTCCAGGGCGCCAGGTTGCGACGATTGCGCCAGGGCAATGCGCGCGCAGGCGGTGTCGAGCACGCTGACCGCCTTGTCGGGCAGCTGGCGGCCGGTGATGTAGCGGTTGGACAGGCGCACGGCCTGCACCAGCGCTTCGTCCATCACCGCTACCTTGTGGTGTTCGCGCATCTTGCCGAGCAGGCCGCGCAGCATGTGGATGGCTTTGTCTTCGTCGGGTTCTTCCACCTTGACCACCTGGAAGCGGCGGGCGAGGGCGGCGTCCTTCTCGAAGTACTTCTTGTATTCGGCCCAGGTAGTGGCGGCGATGGTGCGCAGCTCGCCACGGGCAAGGGCCGGCTTGAGCAGGTTGGCGGCATCGTTCTGCCCGGCCTGGCCACCGGAACCGATCAAAGTGTGGGCTTCGTCGATGAACAGGATGATCGGGTGCAGGCTGCGTTTGACCTCTTCGATCACTGCCTTGAGGCGGTTCTCGAACTCGCCCTTGACCCCGGCGCCGGCCTGCAGCAGGCCCAGGTCGAGGGTGTGCAGGGCCACATCCTTGAGCACCGCCGGCACGTCACCTTGGGCGATGCGCAGGGCCAGGCCTTCGACCACGGCGGTTTTGCCGACCCCGGCTTCGCCGGTGAGGATCGGGTTGTTCTGCCGACGGCGGGTAAGGATATCGACCATCTGCCTTACTTCGAACTCGCGGCCCAGCACCGGGTCGATGCGGCCTTCGCGGGCGCTCTGGGTGAGGTTGACCGTGTACTGGTCCAGCGCCGGGGTCTTGCCGCCTGCCTTGCTCGTACTGTTCACTGGCGCTGCCGGGCTGGCCAGCGGGCTGGCATGCCTGGACTCGGCGCTGCCTTCCACCAGCGCGGCAAGGTTCAGGCGCAGGTCATCGGCGTTGATTTTCTCCAGCTCCGGCGCCGAGGCGATCACCACGCGACGCAGTTCGGCATCATCGAGCAGGGCCTGCAGCAGGTGAGCGCTGCGCACCTGGCCGACGCCGTATTCGATCGATGCCAGCAACCAGGCCTGTTCGATCATGCGGGTGATGTGCGGCGACAGCGCCGGGGTGCGGGTATTACCTTTCTTGAAGGTGCCCAGGGCCGTGACCAGCTGCGCCTGCAGGCGCTCGGCGACTACTTCGTAGTGGCGCAGGATCGGCGCCAGGTCGCTGTCGATGTTGTCGAGCAACTGCAGCAGCAGGTGCTCCACCTCCACGTCGTAATGGTGCTCCGACAGGCACAGGGCCGCCGCGCTTTCCGTGGCCGTGCGGCTGGTTTCGTTGAGCTTGGCGAACAGAGACTTCAGGTTCACAAGGCGACCCCATCGTAAGGAATGTGGAAGACGGCGCAACGCGAAGGCTCCGCGTCACGACCAGGGCGTTTGAGCCAGCCCAGCCAGCCCAGGGCGACATTGCCACTGCGGCCCAGCTGGGCGCGTGGCACCGCCTCGCGCTTGAGGCGCGGGGCAATTTCGAAATCCAGTTCGGCGCCTATATAGAAGCGCACCAGCTCGACCAGCTTGCGGTAGCACGCGGTGCCCGGCTGGAAGCGCTGGTAATCGGCCAGGCTCAGCGGCCCCAGCTCGATGCGGATGCACGACTGGTAGTCCCAGACCCGGTTGCCGGCTACGGCGCTGTGGCCGAGCTGGGCATTGCGGCGGCCAAGCTGGGTGCATTGTTCGGGCTGCAGGTGCAGCCAGCGCCCGGCGAACTGGCGGACCTTGATCGGCAGCGAGAAATAGAAGCCGAGCATGCGTTCGAGGTTCAACGCGTTGCGCGGCTTCTGGCTGAGCAGGCCGGCAAAGTAGCTGAACAGCTCGCGGCGCAGCGCGGTTGGTTGCTGCTCGAACTTGAGTTGCTGCGCGCGCGGGCCGAGGCCGACCAGGTTGAGCAGGTAGCCATCGAAGCCCGAAGTGCCATTGCGCTCGTGCTCGATATGAAATTTGTACTTCTGCCAGGCCTCGTAGAACAGCGTGGTCATGCGGTGCGAGAAGATGTCGAGAAACGCGTGGGCGGCATCGTCGCGATACTGCACGTGGCGCTCCAGCAGCAGCTCGGTATACGGGCGCGGCAGTACGCCCGACGGCCCGACCAGGCCCATGAAGGTGACCTGCACTTCCGACAGCGGCAAGCCGGCCGGCGACACCTTGCCTTCGCGCTCGAAGTGCAGGTCGCTGACCTCGCTGGCCGGGAACGCCAGCGACAGCTGGGTACGAAAACGCAGCGGGTCTTCGTGCGGCCGGGTTGCCAGGTCCATGCGCCCGGTACGGCTGTAGTGCAGGCGGAGCAGGCGCACCAATTGAAAGAATTCGAATCGGTGCGGCTCGGCTCGGGCCTGATCGATCAGACCAGGGGCTGATCGCCGGTGCGTGCTGGCCATTGGACGACTCTCTTTTCTCGTTGTTGGGTGCGCAGGGTCAGTTGGGTGAAGCTGTTCATCGAGCAGTACTGGCCGAAGAAGTGGTCCAGCACCATGCCGAACAGGTACACGCCACTGCCGATGAACTGGCTTTCATCCAGGGTCAGCGTGATGCCGACGCCACGTACGAAGTTCGGCCGCGGGTGGCCGATGCGTGCGACCACCGGCTCGCTGCTGATCGCCTTGATGCCGTTGATCTGTTTGCGAATGGCGGAAACATTGCGGTAGTTGTACAGCGACAACAGCTCCAGCAGCACTTCGCGGCCCTGGCTGACCAGCGACATATGGTTCAGCGACAGGTGGGCGATCAACCGCCAGATCAGGCCCTTGCCCAGGGGCACACGCACCGTGGCGGTGGGCTTGCGCAGGCAGCGGATATCCTTGATCACCGAGTTGGCGGGAATGTTGAAGTCACCACGTTCGCCCCCGAACGGCAGCATCAGCGGTACATCGCGGTTGCTGCAGGTAAGGCCGATGCTGAGGGTGTCGCTGCTGGCGTCGATCAGCTCCAGGTCGCGGTCGACCACGCGGATGCTCATGGCGGTGGCGTCACCCTGGATGCGCCGGCGCGCCACCCAGAAGCTGCTGTGCGGGTCCTGCTCGCCACGGGGTTCGAAAAACGGGTGGCAGGTGGCGACCTGGTCGATGCCGCCGAGTTTGCGCACCCGCCGTACGCGGTCGATCGAGACGACTTCGGCAGCGTTGTGCAGCCGTGTATCGGGTGTGACCGGGTATTCGTGCTGGGTGTGGGTCAGCTTGATCGGCTCGGCTTGCTGGCGGAACAGGTTGATGATCGGTGTGCAGTTGAGCTTGAAGTTGTTGCGCCCGATGTTCTGGGTCAGCCGCGCCAGGCGCTCGCTGAGGTCGTAGTCGGAAAAATAGAAGTTGATCTCGACCTGCTCGATGGCCTTGCCCTGCAGAATGCGGGCAAAGCCGTTCAGGTCGAAGAACATGAACTTGTCGGGGAAGGTGAAGTACTCGTGCAGCAGGCGGTAGCCCAGGAACGAGCGCTCGGAGTAGTCCACCAGGCCTTCGTCACGGGCGTAGCCCACGGCTTTCAGGGCATCGGCCGGCAAGGCCACTTCGCGGCTGCGGCCCTGGTCCTGGAAGCTCAGGGTGGCCTTGGCCAGGTTGTTGAACAGCAGCTCGTACAGCTGCAGCATCAGGGTCGCCTCGCCGTCGAGGAAGAACCGCAGGCGGTCCAGTTCCATCTGCCCGAACAGGGCATCGCCGGTGGCTGCCAGGCGGATGCGCAGGCGTGCGACCAGGTCGGCGCTGTGGCCGTTGAAGGCCGAACGCTCCAGTTCGGCGAACGAGGCCTGCTGCACGGCAATCGGCCACAGCTCTACCGGGTAGCAGGTGCGGAACTTGCACACCACACCTTCCACGGCATTGGCATGCATCTCGGTATGGCGCGCCACCCGGTAGGCTTCGGTGACTTTCTCGTGCTTGCCCAGGCTTAGCTCGGCAATCGACATCGATGGGGTAGGGCGCAGGTAGTGTGGGTACAGCACCTCGAGGAAGGATTCGACGATTTCCGGAAACTCGTCATCGAGCTTCTTGTGCACCCGCGCAGACAGGAACGAGAACGCTTCGATCAAGCGCTCGGTGTGCGGGTCTTCGCAGTTGTCACCCTCGATCAACAGCCGCGAAGCGATTTTCGGGTACTGCGCGGCAAACTCCTGGCCGAGGAAGCGCAGGTGCGACAGTTCCTTTTCGTAGTAGGGCAGCAGTTCGTCGAGCATCAGTTGAGGTTCTGCACTTTGTATTCCTGGGTGTTGACCTGCAGCACGGCGTCGAATGACACTTGGCGGCTGATGTCCTGCAGACGCAACACGGCGTCCACGCGGAAGGTCAACATGCGGTGGCCGTTCTGCTGGGCCAGCAGCTGCACGCGGACACGGCGAAAGCGCCGGTCCCCTGTGCTGATCGCCCGCTCCAGTTGCTGCTGGATCAGGCGCCGATCATGCGGGTCGAGCACGCTGCGGCTGATGAAGTCGGGCATGCCGTATTCGAGGATGGAGCCACCGAGCTGGCTGTAGCCCTCCAGCTCTTCGGCGACCAGGCTCTGGCGAGTGTTCACCAGTACCTCCAGGTCACGGACGATGCTGGCCTTGTACTCGCTCAACGAGCAGGTGCGTTGCACGGCTGGCTCGGCCGACTGGTACGGACGGTCGTCCAGCAGTCGGTCGAGCAGCGAGGGCAGCAGGCGGGCCTGGTTACTCATGTGTCATCCCTGTACACACCGGCCTGTCAGCCGCGCGCGCCCTGTGGCAGCTCGGCAACCAGGCGCAGCGAAGCGGTCAGCTCATCCAGCTGGTAGTGCGGGCGCAGGTAGGTCACGGCCTTGTACACACCTGGCTTGCCCGGCACTTCGAACACTTCGGCGCGGGCTTCGCGCAGCGGGAACTTGGCCTTGGCTTCCTGGCTGGCGGTGTCGTCGAGCAGCACGTAGCTGGCCAGCCACTGGTTGAGGAAGCGCTCGACATCCATGCGCGAGGCGAAGCTACCGATCTTGTCGCGCATGATCGCCTTCATGTAGTGGGCGATGCGCGAAGTGGCGAAGATGTACTGCAGTTGGGCCGACAGGCGCGCGTTGGCGTTGGCGATGTCGGTGTTGTACTGCTTCTGCTTCTGCGCCGACTGGGTGCCGAAGAACGCGGCATAGTCGGTGCCCTTGCAGTGCACCAGGGGAATGAAGCCCAGGTCCGACAGCTCTTTTTCGCGGCGGTCGGTGATGGCGATTTCGGTCGGGCACTTGAGGGCGATTTCGCCGTCGTCGGTCTTGAAGGTGTGGGTTGGCAAACCTTCGACCAGGCCGCCACCTTCCACGCCGCGGATGGCCACGCACCAGCCGTAGCGGGCGAAGGCATCGGTAACGCGGGTGCCGAGGGCATAGGCAGCGTTCATCCACAGGTACTTGTTGTGGTCGCGGCCATCGACGCTTTCGACGAAGTTGAATTCCTCCACCGGGGTGGTGTCCGGGCCATACGGCAGGCGACCGAGCACGTGCGGCAGGGTAAGGCCGACGTAGCGCGAGTCTTCCGAAGCGCGGAACGACTTCCACTTGGCGTATTCCACGGTGTCGAAGATCTTCGCCAGGTCACGCGGGCCGGACATCTCGGTGAACGAGTCCCAGCCGAACAGCTCGGGGGAGGCGGCCGAAATGAACGGGGCATGGGCTGCTGCGGCGACGTGCGAGATCTCCTCCAGCAGGTACATGTCTTCGGGGTTGCGGTTGAACTCGTAATCACCGATCAGCATGCCGAAAGGCGCGCCGCCGAAGGTGCCGTACTCTTCTTCGTAGACCTTCTTGAACAGCGCGCTCTGGTCGAATTCGCTGGCGGCCTTCAGGTCGCGTACCAGGTCTTTCTTCGAGGCATTGAGCAGGTGGATCTTCAGCGTGGTGCTGGTCTCGGTCTGGTCTACCTGGTATTTCAGGCCGCGCCAGGAGGCTTCCAGCTGTTGAAACTCACGGGCGTGCATGATTTCGTTCATCTGCTCGGAAAGCATCGAATCGATCTCGGCGATACGCGAATCGAGCACGGCGATCAGGTCCTTGCTCGGGGTCATCTCGCCCTCGAGCACCTGGTTCACCAGTTCGCCAATCAGGTCGCGGGTGCGGTTGCGCTCGGTGTCGGAGCGGGCCACGCGGCTTTGCGAAATGATGCTGTCGAGCAACGATGCCTGTGGCGCGAAGTTTTCCACTTCGACCAGGTCGCCGGCCTGTTGCGGTGCGGTTTGCTTGTCGGTCATGTTCGGGCTCCTGCTCAGGCGCGATCGCTGCTGGATGGGTCTTTCACTTCGGCTTCACGGCCGAATTCCTTGCCCAGGGTCTTGAGCTTCTCGGTGTTCTGCAGCACGTCCATCAGCAGCTCTTCGAGCTTGTCGTTGCCGCCCATCTTGTTGCGCAGGTCGGCCAGCTTGTTGCGCACTTCCAGCAGCTTGCGCAGCGGCTCCACCTGCTTGACCACGTTCTGTGGCTCGAAGTCTTCGAGGCTGTTGAAGTTCAGCTCCACGCCCAGCTGGGTGCCGTTCTTGGCCAGGGTGTTGTCGACGCGGTAGGTCAGGCGTGGCTTGATGCCCTTGAGCACGCCGTTGAAGTTGTCGCGGTCGATGAACACGAACTTGCGGTCCTTGAGCTTGGGCAGGGGCTCCAGCGGGTTGCCGGAGAAGTCGCCCAGTACGCCGACGACGAAGGGCAGCTCCTTTTTCTCGATGGCATCGCCGATGTCCACGTCGTAGGTGATATGGACCCGAGGCGCGCGAACGCGGTCGAGTTTGTGCTGAGTGCTTTCCTTCTTCGCCATCGTGTTCTCCAGTGCGAGCAATTCGCTGCGAATCATTGCGCGGCCCGTTGCCGGGCGCTGCGCGTTACAGTCCTTCGATCGTCAGCAGCAGGCGCTGACGGATTTCGTCGTTCATTTCCAGGATGTTGTCGCGGCCCACCAGCTCTTCGAAGCTGGTGTTGCCGGCAATCTGCGTGCTGCTGCGGATGACCGAGTCGTCGGGCAGTTCAGAGCGCACCGGCGAGCTGATGACGCAGAACGGCAGGTCGCCAAAGCCCTTGAGGCGCTCGAAGCTCAGGCTGTAGCGCAGGCCCTCGAACAGCCGGCCAAGGCCAGGCGACTTGCTCAGGCAGTAGAACAGCACCAGGTAGTGCACCACGAAGCGGTACAGCTCGGCGCTGCTGCGGTTGGGGTCTTTGATGACGTTGCGAAACCGCGCCAGGTCGAAGGCTTGGAAGCCCACCACCCAGCGGGTCGGGCTGGTGATGCGGATGACCTGGCCGCTGTGTTCCAGGGCCTTGTCGTATTCCAGCGGGAACAGTTCGGGGGTGGTGCTGATCAGGTTCAGCGGTACTTCCAGCTCGGTGACCAGCTGGAACGGCGCGGCCGAGCCGATACGTTCGTAGAGTTCGACCAGGGCCTGGAAGTGGCCCTGGGTTTCGCGCCCGCTGCTGCGCTGGGCGCCTTGCAGGTATTCGCCAAACAGGGTTTGCGGACGGATCAGCGGTGCCACGGTGGCGAGGTAATCCGCCGCCTGCGCCTTCAGCGCATCGGAGATCGCCCGCGTCTGGCTACGCAGCTTGATCAGTGCTTCGACATCGAATGTCTGTGTCATCGGTGCATCGTCCATGTGCCTGCTTGATCGTCCTGAAACGCCAATGGCGTGGACCTGAAATTGCGCCTCTCGACGGCGGCAAACGTGAGTGCTGGCACATGAATATCGTGTTGCCAGCAATGCCGAGTAGGGCACCTCGCTGCGGAAGAAGTTCCCGCGAGGGGGGCGATTTTTTCCCTGTTTTGTGATGTGACGCAATGATGGCGCCATGCCATTGGTGAAGGGTTTCGAGTACGGGAAATGGGACTTTGGCCCCTAAAGTCAGGGGGCGGAAGTACTAAAAGGTCGGTAAAAATTGGCGTAAAAAGTTTTTTTCAAAAAGTGAAGCGGGTCTCATTTTTTGGCGTCGAGGTGATGGCATTCGACTGTCATCGCGACAAGTTTCAATGATGGCAATGCGACGGAATATGCCGCGCCAAAGCGGTTTGGCATGGGTTGCTACAGCGGCTTTGCAGCGGCCATGCGACCCTCGATTCCCCACTCCCACAACCACCCGAGCAAGGCGTGTAATTCATCGGTGGCCTCGATCAAAAGCGAGCCGTTTTCATACAGGACGGCATCGCTGAGCGTGCCCATGCCGTAGGGCATTTCGAAAACGCTCAAACGAACCTGCTCGGGGTCGCAGTGCACCCGTGAGTGGTAGCCTAGGAGCGTGTTGGCCCAGCTTGAGTAACCACCATCGCGCAGCAGCAAGGTTGCTGCTCGTGCCAGTACCGCCGAGATTTCGGTCAGATCCCAGGTGCAGGGGGCAGCCGTGCCTCGCTGGGTGCCAGGTTGCATCATCAAGAGGTGGTCCAGTTCGCGGCGGCGGCATCGGACGACCATGGGCAGTCCAGCCGATGGATCCTGTAGCCATGCCGTGTATCGGGCCTTGTCGATACAGTAATACTCTTCGTAATCGGCCAGTGCGTTGCTGACCGGGATCGACAGGTAGCACTGCTGTGAAGTCAGTTCTATCCCTAGCGAAAAGCGGTGCTCGCGGCTGGTGTAGGTGTCGTTGAATTTCATGCTGGGAAGCGCCTTCGAGGTAAGCAGCTAGCGGCCATCCACCTGGACGCAGATGTTCTGCTTGCCCACGATCTTGCATGGCCAGTTATCGTTGATGTAGCTGTCTGGCGTGAAGCACACGCGCTCATCGTTAACCCAGAACATTTGCCATCCAGAACCCGAGATGCGCAGCTTGGGGCACGACCAGTAGCCTTTGGCGGAGAGTGTGGCAGTGGTCAGCGCGATCATGACAGGCGCTACGACCATGAGTGCAACCGTCAATTGCATCGAGCGTAGTTGGAACGCGTAGAGCCAGGACTTTTTGGGCGGGTCGAATTTCTGACCGGTCCAGGCGGCGATCAAGCATCCCGCCACCATTATCGGCGTGAACGGCAATGCCGCGATCGAGAAGAATGACATCAGGGGCGTTTCCACGACCGGTGCATGCCTCCAGATACGACCGTAAAGCGGGACGATTTCAGTCCAGAGCACGTAGACGCCAAGTGCCCCTACGGCCAGTAGGCAAAGGGCCAGGCCAATGCCCGCCAGTTTGAAAAGGAACGGGGATCGTACATGGAGTTCGGCATGATTCTTCACGGTAGCCTCTGCGTTCCTTTCTGCATCGGTCTAGTCTCTGCTGCTGCCTGCACGGGGCGTTGTCAGTGAGCAACCGGTTCAGCAGAATGTTCGCATGGATGAGCGCAACCTACAGCAAGGAATGAGCATGATCGACCTGAGAAGCCCGGATGCAACCCTGAGCGAGTACGCCCGGCGTTATGTCGACCTGCTACCCGAGTGGTCGCCGCAGTTGCAGCAGCGCATGGACTACACGTTGGCGCCCGATGCCCCCAGGCTGCGGCGTATCAAGCCCGCCTGGTTGAGCGACAGGCCCTGCACGTTGTCACCGGAGCAAGCGTTGGACCGTGCGCAAGGCGCACTGTTGGGACTGGCGATTGGCGATGCGGTAGGCACCACTCTGGAGTTCCAGCGCCGCGATCAGGGGCAGGTCAGCGACATGGTCGGCGGCGGTCCTTTCCGCCTGGCGCCGGGTGAGTGGAGCGACGATACCAGCGGCTTTGAGGGCCCTGAAGGCACGTGAGGCAAAAAAGAACTGTCGATACACCTTCAGGGATGTAGAAGCTATTAGCGCCCTGCGCGCCGCTTCGTGGCTGGGCAGGCTTTTTGCTGTCAGAGCGAACGGCGAGTGAGGAGTATTAGCGCTGCGCTGATGGATTGAGAAAAGCACGAAGCCTGAATGCTTTTGGCGGTCCGCGTCCCCTCGGTAGTTATTTTTCTCCAGGCAGGCGAATCTTCAGGCCGTTGGCGGATTGCTCTGCAATGTAATAAACATGAAGCAATGCCTCGGCGAGGGCTTCGTCCGTGGGTTCAAATTCTTTAGCCGCGATAGCACCAATCGTCAGTCTGTGCAGCTTCGATTTATCCTTCTCCGTACCGTCGAACACGGCCCTGATGTACTTCAGCTGATCGATGACGGTGGCATAGATAGTAAAGCCAGGGGTGCGATTTTGGCGGTCAATGGCGAGTGCGAGCGCTTTGTCTACATACTCGAGTGGTGTAGTAGGTTTCATGTTAATCACCTGGGCTTACCAACTTGAATGTAGTGATCCGGCTTGAAGCACACCCGGTCATCATTGACCGCGTCCCGCAAGTGCCATTACGGCCGCGTTCGCGATGGCCATTTGCCGGAATTGGCCAGTGGCGAAAAATTTGAACCAATCCACGTTATGAAACATTTTTCTCCGCCAGTGGAGCTGATGCGTCAGGTAGCGAGACAGTTCGAGTTGGAGCTGTCAGGCATGGGCTCTGATCGACACCTCAAGGACCTTCTGCGACGGGCCGTTCGGCGATAGCCGGGGCGCTTCCGGGCGCCAGTGAGGAATATCAAAGATGGCGATATGACATTGCCTTGCAGGGCGGTATTGCCCGGTTTTCTAGGCCTGTAGTGAGTTGACAGGGCAGCTTTTGCCGGTGTTTCCTTTGGGCCTTTCTGCCTGCCTGGCATTCGGGAATGTGAACCATGTCGCATTAATTTCAATGCATGATGGCACTTTCCTTTCTGCAGGCAGTCGCATGATTCCGCAGAGCACGCGCGTTATGCGCGCATGCAGAATACGCCCGCAAGATCAGGGTTGCAGCTGAGCATCGCAAGCGCGTGCTGGCCGTGTTTTCAAGGAGATTTCGCATGATCATGGACCTGGCCTCCGCGCTGCTGTCGCCGCAGAACCGCCGCCTGTTCAAGTTTCACAACCTGGCCAACCCCGAGCAGGAACTGCTGCTGGAAACCTTCAAGGGCACCGAAGCCCTGTCGCGGGCGTTCAACTACGAACTGCTGCTGGTCTGCGAAGACTCCGGCGTGCCGCTCAAATCCATGATGGGCCAGCATGTCAGCATCGAGATCGAACTGGCCGAAGGCGGCCCGCGCTACATAACCGGCTACCTCACGCGCTTTGCCAGCATCGGCAGCGACGGCGGCATGGCGCGCTATACCGCAACCCTCAACCCGTGGTTCTCGATGCTGAAGAACCGCTTCGACACGCGGATCTTCCAGGGCAACACGGTCGAGGAAGTGGTTACCGAAGTGTTCGCCCTGTGCCCGGCGTTCTCTCGTCACGAGTTCCGCCTGACCCGTCCGCAGAAGCGCTACACCTACATCACCCAGTACCGTGAAACCGACTTCAACTTCGTCCAGCGCCTGCTGGAGGAAGAGGGGATGTTCTACTACTTCGAGCACACCGCCGAAGGCCACACCATGATCATCTGCGATGACTCCAGCACGCTGGTGGACATCCCCGAGCAACCGCAAATCCGCTTCCACAGCGCCTCGGTCACCGAGACTGCCGACTCCATCACCCAGTGGAGCGGCAACCGCCAGTTGCAGTCCGGCAAGATGGCCACGCAGACCTTCGACTACCGCCAGCCCAACAACCGCCTGCCGGTGGCGCTGAACAGCGTGAACAAGCAGGGCGATGTCGAGAACTTCGAGATCTACGACTTCCCCGGCCAGTACACCCACGGCACCTACGACGAGGGCGAAACCCTGCTGCGCCTGCGCATCGAGGCGCTGGAGCTGCGCGGCAAGAAGTTCGAAGGTGCCAGTAACTGTCGGGCCATGAAGCCGGGCTACACCTTCGAGCTGCTGCAGCACTACATCCACGACCAGGGCCCGGTAGAAGACCGCCAGTTCCTGCTGATGAGCGTGGAAAGCGAAGGCCACAACAACTACCTTACCGGCCAGCAGGCCAGCTACTTCAACACCTTCAGTTGCGTGCGCAAGAAGATCCCGTTCCGCCCGCAGCTGAGCACGCCCAAGCCGACCATCGCCGGCCCGCAGACCGCGATCATCGTCGGCCCACCGGGTGAGGAGATCTTCACCGACGAACTGGGCCGGGTGAAGATCCAGTTCCACTGGGACCGCAATGGCAAGTACAACGACCACAGCTCGTGCTGGGTACGCGTCGCCCAGTCCGGTGCCAGCGGTGGCTTCGGCAGCATCCAGATCCCACGTGTAGGCGACGAAGTGGTGGTGGTGTTCCTCGACGGCAACCCCGACCGCCCGCTGATCATGGGCAGCCTGTACAACAGCACCAACACCCCGCCATGGTCGCTGCCGGCAAACAAGACCCAGAGTGGCTTCCTGACCCGGTCGATGAAGGGCGACGGCGGTACCGCCAACTTCTTCCGCTTCGAGGACAAGGCCGGCGCCGAGCAGATCATCATGCATGCCGAGCGCAACATGGATACCGAGATCGAGCTGGATGAGACCCATGATGTGGGGAACAACCGCACGATTACGGTGGGTGGGGCGCACAAGGAAATTATCAAGAAAGATACGGTGGTGAATGTCACGGAAGGTAGTTACACGCTGAAGGTGGACAACAACCTCATTCAGGTCAGCGCCATGGAGAGCATTCTGCTCGAGGTCGGCACCAGCAAGATCACGATCAAGCCAAACAAAATCACCATCGAAGCAGACAGCATCGACATTCTTGGCAAGAACACCTTTGTCAAAGGTGACCGGGTCGATATCAACGAGTAGGGCGCACAGTGATGGTCAGAGCAAATATCTACGACAGGCTCTCGCAGAGGCGGGAGGCCGCTGAGGCGCTCGCCCGTCAGCAAGCGGACGAGGCACGCATCGCAGCGGAGTCTGCGATCGAGGTTTCGCAGCAGCCACCCGCGCTGTTTATGAATGCGGAAAACAATGCCCTGCGCATTGCGGGTTTGAATCTGCTCATGCCGCAAGGTTTCGCTTTTCGCGATATCGACACCACGCTGGAGTTTGCAGGTTGTCATGTGCAATTTGGCGCTCGCCGCCGGCGAGCCTCTGAAGGCCTTGAACTAGACAAGGCAGCAGAAATATTTACCAGGAAACTGCGCGAGAGCCATTCGGATATTGACCTGGTGCGCCAGGCATCTACGGTGCTGGCGGGCCACCCTGCCGTCAGCCTCGACTATCAGTTCAACGTTGGCCAGGAGCGCCGTCACGGCCGTTCCGTTTGCACGCTTATCGTTTCTGCGGACGGCAACGAACGGCAGTGGCTGACTGTGTTTACTGTGATCGACCCGAGTAAATCGCAATTGGCCGACTGGCTAATCGCATTCGACGCGATGCTCGCCGGCATGACAGCGCAGTAACGCTCAAATTTTTTCACGTTTTCATGGAATATACAGTCAATGGATTATCAACTGCAGGAAGGATCTATCACGTTGCCGGAAGGCTTCCAGGATCGCACAGTCAACATGTTCGTTCTGGGGAACAGCATTCCCGCACCACTGAATATCACACTTTCGCGCGACAACCTGCTCCCGGCAGAAGACATGACTGCGTATATCGATCGCCAGATCAAGTTGATTGCCGCCAAGCTTCGCGGCTACACCCTGTTGGGCAAAAAAACGGCACAACTTTCAGCCAGTAAGCCGCTGGCAGGTGTTCAGATCGATGCGTATTACCTGAACGATGGTCGGCCGCTGTATCAGCGCCAGGCTGCTTTCGAGATTGCCCCGGGGCGTATTCTGGTGTTTTCCACCACCAGCCAGGCCGACTTTAGCAGCAAGCAGGACGAGAGTTGGCTGCAGTTGTTGAACAGCTTTGAGCCGCGCCAGAGCACCGCGGAAACCTCCGAAAACGCCGATCAGGAATGATCTCATGTTCGAAGCTGCGCGTTGGGGTGATGAGATTGAACACACCGGTGCCCTGGCTGGGTTCCTTGCTGGTGCGGTGATCGGATTGGCGATAGCGGCCGCTGCCGCTTTCATGATCTGCACGGGTGGTTTGGGTGGTGTTCTGCTGGGTGCGGTCATCGGTTTGGGCGCAAGCATGATCCCGATGCTTGGCGAAAAGTTCGGGTCATCATTTAGTTCACCTGCGGGGCAGATTGAGCTCGCAGGGTGCTCTACGAATGTTTTCATCAACAACCGCAACGCAGCGCATGCCGAACTGAGTACCGCCAAATGTGACAAGCATCCTCCACCTGTTCGGGTCGCGGAAGGGTCGTCCAATGTATTCATCAACGGTGTTGCAGCTTCACGCAAAGGTGACAAGCTGACCTGCGGTGCCAAGATTTCCGGTGGGTCAAACAACGTCTTCATTGGTGGTGGCACAAGTCGCTACTTGCCCGTTGATGAGGAAGTGCCGGAATGGCTGCGAGTGACGGTTGACGTCTTGATGATTGTGGCGTCCATGGGGCGGTCGATAGCTTCGGTCTACCGTCTGGGCTTGCAGGCGGGTCTCAAGGCCGCCGGCCCGTGTGCATTGCGCGTAGGTGCGTCGATTGCAGGGAGCTATCTTGCCGGTCGATTCATTATCGGGCCCGCAATTGAACGTGCCATCGGAGGCTTCGTTGGTAACCCTGTTGATCTGACCAACGGGCGCAAGCTGCTCGGTGATGAAACAGACTTCGTTCTGCCAGGCCTGATGCCTATCGAATGGTCGCGTTTCTATGCCAGTGACCTCACCGTAGAGAGTGTTCTGGGGCAAGGCTGGATATTGCCTTGGGAGCAGAGCCTGCGCCGTAGTGGCGGCTTTGTCTATCACACCGACAATCAAGGCCGCAGCGTTCCGTTCATCGACCTGGAACCGGGCGAAAGCATCTACAACCCTCATGAGCACATACACCTCGTGCGCACCGAGGGCGGGCATTACATCCTGCAGACGCTCGACAACGTCTTTTTCTACTTTGGCGAAGTGCCGAATGACAATACGGGCGTGCCTTTGCAGCGCCTGGAAAACGCATTGGGCCACTATCTTCACTTCACCCGCAGTGCTGACGGTCGCCTGACGGACATCACTGCACCAGGGGCCGTTCGCGTTCACCTGCACTACGACAATCCGCTCGGTCGCCTTACCGACGTCAAGCGGGTGGTCGGTGAAAGCGCCGTCGAAACGCTGGTGCGTTACCGGTACGACGATAACGGCCAGCTTACTGAAGTAATCAACCGCAACGGCGATTCGGTACGCCATTTCGGCTATGCCGAAAACCTCATGACCCGCCACAGCAATGCCCTGGGCCTGATCTGCGAATACCGCTGGGAATCCGAAGGCGGTAAACCGCGCGTAGTCGAGCACTGGACCAGCGACGGCGAGCACTATCACTTCCGTTACGACTTCGCCCAGCGCACCAGTTGGGCAACTGACGTGCTGGGCCGTGAACTGGAGATCCAGTACAACGAGGACAATCGCGTCATCGCCAGCCGTGACTTTGGCGGTGAACGCTATGGCATGGACTTGGACGCCTCCGGCAATCTCGTTGGCATCAAGTTGCCCGACGGCAATCGCCTGGCGCTCAAATACGATGAATTCTCTCGGCTGGTCGAGGAAACCGACCCGCTGGGCCGCAAGATCAGCTACAAACATCACCTCGCCACGCCACTGGTCACCGAAACCCGATTCCCCGACGGCAGCGTGTGGCAGTCGCGCTACGACGACAAAGGCAACCTGATCACCGAGATCGACCCGCTGGGCAACAAGACTCAGTACCTCAACAGCGATGACGGCCTGCCGCACACGATCATCGATGCCAACTTCAAGTCCAAGTACCTGTGGTGGAACGCCTACGCCCAGGTCGAACGCTTCGAGGACTGCTCGGGCAAGAGCACCTGGTACCGCTACGACGAACGCCAGCACCTGATCGCGGTGACCGATGCGCTGAACCAGACCACTTCGCTGGAACGCAAACCCGACGGTGAAGTGCTGCGCATCCATCACCCGGATGGCACTGCCGAACGCTTCACCTACAACACCCTCGGCCAGGTGCTGACGCACACTGATGGCAAAGGCCAGACCACCTGCCTGCAGCGCACCTCGCGCGGCTTGCCGAGCAGCCGCCAGGACGCCAAGGGCGAGTGGGTCCGTTACGAGTACGACAAGGCCCTGCGCCTGACCGCACTGGTCAACGAGAACGGTGCAGCCTACCGCTTTGCCTACGACGCTTCGGACCGCCTGAGCGAAGAAGTGCGGGTGGATAACCTGACCCGGCGCTTCGGCTACGACGCTGGCGGCCATCTGGTGCGCATGGACGAGATTGGCTACGGCGACAACGGCGAGCGGCCAGAGCGCAACACGCTGTTCGAACGTGATGCCATTGGCCGGCTGATGGCCAAGGTCAACCGCGATGCCCGACAGGATTTCGAATACGACGATGCCGATCGGCTGCTGAGCATTCAGCGCCAGCCGAGCAGTGCGGGCAAGCAGTTGGGCATCACCGAAGAGACATTGAGCTACAGCTACGACCTGCTCGGACGACTGACGCAGGAGCTGACCCCGGGTGGTGCACTGAACTATGAATACGACCCGCTCAGCAACCTGACCACATTGACCCTGCCGGATGGTCGCAAGGTCAACCACCTGTACTACGGCAGCGGGCACCTGCACCAACTGAACCTGGACGGCCAGGTGATCAGCGACATGGAGCGTGATGACCTGCACCGCGAGGTGTACCGGACCCAGGGCAAGCTCACCAGTTGCTTTGGCTATGACGCCATGGGGCGCAAGGCTTGGCAGTTTGCCTCGAACTTGCCGGCCGACAAGCTCTCGCAGGTGCACAATACCGGTATCAATACCTCGTTGCTGGTCGAGCATGCCTACAACCCGATTCACCGCCGTTACCAGTACGACCCGGCGGGTGAGCTGGTGCGCACGCTGGACAAGCTGCGTGGCGAGATCAAGTACGAGTACGAAGCCAACGGGCAGTTGCGCAGCCGCGATACCGGTTCACTGGTGGGCAGCGAGGAATTCCGCTACGACGCGGCGGCCAACCGGCTGGACTTTAATGCGCGACAGTTCGCCAAGGTCAAGGACAACCGGATCAGGCAGTGGCGGGATCAGGAGTACCGTTACGACCCGTGGGGCAACCTGATCGAGAAGCGCTCGGGGCACAGCAAGGTGCAGCACTTTAGCTATGACTGCGAGAACCGGCTGGTGCGGGCGGAGACGCTGGTCAATGGCAAGCTGGAGAGTACCGGGCACTACCGTTACGACAGCCTGGGGCGACGGGTTGCCAAGCAAGCGGAAATCAACGGCGAAGTCGAACAGAAGCGCTTCCTCTGGCAAGGCTTGCGGATGCTGCGCGAAGAGACGCCGGGGCAGAGCATCCTGTACCTGTATGAGCCGGGTAGCTATGCGCCATTGGCGCGGGTCGATCAGACGGAAGGGGAAGAGCAGAAGGTCTATTACTTCCATACTGACCAGATCGGCACGCCGCTAGAACTGACGAACAGCGATGGCAAGATCGTTTGGCAGGCGACGTATCGCTCGTGGGGGGCGGTTGAGCATCTAACCGTTAATGAGGTCAAGCAGAATCTTCGTTTCCAAGGCCAATACTTTGATGACGAAACTGGACTTCATTACAACACATTTAGATTCTATGATTGTGAGATCGGGCGATTCCTCTCGCAGGATCCAATAGGACTAGCAGGCGGTATAAATATCTACTCGTACACTATTAATCCTGTTCAGGAAATTGACCCGCTGGGATGGTGTTCGACGAAACTGGGTAATAATATGGGGGCGAGGAAAGGAGATGGAATGGCGAACCATCATCTTATTCCAGAGGAGGTTCTTAGTAATCCACAATATGCTAGGATGTTTGACAGGCTTAAGTCTATGGGTTTCAATGGGGACGGGGCATCGAATGGGATCTTTTTGCCTGGTAGCAAAAATCTAACTCAGCGTATAGATCTTCCTGGTCATTGGTCAAACCATGGGCAGTATACCGCAGCGATTGAGTCTAAAGTTTCTAGATTGAATGATTTCTTTGAGGCCGGAGTTCTGTCCGATACTCAGTTGGCTCTAGGCATTGGGAAGATACAAAATTTTGCCAGAGAAGGGCTTGAAGCTAATAAGTTCGTTGTGGATGCGGTTACGGGGCGATTGCTATGAGTCTGAATGAAAAAAAATATTATGTAATGCACTATGACTCGTCAGATGACGGATGTCCAATTAGTTTGGCTGGCTTCTTTAATTGCGAAAGGTTTGAGTGGTCTCCGTACGAACTAGATCCTGAAAGGCTGGAGATAAGAAATAAATATCGCCTTAGCCTTTCAGGATTGGAAATGGACGTCGATTCATTGGATTTCGATTTCTATCAGGTCGGTGCGACGTATGTTTCACGCAAGTTTTTAGATGTTTGCGACTTGTTTGGTTCCAAGTATAGAGCCATTCCGCTTGAGATCTCGCTTGGCGATAAAATTAGAAAGGACGATTTTTTTATATTTCTTCCCGGGGAAAGTTTGCCGGCTCTCGATAAGTATTGCTCCGTATATGAATTGGCGAAGGATCTAGAGACAGGGGAAGTTGTCAATAGTCCATTGTTCCCGGGCGAGGTGAGTGTTAGCAGGATTGATTCATTTGTAATTTCCGCTGGTGTTAAAAGTGATGTTTTTCGCTGTCAGGAAACGCTGCAGCTGTTTTGTAGTGACCGATTTAAAGCAGCAGCGACCCTTCTTAAAGGGATCTCATTTGCTCCGGTGGATGAAACCTATAGGTATGATCCTTGGGCGGAATTTGATGACCTTTAGTAAGTTTGAGGGATAAGTAGGCTCCGATTGCTTACGGATTCCGGTGCTCAGCGACATGGAATGTGACGACCTGCACCGTGAGGTCTACCGCACCTAGGGCAAGCTCACCAGCTGCTTCGGTTATGACGCGATGGAGCGCAAGGCCTGGCAGTTTGCCTCGAATTTGCCGGCCGACAAGCTCTCGTAGGTGCACAACACCGGTATCAATACCTCGTTGCTGGTGAAGCATGCCTACAACCCGATTCACCGCCGTTACCAGTACGACCCGGCGGGTGAACTGATATCGCACACCAGCGCGCTGGGGGGCTTCCTGATCGGGGCCGCCCTGGGCATCGCGCTGGTGGCCACGGTGGCCATCGCCACCTTCACCTGTGGGTTCGGCGTGGCTTTGCTGGCCGGCCTCGCAGCCGGCATCGGGGGCAGCTTGCTGACCGCCGCCGGAGAGGCGATAGGCAGTATGTTCTCGTCCCCCTCAGGGACGATAACCACTGCCTCACCCAACGTTTTCATCAACAGCCGCAAGGCCGCCCGCGTCGAAAAAAGCATCGGTGCCTGCGACAAGCACCCAGGGCCGGTGCAGATTGCCGAAGGCTCGACCAACGTCTTCATCAACAGCGTCGCGGCTGCACGCAAGGGCGACAAGCTGACCTGCGGCGCGACCATTTCCGGTGGGTCGGACAACGTCATCATCGGCGGTGGCACCTACCGCTATCTGCCAGTGGATGACGAGATCCCGGAGTGGCTGCGCACCACCGTGGATGTGCTGATGGCCATTGCCGGTGCCGCTGGCGGTATTGCGCAGCTGATCAAGGCGGGTACCCAGGCCGGCATGAAAGCCGTCATGCCTCGCGCCTTGAAGTTCACCGCCGGCTTCGTCGCTGGCGAGGTAGCCAGCCGCTACGTGGTCGAACCCGTCGCCCGCAGGGCCATCGGCGGCCTGGTCGGCAACCCGGTCGACCTCACCACCGGCCGCAAACTGATCCCCGACGAAATCGACTTCAGCCTGCCTGGCCTGATGCCGATCGAGTGGTCACGCTTCTACGCCAGCGACCTGACTGTCGATAGCGTGCTCGGTCGCGGCTGGGTGCTGCCTTGGGAGCAGAGCCTGCGCCGCCAGGGCTCGTTCATCTACCTCACCGACAACCAGGGCCGCGAAATCCCGTTCGTGACCTTGCAACCGGGCCAGCGCATCTACAACCCGCACGAACAGGTGTACCTGGTATGCACCGAGGGCGGCCACTACATCCTGCAAACGCTGGACAACCTGTTTTTCTATTTCGGCGAAGTGCCAGACACCAACAGCGAAGTGCCGCTGCAACGCATCGAGAACGCCCTCGGCCACTTCCTGCATTTCACCCGCACGCCAGACGGCACGCTGACCGACATCAGCGCCACCGGCGGTACCCGCGTGCACCTGCACTACGACAACCCGCTGGGTCGCCTGACCGACATCAAGCGCGTGGTGAACAACGAAGCGGTGGAAACGCTCACCCAGTACCGCTACGACGAACACGGCCAACTGAGCGCGGTGATCAACCGCAACGGCGACACGGTGCGCAGCTTCAGCTACGCCGAAGGCCTGATGGTGACCCACAGCAACGCGCTGGGCCTGGGCTGCCACTACCGTTGGGAAACCCTCGGCGACAAGCCGCGCGTGGTCGAGCACTGGACCAGCGATGGCGAGCACTACCACTTCCGCTACGACCTAGACGCCCGCACCAGCTGGGCCACCGACGTGCTCGGCCGCGAGCTGGAAGTGCAGTACAACGCCGACCACCGCGTGGTCGCCAGCCATGACTACGGTGGCGAACGCTACGCCATCGAGCTGGACGAGCAGGGCAACATGGTTGGCCTGGATTTGCCGGACGGCAACCGGCTCGCCTTCAAGTACGATGAATACGCCCGCCTGCTGGAAGAAACCGACCCGCTGGGCCGCAAGACCACCTACGAATATCACCACCTGACCACGCTGGTGACCCAGGTCAGCTATCCGGACGGCAGCACCTGGCGAGCGCGCTACGACGACAAGGGCAACCTGCTCGCCGAATACGATGCCCTCGGCCAGATGACCGAGTACCTGAACAGCGATGACGGCCTGCCGCATACGATCATCGACGCGACCTACAAGTCCAAGTACCTGTGGTGGAACACCCTGGCCCAGGTCGAGCGTTATCAGGACTGCTCGGGCAAGAGCACCTGGTACCGCTACGACGAGCGTCAGCACCTGGTGGCGGTGACCGATGCGCTGAACCAGACCACCACGCTGGAGCGCAAGCCCGACGGTGAGGTGCTGCGCATCAGCCATCCGGACGGTACTGCGGAAACCTTCACCTACAACGTCTACGGCCAGGTGCTCAGCCACACCGACGGCAAGGGCCAGACCACACGCCTGATGCGTACGGCGCGTGGCCTGCCGAGCAGCCGCCAGGATGCCAAGGGCCAGCGGGTACGCTACGAGTACGACAAGGCCGTGCGCCTGATCGCGCTGGTCAATGAGAACAATGCCACGTACAGCTTTGCCTACGACGCTTCGGACCGGCTGACTGAAGAAGTGCGGGTGGATAACCTGACCCGGCGTTTCAGCTACAACGTCGGAGGCCATCTCACGCGACTGGATGAGATTGGCTACGGTGAAAACGCCGAACGCCCGGAACGTCATACGCTGTTCGAGCGCGATGCCATTGGCCGGTTGGTCGCCAAGATCAATCGCGATGCGAGCCAGACCTTTGCGTACGACGACGGCGACCGGTTGCTGAGCATCGAGCGGCAACCGACCGGGATCGGCAAGCAGCTTGGGATCACGGAAGAGAAGCTGGAGTACGCCTACGATCTGCTGGGGCGGCTGACCAAAGAAATCACCCCCGACGGCACGCTCGGCTACGAGTACGATCCGCTCGGCAACCTGACCACATTGACCCTGCCGGATGGTCGCAAGGTCAACCACCTGTACTACGGCAGCGGGCACCTGCACCAGCTGAACCTGGACGGTCAGGTGATCAGCGACATGGAGCGCGACGACCTGCACCGCGAGGTGTACCGGACTCAGGGCAAGCTCACCAGCTGCTTCGGTTATGACGCGATGGGGCGCAAGGCCTGGCAGTTTGCCTCGACCTTGCCGGCCGACAAGCTCTCGCAGGTGCACAACACCGGTATCAATACCTCGTTGCTGGTGGAGCATGCGTATAACCCGATCCACCGTCGCTATCAGTACGACCCGGCGGGTGAACTGGTGCGCACGCTGGACAAGCTACGGGGTGAGATCAAATACGAGTACGAAGCCAACGGGCAGTTGCGCAGCCGCGATACCGGCTCGCTGGTGGGCAGCGAGGAGTTCCGCTACGACGCGGCGGCCAACCGGCTGGACTTCAATGCGCGGCAGTTCGACAAGGTCAAGGACAACCGGATCAAACAGTGGCGGGATCAGGAGTACCGTTACGACCCGTGGGGCAACCTGATCGAGAAGCGCTCGGGGCACAGCAAGCTGCAGAGCTTTAGCTATGACAGCGAGAACCGGCTGGTGCGGGCGGAAACGTTGGTCAATGGCAAGCTGGAGAGTACCGGGCACTACCGTTACGACAGCCTGGGGCGGCGGGTTGCCAAGCAAGCGGAAATCAACGGCGAAGTCGAACAGAAGCGCTTCCTCTGGCAAGGGTTGAGAATGCTGCGGGAGGAGACGCCCGGGCAGAGCATCCTGTACCTGTATGAGCCGGGTAGCTATGCGCCGTTGGCGCGGGTCGATCAGGCGGAAGGAGAGGAGCAGAAGGTTTATTACTTCCATACTGACCAGATTGGTACGCCGCTGGAGCTGACGGACAGTGATGGCGAGATCGTTTGGCAGGCGACGTATCGTTCTTGGGGTGCAATAGATTCTGCCGGTCAAGGATGTCGAGCAAAACCTACGGTTCCAAGGTCAGTATTTTGATTGCGAAACGGCGCTGCATTACAATACTTTTAGGTACTATGACACAGAGAATGGTCGTTTCACTACTCAAGATCCAATAGGATTGTTAGGTGGTACAAATCTTTATCGTTATGCGCCAAATCCATGTGCCTGGATTGATCCATGGGGGTGGGCATATAAGGGGGTCGATTTTACAGGCTCACCTGACTTGTTTCCCGTAACTGGGAACCAGAAAAAAATTGTAACGATAACGATGCAAGGTTCCAGAGGTCGAGACTTCACTCAAGCTTTCAAAGAAGCTGGCATTAAAGCTACTGATCCTGCAGTAGATGACTATACATGGCACCATGTAGACGACTTTGATCCTAAAACTGGTAAATCAACTATGCAGCTCGTTAAGACCTCAGCGCATGAAGCGACTTTCCCTCACGGTGGTTCTGTTTCGCAATTTGAGAAACATTTTGGGTTGCGCTCGGGGGATTATGGTAAGGCAGAGGCAATTGCGATTTCTCATGACAAAGGTTGGCTTAAAGGTCGGGCACCAAAAAATCATCTGTAACATGCTAATTTAAGGAGTGGACTGTCGTGCTCATAAATCTATCAAGATCTGAACCTCAGATAAATAAAATGGATGTAGAATTTCTTGAAGGTCAGCTATCCGTTCAACTGCCTGATTTTTTCAAGCAGTTTTTCTTAAAAAATAATGGCGGAGTGCCAGACAAAGATTGGTGGGATAGTGGGGATGATTATGAGCCTATTAGAGTAAAAAGATTCAAGGCTATAGCCCGAGCTGCCGCTACGGATTCACTAGATACGAAGTATATTTGGTCGTGTTACCAAGCCATGACGGCGCGAAACGTCATTCCTGCGACAATTCTCCCGTTCGCTACTGATGATGGCGGAAATTTCTTCTGCCTTGACTTGGTGGAGGGCGGCGTATGTTATTTTGCGACAGACTCTTATGATGCTGATTTGACAGTTGCTGAAAATCATTTAAATTCGTATCGTTGGTTGGCTGGATCATTTGATGATTTCGTGTCTGGTCTCAAAGATGAGACGGAAATCGATTTGTGAAAGTTGTGCGGTGGTTTTATTTAGTATCAGTCATATTGTGTTAGTTCTTTGAGCTGATCTTTAAAAATTAATATGGAGGGCTGAGGCATCGGCCTCAGCCTACCGAGTATCTCAACAGCGATGACGGCCTGCCGCACACGATCATCGATGCCAACTTCAAGTCCAAGTATCTGTGGTGGAATGCCTATGCCCAGGTCGAACGTTTCCAGGACTGCTCCGGCAAAAGCACTTACTACCGTTATGACGAGCGTCAGCACCTCATTGCAGTGACCGATGCACTGAACCAGACCACCACGCTGGAACGTAAACCGGATGGCGAAGTGCTACGCATCGACCACCCAGACGGCACTGCGGAGACCTTTACTTACAATACCCTCGGCCAGGTGTTGACCCACACCGATGGCAAAGGCCAGACCACACGCCTGCAACGCACTTCACGTGGCCTGCCGAGCAGCCGTCAGGATGCCAAGGGCGAGTGGGTTCGCTATGAATACGACAAGGCGCTGCGTCTGACTGCACTGGTCAACGAGAACAGCGCGGCGTACCGCTTCGCCTACGACGCATCGGACCGCTTGAGCGAAGAAGTGAGGGTCGACAATTTGACCCGACGCTTCAGCTACGACGCGGGCGGGCATCTGGTCCGGCTGGACGAAATCGGCTACGGCGAAAGCGGTGAGCGCCCCGAGCGCAGCACGCTGTTCGAGCGCGACGCAATTGGCCGTTTACTGGCCAAGGTCAACCGCGATGCGCGGCAAGACTTCGCCTACGACGATGCTGACCGCTTGCTGAGCATTCAGCGCCAGCCGACAGCTACTGGCAAACAGTTGGGCATCACCGATGAAAAGCTCTGCTACAGCTATGACCTGCTGGGTCGACTGACACAGGAACTGAGTCCGAGCGGCGCACTGGACTACAAGTATGATGCTCTCAGCAACCTGACCACGCTGACCCTGCCGGATGGCCGCAAGCTCAACCACCTGTACTACGGCAGCGGCCACCTGCATCAGCTGAACCTGGATGGCCAGGTGATCAGCGACATGGAGCGTGACGACCTGCACCGCGAGGTGTACCGGACCCAGGGCAAGCTCACCAGCTGCTTTGGCTATGACGCCATGGGGCGCAAGGCCTGGCAGTTTGCCTCGAACTTGCCGGCCGACAAGCTCTCGCAGGTGCACAACACCGGGATCAATACCTCGTTGCTGGTGGAGCATGCGTATAACCCGATCCACCGTCGCTATCAGTACGACCCGGCGGGTGAACTGGTGCGCACGCTGGACAAGCTACGGGGTGAGATCAAATACGAGTACGAAGCCAACGGGCAGTTGCGCAGCCGCGATACCGGCTCGCTGGTGGGCAGCGAGGAGTTCCGCTACGACGCGGCGGCCAACCGGCTGGACTTCAATGCGCGGCAGTTCGCCAAGGTCAAGGACAACCGGATCAGGCAGTGGCGGGATCAGGAGTACCGTTACGATCCGTGGGGTAACCTGATCGAGAAGCGCTCGGGGCACAGCAAGGTGCAGAACTTTAGCTATGACTGCGAGAACCGGCTGGTGCGGGCTGAGACATTGGTCAATGGCAAGCTCGAGAGTACCGGGCACTACCGTTACGACAGCCGGGGGCGACGGGTTGCCAAGCAGTCGGAAATCAACGGCGAAGTCGAGCAGAAGCGCTTCCTCTGGCAAGGGTTGAGGATGCTACGGGAGGAGACGCCGAGGCAGAGCATTCTGTACCTGTATGAGCCGGGTAGCTATGCGCCGTTGGCGCGGGTCGATCAGGTGGAAGGGGAGGAGCAGAAGCTTTATTACTTCCATACTGACCAGATTGGTACGCCGCTGGAGCTGACAGACAGTGATGGCAAGATCGTTTGGCAGGCGACGTATCGTTCTTGGGGTGCGATAGATAGTCTGCCGGTCAAGAATGTCGAGCAAAACCTACGGTTCCAAGGTCAGTATTTTGATAGTGAGACGGGGCTGCACTACAACACCTTCAGATATTACGATCCCGAAGTCGGAAGATTTACTATTCAAGACCCAGTAGGCTTGAGTGGTGGTACTAATCTTTATGGCTATGTGCTGAATCCAACCAATTGGATAGACCCCGCTGGATTGACGCCTTGTATGGGGAAACCGTCTCAGCGTAGCGCTGGGGGCATTGGGGCTAAATACGACCCTGTAAATGGGCAAGGCCTTTACGTATCAACAGATAACGGAGTTATCAAGTATGTCGGGCGTGGTGATGCGACCGCCCGCTTAGGTGTGCATGCTGCGACTCCAGGGAAGTCTCACTTGCAGCAGCATGTAATTTTTGATAATAATTTGACCAAGGCTGAGGCCAAATTCTTAGAGCAAAAAATTATGAATCTTAATGGAGGCGCGTTGTCGACCAATGAGTTTACAAACTTATTGAATAGAATCAGGTCGTATAGCCCCTCCAATCCTAATGCTTCAATTTATGATGTGGCTGGACATAGCCCTAGTTGGGGGAGTGATGTATTATCTGATGCTTTGGCCAAGATGAAGGGGCTAGGCTTATGACAAGAGTGAAATGTATGCAAGCGGGTGACTATTTTTCCATTCCGATGGAAGATGGTAGATTTGCAATCAGCCAAATAATTTGGCTTGGATCAGAAAGCAAGGAACAAAAATTTAAAAAGGTATTTGCTTTCGCTGTGTTGTCTATCAGCAGTAACGAGGAGGTGTCTGAGGATACCAAGTATTTGGTGTTCAAAGATCACAGAGGAAGCTTTACGGTAATGTTTACGGCTGTGGATAAACTGAAGGCGGGTGAGTGGCCTATTCTACAGCGCGGTGTGGTTTCTGATGTGGCGCTGATAGATTTTGAATTTAATATGGCGGGCACTCTTTATCGACGAGGAAGTCCAGTTAGGGTTTTGGCTATTGAAGAATACCAAAATTATATATTGATGGGCGTTTCGGGATTTGCTTTAATCGAAAAATTCCTGCAGCAACATTGAGAATTGAATAGCGTGCTTACTGTTTTTGCTCTTTAAAAATATTATAATTAAGGGCGCAACTTTTGATGTTAGAGTTGCGCTTTTTATTTTTCCAATAAATCGTCGGTTTGCGCATGTGCTGAGGTGTTTTGGAAGTGACCTGGGCCATACGCTAAGATTGTGGACAATGAGACAGACTTCGTTCTGCCAGGCTTGATGCCTATCGAATGGTCGCGTTTCTATGCCAGTGACCTCACCGGAGAGAGTGCTCTGGGGCAGGGCTGGATATTGCCTTGGGAGCAGAGCCTGCGCCGTAGTGGCGGCTTTGTCTATCACACCGACAATCAAGGCCGCAGTGTTCCGTTCATCGACCTGGAACCGGGCGAAAGCATCTACAACCCTCATGAGCATATACACCTCGTGCGCACCGAGGGCGGGCATTATATCCTGCAGACGCTCGACAACGTCTTTTTCTACTTTGGCGAAGTGCCGAATGACAATACGGGCGTCCCTTTGCAGCGCCTGGAAAATGCATTGAGCCACTATCTTCACTTCACCCGCAGTGCTGACGGTCGCCTGACGGACATCACTGCACCAGGGGCCGTTCGCGTTCACCTGCACTACGACAATCCGCTCGGTCGCCTTACCGACGTCAAGCGGGTGGTCGGTGAAAGCGCCGTCGAAACGTTGGTGCGTTACCGGTACGACGATAACGGCCAGCTCACTGAAGTAATCAACCGCAACGGCGATTCGGTACGCCATTTCGGCTATGCCGAAAACCTCATGACCCGCCACAGCAATGCCCTGGGCCTGATCTGCGAATACCGCTGGGAATCCGAGGGCGGTAAACCGCGCGTAGTCGAGCACTGGACCAGCGACGGCGAGCACTATAACTTCCGTTACGACTTCGCCCAGCGAACCAGCTGGGCAACTGACGTGCTGGGCCGTGAACTGGAGATCCAGTACAACGAGGACAATCGCGTCATCGCCAGCCGTGACTTTGGCGGTGAACGCTATGGCATGGACTTGGACGCCTCCGGCAATCTCGTTGGCATCAAGTTGCCCGACGGCAATCGCCTGGCGCTCAAATACGATGAATTCTCTCGGCTGGTCGAGGAAACCGACCCGCTGGGCCGCAAGATCAGCTACAAACATCACCTCGCCACGCCACTGGTCACCGAAACCCGATTCCCCGACGGCAGCGTGTGGCAGTCGCGCTACGACGACAAAGGCAACCTGATCACCGAGATCGACCCGCTGGGCAACAAGACTCAGTACCTCAACAGCGATGACGGCCTGCCGCACACGATCATCGATGCCAACTTCAAGTCCAAGTACCTGTGGTGGAACGCCTACGCCCAGGTCGAGCGCTTCGAGGACTGCTCGGGCAAGAGCACCTGGTACCGCTACGACGAACGCCAGCACCTGATCGCGGTGACCGATGCGCTGAACCAGACCACTTCGCTGGAACGCAAACCCGACGGTGAAGTGCTGCGCATCCATCACCCGGATGGCACTGCCGAACGCTTCACCTACAACACCCTCGGCCAGGTGCTGACGCATACCGATGGCAAAGGCCAGACCACCTGCCTGCAGCGCACCTCGCGCGGCTTGCCGAGCAGCCGCCAGGACGCCAAGGGCGAGTGGGTCCGTTACGAGTACGACAAGGCCTTGCGCCTGACCGCACTGGTCAACGAGAACGGTGCAGCCTACCGCTTTGCCTACGACGCTTCGGACCGGCTGAGCGAAGAAGTGCGGGTGGATAACCTGACCCGGCGCTTTGGCTACGACGCTGGCGGCCATCTGGTGCGCATGGACGAGATTGGCTACGGCGACAACGGCGAGCGGCCAGAGCGCAACACGCTGTTCGAACGTGATGCCATTGGCCGGCTGATGGCCAAGGTCAACCGCGATGCCCGACAGGATTTCGAATACGACGATGCCGATCGGCTGCTGAGCATTCAGCGCCAGCCGAGCAGTGCGGGCAAGCAGTTGGGCATCACCGAAGAGACATTGAGCTACAGCTACGACCTGCTCGGACGACGGGTTGCCAAGCAGGCGGAGATCAACGGCGAAGTCGAACAGAAGCGCTTCCTCTGGCAAGGCTTGCGGATGCTGCGGGAGGAGACGCCGAGGCAGAGCATTCTGTACCTGTATGAGCCGGGTAGCTATGCGCCGTTGGCGCGGGTTGATCAGGCAGAAGGGGAAGAGCAGCAGGTCTACTACTTCCATACTGACCAGATTGGTACGCCGCTGGAGCTGACGGACAGTGATGGCACGATTGTTTGGCAGGCGACGTATCGCTCGTGGGGGACAATTGAAAGGCTGGTAATCGATCAGGTCGAGCAGAATCTGCGCTTCCAGGGGCAGTACTTCGATTCTGAAACAGGGCTGCACTACAATACGTTCCGTTTCTACGACGCAGAGGTAGCACGGTTCCTGTCGCAAGATCCGATAGGACTTGCAGGTGGAATTAATATTTATTTGTACGCTGCAAACCCTACCTTAGAAATTGATCCGCTGGGTTGGTGTTCTACTAAGCTAGGTCAAAATATGGGGCATAGAACAGGTGATGGGATGGCTAATCACCATCTCATACCTGAGCAATTGATGAATAAGCCTATATTTGGATCTATGTTTAAGCGTTTAAAGGGTTTGGGTTTTGATGGTGACGGCGCATCAAACGGAATTTTTTTGCCGGACAAGAAGAACGTTCAGTATATTGATTTGCCTGGGCATTGGACGAATCATGATGCGTATACAACGGCAGTGGGTAAAAAGCTACTTGAGCTTAACAAACTGGCTCCTCAATTGAGCGATACGCAACTAATTTTGGGTATAAAAAATATTCAGGATTGGGCAAGGTCAGGTCTTCAGAATGGTCTATTTAAAGTCGATCCTGTTTCGGGTAGGTTGTTGTGAGGTGTTATGAAAGATTTTTATATGATTAATGCTGATGAAGGTCATGGGGTTCCGCTTTTTTTTGATATTGAATGGACTCCTAAACTGCCGGAGTTTAATCAGGTTTTAGAGAATCCCAGTAGAGATATGTTTGGAGATGCATATCAAGCTAAAATTGATCTGGATGTATTTTATGGCGATGCATTCTTTGAACAATACATCGTGTCTTTAGATTTTGTGAATCTTTGTGATTTGTATAATTGCAAATATTTTAGTGTGCCTTTGGCGATTAAGTTGCGCAAAGGGCGTGAGGCAAGTAAGGGTTATAGTCTGTTTTTTGTCCAGAGCAGATGTTCAATTCTAGATGTGGAAAAATCCAAATTTGCTCTCATGGATGAGGGGCTGTTGAGGCCTGAGAGCGAGCGCCAAGGCATGCCTGTGGTTTATGATAGGATCGAGAAGTTCGTTATAAGGGGGGGTATTGATGAGGATCTTTTTTATTGTGAGGAGATAAAACAAATGGTCTGCTCTTCAGAATTCAAGCGCGGTTACTTGGAGAGAAATCTTGCAGGGCTAGAGTTCACGAAAATTGATGGCGATTTCATTTATGCCCCTTGGGGCTGATTCTTGGTTGGGTTGTATTTTGCTTCTTGCGGTTTTTAGTGCTTGGCCAAAAAACAATTCAATAGCATAAGGTTCTTTAACATTTCGGTTTGTGATGGCTGCCTGCTGTACCTCAGTCGTCTCATTTCCAATTGATCGAACTGGGCAATCGTAAGCAGCCGTCAGGATGCCAAGGGCGAGTGGAGCTGTACAAGAAGGGGAATATATCTGTTGATCCGGCGTTTCGTTCCGCCATGATGGATAAGGCCGCTAAATTGGAGCCGGAATTACAGCAATATATCAATGGTTTGCTTTTGGGGTATTGAGGTGATATGAAAATGGATTGGTCTGATTCATTAAAGCTGCGTATTGCAAGCGAGCTAAAGGGTTATGATGTGTATTTTTCAGCTGACGATGTTCCTCTTGAAGTCGACTTTCCCGAGCAGTGGCTTGGGTTTGGTTTTTTAGATAGTGGAAAAAATCATATTCCTGTGGAATGGGCTGATTTTTCTGAGTTTTTGCCTTGGGTAAGCGTGGCTCGACAAATGTGTGTTAGGAACTGTTTTGGCAGTGAGTGATAGGCCGTATCTCATGTATGTATATGGCGAGGGTGGTGATTTGTATTTCTATATGGGGGGGGCTCCGCTAGGCGTTGAAGGGTCAGATCTCGATGGTTATCCCAGCCTTCCTGCGAGCTTCAGGCAGTTCTATTCAAGATTGCATAATGGCTTTGGGTTTTATATTGGTTGTACTATGGGGCCATCAAGGTTGCAAGATTTTGTTCCAATCAAGGATTTGTGCGATGAAGATTATCCGGCGCTTCCTGATATGCTAGGAGTTTTTTCTAGCGGGGCTGGTGATTATTTGGCTTTGGGTGATGGCTCATTCAAAGGCGAGGCTTTTATCTGGTGGCATGAAAAGCCAGAAAGTCCCACAGAAGGAATCGATTTATGGAATGTGATGGACTCATGGATGTCAATTTTTTTGGAGAACTCTGACTCTAACGAGTATTGTCAGGTATGAATTTTTGCGAGAAGATTGAATACAGGCAGTGCATGCCGTAAGCCAGCGAGCCCAGGGGAAGTGGCTTTGCGCGAAGCTTTCAGGCTAGATGATGATTCGAAGACTATTTCTCGGCTAGCAATTTTCGGTCGATTTCGCTTTCGCGACCTGATCGCCATAGGGCATGAGGGCGAGACGATGAATGAGGTTGGTATGTTCTCTAAAGATGACTTATTGCAGTCCTTTGCTTGCGTGGATGAATACGCTGGTTGCTATTTTTTTCAGCACAAGCTTCCAAAAGTGGTTTATGAATATTGTTTGAAAAGTACAGATAGGAAAGATTTGCTGGTTATATCTGAGGGCGTAAGTGACAGGGCGTTTTCTGTGGAGGTTGTTGAGCGGGCGCCTGACTCTTTGAGCCAAGATAAGACTACAATATTCGATATTGCTCCGAATAAGTATGGCTTTACTCATGTGTTGGTTGTGCCCAATACTTATCACGGAAGCTTGAAAGGACGACTGGACGGTAAGCGAGAGAACTTGTATCTTTGTATTCCTATACATCGGTGTGAGTTTTCGGGAAGCGAATCTGAGGGTGAATTTAAAGAAATTATTCAGCGTATGATTCCTATCTTTCATTGGAGTAGGAGCGTTTGTCCTAAAATTAAAGTGTATTTTGATAATCCGGGGACTGAAGCCGGCACTGATGAGGCTGGCGTGTTGATGAAGTACCCTACACTCCTATCGGAGATAGAGAATCTCAATGGTGTAGTTAGTGGGTTTGTTGAGGTTACAAACTATAAGGGCCAGGTGGTAGAAGTCCTTTCTCCAAAAAAAGATGTGTTTACTCTAGTTCGCAACCGGAAAGATGAAGAAGTGCTCACGCATTCTAAATTGGTCGAGGCTTTGAATGGTTTTGTTCTTGCTGGATGATGGAGTTTACTAGGCAGAAGGTTCTGAGCTTGGCGGTCATTAAAATGAAAATTCTAGGTGACGACCGCTGGCTTTGAGGCGGTCGTATGTATTGCTTTCTATTTTGACACTGGCCCTGGCGAGATTGCCGATACGATTACGAAATACAGATCTTAGGCCAAAAGGCACCCGCTTGACATGCTAGGAAGAAAGATGAACTATTATTCAATGTGTCATGAAGTGGTGAAAGGTGGGTATACAGATGGAGATGTAGTGTTCTACCCAACCCTATCTGATTATTATCAGGTAGGGATGAGTCTCTCCTTGATTGGCGTGTCGGTTTCTGTGATTTTGGATAAAACGGTTCGTGCTCTTAAGTCTGATTTTTTCTTGACAACTTCCGGTGCTTTTTTTGTGTCCCAAGATTTTAAGGGTGTTCTTGGGGGTCTAAATACTAGCCTGCAATTTTCCCCTGCGGATGTAAAACACTTTAATGGAAGGTCTGCGGTCAAAAAGTATTATTTTATTCACGTTAATGACAGGTGCGCATGCTTTGACTACGGGCTTTCGGAGTACTCTGGTAAGTCTTTGGTTATGAGTAAGATTCAGGCCGGTGAGCTGACTGCTGATTACAAGGTCCGAGGCGTAAAGAAGATGTGTATTGATGAGGCAAAAACTGGTTCGCTGGACCTTTTCTTTGTGGCAGGTGTGATCTGGATCGACCCTATTGTCTCAGAGGTATTGGTGCGCAAGGTTGAAAGCAATAAATTGCTGGTCAGGTTCAGTTCTATTGGGTGATTGAAAGCTGATAGGTTACTTGTGCGTGATTTTTTATATGAGTCGTTTTTAGTTGGGTGGGATAACATACAACTCGGGGTGACTGAGTAGAAGCCGGAGTACGCCTGCGACCTGCTGGGGCGGCTGGCCAAGATCGTCTGGCAGGCGAGGTATCGCTCATGGGGCGATTCAGCCGGCTGCGCGGCTGCCAGGATGAAGGGGTATCGATTGAAGGACCTGATAACATTCACACATCTGATTTATGGCAAGGGTTTTTTTGAAACCCTTGCTGCGAGCGTCGAAAATTGGGAGGAGCTCCTCGATAGCCGAGAGCAACCATCTTTTGACAATGCTTGGATAAGCAATTTTAAAACGCTGCAAGGGATTAGCTATCAGGAACCAAATAACGAAGCTAATGTAACCGTGCTTAGAGAGTTTGCCTTCAAGGAGATGTTTCGTCTCACTGCGGATGCCGAAATTGCAGGTTACATCTCTGACGATATCGGCTTGCTTGCTGAGGCGCTGGCAAAAGGTCACCTGACGACATGGTGTGAAAAGTTGCTTGCCAGTTACCAATCTGGGCATTTCCCGTGCTAGCCGAGGTTTTCTGAAGCGATATTCGGCTTATCGAGTAGAGCTCAAGCGTGCGTGCTGAATGGTAAGTACCGTGGTGGATGGCACAGGCTTCGCCTGTGTTCGCGGGTAAACCCGCTCCTACAGGGATTGCCCATGCCTTGGGGGTTCAAAAGTGGCGCGGCGCTTCAGCTGGAACACTGGCGGCCTTCTCGTGCGTCTGGATGAGATGGTTACGGCCAGCAGGTAGGGCCGCCCAAGTGACTGCCTCCCCGGCAACCCACGTTTCGGTTCCACCGTGCGAAACCAGATTCGATTGTGCTTCATCGCTCCTCGCGCTTATCTGTCAGCCAAGCACGACCTGCCTCACCCGTCGTGACCTCAAGGCGAACAACAAGAACGGGAAACCACCCGCGCGAGGAGACTCTACATGTCCCGACATCAGCACATCCTGGCCTGGCTGAACGATGTGGCCAGCGACCTGCACGCAATCCGTCACGATATCCACGCTCACCCGGAACTGGGTTTCGAAGAAAGCCGCACTTCGGCGCTGGTCGCCCGTCTGCTCGAAGAATGGGGCTATGAAGTGCACACCGGTATCGGCAAGACCGGCGTGGTCGGCGTACTGCGCAATGGCAGCAGCCCACGCCGCCTGGGCCTGCGCGCCGACATGGACGCGTTGCCCATCCACGAGGCCACCGGCGCCGCGTACAGCAGCCAGCACCAGGGCTGCATGCACGCCTGCGGCCATGACGGGCATACCACCATGCTGCTTGGCGCCGCACGCTACCTGGCGGCGACCCGGCAGTTCGACGGGACGCTGACGCTGATCTTCCAGCCGGCCGAGGAGGGCCAGGGTGGCGCCGAGGCGATGCTTGCCGACGGCCTGCTGGAGCGCTTCCCTTGCGATGCACTGTTCGGCATGCACAACATGCCCGGGCTGCCGGCCGGGCACCTGGGCTTTCGCGAGGGGCCGATGATGGCCTCGCAAGACCTGCTCACGGTGACCCTCGACGGGGTTGGCGGCCATGGCTCGATGCCGCACCTGACCGTCGACCCGCTGGTGGCGGCGGCCAGTGTGGTGATGGCCCTGCAAACCGTGGTGGCGCGCAATATCGATGCACAGGAGGCGGCGGTGGTTACCGTCGGCGCCTTGCAGGCCGGCGAAGCGGCCAACGTGATCCCGCAGCAGGCACTGCTGCGCCTGAGCCTGCGCGCGCTGAACGCCGAGGTGCGGGCGCAGACCCTGGAGCGGGTGCGGGCGATAATTGTCAGCCAGGCCGAGAGCTTCGGCTGCCGCGCCACCATCGAACACCGCCCGGCCTACCCGGTGTTGGTCAACCACGCCGCGGAAAACGCCTTCGCCCGGCAGGTGGGGGTAGAACTGCTCGGTGCCGAGGCTGTGGATGGCAACACCCGCAAGCTGATGGGCAGCGAAGACTTCGCCTGGATGCTGCAACGCTGCCCGGGCGCCTACCTGTTCATCGGCAATGGCGTATCGCGGCCGATGGTGCACAACCCGGCCTACGACTTCAACGACGAGATCCTGCTGACCGGTGCCGCCTACTGGGGCGCGCTGGCAGAGCGCTGGCTCGCGCCCGCCTGACCTGTCCTTTTGACGACTGCCGCTGGAACCCGGGCGCGACCGCGCCTGGGCGTTCACCCAATCATTGTGTGGAGTGTTTCCTATGCAGACTTCGAGCACCGGCGTGTCGCGTACCCGGCAAGTGGTCGCCGCCGTCATCGGCAACGCCCTGGAGTGGTATGACTTTATCGTGTACGGCTTTCTGGCCAGCATCATCGCCCGGCAGTTCTTCCCCTCCGACGACGAATACGCCTCGCTGCTGATGGCCCTGGCCACCTTCGGCGTCGGCTTTTTCATGCGCCCGGTGGGCGGTGTGCTGCTGGGCATGTATTCCGACCGCAAGGGCCGCAAGGCGGCGATGCAGATGATCATCCGGTTGATGACCGTGTCCATTGCCATGATCGCCTTTGCCCCCGACTACCTGGCCATCGGCATGGCCGCGCCGATGCTGATCGTGGTGGCGCGCATGCTGCAGGGTTTTGCCACCGGCGGCGAGTACGCCAGCGCCACGGCCTTTCTGGTGGAGCGCGCGCCGGCCCACCGCAAGGGCCTGTATGGCTCGTGGCAGCTGGTGGGGCAGTGCCTGGCGGTGTTCTCCGGGGCGGCGATGGTGGCCTTGGTCACCCACCTGTGCACGCCAGCGGCGCTGGACAGCTGGGGCTGGCGTATCCCGTTCGTGCTTGGCCTGCTGATCGGCCCGGTGGGGCTGTGGATTCGCAAGCACATGGAAGAGCCCGAGGAATTCATCGAGGCGCGCCGCCAGGCCAAGGGCCAGTCTCCCAGCCTGTGGCAGGTGCTGCGTGAGCATCGGCGCAGCCTGTTGGTATCGATGGGCCTGGCCTGTGGCGCGATGGTGTCGTTCTACGTGGTGCTGGTGAACATGCCGACCTTCGCCCACAAGAACCTCGGCCTGCCGCTGGACCAGGTGCTGCTGGTGCAGATGCTTGCGGTTGGGCTGATGACCGTGGTGATCCCGCTGTCCGGGGCGTTGTCTGACCGGCTGGGGCGGCGCCCGGTGCTGATGGCCTTCACCCTGGCGTTCTTCGTCATGGTCTACCCGTTGTATGTGTGGGTGGCTGCCGCGCCGTCGCTGGAGCGCCTGCTGGTGATGCAACTGCTGCTGTGCACCGCCATCGGTGGCTTCTTCGGGCCGGCGCCCACGGCCCTGGCCGAGCAGTTCCCGGTCGAGGTGCGTTCTACCGGTGTGTCGGTGGCCTATAACGTGGCGGTGATGGTGTTCGGCGGCTTCGCCCCGTTGATCGTCACCTGGCTGAGCAAGGTGCTCGGTACCCCGGTGGCGCCGTCGTTCTACGTGCTGTTCGCCTGCCTGCTGACACTGCTGGGCACCTATTGCCTGAAAGAAGCCCCACGCGCGGGCAAGCCTGCCGCTTTCAACCTTGGAGTGAAACCGTGATGCCGCTAGCCATCGACCCCATTGTTGCCCTCGATGCCGAGGCATTGTCCCGGGCCATCCATGCCCGCCAGATGTCGTGCCGGGAGGTGATGCAGGCTTATCTGGCGCATATCGAACGCTTCAACCCGCAGGTCAATGCGCTGGTGTCGCTGCGCCCGGCCGAGGCACTGCTGGCCGAGGCCGATGAGCGTGACCGCGAGCTGGGCCGTGGCCATTCGCGCGGCTGGATGCATGGCATGCCCCAGGCGATCAAGGACCTGGCCGCCACAGCCGGGCTGCGCACCACCCTGGGCTCGCCGCTGTTCGCCGAGCAGGTGCCCGAGCAGGACGCGATCAGCGTGGCGCGGGTGCGAGCCAGTGGTGCGCTGATCGTGGGCAAGAGCAATGTGCCGGAATTCGGCCTTGGTTCGCAGACCTACAACACCCTGTTCGGCACCACCACCAACGCCTACGACCCGGGCAAGGTGGCCGGGGGCAGCAGCGGCGGGGCGGCGGCGGCGCTGGCCATGCGCCTGCTGCCGGTCGCCGACGGCAGCGACATGATGGGCTCGCTGCGCAACCCGGCGGCGTTCAACAACGTGTATGGCCTGCGCCCGTCGCAGGGCCGCGTACCCCACGGGCCGGCGCCGGAACTGTTCGTGCAGCAGCTGGCCACCGAGGGGCCGATGGGCCGCAGCGTGGTGGATGTGGCGCGGCTGTTGTCGACCCAGGCGGGCTTCGATGTGCGGGCGCCGTTGTCGCTGGGCGATGGCCGGCACGATTTTGCCGCCGGGTTGCAGCGCGATTTCCGCGGCGTGCGGGTCGGCTGGCTGGGCGACTACGACGGCTACCTGGCGATGGATGACGGGGTGCTGAGCCTGTGCGAAGCGGCCCTGGCAGACTTCGCCGAACTGGGCTGCCGGGTCGAGGCCTGCCAGCCGGCGTTCGACATGGCGCGTTTGTGGCAGTGCTGGCTGACCCATCGCCACTTCCTGGTGCACGGCAACCTCGCTGCGGCCTATGCCGACCCGGGCAAGCGCGCGCTGCTCAAGCCCGAGGCGCAGTGGGAGGTGGAGGGTGGCCTGCAACTGAGCGCGGCGGCGGTGTACCAGGCTTCGGTGGCCCGCAGCGACTGGTACCGCGTGCTGGGCAAGCTGTTCGAGCGTTACGATTACCTGCTGTTGCCATCGGCCCAGGTGTTCCCATTCGATGCACGGCAACCGTGGCCAACGGTGGTCGGAGGGCGGGCGATGGACACCTATCACCGCTGGATGGAAGTGGTGATTGGGCCGACCCTGGCCGGCTTGCCGAGCATCAGCGTACCGGTCGGTTTCAACGCTGCCGGGTTGCCCATGGGCCTGCAGATCATCGGCCCGGCCCAGGCCGACCATGCGGTGTTGCAGCTGGCCCATGCCCATGAACAGCTCACCCGTTGGGTAGCGCGGCGCCCACCCCGGGGCCTGCAAGCGCCATGAAACCGCTGGGCAGGCGCGGATCTTGCTGGCTATCCTGACCATCCAGTTACAGGGAGGTCACACTCATGGGCATCACGGCAGACAGTGGCGGCGTGCGTTCGGTGGAACGGGCGCTGGCCATCGTCGACCTGCTTGGCGAACACCAGGCGCTGGGCCTGGAAGAACTGCATTACCTGACGGCGCTGCCCAAGGCCACGGTATCGCGCATGCTCGCCACCTTGCAGGAGCAAGGCTGGGTTTACCGCGGCCTCAGCGACAGGCGTTACCGGCTGTGCGCGCGGCGCCTGTTCGGTGACCGCCAGCTGCGTTTCAAGCGGCGCCTGGTGGAACACGCCGCGCCCATGCTGCTGGAATTGAGCGAACGCACCGGGCTGGTGGCCGACCTGTCGTGTTTCGACGGCGAGCGGCTGGAGGTGATGGAAAGCGCTGTGCCCCAGGTATTGCGCAAGCGTTACCCGCACACCTGCCAGATCGTCGGCCATCATGCCAGCCTGTTTCACTCGGCGATGGGGCGGGCATGCCTGGGTGAGTTGGCGGTCGATGAAGTGCAGCGCCTGGCGGCCCATGAGCGGGTGGGCGACGAGACGGTGCTGCGCGACATCGAGGAGGAAGCGAACAAGGGGTTCGGCCAGCGCACCGAAGGGCACTGGGAGTACCCGGTGCGCTTGCCGTTCCTGATCCGCGCCATTGCCCTGCCGGTGCATGCCGAAGGGCGCCTGGCCGGGAGCATTGCCTTGCACTGGCCGCTGGACCAGGCGCCGGTGGAGCGGGTGTTGAACCTGCACCTGAACAGCCTGGCTACAACGGTGGGGGAGGTGCAGCGGGCCTTGGTGGTTTAGCGGGGACCTGTACTGGCCTCTTCGCGGGCTTGCCCGCTCCCACAGGTACCGAGCAGGTCTCAGGCAATGCACCATCCCTGTGGGAGCGGGCGAGCCCGCGAAGAGGCCAGTGCAGCAAACAACAAAAGAAGCTGTGTCCGCAGCCCTTCAACGTTCCAGGCTGTACATCCGGCACTCCGCCAGCAACGCCAGCAGGTTCGGCTCCCGCTCCCGCGCCTTGAGGAACACCACGCCAATATGCTGCTGCAAGCGATATTGCGGCTTCAGGGCAATCAGCCTGACCCGGTTTTCGTACACCGCTGCGATCCGCCCAGGCAGCAAGGCAAAGCCCACGCCCGAGCTGACCATGCTCAGCAGGGTGAAGATATCGTTCACCTGCATGGCCACCTTGGGTTCGAAGCCAGCCTGCTGGAACACCCGGGCACCATCGCGGTGGGTGGCAAAGCCCTGGGTCAGGGTGATGAAGGTGGAGTCGGCCAGGTCGGCCAGGTCCACCTCGGCCTGCTCGGCGAAGGGTGAATCGATGGGCACGGCAAGGAAGATGTCGTCGGAGAACAGCGGCAACTGCTCGCAGGCCGGGTCGCTGACGCTTTCGTCGAGCGACACGAGGATGGCCTCCAGCTCGTGGTTCTTCAGGCGCTGCAGCAGGTCGACGTTGGAGCCCAGGGTCAGGTCGATGTTGAGTTCGCTGCGGCGCAGCTTCAGGCCCATGACCAGCTTGGGCACGGTTTTCACCGTCAGCGAGTACAGCGCGCCCAGGCGGAAGCGCTCGGCGTAGAAGCCGGCGGCCTCGCGGGTAAGGCGGACCATCTGCTCGGCGTCCTGGATCAGCTGGCGGGCTTTCTTTTCCAGCACGTAGGCGCTTTCCAGCGGGATCAGCTGGCGGCCTTCGTGCTTGAACAGCGGGCAGCGCAGTGCGCTTTCCAGCGAGTGGATGGCGCGGTGCACGCTGACGGCACTGGTGGCCAGCTCCGCGGCGGCGCGGCCGAGGTTGCCAGTGCGCATGAAGGCGAGGAAGGTTTCCAGCTTCTTGAGGGTCAGTTCTTCGTCGATCAGCATGGGTTGACCTGGGTGTGCACAATGGCTGGGGCATGCATATTGCCTTGAAATTTTGGGGCCGCTTCGCAGCCCATCGCCGGCAAGCCAGCTCCCACAGGGACAGCGCACGGCTTGAGGCCGATGCGGTCGAGGTGGGAGCTGGCTTGCCGGCGATGGGGCGCGAAGCGGCCCCGTATGCTCATTGCATGGATCCGATCAAGGTCCACAACGCTGGGTCGTTGAAGTCACGGACAACCAGCTTCGCCCCCGCCGCCAGCAACCGCTCCGGCGTCTGCGTAGTGGCCACGCCCACGGTAAAGATCCCCGCGCCACTCGCGGCCGCCACCCCCGGCAGCGAATCCTCGAAGGCCAGTGCCTGCCCGGCCTCGGCACCCAGCCGCTGCAACCCGGTCAGGTAAGGCAGCGGGTCCGGCTTGGGCCGTGCCAGTTCCTCGGCCACCAGCACGTGCGCGAAGCGCTGGCCCAGGCCCATGGCGTTCAACATGTGTTCGGCGTTCAGCCGCGGTGCATTGGTCACCACGCACATGCCGATGTCACGAGCCTGGGCATGTTCCAGCAGGCGCACTAGGCCCGGCATCGGCTCAAGAGCCGGCGACATGTCGCGGAACAGCGCCTCCTTGCGGTCGGCCAGCACCTGGCACTGCTCGGCACTGGCGCCGGCAAACAGCTCGGCGAACAGCTCGCCGTTGGCGCGGCCGCTGACCTGGGCATCGAACTGCGCCTGGCTCAGCTCGCGGCCGTCATGCTCGCGCAACAGTTGGCGAAAGGCCTGCAGATGCAAGGTGTCAGTGTCGGTGAGGGTTCCGTCGAGGTCGAACAGCAGGGCAGTCAGCATTGGGTATCCAGGTGCAAAATCATGGGCGGGCCAGAAGGGAGATTCTTTGCCTTTGGAGTCACGTCAACTACGCGACTTCCTGAGTGTACTGGAGTACGGCAGCCTTGGCAGAGCTGTGCTCGAACGCGAGGTTGACGCCTGCGCGTCGAGTCAGCAACTGCCAAGGCTGGAAAGCCAACCCGAGAAACCGGCCGTTGGCACGCTCCGGCTTTCGAAGCTTTGTCATCAGTTCTGGTTGGCGGAGGTGGCTGGGCGCAGGTAGCTGATCTTCTGCACCTTGCCGTCGCTGTCACGGTAGGTGAGGGTGGCGGTGTCGGCGTGGTCGGTGGCGTGGCCCGAGGCCTCCACCGCGATCACTTGGGCGATGTCCAGGTTCATGCCGTACTGGTACGGGGAGGCGGTCTGGGCGAAGGCGCCGACGCTGCTGCCGAAGGTCAGGGTGGTGATGGCGATTGCTTTGATGAAGGTCATGATCATGCTCCGTTAGCTTGGGTAGTGGGATCAGCGACTGCTTGCTGTCTGGGCTGAATATTGCGCGATAATATTTAGTGCGCAAAATATATTTCCACTATCTGGTCTATTGGAGCGCTGCATCGCCGGAAAGATTGTGTGGGTCGCGGCGAGGGCTGATATGTTTCCCGCGTACCGGTTTGCATCTGATCGACGCTGACCTATCAAGGAAGAAAAACAATGAAAACAGTGCTCGGCTTGTTGTTTTTTATCTGTCTGGACATACCTGCATTCGCTGGCTACAAGACCATTGGCTTCAAGACCTCGACATTATCGGACAGGCAAACTGACCGTCCGCTGGAGCTGGTCGTCTGGTACCCGAGTACGACCACTGCGCCACCACAGTTGATCGCTGATACCCCGGTTTTCAGTGGTGACCTCGCTGTGCGCGATGCACCTCCAACTGCAGGCACATATCCATTGGTGGTGTTTTCCCACGGCTTTCGCGGCAATTGGGGAAACCAGTCGTGGCTGGCCAGTGCACTGGCTCACCAAGGCTACATCGTGGCGGCGGTCAACCACCCCGGCACTACTACCCGCGATCGCAACCCTGAAGCCGCGGCACAGTTGTGGCGGCGTCCCATTGACTTGCAGCGGGCCATCAATGCGGTCATGGCCCAGGCGGATCAGTTCGGGCGGGTGGCGAAGGGCCAAGTTGCAGTGGTCGGCCACTCACTGGGCGGCTGGACCGCGCTGGAAATTGCCGGCGCCCGCTTTGATCCCAAGCGTTTTGCCCAGGACTGTTCCATCCATCCGCAGCTGTCGAGTTGCAGCGTCTACAAGCAGATCAATGCCGACAGCGCCCCGGCATCGAAAGCTCGACTGGGTGGCGATTTGCGCGACAGTCGTGTCACCGCCATCGTTACCCTGGATCTTGGCCTGTCACGTGGCCTGACCGATGAAAGCCTTGCGGCTTTGCCAGTGCCGACGTTGGTGATTGCGGCCGGCGCGCCTTCTGAAGACCTTCCCGCGCAGCTGGAATCTGCTGACCTTGCCAAGCGTCTGCCTTCGGCGACGAGTCGTTATGTCGAGATCGAGGACGCCAGCCATTTCAGCTTCTTGTCGACGTGCAAACCAGGCGCGATGGCGTTGCTCGAAGACGATGCTCCAGGGGATGGTGTCATTTGCCGGGACGGCGATAACGCCCGGTCTCGGGGGGCGATCCAGTTGCAGATCGCCTCGCTGGTGACTGAGTTCCTGGAGCAGCATTTTGGTCGTTGGTCTATGTAACGACGCAGCGATGGGGCGGGAACGGTCTGCTGCGACTGGCTGTTACCGACCCACAGCGGGCATCTGTAACCGGGGCCGCTTCGCGCCCCATCGCCGGCAAGCGCGGCTCCCACAGTGTCCCTGCTGATTCAATTCGCCATGTGCAGTCAGGTTTGGGACCAGCCATATAGCCTTCAGCATCATTGCGGTAGTTTCGCGGATCGCAGCCGCCAAGCCGTCGACGAAGGGGGCTGTTCAGCGTGCTCCGAAAAGAGTACAAATGTGCTCCATGGACAATCTTACCCCAAAACGCCGCGCCATCTTCGAGTTCATCCGTGAGCGCATCGCCGACCACGGCCAGCCGCCGAGCCTGGCCGATATCGCCACGCGCTTCGGTTTTGCCTCGCGCAGCGTGGCGCGCAAGCACATCACCGCCCTGTGCCAGGCCGGCTACATCGACGTCACGCCGAACCAGGCGCGGGGCATACGCCTGGCCGAACGGCTGCGCCGCCCGGAAATCCTCGAAGTGCCGGTGCTGGGCCAGGTGGCGGCAGGCGCCCCCATCGGCCCGGACCTCGACATTCACGAGCAACTGCTGCTCGACCCCAGCCTGTTCCGCCGTACCCCCGACTACCTGCTGAAGGTGCGTGGCGATTCGATGATCGACGACGGCATTTTCGACGGCGACCTGGTCGGCATCCTCCAGCAGGCCGACGCCCGCGATGGCCAGATCGTGGTCGCGCGCCTGGACGGCGAGGTGACCATCAAGCGCCTGCAGCGCCAGGGTGGCAATTACCGGCTGTTGCCACGCAACCCGGCCTATGCGCCCATCGATGTGCGGCCTGAACAGGAGTTCTTCATCGAAGGCGTGTTCTGCGGCTTGCTGAGGCGTGACTGATGGGCGCGGTGGTCGACCTCGACAGGTTGCTCGACCAGCGCCGGGTATGGCGCGGCCGGCAGGCCCAGGCGCGGCCGCTCGGCCTGCAGCCCACGGGCCATGTCGCCCTTGACCAATGCCTGCCGGAAGGTGGCTGGCCGGCGGCTGCGCTCAGTGAACTGTTGCTGGCCAGCCCCGGCTGCGGCGAATTGCAGCTGCTGTGGCCGACCCTGGCCCGCTTGAGCGCTGAAGCCAGCCGAATCGTGCTGGTGGCTCCGCCATTCATTCCTTACGCCCCGGCCTGGCAGGCCGCGGGAGTGGACCTGCGCTGGCTGGTACAGGTGGACGCCGAACCTGCCGATGCCCTGTGGGCCGCCGAGCAGTGCCTGCGCTCCGGCAGTTGCGCGGCGGTGCTGTGCTGGCCGGAACGTGCCGATGACCGCGCCCTGCGGCGCTTGCAGGTGGCTGCCGAAACCGGCCAGGCGCTGGCCTTCGCCTGCCGGCCGCAACAGGCGGCGCACAACCCTTCGCCCGCAGCGCTGCGCATTGCCGTCGACACCCGCCCGGCACAATGGCGCGTGCTGAAAAGCCGTGGCGGCATGCCCCCGGCGCTGCCCATCGCCTGCCCGGGGCGGGGCTGATGCAACATGCTCTGGGCCTGCATCCTGCTTCCGCAGCTGGCGCTGGACACGGTCCTGCGTGAGCGTGACGACCCCGATACCCCCCTGGTGCTGCTTGGCGGGCCGACCCAGCGACGTGTGCTGCAGGCGGTCAACCCGGCGGCGGCGGCGCTCGGCCTGCGGGCCGGGCAAACCCTGACGGCGGCGCGTGCGCTGGCCGATGGCTTCAGCTGCGTCGAGGCCGACCCCAAGCGCATCGACCAGGTGCAGCAGTTGCTGGCAGCCTGGGCCTACCGCTTCAGTGCCCAGGTCAGCCTGCACTACCCACGGGCGCTGTTGCTGGAGGTCGGCTCCAGCCTGCAGCTGTTCGGCCCCTGGCCGCTGTTCGAGGCCCGCCTGCGCCAGGAGCTGGCGGAACTGGGCTTGCGCCAACGCATCGTCCTGGCCAGCAACCCGGTGGCGGCGCGCATGCTCGCCAATGCTCACGATGGCCTGGCCGTGATGGATGCAGATGCCACCCGTGCGGCGCTGCTGGGCATGCCCATCGAGCGTATCGGCCTGCCTGCGCAGGCTGCCGAGGCCTTTGCCCGCATGGGCCTGCGCCAGTTGAGCCAGGTGCTGGCCTTGCCCCGCGACAGCCTGGCCAGGCGCTTTCCGGCCCAGGTGCAGCTGCACCTTGATCAGCTGCTCGGCCTGCGCAACCTGGGGCTGGGCTTCTACCAGCCCCCGGACCGTTTCGAGACCCGGCTGGAGCTGAACTTCGACGTCGAATCGCACCAGGCCCTGCTGTTTCCGCTGCGGCGCATGCTCAACGACCTTGCCGCGTTCCTCGCCGGGCGTGACTGTGGCGTGCAGCGTTTCTGCCTGCACCTGGAGCATGCCGAAGGGCCGGATACCTTGCTGAAGGTAGGCCTGCTGGCCGCCGAACGCGATGCCGCGATGCTGTTCGAACTGGCGCGCGGGCGCCTGGAGCCGCTACGCATTCCCGCACCGGTGCGCAACCTGCGGCTGGTTGCCGAGGACCTGCCACCCTTCGTGCCGCAACACCAGGCATTGTTCGACCCGCGTGCGCAGCAGGCGCAACCTTGGGAACAATTGCGCGAACGGCTACGCGCCCGCCTGGGGGATGAGGCGGTCAAGGGCCTGAGCGCGGCAGCCGATCATCGCCCCGAATGCGCCTGGCAAGCGGTAGAGCAGGGTGCCCAGGGCAGCATGCCGGTCGTTCCTGGCAGCCGCCCTGGCTGGCTGCTGTCGGCCCCCATGGCGCTGGACGAAGGCGGCTATCGCCTGCAAGGCCATGCCGAGCGCATCGAATCGGGCTGGTGGGATGGCGGCGATGTGCGCCGCGACTATTACCGTATCGAAACCCGCGACGGCCTGCGCGGCTGGGCCTACCGCGACCTGGGCAAGGCCGGCCCGTTGTGGCTGCAGGGCTGGTTCGCATGAACACCCCGGGTTATGCCGAGCTGCACTGCCTGTCCAACTTCAGCTTCCAGCGCGGCGCGTCGAGCGCCGACGAACTGTTCCGGCGCGCGCGTGAACAGGGCTACCAGGCGCTGGCGATCACCGACGAATGCACCCTGGCCGGCATCGTCCGTGCCTGGCAGGCGGCCAAGGAACACCAGCTGCGGCTGATCGTGGGCAGTGAAGTGCAGTTGCAGGACGGCCCCAGGCTGGTGCTGCTGGTGCAGGACCTGGCCGGCTACCAGAACCTGTGCGCGCTGATCACCCGGGCCCGGCGGCGGGCGCAGAAGGGCGAGTACCAACTGTTTCGCGATGACCTGCAGCAGCACCATCAGGGCCTGCTGGCATTATGGGTAGCCGATGACAGCGGCGATGCCACCCCCGGGCAGTGGCTGCACGGCGTGTTCGGTGAGCGCCTGTGGCTGGCCGTGCACCTGCACCGCGGCAGTGACGATACCTTGCGCCTTGAACGCTTGCGCGGCCTGGCGGCCAGGGTCGGCATCCGCGCCGTGGCCTGTGGCGACGTGCACATGCACGTGCGCGGTCGCCGCGCCCTGCAAGATTGCATGACCGCCATTCGCCAGCATTGCCTGGTGGCCGAGGCCGGGCGCTTCCTGTTTGCCAATGGCGAGCGGCACCTGCGCAGCCAGGCGCAACTGGGCGAGCTCTATCCCGCCGACTTGCTGGCCGAGACCCTGGCCATCGCTGCGCGCTGCCAGTTCGAGCTGAGCGAATTGAAATACCAGTACCCACGCGAACTGGTGCCCCAGGGGCATAGCCCGGCGAGCTGGTTGCGCGAATTGTGCCAGCAGGGTTTGCCGTCGCGCTGGCCAAACGGGCCGAGCAGCAAAGTGAGGGATGTGCTGGCCAAGGAGCTGGCGCTGATCGAGGAGCTGGGCTACGAAAGCTACTTCCTGACTGTGCACGACATCGTCGCCTTCGCCCGCAGCCAGCGCATTCTGTGCCAGGGGCGGGGCTCGGCTGCCAACTCGGTGGTGTGCTTCGTGCTGGGCATCACCGAGCTCGACCCCATGCAACACCACCTGTTGTTCGAGCGCTTCCTGTCGCGCGAGCGCAACGAACCGCCGGACATCGACGTGGACTTCGAGCACGACCGGCGCGAGGAGGTGATCCAGTATGTTTTCCGTCGCTACGGCCGGCACCGGGCGGCGCTCACTGCGGTGGTCAACACCTACCATGCCGCCGGTGCGGTGCGGGATGTGGCGCGGGTGCTGGGGCTGCCCGCCGACCAGGTGGACGCCCTGGCCAAATGCTGTGGCCGCTGGAGCGATCGCATACCCGACGACCAGCGCCTGGCCGAGGCCGGCTTCGAGGCGGGCAGCCCTTCGCTGCGCCGGGTACTGGTGCTGGCCGGCGAACTGATCGGCTTCCCTCGGCACCTGTCACAGCACCCGGGCGGCTTCGTCATCTCGCAGCAACCCTTGGACGAACTGGTGCCGGTGGAGAATGCCGCGATGCCGGAGCGCACGGTGATCCAGTGGGACAAGGACGACCTGGACATGGTCGGCCTGCTCAAGGTCGACGTGCTGGCGCTGGGCATGCTCAGCGCCTTGCGCCGTTGCTTCGACCTGCTGCAACGCCACCGTGGCCGGCACCTGACCCTGGCGTCCATCCCCGCCGAAGACCCGGCCACCTACGCGATGATCAGCCGTGCCGAGACCATGGGCGTGTTCCAGATCGAATCGCGCGCGCAAATGGCCATGTTGCCGCGGCTTCGGCCGGAAAAGTTCTACGACCTGGTCATCGAGGTGGCCATCGTCCGCCCCGGGCCGATCCAGGGCGACATGGTCCACCCTTACCTGCGCCGGCGCCTGAAGCAGGAACCGGTGACCTATCCCTCGCCGCAACTGAAGGCAGTGTTCGAGCGCACCCTGGGTGTGCCGCTGTTCCAGGAGCAGGTGATGGAGCTGGCGATGGTCGCGGCCGACTACACCCCGGGCGAGGCCGACCAGTTGCGCCGCAGCATGGCCGCCTGGAAGCGTCACGGCGGCCTGGAACCGCACCGCGAGCGGCTGGTGCAGGGCATGTTGCGCAATGGTTATGACCTGGCGTTTGCCGAGCGCATCTTCGAGCAGATCAAGGGCTTTGGCAGCTATGGCTTTCCGGAATCGCACGCGGCCAGTTTTGCCTTGTTATGCTATGCCAGCAGCTGGCTCAAGTGCCATGAACCGGCGATTTTCACCTGCGCGCTGGTCAACAGCTGGCCCATGGGTTTCTACAGCCCCGACCAGTTGCTGCAAGAGGCCCGGCGCCAGGGGATCGAGGTCAGGCCGGTCGATGTATGCCACAGTGACTGGGACTGCACGCTCGAGCCTGAGCCTGGCGAGGTGCTGGCCATTCGCATGGGCTTGCGCCTGGTACGCGGCCTTGCCGAGGCTGATGCCAGGCGCCTGGAGCAGGCGAGGGCACAGCGGCCATGGCGCGATGTCGAAGACCTGTGCCTGCGTGCCGGGCTCGATTCGCGAGCCCGGGCCCAGTTGGCCGATGCCGGCGCGCTGCGCGCCTTGGCCAGGGACCGGCACCAGGCGCGCTGGCAGGTGGCGGCGGTGCAGCCGCAACTGCCTTTGTTCGCCGATATCGAAGCCTTGCCGGAACGTACCGTCGAACTGCCCGTCCCCAGTGTGGCAGAGGACCTGATGGCCGATTACCAGACCCTGGGTACCACGCTTGGGCCGCATCCCCTGACCTTGTTGCGCTCACGCCTGCGGGCCCTGGGCTGTCGCAGTTCGCGCGAGCTGCAAGATGTCGGGCATGGTGACAACATTGCCGTGGCAGGGCTGGTGGTGGGCCGCCAGCGGCCACAGACCGCCAGCGGCGTGACCTTCGTCACCCTGGAGGACGAGCACGGCATGGTCAATGTGGTGGTGTGGCGGGATCTTGCCGAGCGGCAGCGGCGGGCACTGGTGGGGGCGCAGTTGCTCAAGGTCAGCGGGCGGCTGGAGCAGGAGAATGGCGTGCGCCACCTGATAGCACGGCGGCTGGAGGATGTGAGCCCGCTGTTGCAAGGGCTGGATGTACGCAGCCGGGATTTCCATTGATCCCCGGCACCTCACGCAAAATCCTGATTTTTGCGCGGTCCCTGTGGGAGCGGCTTTAGCCGCGAACACCGGCGCAGCCGGTGCCATGCACCGCGCTGGATTCTTCGCGGCTAAAGCCGCTCCCACAGGGTACGAGGATTGCTTGCGAATTCAGTTATCTTCGTGCCAGTCGCTACACCATCGCCAACCGCTGCTTGCGCGTCGGTGCCGGCAACGCCCGGTCGATCGCCCGCAGGTCTTCGCCGGTCAGGGTCAGCGCACCCGCAGCGGCATTCAGCCGCACATGCTCGGGCGTCACGGCCTTGGGGATGGCTATCACCCCGTCATTGCGTGTCACCCACGCCAGGCTGACCTGGGCCACCGTGGCCCCATGGCGCTCGGCGATTTCCGCCAGCACCGGGTGCTGCAGCAGGCGCCCGGCCTGGGCCAGCGGGCAGTAGGCCATGGTCGGCAGCGCACGCTTTTCGCACCACGGCAACAGGTCGAACTCGATGCCACGCTGGGCCGGGTTGTACAGCACCTGGTTGGTGGCGCAATCGGGGTTGTGCAGTTCGCGCAGGTCGTCGACATCGAAATTGGAAACACCCCAGCGCTTGATCTTGCCTTGCTCGCGCAAGCGCTCGAACGCTTCGACGGTTTCCTCCAGTGGGTGCTGGCCGCGCCAGTGCAGCAGGTACAGGTCGATGCAGTCGGTGCCCAGGCGGGTGAGGCTGCGCTCGCAGGCGGCGGCCATGGCGCGCAGGCTGGCATTGTGCGGATACACCTTGCTGACCAGGAACACCTGGTCGCGGCGGCCGGCAATGGCCTGGCCAACCACTTCTTCCGCGCCACCTTCGGCATACATCTCGGCGGTATCGATCAGGCTCAGCCCAAGTTCGATACCCTGTTGCAGGGCCGCCACCTCGGCCGCCTTGCGAGCCGGATCTTCACCCATGTACCAGGTGCCTTGGCCGATGGCCGGAACGCTCGAACCTGCCAGTTTCACGTAACGCATGTCACCTCCGGGATGCGGGTATTGGAAAGCAGTACCTCGAGCAGCGCTTGCGCTGCCGTGGAAAGCTTGTGTTCGCTAAGAGCAATCACACCGATGCGGCGCTCGACCGTGGGCTCGACCAAGGGCACGCAGCGGGCGCCAAGCTCCTGCATCTGATTGATGCAAAGTGCCGGCACGGCACTGACCCCCAGCCCACTGGCGACCATGCGCCCGACGGTAGACAACTGATGGCTCTCGAAAGCCACCGCCAGTTTGCCGTGGCGGGCGGCCACGTTCTGCTCCATCAGCAGGCGCACCGCCGAAGGGCGTTGCAGGGCCACGAAGTCTTCGGCCAGCAATTGTGCCCAGCTGACCTGGGGCAGCTGCGCCAAGGGCGAATCGGCGGGCACCACGGCGACGAAACGGTCCATGTACAACGGGTGGAAATCCAGGCCATCGTTGTTGTCCGGTTCGAAGCCGATGCCCAGTTCGACGCGGCGATGGCGCACCAGTTCCTGCACCTGTTCGTTGATCACATCGTGCACCGTGACGTTGACCTTCGGGTAACGCTGGCGAAATACCTTCAGCGAGTGGGGCAGCAGGTTGCCGGCAAAGGCCGGCATGGCCGCCACCGAAACCCGGCCCAGTTGCAGGGTGAAACGCTGGCGCAGCATTTCTTCGGTGTCGTCCCAGTCGGCCAGCAGGCGCCGTGCCAGCGGCAGCAGCACCTCGCCCTCGGCAGTCAGGCTGACGCTGCGCGTGGTGCGGCTGAGCAGGGCGCCGCCAAGGTTTTCTTCCAGGGCCTTGATGGTCAGGCTCAGTGCCGGTTGCGAGACATGCAGGTGTTCACCGGCCTGGGCGAAGCTCTGGTATTTGGCCACAGCGACAAAGGCGCGCAGTTGCTTGACGTTCATGACAGGCCTGTTGGTTGTTTTGCAAAAGTTATCAATCGATGATGAAAACAAAATTAACAAATCAGTCGCTTGCGGTGAAGATGTCCCCACACGCTCACCGACAGCCTCGTCGGTTCAACAACTACAAAAGGCGGATCAGCATGGCCGGACTGGACAAGCGCGTTGCAACCTATGAACAGGCCCTCGAAGGCCTGACCGACAACATGACGCTACTGGCTGGTGGTTTCGGCCTGTGCGGTATCCCTGAAAACCTTATCAGCGAAATCAAGCGCCGTGGCGTCAAGGGCCTGACCGTGGTCTCCAACAACTGCGGTGTCGACGGCTTTGGCCTGGGCGTGCTGCTGGAAGACCGGCAGATCCGCAAGATGGTCGCTTCCTACGTGGGCGAGAACGCCGAGTTCGAACGCCAGCTGCTGAGCGGCGAGCTGGAAGTGGAACTGACCCCGCAAGGCACCCTCGCCGAGAAAATGCGCGCCGGTGGCGCCGGCATCCCGGCCTTCTACACGGCCACCGGCTACGGCACCCCGGTTGCCGACGGCAAGGAAGTGCGCGAATTCAACGGCCGCAAGTACATCCTCGAAGAATCCATCACCGGCGACTTCGCCATCGTCAAGGGCTGGAAGGCCGACCACTACGGCAACGTGGTGTACCGCAACACCGCGCAAAACTTCAACCCGCTGGCGGCCACCGCCGGCAAGATCACCGTGGTCGAAGTGGAAGAGATCGTCGAACCTGGCGTGCTGCTGCCCAGCGAGATCCACACCCCGGGCATCTACGTGGACCGCGTCATCGTCGGCACCTTCGAAAAGCGTATCGAAAAGCGCACCGTCAAGGCCTGAGCGCCATCCACCAGAACAACAAAGAGATCCTGACCATGGCACTGACCCGCGAACAGATGGCGCAACGCGTCGCCCGTGAACTGAAGGACGGCTACTACGTAAACCTGGGCATCGGCATTCCGACCCTGGTGGCCAACTACGTACCCGCCGACATGGATGTGATGCTGCAATCGGAAAACGGCCTGCTCGGCATGGGCGAATTCCCCACCGAAGGCACCATCGATGCCGACATGATCAACGCCGGCAAGCAGACCGTCACCGCCCGCCGCGGTGCCTCGATCTTCGATTCGGCGCAGTCGTTCGCCATGATCCGTGGCGGCCACGTCGACCTGACCGTGCTCGGCGCTTTCGAAGTGGATGTGCAAGGCAACATCGCTTCGTGGATGATCCCGGGCAAGCTGGTGAAGGGCATGGGCGGCGCCATGGACCTGGTGGCCGGTGCCGAGAACATCATCGTCACCATGACCCACGCTTCCAAGGACGGCGAGTCCAAGCTGCTGCCGCAGTGCAGCCTGCCATTGACCGGTGCTGGCTGCATTCGCAAGGTGCTGACCGACCTGGCCTACCTGGAAATCGAAGACGGCGCCTTCATCCTGCGCGAGACCGCGCCTGGGGTGAGCATCGAGGAAATCATCGAGAAAACCGCCGGCAAGCTGATCGTGCCGGATGATGTGAAGGAAATGACCTTCTAAGATCGCTAGCGTCACGCCCCTGTAGGAGCAGCCTTGTGCTGCGAAGCGGCCAGCGCAGGCATGCACGAGATGTGTTGTCTGTACTGGCCGCTTCGCAGCACAAGGCTGCTCCTACAGGGGTTTTGCGTTTTTGCTGATGTATCCGATAAAACCAATAAAAGGAATTGAACTGTGGCCGCTGAAATCCAAGACAGCCGTTCCGCGCGCTTTGCCTTGCGCTGCTCCAACTGGGCCGAACGCTGGTTCCCCGATTCCTGGGTGTTTGCCGCCCTGGCAGTACTGCTGGTGTGCATCGGCGCCCTGGCCATGGGCGCCAAGCCGACCGACACTGCCAAGGCCTTTGGCGATGGCTTCTGGAGCCTGATCCCCTTCACCATGCAGATGGCCTTCGTGGTCATCGGCGGCTATGTGGTGGCCAGCTCGCCGCCCGCCGCGCGCCTGATCGACCGCCTGGCGCGCATCCCCGGCAATGGCCGTTCGGCAGTGTGCTGGGTGGCGCTGATCTCGATGCTGGCATCGCTGCTCAACTGGGGCCTGTCGCTGGTGTTCGGCGGCCTGCTGGTGCGCGCCCTGGCGCGGCGCACCGAACTGAAGATGGACTACCGCGCCGCCGGTGCCGCCGCCTACCTGGGCCTGGGCGCCGTATGGGCGCTGGGCCTGTCTTCGTCGGCGGCGCAATTGCAGGCCAACCCGGCCAGCCTGCCACCGTCGATCCTGTCGATTACCGGGGTGATCCCGTTCACCGAAACCATCTTCCTTTGGCAGTCCGGCGTGATGCTGGCGGCATTGGTGGTGGTCTCGCTGGTGATCGCCTACGCCACGGCGCCGGGCCCGAACAGCGCGCGCAGCGCCCAGGACTGCGGGGTCGACCCCAGCTTCACCGCGCCACCGGCACCCCAGCGCACCCGCCCGGGCGAGTGGCTGGAACACAGCCCCATCCTGATCCTGTTGCTGGTGGCCCTGGCCGCCGGCTGGCTGTACCAGGAGTTCGCCACCAAACCGGCGATTACCGCCATTTCCGGGCTTAACACCTACAACCTGTTGTTCATCATGCTCGGTGCCTTGCTGCACTGGCGCCCGCGCAGCTTCCTCGATGCGGTGGCGCGCGCGGTGCCGACCACCACCGGGGTGCTGATCCAGTTCCCGCTGTATGGTTCGATCGCTGCCATTCTCACCCAGGTGAAGGGCGTCGACGAGCAGACTTTGGCCCACCACATTTCACTGTTCTTCACCCAGATCGCCACTCATGACACCTATGCCGTGCTGATGGGCGTGTATTCGGCGGTGCTGGGCTTCTTCATCCCATCGGGTGGTGGCAAGTGGATCATCGAGGCCCCGTACGTGATGCTGGTGGCCAATGACCTGCAGTACCACCTGGGCTGGGCAGTGCAGATCTACAACGCCGCAGAAGCCTTGCCGAACCTGATCAACCCGTTCTACATGCTGCCGCTGCTGGGGGTACTGGGGCTCAAGGCACGCGACCTGATCGGCTTCTCGTTCGTGCAGTTGCTGGTGCACGTGCCGCTGGTGCTGGTGTTGCTGTGGGCATTGGGTACGACGTTGCAGTACCTGCCGCCGGTGATGCCGTAACCCTGGGCCTGCGCTGGCTTTTTGTAGGAGCGGCCTTGTGTCGCGATAGGGCCGCAAAGCGGCCCCAGGGTTTCAGCAATAGTGCACAAATTGCCGGGGCTGCTCTGCAGCCCTATCGCGACACAAGGCCGCTCCTACAAGACTCAGCGCAGCAGCCCCAGCATTTCCTGAGCAGTCCACGTATCATTACCAGGCTGCCTTCGCCTGGGAAATCCGCGTCACATGTCTATCCGATTGAAACTGCTGCGAAAGAAACTGGGGATGACCCTGGAGCTGCTGGCTGACAAGACCGGCATGACCAAGAGCTACCTGTCCAAGGTCGAACGTGGCCTGAACACCCCCTCGATCGCCGCCGCGCTGAAGCTGGCGCGGGCACTGAATGTCAATGTCGAAGAACTGTTCGCCGAAGAGCAGACCGGCCAGAACCGCTACAGCCTGGTACGCCATGGCGAGCGCCAGGCATTGGTGGGTGACGGGGCAGGGCCGGGGTACTCGGCCCTCACCAGCCAGATCGGGCAGCGCAGCCTGCTGCCGTTCCTGATCCAGCCGCCGACCGAGTTCAGCGACCCTACGTTCAAGGAGCACCTGGGCGAAGAATTCCTGTTCGTCCACGCCGGCCAGGTGGAAGTGGACTTCATGAGCGAGCGGGTACTGCTGGAGCAAGGCGATGCCCTGCATTTCAATGCCCAGACACCACACCGGCTAAGGTCGGTCGGGCCGCTGCCGGCGCAGTTGCTGGTCGTGGTGCATCATGCAGACGAATAACATGCCAAACCGCCCCACGGCCTTGCCTTTCTCAGCGATGAAACTATGGCGCCACCCATGCAGCGCCCTATGCTCAATTTGCGCGTCGATATTTTGACTGTATTGTCCCGCGCCCATTGAATTTTATTATAGTGTCGAATCGTTGACGCAATGTCATTGTGTTCATAAGCTCATCTCAACGGTGAAACAACTCCCGAACACCTCGCCAACAAACAGTTGATTTTCCTCTTCAGGAGGGGCGTATGCGCACGGCTCTGATTATCAAATCGATGTCTTTGCTGGCGCTGTTAAGTGGCGCAGCGCGTGCGGCGGATATGTATATCAATCAGAACAGTATCGTCCCTGTTTCAACGGCAGGGTGGTTCTTTGCATTTGCTGTCGTTGGCTTTGTAGCTGTCGCCAACAGGAGAAAGATCTGAATCCGCCAGCCTGGGTTCTACCCTTGACGCCAGCGGCCCGGGGCCTCGCTTGTCAATTCCCCAGCCGTTGCTATATTGCCAGTAGCCCGTGCAGGTCCACGGTTGCAGGCAGCAAAGCCCAGGCTGCACAGCGTCAAGGCAAGGCCTCGTAAAGATCGAGGTCATCGCGGTTGGCGTATGCCGCGAAGCGGAGCGAGAGTTGGTGTGCTGTTCTCATTCAGTGCTCTTTGTCGGGCCTTTTCGGCCGGAGGGACCCTCATGGTGCGTTCAATGTTTGCCGCGTTCTGCATGCTGATGGTGTGGTCTGGTGCCGGTAAGGCCGACCCGAGCAGTGCTACCTACCTGCTCAGCCCCGGCGATGTGGTGATGGTTTCGGTGTGGCAGGAAGATAGCCTGCGCCAGGAAGCCACCGTACTTCCCGATGGCAGTATCACGTTCCCCCTGGCAGGTCGCATCGATGTTGCCGGGCTGGATGTGACGACCGTTGAAAAACAAGTGGCTGCCAAACTCGAGAAATTCCTCCCCGACCCGAACGTCAGCGTTGTCGTCAAGAGCATCGCCGGCAACCTGGTCTATGTACAAGGCAAAGTGATCAAGCCCGGGCCGGTACAGATGGCGGGCCCTACCGCAGTGTTGCAGGCCCTGAGCATGTCCGGCGGCCTGGACAAGTTTGCAGATGAAAGCGAAATCAAAGTGGTGCGCGGCACTGGCGCTTCCCAAAAAATCCTGCCCGTGCGATATAGAGACCTGGTGTCTGGCCGGGATATGTCCACCAACATCCAACTTCAGGCTGGCGATACGCTGGTCGTCCCTTGATCTTGCCTTTAATAAGAACACTTAATGCCTCTTCTCAGAACAACTAGTATTGCAACGGCAATCTTGGTGTTGCCGTTTACGAACACGGTCTTGGCAGCAAATTGGCAGTCTACGGTAGTGGTACCGACATCCGTCGAACATGACAGCAACCCCTTGCTGCTGTCGTCGGGTGAAAAGGGAATAACGCGCACGATCATCGCGCCGGATTACACCCTGATCGGTACCTTCGACCGTGACGAACTGAGGTTGGGGCTTGGCTTGAATGTATTGCGCTCGTCCGACACGGCGGTGGTCGACAACCGTGAGGACCCTGATGTGAGCCTGGGCTGGCAGCGTCAGACCGAGCGCGGGCGGTTTGGCCTGCTGGCGCGTTACAACGAAAGTTCGACGCTGTCGGGAACGGTGCTGGATACCGGTGTGGTCACCACCGATGGCACGCAAAAGCTGTATACGCTGACCGGCAACTGGAGCCAGGCGGTTACCGAGCGTAGCACCTTGAGCAACGAAACCACGTACAACCGTGCCCGTTATGACATCAGTACGCTGACGGGTTACGAAGAACTGGGCAACGTGTTCACCTGGACCTACGCCTGGAGCGAGCGGGCTGATCTGTACAGCCGCTTTGGTGCCCGGCGTTATGAGCCCGAGGAGGACCAGACGGCGACGGCGTCCAACAGCTACAGCCCCGCGGTCGGGGTCAAGTACCAGTTTTCCGAAAGCCTCAGCGCCGATGCGCATGTGGGTGTCACCGAGGTTTCCGGTGACGAAGGTGGCCGACGCGGGGAGGGTGGGGTTGCGCTGCTGTACACCGGTGCGCGCGCCGTCGCCAGCTTCACCGCCGAACGCAGCACGGTAGCCAGCGCCGAAGGCGGCTTCGCCGAGCTGGACCAGGTGCGCGGTGTGTGGAGTTACGCCGTCACCGAACTGACACGGGTGGGCGCGGACGCTGCCTGGCAAGACAGCAAAGGGCAGACCCCCAACACCCTGCAGACTTACAGCGTGTGGGCCAGCCGCGAGTTTTCGCCGTACTGGGACCTGCGCCTGTCGCTGATGTACAAGGAACGGCAGCAGGATAACGAAGCTGATGCGAACGCTACGATCGTGGGTTTGACGTTGACGTACAGGTACCCCGACATCTGAACTTCAGGCAGGTGGCCCCATGAAGTCTGACTACGAGCTCTCCCTCAGAGATTACATTGCCATAATCAAGGACAGGGCCCTGTTATTGGGGGTGAGCATCGTAGTCATCCTGGCCACGACCGTCGCAGTCGCGGTGATGGTGCCGCCGATCTACCAATCGACCGGCACCATCCTGGTGGAATCGCAGCAAATTTCCCCTGAGCTGGTGTCGACCAACAACACCAGCTTTGCCGATGAACGCATCGAAGTGATTCGCCAGCGGGTGATGACCCGCGAGAACCTGCTGCGCATCATCTACAAGTACAACCTGTTTCCCGACAAGCGTTTCAGCGATAGCGACAAGATCGACCACATGCGCAGCGCCATCGTCGTCGAAACCCTTACCACATACGTGCGCGGGCGGGGTGAAGCGACCGTGGCGTTCAATGTGTCCTTCGAGCACAAGCAGCCCGAGGTGGCCAAGGAAGTCGCCGACGAGTTGGTGACGCTGTTCCTCAACGAGAACCTCAAGCAGCGTACCGAGCGGGCCAACGAAACCACCGAGTTCCTCACCCAGGAGGCGAACAAGCTGGGTGCCGAGCTGGCCAACCTGGAAAACCAGCTGGCGGATTTCAAGCAGGCCCACGCCAACGCCTTGCCCGAGCACCAGACCTTGCGCATGAACATGCTGTCACGGTCGGAGCTGGAGTTCCGCGAGGTCGACCGTGATTACAAGGCCGCCCAGGAAGAACTGCGTTACCTTGAGCTGGAACTGTCCGCGGCCAATGCCGGGCTGGCAACCAAGGCCGGCGAAGGCCCCAGGGCGGCCGGTGCCGAGCAGCCCCAGGACCTGCCCAGCCTGAAGGCCGAATATGCCCGGCTGCTGAGCCGCTACAAGGAAGCCCACCCCGATGTGGTGGCGGTCAAGCGCAGGATCCAGGCGCTCGAAGCCAGTGGCAATCGCACGGCGGCGGCCTCCACGGTCGGCCTCGATGTCGCCCGCGTGCGCGCCAAGATGAGCGCGGCACAGGAACGCATTGCTTCGCTGGCCGAGCAGAAGCGCGAGTTGACCCGCAAGATGGAAGGCTACGAGGCCGAGATCCTCGAGGCGCCGCAGGTCGAGCGTGGCCTGGTGACCTTGATGCGTGACCACGACAACGCGCGCAAGAAGTACGAGGAAATCCGCGCCAAGGAAATGGGCGCGAAGATTACCGAAAGCCTGGAGCAGGAGAACAAGGCCGAGCGCTTTGTACTGCTTGAGCCACCACTGATGCCCGAGAAACCGATCAAGCCCAACCGCAAGAAGATCGCTGCGCTGGGCCTGGTGCTGGCACCGGCAGGTGGCGGTGCGCTGGTGATGCTGCTGGAGATGTTCAACCAGCGCATTCGCGGCGTCGGTGCACTGGAGAACCTGCTGGGCAGGCGGGTGCTGGTGGCGCTGCCATACATCGATACCAAGGCCGATGTGGCCAGGCGCAAGCGTTGGCGAAACTGGCTGATCGTGGCGGCACTGGCGCTGGCGGCTATCATGGTAGTGCTGGTGCACGTGTTCTACATGCCACTGGATGTGCTGTTGTTCAAAGTCATGTCTCGGTTTGCATAGGGAAGCAGTGATGGACAGGACCAAGCAGGCTGTTGGCAATAATCTTCACCAGGTTACCCCGGGTACCCCGCAGGCCTTGTCACCCGCCCCTGGTACGGCACTGGCGGAAGTGCCTGGCCAGTTCGATTACGTGAACACCAAGGTGGTGCCGCTGCGCGCGGAGCACCTGGAGCGTCACCGTATCGTCGCCTACAACAAGAACTCCAACATGAACGGGCCGATCGACCTGCTGCGCACGCAGGTGCTCAGGACCATGGACGAGAATGGCTGGCGAACCCTGGCCATCACCTCGCCAACCCCTGAAGCGGGCAAGACGGTACTGGCGATCAACCTGGCCATGAGCATCGCCCACCACACCACCAAGACCGCTTTGCTGGTGGACTTCGACCTGCGTCGACCCAAGGTCGGCAGCAGCCTGGGCCTGCCCATGGACCAGGCGTTGAACGAGTTTCTGACGGACAAGGCCGAGTTGCAGGACTGTCTGGTCAACCCGACCTTGCCTCGGTTCGTGGTGCTGCCCACGCGGGTGCCGGTGCCGTTGTCCACCGAAATGCTGTCGTCGCCCAAAGTGAGCAACCTGATCAGCGAACTACGCAACCGATACGAGTCGCGCATCTGCATTTTCGATTTGCCGCCATTGCTCAGTTCTGACGATGCGATCACCGTGATACCCAAGTTCGACTGTGTGCTGCTGGTGGTGGCCAACGGTATGAACAACAGGAAGGAGATCGAGGATTGCCTGCATCACCTGGCAAGGGTGAACCTGGTGGGAACGGTATTGAACAAAGCTGACGAGCAGCCTCGAACCTATTATTGAGTCTCGGTATTGTTGGGCTGCTTCGCAGCCCATCGCGACACAAGGCCGCTCCTACAGGTACAGCGCATTCCTTCAGCTGGTGGGGTCTCTGTGGGAGCGGGCATGCCCGCGAAGCAGGCGACGCGGTGGATGGCACCGGCTGCGCCGGTGTTCGCGGGCGCGCCCGCTCCCACAGGTATGGCGCACTCTTTTCAGCTTGTGGGGTAGCGAGCCCAGGGGTACTGCAACTCCCACTGCCACGCATGCCGCACAATCGACTCCAGCGTGGCAAACTCCGGCCGCCAGCCCAGCATGTGCATGGCCTTGCCAGCATCCGCCACCAATCGGGGCGGGTCGCCGGGGCGGCGGGGGGCGTCGAGGGTGCGGATCTGCCGGCCAGTCACCGCCCGGGCCGTATCGATCACCTGCTGCACCGAAAAGCCCAGCCCGTTGCCCAGGTTGAACGCAGTTCGCTCGCCACCCGCCAGCAGGTAATCCACCGCCAGTGCATGAGCCGCCGCCAGGTCGGCCACATGCACATAGTCGCGTATGCAGGTGCCATCCGGCGTGTCGTAGTCGCGGCCAAACACCGTTACTGCATCACGCCGGCCCGAAGCGGCCTGCAGGATCAGCGGGATCAGGTGGGTTTCGGGTTCATGACGCTCTCCCAGCTGGCCCTCCGGGTCTGCGCCCGCTGCGTTGAAGTAACGCAGGCATACCGACTTCAAGCCATAGGCCCGGTCGAAGTCCTCGAGAATCTGCTCGACCATCCATTTGCTCAACCCATACGGGTTGATCGGCCCCTTGGCATGCGCTTCGTCGATCGGCACGTACTGCGGGTTGCCGTAGACGGCTGCGCTGGAAGAAAACACCAGGTGCCTGATACCGGCATTCACCATGGCCTGCAGGAGGGAAAGGGTGGCCGCGACATTGTTCTGGTAGTACTTGCCGGGCACGCTGACCGACTCGCCCACCTGGATGAACGAGGCAAAGTGGAACACGGCATCGAAGCGGCAAACACCGAACAGCACATCCAGGGCGGGTTCGTCGGCGATGTCCAGTTTCGCCCACTGGACGCCGGGGCCGGGCGAGACGAGGTCCGCCACCACCACCTCATGGCCTGTACCGAGCAGGTGCTTGACCATGTGCGAGCCAATGTAGCCTGCGCCACCGACAACCAGAAACTTCATCCATGCCTCCTGGACTCTGCTGTTGTACAGCTGCGCTTTTCAGCTACAGGACTGTTGTGAGGGTAGATGGCCATATGCCCTATTTCAAGAACAGCCAGTTGTACATGTACTTGCCGTCGAACGTGATGCTGTAGCGTCCATCCTGGTAAGCCATCGGCAAGGGTTTCAACTGGGCCTGTGCATCCCGGGCGAACAGCTTCAGGCCAGCAGGCGCCTTGATGCTCAAGGTGCCGGCAAGCGGCTCTACGTTGAACGGTGTCTTGTCATCGGCCTTGGGCACGGCCCGGGTACCCAGCGACAGCAGCAGTTCGCGCGACTGGCCCAGGGGGTTGCCGTCCAGGCTTTGAACCACGACGCTGGCGTACGGCGTTCGTGCTTGCACCTGGATGGCGCCCAGGCTGATCAAGCGACCTCCCAGCCATCCGGTGGCGGCCTGGGTCAGCGGTGTATCGATGGTATAGATGCCCTGTTGCCAGTTGCGCTTGAGTTCGCCCGTATCGCTGACCGCTTCCGTGGCGTCGGCCGGTAGCAAGGACTGCTCCGGGTCCTGCAGTACCTGCGCACCGGCAGGGATGGCGGCGGGTTTCAGCCAGGGCAACTCCGGCGTCTGTGGCAGGGCGATCTGCAGTTGGCCCTTTTCCATGGCCGTGCGCAGCAGTGGCGAGTTGCGCGGAGTGATCTCCTGGTTGTACAGGGTGGCGGGCGTCGGCGCGAACACGTATCGGGTAGTGGCCGGCTTCACATCCGCACGGCGATAGAGCAGGGCGGCAGCGGGCAGGGTGGCGATCATCGCCGGGTCGTTGTACGCGTGCCAGTTATCCGCCGTGCGCCAGCCAGGGTTGAAGGCCTGCTGGCTGTAAGCGTACTGCATCATGGCGTCCCAGCCCTGGTGGGCAGCGGTGCCGGCCACGTACAGCGGCAGCGAGTGGCGGTCGGGCAGCGGGAAGGGTTCGGCGTTCCACTCGGTGACGGTCAGCGGCTTGCCGACTACCTGGGCGGCAGCGAGCCAGTCGATCACGCCGTCGCTGGTCAACGGGTTCTTCTCCAATTGGCCATTGGCACCGTAGCCATGGGCATCGATGACATCGCCTGTGGTCAGTGCCGGCAGCGCGCTCAGGCCATTGCCGCCCCAGGTACTGGTGGTGGCGATCGGCACTTTCACGCCGAGGCCGCGCAGGTGAGTGATCATGTCGGTGTTGAAGCGCTGTTCCAGGTCGTTGAGAAACAGCTTCGAAGGGCCATGCTCCCAGGCGCGCCAGGTGAGGTCGGTGGGCAGGTCATATTGTTTGGCGAAGGCTTTGGCCGCTTCCATGTAGCGCTCGCTATGGCGCGGCACGTCCTTGTTCGGCATCAGGGCGTTACCATAATGCTGGGTGAGGTCGTTCTCATTGGTGAGCAGCACGGCAGCGATGGCGGGGTCGTCCTTGTAAGCCAGGCCGGTGTATTCATTCACATGAGTCAGGTACTGCTCGGCAAAGCGTTTCATCGCCTGTTGGATGCTTCGGTTCACATAGGCGTAACCCTTCAGGTCGACCTGGCTCTCACCCTTGGCCAGTTCCTTGAAGTCATCGATATTGTCATTGGCAGTAAGCGCCCGCTGCACGTGCAGGTCCAGCCAGATATAGATGCCCTCGTCCTTGAGCGCCTTGATCCACAAATCGAGCTTGCGCAGCGATTCGGCACTGAGCTGCTGGGTATCGCGCACCAGGGTGCCGTCGCCGAACACGTTCGGGCTGACCCAGGGCGAGTCGTGGTGATGCAAACGCACCAGGTTGAACCCCAGTGCCGACAGGCGCTTGGCCTGTTGGCGGATTTCTTCGTCGGGGCTCTTGAACAGCGAATAGGCGGACAGGTTGGTGCCCCAGAAGCGCACTGGGGTGTTGTTTTCGAACATCAGCTGCTCGCCGACGGCCTTGACGAAGCCATGCTTGCCGGCAGGCTTTTCCGGGGCGTTGAGGAATGACAGGTCCACGGGCGAGGTGCGCCAGTCCAGTTGGTCGTCGGGCCAACCGGCGGGGTCGGCCAGGCCGAAGCGTTCGCTGGGCGTGGGACCCAGGTCGATGTCGCCGGTGATGTTCAGCACCGCCTTGATCTGCTGCCGACCAGCGTTGATCGGGTCGCTGTAAATGAACGCACGCAGTTCGGACGGGTTGCCGCGCTCGAAATACACCTTGGCCAGCGGCGGGTCGAAGCGCATTTCGATGCGTCGGCCCTGGTCAGCCTTGCCCCATGACCAGCCACGGTTGCCGGGCAGCAGCTGCGGTGCACCCATGCCCCCGGCAATTTGCCCAGGGTCGAACTCGAACACCATGCCACCGCCCATTACTCCGGCCTGGCGGCTGTGGGCCTCGAGGTCGAAGGCCCAGCCCAGGGTTTGCGCCTGCTCCTTGCGGATATCCGCCGCCAGATCGAAGTCCAGTTCCTTGTTCTTGCCCAGCAGCGTGTAGTGGCCGGGGCCAACTACCTTGAACGTGGTGGAAAAACCGGTCCAGCTCCAGTTGGCCGCCCAGAAGTCGAACTTGGCTTTCATCACTGGCCCACCACCGCGGGTCACCAAGGGCAGGCCGTTCTGTTCATCGACACTGACTTGCCACGCTGAGGCCCAGCCGGTGAGCGGCAGTGAGGTCAGGCCGGCGATGGCCGAAACCCGCAGCAGGGTTTGAAAACCCCAGCGGCGCAGGGGGAACAGGTTCATAGGCGTCACCTGGGTTGAAGGGCGGGGTCGGCCAGCGCGATGGCCTGGCTGTTGTGCAGCTTGCGAACCATCTGGACATAGGCCACGCCCAGTCCGGCGACAGTCCAGTACACCACCGGGATGAAGGTGATGCTGCTGACGGTGAAGATGATCACCAGGATGCCGATCAGTGTCGCCAGCAATGCCCGGCCGAGCTGGCGTCGCTCGTCGTCCTTGTCGGGGAAACTGCGCATGGCCTTGCGGATACCGTGCAGTACGGCAGCGAAGAACGCCACGAACAGGCCCAGCCCGACCAGCCCGACCCGCAGTGCCAGGTTTATATAGGTGTTGACGATGTCGATGATGCCGTCACCCTGGATCATCGATTGCATTTCCGGGGTGTTGCGGAAGTCGAACGAGCCGAACAACGGGTTGCGCTGGATGACGATCCACGAGTTGTCCATCAGCCGTTCGCGGTAAGTGATGTTCTCTTTCTCGAGGTTGCCGATGAACGGCAGCATGTCCAGTACCTTGTCGCCACCGGGCACGATGGTCAGCAAGGGCAGGGCCAGCATGCCGGCCGCAGCGAGCAGCGCCAGGCGCCTGACCGCACCTTTGCCCAGGGCGATGAACACCACCACGATGACCACGGCACCGATCCACGGGCCGCGTGACAGTGGCGCGAACAGCCCTGCGGCCAGCAGCAGGGCGCCCAGGGCCCGCTGCAGGGGGCGGCGCACGTAACCCTGGACGAAAAGGAACAGGCCGATGGCCACGCTCATCACATAACCCAGGGCAATCGCCTGCCCGGTGGTAACGCTGGCGCGCAGCGAACCGCCACGGCTCAGGTAGCCGGACATGCTCCACGGCACGCCCATGGCGTCGACCAGGGCACTGTACAGCAGCCAGTGGCGCACGTACTCGGCCACGCCGATCAGGGCCAGAACGAATGAGGCAAGCACGAAGGCCAGCAGGGTGTCCTTGAAGTCGCTGATCTGGCGCAGGCCACGGCTGGCCACGTAATACGGCAGTAACACGTCGACAAACAGGTACAGCGTCTGGCGCAGGGTGTCGGTCAGGGTGGTCTCGCGCAGGTACAGCACGCTCATCAGCAGCAGGCCGGCCGCCAACAACCTGTCGGGCCAGGTGCGGCCGAAGCGCAGGGTGTCGCCTTGCCGGCGCAGGGCCAGCGCCGCCGGCAACAGCACGCACAAGGCCAGCAGGCGGATATGGTTGAGGTCGACCAGGTAATTGACCACGCCAAACCCGGGCACCTGCACCGAAGCCGGCGGGATCAGGAACAGCAGCATGTAGAACAGCGCCATGGGGTTGTGTTCGCGGCGCCCGGCGATGTACAGGATGACGGCGCCAGCACCCAGGTACAGCCAGAAGCTGTGCGAGAAGAAGGCCAGCAGGGTAAGCAGGAACCACAGGTTGCGTCGGCGCTTGAAGTCGCTCAGCGGAATCAGGTCGGTGGCAGGCCGCCGCGCCAGCAGGAAGACCACGCTCGCCAGAAAAAGGATGACGATCAACGCACGAAAATGTTCAGGCATTGGCTATGTGCACCTTTGCATCGGTGGGCAACGGCTAGCGTCGTGGCTGATTGAAACTATAGTGACCTTTTAGCCAGTCAGTCAGAGATTGCTCTCATGCCGTCGATTGATGTGTCTGCCACCGCGAGCCTGCGCAAGCGGGCCCTGAGGGCCGGGTCATGGAACCTGGTTGCACAAGTGGCGTCACAGGTGATGCGCCTTGGCGGCAACCTGATCATGGCCCGCTTGCTGCTGCCGGAAATGTTCGGGGTGATGGTCATCGCCACCACCGTTTCGGTACTCCTGCATCTACTGTCCGATGTCGGCCTGCGGCAGAACATCATCCAGAGCCATCGCGGTGACGACCCGGATTTTCTCAATACTGCATGGACCGTGCAGATCATCCGCGGCTTCGTACTGTTCGCCCTGACCTTGCTGCTGGCCTTGGGGGCCTGGTTCGCCCAGCTCGCCGAGCTGTGGCCGGCGGACTCCACCTATGCCGCACCGGTGTTGCCGATGGTGCTGGCGGCAACCGGGCTGTCGGCGGTGATCTGGGGCTTCCAGTCCACCAAGATAGATGTCGCGGTACGGACTTTCCAACAGAAGCGCGTGGTGCTGGTGGACCTGGCCTCGCAGGCGGTCGGCCTGGTGGTGATGCTGGTGCTGGGCTACCTGACCCATTCGGTGTGGGCACTGGTGATCGCTGGCCTGGTGTCTGCCGTGGCCTGGACCCTGCTCGGTCACACCGCCCTGGAGGGGCATGACAACCGCCTGCAGTGGGACCGCAGCGCGCTGACCGAACTGATCGTGTTCGGCCGCTGGATCTTGCTGTCGTCGATGGTTGGCGTGTTGGCCATGTACGGTGACCGCATGTGGTTTGGCGCCAGCATGACGGCGGCACAACTGGGTGTGTATTCGATTGCCGTGTTGATCCTGGGTGCCGTGCAGACCGCGCTGATGAAGGTTTTCGGCGCGGTGGCGCTGCCCGCCTTCAGCGAAGCGGCACGGGCCGATGACAAGGAGCGCCTCAAGGCCCTGTATTACCGCTTCCGCCTGCTGGTCGACCTGCTGGTGCTGTTCATCTGTGGTGGCTTCCTGACCGCCAGCCCGTTGCTGATCGGTTGGCTGTACGACGATCGCTACCGTGAAGCTGGCCCGATGATGGCCATTCTTTCGCTGTCGTTCCTCACATTGCGCTATACCTTGGCTCATCAGGTGTGGATTGCCCTGGGCCTGACCAAGTACCAGGCCATGGATAACATCATCCGCCTGGTCTCGTTGTGGGGGTTGTTGCCACTGTTGCTGGCGATCGGTGGCGTTGACTGGGCGATCTGGGGGGTTGCCCTGCATACCGTGCCAACCCTTGTGTTGATCGTGTACGTGAATCGCAAGCTGGATATGTTCAGCCTGAGGCGTGAGCTGGTGGTACTGCCGATGCTGCTGGTCGGGGCGCTTTGCGGGGCGCTGCTGACAGCCTTTTTCAACTGGCTGTAATTCGGCTTGTCGGGTGAAACTTTCTAAGGTGCAGGTCATTGGATCATGGGGAAACTTACGTTTTGTACTGCGCAATTGGGTCGTAGGGGGTTTCTCCAAAGTTGTGTCTTGCTTGGTGTAGGTGGTGTGGTGTTCGCTGCTACGCCAGCCGTCGCCAGCCAACCTGCTGGCAGGCCTGGGTTCGTGGTGATCAACGGCTGGGTACTGCCGTCCCGTTACTTCCGGAACGAGCACGCATGATCAGGGACTATCAGCAGCAGAAGGCGCTGCGCGACAGTTACGATGTCTGCATCATCGGCGCCGGCCCGGCCGGTATCACCCTGGGCCTGCGCCTGGCCGCCGCCGGCTGGAGCGTCCTGCTTGCCGAAGGTGGCGGGCGCGAGTACTCGGCGAACTCGCAAGCCTTGTACGCCTGTGCATCCACTGGCCTGGAACTGTATGCCGGGGAAGCTCGCCTGCGTTACCTGGGCGGCACATCCAACCATTGGGCCGGCCGTTGCCGGCCGTTCAGCCCCTCGGACTTCGCAGTCCCTCCCATTGGCGACTTGCCTGGCTGGCCCATTCCTTATTCGGAGATCGCAGGCTACCTGCCTGCTGCCATGGATATCGTCGACCTGCCGCCAGGGGCGGACTTTCGCGCGTTGAATGATGGCCTCGACGGCGGTGACTTCGAACCGGACCGCTTTCTGCTCAGCCCGCCAACGCGCTTTGCGCAGAAGTACGCCACGGCCCTGGAGCAGACCCAGGGCCTGGACGTATTCATCAACTGCAATTGCGTGAACCTGGAGTTCGACCAGGCTTCCGGTCACTTGGCTGCAGTCGTGCTTTCCGATTACGAGTGCAATCGCCAGCGCCTGGTTGCAAGAAACTTCGTACTCGCTACAGGTGCCATCGAGAATGCCCGGCAACTGCTCAACAGCGAGTCGTTGGCGGCGGCGGGGATCGTGAGCAAGGACGGGCTGGTCGGCGGGTGCTTCATGGAGCATCTGAACATTGATCTTGGCACCTTTATCCTCAATTCGAGGCTGGCCCCTGAGCCGCGCGAGTACTACACCACCGATGCTTTCGTTGAGGAGTACAAGGCAGGCAAGGGCAACGTCAGGGCCGCCTTGCTGGCTGATGTGCAAACCTATGGTCGTACTGCCGAGGTGAAGCATTTTCTGGAGAACCTGGCCTGCGACATGGGAGTAGCCAGCAAGATCGCCTTCGTGGCCAAGTTCAACTGCCCCGGTGATGGCGTCATCAGCACCATGATCGAGCAGTTTCCCAACCTGCACAGCCGTATTTCGCTGCTGGAGGAGAAGGACGCACTGGGCGTGGCCAAGGTCAATGTCAACTGGGCCCTGACCGCTGATGACCGGCACACCATCAAGTGCATCGGAAGCGAGCTGGCCAAGCAGTGGGCTGCCATGGACCTGGGCTACATCAGGCTCAATGACTTCGTTTACGACACCTCGATACCGTTGAAGTTGTCGCCACATGCCCATCACATGGGTACCACGCGCATGGCGTCTTCGGCGCAGTTTGGTGTTGTCGATACCAACTGCAAGGTGTTCGGTACCGAAAATCTTTATGTCGCCGGCAGCAGCATCTTTGCCACGGGCGGCGCTTGCAATCCGACCATGCCGCTGCTGCAGTTTGCGGTACGCCTGGCCGACCACCTCGATGCCAGGCTGAGCGCGGCCAGCGACGCCGTGGGGTGATGCATGTTGTAAACGGGTTGAGTGCGCGACGGTCAGCACCCACAAGAACGAGACCGGATGCGCCTCAGGGACAGTCCAGATGGCTTTGATTGCGAGGCTGGCAGAATGAAGGGATGGATACGCAAGGCAGTGGCGCACTATGTCCATGCAACGGGGCGAGGAAGCTCCTTCTACAGGAGGTTCTGCAAGCCGTCAGGGCTTGAGTGGGGGGCCTACCTTGCCCGCTGGGGCAACTTCCACTCGGTAGGCAGCAACTTCTATGTCAATACAGGCTGCAAGTTCCTCGACCCTTCGCTGGTTCGCATCGGCAACAGTGTGGGGCTGTCCGATTGCACCCTGATCGGTCATGACGGGGTGGTATTGCTGATCGAACATCGCTTCGGCAAGCACCTGGATTCGGTCGGTTTCATCGACATCAAGGACAACTGCTTCATCGGCCACGGTGCAATCGTCATGCCCCGCGTCACCATCGGGCCTGAGTCGATCGTGGCCGCCGGTGCCGTGGTGACCAAGGATGTGCCGCCGGGCACGGTGTTCGGTGGCAACCCTGCAGAGTTCATATGCACCACCGAGGCGTTGATCAAGCGGGTTGAGGCACGTTGCGAGGCCTACCCATGGATCGACCTGGTCAAGCAGCGCAATGGTGCCTACGACCCGCAACTGGAGCCGCAGCTGATGGCGCAAAGGCGCCAGTATTTCTTCGGGGACGGCAACAATGGCTAGCAAACCTGTGGACGTCATGGTGGTCAACTTCAACACGGCCGGGCTGCTGCAGCCGATGTTCGATGCACTGCGTCGGGCCGACAGCGAACGGCTGGCCAGCTACCTGGTGGTGGACAATGCCTCCGCCGATGACTCGCTGCAGCGCATGGCCGAGGTATGCCCGCAGGCGCTGCTGCTGAGCAACAAGCAGAACGTGGGGTTCGGCCGGGCTAACAACCAGTTGCTGGCGCACCTGAAGGGCAAGTACGCCTTGCTGCTGAACACCGACGCCTTTGTCGCCACCGATTCACTGCAGAAAACCCTCGACTACATGGAAGCCCACCCGGAGTGCGGTGTGCTGGGGGTCCGCCTGGAGGGACGCGACGGCGCCCTGCAGCCCAGTTGCCGCTACTTCCCCACACCGTTCAACGTGTTCGTCGGGCGTACCGGGCTGGGGCGCTTTTTCCCGGGCTTGAAAATGGTCGACGAAATGGATTGGGACCACGCTTCGGTCCGCGAGTGCGACTGGCTGCCTGGCTGCTTCTACCTGGTGCGCCGCGAAGTGCTCGACCAGGTGGGCCTGTTCGACCCGCGCTACTTTCTTTATTACGAGGAGGTCGACCACTGCAAGCGGGTGAAGGCTGCAGGCTGGAAGGTGGTGTTCTACCCGCATACCACGGTGGTGCACATCGGAGGGGAAAGCTCCAGATCGGTGGCCGAACTGGAGGCGGCCAGCCGACAGATCTCGTCATACCAGATCGAAAGCGAGCTGCTGTACTTCCGCAAGCATCACGGGCTGGCGGGCCTTGCCCTGCACATGCTGCTGGTCACCTTGGGCGACCTGGTACTGGCACTCAAGGCGCTGTTGAAACGACGCGGTCTGGGCGCAATACAGGCCTGCTGGCGTCACTGCCGGGCGACCTGGTCTCTGTTGTTCAAGACCCGGTACGCCAGCCAACCGACAAGGTAGGTGGAGCCATGTTCGAGAATATACGTGCCGACCTGCGTGCCCATGGGGGCGACTGGGGCGCCCAGGGCTTCTGGGTATTGCTGGTGTACCGCTTCGGCCGCTGGCGCTATGGGGTGCGCCCGGCACTGCTGCGAAAACTGTTTTCGCTCATCTACAAGGTCCTGTTCAAGTTCGTGCAGATCATCACAGGTGTGGAGCTGCCGTGCGAGGTGGTGATCGGCCGCAACTTCGTCATCGACCATTTTGGCGGCATCGTAGTCAGCGGCTATGCCCGGTTTGGCGATGACTGCCGCATCCGCAACGGGGTAGTGGTGGGCCTGAAGAACGTCGATGAGCCGATTGCACCAGTGTTCGGCAACAACGTCGATATCGGCACCGGGGCCAAGGTGCTGGGTAGCATCCGTATCGGCAACGACGTGATCATCGGTGCCAACGCCGTGGTGCTGGTGGATGTGCCGGACAATTCGCTGGCGGTGGGGGTGCCGGCCATCATCAAGGCCAGGCAACCGGCCGCCACGGCGCCCGTCGAGTGAGGCCCATGGCGAGCGGCATCGGAGTGGTGGTGATTGGCCGCAACGAAGGCCTGCGCCTGGAGCGTTGCCTGCGTTCGCTGCTACAGGGTACGGACAAGATCATGTACGTCGACTCCGGCTCTACCGATGGTTCACCGCACCTGGCCCGCAGCCTGGGGGTAGAGGTATTGGCGCTGGACATGGACACCCCGTTCACTGCCGCACGCGCGCGCAACGAAGGCTTTTTCGCCTTGCAACGGCGGTTGCCGTCGCTGCAACGGGTGCAGTTCGTCGATGGCGATTGCGAGGTGGATGGCGGCTGGCTGGCCGCGGCGCAGGCGTTTCTCGACGACCACCCCGACGTGGCCGTGGTGTGTGGCCGCCGACGCGAGCGCTTCCCCCAGCGGTCGGTGTACAACCTGTTGTGTGACCTGGAGTGGGACACCCCCATTGGCGAGGCCAAGGCGTGTGGTGGCGATGCCCTGATGCGAGCAGATGCCTTTGCCGCCGTCGGCGGCTTTCGCCCCGAGCTGATTGCCGGAGAGGAGCCCGAGCTGTGCGTGCGCCTGCGGGCAAAGGGCTGGAAAGTCTGGCGCCTGGACGCCGAGATGACCCTGCACGACGCCGCCATGACCCGTTTCAGCCAGTGGTGGCGGCGTAGCCTGCGCGCTGGCCACGCCTATGCCGAAGGGGCTTACCTGCATGGTCAGCCACCCGAGCGGCACTGGTTGCGCGAATCGCGCCGGGCTTGGCTGTGGGGTCTGGGCATCCCCGTGGTAATCGTGCTGGCCTGCCTGCTGCTGGGCGGCTGGGGCCTGCTGTTGCTGGCGGTCTACCCGCTGCAGGCCGTACGCCTGGCACGCCGTGGTGGCAAGTCGGTGCGGGAGAACTGGCTACAGGCAGTGTTTCTGGTATTGGGCAAGTTCCCGGAAATGCTCGGGCAACTGAAGTTCCTGCGCCACCGCATCGCGGCCGGCAAATCGACGTTGATCGAGTACAAGTGAGAGAGGCCCATGATGCTCGGCACGATCGTCAAAAGCGTGTTTACCTTGCAACCGGGCTACTCGTTGCGGGCGCTGAACAACAAGTGCAGGTTGGCGCTGCAGATTGCCAGGCAATGGCCTGAACTGAACGCCTTCCTGCAGCGCATGACGGCGGCGCTGGGCCAGCAAGGCTTGCAGCGGCTAGGGGTGGATTGCATCGGTGTCGTGCAGTGGCCTTACCTCAGCAAATGCTGGGAAGCCCCGCAGCGCCTGGAGGTGGTGGCTTCGCACTTCGAAGTGCTGGCCGGGCAGTTTCCGGCGCTGTTGCTGCTGGGGCGGGACGAAAGCCTGACGCTGTGCGAGCTGTCCAGCCATTCGCCGGGTTGTCGTCTGGTTTTGGACCGGCCGATCTGGTTCAAGCGCGAAGGCGAGTTGGTATTGAACCTGTTTCAGAGCGACCTGCGCGTGGCATCCCTGGCATTCAGCCTGTGCCGCAGCCAGGGCGAACTGTGCCTGTTCATTGGTGCCGTGCAGGGCATCCACAAGGGTATCGACAGCGAAACCTCACTGGCCATCTACCGCGACCTGACCAAGGACTTCGAAGGGCTGCGCCCGCGCAGCCTGTTGCTCGAGGCATTGAAGTGCCTGGCCAGGACCCTTGGCGTGGCGCACCTGTATGCCGTCCGTGATGCCTGCCGCCACCATCGGCACGCGTATTTTGGCAGCGACAAAGGCCACGACCTGGCGGCCAATTATGATGTGATCTGGCTGGAACACGGTGCTACTGCATCGAGCCATGCTGACTTCTTCGCCCTTCCGCTGGCTGCGGTACAGCGGGCGGAACAGGATATTCCGGCGAAGAAACGGGCAATGTACCGCCGCCGCCAGGTGCTGCTCGACGATGTTTTCGCCCGCTTGCAGGCCGTGTTGCCAGGCAGCGGTCACAACCTTGGACTACAAGGGGAACAGGGGGATGTATCTGACGAGATGGCATCGGCGGGGCCCCGGCCGCCGGTAGTCGACAGCCTGAAGTAATCGCCAGCCCTGCCGCGGCAGGTCTGAATGTTCACTACGCGGGTCTTGATCTGGATTTCTATGCGCATTGCTTACTTCATAAACCAGTACCCGAAGGTCAGCCACAGTTTCATCCGCCGCGAGATCCTGGCGCTGGAGCGCCAGGGGGTAGAGGTGCAGCGTATTGCCCTGCGCGGGTGGGACGCCGAGTTGCAGGATGCCGACGACGCGAGCGAACGGGCCAAGACCCGCTATGTGCTGCAGCGTGGCATCAAGGGGTTGCTGGCACCGGCCTGGCAAGTGCTGCGGGCACAGCCGCGCCGGTTCTTCCGGGCACTGCAGTTGGCCATGCGCGTTGGCTTGCGGGCCGACCGCGCCTGGCCCTACCACCTGGTCTACCTGGCCGAGGCCTGCCAGGTACTGCAATGGTTGCAGGCTGGCGAGGCAAGACATGTGCATGCACATTTCGGCACCAATTCCACCGAGGTGGTGATGCTGGCCAATGTGCTGGGCGGGCCGGCCTACAGCTTTACCGTGCACGGGCCGGAGGAGTTCGACAAGCCGCAGTTTCTGCACATGGGCGAGAAGGTGCGGCGTGCCGCATTTGTTGCGGCGGTCAGCTCGTACGGGCGCAGCCAGTTGTTTCGCTGGGTGGCACACGAACACTGGGCCAAGGTGAAGGTGGTGCATTGCGGGCTCGAGCGCAGTTTCCATGAGGTGGCGCCAGTTGGCGTGCCCACGGCGCCGCGCCTGGTGTGCGTCGGCCGCCTGTGCGAACAGAAAGGCCAGCTGCTGCTGCTCGAGGCCGCGCGAGTACTGGCCGCCCGGTCGATCGCCTTCGAACTGGTGCTGGCCGGCGACGGTGAAATGCGTGGCCAGGTCGAGGCGTTGATCACCCGGCATGGCTTGCAGCAGCAGGTGCGCATCACCGGCTGGATCAGCAGCGCACAGGTGCGCGAGGAAATCCTGGCGGCGCGTGCGTTGGTGCTGCCCAGCTTTGCCGAGGGTTTGCCGGTGGTGATCATGGAGGCGATGGCCTTGCGCAGGCCAGTGCTGACCACCTATGTGGCAGGCATTCCCGAGCTGGTGCGGCCGGGCGAAAACGGCTGGTTGTTCCCTGCCGGCGCCGTGGACGAGCTGGCAGCGGCCATTGCCGATTGCCTGGCACAACCTGCCGAAGTGCTGCAGCGCATGGGCGACGCGGCACGCCAGCGTGTCCTGCAACGGCATGACATCGATACCGAGGCGGCCAGGCTGGCCAGCTATTTCAAGGCATCCGCATGATGAGTGTATTGGCTTGGCTACTGGGTATGCTGGCGGCCATCGTCCTGTTGCCGGTGCTGCTGCTGGTGGTGCAGGTGCTGATGGCCTGCCTGCCTGCACGCGCGCAGCCGATGGGCAACACCGCCCGTCCGCAGGTGGCAGTGCTGGTGCCAGCTCACGACGAGGCTTCGATAATTGGTGCCACGCTGGCGAGCATTGCTCCGCAGTTGCGGCCTGGCGACCGCTTGCTGGTGGTGGCGGACAACTGCACTGACGACACCGCGCAACTGGCGCGTGAGGCGGGTGCCGAAGTGGTGGAGCGCCACGATGCACGGTTGCGCGGCAAGGGCTACGCCTTGGACTTCGGCGTGCGCCACCTGACCAACCAGCCGCCCGAGGTGGTGATCGTGGTGGATGCCGACTGCCAGGTGGGCGAGGGGGCAATCGAGCGCCTGGCGCGGCGCTACCGAGAAGTCGCTCGCCCGGTGCAGGCGCTGTACCTGATGTACGCACCGGCAGGGGCTGGGCTGACAGTGCAGGTTGCCGAGTTCGCCTGGCGGGTCAAGAACCTGGTGCGCCCGCGTGGTTGGGCGCGGCTGGGCCTGCCATGCCAGTTGATGGGCGCCGGCATGGCATTCGGCTGGCGTGACCTGGCCTTGATCGACCTGGCCAACGGGCACCTGGTAGAGGATGTGAAGCTGGGCCTGGACCTGTGCCAGCAGGGCAAGCCGCCAGTGTTCTGCCCCGAGGCCGTGGTCAGCAGCCGGTTCCCTGCCAGCCAGCAAGGCCTGGGCAGCCAGCGCACCCGCTGGGAACATGGGCACCTGAGCCTGATGCTGGCCGATGTGCCCAAGCGTGCGCTGGCGGCAATCACCCAGCGTAACGGCAGCTTGCTGGCCATGACCCTGGACCTGCTGGTGCCGCCGCTGGCGTTGCTGGTGCTGGCCTTGCTCGGCCTTAACCTGGTGGCCTGGCTGGCGTACCTGCTGTTCGGCCTGGCGGCACCTGCGTGGATCGCCCTTTGCGCGCTGGCCTTGCTCGGCCTTGCTGTCGCAGTGGCCTGGGCGAGTTTCTGTCGCGAACTGATCCCGTTCTCCGTGCTGCTGTACGCGCCGTTCTACGCTGTAAGGAAGCTCCCCTTGTATCTGCGGTTCCTGATCAAGCGACAGGTTGAATGGGTACGTTCGAAACGGGATGAAGACTGATGGCTCATTGGCAGGAACGCTGGAACACCCTTGTCGGCAAGCTCGAAGTGGTGCCGGATGCCACTGCCGCGCAGCGCCTGCTGGACAGGCTCAGCGCCCCGAAAGCCGCGACCGTGCTGGGCTTCGTCAATGCCCATGCAATGAACCTGGTGGTTCGTGATGGCGCCTGCCACCAGGCATTGTCAGCGGCCGACGTACTGCTGCGCGACGGTTCCGGCCTGGCGATCCTGTATCGCCGGCTGGGGCTTGAGCCAGGGCTCAACATGAATGGCACCGACTTCATTCCAAGGCTTCTGGCTGCCTACCGTGGGCGGCGGGTTGCGTTCTGGGGCACCCGACAGCCGTACCTGGACCAGGCCGTGCAACGAAGCACAGCCACGTTCGGGGTGGTACCGGTGTCGGTCCACGATGGCTTTGCCAGCGTCGATACCTACCTGCAACTGGCCAGGGATTTGCAACCTGAGCTGATCGTGCTGGGCATGGGAATGCCCAGGCAGGAGATTGTGGCCGCAAGGCTGGCGGCAGCTGGGGGGCCGTGCCTGATCGTGTGTGGCGGCGCGATCCTGGATTTTCTCGGCGGCAAGGTCAGCCGGGCGCCCGAGTGGTTGCGGCGGTTGGGTGGGGAGTGGCTATACCGGCTGTTGCGCGAGCCGAAGCGTTTGTTCATTCGCTATGTTGTGGGCAACCCGTTGTTCCTCGTGCGTACCCTGCTGTTCCGCCGCGACGGTGGGCGGCCAGGCACACCGTATGAGCGTCAGAATCCGCACGAACGGTGATTCCGGGCACGCTGATGGCGGATGGCTGCTACAGTTTGATCAATGGCTTGCGGCTGCAGGATTTTGCTCCACGGGCTTTGCATGAGCCGTTGTCAAGCCTTGCTGGTTGGTGGAAGGCATTTGCTGCGCGCAAATTGATGAGGTCTGAAATGGTCTTAGAGCCGAGAAGCAGTCGTTCCTTACTGCAGAGAAGAAGCAGCGTAAGTAACGCCATTCAGGCCGGCCTCGATGGAATTGCAGTCATCGGTATTGCCTGGTACCTGATCTACGACCAGTTCGGCTACATCACTTCCGATTACGTGATCATGCTGCTGTTGCTGGTTGGCGCACTGGCAGTCATCTACGATCACTATGCGATCTACCGTACCAACGTCGGGCTTTCCATCAAGGCTTTCCGGCTGTTCAAGGCCTGGTCGGCAACCTTTTGCTTCCTGGTGGTCATGGCCTTCCTGGCCAAACAGAGCGAAACCTATTCGCGACTGCTGGTCGTGCAGTTGTTCATCATTGGCTACATCGCCCAGTTGTTCCTGCACTTTGCCGTGCGCGAATTGCAAAAGCGCTTTAGCGCCCATGCACGCCTGGACAACGCCCTGATCATTGGCGCCGGTGACTTGGCCAACTTCCTGTATCAGAAAATCAGCAACAACCCCTGGTTCGGCGAACGCGTGCTGGGTTGCGTGCTGATCGACAATGCCGATGAGTCGGGGCGCGAAAGTGCCGAAGGAAAGCAGCGCATGCCGGTGCTCGGGCTTATTGCCGACCTCGACGATATCGTGGCCCGCCATGGCATTCGCACGGTGTACCTGGTGACCCCGCTGGGCGGTTCCGAGGTCATCAACGATGTGTATCTCAAGTTGCTCGACAAGTGCATTGCGGTGAACTGGGTACCGGATATCTTCTCGTTGCGCCTGATCAATCACAGCGTGCGGGAAATTGCCGGCATACCTGTGCTGACCTTGTCGGAAACACCGCTGACGGGCATGAGCCTGTTCTTGAAGAACCTCGAGGACAGGGTGTTGGCGGCGCTGATCCTGCTGCTGGCATCGCCGGTGTTGCTGGCCGTTGCGCTGGCCATCAAGCTCGATAGCCGCGGCCCGGTGTTCTTCCGTCAGGAGCGCACCGGCTGGACGGGGGAAGCGTTCCGTATCTGGAAGTTCAGGAGCATGCATGTCCACCAGCCGGAAGATGGCGTGGTGAAGCAGGCGCAGAGGGATGACCCACGGCTGACCCGGGTCGGCGCCTTTATCCGCCGCACCAGCCTCGATGAACTGCCGCAGTTGTTCAATGTGCTGACCGGGGAGATGTCGCTGGTAGGGCCGCGGCCGCATGCGTTGCAGCATGACACGCTGTATTCGCAGGACATCGTCGACTACTTCGCTCGCCACAATATCAAGCCTGGCATGACCGGCCTGGCGCAGGTGCGTGGGTTCAGGGGCGAAACCAGGGATATCGAACAGATGATCCAGCGGGTGGACTCGGACATCGAGTACATCAACAACTGGTCGCTGTGGCTGGATTTCGTGATTCTGGTGCGCACACTTAGCGCCTTTACCGGCAAGCAGGCTTATTGAGACCTCCCCAGGTGTGGCTGCGCTGTCGCCGGAGAACAAATATCGCTCGCTTGGCGCGTCCTTTGTAGGAGCAGCCTTGTGCTGCGAAGAGGCCGATACAGTCAATAGACAGGCTTTGTCAGCCCCGGCCTCTTCGCAGCACAAGGCTGCTCCTACAGAACCCCGCCGAACCAATGAGTCATGTGTTGTTCTATGAGAGCGATTTCGTGCAGCCGCAATTGGTTGGCCTAGTCCTTGTTCAGCGGGTGCAACTCCCTGAAACCCCGCGCTTCCTCCACTAGCCAGTCATGCACCGCCCGCGCCCCCGGCTGGTTCAGCCCGCCCGGTGGGTAATGCACTACATAGCGCTTGTGATTGGCGATAGGCACCCCGAACGGCACGATCAGTGCGCCGCGCTCCAGTTCGTCGTTGAGCAGCGTGCGTCGGGCGATCGCCACGCCAATGCCGGCAATCGCCGCCTCGATGGTCAGGTGGTTGCGGTTGAAGGTATGCCCGCGCCGCACATCCAGGCCGGCGGCGCCGATGCCCTCCAGGTAGAACTCCCATTCGGCATATTCCGAACTGCCGCGCCAGGCCGTAATGTCGTGCAGCAGCGGGTAGTGCACAAGATCCGCCGGCCCGTGCAGCGGCGGGCGCCCGCGCAGCAAGGTGGGGGAGCATACGGGGAAGATCTGCTCGTCCAGCAGTGGTGTCGAGAGCATGCCGGGGTAGCTGCCATCGTTCAGGTCGATGGCCAGGTCGAAATCGCCCGGGGTCAACGCCTGGGCACTGTCTTCGGCCACCAGACGCAACTCGATGTCCGGGTAGCGTTGTTGAAAACGCGGAAGACGAGGCGTGAGCCATTTGGCCAGGAACGACGGGATCGAGCGCAGGCGCAAGGTGCCGCGGATCTCACCTGCATCCAGGCGCAGCAGTTCGGCTTCGATGCTGCCGTAGGCTTCGGTCACCGTCTGTGCCAAGCGTTGCCCTTCGGCGCTCAGTTCCACACCACGTGCCCGACGCAGGAACAGCTGGTAGCCCAGGCGTTCCTCCAACTGGCGCATCTGTTGGCTGACGGCGCCCGGGGTAATGTGCAGCTCTTCGGCACAGCGGGTGAAGGACAAGTGCCGGGCCGCACAGGCGAACACGTGTAGCCAGACGAACGTCTGGCCATTGAGTTGTCGTCGCATCGTTTAGTACCACTAAAGCCTTGCTTAGGAAGTTTCGTTGGTCATCCGTGAACCAGCGCGGCAGTATCGCGCAAAATCGCAATATCGCTCAATTTCTCCAGATAACCGCGCTGCGGCTTCATACCCGGGCACGGTCAGGCATTAGCATGGCTATCAGTGTTTTCGACCTTTTCAAAATCGGCATCGGGCCGTCCAGTTCCCACACCGTCGGCCCGATGCGGGCGGCGGCTACCTTTGCCCAGGCCCTGCGCGAACAGGGGCTGCTGGCCCGGGCAAGCCGTGTCGAGGTGCGGTTGTACGGGTCGCTGTCGGCCACCGGGGTTGGCCATGCCACCGATCGCGCCTGCCTGCTCGGCCTGATGGGCCAGTGGCCGGACCGCATCGATCCGGCCACCATCGAGTCGCGCATCGGCCAGGTGATGCAGGAGCACTGCCTGATGCTCGATGGCAGCCACCCACTGGCGTTCGAGTACAGCCGCGACATGCTGCTGCTTGACGAGAACCTGCCGTATCACCCCAATGCCATGAGCCTGGAAGCCATGGACGGGCAGGGCAGCCTGTTGCGCCAGACCTACTATTCGGTAGGCGGAGGCTTTATCGTCGAGCAAGCCGAGATCGATGCGCCAGCGGTCGAAGCGAACGCGGTGGTGCTGCCGTACGAGTTCGACAGCGCTGCGCAATTGCTGGCTTTGTGCAAGGGCCATGGCTTGAGTGTGGCGCAGCTGATGATGGCCAACGAATGCGCCTGGCGCTCGGAGGCCGAGGTACGCGAGGGCCTGCTGCGGATCTGGGGTGCCATGCGTGAATGCGTCGACAATGGCCTGCGCAATGAAGGCATCCTGCCGGGCGGGTTGCACGTCAAGCGCCGTGCGGCGCGGCTGCATCGCAGCCTGCAGGAGCTGGGCAAGCCCAACGTGATCGGCTCCACCCTCAGCGCCATGGAATGGGTCAACCTGTTCGCCCTTGCGGTGAATGAAGAGAATGCCGCCGGCGGGCGCATGGTCACAGCACCTACCAATGGTGCTGCCGGCATCATCCCGGCGGTGCTGCATTACTACATGAAGTTCAACCCGGGGGCGTGTGACGCGGACGTGGTGGACTTCCTGCTGGCGGCAGCGGCGGTTGGCATCCTGTGCAAGAAGAACGCATCGATTTCCGGGGCCGAGGTTGGTTGCCAGGGCGAGGTAGGTTCGGCCTGTTCGATGGCCGCTGCCGGCCTTGCCCAGGTGCTGGGCGCTACGCCGCCGCAATTGGAAAATGCCGCCGAGATTGCCCTGGAACACAACCTTGGGCTGACCTGCGACCCTGTCGGCGGCCTGGTGCAGGTGCCGTGTATCGAGCGCAACGCGATTGCTGCGGTGAAAGCGATCAACGCCGTGCAGATGGCGTTGCGAGGGGATGGCGAGCACTTCATCTCGCTCGACCGGGTGATCCGCACCATGCGTGATACCGGGGCGGACATGCATGCCAACTACAAGGAGACCTCGCGTGGCGGCCTTGCCGTTGCCTTCGTAGAGTGCTGACGCGGTCAACTGTAGGAGCGGCCTTGTGTCGCGAAAGGGCTGCGAAGCAGCCCCAGCGATTTCAGCTTGAATATGTGGATCTGGGGCCGCTCCGCGCCCCATCGCGACACAAGGCCGCTCCTACATGGACCAGTGAGGCTTTAGCGGGCTTTCTGCTTCGCTTCCAGGAAACTCGCACGCATGTCCTTGGCCCAGCCATCCAGCACCGGCTTGACGTCATTCAGGGTCAGCTGCGTGGTCTTGTTCTCCAGATCCTGCCCCGTGCCCTTGCGCACGACCTGGGCCAGCACTTTCTGACTGGCACCATCGAGGAACGCAGCTTCCACGCCGACATCCACCTCTTGGTCACGGCCGCCCATGGCGGTGTTCACACCGGCTGAAATCAGCGCGATAGGGATGACCTCATAGGGCTTGAGGCCCTCGTTGCTGGTGGACACCGCAGTGATGGCCGGGCGCACCACGATCACGCCCGGGCCGGGGCCCTTGGCCAGTGGTACCACGCTGCCCATTTCACGGCGCAGCGCTTCGTTGAAGTAGCGGGTGATTTCCTGCAGCGTCTGCGCCGAGATGACCGGCGTCGGCTGCGGCTTGGGGTAGAACTGGCTGGGCTCGATGAACACCTGGCTGTACTGGTTGACGTTGACCTTGGGGTCGATCCAGCGCATCACCGGGTCACCCGACGGGCTCTTGGTTTCCTGCAGACGGCTGTAATCCTTGAGGAAGCCGGAGTAGTCCTTTGGGTCCACGCGATTGCTGGAGCAGGCGGCCATGGTAAGCAGTGCGGCGCACAACAGGGTAATGCGGGGCAATGATTTCATGATGAAGATGCATCCATGATAGGTCGGCCAGAACAACGCTAGCAGGTGCGGGGCAGTTGGCCAGTGGGCTGGTTCAATCTGTAGTGGGAAGTGGCTACGGTCACGTTCCCAAGCGCGCAAATTCCAACGGTGTCTTGGGACTTCGCTGGCTTTTCAGTTTCTGCCGCCCTTGGAAAACTATGCCCGTTAAGGAGCAGAAGTGCTGCGATTCGCGGGCAAAGTCTTTCTGGGTTTGCTCTGCCGGGCGTTGCAGGCGGGTGGAGGTATGTTGTGAGCAGCAAACTGATTGAATCGTTACGCGAGGACCTTGTCGCCCTGCACGAGGCCGGAGCGATCGGCAAGGTCACGCTTCGGGATTACGAAGCGCTATGCCCTGCACCGGTACGAGATTTCAGCGCACTGGACATACGCCGTTTGCGTGAGGCACTCAACTTCAGCCAGCCGGTCTTTGCGATGCATTTGCACACGAGCGCATCGACAGTGCGCAAATGGGAGCAGGGCGAGACGCGTCCATCGGGACCGGCTTTGAAGCTGCTGAATATCATTAAAAACAAATGGTTACAGGCTCTTCTTTGAGTCCTTTATCTTTGTTCTTTGAAAGCCCTTTAAAATCAGTGAATTACGGAATTTTTTGAAAAATTTCCTTTAACTTCCGATTCGCAGGCAAGCCTGCTGCCACGTCAACCCAGCACCTCCCGCAGTCGATACCACAACATCCCCAGCGCCAGCAGCGGTGAGCGTAGTGCCTTGCCACCGGGGAAGGTCAGGTGCGGCACGGCGCTGAACACGTCCAGCCCCTGGCTGTGGCCGAGGGCGATGCTTTCGGCCAGCAGTTTCGCCGTCCAGTGCGTCACGTTCAGCCCATGCCCGGAATAGCCCTGGGCGTAGTAAACATTGGGGTGCTGGCTGAGGCGCCCGACTTGGGGGAAGCGGTTGGCGGTGATGCCGATCATGCCTCCCCACTGGTATTCGATACGCACGTTGGCCAGTTGCGGAAACACCTTCAGCACCTTGGGCCGCATGTAGGCGCCGATGTCCTTGGGGTCGCGGCCGGAATAGTGGCAGGCGCCGCCGAACAGCAGGCGCCGGTCTGCCGTGAGGCGGTAGTAGTCCAGGCCGACTTTCTGGTCGCACAGCGCCATGTTCTGCGGGATCAGGCTGTTGGCCAGCGCTTCGGGCAATGGCTCGGTGGCCACCACGTAGCTGCCGGCCGGCAGCACCTTGCCGCTCAGGCGTGGTTCCAGTTCATCGAGGTGGGCGTTGCAGCCCAGCACCAGGCTGCTTGCCCGCACCTTGCCACGGGCTGTGTGCAGTGTCACGCGGGGGCCGTGCTCGATGCGCAGCACCGGGCTCTGCTCGAAGATGCGTACGCCCAGGCCGTGGGCGGCGCGGGCTTCGCCCTGAACCAGGTCAAGCGGGTGCAGGTGGCCCGAGCCCATGTCTACCAGGCCGCCGGCGTATTGGTCGCTGGCGACGATTTCATGCAGTTGGTCGGCACTGACCAAGCGGGTTTCAGGGCGATAACCGAGTGCGGCCAGGTCGTCCTGTTCGTCCTTGAAGGCGGCGAACTGCGCAGGGGTGTTGGCCAGTTCGCAGAAGCCCCAGCGCAGGTCGCAGGCAATGCCGTACCGGGCGATACGGCTGGCCACCAGCGCTACCGAATCGATGCCGGCCTGTTTCAGGTAGTGCACACCGTCCTGGCCGACATGCCGGGCAAAGCCGCTGACGTCATGGCCGATGCCGCGAATCAGCTGGCCGCCATTGCGGCCGCTGGCACCCCAGCCGATGCGTCGGCCCTCCAGCAGCACCACCGAGAGGCCGCGCTCGGCCAGTTCCAGGGCGGTATTGACCCCGGTCAGCCCGCCGCCGACCACGCACACATCGGCGCTCAGCTCGCCGTCCAGGCTGGGGTAGGGCGCCGCATCGCGTGCCGTGGCGGCATAGTACGAAGCGGTGTGTTGGGTAGTGAAAGACATGGGCGTTCTCGGCTCAGCGGTTGGACTTGATCTTGCTCCAGGAGCGAGTCATGACACGCATGATTTTCGGGCTCGGCGTGCTGGAGATGTACAGCTTGTCCAGCACGTCCTGGGGTGGGTAGATCTCAGGGTTGTTTACCAGCGATGCGTCCATGTAGGCCTGGGCATCGGGGTTTGCATTGGCATATCCGACCGTGGCGCTGACCTTGGCGATCACCTTGGGGTCGAGCAGGTAGTTGATGAACGCCAAGGCTTGTTCGGGGTTGTTGGCGTCCTTGGGGATGGCCAGCAGGTCGAACCACAGGTTGCTGCCTTCCTTGGGAATGCTGTAGGCGATCTTTACCCCGTTCTTCGCTTCCACGGCGCGGTTGGCGGCCTGGAACACGTCGCCGGAGTAGCCGAAGGCCACGCAGACATCGCCATTGGCCAGGTCGGAAACGTACTTGGAGGAGTGGAAGTAGGTGATGTAGGGGCGCAGTTCGAGCAGGCGGGCTTCCGCCTTGGCGTAGTCGGCCGGTTTCTCGCTGCGCGGGTCCATGCCCAGGTAGTTGAGCACGGCCGGGAACAGTTCGTCGGGCGAGTCCATGAACGCCACGCCGCATTGCTTGAGCTTTTTCAGGTTCTCGGGCTCGAACAGCACCGCCCATGAATCGATATGGTCGACGCCCAGGGCCGCCTTGACCTTGTCGATGTTGTAGCCGATGCCGTTGGTACCCCACAGGTAGGGTACGGCGTACTGGTTGCCTGGGTCGTTCTGTTCAAGTTGCTTGAGCAGCTTGGGGTCCAGGTGCTGCCAGTTCGGCAGCTTGCTGCGGTCCAGCGGCAGGAAGGCACCCGCCTGTGCCTGGCGTGCGAGGAAGTGGTTGGATGGCACCACTACGTCATAGCCGGTGCGCCCGGCCAGCAGCTTGCCTTCCAGTGTTTCGTTGGAGTCGAACACGTCATAGACCACCTTGATCCCGCTGCTTGCCTGGAAGTCGGCCACGGTGGTGTCACCGATGTAGTCGGTCCAGTTGTACACGCTGACCGAGGGAGTGGCCTGGGTAGTGGTGGCGAACAGCAGGGTGAATGCGGCGGGGATCAGGGCTTGCAGATGACGCATTGGGACACCTCGTTGGTATTGTTCTTGGCGTTCGGTTTATGGCGGCCGCTCCCACAGGTGAGTCATCACCTTGTAGGAGCAGCCTTGTGCTGCGAACAGGCCGGTAGGGCAAAAGATCTGCTGTGGCGGTACTGGCCCCTTCGCAGCACAAGGCTGCTCCTACAGGTCCAGTGCATGCCCTGGAAGGTGATTACACGCTCAGCATCAGGAATTCACGCTCCCAGGAGCTGATCACGCGCTTGTAGTTCTCGTGCTCGGCACGCTTGACCGCCACGTAACCCTGGACGAATTGCTTGCCCAGGTACTGCTGCACGGTCTCGCAGTCTTCCATGTGCTGCAGCGCGTCCTCGATGGTGATCGGCAGGCGCAGGTTGCGCCGCTCGTAGGCACGGCCCTGCACAGGTGCGCTGGGCTCGATGCGCTCGACCATGCCCAGGTAGCCGCACAGAAGGCTGGCGGCGATGGCCAGGTACGGGTTGGCGTCGGCGCCCGGCAGGCGGTTTTCCACGCGCATTGCCTCGGGGCTTGAGGTGGGTACGCGCAGCCCGGCGGTACGGTTTTCCTCACCCCACTCGACGTTCACCGGTGCCGAGGTGTCCGGCAGGAAGCGGCGGAACGAGTTGACGTTGGGCGCGAACATCGGCAGCAGCTTGGGGATGTACTTCTGCAAACCGCCGATGTGGTACAGGAACAGCTGGCTCATGCTGCCGTCTTCATTGGCGAAGATCGGCTTGCCGGTGGCGATGTCGACCACGCTCTGGTGCAGGTGCATGGCACTGCCGGGCTCATCGGTGATCGGCTTGGCCATGAAGGTAGCGGCCACGTTGTGCTTGAGCGCGGCTTCACGCATGGTGCGCTTGAACACGGTGATCTGGTCGGCCAGGTCCAGGGCGTCGCCATGGCGGAAGTTGATCTCCATCTGCGCCGGGCCGTCTTCATGGATCAGCGTGTCCAGGTCCAGGCCCTGGATCTCGCACCAGTCGTAGACGTCTTCGAACAGCGGATCGAACTCGTTGGCGGCATCGATCGAGAACGACTGGCGGCCGCTTTCGGCACGGCCGGAACGCCCCAGCGGCACCTGCAGCGGCAAGTCCGGGTCTTCGCAGCGCTGGGTCAGGTAGAACTCCATCTCCGGTGCCACGATCGGCTGCCAGCCTTTGTCGGCATAAAGCTTGAGCACTTTCTTCAGCACGTTGCGCGGTGACAGTTCGATGGGGTTGCCTTGCTTGTCGAAGGTGTCGTGGATAACGATCGCGGTCGGCTCGATCGCCCACGGGATCTGGTACACGGCGCTCGGGTCTGGGCGGCAGACCATGTCGATGTCGGCGGCATCGAGCAGGTTGTAGTAGATGTCATCGTCGACATAGTCGCCGGTGACCGTCTGCAGCAACACGCTCTCGGGCAGGCGCATGCCACGCTCGTGGAGAAACTTGGCGGTGGGTGCGATCTTGCCGCGGGCGATGCCGGTCAGGTCGCTGATCACGCATTCGACTTCGGTGATACGGTGTTCTTTCAGCCAGGCGGACAGCTGATCGAAGGGGGCGTTCATACAGACCTCTTGGTTGGGTTTTGGTGTGGGAGCAAGCGTGCCAGCGTAAACCGTTCCAGGGTTTCGAAGGCGTCCCGCTTCCCAGGTGACGCGCTGGAGACTATCTTGGTCGCAGCCCGCAAGGCTGATCTATCCACTTTCTCCGGCAATGAATGCACCAAAAGAGTGCAACTAGGACCGAGCGTGACAACCGCCAATGCCCTGCAAGTCCAGGCTTACCACACCACCGACGTAACCGAACAAGTACGTGCCACCCCTGGCTGGCAGCAGCAGTACCGGCAGATGTCGCCCGGGCATTTCAGCGGTGAGCTGCGTTGCCTGGGGCTGGACGGGGTGGAGGTGTACGAGGAGCGGCTGAACACCCGGGTGGAGCAGTTTTTCCGCGCGCCGAGCGGTTCGCTGGCGTTCTGCTTCGACCGCAGCGAGAACAGCCTGTACCTGCTGAACGAGCAGAGCCGGAACATCTGGATCACGCCAGAGAACTACCAGGAAGTGGCGGTCGTGTTCGACCAGGCCTTCCTGGCGCGCCATGGGCTTGACCCGCAGCGCCTGGAAGGGTTGTTCATGGTGCCGCTGGGCAGCGGGCAGAATGCGCTGTTCGGCAGTTGGCTGAGTGCGACACTGACCCGCCTGGGCCAGGCGGATTGCCCTCTGCAGGGGCAGGCCCTGGCGGAGCAATTGCTGGAGGACTGCCTGTTCATCCTCGACAACGCCTGCCAACGCCTGCAGGGCGTGGCGTTGGGCCGGCGTGACGAGGAACGGGCGATCATGCGGCGGGTGAGCGAGTGGGCGGCCGACTGCCCGGAGGAAACGCTGAATCTGGTGGAGCTGGCGGATGTTGCCGGGGTTTCCTTGCGTCAGTTGCAGCAAGCCTTCAAGGCGTTTACCGGGATGCCGCCGGCGCACTGGTTGCGCCTGCGCCGGCTGAACGGTGCGCGGCGCGATCTGCTGCATGGCGGTGAAGTGACCGTGGCCGAGGTGGCGATGCGTTGGTCGTTCTGGCATTTGGGAAGGTTTTCAGAGAGTTACCGGCAGTTGTTCAAGGAGTTTCCCAGCGAGACCTTGAAGCGGGGCAGGGGCTGAGTTTGGTGGTGTAGCTTGGTGGTATAGCTGCTCTTACAGGATTACCTCAGTGCCAGGCATTGTGAGGTCCCTGTGGGAGCGGGTTCACCCGCGAAGAGGCCGGGCCAGGCAATACACAACCCAGCATTCCACAGCAAAAATTGCTATCGTGCCGCCCTGATTTCACCCGAGGTGCCGATGTTCTACCTGCCTTTGCCCAGCGACCAGGCCGACCGCCTCGCCAGCGAGCCCACCACCGACTTCTTCACCACCGCCAGCGTGCTCGCCGCCGCCGCCGTGCTGTTCGTGCAGAACCTGCCGCGCCAGCCCGCCACCGCCTCGGCGGATGCGCAGGAACGCCGCTTTGCCGAAATCGTGCGCATTGCCAACGAGGTCGAAAGCGCCGCACCGGGGCGCTTTCAGGGGCAGGTAGCACAGCACTTCGATCGCGAAGCCTTCGCCATGGGCCTGGGCATGCTGGGCGAAAACGGGATCGCGCTGCCGTCGACCGAGGTGGAGTACCTGGCCGACGAGCTGCTGGACGCCGAGGGCCAGTGGAATTTCCAGTTCGCCGACAGCTACCGCCAGCGGGCAACCCCGCTGCACCCGGTGTACCTGCCTTCCCTGGCCAGCGACCTGATGCTCAGCGACCAACAGAACCGCCTGCTGCGCGAATTCCTCAGTGGTATCGATGAGTCGGTGGCGGTGCAGGGCTTTGCCGGCACCGGCAAGACCTTCCTGATTCACCAGTTCGCCCGCCTGCTCGAGCCCCAGCGCACGCTGTTGCTGGCCTTGACCGAAGGCCAGCTGCGCGCCCTGCAGGCGCGGGTCAAGGACGCCGCCGCCTACACCGCGCTGACCTTCGGCCAGCTGGCCGACGAGCTGCTCAACCGCGACCTCACCAGCAATGGCTGGCGCCTGCGCGACCCGTATCGCACCAAGCTTTCGTGGCGCCCGCAGGATGCGCAGGTGGTACGTTGGCTGGCCATCCCCGACATCGGCCCGCTCGCCGCGCGCGATGTGGTTGCCTTGTGCATCCGCGCGGTACGCACGTTTTGCCACAGCGCCGACACCCAGCTGCAGTTGCACCACCTGCCCTGGGCCGGGCCGGGGACCACGCCACTGGACCAGGAAGTCTTGCTGGAAAAGGCACGCCTGTACTGGCAGGAGCTGATTCGCCCGTCGGCACGGGAAATCCAGTTGCCGGTGCGCGACTACCACCGGGTCAAACTGCTGTCGCTGACCGGTCATGTGATCGATAGCCGCTACACCCATGTCATCGTCGACGAGGCCCACGAGCTGTCGGCACCGATGCTTGCCGTGCTCGACCGCAGCCCGCAGTCGATCATTGCCCTGGGTGACGAGCTGCAGAACCTCAACGGCCTCAGCGCGCACCATGGCGGCTTTATCCGCCAGCGTTACATCGACCACTCGCTGCGGGCCGGGCCGGCGATGGACAACGTGCTCAACCCGCTGATCCAGGCCCACCCGGCGGCGATCCAGGCAGCCTTCAGCGGCAGCGCCGAGCATTACACCCGGGTCAGCTTCTTCGATGCGGTAACGGTGCCGGAACAGCCAACGGCGCTGATCGTCGACGATGAATGGGGCCTGTTTGGCTGGTTCCAGCGCCTGACCCACCAAGGCGTGCCGTTCGTGCTGCTGAAAAGCGCGCGCAAGGACTTCGAGCTGTTCGTCGAAGACTGCATCGAGTTGTATCGCCATGGCACCCGGCCGCGTCACCCGATGCTGTTCCGCTATGCCAGCTGGCAGGCGCTGGAGCAGGACAAGGGTGATGACAAGGCGTTCGTCGCCGTGGCCAACATGCTGCGCAAGGGCTACACGCCAGAGCACTTTGCCAGGGCCAAGAGCCGTTACCGTTGGGACAAGGCGCCCAAGCTGTTTCTGGGGCGGGTGCGCGATGTGAAGAACATGGAGTTCGCCCGGGTGATGGTGTCGCCGGAGCTGATGGTAGCGCCGCAGGTAGCGGGGAACCGCAATGAACGGGCGCGGATGCTGGCGGGGTTGTATACCGCCTGTTCGCGGGCGCGGCATGAACTGATCGTGCCGGGGGGGATGCTGGACTGGGTCAAGGACCAGGTTCGGGATTGAGATTGTTGGGGCTGCTTTGCAGCCCATCGCGACACAAGGCCGCTCCTACAAGGGACCGCGATACAGGCCGACCCCACAGGATCGCGCCGTGATCGTCTGTAGGAGCGGCCTTGTGTCGCGATGGGCCGCAAAGCGGCCCCTGTTACGCTGGATCAGTTACGGTCCAGCCACACAGTCTGGGCATTGGTGAACTCACGCACACCAAAGTGCGACAGTTCACGCCCGAAGCCGCTCTTCTTCACCCCGCCAAACGCTACGCGGGGGTCGGAAGCGCAATAGCCGTTGATGAACACGCCGCCGGTATCCAGCGCCGCGGTCATGCGTTCGGCCAGCGCGTAGTCGGCGGTGTAGATGGTCGAGGCCAGGCCGAATTCGCTGTCGTTGGCCAGCTCCACCGCATGCTCCGCATCACGTGCGCTGATGATCGCAGCCACCGGCCCGAACAGTTCCTGCTTGAACGCAGTCATCTGCGGGGTGACGTTGGCGAACACGGTCGGCGCGTAGAAGTTGGCCACGCCATCGACCTTGTGGCCGCCCAGCAGCAGGGTGGCGCCTTCGGCGATGGTCGCCTGGACCTGGCCATCCAGCTCGTCGCGCAGGTCGTAACGGGCCATCGGGCCGATGTAGGTACTTTCTTCCAGCGGGTTGCCGACCTTCAGCTCGCGAGTAGCCTCGACGAACTTGCGGGTGAATTGGTCAACGATGCTTTCCTCGACGATCAGGCGCTTGGCCGCAGCGCAGACCTGGCCGGTGTTCTGATAACGGCCGATCACGGCAGCTTTCACGGCGGCATCCAGGTCGGCGTCGGCCAGCACGATGAACGGGTCGGAACCGCCCAGCTCCAGCACGCACTTCTTCAGCGCAGCGCCGGCTTGTGCACCAATCGCCATGCCGGCACGCACGCTGCCGGTCAGGGTCACGGCGGCGATGCGCGGGTCGTTGATGGCGCGGGTGACGCCGTCCGGGGTCACGTTCAGCACTTCGAACACGCCTTCCGGCAGGCCGGCATCCTTGAACAGTTCGCCCAGCAGGTAGGCGCTGCCCATCACGTTCGGCGCGTGCTTGAGTACGTAGGTGTTGCCGGCCAGGATCGCCGGCACGGCGCCGCGCAGAACTTGCCAGACCGGGAAGTTCCATGGCATCACGGCCAGGATCGGGCCCAGCGGGCGGTATTCGATGCGGGCTTTCTCGACCTGGGTCGGCTCGGGGGCGAGCATGGCCGGGCCATGTTCGGCGTACCAGCGGCACAGGCCGACGCACTTGCTGACTTCACCACGGGCCTGGGCGACAGGCTTGCCGATTTCGCGGCTGATCATTTGCGCGAAGGCTTCGGCCTTGGTTTCGAGGGTGCTGGCCAGGGCAAGCAGGTACTCGCTGCGCTGACCCAGCGACACCTGGCGCCACTGGCGGTAGCCAACCTTGGCGCGTTGCAGCGCCGCTTCCAGTGCGGCGTCGGTGTCGAACGGGTAGGCGCCGATCTGCTCGCCGCTGTACGGGTCGAGGGAGATGGCGTGGGTCAGGCTGCTGATCGCGCTCATGGCGGGACACTCTCGTTGTTGTTGAACCGTGACGCCAGACTAGTGGGCTATGGCTTTAATGAAAACTGAATAATAATGAGCGAAACATTCACGTTTGGAGAATGGCTGTGGACCTGGTGCAACTCGAGATCTTCAAGGCCGTGGCTGAGCAGGGCAGCATCAGTGCCGCTGCGCAGCATATCCACCGGGTGCCGTCGAACCTGACCACGCGTATCAAGCAACTGGAGGAGGACCTGGGCGTGGAGCTTTTCATACGTGAAAAGAGCCGCCTGCGCCTTTCCCCCGCAGGCTGGAACTTCCTTGAGTACACCCGGCGCATCCTTGACCTGGTGCATGAGGCGCGGTTGACCGTGGCCGGTGAAGACCCGCAGGGCACCTTCGCCCTGGGGTCGCTGGAAAGCACGGCCGCGGTGCGCATCCCGGCCTTGCTGGCGGCCTACAACCAGCGCTACCCCAAGGTCGACCTGGACCTGTCCACCGGGCCGTCCGGGACCATGCTCGAAGGCGTGTTGTCTGGCCGCCTGGTGGCAGCGTTCGTCGACGGGCCGGTGCTGCACCCGACGCTGGAAGGCATGCCGGTGTTCGAGGAAGAAATGATGGTCATCGCGCCGCTCAACCACGCCCCGGTAACCCGCGCCCAGGACGTCAACGGCGAAAGCATATACGCCTTCCGCGCCAACTGTTCGTACCGCCACCACTTCGAGAACTGGTTCGTGCAGGACCAGGCGGTGCCGGGCAAGATCCACGAAATGGAGTCGTACCACGGCATGCTGGCCTGCGTCAGCGCCGGCGCCGGCCTGGCCATGATGCCGCGCAGCATGCTCGACAACATGCCCGGTTGCAGCACCGTCAGTGCCTGGCCGATGTCGGAGGATTTCCGTTACCTGAAGACCTGGCTGGTGTGGCGCCGGGGCACGGTATCGCGCAGTTTGAGCATGTTCGTGAAACTGCTTGAGGAGGGGCGCGCAACCTGATGTTCCAGCGCAATATTCACACCATCGATGCGAATTTCATCAAGACGACCATGCATCAGCACGAACGCCGTTACGCCCGAAGGATCAGATAATAGGTAAGCCATCCTCGAAAGGAGGGTCGTACCATGCGTAACCATCACTATGCCCTCGGCGCGGCGCTGCTGATCACCCTGGCGCTGCCATGGACCCTGGCGGCCGCCGCCGACCTCAATGCCCCCATCGACATGCAGGCCGTGCAACTGCAACAGCAGGAGCAGAACGGCGTCCGCTACCTGCAAGGCGGCATCGGCCAGGATGAAGCCAACGCCCTGCGCAAGACCCCGGGCTATGACCTGCACGTGGAACTCTCCACCGGCCCGGAAGGCAAGTTCCAGAGCGGTGCCACCGTCGACATCCAGAATGCACAGGGCCAGCCCGTGCTCAGTCTTACGGATGCCGGGCCGCTGCTGTATGTGCAGTTGCCTCCCGGTAAATACAAAGTGACTGGCAACGCCCAGGGTGAGACGGTGCAGCAATTGGTGACCGTGAATGGCAAGACCCCCACCACCGTGAACCTGAACTGGCGTTGATGGAAAAACGGGCAGGAGTACGGATGTGCTCCTGCCTGAAAGGAGCACATCGCCATGAGCCTGGATCTTCAGCTGGAGATGTTGGACGAGCGGGGCTATGTGTTGCTCCCCGGTGTGCTCGAGCCCTTGCGTATCGCCTTGCTGCGCTGCGCCATCGATGACCTGCAGCCCATCCACTGGGATTACCAGGGGCTGCTGGAACACTACAAGTGCGTATTCAACCGCAACCCGTTGTGGTTACCCTTTCTCGACCTGCCGCCGCTGATTGCCCTGGCCGAAGCGGCACTGGGCGCCGACTGCCATGTGATCGGCCAGACCGCCTGGCGCAGCCACCCGGGCTACCCCGGCATGGCCCTGCACCTGGACCATCTGCCCATGCAGTTGCCCGACTGGCTCAGCGAGCGTGGCGACTTCACCCAGCCCCCGCAAATCCTGACTGCGCAGCTGTACCTCAGCGATATCGACCATCACATCGGGCCGACCTGGATTGTGCCCGGCAGCCACCGCGCGGCACGGCCACCGCAGGCTGGCGAGCAACACTGGCAGGGCCGTGAGGCCCAGCCGGTGCTGTGCAATGCCGGGGACGCGCTGGTGTTTCGCAGCGATGTCTGGCATAGCGGCGGGGCCAACTGCACCCAATCAAGCCAGCGCGACATGCTGCAAGTGCACTATGGCCGGCGCATGGTCGCGCAGAAGTTTTCGCCGTACCTGAACTGGCGTTTCAACCCGCAGGTGCTGGAGGAAGCCACACCCAGGCAAAGGCGCCTGCTGGGCGAACACGAAGAGGCGGAATACGACTGACTGCTGCTGTTCGGCATGGCAGATGCTGGCGCAGGGTATTAGCCAATGGTGGCAATTCACTTTCAACTTTCTGTTTATCTGGTCGATAATCAGAAAACTATTACTTCGTGTGACCGGTCGGGATGCATCCGGTCACCACATAAGATCGAGGGGCCCAAGCCCCCACTTGTCGTATAGACCATCAGGAGAAGTCATTGATGAAAACCCGTCTAGCAGCTTCGCTGGCTGCTGCAGTGCTGGCCTTTGCCGGGGCGAATCTGGCCCAGGCAGCGCAGGTGAGCGGTGCCGTTGGCGCCACTGGCCAAGGTGACATGACCTACCGTATCGGCCTGTCGTTCGACTGGGACAAGAAATGGCTGGAAAGCAGCACCGGTCATCTGACCGGGTACTGGGATGCGGCCTACACCTATTGGGAAGGCGGTGAGGCCAGTGGCGCGCACTCGCTGTCGTTCAGCCCGGTGTTCACCTACGAGTTCAGCGGTTTCACCTATACCCCGTACATCGAGGCCGGCATTGGCCTGGCGGCGTTTTCCAAGACCGACGTGGGCGACCAGCGCCTGGGCTCGTCGGTCAACTTCGAAGACCGCATCGGCTTTGGTCTGAAACTGCCGGGGGAGCAGAAGGTGGGGATCCGCGCGATGCACTACTCCAACGCGGGGCTCAAGCAGCCTAACGACGGCATCGAGTCGTACTCGCTGTTCTATAGCAAAGGGTTCTGAGACCTGGGCCGCTATGCGGCCCATCGCGACACAAGGCCGCTCCTACAGGAGATCGCGGTTTCCTTGTAGGAGCGGCCTTGTGTCGCGATGGGCTGCAAAGCAGCCCCAGGAACTGTCAGAAGGTATACGAAACCCCAGCTTGCACTGTCCTTGGCGCACCCGGGTAGACGTAGTTGTTGAACGCGCCCTCGTCATAGCCCTTGTTGAACACGTTCTTCACATCCAGGTTCAACCGCACGTGTTCGTTGACCTTGTAGAAGCTCAGCAGGTCCACCACGCTGTAGCGCTCCATGGTGTAGGTCGTGGCTGCCGTCTGGCCGGCGCGATCATCCACGTACTTCACCCCAACCCCCAACCCCAGCCCCTTGGCCAGGCCATCCTGGAACTCGTAGGTGTTCAGCAGGCTGAAACTGTTGCGCGGGATGTTGGCCAGGCGCGTGCCCTTGGGCAGGGTCGTATCCTGGGTGACTTCGGCGTCCACGTAGGCATAGCCACCGATCACGCGCCACTCTGGCGTCAGGTTGCCGGCGATGTTGATGTCCAGGCCACGGCTGCGCACTTCGCCGGCCGCAATACTGTAGGTACCGGTTGAGTCGTTCGGGTCGCGCGCCAGGACGTTCTCTTTGACGATGTGATAGATCGCCGCGTCGATGCTCAGCTGGCGGTCGAGTGCCTCCCATTTCACACCCAGTTCGTAGGACTTGCCTTTCTCCGGGTCGAAGCCTCCGCCTCCGCTTGGCGTGCCGGTGTTGGGCTTGAACGAGCGCGCGGTGTTGGCATAGACCGCAACCGTATCGGTCAGGTCGTAGATCAGGCCGAAGCGTGGGGTGACGCCGTTTTCGCCCTTGCTGAAGTCGCGGTTGGTCGGCAGCTTGTCATCGTAATCGTGCTCGAAGCGCTCGAAGCGCACACCCGCCAGCGCCTTCAGTCGCTCGGTCAGGGCCACCTGGTCCTGGATGAATGCCGCCCAGGTCTTCAGGTTTTCCTTGTCATGGGTGGTGGTGCGGGTCAGGGCAGGGCGTGGCTGGCCCAGTACCGGGTCGAAGATGTCAATCGTGTACTTATCGGCACCGCTGGCCGAGCGCTGGATGATCGAGTTGTAGTCGTAGTCTTCGTACTCGATGCCCGTCAGCAGTGTATGAGCGTAGCCGCCGGTGTCGAAGTGGCCGGTGAGGTTGAGCTGGTAGTCGCGGTCGGTCCACTCCAGTTTGCGGTAGTTGAAGTTGCGCCCCAGCGTGCGACCGTCAGCCTGCAATGCGTTGGCTTCCACGGCATTGCCCTTGAGCGAGCCGTCGAGCCACTGCATGCCACCGCCCAGCGTCCAGTTGTCGTTGAGCAGGTGCTCGAAACGCAACTGGGCCATGTTGTTGTCGTTGTGCAGCAGGTTGTCGCTGCCTTTTTCCCAGATGTTGGTGTCGCGCGAAGCTGTGCCGAGCTGGCCGGGCAGGCGGGTCAGGCCACGGTCCAGCGGATGGTTGTTGCGCATGAAGTCGCCCTCGAAGACGATCTTCGTACTATCGTTGACCTGCCAGCTGAGCACCGGCGCCACGTCATAGCGCTCGCTTTCCACATCGTCACGGAAGCTTTCGCCGCCTTCACCCAGCAGGTTCAGGCGGTAGGCCAGCGAGCCGTCCTGGTTCAGCGGCCCGGTGGCGTCCAGGGTAGCGCGGTGCATGCCCTGGTCATCGAACTGGCTGCCCAGGGTGACTTTCGACTCTGGCAGCGGCTGCTTGCTGACCACGTTGAAGGTGCCGCCTGGGTCGCCACGGCCGTACAGGCTGCTGGCCGGGCCACGGATCACTTCCAGGCGTTCGACGGTGTTGGCGTCGGGGGCGTTGGGGTAGCCGCGGTTGATCGGGAAACCGTTGCGGTAGAACTCGCCGGTGGTGAAGCCACGCACGGTGAAGGTGGTCAGGCCCTGGCCGCCGAAGTTGTTGGCGCGGCCGACGCCGCCGGCGTAGTCCAGGCCGTCCTGCAGACGCGTGGCGCCGGTGTCTTCCAGTACATCCTTGGGCACCACGCTGACCGATTGCGGGGTTTCGTGCAGGGCAGTGTCGGTGCGAGTGGCGCTGGCCGAGCGGGTAGCCTTGTAACCCTCGACCGGGCCATCGGCACGTTCGCTGTCGGCGCTGCTGGTGATGTTCAGGGCCTGGAGTTCGATCTGGGTGGGTTCGCTGAGCGGTTCAGGCTCGGCAAAGGCCAGCGGAGAGACAGCATGAAGCACACAAAGCGAAACGAACGTGCGACGCATCGACGGTACGATCCTGGAGTGGGGCGCTGAGGGTAGGGTGGGCAAGCGCCGAGAAACTACTACGAATCATTATCAAATGCATTATTTTTATGTGGCACTGGTGTACCAGATGCCAAGGGTAGAATCCGTGTTGGCTTCTTCGCGGGTAAACCCACTCCCACAGGGGGTTCACCAAGCCTGAGGTCAGTGGAATTCCTGTGGGAGATTGCCCAGCCCTTTGGGCTGCGCTTTCGCGCAGAGAACCAATATCGCTCGTCTGACGCGTCCTTTGTAGGAGCAGCCTTGTGCTGCGAAGAGGCCGGTACAGCCAATAGACAGGCTTTGTCAGCCCCGGCCTCTTCGCAGCACAAGGCTGCTCCTACAGAACCTCGCCGAACCAATGAGTCATGTGTTGTTCTATGAGAGCGGGTTCACCCGCGAAGAGGCCGGTGCAGGTATACCAGCACTCACCGAACCGCCTTGATCGCCAACACATTGCACAGCGGATGCTCCAGCACATGCGCTGTCGTCCCGCCCAGGAACGTCTGCATGGCATCATGCCGGTGGCTGCCCATCACGATCACATCCGCCCGGCTGTGGCCGACGAACTGGGCAATCGCCTTGATCGCGGCCCCTTCCAGAAAGTGCCTGCGCTCCAGCGGGATCTGGTGGTGGTCGCCCAGCCGGTTGAACGCCGCCCGCTGCGCGGTGCGCACGCTGACATCGAAGCCGGGCATGGTCACCGTGCCAGCGCCGAAGTCGGCAATGTGTGTCTTGGCCGCGTCGCACACATGCAGCAGGTGCAACTCGGCATTGCACTGCAGGGCCAGGGCATGGGCGCAGCGGATCACCTGCTCATCCAGATGCTCGCCTGCGCCATGGCTGTTCAGGTCCACCGCGGCGGCAATCTGCCGGGGCAGGGGAAGGCGGATATCGCTGACCAGGTGCACGGCGACCGGGCTGTCCTTCAGCAACTGCCAGTCCAGTGGCGTTACCAGCAGGCGCTTGAGCACCGGTTCGTGCTGCACATCCTTGATCAGCAGGTCGCAACCCAGTCGCTCGACCCGTTCCAGCACACTGTTCAGCGGGTCGCGGGTCAGCAGCAGTTCGGTAGATACATCCAGGCCGGCGTTGGCCAGTTGCTCGGCTTCGTCCGCCAGCCATTGGCGGTTGTCACTGAGCAGCCGTTCCCGCTCGCGGCTATCGCTCATCAAACCGAAGGTGTCGACATCGTCGACGAACACGTTGATATCCAGCAAGGCACCGCTGGATTCCGCCAGCGCCGCAGCGCGTTGCAGCGCCGGCGTGTGGCGCATCTGCGGGCCGAGCATGACGAACAGACGCTTGAACTGGCTCATCTCACACCTCCACGTGTGGCAGCCCCCCGGTGATCTGGTCTTGTTCAGTCTAGACCGCGCAGGGCGCATGAGCAGCCTGGCGGAGGCTGGCGCGGAACGGCGTGTCGGGTATGATGCGGGCCCCATCATTTTCACGAGGCCCGCCCCATGTCCCTGAGTGCTGAACAGATCGGCGAATTCCGCGCCTTTGCCGAGCAGCTGGCCGATGCCGCTGCCGTGGCGATCAAGCCATACTTTCGCGCCAGCCTGGACGTCGAGGACAAGGGTGGGCGCCTGTACGACCCGGTGACCGTGGCCGACAAGGCAGCCGAGGACGCCATGCGCGAGCTGATCCAGGCCCGCTATCCCGACCACGGCATCCTCGGTGAAGAAGCCGGCGTGGCAGTCGGCAGCAGCCCGCTGACCTGGGTGCTCGACCCGATCGACGGCACCCGCGCCTTCATCACCGGCCTGCCGCTGTGGGGCACGCTGATTGCCCTGAACGACGGCACGCACCCGGTGGTCGGGGTGATGAACCAGCCGTTCACCGGCGAACGCTTTGTCGGAACGCCGGAAGGCGCCTGGCGCAGCGGTGCGCCGTTGAAGACCCGCGCCTGTGCCGACCTGGCCTCGGCCACGTTGATGTGCACCACGCCGGACATGTTCGATACCGCCGCGCGCAAGGCTGCGTTCGAGGCCGTTGCCGGCAAGGCGCGCCTGATGCGTTACGGTGGCGATTGCTATGCCTATTGCATGCTGGCTTCCGGGTTCGTCGACGTGATCGTCGAGGCGAGCCTGCAGCCATATGACGTGCAGGCGCTGATGCCGATCATCGAAGGGGCGGGCGGGGTGATCACGGCGTGGGATGGTAGCAGTGCGCAGAATGGCGGGTGCGTGGTGGCCTGTGGTGACCCGGCGCTGCATGCGCAGGTGGTGGAGATGTTGCGTCACGCCATGTAATTCATGTAATGCCTGCGCCGGCCTCTTCGCGGGTAAACCCGCTCCTACAGGTTCTGCGCAGTTTTCAAGATTTGTGGTGATCCTGTGGGCGCGGGTTTACCCGCGAAGCGGCCGGCACAGGTATGCAAAACCCCCGATCACCGCACTTTTTCCAATTTCCGGGCTCTATGCATGGCCAGGCCACACTGATCCACGGTGCGGCCGCCGAATATCGACCCGGTGCCGATGGTTGCAAGCAAGCCAAAATTCTTCCCCCGCCTGCTAATGGCAGGCGCCCTCACATGCCTGTGCGCCTGCACCCAGCAGCAGGGCCGCGACGTGCTCGACCAGTTCGGCAACGGCAAACCCAGCGAGCTGTTCCAGACCAGCGTCGATCGCCTGGCCACGCTGTCCATGCGCGATAACCTGCAGAGCTTGTACCTGCTGATGAACAAGCTGTACCTGCGCAACCCCAATCAGTGGAAGCTGTCCGGCTACGTGGATGCTGCAACTGCCGAGGGGCAGATCCGTATCGCCATCGAGCAACGCCAGCCCTTGCCACAACTAGGCAACCGTCGCGACCTGGCAGCCTTGAGCTACGCCCTGAGCCCCGAGTTTCGCGGTGACCGGGTCGGTGCGTTCATCTACGCCATCGGCAGCATGCTGATTACCGCGCACGGCGGCCGTACAGAGTTCTACATGACCGATACCATCGACCCGCTGTTCGTCAACAACGCGGCACGCAATATCGAGAAGGCCACCTGGATGTTGAGCCAGCGGCAGGATGCCAATGGTGTGCTGCTGTTGTTCTCCAACGAAATCTCGGAAGAGGGCAGCAACCTGAGTTTTGCCGTGGAGTTCGGCAAGATCGTGGCACGGCTGGATTTGCTGGCGGAGTTGCTGGATGAGCGGTATAGGAGGATTGGGTTGAATTATGCGCAAAGCCTGTTGTTGATGAACTTCCTGCCGGTGCAGTGAAGTGAGCGTTGCCGGGTTGCCTGAGCCGTTCGATAAACGAACACTGACCTGTCCTTACTGTTCGCTATCCGCCCATCCATTCCCAAGGTCGCATTGCCCAACCCCCGCCTTTTTGCTTAAGTGTGCCCATCCACCGGTTGTCGCCTGCCCCCGCGACCCGCAACCGGCTCGGTAGAATGACCGTGACGACCGCAACCACAGCCCGCCGGGCCGTAGGATGCGGCAACCAGAACAATAACGATCCGGGTAACCTTGCCTATGGAAAGCCGCCTGCTGAGCGAGCGCAGTAGCGTGTTTCATCACGCCGACCCTTATGCTGTGTCCGATTATGTCAACCAGCACGTAGGCCAGCATTGCATCGGTTTGTCTCGCACCACTCATCCGCAAGCCAGCCTCAGCCACCGCAAGTTCGCTGAGCTGGACCTTTGCCGCATCAGCTACGGCGGCAGCGTGCGCGTTACCTCGCCGGCACTGGAAACCATCTACCACCTGCAGGTGCTGCTCAATGGCAACTGCCTGTGGCGCGGGCACAAGCGCGAGCACCACCTGGTGCCGGGCGAACTATTGTTGATCAACCCCGACGACCCGGTTGACCTGACCTACTCGGAAGACTGCGAGAAGTTCATCCTCAAGGTGCCGACCCGGCTACTGGATTCGATCTGCGACGAACAGCGCTGGCACCGCCCTGATGGCGGGGTGCGGTTCTTGCGCAACCATTACCGGCTGGACGAGCTGGACGGGTTCGTCAACCTGCTGGGCATGGTCTGCCAGGAAGCAGAGGTGAGCGATTCGCTGCCCAGGGTGCAGGGCCACTACAGCCAGATCGTCGCCAGCAAGCTGCTGACCTTGATGAGCACCAATATCCGTCGCGAATGCCTGAGCGCACCGCAAGCGGGGCTTGAGCGCATTCTTGAGTACATTGAGCGCAACCTGAAGCTGGAGCTGTCGGCTGAAGTTCTGGCGGAGCAGGCATGCATGAGTTTACGTTCGTTGTATGCGCTGTTTGACCAGCATTTGGGTACCACACCCAAGCATTACGTACGCCAGCGCAAGCTGGAGCGGGTGCATGCGTGCCTGAGCGACTCGACTTGTGGGGTTCGCAGCGTGACAGAGCTTGCTCTGGATTACGGATTTCTGCATTTGGGGCGGTTTTCCGAGGTGTATCGGCAGCAGTTTGGTGAGCTGCCTTCGCAGACGTTCAAGCGACGAGGATGAGGCCAGCTAGCTCGGCCACCTGATATTTTTGCTAGTTGTTCGCATTTAATGCTCGACCCACCATTTGCTTTATTTCGGGTAAAAGGTGGCAACCATGTCGACGTTACAGAAGGATCTCTATTTCTATTCCCCCGAAGGCCTCGCGCTGGTCAAACATACCGGCGCAGGGGCTTCGGCTTTGCTGCGGGGCGCTGGCCGGGCACTGGCACAGCGCAATGGTGGGCAGGCGGCGTTCTACGCCATGGACGAGCATGGATCTATCTTGCAGTTTCCCCCTTGTTCGCTGCAGTACACAGTTTATGGATTTGATGGAAACGAGCAATGCGCAACTGTACTTCGCTACAGCGGGCAGAAAAAAGAGTCTGTAACAGGGCACTACTTGTTGGGGGAGGGATATCGTGCGCTCAACCCGGGTTTGATGCGGTTCAACAGCCCGGACAGCTTGAGCCCAATGGGTGCTGGAGGAATAAACTGTTACGCCTATTGTGGTGGTGATCCAGTTAATAATACTGACCCCAGCGGTCATATAGTTGTTCCAAAAGTAAAACTCCCAAGCATCCGGCCTAAGGCTGGAAGCACCAAAAGCGGGTATAGCATCAATCCAGATTTCAACGGAGGCAAGTCTGCCCCCCGTGTAGTAGGCCAGCATGTTGTAAAGGCGGTTGATGCACTGGGTCGTGGTTATGGGAATCAAATAGAACCAATCATGAACGCGGCTATATGGTCTGATGGGCAGAAGTTGCTGGTGGAGGGTAGCGTCTTAACGTTGTCAACTCGTATTGCGAAAAAAGGGTGGCTGATTGATAGAACGCCAGTTAACTGGAGCAGTGGCCGCAATTGGCTTATAGCGGAGCGGGAACAGAATCTTGAAGCATTCGTGGTTCTTGACGCGCTCCATAGTCGCATGAAAGCAGCTGAGGAGATACCTCAAGTAAACAGCTGGCTCCATGACCCCAAACGGCTGAGTCAACAAGTGCGAGACCCCGGCAAAGCTGGATAACACTCTGCACAATCCGGATAGTCCCCCGCCAGCCGTCTCCCTAACCTGACCAGGTCTAAACAATAACAAGGGAGACCCTGGCCATGTCCCTGGGATTCGACTACCTCAATGCCTTGCTCGAGGACGACCGTGAAAAGGGCATCTACCGCTGCAAGCGCGAGATGTTCACCGACCCACGCCTGTTCGACCTGGAGATGAAACACATCTTCGAGGGCAACTGGATCTACCTGGCCCATGAAAGCCAGATCCCCGAGAAAAACGACTTCCTCACCCTGACCATGGGGCGCCAGCCGATCTTCATCGCGCGCAACAAGGACGGTGAGCTCAACGCCTTCCTCAATGCCTGCAGCCACCGCGGCGCCATGCTCTGCCGGCACAAGCGCGGCAACCGCGCCAGCTACACCTGCCCGTTCCACGGCTGGACCTTCAACAACAGCGGCAAGCTGCTCAAGGTCAAAGACCCAAGCAACGCCGGCTACCCCGACAGCTTCAACTGCCACGGCTCCCACGACCTGACCAAGGTGGCACGCTTCGAGTCGTACCGTGGCTTCCTGTTCGGCAGCCTGAAGGCCGACGTCAAGCCGTTGGTCGAGCACCTGGGCGAGTCGGCCAAGATCATCGACATGATCGTCGACCAGTCGCCGGAAGGCCTGGAAGTGCTGCGTGGCGCCAGTTCGTACATCTACGAAGGCAACTGGAAGCTAACCGCCGAGAACGGCGCCGACGGCTACCACGTCAGCTCCGTGCACTGGAACTATGCCGCCACCCAGAACCAGCGCAAGCAGCGCGAGGCGGGTGACGAGATCAAGACCATGAGCGCCGGTGCCTGGGCCAAGCAGGGCGGTGGCTTCTACTCCTTCGACCACGGCCACCTGCTGCTGTGGACCCGCTGGGCCAACCCCGAGGACCGCCCGGCCTACGAGCGCCGCAACCAACTGGCCGCCGACTTCGGCCAGGCCCGTGCCGACTGGATGATCGAGAACTCGCGCAACCTGTGCCTGTACCCGAACGTGTACCTGATGGACCAGTTCAGCTCGCAGATCCGCATCGCCCGGCCGATTTCGGTGAACAAGACCGAAATCACCATCTACTGCATCGCGCCGAAAGGCGAGAGCGCCGATGCCCGCGCCAAGCGCATTCGCCAGTACGAAGACTTCTTCAACGTCAGCGGCATGGCCACCCCCGACGACCTGGAAGAGTTTCGCTCGTGCCAGACCGGCTACGGCGGCGGTACCGGCTGGAACGACATGTCCCGCGGCGCTGAACACTGGGTGGAAGGCGCCGACGAGGCGGCCCGGGAAATCGAGCTCAAGCCGCTGCTGTCGGGCGTACGCACCGAGGACGAAGGCCTGTTCGTGCTGCAGCACAAGTACTGGCAGGAAACCATGATCCAGGCCTTGAAGGATGAACAGCAACTGATCCCCGTGGAGGCCGTGCAATGAGCCTGTATGCAACCGTGCGCGACTTCCTTTTCCGCGAAGCGCGTTACCTGGATGACGCCCAGTGGGATCAGTGGCTGGAAATGTACGCCAGTGATTGCACCTTCTGGATGCCGAGCTGGGACGATGACGACACCCTTACCGAAGACCCACAAAGCGAAATCTCGCTGATCTGGTACGGCAACCGAGGCGGCCTGGAAGACCGGGTGTTCCGCATCAAGACCGAGCGCTCCAGTGCAACCGTGCCCGACACCCGCACCTCGCACAACATCAGCAACATCGAGATCGTCGAGCAGGGCGAGGGCAGCTGCCAGGTGCGCTTCAACTGGCACACCCTGAGCTTCCGCTACAAGACCACCGACAGTTACTTCGGCACCAGCTTCTACAACCTCGACCTGCGCGGCGAGCAGCCGCTGATCAAGGCCAAGAAGGTGGTGCTGAAGAACGACTACGTTCGCCAGGTCATCGACATCTACCACATCTGATCCAGGGTTTTTGCGAGCGCTGCCCGGAGCGTCCTGCGACGTGCCGTGGCCAGGCTCGCCCGCGAGGTGCAACATGAGCTACCAGATCGCACTGAATTTCGAAGACGGGGTTACCCGCTTCATCGAGGCCGCCGGCCATGAAACCGTGGCCGACGCCGCCTACCGCCAGGGCATCAACATCCCGCTGGACTGCCGCGACGGCGCCTGCGGTACCTGCAAGTGCAAGGCCGAGTCCGGCCGCTACGACCTGGGCGACAACTTCATCGAAGATGCCCTGAGCGAAGATGAAATCTCCGAAGGTTACGTACTGACCTGCCAGATGCGCGCCGAGAGCGACTGCGTCATCCGCATCCCGGCCTCGTCGCAGCTGTGCAAGACCGAACAGGCCAGTTTCGAGGCCGCCATCAGTGATGTCCGCCAATTGTCGGCCAGCACCATTGCCCTGTCGATCAAGGGTGAATCCCTCAGCCGCCTGGCCTTCCTGCCGGGGCAATATGTCAACCTCAAGGTGCCGGGCAGCGAGCAGAGCCGAGCCTATTCGTTCAGCTCGCTGCAGAAGGACGGCGAGGTCAGCTTCCTGATCCGCAACGTGCCGGGTGGGTTGATGAGCAGTTTCCTGACCAACCTGGCCAAGGCCGGCGACAGCATGACCCTGGCCGGGCCGCTGGGCAGCTTCTACCTGCGGCCGATCCAGCGCCCGCTGTTGCTGCTGGCCGGTGGTACGGGCCTGGCGCCGTTCACGGCGATGCTGGAGAAGATCGCCGAGCAGGGTAGCGAGCACCCGCTGCACCTGATCTACGGCGTGACCAACGACTTCGACCTGGTCGAACTCGACCGCCTGCAGGCGCTGGCGGCGCGCATCCCCAACTTCACCTTCAGTGCCTGCGTGGCCAACCCGGACAGCCAGTACCCGCAGAAGGGCTACGTGACCCAGCACATCGAACCGCGCCACCTCAACGATGGTGATGTGGATGTGTACCTGTGCGGCCCGCCACCGATGGTCGAGGCGGTCAGCCAGTACGTGCGCGAGCAGGGCATTACCCCGGCGAACTTCTACTACGAGAAGTTCGCGGCGGCGGCCTGATTCCTTTTATTCCAAGTAATACGCCGACCCTGTGGGAGCGGGCGTGCCCGCGAAGAGGCCAGCAGGTTCAACAACTTTGTCTGGTCGGACGCATTCGCGGGCATGCCCGCTCCCACAGGAACCGTGGCGAACCGGAGAGATGGATATGAACAACCGATTCCAAGGCAAGGTCGCCCTGGTCACCGGTGCCGCCCAGGGCATCGGCCGTGGCGTGTGCTGGCGGCTTAAGGCCGAAGGCGCGCAAGTGATAGCGGTAGACCGCTCCGAACTGGTTCACGAACTGGCCAGCGAGGGCATGCTCACCCTCACCGCCGACCTGGAACAATATGGTGACTGCGCCAGGGTAATGGCCAACGCGGTTGAAGCGTTCGGCCGCCTCGACATCCTGGTCAACAACGTTGGCGGCACCATCTGGGCCAAGCCCTTCGAACACTACGAAGTGGACCAGATCGAAGCCGAAGTACGCCGTTCGCTGTTCCCCACCCTGTGGTGCTGCCATGCCGCACTGCCATACATGCTCGAGCGTGGCAGCGGCGCCATCGTCAACGTCTCGTCCATCGCCACCCGTGGCGTCAACCGCGTGCCCTACGGCGCAGCCAAGGGTGGCGTCAACGCGCTGACTGCGTGCCTGGCCTTTGAAACCGCCGGCCGTGGCATCCGGGTCAACGCCACTGCTCCCGGCGGCACCGAAGCGCCACCCCGGCGCGTACCGCGCAACAGTGCCGAGCAGACCGAACAGGAAAAGCACTGGTACCAGCAGATCGTCGACCAGACCCTCGACAGCAGCCTGATGCACCGCTACGGCAGCATCGACGAGCAGGTCGGCGCGATCCTGTTCCTCGCTTCCGACGAAGCCTCGTACATCACCGGCGTGACCTTGCCGGTAGGGGGCGGCGACCTCGGCTGAGCGACACCCCTAGGCAAAAAGCTTTCTTTCACAACAAAAACAAGAGCGACAGATGCCATGCGAACCCTTGACGTACACCCGATCATCGATAATGCGCGCTTTACCCCCTTCCACTGGATGGTCATGGCCTGGTGCGGCCTGCTGCTGATCTTCGACGGCTATGACTTGTTCATCTACGGCGTGGTACTGCCGGTCATCATGAAAGAGTGGGGCCTGACCCCGTTGCAGGCCGGTGCACTGGGCAGCTATGCGCTGTTCGGCATGATGTTCGGCGCCCTGGCGTTCGGCAGCCTGGCCGATCGCATCGGGCGCAAGAAGGGCATCGCCATCTGTTTTGCCTTGTTCTCCGGGGCGACCATCCTCAACGGGTTTGCCAGCAGCCCGAGCGAGTTCGGCATCTACCGCTTCATTGCCGGCCTGGGCTGTGGCGGCCTGATGCCCAACGCCGTGGCACTGATGAACGAGTACGCGCCCAAGCGACTGCGCAGTACGTTGGTAGCGATCATGTTCAGTGGCTACTCGCTGGGCGGCATGCTCTCGGCGGGTGTCGGCATCTTCATGCTGCCGCGTTTCGGCTGGGAATCGATGTTCTTCGCCGCAGCGGTGCCACTGCTGTTGTTGCCGGTAATCCTGTACTACCTCCCTGAATCGATCGGTTTCCTGGTACGCCAGGGCCGTACCGACGAGGCCCGCAAGCTGCTCAAGCGGCTGGACCCGGATTGCGACGTGAAGGCGGACGATGCGCTGCAGGCGGCCGACCGCAAAGGCAGCGGGGCGTCGGTGCTGGAACTGTTTCGCAACGGCCTGGCCATTCGCACCCTGGCGCTGTGGCTGGCGTTCTTCTGCTGCCTGCTGATGGTCTACGCGCTCAGCTCCTGGCTGCCGAAGCTGATGGCCAACGCCGGCTACAGCCTGGGCTCGAGCCTGTCGTTCCTGCTGGCGCTGAACTTCGGTGGCATGGCCGGGGCGATTCTCGGTGGCTGGCTGGGCGACCGTTACAGCCTGGTCAAAGTCAAAGTGGCGTTCTTCATCGCCGCCGCGCTGTCGATCAGCCTGCTGGGCGTCAACAGCCCGATGCCGGTGCTGTACCTGCTGATCTTCATTGCCGGCGCCACCACCATCGGCACGCAGATCCTGCTGTATGCCGGCGCCGCTCAACTCTACGGGCTATCGGTGCGCTCCACCGGGCTGGGCTGGGCCTCGGGCATCGGCCGCAACGGTGCCATCGTCGGCCCGCTGCTGGGTGGTGCGCTGATGGGCATCAACCTGCCCCTGCAGCTCAATTTCATTGCTTTCGCCATCCCTGGCGCAATTGCCGCGCTGGCCATGGCCGTGCACCTGGCCAGCGGCCGTCGGCACGCCCAGGCGGTTGCGGCACAGGCGTAACTCCAGAAAAACAACATGAGGTAAACCACCATGACCGTGAAAATTTCCCACACTGCCGAGGTACAGCAGTTCTTCGAAGAGGCCGCAGGCTTTGGCAACGATGCCGGCAGCCCGCGCCTTAAGCGCATCGTGCAACGCGTGCTGCAGGACACCGCGCGGCTGATCGAAGACCTGGACATCAGCGAAGACGAGTTCTGGCATGCCGTCGACTACCTCAACCGCCTTGGTGGCCGCGGGGAGGCCGGGTTGCTGGTGGCTGGGTTGGGCATCGAGCACTTCCTCGACCTGCTGCAGGATGCCAAGGACCAGCAAGCAGGCCTTGTCGGCGGCACTCCACGCACCATCGAAGGCCCGCTGTACGTGGCCGGCGCGCCGATCGCCGAAGGTGAAGTACGCATGGATGACGGTAGCGAGGAGGGCGTGGCCACGCCGATGTACCTCGAGGGCCAGGTGCTCGACCCACAAGGGCGGCCGTTGCCTGGGGCCACGGTCGACCTGTGGCATGCCAATACCCGTGGCACCTATTCGTTCTTCGACCAGAGCCAGTCCGAGTACAACCTGCGCCGACGCATCATCACCGATGGCGAAGGCCGCTACCGCGCGCGCTCCATCGTGCCGTCCGGGTATGGCTGCGATCCACAGGGGCCGACCCAGGAGTGCCTGGACCTGCTCGGCCGTCACGGCCAGCGTCCGGCGCATGTGCACTTCTTTATCTCGGCACCGGGGTACCGACACCTGACCACGCAGATCAACCTGGCCGGAGACAAGTACCTGTGGGATGACTTTGCCTATGCCACGCGGGATGGGCTGGTGGGCGAGGTGGTGTTCGTCGAGGGCGAGGCGGGGCGACATGCCGAGTTGAAATTCGACTTCCAGTTGCAGCAGGCCCGGGGCGGTGCCAATGAGCAGCGCAGTGGGCGGCCGCGGGCTTTGCAAGAGGCCTGAGGCCTTATCGCCGGCAAGCCAGCTCCCACAGGATCACCACAGGGCTGAAACCAGTGGGATCCCTGTGGGAGCTGGCTTGCCGGCGATCAAGGGCGCAGCCCTTGCCATACATCACCGATGCGAGAGGTGCCATGAAAACCCTGATCAAGGACAGTTCACTGTCCGCCATCGTCGCCGGCTGCATCGCCACGATGATCTCCTACGCAGGCCCCTTGGTGATCATCTTCCACGCCGCAGAAGCTGCCGGCCTGTCCCATCGGCAACTGTCCTCCTGGGTCTGGGCAGTGTCCATGGGCAGTGCCGTACTCGGCGCGCTGCTCAGCCTGCGCTACCGGGTGCCGGTGGTGATCGCCTGGTCGATCCCTGGCTCGGCGCTGCTGGTCACCGCCTTGCCGCAACTGGGCCTGGAACAGGCCGTTGGCGCCTACCTGGTAGCCAACCTGTTCCTGCTGCTGATCGGCATCAGCGGGGCCTTCGACCGCATCATCGCGCGCCTGCCGGGCTCCATCGCCGCCGGCATGCAGGCCGGCATCCTGTTCAGCTTCGGCATCGAGGTGTTCCGCGCCTTGCCGGTGCAACCGCTGCTGGTACTGGCGATGTTCGTCACCTACGTGCTGATGCGCCGGGTGCAGCCGCGCTACGCCGTGGCGGCGGTGCTGTGCGTGGGCACGCTGGTGACCGTGGCCAGCGGTGCGTTTCGCAGCGAGGCATTGGTGCTGGAGCTGGCGTCGCCGCAGTGGGTCACCCCGCAGTTCAGCCTGGCAGCGGTATTCAGCCTGGCACTGCCGCTGGTGCTGGTGGCCCTTACCGGGCAGTTCATGCCGGGCATGGCAGTACTGCGCAACGCCGGCTACCCCACGCCGGCCAGCCCGATCATTAGTGCCAGCGCGCTGGCCGGTGCCGCGCTGGCGCCGTTCGGTTGCCACGGGCTGAACCTGGCGGCGGTCACTGCCAGCCTGTGCACTGGCCATGAAGCCCATGAAAACCCACGGCGGCGCTATGTCGCGGCGGTGGCTGGCAGTGCGCTGTACCTGCTGCTGGGGATCGCCGGGGCCACGCTGATGTCGCTGTTTGCAGCATTCCCCGCCGCCCTGATCGCCGCCCTGGCCGGGCTGGCCCTGTATGGCGCCATCAGCGAAGCCCTGGCCCGCAGCCTGGCGGAACCAACCGAGCGCGATGCCGGGCTGTTCACCTTCCTGGTCACCGCTTCGGGGGTGGCCTTCCTGGGCCTGTCGGCAGCGTTCTGGGGCTTGCTGTTCGGCCTGCTGAGCCATGGGTTGCTCAGGCTGCGCCAGCCACGTGCCCGGGAGGTGCTGCGCCGTACCCCATGAACCGCCGTGCTTCCAACGCTTTACCCATAAAAACAAGATCAAGAGAGCTTCGGAATGAACCACACCCCTTGCGTCGCCCTGGGCCTGACTTTGCTCAGCCAACCGTTGCTGGCCGCCGAAGGCGGCTTCTTCGAAGATTCGAAGGCCACCCTGAGTGCCCGTAACTACTACTTCAGCCGCGACTTCTCCGACATCGTCGGGGCAAACCGGCAATCCAAGGCCGAGGAGTGGGCCCAGGGCTTCATCCTCGACTTCAAGTCGGGCTACACCCCGGGCACGGTCGGCTTTGGCATTGATGCCCTGGGCCTGCTGGGCATCAAGCTCGACAGCAGCCCAGACCGCACCAATACCGGGTTGCTGCCGGTGCACGGCGACGGCCGCGCCGCCGACGAATACAGCCGCCTGGCGCCCACCTTCAAGGCCCGGCTGTCCAAAACCGAATTGCGCGTCGGCGAACTGCAACCCAACCTGCCGGTGCTGACCTTTAGCGACATCCGCCTGTTGCCACCGACCTACCAGGGCGCCAGCCTGAGCTCGGCGGAAATCGACGGCCTGACCGTGCAGGCCGGGCACCTGAAAAGCACCCACCTGCGCAACGAAGGCGGCGACGGCAAGATGAACGCCATGCTCGGCCATGTGCCGATCCGCCAGGTAGAAAGCGACGCCTTCAACTACCTGGGCGGTGACTATGCGTTCAATGCCAACCAGAGCAGCGTCAGCCTGTGGTATGGGCAGCTTGAGGACATTTACGAACAGGGCTTTGTCGGCCTCAAGCACAGCAAGCCCCTGGGCAACTGGGTGCTCAGTGCCAACCTGGGGTATTTCACCGCACGCGAGGACGGCGATGCGTTGCTCGGCAACATCGACAACCAGGCGTTCTTCTCGATGTTCACTGCCCGGCATGGCGGGCACAGCTTCCATGCCGGCTACCAGGGCATTTATGGCGACAGCCCGTTCCCACGGGTGTTCGCCAACATCTCGCCGCTGGGTAACGAAGTACCGACCTATGAGTTCGCCTACACCGACGAACGCTCGTACCAGGTGCGCTACGACTACAACTTCGCGGCTATGGGCGTGCCGGGGCTGACCGCGACCGTGCGCTACATAACCGGTAACAATGTCGATACCGGGCTGGGTTACGAAGGGCGCGACCGCGAGCGCGACCTGGACATCGGTTATGCGGTGCAGGGCGGTGTGCTGAAGGGGCTGGGGATCCGGGTGCGCAATGCCATGGCCCGGTCCAACTACCGCAGCGACATCGACGAGAACCGCTTGACGCTGGTGTACACCTGGCAGTTGTTCTGAATCATCCATAGAGGCATGTGCAAACCCGGTGGGAGCAGCTGTCTTATGTTGCCTGCACTGACCTCATCGCCGGCAAGCCAGCTCCCACAGGGATAGCGCATACCTTGAGCTCAACGCGGTCGGGGTGGGAGCTGGCTTGCCGGCGATGAGGCCAGTGCAGGCAGCCCGTTACAGATGCACCTTCAAGAGGAATTGCGCATTGGGCCCGGATGAAGTTAGCTTCCGGAAACCTCCCTTTCAGGAATGCCACCCTTGGACTCCATCACCCAGGCCGTACTCGGCGCGGCCTTGCAAGGTACCGTGCTCGGCCGCATCCAGGGCCGCCGCTCACTGTTGTATGGTGCGGCGCTGGGCACGCTTCCCGACCTGGACGTGATCATCCGCTACGCCGACCCGGTGTCGCAGATGACCTACCACCGCGGCTTTTCTCATTCCTTGTTCGTGCTCACCGGGCTGGCCTTGCTGCTGGCCTGGCTGGTCAACAAATGCTGGCCAGGCAAAGGCTATACCTTGCCCAGGCTGTTCCTGGCGTTCTGGCTGGTGCTGGTCACCCACCCGTTGCTCGACGCCTTCACGGTCTACGGCACGCAGTTGTTCTGGCCCTTGCAGGCCACCCCGGAAAGCTGGGCGGCGGTGTTCATCATCGACCCGGTCTACACCGTGCCGCTGCTGGCCGCGGTGATCTACGCAAGCATCAAGGGGCTGACAAGCAAGGCGGTGCAGATAATTACCTTGGCCTTGCTCTTCAGCGCAGCCTACCTGGGGTTCGGCCTGGCCGGACGCATGGCGGCCGAGCAGCGGTTCCAGGCTGCCCTCGACCGTCAAGGCATCGCCGTCAGCCAGGTGCGTGCCGTGCCGATAGCGTTCAACAGCCTGGTCTGGCGGGTGCTGGCCAAGACCCCGGATGGCGATTACTACGAGGGCATCAGCAGCGGGTTCGACCAGCACCCGCCAGAAATGCAACGTTTGCCGCGTAATCTTCAACTGGCGCAAGCGCTGGCCGGGCACCCGTTGCACCAGCGCCTGCGCTGGTTCACCGACGACTGGCTGCGCTACGACCAGATCGGCGATGCGCTGGTGGTCAGCGACCTGCGCATGGGTATCCCGGGTAACTACACGTTCCGCTTCAACATGGCCCACCGAGACAGCCAGGGGCACTGGATTGCCGATGTGCCGTCGCTGTGGGAGGGTGCCGGGCCAGGGGCGACGTTCAATGGCGACGACCTGGTGCTGATCTGGCGACGGATCGTCGAGCAGCAGCCACCTTTGCCGCTGGCCGCGTGGACCGATCGCTACCTGGGGCCTGCCACAGTCGAGCGCGGGCGCTGAGGCGTGCGTTCAGCCGGGCTGGACCTGGTCAAGTGGACGGCGATGCTGACCATGGTCGCCGACCACCTGCGTTTTCTGTGGCCTGATGCCGATGGCTTGTTCGTGGTTGGCCGGTTGGCGTTTCCACTGTTTTGCCTGGCGATTGCGGTGAATGTGGCGCGCACCAGGTGCGGTGCGCTCTATACCCGCGGCAACCTGCGTTATCTGGGGCTGATGCTGGTGTTCGCGGTGCTGTCGGAACCTGCGTACCGTTGGCTGGACAGTGGTTCGTCAACGTTCAGTGTGATGCCGACCCTGGTGTTGGGGTTGCTGGTTGCCTGGGGTGTGCATCATCCGTTGATTTCGGCGCGCGTGCTTGGCTTTGCCGGTCTGCTTGCAGGGTGGCTGTTCAGCGAACAGCTGATGTACGGGCTGCCGGGGGTGATGCTGCCGGGCGCCTGGTTGATGGCTCGGCGCAAGGAAGGGGCAGCCTGGTTGTTGCCCTGCCTGTTGGCCATGGGGGGGAACCTGACCAACAGCTGGTTGCAGGAGCATCTGTTGGCGCCGTTTACCGTGCTGACGCTGATGGCCGCGGCCTTGGCGATTCCGCTCGGGTGGTCGTTGCTGCGTCAGGAGGGTTGGCGGGTGCCTGCGGTGGGGCGTTGGGGTTACCTGTTCTATCCGGTGCATTTAGTGGTGATCAAGGTCTTCGCTTGATCGCTCTCGACAGTCCTGCTTGCATTTCACAAATCCATACCTATCTAAACCAGCCGCACCAGACTCAGGAACCACCCATGGAACCCAACCGCTTCGGCGACATCACCGCCTTCGTCAGCGCCGCGAAGGCTGGCAGTTTTACCGCCGCCGCCGCCACCTTGGGCCTGACGCGCTCGGCGGTGGGCAAGAGCATCGCTCGCCTGGAGGCGCGCATGGCCGTGCGCTTGCTCAACCGCACCACGCGCAAGCTGAGCCTGACCGACGAGGGCCTGGTGGCCTATGAACGCTGGCGGCAGATTCTGGATGACCTGGACGAGGTGGAAAGCACTATGGCCCAGCGCCGTGGCAAGCCCACCGGCACCCTGCGCCTGACAGCACCCCTGTCGTTCGGTCAGCGCCATGTGCTGCCGATTCTCGACCGCTACCTGAAGCAGTGGCCCGAGCTGCGCGCGGATATACGCTTCACCGACCGTTTCGTCGACCTGGTCGAGGAGGGTATCGACGTTGCGGTGCGTATCGGTGTGCCGAAGGAAGACTCGCAACTCTTGACCCGTACGGTGGCCTGGCAGCAGTTCGTCACCTGCGCCTCGCCCGCATACCTGGACGCACGCGGCGTACCACAGGTGCCCGGCGACCTCTACGGCCATGACAAGATCGCCTTCCTGGCCGGCGAAAAGGTCATGCCGTGGCGCTTTCATACCGAAGCGGGGCTGCACCTGTGCGAAGACCCCGGGCGGCTGAACATCGACAGCTCCGAGGCGATGCTCGCCGGCGCCCGGGCGGGTTTCGGGCTGATTCACCTGCCCACCTACATCACCGGCGACGACCTGCGCGCCGGCACCCTGGTGGAGGTGCTGCAAGCCTATCGGCCGCCAGCGGACCCGATTCGCATCGTCTACCCAAGCAAGCGCCACCTGTCGCCACGGGTACGCGGCTTCATCGACCTGCTGGTAGCCAGCTGGGAACCGGGCGTGCCCTGGGAGGACTGATTGGGGAATGGCAGGCCCCTATGCCGGGCCTGAAACCGGGTTTATCACTGGCTGCGCAGCAGGGAAACTGGCAGTCACTGATAATCCCTGTGGAGACCCCATGACTGCACTGTCCGTACTGGACCTGGTCATGATCGGCGAAGGCAAGACCTTCGCCGACGCGATCGAAGAGTCCCGCCAACTGGCGCGCCATGTCGAGCAACAGCACTACAGCCGCTACTGGATCGCCGAGCACCACGACATGCCGGGCATCGGCTCGGCCGCCACGTCACTGGTCATCAACGAAATCGCCAACGCCACCCGGCATATCCGCGTCGGCGCCGGTGGCATCATGCTGCCCAACCACGCGCCGCTGGTGGTGGCCGAGCAGTTCGGTACGCTCGACACCCTGCACCCTGGCCGCATCGATCTGGGCCTCGGCCGTGCGCCGGGCAGTTCCGGGCCTACCGTGCGCGCCTTGCGTGGTGCTGCGCCAGAGCGCGACTTCAGCCAGGACATCGCCGAGCTGCGTGACTACCTGGCCGACAACGGCCAGCGCCGCGTGCGCGGCGTGCCGGGCAAGCATGACATCCCGGTGTGGATCCTCGGCTCCAGCCTGTTCGGCGCCGACCTGGCAGCGAAACTGGGCCTGCCCTATGCCTTCGCCTCGCACTTTGCCCCGCGCTACCTGCTGCAGGCCATTGCCCATTACCGGGCCAACTTCCAGCCTTCGGCACAACTGGCCAAGCCGTATGTGATGGTGGGCATGAACCTGTTCGCCGCCGACAGCGATGCCGAGGCGGATTATCTGGCCAGCTCCCATCGCAAGTGGATGCTGGACTTGCACGTCGGGCGCGTCGGCCTGTTGCCCAAGCCGCAGGAGGGCTATGTCGAGAGCCTGCCGGACCATGAACGCGAGGTACTTGAGCAGGTGATGGCCTGCACCGTGGCCGGCGGGCCGGACCGGGTAAGGGAAGGGTTGCGCACGCTGATCGAGCAGACCGGTGCGGATGAACTGATGATCGACTGCCGCATCCACGACCCGCTGGCGCGGCAGCGTTCGCATGCCTATGCCGCGCAGGCCCTGGCGCAGCTGGGTTAAAGCTACCGGCCTCTTCGCGGGTGAACCCGCTCCCACAGCGGTTGCACAGGCCCTGGAGTCATGGGCAATCCTGTTGGAGCGGGTTTACCCGCGAAGAGGCCAGAACAGGAGAGCGATCAGCTACGGGCCAACCGCCCACTCACATAATGCGCCACATCATTGAACCCCGGCGTCGAGGCATGCCCCGGCGTGACCAGCGAATCAATGAACGCTTCATCCTCCGCGGTAATCTTCACCGCCAGCGCCCCGCCATAGGTATCCCACTGTTCTTCGGTCCGCGGCCCGACAATCGCCGAACTGACCAGCCGATTGTTCAGTACCCAGGCAATCGCGAATTCGACGATACCCACGCCCTTGGCTTGCACATAGGCCTGGATCTGCCGGGCAATGGCCAACGACTCCTGCCGCCATTCCACCTCCATGATGCGCTTGTCCTGGCGCCCGGCACGGCTACCGGCATCCGGTACCGCCCCCGGCGCATACTTGCCGCTGAGCACGCCCCGCGCGAGCGGGCTGAATGGCACCACGCCCAGACCATGGGCGGCCGCAGCGGTGAGCTGCTCCGGTTCGGCCTGGCGATTGACGATGTTGTACAGCGGCTGGCTCACCACCGGCCTGGGCACGCCCAGGCGCTCAGCAATGTGGCAGGCCTCGGCGATGCGCCAGCCGCGGAAGTTGGACACGCCCCAGTAGCGGATCTTGCCTTGGCGCAGCAGGTCGCCGATGGCCTGCACGGTTTCCTCCAGCGGCACCTTGTGGTCTTCGCGGTGCAGGTAGTAGATGTCCAGGTAGTCCATGTCCATGCGCGTCAGCGTGGCATCGAGGGCATTGAAGATGTGCTTGCGCGACAGGCCGCTGCGGTTGGGAAGGCCATCGGCCGGGCCAAAGCCGACCTTGCTGGCCACGATCCAGTCATGGCGATGACGGGCCACCGCTTCGCCGACGATTTCCTCCGCACGCCCGGCGTTGTAAACGTCTGCGGTGTCGATGAAGTTGATGCCCTGGTCCCAGGCCTTGTCGATGATGCGCAGGGCGTCTTCGGTGCTGGTTTGCTCGCCGAACATCATGCTGCCCAGGGTAAGGGCGGAAACCTGCAGGCCACTGTGGCCGAGGGGGCGGTAGATCATGCGCTTGGGTCCTTGTGCAGTCGGCAGATCTACCCGTTTTACACACAACCGGGGCGCAATGAAAGGCAGCTTCAGCCGATCAGCGCCAAGGCCTCCTGCAAGGTCAACGGGCGCTTCAGGCGTTGCGACAGCGTCGCCATGGCATCGGAATAGCCCTTGGCGATAACTGCCTCGACCCGCTCATCCACGCATTGCAAGGCAATGAAGTCGCCTTTTTCCGGCTCGCCGACGAACTCGATACGGTTCCAGTCCCGCGCGTGGCCCAGTACTTCGTAGGTGCGGCCGTGCTGGTAGGTCCAGAAGAACGGTACGTCGGCGTAGCGGCGCTGCTCGCCGAGCATGTTGGCCGCGGCGATCACCCCATGTTGCTGGGCCAGCCGCCAGTGTTCGATACGCACCGGGCGCCCGCTGAGGGGGAAGGTGGCGATATCCCCCGCGGCCCACAGGCCATCTGCAGCGCGCATTTCAGCGTCCACTTGCACCGACTTGTCCTCGGTCAGCAGCACGCCCTGAATGAACGCGGTCGCAGGTCTTACCCCGGTACCCAGCAGCACCAATGGCGTCTGTAGCCGCTCACCGTTGGCCAGCAGCACGGCCTCGACCTTGCCCTGGCCCTCGATCCGCACGACCTCGGTAGGGCCGTGGAAGGTGACCCCCTTGCGTTCGTGCAACTCGCGGATGCTACGGCCAATGCGCTCGCCCAGTTGCCGGGCCAGGGGGACCTCATGGCGGGTGATCAGGTGCACCTGCACGCCGTACTTGCGCAAGGCCGACGCGGCTTCCAGGCCGATGAAGCCATCGCCGACGATCACTGCCGGCTGGCCGGGCTCGGCAGCATCCAGCAGGTGCGCGGCATCCTCCCGTGAACGCAGGGTAAATACCCCAGGCAGGTCGACGCCCGGGATATCGGGCCGCAGCGCCTTGCCGCCGGTGGCCAGCAGGCAGGCGTCATAGTCGATCTGCTGGCCGTCGGCCAGGATGACCTGGCGTTTCTGGGTGTTCAGTGTGCGCACCTTGCCATGCTTGCGCTCCAGCTGGCCCTTGCGCAGGGCGTCGGGCTCGAGCAGGGCCGGCACTTCATCGGGCGGCATCTGCCCGGCGATCACGAATTTGCTCAGGGAAGTACGATCGTAGGCTGGTTGGCGCTCCTGATCGATCCAGACCAGGCGGCCGGCAAAGCCATGGGCCAACAGGGTGGACACTGCGGCACTGCCCGCGGCACCAGCGCCGACTACCACGAAACAGCGGGCGTCGCTGTGGCGGGGCGGCTCGGTTCTGGGCAGGGGTTGGTCGTCGACCCAGACCTCGTCGCCCTTGAGCCAGGTTTTGTAGCGACGCAGGTCGGCCAGGGCCGGCGGCTCGCAGACCGCGCCCTCGTCCACGGCGAACGCGGCCTTGTGCCAGGGGCACACCAGCAGGCCGCCGCACACCACGCCTTCATTGAGTGGCGCGCCTTCGTGGGGGCAGTTGCCCTGGTAGGCGTGCACCTGGTCGCCCTGGCGGATGAGGATGATCTCCTCGCTGCCGGCCTGGACGCGCAGGGGGCGGTGTTCGTCGAGTTGGGCCAGGCGAGCTACGGCGTGCTGGGTCATGGGGGTTCTCCAAAGGGACCTTTGGAACCATTTGACGCCTGGGCTGGGGAGGGGATGCGTTGAGCTGACGATCGGTGGAGGGTGTGGATTTTATGTGGCCTGGGCTGGCCTCTTCGCGGGCTTGCCCGCTCCCACAGGGATACCACAGCGTTCGAGCTTGTGGTGATCCTGTGGGAGCGGGCGAGCCCGCGAATGGGTTCAACTGGCGCTTGCAGTACTCAGCGCACCAGCCCGGGTAACCCGCAAGGCCACCAGGCTACCCAGCACGATCAACGCCGCCAGCGAATATAGCGCAGCATCGGTCGAGCCGGTCTGGTCCTTGATGAAACCGACCAGGTACGGGCTGAGGAAGCCGGCCATCTGGCCCACCGAGTTGATGATCGCCAGGCCCGCGACAGCCGCGCCGGCGCTGAGCAGCGCCGTGGGCATCGGCCAGAACATCGGCAGGCCGGTGAGCGCGCCCATGGTGGCGATCGACAGGCCGAGGATGGCGATGGCCGGGTTGCCGGCGAAGTTCACCGCGATCAGCAGGCCGATGGCGCCCATCAGCATCGGCACCACAAGATGCCAGCGGCGCTCGTTGCGCAGGTCGGCCGAACGCCCGCAGAGGATCATGAACACGCCGGCCAGCAGGTACGGGATGGCGCTGAGCCAGCCGATCAGCAGCGGGTTGTCGAAGCCCATGTTCTTGATGATCGACGGCAGCCAGAAGTTGATCGCATACACACCGCTCTGGATGCAGAAGTAGACAAAGCCGAAGGTCCAGATCAGCGGGTTGGTCAGCACGGCGAGCACGCCGTCGCCGGTGGTGCTCGGCTTGCTGGCGGCATCGGCGTCCAGGTCGGCGGCGATCAGCTGACGTTCGGCCGGGCTCAGCCAGGCGGCTTTCTGGTAGCCGTCACTGAGCAGGAACACCGCCAGTACACCCAGGGCAACAGTCGGCAGGCCCTGGATCAGGAACATCCATTGCCAGCCGGCCAGGCCGTGCTGGCCGGCGGCGAAGTGTTGGAGGATCCAGCCGGAGAACGGCCCGCCGAGCAGGCCCGATACCGGGATCGCCGACATGAACAGCGCCATGATGCGGCCGCGGCGGGCCGCCGGGAACCAGCGCGAAAGGTACAGCACCACGCCCGGGAAGAAGCCGGCTTCGGCGGCGCCGGTCAACAGGCGCAAGGCGTAGAACTCGGTGGGCGTGGTGACGAACAGCAGGCAGGTGGAGAGGCTGCCCCAGGCGATCATCATCAGCGCGATCCAGCGCCGCGGGCCGAAGCGGTTGAGCGCCAGGTTGCTCGGCAGGCCGCAGAGCACATAGCCGATGAAGAAGATGCCGGCACCAAGGCCGTACACCGTTTCGCTGAACTTCAGGGCGTCGAGCATCTGCAGCTTGGCAAAGCCGACGTTGACGCGGTCCAGGTAGTTGAACAGGTAGCAGATGAAAATGAACGGAATCAGCCGCAGGGTGATGCGCCGGTACAGCGCGTTGCGGGTGGTGTCCGTGCCTTGGTCAGGGGCGGGGCTGTATGCCATGATCGGGTTCTCTGTTGTTATGGTTGTCGCCGCGTCGCCTGTTCCGGCGCTCGCCCTGACGAGTCTCGGGGACTGCGGCGTGCCTGTCTTTGTGCTTTTGCACAGCACTTGCACCGGGCTGCTGTGCCCGAGCCCAAATCCCTGACACCCAAAGGACCGCTCAATGTTCGAACTCGACCATGACCTGGCGCAGGATATCGTTGACCGCGCGATGGCCATTCTGCCATGCAACGTCAATGTCATGGACAGCCAGGGGTTGATCCTCGGCAGTGGCGAACCTGAGCGTATCAACACCCGCCACGAGGGTGCGCAACTGGTGCTGGCCAACGGCCGCATCGTCGAACTGGATACGGACGCTGCCAAGTGCCTCAAGGGCGTGCAGCCTGGGGTGAACCTGCCGCTGATGCTGGATGGCCGATTGATGGGCGTACTCGGCTTGACCGGTGACCCGCAACAAGTGCGCACCTATGGCGAGCTGGTGCGCATGACCGCCGAAATGCTGCTGGCCCAGCGCCATTTGCAGGCCGACCAGCAATGGCGACGGCAGCGCTGTGACGATTTGCTGGCCCTGCTGCTGGGCGGCAGCGGCGATTCCCCCCGGTTGCTCGACGAGGCCCGGCAACTGGGCCTCAAGCCCCAGCTGCCGCGGGTACCGTGCCTGTTCGAGCTGGCCTCGGGGCCAGCCGCCGAAACCCTGGCGGCATGGTTGATGAGCCGCTACCCGGACAGTTGGTGCGTAAGCCCGGCCCGCCAGTCGTTGTTGTGGTGTCGCCCGGCAGGTGTGGCGCTGGACGAACCTCGCCTGCTGGAACGCCTGCAGCGCCATGGCTGGGACGTGGAGCGGCTGGCCCTGGGCAGTGTCGCGCAAAGCCTGGAGCAACTGCGCCGGGGTTATCGCCGGGTGCGCGATCTGTTGGCCTATGGGCGCGAGGTACTGCCCGGCGAGCGCTTGCTCAGCCTGCAGCGCTACCGGTTGCCGGCATTGTTGTGGCGGCATCGCAACGATGATGCGCTGGATGAATTGCTGGAGCCGTTGCAACGTATTCGCAGCAAGGACAGCAGCGGGCAATTGCTCACCACCCTGCGCGCCTGGTGTGCCCATGACGGCCAGAGCCAGGCCTGTGCCGATGCCCTGGGCATCCACCGCAACAGCTTGCGCTACCGCCTGGAGCGGATTGCCGAGCTGGGCGAGGTCGACCCGCTGCGCATGGAAGGGATGCTTAGCCTGTACCTGGGGTTGCAGCTGCTGCCTGCCGACTGAAGGGCCGCCTGCCCCGGCCCTATCGCCGGCAAGCCAGCTCCCACTGGATGCATGCTGCTCTCAGGCCTGTGTTGAACCTGTGGGAGCTGGCTTGCCGGCGATAGGGCCGGGGCAGGTGAAAGGCATCTGCCCAAACAACCCGCCCGGCATTTTGTGCATTTGACCGAGGCCACCTTTGCAGCCACCTGTCAGCATGCCGCTCATCAGGACAGGAGAAACCCCATGAAGATCGTCATTGCCCCCGACTCGTTCAAGGACAGCCTCGACGCCGCCGGTGTCGCTCGCGCCATCGCGGCGGGCCTGGCCGAGGCCTGGCCGGAGGCCGAGCTGGTCGAGTGCCCGATGGCCGACGGTGGCGAAGGCACCATGGATGCGATTCTTGCCGCCAGCCACGGCGAGCTGCGTCGTCAGACGGTACGCGGGCCGTTGGGGCAAAGCGTGGAGGCGGGCTGGGGCTGGCTGCCGCAAAGCCGCACGGCGATCATCGAAATGGCCCAGGCCAGTGGCCTGCAACTGGTGCCCACTGGCCGCCGCGATGCCTGCCGCAGCAGCACCTGGGGTACCGGCGAGCTGATTGCCGCCGCCCTGGCCGCGGGCGCGCAAAGGGTAGTGCTGGCTATCGGTGGCAGTGCCACCAACGACGCGGGTAGCGGCATGTTGCGGGCGCTGGGCCTGCGCCTGCTGGACGCCGACGGGCAAGCACTGGAACAGGGCGGCCTGGCCTTGGCCAAGCTGGCCCGCATCGATGCCAGCGGCCTCGACCCGCGCCTGGCCGAGGTGCAGTTCGAAGTCGCGGCAGACGTCGACAACCCGCTGTGTGGCGCCAACGGCGCATCGGCAATCTTCGGCCCGCAGAAGGGCGCCAACCCACAGCAGGTGCAGGCGCTGGACCAGGCCCTGGGGCATTTTGCCGACCATTGTGCGCAACTGCTGGGTGAGGATGTGCGGGACTACCCAGGCTGTGGCGCTGCTGGTGGCATGGGGTTCGCAGCCCGGGCCTTCATGGGCGCGCAGTTCCGCCCTGGGGTGGAAGTGGTGGCCGAACTGGCCGGCCTGGATGCCATGGTGCAAGGTGCAGACCTGGTAGTGACCGGCGAAGGGCGCTTCGACGCCCAGACCTTGCGTGGCAAGACGCCGATGGGGGTGGCTCGGGTTGCCAAGCGCCATGGGGTGCCGGTGGTGGTGCTGGCCGGCACCTTGGGTGAAGGCTACCAGCAGCTGTATGCCCATGGCGTCGACGCTGCCTTTGCCTTGGCCAGCGGGCCGATGAGCCTGGAGCAGGCTTGTGCCAATGCTGCTGAGCTGCTGCGGGCGCGGGCTTGTGATATCGGGCGGCTGTGGCGCTGCGCAACGCGAACTTGATCGACCGCTGCAGTCTGCCGCACCCCGCGCTTGGTCATTGATTTTTTTGTTGTTATCGTAGAAAGGAGAATCGAAGGTAGCCAGCAAATGCCCGTCACAGAGCCTTTCCACGATAACGTTGCGGTCTTTACCGATGCCGCACAGGGCCTGGGACTGGCCTGTTCCATGACGCTGGCGGAGGTGGGCGAGTTGCGCAACCGCCTCAAGGCATGCCGCTACGTGCCAGTCAACGTCGCCAGCACCCGCGCCGACCTGGGCGAAAGCCTGGTCTGGGATGAAGGCAGCGGCGCGTTGTACTTTGTCGATATCTCCGGCGGGCGAATCAACCGCCTGACGCCTGATGGCCAGGCCGAGTGCCTGTACGAATCCGCGGCACGCATTGGTGCGCTGGCGCTGACCGACCAGGGCAACCTGATTTTCACCGAAGACGCCAGCGTGGCCATCTTCGACGTGTCGCTGCGCAAGGTGCGCCGGCATTCGGTGTCGGTTCACCCGCGGTCGACCTACCGTTTCAACGACGGCGCCTGCGACCCGCAGGGCCGATTCGTGACCGGGCTGATGGACGATGCCCTGAGCGGCAACACCGGGGCACTGTTCCGCTTTGACGGGCAGTTGAATGATCAGGTGATCCACGACGACATGGCGTTGCCCACCGGCCTGGCCTGGTCGCGGGACGGCCATACGGTGTACTTCGTGGACTCGGCGGCGCGCTCGATCTACCGCGCCAGTTACCTGGCCGAAGGCCGGCTTGGCGCGGTCACTCTGTTTGCCGAAACCCCTGCCGAACTGGGGCGGCCGGACGGCCTTGCGCTGGACCGTGACGGCGGCCTGTGGGTGTGCCAGTACCATGGCAGTTGCCTGTTACGCTATGACCGCCATGGCCACCTCACCGACCAGGTGCTGATGCCAGTGCCGTGCCCCACCAGTTGCTGCTTCGGTGGGGAGGGGATGAATACCTTGTTCATCAGCACCGCGCGCTTGGGCATGAGTGCTGAAGACTTGCACCATTACCCCGACGCTGGTGACCTGTATGCCATCAACCCGGAAATTGGCGGCATCGCCCGTCACACCTTCAAGGAATAAGCTTTTGCGCCTGGCTGGCCGGTAGCACGGCCAGTTCGCCAAAGCGCTGCGCTGCGTCGATGTATCGCAACGCCGACTTTGCGTCTTTCCAGCCCACATAGCTCATCAGCGCCTTCAACTCCCAACCGTTGGCCGTGGCCCAGGTGGCAAAGCCACGGCGCAGCGAGTGGCCGGTATACAGCGCCGCCGGTACCCCGGCGCGCTCCAGCATGCGCCGCAGCAGGCCGACCAGGCTGTTGCTGTTGAGCGCGGTGTCGCCGAGGTTGCCCCAGCGGTCGAGCTTGCGGAACACCGGCCCATGGGCGATGCCGGCGACTTCCAGCCATTGCAGGTAGGCCGTGACCGGGCACAAGGCCTTGAGGGCCGGGGTGCGATGCTGTACGCCCAGGGCTTCGCGGTCGCCCTTGCTGCGTGGCAGGAACAGGGTGATGCCGACGCCGGCCTCGGCCTGGATGTGCTCCACGCGCAGGCGTGCCAGCTCATCACCCCGAAAACCGCGCCAGAAGCCCAGCAATAGCAGCGCAGCGTCGCGACGCGCCCGGCGCAGGGAGGCCAGGTCATGCTGTTCGCGGGCCTGACGGGCTTCTTCTTCGAAGCATTGCACTGCGCTTTGCAGGTGCTGCAGCAACAGCGGCGCCGCCTGCCTGGGCGGTGTCGGGTGCAAGGTGCGGATGCCGCGCAGCACCTGGCGCACCAGCGGCGCCTTGGTCGGGTCGGGGAAACCTTGGGCGACGTGCCATTGGCTGAGCGCCGCCAGGCGCTGGCGCAGGGTGCTGACGGCATGTTGGTCGGCGTGGTCGGCCAGGTAGCGGGCGATGCTCTCGGCCGTGGCCGGGAGAAAACCGCCCCAGTGGGTTTCGAAATGCTCGATGGCGGCCTGGTAGCTGCGCCGGGTGTTGTCACGGGTGGCGGCGCGGAGGTAGCGCTCGATGTCGGTCATGGTGCGGGTGCAAGTGGATGATGGGCACACGATAAACCGAAATGGGTTCCTAATACATGCTCGGTCCCTGTAGGAGCGGCCTTGTGTCGCGATCGGGCCGTGAAGCGGCCCCTCTGATTTTAGTGTTTACGCGAATACTGCTGGGGCCGCTTTGCGGCCCGATCGCGACACAAGGCCGCTCCTACAGACGTGGCGCGTCAGGTATGATCGATTCATCCTGGCGGATTCGCCAGGGCCTCCATTACACGCAGGCCTTGTCCTCGACACCGTTGAAGAGCGGGTAGTCACGCAGCTGCGCCGGTGACAGCGGCCGGCTGAAGTGGTAGCCCTGGGCGATATCGCAGCCGGCAAGCTTCAGGCACACCACTTGTTCGCGGGTTTCCACGCCTTCGGCCACCACTTCCAGGCCCAGGCGTTTGGCAAGGATGATGGTGGACGACACGATCGGGCTGTCGTCGTGGCTGTTGGACAGCGGCGCAATCAGCGAGCGGTCGATCTTCAGCTTGCTCAGCGGCAGCGAATGCAGGTGGGCAAAACCGGCGTAGCCGCGGCCGAAATCGTCCAGGCTGATGCCCAGGCCGGCGTCGCGAAGGGTGTGCAGGTGCGCCACCGCCGTGCCTTCGGGGTCGAGGATGGTGGTTTCGGTGATTTCCAGCTCCAGCCGCTGCGGGGCGATGGCGTACTGCTGCAGTTCGCTCAGTAGCCGTGCAGCGAAGTCTGCCTGGCGTAGCTGCAGCGCAGATACATTGACCGCCAGCCGCGTCTTCCGGCCTTGGGCGTCCCAACCCGACAGGGCCTCGCAGGCCAGGCGCAACACCTCCCAGCCCAGCTCGACAATGAAGCCGCTGCGCTCGGCAAGGTCAATGAACCGGTCCGGGTACAGCAGGCCGAACTCGGGGTGGTCCCAGCGCACCAGCGCTTCGTAGCCCAGCACCTGCTGGGTGTCGAGGCGGATCTGTGGCTGGTAGTGCAGCACGAACTGGCGCTCGGCCAGGGCGCTGCCGAAGGCCTGTTCGAGGGTGAAGGCGTGGATGTCGGCCAGGTTCAGCGACGGGTCGAAGAAACGGTACTGCGCGCGCCCGGCCTGCTTGGCCGAGTACATCGCGGCATCGGCACTGCGGATCAGGCTGTCGATGTCCTGGCCGTCGCGCGGGCAGATACTCACGCCCACGCTGGGGCTGGTGTTGACCTCCTGGCCGTCCAGCGCATAGGTGGCCGACAGCTTCTGCACCAGTACGCGGACCCAGGCATTGATCTGCTCCTCGCTGCGCTCGCCGGCCAGCAGCACCACGAACTCGTCGCCACCAAAGCGCGAAGCCTCGTCGCCGGGCTCCAGCAGGCGCTGGATACGCCCGGCAACGGCCTGCAGCAGTAGGTCGCCGATCTTGTGCCCGAGCGAGTCGTTGATCGACTTGAAGCGGTCCATGTCGATGAACAGGATCGCCATCAGCCGGCGCTTGCCGCGTTGCCGGGTCAGCACCTGGCCGGCCACCTCGACGAACTGGCGGCGGTTGTGCAGGCCGCTGAGGTGGTCGGTGGCCGCGGCATGGCTGCTGCGCCGATGTTCGTCCTCGAGGCGGTCGATCAACTGCTGGTTGACCTGCTGCGCCTGTTCCAGCGCGCTGAAGGCCTCCTGGCGCTTGCGCAACAGGCGCAAGGTCCACAGCAGGCTGGCGAGGATCATCAGGGTCATGCTCAGGTTCAACCAGAACTGCCGGGAATAGGCCAGCGTCGAAGGCGCGAGGATTTCGTCCTGGCGCTGGCTGACCACCACGCTGAAACCCCGCTCGGGCAGGCGCCGGTACAGGCTCTGGTAGGGGGCGCCGGCCGCGTACTGGGTCAGCATGCCTGCTTCACTGCCGCTGTCCGGCAGCCCGGGCAGCAGTGCGTCACCGGCCACCACGCCGCTGCTATCGATGCGCACCCGCTCCAGGCCGTCATCCTGCAGCAGGCGCACCAGCCCGCTGCCGCCCAGGTCGATGTGCTGCAGCAGCACCGCCAGGTAGCCGATGTCCAGCTGCACCACCAGGATATTGTCGATTTCGCGACCCGGCAGGTTGGTCAGCGGTAGCAGGAAGGGCAGGTGCCGGTTGGGCACGGTGGTCGCTTGCCCGGGGGGCTGCACGCTGGGCAGGAACGGTTTGAAACCGTAGCGGGCAACGTGCCGCTGCAGCTGGCGCAGCCAGTCTTCGGGTAGCTCGGCGGCCTCGTCGGCATGGCTGGCCGACAACAGCCGGCCTTGCCGGTCGTACAGGCTCATGCGCTTGAATACCGGGTCTTCGGCAAGCATGCGCGCCAGGCTGACGCTGCCCTGGCTCAGCATCTTCATGTCGTCCTGGGCGACCCGGCCCACGGCCTGGGCGCGATCCACCAACTGGCGCAGGCTTTCGCCAACGATACTGGCCAGGTTCAGGTGCTCGGCGGCCTTGGCCGACAGCGCGTCCTGGCGGGCGGCAACCTTCTGCGAAACATGCAGTCCCCAGACAAAGGCCAGGGTGGCTGCACAGAGCATCAGGATCAGCAGCCGCAGAAGGCTGGCGGATGAAAGCGAACGGCGAATCACTGCTGATAGTTCCCGACCCTGGGTGATGGTCGAAAAATACGACAGTAAGATGACAGCCTAATGACTGGTGGCCAATTGCCTTTAAGGATTTCCCTTATCGGCCAGCGGCGTCTGCAGGCGCGCAGTTTCTTCCTCCATGTAACTCATCAGCGCGCTGACTTCGGTATCGCCCAGGCGCATGTTGGGCATGGCCACGCGGTTGTATTGTTCGTACAGCAGCATGGCCAGGGGGTCTTTCTGGGCCAGCATCTGGTCGGGCTCCTTCAGCCAGCGGGTCAGCCAGTTGGCATCACGCTGGCGGGTCACGCCGAGCAGGTCGGGGCCGATGCCGGGTTGTCCTGGCTCGGCATTGCCCAGGGTGTGGCAGGACGAGCAGCGGGTACGGAAGAGTTGCTCGCCACTGCTGGGTGCGCGCACCTCGGGAGCCTGGGCGTAGTCATTGGCCATGGCACTGGCCTGTTTCCAGTTGTGCAGGCTGTTGCCCAGGCGGTCGGCGAGAATGTACGGGTTTTCGAAGGGCGAGGCCTTCATCCAGCGGCCGGTGGCCTGGTTGCCGATGATCAGGCTCAGGTTGTGGTCCTTGGAGCGGCCGTTTTCCAGGCCATCGATGTACAGGCCCAGGCTGCGGCGCAATTGTTCGATATCGGCCGGCTCGCCGGTGAGCAGCGTCCAGCCGGGGCCGATACCAAACTTTTCGGCGTAACGCTTGAGGGTGGCGGGGGTGTCGTTGTAGGGGTCGATGCTGATGGAGTAAAGGAAGATGTCCGTGCCGACCCGGTCACCAAGGATTTTCTGCACCTGGCGCAGGCGCGCGGTTTCCACCGGGCAGGAGTCGGAGCAGCCGGTGAAGATGAAGTTGATGGCGACCACCTTGTCCTTGATCAGGTCGTCGAAGAAATGCACCTTCTCACCGTCCTGGGTGAGCAGCGGGATGTTGGGGAAGTAATCGGCGCCCCAGGGAGTTTCAGCTTCCTCGGCCACGGGTTGCTGTGGTTGCAACGGCCAGAACGGGATACTGGCTGCGAACAGCGAGAGCACCAGCAGGAAACGCCATGAACCGGACATGATGCGGTCCTCGTTGATAACGGTATTGGGGCTGCCCTGCAGCCCTATCGCCGGCAAGCCAGCTCCCACAGGTACTGCACAAGGCTTGGAGCCGACGCGGTCGAGGTGGGAGCTGGCTTGCCAGCGATGGGCCGCACAGCGGCCCCCGCTTTTCGGTTACCTGATGCTGACCGGCGCCGTCACGCTCTGCCCCAGCGCCGATTTCACGGTCACGGTCGCCGGTGTGGCCGGGCCGCTGCCGGTGGTTGTGGTCGACAAGCGCCAACGGGCGCCGCTGGTAGTGGTACTCAGCGTGGCCGTACCCAGCAGTAGCGGGCCACTGGTGGTTGCCGCAGTCACGGTGATGCTGTTGCCGGTGGCCACCGTGGTGGTGCCCGAAATATCCCAGGTAAAGCGGTTGCCGCTGCGCACCTGCACCGTGGCACTGGTGACCTGGATCTGGTCGACCGCCGCTGCCGGGCTCACCGCAATGCTGACCGTGGCCGGGGCCACCGATTCGGCGCCCTTGGCGTCACGAGCCGTGTAGTTGAAGCTGGCGGTGAACGCTGTGGTTACCGTGGCCGGTGGGACGTAGGTGACCGTGCTGCCGTCGGTACTGGTAGTGCCCTGGCCGGAGTCCGGCTGGCTGAGGCCGACTACGGTCAACGGCAGGTTGTTTTCCGGGTCGGTGTCGTTGGCCAGCACGTTCAAGGTGATCTGCTTGCCGGCCGTGGTAGCCGCGCTGTCGTTGGCCGCAACCGGCGGTTTGTTGGTCGGGTCGTCGTTATCATGGCCTTCGGTGCGGAAGGTCGGCAGCCCAACCGAAGCCACGTACTCCACGCCATCCCAACCCGGTAGTGGGGTCGGCATCACCTGGAACTGGCCTGGGTGCTCCAGGTCCCAGCGCAGCAGCATCGACGAGTCTTCATGCTGGGTGTTGTGGCAATGTTCCATGTAGGTACCGGCAAACTCGCGGAAGCGCAGGGCTACCTCCACTTCTTCCGACGAATCGATATCCGGCCCGATGCGATACACGTCCTTGCGCGCCCATTTTTCCCATTCCGGCGGGGCCTTGCCGTCGCGACTGAGGATCACGCCTTCCTCGAAGTGCACATGCACCGGGTGGCTCCAGCCATTGCCGCCGTTGATGATCTTCCACACTTCCAATGTGCCGTCGCCGCTGAAACCGCCGTCGGTAGACTGCTGGGCCAACTGTGGCGCCGCGTTGATGCGACGTGGGTCCATGGAGTAGCCAAAGCCGCCATCGGTCTTGATGGTCCAGGGTTGGGTGTCGGTACCGTCCGAGCGGCCGAAGATGAACTCGCGATGGCGGGCATCCTTGAGCTTGGCCTGGTCGGTGGCCGAATTACGGTCTATCGGCAGCGGCAGCATTTTCAGGCCTTCGGCCTTGCCCGGTTTGGCCGGTTCATAGGCAACCGGGTCCATGCTCAGGTCCTGGCCGCTGTAGGGCTGAACCACGAACTGCATGAACTTGCCGATTGCCGGGTCGCCGTTGTCCCACTCAGGCCCGTTGCTGGTCTGCTTGATCACCGCCTTGTATTTTTCCGACAGCACATCGGCCAGGGCAATGGCACCCTCCGGGCCCTTGCCGCTCTGATGTTCCTCCAGGTTGACCAGGTACAGCTTGTCGCCGACCTTGATGCCGTGTTTGGCGAAGTTGATGATGATGTCGTAGCGCTCGGCGATGCCTTGCAGCGGCAGGATGCCGTTGTTGTCCTGCAGGTTGCCGTCACCGTTGAGGTCCAGGGTGCCGTCGAACGGCACGGTGTGTTCCATGATGTTGCCGTCGTTGGCGATCATGTGGAACGGTACCCGCGCATACGACAGGTTGGAGCCGGTGGGGCCTTTGAACTCGCCGCTGTTACCGGCAATTTCCCGGACCACTGCGAACTTGAAGTAGCGCGACACCGAGCCGTTGAGGATACGGAAGCGGTAGCTGCGCGCGCGTACCTTGAGCGTTGGCCGGTACTGCCAGTTGACCAGGATCTGGTCGCCGAGGAAGCCATCGGTGTTGAACGGGTTGAACCACAGCTGGCCGTTGGCATCCCAGGCCTTGTCGGCGATCACCAGGTTGACGTCGTAGTCGCGGTTACCCCACGGCATGCCCGAGCCACTGGGGAAACGCAGGTTGACGCCATCCTGCAGGGCCTCGTTGCCGCGGTCCAGGGCGCTGTAGTAGTTCATCATCACGGCGTTGCCCTTGTAGACGTTCTGCGCCGTGAAATCCATCATGTGGTCGTGGAACCAGTGGGTGCTCATGGTTTCGCGCCAGTCACCACGAATCTTGATGCTGCCGTTCTGGCAGGTTTTCAGGCCGGGGTTGGCATCGTTGACGAACAAGGTTTCGCCCGCCGAGCAAGGGAACGCAGCGCGTGGGTCTTCGGCACGGGTGTTGATGGTGTCATAGCCTGCCAGTTGCAGCGGCCAGCGGTAATCGTAGTACTGCCCCGGGAAGAAGTAGGCGTTTGCATAGCCATCGCTCTCGGCCGGGGAGTGGCCGTTGTGCTCATGGGTCGAAAGGGTGTGCAGGCCAAACCCGGCGTTGGCCGAGGGGTCGATCGGCAGCGCGTTGTAATGGCGCATCAGGATCGGTTGGCCATAGCGCACCATCAGCAGCTTGGGCGGGAAGGTGCCGTCGAAGGTCCATAGCGACTTGTGGTTCTGTAGTGGCATCTTCGGGTGGAAGCGGGTGTCGATGCCCTTGGTGGTGCCCAGTGTGTTCGGGATATCGGAAGTCTGGTAGTACAGGCCGCCCGGGGCGAACTCGCCAACTGCATAGTTGTGCAGTTGCTTGCGGTCACGCAGGCCGAGGTTGATGCGCGCACCGGCCTGGGCGGTCTTGAACCCCGCCTGCGGGTAGAACTCGTTCCAGCGCTGGTGCGACCAGCCTTTTCCTGGTGGCCGGCCTTCCGCAGGCGAACCGACCGGTTGGCGGTTGAGGAACATCTCGATCTGCGCCTTCCATGGGTTGCGGTCGAGCACGTTGGAATACTGGGTCGGGAAGGGGTACAGGCCCGGCTGTTTGAGGAAGGCTTCCAGGGCTGTACCGCTGGGGCCGCTGCGGGCCACCACGTTGGGGTCCTGCGCCGGTGCCGCGCCCAGGGTCGGCACCGGGAAGGTCAGAGTGGGCGGCGGCAACGTGGGGTCGAGCCTTTCCGTGCCGAATTCCTCGAACAGCAGTAATTGCTGGGTAAACGGCAACGCGCCGAACAGCGGGCTTGGCTTGCCGTTGGTGGGGTACTTTTTCCCGGTTTGCAGGGCCGGCGGTAGCACGTTGTTTGCGCTTACCGTGTTGCGGTCACCGTACACGCCATCGGTCAGTTCGAGTGAGCCCCGATTCGCCTCTGGCATGCTGTACAGGTCCAGCAACGCCTGGGTCGGGTCAGCCGGCTGATCAGTGTAGGCCGACGGGTCGGTCGGCGGGGGCATGCTGTTGTCGTCCATGGGCGCCGCTGTTGCCGTGACCAGCCCAAGGCCGAGCATCAGCGTAGCGACGGTGGACAGCTGGAATGCATGCCTGGCAGGGTGGATCACGGCAGGTGTTTTCATTGCCTTGCGCCTCGTTTGCGACATCATGGCTTTTTGCCCGTTTCCGGGGCTGGAGCAACGGGTGTGCCAACCCAAATACGAGGAATATGTTTCTAAATAAATCCTTGTGGCGCCTGATGCGCGCTAAATGCCATGGCGTCAAAAATGGGTGAGGGCCCCCACTAGTGGGTCACCCATTGCCCACAGATTGGGTGGTGACAGCTGCGGCGCCCTGGGGTATACCTGAGCGCCACCAAGGGGAGCCCGGCAACGGGCTGAGAAACCGCTGGATGCTGCAGCGCGGTGACCCTTCGAACCTGATCCGGATCATGCCGGCGAAGGGATGGGACTTTGAAACCTGCCTTTTTGCCGGCCTCACTGCGAGGCCCGTCCATGCCAACCACCGCGGTCTCGCTGTCACCCCCCATCAAGGACAGCAACATGACCGAACGCTTCAGCCAGTCCCTGCGCCGCCGCAGCGAGCCGACCTGGTCGGCGGCCGTTGGCCACCGCTTCGTCACCCAATTGTGCGACGGCAGCCTGCCGGACCCGATCATGGTCGACTACCTGGTGCAGGACCACCGCTTCCTCGACAGCTTCCTGACCCTGCTGGGCGCGGCCATCGCCACCGCCGACACCTTCGAGGCGCGCCTGCGCTTCGGGCGCTTTGCCGGGATGATCTCCAGTGACGAGAACACGTACTTCCTGCGCGCCTTCGAGGCCTTGGGGGTAAGCCCCGCACAACGCAGCGAACCAGCCGACACCGTCCCGACCGCAGGCTTCAAGGCGATCATGCGCGAAGCGGCGGCCACCCGGTCCTATGCGGCCGCGCTGGCGGTGCTCAATGTCGCCGAAGGCCTGTACCTGGACTGGGCGTTGAAGGCGCCAAAGCCGATGCCGGACAACTTCGTCCACGCTGAATGGATCACCCTGCACGACAACCCGGCATTCCAGGACTTCGTTGCCTTCCTGCAAGCCGAACTCGACCGCGTCGGCCCGCAGGACGCCGTGCTGGCGGGTGACTTCTACCAGCGCACCGTGGCGCTGGAGCTGGCCTTCTTCGATGCTGTCTACCCGGAGGACAAATGAGCATGGATATCTTCGACCGCCTCAAGGCTGCCGCCACGCCGCAGTGGAGCAGCTACGTCGACCACGAATTCGTGCGCCAGATGGGCGAGGGTACGTTGAGCGAAGCCGCCTTCCGCACCTACCTGGTACAGGATTACCTGTTCCTCATCCAGTTCGCCCGCGCCTGGGCACTGGCTGCCTACAAGAGCCGTCGACCGGCCGACATCCGCGCCGCGCAGGCCGGGCTGGCGGCGATTCTGGATGAAACCGAGCTGCACTTGCGCCTGTGCGCGCGCTGGGGCCTGACCCAGGCTGATATCGAGGCCGCGCCCGAACACCAGGCCACGGTTGCCTATACCCGCTATGTGCTGGACTGCGGTGCCGCGGGTGACCTGCTGGAGTTGCATGTGGCGCTGGCGCCTTGCGTGATCGGTTATGCCGAGATTGGCCGGGCGTTGTCCGAGCGGATTGGCGATCTGAGCAATCACCCGTACCGCGAGTGGATCGCCGAGTATGCCGGCGAGGGCTACCAGGGTGTCGCCACAGCGGCGCGCAAGCATCTGGACGAGCTGGCAGCGCGGAGCATGACCGAGCAACGGTTTGCCGAGCTGGTGGAGATCTTCGGCCAGGCGTCCAGCCTGGAGGCGGACTTCTGGCAGATGGGGTTGGACGGAGCCTGATTTGCTGCCTGCGCCGGCCCTATCGCCGGCAAGCCAGCTCCCACAGGTAAACCACAGCCCTGAAGTCTGTGCAGTACCTGTGGGAGCTGGCTTGCCGGCGATAGGGCCAGTAGCAAATACCACAAGGCTTGAGCCACTATGCTGGTAGGGCCACCCGCAAAGCCCAGGGAGAAGCATCATGAACATCATCAACGCACGCCTGCGCGGCAAGCCTGGCCTGTTCCGCATCGAAATCAGCGGCGAACGCATCGCCGCCATCGTGCCCCAGGCCGAAGGGGTGGCGGCGCGCGCTGCCGATGACCTGGATGCCGGGCAGAACCTGGTGGTGGCGCCCTTTATCGAACCGCACATCCACCTGGACGCCACGCTGACCGCCGGCGAACCGCAGTGGAACATGAGCGGGACCCTGTTCGAAGGCATCGAGCGCTGGGCCGAGCGCAAGGCAATCACCACCCACGACGACATCAAGAACCGCGCGAAGAAGACCATCGGCATGCTGGTGGATCATGGCATCCACCATGTGCGTACCCATGTCGATGTCACCGACCCCACCCTGACTGCGCTAAAGGCCATGGTCGAAGTGCGTGACGAAGTGCGCCACCTGCTCGACCTGCAGATCGTCGCCTTCCCCCAGGAGGGTATCGAGTCGTACGCCAACGGCCGGGCGCTGATGACCGAAGCGGTGGCCATCGGTGCCGACGTGGTCGGCGGCATTCCACACTTCGAGAACACCCGCGACCAGGGCGTGTCGTCGGTCAAGTTCCTGATGGACCTGGCCGAACGTACCGGCTGCCTGGTGGATGTGCATTGCGACGAGACCGACGACCCGCAGTCGCGCTTTCTCGAAGTGCTGGCCGAAGAGGCGCGGGTACGCGACATGGGCGCCCGGGTGACAGCCAGCCATACCGTGGCCATGGGCTCGTACGACAATGCCTACTGCTACAAGCTGTTCCGCCTGCTCAAGCAGTCGGGTATCAATTTTGTATCTTGCCCGACCGAGAGCATTCACCTGCAAGGGCGTTTCGACAACTACCCGAAACGCCGCGGCGTCACCCGCGTGGCCGAACTCGACCGGGCCGGGATGAACGTGTGCTTTGGCCAGGATTCCATCGTCGACCCTTGGTACCCGCTGGGCAATGGCAACATCCTGCGTATTCTCGAGGCCGGCCTGCACATCTGCCACATGCTTGGCTACGAAGACCTGCAGCGTTGCCTGGACCTGATCACCGACAACAGCGCCCGCACCCTGAACCTGGGCGAGCGTTACGGCATCGAAGTGGGGCGACCGGCCAACCTGTTGCTGCTGTCTGCGCCGGACGATTACGAAATGGTGCGCAGCCAGGGGCATGCGCTGGTGTCGGTACGCAACGGCAAGGTGCTCATGCGTAGAACACCTGCCAGGGTTGAACACTACAGCTGACGCTCCCTGCTTCAGCATTCTGCAGCGCCCCGCCGGCTTGAAGCCGAGCGGGGCGCTTTGCTGTCTGGCGTACTGTTTTATCCCCGCGCACAGCTCCCAAGAACCATTCACATGCGATAAGCCGTGATTATTCCACCATAGGAAATGTTTGCACGGGCAATGGCTTGTCTCCATAATCGGTATGTAATTACATGGTACATAACACGGTACAAAATCGTAGGAGCAAGCATGGCCCGGGGCGGTATAAACAAGGTTGTAGTGCAGCAGGCACGTCAGGCGCTGATTGCCCGGGGCGAGAACCCCAGCATCGATGCGATACGTATCGAGCTGGGCAACACCGGCTCCAAGACCACGATTCACCGCTACCTGAAAGAGTTGAACGGCCAGCAACCCGTGGCTTCCGAGGGCGGCATTGCGCTGAGTGACGTGCTGAGCCGAATGGTCGGGCAACTGGCAACCCAGCTGCAGGACGAGGCCGACCTGAAGATCGAGCAGGCCGAAAGCGCCTTCACTCGACAGCGCGAACAGCTGGAGGCACAACTGGCCATTGCCCAGCAGGCACTGGCTGCGGCGCACCAACAGCATCAGATCGATGTGGCCGCACTGGCCGCCGAATCGGAAAAACTGCTTTCCACCCAAAGCACCCTGCAGGCCGAACAGCTGCGCAGTGCCAGCCTTAACCAGTCGCTGGGCGAGCTGCAGGTGCGCCTGGCCGACAAGGAGGAGCAGGTAAAATCACTGGAAGACAAGCACCGTCATGCACGCGATGCGCTGGAACACTATCGCAACGCCAGCCGCGAACAGCGTGAACAGGAGCAGCGCCGCCACGAAGCGCAGCTGCAACAGTTGCAGGTGGAGGTGCGACAACTGCAGCAAGGCATGATCGTCAAGCAGGACGAGTTGACCCGCCTGCACCGCGACAACGAGCGCTTGCTGGGTGAGCATCGCCAGGCCGCCAGCGCCTGCAGGGCGCAGGACGAATTGCTGGAGCAGCGCGATGCGCAGATCCAGGGCTTGCGCACGATCCTGGCCCAGGCGCAGGGTGCAAGCGAGGAAATGCGTCGGCAGCTGGATGTGCAGGCACAGAACCTGGAGGCCAGGCGCGACTTGTGCACGGAACAGGCTCGCCAGTTGCGGCAGCTTGAAGAGCAACTCAAGGCACGAGACGAAGCGCTGCACCAGTGTCAGTCGCAGTTGTCTGCCGCCAACGCGGCGCAGTAACTGCGAAAAGGCCCTGTGGGAGCGGGCGTTTCGAGGCGTCGAACCGCCGCGCGTTGGGCCCTTCGCGGGCACGCCCGCTCCCACAGGGAATGTGACACGCTTTCGAACCTTGTTCCCTGTGCGACAAGGTTGGGCGGGAGGGCGCGCTCAGCCTTCGGCTTGTCTGGCTGCCTCCACACCTGCCGCCGATAGCTTGATGGGGTAGTTCACGCTGATCTGGTGGTCGCTGCTCACCGCCACGCTGCCATCCTGGATCAAACCGGCCTCCTGCAGCGTCTTGAGCATGCCGGCCACGGCTTTCTCGCCCCGGTAGTTGTCCAGCACTTCCTTGCCCAACCCTTGGGGGTGAGCGTGCAACAGGCGAGTCAGCACTTCGGCTTTCAATGCATCGTTACTCATGGCGGGCCTCACTTGCCGTGTTTGGCCTGAAGCGCCTTGGCATGCTCCAGATGCTGTTCGAGCTTGGGCAGGGTTTCGCTGGCAAAGGCCTTCAATTCAGCCTTGTCGGACGATGCAGCTTCCTTCTTGAACAACTCCACCGCCCTTTCGTGAGCGTCGACCTGGTTGTTGACGTAAGACTTGTCAAACGACTCCTCTCGCCATTCCAGGATCATTTTCTTGACCTTGTCGGTTATTGCCGCCTCATCGGGTACGGAGATGTCGAGCTTGCGAGCGATGTCGCCGAGTTTCTGATTGGCCTTCGTGTGGTCGCTGACCATCTGCTGGGCAAAGGTCTTGATTTCGGCATTCTGAGTTTTTTCCAGGGCCAGCTTGCCGGTGACCACTTCGGCAATACCGGCCTCGGTAGCCGCTTCGACGAAGTCATCGGAACTCGCCGCCATTGCCTGCACCGATGCCAAGCCTAATACCATGGAAAAACCGACACGCTTGATGAAGAGACTGCTCATGCTTCACTCCTTAAACCGTGGCGCGACCTCAGTGTCGCGTACGGTTGAGGGTGAATGGGGAGCAAAGGTTTAATCTTTTTCCTGGCCGGCTGCGCCCAGATGGTGCTGAACTATAGTGAAACGCGGCGAACGCGGTAAGGCTAGGGATTTCAATGTGCGCAGCCAGGAAGCAGGATGAGGACGGGCTCTTCGCGATAACCGGCGAGGGCCGGGCCGTGGCGCTGTTCCGCCTGGTACTCGCGTTCATGCTGGTGGTGATGCTCGCCTTTGTCGTGGTGGAAGGTTGGCGCATCTGGCGCGACTACCGGCACGCCTTCACCAATGCCGAGAACATGGTCTCCAACCTGGCCCGGGCCACGGCGCAGCATGCCGAAGATGCCATCCGCCAGGTCGACGCAATTACCGCGGCGCTGGCCGAGCGCCTGGAAGGCGACGGCTTCGAGCACATCGACCGGCCGCGCCTGCATACCTTGCTGGTCCAGCAGAAAAGCATCATGCCGCAGTTGCACGGGTTGTTCGTGTATGGCCCGGATGGTGGCTGGATCGTTACCGACCAGGCGGTAGTCCCGCCCAATGCCAACAATGCCGACCGCGACTACTTCATCTACCACCGCGAGCATACCGACCGCGGGGTTCACATTGGCTCGGTGGTGCGCAGCCGTTCTACTGGCGACCTGATCATCCCCATTTCACGGCGCCTGCAATACGCCGATGGCAGCTTCGCCGGGGTGTTGCTGGGCACCATCAAGGTGGACTGGTTCGTACGCTACTACGGCGACTTCAAGATCGACGAACGCGGTGCGCTGGTACTGGCCAAGCGCGACGGCACTATCCTGGTACGGCGGCCGTTCGCCGAACAGGTGATTGGCCGCAGCCTTAGCAGCAGCGAGATCTTCCGCAAGCACCTGCCGCATGCAAGCGAAGGGGTGGCTGAGGCGGTCGCCGTGGTGGACGGTACGCCACGGCTGTATGGCTATCGGGCGCTGGCCAGCTACCCGTTGGTGGTGGAGGCCGGCTTGTCGCGGGAATCGATCGTCGCGCCCTGGCGGCACGATGCGATCAAGTCGGTGGCAGTGTTGCTGCTGTTGCTGGTGGGGCTGGCAGCGTTTGGTGGTGTGGTGTTGCGCCAGTTACGCGAGCGTATTGTCATCGAGCGGGCGCTGCACCAGGCACACCAGACCCTCAAGGCCCTGGCACTGACCGACAGCCTGACCGGCCTGGGTAACCGCAGGCGGCTGGACGCAGTGTTCGAGCCGGAGCTGCGTCGGGCACGACGCCAGGGCTACTCGCTGGCGCTGGTGATGCTCGACCTGGATTACTTCAAGGCCTACAACGACCGTTACGGGCACCCAGCGGGCGACCAGTGCCTGCGGCGCTTTGCCGAGGTGCTGCAGCAGGCACTGAAGCGGCCGGCCGACCTGGCTGTGCGCTATGGGGGCGAGGAGTTCACACTGCTGCTGCCTGATACCGATGTTCGCGGGGCGGAGCTGCTGGTGCAGGAAGTGCAACAGCTGTTGCGGCGTCAGATGCTGGAGCATGCAGGTAGCCCACTGGGCCGGGTGTCGTGCAGTGCGGGGATTGCCGTGGGTGACCTGGCGCGGGAGGGGTGTACGGCCGAGCGCCTGATGGCGGCAGCGGATGCGGCGCTGTACCAGGCCAAGCGCCGGGGGCGGGACGGGTATTGCCTGGCAGAACGTGCAGTGGTGGGCGTAGATGAATAAACGCCCTTGGTTGCCTGTACCGGCCTCATCGCCGGCAAGCCAGCTCCCACGGGAACAGCGTTGATCTCTAGGCTGTCGCTGTACCTGTGGGAGCTGGCTTGCCGGCGATGGGCTGCAAAGCAGCCCCGGGGTCTAGTTATCCACGCCAAGGCGCATCGCACAGCGGCCCTCAAGCCCATGGGCAAGCTCATCGGCCAGAATCTGCTGCAAGCGTGCATCCAGCAGCCCCTCACCGATCACCTCGAACCCCAACTGCGCATAGAACGGCGCATTCCATGGCACATCGGCAAAGGTGGTCAAGGTCAGCTCCCGCGCCCCCGTATGGCGCGCCGCATCGACCACCTGCTGCAACAGCTTGCGCCCGACACCTTGCCCCTGGGCCTCCCGGCGCACCGAAATTTCATGAAGATGCAGCGCCTGATCCTCGAGCCGGGCACAGGCAAACCCCAGAATCCGTCCATCCAGGTCCTCGACCACCCAGCTACCGCCTGCGTCGACGAATTCCCGATGTGCCTCGCAATCCATCACATCCCCTTGCGCCAGCCATGCCAGCGCCGGCCGGGCGGCAAAAGCCTGGGCCGCCGAGCGCTCGACGTCCGGGAGCCATTGAATATCGCGCTCAAGGGTAGGGCGGATGCGCATCAATCAGTCCTTTTCAAGTTGTACGTCCTGGTCTGCCACCAGCACCTGCGGCTGCAATGGCAGCGCACCGAGCTTACACCTTTCGTCAACCGGTCACGCCTGCATGGAAAAAAACGCGGCCAATCGGTACCCTTGCGCCTTCCCTTGCCATCCCCCGGACCGTTCCATGCTGTTCAATCTCGCCGTACTGTTCGGCACCCTGGTGGCCATGGAGGGCGTTGGCACGCTGGCTCACAAGTACATCATGCATGGCTGGGGCTGGTGGCTGCACCGCTCGCACCATGAGCCGCAACTGGGCATGCTCGAAACCAATGACCTGTACCTGGTGGCCCTGGGGCTGATCGCCACGCTGCTGGTGGCCCTGGGCAAGGGTGGTTTTGCGCCCTTGCAGTGGGTGGGTGGCGGCGTGGCGGGGTACGGCGTGCTGTATGTCGTGGCCCACGACGGGTTCTTTCATCGGCATTGGCCACGCAAGCCACGGCCGGTCAACCGCTACCTCAAGCGCCTGCACCGCGCACACCGGTTGCATCATGCGGTGAAGGGGAGAACGGGGAGTGTGTCGTTCGGGTTCTTCTATGCACCGCCGTTGAAGGTGTTGAAGCAGCAGTTGCGGCACAAGCGCAGCCAGTTGTGACAGGGACTGGCGCCCGCTCCCACAGGGAACTTGCCTCAGTTCACTGTTTCACCCTTGGGCTGCGCCGCCACATGCCCGCGGCTCACCCACCAGCCAAACGCCGCCGCGGTGAAGAACATGATCAGGCTGTAAAGCGCCGCCGGCACTGCCATGGTGGCGTTGTTCAGCAGCGAAGGGCTCAATGCCAGGGCAATCGCCAAGGTGCCGTTATGGATGCCGATCTCCATGCCGATCGCAATCGCCTGGCGCTTGGGAATGTTCAGCAGGCGCGGTACCCAGTAGCCCACGCTCAGGCTCAGCAGGTTGAACAGCAGCGCGGCCAGGCCCACCACCGGCGCGTAGGCAACCACGGTCTGCCAGTCCTTGGCCAGCGCCAGGACGATGGTGAACGCCAGGAACAACGCAGCCACCAGCTTCATCGGCTTCTCCATGCGCGCGGCGAAGGCGGGTGCAAAGCGGCGAACCAGCATGCCCAGCGCCACCGGCAGCAGGACGATGGCAAACACCTGCATCACCTTGGCAAACTGCAGCGGTATGGCCTGGTCCGATGCCATGAACCAGCTCAGCGACAGGTTCACCAGCAGTGGCATGGTCAGGATCGCGATCAGCGAGTTGACTGCCGTCAGGGTGATATTCAATGCCACATCGCCATGGGCCAGGTGGCTGAACAGGTTGGCCGTGGTGCCGCCCGGCGAGGCGGCCAGCAACATCAGCCCCACCGCCAGCGCCGACTCCAGGCCAAACCCGTTGGCGATCAGGAAGCACACCAGCGGCAGCAGCAGGATCTGGCAAACCAGGCCTACCACCACCGGCTTGGGGTACTTCACTATGCGGGCAAAGTCGGCCAGGGTCAGCGATAACCCGAGACCGAGCATGATGATGCCCAGGGCCAGCGGCAGAAAAGCGGTGAGCAAAGGTGAGGCGGTCATGGGCGGTCTCTCGGGCGAAGGATCCGGTGGAGTGTAGGTCGGCCCTGATTGATAGCTAATCGCAAAACGCCAGCCCTTGGTAACCGTTTGTTACCGAGCGCAGCGCCCAGCGAGGCTGTATGCCGCGTTGCAGCAGGCCTGCAGGCGCAGTAGCATTCCCGTTTTTACCGAGGATTATCCTGTCATGCCGTTCCAGCAAGGTCTGCTTGCCACCCCGGTGCCGGCCCACGCCCGTCACCTGTTCTTCTCCCTGCAGTCGCCCGAGGCCCTGCCTGCCGCCCTGGATGCCTTGCTGCCGCAGGTCGATGGCGAACAGTTGATCCTGGGTGTCGGCGCCCCGCTGGCCAAGGCCCTGGGCCGTGACGTACCTGGCTTGCGCGCCTTCCCCCAGCTGGATGCTGCCGTGGAGAACCCCAGCACCCAACACGCACTGTGGCTGTGGCTGCGTGGCGACGAGCGCGGTGACCTGCTGCTGCGGGCCCAGGCCCTTGAGCTGGCATTGGCTCCGGCCCTGCGCCTGGCCGACAGCGTCGATGGCTTCCTGCACCGTGGCGGCCATGACCTGACCGGCTATGAGGACGGCACCGAAAACCCGGTGGACGAAGAGGCCGTGCAGGCGGCAATTGGCGCTGATGGCTCCAGCTTTGCCGCGTTCCAGCTGTGGAAGCACGACCTGGAGTACTTCAAGTCGCTGCCCCAGGCTGACCAGGACAACATCATCGGCCGGCGCCTTAGCGACAACGAAGAGCTCGACGACGCCCCCGAGTCCGCCCACGTCAAGCGCACGGCCCAGGAAAGCTTCGAACCAGAAGCGTTCATGGTCCGTCGTTCGGTGGCCTGGGCAGACCAACGGGGCGCTGGCCTGGCCTTCGTGGCCCTGGGCCACAGCTTCGATGCGTTCGAGGTGCAGCTGCGGCGCATGAGCGGTCTGGAGGACGGCATCATCGACGGCCTGTACCGCTTCAGCCGGCCACTGACCGGTGGATACTACTGGTGTCCGCCGATGTGCGAGACGGGTGTCGACCTGAGCCTGTTGCTGCAAGCCTGATCGCTAAACATCCAGATACAGAAACACCGGACGCAGCCGGGGGCAGCGGCTAGCCTTGAAAGTTTCCGCTTCATGACGGGAGCTTTTCCATGTACGCACGTCGTGATGTCCTACGTGCGGGTGCCACCTTGGGCTTGCTGGCCGCCAGCCCCTGGTTGCACGCCGCTGCCCCGGCGGGTTTGCTGACCCGCCAAGTGCCGAGCACCGGTGAAGCGCTGCCGGTGATCGGTGCTGGTACCTCCGGCAGTTTCGAAGTGCAAGCCGGTTCTGCCCAGTACCAGCAGCTGAAAGTTGTACTGCAGGCCTTCTTCGAAGGCGGTGGCCGGGTTATCGACACCTCGCCCAACTACGGCGGCGCCGACAGCATTCTCGGCCAGCTGCTGGAAGAGGGCGGCTGGCACCGGCAATGCTTCATTGCCACCAAGATCGCCGCCGACAGCCGGGCAGACGCCGAAGCGCAATGGGCCGGCAGCCTCGCGAGCCTGCGCACCGACAAGGTCGACTTGCTGCAGATCCACAACCTGCGCGACTGGCAGACCCAGCTGCCTTATGCCCGCGAATTGAAGCAGCAGGGCAAGACCCGCTATGTCGGCATCACCCATTACCTGAACAGTGGCCAGGACGAGGTAGCCCGCATCGTGCGCAGCGAGCCGCTGGATTTCATCCAGATCAACTACTCGGTCAATGCCCCCGACGCCGCCCGCGAACTGCTGCCGCTGTGCCAGGACAAGGGCGTCGCCGTGCTGGTCAACCGGGCGTTCGACGATGGCCGCCTGTTCGCCCGGGTGAAGGACCAGGCCTTGCCCGGCTGGGCCGCAGAGGCGGGTGTCGGCAGCTGGGCGCAGCTGTTTCTCAAGTTCGCCATCAGTCACCCGGCGGTGACCACGGTCATCCCCGCGACCAGCCGACCCGAGCGCCAACTCGACCAGCTCAAGGCCGGGCACGGGCCGTTGCTGACCCAGGCGCAGCAACAGGCGCTGATCAAGCAGTTTGCCTGACACCATGGCAGCCTGGCGGCGGCGCCTGGACCAGGGGCTGAACATCCAGCCCGGCGAAGGGCCAGCGGTGATCGCCGGTTTGCTGCTGTTCTACCTGTTGTTCACTGGCTATTTCATGCTGCGCCCGGTACGCGAAACCATGGGCGTCGCCGGTGGCGTGGACAACCTGCAATGGCTGTTCACCGGCACTTTCATCGCCACCCTGGCGTGCCTGCCGCTGTTTGGCTGGCTGGCCTCCAAGGTGCAGCGCCGACACATCCTGCCCTGGACCTACGGCTTTTTCGCCAGCAACCTGCTGCTGTTCGCCGTGCTGTTTGCCCGCAATCCGGAAGCTTCATGGGCGGCGCGGGCCTTTTACATCTGGCTGTCGGTGTTCAACCTGCTGAGCATATCGCTGGCCTGGAGCGTGCTCGCCGACCTGTTTTCCATCGCACAAGGCAAGCGCCTGTTCGGCCTGCTGGCGGCCGGGGCCAGCCTGGGTGGGCTCAGCGGCCCCATCCTGGGCACGCTGCTGGTAGCGCCGCTGGGCCATGCCGGCTTGCTGGTGCTGGCTGCAGCGCTTCTTCTGGGCAGCATTGGCGCTACGTTGTACTTGCAACGCTGGCGAAAGCTCAACCCTCTACCGGCGCAAGCCGAGCGGGCGGATTCCCGGCCAGTGGGCGGCAACCCGTTTGCCGGCGCCACTGCCGTACTGCGCTCGCCCTACCTGTTGGGCATTGCCCTGTTCGTGGTGTTGCTCGCCAGTGTCAGCACCTTCCTGTATTTCGAGCAGGCACGCATCGTCAGCGAAACCTTCACCGACCGTACCCGGCAAACCCAGGTGTTCGGGCTGATCGACAGCGTGGTACAGGCCCTGGCCATCCTCACCCAGGTGTTCCTCACCGGTCGCCTGGCCCGCCGGCTGGGGGTGGGTGTGCTGCTGGTGGCGGTGCCGCTGGTGATGGCTGCGGGCTTCCTGTGGCTGGCACTGGCCCCGGTGTTCGCCGTGTTCGTGGTGGTGATGGTGGTGCGCCGGGCCGGTGAGTACGCGCTGGTGCGGCCGGGGCGGGAGATGCTGTTCACCGTGCTGCCCGCCGAGGACAAGTACAAGGCCAAGAACTTCATCGACACCGTGGTCTACCGCGGCGGTGACGCGCTCAGTGGCTGGGTCAAGCGGGGGCTGGATGTGATGGGCGAGTACCCGCAACTGGCGATGTTGATCGGTACGCTGATGGCTTTGGGCTGGGCGATGACCGGAGGTTTGCTGGGAAAGCGACAGGCACGCCTGGATAGCACATCGCGCGACTGACAGGCGCGCCAAATATGCTGATGCCGCTTATTTAATGCCGCTGGTCAGAACGCTTCGCATTAAACCGAATCCACCGAAATGACCGAACTCCCAACAGGTGTACGGCGGGTAATGCCGTGCATTCCCAAGTCATACGAGGTTTAAGACCATGGCCAACAAAGAGAACAGCCGCACCGGCAACCAGCAAGGCAGCCAGGGTGGCAACAAGAACCCGGGCAACTTTGCCAATGACCGCGAAAAAGCCTCCGAAGCTGGGCGCAAGGGCGGCCAGCAATCCGGTGGTGGCCGTACCAGCGAATCGGACCGCAAGGGCGGCCGTTCGTAAGTGAGCCTGCGCAGTGCCCGGGTGATCGGGCACTGCGATTCTGCACATGAGGAGAACCCCATGCGATTGATCCCTCTGATAGCGCTGGTGGGCACGCTTGGCTTGCTGGGTGGTTGTTTCGACCGGGATGACGACCACCCGGCAAAGGATGCCGACCAAAGCAAACCTTCACTGCAGATGCAGCAACCCGGCGACAAACCCGCTACCCAGCCGGCGCCGGCCCCTGAACCGATGCCCGGGCAGAAACCCAGCCAATAAAACGCGGACAAGGACTACGGCATGACGGTAATGACCCGCAAGACCAGCGCGGTGATACCGGCTTCGGCAAATGGGCCAAGCCTGAAGGAGCGTTACCACAAGCTGCTCGTGAGCCACGACACCACGAGTACAGCCTGGCTGAGCGAACAATTGGCACGCGCGCAGCGTTTGCCGGATGACCTGCCTGCCGATCCTGCTCAGCTGGAAGCCTGGAGCGCTGGCCATGCAAGCCAGGTGGCCGAAGCCTATGCCAGTTACCTCGAACAACGCCGCCAAGGCGCACCTCGGCGCTACTTTGCCAACCGCGCCCAGGCGTTGTGGTTCCTGCAACAAGTGGCGCCCACGAAGGCAGTGGACGGGGCATGGCTGCACAGCACCTTGCGCCACTGGGGCGATCCGCGCTATCACGGCCTGATTCGCACCTACCTGGAAGAACTGGGTGGCGGTGATCCGCGCTGCAACCATGTGCTGATCTACCAACGGCTGTTGAGCCGGCTGGGTTGCCTGGGCCTGACTGAACTGGACGACCAGCGTTACCTGCAAGGTGCCTTGCAGTTGGCGTTGGGGCGCCATGGCGATGATTTTCTTCCCGAGCTGATCGGCTACAACCTGGGCTATGAACAACCACCGTTGCATTTGCTGATTACCACTTACGAACTGGCGGAAGTGGGCATCGATGGCCATTATTTCCAGCTTCATGTGACCATCGACAACGCGGCCAGCGGGCATGCGCATCTGTCCATCCAGGCGCTACGCCAACTCTGCCCGGTCGACGACGCTGGCCAGTTCTACCAGCGGGTGCGCAGCGGGTACCGCTTGAATGACCTGGGGCTTGATACACCCAGCCTGATCAGCAGCTTCGATCTTGAATCCGAGCTGCTGTCGGCACTGGAGCGCAAGCGCAATTTTGGCCAATTCATGCATTCCGACCATTGCCGCTTGCAAAAACGCACCGTCAACCAATGGCTGGCCGAGCCCGGTGCCATGCCCGCGTTTCTGCAAGCCTTGCAGGCACAGGGCTGGATCCGCCGTGGTGAAGCACCCGCCAACAGCCGCTGGTGGGGACTCATCGATGGCCCCTCGGCACCGATGTATGGCGTGTTCACGACGTATGAAAAACAGCTATGGCACGACTGGATCGCTGCAGGCTTGCAAGCCCGCGGGCGTCGCGTGCTGCCTGGCAGCTGGGAGGTGCAGGTGGAATCGGATGATACGCTCGCGACTCCTGCCCCGGACGCCGATATCCAGACGTTGATCGACACGATGTCCGGTAACCGTCATGCGACACCGGAAGGGTTGCTGGCCACCCGGCGCTACTTGCGTGCTACCGGCCTGAATCAGGAGGTAACCCGCTGATGCTGCTCGATCCACAACAAATCCAGGCTGATCAGGCAATGCTGCAATTGGGCAGGCGCCTGCGCGCCGACGGCTACCGCTTCACCTGCGTCACCCCGGCAACCCATGCTCGCGTGAATGCGCGCCCGCAAGCCGGGCAAGCCAGGACACTGCGCGATGTGTTCGGCTGGAACCGTCCGTTCCGTTCGTCATTGGTTTCTGCCGATGAGCTGGACCAGATGCGGCGGGCTCAGGTGCTCAAGCAGCACGGAGAACTGCTGATCAGCACCGTGCGCTGGTCCACGATCGACGACCTGCTGCTGCTGCACTCTGCTTACCCCACCGAGGAAACCGACGCAGTGTTTCTCGGCCCCGACAGTTACCGTTTCGCCCAAGTGATTCACGATCACCTGCAACGCACCCCCAAGCGCGTCGAGCATGCCGTGGATATCGGGTGCGGCACGGGTGTCGGCGCCTTGCTGATCGCCCGCGCGGCGCCCCATGCCCATGTCAGCGCCGTGGATATCAACCCGCTCGCGCTGCGTTACACCGCGATCAACGCGGCATTGGCGGGCTTGAGCAATGTTTCCGTGGAACCCAGTGACCTGCTCGACGGCATTACCGGGCTGTTCGACCTTATCGTTGCCAACCCGCCGTACATGCTGGATGCCTGCCAACGTACCTATCGGCATGGCGGAGGTTCGCTCGGCGCGCAGCTTTCGCTGCGTATCGTCGAGCAAGCTTGCGAGCGGCTCGGCTCAGGGGGCTCGCTACTGTTGTATACCGGCGTGGCGATAGTCGAAGGCCGTGATGCCTTGCTCGAAGCCATTCGCCTGCGCCTGGCGGGCCCGGAATGGTCCTGGGTATATCGGGAAATCGACCCGGACGTGTTTGGCGAGCAACTGAACGAACCCGGTTACGAGCAGGTCGAGCGCATCGCCGCGGTGGTGCTCACAGTCACCCGCAACAGCTGAGGCAGCATGGCCCGACCCTGCACGTTCGGCATCGAGGAAGAATACCTGCTGGTGAACCTGGACACGGGGCAGGTGCCAGCCACACCTTTGCCAGCTGTGCTCGGGCGTTGTCGCAAGGCGCTGGGCCAGCATTTTGCCCAGGAAATGTTCCGCAGCCAGATCGAGGTGGCCTCGCCGGTGTTCGCCAACCTGTTCGAGGCACGCGAGTTCTTCCAGCACAGCCGCCAGCGGCTGAACACAGCGCTGGCCGAAGAGGGCATGGGCCTGTACGGCGCGGCAAGCCACCCCAATGCCGCCTGGCTGCGTCAGAAACCTGCTACCCCTGCGCATTACCAGCAACTGTTCGCTGACTACCGGCATGTGGCGCGGCGTAGCCTGCTCAACGGCCTGCATGTTCACGTGGGCGTACCGCCAGGTTGCGACCGCATCCAATTGATCAACCGTGTACTGGGCTGGCTGCCTCTGTTGCTGGTGCTGAGCACGTCATCCCCGCTGTGGGCAGGCCAGTGCACCGGCTACATGAGCTACCGGCGGGTAATTTGCGGGGAGTGGCCGCACATGGGTTTGCCCGAGCCTTTGCCGGACTGGGCAGCCTACGAGCGCTACCGTGCATTGCTGCAACGCACAGGGTCGCTGGCCGCGGATGGCGACTTCTGGTGGGCGATCCGGCCTTCACGGCGCTTCCCGACGGTCGAACTGCGCATCTGCGATGGCTGCCCGCGGCTGGAGGACGCGCTGTGCATCGCCGCGCTATTTCGTCACCTGGTCGAGCACAGCATCGTGTACCGGCACGACTCGTCCGCCTGCAGCCGCGAGCAGCGCTGGATCACCCAGGAAAACTACTGGCGCGCCATGCGCCATGGGCGCCAGGGCGAGTTCATTGGCCTGCATGAGCAGCAGCCGGTCACGTCCGCAGGTTGGTTGGCCCAGTTGCAGGAACAGTTGCCGATCGACACTGTAGACGCCGAACGCGCCTTCCTGCATGCACAACGCCTGCTGCGCGATGGCACCCATGCCGACCAGCAGCTGCAATGCCTGGCCCAGGCCAGCGCTGCAGGCTTGGGCAGGGCGCAGGCATTACGAGCCGTGGTGGCCGCCGGGGCTTGCAATTAGCCGGGGTTGACCGAAAATGGCCGCGCCTTTCGCAGCCACCCGGAACCACCTGCGCCATGATGCTGATCAAGCAATTCCCCGACATCTCCCTGGACGACACGTTGTTTGTCTTCGCCCTCGAAGCCGAGGCCGGCGATGTATTCGCTGACGTCAATACCGTGTTCACCGGCATCGGCAAGGTCAATGCCGCCATCGCCCTGACCAAGGCCATTGCCGCGCGCCGGCCCAGGCTGATCGTCAACCTCGGCTCGGCCGGCAGCCAGCGCCATGGCAAGGGCGAGGTGGTGTGCTGCACCCGCTTCGTGCAGCGCGACATGGATGTGACCCCACTGGGCTTCGCCCGCTACCAGACGCCTCTGTCGGATATCCCGGTGGTGCTGGAACATGGGGCGCAAATCCCCGGCCTGGCCCTGGAAACCTGCGGCAGTGGCGACAGCTTCGAGATCAACCATGGCGATGCACCCTATGACGTGGTCGACATGGAAGCCTACGTGCTGGCGCTGATCGCACGCAGCGAAGGCATCCCGTTCGTGTGCCTGAAGTACATTTCCGATGATGCCGGCAGTGATGCGGCGCAGGACTGGGCGGTACAGGTGCACCTGGCTGCCGAGGCCTTCAGGCGGGTGCTGTTTAGCCCGGTGTGACCGCTGGTCGGTGTTTGGGCCAGTCGAAAAAAACCATCGATGAAGGCTCTCCTCGAAAACGGTAGGACGGCCTTCGCGGGCAAGCCCGCGAATGGGCCAACACCGGTACACCAGAGGAGAGGCCCCCATGCCTAACAAACCCCACGACCAGTTCAGCATGCAGAACCCGCTGACCCAGTACCCGCATCCACCATTCCCGGCCCAAGGCCAACCAGCACCGGGGCTGGATGCCAACATGCAGCCCGAGCCAGACCACGGCGAAACCACCTACAAGGGTTTTGGCCGCCTGGCAGGGCGCAAGGCGCTGATCACCGGTGCGGATTCGGGCATCGGCCGTGCAGTGGCCATCGCCTTTGCCCGTGAGGGTGCCGACATTGCCCTCAACTACATGCCCATCGAGCAACCCGATGCCCGCGAAGTCATCAAGCTGATTGAAGCCGAAGGCCGCAAGGCGTTGGCAATAGCCGGTGACCTGAAGGATGAGCAGTTCTGCAAGGAGCTGGTCGACCAGGCCCATGAGCAACTTGGCGGGCTGGACATCCTGGTCAACGTCGCCGGCAAGCAGGAGGCGCGCAAGGACATCAGCCAGATCAGCCACGAGCAGTTCGACCACACCCTGAAAACCAACGTCTACGCGCTGTTCTGGCTGTGCCAGGCGGCCGTGCCGCTGATGCCGGCGGGGGCGACCATCATCAATACCGCCTCGATCCAGTCCTACCAGCCTTCGGCCACCTTGCTCGACTATGCCACCACCAAGGCCGCGATCGTCGCCTTCACCAAGGCCTTGGCCAAGCAGGTGATCGAGCGCGGCATCAGGGTCAATGCCGTGGCCCCGGGGCCCATCTGGACCGTGTTGCAGCCCAGTGGCGGCCAACCGCCGGAGAAAATCCCCGACTTCGGCGCACAAACGCCGATGAAGCGACCGGGGCAACCCGCCGAGTGTGCGCCGGTGTATGTGTTGCTGGCCAGCCAGGAGTCCAGCTACATCACCGGTGAGGTGTTCGGCGTGACCGGCGGCAACCCGTTGCCGTAGGGCGGGGCGTTTAAACCTTCGCCGCCCGTTGCAGTCGATTCAGGTATTGGCAGGCAACCCTGGGAGCACCTTCAATGGCTAGGGCAATCTGGAAAGGCGCCATCAGTTTCGGCCTCGTGCATATCCCCGTGGCCCTCAATACCGCGGTGCGCACCGAGCGGGTCGATTTCGACTGGCTCGACAAGCGCAGCATGGAGCCGGTCGGCTACAAGCGGGTGAACAAGGTCACTGGCAAGGAAATCGACAAGGACAACATCGTCAAGGGCGTGGAGCTCGAGAAGGGCCGCTACGTGGTGATCAGCGAGGAGGAAATCCGCAAGGCCCGGCCCGAGGCGACCCAGACGATCGATATCTTTTCCTTCGTGGAGGCTGGCGAGATCCCGCTGCAGCACTTCGACACGCCGTATTACCTTACCCCCGACCGCCGTGGCGGCAAGGTATACGCCTTGCTGCGCGAAACCCTGGCGAAGACCGGCAAGGTGGCGCTGGCCACGGTAGTGCTGCACACCCGCCAGCACCTGGCGTTGTTGCGGCCGCTGGATGATGCGCTGGTGATGATCACCTTGCGCTGGCCCGAAGAAGTGCGCGGGCTGGAAACGCTGGAGCTGGACAGCAGCGTCACCGAGGCCAAGGTGGACAAGCGCGAACTGGACATGGCCAAGCGGTTGGTCGAAGACATGAGCGGGCAGTGGAAGCCTGCGGATTACCACGATGCCTTCCGCCAGACCATCATGGACCTGGTGGAAGAAAAGGCCAGCAAGGGCAAGATCGAGACTGTGGAGAAGGGCGAGGCGACGGAAGCAGGGAAAGGCGCGGACATCCTCGACCTCACCGAACTGCTCAAGCGCAGCCTCGGTGGCAAGAAGCCGGCGAAGAAGACACGCAAGGCGTCGTGATTCCGTTGCGCTTGCACTGGGTGGGAAATTGCCCAGCCCTTTGGGGCCGCGCTGTCGCGCGGAGAACAAATATCGCTCGTTTGAAGCGTCCTTTGTAGGAGCAGCCTTGTGCTGCGAAGAGGCCGGTACAAGCGATAGACAGGCTTTGTCAGTACCGGCCTCTTCGCAGCACAAGGCTGCTCCTACAGAAACTGCTGAACCAGGAGTCAAACACAAGCCTCATCAAACCAGTGTCTGCAACGCCGCCAGATAATCACCAAACCCTTCGCGGGCGCGGCTGTCGCGCCGGCTGCTGGTGGCCACGCTGTGCCTGGCGGTCCATACGATCTGCGCACCACTGGCCTGCAGGTCGCTGACCAGTTGCACATCCTCATGCGCCGCCAGTGGCTGGAAGCCGCCCACACGATCATAGGCGTCGGCACACACACCCAGATTGGCCCCATGCACATGCCGATGCCCCTCATGTGCCTGGTAACGGCTGTGGTACAGCTTGCGCAAGGCCGCTGTCTGCCAGGGTTGCCAGTACTCGACGTGCACCGTGCCGCAAACTACCTCGGCCCTGCAGGCCAGTTGCGACAGCAGCCAGTGCGCCGGCACCCGGCTGTCGGCATCGGTGCACGCCAGCCACTGCGCGCCGCGCTCGAGCATGTATGCCGCGCCCACCCGGCGGGCCATACCGACGTTGCCGGCATCCACGGTCAGCACCTGTACACCGAAACGCCTTGCCACGGCGGCGCTGCCATCGCTGCAGCGGTCCAGCACCACCAGCACCTCCACCTGGTGCCCCGCCTGCTGCGCCTGCAGGGCGGCAGCCAGTACTGCCCGCAGGCAGCGCCCAAGGCGCCGGGCCTCGTTGTGGGCCGGGATCACCACGGCAATCATGGGCAGGTCTCATCGAGGTCGACCACGCTGGGCTGAGAGGACCAGTACTCCAGCAAGAAGTCCGCCTCGTCATGCTGGAACTGCAGATACAGCGGAAGGTGCCGGGCCAGCATGCGGTGCACTTCACGCCCGTCCTGCGGGCAGCCGGCGATGGGATGCTTCCAGTGGCAGGCCAGCAGCCCGCCGTCGTAGGTCAGGCTGGCCACCGACTGTTCGATCACCTGCAACCAGTCGGTCGGGTCGAGGTAGTAACCCACCTCGCTCAGCACGATCAGGTCGAAACGCCCACCTGGCCAGTCCGCCGGCAGCCGCGCCAGTTCCACCGAGACATTGCGCAGCCCAGCCAGGCGTTCACCGGCCAGCGCTACCGCAGTAGGGTTCAGGTCCTGGCACACCAGGTTGGCACAACGCTCGGCCAGCAAGGCGCTGAGCTCGCCATTGGCGCAAGCGGGCTCGAACACGCGCTGGTAGCACTGGCGCGGCAGGCAGGCCATGACCAGCTCGCGCTTGCGCTTTTCGTACCAGCGGGTGCGAAAGGCCCAAGGGTCTTCACTGGTGGCGTACAGGTCGGCGAAATACTGTGGGTCGAGGCTCATGACAACTCCATTTACAGGAACACCAGTTCGAAAGGTTGCAGCAGACAATCCAGCAAGTTCGGCGGCAGTACGGGCGGGCGCTGGCCGTCCGGTTCGAGTTGGCTGACATGGGCGGCCAGGGCCTTGCGCTTGCGGGCCAGGCGGGCCTCGTCCAGCTGAATGCGGTGGGCACGCGGCCACGGCAGACGCGGGTCGTCCGGTCGTGCCCAGTGCCACGCCCACACGGGTACCTCAAGGCATTGCACCTTGCGCATCCGGGCCGCCTGCGCGGCAGCCCGGCCTACTGCTTCGTGGTCACAGTGGCCATCGCCGCTCCAGGTAGCCATCAGCAGGTCGTCAGGCCTGAGCAACTGGCTCAGGTGGTTGAGCAGAAACGCCTCGTCACGTGGCAACGCGCCGTCCTTGAGGTGGAGCCGCCGCCAGTCCAGGCGGCCGAGGTCGAGGTCAAGCTGTTGCAGGGCATGGCGGCTCTCCAGTGGCCTTTGCCGGCGCAGGCGGTGTTCGCTCCAGTGGGTAGAGCCGGGGTGACTGGCTTCACCATCGGTGGCGGAAATCAGCACCAGGTCGTCTTCCCGGCCGTGGAAGCCCGCCAGCAGCCCACCGGCCATGAGAATCTCGTCATCGGGGTGCGGTGCCAGCAGCACCAGGCGGCGGCCCGGCGGGCACAATTGCTGAGGGGTGATCCAGGTGGCCCTGGCCAGGTGCGCGGCCTGCTGCCAGTCCGCCCACGGTGTACCGCTGTTCGCCCGGATCAGGTTCTCGCTCATAGTTGCCAGACTCCCGCCGGCTGTTTTGCCAACTGTTCCCCGAGCGCCGCCAAGTCGCGCTCGGCATGGCTCTGGCGCAGGAACACCGGCAAGTCGGCACTCAGCCGGGCAAAGTGGTTGTCACGGCAGAAAGGAGTGGCGCCCAGCGCACGGCCAACGTGGTGGATCACCTGTTCAACGGCCTGTTCGACCTGGGCGCGGGTGCGGCGCACTTCGAAGCTGGCGTCTGCGCCTGGCTGGCGGTCGATCCATGCCGCGCATTCGCGCAGTGCCGCCCTGGCGCCGTACAAGGCGGCATCGACCGCGCCCAGGTGAGCATCGGCATGTGGGTCGGGGCGGGGGTTGCGGCAGTGTTCGCGCAGGTAATCGGCCAATGCCTCGGCGGCGCCGTACCAGCAGGCTGCAATGCCAGCACCGCCATGCCAGAAGCCGGGGCGTGACAGGTATTGCCCGGGGCGGCCGATGGCGATGCCAGGGGTGTGGTTGAACTCGACTTCGACACTGGCGGTGGTGGCCATGCCGATGGCCTGCCAGCGGTCTATGGCAAGGTCCTGGCTGGGATGGGACAGTTCGATGGCCACCAGCTGGGGCTGGCCGTGCTGGTCCCAGGCCGTGACCAGCGCCCGGTCGATCTGCAGTGCGCCCGAACACCAGGCCTTGCGACCCTCCAGGCGGACCTGGTCGCCATCACGGGCGACAATGCAGGCGCGGGCATCCGGCGGTTCGGCGGCCCACACGCCCCATATACCCTCGGCAGCGTGGTGTGCAGCCGCGCATTCGGCAAGGATCGCCAACGCGTCGGTGTGGCCCTCGTACAGCTTGGCCAAGGCCAGGTCACAGCCTGCCACCCGGGCCAGGGTTTGCCAGCGCCGTAGCGTATTGCCCTGGCCGGGCAGGGGCAGCAGGTCGAGGTGGTCGGCTTGCAGTGCCTGAATCAGCTGCGGCAACTGGGTATCGAGGTTGAGCGGTTGCTGCCGCTCGCCGAAGGCTCGCAACAGGCGATCGAGGTTGGTCAGGTCAAAATCCTGGACAATGCTCATGGGCTCGGCTCCTTGGTGAGGCATTGCGGGCGTAGCGCTGAAGGCAAGTCGTCATCAGGCCAGCCCCAGCTGCTTGCGCATGCCCACGGTGATCGATTGCCTGGTCTTGCCATAATCGGCCCAGGGGTCGTCCACGTCGGCCAGTCGTTCAAGCACGTTGCCGATGTTCCACTGGTTGGCGCCCTTGAGTTGCGGCAGTTCCTCGCGCCAGATCGGCACGGATACCGGCAGGCCTTCGCGGGCGCGCAGGGTATACGCGCAGGCGGTGGTAGCCCCCTTGCCGTTGCGCAGGTAGTCGATGAAGATGCGCCCGATGCGATTTTTGGGCCCGGACACGGCACTGAGCCTGTCGGGGAACAACCTGGCCAGGTAATCGACGATGCCGTGGCTGAATGCCTTGACCTCATCCCAGCTGGCACGCCGGGTCATGGGCACTACCAGGTGCATGCCTTTGCCGCCACTGGTCTTGAGAAACACCTTCAGGCCCAGTTCATCCAGCAAGGTGAGGGCCAGTTGGGTGGCTTCCAGCATGGCCTTCCACGGCAGCGCCGGGTCCGGGTCAAGGTCGAGGACGAAGCGGTCGGGCTTGTCGAAGTCCTTGTCGGTGGCGTTCCAGGTGTGCAGTTCGAGCATGTTCATCTGCACTGCGCCGATCAAGGTGTCGGCGCGATTGATGACCATCGCCGCCTGGCCGGCCTCGGCCTTGTCATAGCTGAGCACGTTGGGCAGATGCAACTGGCCGGCGTTCTTCTGGAAGAACAGCTCCCCGGCCAGCCCGTCCGGTGCACGTACCAGCGCCACCGGGCGATTCTTGAGCTGGGGCAGTATCCATTGGCTGACTGCGGCGTAGTACTCGGCGACCTCGCGCTTGGTAACGCCGCTGGTGGCGTCGACCACCCGCTCGGGGTGGGTCAGGCGCAGCTCGCCCAAAGCCTCGGGGGCCTTGGCCTGCTTGCGCTTGGGCAGGGTCTTGGCGGGCATGCTGCGCTCCAGGTCGATGGCGGTAGCCGGTTTGTCATCGCGCAGGCCGTGGAACACCGAGTGGCGCACGATGCCGTCACGGGTCATCTGGGCATAGGCGACTTCGGCCAGCAGTTGCGGTTTCAGCCAGTGCACGCCCCGGGCTTCGGCCCCGGTGGGCGGGTTGGGCAGGGCCGGCTTGGCGGTTTCCAATGGTTTGAGCCGGGCATGGATGCTGGCCAGCGTGGTTGCACTGAAGCCGGTGCCGACCTTGCCGGCATAGCGCAACTCGCCGCTGTCGTTGTCGTGCAAGGCCAGCAGCAGGGCACCAAAGCCGCTGCGGCTGCCTTTGGGGTCGGTGTAGCCGACGATCACGAACTCCTGGCGCTGCTTGCACTTGAGCTTGATCCAGTCGGGGCTGCGGCGGCCGCTGTAGGGGCTGTCGACGCGCTTGCCGATCAGGCCCTCGAGTTGCAGCCGGCAGGCGCTGTCGAGCAGGGATTCGACCGGCTGGTCAAAGTCGGCGGAGTACTTGAGTACGTCCGATTCGTTGTGTTCCAGCAAGCGCTGCAAGGTGTCGCGCCGGTCCTGCAGCGGTAATTGGCGCAGGTCCTGGCCGCCCAGGAAGGGCAAGTCGAACAGGTAATAGGTGATGTGCTCGTCATGCTCGGTGTCGAAAGCGTTCTGCAGCGCCTGGAAGTCCGCCGCGCCGTTTTCGCCAGCCACCACCACCTCGCCATCGAGCCAGGCCGAATCGAGGCCCAGCGCACGCAAAGCGGCAACCTGCCTGGGCATCTTGCCGCTCCAGTCATGGCCATTGCGGGTGAACAGGCGCACGTCATCACCGTCGATGCGGGCAAGGATGCGGTAACCGTCGAACTTGACCTCGTAGCGCCAGTCGCCACTGGGCGGGGAGTCGACCAAGGTCGCCAGTTGTGGCTGCAGCTGCGCCGGCAACGGCACCTTCCGGCCTTTGCTGGCGGCTTTGCGACGTGGCGCGGCGGCCTTTTTTGCTGTCGGCTTGCGCGGCACCAGCGTGCGGTCGCTGAGCACGCTGTCGGGCTGGGCGTCGACGATGCTGTAGTCGGCTTCGCTGCGCGCCAGGCCGTCGTGCGACTTGACCAGCATCCACTGCTCCTTCTTGCCGGCCAGGTGGGTGCGGAACAGGTTCCATACACCGCCGAGCTTTTCGCCTTGCAGGCGGAAACGCAGTTTGCCCTTGGCATAGGCCTCATGCGCATCACCTTCGGGCTCCCAGATGCCCCGGTCCCAGACGATCACGTCGCCCGCGCCGTAATGCCCTTCGGGGATATGGCCTTCGAAGTCGGCGTAGTCCAGCGGGTGGTCCTCCACGTGCACGGCCAGGCGGCGCACCTTGGGGTCCAGCGACGGCCCTTTGGGGATGGCCCAGCTTTTCAGCGTGCCATCGAGTTCCAGGCGGAAGTCGTAGTGCAGGTGGCTGGCATCGTGCTTCTGGATGCAGAACTGCAGCGCGTGAGCCCGTTTGCCACGGCTGCGCTTGCCGCTGGGCTCGGGCGTGGCATTGAAGTCGCGCTTGCGCGCATATTCCTGCAGGGGCTTGGCCATGGCGGGCTCCGGGCGGTTCGCAGTCTCTAATCTCGGAGGCAGCGGCCCGGGCGGTAGTTCAAAAAAACTCTGAATCTTCCAGCAGCAGGTGCAGTCGACCGAATGAAGCCACCTGACGGAGAACGCACATGGCCCGAACAGATGAACCGAAGCCCTATACCCCCACTGAAATCGACGATACCGAAGACCGCATGGGCAGCGTGCATGAACTGGACTTCGACGAGCGCCTGGACGAGCGCGAGGGGCGTGCGGGTGACGAGCGACCGGCCGCGGACGTGGCCCGCGAGTTCCCACCGCGGCGCGTTGCCGAAAGCGGCATGACTGGCGGCGAGGCGTTGAGCGACAGCCTGCACGAGGACAACGTCACCTACGACGACCTTAGCCCGGACACTTTGCTGGACGAGACCGGCGCCCGTGACCCGCACGAACCCGGTGGCAGCGGTGGCCCTGCAGACAAGACCCTTAGGCGGGTAGAGGCCAATGAGATTGGCGGCGGCATAGGCCTGGACGAAGCCGAACTGGCCCGCTCCGCACCGCTTGATGGCGAACCGTGGACCGATGATGTGATCGATGACGAGGAGAGCAAGCCATGAACGAGTTGCGTTGTGCCTGTGCAGATTGTTCCTGCACCGTGGATGCCAATGCCTTGCAGCTCGAAGGCAAGGTGTATTGCTGCGAGGCCTGTGCCAGCGGGCATCGCAATGGCGAACCGTGCCGGATGCCGGATTGCCACTGTGGGGGAAAAACCAAGGAAAGCGCCGTGGACAATGCGCTGGACGAGACTTTTCCGGCGAGTGACCCGATTTCGCCCTGAAACATCGCCGTCTCATAGGTTCTGCATAGGTCTATGGGGCGGTGATGATCCTGTAGGAGCGGCCTTGTGTCGCGAACGGGCCGCGAGGCGGCCCCAGAATTTCAGCTTCGCACGGAAAATTGCCGGGGCCGCTTTGCGGCCCTTTCGCGACACAAGGCCGCTCCTACAAAACACGCGCCAAGCCGGCAGAATCAGTGAGTCTGCCAGATACCATTGCTACGCTCGCAATCGGTGCGGGCCTGGCCCAGGCTGGGGGTGTCGTAGTAGTAGGTGATCACCCGTGCATCCTTGGGCAACGCCGGCTTGTCACCGCCAGTTGCCTTTGGGTTGGCCAATGCTTCCTGGGTCAACGGTGCGATGCAACTACCAACGCTGCCATCCGCACAGCGCGCGACCTTGTGCTTTTCGCTGTTGAGCATGTCCTTGCTCTCATTGCTGCACGACCAGTTGATCGCTTCGGCTGGCAGGTTGCTGTAGCTGTAGCAGCTGTGTCGCTCCACCGGCGTTACCGCCTCGCTGGAGGAACGGGTGAGCACGTTGCAGGCTTCGGCCAGGGCCTGGCCGCTGAGCAGGCTGGCCATCATCAGTATCAACATCGGCTTCAAGACAGCGCCACGCATTTGCCACCTCCCGGGCCAATGGCCCTTGTCAGGTCTGGGCAGGCTTGTCGCGCCGGCGCATGGCCTTGGCGCGTTTCTCGAGGATCAGGTAGACAAGCACCGCCAGCAACAGCGGCACCAGGTAGTACAACGTGCGGTAGCCCAGCAGGGCCGCCACCAGCGTGCCCTGGGCAAGCTGCCCATGCAGCAGGGCCAGGAACACCGTTTCCAGCACACCCAGCCCGGCCGGGATATGCGCAACCACACCAGCAACGCAGCTGATCAGCAGAATGCCAAGAATCGACGGGTAAAAGGCTTCGCCAGGCAGCAACCAGAAGATCAGCAGCGCCATCAGCGCCCAGTTGCTGGCACCCAGTACAACCTGGCACAGCGCCAGGCGCAGCGACGGCAGCGTTACCTCATGGTCGCGCCAGCGCCAGGTGCGCTTTTTGGCGAAGCCACAGGCCAGCAGGTAGCCAGCGGCAATCGCCAGCAACACCACGCCGATCAGTTGCAGGCCGCTGGCACCGACCGCCCAGTTGGCGGGCAGCTCGACCAGGCGCAAGGCGAACACGGTGCCAGCCAGCAGCATGTAGCCCATCCAGTTGGTCAGCAGGCCCAGGGTGAGGATGCGGGTGATGGTAGCCGTGTCCAGGCCCAGGCGGCTGTAAAGCCGGTAGCGCAAGGCAACCCCACCCACCCAGGTGGTGAAATTCAGGTTGAAGGCATAGCACACGAAGGCCACTGGCAAAACCTGACGTGCCGGCAGGTGGTGGCCGGTGTAGGCCCGAGCCAGCAGGTCGTAGCTGGCGAACGTCAGGTAGCTGCACCCGGCCAGCGCCAGGCCTATGGCCAGGGTGCCGGGCTTGTAGGCCAGCAACGACTGGCGCACCTCGTTCCAGTCCAGGTTGCGCGCCAGCAGGTACAACAGCGCAGGGATCAGGATCAGGAATGCCAGGGTGAACAGCCGCTTGCCCCAGGTTTGCCAGTGTTTACGCGCCATCAGGTTTGGCCCTCGTGGTAGTCACCCTGTGCCTCGGCCTCCGGCTGCACCGAGCGCAGGTGCTGGCGGTGCGCCGGGAACCAGCCGGCAATCCGCGGGAAATGGCGGATCACGTGGAAGCACACGAATATCAGCGGCGCCCGCCACCAGTAGCCGCGAACCATGCGTTCCAGGGTGACCGGCTTGCATTGTTCGCGGGCCAGCTGCTGCAGGTGCTGGTTGAGCTGCTGGTTGAAGGCGCGATCACGGATGAACAGGTTGGCTTCCAGGTTGAACGACAGGCTGAGCGGGTCCAGGTTGCTGGAGCCGACCGTGGCCCACTCATCGTCCACCAGCGCCACCTTGCCGTGCAGCGGCCGCTGGCAATACTCGTGAATGGCCACACCATCGCGCAGCAGGTAGTTGTACAACAGCCGCGACAGCGCCCGCACCCAGCGCATGTCTGGCTGGCCCTGCAGGATCAGCCGCACCTCCACGCCACGCCGGGACGCATTGCGCAGTTCACGCATCAACCGGTAGCCCGGGAAGAAATACGCGTTGGCCACCACGATGCGCTGCCGGGCGCTGCGAAACGCCTGCAGGTAGTGGGCCTCGATATCGGTGCTGCGCACCCCGTTGTCGCGCTCGACCAGCACGGCGCTGCAGGTACCGGCAGGCTCGGTCAGCGGGCGTACGGCGCTGGGCGGCTGCAGCACCGGCGACATCAGGCGCTTGCTGGCGGCATGCACCTGCGCCACCACCGGGCCGGCGACTTCCACGGCATAGTCCTGCTTGGCCATGGCACCAAAATCGCCTAGGTGGTCGGCGCTATAGTTGATGCCGCCAATGAAGGCCCGCTCGCCATCGACCACCACGATCTTGCGGTGCAGGCGCCGGAACAGGTTAGTGCGCATGCCCACCAGCCGCGGCTGCGGGTCGAAGGCATGGAAACTGACCCCGGCATCGGTCATGGCCGCAATGAAGGAGTCGGGCAGGTCGGCCGTGCCGTAGCCATCCACGGCCACTTCGACACGCACGCCGCGGTGGGCGGCATCGATCAGTACCTGCTGCAATTGCTGGCCAACCTTGTCATCGAAGATGATGAAGGTCTCCAGCAGGATTTCCTCCCGTGCCTGGGCCATGGCCTCGAACACGCGGGGGTAGTATTGCTCGCCATTGATCAGCAACTGCACGCTGTTGCCGTCTACCCAGGGTCGGTTCACAGTTTGATCTCCGCAGCCAGAGGGGCGTGGTCGGAAAGGTGCGACCACGGGTACTTCGACAGCACCTGGGCAGTGCCGGGCATGGCATTGCGCAGGTAGATGCGGTCCAGGCGCAACAGCGGCAGACGCGCCGGAAAACTGCGCGCCGGGGTGCCGAAATGCTCGCCGAAGGCCTCTACCAGGTGTTCGCACAGCACGGCATCGGCCTTCAGCCGCCAATCGTTGAAATCGCCGGCGATGATTACCGGCGCCTTGGGCGGCAGGCTGTCGAGCAGGTCCAGCAGCAGCTTTACCTGGCGTTGCCGGTGGGCCTCGCGCAGGCCGAGGTGCACGCACACCGCATGCACCTGGTCATGGCCCGGCACCTCCAGCTGGCAATGCAGCAGCCCGCGCTGCTCGTTGCCCTGCACCGAGACGTCCAGGTTGTCGAAGCGGCTGATGGGGAATTTCGACAGCAGCGCATTGCCGTGGTCCCCATGGGGGTACACCGCATTGCGGCCGTAGGCGAACTGCGGCCACATGCTGTCGGCCAGGAACTCGTACTGTGGCGTATCCGGCCAGGCCGGGTGGCGCAGGGCATGTTGCTGGTGGCTACCGTGCACTTCCTGCAGGAACACCAGGTCGGCGCCGGTGGCGCGCACGGCTTCGCGCAATTCGGGCAGGATGAAGCGCCGGTTGAAGAAGGTGAAGCCCTTGTGCACGTTCAACGTCAGTACATTCAGCCGACGCACGGCGGTGATCTTGTCGATGATGCCGTGCGGGGCAGGCAGGGTCCTGTTCACAGGGTCACCTCCGGCACCACGCCAGGCTCGGTCATCAGTTCATGGTCCAGCGACAGCTTCTGCAACAGGCGCCGGGCGTCATAAGGCGCATGGACTTTCTGGTCGTTGTCGAAATAGCAGTAGACGTCCCGGGCAGCGCGCCGTGGTGGCGGCCCAGGCACCACCAGCTGGGCATCGTCGGCCTGGCGGCCCTGGCTCCAGTGCTGGATGCGCTGCTTCCAGCGCCGCAGCGCCTGGGCGGTATAGCCACTGCTGTACAGCTCGACATCGCCATGCAGGCGCATGTACACGAAGTCGGCGGTAAGGTCCTCGACATAGGGCCATTTACCGGCACTGTCGGCCACTACCAGCGCTACCTGGTGCTTGCGCAGCAACTTGATGAAGGCTTCGCACAAAAAGCTTTCGTTGCGGATTTCCACCGCGTGGCGCAGCCGTGCGTTGCCCTTGATATCGGTGCTGCCGTTGTCCTTCAGGCGCTGCGCACACCCCTGTGCGCATTCGCGGGCCTCCTTGCGGCTGTGCGGTAGCAGTTCGAGAAAACGGGCGAAGCGGCCCTCGTCGAACTTCATGTTCGGCGGAAACTGCCACAGGAACGGGCCCAGCTTCTTGCCGAGCAGCAGCGGCCCGGATGCGAAGAAATTGGCCACGGCTTCTTCGATGTCCTTGAGCCGCCGTACATGGGTGATGTAGCGCGGGGCTTTTACCGCGAACACGAAGCCGGGCGGCGTCTGGTCATGCCAGCCCTGGTAGCGTTCGGGTGTTTGCAGGCTGTAGAACGAGCCGTTGATTTCAATGCTGTTGACCGCCCGCGAAGCGAACGCCAGTTCGTCGTCCTGGGGTAGGCCCTTCGGGTAGAAATCCTTGCGCCACGGGCCGTAGCGCCAACCGGAGATGCCGATGCGGATATCGCTCACGCTGCCTTCCTCATTGCCAGTCCTTGTTCGGTCACTCTGAAGGTGCGACTGGTGAACAGCGGCCAGGGTTCAGCACGGTTGACCAACGGAAAAGGCTGATGCCGCGTGGAACTTTGCGGCCCGCGGCGTTTCCACCGCATACCTGCTACGAGGAAGGGCGCCAGGATGAAATTCGACCGTTTCGCCCAATGGCTGGCCAATTGGGCCGGCCGCCCGCTGACTTTTGGCATCGCCTGCCTGCTGATCCTGATCTGGGCAGTGACCGGGCCGCTGTTCGGCTTCAACGACACCTGGCAACTGGTGATCAACACCTCGACCACCATCATCACCTTCCTCATGGTGTTCCTGATCCAGAACACCCAGAACCGCGACAACGACGAACTGCACATCAAGATCGATGAGCTGTTGCGCACCACCCAAAAGGCGCACAAGGCGCTGCTGGACCTTGAAGACATGGATCCGGCCGAGCTGCATGCCCTGCGCAAGCAATACCGGCAGATGGCCGGGCAGGGTGACGATGCGCATTCAACCAAGGAATGACCTGCCAACCCTGGAGGCAAGCATGGCCAGACATATCGTCCACTTCACCGGGCCTATCAATTCATCCACCTGCGGCAACCTGATCAACACCTGTTCGCGGGCGTTGCAGCAGGGCGCCGACGCCCTGCAACTGAACATCGCTACCATGGGCGGCGAGTGCAGCTACGGGTTTACCTTGTACAACTTTCTGCGGGCGTTACCGGTCGAGGTGCATACCCACAACCTGGGCACGGTGGAATCCATGGGCAACATCATCTTCCTGGCCGGGGAACGGCGCACGGCATGCAGTTACAGCAAGTTCCTGTTTCATCCTTTCCACTGGACCTTGCATGGCTCGGTCGACCACTCACGCATGGCTGAATATGCGATGAGCCTGGATTATGACCTGCGGTTATACGCGCAAATCGTTACCGAGCGGACCGAAGGGGCGGACGAGGTGCTGGATGTACCGCGGTATCTGATGGCCTACCCGCGGATACTCGGGCCCCGGGAGGCATTGGCGAACGGGATGATCCATGCCATAGACGAGATGCCGATCGAGGTGGAGGCTTGTCAGTGGAGTGTGCATGCCTAGCTGATACCTGTGCCGGCCTCGTCGCGGGCATGCCCGCTCCCACAGGTTCAGCACATGCTTCAGAAGCGGTGAAGTACTTGTGGGAGCGGGCAAGCCCGCGAAAGGGCCGGCACAGGAGAAAAAGGTCTACCTCACTGACGCTGCCATTGCCCGGTCACACGCCAGCAACGAGCGGATCAGCAGCTTGATCTCGTCCTTGAGCATGGGCACCTGGTCCAGGTGGGCGAACCGGCAATCAGCAATTTCACGCAGGGCCTTGGGATGTGGGGCGTCGGCGAACTCCGCTTCGAACACATAATGCATGCGCTCTGCCGCTTCATGACGCATCAACAAGGTCAGCGACTCTGCCTGCAACCCGGTTTCCTCAAGCAAATCACGCTCCGCTGCCTGCAACGGTCAGTAAGGCACCGAACCGCTGAGGGCCTCGATGGCCTCGACCAGCTCGTCATAGCCCACCGGTTTGTTCAGGTGCCGGTCAAAGCCGGACTGGCGTGACTTGTACTGGTCGGCGCTGGCGCCATAGCCGGTCAGGGCGATGGCCGGGGTATGGCGAAGGTGCACGTAGCCACGCAGGGCCTTGATCAGCGCATGGCCGTCCATCATCGGCATGCCGATATCGGACAGGATGATGTCGTATTCCTCACCCGCAGCGGCGTCCAGGGCCTCACGTGGCTTGCTGAAGGCATTGACAGTGGCGCTCTCCATTTCCAGCAGCTCCTGCATTACCGCCAGCACTTCTACGGAATCGTCCACCAGCAACACGCGAATTCCATTAAGGCGGCCCTCGCTCAGTGGCTCCGAGCCTTGCTCACGCTGCGGGAGTTGCGTATCGCAAAGTGGCAGGGTGACCTCAAAGGTGCAGCCCAGGCCCAGCCCCGGTGACTTGGCGCGTACGCTACCGCCATGGGCCTCGACCAGTTGCCGTACCAGCGACAGGCCGATGCCCAGGCCCTCGCGGCTGTGGCTGGCCTGTTGCGGCGTAGCCTGGCTGAACAGGTCGAAGATGTGCTCGAGGCTGTCGTGGCTCAGGCCTACGCCATGGTCGATCACCTGCAACCGCGCGTGGTTTTCGTCGTGGCTCAGCACCAGGCGTATCTCATTGCCCGCCGGGCTGAACTTCAGCGCGTTGTTGAGCAGGTTCCAGATGATCTGCTCCAGGCGGGTAACGTCACCTTCGATCATCACCGGCAGGGTGTCGGCGGGCAGCTCCAGGCGAACCGGGCAGGGGTGTTGCTCGCTCACCACCACATCATGGATGCCCTGCAGGAGGGCGAGCAGATCCACAGGTTGGGTCTTGAGCTTAAGCTTGCCGGTCCGAATGCGCGCCACATCCAGCAGGTCGTCGATGATCCGCGCCTGGCTGGTTACCGCGTCGCAAATGGTACCCACGGCCTTGCTCGCTGCACTGATGTTGCGCAGCGACGGCAGGCGGCGCAGGATTTCGGCATTGAGCTGGATCAGGTTCAGCGGGTGCTTGAGCTCATGGGACATGACGGCGAAGAACTCGTCCTTCATGTGGTTGGTACTCTGCGTCTCGGCCAACTGCTTGCTCAGGCGCTCTTCGCCCAGGCGCACGCGCTCTTCGGCGGCATGGCTGCTGCTGATGTCGATGAAGGTCAGCACCGTGCCGTCGATTTTCTGCTCGCTGGAGCGGTAGGGCAGCAGGCGCGCCAGGTACCAGTGATCGCTTTGGCCGCCGATTTCACGCTCGATGACGGCCTCGCCCTGGGCCACGGCGCGGGCATCGTCGGCCAGCGCCGGGTAATCCAGGCAGTGGGTGATGTCGAGCAGGGAACGGCCGGTATCGACTGGCAGGATATTGAAGAGGTCGGTGGCGCGGGGCGTGAACCAGCGAATATGCAGGTTGCGGTCGACGAACACCGTGGCGATCTCGGTGCAGGCGATCAGGTTGCTGAGGTAGTCGTTGACCTTGTCGGTTTCCTCGACCTTGTTCTTCAGCTCGTAGTTGACCGTGAGCAGTTCCTCGTTGATCGACTGCAGCTCTTCCTTGCTGGTTTCCAGTTCTTCGCTGGCCGACCGCAACTCCTCGTTGATGGCCTGCATCTCTTCGTTGGAAGCCGTCAGCTCCTCGCTGGAGACCTCTGACTGCTCGATGGTTTCCTGCAGTTGCAGGCGAGTGCGCTGCAGTTCGCGTTCGAGGTTGTGCAGCACCATGCTGTCGGTCTGGCGGATGACGCCGGGTAACGGCAGGGACGGGTCGGGCGCGCGTTCCTCGAACACCACCAGCAGGCAATCGCTGGCGCTGAGGTCGTCCTTGTACGGCTGCACGGTGATTTCCATCTGCAGCTTGCCCATGGTTTCCGCCAGGTCGACAGGGCGCGAGGTGACCGCCTCGGTCCCCTGGCGCGCCTGGAACAAGGTGCTGCGCAGGGCCAGGCGCAGGGGCGGCAGCACCAGGTTGAGCAAGCTGCGGCTCGGTTCGCCACCGGCCAGTTGCAGGAAACGCCCTACGCCTTCGCTCATGTGCAGGATATTGCCATCGATATCGACGATCAGGCTGGGCGGCATGCGACGCGCCAGGGCGCGGTAGTGAAGGTCGGCGAACGATGGCTTGCGCCCCGGCTTGGCCTTGGCCAGCGTTTCCAGTGGCATGCTGGCGGCAGATGTGCCGGCCAGCTGACGGCCGGAACGGCGGCCGGTATTGCTGGCATCGAGTGCGCGGAAAATGCGGTTGCGTTTGTCCACCGGGGCGAACAGTTCACTGGCCATGTCGGCCGACTCGGACGACCCGAGGAAAAGGTAGCCACCCGGGCGCAGAGCGAAGTGGAACATCTGCAGGATGTCACGCTGCACCTCGCGGTCCAGGTAGATCAGCAGGTTGCGGCAGACAATCAGGTCGATCTGCGAGAACGGTGGGTCCGACAGCAGGTTGTGCCGGGCGAACAGCACCTTTTCGCGAACCTCTTTGCGCACCCGGTAATGCTGGTCTTCCTTGAGGAAGAACTGGCGCAGCCGGCTGGGCGGCACGTCGGTGACAATCGCCTCGGGGTATGAGCCACTGCGGGCGATGCCGATGGCGCGTTCGTCCAGGTCGGTGGCGAACACCTGTACCTTGTGCGAGCGCTGCTCCAGTGCCAGCTGCTCGCAAACCAGCATGGCGAGGCTGTACGCCTCTTCGCCGGTGGAGCAGCCGGCCGACCACACGCGTATCTCGTCCGCGCCCTCGGCCGGGTCGCGTTCGCAGACCAGCTGTGGCAACACATGGCGCTCCAGGGCTTCGAACGCTTCGCGGTCGCGGAAGAAATTGGTCACGCCGATCAGCATGTCGGCCAGCAAGGCCCTGGATTCCGCGGGGTACTGTTCCAGGTAATGCAGGTAGGCCGCCAGGTCTGCCTGGCCGGTCACATGCAGGCGGCGCTCGATGCGTCGCAGTACCGTGGCGCGCTTGTAGTGCTGAAAGTCGTGGCCAGTATTGCTGCGCAACTGCAGCAGGATCTCTTCGAGCATCGGCTCGCTGGCCTGGGCATCGCCGACTCGGGTGCCCAAGGCCGGAGGCAGGGTATCGTCTTCGATTTCCGGGAGCCTGACCTGGCGGGCATTGCGCCACAGCTCCAGCAGCTTCTGCGGGATTTCTGCCGCCGGCAGCACCAGGTCGACCATGCCGGTCTCGATGGCGGCACGGGGCATGCTGTCGTACTGGGCGTCGTCCGGTGTCTGCGCCAGGGTCACACCGCCTTGCTCCTTGATCCGCGACAGGCCCACGGCGCCATCGGCACCGGTACCGGACAACACCACGCAGAAGGCGTGGTCCTTGTGCACATCAGCCAGGTCACGGAAGAACAGGTCGATGGCCACGTGATCGCCACGGCGCCGGTTGGCCGGGGTCACCCGCAGGTAGCCGTCGTTGGTGGACAGGCGATTGGCCGGTGAAATCACGTAGATATGGTTGCGCTCGATGGGCACCGGTTCGGTCACCTGGCGCACCGGCATTTGCGTGGTCTCCTGGATGATGCGGTCGGCGACGCTCTGGTGGTCGGGGGACAGGTGCAGGACCACGACGAAGGCCATGCCGCAATCGCTGGGCATTTGCCGGAACAGCGTACAGATCGCTTCCAGGCCGCCTGCCGATGCACCGATGCCCACCACCGGAAAATCCAGGTGACTGGGGCTGAGTGCCGGGTTCTGGGGCGAGGCAGGTTGCTTGGGGGACGACTTCATGGACGGAGCCTTGTGCAGACCGGAACGTTCCGCCCTTAGCAGCATCATCGGGCGTGTGTGTGGCGGGATTATAGGCCGTCGCCATGTTATTGAGACCTCTGCTTGCGAAGGAAAGTGCGACCCGCCTGCTTCCGTCACGCAAACCTTTTGCCGGCCCATGTTTGGTGCCACTGGTCAGTTGCCGGCAAAACCATTGAGCAGACTGTGTGATTGGCGGCTCGGAACCAAGGCATGGCAAACATCCATGCGAGCAGCCAATCCATCGCAAGGAGATACCACATGGCGCAGGATCAAGAACGAACCAGCCAGCGCGGCGGCACCAAGGAAACCAACCCTGGCAATTTTGCCAATGACCGGGAACGGGCCTCCCGTGCGGGGCACAAGGGTGGGCAGGCGTCTGGCGGCAACTTCGCCAACGACCGCCAACGCGCATCGGAGGCCGGTCGCAAGGGCGGCCAGAACAGCCACGGCGGGGGCCGCCAACAGTGAGTTGAATGCTTCTGGGCACCCGGTACCCGCAGTGCCGGGTGCCGGCCACCTCCTGTATACCGAGGCTGAAATGGCCTTTGGTACCTGTTGCTCGACATTTTTTTGAATCTTCTGGCCGTACCCCGATCAATCAGGGTGTCATCCATGGAGAAGAGGAGGCCCCTGCGATGCCTGGCCCACAGCTATACATCATCGACTACCAACTGCATGGCAAGCCGCGCAGTTTCATCATTCGTCTGGAGACGCTGGACAACGCCGAGGCCTGGCATTGGGCAAGTTGTGATGCGGGCATCGGCATCATTCCGAAGTTCGGGCGCGAAAAAATCAGGAAAGTCAGCAGGCCGATGGCCGAGCGCTACGGGATTACCGCGGTGAGCTGGCGGGTATCCGGCGGCAAGCCGAACCAGTCGTTGGGGGGGCCCGCGGCGACAATGTGATCCCTGGCCCAAAGCACTGTGTCACCTGCTTCGCGGGCATGCCCGCTCCCACAGGGACACCACCAGTTCAAGGAGTGCGCCATACCTGTGGGAGCGGGCGCAGCCGGTGCCATGCACCGCGTTGGATTCTTCGCGGCTAAAGCCGCTCCTACAGGTACGCGCAGGCCGTCTAGGCACCGGACTCGGGGTCGCTGGCCGGTAAGCCCGGGCGGTTTTCTTCGTCATCAGTCACATTGGGGTCGGCATCCGGGTCATCTGCCCGGTCATTGCGCCGGTCCGGCTCGAGCTCTGGCCAGTCATCCTGTGCGCTGCCGCCACCCATCGCAGTAAACTCTTTCATCTCGCAACCCTCGCTCTCGATGAAAAAAAGGCCCGCGATCAGGCGGGCCCAATACAGGAGTGAGAGGCGAAGCCATTGACCACCCCTCATTGAATGAGAGCGGCAACAGCCAGGGGCGGTCGGTTGGATGTCCACCACCCCTGACCAACGGTACTGTCAGGGCTTCTTCAGCACGAGGGTGAGAATGTCGTAGCTGGCGACCAGCTCACCCAGCTGGTTGGTCACCTCCACATCCCACGCCACCACGCCCTGGGGCTGGCCCAGCGGGCTGGTCTTGCCCTGGTCGATCTTGCGTTTGCAGGTCAGGCGTGCCTGGATGGTGTCGCCGATGCCCACCGGGTTGATGAAGCGCAGGGTATCCAGGCCGTAGTTGGCCAGTACCGGGCCTTCACCTGGCGAGACGAACAGCCCGGCCGCTGCCGACAACACGAAGTAGCCGTGGGCGATGCGCTTGCCGAACTGCGATTGCTTGGCGGCGATCTCGTCGAAGTGCATGTAGAAATGGTCGCCCGACAGGCAGCCGAAGTTGACCAGGTCGGCTTCGGTCACGGTGCGCCGGTGGGTGAGCAGCGACTCGCCGATGCGCAACTGCTCGAAATAGCGGCGGAACGGGTGTACTTCGGTTTCGATCACTTCGCCACCGCGCACGTATTCGCCGGTTACCGCCGTCAGCATGCTCGGCGAACCCTGTACTGCGGCACGCTGCAGGTAATGCTTGACGGCACGCAGGCCACCCAGCTCTTCACCACCACCAGCGCGGCCCGGGCCGCCGTGCTTGAGTTGCGGCAATGGCGAGCCATGCCCGGTGGATTCCTTGGCCGCCTCGCTGTCGAGTACCAGCAAGCGGCCGTGCCAGGCGGCAGCCACTGGAATGGCCTTGGCTGCCACGCTGCGGTCGGCGGTGACCAGGGTCGCCACCAGGCTGCCTTTGCCCCGCGCGGCCAGCGCCAGGGCTTCATCGAGGTCGTCATAGGCCATCAGCGTGCTTACCGGGCCGAACGCTTCGATATCGTGGGCACCGCCTTCGGCATGCGGGTCACGGGCCTGCAGCAAGGTCGGAGCAAAGAACGCGCCCTCGGCCACACCCTCGCCACGCGGCGCAAAGCCATCGCTGGCGCCGAACAGCTGGTCGCAGCTCTGCAGCAGGCTGCGCACGCGCTCGGCCACATCGTGCTGCTGGTCGTGGGAGGCCAGGGCGCCCATGCGCACACCTTCCAGCGACGGGTCACCGACAACCACCTTGGCCAGCCGCTCGCACAGGCGCGTGGCAACCGCGTCGATGTGCCTGGCCGGTACGATGGCGCGGCGGATGGCGGTGCATTTCTGGCCGGCCTTGGTGGTCATTTCGCGGACCACCTCCTTGATATACAGGTCGAACTCTTCGCTGTCCGGGGTCACGTCCGGGCCGAGGATGGCGCAGTTGAGCGAATCGGCTTCGGCGGTGAACGGCACCGAGTTGCGCACCAGGTTCGGCGTGACGCGCAACTTGGCGGCGGTGTCGGCGGAGCCGGTGAAGGTCACCACGTCCTGGCCTTGCAGGCGGTCGAGCAGGTCGCCGGTGCTGCCGATCACCAGTTGCAGGCTGCCTTCGGGCAACAGCCCGGATGCATTCATCAGCCGCACCACGGCCTCGGTCAGGTAGCTGGTCGAGGTCGCCGGCTTGACGATGCACGGCATACCGGCCAGGAAGGTCGGGGCGAACTTCTCCAGCATGCCCCAGATGGGGAAGTTGAAGGCGTTGATGTGCACCGCCACGCCGGCGCGCGGCACCAGGATGTGGCTGCCGGCGAAATGGCCTTGCTTGCCCAGCGGGATGGCCGGGCCTTCGTGCACCAGATTGCCCGACGGCAGCTCACGGCTGCCGATGCCCGCATAGGAGAACAGCGTGGCGTTGCCGCCTTCGATGTCGATCCAGCTGTCGGCACGGGTAGCACCGCTGTGGTGGGACAGGGCGTAAAGCTGCTCCTTGCGCTCGGCCAGGTACAGGGCCATTGCCTTCAGGCGGGCAGCGCGTTGCTGGAAGTCCATGGCCATCAGCGTGGCCAGGCCACGGGCGCGGGCAAAGTCCACGGCCTCGGCGAAATCCGGGCGCTCTTCGTGGCTGTAGGCCAAAACGTGGCCATCCAGGGCGCTACGCAGGGCCTGGGCGCCGTGCTGGCCAAGCCAGCGGCCGGCGATGAAGCTTTGCAGGGTAGGGGCGGCAGACATGCTGTTCTCCAATGTAGAGGGGCGCTGTTACCACAGCGCCACGGTGTAGCCGATGATCAGGCGGTTTTCGTCCACGGCGTTGGTCAGGCCATTGCCGGAACGGAAGGTGACGTTGCGCCAGCGCAGGCTGACGTCCTTGAACGGGCCGCTCTGGATGACATAGGTGATGTCGGTGTCGCGCTCACGCTCACGGCCGTTGCTGACAGTGGCGGTTTCGGCGTGGCGGCCATCGGTGTAGCGGGTCATGAAGCTCAGGCCGGGGATACCCATGGCGACGAAGTCGTAGTCGTAGCGCACCTGCCACGAGTCCAGCCCGGCGCGGGTGAAGGTGTTGTAGGTGACCAGGTTGACGGTGAACGGGTCGCCACCGTTCACGAACGGGAAGGCACTGTCACCGGACATCTGCTGCCAGGCGGCGGTGAACTTGTGGGCCCGTACGCCGAGGGTGAACATGGCGTTGAAGTTGCGGTTGTCGATGTTGCCGGCACGCTCGGCGCCGTCGTTGCGGCTGTCGAAGTAGCGCAGGTCGGTGCGCAGGCTCAGGCCTTCGCCCAGCGGGCGGGTATCGATCAGGCCGACGAACTGCTGGCGGTAGATGTCCTCGAGCTTGGCGTAGTAGTAACTGACGCTGGTTTGCGGGGTGATGGCGTAGCTGCCGCCGCCGAAGTCCAGGTGGTCGCTGCTGGCGGCGCCGTAGCCTATGTCGTCGCGGCCCGAGGAATCACGCAGGTTGGCCTTGGTCAGGCGGCCGGCGTTGAAGGTCAGGCCGGCCAGGTCCTGGCTGGTGAGCAGGCCACCCTGGAAGGTGGAGGCCAGCAGGCGGGTGTCGTTGTACACCACCACCGGCAGGATCGGTTGCAAGGTCCCCAGGCGCAGGGTGCTCTTGGCCACCCGCACCTTGCCGGTCAGGCCCAGTTCGCTGTAGTCGTCGACCGGTTCATGGCTGTTCGGGCCGAAAGGCAGCAGGCCGGTATTGCGCCGGTCGCGGCTGGAGTCGAGCTTGATGCCCAGTTGGCCCATGGCGTCGACACCAAAGCCGACCGGGCCTTCGGTGAAGCCCGACTCCAGCTTGGCGGTAAAGCCCTGGCCCCATTCCTCGGCCTTGGCCTGCGGTGCGTTGCTTTGGCGGAAGTCGCGGTTGAGGTAGTGGTTGCGCAGCTCCAGCCGGGCGTGGCTGTCGCCGATGAAGTCTGCCATCGCCGGCATCGGCAGGGCGAGGGTCGCCAGCCAGGCGGCCGAAATGAAGTGCGTACGGTTCATTGTTGTTGTTTTACCCGACATGGTTGTTCTTCCCTGAGAGTCAGTGCTTGCTGGCGCCGGCAGCGCCGATTCCGGTCATGGAACGGATGAACTGGGCCAGGTAGCGGCCACGTTCCTGGCTGGCGCGTTCTGAGCTGTCAGTGACCGAGAACACCCAGGCGCCGAGGAAGGCCAGGCTCATGGAGAACAGTGCCGGGTTGCTGTAGGGGAACAGCGCCTTCTCGTGATGCAGCACGTTGACCCACACCGCCGGGCCCAGCACCACCAGCAGCACCGCCGAAACCAGGCCGGCCATGCTGCCGCACACTGCGCCGCGGGTGGTCAGGCCTTTCCAGAACATCGAAAGCAGCAGCACCGGGAAGTTGACCGAGGCGGCCACGGCCAGCACCAGGCCAGAGAGGAAGGCGATGTTCTGCGACTCGAACATCAGGCCGAGGATTACCGCCAGCAGGCCGATCAGCAGCGTGGCGATACGCGACACGCGCATTTCCTCCTGCTCGCTAGCTTTGCCCTGGCGCACAACGCAGGCATACAGGTCGTGGGAAACCGCCGATGCACCGGACAGCGCCAGGCCCGCGACCACTGCCAGGATGGTGGCGAAGGCCACGGCGGAGATGAAGCCGAGGAACAGATTGCCACCTACGGCCTGGGCCAGGTGCACGGCGACCATGTTGCCGCCGCCGATAATGGCGCCGGTGGCATCACGGTAGGACGGCTCGGTGCCGACCATGACGATGGCACCAAAGCCGATGACGATCAGCAGCAGGTAGAAGTAGCCGATGAACCCGGTGGCATAGAACACGCTCTTGCGCGCTTCCTTGGCATCGCTGACGGTGAAGAAGCGCATCAGGATATGCGGCAGGCCGGCGGTACCGAACATCATGCCCAGGCCCAGGGAAATGGCGTCCACCGGGTTGGACAGCAAGCCGCCCGGGGCCATGATCGCCTGGCCCTTGGCATGCACGGCCACGGCGCTGGCGAACATCGCCTCGGTGCTGAAGCCGAAATGCTTGAGCACCATGAAGGCCATGAAGCTGGTGCCCGACAGCAGCATCACCGCCTTGATGATCTGCACCCAGGTGGTGGCGAGCATGCCGCCGAAGGTGACGTAGGCGACCATCAGCACACCGACCAGCATCACCGCGTACAGATAGCTGATGCCGAACAGCAGTTCGATCAGCTTGCCGGCACCGACCATCTGCGCCACCAGGTACATCAGCGCCACCACCAGGGTGCCGAAGGCCGAGGTCAGGCGCACCGGGGTTTGTGCCAGGCGGTAGCTGACCACGTCGGCGAAGGTGTACTTGCCCAGGTTGCGCAGGCGTTCGGCGATCAGGAACAGGATGATCGGCCAGCCGGCCAGTACGCCCAGGGCATACAGCAGGCCGTCATAGCCGTTCATGAACATCATTGCCGAAATGCCCAGGAACGAGGCGGCGCTGATCATGTCGCCGGCGATCGCCAAACCGTTCTGCATGCCGGTCAGGCCCCCGCCGGCGGTGTAGAAATCGCTGGCCGAGCGGGTGCGCATGGCAGCCCAGCGGGTGACCAGCAGGGTGAAGCAGACGAACACCATGAACATCGAGATGGCAGTCCAGTTCATTGTGCGCACTCCTGCTTGACCTTGTCGTTGAGCGGGTCGAGCACGTTGTTGGCGCGGTGCACGTAGATGCCTGTCAAGGCGAAGGACAGCAGTACCATCAGCACGCCCACCAGCATGCCAACGGTGGTCACGCCACCGCTGAGGGACTGGCCGAGGGTGCTGGGGGAAAACGCCACCAGCAGGACGAAGCCGTAGTAGATCACCAGCATGGCCAGGGTCAAGCTGCCGTTGAGGCGGCGTTTGCGCTGCACCAGGTGCTGGAAGTCGGGGTGGTTGGCGATGCTTTCGATGCGTTCGGGTGTCATGGGTTGCGATCTCTGGGTGTTGTAATTGTTTTGTTGAGGTCACGCGGGTGTTGCATTGCAATGCTGTTGGTGCGGCCTTTGTAGGAGCGGCCTTGTGTCGCGAAAGGGCTGCGCAGCAGCCCCGGCAATCCATGATCAGGGCCAGGATCCTGGGGCCGCGTTGCGACCCTTTCGCGACACAAGGCCGCTCCTACAGAGACCGCGTCAGTCCGAGAGGGGCTTGGGCCTACAGCTGGTCGAAATCGAGCACCACCTTGTCGCTCACCGGGTAGGTCTGGCACGACAGCACATACCCGGCCGCCACTTCGTAATCCTCCAGGGCATGGTTGCTGTCCATCTCCACTTCGCCCTCGATTACCCGGCACTTGCAGGTCGAGCACACGCCGGCCTTGCAGGAGTACGGCAGTTCGGCGCCGATGGCGTTGCCGGCGTCCAGCACGTTCTGGGTGTTGCGTGGCAGGTCGAAGGTAAGGGCGCGGCCGTCGCTGATCACGGTGATGTGGCTGAGCGCCGAGTCCACTTGGCGCGCCGCCTCGCGGGCTTCACGACGGGCTTCGCTGCCGGCGGCTGCGAACAGCTCGAAATGGATACGGTCCTTGGCCAGGCCATTGGCCTGCAGGCTGTCGCGCACCGTCTCGGTCATCGCCTGTGGGCCGCAGATGAACGCAGCGTCCAGATTGGCAACGTCCATCCAGCGCGAGAACAGCTCGCCGCACTTGTCGGCATCGATGCGGCCGTTGTACAGGTCGACATCCTGCTGCTCGCGGCTGAACACGAAAATCAGGTTCAGGCGGTCGAGGTAACGGTTCTTCAGGTCTTCCAGCTTGTCGCGGAACAGTGCGCCAGAGCTGGAGCGGTTGCCGTACAGCAGGGTGAAGCGGCTGTACGGCTCGCTGGCCAGGGTAGTGGCGATGATCGACAGGATCGGCGTGATGCCGCTGCCGGCAGCCACGCCCAGGTAGTTACCCTGGCGGGCCGGCTCCAGTGGCACGAAGAAGCTGCCCGACGGCGGCATCACTTCCAGTTGCTGGCCTGCCTTGAGCACGTCGTTGGCAAATGCCGAGAAGCGCCCGCCTGGCACGCGCTTCACCGCCACACGCAGTTCGCCATCCTGCACGGCGCTGCAGATGGAATAGGAACGGCGGACTTCTTCGTTATCCAGTTGGGTGCGCATGACCAGGTACTGGCCCTGGGTGAAACGGAACTGCGCCTGCAGGTGCTCGGGCACGTCGAAGGCAATCGACACCGCATCGCGGGTCTCGTTGCGCACTTGTTTGATGGTCAGGCTGTGAAACTGGCTCATGGCGTTCTCCACGGCTCAAATGCATTTGAAATAGTCGAACGGCTCCAGGCACTCGCGGCAGCGGTAAAGCGCCTTGCAAGCCGTGGAGCCGAACTGGCTGAGCAATTCGGTATGGGCGCTTCCGCACTGCGGGCAGCACACCTGCGGCGCCTCGCCGAGCAGGCTGCGTTTGCTGGCGCTGCCCTGTGGCGGGGCGATGCCGTAGGCGCGCAGGCGCTCGCGGCCCAGTTCGCTGATCCAGTCGGTGCTCCAGGCCGGGGTCAGCCGGCGCTCGAGCAGCGGCGCGGGGAAGCCGGCCTGCTCCAGCGCCTGGCGGATATCCCCTTCGATCACCTCGGTGGCAGGGCAGCCGGAGTAGGTCGGCGTGACGACCAGGTGCAGGTGCCCGGCGCGCCAGCCGAGGTCGCGCACGATGCCCAGGTCGACCACGCTGACCACGGGCACTTCCGGGTCCATGACCTCGGCCAGTACCGCCCAGGCCCGGGCCAGGTCATCGCCGCGTGGCGCGCGGGCGCCACGGTCGCCGGCAATCAGCTCACCAGGTTGCATCGGGGTACGCCCTTGGCAGGAACTGCATCTCGGCCAGCAGCAGGCCCAGGTGCTCGGTGTGCAGGCCTTTGCGGCCGTCCAGGTAGAAGTGGCTGGCGGCCTTGGGCAACGGCAGTTCGACCGAAGCGAAGGTCTCGCCAACCTGCTTGAGCCAGGCCGCGCCGACGGCAGCGGGGTCGGCGGCGATACCCGCTTGCGCCAGGTGCACTTCATTGTCGCTACCGGCGGCCAGTTCGACGGTGAAGCGCCACAGTGCCGGGATGGCCGCGAGCATGCGTTGGCGGCTTTCTTCGGTGCCACCGCCCAGGCGTTGCACCCACTCGCTGGAGCGGCGCAGGTGGTAGGTGACTTCCTTCAGGGCCTTGGCGGCGATACCGGCGATACGCTCGTCGTTCGAGCCGACCAGACCCTGAAGCACGGCGAAATGCCAGGCGTCATAGAAGAACTGCTTGGTCATGGTCACGGCGAAATCGCCGTTGGGCTGCTCGACCAGCAACAGGTTGCGATAGGCGCGCTCGTCACGGCGGAAGGCCAGGGCGTCGGCGTCACGGCCATCATCGAGCAGCTCGGCGGCGTATTCCAGCCAGTTGCGCGCCTGGCCTACCAGGTCGAGGCCGACGTTCATCAGGGCCAGTTCTTCTTCGATGGCCGGGGCGCGGCCACACCATTCGCAGAGGCGCTGGCCCTGCACCAGGGCACTGTCGCCGAGCAGCAGCAGGTAAGGGACAAGGGTTTCGTTGTGCATGGCCAACCTCACATGTGTCCGACTTCGTCGGGCAGTTCGTAGAAGCTGGCATGGCGGTAGACCTTGTCGTCCGCCGGGGCGAACAGCGGGTCTTTCTCGTCCGGGGAAGAGGCGGTGATCAGTGCCGAGGGCACCACCCACAGGCTGACGCCTTCGCTGCGGCGGGTGTACAGCTCGCGGGCGTTTTCGATGGCCATGGCGGCATCGGCGGCGTGCACGCTGCCGACATGCTTGTGGTTAAGGCCGTGCTTGCTGCGCACGAACACTTCGTAGAGGGTCCAGACAGACATTTTCGATCTCCGCATCAATCGCCGCTCAGGCGGCGTTCTTGTTCTGTTGCTTGCGCGCGTAGGCCACGGCGGCCTCGCGCACCCAGGCACCGTCCTCGATGGCCTTGCGTCGGGTGGCGACACGTTCCTGGTTGCATGGGCCATTGCCCTTGATCACTTCGTAGAACTCGTCCCACTGGATTTCGCCGAAGTCGTAATGGCCGCGCTCGGCATTCCACTTCAGCTCGGGGTCGGGGGCGGTGCAGCCGAGCAGCTCGAGCTGCGGCACGGTCTGGTCGATGAAGCGCTGGCGCAGTTCATCGTTGGTCTGGCGCTTGATCTTCCAGGCCATGGACTGGGCGCTGTTGGGGGAGTGCTCGTCGCTGGGGCCGAACATCATCAGTGCCGGCCACCACAGGCGGTTGATCGCGTCCTGGACCATGTCGCGCTGGGCCTGGGTACCGTGGCGCATCATGGTCAGAAGGATTTCGTAGCCTTGGCGCTGGTGGAAGCTCTCTTCTTTGCAGATGCGGATCATCGCGCGCGAATACGGGCCGTAGGAGGTGCGCTGCAGCACCACCTGGTTGACGATGGCGGCGCCGTCCACCAGCCAGCCCACTGCGCCCATGTCGGCCCAGCTGAGGGTGGGGTAGTTGAAGATGCTCGAGTACTTGGCCTTGCCGCTGTGCAGCTTGGCGATTTCTTCGTCACGGTCGGCGCCCAGGGTTTCCATGGCGCTGTACAGGTACAGACCGTGGCCGGCTTCGTCCTGGATCTTGGCCATCAGCTGCAGCTTGCGCTTGAGGCTGGGGGCACGGGTGACCCAGTTGCCTTCTGGCAGCATACCGACGATTTCCGAGTGGGCGTGCTGGGAGATCTGCCGGATCAGGGTCTGGCGGTAGGCCTCGGGCATCCAGTTCTTGGCTTCGATCTTGATTTCGGCGTCGATCTTTTCCTGGAAGTTGCGCTCCTCGGGCGACATCTCTTCCAGCGACTTGACGCGCTTGACTCCGGTTTCCACTAGCTGTGCGTACATGTGTTCCGACTCCTGCTAAGGCATGAGTCATTTGTAAGCGATACAAAACATAACGTCAAACGGTTTTATGTGTATCGAATAAGATTTGTGTATCACTTTGCGGGCCAAGAGGGCTGCTGTGCAGCCCTTTCGCCGGCAAGCCAGCTCCCAAAGGAGAGCGGTTGCCCTGGAGATGGACGCTGCCCCTGTGGGAACTGGCTTGCCGGCGAAAGGGGCGCAAAGCGCCCCCAGCAATCTCCCAGGCAAAAAAAAGCCCCGGACGATGCCGGGGCCGAAAAGGCAGCCGAATGAATCAGCTGGCCAACCGTTTGTCGAACACGTGGCAGGCCTTGCCCTCGGAACGCTTGAGCGTGCCGCAGGGCTGCAGGCGCACCTGGGTGCTGATGCCGATATAGGTCTTGATCTGCTTGGTCAGCTCCCCGGTCAACAGCTTGCGCTGGCCTTCATCAAGGTGCTGGCACTCCGCACGCAGTTCCACATGCACCTCGACACTGTCGAGATTGCCATTGCGATACAGATGAATCTCATAAAGCTCGGAAAGCTGTTTTATTTTTAGCACCTGTTCCTCGATCTGGGTCGGGAACACGTTGACCCCGCGAATGATCAGCATGTCATCGCTGCGGCCGGTGATCTTGCCGATCCGCCGCATGGGCCTGGCGGTACCGGGCAGCAGGCGAGTGAGGTCGCGGGTGCGGTAGCGCACCATGGGCAGCGCTTCCTTGCTCAGCGAGGTGAACACCAGTTCGCCCAGTTGGCCGTCCGGTAGCACCGCACCGGTGACCGGGTCGATGATCTCGGGGTAGAAATGGTCCTCCCAGATGGTCGGGCCATCCTTGGTTTCGAGGCACTCCATCGCCACACCAGGTCCCATGATTTCCGACAGGCCATAAATGTCGAGGGCATCGATGCCCAGCCTTTGCTCGATCGAGCGGCGCAGCTCGTCGGTCCACGGCTCGGCGCCGAATATGCCCAGGCGCAGCTTGAGGTCTTGCGGGTCGATGCCCTGGCGCTCGATCTCGTCGGCCAGGTTGAGCATGTAGGAGGGGGTGACCATGATGATGTCGGGCTGGAAGTCGCGAATCAGCTGCACCTGCTTCTCGGTCTGGCCACCGGACATGGGGATCACCGTGCAGCCCAGGCGCTCGGCACCGTAATGCGCGCCAAGCCCGCCGGTGAACAGGCCGTAGCCGTAGGAGACATGCACCTTGTCCCCCTTGCGCCCACCCGCGGCACGGATCGAGCGGGCGACCACATTGGCCCAGGTGTCGATGTCGTTCTGGGTGTAGCCCACCACCGTCGGCTTGCCGGTGGTGCCACTGGAGGCGTGCAGGCGCACCACCTCTTGCTGGGGCACGGCGAACATGCCGTAGGGGTAGTTGTCGCGCAGGTCGTTCTTGCCGGTGAAGGGGAACTTCGCCAGGTCTTCCAGGCACTTGAGGTCGTCGGGGTGGGCACCGCACTCGGCAAAGCGCTGGCGGTACAGCGGTACGTTGTCGTAGGCGTGCTGCAGGCTCCAGCGCAGGCGCTCCAGCTGGTGCTGGCGCAGGGCGTCGACACTGGCGGTTTCCATCGGGTCCAGCAGGGCACGATCGGCATCATGGTACATGTTCATGGCTTCACTCGAATTGTTCTTGTACGCCGCGCGGTACCGGTTGCAGGCCGCGTGGTGAGTGTCATGGAAGCAGCATATACGGCTGCGTTCGGTTCGGTAACAAGCCGATGGTCTGAGCCGCTCAGAGGCGTTCGATGACCATCGCGATGCCTTGGCCAACGCCGATGCACATGGTGCACAGGGCGTAGCGTCCGGCGGTTTCTTCCAGCTCGTGCAACGCGGTGGTGACCAGGCGTGCACCGCTCATGCCCAACGGGTGGCCAAGGGCGATGGCACCGCCGTTGCGGTTGACCCGCGCGTCGTCGTCGGCCAGGCCGAGCTCGCGCAGTACCGCGAGGCCCTGGGCGGCAAAGGCCTCGTTGAGCTCGATGACGTCCATGTCGGCCAGCGACAACCCGGTAAGCTCCAGCACCTTGCGGGTAGCCGGTACCGGGCCGATGCCCATCAGCCGTGGTTCGACCCCGGCCACCGCCATGCCGACGATGCGGCCGCGAGCCTTCAGGCCATGGCGGCGAGCGGCGGCGCTACTGGCGAGCAGCAGGGCGCAAGCGCCATCATTGACCCCGGAAGCATTGCCAGCGGTGACGCTACCGCCCTCACGGAACGGGGTACCCAGCCTGGCCAGTTGCTCGAGGGTGGTGTCGCCGCGGGGATGTTCGTCGTGCTCGACCACTTTGGCCGGGCCTTTGCGTTGCGGGATCTCGACCGGCACGATTTCCCGTGCCAGGCGCCCGCGTGCCTGGGCGGCAGCGGCCTTGTGCTGGCTACGCAGGGCAAAGGCGTCCTGGTCGGCGCGGGAAATAGCAAACTGCTGCGCAACGTTCTCGGCCGTTTCCGGCATCGAGTCGGTGCCGAAGGCCGCCTTCATCAGTGGGTTGACGAAACGCCAGCCGATGGTGGTGTCGAACAGTTCGGCCGCACGGCCGAACGCCTGCTCCGCCTTGCCCATGACGAACGGCGCGCGTGACATCGACTCCACGCCGCCGGCCAGCATCAGCCCGGCTTCGCCGCAGCGCAGGGCGCGGGCCGCATTGCCGATGGCGTCCAGGCCGGAGCCACACAGGCGGTTGATGGTGGTGCCCGGCACTTCGATCGGCAGCCCGGCCAGCAAGCTGGCCATGTGCGCGACGTTGCGGTTGTCCTCGCCAGCCTGGTTAGCGCAGCCGAGGATGACGTCGTCGATGGCTTTCCAGTCCAGTTCGGGGTGGCGCTGGATCAGGGCCTTGAGCGGGATGGCAGCCAGGTCATCGGCGCGCACGCCGCTCAAGGCGCCGGCATATCGGCCGATGGGGGTGCGCACGGCGTCGATGATCAAGGCATCGGCTTGAGTGTGTTCAGTCATCTTGCGTCTCCTGCGCCAGCACGGTGCCGCGCACTTTGTAGGATTTGCCATGGAACATCGCCACCAGCTCACCGCGCTGGTTCTCGATGCGGACGTGGTACAGGCCGGTGCGGCCCTTGCGGCTGACCTCGCTGGCGCGAGCGGTAAGCACGTCATCGCGCAGCGCCGGGGCCAGATAGTCGATGCTGCAGCCCAGAGCGACGGTGGCCTGGTCGTGACTGTTGCAGGCGAAGGCAAACGCCGAATCGGCCAGGGCGAACAGGAAACCGCCATGGCAAGTGCCATGCCCCTGGATCATGTCAGCGCGTACCGGCATGCGCAGGCATGCCTGGCCAGGGCCGGCTTCCAGCAAGCGGATGCCCAGGCCCTGGGTGGCCTGGTCGCGGGCGTACATGGCCTGGGCACAGGCTTGTGCCAGTTCGACTTCAGTCATGCAGGGTGCCTCCTTTGGCTTCGCAGCGGCGTAACAGCAGGGAAGGGCGGTAGCGGCTCTCGCCGTAGCTGCGCTGCAGGTTGTCGAGCACGCGCAGGGTGTGGGGGATGCCGAGGTTCGCGGCCCAGGCCAGCGGGCCGCAGGGGTAGTTGACGCCGGCGCGCATGGCCAGATCGATGTCGGCGGCGCTGCCGACACCTTGCAGCACGGCATCGGCGGCCTCGTTGGCGAGCATCGCCACGGTACGCAGCACCACCAGGCCGGGCAGGTCGGCGACCGCCGTTACCTTCAGACCGGCACGCCGCAGCAAGGCCACCGCCTGGTCGCGAGCGTTGTCGCTGGTGTCGGCCGACCAGCTGATGGCGAGGCGGGTGGCGGTGGTGTAGTCCAGGGCCAGGTCGACCAGTACCAGGTTGCGCAGGCCGTCTTCCCGGGCGCGCTGGCTGGCCAGGCGGCCATCGGACAGCGCCAGGGTGGCATCGCCCACCTGGATCAGACCGCTGCCGGCGCGTTGGGTCACGGCGACGCCGCTTTGGCGCAGGCGTTCGGCCAGAGGCTGCATCACCCCCAGGTCGCCTTCGACGACGCAGGCATCGACTATGGCGGGGCTATGCAGTTCGGCTGGCTGCGGGCGTTCGGCGCCTTCGGCATAGCTATAGAAGCCTTGGCCGGTCTTGCGCCCGAGGCGGCCCGCGTCCACCAGTTCTTTTTGCACCAGCGAAGGCTGGAAGCGGAAGTCGCCATAGAACGCATCGAAGACCGAACAGGTAACGGCGTAATTGACATCGTGGCCGATCAGGTCGGTGAGTTCGAATGCGCCCATGCGGAAACCACCGGCATCACGCAGCAGCGCATCGAGGCTGGCGCAATCGGCTGCGCCTTCCTGCAGCAGGCGCAGGCTTTCGGCGTAGAACGGCCGCGCCACGCGGTTGACGATGAAGCCCGGCGTGGAGCGCGTGTGCACCGGCTGCTTGCCCCAGGCCTGGGCGGTGGCATGAATGCACGCGGCAACAGCCGGGGCGGTGGCCAGGCCCGAGACCACTTCGACCAGGGCCATCAGCGGCGCCGGGTTGAAGAAGTGCATGCCAACCACCTGGTGCGGGCGTTGCAGCCCGGCGGCGAGGCTGGTGATGGACAGCGACGAAGTGTTGCTGGCGAGGATGCAGTCGGTGGCGCACAAGGCTTCCAGCTGGCTGAACAGCGCCTGCTTGACCTGCAGGTTCTCGACAATGGCCTCGATCACCAGGCGAGCATCGGCCAGGGCTTCGAGGGCGTCTACCGGGCACAGCCGGGCGCTTATGGCTTCCCGTTCGGTAGCCTGCATCTTGCCTTTTTCCACCAGGCGGGCAAGTTGCCGGTCTATGCCGGCCACCGCCTGGGCGGCAGCGCCCGGGCGGTTGTCGTAGAGCTTTACCGGGTGGCCGGCCTGGGCCGCAACCTGGGCGATGCCTGCGCCCATGGCGCCTGCACCTATCACCGCCACCTGGGTATTGCTTGCGAGTACGCTCATGATCAACGCCCCTTGAATGCCGGCGTGCGCTTGTTCATGAAGGCACTCACGCCTTCGCGATAGTCCTCGCTGCGCCCGGCCAGGCGCTGCAGGTCGCGCTCCAGCTCCAGCTGTTCATCGAAACCGTTGTCGAAGCTGGCGTTCAGGCTGCGCTTGATCAGGGCCAGGCCGTAAGTGGGCTGGGTGGCGAGCTGGCGGGCGAGGGTGAGGGCTTCGTCGCGCAGCGCGGCATCGTCCACCACGCGGTGGATCAGCCCCCATTGCTGAGCCTGTTCGGCGCCCAGGCGCTCGCCCAGCATGGCCAGAGCCTTGGCCCGTGCCATGCCGACCAGGCGCGGCAGCAGCCAGGTGCCGCCGGAGTCGGGTACCAGGCCGATCTTGCAGAAGGCCTGGATGAAACTGGCCGAGCGGCTGGCCAGCACCAGGTCGCAGGCCAGCGGGATGTTGGCACCGGCGCCTGCAGCCACGCCGTTCACCGCACAGATCACCGGCAGCGGCAGGTCGCGCAGGGTGCGCACCAGCGGGTTGTAGAACTTGTCGATCGATTCGCCCAGGTCCGGCATCTCGGCGCCCGGGGCGACGTTGCGATCGGACAGGTCCTGGCCGGCGCAGAAACCCCGGCCTTCGGCAGTCAGCAACAACACCCGGGCTTCGCTGCTCTGGCGTACTTGCTTGAGCGCCTCGCGCACTTCCAGGTGCATGGCGGTATTGAAGCTGTTCAGCTGCTCGGGGCGATTCAACGAGAGGAGGGCGACGCCGTCCTCGATGGAAAACAGGATGTGCTGGAAAGTCATGACAGGCTCGCTCCGTCAGTCGAGGGAAAGATGATCAGCGGCCCTGGAAGCGGGCCTGGCGTTTTTCCTGGAAGGCACGGATACCTTCGTCGCGGTCGGCGGTGCCGGCCAGCAAGGTGAAGGCATGGCGTTCGAAACGCAGGCCGCTGGCCAGGTCGGTATCGCCGGCTTTGAGCAATGCTTCCTTGGCCAGACGCACTGCCAGCGGGGCCTTGGCGGCGATGCTGCGGGCGATGTGCAGGGCGCGTTCTACGGTGAGTTCCGGCTGGGTGATTTCGCTGACCAATCCGGCCTGCAAGGCATGACGGGCGGTGATGGCTTCGCCCGTCAGCACCATTTGCATGGCCAGCGGCTTGCCTACTGCCCGTAGCAGGCGCTGGGTGCCACCGGCACCGGGGATGATGCCGAGGTTGATTTCCGGCTGGCCGAAACGGGCGTCGCTGCCGGCGATGACGATGTCGGCACACATCACCAGTTCGCAGCCGCCACCCAGGGCGTAGCCGTTGACGGCGGCGATCAGTGGCTTGGCGAAGGCGGCGATGCTTTGCCAGTGGGCCACCCGGGGGTCGTTGAGGATGCCGACCAGGTCGCGCTCGGCCATCTCGCGGATATCGGCGCCTGCGGCGAATGCCTTGCGGCTGCCGGTGATGACCACCGCGCGGGTCTGTTCGTCTTGCCCGGCCGCTTCCAGCGCTGCGGCCAGCTCTGCCAGTAGCTCGGTGCACAGGGCGTTGAGCGCCTCGGGCCGTTGCAGGGTAATGAGCTGGACGCCGTGTTCAGGCGCCTGCACATCGAGATATCGCGGCATGTCGGGTTCCTCTGGCTGCACGCACGGCACATCGTGGGGCCGGCATTTCTTGGAATTGTTTGCAGAGGCGTGATGCGGGGATCACGTCCAGGTGGAACCAGTATATGCATTATGCGATACAACAATGCAACATCAAAAATTGTTTCATGTATCTCTTTTTGTGGGGGTGACACCTGCCTCAGCAAAGGGTTTTATGATGTTGAATCGCTTCATCACCTTATAATTAACGATTAACGCTGAATTTAATGGAGCTCAATGACCCCAGCAAAAGTGATACACGACCATGGCGATTGACGCATCACAAGATTGTGATACAAGATCAAGGCGCATTTGAAATCATTTCAGGAGCTTTGCCATGCCTTGCTATCGACTGGACGGCCTGACGCCCGTGGTTCATCCGACAGCCTACGTGCACCCCAGCGCCGTGCTGATTGGTGATGTCATCGTCGGCCCTCGTTGCTACGTCGGCCCACTGGCGTCACTAAGGGGGGATTTCGGCCGTATCGTGCTGGAGGAGGGTGCCAACCTGCAGGACACCTGCGTGATGCATGGTTTCCCGGGTGGCGATACGGTGGTCGAACGCAACGGGCATGTCGGGCATGGCGCCATGCTGCACGGCTGTCGCGTGGGCGAAGACGCCCTGATCGGCATGAACGCGGTGGTGATGGATGGTGCCCATGTGGCACCGCGCTGCATCGTTGGGGCCACGGCATTCGTCAAGGCGGGTTTCGAATGTGCGGCACAAAGCCTGGTGATGGGCTCGCCAGCTCAGGTCAAGCGCCCACTGACCGAACAGGAACTGGCCTGGAAGCAACGTGGCACGGCGGAGTATCAGCACCTGGCGCAACGCTGCATGAACAGCATGGTCGAATGCCCACCACTGACCGAGGTCGAGCCCGAGCGCCCACGCATGGAAGACACTGGCGTCAGGCCCAAAGGCCAGGCATCGGCATGAGCCTGGCAGCGTCACGCAATGGTCAGGCGGCCCGCCGCGCAGGTATAGTCGGTGCTTTAACCGCGCACAGTTCGCCCATGAGCAATCTCGCCCCACTGAACAACCTGATCACCCGCTTCCAGGAACAGACGCCGATCCGCGCCAGTTCCCTGATCATCACTTTGTACGGCGACGCCATCGAGCCCCACGGCGGAACCGTCTGGCTGGGTAGCCTGATCAACCTGCTGGAGCCGATCGGCATCAACGAGCGCCTGATCCGCACATCGATCTTCCGCCTTACCAAGGAAGGCTGGCTCACTGCCGAAAAGGTTGGCCGCCGCAGCTACTACAGCCTGACAGGTACCGGCCGCCGGCGTTTCGAGAAGGCCTTCAAGCGGGTCTACAGCCCCAGCCAGCCAGCCTGGGACGGTGCCTGGACACTGGTTTTGCTCTCGCAACTGGAGGCCGGCAAGCGCAAGGCTTTGCGTGAAGAATTGGAGTGGCAGGGCTTCGGGACCATGGCGCCGAACCTGCTGGGCTGCCCACGGGCAGACCGCGCCGACCTGGCCGCCACCTTGCGTGACCTGGAGGCGAGCGACGACAGCATCGTCTTCGAAACCCACACCCAGGAAGTGCTGGCATCCAAGGCCATGCGTGCCCAGGTGCGGGAAAGCTGGCGTATCGACGAACTGGGGCAGCAGTACAGCGAGTTCATCCAGCTGTTCAGGCCGCTATGGCAAGGTTTGAAAGAGCAGCAACAACTTGATGCGCAGGATTGCTTCCTGGCGCGTACGCTGCTGATTCACGAATACCGCCGGCTGCTGCTGCGCGACCCGCAACTGCCGGACGAGCTGCTGCCTGGGGATTGGGAGGGAAGGGCCGCGCGACAGTTGTGCCGTAACCTCTATCGGCTGGTGTTTGCCAAGGCGGAAGAATGGCTGAACGCAGCGCTGGAGACGGCTGATGGGCCTTTGCCGGATGTGAATGAAGGCTTTTACAGGCGTTTTGGCGGGCTGATTTGAAAAAAAATAATGTCAACCATAGTGAGCCTTCCTCTCAGGAGAGGACCTGGATATGGCCTGTGATGCGACCAGTTCGGTGCGGATGCTCAGGTAGGTGGGTGCTTTAATATAACTACTCTAAATGAATATTTAGCATAGTTATAATTTATTTGCATATTAGCCGCAAACGTAGTGTTCCGCAGGGTGCTGTCCCGGTATCGTCAGTAGTCGCATGCCAGTCAGTCCGCGGCTGAAACCGCTCCCATAGTTATCGTGTGAACCTGAAGCTTGCGTTGTACTTTTGGGAGGGCTCACCGTGAAGAAGCCGGCGCGGCGCCGCTCCCACAGGTACCGCGTTAACCTCAAGCTTGCGTTCTACATGCAGGTGCAGGGCTTTCCCGCGAAGAAGCCAACAGACGGTCGCTACTTCATGATCAAGGCAAACTTTGGCCTGCAGCAGGCCGGCGTTATCTGATGAACAACGTGAACGGTTGGTGCGCGACTGGATTCAGGGAGCTGAACGATAAGGCCGATCATGTGAACTGATCGCCGTAGCCTGCAATCCATACACGAGGCATGGAATGAGGATGCGCACGCGTTGCGTTCCAAATGGCAGCGGATGGAAATGGGATGGGCAAGGCTGAACAGTAAGTGCGGTGATGCCGAAAGCTCCTGGCCTGCGCGCAAATCTGAAAGCACATGGCTGGCCTGACGCTTGAGGTGCGAAGGTCTGATTTCGTTTTTGCATCGCAGGCACCACGGACAGAGGTACCGGATTGACGACCGCGCTGGTGGGCCAGCGATCGATCAGAGCGGGAAGATCAAATCGACCAGGAAGCTTTCCCTGGTCCCAAAGTGCCTCACTCGTGGTCTGGTGACCAAATATAGACTAGCGCATAATGAGTATTATGTTAAATGACGTGTTTGGAAGTGCCCGTCCGTATTCTGTCCCCATCTGAGGCTATCGCTATTTGTTCTCAAAAGGTTGAAACTTCCGATTACTGTCATAACTGGAAGTCTATTGTCTTCAAAATTCTGGCTGGTATTCCATGGCGCGCGCACCCACACCCTGTTCGAAACCTACGATAACTTCATCGAGCAAGACTTTAGTTTGCTGGGCTCATCACTCGCCTGCGTCGCTTCCTTTTTGAATGAGTGTCAAGCGGCTTTGGAAGCTGATCGTGGCTACGCTGCGGTGCGTGCATTCCTGCGCGCATTTTCCGACAACGCGCAGACGTTCAACTCGTACCGCAGTCATACGGAGCGCTTGTTGCTGTGGGCACTGCTGGTCCAAAGGAAACCGCTGAACCAGCTCAAGCGCCAGGATGCGCAAGATTATCTGGATTTCTGTCGAAACCCGCCGGCTGACTGGGTGGGTCCGGTGACCCGCAGCCGCTTCCTGAATAACCCGGCAGCGATGGATGCTCGTGATGGCTGGATCCCTAATCCGAAATGGCATCCTTTCAACATTAAGTCTCGCAAGGCGACGGCCACAGAATCTCGCAGTGCCCAGCACTATCAAGCGGCGAATGGCACGTTAAACCAAGTGTTTACCGTCTGCAGCCGGTTCTATGAATTTCTCATTGAAGACGGCTTCGCCCAAACGAATCCGTTTCGCCTCCTCAAGAAAGGCAACCGATTTTCTACGCAAGAACTTGAAGTTGCTTCTTCGCGGGCACTCACGCCCCTGCAATGGGACTTTGTCCTGGATACTGTTGAGGAGATGGCGAACACCTAGCCGGAACGGCATGAACGAACCTTGTTTATTGTTGCCACGCTGTTCGCCATGTACCTGCGGGTTTCAGATCTCGCCGGCCGAAAGAATTGGAAACCCACCATGGGTGACTTTCGCTTAGATGATGAAGGCAACTGGTGGTACTTCGCGGTGGGTAAAGGCAACAAGGCGGCCAAGATTGCCGTGCGGGATATATACGTAGAGCGTTATTTAAAACGCTATCGGCGATTCCTGGGGCTCCCCGACTTACCTCATCCAGGAGATAGTACGCCGCTGATCAAAACGCTCAAGGGTCGAGCAGGCTTGTCTGATCGGCAAATCCGCGCCCTCCTCCAAGCTGTGTTTGATAAAGCCGTGGACAAGATGCGCAGCGAAGGTCGTGCTCACACCGCGTTTCTCCGCGCAGGCGCCCCGCCAACTGTTCCCACCATTGGTCGAGTAACGCACCGACCCGCGCCGGGCTACCGCGCCCCAACTCCAAGCGTACCCGTTCCACCGTCGGCCGCTCACCGCGGGCCAGGACCGTGTCCGCGGCGGCAAACACGTCGTTTTCTGGTACGCCTACTGCCATGCCCTACCCTCCACCCATTTAGATCTGATAACTAAATCTTATCCGACCTTATTGGCTGAGAAATTGTTTTATAATACGTTCAACGTACTAAATTATACATATCTGGTGGTTATGGCGACGAAAGTCACCGAATCCATCGGAAGCCTTTGCCCCACGGAAGCCTTTCGCCCGAATAGGCGTGCGTTTGTGCCACTCCTGCAGCTCAATTAGGAGAGCACCCTCGCCTTTTGATTTGCCGTCTCGATTCTGTTGTAGGCGGATCATTAAATGCCGTGCGCTGGTGTCAACGGTTGCTGGGTGGTTCATAGTCGTCCGCTTGGCGTGCACGAGGATGGGATGCCGGTTGGAGTCTTCTGACGGCGACGGGTTGCTGCGGACTCTGGCGTACAGCACGCTTAGTCAATACCCGGCTGACTGGGCCAAGTTGCACGCGATCGACGGCTCGGGTGGCCATGAGGATTAGAGGGCGATGAAGCGATTCGCCCCGGGTCGATTGCTGTCAGTAGAAGGCATGTGAGCGTAGGATGGAGGCTCCCCCATCAGGCCGCTCCTTATGTATAAATTCTTACGGACAACCGCCCGTGCGCCAGCTATTGGGGACTCCACTTCATGCTTCTTGCTCGCTGAATTTAATCCCCAACGGCCCTTTGTATCTCCATAATCTATCAGTTCCGCCCCGCCCCATATGAATCTTAAAGAACTCAAATGATGTATTTTTGATTCGGTTGCCGCACAATGGTCAGATTCAGGTAATCGAGAATCTTCCATGCACCTTTCAGCCACCGACGAACGTCTGCTCAAGGCACTCGCCGCAGCAATTGTTATCCACCCCAGAGCCACGCTGAAAGAGTTGGCGGAAACGGCCGGTGTCAGCAAGGCGACCCTGCATCGCTTCTGCGGTACTAGAGACAATCTGGTCAGCTTGCTGGAAGGTTACGGCGAGCAAGTTCTGCGTCAAGTGATCGCCGATGCCGATCTGAAAAGCAGTGAACCGCTTGCGGCATTGCGACGTTTGATCACCGAGCATTTCAAGCACCGCGAAATGATGGTGTTCCTGCTCTTCCAATACCGCCCGGACACCTTTGACGGCAGTGAGGCCAACCAGGGTTGGCGAGCCTACGCCGACGCGCTGGACGACTATTTCCTACGTGGTCAGCAAGCCGGTTTTTTCCGCATCGATATCAGCGCTGCAGTATTTACCGAGATGTTTCTTAGCCTGGTCTACGGAATTGTCGATGCCGAACGCCGCGGTCGCGCGGCCAGTGCAACATCTGCGTTGACGCTCGAGAATCTTTTCCTCAATGGCGCCGTGGCGGCATCTCGCTAGTTTATGCCCGGATAAAAAAATGCCCCTGATCGCTCAGGGGCAAAAGCGGTTGGCCAGACCAACCAAAGGATCGATGGGCTATCCCCGCGCAGGCCAGCCACCACCGAGGGCGCGGAACAGGTCGACAAGCGATTTTTGCCGCTCGATACTCGCCTCGATAGCGGCCGCTTCGTTCAGGTAGGTGTTGCGCTGCGCATCCAGGTACCGCAGATGGCTGTCCACGCCACCCTCGTAGCGAGCCTTCGCCAGTGCCAGGCTCGCCCGGCTGGTGTCGGCCAACGCTTTGCGTGCGATCTCCTCACGCCGCAAGGTATCACTGGCGGCCAGTGCATCGGCCACTTCCCGGAAGGCGGTCTGGATCGTGCCTTCGTAAGCTGCAACCGCCGAGTCCTTGCGCGCCTCGGCCAGGCTCAGGGCAGCCTTGTTACGCCCGGCGTCGAACAGCGGCAATGTCAGTTGCGGCATGAAGCCCCAACTGCGCGAGCCACCCTCGAATAGCCCGGACATCTGCGCGCTGGAGGTACCGAAGCTGCCGGTCAGGCTGATCCGCGGAAAGAACGCCGCCCGTGCCGCGCCGATATCAGCGTTACGCGCCCGCAGCCGGTGCTCGGCGGCAAGAATGTCCGGACGCCGCTCGATCAGTGCCGACGGTGCACCCGGGGCGATGTCCTGCAACACCATCGGCGCCTTAGGCCGTTGGGCAGGGATTACCTTGGCCGCGCTGGCGTTACCGAGCAGCAGCACCAGAGCGTTGTAAGCCTGCTGCTGTTCGCGCAGGATGGACTCCAGCTCTGCCCGCGACTGCTCGACCAGCCCCAGTGCCTCCTGATGGTCCAGCGCCGTCGCGGTGCCTACGGTGCGGCGCTGGCCGACCAGGGCGAGGGAGTCTTCGCGGCTGCCAAGGGTCTTCCGGGTCAGCGCCAGGCGTCGCTCGGCGCCATCGAGGGTCAGATAGGCCTGGCTGACCTCGGCGATCAGGGCAATATGTGCAGCCCGGCTGACTTCCTCGGTTGCCAGATACTGCTCAAGCGCTGCGTCGCTCAGGCTTTTCACGCGGCCGAACAAGTCGATTTCGTACTCCGGCAGCGACAGCCCTACCTGATAAGTGCTGTTGACGCCTTCACGGCCATCGCTGGAAAGGTCCGACGGTAAATGCTGGCGATTGCCCGAAGCGCCGGCGTTCAGCCCTGGCATGCGGTCGGCACGCCGAATGCCATATAGCGCACGGGCCTGCTCGATATCGAGCAAGGCCTGGCGCAGGGAACGGTTGTTGCCCAGTGCGCTGCCGACCAGCTGGCGCAGCGTAGGGTCAACAATGAACGCCTGCCAGTCCAACTGCGCCACGGCCTGGCCCTGCTGCCCGGTGGCATTGCCCCATTGCGCCGGCACCGGTGCCTCGGGGCGCTGGTAGGTCGGGGCCAGCGAGCAGCCGACCAGGGCACAGGCCAGCGCGAATGGAATTGCAAGATTACCCATGACCATTACTTCACCACCTCGACAGCGTGTTGCATGTGGGCCGGCTTGCGCTTGAGCAGCTTGAGCACCCAGACGAAACAGATCGGCACGAACACCACGCCCAGCAAGGTTGCGCTGAGCATGCCACCAATCACTCCGGTACCAATGGCGCGCTGGCTGGCCGCGCCAGCGCCGGTGGCGATGGCCAGCGGCACCACGCCGAGGATGAAGGCCATGGAGGTCATCACGATCGGGCGGAAGCGCAGGCGCGCGGCCTCGATGGCGGCGTCGCTCAAGCTGTAGCCCTTCTCCCATAGTTCCTTGGCGAACTCGACGATCAGGATCGCGTTCTTCGCCGCCAGGCCGATGATGGTGATCAGGCCAACCTTGAAATACACGTCGTTGGGCAGACCGGTGAGCAGTACCGCCCACACCGCGCCCAGCGCACCAATCGGCACGATCAGCATCACCGTCAGCGGGATCGCCCAGCTCTCGTAGAGCGCTACCAGCAGCAGGAACACCACCAGGATGGCCAAGGCGAACAGGCCGGCGGCCTGGCCGCTGGACACCTTCTCCTGGTACGACAGGCCGGTCCAGGCGTAGCCGATCCCCGGCGGCAGCTCACTGACCAGGCGCTCCATCTCGGCCATGGCCTGGCCGGTACTGTGGCCCGGCGACGCGTCGCCAGCGATGCGGATCGACGGGTAGCCGTTGTAGCGCACCAGTTGCACCGGCCCTTCTTCCCACCGGGTGGTGACGAAGGCACTGAACGGCACTTGCTCGCCTTGGGCGTTCGGCGCATACAGGTGCAGCACGCTCTCCGGGGTCATGCGTGCGCCCTGCTCGGCCTGCACCACCACGCGCTGCTGGCGCCCGGCGTTGCTGAAGTCGTTGATCACCGCAGAACCAAAGGCGGTGGCCAGGGTGTTGTTGATCGACTCGAAGTTCACGCCCAGGGCGCGGGCCTTCTCGCGGTCGATCTGCACGCGCAACTGCGGCGCCTCGGCCAGGCCTTCCATCATTGCGTAGAGGATCACCGGGTTGTCATTGGCGCGGGCCAGCAGTTGATCGCGGGCGGCCAGCAATGCCTCGCGCCCAAGGCCGCCACGGTCCATCAGGCGCAGGGCGAAACCACCGGAGTTGCCCAGGCCGTCGATTGGCGGCGGCATGACCGCGGTGATGGCACCGTCGCCGTTGGCAACGAACTGCTCATTGACCACGGCAGTTTCAGCTGCTGCGGATTGCTCCTCGCCACGTAACGACCAGTCTTTGTAGGTCGGGAAAGCCAGCGCGGCATTCTCGCCCTGGCCCGAGAAGCTGAAACCAGTCACGACAATAGTGTTGGCGACAGCCTCTCGGGACATCAGGAAAGCTTCCAGTGTCTCGGCAGTGTGATCAGTACGCACCCGGCTGGCGCCCGGCGGCAACTGCACGTCGACGATGCCGTAGCCCAGATCCTCGGCGGGGACAAAAGCCTCAGGTACTCGTACATAGGAGTAACCGAGGACCACCAGGATGCCCACGTAGGCCAGCATCCAACGCCCGGCACTCGCCACCAGGGCACTGTTCATTACCGAGTAACGTTCTGTCATGCGGGCGAATGTGCGGTTGAAAGCACCAAAGAAACCGCCCTTTTCATGATGCCCATGTGCTACCGGCTTGAGCAGCGTGGCGCACAACGCGGGGGTGAAGGTCAGGGCCAGGAAGCCAGAGAACAGGATCGATACCGCCAGCGACACCGAGAACTGCTGATAGATCACCCCCACCGAGCCGGACATGAACGCCAGCGGCAGAAACACCGCTGCCAGCACCATGGTGATACCGATGATCGCTCCGGACACCTGCCCCATCGCCTTGATGGTTGCGTCTACCGGCGACAACCCTTCCTCGGCCATCAGGCGCTCTACGTTCTCCACAACCACGATGGCGTCGTCCACCAGGATGCCGATAGCCAGCACCATGCCGAACATGGTCATCATGTTCACCGAGAAACCGAGCAGTTTCATGATCATCAGCGTGCCGAGCAGGCACACCGGCACCACGATCGACGGGATCAGGGTATAGCGCACGTTCTGCAGGAACAGGAACATCACAAGGAACACCAGCACCATGGCTTCGATCAAGGTGTGGATCACCTTCTCGATGGCCACGTCGACGAAGCGCGAGGTGTCGTAGGGCACCGAATACTCGACGCCCTCGGGGAAGAACTGCGCAAGTTCCGCCAGGCGTTCCTTGACCAGCGTCGCGGTCTGGATGGCGTTGGCCCCAGGGGCCAGTTGCACTGCAGCTACCACTGCGGGTTTACCATCCAGGCGCGCTGACAGGTTGTAGTTCTCGCTACCGATGGCCATGCGTGCGACATCACCCAGGCGCACGCTGGAACCGTCCGGGTTGGCACGCAGAACGATACCGGCGAACGCTTCGGGGGTTTCCAGGGTGCCTTGCACGGCCAAGGTCGCGGTCAGTTCCTGCTCGCTGGCGCCCGGCGTGCTGCCGAAGCTGCCAGCAGGTACCTGGACGTTCTGACCTCGGATGGCATTGCTGATGTCGTCGATGGAAAGGCCGTAGCCCACCAGTTTCTGCGGGTCGACCCAGACGCGCATGGCCGCTTCGGAGGCGAAGAACTGCAGCTTGCCCACGCCGGGTACGCGCAGCAGTTCGTTATTGATGTTACGCGCCGCATAGTCTGCCAACGCCGTTACGTTGTCGCGCCCACCTGTCGCACTGGTCAGGGCATACATCAGCAGGAAGCCCGAACTTGCCTGCTCCACCTTCAGCCCCTGGGTCAGCACAGCCTGGGGCATACGCGCCTCGGCCTTCTTCAGGCGGTTCTGCACATCGACCTGGGCCATGTCCGGCAGCGTACCGGGTTCAAAAGTCACCATCACCTCGGCGACACCGTTGGAGTTGTTGGTGGACTCGTAGTACAGCAGGCCCTTCGCGCCGTTGAGCGACTCCTCGATGATGCTGGTCACCGATTCCACTAGCACCTTGGCGGAAGCCCCCGGGTAGGTGGCGGTGATGGAAATCTGTGGCGGCGCAACGCTGGGATACTGGGCCACCGGCAGCGCCGGGATCACCAGCAGGCCGGCCAGGGAAATGAACAGCGCCACGACCCAGGCAAAATTCGGCCGATTGATGAAGAACTTGGACATCTCGCTAACCTCGTCTTAGTGCGCCGCGGCCTGTTGCGCCTGAGCCGGCGCCACGGGCATGCCAGGGGCCAATCCGGCCGGGCTGCCGACAATGACCTGGTCACCGGCACGCAGGCCTTCGCTGATTTGCCAGCGCGAGCCTTGCATCACGCCGGTACGCACGCTGCGCACCTCGGCCAGGTTGTCGGATCCCACCACCATCACCCGTGCCATGCCGTCGCTGCCACGCTGCACCGCCCGTTGCGGCACCAGGATGGCCTGCTGGTCGGTGCCCTGTGGGGTGCGCACACGCACATACATGCCTGGCAGGAGGATTCCGTCGCGGTTGTCGAAGCGCCCGCGCAAGGTGACCTGGCCCGTGCCGCGGTCAACCGCGACATCAGTGAACATCAGTGCGCCTTCGCGCTGGTAGCCGGTGCCTTCGACCTGGGCGCTCAGGACCTTATCTTCGCCGCCTGTCAGGGCACCTTCCGTGAGCGCCTGACGCAGACGCAGGGCATCGGCGGCAGACTGTGTGAAGTCGACGTAGATCGGATCGAGCTGCTGGATGCGTGCCATCAACGTGGCGTCGCCCTGCCCGACCAGCGCACCTTCGGTGGTCAGGGCACGCCCGATGCGGCCGGAAATGGGCGCGGTTACCGTGGCGTAGCCAAGGTTCAGGCGTGCGGACTGCACGTCGGCCTGTGCCGTACGCACAGCGGCCTGGGCACTGCGCAGTTCGGCGGTGGCACTATCGAAATCTTGCTGACTGACAGCTTCGATCTTGACTAGGGGCTCGTAGCGCTTGACCCGCGCCTGAGCCTCTTGCTGTACCGCCTGAGCACGCGCCAGGTCGCCTTCGGCGCGCGCCAGGGCCACCTTGAATGGCTCAGGGTCGATCTGGAACAGCACGTCGCCGGCCTTGACATCGGCACCTTCTTCAAAACGCTTGTGCAAGACGATACCGGCCACACGGGCACGCACCTCGGCTACGCGCATCGGCTCGACCCGGCCAGGCAGCGTCGAGGCGAGCGCCAACTGTTCGGTCGTCACCGTCACGGTCTCCACGGGCATAACCGCTGCAGAGGCGGCCTGTGGCTCCTCACCCGCTCCGCAACCGGCCAACGCCACCGCAACAGCTAGCAGCCCACCCATCCCTATCGTATGTATCTTGCCCATCATTCACCACAGCCTTGATTGAAAACGACCCGGATGATATCTTCGAATCACTAATGAGTCAATTATGTCTCATTAGAATCAAAAAAGAACATGCATCATCTGATCGCGGCCGTGCCACGTTGCACCGCCTCTCGGCATTGGTCGCGAGTTGATCACCGGCTTTCCTCCAAGGCGCAGCGAGCCGCCTACAGAGCACTGCAAACACAACAGAGGTATTGGATGAAAAACCTGTTTAGAGGCGATGTCGTCACCATCAAAAGCGGTGGCCCGCGGATGACCATCACGAACATCAGGCAACAGCGTTCCATCTCCGGCTTTCCCGCAACGGCATTTGCGCTATGTCAGTGGTTCGAAAATGACGCCTTCATGGAGAAATGGTTTGACACCATCGTTCTGCAAGCCGCCAAAGAAGCACCAGGTGGCACCACGCGATAAAGCGACGCGGAACTGGCAACGGCCCGTAGAAAACGATAACCAAGGTTGAACCTTGGTTATCGATGTTATCGGCGCCGGTATCTTCGGGTCTGGATGCCAGCTCGTTCAAATGGCCATTTCGCCGACCCTAGTTGTGCTCTTGCGACACCTCTGGATGTTCCGCGTGTCGAGGTTGAACATTTCGATGTTCCCATTGCAGCAAAAGCGACAAGGCACTGGGTAGAACGGTCAACGTAATGATCGTGGCAACGGCAAGCCCGCCGATGACCGAAAAAGCCATGGGCCCCCAGAAAATCTGAGGCGCGATTGGAATCATCCCAAGAATTGCCGCACACGCCGTCAACACAATGGGGCGCGCCCGGTGAATGGCGGCATGCGTGATAGCCTCACGCGGCGACTGGCCGGTACTGATGTTGATATCCACTTCTTCGATCAGGATAACGGCATTGCGGACGATCATACCGACAAGTGCAATTACACCAAGCTGTGCGACGAACCCCATAGGTGTCCCGGTCGGCAACATCGCCATGACCACACCGATCAAGCCGAACGGCGCCATCGCCAGCGCCAGGAACATCCGCGAGAAACTACGCAACTGCACCATCAACAGCACGCACATCACCAACGCCGTAATAGGCAGAACAGCAGCCAGTGACGCACTGCCTTTGGCAGCCTCCTCGACTGCTCCGCCTGTCGCGATGTTGTAGCCCTTGGGTAGCAGCGCAGCAAAATCCGCTACCGCTGGCGCCAGTGCCTGCACAACTGTTGCAGCCTCGAGCCCTTCGCGAACATCCCCTTGAACAGTGATCAAAGGAAGACGCTGCCTTCTCCAGATGATCGGGTCTTCGACGCCATAGCTGAGGACAGCAATCTGGCTCAAGGGAATGGTATGGCCTTGAGGTGTACGTATCTGCAGGTTCGCAAGGGTCGCAAGGTCGGTCCGTTCACCGCTTTGCGCCCGTACGATCACGTCCACAAGACGGTCCTTGTCACGCACACTGGTCACCGCAGAACCAGAGAAAATCGTCGCCAAGGCACTGGCAACGTCCTCTGAAGACAGGCCCAATGCTCGTGCCTGGGTCTGGTCAACCTTGACCAGGACACTTCTTTGCGGCTCGCCTGATAGAAGGTGGACCTCACGGGTGTCGGAGTTGGCAGATAAAATGTTGGCCAGGCGCGACGCCAAATCACGGACCGTGGCCTGATCCGGGCCGGTGACACGGTACTTCAACGGCCAGCCCACCGGCGGGCCCAACTCAAGCGGAGTCGCGCGCGCGATGAGGCCGGAAAACTCTGTTTTGAAACTCTCAGCCAGGCGTGCCTGCAGGGCATCCCGTTCTTTGACCCCTTTGGCGATCACGACAGTTTGAGTGATGTTCTCGTTCTGCAGCAAAACTTCCATGGGCAGATAGAAACGGATAGCCCCAGAGCCGATATAGGTTGAAAAACGCTCGACAGCAGGGTCAGCTTTAAGCAACTTCTCGAGCTTTGCCGCTTCGCGCTCCGTCGCATCCAGGGAAGCATTTTGCGGCAGCGTCAGGCTTACCAGCAGCTCTGGCCTGTCCGAGGGCGGAAAGAACTGCTGCTCAAGATAAGATGCAGCGCCGAGGGAGGCGACAAAAGCCGTGACTGCAGCGCCGAGCGTTATTGCGCGATGCTGCAGAACCCAGCCCAAGGTCCGCCGGTAGGCGCCCATGAGTTTACCTCCGCCATGCTCATGGTGCGGCAGAGCCTTAGGTAGAATCAGGGTGCCAAGCAAGGGTGAAAACAGAACCGCTACCACCCAGGATGCTGATAATGAAATCAATACCACCATGAACATCGAGTAGCAGTATTCGCCGGCACTTGAAGCCGCGAAGCCAACTGGAATGAATCCGGCAATCATGACGAGCGTGCCCGTCAACATTGGAAACGCTGTTGACTCGTAGGCAAAGCTCGCCGCCCGCGACAGGTTCCAGCCTTCTTCCAGTTTCCCGACCATGGCCTCGACGGTGATCATCGCGTCATCGACAAGCAGCCCCAACGCAATAATCAACGCGCCCAAAGAGATTCGCTGAAGACCGATACCCATGATCTCCATCCCGATGAACGTCAGCGCCAACACGAACGGGATCGAAATACTCACAACCAGGCCGGCACGCACACCGAGTGACAGAAACGACACTGCCAGGACGATCGCAACTGCCTCAGCCAACACCGTCAAAAACCCGCTAACCGCCTGCTTCACGACAGTAGACTGGTCGGCTACCAGCGCCATTTCGATACCGTAGGGAAGGGTCGCTCCGACCTCATTCATACGGGCCCGCACCGCCTCTCCAAACTCCAGGAGATTGCCGCCTGCGGCCATCGAAACGGCAAGGCCGAGCGCTTTTTCGCCGTTCACCCGGAACAATGGCGCTGGCGGGTCGGCCGGGATTCTCCGGATATCGACAAGCTCGGTCAGTGGCACAAACCGGTTGTCAGCTCGCAACGTCAAACTGCGCAAACTTTCCTCGGAGGCAAACCCTCCGCTCACTCGCAGAGCGATCTTGTCATCAGGCAACCGTACCGTTCCGGAAGGAATGACAGCGTTTTGCGCCTTCAGCGCGTGCAGGATCGCCTCTTCGTCCAAGCCAAAAGCCGCAAGCCTGGCAGGCGAAAACTCCACGACGATCTGCTCCTCTTGCACACCGAGCAGTTGCACCTTGCCAATGCTGGGAAGGCGCAGTAGCTCCGCACGCACTCCCTCAAGGTAGTCACGCAGCTCCCGATCGGAAAAGCCTTCGCCGGTAAAGCCGAAAATCTGGCCATAGGTATCGCCAAACTCGTCGTCAAAAAATGGCCCTTGAACACCCGCCGGAAGCGTTGCGCCGATATCTGCCATTTTCTTGCGAACCTGGTACCACGCGTCAGGTACGATCCGCGACGGAGCATCATCACGCAGGTTGACCATGATGACGGTTTCGCCGGGACGCGTGTAGCTATCGAGTCGGTCGAGATAGGGTATCTCTTCCAGCTTCTTTTCCAGCCGATCAGTCAGCAGGTTCGTCGTGTCTTCAATGTTCGCGCCTGGCCAGCGCGCAGCCACCACCATGGTTTTGATGGTGAATGCAGGATCTTCGTTTCGGCTCAGGTTTTCATAGCTGCTCATTCCGCCCACGAGCGTAATGAGCATCAGGAAAAACATTAGAGGCTTTTGACCGATCGACCACGCCGAGAGGTTGAAGCCTGACTGCTCTTTATCGAGTTTTGGCTTCGATCTCATTTCGTCACCTGCTCTGCGTCATACGAGACTTTTTGCCCAAGTCTGAGTTTGCTCACCCCAGCGGTTACGACCGCCTCACCTTCCGTTAGCCCGGATTCGATGATCGTCTGGCCAGCCGTGTAGCGCGCAACTACGACTGGTTTGCGCACAAGTTCATGCGTGGTGGGCTGGACGACATATACAGCAGGCGTACCACCGTCACTGGTCAATGCAGAGGCTGGCAGGATGACCAGAGGCTTGCCACTCAAAACAAGGCGCCCGGTCACGGTAGCCCCAAGCGTCATAACAGGAGGCGCATCCGGTAAAGCAACACGAACCCGGTAAGTACGTGTTGCCACATCAGCAGTAGGGCTTGCATCGCGAATTGAGCCGATGACTTTGATCGACGGGTCAGATACGAGTGCCACTTCCACTTTCACATCGGACGGAACCGATGTGTAAAGCTGCTCGGACACGTTGAAGACTGCAACGCGGTCGTTTGTCGAGGACAGCTTGATCGCCAATTGCCCCGCATCGACGACTTGTCCTGCGTTCACAGCGACAGCGCTGACGATGGCTGCGTTTGGCGCACGCAGCTCCGTGTAGGAAAGCTTGTCGCGTGTCGTAAACAATCTGGTTTTCGCAACATTCAGTCTTGCGTTCGCGGCTCGCCAGTTTGCCTCGGCCTCTTCAACACGTACACGCGCGACGAACTGTTTGTCAAACAGCGTGCGTTGTTGGCTCAACTGAGACCTGGCAAGCTGCTCGGTCGCTTCGGCACTTGTCAATTCGGCTTCCGCGGCCCGCAGTTCATTTTGCACATCATTAGGTTCGAGCGTCGCCAGAACCTGCCCCTTGGCAACGCTCATTCCGACTTCCGCGGTTCGAGTGGCTACGCGCCCGCCGATGCGAAAGCCGAGATCGGTCACGACCTGAGCTTGTACCTCTCCCGTCTGGGCAACCTCCTCACCGATGGTGGCGGCCTTTACGATCTGGGTCCGAACGGCGCGTAGCGGTTCCTCTGAACGAACCTCCTCACGACACCCGACAAGCGCAAGGCCCAGACTGCCCAATAAACCGCATGCCAGTACCGACTTGAGCAGCGTCATGTCAAATGCCCTCTTCATGAAATGGTTCCGCACGGCTGGTGCCCCAGGGCGCACTCGCAGCCGGTTTCTCGATACATTCCCTGCTCCTGCAGGGGGCTTGCCACAAGCGCAAAGCAAAACAGCGTTCTGCTCGTCACTACCTCCTTGTCCAGGCTCAGCAGGAGCTGTCACAGCATGGGCGAGGTACACAATCCAAAGGCCGTGACTGAACGCAAGGCAATTACCGCTGTTCAACCGTTGCCTCAGCACGACCCAAGCATTAGCATATCACTCGTTATTGTAAGTGCAGCCTATCCACGTGCATAGAGGGCAAGCGCCTGTGCGCCCTGTGCTAGGACTTCAGGCAGTTCAACAAAGCGGCTGCCAGAGCGGGACAAGCCAAGCTGAATACGTATCCACAAATCAGTACTGAAGGATTGCCACCATGCTGCGCAAACTCTCACTGGCGATAGCCGTGTCTTGTGCGTCCAACGGAGTGGTCTGGGCAGCTGACGTGCCCCAAACAGTGAAGACCGACCTGGTCAGCGTCTACCAGGAAGCGGTCGACAATAATGCTGACCTGGCTGCAGCCCGCGCCGATTACGGCGCCCGCCGCGAAGTGGTGCCGCAGGCCCGTGCCGGGTTGCTGCCCAATCTTTCGGCCGGTGCCGAGATGCAGAACACCCGCACCAAGTTCGACGAGCCGTCGGCCACCAGCAACCGCAGCGGCAATACCTGGAGCGCGACCCTGGCGCAACCGATCTTTCGCGCTGACCGCTGGTTCCAGTTGCAGGCGGCCGAGGCGGTCAACGAACAGGCGGCACTGGAGCTGTCGGCGACCGAGCAGAACCTGATCCTGCAAACCGCGCAAAACTACTTCGCCGTGCTCCGCGCCCAGGACAACCTGGCCGCGACCAAGGCTGAGGAAGCTGCCTTCAAGCGCCAGCTGGACCAGTCCAACGAACGGTTCGACGTCGGCCTTTCCGACAAGACCGACGTACTGCAATCCCAAGCTAGCTATGACACGGCACGGGCCAACCGGATCATTGCCGAGCGCCAGGTACAGGATGCCTTCGAGGCACTGGTTACCCTGACCAACCGCGAGTACTCCTCGATCCAGGGCGTGGTGCATACCCTACCGGTACAGGTGCCAACGCCCAACGACGCCATGGCCTGGGTTGAAACCGCCGGGCGCCAGAACCTCAACCTGCTGGCCACCAACCACGCGGTCACCGCTGCCGAGGAAACCCTGCGCCAGCGCAAGGCCGGCCATGCGCCGACGCTGGATGCGGTTGCCAAGTACCAGAAAGGGGACAACGACAATCTTGGCTTCACCAACTCGGCCGCCCAGCCAAACGTGCACTACGGTGGCGACGTGGAGCAGACCAGCATCGGCCTGCAGTTGAACATTCCTATCTACAGCGGCGGCCTGACCAGCTCGCAGGTGCGCGAGGCCTACCAGCGCCTGAGCCAGAGCGAGCAGCAGCGCGAAAGCCTGCGCCGCCAGGTGGTGGAGAACACCCGCAACCTGCACCGCGCAGTGAACACCGACGTGGAACAGGTGCAGGCGCGCAAGCAGTCGATCATCTCCAACCAGAGCGCGCTGGAAGCCACCGAGATCGGCTATCAGGTGGGTACCCGCAACATCGTCGACGTGCTCGATGCCCAGCGTCAGCTGTACACCTCGGTGCGCGACTACAACAACAGCCGCTATGACTACATCCTCGACAACCTGAGCCTGAAGCAGGCGGCCGGCACCTTGAGCCCGCAGGACCTGCAGGACCTCAAGCGATACCTGAAGCCGGACTACAACCCGGACAAGGACTTCCTGCCGCCGGACTTGGCGGCAGCTGCGAAGAAGAATCTCGAGCGCAGCCGCTGAGGCGTCTTGCTTGCGTATCGGGGCAGTGATAAATTCGACTCTAATGAGTCTTTATTGGCTCATTTAAGCCATTAAAGTCCATTTCTAGGTATCTCGCTACACGTGAGGGGCTCACTTGGAAAAGGTAATCACGAAGGACTTCGCCCCTCACGAAACTACCGAAAGCCAGTACAGCTGTTTTCCCAGGACTTACTTCGCGAAAAATCGATCAGACGCTGACGACAGCACTGTTCAAATAATGCGCCGCCCTCCCCGGGCAATTGCCAAGGAATAGAAATGCTTTTAAGAACCACCGCTATGCTACTTGCATTTTGCAGCCTGCCATTGTTGGCTGCCGAGCACGAGCTTCCCTCCGGCAAGGACGTCATGCGACAGAACCAGGCACAGATACAGAACAACCTGGATGATGCCGACTACAAACGCAAAATCGTGGTTAAAAACAACATGGGCCTGGAGGGTCAGGAAAACGAAAAATTCTGGCCGATCTATAACACCTACCGGGCAGAGGCCCTGAAAATCAACAAGAACATCCTGGAAACCATGATCGACTACGGCCAGGCCTATAACAAAGGCTATGTGACCGATGAGCTGGCCACAGAGTTGCTCGATCGGATTTACACCCTCCAGGAAGACCACATAGAACTCCGTGAGAAGTACACACGGCGCATCGCTAGTGCTGTTTCCCCTAAACGCGCCATGCGTTTCCTGCAGATTGAAACACAGCTGGATGCGCTACTCGAACTTGATATCAGCCGGAAAACTCCATTAGCGGAGTAGGTCAGCATAGTGATGCCCGTCCTGGACGAGATGCGTAGCAACTTCGCAAGCCAGGCGCGAGCGCTATAACAATATCCCTTATCTAAAAACAACATCTTGAGAGCATGACCATGAAAAGCGCCTTGGTATCGATATTTTCCGTCTGTGTGTCACTCACCTCCCTGGCCCATGCGGCACAACCCCCAGAGAGCGTGTTCAATCGCAGTTGCCAGATGTGCCATAACGGCCAGCTACCGATGGCGCCGAAAAAAGGTGACGCCGAAGCCTGGAAGCCGCGGCTCGCTCAAGGCAAGGATGTGCTGGTCAAGCATGTCACGGAAGGTTTCAACGCCATGCCTGCCCGCGGCTTGTGCATGGACTGCACAGCAGAGGACTATGCAGCGGTGATCGACTGGATGTCCAAGCCTTGAGCTGATTGTTCTCAGAAACACATATTCACATAACTGTTGTTGTCATATATGTGACTGCTTGCTAGCCTCCTGGATACCTACAAAAAAACGGTCCGGGAGGACGCTCATGCAAGACTCGATAAGCAGGGCTTTTCATGAAGATGGCGCCGTGTTGGTCAAGGGGCTTCTGAACCAGGAGCAACTGGCGCGCTGTCGTGAAGCGTATGACTGGGCCGTGGAAAACCATGGCCCCCATGCAACCCGAATGTTCGCTGGCACTACGCAGCAGTCGCATGTCGACAATGCCAACCCGGTGGCCAAACAGCGCCTCGAAGCGCTTGTCGAAACCCTGCCGCTGGGCAACCTCTTTGCCCGGATCTGGGGTTCGCGGAATGTCTGGTATTTTGCTGAAGAGGTCTTCCTGAAAGCCGGCGGGCAAGGCTCCCGGACCCTCTGGCACCAGGACACCTCCTACCTGCCCTGGGCCGGCGAGCATTGGGGCAATGCCTGGATCAGCTTCGAATCCATCCCGCAACGCAACGCCCTGGAGATCATCCGTGGTTCGCATCGTGGGCCACGCTACGATGGCACCACGTTCGCCGACCCTGATGATCCGACGCAACCGCTGCACGACAACGGCGCCCTTCCCCGCCTGCCCGACATCGAAGCCGAGCGCAAACTGAACCCACACGCTTACGATGTGCTGTCGTGGGCCACCGAACCCGGTGACGTGATCCTGCTGCATCCGGCGTCCTTGCACGGCGGCGCTCCAGTCGACAGCGACTTCCCCAGCCGCCACACCTTCGTTTTCCGCTTCTTCGGTGACGACGCCACCTTCAAGCCGCTACCGAAGGAAAGCAAAGCGGGATACCCACCGCAAGGCGTGCTGTTCACCGAAGAGCTCAAGCAGCTCACGGCCGGTGCCGCGTTTCGCCATCCCACCTTCCGCCAGGTTGTCTGAACAGGAGGCACCATGAATACCACCCCCTTGAAACGGCTAGCGATCAATCCACCGCCAACCCAGCTGTTCTACGATCAGTTTCACTATTCCCAGGCAACCCGCGTTGGCGACCTCATCTGGGTATCGGGGCAGGTCGGCATCGACAGCGAAATGAAACCTGAAAGCGACGTGGCAGCCCAGATACACCTGGCATTCCAGTCGCTGGCCAAGGTGCTGCAAGCGGCTGGTGCAGGCCTGGAGGATGTGGTCGAACTGACCACTTTTCACACCCGGCTACGGGCTGACATGCCAGTATTCGCCAGTATCAAGGATGAATACTTCCCCTCACAGTATCCTTCCTGGACTGCGGTCGGTATCACAGAGCTAGCCCTGCCAGAGCTGGTAGTGGAGATTCGCGCGGTAGCTGTAGCAGGAAGCGGTAGCGCCTGACTCGGCGGTGATTGGCAAAGGCCCGGCTGCCGCTTCAATCGGCGTGGAGAATCATTCCTGTCTTCAGGCAGGTGTAATCCACGCTCGATTTCTCTATGCTGAGCCAACCGTGGAAGCCAGCCACCTGATCCAGAAACGTTTTCGTCCTGAAATCCTGAGACCCCATGCCTGATTCCAAGTCACCTTCCAGAACAGCCACCACTTCCGCCGGTACGAGTGCACCTCGCAGTTCAACACGCCGGGGACGGCCCGTGGGCGACCGCGACGCCAAGCGTGCAGAATTGCTGGAGGCGGCCATTACCGTGATCGCGCGGGATGGCTACGCCGGGGCTTCGATGCGCAATGTCGCAAAACACGCAGGCTGCACCACAGGCGCGGTGACCTATTACTTCGCCAACAAGGAAGAGATGATCACTGAGGTCGCCCAGAGCCTGTTCGACCAGGTCGACACGATGTTGGCAGCGAATCAGGCGGAGATGAACATTCCCGCGTTACTCCGACAGTGGATGGAGTGGGTCAACGATGGCGAGTCGACGCTCTGGCTTTCCTGGTTGCAATTGCTGACCCATGCACGGCACGAGCCGGCGTTCGCACATGTCATCAAGCAGCGCTATGCCAGATTCCGCCAGGTGTTTACCGTGGTGATCGAGGAAGAGCAGCGCCAAGGCAAAGTCCGCGACGACCTACCGCCGGATGTACTGGCTGACCAGATCAGCACCATCTGCGACGGCTGGCTGATGATGATGCCGATCGAGCCCGAGCGCTTCAGCGCCGAGCGCGGGAATACCCTGCTCGATGCGCTCATCACGCTGATAGCGCCCCCTGCCAAGCACAGGCGCTCGCGCAAAGCCTGATCGAAGCAGAACCATAAGGCGTAGGCCGGACGGGAATTCGTCCGGCCCTGGCTAATCTCGCCCCGCCTTTGGGCGGTGAAGCCTCCTACTTGGACGCGTTCTTATACACGCTCAGTGCCCTGTTGGCTGCGGCCAGGCACCCTTTCCCATCGCCCTTTTCCCGAGCTTCCTTGGCCTGCGCAATCAGTTTTCGAATATCCGTGGCCACTCCACCGTGTTGGCCGGCGCCCTCGGAACGCTCGATAGCGTCGAGCTGGTCGATCTTGGCAGTACAGTTGTCGGCTTCGGTCTTGTCCGCGGCATAGACCACTGGCGCGCTGATGATCGATGCAACGGCTATCACTTTCAACATGTTCATGGGTAGCTCCTCGGGTTGTGTGCAGCAAATTTGGATAACGCCGACTATTTAATATAGGTCGCGTAGGGATCGACGCCCGATTTTCGGGGCTGAAACGATGACTGGACGCTCGCTCCCTCTTTGCACGACGATCGCGCTGCGCTATTTTACATAACTACGGTTATTTAAATACAACAATAGCGTGCCGAGGCAAAAAAATGAACACTGAAGACACGTCTTCGCCGGCATGCCGCCGGCGTCTGCTTCTGCAGGCGCTCGCTGGCGTGGCGTTGGCAGGTGGTACGGGGCTCGCCGGGCGAGCGCTGGCCCAGACGGTAGAGGCAGCCCCGTCAGATGTACTGGACGTGGTTGTCATCGGCGCCGGGCTTGCCGGCCTCACCGCAGCCAGAGATCTGCATCGCGCTGGCTGCACCTCCTTCGCCGTACTGGAGGCTCGGGATCGAGTAGGGGGACGAACCGTCAACCATCAGCTCGGCGGCGGTGTGATCGCGGAGGCCGGAGGGCAATGGGCAGGCCCCGGACAGACGGCCATCTTCGACTTGGCACGCGAACTGGAAGTAGAGACCTTCCCGAGCTATTACCAGGGTCGCAATGTCTATCTGGCGGGCGACGCCCGATACGAGGAAGATCTCAGCGCCGCCCATGGCAACCCTGTCACTGCGAAGCTCAACCAACTATCGCGGAAGGTTCCGAGCAAGGAGCCGTGGACCGCAGCCGATGCGGCCGAAATCGACAAGCTGTCGGTAGCCCAATGGCTGACGAGTCAAGGCATCGACAATGCCAGCCGTTTCAGCTTTGACACCTCAATAGGCCTGACCACCGGTACTCCGCCAGCCAGCCTGGCCCTGCTCCACTACCTCTCACTTATCAACTCGGCCGACTGCAGCATGGAAAAGCTGGAGGGCTTCCATGGCGGCGCCCAGGAGACCCGCTTCGTGGGCGGTTCCCATGTATTGAGCACGCGCATGGCAGAGGCGTTGGGCGACCGCATGAGGCTGTCCAGCCCGGTACGCAAGATCGCCAACTGGGACAGGGACATCGTCGAAATCTACACAGACCAGGGGCTGGTCCGCGCCCGCCAGGTGATCGTTGCACTGCATCCCGCACTGTGCCACCAGATTGTCTTCGAGCCGGCTTTGCCCGAGGGGCGCGCGCAACTGCAACGGCTGTGGCCTGCCCATGCACCGATGCGCAAGACGGTGCATGTCTACGACCGGCCATTCTGGCGAGACAAAGGGCTCAATGGGCAGATCAGCCAGGCCGATGGCCCCCTGATCTTTTCCTGCGACAACTCGCCCGCCGATGGCAGCGTCGGCATCCTTTCGGCGTTCGTGCGCAGCGCCCAGCTAACACATGAAGCCGAACGGGCGAGCCAGACGCTGGCCGGCATTTTTGCCCAGGCATTGGGTGATGAAGCCTTGCAGTTCAGGCAGTACCACGATCACGACTGGGCCAAGGTCGACCCCTGGACCTTGACCTGCGTCGGCGCCATCCCTCCCGGTTTTCTCACCCGTTGGGGCCGCTACCTGAAACCTGCCGTCGGTCGACTGATCTGGTCGGGCACCGAAACCGCTGACATCTGGGCCAGCAGCATGGATGGCGCAGTGCGCTCCGGCCACCGAGCTGCCCTGGAAGCGTTGCAGGCGCTGGTTGCCAATCGGAGGAACGCATGATGAAACGCGCTTTGCTGATAGGTGTTGCGATCGGCGTTACCGGGCTTGTGCTGGCGGCAGTCATTGCCGGCCCGCAAATGCTAGCAGGCTATCGATTCATGAGTGCACTGGACAGCCATTACGCCCGCTACGACGCCGATGTCGGAACCTGGCCGCAACCCCAGGATACCTGCAACGCATGCCATGGTGCCTCCGGGCAGTCACAGAACGAGCAGTACCCATCCCTCGCCGGGCAGCAGGCCAGCTACCTCCAGACACAACTCAAGGAATTTGCCGAGGGCAAACGGCAAAGTGCGCAAATGGAGCCACTGGCCGCAACATTGACCGACGACCAGATCGCGTCGCTGGCGCAGTATTTTGCCCGGCAGGCGCCGCTGCGCACAGACACCCCGGCGGCGGATGAGCGGTTGTCGGCCGAGGGCCAGGCGAGCGCCGCAGCGCGTGGCTGTAGCGCCTGTCATGGCAGCGATTTCATGGGCGGGGCAGCTGGGCCGCGCCTCGCCGGGCAGGGACAAGCTTATCTGCTCAGCCAGCTCCTGGCGTTCAAGCAGGGCACGCGGACAGACCCGAGTGGGGCCATGAACGCGACTGCCGGTCTACTTTCGCCAGCCGAGGCACAAGCGCTGGCGCACTACCTCGCAGGCCTTGCCGCCGCCAGCCGCTGACCTGTCAAAGGGCGGATGCTCAGCCTCCGCCCCTGTTCCACGGCGCTATCACGCGAGCTTGGTGCGGCGGGAAAAAAACGTTTCGAACTTAAACATAACAGTCGTTGCGTTAAAGTCGAGAGCGGATTACAGTGCAGTCAAACAACAACAATCAACGGAGCGCATCGTATGCACGACTCCATTGCCCCACCCGCTGCCGGCCACCCTCCTCCGGGCCTCAGCACTGCCGTCTCGCGGCTGCCGAACGACTACCGCGTGATCGCGTGCGCGCTGATACCCACCTTTCAATCAATGACCCGGTCAAATTCCGAAGGCGCGGAGACTCCATGAGCAACCTTCATTTCGATACCTTGATCATCGGTGCAGGCCTGTCCGGCATCGGCACGGCGTGCCATCTGATGGACGAGTTTCCCAACCGCAATCTCGCCATTCTGGAACGGCGTGAATGCATGGGCGGAACCTGGGACTTGTTCCGCTATCCAGGCATCCGCTCCGACTCGGACATGCTGAGTTACGGCTACAAGTTCCGCCTGTGGGACAGCCCCAAGGTGCTGGCTGACGGAGCCTCGATCCGGCGCTACATCCAGGACACGGCAAAGCAGTACGGCCTTGCCGACAAGATCCATTACGGCCTCAGGACCCTCAGTGCGAACTGGTGCAGCCAGCAGCGCCTGTGGCAATTGACGGTGCTGCACGAAGCCAGCGGGGATATCCGGCATTACACCTGCCGATTCCTGCTCTGCTGCACCGGCTACTACAACCATGACGAGGGTTTTCTGCCCGCCTTTCCAGGGGAGAACGACTTCAAAGGTGTGCGGATCCATCCCCAGCATTGGCCCGAGGACCTGGACTATCGCGACAAGAATGTCGTGGTCATTGGCAGCGGCGCAACCGCTGCCACGCTGATTCCGGCGATGGCCGACAAGACCCGCCATATCACGATGCTGCAACGCTCCCCCTCGTACATCTACTCGTTGCCTTCGACCGATAAGCTCACGGGCGTGCTCTCCCGCATCATGCCCGCAAGCTGGGCGCTCGGCCTGGCACGCAAACGCAACATCATGCTGTACCGCGCCGTTTACATTGCCTGCCGGCAATGGCCACGCCTGATGCGCAGGATCATCCTGGCACACGTGCGCCGCCAGGTAGGCCCGAATGCCGACATGCGCCACTTCACCCCGACTTACATGCCTTGGGACGAGCGCCTGTGCGCCGTACCCGACGGCGACCTGTTCAAGTCCATTCGCAACGGCCAGGCGTCGGTGGAAACGGACCATATCGAGCGTTTCACCGAGCATGGCATTCGACTCAAGTCGGGCAAGGAGCTGCCTGCCGACATCATCATCACTGCCACCGGGCTGCGTTTGCAGTTGCTCGGCGGCATGACCGTCTCGGTCGACGGCACGCCGTACCCGATCGGCGAGCAGATGACCTACAAGGGTGTGCTGCTGGAAAACCTGCCGAACATGGCCTGGATCTTCGGCTACACCAACGTTTCGTGGACGCTGAAGGTCGGCCTGGCCGCCACTTACCTGTGCCGCCTGTTCCGCTACATGGAACAACGCAACCTGGATGTCGTGACGCCTTACGACAACGCCAACAACGCGTTGAGCGACGGGATCCTGAATTCGATGAAGTCCGGCTACATCCAGCGTGACCAGCACTTCCTGCCGCGTCAGGGCCGGTCGCACCCCTGGTTCGTATTCATGCACTACGGGCGCGACAAGAAGATGTTGCTCAAGGACCCGATCGAAGACCACCACCTGGAGTTCCAGCGCGCCCAGCAACAAGCACTCACCCCGCGGCCCGCCAAGGTCACCGGTTGAACCACGACGCCCACGGCCTCGCCGCCAGTGCGTGAAAAACAAGAAAGGTAAAAGGCTGAATATCATGCTAGGTCAAATGATGACGCTCCCGCTGACCATTCCTTCACTGCTGGAGCATGCGCAGCGGTATCACGGCGATACGGAAATCGTTTCCTGCCTCCCTGACGGCGCCCTGCACCGCTACACCTATGCCGACGCTCACCAGCGTGCCAGGCAAGCCGCCAACGCCCTGACCCGCCTGGGCGTCAAACCTGGCGACCGGGTGGGTACCCTGGCCTGGAATGGCTACCGTCATTTCGAGCTCTACTATGCGATTTCGGGCATGGGGGCGATCACCCACACCATCAACCCGCGACTGTTCCCGGAGCAGGTCGCGTGGATCATCGGGCATGCCGAAGACGAGGTGGTCTGCTTTGACGAGAGCTTCGCTCCGCTGGTCGCCGACATCGCGGCGCAGTGCCCGAGCGTGAAGCACTGGATCGCCTTGTCGGATGCTGCGCAGATGCCGACTGCGGGCGAGACCCGCCTGCTGTGCTACGAGGAGCTGCTGGCTGCCGAGCCCGCGACGTTCGTCTGGCCGACCCTCGATGAGCATGCGGCGGCGGCGCTGTGCTACACCTCCGGAACCACCGGCAACCCCAAGGGCGTGCTCTACTCCCATCGCGCCACGCTGCTGCACGCGCTGTCCAGTGCCCTGCCCGACTCGCTCTCGCTGTCGGCCCGCGAGGTCGTGGCACCGATCGTGCCAATGTTCCATGTCAATGCCTGGGGGCTGCCGTACTCCGCGGCCTTGGTGGGCGCCAAGCTAGTGCTGCCCGGTGCCGGCCTTGATGGTCAGAGCGTCTTCAAGCTGTTCGAACAGGAAGGTGTCACCTTCTCGGCCGGCGTGCCCACCGTGTGGCTGAGCCTTCAGCAGTACATGCAGCAGACCGGAAAGCGCCTGCCCAGCCTGCAGCGTCTGGTGGTCGGTGGTGCCGCCTGTCCGCCTGCACTGATGCGCAGCTTCGAACAGGAGTTCGGTATCCGGATCCAGCACGCCTGGGGCATGACCGAAATGTCACCGACGGGCACCGTCAATACCTTGAAAGCGTCGCACCTGCCCCTGGACGAAGAAGCGCGCTTTGCCATCAGCATCAAGCAAGGTCGACCACTGTTCGGCATCGAGCTGAAAACCGTTGACGATGATGGCAACGAGGTAGTGCGTGACGGCAAGACCTCGGGAGCCCTGGTTGTACGTGGCCATTGGGTGGTCGATCGCTACTACCGCAGTGATGAAACGCCGCTGGTGAACGGCTGGTTCCCGACCGGCGACGTCGCCAGTCTCGACCAGGACGGGTTCATGCAGATCACCGACCGGGCCAAGGATGTGATCAAGTCGGGCGGTGAGTGGATCAGTTCAATCGAGCTGGAGAACATCGCCATGGGCCACCCTGCCGTCGCTGAAGCTGCCGCGCTGGGCATCGCCCATCCGAAATGGGACGAACGCCCGCTGCTGGTAGTTGTCGCCAAGCCTGGAGAGGCGCCGACCCGTGAGGCGATCCTCGCGCTCTATACCGGCAAAGTGGCACGCTTCTGCATCCCTGACGACGTGGTGTTCGTCGAGGCACTGCCGCACACTGCCACCGGCAAGGTCAGCAAGATCCAGTTGCGCCAGGCGTTGCGTGACTACCAATGGCCGGGCTCACCAGCGCGCGAGGTGGCGTCATGAACGCCCCTGCGAGAAGCCGGGCCGATACCCGTTTCATCGACCCGAGCGAAGGTCGCTGGAAGCGCAGGCTGCTCAACCTGCTATTGCGCCTGTCGGTCAAGTCCCGCCACGGCATGGGTATCGATATCCAGCGCCTGCGCAAGCAGTTCGCGCAGCTGGATCGCCAAGGCCAAGCGCTACCAACGGACGTGCTTCGGACGAGAGTCTCGTGCAACGGTACCCCTGCACATTGGCTGTCGCCGGCCAGTTGCAGGCAGGAGCGCGTGCTGCTGTACATCCACGGTGGTGCGTTCGTCGCCTACACCCCGCAGATTTATGCCGCAATGGTGGCGAACTGGTGCAGACCGCTCAAGGCCAGGGCGCTGATGGTGGACTACAGCCTCGCGCCCGAGTGCCCCTTCCCCACGGCGCTTGATCAGGCTCATGCCACCTACCGATGGCTGCTCGAACAGGGGACCAGGCCCGAACACATCGTGATCGCTGGCGACTCCGCCGGCGGCAACCTTGCGCTGGCGCTGATGCAGCGGCTCAGGGACGAGGGAGCACAACTGCCAAGCTGCGCAGTGCTGTTGTCACCGTTCCTCGATTTCACCCTCAGTGGTGCGAGCGCGCTGGGCAATGCCCGTCACGACCCGATCTTCACCCTGCCTTTCGCGATCGCTATCCGCGGTTTCTACGCATCGGCCGAAAAACACGCGTCGCCTGAAGTGTCGCCCTTGTTCGGCTCCTTCGCCGGCTTGCCACCACTGTTATTGCAAGTAGGCAGCACCGAAATGCTGCTGGACGACTCGGTCCGCGCGGCGGCCAGCGCGGCGGCGGCCGGAGTGCCGGTTCGCCTGGAAATCTGGCAACAGATGCCGCACGTGTTCCAGATGATTGCGGCGCTTCCGCAAGCCCTCCAGGCACAGCGCCATATCCTGGACTTCGTCAACGACCACACGAACTGGGATGGCTAGCGAACCTGTTCCTGTCCTGCCCAGACCTCCCAATGATTCCCCCGAGAACAACAACATGGAATTCGATTATCTGATCGTGGGTGCCGGCTCTGCCGGCTGTGTCCTTGCCAATCGCCTCAGTGCCGATCCCAGTGTCACCGTCTGCCTGCTCGAGGCAGGGCCGGAGGATCGATCACCACTTATCCATACTCCCTTGGGCCTGGCTGCCATCCTGCCAACGCGCCACGTCAACTGGGCATTCAAGACCACCCCTCAGCCTGGTCTGGGCGGGCGGGTAGGCTACCAGCCCCGAGGCAAGGTGCTCGGAGGCAGCAGCTCGATCAACGGTATGATCTACATCCGCGGCCATCAGGACGACTTCAATGACTGGCAGGCGCTGGGCAACGAAGGCTGGGGCTTCGACGATGTTCTGCCGTACTTTCGCAAGAGCGAAATGCACCACGGCGGCAGTAGCGAGTATCACGGAGGCGACGGCGAGCTCTACGTCAGCCCGGCCAATCGCCACGCTGCCAGCGAAGCCTTCGTGGAGTCCGCGCTGCGTGCCGGGCACAGCTATAACCCCGACTTCAACGGCGCCACTCAGGAAGGCGCTGGCTACTACGATGTGACGATTCGCGACGGCCGCCGCTGGAGCACCGCGACGGCATTCCTCAAGCCGGTCCGCCATCGCAGCAACCTTACCGTGCTCACTCATACCCATGTCGAAAGTATCGTCCTGCTGGGCAAGCAGGCGACCGGGGTACAGGCGCTGATCAAGGGCTCGCGCGTGCACCTGAGGGCGCGCAAGGAGGTCATACTGTCAGCAGGCGCCTTTGGCAGCCCGCACTTGCTGATGCTCTCCGGCATTGGTTCGGCAGCCGAACTCGAGCCCCAGGGCATCGCCCCGCGCCATGAGCTCCCGGGCGTTGGCCAGAACCTGCAGGACCACGCCGACGTGGTGCTGTGCTACAAGAGCAACGACACTTCGCTGCTGGGCTTTTCCCTGAGCGGTGGCGTGAAGATGGGCAAGGCCATGTTCGACTACGCTCGTCATCGCAATGGCCCGGTTGCGAGCAACTGCGCCGAGGCCGGCGCGTTTCTCAAGACCGATCCAGGGCTGGAGCGCCCGGATATCCAGTTGCATTCGGTGATTGGCACGGTGGATGACCATAATCGCAAACTGCACTGGGGCCATGGCTTCAGTTGCCACGTGTGCGTGCTTCGCCCCAAGAGCATCGGCAGTGTCGGCCTGGCCTCGCCAGACCCGCGCAAGGCGCCGCGTATCGACCCCAACTTCCTTGCCCACGACGACGATGTCGCAACACTGCTCAAAGGCTACCGCATCACCCGTGACATCATTGCCCAGACGCCCATGGCCAGCTTCGGACTCAGGGATATGTACAGCGCCGGCCTGCACAATGATGAACAGTTGATCGAGCTGCTGCGCAAACGCACCGACACCATCTACCACCCAATCGGCACCTGCAAGATGGGGCAGGACGAGATGGCCGTGGTGGATAGCCAGTTGCGTGTTCATGGTATCGAGGGGCTGCGCGTCGTCGATGCCTCGATCATGCCGACACTGGTCGGAGGCAATACCAACGCGGCCGCGATCATGATCGCCGAACGCGCCGCTGAGTGGATTGCCCACGGCTGACACCCTCGCCCGGACTTAAACCGCCCTGCACCATGCCAGGCATGGGCGGTTTCCACCTACCCGATCTCCCCTCCTCCCGCCCCCAAGCCTGCACGCCATCTGAACTGTGCGGGCAAGCCCGCGAACACCGTCAAAGTCGGTGCCATGCACTGCACTGCCTGCTTCGAGGGCGCGCCCGCTGCCACAGATGGCGCTGCTCGAAGGGCTTGGCGGTTTCCGACCTTTCACATCAACATAAAAAAAGCGCCCCGAAGGGCGCTAAAAAGGGCATGACGATCGTAGCGTCAACTCGATGTAGCCTCGTCAGCCCTACCCAGCAAACGCTTTTCAACGCAACATCAGGCGCATCAGGGCTTGGGTCAGGCGCCCATAGGGCGGTTTGAGCAGGAAACTGCCATTGAACTTCGCCTGGTAGAACACCGGCCGCATCTTGCTGAACGTCTGGAACCCTTCCTCGGCGTGATAGTGCCCGAGCCCTGAATTGCCCACGCCACCGAACGGCAGGTTTTCCTGCAGCACATGCAGCATCACGCTGTTGACCGAAACACCTCCGGACAATGTCTGGCGCAGCACCGTCTCGACCCGGCCGGCGTCTTCGTCGAACAGGTAGAGCGCCAAGGGCCGTTCATGGGCGTTGATGTAGCCGATTGCGTCCTCGAGCTTGCGATAAGCCAGTACCGGCAACACGGGCCCGAAGATCTCCTCCTGCATGATCAGCATGTCGTCGCGCACATCGAATACCAGGTGCGGTGTCAGCTTGCCCGCCCGACGCGCGCCATCCACATCCGCCAGCGCCACCACGCGCGCGCCTTTGTCCCGGGCGTCCGTCAGCAGCGCTTCGACACGTGCCAACTGGCGCGCATTGATCATGCAGCTGTAGTCGGGGTTGTCAGCCAACGGTTGCGGGTAATTTCGAGCCACCGCCGCCCTGGCATGCGCGAGGAATTCTTCCTCGCTGCCGGCAGGCAGGAACAGGTAGTCAGGCGCGACGCAGGTCTGCCCGGCATTCAGGCATTTGCCCCAAAGAACGGTCTCGGCGGCCTGTCTCAACGAGTAACCCGGGGCGACGATGGTAGGCGACTTGCCGCCGAGTTCCAGCGTTACCGGGGTAAGATTTTCGCTGCAATTGCGCATGATCTGCCGGCCGACCGCCGGTGAGCCGGTGAAGATCAGGTGATCGAAGGGCAGCCGCGAGAAACCGTCGTTGATACCTGCACCTGGCTGTATCACCGCCACCAGGTCCTGGTCGAACCGCTTGCCCAGCAACTCGGCGAGCAAGCGACCATAGTGGCTGGAGTCGCTGGCCACTTTGATCATGGCCCGGTTACCGGCAGCCAGGGCGCCGCATAGCGGACCCAACGTCAAGTAAAGCGGGTAGTTCCACGGCGCAGCAATCCCGATAACCCCGAGCGGCTGGGCCAGCACCGCAGCGCGCGCGGGCTTGAACCAGATCCCGACACCGCGCTTGCGCGGTTTCATCCAGCGTTTCAGGCAGCGGACCGCATGGTTGATTTCGCTGACCAGGCCGAAGATATCGAGCATCTTGGTCTCGTGCTCCGAGCGGTGGCCGAAATCTTTGGATATGGCGGCGGCGATCCGCTCGGCGTTCTCCAGCACCAGCGCCTTGAGCGCCAGCAGGTTGGCCCGCCGGGTCTGATAGGACGGGTAGCGTTCCTCGGCGAATGCGTGGCGCTGAAGCGCGAAAACTTCACGCATCCGCTCGACTTCCGGCGCGACTTGCTCGATCGACATTGTGTAAGTACTCCTGGTGGATCTCTTGGATCGCTGCGACTGCAAACTGCGGCCGCGCGGGCGGCCCCAGCATGGAAACCAAGGTGTGTCAGCGCGCTGGCACCGCTTGATGCTTTGCCCGCACCAGGGCGAAGTACGCGTAGTACAGCTGGATCATCATGAAAGACCAGCTGGCCAGCGCTATCGACATGAATACGGCCTTCGTGTCGTCCCCGGGTATTGGGTAGAAGTCATAGATGCAGGCCACCAGTAGCCCCAGCATCGCCGCCACCGTGACTCCGAAGGCGTGCAGGTACTCGCCGACCATCGCCAGGCGGCTGATGAAGTACGCCAGGTAGACCGTGTAGCCAGCCCACATGATGACGTAGAAGTAGGGAAGCGGCTTGATCATAAAATCAGCCTTGATCATCACGAACGTGCAGGCAAAAGTGATAGCGAAAATCAAAGCGTCCTTGCCCGCCGAAGGCCGGAAGCCATGGGTGACGGCCATCAGGCCAAGCACCGTGACGATCGGGATGCCAAAGCCGCGGGAAAACGCATCGCAGAAATACGAAATACCGTAGGAGAATTGCGACTGGGTCAGCAGGTAGATCAGGAAGTTGGTGCCGGAAAATGCCACGATCAACCATTCCAGGCCCAGCAGGAAGTTGGCTCTGCGCAGGAATTTGATGCCGTAGGTGCTCCCGGAAACCACCAGGAGGACGCAAGTGAGCAACGCAAGAACATCTTTGGTTTCCATAGCTCAGGTCTCTTTCTTGTAGGTATGAAGGCTTTACTTCGGGGTGGCCGCCAAGGCGGCAAGGTAATGCGCCAGCGCCTTGCGGTCTTGTGCCGAGAGGGTCTGGGTAACCGCCTTCATCGAACCGGTTGGATCGACCCGGCTGCCTTGGGCAAAGGCGTCCAGCTGTACCAGCAGGTAGTCGGCACCTTGGCCAGCCAGACGCGGGAATGCGCCTTGGCCCATCAGCTTCTCGCCATGGCAGGCAGCACAGGCACCCGCCTTGACCAGTTTCTCACCTTGCTGGCGCAGGCCAGGATCAGGCTGGAACGTGTGGTTATCCATGGGCGTCTGGCGAGCGTAGTAGTTGGCCAGCTTGTCGATTTCAGCGTCACCCAGGCTGATCGCCAGTGGCTGCATGTTCGGGAAATGACGGGTGCCATTGGCAAAGCCGTGCAACTGCGCCTTGAGGTAATCGGCAGGCTGCCCTGCCAGGCTGGGGTAACGCTGGTGCTGCGAGCTTCCGCGCATCCCATGGCAGCCGTAGCAGGCATCGGCCGTCTGGGGCCAGGGCCCGTCCGCTTCATAGGCCTGGGTAGTGCTGTCGATGTAGGTAACGAGGTGGTAGAAGCCCAGCATGTCACGGCCGAACAATGCCAGCAGGGCGACCAGCAACACTGCCGTACCCCACAACAATTTCTTTTTCATCGCTGTCCCCTATGCCCGACGTAGCGAGGCAAGCGCCTGCAGTGCACTTTGATGACCTGAACGCACGGCGCCATCCATATACCCGGCCCATATATCGGCAGTTTCAGTACCCGACCAGATGAGGTTGCCGCACGGCGGACGCAACGATTCGCCATGCTCGCTCCAGAAACCTGGCGGAATCGCCGACACGCAGGTGAGGCTCCAGGGATCTGTCAGTCCCCAGTCATGATCGTGGTAGGCGACTGGCTGCAAGGCTTCCTCACCCAATGAGCGGGCGTAGATTTCCGTCAGCACCTGCTGCGCGGCCTGGTGGTCGGAGGGCAGCATGGCATTGACGACGAAGGCGTTGATCACGCCGATTTCGCCGTTGGGTGGGGAGTTGTCCCAAGCCCATAGCAGTGGCCCCTTGACCTGCATGGTGTGGCCGTTCAGGCCCTTCTCGCGCCAGAACGGCCGCTTGTAGACCATCGCTGTCTTGCGCGCAGGGCTGTGTGCCGGCCAGGCACGCTGCAGCGCCGCGCGCCCTTCCGGCAGCGCGGGCTCGAAGCGTACCTGGTTGCACAGCGCCGGATGGATCGCGACGATGACCCGCCGGGCGCGTATCAACCCTTGGTCAGTGTGCAGCGTGACGACGTCGCGGTCCCACTCGCTGATCGCGCGCACCGGGCAGGCCAGGCGCAGCCGGTCGCCCAACTGCTCGGCCATGCGCGTGCACAGTATCTGCGAGCCACCAACGAAGCGGGTGCCCTGGGCGCTGTCCTTGATCGAGTCCAGCTTCATGTAGTCGCAGCTTGCCGAATTGATCATCGACAGGAAGTGCAGCAGGCTCATTTTGGCCGGCGCGACGCCACAGGTGAGCATGAAGCTGGTATCCCAGCCAGACCTGTCCTCAGGCTTGATATCTTGTTGCGCCAGCCAATCACCCGCCGAGAGCTTGTCCAACTCGCTGACCTTGGAAGAAGCCCATGGTTTACCGGACGGTACCAACCTGGAGAGCTCGCTGAGCTTGGCGCCGATACGTTCATCGGTGCCAAAGGTGCCTTGCAAGTCGATCTCCAGTCGCCCTTCCCCCCCAAGAACCACAGTCTTCCCCTGGTAGTAGGTGGGGAACGTGTCCACTTGAAGCTCACGGGCAAGGTCGGCGACGGCCGTCTGGCCGGGCCCGATCCACTGCCCACCGACCTCGGAGATGTAGCCCGAGCCCAGGTCGTAATTGAGCACCCGACCGCCGACCCGCTCACGGGCTTCCAGCACCTGGAATGAGCGGCACCCGGCGTTCAGCAGATCGCGGGCCGCCGTGAGCCCGGCCATGCCGGCGCCGATGATGGCGACATCCAGGATGCCCGCATCGTCGCCATGCGCAGCCGCCACAGGTTCAGCGGCGCTGGCCAGGCCGACATGCAGGCCGAGGCCGCCAACGGCCGCGGTAGCGCCAGCGAACTTCAGCAACTGCCGGCGCTTGAGATCCAATGAATTGGAGGTAGGCTTTTCAGCCATAAAGGGAGCCTCACGCTATTGTTGTTCGATTGTGCTGCGCCACTGCGTGGCGCTTCAGGTCCAGCAAGCAAGGGATGAAGCGTTAAAATGTTCAGGCGCCCAGCGGCAGGCGCAGTGCCCGGCGTCGCAACTGCAACCCGAACAACACCAGCCAGAACGGGAAGATCAGTACCACGAGCACCAGCAGGGCATTGGTCAGCGGATCAAGGGCAGCAAAGAAGCCGGAAACGAAGTACAGCCCGAAGCACCAGCCCACCACCTTCAGCGGCAGCAGGATCGAGCTGCCCCAACCGGCATTCTTCAAATGGCGCCCCACGACGATGCCCCAGAACAGGACAACAGGGCCTTCGCACCACCAGAGCCCGCGCTGGCTACCCACTGCAATGGTCGTCCATGCTGCCTCGGCGCCAGCTCGCACGGCCTCGCTGCCCGTCAGGTGCAATTGCGCCAGTGGGTTGAGCACCGAAAGCTGCAGGCCCGCACCGGTTACGCCAAGCACCACATAGGTGACGATGGACAACAGGGCCATGTCCCCGAGCGCACCTGCCTCATCGCGAAACTCGCGCCAGAAATAAGCCCCCACAGCCAGCACTGGCAGGTAGAAACCCAGGATGTCGGCGAACATCGACAGCCTGAAGTACTGCCTGACTTCAGCCGGAAGGGTCAGCATGGTCGTTCCCTGCAACGTCACGGCCATGTCACCCTGAGTGACCATGAGCATGAAACCGACATTGAGGTAGGCGAACAGTCCGCCGATGATCGAAGCCCATGCCGTGAAACGCATGGCCTCATTCGAATAATTGTTCATTGCATCTCCGGGGTGATGGATCGGCAAGGCGCCGCGCCGCGATCGGCCAGCGCCTGATCGCAGTTACGACGCTCGTGCCCGTCGATTGAGGGCGTTGTCGAGCAGGTTTACACCCGCCAGGGCGGCCTTCACCGCGCACCACTGCAAAGGTTCAGGAAGCGTCGAGGGGGTCTTGTGGCGCAGCGCCGTGAGCAAGGGCTGCTCGATGCCGCCGATACGTTCCGCCAGCAGGAAGCCGATCAGCGATTGGGTGCCAACGCCATGTCCCGAGCAACCAGCCGTGTAGTAGATATTGCTGTGCGGCCCGGTTTCACCAACCACCGGCAAGGCGTCGTAAGCAAGGCTTATATAGCCGCTCCAGCACTTGTCGATCGCCACGTCGCGCAATGACGGGAAACGGTCGTCCAGGGCTTGCCGCAACGCGGCGTACGCCGCCCGGTCCGGCTCGTTCGGGGTCTGCGAGCCGTAGGCGTACCCCAGTTGCTTGGTGGTTATCAGGAGGGTGTTGCGTGCGGTCAGGCGGTGGCTCTCCATGGTCCAGTGGGGGGTCACGATGCCCTCCCGGCCCTGCCAACCCAAGGACTGCAGTTGCGCAGCGGACAGCGGCTGTGTCTCGATGGCCGAGACCCGTAGCGGCGTGACCTTGTCGCGCAGCAAACCCAGTTGCGGCGTGTAAGCATTGGTGGCCAGGACCATGACCGGCGCGTTTGCCGAACCTTTCCTGGTTCGGCAGGTAATGGTTGGGCCGTCACTGTAGGACAGCAGCCTGGTCTGTTCGAACAAGCGAACACCAGCCTGCAATGCCGCGCGGCGCAAGCCCATCACGTACTTGCCGGGATCGAGCGTGCCACCGTGCTGAATGCAACCGAAAAGGAACGCAGGCGGAATACCGCGAGCGCGCATTTCATCGCGATCCACAAATCGAGTGACCGAGCCCAGCTCCTGTCCCAGCGCCATGCTGTGGCGCAGTCTCTTTTCCTGCGAGGGATGGATGACGGCACGGATGACACCGCTGGGCAGGTAATCGCAATCGATGGCCAGCTCACCCAGCCGTCGTTCCACGTAGGCCACGCCTTCATCGTAGAAGGACACGACCTTGCTGGCCTGTTCCACGCCGAGCCGCTTGTGGAACAGTTCGAACTCGACGCCCATGCTGCCGGCAAGGTAGCCGGCATTGCGACCGCTGGCGCCGAAGCCTGCAAATGCCTGTTCGAGGACCACCACGCTGGCACCAAGCGCGGTGAGCTCCAGGGCAGTAGACAGCCCGGCGAAGCCCGCGCCGACGATGATCACATCGGCATTGATGTCATCCCCAAGCTCCGGCTGCAGATCGTCTGGCTGTTCGACCCATCCGCCGAGAAGGCGGAACTTGTCAACGTTGCTGCTGAGCTCGGACATGGTTTGCCTCCGAAAAATTTGTTGTTGTTTCGCCAGACTCTACTGCTGCGCCCTATTTAACGCAACAGTTGTTATGTTGTTTTTTACACGTATTCGTCATCACATATGGAACGCTATTCGCCGGCATGAATAAGCCCGGCCGCACCGCTTGAGGACGGTCCGACCGAGCGGGGTCAGCGAGGGTTTCGACCTGAAGGCGTTTCGCTCACGCCATGGCGGGAAAACAGTAACGGCTGGCCGTCACCCAGCATGAGTGCTGCAGTAAGCGAGACGCCGTCGCCGCTAAGCGTCTCGTCGAAGCTGGCGCCGCCGTCCTGGCTGTTAACCAGCAGGCCGTCAAGACCTGCCACCAGTACGTGCGTGCCCTCTGCCTGTATGGCGGTAATCGAGCTACGACTGTTCAGAGGTATGCGCTGCCACGCACTTGCGTCCGGCGTGCCGCGCAACAAGGTACCGCGTTGCCCGCCTACCAGCAGACGGCCATCCGGCAGCACGGCACCACTCCACAGCGAGCCCTGGTAGCCGGTGTCCAGGTAACGCCAGGTCTTGCCCCGGTCATCCGAGCGCAGCAACTTGCCATGCTCGGCGGTGGCATAGACTGCCCCCTGCCCATCGCCGAACAGGCTCAACAGGTTCAGGTCGGCGCGACTGGCACCAGGCTGCGGTTGCAAGGTGCGTTCGGTCCAGGTTACCCCGCCGTCGTCGGTTGTCAGTATCAACGACCACAGCCCTACCGCCACGCCCTGCTGGCGATCGAAGAAGTGCACGGCGAACAGCGGGCGGTCGACATCGCTGTCGATGCGCTGCACCGCCCAGGTTTCTCCGCCATCACTACTGGCCAGGATCGCGCCCCAGTGGCCAACGGCCCAGCCGTTGCTGGTATCGACGAAGCTGACACTGGTCAACGTGCTCGACAAGGGTACGCCGTGGGCCTGCCGGTAGCTGCGCCCATGGTCGTCGGAAAGCAGCACGATGCCATGGTCACCGACGGCCACCACCCGCTCCCCCGCTTTGCCCGCACCCAGCATCATGGCCTGCGGTGCGTTGCTGGCAGGTGCCACCGGCACCGCTTTCAGCCCCGCGGCCCAGGGCGCGACCATTGGCATGGCCGCTAGCAAGGCGATGCCCACGACCCGTTTCAGGTAATGCATGTCATTCTCCTCAATGGGTCAGCGCGCCGACCATGCGTACCGGGCGCTTGCGTGGGAACACCCGTTCCAGCCAGACGGCGAACGCTGGCAGCACCGTCATGGCCATGACCATGTTGACCATGAACATGAAGGCCAGCAGCTTGCCCATGTCAGCCTGGAACTTGAGCTCGGAAAACGACCAGGTAGCCACGCCGACCGCGAGCGTGAGCGCAGTGAAGATGGTCGCGATCCCGACTTCGCGCAGGGCGTAGGCCACCGCGGTGGCGATGGGCTGGCCATGGGCCTGGTGCAGTTGGATGCGGTTGTAGATGTAGAACGCGTAGTCGACACCGATGCCCACCGCAAGGACCATCACCGGCAGGGTGGCGATGGTCAGGCCGATCTGCAGCTCCTTCATGAACCAGTAACCGATGAAGGTGCCGAGGGTCAGCGGCAAACAGCACACCAGCACCGCCCTGAGGTCGCGGTAGACGATCAACACCAACAAGGCGATCGCGGCATAGACATAGAGCAGCATCGGCGTCTCACTCTTCTCGACTTCCTCGTTGATCGCCGCGATCACCCCGGCGTTGCCTGACGCCAGGCGCACGACGATGCCGTCCTGTGGGTAGGCCGTGCGGAAAGTCTTCACTGCATCGATCACGCGGGAGATGGTGGTGGCCTTGTGGTCAGCCAGGTACAGGTGCACCGCGGTCATGCTGCAATCGGTGCGCATCAGGCCAGGCAAGCGCCCCACCTCGGCGGCCAGAGACGAATAGTTCATCGGGTCGATGGGCACCGCGCTCATCTTCGGGTTGCCCTCGTTGTAGCCCTCGTTGAACTGGCGCATCGCTGATGAGAACGACGCCACCGAGAGCACTCCGGGCACCCCTTCCATGGTCCAGACGAAGCGGTCCTGATATTGCCCCAGCGCGGTATCCTCGCAAGCATTGGCGCTGCCATCCGGCCCTGACCGGACCTCGAAGACCACGCTCAGCCAATCGAGGCCGATGTCATAATTGCTGGCGATGGCCACTGCATCGCGATTGAAGCGTGAATCCTCCCGCAGCTCCGGTGCCCCAGCCTGAAGCGAGCCGACCACACGGTCGTGGCTTTGCCACACAGCCATGACGAATACGGCCACGGCAACCACTAGCACCCAGCGGGCGTTGCGCCAGTCCGCCAGCCTCGCCAGGCCCTCCAGCCAGCGCGACCGCCGTTGGCGCGACACTTCCTCGGCAGCGGCATAGCGTGCATCGACCTTCAGCATCGAAGCCACCAACGGCAGCATCACCAGGTTGGTGACGATTTTGTAGGCGACGCCGAGAGACGCCGTAATCGCCAGTTCGCGGACCATGGGGATCGGGATCAGCAGCAGGGTGATGAAGGACACCAAAGCGGTAACCAACGCCAAGGTGCCGGGTATCAGCAGCCCGCGGAAGCTGGAGCGGGCAGCCTGCGCGACTGGCTTGCCATCGGCGATTTCGCGGACGATGTAGTTGATCTGCTGGACACCGTGGGAAACACCAATGGCGAAGACCAGGAACGGCACCAGCACCGCCAGCGGATCGAGGCCATAGCCCAACAGGCGCAAGCTACCGAATTGCCAGACCAGCGAGGTCAACGAGCAACCCAGCGCGAGCAGCGTGAAGCGCACTGAGTGGCAGTACCAGTACACCGCCGCCGCCGTCAGTAGCAAGGCCAGCAAGCAGAACTCCAGCACCGCTGCCGCGCCATCGGCGATATCACCAATCTGCTTGGCGAAACCGATCAGCTGGATCTCGAAGTCGGCATCCTCGAACGGCTCTCGTAATTGCTGCTCCAGCACACGGTTGTAGGCCACATAGTCCAGGCGCTGCCCATTGACATCGTATTCGTTGAGCTCGGCAGTGATCATCGCACTGGTCTGGTCCCTGGAAACCAGGGTACCGATATACCCGCCCTGAGCGGTGGAGTCAGCGATGCGCCCGATGATGGTGGCATCCAGCCGCTCGGGGGTCACAGTTCCCGGCACCAACGGATCGGCACGAAAGCCCTCCTCCGTGATTTCGTTGACGAAGGCGTTCGGCGTCCAGAGGGAGCGCACACTGCTGCGCGAAACGCTGGGCAGGAACGTGACTGCCTGAGTAACATCAGCCAACCGCCGCAAGCCCGCTTCGCTCCATATGCTGCCGTTGCGTGCCTTGACCACGATGGTCAAACGGTTCGCGCCAAGCAGGTCGCCGCGGTATTGCTTGAATGTCTCGACGTACTCATGGCCAATCGGCAACTGCTTCTCGAACCCGGCGTCCATGCGCAGTTGCACGGCGAACCAGGCCATACCCAGGGTGAACAGCGCGAGTATCGCCAGCACCCAGCCGCGGTGCCCGAACAACCAGGCCTCGGTGCACGCCAACGGGCCGCGCGATTGTGTTTCCTTGATCTGAATAGACATGTTCACAGCAGGCCTCACAGGGTGCGCGAAACGACGACACCTACGTAATCGCGATCACGGAACAACTGGTCATAGGGGGTGTCGCCGCCCATGAACTTGGCGTAGTTGAACGACACCTGCCAACTGGCCGGGTTACGCACGAAGTTGAGGTAAAGGTTCATGCTGCTGGCGTCTTCGGTGAAGGTCGCCGAGAGGTTGGGAGTCCGCCCCCCGAGGGAACGCGAATAGAAGATCCCTGGCGTCACCTGCCAGCCTGGAACCAAGGTGCCGTCGTAGGTGAGGCTGAAGTCCAGGTTGATCCCGGATGAGGTCTTGTCACCGCGAGCCTTCGGCGCCGTCGCAGGGTCCAGCTGCCAGGTATTGCCACCGGCGGCGATGATTTCGCCGTCATAGCTGCGGTGCAGCCCCGGGTATTTGATGACCACCAACTCGGTCAGCAACGTGCCTGTGCTGGCGCCGGTGAAATCGAGCAGCGTGGGCGAGTTGGACGGCGTCATGCTGTAAAGCCCGGTGAGGTGCCACTGGAACTTCTTCTCGTCCTTCCAGCACTTGCCGCCATTGTTGCTGCACAAATCCAGCACCGGGTTGAGCGGCACTGCGTCCTTGGGCCGGTAGGACAGCTCGGTACCCACCGCCCAATCGCCGATCGGCATGTTCGCGCTGATGCCGTAGAGCATGCGGTCTTCCGGATACTCCCACTTCTGCGCCACGGCGAAGGTGTCCGGGTCCAGCAGACGCATCGTCAGCGATGGCAGCTTGTCGTGGTAGCGCAATACGTACAAGCCGACGTTCAGGTCGCTGTCCTGGGGCTGCCAGCGTAGCGAAAGGCCCCATTGCCCGCTGTCGCGGGCGTCCTTGTCATCGAACCCGTAGGTCTTCATCCCGCTGCCTAGCGCTGAGGTGTAGGACCAGTAGCTGCCAACCGGTGGCACCTCGCTCTTGTTCCAGGCGAACTGGTAATAGGCCTCGATGTTGACCCCGCTACCGAGGCCCGATGCCAGGCTCAGCATCGGTGCCGGGAGCACCGCTTCCTTCAATTGCACGCCAGGGCGCGACAGCGCCTGGATGTCGTAGGCGTTGGTGTTGTTGATACCGCCGAGCACGAACAGGCTCTCGCCCCAGTTGATCACCTGGTTACCCAGGCGGGCGCGAACCCGCTGCTCACCGACATCGAAGCCCTTGCTCACCCAAAGGTCGAGCAGGCGCGCCTTGAATTCCAGGTCATCGCGGGCGGCACTGGTCAGCCCGTCCTTGCCGACGCCATCAGGGGTGTAGAACGACAAAGCGCCGCTGGTATCGGTGGCTGCAAAATCCCGGATCCAGCTGCCGCGTGCCATGAAAGTAAAGTCTTCCGGCATCTTCAGCAGCAGTTCATGGGTGCCTTTGAGGTAATGGGTAAACAAGTCACCCTTGTCGTAGTTGAGGTCGCCCTGGTCGCCGATACCGGAGGTCTGTGCCAGGCACCCGCTGGGCGGATGATGCCCGCTGGTGCCCTGGTTGATCAGATTGCAACCCTGGGACTCGGTGCGGATACCCATACCGTAGGAAATCGTCGAATCGAACGAGCCCCTGATGGTCTCGGTCTCGAAAGTGAACCCCATTGCCAGGGGAGTCATGCACGCAATAGCAAGGCCTGAAGCTTTTGTGATTGTTGTTTTCATGTCGGCGCTCGAAGTGGGGAAGTTCAACGTTCGCTGATGGCACGCAGGTTGTCCGAGGTGTAGAAGTCACGCTTCAGACGTGGGTTGCCGGCATCCTCGGTGAGCCAGCGATGGTCTTTCTTGCCGACGCCGATGGAGGTCATGTCATAGAGGTAGCGACCGTCGACCAGGTTGTACTGGACCTGGGCTTCCATATCGCAGGTGCCAGTCTCGTAGACGGGGATGGGGTAGCCCTCGCGGACTTTCCAGATCTGCCCCTGCTTGTCGTAGTCGACCGCCACCAGGCCGTTCCAGCTGTCCTCGTCGATATAGAACATACGCTTGGGCGCCTGGTGGCGCATGCCTTGGCGTACGGTCGCCTCGACCACCCAGACCCGGTGCAGCTCATAGCGGCGATACTGCGGCGCAAAGGCGTTCTGCTGCGCGACATCCTCGATACGGGCGGAGGCGTCATAAGCACCGAACGAGTTGTAAGGCACCAGAAGCTCCTGCTTGCCGACCAGCTTCCAGTCGAAGCGGTCCATCGGGCCGAAGAAGATGTTCGACTCGTCGATGGTGTACTGGTTATCCAGGCCGATCTGCGGCGAGTCATAGGAATAGGACGGCATGCGACGCACCCGGCGCTGGCCGGGGAAGTAGTAGAAGGTGCTCGCCTGCTCGCCGGCCTTGGTCGTGACCACCCCGGCCTGGCCAGCCAGTGCAGCCGGCTCGTTGTAGGAGAAGTAAGTGGCAACCTCGAGCCGGTCGAACGAGGAGAACAGCGCACTGCCCTTCTGCCCCCACGGCGTGTACATGAACCAGTCGGTCGAGGTCTGCAACCAGCTCCCGCCACCGGGACGCGGTGAAATGCCGGACACCGTCTTGGCCATGTCGAAGCCTACGCCGCGGTAGCGCATCTTCATGTTCCACATGACCTCGGCGCCCGTGGTCGGCATGGGGAATGGAATGCCGGGAACATGAGCGTCCTGCAACGCAACCCCGTCGGCGTCGAGCGTGGCGAAGCCGACATTCTTGCGCGTATTGTCGACGACGAAGTCCGGTGCACCACAGGTGCGTCGGGTCGGGTAGACATCCATGCGGTAATCGGGAATTTTCTTGAACAGCTCCAGCTGCCCGGGAGAAAGCTGCTTGGCGTACTGCGCGACGTTGGCCGCGGTGATGCTATAGAGCGGCTTGTCGTCCTTGAACTTCCAGGATTGCCCACGCACCTGCCCATAACTCCAGCCTGTATCCTGCTTGCCAGGCGTCGCCCAGGCAGGAATTACGCCATCGGCGCTGGCGGCAACCTCAGCGCCCAAGGGGGTCAGTTTTGTTCCCAATTGCGAAGCATCGTTCTGCGCAGCCTGCACTGCGCCGCAAGCGGCCAGCGCCGCAAGCGCCAGGGCCAATGACCGCCCTCTGCAACCAATGGAAGGTCCAACATCAAGGCGCTGAATCACATCTTTCATGCGAAGTTCCTCACGAGCTCTTGGCGACCGTTCGGCGTGCCTCGTTCGAGGCAGCACTGACGGCTGGGTTTGTTTCGAAAGCATGGTCAGATGACGACCACGCAATGGTAAAAAGCAATTTACTTGCCAATATTTTTTTACTTTTGTTTTCAATTACTTATATTTTTTATAACGACTGATATGTGCTACCTGGCGACTCAGATGCCCTCCTCTGCAGCACGCAGGACGGCGATATGTGCAATTACGGAACACTTGTTACTTTAAATCAATGGGAGAGGACTCCGCCCGCTGCCCCAGGGCGAGTCCGAGCCGGGGCAGGCAGGCGTTATCGAGGAAAGAAGAAAGGCGGATGCCCGCAATGGACGCTGAAGTACGTAGACAGGCTGTGGTCAAGGCAATGTTGAATGAAGCTGTTGCCCTAATGGCGAAAGACATCGCCGATGCCGGCAACGGGATGAATGTGAGGGGTAATGCCTGGGCTTGCATTGGCGCGCACAGTCGACAGGTAAACACTGCCTGCACCCAGCACAACGAACACAATGACGATAAGCATTCGAGTCATGACGATCTCCGTAATCGGCGCTTCGCCGCAGCAGAGTTTGTTTTTGTTGGTGCGTCCTCTCCGAGTCTGACGGTCAGCTTGCTCGAGTGCTTCACATATCGCGCCACTAAACAGGCTTTTCATGACAGCCTGGAAAGCCATGTTCCAGGGTGCAGGACAGCTGTTACGATGACTCATCACTACCCCGGGCACTGCATGCGCACTGCCAGACCAGAACCTTCGATATGACTTCTTTCGTCCTCGACATCGCCCTGCTCGGTTTCGACGAGTTTTCGACACGCCAGGGCCTGGATGCCCGCACACTGCTTGAAGAGGCAGGCGTGATGGAAGGCCGGACCGACCTGCCGCTGAGCGGCGAGCGCTTTGCCGCCCTCCTGGAGCTGGCGTCGCGCAAGTCCGGCAATGCGCTGTTCGGCCTGCAGCTTGGCTTGCAGCAAGGGCTTTCAGCGCTGGGCACGCTGCACTATGTGATAAGCAGCGCTCATACGGTCGGCGATGCGTTGCAGGCTTTGATCCGCTATTTCCCTACCCACAGCAACGGCGCAGAGCTAAGACTTGAGCAACGGGGTAACCAGGCCTGGCTGCTCTATGATGTGATAGACGCAAACGTGTCAGTTACCCGGCAGACCGTCGAGCTTGCCATGGCGCTCGGCACCAAGATCATGGAGAGCCTCCTGGGGCGGGCCTGGAAACCCCAGGAGCTTCTGCTTCGCCACGCTGCCGGCGCCCGTCTGAACACATACCGAGCCTTGCTGGACATTACTCCGCGCTTCGACAGTGCGGTCAATGCCTGGGTATTCGATCGCGCCCTGCTGACCCATGCGCTCGGTGAGCGTGATGCTGGCCTGCAGGTGTTGATGAAAAACCATTATGACGAGCTTGCGTACCTCACCCTGCGCGAGCTACCCGCCCACGTACAACGGCTAATGCGGCACGGCCTTTGCGATGGCCAAGCCAGCGTTGAACACATAGCCGGGCAGCTTGCGCTCAGCCCGCGGACTCTGCAGCGTTACCTGCAAGCCGAGGGCACCCACTTCCAGGCATTGCTGGACGACACCCGGCAGGCCATGGCCAAGCGTTATCTCTGTGATTCCACCGTGAACCTGACACAGCTTTCCGCGCTGCTTGGCTATACCAGCCTGGGGGCATTTTCCCGCGCGTTTACACGCTGGAACGGCATCAGCCCGCAGAAATGGCGGCAACATCATCGCACAGGGCAACTGCCTGCACCGGAAACCCACGAGGTGTCGCCGCCATGAAAGCGGTATCCGCCGCGGCCAGCGAGCGTAGCACGACCACTGGCTCGTTCATCCGTGCGCTGGCGCTCAGCAAATTTACCGAATTCGCCAGCAATGAAGGGCTCAGGCCAACGGCAATGCTCCGGCTGGTGGCTTTGCCTGTGGACGTGGAACAATTCCCCCAGCAGATACTTGCCTACCAACGCTACTGCGGGTTGCTGGATCTGTGCGCACAACATGCCGAGCAGCCGCTGTTCGGTTTGCGGTTCGGGATGCACCAAGGGCTAGCAGTATTCGGTGACATGCTATATCTAGTCGGCAGCACCCGATCGGTAGGCGAAGCACTGCTGGAGCTCAAGGACAACTATGCAGTCTTCAATGGTGCGGTCAGCATGCAGCTCATACCTACACGCGATCAGGTCTGCCTTGAGTTTACAACGCCTCGGCAGTACGGCCCCGGGCAGTTCCAGGCCGCAGAGCTGATGTGTGCCGTGGCCCTGAAACTGTTGCGTGCGATGATCGGTGACGAATGGCAACCTGATCATGTGGCCTTTACCCACGCGCCACTTGGCAACGAGCTGGACTACAGGAGCATCCTTGGCTCACCTCCGATGTTTTCCTCGGCGTTTACAGGCCTGGTCTTTCCACGGGATGTCCTGTCGTTGCCACTGAACGCCAAGGACACAACATTGCACCAGCTGCTGGAAACGCACATAGGCCGGATGGAGCGGTTGTCCAGCGCGGCACTCCCTGGATCCATCAAGCAACTGCTTCGCCACCTGCTTCCCAGCGGCCGTGCAACAGTGGACAAAGCCGCCAGCTGGATGGTCGTGAATCCACGGTCGTTGCAACGCCAACTCTTCGCCGAGGGCACGTCATTCCAGCAGCTTCTGGACGAAGTGCGCCAGGAATCAGCCCAGCACTACCTGCAGGATACTGCCATCAGCATGAGCAGGCTGGCGAAGCTTCTGGGATATGCAGACTCGAGCGGCTTCAGCCGCGCCTTTCATCGCTGGTTTGGCCTCACCCCGCTCCAATGGCAACGAAGAACCGGGCTGACCAGGCAACCCCGCTTGCTCCGAGGGCGAAAAAACTACAACGGCCCTGCCGAGTGAAGACGGCCTGGCAACATTGTTGCCAGGCGCATGGCTCAAAACTGCGAACTGTCCAGCAAATACAGCGATTCACTCCCGGCTTTCACCGAGGCTATCAATGAATGGATCCGAGGTAGGAGACGGGCGAAGTAGAAGCGCGCGGTACCCAGCTTGCTGGCGTAGAAGTCGTCTTGACCTGCTTTGGGCAGCGCCGCATGAGCCATTCGCGCCCACATATAGGCGTAGACGGTGTATCCGAAGACATGCAGATACTCGACCGAGGCAGCACCCACTTCGTTGGGATCGCCCTTGGCGCGGTCCAGGATCCAGGCCGTCAATTCCTCAAGATTGAGGACCGCAGCTTTCAATGGTGCGGTAAATTCGGCCAGTGTTGCTGGCGCCGAATGGATGAAACCCAGCACCTCGTCGATCAAGGTTTTCGCGGAGGCGCCACCCGTTCCCAGGACCTTGCGGCCGAGCAGATCCAGCGCCTGAATACCATTGGTACCCTCATAGATCTGGGTGATACGGCAGTCACGCACCAATTGTTCCTGGCCCCATTCGCGAATATAACCATGCCCGCCAAACACCTGTTGCCCGTGTAACGTGGCTTCCAACCCCATATCGGTCAGGAACGCCTTGGCGACTGGCGTCAGCAATGCGACAAGTTCTTCTGCGCGCTTGCGCACCTCGGCGTCTTCGCTGTACCTGGACGTGTCCAGTTGCATGGCGACATAGCTGGAGAATGCACGCCCGCCTTCGTTCAAGGCTTTCATGGTGAGCAGCATGCGACGTACATCGGCGTGGACGATAATCGGATCGGCAATCTGCTGCCCATCGGCAGGTCCACTCGATGCCCGTCCCTGGACGCGGTCACGGGCATAGCTGATCGCACTCTGATAAGAACGCTCGCCGGTAGCCAACCCTTGCACGCCCACTCCCAGCCGTTCGTAGTTCATCATGGTGAACATCGCAGCCAGGCCTTTGTTCGGCTCGCCGACCAACCACCCCACGGCACCATCGAAGTTCATCACACAGGTCGCTGACGCCTTTATGCCCATCTTGTGTTCAAGGGATCCGCAGCTCAGGCTGTTCTTCTCGGCCAATGTGCCGTCGTCATTGCTCAACACCTTGGGTACCAGGAACAGCGAGATACCCTTGGGACCGGCAGGGGCGTCAGGCAGCCGAGCCAATACCAGGTGCACGATATTTTCGGTCAGGTCGTGCTCACCGCCGGTGATGAAGATCTTGGTGCCGCTTATAGCGTAGCTGCCATCCGCTTGCGGCTCGGCACGAGTACGGATGATGCCCAGGTCAGTCCCGGCATGCGGTTCGGTCAGGCACATGGTGCCTGTCCACTCACCGCTGTACATCCTCGATAGATACTGGCCCTTTAGCGTTTCGCTCGCATGCGCATTGATTGCCATACAGGCGCCAGCGGTGAGCATGGGGTACAGACCAAATGACAGGTTGGCCGCATTGACGATTTCATCGACCAGTGTCGAGAGCATCTTCGGCATCCCCATCCCGCCATGGCTGGCATCGCCGGCAACCCCGCCCCATCCGCCCTCGGAAAAAGCCTTGTAGGCCTCCACAAACCCTTGAGGTGTCGTTACCCGCCCGTCTTGCCACTGACAACCTTGCTCATCACCGGGACGATTCAGCGGTGCCAGTACCTCGGCTGCGAGCTTGCCTGCCTCGTTCAGGATCGCATCGGCTGTTTCCGAGTCGATAAAGTCGTGCAGAGCAGGAAACTGACCCCAAAGTTTACTGGCCTCGAATACTTCATTGAGGATGAATTGCATATCCCGCAGGGGGGCTTGGTAATCAGACATGGCATTTCTCGAAAATGAGTTGGGTGATGCGCATCCCGGGATGCGAAGTGCACACAGGGCAAGCGGATTACTGCTATTGCTGGTACGGGCACCAATTAAAACAACCATCGTTATGCTAATTCGTGAAATTGCTCGTTGGCAATGCCCTTTCGGCTGTGCTGTGGCTGCCCCCATTGGTATGCCGGCTTACCGCACTGGCGAGTAGAAACCCGCTGGCGCTTGGCTGAGAACGGCAATGCGTGCCCAGATTCAGGTTCGCATCACCCAGAAAATCGATAACAAGAAAGCCCCAAGGTGCTTGAACACCTTGAGCGTACATTCATGAATTGCACATTTTCTGGCGCGATCTGTTAAGTCTCTGATGCTCGGAGTCTTTAGACTTCCAATCACCTACAACAAAAACCGGCAACCAGCCAATCGCTGGACTCGGAGAGATTCATGCGCCGAATTGCGTTCATCGGCACGGTCACGCTTTTGCTCACAGGCACGTTGTATGCGGCAGAGCAAATCGTGCAGACCAGCCCCCTTTACCCTTGGCCTGTCTACCTGATGTCCAGCTTCGCGGACATCCTCAAGCCCCTGCGCGATGCATTGGCAATCTAATGCTGATTTGCCCACATCCTTCATCCGACAAGCACGATTTCCAATCGTCGAAGCCCAGTACTTTGAGTTCGGTAATGCATTGGCGCATGAACCCTGCTCGCATCCAAGCCCCTTCAACGCAATACGCCCCCGCGTCCTATCGAGGAATACAGCATGCACTTTGAATACAGCCCTAAAGTTCGAGACCTTCTCGGGCGGCTTGAGCGTTTCATGGAAGATCACGTATACCCGGCCGAGCACGAGTACCACGACTTCATCGAGCACTCCGACAACCGTTGGGTGATTCCTCCGGTGATGCAGCAACTCAAGGCGCGTGCGCGGAGCGAAGGCCTGTGGAACCTGTTTCTGGCGAAGTTCGACGACTACGGCTCGGGCCTGACCAACCTGGAATATGCGCCGCTGGCCGAGGTCATGGGCCGCTCGTTCATCGGCCCGGAAGTGTTCAACTGCAATGCGCCGGATACTGGCAACATGGAACTGCTGGCACGCTATGGCAGCGAAGCGCAGAAACAACAGTGGCTGCTGCCGCTGCTCAACGGTGAAATCCGCTCAGCGTTCGCCATGACGGAACCCGCGGTCGCTTCCTCCGATGCCACCAATATCGAATGCCGCATCGAACGGGACGGTGACGACTACGTGATCAACGGGCACAAATGGTGGACCACCGGCGCACCCGATCCGCGTTGCGCGTTCCTGATCGTGATGGGCAAGACCGATCCCGCTGCCCCACCTCATCACCAGCAGACGCAGGTGATCGTGCCGATGGATACCCCCGGCCTCAAGCTACTTCGCCCCCTGCGCGTGTTCGGTGACGATGATGCCCCGCACGGGCATGCCGAGATCCTGTTCGAGAATGTGCGCGTTCCGGTTGGCAACCGGATCGGCGACGAAGGGCAAGGTTTCGAAATTGCGCAAAGCCGGCTGGGTCCAGGCCGGATTCATCATTGCATGCGCCTGATCGGATCCGCTCAACGTGCATTGGAATTGATGTGCGCCCGAGTCGAGCACCGGGTAGCGTTCGGCAGGAAGCTCTCCGAGCAAGGTTCGATACGCGAAGACATCGCGCGCTCGCTGTGCGAAATCGAGCAGGCACGCCTGTTGACCTTGAAGGCTGCCGACAAGATGGACCGCACCAGCTACAAGGACGCGCGGGACCTTATCGCGATGATCAAGATCGTTGCCCCGACCATGGCGCAGCAGGTCATTGACCGCGCCATCCAGGCCCACGGTGCGCTGGGCCTGTGCCAGGACAGCTTCCTGCCGCGCGCCTTTGCCAATGCTCGGGCCATTCGCCTGGCCGATGGCCCCGATCAGGTGCACATGGCCTCCCTGGGCAAAGCGGTGATCAAACGCTACACAGCTTGAGGAACGACCACATGACCCACATTGAAAACCTCGACAGCGAGCGCCTTGGCGCCTACCTGGAAGCCGTTCTGCCCGGTTTCAACGGACCTGTAGCGTTGGAGAAGTTCGCTGGCGGGCAGTCGAACCCGACATACCGGCTACGCGCCGGCGGGGCCGATTACGTGTTACGCAGCAAACCACGGGGCGCACTGCTGAAGTCCGCTCACGCGATCGACCGTGAGTTTCGCGTCATGCAAGCCCTGCGCAACACCGAGGTTCCGGTAGCCCACCCGTATCACCTCTGCGAGGATGCCAGCATCATCGGCAGTGACTTCTACCTCATGTCCTTCGTGGAGGGGCGGATTTTCTGGGACCCTGCACTGCCCGAGATACAGCAAGCCCACCGCGCTGCCTATTACGACGAAATGAACCGCGTACTCGCAGCTATGCACCGCCTGGACGTCGAAGCCATCGGCCTCGGCGATTATGGTCGAGCGGGTAACTATTTCGAGCGGCAACTCGTGCGCTGGACCCAGCAATACCAGGCCAGCGAAACCGATATCAACCCTGCGATGAACCAGCTCATCGAGCGGCTACCGGGGCTGCTGCCACCAGACGACGGACGCGTCAGCCTGGTCCATGGCGACTATCGCCTGGACAACTTCCTGTTCCACCCTACCGAACCGCGCATCCTCGCGGTAGTCGACTGGGAACTGTCCACTCTAGGCCATCCCTTCGCCGACCTGGCCTATCAATGCATGCAGTGGCGCATGCCGAATGACGGCCTGATCCGAGGGTTGGGCGGCCTCGACCGCCACGCATTGGGCATACCAGACGAAGATACCTATGTCGCCGACTATTGCGCGCGCATGGGACTGGAAAAGATCGAAAACTGGAACTTCTACCTGGCATTCAGTTTTTTCCGGCTTGCGGCGATCGCCCAAGGTGTAAAAAAACGCGCCCTAGAAGGCAACGCTTCCAATACGCGGGCGCACGAAACGGGTGAGCTGGCCCGGCCGCTCTCGCAAATGGGGTTGGACCTCATTGCCCCTGGGAACTGAAATTTCAGTTGTTTGGAGAAGCTACGATGGTTAATGAACGTTTTTCGCTGGCCGGCAAAGTTGCTCTCGTCACCGGGGCTTCGAGCGGTATCGGTTATTGTCTTGCCCGCGGCCTGGCGCAGGCTGGCGCCACGATCGTGGCTTCGGCTCGCCGGCTCGACCGGATCGAGGCGCTGGTGCACGACATCCTCAACAGTGGTGGCAAGGCCATCGCTGTCGCCATGGATGTGACCTCCAGTGACAGCGTACGTGCCGCGTTCGACGCTGCGGCGGCCCAGGTCGGCTTGTGCGACATCATTATCAACAATGCCGGTATCGCGGCCCCTGCCCCCTTCCTGGAGACCGACGAAATCTCGATGGATGCGGTGCTGGACACCAACTTCAAGGGGATCTGGCGTGTGTCCCAGGAGGCCGCACGTCGGCTTGCCGAGGCAAAGCGCCCGGGAGCGATCATCAACATCGCCTCGATACTCGGCCTTGGGGTACAGCCCGGTTACAGTGTTTATGCAGCGTCCAAGGGCGCAGTAGTCCAGTTGACCCGGGCACTTGCCAATGACTTGATGCGCTATGGAATCCGGGTCAATGCCATTGCCCCTGGCTGGTTTGAAACGGAAATGAGCCAGGCATTTTTCGCTAGCGAAAAGGGGCAGGCAGCCCTACGCTCAATGCCATCACGACGTTTGGGCCAGCTCGACGAACTGGTTGGACCGGTGATCATGCTCGCTAGCGAGGCGGGCTCCTTCGTCAACGGCGTGGTGCTGCCAGTAGACGGAGCCCATCATACCCGCCTGGCATAACGGTATTGCTGCAAAGCAGGACACAGTGTAGCCAACACTCTGTGTCCACCGGCCGGCCTTCAGAAACTCCGAAAACATTAAGGCGCGATGCCCTGCGGAAATCCGGTAATGGGCATCAAGGCGACCTTCGAGATTCTGCCGTCAGACGCTACGCAGTGAACCTGCCATCCCTCATTTTCAGGCCGGCGAGGTTGGCAGGGTTTCTGGGTAACGGTTGATTCTGCGCACTACCCTACCAATCCAAACTCCACCGCCGGTATATAAATAGAACGAACGCACGCCGGCGGTGCTCAACCGCCAATACGCTTTTTTTGTGCCAAGGATGAATAAACACACAAAATCTGCCGTTCAGCCACGTCGACCATCACATCGGTCTAATCGCGCTTCCTAGGGCTCTGCGAGTGTCTGCGATGGGCCGGGAGCAGCCCTTCGCGAGTGACCCCTATCGACCCAAAGCTGCCATTGCGCAAGTACTGCTATTGCTCATTTTTCGAGGCCGGCGCAAACCCTGTGGGAGCGGGTTTACCCGCGAAGCAGGCAACGCGGAGGATGGTACGGGCTTCGCCCGTGTTCGCGGGTAAACCCGCTCCCACCAAGATCACCTCAGATACGAATGTCCGCTATGGGTCGATTCTGTTGAAAAAGTCGGTGTCGACCTGAGCCACTTGCGCGAAGCTGAAAAAATGCCTGTTTGATGCGTTGCTACGCGAAATCTGAGGCAATCCAGTACCTGCATTGGCTCAGATTTCAACGTAGGCCGCCTACTTTCGCAGGCAGAAATCGCCGAGAGACTTTTTCAACAGAATCGGCCAAAAGCGGACCTTAGCTCCTCGCCGCGAGCCTCGCATCGAAGCGTATTCCCCATTGCCAATCACGGGAGTGCTCGACCAGGTGATCAACGAATGCGCGTGTTTTGGCTGGTAACAGCTTCTGGCTGGCGAAGTAGAGCGAGATGGGGCCGGCATCGACATACCAGTCCGGTAAGACACGTTGCAGCGCACCGCTTTGCAGATGCGACAGTACATCCGGTACGGCCAGCAGAGCCAGCCCCAGCCCGAGCAATGTGCTCTGGCACAGCGCTTGCGGATCGTTTACTAACATGCGCGGACGTAACTCCAGCGGGATTCGCTCGCCCTTGGAATTCTGGAGCATCCAGCTGCGCACCTTGCCGCTCTGAACCGACCGCATGCCCAAGTGATCGAACTCCGCTAGCTGTTCTGGCCGACGTGGCGCTGATCGCCCGGCCAAATATTCCGGCGACGCCACCAGTACCAGATGCGCTGGCGCCAATTCGCGTGCGACCACACCGGCTGATAATTCGATACCGCCGCCAATAGCGGCATCGAAACCGTCAGTGATCAGCTCCACCTGGCGATTGTCGAAATGCCATTCCGGCATTACTGCCGGGTAGCGGGCGAGAAAATCAGGCATCAGCGGTAGCAGATAGTCGCGCCCAAAGGCCGGTGCCGCCGAGACACGCAGCAGGCCGGCCGGTGCACCGGCGCTGCTGGTGAGATCGGCAATCGCTGCCTGGATGCTTTCCAGCCCACCGCCGACATTCCCGAGGAAGCGCTCGCCGGCTTCGGTCAGGGTCAGACGCCGGGTGCTGCGCTGGAACAGGCGTACGCCGAGATTGGTTTCCAGCTGAGCAACATTGCGACTGATGGCCGCCGGCGTCAGGCCCAGACGACGTGCGGCTGCGGAGAAGCTACCGCACTCGGCGCTGCGTACGAAGGATTCCAAATTTGCCAAGGTTTCCATAGCTCAACCTTCAATCGTTAGTTGAAGGTGATTCTAGTCATTACCCGCTACTGCGTGGAAAGCGAAAGGCATTTCATGAGCACACCTACCACCCACACGAGGTCTGCATCATGAACAACGCCAACCTTCCCCTGAACGGCCAGGTCGCACTGGTTACCGGCGGATCGCGTAGCATCGGCGCCGCCATCGCCAAACGCCTGGCGGCCGACGGAGCCAGTGTCGCGATCACATACAACGCATCGCCGGACAAGGCCGACGCGCTGGTCAGCGAGATAGTTGCCGCCGGTGGCAGGGCGGTGGCGATTGCCGCCGATGCCGGCGACCCGCAAGCGGTACGCAGCGCTGTGCGACAGGTCGCCAGCACCTTCGGACGGTTGGATATCCTGGTCAACAATGCCGGCATCAGCGTGCTCGGCGCACCGGAGGAGATCGCTTTCGAGGACTTCCAGCGCATCCTCGCGGTGAATGTCACCGGCGTGTTCGTCGCCACCCAGGAGGCGCTCAAGCACATGGGCCGCGGTGGGCGCATCATCCACATCGGCAGCTCCATGGTGCAGTACGCCGCTTTCGCCACCGCCTCGGCCTACACCCTGACCAAGGGTGCCCTGGCCGGCTTCAGCCGTGGCCTGGTGCGCGACCTCGGCCCGCGCGGCATCACGGTCAACACCGTGCATCCCGGCCCGACTGACAGCGACATGAACCCAGCGGATGGCCCTGTGGCCGATTTCGTCCGCCCCAATATTGCTGTCGGCCGCTACGGCGAGGGCCGCGACATCGCCGCAGCCGTTGCCTGGCTGGCCAGTCCGGAGGCGGCCTTCGTCAGCGGCGCCGAGCTGCTGGTAGATGGCGGTTTCACGGCCTGAGGAGAGACAGACATGAAGATTGGAATCATCGGCGCTGGTGCCATAGGCAGTGCCATCGCACGCGCCCTGAGTAAGGCGGGTATCGAGGTCGAAATTGCCAACAGCCGTGGGCCGGAGAGCTTGCAGAGTCTGGCTGACGAACTGGGGCCGAAGGTCAGACCGGTAAGCCGGGAGCGGGCCGCCCAGGCGGACATCGTCTTTCTCGCGGTGAATTGGTCGAAAATTCCCGCCGCGCTAGAGAACCTGCCTCCCTGGAACGGACGCATCGTGGTCGACACCAACAATCCCATCGAGGCGCCGACCTTCCGTCCCTTCGATCTGGGCGGCCAGAGTTCGAGCGAAGTGGTTGAACGGATGCTACCTGGAGCGCGTTTGGTCAAAGCCGTTAACCACCTCGCACCGACGCTGCTGAGCGGCGATCCGCAGGCCGAAGGCGGTCGGCGCGTTCTGTTCTATTCCGGTGAGGATGTCGAGGCCAAGGCCACTGTGGGGGCGTTAATTGAGCGACTGGGCTTCGCTGGCATCGATCTGGGAGGCCTAAGCGAAGGGCGTCTGGCGCAGTTCCCTGGAGGGCCATTACCGGCACTTAACCTGGTTAAGCACGGCTAATCCCCAATCAGCGGGCGCTCCAAGCGTCCGCTTTTGGCCGATTCTGTTGAAAAAGTAACTGCCGCCCCATGCCCCCGGCAAAATCACGCGCTCAGTGAGCGTGGGGGCAGGCAGCATGATGGGGCAGTTACCGGGAGGACAGGCGCGCCTGTTCTACTCGTTCAATCTGGAAGAGCACGTCCCGCCCCAACACCTCCTGCGCAGCATCGATCAGTGCCTGGATCTCAGCGACCTGCGTGCTCACTTAGCCGACTTCTACAGCCCCATCGGGCGACCATCGATTGATCCGGAGTTGATGGTGCGCATGCTGGTGGTCGGCTACTGCTACGGCATCCGTTCCGAGCGGCGGTTGTGTGAAGAGGTGCACCTGAACCTGGCCTACCGCTGGTTCTGCCGCCTGGGCCTGGAAGACGAAGTGCCCAATCACTCGACCTTCTCGAAGAATCGCCACGGCCGCTTCCGTGACAGCGGCCTGTTCCGCTGGTTGTTCAATGAGGTGCTGCGGCGCTGCATGGCCGCTGGGCTGGTCAAGGGCGAAGGCTTCGCCGTCGACGCCAGCATCATCAAGGCGGATGCCAGCCGGCAACGTGGGGTGGCGGGCGATGAAGTCGACTGGCGCGATCCGGCGCTCAGCAGCCGCGCCGTGCGCGAGTACCTCGAAGCCCTTGATGAAGAGGCGCTGGCCGAAGCCCTGCCCAAGAAAATTTCACTCACCGATCCGCAGGCGCGGTGGACCGCCGCGCCAGGTGGTCCGGCCTTCTTTGCCTACGCTACCAACTACCTGATCGACACCGAGCACGGCGTGATCCTGGATGTGGAAGCCACCCCGGCGCATCGGACTGCCGAAGTCGAGTCGACCAAAACGATGGTCGAGCGCGTCGAAGCGCAGTTCGACCTCACACCGGAACGCCTGATCGGCGATACCGCCTATGGCACGGCCCCGATGCTGGCCTGGATGGTCGAGGAGAAGGACATCGAGCCGCATGTGCCGGTGTGGGACAAGACCGAGCGCAAGGACGACAGTCTCTCCAGCAACGACTTTCACTGGAATCAGGAGGCCAAGGAATACTGCTGCCCAGCCGGCAAACCGCTACGCAGTGAATGGCGCGCCTTCACCCAACAGAGAACGCGGGTGACCAAGGCCAACACCATCATCTACCGCTCCAGCCAAGCCGACTGCGCCACCTGCCTGCTGAAAGCCAAGTGCTGTCCCAATACGCCGAATCGGAAGATCGTCCGCAGTATCCATGAGGCTGCTCGCGACATAGCGCGACGCATCGCCAAGACACCGGAGTACCTCGTCTCTCGCTGCGAGCGCAAGAAGGTGGAGATGCTGTTCGCCCACCTCAAACGGATCATGAAACTCGACCGTTTACGGCTGCGTGGCCTGACAGGCGCCACCGACGAATTCACCTTGGCCGCGACGGTGCAAAACCTGCGACGCATGGCCAAGCTCATGCCTCACGGCCCACCGATCACGGGATAGGTACGCCTACTGCGAGCAGAAACCCTCGAATTAACCAGCAAACCTGAGCCCGGTGGCTCAGTGAAACGCCGAAAGGCAACTTGAAGTGGCTTGCAGCCACTTCGAAAGCTGGCGCACCTGGCCGACTGGCTGCCGCAGAACCGCCTTTTTCAACACAATCGGTCGGAAGCAGCCGCTCACCAGAGGCCGGTTTCGACCCAAAGCTACCCTTCACTCCTGACAGCTAACGGCCAAAAGCGGACAGTGATAAAGCGCTAACGGTGACTTGCCCGGACGCTTATGCTCCGCCGGAGCTGGCGCTCATCCGCTACAGGAGATAGGCGCCACCATGTTTTTGTATCCCGATGACGCCTGTCATACAGGGAACCGGAAAGAAGCTCCGTATGCAGTCGCTGGCAAGCGGCTGGATCCGTCAGTTCTCAATCTGGATCGCAAGCTCCCGCTCTGAGAACTGGTTCGGTAGAGCCCTCTTTTTTGCAGCGCTGGCACCACCCATTCTACGAAGTCCTCCAGGGTTCCAGGGCTCGTCAAGGGGTTGAGCATGTAGCCGCTCGTACCTGAGATCCGTGCATGCTCTTCGATTCGGTCTGCGACCTGCTCCGGAGTGCCCACCAGGATGAGATCGGTACCCCGTGTGACATTGGCGAAGCGCTTTCTGACGTCCCCGGCGGTTAAAGGCTTACCGCTTCCGTCGGGTCGCATCATGTAGGAAGTAAGACCCTCGGTATGTGTCGACAACGCATCGCTATCCGCGTAGCGGCTTAGGTCGATGCCTGTGTCGCCGGCATAGCTGACGAGTTGTGCTTCCAAGTGATAGTTGCTCTGGAGCTCGTCGTACTTGCGCTGGGCTTCTATTTCAGTTTTCGCCGTCACGATGCGCAGCACTGTCAGCGACTGTACGTCATCCCGAGCACGACCACGCGCCTCAGCCATCGTCCAGATTTCTTCCAACCCTTGACGGATTTCATGTGGATTCGACTTGGCTATGAAGATCAGTTCGGCATGTTTGGCTGCGAACTCGCGGCCTCTTCCAGACCAACCCGCCTGAATCAGGAGTGGCGTTCGCTGTGGCGACGGAGCGGACAGATGAGGCCCTGCCACTCGATAGCGTTCTCCTACATGGTCGATCGACTTGACCCGGTCGCCTTGGGCGTACACTTGGCGGGCTTTGTCGGCCACTACTGCGTCGTCTGCCCAACTGCCCTCCCAAAGTTTGTAGACCACATCCATGAACTCCTCGGCGCGCTCGTATCGATCCCCATGCTTGAGCATTTCCTCCAGGCCGAAGTTGCGCGCAGCACTGGAAAGATAGGAGGTGACGATGTTCCAACCGATCCGGCCGTTGGTCATGTGATCGAGCGTGCTGAAGCGACGGGCATGGGCAAAAGGATGCTCGTAGGTCGTGGACACGGTAGCGCCGAACGCCAGATTCTTCGTAATCGCAGCCAATCCCGGGATGATCATCAGCGGGTCATTTGCAGGGGCCTCGACAGCCCACTTCACGGCGGCCTGCGCATGACCGCCGAATACATCATAGAAGCCCAACACATCTGCGAAGAACAGCATGTCGAGGTTGGCCTGGTCAGCGATGCGCGCCTGGTTGGCCCAGAATTCGAAGGTGTTGGCGGCCAGACGTTCATCAGCCGGATGTGTCCACAAGCTCGGCGCGCCACCGCAACCGACGCTGGCTTGTTCGTAGAGGGCAAACAATAGGGGTTTAGGGTCGGACATCACTGTTCCTGTAATCATTGATATCAGCGCTCAACTTATCGCTGATCCTGAAAGCCTTTGCCGTAATAGCGCTCGAGGCGGTGTTGGATAAGCTCCAGCCCAATGGACAGAAGCCAATAGATGAGTGCGGCGGTGGCCAGCATCTCGATGTAGCGGTAAGAAGAGCGGCCGTAGGACTGCGCCAGGAACATCACTTCCCATACCCCCATCACCGAAATCAACGATGAGTCTTTGAGCATGGAGATGAACTGGCTGGTTATCGGAGGGATGATCGTCCGCATCGCCTGGGGCAGGATGATGTGAAAGAACGTCGCGGGCGGAGTCATTAACGCCTGCACTGATTGCGCCGGGCACTACGCCGAGCTGTGGCAGCCCCAGGTAAATAAGCAGAATCTGAATCAGCAAAGGCGTGCCACGGAAGAAGGAGGCGTAGAAGCTCGCCACTCCAAAGGCCACAGCGCTTCGAGAAAGCCGTGCTAGCGCTGTTACGAACCCCAGTACCAGCGAAAGCCAGATCGAGCAAAAGCACAGGAACAACGTCAGTGCTGCGCCCTGCAGGAACCCATTGGGCCCCAGTTTGAGTCCAACCAGGTTTGGCAGCTTATCGAGAATAATCGAGAACTTGAGGTCGAAGCTCAGGAAGAAAAGCACGCAGGCGCCGAGTAACGCTACCCAGGTCAGATACAAACGGGTTTTGAACCCGAATATTCGTCGAATTCGATCCTTCTGTGTCTTGGACGGCAGCGCGGTTTTGGCCGGATGTGGATTGAGGGCTGTCATTTGGTGATATCAGCGCCAATCCACTTTTCGGAGATCTTGGCCAGCGTCCCATCCGCTTGGAGTTCAGTCACAACCTGGGCAACTTTCTCACTCCACTGGGGATCGTTTTTCTCAACGGCGACTACGTTGGGCTCGGCATACAGGGTATCGCCAGCAATCCTGAAGCGAGGATCTTGGGCGATACGCTCTTTGGCTGTAATCAGATTGGTGACCATGGCGTCCAGTCGTACTCCGGTGCCTAGGGCCAAATCCTGGAACGCTACGGTTTCGTTGTCATAGGGTGCAATCTGGACGCTGTCAAACGGGTACGTCAGGGGTTTGTCCTCTGCCCCCTCGATGACGAGATCCTTGTTCAGATAGGCTTCATAGGTGGACGCACTGATCACGCCAACCTTCTTCCCTGACAGGTCTTTACCGGAGCTGATGCCACTGTCTCTAGCATTGACCACGATCACCGCAGGGGATTGGTAATACTCGACAGGGAAATCAAATACCTCTGCCCGCGCCTTGCTTGGCGTCATGGAGCAAACACAAATGTCGTAGCGCCCACTCCAGCGCCCAGCGGCGATGACATCCCACGAAGGTGTTTCGAGCTTGAGCTTGACCCCTAGCCGTTTAGCCACTGCCTTGGCGACGTCCACGTCGAACCCGTCGAGCTGGTTCTGTTCATTCAGGAACGAGAACGGCGGGTAGTTTTCCATCAGTACGCCGGTGAGCTCGCCTTTGTTTTCTACGCGTTCAAGGGTCGAGCCAGCGAAGGCAGAGGAACAGGCAACAAGGAGCGCCAGGCCAGCAGGGAGGAGAGATATGGCTTTCAACGACAGGTACTCAGTTAGCAAAGGATTTAAATATTAAAAAGCAATATAAAATCCTTTCGTACTAACATTATGGAATATCAATGGATTGCCCAGCTATATCCCTGCTGTTCCAGGAATGCAGCGAATGGGTTCGCGGTTGAATAGCTCCGGAGTATCTAAATCAAACGAACGGGTGCTTTTGGCCGATTGCGGTCAGTCGTGACCGGCAGCTTTCGACCTGTAGCGGCCATTCAACTGCTGACGCCATTTATTATTTTTTTGCCCTCGCCGTTCCCTGGTGGAATGCCATTTGTCAATCGCCTCCCACCTGGCGCCATATTGAGCTTCTCCAGGATTCGCTGCTGCCGCTCGGACTGAGGACAGTGCATCGATAGGTGTTCAGCACCACTTTTTCGGACAGGATGCGTATCTGAAAATCGTTGATTTGACGCTGGACAAAGTCCTGTTCCAGCAAGGCGTCTATGAGCTGTGTTCGGTTCGAAACGGCACTATTCGCGCCAAATTCCACAAAATCTGGAGCCAGCAAGCTTTTCAGTATGTCGCGCGATCAAGGCGAGACTCGCGTTCAAGAAGACGTACTTCCAGCGCGTGAATGGCTGACTCCAGCCATTCCTTCGAAACACTCATGTGGTTGACCGCCCTGTGCGAAGCGTTAAACCCCCGATAGCCATGGCTGGATGGAACCAGGCCGTTACTGTTGGTCTGAGAACACCACCGAAACAGTTTGTGTGGTTGGGAAGCAGGAAAAATTTGCTGATGCCGCCATAAGCGCCAGTTGATCGTAACTCGCCAACTGGCATGGCGCATGCAAAAGTCTACGCATTACCCTTTTAGATCTGATCGCATGGATAGCATCAGCTTGTTACCCAAGCTCCTTGTTCGCAAGCCTGTCAGTGATGATGCCGCTGCCATTGCCATCCTTCACATCCGCAGTTGGCAAAGCGCCTACGAAGGGCTGTTGTCAAAACGATACCTGAGTTCCTGGGACACCAGTGTGGAACGCCGTGTGGTGTTCCTGAAGAAGGCAATCGAGTCTGACAGCCCGTCAATTCGCGTTGCCGAATTGGATGGGCAAGTGGTTGGCTGGGTTTCGTTCGGCCCTAGCCGTGACCAGGATGCTCCCACCGGCACTGCTGAACTGATGGCAATCTACCTCGACCCGGCATTCTGGGCGTGTGGTATTGGTACGGCTCTCTGGGCAGAGGCCCGGCAGGCATTGATGGGTCATGGCTATCAACAGGTTTGTGCGTGGGTGCTCGATGGCAACGAGCGAGCCACACGCTTTTACTGCAAGCATGGTTTTTCAGCGCAGGCAGGAAGCCAACGCATCTTTGAAAAAAGCGGTGAATCACTCCCGCTTACCCGCTATGGCTTGATGCTCGATTCATGACGAAACAGATCGCTCTGCAAGCATTCGCCACCTGACTGCTGTCAAACAGAAGGGTGGCAGCTGTACGTAGGTTGACAGACCGGCGGAATAAGCAAGTTCCGGCGCACGCAAGCGTGCCCCACGCACAGCCACCATAAAGGGAAAGCCGAATGCTTAAACCGTTACGGCCTGTCAAAGCCGTGTCACTGATGAGCAGCGACAGGCCCAGACTAGAGCCCTGCCAGGGCACCCGCAACGGAAAATAGGCGGCAACAGTATCTTTGGGAAATGCCCTACAAGAAAGCGAAAAAATCTGATTTTTCGAGGCTAGTTGTAATCAATGAACAACGAACGATTCATCATCACATCAGGCAATAGAATTCCCTAACCTCTGCCACAATCTCTCCCTTCGCATCATAAAGCCTCGCCTCTGGCGTAATGGCCATGGAGCGGGCCTCGAGCACGTAGCGCTGTCCAGCCTTGAAATGCTCATAGTCGATGGTCAGGTAGCATTGCCTTACCGTGGTACCTCCCATCAGGCTGATGCCACCGCCACCATTTACTTCGTAGTCGAACCTGACGACCAATTCATGGCTGCCGGGGCTGACCTCAAAGAAGCGCCCATCACGCAGGCGTTGTTTATCCAGGCGTTCGGCCAACAGCACACGGTCATTCGGGAATGGCGTCGAGAGATCGACCCAAGCCATCTGTGGGTTGGCAGTTGGCATCGGCGCCTGGCAACCTGCAAATGCAGCGATCGCCAACAACAGTGTCAACTTGCGCATGAGTAATTCCCCAAAGACTCTCGGCTCAACAGACAGGATAACGCCGACAAGTGTTGAGTGTGCATGAAGGGACGACCGAAGCCCCCTCCTTCGCCTTCATGCTGATACTTGGTTCACGCGGCCCCTTCTCGTATGATCGTCGCAATCTGATCTGGAACGGATTTCGTGAAGTCGTTACCTGGAAATGTCCCAATTAGCCCGGCTACCCCCAAGGACGTGAAATGGAACGTGGGCGAGGCTGCCAACCAGCTCTCATGGGACGACCTTCGGATCATCAAAACGCTCAGTGAGTGTGGCAATCGCGCTGCCACAGCCAAGAAGCTCGGCATCAACGTGTCCACCGTCTCCCGCAGGGTCTCCCAGGTTGAAAAAACACTTGGCGTAGCCTTGTTCGATCACCGCAAATCAGGCTATCTGCTCACCATCGAGGGCGCGGAATTACGTGCCCTCGCCGAGCGCGTGGAGCTGGACATTGTCAGCGTGACGCGGCGTGTCTCACGTGCCGGCCAGGGGCCACTCGGAAAGCTTCGTATCACCACCAGCGACTCACTGCTTCTTTACTTCCTCACCCCCATCATCGCGGACTTCAAGGCCCTCAATGAAGGCATCACGATTGAGGTGCTGGTGGGCAACGAATCACTGAGCCTTGCGCGAGACGAATCGGATATAGCGGTTCGGGCGACCAGGAAACCCGCCGAAAGCCTGGTGGGCCGCAAACTGGCCACAATCGCCTGGGCTCCCTACGGCAGCAGCAACCAAACATCGCCTACTCCTCTGTTCACTGAAGGCCAGGCATGGGTTTCCTATTCCGCAGCGCTACGCGGGCTCAAGGCAACGAGCTATGTCGAAGACAGGGTCGCAGCCGAGTGCATCTCGTACCGCACCGATTCGGTTGCGGCGGCAAGTGCTGCAATCGCGGCAGGCCTGGGGGTGGGTTTTTTGCCCTGCATGTTGGGTGATATCACGCCTGGGCTAGAACGCGTCGGCCCGGTGGTGCCGGAGCTGCAGGATGAGCTGTGGCTGCTGACGCACCAGGACATCCGCAAATCGTGGCGGGTCAAAGCATTCATGACGTTCTGTGCAGCTGCCGTTGCCAACCAGAAGCCGTTGATCGAGGGCCAACTGGTACTCCCGGTCACGTAGAGCGAAACCGGGAGTGCGGGTCACTCAGCGTGTGAGCCAAGTACCGCTTTGCAGGCGATTTCGATCAGCTGTGGGCGCTGGGCAAGCCTCGATACGCCGATGATGTTGCTGGCGCATTGAGGCCGTTCCGTGCCGTAGGCGGCCTTGCGCACCTTGCCGACCACGGCAAAGGCCGCGTCCATGTCCAGTACGTAGAGCGTCTCTTCCACGACATCTTCAAGCGTCGCCCCGTATAGCGCGAGCAGCTTGGCAATATTGTCGTAGGCGGCGCGCATCTGATCCCCCATCGAAGAGAAATCACAGGGCCTGCCGTCACGATCCAAGGGTGCTGGCGCGACCAGGTTCCCTTCTTCGTCATGATTGAACTGGCCCGATACGTAGATCTCGTCCCCTACCCGCCGTGCCTGCGGATACCCGTAGGAATTCTCCCACGGAACGCCCCAATAGGCGGTTTGTTTGTTGAGTGGTTGTGAAGCTGCCATCGCTTTCTCCTGGCGTAAACCGGATCAGGTAGATCCGCGTTTGCGTGCGAATACTAGCAACAGGATGAACAAACGAAGGGCGCATTAGTGCGCCTTTGAGAGCGCAAAAGTGCGCCACCGCTTCGCTCTGCGATTGGCTATCTTGTGCTCGGACTCAAGCAACGGGCATCACTGAGGACGTCATCCAGTGCCTCAGCACAGCCTGCGAAAAGCAGGCGCCGTGACTTGTGCGATGACCATCATCCAGCTGACAGGGAACACAAATGAACAATCCGAAAACTGAAGTACTGACCCCGTTCAACAGCCAGCTGATCTTCATCGATCAGCAGCCACAGATGGCCTTCGGCGTCCAGAGCATCGACCGCCAGACGCTGAAGAACAACACCGTGGGCCTGGCCAAGGCAGCCAGGATTTTCAATGTGCCCACCACCATCACGACGGTCGAGACTGAAAGCTTCTCTGGGCACACCTACCCCGAGCTGCTCGCCGTCTTCCCCGACGCTCCGCTGCTGGAGCGAACCTCCATGAACTCCTGGGATGACCAGAAGGTGCGTGACGCGCTGAAGAAAAACGGGCGCAACAAGATCATCGTTTCCGGCCTGTGGACGGAGGTGTGCAACACCACCTTCGCGCTGTCGGCGATGAACGATGCCGGCTATGAAATCTACATGGTTGCCGACGCCTCCGGTGGCACCACCAAGGAAGCCCACGATTACGCCATGCAGCGCATGATTCAGGCAGGCGTGGTTCCGGTGACCTGGCAACAGGTGCTGCTGGAGTGGCAACGCGACTGGAAAAACCGCGACACCTACAATGCCGTCATGGCACTGGTGAAAGAACACTCCGGCGCCTACGGCATGGGTGTCGACTATGCCTACACCATGGTGCACAAAGCACCAGAGCGCGTTCAGCACGGCCCAACCCTGGCCCCGGTTGCTGCCGCTGTCTGACCATTGCCAGCCCCTGCATCCAGGGGCTGTTCATTGACCCGCTGATGGGTACGCCGGCTGGCTGAGCCAGGCCATCGAATCGAGCGTTATCGTCTGTAGCCCGCCCGAGGCTGCAGTGGCCTGCCCTGCCCACTCGAAACTTGCGTGCCCACTTCATTGATTAATGGATTTGTATGAACAGCGATCACTGCACTGTGCTGGCGACTGTCGCTCTGAAAACGACCGGGCTCCTCAAGCCCTGGCAGGTCACGACTGCCAAGAGGTTAATGCTGGAGAACCTGGACACCGGCATAACGGTTACGGAGCTCGCCCAAGCCTGCTCGCTGTCGCGTAGCCATTTCACACGAATGTTCAGGGATACCATGCACGTGCCCCCGCAGCAGTGGATGCGTGAACAACGCTTGCGCAAAAGCAAGGAACTACTGGGGGGCTCGGGAATGATGCTCGCTGAGATCGCACTGGAGTGCGGTTTCTGCGATCAGTCCCACTTTTGCCGCACATTCGTGAAGGCCGAGGGAATGTCGCCGCAGGCTTGGCAGCGACAAGCGTCCATTCAAACTGAGCCTTTGCTCAATCAAGGAGCACATCTGTACTCTTTCGACACTACGGCAGCAATCTACCTTTGAATAAATGCTGAGTATCACGAGCGGTTCAAGGTACCGCGCTAGCTTTGTCAGGCATCGACAGCCTGCTGCAGCCCTCCTCCCAGCGGCAATTCATACGATTTCTTCACCGTACGCACCACCAGCGTCGAGGAATAAGTGCGAATCGGAATATCCCGGTAAGTGTCGAGAAACCGGTAGATATAGTCGGTGTACTCGGTGGCATCGCGAAACTTGGCAACCATCACGAAATCGAACTCGCCCGTCATCAGGTAACAGTCCTGAATCTCCGGGTGGCTGGCCAGGATGTGCTGCATCTTGCGGTCAATGTCGTTGCTGTCGCGGTCCAGCTTCACCAGAAAGAAGGCAGTCACCTGAATGCCAAGCTTGCGCTCGTCCAGTATCGCGACCTTGGCCTTGATGATGCCTGCGCTCTCCAGGCGCCTGATACGCCGGTAGCAACTGGTGGAAGACAGCCCAACGCTGTCGCTGAGCAACTCCAGATTCTGGCTGCAATCCTTTTGCAGCTTTCCCAGAATCTTCAGATCCATGGCGTCTGTCATTTTTCACGTGTCTTCCCTGAAAAACTGCAATGAATCCGCCGCAAGGACGCGCCAATTTGCACGATTCCCTACGCGCCAGCTCTTTACCATCAACTGAGCTTAGCAGCCCGGCCGAATATGGCCTGCGGGGCGCATGAGAGGGACCTTATGATCATCGCGAAACCGACATGGACCGCGGACATCCACGGCCTTTTTACCGCTCCCTACTGGATTCCCGCTGCGCAGCGCGCGGCCGTGGCAGCCTCCTGGACCGGGTGCATGAACGCCTATTTCGTCTACCTGGACGACCCGGAGTCGGTCAAAACCTGGTCAGAAACCATCTACCAGCACCTGGCCTCGCGCAACATGCCGCTGACCCTCGACCAGCAACAGTTCTGGCCGATCGATGCGCTGGAAACCTTCAGGTTGTGGGTCAACCAGGGCTGGCGCCTGGACGCCGATTCTCCCTTCGATCTGGCCGAACGCATCCCGCCACCAGACCTGCCCCAATCGGTCAGGCGGGTGAGAAAGGACATCCGCGCCCTGACCTTTGAGGAGCTGAACCTGTACCGCGCCCGCCTGGACGATGTGATGCAGGTGGGCGACCCCGACAGTGGTTCGCCCTGGCAACGTTACGCCTACATCCACACCAACTGGTGCCTGCATTATCAGGAGGCGTTTGCCCTCTGGCACCGGGCCTACCTGTTGTACCTGGAACAACTGATCGACTGTGCCATTCCCTATTGGGACTGGATGGCCGAAGACGCCAGCGTCGACGGCAGCCCACAGGCCGGCCTGCCCCAGGCTTTTCTCGATGAAACCTATGTGCACCCCCACACCGGCGAAACCCGGCCCAACCCCCTGCGCTACGCGGCCGCCAAGGATGGTTGTTCGAAAGTGTGCGCCAGCGGTGCGGTCAAAGGGGTGGACTGCCGGTATGTGCAACGCGACCGGTTGTTCTACACCCACGGTGACGACTCGCGTTCGGAGCGCACCCGTTTGTTCGGCATGAGCCGGATTTTCCAGCAACAGGTGGTAGATGCCCTGAAGTTCACCACCTTCAGCCAACCACAGGGTGTGCCCGGTTATCCGTGGGCCAACATCCCGGTGTTCGACCCGCCCCAGAAGGACAGCCTGTACCCCAATCGTGCCCTCAACTTCGACGGCCTGTACGAGCAACCCCACGACAACTATCACGGCTGGATCGGCGGTGACATGGCCGACAACGCCTACACCGCCTTCGACCCAGTGTTCTGCTCCTACCACGCCAATATCGACCGCATGCTCGAGGTATGGATCAGGGCCAACCCCGGGGCGCAATTCACCACGCAGTGCCTGCTCCAGCCGTTCTCCGGCCACGACGCCACGCAGCTCACCTTCACCAGCGCCGACGCCTGGCGCTACACCACCATCGGCGACATGGCCCAGGACAGCCGGCACATCGGCTACGACTACGGCGTGCCGGTGGCCCCACAATTCGGCGCGCCCAAGGCGGCCACAGGCGCCTGCTGCAAGCACAGCGCAAAAGCCGGGCCTGCCGCGGGCAACGCCGCAGGGCCCGGGCCGTGGGTGGTGTTCGATCATGTGCGCTGCACCCATGACACCTATCTGATCGATGTCTTTCTCGACCAGCCCGAGGCTGCCACGCAGGACGTAAGCGTCGACAACCCCCATTACGTGGGGCGCTTCAGCCGTATCGGCATGGGGCTGGTGGACGACAAGGGCCGGTGCATCACCCACGGCGTGTCCCGTGCACTGAATGCGGCCCGCAACGCTGCTGCGCTGGGCCTTGGCCGCGGCGACGCGGTGCAGTTGTCGCTGGTGGTGACCCACCTCGACAGCGGCCGCGTGCTGACGCCTGACGAATACATGACCTTGCCCGGTTTCATCGCCCAACTGGTGTGGGACGACCCGCGCCAGCCCCTCGCCGGCCCGCCCCCGGTCGCCGGCTGCTGCTCTGCTTCCACCTCACGCACATCAGGAGAACCGACATGAGCACGCCCTTCAAGCAGTTCACCTCTCCCGCCGGCCAAGCCCCCAAGGACTACAACAAGCTGGGCCTGGAAGACCAGTTGCCGCAGTTTGAAACCGACTGGAACAACAACCTCACCGGCTGGACCGAATCGTCGATCATCGGCAACCCCTGGTCGGGCCTGAACGACGCCCCCCGCTCGGGTTACTACAACCCGCTGGTGGAAGGTTTCGGCGACGTGACCGCCCCGGCGATCACCTGGGCGCCCTTCCCCAACCGGCTATGGACGTTCTTCTACAACAACGGTGCGGCGGTCATTCCCCAGCTGGGTGGCAAGGCCATGACCCTGGACCAGGTGATGGAGTTGACCGACCACGGCCAGATCACCCTCGACAACACCCTCTACATGCTCTACGACCCCAACAAACAAGGTACCGTGCTGCAACTGCCGGCCAAGCGCTGCCCGAGCATCGACTGGAACGGCAAATACACGGCGTTCTCGCCTTCCGGGCCTCGGGGCTGGCTCGACGAGTACTGCGAGTGGTCGATCGTACGCGATGCCAACGGCAACATGCGCAAGATCACCTTCACCTGCGAAAACCCCGCGTACTTCCTGACCATGTGGCGCATCGACCCGAACGCAGTACTGGGGCTGTACCGCGACTACATCGACCCGAACGTGCAACTCGAAGACCTGTACCTGCGCTACACCGTCGACTGCCCGACCGGCAAAGCCGGCGACCCGGTCATCGACCCCACCACCGGCAAGCCGGCCTATGACACCGTCAACAAATGGAACGCCGGAACGGCCTGTGTGCCCGGCCAGTACGGCGGTGCAATGCACCTGACCTCCGGCCCCAATACCCTCAGCGCCGAGGTGTACCTGGCCGCCGCCGCCACCATCCTGCGCCCGGTGAGCAGCAGCCAGAACGCCCAGTCGTTGATCTGCTGCGCGCAGTACGGGCAAAACTATCGCAACTCTGATCCGCACATCGGTTTCATGGCCAATACCACGGCGGTGAACAACCGACTGTCGCTGACCAACCCCATTGGCCTGTACTTGCAACAGCCCACCGATTTCAGCGCCTGGAAGGGCCCACAAGGCCAGGACGTGAGCCAGTACTGGCGCATCACGCGCGGTACGGCCAAGTCGGCTGCCAACGGTTCCGACCAGATCCTGCAGGCGGTGTTCGAGGTGCCGGAAAGCGCTGGTTTCTCGATCAATGACATCACCATCAACAACCAGAAGGTCAACTATGTGTGGGTCATCGCCCAACAACTGTTGGTCGGCCTGAGCGTCACCGTCAAGCCGCTCAGCGCCACGCCCCAAGCATTCCCATGCGTGCAGGACCGGGTAGCCGGCCTGCAACCCTGGCCAGTGCAACTGCTGCCGCTGGACCTGTTCTACGGGCAATCCCCCACCGACCTGCCCGCCTGGCTTGCACCGGGTAGCAGCAACCAGTTCGTGCTGGTGGTGCAAGGTGCCGACCCGACTACCACGGCGCAGAATGCCAGGGTGCAATTCTCCAACCCCGGGGTGACGGCGCAGGTCACCCAGTACCTGCCCGACGCGTCGGCCATTCCCGGCCAGACCAACTCGGGCGGCACCCAGGCCTACATCCTGACCATCACGGTCAGCCCCTCCGCAGCACCCGGCCTGGTGGCATTGCGTGCCCTCAACCCGGGTGAAGACGTTAACGTGAGCGCGACAGACCACCCTTGGGAGTCTGGCCTGGCGCTGGTGCCTGGCGCCTGAGCCACGCCACTTACGCCCTTCTACCGCCGCACCTTCGGGTGCGGCTTCACAGCTTGCAAGGAGCGCAATGATGTCCAGGTCACGCTTGAGTCTTCTGTCGCTGCTGTGCGGCATTCTACTGTGCCTGTCGACCCCGCAACCCGCCACGGCGGCCACGCTGTCGGACGCCGATACCTGTGTACAGCAGCAATTGGTGTTCAACCCGGCCAGCGGGGGATTCCTGCCGGTCAACAACTTCAATGCCACCAGCCAGGCGTTCATGAACTGCTTTGGCTGGCAGTTGTTCATTGCCTTGAACTGGCCGGTGAACCCCGGTTGGCCGGCCACCGCCAGCCTGGCGGGCGAACCCGACATGCAAAGCACGCTGGCGCAGTTCGGGGTCCCCTCCACACCGGGTCAACCCATGAGCGTGGCCCCGGTATGGGCCAGCTACAAGGACGCCAACGACATCTTCCTGCCCGGCGCCCCCACGCCCACCGGCTGGGGCGTGCAAACCCTGGTACCGTCCGACTGCAGCACCCAAGGTAGCCTCAAGACACTCAAGGTGGGCGCGCGCAAGTTCATGAACGCCACCTCCGAAGGCGCGATCAATGCCTTGCACGGTTTCCACCTGTCGACCGGGACACTTGCCTCCATTCCCGACCCGGTCATGGAAGCGTCCGGCGGCTGGCTGACGGACCAGGCGGGCAAACTGGTGTTTTTTGAACGCAAGGTGGGCAAGGCCGAGTTCGACTACATCGTCGACAAGGGGCTCTACGACGCCGCCAACCAATTGAAGGTCGCGCGAAACCTCGACGGCCAGACACCGGAGGGTCTGTCACTGCCCATCGGCGAACCGATGCGCTCACTGCCTACCTCCCCAGTGCCACAGGAGCAACTGGGCGCGATCGAGCTCAAGGCCGCCTGGCGGGTACTGACCGGCAAACCCGAGCTGTTCGGGCGCTACCTGACTACCGTGGCCTGGCTCAAACGCCCCGACACGCTGGAGTGCACCCAGGAGGTGGTGGGGCTGGTGGGCCTGCATATCATCAACAAGACCCAGGCTTCGCCCAACTTCATCTGGACCACCTTCGAGCAGGTGGACAACGTGCCCGAACCGGCCCAGGTTCCGCCGCAACAAACCCCGCCAAACGGGTTTGCCTTCAACAACCCTGACTGTGGCAACGGCCCCGAGTGCACACCAAACCAAGCCCGTATCCAGTGCAAGCAAACGCATCCCGACAAGGACTGCACCGATCTCTTCCCGCGCGACCAGCCGGTACAGACCACCCGCGAACACCCCGTGCCCGGCGACCTGCAAGCCCTCAACAGCGCGGTACAAGCCAACTTCGCGCAGCACAGCCAAGGCAAGTCGGTGTTTCAGTACTACAAGCTGGTCAACGTACTCTGGACCCTCGCTCCCAATCCGCCCAGCCCGGAACCGGGCGCCAACGCGCAAGTGCCGCTGTCGTACGGGCCGTTCATCAGCCAGGGGAACGTGCCGGTGGCCAACACCACCATGGAGACCTACGTACAGGGTGATAACTGCAATCAGTGCCATCAGTACGCGACGATTGCCGGCAGCCCGTCATTGGCCTCGGATTTCTCTTTCCTGTTCAACAGTGCCGGCTCCGCCAGCAACAAAAGCCTGATCAAAAGCGTCAAAGCCTTCGAAACCCTCAAGGACCGCCCCTGAACCGCAAAAGGGGCGATCTCCGATCGCCCCGAACAGGGTTTCGCAGATGGCGCTGCCCTTCAGGCACCTTCCTGCCCACACACCAAAATCTCGTACCCCTGAAATTCATGCGTTTAGTCAGCTAGCCAAATATTCCTTGAATACCGCGCGAACGGGCCTCGGTCATAACAGTACACACAGACCTTCCTGTGTTTGACCCGAGGTAAGCGATCATGGCAAACAATCAAGACAAAGGTGGCAACCAGGGCAATGCCGACACCGGCATGGGCAACAATACTGCCGGAGCTGGCCAGCAAGGCGGCCAAGGTTCGGGGGGGCGGATGCCCGGTCAGCAGCAAGGTGGCAGCCAATCCGGCCAAAAACCTGAGGACAAGATGAACAAGGACTGGGAACGTTCCCGTGATACGGGTAGCCAGGGCGGCCAGGGCGGCCAGGGTACGACCGACAAGCAGAGCCAGAACCTGCAAGACAAGGACCGCATGGGTGGTCAGCAAAACCAGGCAGATGATCAGCAGCAGTGGGATAAAGAGCGCTGATAATCAGCAGCGGGCATCAGGGTGATTGCTGCCCTGATGCCACCTCCATGGTACGGGAGGGGCATGATGAACAACGCCAGAGAACGACACTCGACGGTCATTTGCCTGCAAGCAGGACGCATCCTTTTCGTGCGCAAGCAAGGCGCTGAATGGGCGTTGCCAGGCGGGAAGATTGACCCAGGCGAGCATCACCTGGATACAGCGCAGCGCGAGCTGATGGAGGAAACTTGCCTACCCTTCAATGGTGCTCGATTCCTCAACCATTACGTGCTCGCAGGTGAGGAGCACTACCTCTATCAGCTGCCTGTTGAAGCGGGAGCAAAGCCTGCTGCAGATCACGAGATAGTCGAGTGCCGCTGGTTCACCGCCCCAGAGCTTCACGAAGTTCGGGTGAAGCCGTCCAACATCGAGTTGCTTGAACGAGAGCACCTGCTTCCTGTGTAGTGGATCAGAGCCAGAAAGCGCACATCCATCGGGCTGGGTCCGTTGTCATTCAACCAATATGACCCGCCGGGCATCTCTTCGCACGGCTTGAGGCGGGACACCAAAACCACGAATGAACACCTCCCGCATGTGCCGACGGTCCCTGAACCCGGTTTCCTTCGCCACCACATCCAGGCTGTGGCGACTCTGCTCGATCATCAGGCGGGCAGCCTCAAGACGCAGGCTTTCCACAGCCTTGGCAGGTGATTGACCTGTCTCGGCAGTGAATACGCGGGTAAATTGTCGGGGGCTCAAATGCACGGACTCGGCGAGCTCTTCGACACTCAATGGACGGCTCAAATGCTTGCGTGCGTAATCCAGGGCGTTTTGTATCCGATCAGACTTCGGCGAAAGCGCCAGCAACTCGGAATGCTGCGATTGCCCACCGGAGCGGCGCTGATGCATCACCAGCTTGCGTGCCACTGACCTGGCCATCTCGGTTCCCAGGTCTTTTTCCACCATACCCAGTGCCATGTCCAGGGCGGCGGTCATCCCGGCGGACGTCCAGATCTGCCCGTCCACAATGAAGATTCGGTCTTCTTCCACTTCGATCTTCGGGTGCAGTTCACGCAACTTTTTCGCATAGGCCCAATGAGTCGTGGCCCGCCGGTTGTCCAGCACGCCTGCCTGGGCCAACACGAAACAGCCGGTGCACAGACCGGCAGTGCGTCGAGCGCCATCGACAAAGCCTCTGACGCTGGCCAGCACTTCCTCGCCTGGCGGAGTCAGCGGCGTCAGGGTTCCCGTGATCATCCAGGTATCAGCCAGACCAGGAGCGCCCAACGGCAGCGTGTCCATGTACATGCCCAGAGAAGAACGCACCGTGCCGCCGCCGATGGAAAAATTCTGGATCTTGTAAACCGTTTCGCCCGCGACAATGTTCGCGAACTCGAACACGGCCTGCGTCGCCAGCGACATGATCTGGAAACCTTCGGTGATGAGATAGCCGACCCGGTGCATGGTTGGAGCTCCAGACTAGATGTCCTGAAAACCTACCATATGTGTCGTTTAAGACAAAGGCGACCTTCTGCATCATGGGCTCCACATCCAACAACGGAGCATGACCATGAAGCAGCAATTCAAAGGCACTGCCCTCATCACTGGCGCCTCTACCGGCATCGGCGCGATCTACGCAGAACGCTTGGCGCGTCGGGGTTACGACCTGGTGCTGGTGGCTCGCAACCGGGAGCGCCTCAATACGTTGGCCAGCCGGCTGACTACAGAAACCCGGCAGAACGTGGAGGTGTTTCCGGCAGACCTGGCAAACACAGATGACCTGGCCAAGGTAGAACGCAAATTGCGCGAGGACGCCAGTATCAGCCTGCTGGTGAACAACGCAGGCATAGGCACCCACACCAGCCTGCTGGAAAGTGATGTCGAGCGCATGGCTGAAATGATCACCCTCAACGTCACCGCCCTCACCCGCCTCACCTACGCGGCCATCCCCGGATTTGTCGCCCGTGCGCAAGGCGCCGTGATCAACATCTCGTCCGTTGTCAGCCTGGCGCCGGAGCTGCTCAATGGTGTGTACGGTGGCAGCAAGGCGTATGTCACCGCCTTTACCCAGTCCCTGCACAAGGAGCTTGCGGACAAAGGCATAAGGATCCAGGCAGTGCTGCCAGGAGCCACCGCCACCGACTTCTGGCAGATCGGCGGCTTGCCGGTCGAAAACCTCGATCCGGGCATCGTGATGTCGGCCCAGGACCTGGTGGACGGTGCCCTGCAGGACTTTGACGACGAGGTACTGATCTCTATCCCCTCGATGCATGACCTGAAGTCCTTCGAACGCTACGAGGCCAGCCGGCAAGCCCTGTTCGGCCAGCTGTCCAGCAATCAGCTTGCCCCTCGCTACAACGCCAACTGAACAATGCAAGGAGACGGATCATGAAACTTAGCGCAAACACCATTTTCATTACCGGCGGTACCTCAGGCATCGGCCGCGCCCTGGCCGAGGCATTCCACCAACGTGGCAATAAAGTGATCGTTGCGGGGCGCCGTCAGGCACTGTTGGATGAAATCGCCCAGGCCAACCCGGGCATCGATACAGTGCGCCTGGACATCAATGATCCGCAGCAGATAAAGGAGGTGGCCCAGGATGTGATCCGCCGCCATCCTGCATTGAACGTGATCATCAACAATGCCGGCGTCATGCCGTTCGACAATCCGGCTTCCGGGGACTTCGACGACGAACAAGCAGTGAGCCTGCTGCAGACCAACCTGCTCGGCCCGGTGCGCGTCAGCGCGGCCTTCGTCGAGCACCTCAAGCGCCAACCGGATGCTTGCATCATCAACAACAGTTCGGTTCTGGCCTACCTGCCGCTAGCGGCCACCGCGTTGTATTCGGCGACCAAGGCCGCCATCCACTCCTACTCACTGTCGCAGCGGTTCAGCCTGCGTGACACCAGCGTCAAGGTACTGGAAATTGCGCCACCTTGGGTGGACACCGACCTGATTCACAAGAGCGGTGATGAGCGCGCCATGCCGCTGGATGATTTTATTCAGGAAACCTTGGTCAAGCTCGAATCCGCAACCACGGAAGTCCTGGTGGATCGTGTCGTCCCGCTGCGAGCCAACCAGGGCCTGAACGAACACGAACTGATTCACCAGTTCAACCTGGCGCTGATTGAGAACCCGATCCCTGTTGCCTGAACCCAATTCCCGAATCCCGACAACGTTGCGCAGTCTGTTGGCAACGTTCCACCACAAGGCAGCTAGCCGATTTTCAGCGAAATGCGGAAAGTGTTCCGGCAATTGCCCGGTTTTTCAGGGAGGGCGACACGATTAGCCTGTTACCACTGTTTACCTGAAAGGTCACATCCCAATGAAAGCAATCGTCTACGACACCCCCGGCCTCCCGATCCAGGATTCCCGATCGTTGTACGAGCACGAACTGCCCAAACCCACGCCCGGCGCCAGGGACCTGTTGGTGGAAGTCAAAGCTATCGCAGTAAACCCGGTCGATACCAAGGTCAGAGCCAGCCGCGGCGGCGCCCATCCCCAGGTGTTGGGATGGGATGCCGTGGGCGTCGTTCGCGAGGTCGGCGCCGAGGTGTCGTTGTTCCAGCCTGGCGACGAAGTGTTCTACGCCGGCGCGATCGACCGCCCGGGCACTTACAGCGAGTTTCACCTGGTCGACGAACGCATCGTCGGGCACAAGCCTCGTACTCTGGACAATGCCAGTGCCGCAGCCTTGCCGCTGACGTCCATCACCGCCTGGGAGCTGCTGTTCGACCGCCTGGGTGTTGAGGAAAATGGCGGCGCTGGCAAGAGCCTGCTGATCATCGGTGCCGGCGGCGGGGTTGGTTCGATCCTGGTACAGCTTGCACGCAAGCGTACCCAGCTCAAGGTGATCGGTACCGCGTCACGGCCTGAAACCCAGGCCTGGGTCAGCGAACTCGGGGCACATCACGTCATCGACCATTCGGCATCCTTTGCCCTGCAACTGGAGCAACTCCAGCTCAACCCAGTGGATTACGTGATCAGCCTGACTCACACCGATGCGTACCTTGCGCAGATCGTCGAAGTCCTGCGCCCACAGGGCAAGCTCGCGCTGATCGATGACCCTGAGCATCTTGATGTCGTGCCGTTCAAGCGCAAATCGCTGTCGGTGCACTGGGAGCTGATGTTCACACGCTCGCTGTACCAGACCGAGGACATGATCAAGCAGCACCATCTGCTGGAAAAAGTCTCGGCGCTGGTCGACGAAGGGGTCATCAAGACCACCGTTGGCGAGCACTTCGGCAGCATCAATGCCAGCAACCTCAAACGCGCCCATGCCCTGATCGAAAGCGGCAAGGCAAAAGGCAAGATTGTCCTGGAAGGCTTCTGAGCATTCATCCAGTCAAGGTAACCAAGGCGGGGCCATGAGCCCCGTCAGCTTATCCATCAGCAGCGATGAGCTGCTCGAATCGCTCCGCCAGAAACGCTCTGAGCACCTGCACAGCAGGTGTGAGCGAGGTTCGATGAGCGCACACCAGTTGCAACGGCGCAGGTTGGCCGTAATCCCAAGGAAACAACTCGACCAGCCGCCCAGCGCGTATGTCCGCCAGAACGTCCAGCCTGGATTTGTAAACGATCCCCAATCCTTCAACACCCCAGCGCCGAACGACATCGGCGTCATCGCTCAAGCGGTCGCCTGTAACCTGGACGGTCTTGATTCCATCGGGCAAATGGAAACTCCATCGCTCGTAGGTCTGCTCGCCCATCACATAGCGCAGGCAATTATGCCTGCCCAGGTCTTCCAGAGCGTCTGGCGCCCCATGTCGTGCCAAGTATCGAGGTGAGGCGCAGACCGTTCTGCGATTCCCTGGGGCGAGCATCAGTGAAACGAGGCTGGAGTCTGCCAGTTGCCCATACCTGATACTCGCATCCAGTTGCTGGCCGACAAGGTCGGCCACCTGATCGCTGACCCGCAGTTGCAGCGTCACCTTGGGGTTCAACCGCTGGAAATCGTCGAGCCAGGGCAGCAACAGATTCCTGCCAATATCCGAAGGGATGGACAGGCGAAGTGTACCCGCGATCTCATCTCGCCCTTCGGTCAGCGCCACCTCACCGGCGTCCAGTGCGTCCAAGGCCTGACGGGCATGGGGCAGATATCGCTCACCATCATCCGAGAGCCGCAAACGCCTCGTGGAGCGCACGAACAACCTGGCACCCAGGCTGCTTTCCAGTCGCTGGACAGCCCCGCTGGCCAAGGCCGGTGAAATATCCAACAACCTGGCCGCTGCCGAGAAGCTGCCGGCAAAGGCTGTTGTGACGAAGACCTGAAGATCATCAAACCGAACTGTTTTCTTCACTGTGGCGAATTCTTGACCTGGCGCGTAGGCCAAAGCGTAGCGACATTGCGCAGCCATTCCCAGCCTGGGCCTACAACATTCGTGATGAGCCGCCAGCCCTCTGCGCAGGCAGAGGGGCCGGCGACGCACATCCCACGGGATCAGGAATTGAAGCCCAACCCTGAGGAAAGGTCGGAGTTTCCGGGCTTGCGCTCTGCCTGTGTAGACGCTTTACCACCCACCTGATCGAACGACTCTTCGACCGACGCCTTCACCTCGCGGCCCTTGGCCTTGAGTGTGTCGGTCAAACGATCACTGCTGGCGCCCATCAGCTGGTCTTCCTTGCGGGTAGTGGGTAATGCGGCCCCCAATGCCGCACCCAGTGCTATGCCCAAAGCGGCCAATACCAGAGGTTGCTCCTGAAGCAGGTGATCGAACTGGCCCTTCAGTGCCGTGGCCTGATCTGCGGCCTTGTGTGCCGAATGGCGCAGGGTATCCGCGGAAGCCCCCACGGAGTCGCGGGCGCCGCTGCCAAGGTCGCTGGCCCGATCGCGCATGTCATGGGCTTTCATGCGCACCTTCTGGCTGGCGTCGTGCACTGCCTCCCCCGCCTGCGCGAAAGCGCCCTTCACCGTGTCCACCGCGTCGCCGAGCTTTTCGCCCAACCCAGGCCCATGGTGCGCAGGCCCGGGGTTGAAGGGGCGGTTCTGGTTCAGGCCCAGCCAGGCCAGGCCCAATACCGTCAGGGTTGCGGGTACGGGGTTGTTCTTGAGGGTGGTGCCAAGGTTCTCGAAGAACTCGCCGCCATTGCCCTTGGCATAGGCCAGGACCCGGTCGACCATCTGGCCCGGGCTCAGGCGCTGTTCGAGGGCGTCCACCAGATCGCTGATGTGCTCGCGCTTGGCGTTGATTTCCTGCTCGAGCAAGTCCGGGTCCTTGTGCGCTTCATGTTCGAAGGAAGTGGTCATGGCAGTTTCCTCTTCAGCGTGTCCTTGTCCTGCTGCATGGCATGCAAGGTGCGGTCAGGGGCCAGATGCGTGGGTTCGAACCGTTTCTTGCCCGACTGCAACATGATGAACCCGATTACCAAGGTGACCGCGCCCACGATCAGGGCTGCCAGCCAGGGTTCGAGCACCATCGCCAAGGCGTAGACTGCCGCCAGCAACAGGATGACGAAGCCCGCCAGCATCACGATCGCACCCGCTGCCACCGCAGCCGTGCCGGCCTTGAGGGTGGCGAGGTTCTGCTGCAGCTCTGCCTTGGCCAGCGCCAGCTCCTTGGTGAACAGGTCCGGTACTTCCCGCATCAGCTGGCGCAACAAACCGCCAACACCGACGGCGTCGTCTTCCGCCGTGTGCAAGCTCGGGGTGGTATGCAAGGGTTCTTTGTTCATCATTCACCTCCTTTGAGTGGATCGCGTTCGAACGGGCTGCCACTGACCGGCGTGCCTGCACCAGGGCCGACTGGGTCGACTGGGGTGAAAGGTTCACGGGTGGATACGTCGCTACCACGATCAGGCACTGGCTGCGCGGGGCGGGACTGTTGCCAATAACCGGACGACGTAGGGGTGGTGGACTCATGGCTGGTGCTGGCTCGCATGAAACGCGATACGGCAAACCCGATGGCGACGCTACCGGCCAGGAATAGCGCCGGGTTGCTCCTGGCCAACTGAGCACCACGCTGCAGCAGGCTTTCGGCACTTTCATGGCGTACCTGTTCGGCAAACTCACCCACGCACTCTGCTGCCTGGTTCAGGTACTGCGACAGCCCGAGACTGTCCTTGCCTTGCAGTGCAGCTGCCGCCGAACGCGCACCTTCCTCGAGCGAATCAAGCTGATCGGCTGCGTTATCGCGGTAATGTTCGAACTGCTCGCTGCCTTTGTGCCTGGCCTCGCCAAGCAGCGCACCGGCGTCATCGATAAAGGCATGCTCCTGGGTGCTACCGGGTGGAGATGTCGAACTTTGATTGGTCTTGTCCATCGTTTCGCCCTCGAAGCTGAATGTTGGGTGAGTGCCACTTTTATTGGGGCATTCATTCGAGGGACGCAGGTAAGGCGGCAGGAGTTCAGCGTTTGTGATCTATGACATTTGTCCGGAGGACCAAAGAAAATAGCGCAATCAATCTTGGTTGCTGGTACCGGAGCAAAGGCTTTGCATGTGGCGGTAATCAGCGTTGACAACGATCGCAGCACCGCCTTGTAACGGGGTGCGGCTGTGCTGCTCACGCCAGCTGGATGAAGACCGCGTAGATACCGAGAACCATCCAGAAGACCAGGAATATCCAAGGCGTACGCAGCGAAAACAACAACGACTTGCGGTGCCCGGCCTCTGAAATTTCCGCCTCACTGAACAATGGCGATTCGTCATACGCCAGCCCCATCAATGGCTCGCTGCGCAGCAGGTGGCTCTGTTTCACTTGCCAATGCTCGATGATCTTGTAGGCCGCGCGAATACCCGGCCAGGCATTGAGTGAACTCAATACGCCCAGCAAGGCAAGAAACGGCGGAACCACCAGCGTGAACATCTCCCCCCAGCTCTGGTTGAGGTTACCCATCGACGATACGAAGGCGATCACCAGAAACGACTGCGCGGCAAGATAGGCGTCTGTGCGGTTGGCGAGGATGCTGGTCTCGTACTGGATTTCACAGCGGTAGAAATCCAGGCGCTCTTTCGGCGAACCGAACATGCGGGCGTTCTGCTCACTGATTTCGTGTTCAGGGGTGGCGGGAGTGATGATTCGCGGCACGTGCTGGCTCCTGAAAGAAAGTGAGGATGATCGTGTCTCGAAACTTGAGAAGCGAACCCATGAGCGCAAGCCTGCCTGAAGATTTCAGGCAGGGCTTGCGCACAACAAGCTTCAGGTATTGCCGGTACCGCTATTGGAGAACTTCTTTACATCAATGGTCGGTGCGACGAACTCCGGCCCGTCGCCCGATACCCGCCAGCGCACATTGTTGATGCCGTAGCGCTCAGCCATCGGCCGGCTGACCTTCTTGATCTTGTGCTGGCCGAACCGTGGAATGATACCCACGCCGGCATCGCAACTTGCCCAGTGCCAGGCTTCGGCGTTGTCCATACGCTCGAGCCGGATGATGAAGGTGCGAAATTCCCCATGAAGCTCGTACTCGATCACATACAACTGCTGTCCAGCCATTGCACTCTCCTTCACCAATTCAGACTAATGGAGCGAGCAACGTGTAAAAAGATTCATTAATTTTGACTGGTTGGTCATCGCTCTTTTCCATCGCCATGCTTCCATCACTTCCTCAGCGCAAATGCCGCTCCAGAGCCAGTGCATTGGCTGTCGCAGCACCGGAGGCGGTGTTGTCGAAAATGCACCAGGTGGGCACTCCGGCGGCAAGGCTGTACCGCAAGTGTTCAGCCAGACGCTGCAGATATTCGTCGGGATACTCGCTGTGGTAGATCCTCGGTTCACCATGCAGGCGCCAGTAGACCAGCCCCGGCCAACCTCCCGGTTGCGCATCGGTAACGAAGCGCGACGGGCTCGCGGCAACCTGGGCGATACGCAAATCGACCAGCATCGGCTGCGCCGATTGCCAGCTGGCGTGCCTGGGCTCCAGCGCTACCGGCCCGTCATACCGTTGCCGCAGGCTTTCGAAGAAACGTCGCGCATGCTGGGGGTCATGGCCAAGCGATGGCGGCAGTTGTACCAGCAGGCAACCCAGGCGGTCGCCCAACTGACCGCATTGAGCAAGAAACCTGTCCAGCGCCTCCTCGCACCCGCAGAGCCGCTGCTCATGGCTGATGGCCTTGGGCACCTTCACCGCAAAGCGGAAATGCTCTGGTACGGACGCAGCCCAACGGGCGTAGGTTTCGGGGCGATGGGGTCGGTAGAAGGAACTGTTGATTTCCACCGCATTGAAGCGGCTGGCGTAGCGTTGCAGGTGGCTGCCGGGCTGCGCAAATGCCTCCGCGTAACGGCTCGACAGGCTCCAGCCAGCGCAACCGAGATAAATCATCAGCTACCTGCCGGTTCGCCACGCAACGCCTCGCCCTCACCCGCGACGCGTCGGGCATATCCCACACCCCACAGCAACGCACGCCTCATGGTTTCCCCCGCGCGTTGGTCGTAGATCCGTTCGCACAGCACCGAACCGTCGGTGCGATAGACACCAATGAACAACTGCGTGGCGCCTGTGCGTGACAAGCGCGTCTGCACTTCCAGGCAAGTGCCGGTTCCGAGCGTTTCCTCATGGGTTTGATGGTGCAGGATCGGGTCGCACCACTTTCTATAGGTTTCACCTCTTCTTTTCATCTGCCAGCCCTCACCTTTTCATGGTTGCTGATAATGCCCCGGTGACGTGCCTGGCTCATGGTCGTGCTCCAGACGTTGCACCTGCACGTCAGTGAAAGATGACGCTTCGTTGCGGTGCAGGCCTTGGAGGTAATCGCGCGCTGCTTCGCGGCTCAGGTCCTCCTGGTCGCTGCGCAATTCGCAGGTGCCGGGTTGGTTGTCGAGGATGTAGCTGATCAGGTACAGGTACTGGGCCATCGCTGTAACTCCTGCTGGCTGAATGAAATCGGGCGACTCAGCTCGATTGATCCTGGCTTGAGTGCAGCCGTTCAGCAGCGACGACGACCGGCTCAGGTCATCGTGCAGACGGCCAGGCAGGTTCTCGGTTCGGTATTGCCGGGCAAGAAATGAGAGGTGGGCGGCACTGGCAGCACCCAGCCCCGCCGGCACCCGGCCAACTACACTCAGTCGACACACGTCTGTGCAGAGACAGCAATCATGCCTACGCAAACCGCAATCGTGTTCGCTGGCGGCGGCAGTCTGGGTGCGGTCCAGGTGGGGATGCTGCGGGCCCTGGTCGAAGCCGAAGTCCAGTTCGACATGGTGGTTGGCGCCTCGGTAGGCGCCATCAACGGTGCCTACTTTGCAGCAAGGCCCAACGCTCAGGGTGTCGAGACTCTCGCCGAATTCTGGCGAGGCCTGAGCAGAACCGACATCTTTCCGTTGTCCTGGCTCGATACCTGCCGAGGCCTGCTCAAACGGCGTGGTTTCCTGCTGCAACCAGCGGCCTTGCACCGATTGCTTGGCAAGGCGCTGCCGATCCATCGCATCGAGGATGCGAAACTGCCCCTGCATATCGTCACCACCGACCTGCTCAGTGGTGCCGAGACAGTGCTGTGCAATGGCGAACTCGAGCAGGCGCTACTGGCCAGCGCCGCGATACCGCTGGTGTTCCCTTGCGTGCAGATCGGCGGCCAGTTCCTGGTGGATGGCGGTGTGGCAAGCAACACGCCTATTTCGACTGCCGTAGCGCTGGGCGCCAGCAATGTCGTGGTAATTCCCACCGGGCTCAGCTGCGCCTTGACTCAACCGCCCCGCGGCCTTGTCGCCTTGGCCCTGCACACTGTCAACCTGATGAGCATGCGCCAGCTTGTGAGTGACATCGAACACTTCCGCACGCTCACCAGCCTGCATATCGTTCCGCCCTTGTGCCCGGTCGATGTCTCGGTATTCAACTTCGACCAGACCGAGTCGTTGCTGGAGCGGGCCTATGAGCAGACGCTTCGGTGGCTGGACCACGGCGGGCTCGAACGGACCAGGGTGCCGGGTGCCCTGACCGTTCACTCGCATGCCCATGAGCATTGAATGATGTGGACAGTTCGAGGCCTTACGCCTGACTGCGCAGGTATGCCAGCCGCTAGCAGCCAGCCCAGCAAAAAAGGTTTCTTGTGCAGCATCGGGGTCCGTATGGAATGGCTGGGGGTCGAACTCCGAGGCGAAACTCAGGATCCGCTCCTGGGTCATTTCATACGAGCCGCTCATGAAGGACTCACCTACTTGCAAGTCCTCGAAAAAGAGCCTTTCAGGTGCAGAAGCCATGAGTTACCTCCTGGGTATGCAGGCAGCGACGGCAAAGCGAAACGTCTGGAACTGGCGCCAGTTTAGCCCTTCCCTACCTGCCTCCAGAAGACACGTTGTCCTAGTGGCGTGAGGCGCAACACATGAACCTTTGATTTAGCAGGGTCCAGTAGGAGCAGCCTTGTGCTGCGAAGAGGCCGGTATAGGCAACAGATATGCAATGCCAGTACGGGCCTCTTCGCAGAACAAGGCTGCTCCTACAAAGAACGCGTCAAGCGAGCGATATTTGTTTTCTGCGTGATAGCGCATCCCAAAGGGCTAAGCTATCTCCCACATGAACTGTGTATGCCTTCAGAGCTTACAAACAGCCAACATGCTCGCAGCATCGCTGCACTCGAACTTGCCGGGTGCTTCGACCGCGATGTGCCTTACCACCAGATCGTCGACCAGCATGGCATAGCGTTGCGAGCGCCGGCCCATGCCGCGCGCCGAGAGGTCCTGGATCAGGCCCAGCGCCTCGCTGAATTCACCATTGCCATCGCCGATCATCATGACCTCATCGCCCACCTGCAGGCTTACACCCCAGGCATTCATGACGAACGCATCATTGACCGAAACACAGAGAATTTCGGCAACCCCGACAGCGAACAGGTCCTGGGCCGCGGCCACGTAGCCCGGTACGTGCCGCTGCGAACAGGTAGGCGTGAAGGCACCAGGCAAGCCGAAGATAACCACTTTTTTCTGCTTGCAGCGCGCGTGCAGGGAAAACGCGTTCGGGCCGATTGCACAGCCGCCCTCGCCGTTGCTGTACTGGTAAAGCGTTACGTCGGGCAGTGTATCGCCGGTCTTGATCATCGTTTTCTCCGTGGGGCGGTAAATGGCCAGGCATGATGCAGCATCCACCAAGGTGCGTACATACAGCGGCCTGCTCTGGAAAGCTGGATGTCAGCTACCACGACGCGCCTCAAGCCACTGGAACAACCCCATGCCAACCAGCATCGCAGCGACGAACAGCCAGGCCTGCCAGTACCCTGCAGGCAGCAGCACCAGGGCCGGCCCCGGGCAGATGCCCGAAAGCCCCCAGCCAATGCCGAATACCAGGCTGCCGCCGATAAGGCGGCGGTCCACATCACGTCGGCCAGGCAATTGCATCGCCCCACCCAGCAGGGCCGTTGGATGACCGCTCGCCCAGCGCATCGGTATCCATGCTGCGGCAATCGCCCCGATCATCACCAGCGCCAGCGAAGGGTCCCATTGCCCTGCGATGTCGAGAAAGCCGAGCACCTTGGCGGGGTCGGCCATGCCTGCCAGCAACAACCCCGCGCCGAACAGCAGCCCGGCGATGAAACCACTGAACACCGGCATTTCAGGCCCCTTGTACGAGATGGCGGACCACATACACCGTGGCAAAACCGGTAGCCATGAAGCACAGCGTTGCCACCGCCGAACGGGGTGACAGGCGCGACAGGCCACAGACGCCGTGGCCGCTGGTACAACCGCTGCCGTAGCGCGTCCCCAACCCTACCAGAAGGCCCGCCGCGATGAGTGTCCAGGATGCCGTGGTGAAACGGGCTGACGGCAGCGTGGCAAATATCCCCCAAAGCAACGGGGCTGCCAGCAGCCCCAAAAGAAAGGCAAGCTTTTCTCTGCGCCCTTCCCCGCCTCGCTGCAGCATCGAACCGAGCAAACCACTGATTCCTGCAATACGGCCATTCACCACCGCGAACAGCCCAGCCCCCAGCCCGATCAACACACCACCGGCCAGCGCGGACCATGGTGTAAAGGCCAGCCAATCAATTGCCATCGTATTTCTCCCGGAACAGGAACAAGAGAACAATTAACGGTTCAGTAAGAAAGTTGAAGAATACCACGACCCCTATGCCGACAATTTCAATGAGATTAGCCAGCCTATTCAAAGTGCATGAAGCTGCACTTGTTTGATGCAGGTCAAATTCGCGACCAGATGGCCGCCTAGACTGCAATCATCCAGGCATACCAAGGCCTTGAGGCACGTCGTATATATCCATAAAAGTGGAGTTCGCCATGCAAACGCAATTGAAGTTGGTTCTTGCTGTTGTTCTGGCCGGTAGTGCATTCATGGCGCATGCCGAAGACAAAAATCAGGCTGGCGACGCCTCCACCAGCGCCCCAGCCGCCAGTACAACTTCCGGGTCGTCCATGCACAAGGCGATGAGCGAGCAAATGCACAAGATGCAGGTTGCTCATGACAAAGCCGCAACCGCGAAGACCCCTGCCGAGCGCCAGGCCGCCATGCGCGAGGGCATGAAGACAATGAAGGAGAGCATGGCCATGCTGCACCAGCAACATGCTGCGGGCTGCATGGGTTCGGGCATGGGAATGTCGGGAGCCAAGGGTGGCATGGGTATGGGCGACGGAATGATGGACATGATGATGAAGATGATGGATCAGCAGTCGTCGATGATGGATATGCCCATGAAGCAGTAACCAGTACTTGCTGTTGTTTCAGCACTGATCGCACTGCGGTCGATGACGTGGTCGAAGCACGCCATCGATCTCGGCCACTATCTGCCGCGTTGCATCCTCGATGGCCCCTTCATTACGGCACAATACCCAGCCGTGTTCCGCAACCGCACGCTCGAACGCCTCGGTACAGGCAACCTGCTCGTCCAGGCTATGGATCACCGTACTGCCCAGCCCGCGCGTCCGTGCCGCGGCTCTTGCCCATGAAGTACCGGGGGCCGTGACAACGCCGACATGCAAATCGGGCACCTGTACATTTCGTTCGAGGTTCAGGCGCAGAATCTCGTCGAACGCCACGCTGCGGCGAAATGCGGCATCAGACGGGTACCAGCGATCGATCAGGATGATGCTGCCCGCTGGCTGCCTGGGCAGCACGTGTCGGGAAATCCAGGCACGGCTTTCGGCGAAGCGCTCGCATACCCTCAACTCCAGGTCCCGGGAGGGGTTTCTGACCAGTTGATTGACAAGGGCCATGGTTTCCCCCCGGTAGGGGTCGCTTTTTTTCTCGCAAAGCCGGATCACTTTCTTGTTGTCAGCCCGCAAGGCCTTGGTAACCGCCTCCAGAAGCGTGGTCTTGCCAGTGCCCTTGGGCCCATCGATGGAAACAAACAGCGGGCGGGTCATTTTTAATTACCAGTCGAATTTGAAGATGCAGCGCAGGCCTGAGTGCCACAGTGTTCACCACAAGCCAGTGGAGCCATGCAGCTAGCCTGAATCAACCCAGCTGGGCCTGAAGAAACAGCGAAAAAAGCTCCGACTGCGATTTGATACCCAACTTGCTGTACATATGCTTGCGGTGCACTTTCACTGTCTCCACCGAGATTTCAAGCTTGCGCGCGATCTCTTTGCTGGAACACCCGCTGAGCATCAGCCGGCCCACCTCCAGCTCACGCCCGGTCAGCGGCGACTCCATCTGCTCGACCCTGTCCTCCATGCGGCTTTGCCAGTGCGGCGCAGGCTTGGTGGCCTCTTCCAGCAACTCCCGCTCGAACGTCATCCGCTGGCGCATCAGCGCAGTGACCCACGGCCGCAACAGTTCCAGCAGGGTGACCTGTTCGATGCTGAACCGGCGCTTGCTACCCAACGACAGGCACAGCGTGCGCTGCGCATCCAGCTGCACGTTGAACTGAATTTCATCGGCAACCACGTTAAGCCGGAAATAGCGCTGGTAGTAGTCCGTCTGCTCGAAACACTCAGGGGCCACATCCGCCAGGCGCACCAGGCCGGACACCGCAGCCTCTCGGCTGGCCACGTAGAAAGGGTCCAGCAGGTACAAGCCCTTCAGGTAATCCTGGAACAGCGGGTCAGGGTTGCCGTCTGCACTGGGGCATTCGGCGAACACCTGCGGGCGCCCTGCGGAAAACAGCAGCGCAACCCAGCTGTCGCAGGCAACGTACTCGTTCAGTAACCGCACCAAGGCTGTCCAGAAGTGGTCCTTGTCGAGGGTTTCGATCAATTGGCCTACCGATCGGTGCCAGGCGATGTCGTGCAGCGTAAAATTCATCCTCTACCCCTGTTGGGTTACCACGTGGGCGTAATACCCCCCGCCATGATGACCACCCCATAATCCGGGCTAGCTTACGCTGAGCGAACCTGTACCGGGATCGTTTTTTACACCCCATGTCGCCACGGCGTGGCGGTCGAAGCTGTTAGTCGAGGATTGGAAATGAAGGTAGAGCTTGTCCAACTGGCCGGTCGCGATGGCGATACCGCGTACAACCTGCAGCGCACCATCAAGGCGATCGGCAACTGCGGCGCCGATACCGATCTGCTGGTCTTTCCGGAAACCCAGCTGATGGGCTTCCCAACCGAAGAAAACATCGGCCGCATCGCCGAGCCACTGGATGGCCCGAGCATCACGGCAGTCCAACAGGCAGCACAAGCGCAGAATGTTGCCGTGGTCGTCGGGATGGCCGAAGCCGCAAACGACGGCCGTTTCTACAACACCACTGTGCTGGTCACGCCTGAAGGCGTAGCGCTCACCTACCGCAAGACCCACCTTTGGGCATCGGACTGCGGGGTTTTCACCCCAGGCGACCGTTTTGCGACAGCCCTGTTCAAAGGCATCCGTGTCGGCCTGCTGATCTGCTTTGACATCGAATTCCCCGAAACCGCCCGTGCCCTGGGGCAGCTGGGAGCAGAACTGATCATCGTCACCAACGGCAACATGGACCCGTACGGGCCCACCCACAGAACCGCCATCACCGCGCGCGCCATGGAAAACCAGGCCTTTGCAGTCATGGTCAACCGCGTGGGCGATGGTGATGGCGGCCTGGTCTTCGCTGGCGGCAGTGCCGTCGTCGACCCGTACGGCCAATTGCTGTGCGAAGCCGGCCGTGGCGAGTGCCGCATGACCGTCGAGCTGGCCATGGAGCAACTGCAGCGGTCACGGCGCGACTACAGCTACATTGCCCAGCGCCGCATCCATCTGCCGGGTGAACAGGTCGAGCACGCCAACGGCCTTCGCGAACTGATCATCGCCTCCTGAACATTCCACCCTTCCAGGCTCTATTACTGGAATGCAATGCCGCCAGGGACGGCAGCGTGTTCGACTCTGAATAACAATCACAAGCTGGAGCAAGCAGTAATGGCCACACTCAAGCGAACGCTTTCGCTGGGCTCGGTGGTGCTTTTCGGCATCGCCTACATGACCCCCATCATTGTCCTGGGCACATTCGGTATCCTGGCCGAGACCACGGGAGGGAGGGTACCCGCAGCCTACCTCGCTGCAGCCATCGCCATGCTCTTTACCGCCTTGAGCTACGGCCACATGGCGCGCGCCTTCCCGGTCGCCGGGTCCGCCTATACCTACGTGCGCAAATCGATCAGCCCGCAGCTGGGCTTCATCACCGGTTGGGCGGTGTTGCTCGACTACCTGTTCCTGCCCATGGCGATCTGGCTCATTGGCGCGGCCTATCTGCACTCGGCGTTCCCGGGCGTGCCACAAGCCATTTGGGTGTTGGCATTCATCGGCATCACCACAACGATCAATGTGATCGGCCTGCGGTTGGCCAAGACCGTCAATGGCCTGTTGATGTTCATCCAGCTGCTGGTGCTGGCGGCGTTCGTTGTGCTCGCGGTGCACTATGTCTGGGGCGACCCGACGGTACCGCTGTGGACGCTAGAGCCGTTCTACAAGGAAGGTACCCAGTTGCCGCTGATCATGAGCGGTGCGGCGATTGCCTGCTATTCATTCCTGGGCTTCGACGCGGTCAGTACCCTGACTGAAGAAACCAGAGAACCACGCAAGAACATCCCGAAAGCCATCCTGCTGATCACCCTGATTGGCGGCGCGCTGTTCATCGCCTGCAGCTACTTCGTCCAGCTCGCTCACCCGTCCACCGACTTTGCCAACGCCGACGCGGCGGCTTATGAAATAGCCCAGAACATCGGTGGCGACATCTTCGTCAGCATCTTCCTGCTGGGCCTGATCGTCGGCCAGTTCACTTCTGGCCTGTCGGCGCAGGCCAGCGCCTCCCGGCTGCTGTATGCGATGGGGCGTGACGGAGTGCTGCCCAGGTCATTCTTTGGAAGGTTGAGCGAACGCTTCAGCACGCCGGTGCCCAGCATCATCCTGTGCGGGGTGGTCGCCCTGCTTGCCTTGCGCATGGACGTGACGACCTCCACCTCGTTCATCAACTTCGGTGCATTTCTCGCCTTCAGCCTGGTCAACCTGGCGGTGATCTTCCACTACTGGGTCGCCATGCAGCAGCGTGGTGCGAACGCGCTACTGATGTACCTCGCATTCCCCCTGGTGGGCTTCGCCTCCACGTTGTGGCTGATGGCAAGCCTGGATCACCTGGCGATCTACCTGGGGGCAGGCTGGCTCTGCCTCGGCGTGCTCTACCTGACGGTGATTACCCGTGGTTTCAAGCGCAAGCCCCCGGAGATGCACTTCGAGGAAGCCTGAGCTGTCCACTCAGGTCGATACGGCGCTTTGAGCGATGCTCTGGATGGCACCGGCGGCGCCGGTGTTTGCGGTGGCGGATTCTGAGGCAGGTAGCTAGCCGTGTAGTAGCGGCCTAGCGTCGCGATGGGCTGCATGGCAGCCCCGGCGATTGTTGCGTTGATGCTGAAATCCGGGGGGCCGCTTTGCGGCCCATCGCGACACAAGGCCGCTCCTACACAGGTTCGGCGCCAGCCTTGAGGTGGCGCCGATCCTGTCAGGCCTTACACGGCGAGCGCGCGCTCACGCAGCTCGCTGTTGAGGATGCGGTCGTTCTCGCTGTAATCGACCGGGCAGTCGATCACGTGCACGCCCGGGGTCTTGATGCAGTGCTCCAGCAGCGGCAGCAGGCCTTCGGCGCTTTCCACGCGGTGGCCGTTGGCACCGTAGGCTTCGGCGTACTTGACGAAGTCCGGGTTGCCATAGTCCAGGCCGAAATCGGTGAAGCCCATGTTCGCCTGCTTCCAGCGGATCATGCCGTAGCCGTCGTCACGCAGGATCACCACGGTGATGTGCATGCCCAGGCGTACCGCAGTTTCCAGCTCCTGGCTGTTCATCATGAAGCCGCCGTCGCCACAAACCGAGATTACCGGGCGGTCCGGGTGCACCAGGTGCGCGGCCATGGCCGATGGCAGGCCCGCGCCCATGGTCGCCAGGGCGTTGTCCAGCAGTACGGTGTTCGGCTTGTGCGCCTTGTAGTTGCGGGCGAACCAGATCTTGTAGATGCCGTTGTCCAGGGCAACGATGCCTTCGGACGGGAGCACGCGACGGATGTCGGCGACCATGCGCTGCGGGTAGACCGGGAAGCGGTTGTCGTCGGCACCTTCGGCGATCTGTGCTTCGTTGGCTTCACGGATCGCCATCAGGCGGGTGAAGTCCCAGTGCGACGTGTCGTTCAGCGCTTCGCTGATCTGCCATACGGCGTTGGCGATGTCGCCGATCACTTCCACCTGCGGGAAGTACACGGCATCGACCTCGGCGGAGCGGAAGTTGATGTGGATGACTTCGGTGCCGCCACGGACCATGAAGAACGGCGGCTTCTCGATCACGTCGTGGCCGATGTTGACGATCAGGTCGGCGGCTTCGACGGCGCGGTGCACGAAGTCACCCGACGACAGCGCGGCGTTGCCCAGGAAGCGTGGATGGCGCTCGTCGACCACACCTTTGCCCATCTGGGTGGTGATGAACGGGATACCGGTCTTGTCGATCAGCTGCTTGAGGACCTTGGCGGTCATCTTGCGGTTGGCGCCGGCGCCGATCACCAGGATCGGGTTGCGGGCGTTCAGCAGCTTTTGTACGGCTGCGTCGATCGCCACGTGCTCGGCCAACGGGCGGCGGTGCAGGCTTGGCGGGATCGGCAGTGCGTCGGTCTGCTCGGCGGCGATGTCTTCCGGCAGCTCCAGGTGCACGGCACCCGGCTTTTCTTCTTCAGCCAGGCGGAAGGCTTCACGCATGCGCGAAGGGATGTTGTCGGCGGAAGCGAACTGGTGGGTGTACTTGGTGATGGGGTCCATCATGCCGCACACGTCGATGATCTGGAAACGGCCCTGCTTGGACTTCTTGATCGGCTTCTGGCCGGTGATCATCATCATCGGCATGCCGCCCAGGTAGGCGTAGGCGCTGGCGGTGACCAGGTTGGTGGCGCCAGGGCCGAGGGTCGACAGGCTGACGCCGGTCTTGCCGGTCAGGCGACCATAGGTGGCAGCCATGAAACCTGCGGACTGCTCGTGACGGGTAAGTACCAGCTTGATCTTCGACTTGCGCAGGGATTCGAGCAGGTCGAGGTTTTCCTCACCAGGAATGCCGAACACATACTCGACACCTTCGTTTTCCAGGCATTGCACAACGACATCGGCGGCCTTGGCCATTTGGGGTACTACCTCAAAATCTTTGTGGGATTGCAGATTTATTAAGCTGCGTGACTGAGATGTTGCAGGATGTCTCAGTGGCGCGCATCGTAGGCCCTCTGGTTAATAATAATAAATATATTGTTATGATGCTTGGCATCACAGTTTGTTATGAACGGTAACCCCCCTCAATGAACCTCAAGGCATTGCGCTGCTGCGTCGAGATCGTGCGCCAAGGCAGCTTCACCAAAGCCGCGCAGCACCTGCATATCGCCCAGCCGGCACTTAGCATGGCCGTTACCCGCCTGGAAGAAGAACTGGGCGTCACCCTGTTCAACCGCACCACGCGCAAAGTCATCCTGACAGCCGAGGGCGAACGCTTCCTGCCACGTATCGCAGCGGCCCTGCGCGAAATGGATGTGGCGCGGCAAGAACTGCGTGACATGGCCGACCTTAAGCGCGGCGAAGTGCGCCTGGGAATCCCGCCGATGTTCGGCCTGCACTATGTACCCGGCCTGATGAACGCCTTCCGCCAGCTGTACCCGGGTATTGCCATGACCGTGTTCGAAGGCAGTGCCGAGGACATTGGACATCGCCTGGAACAACGGGAGATCGACCTGGCGCTGCTGGAGTCCCGGCGCGTGCCGCCCGACAAGGAATCGATCCTCTTGGGCAGCGATGAGATGCTGGCGTGCATGCACCCTGACCATCCCTATGCTGGCAAGGCCTTCCTCACAGCCGAGGACCTGCGCAATACCGACATGGTGGTGTTCGACCGCACCTTCGTGCAGCGCCACCTGCTGGATGCGTTCTTCGCCGAACATGGCATCACGTACCAGGTAGCGCTGCAGAGCAACTTCGTATCGCTGGTGGTACAAGCCGCGCTGGACAACATGGGCGTGGCGACCCTGCTGCGCTCGGTGCAACAGCGCACACCGGGCATCGTCGGCGTACCGTTCCAGCCAGCGCAGCAGATGAGCTTCCGCTTGTGCTGGCGCTCGGGGGAATACCTGTCGCTGGCCAGCAAGCGCTTCATCGATTTTGCCGCGCAGACCCATTACCTGGAACGTTGATTCCACCCTGCTCGACGTCACTATCGCGAGTTGACTATGATCCCACCTTGAACGTTTCAGCATGTTTCACAAGGATCCAGATGTCAGTTCAGGAATTACCCCCTCTCTCTAGCAAAAGTACCGTCGCGAAGATGGAAGCTGCCATGGCACTGGGCAGCTTTGCCATTGGCACCGGCGAGTTCGCCATCATGGGGCTGATGCCCGATATCGCCAGCAATCTGCAATTGAGCGAGCCCCAGGTGGGCCATGCCATCAGCGCCTATGCGCTGGGGGTGATGGTTGGCGCCCCGACACTGGCGATCATCGGTGCCAGGCTGTTGCGCAAGCACATGCTGCTGTTGTTGATGGCGCTGTATGCCCTTGGCAACCTGGCTACCGCCTTCGCCCCCTCGTTCGGTGGCCTGGTCGCCTTCCGCTTCATCAGCGGCCTGCCCCACGGTGCCTACTTCGGCATCGCGGCGGTAGTGGCATCGAGCATGGTGGCCAAGGACCAGCGGGCGGGGGCCGTGGCCCGGGTGATGATGGGGTTGACCGTGGCCATGTTGCTCGGCAACCCGGTTGCCACCTTGCTGGGCCAGTACTTCGGCTGGCGCTCGGCGTTCGTGCTGGTCGGCGTGATCGCCCTGTGCACCATCGCCCTGGTTTGGCGCTTCGTGCCCCAGCGCCACGATGAAGTGCGCAGCGACCCGCGCAAGGAACTGCAAGCCTTCACCCTGCCGCAAGTGTGGATGGCGCTGGGCATCGCCTCGATCGGCTTTGCCGGCATGTTCTGTGTGTTCAGCTACCTGGCGCCGACCATGTTGCAGGTGACCCAGGTGTCGCCGCAGTGGATTCCATTCGGCCTGGCGGCATTCGGCGTCGGCGGCATCGTCGGCAACATCGCCGGTGGCAAGCTGTTCGACCGCCTGCAGTTCCGCGCCGTCGGGCTGGTGCTGGTGTGGTCGATTGCCGTGCTGCTGTTCTTCAGCTTTGCCGCCCAGGCGCTGTGGAGCCTGCTGCTGGGCATTGGCCTGGTCGGCACCATGATTGCCCTGGCGGCGCCGTTGCAGATCCGCCTGATGGACATTGCCCATGAAGCGCCAAGCCTGGCGGCGGCGTCCAACCATGCGGCGTTCAACCTGGCCAATGCGCTGGGGCCGTGGCTGGGTGGCATGGCGATTACCGCAGGTATGGGCTGGACCAGCACCGGGTACATTGGCGCGGCTACGGCGCTGGTCGGGCTGGGGATCTACCTGGTGGCACGGCGGATGAAGGGTGGGCACTAAGGTTGAGGCCTGACAGATAGCGTGAACGGGGCTGCCATGCAGCCCATCGCCGGCAAGCCAGCTCCCACAGAGACCGCACAATGCCTGAAATTTTCATGGGCAGCGACGACCCGCGCCGCCCACTGGTGTGGATCAGCGAGCTGGCCAGCCCCAGGGAAATGATTACAATGCATGCCCCAACCTGAAATATGTTTTTCCCATGAAATCACTGCTTTACGCCGTATCCTTACTGTTTTCCTTCACCCTCCCTGCCCTGGCCAGCCCGCCGGCGACCTTCACCGAGGCCAAGGTGGTGGCCAAGCAGAAGGTGTACATGGACCAGGCCAGCAGTGCCATGGGCGACCTGTACTGCGGTTGCAAATGGGCCTGGGTGGGCAAGTCTGGCGGGCGTATCGATGCCGCCTCGTGCGGCTACCAGACCCGCAAGCAGCAGAACCGCGCCGAACGCACCGAATGGGAACACATCGTGCCGGCCTACACCTTCGGCAACCAGCGCCAGTGCTGGAAGAATGGCGGCCGCGAACATTGCGTGGATGACGACCCGGTGTTCCGCGCCATGGAGGCCGACCTGTTCAACCTGTACCCGGCAGTGGGCGAGGTAAACGGTGATCGCAGCAATTTCAACTACGGCATGGTTGCTGGCAATGCAGGGCAATACGGGCAGTGCACCACCAAGGTGGACTTCGTGCAGCGTGCTGCCGAACCACGCGACGAAGTGAAAGGCCTGGTCGCCCGTACCACCTTCTACATGTACGACCGTTACAAGCTGAGCATGTCGCGCCAACAGCAGCAGTTGCTGATGGCCTGGGACAAACAGCACCCGGTATCGGCCTGGGAGAAAGAGCGTGACCGGCGCATTGCCGCGATCATGGGGCATGCCAACCCCTTCGTGACCGGGGAACGCAAATGGACCGCCAACTACAAGCCAGTCGGCAGTGGCGTGGTGCAAGCGGTGCCGGCGAAGGCTGCCAAGCCAGAGGCAAAGCCGAGCCTGGCCAGTGCCGGGTCGGTGGGGGCGGTGCTTGGCAACCGCAACAGCCATGTCTATCACCTTTCCGTCGGCTGCCCAGGCTATACCCAGGTTACCGCGAAGAACCAGGTCACCTTCGCCACAGAGGGTGAGGCGCAGGCGGCGGGTTATCGCAAGGCGGGCAACTGCCGCTGATCGCCTTCCTCGGGGCCTGCGCGGCCCCCTTGCAATCGAGCGGGCTGCACAGCAGCCCGCAACAATGACCATCCGTCGCCCAGACGGCACCCCACTCCCCGCCCCCAGCCCAACGAATGACAGATCATCCGTAAAGGAGAGGTTCCATGATCCGCATTCGCCCACTTTCACTGTGCCTTGCCCTCGCCCTGGTCAGCGTCACTGGCACCAGCTTCGCCGCCACCGACACAGACACCGACAGCCGCCCGCAAACCGACCAGTACGGTGGCAAGACCGCCGGTGAAGACAGCAGCGTCAACAGCCCAGGCAGCAGCGAAACCAATGACAGCAGCGACACCGGCAGCAACAGCGATGCCGCCGACGGCGCCGCTGGCGGCTCCAACAGCACCGGCGAAGCAACCGGCTCCGGCGCCGGGCACACCGGTGGCACCGCCGAGGACCAGGACAGCCATTGAGGCCGGCCTGGGCTACACTGCGCCGGAACGCCCTGCCAAGGATTCACCATGAACCTCAAACCCTGGCTGCTCGCCGCCCTGCTGCCGTGCAGCGCCTTGGCCGTCGCTGGCAGCCAGGGCGCGCTGTCGATCAGCTCATCGTCGTTCACCGATGGCGGCGTGATCGCCTTGCAGCAGGTTGGCCCGGACCCGGCCTGTGGTGCTGGCGAAGAGCGCACCCCGCAACTGAGCTGGGACAACCTCCCCGCAGGCACTCAGTCCCTGGCACTGATCATGTTCGATCCGGACGGCGGCAAGGGTATTGGCGTGGTCCACTGGATCGCCTACAACATCGACCCGGCCCAGGATGGGCTGAAGGAAGGCGTCGCCGGGCTGACCGGGCAAGGCGTGACCGTAGGGCGCAACTCTCGGGGCACGCTCAGCTACCGCGGCCCCTGCCCACCCGCCGGCGACAACCCGCACCACTACGCGCTGACGCTGATCGCCACCGACCTGCCACTGGGTACCCTGCCCGAAGGCCTGGACCGCAGCGGCCTGCTGCAACTGCTGCAAGGCCACGCGCTGGGGGCGCAGAGCCTGGTCGGGCGCTATGGCCACTGAGCCTGGCCGTACCGGAACAATTAAACACCCCCATAGCATTTATCCATTGAATGGCCCAGCCGAACTGAAGTAAGCTCGGGCTCATTCACTGGAGAGCAACATGCCGAAACACACCCGCAACCACGCCAACCACACCGGCCGCACCCTGCGCCCTGTGCTGGCCGTTGCCGGCTGCGTGGCACCTGCCAGCTATTACTTTGGGTATTGGTTTAGCCATTAGGCGCCGATACCCACACGGCGCCCACCTTCGAGGGGCCGCCGAACATGAGAATACTCAAACCCCCGGTCGGCTCCCCGACCGGGGGTTTTGCTTTTCAGGCCTTTGAACAACACCGATTCACATTGAGGACAGATTCATGAACTACGCCACTTATTACTACGCAAACACCTACGCCTGGCGATTTAGCCAATCCCGTTCGGGCCAGCCTGCCGCCTCCGTTCGGTCTTCCACAGGTGGCAATGCAGCAGCCAATACGAATTCAACGATTTGTCGAACACCTCGATAGGGCCGACGACGCGGGCCAGAACCCGCCGTCCGCCCAGGGAAAAAACGCCATGCACGCCTCCAGCCTCGCCCTGACCCAGCCGCAAGCAGCCAACACCACCGTCAGCCAGCGCCTGCCCAGCCCGCACCTGCTCAAGCAGCAAATGCCGCTGTCCAGCGAACTTACCCAGCAAGTCCATGCCCACCGCCAGGCCATTCGCGACATCCTCGAAGGCCGCGACCAGCGCCTGCTGGTGATCGTTGGCCCGTGCTCGATCCACGACCCGCGCTCGGCCCTGGAATACGCCGACCGCCTGGCAGCCCTCAGCCGCGAAGTCGACGACAAGCTGCTGCTGGTGATGCGCGCCTACGTCGAAAAACCCCGCACCACGGTCGGCTGGAAAGGCCTGGCCTACGACCCGCACCTCGATGGCAGCGACGACATGCACGCCGGCATCGCGCTGTCCCGCGGGCTGATGCTGAACATGATCGAACGCGGCCTGCCGGTCGCCACCGAACTGCTGCAGCCAATGGCCGCCGGCTACTTCGATGACCTTCTGGCCTGGGCCGCGATTGGCGCGCGCACCACCGAGTCGCAGATCCACCGCGAAATGGTCAGTGGCTTGGAGCTGCCGGTCGGCTTCAAGAACGGCACCGACGGCGGCATCGCCATCGCCAGCGACGCCATGCGCAGTGCCGCCCACCCGCACCGCCACTTCGGCATGGATGCGCAGGGCTACCCGGCCATCATCGAGACCTTGGGCAACCCGGACACCCACCTGGTGCTGCGCGGCGGCCACAAGGGCCCGAACTTCGACGCCAACAGCATCGCCATGGCCCGCCAGGCGCTGGCCAAGGCCGGGCTGCAGGCGCGGATCATGGTCGATTGCAGCCATGCCAACAGCGGCAAGGACCCGGCGCGTCAGCCGGCGGTTTTCAACGATGTGCTGGCGCAGCGCCTGGCCGGCGACCGCTCGATCGTCGGCGTGATGATCGAAGGGCACCTGTTCGACGGCTGCCAGGCGCTGGGCAAGGGCGCGCTGAAATACGGCGTGTCGATCACCGACGGTTGCCTGGGTTGGGCCTCGACCGAAACCCTGTTGCGCGAGGCGGCACAAAAACTCCAGGCAGCGGGACGCAAGCCTGGCGAGACATACCCTGGACAAGTACGCTAGGCTTGCCTTTTTTACCCCAAGGAGCAGTACCCATGGCCCGTGCAACCGCCCGCCACATCCTGGTCAGCAGCATCGATAAATGCAACGAACTGAAAGCCCAGATCGAAGCAGGCGCCGACTTCGCTGAAATCGCCAAAGCCAACTCCACCTGCCCGTCCAGCCGCCAGGGCGGTGACCTGGGCTCGTTCGGCCCGGGCCAGATGGTCAAGGAGTTCGACACCGTGGTGTTCAGCGCCCCGATCAATACCGTGCAAGGCCCGGTGAAGACCCAGTTCGGCTACCACCTGCTGGAAGTGACCAGCCGCCAGGACTGATTCACCTGTTCAGGTGATGAGATCCCCTGTGGGAGCGGGCGTGCCCGCGAATGCGTCCGAGCATGCAGCCTCGTTGCCTGAGCTGACGCATTCGCGGGCACGCCCGCTCCTACAGAGATTGTGGTGCCTGTTCCTGCTTTGCCTGGCTTTCAACGCCCACGCCGGCTCCACCCACGCCCTCACCGTCTACGGCGAAGCCCCGCGCTACAACGCCAGCTTCCAGCATTTCGACTACGTCAACCCCGACGCCCCCAAAGGCGGCATCCTGCGCCGCTCGGCCATCGAGATCGGCCAGTTCGACCATATCCTGCCGTACATCGACAAAGGCATCGGTGTCAGCGAGGTCGATGGCCTGCTGTACGCGCCACTGGCCGTGCGCTCGTTCGATGAACCCTACACCGTCTACGGCCTGATCGCCCGGCGCATGGAGCGCGGCCCGGAGGATGCCTGGCTGCGTTTCGAGATCGACCCGCGCGCCACCTTCGCCGATGGCAAGCCGGTGCGCGCCGAAGACGTACGCTTTACCTTCGAGCTGCTGATGAGCAAGGGCAGCCTGAGGTATCGCACCCAGTTCGCCGATGTTGCCGCCGTCGTGGTGGAAAGCCCACACAGCGTGCGCTTCGACTTCAAGCCTGACCACGGCCGCACCCTGCCACTCGACCTCGCCAGCTTGCCGGTACTACCCGAACACGACTGGCAGCAGCGCGATTTTGCCAACGGCGCCGGCTTCGACAAGCCGGTCGGCAGCGGGCCGTACCGTATCGGGAGCATCGACAACGGCCGCAGCATCACCTTCCAGCGCGACGCCAACTGGTGGGCGCGCGATCTGCCGGTCAGCCGTGGCCGCTACAATTTCGACAAGCTGCGCATCGAGTACTTCGGTGATACCGAAGTGGCGCGGCAGGTGCTCAAAGGCGGCGGCTACGACTACAACCGCGAGTTCTCCGCCACCGCCTACACCCTGGGCTACAACGGCGCGCAACTGGACGACGGCCGCCTGCAGCGCGCCCACCTGGGCCCGGCCAAACCGCAGGTGGCCCAAGGCTTCGTGTTCAACCTCGACCGGCCGCCGTTCAAGGACCGTCGCGTGCGCCAGGCGCTGGGCATGCTGTGGGACTACGAGTGGAGCAACCGGCAGATGATGCGCAACATGTACATCCGCCAGCAGAGCGTGTTCTCCAATACCCCGCTGGCCGCCCGCCAACTGCCGGATGCCGGCGAGTTGAAACTGCTCGAACCGTTGCGCGGCAAGGTGCCGGACGAAGTCTTCAGCACCGTGTTCACCGCCCCGGTCACCGATGGTTCGGGGATCATCCGCAAGCAGCAGCTGCAGGCACTGGCGCTGCTCGAACAAGCCGGCTGGCGCCCCGAAGGCGACCGCCTGGTGAACAGCCAGGGCACGCCGCTGACGTTTACCTTCCTCAACGGCCAGGCAGGCATGGAGCGCCTGCTGCTGCCGTGGAAGCGCAACCTGGCCCAGATTGGCGTGACCCTGGACATCCGCAACGTCGATTCGGCCCAGTACGTCAACCGCCTGATGGCACGTGACTACGACATGATCGTTACCGGCTACCCGGTCACCCTGTCGCCTGGCGCCGAGCTGTACAACTATTTCGGCTCGGCAGCAGCCCGCGATCCTGGGTCGAACAACCTGATGGTGCTGCAGGACCCTGCCGTGGACCGCCTGATCGACGGCCTGGTGCGCGCCGACACCCAGGCCGACATGCTGTACCACGCCCATGCCCTGGACCGGGTGCTGCAATGGAACTACTACTGGATCCCCAACTACTACCCACCGGGCAGCTCCACTGTCTGGTGGAACCGCTTCGGCCTGCCCAAGGTCCAGGCTGCCTATGACGAAGGCCTGGACACCTGGTGGGAAGTCAGCCCTGCCGCGCTGACCAACGCGCAAATGGCCGAACGCCGGAAATCCTCGCCATGACCACTTACCTACTGCGCCGTCTGCTGCTGATCGTCCCGACCCTGCTGGCGATCCTGTTGGTCAACTTCCTGATCGTCCAGGCCGCACCGGGAGGCCCGGTGGAGCAGGCGGTGGCACGCCTGCAAGGTATCGGCGGTGGCGCTCCCGGTGCCCGGGCCGAGGTGGTGCACGGCGAGTCACGTGCCACCCGTGGCCTGGACCCGAAACTGATCGAGGAGATCAAACGTCAGTACGGCTTCGACAAGTCCGCCCCCGAGCGCCTGTGGCTGATGCTGGGCCAGTACGCCCGGCTGGACTTCGGCAACAGCTTCTTCCGCGGCGCCAAGGTCACCGACCTGATCCTCGACAAGTTGCCGGTAACCCTGTCGCTGGGCTTCTGGGCCACGCTGATCACCTACCTGGTGTCGATCCCGCTGGGCATCCGCAAGGCGGTGCGCCATGGCAGCCGCTTCGATGCCTGGAGCAGTGCACTGATCGTGGTCGGCTATGCCCTGCCCTCGTTCCTGTTCGCCCTGTTGCTGATCGTGCTGTTCGCCGGCGGCACCTCGCTGAGCTGGTTCCCGGTGCGTGGCCTGGTCTCGGACAACTTCGACGAGCTCAGCCTGCTTGGCAAGGTCGCCGACTACTTCTGGCACCTGGTGCTGCCGGTCGGCGCCCTGGTGATCGGCGGCTTCGCCACCCTGACGCTGCTGACCAAGAACGCCTTCCTCGACGAGATTTCCCGGCAATACGTGGTTACCGCCCGCGCCAAGGGCCTGAGCGAACGCCGGGTGCTGTATGGCCACGTGCTGCGCAATGCCATGCTGTTGGTGGTGGCGGGGTTGCCGCAGGCGTTGATCACGGTGTTCTTCGCCGGCTCGTTGCTGATCGAGGTGATCTTCTCGCTCGATGGCCTTGGCCGCATGAGTTACGAAGCGGCCGTGTCGCGCGATTACCCGGTGGTGTTCGGCACGCTGTTCATCTTCACCCTGGCGGGCCTGCTGATCCGCCTGATCGGTGACCTGTCTTACACCCTGCTCGACCCGCGTATCGACTTCGACGCGAGGGCATACTGATGCTTTCGCCGATCTCGCGTCGTCGCCTGCAACGCTTTCGCCGCAACCGCCTCGGCTGGGTTTCGCTGTGGCTGTTCACCGCACTTCTGCTGCTGAGCCTGTGCGCCGAGCTGGTGGCCAACGACAAACCGCTGCTGCTGGGCTACAAGGGCGACCTGTACGTGCCGGCGCTCAAGCGTTACACCGAGCAGCAGTTCGGCGGCCAGCTGCCGTTCCAGCCAGACTACCGCAGCGCCTATGTACGCCAGTTGATCGAGCAGCAAGGTGGCTGGATGCTGTTCGCCCCCATCCCGTTCAGCGCCGATACCCCCAACTACGACCTGCAGGTGCCCACCCCCAGCCCGCCGAGCGCAAGCAACTGGCTGGGTACCGACGACCAGGGCCGCGACGTGCTGGCCCGGGTGCTATATGGCACGCGGGTATCCTTGCTGTTCGCCTTCGCCCTGACCGTGGTCAGCGTGCTGATCGGGGTGGCGGCCGGAGCCCTGCAGGGCTACCACGGTGGTTGGATCGACCTGGTCGGCCAGCGCCTGCTGGAGGTGTGGTCGGGGTTGCCGGTGCTGTACCTGCTGATTATCCTCAGCGGGTTCGTCGAGCCGGACTTCTGGTGGCTGCTGGGGATCATGGCGCTGTTCTCCTGGCTGACGCTGGTCGACGTGGTGCGCGCAGAGTTCCTGCGCGGTCGCAACCTGGAGTACGTCAAGGCCGCAAGGGCGCTGGGGTTACCAGACAGCCAGGTGATGCTGCGGCACATCCTGCCCAATGCCATGAACGCGACGCTGACCTATGTGCCGTTCATGCTGACCGGGGCGATCACCACCCTGACTGCACTGGATTTTCTCGGGTTCGGCATGCCGGCCGGGAGCGCTTCGCTGGGAGAGCTGGTGACCCAGGGCAAACAGCACCTGGAGGCGCCGTGGCTGGGCTTTACCGCGTTCTTTGCCCTGGCGGTGATTCTGTCGCTGCTGGTTTTTATTGGGGATGCCTTGCGGGAGGCCTTTGACCCCCGGACCTGATCAACGCCTGACTGGCACTTACAGCTTGTGCCAAAGGAATAAGGTCTTGATCCGGCCCAGCCCCCACAAATGCTGTTAGGAAGGCCTTTCGATCCTCCAGCAGACTAATTTGATGTGCATACGAAAATTTTCTTTGCTGCCAATAAAACGGCTCAACACCAATATCCGTAATGATGCCACGATAATCAGAGCCACGCCATGAGATGCCAAAGGCAGTCGAACCGAGCGCTAATACTTCATTTGAGAGTTCATTAAAAGCACGGCGATCCTCACTGAGTTTTCGAAGCGATGCTTTTTGCTGCTCTGAGCCACCCACCAGCGCTTTCGTAACAGCCGCGACGCCCTTGCTCACTTGACGATCGCTGACTCGCACACGTTTTCTGAATGGCCACCTGAAGAGATTAGAAAATTTTAGCCGGCCAATCCTGAACTGTCCGGACGGGTCCACATAGTTTAAAGGGTCGCCTTGGCAATAAGTGTAAGCGTTAATACCTCCGGCCCCAAAGGGGCTTAATGCGTCTGGCGATTCGAAACCCATGCGTTGTGGCTTGAATACGCGATGACCATTCCCTAACAGATACCCACCTGAAGCTGAACACAACCATTCTCCATTATATCCAGGCCTCAACGGATGGATAAGCGCCTGGGCAGAATACCCGAAGGGTAAATACGTATGAATATCAAGCGTGCGATTACACAGAAACGCCAATCCCGTGTGCTTCGCATCACTAACTACCATCGTACACTTCTTGCCGGACAACGTTGCCAAGCATGCAGCCTTCACCTGAAATAGCGAGACTGATTCTCCCGCTACTAAAAGGGTAATCATTTTATCAATTTTGTAAAATCGGCGAGTATGCATTTCCTTCACTTGATATCTGGCCGCACTACCCCAACATATATTTTTTACGCGCCAATTAAAACTGGCAGTTTTACTAGTGCCACGCACCATTCTAATGACAAGGGGAACAAGGCATACTCCCTTGTTACTCAAAGGGGAGCCCCATGCACGACAGCGACAGCCTCAAGGATTACCCCCAGGTACGACAACTGGCGATCCGCTCGCTGTTCGAAATCATCGAACAGTCCAGCGAAGGCACGGTAATCGTCGACCGCCAGGCGCGCATCGTCTGGATGAACGAACGCTACGCCCGGCGTTTTGGCCTGGCCGACGCGGCAAGCGCTATTGGCCAACCCTGCGAGGCGGTGATCCCGGGCAGCCTGATGCGCGAGGTGGTGAATAATGGCCGGCCAATCCTGCTGGACATGCTCGACACCCCGAACGAGCCGCTGGTGGTTATGCGCCTGCCCATCCACGACGACCAGGGCGCGCTAATCGGTGCCATCGGCTTTGCCCTGTTCGACGAGTTGCGCAGCCTGTCGCCGCTGCTCAAACGCTATTCCAGCATGCAGCAGGAACTGGCCTCGACCCGCTCGCAGTTGCGCGCTCGCCAGGCCAAGTACAGCTTCGCCCAGTTCGTCGGCAGCAGCGCCGCCAGCCTGGAGGCCAAGCGCCGCGCCCGGCGTGGCGCAAGCAGTGATTCGCCGGTGTTGCTGCTGGGCGAAACCGGCACCGGCAAGGAACTGCTGGCCCATGCCATCCATGCGGCGTCGGCGCGGGCGCACAAGGCGTTTGTCAGCATCAACAGTGCGGCGATCCCCGAGACGCTGCTGGAAGCCGAATTCTTCGGTACCGCCCCCGGCGCCTTTACCGGCGCCGACCGCAAGGGCCGCAGCGGCAAGCTGCAACTGGCCGAAGGCGGCACGCTGTTCCTCGACGAGATCGGCGACATGCCGCTGGCCCTGCAGAGCAAGCTGCTGCGGGTGTTGCAGGAGAAGGAGTACGAGCCGGTAGGCTCGAACCAGATGCTGCGCAGTGATGTGCGCATCATTGCCGCCACTTCCATCGACCTGCAGGCCGCCATCGCCCGCGGGGCATTCCGCGCCGATCTGTATTACCGGCTGAATGTGCTGCCGATCGAGGTGCCACCACTGCGGCAACGGCTGGAGGACCTGCCGGCGCTGTGCGAGGCCATCCTGGGCGAACTGGGCAGCCAGTATGAGCTCGAGGCCGAAGCGCAGCAGCTACTGGCGCGGCATGCATGGCCGGGGAACATTCGCGAGCTGCGCAATGTGCTGGAGCGGGCCACGCTGCTGGCGGATCAGCCGCGGCTGGGGGTGGCGGATCTTCGGGCGGCATTGGGGCCGTTGAGCCCGGTGGCGGGTGAACCTATGCGGCAGACTTACCGTGAGGCCTGTGAGGCATTTGAGCGCGAGCTGATTGTCGGGGCACTGGCCGAACATGGGGGAAATGTGCCGGAAGCTGCGTCGGCGTTAGGACTGGGGCGGTCAACGCTGTATAAGAAGATGGTAGCGCTCGGTCTCTGACTGGAGACTTTTGTTTCCATTTCGAGACTGTCGCGAGGGCTTTGCCCTCGATCGCGACACAAGGCCGCTCCTACAGGAGATTGCGGTGCACATGTAGGAGCGGCCTTGTGTCGCGATGGGCCGCAAAGCGGCCCCAAAATCTCAAGACAGAGACAAAAATTCAGAAGAAAACAAAATACCCATATAAATCAATGAGTTAAAAACTGGCACGATTCCCGCTATCTCCTGCTCACCGATAAAAACAAGACTCACCCAGGAGACCCACCCCGATGACCGTGCTCATCGCCCTCGCCGCTCTGGCCTTGCTGATGCTGGCTGCCTACCGCGGCTACAGCGTAATCCTCTTCGCCCCCATCGCCGCCCTCGGTGCGGTACTGCTCACCGACCCGTCCGCCGTGGCCCCCGCATTCACCGGGGTATTCATGGAGAAAATGGTCGGCTTCATCAAGCTCTACTTCCCGGTGTTCCTGCTGGGCGCCGTGTTCGGCAAGCTGATCGAGCTGTCCGGTTTCTCGCGCTCGATCGTCGCCGCCGCCATCCGCGTGCTCGGCACCCGCCAGGCGATGCTGGTGATCGTGCTGGTCTGCGCGCTGCTCACCTATGGCGGCGTTTCGCTGTTCGTGGTGGTGTTCGCGGTGTACCCGTTCGCCGCCGAGATGTTCCGCCAGAGCAATATCCCCAAGCGCCTGATCCCGGCAACCATCGCCCTGGGCGCGTTCTCGTTCACCATGGATGCCCTGCCCGGCACCCCGCAGATCCAGAACATCATCCCCAGCACCTTCTTCAACACCACCGCCTGGGCAGCGCCATGGCTGGGCCTGATCGGCACATTGTTCGTGTTCTGCGCCGGCATGGCCTACCTGCAGCGCCAGCGCAACAAGGCCCAGCGCGCCGGTGAAGGCTATGGCAGCGACTTGCGCAACGAACCGGAGACCGCTGCCGACCTGGCACTGCCCAACCCCTGGCTGGCTCTGTCACCGCTGCTGCTGGTGGGGGTGATGAACCTGCTGTTCACCCACTGGATCCCGCAGTGGTACGGCCCCAGTCACAGCCTGCAACTGCCCGGCATGAGCGCACCGGTGCAAAGCGATGTGGCCAAGCTCACTGCCATCTGGGCGGTGCAGGCAGCGTTGCTGGTGGGCATCCTGATGGTGCTGGTGTGTGCCTTCGGCGCCATCCGTGCCCGCCTGGCCGAAGGCACCAAAAGCGCCGTGGGCGGTGCCTTGCTGGCGGCCATGAACACCGCCTCGGAATACGGCTTTGGCGCGGTGATCGCCTCGCTGCCGGGCTTCCTGGTATTGGCCGACGCCCTGCGCGGTATCCCCAACCCACTGGTCAACGAAGCGATTACCGTGACCTTGCTGGCCGGCATCACCGGCTCTGCCTCGGGCGGCATGAGCATCGCCCTGGCGGCCATGGGCGACGCCTTCATCGCCGCCGCCAATGCCGCCAACATCCCGCTCGAAGTACTGCACCGCGTGGCCGCCATGGCCAGCGGTGGCATGGACACCCTGCCGCACAACGGTGCGGTCATCACCCTGCTGGCCGTGACCGGGCTGACCCACCGCGAGGCCTACAAGGACATTTTCGGTATTACCCTGATCAAGACCCTGGCGGTGTTCGTGGTCATCGCCACGTTCTACGCCACCGGCATCGTCTAAGGAGCTTTGCATGACCCTCAAAGGCAAGACCGCACTCGTCACCGGTTCCACCAGCGGCATCGGCCTGGGCATTGCCCAGGTGCTGGCCCGCGCAGGCGCCAACATCGTGCTCAACGGCTTCGGCGACCCTGCCCCGGCGCTGGCCGAGATCGCCCGGCACGGGGTGAAGGCAGTCCATCACCCGGCCGACCTCTCGGACGTGGCCCAGATCGAAGCGCTGTTCGCCGTGGCCGCGCGCGAGTTCGGCGACGTCGACATCCTGGTCAACAACGCCGGTATCCAGCACGTGGCGCCAGTGGAACAGTTCCCGCTGGAAAGCTGGGACAAGATCATCGCCCTCAACCTGTCGGCCGTGTTCCACGCTACGCGACTGGCCCTGCCTGGCATGCGCACGCGCAATTGGGGGCGCATCATCAACATCGCTTCTGTGCACGGCCTGGTCGGCTCTACCGGCAAGGCGGCCTATGTGGCGGCCAAGCACGGCGTGGTCGGCCTGACCAAGGTGGTGGGCCTGGAAACCGCCACCAGTAACGTCACCTGCAATGCCATCTGCCCTGGCTGGGTGTTAACCCCGCTGGTGCAGAAGCAGATCGACGATCGTGCTGCCAACGGTGTCGATCCGCTGCAAGCGCAGCACGATCTGCTGGCAGAAAAACAACCGTCGCTGGCCTTCGTCACCCCCGAGCACCTGGGTGAGCTGGTACTATTCCTGTGCAGCGAGGCCGGTAGCCAGGTTCGCGGTGCCGCCTGGAACGTCGATGGTGGCTGGTTGGCCCAGTGACGGGCGGCCTGGGCCTGGCGGCGGTCTTGCATTCGTTTATCTGCAAGGAGGCCCTATGCGCCCAACCCCGATGACCGCGATTCTGGCCCTGACCCTGGCTGCCGTCGCACCCGCGATGGCAGCCAGCCTGAAGGACGTCGCGCCCTACCCCGAGGCGGAAAAAGGCTTTACCCGGCAGGTCATCCACCTGCCGGCCCAGGCTGATGAGTCGGCCTATCAACTGGAAATCCTCGCCGGCAAGACCCTGAAGGTGGACTGCAATCGCCAGCGCCTGGGCGGCAGCCTGGAGGAACGTACCCTGGAAGGCTGGGGCTACAGCTACTACCGCCTGGACAAGGTCAGCGGCCCGGCCAGCACGCTGATGGCCTGCCCCGATGGCAAGAAGACCGAGGCCTTCGTGCCTGTGGTCGGTGAAGGCTTCATGCTGCGCTACAACAGCAAGCTGCCGGTGGTGGTGTATGTGCCCAAGGACGTCGAAGTGCGCTACCGCGTGTGGACCGCGTCGCAGGACGTGCAAAAGGCTAAAGTAGAGTAAAACGCAAGCCTTTGGCCTTGATGGTGCCTTCATCGCCGGCAAGCCGGCTCCCACAGGTTGGTCACTGCACTCAAGACCTGTGAGGTTCCTGTGGGAGCTGGCTTGCCGGCGATGGGGCCCTTGCAGGCAACAGGAGGTTCGGCATGAACGATGTGCTCTGGCGCCCCTCCACGGCGCAGATCGAGGCCAGCCGGATGGATGCCTTCCGCCGCCGGGTCAACCTGCGTTACAACCTGCAACTCGACGACTACCACGCGCTGCACCGCTGGAGCATCGAGCAGCGCCCTGCCTTCTGGCAAACCGTTGCCGACTACTTCCACGTTCACTGGCATACCCCGCCAAGCCAGGTGCTCAGCGAAGGGCCGCAGATGCCCGATGCCCAGTGGTTCGCCAACGCCACCCTCAACTTCGCCGAACACCTGCTGCGCCGCCGTGACGACCGCCCGGCCCTGGTCGCCGTGCGCGAAGACGGCCAGCGTCAGCTGTTCACCCATGCCCAGCTGGCCGCCCAGGTGGCCGGCCTGCAAACAGCCTTGAAGGCCACCGGCATCGCCCCCGGCGACCGCGTAGCCGCCATCATGCCCAATACCTGGCAGACCCTTGTCGCCATGCTTGCCTGCACAAGCCTCGGTGCGGTCTGGTCCAGCTCCTCGCCCGAGTTTGGCGTGCACGGCATCATCGACCGCTTCGGCCAGATCGAGCCCAAGCTGCTGATCGCCTGCGCCGGGTACCAGTACGCCGGCAAAGCCATCGACCAGGTGGACAAGGTCAACCAGGTGTGCGCGCAGCTGCCCGGGCTGGAACAGTTGATCGTGGTACCCCACACCCGCAGCGGAACGCGTGTCGACGAATTCCAGGCCGCCAATGTCAGCCTGTGGGACGAGTTCTATCAGCCCGGCGGCGAGCCCCGCTTCACCCCGCTGCCCTTCGATCACCCGCTGTACATCCTGTATTCCAGCGGCACCACCGGCGTACCCAAGTGCATCGTCCACCGCGCCGGCGGCGTGTTGTTGCAGCACCTGAAGGAACATGGCCTGCACAATGACCTGAAAGCCGATGACGTACTGTTCTACTACACCACCTGCGGCTGGATGATGTGGAACTGGCTGGTCAGCGGCCTGGCGGTGGGCGCCACGCTGGTGCTGTATGACGGCTCGCCCTTCCATCCCGGCCCCGAGCGGCTGCTAGACCTGATCGACGCCGAGGATATCCAGGCCTTCGGTACCAGCGCCAAGTACCTGGCGGCACTGGAGCAGGCGGGCCTGGAGCCTGCGGCAAGCCACCGCCTGGCGCGCTTGCGCCTGCTACTGTCCACCGGCTCGCCACTGTCGCCACACAGCTACGACTACGTGTACCGCAAGATCAAGGCCGACCTGTGCCTGGCGTCGATGTCCGGCGGTACCGATATCGTCTCCTGCTTCGTGCTGGGCAACCCGACCCTTCCAGTGCGCCGTGGCGAGATCCAGTGCAAGGGCTTGGGCATGGCGGTGGAAGTATGGAACGAGCATGGCCAGCCGGTGCTGGGCGAAAAAGGCGAGCTGGTGTGCACGCGCAACTTCCCGTCCATGCCGCTGGGGTTCTGGAAGGACACGGACGGCAGCCGCTATCACGACGCCTACTTCAGCCAGTTCCCGGGGGTGTGGGCCCAGGGCGACTACGCCGAACAGCGTGCCGACGGCGGGCTGGTGATTCATGGCCGCTCCGATGCCGTGCTCAACCCCGGTGGCGTGCGCATTGGCACGGCGGAGATCTACCGCCAGGTGGAAAAGGTCGAGCAGGTGCTGGAAAGCGTGGCCATCGGCCAGGACTGGCAAGGCGACGTGCGGGTGGTGCTGTTCGTTCGCCTGCGTGACGGCCTGCAGCTGGATGAGGCCCTGCGCCAGCACATCCGCCAGGTGATCCGCCAGTACACCACGCCCCGCCATGTACCGGCGGTGATCGCCCAGGTCGATGACATCCCGCGTACCATCAGCGGCAAGCTGGTGGAGTTGGCGATTCGCAATGTGGTGCATGGCTTGCCGGTGAAGAACACCGACGCCCTGGCCAACCCCGAGGCACTGGAGCAGTTCCGGGATCGCGAGGAGTTGCAAACCTGACCCTTGTCACCGTCCCTGTAGGAGCGGCCTTGTGTCGCGATGGGGCGCGAAGCGGCCCCAGGTTTTCAGCTTCGCAGCACAGGTTGCCGGGGCCGCTTCGCGCCCCATCGCGACACAAGGCCGCTCCTACAAGGGACGCGTAATCGCCTCAGCACAAAACTATGAGGCATAATGCCCACTTTTTCCGCCCCAGAAGCACAGGTACCCCATGAAAGCCCAAGCCCGCCACATCCTGGTCAAGACCGCTGACGAAGCCGAAAAGCTCAAGCAGCGCATCGCCAATGGCGAGGCTTTCGACGTGCTCGCAAAAAAGTTCTCCACCTGCCCTTCGGGCAAACGTGGCGGCGACCTGGGTGAAATCCGCCCCGGGCAGATGGTCGGCGCCATCGACCAGGTGATCTTCAAGAAACCCCTGCGCGTGGTGCACGGGCCGATCAAGAGCAAGTTCGGCTATCACCTGGTGCAGACGTTCTACCGCGATTAAGCGCGCCGCGCAGCCAGCAGCCCGAGACCCGCGCAGCCCAGCAATGAGGCGCTGACCCGGTTGAACAGCCGGCGTGGGCCGGGCTGGCTGAACCAGCGTTGCATGTACGCCCCCAGGCCGGCGTAGATGGCGATGGCGGCCCATTCCAACAACAGGAACAACGCACCCAACCAAAGGAACTGCTCGCTCACCGGAGTGGTACTGCCGACCGAAACGAACTGCGGCAGGAACGCGGTGAAGATCAGGATAGCCTTCGGATTACCAGCAGCCATCCAGAACTCCTGGCGTATCAGACGCCAAGTGCCGTGCGGCTGATCACCTGCAACCGCGGCCTCGCCCACCGGTGCCCGCCACAGTTGCCAGGCGATATAGAACAGGTAGGCCGCCCCCGCCAACTTGATGGCCAGGAACAGGTATTCGCTGGTGTGCAGCACCACTGCCAGGCCCATCGCCGCCAGGGCGATCATGCCGCTGAAGGCGACGATGCGCCCGCCACCGGCCACGCAGGCCGTACGCAGGCCGTAACGGCTGGCATTGTGCAGCGACAGCAGGTTGTTCGGCCCCGGCGCCATGTTCAGGGCGAAACAGGCGGGGATGAAAAGCAGCAGGCTTGAAAGGTCCATTATCGTTTTCCTTTGGCAACAGGCGCCTATTTCGGCGCGTAGCTGGCCTGGTGGTCAAGTTACAGCCAGTGGAAAAAACTGTATGGGTGCGCAGCGCCTGATAAGCTGCCTGGCATATCGAGGACCCTGTGATGCCCCGTTCCCATGCCGCGCTGTGGCGCGACCCGGCCCTGCCGCATGTCGAAAGCCGCCGCGCCTGTCATAGCCGCGCCTGCTACAAGGCCCACAGCCACCCAACGTTTTCCATCGGTGTGGTGGATGCCGGCCACAGTCATTTCACCGGTGCCGGCAACGGCCAGCAACGCCTGACGCCTGGCACTCTGGTGCTGGTCCCGGCCCGCCGGGTACATGCCTGCAACCCCGAACCCGGGCAAGCGTGGAGCTACCAGATGCTGCATGTGGATGCCGACTGGCTGGCACAGCTGCACCTGGAGTCCGGGCTGGATGGTGCCGGGCCCGGCGAGCCGGCACGTATCTGCCAGGAGCCGGAGGTATATCGGCAGTTCTGCGAACTGAACAGTTTGCTGTTTTCCAGCGCCAGCAACGGAGAGAAAGATGCGGCGCTGATTGCCTTTCTGGGTGATCTCGACTTTGCCAGGCACGCGCCGCTGGCGCCGGCGCCGGCTTTGGGGAAGAGCGAAATGAGTGGGCTGATCGCGCACATCGAAGGCAAGGACCCGTCGCAGTTGAGCCTGGCGTTACTGGCCCGGCAGGCCGGGCTTGGGCGCTACCAGCTGATTCGCGCATTTCGCGCGGCCACCGGGTTTACGCCGCATGCCTACCTGCTAAATGCCCGGGTCAACCGTGGGCGGCAATTGTTGGGTGAAGGGCAGGCCCTGGCGGAGGTGGCCTATCGGCTCGGTTTTGCCGACCAAAGCCATTTCCAGCGGGTGTTCAAGGCCCATGTGGGGGTGACACCAGGGCAGTATCGGGGAGACTGAAGGCCCGCGCGGTCTCTGTAGGAGCGGCCTTGTGTCGCGATGGGGCGCGAAGCGGCCCCAGGTTTTCAGCTCCGCCGCACAGATTGCCGGGGCTGCTGCGCAGCCCTTTCGCGACACAAGGCCGCTCCTACAGGGGCCTGCAATATTGTTCAATACGGCATTTGCGCTGAGGGGCAGAGTCAGGCTTTTCCGCCAGAGCAGCCACACCCCAATGCAACAGTTCCTGATCATCGCCCTCGCCCACTTCCTTGCCCTGCTCTCTCCCGGCCCGGACTTCTTCCTGGTCGCACGCACTTCGGTCAACGCCGGCTGGCGCGTCGCGAGCGGCGCCTGCCTGGGTATCGCCCTGGCCAATGGCGTGTTCATCGCCATGGCTTTCACCGGTTTGTCGGTGCTGCAGGAAGGCAGCCTGCTGTTCACCGCCCTGCAACTGGCCGGCGCCGGCTACCTGCTGTACATCGGCACCCTGTTCCTGCGCCATGCCGGGCAAACCAGCCTGAGCACAGTCGCTGGCAAACAGACCGCCCAAGGGTGGTGGCGTGGATTGGGCATGGGGTTCCTGTCCGGCATCCTCAACCCCAAGAATGCGCTGTTCTATGCCAGCCTGGTAAGCATGGTCGCCAGCGCCAGCTTTGCCTGGAAGGCAACCTGTGCCCTGTGGATGTTCAGCATCGTGCTGCTGTGGGACTTGCTGGTTGCCGTGGCCATCGGCAACCCGCTGGTGCTGCGGCGCTTCGCCCGCAGCCTGCCCTGGCTGGAACGGGCCTCCGGGGCCATGCTGGTGCTATTGGCTACGGCACTGTTGTTTCACCTGGCCTGGGGCTGACCAGTTGCAGGGTCCGCATGTCCATCAAGGTGAAATGGCCACTGGCCCAGCCCCCGGTGTCCAGGTGCCAGACGTTGCCCAGCAGCTTGGCTTCCAGTACCGGCGTGTGGCCCACCAACAAGGCACGCAGGCCCTGCACGGGCTCGGTATCACCTACCTTCAACCGCCGCCGCGACCATTGGCACACTTCCCGTACTTGCGGGTCGTCATCCAGTTCCAGCCAGGTCCTCAACACCGTCCAGTCGGCATATGGGCTGTCGGCATGCAGCAGCCCTACCAAGCCCGCCGCACTTTCAACCTCTATCGCAATCGGCAGCTGCTCGAATCGCTCCACGAAACGCAACTGCCGAGCCTTCGGCAGGTCCAGAAACCAGCCACCCCCGGCGGCGCGGTACATGTCCAGATCGAGCCGCCCGCCGCGTACGCGGGTGATTGCCAGGGCCTCGTGATTACCCTGCACGGCATGGAACCAGGGCTGCGCCAGCCATTCCAGCGCCGCCTCGCTGTCCGGGCCACGGTCGACCAGGTCCCCCACGCTGAACAGGCGGTCCACGGCCGGATCGAACCCCACCCCATCCAGGCATTGCTGCAGGCGCTGGAAGTGACCATGGATATCGCCCACGGCCAGGTCACGCCCCCGCAGGTTGGCAATCAGACGCCGAAACCGTGCCATTACAATCTTCCTCTGCTGGCGCCGCCATGCCAGGGGTAAAATGGACGCACACGCAGTCTGCCCCGGAGGTGCATCATGCGTACCGCCCTCGTGTGTGCCGTGCTCATGGCGCTGTCACTGGACAGCATGGCACAAGGCGCCCCGGCCGCGCAGGTCGAGGTACGTTTCGACCATCCGGAAAAATTCCGCGATGCCAGCCTCGACAGCCACGGGTACGAGCGTGGTGCCGACGCCTATGTGATGAAAACCTTGACCCAGTACCTTCAGAAGCTTGGCCAGCGCTACCTGCAACCTGGCCAGCAACTGGTCATCGACATCCGCGACATCGACCTGGCCGGGCGTTTCGAGCCCTGGCACAGCCAGGCCTACGATGTACGCTTCATGCGCGAAATCACCTGGCCGACCATCGACCTCAGCTACACCCTCAGCCAACCGGGCAAACCCGACCAGCAGGCGCAGGAACGGGTCAGCGACAAGATGTACCTCAGCCGCCCGGGCCGGGTCACGAGCAGCAGCGACCGCCTGTATGCCGAAAAGGCCATGCTCGACGACTGGTTCCGCCAGCGTTTCGCCGTCCACCCGGCATCCTGAAAATCCCTTCACTGGTACAGGCGTTGGTGCCGGTAGTATGCTCGGCCCTTCAACCTGTACCAGGGAAGGGTTTTTCATGAAGTTGTGCGCCGTGCAACTGGCATCGCTCAAGGGCGATGTGCAAGCCAACCTCGAACGCCACCTGGCCTGCATCGAACAGGCCGCGGCCCTTGGTGCCGAACTGGTGGTATTTCCCGAACTGTCGCTGACCGGCTATGAGCCAACCCTCGCGCGCCAGGCCGCCCTGCCAGTCAGTTCGGCACGGCTGGACCCGCTGCAGGCAGCCTGCGACCGGTTTGGTATCACTGTCGCAGCGGGCCTGCCACTGCCGACCCCTGATGGCATTCGTATCGGCATGCCAATCCTCAGCCCCGGTGTGGCGCGCCAGGCCTATGCCAAGCGGCGCCTGCATGATGATGAACTGCCCTGGTTCACCCCAGGCGATCAAGCCTTGCTGCTGCAGGTGGGCGCGCACCGGGTAGCGCCTGCGATCTGCTACGAATCGATGTTCATGGCGCATGCGGCAGCCGCGCGGGAACACGGCGCCGACCTGTACCTGGTCAGTGTGGCTAAAACTGCCAAAGGCATTCGCGAGGGTTACCTGCACTACTCCGAGGTGGCTCTAGAGCTGGGCATGGCAGTGTTGCTGGCCAACTGCGTGGGGCCGGCCGACACCTTCATCGGCGCTGGCGGCTCGGCGGCCTGGGACAGCCAGGGGCGCTTGCTGGCCAGCCTGGACGACCACAGCGAAGGTCTGATCGTGCTGGACACCGCCAACGCCAGTGCCATGGCAGTGCCCCTGAACCCACACCCGGCATGATCTATCTGTTTCTGGCGTTGCTGAGCTATGCCTGTACCTACTACCTGACGGGTCTGCTCATCCAGGGGCAACTGGCCGATGTGGCCGAGGGTTTGCGCCACCGGCCCGACGCGCCGACACCTGGCGAGTACCTGCGCGCAGTCAAGCCCCATGCGCGCCGGGCCCATCGGCAGTACACCCTGATGGCCGGCTCGGCGTTGGCCGTGCTGGTCTGCCTGGTCGCCAGCTGGTTCTACTGACGCCTTACAGGTCCAGTGCCAGGCTTTGCCGGCCCTCCAGCGCCAGCAGGTACTGCTTGGCCGCCAGGCCACCGGCAAAGCCGGTGAGGCTGCCCGAAGCACCGATCACCCGATGACACGGGGCGATGATCGAGATCGGGTTGCGGCCATTGGCGGCGCCTACCGCACGCACCGCGCTGGGGTTGCCGATCTGCCGGGCGATGTCGCTGTAGCTGCGGGTTTCACCGAACGGTATCGCCAACAGCGCGGCCCACACCTGTCGCTGGAATTCGGTGCCGGCAAAATCCAGCGCCAGTTCGAAGCGCTGGCGTTTGCCGGCAAAGTACTCGCCGAGCTGGCGTGCGGTTTCCAGCAGTACCGGGCACTGGTCATCGCGGTGCAGGGCGCCAAGGCGCACGCGGTTTTCCCGCTCCTCTTCCCAGAGTACGGCTGCCAGGCACTCGCCACGGGCTACCAGGGTCAAGGTGCCGACGGGCGACTGCATGAAGGTGAATGCGCTGGACATAAGCAGGCTCCTGCCAGGTTGCGATCAACCTACTGTACGCATCCCCAGTTCTGCCTGCATCCGCTTTCTTGCTCAGGCAATCACGCAAGCGGAACATCGGCGTCGGCATATTGCCCGGACCAGAGTGCCCTCCACCGCGTCGCCTGCTTCGCGGGCATGCCCGCTCCCACAGGGCCCCCATCAGCCGGGCCCTGCCTGCATTCAGAGAAATGCCTGGCGGATCCGCTTCTTGTCGATTTTGCCAACGCTGGTCTTTGGGATCTCGTCCACGCAACGCAACTGCCGCGGTATCGCCCATTTGTTCAGGTGCCCGCTGTCGACAAACGGCTGCAGATGCCCTGCCAATGCCGCCTGGTCGAATTGCATGCCGTCACAACGGACCACCAAGGCCAAGGGTTGCTCACCCCACTGCGGGTCCGGGATGCCGATCACCGCCACCGAAGCGACAGCCGGGTGCTGGCTGATCAGGTTTTCCAGCGCCACCGAGCTGACCCACTCGCCTCCGGTCTTGATCACATCCTTGATCCGGTCACGAATACGCACCACACCCGCAGGGTCGATGCAGGCCAGGTCGCCAGTATGCATCCAGCCCCCCAGCCACAACGCGGCACCCTGCTCCGGTTCATGCAGATAGCCCTGGGTCAGCCACGGGGCACGCACCACGATTTCACCCAGGCTCTCGCCGTCGCGGGGCACATCAATGCCTTCAGCGTCGACGATGCGCAGGTCCACCAGGGCAATCGGCACGCCGGCATCGATACGCAGCGGCAGCTGTTGCGCCATGGGCAGTGCCAGCAGCTCGGCGCTCAGGTGGGTGATGCTGAGCAGCGGGCAGCTTTCCGACATGCCGTAGCCACAATGCACGCTGATGCCGCGCTCGCTGGCACGCTGCGCCAGGCCCAGGGTAAGGGCGCTGCCGCCCAGCAGCATCTTCCAGCCGCTCAGGTCGGCGCGGCGCCCTTCCTCGCTGTTGAGCATCATCTGCAGCACCGTGGGCACGCAATGGGAGAACGTCACGCCCTCGTCGCGGTACAAGCGCACCAGGCGGTTGGGCTCGTAGCGCCCCGGGTAGACCTGCTTGATGCCCAGTGCCGTGGCCACATAGGGCACGCCCCAGGCGTGCACATGGAACATCGGCGTAATGGGCATGTACACGTCGCCGCTGCGCAGCAGCGGTACCTCGCCGCAGGCAGCCAGGGTGCCCTGCTCGACCAGGGTATGCAGCACCAGTTGCCGGTGGCTGAAGTACACGCCCTTGGGGTTGCCGGTGGTACCGCTGGTATAGAACAGCGTGGCCAGCGAGTGCTCGTCGAAATCGGCGAAGTCGAACTGTGGCTCGGCAGCCGCCAGCAGCGCTTCGTACTCACCCAACAACGGCACATCTTGCGTTGCCGGGCCGCCTTCGCCGAGGCGAATGAAACCCTCGACCGTCGGCAAGTCATCGCGCAGTTGCGCCATCAACGGCAGGAAGTCGTCATGCACCAGCACCAGGCGGTCCTCGGCATGGTTCATGGTGTAGCGCACCTGCTCGGTGGACAGCCGTACGTTTACCGTGTGCAGCACCGCACCCAGCATCGGCACGGCGAAGAAGCATTCAAGGGCCCGATGGCTGTCCCAGTCGAGCAAGGCCACGGTGTCGCCAGGCTTGACCCCCGCGGCGGTCAGCACATTGGCCAGCCGCTGGATGCGTTCAAGCAGCGTAGTGTAGGTGTAGCGCAGCTTGTCGGCGTAGACGATTTCCTGGTTGGGCTGGTAGCGCACGCCCGACAGCAGCAGGCGCTTGATCAGCAGCGGATAGGCGTAGGCCTGCTCGGCCGCAGGCATGATGCGAGTGGTGATCATGTCGGCGGCCTTCACAGTTGCCCGGCCTCGAGCAGGTACAGGCTGTCGCTACCGGCCCTGACGCTGGCGCTCAGCGAATGAATACGTGGCAGCAGGCGGGCAAAGTAGAAACGCGCGGTGCCCAGCTTGCTCAGGTGAAACGGCTCGGGAGCTGCATGACACTGGCAAACCACGGCCATGCGTGCCCACAGGTAGGCGTAGAAGGTGTAGCCAAACACCTGCAGGTACTCCACCGCCGCCGCGCCCAGCTCACGCGGGTTGCCCTGGGCCCGATCGAGCAACCAGGCGGTCAGCTCGTCGAGGTTGCGCACGGCAGCCAGCAGCGGCGCGCCGAACTCCGCGCACGCCGCGGGCAGCGTCTCGACAAAGGCAGTAATTTCGTCGGACACGCTGCGATAGGCCTGGCCGCCATCGGCAAACAGTTTACGCCCCACCAGGTCGAGGGCCTGGATGCCATTGGTGCCTTCGTAGATCTGGGTGATGCGGCAGTCGCGGATCAACTGCTCCTGGCCCCATTCGCGGATATAGCCATGACCGCCCAGCACCTGCTGGCCGTGCACGGTGGTTTCCAGCCCCATGTCGGTGAGGAAGGCCTTGGCCACTGGCGTGAGCATTGCCACCTTGGCCTCGGCCTGGGCGCGTGCGACCGGAGCCTCGCTGTATTTGGCCAGGTCCAGCTGCAGTGCCACATAGGTGGAGAAGGCCCGCCCGCCTTCGTTCAGCGCTTTCATGGTCAGCAGCATGCGCCGCACATCCGGGTGGACGACGATCGGGTCAGCGGCTTGCCCCGGCGCTTCGGCACCCCTCGGCGCACGGCCCTGCTGGCGATCACGGGCATAGGCAATGGCGCCCTGGTAGGAGCGTTCGCCCAGGGCCAGGCCCTGGATTCCTACACCAAGGCGCTCGTAGTTCATCATGGTGAACATCGCGTTGAGGCCCTTGTTCGGCTCGCCGACCAGATAGCCGACTGCGCCGTCGAAGTTCATCACACAGGTGGCTGAGGCCTTGATGCCCATCTTGTGCTCGATCGAGCCGCAACTCACCGCATTGGCCTCGCCCAGCACGCCGTCGGCGTCAACCAGCACCTTGGGCACCAGGAACAGCGAGATGCCCTTGGGCCCGGCGGGCGCATCCGGCAGCCGCGCCAGCACCAGGTGGATGATGTTCTCGGTCAGGTCCTGCTCACCGCCAGTGATGAAGATCTTGGTCCCGCTGATGCGGTAGCGGCCATCGGCAACCGGCTCGGCGCGGGTGCGAATCAGGCCCAGGTCGGTGCCAGCGTGCGGCTCGGTCAGGCACATCGAACCGGTCCAGCGCCCTTGGTACATGGGCGGCAGGTACAGCGCCTTCAACGGCTCGCTGGCATGGTTGAGCAGCGCCAGGCAGGCCCCGGCGGTGAGCATCGGGTACAGGCCGAACGACAGGTTGGCGGCATTGAGCATTTCTTCGAGCTGGGCACCGATCACTTTCGGCATGCCCATGCCCCCATATTCCGGGGCACCGGCCACACCCACCCAGCCATCCGCGGCAAATGCCCGGTAGGCATCTGCGAAGCCATCGGGGGTGTGTACCTGGCCCGCCTCCCAGCGGCAACCCTGCTCGTCGCCACTGCGGTTGAGCGGCGCTACCACCTCGGCAATCAGCCTGCCGGCCTGTTCGAGCACGGCCCGGGCTGTGTCGCCATCGACCTGCTCGGCCAGCGCGGGCGTTTGCGCCCACCAGGCCGGGATGTCGAACACTTCGTTGAACAGAAAATCCATGTCGCGCAGTGGCGGAAGGTAATCAGACATGAGGCGAACACTCGGTTTCTTGGGTTTGCGGAAGCGACGTGGCCGGGGCCTCGGCAGGCGCCGGGGCGGCCTGGCCACGCAGGAGGAAATGCGACAACGCGGGGATCAACACCAGCGCACCGAGCATGTTCCACAGGAACATGAAGGTCAGCAGCAGGCCCATGTCGGCCTGGAACTTGATCGGCGACCAGGCCCAGCCGACCACACCGGCCGCCAGGGTAATGCCGACCAGCCCGACCACCCGGCCGGTGAAGGCCACGGCTTTCTGGTAGGCCTGGGCCAGGCTCAACCCGGCGCGCTGGTAGTGCAGTTGCACGCTGAGCAGGTACAGCGCGTAGTCCACGCCAATACCTACGCCCAGGGCGATCACCGGCAAGGTGGCGACCTTGACGCCAATGCCCATGGCTACCATCAGCGCTTCGCACAGCACCGAGGTGAGCATCAGCGGCAGGATCGCCACCAGCGTCGCGCGCCAGCTACGGAAGGTGAACAGGCAGAACAGCGTGACCGCCAGGTACACCAGCAACAGCATGTGGTGGTTGGCCTCGCGGACCACCACGTTGGTGGCAGCCTCGATGCCGGCGCTGCCGGCGGCCAGCAGGAACTGCTGTTCGGCGCTGCTGTTGGCCTGGGCAAAACGCTCGGCCACGGCGGCAACCTGGGCCAAGGTATCGGCACGATGGTCCTTGAGGTAGGCGATTACCGGCATCAGCGAGCAGTCGTTGTTGAACAACTCGGGGGCGTTGACCGAGGCCTGCTGGGCGGCGTAGTTGAGCACGTCCTGGTTGCGCTGCAGGCTGTTCAGGCGCGGGTTGCCTTCATAGGTGCCAGCGGTGATCTGGCGCACGGCATTGGCCAGCGACACGGTGGTCTGCACACCCGGCAATTGCTGCAGCTCCCAGGCCAGGCGATCGGCAAGCACCAGCGTCTGGTATTGCAGGCAGCCTTCCGGCGCGGTCTTGACCATGACCGCGAAGGTGTCGCTGGACAGCGCGTAGTGCTGGGTGATGTAGGCGTTGTCGAGGTTGTAGCGGGAGTCGGCGCGCAGTTCGGGGGCACCGCTGTCGAGGTCGCCGATTTTCAGTTGCAGGCTGCCCCAGATGCCAAGGACGCCCAGGGCCAGCGCCACCAGCACTGCGACGCTGGCCCATTTGCGTTCGGTGAAGCGGTCGAGCAGGTCCCACAGCCGGCCGAAACCTCGGTGCTGGGCTGCGCGGGCGTCGATATGCAGGGCCCGCTCGGCAGCCTTGCGGCCAACACCAACATAAGACAGCGCCACCGGCATCAGCAGCAGCGAGGTGAAGATAAGCACCGCCACGCCGATGCTGGCGGTGATGGCCAGGTCCTGGATCACCGGGATGTCGATCAGCATCAGCACGGCAAAGCCCACCGCATCGGCCAGCAATGCAGTCACCCCGGCCACGAACAGGCGGCGGAAGGTATAGCGCGCTGCCACCTGGCGGTGAGTGCCACGGCCGATGTCCTGAAGGATGCCGTTCATCTTCTGCGCCGCGTGGGATACGCCGATGGCAAAGATCAGGAATGGCACCAGGATCGAATACGGATCGATGGCGTAGCCCAGCCAGGCGACGATGCCCAGCTGCCACACCACCGCAGTCAGCGAACACAGCACCACCAGCAGGGTGCTGCGCACGCAACGGGTGTAGCAGTAGATGATCAGCAGGCTGGTCAGCACCGCCAGGGCGAAGAACGCCATCACCTGGATCAGCCCGTCGATCAGGTCGCCCATCAGCTTGGCGAAGCCGATCACATGGATGCGGTACTGGCCGCTGGCCTGGTACTGGCTGCGCAGTTGTTCGAGCTTCTGCGAGAAGGCGTGGTAGTCGAGGCCTTTGCCGGTAGCCGAATCCTGGTCGAGCAGCGGCACGACCAGCATGCTCGACTTGAAGTCGCGCGCCACCAGGCTGCCGACGATGTTGGCGCGCTCGATGTTCTGCCGCAGCTGCTCGATGTCACCCGCAGCGCCCTGGTAGCCGTCGGGCATTACCGGGCCACCCTGGAAGCCCTCCTCGGTCACCTCGGTCCAGCGCACCGCCGGGCTCCACAGCGATTTCACCCAGGCCCGGTCCACGCCCTGGCTGAGGAACAGCTCGTCGTTGATGTGGCGCAGGGTCTGCAGGTAGCCCGGGTCGAAGATGTCGCCCTGGGTGTTCTCCACCACCACCCGCACCGCGTTGCCCAGGCCACGCAGTGATGGGCGGTTTTCCAGGTAGTTCTGGATGTAGGGGTGGCTCTGCGGCAGCATCTTGTCGAAACTGGGGCGCAGCTCCAGGCGGGTCAGCGCCATGTAGCCCAGCACCAGGGTCGCCAATAGCATGCACAGCAGGAACGGCAGGCGATGGTTGAACACCAGGCGCTCCAGGCAATTGCCCGAGCGTGGGTCGAAATCGTCGAGGTTGCGGATTACCGGCAGGGTGTCTTGGCGGGTAGCGGCCATCAGGGTCTTCTCTTGTTATGGGTGCAGCGTGGGGTTACCGGGCTGGTTGCGCACGCCCCGCTCGCCCACCAGTACCAGGCCGTTGCCGGTATCGGTGGCGAGCGCGGTCACCGGGCCACGGGCGCTTTGCGGCACCGGGCTGAAGCTGGCGCCATCATCCCGGCTGAGCAGCAGGTCGCCAGCCTGGCTGGCCAGCCATAGCTGGCCGTCACGGTCGACACCGGCGGCGGTGAGGCTGGTGTTCACACCCGTGCTGACCGGTTGCCACTGCCGGCCGCCATCGGTGCTGCGGTAGGCATGCCCACGCAGGCCGTAGACCAGCAGTACGCCAGGCTTGCCGACAGCACCGAACAGTGTGCCGGCGTAGGGTGTCTCGACACGGCTGAAGCGCTCACCGTCCTGCTTCAGCAGCAGGCCTTGCTCGCCGGTGATGTACAGCTCGTCACCCACCGCGGCCAGGCTGGTCAGGTGCAGGCCTTGCGGGTTGTCGCTGTGGTCGAGCCAGGGCTGCCAGTGCTCGCCGCCATCAACGGTGCGCAACAGCAGGTTGAACACGCCAACCGCATAGCCATTGCGGGCATCGCTGAACCACACGTCGAGCAAGGCATTGTCGCTACCCGTGCCCGGCAGTTGTTCGGCCAGCGCCCGGCCATCCAGCTGCTTCTGCCAGTGCGCGCCGCCATCGCGGCTGTGCAGCACCACGCCATCGTGGCCAACCGCCCAGCCCAGCTCGGGCGTGGCGAAGCTCACGGCATTAAGGTCGGCGCTGACCGGTACCTGGGCCTGCTGCCAGTGCGCGCCGTGATCGTCGGAGTACAGGATGTGCCCTCGCGGGCCCACCGCGACCAGGCGCTGGCCGGTCAGGATGACATCGCGCAAGGCGCTGCTGGCGACCAGGGCGCTGGGCCTGGCGGGCAGGTCCAGCACATCGGTGAAGGGCGCAGCCTGGGCCGCGCCCTGCAGCGCGGCCAAAGCCAGAACTACCACGCTGCATCGTTTGAAGACAGACATTGCCACCTCTGCTCCGTGCGTTCAGCGAATGCCGTTGCCGGCCAGCGACTCGGGCGACCACTGGGTTTTCGACAGTGGGTCGATATAGCGGATGCCGCCGTAGGCACCGACCACGCCATTGAGGTTGTAGGTGCCGCCGATCAGGTCGTAGATCATGAACGGCGTGGCGTCCGGGGTCTGCTTGTCATAGCTCTGGGTAAGGAAGGCGAACGAGCCGCGGTACAGCTGGCCACGGGCGTCGTACTGGTCCGAGGCCAGGGCGATCCAGCTGTCTTCGTCGAGGTAGAAGCGGCGCTTGTGGTAGATATGGCGCGCACCGTCCTTGAGCTTGCCTTCCACCACCCACACCCGGTGCTTCTCCCAACGCACGAACTGCGGCGCCAGGTGGTTGGGGGTGATCACCTGCTTGACGTCGGTGTTGTAGGTCAGCTGGTAGGTGTTGTACGGCACGTACATTTCCTGCTTGCCGACCAAGGTCCAGTCGTAGCGGTCCAGCGCACCGTTGAAGACGAACACGTCATCGTAGGTACCCGAACCCGAAGTGCCCGGGTTGGGCGTGTCGTAGGCGAGGTTCGGTGCCAGCTTGACCCGGCGCTGGCCCGGCAGGTACTGCCAGGCGCTGCGTGGCTGCACCAGCGGGTTGGCGGCATCACGCAGCATCATCGCTTCGCCGGCACGGCGTGCGGGCCCGGTGTACACCAGTTTCATCTGGTAGTAGGTGTCCTTGGCACCGATCGGCTTGGTCATGTCCTCGTAGATCGGGTAGCTGATATTGGCCTGGCCGGTGGTCGACAGCGATGGCTTGCCGGCAGCGTCGACGTTCCACGAGTCGTACTTGGCAGTCATGCTCACGCCCTGATAGCGCAGCAGGAAGTTCCACATGGCCTCGGCGCCGTTCTGCGGAATGGGGAACGGGATACCCGGCAGCACGTTGTCCACCGCCGTACCGCCCTCCTTGCTGTTGGCGGCAGTGGCGTTCTTGCGGGTGTTGTCCAGTACCGCTTGCGGCAGCGCCACGCTACGGTGGGTCGGGTATACATCGACGCGGTAGCTGGGGTAGCGCTTGAGCAGTTCCAGGGTGGTGGCAGTCAGCTGGCCCTTGTACTGCTCGGCGTTCTTGCCATCGATGACCAGCAGCGGCTTGTCGCTGGCGAACGGGTCGGGGCGCATGCTGGCGCCGCTCTGGTAGCTGGCTGGCGGCGTCAGCAGGCCGCCCTGGTAGGCCGGGATGGAGCCATCGGCATTGCCGGCCTTTTCCGCGCCGATGGCGGTCAGGCTGGAGCCCAGGCGCGCGGCCTGGTCAGTGGAAACGGCGGCCTGGGCAGCGTTCAGGGCGGCCAGCGACAGGCACGAGGCCAGCAGGGTACGTACGAAATTCATGATGGTTGTCTTCCTGTGTAGGCTGTAGGAAACATGACTCAGAAGGTCGTCTTGACGGTCAGGTACAGGGCGCCACGGTCCTCGGTGGTGGCACCACCGCCGGAGAAGGAGGCGTAGCCGCCGCCGTAGCAGGTGTAATCCTGTTCGCCGTCCAGGGCGTTGGGGGTGCTGCCGTCGGTCTGGCCGTCCTTGCAGGCCTTGGTCTCACCGAAACTGTCGACGTACTTGAGGTCGACGAAGTACTGGTTGTAGATCGCGGCGCTTACGCCCACCGCATAGTTGCCAGTGTTCTCGGCGCCGCCGCCCTGCACCGGCGACACGCCGTCGAGGCCGACGTTGACCGACAGCGGCATGCTCAGGTCCATGCCCGGCAGCACCTGGTACCAGGTAGGGGTGAAGTTGACGGCGATGCCCCAGTTGTCGCGGGTGGCCTTGTCGATGCCGCGGTAGCTGCTCTTGCCCTTGTACAAGGCCTCGTTGTGGCTATCGAGTTTGAGCAGGTTGCTGTAGAACAGCTCGCCAAGCAGGGTTGCCGAATCGAACAGCGGCGTATCGCCAATGGTCATCAGACCGTTCAAGGTCCAGTGCAAGGTGTCGCCGGTGGCGCTCAGGCCGTCGCCATCCTTGGGTACGTCGTAGATCACCCCGCTGCTGGGCAGGCGTGTCGGAAGCAGGCCGAAGCCGCCGCCCAGGCCACCCTGGCCGGGGGCACTGACGATTGCCGGGATGCTCGCCAGCGGCATGTTGTGGCGGATGTTCAGGTCGCTGCCGACACTGATGCCACCCACATCCTTGGACAGGCTCAGGCCATAGATGTCGATGTCGTCGGAATAGGCGAACTGGTAGGTAGTGCTTTGCAGCGAGTTGTACAGGTTGCCGACTGCACCTTGGCGGCTGCCCGGCGGGTTGCCGAACGGGCCGTTGGCGACGGTCATGCCGCGCGCGTCGAGCCAGGCCTGCGGGAGGATCTCGGAGGTCTTGCGGTAGTAGAAACCGAGGGTGCCGCCCAGCCACTCCGGCGACCACTTGGCCATGATGCCCCAGTCGCCGCTCTTGCCCGGTTTGAGGTCATGGCCACGGCGGATGGTGGTCAGCGCGCCGCGCACCGGGATCAGCCCCGGGGTGCCGGTGTGGCCGAGCAGGAAGCTTTGGGCGCCCTCGCCTACCACATCCGAGCCGCCATAGTAGGTACCGGCTTCGGGCAGGCGGGCGGCGTCCCAGTCGAAGAAGTACTGGGCCCCCAGGGTCAGTTCGGAGTTGACCAGGAACGAGGTCGACAGCTGGTTGCGCGGCACGAACAGCTCCTTGGCCTCGGTGCCCGGCGAGGCGGCCAGCTTGGCCAGGTCGAGGCCCGACTGGCCGTAGCTCAACGAGTGCACCGGGTTGAGCAGGGTTTCACCCCAGAACAGGTTGTGCTGGCCCAGCTTGGCGCTGACCTGCGAGGCCTCGCCAACTTCACGGCTGAAGAACACGAAGGCATCCAGCACTTCACCGGACGGGCCGCTGTAGTAACGCTGGGCGTAGTTGCTCAGGTGCGGGCTGCCCAGCGGCACACCAGTGCCAGGCAGGCCATTGAGGCTGGGGTTGATGCCGGACTGGTCACCGTTGCCGTTGACGAACGGGTTGCTGTTGGAGCCGGTGTTGTCATAGGCCTTGTCGTACCAGCTGGCGGTGCTGACGCGGAAGCCGGTGTTGCCTTGGTAGACCACATCCAGTTCGGTCAGCAGGTCGACCCGGTTGGTGATGTTGGTGCCGGCCTTGCGGAAGTTGTAGTCACCGTCGTTGCTGTTGGGCGTGCCCAGCATGCGCTTGTCGGCGCTTTCGGTGCGTACGCCGTAGTTGTACTTGACGGTGTTGTCGAAGCGCACGGCCCAGTTTTCATTACCGGTATCGACTTCGAACGCCTGGGCGGCGGGCAGCGTGAGCAGGCCGATGGCGCAGGCAAGCAGGCAGCGCTGTGGTTTCACAGCGCGGTAAATGCGGTGTTCTGGCATTACGATGGCTCCACGTATTGTTATTGTTTTTTCGCCGCCCGTCTTTTGCGAGCGTGGCTGGGGCGTCCATGCGCTATTGCAGGTTGGGCTGGTCCAGTCGCTGGATGAAGGCCTCGGCCTGCGGCCAGGGGCCGAAGCCGGAGGCCGGGTTGAGGTGGCCGACGGCCCCCAGTGCGACCAGTTCGCTACCCCAGCCATGGGCCAGGGCGCTGGCTGCGGCAAAGCTGGCCAGGTGGTCGTTGCTGCTGGCCGCGACAATGCTGGGGAACGGCAGCAACTGCTGGGGCAATGGCGACCAGCCATGCTCGGCCAGGCTGGCCGGGCTCGGGTAGTGGGCCGGCCATTGCGCGTTCAGGTCGGGCGGCGCCGCCAGCAATGCACCCTTGATCGGCCGCCGGTAGCGCGCCGCCCAGTGGGCGACCATCAGCACGCCAGCGCTGTGCGCCACCAGAATCACTTCACCATGGATCTGGTCCAGCTCGCGCTGGATCGCCTCGACCCGGGCTGTGCAGCTCAGGCCGTCGACCTGCAGCGGCGGCACGCTGCGCACCTTGGCCAGGCGGCCTGCGAGCAGGGTCTGCCAGTGTTCGGCAACATGGTCGCGCAGGCCGGGGACGATCAGCACGGTGGCGGTGGTTTGCAGTTTTTCCACGGTGAACCTCGTGTGCGGTGTAGCTCTTGAGGTTCACAGTAAACAGCCCACCCACCGGGTGCTTCACATTGGGCGTCAGGGGCTTTTCATTTGATGACAATGGCCATGACGGGGCTTTGCTTTTCAATTCATGACACGCAGGCTATAAAACCAATCAGCCGCTCACTTTTTGTAGGAGCAGCCTTGTGCTGCGAAGAGGCCGGTACGACGAACATCACTGTTATGGCCTTTACGGCCTCTTCGCAGCACAAGGCTGCTCCTACAAAAAAGCAGCAGTTAGCCTGGAAAACATGGATAACAACAAAAAATGCCTGCCCTAGTCCGTGCCGCCAGCTTGACCAATTACCTTGAGGTGTCCCGCCACCTGGGCCTCAATCCCCATGCGCTGTTGGCACAGGTTGGCCTCAGCGCCGCGTTGCTCGAAGACCCCAATCGGCGTATTCCGGTTGCCAGCGTCATCGCTTTGCTGGAAGCATCCGCCAGCGCCACCCGCTGCGAAAGCTTCGGCCTGCGCATGGCCGAGTTGCGGCAATTGTCGGACTTCGGCGAGATAAGCCTGTTGCTCAGCCACCAACGCACCCTGCGTGATGCACTGCAGGTGATCGTGCAGTACCGTCACCTGCTCAATGACGCCCTGGCCATTCATATCGAGGAAGCCGGCAAGACCGTGGTCATCCGTGAGGAGGTGATCAACGAACGCGCGCCCTGCAGCCGCCAGGCCACCGAGCTGGCCATCGGCGTGATGATGCGCCTGTGCGCCGCGCTGCTGGGTGCGCACTGGCACCCGATCAGCGCCAACTTCACCCACGCGCCTCCCGCCGACCTGGCCACCCACCGGCGCATTTTCGGCTGCACGCTGGTGTTCGGCAGCGAATTCAACGGTATTGTCTGCCCGGCCGCCGACCTCGACAGCGCCAGCCCGCAGGCCAACGAGGCCATGGCGCGCCTGGCGCAGCGCTATCTGGACAGCCTGCCGGCGGGCGGCACGCCGTCCCTGGAGCTGGAGTTGCGCAAGACCATCTACCTGCTGCTGCCCATGGGCCGCGCCACCATCGAACAGGTGGCACAGACCCAGGGCATGAACGTACGCACCCTGCAGCGTCGCCTGGAGGAAAGCGGGTTGACCTTCAAGGACCTGATCAACAGCGTGCGCCGTGACCTGGTGATGCGCTACCTGGAGAACCCCGGCTATTCGCTGGGGCGTATCGCCGACATGCTGGGTTATTCGATGCCCAGTTCGTTCACCCGCTGGTTTATCGCCCAGTTCGGCATGCCGCCGGCCAGTTGGCGGGCACAGCGGGCTGGCCCATTGGGGCTGCCATGCAGCCCATCGCCGGCAAGCCAGCTCCCACCTCGACCGTATTGACCTCACGCCATGCGCTATCCCTGTGGGAGCTGGCTTGCCGGCGATGAGGCCAGAACAGGTATGGTACAAACCCTCGACCCAGCGCGGGCCCTGTGGGAGCGGGCCTGCCCGCGAAGCAGGCGCCGCGGAGTGTTGTCACCCACGGTCACTTTCTAAAGGCCCCAGTGCATCAACGCCAGCACCAAAAGCACAAGAAACACGCTCTCCCCCACCATCAGCGCAATGGGTTTCACCCCGACCGAGGCCAGCGCCTTGAGTTGGGTTTTCATGCCCAGGGCACTGATCGCCACCACCAGGCAGCCGCGCGACAGGTCGTTGATACCGCCCTGCACCGCGGCGGGTACCCAGCCTGTGCTGTTGACGCACGCCAGCAGCAGGAAGCCGACCGCGAACCAAGGCAGCAAGGGCGGCCGCTGGCCACCGGCCTCGAGGCCCTGGCGCCGGGTGATCATGGCCGCGCAGACAATGACCGGCAACAGCATGGCCACTCGCATAAGCTTGACCACGGTGGCAATGTCGCCGGTCTCGGTAGACATGCTGTAGCCCGCGCCCACCACCTGCGCCACGTCGTGGATGGTCGCACCGAGGAACACCCCGGCCTGCGCTGGGGACAGGTGCAGCCACTGGGCAATCATTGGGTACAGGATCATCGCCAGGGTCGACAGCGCCGACACGCCGATCACGGTGAACAGCGTTGCATGCTCCTTGCGCGGGTGCTGGGGCAAGGCAGCTGCCAGCGCCAGCGCCGCCGAGGCACCGCAAATGGCCGTGGCACCGCCGGTGAGCATGCCGAACAGCCGTGAAAACCCCAGCGCCTTGGCCACCACCACCGAAACCAGGATGGTCACCACCACCAGGGTCACGACCAGGGCCACGGGCTTCCAGCCCAGGCTGGCAATCTGGTCCAGGGTGATGCGCATGCCAAGTAACGCCACGCCCAGGCGCAGTACCGTGCGGGCGGTAAATTCGATACCGGCTTTGCAGGGGCCATCGACCGCGAGAAAGTTCAGCGCCATCCCCAGTAACAAGGCAAACAGCATGACCGGCGCTGCGTAATGCTCACTGAGGAAACTGGCGGCCGCACCGACGATAAGGCTGACCACCACCCCAGGGGCGAGGGTGCGGATACGCTGATGGGTAGCGCCAAGTGCCAGTGTATTCATTGCCCCGCTTCCTCACAGTCAAACACGATGTAAACCTGCCCGCCCTGCTGCTCGACCGGGTAGCTGGCAACCTTCAAGGCCCTGGAATTGACCAGGTAGCCGCTGGCCAGGTCAAAGCGCAGGCCATGCGCGCAGCACTGGATGACACGGCCTTCCAGCCGGCCGCCACACAACGACGCGCCCTGGTGCGGGCAGCTGTCTTCGATGGCATAGAGCGAGTCGGCAACATTGAACAGTGCCACGCTGCGCCCTTCACAGGCCAACAGCACACGGCCGTCACGTTCCGGCACCTGATGGGGGGCCAATGCGATGCGCCGGGTCATGCCCTTTCAACCTCTTGCAGCGCTTCGGTCATGGCCGCATACAGCACCTCGGCAGGCTGCGCACCCGCAACGAGCGGCCCGTGATTGAAACGGAAACGCGGCACGGCACTGCCAGCGCGCCCGGCCCCATCGAGGAAGGGGCTGCCGTCGTCACGCAGGCAGTCGACCACCTGCGCGGCATCCAGCCCGCAACATTGGGCGATGTCGAGCAAGGTGCGACTATCCCCCAGGTCGCGGCCCTGGTGGAAATAGGCGATGAACAGCTGTGCCAGCAAGGCTTCCAGCTGCGTTGCCTGGAGCAACTGAGCAGCCCGTTGCAGCAACCGATGGGCATTGCCGGTGTTGGGCATGCGGCGAATACGCGAGAAGTCGATGTCCTCGCCCACCACGCGGGCAGCGGCGCGCACCTGGGCCTGGCGCTCGCGTACCGCCTCCTCGCTGCCCAGGCGTTGCAGATAAAAGGCATGGAACGGCACGCCACTGGCTGGCAAGCCAGGCAACAACTGCACACCTCGCCATTGCAGTTGTACCTGCACTTGCGGTTGTTCACGCTGCAAGTGCAAGAGCGCGGCCTGCAGGTGTCGCTGGCCAATCAGGCACCAGGGGCAGACGAAATCGAAGAACACTTCGACGGACAACAGCTGTTTCACGGTTTCAACTCCCGGGGTGCGGCAGCGTCGCCTGCCGGTGCATGCAGACGCTCCATGTCGCGGTGGTAATGACGTTTGGCAAGGAAAAACACTGCCGCCGCGCCGATGCTCATCAGCGGTACCAGCTGGAAGGCGGCATGCAAGCCGATCAGGTCGGAAACGCGCCCGGTGATCAGCGGCCCGGTCGCCAGGCCCAACAGGTTGTTGGCCAGGGTCAGGGTGGCAAACGCTGTGCCGTGCACCGAGGCGTGGGTGAGGTTGGCGACCATGGCACTGGACGGGCCGTTGGTGCCGGCGGCGATCATCATGCCCAGGCAGATCAGTACCAGTTGGGCGGTGCCGGCCGGTAGTGCGAAGGCGATGGACAACAGCGCGCAACTGCCCAGGCAGTAGGCGATGGCAAGGCTGATCTTGCGGTCCGGGCGCTGCCGCCCGAGGCGGTCGCAGAGCATGGCGCAGAGGATCATGCCGATGCCGCTGCACAGCACGATAACTGCGGCAATTGCCCCGGCGCGGTCGGTGCCCATGGCGTAATAGCGGTTCAGGTAGCTGGGCATCCAGACGATCACGGTGCCGCCGACGAACAGCTGCAGCCCGCTGCCGACGTAGGCCGCGATGACCGAACGGCTGCTGTACAGAGTGCGCAGCGGACGAACGGCCCTGCCTTGCGACTGCTGCGCGCACCGAGGCGCAATACGTGCCTCCTTGACGATCAGCGGGTACAGCATCGCCAGCACCAGGCCGAACAGCGCCATGCCGGCGAATGCCCAGCGCCAGCCCAGGTGCTGGGCCAGTACACCGCCCAGGGCCATGCCCAGCACCGAGCCGAACATGCCACCGGCCATGAACGCCCCGGCCAGGGTCGAGCGCATGTCGCGGGGGAACACGGCGACCACCACGGCGATGCCGACACTGCCGTAGGCAGCCTCGCCTACCCCGACCAGAAACCGCGCGATGAACATTTGCGGGTAGTTTTCCGCCAGGGCGCAGCCGAGGGTGGCCAGGCTCCACAGTACTGCCATCAGCACCAGGCTGCGCACCCGGCCGAAGCGGTCGGCCAGCAGCGACAGCGGGAAGGTCAGCAGGCCGACCATCAGCGCGACGATACCGCTGAGCAGGCCGAGCTGGCTGTCGCTCAATGCCCATTCGCCCTTGAGCAGCGGGAAAACCGCATTGAGCACCTGGCGCGACATGTAGTCGGAGATCAACAGGCCAAAGGTCAGGGCGAAGACCACCCAGGCATAGCGCCGGGGGACGCTGTGGGCGGTGTCGGTGCCGGAATCTTCGGCACTGGCGAGATAGGTGGCCATGTTGCCTCCTTGGGGTGATGAGGGTTTTTCTTGTTCTTATGTATTGGCACGCCCCCTGTAGGAGCGGCCTTGTGTCGCGATGGGCCGCAAAGCGGCCCCCGATTGAAGCGTCAACTCAACTATTGCCGGGGCTGCTGTGCAGCCCTGTCGCGACACAAGGCCGCTCCTACAAAGGCCGGCGCAGGCCAGTGAAGTCAGCGCTGCGGCACGCCCTTCACACCCGGCTGGCGATTCGGCGCCATGCCGTTGGCCTCGAGGGTCTGCTCGATGCTGTCGTACTGCTGCCCGATGCGGTAGATGGCGCGTGCTTCCTTGCCGCTGGCAATCTCGCGGCCCAGCTCATGGGCCACACGCACGGTCTGCTGGATCTGCTGCACCGAGGTGAAGCGCTTGCCATGCTGGTCGATGATGGTGTCTTCGTTACCGCAGCGTGGGTGCAAGCCCATGGCCAGGGCCATGGTGTTGAACGGCAGCACGTTCTTCAGCAACGATTCGGCGGTCAGGGTGCAGCCGTCCGGCGCGCGGTGGATGAAGTTGAAGAAGTTGAACGGGTTGGGGCCGTCGAAACCGCCGCCAATGCCGATCCAGGTCAGGTTCAGCGGGCCCATGTAGTCACCACGGCGGACGATGCGCTCGAGCGTCTCCAGGGCATGCATGCCGGTCAGCTGGAAATGCGGCTGGATGTTGCTGGCCTGCAGGCGGCGCAGGTGCTCGCGGACCCAGGCCGGGCCGGCCGGCACGGTCATTTCGCTGTAGGCGGCATGAATCGCCGGGCTGGCCAGCGAGGTGCCTTCCAGGTACTCGGGGTACAGCAACTCCATGATGTTCATCTGCGTGGTGTTGATGGCCACGGTCACCTGGTCGGGGCGCGGCGTCAGCTCGGCGAGCATGTGCCGGGTGTCGTCCGACAGCCACTTGGCCGCCTCGCCCTCGCTTTCCGGGGCGAAGGAAATCGATCCGCCAACCTGGATGATCATGTCCGGCACCGCTTCGCGCACCCCGGCGATCAGCTCGTTGAACTTGGACAGGCGCTTGGAGCCTTTGCCGTCCAGCTCGCGCACGTGCAGGTGCAGTACTGTGGCACCTGCCTCGTAGCAGTCGACAGCCTTCTGCACCTGCTCGTCCATGGTCAGGGGAATGTCTTCAGGGAAGTCTTCGGGCATCCACTCCGGCCCATAGGGGGCCACGGTGATCACCACCTTTTCCATGTTTTCCGGGTGCAACGAATCGTCGAAGAATTGCATGCTGTAGTCCTCGCTATTGTTATTGTGCGGTTGCCGCCAGCGACGGCGACGAACTCAGAACGTGGGGCTGCCCTTGATCCCGGCGCGCTCCATCTTGCGATGGCACGGCGGGTAGTCCATGACGGCGTAATGCTGTGTGCTGCGGTTGTCCCAGATCGCCACGCTGTTGGGCTTCCAGCGCCAGCGCACCTGGTACTCCGGCAGGTAGGCCTGGCTGATGAGGTAGCGCAGCAGGTCGCTGGCGCCGGGGTTGGCGTCCTGGCCGAAGCGCACCCGCTGCGGGGTGTGGTAGTTGCTGAAATGGGTGGTGAAGGCGTTGACGAACAGCACCTGCTCGCCGGTTTCCGGGTGGGTGCGCACAACCGGGTGCTCGGCATCGGGGAACTGCGCCTTCAGCGCCAGGCGCTTTTCCAGCGGCATGGCGGCGCCAAAGCTCGCCTCGATGCTGTGGCGGGCGCGCAGGCCTTCGATCTTGGCCTTCACATCGCCTGGCAGGTTTTCATAGGCCAGCACCATGTTCGCCCACATCGTGTCGCCGCCCACGGGCGGGCATTCGATGCAGCGCAGCACACAGCCCATCGGCGGGGCCTCGCGCCAGGTGGCGTCGGTGTGCCAGGCATTTTCATAGCGGTCGTTGGGCTGGTCCGGGCGCTTGTAGATCTGTACCAGGCCCGGATGCTCCGGGTCGCTGCCGGCCACCGGGTGGTCCTCCAGGTCGCCGAAGCGGCGGGCGAACGCCACGTGTTCGGCGCGGCTGAAGTGCTGGTCGCGCAGGAACAGCACACGGTGCCGGAGCAACTGCGCGCGAAGCTGGGCGAACAGGTCGTCGTCGTGGATCGCGTCGGCCAGGTTGACCCCACTTACCTCGGCACCGATCGCGCAGGTCAGTTGTTCGATGTGCATGCTGTTGCCCTCTTCAGATGACGAAGATCGACGAGCCGGTGGTCTTGCGCGCTTCCAGGTCACGGTGGGCCTGGACGGCATCCTGCAGTGCGTAGTGCTGATTGATCTCGATACGGATGCGCCCGCTGCCGACGTGATCGAACAGCTCACCGGCCAGGTCGGCCTTTTCCGCCGGGTCGGCGATGAAGTCGGCCAGTGCCGGGCGGGTGAGCTGCAGCGAGCCCTTGATCGCCAGCAACTGCGGGTCGAACGGCGGGATGGTGCCTGACGCCGTGCCGACGCACACCATCAGGCCGCGGCGCTTGAGCGAATCGAGCGAGCCCATGAAGGTGTTCTTGCCAACGCTGTCGAACACCACGTTCACCCCTACCCCGTCGGTCAGCTCACGCACGCGCGTGGCAACGTCCTCGACGCTGTAGTTGATGACGTGGTTGCAGCCATGGGCGCGCGCCACTTCGGCCTTGGCCTCGGTGGACACCGTGCCGATCACGTTAAGCCCCAGCAGCTGCGCCCACTGCGCGACGATCAGGCCGACCCCGCCAGCAGCGGCATGCAGCAGCACGCTGTCGCCGGGTTTGAAGTCATGCAGCCGACGCAGCAGATAGGCCGAGGTCAGGCCGCGCATGGTCATCGCGGCGGCGGTTTCGAAGGCGATGGTATCCGGCAGCTTGATCAGCGCGGCAGCAGGGATCAGGCGCTCGGTGCAATAGGCGCCCAGGGTGTTGAGGAAGCCGGTGTAGGTGACCCGGTCACCGACTGCCACCTGGGTCACGCCCTCGCCCACCGCCTCGACCACGCCGGCCGCTTCCACGCCAATGCCGTTGGGCAGCGGGATCGGGTAGGTGCCGTTGCGGAAATAGGTATCGGCGTAGTTCAGGCCCACCGCCACCTGGCGCAAGCGCACCTGCCCCGGGCCGGGCTCGCCGACCTCGGCGTCCTCGTAGCGCAGCACCTCGGGGCCACCGGTCTGATGGAAACGTACGACTTTGGACATGCTTGTCTCTCCAATCATCGATCTGGACGCATGGCGTCAGTTCTGGGTGATTGGACTGTATGCCCTTGATGTGCGGGGTGCTTCGCATCGGACGACAGCGGGTTTTCATTTGATGACAGGACGGGCGTCGACCTGCCGTTCAACAAAACGAGGTTTTATTCATGAGTATCCTTGATGGTTATCCATGGCCAGACTAATACTTAAGTCTCTGCCTGGGGAGGCACGAAAAATGCAACCAAGATTCGTTATCGTTCCCGCTGTGCCGATCGAAAAGGAGTCGTTCCGCGTGGGTAGCCGCTATTACGCCGCTACCGTTTGTGGGGGGTTCGACATTTACGACAACCAAGCGAAGGAGCGGCTCAAGCCCAGCTATCCAAGCAGGTCGGATGCGCAGGTGCAGTGCGAGCAGCTGAACAAGCGCGGTGATGTAGGCTGATCGCGAGCGCAACTGTCTTACCCAGAATCCAGACGCCTGTGCGATCCCTGTAGGAGCGGCCTTGTGTCGCGATGGGCTGCGCAGCAGCCCCCGGATCTTGCGTTGATGCACAGATTGCCGGGGCTGCTACGCAGCCCATCGCGACACAAGGCCGCTCCTACAGGGGTCACGTGTTCGTGGCCTCGCCCTGCTGCCAACCGGCAATCAGGCGCTGGGCATTCTCCTCGCAATCCATCCCCTGCGGCTTGTCTTCCATGCCTGCAATAACCGCCAGCAACTGCGCGCGGTTGTGCGCCAGCCGCTGCTGCATCGCTTCGATCTCCGCCACCTTGCGCTTGAGGCTGCCCAGCAATAAATCATGCCCACCCGCCGCAGCCCCGGAGGCATCGGTGAGTTTGCGCATTTCTTCCAGGCTGAACCCGGCCTGCTGGCCGCAGGTGATGATCTCCAGCGCCCGCACCACCTGCTCCGGGTAATCGCGGTAACCATTGCCCAGGCGCCGCGCAGCAATCAGTCCGCTGGCTTCGTAAAAGCGGATACGCGATGCACTAAGCCCCGTGCGTCGCGCCAGTTCACCAATTTTCATTGCGGCAGCATTCCCCTCTTGACCTTAAAGCTGACTTTAACCTTAGCCTTTTCCCGAACCTAGCCCACGTGCGCAAAAACCGATGCGTGGCAACCCTTTCCGGAGATCGCCATGACGCCGTTCCAGCCCCTGCACCTGCCCAATGGCAGTGTCATCCCCAACCGCATCGCCAAGGCGGCGATGGAGGAAAACCTGGCCAACCCGGACCAGACCCCTTCCGACCAGCTGCTGCGCCTTTACCAGGCTTGGGCCAAGGGCGGTGCCGGGCTGTTGCTGACCGGTAACGTGATGGTCGACCCTGGCGCCATGACCGGCCCGGGTGGCGTGATGCTCGATGCCAGCCAGCCACTGCAACGTTTTCGCGACTGGGCGCGCATCGGCCGCGCCCACGGCGCGCAGTTCTGGATGCAGATCAACCACCCGGGCCGGCAGATGCAGGCCAACCTCGGCCAGCCCACCGTGGCGCCTTCGGCCATTGCCCTGGACATGGGCGATTTGTCAAAGCTGTTCCCCCTGCCCAAGGCACTGGACGAAGCCGAGATCGGCGCGTTGATCCAGCGCTTCGCCCGCACCGCGGCGCTGGCTGAAGAAGCTGGTTTCAGTGGCGTACAGATCCACGCTGCCCACGGTTACCTGCTGAGCCAGTTTCTTTCGCCACTGAGCAACCAGCGCCAGGATCGCTGGGGTGGCAGCCTGGAAAATCGCGCGCGGTTGCTGCTGGAGGTGGTCAAGGCCGTGCGCGAGGTGGTTTCGCCCGGTTTCGCCGTGGCAGTGAAACTGAATTCGGCGGATTTCCAGCGCGGCGGTTTCGAACCGGCGGATGCGCGCCAGGTAGTGCTGTGGCTGAATGAATTGTCGGTGGACCTGGTGGAGCTGTCGGGCGGCAGCTATGAGGCACCGGCGATGCAGGGTGATGCCCGCGATGGGCGCACCCTGGCTCGCGAGGCCTACTTCCTGGAGTTTGCCCGGGAAATCGCCGCTATCGCGAAGATGCCGGTGATGGTCACCGGCGGTATCCGGCGGTTGCCGGTGGTCGAGCAGGTGCTGGCCAGCGGTGTGGCCATGGCTGGGATTGCCACGGCGTTGGCAGTCGAGCCTGCCCTGCCCCGGCGCTGGCAGAACGGCGAGCCGACGGCAACCGCCGAACTGCAGCCCATTCGCTGGAAGCGCAAGGCCTTTGCCGCACTGGCCTACATGGCCCTGGTGAAATTGCAGATGCGCCGCCTGGCGGCCGGCAGCCGGCCCAAGGCGCATGCGTCGCCCTTGCGCGCCTTGTTGCTGGAGCAAGGCTACACGTTACTGCGGGTGCGGCAGTACAGGCGTATGATGAAAAGCCGAGCGGATTGATGGTGTGATCGCAGAGCCCGGCGTCGCACATTCGCGCTGGTAGCACTGCCTTCATCGGCATCCTTTACCGGAGCACTGCCATGAACAAACCCTTTCACGCGCTGATCCTTGCACTGGCAGCGCTTTCTGCCTGCTCGTCCAACTCCGCGCTGTACCACGACCAGCCGCTGGTGGCGAAAGTCACCAACGGCATGAGCAGAGACCAGGTCATGCAGGTAGGCGGCAAGCCCGCTGCGGAGACCGAACGCACCGTGGTGCCCGGCACCTGTTTCGACTACATGCTGACCAAGGCCGACAACCGGCAGCCCTACAGCGTAAGTTTCGACGGCACAGGCAAAGTGGACAATACCGCTTTCATGACCTGCGCCGAGTGGAGCAATGCTCAGCGCAGGGCCCGCCTGCCCAGCATGGGCGGGTCTAGCGGATCGGGTTACTGAATCAGTCCAGGCATTCCCTGGCTGCCTGGCGCAATTTGTCGCCAGACAGGAAGCTGCCCTTGTAGAAAGTCGCGCGGCTGCCCTCGTGGGAATCGACTACGTCCAGCACATCATCGGATGCCACGGGGCTGGGTGCCGTCAGCCGATAGCCGTGGGCGATCGATTTCTGCGTGGCTTGAGGCGCCAGTGCTTGCCATTTGGGTAGTACGCAAGCGGCGTATTGCTGTGGCGATTTGTGAGTCAGTTTGCTGGCAGTGGGTTTGCCTGGGGTTGCGCAGCCGGCAACACCGGTGACCACCACAGCGAAGAGAAAGATACGAAACATAGACATTTGCAATTAGCCATCAAGGATACGCTGCATTCTAACGGGGGTTGTATTGGCTTACCAATCAACCAAAGTCTCGCAGCACAGGCCCACCTGATATTTCTGCCAGTAGCCTGGGTGCGTGAAGGCTGGGAAAGTGAACCCTGCCAATAGCCTTCGGAGCACGCACCATGCAAAAGAACACCAACCGCACGCACTTCTTTTATCAGAATGGAAAACTCATCACCTTGAGTGTTGGTGAACAAGGTCGCAGCATTTTTCGTAATGCAGATATGCCACTGGCCGAACTACAAACAGAGGGCACGCACTCGAGCGAATTGCTGGTGACGGACGACAAAGGCTCAGTACTTAACGTTCTGGAAAATAGTAGCGGCAAGGATCGACAAGAATGAAGGCGCTGGCTGACACCAGCGCCAGGCTTCAATCCAGTGCGCCGTTCAACACCTCGTAGATGATCCCCGTAGCGACTGCCACCAGGATCAGGTCCGCCCCCGCCTGCATCCACTCATAGCCATCATAATGAGGGAGTTGCCCCAGCAGCCTGCCATCCAGCTTCTTGGCGATACCTGGCGGCAGCGGTTTGCCACGGGCCAGGTTCTTCTGAATGCCGGGGGGCAGCGCCGGCCCTGCGCTCCAGTAGCCACGGTGCCCGTCAAGAATGCCAAGCACATCGCCACGGTTTATCGACGGGCCACCATACGAGCCCCCGTGACCTTGACCATGCTGGCCCTTGTCCTTGCCGTGGCCCTGCCCTTTACCATTACCCGGGTCGGCATAAGTGAGCGCCGGCCCCACTGCCAGCGCGATCGAGGTAGCGATAACTGCCCATCGACGCTTTGCCATAGCTGTTTCCTTACACCAGAGACGTCCCAGCACTGTAGACCAAAACCCGGTTCAGGGTGGAAGTCCCCAAACCCGGGTCAGGGCTTGGCACTCCGATAGAGCATGATGGCTGCCACATCAAGGGCCAGCACGCCAATGGCGAAGAGAAACATGAAATAAAGATCTTCTGGAAGCATGGCCGTATCCCCGAATGGGCAGGTTTTCAGGGATGCAGCAATTCCCGTTCCAAACACCTCGCTGAACGAGCCTGCCCATCTGCTATCGAGATGATTGCTCCGTAACCACGACATCAGCCGGTAATGTTCCAGCGCGGCTTTCCCATTTTGCAATCACGATCGGCGCCAGCGCATTGCCGAGCACATTCAGTGCCGTAACGGGCATGTCCATCAATCGATATACCCCTGCAATCAAGGCCACGCCTTCCAAAGGCAAACCTGCCGCCGTCAGGGTTGCAGTGAGAATCACAAACATAAACCCGGGCACTCCGGCAGCGCCTTTGGACGTCAATACCATGATGAATACCAGCATCACCTGGTCTGCCAGGGCCAGTTCAATATTGTAGGCCTGCGCGATAAACAGCGTACCCAGGCCCGCAAACAGCGACGCGCCATCCAGATTGAATGAATAACCCAACGGGATCACCAGCGACGTGATAGCTCGCGGCACACCCCGTGCTTCGGTCTTGGCCATCAATTGCGGCATGACGGTGGCGGAACTCGCGCTGCTGAAGGCCAGTATCAGTTCACCCTTGAAGGCCTTGATGATCTCAAAGATATTCTCTCCAACAGCTCTGGCAACAAGCCCCAGCACGACAATTGCAAAGAACAGTACCGCCACATAAGTAATGGCTATCAGTTTTGCCAGCGGCATCAGTGAATCAATCCCGAAGGTCGACACGGTAACAGCTATCAGGGCAAAGATGCCGATCGGTGAGTAGGCCATGACCATATGAGTGACCTTGAACATGGTATCCACCACCGTCTGCAGCACGGCAACCAACGGCTGTTTCCTGGGTTCATCCAGCGTAGACAGTGCCACCCCGAACAAGATGGCGAAGAACAGTACCGACAACAGCTTCGCCTCTGCCATTGCCGCCACTACATTGTCAGGAATGATGCCCAACAGTACCTTGCCGAGCCCTGCCGAACCATTTTGCACCGGTGGCACTGCTTCACTCGCCGATGAAACGGCGAAGCCCGCACCGGCGCCTGGCTGGAGCACGTTACCGACCAGCAGGCCGAAAATGATTGCGACCCCGGTCACGGCAAAGAAATAGACAAGGCTCTTTGTTCCCAACCGCCCCAGGGCGCGCTTGCCGGAGCCGGCTATGCCTACCACCATGCAGGAAAACACCAGCGGCACGATGATCATTTTCATCAGTTTTATGAACGCATCACCCGCCGGTTGCAGTACTTGCTCGATCCACCAGCCCTTGTAATCGGGAAAATGATTCAATAGCAGGCCAACGCATATACCGACAGCCAGACCAATTGCAATTTGCGTGATTAGATTTATTTTTATTCTCACGGGATTGACCTCTGCTTTTATAAAACACTAGGAGGCAAAGATTGCACTCAAGTTCTTGAACCCCTTGATTTCGATCGGATTACCACTTGGGTCCAGGAAAAACATTGTCCTCTGCTCGCCAGGCTCACCCTCGAAACGTACAACCGGTGGAATTTCGAACTGCACACCCAGAACTTCAAGGCGTTCAGCCAAGGCTTGCCAGCGATCCAGAGGCAATATCACCCCGATATGAGGCATCAGTACAAGGTGCGGGCCGACCTTGCCAGTGCGGCTGGTTTCAAAGGGCTTGCCCACATGCAGAGATATCTGGTGACCAAAGAACTCGAAGTCTACCCACGTATCAGTGCTACGCCCCTCGACACAGCCAAGAACCTCTTTATAGAATTTTCTTGCTTCATCCATATCTTTGACATGATAAGCAACATGAAAGGGTGTCAACATGATGGTACTCCTCGAACGGAGCCACTATCCTCACACCGCCCGGCATTCATGTACACCAACTGACACTTGGTCTGAGCATAAGCATTACTTATGGACATTCAAAATCTGGAAAGCCTCATATCTGTTGTTGAATGCGGCTCCATTGCGGGTGCGGCAAAGAAAGCAAATGTTTCAGCCGCTGCAATAAGTTTGCGCATTCGAAATCTGGAGAAACACTTGGGCTGCACTCTCTTCAATAGAGAAGCACACGCGATAAGGCCGACAGAAAAGCTGCTGGCATTGATTCCACGCATACGTTGCATCGTCGAGCATGCCAATCAGCTCAGGAACGACCTCAACGCCGACACGCTGACCGGGGAACTGCGCATTGGCGCCATATCAACCGCCCTCACCGGCCTTGTACCGCCAGCACTCGAGCATTTGTCATCCTCCGCGCCCGACCTCAAGCTCACCATCACACCCGGTGACTCGAAACTGCTTCATGACAAGCTGATCAATCAGGAACTGGATGCGGCAATTCTGGTGGCGCCACCCTTCAAGACAGCAAAATCGTTGAGAACGCTCACATTGCGCAGCGAACCGCTGTACTTGTTGGCACCTGTCGCGGCCTCCCGGGCTGAAGCGCAGGCAATGCTGGCCACCGGGCCCTATATCCGATATGCCGTCGATTCCTGGGGCGGCCTGATAACCCAGCGCTATCTGGACGATCTGGGTCTCGCGCCAAGCGTGGCTTGCGACCTGGATGCGCTCGAAGCCATCAGCCTGCTGGTGTCGCTGGGGCAAGGCGTTTCCTTGGTACCGCAATGGCCGTCATTGCTGGAGCAATCGCCAAACGCCCGGATTCTGAGCGAAGAACCAAGGTACTGCCGCGACATAGTGCTGGCCTACAGTGCCGGCCATCACCGCACGTCGGCAATCAAGCTGCTGGCATCCGTACTGATGCCCTGACGCTCCAGCTCAGTACAGACGGGCCTTGATCAGCGGGCGCAGCAAATAATTGAGCACGCTGCGCTTGCCGCTGAGGATATCCACCTCGGCAACCATGCCGGGGATGATCGGCAGCACCTCCTCGCCGCGCTTGAGCTGGCTGCCGTCAGTGCGGATCAGCACCTGGTAGTACGACTCCTTGCCATGGGGCGTGTCCTCCTCGATGGTGTCGGCACTGATCTGCTCCAGGGTGCCCTTGAGGTCACCATAGATGCTGAAGTCGTAGGCAGTGATCTTCACCTTGGCCGGCATGCCCGGTACCAGGAAGGCCACGTCGCGCGGCTTGATCCTGGCCTCGACCAGCAGGCGGTCCTCCACCGGGATCACTTCCATGATCGCTTCGCCGGGCTGGATCACCCCGCCACGGGTGTTGATCAGCACGGTGTTCACCCGCCCACGCACCGGCGAAACGATCCCGGTACGGCGCAGTTGGTCCTGGCGCTGCTGGACGATCGGCTCCAGGGCACTGAGGTCGGCCTTGCGCTGTGAGCGTTCGGTATAGGCATCCTGGAAGTAGCTACTCTTCAGCTCGGTCAGCTTACCGTTGAGGGTAGCGATGTCCTGGCTCAGCCGCAGCGCCTCCATCTGGCTCACCGCACGCTTGGCCACCAGCGGGCGGACCAGGTCGAGCTGGCTCTGGGCCAGGCTGATCTGCCTCTGGATCGCCTGGCTGCCTTCGAGCAGCTTGTCCCGCCGCGACTTGAACAGCTCGCGCTCGGAACGCGCCAGCGGCCCTTGCGGGTCGATGTCCGGCGGGAACTCTATCGCCGCCTTGCCCAGCACCTCGGCGTCCAGCCGGGCGATGGCCGCGCGCAGCACGCCGGCCTGGTTGGCCGACTCCTGGAAGTTGGTGAGAAAGCGCGTCTCGTCCAGGCGCAGCAGCGGCTGGCCGACCTCCACCAGGTCGCCCTCCTGCACCAGCAGGCGGTCGAGAATGCCCCCTTCCAGGCTCTGGATCTTCTGGATGCGGCTGAACGGCACCACACGCCCATCGCCGCGCGTCACTTCATCGAGCTCCGCCCAGGCAGCCCAGGCAACGAACAGCACGACGCTGCCGAGCAGGGTCCAGAGCAGCGGGCGATAGACCGGGTGAGTGGTCGCCAGCAAGGGGTCGGCCAGTTGCCGGCGCAGCACTACAGAACTTTTTTCAGCTGCCATGGCCGACTCCTTCGGCGACCTGCGGCGCCTGCACCTGGTTGCCCAGCACCACCTGGTTCAGCGGGCCGTCCATGATCACCTGGCCGTTGCGCAGCACCACTGCACGGTCCACCAGCGCCAATACGCTTTTCTTGTGGGTGGTGATGATCAGGGTGCGCCGGCCCAGCCATTTCTGCAGGTAGTCGATGACCTGTTTCTCGCTGTTCTGGTCGAAGGCCGCGGTCGGCTCGTCGAGCAGCAGGATTGGCGGGTCCTGCAACAGTACGCGGGCCAACCCCACCGCCTGGCGCTGGCCGCCGGAGAGGCTGGCATTGCCCTGGATCGGCATGTCCAGGCCCAACGGGTGGGCGCGCACGAAAGTACCCAGCCCTACGCCATCGAGGGCTTCCAGCAATTCCTCGTCGCCCAGCGCGGCGTTGGCCAGGTTGAGGTTTTCCCGCAGGCTGCCGTGGAACAGCGCCACATCCTGCGGCAAGTAGCCGATGCCGCGCTGGCGGTCGGCCGGGTCGAGCTGGCTCAGGGCGATGTCGTCCAGCAGCAGCCGGCCGGATTGCGCGTCGAGCAGGCCGCTGAGCAGCCGCAGCAGGGTCGACTTGCCGGCGCCGTTGCCACCGAGCAGCGCTACCCGCTCGCCGGCCTGGATGTTCAGCGCCTGCACGTCGACCACCGGTGGGCTGTCGCCGTGGGCCAGGCGCAGCGCCTCCAGGCGGTAATGCCCGTGGAGCCGGTCGCGGTGCACGAAGCGCTTGCCGGCGGGCCGCTCCTGCTCGGCGGACATCAGCTGGTCGAGCCCCTCCAGCGCCACCTTGGTATGTTGCCAGCGGCCAAGGATGGCGGCAGCCTGGGACAGTGGTGCGATGGCCCGCGAGGCCAGGATCGAACAGGCCACCAGGGCACCGACGGTCATCGCGCCGTCGCTTATCCGGTAGACGCCGAACACCACCACCCCGACATAGCACAGCTGCTGAACGATACTCGCCGAATAGCTGAGGGTCGAGGCCAACGCATGGGTCTTCATTGCAGTACCGGCCAGTTCCCCGGTGAGCGTCTCCCACTGCTGTTGGCAGCGGCCTTCGGCACGCGCGGCCTTGACCGTCTCCAGGTGTTCGAAGGCTTCCAGCAGCACGCTGTTCTTCAGCGCCCCCTCGCGCAGGTTCTGCCGCGACAGGTGCCCCAGCAGGCGCTGGGTCAGCAGCCCTGGCAGCAGCATCAGCACACAGGCCACCAGCGGCACCCAGACCACATGGCCGCCGATCACGGCAATGATCAACAGGAAGATCGCCACGAACGGCAGGTCGCTGATCAGTGCGGCGCTGGACGAAGTGAAGAACTCGCGGACCGACTCGAACTCACGCACCTGGGTGCTGAACGCGCCCATCGACGCCGGTTTGGCGGCGATCCGGGTACTCAGCACGCGCGCGAACAGCAGGCTCGACAACTGCAGGTCCAGGCGCTTGCCGAGAACGTTCAGCAGGTGCCCGCGAAGGATCCGCAATACCCCGTCGACGATGATCGCCAAGGCCACGCCGCTGGCGAGTATCCACAGGGTATCGAAGGCTGCGTTGGGCACCACGCGGTCGTAAACCTGCATGGCGAACAGCGCTGAGGCGACGGCCAGGACGTTGGCCACCAGGGCCGCCGCCGTGACTTCCGCATAAGAGCGCCAGAGCCGCTTGAGCGGCCCGAAGAACCAGTGCTCCGGCAGGCCGCTGGCGTAGTCGCCCACCCGCCCATCGGGGCGGTAGCGGCACTTGGCGAACACCGCCGTACCGCTGTAAAGCGCCTCCAGAGCGGGCCGCGCCATGCACTCACGGCCGCCGTCGCTCTGCGGCACCAGCACCTCGTACTGCTCACCCTCGATGCCAACCAGCAGCAGGCTGCGGCCATCGTCGAGCAACAGCAGGGCCGGCAGCAGGTAGGCGTCCATCTGCCGCAACGGCAGCTCCGCGACCCTGGCAGTTATGTCGGCGCGACGCAGGGCGCGGGCTACCAGGCGCAGCGGCAGGCGTCCGTGCTCCAGTGCCAGGCCGTCGACCAGTTCGGCGTCGCCCAACGGCCGGCCCAGTTGCCGGCACAGCAGCAGCAGGCCCTGGCGCAGCGGGTCGTCGTGGTTCAGGGTCACGACGTTATCCGGGGATTGTTCAACTTCCATGATTCAACCGGTTCTCCAGTAATGCCCCCAACAACCCGACCTGCGCGGCCGCTCGATACTCGATACGCTTGCGCTCTATGTGCAGATTGATCAACTGCCGCTCGGCCTCGAAGCGTTCGCGCTGCACGTTGAGCAAGTCGATCACGTCGCGTCGGCCGACCTCGAATTGCTCGCGGTACAGCTCGCCAACCTGCTCCGACTCCGTCACCTGCTGGCTCAGGGACTGTTCCCGCCACCGTAGCGTGTCACCGTTGTCGAACAGCGTCTGCAACTGCCGGCGGATGTCACGCTGCATCGCATCGGCCGTCCATTGCGCCGACTCCAGACGCTGTTGCGCAGCAGTCGGCCGACGGAAGTTGGAAAGCCCCTGGAAGGTATCCATGCGAAAGCGCAGCGACATCACCGAGTCGCTTTCCGGACGACCGCCGATCTCCCGGCGCAACGCTGAGGCCTCCAGGTTCAACTGCGGCAGCAACGAAGCCTTGGCCTCGCGCACTTGCGCCTCGGCGACATTGGCGTCCTCCAGCGCCTTGCGCTGCAACGGCGACTCACGGATCACCCGCGCCACGTCGCTGGCAGCCAGGTAGCGCTGCAGCGACATCGGCTCTGGCTCCACCAGCTCGGAGGGGTCCTGGCCAACCAGGATCGCGTACTGGTTGCGCGCGTCCTGCAGGTTGCCCTTCTCCAGCGACAGCTGTTCCTGGGCACGCGACAGTTCGAGGTTGGCGCGGTCCAGTTCGCTGCGGTCGGCGTAACCATCGCTGCCGCGCGCCTGGGTCATCTCGCGGATGCCGTCCAGACGCTGGATGTGCTGGCGCACCGTTTCCACCCGGCGCTCCGAGGCAAGCACGTCGAGGTAGGTCTCGACGATATCCAGCGCAGCATCGTCGCGCGCCACCAGCACCGCCTCGGACAGTTTGCGCCGGGTGGCGCTGGCGCTGTCGACCTTGCTCGTCACCCTTCCCCAGTCATACAGCATCTGCGATACGGTGACGTCGTAGACGACCTCGCCAACGTCGAACTCCTGCGGCCCCCCGGACATGGTGACGGAGGGGTAGTAACCACCCTTGGCGATCTCTACCTCGGTACCCGCACGGTCCGCTTCGGCCATCGCCGAACGCACCTGCGGGTGGATCGCCAACCCCGCCCGCACCGCCTGGTCGAGAGGAATGGCCGGCGCGGACAGCGGCAGCCCGAAGCACAGGAGCCAAAGGGCTCCCGCGCCACGGCGCCTTCCCTTGAGCACGGACAGGCCGCGCATCAGACCACGACCTGTACCGTGTTGTCCTCGATCAGCAGGGTACTGCTGCCAAAGTTGTAGACATCGTAGGTAATGCCGTTGACCTGCTGGGTGGTTCCTGTGTTCACGGCACCCACCACGTTGAGGGTGTCGTTGCTCTCGCCAGTGATCTGCAGGATGTTGTTGCCATCGGTGATGGCGTCGACCTCCGCCGCAGTCAATGTCAGCACGCTCCCCGAGTCGCCCTTGCCGAGGTCGATACGCTCGATGTTCGAGAGCGTGCCGACGCCGACGGCGTTGTAGTCGAGGTCGATGCCGTCGGCCAGGATCAGGGTGTCGAAGCCCGCACCGCCGTCGATGCTGGTGAAGTCGGTCGCGGTGATCTGGATGGCGTCGTTGCCATCGCCTGCCACTACCTGATCGCCGGTCCCCACGTTGAAGATCAGGTCGCTGCCATCGCCTCCATTGATGTGCTCCGAACTGCCGTCCGCCCCGGACATGACATCGTCCCCCGAGGTGCCGTTGACGTCGATCTGGCCGATATTCAGCGACAGCCCGTTAGGGGCCAGGGTGATGCCGTAGGCCGAGCTGTCGTTGCCGTTGGTGTCGGTGGCGACGATGTTGAACGAGATCTGCGAACCGAGGTTGAGGATATCGGTGATGTTCAACCCCAACTGGGTGAGGACGGTCGGGCTCAGCAGGTTCAGCGAGAAGTTGCCGGAACTGTCCGCCTGGATCGGCAGCAGCTCGACGTTCAGCGCCGGGGTGATGACACGGATCACCACGCTGGAGTCCGGCTCGGTGGTGCCGCTGAAACCGAACCGCGGGTTCAGTGGGTTGAGGCTGACATCGACGCCGAAGTTACCGATGGTCACTGGCTGCTCGATGCTGCTGCCGACGCCGATGGTCGCCACATTGCTCGGGTTGCCGGCAGGGTCCTCACCGGTCACGGAGACTTGGGCATTGAGCAGTTGGTCCAGGGTAAGGTCTATGTCCAGGTCGGTGAGCAGGTTCAGCGAAGCCAGCCCGCTGTTGTCGGCAGTTACCGTGGCGGTGGCAGTGACCCCGCCGACGTCCACGGTGACCGTCAGTTCGGTGCCCGGATCGGTGGAGATGGTCAGGATGCTGCCCACCAGCGACAGCACCGGTGTTGAAGGCGGAATGGTGTCGACGGTGAACGGCACCGGGTTCGACGCGATACCGCCATTGATATCGGCGGTGACGGTCGAGGCGCCCTCCGGGAACGGCCCCATGCCATCGCCAGGGGGTATGGTCACGGTGACGCTGCCGGCCAGGATGTCGCCGGCAGTGATGGTGTGCGTTACCTGCGTCTCGTAACCGTTCTGCCCGGCGAACGCGACGGTGATCACCTGGCCGACCTGCATGGTCGGGCGGATCGTCACGTCGACCTGGATGCCGTCGCTGATCTCGGCAGCGTTGATCCAGGTATCGGCTGCCTCCGGTACGCTGATGGTCGGCGGAGCCAGGTCCGGCGCGTTGATCGTTGCCGGGCCGCTGAGGTTGCCGGCAGCGTCGGCGGTGACCCCGCTGATCAGCTCGCCGGTGATCAGCGGTGGTGCCAACGGCAGGCTGAAGTTACCGGCGCCGTCGACATTCACCGTGATCGGGTTGGCGGTATCGCCGTCGATCACGAGGCGCACCTGGCTGTTCGGCTCGGCGGTACCGGTCAGCAGCGCACCGTCGGCACTGATGCTCAGCAGCGGCGCCGACGGCGCCACCGTGTCGACCGTGGTACTGGCCGGGCCACTGCTGTTGCCGGCGGCGTCCTGGGCCACCGCGGTGACCACCGTGCCATTGGCCAGCGGCGTGGTTGGGGTGAAGCTCCAGTCGCCACTGCCGTCGGCGGTCGTCTCGCCGATCGGGTTGCCGCCACCATCGGTGAGGATGACGGTGGCGCCGGGCTCAGCGGTACCCGTGAGGACCACACCATTGCTCGGCTCGATGGTCGGCGCGCCCGGGGCGATAGCGTCAACGGTGACGCTGCTCGGCCCGCTGGCATTGCCGGCCGGGTCCTGGGCCACGGCGTTGACCACTGTGCCGTTGGCCAGCGGGGTTGCAGGCGTAAAGGTCCAGTTGCCACTGCCGTCGGCGGTCGTCTCGCCGATCGGGTTGCCGTTGCCGTCGGTGAGGATCACCTTGGCTCCGGCTTCGGCGGTACCACTGATCTCGGTGCCATTGCTCGGCTCGATCGTCGGCTGGCCTGGGGCTACGGCATCAACCGTGGTGCTGACCTGTGGGGTGCTGGTGTTGCCGGCGGCGTCCTGAGCCACGGCGTTGATCACCGTGCCGTTGGCCAGAGGCGCACCAGGCGTAAAGGTCCAGTTGCCACTGCCATCGGCGGTCGTCTCGCCGATCGGGTTGCCGTTGCCGTCGGTGAGGATCACCTTGGCCCCGGCCTCAGCACTACCAGTGATCACGGCCCCGTTGCTCGGGTCGATCGTCGGCTGGCCAGGTGCGACTGAATCCACCGTGGTGATGCCCTGCAGGCTGGTATTGCCGGCCACGTCCTGGGCAACGGCGATGATCACTGTACCGTTGGCCAGCGGAGTCGCAGGCGTGAAGGTCCAATTGCCACTGCCGTCGGCGGTCGTCTCGCCGATCGGATTACCGCTACCGTCAGTGAGAATCACCTTGACCCCTACTTCGGCGGTACCAGTGATCACCACCCCGTTGCTTGGATTGACGATCGGCGCGGCCGGGGCAATTGCGTCAACGGTGACGCTGGCCGGCCCGCTGGTATTGCCGGCCGGGTCCTGGGCCACGGCGTTGATCACCGTGCCGTTGGCCAGCGGTGTGCCGGGTGTGAACGACCAGTTGCCGCTACCATCGGCGGTCGTCTCGCCGATCGGGTTGCCGTTGCCATCGGTGAGGATCACCTTGGCTCCGGCTTCGGCGGTACCACTGATCTCGGTGCCATTGCTCGGCTCGATCGTCGGCTGGCCTGGGGCTACGGCATCAACCGTGGTGCTGACCTGTGGAGTGCTGGTGTTGCCGGCGGCATCCTGAGCCACGGCATTGATCACCGTGCCGTTGGCAAGCGGAGTTGCAGGTGTGAAAGTCCAGTTACCGCTGCCATCGGCGGTAGTCTGGCCGATGGGGTTGCCGCTGCCGTCGGTGAGGATCACCTTGGCCCCGGCTTCAGCGGTACCAGTGATCACTACCCCGTTGCTCGGGTTGATGATCGGTGCGGCCGGGGCGATGGCATCAACGGTGGCGCTGGTCGGCCCGCTGGTATTGCCGGACGGGTCCTGGGTCACGGCATTGATCACCGTGCCGTTCGCCAGCGGAACTGTAGGCGTGAAGGCCCAGTTGCCACTGCCGTCGGCCGTCGTCTCGCCAATCGGGTTGCCGCTACCGTCAGTGAGAATCACCTTGGCCCCTATTTCGGCGGTACCACTGATCACCACCCCGTTGCTCGGGTTGATGATCGGTGCAGCCGGGGCGATTGCGTCAACGGTGACGCTGGCCGGCCCGCTGGTATTGCCGGCCGGGTCCTGGGCCACGGCGTTGATCACCGTGCCGTTGGCCAGCGGCGTGCCAGGTGTGAACGACCAGTTACCACTGCCATCGGCGGTAGTCTCGCCGATCGGGTTGCCGCTGCCGTCGGTGAGGATCACCTTGGCCCCGGCTTCGGCGGTACCGCTGATTTCCGTGCCGTTGCTCGGTTCGACCACCGGTGCGGCCGGCGCAACGCCGTCCACGGTAATGACCGCTGGCGCACTATCGGTCCCACCGGGGTTACGTGCCACAGCGTTGACCACAGTGCCATCCGGCAGCGGTATACCGGGCGTGAACGACCAGTTGCCGCTGCCGTCGGCGGTGACCTGGCCGATCGGGTTGCCGTTGCCGTCGGTGAGGGTAATGGTGTTACCCGCATCCGCGGTACCGCTGATCACCGAGCCGTTGCTCGGATCGACCTGCGGAATCGACGGCAGCGACGAGTCCACGGTAGTGCTACCGGGGGCACCAGTATTACCGGCGGCATCAGTCGCCGTAGCGTTGACCACGGTGCCGTTGGGCAGTTGCGTGCTGGGTAAGAACGTCCAGTTACCGCTACCGTCAGCGGTGACCTCGCCAATGGGATTACCGTTGCCGTCGGTGAGGGTCACGGTGCTGTTCGGCTCGGCAGTACCGTTGATCACGTTGCCGTTGCTCGGATTGACCACCGGCGCGGCAGGTGCGATCGAATCCACGGTGGTGGTGCCCTGTGGGCCGGTGTTCCCAGCCGGGTCGGTCGCCGTGGCGTTGACCACTGTGCCGTTGGCCAGCGGCGTACCAGGGCTGTAGCTCCAGTTGCCGCTGCCGTCGGCGGTGGTTTGGCCGATGGGGTTGCCGCTACCATCGGTCAGGGTGATGGTACTGCCCGGCTCGGCGGTGCCGCTGATTTCGCTGCCGTTGCTGGGCTCGACCACTGGAGCCGCCGGGGCTACCGAGTCCACCGTGGTGGCGGCCTGCGGACCGGTGTTGCCGGTCGGGTCGGTTGCCGTGGCGATGATTACGGTGCCGTTGGCCAGCGGCGAGCCAGGGGTGAAGCTCCAGTTGCCGCTGCCGTCAGCGGTGACCTGGCCGATCGGGTTGCCGCTGCCATTGGTGAGTGTGACGGTAGCACCCGCTTCGGCAGTACCGCTGATGGTCGTCCCGTTACTAGGATCGATTACCGGTGCAGCCGGCGCGCTGGAGTCGACCGTGACCGTCGCTGCCGGGCTGGTGTTGCCAGCCGGGTCGCTCGCCGTCGCATTGACCACGGTGCCATTGGGCAGTGGTGTGGCTGGGGTGAACGTCCAGTTGCCGCTACCGTCGGCAGTGGCTTCGCCAATCGGGTTACCACTGCCGTCAGTGAGGGTCACGGTGCTGTTCGGCTCGGCGGTACCGCTGAGGCTGCTGCCGTTGCTGAGATTGATGGTGGGTGTACCCGGCACCACGCCGTCTACGGTGGTGCTGCCCTGCCCGCTGGTATTGCCAGCCGGGTCGGTCGCCGTGGCGTTGACCACGGTACCGTCGGCCAGCGGCGTACCAGGGCTGTAGCTCCAGTTGCCGCTGCCGTCGGCGGTGGTTTGGCCGATGGGGTTGCCGCTGCCATCGGTCAGGGTGATGGTACTGCCCGGCTCGGCGGTGCCGCTGATTTCGCTGCCGTTGCTCGGTTCGACCACTGGAGCCGCCGGGGCTACCGAGTCCACCGTGGTGGCGGCCTGCGGACCGGTGTTGCCGGTCGGGTCGGTTGCCGTGGCGATGATCACGGTGCCGTTGGCCAGCGGCGAGCCGGGGGTGAAGCTCCAGTTGCCGCTGCCGTCAGCGGTGACCTGGCCGATCGGGTTGCCGCCGCCATTGGTGAGTGTGACGGTAGCACCCGCTTCGGCAGTCCCGCTGATGGTCGTCCCGTTACTAGGATCGATTACCGGTGCAGCCGGCGCGCTGGAGTCGACCGTGACCGTCGCTGCCGGGCTGGTGTTGCCAGCCGGGTCGCTCGCCGTCGCATTGACCACGGTGCCATTGGGCAGTGGTGTGGCTGGGGTGAACGTCCAGTTGCCGCTACCGTCGGCAGTGGCTTCGCCAATCGGGTTACCACTGCCGTCAGTGAGGGTCACGGTGCTGTTCGGCTCGGCGGTACCGCTGAGGCTGCTGCCGTTGCTGAGATTGATGGTGGGCGTACCCGGCGCCACGCCGTCTACGGTGGTGCTGCCCTGCCCGCTGGTATTGCCAGCCGGGTCGGTCGCCGTGGCGTTGACCACGGTACCGTCGGCCAGCGGCGTACCAGGGCTGTAGCTCCAGTTGCCGCTGCCGTCGGCGGTGGTTTGGCCGATGGGGTTGCCGCTGCCATCGGTCAGGGTGATGGTACTGCCCGGCTCGGCGGTGCCGCTGATTTCGCTGCCGTTGCTCGGTTCGACCACTGGAGCCGCCGGGGCTACCGAATCCACCGTGGTGGCGGCCTGCGGACCGGTGTTGCCGGTCGGGTCGGTTGCCGTGGCGATGATTACGGTGCCGTTGGCCAGCGGCGAGCCAGGGGTGAAGCTCCAGTTGCCGCTGCCGTCGGCGGTGACCTGGCCGATCGGGTTGCCGCTGCCATTGGTGAGTGTGACGGTAGCACCCGCTTCGGCAGTACCGCTGATGGTCGTCCCGTTACTAGGATCGATTACCGGTGCAGCCGGCGCGCTGGAGTCGACCGTGACCGTCGCTGCCGGGCTGGTGTTGCCAGCCGGGTCGCTCGCCGTCGCATTGACCACGGTGCCATTGGGCAGTGGTGTGGCTGGGGTGAACGTCCAGTTGCCGCTACCGTCGGCAGTGGCTTCGCCAATCGGGTTACCACTGCCGTCGGTGAGGGTCACGGTGCTGTTCGGCTCGGCGGTACCGCTGAGGCTGCTGCCGTTGCTGAGATTGATGGTGGGTGTACCCGGCGCCACGCCGTCTACGGTGGTGCTGCCCTGCCCGCTGGTATTGCCAGCCGGGTCGGTCGCCGTGGCGTTGACCACGGTACCGTCGGCCAGCGGCGTACCAGGGCTGTAGCTCCAGTTGCCGCTGCCGTCGGCGGTGGTTTGGCCGATGGGGTTGCCGCTGCCATCGGTCAGGGTGATGGTACTGCCCGGTTCGGCGGTGCCGCTGATCTCGCTGCCGTTGCTCGGCTCGACCACTGGAGCCGCCGGGGCTACCGAATCCACTGTGGTGGTCGATGGAGCACTGGTGTTGCCGGCTGCGTCCCGCGCCACCACGTTGACCACAGTGCCGTTTGCCAGCGGCGTGGTCGGGACATAGCTCCAGTTGCCACTGCCATCGGCTACTACCTGGCCGATCGGATTACCGCTGCCGTCGGTGAGGGTCACGGTGCTGTTCGGCTCGGCAGTACCGTTGATCACGGTGCCGTTGCTCGGATTGATCGTGGGTGCCGAAGGTGCCACGCCATCGATCACGGTGCTGGCGGGCGGGCTGCTGTTGCCGGCGGCATCCGTGACCACCGCATTAACCACTGTTCCATCAGGCAGTTGGGTATCCGTGGGATATGACCAGTTGCCATTGCCATCGGCTGTAGCGTGGCCGATTGGGTTGCCGTTGCCGTCGGTGAGGACCACGGTACTGCCTGGCTCGGCTGTACCGCTGAGGCTGCTACCGTCGCTCAGGTTGATGGTGGGCGCACCCGGCGCCACGCTATCCACGGTGGTGCTGCCCTGCCCGCTGGTATTACCGGCCGCATCGGTCGCGGTGGCGTTCACCACGGTACCGTCTGGCAGCGGTGTCGCCGGGGTGTAGCTCCAGTTGCCGTTGCCATCGACAGTCACCTGGCCGATCGGGTTACCGCTGCCATCGGTGATGGTCACGGCGCTGTTCGGCTCGGCGGTACCGCTAAGCTCGGTACCGTTGCTCGGATTGATCACGGGTGCCGCTGGCGCCACACCATCAATAATGGTGCTGGCGGGCGGGCCGCTGTTACCGGCGGCATCCACGACCACCGCTTTGACCACCGTGCCATCGGGCAGTGGGCTATCGGGTGTGTACGACCAGTTGCCGTTGCCGTCGGCGGTAGTCTGGCCGATGGGGTTGCCGTTGCCGTCGGTAAGCAGCACGGTGCTGCCCGGCTCGGCGGTACCGCTGAGGCTGGAGCCGTTGCTCGGGTTGATGTGCGGCGCATCAGGGAAGTCAGGGGCCTGCACGGTAGCGGGCGGGCTGCTATTGCCGGACGGATCGGTCACCACCACGGAAACCGTTTCGCCGTTGGTCAGTGGCGGATTCAGCGGAATCTGGAATTTGCCGTCGGGGCCGACGACCACGCTGACGTCGGTTTCTCCATCGCCATTGCTGTCGATGCCCACGGTGGCGCCCGGCTCGGCCGTGCCGCTGATGCTGCTGCCATCCGGGGCAATTTGCAACCCGCTGGCCGGCGCCGGGGCCGAAGTATCGGGCGGCACACTGCTGTCACCGCCACCACCACCGCCACCACCGCCATTGCTGTTGGCGATCGCGACGCCGCCACCAATGATCGCAGCGCCAGCCAGAAGTGCAGCACCGGGGCTGAGCCCGCCAATGGTGCTGTCGGCGCCAGTGAGTGACTCGAACCCGGCCGGCGTTTCCTGGGGTACATAACCCGCCACCAGCGGCCCATCGGCAGCGACCGGCGGCAGGTCGACGGCCAGCAGCTTGTCCCGGTCTACCAGGTACAACTGGCTTGCAGGCTGCCCCTCGACATAGAAGTTGGCAATGCGCAGGCTTTCGCCACTCTTCAGCTGTACGATCAGATCGGCACCGCTCTTCGTGTAGCCCGACACACCTTCCGGAGCAATGTCCAGAACAATGTTACTGCTCTGGGTAAGAGTCAGGATTCCGTTGTTGGGGATTGCGATGGGGGCGGCAGAAGTAACACTTTGAGCGAGGGGAGATACCTTGGCCTGAATCGACATACCTGACAGTCCTTTTGTCTACAGCACGACTGAGCGGTCGCGCTCATATCTCCAGAAATAGCACGCTGCTCATAAAACGCCAGCCGGTTTATTACAAATAACTCGCGAGCCCTCCCAACTTTGACGAGAACGCCAGTCGCAATTGATTTCTTGATCGAAAGTAGAAGCTTGTTTGGATTAATACGAATGGAGAGTAACCCCCCATTTTGATAGATGCGATTGGATGACACTCCACTGCCGCCCCATCCAATTGAACATGGGCATGTAAACTCGCCGGCAATGGAGATGAGGAAATCGCGATGAACGACTTGGAAACCGAGCCGCCCCGAGACGAGATACCGGCATGCACCACTCATCGAGCGGCTTGTTCAGTATTTGCTCTAGTTGAACTTGAGCTTGGCCACCTTGCTCAGTGCCCACCCACTGAACACGTAGAACGCATCCAGGTAGAAGCGCCCTTCGTAGTTGGGCAGCGGCTCACGATTCAACAACAGTTCGGGCATGTCGGGCGAAGGGGGAAACAGCGCATAGAAACCGTTGGGCAACACCGCCAACGCAATGAGCAGCAGGTAGGTCACGGCCCGCAGCATGCTGGCGTGGCTATCGGACTGTTCGGCCCATTTCAGGCCGAACCAGGCGATCAGGCCGGCAACGGGCAACACCCAGAAATGCGTGGGCATCCCAATGAACATCTCAGCAACAACGCTTCTGGTTTCCAACTTGGTGTTCTCCGTTCAAATGAGCGGATTATTGCGGCTGGGGGCGGCAAATGCAAAAAGCCCGCTCTCGAGGGCGGGCCTTTTGCATCAAGGGTCAGATGATCATGCTTTCGAACACATCAGCGCGGCGTCCAGCAGCCTGCCATGGTCGTACCAGGCATCACGTTGATAGGCCGCGAACTGGCGCCGGGCTCCCGTGCCCCGCACCTCGACCAGGCCACCCGCCGTGTCGGGGTCGGTGCTATCGACAAACAGCCTGACCGAGTTATCGCCATCGACCTGGTAGGTTTTCACATTCCCTTGAAGCTCGCTTTTGACGCACCCCAGGTACGCCGGCGTACTTCTTTCCGTGGCCCCGGCTGCATACCCATGGCCTTGACGCACATCGGGGTCATGCGCACAGCCTGTCATGAACAGTGTGGCGAAGGTGGACATCAATATTGCACCTGCTACCGATCTTGAACTTTTCACGCGACACGCTCCTGCCACCCCATCGAGTAACTTGGGAAGTGTTGCCGAACTGCATGCCCCTTTTTTTGTTTTAGTTTGACCATGTTACTGCTCAATTTTAGCCGGGCAATATGCCTGTTTGCTATATCGGCTCCAGGGCGGGCTTTACCCGCGAAGTTAAACTTCGTTCATGGATCAGCGGGCAAGTTGCAGGCAAGCCAGCCTGGGCGAGCATGCGTTGTCTTGCAGTGTGTTCGCACAGGCGTGGCCGCAAGCGGAAGGGATTACTGGGTGCATCAATAGCGGCGGTAGTCCTGACCACCATGGTAGCCGTCGTTGAAATGCCGGTGATGGCCGCCGCCGTGATGCCCACCGTGGTGCCAATATGGCCAGCAACCACCGAGCAGCAGCAACCCTGACAACACTACGACCCATACAGTCTTGCGTTTCATGTGCGTACCTCCGGCCAGGTGAAACCAGGCCTTGCTTACGTTGGACCGCACAAAGGTGGGATGTTCAGGCAGAGGTACGCCGCTGGTGATCTTGCGGGCAAGAGTTCAGCTGGCGGTCGACTCAAAGGACGTGCAGCGCCATGTGGCCATGAACCAGACAGTGGGCGGACAAAATTTGTCCCAAAACCGGGTAGTCTCTGCAGATGACCCCGATTTCGGGTACAACCAGGCCCACAAATGGGGGTCAGGCGATGGCCTTGAGAAACACAAATGTCGCTGCCAGATCCAGGACCAGCACAGCAACCACAACGAAGATCATGTAGTAGCGGTCATTCTGAGTCATTTCTGCGTACTCCGCATGATCGATGCCCCAGGGTCGCAGCAATTTGCATTCCACTTCCCGGGTGCTCTCAGGCCGACCGGGCCTGATGGATGGGCAGTTCGACCCTGAATGTCGTACCGACTCCCACCTCGCTGTCTACGCGGATCTCGCCACCATGACGCTTGATGATTCCGTACGAAAGTGACAATCCCAGCCCGGTGCCCTGGCCGATGGGCTTCGTCGTGTAGAACGGATCGAAGATCTTTTGCAGGCTTTCGCCAGGAATGCCACAACCATTGTCTGCGACTTCGATCCATACCCACTTGTCACTGGCACCGGTTCGCAGGGTAATTCTGCCACGCTCGGCCCCCATCGCCTGGGTGGCATTGACCAGCAGATTCATGATTACCTGATTGATCTGTGAAGGCAGGCATTCGACCGGCGGCAATGGGCTGTAATCCTTGACAAGGTCCGCCTTGTGCCTGAGTTCGCTGGCAACGATGTTCAGCGTTGACTCTATGCCTTGATGCAAGTCTGACACTTGCCAGTCATGGCTGGTCTCTACTCGCGAAAAGTCCTTGAGGTCCTTGACGATCCGCGCAACGCGGCTGATACCGTCCTTGGATTCGCGGATCAGCGCCGGAATATCCTCCAGCAAGTAATCCAGCTCGATTTCCGTGCGCAACTTCGCCAGCTCCGCGCCGAGCGCGTTCGGAACCAGGGTATTTTCCGCGTCAGCATATGCCTTCAGCATGTCCTGCAAACGGCCGAAATAGTCGTCCAGTGCACCGAGGTTGGAAGAGACAAACCCAATCGGGTTGTTGACTTCATGGGCTACGCCGGCTGCCAGTTGACCGAGCGAGGCGAGCTTTTCGGACTGGACCAACTGGTTCTCGAGCAATCGGCGTTCATCCACCTCGCGCTGCAGTGCTGCGCTGGCTTGGGTAAGTGCCTGGGTACGCCGTTCGACCCGCTGTTCCAATTCGTCGTTGGCACTCACCAGCGCTCGGTTTACACGGTTTATTTCGGCGTAGCTACGCATCAGCCACATCCCCATGTACAGCAATAGCAATACCAGCAGGGTGGAAAACACCAACAGGTAGAAATGGTATCGCTGAGCCGTCAGCGCTGCTGCTTGCTCGTCACGGTCCAGCATCAGCGCAATGGCGTCCAGACTCTCGGCGATCGGAACCGCCTCGATCGCTTCAAGTAGTTGATCGACCTTGGGTTGCTCACGAAGAATCAACTCAATGTGTTTGCTGATGGTATCGATGGGCACCTGAAAATTGACAGGCAAGCGCTCCTTGTTGACCGAAAGGTTGTTCAGTCCGACAAGGATGTCGGCAGCTTTTTCATCTGTTGTGGCATGGGCAAACTCAAGGCTGCTCAGCATCAGGTCGTAGGTATCGCTGGTGATTCTGCGCAGACGCACTGTATCGGCATCAACCAATCGACGAAGGTGCACCTGTATCACATCGGCCGCAGCCGGGAGAAAAGCCAGGGAATTTCGCAGGATCGCATTGTGCGTCTTGAAGCGCGAGACCAGCAGGACCTTGTCGTCAAAGGCCTGTTGGTAATCGCGAAAAGCCTTTTGCCAAGCGAGCATTTCTGTTTTTTGATGACGCCCTTCCAGCGTGCCGAACTCCCGCCATAGGCGCTTCATTTCAATCAACGGCAGCACCAGCGGGTCGTAGTTGTAATTGGTGGTGGTGCGCGCCTTGAGCACTGCCCCCTCCCACTGTGCATCGTACTGCTTGATCTGGCGAATCAGATCGCGCGCCTGGGCGTAGTTGCCACTCTCATCGGACCTGGACATCCAGTACAGGTAGACCAGCACGGAAGCCAGCGACATGGCGCACGCAGCCAACAGCAGCAGACTGCGCCGAGCGTTCAACCTCATAGCGGTTTACCCTCCCATTGGCCGGTGAGGGTCTGGAGAAACTTGATGATCAGCGCTTTATCATCGTCGCTCGGCGTACGTCCCAACTGATAATGAAACATGGCATCGACGGCTGCTTCCAAGGTGGGCGCCGAACCATCATGAAAGTAAGGGGCAGTCACCTCCACGTTTCGCAGGCTTGGAACTTTGAACAGGTGGAGATCGTCCGGATCACCTGTCACGTTGTAGAGCCCCTGATCTGCCAAGGTAACACTGCCACGGTTGGTGAAATAATCATCGAAAACACCGAACTTCTGCAGCATGTTGCCGCCGATATTCACACCCTGGTGGCAGGCTATACAACCGTACTCCTGGAAGCGCTGATAGCCATGCTTCTCTTCCAGGCTGAGGCTGCTGGTATCTCCTTTCAGATAGCGATCGAAGCGTGAATCGGGTGTCAGCAGGGTACGCTGGTACGTAACCAGGGCATCTTTGACATCGATGGCGGTCACTGGTTTGCCATAGGCTTCGGCGAACCCCGTCTGGTAAGCCGGATCGTCAGCAATTCGTTGGACCACGGTAGCCCAGCCATCTTCTTTGCCGTCCGTATTACCGGTTGCCAGGTGCACCAGGCCGTCAAACGATTGCGCGCGCCCATCCCAGAACTGCAGGAAGTTCAGGCTGGCGTTGAAGACGCTGGGTGTGTGAACTGGCAAGGGTTTGCCATCTGCACCAGGCGAGCGCGCCTGCCCGTCCGCGCCACCACGATCCAGGCGATGGCAATCAGCACAGGACTGGCTGTTATCGAGGGACAATCGCGAGTCATTGAACAGTTTGCGCCCCAGTTCCACCCGGGCAGGGTCAAGCTCAGGCACCGCCGGCAATGGCGTGAGCGGCCCACCAATGCTCTGGGCCAGCACCCATGCCGGCAAAACCACAAGCATCGAGACAACGATGCGAACCTGCAGACAAGTCGGCACAGCACAACCCTCCCTGGCGAGATGCACCTGCCTCCGAGCATAGTGAGGCCAACAGACAAAAGCTAACGGCGGGGGCAAATATCATCTAGGCTGTGGCCAGGGAGTAGTCTGGCCGAGGCCGGCAGGGAGGGACCCATGGAGCTACCCGTTACCGATGGCGCAGCAGCCAAGCCGGTGATACTTCTGGTTGACGACGAGCCCTCGATTCTCAGCAGCCTTCGTCGTCTACTTCGCAACCAACCCTACGAACTCCTCCTTGCCGAAAGCGGTGCCGACGCCCTGCAACTGCTCCAACAACGCCCGATCAATCTGGTGATGAGTGATGCGCGTATGCCAAACATGGACGGGGCAACACTGTTGGCCCACGTACATGAGCGTTTTCCCGACACGTTGCGCATTCTGCTTACGGGTTACGCTGACACGGACACCATCGCGAAAGCCATCAATGATGGGCACATCTATCGTTACATCAGCAAACCCTGGAATGATGAAGAGCTGTTGGTCACATTGCGCCAGGCATTGGCCCACCAACATTCGGAAAGCGAACGAAAGCGCCTGGAACAGCTGACTCAGGTTCAGATCAAGCAACTCAAGGCGCTTAACGAAAGCCTTGAACAGCGTGTAGCGGCGCGCACCGCCGAGTTGCAGCAAACCGCCGACATGCTTGACCTTGCCTATGAAGAACTCAAGCGCAGTTACGTGACCAGCACCGAATTCTTTTCGCAGTTAGGCAACCTGCGTCTGCCCAAGGCCAAGCAGACCAACCGGCAAGTCATAGAACTGATACGGGTGTATTGCACCAGCCATGGGCTGGACGAAGGTAGCTGTCGCAACCTGACCATGGCTGCAGCCCTCTACAACATCGGCAAGATGAGCTGGACCGACAGCATGCTCACCTGCCCTGCCGATCTCATTCCTCCACCAGAGCGCGAACTGTACCGGTCATACCCGAAACAGAGCGAAGCGCTGGTCATGACCCTGGAGCCAATAAAAGAGGCTGCACAACTCATACTTCACCACCAGGAACGCTGGGATGGCAGCGGTTTTCCGGGCCACCTGAAGGGCGCGGCAATTCCACTGGGCGCCCGCTGGTTGAAAATGGCCGTGGATTTCATCGAGTTGCAGCGCGGAATGGTCCTGGATCGCCAGCTCAATAGCGATGAGGCACTGCTCTACATACGCAAGTATGCTGGAAAGCTGTATGACCCAGACCTGGTGGAAGACTTCGTCAACGTCTGTGCCGAGTACATGCGCGACATTACCTTGACCGACCCGGCGATCAAGGTATTGAGCACGCACGAACTGGCAGAGGGTATGATACTGGCGCGCAACCTGAATGCCGACAATGGCATGCTGCTATTGAATGCCGGCAAGGTACTGAACGGTGCGCTGGTGAAAAAACTGATTGCCTTCGAAGAAATGGAAGGTGGCAGATACAACGTGTTCATCAGGGTTCCCGAGCAGGCCGGCAGCCTGCAGCCATCGCCCGCAACGGCAGGCTGACCCCGTTGCGGGCAGGTGCTGAAATCCGTTCGTCATGCATCGTGGCAAGCGGGGTGCCTGGCCGTCCCCGTATGACTGCCGGCACTACTACCAGCCAACGGCTATCCTTCAGGTTTCGGTAGGAGGGCGTATGTGCGGAAGGCTCAGCCAGTACCGTGGCATACATGACTTCGTTGAAACCCTGAGCCTGCCAGAGGCCTGGCGGAACAACGTCGGCGACCAGCCGCTTGGCCGGTACAACATCGCGCCGACCACGCTGGTGGCGGTACTGCGGATGGATGACGCAGGCCCTCGAGCTGACCTGGTGAGGTGGGGGTGGCGGCCGCATTGGGCAACCGATCGCGCTGCGCCGATCAACGCGCGGGTCGAGAAGGTGGCGCATGGCCCATTCTTCCGGGCGATCTGGCCGCACCGGGCCATCACCCCTGTCGACGGCTGGTACGAATGGGTTGATGAAGGTGGGCCGAAGAAACAACCGTACTACATCCGCCGCCAGGATGGGCGCCCTGCCCTTTGCGCCTCGATCGGCCAGTTCACCGGCACCGAGCACGACGGGTTCGTCATCATTACCGCCGACGCTCAGGGCGGAATGGTCGACGTTCACGACCGCCGGCCTGTCGTGTTGTCGCCAGAACTGGCGTACGAGTGGATCGCGGCAGCAATGCCCAGCGAGCGCGCAGAACAACTGGTGCTCAACCTGGGTGAGCCGGCCGAAGCCTTCGAGTGGTACCGGGTGGGTATCGCCGTGGGGAATGTGCGTAATCAAGGTGCCGAGCTGATGAACCCGCTTCAATGAATGGAGGCAAATCCTTTCCGCGCGCTTTGGTATCAGAAATCGACCTGTACGGAACCCGTTTGAACAGCTTGGACAGAAACCACGGGCCAATCACCACTTTCGGGCGACTGCTCATTCCCCCATCACCAACGTCAATCCCGCTCGGCTCTTTGGCTGGCCTCCGGAGGGGAGTACGCCATGCGATACTCGCCAAGTCGACGAAAAGGTGACTGCTTTATCCAGGGCTGAGCCTTGTGCAGAATAAACAGCTGTAAAGCCCAGAAGCCAAGGCAGAAGGTTGTTCTTCCGCCATTCTCCAACGGCATTTCATAAGACAGTGCCACGCCAGCGAACATGATGCTGACAAAGAAGAAACCGCTGGCCAGGGCATTCGCCAGAAAATTGAGCCTGGGCCATTGTTCTGGCAGCAGCTCCAGCGGCCCCAGCGCGATCAGAGCAATGCCGAAAGGCACCGAATACATGATAAATGACGCGGATGGGTCCCCGTATCGCAGGATCGCTATCCACATCGCCAGGCAAACGAACGCTGCCGTCGGAGATCTAGTCGGCTTTATTCGTAAGCCAAACGTCCTGAACCTTCGCAACAAACCCATTACCAATCTCCCTGTTTGGTAAGCGGAGGAAGCATATCACCCCCTTTCAACCAATGACTCCTCCCCGATCAGGCCAACACCTGGAGCATCCATGACGATTGAGTGGACCGCGCGCCAAACGGCGTGCTCAAGGCAAAGCGCATTTCGCCGAATCGCCATTGGTCATCCCGCCCGGGAAGAACGGTGAGCACGTAAAACCAGCACCATCAGTAGCGCCCGATCGTCAAGGGTCCGGGGATCAGATACCGCCCCCGTATAACTGCCGTCGCACCTATGCGACAATGTGCTCAATGTCTGGTCTCAACCCCGCATTCATCGCCCATCAGCTCGGGCATAGCGTGCAGATGCTCTTATCACTCATGCGCGCTGGATTAACTCGTCCAACGACTGGCAGGAGCTGGAAAAGCTCCTGATTGGTCCGAAATGGGTCCGACGCTGCGAAGTAGTCACGTAAGTTATTGATAGGTAAGCCTCTTGATCTCCACCGCCAACATCACCATGCAGTTCGGCTCCAAGCCGCTGTTCGAAAACGTTTCCGTCAAATTCAACAACGGCAACCGCTACGGCCTGATCGGCGCCAACGGTTGCGGCAAGTCGACCTTCATGAAGATCCTCGGCGGTGACCTCGAACCGTCGGGCGGCCAGGTCATGCTCGAGCCGAACACGCGCCTGGGCAAGCTGCGCCAGGACCAGTTCGCCTATGAGGAATTCACCGTGATCGACACGGTGATCATGGGCCACGGCCAACTGTGGAAGGTCAAGGCCGAGCGCGATCGCATCTACTCGCTGCCGGAAATGACCGAGGAAGACGGCATGGCCGTCGCCGAGCTGGAAACCGAATTCGCCGAGATGGACGGCTACACCGCCGAATCACGCGCCGGTGAACTGCTGCTGGGCCTGGGTATTCCGCTGGAACAGCACTTCGGCCCGATGAGCGAGGTGGCTCCGGGCTGGAAGCTGCGTGTCCTGCTGGCCCAGGCGCTGTTCTCGGACCCGGACGTACTGCTGCTCGACGAGCCGACCAACCACCTGGACATCAACACCATCCGCTGGCTGGAGAACATCCTCACCGCGCGCAACAGCACCATGGTGATCATTTCCCACGACCGGCACTTCCTCAACAGTGTCTGCACCCACATGGCCGACCTGGACTACGGCGAGCTGCGCGTGTTCCCGGGCAACTACGACGAGTACATGACCGCTGCCACCCAGGCCCGCGAGCAGCTGCTGTCGGACAACGCCAAGAAGAAAGCCCAGATCGCCGAACTGCAGACCTTCGTCAGCCGCTTCTCGGCCAACGCCTCCAAGGCCAAGCAGGCCACCTCGCGGGCCAAGCAGATCGACAAGATCCAGCTGGCCGAGGTCAAGCCGTCGAGCCGGGTGAGCCCGTTCATCCGCTTCGAACAGACCAAGAAGCTGCACCGCCAGGCCGTCACCGTCGAAAAAATGGCCAAGGCCTTCGACGACAAAGTGCTGTTCAAGGACCTGGGCTTCACCATCGAGGCTGGCGAGCGCGTGGCGATCATCGGCCCCAACGGTATCGGCAAGACCACCCTGCTGCGCACCCTGGTCGGTGAAATGACCCCGGACAAGGGTGAAGTGAAGTGGACCGACAGCGCCGAGGTGGGCTACTACGCCCAGGACCACGCCCACGACTTCGAAGACGACATGACCCTGTTCGACTGGATGGGCCAGTGGACCTCCGGCGAGCAGGTGATCCGCGGCACCCTCGGGCGCATGCTGTTCTCCAACGACGAGATTCTCAAGTCGGTGAAGGTGATTTCCGGTGGTGAGCAAGGCCGCATGCTGTTCGGCAAGCTGATCCTGCAAAAGCCGAACGTGCTGGTGATGGACGAGCCGACCAACCACCTGGACATGGAATCGATCGAAGCGCTGAACCTGGCGCTGGAGAACTACCCGGGCACCCTGCTGTTCGTCAGCCATGACCGTGAGTTCGTGTCTTCGCTGGCCACGCGCATCATCGAGCTGTCGGCTGATGGCGTGGTGGACTTCAGCGGTACCTACGACGATTACCTGCGTAGCCAGGGTGTGCTGGTCTGATTGATGGAGCGGCCTGGCCATCTTGTATGGCTGGGCCGGCCTCTTCGCGGGCACGCCCGCGAAGAATTCACCGCCGATCCACGGGCTGGCACTGCCCGACGAATAATTCGTTAGCCTGCTTTCATTTCTTTCGCGCAACGGCCATGATGGGGCCACGCCCAACCGCCCGCCCGCGAACGAGCCCATGACCGCGCAACAGCCTGCTCCCGCCAGTAACACGCTGCAAATCACTCTGCAGATCCTGTCGATCGTTTTCTACACCTTCATCGCCTTCCTCTGCATCGGCCTGCCGATCGCCGTGCTGCCCAGCCATGTGCATGACCAACTGGGGTTTGGCGCGGTGGTCGCCGGGCTGACCATTGGCCTGCAATACCTGGCCACGCTACTCAGCCGCCCGTTTGCCGGGCGCGTGGCCGATACCCTGGGGGGCAAGCAGGCCATTCGCTTCGGCTTGCTGGGGATTGCCGGCTGCGGGGTGTTGACCCTGCTCTCGGCCTGGACCCTGACGCTTCCGCTGCTGAGCCTGGTGCTGTTGCTCGGCGGGCGCCTGCTGCTGGGCATCGCCCAAGGGCTGATCGGCGTAGCCACGCTGAGCTGGGGCATCAGCCAGGTCGGCCCCGAACACACCGCCAGGGTGATTTCGTGGAACGGTATCGCCTCCTATGGCGCCATCGCCATTGGTGCCCCCTTGGGTGTACTGGCCGTCGACGGGCTGGACTTCAGCGTGCTGGGGCCGGCATTGCTGGTGCTGGCGGTATCTGCCCTGCTGGTACTGCGCAAGCGGCCGGACGTGGTGGTGGTGCGCGGCGAGCGCCTGCCCTTCTGGTCGGCCTTCGGCCGGGTCGCACCGTGCGGTCTGGGCCTGACCCTTGCCTCTATTGGCTACGGTACCCTGACCACCTTCGTCACCCTGTATTACCTGGAGCGCGGCTGGGTGGGCGCAGCCTGGTGCCTGAGTGCCTTTGGCGTGTGCTTCATCATTTCCCGGCTGCTGTTCGTCAATGCGGTCAACCGCTTTGGTGGCTACAACGTGGCGGTCGCGTGCATGGCCACCGAAGTGCTCGGCCTGAGCCTGCTGTGGCTGGCACCGTCGCCGCCGTGGGCGCTGATCGGTGCCGGGCTTACCGGTTTCGGGCTGTCGCTGGTCTACCCGGCGCTGGGGGTTGAAGCGATCAAGCAGGTACCCAGCAGCAGCCGTGGTGCAGGGCTGGGGGCCTACGCCGTGTTCTTCGACATGGCCCTGGCCATCGCCGGGCCGGTGATGGGCGCAGTGGCCGCACATCTGGGCTATGCCTCGATCTTCTGTGTGGCCGCGTTGCTCGCCCTGGCCGGTGTCGGTCTAACGCTGTTGCTGGCGCGGCGCGCCACTCGCGGCTGAACGCTCGGCCGGCTCCGGCGCGCCCAACGCCTGGCTGAAGAACACCGCGGCTTCCTGCTGCAGGGAATGGTGGATGTGCCGACGATCCACACCTGCGGCGTCCTTGCACAGCGCCGGCATCCGCACGGACTGCTCGGCATCGCAATGGGCCATGAACACGAAGTGCCCGGCGCCGGCCAGCAGGCGATAGTCCGGTGTCACCGGCAACTTGCGGGCCAGGGCTTCGGCGTTGCGGTCCACCGCCACCAGCTGGTCGCTGTCGCCACTGTAGATCAGCGCCGGCACCTGCACCCCGGCCAGGGCATGGCGCCCGAACAGCAGGCTGAGCGGTGCCATGAGCATCACGGCCCCCACCCGCTGGTCGGCCTCTGGCACCAGCTCGCTGCGGTCGGCAATCAGTACACCGTGGGTCTTGCAGGCGTCGGCGTCGTCAGGGCGCTCCAGGCAGTACTTGCGCAGGCGGTCCAGGTCTGGGCGCGCGCCTGAGAGGATCAAGGCAGTTTCACCACCGGCCGAGTAGCCGATCACCCCAACCTTGCCACCGTTCAGATAAGGCCCCAGCAAGGCATCATCGCGGGCGGCCGTAATTGCGGCACTCACTTGCAGCGGCCGGCCGTACAGGTTGCTCAGGGTGCCCAGGCGGCTGTGGTCGCGGGCGTTGTCGCCGGGGTGCACCACCGCCACCACGATAAAACCCTGGCGCGCCAGCGACGTCGCCAGGTAATGCAAGGCCAGCGGGCTGCCGGTATTGCCGTGGGACAGCACCAGCAACGGGAACTGGCCCAATGCTACCGGCGCCTCTTCACTCACGTCGACCGGGTAGCCGTCTATCCGGCTGCTGCGGGTCTTGCCAATGGCCGGGTAGAACGCCAGCGCCTGCATGGGCCGGGCATCGACCGGGTCGGCCAGAGTCATGTGGTGCAGGCCGACAACCCAGGGTGCGGCCTCGGCATGGGCCAGAAGGCTACCGAGCAGGGCCAGCGCCAGCATGCAGCGAGAAAGAGTCATCGGCCGGCGGTTCCTTGCAGGGCGAAGAGATAGCCCAGCATAGAACCGCCCTGGGCTGCACAGGATGAAACCTGAATGAAACCGAAGTCATGCACTTCACGCCCGCGCCCTATGCATTTGCGCTTTTCGTCGAACCCGTGGCATAGATGCAGGTCCACGTTTCTACGTGACCGTTTCGCGCCATTTAAGGAGATTCACGCATGAGCAAGCCCGCCTACGTGCCACCCAAGGTCTGGCGCAACGACGCCGCGTCCGGTGGCCAGTTCGCCAGCATCAACCGCCCGGTTGCCGGCCCGACTCACGACAAGGACCTACCGCAGGGCAAGCACCCGCTGCAGCTGTACTCCCTGGCCACGCCCAATGGCGTGAAGGTCACCATCGCCCTCGAAGAGCTGCTTGCCCTGGGCCACCTTGGTGCCGAGTACGATGCCTGGTTGATCCGCATTGGCGAGGGCGACCAATTCTCCAGCGGCTTTGTCCAGGTAAACCCCAACTCGAAGATCCCCGCCCTGCTCGACCGCAGCGTCGAGCCGCCGGTGCGGGTGTTCGAGTCGGGGTCGATCCTGCTGTACCTGGCGGAAAAGTTCGGTGCCTTGCTGCCGAAAGCGCCAGCTGCACGCACCGAAAGCCTGAACTGGCTGTTCTGGCAAATGGGCGCGGCGCCATACCTGGGCGGCGGCTTTGGCCACTTCTATGTGTATGCGCCAGAAAAGTTCGAGTACGCGATCAACCGCTTCACCATGGAAGCCAAGCGTCAGCTGGATGTGCTCGACCGGCGCCTGGCCGAAAGCCGCTACCTGGGCGGCGAGGAATACAGCATCGCCGACATTGCCGTGTGGCCTTGGTATGGCCAGCTGGTACGCGGCAACCTGTATGGCGCGGCGGAGTTCCTGGCGGTGGACGAGTACAAGCATGTGCAGCGCTGGGCCGAGGAGATTGCCTTGCGCCCGGCGGTGCAGCGTGGCACACGGGTGAACCGGACCTGGGGGGATGAGGCCAGCCAGGTGCCGGAGCGGCATGCAGCGGCAGACCTGGACGAATAACACGGCCTCTTGTGGGAGCGGGTTTACCCGCGAATACCGGCGTAGCCCGGTGCCATCCACCGCAGCGCCTGCTTCGCGGGCATGCCTGCTCCCACAAGGCTCGGGCACGGCCGAGGGCTGCTGCTCAGCGAATCTGGTGCTTGTGCAGCAACCGATAGAAAGTCGGCCGCGATATACCTAGCACCTTGGCCGCCACACTCATGTTGTCACTGTGCCGGCTGAGTACATCGCACAGCGCCTGGCGCTCGGCTCGGTGCTTGTACTCTTCCAGCGTGCCCAGCGGTTGCTGTACCTGGTCCAGGGGCTGCAATCCAAGGTCCTGTGCCTCGATTTGCCGGCCTTCTGCGAGCACCAGCCCGCGCCTTACCCGGTTGGCCAACTCGCGGACATTGCCCGGCCAGTCATGCCGGCCCATGGCCGCCAAGGCATGCTCGCTGAACGAGCGCGGTCGACGCCCGGTTTCAAGACTGTAGAAATGGGCAAAATGACTGGCCAGCATCGACAGGTCGCCATGCCGGTCTCGCAGTGGTGCGGTCACTACCTGCAACACGTTCAGGCGGTAATACAGGTCTTCGCGAAAGCGCCCTTGCTCGATGGCCCTTTCCAGGTCCACGTGGGTAGCCGCCAGCACCCTGACATCCACCGGGATCGGCTGGCTGCCCCCCACGCGCTCGATGTGCTTTTCCTGCAGAAAGCGCAGCAGGTTGGCCTGCAACTCCAGCGGCAAATCGCCAATTTCGTCGAGAAACAGCGTGCCACCATGAGCCGCTTCGATGCGCCCGGCCTTGCGCTGATGAGCACCCGTGAAAGCGCCCTTTTCATGGCCGAACAGTTCCGACTGGATCAGGTGCTCGGGGATTGCCCCGCAGTTGATGGCAATGAACGGTTGCTCGCTGCGTTGCGACTGGCGATGCAGGGTGCGGGCCACCAGTTCCTTGCCGGTGCCGCTTTCTCCACAGATCAGCACCGGCGATTCAGTGGGCGCCAGCTTGCCCAGCAGCTTGCGCAGTTCACGGATCGGGCGGCTATCACCGAGCAGTTCGTGGCTCGTTTCATCCACCCTCGCCATCCCTTTGCCGCGCAGGCGCGCCATACCGAAGGCCCGGCCCAGCGTGACCTGAACGCGGGAAACGTCGAACGGCAAGGTGTGGAAGTCAAAGAACCATTCACAAACAAAATCGCCGACGGCCGGCATGCGCAGTTGTTCGGCGCTGAGCACGGCAATCCATTCGGTGTTGCTGCGTTTGATCAAGTCCTTGACCCCGTCCGGGCGCCTCAGGTGCGACGCCTGCAAGCGCAACAGGCCCACATCGCAGGGATGATCCAACGCGGCGTCGAGCATGCAGCTGTGCACATCCCAGCCTGCGCTGCGCAATCCGGGTAACAAACGATGGCAGTCATCGCAGGGGTCGACGATGAGCAAACGGCGTTGGGCGGCAAGCTGCTGCATGACCAATCCTTGGCGCCAGTTTTCAGTTTTTTGAAATAAAACAGTAAGTTGTGGCGCCCGATTAACAGTAGCAACTAAGTTGACGGTTCCCAGTACCGTCTGTCTGCCGAATCATTTTTTTACAATGCGTGACGGGAATTTTCGCACTTTATCGACATCACATGGCGGCATGGGCAAGAACGGATTCGACCTTGGCAAATTTTTTTACAACCAATGTGTGACTCGCCCCCGGACAACGAGCATCAGTACACATAACCCCGCGCTGCACTTCGCGATAACCGAGGCGACTTCGAAGCAACGCGGACTTTAACTGGATGTTTGGGACCATAGAGAGACCGAACCATGAATGCCCCGCTCCGTGTCAACGAAGCACTGCTGATTGCCGACCACGCCTTCGAACCTTTCCAGTGCGTAGCCTGGGATGCACCCAACGGTACTGGTGAACTGAGCCTGGCAGTGATCGACCGGACCAGCACCCGCATCGGCAGCAAGCAAGTGTCTTCGCGCATCTATTCCGACCCGGCCCAGTGGGCCAGCCTGATCGAGGAAGTGCGCGCCGAACTGTGCGAAAAAGGTTACGACCTGCAGCCGTGGTCAATGCCGAAATAATATCGGCCAGCAAACCAAGTGCGTGCGTCGCCACGCACTTGTACAACTTCCGGGTTGCTGTTCTGGCAACTTTTTCTTATTGCGGCATAGTGTCGCACCGGTGCTTTTTCAATCCACCAATCTGAACTGTTGCAGGTGCTGGTAATCCGCCTGAAGTTGCTGCGCCAGGCGCTGCGCACGGCCCAGGCGCACCGGCGCCAGTTCCATGTCCACCAACAGAGTGGCGCACGGCATCGGCTGCACGGTATTCCAGTGTTGCAGGCGACCATCGGTGAACACCAGGCAGCGTAACCCTTCTTCGGGGTGGGCCCGTTGCCGATCCTGCAACCAGTGCCGAGCCTGCTCCAGTGCAGCGATCAACGGCGTGCCACCACCAGCTCCCAAGGCTTGCAGCCACGGTTGCAAGGCGGCCGAGGCCTTCAGGCCGTGGCGCTGCCACTGCGGTGAGCGCCCGCTGGCGGTAAGCAGGGCCAACCGGGCACGTTGGCGGTAGGCTTGGTCGAACAGCGCCGCCAGCAGCCCTTTGGTTTGCGCCAACGCCTGGTGGCGACGGGTCGAGGCCGAAGCATCGACGATTACCAGCCACAGTTCTGCGGGCCTGGCCTGGCGTTGCTGCCAGCACAGGTCCTGGCGCTGGCGTGGCCGGCCCTTGAGCAGGGTCGGCAGCCAGGCCACCCGACCGGCCGCAGCACTGCGCGCCCGGCCTCGGCTGGCACCGTATTGCTTACCTGCGCCTGCTTTGGCATCCGCCCCTTTGGCAGGTGACTGGGGGATGCTCAGGGCTTTTTTGCCCAGTTCGGCACCTCGCGGCGCGCGCCGCTGGCCACAGGCTGCGCCGGCATTGCGCCCCAGTCGCCCTGCCCGCCCTGTTCGCCAGGGTTGCCCGCGCCTTGCCGACCGGGCTGCTGTTCAGGCTGCTGCGGCGCCGCAGGCGGGTTGGCCTGGGGCGAAACGCGGCGGCGATGGCGCAAGGCGAACTCGGCCACTGCATCGACATCGGCCTCCTCGATGGCCTCGCAACCGCGCCAGGCACAGTGGGCGCGTGCGGCGCGCAGCCAGACCAGGTCGGCGCGCAGGCCGTCGACCCCAGCGGCATAGCAGCGTTCGGTGATCCAGGCCAGCGCCTGGTCGTCCAGGGCAATGCCGGCCAGGGCCTGACGCGCCGCCTGGCAGCGCTCGCGCAATTGCGCCTGGGCCTCGGCCCATTGCGCGCAAAAGGCCTGCGGGTCGCTGTCGAAGGCCAGGCGGCGGCGAATGATCTGTTGGCGCGCCTCAGGTTCGGGCAAGCCTTCCAGAGCCACGTTGAGGCCAAAGCGGTCGAGCAACTGCGGGCGCAGTTCGCCCTCCTCAGGGTTCATGGTGCCGATCAGTACGAAGCGAGCACTGTGCCGGTGCGAGATGCCGTCGCGCTCGATGCGGTTGGTGCCGCTGGCTGCCACATCGAGCAGCAGGTCGACCAGGGTGTCGGGCAGCAGGTTCACCTCATCGACATACAGCACGCCACCATCGGCCTGGGCCAGTACCCCTGGGGAGAACTGCGCCTTGCCCTGCCCCAGTGCGGCATCCAGGTCGAGGGTGCCGACCAACCGCTCTTCGCTGGCGCCCAGTGGCAGGGTCACGAACGGCCCCTCACCGAGCAGGTCGGCCAAGCCACGGGCCAGGGTACTCTTGGCCATGCCACGTGGCCCCTCGATCAACACGCCGCCGATCTTCGGGTCGATTGCGGTCAGGCACAGCGCCAGTTTCAGGTCATCGGCACCGACCACGGCCGCCAGTGGAAATTGCACGGGTTCACTCATTTCAAGCCTGTTCCTCGCCGTCGAGCAGTTGTTCCTCGAGGGCTTCACGGTAGTCGCCCGGTGCCTGCCACAGACCGCGCTGCTGGGCCTCCAGCAAACGCTCGGTAAGGTCGCGCAGGGCCTCGGGGTTGTGCTCGCGCATGAAGTCGCGGGTCGCCGGGTCGAGCACGTAGGCATCGGCCAGCGCCTGGTAATGATGGTCGTCGATCAGTTGCGTGGTGGCGTCGAAGGCGAACAGGTTGTCGACCGTCGCCGCCATCTCGAAGGCGCCCTTGTAGCCGTGGCGCTTGGCCCCGTCGATCCATTTCGGGTTCAGCGCCCGGGCGCGGATAACCCGGTTCAGCTCTTCCTTGAGGGTACGGATGCGCGGCCGGTCGGCCTGGCTATGGTCGCCGTGATAACTGGCAACTGCCGCACCGGACAAGGTTTCCGACGCCGCCAGCATGCCACCCTGGAACTGGTAATAGTCGTTGGAATCGAGCAGGTCGTGTTCGTGGTTGTCCTGGTTCTGCAGCACCGCCTGCACCTTGGCCAGGCGCTGGGCGAACTGGGCTCGGGCCGGGGTTCCGTCGTCGCTGGCGCCGTAGGCATAGCCGCCGTGATTGAGGTAGACCTCGGCCAGGTCGTCGCGGCTGTGCCACAGGCGCCCGTCGATGGCGTTCTGCACCCCGGCGCCGTAGGCCCCGGGCTTGGCACCGAACACCCTCCAGCCAGCCTGGCGCGCGGCCTGCTCGGCGTCCACGCCCTGCGCCTGCAGCGCGGCACGCTCGCTACGCACGCGGGCGGCCAGGGGGTTGAGATCCTCGGGTTCATCAAGTGCGGCTACCGCCTGCACTGCGGCATCGAACAGGCGGATGAGGTTGCCGAAGGCATCACGGAAAAAGCCGGAAACGCGCAAGGTCACGTCCACCCGCGGGCGGTCGAGCAGGCTGAGCGGCAGGATCTCGAAATCGTCGACCCGCTGGCTACCGGTGGCCCACACCGGTCTCACGCCCATCAGCGCCATGGCCTGGGCGATATCATCACCGCCGGTACGCATGGTTGCCGTGCCCCACACTGAAAGGCCGAGTTGGCGCAGGTGATCGCCGTTGTCCTGCAGATGGCGCTCCAGGATCAGGTTGGCGGAGGCGAAGCCCAGGCGCCAGGCGGTGGTGGTGGGCAGGTTGCGCACGTCCACGGTATAGAAGTTGCGACCGGTGGGCAGCACGTCCAGGCGACCACGACTGGGTGCGCCACTGGGGCCGGCGGGCACGAAACGCCCGGCCAGCGCCGCCAGCAGGCCATCCATTTCGGCGCTGCCGCAAGCGTCCAGGCTGGGTGCCACCGATTCTCGCAGCGTCCGTACCACATCGTGCACAGGCTGCCATTCGCTCTGGGCAGGTAAATGCACGGTGCCGCACAGCGCCTGGTCGATCAACTGCAGCGCCAACAGTTCGAGGCGTTCGCGGGTATCGCCAAAGGTGCGCCAAGGCTCGCTGCTCATGGCCTGCAGTTGTTCCGGGCGTGGCCCTTGCCACGGCTGGCCTAGTTCGCAATCGAGCGGATCGAAGCCTGGCACCAGCGCCTTGGCCAGGGCCCGCAACAGGCTGGCATTGCCACCGCGACCGTCGCCACGCTCGACCCTTAACAGCGCCAGCAAGGTATCCAGCCGCAGCCGGCCTTCCGGGGACTGGCCGAACACATGCAGGCCATCGCGAATCTGCGATTCCTTCAGGTCGCACAGGTAGGTATCCAGGCGTGGCAGCCACACGGCGGCATCGTCCAGCTGGCCTTCCAGCTGCAGTTCACGGTCAATGTGATTGGCCTTGACCAGTTCGAGAATGTCGCGCTGCAACTCGCGAGCGCGCCGCGGGTCGAGCAGCTGCGCTTCGTAGAACTCGTCGGCCAATTGCTCCAGGTGGCGCAACGGGCCGTAGGTTTCGGCACGGGTCAGCGGCGGCATCAGGTGGTCGATGATCACCGCCTGGGTGCGGCGCTTGGCCTGGGCACCCTCGCCCGGGTCGTTGACGATGAACGGGTAGATGTTCGGCAACGGGCCGAGCAAGGCGTCCGGCCAGCACTGCGCCGACAACCCGACGCCCTTGCCGGGCAGCCATTCGAGGTTGCCGTGCTTGCCGACATGGATCACCGCGTCGGCGGCAAAGGCATGGCGCAGCCAGAAGTGAAATGCCAGGTAGCCGTGGGGTGGTACCAGGTCCGGGTCGTGGTACACCGCGCTGGGGTCCACCTGGTAACCGCGCGCCGGCTGGATGCCGACAAAGGTCAAGCCAAAGCGCAGGCCGGCCACCATCAGCCGGCCACTGCGGTACATCGGGTCCTGCTGCGGCGGCCCCCAGCGTTCCAGCACGGCCTGGCGGTTTGCCTCTGGCAGGCGCTCGAAGGCGGCCTGGTAGTCGGCCAGGCTCAGGCTCTGCGCGCAGGGGCGCAGGTCCAGCTGGTCGAGGTCGTTGGTCACGCCACCGAGCAACTGATGGATCAGCTGCGTGCCGCTGCCCGGCAAGTCGGCCAGCGGATAGCCTTCGGCCTGCAGGGCCTTGAGTATGTTCAGCGCGGCCGCTGGCGTGTCCAGGCCAACGCCATTGCCAATACGGCCGTCCCGAGTCGGATAGTTGGCCAGCACCAGGGCTACGCGCTTCTGCGCATTCGGCAGGCGCGCCAGCTCGACCCAGCGGCGGGCCAGTTCGGCGACAAAGTCCATGCGCTCGGGGTGGGCGCGGTAGCAGACCACATCGGACTGGCTGCGTTCGCTGCGCCAGGCCATGTCTTTGAAACTGACCGGGCGGGTGATGATGCGCCCGTCCAGTTCGGGCAGGGCAATGTGCATGGCCAGGTCACGCGCCCCCAGGCCCTGCTCGCTGGCTTCCCAGCCAGGCTGGTTGTCTTGTGCGCAGATGGCCTGCAGTACCGGAATGTCACGACGGAACGGGCGCAGGTTGGGGCGCTCGGGGCTGGACAGGGCAAAGCCGGTGGTGTTGACCAGCACTTCGGCCCCCGCCTCGTCCAGCCAGGCTTCGACCTGCTCCAGGCAGGCACTTTCCTTGAGGCTGGCCACGGCGATCGGCAATGGGTTGAGCCCGGCCGCCTGCAGGCGCTGGCAGAACACATCGATGAACGCGGTATTGGCCGCCTGCAGGTGCGAGCGGTAGAACAACAGTGGCGCCACCGGCTGCTCGGGGTGCCACTGCGGGTACCAATCCTCCAGCGTGGCGCTGCCCTTGGCCGGGTGATACACGGCAGTGCGCGGCAGCGGCTGCGGCTCGTCCCAGGCATAGTCGCGGCCCAGCCACTGGCTGGCCAGGCAGTTGAACAGGTTGATGGCGTTGGCCTTGCCGCCCTGGCGCAAGTAGTGCCAAAGGCGTTCGGCCTGCTCGCCGCTGACACTGCCCAGGCTGGTCAGCTCCGGGTCCGGGCGGTCGTCACCCGGCACCAGGATCAGCTGCACGCCACGGCCGGCCAGCTCGACCAACTGCTCGACGCCATAGCGCCAGTAGCCGACACCACCGTGCAGCGACACCAGGATGACCTTGGCATGGCGCAGCACCTGGTCGACGTACAGGTCGACCGAGGCATGGTTCTGTACCTGCATCGGGTTGGCCAGGCGCAGGCTGGGGTAATCCTCGGGCAATTGCTCGGCGGTATCGGCGAGCAATGCCAGGTGCGAATCGCCGCTGCAGAGAATCACCAGCTCGGCGGGCGTCTGGCCGAGGTCGGCAATGCTGTCATCCGGCACGAAGCCGCCGGGCTGGGTCCGCAGCAGGTGCATGGGTCAGGCGCCCAGTGCCTGGCGTAGGCGCGCTTCCAGCTGGGCGGCGTCAAGGTCCTGGCCAATCAGCACCAGGCGGGTGATGCGCGGCTCGTCGGCGCGCCAGGCGCGGTCGAAGTGCTTGTCGAAACGGGTACCCACGCCTTGCACCAGCAGGCGCATCGGTTTGCCCGGGATGGCAGCGAAGCCTTTGGCGCGCAGGATGCCGAACTCCACCACCAGCTGGGTCAGGGCATCGAGCAGCAGGCTTTCGTCGGCTTCGGGCAGGTCGATGGAGATGGAGTCGAAGGCGTCGTGGTCATGATCGTCATGGTCATCACCGTCATGGTGGGAATCATGGTGGGTACGGCGACCATCGATGTGCGCCTCGGACTCGGCGCCCACACCCAGCAGCACCTCCAGCGGCAGCTTGCCGCTGCTGGCCTCGACAACCTTGACCGCCGGAGGCAGTTCTTCGGCCACCTCGGTGCGGACCTTGGCCAGGCCTGCAGCGTCGATCAGGTCGGCCTTGTTCAGCACCACCAGGTCGGCGCTGGCCAACTGGTCGGCGAACAGTTCGTGCAGTGGCGACTCGTGGTCCAGGTTGGGGTCGAGCTTGCGCTGGGCATCGACCTGGTCCGGGTAGGCGGCGAAGGTGCCGGCGGCCACCGCAGGGCTGTCGACCACCGTGATCACCGCGTCGACGGTGCAGGCATTGCGGATTTCTGGCCACTGGAAGGCTTGCACCAGCGGTTTGGGCAGGGCCAGGCCGCTGGTTTCGATGAGGATATGGTCCAGGTCGCCACGGCGTGCCACCAACTCGCGCATCACCGGGAAGAACTCTTCCTGCACGGTGCAGCACAGGCAGCCGTTGGCCAGCTCGTAGACGCGGCCGGTGGCTTCTTCTTCGGTGCAACCGATGCTGCACTGCTTGAGGATTTCGCCGTCGATGCCCAGCTCGCCGAACTCGTTGACGATTACCGCAATGCGGCGGCCCTGGGCGTTGTCGAGCATGTGGCGCAGCAAGGTAGTCTTGCCCGAGCCGAGGAAGCCGGTGACGATGGTGACGGGGAGCTTGGCCAGTGTTTTCATGTCGCATTGCCCTTGGCAGATTGGCGCGGGCATGCAGGACGACAGCCGCAGGCCAGGCCGGCCGGGCTTGTTCGCCACCGGATCACCCCGCCCGGTTGAAAGTCGAAAACGTGACGAGGCAGGTCTCCTGGCTCGCACCGTTCCATGTGCCCGCTGGTGCAGCAGGCTGGCGGGATGACGCCTTCCCGCGCGCGAGCGCAGTGGCTGTGTCGATCCGTTGTCGGTGCTTACAGTTGCGGGGGCAGCCGCGGCTTGTACCGCGTTCCCGTCTTAGCTTCGGCCTGGCCGAAGAACCTCGAAGTGGCAAGGCTACGCAGTGGCTGGCGGGTGGTCAACCATTGGCTCGCCTCGATTCTTGTAGCGCCTGTGAGATCGAGCGCCGCGCGGGCGGCGCTTCGCAGCACAAGGCTGCTCCTACATCTGTTTCGGGCCAATTATTCCTGAGGCAAAGGCGCGCGGCCCCTTGGTGTCCACCTCGATATCGTGCCGGACAAACAAGGCGGTCGCGCGCATTGGTACAGGCGTTACTGGCCCGAAACAAATGTAGGAGCAGCCTTGTGCTGCGAAGCGCCGCGCGGGCGGCGCTCGATCTCACAGGCCCTGAAAATGTTGTGGCGAGCACCTCGCAGCCCCACTGCAATACCTGCGCCGTGCCGCAATAAATGCATTGCAGGCTATCAATTCGTGACTGGCCGTTCCCGATCTGCCACGGATGTATTATGGTGGCGTGGTGCGCATATAACAGCAGCCCGAGCAATCGGGCACTTGCAAGACAATGAGGGTGTCATGAGCAACGAAAGCATTAATTGGGACAAGCTGGGTTTCGACTACATCAAGACCGACAAACGCTACCTGTCCGTATGGCGCAATGGCGAGTGGGACAAGGGCACCCTGACCGAAGACAACGTACTGCACATCAGTGAAGGCTCCACTGCCCTGCACTACGGCCAGCAGTGCTTCGAGGGCCTCAAGGCCTACCGTTGCAAGGACGGTTCGATCAACCTGTTCCGCCCGGACCAGAATGCCGCCCGCATGCAGCGCAGCTGCGCCCGCCTGCTGATGCCGCAGGTGCCGACCGATGTGTTCATCGAGGCGTGCAAGCAAGTGGTCAAGGCCAACGAGAAGTTCGTGCCACCGCATGGTAAAGGCGCCCTCTACCTGCGCCCGTTCGTGATCGGCACCGGTGACAACATTGGCGTGCGCACCGCCCCCGAGTTCATCTTCTCGATCTTCGCCATCCCGGTTGGCTCGTACTTCAAGGGCGGCATGAAGCCGCACAACTTCCAGATCTCCAGCTTCGACCGCGCAGCCCCGCAAGGCACTGGCGCGGCCAAGGTCGGTGGCAACTACGCCGCCAGCCTGCAGCCGGGTGCAGAAGCGAAGAAAGCCAACTTCGCCGACGCCATCTACCTCGACCCGCTGACCCACACCAAGATCGAGGAAGTCGGTTCGGCCAACTTCTTCGGCATCACCGCCAACAACGAGTTCGTCACCCCGAAATCGGCTTCGGTGCTGCCGGGCATCACCCGCCTGTCGCTGATGGAACTGGCGCAATCGCGCCTGGGCCTGACCGTGATCGAAGGCGATGTGGAAATCAACAAGCTGGACCGCTTCATCGAAGCCGGCGCCTGCGGTACCGCTGCGGTGATCACCCCGATCGGCGGCATCGAGTACAACGGCAAGCTGCACGTGTTCCACGACCTGGAAAAGGTCGGCCCGGTTACCCAGAAGCTCTACAACGAGCTGACCGGTATCCAGAGCGGTGACGTGGAAGCACCGGCTGGCTGGATCGTCAAGGTTGCCTGAGGCGCTTTAACGTTTTGAAAAACGGGGCATGCCAGCGATGGCATGCCCCTTTTTATTGGGTGCACCGGCTGCACCGGTGTTCGCGGCTAAAGCCGCTCCCACAGGTACAGCGCAAGCCTGAAGCCTGCGCCATCCCTGTAGGAGCGGCCTTGTGTCGCGAAAGGGCTGCGAAGCAGCCCCAGGATATCCGCGCAATGCACAAATCGAGGAGCAGCGCAGGCTGGTGGTTTTCATGCAAGGCGACGCTGCATCAGCAGGTGCCGGGCTTTGTCGAAAACCCAGTTGTACAGCACGGTGTAGGGCAGGATGATCACAAAGAAGCCCAACTCCACCATGAACGCCTGCAGCAACGAAATCTCCAGCATCCACGCCGCCACCGGCAGGCACCACACCACCAGCCCGGCTTCGAAGCCCAGGCCGTGTGCAAAGCGTGCGCTGGCCTTCCAGTGGATGCGCTCGGCTTGCACGTAGCGGTCGACCAGCGCGTTGTAGACCATGTTCCACAGCATGGCGATCACCGAGAGGGTCACCGCCAGCGCCCCCGCCGTCGCCAGCGACTTGCCCATGATCCAGGACAACAGCGGCGCACATAGCAGCACGGCGAACACTTCATAGCCGACGGCGTGAACCAGGCGTTCGCTGAAAGAGACATTTTTCATTGCAGATTCCATCCAGTGCGTGAGTCGTGCTTCCTATTTTCTTTGATAGAACTGATACTCGCGACATAGCTACCATCGATTTTATCAATACCATGCGCTACTCACCCGAAGCTCTGGTCGCCTTTGTCGAAGCCGCATCGCTGGGTTCGTTCTCCGCTGCGGCGCGCAAGTTGCGCAAAAGCCAGTCCACCATCAGCATTGCCATCGCCAATTTCGAGGCCGATGTGGGTTGCCCGTTGTTCGAGCGTGGCGGTCGCCACCCTACACTGAACGAGGCTGGGCGGCAGGTGCTGAGCCATGTGGAGGCGATTCTCGATGCCAGCGCCCAGCTCGATGCCCTGGCGGTGCGGCTGGCGGAAAACATCGAGGCACTGGTCTCGGTGGTGATGTCGGACAGCTACAGCGTGACCTTCCAGGGCGCGGTGATGGCCCGCTTCGCCCAGCACTACCCGCATACCGAGCTGCGCTGCGGCCCGTCGGAAGATGCCGATGTGATCGAGCTGATCCAGCAGGGCCTGGCACACGTCGGCATTCTTGCCACCCAGCCCAGCTACCCCGCTGACGTTGCCGTGGCACGCTTGCCCGAGCAGGCAGAGTTTGGGGTGTACGTGGCCAGCGGGCATCCGTTGGCGGCTTTGCCCCAGGTGCAGACGCAGCACCTGGAGAACGTCCGGCAGCTGTATATCAAGACCTATGCTCCCAGCCTGCACCACGGTCGTGGCCAAGCCTGGTCGGCACCGGACTACCTCACCTTGCTGGAGTTCGCCGTGCGCGGGTTCGGCTGGGCCGAACTGCCCAGGGCGCTGGTGGCACGGTTTGGCAGTGGGCTGATAGAGTTGCAGGTCGCGGGCTATCCACGGCGAGTGAATATGGACGTGGCCTGGTCCAGCCGGCGCGCGCTGGGGCCCGCGGGGCAGTGGCTGGTGCGGCAGATGCTGGAAAATAGTCCGCAATGAAATTCTATTCAGAAGCAATATGAAACATGGAACTACTCGCGAACAAATTATTGACCCAATACAAATATCTATTCATTGGATGAAGTCCGCTTAATTGTTCTCACCGCCACTTTCTTGATGAAGCCAACTGCTGCCCGTGGAATGCTCGGAAAACAGATTTTAATGCAAATGCGATACTGCTCCGCTCTGCCTTGCGCCCATTCCCACTTGGCACGCGATTCTACCTTCTTCAACCGTCATATCGGGAAACCTATACTCGTTCATCTCGTTCAGCACGGCGAACTTGACCCGCACAGCTTGGTCAGCCTGCTTAGCTCTCCCCAAGTGATTTCCAGGCAGCCGCATGCTTAACGCCACTGGAGTCCTGCATTGGATGAAGACGACTCTGTAACGTGTGTCACCCATGTACAATCCGGGGGAGATGGAGGCGAAATTTATCACCTGAAATGTTTCACCAGACACATAAAAAGATCGTTTAGTCTAGCCAGGGCGTTTACGGCGGTACCGATCGAGTACGCCCCTCAAACCCTGCCGAATTCTCTCCACCTGAGTTAGTGAAAGATCAGGATTCGCACGGTTAATAGATGCTTGTACATTGCCACCGACAGCAAAAGCTTCCACTGCAACTCTGCGCAACTCCCTAGTCTGCTCAGAGCTTAATCCTTCTATAGCATGATTACTCTTATTAATAAATTCAAGAAGCTTTTCAAATTCACCAGCCTTCAACTTGTCACGACGCAATGTCCAGCTATCTACTGTGTGCACCGCACCTACCGTCCCCGCCGATGACGCGACCGAATAAACAGCAGAGTCTGCAATAGGCGACGACTGACTTTGAGCTGTGGTTATTGCCAAGGGCTGCGAACTGCTTTGCCCAGGCGCACCTGAGTCCTTCCTACCCGTTTGGGTACTCATAACCTCTTGCCCGACTCTTCGCTCAGTCGGCGACGACAGCCTTCGCCTTTTTCCACCTCCAGCCTCCAAACCTGTCTTTATTGCGTCCATTAATACTTCATGTTGGGTTGCTGGCGATATACTTCGAATCTGAATAGGGCGTTTTGTAGGCATATGCCCGCTGGGATCACTGAAATTGACCGGATCACCCGCACAATAGGCATAACAGTTCAAGCCCCCCGCACCAAATGGGCTTTGGCTATCGGGACTCTGAAAACACATCAAGACCGGATTGAAGGCACGATAACCATTTCCGAGTAAATAGAGGTACCACAGCAGCAGGTGGCCATTGAATGCCGGTCGATGCAAGGGAATGTCATTGGGATTGTGATACCCATAGGCATTGTAAGTCACCGCCTCCGGCTGCCCCTGAGATCGGACACCTACCACTGAATCCCCACTGTCTGCAGCCAGTAGTGCCGAGCGCGCTGTTTCCTGCTCCAGCCTGGTTTCTGCCAGGACGCCTGCCTGCCCTCTCATGCATACCACGGCAGCGTTGCCTGACAAAGCGGTGTGAACCCTGTCGTGCTGCATGAAAAAGCGCGTGTACTTCATTGGCGAGGTCATATCTGGCTCCCGTGGATGAGGTAGCCATATTTTCGCGTCGAACCCCATCAAACAACTGTCAGAAATGACAGGTACGGCTTTCGTGGAACGCCCACTGGCGGTATGAAAGCCAGGGCTACCTTGCAGTTCATAGGGACGAAGCGCCGTGAGAATTGCGCCACCTTCTGCGTAGCGCAGTTTCAGTCGTCGGCTTCCATACCCGCAAACGAAACGATGCGGCTCAAAGGCCCTGCAGAGTCAGTCATCCACCGGCACATCCACCACCTTCCAACTGTCATCCGGATCGAAGCGTTTCATCTCCTTGGCCAGCTTGTCGCCGTGCGGCCCGAGGTCTTTCTCGAACACCTCGCCGTCATGGCTGATCATGAAGCTCATCACCCCGGTGTCATCGTACCTGGCCGGCCAGGCGACCATGGCGAAGCCACGGCTCATCTGGTTGCCGATCAGGTAACTGTAGGCACCACCAGGGGCGGATGGGCCCTGAGCATCGAGGATACGAAAGTGGTAGCCATACCAGTCGTCGCCAACCCGGTCCTGGCCGAACAGCGGGCCCAGCGGGCTGACCTGGCCATCGCCATCGTCGTCCCAGTACAGCCCGTCATGCTTGCCGGGCTCGCTGAATATCTTCTGCGCGTATTCCAGCGCACCGTTGCCGTTGTGGTCCTGGGTGGCGTACTCCATTTGCGCATCGTGATAGGCCAGCATCGACTGCATGGCACCCAGCTCGTTGCGGCCAATGCGCCGGGCGCGGATTTCGGCGCTGCCGGCCTTGAGGTCGAAGCGCCAACCCTGGTCGCCTTTGGTCAACGGAATAGGCAACGTCCAGTGATCACTGCCCACCGCGAGGATGGCCTTGTTTGTACCCGACAGGTTGATGCTGTGCTGCGCGCGATATTGCGCAAGGAACGTGTCCACATCACTGCGTTGCACACCGCCGCGAGGTATGTAGGTACGCCAGTCATCACCCAGCAACCGGGCCAGGCGGGCTTCATCAGGTTTCTCCTCGCCCAGCGCCGCAACAAAGGATTCCACGGCCTTCTCCGGTGTCGGGAAGGCTTCCTGCGCAGCGGCCAGGGATGACCATGTCATACCGGCTGCGATTACCAGTGCCGCTATCGTTTGACGGTTCATCGACGGCCACCTCCCCCGCGGCGTGCGGGCGCACTGGGCCGGGAAATCTGGTGCCCGGCGGCACGCGATGCGTTCGGGCGCTGGGCGAACGACTGGCTGGTGCGGCCACGGCTGGCCTGAGCGCTGGTGCGCGAGGGTGAACGCACGCCGTCGAAGGCATTGTTACGCGCGCGGCCAGCGGTATTGGACGGCCGATTTTGTGCCAGCTGCCGCCCCTGGCCTTCGCCCTGCCTGCGCTGGTTCACCTGGCTGTTCTGCTGGCGAGCCTGGGTGTTGCGGGTTTCCTGTCGACGGTCGGTTGCCCTGGGGTTGTCGCTACGAGGCTGCATGCGGTTGCCGACCGAATTGCCTGCCTGCGCCTCGCGCATCTGCTGGCGTGCCTGGCGGTTGCTGGTGGCCGGACGTTCGATGCCGGCCCGGTCCATCGACGCCCGGGCCTTGTCCCGCGCCTGGGCGCGTTGGGCGTCGTCACCGCGGAAGGCAGTACGCTGGGTGGCACCGTCCAGCTGGCGACCATACTGCTGGCGGCTGCGAGAGTCGCGGTATGGCACGCCGTCGCGGTTGGCGGCGTTGTGCTGCCATTTGTTCTGGTTGTTGGTGATGCGGTTGTTGGCGTTGATGTTGTTGTAGCGGTTGACGTCGATGTCGATGTCGTTGTTGCCCCAGTCACAGTCGCCCCACAGCGAGGCTACGATCGCCACGCCGGTCCCGAAGGCCAGGCCCGCCACCAGTGCAGAACCAGGGTAATACATGGGCGGTGGCGGGTAATACACCGGCGGCGAGGCCGGGTAGGCCCAGGTGCCGTAGCTGGTGGTCGGGTTGTAGCTGGGCACGTACACCACCTGCGGGTCGGCTGGCTCGATGATGATGGTGGTGGGCGGGCTACTGGCCGTAACCACCTGAGTACTGCTACCACTGGAGGCCGGTGCCGGGGCGGTCTGCACGGTCACGTTCTGGTACTGGTTGCTCTGCAGGTTGCCGGCGGCCTGGGCCTGGTGGCGCAGGCGCTGCACGCCGCCCATGACATCGTCGGGCTGCGCAAGGAAGGCGTCACCCAGTCGCTGTACCCAGACCGGGTCTTGCCCCAGGGTCGCCAGTACCTGCGGGAAGGCCACCAGCGCCTGTACACTCGGGTCCCAGGGCTGGTTCGCCACCTTCTTGACGGCATCGTCGCCGGTGGCCTTGGGGTTGGCCTTGGACCAGGTCACCGCTTCGCTCACCTGCCCCGGATAAGTGGAGGCCATCAATACCTGGGCCAGCAGCGCATCGGGGTACAACGCGATGGGCGCGAGCATCTGGTCCAGTTGCTCCTGGGTGAACACCGGGTCCTTGGCCGCGACCGTGTCGGTTTGTGGTGCCGGGTCGGGGGCCGGTACATCCTCTGCCAGCACCAGGCCGGGCGTGGCACTCAGATACAGGATCACCGACAGGACCGCTGACAATGGCATGCGCATCGCATCTCTCCGTGAGATCAGGCCGCGTGGGTTAAGGGTAGCAATGGCGCTGCTTTTGGCCAGATACGGGGGCGCGAACTTTTCGCGCTCTAAGGGTGCGGTGGTTGCTGCTTTTGAATCTATATCAGGGTTGGGCTGAGAACTGTAATTGCTGTACCGGCCCTTTCGCGGGCACGCCCGCGGCGGTGTTCAACCGCCCAGGGCGATGATCGCCACGATCAGCGACGCTCCAACTACTGCCAGAACCACGCCGGTCAACAGGGTGCGGCCACCGGAATAGCGTGCCAGCAGCCAGCCCGCAAGGAAGAGCATGGCCAGGGCGACCAGGTTCGATACACGGATGGCCGTACCGGTGGTCTCGATCAGCAGGAACGGAATGACCATCGGGAAAGTTGCCAGTACCACCAGCAGGAAAGTGGCCAGCGCCGCCTTGAAATCATCAAGCCCCAGGCGTGCCGGTAGCGAACGGGCAGCATCACGCAGCAATCGCCCGCGCAGCATCTCCAGCCCATCTTCATCCAGTGCCAGGCCGATGCGCTCTGGCAACGTATCGGCAATCAGCCTGCGCCCCTGGTTGATATCACCTGCTTGCAGGCGGGCCAGCAAGGTCCGGCTGCGGGTGCGTTCGGTCCAGGTACGCAGCAGGTAGATGACGGCATCGGCCAGGCCCCAGGCCAGGTTGCAGCCGAGCGCGGCAATCAGCATCAGCCGCGCGTCTTCGCGCCCTGCCGTGGCCACGCTCAGCGAGCCGATGAAGGTCATCGCCATCAACAGGCCGAAGATGACTTCGGTGATCCGGTCGATCGGTTCCAGCACGCCCCATTTTCGCGGTTGCTCGTCTTGCCCCATCGCACCCTCCCAGGAACCATCGATAGTCACTATCGAGAATGGCAATTTCTGCCGAACGACATGGCCGAATAACCTAGCTCCATCGACTCGCCGCCCACCACCCCGGCCCCTGGAGCTACCTGATGAACACCTTGGCCCGCCTGCTGTCCGCCACCCTTGCCGTCATTGCCATCGCCATCACCAGCGGCTGTGCCAGCCACCCCGAACTGCGTCCCTACACCGCCGAAGAAACCCGTCAACTGCAATTGGAAGCCTTGCAACGCCGTGGCCTGTCGCTGGACGACTACGAGCAGCAACGGCGGGTAATCCAGCGTGCCGGCAACCTGCCCGTAGTGACCGAAGCTGCAGACGCCGACCGTTCGACCAAAGGCTGAATGGGCTAGCCGGCGGTTCCCTCACGTTACCTGCACAGGTATGCTTTACCGCTCAACCGCAAGCCTTCCAGGACGGAGACCATGACCAGGCCCCTTCTGTTGCTGAGTGCTGCACTGCTGTTCAGCCCCATGCTGCTGGCCCAACAGATCAAACGCGAACTGGGCGACTTCGACTTTACACTCGGCACCACCCCCTCACGCAGTATGGCCCAGGGGCTGATATCGCCCAGCGCCATCGGCGCGTTCCACGGTGGCCTCGACTTCAGCCACCCCAGCGGCTGGTACCTTGGCCAGTACGCCCCGAGCATGGGCGTGACGCCCGACTCCACCCTGCGGCTGGACAGTTACCTGGGCTACAAGCACCGGTTCGACACTAGCCTGGGCTACGAGGTGGGGTTGATCCATTATAGTCAGCCAAACATTGCGGGCCCCGACAGCTATGCCCTGTACGGCGGTGTTTCGGTGCTGGGCAGCCGTTTCGGTGGAGCGCTGCGCGACAATCCCGACAACCGCACCGCCACGCTGTTCGCCGACTTCGGCCAACTGCCGCTGTTTGATGTCGACCTGAGCGTCAAGCTCGCCCATCACCGCCTGGGTACGCCATTCACCATTCGTGATGGCAGCGAGGTGAATGCCTTTTCCGATTGGTCGCTGGAACTATCCCGGCCTTGGCTCGGCATCGACCTGAACCTGGTCTACAGCAACTCAAACCTCAATGGTGGCGGGTGTGATGCGTATTCGGGCATCAACACTTATTGCGACAGCATGGTCACGCTCAAGGCGCAACGCCGTTTCTTTTAACGGCGCGGCGCCAGCGCCAGGGCGATACCGCCCAGCACCACCACGCAGGCCACCAGCAAGCGCAACGACAATGGCTCGCCAATCAGGCCAACCCCGCCCAACGCCGCGATCACCGGGACGCTGAGCTGCATGGTCGCCGCCTGCTGCGCGCTGACTTGCCTGACCACGCCGTACCACACGGCATAGCCAGCACCGGACGCCAGCACACCAGAACCCAGCGCATACAGCACGCCGAGCGGGCTCAGGTGCAAGCCGGCGCCCAGCAACAGCATCGGCGCCAGCAGCACCAGGCACGGCAGGCTCCTAGTGAAATTGCCGGCAGTGTCGGCCAGCGGCCTGGGTGAACCTTTGCCCAGCAGCGTGTAAACGCCCCAGGCCACGCCAGACAGGGTCATCAGCAAGGCACTGGCAAAAGGTGGCGCCGCAGTACCGGGCAACAGCAGCACCAGCAGGCCGACGAAGGCGATCAGCATGCCCAGCAGCATCCGCGCGGTGATTTGTTCGCCTTTGTACCAGGCGAAGCCGAACATGGTGATCTGCACCGCGCCAAACAGCAGCAACGCACCCGCGCCTGCGCCCAGTTGCAGATATGCCGCAGAAAACAGGAATGCGTAGAGGAACAGGGCCAAGCCGCCGCGCCAGCTCCCCCCCATGGCAAGCGCGGGTTTGCGCAGGCGGATCAACAGCAGCAGGAACAGTGCACCACTGGCCAGGCGCACCACGGTGAAGGATGCCGGGTCGATGGCCCCATCCTTCAGCGCGAGTCGGCAGAATACCGAGTTGGCAGCGAAGGCCACCAGGCTGAAAAGTGCGGGCCAGACCCAGGCCCGGGCCTTGGGTTCGGCAAGCGTGGTGGTGCCGGTGCTCATGGTGTGGTCACCTTTGAGGTCAATTGTTGTTACAGCGGCCATGCTGGTTGGGCCAGCACCGATATACAACATAGTGTTTATCTGCCGCGACCACCGAATCGCCCGGGCCTATACAGCCGCCACTGCCTCGATCTCCACCAACATGCCGTCCAGCGCCAACCGGGGTACCGGTATCAGCGTGCAGGTCGGTTTCATGCTACGGCCCCAGGCCCTGTCAGCCTCGGCTACCCATTCATGCAGTCGCGTTTCGGAATGCTCGACGATCAGCAGGGTCAGCTTGAACACCTGGGCCAGGCTGGCGCCTTTCGACGCCAGGGCAATCTCAAGGTTGGCCAGTGCCTGGCGCGCCTGCTCGGCGAACAGCGGCGACAGCTGCCCGTTGCGGTCCTCCCCGCCCTGGCCGGCGATGAACAACAGGCGGCTGTCGGCATGAACCTCGGCGACATGAGAGTAGGCATTACCGCTGGGGTCGTACAGGCCTTCCGGGTTGCTCAGCTGGAACGCGGTTGAATGGCTCACGGTAAACCCTCGATCAGTTGGAAGAGGGACGGAGTATCGAACCTTGAGTTAACTCGAGGTCAAGCATGCATCGTAAAACGGGCTTGTCTGCGTAGGACGTTTCGCACAGCGCGCTGGCTTGCGTGAACCACGCGTTTGTATACGCGGTGGCTGCCAGGCGCTAGATTGCGAGGCCCGGCATGGAGGCCTGCACGTATCAAGGATAAAGCGATGAGCAAATATGATTTTCAGCTGGCTTATACCATCAAGCCCAAAACCGCACGAGATGAAGACGATGCGGCAAAGGCGCGCCTGCACCTGCGCGAAAAAATTGGCCTGGACACCGTCGAACACATTGAAACCACCTTGCTCGGGGTGATCACTCTCAGCAGCACCACGCTCGCAGACCGCAGGCGCGATGCCGAAAAGCTGCTTCACGATTACATCCATGAAGCGCTCAAGCATCTGTGTGTGCTGTCGACCGTGAAGTTCTATGGTTGCCTGATGGTGGACGGGCTGGGGTCAGCCATTCGCTTCGATATCCTGCCCAAGTGAACATCGACGGCCTCAGGCGCCCCCGCGCCTGAGGCCGTTCTCCATCATTTTTCCTGCAGTACCGCCCTGCCCTTCACTGCCCGAGGCCCGCGCCAGGCCCAGAACAGCAAACCGGGGAACGGTGCGTAGACCACGAAGACGATCCACAGCATCTTGCGCTCGGCGCGCCGGTCACTGCCGATGATGTGCCAGATGGCCCAGATTTCCAGCAGGATCACAAAGGCCGCGACGATGATCCAGATCGTTCCGATTTCCATGAGCGCTCTCCCATTTGGCATGTAATGGGTTGGGTTGCAGAGGCTGCCGAGGGTTCAGATTGATTTGGCTGGCGGCATGGCACCACGGCCCTTTGTAGGAGCGGCCTTGTGTCGCGATGGGCTGCAAAGCAGCCCCCTGCGGTCTTTCGTAGGGCAAAAATCCTGGGGCTGCTGCGCAGCCCATCGCGACACAAGGCCGCTCCTACAGGGAGTAGTGACGGCCCTCAATGCCGTGGTGCAGTCTCCAACGCCGCCTTCAACGCCGGCGCATCGGCAAATGCCCGCTGGCTCACCAGCTTGCCCTGTTCCAGTTGCAACCACTGCACCTGGCCATCCTGCCCTGGATAACGGCTGGCCACGCGCCCGTCGCGGTCGAGCAGCACGCGGTAGTTGTAATCGCGCATGGCGGGGATGGCGAATAGCTTGCTGATCAGCGCCGGCATGCGCTGGATGTCGGCAACGAACACCGCATCGCGCGCCTCCAGGTAACCCTTGGGCTGTTCGGCAAGCGCCGCCTTCACCAGCTTGGCACCGTCCATGTCACGTGCCACCAGCAGGATGTGCGTGTCGGCGGCGAGGCTATAGGCCTGGTCGTACTGGTCGAGCAGCGTCCACGGGGCGAGCTTGTCGCCCTGCTCCAGGGCATTGGCCAACAATGGCATCAGGCAAAGCAACAGGGAAGCGGCGTACTTCATCAAGGTATCCTCAGTGACAGGAGCATCAGCATAGCGGCAACGGGCCAAGCCAGACAGGTTGCCTGAACACGACCTGGAATACGACACGGCCACCCGGGAGATTGTCTTTCCCCCGGCCACCCGCCACACTCTCAAGGCCAGCCAGGAAGCGGAGTCCAGAGTGCCCACGCCACGCCAGTTCAGCAAGAAGACCAGTACCAGCAACATGCTGCGGCTGAAGTCCGCCAGCGCCAATGCCCAAGCCCCCTATCGGGTCGATTTCGTATTGCTCGAACACTTCTCCATGGCCAGCTTCACCGTGGCCATGGACGTGCTGGTCACGGCCAACCTGCTGCGCGCCGACAGCTTTCAATTCACCCCGCTGTCGCTTGCAGGCGACCGCGTGCTCAGCGACCTGGGGTTGGAGTTGGTGGCTACCGAGTTATCCGCCGAGGCCCTGAAGGAGTTGGACCTGCTGGTGATCTGTGGCGGCCTGCGCACGCCATTGAAGTACCCCGAGCTTGACCGCCTGCTGGGTGATTGCGCGGCCCACGGCATGGCCCTGGGCGGGTTGTGGAACGGCGCGTGGTTCCTCGGCCGCGCAGGGGTGCTGGACGACTATGGCTGCAGTATCCACCCCGAGCAACGCGCCAGCCTGTCCGAGCGCAGCCCGCAGACGCGGATCACCCCGGCCAGCTTCACTCTCGACCGCGACCGCCTCAGCGCTGCCAGCCCCAATGGTGCCATGGAGCTGATGCTCGGCCTGGTGCGCCGGCTGTATGGCGACGGCTTGGCCGAAGGCGTCGAGGAGATCCTGTCGTTCTCCGGTGCCCGCTATCGCCAGGTCGGCCCTGGCGCGAAGAAATCCATGAGTTTGCACCTGCGCACCATCGTCGAGCTGATGGAGAACAACCTCGAGGAAACCCTCAGCCTCGACCAGTTGGCCGCCTACAGCGGGCGCTCGCGCCGACAGATCGACCGCCTGTTCCAGGCCCAGTTGGGCACTTCGCCGCGGCGTTACTACATGGAGTTGCGCGTCACCAAAAGCCGCCGCCTACTGCAGTATTCCGACCTGTCGGTGATGGAAGTGGCAGTGGCCTGCGGGTTTGTTTCGGTGTCGCACTTCAGCAAATGCTATGCGGCTTACTTTGGCTACCCGCCGTCGCGTGAGCAGCGGTTGGGCGAGTGAGCAGGGGAAAATGGCAGGAATGTGTGGCCTGGCGAGGCCTCTTCGCGGGCGCGCCCGCTCTCATAGAACAACACATGACTCATTGGTTCGGCGAGGTCCTGTAGGAGCAGCCTTGTGCTGCGAAGAGGCCGGGGCTGACAAAGCCTGTCTATTGGCTGTACCGGTCTCTTCGCAGCACAAGGCTGCTCCTACAAAGGACGCGTCAGACGAGCGATATTGGTTCTCTGCGCGACAGCGCAGCCCAAAGGGCTGGGCAATCTCCCACAGGATCACCAAAGCATCCACGTGCGATCCCGGCGAGAGCGGGCTCACAAACCCAAGCGCAACGCCTCCCCCACCCCCGCCCCACGCAAATCGTCCACCGCGCTGACCAGAGCAAAGTTGTAGGCCCCATGCGACCAGTACCGCGCCTCCAGCTGCCCGTCCACGCGCTGCCCGTCCGGCATGCGCCGATAATGATCACCTGGTGAGCGCAGGAACAGGCTGATGCGCTGGCCCTTGCCATCCTCGAACACCAGCAACGCCGCCGGCCCCTGCTCATTGCTTAGCAGGCGCGCGCCCACCGGTTTGAAGCCGTAGTCCGCCAGGTCCGGCAGGTGGCCAACGCGGCTGAAGTGGCGCCCCAGCCAGTCGCGCAACTGGCCTGGGTCGCTGGCCTGGATATCCAGCGCCTGGCTACCGGCAAACAAGCGGTGTGCCTGGACAGCATCGGCCATCGGCAGGTCGGCACGCGCCAAGGTCGCGTCGCGCACCTGCCAACCGCCCAGGCCACCCACGCCCAATGCCAGCAGCAACACCGCCGCCGTGGCCCAGCGGCGCTGGCGGCGTTGGCGCAATTGCCGGCGCAACTGCCCCAGGTCCAGCTGCGCCGCCCCGGGCACTTCGCCAAACCCGGCCAGTGCCGTACGCAGGCGGCGGGCGTCGGCACGCCAACCCTCGACCTTGGCCGCGGCCTGCGGGTTGGCCGCCAGCCAGGCCTGCACCTCGGCCCGGCGCACCGGCTCCAGGCGCTCGTCGACGTAAGCGTGCAGTTCGTCTTCGCTGGGGATCAGGCGCGTCATTTCAGTCTCCGCAAGGCCGGGGGCTGGGGGTTGCCCTCGGTCAGTTCGCGCAAGGCATTGCGGGCGCGCGACAGGCGCGACATCACAGTGCCGATAGGGATGCCCAGGGCCTGGGCGGCCTCCTTGTAGCTCAAACCCTCGATGCTGACCAGCAGCAATAGCGCACGCTGTTCTGCCGTGAGCCGGGCGAAAGCCTGCAGGTCGGCCTGGGCCAGGACAATGGCCTCGAGGTTGCCGCCAACCGGCTCGTCGTCGCGCTCGCCGCGGCCGAACCAGGACAGCCATCGCGCGTGCAGGCGCTCGCGGCGCTTTCCATCGAGGAACAGCCGATAAAGGATGGTGAACAGCCAGGCCCGCAGGGCATCGGCATCACGTTGCTGGTCGCGCCGGCTCAAGGCCCGCTCGACCGTTGCCTGTACCAGGTCGTCGGCGCTGCCCGGCTCGCGGGTCAGCCACACGGCAAAGCGGCGTAGGCGGGCCAGCAGCTCGCGCCACTGGTGGTCGTCCAGATCATGCATGGCAAAGTCCCGACCTCTGGGGCTGTCAGTGTATGAGGCAGACGCCTGTGAGGAAAATCTATTCCCGGCAAGGGAATAAGTTTTTCCCTGCGCCGTCGTACCGGCACCTTCACCGTACCGGACAATGACCATGAACTCACCCCTGCACGGCCCGGCCAAGGCCCTGCGCCTGGCCGCCATCGGCGTCGTGATGCTGGGCGCGGGCGCCGCCTTTGCCTATGCCGCCGGCTGGGTTGGCGATACCCGCCTGACCCCACAACGTATCATCGACACCTTCGAAGCACAGGCCGGGCATTACCCGGGTTACCGCAAGAACCACGCCAAGGGCCTGTGCGTCAGCGGCTACTTCCAGCCCAGCGGGCAGGCCGTCAGCCTGTCCACGGCGCGGGCGTTCAGCCAGCCGCGGGTGCCAGTGATCGGCCGCTTCGCCATCGGCGGCGCCAACCCGTTCGCGCCGGATACCGGCATACCGGTGCGCAGCCTGGCCATCGAGTTGAGCACCGACGACGGGCAAGTCTGGCGTACCGGCATGAACAACCCGCCGGTGCTGGCGGTAAGCACGCCTCAAGCCTTCTATGAACAGGTACTGGCGGGGGCACCCGACCCGGCCACCGGCAAACCGGACCCGGGCAAACTGCAGGCGTTTTTCGCCGCCCACCCGGAAAGCGCGGCGTTTCGCCAATGGGCGGCGGGGTACAAGCCCAGCAACAGCTTCGCCAGCACGCAGTACCACAGCATCAACGCCTTCCGCCTGATCGACGCAAGCGGCGCGTCCCACCCCGTGCGTTGGCAACTGGAGCCGCAGACAGCGTTTGCCGCCCTGCCTGCCCAAGTCGATGACAAACAGTTCCTGCAGCACGACCTGCAGCAACGGCTGGCCCAGGGCCCGCTGCGCTGGACGCTGCGCCTGGTACTGGCGGAACCCGGCGATGCAGTGGACGACCCTGCCAGCCCGTGGCCTGCCGACCGGCGCAGCGTGGACGCCGGCACGCTGGTACTGGAACAGGTCGACGGCCCCGAGCAAGGGGCCTGCCGCGACATCAACTTCGACCCGCTGATTCTACCCCGGGGCATCCAGGCCTCTGCCGACCCGATCCTCGCCGCCCGTTCGGCCGCCTACTCGGAATCCTTCAACCGCCGCAGCCGCGAGTCGCTCGACACCGGAGCCCACCCATGAAAACCGACGCCTTCCACCCCCTCGCCCGCCTGTTGCACTGGCTGATGGCCGTGCTGATCCTGGCCATGTTGTTCATCGGTGTGAGCATGGTCGCCGACCTGTCGCCGCGCCACCCCGTGCTGATCGGGTTGCACAAGGCAACCGGCCTGGCCCTGCTGGTGCTGGTGCTGCTGCGCATCGCCGTTCGCCTGGCCCTGCCCCACCCAGCCCTGCCGCGCGACCTGCCTGCACTGCAACGCTGGGCCGCCGGGGCTTCGCACCTGGTGCTCTACGGACTGATGCTTGCCATGCCGCTGCTGGGCTGGGCCATGCTGTCGGCCGGTGGCTACCCCCGCCCCTTGGGCTTGCCGGCCATTGCCCCCCATGACCTGCAACTGTATGCAGTGCTGCGCCAGGCCCATGGCTGGGCTGGCTACTTGCTGTTCGCCACGGTGCTGGTGCATGTGGGTGCGGCCTTGATGCACGCGTGGGTGCGCCGCGATGGCGTGTTGCGTAGCATGTGGCCTGGCCCGCTGCGCCGCAGCCAATGACGCTCGGCAGGCCGGGGGCTCGACACCGATACCGATTCCCAACAAGATCGGCTTTCTATTTGCCGTACCGCCCTGGACTGCCCTATGAATGTCGCAAAGGATCCTGCCACACTCGCACCCGCCAGTACCCTGGACTTGCGCCCCCTGCTGCTGGCCAACATGGCCTGCACCATGTCGATGATGGCCTTCGTCGCCCTGATCGGCCCGATCGCCCGCCAGCTCGGCATGGCCACCTGGCAAGCCGGTGCCGCAGTGACCGTGGCGGGCGTGGTCTGGGTGCTGCTGGCCCGGCCTTGGGGGCGCGCCGCAGACCGTCTGGGCCGTCGGCGCATCCTGCTGCTGGGCAGCGCCGGCTTCACCCTGGCCTACTGGCTGCTGTGCCTGTTCGTAGAAGGTGCGCTGCGCTGGCTACCGGGGGCGACCCTGGCCTTCATCGGCCTGATGGTCGCGCGCGGCTGTATCGGCGCCTTCTATGCTGCCATCCCGGTGGGCTGCAATGCGCTGATCGCCGACCATGTCGAACCGCAACGCCGGGCCCGGGCCATGGCCTCGCTGGGGGCGGCCAACGCCGTCGGCCTGGTGGTGGGGCCGGCGCTGGCAGCGCTGCTGGCGCGGCATAGCCTGAGCCTGCCGTTCCATATCATGTCGCTGCTGCCGGCCAGTGCCTTTCTGGTCCTGCTGTTCACCCTGAAGCCGCAGGCGCTGCCGCACAGCCATGCTCCCAGCCCGGTGCGCCTGAACGACCCACGCCTGCGCCGGCCTTTGCTGGTGGCGTTCAGCGCCATGCTCAGCGTCACGGTATCGCAGATCATCGTCGGCTTCTTTGCCCTCGACCGCCTGCACCTGGGCCCTGCCGAGGCTGCCCAGGCTGCCGGCATCGCCCTGACCACGGTAGGCGTTGCACTGATCCTGGCGCAGGTGCTGCTGCGCCAGCTGGAATGGCCGCCGTTGAAGATGATCCGGGTCGGCGCCACGGTTTCGGCCCTGGGCTTTGCCTGCGGCTCGCTGGCCACCACGGCTCCATGGCTGTGGGCTTGCTACTTTGTCGCGGCGGCTGGCATGGGCTTTGTCTTCCCGGCCTTTTCGGCGCTGGCGGCCAATGCCATGCACGCCTCCGAGCAAGGCGCGACGGCCGGGTCCATCGGTGCTGCGCAGGGCATGGGTGCAGTGATCGGGCCGCTGGCCGGCACCTTGGTTTATGCCGTCGATCCACGCTTGCCATTCCTGGCGGTGGCGGCGCTGTTGCTGCTGGTGGGGTCATGGCCAATGCCCCGCGATCAGCGGGCCTGACAAGCACAGCGCGCAAGCGCGCAGAGTGTGTTTTAATGCGCATCGCTCATTATTATTGACACCTCTGATTACAAGGCGGCTATGGACACGGGGACGCGACTCAAACTGGTGCGTGAACGCAACAACCTCTCCCAACGGGAACTGGCCCGCCGCAGCGGGCTGACCAATTCGACGATCTCGCAGATCGAGCAGAATCGCGTCAGTCCTTCGGTCAGCTCCCTGAAAAAACTGCTCGAAGGCATTCCGATGAGCCTGGCGGAGTTCTTCAGTTTCGACGAGCCGGTGCGCGAAGAGCGCTACGTGTTCCGTGGCGGCGAGCAGCCAGATCTGGGCCGCAACGGCCTGCGCATGCTGCTGGTTGGCGCCAGTGTCGAAGGCCGGCAGATGCGCATGCTGCGTGAACTGTATGCACCGGGTGCCGATTCGGGCGAGCCGATCGTGCATGCCGAGGGTGAGGAGTGTGGCCTGGTCACACGCGGCACCGTCGAGTTGTGGGTCGATGGCCAGGTGAGCGTGCTCAACTCGGGCGACGGTTACTACATCCCCACTACCCTGCCGCACAGTTTCAAGAACATCGGCCCGGACGAGGCCGAAATCATCAGCGCCAACACCCCGGCGAACTTCTGACTGCTTTATGCATGGAGATGGCACCGGCTTTGCCGGTGTTCGCGGCTGAAGCCGCTCCCACAGGAAACGCGCCAACCCTGTGGGAGAGGCGCCTTCAGGTAAGGCTGTCGCCCCCCTGACGCAGGGCCTCTTCGACAAAGTCCAGGCGGTCCTGCCCGAAGAACATCTCGTCACCGACAAAACAGGTCGGCGCGCCGAACACCCCGCGCTCCACTGCAGCTTCGGTCGCATGCCTGAGCGCGGCCTTCACCTCGTCATCACCCGCCAGCGCGCGAAATGCCTGCGGGTCGAAGCCGCCTTGGCTCAGCGTGTCGTCGAGGACGGCGTTATCGCCCAGGTTGCGGCGCTGCGCAAACAGCCCATTGAACAGCACCGCCAGCAACGCCTCGAACCGCTCCGGCGAACGCAGCTGGGTGCCCATTGCCCCGCGCATCAGGGTCAAGGTATTGACCGGGAACCCCGGCGGCAACCCGAACGGTACCCCGTAGCGCTCGGCGAAGCGCGCCAGGTCGGTGAACATGTAACGGCCCTTGGCCGGGATCATCACCGGCGAAGCATTACCGGTAGCCTGGAAAACCCCGCCCAGCAGCATCGGCCGGTAACGCAGCGTGGCACCCTGGCGGGCACACAGCCCAGGCAGTTGAGTCCAGGCCAGATAGCTGGCCGGGCTGCCCAGGTCAAAAAAGAAATCGACAGTCTTGTGCATGGTTACGGTCCTTGCTCGGTGAAAGGGGCTTACCAACGTTCCATCCAGGGGCGCAGGTCCAGCTCGAATGTCCAGGCGTCGCGGGGCTGGGCATGCAGGAACCAGTAGCTGTCGGCGATGTGGGCCGGGTCGAGGATGCCATCCTGGCCCTTGAGGGCGTAGCGCTCGGGGAATGTGTCACGGATGAAGGCGGTGTCGATGGCCCCGTCAACCACCACGTGGGCGACATGGATGTTCCGCGGCCCCAGCTCGCGCGCCATGCTCTGGGCCAGGGCGCGCAAGGCATGCTTGGCCCCGGCGAATGCCGCAAAGCCCGCCGCGCCACGAGTGCCAGCGGTGGCGCCGGTGAACAGAATGGTGCCACGCTCGCGCTGGACCATGCGCCGGGCCACCGCCTGGGCGGTAAGGAAACCGGCAAAACAGGCCATCTCCCAGATCTTGAAGTATTTGCGCGGGGTTTCCTCAAGAATGCTACAGGGCACATTGGCACCGATATTGAACACAAACGCTTCGATCGGGCCGATATCACGCTCGATGGTTTCGACCAGCGCCGCCACCTCCTCCTCCTTGCGCGCATCGGAGCCAAACCCGTGGGCCTGGCCGCCGGCAGCGCGGATTTCGTCCAGCAGCGGCTGCAACTTGTCAGCCTGGCGCCGGGTAACACAGGCAATGTAGCCCTCGCGGGCAAAGCGCTTGGCGATCTCGCCGCCGGTAGCATCCCCCGCGCCAATCACGAGCACCACTTTTTGTTGTTCTGTCATGCCTGCCTCCATTGGTGAATGATCGTTTAGTAAACGAACGCTATGTTATGATCGCCGCCACCGTCAAGCCCGCCTGCAGAGGCAACTGAATGCGCTACACCAACGAACACAAGCAGCAAACCCGCGAGCGGCTGCTGGCCAGCAGCGGCGCGCTGGCCAAACGCGGGGGCTTTTCCAGCACCGGCGTAGCCGGGCTGATGAAGGCGATCGGCCTGACCGGCGGAGCCTTCTACAACCACTTCCCGTCCAAGGACGACCTGTTCACCGAGGTAGTGCGGCAGGAATTGTGCAACAGCCCGCTGGCGCGCCTGGCAAACCAGGGCGCCAGTCGCGAACGCCTGGGCCGTTGCCTGCAGCAGTACCTGAGCCTGGCCCACCTGCACAATGCCGAAGGTGGCTGCCCGCTGCCGCCATTGGGGGTGGAGATTGCCCGGGCCGAAGCACCCGTGCGCGCCGTGGCCGAGCATTGGCTGGTGGAGCTGCACCAGGCCTGGAGCGCGACCCTGGAAGACAGCGAATTGGCCTGGGTGCTGATCAGCCAGTGCGTCGGTGCCTTGCTGGTCGGGCGCATGCTGGCCACGGAAAGCGTGCAGTCGCAGGTACTGGACGCCAGCCGCCACTTTGTCGAGAAGGCCCTGCATGAAGCGGATTAGTCTACTGCTGGGGCTACTGATGAGCTTGCCTGCACTCGCCGAACAGGCCTGCCCGCCAGGGCAATACCAGGTGTGCCTGATGGGATGTTTCTGTGCGCCCATCGACCCCGGCCAGGCCGGGCAGATTTTCAAGGACGTGGAAGTACTGGCTTCGTCCAGCCTGACCTACGCCTTGCAGCAGGCCCGCGACGAAGCCACCGCCAGCGGCGTCGAGCCGATCCCGTTGCATATCCGTGCGCAACTCGAACCTTGGTACGACTTTGCCGTGCTCGACGCGGCGCGCTTCCGGGTGGGTGACGAACAGCAGATGAGCGCGGCCAATGCGCTGCTGCAGAACCCCGATGTGAACGCCGTGACGCTGATCGACACGATCATCTTCCGCCGCCCCGCCGACGCCGAGGACAACGTGGCGTTGTGGGCACATGAGCTCAAGCATGTGCAGCAGTATCAGCAGCTGGGTGTAGAAGAGTTCGCCCGGCGCTACACGCGCAACTACGACGACCTGGAAGCGCCGGCCTACAAGATCGAGGCCGAGGTAGGCAAGGCGCTGCGCGAGCGTGGTTCAGGGCAGGCCAGATAATTTCTGGTCATTTCGCGGTCGCCGTGTAGGAGCGGCCTTGTGTCGCGAAAGGGCTGCGCAGCAGCCCCTCGATTTCAGCTTGGAGCAGATATTGCCGGGGCCGCTTTGCGGCCCTTTCGCGACACAAGGCCGCTCCTACACGGCGACCGCATCAGTGGCCAAACCAGGTGTCAGGACGCCGCCGAAGCTTCTTCAGCCACCTGCTCACGGCTGGCATAACGTTGCGCCAGCACTGCACAGACCATCAGCTGAATCTGGTGGAACAGCATCAGCGGCAGGATCATCGCGCCAATGCCACTGCCGACGAACAGCACCTGCGCCATTGGCACCCCGGTAGCCAGGCTCTTCTTCGAACCGGCGAACAGGATGGTAATGCGGTCCTCCAGGTCAAAGCCCAGCAGCTTGCCGAGCAGCCGGGTACCGTACAACACCACCGCCAACAAGATTCCGCACACGGCAAACAACCCGGCCAGGTGCTGCGGCGATACCGTGTGCCACAGCCCGGTGACCACCGCCTCGCTGAACGCGGTGTAGACCACCAGCAGGATCGAACCCTGGTCCACCACCTTGAGCCAGCGCGCATTGCGCTTGACCCAGGCACCGATCCAGCGCCGGGCGACCTGCCCGGCCACGAACGGCACCAGCAGCTGCAGGGTGATCTTCAGCACCGCATCCAGACCAGAACCGGTATCACCGCTGGCCCCCAGCAACATCATTACCAGCAACGGCGTGAGGAAGATACCCAGCAGGCTGGATGCCGCCGCACTGCAAATGGCCGCCGGCACGTTACCACGCGCCAGCGAAGTGAAGGCGATGGCCGACTGCACGGTAGCCGGCAAGGCACACAGGTAGAGCACGCCCAGGTAAAGTTCGTTGCCCACCAGCGGCACGAACAGTGGCTTGAACGCCAGGCCCAGCAGCGGGAACAGCACGAAGGTGCAGGAGAACACCAGCAAGTGCAGGCGCCAGTGCCCCGCTCCGGCAATGATCGCCTCACGCGACAGCTTGGCGCCGTGCAGAAAGAACAGCAGGCCGATGGCCAGGTTGGTCAGCCAACCAAAATACACTGCGCCGTCGCCCGAGCAAGGCAGCACGGTGGCAATCAGCACCACCCCGAGCAAGGCCAGGGTGAAATTGTCGAATAACATGCGCAAATACTTCATCACAGTTTCCGTCTTGTCATTGTGCAAGGGCAGACGATAAGGTCTTCGGCTTTTCGCCGCTAACGCCGGAACCCCCACCGGTGTCGCTCAACGGACACGCTCCAGCACAGGACTCGCTCATGCCCCTCTCCCGCCTGGCTGCACTTGCAGCCGCCATCACTCTCACCCTGGGCTACAGTGCCGCCCAGGCCGACGACCAGTTGCAGGCCAAGGTCGACCAGATCATCCGCCCGCTGATGCAAGAGCAAGGCATCACCGGCATGGCCGTGGCTGTCTATGCTCGCAACCACGCGTACTACTTCAGCTATGGCGTGGCCAGCAAGGCCGACAATGTGCCGGTCAGCCGCGACACGCTGTTCGAGATCGGTTCGCTGAGCAAGACCTACACCGCCACCCTGGCCGCACTGGCCAGTGCCGAAGGCAAGCTGGACCTCGATGCCCCGGCCAAGCGCTATCACCCGGCCCTTGCCGGCGCCCCCATCGGCGACGCAAGCGTGCTGGAGCTGGGCGCCTATAGTGCCGACTGCCTGCCGTTGCAGTTCCCGGATGCGGTGCAGACGGCGCAGCAGGTGGTCGATTTCTTCCGTCACTGGCAACCCCGCGCCAAACCCGGCACCCAGCGCTGCTACTCGAACCCCAGCCTGGGCTTGTTCGGTGACCTGGCCGCCCGCGCGCAGCATCAGCCATTTTCCACGCTGATGAGCGAGGGCCTGCTGAAACAGATGGGCCTGGAAAACACCTATCTGCAGGTCCCGGCCAGCGCCCAGGGGTTGTATGCCCAGGGCTACGACAGTGCCGACAAGCCGGTGCGTGTCGGCCCCGGCCCTTACGCCGACGAAGCCTACGGCATCAAGACCAGCGCCAGCGACCTGCTGCGCTATGTGCGCCTGCACATGCAGCCGGAGGGCTTGCCACCGGCGCTGGCACAAGCCACGGCCATCACCCAGCGGGGCTACTTCCAGGTCGGCGCCATGACCCAGGGCCTGGGCTGGGAGCGTTACCCCTACCCGGTCACGCTGGCCACACTGATCGATGGCAACGGCCCGCAGCTTATCCGTGAACCGCAGGCAACCACACGCTTGCAACCAGCCCTGCCGCCGCTGCCGGCAGCCTGGTACAACAAGACCGGCTCGACCAATGGCTTCGGCGCCTACGCCGCGTTCGTGCCCGCCGAACAACTGGCCGTGGTGTTGCTGGCCAACCGAAACTACCCGAACGAAGCCCGGGTGCGCGCAGCCTTCGACATTCTCTCCGGGCTGTAGTGCGGGCAGCGATTGTCGAACAAAACGACACAATGTAGTGAGCAAAAATATTCACTACAAAATGGTTGACGCCGTTCATCGCCCTTGGGCATGATGAAGCCGTCTCCCTGATCGGGAGCGGTGGCAAGGGTGTTCCAGACGGCCTGCGCGGTAACGCAGGCCGTCCGTGGAGAGGGAAACTGTCCAAAAGGCAGCGTGAGAAAGCCCCTGTTGCGATGCTGCTGTAGCAGCCTTGGTAGTGCGCTACACCGTGGTAGCGCCAACTGTGAAAAATCACCTACGAATGGGTAATGGGGGCTTTATGATGAACTTGAACAACAATCCGACTATCGACCAATTGGCCCAGCTGTTCGCCGTACGCAAGGACAGCCTTGACGACCATCTGCTGTGGGTAAGCCAGACCGGTGAAGTGCGCCTCGACCGCCTGCCACCGAACACCGTCGAAGATGAATTCGAAGAGCACCTGCCCAGCATGCGTGCCCGCTTCAAGGTCTACCGCCGTGGCCAAGGCTACGTCGGCAAGAAGGCCGCCGCCGATACCGAGTTCGTCGGCCGCGTCCTGCAGACCCTGCAACAAGAATGGCCCGCTGCCCGTGAGCAGCAGGCAGTCAAGGTGATCGAACCGCTAAACTGAGGGTTCCCACCTTTATCTGAGCCCGGCCCGCACAGGCCGGGCTTTTTCATGCCTGGCGCCGCTGGCTGCGGGGCTCCGGCAGCGGCAAGGCGCCGGTTGCCATCGCCCGGGCGCGGTCTACACCCCACACCAGAGCGCGAGTCATGGTCTCGCCTGGGCGTGCGGGGTAATACTCCTCCAGCAACGCTCGCCCATCACCGGCGTACAACCCCAAAAACAGTTGGGTCGCCCCCAGGCGCGACAGGCGCACCTGCACGTCCAGCGTGGTGCCGTCACTGAGTGCTTCGTCGTGGCAGCGGCTGTGCAGCTGTGCGTCGGCCCATTGCCAATAGGTCTCTTCCCTGACTCGCATGAGCATTCAATCCTCCGTTGCTGGAATGCCGCGCAAGAAAACCACAGCCTTGGCCATCCTGCGAGTGCTACCCGGCAATGCCATGAGGCGGATCAAGAAATGGCAATAAAAACCCCGCCATTCGGCGGGGTTGTGCTGGAGCGGGATCACTTCTTGAGCGGAACCCGCGGCATGAAGCGGCCTTTTTTGCTGCGCTGCAGATGTGCAGGCTGGAGCTGTTCGGAATCATCCAGCGTCATGTGGGCGAAGCCCAGGCGAAATGCCGCTTGGCCGCAACGCACCTGGCTGTTGATCGGGAACGCGTCGTTCAGGTCTTCGAAAAAGGATTCGCTCATGCCCTGTCTCCCTCCAGTGGCGGACGCGTCGGCAACCAGAACAGTTGCTCTACCAAACGCGACCTGTGAAAGTGAGACTAGCTGGTCATTTGCGGACCGCCCAGACCGAAGCCTTGGACCCGACCAGCGGCAGACGCTCTACTTCAGGCGCACCGCTGTACCGGTAGCAAATACCACGACCATGCCGCCCTGTACCGACGGCATGCTGATCTCGAAATCCACACCCACTACCGCATCGGCCTGCAACTGGCGTGCCCGCGCCTTCAGTTCTTCGGTGGCCTGCTCCCGGGCTTGGCGCAGTGCGCTTTCCAGGGTTTGCGAACGCCCGCCGAAGAAGTCGCGAAAACGTGCAAAGAAATCGCGCACGAAATTGATGCCCTGCACCGATTCGGAGCTGACCACACCCAGGTATTCAGCAATCGGGCGGCCTTCGAGCTGGCTGGTGGTTGAAATGATCATGGGTGCGCTCCATTGGCCTGGCAAAAGAGGCCGATTCTAACAGAGCGCCCTGTTTGCAACGCGCATTTGTGGGAGCGGCCCTTTCGCAACGCAAGTCCGCTCCCACAGAGTCAGCTACGCGCTGACAGCCCTTAACCGGCGCCCAAGCCTTGCGCCAAACACGTTCACCAGCAACCCTGCCATCACCAGCAATGCGCCCCAGCCCTGGGTCGCAGTCAGACGCTCGCCCAGCAACAACGCCGACGAACTCAGGCCAATCACAGGCACCAGCAGCGAGAACGGCGCCACCTTGCCGGCCGGGTGGCGCGACAGCAGCTTGCTCCACAGGCTGTAGCCGAGCATGGTGGCGACAAACGCCAGGTAAGCCAGGGCCAATACCGAACTCCAGCTGATATTGGCAATGGCGTGGCCGATGCGCTCCGGCCCCTCCAGCCACCAGGACAACGCAAGGAACGGCAGTGGCGGGATCAGCCCGCCCCAGATAACCAGCGCCACCAGGTCAACCGAGCCAAAGCGCCGGGTGATGATGTTGCCCATGCCCCACATGGCGCCGGCACACAGGGTCAGCACCAGCGCCAACATCGGTACATGGCCGCCGTCTTCGCTGCCGATAAGCGCCAGGCCGCTGGCGGCCACCAGCAGCCCCAGCACGCTGGCCAGGCGCAGCCGCTCGCCGAGGAACAACGCGGCGAAGCCGAGGGTGAAGAACGCCTGCGATTGCAGGATCAGCGAGGCCAGCCCTGGCGGCATGCCGCTGTACATGGCCTGGAACAGGAAAGCGAACTGGCCCAGCGAAATGGTCGCGCCGTAGGCGATCAGCCAGCGCCAGGGCAACTTCGGCCGCTTGACCAGCAAGATCGCCGGGAATGCCACCAGCAAGAAGCGCAATGCCCCCAGCAACATCGGCGGCAACCCATCGAGGCCAACCTTGATGACCACGAAGTTGACTCCCCAGGCGACAATCACCACCAGGGCGATGAGCAGATCCTTGAGTGGCATTGCGACATCCTTCTTCAAGCTTTCTAGACATATTTCGTTACAGCATAAGGCTATTCCTTTGACAGGGACCAGCACAGTTGCGGCCCAGAGGTGCGCAACAGTGACTGTTATCGTGCAAGGGTTGCCGAGGTGGCGGAGCGTCAGCTCCGGTATCCAGGTGCGACCTTTTCCAGCATCCGCAACAGTGCCGCCCATGCCAGCTGCAACGCATCCGGATCCGCCAGTTCGCCCTGTTTCAACCCTCGTCCAGGCTCATTGAACTGCCGCTCGGTATGCGCGCACACTTCGGCCGGCGGCAAAATCACCTGCCCGGCACTCTGTGCCGCCAACTGGATCTCGCACGCCTTCTCCAGGTAGTACATGCGCAGGAATGCTTCGGCCACGCTGCGCCCAGTGGTCAGCAGGCCATGGTTGCGCAGGATCATCACCGGCTTGTCGCCTAGGTCGGCTACCAGCCTTCGCTGCTCATCCATGTCCAGCGCAATCCCTTCATAGGCGTGGTATGCCACCTTGCCATAAAACTCCATGGACATCTGGTTGAGCGGTAGCAGCCCACATTCCAGCGCCGCCACCGCACAACCTGCCCGGGTGTGGGTGTGCAACACACAGCGGGCATCCTCGCGGGCAGCATGGATGGCGCTGTGGATGACGAAACCGGCCGGGTTGACCGGGTGCGGCGTCGCTTCAACCGGCCGGCCCTGCAGGTCGATCTTCACCAGGCTGGAGGCCGTGATCTCATCGAACAGCAAGCCGTACGGATTGATCAGGAAGTGGTGCTCCGGCCCCGGCAGGCGCAGGGAAATATGGGTGAAGATCAGGTCGCTCATGCGGAAATGGGCGATCAGCCGATAGCAGGCGGCCAGCTCCTGGCGCAGGCTTTGTTCCGTTGTGGTCATCATCGTTATACCTTTGCAGTACGCTATTTGCTGGCCCACGCATTGAAGCGCTGTTCCAGCTCTTCGCCATGGTCGACCCAGAATTCCACATTCATCGCCAACGCCCCCTGCAGGTTCTGCGGCGAAGTAGGCACCCAGCTGGCCAGGGACGGGTCTAGCTTCGCCGCCGCCTGGGTGTTGGTCGGCCCATAGGGAATCTGCTGCACATAACGCACCTGGGTGTCCGGCTGGTTGGCGTAGGCAATCAGCCGCTTGGCCTGGTCGACATGCCGCGAGCCTTTGATGATCGCCCAGTAATCCATGCCATACAGGCTGCCACGCCAGACCACCGCCAGCGGGCTGCCCTGCTGGGCCGCCACGGCGATGCGCCCGCTATAGGTCGAGGTCATCACCACGTCTCCCGCCGCCAGCCACTGGGCAGGTTGGGCGCCGGCGTCCCACCACTGGATATACGGCTTGAGCTCGCTGAGCTTGGCAAAGGCACGCTCGACCCCTGCCGGGGTGGCCAGTACCTGGTACACATCCTCGACCTTCACCCCATCTGCCATCAGGGCGAACTCCAGGTTGTACACCGCACGCTTGCGCAGGCCGCGCTTGCCCGGGTACTTGCTCACGTCCCAGAAGTCGGCCCACGACGCAGGCGCCTGTGCCAGCTTGTTGCGGTCATAGGCAATGGCCACGCTCCATACCAGCGCGGCCGAGCCGCAGGCCTGTGCGGCGTCGGCAATCAGTTCATCCGCATGGCCCATGCGCTGCCAGTCCAACTGCTCGTAGACGCCCTCGTCGCAGCCGCGCATCAGGTCAGGCCCTTCTATCTGCACCACGTCCCAGTCGACATTGCCGGTCTCGGCCATTACCTGGATCCGTGCCATCTCGCCGTTGTACTCACTCTGGATCAGCTTGCTGCCATCCTGGGCACTGAACGGTTTGAAGATCGCCTCGTCCTGAGCTTTCTGGCCGGCACCACCATAGCCGACCACGACCATCTGCGGTGCCGCTTGCGCACTGCCCAGGCCCATGGCCAGCAACGCTGCGCAAAGGCTGCTTACACGTGGGAATACCTGCATCGTAGTTGCCTCCTGCCGGTGCCCGAGGGGCCCGTTTTCTTGTTGTTGTGAGGTCACGCCCTCGCCACGAGGGTGAGGAAAACCTAGTCGCCGACCAGTTAAAAAACAAGTTGATTTTTTACTGTCGCTACACTTTTATAAAAGAACAAGAACAACATCGCACCGGAGCCGCCTGTATGCAGACCGCCTTCCCTCATCTGTTCGAAGCCTTGCAGATCCGCGGCAAACGCTTGAAGAACCGCATCATGTCCACCGGCCACGACACCTGCCTGCCTACCGACAACCTGGTCAACGACAAGCTCATCGCCTACCAGCGCGCCCGCGCCGCCGGTGGCGTGGGCCTGATCGTGCTGCAGGTGGCCGGGGTGCATGACAGCGCTCGCTACACCTCGCATGTGCTGATGGCCACCGACGATGCCTGCATCGACGGCTACCGCCAGCTTGCCGAGGCCTGCCATGAGCATGGCACCGTGGTGCTGTCACAACTGTTCCACCCCGGGCGGGAGATCATGGAGTCGGCGGACGGTTTGCTGGCGGTGGCCTACTCGGCGTCCGCGGTACCCAATGAACGCTTCCGGGTGATGCCGCGCGCACTGGACCAAGCGATGATCGACGAGATCGTCCAGGGCTATGCCAGCGCTGCCCGCCGCCTGCACCAGGCCGGGCTGGATGGCGTTGAAGTGGTGGCCAGCCATGGCTACTTGCCTGCGCAGTTCCTCAACCCGCGGGTAAACCAGCGCTCGGATGGCTACAACGGTGAGCTGGAGCAGCGCCTGCGGTTCCTGCGCGAAGTGCTGGCCGCCGTACGCGCGGCTACCGACGAACAGTTCATCATCGGCCTGCGCATCAGTGCCGACGAGCGCGACAGCCAGGGGCTGAGCGAGGATGAATCGCTGGCCGCAGCGGTTGCCTTGCAAGGCCAGCTCGACTACCTGCACATCGTTGCCGGGACGTCGGCGTCCCTCGGCGGCGCCGTGCATATCGTGCCGCCGATGGCTATTCAACCGGCCTACCTGGCCCGTGAGGCCGGCACCTTCAAACAACACCTGGGCATCCCGCTGTTCGTCACCGGGCGTATCAACCAGCCCCAGGAAGCCGAACTGATCCTGGCCCGTGGCCAGGCCGACGTCTGCGGCATGACCCGCGCGCTTATATGCGACCCGCAGATGCCCAACAAGACCGAGCATGGCCAGGTCGAAGACGTACGTGCCTGTATCGCCTGCAACCAGGCATGCATCGGCCATTTCCACCGCGGCCTGCCCATTTCCTGCATCCAGCGACCGGAGACTGGCCGCGAGTTGCAGTACGAGCAACTGCCACCCACCACCCGCCCCAAGCGCATCCTCGTGGCCGGTGGCGGGCCCGCCGGCATGAAAGCCGCCGCCGTGGCCGCTGCGCGCGGGCATCAGGTCACGCTGTACGAGGCTGGCCCGCAGCTCGGTGGCCAGGTGCTGCTGGCCCAGTTGCTGCCACGGCGCAGCGAGTTCGGTGGCGCCAGCACCAACTTGCAACGGGAAATGGCCCTGGCGGGCGTGGAAGTGGTGCGCAACACCCGGGTCGACCGCGCACTGGTCGAACGGGAACGCCCCGACCTGGTGATCGCCGCCACCGGTGCCACCCCCTACTGGCCGGCCTTCGAGCGCACCGGTGATCTACAGGTGGTGGATGCCTGGCAAATACTGCGCAGTGAAGCAAAACCGGGCCGCTCGGTACTGGTGATCGACTGGCGCTGCGACTGGATCGGCCCCGGCATCGCCGAACGCCTGGTACGCGACGGCCACCAGGTGCAGCTGGCGGTCAATGGCACCCATTGCGGCGAAAGCCTGCCGCTGTACGTGCGCGACCAACTGGCCGGCGAGCTGCATCGCCTGGGTATTCCCATCACACCGTATGCCCGCCTGTATGGCTGCGACGACAACACGGTGTACCTGCAGCACACCGCCAGCGGCGAACCGATGATCTTCGAAGGCATCGACACCCTGGTACTGTGCCAGGGCCATCAACCGGAAGACCGCCTGGCAACGGAGCTGGCTGGCTTGGTCGAGGTGCGCCGCATTGGCGACTGCCTGGCGCCGCGTACCGCCGAAGAAGCGATTCACGATGGCCTGACGGTTGCCTGGGCGCTCTGAGGCTGTACATACTGCGGCTTTTACGATGGACCGACGTGCATGAGCCAACTCCCCCAGCCCCCCGCCAGCGAAGCCGGGGGCGCCGCGCCGCAGTTTCTCGGCAGCCGCATTCGCGGCCTGCGCAAGCGCCGTGGCATGACCCTGGCGGAGCTGGCCGCGCACAGTGAGCTGACCGCCGGCTACATCAGCCAGCTGGAGCGCAACCTCTCCTATCCATCGATTCCGGCGCTGTTCAACATCGCCCGCAGCCTGGGGGTGACCATCCAGTGGTTCTTCGCCAGCGAAGCCATCACTGCGCCCGAAGACCAGGGCTATGTGGTACGACGCAACAGCCGCCTGAGCGTGCATTACGAAGACGGTATCGTCGATCAACTGCTCACGCCCCAGCCCAACCGTCAGCTGGAAATCCTGCATTCGCGCTTCCCTCCGGGCAGCTACAGCCAACAGAGCTACAGCCACGACGGTGAAGAGGCCGGCTACATCCTTAGCGGCAGCTTCGAGCTGTGGGTGGGCGAGCGGCATTTCCAGCTGGGTGAAGGAGACAGTTTCAGCTTCTCGAGCCAGGAACCGCACCGCTACGGCAACCCCGGCGAAGTCGATGCCGTGGTGATCTGGGTGATCACGCCGCCAACATTCTGAAGCATGCTCGCTCCCCAATATCCAGCAACAGGGTCTACCTTGTTAACCGAACTTTAGAGGAGCACAACCATGAAGCAGATCCTGATCATAGGCGCGGGCTTTGCCGGCCTGTGGAGCGCGCTCAGCGCCGCCCGCCAGCTTGACCTCCATGGCCGCAAGGATGTCGAGGTCACCTTGCTTGCACCCCAGGCCGAGCTGCATGTGCGCCCGCGCTTCTACGAACCCGACGTACATACCATGGCCGCGCCGTTGCAGGAGCTGTTCGATGCCGCCAACGTCCGCTTCGTGCAGGGCACGGCCTTTCATATAGATGAAGCGGCCCGCCGTGTGGGCTATCGCACCCGCAGCGGAACCCAATGCACCCTGCCCTACGACCGCCTGATCATGGCCTGCGGCAGCGTGCTCAACCGGCCCGACATGGTCGGCATCGAGCATGTGTTCGATGTCGACAAGCTCGACAGCGCCGCGCGCCTGGAAACCCACCTGAAGTCACTGGCCAACCTGCCCGACACACCGGCGCGCAATACCGTGGTGGTGGCCGGTGGAGGTTTTACCGGCATCGAGACCGGCACCGAACTGCCGGCCCGCCTGCGCGAAATCCTCGGCGAGGACGCAGCGTTGCGCGTGGTGGTGGTCGACCGTGGGGCGAGGATTGGCGCGGCCCTGGGTGACGGCATCCGCCCCGCCATCGAGCAGGCCTCCGAGGCCCTGGGCGTGGAGTGGATCTGTGGCGCCACGGTAGCCTCGGTCGACCCTGCCGGCGTGGTGCTGGACAACGGCCAGCGCATCGACGCCAGCACGGTGATCTGGACCGTGGGCTTCAAGGCCAACCCGCTCACCGAACAGATCAGTGGCGAGCGCGACCGCCAGGGCCGCTTGCATGTCGATGGCAATCTCAAGGTGAAAGGCAATGATGCCGTGTACGCGGCGGGTGATGTGGCCTACGCCGCCTGCGACGAGGCTGGCAATCATGCGGTGATGTCCTGCCAGCATGCGATTCCGCTGGGGCGTCATGCGGGCAACAATGCGGCGGCCGAGCTGATTGGCGTGGCACCGAAGACCTACAGCCAGCCCAAGTACGTGACCTGCCTGGACCTTGGGGCCTGGGGGGCGGTGTATACCGAAGGGTGGCAACGCACGGTGTCGCCACCGGAGGACAAGGCCGAAGCCAAGGTTTTGAAGGCGCAGATCAATACCGTGTGGATCTATCCACCGGCGGCCGAACGTGCTGCGGCGCTGGCAGCGGCTGACCCGGCTATTCCAGTGGCCTGACACCAGGCCGACGCGATCACTGTAGGAGCGGCCTTGTGTCGCGATGGGCCGCAAAGCGGCCCCAGAATTCTCGGCGTCAACGCTGAAACCCTGGGGCCGCTTCGCGGCCCATCGCGACACAAGGCCGCTCCTACATTCGATCGCGTACCTTCGATCAGGCAGCAGCAAACAGCTCGTTGGCAATCTGCGCCTGGGCAGCATCGATCGCCTGGCTGCGGTGCTCAGGGCCATAGGCCAGGCCATGGGCGCGGACGATTTCCAGGTCGGTGATGCCGATGAAACCCAGGAATACCTTGAGGAAGTCCTCATGCCCGGCGCCAGTCGGCTGGCCAGCGTGCAGGCCACCGGCGGTGGACACCAGCACTACCTTCTTGTTGCCGCACAGGCCTTCCGGGCCGGCTTCGGTGTAACGGAAAGTCTTGCCGGCGACGGCAACGCGGTCGATCCAGGCCTTGAGCTGGGTCGGCACGGTGAAGTTGTACATCGGCGCACCAATCACCACGGCATCGGCAGCCAGGAACTCTTCCAGGGTTTCCGCGCTCAGCTTAGCTTCGAAGGCCTGGGCTGCGTCACGCATGTCTTCCGGGGTGCCAGCCGCTACCAGGGTTGCCGCGGAGAAGTGGGCGATGGCGTCAGCGGCCAGGTCGCGGTACACCACTTCCACGCTCGGGTCGGCGGCTTTCCAGGCTTCGACCACTTCACGGCTCAGTTGGCGGGAGGCGGAATTGTCGCCCAGGATGCTGGAATCGATGTGCAACAGTTTCATGGGATTCTCCTGTGAATGAAGACCGCGACATTGGGCGATCACGATGGGGAGAATCCTACCGACATCAACAATGGCTGATAAGGCAGCAAAAATGCGTTAGTTTGTCCTACTGGTGGAACAGTGAGACATTCCCATGCAAGACCTCAACGACCTTTTCTACTTCGCCCGCGTGGTCGAAGCCGGCGGTTTCGCCGCAGCGGGCCGCCAGCTGGGCATCCCCAAATCGCGCCTTTCGCGGCGTATCGCCGAGCTGGAAGAACGCCTGGGCACGCGCCTGCTGCAACGCACTACACGGCAACTGAAGCTCACCGCGGTGGGCGAGCGCTACCTGCACCACTGCCAGGCCATGCTGCTGGAAGCCGAAGCCGCCGACGAAGCCGTGGCCAGCATGAGCAGCGAACCGCGCGGGCGCTTGCGGGTGTCGTGCCCGGTGGCATTGGCCCACGCCTTTCTGCCGGATGTGATCAGCCGCTTTCTTGCGCAGTACCCGCTGGTGCAACTGGACATGGTGCTGCTCAACCGCCGGGTAGACCTCATTTCCGAAGGTATCGACGTGGCCCTGCGCGTACGCGACCTGGGCGATGAAGACCCGGCCCTGGTCACCCGCCGCCTGCGCCAGGCGCAGATGCAACTGGTTGCAGCGCCCGGTTTCGCCGACCACATCCGCGAACCGGGCCAACTGGCATCATTGCCGGTGCTGGGCGCTGCCGAGGCGGACCGGCTGGTACACTTCCGGCTGTTCGGCCCCCACGGCAAACAGCAGGAAATCGCCCTGGAACCGCGCCTTGCCATCGATGATTTCGTAGTACGTAATGCTGCTGTACGGGCAGGCCTCGGGTTTACCGCGCTGCCCAGCATGTTCTGTGAAGAAGAACTGGAGCGTGGCGAACTGGTGCGCCTGCTGCCGGACTGGTCGCTGCCGGGTGGCTACCTGCAGGCGGTGTACCCGCACCGGCGCGGCTTGCTGCCTGCGGTACGGGTATGGATCGACCACCTGGCGGCGTCGTTCGAGGCCTGTGGAGAAAAGTATGTCTGAGCGGAACATGAGCGAAGCCCAGGTGGCAGCGTTCTGCCTGAGCCTGCCGGGTGCGCGGGAAGACTACAAATGGGGCGGCATCCGGGTGTTCTCCGTAGCAGGCAACAAGATGTTCGCGGTGCTCGACCTGGCGGGTGCGGGGTTGTCGTTCAAAGTGGCCGACGAACTGTTTCTTGGCTACTGCGACCGCCCGGGGGTGCGGCCTGCGCCGTACCTGGCACGGGCGCGGTGGATCAGCATGGCATCGCCCTACCCCATGGGGCGTGAGGAGCTGTGTGATCTGTTGCAGCGCTCGCACCAGCTGGTGGTGCGGCGGTTGCCGAAGCGGTTGCAGGTGGGGTTGGTAATCTAGCTAGCCTGTGCCGGCCTCTTCGCGGGCTTGCCCGCTCCTACAGGTACTCCACAGACCTTGAGGGCAGTGAAAATCCTGTGGGAGCGGGCAAGCCCGCGAAGAGCCCGGCACAATCACATATCAACTGAAGGGCAGATACCGCCCACCAAGAAACAGCCAGTCCGCCCAGAACACCTGGTGCACCAGCACAATCCCCCAGAACACCAGCTGGTACGACACCTTGCGAGTCTTGTGCCGATACAGCTGCTGCGCCAGCAGTGCCCCCGGCCAGCCGCCCAGCAGCTCACTGGCATGCAGCACCTTCTCTGGCGTACGCCAGGCCTGGGTACGCGCCTGCTGTTTATCCTGCCAATACAGCAACAGGCTGATCAGGCTCATTGCCGGGTACAGCGCCAGCGGCCACCAGGCCTGGTCGATCCAGGCCATGCGCGCCGCGCCCAGGCCCGGCAGCAGGCACAGCAGGCCCAACAGCAGCAGCTTCAGGCGCACATTACGTACGCCCTCCACCCTTTGTCCCCGTGACGCCTCAGCCATGGGCCGTCGCCCAGTCAACCCAGCCGAACTGCCAGGTCGCCAGAATCAGCAGGCCAAAGGCAATGCGATACCAGGCGAACGCCGCGTAGCTGTGGTTGGCAATGAACTTGAGCAGGCCACGCACGGCGATCATGGCAAAGATGAACGAAGTCACGAAGCCAATGGCAAATACCGGCAGGTCACCAGGCTGGAACAGGTCGCGGTACTTGTAGCCCGAATACACTGCCGCACCGACCATGGTCGGCATCGCCAGGAAGAACGAGAACTCGGTCGCTGCCTTGCGCGACAGGCCGAACAGCAGGCCACCGATGATGGTCGAGCCGGAGCGCGAAGTGCCCGGGATCATCGCCAGGCACTGGATGAAGCCGATCTTCAGCGCGTGGCTCCAGCGCATGTCGTCCACGTGGTCTACCTCCACACGGTGCTCGCGGCGCTCGGCCCAGAGCATGATCACCCCGCCCACCACCAGCGCAGCCGCCACGGTGATCGGGTTGAACAGATATTCGTGGATCAGGTCGGCGAACAGCACGCCCAGCACCACTGCCGGCAGGAAAGCCAGCAAAAGGTTACCGGTGAAACGCCGCGCCATGGGCTGGCTGGTCAGGCCGAAGACCACGTCGAAGATCTTGCCGCGAAACTCCCACACCACCGCCAGGATCGCCGCCAGCTGAATGATGATGTTGAAAGCCATGGCCCGTTCGCCACCAAACCCGATCAGGTCGGCGACGATGATCTGGTGGCCGGTACTGGAGATCGGCAGAAACTCCGTCAGCCCTTCGACCACGCCTAAGATGATTGCCTGGAAGGCAGTCCAAAAATCCATCGTTCCCCCGATGGAGCACTGCTCGTTGCAGGCCCCTTGTTCTTGATTTGCTTGAAATTGCCGCGCGCGGCCCGGCTGTTTTACAGCGACTGTTGGGCGTAATGCCAGTAGAAAAGTTCACGCCGCCTAAAGGTTTCATCTTGCGCGGCCGAAATCCTAGCAGAGCGCCTTCGCAATCACCTTGTACAAACTGCTGCAGACTATTGAATGGATAGCACTTAGCCATTAGTCGTGTGGGGGCCTCGCGCAAAGCATGCTTGGATGCGCCTGAATAAAAAGAACAATGCGGGAGCTGTGGTATGAAAACCCTGAGATCGATGTCTATCAGCCGCCGTCTGTGGCTGATCCTTTTGGTGGCGGTGGCCATGCTGGTGGTATTGGGCCTGCTGATGCTGCGCCAGATCCACGGTGACCTGTACCAGGCCAAAGCGGAGAAAACCCGCCACGTGGTGCAGACCGCAGCCGGTGTGCTGGCCTATTACCAAGAGCTGGAGGCAGCCGGCACGCTCAGCCGTGAAGCGGCCCAGCAACAGGCGCTGCAAGTGGTGCGGGCGCTGCGCTACGACCACGATGACTACTTCTGGATCAACGACCTGGGGCCGAAGATGATCATGCATCCGGCCAACCCCAAGCTCGACGGCCAGGACCTGTCGGCCATCCGCGACCCCGACGGCTTTGCCGTGTTCAACGAGATGGTCGCCCTGGCTCGGCAGCAGGACGCCGGGCCGGTCAACTACCGCTGGCCCAAGCCCGGTGCCAGCGAGCCGGTGGCCAAGACGTCCTACATCCAGCTGTTCAAGCCCTGGGGCTGGATCATCGGCTCAGGCGTGTACGTCGATGACGTGCAGGCCGAATTCACCCGCCAGTTGCGCGACGCCTCGCTGGTGGGCGTGGCCATCGCCCTGCTGATGGCGCTGGTGGTCATGCTGATTGCGCGCAGCATCGCCCGCCCGTTGCAGGAAGCAGTGCAGGCCATGGGCAACATCGCCAGCGGCGAAAGCGACCTGACCCGGCGCCTGGACACTCACGGCCGGGACGAAATCACCCACCTGGGCGAGCACTTCAACCGCTTCAATGGCAAGCTGCAAGGCGTGGTCGGCCAGTTGCAAGGCGCGGCCCATGCCCTGGCCCGATCCGCCGGGCATGTCGGCGACAACGCCGGTGCCGCGCAGCAGCACAGCGCCCAGCAATCGCTGCAGATGGACCAGGTGGCCACCGCGGTCAACGAAGTGACTTACGCCGTGCAAGACGTGGCCAAGACCGCCGAGCAGGCCGCCGGTGAAATGCGCACCGCGCAACAGCAGGTGGCACACGGCCAGGAGGCCATTCACGGCAGCCTGGCGCAGATCGACCGGCTGTCGCTGACCATCGACCAGGCCGTGCAGGTGATCCGTGAACTGGCCGGGCACAGCACGCGCATCGGTGGTGTACTGGATGTGATCCGCTCCATCGCCGAACAGACTAACCTGCTGGCGCTGAATGCGGCCATCGAGGCGGCGCGGGCCGGCGAGCAGGGCCGTGGCTTTGCCGTGGTCGCCGACGAGGTGCGCCTGCTGGCCCAGCGCACGGCGCAGTCGACGGCCGAGATCCATACCATGATCGAGCACCTGCAAAGCCAGTCGGACGCTGCGGTCAAAGCCATCGACACCAGCAGCGAGGCCTCGCGCCAGACGGTCGAGCAGGCCCGCGAGGCCGGTGCCAGCCTGGATGCCATCAACCAATCACTGAACAACCTCACGGCGTTGAATGCCTCGATCGCCAGCGCCACCTTGCAGCAGTCGCACGTGGTAGAAGAGATCAACCGCAACGTGCTGGATACTGCCGGGTTGTCTCAGCAGACCGCCGATGCAGCGCGCCAATCCAGCGATGCCGGGATGGCGCTGGGGCAGCTGAGCGAAGAGCTGGAGCAGCTGTTGCGGCAGTTCCGCGTATAATGCCGGGGGCGCTTTGCGCCCTTTCGCGACACAAGGCCGCTCCTACAGACGATCGCGTCCCCCTGTAGGAGCGGCCTTGTGTCGCGATGGGCTGCAAAGCAGCCCCAAAGACCCCAACGCCCTACACCTTCCCCGGCCGACCCGCTACAATCGCGCCCTTCCCCCGCAGTCTCCAAGGATCGCCGATGTCCGGCCTTGAACTCATCGCCGCCGTCCTCGGCGTCACCGCTGTCTGGCTCACGGTCAAGCAGAATGCCTGGTGCTGGCCCATCGGTCTGGTCATGGTGCTGATCTATGGCTGGCTGTTCTACGAGGTGAAGCTGTACTCCGGCATGTTGCTGCAACTGGCCTATGCCATCCTGCAGGTCTACGGCTGGTGGCAATGGAAGCGCCCGGGCCATGCTGAAGACGCCCGCCAGGTCACCCGCCTGCAGCGCCCGGCATTGCTCGTCGGTTTGGCCGGCGGGGTGCTGTTGAGCGCCACCTTGGGCGCGGCGATGGCCACCTGGACCGACGCCGTCCTGCCCTGGCTGGACGCTACCCTGACCGGCTTCAGCCTGGTGGCACAACTGTGGATGGCGCAGAAGCGCCTGCAGTGCTGGCCGCTGTGGGTAGTGGTAGATATCGTCTACGTGGGCCAGTACCTGCACCAGCAGTTGTACTTCACCGCCGGTTTCTTCGCCGTGCTCACCCTGATTGCCGTGCGCGGCTGGCTGGAATGGCGCCGTGACCCGGCGTTGGTGCAGCCATGAGCGCGGCACAATCCATGAAAGTACTGGTGCTGTGCGGCCCGGAATCCAGTGGCAAGAGCTGGCTCAGCGGTGTGATCCAGGCGCATTTCGGCGGCGTGGTGGTGGCCGAATACGTGCGCCACTTCATCGATCAGGAACGCCGCGACACCTGCTATGCCGATATCCCTGCCATCGCTCGTGGTCAGCTGGCCTGGGAAGACCAGGCCCGTGAGCAGGCACCGTCGCTACTGATTCTCGACACTCACCTGCTCAGCAACATGCTCTGGAGCCACGCCCTGTTCGGCGACTGCCCGGCCTGGCTGGAACAGGCGTTGCTGGCGCGGCATTACCACCTGCACCTGCTGCTGAGCCCGCAAGGTGTGGATTGGGTTGCCGATGGCCAGCGCAGCCAGCCCGAACTGCGCGACCGCCAGCGCTTTTTCGACGACAGCCTGCACTGGCTGCAACGGCATGAGCAGGCGTACAAAATAATTGAGGGCAATTGGCCACAACGCCAGTTGCTGGCACTGCAAACAGTAGCTAAGCTCATTGATAGCAATACGCCATCCTACCCCACCGAGTGTTAACCCACTGACACACCCTTGTGGGGCGAAGCCCCTGAAAACATGAGGTCTTGCGGGGCATCGAAAGTAATGTCAAGGCGCTGAAACACTCCTGCAAAAACCCTTCCAATCAAGGCCAACACTGGCTCTGCCTGCACCACTCGCGGCTGCCTGTTTCAGCCCTGAGACAGAATATGCCGCAGCTTGTCATGGTGCCTACCTTAACCTTTTGATCTGAAACCGCTTCTCGAAAGCGGCACACCTTCTGCTCCCTCGTTCACATCGCTGAACAGGGCCAGCGCTCATTGAAGGAGTTGCCGTCGTGAGGAAAACTGACAAACGCCTTTATCACCTGCTGCTGATGGGCTATGTGCTGGGTTCGTTGAGCCTGACGGCCCAGGCCGACAACGGCATCATCGTGATAACCCGTGATGTGCAGACACGCAACGCTGTGGTCCCGCCGTTAAGACCCGACCCCAACCCCACCACCGTCAATGCCAATCCTTCCGCTCACATCCTCAAGCAAACCAACGAACTGAGTGATGGCGACTTCGCCAACATCAGCAGCGGTGCGGGCATCAGCACCCTGATTACCCAGCAGACCAACAACCTGGGCGGCAACCTCAATAACCAATCCCAACTGCCCAACCTGGCCGGTGGCCGCGGTACAGGCTCGGGAAATGGCATCTCGAACATGGTCAACTCGAGTGTGCAGCGCGGCCTGGCGCCGCTGCAGATCCTGACCGGAGGCAAGTGAGATGAAGCACACGCTGCTGATCCTGGTCACGCTGTGCAGTACATCGGCCTTCGCGCAATCCCCGGTCCCCGTGATCAACAATGCCGACATCGACAGCTCGGGCAGCCGTTACCAGGGCAACCTGTCGGTCAACCAGGCAGCCGGCGACCAACAGCAACAGGCCAACGCGCGCGCCTTCGCCGCAGGGCCCGAGGCTGGCGCCACCACGCAAATCCGCCAACGGCTGAACGCCCCCGCAACTTCCGCGATGGACGCGCGCGCGACCATACAGGGCGACGCCTTCAGCAACGGTAGCGGCGCCCTGGGGGTCAACCAGAGCGCCGGCGCCAACACCCAGCAAGCGAACGCACTGAGCATCAGTCTCGGTGCACAGCCGCAAAGCATCGACGACAGCGTCCTCATGCAACAGAACGTGGCGCTGCTCAACAACTCCGGTCCGATTGACACTTCAACTGGCAATCGCCAGGTCACCACCAGTGACCAGGCCTTCACCGGTAGCCGTGGAGTGATTCAGTTGAACCAGAGTGCCGGGGTGGGAAACCGAATGGCCAACACCTTGAGCATCCGGGTCGCGGATTGACCCATCCAGTTAAGAACAACACTTAACCTAAAAGTACGGAGAATCACCATGAAACCCTCGATGGCAATCAAGCCTCTGGTTTTCGCAATTGCTGCGGTCATGGCTGTTGCTGTACAAGCTGATCAGAACGACCGGCGTGGCGGGCACCACAATGGTCACCACAATAACGGGCATCACACCCCTCCTCCCACCCGGATCCCTGTGTATGCCACAGCCAACGCCATGGACAGCCAACGCAGCACGGGTAATACCATCACCAACCAAGGCACCATCAACGAAGCCGAAATGAGCAGCTCGGCCACGGGTGCAAGCGGCAACGTGGGTGTCAACGTGGCAGCCGGTAACGGCAACCAGCAGGACAATGCTGCGGCTATTGCCAATGCATCGTCCGAGTCCAGCCTGGACAACAGCTTCGTGTTCGGCACCGCCGAAGCCACCGCTGACGTTCGCCAGTTCAGCAACAACAACCGTGTCGACAACTGGTCCACCCAGAACTCGGCAGTCATGACCGGCTCGGCCGATGGTGCCGAGGGTAACGTCGGCATCAACATCGCTGGCGGCGACCTGAACCAGCAGAAGAACACCATGGCCATCGCCAACACCGGTGCCCCGCTGGGCAATGCCACTGCCACCGCCTCTGCCGACCAGAACGGCCCAGGCCTGACGGTGAACAACGGCGCCGACCGCACCTACCGGGTGGATACGCTGACCATCACCACCACCAAGAGCGGTTCCAGCTCGCGTGAGGGCACGTTCAATTCGACCGACGACCGCAGCTCGTCATCGAGCTTCAGCGTGGCCGGCTCGCGAAGTGCCAGCTCCAGTGGCTCCAGTGGCTGGAACTCCAGCGGTTCGAGCAGCATGAACGCCAGTGGTTCGCACAGTTCCACTGCCAGCGGCTCCAACAGCTGGAATGCCAGTGGTTCGATGTCCGGCAACGCCAGTTCGTCCAGCAGTGCCAGCCTGAGCGCCTCCCTGGCTGCGGCAGCCGATGCGACCCGCACCACGAGCACCGATTACGGCCGTCACGAGCGCACTCGCACCGACAGCTTCGATGCCTCGCTCAATGCATCGCTCAATGTGGATGTCGACCACTCGCGGGAAAGCTCTTACGACAAGTCGTTCGAGAAGGCATTCGACTCGTCGTATGACAAGGCTCGCCAATCGAGCTACGAGAAGTCTCGCGACTCCTCGTATGAGAAGGCTCACGAGTCGTCCTATGCCAATGCATCGGAATCGGCGTTTGAAAAGTCTGGCGAGAAATCGTCTCAATCGTCGAACGACGTGTCGAAGAGCTACAGCGAAAGCAGTGCCTACGACTTGAGCAATACCGTGTCCTTCCAAGTGCTGACCCCGACCGGATGGGCAAACCCTGTTACCAACACTGCAACCCTTAGTGGTTCGGTGAATGGCGGCAGTGGCAACCTGGGCGTGAACGTGGCAGCCGGTGTGGGCAACCAGCAGAGCAACTCGCTGGCCATCTCCAACACCTCGTTCTGATCGCTGTGCTTGAGGCCCCCTTCGGGGGGCCTTTCTTCAACAGAACCGGAAGGCATCCGATCATGCGCATCATTGCCCTGGCGTTTTTGCTGTGCCTGGCCAGCATGAGCGAAGCTGCACAAATGCCGCTGTCCGTCCTGCCGGGCGGCGCCGTGGTGTTCAAGCCCATCCAGAGCGTACGCGAGCGCAAGTTCGCTGACCTGGTGCAACAGAAAACCGACTTCAGCTGCGGCGCCGCCGCGCTGGCCACCATCCTGCGCCAGGCCTACTGGCTGGATGTGGACGAGCAACAGATCATCGAAGGTATGCTGGCCCACGCCGACCAGGACCTGGTGCGCACGCAAGGCTTCTCGATGCTCGACATGAAACGCTACGTGGAAAGCCTGGGGATGCGTGCCCGCGGCTACCGGGTCGCACCCGAGACCCTGCACAGCGTGCGCATCCCGGTCGTGGTGCTGATGGACGTGCGCGGCTACAAGCACTTCGTGGTCATGCAGAAGGTCGACAAGGGTTGGGTGTATATCGGTGACCCGGTACTGGGCCACAAGCGTTACAAGATCGATGATTTTCTCAAGGGCTGGAACGGCATCATCTTCGCCGTCATCGGCCAAGGCTACGACAAGCACAACATCCTGCTCGACCCGCCCCTGCCGCTGACCGCCAAGGGCCGGGTGAACAACTTCACCCCGGTGCAGGATGCAGAGCTGCTGGACTTCGGTTTCATCAAAAGCGACTTCTTCTAACGACTCTTGCAACGACAAGGAGCACGAGGCTCCGGGGAGCACCCCAATGAAGAACCCATTCTGGCTCGCGATCGCATGCCTGGCCGTCAGCCTTCCCACCCATGCCGAAACGTTCAAGCCCATCGAGCTGAAGGACCATGAGTTGGCGACCCTGCGTGGCCGCTACGTGATGCCGGGGCGGATCGTGAGTTTCGGCATTGTCATGTCCAGCACCTGGCAGAATGCCAAAGGGGACGTGATCGGTGCCACGAGCACGATGCAGATTCAGCAGTCGACCATCAAACCGCAATTCTATGTGTCGTTGATCGACGAAAGCGGCACCGGCACAACGTCAGCTGGATCCACCGCACCAGGTACCGGTACCGTCACGGGCGGTGCCGGCCTCAACACCACAGAGGGTGTTACCCAGGTGGTACGCGCCGCTGGCGACAACAACACCGCCTACAACGATGTCGCCATCAATGTCTCCAAGGCCAACCAGGCGCCCGCCATGCAGCCGCAGGGCCAAGCACTGGCCAACGGCCAGACGCTGACGGGCGAAAACGGCGCGGGTGCGCTGAGTGTGTCTGCCAGCGGCGTAGGGGTGCAGTTCAATATCAATGCCAGTAACAACCAGGGCAGCAGCGTGCAGCGTCTGGCGCAGGGTGGCCTGATGCAGAACTCGACGCTGCTGGGCAATGGCAACAGGGTGAACAACGTCACCACGCTCAATGTGGTGATGCGTGAAAGCGTGCCAACAGCCGCTTCGCTGAACGGTAGCCTCGATCAGCTCAAAGGACTTCGCACATTCGGATACTGATCTACGCTCAGTCTCATCAAAAGAAGTCGGCAGGGACGGCAATTCCATGCACCGATCTTTATCGCTCAAAGTTTTTGTGTGTTTGACCACCTTGGCCCCGGCCACATTGCTCTACGCCGCCTCCGACCCGCAGGTTGAGGCTCTCAAGCAGGAACTGATGGAGCTGAAACGTCGCTACGAAGCCCAGCAGCAAGCGCTGATGGTGCTGGAGCAGCGCGTACGCCAGGTCGAGGAAACCCCGGCAGCACCACCGCCCAAACGCCTGGTCAGGTCCCCGGCCGAAGGGGTCAAGGGCGCACAGACGGTGGCATCGGGTGCACCGGGCACCACCGGCAGCTCCTATGGTCAGGCGCTGACCGCCGACGCCGAACCGGCACAGAGCGTGTCCAACCTGTATGACGAGGCCAGCGGCTTCTTCGGCGGCGGCAAGTTCAGCTTCGAGACCGGTGTCACCTATACCCACTACGATACTCGGGCGCTGGTGCTCAACGGCTTCCTGGCACTGGACTCGATCTTCCTCGGCAGTATCAACCTTGACCGGGTGAAGGCAGATAACTGGACCCTGGACATGACTGCCCGCTACAACCTCGCCCAGCGTTGGCAGTTCGACATCAACGTCCCGGTGGTGTACCGCGAATCCACCTACTCTTCCGGCGGTGCGGGGGGAGCCGGGGCGAGCACCTCGGACGAAACCGTAACCCGCGACCCGGAAATTGGCGACGTCAACGTCGGCGTCGCCTACAAGTTCCTCGACGAAGACGAGACCTGGCCTGACGCCGTCGCTACCTTGCGCATAAAGGCACCGACCGGCAAAGACCCCTATGGCATCAAATTGCGCCAGGTCGAGGGCAACGACAACCTGTCGGTACCGGAAAGCCTGCCGACCGGCAACGGCGTCTGGTCGATCACGCCGGGCATCTCGCTGGTCAAGACGTTCGACCCGGCCGTGCTCTTCGGCAGCCTGTCCTATACCTACAACATGGAAGACTCGTTCAGCGACATCAGCCCACAGGTCAACAGCAAGGTACCCGGCGACGTGAAGCTGGGCGACTCCTGGCAGATCGGCGGCGGTATCGCCTTTGCCCTGAACGAGAAGATGAGCATGTCGTTCTCGGTGTCCGACCAGTTCGCCCGCAAGAGCAAGATAAAGCCGGATGGTGGTGACTGGCAGTCGATCTCCAACAGCGACTACAACGCAGCCAACTTCAACATCGGCATGACCTTCGCCGCCACCGACAACCTGACCATCGTGCCCAACCTGTCCATTGGTCTGACCGATGACGCACCGGACTTTTCCTTCAGCCTGAAATTCCCCTACTACTTCTGATACTTGCCATCGGCCGGGCCCGCGCTAAAGGGCCCGGTTTTGGTTACCAGCCTTGTCCCGGACCGCCTTCCATGCCACGGCCTGTTATCATCAAGCACAGTTGCATGACGATTTAATGGCAAAAGGGATGTTTTCGTGAAGAACCTGTCAGACCACCCACGTACCCGGCTTGTCGCCCTGGCGACCCTGGTACTGGTGATCCCACTGGGTACGCGCGCCATGCTGGGTTGGTCCAACCCGCTCGGTTACCTGTCCGACCTCGCACTCGGCAGCCTGCTGGTCTTGCTGCTGCACCGTCGGCCGTGGTGGTTGGCGCTCCCCGTATTGCTGGCCTGGGCGGCCCTCTGGGTGGCTTCGGCCGAACTGGTCAGCGCGGTTGGCCGTTTGCCCACCAGCGCTGACCTGACATACCTGCTCGACCCGCAGTTCATGGAAAACTCGACCGGTGGTGGCCTGGCCCATGCCTGGCTGCCCTTGATCATGGGCACCGGCCTGCTGGGCTGGCTGGCCATCGCCTGGCGCAGCCGTAGCCAACGCAGCCAGCCGGTGCCACGCAAGGCCTGGGCCATTCCGCTGCTGCTGTTTGGCGCCCATTGGGGCAGCCAGCAACTGGTACCTTCCGACGCCGACCAATGGCGGCAATACAACCTCACCCACCAGTTGCTGTCGGCCGGGGCCGGCAACCTGCAGCGCCAGGTCGAAGGCTGGATGGGCCGCACACATACCTTCACCCCTCTGGCCAGTACCGGCCTGACCCAGTCCGACCTGCATGGCCAGCGGCTGCTCGCCGGGCCAGGCAACGCCCGCAACCTGCTGATCATCACCGTGGAAGGCATCCCCGGGGCCTACCTGCGGCCCAACCGCCAGGCCCTGCACAGCCGCTTCGACGAAGAGCTGATGCCAAAGCTCAGCCAGTGGGCCGAGCGCGGCATGAACACCCCGGACTACGTGCTGCATACCCACCAGACCATCCGTGGCCTGTACGCGATGCTCTGCGGTGACTATGACAAGCTGGCCAACGGCACGCCCAAGGGCATGGAGCTGCTGACCCAGAACGATCGCAACCAGGCCTGCCTGCCAGCGCAGTTGCGCCAGGCCGGTTTCACTACCCACTACCTGCAGGGTGCCGGCCTGCGCTTCATGGCCAAGGACCGCATCATGCCGCACATCGGCTTTGACTCGGTGCACGGCCAGGAGTGGTTCCGCAACAAGAACTACCTGGACTTCCCCTGGGGCAAGGATGATCGCTCCTTCTTCGAGGGGGCGCTGAACTACGTCGGCCAGCTGCAAAAGCAGGACAAGCCATGGATGTTGACCCTGCTCACCGTGGGCACCCACCAGCCCTACTCGGCGCCGTTCGAGTACATGGAGCGCTACGACACGCCGAAACAGGCGGCAGTCGCCTACCTGGACGATGCGCTCGGTGCATTCCTCGACAACCTCGAACGCCAGGGCGTACTCAAGGACACCCTGGTGGTGGTGACTTCCGACGAGTCCCACGGCATCGACGGTGTGCGCCTGGCCTCGTCCTGGGGCTTCAACCTCACCCTGGCGCCGGAGCAGGCGCAGTTGCCACGGATCAAGCGGGGCACCTACGGCCATATCGACCTGGCCACCTCGCTGCTCGACTACTTTGCGCTGCCCATCCCCATGGCGCTCGGCGGTCGCTCGCTGTACCGCGATTACGACAGCGGTCGTGAAATGATCTCCTACACCAACGGCATGCTGCGCTATCACGACGGCCGGGGTGTGTTCACCGAATGCGACTTCCAGCAGCGCTGCCGGCGTTACGCCAGCGAGGGCTTCATCGCCGACCAGGCACGTTACCTTGGCCTGGGCGACAGCCTGCTGGGCCAGCAGATCGGTGCCCTCGCCGGGGTGCTCGACCAGTCCCTGCTGCAGACACCGCTCAACCTGCGTTACCAGTTCGGCGGCCCATCGCCGATCCAGCTGCGCAAGCGCATCAAAGATGACTGGGCCGACAACCTGATCGGCGCCCAGTACCTGGAAATGCCCGAGGGTTCGCATACCCGCGTACGGGTCAAGGTACGTTCGCTGGACCCCAAGCGCGCAGCCTATATCCAGCTCAAGGCCAAACAGCTGGAGCAGGACGTACCGCTGGGCTTGCCTTACGAAGTGAAAGTCACCGCCGACGAGCCGCTGGAAATGGAGTTCAGCTTCGACAACCCGACCGCGCGCAAAGCGTTTTCCTTCCATTTGCTGGGCTATGGTGGTGGTCAGGTGGAAATCAGCGACTTCAGTGTGATAACCGCGCTGCCAGGGGAAGATGAAGCAGCGGATGAGCTGACCGAAGGGCATATCGCCCATTCGGGCTGAACGGTACCACTCATCGCTGGGCCGCCGCGACCTGTCGATTTAACCCGCCCGTGCTCGACTAGTGTGTGAATCACCCAATGTGGAGATAACACCATGAGCACGAGCGAAAGCAGGCACCCGGTGGTTTCCCGCAGCCAGTGGCTGGCGGCCCGCCGGCAGCTGTGGCTGCACGAAAAGGCCTTCACCCGCCACCGCGACGCGCTGTCCGCAGCCCGTCGCGCCCTGCCCTGGGTCAAGGTGGAGCACGAGTATCGCTTCCAGGGGCCGGACGGCGAACTGAGCCTGGCCGACCTGTTCGCAGGCCGCAGCCAACTGCTGGTTTACCACTTCATGTTCGCCGAAGGCTGGAGCGAAGGTTGCCACGGCTGCTCATTCCTGGCCGACCACTTTGACGGCGCCAACCTGCACCTGGCCCATCACGACGTGTCGCTGGTGGCGGTGTCGCGTGCGCCGTATGCCGAGTTCCAGGCATTCCGCCGGCGCATGGGCTGGCAGTTTCCCTGGTATTCGTCACATGGCAGCGGCTTCAACGAGGACTTTGGCGTCAGCGTCGGCAGCGAGGGCCAGCGGCAGTACAACTATGAGCCATATGAGGGCGATGAAAGCGAGCTTCCCGGGCTGAGTGCGTTCTACCGCGAGCCGGACGGCAGCGTGTACCACACCTACTCGACCTATGCCCGCGGGCTGGACATCCTGGTCAACACCTACAACTTCCTCGACATCGCGCCACTGGGGCGCAACGAGGCCGGGACCATGGACTGGGTGCGGCACCACGACCGTTATGAAGGGCAGCCGGACAAGCCCAACTGCTGCCACAAATAACGAGAGGCAATACATATCGCTTATCACTCGCTTGGCACGTCCTTTGTAGGAGCAGCCTTGTGCTGCGAAGAGGCCGGTACAGGCAACAGATCTGCATAGCCAGTACGGGCCTCTTCGCAGCACAAGGCTGCTCCTACAAGGGGCCGCGCAGCGGCCAAGCATCCTCAAGTGCAGCACATAGTCTTCAGCCGCGCACACCCAACATCCCGCGCTCGACGATGAAGTCGATCACCGCCTGCAGCCCCTCGCCCTTCTTCAGGTTGCTGAAGGTCCATGGCCGCTGCGGGCGCATGCGCTGGGTATCGCGCTCCATCACTTCCAGCGAAGCCCCCACATAGGGCGCCAGGTCGGTCTTGTTGATCACCAGGAAATCCGACTTGGTAATCCCCGGCCCACCCTTGCGCGGGATCTTCTCGCCTTCGGCCACGTCGATCACGTAGATGGTCAGGTCGGCCAGCTCCGGACTGAAAGTGGCACTCAGGTTGTCACCGCCGCTTTCGACGAAGATCACCTCGAGGTTGCCAAACTTGCGCGCCAGGGCTTCGACCGCCGCCAGGTTCATCGAGGCATCTTCACGTATCGCCGTGTGCGGGCAGCCGCCGGTTTCCACACCGACGATGCGCTCCGGCTCGAGGGCCCCGGCTTCGGTGAGGATACGCTGGTCCTCCTTGGTGTAAATGTCGTTGGTGACCACTGCGATCTGGTAATGGTCGCGCATGGCCTTGCACAGGGCTTCGAGCAGCGCCGTCTTGCCGGAGCCGACCGGGCCGCCGACACCGACGCGCAGTGGTTGTTGATAGCTTTGCATGCAGGCAGTCCTCAGGAACGGAACAAACGGGTGTATTGGGTTTCGTGTCGCGATGAGGCAATGGCCAGCAACGGCAGGCCGCCGCCAAGCTGGTCATCGCCCAGGCCCAGTGCCTGGTCGAGGGCCGCGGGCAGCCCTGCCCCCAGGTCGCGCAGCAAGGTCTGGGCGGCCTGCTGGCCGAACGGCACCAGCTTGACCCCGGCCATTACCGCGCCCTCCAGCCAGGCAAAACCATGGCCCAGGGCCAACTGGCGCAGTGGGATCGCCCAGTGCGCAGCCAGCCAGGCCATACCGCCCAGCTGGGTGAGTTCTAGGCTGGCCCGCCAGGCTGGCGCCTGGCCCAGTTGCCAGCCGTCCAGCAGCCGTGCCAGCGCCGCGCCGCGCTGCTGTTCTTCCAGACGCAGCTCGGCGGTTTCACGGTTGGCCAGCAGAAAGCGGCTCCAGTGGCCGAAGGCTTCGGCGTCCTCGGCCTGGCAGGCGTGGTACAAGCGCGCCAGCACCGGCCAGTCGAGGCAGGCCAGGGTGTCGTCGATCTGCTCGCGCTGCCAGGCAGCGAAACCGTCCACGTCCCGTACCCAGCCCGCCTCGACCGCCCACTCCAGGCCTTGCGAGTAGGTGAAGCCACCCACCGGCAAGCTAGGGCTGGCCAGCTGCAGCAGGCGCAACAGCGCCAGGTCGCTGCCCATCAACCAGCCAGTACCAGCGCGGCGCCGGCCAGCAGGCCGCCGCCAAAGGCCTTCTGCAGGCCGCTATGCCTGCGCAACAGGCAACCGACCGCAAAGCCGGCCGCCAGCAACAGGCCGCTGACCGTGACGAAGCCGGCGCTGAACTGCCAGAACGCGCTTGGCGTGGCTTCCACGCCATGGGCCCAGCCATGGAACAGGGCGAACACCGGCATGGCCATTGCCAGCAGCAGCTGGCGGCTGGGCAGCAGCACGGCACCGGCAGCCACCAGCAGCGACAGGGCGATCAGGGTTTCCATGCCCAGCACATCGCCGAACAGGTGGCCGCATACCGCGCCGCCGAACATCGCCGCCAGGGTTGCCAGGGGTAGCGTCAGGCTGCGCCGGGTCAGCGCGGCGAGCACACCGGTGCCCAGCAGCATCAGCAGGTGGTCAAGACCGGTCAGCGGGTGCAGCAGGCCGTCCTGCAGCGGGTTGGCGTCGTGCCCGGGGTGGGCGAAGGCAGGCAGAGCCAGCATCAGCAGAAACAGGGCGAAAGTCTTTTTCATTGGTTGCTCCAGGCAGTTCAGGAATGGGCAGGCAGGCGCACGAACGGGTGATCGTGGCCGTGGGCATGGCTATGGCTGTGGCTGTGCGGTGCGCTCTGGTAGGCGCCCGCTTCAGGCTCGAACGGCGCCTGTTCGGCCTCTACCGTCAGGCCCAGGCCACGCAACATGTCGTCCAGCACGTGGTCGTGCTGGAAGCGCAGCAGGCCGGGTTCGATCTGCAGCGGTACATGGCGGTTGCCAAGGTGATAGGCCGCGCGGGCCAGCAGGTGCGGGTCGGCGCAGCGCACCGTGGACACCGCCTCGGGCGCCGCCAGCACACGGATCAGCTGGGTGCCCTCGGCATCGGCCAGCAGTTCGCCTCCGCGCAGCAGGTGGCCGCGTTCGAGCATCAGCCCGGCCTCGCGACCATCATCCAGGGTCACCCGCAGGCGGCTCTTTATGCGGCTGTCCACGTCCAGGGTAACGGTGCCGGTTTCGCCCAGCTGGCCGGGCTCGGTGATACGGCGGGTCAAGACAATCATCGGTGCTCCTTCAGAACAGGAAGTAACGCTGGGCCAGCGGCAGTTCGCGGGCCGGTTCGCAGACCAGCAGTTCACCGTCGGCACGCACCTGGTAGGTCTGCGCATCGACCTCGATCAGCGGCTGCAAGGTGTTGTGGACCATGTCGGGCTTGCGCACCCGGCGGCAGCCGTGGGCCACGCCGATCAGGCTGCGCAGGTTCAACTCCTCGGCCAGGCCACGGTCCATCGCCGCCTGGGGCAGGAAGGTCATGCGCGTGGCATGCCGCGCCGCGCCCAGGGCGCCGAACATCGGGCGGTAATGCACCGGTTGCGGCGTGGGGATGGAACCGTTGATGTCACCCATGGGCGCGGTGACGATCATCCCGCCCTTGATGACCAGGGCCGGCTTGACCGCAAAGAACGCCGGCGCCCACAGCACCAGGTCGGCCAGTTTGCCGACTTCCACCGAGCCCACTTCGTGGCCGATGCCGTGGGTCAGGGCCGGGTTGATGGTGTACTTGGCGATGTAGCGCTTGACCCGGAAGTTGTCGCTGTAGCTGGTGTCCGGCGCCAGTGGCCCGCGGCGCAGCTTCATCTGGTGGGCCACCTGCCAGGTGCGCAGCACCACCTCGCCAACCCGGCCCATGGCCTGGGAGTCGGACGAAGTCATGGCAAAGGCGCCCATGTCGTGGAGAATGTCCTCGGCGGCGATGGTTTCGCGGCGGATGCGCGACTCGGCAAAGGCCACGTCTTCGGCGATGCTCGGGTCCAGGTGGTGGCAGACCATGAGCATGTCCAGGTGCTCGTCCACGGTGTTGACCGTGTACGGCAGGGTCGGGTTGGTCGAGGACGGCAACACGTTGGCCTGCCCTGCCGCGCGGATGATGTCCGGGGCGTGACCGCCACCAGCACCCTCGGTGTGGAAGGTGTGGATGGTGCGGTCGCCGATCGCCGACAGGGTGTCTTCGATGCAGCCGGACTCGTTGAGGGTGTCGGTGTGGATCGCCACCTGGATGTCCATTTCCTCGGCCACGCCCAGGCAGCAGTCGATGGCTGCTGGTGTCGAACCCCAGTCTTCGTGCAGCTTGAGGCCCACGGCGCCGGCTGCGATCTGCTCGCGCAGCGCTTCCGGCCGCGAGGCGTTGCCCTTGCCCAGCAAGCCGATGTTGATTGGCAGGCTGTCGGCAGCCTGGAGCATGCGTGCCAGGTACCAGGGGCCGGGCGTGCAGGTGGTGGCGTTGGTGCCGGTGGCTGGCCCGGTACCGCCGCCGATGAAGGTGGTGACACCGCTGTTCAGCGCCTCGTCCACCTGTTGCGGGCAGATGAAATGGATGTGCGAGTCGACACCACCGGCGGTGACGATCTTGCCCTCGGCCGCGATCACCTCGGTGCCGGGGCCCACTGGCACGTTCACGCCCGGCTGCACATCGGGGTTGCCAGCCTTGCCGATCACCGCGATACGCCCGTGCTTGATACCGATATCGGCCTTGACGATGCCCCAGTGGTCGATGATCAGGGCATTGGTCAGTACCAGGTCCATGGCTTCGGCAGCCAGCATCTGGCCCTGCCCCATGCCATCGCGGATGACCTTGCCGCCACCGAACTTCACCTCTTCGCCATAGATGGTGAAGTCGTGCTCCACCTCGACCCACAACGCAGTGTCGGCCAGGCGCACGCGGTCGCCCACGGTGGGGCCGAACATGTCGGCATAGGCCTGGCGGGAAATGCGGCTCATGCCCTGCCCTCCAGCGCGCCCATCACCTTGCCCTGGAAGCCGTAGACCTCGCGCTTGCCGGCGTATGCCACCAGTTGCACGGTACGCGCCTGGCCAGGCTCGAAGCGCACGGCGGTACCCGCGGGGATGTCCAGCCGAAAGCCCAGCGTAGGCGCGCGCTCGAACACCAGCGCCTCGTTGACTTCGTAAAAGTGGTAGTGCGAGCCGACCTGCACCGGCCGGTCGCCATGGTTGGCCACGCTGACGCTGACTGTCGCGCGGCCGCTGTTCAGCTCGATGTCGCCGGCGGCGACCTGGATTTCACCTGGGATCATGCGGGGCTCCTGGGCAATTTCAGACGATAGGGTCATGCACGGTCACCAGCTTGGTGCCATCCGGGAAGGTCGCTTCGACCTGCACGTCGTGGAGCATTTCGGCAATGCCAGGCATTACCTGCTCGCGGCTCAATACTTCACGCCCCAGGCTCATCAGCTCGGCGACGGTGCGGCCATCACGGGCGCCTTCGAGCACGGCGGCACTGATCAACGCCACCGCTTCCGGGTAGTTGAGTTTCAGGCCACGGGCCAGGCGCCGCTCCGCCAGCAGCGCGGCGGTGAACAGCAGCAGTTTGTCTTTCTCTCTCGGGGTCAGCTCCATGGCGCTCTCTCAGGTGGCCCAGATACGCGGTGGGCAGGCCGGCAGGCCGAGGACGGCCGGGCGCAGCACATGCCACAGGCGTTGCAGGGTGCGTTGCAGGTGTTGGTTGTCATGGTCGAGCACGCGGATCACCAGCAACGACCCGAGCAGGGTCGCGCCGGCCGGGTTGGCCATCTCGTCGAGCAGCGGGCGCACCAGATCCAGCACAGCCTGGTCGGCGGGTGCGGCGCAGAAGGTGGCCAGCAGCGGATGCCCGCCAAGCTTGCTCAGGCGCCCGCCTTCGACGCGCAGGCGCTCGTGCAGGCCCACTTCGTCGGGCAGTTCGATGTGCAGGCGGCTGTCGAGGGCACCCTGCTCGAAACGCTCGTTCATCACCGGGCGCCCCAGGCACAGGGTTTCCCAGGCCAGCAGGCGCGCGCCCGGTTCGAGGGTGAAACGGCTGTCGAGGCTGGCGCGGGCACCGGAGAAGAAGATGCTGTCCTGCGGCAGCCACTCCAGGGTGCTGTCGGCGGCCACGTGAAAACGCTGGGCCAGCCGCGCGGTCGGGCCGATGCTGCGGTAGAACTTGCTGGCGCCCGGCATGGTCAGCAGCGCGTGGCTGCCCGGCTCCAGCTGGATATCCAGCTCCAGGCGGTCGCCAGCGACGATCCCACCAGGAGGGTGCAGCACGTAGACATGGCACGGTGCACCTTCGGGATAGAATGGCCGCTGCACCAAAAGAGGTCCGAAATGCCGCCACGCACCAAGGCGGGTCACCTTGTCGCGCCTGACGAAGCGCAACTGCAGGTGAGCGCTCCAGCCGGCATCGTCGTGTTGTTGTTCGATCTGCTCCGCGAGCGACATCCTGCGGCCCCTGAAATCCGTGGCCTGCTGGCCGTTTAGAGTGGCAGGCACGCACGGCTATGGCGTGCGCGCCCTGACCACTCGATCAAATTCGCAGGCTGGATATAGCAGGTTGCGGGCCAACTCCGCAGGTGAACGAAGATGAAGTTTTTGCCATGGCCGCTCTGGCATCGGGCATAGAGGGAGATGGCGCACAAGGCAGGGGCGTGCTTCGGCCCTGTTTCGGTGCCGAAGCAAGGTGAAAATGGGGCTGCGTTGCAGCCCTTCGCGGGCGCGCCCGCTCCCACAGGTACCTGGAGGACTTTGCTGGTACCTGTGGGAGATTGCCCAGCCCTTTTGGGCTGCGCAGTCGCGCAGAGAACAAATTTCGCTCGTTTGAAGCGTCCTTTGTAGGAGCAGCCTTGTGCTGCGAAGAGGCCGGTACAGACAATAGACAGGCTTTGTCAGTACCGGCCTCTTCGCAGCACAAGGCTGCTCCTACAGTACCTCGCCGAACCAATGAGTCATGTGCCGTTCTATGAGAGCAAGGTGCAAAGCGGCCCCAACTATCAAAACTCAGTAATCGAAGCGGTCCACCGCACGCCGGCGTTCGTTGTCGTCACGCCGGTCATAGATGGCGGTGGTCTGGATATTGGCGTGATGCGCCAGCTTCTGCGCAATGGACAGGTCGTGCTCTTCGATCACCCGGGTGATGAACGCGCGACGGAAGTCGTGCGGCATGATCTTCACGCCCACCTGCGCACCACGCTGGCGGGCGATGTAGTAAATGGCATGCTTGGTGATGCGCGCTCGGGTTATATGGCTGCCACGGCGGATGCGGTTGAACAGGAATGGGTCGTCTTCGGCCCCTGCGGGCAAGTCCTGGCGGCGCAGGTCCAGCCACGCCTGCAACTTCTCGAACGCCCATGGCGGGGCGTACTTGATCAACTGGCGGTTGCCCTTGCCCAGCACCTGCAGGCTGCGCGCCTCGAAGTCGACCTGGTCCAGGTCGATGTCCACCGATTCCGACTTGCGCATGCCAGTGCCGTACAGCAAGGCGATGATCGCCGCGTCACGCACACCCTGCGGCCGTGGGTCGGCCGCGCACACATCCATCAGCTCGCGAATCAGGCTGCGGCGCAGGTTGCGCCCCGGCGGCAGGCGGCTGCCGGTGGCCGGCTTGACTTCGCGAATGCGCAGCAACTGCTCGTGATCGATCAGGCCCTGGCGCCAGGCTTCGTTCATCACACCGCGAATGGCGTTGACGTACAGCGACGAGCTGTTGGGGGCGTAACCGTCCGCACGCAGCGCCGCCACCAGGGCGATCACATGGCCGGGCTCGAGCCGATGCCAGGGCACATCGACGATATTGCAGTCGACAAAACCCAGCCGATCGGCGGCGTCCTGAAGGATGTAGCGCATGGTTTGCTGGCTGGATGGGGCCAGGCGGGCCATGTACTGCAGCAGCGGATTTTTCGAGAGATCGGACAAAACGTGAATCCTGTAGCGAAGCGTTGGCCAGCGGCGAACCGGCCAGACCCTGAAGCAAGTCAATACGACATACAAGCAGGTCCAAATAACAGCGGAATACACATGTCATTCGGACCCGGAGAAGTGCCATCACCTTGATATACAAGGGGTTCGGAGCTGGCACGGATCGTGATCTTACCCCAATTGAGCCCACTGAACGAACGAAGGTCAGCCCATGCTTGTGCAGCCGATCGATTCACGCCCACGCCAGGCCGTCTGGGGCCTGGGTTTCCGCCCATTCTTCCTGGGTGGCAGTTTGTTTGCGCTGCTCGCCTTGCTGTTGTGGGGCGGCGTACTGGCCGGTGCGCTGGAGCCCACGCCCCCCGGCGGCATGCTCGCCTGGCACCGCCACGAAATGCTCTATGGCTTTGCTGCTGCCATCATCGCGGGTTTCCTGCTGACCGCCGTGCAGAACTGGAGCGGCATCCCAGGCTTGAACGGGCGCGCGCTACAGGGTTTGTTCCTGCTTTGGCTGCTGGGCCGGGTGAGCTGGTTCCTGCCACTACCGGACAGCTTGCTGGTAGTGATCGAGGGCAGCTTCCTGCCGCTGGTGGCACTAGCCCTGGCACGGCCGATCGTGCAACGGCGCTTGCGTAACAACTACCCGATCGTCGGCCTGGTGCTGTTGATCGCCGCCTGCCAGTGGCTGACCCTGGTCGGCTGGCTGCGCCAGGACGAACTGTGGCAGCGCCGCGGGCTGTTTGCCGGGTTGTGGTTGGTGGCCACGATGATGACCGTGCTTGGCGGGCGGGTGATCCCGTTCTTCACCCGGCGCGGCCTGGGCAACATGGCACCGGCCCCTGCCCACCCCTGGCTGGACCGGGCCTGCCTGCTGCTGAGCGTGGCGGTACCGCTGGCCTTTGCCGCGGGTTTGGCCGACACGCCGCGTATCGGCCTGGCCGTGCTGTTCGGCGCCTTGTTCGCTCTGCATACGGCCCGCCTGGCCTTGTGGCATGACCACGGCCTGTGGCGTGTGCCCCTGCTGTGGTCGCTGCATCTGGCCTATGCCTGGATTGCCATTGCCTGCCTGGGCATGGCGCTGTGGCATGCCGGGGTGGCGCTGAGCCCGAGCCTGGTGACTCACGCCCTGACCGTGGGAGCCATGAGCGGCCTGATCCTGGCGATGATGGCACGGGTCAGCCTGGGCCACACCGGCAGGCCGCTGCAGGTGCCGACCAGCATTGCCTGGGCCTTTGCCTTGATCCAACTGGCGACGCTGGCGCGGGTGGTGCTGCCGCTGTTAACGCCGCTGGGGGTGAGCCTTTCAGTAATGTGCTGGAGCCTGGCGCTGCTGCTGTTCCTGCGCCACTACCTGCCCATCCTGCTGCGGCCACGGGCTGACGGTATGCCGGGCTAGCCTTGATGCCTAGATTGGGGCCGCTTTGCGGCCCATCGCCGGCAAGCCAACTCCCACACCGACCGCGCCGACCTCAAGGCCTGCGCTGTACCTGTGGGAGCTGGCTTGCCGGCGATGGGCTGCGAAGCAGCCCCAAGGTTTCAGCACAGATGCACAAATTGCCGGGGCCGCGTTAACCTCCCGGCGCCGGCCACCACCCCGGGAACATCTGCTGCACCCGGGGTTCGGCGAAGCGCTCGTCGATCAAGACCAGAACGCCACGGTCCTGGTCGCCCCGGATGACCCGGCCTGCCGCCTGGATAACCTTGCGCACGCCCGGGTAGAGATAGGCGTAATCGAACCCCGCACCAAACTGCCGCCCCAGGCGCTGCTTGAACTGCTCGTTGACCGGGTTGACCTGGGGTAGCCCGAGGGTGGCGACAAACGCGCCGATCAGCCGGGTACCCGGCAAATCCACCCCTTCCCCGAATGCACCGCCCAGCACCGCAAAGCCCACCCCGCGGCCATCCGCCACAAAACGGTCGAGAAAGCCCTGCCGGGCCGCCTCGTCCATGCCTGGTTCCTGGGCCCACATGGGTATCTGGGCATGCCGCTCGGCCAGCAGCCCGGCCACCTGTTGCAGGTACTCGAAACTGCTGAAGAACGCCAGGTAGTTGCCCGGCATGCGCTCGTACTGCCGGGCAATCAGCTCGACGATCGGCGCCAGCGAAGCCTGGCGTTGCTGGTAGCGGGTGGATACCTGGCTGGCGATGCGCACTTCCAGCTGTTCGGCGCGAAACGGCGCGGCCACTTCCAGCCAGGCGGTATCGGCCGGCATACCCAGCAGGTCGCTGTAGAAATGCCGTGGGCTCAGGGTTGCGGAGAACAGCGTCACGCAGCGCGCCGCCTGCATGCGTGGGCCCAACAGGCGCGCCGGGGTGACATTGCGCAGGCACAGGGTGGCCAGCCGCCGCTTGCGTGGCCCCTGGCGCTGGCTGATGTCGAAGAGGAAGTGCTCGTCGAACAGCTCGGCAACCCGGCTGAACTGCAACGCCTGGTAGAAGAACTGCAGCACCTGCGGGTCCATTTGCGCGGGTGCCTGGTTCATCTGTTCCTGGATCAGCCCGATGCATTGCTGCAGGGCGCGCAGCAAAGCGTCCGGCAGCGACTCGCTGGCCTGGTACGGCGCGCGCTGCTCCTTGTAGAGGGCGTTCCACTGCCGATTCAGCCGGTCCAGCGCACTGACCAGCCCGGGCGGTTTGCTCTGGCGCAGGGCCTGCAACTGCCCCTGGTCGAGGCTGGCGCTGTACATGCCGCGGCCGCGCTCGACCAGGTTGTGCGCCTCGTCCACCAGCACCGCGACCCGCCACTGGTTGGCCTGGGTCAGGCCAAACAACAAGGCATGGGCATCGAAGTAGTAGTTGTAATCCGCTACCAGCACGTCTACCCAGCGCGCCATCTCCTGGCCCAGGTAATACGGGCACACCTGGTGCGCCAAGGCCACTTCGCGCAGCTGGGCGCGGTCAAGCATGGGCAACGCTGCCGCCGCAGCGCGCGCGGCCGGCAGGCGGTCGTAGAAGCCTGCGGCCAAGGGGCAGGATTCGCCATGGCAGGCCTTGTCGGGGTGCTCGCAGGCTTTGTCGCGGGCGATCAGCTCCAGCGTGCGCAAGGCCGGCTGCGGCGTGGCATCGGTGATCTGGCGCATGGCATCCAGGGCCAGGGCCCGGCCCGGGGTCTTGGCCGTGAGAAAGAACAGCTTGTCCAGTTGCTGCGGCACCATGGCCTTGAGCAGGGGGAACAAGGTACCGAGGGTCTTGCCAATTCCGGTACTGGCCTGGGCCATCAGGCAACGGCCGGTACTCACGGCCTTGTACAGGGTTTCCGCCAGTTGTCGCTGGCCCTGGCGGAACGCCGGATAGGGGAAGCCCAGCGCTTGCAGGCCCTGGTTACGCTCGGCCAGGCGCTGCTCCTGCCCTTGTGCCCAAGCCAGAAAGCGTTGGCACTGGGTTTCGAAGAAGGCCTGCAGTTCGGCTGCCGTGCAGTGTTCACTGATCAGCGTCTGGCCATCGCTGTCCACGTCCAGGTACACCAGCGCCACCTCGATGTCCGGCAGTTGCCGAGCCTGGCACATCAACCAGCCATAGACCTTGGCCTGCGCCCAGTGCAGCTGGCGATGGTTGGCCGGCTGGCGCGCCAGGTCGCCACGGTGGGTCTTGATCTCTTCCAGGCGTTTGCAGGTGGGGTCGTAACCGTCGGCGCGGCCACGCACTTTCAGGGTTTCGAACTGACCTTCGAGGGTAATTTCCGACTCATAGCCCGCAGCGCGTCGCGCCACCACCCGACGGTGCCCCTCGATCCCCTCCTGAGCGGTGGGTGATGGGGTGAAGCGCAGGTCCAGGTCGCCGACCTTGGCGCTGAACTCGCACAAAGCCCGTACCGCCACGCTATAGCTCAAGGCGTTTCGCTCCAGCGTACATGGCACACCGCGACAGGCAAACCGTGCGCCCGGCAGAACTCCAGCCAGCGCAACTGGTTGTCCTGCAGGCGGTCGCCAGGGCCCTTGACCTCGACCATGCGGTAGCGGCCTTGCTCGGGCCAGAACTGGATCAGGTCGGGCATGCCGGCGCGGTTGTTGCGGATGTCCTGCAGCAGGCGCAGGAAGCACTGTTTCAAATGGGCCGCCGGCAGGCAGGCCAAGGCTTGCTCAAGTAATTCTTCACTGAGCACGGACCAGAACACGAACGGAGACTGCAGCCCTTGCTTGGCGGCGTAGCAATCCAGAATCGCCCGGTGATGGCTGCCATCGTCGAGCCGCCCCAGGCAACGTTCGAACAGAGCACTGCGGCGTTGCTGGAAGTCGCCGTCGTGCAGGTCCTGCGGGGCGGCCTGGAACGGGTTGAAGAACGCGCCAGGCACCGGGGCGAAGATCGCCTCCCAGCACAGCAGGCCGAACAGGCTGTTGAACAGCGTGTTCTCCAAGTAATGCACCGGCCCGTCGGCTTCGGCCAGGTGCTGGCGTACCGCCTCTTCCACGCCCAGCGCTGCCCGTTCCCGGGGCAGCTCGAGCTCGATCAGCTCCAGGGGCGCGACACGCTGGCGCCGCTGTGGCGGGCCACCGAGCTTGCGTGCCAGGCGTGGCAACATGCGCTCCAGCGCCTGCACTTCCAGGTCGTTGGCCGGTGCCGCGGCCAGTTGCAGCGCCAGTGCATGGGCCTGGGGCCACTGCTCGCTGCGCTCCAGCACCCGCACCTGGCGGATGCGCGCCTGGGCATGGCTGCACTGCGTGTACACAGCCATGGCCTGCGCCCAGTCGCCCAGACGCTCGCATTGCTGGCCCAAGGCGAATTGCAGGCGCGCATGGCGCCGGGCCAGCCATGGGTTGTCGCTGTGCAGGCCCTGCATGGCTGCCAGGATCGCCTGCGGGTCGTCGCCTTGCTCAAGGCGCTCGGCGCAACGGTGCAAGGCCATGGCCAGGTCGACTTCGGCACGTTGTTGCAGGGCACGCGAATCGGGGCTGAACGGTACCTGCTCGTAGCGCAACAAGCCAAGGTCGGCGAGGACGAAGTCCGACCAGTCCTGGTACAGGTTGCCGAAGAACAGCAGGCGCATGCGGTCGCACAAGGGTTGCAGGCACCAATGGAGGATGCGCATGCCGCTGTCCGGGAACCACTCGGCCAGTGAACGGGCTTGCAGGCCCAGAGGTTGCAGCTGTGCAAGCAGGTCATGCTTGGCGGCGCGAGGGCGGCTCAGCTGTGGGGCAAAACAACGGGCAAATTCGTCCTTGCGCAACAGGGCGAACAGTTGCTCCAGTTCCAGTTGCGCGGGCTCCCGTACCCAGCCGAGGGCCAGCAACGGCTGCAGGGCCTGCCCGGTATCGCCAATTTCGGCATAGTCGAGGCGGTCGCTGCGAAACAGCTCGCCCTTGCGCATGACCATGCGCACCATCAGGGCCTGCGCCGGGGCGTCCAGTTGGCTGAAGGTGTGGATGAAAGCGAGTTCCTGATCGTCGAGCAGGTCTTCGTAGCGCTGTTGTACCCACAGCAGCACCTGGCGGAAATTGTGCAGGTAGTAGAACGGGTCGTCGACGGAATGGGCGATCACGGGCTGGGGTCAGGCGGCTGGAATGGATACTGGTTATACATACAGACCAGTAAGCCTGGCAAGTGCCGTGGGTCAGTTCGGTGGCGCTGTCTGTGGAGCGGCCTTGTTTCGCGTTGGGCTGCGCAGCAGCCCCGGCGAACTGGCCCGCACTGCGGCGGTGTCGGCCTGTGCGAATACGTGCAGAACATTGCCCTGTTCGACTACATCGCGGTGTCGGCCTCATCGCAGCAAAAGGCTGCTCCTACAAAGGATGCGTCAGGCGAGCGATATCTGTTATTTGCGCACAGCACAGCCCGACATCCCCCGACGGCTCAAGGTGTAACCCCGGCGGGCCGGCCACAGCGCAGTTCCAGCACCTGGGCCAGGCGCTCTACCGCCTGTTGCAGCTCACCCGGGTGATCACCCAGCCACGCCATCGCCAGGCACTGCTGGTAGCGCCCCTGCAGGCTGAACTGCTCGCCCGGCATTGCATGCAGCGCTGAACCCGCCAACGACGCGGCAATATCCGCCCATGGCAGCGGCTGGCGAAAGCGCACCCACAGGGTCCGACCGCCCTCCGGCGTTTCCAATGCCACCCGCTGGCCGAACTGCAGCTGCAGCTCACGCGCCAGGCATTGCATACGCTTTTGCAGGTCCGTGCGTAGCCGCACCAGTTGCGTCTCGATCTCGCCTTTGCCCAACATGTGCGCCAGCGCTTGCAGGCGAAGCGGTGCAAGCCGAAACGCACGCTCCGCAAAAGCCTTGGCCAGCCCGGCATCATGGCCCAGCAAGTAGGCATAGGGCGCCTCGCTCCCCACTGCAGCATCGAACGCCCCCATCACCAATAGCCAGCGGGGGTCGACCCAATCGCGCAGGCGCATATTCGGCGGCCCGCTGTAACAGTGCTCACTGTCCAGGTCGTTTTCCAGCACCCATACAGAGTGCTGCCCAAGCATCTGGCCAAGCTGCTGCTGATAGTGCGGTGATACCAGCCGCCCCTGCGGCATGCCAAGGCACGACGGCATCACGAGCATGCACACCGGCTCGCTATCCAGTAGCCAGGCCAGGGCGCGCAGGTCCGGGTTGCCGCAGGTATCCAGTGGTACCTCCAACACTCGCATGCCGGCGCGGGCCAACGCGCGCAGTACCTGCCAGCAACAGGGCGAGTGCACCACCACGGTTCCTCCTTGCACGGCCAACGCCGCCAGCAAGGTCTCCAGCAACGCCTGCACATCCGGAGCCAACTGAACGTCCTCGGCACGCCAGTACCGGTTGGAGGAACGGGTATAGCGTTCTGCGACGGCATTGCGCAGGCGGGCGCTGCCGGGCGCGTCCCAAGGGGCACCATTGTGCGTGCGCTGACGTGCCAGGCGCCGTTCGTGGCTGAGCAGGGTTCGCTCCAGCATCGGCTGTGCCGGCAGGGGTGCCTGCAGAGGCATGGCCGCGGCAGCATCCTTGGCAGCGCCCTGTACGTAATAGCCCGACCTGGGCAGGCATTGCACGCGGCCCTCTTCTTCCAGCAGGCTGTAGGCACTCTGTACGGTGGCCAATGACACCCGCAACCGCCGGGCCAACTCGCGCAACGACGGCAAACGGCAGGGGCCACTACGTGGAGCCTGGTCGATCAGGGCTTCCAGGTAGCGATAGACCTTGCGATAGGCGAACTCTCCGGCGCCCGATTGCTCCATCAAGGCGGCCCCGCATGACCACGCCGCCGCCCCGCTGACCGCCGTGGCAGCAATCTCAGCTGTACATCGCGACGGGCCAGATGGCTCATCAGGCGCCAGGAGGCCAGCGGCAGGCCCCCGCCATAGATCAACCTGAGTTGCCCCAGCGGCAGGCCGCTGGTGTTCACCAGCCAGTTTTTCACCGCTTCAGGGCAGGGTTTACCCTGCAATGCCCTATGCAGGTATGGCAGCGCCACCAGCATGTCGGCATGCCAGCACTGCAGAAAACGCTCCAGGTTCTTCCCCTGCCTGGCAAACGGGCTGAACAACAGGCACACCTGTTGGATCTGGTTGATGCCGTATGCCCTGCCGAACTGCAGTTGATGCACATCGCGCCGCTTGTTGGCGCCCGGCTGGCCAGCCAGCCGCAATGCCGGGCGACTTGCCTGCGGTTCGAGACTGCGCGCGTGCAGTTCCTGCAACTGCGCCGGGGCCAACGGCTCGACGAACGCGGCCAATGGCCGGGCGTCCAGGCCCCCCTCGAAGCGGCAACCGAGCATGAGGTCAAGCTGCTGTTCTTCGAGCAACGGCGGCAGCAGGTCGTCAATGGCAATCAACCGCACCGGCGTGTTCTGCGGCGCCGCCCCCACGGCCGGTTCCGCCAGGGCGCTCGATGGGCCCCCGATGCCGCCATGCAGGCGACTGAGCCCCTGTGCCAGCGTTGCCAGGCACTGGTGCACCGCATACGACCCCCGCTCCCCTGCCAGGCGCAAGCTGCGCCGTGCCCAGGCAAGGTACCGGCGGCGCTGGCACGCCGGGATGGCGGTGATCAATACATCCGCAGGGGTATGGGCCTGCAGCGCAAAGCCCACCGCGGCCGCCAACTCCAGGTGCAGGCGACTCCCTAGCAGCGCTTCGGGGCTGGCGTCGACCAGGTGACCGAACATCAGCATGGCGTCCCTCGCCAACAGCCAGCTCTCGGGCGCGGCAGGGGCATGCCGGCTGAACGGCACTACTTCACGCCCCTTGATCATCTGCAGTTGCACCCGCGGGTCATCCTGCAAGAACAGCGCATTGAAGCCGCGCTCATGGCATTCGAGCGTGGCACTGTCAGCCACGGGCAGGCTCACTACCAGCACCCGCAGCTGGAAGGTTACCGGCGCACGCAGGGCGATACTCAGTTGTGCGGCACGCAGCATCGCCAGCAGCCGGGCGCTGCGCTGATCGTTGCCTTGCAGCACCAGCAAGCGGTAGGTGCCGATGTATTCTGGCCCGCCTGCAGCAACCAGCAGCCGTTGTATCAACAACTGCAAGGAAGCACGCTGCGCCTGTGACATATGACTGAGCAAGCGCTCGAGTACTTGCTGGTAGATATAGTGCATTGCCTGGTCGTGAATAGCAGTCACGAAATCACCTCATCAACTTCATGCAGCCAGCGCAGGTTGATCAGAGAACCTGAACATCAACATGCCCTGAACTTTTCCAGAAGAAATTTCCTACAACTAATTGGAAGTAATGACGTAACCAGTCACTGTCGCCAAGACATCGAGAAAAACGCATCGTAGCGACGCCCCGCCGCTGCCATAGACCGCCCTGGCCTGGGCATAGCCATGCTCATTCCACGCTCCTTGCGCAAACTATCATTGAGCCATTATCGAGGGATGCAAGGCGAATAGAAGATACAGATCAGGGTAAAAAAACCATTCAGAAGAAGTGAGAAAACACATTGACCGCGAGGGAATAACAATTCAAGGCAAAAAGCTTGGCGGAATATTTCGACGAACCTCTGAGCGATCGTTTAAATATAATCCGCGTCTCCTTTTATTGTAGGAAAATTCTTTTTTAAACATCAATCATTCTGTACCGGGCACAAAAAACCCGGGACTCTGCCCGGGCTTCCTGATGACGCAGACCGCTGTCAGTGTTGCCCCATGTCCAGCACCACGCGCCCGCCGCATGGGCATTGGTCCATGTAGCGATGCGCCTCGACCACCTGCTCGAACGGGTAAACCTTGATGATCTGCGGTGTCAGCAACTGGTCGGCAGTGAACTGGTTGATATCGCGCAAGGCGCGCTGCAGCGCCACCTGGTCCTGGCTGATACCCAGCTCCGGCTTGCCGGTGAAGTTGCCGATGCAGTGCACATAGAACTGGATGTTCTTCTGGAACGCCGCGCAAGCCGGGAATGGCGTCTGATTGCCGCCTTGCAGGCCATACAGCACCAGGCTGCCGCGCGGTGCCAGCACATCGCCGAGCAGCGACATCTGCGGCCCACCCATGCCATCCAGGACCATGTCCACACCACGGCCATCGGTGTACTTGCCAACCTGCAGCAGCAGGTCCTGCTCTTCGGTGACAATAACCTTGTCGGCGCCCAGGCCCAGCAGGTACTCACGCTGTTCCGGCTCCTTGGTGGCGGCGAACACCTTCAGCCCCAGGGCCTTGCCCAGTTGCACGAAGGCAGGGCCCGCGCAATGGCTGGCATCGGTGACCAGCGCCGTCTGCCCGGCTTTCGCCCGGGCCAGGTCGACGTAGGCGAAATAGGCGATCAGCAGCGGCGTGTAGTGCACGCTGGCCTCGATCGGGGTAAGCACATCCGGATAACGGGTAATGGCCGAACGCGGCAGCACGATGACATCGCCATACACCGGGTGGTCGTTGGCACTGGTGGCCGGGAAGCTGGCAACCCGGTCACCCACCGCAATATCCTCGACCCCTTCACCGACCGCGGTCACCACCCCGGCCATCTCGTGGCCGATCCCCGCCGGCAGGCGCGCCTGGGACGGTGCCAGGTTCTGGCGCCAGAGCACGTCATACCAGCTGACGCCAACCGCCTCGACGCGGATTTGCACCTCGTCGGCAGCAGGTGACGGTTCGGCCTGCTCCTCGCAACGGAGCACATCGGCAGCGCCGAACTTGTGGAAACGGATCATGCGGGACATCGCATACCTCGCCTTTGTGAACCTCTAATTACCACGGACTTTATCCGGGCTTTGCCGGTTAGACCATCAGTGGTCATTAATAGTCGACATGCCTGTCATCGATTGGGCACCTGACTTTCCCTGCGATTGGTCCCCCTAAACCCGTGCAGGGTACCAGCCTTTGGCCTTAAGATTCACCTCTGCCCCACTTCAGGCGAAGCTCACCGATGAATCGAAACGACCTGCGTCGCGTAGACCTCAACCTGCTGATCGTGTTCGAAACGCTGATGCACGAACGCAGCGTGACCCGTGCCGCGGAAAAACTGTTCCTCGGTCAGCCCGCCATCAGCGCGGCGCTGTCGCGCCTGCGCAACCTGTTCGACGACCCGCTGTTCGTGCGTACCGGCCGCAGCATGGAGCCCTCGGCCCGGGCCCACGAGATCTTCGCCCTGCTGTCCCCGGCGCTGGACTCGATTTCCACCGCCGTCAGCCGCGCCGCCGAATTCGACCCGGCCACCAGCAATGCGGTGTTCCGCATCGGCCTGTCGGACGACGCCGAATTCGCCCTGCTGCCGCAGCTGCTCAAGCGCATACGCGCCGAAGCGCCGGGTATCGTACTGGTGGTGCGCCGGGTCAATTACCTGCTGATGCCGACGCTGCTGGCTTCGGGCGAGATCTCGGTGGGGGTCAGCTACACCAGCGAGCTGCCAGCCAACGCCAAGCGCAAGGTGCTGCGCCGCAGCATGCCGAAACTGCTGCGCGCCGACAGCGTGCCCGGCGCCATCACCCTGGACGACTTCTGCGCGCGGCCGCATGCGCTGGTGTCGTTTGCCGGGGACCTGTCGGGGTTCATCGACGAGGCGCTGGAAGAGATTGGCCGCAAGCGCCATGTGGTGCTGGCGGTGCCGCAGTTCAACGGGCTGGGGAGCTTGCTGGCGGGCACCGATATTGTCGCTACGGTGCCGGACTACACGGCGGATGCGTTGACCGCGGCGGGTGGGTTGCGGGCCGAGGATCTGCCGCTGGATGTGCGCAGTTTCGAACTGCACATGGCCTGGCGCGGGGCGCAGGACAATGACCCGGCAGAGCGGTGGTTGCGGTCGCGGATTCAGATGTTCTTCGGCGACCCTGACAGCCTATAGGGGCTTCGCGCATGCTTAATAACTAATCATTTCTGCCTCTTCCTAGCCTCGAAGAGCCATTTTCCTCCAGCTAATTGCTAAATTTGGGGCATATTTGAGGGCATGCTTTGGATGGTTTGAAAAGGATGCCCCCAACCTGATGTCTACACCCCCTGCCGCTCCCAAACTGAAATCGATGGCCATTTGCTCGCTTAAGATTGTCGACTTGAACCTCTTTCCTTACACACCTGAGATAATGAAAACCCAATTCAGGAAGCGGCACAGATCATCAAGAACTGACGTTGTTGTGAGAGTTGGAGCGCTGCTGTGTAGGTAGGGCCGCGCAGCAACCATGCCTAGTACTCTTTATCAAGAATTTACGCCGGCGAAAAATAAACCGACAGCAACTTGGCACGCGAATCAATACGCTTTAGTCACTTCTTCGGAGTATCGAGAGCGTTACATGTTCCTGTACGTCAATACCTTCATTCGCCCCACCCAGTCCGCTTCGTTCGCAAAATCCTGCAAGACCAAGCCCCTCGCCCTGTTGCCCGTCCAGACTGGTCTTGCCACATTACTGATGATCGGGCCAGCACTGGCGGATCCACTTCCTACCCCTGCCATCGCCAGCACCCTGCCACCCACCCCCAACCCCTTCGCCGTGGACACGACACTGCTGGGCAAGGTCTACGTCAGCGGTCAACTGACCGGGCTCGGCCTGTGGCAGAACCATATTATCGATGCTCCCGGTAACGATAACGACACCTTCCGCGCCGACCTCAGCAATGCCCAAGTCGAGATCCAGACCATCGACAGGCCGCTGCAGTTCTATATCCAGGCCGGTGGCTACTCGTTGCCGTCCCTGGGCAGCACCTACATGAAGTCGACCAAGGCCGCCGAAGAGCTTTACGGCAACCTGCCAGTGGCTTACCTGAAGGCGCCGTTGGGCGAACACTTCGCGATCCTGGCCGGCTCGCTGCCGACCCTGGTTGGTGCTGAGTCCACTTTCACTTTTCAAAACATCAACATCCAGCGTGGCCAGCTGTGGAACCAGGAGCCCTCCATCAGCCGCGGCGTGCAACTGAACTATGCGAGGGACAAACTCAGCGCCAGCCTGTCGGTCAACGATGGCTTCTATTCCGGCAAGTACAACTGGGTCAGCACCAGCCTCGCCTACGCTTTCGATGCCGACAACACCCTGGCGTTCATCGGGGCGGGTAACTTCTCCAGCAACGCGAAGTCGAACATCGCCACGCCCACAGTGCAGAACAACAGCCAGCTCTACAACCTGATCTACACCCACACCGACGGTGACTTCACCCTCAGCCCCTACCTGCAATACACCCGTATTGACCAAGACCGCGACATCGGCATCCATGCAGCCGCCGAAAGCTATGGCGCCGCGCTCCTGGCCAAGTACAGTTTCGATGAACACTGGGCCTTGGGCGTGCGTGCCGAATTCATCGACAGCCAGGGCGGCAGTTGCGGCACCGACCAGAATTGCGCCTCGACCAACCTGCTCTACGGCCCAGGCTCCGGCGCCTGGGCGTTGACCGCCACGCCGACCTACCGTGACGGCCCGTTCTTCGTACGGGGCGAGGTGGCCTACGTCAAGGCACTGGGCGCCGACGATGGTTCGGTGCCAGCGGTGATGAGCGTGACCAGGTTCGGGTACTCGCCGAAACCGGCCTGATGCTCTGCCCCTAAAGCCCTGTGGTCGCACAGGGCTCGACCCACGGGCGTCAAGGAATAAATGTCCAATCCGACGAGGCTTTCATGAATAACCCCCTTGAGCAGTTGCAAGAGCAACTGAGGCAACACGGCATCACCGAAGTCGAGTGCGCGCTCTGCGATTTTTGTGGCATCGCCCGAGGCAAGATCGCCGCCACCGCTCGCTTTCTCGAAGAAGGTGGCATGCGCCTGCCGGAAAGCGTCCTGCTGCAAACGGTGACCGGTGAATACGTCGATGACCATGTGTTCGATACCCTGCTCGACGAGGCAGGTGCCGACATGTACTGCCGCCCCGATCCGCAGGCCTGCTTTGTTCTACCCTGGCTGGCCGAGCCTACCGCCATGGTCATCCACGACCCGTTCGACAAGGCCGGCAACCCGATCGAACTGTCGCCGCGCCATGTACTCAAGCAGGTGCTCGGCCTGTATGCCGATGAGGGCTGGCAACCGGTGGTAGCCCCAGAGCTGGAGTTCTACCTGACCCGGCGCAGCTTTGATCCGGATGTGCCACTGGAGGCACCCGACGGCCGCTCCGGCCGCCCGGAACGGGGTCGGCAAAGTTTCTCCATCGACGCCACCCACGAATTCGCACCGTTGTTCGAAGACCTCTACCACTGGTGCGATGCCCAGGGGCTGGACCTCGATACCCTGAGCCATGAAAGCGGTCCCGCCCAAATGGAAGTGAACTTCCGCCACGGCGACGCTTTGCGCCTGGCCGACCAGCTCATCCTGTTCAAGCGCACCCTTCACGAAGCGGCGCTCAAGCACGGCATCAGTGCGACCTTCATGGCCAAACCGATCGCCTACCAACCCGGTAGCGCGATGCACATCCACCAGAGTGTGCAAGCCTTGCATACCAGCGACAACCTGTTCGCCCGCGATGACGGCGGCATGAGCGAGCAGTTCATGCATTACATCGGCGGCTTGCAGCGCTACATCCCGCAGCTGCTGCCGCTGCTCGCGCCCAACGTGAACGCGTTCCGCCGTTTCCTGCCGGACAACTGCGCGCCGGTGAACGTCGCCTGGGGCCACGACAACCGCACCGTCGGCCTGCGTGTACCCTGCGCATCGCCCGCCGCGATGCGCGTGGAGAACCGCCTGCCCGGCGCCGATGCCAATCCCTACCTGGCGCTGGCCGCCACCTTGCTGTGCGGTTATCTGGGCATGCGCGAACGGATCGAGCCAAGCGCCCCGTTATCGGGACGTGCCTACGCTCACTGCGGCCTGAGCCTACCAAACACGCTTGACGAGGCGCTGGCTCGAATGGACGCCTGCGACAAGCTCAAGACCTACCTGGGTGACAGGTTCGTGCAAGGGTATGTCGCGGTCAAGCGCACCGAACACCGCCACTACCGGCAAGTCATCAGCACGTGGGAACGCGAGTATCTGCAATTGAGTGTGTAACACCGCTCCAAAAAACCGCACGAATGGACTTGATGCGATCTTTATCCAGAAAGCCCCAATCCTTCTGACATCTTGCGCTGCGTGCCACTAGCCTTCCTTCACTACTGGAGGAAACGCCATGGACCTGATCTTCATGGCCCGGACCTGATCGTGCTCGACCGGTTCATTCCTTAGGCCAACGTCACATCTCGACCTGAGTGCCCAGTTCGATCACCCGGTTCAGCGGCAACTTGAAGTACTTGAGGTTGCTGTTGGCATTCTTGAGCAGGAAGGCGAACAGGTGCTCGCGCCACTTGGCCATGCCGATCCGTTTGGTGGGCACCACGGTTTCCCGGCTGAGGAAGTAGGTGGTGCGCATAGGGCTAAAGTCCAGCTCAGCAGTGCTGCTCTGGCTTAGGGCAAGCGGCACGTCGGGCTCTTCCATGAAACCGAAGTGCAGGCTGACTCTGAAGAAGCCTGCGCCAAAAGCTTCCACTTCGAAGCGTTTGTCAGCGCTGACACGCGGCGAATCTTCCGAGACCACCGTCAGCAGTACCACCTGTTCGTGCAGCACCTGATTGTGCAGCAGGTTGTGCAGCAGGGCATGGGGTACGGCGTCGGTACGGGCGGAGAGGAACACCGCAGTACCCTGTACACGGTGGGGCGGCTGCGCCTGTACGCTGCCGATGAATAACGGCAGCGGCAACGCGGTTTCGTCCAGCCGTTCGACGACAATGCTGCGCCCGCGCTTCCAGGTGGTCATGAGCACGAACAATGCCAGGCCGGCGATCACCGGGAATGCGCCACCTTGGAAGATCTTGGGCGCGTTGGCGGCAAAATACAGGCCGTCCACCAGCAGGAAGCCCAACAACAGCGGAACAGCCAGCCAGCGCGGTGTCTTCCACAACAGCAACACCACTGCCGACGCCAGGAGCGTGGTGATCAGCATGGTTCCGGTCACTGCCACGCCATAGGCTGCTGCCAGAGCACTGGACGATTCGAAGCCGATCACCAGAAGCACAACGCCTACCATCAGCGCCCAGTTGACCATGCCGATGTAGATCTGCCCCTGCTCTTCGCTGGAGGTGTGCTGGATGAACATGCGCGGCACATAGCCAAGCTGGATGGCCTGGCGAGTCAACGAGAACGCACCGGAAATCACCGCCTGCGAGGCAATGATAGTGGCCAGGGTGGCCAGCGCTACCATCGGCAGCAGTGCCCACCCGGGAGCCAGCAGGTAGAACGGGTTTCGCACCGCGGCTGGGTCGTTGAGGATCAGTGCGCCTTGCCCAAAATAGTTGAGTACAAGGCCCGGTAGCACCAGCATGAACCAGGCGCGAGAAATCGGTTTGCGACCGAAATGCCCCATGTCGGCGTATAGCGCCTCGGCCCCGGTCAAGGCCAGTACCACCGCGCCCAGAATGGCGATGCCCACGCCGGGATGATCGACGAAGAAGTGCACGGCCCAAGTCGGGCTCAGCGCCTGTAGCACATCGGGCCGCTGGGCAATGCCATAGACGCCCAGCGCGCCGAGCACCACAAACCACAGCACCATCACCGGCCCGAACAGGATACCGATGCGTGCTGTTCCGTGCTTCTGGATAATGAACAACCCTAACAGGACTACGACCGAAATCGGCACGACCCAGTGGTCAATCCCGTCGATCCCCAGTTGCAGGCCCTCGACCGCCGACAGCACGGAAATTGCCGGGGTGATCATGCTGTCACCGTAGAACAGCGCCGCGCCGAACAGGCCCAACAGCACCAGCACCCTGCTCAGCACTGGATAAGGCCGCGCCGCCCGCCTGGCCAACGCAGTCAAGGCCATGATCCCGCCTTCGCCCTGGTTGCTGGCGCGCAGGATGAAAAGCACGTATTTGACCGACACCACCCAGATCAACGACCAGAACACCAGCGAGAGAATGCCCAGCACCCCTTCGATGTTGGCCTGCACGCCGAAGTGGCCATTGAACACTTCCTTGAGGGTATACAACGGGCTGGTGCCGATGTCGCCATAGACCACGCCAACAGCTGCGACCAACAGGCCAACGCCCGTGCTCTTGCCTGCGTGGGATTGATTTTCAGCGGTTGCGGTCTGACTCACAGATAACGTCTCGTCTGTTTTGCGTAAAGTCTGAGTGTAGGCGGGAATTCGGGGGCTTGAAAAAGCTGCACCAGTATTGGCCCTGGCCGTGATCCAGCGCATAAAGAATGGGTAAGAAATGCTCGTCGGTCGTCTCACCGACCACGCAAAAGAACGGCCGCCCTCACCCGCTGCCTGCCAAAGCAGTTCATGCGTGCAAATTCGCCATGACTGACCGGCAGGTGCTGGCAATCCAGGCTGCGACGGTGGCGGCTGTGGTCCACGTCCGGGTCGTGCAGGTAGACGAACTCCTCATCGCAGCCGGTTACCAGTACCCAGTGCGGCGCCTTCAGACGGGTGAAGCGATAACAACTGATCAGCACCAGTGGTCTGAAACCCGCTTGCAACACCGAACGGATATCGAAGCCAGGCGCCACCACCTGTTGCACGTCAGTCTCCCCCAGAGCCTCGACGAACTCGTCCTCTACCAGCCTCATGACGTCTTTTTTCTGCGGGCTGCGCACACCGTCGAGAAAAAGAGACCCCGGCTGGCTAAGCACCACGCGCACCTCGAACCCACGGCGCCAGGCCGCCAGAGCCAGGCCCTGCGGGCTACAGCCGCCATGGCCGGCGGTCATGAAGATGGTGGTGGCCTCACGCCAGAGCTGAATCTCCTCGGCGCGCAACAGCGGCCGCCCACGCTCGATCGCAGCCATGGCCATCAGTAGACAGGCCGCACCGCAGGTGAACTCTGTCGTTTGCGCGTAATAGGGCACTTGCCGAGCAGGTGCAGGTGCGTTGCAGAGGATGCGCTTTTCATAACGCAACGCCTGGCCATGGTCTTCGTAGTAGTCTTCGACCACGGCGAAGCGATAATAGCCATTGCTTTCGTACAGGCTGATCGCCGTCGGGTTGTCGGCGCGCACCTCAAGCCTCAACCAAGCGCAATTGCGCTCCAGCGCTGCCGCCTCGGCCTGCTCCAGCAAACGCTGCCCTAGGCCATGGCCACGCCAGCCGGGGCTCACAGCAATCGAGTAAAGGCGCGCGAGTGACGTACCGCGATGAAACAACAGCAGCGCATAGCCGGCCATTTGCCCCTGCTGCTCGGCAACGATCAGGCAGGCATTGGCACGGCGCACCATCCAGCTGAAATTGCGCGGGCTCAGGCGATCAAGGGTGAAGCAGTCCTGCTCCAGGGCCGCCAGCGCCTCGACATCGGCCACCGACGCAAAGCGAAAATCAAAAACCATGGCACCACCGTAATGTTTGAGTAACGAACCGGGACAGGTCGAGAAACCCGTGATTTATTGAAGCGGCGTGTTCTTCAACAGGGATCGAATACTCATGTCAGCGGTGCAAGCCAACGTGGCCGAAGTATTGGCCAAAAGCGAAACTTCCACAATCACCCTCAACGAGGAACCTCCCAGTACACGGCGCGCCGGTAGCCGCTTGCTGATTCTGGTGGAGCGCAAGGAGGACTGGGCCAGCTACCTGCCCAGCGAAAGCCTGATGCTCGCCCAGGACTACCTTGAGCACAGCGATGACGCACCCGGTCGCACTCAGGTGCTCAACCTGTGCCGCAACTACAAATACCTGGGCCAGGGCTACTACTGCTCGCTGCTGGCCGAGGCACGTGGGCACAAGGTGTTCCCGTCGGTACGCACGGTCAGCGAACTGAGCCGCAAGGCGCTCTATGGCGTGGGGCTGGACGACCTTGAGCGCACCCTCGAGCGTGCCTTGGTCAACCACCCATATGGCAGCACCGAGGCCTTCACCCTCACCCTGTACTTCGGCCGCACAGCCATCGAACCACTGCAGGAGATCGGCCGCCAGCTGTTCGAGGCGTTCCCCTGCCCCATCCTGTTGGTGGAGTTTCGTCGCGGCGACGCCTGGCAGATCGCCGGCATCAAAGCAGGCGCCCTGCACAAGCTGCGCGATGAGCAGCAGCATTTCTTTGCCGACGCGCTGGATGCCTTCAACCGCCGCACGTGGCGCCAGCCCGCCTCCAAGCGCCTGGCGCGTTTCGACCTGGCGATCCTGCACGATCCGGCAGAGGAACTGCCGCCGTCCAATGCCCAGGCCCTGGAACAGTTCATCGAGAACGGCAAGCCGCTCGGCATCGACGTGGAGCTGATCGAAAAGAAAGATTACGCACGCCTGGCCGAGTTCGACGCGCTGTTCATCCGCGAAACCACGCGGGTGGACGATCACACCTACCGCTTCGCGAAGAAGGCCGAGAGCGAAGGCCTGGTGGTGATCGATGACCCCTCCTCGATCCTGCGCTGCACCAACAAGGTGTACCTGGCCGACCTGCTCAAACGCCACAACCTTGGCGCACCGGCCACCGAGATCCTGTACAAGGACCGCCCCCAGGAACTTGAACTGGTGGGCCGCCGCCTAGGCTTCCCATTGGTGCTGAAGATCCCCGATGGCTGCTTCTCCAAGGGTGTGATCAAGGTTGCCGATGCCCAAGCGCTGGCCTCGGCGGCACAGGAGCTGTTCGAGCACTCGGTGCTGCTACTGGCCCAGGAGTACTGCTACACCGAATACGACTGGCGCATTGGCGTGCTCAATGGCGAGGCGCTCTACGCCTGCCAGTACTTCATGTCCAAGGGCCACTGGCAAATCTACAACCACAAGGCTCAGGCCGGCGAAGTCAATGGCCGGTGCCGCGCGGTGCCGGTGGAGCAGGCACCGCCCGAGGTGGTAAAGCTGGCCGTGGACACCGCGCGGCTCATTGGCCATGGGCTGTATGGCGTGGACCTCAAGCAGGCCGGCGACCGCGTGCTGGTGATTGAAGTCAACGACAACCCCAATCTCGATGCCGGCATCGAAGACGCCGTGCTGGGCGACGAACTGTACCGCCGTGTACTGCAGGCCTTCGTGCAGCGGCTCGAACGCAAACATCTTGGCCAGACCTGGTGAGCGATGATCGAATACTACTGCACCGAGCACGGTGCCCTTCTTGAGTCGTCCGAGGATCAGGCCAGCATCTGGTTGTGCGTGGCGCCGGACGCAGCCGAACAGGCTCGACTATGCGGGCGTCTGGGCGTCAGCGCCCAGGCGCTGGAGTCGTCGCTGGACCCGGACGAAGTGGCGCGTATCGAGATCAAGCCCGATCACCTGTTCCTGATCTGGAAACGCCCGGAAAGCTTCGACGGCCGAGTATTCAACGTATCGTCATTCGGCGTGGTGCTCAGCGAGAAACGCCTGGTGGTGATTTGCGCCAGCAATTCGCTGCTGGACGGCGTGGATCCTCAGGCCGGTATCAGCACCCCGCTGGATGTGCTGATGGCAATGCTGGCCGAAAGCGTGCATCACTACCTGGGGCATTTGCGGGTGGTCAAGCAGGTGGCCAGGGAGATCCAGCTGCAGTTCGACCGACCCATGGACAGCCAGCACCTGGTGCAGATGTACAGCCTGAGCGAAAGCCTGGTGTATTACGTCAACGCGATCCAGAGCAACGGCGCCGTGCTCGCGCTGCTGCGCAGCCACGGTCAGAAGCACGGCTTCAGGCCCGAGCAGCTGGAGGCGCTCAACGACCTGATCATCGAGAACGAGCAGAGCTACCAGCAGGCGAAAATCCACGCCCAGGTTTTCACCAACCTCATCGAGGCCCGCGGCAACCTGGCCAACAACGGCATGAACCACGCCCTGCGCAATTTGACGCTGATCAACGTGGTGTTCCTGCCGTTGAACCTGCTGGCCAGCATCGGCGGGATGTCGGAATTCAGCATGATGACTGCTGGCATGCCCTGGTGGCTGTCATTTCCGGCCTTGTTGCTGGGCATGGCGGCGCTGGGCGGGGGCATGGCCGTGGCGTTGCGGCGCGTAGCATGAGCCCTTGCCCTCTACTTATTGTGCAGACACAGGCCGTTGAGCACTGCCAGCAGGCTTACCCCGACAGCGAACACTGCCATCCACAGGGTCCCCATTTCCAATGCACGGTTTTCTGCCTGGTTCAGAGAGGTCACCGCGAGCTCATGCCAGCCCAATGCAGGCCCTTTATTGAGTCTTTACGCCAGCGTGCAGAAAACCGACAGCAACTTGACCTGGAAAAGCCGTAATCTCGATGCACGCCAATGAAACGGCGTACTGGCAACGCACGGATCAACTCGCCCAGCGCAAACGCAAGGCAGACATCTCCATTTTTCAGACAGACTGGCAGGAAGATTCTCATGGAAAACTCAGACATCGGACTGTTTTTACTGGCGCTGGTAGCCATCACTGGGACGCTCATCAGTCTGTTCGAGCGCCGTATCAATAAACCAGCAAGACCGTTAATGAAAAGTCAGGCCACCAAAGTTCAGCGGCGTTCATGAAACAGCGCTGAAGCATTGCGCGATCCGCTGTTAGGCTGCCTTGTCAGTGTCCGCAATAATTATGCGGTGTGTTTTTTCGGCTTCCTTGATCCAATGAATCTTCTGGTGGGTAAATCCTATCGGCAACATCTGCTCACCATGCCGGTAGCCACCAGAAGATCGCTTGGTGCACATCAGACAGATCGTGCCCCTGGAAGTGGTGTAACTCATCTTGCGGCGCTATTGAGCGTCCTCCCCGCCTATGCTTGATCAGCAGAAAACCAAGATTGATCGTGTAAGGATTATTCCTTACCATCCAATCAATACATCCGGGAGAACGCCCATGCCTGCCATCCACGAAATCGCCACGCTAACCTCGAAGGGGCAGATCACACTGCCCAAATCCGTTCGCCAGCTTTTGGGCATTGACACTGGTGGCAAGATTGCATTCGACGTACGCGGGGGTGAAATCGTGGTCAGCCGCGTAGAAACCACCCACGAAGACCCTGCCATCGGTGCGTTCCTGGGTTTGCTGGAGGCTGATATCCGAGGCGGCCGCAACCTCACCACTCTGCCGGAAGACTTGGCGCAAACCATGCTCGCCAACGCAAACCACTCCGTAAACCTGGACGAAGATATCGACGGTGAGGTCGCGATCTGATGCTGCGAAATGGCTGGGCACTGTTGTTCCATGAAGGTGTGACTTTACAGCTACGCAAATTGCAAGAAGCCGCCGCCCGGGCCGAGCAGAACGACCCGCAAGGTTTTGAAAGCAACGCCAACGTCAAGCTGCTTCGGGCATTGAGCCATCTGATCATGGAGGCTGTGCCTGCCGACCCGGGCCGTGATGAGTTCCGCCAAGGCAACACGCTGGGCACCGCCTACCGACATTGGCGGCGGGCAAAAATCGGCAGGCGCTTTCGGCTGTTCTTTCGCTACGACTCAAAATCCAAGGTCATCGTCTATGCATGGGTCAACGACGAAAATACCCTACGGTCCGCAGGCAGCAAAGCTGCGCGACTGGGTGAGGGATTGCACGTTTGACACCGGCCCTCCCCTCGGTGCGTCCACTGTAATCCACTCGTAGCTGCTGTAAAAAAGGGTACATCTGGGGGTACAAAACCAACTCCCCATTCATAACCTTTTGATTTATATGGTTGTCCAAATATTCTTCGGCGACCCTGATAGTCTTTAGGGAAATCCGAACAAGTCACCCGACACCCGACAATGGCTGACTTCCGGGCTCAGAAAAGCTCGATTTGCAGGCGCGGATTATTGAAAACCAGGGCAGCCCCTTGGTTTTCTGGCCTTACAGGCGCACCTCTCCGGCAGCAGCCAGTAAATGCCGGCGCACCCTCCATGATCCGGGCTTGATCTGGCGCGATCTGCCGGCCCCCTGGGCGCAACGCATATTGCGGATCTGCGCCCACTCATTCGACGGTTTGCCGGGCTACACCCGAGCGCTGCTGAACTGTTTGTCTCGACCGCTAACCGGCAACGCTTGACTCTACCGTAAGGGGCAGACTTTACCCTTGGCACTTCATTACCTGGAGTTTGTCATGAAGAGCAAACGCATGCTCGTAATCCTCGGCCACCCTTCGAACGACAGCTTTTGCGGCGCTGTGTCCGAACGTTACGTCGAGGCCGCCACCCAAGCAGGCCATGAGGTGCGCTTGCTGCGCCTGGACACCCTGGATTTCGATCCGGTCCTGCACGATGGCTATAACCAGGTCCAGTTGCTTGAGCCCGATTTGATCGCCGCACAGAACGACATTACCTGGGCCGAACACCTGACATTTGTGTACCCGATCTGGTGGGGCGGCATTCCGGCGTTGCTCAAGGGGTTCTTCGACCGCGTGTTTCTGCCCGGTTTTGCCTTCAAGTACCGCAAGGGCTCGCCCTTCCCGGATAAGCTGCTCAAGGGTCGCACGGCTCACCTTTTGGTGACCATGGACACGCCGCCGTGGTACTACCGATGGGTGTATCGCATGCCGGGCCTGCACCAAATGCGCAAGACCACCCTGGAATTCTGCGGCATAAAGCCCCTGAAAACCCTGACCTTCGGTCCGGTATTGGGCTCCAAGCCGGAACAGCGTGAAGCCTGGCTCAAACAAGTCCAGGCAGTCGCCAGCCGCTGATCGGCCCCGGTCGTGCCGTGCCCCTGCACTGCCCAGCCGAGCCTACCTGCTGCGACACCTTGTCCAAACTGGCTTCCAACCCCCTGACGCTTGTGCAAAGATGTCGCGCGCCTGTGCGAGCGCGCGACATCTTTTCGCTTCTGATGCGTCAAAAAGGGATTTTCATGTACATCGGCAAAGCCGCCCAGCTGTCGGGCACCACCGTCAAAAGCATTCGACATTACGAAGAAATCGGCCTGTTGCCCCCCCCGCAACGCGAAGGCAAGTACCGCATCTACAGCCAGCAAAGCGTAGAGCTGCTGACCTTCATCAAATGTGCTCAACAACTCGGTTTCAAGCTCAAGGAAATGCAGGCCATTCTGCAGGATCATCGCGGCCAGGAGCTGCCCTGGGATCTGGCCATGCAGGCCATCGATAACAAAAAGCAGGAATTGATGGGGCAGATCCAGGCGTTGCAGAAAGTGCATGACGGCTTGGTCGAGTTTGAGCTGAGCCTCAAAGATGCTCAGATGCAATGCCAGTTCGAACACCTGGAAAAAGCCCGCTGAATCCGCACCGCCGCCGCTGAACGGCCATGGCGCCCCGTGCCGTTTTCAACACGCAGGCGCCCCGGCGATTTAGCCTGGCACAGCCTCACCCCGCGGCTGCTCGCCCTCTTGCACTGCTGGCTGCGGCACAATCGAGGCAAAGAACCACGGCGAAATCAGCGTGACCAACAAAATGGTCATGAAGCCACTGGATGACAGCGCCAGTATCACCAGTACACCCAGGTCAATGACGGGTTTGTAGGCGGAGAACAGCAGCGCGACAAAGCCCATCGAGAAGATCACGACATTGACCACCGTCGAACGCCCGACGCCCTGCATGGCCGCCAGGATGGCCTCGTCGATCTCGGCGCCCTTCTGCACCAGCATCTTGATCCGTGACAGCAGGTGAACGGCGTAATCCACGACGCCCACCACCAGGAACGTCACCAGTGTGGTACCGATGTTCAACTCGATATCCAACAGGTACATGCTGCCGTACACCGTCACCGACGTGGTCAGCAACGTCAGCATGCCGAGGATGCCCAGGCGTACTGACTTGAGCCAGAACATCATCATCAAGGTCACGGCCAGCAACGCCAGCGAGAAGCTCAGCACCTGACCCTGGGTGATTTCCTGCAACACCCCGGTCCATATGTACGGCGTACCGGCATGGGTGACTTGCAGGTTGGCCGGTTTGTTGATCGCCAGCCAGGCGTCCAGTTTATCGAGCATCGCCTGGTAATCGCCCGCCACAGAGGAGGTCATGGTGAACAGCGTCACCGCCTTCGAGTAATCGGCATTGAGCACGTTCTGCAAGTCGGTGCCGCCACCGTTCTCGAACATCATGATGTGTTGTTCGATGAGCGAGTTGCCATCGACTTCGAAGGTCTCCGGTTTCCCGTCATCATCGACCACCGTCACCTGCTCCACCGCCTGCGGCACCCGCAGGAAAGCAGGGTTCATGTCATTGAGCACGAGGTTCATGCGCTTGATGTAGGTCGCCACCGAATAGGTGTAACTCACGTTCGGCTGGGCCCTGATGAACTGGTCCAGACGTTCCAGGAACTGCACGGTTTCAGTGGTCAGCGCGCCACGCGGAGTCTTGGTGTCGAAAGCGATCCAGCCCGGCGACGTACCCGCGACTCCGGCCCGGTTGATGAACTCGTCGGACATCCGCACCGGGCTGTCCTTCTTGAAGTAGGCAATACCCGAGTCTTCGATATCCACCTTGAACGTGAACACCGTCATCATCGCCAACAACGGCAGGGTCACCAGCAATACCGGCTTGCGCCAGCGAATCAGCCAGGCACAGAACACTACCAGATAGTGGGAGATCAGCGACTCTTTGAGTTGCACTTTGCGCGGGACGGCATCTTTGCCCCAGATCGAAATCCACGCCGGGATCAGTAGCAACGAAATGATCAGCGCCGCCGTCAGGCCGATGGACATGAACACGCCAAAGTTGCGGATGCTGACAATGTTGTTGGTGGTGGAAATCAAGAACGTCGCAATAGTCGTGACCGTTGTCAGAACGACGGGCGTGACCATCAGGCGCTGGGTTTCTCGGTTGGCTTCGCGGAAAGACTTGCCCGAATTGAGCTGTTCGTAATACTCGGCCATGACGTGGATCGCGTCGGCACAACAGATGGTGAACAGGAACACCGGCAACACACTGGTGAGCAAGTCCATCGGTACACGCAGCAGCGCCATCAGGCCAAGGGTCCAGATGGTGCAGAACAGGATATTGAACAGCGGCAGCACCACGCCAAGTGGTTTGCGAAAGAAGAAAACCAGCAGAGAAGTCACCAACAGGAACACGATCGGGAACAGCATCGCCAGGTCGTGATCGATGATCTCCTGCTGGGCCGCAATGAAGATCGGCATGCCGGCGATGAATACCTCATCGGTGAACTCCGGGTGAGCGGCCTGGTACTTCGCGATGATCTCGCGGACCTGGTGATAGGCACGCAACTGGGCCTGAGCGTCGTCCTGTTTGGTGCCCAGTTCGGCGACGACCATGGCGACTTTCTTGTCCGCCGAGACGACGCCACCAACCATCTGCTCGTTGCCCATGATCTGCGCTTCGACCTTGCTCGGGTCCATATCCAGGGCGTGCAGGGTCTTGTGGATCCACAACTCGCCATCGGCACTCAAGCTGATGTTTTCCAGGTCAGCCATCGAGGCCATTTCCTGGATCGGGTTGAGCCGCTCGGCAAGAAAGCTCAGGAACTGCAGGTCGTGGCTGTCCCAGTGCCGGGCAATCCCATGGTCGCGCAGCGCTTTGGCGGCAGCGTAATCGTTCTGCGAAAAACCTTCGGCGAGGATCTGCACCAGCAAGGCCTGGGCATCGGGATCGCCACTGTGGAGGCCAACGATGCGCTGCAGTTCGACACGGTCCTCATCGTTCGCCAGCATCAGCCGGCGTATGGCCTGGGACAACTCGAACTGCGCGTTCAGCGACGTGGTGTTGAAGACACTCTCGGGGTTGCTCAGCGCCACCATGACCGAGTCATATGTGCCGGTGAACTCGCGCTGCAAATCAATGATCGTCTTGCGCGCCGGGTGAGTGTCCTTGAGCAGATACGGATTGGTGTCCGACATCAGCGCGCCGAGGGTGTAGGTGAAGTAGGCGGTGATCGCCACCAGCACGAACACAATTGCCCGCGCATAGCGCTCGACGAAGTTCAGGTATCTTTCCATGAATGAGGGTTCCAGATGAATCGAGAGCGGCGCTTAGCGGGCAGACACGGCGTATTCCGGCAAGTCGCCGGCTTTCAGCCCACGCTTGATCGCGGTCTGCGTGAACAGGCGGTCGTCCAGCGCGACGTTGTACTGCAACTGGTTGAAGCGCAGCTGAGAGCGCGTACCGGCGATGAAGTCTTCGGTTTCGCTGAAGGTAATGCTGTCGATCTGGTCGATGGTTTCAGTCTTCAGAGTGCGCATCTGCTTGAACATCACACCTTTTACATCGAAGAAATCCTGGCGCAGCACCAGTGAGTTTTTCTTGTCAACCCAGACCTTGAGCTTGTTGTAGCCGGTCTTGGCCAGCACGGCAGGCGTCGCCGGCTCACGCTCGATCACGTAGCAATCGCGGCCCTGCAACTGCTCTTCGCCAACCAGCGTTTGGCGATAGTCTTCGGCGCGAATCTTGTCGAGGTCGGCATAGGAGTAGTCGCTACCCATGAACGCCCCGCGTTTGTCGGTGGTGGAAATCCTTCGGGTCTGTCGGCTGACCGGCAAATACATCCATTGGCTGTCTTCGAGGCCCAGGGCCTCGCGCGGGTTTTCGATGTGGAAGGCGACGTCACGCACATCACTCGGCGCGGAGAAATACATGGTGAATTTGTCGCTGTCCGGGTAATCCTTTTGCAGGTAGCTGAACTCGCGGATGCGGCTGTTACCTTGCTTGTCGATCAGAATCAGGGACACCTGGGACATGAAGCTCTTGCCGTCATCGCGGTCCCGGGCCTGGCGAATGATGTCGTCGGCCGTGCGTGTTTCAGCTGCCATGGCGGCAGCGGTGCTCAGCAACAGTGCGCTTACAGTCAGGGTCTTGAAGATGGGCAACATCGCGATTTCCTTTTCATTGTTTGAGTGGTTCGCACACCGGCACCGGTGTGGTCAGAACAGATAACCGGCGGACACGCGCACCTGATCGCGGTTGGCGTAAGCACCGAACTGGCGGTCGGGCTTGCCGAAGAACACATCGACTTCGAGCCCCAACTTGAGCCAGTCCACCGGTTTGTAGGTGAAGATCCCCTGAACGAAGCTATCGTCCTGCGCTGGCGGCGACATGCCGAAAACCAGACGGGTCTTGAGGCGATCCTGGAACTGCGAGCCCTCGGCAGACACGGTGAACAGGTCGTCGCGTTTGTCCTGGACCATGCCGGGCTGCCAGTCGAGCAGCCGCTGATGTTGCCACTGCGTCGAGATCAGCCAGTCCCGCAACAGGTAATCGACGCCCAGCAGCGACTTGGTCATCGCCGTCTGGTCGCTGCCGTAAGCGCGGTAAGGATTGGTGACGCGCCAATTGTCGAAGTAGGCGACTTCACTGCGTACCACGATGCTGTGGCCGGCATCGATGGCCACACTGGCGCCGCCCATGGAATAGCGCGGGAATTGCCGTTCGAGGCGAATCAGGCCCTCTTCGGTCTGGCCTTCGACGGCGTAAACCGGGTCCTGCTGGCGGGCGTTGAGGGCAACGAAGCTGACATCCACCGTGCCGACCCGGCCGTTGGCACTGGCGCCATAACCGAAGCCACTGTGACCGTCATAACCGGGCCGCGAATCGACCACAAACATCTGCGGATCGGGTGTGGCAAAGATCGGTGCATCGAACTCGCTGCCGACGGCCGGCGCCTGGTTTTTCACGAAATCAGTGATCACCAGCGCTTCGAGCTCCCACTCGGCGACCGGCTGCACCAGGCGAATCATCGGCACCGCGATGCGGCTGTCTTCCAACAGACCGATCACACCCTCGCGATAGTCCAGCGGGTTGATCTGGTCGAGCACCCGTAATTCATCTGCACGCCCCCACACCACCTGCTGCCAGCCCACCGTCAGCTCGCCGTCGCCAACGTAGAGCCCCCAGTAAAGGTGCCGCCAATCGGCGGTCGCCCGGTAATCGTCCCGGGCTTGCGCACTGTAGGGATTGTTGCCGTCATAACGGAAGTCATAACGGGCTCGGCCCTTGGCCTTGTAGTAGCCGCTTTCCCAGGCATCCTCCAGGCTGAACTTGAGGTACACGGCCTTTTGCGTGACCTGGTCGTCACCGTGCAGACGCACGGCCGTGGCTACGCCGATCTCCGCTTCATGATGCTCCGGCAACCACTCGGCGATCGCCACCGGCGAGCCGAGGCTGACCAGCGCGGCCAAAAGGCCGCGGTTCAATCCCAGTCGAGCCATGGCTACATTCCCAACCCGGCACCGCCGTCGATCATCAGGCTTTGCGCTGTGACACCACTCGCCTGCGGGCTCGCCAGATAACGGACCATGGCCGCCACTTCGTCGCCCTGAATGAAGCGCCGCAGGGGCAACTTCTTCTTGGCATTGCGCAGGATTTGCTCATGGGTGATTCCGGCGATGCGCGCCTGAGCCGCCAATTCGCCTTGCAGCATCGGGGTATCGATCCAGGCGGGCAGGATGGCATTGACGGTGATTCGCCGTGGCGCCAGGTCCAGCGCCAAGGCCTTGGTCATGCCGATGATGCCGTGCTTGGAGGCGCAGTAAGCGGTGTTGCGGACCTTGCCCGCTCGGCCGAGGATCGACGACATGTTGACGATCCGCCCACCATCCGCCATCAGTGGCAGGCACAACGAGGTGACGTAAAAAGTGCCGTTGAGGTTGATCGAAATCACCTTGTGCCAGTTGTCCAGGTCTTCGGGCTCGTTCTCGTCGCAGACACCGGCGCTGTTGACCAGCACATCGACAAAGCCGACCCGGTTGGCCAGGCCCTTGAACAGAAGTTGCAGGCTGGCCAGATCGGCGATGTCCGCTTGATGGGTTTCGATGCGAGCGGCAAATTCGCCCTCGGTGACCCACCGCTGCAAGGTTGCCAGATCCCGATCAAGCAAGATCAAAAGGTGCTCGGCCTGGGTTGCAAAACTTTCCGCGACGGCGCGGCCAATACCATTGGCCGCGCCGGTAATCACAATCGTGCGTGCCTGGCTCATAGCATTTTCAATCCGCCGTTGACGGGCAAGACTTCGCCCGTGACGTACAGGCCGCGCTCGGCCAGATACAGTACCGCGTCGGCAATTTCTTCAGGCCGGGCGAACCGTTTGATCAACAGCCGCGACTGGATTTCCTGCTCATGGGCGCCGACCAGGGCTTCGCTCATGTCGGTGCTGACGATGCCGGGCGCCACCGCGTTGACCCGGATGTTGCGCGGCGCCAACTCCACCGCCAGTGCGCGCGTCAATGCTTCTACACCGCCTTTGGCCGCGGCGTAGTTGCTCTGGCCCTTGCCGGGCTTTTGCGCGGCTACCGAACTGAGGTTGACGATGCACCCGCTGCGTTGGCGCATCATGCAGGGCAGCACCTGCTGACAGCACAACAACGTGCCGATCAGGTTGGTCTGGATGACCTCGGTGATGTCGCTCAACGACTGCGTGGCGAGCAAACCGTCACGGGTAATACCGGCGTTGTTGACCAACAAGTCGATACGCTCGAAACGCTGCTCGACCCGTTCAAAAAACGCCTGAATGCTCTGCGCATCCTTGACATCACACTGCACAGCCAGGCACTCCCGGCCGAGCCCTTCGACCTGTGCCTGCAAGGCAGCAGCTGACGCCTCGTCACGGACATAACTGAAGGCAACCTGATAACCCGCGCCGGCCAGGGCCAGCACGACGGACTTGCCAATGCCGCGACTGCCGCCGGTCACGACAGCTATTTTCTGAGTCATGACCGCTCCTTAAAGCGAGTTTTGAGTTTTGAATTGCGCGAGGGTGAAGCCGTGGGTCGCGGCCAGTGCGCGGACCTGCTGAACTTGCTCACGGCTGATATCGCCGTAGGAGCCGTGCTGGCTCATGCCAGACAAGCCCATCAACACCGACTCGGCCATGCACGCATACAGCTGACCTTTTTTCAGGTAGGCCCGCACGTTGGGCGCCAGGCCGTCGTCGAACGGCGTCTGGACGATGCCGCCGTGCATGTAGAGCACGTCCTCGCGTTGGCTCGGCATGTCTTGATGAACGTTCAGCGGCACGGCAATATCGCAAATCACGCTGCGCTCGGCGAAATGTTCGGCGCCGAGGAATGGCTGAGGCGCATTGGCCGCGCACAGGACAACCCGTGCGCCCTTGAGGGCGTCGAGATCGTTGGTGACCGTGATGAAAGCGTTCGCGCCAAGGCGCTCATCCACCAGACGGGCGATGTGCAAACCGAGGTCGGCTTTTTGTCCATGTGAGCGCAACAAGTCACAAAAACCATCAAGGCTCAGCAGTCGCTGCGCCAACCGGTCGTTTTCGGCTGTGCCCTTGAGGATCGAACGGGCCGCGTCGGCGTAAATCAGTTGGGCAGTTTTCTCCAGGCGCCGAACCGAGCCGTCACGACCGCTGCCAATCAGAATCAGGTGATCGACGGTGGCGGACAGCACCGAGGCATAGGTCGAGGCAACGTTACCGGCGGCACCAACAACGGCAGCGGTTTGCTCGCGCAGTGCCAGGCCTTGCTGAACACAGCCTTGCTCGATGGCTTCGAGCCCCATGCCGATGGTCAGGGCATTGCCGGACGTCAGCGCCATGTCGGCAATCTTCAGCGCCTGACAATTGTTGGTGACGATCGAGGTGTACATCCCGAGACCGGCGATGCTGCAGCCGTCGGCGCGGGCATCGGTGACACGCCTGCCGACTTCTTCGCGAATGCTGTCCAGGTCACCGCTGAGGATGTACTCGGCCATGGCATCCGAATCCATGCACAGCGGGTACAACGTGAACTCCACCGCCATGCCGAGGCGCGACCGAATGATCACCGGGCCGACTGGCGCAGCGCGGCGTTCAGGCTTGGTGCGGTTGATGAACGTGCGTTTCTGTTCCGGGCTCAGGGCTGCCAGCGAGGGATCGACGTCACCGAGGATATCGGCATCGATCAGGTGGTTGATGAACGCTACCCGAGCGACGACTTCGACCTTGGCATCGATGTTTTCAACGGGCTCGGCCATCCGAAAATCGTCCTGACGGGCTGGCACAGCGGGAATCGAGTCCGCGCAGATACCCGCCGCCAACGGCAACGCATCGCCACGGCGCAGCATGTCACAGACCCGTTGCAAGGCACCGATCAGCCCGTCGATTTCGCCCAGGGTGATACAGGCTGGAGGCTCCAGGCGAATCACGTTGGAGTTGCTGCCCGACGGTGCTACCCGCAACGCTTCGAATTGCAACAGGTAGCCGGCGATCAAGTAACCCAAGGCATCGTTGTACTGGGCCGACGCCTGTACCAGCGAGCTGCTGACACTCAGGTCGTGCAATTCCAAACCCACCAGCAAGCCGCGCCCGCGCACATCGGCGATCACATCCGGATAGGCCATCTTCAGTTCATTGAGCGAGGCTTTGAGGTAGGCGCCCTTGGTGCGTATGTCTTTGAGCATCGCGTCGTCATTGGCGAACAACCGGCGCAATGCCGACAGCGCGATATGGCAGGACGGATCGTCCTCGGCGAAGGTCGAGCTATGGATGTAGCTGAACTCGCCTTCGTAGTGGCTGCTGCGGATCACCGTCGCGGCGATTTTCATCAAGCCGCCGCCGAGGGCCTTGGACAGGCAGTAATAGTCGCCTTGCAGGTTGAACTGGCTGCTGGCAAGAAACGTCCCGGCGCGACCAAAACCTGACTGCACTTCATCGATCACCAGCGGGCACTGTTGCTCGTTACACAGCTTGCGCAGCCCCAGGTAGAACTCGGCCGCGAACTCGTTGATACCGCCTTCGCCCTGAATCGGCTCCATCAACACGGCGGTAATCGCGCTGAACGGCAGTTTCAGCACGTTCAGGTGTTCGCCGTCCCATTGCAGGCTCAGCCAATGGTGCGTGTGCCGGGCCGGCAATTCCTGCAACTGATGGGGCTGCTGGGGGTCGATGAACTCGACGTTCAGACCAAAACGGGCAAACGGCGCGCGGTACTGACGGCCATAGGTCAGTTGCACGGTATTGACCAATTTGCCGTGGAAGCTGCCGCGCAGGGCGATGAATACCGGTTCGATGTGCAACTGCGCCAGGTTGTGTTGGCGAACGGCTTCAACCACCTGACGCAAGGTCACGCTGTTCAGAGTGGCTGGCAGGACACCTGCAGGCAGGTCGAGGTCGGCCACATCCAGCTCGCGATAAGCGCGTTCGCTGGCGGTCAGGCTGGCCAGGGTGAAATCGATGTCGTCGAACTGCTTTTGCAGGCTCTTCTGGCGACGGAACTCCGCGTGCTTGACGGCAATTTCCACCGCCTCCGCGCCACTGTTGGAGAAAGTCGAAATGTAACGTTCGGTGTTCTTCAGTTCGCGATTGAAGGCGTCGCTGAGCTCTCGCCCCAATTGCCCGGCCGCACCGCGGATCGACATTTGTGCGTTGAACGGCACGTCACTGCGCAGCAGCGCACAGAGCTGATCGACAAACTGTGGGTCGTTGTGGCCGAACAGTGCCGCACCGTAACCGCCGAGAAAGTCGGTGACCGTGACCATGTCGCCCTTGGGGTTGCGGTAGAACAACTGGCTACCGAGGGCGCGCTGAAACTCACACTCCAGGCCCAGTGCCTGGAGCAGGCCGACGAATTTGGGCCGAACGAAATCGCGATAATCCATGACTGTCATATCCCTGAAAGTAAAAAATAGGCGGTAGTCAGCGTCAGTCTTGAGTGACCTTTGCGCTGTAGAGCACTTGATAGGCGGCGCTGAATCCGTTGTCGTCGCGGTTCAGCACCAGGCAATGCTCAAGGCTCGCGGCGTGGGGCGCGCCCTGAATAAACGGCAGGTTTGCCACTGGCTGCTGCAAACCGGCAATCGGCGGCACGCTTTGGGCCTGCAATGCGCAACGCGCAAGCATCAGATCCACCAGGCTCGGCGCTGCGCTGAGAATGCCGTTTATCGCCAACCCGCTGGTGATGTGCGAAGCGCGCGCAAGGGCCAGCGTCTGGCACAACACGCGGTCTTTGTGCGCATCGCCGGTGCCGCTGCACACCAATAGATCGGTTGGGCTGTCGGGCAGGCTCAAGCGACGGAGGGTGGCATGGGCCGTCATGTCGGCGAGGCACGCCTGAGGGCCGGCCGGCAGGTCTTCGCGCCGGCGCAGCACCAATGCTGCCGCGCCCTCCCCGGCAATGCCACCGGTGCCCCGAAGGTCAAACGGCAGCAGAGTGTTCGAGCCGTTGGCGCTGATGACCCCCGCCTGGACCAACCCGGACAGCGCCAGGGCATCCAGTTCGCTGCCCGCACCGACAACGATTGCCGCGTCGATTCGGCCATCCTGCAAAGCGGCCGTAGCCTCACGCAAGGCTGCCAGGTTGCCGGCGACACCTTGCATATAGGCGTTGCACTCACCCACCAGTCTCAGCGCCAGGCTGGTGACACCCAGCAAGCAGTTGCTCAAGCCTTTGAGCACCAGAAAAGGGTCCTGGGCACGGTCTTGCAGGATCCGTTTGGCGAACGCCGCCATGTCGGCGACGCCGTCCTGCCGACAGCCGAGCAACAACTCGGCATAGGATTCCAGAGACGGATGGGTGTAGCCGCCCTGACAGCAATACAAACCGAAACGGACATCCGGCTGCTCATCGGCCAGGCCTGCTTCTGCCAACGCCTGACGTACCGCGCTGACACCCCAGATCACTGCCGGCGTGCAGTAACGCTGAAGGTTTTGCGCAAGGTCTTGTCGGCTGCGTTGGTGGTCCTGATCCTGAATTTGCCCGAACGCCACCACGCGTTCGCTGCTGAACCTTCGGGCGTTCAGCGCCGTAATTGCACTGCGCCCCTCGTTCGCAGCTGCCCAGAAAGATTCGACACCCCAGCCGCTGGGCAACACGCAACCCGCACCGGCAATCGCGACCGCCTGTTTCATCGCGGCGCCTCCCGGTACTTGCCCAGCGCCAGTGAAGTGTTGAGGCCGCCGAAACCGAAGGAGTTGCTCAGGGCAACGTCGACCTTGCGCTTGACCGCTTGATGGGCGCAGTAGTCGAGGTCGCATTGTTCATCGGCATCATGCAGGTTCAGGGTCGGCGTGACCCGATCATCCCGGCAGGCCAGGGCCGTGAGCATGAACTCCGGTGCTCCGGCGGCCGCAATCAGGTGGCCGAACTGGGATTTGTTGGCCGTCACCAGCAACCGCCGATAATGTTCGCGCTCGGCGAACAGGGTCTTGATCGCCAGGGTTTCGGCGGCATCGTTGAGGGGTGTCGACGTACCGTGGGCATTGATCAGATCGACCTGTTGCGGCTCCAGCCCGGCATCTGTCAGGGCCGCCTGCATCGCCAGCACCGCTCCCCGGCCCTGCGGGTCGGGTGCGGTGATTTTGTAGGCATCCAGGCTGCTGCCGAAACCCAGCACTTCGGCGTACGGCGTTGCCCCTCGGGCGAGCGCCCGTTCGAGGGTTTCGAGCACGACAAAACCACCGCCCTCACCCGCAATCAAGCCACTGCGATGGCGGTCGAACGGCCGACACAGTTCGGTGCCCCAACGCTGCTCGCTGCTGGCGGCGCCGAGCAGATACAGCGCGGTCATGGTGTCCAGGCTCAGCACCGAATCGGCGCCCCCGGCAATGGCCAGCTCGACCTCGCCGCGACGGATCATCTGGAATGCATTGCCGATGGCCTGGGATGCTCCCGCGCAAGCGCTGCTGATATTGATCACCGGGCCTTCACTGCCGATGCCATCGGCAATCACCCGCGCAAGGCGGTCGTTGCTCTGACACAGTGAACTGTCAGGATCGACCTGCGCCTGTCGCGCCATCAACTGAGCCCAGGACGGTGCCTGCGCCGGGTTATCCGCCAGGCTGAGCAGCATGTCCTGCAAACGATGAGCAGGTGCGCCGGACGCTGACAATACCGCCGCGCCACGCAACTGTTCGGGGCTCAGGCCACTGTCGGAAATGGCTTGGGTGGCCGCGACCCAACCAAAGCGGGTGCGTTTTTCCAGCGACAACCCCCAGGCCGGATGGTCTTTCAAGTGTGCCGGCATCAAGCCCATATCCACGGGCGCTGCGTAACGCACAGGGAACGCACCCGCCTCGACGCCTTCCGGTTGCCATGGCCGAATGCAATGCTCGCCGGCCAACATTCTTTGCCACATGGACTGCCACTCGAAACCGAAGCCGGTGACGGCGCCCATGCCCGTGATCACGATCCGTCTGGGGCTCATGGGTAACTCTCCATTGTCTCTGTGTCCGACGACGTTCTGGCCAGCAGCACCGCGCCCCAATGCCCACCTCGGCTATGTTCGAGCAACAGCGTGTAACGGCTGCAATCCAGTGCCCAGGTCACAGCGATTTCGCTGAGCAAGGCGCTGGCGCCCAAGTCACCTACCAACGCCTTGGAGTGTTCGAGGGTGTGCCCCGATAGGGTGAACAATGCGGCAATCTGCGGGTCCTGTGCATCGGCGACGACCTGCCCGACATCGCTGAGGCATAGTTTTTCGTTGCTCAAAGCACGCTCGATGACGTCGCGACCAACCGCCAGCCCACGCTCGGGTTGCGCGCTGTAACCACGGGCAAACCCGGCAATGCGCAACGCAGATTGAGCACCACGACCCGGCTTGGTCGTCAGCAACAGTGCCGCAGCACCTTCGCCCAAAACCCACGGGCCGGGGTTCACAGGTGGGTGTGTAGCGTCACGCAGGTACAACGCCGGGGTGATGTTCGGGCTGCTACTGACGACGACGGCAGCATCGGCACGGCCTTCGCTCAGATGGGCGGCGGCCTCCATCAAAGCATCCAGTCCTGCATTGCCCTGGGAGCAAAAACCGCCCATGGGGCCCTTGCAATGCAAGGCCTCAGCCGCGTGGGCCATAACGCTGCTGTTGAGCATCATCAGCGCATGCAGCGGCGGTGTGTGGGCAAAGAATTGCGCCAACAGATCCGCCGGTTGTGCGCCAATGGCCTGCACGGCATCCCAGCACGAGCTGGGGCCATCCACTTCCGGAATGGCAGCGGTCAATGCGATCCGCTCATCGGGCAGTTCCAGCTCACGCAAGGCCTCGGCGAGGCGGCCGGCGCAATACAGCAGGCGCGCGCCCTGAGGCTCGAGGCTGCGGGACAATTTGCGGTCATACACACCAGCCGGCAAGGCGGGCGCTGCGACGCAACGGGCCAGGCGTGCCGGGTCGAAATCCAGCGGTTGCGCGGCCTGAGGTTGACTGTCACGAGGCGCACATTCAGTACCGGCGGCGTTGAGTACCGACGCTGCAGTGATATAAACAGCAGTTGAATTGGATCTGGTCATGTCATGCCCTGCCCAGCACCAACGAACTGTTCACGCCAAACCCGAAGGAGTTTGAGAGCACGACATTGATCGGTTGCTGCAACGGTTCGCAAAGGAATTTCAACTCCGGAAATTCGGATTTTTCCGGCTGAAAATTGAGGGTCGGCAAGGCCACGCCCGACTGAATGCTCATCAACGACAGCACCGCCTCAATGGCACCACTGCCGGCCAACGAGTGCCCAACGGCAGATTTGTTGGCGGTGAACGTCATCTGCTCCAGGGTTTCGCCGAACACCTGCGCCAGGCCCAGGGCCTCGCAACGGTCATTGGCCTGTGTCGACGTACCGTGAACATTCACATGGTCCACAGCCGCACTGGGCAGTTCGGCATCGGCCAGTGCCGCGGTCATGCAGGCGGCGTACTTGCTGCCATCGCGGCTGCTGGAAGTGATTTTCTCTGCCTCGCACAGATTCGCGTAACCCAGCACCCGGCCCAGCGAGCGGGCCTGACGACGCTCGGCATGCTCGCGGGATTCCAGCACCAACAGCGCCGCCCCCTCACTCAGCACAAAACCGCAGCGGTCTGGCATGAACGGTCGGCTCTGTTCTTGTGGGGAAAAGTCCACTCGCTGGCAGAGTGCGCCCAGCCCATCAAAGCTGTAGTAAGACAATTCATGGGCCATCAACTCCACCGCGCCACACAATGCCAGGTCGATCTCGCCACGGGCGATCGCTCGATAGGCGCTGCCGATGGCCATGGTGCCAGCGGCACAGGCATCGGAATGTGTGGAGATATGGTCACGTACACCCAGCCATTCGGCGAGATGGCGGGTTTGCTGATCAACCCGCCGGGCGAACGCCCCACCGCTGAGGGTGTGGTTATCCAGGTACTGGTCAAGATCGACCCGCCCCTGATCGTCCATGTAACGGCTGGCGTCCCGCAAATCACCGCTCATGCAGTATTTATTGGCCCCGACGAAAATACCGCTCGCGACTCGGGCAAATGCGCCGTCGGCCAACCCGGCATGGGCCAACGCCTGACGGGCCACGTAATGCGCCAGCCATTCCTGGCGGGAGGTGGTCTGCAGATCACCCGGAAAGGCCGCAGCGATCACCTGCCATTGTTGCTCATCGATAAACCCGGCCGCCGGGTTCGCAAAGCCCAGTTCGACAAACGCCGGGTGCTGGCGAATGCAGGAACGGTTTTCGCTGATCGTCGTGAACAGCGAGGCTGCATCCAGTGCCGTGGGAGCCACCAGGCCATAGCCGGTGACCAGAACCTCTCGGGCCTGCATCAAGGCAACCCCTACACCGAAGCCTTCAACTGGGTGGCTGCGTACTGCTCAACCAACAGACGCGAGATCGAGTCACCGTCCAGAGGGGTCAGACGAGCACTGCAACCGCCACACACCACTTGTTTGCGTTCATTGAGTTGGGCATGCACCGCGCCACACTCAGGGCAGGTCTCGGGGAGGTAGTTGAAAACGTTATGGCATTGCTGCGCCCAGTTACGCACGGTGGTGGCCGAGAAGACATCGCCCGGCTGCATGCCCGCGTGCAACTGGCCCGGCGCATAAGCGCTGAGGCTCTGTTCCAGCAAGGCCACGCCGTCCTGCGTGATTCGGCCTTTTTCGACAAACCGGGTGGCGTCGCCGAACACCGCTACCGCGTGATCCAGCACGCTGGTTTTCGGCAAGGTGCAACCGTACTGACGGCCCAACTGGAAGCTCAGGTCGACGATGTCCAGCGAGTCGGCGCCGAGGTCGTCAACGATACTGCTGTGCTCTGCCACGTCGGCCCGGTCCAACACCAGCAACTGCGCAAGAATCTCCTGTGTACTGCTGATAACGCTGTCCAATTCCAAGGGATTGTTCATTGATTGTTTCCCTACAAAAGCCGCATTGAATGAATAAATTCATCGGGCCAAAAAATGCTGTTTTCAGGCCAGATATATCGAGGGCCGGGAGTCTAAAGTCTCCCCCTAAGGGGAGAGTCAACGTGCCATCATCGCTTTTTGCGAGAAATCCCGACGCGCCCTGGAACCTTTGATTTATGCAGTTCAATGGTGCTTGGAGAGGGATCGTAAAATGACAAAATCGATTGCTTGAAACAGCACGATAGTTCCAAAAGTGGGATATAACCGTGCCCGCAAGCACCAGAGGCATCATGCGCAACGACCTGCTGTTTGCGGTATTCGTCGCTATCGTCATCAACCTGGCGATCTGGATCGTCGGCGCGGAAATCCTGCAGCCCAACGGCATCGAGGTGAAAACGCTCGGCGACCCGGGCAAGGCGTTGGAACTGTTCTTCGGCCCGATCGGCTGGTACATTTTCTTCGTAGGCGTATTCGCCACTTTGTTCGCCAGCATGAAATACCGCAAAGCGCGGCAAGAGTTGATAGCCAGGGCCAGCGCGCATTGGGGACTACCTGTACAGAGCAGACCGCGCGCGAAATCGACCTGGGTATTCGAGGCCTGCTGAAAGACGCTTACGCCCGTGCCCGGACCTTGCTCGAGCAACGACGCGCCGACCTGGACACTGGGGCACGCCTGTTGTTGGCCAGGGAAACCATCACCCCGGAAGAATTCCCGGCGCTGCTGCCGGTGGCCAAGGAGCCTGCCACCTATAATCTGGTCGATGCGGCCAAATGACACTCCGATCCAGTCCGAGTACCGACCATGCTCACCGTCACATTGATCAACATGCTGGTGGTGATCCTGGTGGTGATCATCCACTACGAATGCCTGCTGCGCCTGAACGACTGGCTACCGCGGTTGAAACTGTGGAACCGATTCCGGATCGTCGCAGGCGTATTCGGCGCGCTGCTGGCTCATGCGCTGGAGGTCTGGTGTTTCGCCCTGGTGTATTACCTGATGATTCACGCCGAAGGCTGGGGCACGCTCAGTGGCAACTTCGACGGCAGCTTCCTGGATTGCGTGTACTTTTCCTTCACCACCTACACCACGATAGGCTTTGGCGACATAGCGCCTAACGGCCATCTGAAGTACCTCACCGGCCTGCAAGCGTTGACAGGCCTGGTGCTGATCACCTGGACCGCGTCGTTCCTGTTCCTCGAAATGCAGAAATACTGGAAAGCCAAATAGCGCCTGTTCAGGCGTCTGGGTGTGGCGTCCAGTGCCACAAGTGGACGGCTTGCGAAGGTCACCTGGGGCAGTTGGTTGGAGCACCGTTGCGCTGTAACACGAAAAGGGAGCGTCCATGCTCCTGAACGCGGCCGGGTCGCTCATTTGGTGATGGGAATCACTTTTTCAGGGTGAATCGCTTCGGCGCGCTTGGGCAAGTGCACCAGCAGCACGCCCTTGGCAAACTGGGCAGTGATCTTTTCAGCGTCGACTTCACGGGGCAACTGGAAGACCCGCTCGAAGCTGCCGTAGTGACGCTCTGACAAGTGGTACTCCTTGCGTTTTTCGTCAACCTCTTCCTGCTTCTCGCCGCGGATCACAACGTTGCCATTGACCAGCTTGATCTCGATGTCCTTGTCGTCCACTCCAGGCAGTTCGGCGCTGATGCGAAACTCATCGGCCAGTTCGCTGATATCCATCGCCGGCATGCCATGGCTGAACAGTTCACGGCGCCAGAATGGCTCGACATCGAACGGGGTATGGCTGAACGGCATGCGCAATGGCCGGCGACCGAAATCGTCGAACAGGCTGTCGATCTGACGCCGCAACTGCTGGAATGGGCGCCACAGGTCCGATGGCTCGGTACTTGGCGGCGTAGCCTTGGCAGGTTGGGTGGTTGCGGAAGTGACAGGTACTTTCTTCGCTGTTTCGGACATGGCGACCTCCTCTAATGAGTAATGCCTCCCTGGGAGACGCCTCGATATTGCGCTGGCAGGCAAGCCCCCGTTTGACCTTTATCAATCAGGATGCGGCCACCATCCTCTGTCGGTTTGATCCTGATCAAAGTGTTGCCATCGCAGGGGCTTAGCTTATATGGAACGTGGCCCGCCCAAACCTGTTCGAGGCGCATATGGACCAGGATGACAGTGAGTGTGTCCGTTTGCTGGAAACATTGCCGGGGCCCGGCATACAGTACCTTCGCCTGATGCTGTGCAACCCGCAACGCAGCGAGGCGATGCCAGGCCAGTATTGCCAACTGGCGAATCAAACCCAGCGCTGGACCTGCAACTACATCAGCATGCCTGGCGCAGCAGGTCGGTTCATGGTCGCCACCCGCAGCGTCCTGGCATTGAAGGTCGGAGATCTGCTGGAGTACTCAGGCCCTCTGGGCAGCGCCTGGCCGGTGCCCTTGCAGAGTGTGCGACTGCTGGCTATCACTCACGGCGAGGGGGTTTTGGCGCTACTTTGCACACTGGATGAGGTTCGCTGTTGGCTACCTTGGGTAGAGGTGAGGCTGTTGCACGAAAGCTTTGAGCAGGAGCAACTGCCCGCTGAATGTAAGCCATGGATCTCAGCGTTTACCTCGGTGCCGCGCAACAGCAGAAGCGTTTGGAGTCAACTGACTGAACAGCTGGAGGATTTCAAGCCGGACACTGTCTACTGCTGCGCGCCATCCTTGGTGGCAAGGCATGCCGCGCGCATCTGTTGGCAAAAAGGGGTCCCGATACAGCGTATCTGGTTGCGGGCAGACCATGTGTCGCGTCCATCCTGGAATTGTCAATTTCCTCTGAATGGGCCTGTGCAACGTTATGACAGGATTCTCGAGGCCCTCAATTCGGCTCCTCCATCCGACTGAGCTTGAGCAGGCCCTGTTGATCGATGAGTCGGACTTCCCGGCCAACGCATTGCAGGAGCCCAGCCTGATTGAACCGGCTGAAAAGCCGGGAGACAGTTTCCAGGGTAAGGTCCAGGTAGTTTGCGATATCTCCTCGCGACATGGGCAGATTAAGGACGTCTGCACGCAAACCTCTTTCTTGATAACGCGCCGCCATGCCCAACAGGAAAAGCGAAAGGCGCTGCTCGGCTCGTCCGTGGCAACAGCGCAGGTGTTCGTCCTTGCCTTGAATACCCAGGCTGAGCATGTGCAACAGTTGATAGCGCAATCCGGGTATCTGCCCCGACAGATCAACCAACTGGTCCAGCCGGATCGAGCAGACTAGCGAAACGTCCAGCGCCAACGCATAGCTCCGATAATGACTTGCCCCGATAGCGTCCAGCCCCAAGATTTCGCCCGGCAGAACGAAGCCGGTGACCCGCTCGTTGCCCTCGGTATCAATCAGAAAATTCTTGATGACTCCTGAGCGCAGGGCAAACACATGCTCCATGGGCTCATCGGCCTTGAACAGATACTCGCCCCTCTTCAAAGGGCGGTTACGGCGAATGATACGCTCCAGCTTTTCCACTTCATCGACGCTTAGGCTGGCGGGCAGGCAAAGTCGGCTCAAAGAGCACGCAAGGCACTTTACCTGGGGCTTTATACCCATATCTTCAGGGCCTGACATGACGATGTCTCCGCTTTTTCTTGCGGGCTCTATAAACGCTAGCCGCTTCGCCCGAAGTTTCTGAGGCAACTGACCAAGGGTCATGGCTGTGCCCTAAAGCTTGATCAAGATCAAGTCAGGCCAGTGCGCTGCCCTCATGCTCGACTTAGACAGCCTTCAACCCGTGTTCCTGTCTGAAGGCCCCTGGGCCTTATAAATCTGCATTGTCTGGTAACGTGTAGAGGATGTGTCATGAATACCTTACTGAACGAACTTCACGCCTATCACCATGACATGGCCAATAAGATAAGCCAGATCAGGAAGTTGCTGAAAAAGCTAAAGCATGAACCCGATGCCACTGATGACTGTAAGCTTTTGTTCGAAATGTTGGAGGCCTTGCACAGCAATGCAGAGCGGCACCACCATGAGAATGAAGAAATCATTCGGCGAGCCTTGCTGGCCACGGAGGCGCCGATCCACCCGCGGATCCTGGATATCGAGCGAGATCACCAGGCATTTGCGCGCATTGCTGGGCAATTGAAAACATTAGCGGCTACGACAAAAGACACGAAAGTAATCGCTGACACTGTCGATGACTATATCGAAAAATATTACGACCACATGGAGTCGGAGGAAAACATATTCTTTCCAGCTGCAGACAAATGGCTTTCAAACAGTCAATGGCTGGAAATAAAACATCAATGGCATTAACTGGAGTGCAAATTCAAGCGCCCAACCGCCCCATCTCAATCACACGAGGATACTGCCATGGCTTCTGCTGATACTTCCCGTCAACATACCGCGCCCTCGTTTCCCAAGCCTGCGGGCGAACATTGGATCGAAGCCCTCGACAATGGCACCCATGTACTGATCAGGCCGCTGCAAGCCAAGGACCGGGAGCGCGAGAGGGCCTTCATCGAACGGCTGTCACCGCAGTCGCGGCATTTTCGCTTCCTGTGCCAGATCAAAGAGCCCGGTGAGGCGATGCTCGACCAGTTGATGGCGGTCGACCAGGACCGACAAGCGGCTTATGTCGCCCTCGCCCATGTGGACGGCGAGCTGCAGGAGGTGGGCATATCGCGTTATGCCGCCATTGCCGGCAAGGATGAATGCGAATGCGCCGTGACAGTACTCGACAGCTGGCAGCACCATGGCCTGGGCCGCCTGCTGCTCAAGCACCTGACCGATCATGCCCGGGCAAAGGGCCTGCGGCAGATGTACTCGATCGACTCAGCCGCCAACCTGGCGATGCGCGACCTGGCCAAGGCGGCAGGATTCACCACCACTACCGATCCGGATGATCCGGCCCAGGTCATCCATCGCCTCAACCTGACCTGAAGCGCCGCTGCGCCAGCGCCTGGGGCAGCCACCGTGCTGCCCCGCCCTCTGCAAGCCCCGCGACCTCCGGCCCTATCCGCACGAGGAGGTATCCGTGAACAAAGAGCAAGATCATGCGACATGGAAACCTCCCGCGCCGCGACGGGCGCCTGTCGTTTCAGCTACTGGCAAGCACTACATAACATTCAAGGCAGCGTCGCCCGGGCCTCTTCAGGCAGCAGGTCGAACTGCTCGAGGCAGCGCTGTTCATCGTCTGCCGTCAACGCCTTGTATGCGCTCACTTCCCGCATCGGCGTTTCGAACAAGGCCAGGCGTATCACCCCATTACGGTCGAGAAACGTCTGCGCCAGGCAGGTACACACCGGCTTGCCGACCAATGCCGTGAGCTTTTCATCCTCAGGGGTGTTCACCCGGGCCTGCAGGCTGTCTGTGCAATTTTCCACGATTCGGTCCACCGAGCGCCCCGCCAGCCAAACCGTGCCGCCAGCGAGCAACGCCAGGAACAGCAACATGCCCAAGAGCACGTTCGACTCCTGGGTGACCGAGCGCAGGAAGGCAAGCCGAGCCTGCCAGCCCGTGGCCTGGCCGTTGAATATGGTCTTGCCTACCGTGCGTTTCACGCCACGCTGCACCACCCACCCCAACGCCACGCACAAGGCGAGCAACGCCAGCAGCATAAGTGGATGTTGCATCGGCAGGCGCCAGTTCGGGTTCAACGACCGGTAGGCAGCGACCACGACGAGCAGTGCGAAGATTGCCACGATAAACCCCAGGCTACCCCGTGGCCGATGCATCCAGGCCCGGAGTTTCGCCCTTGCTTGTGTATCCATGACAGCCTCCCGGCCCAGGCTAGCGCACTGGGTCAATAGCAACCGTTTCGTGGTACTCGGGTACGTACACCTGCCAACCGAGCTCGATGCTGATCCGCCGCCGCAACGTGTCGGCGGCGTGCGGCTCACCATGGATGACATAGGTCTGGCGTGGCGGGCGGGCGAAACCGCGCAACCACTCCATGATCTCGTCGGCATCGACGTGCGCAGAGAGATTATCCATCGCATGCACCTGGGCCCGGATAGGCACGTCTTCACCGTGCAGGCGGACACTGCGCGCACCGGCGACGATGTCGGCGCCGCGCGTACCGCCGGCCTGGAAACCAGAGAACAGAATGCTGTTGCGTGGGTTGGGGGCCAGCGCCTTGAGATGGTGCAAGACTCGTCCACCGGTCGCCATGCCACTGGCGGCGATAATGACCGCGGGCTCACGCAGCTGATCCAGATGCCGGGATTCATCGACGGTACGGATGATATGCGTGCCCCTGCACATGTCGGCGCATTCCGCCAACGTCAGGCGATGCTCGCTCCGGAACTGCTGGTAAAGGGTGGTTGCGTCTGTGGCCATCGGGCTGTTGAGGTAGACCGGAATGTCGGGTATCAGGCCATCGCGCTTGAGCTTGTACAGGTAATACATCAGCAACTGGGCCCGGCCAACCGCGAATGAGGGCACCAAGGTGATGCCGTGGCGCAAGAGAGTCTGGTTGATGACCTGGGCCAGAAACTGCTCGGTCGATTCGCTTGGATGCTGGCGATCGCCATAGGTGGACTCCACCAGCAGCACGTCTGCCGTCCTGATCAGTTCCGGCGCGCGCATGATCGGGTCTTGTGGCCGGCCCAGGTCGCCAGAGAAGACCAAGGTCTGGCCGTCGACCTTGATCTGTACCGTCGCCGCGCCGAGTATGTGCCCAGCCGTGCGCAACAGCAGCTCCATCCCCGGCGCAATCATGGTCGGGTGATGCAACTCCACAGGGCGCAACAATGCCAAGGCACGCTTTGCATCCTGTTCGGTGTAAAGCGGGCGTGCCGGCGAATGCTTCGAGTAGCCGTGCCGGTTGGCATGCTCTGCCTGCTCTTCTTGCAGCCGGGCACTGTCGAGCAACAGGATTTCGGCCAAGGCACAGGTGGCCGGTGTTGCGTAGATCGGCCCGGTATAGCCTTCCTTCGCGAGCACCGGAAGATAACCGCTGTGGTCGAGGTGGGCGTGGGTCAGCACCACGGCATCGAGCGCGCGCAGCGCCGCCGATAGCGGTTCCCAGTTGCGCAGGCGCAGTTGCTTGTAGCCTTGGAACAGCCCGCAGTCGATCAGCACGCGGCTGCTCTCGTGGGTCAATAGGAACTTGCTGCCCGTCACGGTCCCGGTACCACCGAGGAATGTCAGTTGCATGGCTAGGGCTCCAAGGTTTCGGCCGCTTGAGGGTGAACCGCAAGGACGCTGCACGGCGGGCGGCTGACGATGCGTTCTGTGGTGTCGCCGAGCAGTTTGTCCAGGCCCTTTGGCTGCACGACGCCCATGACCACCGCGTCGATATCCAGCACAGCGACTTGCTCGCGAATCACCTGAACCGGGCCACCTTCCAGGAAGTGGCGGCAATCGGCCGGGACCCCCTCGGCGTCCGCCAAGGTGTCGAACGGCTCCTTCAAGGCATTGCGCATCTCATCGATCCACGCCTGGGTAACGTTCATGTCCGAGGCGAACACGCCCGCCAGGTTGTAGGCCGAGAGCAGGTGCAGCTGTGCATCGCATTGCAGTGCCAGCGCCTGCGCTGCACGAATCAGCCTGCGGTTGAAGGACGCCTGGTCCTCGGGGGTTTCGCTGAAGGAGGTGTCCACGGCGACCAGCACGCGCCGGGGCAGCGACACCGCCGCCTCCGGTACGAAGTGCGTGATGCCCTTCAAGCCCCGCATCAACGCGCAATCCAGGGGCGTGCTGAACAGGCGCATCATGGTTGGCGTCACTTCGCTGTCCTTGATGACCATATCGGGGTGCAGTTCGCTGATGTAGTCGATGGCCTGGCTGCGGATGTCATCTGCCTGCAAGGTGTCGACCGTCAAAGCGATGCCGCTGCCACGGTGACGCTCGACCAACCCCGCCAGCCGCAAACCGTAGTGGTCGAACTGACGCTGGATATCGGCCTCGTTCAATCGCTCTTCGCGCAGCAGGTGCTCCTGCGTCGGTTCGAACAAGCCCAGTACATGCACACTGGCACCACTGACATGCGCCAGGGCCAGGGCCCGGCGCAGCGCGGCCGAATGCGGATCGAGCTCGGTGAGCAGCACCAGCAGTTGACGATATTGACCCATGGCGAACCTCCGGGCTTGCGCGGCTGGCGTGATGATGTAGGCGATTGTCCGAAAGCAGGCCTGTTCGCGCTTGATGCAGATCAGAAAACCACCATCCGAGCCGGAACTTGACGATTGTCAGAACCGGCGCCGCCCAGCACGGTACAACAGCTCTGGCAAGCATCGACCAGGTGACCGGGAGGCGACATGAACAGGCAACAGACTGAAAAGCCAGACGCGTGCGAGCATTGGATCGACAAGCTTTCTGATGGCTCTGCCGTACTGATCCGCCCCCTGCGCGAGGAAGACCGCGAAAGGGACCGCCGCTTTCTCAGCACGATCGCCTTCGAGGCCCGGCGTTTCCGCTTCATCGCCGGGCTCAGTGGCGGTGTGCCGAGCCTGGATGCGCAGCATATGCCGGTGGATCATCACCAGTGCGAAGCCTACGTTGCCCTGGTCCATGCAGATGGCCAGTTGCGCCAGATCGGGGTCAGCCGGTATGCCAGTGTTCCCGGCAGCCTCCAGTGCGAATGCGCGGTAGCCGTAAATGAAGAATGGCAACGCAAGGGGCTGGGCCGGCTGCTGATGCAGCACCTGATCGCGGCCGCGAAGCGCAATGGCTTCCACTGCATGATCTCCAGGGACCTGGCGAACAACTACGCCATGCACCGGCTGACCAAGACCCTGGGGTTCACCTCCCGCTACCTGGGTGGCGATGTCAGCGAAATCCTTCACGAGCTCGATCTTCACGCCTGAAAGCAAGGCCCTTTCGGGCCTTGTCTCTCAGCCTTGGGAATGCTCTGGTGATATCACCAGCACGCTGCTGGACAACCGATGCAATACCCGCTCCGCAGTGCTACCGATGAACCAGCCAATGCCGCGATGGTGGTAACTGCCCATGACCAGCACATCGATATCATTGTTCTCCATGAACAGCGCCAGCACCTTGGCCGGGTCTCCCAGCCGCAGGTGGCGGTGTTCGGCGGCGATACCGTTACGTTCGGCCAGTGCCTGGAATGCCTCGCTTTGCGCCTCGTGCAGCGTCTGGGCGAGGTTGGAGTCGAACAGAAACGAATGCTCGCGGCTGCCGCCTGAGTCCAGGTACATGGACCCCAGGTCATAGGCATATAGCAGTTCGATCTGGGCGTTGCACTGTAATGCCAGTTTCAGCGCTTCACTGATGATCTGGTCATTGAACCCCTCAAACTGGTCCTCGGGGCGGGACAGGTCCACGGCAGCCAGAATCTTGCGCGGCAGCGCGTGGCTGGCCTGATGCACCAGGTGCAGGGGGATGCGGGTTTCCCGCAGCAACTGAATGTCGAGCGAGGTGAACATCGCCCGCGCCCACCAGGGTTCATGCTCGAAGGCTTTGATCAGCATGGCGAACGGCTGCTCGCGCAGGTGGACGAGGATCTCGTCCAGCGGATGCTGCACCCATACCACTTCGGTGGTGACCGTGACCCCGTTACGGCGCATCGAAAGCGCTTGGGTTTCCAGCCATTCACGGTGTTGCTGTACATAACCTTCACGCATCACAGCCAGTGTCTGGTCGTTGACCAGGCCCGCCGTGGCAAGGCCTTCGAGATAGTCGAAAGCAACGATATGCAGGGCCATGCCCTTGGCCTTGGCCAGCGCAGCCGCACGGTCGTAGACCGGGGTGCGCCGCATCAGGGGCGAGGCGATCAGCAAGAGTCTTTGCGGGTTGTCCATGGCGCACCTCAGCGGTTGGGAAGTGTTCCTGGATCATCCATCACCCGCACCTGGCGGATTTGATGTTTATCAACTGAACCACTGGGCGGACAAACGGCAACGCCCGCGGCGCGGAAATTTGATACTGGTCAAAGCTCTTGGCCGTTAACGGCGCAATCTGACCCTACACCAACAACAATCATCGAATGCCCCGGAGGCGTGCCATGGCGCTCATGAAAACCATCGAACGTCGCCTATGGTCGTTCGCCAACCAGCGCGATAGCGCGATGAAAATGGCAATCACGCCCTGAACACCCCTGTTGCCGGCAGGGATGCCTTCGTTTTCGCATGGATTTGCAGTTGGTTTGCTCATGCATGCTTTTGGAGGCTTCCATGAACATCTACGTCGAAAATAGCCCTCAGCAGAACCGCTGGTGGGTCCGCATGGACGACTGCCGGGTGAGCTTCGTTACGTCCACCGAAGCGCAAGCCTTTGTCGACCGGTTGAATGCGCGCCTCAACGCGCCCCACTCGCGGGACATGCTCGCCGACTGGTCACCACGCCCAGGTATGGGCAGCGTTGGCAAAGCCAATGCAGGGATGGCAGCCCAGGCAGGTCTCCGATGCGCGAAGGAGGCCTGAAAATGACTGGCCTACTGAAAGTGACCTTGCTCGACCAACCTGCAGCGTCGAGCCCGGCAACCCCGATTCACCTGAAACCGCTGACGACCCTGTGCACAGAGTGCCGTGTCAGCGGGCTGTGCCTGCCCACCGGTCTGCCCGTGCATGACAACAGTTGCCTGGGCGCACTGATCGGCCCGCGCATGCGTATTCGCAAAGGCGCCGCGCTGTTCAACGCCAACGATCCGCTGACGACGCTTTATGCCGTGCGCTGTGGCAGCTTCAAGACCAGCCTGAACAGCGCCGAAGGCCAGGGCGTGGTGATCAATTTCTGGATGCCGGGCGATGTACTTGGGCTCGACGCCATCGCCACCGAACATCACGTATGCGATGCCATTGCCCTGGAAGACAGCGAGGTGTGCCCTGTCCCCTATCGCCGGCTGCAGGCATTGGCGCGTGACTTTCCCGTCCTGCAGCAAAGCCTGAACCGTTTGATGAGCCGAGAAATCGTGCGTGAGCATGAGCGGGTGCTGATGCTGTGCAACCTCACCGCCGAACAGCGCCTGGCAAGCTTCCTGGTTGGGTTGTCACAGCGCTTCGTCAGCCGCGGCTACTCTGCCCACGGCTTCATGCTGCGCATGTCCCGGGAAGACATGGCTTCGTACCTGGGCCTGCGCCTGGAAACCGTGTGTCGCTCAGTCGCCCGCATGCGCGCGCTGGGCATCGTCAGCATGCGTGGCAGGCTTGTCGAGATACTCGATCTGCCAGCCTTGATAGCCCTTGAGCAAGGCGGCGCGGAAGTCAGCCCCAAGGACACCCCGAAGGCGCCATGCTCGACGCGGTAAATGTCAGCCACGGTGCCGTCGCGCTGGGCATCGGCATGTTGGTGGGGCTTGAGCGCGAGCGCAAGAAAGGCCGCAATGAAGATCATGCCGCTGCCGGCCTTAGGACCTTCGCCATCACCGCCCTGCTGGGCTACGTCAGCATGTTGCTGGCCGGGCCGGTACTGGTCGGGGTCGCCAGCCTGGGCCTGGTTCTGATGCTGTGCATGCATTACCGCAAACACGCCGACAAAGACCCCGAAGTCACCAGCGAAATCGCCCTGCTACTGGTGCTGACGCTGGGCGCACTGAGCCTTGACGAGCCAGAACTTGCCACGGCGGTCGGCGTGGTGCTGACCGTGCTGCTGGCACTGCGCCGCGAGCTGCACCATTTCGTGCTCCAGCAACTGAGCGAGGAAGAGCTGCGCGATGGTTTGATGCTGCTGACGGTAGCGCTGGTGGTGCTACCGTTGACACCGGACAGGTTCATGGGGCCGTATGGCGCACTCAACCCTCGCACCATCTGTACGCTGGTCGTCCTGCTGATGACCGCCGGTGCACTGGGGCATATCGCAATGCGTCTGGTGGGCCCACGCTACGGCTTGCCCCTGAGCGCGATCGCCTCAGGTTTCGCCTCCGGCACGGCAACCATTGCGCTGCTTGCCCATGAGGCACGTCGGCAAGTCACAGCCGTGAGGCCCTTGGCCGCCGCAGCCGTACTGTCGAACCTCGCCAGCATCGCGCAATTCGCCCTGGTGCTAGGCATCGTCGACCGACACCTGTTGAAGCCTTTCGTGGCCTCGATCGGGCTCGGTACCGTGGGTACGGTGGTTTACGGCACTTTGTTGCTTGCCCCCTGGCGTAGCGACCAAGGCACTTCAACAGCGCATCAGGGCGATGGTGCCTTCGATCTCTTCACAGCGCTGATCATCACCGTCGCCCTGACCGGCAACACCTTGACCAAATGCATTCTGTCCCTCGGTAGCGGCGGCTGCAGCTTCGGGAGATACCTTGTTCCCGGCCAACTGGTCATCCTCGGTGCAATGTGGCTGGGGCTTTTGATATGAGGTTGTATCGGCAACCTCTACCCCCTGGATGAGGACAAGCTTGAGGAACTGAAAAGCTACAGGGACCATGACCACGACATATCCAATCAACCTTGCTCAAGAGTTGGTGCCGCGCCCATCTGCGCTGGTTCGACATGACGCCACTGGAGCACCGTCGGCAGCATGGCGACCCTGTGATCGCCGGTTATGACGCTATTCCCCCGGCTGGCCAACCTCAGGTTTCCGCGCAGGTGCCGTGAACCAGCGCTCGTGCGGCACCCACTTTTCCTGCGCGGGGTCGCCCAGGTAATGCGGCGACATGATCTGCACCCCGTACTCGTTGAACACATCCTGAATGTTGCCGTGCAACAGGCTCAGCAGTTCTGCCCGTGGCCGTGGCTCACTCGGCACCGCCTGCGCCACCAGGCGATACTCGGGGTAGAAATCCGAAAGCCCGGTCTGAAACACCTGCGGCCTGGGTTTTTCCAGTATGCCGTCGGTACGCTTGGCCGCCTCCACCAGCATCGCCTCCACTTGGCGCCACGGCGTGTCGTAACCGATGGTGACCACAGTATCGACGATGTAGCCCTGCCCCTGTACAACACGTGAAAAATTGCGTGTCACCGAGCCGGTGATCATCGAGTTGGGCAAGGTCAACACTTCGCCCAGTCCAGTGCGGATCGTGGTGTTGAACATGCCGACTTCGGTCACCGTGCCCTCGTGGTCACCTACCCGCACATACTCGCCAGCCTTCAAGGTGCGTGAATAGGTCAGGATCAGGCCCGCTGCCGCCTGCCCGACAATGCTGGAGGCGCCGAGAGAAATCATCAGCCCGAGCAGCACCGACAGCCCCTTGAAGGCGTCGGTGCCGGAACCCGGCAGGTACGGGTACGCCATCACCAGGGCGAACAGCCAGATGGCAAGTGAGGTCAGGCGTGTGGTTGGCTGCAGGGTTTCCTCGGTCAGCCACTTGAGGGTGCCCGGCCGAGCCATGCGCTCCAGCAGGCGCCGACTGAAGCCACTGATACCGCGGGCGATGAAAAAAATGATGATAGCCACGGCGATGCCGGGAATTGCCTGCAAAATGCCGTCGAGCAGATAACGTAACAGGTCGATCAAGTGGACGTTGAGGCTTTCCCCCCAAGGCCGGGTGTAGGGGAATTGCGACAGCACGAAGCTCAGCCACTGGTAGCTCAGCAACAGTACTACGCCCCAGTGCAGCAGCCGCAACAGGCGTTCGATCACGGTGTAGACCAGCTGCATGTCCAACAGCGGCATCTGCCCGAGCCGTATCTGCCGGGCGCGCTCGCGCATCAGCTGCGGCAACAGGCCTTGGAGCTTGCGCCGAGCCAGGTTGGTGCCCTTGATGAGCACCACGTAGATCAACGTGGCCAGCGCCGAGTAGCCTGCTGCCTTGAGCAGAAAGCGCAGGCTGCGGGCCTGACCGGTCTCGTCGACCACCAGGCGCAGCATAGCGGCTGCCTGCTCGGCGGCTTCGCGAGTGTCGCCACCGGCCAGGCCCAGGTCCTGCGGCGCAATGATGAAGGCACGCCGCCCTCCCAATAGCACCAGGTGGCTATTCAGGATGGGGTCGACGCTGACCTTCAGCTCATCAGTCCCGCGCAAGGCCTCTTCGATCACGGCTGTGGCCCGTTGCACCCGCGCCGCCGGCGTTTCCCCCAGCAAGGTGGCGTGGAAGATGAAGATGCTGCGATTGGCGATGGTCAGCTCGGCCGGCTCACCGGGCACGCCATCTGTGGCACTGCCTGCAACCTCGATACCGTGCCCGGCCATGGGCTGCAGGGTGAAAAGAATCAACAGCAGGCAATAAAGGCGCTTCATCATGAGATCCCCGGGCCCCTATGGCGAAAACCATGCAGGTAGTGATAGCACAGCGTTTACTGCCCAGGGCTGAGGAACCAGCGGAAATACGGGCGCGGCGGTTCAGGACATCATCCTGTGACACACGGATGCAGCGAAGCACCGTTTGGTACCACCGGACTTGTTGGTCTGAACTTTGCGGTCCGCCCTGGCTTCCCCTGCATATCCAACACGCAAAGATGCGCCTGCCGGGGCAGGTGCCAACGAGCGCTTTGGTATCCGGAGCGTTGCTGGCCCGCGCAGCGTCAAGCGCACCGGGCCTGCTTCTGACTAGCACAGCAAAGGCTGGCATTTCCGAGGTCCAACTACAGGGGTTCGCAAAATGATCGATCAAGCGACAGGTATGAAACCAGGTGAACGCTATCGCGTGGAAAACGTGGAGCGGGCTCATCAGTTCCCTGGCTTCTTTCAAGACGGGAAGTATTATCTCGGCCCTGAGCTTTTGACCGCCGTGGGGTGGATCGAAGGCACGCGCTTCATCTACGACAGCGTGGATGCCGAGGGTGAACCCGTGTTTCCGAACCGGGAGGCTGGCACGATTGAAGGGCTGAGGTTGACCCTGGTCGATGGCACCGCTCTTGAGCTTTCTCGGATCGAGGCCAGCGAAACGATCGCGCCACTTGACGACCACAAGAAATCTGGCACAGAACAGGAAGCGCCCCGCGGGGGCGTTCCGAGCAGAGGGCCACTGCGCGGCAAAGTCGTGGTGATCACTGGCGCTTCCAGCGGTATCGGCCGTGCCGCCGCGCACGCATTTGCCTGCAAGGGCGCTCGCCTGGTGCTCGCTGCGCGCGACGAAGAGGCGTTGTTCGACGTGCTGGATGAATGCACCGACTGCGGTACCGATGCCATCGCGATCACGACCGACGTCACCCGCAACGACCAGGTGCAAGCGCTGGCCGCACAGGCAGCAGAATTCGGCCACGGGCGAATCGATATCTGGATCAACAACGCCGGCGTCGGGGCGGTCGGCAATTTCGAGGACACACCGCTGGAGGCCCACGAGCAGGTCATTCAGACCGACCTGATGGGTTACCTGCGCGGTGCGTTCGTAGCCCTCCCCCTCTTCAAAGCCCAGGGCAGCGGCATCCTGATCAATACACTGTCACTGGGCAGCTGGGTGGCCCAACCCTATGCAGCCGCGTACTCTGCGAGCAAGTTCGGCTTGCGCGGCCTGACCGAGGCGCTGCGGGGGGAATTGACGGAGTTTCCCGATATCCACGTGTGCGATATCTATCCGGCCGTCATGGACACACCGGGCTTCCGAGACGGCGGCAACTACACAGGCCATGCGCTGACGCCTCCGGGCCCTGTATATGATCCCGAACTTGTGGCGAAGGCCATGGTGGCCTGCGCAATCTCACCACGCGCTCACACCACGGTCGGTGCCACGGCCCGCCTGGCGCATCTGGCCAGCTACCTGGTACCGGGCCTGCCTCTGTTATCGGGGTGGCTGACGCGTCGGGGGATAAACCGCAGCCCGAAAGCCGAAACATCATCAGGCAACCTCTTTGAGCCGCCGAGTGGCAGGAGGAGTATCGACGGGGGTTGGAGGAAGTCAAAAGACAAGACGCCTCTACTGATAGGCGCAGCGGCGCTTGGAATGATCGTGGGTTTTGCAATCACCCATTCACGACGCAGGAGCTGAACGACCGTGCCGTCAAAGCCGATGCAAGCCAGATCCTTCCCAAAGGTTGGCGAACAAAGCTCTGCTGCACCACCGGCGCCCGCACGGGTTCTTTCGCGCAACCCGTCGGGCCGAGCAAAATGCAGTAGAGCAAACGCCCCTCTGCCTGACGTCCGAGTTGAACACAGACTTTCCTGTGTGACGACATGAGGTGATGAACGCGACTCTGAGGCTGGACGTAAAGGCGGACAGGACAGCCACGGCGGCGGTCGTGGTAGCGAAAATCGCTAACTTGAAATGAGCTCGGCCAGGGTGCATGGCACCCTGGCCTTTTTTCTGAATATTGGTCGTTCACAATCAAGGGGGCATTTGCCCCCCGATTGCACAGGTCTTGCGCCTCAGGAGCCGAAGCCATGAGCGGCCCTTGCATCGCTCATAACAGCTCGGGGAATGCAGCGCCAAGCAGGCCCGGATCCTTCAGGATCGATGCGCTGCTGGCGATATCCGGGGCCAGCCAACGGTCCTGGGCATACGCCGGGACCCGTTCGCGCAACAACCGCCAGGCAACGCTGGTACCCGCGCCAAAGCGCTGCTCCTTGAGGAACTCGAATGCCTGGGCCGCCAGCAGGTATTCGATGGCGAGGATCTGCGTGCAGTTCTCCAGGGCGCGGTGCAGCTTCAACCCGGCATTGGTGCCCATGCTCAGATGGTCCTCCTGCAGGCCGGAAGTGACGTAGTTGTCGACGACTGCCGGTTGTGCCAGCTGACGGTTTTCTGCACACAGTGAAGCAGCCACGTACTGGACAATCATCATCCCCGAATTAACTCCCGGCTGGCTGACCAGGAAAGCCGGCAATCCGCTGACCAACGGGTTGATCAGGCGATCGAGACGACGCTCGGCAATCGCCCCGATCTCGGCCACCGCGATGGCCAGCAAGTCAGCCGCCATGGCCACCGACTGGCCGTGCGGATTCGCCTGGGAAACCACCCGATACGACTCGGGCGTACCCAGCAGCATCGGGTTGTCCGTGGTGGAGTTGAGTTCGGTTTCGATCTGCCGCGCAGCGTGGTCTAGCTGATCGCGGGCGGCGCCATGAACCTGCGGAATCGAGCGAATGCTCAAGGCGTCCTGGGTGCGTATGCCTTGGCTGCTGGCAATGATTTCGCTGCCGTCGAGCAGGCGTCGCAGGTTACTGCCCACGCGCTGCATGCCGGGGTGCGGTTTCATCGCGATGATTTCAGGGTCGAAGGCATCGAGCTGGCCGCGCAGGGCCTCGAAGCTCATGGCACTGATGACATCCGCCCATTGGCTCAACCGAGTGGCGTCGTCCAGGGACAGGCAGCTAAGGCCGGTCATGCAAGGGGTACCGTTGACCAGGCACAGGCCATCCTTGGCACCCAGTTTGACCGGCGCCAGGCCGACCTCGGCCAAGGCCTGCTGCGCCGGCATGATCTGGCCGCGATAGCTGACCTGGCCGACGCCCAGCAAGGTGATGCTGATATGCGCCATGTGGGTCAGGTACCCCACCGACCCCTGCTTCGGCACCTGCGGCGTGATGTGCTGGTTGAGCAAGGTCAGCAGCGCCTCGACCACCTTGCGCTGCAGGCCGGAACGGCCCTGGCAGAAATTGATGATCGCCGCGCACATGATCGCCCGGGTCTGTTCGTCCGACAGCGCCGTACCCACGCCACAGGCATGGCTGAGCAAGGTGTTGTGCGACAGCTGGCTGAGTTGTTCATCCTGCAACGAGACATTGCACAAGGCGCCAAGCCCGGTGTTGACGCCATAGGCGCGGTCACCGCTGGAAACGATGCGCTGGACAATCGCCTGGGCGTTCTCGATCCGGGCCCAGGCCGATGGGGCCAGCTCAAGCTTCGCGCCATGCCGGGCCACTGCCACCACGTCCTGCCAACGCACTGGCGCGTCGGCGATGATGATTCTTTCGGCAAACGACATATACCCGGTTCCTTAAAGCGAAGCTACGCGACGCTGCACGAAACGATCTACATATTCGTCCGCAGGTTGGTAGAGGATTTCTTTCGGCGTACCGACCTGGACCAGGCGACCGTCCTTGAGAATGGCAATCCGGTTACCGATACGCACCGCTTCGTCCAGGTCGTGGGTGATGAAGACGATGGTCTTGTGCAGTGTCTTCTGCAGCTCCAGCAACTGGTCCTGCATTTCGGCGCGAATCAGCGGGTCGAGCGCACTGAAGGCTTCGTCCATCAGGATGATGTCGGTGTCGGCTGCCAGGGCGCGGGCCAGGCCGACGCGCTGACGCATGCCGCCCGACAACTGGTGCGGGTACGACTTTTCGTAACCCTTGAGGCCCACGGTGTTGATCCAGTGCAGGGCACGCTCTGCGCACCTGGCCTTGCTCTCGCCACGGACTTTCAGGCCGTAGGCGACGTTGTCCAGCACGGTGCGGTGCGGCAACAGGCCGAAGCTCTGGAATACCATGCTGATCTTGTGCCGGCGGAATTCGCGCAGGGCGTCCATGTCGTACTGCAGAATGTCTTCGCCATCGACCAGGATCTGGCCGCTGGTCGGGTCTATCAGGCGGTTGAAGTGGCGCACCAGGGTCGACTTGCCCGAGCCCGACAGCCCCATGATCACGAAGATCTCGCCGCTGCCGATGGACAACGAGAGATCGTTGACCCCAACCACGCAGCCGGTTTCGGCCAGGACCTGATCCTTGGCTTTTTGCTGGCGGATCAGTTTCAGGGCATCTTCGGCGCGAGCACCGAATATCTTGAAGACATTCTTGACTTCGATCTTGTTCATTGTCTGTTTGGCGCTCATTTGCCCACCCCATGCCGTGGTCGGCCATAGGCCTGGGTAATACGGTCGATCACGACCGCCAGAATCACGATGGCCAGGCCCGCTTCGAGGCCGCGGCCCACATTCAGGGTCTGGATGCCGACCAGGACGTCTTCACCCAGGCCGCGGGCACCGATCATCGAGGCGATGACCACCATCGACAGGGCCATCATGGTGGTCTGGTTGATACCGGCCATGATGCTCGGCAACGCCAGTGGCAGCTGCACACCGAACAGTTGTTGCATGCGATTGGCACCGAAAGCGTTGATCGCCTCCATGACCTCGCCATCCACCTGGCGAATGCCCAGGTCGGTCAGGCGAATCAGCGGCGGCGCGGCATAGATGACGGTGGCAAAGATCGCCGGCACCTTGCCCAGGCCGAACAGCATCAGCACCGGTATCAGGTACACGAAGCTGGGCATGGTCTGCATGATGTCGAGCAGCGGCATCAACACCGCCCGAAGGCGATCGTTGCGCGCCGACAGCACACCCAGCGGAATGCCGACCAGGACCGATATCAGCGTTGCGACCAGCATCAGCGCCAGGGTCTGCATCAGCTTGTCCCAGAGGCCGACCGCGCCGACCAAAAAGAGCAAGCCGACGATCACGGCAGTGGTCACGACTTTGCGGGTGGCGTGCCAGGCGATACCAGCAACAATGGCCAGCATCAGCCACCAGGGTACTGCGCGCAGCAGGCCTTCGAGGTTGACGATGGCCCACAGCAGGGTGTCGGAGATGTGCCGGAACACGTCACCGTAGTTGGTTACAAGCGCATCGACCCAGCCATTGACCCAGTCGGCAATGGAAAACGTGAAGTTCTTGGGAAACATGGAATTCTCTCGAGCAAGTGCATGAAACGGACTGTCGCGTGCCTTGTCCGGCAGGAGCCGGACAAGCCCATACGCTCAGAGTGCCGCGTCCACCTTTTTGGCTGCGTCTTCGCTGACCCAGCTGTGCCAGACCTCGGGGTGCTCCTTGAGGAACAACTTGGCCAGTTCCGGCGACTCGATGCGATCTTTGCTCATGCGCGCCAGGTTCTGGTTCAGCAGGTCGATCGGCAGATTGACCTTTTCCAGCACTGCCACCAGTTCCGGCGCCTGCTCGTGGAAGGCCTTCGACAGGCCCACCTTGATGGTCAGGGATTTATCCACGCCTGGCTTCTCGTCCAGCTTGACCAGGTCGACCAGGCCCATCAGCGGCGTCGGCGACCAGTAGTAGAACAGGATCGGCTCGCCACGCTTGTAGCTCGACAGCACGGCGGCATCCAGTGCCGGGCCGGTGCCCGGGCGGAAGTTGGTGTAGCTGCTTTCCAGGCCGTAGTGCTTGAGCATCTCGCTGTTGTCCAGCTCGCAGGTCCAGCCGGCCGGGCAATTGTAGAAGCGCCCCTTGTCCGGTTCTTCCGGGTCTTTGAATACCTGGGCGTATTGCCCAAGATCGGCGATGGTCTTGAGGTTCGGTGCCTTGGCTTCGAGTTTGCGCTTGGGGTCGCCTTCGATCACGTAACGCGGCACATACCAGCCTTCGACTGCGCCAACGACCGGCGCGCCGACGCCAACAACCTTGCCGGCGGCCGCCGCCTTGTTCCAGACCTCGCTGCGCCCTACCCACTCTTCGGCAAACACCTGAATGTCGTTGCTGCTCAGGGCGTTTTCCATGGAGATGGAGTTACCCGGCAGGCTGTCGGTTTCACAGCCATAACCATTTTTCAGCACGAACTGCATCACGTCCGTGAGCAGCATCCCGCTTTCCCAGTTCAATCCGGCGAATTTCACCGGTTTGCCAGACTCGCACCAGCCGGCCGCCTGGCTGGCACCAGCGGCCGCCAGCAGCCCGAAAGATAGTGTGGTGGTCAGCAGAGCCTTTGTAATTTTCATTGTGACGCTCCCAAACAAGAACATGGATTGCAGTAGTCGAGGGCATCCGGCCCAAAGAGGGTCGCCAAACTGGCTGATCAGCCTTGCAATCGGCATCGGCGTGGCACCTGTGATCGGTGGCCACTGCACAGAGGAAATATTTCACAACCTCAAAAAAGGATAAAATAATATGTCCTGATGTATCACAACGGAAAAACCTATGAAGTTCACACTGCGACAACTGCGCTACGCGCTCGCAGCGGCCAAGCACGGGAACCTGACGACTGCCGCCATGGAGCTTCATGTTTCACAGCCCTCCATTTCGGCGGCCATCAGCGAATTGGAAGAGGTGCTGGGCCAATCGATTTTCGTGCGCCAACGTGGCCTCGGCATATCGCTGACCCCGTTCGGGCGTACCGTCATGGTCCAGGCCCGCCGCGTTCTGAGCGAAGCTCGGACCTTTGCCGAGATCAATGCCAATGCAGGAGAGTGTGTCGGAGAGTTGGTGGTCGGATGTTTTGAAGACCTGGCGCCCTATTGCCTGCCACAAATTGTGCGACGGATGCAGGAGTCCTGCCCGAGGGTCACGGTCGATATGCGCGAAGGCAGCTTCGATTATGTTGGCAAGCGGCTGAGTGAGGGTGCGATAGAGCTGGCGATCACCTACGATCTGGGTCTGCCGCCGAACACTCAATGCACCCAGCTGTGCCAGCTGACCGCTCAGGTACTGCTGGCTGCCGATCACCCGTTGGCCAAGGAATCGCGCGTCAGCCTCAAAGCGCTATCCGAATACACACTGGTAGTCACCGATCAGGTCCACAGCTGGCAGCATGTGCTGGACCTGTTCAGCTTCTACGATCTTTCGCCCGCCGCTGTGCACCGCGTGCGCACCTTCGAGATGCAGCGTAGCCTGGTCGCCAACGGGTTTGGCGTGGCACTGATCTACACCCGGCCATTTGGTGACCGCAGCTATGATGGCCAAGCGCTGGTGTGTCGGCCGACCGAGGAGAAATTGCCAACGCACAGCATCGTGCTGGCGCATGATCAGCGCTATCCGCTGACGCCTTCGGCTGAGGCGTTCAAGGACCTGGCGGTGGCATGGTTCGCGGAGCGGCCGTCGTTTGCATCCGAATGAAACTGCCCTCCTCTGCGAGGCGTCATTGCGCTAACGATACCTGGTCTTTCATCATCCCCATCAGTACCTCGTTTTCCAGCGGTTTGCTGAGCAAAAAGCCTTGTACTTCATGGCATTGGTCATCGCTGAGCAAGGCCAGTTGCTCGGCGGTCTCGACACCTTCGGCAGTCACCGTCATGCCCATTGCATTGCCAAGGTTGATGATGGCCTGAACCACGCTACGGTCGCTGCCACTCTTTCCCAGGTGCTGCACGAAGCGCTTGTCGATCTTGATGCTGTCGAACGGGTAGGTACGCAGGTAACCCAACGAGGAGTAACCGGTCCCGAAGTCGTCCATGTTCAGGCGCACGCCCAGCTCTTTCAGTGCAAGCATGGTGTGCAGTGCGCCTTCGACATCGTTGAGCATGACGTTCTCGGTAATTTCCAGCTCCAGGCGGTGGGCTGGCAGCCCGGTGGCGCGCAACGCGTTGCCGACGTCGCGGACCACATCGCTGCGGCTGAACTGGGCCGGCGACATGTTGACCGAGACCATCACCGCCTGCGGCCAGCCCCGCGCCTTGGTACAGGCTTCCTGCAGCACCCAGTTGCCAAGCAGCACGATCAGGTCGGACTCTTCGGCAAGCGGGATGAAACGATCCGGGCGGAGCAGGCCCAGGCGCGGGTGTTGCCAGCGCACCAGGGCCTCGGCCGATGCGATCGAGACCCCATCGACCTTGAAGCGCGGCTGAAAATGCAGCACCAGCTCGCCACGCGGTATGCCCTCGCGCAGCTCGCTTTCCAGCACACGCTTCTCCATCAAAGCGGCGTTCATCTGTGCCGAAAAGAAGCGCCAGGTGTTCTTGCCCGCCTGCTTGGCGCTGTAAAGGGCCACGTCGGCGTGTCGGATCAGGTCGCTCGGCGTACCAGGGTACTCGGCCGTCAGCACTACACCCAGGCTTACCCCCACTTGCACGACATGCCCTTCGACCTGAATGGGGCGTTTGATCGCCTCGATCACGCGCATGCAGAATCGGTCCATGTCCTGGTGATCGCCTGGCCGGGTCAGTACGACGATGAACTCATCGCCTCCCAGACGGGCGACCAGATCACTGTCACGGGTAACTTGACCGAGGCGGCTCGCTACCTCGAGCAGCACCGCGTCGCCGGCCGGATGCCCAAGGCTGTCGTTGATTGGCTTGAAGTTGTCCAGATCGAGCATCAACAGCGCCACCTTGGGTAGCTCAGCGCCAGGGGCTGATTGTTCGAGGAAACGGAACAGCTTGTTGCGATTCGGCAGGCCGGTCAGGGCGTCGTGCAAGGAGAGGTGCTGAATCTGGGCATGGGCGGCCACTTCGTCGGTGATGTCGCTGCACGTGCCACGAAAGCCGGTACACACGCCCTCGGCCACGATCGCGCGCGAAGCGATCCTGCAGATACGCTGCTGGCCTAGATGGTCCTGGTATTGGCAGCGCAGCGTGCCGGAGGAGCCTGTCGCGGCCAGGCTGTGCAGCGAGGTCCGGAGGTTGCTGGTATCACACGACAGCAACTCGGTAATCGGGCGCTGTCGCCACGCTTCGACGGGGTGCCCGGTGAGTTCGGTGAACCGGTCCGAAAGGTAGGTCAGGCGAAGGAGCACATCCGTTTCCCAAATCCAGTCCGAGGCAGCTTCGGCCACTGCCTTGAAGCGCTCTTCACTTGATTGCAGGGCAACCCTGGAAGTCACCAGAGCACGGTGGCTGCGATCGATCCTGCTGCTGGCGCGGATCGCGTAGCGTGCAAACAATGCCATGCTCAGTGCGATGAATAGAACGGCGATAGCCAAGGGCGCGATTACCGTGTGGATCAGTTCGGTGCCGGGCTGCGGTATATCCCATGTCAAGGTGTGGCCGCTGCCTTCAAGTGGCAGGGCACCGCGCCCTTGGCGCTGATCGGCCGAATCGCCCACGGCCAGGCCTAACAGCCCCGCCGCCTGGCCCAGCGGCAAGAGCACCTGTGGCGATAGAACCCGAATGAACACCAAAACCGCAGTTGGTCCCGGCGGGCGGGCCGGCTGGGTCTGCGGGCGGATCAGTGCAGCGACGTACACCGCCGGCTGGCCACGAAAGACCAGATAGCCTGAAGACGCCTGATCGTGCTGCGCTGCTTGCCGAGCCTCCTGCAGGATCTTGCCGGCACTGACGGTATGCTGCTCCAGGCCCAGCTGGCTGAGCTTACCGTCCAGTATTGCGTACCGCGTACCGTCGTCATCGAGCACATATACGCCTTCGTACCCATCGGAGGTATAGAGCGTGGCGCCGACATTGTCCTCGTCGTATGCCCAATGTGCATCGACCTGCCCGCCCAAGTGATCATAGGCGGCCTGCCAGTTGGCATGGGTCAGCAGGAACGTCCTGTCGTTCTTCTGCAGCTGGGCCATGGCGGATTCAGCATAGAAGCGGCTCTGCTCCACTTCTCGGGCGTACAGCGCCCCGGCGAGGCGGTAGAGGGAGAACAGCCCCAGCAACAAGGCCAACAGCAGAATCAGGGAAAACGCCACGATCAGTTGCCCGACCACATCACTGCGGGTCGACATTTCATTGTCAGCAAAGACGTCCATTGGTTCACCATCGCGGCCTAGGGTCTCCCGGTTGACCGGGCGGCGGGCTTGGAGGTCGATGGAGCTGACGATCGGTGGTTGGCGAAAGGCAACCTAGAGCCTGATACGGGGCTATGGTCAGTACAGCGCGGGGGCCTGCCAGCGGTGAACGACTGCCAGGTTGGATAACGGTTCTGGTGCGTTCCGCGGATAACGACCCATAGCTGTCGTTTTGCCCAACGGCGATCATTGTGCGGGCATGCCCGCGAACACCGGCAAAGCCGGTGCCATTCACCGCGGCGCCTGCTTCGCGGGTAAACCCGCTCCCACAGGGCCGGAGTCGCACTTGAGATCACACGGTACCTGTGGGAGCGGGCATGCCCGCGAACACCGGCAAAGCCGGTGCCATTCACCGCGGCGCCTGCTTCGCGGGTAAACCCGCTCCCACAGGGCCGGCGTCGCACTTGAGATCACACGGTGCCTGTGGGAGCGGGCATGCCCGCGAACACCGGCAAAGCCGGTGCCATTCACCGCGGCGCCTGCTTCGCGGGCGCGCCCGCTCCCACAGGTACTGCGCGGGCTTCGAGTTGGCGCTGTACCTGTGGGAGCGGGTTCACCCGCGAAGAGGCCCTCAAGGTCAATCACGGCTGCCGCTTGAATCAAACAAAGCCCAAGCGCCCGTCAGACACCCGGCACCGTCTTCCGCCCAACCAGTTGCTGCCTCTCCACCCCATCCAGCAACGCCTCCACCACCGCCTTGGCCGAATCCAGCCCATGGTCATTGCTCAACAACAGATCACGACAGGTTCCCTTGGCCAGCTCCAGTGCCTTGAGATTGGTCGCAAACGCGCCTTTGAGCAGCGTGGACAGATGCACCAGCGCATCTTCGTAGTCCACCCCAGAACGCACGGCAAACAACGGTGGGTGGCTGCATTCGCACGTGGAGAAACTGGAGGACGCCGTGGTGGCGCGTACGGGAGGATCGGGTAAGCCTTTTGTCATTGTGTCGCTCCTTGATTCACTGGAGCCGCCACACAACGTGACCAAACGAATGGGTGGCGACTGTACGCGGGTTGGTCAACCGGGAATCAAGGAAACCGGCGCGCACGGAGGCGCCCCACGCACAGCCGCCATAAAACGAAACAGCGGGCACAAAAAAGCGCCAACTGTATCGCAGAGCGGGCGCTTGTGCGCCTTGATGATTGCGGGTGACCAAACCCGGCCGCTGGACTTACAGCAGCGGGCAAAGACTACCGGTGTCAGGGAAGCGTTTCAAGCGAAGGGAATGTGCAGTAACACTTCCGTTGGCGCCTCTCACTCATCACCTGCTGGCCAATCAGCAGTGATCACCATGTTGTGTCGCCTGCACCGGCCTCTTCGCGGGTAAACCCGCTCACAAAGGGACGGCGTCGCGCTTACGAAACCAGTTATCCTTTAGCGTCCGCCTTGGCCAAAAGCGATCGACCGCGAATGGCGGCTAACGACCCACGGCGGACACTGATCCAAAGCTCTGTAGTCAGTACCGGCCTCATCGCCGGCAAGCCGGCTCCCACAGGAATATCACCAGCCTTCAGGCATGCGCTGTACCTGTGGGAGCCGCGCTTGCCGGCGATGGGCCGCGAAGCGGCCCCGGTCACAGATGTCCGCTTTGGGTCGTTTGTAGCCATTCGCGACTGGGCACTATCTACCCAAAACGGACGCTGCGCCGGACATCAAAGCCGGACGGATGACTTATCGGGTATCGCTCGCTACCCTGAAATCCCGTCGCCTGACGGTTCCCGGGTCAAATCCCGTTTCACCCAGACGAGCATGTCATGAAATCCCCCACAGGTTTGCTGCTGTCGGCTATCGAACTGGACCGTGCCAGTGCCATACCTCTGTACCGTCAGCTGTATCTGCAAATTCGCAAACAGATACTCAACGGCAGAATTCAGGGGGGCGTGCGCCTGCCGTCGACGCGGACCTTGAGCATCGAGTTGGGGCTGTCGCGGATCACCATCCTCAATGCTTTCGATCAGTTGATTGCCGAAGGTTTTCTGGCCTCGCGCACGGGTGCAGGTACGTATGTCGGTACTGAGTGGGAAAACCGGAGTATCGAGGACGAGCAACCGCGCCAGCCACCGCGCCTGTCCGAACTGAGCCAGTCGATGCTGTCGCTGCGCAGCGATCATTTTCGCGGGGTGTCCTATACCGACTGGGATCCGGCGACGCCGACCTCCTTCCTGCCCAGTCACAGCACCTATGAAGGGTTTCCGCAAGCCATCTGGCGGCGCCGGATGAACCGTCATTTGCTAAAGCCAACCAAGGCGATCCTGGGTTATGGCGAGTTGCAAGGCTTGCAGGCGTTTCGCACAGCGATTGCCGAGTATGTCTTCGATGCGCGAGGTATCGACTGCAATGCCGGCCAGGTAGTGATCGTTTCCGGCGCGCAGCAAGCATTCAACCTGCTGGGCATGCTGCTGCTCAATCCGCAGGACAGTGTCTGGATGGAAGACCCTGGGCACATCGCCGCGCGAATTGCGTTGCAAGCCCAGGGGGCCCGGATCATTCCGTTGCGTATTGATGAACAGGGGATCGATGTCCAGCAAGGCCTTGCCGAGTGCCCTGATGCGCGCCTGGTATTCTGTACGCCTTCGCGTCAGCATCCTTTGGGTGTCACCCTGAGTTATGTGCGGCGCCAGGCACTCATCGACTGGGCTGCGAAGCATCAGAGCTGGATCATCGAGGACGATTGCGACAGCGAGTTTCGCTACAGTGGTCGACTTCTTCCGGCACTGTATGCCATGGACCAGATGGCCCGAGTGATCTACGTCGGCACGTTCAGCAAAGTGCTCTTCCCGTCACTGAGACTGGGCTACGTGATTCTGCCGCAGGCTCTGGTCGAGCCCTTCTGCACCCTGCGCGCGGTCATGGATCGCAGCCCGCCCACACTGCTTCAGGCCACAACGGCCGACTTCATGAGCGAAGGCCACTTCCTGGGGCACATCCGCCGCATGCGTGCACTGTACAAGGCGCGCCAGCAGGCGTTGATCGAACAACTTGAAAAGCAGATCGGCAGCTTTTTCAGGATCACTCCGACGGATGCCGGCATGCACCTGATCGCCTGGCTGCCCCCCGAACTCAGTGACACTGAAATCGCCCGGCAACTGGCCCGACACAACATCCACACCTACGCCTTGAGCGACTACCGCATCAAGCATGACCTGCCGCCTGCCCTGTTGATCGGCTTTGCCGGCACGCCTGAAAAGCAGGCCCGGGAGCGTGTCGAGGAGCTGGCCCAGGCTTTGCGCACGCTGGGTTATCTTCCGCCGACCACTTGATGCGTGGAAAGTGGCCTTATCAATTAATTGATAATGGATCTATCGAGAGTTCCTGGCTGGCGCGATAAAGGCTGCGCCGGTAGACCGGTGCCTGAACCAGGAACAACTCTAATGAACAACAAGATCCAGGAACGATTCAACGCCTTGCTGAGCCACAAGGTGGTCGAACACGTGGCTGCTCCAGTGCTGACAGAGGCACTGGCCCAGCGGCTGCTTGAGCGTCTCGGGCAATTGCGCCTGTTTGCCCACGCCTACCCGCTACTGACCAACCTCACCCACGGTCGTGTCACACCCGCGGACATGCTGGACTTCGCCTATCGCCACGAGCTGCAAGGCCTGAGCCTGCACTTGCTCGACGGCGAGGAAAACAGCCTGAGCCAGATGTCGCCAGAGCAGCTCCAGGTGTTTGCCAGCAAGGCCAAGGCGCTGGGGCTGGATGTGCATCTGGAAATCAGCAGCACGCTGAAAAAGGATGTCGACCAGGTGATCGCCATCGCCAAGGCACTGGGGGTGCGCAACATCCGTGTCTACTCACGTTACGAGGGTCCGCTGTCGCGGGTCATGGACGTGATCGAGACCGACCTGCACTACCTCGCACAACAGGCCGATGCCAACGATCTGTACTTTGACTTCGAGCAGCATGAAGAACTCAAGAGCAGCGAAATCGCGCAGCTGCTCAACCGTGTCAACCACCCTCGCCTGCATGCCCTGTTCGACTTCGGCAACATGATCAATGCCTGCGAACAGCCCCTGCAGGCCCTGCACAACCTGGCGCCGCACATCCGCCAGGCTCACCTCAAGGGCGTACGCATCGTCCCCGAACAAAACGGCTTCGGCCATTACGGCGTGTTGCAAGGCAGCGACGAAGACGATCTGCCCAGCGCCCGCATGCTGTTCGAACTGTTGATGCTGGGCGAAGCAACCCCGCAAGTGATCGCGTTCATTCTCGAGCAGGAAAATCACTACGTGGCCCCGGCCTTCCGGCAGAGCCTCGAAGCAGCCGATCCATTCATTGCTTACCGGGAGATGAGCGAAACGCCGCTCCCGAAAGGCTACTCGCTCGAGCGCATGCTGGCCGACGAACACCGCTGGGCGAACAATCAGGTGGCCTATGTCCGAGGTTTGCTGGGCGAACTGCGCACCTTGGCTGAACTGACCCTGGCCGCTCCTTCCAACGCATGAACCTGACGACCCGATTACGCCCGGAGAACAATAATGACAACTCAAAACAAGGCCAAATGGCTCAGATTCCTGATTCTCATCCTTGGTGGCGGCACCATTTACAAGCTGGCGAACCTCAAGGACGCCTTCTATGTCCCCATGCAGGAATTCATGGGCCTGAGCCACACTGAAATCGGCATGCTGTTGAGTGCCAACGCGATCATCGCGACTGCACTGTTCGTGGTTGGTGGCCTGCTCGCCGATCGCTACGACACGCGCAAACTGATCCCCCTCGGCCTGATCGGGACCGGGAGCCTGGGGTTGTACCTGGCGACCTTTCCGCCCTTCAGCAGTTTGCTGATCGTGTTCAGTCTGTTGGCCGTCTGTGCCGACTGCCTGTTCTGGCCATCGTTGCTCAAGGCCATCCGCAATCTGGGTGACGATCAGGAGCAAGGCCGGTTGTTCGGCCTGCTGGAAGGCGGGCGTGGCGTGGTTGATACGCTGGTGGCCTTTTCCGCACTGGGCGTGTTCGTCGCCATGGGCTCGGGGGAAGCCGGCCTGAAATCGGCGATCCTGTTCTACTCGGTCATCGACATTCTGGCTGGCACCCTGACCTGGGTCCTGCTCAAGGGCGGTAATGCGCAATCGGCCACCAAGCCGAAAAACGGTCTGGCAAACCTGATGGAGGCTATCAAGGTACCCGGTATCTGGTTGGTCAGCCTCAATGTGTTCATGGTCTACATCGTCTACTGCGGCCTGACCTATTTCATCCCCTACCTCAAGGAAATGTACGGGTTGCCAGTAGCGTTGGTAGGCGCCTACGGCATCATCAATCAATACTTCCTGAAAATCCTCGGCGGGCCTGCCGGCGGTTTCATTGCCGACAAGCAGTTCAAGAGTACCAGCCGTTACCTGAAGTGGGCATTTCTGGCGCTATTGCCGCTGATGGCCGTGATCATGCTGATTCCTAAAAGCCCGGGCTTCATCTATGCGGGGATGGCGGCCACCCTATCCTTCGCCCTGATTGTTTTCTCGATGCGCGGCGTGTTCTGGGCCCCCATGGGCGAAGTCGGCATTCCCCAGCACATCACCGGCTCGGCCTTCGGCATCGGTTGCCTGATCGGCTATGCCCCCGGCATGTTTGCCTACGTCATCTATGGCGCGATCCTCGACCACTTCCCTGGTCAACAGGGCTACAACTATGTGTTCATTCTGATGAGCATGCTGGCCATTGCAGGCTTCATGGTGTCCAGCCTTCTCTATCAAGCAGTACGCAAAAAATCCGTGCTCTCTGGCGGGGCCGACGCGGTACAAGCCTGATCGTCGCCATGGGCTTCAGGAGGAGGGTTCGTCCATCATGCCGAGCCCTCCTCCGCCCACAACGCCGGTGTTCGCGGCTAAAACCCCACAGGTACAGCGTTGCTCTCGAGGTTGTGGCTGTACCTGTAGGAGCGGCCTTGTGTCGCGAAAGGGCCGCATCGCGGCCCCAGGATTGATGCGCAACAGTTGAAATTGCCGGGGCCGCTGCGCGCCCCATCGCGACACAAGGCCGCTCCTACATGGGCCCTGCTGATTCAATGAGTTATGTGCAGTTCCATGAGAGATGACAAAAGCTGAGTTGCTTGCCAAGGTCGATCGTTAGCCATTGGGTCTTGTTTCGTCTGGCGGGCCAGGCGTTGAACCAAGCCATTGCAAGCAGGCCTGAAGAGGCCATAGGCTGCCTTCTCATGAATCGGCCACTTACGTTGGATAAACGATGATCGAGCTACAAGGATGTGGAGCGTCTTCAGGCCTGGAGTGTCGGCCAGTCGGGCCCGCTGACGCAGCAATGATCTGCTCGCATCGCCAGGAGATGTTTCTTGAGGCAGGTGGCGACCCTGAAAAACTGCAAGTCATGACTCAGCACTTTCGCCCATGGCTGGAAGAGCGGCTCGGTGACGGTCGGTATTACGGTTTCAAGCTCCTGGATGGCGACCAACCGGTTGCAGCCATTGGCCTGATGAGCATTGACTGGCCTCCCCATCCATCGCACCCAACCCTGGACAAACGTGGGTACGTGCTGAATGTGTTCGTCCAGCCGGCCTACCGCCGCCGCGGCCTGGCTTCGGCCTTGATGCAGGCTGCTGACGCCGAGTTCGCTCGCCGAGGTATCACCTTCGCTGTCCTGCATGCCACCGAGACGGGTAAACCGGTCTATGAGCAGACCGGCTGGACTGGAACGTCGGAAATGGCCAAATCCATTGAATGATAGTGACCGTTTTCGATCTGCAAGCGACGCCCAGAGTATTCTGCGTCGGTGACTGCGTCATAACCTGACACTCGGAACGAAACGCACTACTCCTTGCTTGCGCGGCCGGAGTGCCGCCTCGCCATGGACTCGCTCCAATTCGGAGCAAAAGCTGCAGCTCGGTGCATAGCGCGCCTTTTTTTGAGGCGCGCCTGTCCCCCCTCCCGACCGTTCCCGCACGGCTGCATGCGGCGCAGTCATCGAATGCAGCAATAAAACCCAAGAGTTTCAAGGTGTTACCGCCAGCCCGTTGCCACTCCAGAACTGTGCCTGGCTTTCGGCACCTTCATTGCAATGGCCTCTTGCGTGCATAACGCACAGCAATTGATCGGATTCGAGGCTCACCGCAGACAAAACACCCACCGACCCGCAAGGCCGCACCCTGAAACACGTAGATGAACCGCAATGAAGCTGCCGGCAACGGTGGCAAGGAGTGGGTATGTCCCGGGCATTTTTCAATGAAATGTATGATACGAACGGAAGTTGCCGCCCGCATTACCAGGAGTTCGCCCGCTGGTTGGCAAACACCCCGCTGGAGTTGCTGGAGCAACGCCGACGCGAAGCTGACCTGCTGTTTCACCGCGCCGGTATCACCTTCACCTTGTACGGTGACAAAGAGGATACCGAGCGCCTGATCCCCTTTGACATCATCCCGCGCAGCATTCGCGCCAGCGAATGGCGCATGGTCGAGCGCGGTTGTATCCAGCGGGTTCAGGCGTTGAACCTGTTCCTGCAGGACATCTACCACGACCAGCGCATCCTCAAGGCCGGCATCATCCCGCCGGAACAAGTGCTGGCCAACGAAGGCTACCAGATCGCCATGCAGGGCCTGGGCCTGCACCGCGGGCTCTATGCCCATATCGCTGGCGTCGACCTGGTCCGTGACGGGGATGGCAGCTACTTCGTGCTGGAGGACAACCTGCGCACCCCCAGCGGGGTCAGCTACATGCTCGAAGACCGCAAGATGATGATGCGGCTGTTCCCCGAGCTGTTCGCCGCACAGCGTATCGCGCCCATCGACCACTACCCCAACCTGCTGCTGGACACGCTCAAGAGCGCCAGCCCACTGGACAACCCCACTGCCGTGTTGCTCACCCCTGGCCGCTTCAACAGTGCCTATTTCGAGCACGCCTTCCTGGCCCGGGAAATGGGCATCGAACTGGTCGAGGGTGCGGACCTGTTCATCCGTGACGAGCACGTCTACATGCGTACTACCGCTGGTCCAAAACAGGTGGATGTGATCTATCGCCGCCTGGATGACGACTACCTCGACCCGCTGTCGTTCAACCCTGACTCGATGCTGGGCGTGCCGGGGCTGATTTCGGTGTACCGCGCTGGCAACGTGGTGCTGGCCAATGCGGTAGGCACCGGGGTGGCAGACGACAAGTCGATCTACCCCTATGTCGACGACATGATCCGCTTCTATCTGAGCGAAGAGCCGGTCCTGAACAATGTCCCTACCTGGCAGTGCCGCAGGCCTGCAGAGCTTTCCCATGTCCTGGCCCACCTGCCCGAGCTGGTGGTCAAGGAAACCCAGGGGTCCGGTGGCTACGGCATGTTGGTCGGGCCTGCGGCGACCAGCGCACAGATCGAGGACTTCCGCGCTCGCATCAAGGCCCGCCCGCACGCCTACATCGCTCAACCTACCCTGTGCCTTTCCACATGCCCGACCTTCGTCGACAGCGGCATCGCGCCGCGCCACATCGACCTGCGCCCGTTCGTGCTGTCCGGCAGTGAAACCCGACTGGTGCCAGGCGGCCTTACCCGCGTGGCCCTTCAGGAAGGTTCGCTGGTGGTCAACTCGTCGCAAGGCGGCGGTACCAAGGACACCTGGGTGGTGGAGGACTGAACCATGCTTTCGAGAACTGCTTCCGACCTTTACTGGATGTCGCGCTACCTGGAGCGTGCAGAAAACCTTGCGCGCATGCTCGAGGTCAGTTATTCGCTATCGCTGATGCCCCAGGCTGGCCGCAGCGACGGCCATGCCGAGCTGGCCATGTCACTGCTGGCATCCGGAACGCTGGACGACTACCGCCGCCGGCACACCGAGCTGGACACCGAGCGCATGCTGCACTTCTTCGCCCTCGATGCGACCAACCCCGGCAGCATCTATTGCTGCCTGCAGGCGGCCAGGACCAATGCCCACGCAGTGCGTGGCCGCATCACTGCCGACATGTGGGAGAACATCAACGCTACCTGGATCGAGATGCGCAACATTGCCAGCAATGGTCTCGGCCGTTATGGCATCAGCCAGTTCTGCGACTGGGTCAAGGAACGCTCGCACCTGTTCCGCGGTGCTACTTCAGGCACCATCATGCGCAACGACGCTTACAGCTTCATCCGCCTGGGGACCTTCCTGGAGCGGGCTGACAACACCCTGCGCCTGCTCGATGCACGCTATGAAATGTTCGGGGAGGCCTCCGAGGAAGTCAGCGATGATTCTGCCCGCGGCTATTACCAATGGAGCGCCTTGCTGCGCGCGCTGACCTCCTACGAAGCCTTCAACGAACTGTATCGCGCCGCACCCAGTGCACGACCGGTGTCCGAGTTGCTATTGCTGCGGGTCGATGTGCCCCGCTCGCTGCATGCCTGCATCGAGGAGCTGGACCAGATCCTTGCCAGCCTGCCGGGCAGCACCGGGCGCGCCGCCCAGCGCATGGCCGCCGAACTCAACGCTCGCCTGCGCTACACCGCGATCGACGAAATACTCGAAGCAGGGTTGCACCCGTGGTTGAGCGACTTCATTGGGCGCATCAATCAACTGGGCCAGGCGGTCCACCACTCCTATCTGGAGGTCGTATGAAACTGTCCATTCGCCACGACACTACCTACAGCTATGCAAGCGATGTGTGCAACAGCATCCAGTTCCTGCGCCTGACGCCACGCAGCAGCGAGCGCCAGCGCATCACTGAATGGCAACTCGACCTGCCCTGCAAGGTCAAGGGCCAGATCGACCCGTATGGCAACATCCTGCATGTACTGACCTTGGACAAACCCCATGGCCACCTGGCACTGACCGCCAGCGGCCAGGTAGAAATCGACCCGGATCGCGAGCAGGAGGCCGGCGAACATTCACCCCTGCCCTTCCTGCGCGGCAGCCACCTGACCCAGGCCGATGACACACTCAAGGCCTTCGCCAGCCGACATTGTGGCGAGCACCGCGACCGGGCGGCGCTGATCGGGCTGATGCAAGGCCTGGCCGAGCACATGCCATACAGCCCCGGTGCCACATCGGTGGGCACCACTGCCATCGAAGCGTTCAGCGGCGCTGCCGGGGTGTGCCAGGACCATACCCATGCGTTCCTCGCCTGCGCGCGCAGCCTGGGTATTCCGGCACGCTATGTGTCCGGTTACCTATGTACCGAAGACGAGCAGCACCTGGCCAGCCATGCCTGGGCGGAAGCCTGGGTCGATGACGCCTGGTACAGCTTCGACATCACCAACCGCCTGACCCGGCCAGAACGCCACCTGAAGCTGGCAGTGGGCCTGGACTACCTCGATGCCTGCCCGGTCAGGGGCGTGCGCCGCGGGGGCGGCGCCGAATCGATGCAGGCCAGCGTACACGTGCACCGCCAATGACAGGTGCGGCATCCGTTCATGAAAAAAACAAGGGAAACAGCATGACCTATTGTGTCGCCATGCACCTGGCGGACGGGCTTGTCTTCATCAGCGACTCACGCACCAATGCGGGCATCGACCAGATCGCCAGCTTTGCCAAGCTGTTCGTGTTCGGCGTGCCGGGGGAGCGCCTGATCGTCCTGCAGACCGCTGGCAACCTGGCGACCTCGCAATCGGTGGTGAACCTGCTCCAGCAACGTACGAAGGGCCCCGGCCCCCACCTGTTGAACGTTGCGACGCTCTACGATGCAACGGTACTGGTCGCCGACACCTTGCGCGAGGTGGTCAGCCGTGATCGCAGCAAGCTGTCGGCCGGAATCGACCTGAGCAGTTCGTTCATCGTCGGCGGCCAGATTGCCGGCGGCCCCATGGGCATATACAACGTCTATGCGCAGGGCAATTTCTTCCAGGCCACGCCGGACACCCCGTTCCTGCAACTGGGCGAAAGCAAGTACGGGCGGCCGATTCTGGACCGTAACCTCGGCTACCATATTCCACTCGATGAAGCATTGCGCTGCGGCCTGATCTCGTTCGACTCGACCATTCGCAGCAACCTGTCGGTGGGCATGCCGTTGGACTTGCTGGTGTATCAGAAGGACAGCCTGGAAATACCGAAACGCCAGCGTATCGCCAGCGACGATGTGTATTACGAGCAGATACGCAGGCAGTGGAGCGACGGGCTCAAAAGACTGTTGGCCGAACTGCCAGCGCCGCCGTACTGATTGGCAGGGCCACTGTGGAAACGGGCATGCCCGTTCCTACAGTGGCCTTGGTCCTACTCCAGCGGAATAGTCAGGCGATCGATGACGGCGCGGGTTTCTGGCCGTACCCCGCGCCACCAGGCGAAAGCCTCCGCCGCCTGCTCGACCAACATACCGACACCGTCGGCCAGGCGCACCACCCCCTGCGCCTGGGCCATGCGCAGGAACGGCGTAAGGCCTTTGCCATACGCCAGCTCGTAAGCCAGCTGCGTCGCGCCCAGCACGCCTTCAGGCAGTGGCGGCAGCTCGCCGGTGAGGCTGGCAGAGGTGGCGTTGACCACGATGTCGAAGGACTGTCCCTCCAGTTCCTCATAACGGCTGATGCGCAGCCTTGGATGATCCAGTTCGTTGCGCAGGGCGAGCGCCTTGGCCATGTCACGGTTGGCAAGCACCAGCTCGCTCGGCCCCGCCTGCAGGAACGGCAGCAATGCACCGCGTACCGCGCCACCGGCGCCGAGCAACAGTACCCGTCGATTGGCCAGCGGCTCACCGAGGTTTTCCTCGATATCCCGCAGCAAGCCGATGCCGTCGAAATTTTCGGCAAAGATACGGCCATCCTCGAACTTCAACGCATTGGCCGCCCGCGCCAACTGGGCGCGCTCGCTGCGCTGGTCGGCCAGCTCGAAGGCTCGCAACTTGAACGGCGCGGTGATGTTCATGCCCAACCCACCATCACTGCGAAACTGCAGTACCTGAGCCTCGAAGCCCTCGAGCTCGCCCTCCAGCGCGCCATACTCCAGGCACTGGCAGGCGACCTGGGCGAACAGGCCATGAATCAACGGGGACTTGGTGTGGTTGATCGGCCGGCCGATCACTGCATAGCGGTCGCTCATCGTGCATCTCCGTGGGTGAACAGCACACCGTCTGCCTGCATGGCGGTGATTTCTTCAGGGGTGAAACCTAGGCCGGCGGCCACTTCGGCATTGTGCTGACCGAGGTCCGGGGCCACCTGGTGGATCGTGGTGTCACAGTCGGAAAAGCGGAACGGCAGGTTGGGCAGGCGCAAGGTACCGTAGCGCGGGTGCTGCTGCTCGATGACCATGTTGCGCGCCTTAATCTGCGGGTCGGCCACCACCTCGTCGATGCGCTGCACCTTGGCGCTGGGGATGTCGATGTCATCGAGCAACTGCAGGATATCCGCCACCAGGCGCGCGCCGACCCAGTCGCGAACCACGGCCAGAATCGCCTGGCGATGGGCGTTGCGGCCATTGAGGCTGTGGTAGCGGCTGTCGCTGCCGAACCCGGCCGGGCCACCGTTGGCTTCCAGCATCGCGGCAAAGCGCTTCCAGGCATCGTCGACCTGGGCGGCGATTACCAAGTCGCCATCGGCCGCGCGAAACACGCCGTACAGGGTGGAGGTGGGCATGTCATGGCCGGTCTGCTCGGGCAGGACGGTGCCGTCGGACAAGGTGTAGCACTGCACCGCATATTCATGCATCGACACCAGCGTGTCGTACAGGGCCATGTCGATGTGCTGGCCGCGTCCACTGTTCACCCGGCCCAGCAATGCCGCATTGATCGCCGCCACGGCATGAATGCCGGTGTACATGTCGCCAAGGGAAATGCGCAGCAACGGCGGCGCTTCGCCCGGCACGCCGACCATCTGCATGATCCCGCTCTTGGCCTCGGCGATCAGCCCGAAACCGGCGCGGTGGGCATCCGGCCCGGTATGGCCATAGGCGGAGATGGAGCAGTACACCAGACGCGGGTTGCGCGCCGACAGCTCGGCATAGCCCAGGCCCAGCTTGTCCAGGGCGCCGGGGCGATAGTTTTCGATGAACACATCGGCCGAGTCGGTCAGGCGCTGCATGAACGCTTTGCCACGCGGGTCCTTCATGTTCACGCTGACGCCCTGCTTGCCCATGTTCAGCTGCAGGAAGTAACCGCTCTGCTGCTCATCAAGGGTAAATGCATGCTGGCGCCCGGCATCGCCGCTGCCCGGCCGTTCGACCTTGATCACCTCGGCGCCGAGTGCTGCCAGGCAGCGGCCCACATAGGGCCCGGCGAGGAAGTGGCTGTAGTCGATGACGCGGATACCTGCCAATGGCAATGCCTGGCTCATGCCTGCACCCTCCGGGGCACCATCAGCCGGTGCTCGCCACGCTGCACGACTTCGCCGTGCTGGTTGATCAGCTCCGACGGCAAGACCACGATGCCCCAGCCCGGTCGACTGTTGCTCGGGCGCATCGCCCCCACGCGCATGCGCACGTGCAGCACATCGTCGACCTTGATCGGCAGCACGAAGTCCCAGGTCCAGCCCAGCGACATGCCCGGTACAAAGCGGTATTCGCACTGGGTCTTCAGGCCGTCGGCGATCGACAGGCCGAACAGGCCGTGGGCAACCAGGCAGCCGAAATGACTGGCGTTGGCGTAGGCCTCGTCGACATGCACCGGGGTGTGGTCGCCGGTGAGGTCTGCGTAGGCCAGGATACGTTCGCGGGTCACCGTGTAGGTGGGGCTGATGCATTCATCGCCTTCGCGGGCATCGTCCCAGTATCTTTCCACTACGCTCATGCCACCACCTCTGCACGTGGGTCGATGGCCAGTGCCTGGGCGACGCATTTCGCCGGCGATGCCTGAATGAACTCGACCGCAAGGCCGTCAGGCAGGCGCAGCCAGTTGCGGCCCTGGGGCATTTCGCTCACGCCGAAACGCTGTGCGGCGGCCAGGGTAGCTTCGAGGTCCTCGCACATGATGCCCAGGTGCGCCATGCGCCCTTCCGGGCCGGCAAAGTCCGGTTGGTGGATGAACTGCAGGCCACCAAGGGTCCAGTACTGTGCAGGCTGCTCGACGTCACCCTGTATTTCACGCATGGTCATGCCACACACCTCGCTGAAAAAGCGGATGTGCCACTGGATGTCGCGCACCCAGAACGCCACGTGTTCAAGGTAGGCTTTCGGCTGGCTCATGGATTACTCCCCTTCTGCTGATCGGCCATGGCGCGTTCGATGCCCTTGATGCAGGCCACCAGGGTCGCGTTGACCGGCGTGGCCACGCCATGGCGCTGGCCCCAGCGCACGACGGAGCCATTGATGAAATCGATCTCGGTGACCGAACCCTTTTCCAGGCTCTGCAGCATCGAGGTACGGAAGCTTGCCGGCAGGCCTTCGGCGGCCAGCCGCCATGCAGAATCCGGGCTGGTGAGGCTCAGGCGGATGCCTGCTCGTTCAGCGACGGCAATGGCTTCAGCCACCGCTGCCTTGGCGGTGCTTTCCAGCAGCGGCTCGCTGTACAACTGGCCATAACCGAGCCTGGTGATGCCGCTGAGCGCGCCTGTCGCGACGTTGACCAGCAGCTTGTCCCACATGGTGCCGAGAATGTTGTCACTGACCGTGGTGGCGAGCCCGGCGCCATTGAAGACCTCGGCGATGGCCTGCACACGCAGCGTCCTTTGGCCGTCGAGCTCGCCGATGAAAGTCTGCTTGCCCGCAACACCGGCGCGAATCGAACCCGGCGCCAGCAGCACGCCACCGACGTAGGTCTTGCCAGCCAGCACCCGCTCACGGCCCACGGCCTCGGCCAGGATGTCTTCATGGCCAAGACCGTTCTGCAGTGACAGCACAAGCGTCTGCGGCCCGATCAGCGCCTTGGCCCCGGCAATCGCCTCGCCGGTGTGGAATGACTTGACCAGCACCACCACCAGGTCGGCCACGCCCACGGTTGCCGCGTCGCAGGCTGCCTTCACCGGGACCTGCCGCTCGCCGCGTTCGTCCTGCACCCGCAGCCCGTGCAGGTTCATCGCCTCGACATGTGCATGGCCACGGTTCAACAGCCAGGTTTCGTGCCCCGCTTCGCTCAAGGCCGCACCGATGGCACAACCCAGGGCGCCGGCGCCCAGAATGCAGATTTTCAAATCGCTGACCTCCTGTGGTTTGCGACTACCTTATGCAGCGAGCCTTATTTCGGCTATACAATGGACTCAATACACTTATTGGATTTCGCAATAATGAGTGCGCTCGACGCTTTGCCCGACCCCAAGCTGCTGCAACTGTTCGATGTGCTGTATCAATGCCGCAGCGTCACTCGCAGTGCTGAACAGCTCGGCCAGAGCCAACCTACCGTGAGCATCTGGTTGGGGCGCTTGCGTGAAGAGTTGAACGACCCACTGTTCGTGCGTACGCCAGGCGGCATGGCGCCAACCCCGCGGGCAGACCAGCTGATCGGGCCATGCCGCGAGGTGCTGGAATCGCTGCGGCGCCTGACTACCTGGGAGCCGCAGTTCGTTCCGGCCACGGCGCAGCGGCGCTTTCGCCTGTGCGTCAGTGATGCCAGCCATATCACCCTGCTGCCCAGCATCCTCAACCACCTGCGCACCCACGCGCCGGGTATTCGCCTGGAAGCTGCACGCATCGATGGCAATACCGAGAGCGCGCTGGAGTCGGGCGAGGCGGACCTGGCCATCGGCTTCGTGCCCTGGCTGGGTGCGGGGATGTATCAGCAAGTGTTGTTCGAGCAGGACTGGGTCTGCCTGAGCAACCCGCTACACCCTCGATTGAGCAACGGCATGAGCGTGGCGGGTTACCAGGCCGAGGGGCATGTACAAATCAGTGCCGGGACCGGGCAGAAGTTACTGGAGGCTGGCCTGGCGCGGGCCGGCATCGAACGCAGGATCATGCTGGAGCTGCCGGCGTTTCTGGGGTTGGGGATGATTGTCGGGTCGACCGACCTGGTGGCTACGTTGCCACGGCACATCGGCCAGACACTCGCCGACATGCATGGTTTGCACGTGCACGATTGCCCGTTTGCAGTGGAAGGTTTCACGGTCAAGCAGCACTGGCACGCACGGTACCAGCAAGACAGCGGGAATCGCTGGATCAGGGAGGTGGTGCGGGGCTTGTTTCAAACAGGGGCCGGTTAGCACACACGGCGAAACCTTCGCTCGCCTCATCGCTCCATGGATCTGGGCTGACCCGCCGTTCAACGGGCATAGCGTGCCGCCTATTTGCCGACCGCGCCGGGCGCGGGTCGAAGGCGACGGGGCCGCGAAGCGGCCGGTCTCTGGGCCGACAGCAATTGTCCACGAACGGCGACTAACGACCCATTACGGCCCTTGGCGCAAGGCCCCTAACGGCCATTTGAAGTCATTAAGAACAGCAGCCTGGGTCGTAGACGGCGCTTGAAATGGTCAACCACTTCTCCATCGGTTGGTAGATCAGCCCGGCAAGCTCGCCCACTTCCCCTGCCAACGCAAAACCGTAACGTTCATAAGCGGCCACTGAAGATAGCGACGCTCTAACTGTTACTACATTGGCCCTGGCCTGCTCCAGAGCCGCATTCATCAAGCGCCTCCCAACGCCGTGGCGCTGCCAGGCCGGCGCAACGAACAGCATCGCCACATGGCGCCCTTCCTTCAGCTCGATCAGCCCGACCAGGGTTCCCTCCGCGACACAAACCAGCATCAGGTTGTCACTTACCATTCGTTCGGCAAACGCCTTCTGAGCAACCACCTTTGCGAAGGTTTCCACGCCCTGGGCAGACAGCGATGGCGCAACCGCTAGCATGAACGCCTCCAAGCACAGGGCGTTGGCGCTTGGCAGGTCTTCCTGAGTCATCTTGCGTATCTGCATGGTCGTCGTCCGTGACTTGGGTAGGGGTATTTTTATACCAGAACATCCGACTTAGAGATATGCAACAACGCCTCTGCTAACAGACACCTCCATGCGCGAGAGGTAACGTTACAGACCGGCAGCTTCGGGTCCAGGCTGTGAAAAAAACCTGCGATTATCTAACCTTCTGATCGTCGAGATCGTGGCGGGGACGATCATGAAGCGGTTCATTGAGGGTGAGGCCCGGACGCAAGTCACGCTGCTGCCGGAGTGCCTGGATGATTACATCACCGAAGAAAACCCTGTTCGGGTGGTTGACGTTTTCGTCGATGAACTCGACCTCGGAGCGCTCGGATTCGAGGGTGTCGATCCGGCTGCTACGGGTCGTCCGGCCTACCATCCAGCAGTCCTGCTGAAAATCTACATCTATGGCTACCTCAACCGGATTCAGTCCAGCCGCCGGCTTGAGCGCGAGGCAGAGCGCAACGTCGAGCTGATGTGGTTAACGGGCCGGTTGGCTCCTGACTTCAAAACGATTGCTGACTTTCGGCGAGACAACGGTAAAGCTATTCGCGGCGTGTGCCGGCAATTCGTAGTGCTGTGCCGCAACCTCAATCTTTTCTCCCAGTCGATCATTGCCATCGACGGCAGCAAATTCAAAGCCGTAAATAACCGCGACCGCAACTTCACCCAGGGCAAGATCAAGGCGCGCATGCAGCAGATCGAGCAGAGCATTGACCGCTATCTTGCGGCGCTGGATTCGGCGGATCGGGCGGCGCCCGAGGTCGCCGAGGCCAAGGCTGAACGGCTGAGCGAAAAAATAGAAAAGCTGAAACAGCAGATGACAAAGCTAAAGGACATTGAAGCGCAGCTTCACGCCAGCCCAGATCAGCAAATCTCTCTTACCGATCCTGATGCACGCTCAATGGCCACGAGTGGCCGAGGTACTGGCACGGTTGGCTACAACGTACAAACAGCAGTCGATGACAAATACCATCTGATCATTGCGCATGAAGTCACTAATGTTGGCAATGACCGAACGCAGCTGAGCAATATGGCGAACCAGGCACGCGAAGAGATCGGCGCTGAGTCGCTGACAGTGGTCGCCGACCGAGGCAATTACAAAGGTCCGGAGATCCTTGCTTGCGAGCAGGCAGGGATCACCACTTTTGTCCCGAAGCCGCTGACATCAAGCAGCAAAGCGGAAGGCCGATTCGGCAAGCAGGACTTCATCTACATCGCTGCATCGGATGAATACCGATGCCCTGCGGATCAACTACTGACCCGCAGGCATTCTTCGGTGGAAGACGGTATGTTGCTGCACTCCTACTGGTTCTCTGGCTGCCAAAGTTGCTCCATGCAGAAGCAGTGTACGACGGGTAAGGAACGCCGATTGAAGCGCTGGGAGCATGAAACGGTAGTCGAAGCCGTGCAGATCCGATTGGAGCATGACCCAGGAAAGATGAAGGTTCGTCGGCAGACGGTGGAGCATCCCTTCGGAACGCTCAAATACTGGATGGGAAGCACTCACTTCCTGACCAAAACCCTACCGAGGGTAAGCACCGAAATGAGCCTTCACGTGCTTGCCTACAATCTCAAACGAATGATGAGCATCTTTGGCATTGCTGGGCTGATTGAAGCGATCAGGACTTGAGGCCACGCATTTTTTGCGTCCGTATACGGCTATTCGGGCTGCTGCCGCGGCCCAAATAGCGCAGGCCGCGTCCGGGCCCGACTGAGGTAGATCAGCACTCAGATCTGCTGAATTGACAGGGTGCCCCAGCTTCTTTCGCTACTCGACGTACTTATTAGCGTTTTCACACAGCCTGGCCCCATTGCGGACATTCAACAGAGGCTAGCGAGATAACACTATCTGTGGGAAGGCTCATCAATGCAGAGAGAGCTGCTCATCGATATTCGGAAAAACTTTCCGATGCTCGCATGTGCTCGATCAGGCCGGGTACGTCCTCGGGTGATGCCGCTCGAACTGTGCCCTCTCGACTCAACATGCACATGAAACGCCGTTACCCTGTGCAGCAACGTCCGCACCCTCCAACGAAAACCCTTCGTCAAGCCAGCCGGTAACCCCGCCAATCATTTCTTTCACCGGAAAACCCAGCTCAGCCAAACGAACCGCCGCCCGATGTACGCCATTGCAATGCGGCCCCGCGCAATAAACAACGAAAAGCGTCTGGCGCGCATAGTCAGCCATGCGTTCTGCGCTGATGGTGCGGCCAGGAATATTGATCGCGCCCGGCACATGGCCTTGCGCAAACGCCTCGCTGCTCCTTACATCTACCAGCACATAGTCGACATCACCCGACCGCTGGCTACGTTCAACATCCGAACAATCCGTCTCGAACGCCAGACGGCGGCTGAAATGAAGCAGGGCTTCGGATGGGCTTGCGGCAGGATATTCGCTGACCAGGCTTGGCATGGATTTCACTCCTCGGTTGAAGGTGCGCCCATTGTAGGAAGCCCGCCTGTACCGCTACAGTGGCGCACTCGACAGTCACCGGTAGTTTTCCGCCAATGCTCACGAACCCTGGTTTGGTCGCCGTGCTTGCCTATGACGGGCTGTGCACCTTCGAGTTCGGCATTGCCGTGGAGATCTTCGGGCTGCCACGCCCGGAGTTCGAATTCGCCTGGTACACGCATCGCATCGTCGCCGTCGATCCCGCACCAATGCACGCGGCAGGTGGCATGCAGGTCATTGCCGAGTTCGGCTTGGAGTCGCTCGTTGATGCCCATACCATCATCATTCCGGGCTGGCGTAGCCGCGATGAGCGCCCGCCGCAGGTGCTGCTGGACGCCTTGCGCGCCGCGTATCAACGCGGGGCGCGGTTGCTTTCCATCTGTTCGGGGGTGTTCGTGCTCGCGGCTGCGGGCCTTCTGGACGGCAAGCGTGCCACCACCCACTGGCGCTATACGGACGAACTCGCGGCACGCTATCCACTCATTGAAGTAGACCCAGGCGTGCTTTACGTACACTGCGGCCAGCTGATTACCTCGGCAGGCAGCGCTGCCGGTATAGATGCCTGCCTGCACCTGGTGAGTCGAGACTTTGGTACCCAGGTTGCCAACACCGTTGCCCGTCGCCTGGTTATGGCACCCCAGCGTTCCGGAGGGCAAACACAGTTCTTCCCCGCACCCGTTGCCCAGAAGCCTCGCGATGATCTTGCCGCGGTGCTGGAGTGGGCGACCTTGCATGTGGGCAGGCCGCTTACGGTCAAGCAGCTGGCAGCGAAGGCACTGATGAGCGAACGAACCTTCCTGCGACGCTTCATCGAAGCGACAGGCATCACGCCGAAAACCTGGCTGCTTCAGGTGCGCATGAACGTGGCGCGTGAGTTGCTGGAAAGCAGCCCATTGAGCAATGAGCAAATCGCCGAACGCTGCGGGTTCGCCTCGGCGGAAAGTTTCCGGGCAGCATTTCGCAAGACCGTGGGGTTGGCGCCCATGAGGTATCGTGCGCAGTTTGGCAACCACTGACCGTTCAGCGGTACCTTTGATACATCGTTTTTGCCAAGGAAGCAGAAACACGTGCATGTCGATTCTGTCGCGCCCTGGTACGCGTCAGCTGCTATCCGGACTCAGGGCGACTGACCGTTGTGGTGTCAGAAGCGCTCATCCCCGATCGCGGGCAAGATCAACTCCCGTACGAATGAAGCCCCTGACAGGCGTAACAACGCATCGACCATGTTGACCACATCATGTACCGGTACCCAACGCCGCTCACCTCGCGCAGCAGCCTGCACCAATGGCGTGGACAGGGCGTCATCGGTATTCAGGTAACCCAGCTGAAGCACGGTCACCGCCAGGTTGTCATCCCTGAAGCCTTCGCGTAGCGCATCAGCCATGCCGTTGAGGGCGAACTTGGAGGCACCGAACGCTACCTCCGGGCGCCCGCTCTGGCGAAGAGCCGAAGTCGAGCCGGTGAGGATCAACTGCGGCCGGGGAGCACCGAGCAACCTGGGTATCAGGCGTTTGAGAAGAAGCAGCGTGGCGGTGACGTTCACCTCGACCAGCCGGGTGATCGATTCGTCGCTGTCTTCGGAGAATGCATAGTGCTCGCTGAAGGCATGCTCTTCCCAGATGCCGACGTTGTATATCAGTACGTCCAGATCGGCAGGTGTTCGGTCCGCGATCCGTGCTACAGCCGCCACTGGCTCGGAAAGGTCGGCATCGATCCAGTACAGGCCGATGCCCGGCGCAAGGGCCAGATCTTTCGGCTGTTTGCGTGATACGCCAATCAGCGTGTCCCCGGGCTTGCCGAGGCCTTCGAGCAAAGCCCGCCCCAGCCCTCTGCTGGCGCCTACGATCATCGTCTTCACATGCTGTTCCTCTTTCCCTGATCTGCTCCAGGCCTCACTGGATCGGTCATCGCCTTCGACAGGCCCAAGGCGATGAAGCCGATAATCTGGAAAACCAGCAGTGAAGTCGGAGTGTCCATTTCTGGTGCTTGCGAGTTCGTTTGCGCAAGCAGCGAGTGTGCCGCCACGCCACTCTAAAACCTTGAGTTAACTCGAGGTCAATAGCGGTTCAGGGTTACAAGGCTGGCATTTCACCTTTTCCGCCGTGGCCGCAGCAGCATTGGTCACCACACCGCCGAACAGCGCCAGCCAGTATCCCTCAAGCCGTGGCGACCGTGCTTTTCACTGTATCGAGCAGCCCCAGGCGCGTGGCCCGGCAGACAGCACTCACCACAGCCTTGAGTGATGCCTGGAGTGTACTGCCGTCCCTGCCCACGCCAAACAGCAACTGGTTCTTGACACGTATTTCGATGTAGGCAATGGCTTCGGCCTCAGCACCATCACGCACGGCGTGCTCGTGGTAATCGGCAATATCGAAGACCAGCCCCTGCTGGGCGAACGCATGGACCAGTGCGGCCACTGGGCCATTGCCCTTGCCAGCGAACGCCAGGCGTTCACCCTCGACCAGCAGTTGAGCGTCAAGGTAAGTGCAGGCTTCGTCAGTGGTGACCATGGGGTGCAGCAAGGCGTAGGGATTACCCTGCTCCAGGTAGTTTCTGGTGAAGCACGACAAGATCATTTCGCTGGTGATCTCCCTCCCTTCACTATCGGCGACCTGCTGCACCAGGCCGCTGAACTCCATCTGTAACCGGCGCGGCAGGACGATACCCTGCTGCTCCAGGAGATAGGCCACACCACCCTTGCCCGACTGGCTGTTGACCCGGATGACTGCCTCGTAGCTGCGCCCCATGTCGGCCGGGTCGATCGGCAGGTACGGCACCTCCCAGAAACCGTCGGGGTTTTTCCGCCGTTGGGCGAAGCCCTTCTTGATGGCGTCCTGGTGAGAGCCGGAAAATGCCGTGAACACCAGCTCTCCCGCATAGGGATGGCGTGGATGGGTCGGCAACTGGTTGCAGAACTCGACCTCACGCTGGACATGGATGATGTCAGAGAAATCCAGCTCCGGGCTGATGCCACTGGTGTAGAGGTTCATGGCCAAGGTCAGGATATCGACATTACCGGTGCGCTCACCATTGCCGAACAAGGTGCCCTCGACCCGCTCGGCGCCTGCCAGGCAGGCCTGCTCGGCGGTAGACACACCTGTGCCACGGTCATTGTGCGGGTGGATACTGATGATCACGCTGTCGCGCTTGCGTACGTGGCGGCAGAACCATTCGATCTGGTCGGCGAACACGTTGGCGGTCGAAACCTCCACGGTGGTAGGCAGGTTCAGGATCATCTTGTTGGTGGGAGACGGTTCGAATACGTCGATCACCGCTTCGCAAATTTCCAGGCCAAAATCGAGCTCGGTGAAGCAGAAGGTTTCTGGTGAATACTGGTAAGTCCACTGCGTCTGCGGATTGGCCTGCATCAGCGCCTTGATCTCCCGGGTAGCCTGCGTGGCGATGCCGATGCAACCTGCGCGATCCACGCCGAACACCACATCACGAAATACGGGAGCCGTTGCGTTGTACACATGAACGATGGCACGTGGCGCCCCCTTGAGCGCTTCGAAGGTACGCTCGATCAAGTGTGTACGGGCCTGTGTCATGACCTGGATAGTCACATCTTCGGGGATCCGACCGCTCTCGATCAATTCACGCACATAGTCGAAATCGGTTTGCGATGCTGCCGGGAAGCCAACCTCGATCTGCTTGAAACCGACCTTCACCAAAAGGTCGAAGAATCGACGCTTGCGTTCGGCGTTCATCGGCTCGATCAGTGCCTGGTTACCGTCTCGCATGTCGACGCTGCACCAGGTGGGAGCGACCTTCTGGACCTGATTGGGCCACTGGCGGTCTGGCAGGTCGACTGTGGCGAAATGGCGATATTTGATTGATGGATCCTTAAGCATCATGGCGGCTTTCTCCTGGGCCTGTGTAACACCTTGTACTTGCCCGTGATGGACAAGCCAAAATATTGGATCCAATTTACACAGAACCTGGCTTACCTCGATTGCGTTATTCAGCATCAATTCGGTAACTTGCGAACATTTATTGTTATAAACAATGAAAAAATGGATTTTTATATCGAAAAATGAAAATAGGCAGCCACAGGCTGCCTTCAGCACCATCCCGTCGGAAGCTACAGCCCCAAAATCTGGCAAAGGCGAATGCGCCTTCATGAAAAAGCGCTTATTGGCTTGCTTCCGTCTCCTCTTGCTTGAAGATACGGAACCCTCGCGCCTGATAATTTCGAAGCGCGGCAGGATGGTCGAAGGTGCAGGTATGTACCCACACCCGCTCTGTACCGCTCCATCCCCACGCAGATCGAACAGCATGGCTCAGGAGCGCTCCGCCGAAGCCACACCCCAGGAATTGAGGTGCCAGCCCGAAGTAGCGTATCTCTGCGTTACTGCCATCGGGGCGATAGAGCTCGTAATAGCCAGCTATCGCACCACGGTAATAGGCAACCCAGGTACGGTGGCAATCCTGTTCGACGAGTGCCTGCCAGTCAGAAATCCCCCAGGTGTCAAGATCGCCCCACTCCCAAGGTGTGCCTACCAGCTTGTACAGAAACCGATTGAATTCCGCCTGAGGCACTTCACATTCAATGATCTGGAGTTCGTGAGGCTGTGGTTTTTCCTTCAGCTCGGATGCCGAGACCATTTCCAGATAATAAGTGGTGCAAGACCGTTCCATCGTAGACTCCCTACCCTACAAGCCAGCTATTGGTATGAAACATGACAATGACCACCGGGGCCGACATCGAGCCCGGTGGTTTTTCACTACCTTACCAATTGTGCGTGTAACTGGCAGTCAATACCGTGCCGGGTGCCGGCAAGTGGCTGGTGTTGTTGTTATTGCGCAGCAACTGGCTGTAGAGCGGGTAGTAGTCGCGGTTGAACAGGTTCTGGATGCCGACGCTCACCTTGTCGTCTGCGGAGATCTGGTACTGGCTGACCAGGTCGACTGTCGTATAACTGCTAACCTGATGTCGACCAAAGCTGTCCACCCCATCGAGCCTGTAGTCCTTGGCATCGAAGAACGTGGCTTGCAAGCGGTTGCTCCAATCCAGGGTCGGCTTGTATTGCACGTAGGCGGTCAGCTTCAGCGGCGGAACGCGATAGCCGGTCATGTCTTGCCAGTCTTTACCGTCCGGTTTTTCTCGTCCGCGCATCCAGGTCGCACTCCCCCCTGCGCCCCACACAGCATCGTCCGACAGCCAATCGGCACTGGCTTCAGCACCGTAGATACGCTCCTTGGTGCGGGTCAGAATCAGGCCGTTGTTGAAACTTTGTACATCCCCCAGTTTGGAGGTGGTGTAGAACAGCGCCAGGGTGCCGAGTGTGTTGCTGCCCAGGTCTCCTCGCCAGCCAAGCTCATAGTTGTTGGTCTTGACCGGTTCCAGGTTCGATGCGCCGATGTCGAAGCCACGGCGCGCATTGCGCAGTTGGATGCCCACGTCGGGCAACTGGAAGCCCTGGCTGAAGGAGGCGTAGATTTCCTGGCCGAGTACCGGCGAGTAGACGATGCCCAGGTTCGACAGCACCGCATCGTAATGAATGTCGCCACCCTTCACCGCCACCGGGGAGGCAGCCGTGGACTCGGACAACGGAACGAAGTCATCGAATTCGGCGGTGGAGTATTCGTAGCGCAGGCCGCCGTCGACCGACCAATGCTCATCGAAGCGATGCTGCAGCTGGGCGAAGGCGCCAGCGCTTCGCGTCCTCAGCGGGGGCATGTAGGTGAGCTTGCCGGTCTTGTCGAAAACCAGGCCGCCACTGGCGTCATAAGCCGCCGGGTCGAAGACATCGAGCGGCATGTCGCTGCGCTCCTGGTTATAGTCACCACCCCACACCAGTTCGGTACTGCCGCTGTCGCCAATTGGCGTGCGCAGGGTCAGGCGGCTTCCGAAGACTTCGCTGTTTTGCATGATCTGGTCAACATTGCCGCCGCGGGTGGCAACGGCACGGGCATCGAACGGGGTGAAGCGTGTGAAGTAGTCCCGGTAGTACATCTGGGCAGAAAGCCGGCTCCCGAGGATGTCGAGATTTTCATACTCCAGGTTCACCAGCGTGTTGCGAATGCGGTTCTGCTCGTCAAGATCCAGGCCCTTGATCGCATTGGCCGGCACAGAGCCAGCAGGGAGTTTCGCGACGCTTGGGTCGGTAGCGTAATCGGTGTCCTGGCGGGCATCGTAGTGGCTGACTGCAAGCTGCACTCGCTGGTTCTCGTCAATGTGCAGCCCCAGCTTGCCGCCAATGTTGTAGATGTTCGAATCGAACAGGTCGCCTTGGCTTGGCTCCGGGGCGATCCGGTCACCGTGCGCATCATACGAGGCACCGATATGGCGGGTACCGAAGTCGAACGAGTAGTCCACCGCACCCTGAGAGCCCGCGAAATATTGCTGGAACTGCCCCCCCAGGCCATCGCTGCCAAGGCGGGTCAGCGGCGAGGTCGCGCTCAGGCTGGTTTCGGCGCGGTTTTCACCACCCGCGGGCCGTGTGGTAATGGAGATGATGCCCCCCGTGGCGCCGCTGCCGTAGATGGCGCTGCTGCCACGAATGACTTCGACCCGTTCGATCAGTGCCGGGTCGATGTTGGCCAGGTTGCGCGAGGAGTCGCGGTTGGTATTGAGCGGCACCCCGTCGACCATGACCAGCATGCTGCGCCCGCGCAGGGTCTGGCCATACTCGGTGACGGTGCGGCTGGAGTCGGACATGCCGGGAACCGCCTTGGCCAGTACCGTAGCCAGGCTCTCTGACCCCTGGCGCAGCTCCTGCAGTTGTTCATGCTCGAGAATGGTGGATTGCCGCGTCGCAGAAACCAGGCTGCTGCTGGTGCGCGAGGCGGTGATTTCCGTCTGGGCCATTTCCACGGGTCCGCTCTGGATTCCAGCACTTGATGCAGGGCCCCCCTGCGCGACGATGACGAACGTGCGCTCATCCTTGGCCTGTACCTGCAAGCCAGTGTCCTTGAGCAGCGTTTGAAGTGCTTCCTCGGGTGTGAACCGCCCCTTCACCGCAGGCGCGTTTCGGCCTGCACCAAGATCGCTGGCGAAGATGATCTGTACCGAAGACTGCTGTGCGAGCGCGTTGATGGCCTCGCCCAGCGGTGCGGCGGGGAGATCCACGTTCACCTTTTCCCGGCTCTGGGCCGACATTGCGATGAGCAGGCTACTGGCAAGCAATGACAGGCGTAGCTGGCGACTGCGGAGGGGAAAATGCACTTCTCGAGTTCCTTTTTGTGGTTGGGCTTTTTCAGTAGCCGCCATGGGGATCGAGAAACCCTACCTGCGCCTGAGAATTATTTTCTTGTCGGTTTGCGTTGAATCCGGACGCTGCCGTCCCCTGCTTGCAGCACGGCGACAGGCAGGATGCTGGGCAGCAGATCCAGTAGCAGGTCGACATTGCGCGCTTCGAACACCCCCGTCACCTTGAGTGCGGCCAGGCTTGGGTCGCTCAGCTCGATGGGGGCCTTGCGATAGTGGCGCAACAACGACACCGCTTCATCCAGCGGCGTCTGCTCGAACACGATGCGATCATCTTTCCATGCCATCGCCTTGGAGGCGTCAGCCTTTGCAACCGGCATCAGTTGCCCGCCAATCGAGTCGACCTGTTGCCCTGGCCTCAGGGTGACAGGCGCCTGTGCTGCAGTTGCAGCGGTGACGTCCACGCGCCCACGGGCCAGGGTCACACGCACCGCGTCGTTATCCAGCCGGCGGACATTGAACAGCGTACCGAGCACCTCGACTTTCGCCATGCCAGCGGACACTACGAAGGGGCGGTACACGGCCGAGGACACATCGAAAAGCGCCTGCCCTGCGCGCAGGTCGACTTCGCGGCTGAGCAGACGCCAACTGATATCGACATGCGTGCCACTGTCGAGCAGCAGCTTGCTTCCATCGCTCAGCAGCACAGCGCGCCGCTCACCAATGGCGGTAGCGAAACGCTCGCTCTTGTAGGCAGGGTTCAGCCACGCCAGGGCCGCAAAGGCGATCGCAACCGCTAGTGTAATGCCGGCCGACTTCACCGCTTTGGAGGGCGCTGGCCTGAACGGCGGCATGGGGAACAGCTGCTTGAGCTCTTCACGATGTCGCCCCAGTGCCTCGTCCAATGGCGCCTGTTCGGGCTGCCTGGTCATGGATGCACCTCATCGCGCCCAAGCCGTTGCCTGCACGCCGCCAACCCCAGGCGCAGATGCTTTTCCACAGTCTTTAGGGAAATACCGAGGCGCGCAGCTACTTCTGCCTGGGGGATTTCGTGAATCTTGTGCATGACGAAAACAGCCTGGCAGCGTGGTGGGAGGTCTGCGATAGCGTTGACGAGCAGTTGAAACTCGCGCGCGCTGTCATACCTGGTCACCGGGGTGGCTGCCGGGCAGGCCACCTCTGGCAGCTCGGAAATTGCCTCTACCCAGGCGCCTCGGCGGCGATCGCTACGATAGCGGCTCACGGCGGTGTCGTGGGATATTTTTCGTAGCAGGGCCAGTGGGGTTCTGACGTCTTCTTTCTCACCGCGCTCAAGCAACTGCACACACACGTCATGCACTACATCGCGCGCCACGCTTCTGTCGCCGAAGCGTCGGCGAATGTGGTCCACCAGCTCGTCATAGTGACGGACCAATGTAGACAGCAGCGACGGTTTGGCGGGATCGAACGACACGATGCATCCTGGATAAGAGGTAGGCCTCGAAAACAAGACACAAGTGTAAATGAGAAATAATTGCGAATAAACAAGCTACAGCATCGAGCCATGCTAAACCGAGAGAGGGCGAGGAATGGTCAGACCGTTGGCAATGGCACTGGCTTCCAGCTTTGCACGCTCCGCATCCAGAAACACATAGGCGGCTTGCAGCGTGGTGATCTTCGCTTGAATTTCGGCCATCTTGCCGGCTACCAACATCGCGCCTTGGGCGCAATCGATCGTGTTACCGCGCTTGGCCGCAAGGATTTCGCCAATCTCGGCGAGCGAAAAACCGCCGCTCTGGGCACTTTGAATAAAGGCCAGATCGACAACGGTCTGGTCGCTGTAGCTGCGGTAATTGTTGGCTTGGCGATGGGCCACGATAAGCCCGAGTTGCTCGTAATAACGCAATGTATGGCGGCCCACCCCACTCCGGCGCTCCAACTCTCCGACATTCACGATAAAAATTCCTTGACTGTAGAGTAGGCTCTACACCTTAGCCTGCGCCGATCATCCAGACAAGGATTCAGATATGAGCGTGGAATGCTTCGTCACTGGCGGCAGTGGGTTTGTGGGTCAACATCTGCTGGCCCATCTTACCGCGACAGGGCACAAGACCTGGGTGCTCATGCGCAACCCTGCAAACATCGAACGCCTCAAAGAGCAGGTAGGCCAACTGGGAGGTAATCCCGCGTATTTAAACGCAGTTGAAGGAGACATCAGCAGGGATGGGCTTGGACTCAGCGAAGCAGACAGGCAATGCGTAACTTCGGCCGCCGTGGTCTTTCACCTCGCGGCGCAGTTTACCTGGGGCCTTACAATGGAACAGGCCCGCGCAGTCAACGTACACGGGGCGCTGAGGGTCGCCAGGCTTGCGGCGAGCCAGCGTATCCGCTTGCTGATGGCTGGCGGTTATATGCTGCAGAACCTTACCCATCTTGCAAGTATCGGGGTTGATAACGCGCACCCTGAAAACACCAATTGGCCTGCAGTATACGGCCGTGTCGGGGGCTACGAAGGCAGCAAGCTGGAGTCCCATTTCTCGGTCGTCCGTTACATGCAGGAGGTAGGCGCAGATTACTCGATCGTTCATCCTGCTACGGTATGTGGTCACAGCGAGAGTGGGCATATCCCTGAAGGTCAACCTCTGGTGGACCTCATCAGAAACCTGGCACTGGGCCGGTTCAAGGCTGTCCCCGGCTCCGCCAGGCACTGGTTGCCGCTGGTCAGCGTTGATTACCTGGTAAAGATGATGACCTGCGTGGCGTTCGACCCATCAATGGTCAACCGGCAGGTCCTGGCGCTGTATGAGCACACGCCGAACCTGCAGGGTATGCTTGAGCAAATGGCACAAACGCTGGATATAGAGCCCCCCCGCCGCCATGTACCCATAGGGTTGCTGAAGTGGCTGTTGGCGATTCCAGGACTGGCCAACCGATTATCGATCAGCGCGGAGTCACTGAACTTCATCCAGACGCAGCGGTTCGACATGAACGACAGCCAGCAACTGGAACGAAAGTATCAGTTGGCCCATCCCGACATGACGCGAACTTTGGAAAAGACGGTGCGCTACGTTGAGGGTTACTTGCCCAATCGTCATGTTCATACTTCTGCATACCCTGCCGGAAGATAACGAACGGGTTCTGACAGAACGCGTAATTCTGTCGAACATTCCGGTAACTTCGGTGTTATATTGTTGCACATGAACCGATTGGTTACTTCCTGACCGTCTGGTTAGTTAAAGCGTGTCGACGCTCAACTTGGTCTTTAGGGAAAAAGGCGTGTGAATTGACGTGAAGCGTGACATCCACCTCGTTGTGCTACTGCTATCGGTCATCGGTTGTTCTCTCGCCTCGCTAACGCTGTGGAAGGTCATGGCTTCTCGCGAGCGTGCCCTGGAAGACGTCAATGTCCATGGCCTTAACCTGACCCAGGCATTGTCCACCTATTCGGAAGGTATCTTCCGTCAGAGCTCAATGCTACTGCTCGGGCTGGTCGAGCGCCTGGAAACCGAGGGCTCCGGACCTGCGCAGATCGAGCGGCTGGATCAACTGGTCAAGCGCCAGCAACCATTGATGCCGCCAATGAGCGGCATCATGATCTACGCCAGGGACGGACGCTGGCTGATGTCGTCCAACCAGCCGCCCCCCGTCGGTGCCAACAGCAGCGACCGCGCCTTTTTCATACACCATCGTGACGACCCGTCCCGCGACCCTTTCATCGGCCTGCCAATCCGTAGCCGCGTCAACCAGGAATGGGTGATCACCATCAGCCGGCGGTTCAACGATAACCACGGCGAATTCGCCGGCGTTGTCGCCATGACGCTTGGCGTGGAGAACTTCCTGCAGCTATTCGGCAAACTCGATGTCGGCCATGAGGGCGCCATCGGGCTGGCCTATACCGACGGTTCCATGCTGGTGCGCTACCCGTTTCGGGAACAGGACATGGGTCGCAACTTTTCGAAGTCGCCCATCTTTACCAAGTATCTCGTTGACCAGTCAGCAGGCACTGCGTCGTTCACCTCCAGCCTGGACGGCGTGGAGCGCCTCTATGCGTTTCGCAAGAGCGACAAGCTACCTTTGGTGACAACGGTCGCGCTGGGCAAGCAGGAGGCACTCTCGGCCTGGCGGCTCGAGGCGCTGCTGTCAACGCTGGTGGTCGCTGTGCTGCTGGCACTGACCGGGGCCATTGGCTGGCTGTTGATTCGCGCCATGAGCCGGCGAAATGCGGTCGAAAGCGAGCTTCGACTGACCCAGCAACGGCTACTCGACAGCAACCAGCAGCTCGAGAGCCTGGCGATGCACGATGCGCTCACGGGGCTTGCCAACCGGCGCTGCTTTGACGAAGCGCTGACTCAGGAAATCCGCACGGCCCATCGCAATGGCACCACGCTGGCTTTGCTGATGATCGACATCGATCATTTCAAACCCTACAACGACACCTACGGGCATCCGGCGGGCGATGCCTGCCTGCAGCAGATAGCCTCCCTGCTCTCTTCCTGCATTCGCCGCCCTCGCGACCTGCTGGCACGCTACGGGGGGGAGGAAATGGCGGTAATCCTGCCCGATACCGACAACGATGGAGCGGCCGTCGTCGGCAGGCTGATGCTCGAGCGCCTGGCTTTGCAAGCCATCCCTCACAACGGCAGCCCATTCGGACACATAACCGCCAGTATCGGCATCGCCTGCTCCAAAGGTACGGCCCTGGACAGCGCGCCATCACTGATTGAGCGCGCCGACCGGGCGCTCTATATCGCCAAGCAGGCCGGCCGCAATCGCCTCCATGTCGACCGGTCGAAGACATAAAGCCAAATAACAAGGAATGTATAAATGCAATCTCAATTCAGCAAAGGCTTGCTCTTTGCACTCTGCGCCGCTGCACTGAATGCAACGATCGGTGTACTCAGCAAGGTATTGATGAACAGTGGATTCAGTTCCAGCAGCATCGCCCTGATAAAAACAGTCCTCGGCTGCCTGTTGCTGTCAGCACTGCTACTGATCCTCAAGCGGCCACTGCATACGGCCAAATGGTTCCATGCCGCCGTTTGCGCCTTTCTCGGCATTTTTGTGCTGTTCCACTTTGAGACTTCGGCCTATAGCCATTACGCCGCGGCAGGCGTCGTGGTGATCCTGATGGCAAGCGCGTCCATTTCTTCGATATTACTGGGACGGATAGTCCTCAAGGATCCAATCACCGCCAATGCGACAGTAGGCGCCGGTTTGACCATAGCCGGTATTGCCGTGATTTTTGGAGCCGACCTGGACCAAGGCTTCACGCTGCAAGGTGCAATGCTCGCTGCGACTGGGGGCTGCGGCTACGGTGCATTTTCAGTTGCCATGAAGCGCATGGGCGTTTCCGGGGGGCTGCATTTTACTCGGCAACTATTGTTTTTCGGCAGTCTCTACCTGCTGATGCCAGCTGCAACCGATGGGTTCATCATTGGTGAACTGTCGCTGGGAGCGGTCCTGGCATTGCTGGCGCTGGCTGCGTTGCCGACTATCCTCGGCTTCTTCTGTACCACCAAGGCCATCGAATATTTGAAGCCATCACAAGTCCAGGCACTGGAGCTGACTGAACCGCTGTTTGCCGCGCTTCTAGCGTTCGTGATCCTCAATGAAGTGCCACGAGACACCTTGTACCCGGGGGCCGGGCTGATCCTCTGCGGATTATGTTTCTCCAACGAGCTGATCCGGTTAGGCAAAAAAGCACCACAGCCGTCCGGCGCATAATTCATTTTCAATCAGCACCCGGCGAGCACGCGCTCCTTGAGGCGCATGCTCGCACTGCCGCATTACCAGACCGCAATATCGTAGGTGAGATAAATCCGGTTGCTGTCACGACCTCGGGCAAAGTCAGAGCGGTATACATAGTTGCGCAGTTTCACGCCGAGCCCTTTGACTGGCCCGGACTGCACCACGTAGGCAAGCTCCACATCACGCTCCCACTCGCTGAGCCCGGCTTCACCGGAACGACCGTTGTCCCCGCTCAGGTAACGCGCCATGAAGGTCAGCCCGGGCACACCGGCCGCTGCAAAGTTGTAGGCGTAGCTCGCCATCCAGGTTTTCTCTTCCTCCTCGATGAACTTGCCTATGCCAACGTTACTGAACGAGTAAACCGTCGCGCCGCTGATGTACGGCAGCCCTGCCTCGCCGTCGAGCACCTGGTAACCGGCACCGACAGTGTGCCCGGAGTGGGTATAGGACAACTGCCCGCTGAACATGTCATTGTCGATCTGGCCGCCATGAGCGGCTCCGCTGTCGCGGCTCTTGAAATAGCGCAAGTCGGTGGTGAACACCCCTCCACCCAACGGCAGGTCGTGTACCAGGCCGGCATAGTCCTGGCGATAGAAGTGTTCGAGCTGGCCGTGGAAATAGCTCAGGCGCAGCTGCTTGCTGACGGCATAGTCGGCACCGGCAAAGTTGAAATCGCCAGACTCGCCGCCACCATAACCATCCAGGAACAGACCGGTGCTGTCCGAGGAGTCCCGCTGCTTGAAGCGGTCCAGGTGGCCGGCGGTCAGGGTCAGGCCATCGACATCGGTACTGGTCAGCTGCGTACCCTGGTAGGTCTGAGGCAACAATCGTGCATCGTTGTACACCAGCACCGGTGTCTTGGGCAGCAAGGTGCCATGCTTGACGATGGTCTGCCCCAGTCGCGCCTTGGCGGTTACCCCGGCACTGGCGAACTCGTCCGCGGCACGGCCATCGTCATGCACCGGCAGCAAGCCGGTACCGCTGCGGCCGCGGCCCGAATCGAGACGGACGCCTACAAGCCCCAAGGCATCGAGCCCCAGGCCCAGCGGGCCTTGGGTGAACCCTGATTGGTAGTCGAGCAGAAAACCCTGCGCCCATTCCACCCGCTCGCTCTTTGCAGTTGCAGCAGCGCGGGCGCTCATGCCTTGTTCGTCGCGGAAGTTTTCGTTGAAGTAAACGTTGCGCAGCTGCAGCTTGAGCTTGCCGTCGTCGATGAATCCGGCAGCGCCGGCCACAGGCAGCCAGCCGCAAAGCAGGCCACAGGTGGCCCGGCGGAAAACAGTTCGGGACATTTTCGATACTCTGTTGTTGTTCTTGGATGAGGTGGGCGCCAGCGGCGCCCGAAGCAGATCAGACGAAGAAGGACAAGGCACCCGTGACCAAGGCCAGTGCGGTGATGACCAGTGATGTCAGCACCGCCCATTTCACGGTGGCCTTCTGGAAGTCGCCGATGTCGCGATCGACCATGCCCACCAGCAGCAAGGTCGAGGCCACCAGCGGGCTCATCAGGTGCACTGGCTGCCCCAGCACCGAGGCGCGGGCGATTTCAACCGGGTCGATGCCGTAGGCGGCCGCAGCGTTGGCAAGGATCGGCACCACGCCAAAGTAGTAAGCGTCGTTGGACAGTACGAAGGTCAGCGGCATGCTGGTCAGCGCCACCACCAGCGGGAACCAGTGGCTCCACGCCTCGGGAATCCAGTCGACCAGGGTCTGAGCCAGCGCATCGACCATCTTGGTACCCGAGAAGATCCCCGCGAAGATGCCTGCGGCGAATACCAGCAGTACCACTGTCATGGCATTGCCAGAATGGGCGAGGATGCGCTCTTTCTGCAGATCCAGCTGCGGGTAGTTGATCATCAGCGCCGCGACGAAACCGATCATGAACAACAGTGCGGAATGCATCACGCCCATCACCAGCGCTGCCATGACGGCAATCACCAGCACCAGGTTCACATACGCCAGGCGTGGGCGCTTATGTGGGCTCTCGCCGAGGATTTCCTTGATGTAGCAGTTGCCGCCACCCGACTCCAGGGCGATGTTGCCGATGCGTCGGCGCTCGGCGCGGCCCAGCAGGAACGCGGTGAACACCACCCAGGCCGCACCGCCGATCACGGTGGGCAGCATCGGGATGAAATACTCGGTCGCATCCAGCCCGAGCGCGGCAATGGCCCGGGTGGCCGGCCCACCCCAAGGGCTCATGCCACTCATGATGCTCAGCGACAGCATGGATACCGTGGCCAGGATCATCGGGTTCATGCCGATGCGCTTGTACAGCGGCAGCATGGCCGCACAGGTAATCATGTAGGTGGTGGTGCCATCACCGTCGAGCGCCACCAACAGCGAGAGCAGCGCGGTACCGATGGCGATCTTGACCGGGTCGCCATTGACGCGCTTGAGGATCTTGCGGATCAGCGGGTCGAACAGGCCGGCATCGATCATCAGGCCGAAGAACAGGATGGCGAACAACAACAGGGCCGCCGAGGGCGCCACCATTTTCAAGCCATCGAGCATCATCTTGCCCAGCTCGGGGGCGAAGCCGCCGATCACTGCAAAGACAATGGGTACCACGGTGAGCGCAACGATTGGCGACAGGCGTTTGCTCATGATCAGGTAGGTGAAGGTCACCACCATGATCAGGCCCAGGAGTGCGAGCATGGTCTTTTCTCTTGTTTTTATTCTATTGCGGCCATCGGCAAGGCAGACGGCCCCCTACCCCACTCGGCATCGCTGGGATGCTGAGTGGGATTCTAAGTCAACTAGGGAAGGTGAAGAGGCTTTTCAGCCGTGATGCCGGGGCTCGGCAGACCAGTCGGCCTGCGCAATATCCGCCTCGTCCGGTGCAGCCGGAATGCCGTTCAGGCGGCGCAGCAAGGTTTCCCGCTCACAGGCATTCTCCGACAGCGAGATGACCACCGTGGCCACGGCATTGCTGGCCAGGCTGGTCAGGGCACGCGCCTCGGACATGAAGCGATCGATGCCGATCAGCAAGGCAAGCCCTGCCAATGGGATGTCGTGAATGACGGTCAAGGTCGAAGCCAGCGCAACGAAACCACTACCGGTCACACCCGCCGCGCCTTTTGACGACAACAGCATGATCGCCAGCATCGTCACCGTCTGGCCAAGGCTCAGGTCGATGTTGCAAGCTTGAGCGATGAAGACCGCCGCCAACGACAGGTAGATGGCAGTACCGTCGAGGTTGAAGGAGTAACCGGTTGGCAGTACCAGCCCGACCACACCTTTCTTGCAGCCCAGTTTCTCCAGCTTTTCCAGCATGCGCGGCAGTACAGGCTCGGTGGACGAGGTGCCGAGCACCACCAGAAACTCCTCGCGGAAATAGCGCAGCAGCTTCCACAAGCTGAAGCCATGGGCACGGCAGATGCCGCCAAGCACCACCAGCACGAAAAACGCACAGGCGATGTAGAGCGTACCTACCAGCTTGGCCAGTGCACCCAGGGACGTCACGCCATACTGCCCGACGGTGAAGGCCAGGGCACCGAAGGCGCCGACCGGTGCGAAACGCATCAGGTAGCCAAAGATGCGAAACACCATGGTCGAGGCAGACTCCAGCACATCGAGTACCGGCTTGCCCTTCTCGCCCATCGAAGACAAGGCGAAGCCGCTGAGCACCGCGATGAACAGCACTGGCAACACTTCACCCTTGTTGAACGCCCCGATGAACGTGTCGGGAATGATATGCATGAAGAAGTCGACCACGCTGAGCTTCGCCGCAGATGCGGCGTACTGGCCGAGCCCCGCAGTGCTGAGAGTGGCAGGGTCGATGTTCATGCCGACACCAGGACGGAACAGGTATACCGCTGCCAGGCCGATCATCAGGCTGATAACAGTCAATACCAGGAACAGCAGCAAGGTCTTGCTCATCAAACGCCCGAGGGAGCGCTTGTCGGTCATCCCGGCGATACCGGTGACGATGGTGCAGAAGACCACCGGCGCGATCATCATCTTGATCAGCTTGATGAACGCATCACCCAGGGGCTTGAGCGCAACGGCCTGTTGCGCCCAGAAGTGACCGACCACCACGCCCAGCAGGACGGCGCAGAGGATCTGGAAGTACAGCGATTTGGCGAGTCTCATGAGGCATCACCCATTGTTGAAATTGTGCGGATGCGCTTGTTGCGAATGTACAGGTCTGGACTACCGCCTGGGCCTACCCCGCCAACCTGCGGAATGTAGGCGCGTAAACGAAGCCTGAGAACAACCGCCGGGCGGTTCGCACCACAGAGGCCTGAATCGTCTTGCCATCTGCGCCACTGCGCGACAGCGCGACATCAATACCGCCGCTTGGATGTTCCAGACGCACTTCGGTCAACTGCACGGCGCCCTCGCCCAGCAGATCGCCGATCACCGTACCTGGGCTGACGCAGGCAGTCGCCAGCCCTATCGCTCCGGTGATGGCCAAGGCGCGGTGGCAGTTGTGTGGCATGAAGTAGCGAACCTGCAACGTGCCGTCATAACGGGGCTTGGACACCAGAACAGGCTTGGGGATGACCATGCCGCTGACATCACCCAGGCCCATGGCCTTGCCGGCCTTCAGACGCAACGCCTCGAGGCGCTCGAGCAGTTCGCCGTTGGCGTCGAGTTCGGCCGGGGATTCCGAGCCGGTGACGCCCAGCTGGCTGGCCTCCACCACCATCATCGGCATGGCCATGTCGATGCAGGTGACTGCAACGCCGTCGATCACATCCTTGGCCTTGCCAGTCGGGAACAGTTTGCCGGTCTTGCTGCCGACCGCATCGAGGAAGGTCAGGTGTACCGGGGCGGCAGTGCCCGGTACGCCATCGATCGCCGTGCGGCCTTCATAGCGCACGATGCCGCCGGGGGTTTCCACCAGCGAATTGACGAAAGTGCCGGTGTTCAGGTTGCGAATACGCACCAGCGTCTTGCCGTCCTGGCCTTTGACAAGACCTTGCTCGATGGCGAACGGGCCAACGGCGCACAGCATGTTGCCGCAGTTGGGCGCCGTATCAACCCGGCGCTGGGCGACCATGACCTGCACGAACAGGTAGTCGACGTCGGCGTCGGCATGCAGCGAGGGGCTGACAATCGCTACCTTGCTGGTCTGCGGGCTACCGCCACCGATGCCGTCGATTTCCAGTTCATGCCCGGAACCCATCAGGTTGATCAGCAATTCGTCGCGTTCGACCACATTGGCAGGAAGGTCCCATGCATGGAAAAAGGGGCCCTTGGAGGTGCCACCGCGCATGAGTACGCAAGGAATTCGTTGCATGATTTCGCACTCTTGTTGATCAATGGACATCATTGATGCTGTGGACAAAAGATTGACAGGGATGGATAAATCAATCCAATGCAAATATCGTAGTTATTGTTCCGATTTGAGCATCAATACCGAACCCAATGCCAAGAGCGATCCGAGATGGAATATGAGCTGCAAGACATACGATCTTTCGTGAAAATCGCCGAACTCGGCAGCTTCCACGAAGCCGCAGAAGCGCTGCACCTGTCCCAGCCCGCCTTGAGCCGACGGATCAAGAAGCTCGAGGAAGGCTTGGGCACTTCGTTGCTGGAACGCACTACTCGTCGCGTCAGTCTGACCAGCGTCGGGCGTGACTTCCTGCCCAAGGCCAGGCGCCTGCTGGATGACTTCGAAGACTCGATCCTGAGCATTCGCGAACTCGCAGAACGACAGACCGGCCAGGTAACCCTCGCCTGTATTCCGACCGCAGCGTTTTATTTCCTGCCATCGGTGATCCGCGACTACAACGAGCAATACCCCAAGATCCGCATTCGTCTGCTGGACCTCAGTGCCAACGACGGGCTCGAAGCCGTGCTGCGGGGTGAAGCCGATTTCGGCATCAACATGATGAGTGGCCAGCACCCGGACATCGAGTTCGTCTCCCTGGTACAGGAGCACTTCGTGCTGGCCTGCCGCAGGGACCACAAGCTGGCGAACCGTGAGGCCGTCACCTGGACAGAACTGGCCGACTACCGCCTGATCGGCGTAGGCCGGCTTAGCGGTAACCGGATGCTGCTGGACCATGCCCTGTCCGGGCTCAACCTGCGGCCCAAGTGGTTCTATGAGGTTCAGCACCTGTCCACTTCGCTGGGCATGGTCGAGGCCGGGCTGGGCGTGTCGGCCATGCCCAGCCTGGCCATGCCCAGCGCCGACCACCCGACGCTGGTCAGCGTGCCGCTGATCGAGCCCCAGGTAACCCGCACCCTGGGGTTGGTCTACCGCAGAGGGGCGTCGCTGTCGCCGGCAGCGGAGAAGTTCGTGTCGATCCTGCTGGACAAGTGGCCCAACCGTTGAACGAAATGCCTTGCTTCCGGCTCGGCACGGCGCAAGGGAAATACGGGCTGAGTTCATGGTTCACTCCCCGCCCAGGCCCAGCTTGTTGGGCCGGCGCTTCTCGATTGCAAACTTGAGCAGTGCCGCGCTGCGGAACAGGCCATGGGCAAACTTGCCATAGGGCAGCGTGATGAACAGCGCCATCACCGTCCCCAGGTGAAGCGCCAGCACGATCGCCATCGCTGCGGTATCACGCAGGCCCAGCAAGGCGAGGCCTGTGGCGCTGACCAACAGCAGAAGCAGAATGAAGGCCCGGTCCATGGGGCGCTGGGCCACATCGCCCTGCTCCGGCGCCCTGCGCAGGTTCAGCGCCAGCAACCCGGCCGGCCCGACAATCAAGCCAATTCCGCCCAGGGTTCCGAGCAACACCGGTGCACTCAGCAGCGGGTACGGCGCCTGCTGGCCCAGCAGGTAGTGATAACCGGTGGCGACCACCGTGGCGGCAAAGCACAGCATGAAGCCGTAGAAGGTGAAGTGATGGAAGCGACGGCGCCAGAGCGTGTAGCGATCATCGGCATTGTTGCAACCTTGGCCGTGCCCACCGTCGAGGTATTTCAAGGTCAACACCGCGCTTGATGCCTCGAACACCGCCCCATTGGCCGGTTGCGCCAGCGCCTCGGCAGGCGAGACCGAGCGCCAGAAGCGACGTATCGCCACCGCCAGGGCCAGCGCTGCAGCGGCAAAGACGCTTCCGAACATCAGTGCCAGGGTGTTGTGCGGGAAGACCGCATAGAAATTCCCAGCCAACCGCCCGGGCAGCAGCGTGCCGTTGACGAACAAGGTCAGCAGCAGGAACAGCGACAAGGCTACGGCCAATGCACTGGCGACATAGGTGCCGTTGTGCCTGTACAGCCGCCCGAAGAGGGCCGGCCAGGCGTACTCGGCGTATGTCTGCCCGCGCACTTTGGCCATCGCCTGGGGCACGTTCACCGCGAATTCGTGGGGCTGCGCGTACTGGCAGGCATGCAGGCAGGCGCCGCAGTTGTGGCACAGGTTGGCCAGGTAATGGATATCGGCCTTGCCGAACTCCAGCCTGCGGGTCATCGCCGGGAAAACCGCGCAAAAGCCCTCGCAGTAACGGCAGGCATTGCAGATCCGCATTTGCCGGTCCACTTCCTGCTCCTCGACGTTCAACACCGGGATCAGTTCGAGGGCCGGCCCGGCGGTGTCAGGCTGGCGTGGCTCAGGCAGTTGCGCAGTCATGGCTCTTCTCTTTTTCTGGATGTTCGTAACCCGCCGCCGCAGCAGCGCTGGTCCCGGCGATACGGCCGAAGGCGGTGCCGATGGACATGCCGACGCCTGCGGTGTAGCCCTTGCCCAGTACATTGCCCGCCATCATTTCACCGGCAACGAACAGGTTCGGGCTGGGACGCCCGTCGAAATGGACGGCGGCGGTTTCATCGGTGCGCAGCCCCAGGTAGGTGAAAGTCACGCCAGGGCGCAGCGGGTAGCCGTAATAAGGCGGCGTATCGATCGGGCGCGCCCAGTGGCTTTTCGCCGGTTCCAGGCCTGCGGTGTGGCAGTCGTCCAGCCGGGTGTGGTCGAAAGTGCCCACCTGGCAGGCTCGGTTGTAGGCATGCACGGTTTTTAGGAAGGCCTGCACAGGCAAACCGAGCAGGCCGGCCAACGCCTCCAGACTATCGGCGGTGGCACCCGGAAAAACCGGTGGCATGAAGCGCCCGAGAGCTTTCTGGTCGATGATAGAGAACCCCACCTGCCCAGGCTGATGCGCCACCAGGCGCCCCCAGATGGCATAGCGCTTGGGCCAGAAATCCTCGCCTTCATCGTAGAAGCGCTGGCCATCGCGGTTGACCACCACGCCCAGCGACACACAATCGATGCGCGTGCAAATGCCGCCGTCGTACAACGGCGCACGAGCATCGATCGCCACCATGTGCGCCTGGGTCGGGTCGCCAATCGTGTCGGCGCCCTGTTCGATCATGCGGCGCAACAGCACCCCGTCATTGAAGCGCGTGCCACGGATCAGGAAATTGTCCGAAGGCCACTCCCCTCGCTCGTTCTGCCCCCACGCCTCGCGCAACCACTCACGGTTGGACTCGAAGCCGCCGGCGGCAAGCACACAGGTACGCGCCTCGATGCGCTCGGCAGGCAGGTGTCGCCCCTGAACCTCACGCGCCGGCACATGGGCCGCGACGAAGCGTCCGCCCTGCAGTTCGATGTCGGCTACTGGCGTGTCGTAGCGTATCTGTACGCCAAGGTTTTCGGCGCTGCGAAAGTAGGCATTGACCAGTGCCTTGCCGCCGCCCATGAAGAAGGCGTTGGTCCTTGCTGTGTGCAGCGCACCCGACAATGAGGGCTGAAAATGCACGCCATGGCGGCGCATCCACCCGCGACAACTGGAGGACGCGCGAATCACCAGCCGCGCAAGCTTTTCGTCGGTCTGGCCACCGGTAACCTTCAGCAGGTCCTGCCAGAATTCTTCTTCCGGGTACGCCTCGACCAGCACATCCTGCGGTCCATCATGCATGCACCTCAGGTTGCGCGTGTGTTGTGAGTTGCCACCACGCCAGGCGCGGGGTGCGGCCTCGAGCAGCAGCACGCTGGCTCCGGCCTCTCGCGCCATCAGCGCGGCACAGAGGGCGGCATTGCCCCCTCCGATGACTAGCACATCGATCATTTCGCCTCCAGATCACGAAGAGCCGAATGTTCGGCTGCTCCTCGTGACCGGGGACTTTAATGAGCGCCCGCAGACCGCGAAACGCGATGGTCGGGGGGAGGCATTCAGTTTTTCTAAAGGGTCGGAACAAGCGCCCCCGGCGCCTGGGTCAAAGCAGCCGTGCGCCTGGCCATCGGCCCTGCTCCACCAGCTCCCGGGCAACGTCCTGCAGTACGATCCGCGTAGCCAGCGCCGCCGGTGAGAGCTCGTCATCAGTCAGGCTGACAATCACATTGCGACGCTGCGCCAGGGCTTCGTCGACAGCAAACACGCGCAAGCCCGCCTGATGCGCCCGGGCCACCGTCGCGCCGGGCTGGATGGTGGCGGCATGGCCCGCACACACGCAATCCATCAACAGCGACAGGCCATCGACTTCCATGACGATGCTGGCCTCCAGCCCTGCCCGCTCGAAAATCGAGCGCAACGTCGTGCGCAATCCATGCTGGTTGCTGGGCATCACCAACGGCAACGTCGCGATCTGTTGCAACGTGAGCGACTCGCCCCAGCCGTCCTTGACCAGCGGTGCGGGAACCAGCACGAACAGCCGCTCCGTCAGCAGCCCCCGCACCTCCAGGCGCGGCCCCGTCTCTGCCTGGAACAGCACCGCCAGGTCAAGGTGCCTGGCATTGAGTTGGTTCATCAGATAACCAGACAGCATTTCCACCAGGTGCAGCCGGATGTCGGGATAGCGCTCTCGCATCCTGTCGATCAACGCCAAGCCAAGGATCGATGCAGTGGTCGGTGCCAGCCCCACGCTGGCATAGCCGCTCATGCGACCACTTTGTGCCGCCAGGACAGCATGCTCCGCCTGACGAAGCGCCAGGCGCGCATGGTATTCGAAGGCCAGCCCGGCCGCGGTCGGCGCTACGCCGGTGCTCGAACGCGTCAAAAGCCGGGTACTCACCTCGCTCTCCAGCTTCGACAACTGCTGGCTCAAAGCCGAGGCGCCAACCCCTAGCTCGAGCGCAGCCCTGCCAAGGCTGCCGTACTCCAGAACACTCAGGAAATAGCGAAGCTGACGTAACTCCATACAGATCTCTTCAACGATGGGGGCAGGCCTGGAGCATGTTAAACGTATTTGCACAGCGTGGGCGGTCAAGCCTTGATCGACAGGACGCTACGGTGGAACGGACTGGCCCGCCCTCATGGAACTGCATATAGCTGGATGATTGAGCAGGGCCTCTGTGGGAGCGGGCGTGTCGAGGCGTCGAACCGCCGCGAACACCGGCGCAGCCGGTGCCAACCACCGCGTTGAATTTTTCGCGGGCACGCCCGCTCCCACAGAGGCCGCATCGCGCTTGCGAATTGAGTTCTCTGCGCGACAGCGCAGCCCAAAGGGCTGGGCGATCTCCTGCAAGGCCTTCTTTTCGTCTGCAGGAATCAATCTGGCAGGCCTTGCAATACATGCGAAAAATCGTATATTTGAAAAACCATATATATCAAGCATGAAAAGCAAACACCGAGAACTGCCATGACTGACTCGCTGACCCCGACCCAGGTCTTCAAATGCCTCGCCGACGAGAACCGCATTCGGATGATGCTGCTGATCGCTCGCGAGGAAGAGCTGTGCGTCTGTGAACTGATCTGCGCCCTGAAAGAAAGCCAACCCAAGGTTTCCCGCCACCTCGCACAACTGCGCACCTGCGGCCTGCTTGAAGACCGCAGGCAGGGCCAATGGGTTTACTACCGCCTGCATCCAGAACTGCCCGCCTGGGTACGCGATGTCCTGGTAACCACGCTGGAAGCCAATCGCGAATGGTTGAGCACCAGCGCCAAACGACTGGACACCATGGGTGACCGCCCTCAGCGCGTCGCTGCCTGCTGCTGATCATTGCGAGGAAATACGCTGAAAGCCCTGTTCCTCTGCACCGCCAATCGCTGCCGCAGCATCCTGTCCCATGCCAATTTCAATCACCAGGCACCGGTCGAGATGAAGGCCTTCAGTGGCGGCAGCCAGCTATAGAGCGAAGTGCGCCACGATCCATCACTACCCTGCAGAGTGAAACCATGACCGAACACCACATTCCCAACATCGACAACGACCTGGTCGATCTGCCGACAGCCGAGAAACTGGCAATCGCGCAACAGTCCACCCACAAGCCTCGCATCCTGCTGCTGTACGGATCGACCCGCGAACGCTCCTTCAGCCGCCTGCTGACCGAAGAAGCCGCCCGCCTGCTGGAGCATTTCGGTGCCGAGACGCGCATCTTCAACCCGTCCGGCCTGCCACTGGCGGATGACGTGCCCGATGACCACCCCATGGTCAAGGAACTGCGCGATCTGGTGTTGTGGTCCGAAGGCATGGTCTGGTGCTCGCCGGAACGCCACGGTGCAATGACCGGCGTGTTCAAGTCGCAGATCGACTGGATCCCCCTGAGCATGGGCGCCGTACGGCCGACCCAGGGAAAGACCCTTGCGGTCATGCAGGTATGCGGTGGTTCGCAGTCGTTCAACGTGGTCAACCAGTTGCGCGTGCTTGGCCGCTGGATGCGCATGTTCACCATCCCTAACCAGTCGTCCGTGCCCAAGGCCTACCTGGAGTTCGACGAAACGGGCCGCATGAAACCGTCCCCGTACTACGACCGTGTCGTGGATGTCATGGAAGAGCTGGTGAAGTTCACCCTGCTGTTACGCGACCGCGCCGACTACCTAGTCGACCGCTACTCCGAGCGCAAGGAGTCGGCCGAGGAATTGTCCAGGCGTGTCAATCAACGATCCATCTGAAGTCACAACTCGAGAACAAGACCATGGCAATCAAAGTAGGCATCAATGGGTTTGGCCGTATCGGTCGCCTGGCGCTGCGCGCGTCCTGGGGCTGGCCGGAATTCGAATTCGTCCAGATCAATGACCCGGCCGGCGACGCCGAGACCCACGCCCACCTGATCAACTTCGATTCGGTCCACGGCCGCTGGCAGCGTGAAGCCGGGGCAGAAGGCGACTCGGTGGTGATCGAGGGCAAGCGCATCAAGGTCACTGCGAACAAGGCGATCGCCGACACCGACTGGTCGGGCTGTGACCTGGTCATCGAAGCCAGCGGCAAGATGAAGTCGGTAGCCGTGCTCCAGGCCTACCTGGACCAGGGCGTCAAACGCGTGGTGGTCTGCGCGCCAGTGAAGGAGAAAGGCGCGCTGAACGTGGTGATGGGCGTCAACCAGCACCTGTTCGACCCGGCGCAGCACCGTATCGTCACCGCCGCTTCCTGCACCACCAACTGCCTGGCCCCAGTGGTCAAGGTGATTCACGAGAACCTGGGCATCCGCCACGGCTCGATCACCACCATCCACGACCTCACCAATACCCAGAGCATCCTCGATACGCCACACAAGGACCTGCGTCGTGCCCGTGCCTCGGGCATGAGCCTGATCCCGACCACCACAGGCTCGGCCACCGCAATCGCCGAGATCTTCCCTGAGCTGCGCGGCAAGCTGAATGGTCACGCTGTGCGTGTACCGCTGGCCAACGCCTCGCTCACCGACTGCGTGTTCGAGGTGGAGCGTGAGACGACGGTTGACGAGGTCAATGCGCTGCTGAAAGCCGCTGCCGAAGGGCCGCTCAAGGACATCCTCGGCTACGAAGAACGCCCTCTGGTGTCCATCGACTACCGCACCGATCCACGGTCTTCGATCATCGACGCGCTGTCCACCATGGTGGTCAATGGCACCCAGGTGAAGATCTACGCCTGGTACGACAACGAGTGGGGCTACGCCAACCGTGCAGCTGAACTGGCACGCTTGGTCGGCGCAGCGGAGTAACCGGCAATCATGAAGGCGTTGTCAGCCCTGCCTGCACAAGTGCGTCAGTACCTGCTGGTTACCGGCAACTACTGGGCCTTCACCCTCACCGACGGCGCATTGCGCATGTTGGTGGTACTGCACTTTCATTCACTGGGCTACACGCCGCTGCAGATCGCGGCGCTGTTCCTGTTCTACGAAGTGTTCGGCGTGATCACCAACCTGGCAGGCGGCTACCTCGGCGCCCGCCTGGGGCTGAATCGCACCATGAACATAGGCCTGGGCATGCAGGTGCTGGCCTTGCTGATGCTCACGGTGCCGGCAGCCTTGCTGACAGTGCCCTGGGTGATGGCGGCACAGGCGCTGTCCGGCATCGCCAAGGACCTGAACAAGATGAGCGCCAAGAGCTCCATCAAGCTCCTGGTGCCGGACAGCCAGCAAGGCACCCTGTACAAGTGGGTAGCCATTCTCACCGGTTCGAAAAACGCGCTCAAGGGCGTGGGTTTCTTCCTTGGTGGCGCCCTGCTCGCCCTGCTCGGCTTCACCCTGGCGGTGCTGGCCATGGCGACGGTACTGGCATTGATCTGGGTCGGCAGCCTGATCCTGCTGAAGAAGGACCTGGGCAAGGCCAAGGCCAAGCCGAAGTTCCGCGACATGCTGTCCAAGAGCCGGGCCATCAACATTCTTTCGGCCGCACGGCTGTTTCTCTTTGGCGCCCGTGACGTCTGGTTCGTCGTGGCTTTGCCGGTGTACCTGAGCACGGCTTTTGGCTGGGACTTCTGGCTAGTCGGCGGCTTCCTGGCTGCATGGATAATCGGCTACGGCATCGTCCAGTCGCTTGCCCCCCACATCACTGGCAAGAAACGCGGCCAGGTGCCCGACGGTCGCGCGGCTTTCATCTGGGCGATCGCCCTTGCCGGGCTGCCGGCGCTCATCGCCGTGGGCCTGTCGGCAGGCTGGTCGGCCCAGGGGATGGTGCTTGGCGGGCTGATGCTGTTCGGCGTGCTGTTCGCCGTGAATTCGTCGCTGCATAGCTACCTGATCGTCAGCTATGCCAAGGAAGACGGGGTATCGCTGGATGTGGGCTTCTACTACATGTCCAACGCGCTAGGGCGGCTGGTCGGTACGCTGCTTTCCGGCTGGGTATTCCAGGCTTACGGGTTGGAGGCCTGCCTGTGGATCTCCACAGTATTTGTTCTGCTGGCAGCATTGATATCGAGTGCATTGCCAAGGCATGCCAGCGATTGCAATTGACCCACTCAGCGTGTGCCATAGAATCGCGTCCCCCGAAATCTGCTCTCCAGCACGACAAAGTCAGGGGGCCGCTCGGTAAAGCGGCCCCCATCGGCGGATACCTCGGCGTTCAACGTTCTCGATTCTATTCGCTCAACAACTGGATGATTGTCTTGCCCTTGGCGCGGCCTTCTGCGACCTGGCGGAAGGCGTCGTTTACCTCGTCCAGTGCGAACCGTTGCCGGTCCACCCGTATCGTCAGTTGCCCCGCATCTGCCAGCTCGGCCGCCTCGCGCAGGATTGCGCCATGGTGTTCGCGGCCCTGGCCCGTGAGCAACGGGGCCAGGGTGAACACCCCCGAATAAGTGGCGCTTCTGAACGAGAGCGGCGCAAGACGGTGCGGTTTGGGCATCTCCCTCTCGCCACAATGGCTTTTCAAAGCAGACGTTGAACGCGGCAGCGTGCTAAGCGTGCTTGACGATTACAAAGCCACGGCACTGCCCGTCAGCGCGGTGTTCAGCCGCGAGCGGCGACATTCGGCACGGGCGATGGCCTTCATCGACTTTCTGCGCGAGCACCTGCACGGTCTTGCGCAAGAGCCGTAGGCCTGCGTCAGTCGAGTACACAGGCGTGGGGCAACATCAACAAACAATCTGGACCTGCTCATTCGGACCGGCTTCGCAGTGATGAGAAACGCAGCCGTCTCAGCGCTTGAAATGTTCCCGGATAATGTCCGCGAGGCCAGAAACGGAACGACTGGCATCCTCGACCGTCTGCAACCGCACGGCGAACGCGGGCAGTGTCGGTAACCCACATTCGGCTGCAGCCAGGCTGATATCTTCAGGAACGAGACTTCGCAGCCATGGCGTAACCGCCAGCCCGTTGCGAACCATGGTCAACGTGGTATCGACCGACGCATTTTCAAATACCACCTTTGCCACGATACCTGCTTCGCCAAGACACCGGAAAACGGTGTCGCGAAAGGCGCAATTCGCCGTCAGGAAGCACAGAGCCAATGGGCGCCGTGCCGATGCGGTCTCGTTGCCCAGCCACACCAGCTGATCAACAGCCAGGCGTTCGCCCAACTCGACATCAACCGGGCCTTGGCTGAGCACCAGATCGAGTTCGCCCGTGGCGAACACCTGGTCGAGGTCCACGGACGAAGCACTGAAGATCTTTACCTCGGCCTTGGGGAAGGCATCACCGAACGCCTTCAGCACGGGAGCAAGCGGCGCGCCGGCCATATCGAACGGGAGCCCGAGACGCACCGGGGCGTCTGATTCCCTGGCCCCGACACTGGCGCAAAATGCATCATGCATCCGCAGCAGGCGACGAGCGTCAGGCAACAACGACCTCCCCTGCCAGGTCAGGCTACTGCCTTGAGTGTCACGCATCAGCAATGGGCAGCCGAGGAATGCCTCCAGCCGCTTTATTCGCTGGCTGACAGCCCCTTGTGTCAGGTGCAGCCCTACCGATGCAACACTCATGCTTCCGGTATCCGCCACTTCGACAAAGGCCCTGAGCAGCGCCAGATCAAGGGTGTGGTTCTTGTTCATGCCAGGCCATTAGCAGTGTTAATACCGGTATTGTAATTCGTCGCTACGCAAAAGCCACGCGCCGCTCTAGATTGCAAGCCTCAGACTGACTTGCAGAAGGGAGTACGCGCATGATCAACACGGTGGACAGCATCAACCTGCAACATGAACTGGATACGCTGACCGGATACTGGAAGCCCAAGGTCATCGGCCGCGTCAACAACCATTTCATCAAGATTGCGAAATTGAAAGGCGCGTTCGTCTGGCATGCCCATGAACATGAAGACGAAATGTTTACGGTGGTCTCTGGCACGCTTCGCATCGAGCTCGAAAGCCGCACCATTGTCCTGAACGCAGGAGAATTCTGCGTGATTCCAAAGCAAATGCGACACCGGCCGATTGCCGAGGAAGAATGTGCAGTCATGCTGATCGAAACGGATACCACCCTCCACACCGGCGCAGAGACTTCATCACTCACGGTTTCGATAGAGGAGCAGTTATATCCGGCGTAATTCAGTCAACCGCGGTTCACGCCTTCAGGCGCACCGCGCAAATCGCCGGTGCAGGGAGAAAGCCGCACAGGTTGACTGTGCGGCGGGTTCAGTCACTTTTTGATGATGTTGTGTTCCGGGCCGTACGGGAACTTGGTGATGTTTTCACTGCCGTGCTCATTGACGATCAGGATGTCGTGTTCACGGTATCCGCCAGCTCCCGGCAGGCCTTCGGGCAGCATGATCATCGGCTCGATCGACACCACCATACCCGGCTCGAGTACGGTGTCGATGTCCTCACGCAACTCCAGGCCTGCCTCGCGACCATAGTAATGGCTCAGCGTACCGAACGAGTGGCCGTAACCGAACGTACGGTATTGCAGCAGATCGTGCTCCAGGAAGATCTCGTTCAGCTGCAGGGCGATGTCGCTGCAACGCATGCCGGGCTTGACCAGTTCAAGGCCAGCCTCATGCACCTTGACGTTGACCTCCCACAGGCGCAGGTGCTCATCGGAACAGTGGTCCAGGAAAAGCGTACGCTCCAGTGCGGTGTAATAACCAGCGATCATCGGGAAGCAGTTGAGGCTGAGGATGTCGCCCTTGTTGACCTTGCGCGAGGTCACCGGGTTGTGGGCGCCGTCGGTATTGATGCCCGACTGGAACCAGGTCCAGGTATCCATCAGCTCGGAGTCCGGGTAGGTGCGGGCGATCTCACGCACCATCGCCTGGGTAGCGTGCAATGCCACTTCGTACTCAGGTACCTGGTCACGCAGGGCCTCGACCACCGCAGCGCCACCGATGTCGGCTACCCGGGCGCCCTGGCGGATGATCGCGTGTTCTTCAGCCGACTTGATCATGCGCATGCGCATGCACGGCGCGGCGATGTCCACCAGCTCGGCCTGCGGGTAACGGCAGGCCAGTTTGTCCCGGTTCATCAGGTTCAGGTGGTCGAACTCGATGCCGATGCGCCCGGCCTTCGGCAGTGCCTGCTGAATCGCGACAAAATAGTTATCACGCTGCCAGTCGGTGTAGATGATGTTGTCGGTACCGACCGTACGGCGCCATGGCTGGCCACCATCGATGTTGGCACTGATCGACACGACGGCTTCCTGAGTGACAACCAGTGCATAGGGGCGGCCAAACGAGCAGTACAGGAAGTCGCTGTAGTAGTTGATATTGTGGTAGGAGGTAAAGACCGCAGCATCGATATTGTTTTGTGCCAGGTAAGTGCGCAACTTGGACTGACGGTTGGCATATTCCTGTTGCGAGAACGTCGGTTTGACTTTTTCGCCGTTCTTGATCTGAATGGTTTTTGGCATTTGCATGTTTTTTATTCCTTGTAGTTAACAGCGGAGAAACTTGTTTATCGGTGCCACTGGTGACCATTCGACCAGATAAGCCGAATGGTTTTTTGCGCGAATCCGACCCGTAAATGACCAGATCCGTCGCCCTGCAAACGAGGCCAAACACTGCAAAGGCGACGCAGAATCCGAGGCGCCAGCGCAATCAACCGATAGTGAGGATTCAGTGGGGTCGGTGCGCGAACAAGCGCTCGAGAAGTTGCCGCGAAACGCCGATCAGCGTTGCCAGTTCGCTGACTCCAAGCAGGTGGGATGTAGACGGCGGGAACAAAGCCAGGGTCTTCTTGACTTGTTCCGAAACACTGGCCGGTGCATGCACACATTTGATCTGGCCGACAGGCAGGTCTGCGTGATCGTCAACGGTGGGCAACCACCACGTCATCTGTTTTGCCGCACAGCGCACCTTCGGCCCCGATACACGGTGGCGCAGGTGCGGGGTGCCTGTGCGTGAACGCATTTCATCACCCGGGCAGACAATGAGTATATCCAGCGGTTTTGCCTGGCTCAGTTCCACGGTGGCCGTGGAAATGCCGTTGCTGGCCTTCAACGGCCGGCCGCCAAGGCTGATGATCTGCCACTGGCATACTTCGCACCGGGCAACTTCATTGGCGATGCGCAACGGCTCCAATGCGGCGGCTAATGCATAGAAATCAAACCCTTCACTCAACAGGAAACCAATGCGCACTGTGCTTGCCAATGGCTGGCCCACTTCGGTCAATTGCTGCATGTACTACCTCCAACTTTACCCACGCAGCGTCTACTGCGAACAGTAATATTGTCCCGGTAGTTGCTTGGCCAGATATGTCAGATTTCGACCCCTAATTGCCAGACAGAATGGGCAAGCAAATCAGTTCGTCCGACATGAACGTTTTCGCCGCCCCTGAACTCGTGAATCAACGCATGCCGTGACCTACGGGATAGAGCCACGGCAGCTTTTGTCAATTTCAGGTCGGAAACTGACAATTCCAGCCGATGGCGATCTGATCAAATTGGGACATCTGCTACTGCTGCAAACCGGACGAGCTTTTGCAATTACAAGAACATAGAGAGACCACCCGATGAACGATAGCGTTGTAATTGGCGAACTCACCTGGCCCGAGTACGCCCGGCGTGTTGCATCCGGCAGCACGATATTCTTGCCTGTAGGCGCCCTGGAGCAACACGGCCACCACATGTGCATGGAAGTGGATGTACTGCTACCGACCGCGCTGTGCAAGGCCGTAGCGCGCAATGTCGACGGCCTGGTGCTCCCCGCATTGGCCTACGGCTACAAGTCGCAGCAAAAATCGGGCGGCGGAAACCACTTTCCCGGCACCACCAGCCTGGATGGCGCAACACTGACACATACCATCCAGGACATCATCAGGGAGCTGGCCCGGCACGGCGCGCGTCAGCTGGTGATGATGAACGGGCACTACGAGAACTCCATGTTCATCGTGGAAGGCATCGACCTGGCGCTGCGCGAACTCCGTTATGCCGGCATCACCGATTTCAAGGTCGTGGTCCTGTCCTACTGGGACTTCGTCAACGCGCCTGAGGTCATCCAGGAACTCTACCCTGACGGATTCCTCGGCTGGGACATTGAACACGGTGGCGTCTTCGAGACTTCGTTGATGCTGGCCCTGCACCCCGAGAAAGTCGACCTGGCCCGTGCCATCGATCATCCGCCAGCCACCTTCCCCCCCTACGATGTGTTCCCGATCATTGCCGAGCGCACGCCGGCGTGTGGAACCTTGTCATCGCCAAAAGGCGCCAGCCGCGAGAAAGGCGAACTGATTCTGCGTGTCTGCACCGAAGGCATCAGCAACGCTGTCCGCGAGGCATTCAGTTAAGCGCCGCAACACCGCATTGATCTACCAGAGCACGATTCGCATTAGCTGTTAACCCGCCATCTATAACAACAAGGGTAATGATAATGTCCAGCCATTCAACTCTGGCCCCCGGCCTCAAGCAGCGCCACGTCACCATGCTCTCGATAGCCGGCGCTATCGGTGCCGGCCTTTTCATCGGATCGGGGCATGCAATTGCAGCGGCCGGCCCAGCGGCCATCCTGGCCTACATCATGTCCGGCACACTGGTTGTGCTGGTCATGCGCATGCTCGGTGAAATGGCAGTTGCTTCCCCTGATACCGGTTCGTTTTCCACCTATGCCGAACGCGCAATGGGTCGTTCGGCCGGTTTTACCATTGGATGGTTGTACTGGTGGTTCTGGGTGCTGGTCATTCCCATCGAGGCAATTGCCGCAGCGGCAATCCTGCATGCCTGGTTCCCCGCGATCGAAACCTGGGAATTCGCACTGGCCGTTACTGCCCTGCTCACCTTGACCAACTTGTTCAGCGTTGCGCGCTACGGGGAGTTCGAGTTCTGGTTCGCCATGCTCAAGGTCATCGCCGTACTGGCCTTCATCGCCCTGGGTGCGCTGGCCCTGACCGGCGTGGTGCCAAACCTCAGCGTCAGTGGCGTGGCCAAGCTGAGCAACGACTTCGGCGGTTTCATGCCCAACGGCATGGCAGCGGTGATTGGCGCCATGCTGACCACGGTGTTCAGTTTCATGGGCACCGAAATCGTCACCATCGCCGCCGCAGAATCCAAGGACCCCTCCAGACAGATCACCCGCGCTACCAACTCGGTCGTGTGGCGCATGGGCATCTTCTACATCGTCTCGGTGTTCCTGATCGTCTCGATCGTGCCCTGGAACGACCCCATGCTGGTGCAGGTCGGCTCCTATCAGAGGGCCCTTGAGCTGATGAACATCCCTCACGCCAAGATGATCGTGGATGTCGTCGTGCTGATTGCCGTGGCCAGCTGCCTCAACTCGGCAATCTACACCGCATCGCGCATGGTCTACTCGCTGAGCAGACGTGGCGACGGCCCTGCCGTTCTCCAGCGCACCTCATCGGCCGGTGTGCCATTCGTCGCGGTCATGGCCAGCACCGCTGTAGGCTTCCTTACCACCGCGTTGAACTACTTTGCGCCGGACGAGGTGTTCTCCTTCCTGCTGGCGAGTTCCGGTGCCGTGGCACTGCTGGTCTACCTGGCCATCGCGGTATCGCAACTGATCCTGCGCAAGCAGATGGCTCGTCGAGGTGAGGTCATGGCCTTCAAGATGTGGTTGTTCCCCTGGCTGAGCTACTTGGTCGTCGCCTCCATCATCGGGATTCTGGCAATGATGCTGATCATGCCCGGCCACCGCATGGAAGTAATGACAACCGGCGCGCTGGCAATTGCCATCGTGTGCATGAGTTCGATCTTCTCGCCCAGGAAGCGCCCACTGCCCCGTGTCGCAACCAAATCGGCCTGAGGCTGGCTCAGCCGCTTCGCCCTGCGAAGGCTATGCGTTCGCAGGGTGTCGCCTTTTTGCGTCAAACTGAAAACAGGGGGCGAATATCGGCCAGTGCGCACCCTGTAGCCTGATTGCTGCGTGTAGTATGCCGCCGCAGGCTTGGAGCCCTTTTACACAAAAAATTGCCTGTATCGGGAGACAGGCGCTGAACACGTCATCTTGCATTGTAGGAGTCGTATTGATGGCTACGCCGAGATCCTCCCCGCTGGCCACGGGTTACCCTGTCGATGCCCCCACACCCAAGATCGTCGGGTTTCTGGTGATCCCCAATTTCACCACCATCGGGTTCGCCTCTGCGGTGGAGACCTTGCGCATGGCTAACCTTGCTGCGCGCAGGGCCATGTTCCAGACACTGATCATCGCCGCCGACATGGAGCCGGTGAGCGCCAGCAACGGCATGCGCATCCTGCCTGAATACACCATCAAGGATGCGCCCAAGCTGGACATGCTGTTTGTGGTAGGGCCAAACCCCATCGTCTCCGACCACAATACCCGCGCCATCCTGAACTGGCTGCGCAAGCTCGCCCATGACCAAGTGGCATTGGGTGGCATTTGCACGGGTAGCCATTTGTTGGCGCGTGCCAATCTGCTCACGGGTTACCGTTGCACCATCCACTGGGAAGATATCGAAGCGCTGAAAGAGCGCTTTCCCGGGATCATCATTTCCAGCCAGTTGTTTGAACTTGACCGTGACCGGTACACCAGCTCGGGTGGGGTGGCATCAATGGACATGTGCCTGCAACTGATCGCACGCGAACCCGGCGGGCGAGAGATTGCCGAACATGCGGCCGAATTGCTGTTGTGCGACCGCGTTCGCAGTTCGCAGGAACGCCAGCGCGTGCCCCTGCGACAGCGGCTAGGGACGTCCCAACCCAAGCTCAGCCAGGTAGTCAGCATCATGGAGGCCAATCTCGAAGACCCTGTGACCCTGGAGGAACTGGCGCAGTTGAACGACATCTCAGTTCGGCAGTTGGAGCGCCTGTTCCACAAGCACCTGCAAAGTACCCCTAGCCAGTACTACCTTGAATTACGCCTGTCGCGCGCCCGACAACTGTTACTGCACAGCGAATCACAAGTACGGGATATCGCCCTTGCCTGTGGTTTCGTTTCGCCGGCGCATTTCTCCAAATGCTACAGCCGTTTCTTCGGCGTCTCTCCCATGGGTGAACGCAAGCAGGTTGCTGCGGCTCAGTGCTGATCATCGACGAGTGCAACGAAGCGTCGGTGAAACAGGGATCGCAAGTGACCGCTTTGAACCGTTAGCTGCCCTTGCCAAGGGCGGCTAACGGCCAAAGGCAAATATCGCTGAATCAGCCCTTCAGGCACTGAGCAGTGCTTCGAGCTCGCCCTTTTGATCGAGGCGTTTCAGATCATCAAAACCTCCCACATGGACACTCCCCACAAAGACCTGCGGCACGGTCCTGCGCCTGGATCGCAGCAGCATCTCGGCCAGATGGTTCGGCGAAGCCTCGATATCGATTTCCACGGCACTGACCCCCTTGTGCGCCAGCAGTCGCTTGGCGCTCACGCAGTAAGGGCAGTGTTGGGTGGTATAGATTGTCACCTGGTTCATGTCGGTTGCCCTCCTAGTGTGCCAACGGCGGGAAGTCGATATCGGTGGTGGCGATGTTGTTCAGGTAGTTGGTCAGGGTCAACAGCGTGACCTGTGCCACCACCTCCACGATCTTGCCATCGCTGAGACCAGCCTCGCGTGCTGCGGCGACCTGATCGTCATTCAATTGGCCGCGGCTTTCGGTGATCTGATGCGCCAGCGCGGCGACCGCGCTGAGCGTGCCACTACGCGCCTGGCTAATGGCCTCATCGCTCAAGCCGGCTTTGGCACCAAAAAAGCTGTGTGCGGCCAGGCAATAGTCGCAACCATTGATTTCCGAGGTGGCAAGCGCAACCACTTCACGCTCCGCGGCGCTCAGTGAGCTCTTGCCCAGAGCCTGGGCGAGGCCCAGGTATCCATTGAGAGCGGCTGGGGAGTGAGCCAGGGTCTTGAAGGCGTTGGGTATGAAACCAAGGCCTTTCTGAATGCCTTCAAGGGCAGTGCGCGAGCCAGCAGGGGCCTGGTCCAGCGAGAGAGCAGCGATACGAGTCATGGTAGTTTCTCCAGTAGGGTGATTAACCAGCTTGTCGATCAAGCCTGGAGTCAATACTAGGGAAGACGACTATCCTTTCGGCTTCAGATCGTCGAATCTATGCAACCGATCGTCCAAACCTGAGCGCCCCATGGACCGACTATCGACACTGCTCAAGCACTTCAACCTGCATGCGTCTACCTTCCACCACGGTGGTTTTTGTGGAACGACCCGCTTTCATGGGCAGCAAAGTTCCGGCCACGCGCACCTGCTTCGTTCGGGTCGCCTGACCTTCAGTGACAAACGTGGTCAGCTCATGGAGCTGGCGGAGCCAAGCCTGATACTTGCGGTACGTCCGCAGGAGCATCAGTTGCTGGCGATCGAAGCAGACGAAGCGGAGTTGGTGTGCGCCACCTTGCAGTTCGATGGTGGCGCCAACAATCCGCTGACCCAGGCCTTGCCGGACTTCATCATCAAGCCGTTGCGCGAATTGCAGGGCCTCGATGGCACCCTCGAATGGCTGTTCGAAGAAGCCTTCGGCGACGAGTGTGGACGGGATGTCATTCTCAATCGGCTGTTCGAGTTGATGGTGATTCAGCTACTTCGCCATCTGATCGCCAGCCGCAGCATTGCTTCGGGGATGATGGCCGGGCTGGCCAATGCACAGCTGTCCCGTGCGCTCGTGGGTATCCATAACGAGCCACAGCACAATTGGACCGTGGCAGAGTTGGCTGACCGCTCAGGCATGTCGCGCGCGAGCTTTGCTGCGCACTTTCGCGAGACCGTGGGCATCACCCCTGCCGATTACCTGGCGAACTGGCGAATCAGCCTTGCCCAGAAACGGCTGCGCGAAGGCCGCCCCATCGCCCTGATTGCCGATGAGGTCGGCTACGAAAGCCCGTCTGCGTTGGCCCGCACCTTTCGCCGCAAGGTGGGTGCAAGCCCGAGGGAGTGGCTACAGCAGAGCACGCATGATACCTAGCCGAGAGACAGCTGCGTCCAGCCCCCGGCGATGGGCCTGTAACGCGGGGATCAATCGTCGTAGCGATGTTTGTTGCGCCAGCCATAATGATGGCCACGGTCGTGGCGGTGACGGCGCCAGCCCCGGTCGTCGTCATCGTCGTCATAATCACGGTAGCGATGCCCGCTCTCGTCATCGTATTCCCGGCCCATGTGGTTGCCCAAGGCACCACCCACACCGCCACCGGCTGCTGCGCCGATCATGCTGCCAGTGGTGCCGCCCATCTTGCGACCCACCACGTTGCCGCCAGCTGCACCCAGTGCGCCGCCAATGGCCGCCTCGCCACGGCTGTGCTTGTCGGCACCCACCGCACCACCGGCCGCACCACCCAGGCCGGCGCCGATTGCCGAGCCGGTGCTGCCGCCGATCGACTGGCCGACTACCGAGCCCAATACTCCACCCAATGCGCCACCTATACCTGCTTCGGTATTGCCGCCTGCCGACGCAACGCCGCTCAGCAGGCCAAGTGACAACAACAGAATCGAGGAGTACTTCATTTGTGAAAGCCTCAGAGGGATACGGAGGCGATCCTGAGGCTCTGGACAGGGGCTTACAATGGAAATCCGACGAGTGACACGACTTGGAAAAATTCTCCAAGTTATTGTTTTCCCGATGGAAACTTAAGGGATTTTCGATAGTCACAGGCTGATTGCGAGAGGCCTTTCCAGTGATGGAGAGACCTTTTGAAGTTCTGATCGCGCTGGATGCTACCTGGAGCGGCCTTGTGTCGCGAAAGGGCTGCGGAAGCAGCCCCAGCAACTTATGCGTCTACGCCGAAACCCTGGGGCTGCTTCGCAGCCCTTTCGCGACACAAGGCCGCTCCTACACAGCGATAAGTCCTGCCCATTCAGCCGTGCCTGTCCTCCAGACACACTACCTTTGTGCCCCAAAGCTTGCGTGACCCAAGCCACTGGATGAACAAGGTGACAAGTGCACCGAGCAAAGCCAGGGCCATGTCCTTTTGTGCATCCCAAGGGTCTTGCTGGGTCGCGACAAAGGCTTGTGCCTGGTCATCACCCAGGTATTGGCCACCTATCCACTCCAGCAGCTCGTACAGCGCCGATGTGGCGAGGACGAAGGAAACAGTACACAACGCCAACCAGCCGCCTCGCAACAGGGCCTGGCGCTGGAGCAGCTCCCTGATCGGCAGGACGAACAAAAGGCCGTAACTCAGATGCACCAGACGATCGAACTGGTTGCGCTGCCAGCCCATCCAGGCATTCAGAGAGTGGTCGGTAAGCGCACGCAGCCAAGCGTCATAGGGGACTTTGGCATAGGTAAAATGCGCTCCTAGTTCGTGAATCGCCAGCATCACCACGATTGCCAGGTAAGCATGCCGAGAAAAGCGCCAATAATGGCTGGTCGCAGCCAAGGTGAGCAGGAGTGCCAGCGGCAAAACGTTTTCGAGCCACCAATCCGCACGATCAACCGGCGCAACCCCCGAGGCAAGCATCAGCAACGTGGCCGATTTCAGCAAGCCCGCAGCTTGGCGTGGCGTGGCCGAAGGGGCAAAGCTTGTTTGCAATGCTGGATTCTTGTTCATGGTTTTACGCTCGGCTTGAGCACGGTTGAGCCTGGCAGGGCAACTAAAGTTTCCTCCGGTCGCCGGTTTCACCTGATGCCATGTCCCCCCAACGACAGTTCTTCATGATGTTGGTGGGGCCAGTAGCACTGAAAATTACCGATGGATGATTCCACCTGAACTTTACCTCCCTCCTTGGCTTCCCCTGCATAGACCATCCGGCCCCGCCTCTGCAGGAGATGAAACAATGAGAGCATTGACTTACCACGGAACCCAGGACGTCAGGGTCGACAATGTCCCCGACCCACTCATCCAGGACGAGGACGATATAATCCTCCGGGTCACCGCTACCGCCATCTGCGGCTCCGACCTGCACCTCTACCATGGCAAGATTCCACAGACCGAGCCGGGAGATATCTTCGGCCACGAGTTCATGGGGATCGTCGAGGAAACCGGCCGCGGGGTGACCAACCTGCAGGTCGGTGACCGCGTGGTGATTCCCTTCGTGATCGCCTGCGGCAACTGTTTCTTCTGCCAACTCGATCAGTTTGCCGCTTGCGAAACGACCAACACCGGCCGGGGTGCAATCATCAACAAGAAAGGCATCCCGCCAGGAGCGGCGCTATTCGGCTATAGCCATCTGTATGGCGGCGTACCCGGTGGCCAGGCGGATTTCGTGCGGGTGCCCAAGGCCAACGTCGGCCCGTTCAAGGTGCCTACCGACCTTCCGGACGACAAGGTGCTGTTCCTCTCGGATATCCTGCCCACAGCCTGGCAGGCCGTCACCAATGCGCAGGTCGGCCCAGGCTCGACAGTGGCCATCTACGGCGCCGGGCCGGTCGGCCTGCTGAGCGCAGCCTGCGCGCGCATGCTGGGCGCCCAGACGATCTTCATGGTCGACGACAATGACTACCGCCTGGCGTATGCCCGCGATGCCTACGGCGTGGTGCCGATTAACTTCGAGCAGGATGACGACCCGGCCGACAGCATCATCCGCCTGACCCCCGGCATGCGCGGCGTGGACGCCGTCATCGATGCGGTCGGTTTCGAGGCCAAGGGCAGTACCACCGAAACGGTACTGACCACTCTGAAGATAGAGGGCAGCAGCGGCAAGGCGCTACGCCAGAGTATCGCCGCGGTGCGCCGGGGCGGCGTGGTCAGCGTGCCTGGGGTCTATGCGGGCTTTATCCACGCCTTCATGTTTGGTGATGCCTTCGACAAGGGCCTGACGTTCAAGATGGGCCAGACCCACGTGCAGAAGTTCCTTCCTGAACTGCTCGAACATATCGAGGCCGGGCGCCTGGAGCCGGAACTCATCGTCACCCATCGCCTGGCCCTGGAAGAAGCGGCTTTGGGTTACAAGTTGTTCGACCAGAAACAGGACGACTGCCGCAAGGTCATCCTCGTGCCGGGCGCTGCTGCCGGTACATTGGGACCTGACCATTAGCAGGGACCTGTGGGAGCGGCTTTAGCCGCGAACACCGGCGCAGCCGGTGCCATGCACCGCGTCGGATTCTTCGCGGCTAAAGCCGCTCCCACAGGTTACGCGGACCGCTTGCGAATTCAGTTCTTCCAGCCGACCCGATCAACGCTTGCGTTGCGTTTCCTCACGAGCTGTTTTCTGCGCAGTGGAATCATGGGACGTGCCAGTCGAACCATCAGGACGCTGCGCATCATTGTCCCGTTCCTCTTCACCTTGGGTTCCGCTGCGAGGTGCCTCCGATCCTTTCTTCATGTCCCCTCCTACCCCTTGCTGTGTTCAGGCGACGACGGCCCGGTACCGCGTTTGATCCCACGCGGCCCGAAAACGCCCCAGATAGCCAGGCCGACAACGGGCAGCACCAACAGCAACAGTGCCCACATCGCCTTCGTCATGTCGCTCTTGTCACTGCGGAAGACACTGACGATGGCCCACAGATCGAGCAACACGATGATCGCCGCAACAGCGATCCAGAAATACGTCACAGGCTCGGTCATGATCGCTTCTCCTCTGTTGTTCCGGCAGCAGCGCGAGGTCCGCACCGCCGCCCTCCTACCCAGAGGAAGCCGGCAAACGGAACAAAGTTCAGGAAGCTTTCCCCAGCATTGATGGGTGGCACCCAAGCAATGAACCAATCCCACAGGAAACACGTCCACAAGAAAACAACGCACGAGTGACCGGCCATGACGACCGACCCCGTACTCGAGGCCCTTGATTACCTCAAAGCCCACAAGCTGGTACTGACCACCGCAGAATCCTGCACGGCCGGTGCCATGGTTGCGCTGTTGGCAGCAGTGCCGGGGACCGGCGAGGTTCTGGAAAGCGGCTACGTGGTGTACTCGCCAAGCGCCAAGAAACGCCTGCTCGGCGTCAGCCCACAGACTATCGAACGCTACGGCCTGACCAGCGAGGCGGTAGCCTGGGAGATGGCCCTCGGCGCATTGAAAGACAGCGACGCCACCGTCGCCATCGCCAGCACGGGAGTCGCCGGGCCACAGCCGCAGGATGGCATCGCCCCGGGCACTGTGTGCTTTGCCTGGGCCTTTGCCGGCGAGCCTTTGGCGGTATTCACACGCAGCCAGCGCTTTTTTGGCGAGCGCGCGGATGTAATCCGCCAGGGCGCGCTGTACGGGTTGTCGCACCTGGCCCATTACCACCAACGCTGGCTGCGCGGTGAGCGCGCCTGAGGGGCAACGTAAGGGGCTGCGTGAGAGGCTGCGAGCATGGACGAAGACGAGCTGGCTTCAAGGCATTACCCCGTCGAGGATGACATGCGCATGCAGCAGCGGGTCTGGCGATTCGAACGGGTCGGATGGTACGCGCTGGTGCTGGTGGTGCTGCTGGGCCTGGCCGGGCTGTTCGGCAACGGTCCGCTCATACCTGACCCTGCGCAGCGAACATGTCGGCACTCTCGAAGGTGTTGTCAGCGCCGGCCCAGGCAGCGCAGTGCATTTTCATTCCGCAGGAGTGACCCTGCCTGGCCGGCGCAACCTGCACGGATTCCGGTGAGAGCCGCCTTTCGCGACAGCAGTACGCTGATCATCCGCTTTGAACCTTGGCGCGCGGCCCCTACTCCATCGAAGGCAATCGTGAATTTTTCAGCCCCGAAGAGGTGTCGCATGAACGCTATCGATTTGCTGATCCAGGACCATGAGCTGGTGAAGAAGCTGCTGGAGGAACTCTCCTCCACCACTGAGCGCGCGGTGAAAAAGCGCGCCGAGTTGCTCGAACGCATCAAGCAGGAGGTAAGCATCCATACCGCCCTGGAAGAAGAAATCCTGTACCCGGCCATCAAGCAGGCCGGCGGCAAGGAAGAAGCGAAGATGTACTACGAAGCCAAGGAGGAACACCGCACCGTGGACTCCCTGGTGCTGCCGGACCTGCTGCAAACCGAAACCGGCACCGTCGAGTTCGCCGGGCGGGTCAAAGTGATGAAGGAACTGCTGGAACACCATATCGAGGAAGAAGAAAGCGAGCTGTTTCCGACCGCCCGCAAGTTGCTGGGCAAGCAGCAACTGGATGAGCTCGGCCAGGCCATGGAAGCGCAGAAAAAACTGCTCAAGGGCGAACAGCGTGCTGCGTGATGGAAGCCTGGATCGACTTTCTTGAATGGCCTGCCATGGCCCTGACGGTACTTGCTGCGTGGTGCATCGGCTCACGGCGCCCAGGCCGGCGCAAGCTGGGTTTCTGCTGCTTCATTGCCAGCAACGTGCTGTGGGCCGCCTGGGGGTGGCAGGCGCAAGCCTGGGCGCTGATCATCCTGCAGGGTTGCCTGTGCGCCATGAACCTGCGGGGCTGGAAGAAAAACACTGCCGTGGAGTCGGGCTGAACGCCCGGACACATGCCTGAAAGCCCAACGGCGAGGAGCCAGACCATGATCGACCCCAACCAACCCGACCCGTACGTGGACGAAGTACCCCACAACCCGGGCGAGCCTGTGCCTGAACAGGAACAGGAACAGGAACAGGAGAAGGAAGCACCCGACTGGCCCGAAGGCCAGGTGCCGCCAGAGGAGCAGTCCGACGGCTGAGGCTCACCTGGCGAGCGGCATTGCCTGCTTCGCCGGCAATGCCGCTCCACCAGTCACCCAATCCTATGGAAGGAGGCAAGTGTCTCATGAGTGATCGCATCATCGCCTTGTTCACCGATACCACACTGTTCGGAGTTTCCGTTCTCAATTTGTTGCTGGCACTGACGGTAGCGCTGCTGACATTCGTCGTGGCGCGGGCGGCCATCAGTTTCATGCTGCATCGGGTCAGGCGCTGGTCCGAGCATGACGGCGCGCTAAGCCAGGTGCTGGCCAAGGTGCTCGCCGGGACCAGCAATTTTCTGCTGTTCCTTGCCTCGCTGCTGGTGGGCCTGAGCATGCTCGACCTGCCCGAGCGCTGGCTGACCCGGGTCGGTAGCCTGTGGTTCGTGGTCGCGGCATTGCAGATCGGGCTGTGGGCCAACCGCGCCATCGGCCTGGGCCTGAGTCGCTACTTCGCCCGGCATCGCACCGACGGCTTGAACCAGGGCAGCGCGCTGGCCACGCTGTCGGCATGGGGTGCGCGGGTACTGTTGTGGTCAGTGGTGCTGCTGGCGATGCTGTCCAACCTGGGCGTGAACATCACCGCCTTCGTCGCCAGCCTGGGGGTAGGCGGTATCGCTGTTGCATTGGCCGTGCAGAACATCCTCGGCGACCTGTTCGCCTCGTTGTCCATCGCCGTCGACAAGCCGTTCGAGGTGGGCGACTTCATCGTCATCGGCCCGCTGGCCGGCACGGTGGAGCACGTGGGGCTGAAGACCACACGCATCCGCAGCCTGGGCGGCGAGCAGATCGTCATGGCCAATGCCAGCATGATCAGCAGCACCATCCAGAACTACAAGCGCCTGCAGGAACGACGGATCGTGTTCGAGTTCGGCCTGTCGTACGACACGCCAACCGAGGCCGTGAAAAAGGCACCCGCCATCGTCGAGGAAGCGATCAAGGCACAACAGCAGGTGCGCTTCGACCGTGCCCACCTGCGCGGCTTCGGCAAGGAGGCGCTGGAATTCGAGTGCGTGTATATCGTCAAGGACCCGGGCTACAACCTGTACATGGACATCCAGCAAGCGATCAATTTCCACCTGCTCGAGCGCTTCTCGAAGGTAGGTGCAAAATTCGCCGTACCGGTACGCGCGATCAAGGTCACGGCCTTGCCAGAAGAATCGAAGCGCGGGCCTCAAAGTATTCACGTGGGGTAACCCGCCCCCGTGCATGTCAGCGCTCCATGCATTCCGTCGATTTCACGGCACGCCCGTGGGTGATGCAGGCCGAACAGAAGGTGACCAACCCGCAACGGAGTATCGCCATGAAGATCATGAAGCCTCATTCGTTACTGCTCGTGCTGTGCCTGGGGCTCAGCGCACCTGTGGTGCTGGCAGCCACCGACCTGAACGATCAGCGTGCTCCTGGCACGCAGCCGCATGACAGTGGGCACATGAGCAACCAAGGCGGAGCGACCGGCTCCGGCACGCCTGCGGATGCCATGGGGACAGGTTCCGGCGGAACCGATGGCAATGACACTGACAATACCGGTGGCGATGGCACCACCGACCGATCCGGTAGTGACCGCAGTGGATCGGAACGCGGCACCGGGACGGGTAGCGGGACCGGAGGCTCTGGTGGTTCGGGCTCCAGCGGTGGTTCCGGTAGTTGAAGGTTCGCTCGAACTGCCCTATGGCCGGCGACGCGTGCCCAGCTCGATCCAGACGGGCGCATGGTCGCTGGCCTTGGGTTCGTTACGCACCCAGGCATCGACACCAGCCCGCTTCAGGTAGGGCGCGAGCTCGGGGTTGAGCAGCAGGTGGTCGATACGTAAACCGGCGTTGCGTGCCCAGTGGTTGCGGAAATAATCCCAGAAGGTGTAAATGCGCTCGTCCGGATACAGATGGCGAATGGCGTCGACCCAGCCTTGATTCAGCAGTTTCTGGTAGCACGCACGTGATTCGGGCTGCAGCAGCGCGTCCTTCATCCAGGAGCGCGTGTCGTAGATATCCATATCGGTTGGCACCACATTGAAATCGCCCGCCAGCACCGCGGGATGGCCACCGTCATGCAGCCCTTTGACATGCTCGATCAGGCCCTCGAACCAGCGGAGCTTGTAATCGAATTTCGGCCCCGGTTGCGGGTTGCCGTTCGGCAGGTACAGGCAAGCCACCAGCACCCCGTGCACCGCGGCTTCGAGGTAGCGGCTCTGGTTGTCGTCCTCCATGCCAGGCAGGCCACGCCGTACTTCCAGTGGTTCGCTGCCTCGCGACAGAATGGCCACACCGTTCCACGAAGGCTGCCCTTGATAGAGGCTGCCGTACCCCGCCGCTTCCAGCGCCTGGTGAGGAAACTGCTGATCCGCCGCCTTGAGCTCCTGCAGGCAGGCAATGTCAGGCCTTTCCCGCTCCAGCCAGGCCAGCAGTGCCGGCAGTCGGCTACGAATGCCGTTGATGTTGAACGTGGCAATCTTAAGCGCTTTCATGCGTCGGGGTCGCTCACATGGGCCTGCACGGCATCTTCCAGGGCGCGCACATGGGCGTCATCGGCCAATGCCTTGAGTGCCAGCCAGTCGTCCCAGTCGATGGCACCATCGTCACGCAGCGCCTCGGCCGTGCGTAGCAGTTCATGGTGGTAGGCATCCGGCGACTCACGGCGGTAACTGATGTCGTCGTATTGGGCGTACCAGGCTTCGAGCTCGGGGATGCTGCGTTCAATGCTCATGATGGAGCCCTCACGGTGTCCTTTGCATTAAGAGCCCCACCATTGGGCGACGTTCAAATTCAATGCCGCCAGTCGAACCGCCCAGAGGCTGCGCATGAAACGAGCTCGCCGCGAACCAGGTTTCCCGGTTCGCGGCGCAACCGAAGCGTTACTCAGGCAATCAGGTAGGAATGCCTGCCAGTCGCCAGACAGGCGCTGGAGCCGGTTCGGCCTGGCTGCGTTTGCGTGCCCACTGGGTCAGGGCAGCCATCATGGCAAAGCCCAGCAGGATCAGTACCGGATAAGCCAGCAGCAACTCGGTCAGCGAGTATTTCCAGGCCAGTGGGCGGCCAACACCCAGCATCGCCGCATACAGCCAGGACACACCCGACAGTGCGCCGGAGAACAACGCAAACATCCGCACGCCAAAGTTAAGGTCCAGCAAGTTGCCTGCTTTGAGCAGGGCCGGCAATACATAGCGATGCAACAACATGCCGTTAAAGGTCAGCAACATGACAATAATGACCTTCGCTTGAAGTTTAGGATTGGCAAAATAGTTCATACCTTTATCAAGGTAGTCAATTCCAATCACTGCGGCACCCGTGAGCCACAGGAATATCAGGGCATTGGCCACGGACTTCTGCAAGCTCGTCATATGCTTACTGTCATGCCCGGCTTCTTTATGACCTTTCAACAAGTTCCTGACCATCTCGGCGTCACTGGCGAATACCATGCCGATGGCAATGCAACAGGCCAATAAATGAACGTAAATAACAGACAACCGCACCAGCTCCATGGATTCTTTCTGCCCGAACAGGCTAATAATTGTATTAATCTCCACGACATTTTCTCCACGCAATGCGTTAGCGCTAGATGGCTTTGAAATAGGTGTGCGAACGATTTAATCGCAACGACAGAGCCAAATTCTAATCGTTAAATGAAAAAGCAGATTGTCACTCAATACACGCGGTGGCTCACCCGAAGAGCCTCGGTTGGGCATGGCAATACTCCACTATTCAGGAATAAAAAAGCCCCATGAGCATCCCTGCAATGCCGATGAGGTTGAACGTCCATAAGTTCTGGGGAAAGGCGCGAGGTGCAATCACATTGAACGCACCTGCTGGCAAATAGGAGTCAGTGTCATCCAAATCGTTCATTTCTCGAGCAAAACGACCGACAGGCGGCACACTAAATCAAGTTAGTTAGTTTGCTAAGTTGTTGTAATTTGACCGAATGGAAAGTTTTACCAACAACTGGATCCAAACTTAGCAAGTGTCTTTGGACGCTCTATCCTGCTGTTTCGCAGTTATCGCTTTGCAGGTGACCGTGCCTGAAGTGCCATCAGTCAGGCCCGGCAAGCTACATTCCGATCATCACGGGCGGTCGGAAGGAAGCGTGCGAGACATCGTGAATCTGGACCCGCACAACGCCTTCACATTTGAGGGTGCAGATGCCGCGCCTGCCCTGCTCCGCCTCGTTCAGCTCGATCAGTTCGTTCAGAGGCACAACAGGCCCATGGCATGCTAAATACTATGTGCATGCACCTTATCAAGGAGCCTGCAATGATCGCGGTTCGCGAAGCCTGGAACGCCGGCCTGTTCAAGCGTGAACACTGGATGCGCAACCTTGTCTCCGGCCTCATCGTCGGGGTTGTTGCGCTGCCCCTCGCCATGGCCTTCGCCATCGCTTCCGGGGTCAAGCCGGAGCAAGGCATCTACACGGCGATCATAGGCGGGCTGCTGGTTTCCTTGCTGGGCGGCAGTCGATTGCAGATCGCCGGACCAACCGGGGCCTTCATCGTGATCCTCGCAGGGGTGACGGCGAAGTACGGAGTGGAAGGCCTTCAACTGGCCACGATGATGGCTGGCGCCATACTGCTGGTGCTTGGCATTACCCGCCTGGGTGCAGTCATCAAGTTCATTCCCGACCCGGTGATCGTGGGTTTCACCGCCGGCATCGGCATCATCATCTGGGTTGGGCAATGGCGTGACTTCTTCGGCCTGCCCGTAATCGAAGGTGGGCACTTCCACGAAAAACTGTGGCATCTGTTGCTAGCCCTGCCGGACCTCCACATTGCCACGACGCTGCTCGCGACATGCAGCCTTGCTTTGCTGATCCTGGCACCAAGGCTGCCCGTGCTGAAACGCCTGCCCGGGCCACTGGTAGCCATGGTGTTCGCGACGCTCGTCCAATCCCTGTTCCATTTTGACGGTGTGGCTACCATCGGCACCGCCTTCGGGGCGATCCCACAAGGTTTGCCGTCACTGACCTGGCCCGAAGTCTCCCTGGCGCGGGTGATCGAACTGATCGGGCCAGCATTTGCGATCGCCATGCTGGGGGCCATCGAATCATTGCTCTCGGCTGTCGTCGCCGACGGCATGGCAGGGACCAGGCACGACTCGAACCAGGAATTGATCGGCCAAGGGGTCGCCAACCTGGTAGTGCCGCTGTTCGGGGGCTTTGCCGCCACAGGTGCCATTGCCCGGACAGCGACCAACATCCGCAATGGTGCTACCGGGCCGTTGGCCGGCATCATCCATGCGCTGACACTGGTACTGATCATTCTGTTCCTGGCGCCACTGGCGTCGAACATTCCACTCTGCGCACTGGCGGCGATTCTGTTCGTCGTCGCCTACAACATGAGCGAGCTGAAGCATTTCAAGCGCATGCTGCAGCGCGCACCGCGAGCCGACATCGCCATCCTGCTCGTCACCTTCACCTTGACGGTGTTCAGCGACCTGGTGATCGCCGTGAATATCGGCGTCATCCTCGCCATGCTTCAGTTCATGCGCCGCATGGCATCGTCCGTCGACGTCCAGCAGGTGGTCGAAGAGGAACTGGCCAATGAACTGCACAGCAACGGCCAGAAATCGCTGCCCCCCGGCGTGCTGGTGTACACCATCGAAGGCCCGCTGTTCTTTGGCGCCGCTGAAACCTTCGAGCGCGCCCTGTCACAAACGCATACCGACCCTGAACTGCTGGTAATTTGCCTGAAGCGGGTGCCCTTCATGGATATCACCGGGCTGCAGACCCTGGAGGAAGTGATCCAGCAACTGCATGAACGCCAGATCGTTGTGAAACTGTGCGAAGCCAACGGCAAGGTGCTTGGCAAGCTCGAAAAGGCCGGAATCTTGCGCCTGCTTGGCCCCGGGCACTATCACCAAACGCTCGGTACCGCCCTGCTGGAGGCAAAGGCACCGGCGGCACACAACTGACTTGTGATCCACCAGCAGTACAGCGGCGTTATTCTTGTCCAGTCGCTTGTATTGAAAGGCCATACAGAGTCCCATTTCAGGAACAGCCACCTGGCACTGCGCGGCCCCCCCCCTGTAGGAGCAGCCTTGTGCTGCGAAGAGGCCGGTACAAGCAACAGATATGCATAATCAGTACGGGCCTCTTCGCAGCACAAGGCTGCTCCTACAGAGGGCCGCGCAAGGCCGTGGGGTTGAGGCTTCAGCCCAGCAACTGGCTCAACACCGCACGCAACTTCCCCGGTTTGACGGGCTTGTTCAGCAACGGCGCGCCGAGCTTGTTCAAGGAGCGTCGGCACTGATCGCTGCGGTCGGCAGTGATGATCACCGCAGGAATGGCGGCGCCGAAATGTTCACGCAAGTGCCTGACCACCTCGCAGCCGACAACACCGTGGTCCAGGTGAAAATCCGCCAGGATCAATTCCGGTGCCCGCCCCTGCAAGGCCAGCAAGGCCCCGGCCTGGTCGGTCGCGGTAACCACTTCGCAGCCCCACTGCCCGAGCAGCGCGCCCATGCTCTCGAGGATGCTCACTTCGTTGTCCAGTACCAGCAGGCGGCGGCCCGGCAACGGGTTGCCGGCGCCAGGCTGCGGCGCGGCCTGGTGGATAGGCAGCGGCATGGCTTCGCCGATCGGCACGTCGATACTGAACATCGAGCCACGCCCCGGCCATGAACGCACCTCGACGCGATAGCCGAGGATCTTGGCGATCCGCTCGACGATCGCCAGCCCCAGCCCCACACCCTTGCGATCGGCGGCACGGCCTACGTCAAGTTGGTTGAACTCGAGGAAAATGGCCTGCAGCCGATCGGCCGCGATGCCCCGCCCGGTATCCCACACCTCCAGGCGCAAGTGATCGCCGCGGCGCCTGGCGCCCAGCAGAATCCTGCCCTCATCGGTATAACGGCAGGCGTTGCTGAGAAAGTTGCGCAGGATACGCGTCATCAGCCGCAGGTCGGTGCTGATGGCGTAGTCGGCAATGCGCGCACGCAACTTCAGGCCTGCCGCATCGGCCACCGTGCGGAACTCCGAGACCAGTGGCCCGAACAGCTCGTCGAGGCGGTACAGCGCCACGTCCGGCTTGACCGCCGCCTGGTCGAGCCGGGAAATGTCCAGCAGGTCGGTCAGCAGGTCTTCAGCGCCCTCCAGCGCCTGATGGGTACGCTCCACCAGCACTTTTTCCGCTTCTGGCAGCGGTCTTTCGCGCAAGGTCGAGATCAGCAGCCGCGCGGCATTCAGCGGTTGCAGCAGGTCATGGCTGGCGGCAGCGAGGTACTTGTCCTTGCTGCGGTTGGCGGTTTCCGCGGCGTCGCGGGCATCGCGCAGGGCGCGGGCGATCTGTTTGCGCTCGGCGATCTGCTGTTGCAGGTTGCGGTTGGCCTCCAGCAGTTCATCGGTACGGGCAGCCACCCGTTGTTCGAGCTCGTCATTCAGTTGCTGCAGGCGCTGCTGGGCCAGCTTGCGTTCGGTGATGTCGGCGACAAACCCTTCCACCAGCCCTTCCTGACCTGGCTTGAGCAACAGGTTCATCAACACATCGAGGTGGCTGCCGTCCTTGCGCCGCAAGCGGGTTTCATAACCGTGCAGGCTGCGTTCACGAGCGAGGGTCGCGGTGATGGCGTGCAACTCTTCGGCCCCGCCGACAAACAGGTTGGCGGCAAGGTCCGTCAGCGGAAACAGCAACGCTTGCGGGTTGTCGTAACCGAGCATACGTGCCAACGCCGGGTTGGCGGCTCGCATGCCGTCTTGCAGGCTGGCCTGGAAAATCCCGTGCACGGCGTTTTCGAACAACCATTTGTAGCGGTTGCGTTCGGCCTCCAGTTCGTCCAGGCGCGCAGCCAGCTCCGGGTAATGGCTCTTGCGCGCCGAGTGATCGCCCAGCCCCAGCAGCCCGGCCAGCGCCCGTTGCTGCTCGTCAGAGGGCCTCGCCATAGACCACCTCGACATCACGTTGGCTCGACGCACGCGGGTTGGTGAGGATGCACGGGTCATCCATCGCATGTTGCGACAGGAACGGGATATCGGCCGTGCGCACCCCATGCAGGCCCAGGGTTTCGTGGAAGCCGATGGCATGCTTCAGGGCGATCAGGTGCTCCACCAGGCGCGCGCAGATCTGCCGGTGGTTGAGGCCGCGGCAGTCGATACCCAGCACTTCGGCAATCACCTTGAAACGCTCCGGTGCCGAGCTGTAGTTGAACGCCACCACGTGTTCCACCAGCACCGCATTGCACAGGCCATGCGGCAGGTCGAGGAACCCGCCCAGGCTGTGCGACATGGCGTGGACCGCACCCAGAATCGCATTGGAAAACGCCAGCCCTGCCTGCATGCTGCCCAGCATGATCTTCTCGCGCAGGGCGATATCGGTGGGGTTGGCGATCATCTCCACCAGGTTGCCATTGATCAGGCGCATGGCTTCCAGCGCATGGGGGTCGGTCAGCGGGCCGTGGCCGGTGGAAACGAAGGCTTCGATGGCATGCACCAGCGCATCGATACCGGTGCAGGCCGACAGGAACGGGTCCATGCTCAGGGTGGTTTGCGGGTCGATCAGCGACACGTCCGGCACCACCGCCTTGCTGACGATGGAGAACTTCATGCGCTCCTGCTGGTTGGAAATGATCACGAACTGCGACACGTCCGCCGAGGTGCCGGCCGTGGTCGGGATCAGGATCAGCGGCGGGCTGGGCACACGGATCATGTCCACGCCTTCGAATTCGAGGATGCTGCGCCCGTGGGCGACCACGATGCCGATGGCCTTGCCGCAATCCATCGGGCTGCCGCCGCCGACCGCGACGATCACATCACAGTGGTTCTGCCGGTAGATCTCGGCGCCAAGCATCACCTCTTCCACACGCGGGTTGGGCGATACGGCGCTGTACAGGCAGTAGTCGATGCCCTGGGCCTGCAGGCTGGCCTCCACGTCCGCCACCCAACCGGCGGCAATCACACCGGGGTCGCTGACCACCAGCACCTTGCGCGCACCGAAGGTCTTGGCGTAATTGGCAACATTATGCCGGCAGCCGGCACCAAAGATGATCTCGGGCGAAACGAACTTGCGAAGCGGGCTGAAACTCTGGCTCATCGGGAAGCCTGTTCTTATTGTTCTGGAAGGTAACCGCCAGCGTAAAGCATCCCGCAGCGAAAGCAACCAGACCAAAGCCTGGCCAGGGCTCATTCGATCCAGTACTTGGCACGGGCCACCTCCAGGAACGCCAGGATGTCCTCGTCCAGCCCCGGCACCCCGGGGAAGCGCTGTGCAAGGCGGTCGATGACCGCCGCCACGCTGCGCCGGCCATCCAGCAACTCGAGCACCCAGCCGGCACTGGCATTGAGTTCGATGGTGCCCTCCGGGTACAGCAGCACATGGCAGGCCTGGCGCGGCTCCCAGCGCAGGCGGAAGCCCTTGCGCAAGGCCAGGGCTTGTTCGCGATCGATCAGGTTCACAACGGGCATGCTCAATGAAGAACCGGCCATCGCGCTGATGGCCGGACAGGCATCAACGATTGGCGAAGTACATCGTCACTTCGAAGCCGATGCGCAGGTCGGTAAAGGCGGGTTTAGTCCACATGGGGCATTCCTCTTCTTGGTGCCGGGCGATTCCGGTATAGGCATTAATGCACGAGGGGCGACGGGGCCGAATGCTACTTTGGGACAGGTTTGCGGGGTGCGTTGGTAGGGGTAACACGGAGCTGCTGTGGATTTGTGCATGACAGTGCCGGCCTCTTCGCGGGCTCGCCCGCTCCCACAGGGACTGCACAAGTTTCAAGACCAGTGCAATACCTGTGGGAGCGGGCGAGCCCGCGAAGGCCGCGACGCGGTTTAGAAGAAGCCCAGCGGGTTGATGTCGTAGCTCACCAGCAGGTTCTTGGTCTGCTGGTAGTGATCGAGCATCATCTTGTGCGTCTCGCGGCCCACCCCGGACTTCTTGTAGCCACCGAACGCGGCATGCGCCGGGTACAGGTGGTAGCAGTTGGTCCACACGCGCCCGGCCTTGATCCCGCGGCCCATGCGGTAGGCACGGTTGATGTCACGGGTCCACAGCCCCGCGCCCAGGCCAAACTCGCTGTCGTTGGCGATCGCCAGGGCTTCGGCTTCGTCCTTGAAGGTGGTCACGCCCACCACCGGGCCGAAGATCTCCTCCTGGAACACGCGCATCTTGTTGTTGCCCTTGAGCAGGGTCGGCTGGATGTAGTAACCGCTGGCCAGGTCGCCGTCGAGCCGCTCGGCAGCGCCACCGGTGAGCAGCTGCGCGCCCTCCTCCCGGGCAATCTGCAAGTAGGAAAGAATCTTGTCGTATTGCTGCTCCGAGGCCTGGGCGCCGACCATGGTCGCGGTGTCTAGCGGGTTGCCACGGGTGATCTTGGCGATCTTCTTCATCACCTCGGCCATGAACGGCTCGTAGATCGATTCCTGGATCAGCGCCCGCGACGGGCAGGTGCACACTTCACCCTGGTTGAAGAACGCCAGCACCAGGCCTTCGGCTGCCTTTTCGATGAACGCGGGCTCGGCCTGCATGATGTCTTCGAAGAAGATGTTCGGCGACTTGCCGCCCAGTTCGACGGTGGACGGGATGATGTTCTCGGCGGCGCACTTCATGATGTGCGAGCCCACCGGGGTGGAACCGGTGAAGGCGATCTTGGCGATGCGCTTGCTGGTGGCCAGGGCCTCACCGGCTTCGCGGCCAAAGCCCTGGACGATGTTCAGCACGCCTGCTGGCAGCAGGTCGGCGATCAGCTCGGCGAAAATGGTGATCGACAACGGCGTCTGCTCCGCCGGTTTGAGCACCACGCAGTTGCCGGCTGCCAGCGCCGGGGCGAGTTTCCAGGCGGCCATCAGCAGCGGGAAGTTCCATGGAATGATCTGCCCGACCACGCCCAATGGCTCGTGGATGTGGTAGGCCACGGTGCCCTCGTTGATTTCGGCGGCGCCGCCTTCCTGGGCACGGATGCAGCCGGCGAAGTAGCGGAAGTGGTCCGCCGCCAGCGGCACGTCGGCGTTGAGGGTTTCGCGCACGGCCTTGCCGTTGTCCCAGCTCTCGGTAACGGCCAGTACTTCGAGATTCTGTTCGATGCGGTCGGCGATCTTCAGCAGTACCAGGGCGCGGTCCTGCACCGAGGTCTTGCCCCAGGCCTCGGCAGCGGCATGCGCGGCGTCCAGGGCCTGCTCGATGTCCTGGGCGCCGGAGCGCGGGAACTCGGCAATCAGCTGGCCATTGACCGGCGAGCTGTTGGTGAAGTACTGGCCGCCCAGCGGCGGCACGAATTCGCCGTTGATGAAATTGCCGTAGCGTGGCTTGAAGGACACGATGGCGCCTGGGGTTCCGGGTTGTGCGTAGATCATGCTGAGCCTCTGTGGGTCGATGCCTGTCCAGCGACAGGCGATGAGCCGATGGTAAAAAGCCCCGCCTGCCGGGCGAATGCATCGTTGGCAGCGGGGCTCTCGTCATTTGGTAGTAGGGCCGCTTGCCACAGGGTCCCTGGCAGCAAGCGGCAGGTTGTCGGCTTAGCGACTGGCGCTTGCCGTTTGCAGTTGCTTGGGCAGCTTGAAGGTCCAGAGCATGCCGCCCTGGTTGAAGTCCTTGACCCGCTTGGCCACTTCACCGCCCCACAGCGGCACCGCGCCGCCCCAACCGGAAACCACCGAAACGTACTGCTCGCCGTCCATTTCCCAGGTCACTGGCGAACCGAGCACGCCGGAGCCGGTCTGGAACTCCCAGACCTTGTCGCCGGTCTTGGCGTTGAAGGCCTGCAGGAAGCCTTCCGGCGTGCCGGTGAACACCAGGTTGCCCTTGGTGGTCAACACCCCGCCCCACAGCGGCGCATAGTTCTTGTGGCGCCACACTTCCTTGCCGCTGACCGGGTCGATGGCGCGCAACACGCCAATGTAGTCTTCGTTGAGCGGCTTGATGGTGAAGCCGGCACCGAGGAACGCCGCGCCCTTCTTGTAGGCGATGCCTTCGTTCCAGATGTCCATGCCCCACTCGTTGGACGGCACATAGAACAGCCCGGTGTCCTTGTTGTAGGCCATCGGCATCCAGTTCTTGGCCCCGAGGAACGCCGGGGCGACGAACACCGAGCTGCCCTTGGCCTCGCTACCCGGCGCCCCCGGCCGGCTGGCCTCGTTGTAGATTGGCCGGCCGTCCTTGTCCAGGCCGGTGGCCCAGGTGATCTTGTCGACGAAGGGGAAGCCGCGGATGAACTTGCCGTTGGTGCGGTCCAGCACGTAGAAGAAGCCGTTGCGGTCAGCGGTAGCGGCGGCCTTGACCTCCTTGCCGCCGTCCTTGTAGTTGAACGAGATCAGCTCGTTGACGCCGTCGAAATCCCAGCCGTCATGCGGCGTGCTCTGGAAGTGCCACTTGATGGTGCCATCGTCGGGGTTCAGGGCCAGGCGCGAAGAGGAATACAGGTTGTCGCCCGGGCGCAGGTGCGAGTTCCACGGCGCCGGGTTGCCGGTGCCGAACAGGATCAGGTTGGTTTCCGGGTCGTAGTAGCCGCCCAGCCAAGGCGCCGCACCACCGGTCTTCCACAGGTCGCCGGGCCAGGTCTTGCCCGCCTCGCCGCCAGAAATGCCGTTTTCGATCGCCTTGCCGTCCTTGTACACGTAGCCCATGTGCCCTTCCACGGTCGGGCGCATCCACAGCAGCTCGCCGTTTTCCGGGTTGTAGGCCTGGATCTTGCCCACCACGCCAAACTCGCCGCCGGCGACGCCGGTGATCAGCTTGCCGTTGACGATCATCGGCGCGGCGCTGATGGAGTAGCCTTCCTTGTGGTCGGCCACTTTCTTGCTCCATACCACCTTGCCGGTGTCCTTGTTCAGCGCCACCAGCTTGGCATCGAGGGTGCCGAAGAACACCAGGTTGCCGTACAGCGCCACGCCGCGGTTGATCACGTCGCAGCACGGGCGGATGTCATCGGGCAGGCGCGCATCGTATTGCCACAGTTTCTTGCCGGTACGGGCGTCCACGGCGAACACCCGTGAGTAGGAGCCGGTCAGGTACATCACCCCGTCCTTGACCAGCGGCTGGGCCTGCTGGCCGCGCTGCTTCTCACCACCGAAGGAAAATGCCCAGACCGGCCGCAGGTCCTTGACGTTGTCGGTATTGAGCAGGTTCAGCGGGCTGTAGCGCTGGCCCTGCACGCCCAGGCCATTGGTCACGATCTGCTGCGGGTTCTTCGGGTCCTGGAGAATTTCTTCATTGCTGACAGCGGCGTGGGCTGCACCGGCAAGCAGCATGGCGCTGAGCACCAGGCTCAAGGCGAACACGGGACGACGTGTGGATCGGGTCATGACGGCTACCTTTGGTTTTTTTGTTGTATCCGGGAAAACTTCCCGGTGTGTCGGGAATTCTTGGTCCCGACCTGCTTGCCAACAATTGCCCGCAGTGCTGAGTTTTCTAGTTCCTTGGTAGCAGTGAACTTGCGCGGTCCCCTGTAGGAGCGGCCTTGTGTCGCGAAAGGGGCGCGAAGCGGCCCCAGGATTTGTGCCCATGGCTGAAATTGCCGGGGCTGCCTTGCAGCCCTTTCGCGACACAAGGCCGCTCCTACAGGGACCGTGTCAGCCCTTGCTGTCCAGGCGCCGCAACTGCTGGCGTTCGTAACGGGGGTACAGGTGGCTGACACTGCGAATCAGCTCGTAACGGGTCAGGCTGATAGCAGCAAACCGTTCGGGTATGGGGCTGCGGATCATCTCGGCCATGTCATCGCCACGCGCCGCGCCGTCGCGCATCAGCCCGTCCAGCCAGCCCAGGTAATCACGCATCTGGGCAAACGGCCGGGCATCGCTGGCCAGCGGGCCATGACCAGGCACCAGCTGCTTCCAGGGCAGCGCTTGCAAGGTGTCCAGGTCCTTCAGCCACACCTCCAGCCCCGGGCTGTTGGGCGTGGTCAATGCGCGCTCGTAGAACACCAGGTCGCCGGCGAACAGCACACCGGTGCTTTCATCCAGAATCGCCAGGTCGGCACCGGTGTGCCCGCCCAGCGCCAGCAGCCGCAGGCGGTGCCCACCCACCTCGTGAATACCTGGCTCCAGCACACGGGTCGGCAGCACCACCTCGGTACCGCGCATCCAGTCACCAACCAGGCGGTACATGTTCTCGGCCATGGCCTCCCCCTGCTGGCGCAACAGCTCGCCGGTACCGGCCAGGGCGCCGATGGGCACATCGGCAAAGGCCTGGTTGCCCAGCACATGGTCGGGGTGATGATGGGTCAGCAGCACTTCGACCACCGGCTTGTCGGTGGTGGCGGCAATGGCCTGGCGCAATGCTTCGCCGTAGCGTTTCGACGGCCCGCTGTCGATCACCACCACCCCGTTGTCGGTGACGATGAACGCGGTGTTGACGATATTGCCGCCGTTATCCTTGGCGAAATTGTCGGTGCTGCCCTCCAGCAGCCAGGTCCCTTCGGCGATCTGCCGGGGCTTGAGCCGATAGTCCAGGTCTGCCCAGGCCGGCAGGCCCAGGCACAGTAGCAACAGCAGAATGCAACGCATGACGGGCGCCTCTGGTCAGGGATGGAGTCGGGCAACGCGTTCAGGGCACTGCCGCCTCGAACTGGTTGCCGCTGTTGTCCTGCAACACCAACCGGGTCGGCCCGGGACCCTGGATGTCGAAGCCCAGGTTGGGGTTTTCGCTGACCGCCGGGTACAGTTCCAGGCTGGCCAGGCGCTGGCCATCCGCGCCTTGCAACTCGGCATGGTTGAGGAAGAATTCGGGAATACCGCTGACCAGGCCGTTGTCCATCGGGTGGGCCACCTGCAGGCGCAGGCGGCTGCTGTCGCCACGCGGGTAGCGCCCGCCCAGGACTTCGCCAAGGTGCTCCTCCCAGCCGGGCTGAGTGCGTACCACGCTGGGCGCGGTACAACCGCCGCCGGCGGCATCGATCAGGGTCGAGCCGACATGCCACAGGCCGTCGCGCGTCAGCACCGCGGCACGCAGCGGTGTGGCCTGTTCGACGCGGATGCGGATCGACAACCAGGGCAGCACGCGCTCGCCAGGCTGGAAGTCGACGATACGCGGCAGCGGGTTGAGTTCGGCCCAGGCAATGATCCGCACCACTTCGCCGCTGAACGCCCGAGCGTCGATCTCCAACGGCACCTGGCGTGCGTCCTCGGCAAAGGGTGGCGCCAGCAGCTTGACCCGATCATCGAACACGAATGCGGCCTGGCCCAGCAGCTGCTTGTGGTAGAAGTCCCACATCACCGACGGCACCGGGTCCTTGTGGTTACTCGGCTCGCTGGCCTGGGACTGTGCGGCCCAGGGCATCCAGCAGGCCAGCAGGAAAGTCGCTCGCCAGTTCATCGCCCACTCCTTGATGAAACAGTTATCCGTTGAGCCAGCATGATCCCTGTGGGAGCGGGCATGCCCGCGAAGCAGGCGGCGCGGTGGATGGCACGGGCTTCGCCCGTGTTCGCGGCGGTTCGACGCCTCGACAAGCCCGCTACCACAGGGGTCGCACCAGCGCTACTGATACATTTCCGGCACCTGGTAACGCAGGCCATAACTGGCATAAATCGCCTTCATCCGCCCATCACGAATCAGCGTCTCAAGCGCTTCCTCCACCGCATAGGCCAGCTGCCGGTTGCTTTCATGCACCGCCATGCCGATCTCCCAGGCCTGCTTGCCAAGGTTCGGGTAGGCGTTTTCCGCCAGGGCCAGCTGCGGGTCGGCGGCTTGATGCAGTTGCCAGTCAACTTCGCCGCGCATCGCCATCACCGCGTCCACCTGGCCGGCCTGCATGGCGCCGAAAGCTTGCTGCACATTGGGGTAATGATGGGTCCTGGCACTGAGCATGCCGTTGAACACAGAAGTCAGGTAGAACGACGGCACGCTGTCCACCTCGACCCCGATCGGGTGCTGCTGGAACACCGCGACACTGGCCACCGAGGGCAGGCGGCGGCGATCATAGGCGACCTGCCAGCGCTCCTCCTGATAAGGGCCGAACATGACCACCTGGGCGTTTTCCAGCTCGCCTACCTCGTTGCGCCGCTGCGCATAGGCATGGTCGTATGGCACCCGCATCATCAGGTCGGCCAGTTGCTGGTGGCGCAACGGGCTGCCGCGCCAGATGTAGTCGCGCAGATCGTCGTCGAGCTTTTCCCCGGGTGGCGCCCAGATCAGCTGCAAGCGCACTCCCAACGCCGTTGCCAGGGCCTGCGCCAGCTCCACGTCGACACCTCGCGGCTGGCCGTGGTCCTCGAAACTGTAGGGCGCAAAGTCCTTGTACACAGCCACCTTCAATTCGCCGGCGGCGATGATCGCGTCGTAGTTGCGCACCTGCGCCTGCGCCGCCGCGCAGCACAGCAGCAAGCCACTGAACAGCACCGCCAACAGACGCATGGCCGTCATTCCTCGACGTGCACGCTGTCCAAGTAGGTGCGCACCGCCCACAGGGCCTCCTGGCTCAGGTAGTCGGCCATCTTCGGCATGTACACCCGGCCGTCGCGGACCGCACCGTGGCGTACCCGCTCGACGAACCACTCATCCCCGGCCTCGCCGGCATCGAGCATGCGCAGATCCGGGGCGATGCCCCCCGACTTGGCCTCCAGGCCATGGCAGGCGGCGCAGTTCTGGTTGTAGGCCGAGGCACCGATCTCCACGGCCTTGTCGTGCTCGGGAGAGCTGCGGTACGGGTTGACCGCTGCCCAGCCATCGCCGTCCAGGGTTACGCCAGCGTCCTTGATCGGGGTCAGGCCCTTGGTTTCCACGGCCTGGGGCACCACATTGCCATGTGCCCAGGCAGTGCCGGTCAGCACTGCACTGGCAAGCAGCCCGGCAGCCAGCAAGACGTTGCGTTTTGTTGTCATTTTTATGCCCTCACGATTGCACGCAAGGCCTCAACCACAGAGGCCGTGTCGCCATCTTAGAAACAGCCCGCAGGCGGCCGAATGCTGCTTTGGTGGCCGCGCCTTACTCCCTTGGTAGTAGGGCTTGTGGCGAACGGCCAAATGAGGTGCCCCGTGGGAACTATTCCCGGCAAGGGCGGGACTTTTTCCGTATCCCGCAAGGCCCGCCCCGTCCCACCCTGTGCAGGCCAAAACCTCCACTGGGAACTGCAACCATGACAACAAGAACGCTACCCGCCCTTTCCCCTCTGGCCCTGAGCGTGCGAGCCTTGCTGCTGGCCGGTAGCCTGGCCCTGGGCAGCGTGGCCACGGCAGCCACCACCCCTGCGGCACCTGCCAGCAAGAACGTGACGTGGGAAGACATCGCCAACGACCACCTGACCACCCAGGATGTGCTGCAGTACGGCATGGGTACCAACGCCCAGCGCTGGAGCCCATTGGCCCAGGTCAATGACAAGAATGTGTTCAAGCTGACCCCGGCGTGGTCCTATTCCTTCGGCGACGAGAAACAACGCGGCCAGGAATCCCAGGCCATCGTCAGCGACGGCGTGGTCTACGTCACCGGCTCCTATTCGCGGGTGTTCGCCCTCGATGCGAAAACCGGCAAGCGCCTGTGGACCTACAACCACCGCCTGCCGGACAACATTCGCCCCTGCTGCGATGTGGTCAACCGCGGCGCAGCGATCTACGGCGACAAGATCTACTTCGGCACCCTCGACGCCCGGGTCATCGCCCTCGACAAGCGCACCGGCAAAGTGGTGTGGAACAAGAAATTCGGCGACCACGCCGCCGGCTACACCATGACCGGTGCCCCGGTGCTGATCAAGGACAAGACCAGCGGCAAGGTACTGCTGATCCACGGCAGCTCCGGCGATGAATTCGGCGTGGTCGGCCAACTGTTCGCCCGCGACCCGGACACCGGTGAAGAGGTGTGGATGCGGCCCTTCGTCGAGGGCCACATGGGCCGCCTGAACGGCAAGGACAGCACGCCGACCGGTGACGTCAAGGCGCCGTCCTGGCCGGACGACCCCACCACCGAAACCGGCAAGGTCGAAGCCTGGAGCCATGGCGGCGGCGCCCCTTGGCAAAGCGCCAGCTTCGACCCCGAGACCAATACCATCATTGTCGGCGCCGGCAACCCCGGCCCCTGGAACACCTGGGCGCGCACCTCGAAGGATGGCAACCCGCAAGACTTCGACAGCCTGTATACCTCAGGGCAGGTCGGCGTCGACCCAAGCACCGGTGAGGTGAAGTGGTTCTACCAGCACACACCCAACGATGCCTGGGATTTCTCCGGCAACAACGAACTGGTGCTGTTCGACTACAAGGACAAGGACGGCAAGCAGGTCAAGGCCACCGGCCACGCCGACCGCAACGGTTTCTTCTATGTGGTGGACCGCAGCAACGGCAAACTGCAGAACGCGTTCCCCTTCGTCGACAACATCACCTGGGCCAGCCACATCGACCTCAAGACCGGGCGCCCGGTGGAGAACCCCGGTCAACGCCCGGCCAAACCGCTGCCGGGCGAAACCAAGGGCAAGCCGGTGGAAGTCTCGCCACCGTTCCTGGGTGGCAAGAACTGGAACCCCATGGCCTACAGCCAGGACACCGGCCTGTTCTACATCCCCGGCAACCAGTGGAAGGAGGAGTACTGGACCGAGGAAGTGAACTACAAGAAGGGCTCGGCCTACCTGGGCATGGGCTTCCGCATCAAGCGCATGTACGACGACCACGTCGGCACCCTGCGCGCCATGGACCCGACCACCGGCAAGCTGGTTTGGGAGCACAAGGAGCACCTGCCGCTGTGGGCCGGCGTGCTGGCGACCAAGGGCAACCTGGTGTTCACCGGCACCGGCGACGGCTTTTTCAAGGCCTTCGACGCCAAGACGGGCAAGGAGCTGTGGAAGTTCCAGACCGGCAGCGGCATCGTCTCGCCGCCGATCACCTGGGAACAGGACGGCGAGCAGTACATCGGCGTGACCGTGGGCTACGGCGGCGCGGTACCGCTGTGGGGCGGCGACATGGCCGAACTGACCAAACCGGTGGCCCAGGGCGGTTCGTTCTGGGTGTTCAAGATCCCAAGCTGGGACAACAAGACTGCACAGCGTTGACTGCCTGAGGTGACCTGCGGTGCAGCCTATTGCTTGTAGGAGCCGCCTTGTGCTGCGAAGAGGCCATTACAGCCGAAGCAGATCTGTGGCCTTGCTGGCCTCTTCGCAGCACAAGGCTGCTCCTACAGGTGATGGGCCGCAATGCGGCCCGGGATGATTGCTCGACTTCACATTGAGAGCCTTTTGCCATGACCTATCTGCCACTTGCCTTGCTGATCGTGCTGTCTCCTGCCATGGCCGAGAATGCCGACGACGCAGGCAACGATCCCCCCCTGACCATCAACGGCTGCGTGATTGCCGAAGCCAGCCAGTGCCCGGGGGCCGACCTGCGGGGCGCCAACCTGGCCAACCAGGACCTACGCAAGATGAACCTGGCCGGCGCCGACCTGCGCGATGCGGACCTGCGCCATGCCCGGCTGGACCTGGCCAACCTGGAAAAGGCCAACCTGCAAGGCGCCAACCTGACCCGCGCCAGCCTGCAGCAAAGCAACCTGCGCCTGGCCGACCTGAGCCAAAGCCGGCTCGTTGCAATTCAGGGCTGGGGCCTGTTTGCCCAAGGTGCGCAATTTGCCAGGGCCGACCTCAGCGCGGCCTACCTGCAGTTCGCAAGGTTGTCAGCGGCGAAGATGCAGCAGGCCAATCTGCACGCGGCGGACCTGGAAATGGCCTGGCTGAGCAAGGCTGATCTGCAAGGGGCCGACCTTGGCGATGCCAACCTGCAGGAGGCCAAGTTTGGCCAGAGCAACCTGGCCCGCGCCGACTTGCGCGGGGCGCGGCAGCATTACGGGAATTTTCAAGAGGCCAACATGGAGGGGTGCAAGGGGTGCCCCGAGACCTGGGACAATTGAGCCCGATATCCTGCCTTGCGCAGGCCCCCTGTAGGAGCGGCCTTGTGTCGCGATGGGCTGCAAAGCAGCCCCGACGATTGCTGCGTTGACGCTGAAGCCCCTGGGGGCCGCTTTGCGGCCCATCGCGACACAAGGCCGCTCCTACAGGGCTCTGCGCAGCGTCCAGATAGCAGAACACCTCACCCCGCCACCCGCACCACCCCCAGGTCAATCCCCAGATGCACCAGCTCGGCATGGGAGCTGACCTGCAACTTGCTCTTGAGCAAGGTCAGGTGGTTGGACACGGTCTTGGCACTGATGCACAACTGCTCGGCAATCCCCCGCACCGGTGTGCCCTTGGCCAGCATCACGAAAATTTCCAGCTCACGCTGGGTCATGCGCTGCAGGCGCGGGTCGCTGGCATTCTGCTGTGACGTGCAGGCCAGCTGGGTGGCCAAGGGCTGTTCGATATAGGCATGCCCGGCCAACACCCGCTGCACCGCCTCGATCAGCACTTCGGGCGCCGAGTTCTTGGTCAGGTATCCCGAGGCACCAGCATCCAGCGCCTGGCGCACCAGCGGCAGTTCGTCATGCATGCTGAAGAACAGCACCCGCAACTGCGGCAGGCGCTGACGCAGGCGCCGGGTGGTTTCCAGGCCGCTGATGCCTGGCAGGCCAAAGTCCATGATCACCAGGTTGGGCACCTGTTCCTGAACCCGCGCCAGCGCCTCTTCGCCACTGGCAGCCTCACGCACCTGTACCTTCGGCAGCACCGCTCGCAGCAGGCTGGCATAGCCCTGGCGGACCACGGCGTGGTCATCGACCAACACGATATTCATCACACCTCCATGGGAATGTTCAGGGCCAGCGCCCAGCCGGCACCCGGTCGGCTGAGGATGCGCAGCTCACCGCCCAGGCTGCGGGCGCGCTCGGCCATCGAGTGCAGGCCTACCCCGGGGCGCTGGGGCTGGCTGGCACCGCAACCGTTGTCGCGAACCAGCAGGCGCAAGCCCTTGGCGCTGCGTTGCAGGCGCACCCGCACCTGGCTTGCGCCGGCGTGACGGGCGACGTTGGTCAACGCCTCCTGCAGCAAACGATACAAATGCGTGCGACTCGGCCCGGGTAGTGCCGGCAAATGCTCGCCTACCCGCAGGCGGCAATCGATACCCTGGCTGGCCTGCCATTGGCTCACCAGCAGGCCGAAGGCTTCGGCCAGCGGCATGTGCTGCAACGCCAGCGGGTACAGGTCATGTACCAGGGCGCGGAAACCTTGCTGCAGGCGTTCACAATCGAGCTCCAGGGTGCGTGTCGTCTGCGCCACCGCGGTTGGCTGGTCGGCGACCATGCGCAGCAGGCAGAGCTGGGCCCGAATACCCGCCAGGTATTGCCCGAGATCGTCGTGCAGGGTCTGCGCCAACTGGGTGCGCTCCTGCTCCTGCACCGCCAGCAGGGCCTGGGTGAGTTGGGTATTGTCGCAGCGGGCCTGCTCCAGAGACGCGGTCATGCGGTTGAAGTGCTCCGCCAATTGGCGCGCCTCCGGCAGGCCGGCCTCGCGCAGGCGTGCGGTCAATTGCCCACCCGAGACCTGGCGCAAGGCCTGCAGCAGATCGTCCAGCAAGCCCATGCCCCGCCGCACCGCCCAACGGATGGTCAACAAGCTCAGCAACAACGCCAGGCCGCACAGGACCAACAGCTGCTGCAGCGAGTCGCGGACCTCATCGATTTCATCCCGCGCATCCACGGCGATCATTACCCGGCGGCCGTCACCCAGCTCCAGCAGCCGGCTGCTGTCGTGGCGCTGGCCAAGCAGTTGGCGGCCCAGCCAGGCATCCAGGCCGGTTGCTTGCGGCAGCCGCGCAGGTTCATCCGCCGCGAGCCAGTGCACCCGCACATGGCGCAGGCTTTGCGTCAGCCGTGGTTGCAGGCTCTGCGGGTCGCGCTCGGCAGTGTCGCCGAGGTATGCCACCACAGCTTGCGCCGACTGCAACTCCCGCTCCACGTCAGCCACCGCCTGGCGCAACAGCACCCCGGCACAGGCCAGCGTCAACATCGCGAAGCAACAAGTGACCCAGAGGTTGATCCGCCACAGGGCCGAAAGGTTGACAAGGCGCATGGGCAGTTCTCCTCGGGGTTGCTGCAGCCATCGTAAAACCCGCGCCCATGTGGTGAATTACTACCTTGGTACCGGGCGAGCGCTACTTTCTGCATATTCCCCCCTCCCGGCGCGCTTCCTATGCTGGCGCCATCTGCCGTGGAGTTGCCTTATGCGCCTGCCTGCCCACCTTGCCATGACCTGCCTGCTGGCCCTGGCCGCGACGCTTTCTGCAAGCCCGGCACCCGCCGCGCAGGCCCCGGGCGGGGAACCGTTGCAAGTGCGCATCGGCTATCTCGGCTATCGCCCCGATCCCGGCCCGCTGCTGTCCAACATCATTCCCGAACCCACCGATGCCGGGCTGCAGGGCGCCGAACTGGCGATTGTCGACAGCAACAGCAGCGGGCGTTTTCTCAAACAGGAATTCCACCTGGCCAATGCCACGGTCGAAAGCCCCGAAGCCCTGCTGCAAGCTGCCAAGGCCCAGCATGACCAGGGCCTGCGGCTGTTCGTGGTAAATGCCCCCGCCGCCAGCCTGCGCGCGCTATCTGCCGCCCTGCCCGACAGCCTGCTGTTCAACGCCGGCAGCCCGGACGACAGCCTGCGCAGCAGCCAGTGCCTGGGCAATGTGCTACACAGCCTGCCCAGCCGCGCCATGCTGGCCGATGCCCTGGCGCAGTTCCTGGTAATGCGCAAATGGCAGCGGGCGCTGTTGGTCGTCGGCCAGACAGACGATGACCGGGCCTATGCGGCGGCCCTGCGCCGCGCCATGAAGCGCTTTGGCATGCAGCTGGTCGCGGAGAAAGCCTGGACATTCGACAACGACCAGCGCCGCAGCGCCCAGGCCGACATGCCGCTGTTCACCCAAACCGCCGAGTACGACGTGGTGCTGGTGGCTGACGAACGCGGCGACTTCGGCGAGTACCTGCCCTACCAGACCTGGTATCCGCGGCCGGTAGCCGGCACCCAGGGCCTGACCCCCACCGGCTGGCACAAGACCGTTGAAACCTTCGGCGCGGCGCAGTTGCAAAAGCGCTTCGAAGCCCAGGCCGGGCGCTGGATGAACGACCGCGACTTCGCCGCCTGGATGGCCGTGCGCAGCGTCGCCAGCGCAGTGAGCAAACTGCGCCAGGCCGAGCCCCGCGCCCTGCAGCAACTGCTGCTCAGCGAGCAGTTGCCGCTGGACGGCTTCAAGGGCCGCAAGCTCAGCTACCGCCCGTGGAACGGCGAGCTGCGCCAGCCGATCCCGCTGGTGCAGCCGCGGGCCCTGGTCAGTACCTCGCCGCAGGAGGGCTTCCTGCACCCGTTCAACGAAATGGACAGCCTGGGCTACGACAGGCCCGAAGTGACCTGCGGCTACCCCTGACCCGATAACCACAACAAAAAAGGATTTCGCCATGCGTCGCTCCCCTTTTCACCGGGCACTGCTTTACCCCAGCCTGCTGTCGGGCGCCCTGGCCCTTGCCAGCGGGCACGCCGTGGCCGCCACCGCCTGGGTATCGAACGAGAAGGACAACAGCCTCAGCCTGATCGACATGCAGACCCTGCAAGTCACCGAAACCCTGCCAGTGGGCCAGCGCCCGCGCGGCCTGCTGCTGTCCCACGACAACACGCTGCTGTACATCTGCGCCAGCGATTCGGACCGGGTGCAAGTGATGGATGTGGCCAGCCGCAAGATCATCAAGGAACTGCCCTCCGGCAAGGACCCCGAGCAGTTCGCCCTGCACCCCAACGACCGCTGGTTGTACGTGTCCAACGAGGACGACGCGCTGGTGACGGTAATCGATACCCAGACCGACAAGGTGCTCGGGCAAATCGACGTCGGCATCGAGCCCGAAGGCATGGCAGTGAGCCCGGATGGCAAATGGGCGGTCAACACCAGCGAAACCACCAACATGCTGCACTGGATCGACACCAGCACCCAGACCCTGGCGGACAGCACCCCGGTGGACCAGCGGCCGCGCTTCGTCGAATTCAGCCAGGACGGCTCGCGGCTGTGGGCCTCGGCAGAAATCGGCGGCACGGTGACCATCCTCGACGTGGCCAGCCGCCAGGTGCTGAAAACCCTGAACTTCCAGATCAAGGGCGTGCACCCGGACAAGGTCCAGCCGGTAGGCATCAAGCTCAGCGCCGATGGCAAGTACGCGTTCGTCGCCCTGGGCCCTGCCAACCATGTGGCGGTGGTCGATGCCAAGACCTATGAGGTACTCGACTACCTGCTGGTGGGCCGGCGGGTCTGGCAACTGGCGTTCACCCCGGACCAGAGCCAGTTGCTGGCCACCAACGGGGTCAGTGGCGACGTTTCGGTGATCGATGCAAAAAACCTCAAGGTGCTCAAGTCGGTGAAGGTCGGCCGCTACCCCTGGGGCGTGGTGGTGACGCCATGAATACCCTCGAAGTCAGTGACGTGAGCTTTGCCTACGGCCAGCGCGAGGCGCTCAGGCACGTCGGCTTCAGCCTGGCGCCCGGGCGCTTCGCCGCCTTGCTGGGCCCCAATGGCGCCGGCAAGTCGACCTTGATCGCCCTGCTCACCCGCTTGTACGACCTGCAGCATGGCGACATCCGCGTGTGCGGCTGCTCGCTGCGCAACGCCACGCGCCCGGCCTTGCGCCAGCTGGGCGTGGTGTTCCAGCAAAGCACCCTCGACCTGGACCTGAGCGTGGAGCAGAACCTGCGCTACCACGCCTCGCTGCACGGCCTGTCGCGGCGCCAGGGCAATGTTCGGGTCGATGCCGAGTTGGCCCGCCAGGGCCTCGATGAGCGGCGGCGCGAACCGGTCCGGGCGCTGAACATCGGCCATCGGCGCCGGGTGGAGATTGCCCGCGCGCTGCTGCATGAGCCGCGTTTGCTGTTGCTCGACGAGGCCAGCGTCGGCCTCGACCCGGCTAGCCGCCTGGCGCTCAACCAGCACCTGCGGCTGCTGTGCCGCGAGCAGCGCCTCAGTGTGCTGTGGACCACCCATCTGCTGGACGAAGTGCAGCCCAGCGATGACCTGCTGATCCTGCATCAAGGGCGCCTGGTGGCCAGCGGCACGGCCGATGCCCTGAGCCTGGAGCACGGCGGTGACCTCGACCATGCCTTTGCCCGCCTGACCAGCGCCCCCACAGGAGCCAATGCCCGATGAACGCTTACTGGCAGTGCTTCAACGGCATTCTCCTGCGCGAATGCCTGCGTTTCGTCCTGCAACGCACCCGTTTTCTCAGCGCCCTGGTGCGCCCGCTGCTGTGGCTGCTGGTGTTCGCCGCCGGCTTTCGCGCGGCCCTGGGCATTGCGATCATCGAGCCCTACGACACCTATATCCCCTACGAGGTGTACATCATTCCGGGCCTTGCCTGCATGATCCTGCTGTTCAACGGCATGCAGGGCTCGCTGTCGATGGTCTATGACCGGGAGATGGGCAGCATGCGCGTGTTGCTGACCAGCCCGTTGCCGCGGCCCTTCCTGCTCGGCAGCAAGCTGCTGGCGACCTCGTTGATCTCCCTGCTGCAGGTGTACGCCTTCCTTGCCATCGCCTGGTTGTATGGCGTGCAGCCACCGGCTGCGGGCCTGTTGCTGGCGCTGCCAGCGTTGTTGCTGGTGGCGCTGATGCTCAGCGCCCTGGGCCTGTTGCTATCGAATGCGATTCGCCAGCTGGAGAACTTTGCCGGGGTGATGAACTTCGTGATATTCCCGCTGTTCTTCCTGTCCTCGGCGCTGTACCCGTTGTGGAAGATGCGCGAGGCCAGCCAGTGGCTGTACTGGCTGTGTGCAGTGAACCCGTTCACCCATGCCGTGGAGTTGGTGCGCTTTGCCTTGTATGAGCGCTTCAACCCGCTGGCGCTGGCGGTATGCCTGGGGCTGACCGTGCTGTTCACCCTGCTGGCGATCCTTACCTTCAACCCCCAGCATGCGGCGCTGCGCAAGCCGCGCTGAGCGGCAGCGATCCATCGCTTAGCGCGAACCCTGTGGGAGCGGGCGCGCCCGCGAAACAGGCGACGCGGTGTATGGCACCGGCTTCGCCGGTGTTCGCGGGCACGCCCGCTCCCACAAGGGAAGGTGACACGCTCTCGAACATTGTTCCCTGTGCGACAGCGTAGCCCAAAAGGGATGGGCAATCTCCCACAGGTTTGCGCGCCCGGCTTTCTACTACTTTGGTACTGCCTTTGCTGTCTGATCGTCGCATTCACAATGCACCGCCACTGACATGTAATGGGCCTATAACAAAAAGGACAACCCCCATGCCACGTGCCCTGCCCCGGCTGCCAGGCCCATTGCTGGCGGCGCTTTCCCTGAGCCTGACGCTGGGCATCGCCCAGGCCGACACCACGCCGCTATTCTCCGCCGACGGCTACCGCACCTCCCTCTACCGCAGCCCGACCCCACAGCAGGTCGAGGGCGGCCAGGTCATCGACACCGCCATGCTGCAAGCCCTGCTGGGGCACACCCCCAAGCCGGTGCTGATCGACGTCTATCGCCGCCAATGGCTGCAAGGCCGCTTCATCGAAGATGAACCCCACGCCAACATCCCCGGCAGCCGCTGGCTGGCCAACACCGGCGACGGCGAGCTGAGCCCGGCGTGGCACGATTACTTCGTGCGCAACCTGCAACTAGCCACCACCGGGCGCACGGAGCAACCGCTAGTTTTTTACTGTCGCTCCGATTGCTGGTTAAGCTGGAACGCGGTAAAACGCGCGAAAGCCCTGGGCTATAAGAATCTGTATTGGTACCGCGATGGCCTGGACGCCTGGCAACAGGCCAACCTGCCGCTGCAGCCAGCGCAGCCGGAACCCTTCCCCTGAATTCATCGCCTGCAAACGCGTGCCCGCTCCATCCAATAAAAACGAGGTGAAAAGGCCATGTACAAAATTCTGATTGCCGACGATCACCCCCTGTTTCGCGAAGCCATCCACAACGTTATCAGCGATGGCTTCCAGGGCAGCGAAGTCATGGAAACTGCCGACCTGGACAGCGCCCTGGCGCTGACCCACGAACATGACGACCTCGACCTGATCCTGCTCGACCTGAACATGCCCGGCATGCATGGCCTCAATGGCCTGATCACCCTGCGCAACGAGGCACCGACGACGCCGGTGGTGATCGTCTCGGCCGAGCAGGAAAAGCAGATCGTGCTGCAGGCCATCACTTATGGCGCGGTGGGCTTCATCACCAAGTCCTCGCCACGTTCACAAATGATCGAAGCGATCGAGCAGATCCTCAACGGCAATGTCTACCTGCCGCCCGACATCATCCGAGCCCAGAAAAGCAGCACCAGCCGGCGCCTGAACGATGCCCCGAGCTTCCCCCCGGAGATGCTCCAGGCCCTGACCCGCAAGCAGCTGCTGGTGCTCGAGCGCATGACCAAGGGCGAGTCGAACAAGCAGATCGCCTACACCCTGGATATCGCCGAGACCACGGTCAAGGCCCACGTTTCGGCGATCCTGCGCAAGCTCAACGTGCACAACCGGGTGCAGGCCATCCTCAGTGCCGGTGATATCGATTTCGGTGATTACCTGCGGCGTTGATCTGCCGCTGCTCCTTTTCCCAGGCTACATCATTGCCCTGTAGGAGCAGCCTTGTGCTGCGAAGAGGCCGGCAAGGCAAAAATCTTCTCTAGCAGTAATGGACTCTTCGCAGCGCAAGGCTGCTCCTACAGGTACTGAGCAGCCTTTGGGTCCGATTGTCTGGCATCACGGCTAGCCCTGGCTGCCCAGCAAATGGCTCATCGCCGCCTTAAGCTTCATCGGCCGCACCGGCTTGTGCATCAGGGTGTGGCCCTGCTCGCGGATCTGTTGCTTGAGCTCGTTGCTGTAGTTGGCGGTGATCATCATCGCCGGCAAGGGCTGGGTACGGCGGGCATTGATCCGCGCCACGGCGTCGACGCCATTGCAGTCATTGTCCAGGTGGTAGTCGGCGATCAGCAGGTCGGCCTCGGCATGGTAGTTGTCCACCTGGCGCGCCAGGTCCTCCTCCGACAGCGCGGTGACCACCCGGCAGCCCCACCCCTCCAGCAGGGTGCGCATGCCAGCGCAAATCGCCGCATCGTTATCCAGTACCCACACCCGCGCCCCGCGCAGGCGTTCGAGCATCGGCTCGCTGATTGCCTGGCTCGGCTGGGCCTTGGGCGCGATGGTGCTCAGCGGCACTTCGACCGCGAATACCGAGCCTTTGCCAAGCCATGAACGCACCCGAATCCGGTGGCCAAGAATGCCGGCGATCTTTTCCACGATCGCCAGGCCCAGGCCCAAGCCACGGTCCTGGTCCGGACGCTGCACATCACCGCGCCTGAACTCCTGGAACATTTCTTCCAGGTGCTCTTCGGCGATACCGATCCCGCTGTCCCATACTTCGATCCGCAAGCCGCCACGCTGGCGCCGGCAGCCCAGCACCACGCGCCCACTGCGGGTGTAGCGAATGGCATTGCTGAGCAGGTTGCGCAGGATCCGCGCCAGCAGCTGGATGTCACTACGGACCACGGCGGAACAGCCCACGAAATGCAGTTCAAGCCCTTCGCTGCGCGCCACCTGGGCGTATTCGGCAGCGAGGTTGTCCATCAGTTCGCGCAGGGCGAACGGGGCGACATCGGCCTTGATCACGCCAGCATCGAGCTTGGAAATATCCACCAGGGTACCTAGCAGGTTCTCCACATCCTCCAGCGAGTTGCTGACATTACGCACCAGGTGGGCACTGTTGTGCGGCTCGCGGTGTTCGAGCAAGGCGCTGGTGAACAGCCGCGCCGCGTTCAGTGGCTGCAGCAAGTCATGGCTGACGGCGGCAAGGAACTTGGTTTTCGACAGGTTGGCCTGCTCGGCCTCGCGCTTGGCCTCGCGCAGGCGCGATTCCACCCGGCTGCGCTCCTCGATTTCGCGCAGCAGCTGCTCGTTGAGGCTGGTCAGCTCGGCCGTGCGCTCGCGTACCCGTTGCTCCAGGTGCTGATACGCCTGGTGCAGCGCCTGTGCGGTATTGCGTCGCTCGGTGATGTCGCGGATCAACACGAAGATGCCCACCACTTCGCCATTGGCCAGGCGGTTCGGCACGTAGGAGCGCAGCATGTAGCGTTCCTGGCCGTTGATGTTGGTTTCGGCAAATTCGAAGGTTACGCTCTCCCCCGCCAGCGCCCGCGCCACGTAGGCCTCCAGGCGCTGGTAATGCTGCTCGCTATGGGCCTCGCGCAGGCTCTGGCCCAGCATCACGCCGCGAGGCCAGCAATACCATTCTTCATAGACCTTGTTGGTGAATTCGTAGACCAGGTCGGCATTCAGGTAAGCGATCAGCGCCGGCACATGGTCGGTGATCAGGCGGATCTGGTGCTGGTGTGCCGTCTCGGCCCGCTGCCGGGCCTCGCTGAGCAGGTGGTTGACGGCCTTGAGCTCGGCCATGGCCTGGTTCAGCGCTTCGGTGCGTTCGCGCACCTGCTCGGCCAGCACCACCGAATGCTGAAACGCGGCATAAGGGTCGTTGCCACGCGTGACGCCGGACTCAATACGCTCGATCAGGGCGCCGTTGATACGCTGCAGCTTGTGGTTCTGGTGCTGCAGCCGGGCGACCTCGGCCTGCAGTTCAGCGACCGACAGGAGGCCGGTTGCGGGCAATGGCGACTCCGGTGAAGGTCTGGTTGATGTGCATGCCATCGAACTGTTCTCCGTAGGTGTTGAAGCCGATCACCCGCTGCTCGCGCAGGAACGCACCGACCGCTTCCAGCCCGTCCCGGGCTTCCAGCTCCAGCCGCCGCAGGAAGCAATCGCAACCGATGGTCAGCAGCAGCGGGCCGAGGCGCTGCTGCAAGCCGTCGAACAACTGGTGCAGGTTCGGCAACAGCGGGCCTGGGGTCATGGCGGTGAGCACGATGCCGTTTTCAACAGCGCAGTAGAAACTCAGGCTCAGGTCCGGGTGCACCTGCTGTATCGCCCGCACGTAGTACTGGTCGTGGATGCGCACGGCCAGCGGATGGGCAGCGAACACACGATGATCGAGCTCGGCCACCGGCACGCCGATGTGCCGGGCGTATTCCTCGGCAGCTGGCTCGGCATTCAGTTCGAAGACCCGGCGCTGGGCACTGTCGGCACCGGTGACCACCAGCTTTTCCTGGCGCGGCAGGATGTGGTGGGTGGTGAACACTTCGAAGTCGAGCCAGGTATTGACCAGCACCACCACCGCCGCGCCGTGGTGGAACGCGCCGCCGAAATACACGTGGGTGCGGGTCAGGTAGTTGTCGTCGCCGGCCGAGCCGCCGAAATGCGGGATGTCGCCCAGGGCCGCACTGAGGGCGGCAAGCACCATTTCCTCACGGCTGGACAAGCCGTCGAGCAGGGTCAGGGCAAAGCTGTGGCCCTTGATCGGCGCCAGGTTATTGCTGCGGCAGGTGCCGACCAGGCGCTCGACCATCTGCTGGGCGTCGATCAGGCTGAAGCGCTCCATTTCATCGATCAGCTCGGTGGCGATGGAAAAGTGCCGATGATCGAACCCCACTGCCGTTATGCAGTTGCGGCCATAGCCCTGCGGGGTGATTTCCCCGGCGCTGGTGCAACCGACCAGGCGGATGCCGCCAAAACCCTGCTCCAGGGCTTCGCCCAGGGCCTGCAGGTCGTACTCGGCGGAGCAGAAGAACAGCACGAAGCCCAGGTGCGGGTGCAGCAACTGCGCCGCCAGCTCCTGGGCTGCCTGCCGGGCGTCGGTTGCCTGGGACATGGCGCTGACCACACCGTCGTTGTGAGCCTGCTGCATCGTGGTCTCCGGCGCGGGGTGGCTGAGTGATGAGTGTACGAAGGCGATCATCGAGGACGAATGCTACTTGGGTAGCGGGTGGGCGGTTCCATGGACGTAATATCACCGGCATGCGCGGGACCTTGTAGGAGCGGCCTTGTGTCGCGAAAGGGCTGCAAAGCAGCCCCAGCAATTTGTGCATCGCTGCTGAAATCCTGGGGCCGCTTTGCGGCCCTTTCGCGACACAAGGCCGCTCCTACAATTGACCGTGTTGCCCGGTCTGGCAAGGCTTACCAGGTGAGCACCGCCCCCACCGCAAAGGTATCGGTGTCTTCGTTCTGGTCACTGGTTTCATGGCCGTCGATGGAGAACTGGTTGTACTCGGCAACCAGCTTGAGGTTGTCGTTGACGTCATGGAACAGCGCCACGCCACGAGTCTCGTAATCCGCACCGCTGCCCACCGCACCGTTGCCATCGTCCTTGGTCTTGCCATACGACAGCGCCACCCGGTTCTTGCCAACCTTGTAGGAGCCCTGTAGCAGGTAGCCGTCGCTGTCGACATTGCGCAAGGTCGGTTCGCCAGCGTTGTTGGTGAAGAACGGGTTGATGCCCTTGGCCTGGAACCCCGAGCCGGTCAGCGACACCCCCCCCATCTTCGCCTGCACACCGTAGCCGACACCTTTGGAGGTGACCGACTGCACCGCCGGGTCGGTGTTGTCGGAGGTCTGGTAGCTGCCGTTGAGCCAGCTGTAGATCTGCGCCCCACCCAGGTCGAACTGGTAGGTGATCTCGCTTTCGGTACGCGGGTTTTCCTGGTAGGCCTTGCCGGTCGGGCTGCTGTCGTTGGTGTCCACCGGGTCCATGATGCCCACCGCCACCCGCAGGCCGTCCATCACTGGGGTGCGGTAGGTGATTTGCGAGGTGGGGAACGGGTACGGGTAGCCGCTACCGATGTTGCCGAACGAGACCCCGCCGCCGTCAACCAGCCCCAGGGTGTCACTGACCTGGCCATAACCGGCCAGCAGTTCGTCGAGCAGGATATTGGAACGGGCGAACAGCCCGAAGTCCTTGCCGATCAGCACCTCACCCCACTCGGGGTTGGCCACGGTGCCGTAGAACTGGCGCACGTCGATGGCGGTGTCGGTACCGTTGGTTTCGCTGTCGTTGATGGTCACCCAGAACGAGGCTCGCGCGCCGAGCTTCAGGTCATCTACCTGCTTGCCCATGTTGAAGCCCAGGTAGTTGGGCAGAAAGCCCATCTTCACCCGTGACTGGCGGCGATCGAACTGCTCACCCTGCCGATCGACATCGCTGTTGACGTAGAAGGCGTTGATATAGCCGTCGGTGGAAAACGTCGTCTGGTCCTTGTCGTACAGCATGATCTCGGCCTGAGCCAGGCTGCTCAGGCAAAGGGTCGACAGGCTGACGGTAACAGCCGCCAGCAAACGTGGGGACAGATTCTTATTGTTGTACATGTCGCGCTCCGAAACGGGGACGGGATGTCGGAGGCGATTATCAGAAGCTGGCAAACAGCCAGAAACGCTGCCTTGGAGGGGGCTGCCAGGTGCTTTGGGCCTGCGCGCGCGGCGTGATGATTCCGGCCCAGGACCGGGTTACGCCCAGAGGCAAGACTTCTGGCGTAACCCACAGGAGCAGGCGAGGATCAGTACGGCAGACTACGGCGGGCCCCTGTCAAAGGTCCAGGGCACCACTGAGCAAGGCGTTCAGCATGGGTGCGACGTCAGCGCGCTGCTCGTCCAGCAGACACAGCGGGAGGCCTTGCCAGGCTGGTTGTAAATCGGCCAATCCCTCGCCAATCAAGGCCAGCGGACAAACGATTGCCATTTGCAGCGAACGCAGGCGCCTGGCCAAGGCAGGGTCCACCGGCACCTGGACCTTGATCACCACTGCTGCGGGCTGCATTGCTGCACACAGCATGGGTATTTCTTCCAGCGGCTGCCCGCAACCGAGCACTTCGATGCGTTGCTGCTCGCTGCTCAACAGCAGCCCGGTGCACAACACCTGCAGTTCGGCTTGCCCCTCGGTGCCTGCCAGCAGCACGCGCGGTGCATCGGCCTGGTTCATCTGCAGGCGCATCAGCAGGCGGGCGCGCAGGAACATGTCCAGAAACAGCCATTGGCTACGCTGGCCCGGCGCAATGCCTGAGGCCAGGCCATGCCAGACTGGCATCAGCACCTCACGCAGCACGGTGGACTTGGGCAGGACGGTGAACAACTGCCCATGGATGCTTTCCAGCGCTTGTGTATCGAATGCCTTGGTTGCACGCTCCACGGCAGCGCGCCAGTCGTCGAACGCCGAGTGCTGCTGCACCGGCGCATCCGGCTGGCCTGCGAGCATGCCGCCTACCTTGCTGATGGGCACCCCATTGCCGGTCCAGCGCAAGATGTCGCGTATGCGCTGGACATCGCGGGCGGTATAAAGGCGATGGCCGCCCTCGGTGCGCTGCGGGCTTATCAACCCATGGCGCCGCTCCCATGCCCGCAAGGTCACCGGATTGATGCCGGTCAGGCTGACCACATCGCGCATGGGTAGCAAATCGGCTGGGATGGCGTCAGTCATGATGAGGGTTTATCTGGGGGGTGGCACATTCTAAACCCATATGCACCTTCTGCGGCGAGCCTCCTTGGGTCATCATGCAACAAACGGCGCCGAGGCCTTCTGCACGCAGGCCAGGCCGCGCACTTTGCATCCTAAATGCCTGTAGGTGGGCCCCATGATCAACGCGAAACTCATGCAACTGATGGTCGAGCATTCCAACGATGGCATCGTCGTCGCGGAGCAGGAGGGCGACGACAGCATCCTTATCTACGTCAACCCCGCCTTCGAGCGCCTGACCGGCTATCGCGCCGAGGACATCCTGTATCAGGACTGCCGTTTTCTGCAGGGCGACGATCATGACCAGGCCGGCCTTGCCAACATCCGCGAGGCGATCCGTGGAGGCCTGCCGTGCTGCCAGGTGCTGCGCAATTACCGCAAGGACGGGAGCCTGTTCTGGAACGAGTTGTCCGTCACGCCGGTGTACAACGAGGCGGACCAGTTGACGTACTACATCGGCATCCAGCGCGATGTCACAGCGCAGATTTTCGCTGAGGAGAAGCTACGCGAGCTGGAGGCCGAGGTGGCTGAATTGCGCCGACAACTGGGCCAGGCTGAGCGCTGAACAAAACCTATACAAGATCGTTGACTTGTATAGATTTACGCTTAGACTTCAGATATACCTGTACAACAAGCCATTTCTGTACAGGATTTCCTGGAGTCCAGCATGTCAGCGTATCTGCAGCAATTCGCCGAGCACTTCAGCAGACTCGACGGGGGCAACCTCGGCACCCTTGAAAAGCTGTACAGCGACGATGTCACTTTTCGCGATCCGTTGCATCAGATCCAGGGGCTGCGCGCTCTGCGAACCTATTTCGCGCAGTTGTACGCCAACGCTCACGACATTCGCTATGCCTTTTCCAGCATCGACGAAGTGATGCCCGGGCAAGGTTACCTGCGCTGGACCCTGCAGTTTCGCCACCCACGCCTGGCCCGCGGTCAGCAGATCAGCTTGCAAGGATGCAGTTACCTGCAATGGCATGACCGGGTCCATTTTCACCAGGACTATTTCGACGCAGCAGCCCTGCTCTACGAACATGTTCCGGTCATGGGCGGTGCGATTCGATGGCTCAAAGGCCGGATGGCATGAGCCGCTGCTGGCTGACAGGCGCAAGCAGCGGTATCGGTGCCGCACTTGCACAATGCCTGCTGGAGCAAGGCCACCAGGTTGCCTTGGGCGCACGACATGCAGATCGTCTCGCCCCGTTGGCTGAACGTTTTCCCGGGCAGGTGCTGCTGGCCATTGGCGACCTGGACGACCCCGTACAGGTCGCCGGGATCGCAACCCGTATCGAGCAGGCCTGGGGAGCGCTGGACAGGGTGATCCTCAATGCAGGCACCTGCGAGTACCTGGAGCCGGACCATTTCGACCCTGCCTTGGTCGAGCGCGTGGTCCGTACCAATTTCCTTGCTGTCAGCTACTGCCTGGCAGCGGCCCTGCCCTTGCTTCGCGCCGGTCAACGCCCTCATCTGGTGGTCATGGGCAGTTCGGTGACCTGGCTGGCCTTGCCCCGTGCCGGCGCCTATGGCGCGTCCAAGGCAGCCGTGCGTTATCTGGTGGAATCGCAGCGCATCGACCTGGCCCGCGAAGGCATCGCCGTCACCCTCGTCAACCCGGGCTTTGTCGACACGCCATTGACCCGTCGCAACGATTTCCCCATGCCGCAGCTGTGGTCGGCGCAGCGCGCAGCCAGCCATATTGCCAAACGCCTTCCCGAGCGCCCGCTGGAAATCAACTTCCCCCGGCTTTTCATCCTGGTATTGCGCCTGCTTGGCGCACTGCCCGCGCGCCTGCGCCTGGGGCTTGGGCAACGCCTTGCCCGTCATGAACAGGAATGATGATCCATGCGTATAGCAATCATCGGCAGCGGCATTGCAGGGTTAACCTGCGCTCATCTGCTGTCACGCAAGCATGAGGTGACGGTTTTCGAAGCCGAGAAATGGATCGGGGGCCACACGCATACCCTCGATGTGATCTGGCAGGGTGAACGCCATGCAATAGATACCGGCTTCATCGTCTTCAATGACTGGACCTACCCGCACTTCATCCGCTTGCTCGACCACCTGAAGGTCGCCTCACGGCCGACCGAAATGAGCTTCTCCGTGCATGATCCGGTCACTGGCCTGGAATACAACGGGCACGACCTGAATACCCTGTTCGCCCAACGCCGCAACCTGGTGTCCCCGGGGTTCTGGGGGATGCTAGGGGATATTTTGCGTTTCAATCGTCAGGCGCTCGCCGACCTGGATAACCAGCGTATCGATGCCAACGCGACCCTGGGCGCCTACCTCCGGGCTCAGCGCTATGGACAGCGCTTCATCGACCATTACATCGTACCGATGGGGTCGGCGATCTGGTCGATGTCCCGCGCGGACATGCTCGCCTTCCCACTTGCGTTCTTTGTGCGGTTTTGTCGCAACCACGGCTTGTTGTCGGTCAACCAACGTCCACAGTGGCGCGTGATCGAAGGGGGTTCGCGCAGCTACGTCAGTCCGCTGTGCCGGCCGTTTGCCGGGCGCATCCGCCTCGACTGCAAGGTTTTCCGGGTCAGCCGCGACGAAGGTGGCGTCACCCTGACGAGCGCTGCCGGTACCGAGCGTTTCGACAATGTGGTGTTCGCCTGCCACAGCGACCAGGCCCTGGCTTTGCTCGAAGCGCCGAGCGTGCAGGAACGGGAAGTGCTCGGCGCCATCGGTTATGCCAGCAACGATGTGGTGCTGCACACCGATACCCGTCTGCTACCCCGCCGCAAGCGCGCCTGGGCCAGCTGGAACTACCGTCTCGGCGGGCCGCAGCAGGCGCCTGCCGCGCTGACCTACAACATGAACATTCTGCAAGGTATCCAGGCAGCGACGACCTTCTGCGTGAGCCTCAACCAGACCGCGCTGGTGGATCCGGCGCAGATCATTGCCCGCTTCCAGTACGACCATCCGCAATACAGCCTTGCGGCGTGCGCCGCGCAGGCGCGCCAGGCGCAGCTGCAGGGCCAGCGCCACAGTTACTTCTGCGGCGCCTACTGGGGCAACGGCTTTCACGAAGATGGCGTGGTCAGTGCGTTGAAGGTGGCCGCGCATTTCGGAGAGCACCTGTGAACAGCAGCCTTTGCGTGGGCTGGGTCAGCCACCGGCGCCTGGCGCCGCGCCCCCACGCCTTCCGCTACAGGATCGGCATGTTCTACCTGGACCTGGACGAGCAAGCCTTGCTGACAGGCCTGTCACGCTGGCTGTGGCGCTGGCGCCTGGCGCCGCTGAGCTGGAACCAGGCAGATTACCTGCCAGCCCAGACCCGCCGGGGCGAGACCCTGGCCCAGGCTGCACGCTTGCTGGTGCGCAGCGCGACGGGAGAAATGCCTGAGGGGCCGGTGCACCTGCTCACGCAGTTGCGTTGCTGGGGGCTGTCGTTCAACCCGGTCAGTTTCTATTTCTGCCATGACCGTGACGGACGGCTGACGGCAATCCTGCTGGAGGTGCGAAACACACCATGGCGTGAACGCTTCCATTACGTGCTGCCGGTGCGCGGAAACCTTGCCGGGCCCTTCACCGTCGCCAAGGCCTTCCATGTGTCACCGTTCATGCCACTGCACATGGACTATCGCTTGCGCTTCGCCCTGGACGCTGAACATGTGCGCATCCACATGGAGAACTGGCAAGCCGATAGCAAGGTGTTCGAGGCCGACCTGGCCTTGCAACGCCAGGCGCTGGATAGAGCCGCTGTGCACCGATACGTACTGGCCTTCCCATGGATGAGCCTGCGCACCGTCTCGGCCATTTACTGGCAGGCATTGCGCCTGCTGTTCAAACGCACCCCCGTCCATGACCACACGGCCAGCCAGCGTGACCTGGCGCTCGGCCATTCCTGCGAGGACCCTGATGATGTCGAACCCCACCCTGAGCGTTAGCAAGTTCGCAGGCCTCGGGCCATTGTTCGGCGGGCTGGCACGAAATGCCGTGCTCGCCCGGCTGGGCAGGCTGCGCCATGGCCACCTGCGCCTGCTCAGCCACGGGCAGCAGTGGAGTTTCGGTGACGCCCACAGCCCGTTGCAGGCCGAGGTGGAGATCCTTGATGACATCACCTGGGGCCTGATAGCCGGCAATGGCTCGATCGGTGCTGGCGAAGCCTACATTCACGGCTATTGGCGCAGTCCCGACCTGGCGCTGGTGACTCGTCTGTTCGTCGCAAACCTTGAGGTACTTGACGCCCTCGAGGGGGGCCTGGCCCGCTTCGGCCGCCCTGCCCTGCGGTTGCAGCACAAACTCAACCGCAACAACAGGCGCGGTGCCCGCCGCAATATTCTGGCGCACTACGATCTGGGCAATGCCCTGTTCGAGCGGCTGCTCGACCCCACCATGATGTATTCGGCAGCTCAGTTCGAACACCCGGGGCAGACACTGGAGCAAGCACAGCTGCACAAGCTGGAGCGCATCTGCCAGAAGCTGGAGCTGAGCCCTGCCGACCACCTGCTGGAGATCGGCTGCGGGTGGGGCAGCCTGGCGATCCACGCCGCCACCCGATATGGCTGCAAGGTCACCACCACCACGCTTTCCGAGGCGCAGTACAGCCATACCCTGCAACGCGTTCAGGCCCTGGGGCTGGAGCAGCGCGTGAAAGTGCTTCGCGAAGACTACCGCGATCTTCAAGGCACCTTCGACAAACTGGTCTCGATCGAGATGATCGAGGCTGTCGGCCACCGTTACCTGCCGGTGTATTTCCGCCAGTGCGCCTCGCTACTCAAGCCCGACGGCCTGATGCTGTTGCAAGCGATCACCATACGCGACCAGCGCTATGAGCAGGCGCGGCGGTCGGTCGACTTCATCCAGCGCTACATCTTCCCCGGTGGCGCCCTGCCTTCGTTGAGCGTGATGCTGGAAACTGCCAGCCGGCACACCGCACTCAACCTCTTGCACATGGAAGATTTCGGCCAGGACTATGCCCACACATTGCGGCATTGGCGAGAAAACCTGCGCCAGGCACGCGCAGCGCTGACGGACCTGGGCTACGACGACATGTTCCAGCGCCTGTGGGAGTTCTACCTGTGTTACTGCCAAGGCGGTTTCGAGGAGCGCACCATCGGTGTCGCGCATCTGCTCTGGGCAGCGCCCCAGGCACGGCGCGCGCCCTTGCCTGGCAGTGCCTGATGAGCCGTGGCTGGCTGCTCGCCAATGCCTTGTGGCTACAGGCTGGCTGGTGGCTATGCATACTGGGGGCCGAAAAACCCTTCCTGTCGATGCTGGTGATCGCTGGCCTGGCCGTGCATCTGAGCCTGTGCCCGGCCGTCCACGCAGAGGTCAAGGCGCTGTTGCTGGTAACGCCGGTCGGGTGTGTGCTGGATAGCGTGCTGGGCGCGCTGGGCGTGTTCAGCTTCGACACCTGGCCATTGCCGCTGTGGCTTGCGCTGCTGTGGCTGGTACTGGCCAGCGGCATGCGCCACAGCCTGGCATGGGCCGACAGGCACTGGCAGCTCGGTGCACTGCTAGGTGCAGTTGGCGGCCCGCTGGCCTATATAGGCGGAGCGGGGCTGGCAAATGTCGACTTGCCCATGGGCGCACCGGTAACCGGCCTGTTACTGATGCCGATATGGGCCGTTACCCTCCCCCTGCTCGTGCGCCTTGCGGTGCGGTGCTGACCTGCGGCATCGTTCGGAGCAGTAGCGCACCTGCTCCCAGCAACGTGACCAGCGCTTGCGCCAGTTGAACGGCCGCCCACACACCACGCAGACCTTGCTGGGCAAAAGACCCTTTTTCATATCGGCTGCACCGCATCGAGTCGCGCCCAAAGTGACTGGCCACGCTGCCAGATGGCATCGCGACGGTCAGCCGACATGCCATCGAGGTTTCGATAGACCAGCGCCAGACGCGGGTTGGCCGAAAGCAGGTGGCGATGACGGATGAGAAAATGCCAGTACAGGGCATTGAACGGGCAGGCGTCCTCCTCGGCCACCTGGTCAACCCTGTAACTGCACGCCTTGCAATGATCGGACATGCGCTGGATGTAGCGACCGCTGGCGCAGTAAGGCTTGGAGCCCAGGTAGCCGCCGTCGGCGTACATCACCATACCAAGCGTGTTGGGCAGTTCGACCCAGTCGAAGGCGTCCATGTAGACAGCCAGGTACCACTCACAGATTGCGGTGGGCGCGATACCGGCCAACAAGGCGAAGTTGCCGGTGACCATCAGGCGCTGGATATGGTGAGCGTAACCCAAGCGAAGGGTCTGCCCGATGGCCTGCTCCATGCAGCGCATGCGGGTGCGACCGGTCCAGTAGAATTCCGGCAACGCTCGCTCGTTACCCAGGTAATTGAGCGCGGCATACTCCGGCATGCGCAGCCAATAGATGCCGCGTACATACTCACGCCAGCCGATCAGCTGGCGGATGAAGCCCTCTGCTGCATTGAGCGGTACTCGCCCCTCGCGCCAGGCCTTGTCGACCCCGTCGCATAGAAAACGCACATCAAGAAGCCCGATGTTGAGTGCTGCACTGATGCGCGCATGGAACAGGTACGGCTCGCCCTCGGCCATCGCATCCTGGTAGTCACCGAAAGCCGCCAGGCCGAAATCCAGAAAGTGTTGCCAGAGCTGCTGTGCCTCGGCATGGGTCACCGGGTAGTCGAAACCGTCGATGGCTCCGTAGTGGTCGCTGAAGCGTTGCCGTACCAGGGCTATTACTGCAGCTGTGATGTCGTCCTGTGCGAAATGTGCGGCGAAAGGGCCACGTAGCTGGCGAGGCAAGGCCTTGCGGTTGTCGCCATCGAGATTCCAGGTTCCACCTGCCGGGCTGCCGTCAGGCTCCAGCAGCAGGCCGGTGCGCTTGCGCATGCCACGGTAGAAGTGCTCCATGCGCAGTTGGCCGCGCTCCCGGGCCCAGCGCGCGAAAGCTTCGCGGGAGCATAGAAACCGCGTGTCGCGATGCCACACAAGCGGCAGTGCGGCATCGCGCAACGCCTGCTCCAGGCGCCACTCTCCGCACTCGGTCAGGTGAATATGCGTGGCTCCCAGGGCCTGCTGCCAGCGCCGCAACTCGCCAACGATGGTTCCGCTGTTGCCGTCATCATCGAGTTGCACATAATGCACCTGCCAACCGCGCTCGCGCAGTGCCAGTGCGAAGTGCCGCATGGCGCTGAAGATCAGGACGATCTTCAGCGGATGATGCGGCACGTACCTGGCCTCCCCTTCCACTTCCGCCATCAGCACAGCATCGCGGGCAGGATCGAGGGCGTTGAGGCTTGCCAGGTCGAAGGACAGCTGGTCACCCAGTACCAGACCCAGGCGCATCTTCAGGCTACCCCAGGCTGGTCAGCGTTACCGCTACGCAGATTCATGGCATGCCCCCCAGCAGACGCTGACGCAGTTGTTGATCCCTGGCCCGCGGATCGAGCCAGATGGCGAAGAACGCCCGTGCAAAAACGGGGTCGGCGACCGCCCGGCTGAGTTTGCCATCGACGTAGAAGCGGCAGCCCTGCCCCGGCATGTACAAGCCGGTGATGCGCATGCCTGGCCGTACATCCACAAACGCCTGCTGCATGGCCTGGGACCACGCCGCGCGCCGCTGCGGCGTCAGGTTTTCAGGTGCCAGGCGGTACATTTCCTCGAGGCTGGCCTGTACCAGCGTGTCCCTGGACAGGCTTCGGTGATAGGCCAGCTCAAGGGCAAAAGGCCGGCTCCAGTCCTGGACCGGACCTGCTGCCCATAGCTGTGCGGTGTAAAGGCGCAAGCCAAACCAGCTGAACTCACCGACGCCCAGCCGTTGCGCTGCCGGCAGCTCCGCTCGCCAGTCCGCCGCCTCCGACAGGGCAGTCAATAGCAGGCAAAGCCAGGCCCAACGAGTCGTGTGCCCCATACTGACCTCGAGCACGTGAAATACCTGTACAATATTAGAAACTATGTACAGTTTTTTATGAGGTTGTACAACTTTTACTTGCGGGTCTCAGGGCCTTGTTTCGGCAGAGCCAGTGACAGTGGCATACCTGCGTCGGGGCCGGCAAAGGAGGCAGTTCAGTGAGCCTTATCAATGACCTTCATACCCCCCGCCAACGTGCTGGTCTGCGGAGCCAGCCAGGGGATCGGCCTTGCACTGTGCACACAGCTGCTGGCGCGCGACGACATCGGACGGGTGTTTGCCGTCTCGCGACATGCCACCAGCAACCCTGCGCTGGATGCTTTGTTCGCCGAGCACCCACGACAGTTGGTTCGCATCGACTGCGACGCTTGTTCCGAAGTGGCACTGCAAACACTGGCGGCGCGGGTGGGAGCCTGCTGCAACCACTTGAACCTGGTATTTTGCACGCTTGGCGTGCTGCAAGCGCCACCCGCACGGGCCGAAAAAGCGCTGACACAGGTGGATATGGCGGGGCTGCTGGCCAGCTTCACGACCAACTGTTTCGCCCCTGTCCTGCTGCTCAGGCACTTGCTGCCCTTGTTGCGACAGCAACCGATGACCTATGTGGCGCTGTCGGCGCGGGTCGGGTCGATCAGCGACAATCATCTTGGCGGTTGGTACAGCTATCGCGCCAGCAAGGCGGCGCTCAACCAGCTTCTGCGTACCGCGAGCATCGAGCTCAAGCGACTGAACCCCGCTTCCACGGTACTGTTGCTGCATCCCGGGACCACCGACACCCGCCTTTCCCAACCCTTTCAGGGCAATGTGGCGCCAGGAAAACTGTTCTCGCCGGCGTTTGCAGCCACATGCATTCTAGCGCTGGTGAGCCGACACGGCCCGGAACAGAGCGGTACATTCTGGGCGTGGGACGGGACACCGATTGCCTGGTGACTCCAGAGCCAGCCTGGATTCCCCTCTCAGCTGAATACCCAGAGCACGCGGGTGAGCTTGTCTGTCAGGTTGGCGTAACGAAAGCTCGCGTGGGGTTGCAGCTGAAAACTGTCATTGGCGCGCAGCGTTACCGGCTCGCCGCCATCCAGCCAGACGGTCAGTTCGCCTTCGAGCACGAAGCAGCCCTGCTCCGAGCTGTCGTCCAGGTACTCCTCGCCACTGCTGGCCCCCGGCTCCAGGTGGCTGTCGAGCATGGAGAACGCGCCCGTTATCGTGGGGGATGCCAGCACATCGGTGATGCCACCGGCCAGGTGAAGGGTACGACGCTCGTGAGGGCGGGTGACCCACTCGAGCTCGCGGGGCTGGTCCAGCTTGTAGAAATAGGCCGTGGAGACGCCGAGCTCTTCGCTGATAGCCGTGAGGTCGGCCACGGTTGGGCGGGATACGCCCCGTTCGACCTGGGACAGAAAGCCCACCGAACGGCCGATGCGCTGGGCCAGTTCGCCCAGTGTCAGGCCCTTGAACTTGCGCAGGTCGCGAATCAGTACGGCCAGGCCTTCGATCTCTTCGTGAACTTTCATGGTTGAATCGCGACTTTCGGATGGGAAAAATTGATGCCCTGAAAAGTACATGATTCATTTCACAAAGCAAGATTCTTCAAGGAATTGCGGGAACCGGCAGTTTAATTCGGGGCCGCCTTGCGGCCCATCGCCGGCAAGCCAGCTCCCACAGGTACTGCGCAGCACTTGAAGTCGATGCGGTCGAGGTGGGAGCTGGCTTGCCGGCGATGGGCTGCACAGCAGCCCCCCTTACCGAACAGCCTCGTACGTCAAGTCCAGGCACTTGCGGGCCTTCTCCACCAGTTCGTCGATCTCCTCGATGCTGATAACCAGCGGCGGCGCGATGATCATGGTGTCACCCACGGCACGCATGATCAGGCCGTTGTCGAAGCAGTGCTGGCGACAGATCATGCCGACACCTTTGCCTTCATAGCGCGCGCGGGTGGCCTTGTCCTTCACCAGCTCGATCGCACCGAGCATGCCCAGGCCGCGTACCTCGCCTACCAGCGAGTGGTCAGCCAGCTCGCGCAGGCGTTGTTGCAGGTAAGGCGCGGTCTTGTCGTGCACCTGCTCGATGATCTTTTCGTCACGCAGGATCCGCAGGTTCTCAAGGCCGACCGCAGCCGCCACCGGGTGGCCGGAATAGGTGAAGCCGTGATTGAAGTCGCCGCCTTCGCTGATGACTTTGGCCACTTCATCTCGCACGATCACGCCGCCCATGGGGATATAGCCGGAGGTAAGGCCCTTGGCGATGGTCATCAGGTCGGGCTTGAGGTCGTAGTAGTCGCTACCGAACCACTCGCCTGTACGGCCGAAGCCGCAGATCACTTCGTCAGCGACGAAGAGGATGTCGTACCTGGCCAGGATCTCCTTCACCTTCGGCCAGTAGGTCTGCGGTGGAATGATCACCCCGCCAGCGCCCTGGATCGGTTCGGCGATGAAGGCGGCAACGTTGTCCACGCCAACTTCGAGGATCTTTTTCTCCAGCTGTTCGGCCGCCCACACGCCGAAGTCGGCCTCGGTCATGTCGCCGCCTTCGCCATACCAGTATGGCTGCGGGATATGCACGATATCCGGGATCAGCCCGCCCTGCTGGTGCATGCCGCTCATGCCGCCCAGGCCCGCGCCGGCCACGGTGGAGCCGTGGTAACCGTTGATGCGGCCGATGATGACCTTCTTGTTCTTCTGGCCCTTGAGCGCCCAGTAATGGCGGACCATGCGCAGCACGGTGTCGTTGCCTTCGGAGCCAGAGCCGGTGAAGAACACGTGAGTCATGCCTTGCGGGGCCACATCGGCGATCGCCTTGGCCAGTTCCAGTGCGGGCGGGTGCGCGGTCTGGAAGAACAGGTTGTAGTACGGCAGCTGCTTCATCTGCTGGCTGGCGACGTCGGCCAGCTCATCGCGCCCATAGCCCACCGCCACGCACCACAGGCCCGCCATGCCATCGAGAATCTTGTGGCCCTCGCTGTCCCAGAGGTACACACCTTTGGCCGAGGTGATGATGCGCGGGCCTTTCTCGGCCAGCTGCCGAACATCGCTGAACGGGGCCAGGTGGTGGTCGCGGCTCATGGCTTGCCAGGCAAGGGTCTGCGAATTCTGCTCACTCATTGACTTCACTCCATCAAGTTGCGCAGCCGTGCTGCGCAGGTACTTTTTTGTAATTGGGAAAGATCGCTGTCAGGCGGTCTTCAACAGCATCTGGCGCAGTACCGAGCGATGCCGGCAGGCCTTGCCAAAGGACTGGAAGATGGTCAGGTAATGCGGGTTGTCCATGACCTGGTACTCGGGGTGCCATTGCACGGCCAGGGCAAAGCCTTTGCTGTTCTCGACCGAAACAGCTTCCACCAGGCCATCGGGCGCCAGCGCCTCCACCCTCAGCCCGGGGGCCAGTACATCGATGCCCTGGCCGTGGATGGAATTGACATCGATGACCGCCGGCAAACCCATGCGGTCGAGCATGCCGCCGGGCTCTATATGCAGGGCGTGACGCGGGCCGTATTGCTTTTCGATGGGCTCACCCTTGCTTTCGCGGTGGTCCATGAACATGCCGGTCTCATGCACTTTCTGGTGCAAGGTGCCACCGAGCGCCACGTTCATTTCCTGGAAACCACGGCAGATGCCCAGCACCGGCACTCCGGCGGCGATGGCCGCACGCATCAGTGGCAGTGTGGTGGCATCACGCAGCGGATCGTGATGGGTGCCCGCTGCACTGGCCGGTCCGTTGTAGTGGAACGGTTCGATGTTGGACGGCGAACCGGTGAAGATCAGCCCGTCCACCACGTCGAGAATATCGGCGCTGTCCATCAGGTCTGCGAGGCTGGGTATCACGATGGGCAGCCCACACGCTGCCTTGGCCGCCGCGCGCGCGTACTTCTCGCTGATGGTCTGGGTTGCATGCAGCTCGATCATGCTGGTGCATGCGGTAATGCCGATAACGGGCACACGTGGCATATCTTCCTCCGGCAAATCCATATTGCGCGTTGTATTGAAACGGTAGAAAGGCAGGGTGCAGCGGCGCTGCCCCGACCCCGGCACCTACAGGAACCAGCGGTATTCGCGGGCATCGATGTGGCGCATGAAGTCCAGTTGCTCCTGGTATTTGTTTTCGCAGTAGACCATCACGAATTCACTGCCCAGGCCCGCGTTGACCTCCGGGTGGTGACGCATGGCGGCCAGGGCACTGAAGGCATCCTTGGGGAACTCGATGCCGCTCTGGCGGTTGTCGTTCAGCGGGGCGATGGGCTCGACGCCACGTTCCAGGCCATGCTCCATCCCGGTCAGGATGGCCGCCAGCACCAGGTACGGGTTGGCATCGGCCCCAGCGAGGCGGTGTTCGATGCGCAGGTTGCGGGGGTCGGACTCGGGGATGCGAATACACGCATCGCGATCTTCGAAACCCCAGCTGGCCTTGCTCGCCGCGTTGACCATGGCACCGTAACGGCGGTAGGCATTGTGGTTCGGGGCGAAGATCGGCATGCAGTGCGGCAGCAACTCCAGGCACCCTGCCACCGCATGGCGCAGCTTGCGCTGGTCATCGCCGGCGAGGATGTTGTTGCCGGCGTTGTCGTACAGGCTGACGTGCACATGCATGCCGCTGCCCGGCGCATCCAGGTACGGCTTGCTCATGAAGCTGGCTCGGTAGCCGTGCTTCATCGCGATCCCGCGGGTACTGCGGCAGAACAGCGCCGACCAGTCCGCCGCGCTCATGGCATCGTCGCTGTGCGAGAAGTTGATCTCGAACTGGCCTGGGCCCAGCTCCGCGGTGATGACGTTCGCCGGCACGCCTTGCTCGTTGGCACCATCGACCATTTCGTGCAGCACCGGTGCAAAGCGCGACAGCCGCTCGATGTGCATGTTCGGCTGGTCGTCGTGGTCGTCGGTCGCCTTGTCGCGTGGGTACTGTGGCAGGCCGTTATCGAGCTTGCGGTCGAACAGGTAGAACTCCAGCTCGAAGGCCACCACCGGGCGAATGCCGCGCCTGGCCAGGCGCTGGATCACCCGGGCCAGCACTTCACGGGGCTCGAACTCGATGGGGTTGGCGGTGCCGTCAGAGGTGATGAGCATCTGCGCGATCGGTTCCTTTTCCCAGCGCACCGGCCTGAGGGTACCCGGCACCAGGCGGCGGGCGGCATCCGGGTCGCCATCGGCGAAGCAGTAGTCACCGATTGGATAGAGGCCACCCTGGGTGCCCAGCAGCACGCAGTTCTGCGGCAACTTCAGCGGCGCGCCGGCTGCGACTTTTTCCAGCATGTCCATGGGGTAGCGCTTGCCGTAGAAGTGCCCGGGAATATCCAGCGCAATCAGGTCGACATAACGTATTTCTGGGTGTTTCGCTCGGAACGAGCGCACTTCAGTCAGCAGATCCGGAAAGACGACACTCATCTTCTTGTCCTTGTGAGGTGAACGAATTCAGTTGAAGACCCAGAGCACGCGGGTGGCTTTTTCCGTCAGGTTGGCGTAACGGAACTGCGCGTGGGGGTGCAGCTGGAAGCAGTCGTTGGCCTGCAGGGTCACGGCGTCGCCGTGGTCCAGCCAGACCGTGAGTTCGCCTTCGAGCACGAAACAGCCTTGCTCGGAACGGTCGGTCAGGTACAGCTCGCCACTGCTGGCGCCTGGCTCGAGATGGCTGTCGAGCATGGAGAACGCGCCGCCGATGGTGGGCGAAGCCAGCACATCGGTGATGCCCGACTCGAGGTACAGCGTGCGCCGCTCGTGGGGGCGCGTGACCCAGCTGACGCTGCGGGGCTTGCTCAGGTTGTAGAAGTACGCGGTGGATACGCCGAGCGCTTCACTGATGGCGGTGAGATCGGCCACGGTAGGGCGCGAAACACCGCGCTCGACCTGGGACAGGAAGCCCACCGAGCGGTTGATGCGCTCGGCCAGTTCGCCCAGGGTCAGGTTCTTGAATTTGCGCAGGTCGTGAATAAGGATCGCGAGGGCTTCAACCTCTTCGTGCATCTTCATCGTTTGAGACTGCCGTGAAATTTTTAGAGTTATTTTTCATGAAAAATTACATGAAAAATTTCACGAGTCAAGCCGAAGCTGAAAATGGGAAACCGCGAAGGGAGGTGTGGGGGGGCAACAAGTAGCGAAGAGGCGTAACGAGAAAAGTACCTTGAAGCCCTCAGGAAGCGAGGGCCTGCGAACGCTGCCGTACCGGCATTTCATAGCGGTGCGGTTGCTGCCAGGCCAGCTGTGCCTGCACATCGACCGCCGCATCCATCACTTTCTGCGCCCAGTTCTCATCCTTGGGGCACACCACCACCACGCGAAAACCGTGGTCGACGCCTTCCAGCCGCACGCCCTCGGAATCATCGACATGCAGGTCGATATCGAAAGCCGACGGCAACTTGGAAGGCGCATTCTCAAGCCCGTTCACGGCCAGGATATGCTGGTGCCGGTCACTGTTGACCACGCCATCGACCCGGATACCGTAGAGCATCAGCCAACGGCGTATGTAGGACGGTGTGCGCCCCGACGAGGTGTAGATCCAGATGCTGCAGCCCTGGCGGCGCAAATCGCGCATCAGCGAGCGCGTGCCACTGCGCAGGGGTTCACCCAACCAGCGGTGGATGAACGCCGGCAGCTTGCTGTCCTCGGCGGCGGCATGGTCGGCCTGGCAGGCGAGCGTGTCGTCGATATCGAACGAAATGCGTATCTGCGGGCGGTTGAACGTGCGCTCGATGGCTTGCCGCCCGCGTTGGAACAGAGAAGAGCTTTGCATCAGCGGCACCTCTCGCGCGCAGGCATGGATGTGACGCCCAGGAAGAACTTGCCGGGCTCAGGCGCGTGCGCTTCAAGGAAAGCTGCATACTTTTTCTTGATCTTGGGTAGTTCGTACAAAGCCTTGACACCATGCTTGGCAGAGTTGCGTATGACCGAGGATGGGTTGAAGTAACCCTCGGCATTGTCCAGCGACAACACGAATGGCGGTAACCCCGCGCGCATCAGCAGGTAGCTGACAATGAGCGACCCTGTGCGGTTGTTGCCTTCGATGAACAGCTGCGGCTTGCTCAGAATTCGAACGTAGACACCCGCCGCGCGCTTCCAGATCGAGTCGCTGCCGTACGAGCAATACCAGTTGTAGAGGTCCTTGATGCCGCCCTCCACGTTGTTGAAAAAGTGCGCCTCGGTCGCCGCCAGGTGCGGGGCAAACTCCAGCCTGCGTGCCGGGTCGCTGCCGCACAGCACGGTGGCATTGATCTCCAGCATCAGGTTCAGTTGCTGAAGGTCGAAAAGGTCGACACCCCGGGCGACATAGTCGTCAATCAGGGCATAGCCTTCAACCACATTCAGCAGCACCTCGTCGGTAAACGGATCGCGCGGTTCGGTGAAATGCTGGCTGAGTTCGGCAAAGCGGGCCTGCACCTCACGCAGTGCGCGCTCTACCGCTGGCAGATCAAGACGACGCGTCGCTGGCATTGGAAATCCCTGGTAACACTTGACGGAAGGTAATGCGGCCGGGTGTTGCAGCCTTCCTGACTGCAACACCCGGCCACCTTGGCACGTGCGGCCTCAGCTGAACTTGCCGCTGATGTAGTCAGCAGTCAGCTGCTCACGCGGGTTCTGGAAAATCTGCGTGGTCGGGCCCATTTCGACCAGGTAACCGGTACGGGTGCCCTTGGAGATATCGACCGAGAAGAACGCGGTGGTGTCGGCCACACGAATCGCCTGCTGCATGTTGTGGGTCACCAGGGCGATGGTGTAGTCCTTCTTCAACTCGACCATCAGCTCCTCCACCCGGCGGGTGGCAATCGGGTCGAGTGCCGAGCAGGGTTCGTCCAGCAGCAGCACTTCCGGCTCGGTGGCGATGGCGCGGGCGATGCACAGACGCTGCTGCTGGCCGCCTGACAGGGCCAGGCCGCTGACCTTGAGCTTGTCCTTCACCTCGTCCCACAGCGCGGCGCCCTGCAGCGCGTGCTTGACGCGGTCACCGATATCGCCCTTGTAGCGGTTCAGGCGCAGGCCGAAGGCGACGTTGTCGAAGATGCTCATCGAGAACGGGTTGGGCTGCTGGAACACCATGCCGATGTAGCGGCGCACCACCACAGGGTCGACGCCCTTGCCGTAGACGTCCTGGCCCAGGAAGTGCACATGGCCTTCGAAACGGAAGCCCTTCACCAGGTCGTTCATGCGGTTGAGGCTACGCAGCACGGTACTCTTGCCGCAGCCGGACGGCCCGATGAAACCGGTGATCTCGTTCTTGCGGATCGGCACATGGCTGTCGCGAACGGCCATGAAATTGCCGTAGAAGATCTTGTCCAGCTTGCAGTCCATGACAATGGGGGCTTCGCTGACCACGGGAGCGGCTTTTGGCGCAGTGGATACGTTCAAGGTCGGATGCTCCCTTTCTCAATACTTGGGCTTGCCGAATACTCGGCTCAGAATGTTGATTACCAGCACGATCATCACCAGTACCAGCGAGGCCGCCCAGGCGAGCTCGAGCTGGTTGTCGAATGGCATGCCGGAGAAGTTGTAGATCAGTACGGCCAGCGAGGCCGTCGGGTTCATGACCGCCAGGTCACCGTCATGCAGGATCCAGTAGTTGCTGAACAGCGCGGTGAACAGCAGCGGCGCGGTCTCGCCGGCGGCACGGGCCACGGCCAGCATGACGCCGGTCAGGATGGCCGGCAGGCCGGTGGGCAGGACGATTTTCCAGATCACCTGGGCACGGGTGCAGCCCATGCCGTAGGCGGCATCCTTCATGATCTTGGGCACCATCTTCATCGACTCTTCAGCGGTCAGCACGACGATGGGCAGCATCAGTACCGCCAGGGCCACACCACCTGCCGGCGCGGAGTAGGTGCCGGTGGTCATCACCACCAGGGCATAGGCGAATACGCCAGCCAGGATCGACGGCAGGCCGGTGAGCATCTTGGCGGCAAAGCGCGCGGTGTTGGCCAGCTTGCTGTCCGGGCCGAGTTCGGCCAGGAACACCGCGGCCAGGATACCGACCGGGACGGCGATGGCAGCAGCAATGCCGACCATGACGAAAGTACCGGCCATGGCGTTGCCAAAGCCCCCGCCCATCTCGAAACCGGTGGGTGGCAGCTCGGTGAACACCTCCAGGTTGAGGCGTGCGCCACCGCGTGTGATCAGCATGTACAGCACGGAGATCAGCGGCACGCTGGCAACCAGTGCCGCGAACCATGCCAGCGTGGTCAACAACAGGCTGCGCAGGGAACGGCCTTCCAGCTTGCGCTGCAGGCTGGGCAACGCGTTTGCAGGGGTGGTGAGGTTGGTCATCATTTGTTACCCCGCTGGGCGTAGAGCATGATCATCGAGCCGAGCACGTTCACCAGCAGGGTGATGAACATCAGCACCAGTGCGGCGTACATCAGTACCTCGACCTCGTTCGGGCCGGCCTCCGGGAAGTTCAGGGCCAGCAAGGCCGCCAGCGTGTTGGCCGGGGCGAACAAGGACAGGGAAATGTTGTTGGCATTGCCCACCAGCATGGCCAGCGCCATGGTTTCACCCAGCGCACGGCCCAGGCCGAGTACCAGCGAACCAAAGATACCGGTGGCTGCCGATGGCACCATTACCTTGAGAATGGCCTCCCAGTGGGTGGCGCCCAGGCCGTAGGCGGCCTGCTTGGTCTTCATCGGCACGCTGGTCAGGGCGTCCTGCGAAACGGCGGCGATGGTCGGCAGAATCATGATCGCCAGCACCAGCGCGGCAGGCAGCAGCCCTGGGCCGCTCAGGGAAGTACCAAAAAAGGGAATCCAGCCCAGCTCGCTGTTCAGCCAGGTGGTCAGCGGGCGAATGGCCGGGATGACCACATAGATCCCCCACAGGCCGTAGACGACGCTGGGGATGGCAGCGAGCAGCTCGACGATGGTGCGGAACACCGCCGCCAGCCGGGCCGGGAGGAAGTCCTGGGTGAGGAAGATGGCCATGCTGACGCCGAAGAAACCGGCGATCAACAGGGCGATAAGGGCGCTGTAGAGCGTGCCCCAGATCGCTGGCAGAATACCGTACTTGCCTTGGTTGACGTCCCAGACACTGCCGAACAGCACGTCAAAACCGTGCTTCTCGATGCCTGGCAGTGCCTTGCGGCCCACTTCGTAGACCAGCGCGAAGACCAGCGCCAGCACCAGCACCACACCGATGCGTGCAAGCGCACGGAAGGTGCGATCAACCAGGAAGTCTTTCGCAGACGGTGGCTGGCACGCGGAGTCGGGGTTAGCCGGGATGGCAAAAGGAGTGTTCATGGGCAAGTTCCGGGACAGAGAGCAAACACACCCGGCATGGCCGCCAGACCACACCGGGAGCGCCTGGACGTGTTACTGAATGTTGGCCGACGCTTTGCGTACCTGATCGACAACCGACGCTGGCAGCGGGATGTAGCCCATCGAGTCGGCGATCTTCTGGCCTTCGGTCAGGCTGTATTCGACCATTTCGCGCATGGCCTTGGCCTTGGCCGGGTTACCGTTGTCCTTGCGGAAGATCATCCAGGTGTAGGAGGTGATCGGGTAGGACTTGGCACCGTCCGGGTCAGGCAGCCAGGCCACCAGGTTCTCCGGCATCTTCACCGCAGCCAGCGCCTCGGCACCGCTCTCGGCGTTCGGCACGACGTATTGGCCGGCCTTGTTCTGCAGCTGGGCGAAGTCGACCTTGGCCAGCTTGGCGAAGCCGTATTCGATGTAGCCGATGGCGCCTGGGGTCTGGCGGACGGTGGCGGTTACGCCATCGTTCTTCGGCGACTTGATGAACTTGTCGCTGGCCGGCCAGTTGACGGTGTTGCCTTCACCCAGCGCTTGCTTGAAGTCAGCGTTGATGGCCGACAGGTGCTTGGTGAATACCGCAGTGGTGCCGCTGGAGTCGGCACGCACGACCACGGTGATCGGGGTGGCGGGCAGTTTCAGCTCAGGGTTGGCCGCGACGATCTGCGGGTCGTTCCACTGGGTGATCTTGCCGAGGAAGATGTTGGAGTACACATCGCGTGGCAGCTTCAGCCCTTTGGGGTTGCCTGGCAGGTTGTAAGCCAGGACGATCTCACCGGCGGTCATTGGCAGCAACTGCACGCCTTCGCCGACCTTGGCGATTTCTTCGGCTTTCATTGCCGAGTCGCTGGCGGCAAAGTCGACGGTCTTGTTCAGAAAGTCCTGAACACCCGCCCCGCTCCCCTTGGACTGGTAGTCAACGGTGACACCGTCGGTTTCCTTGCTGAAGGCCTTGAACCAGGTCAGGTAGATCGGTGCCGGGAAACTTGCGCCGGAACCGGTCAGGCGGATGTTCTCTGCGGCAAAGGATGCCGAAGTGGCGCAAAGAGAAACGGCAACGGCGAGTGCAGCAGATTTCATCAGGCGTATCATCGAAAAGCGCTCCGTGTGATGGCCGGCACACTTTGCAGCAGCAATGTTACAGCTTTGTGACCGATGAATGGCAGGCCGCAGGGTAGAGCCGTCTGGCGGCGCCATCACGGCAACATCAGGGGCCAGAGCCCTGGAGTGGTTCCTGTCTCAACCCTACGGCTTCGATGTGTCGATTGAATGACTGCTTCCGGCAGGCAGCAGGCTTCGTGGCGCCGCTCGTCGATTACCGGGCACTCTGGCGTTGCCGCGGCATTCAACCGCACATGCAAAGCAGACGGGAGTGAGTGCCATGCCACGCGGCGACAAGGACAAATACACCGACAAGCAGAAGCGCAAGGCCGAACACATCGAGGAAAGCTACGAGCAAAAAGGCGTGCCCAAAGAGCAGGCCGAAGCGCGTGCCTGGGCCACCGTGAACAAACAGTCCGGTGGAGGCGAGAAGAAAGGTGGCTCGGGTAAGGCTACATCCTCCAGCGAGAAGAAAACTGCCCGCTCGGACTCGGCCAAACGGGCGGCGAAGTCGCGCCAAGGTCATTCCCGCACATCGGGCAGCTCCCTGGAAACCCAGAGCAAGCAAAGCCTGATGAAGGAAGCGCGCAGCAAAAACATCAAAGGACGCTCCACCATGACCAAGGCACAGTTGGTGGAAGCGCTCAAGCACGCATGACCACAAGCCCTGAACCGGGCGCAATCCCTGTGCGGGCGTGCCCGCGAAGAACGCAATGTGATGCATGGCACCGGCTACGCCGGTGTCCGCCACAGCATCAACCATTCCCGGCGATATCCGCCGTGTCGGCATCCCGGCAACTGTTGCGGGATGCGCATACGAATTCCGCCTCGGCACGTGTGGGGTAGTTGAGGGTCAGGCGCAGCTTTTCCTGTGTGTCATAAAGGTCATAGCCCTCCCCTAACGTTGCGGGAAAGCCAAGACTACGCGGGTAAATCTCTTTCTTTAGCGGCACAGCGGGAACCACAACAAAGCGCATCTGCATGATCATCCCCCTCCCGGCAGTCTCTTAGTATTAGTACTGCTACGGGAAAGCATCAAGTTGACTCATGCAAACAATCGCAATACCCCTGCGAGCCTATCAGCCGAAGTGCTCCCTTGACGCACGTCAAGCCGCTGGGCCGGGTTCGCGCGACGATGGCTGCCAGCAAGGAACGAATCGAAAACCGCCATGCGCATTGTGCTCAAGGCCATCGCCATCGAGCACTGTGCGCGGCCTTGGATAAGGAGTCCCACATGAGCCACCTGAACCACGTACTGGTAGCAACCGACCTGTCCACCTCCGCCCGCAACGCGGCAGAGCGCGCTGCGCACCTGAGCAAGGCGCAGCAGGCATCGCTGGACCTGCTGTACGTTGCCAACCCGGCCCCCTTCGAGCGCTTGAAGCAGTTGGTCGCACCTGGTGATGATCTGCTGAAGCGCGTGCTGGATACCGCTGGCGAAAAAATCCGCGCACTGGCTGCAATGCTGTTCCAGCGCCATGACATCGCCGCTGGCGTGCAGGTAGCGCATGGCTCGGTGACCACGGAGATCACCCGTGTGGTGCAGGATAAACGCAGCGACCTGCTGGTATGCGGGGCGAAGGGCCAGAGCGTCGCGCGGCGCCTGCTGCTGGGCTCCACGGTGCAGAAGATGCTGAACCGCATGCCCTGCCCTTTGCTGGTGGTCAAGCAGGCGCCACGCGATGCCTACCGGACCTTGCTGGTTGCAGTTGATTTTTCGCCTTCGTCACTGCGCTCCATCGAACTGGCAAAAGCCATTGCCCCACAGGCCGAGATCATTCTGTTGCATGTTTACGAAGCGCCGTTCGAAGGCAGCATGCGTTTCGCCCACATCGACCATGAGACCCTTGCTCACTACCGCAATGTCATCCGCAAGGATGCGGTCCAGCAGCTCGCGGCCTTGAGCGAAACCGCCGGAGTGGCAGATGCTCGGCAAATCGTGGTGCATGGCGACCCTGCCTGGCGGATTGCCGAGCAGGAACAAGAGCTGGAATGCGACCTGATCGTGGTTGGCAAGCAAGGGGAAAGCGCGCTTGAAGAGCTGCTGATAGGCAGCGTCACCAAGCATGTGCTGAACGAATCCCAGTGCGATGTGCTGGTATCGCCATAAGATGCATGTGATGTGGAGGACACGTGCCTGTCCTTCGCGGACAGGCGACTCATTGGTTAAGTGAGGTTTTGTAGGAGCAGCCTTGTGCTGCGAAGAGGCCGGGACAAGCAATACAAAGGCTTTGTCAGTACCGGCCTCTTCGCAGCACAAGGCTGCTCCTACAATGGACGCTTCAAACGAGCGATATTTGTTCTCTGCGCTCCCATCCAACAGCGGGCGCTCTGCGCAAGGCGTTTCATCGATTGCGCTGATGATTACTATCGAGCGACCCGCATGTTGGCCAGGCGAAACCGCCCCCTATAATCCCCGGCAAATTTCCCCCGCTCCTCGCGCCTGCTTCAGGCGACATCCCTCTCTTGGAATCCAATACCATGCCAAGTGCCAGCCAGGCCCCTCGCGGCCTCCCCGAACATGATCAACAAAGCGTCAGCCAGCAGTGGCTGGCAATCCTTTCGGTCGCCGTCGGCGCTTTCGCCCTGGTGACCAGCGAGTTCCTGCCGGTGGGCGTACTCAACGATGTCGCCAGCGACCTTGGCATCAGTGCAGGCCACGCCGGCCTGATGGTCACCCTGCCCGGCATCATGGCCGCCCTCGCCGCCCCACTACTCTCGGTGGGCATTGGCGCTCTGGACCGTCGCTACCTGCTGATCGGGCTGACGCTGATCATGATCATCGCCAACGCGGTAGTAGCCTACGCCAGCGACTTCAACCTGCTGCTGTTCGGCCGCGTGCTGCTGGGCGTGAGTATCGGCGGCTTCTGGGCAACGGCCATTGCCCTCAGCGGCCGCCTGGCGCCAAAGGGCGTGGGCGTAGCCCAGGCCACCTCGATCATCATGGTCGGCGTAACCCTGGCCACCGTGCTGGGCGTGCCGGTGGGCACCTGGTTGAGTGGCCTGATGGGCTGGCGCATGACCTTCCTAATAACCGCGCTACTGGGCATACCGGTGCTGCTGGCGCAGATCCTGTTGCTCCCGCGGCTCAACCCGGACAAAGCCATTCGCATCAGCGACCTGCCGGCCCTGTTCATCAACCCACAGGCGCGGGTTGGCCTGATTGCCGTGTTGCTGATCGGCCTGGCGCACTTTGCCGCGTACACCTATGTCGCGCCCTTCTTCAAACAAAGCTCCGGCTTCGATGGGCCTACCATTGGCTCGTTGCTGCTGCTTTATGGCGTGGCCGGGGTATTCGGCAATATCTTCGCCGGTTTCGCCGCCAACCGCAGCGTACGTCACACCCTGCTGCTGGTAGCGCTGATGATCGGCACCAGCACTGCCCTGTTCCCTCACTTCGCCACCGGCATGACCGGTGCCGCGATGCTGATCGGGTTGTGGGGCTTCGCCTTCGGCGCGTTCCCGGCCTGCGCCAGTATCTGGATGTTCGTCGTCGCGCCCAAGGATGTCGAACGTGGTATGCCGCTGTTCGTTGCCATGTTCCAGGTGATCATTGCACTGGGCTCGTTCTTCGGCGGTCGGATCGTCGACCAGCTGGGCAGCTCGGTGTTGCTGAGCCTGGCCACGGCCCTGGTGGGTTGCGGTTTCGCTACGGTGCTGGTGCTGGGGCGTAACGTCAGCAACAGCCTGGCGGCGCAACCTGGCTGACCAAACCATCGCCGGCCGGGCCGCAAAGCGGCCCCGAATTGCTTGACTGACAGGTATTGGGGCGCTGGCTGATTTTTTACGCTCTTTTTACGACTGAGCCGGCAGACAGAAGGAATACTGGGCGCGCGATGCTCAGGGATGGCATGCATTTATACCCGCCAGTCCAGAGAAACCTTTCGTGAGCCAGTCCACCGTTATCGCAAATCAATCCCTTCCCGCCAAGTCCAACCCTGTCGGCATGCTCGTCGCCGCTGTCGGCGTGGTGTATGGCGACATCGGCACCAGCCCGCTGTACACCCTCAAGGAGGTGTTCGCCGGGCACTATGGCGTACAGGCCAACACCGCTGGCGTACTCGGAGTGCTGTCGCTGGTGTTCTGGTCGTTGCTCTGGGTGGTATCGCTCAAGTACGTACTGTTCATCCTGCGTGCCGACAACCAGGGCGAAGGTGGCATCATGGCCCTGACCGCCCTGGCGCATCGGGCGGCGGCGCCCTACCAGCGCCTGGGCAGGATACTGGTGCTGCTCGGCTTGTTCGGCGCCGCGCTGTTCTACGGCGACAGCATGATCACGCCGGCGATTTCCGTTCTATCGGCCGTCGAGGGCCTGCAACTGGCCTTCGACGGTATCGAGCATTGGGTCGTGCCACTGTCGGTGGTGGTGCTGGTGGCCCTGTTCCTGATCCAGAAGCATGGCACCGCGCGCATCGGCATCCTCTTCGGGCCGATCATGGTGCTGTGGTTCGTCGTGCTGGGTGCACTGGGCCTGCACGGCATCGTCCAGCGCCCGGAGGTGCTGCAGGCACTCAACCCGCTCTGGGCGGTGAAGTTCTTCGTGCTGCACCCGGGCATGGGGGTTGCGATCCTGGGCGCAGTGGTGCTGGCGCTGACCGGCGCCGAAGCGCTCTACGCCGATATGGGGCACTTCGGCCGCAAACCCATCGCCCGGGCCTGGTTCCTGCTGGTGCTGCCCGGCCTGGTACTGAACTACTTCGGCCAGGGCGCGCTGATCCTCGGCGACCCGCAGGCAGTGCGCAACCCGTTTTACCTGCTGGCGCCCGAATGGGCCCTGCTGCCCATGGTCGGGCTGGCCACGCTGGCCACCATCATCGCGTCCCAGGCCGTGATTTCCGGTGCGTTCTCGCTGACGCGCCAGGCCATCCAGCTGGGTTACGTACCGCGCATGTTCATCCAGCACACCTCCAGCGAGGAACAGGGGCAGATCTACATCGGCATGGTGAACTGGGCACTGATGGTTGGCGTGGTGCTGCTGGTGGTCGGCTTCGAGTCGTCCGGGGCACTTGCGGCAGCCTATGGCGTAGCCGTGACCGGGACCATGCTGATCACCACACTGCTGGCTTCGGCAGTGGTGCTGTTGCTGTGGAAGGCACCACGCTGGCTGGCGGTGCCGATGCTGCTGGCATTCCTGCTGGTCGACAGCCTGTATTTCGCCGCCAATGCGCCGAAGATCCTCCAGGGCGGTGCATTTCCGGTGATTGCCGGCCTTGCACTGTTCACCCTGATGACTACCTGGAAGCGCGGGCGACGGATGATCGTCGAGCGGCTGGACGAAAGTTCGCTGCCGCTGGACCTGTTCATTACCAGCCTCAAGGCCCAGCCGCCTCACCGCGTGGGCGGTACTGCCGTATTCCTGTCCGCCAGGCCCGAGGCGGTGCCTCACGCCTTGCTGCACAACCTGCTGCATAACCAGGTACTGCATGAACAGGTGGTGCTGTTGACCGTCGTGTTCGAGGACGAGCCACGGGTCAACGCTGGCAAGCGCTTTGAGGTCGAGGAGTTTGGTGACGGTTTCTTCCGCGTGAGCCTGCATTTCGGCTTCATGGAGGAGCCCGACGTGCCGTTGGCGTTAAGCCGCTGTCAGCGTGCGGACCTTGAGTTCGGCCCCATGCGCACCACTTATTTCCTCAGCCGGGAGACGGTCATTGCAGGCAGGCAGATGGGCATGGCCCGCTGGCGTGAGCACCTTTTTGCCTTCCTGCTGAAGAATGCCAACAGCAACCTGAAGTACTTCAAGCTGCCGCTGAACCGGGTGATCGAGCTTGGCACCCAGGTCGAGATCTGAGCAGTCATGAAGCTTGAGGCTGCCAGGTACTGAAAGGGCCTGGCAGCCGCTTCGTCGAAAGGCTGCGCACTGCGGAACTTAAAGGGCAACCTTATGTCGTATCCGCACTCAAATTTCCTCCCCTGCGCCTTTTGGAGGCGAACAAACATGAAAAAAACCCTGGTAGCCGTCTTTACCTGTGCCCTGGCGCTCGGCGCAACTGCATTGTTGCCTGCCGATGTCTCGCCGATTGGTTCCGCATATGCCAAAGGTAATGGCAATGGCGGTGGCAAAGGTGGGTTCAACGGTAATGGCGCCGGCTACGAGAGTGATCATGCAGGCAAGGCCACCCGCAACCATGGCGAGAGCGGCAATCACTATGGAAGCCTGCGCAATGATGACAACGGCCGTGGCACTACCCGGTCCGGCATTGCCCATTCCAAGGAACACAACAAGGCCGGGCGCTCCTCTTCGAAGCACGATCGATAACTGAAAGCACACATGGCGTGCGCTCGAACCGGGCGATGCGGTTGATGGCACCGGCTGCGCCGGTGTTCGCGGGTAAACCCGCTCCTACAGGTACGGCGCATTCCTTCAGCTGGTGGGGTCCCTGTGGGAGCGGGCATACCCGCGAAGCAGGCGACGCCGTGGATGGCACCGGCTGCGCCGGTGTTCGCGGGCGCGCACGCTCCCACAGGTATGGCGCATTCCTTCAGCTGGTGGGGTCCCTGTGGGAGCGGGCATGCCCGCGAAGCAGGCGACGCCGTGGATGGCACCGGCTGCGCCGGTGTTCGCGGGCGCGCCCGCTCCCACAGGTATGGCGCATTCCTTCAGCTGGTGGTGCCCCTGTGTGCGGGTTTACCCGCGAAGCAGGCGACGCGGTGGAAGGCACCGGCTACGCCGGTGTTCGCGGGCGCGCCCACTGCCACAGTCTGGTGCCCGCCAGACCTCAAACCCTGAACCGCGCCACCAACGCCGCCATCTCCCCCACCAACCCCGACAACGCCTTGCTCGCCTCACTGGTCTGCTGCGCCCCTGCTGCCGAGGATGTCGACAGCTCGCGAATGTTCAGCAGGTTGCGGTCCACCTCTCGCGCCACCTGGGCCTGCTCTTCGGCTGCACTGGCAATCACCAGGTTACGCTCGTTGATCTCGCCGATCGCACTGTAGATACCCTCAAGCACCTGCCCCGAGGCCAGTGTCACGTCCAGCGTCGACTGGGCACGACTGGTACTGGCCTGCATCGAGGTCATGGCCGCTTCGGTACCCGCCTGCACGCGCCCGATCATCTGCTCGATTTCCTGGGTCGACTGCTGCGTGCGGTAAGCCAGCGTACGCACTTCATCAGCCACCACCGCAAAGCCGCGCCCGGCCTCGCCCGCACGGGCGGCCTCGATGGCGGCATTGAGCGCCAGCAGGTTGGTTTGCTCGGACACCGAGCGAATCACTTCCAGCACCTTGCTGATGTCCCGCACCTGCCCGACCAGTTGCTCCAGGTGTGCGCTGCTGGCCTGGATCTCCCGAGTCATGGCCTCGGTGCCGTCGATGTTGTCGTTGACTTGCCGGCGGCTTTGCGCCGCCAGCTGGTTGGATTCGCTGGTGGTCTGCGAGGTGGTGATGGCATTGCGCGCAACCTCCTCGACAGCCGTGGTCATTTCGGTAACGGCGGTAGCGGCCTGCTCCAGCTCCAGGCCCTGCTGGCGCAGGTTGTTGGCGCTTTCCTCGGTGACCGTATTCAGCGCCGTGGCGGCTGCGTCCAGCTGCCTGGCACAGTTGCTGATCTGCCCCAGAGTGTCGCGCTGGCTCTGCTGCATGCGCTCAAGTTCATGGAACAGCTGGCCGATCTCGTTACTGCCCTGCCCCTGCACCGGCACGCTCAGGTCGCCGCCGGCAATGCGCTGGAAGTGCCGGCCAGCTTCGCGCAGCGGGTGCAGCACGCGCTGGGCAATAAAGGCCCAGCACAGCACCGCCAACACCAACGTCACGCCTAGCAGCCCCAGGCTCAGCAGTTGGGCGCGCGCCAGGCGCCGGTCGGATTCCAGCATGATCTGCTGACCGCGCTCACTCAATGCGCCGACCAGTTGCTGGCGCAGCGCCTGCAGCCGGCCCATGGCGTTGCCGGCGTCGGTGTTGACCTTGAAATACTGCTCGAGTGAACGTTGACGGGTTGCCTCACGCTGCCCGGCGACCGCCTTGGAATACTCGCCGTAGGTGGCCTGCAGTGCCGTTGCCAGTGCGTGCAGCGCAGGCTCGCGGGCGTTTTCGACAAACTCGTCCACCAGCTTCTGGCTCTTGTCGTTCAGCTCGACCGACAGCGCCATGCGCTTGTTGGCGCTTTCCTCATGACCACCCAGCTGCTCGATGAAGCCCGAGGACACATTGGCACTGGCGCGAATCGCCATCAGCAACGCATTGTTCAACCGGTCCGACTGGTGCGCGGTCTGGTCCAGTTCGGTGATCTGCTGGTCGCTGCCCACCGCCGCCCGCCAGGCACTGACGGTGGAAAACAGCAGGGTCACGCTGAACAGCGACAGCACCCAGAACATTCCGGTGCGGATCTTCAGGTTGGCAAGCATGGGGGCAGTACTCCTTGTTGGCACCACTTCTGGTCGATGATTCGACGGTGGGTGTGCTGCTATCGGAGGTACTGCCCCAGGCTTGAGGCGCCGGAGTACGGTTATGGGCGGTAACCGAACAGATGTTGTCGAGGCACAGACCGGGCGACGGGCAACAAGCCGCCCAGGCGGGAACTTCAACGCTCCAATTCGGTCGATAGCATCCGCTCGCCCTCCAACCTGGCCCGCCCCCCCTGCCGAGTCTTCCGCCGATGCCCAGCACACCTGTTCTGTCAGCCCTGCTCCTGTTGTTCAGCGCAATCACGGCACAGGGCGCACTGGCCGGCGAACGCTACGCGCCCACGCGCAGCAACAATGCCTCGACGGTGCTGATCGAAACCGCCTCGCAACAGTATGCCGACGGCCAGCTGGACCAGGCGGCGGCCACCCTGGAGCGTGCGCTGCACATTCAACCGAACAACCCGGCAACGCTGCACTACCTTGGCGTTTTGCGCCTTCAGCAAGGGCAGTATGAACAGGCCGAAACCCTGGCGCTTCGCTCCAACCTGCGTGTTGGCAACAATCACGCCCTGCGCAGCCGCAACCTGCAGCTGATAGAAGCCGCGCACAAGGCCCAGGGCTCGGGCATTCTGCCGACGGCTGCGCACTGACGGCGATCGGACGCTGCGCGTCAGGCCACCATCGACCTTCTTTGCACCCACGCGCATTACCCGGTAAAGTCGGCGCCAGGGCGCTGGCTGCGCCTGCGGTCCGCGCCAAGGGGTTTCCCGAGCCAAGCATCATCACATTCCCATACCAGCTCCCGGCTTGTCGGCGGACCGAGCCCCAAAGGAGTTGGCATGCCCGCCATCAATGCATCCCGCCACCACGGCCTGCTCGACCTGCCCGCCTTGCGCAAACGCGCCAAACGCTTGCTCACCGCCCTGAAAAACCACAAGGCCGACGACACCCGCGAGCAGCTACGCGCACTCGGCCTGCCTGGCCCTGACTACCGGCTTGCCGATACCCAATGGCTGGTGGCCCGCGAGGCCGGTTTTGCCAGTTGGCCCAAGCTCAAGGCCCATGCCGATGCCGTCGCTTTTGCGGCACGCCACCCTGGCTTCACCGCCGATGACGAGGCAGCCGTGCAGCATTGGCGCTGCGGCAACGACATCGCCCACAGCTTGCGCACGGCCGGTTTTGCCGGTGCCTTCCAGATGTTCGAGGACCCCATGGTCATGGGGCCGGTCTGCGCACTGCCCGAGGAGCAGTATTGGCAGGTTCGGGCCGCTTACATACAGCAGGCGTTCAACCTGAGCATCCAGGACGTTGAGCAACGCCAAGCGGCACAGCGCACCGCCCTGGCCGGCTTGAACAGCGACAGCAAGATCGTGCTGTGGTGCGAGGGTGACGCTTACGACCAGCTGTTCCTGATCCGCGTACTCGCCAGCCTGCCCAGCCTGCCGCGCCGCTTGGAGCTGATCGAAATCACCCAGGTACCTGGCGTCGAGCGCTTCATCGGTATCGGCCAGCTGGCCCCGGACTTGCTCGCCTGGCTATGGCCACAACGTCGCGCGCTGGGTGAGGACGTGCTGGCCCTGGCCCGCCAGACATGGGCAGCCTATACCGCGCCTGACCCAAGGGCCTGGGCTGCCCTGGCGGGCCTCCAGCATACGGCCTTGCCGTTGCTGGGCCGGGCCCTTGCGCGGCAACTTCAGGAACTGCCGGGGGCGAACGACGGCTTGAGCCTCACCGAACGCCTGCTGTTGCGCATTCTGGCCTCACGCGGCGAGCTGCCGGCCGGACGTGTGTTTGCCCAGTTGATGATGCAGGATGAACCGCTGCCTTACCTGGGTGACATGATGTTCCATGTTTTGCTGCAGCCCCTGATCCATGCACCGCACCCGCTGCTGCTGGAAGGCCCGGGCGAGTCTTGGGCGCAACGGCCGTTGCGGCTGACCGCACTTGCCGAGCAGGTGCTGGCGGGGCAGGCGCATTGGCTTGACCACAACCCTGCGCAGCGCTGGGTGGGTGGAGTGGTTATCGATGCCGCGGACAAGCCCTGGGTGGTCAGCGAACAAGGCGGAGTGTGGCAGCGCAAATAGCCCGCTCAAGCTTGATCAGGTAACGCGGTGGATGGCACCGGCAAGTCAGCTCTCATGGAACTACCCATAACTCATTGCATTAGCAGGGCCCCTGTGGGAGCGGCTTTAGCCGCGAACACCGGCGCAGCCGGTGCCATGCACCGCGTTGGGATCTTCGCGGCTAAAGCCGCTCCCACAGGGTACGCGGACCGCTTGCGAATTCAGTTCTCTACTCGACAGCGCAGCCCAAAGGGCTGGGTGATCGCCCACAGGGATTGCGCTGGACCGATGTTGCAATCGCCTTCGCCGCCTGCGCCAAACGTTGTGTAGCCAGCCGGATTTCATCCATGTCCAGCGAGGCAAACCCGAGGCGCAAGGCATTTTCCGCATGACCAAACGGCGAAAACTGCCGGCCACTGCGTACCACCAGGTCCAACTCCAACGCCTTGCCAACCAACTGATCCACATTGATCTCGTCAGCAAACCTCACCCACAGCGCCAGCCCACCTTCCGGCTCGCGCACGGTTACCTGCTCGCCAAAGGCATCGCGCAAGCAAACCAACAGGGTCTCTCGACGTCGGCGATACTCCCGGGTGACCCGACGCAAGTGCTTCTTCAGTTCGCCATCATTGATCAAGTCCGCCAGCATCTGCTGCATCACCGCATCACCCTGCCCCAGGGTCAGCGTCGCCCTGCGTTCGAGCGCCGCAGCCACCTCCGCCGGCGCCACGATGAAACTGCAACGGAACGTACTGCCCAGGGACTTGGACAATGAGCCAATGTAGATCACGTGCCGCTGCTGACGGTCGCTGGCCAGCGGCAGGTAAGGCCTCCCGGCAAAGTGGTATTCATGGTCGTAGTCTTCCTCGACCACGCAGAAGTCGTGCTGCCGCGCCAGTTCCAGCAACTGCTGCCGGCGCCCGGCAGGCAGGCTGACCGTGGTCGGGAACTGGTGATGGGGTGTGATGTACAGCATGCGTACCTGGTGCAGCCGGCACAGTGCATCGATCTGCTCGACCCGACAGCCCTCCTCATCCAGGTCCACGGTGACCAGCCGGGCGCCCAGCTGGCGGAAGATCTCCCACGCGGGCGGATAGCTCAGGCGTTCGACCAGCACAACGTCACCAGGCTTGAGCAGCACGCTAGCCACCAGGTACAGCGACATCTGCACGCCCTGGGTCAGGCAGATATGCTCGGCGCCAACGTTCAGGCTGCGATTGTGCCGCAGCATGTCGGCCAAGGCGCTGCGCAGGGAGTGGCTGCTGCACGCGCTGCCATGGCGCACGGTGTTGGCGGCAAAGCTGTTGCGCAAGGCATTACGGTAATAGCGGTGCAGAACGGTCTGCGGCAGCAGGCGGTGGTCACAGGCGCCGTTGTCAAAGAACAGCGCACCCGGCCGATCCTGCTGCGCGGCAGCCTGTTCGTTGGCCGCGAAGTAGGCAACGGCAGGCTCCTCCTGTAGCACCAGGGCAAAAGGCTGCGCTGCATCGGGCTCGGCCAGGGTGCCAGCCGCCAGCTGCCGACTGACGAAGGTGCCACGGCGCTGCACGCTTTCCAGCCAGCCTTTGGTCTCGGCTTCCTCGTAGGCGAGGATCACCGTCTTGCGATTGACGTTCAGCAGTTGCGCCATTTCCCGCGTGCCGGGCAACGGCGTACCGGGGCGCAGGCGGCCCTCGGAGATCGCGGCTACCAGGCCCTCGACGATCTGCCTGTACGAAGCCTGCGGCTGCGCCCCGTCGAGCTTGAGCAGCGGCTGCCATTTGCGAAGCTGGACCATGTGAATTAACCGAAACTGGAGGTTCTACTGGTCCTGGACTATAGCAACAATCGAACCTCCACTTGCCCCGAGATGCCCATGCAGAACCGCCACGTCATTGAATTGTCGCCCTCGGGCAAAACCTTCGACGCCAGCCAGGAGCTGCTGCTCGATGCCATGCTCGCCAGCGGCCTGCCGGTGCCCTTCTCATGCCGCCGCGGCGCCTGCGGGTCGTGCAAGGTCAAGGTGGTGTCGGGGCAGTATCGGGACAAGCAGCGGACGGCAGACATGCCGGCGCCCTGCTACCCCCTGGCCGACGACGAAATGTTGCTGTGCCAGAGCCACGCCTGCAGCGACATGCGCCTGGAAATCCCCGGCTGGTCCCTGGAAACCCAGACACTGGAAATCCACGCGCAGGTACATGGTAAACGCGAACTGAGCGCCGATATCATCGAACTGGTGCTGCAGCCTGCACAGCCGTTGGCGGTACGGGCTGGCCAGTACGTACGCATTCGGCTCGCCAACGGCGATAGCCGCTGTTTTTCCATCGCCAACCTGCCCGACCGGGACCAGGGGAAACTGGTGTTTCACATCCGCAAGGTAAGCGGCGGCCTGTTTACCGAACGCCTGCTGCCAACCCTGCAAGCAGGTGACACCTTGAAGCTGGAAGGGCCGGTGGGTGCCTGCACCTGGCAGCACGAGGACCAGCGGCCCCTGGTGCTGTTCGCCACTGGCACAGGTTACGCCGGCATCAAGCCATTGCTGCTGACCGCCCTGGCAGGTGATGCCGAGGTCACGTTGTACTGGGGCGGCAGATCGGACGCCGACTTCTATGACCGTGAGTTTCTCGATCAGGCCAGCCGTGCACACGCTCACTTTCGCTGGTACCCGGTGCTATCGGACCAGGCGCGGGTGCAGCAGGTAGCGCTGGCCCAGGCCCATCGCTGGGCCGACACCCAGGTCTATGCCTGCGGCAATGCGGCGATGATCAGCCAGGTTCGCGAGCAGTGCCTCGCGGCAGGCCTGCAGGCCCATCGTTTTGTCGCGGAGGCTTTCGTTGCCAGCGGCACACTGGCGCCAGAGGCTTCAACAGCCAGCCCGTTGCACCCGGAGCTTGAAAAAGTCGGCCCACGCTACTCGCTGGACGGCATGCTCGCTGCCCGCGAGCAGTCGGTGCGGGCCGTTGCTGCGATAGCGAACCAGCTGAAAGTCGGCATGACCACTGCCCAGGCGCTGGAGATGGCCGCGCAAACCTTGCAGGCGATGGGTGCATCGCACACCTGGCACCCGACCTACATCCGCTTTGGCGACGACACCGTGCGCACGCCGCGCCAAGGCATTGATCTGCAACGTGTATTACGTACTACGGATATCGTCGTGGTCGACGTCGGCCCGGTATGGGATGGCTATGAGGGCGACTATGGCGACACCTTCGTGTTCGGCCAGCACGAGCTGCACCACGCCTGCGTCAAGGCACTGCATGAGGTGTTCGACGAAACCCGCCAGGCCTGGGGCCGTGGCCTGACCGGGCGCGAACTGTACGACTTCGCCGAGCGCAGTGCCCAGGTAAAAGGCTGGCAGCTGGAGCGCAACCTGGCCGGGCATCGCATCGCCGACTTCCCGCATGTGCTGTATGGGCAGGACAAACTGGCCGAGGTGGAAATCGTCCCGAGCGAAGTGGTGTGGGTGCTGGAGATCCAGTTGTGCCACCCTACCGAGCCGGTCGGGGCGTTTTTCGAAGACATCCTGATTGGCGAGGCCAGGTCGGTCTCCTGAGGTGAAAATTTAGCAGGGGCCCGGTAGGAGCAGCCTTGTGCTGCGAAGAGGCCGGTACAGGCAACAGATACGAATTGTCAGTACGGGCCTCTTCGCAGCACAAGGCTGCTCCTACAAAGGACGCGCCAAGTGAGCGATATTTGTTTTCAACGCGCCAGCGCAGCTCAAAAGGCCGGGCATTCGTCAACAGAACAACAGCCCGGCAGGTACACCCTCAAGCGCCGAGCGAATCCACAACGCTTCGCAGCTTGCCCCGGGTCATCTCCGTGCACGCCTGCATGGGCTCTCGCAGTTCGTCGGTCATCAGCCCCTGCAGCTGCAAGGCCGCCTTGACCACAGCCGGGTTGGGCTCGGCAAAGGCCATCTTCATCCAAGGCAGCAATTGGTAGAACGTGCCGCGCGCGGCTACCCAGTCGCCATGGTCGACCTGCTGCAGCATGCGCACGTACAGGTCGGCGCGTACATGCGCCGAAGCAGAAATGGCCCCTGCGCCACCCAGGCACAGGTTGTTGAAGATCTGCACGTCCTCACCGGCCAGCACCTGGGCGTGGCCGTCCTGGATCAGGGCCATGGTGGTCTCGCTGTCACCGCCGCAGTCCTTCACCGCCGCGATGCGCGGGTGGCGCACGATGCGGCGCAGGGTTTCACGCTCGATACGTACCCCGGTGCGGTAGGGAATGTCGTAGACGATCACCGGTACGCTGGCGGCATCCGCCACGGTGCTGAAGAACGCTTCGATGCCGGCCTGCGAAGGCCGGATGTAGCACGGCGCAGGGACCAGCAGCCCGCCAATCTCACGCCGCTGGATTTCAGCCTGGAAGGCCAACAACTCGCGCAAGTTGTAGCCCGACAAGCCCATCACCACCCTGCCCGGCTCCACCCAGGCCAGCACGGCATCCAGCACGGCCAGTTGTTCGGCCTTGGACAGCGCCGCCGCCTCGCCCGTGGTACCGCACACCACAAAACCGGCCACACCCTCTTCGAGCAGCTTCTTCACCAGTTTTTCCAGGGCGGCGAAGTCGACTTCATTGGCGCGCAATGGCGTGACGAGGGCAATCCAGATACCACGGAAATTCGACATGCAAAAACTCCTGATGTTGACCGAAAGTCAGCGTCAGCAGAGCGGAGAGTCGAAGTGGTCTGGCAGGGATACCTGGCGCCTTCTGTCTCGTCAGCCCACCTGACGAGACAGCGCGCCTCGGTCAGATGAGCGGCTGTTTCTTGGATTTCTTGGCAACGGCAACGCACGCGCCTGCCTGGGCGATGAAGCCCGAAGCGAAAATGGCGTGGTTGGAAATGGACATGCCGGCAAGCCCGTTGCGTGGATATGGCTGGATAATGGTGGCGCGGCGCACTCGGTGTCAACACCGAGATAGCAAACCCATCCGGCTGCGCTGGTGTTCACTGCCAAAGCCGCACAGAGATCTGTGGGCCCGATCTTGTACAAGAGACATTTGATCAGTCCAGCATCCACCCAGCATCACCCTCCTCCAGCACACCACCGTGATCCGTCCGGTCACCTTTACGCGCCACGGCCGCGCCTTCAATCAGGAAATGCTCGGCTCCACTCTCAATCACGGCACCGCACGTGGTCCGATCCCCCACCCTGGCAACCGCCCTGCCGTTGAAGATGTACGTTGCACTGCCGCTTTCTACCTCGTTGATGCCATGCAGCGGGCAGACATGTCGATGGCCTACAAGTACGACAGGATTCATTGGGTCTCTCCTTCTGATGGCCCGGTGCGAGATTCACGGTCTATCTCCTCTGGCCAATTAACCTTGGGTGCCAGGCAATGCATGTGGCTCAGGCCATCGTCATCGTTCCAGTCACGGGGTGGGTGTACGAACTTCGGCAGGGCTTCGGGGCCTTGCTGCATGAATAGCCGGGCGATGGCCCAGTAGGCTTCACCGTGGTACAGGTCGTGGGTGAAGAAGACGCGGTCGATGACTTCGTTGGTTTCCGGGTTGCGGACCGACAGCATGACGTTTTCGATCAGCCCACCGTGGCCGGGGGCGTAGACTCGGTAGACTTCGGCGGTTACGTCGTCCCAGTTGTAGGCGACCGGTTTAACGCCCCAGTGTTTGCGGCTGAACAGATAGATGTAGTGGAATCTGAATTGATAGAGATAAATTTTGCGTCGCAGGCGATTGAAGCGGATTGGTTCGTCCCTTGGGAGCATTAGGTCGATCTTTACAAAGGACGCAACAGCCCACATTCCAATCAGAGGCACCAGCACTATAATAACAGCAACATACCAGTCACGCGACCAACTAACATCCAGCATAAGCAAATACAAATATATAAGCGCACCAGAAGACGCGATCAACCCTGGAATGCCCAGCAGGACCGCAACACCACGCAAACTGACAGTAGATCGAGGAAGCTCCAAGTACACTTTATCTAGATAGTTAGGTGATGGATTTATATCCTCAAAACTAAAACGCGGAACCTTCTGCGAGCTGACATCAGGCAGATCATAACTCCAACAAAGAGCCCGCCGAGCCCTGAACTTAGCTTTCACTCATTAGCCTCCTTGGCACAAACCTCAACATAGGCATTCGGCACATTCCTATCTGGCCAATACATCACTAAAAGTGTCGCAGCTCTAATATTATGCAGCCCGATAGTCGGCATAAGTTCCACAGCTCCGGTGATTTCCAACCTGGACACATGCAAGCCACCTAAGCCCCACGATCGTCGCTGTTTATTCACCAAAAAATCACTTTTGTAGTCAGGCGACCTTGGCTGAGAAAAGCCAGGGAGTTTTACAGCTTTAGCAAGATCCTTGACTGGAAAGGCCTGATATTCATCAACAATAAGAGTCTCACCGCCGAAAAATTCGGGGAAGGTTCCGTCACCCTGTCGATGTACTACTAGAGTCCAACGAAAGGCCGAGTTCTGATCACTGTACCCAGGCAATTCAATTCGAAACTTAAGTTGATGTTCTAGCTCCAAGCTGACCAAGCCACCTATCTTGGAGGCAGCCGGATCGCTTGAGCGCCTGGATTCGAAATGAACCCCCACATACACGCCTAGCGTGGCCGCATTAAGCTCTGCAAATGCAATATCTGCATACTCAGGAACATCCCAATGCACAGCTGGCTTTTCATCAGCCTTACCAAAGTAGCAGCGTCGTGCCCAGCGCTCTAGTGCGGTAGATTCGCTTCCCTCAGCCAACTTGCTGATTGCGTAGGCAGTGAGCGCCAGCACTACAGCCAGACCTAAAGGCCCTAATACAAATGACTTAATAACTGCATAGGCAAATACCCCAGTGGAGATGCCATATACGAACCCTGCACCATAATAAAGCGCTCCCGCCTTACTATCCGCTGCTGTCAGTGCGCGTTTAGCAGCAGAAAATGCTTGCACCGTGTCAAAAATCCCAGCTATCGCACTGACCATTGCACCGAGCCTTATCAGCGACACTCCAGCTCCGGACGTGCTTTTAGCCCATGACTCAGCCATGTGGCCGGTACTTGATCTCAAAATGAGCCCAACCAGTTCGACTTGCCCTCCCAACAGGCCCAACTGCGATCCTTGCAACGCCAATTTGGCCTCAAACGCCTTGGGCCCAATCTCCGTTTCCGCCTTTTCCTGATTCCTGCCCAGGCTGTCCTGCTGCAGATACAACCCGCCTGTCGCCAGCAGGACTTCCCAGCTGCCAGCAATCCCGCGCAACCCGGAAAAACTGGTTTTTACCAATCGGGCCGCCTGCTGCGACGTGATCTTCATCCCCTGCAATAATTTGCGCGCATCGGCTTCCAACGTCCCTGCCGCCACCGAGATATCCACCAAGGCAAGCTCCGCCGCGCTGCTCGCCTGGGTCACGCCCATGCTGGCCTCCTTGAACAGCCGCCCATGCACTTCCTCGGCCTTGCCCTCGACCCACACCGTCACGCTGATCATCGAATTGGTGAACCGTGGATCGAGCACGGCCAGGCTCATCAGCCCGTGCTGGATGATCGGCCGCACCTTGCGCATGGCCTTCATCGAGCCAAACTCGAAGTCATCGATATTGCGGCGCATCCGGTCCCGCGCCTCGGCGATCGACGCATTGGCCTTGTGCTGCAACTCCCGGAGGTGGGCGCTCTGCAACGCGTAGTACTCGCCCAGCTTCATCTTCACTTCCAGTTCGATCAGGTGGACGCCGTTGTAGAGAAACTGCGTGGCGCTGTTCAAATGCCGCACAGCCTTCTGAATACCAGGTGACAAACATGGCGCCAGCCGCTGACTGGCCGCATTGAGCGCACCCTGCGTTTCAGCAATGGCCTGCTTGAGGGTATTGCGCATGCGCAAGCCGGCGTCATCGCTGGCGATGATCTTGCTCAGCATGCCGTAGAGCTTGTCGCTGTCGTTCCAGCTGATCGCTTCTGTGGCGGAGAAACTGGGCAGCAGCCCGGCCAGCAGTGCCTGGTCGCGTATCAGCAAGGCACGGTAGGGCGGGCTGTCCGGGTCCTGCAGCCATTTCAGCCAGAGCAGTTCGCTGGTGCCGGAAGCGGGAACATGCGGTTCAAGGCGGGGGACGACAGCTTCCGTAACCCCACCGCCCAGGCACAGGGCCATGGTCTTGGCGTAGGCCACCCCGGACTCACGATCGTTACCGTCGTAGTCGTACGCCTCGGCCACCTTGAACATGGGCGTATCGAACAAGGCAACGTACGCCTGCGCGTCCTTGTCGATGTAACGCTGAAACTCACGTTCCTGCTGCTCATAGTCAGCCTGGAACGCGGCCCGCTGCGGTTCGTGGTAGCGCTCTTCAAGCCGCTTGTCACTCTCCTGCTGTGCACGCTCGACCAACAGCTGCCGCTCGACTGCCGGGTCGGTGAACACCGGCGGCCCATCACCCGTCATCGGTTCCAGCGACGGCACCTTCTGCGCCGCCCATTCCCTGTGCGTGGCGCGAATGATCTGCAGGATCTGCGAGGTCTGCAGCTGATAGGCGCGCATCGGTTCTTCACGCCAGGCCTGACGCTTCACTACCCAGTTCAGCCGCTGATGGTTGTACTCCTGAATCAGCCCGACAGTGTCGTCGAGCACCACCGCCAGCACGCCGTTTTCCAGCTTGTGCCGGTTGATCGCATTGACCAGATACCCTCGCAGGGCGAACCGGCGCAACCAGCGGCTGTGGAAGCCATGCGCACTGTCGAAGGGGGCACAGCCATGCTGGGCGTACTCGAACACCTGCTGGTCGACCCCAAGCTTATCGGGCGTCATGGCGATGCCTAGGAGCTCGGGATTGCTGCGGGCCTGGATCAGGTCCAGGCCCTCGAAGCGATGCGCAGGCGACGCGCCGCTCTTGTAGGCGTTCAGCACGCTCACCGGCCAAGGATCGCTGGAGAAGGCCAGCCAGGCGCTGGCGTACCTGCTGGTATCGATGTTGAGAAAGGCCGAAGGAATGTCGTGATCTGCGTTCACGCATTTTTCGGGCAGCGGGGAAGGCGGGCCATCTGGCGGCTCGTAAGGGTTGAAGCGGCGCAGATGACCTTGCTCGCTGACGGCATAGGCATGCCAGACCTGCTGGTCGAGCAGCACATACAGGAAGCCCCTGCGCAAGGTGCGCAAGCCGATCTTTGTCGAGATATGCCGGTTATCCGCCACGGTGGAGACACACTCGGGGCGGGTATCGGGCACCAGGGCGCGGCGCAGCGGCAGGATCGGCAGGCCCTGGCGCTCGCAGAACATGCACTGGTCGTGCGGCAGCCCGGCTTCGGCGATCGCGAGGGCAATACGTTGGCTGATGGTCATGAGCGATTCTCGGATTTCGGCAGGCATTCGATCAGTTGGCGCCATTGCGCCTCGGAGTAGCGGGCGAGCAACGCGGCAAGAGGCGCCTGGCCTCTGGCCGCTGCATCGATCATTTCGCCCACCGCAGGTACGGTATGCAGCCTCGGGTGAATGCACAGGTGATGGAGAGCGAAGGCCACGATGTCCTCCATCTCGCTCAGGCCCAACCTGCGTGCATCATCGATATGGTTCGAAGCACGCACCGCAGCAAACGGTGGAATCTGACACTGATTGATGTGCTGCGAACCCGCCCGCAACACTCTCCAGGTAGCCAGCACACGTTCGATCAGCCCCACGTCATCCTGAATTCGCCGCGCAGGGGTCGGCAAAGGGTGTCGCTGCCCGCTCTGCCCTTTCAGGCTTGCCAACCTCCCACCGCTACTCAGGAACAACCAGTCACTGATCGGCCACCATGGGCCTTGTTCAAGCCGCTCGAACGTCGCCGCAAGCAACTCCAGCCGGACGGGTTCGTAGACCGGGTAGCAGCCAAATTCCCGATTGGAATCGGGTAGCCGACACAAGGCCGTGAGATGGGACGCGACAGTGGCCGAAGGCGCCTCACTGAACAGCCAGCCACACAGGTAACGCCGTTGCTGAAACAACGCCCTCTGCGCCGCTCGGGCGGTCAGTTCCAACAGACGGCGACTGGGGACCATGCCGGGCGAAGCCAGGCAGACCAGTACGGGATGCAGTTGGGGGGCATGGGCCAGGTCGGCCCGGTGCACACGGGTCAATGCCTGCTCACCCAGGGCATTGCGCAGCGGGGCAAGCACGCCGTGGTCGCCATCGTGAGCAGTCGCAAGCGGATCTATCAGCACATGGCAGTACAAGTGCGCCCCATGATGGCTTTCGATGAGCCTCGCCAGGTTGTCAGTGCGCATCAGGCCTTGGCCTCGCACTTGTTGCTGGCGTCAGGCGCAAGCGTAAGTGGCTGGCTGTTTCCAGCCCCTGACGCAGCCGCGCTGGTTTGCCCCAACAGCTCGAGCTTCAGCCCGTTGATAGTGATGCCCTGCCCGTCCAGCACAATGCTGCCGCCCGCGGTTCTGAACTCGATGCGCTCACTGGCGCGCAGCTGATAGATCGTCGTATGTTGCTCCATGCCCTGCCCGACGGTGACCTTTTGCGTACCTTTGACGACCAGCTCGGCGTCTTTCCCGACAAGGGCCCTGTGATTGGCCCCTGTTGATTCGCTACGGTCGTTGCCTATCTTCTCGATCAGGTCCTGCTTGATGTCTACGTGGCAGGTTTGCCCAATGAGCTGGGTATGGTCACCCCCGGTTTCCTGGCGGAAGTCATTGCCGATATTCAAGTGCTCATCATTGCCGACCTGCTCGACACGATTACGCCCCACACGCGTGGTCTCATCATTGCCGACTACATTGTTCTGGTCCCGTTGGGCATGGATGAACACTTCTTCCTTGCCGAGTTCGTCCTCGAAGCGCAGCTCGTTGAAGCCATCGCCCTTGTGGGTCTGGCTCTTGATGGTCATGCGCGTCTTGTGTTCGGGCAGGTCGTACGGCGGCAGCTGGTCGCCGCAATAGGTACGCCCGGTGATCATCGGCTGGTCGGGGTCGGCGTTGACGTACTGGACGATCACGTCCTGGCCAATGCGCGGGATGGCCATCGAACCCCAGCTACCACCGGCCCAGCCTTGCGACACGCGCACCCAGCAGGAGCTGAACTCGTTGTTCTCGCTCTCCCGGTCCCAGGGGAAGCTCACCTTGACCCGGCCCCACTCGTCGCAGTAGATCTCTTCCCCGGGCGGCCCGACGACCGTGGCCATGTGCGGGCCGTCGATGCGTGGCTTGGGCAACGGCGCCGGGCGCCATTCGATTCGGCCGGGCACCAGCACGGCTTCCTGCGAGTAGCGCGTTCCTTGTTCGGCCCCGGCAGCTTCTTCTTGCAGGCTGGTGAACTGGCTGCCCTCGTGATGTACACGCATCACACGCCAATGGGCGTTGAGGTCTTTGCGCGGGTGTTCGATGAGGGTAAAGCTCAGCCCCGGTTGCAGCCGCACATCGTCACCCTCGACTTCGGCAATACGGGCGTCATGGCGCAGAGCCGTCAAGCGCGTGGCGGTGAAGGGTACTCCGACCGCATCACGCTTGTAACGGCCGGGGTAGTCGAAGCGCTCGTAGTCCCGGGACTGATGGGTGATGCCACTGTCACCTGCGCGGTGTTCCTGCCGGTACTGCGGGTTGGTGAAGGTGTAGTCCCGCTGCACCTGACGTGCAGTGCGCACCTGTTCGCTGTAACGCAGGCGGCGCAGGCAAGGCCTGGCCTGGTCGCCACCGCTGTTGGCACGGTACAGCACCTGGTCGGGGCCGATGTCGTCTTCGTCGAAGAAGTCTTCATCCTCGTCGTCGGCCTTGATCGCGCTCCTGCTGATCTGTCCCAGCGCCAGCAATCGGTCGGTGATGACCAGTTGGTGATGTTTCGGCGTGTGCTCGAAGCGATAGACGAAACCCTCTTCCCCCGCCAGGCGGGCGATGAAATCGAGGTCCGTTTCACCGGCCTGTACGCAGAACTCGCGCACCTGATGCTCGCCCATGCTGTTGATTTCGAAACGGGCAATGCCCTGGCGCTTGAGCATCAATTCGAGAATCTGCGGCACGGTTTTCTGCTGGAAGATGCGCCAGTTCGAACGTAAGCCGGCACGGGCCAGCACGGGCTCGACCAATGCGCGGTAACGGGTGCGATAGAACCCCGTCTCACCCTGGCTGAAACTGCTGACCAGGCCGTGCACATAGCGCAGGGGGCGCTCACCGCGCCAGATCGTGAACAGCACTGGTTGGTCGAGCAACTGGCCGAAGTCGACCTCGTCTTCAAAACTGATCAATTCCAGCTTCAGCTGGAACGGTGAGCTGATCATTTCGTCGAGTTCGAACGAAACCACCTCGAAGTCAATCTGGCCAGCGAGCGGCTGGAAGGTGAAGCGCAAGTCGGATTGGCTAGGCATGCGGATCCCCTTTGCTACTGCTGCAAAATGCCGTTGAGCGACTCCAGCACCTCGGCGGTGATCAAGCTCAGGCGGTAGCTGTAGTAGCAGTAGGCGCAGACCATGGCGATGGCGGAGATCACCAACGGGCTCCACCAGGGCCATTCCCGACGCCGCATGCGGTGGGGGCGATGGACCACGTTGGTATAGGGGTCGCCCGGGAATTCCGGCGTGGGGCCGCGCAGTGCACGAATGACCTTGTGCATCCGCGAAATCAGGGCGTTGATGATTTCATCGCACTTCGGGTCCAGGGCGTACTTGCCCTTCAGGCCCAGGCAAAAGCAGAAGTACAGGAACTCCAGCACATCCTGGAACTCCTCCGGAGACTGCATCAACCGCTCCAGCAACACGAAGATCTTCTCGCCACCCTGGGTTTCGCCATGGAAGATGCTGAGCAGCGGTTCGTGGCTCCAGCACGAATTGTTCCCCCAGGGGCGACTCATCACGGCCTCGTCCAGGTAAAGGCACAAGGCATAGGAATAGGCTTCGAGGTGCACAGAGGAATAACCGTGCTGCTGTATTTCCTCGCGGATTGTGCTGACCTGAATCTGCAGGGTCTTGTGCACATGTTCGATGTTGGGCAGGTCATCCAGCGTACGCAGGCGTATGACCAGGCCGAACAGCGGGTTGGCCGCGTCGAGCATCAGGTTGGCGAAGCCGCCGCGTAGCTGGAAGTCCGGGTCGGCCGGATAACCCTCATGATCCGCGCGCCTGCCCTGGCCGGGTGGATAAGGTGAATCGCTGCCCTCCGGGACATCGAGCATGGCATGCAGGCTGCTTTCGGTTACGTCATGGGCAGCGTTGGCGGCCTGGGGTTTTCCAATATGAACAGCAGATGGGCCGGGCATGAAGAGGTCCTTGTCTTCCAGTTAGGCTGAAGACATGAACACTATCGGGGAATCAATTCTTCGAGGAGCGTGGTGCGTCCCAAAGCGCTGTAGGAATTTTCTCCTTTTGGCTTGTCTGGACGCTGTGATGCCGGAATTCCGGGGCCGCTCGGCGGCCCTTTCGCGTCACAAGGCCGCTCCTGCAACGACTGCGCCAGCCCTTGTGTGGGTGGCGCACCGCCGCAAACATCAATCAGCCAAACAATCTGGCCAGGAAACCCAGCTTCTTCTTGTACGAGCGCCGAGCTTCCAGGGCTTCCTCCAGGCTTACCTCGAGGAACCGCGCCTGCTGATTGGGCTGCATCTGCCCGATCAAATCCAGGTCGGCGCTGATCACCGTGCCGATCATGGCGTAGCCGCCACCCGACACCGCGTCACGGTGCAGGATGATCGGCTCCAGCCCCGCGGGCACCTGGATCGAGCCGATCGGGTAGCAGCTGTCAACGATGTTCGACGGGTCCGAGCCGGCCCCGAACGGCTGCTCCCGTGGCTGGAAGCTCAAGGCACTGCCGCCCTTGTAGCGATAGCCGATACGGTCGGCCTCGGAGCCGACCGTCCAGGCTTCGGTGAAAAAGCTTTGCACCGCAGCCTTGGTCAGGCGGTGAAAATACAGCCCCGGCACTACCCGCAGCACCACCTCGCCGCCCAAGGCCTGGCGCAAGGCCATCGGCAGGCTCGCGCCGGCGCGGGTCTTGCCGCTGGGCATGCCGACCGGCAACAGGTCACCCGCCATCAGCTTGCGCCCTTGCAAGCCACCCAATGCACCCAACGCATAGGTGGAGCGGCTGCCGAGCACCTCGGGTACATCGATACCGCCGGCCACCGCCAGGTAGGCCCGGGCACCTGCGGTAGGGAAGCCGAAACGCAACACCTGCCCGGCACGTACGGCAAACGCGGTGTCCGGGCGTTGCTCACGGCCATCGAGCAAGGCCGGCATCTGCGCACCGCAAACCGCCACCAGGGCATCCCGCTGGAACTCCAGCTCCGGCCCCACCAGCGCACACTCAAGGCCGGCGGCGCCGGACGGGTTGCCCACCAGGTGGTTGGCCGCCCTCAGGGCGTACTGGTCGAGGGCGCCGGACGGCGGGATGCCCAGATGGTAGTAGCCTTCGCGGCCCAGGTCCTGCACCGAGGTAGCCAAGCCGGGTTTGAGTACCTTGATCATGCCAGCACCTCCTGCAGAGTCCGTGGATAACCGACCGGGTCGGCAAGGAACGCGTCCAGGGAGAATTCCACCGGGCGAATGCGCAGGGCGAAACGGCCTTCTTCGACATCCGCCACCGCCTGGTCGTAGGTGCGGCGGTCAATGGGTTTGAACTGCACGATGTCTCCCGGGCGGAAGAACACCATGTGCTCCTTCAGGTAGTTCAGCGTCTGCTGCGGGTCGTAGATAGGCGCCGGAGTGACGCCGAACATCTGGTAGCCACCTGCCCCGCGCACTGAATAGATGCAGCCGAAACAGCCGCCATGGCCAAGGGTGAGCTTGGGGGTGTCAGTACGCGGGCGCAGGTACTTGGGCACCTGCAGTTGCCGCTCTCGGTCGACCATCTGGAACATGAACGGCAGGCCGGCAACGAACCCGACCATCGACACGAACCACGGCGCACCGCTGTGCGCGGCAATGAACCCCTCGACATCGGCCAGGCCGTTGATCCGCGCGGCGTACTCCAGGTCGGTGCTGCCCGGGTCCTGATGGCGGTCACGAAAACGCATCAGTGTTTCATGGGTCCAGGGGTCGTTGTACAGCACTGGAATCTCGATGATCCGTGTCTGCAACGAGCGCTCGGCCACCGCCTGCGCTTCGGCACCGCGCACCGCCTCCAGCAGTGCCTGCGGCGCGATACGGTCCGGGTCGAAGCGAATCTGGAACGAGGCGTTGGCCAGGCACACATCCAGCACGCCATCCAGGGCCAGCCGCTCCACCGCGCGGGTGACAGCCATGCCCTTGAAAAAGGCCTCCAGCGACATGCTCTCGCTGACTTCGGCAAACAGGTGCTCGTCGGCGCCGAAGCTGTAGCGGATAGGGGTTGTAGCGAGCGGTTCGGCCATGACTGTTCCTTTTCTTGGAGTCTTTACAGAAAGGCAGGCGAAAGCAAATTGCACGGGCTCCGGCGTATACCTGCCGGATGCCCCACGGATTCAGCGTGGCGCACGCACCACGATACCGGCAGCGTCCAGCGCCTTGCGCGTGGCCTCGACCAGGTCGAGCGCCCCCGGGGTGTCGCTGTGCAGGCAGATGGAATCGAATTCGATGGCCAGGTCCTGGCCCTCGACCGTGCGCACCACGCCTTGCTGACAAGCCCGCAACACCCGTTCAGCGACCGCTCCAGGTTCGTAGCCCCGCACATTGCGGGTGAACACGATCGAACCGCTCAGGTCGTACTCGCGGTCGGCGTAGAACTCGCGAATTACCGGCTGGCCAAGCTCCTGGGCAATGCGGCAGATCACCGAACCCGGCATGCAGTACAGCAGCAGCTCCGGCTCGATCACTCGCAGGTTCTCCACCAGCAGCCGTGCAGCTTCTTCGTCACGTGCCAGATGCATGTACAGGGCACCGTGCGGCTTGATGTGCTGCAGGCGCACGCCCTGGGCGCGGGCAATTTCACGCAGGGCGCCGAGTTGGTAGAGCATGTCGTCGACCAGTTCCTGGGCCGGGGCATTGATGTGTCGGCGGCCGAAGCCGACCAAGTCACGGAACCCAGGGTGCGCCCCCACTGCGACGCCCAGGGCCTTGGCCCGCTCGACGGTACGGCGCATGGTGCCGGGGTCACCAGCATGGAAGCCGGTGGCGATGTTGGCCGTGCTGATGTAGCCCATCAGCTCGTTGTCGACGCCGTCGCCAATCATCCACGGGCCAAAGCCCTCACCCATGTCCGAGTTGAAATCCACCACCTGCATGACTGTCTCTCCTGGCGCTTGTGACTGCATGCAAGCCACGTTAGATTCTCCGCACCCCCTTGGGAAGATCTATAAACAGATAGGGTGTCTTCTGAAAATCAGATACCTCGGGAGCTATCGTGTCACTGACCCTGCGCCAGGTCCGCTATTTCGTCGCCACCGCCGAGATCGGCCAGATTTCCCAGGCGGCAATCCACCTGAACATTTCCCAGTCTGCAGTGACCACGGCTATCAAGGAGCTGGAGGCGATGCTCGGCGTGCTGCTGTTCCAGCGCTCGGCGCAGGGCATGAGCCTGACCGAGGCCGGCCGGCACTTCCTCAACCGCGCCTACGTGATCCTGCGTAGCGTGGACGATGCGTTGAATAGCCCGCTGCCGGACGTGCGCGCCAGTGGCCTGCTGCGCCTGGCGGCAAGCTACACGGTGATCGGCTACTTCCTGCCCCATCACCTGCAGCGGCTGGAGCACTGGCATCCGGATGTGACCTTGGAGCTGTACGAGCAGGAGCGCAGCGCCATCGAGCAAGGGTTGCTGGAGGGTCGTTTCGACATGGCAGTGGTACTCACCGCCAACCTCACCCACCCGGACATCGTCTCGGAAACCCTGTTCAACTCCGAACGCCGCCTGTGGCTGCCTGGCAACCATCCGCTGTGCGAGCGCTCGGCGGTAAGCCTGGCCGATGTGGCCTGCGAGCCGTTCATCCTGCTGACCGTGGATGAGGCCGAGCAAAGCGCCATGCGCTATTGGGAGCAGGCCGGGCAGCGGCCGAGAGTGCGGGTGCGGACCAGTTCGGTGGAGGCCGTGCGCAGCATGGTTGCCAATGGTAGCGGTGTAGCGATCCTGTCGGACCTGGTGCACCGGCCTTGGTCGCTGGAGGGCAAGCGTATCGAGACGGTTAGCATCAGCGACCCGGTGACACCGATGAGCGTCGGGTTGGCCTGGCACCGGGAACGGGCGTTCAGCCCGGCGATGCAGGCTGTACGCAATTACTTCCATGATGCTTTTTTGGCACCGCAGCAGTTGTCGGCACGGCGCTGACCGTTCCCTGCAGGCCCGACTCTTCACGGGTAAATCCGCACACAGCGTCTGCATTCGGAATCAACGCCACTCGCTATAGGGCTCCAGCGGCGTCACCGGCAGCGCCAGGTTGCCCCGCCACGGCTCGAACAGGTAGCGCAGGTAGAGCATGCCATGGCTAGGCGCATAGTCGTCGCTGTGCTGCCAGTCGAAGCCGCCGCCCAACACCCAACGGTCGCTCAGGCGCCGCTCGAACAGCCCGCGCAGGCGGTAGCCCAGCCCGCTGCTGTCGCTGGCGTCGCGCATCGCATCGATGTTCGACTCGCCAATATCAAATCGATCCATCAACTTGCGGTTGAGGTGCGTGTCCGGATACAGCCGGCTGCGGCCGCTGTGGGCCTGGGACCAGCTGACCGAGCCTTCCAGCAGCACCGACCAGTCGTAGTTGCGCCAGGCATAGCTGACCGGCACGCCAACCGATGTGTAGCGCTGCGGGCTGTAGTAGCCGCCCTGCCCCAGGCTGTAGCCGCCCAGGTCCTTGTCGTGACGCCAGTGCATCAGCGTAAGGCCCACGCGCACACGCTCATCGGCTCTTTCCACCACGCGGTGGTACCAGCCGGCCATGGCTCGGGTGCGCTGGTTGTCGGCGACGTTTTCGCCATACAGCCAGTGGTGCCCGAGGCTGGCCCAGACGCCGTTGTCACCGCCTTGGTCCCAGCTCAGGCCGAGCGTGGCGCCATTGGCCGTGACCCCACCCCAGCGCACGCCCATGCGCGGGTCACGTGCCCCGGCAAACGATAACAGCGAGTTGCTCATCGGCCGCCGCGAAGCGGTCAGCGACCAGCCAAGCTGGCCGAGGTCACCGTTGACCGTGGCGCCACCCAACCAGTTGTTGATCGCATAGCCCTGGGTGGTGCCCAGGTCGAAGGCCCAGCGGCTGCCCTGCCAACCCAGCGCCAGCACACTGCCGTCAGCGGTTTGCGAGCCACCCTTGCACTCGGGGACCGGCTTGTTGGTAATGCCAACAAACTGACAGCTGCCGAAATCCGGGGTATAGCGCCCCTGGTCGTTCTGCTCGAACGACCCCGCATCCATGCCGATGCGCTCCACCCGCGCAAAGGCGGTGCCGTCCTGCCAGGGGGTATCGACATGCAGCAAGGTCGACTGGGTACTCAGTTCGGACGTGCCCGGCGTACCGTCGTCCTCACGCCAACCGTAGTCGTGCATCAACGTCACATGGGTATTGCGCTGGCGATACAGCGCATCGACGTCGCTGCGCAGGCTGCGTGCCAGCCAGTCGTCGTCATCCTGCTCACGGCTGGCCAGCGTCAGTGCACGGTCGTCCCGTGGCGACACGGCAGCACGTTCGAGCAACTGCGCATCGGCCATCGCTGCGGCGTAAAGGTCCAGCGCCCGTTGCGGCTCATCCTGCGCTACCAGGCGGGCAGCGTCGCGCCGCAACAAGGGATCGGGGCGAGGCTGCTGCGCTGCGGTCTGGTCGAGCATTCTGGCCGCCTGGTCGTATTCGCCCAAGGCGACCCAGACAGCCGCCAGGCGCCGCTGGGCGTTGCTGTCATCGGCAGCCAGTTGCGGTACCTGCACAGCCAGCATGTGCCGGGCCTGTGCCAGGTTGCCTTCGGCCACCGCGCTTTCGATCACTCCAAGGCGCGCCTGGGGTTGCCCAGGCTGCACGGCAAGCACGCGCTGGTAATAACCGCGCGCCTTGCCAGGCTCACCATTGGCCGCCGCCCAGTCAGCCAGCAGCATCAGGTCGTCGGTGCTGCCTTCGCCACGCGCCAGGCTGGCCTCGAGCAGGCGGGTCGCTTCAGCCGTGCGGCCTTGCGCCTGCAGTTGCTGCGCCGAGGCCAGGGTCATGCGACGGCGGATACGCTGCTCCAGTGCATGCATGTCAGCGTTCCAGGCCCCCTGCGGCACCGCGCCCAGGCTGTCCAGGGCCAGCGCATCGCGGTCGCTGGACTCCAGGAACAGGCCATGGGCAAAGCGGGTAGATGGGTCGCTCGGCTGGCGCTGCACGATGCTGGCGAATGCCGCGTCGGCTTCGGCGGTGCGCCCCAGGTGGCGCAGGCTGCTGGCCAGCTGGTAGACCAGCCAGGGCTCATCCGGGGCCAAGGCCGTGGCCTGGCCCAGCGCCTGGCTGGCAGCCACCCAGTCCTCACGCTGCATGGCCTGGTCACCTTGCTGGCGCAGGCGTGCGAGTTCCAGGCTGCGGCGCAGGCTGGCGAACTGCGCTTGCTGCCGAGGCGACAGGCTGTCGAGGTACGCCCGCGCCTTGTCGGGCGATTGCGCCTGGTACACACGCACCAAGCCGCGCACGGCACTTTCGTTATCCGGTGCCATGCGCCGAACCTGCAGGAATTGCCGCTCGGCGGCGGCTGTATCGCCCTCGGCCAGCGAGACATCCGCCAGGCCCAGCAAGGCGTATTCCTCCTTCGGGCGCTGCTGGCGTGCCTGCTGGTAGAAGGCACGGGCAGCGCGCAGGTCTTTCGCCTGCAGTGCCCGCTCGCCTTTGCTGAGCAGGGCCCAATACTGGCTGGACGACTCCAGGTCCTTCCACTGGCTGATCCAGTAGGTGTCCTGCTCCTTGGCGCTCGCCGCCCGGAACGCCGCATTGGCGTCTTCGTAGCGGCTCTGGCGCATCAGCGCATAGCCCAGTGCACCCTGCAGGCTGGCATCATCCGGATACTGGCGCAGCGCCCGGCGCAGTTGTGCTTCGGCTTCAGCGTTGCGGCCCTTGTCGAGCAATGCCAAGCCCCGCTGGCCAGCCTGCCAGGACGGGTCGGCCAGCAGTTTGCGCTGGTGTTGCAGGGTCTCGCTGGCCTGCGCCTGCAAGGGTGAGGCGGGGTAACGCAGGAGAAACGCTTGCCAGGCCGCCGCGCTGGCGGCGCTCACCGCCTGCCCAGACAGATAGTCGAACTCACGCTGGGCAGCGGCATCCCGTGCGCCAGGGTCGCGCGACAGCTGGTCGAGCAAGGCCAAGGCTTCGCGGTCGCGATCTTCGGCGAACAGCCAACCGGCCAAGGTCTGGCGCAGCCCGGCACTGCCCGGGTACTGCTGGTCCAGCTGCTGCAGCTGCCTGATCGCTTCAGGGCGCTGGCCTGGGAGATTGCCGCGCACGCGCCAGTAGTCCAGGGCCAATTCCAGGCTTGGCGGTTCACCAGCGAACAACTGTTCATAGGCCGTCAGCGCCTCTTCATTGCGCCCTGTGACCGCCAGCAGGCGGGCCTGCTGCAATTGCCGCATGCGCTCCGGCTGCTGCAGCTCGAGCAGGCGCCTGGCCTGGCGTGCCTGCAAGCTGCCAGGCGCGATGGCACTGATCCGCGCACTCAACTGCTCGGCCTCGGTGCTGTTCTTTTCGCGCAATGCCAGGCTCAGGGCCGCCAGCAACACATCCGGGTTGCGCGGCTCGAGCAATTGCAGCCGCCCCAGTGCATCGCGCACCAAGTCGTCACGGTGCAGCGCCTCGCCGCGACGCACCTGGTCCAGCAGCCATTGGCGCTGTTCGCCGGCATCCTTGGGTTGTGCCGTGGCCTGGCAGGTCACTGCCGCCAGCATCAGCACGCCGATCATTCGCTGCATGGCGCGCTCCAGGCCGGCAACAGGCGGCCGTGCGAGTCAAAACGGTAACGGCCTTGGTCCCAGCCCTGGCCAAACAGCGCCAGCACCTGGCTGTAATAGGCCTTGGCTTGGACTGGCTGCTCGCGCAGGCGCTGACGCTGGGCCGCCAGGCCCGCGACGTGCTCCGGCGATGCCGCCAGCAACGGCAGCAACGCCGCAGAGAAACCTGCCGGGCCTTGGCCGCTGGCAACACCGCTGTGCGCATCCACATGCTCTGGCGGTAACCCTTGGCGCATGGTCAATGCCGCCATCGGGGCATAGTGGGCCACCAGTTCGGCACGCTGCGCCGCGTCCTTGGCCAGCATGCCGACCCACAGGTAGACGCGGATGGCGTCATAGTCACCTTCACTGCCATGTTGCGGGTCCGCTGCCAGTTCACCGGCTGGCGTCCACAGCAGCCAGTCCGGGGCAAAGCCCTTTGGCGACGAAGCCAGCCACAAACGCCGCGTGTTGGCCGCCAGCTCGCCCCACAACGGGTCGACCAGGCTGAAGCGATCGAACAACTGCGGCGGCAAATAGCTGGGGTTCAAGCGGGCGCCGCGAGCATCTTCGAAGCCGTAGTCCCCCGGCAGCAGCATCACCCCCAGGCCCGGCAGCTTGCGCACGGTCTGCGCGGCGATACGCCACAGCAGGCGCTGGCCCAGCTGCGTGTAGGCCGGCTCGTCCCACAGCCGCCCGGCTTCCAGCAGGCTGTAGGCAATCCACAGGTCGGCATCGCTGGCGTTGTTGGCATCCAGCACCTGCCACTGCTGCTGGCCGTTACGGCCCCACAGCCAGGCGGGCAGATGCCGGGCCAGGTCGCCCTCCGCCAGGTTGTTGCCGGTCCAGCGCAGCAACTGCGCGAAGGCTTGCCGGTCATTGCCCACCAGGGCGAAGAACAGCGCATAGCTCTGCCCTTCCGAGGTGGTGATCAAGCGCTCGTCGCTCGGGTCGATGACCCGACCGTCGACACTCACCAGTTCGGCCTTGAAGCGGTCCCAGGCCGGCCATGGGCAAGCCGGTGCCGCACTCGTGACAACGGGCAGGCCCAAGGCGACCAGCCCGACCAGCAACTGACGCATCATCACCCCGCCTCACCCAGGCGGCGCTTGCCTGCCCAGCGCAGTGCCCGCCACAACAGGAAGGCGAACAGCACCACGCAAATGGCCGCGATCGCCGCCAGCAGTACCGGGTGCTCGGACAGGTGGAACCACAGCAGCAGCCACCACGGCAGCGCGCCTACAAAGTAGTGCTCGCCGACGAACTGGCTGGTGACGCCGCTGCTGCGCACCAGCGTCACCGAGCCGGCCACCGCATCGAGCTTGCCCACATCGCCGAGCACATCGCGCAGCAACGCTTGGTCGCTATCGCTGTTGGCCAGCAAGGCGACGACACTGCGCTGCTCGTGGAATGGAGACTTCAGCCCGGTGATGGCCGCAATCGGCGCCTGCGCGCTGACTGCCACACGGCTGCTCGCGGCCACCGGCGCGGTATCGAAGCGCTGGCTGCCCGGCAGCCCTGTGCTACGGCCCTGCAGCAGCCAGTCCCGCTGGGCACTGAGCAGCAGGCCAAGGTTTGGCGCATCCCCCAGGGCCTCGGGCAGGCTGCCGAGCAGCAGCAAGTCGGCATCGGCCGCTGCGGCCTGCTTCCAGTCATCGACCAACCGAAGGCCAAGCGCCGGGTAGCCGATCTGCCCGGCCAGCCCGCCAACCGCATCGAGCAAGGTGCCCACCTGCATCGCCGTGGGCTTGGCCGGCATGACGACCAGGGTTTCGGAAAGGTCGGCCATACGGCTGAACGGGAAGCCGCTGCGGGCGAATGCGCGCAGGTCGGGCATGGCGATGTAGTGGTGGTAACCGGACAGGTCGATGGTCGAATTGTCGTCGATCGCCGCGCGCACATCCACCGGCAACGAGGTCTGGCAGCGGTCGCGCTGGGCGCTGCCCAGGGTGCTGGCAAAGCTGAAATCGAAGCGCAGGCGGTTGCGGTCGCCGATCTTCAACGCCGGTACCAGCGACTTCTCGGTCAATGCGCTGTTGTCACCGGACAACACCGCCAGGCGCATTTCCTCGAGCGTACCGCCGCGCCGGTCATTGCCCATCAGCGGCATGCTGGTGATGTACTGGTCGTTGACGCTGATGCTCAGGCGCGATTCGTCGCTCACTGCCGGGGCCGTGTAGCGGTACAGCGTACGCAGCGGAATGCCTTGGTTGCGCCAGACGAACAAGTCCGGCGGCAGGTTCAGCTCAAGCGTCACCGGCCGTGGTTGCAGGCCGCTGACCTGCAACTGCTCGGGGTAATCGAGCAGCTCGGCGAAGCGTACCGGGCGGTCGGTGCGTGTCCAGTTCGGCGCATCGTAAGGCTGGCGCGGCTGCAGTGCCGTCATCTGCTCGACCTTCACCCGGGCACCGCGGAACAGGTTGTTGCCAATCGCCAGCGCCGAGGCGGCCTTGACCAGGTCATCGTCGTTACGGCCCAGCACCAGCAGCACCTTGCTGAAGCGGTCGTCCGGGTGGTCGATCATCTGCAGTACCGGGCCGTCGACCGGCGGGAATTGCTGCAGGTCGGCAAGGAAGGCCGGGCGACGGTCGTTGCTGGCAAACACGATGCTCGGCGTGGGTTTGTCGCCACGGGCCGGCAGGCTGTCGTACAGCACCGGGAAAGTCGCCTTGCGCCAACCGGCCTGGCTGCCGAAGTAGGACGCCAGGATCGCCGCCGCACGCTGCTCGCCCAGGCTCGGCACGCCGCTGAACACCACCGGCAGCGTTACCTTGCCAGTGTCGCGCACATCAAAGAACGGCAGCGGGAAGTACGCCAGGTCGTTGTCCAGGGCCAGGGCCTGTTCGTGCAGCTGCACCTGGCTCTTGCGGTTCAGGTTCAGCCACAGGCCGCTGTGCGCAGGGTCTTCGCAGATGTCGGTGTAATGCCCGACGAACTCCAGGCGTACCCGGTTGAAATCGCTGAGCAGCTTCGGGTCCAGCGGCAGCTGACGGCGCACGCGCTGGCCAAGCTGGTCCTTTTCCACCGGCACCACGCCCATCAGTTCGTCATTCAGGTACACGCGCAGGTGCGACAGGTTCGGCAACAGTGCGGGCGATGGCGTGTAGTCCAGCTGCAGGCTGGCGTCGGTGGCCAGGCGGTCGCGCCGCAGGCCGAATTCGATATGCTCGCTGTTGCGCACCCCCAGCAACAGGCTGTCGGACGCATGCCCGAGCTGCTCGAAGGTTTTCGCAACCGGCCAGTTCGGTACCGTGGGTACGGCTGGCTCGGCAAGCGGGGCTACGGAGGCGGCAGCGGCGCTCTGCGACAAGGCAGCAAGCAGCGCTATCGCCAGGCCCCAGGTACGCGCGGGATAACCAGTCATCATGCGTCTCGATCAACAGGGTTCAAGGAAGGGACAGGCCGCGGTGTGCACGGCCTGTAGCTGGCCAGCCAGTTCGCCAGCGCGTGAAGTGGGCGCAGCCACGCCCGCACCCATGGCGGCAAGTGCTCAACCAGCCGCAGGTAACCGACACCGCCCAGCTTCAGCACGTCGACCAGGCTGCGCAGCGGGCGATCGACCTCGTGCTGCTCGCTCCAGCCCAGCCAGGCATCGGCGCGGGCGAAGGTGCAGTGGACCAGGTCGATACGCTGTTGCTGGCCGAGGTCGTGGAACACCAGGCCAACGTGTTGCCCGACGGTACGGGTGACACAGGCCTGGAAGGCGAACTCGCGTTGGCCGCGGTTGAGCAGCAGGCGTACCCGCTCCCCCGCTTGCAACTCGAGGCCCCGGTGCAATTGCAGGCCGACACCGCCGTCGGAGTAGTCGACCAGGGTACAGGGGTAGGCGTGACCGCTGGCCAGCACCAGCCCCGCCGGCAAGCGCATCTGCACCCGGTGGGCGCGGCGCACCTGGCGCACTTCGGCAGCCACGGCGACGGCGGCGCCGATGATCAGCAGGTTGTAGATCACCCACAGCGAGCTGACGATCACCGTGCCGATTTCCGCCGCCGGGCCGGTGAACAGGCGCCACACGGCGAAGCCCAGGCCGGCCACGTTGAGCGCCGCCAGCCACAGGTAGGGTTGGGCGATGCGCCAGTCGAACTGCTCCTGCTCCATCAGGCCGCCCTTGGCGGTGACGTTGAACTTGCCCTTCTTCGGCGCGAACAGCGCGACCGTGGTTGGGCGGGCGATGTACCAGGCCAGCACGGTCTCGTAGACCTCGCCCCAGAAGGTCTGCCGGTACTTGCCCTGCATGCGCGAATTGGTCAGGCTGGCGTGGATCATGTGCGGCAGCACGTACAGCAGGATCATCAACGCCGGGGCGTAGATGATGTAGGCATGCAGCAACAGGAACGCCAGCGGTGCGGTCAGGAACACCAGCCGTGGCAGGCCGGCCAGGAAGTGCAGCATGGCGTTGGCATAGCACACTCGCTGGAACAGGCTCAGCCCACGGCCGAACAGCGGGTTGTCGGTACGGAAGATCTGCACCATGCCCCGGGCCCAGCGAATGCGCTGGCCGATGTGCGCCGACAGGCTCTCGGTGGCCAGGCCGGCCGCCTGCGGAATGCTCAGGTAGGCCGATGCCCAACCCTGGCGGTGCATGCGCAAGGCGGTATGGGCATCTTCGGTCACGGTTTCGACGGCGAAACCGCCGATGCTCTCCAGCGCGGTACGGCGCAGCACGGCACACGAGCCGCAGAAGAACGCCGCGTTCCACATGTCATTGCCATCCTGGATCAGGCCGTAGAACAGCTCGCCTTCATTGGGGCGACGGCGGAACGAGCCCAGGTTGCGCTCGAACGGGTCGGGCGAGAAGAAATGGTGCGGCGTCTGCACCAATGCCAGCTTCGAGTCCTTGAGGAACCAGCCGACTGTCATTTGCAGGAAGGAGCGCACCGGCACGTGGTCGCAGTCGAAAATGGCGATCAGCTCGCTGTCGGTCACGCCCAACGCATGGTTGAGGTTGCCGGCCTTGGCGTGCTTGTTGTCCGGCCGCACGATGTAGCCGACCCCCACTTCGTCGGCGAACGCACGGAACGCCTCGCGCCGGCCGTCGTCGAGGATATAGATGCGCAGGCACTCGCGCGGCCAGTCCAGGCCCAGGGCGGCCAGCACCGTGGTGCGCACCACCGACAAGTCCTCGTTGTAGGTGGGGATCATCAGGTCGACGGTCGGCCAGTGCGCCGGATTTGCCGGCAGGTTCGCCGGCTTGCGCTGCAACGGCCAGCTGGTCTGGATGTAGCCCAGGATCAGCACGAACCACGAATAGGTTTCTGCCGCCAGCAGGATCAACCCGCACACCAGCCCGGTGGTGTCGTTCCAGTTCAGGGTCGAGGTGTAGCGCCACCACAGGTAGCGGCAGGAGATGAGCGTCGACAGCACGATCAGCATCAGGGTCGGGAAGCGGCCCGGCATGTGCCGCACCAGCAGGGCAATGCCCAGCAGCAGGCAGATGAACACCAGCTGCGCCAGGTAGCCGAACGGTTCGGTCACGCACAGCACGGCCAGCCCGATGGCGCCGAGGGTCAGCACGCTGTAGAAAACCCACCGGGCGAACACGCTCAAGCCGCGCAGGCGTGCCGAGGCTTGCTGCTTGAAAGCGCTGGCGCGGTAGCGCGCAGGCAGCTGCTGCAGGCTTTCGATCAGCAGGCCATGGTAACGGCGCAGCACCTGGTGCATACCGCGCAGCTGCGCACGCACTGCACTCCAGGCACGGCGGGCAAACCCCGGTTCGCGTGGCAGCGGTTGGCGCCGGACCAGCAACCACAGGCTCTGGATCAGCAAGCGCAGCGGGTCGCCCAGGCTTGGGCGCTTGCCCGCCAGTTGCGGGTACAGCCGCTGCCGCTCGGCCAACAGGGCTTGCCAGGCAGGTGACTCCAGGCGCAGGAACAGGAAGGCCAGCCACACGCCAAGGGTGAACAGCCACGCGACCGGCTGCCGCGCGCCACGTGTGCGGAACCAGGCGTAGGCCGACAGAGGGGTCAGGGTCACGTCTGGCGCCTCGTCAGGCAGCGCACCGCCAGGCTCTGCACGTCCCGGCAAGCCAGGCTCTGCGGCGCGTAGTGGCCAAGCGGTGCCTTGCAAGCCAGGGCCTCGAGGAAGGCCTCGTCGCGGTGCACCACCTGGATCGGCAGGCGATCTCGGAACAGGTCGCGCCACACCATCAGCAGGTCGCTCTGCAAGCGGCTGGCGGGGTCGTAGCGGTTGACCAGCAACAGGTCGTAGTGGTCGACCTGCCGGCGCCCGAGCAGCAGATGACTGGCCATTTCGGCCTCGGCCACCAACACCCGCACATCAGTCTCGACACTTTGGTCAGCGGCACCGGCCGGCAGCTGCGGCAGGTCGAACAGCAACCAGTCGAAGTGTTCGGCCAGCTCGGCCTGGCGCGCGCGCCAGGCTTCTGCATCGGGCAACGGCGGCCGCGTGCCGGCAGGCAGATTGCCGAACGGCATCAGGCACAGGCCATCGAGCACCTCGTACATGGCATCGCTGTATGGCCGCCCTTCCCGCTCGGCAAGCGCCCAGCCCTCGCGCGTGTCGAGGGGCAGATTGAAGTGCAGGCCGAGCAGGTTGCTTGGGCACAGGTCGACCAGCAGCACCCGCTCACCTACGCCCTGCAACGCATGCCCCAGCGCGGCCAGCAAGGCACTGCGCCCCAGGCCACCGCGAACGCCGTGCAACGCCAGGCTGGTCATGGCGACAGCACCTGACGCCGCGGCGCCGCCGTGTACAACGTTCCCTGGGCGCTGCTCCGGCAGCTTTCACCCAGCAGTGGCCAGCGCTGCAAGGCCTGCTGGACACCCACCAGCAATGAGATGTCCTGGTAGTTCAGGTCCGGCATATCCAGGTGCTGGCGCAACTGGGCGATATCGTCGCTGCGGTCGGCAGGGTCTGCCTTGCCAGTGATCATGGGCGCTCCTTCGGAACAGGCTGCCAGTCGGGCTGGCCTTGCAGGCGCATGTAGGCGCGCCCCTGGTAGTTCAGTACTTGCGCACCTGCGGTTTCCGCGACCTGTTCGGTGGTCGGCAGGTCGCTCAGCAGGCTGGGCACATCCAGCACCTGCTGCTGGCCCAGGCCCGCATACACGCGCGAGATCAGCTCGGACAACGCCAGGTAGCTGGTGGGTGCCGAGACGTGCAGCGGCTCGCTGCGGGCAGGCTGGCCCATGCCGATGAACTTCAGGCCCACCGGCACATGGGTAATCGATGGGGTGGGGATTTCACGCATGCCCGACAGCTGCATGCGGTCGCCATGCAGCGCGGCGCCATGTTCCGGGACAATGGCCACGACCACGCGGCGGCCGCTGCGCTCCAGTTCATCGAGGAAGCTGCCAAGCTCGCCGAACAGCCGGGTGGCGCGGGTGGCGTAATCGGCCACGCGGGTACCGCCGTCGGCGGTGACGATACGGTTGCCGTCATGCAGGCTGATGCTGTTGTAGAACAGCGATACATGCTCGGCCGGCGCGCCTTTGCGCTGCCCCCACCAGCGGCGCAGCACCTCCAGGTCGCTGGCGATCGGCGAGCCGTCGAAGCCGACCAGTGCCCGCGGGAAGTCAGTGTTGCGCAGGCCGGGTTGAGGCATTTGCTGCTGCGTGATATCGCCGATGAAGTTGTCGAAACGGCCGCTGTGGTTGAGCAAGGTGTTGCTCTGGAAGCCGAGCCTGGCCAGGTTCTGGAACAACAGGCACTGCTCCGGGGCAGGCTGGTACAGGCCGGCGTGGGACGACTGCCCGCAGCTGGCACGCAGCACGCGGATGGCGGCCGGCCCGCTGTAGGACGTGGCCGAGTTGAACTGGTCGAAGATCACGTCCAGGCGCGAGAACAGCGGGTTGTCACGTAGCCCGACGGCGGACAGGTCATCCCAGGCCAGCGAGCAGATGTTGATTACCAGCAGGTCGAACGGCTGCTCATCGGCCTTCATGGCCGGGAATGCTGTCACCCGTTCACGCTCACTGGCGAAGAACCGCTCGAGCCAGCTGTCGAGCGTGGCATTGTCGGCAACCGCGGTGGCCTGCGCCTGCTCGGTGGGGCTGGCAGCCGCGGCGCCAGGCGCCTGGCCCGCATTTAGCCCCAGCGCTGGCAGGCCGCCGACCGCCAGGCACGCCAGCCCCAGCAGGCTCAAGGTACTCAGCCGCAGCCAATGGCGCAGGTACAAGTAACCCACCAACAATAGCGCCAACGCGCCCAGCAGGTTCCAGTTGATGAAGCGGCCGAGCAGTTCGAGCAGGTAGTCCCACGAGAAATCGAACACCCCCGGCTGCGCCAGCAGGCGGCTGAAGGGCGGCAGCCAGGTGTCCTGGTAGAACAACGCGATGCCAACCGGTACGGCCACCAGCTGCCGCGCGATTCGCAGCCACCTGCCTGGCAACGGCACCAGCAGAAACGCGGCGAACAACAGGTTCGGCAGCGCCTGGAAGTCGAGCATGCCAAGGGCGACCAACAGGAACTTGGTCAGAAAATAGAGGTTCCACCCTCCCAGTCCAAGCCAGCGGGCCGGTACCTGGAGCGTGGCGGATGTATTAGTCATTACGGGGTTCCTGGCGTGCAGCCCGGTGGCGTACGCCCAGCGGTTTCAGGTAACGGGGTGGAAGGCGGCGGCGCAACCAGCCGCGCAACGTGGCGCGCAGGCGCAACAGCAGCAGGGCCAGCGCCAAGGTGACCAGCGCCGTGATGCCGACCACTTGCAGCAGCTGCACGAAGTTCATGCCGTACCCCGCTTGCCCAGGGCCACCCGGCGCGGTGCCAGGGCCGGCCTGGCCTGGGCGGGCAGCTGCGCCGCCGCGTCGAGCCGGGGTGGCTGTGGCACGCTATCGTCGAGGAAGGCCGGGGTGGCCAGGCTGTCGACACCGGCAAGCACCTCCTGGCTGATGAACAACTCTTTCCACGACAACTGAAAGATGTGGTCAAGGGCTTGCTCGACGCCTTCGGAGCGGCAGGCGAACAGGAACAGGAACAGCACATCGCCCACCACGCAGGCGATATCGCCGTCGCGGCGGAACACCGTGCGCGAGCAAGCTTGCAGCGGGGTCAGCCCAGGGGCCGGGCGCAACACCAGCAACTGGTGGGCGATTTCTCCGTTGCGCACCCCGTGCCACATGGTCTGCACCGCTTCGGCGAACGCGCGCGGCGCCACCAGCCCGCAGATGGCCAGCGGCCGCAGGCGTGCGAGCAAGGCATCGAAATCGCTTGGCAGGCGCCGCCGCCAGAGGTAACCCTGGATGCTCTCGACCATGGTCAGGAAGCGCGACAGGCTGGCACCGAACGGCACGATCTGGCTGGCCCCGCAGGCCAGCAGCAGTTGTTCATCCTGGTAGCGCAGGGTCGGTGCCATCTCGCGCACCACCAGCTTCAGGGCACTGCCACGCAACTGGCGCAAGCGGTGCAACTGGCGCGCCAGGCTATCCAGGCGCTGCCCGCCGTCCATGGCAAAGATGACCGTGGCGGAAACCGCCCTGCCTGCTTTGGCAGCCAGCTCCTCAAGGCTCTCGCAGACCTGCCAGTGCTCAGAGAAGGCTGGCGCACCTTCCAGCACCTGGCGCTGGGCCAGGCACAACAGTTCGTCGCCACCGGTGTCGCTGGGTGCCTGCGGCACCCCGACGGCGGCGAAGCCCGCTTCGAGCCGCATCAGTTCCACATCGCGCGTACCGGTTTTGCCGAGCGAGTTGCTCCAGAAATGCTGCAGGTAGCGCACCCCACCTTTGCCGCGGTACACCTGGGCCAGGCCATCTACACCCTGGTTGAACGCCCGCAGGCGCTCTACCAGCCCGGCACTCTGGCCGCTGCTGATGACCAGCAGTAGCGCGGCCTCGGCCGACAAGACCGGGCGCAGCGCGTTGCACCAGTTTTCGATGTTGCCGGCACCCCAGACGTCTGCAGGCGCAAGCAGCACCAGCACACGCCCGGCGGCATCGATACGCGGCAGGTCATCGCCCAGATGCCAGACGGCTTGCGGGTTGGCTTCGTACAGCGCCAGCGCGCCGGGGCCCTGCGCGGCATCGAGCGCACCCAGCACATCACCGATGGCTTGCGCATCGGCGACAAGGGCTGCCCGAACGTGCTCGGGCAGCCCCCCAACCACCTGGCGGCATAGCAAGGTGGCGTCTTCTGCGCTGTCACAGGCCAACCAATACAGTCCCTGTACATGAAGCTGGCTGCTTTCGGCGCCTAAGCCTGAAATAGCCAACCACGGCATTCCATTCGTCAAAACACTGGCTCTGAAAAAGTAAATTGAAGCGGGTGAAAGGTAACTGTGACTGATCCATCACTAGTTTTTGATGATACGCGTCAATAAAACGACAAATCAGGCAGGCGGCATCAAAACCCGTCAATTCTACAGCACCAAGGCAAAATGAAATCAAGCAGAATGTAATAAATTGCAAAGTTTTGTTAACAACGACCGTTGGGTCAGTGTCTGTCAGTTAAGGTTGCCGGCTTGACTGGGGCTGCATTGCAGCCCAAGCCTGCCATGGCGACAGCGGACATATCGCTGCGTGTCATGGTCACCGGCCAGGCAAGAATTGATTTTCCGGAGACAAGCATGCTTCGCATCTTTGAGCGCTGGCTCGATCCCTTCCCACCTGATGAGGTACCACCGCCACCGGTTGGCCTGTTGCGCTTCATGTGGGCCTGCACCCGGGGCGCACGCGGCTACATCCTGGCGCTTGCGCTGCTCAGTGCCGGGGTATCGATCTACGAAGCCTGGCTGTTCGCCTTTCTCGGCCAGGTCGTGGACCTGCTCTCGGCCTGGCAGGCCGGCGGTACCGTCGGCCCCGAAGAAACCCGGGTGCTGTGGGGTATTGGCATCGTCCTGCTGGTCAGCATCGGGCTGGTGGCGCTGCGCACCATGGTTCAGCACCAGGTGCTGGCGATCAACTTGCCGCTGCGGCTGCGCTGGGACTTTCACCGGCTGATGCTACGCCAGAGCCTGTCGTTCTTTTCTGACGAGTTTTCTGGTCGGGTCACCACCAAGGTGATGCAGACGGCACTGGCGGTGCGCGATGTGTTGTTCACCATCATCGAGATCCTGCCCGGGATCGGGGTGTACTTCATCGCGATCATTGCCTTGGCCGGTGGCTTTGCCCTGAAACTCATGCTGCCATTCATTGCCTGGGTCGTACTGTTCGGCCTGGCCATGCTGTATTTCGTGCCACGCCTGGGCAAGGTCGGCCAGGAGCAGGCCAATGCGCGATCGTCGATGACCGGGCGGGTGTCCGACGCCTACACCAACATCACCACGGTGAAGCTGTTCTCGCACGCCAACCGCGAAGCGCACTTCGCGCGCGCGGCCATGGAGGACTTCAAGCAGACCGGCTTTCGCCAGATGCGTCTGGTCAGCCAGTTCGAAATCGTCAACCAGGCGCTGGTGGTGGGCTTGATCATCGCTGCCGGTGGCTATGCGCTGTGGCTGTGGCACCAGGGCCAGGTCGGTACCGGGGCGGTGGCGGCGATCACCGCCATGGCCTTGCGTATCAACGGCATGTCGCACTGGATCATGTGGGAGATAACCTCGCTGTTCGAAAACATCGGCACCGTGCAGGACGGTATGGCCACCCTCACCCGCGGCCCCAAGGTAAAGGATGCGCCGGGCGCTGCCGAGCTGGTAACCACGGGTGGCGCGGTGAGTTTCGACAAGGTGGGCTTCAACTACAACGGCGAGCGTCAGGTGCTCGACGACCTGAGCCTGCACATTCGCCCGGGCGAAAAAGTCGGCCTGGTCGGCCGCTCCGGCGCCGGCAAATCCACCTTGATCAACCTGCTGCTGCGCTTCTACGACGTGGACAGAGGGGAAATCCGTATCGACGGGCAGAACGTGGCCAAGGTCACTCAGGACAGCCTGCGCGCGGCGATCGGCATGGTCACCCAGGACACCTCGCTGCTGCACCGCTCGATTCGCGACAACATTGCCTATGGCCGCCCCGATGCCACCGAAGCGCAGATCCGCGCCGCTGCGGCCAATGCCCAGGCCGATGGTTTCATCAGCCAGCTCAGCGACCGCCAGGGCAACACGGGTTACGACACCTTGGTGGGAGAGCGCGGCATCAAGCTGTCAGGTGGCCAGCGCCAGCGCATCGCTATTGCCCGGGTGATGCTTAAGAACGCGCCGATCCTGCTGCTGGACGAAGCCACCAGTGCGCTGGACTCGGAAGTGGAAGTGGCCATTCAGGAGAGCCTGGATGAAATGATGCAAGGCAAGACCGTCATCGCCATCGCCCACCGGTTGTCGACGATTGCCGCCATGGACCGGCTGATCGTGATGGATGAAGGGCGCATCATTGAGCAAGGCACCCATGCGGAACTGCTGGCGAAGAATGGTACTTATGCGCGGTTGTGGCAGCACCAGAGCGGCGGGTTCCTGGGTGAGGACCAGGGTGTGGCCGAGGCGATGGAGTAGACGCAAGGAGGGATCAGGCACCGCGTCGCCTGCTTCGCGGGCACGCCCGCTCTCATAGAACAACACATAACTCATTGATTTAGCGGGGCTCTGTGGGAGCGGGCGCGCCCGCGAACACCGGCGGAGCCGGTGCCAGGCACCGCGTTGGATTCTTCGCGGGCACGCCCGCTCCCACACGGTACGCGGACCGCTTGCGCACTGAGTTCTCTGCGCGACAGCGCAGCCCAAAGGTCTGGGCAATCTCCCACAGGGATGGCGCCACGCTCAAGCCTCGAAAGCATGCGCGTGCCATCCAGCTGTTGCCGGGCCTGCAGCTCAACCAAACACATGCGAAGGCCGGCGCAGCACCGGGTCGAACGGGTTGACCCGCTCGCCAATCGCCGCCGCCTCGCGCTTGAGCAGCGCTACCACGGTCGGCATGCGGTTGGGCCCCAGGCGGTCGCTGATGGTCGCCACGCTCAGGGCCGCCACCGCATGGCCGTTACGATCGAGGATCGGCACCGCCAGGCCGGCCATGCCATCGAGTACTCCAGTATTGCGCCCGGCATAGCCGAGGCTGCGCACATTGTCGATTTCGGCGCGCAGCATGACTTCGTCGTAATGGTGGAAATCCTTCAGCCGCGGCAGGTTGTAGCGGATCACCTCGTCGCGCTCCTCCTCCGGCAGGAAGGCCAAGATTGCCAGGCTGCCCTGCCCCACCCCCAAGGCCACACGGCCGCCGATATCACCGGTGAAGGTACGAATCGGGTATGGCCCTTCGCTGCGGTCCAGGCACACCGCATCGAACCCTGAGCGCGCCAGCAGGAACAGCGAATCGCCCAGCGAGGCCGACAGCCGCAGCAGGCTGGGGCGCACCACATCGCGCAGGTTGCCGGCTTGCCCGGCCTTGGCCGCCAAGGCAAAAAAATCCAGGCTCAGCCGGTAGCGCTTGCTGGTCGCGCACTGGTCGACCATGCCTTCTTCAATCAGGCTGCGCAGCAGGCGGTGGGTCGTGGGTTGCGCCAGGCCAACCCGCAGCGCCAGTTGGCTGACCTTCTCGCCCTCGCCACCGCAATCTCCCAGCGCACGCAACACGGCGAACAAACGCGACACTGCACTGACACCTACTTCCTTGGCCTGCTCATTTCGTTTATCGGAATCCATTTTTCGTCAAACCTTAGAAAATTCCAGTCAGCGGAATAATTTCAAAATAGCTGTCACCCAGTGAAATTACCCTTTGTCGCCATCCTAATCATTGCCCTACTCTCCGGTCCATAGGGCGATATCACAACATCGGCCGCCGCCACAGAAGCGAGCGCCAACGTCCGTAAAAGCATTGCTTTTCGCCGCTGGCGCTCTGCCCACCCTGAAACTGCCGGTTGACCCCGGTTCCGTTTGCGATGGAGCACAGCCATGACCTTTCTGTTGATCGACAAGCTTTGCAAGCGCTATGGCGCCACGGAGGCAGTGGCCAGCTCGTCACTGGCCATCGAGAAAGGCGAGTTCGTCTCCCTGCTTGGCCCTTCGGGCTGCGGCAAGACCACCACCCTGCAAATGATTGCCGGCTTCGTCGAGGTCACCAGCGGCCGCATTGTCCTCGACGGCCGCGACATCACCCACGCCAAGCCGGCCAACCGAGGCCTGGGCGTGGTATTCCAGAGCTACGCGCTGTTCCCGCACATGACCGTGCGCGACAACGTCGCCTTCGGCCTGCGCATGCGCAAGGTGGCCAACGCCGACATAGCCCGCCGGGTCGACCAGGCCCTGGCGCTGGTGCGCCTGGACAAACATGCCGAGCGCTACCCGCGCGAACTCTCCGGCGGCCAGCGTCAACGGGTGGCCCTGGCCCGTGCACTGGTGATCGAACCGCCGGTGCTGCTGCTGGACGAACCACTGTCCAACCTGGACGCCCATCTGCGTGAAGAAATGCAGTTCGAGATCTGCCGTATCCAGAACGAAATCGGCATTACCACTTTGATGGTCACCCACGACCAGGCCGAGGCGCTGTCGATCAGCGACCGGGTGGTGGTGATGGAAGCCGGGCGCATTACCCAGGTCGATGCCCCCTACCGCCTGTATGAACACCCGGGCACGCCTTTCATTTCCGACTTTGTCGGCAAGGCCAACCGCCTGCACGGCGTAACCGGCCCCGACGGGCAACCGCGGGCGGATGCCCAGGGCCCGCTGACCCTCAGCCTGCGCCCGGAAAAGATCAGCCTCGGCCCGGCCGGCAGCGGCAAGCTCGCAGGCCGCATCAGCTGCCGTTACTTCCTCGGCAGCCAATGGCTGTATCGGGTCGACACCGCCCTGGGCAACCTGGCCGTGGTGCGTGCCAACGACGGCAACACCCCGCTGGATGAAGGCACACAGGTCGGCCTGGACTGGAACGATGCCCTGCTGCGGGTGCTGAACGCTGGCGAGGTGGCGGCATGAGCGCGGCAAAGCTGCGCAGCAGCGCCTGGGGCTATGGCTTGAGCAGCCCGGCGCTGCTGTTGTTCCTGGCCTTGCTGGTGGTGCCATTGGGGCTGACCGTGCTGCTGTCGTTCAACGCGTTCGACTACAGCAGCGGCATCCAGGCCGGCCAGTACACCCTCGGCCATTACCTGAGCCTGGTGACCGACACCTACTACTACGAGATCTTCTTCCGCACCTTCTGGATCAGCGCCCTGGTCACCCTGCTTTGCGTGCTGATCGGCATCCCCGAGGCCTTGGTGCTCAGCCGCATGGGCGCGCCGTGGCGCTCGATATTCCTGATCCTGGTGCTGACCCCGCTGCTGATTTCGGTAGTGGTGCGAGCCTTCGGCTGGAGCCTGCTGCTAGGCGCCGACGGCCTGGTCAACCAGGGCATCACTGCCCTCGGCGGGCAGCCGGTGAAGCTGCTGTATACGCCGTTTGCAGTGATCATCGGCCTGGTCCACGTGATGCTGCCGTTCATGATCATCCCGGTGTGGACTTCGCTGCAGAAACTCGACCCGACTGCCGAGCAGGCTGCGCTATCGCTGGGTGCCAGCCAGTGGACGGTGTTCCGCCGCATCGTGCTGCCACAGATCATGCCCGGCGTGCTGTCGGGCACGCTGATCGTGTTCGGCCTGGCCGCCAGCTCGTTCGCCATCCCAGGCCTGCTGGGCGGTCGCCGCCTGAAGATGGTCGCCACCATGATCTACGACCAGTACCTGGCCGAACTGAACTGGCCGATGGGTGCAACCATCGCCGTGGCCCTGCTGCTGATCAACCTGCTGGTGATGCTCAGCTGGAACCGATTGGTCGAACACCGCTACAAACGCGCACTTGGAGTCTGAACCGATGACCCGTAACGGCCCGCTGGCCCTGTCCTTTCACGCCCTGGTGATGCTGTTCATGCTCGCCCCGCTGGTGGTGGTGTGCCTGGTGGCATTCACCCCGGAAAACACCCTGAGTCTGCCCACTGCCGGCTTCTCGCTGCGCTGGTTCAGCGCCGTGTTCGAGCGTGCCGATTTCCTCAATGCGTTCTACAACAGCCTGAAACTCGCGGCCCTGGCTGCCACGCTGGCCACTCTGATCGCCGTGCCGGCGGGCCTGGCGATCACCCGCTACAGCTTCCCCGGCCAAGGCTTTCTCAACGGCCTGCTGCTATCGCCGATCATCATCCCGCATCTGGTGCTGGGTGTGGCCTTGCTGCGGCTGTTCGCCCTGCTGGGGGTCAATGGCAGCTTCGCCTGGCTGGTGTTCGCCCATGTCGTGGTGATTACCCCCTACGTGCTACGCCTGGTACTGGCTGCAGCCATCGGAATCGATCGCAGTGCCGAGCAGGCTGCGCAAAGCCTGGGCGCTGGCCGGGTCACGCTGTTCTGCAAGGTCACCCTGCCGATGATCCTGCCCGGTGTAGCCGGCGGCTGGCTGCTGGCCTTCATCAACAGCTTCGACGAAGTGACCCTGTCGATCTTCGTCACCTCGCCTGCCACCCAGACCCTGCCAGTGCGCATGTACGTATACGCCACCGAATCCATCGACCCGATGATGGCCGCCGTCTCGGCGCTGGTGATCGCCGTCACCGCCCTGACCATGGTCGCCCTGGACCGCGTATATGGCCTGGACCGCGTGCTGGTGGGTAAGCAATGACAAGGAATGCTCCCATGCCCCTGTTCAAGCGCGTGGCCGAACACGACCGCGAGCCTGTGCCTTTCCTGCTCGACGGCCAACCGGCCAAAGGCATGAGCGGCGATACCCTGCTGACTGCCATCCTGACCAATGCCGGGCACCTGCGCGGCAGCGACTTCAACGCCGAACCACGCGCCGGCTTCTGCCTGATGGGCGCCTGCCAGGACTGCTGGGTACGGCTGCAGGATGGCCGCCGGGTACGCGCCTGCTCGACCTTTCTGGAATCGGGCCAGTGCGTGACCCGCGACCCGGGGCGCCAGCCATGAGTGCGATCGTGATCATCGGCGCCGGCCCGGCCGGCATCCGCGCCGCGCAAACCCTCGTAGCCCACGGCCTGCGCCCGGTGCTGCTGGACGAAGCCAGCCGCGGCGGCGGGCAGATCTACCGCCAGCAGCCGGCCAATTTTCGCCGCTCGGCCAAAGCCTTGTACGGCTTCGAGGCCGGCAAGGCCCAAGCCCTGCACAACACCCTCGAGCAACTGCGCGGGCAGGTCGACTACCGCCCGGACACCCTGGTTTGGAACGCCGAGAACCAAGTGCTGGACACCTTGCAACAGGGCCACCTGGCCGACCGCCTGGCGTTCGACCGGGTGATCGTCGCCACCGGTGCCACCGACCGGGTGTTGCCGATACCCGGTTGGACCCTGCCTGGGGTCTATACCTTGGGCGCTGCGCAGATCGCCCTGAAGTTCCAGGGCTGCGCGATCGGGGAACGGGTGGTGCTGGGCGGCAGCGGGCCGCTGCTGTACCTGGTGGCCTACCAGTATGCCAAGGCCGGTGCCAGGGTCAGCGCGGTGCTCGACACCTCACCGTTCAGCGCCCAGGTGCGTGCCCTGCCACGCCTGCTTCTGCAACCGGGCACCTTTGCCAAGGGCCTGTACTACCGAGCCTGGCTGGCCCGCAAGGGGGTGCCCGTGCACCAGGGCGTGACCCTGCTGGGTATCGACGGCGAGCAACGCGCCAGCGGTGTGCGCTGGTTGAGCAATGGCCAGCAACACGACCTGCCGTGCGACGCCATGGCATTCGCCCACGCCCTGCGCAGTGAAACCCAACTGGCCGACCTGCTGGGTTGCCAGTTCGCCTGGAGCGCGCTCAACCGCGCCTGGCTACCGGTACGTGATGCCCAGGGCCGGGCCAGCAGCCCCGGCGTATACCTGGCAGGCGACGGTGCCGGCATCCTCGGTGCCGACGGTGCCGAGATGAGCGGTGAACTGGCCGCCCTGACACTGCTGGCCGACCTCGGCAAGCCCGGCAACCCGCAGCGCCAGCAGCAACTGGAAAGGCGCCTGGCCACCCTGCAGCGCTTCCGCCAGGGGCTGGAGCAGGCCTTTCCGTTTCCCGAGCAGTGGGCACGGCAAGCTCCGGACCAGCTCACCGTGTGCCGCTGCGAGCAGATCAGCGCCGGGGAAATCCGCGCCACCGTGCGTGCCGGGCACTGGGAAATCAACCGGGTCAAAGCCATATGCCGAGTCGGTATGGGCCGCTGCCAGGGCCGCGTGTGCGGTGCTGCTGCCGCCGAGTTGATCGCCTGCGAAAGCGGTCGGGCCATTGACCAGGTCGGGCGCCTGCGTGGCCAGGCTCCGGTCAAGCCCCTGCCCTTTGGCCTGGAGATAAAACCATGAAGCTGATCGAAGTGGACGCCATCGTCGTCGGCGGCGGCATCGTCGGCAGCAGCGCTGCCTTGACCCTGGCCCGCGCTGGTCGGCAAGTGGCATTGCTGGAACGCGACTTCTGCGGCTCGCATTCCAGCGGGGTCAACTACGGCGGTGTGCGCCGTCAGGGCCGCTCGTTGGCGCAGCTGCCATTGTCGATGCGCGCCCATGCCATCTGGGGGAATCTGCGCGAGTGGATCGGCATCGATGGCGAATACGCCCGCAGCGGCCACCTCAAGCTGGCACGCAGCGAAACCGACTTCGATGCCTTGAAGGCCTATGCCCAGCGTACCCAGGCTTTTGACCTGCGCCTGCAACTGCTTGAACGACGCGAACTGCGCCAGCGCTTCCCCTGGGTGGGCGATATCGCCGTCGGCGCCTCGTACTGCCCCGAGGACGGCCATGCCAACCCACGGCTGGTGTCACCGGCCTTCGCCCAGGCAGCCAAGCGCAGCGGCGCCCAGGTGCATGAGCAGTGCAAGGTGCTGGAGGTGGGTCACGACGGCTACCGCTTCAGCCTACACACCAGCAGCGGCCAAGGCTTCAAGGCGCCCTGGCTGTTGAATTGCGCCGGCGCCTGGTCGGCGCAACTGGCCGAGCGGTTCGGCGAGCCGGCGCCGCTGACCGCGGCCCACCCGGCCATGCTGGTCACCGAGCCGCTGCCGCTGTTCATGACCGCCAGCACCGGGGTCGAAGGCGGCGGCATCTACGCCCGCCAGGTGGCGCGTGGCAACTGCGTGCTGGGTGGCGGGCGCGGTTTTGCCCTGACCCCGACCACCGCACGCCCGGGCCAGGCCGCAGTACTCGACATCCTGCGCAACGCCACCGAGCTGTACCCGGCACTGGCGGGCGCCCAGGCCATACGCACCTGGAGCGGCACCGAGGGTTACCTGCCCGATGACGAACCGGTGCTCGGCCCCAGCCTGCACCAGCCTGGCCTGCTGCATGGATTCGGCTTTGCCGGTGCCGGCTTCCAGATAGGCCCGGCTGCCGGTGAAGCGTTGGCGCAATGCATCCTGCACGGCGCGCCGGCACTCAGCCTGGCGGCTTTTTCCATCAACCGCTTTCAGCCCAACCACTACAAGGAAAACCTGTCATGACGCACAAGCAACGTTTGCTCGCCCTGTTCTGCACCGTGCCCGGCCTGTTCGCCTGCCTGCCCGCCATGGCCCAACCCACGCTGTACCTGGGCATGAACGGCGGCACCATGGAGCGGCTGTTCAGCGACAATATCCTGCCAAGGTTCGAGCAGGCCAACGGGGTGAAGGTGGTGATCGTTCCCGGCACCTCGGCCGACATCCTGGCCAAGGTCCAGGCCACGCCGAACAAGCCGTCGATCCATGTGATGGTGCTGGATGACGGCATCATGTACCGCGCCATCGGCATGGGCCTGTGCAGCACGCTCAAACCCAACCCGACCTTGGCCCAGTTGCCGGAAAAGGCTTTGATCAAGGACAAGGCTGCCGCAGTCAGCCTGGGCGTGACCGGGCTTGCCTACAACAGCCGCCTGTTCAAGGCCAATGGCTGGGCAGCGCCTACCTCATGGAACGACCTGGCCGACCCGCGCTTCAAGGACAAGGTGGTGTTCCAGTCGATGGCATCGTCCACCTTCGGCCTGCATGGTTTCCTGATGTACAACCGCCTGCACGGCGGTAGCGATACCGACGTCAACCCGGGCTTCGCCGCCTGGCAGAAGAACGTGGGCCCGAACGTGCTGGAGTACATCCCCAACTCGGCCAAACTCTCGGAAATGGTGCAAACCGACGAAGCCGCGCTGTTCCCGCTCACCCCCACTCAGGTGACGGCGCTGAAGCTCAAAGGCATCCCGGTGGAGTACGCCGCGCCCAAGGAAGGTGCCGTGGTGCTCAACCAGGCCGAATGCGTCACGGCCAACAACGACCAGCCGGAGCTTGCACAGAAGCTCGCCGAGTTCCTGCTCAGCCCCGAGGCGCAGTCGCCGGCACTGGAGCTGGGTGACCAGATCCCGTCCAACCCCAACACGCCCACCAGCGACAAGACCCGTGGCCAGGTCGAAGCCATGCAGACCTACCTGCAGACCGCAGTGACCATCGACTGGGACCAGGTCAATACCCAGCGCCCCGAGTGGAACGCGCGCTGGAACCGCCAGATCGAGCGATAAGCCGAGGACCTGGGCCGTCACGTATAGAACAAATATCGCTCGTTTGAAGCGTCCTTTGTAGGAGCAGCCTTGTGCTGCGAAGAGGCCGGTACAAGCAATAGACAGGCTTTGTCAGTACCGGCCTCTTCGCAGCACAAGGCTGCTCCTACAGACCCTCACTAAACCAATGAGTCATGTGTTGTTCTATGAGAGCGGGTTTACCCGCGAAGACGGCAGCACGATTCCCGAACCATACCGCCTCAATCCAGCACCGGCCGCAATAACGCCTGGGCCTCATACAAGGTCGGCAGATACCGCAAGCGTATTTCATCCACACTCAACCGCGAAGCATGGGTGGTGATGGTCAATGTCGCCTTCAGCCGGCCAGCCCGGTCCAGAAGTGGCACACCCAGCACGCGCATGCCGACTTCATACTCCTGGTCCACGATACAGAACCCTTGCTCCCTCACCCGCAGCAACTCCGCCTCCAGTTGCAACCGGTCCGTCTGTGTATAAGGCGTCAACCCTCGCAGCGGGTTACGCGCAAAGTAGGCATCCCGCTCCCCCTCATCCAGCCAGGCCAGCCAGACACGCCCGCCGGCAGTGCAATACATCGGCACCCGCGAACCCGGCCGGATCGACAACGAGGACACATGGCTGTAGCGGCTGCGTACCAGATGGATGATCTCGTCACCATCACGGGTACCCACCGACACATGCTCCTGCGTCTGCCGCGCCACCTGCTCGACTATCGGCCGCAGCATGCGCGGTAGTTGCGCCGAATCCACATACGCCTGGCCGAGGCGCAGCGCCTTGGGCGTAAGCCAGTACTCACGGCTGTCGGTTTCGGCAAACCCTTCGTGCACCAAGGTCAACAGAAACCGCCGCGCGGCACTGGGGGTAAGGCCGGACAACCTGGCCGCCTGCGGCACGCTAAGGCGCGGCTGCTCGGCGCTGAACAGCTGCATCAGCGCCAGGCCCTTCTGCAAGCCGGCGATCAGGTCACGGGGGTGGATAGCGGGGGTGTTCATCTATTCGACTCGCAAGCAGGGCAAAAACAGCCGATTACCGCGATAACCGGATCAATGTTGCGATTATCGCATCAAACGCCCGATCAGCGCATTGTTGCCCACGCCCCCTTGCCTCACCCTTGGCCTGCATAACAACGCCAATAAGGAGGTCAGCATGATTCGTGGTTCGACTGAACTGGTCGCCATCGTCGGTTCGCCCATTGCCCAGGTGAAGTCCCCCGAAAACTTCAACACCTGGTTCGCCAACAACAACTGCAACCTCGCCATGCTGCCCATCGATCTGCATGAGGCCGCGCTGGCTACCTTCGCCGGCACCCTGCGCGGCTGGCAGAACCTGCGCGGTTGCGTGGTCACCGTGCCGTACAAGCAGGCCCTGGCCAGCCGCCTTGACGGCCTGAGCGAGCGCGCAGCCGCGCTGGGCTCGGTCAATGTGATTCGCCGAGAGCGTGACGGGCGACTGCTGGGCGACAACGTGGACGGCGCCGGCTTCCTCGGTGCTGCGCGCAAACATGGCTTCGAGCCGGCGGGCAAGCGTGCGTTGGTAATCGGTTGCGGCGGGGTCGGCAGTGCCATTGCCTATGCATTGGGCGAGGCCGGCATCGCCAGCGTCACCCTCAGCGACCCCAGCACAGCGCGCATGGGCGCTGTGTGCGAGCTGCTCGGCAATGCCTTCCCCACGGTCGAAATCGCCACCCGGGTCGACGGGCTGGAAGGCTTCGACCTGCTGGTCAACGCCTCCCCTGTCGGCATGGGCGGTAGCGCGGAACTGCCACTGCCTGCCGCCCTGCTCGCCACCTTGCAACCCGAAACCCTGGTCGCCGATGTGGTCACCTCGCCCGAGATCACCCCGCTGCTGAACCGGGCACGCCAGGTTGGCTGCGCGGTCCAGACCGGCCCGGAAATGGCCTTCGCCCAACTCGGCCACCTGGGCGCCTTCATGGGCGTCACGCCGCTGGAGATCTGAAGCCATGCCGACCCATGAACATGCGCAACACAACTTTGACCTGGTCGTGCTGGGCAGCGGCGCCGGTGGCCTTACCGCTGCCGCCACCGCCGCCCGCCGGGGGCTGAAAGTGCTGGTGGTGGAAAAGGCCGAGCACTTTGGCGGTACCTCGGCAATTTCCGGTGGGGCGGTGTGGCTCTATGGTACTGATCAAGCCCGCGCCGCTGGTGCGGTGGATTCCCCCGAGGCCATTCGCACCTACCTCCGGCAGGTCATCGGCGACGGCTATGACCCCGCGCTGGTCGACGCCTTCATCGAGCATGGCCACCAGGCGCTGCGCTGGCTGGAGCAGAACACCGAACTGCGCTACGCCCTGCGCCCGCATTCGCCGGACTATTACCCGGACGCCCCCGGTGCCACCCAGTTTGGCCGGGCGCTGGAGATGGTCGAGTACGACGGCAGGCAGCTCGGCTCGCACTTCAAGGACCTGCAGATGCCGCCGCCCGGCATGTTGCTGTTCGGCGGCATGATGGTCAACCGCGTGGATATCCAGCACTTTCTCAGTATTCGCCGCTCGCCCCGGTCGCTGTGGCATTGCCTCAAGCTGATGGCGCGTTACGCGCGGGACCGCCTGCATCATCCGCGTGGCACCCGCCTTACCACCGGCAACGCCTTGATCGCCCGCCTGGCCAGCAGCGCCTTCGCCCATGGCACGCAGCTGTGGTTGCGCAGCGAAGCCCTGGAACTGATCGTCGAACGCGGCGTGGTCACCGGCGTGGTGGTGCAACGCGAAGGGCGCCGTGAACGGGTGCTGGCCCGGGGCGGTGTGGTGTGCGCCATGGGCGGGTTCGCTGCAGGCGCGCTGGCCGACAGCTACCGGCCGGGCCGGCAAGCGCCGCACCTGACCATGTCACCGCCCACAAATGACGGCGCTGCCCTGCGCCTTGGCCAAGCCGTGGCCGCAGCCCAGGGTGAGGGCCTGGTGGCCAACTTCTTCTGGGCACCGGTTTCGGAACTGCGCCATGCCAGTGGCGAGCGTGAGCGCTTCCCGCACCTGGTCACCGACCGCGCCAAGCCGGGGGTGATCGCGGTGGGCCCGGACGGGCGACGCTTCGTCAACGAGTCCGATTCCTACCACCACTTCGTGCAGACCATGTTCGCCAAAGGCATCGCCAGCTGCTGGCTGGTCTGCGATGCCGAAGCGATGAACCGCTACGGCCTGGGCCTGGCGCGGCCAAAGCCGGTGGACAACCAGGCGTTGATCCATGCCGGCTACCTGCACCGCGCCGCAACAGCGCAGGCACTGGCCAAGACCATTGGTGTCGACTCACAGGTATTCATGCAGACCCTGGAGCAGTTCAACGCCGACGCCCGCAACGGCATCGACCGCGCGTTCGGCAAAGGCGGCAACAGCTACAATCGCTACATGGGTGACCCGCAACACACGCCCAACCCATGCCTGGCGCCGCTGACCAGCGGCCCGTTCTACGCCATCCGCATCCACACCGGCGACCTTGGCTCAGCCCGCGGCCTGGTGACCAACGCCCAGGCCAACGTGCTGAACCGCGATGGCCAGCCGATTGCCGGGCTGTATGCAGTCGGCAACGACATGAACTCACTGATGAAAGGCACCTACCCCGGCCCCGGCATCACCCTGGGCCCCGCCCTCACATTCGGCTGGCTCGCTGCCAACCACATCGCCGCGCGCCTGCAGGCGCCACCCACCCAAATGGAGACCCCAGCATGTACTACGAACTGAGAACCTACACCCTCGACCCACTGAAAATGGCCGACTGGCTGAGCCTGTACCAAAGCCACGCGCTGGAGGTGCAAAGCGAGCATCTCGGTAACCTGGTCGGCTTTTTCACCAGCGAGTTCGGCGAGGTCAACCAGGTGGTGCATATCTGGGGCTATGCCAGCCTCGACGAACGCATGGCACGCCGCGCAGCCATGGCAGCGGACCCCCGTTGGGCAGAGTTCTCAAGGCGCAATCGCGAGCTGGGCGCGGTGCTGCACTTGCAGTCGCGAATGCTGCGGCCCACCGGTTTTTCGCCGCTGCAGTAAAACCTTCCTCCAACGCCTGAGCGGAACCCTACGATGCAACCCCTCGAATGTGACGTACTTGTCATCGGCTCCGGTGCCTCTGGCCTGGCTGCCGCGGTTACTGCCGCCCATCACGGCCAGCAGGTGATCGTCGCGGAAAAAGCCAGCCAACTGGGCGGCACCAGTGCCTGGTCGGGGGGCTGGCTGTGGATACCGCGCAACCCGCTGGCCATTGCCGAAGGCATCGTCGAGACAGACGATGCTCCGGAGCGCTACCTGCGCGGGCAAACCCACGTCAGCGAACTGGACCCGCGCCAGCGCGCCTTCCTGCACCATGGCCCGGAGATGGTGGCGTTCTTCCAGCAACACACCGCCGTGCAGTTCCAGTGCGGCAGCCGCATGCCCGACATGCGCGAAGGCGATGGCAGCACGCGCGGTGGTCGTTCGCTGTGCGCCCTGCCATACGACGGGCGCCTGCTCGGGCCCTGGCTGCACAAGCTGCGCCCACCGCTGGACATCGTCAGCCTGGCCGGCATGGGCATTGCCGGCGGCGCCGACATGGCCGCCTTCTTCAACGCCACACGCTCGCCCACGGCCGCGCTGCATGTGGGCAAACGCCTGCTGCGCCATTACCGCGACCTGCTGCTGCACCGCCGCAGCCTGCAACTGGTCAATGGCAACGCCCTGGTGGCACGGCTGCTGCGCAGCGCCCTGGACCTGGGCGTGACGCTACTGACCGACAAGCCGGCCAGCCGCCTGCTGGGCGAAGGCCGGGTCAGCGGCGCACAGTTTGCCGACGGCCAGATGATCCACGCCCGCCGCGGTGTGGTGCTGGCCTGCGGTGGCTTTGCACATGATCGCCAGCGCATCGCGCACCTGATGCCACATGCGCCGGACGGTACCCAGCATTACTCCGCAGCCCCCAGGGAAAACAGCGGCGACGGCCTGCGCCTGGGCGAACAGGCCGGTGGCATGGTCCAGGCGACTGCGACCCATGCAGGTGCCTGGGCACCTGTGTCGAGGGTGCCGCGCAGCGATGGCAGTTTCGGCCATTTCCCGCACTTGATCGATCGCGCCAAGCCCGGTTTCATCGCCGTGCGCGGCGATGGCCGGCGCTTCGTCAACGAGGCCGATTGCTACCACGACTTCATGAACGCGCTGTTCGCCGCCACGCCGCAGGGTGAAGCGCCGGAAGCCTGGCTGATCTGCGACCATGCCGCGCAACGTCGCTATGGTATCGGCTGGGCCAAGCCCTTCCCTTTCCCCACTCGTCACTATCAACGCTGCGGTTACCTGCACAGCGGTCGCACGCTGGAGGAACTGGCGCAGCGCTGCGGGATCGACGTCGAGCAGTTGCAGCGCACGGTGGACGGTTTCAACCGCCATGCAACCCGGGGTGAAGACCCGCTTTTCCAGCGCGGTGTATCGGCCTACAACCGGGCGCAGGGCGAGCCGTCGCAAGCCCCCAATCCGTCGCTGCGGCCACTGCTGCACGGGCCGTTCCACGCAGTGAAACTGTTGCCGGGCAGCCTGGGTACCTTCGCCGGCCTGGGCACGGATGCCTCGGCCCGGGTACTGGACCGCAATGCGCGGCCGATCCCCGGGCTGTATGCGGTGGGCAACGACATGCACAGCGTGATGGGCGGGCACTACCCGAGTGGCGGTATCACACTGGGGCCGGGGATGACATTCGGTTATCTGGCTGGTAGAGCGTTGAGTACCTTGACCACCTGAATTCACGTTGCCCCTTGCCTCGCCCGCAGGCCCAACGCAACCGTTCGGTAACCGAACACTAGCCCCTCCCTTTAATTGACGCTGCCGCCTTCACTGCTCACCATGCACCGGCCTTGCGTGCCCCCTGCCTGGGAACTGGTCACGTACTCGCAGCACCGCAGCTGAATACAATTTCAAGAATCGAGCAGTTTATGAACCACTCCAAGATCACCCCCGCCGCCCCCCGGATGCCCCAGGGTTCGATCGGCGACAAGCTTCGCGGCGCCTTCGGCGTCGGCAAGACCCGTTGGGGCATGCTCGCCCTGGTGTTCTTCGCCACCACCCTGAACTACATCGACCGTGCCGCGCTCGGCATCATGCAGCCCGTCCTGGCCAAGGAAATGAGCTGGACGGCGATGGACTACGCCAACATCAACTTCTGGTTTCAGGTCGGCTACGCGGTCGGCTTCCTGCTGCAGGGCCGGCTGATCGACAAGGTCGGGGTGAAGCGCGCGTTCTTCTTCGCCGTGCTGCTGTGGAGCCTGGCCACCGGCGCTCACGGCCTGGCCACCTCGGCCGCTGGCTTCATGGTCTGCCGCTTCATCCTCGGCCTGACCGAGGCCGCCAACTACCCGGCCTGCGTGAAGACCGTGCGCCTGTGGTTCCCGGCTGGCGAGCGGGCCATCGCCACCGGCCTGTTCAATGCCGGCACCAACGTCGGCGCCATGGTCACACCGGCCCTGCTGCCGCTGATTCTGGCCGTGTGGGGCTGGCAGGCCGCGTTCATCGCCATGGGCAGCCTGGGCCTGGTGTGGGTGGTGCTGTGGGTGCTGAAGTACTACAACCCTGAAGATCACCCGCGCGTGCGCCAGAGCGAGGTGGAGTACATCCAGCAGGATTACGAGCCCGAGCCAACCCGCGTGCCGTTCAGCCGCATCCTGCGCCTGCGTGGCACCTGGGCTTTCGCGGTGGCCTACGCGATTACCGCACCGGTGTTCTGGTTCTACCTGTACTGGCTGCCACCGTTCCTCAACCAGCAATACAGCCTGGGCATCAACGTGACCCAGATGGGTATCCCGCTGATCATCATCTGGCTGACGGCGGACTTCGGCAGCATCGGCGGCGGCATCCTGTCTTCCTGGCTGATCGGCCGTGGCGTGCGCGCCACCACCGCGCGGCTGGTGTCGATGCTGATCTTCGCCTGCACCATGGTCAGCGTCACCTTTGCCGCCAACGCCAGTGGCCTGTGGGTCGCGGTGGCGGCCATCTCGCTGGCGGTGGGCGCGCATCAGGCATGGACGGCGAATATCTGGAGCCTGGTGATGGACTACACGCCCAAGCACCTGGTGAGTACGGTGTTCGGTTTCGGCAGCATGTGCGCGGCGATTGGCGGGATGTTCATGACGCAGATCGTCGGTAGCGTGCTGACCGCTACCAATAACAACTATGCCGTGTTGTTCACCATGATCCCGGCGATGTACTTCCTGGCGCTGGTGTGGATGTACTTCATGGCGCCGCGCAAGATCGAGAGCGCCTGAACGCGCTGACCATTTTCCTCTACGGGGCCCTTGCGGGCCCTTTTTTTGGCCAGTCAGCAAACAGCAGTTCTTGCCTGCCCGGCCTCATCGCCGGCAAGCCAGCTCCCACAGTTACAGCGTTGCTCTAGAGCTTGTCGCTGTACCTGTGGGAGCGGGCGTGCCCGCGAACACGGGCGGTAGCCCGTGCCATGCGCCGCGCTCTATCAATCAGACTCTGGCCAACACTGCCATGGCCTTCTCCAGCGCCATGCGCGCACGCTGTTCGCCGCTCATGCCCTGTTCCAGCAACTGCCGCGTGGGGATCTCCAGGCTCAACGGCACACTTCTCTGCGGGACGCTTGCGGGCCTTTTTTTGATCAATCTGATACACGCACTATATGGGGTCGCGCCTGAGTCAAGACATGCGCTGTACCTGTGGGAGCGGCTTCAGCCGCGAAGAATCCAACGCGGTGCGTGGCACCGGCTGCGCCGGTGTTCGCGGCTAAAGCCCCACAGGTGCTCCACAGGGCTCAAGCCACGCGCTGTACCTGTGGGAGCTGGCTTGCCGGCGATAGGGCCATCAGCCTCACCGCAAATCTGCAGCTCCCACAAGGCCCCTGCCAGGTCAGTGAATCATGTGCAGCTCTGTGGGAGCGGGCGTGCCCGCGAACACGGGCGGTAGCCCGTGCCATGCGCCGCGCGCTATCAATCAGACTCTGGCCAGCACTGCCATGGCCTTCTCCAGCGCCATGCGCGCACGCTGTTCGCCGCTCATGCCCTGTTCCAGCAACTGCCGTGTGGGGATCTCCAGGCTCAACGGCACATTTGGCGGCAAGCCGCGCAGCAGGCCGACCAGATCGGCATCGCCCTCGCCCGGGAAGCGCCGCTCGTTGCGTGCCTGGCGCAGGATCTCGTCCATCTCGGCCGGCACCGGGCCGGCAACGTCGCACAGCTGGGCATAGCGCATGCGCTGCGGTGCCAGTTGCGCCAGATCGTCCAGCGAAGAACCGGAGCGGTTGAAGTGGAAGGCATCCACCAGCACACAGCCATTGGCACGGTCAGCGTTGGCCACCACCCGCATGGCCTGGCGCAGGTCACGCACATCAGTCCAGGGCATGAACTCCAGGTGCGGATGAATGCCATACCTCGCCGCCAGGTCACACAACGCAGCAAAGCGCTCGGTCAGCCGCGCTTCATCCGGGTCGTTGCCAGCCACCAGCAGCTCCGTGCCGCCCAGCTCGGCGCCCACCGCCAGGATCGGCTCGAAATCGGCGACACAGGTTTCCGGCTTCAGCCTCAGGATCTCCAGGTCGAGCACCTTGATGCCCGTGTCGCGCAGGCGCGCCTGGGTCTGGCGGCGCAGGCCGGCATCGGCCACCAGCGGGAAATGCTGCTCCTGCTCGGTGGCGGGCACCAGGCGCAGGCCAACGTGGCTGTAACCGGCGCGGGCTGCTGCCTCGACCATGTCCGGCGGGGACAGCTCGAGTACCGTCAGGGCCGCCAGGGAGAAAATTCGATCAGTCATTATCGTCACCCGACAATTCAAGCAATGTGCTCGGGCGCACGGGCCCGGCCAGTTTCCGCGGCCTGGCGGATCGCCTGGACCAGCGCCAGGGTACGGCCACCATCGGCGGCATCGATCAGCGGCGCCTGCTCACCCCGGGCAACCCGCACGAAGTGTTGCAACTGCAAGGTCAATGCCTCGCCGGCGGGGATGCTTTCCTCGCTCTGCAACAACGGCGTGTGCCAGCCCGACCCGACCTCGGCGTAGTGCCAGCGCTTGAGTTGCGGAATGCTCAGGGCCCCCTGGGTGCCGGCCAGCAGGTAGCACGGTTGGCCATCCTGGCGCGGGTAGACGGGGCTTTCGCCGGAGTCCAGCTCCCAGCTCCACGGCGCGGCCACCGCGTCGGAGCCAGTCAGGCTGCCCAATGCTCCATTGGCGAACTGCAGTAGCACCGCGGCACTGTCCTCGTTGGCAAAACCGCGCACATCGTTGCGGGTGAATGCCTGCACCTGTACCACCTCGCCGCACAGGTGGCGCAGCAGGTCGAGGTCATGGATCAGGTTGGTCAGCAGGAAGCCAGCGCCCGGCTCGCGGCGCCAGGGGGTGTCGAAATAGCTGTCGGGCTTTTGCAACTGCCACAGCGCGGTGACGTTGATCAGTCGGCCCAGCTTGCCGTCGGCAATCACCTGGTGAGCCTTGGCGATCAGCGGGTTATGCCGGCGATGATGGCCGACCAACACCGGCACATCGTGGCGGCGCGAGGCTTCCACCAGCGCGCGGACTTCATCCAGGTGCACGCCCACCGGTTTTTCGACCAGCACCGGTACACCGGCCTCGACGCAGTCCAGGGCGGTGGCGACATGCAGGTTGTTCGGGTTGGCGACGATCACTGCCTCGGGGCGCGCGTGCTCCAGCATCTGGCGGTGGTCGGCAAAACAGGGCACGCCGCATTCGGCGGCAAAGGCCTCGGCCTGCGGGCCCGGGTCGGCCACAGCGCACAGCTGGGCCTGCGGCACATTCAGCAAATGCTGGTAATGCTGGCGGCCCATGCTGCCGGCGCCAATCAAGGCAATACGAAGGGGTGCGTTCAACAGCCTGTCCTCTTGTCATTGTTGTCATGCGGATTCCGGAATCTGATTCCACAATCCACATTCGACAATTTAGAACCAGGTTCAGCTTTTAAGAAGAAGCCGCAGGACAGAGTGTGCGGTAATCGACCGGAAATGCACCTTCAGGCGAACAACTCACTGGCCCGGCTGGCCGCCGACAGTTCCTCTGCCGCCGCCAGCAACAGCGGCGCCAGTTCTGCCAGGCGGCTTTGCGCCAGGCGCGCACTGGGCCCGGCGATGCTCAGCACACCGATCACCTCGTCACTTTGCGGGCGGCGCACCACCGCAGCCAGGGCCGAGGTGCCAATGGCCGAGGTTTCCTCGACCCAGGCATAACCACGCTCGCGGGCGCGGCGCAGGTAGGTGAGCAACTCGTCGGTGGAGCGTGGCGCATTCGGGCCGAACTGCGCCGGGTCGGCAATACCCTGGCGCAACACCATCTGCAGCGCCTGCTCATCGTCCAGGCTGGCCAGCCAGGCATGCCCGGACGCGGTGTAGAACAGCGGCGCGTCGCGGCCCATGTCCGGGTCATAGCGCAGCCCGGAGCGGGCACCCTGGGACTTGGCGATCCAGGTCTGGCGGGCGCCGTCGATCACGCCAAGGCGCACCAGTTCGCCGCTGTCCTGGGCCAGGCGGTCGAGAATCGGCTGAATGATGTCGGCACCGCTGCTGGCCAGGTAGCGGAAGCCCAGCGCCACCAGCTTGGCCGACAGCTGGTAGCGGCTGTTATCCCGGTTCTGCCGCACATAGCCCAGCCGCACCAGTTCGGTGAGCATGCGATGGGTGGCGCTCTTGGGGATATCCAGGCGCTCGGCCAGGGTTTGCAACGGCAGCCCTTGCGGCTCACCGGTAAGGCTTTCTACAAGACTGAAGGCGCGTTCGATCTGACTACCAGCCATGACACAGGTCCCTGAAATTTCTGCGAATTCTAGAAGATGATTCCACACCGCCAATAGCCGCCGCAGCAAGGGCGGCACGAACTGTCCGGTTATCGCCCATTACTTGCCCGGAAGGGCCGCCATACCCTTGCGGGCCGATTCGCTGCCAATAAGAATGTGGAACCTTGTTCCAATAACAATACAGGAATCCCGCAATGCCTTCCGCTCCCTACGAAACCGAATGCGATGTGCTGGTCATAGGTTCTGGTGCCGCCGGGCTGGCTGCGGCCGTGACGGCGGCCTGGCATGGGCAGAAGGTGATCGTGGTGGAGAAGGAGCCAGTGTTCGGCGGCGCCACCGCCTGGTCCGGTGGTTGGGCCTGGGTGCCGCGCAACCCGCTGGCACGCCGGGCTGGCATCGAGGAGGACATCGAGCAGCCGCGTACCTACCTGCGCAATGAACTGGGGGCGTATTACAACGCCGAACGCGTCGACGCCTTCCTCGAAGCCTGCCCGCACATGGTGACGTTTTTCGAAAAGCACACGGCACTGCAGTTTGCCGACGGCAACGGCATCCCCGACATGCATGGCGACACACCGGGCGCGGCCCAGGGCGGGCACCAGGTGATTGCCGCGCCCTATGACGCCCGCGAGGTGGGTGCGCTGCTGCCACGCCTGCGCAAGACCATGCGCGAAACCTCGTTCATGGGCATGCCGATCATGGCGGGTGCCGACCTTGCCGCGTTCCTCAACATGACCCGCTCGCCCAAGGCCTTGCTGCACGTGTGCAAACGCTTTGGCCGCCACCTGTATCACCTGGCCCGGTACGGCCGGGCGATGCACCTGGTCAACGGCGTGGCGCTGGTGGCCCGCCTGGCCAGGTCGGCACAAGACCTGGGCGTGCGCCTGCAGGAATCGGCGCCGGCCAAACGCCTGCTGGTCGAGGATGGCCAGGTGCGGGGCGCGCTAGTGGCTACACCGCAGGGCGAGCAACTGATCCGTGCCAAGGCCGTGGTGCTTGCGGCGGGTGGCTTCCCCAACGACAACGCCCGCCGCAAGCAACTGTTCCCGCGCGATGCCAGTGGCCATGACAACCTGGCCCTGCCCCCCAAAGGTTGTTCGGGTGACGGCCTGCGCCTGGGCGAGTCGGCCGGCGGCGTGGTCGCTACCGACCTGAAGTCGCCGGTGGCCTGGGCGCCGGTTTCGCGCGTGCCGCACCGCGACGGCAGCGTCGGCCATTTCCCGCACATCATCGAACGCGGCAAACCGGGCATCATCGGCGTGCTGGCCAACGGCAAGCGTTTCGTCAACGAAGCGCATGGTTACTACGACTACGTGTCAGCGATGGTCGCGGCGGTGCCACAGGGCGAAGAGGTGTGTTCGTGGCTGGTCTGCGACCACCGTTTCCTGCGCCGCTACGGCCTGGGCCACGCCCGCCCGGCGCCACTGCCGGTGTGGCCGCACGTGCGCAGCGGCTATCTCAAGCGGGCTGCCACCCTCGAGCAGTTGGCCCAGGCCTGCGGCATCGACCCGGTAGGGTTGCGCGCCACGGTCAGCGACTTCAACAACCATGCCCGCAACGGCCAGGACCCGGCGTTCGGCCGTGGTTCCACACCGTTCAACCGCAAGCAGGGTGACCCGCAGCACAAGGGGCCAAACCCTTGCGTGGCGCCTATCGAACATGGGCCGTTCTATGCGGTGAAGGTGCAGCCCGGCTGCTTTGGCACCTTTGCCGGGCTGCGCACCGACGGGAATGCCCGAGTGCTGGATGAAGCTGGGCAGCCGATTGCTGGCCTGTATGCGGCGGGTACCGACATGGCCAGCGTGTTTGGAGGCTGGTATCCGTCGGGTGGTATCAACCTGGGCCCGGCGCTGACCTTTGGCTATGTGGCCGGGCGGCATATTGCTGGGGTGCGGGAGTATGAATGAGGTGAGCGATCACTGATGGCCATGCCCTGTACCTCATGGACGGCGCGATTCCTGTAGGAGCGGCCTTGTGTCGCGAAAGGGCCGCAAAGCGGCCCCGGCGTTTTTGCGGTGATGCACAGATCGTTGGGGGCGCTTCGCACCCCTTTCGCGACACAAGGCCGCTCCTACAGGAAACCGCGCCTGCCTGCGATACCTCAGTGCTTCATGCCCAGTTCGGCATCATCCATCAGCGCCTTGGTCATCGCGCTCAGGTAATGGGCGGCCCAGATCATCATCGGTTTCTCATCCATCAGGCCGGTAATGGTCAGTTCGCGGACATAGCCCATCAATTCCGAGGACTGCTCGCGGGCATCGCGGCAGGGGATGCCGGGCTCGATGCGGAACAGTGGATGGGTGCCGTTTTCGCCTTGGTAGAAGGTGGTCTTGCCGACGGTAAATTGGGTCTCTTCTGTGGTCATTGGTGAATCCCCTGAAATTTCTCGACTGCTTGCACTGGCCCTTTCGCGGGCACGCCCGCTCCCACAGGTACTGTGCAACTCTTGAGTACGGTGAAGATCCTGTGGGAGCGGGCGTGCCCGCGAAGAGGCCAGAACAGGCAACACATTACTTATGCCCTGGTGCAAAGTGTCTTCGAAGGAATCGGGGGATGTGGGGTGGATCGGGGACAACTTTCAGCATGCTTTGGTATCCATTTGTTGGGCCACTACCGGCCTGCTGTCAAACAAGTAGGTGGCAGCTGTACATAGGTTGACAGACCGGCGGATACCAGAACCGGCGCACGCGAACGTGCCCCATGCACAGCCACCATGAAGCGCAAAGCCATGCGAAGTATCTCGTCGCGGCCTGTCAAAGCCGATCGCTGATGTGCAGCGACCCGCCGAGACTAGAGCGCTGCCAAAGCGGCCGCAACGGGAAACAGGCGGCGTGAGTATCTTTGGGAAATGGCCTACAAGGAAGGGGCTAAATCTGATTTTTCGCTCAAGCCGGGCAACGCATCTGCCCCAGCCAGTACGCCACGTCCACCTCGTCGATCTGCTCGGCACGCAGGAACCGCTCGGCATACTGGCGGTACACCCCGCTGCTGAGGAACAGCTCCAGCAACTGGCCGTCGATGTGCCCGCCGCGGGCCATGCCCACCAGGATCTTCACCGACTCGGACAAGGTCTTCGGCGCCTTGTAGGGCCGGTCGGCCGCGGTAAGCGCCTCGAAGATGTCGGCAATCGCCATCACCCGCTCGGCAATGCCCAGGTCCTGCTCGCCCAGCCTGCGCGGGTAGCCGCTGCCGTCCATTTTCTCGTGGTGGTTGCCAGCGATGTCCGGAACCCGCTTGAGCTGGCGGGGGAACGGCAAGGAACTGAGCATGATGATGGTCTGCACGATGTGTTCGTTGATCTTGAAGCGTTCCTCGTCATTCAGCGTGCCGCGGCGGATCGCCAGGTTGTACAGCTCGCCGTAATTGCTGGCACAGGCCGGCAGGCGCATGTCGAAGCCCCAGCGGTTGCGCGGGTCGTCCTTGGCCACCGGCGGCTTGCGGGGGCCCCAGGGCACGCAATGCTCGGGGCGGTCGGCCAGCAGTGGCTCGTCAACCGGTAGCGCAGGTGGAGGCACGTCAGCAAAGCGCTCCAGCTCATCACGGGAGATGCCCAGGCGGTTGTCGAAATGGCGCTGCCAAAGGCGCTGGCCAATCTGCTGCAGGCGCTCCATGTCGGCGTCCTGCATGAACTCGCCGCCGATGTTGGCCTGGGCGACGAAGGCGAAGTCGTCCTGCAACTGCGCCTGGCTGCGCACCAGGGTGGCTTGCAGCGCCTGCTGGTCGCCACCGCTGGCCAGGCCTTGCCAATAAGCCAGCTCGGCATCCCGCCAGAGCACCTCGAAACGCATGCGCACCTCGTGGATACGGTTGTACAAGGTTTCCAGCTTGGTCGCCTTGTCCACTACATACTCGGGGCTGGTGACCTTGCCACAGTCGTGCAGCCAGGCCGCGACGTGGAATTCGTAGCGTTCAGCCGCGGTCATGCTGAAACTGGCGTACGGGCCGGTTTCGGCCGCCACCGCCTGGTCCAGCAGCATCTGCGCCAGTTGTGGCACCCGCTCGCAATGGCCACCGGTATAGGGGCTCTTGGCATCGATGGCATCGGCCAGCAACTTGATCATGGCATCCAGCAGGCGTTGCTGGGCTTCGGCCAGCTGGCGCGTCTCGATGGCCACCGCCGCCACCCCGGACAGTTCCGCGACAAAGCTGCGCAACGGCTGGCCTGCCTGCTCGTGTACATGTCCATCGCCCAGTTGCAGGATCAATATGCCCAGCAGCGCCTGGCTGCGGTCATTCAGCACCAAGGCCAGGGTGCCCTCATGCAGGCCGAGGGCCTGGCTCACTGCCGTGGCCAGGTGCTGCTGGGCAGTCTCGTCCACGGCCAGCTCGCCAGGGTACTGCTCGCCATGGCAGGCAGCGGCCAGGCGCAGCAAGGCGTGTTCGGCATCGAACAGGTAAACCACGCCGGCACTGCCCCCGGCGGCTTCCACCAGATGGGTCAACACACCGTCGAGCATGCGTTCCAGGTCGCGCTCGCTACTGAGTGTGAGGGTAATCGCCTGAAAGCTGCGGATGGTGCCGGACATGCGGCTAAGCACGCGGCTCAGCTCGCGCACTTCGGATACCCGCGAGCGCACCCCGACTTCGCGGCTGAAATCAAAGCCAGCCAGGCCTTGTACCTGTTCAGCCAGCAACCGCAACGGGCGGCCGATACGCCGGCCAAGCACACCACCGAGCACCAGCAGCACGCTTATCAGGGCAGCGGTCCAGAGCAACTGTTCGAGCAGTACCTTGCGTGCACCGGCCAGCAACTCATGGCCTGGCACGGCAATCAGCACCTGCAGGTCCTGCCCGGCCAGGTTGGTCAGTTGCACACGCATGCCATACCAGGTCTGCCCGTCCACCTGATAAGGCTGCGGCCGGGGGCCTTGCGGCAGGTCGGCGTAAAGGTGCTCCAGGCTGGGGATGCCCAGTTCGGCGATGCGCGACAAGCGCACGGCCTGCCCTTCGTGCACGATTACCCGCTGCAGGTCCGGGTAGGCCACCACGCTGCCCTGGTCGTCGATCACGACGATCTCGGTGCCGGGGGTCATGCGCAGGCCCTGAGTCTCACTGGCCAGGTCGTCGACCGAAACGTCCATGCCGATCACCGCCCCGCCGTCGAGGCTGCGCTGGGCCATGGTCAGGCCGATCTCGCGGGTGGTGAAGAACACATAGGGGTGGGTCAGCACGGTGGTGGGCTGGGCACTGGCTTCGACAAACCATGGGCGCGTGCGAGGATCGTAGCGGTATTCAGGCTTGGCCTGGGCCTGCAGCAGGTTCAGCGAGCGGTCGTAGAAGCGCCATTCACCCTGCACCTCCCCGCCCTCACGGCTGACGCTCTGCACCAGAAATACCGTGCCCGGCGGCGCAGCGAAACGCTGCAGCAACTGCGGGTCACGCAAGCGGCGCACCAGCAGGAACTCACCACTGGGGTAACCCATGTAGGCAGCACTTAGCATGCGGTTGGCGTCCAGCGTCTCGACCAGTTGCGGCAAGCGTTCCAGGCGCTGAGCCGGGGTTTGCGCGGCCGGGTTGTGGGCCAGCAGGCGGATACTGCTGTGCACGGGGTCGATCAGGCGCCGGGCGCGCTCGTCGATGGTCTTGCCTATTTGCTGGGCAGAATCACCCGCTGCGGCAACCAAGGTCTGACGAATGCCGTGATAGCCCTGCCAGGCCAGGGCGGCGCCGAGCAGCAACATGCCCAGCACGATGGCGAGTGCCACCAGCCACTGCAGTGAAATGCTACGTCCGGCGTTGCCAGCAGCACGACCATTCGACACGCAGCCCATCCCAGGTACTCCATGTATGGCACATTGCCTTGGCTGATACCCGCAGCAGTGTAGAGGGCGGACGGGCTTTTTGCCGGGCTAGAGAAGAAATTTAGTCTTGCATGGCTCTTCTAGCCAGTACCGGCCCTTGTAGGAGCGGCCTTGTGTCGCGATAGGGCTGCAAAGCAGCCCCGGCAATTTGTGCATCTGTGCTGAAACCCTGGGGCTGCTTTGCAGCCCTATCGCGACACAAGGCCGCTCCTACAGGTCCTGGGTATGCCTTCAGGGTATCAGGCGCGCAACTGGTACCAGGTGGTCTTGAGCTGCGAATACTTGTCGAACGAGTGCAGCGACAGGTCGCGGCCAAACCCGGACTGCCTGCCGCCGCCGAACGGCACCGTCACATCCAGCGCATCGACCGTGTTCACCGATACGGTGCCGGCCTTCAACGCCCGTGCCACGCGGTGCACCTGGTTGAAGTCATCGCTCCACACCGACGCCGCCAGCCCATAGATGCTGTCGTTGGCCAGGCGCACGGCCTGCTCTTCACTGTCGAAGGCACTGACCGCCAGCACCGGCCCGAATACCTCTTCCCGCGCCAGGCTCATACGGCCATCGACACCGGCAAAAATGGTCGGCTCGATGTAATTGTCCGAGCCGTCGATGGTCAGGCGCCGACCACCACACACCAACCGCGCGCCATCCTGCCCGGCGCGGGCGATGGCGGCTTCGATCCGGCCAGCCTGACCGGCGTCGACAATTGCACCGGCACGGCTCGCCGGGTCCAGCGGGTTGCCTGGCAGCCACTGGCGGGCCTTGGCCTGCAAGCGCTCGATGAACTCGTCATGGATGGAGCGCTGCACGTACAGCCGCGAATTGGCCGAGCACACTTCGCCCTGGTTGAAGAAGATGCCAAATGCCGCCTTTTCCGCAGCCAGGTCCAGGTCCTGGCAGTTTTCGAATACCAGGTTGGGGCTCTTGCCGCCGCACTCCAGCCATACCTGCTTGAGGTTGGACTGGGCCGAATACTGCATGAAGTACTTGCCCACCTGGGTGGAGCCGGTGAACACCAGGCAGTCCACGTCCGGGTGCAGGCCCAGTGCCTGCCCGGCCTGCTCGCCCAGGCCCGGCACCACGTTCAGCACGCCTTCCGGCACACCGGCCTGCAGCGCCAGCTGGGCCAGGCGCAGGGCCGAGAACGGTGATTGCTCGGCGGGCTTGAGCACCACGCTGTTGCCGGCAGCCAGCGCCGGGGCGAGCTTCCAGGCGGCCATGTCGAGCGGGAAGTTCCACGGCACCACGGCGGCGACCACGCCGAGGGCTTCGCGGGTGATGGTGGCCAACGCGTTGGGCGCGGTGGGTGCCACCTGGTCGTACAGCTTGTCCAGCGCCTCGCCATACCAGGCGAACACCTGCGCCGAGCCCGGCACGTCGATGTTGTAGGCGTCCATGACCGGCTTGCCCATGTTCAGCGAGTCCAGCAACGCCAGTTCTTCGCGATGGGCCAGGATCAGCTCGGCCAGGCGCTGCAGCACTTTCTTGCGCTCACCCGGGGCCATGCGCGGCCATGGGCCTTGTTCGAAAGCCCTGCGGGCGCTGGCGACGGCCAGGTCGACCTCGGCCTGACCGCAGGCGGTGACCTGGGCCAATACCTTGTTGGTGGCGGGGTTGATGGCGGCGAAGGTAGCGCCGTCCTGTGCGTTGACGGGCTTGCCGTCGATCAGTGCATTGGCCGGGAGGTAGAGGTCCGAGGCACGTTGTTGCCAGAATCCGAGAGTGTACATTTGTACTCCAGGCGACCGTCATGCGGTCGTCTTGCGCAAGTAACAGGTACCACACAGTCCGCAAGCACGCCGCACTCCCTCTGTGGGAGCGGGCATGCCCGCGAACCAGGCGACACGGTGGATGGCACCGGCTTCGCCGGTGTTCGCGGGCTTGCCCGCTCCCACAGGGATCAGCGGTCTAGAGCTTGCCGACCAGGCGCGCCGTGCGGTCCACGGCAATGCGGGTCTTCTCTACCAGCTCATCCAGCTCGCTGTGGTTGGCGATCAGTGCCGGCGCCATGATCATCCGGCCCAGGGTCGAGCGAATGATCACCCCTTCCTCGAAACCGAAGGTACGGCACTGCCAGGCCAGGTCGTTCTCGTTGGCAAAGCGCTTGCGCGTCGGCTTGTGCTCGGCGAACTGCAGCGCCGCCACCAACCCGGCACCCTGAACCTGGCCGATCAACGGGTGGTCGGCGAACACCTCGCGCAGGATGCGTTGCAGGTACGGCCCGGTGTCGTCCTTCACCTGGCGCACGATGCCTTCGTCACGCAGCGCCTTCAGGTTGGCGATGGCCACCGCCGCCGCCACCGGGTGGCCGGAATAGGTCAGGCCGTGGGCGAACACCCCGCCCCGCTCCACCAGCGCCTCGGCAATGCGCTTGCTCAGCACCAGGCCACCCATGGGCACGTAGCCGCTGGTCAGGCCCTTGGCGATGGACAGGGTGTCGGGCTCGAAGCCGAAGTACTCGTGGGCAAACCATTCACCAGTGCGGCCAAAGCCGCCGATCACTTCATCGGCGCACAGCAGCACGTCGTACTGGCGGCAGATGCGCTGGATCTCGGGCCAGTAGCTTTCCGGCGGGAAGATCATGCCGCCCGCGCCCTGGAACGGCTCGGCGATAAAGCCGGCGACGTTCTCGGCCCCCAGTTCGAGGATCTTCTCCTCCAGCTGCAGGGCGCAGCGGCGGCCGAACTCGGCCGGGGTCAGCTCGCCGCCCTCGGCGTACCAGTACGGTTCATCGATGTGCGCCACATCCGGGATCAACCCGCCCATTTCGTGCATGAACTTCATGCCACCCAGCGCCGTGGCCGCCAGGGTCGAGCCGTGGTAACCGTTCCAGCGGCCGATCATGATCTTCTTGTCCGGCTGGCCGACCACCTGCCAGTAGCGGCGCACGGTACGGATCAGCACCTCGTTGGCCTCGGAGCCGGAGTTGGTGTAGATCGCGTGGCTGTAGTGCCCAGGCAACAGGCTGAACAGCAGCTCGGACAGTTCGATCACCGCCGGGTGAGTGGTGTGGAAGAACATGTTGTAGTAAGCCAACTGGTCCATCTGCGTGGCCGCGGCGGCTGTCAGGTCGCGGCGGCCGTAGCCGAGCTGGGTGCACCACAGGCCGGACATGCCGTCCAGGTAGCGCTTGCCCTCGCTGTCCCACAGGTGCAGGCGTTCGCCACCGACGATCACCCGCGGCCCTTCGGCGTTCAGCGCCTTCTGGTCGAGGAAGGCATGGATGTGGTGCGCGGCATCGGCTGCCTGGTAGTCGCGGGTCTGGCGTTGCGGGGCGAAAGGCGCATTCATTGTTGGTTTTCCTTTGCGGTGGGGTTGCAGGGTGGCTTGCGCTCAGCGCAGCTTGCCCATGTAGCTTTCCAGCGGGTCCTTGCCCAGCACGCCCTGGGCATTGGCCAGCGCGTCGATGAACAGGGAGAACAGCTCGGACTGGGTGCCGATGTCGAGCTTGGCGTAGACGTTCTTGCGGTGTGACTTGATGGTGTCCTCCGACACCCCCAGGCGCTCGGCCAGCGACTTGGTCGAGTGGCCCCGCAGGATCAGCTGGGCGATACGGCATTCACGCTCGGTCAGCAGCGAGCTGCCGAAGTTGTTCAGCGCCGCGTGGATGCGCTGCTCGAGGATGTTCTCGAAGCGCCCGGCGCGGCTGTCCAGCCCGGCGAAATGCTTGCTGAGCACCGCCAGCACCCAGGGCGTGATACGCGCGAACAACGCACGGGTTTGCCCATCGAGCTTGTCGGTGAACGCCAGCGATACTGCCAGGCTCTGCCCGGGCGCGACCTGCAGGATGTAGTTGAGCTCATCCTCCAGATGCGAGTGCCGGTAGAACGACTGGTAGTACTCGCTGACCTCGAAATGGTCGGGCGCCACTTCGAACAGGCCGTAGCAGCCGGACTCGACCTGCTCCACACAGGCGCCGTAGAACGGGTCGAGCAGATAGAAGCCGGACAGGTAGCGGCTGACATTGCCCTCGGGCTGCCAGGGCGCCTTGTCGTCCTGCTCGAACAGCGCGCAGGGCATGCCGTCGTGCGGGTACAGGTACACCGTGGTCGCCTGGATCGGCCGGATCACGCCAAGTGCAGCAAACAAGGTGGCGGCAAAGCCCGGTCGGCCGATCGCCTCGGTGACCTTGGCCTGGTGCTCGAACCACTGTTGCGAAAGCAATTGATCAGTCACTGTGGGCCTGCCGTCTCAAGTAAAGGCACCGCCGCCAGTGCGGTGCGTCGTTGGCCAGATACTCCCATGACACTGCAAACACCGAAATCACCCTTTGGGGTGAGCCGGCAAAGCCCCCTCCCGGCTCACCCCAAAGGGTGATTCCGGGTACCGGCGGGGTGTGGGAGCATCAACCCGCCCCAGCGCTGCGAGCCACCCGCTCGACCTCCTTGCACAACACCCACCGGTATCGAGCCCGCTCGCATACCGCGGCGTCCTGCATCCCTTTCCAGGAGTTAGCAATGCATACAACAACAAGTACAGCCCATAGCCCTGCACATAGCCCGTCGCAACCCACCGCCAGCAACGGCCGTTTCCGCAAGTCCATGGGGCTGCCCGCCCTGGTGCTGTTCGGCCTGGCCTACATGGTCCCCCTTGCAGTATTCACCACCTACGGGCTGGTCACCCAGATGACCAAGGGGCACCTGCCCATCGCCTACCTGCTGACCCTCGCCGCCATGCTGCTGACCGCCTACAGCTATGGCCGCATGGTCCAGGCCCACCCCTACTCCGGCTCGGTCTACACCTACACCCGCAAGGCCTTCGGCAGCCACATCGGTTTCATCACCGGCTGGACCCTGCTGCTCGACTACATCTTCCTGCCGCTGCTCAGCTACCTGCTGATCGGCATCTACATGTCGGAGTACTTCCCGGCCATCCACGCCTGGGTGTGGGTGGCGGGCTCCATTGCCCTGGTCACCTTCCTCAACCTGATCGGCATCGAGTCGATCACCCGGGTGAACTGGATCCTGGTGGTGGTGCAACTGGTGTTCATCATCGTGTTCGTCGCCCTGTCCATCCACAACCTCAGCGGGCAGGCGCAGCCGGTGTCGCTGCTGGCGCCGTTCCACCACGAAGGCTTCAGCGTGCCGTTGATCATGACCGGCGCCGCCGTGCTGTGCCTGTCGTTCCTGGGCTTCGATGCGGTCTCGACCATGGCCGAGGAAACCAGCAACCCCACCTACCGCATCCCCGTGGCGATCCTCGCCGTGTCGCTGATCGGCGGCATGTTGTTCCTGGTGGTGTCGTACTGCGCACAGATGGTGTTCCCTGACTGGGGCAGCTTCGCCGACCCGGACTCGGCGTCGGTGGACGTGATGCGCCGGGTTGGCGGTGAGCTGCTGGTGACCGCCTTCACCGCCACCTACGTGGCCGGCTGCTTCGCCTCGGCCATGGTGTCCCAGGCCAGCGTGTCGCGGGTGCTGTTCGCCATGGGCCGCGACGGTGCGTTGCCCCGCGCGTTCGGCCAGCTGGTGACGAAAAAGCGCGTACCGGCCACGGCCATCCTGCTGGTCAGCCTGCTGTCGCTGATTGCCTTGGTGATCACCCTCGACACGGTGGCAAACATGATCAGCTTTGGCGCGCTGTTCGCCTTTTCGGCGGTGAACCTGGCCGTGGTCAAGCACTACCTCATCGACCAGAAGCTGCGTGGTGGTCGCAACTACTTGCTGTATGGCGCCATTCCCGGCCTGGGCTTCCTCAGCACGTTGTGGCTGTGGAGCAGCCTTACCAGCCTGTCGTTCACCATCGGTTTGTGCTGGATGGGCATGGGCCTTGTGGTGCTGCTGGGGCTGACCCGCGCGTTTCGGGTGAAGCTGCCTGAGTTGCAGATGGCCGAGTGACCCCGCTGTCGAGCATTTGCGCGGTCCCACAGGGGGCCGCGCATACAAAGGCCAGCACAGGACCATCAGCCCTGTATACAATCCGCAAAAACCTTGCTTACAATGCCCTGCGCCTATGACATCGGTAATCGCCGATGCGTATTGCGACAGACTCAAGCCATGTCATCTACAAATGCTCCAACAACGCTACTGGTCAAAAACGCCGAACTTCTGGTCACCATGGACGGCGAACGCCGCGAGATCAAGAACGGCGGAATGTTCATCGAAGGCAACCTGATCCGCCAGGTCGGCCCCAGCGATACCCTGCCACAGCATGCCGACGTGGTGCTGGACATGGGCGGCAAGGTGGTCATCCCGGGCCTGGTAAACACCCACCACCACATGTACCAGAGCCTCACCCGCGTGGTGCCGGCGGCCCAGGACGGCGAGCTGTTCAACTGGTTGACCAACCTCTACCCGATCTGGGCACGCCTGACACCCGAGATGATCGCGGTGTCGACCCAGACCGCCATGGCCGAACTGATCCTGTCCGGCTGCACCACCTCCAGCGACCACCTGTACATCTACCCCAATGGCTGCAAGCTCGACGACAGCATCCATGCCGCCGAGGAAATCGGCATGCGCTTTCACGCCGCGCGCGGCAGCATGAGCGTGGGCCGCAGCCAGGGCGGACTGCCGCCTGATTCGGTGGTGGAAAAGGAAGCCGACATCCTCAAGGAATCCCAGCGCCTGATCGAGGACTATCACGACGCCAGCCACGGCTCGATGCGCCGCATCGTGGTGGCGCCCTGCTCGCCGTTCTCGGTCAGCCGCGACCTGATGCGCGAAGCAGCCGTGCTGGCGCGCCAGTACGGGGTGTCGTTGCACACCCACCTGGCCGAGAACGTCAACGACATCGCCTACAGCCGCGAGAAGTTCGGCATGACCCCCGCCGAATATGCCGAAGACCTCGGCTGGGTCGGCCACGACGTTTGGCACGCCCACTGCGTGCAACTCGACCAGCATGGCATCGAGCTGTTCGCCCGCACCGGCACGGGTGTCGCCCACTGCCCATGCTCGAACATGCGCCTGGCCTCGGGCATCGCGCCGGTGCGCAAGATGCGCGACCACGGGGTGCCGGTGGGCCTTGGGGTCGACGGTTCGGCATCCAACGACGGCGCCAGCATGATCGGTGAAGTGCGCCAGGCCTTGCTGCTGCAACGGGTGGGCTTCGGCCCCGACGCGATGACTGCGCGCGAGGCGCTGGAAATTGCAACGCTCGGCGGCGCCAAGGTGCTCAACCGCAATGACATCGGCGCACTGGCGCCAGGCATGGTGGCCGATTTCGTCGCCTTCGACCTTGGCCACGTGGCCTATGCCGGTGGCCACCACGACCCGTTGGCGGCGCTGGTGTTCTGCACCCCGACCCAGGTGCACACCAGTGTCATCAATGGCCGTGTGGTGGTGAAGGACGGCCAGCTGGCCACGGTCGACCTGCCACGGGTGCTGGAGCGCCACAACCAGTTGGCACGCCAGTTGGTCAGCGGCGAATAAGCAACCATTCGGGGCCGCCTTGGCGGCCCATCGCCGGCAACGCTGCCGTGTCTTGCGAAATCAGAGGACCATGAGCATCTCATGCCAGGCCATGCCGCCGTGGTCCGACGGCGACGGTTTCACGTACTGATAGCCCAGCTTCCGGTACAACGCCACATGCTGTTCCTTGCACATCAGGTGAATGGTCAGCTTGCCCGCCGCCTTCATGCGTGCGATGAATTCATCCATCAACTGCTTGGCGTAGCCTTTGCCCTGGTACGCCGGGTCAACCACCACCGACATGATCACCACGTTTGGCGCCGCCGGGTCGTGCCCGACCAACTCCTTGAATGCCTCATCGGACATCACCACTTCGTGGGCACAGCCGCTATTGATGAAACCGACGATCTCGCCCGCGTTTTCCAGCACCAGGAAGCCCTGCGGATACTGCGCGATGCGGGTGCGGATCTTCTCCAGCGTGGCCGCCTCGTCGCCTTCGTAGGCACCGATTTCGATGGCATAGCAGCGTTCGGCGTCGGCGACTGTGGGGGTGCGAAACTGGGGGGCGCTCATGGCGGGTTTCCTTGGTAATGGTCAAAAACGGCCGCCATGGTAAATGAGCTCCGCTGCCACAGGTACAGCTTGTTTTGTGTCGCCATAGGCGCAAGGTGCCCTTTTTTGAAGCGCTGAAGTTCTACAAGTTGTTGCCGCTGCGAACTTTTTCCCGTTTACCGGTCTATGTGGGAGGCACAGAAAGGAAACGGAACGCGAGACTAGGTTCGCCCGACACCTGCTGGCCTGATGGCTCAATTGTTATCAGAGGTTGGCTTCGCTCATGAAAATACATGTCGCAAGGTTGATGCTGCTCGGCCTGTTCTCGTTCGCGGCGATGGGCACGGCATCGGCAACACAGATGAAGGCGCCCGCAGTGGCTGCCCCGGCGGTTCAATCACCGTTGCAGCCTGCCGGCAACCCCTGGTCCAGGGTGGCCAGTGTGGCCGATGAACAGCCAGCCACGTTGCTGGCCCACGATGACGACCGCTGGCATGACCACCGCAGCGACTGGCGCCGCGAGCAGTGGCGCCGCGAGCAGGCCCGCCGTGATTGGGAGCGCCGGCGAGACTGGGAACGCCGACGCGACTGGGAACGGCGCCGCGACTGGGAGCACCGCCATGAGCGGGCCATGCACCACCGCTACAATGATGACCACCGCTACTATCGCCGCTGACCGCAAGCCGCCAACGCGCTCCCTGTAGGAGCGGCCTTGTGTCGCGATCGGGCCGCAAAGCGGCCCCGGCGATATCTGCTTCAATGCTGATATCGTGGGGCCGCTCTGCGGCCCGATCGCAACACAAGGCCGCTCCTACAAGGTCCGCGCCAGTCAGTCAGGTGGGGGTATCCGCTGCCGCCTCGGCCTCCATCTTCAAACGGTCGGCCTTGCAAATGTACTTGGGCTTGCGCGGCGCCAGCTTGGCACTGGCCTTCTTGGCGTGCGCCTGCAGTAGCTGCTTGATCTTCTTGCGACGGTTCATTCTCACTCGACCTGTCAGTCCGGTTTGGCTGAATACATCATACCTTGCCTGGGCCAGCGTCTCGTTGACGTTATTTTCACGCTCGGCAGATTAGCGTCACGCCCTTTCCGGCCACGAGCACATCCGCTGGCCGCCAAGTACGACGAGGCATACGTGTCACACACTCCATCCCCCTCCTCGCCCAAGCGCGTGGATTGGGCCGGCCTGGGCTGGCTTTTGCTGTTCTTCTGGTACTTCTCGGGGGTGACCCAGGCGTTGCTGCTGTTCAGCGGTACCACCGGGTTCGCCGGCTTTCGCGATGCATTCTTCCTCAGCAGTCTGTGGCTGGCACCGGTACTGCTGCTGCCGCGCTTCACCCGCGCCACGGCCGCAGGTATAGGCCTGGTGCTGTGGGCCGCTTCACTGGTGGGTCTGAGCTACTTCGGCATCTATCGCCAGGAGTTCTCGCAAAGCGTCATTTTCGTGATGTTCGAGTCCAACACTGCCGAGGCCGGTGAGTACTTCAGCCAGTACTTCAGCGCCTGGCTGGGCCTGGCATTGCTGTTGTACACGCTGGGGGCGGTGCTGCTGTGGAAGCGCGTACGCCCGGTCAGCCTACCACTGCGCAGCCGCCTGCCGGTGGTCGCCTTGTTGCTGTTGGCCAACCTGGTGTACCCGTTCTACAAGCAGATGGTCACCCAGGAGCGCAGCTTCGCCGACGCGGCGGAGAAAGTGCAGCAACGCATGGAGCCCGCCGTGCCCTGGCAACTGCTGGTCGGCTATCGCCAGTACCGCCAGCAACTGGACAACATGCAAGAGCTGCTGGCCAAGAACGCCGCGCTGCCGCCCCTGCAGAACCTGCGTGACAGCAGCGGTGCAGCGCCACGCACGCTGGTGCTGGTGCTGGGCGAATCCACCACTCGCGAACACATGCACCTGTATGGCTACAACCGCGACACCACGCCCAATCTCGATGCGCTGGCCGCCAGCGACAAGGGCCTGACGGTGTTCCGCAACGTGGTGTCGCCACGCCCGTATACCATTGAAGTGATGCAGCAGATCCTCACCTTCGGCGACGAGCAGAACCCGGACCGTTTCCTCACTGACCCGTCACTGATCAACCTGATGAAACAGGCCGGCTACAAGACCTTCTGGATCACCAACCAGCAGACCATGACCAAGCGCAACACCATGCTGACCACCTTCTCCCAGCAGACGGACGCGCCGGTCTACCTGAACAACCAGCGCAACCAGAATGCCAGCCAATACGACGACGTGGTGCTGTCGCCGTTCGAGAAGGCCCTGCAGGACCCGGCGCCAAACAAGTTCATCATTGTGCACCTGCTGGGTACGCACATGGACTATCGCTACCGCTACCCGGACGACTACGCGCACTTCAACGACCGTCAGGGGGTGCCCGGCAAGCTGACGGACGACCAGGTGCAAACCTACAACTTCTACGACAACGCGGTGCGCTACAACGACTACGTGGTGTCTAGCCTGATCAAGCGTTACTCGGCCAGTTCCCCCAATGGTTTCCTGCTGTACCTGTCCGACCATGGCGAAGATGTGTACAGCTCTGGCAACCACGACCGCCTGGGGCGCAACGAAGGCGCGCCGACCCGGCCGATGTACACCATCCCGTTCTTGCTGTGGACTTCGCCAAGCTGGCAGGCCGAGCACCCGCGCGACTTGCAGGCGATGGCCGATCGCCCCTACAGCAGCTCGCACCTGATCCATACCCTGTCCGACCTGGCCGGGCTGAGCTACGACCGTTACGAGCCGGCCAAGAGCCTGGTGAGCCCGCAGTTTGTGGTGGCGCCGCGCTGGATCGGCGACCCGTACCGCAAGGATGGCCTGCGCGAATTCGACCAGTTGCCAATGGACAAAGCCGAGCGGGGACAGGAAATGGTCAGCAGTGGCAAGAAACAGAATGCTGGACGCCTGAACTGATTACCTTGTAGGAGCGGCCCTATCGCGACACAAGGCCGCTCCTACAACGGTCCGCGAGACGCTCAGGATGCAGAACAGCTGCCCTGACGGGCACTCACCCGCACCGCCTCGGCCAGTTTGCGCAGGTTGGCCTGGTGGGCATTGACCAGGCTGGCGATGCTGCTGTCTGCGGGCGTCTGTAGCGAGGTACGGCAGGTCAGTTCGGCCTCCCCCGAGCGCGTCAGGCGCCATACCGCCTCCAGCGAGGCGTAGCGCCCCGGCACGGTATCGAAGCGCTGTACGTCCACGCGCAACAACACCTTGCCGCCACCCACCGGCCCGCCCAACTGGTCCTGCAAGGCGCTGCGAAACTCATCCACCAGGTTGGCACCCCACCACTCCGTCTCGAGGATGGCCAGGCCGCTCTGCCCTTGTCGCACCACCAACTGCGGGCGGTCCACCTGCGGCGGCACGACCACCCTCGCCACCTGGATGCGCTGGCCACCGTCGCGTACAGGCTCGCTCGGTACCAGCGTGTGATAGTTGTTCGGGGTACTGCTGCAGCCCAACAGCACTGCCAGCAGGCCGGCGCCACATACATTGCGCAGTCGAAGCATCGGCTGTCTCCTCAGGGTTCCAGCTCGGCGGCAGTGGCCGCTTTCGGCCGGCCGCGTATCAGTGATTCGGGGTGCCGCCCCAGGTAATCGGCAAGGTCACGCAGCGAACGCGACATGCGCTCCAGTTCGTCCAGGGTTTCCCCCATCCGCTCGCGCTGCGGCGAGTCCTCGGAAATGGCCGAATTGGCCGTGCGCAGGGTCTTGTGCACTTCGTCCAGTGCCACTTTCACCTCCGGCAGCGTCTGGCCATTGAACTGCTTGAGGCTGGCACGCAGCTCTCGCAGGCTGCCGTCCAGGTTGCTGGCGATGCTCTCCAGTGGCAGTTTGCTGATGCGCTCCACTACCCGCTGCAGCTGTTCCTGGAGCTGCTCCAGGCTGCCGGGCAATGTGGGGATGGTGATAGGGTCTGCGGTCTTGTCGAAGGCCACCTTGGGGGCATCCGGGTAGAAGTCCAGGGAGATGAACATCTGCCCGGTGATCAGGTTGCCGCTGCGCGCCTGGGCCCGCAGGCCGTGCTCGACGAAGGTGCCGATCAGCCGCCGCGCACCGTCCATGTCACCTTCGGAATGCTTGAACACAGACAGCATCTTGCGGTGTACCGGCCCCAGCCGCTGCGGGTAGATCACCGCTTTGACCACCACCGGGAAGGTCTGGCGGGTGGCATCATAGTCGAGCTGCACCGATGTGACTCGGCCAAACTCGACCCCCTTGAACTCCACTGGGGCGCCTACCGACAAGCCGCGCATGGCCTGGTCGAAGCGCAACTGCAGGTACTGGGCCTGGCCACTGGGCGGTGCCAGGGCGGTATCGCGGTCGGCAAACAGCTGGAAGTGCGCCTGGTCGGCAGCAGCCTCGGCTTGCGGGGCGAAGTCGGGCGAGCCAAAGGCCAACCCGCCCACCAGGATCGATGACAGTGATTCGGTATCGATCTTCAGGCCGTTGGCACCGATCTGCATGTCGACGCCACTGGCGTTCCAGAAGCGGGTATCGGCGGTGACGAAGCTGTCGTAAGGGGCCTGCACGAACACGCCGATCTCCACGCCCTTGCCATCGCCCTGCAGGGCAAAGGACACCACCTCGCCCACCGGGATCTTGCGGTAGTAGATCGACGAGCCAATATCCAGCGAGCCCAGGTCACTTGCGGTCAGGACAAAGCGCTTGCCCTTCTCGTCGTAGGTGATCGGCGGTGGCAGCTCCAGGCCGACAAAGGACTTTTCCGGCACTTTCGATTCGCCGGAATCCGCCCCGATGAAACTGCCCGACAGCAGCGTGTCCACGCCGGACACGCCGCCCACGCCAATGCGTGGCCGTACCACCCAGAAGCGCGCCCCCTGGGTGGCGAACGCACGGGCATCGTTGGACAGCTGGACCTTGGCGACCACGCTCTTCTTGTCGTCGGCCAGGTCCACCGTGGTGACTTCGCCGATCACCACGCTGCGGTACTTGACCTGGGTCTTGTGCGCCACCAGCCCCTCCCCGGTGTGGAAGGAAATGGCGATGACCGGGCCCTGCTGCATCCAGTTGCGCACCACCAGCGAAGCGCCGATCAGGATCGCCAGTATCGGCACGATCCATACCAGCGACACGCTCCAGCGCCGGGTGCGCACTTCAACCTGCCCCGCGCCCTCGCGCTTGTCAGTCTGTTGCACCATCAATGCGGCCTCCCTCGTTGGTACGGCTATCCCAGATCAGGCGTGGATCGAAGCTCATCGCAGAAAACATGGTCAGTACCACCACCATGCCGAAAAACAGGATGCCCACCCGCGGCTCGATGGTGCCCAGCCCACGCAGTTGCACCAGCGCCGCCACCAGCGCCACCACCATCACATCGAGCATCGACCAGTAGCCGATAAGCTCGACGAAACGGTACAGCTGCGAGCGCTGCCGGCAGGCCCAGGTAGAACCGCGCTGGGCGGTGAACAGCAACAGGCCGAGCGAGAAGAACTTGATGGCCGGCACACCCACGCTGGCAATGAAGATGATCAGCGCGATGTCCCAGGCCCCTGCCTCCCAGAACTCCAGCACGCCGCCACCGATGGTGCTTTCGCTGCCACTGCCGAGCATTTCGGTGTGCATCACCGGCAGCAGGTTGGCGGGAATGTAGAAAACCAGCGCCGCCAGCAGAAACGCCCAGCCACGGCTGATTGCATTGGCCTTGCGCCGGTGGATGGCGGCACCACAGCGCTCGCAGGTGTGCTTGTCGCTGCCCAGTTCGCAGGCCTGACCGCAGCCATGGCACAGGCACAGGCCCAGGTCGTCGGCGTTGGCCGGGGTATTCATACCTGCTCCCAAAGGCCGCGGATGTCCTTGCCGGCGATATGGATGATCAGCATGCTGAGCGCTGCCAGCGCCAGCAGGCCGATGCCAGGTATCACGTCGAGAAACCCCGCCAGCTTGATCACCGCCACCATCGCCCCCAGCAGGCACACCTCCAGCATGCTCCAAGGCCGCAGGCCCTCCAGGCTGCGCATGCACAGGGCAAAACCGGGTGCACGCTGGCCGGCCAGGGCGAAACCCAACACCCAGCACAAGAGGGTAATCTGCAGCACCGGCGCAAAGATGATCGACAGGGCCATGACCAGGGCGATGAAGGTGATGCTGCCGTGGCTGAGGATCTGTACCGAGTCCCATAATGTCGCGGAATGGGTGAGCCCTTGCATGCCGATGGTCATCACCGGGTAGGCGTTGGCGAACACCAGCAGGATGCCACCCGTCACACTCAGGGCCAGGCGTTGCTGCACCGTCAGCGAGGTATGCCGGTACAGTACGCCGCCACAGCGCTGGCAAACGGCGCGCTGGTGCTTGAGCAGCGGCGCACGGTTGTAAACCGTGTCACAGTACTCACAGATGATCAGTTGCTGGCTCTGGCTCATGGGGTTTCCACAGGTAGCCCGGATTCACGCCGTGATACGCAGGCGAACCACGTTTGATATCCGGTTTAGACCATCCCGGCAAAACTGCCATCATCGGCAGCAAATAGAACTATCCTGTGAAACGGGATCCCCACCCGCTGGAGGTTTGCCATGCGTACGTTCACGTGGAGTTGCCTGCTGGTGCTGCTGTGCGCGGCATCGGCAGCCCAGGCGCAGTCGGTGGTGCCGCTCAAGGGCCAGAGCAGCCAGCAGATGCAACTGGATATCAATGATTGCAATACTGTCGCGACCAATGCCGCGAACAGTGCCGCGACCTCCAGCGACCCCCATGTCGGTGGCCGGGTACGCGGTGCCGCCGCCGGCGCGGTTGCCGGTGCGGCAGGCGCGCAGGTGCGCGGCAACCAGCACGACGAGCTGTATGACCGGGTCGGTGACGATGCCAAGGAGCAATACCGACAGAACCGCGCCGGCGAAGTGGCCGCCGCCGGTGCTGCGGTCGGTGGCATGCGCCAGCGTCAGGACCGCCGTCAGGACCGGCGCGGCCAGGACGAAGCGAAAGCCCAGGCTCATGCCAGTGCCTATGCCGGCTGCCTGCAAGGGCGCGGCTATCAGGTCAACCCCTGACCAACGGGCACGCCATGCTCCTGCATGGCGTGCCCGTTTCAGAACTTGGCCAGTTCTTCCCGGCAAAACTCGACGAACAACTGCGCCGGCTTGGTCAGTTGCACCCGCTTCAACCACGCCGCTGCCAGCCCTGACAGCGCCACTGGCTCGGCTATATCCAGCATGGCCAGGCGTTGCCCGTCGTAGGTGTACTCCGAATGCGGCCGCGTCACCAGCAACGAAAAGCCAAAGCCCTGCCCGACCATGCCGCGTACCATCTCGATCGACGGCGAACTGAAGACGATATTGGGCGTCAGGCCCATTTCGTTGAACAGGCTGACGAAGTAGGTACGGCTGGGGGCAACGTCCAGCAGGATCATCGGCTCCGGGCACAGATCGCGCAGCGACACCTGGGCCTGCCCGGCAAAGCGGTGGTTCTCGGGGAGCAGCACATAGGGCTTCTGCGGCGGCATGAGCGGCTCGGCCTCGATGGTGCCGTCCAGGTCATGGTCGTAGAGGAACGCCAGGTCGAAGGTACCGGCAGTCAGGCCCTGGATCAGGTCCTGCTGCTCGCCGTCGCGCAGGCGGATATCCACCCCCGGGTAACGCTGGCGAAAGCCGGCGATCAGGCGCGGCAGGTACAGCGGTGCCACGGTTTCGAAGCAGCCGATGTCGATTTGCCCGGCCACGGTGTCGTTGTCGGCCAGGGCGTTCTGCTCGAATTCGTGGGCCATCTGCAGCAGCGACTTGGTCTTGGCATAGAAGCGCTTGCCGCTGGGCGTCAGAGACACACCCTGGGCGTGGTGGCGGATGAACAGCTGCACGCCGAAGCTTTCTTCCAGGCTCTTGATGGCCGTGGAGATGGACGGCTGGGCAATGTACAGCTGGCGTGAAGCTTCGGCCACGCTGCCGGCCTCGACAGTGGTAACGAAGTACTTGAGTTGTCGCAATGTGTAGGCCGCCACGGGCACCTCTCTGACGCCGGTCTGGGCGCGCTGGGATCATGCCTGTCACTTTACCCTCGGCAGCGGCTGGGTGGGGGCCGGGTGATGAAGGATTTACCTATGGCTTGAGCAGGTTTTTACGAGGGGCGCGATGCGCCCCCCCTTTGCTTCACTCGAAATCGATATTGGCGATTACACAGTCATCACCAATCAGCTTGTACCCTGGCCTGCAGGGCATGCCGACTACTGGCCCTATACCGCGCTTGCGCCGGGACAACGTTACCTGCGGCTCTGCACTTTCCAGCTGTTCGTGGTCAAGCGTGTCGTCTGGCTCGTTAACGGGTTCTTCTTGCATGGGGTTCACTCCTTGGTTTGGGTGGTATTGCCCGATCAACGCTACAACCCCCATTGCCACCAACCCATCTGGAACTTTGACCGTGAAGAGAAATGCTGTCGGATCGCGCTGCAGGGTTAGCAGTGAACCCGGTGCCCTGGCCAAATGCCGCTGATTGTCTTTACTGGTACTCAACGACTCCAGGCATACGGTGTGCGTTCATGAAGATCATAGTCACCAGCATCCTCGTCGACGACCAGGCCAAGGCCCTGGCTTTCTACCACTACGTACTCGGTTTCGAGCCCAAGCACGACATCCCCATGGGCCGACACCGCTGGCTGACCCTCACCTCCCCCAACGACCCCAACGGCGTCGAGCTGCTGCTCGAGCCCGACGCGCACCCGGCCGCCAAGGTCTACAAGGCCGCGCTCAAGCAGGACGGCATCCCCGCCACCTCGTTCGGCGTGCGGGACATCCAGGCCGAATATACCCGGCTTCGCGCAGCGGGCGTGCAGTTCACCCAACCGCCTACTGCCATGGGGCCGGTCACCGTAGCGGTGTTCGATGACACTTGCGGCAACCTGATCCAGATCGCCCAGAAACACTAGCAAGCGTTCAGGGCTCCACGGGCAGGCGCAAGGTCGCGCGCAGTCCGTGTGGCGTCTGGTTGCGCAACTGCACGCTGCCACCCAGGCGGGTCATGATGGTGCTGACGATCGACAACCCCAGCCCGGCGCCATTGGTCGAGCCCTTGCTGTAGAAGCGCTCGAATACCCGCTGCTGGTCGACTTCGGCGATGCCCGGCCCTTCGTCGTCGACACTGACCAGCAAGGCCTGCCCTTCGCACTGCAGTGTCACGGTGACCCGACCGCCTGCCGGCGAATGGTCCACGGCATTGGCCACCAGGTTCTGCAGCGCAATACCCAACGCGCCAGCGTCGGTGTGCAAGTGGTAGTCGCCGGCCGCGATGTCCAGCGAAGGCTCCAGCCCGCGCTCCAGTATCCAGGGGGTAAGCTCTGCCAGGGTCTCGGCCACCACGCCCTCCAGGTCCACCCGCGGCCAGTCACGCCGGCCTGGTCGCGGCTCCAGGCGGGCCAGGGTCAACAGCTGGTTGACCACCCGGGCAAGGCGGTCGACACCGCCCATCAGAAACTGCAGGGCCTTGTCCCGCTCGGCAGCGCTGTCTGCATTCAGGGCGTTCTGCGCGTGCAGGCGCAGGATGGCCAAGGGCGTGCGCATCTCGTGGGCAGCATCGGCGATGAAACGGTGTTCGCGGCGCAGCAGGTCGTCGATCTGCCCGAGCAGGCGGTTGATCGCCGCCTGCATCGGCTCCAGCTCCTTAGGCAACGGCACCAGCTGCAACGGCTCGAGCGACTCGGCGTGTCGGGCGCGGATCACCCTGGCCATGTTCTGCAGCGGCCGCAGCCCCCAGCCTATGGCCGCCCACACCAGCAAGGCCAGGGCCAGGCTGCCGAACAGGAATGGCAACAGCGTGTGCTGCACGATGCGTTCGATCAGGTCGTCACGCACGTCGTTGCGCTCGCCCACCCAGATCACCCAGTGTTTTTCCGGCACCGGCAAGACAAAGCTGCGCCAACGCCGCCCATCCACCACCACGTCGGCGAAACCCGGCACCCGCGGCGCCTGCCCCAGCTGCGGGGCGCTGGGCGTGTGTACCAGCAGCCCGCCGTCGTCGGCCCATACCTGGAAGGCCAGCTTGCTCTCGTAGCGGTGCCCCACCTTGTGGTGCCCGGCCTTGCTCAAGGCCTCGTCGAAGGCGCGGTACAACTCGTCACGGCTCTGCTCTTGCACCGGCAGGCTCATGATGCCCTGCAGCAGCCGGGCGTTCTGCGCCAGATGGGCGTCGTACACTTCGTTAATTTCGTGGCGGCTGTCGTGATAGTTGTACAGCGCCAGCAACCCACTGCCGACCAGCAACAGCAGCATCACCCGCCACAAGGTGCGTTGGCGCAACGAGCTCATGACTTGCGTTCCACCAGGTAGCCGATCCCGCGCACGGTGCGGATCAGGCCGTTGAACAGCTTCTTGCGCAGGTGGTAGATGTTCACTTCCAGGGTGTTGCTCTCCGGCTCTTCATCCCAGCCATACAGCAACTGGGTCAAGCGTTCGCGGGTGAACACCTTGCCCGGCTGGGCCAGCAGCTCGTGCAGCAGCAGGTATTCCTTGGGCGTGAGTACCACCGGCTGGCCCAGGTAGTGCACCTGCTGGCTGACCGGATCCAGGCATACCCCGGCATGCTCTATCAGCACGCGGGCGCGGCCACTACTGCGCCGCAGCAAGGCCCGCAAGCGGGCCTTGAGTTCGTTGAGGTCGAAGGGTTTGACCAGGTAGTCGTCGGCGCCGGCATCCAGCCCGGCAATGCGGTCATCGGTGGCGTCGCGGGCGGTCAGCACCAGCACCGGCAGGGTCTTCCCGGCCGCACGCAGGCGCCGCAGCAACTCGATGCCATCCAGGCGCGGCAAGCCCAGGTCGAGGATGGCCAGGTCGAACTCTTCGTGGCACAGGGCATGCAAGGCACTGGCGCCATCCTGCAACCAGTCGAGGGTATAGCCCTCGCGGCGCAGGCCGTCACAAATCCCCTCCCCCAACGCGGCGTCGTCTTCTACCAACAGCAAGCGCATGCTTAATCCTGTTTGTCCTTGATCGCTTTGAGTAAAGCATCGATTTCACCACGCCGGCCCTGGTCGGCCAACTCTCTCCCGGGCCGGGGCGGTGCCTGCAACGCCTTTTGCAGGGCGGCGCGGGCTTCGTCGTAGCGGTTTTGCCGGTACAGGTGGTCGGCCCAGAAATAGTTGCTGTCGATACCGTCGGGGTTGATCGCCAGCGCCTGGCGCAGCATGGCCTCGGCCTTGGCCTGGTCGCCGAAGCTCAATGGCCAGCCGGGCACCTGGTCGTACAGCGCGCCCAGGCTGGTGTAGGCCGAGCCTTGCAGCGCCTTGGGGTCCATGGCCAGGGCCTTTTCCAGGCTGGCGCGGGCGGCCTTGACCTTGCCCAACGCGCCCAGCCCACCGGTGGCGCCGGCCCAGCTGCTGTTGACGATGCCGTCCCAGATCAGCGGCTCGGCCGAGCCCGGATGCTGGCGCACCAACGCCGCCGACTGTGCCGCCAGGGCCTCGAATGCCCCGGCACGCTGGGCTTCGGGCAGGTTATAGCGAACCACCGCCCAGCGCTGCTGGATGGCGTTGAGTTGCTGGGTACCGGTCTGGTCGAGGGCCCAGGTGAACGGGGCGATGGCCAGCAGGCTGGCCAGTATCAGACGTTTCATTTGCTCGACTCCTTGCTGTGCCAGTTGCTGTAGCGACGGATCAGCGGCAATTGCTTGCGCAGGGCGCGGTCGACCACGCCTGGCAGCATGCCGTTAAGGCGCACGAAGAGTTTCTCCGGCCAACCCAGGTACAGTTCGCTGCGCTCGGCCTGTACCGCGTCGAGCACCGCCCGGGCGACATCCTGCGGGTCATCGACGCCTACCTTCAACGCCTGATTAAGGGCCTGCGCGGCGCTACTGTTCATCGTCGTGCGGGTAGTGCGCGGTGCGGCATACAGCACGTTCACCGAGGTGTCGGCAAGCTCGCGGCGCAATGCCTCGGAGAACCCGCGCAAGGCAAACTTGCTGGCGCAGTAGGTGGCATAGCCTGGGTAGCCGATGGAGCCATAGATCGACCCCACGTTCACCACCAGCGCACTGGGCTGGGCGCGCAGTAGCGGCAGGCACAGGCGGGTGAGCTGCACGGCGGCCTTGATGTTGAGGTCGAACAACTCGTCGAGGGCGGCCTCGTCCATCTGTTCGAGCAAGGCGAAGCGGTTGACCCCGGCGGCGTTGATCAACAGGTTGCAACTACCCATCGCCCGCGCTGCCTCCAGCACGTCACGGCGGCCTTCGGCGCAGCGCAGGTCGGCCTGCTGCCAGCGCAATTGCCCGGGGTAGCGCGCCATCAGTTCGGTCAGCTTGCCCTGCTGCCGGCTGACCGCCAGTACGCGAGCACCGGCACTGCATAGCTGGGCCGCCAACTCCAGGCCGATGCCACCGCTGGCACCGGTGAGCACCGCCACGCAATCAGGCAAGCGCATGCTTTACCTCCTGCTGCGCGGTACGCGGCAGCCCTTCGAACATGGCGGTATACAGGCGATACACCACTTTGGCAGCGTGGATTACCGCCTGCTGGTCTTCGGGCTGGTCCAGACGGTTCATCAGGCCACGGTAGGTGGCCATGTGGTCCTGGTCCAGGGCGCCGTGGGAACTCAGGTAGCTGAACGCCTTGTCCGGCAGGCCGAGGCTGCTCTGCAGGGTACCGGCTGCCTGGGTGGCGAGGGCAATGCTGGTGCCTTCGAGCACGTTGACCATACCGAACAGCCCGACCGGGTTGCCACGGGCAATCTGGTCGTAGAGAAATGCCACCATCAGCTCGATGGGCAATGCCGGCCGGCCGCCGGCCACCTGGTGCGGGTCGCCACCGCAGGCGGCGATGTCATCGAGAATCCAGCGCTCATGGCCGTACTCCTCGTCGATGTACTCGCACACTGCGCCGCGCAGCCACTCCAGCCGCGCCGGCAAACGGGCCCCGCAGGCCATCATCAATGGCACGGTGTGCCGCACGTGGTGGTAGGCCTGGGTGAGAAAGGCCACATAGGCCTCGAGGCTGGCCTTGCCGGCCAGCGCGTCGCGGATGACCGGGACACTGAACAATGCCGTACGCTCGTCGGCGGTTTCCTGCTGCAGCATGTCGAAGAAAAGCATGGCAAACCTCGTAGATCATTGAAGGTCGGATAACAGGGACTGGTAACACCGCAGGATCTGTTCGCGGCGTGGCCGGCCGTTGGCGGTCAGGGTTTGCCCGGCGGCACTCAAAGGTTCGGGCAGACGCCGCCAGGCATGCACCCGGGCATAGTCCGGCAGGCCGGCATTGGCCTGGCGGATGGCCTGTTCCAGGGTGTGGTCGTCAGCCTGCGGGTCCAGCGCCCAGATCAACGCCAGGTTGTATGCCAGGCCTTCGCCGTGGACGAACGCCTGGGCGATCACCCCGCCCTGGGTCAGTTCGGCCTCGACCCATTCGGGGTTGACGTTGCGCCCGAAGCTGGTGCTGTACTGGTGCTTCTTGCGCCCGGCCAGGTACAGGAAGCCGTCGCTGTCGAAGTGGCCCAGGTCACCGGTCGACAACCACGGCTCGCTGAAGGGTGGTTCGCCCAGGTAGCCGAGCAACGCCGAACCGGCCACCTGCACTTCGCCATCTTCGGCAATGCGCACCTGCACATGCGGCAGCGGCCGCCCGACACTGCCCGCACGATGCGCCCCGGGGCGGTTGAGGCATACCACCGAAGCGCATTCGGACAAGCCATAGCCCTCGAACACCGGTAGCCCGATGGCCTGGGCCCGGGCCAGCAGGCTCGGCGCCACCCGCGCGCCGCCCACCGCCACGAAGCGCAACGGGCCGACCCGCATCAGGCCGCGCTCGATGGCAGTGACCAGCCCAAGCAGCAGTTGCGGCACCAGGATCAGGCTTTCGGCACCACTCAAGGCGATGGCGCCCAGCAATTGCTTGAAGTCGACCTGACTGGCACCGCGAAAACCCAGTTGCGCCTGCGGATACAGGGCAATGCTCGCCCCGGCCAGCAGGGCCGCGTACAGGCCCAGGTTTTCCAGCAGCACCGCCAGAGGCAATACCGCCAGGTACTTGCCTGGCGCCGTGGGCCGGCTGGCAGCCTCCAGCTCATGCGCTACCCGCAGCATGGCCTCGGCGCTCAGGCATACGCCCTTGGGTGCACCGGTACTGCCGGAGGTGTAGGTAATCTTCGCGGTACCCGGTGGCAAGGGTGCGGCCGCTGGCGGCTGCCGGCTCCAGAAGCGCTCACCGGCAGAGAAGCCGCTGGCGTGCAAGTCGTCAGCGAAGGCCTCGTCGGCCAGCGCCAGCACAGCCCCGCTCTGTGCCAGGCAGTGGCGGCGCTGGGCGCTGCTGAAGAACGCCGGCAGAATAACGATGGGGCGCGCCGCGAACAGCGCCGCCAGGTCCCAGAACAGCGCCTCGGGACCGTTCTCCAGGGCCAGAGCGAAAGTGCCCGGTGGCTGCGCGCTCAGCCAGGCCTGGCGTTGCTCGACCTCGTCCAGCAATTGTTGATAGGTGAACGGCCCGCCAAGGCCCAGCAACGCCGGTTGCGCCCCTCGGTGGCGGGCATGCAGTTGCAACACTTCCCTGAACAGCTGGCATTCACGCGGCATGGCCGGCCTCCTGCACGCTCGCGGGCAAGCCCAGCCGCTCGAAAACGCCGCCGCGGGCCAGGGCTGCATGGCCGTAGCCGATGTTGCCGACGAACACTTGCGGGTGCTGTGCGTAGTAACTGCCCCAACTGTCGGCATCGCCGTTCAGCCGGCCAGGGTCGGCCACGGCCAGCGCCGTCGGCACCAGGCCCAGGCGATGAAAGCTGTTGACCAGGGTCGCGGCACCGGTGAAGGCCACCCACTGCAAACCGCGGGCAGCCAGCAACCAGGTCACGGCAATGATCATGATCCGCGCGCTGCCGGCGCTGAGCGCGGCCAGGTTGCCCACTTCGACCAGCTGTGCACGGCTCACCGAGCTGCCAGACAGCCGGGTCACGGCCGCTTCCAGCGGCTCATCCAGATAACGCTCGAGGAAGGTCGGCCCACTGCTGGCCAGGCGTATGCCGGCGGCGGCCATCAGGCGCCCGTGGCTGTCATGCAGGCCGAGCAGTTCGGGCAGGTAGTGCTGCACGTCGGCGTGGTGCGCGCAGGCAAAGCGGGCGTGAATGAACTGTTCCAGCTCGTCGCGCCCGGGCTCCCCCGAGCGTTTCAGCGTCATGCGGGCAAGGCGCTCGCCGTGGCTGCCGATAGCCAGTGGAAACAGGCTGGCGCTGTCTGCCTGAGTCATGGCGGTCCCCCTTTCAAGTCAGGTGTTGGGGGCAGTATCAGGGGGCAATCTGAAGCCAATCTGAAGTGCTACATTTGCCATTGCCCTCACGCGCACCAACAAGGAAAACAGATGCGCCACGAATTCAGCGAAGTGCTCAACGACCTGGTCGACTACTTTCTGCTCGGCGATATCCAGTTGCTCGAGCGCTTCAAGCAACAACATGAATTGCCCGACGACCTTGCCCATGCCTTCACCCACGGCGACAGCGGCGACCAGGCCGTGCGCGAAGGGGTCGTGCTGCCACTGGCCGGGGTCGATAACCTGCCCTACCGCATCCTGTTCACCCTGGACAACCATACCCCGGCCCTGCGCGAACCCGGCAGCCGCCTGAAGCACCGCCGCAATGGCTATGTGCTGCAGGTCGAGCACGGTGCGCTGATGCTGTACACCTGGCGCATCCTGCAGCACTTCACGCCCAAGACACTGGGTGACCTGATGGCGCGTTACCAGGTGCCGGGGCGGCCGATCATCGAGCTGGACAATGGCTGGTATGACGTGGAGGTGCTGGCGGGTGCACTGGTGCGGGACGGGCTGTACGAGCCAGCGTTCGAGTTCGTGTTGAAGAAGCGCTGGAGCCGCGGCGAGGCTGCTGGGGTGGATACCGGGTATGCCTTTGGGTTGCGTGGCTATTTCGACTGATGGGTTGACTGTACCGGCCTCTTCGCGGGCTTGCCCGCGAAGAGGCCGGTACAGTCAGCCTCAACCTTCAAGTGTGGTTGATATCGCGGTCCTTGGTCTCCGGCAGGAAGAAGATCCCCAGCACCGCCGTCATCACTGCAATCACGATCGGGTACCACAAGCCGTAATAGATATCCCCGGTCGCCGCCACCATGGCAAACGCCACGGTCGGCAGGAAGCCGCCGAACCAGCCGTTGCCGATGTGGTAAGGCAGCGACATCGAGGTGTAACGGATGCGTGCCGGGAACAGCTCCACCAGCCAGGCCGCGATCGGCCCGTAGACCATGGTCACGTAGATCACCAGAATGGTCAGCAGCAACAGCACCATCGGGTAGTGGATCTTCGCCGGGTCGGCCTTTTCCGGGTAGCCGGCTTCCTTCAACGCCCCGGTCAAGGTCGCGGTAAAGGCATCGCTCTGTGCCTTGAAGTCCGCTGCCGCCAGGCTGCGTCCATCAAAGCTTGGCAGTACCCGTTCACCAATGCGGATCTGCGCCACGCTGCCAGGTTCTGCCGCTTCGTTGGTATAGGGGATGGCCCGCTTGGCCAGCAGGCTCTTGGCGATATCGCACGAACTGGTGAATTTGGCCTTGCCCACCGGGTCGAACTGGAACGCGCACTGGGCAGGGTCTGCCATCACCACCACCGGGTTCTGCTCCTGGGCGACGAACACGTCCGGGTTGCCGTACTGGGTCAGTGCCTTGAAGATCGGGAAGTAGGTCAGCGCGGCGATGATGCAACCGGCCATGATTATTTTCTTGCGGCCGATGCGGTCGGACAGGCTGCCGAAGAAGATGAAGAACGGTGTGCCGATCAATAGCGAACCGGCAATCAGCAGGTTGGCGGTCTGCGGCTCGATCTTGAGCATCTGCAACAGGAAGAACAGCGCATAGAACTGCCCGGTGTACCACACCACGGCCTGGCCGGCGGTGCCACCGAGCAGCGCCATGACCACCACCTTGAGGTTGTCCCAGCGAGCGAACGATTCGGTCAGTGGCGCCTTGGACGCCTTGCCCTCGGCCTTCATCTTCATGAACACCGGCGACTCGTTGAGTTGCATGCGGATGTACACCGAAATCGCCAGCAGCAGTATCGACAGCAGGAATGGCACTCGCCAGCCCCAGGCCTCGAACACCTCGTTACCCATGGCCGTGCGGCAGGCCATGATCACCAGCAGCGAGAGGAACAGCCCCAGGGTGGCCGTGGTCTGGATCCAGGCGGTGAAAAAGCCGCGCCGGCCCTTGGGTGCATGTTCGGCCACGTAGGTGGCCGCACCGCCGTACTCGCCACCCAGTGCCAGGCCCTGCAGCAGGCGCAGGCTGATGAGGATGATTGGCGCTGCCACGCCGATCGTGGCATAGCTGGGCAACAGGCCCACCACAGCGGTGGACAAGCCCATGATGACGATGGTGATGAGGAAGGTGTACTTGCGCCCGATCATGTCGCCCAGGCGACCGAACACGATGGCGCCGAATGGCCGCACGGCAAAGCCGGCGGCAAAGGCCAGCAAGGCGAAGATGAACGAGGTGGTTTCATTGACCCCGGCAAAGAAGTGCTTGGCGATGATCGCCGCCAGAGAGCCGTAAAGGTAGAAGTCGTACCATTCGAATACCGTGCCCAGGGACGAGGCGAAGATGACCTTGCGCTCCTCCCGGGTGATACCGCGTTGGGGCGCGCTGCCCGTGGATGTGCTGTCGAGAACCGCCATGGGGTGCCTCCGTCTTGTCGTCATGCAGGCCGGGAGCACCTCATATTTTTTTCACCGTCGCACCCAGGCCCTGGGGGGCTTGCTTTGGATATGCGAAGCACGACGAGGCGGGCCGCCTCGGATCGCAGCAAGGTAAATGAAGCATAATAGGCTTTGCCGGGATATCCACCTGAACCTTGCGCGATCCCTACCTCTCGCGGGTGTGCAGGTTGCTCATGGAGCCTGCGTTGCCGGTACCGGCCCTTTCAGCTCGACCTGGTTGCCATCGGGGTCGTAGCAGTACAGCGACAGCCCCTCGCCTTCGGCGCCATAGCGTTTTTCGGCAGGTTCGACTTTAACCCCTGCAGCTTGCAGGTAGGTCGTAAGTGCCGCCTCGTCGAACGGCTCGATGCGCAGGCAGAAATGGTGCAGGTTGCGCCCCTCGGCCCCCGGCGCCGCACCACCTGGCTGGCCCAGGGGACCATCCAGGGTCACCAGGTCGATCATCGCCGTGCCCGTGGCCAGGTGGACCATGCCCAGGTCGTCGCGCACGCGGCTGACCGTGCAGCCGAGCAGCTCGGTGTAGAAGGCGACACTGCGCTCCAGGTCGCTGACCCGCAGGACGAGGTGGTCGATGTGCTTGATGACGAATGGTCGCATGCCAAGGCTCCTTGTGGCCGCTGGATTCCTGTGGGAGCGGGCGTGCCCGCTTTGGCTCATTGGTTTGCCAGGGGCCTGTAGGAGCAGCCTTGTGCTGCGAAGAGGTCGGTACTGACAATGCTTGTCTGTTGACTTTACCGGCCTCTTCGCAGCACAAGGCTGCTCCTACAAAGGACGCACCAAGCGAGCGATATCTGTTATCTGCGCGACAGCGCAGCCCAAAGAGCTGGACAACCTCCCACAAGGGATCACGCAAGCCCGATGAGATTCACCACCATAGCCCACGTGCGCATGGCATGACCATATGCAGTTATTCGTTTACCAACCGTTGCAGAACGCCCCCTTCATGGCGGGTGAGGATGCGCAGCAGTTGATCGACCAGCGCCCGGTCCGGCGCATCCAGGTGGAAGTGGTGCCCGCCCGGATGCCAGGAGATCTTCGCCTGGCTGGGCAAGGCCGCCTGGCGCCGGGTAAAGGCTTCGCCGGTGAATGCCCCCTGGCGCCCGAACAGCAGGTACAACGGGCAACGGATCTGGCTGAGCAGGTCGCAGGCTTCGCGCTCGGTCAGCGGCATGGGTTCGGGCAGCACCAGGCGTGGGTCGTGGCGCCAGCAATAGCCCTCGCCCAGTTGCAGCAGGTCACGCAGCGCCAGCAGCCGTGCCGCCTCTTCCGACAGCTCGGTGTCCAGGCGCTCGCGGCGTTGTTCCAACGCCGTGTCCAGGTCCTCGAAACGGTCGACGTCCGGCTCGGAAAAACCCTGCAACTGGCTGCGCTGCACCATGCGCTTGAGCCGGTAGGCCCGGGCCAGGTGCTGCACGCGGTCATCCTCGGCCACCGTGAACGGTGCGCCCATGCCGTCGAGGAAGGTCATGCTGGCAATACCGCTGGTCATGGCCGCCAGCAGCGACGCCACCCCGGTGCCCATGCCATGGGCCAGCACATGGAATTGCGACAGGCCCAGGCTGTCGGTCACTGCCAGCATGTCCTCGGCATGTTCCCACAGGTAGTAGCCACTGTCGTGGCGGCGATGGTCCGAGCGGCCGTGGCCAACCAGGTCGGGGGCGACCACGAAGCAGCCGTCGAGCATCGGTGCCAGGCGTTCGAACGAGGCGGCGTTGTCCAGCCAGCCGTGCAGAGCCAGCACCGGGATGCCGTCCTCCGCCCCCCAGGTGCGTACCGCTATTTCAATACCGTCGAGGTCCAGCAGGTGATCCTTGGGACTGCACAGCGAATGCATCGTAGTTCTCCCTGATAGAACGCCGGCCCATGGCCAGGCATCACATGACGCCGGCCCATACCCCACGTGCCGGCGTCATCCACACGACATGCCTACCCCATGCCTTGCTTCACCATCTCCCAACAACCCTGCCCGCGCTGCTCCCCTACCGACGCTCTCGTGCACAGGACCGACCTGTGCATTCAACTAAATACCACCGCATGCCGAGGCGAAACCTGTCGACTGGCCCCTCCATCGACCACGGAGACTTCAGCATGACCAGCACACCCATGCCTTTCCATCAGGCCCAGATTGTCCGTAACCTGCCTGACTGGTGCCGAACGATGCACCCTGACCATACCCGCCGCGTCGTACAGAGCATCCGCAAGGACTACCTCGACGAAAACGGCTCGCCTTACGCCTGGTACACCGCAGCCAGCGATGAAGACAAGGCGCGTTTACGGCAGCTGATCAGCGCCCGCGATGCCGAGTTCAAAGCTCTGCGGGCCTTGCTCGAAGACTTCAGGCAGATCAGCGAATTCTGCAAGCCTTTGCTCGAGAGCCGGTTGGGCCCGGATGTCAAAGCGGACAAGGCCCAGTACCTGCACCAGCCGTTCAAGGTGTACACCACGCTGGTGAATGTCCCCGGCCTCGATTTCTCACTCGGCGGTGACGATACGTACATCAAGCGCCCCGAAGGGTCACCACAGAAGCGCACGCTGCTGGAGGCCGCCCTGCACAATTTCGAAGCAACCGACGAAGTGGGCCCGTTCGACACCCTGACCCTTGGCCCGGACGACGACGCCTCACTTCCTGGGCTGGAGCCCGAAGCGTTCGTGAACCTTTGCCGAAGCCTGGACCTCGGCCGGCAGTATCAAGACCACCTGCAGAGTATCTATGAAGGCCCCAGAAAAGCCGCAATCGAGCAGCAGTGGATCGATGCAAGCCAGCAGGCACTGAAAACCGAGGCAATGATCGCCTACCTCAAGGGCCTGTTGACGCTCAAAGGCCACAGTGCTCTGGTACAGCTATGCGACAACGAAAGCACGCCGCGTTACGGCGAACACAAGCTTCGCTGCTGGCGCTTCAGCCTGTTCGGCATCCCGCTTCATGGCGTACTGCTGATAGGCCCTGATGAAGCCGACCAGACTAACCCCTGCATGCTCTACATTCCCCATGATTCCGAACACCCGGTGAGGGAGTTTGCTTCCTTGCAAAAGGCCGGCTCGCTCATGCGTCAACGCCTGCTGCAAACCACGTTTCGCCAGCACTTGATCAGCTTCGCTGACCAGGACAACCAGGTCGAACTGAGCCGCAAGCTCGAAAATGCCCTGTTCGAGCATGGCACCTCCACGCGCAAACCCAAGGACAAGCCTGAGCTGCTCTTCAAGCGAACCCGCCTGGCCTTTCCCATCTGGCAAGTGCTTTACAGGGACCACAAGCGCCGCATCAAGGCGAATGCCAGAACGATCGCAGTACCGACCGCAGATGCCGACGCCAAGGCACGCAAGGAACGGCTGCAGCACTGGCTGGACGCAGGCATGAACGTACTGAACGTGGCCGCCTTTTTCGTGCCTGGGCTGGATGCCGCGATGCTTGGAGTATTTGCCTACGACCTCATGGATTCGGTATTCACCGGGTTCGAAGCCTGGGAAGAAGGCGATACCCAGGAAGCGCTGCAACAACTCGAGTCACTGGCCATCAATGCCGCCGTGATCGCCGGTTTTGCCATCGGCAGCAGCGCGGTCAAGGCATCAGGGTTCGTCGATGCGCTGGAAAGCGTCTGGAAAGGTGGCCGCGAACGGCTTTGGCACCCAGACATGGGCCCTTACAGCACTTCGAGCTCGTTGCCGGTGGGTGTGCAGAAAAATGCCCAAGGGCTCTACATCATCGGAGGCAAAACCCACGTTTGGCTTCAAGGCAAACTGTATGAGGTGTTCGAAACCGACGGACAGTGGCATGTGCGCCACCCCGACGCCCCCGATGCCTACACTCCGGCCTTGCGCTACCTCGGCGACCAGCGCTGGCAGTTGGCCCACGACAACCCGCTCGAATGGGACGATGCGCAGTTGCTCGAGGGGCTGGGCCGGTTCGGCCAGGGGCTGGATGCATCGGAGCAACTTGCCGCATTGCGCATTACCGAAGTCGACGCAGACACCTTGCGTCGCAGCCAGGTCACCGGCTCGCAGCCGCCGGCTCTGCTGGCCGATACCTTGTTGCGCCTGCGACTGGCTGACGACGTGGAGGGCATCATCACCCGAGTACGTCATGGCCAGCCTTTGGCTGCACATATGAACTTCGCGCTGCCGGAACTGGTACAGCTGCCTGGCTGGCCCGCGAACTACAGGCTGAAGGTCTTCACCGGTGCCGAAAAGTGGGGGGACGCAGTCTACTTCGGTGCGGAGCCAAAAGCCGACACGCTGCAGATCGAGATCGGCCGCGAAGAGCTTGACGATGGCGAACTGAGCAAGATTGTCCTGGCGGGGATGGATGAAGATGTCATAGAGCAGCTACTACCCGATACGCCAGTAGAGCAGCGCCCGGGCGCCCTTAACGAGCTATTGGCCAACCGCCTGTCAGCACGTCGTCGCGAAGTCTTCGCGAGCATGCTGGAAAGCCATCGCGCACCGCTTGGCGACGAAGCGCAGACCTTGGGCCGCCAGTTCCCCGGTTTGCCTGACAATGCCCTGGAAGAACTCGTCGCGCATGCCGACAGCACCGAACGCGAACGCCTGAAGAACGGGCGCGTGCCCTTGCGCGTGGCTGAAGAAGCCCGCTACCTGCAAGCTCGTGCCCGCCTCGATCGTGCCTTGACCGGCCTGTACCGAGCAGACCTGGCCAATGCCGACAGCCAACTGCTGCGTGATGCATTGGTAGCCGAACAGCCGCAGGCGAGTGAAGCCGAGCTGTTCGCCAGCGCCCTCGCCGACCGCTCGGGCTGCGCGGTGCTGCTCGGCCAGCAGCCAATCAGGCCTGGTTTTCGCTCACCCATGCGCCTGGCACATGGGCGAATCGGTTACCCGCTCAGTGGCCGAGGAGCAGGCCCTTTCGGCGAAAGCGCCGCGACACGCCGGCTCAAGTCACTTTTCCCCTCACTGAACAGCAACGAGATCAGCGCCTTGAGAGCCGAACTGAGCCAGACCGGTGACCTGGGCACGGCAGTGCGGCAACTGCAGGCAGAGTGGCAAGATCTGAAACGCTATCTGGAAACGTGGTACCTGACCGCACGCAACATCAGCCAGCGCTTCGAGCGACAACAATGCGCCGACCGCCTCAAAGCCGCCTGGCGACGGGAGGGTCCCGGCAACCTGGGCACACTCGTGCTGGAGCGAATGCAGTTAGGCGAGTTGCCAGCGATCACAGCCAGCCTGCCCCACATCCGTGAACTCAAGCTGGACGAGCTGCAACTGCAACGACTGGACAGGGCGTTCCTGTCACGCTTCCCCAACCTGCAAGTGCTGGAAGTGACCAACAACCGTACAATTGACGCGCAAGCACTGTTCGAGGCACTTGAATCGGTGCCCAGGCTGCGCACGCTGGATCTGACCAACAACACCCTTACTACCCTCTCACCCACCGCACAACGTGTGCTGGCGGCGATGCCAGACCTGCGCCAACTGAATTTGCGCCGCAACCAGCTGACACTGGATGAAGCGACATTGACTTTCCTCTGCGGCCGGCCATTGGATGTCCTGAGGCTGGGGCACAATCGCATCACGCTCGATGAAAACCTCTCCACGCGCTTTCAGGACATGATCCATCCGCAGCAACTGGACCTGGACTTCAACCCGCTGCAGCACGCGCCTGATGTACGCTACATGGCGCGGCTGCAGCGCCTGAACCTATCCAATGCTCAGTTGCAGGCATTTCCTACTGGCCTGACCACGTTGATGAATCAGCCACAGTACCAGTTGCGCTACCTGGACCTCTCATCCAACCGTATTCACCATGTTCCAGACCTCGAAGGTATCCTGCGCAGCCCCTATGCGCGGGACGTCGCCGCCCGCTTGCCCGAGCGCCGCTGGCTCTTCAACTACAACGATCTGGAGACCGAGTCGGCCAGGCGCCTGGGAGCCAGCGGCGTCAGTATCTTCGAGCACACGCCCGAAAGACAGGAGTGGCAAGGGTTCTGGCGCAATGTCGCGACAGACCCTCAAAAGCAGCTGTGGTCCGACCTGTTCGACCAGAACGACAATGGCGACCTGCAAGCGGTGTTGGAGCCCCTGACCTACTCGTTGGTAGCGCGAAGGGATCCGGATGGCCTGCGTGCCCGAGTGTGGGCACTGTTGAAGCAGGCCCACGAGGATACAGCGCTGCGCGAGCGGTTGAACGAGGTGGCGCATACCTTCCCACCCACTTGCGGCGATGCCGGCGCAGATGCATTCAGCGCCCTGGAAGTGGAGTTGCTGGCCAGCCAGGCCTCAGGGCGGGCACGGGACACGGCCAAGCCGCTGCTCGACCTTTACCGCAAGCTGTATCGTCGCGAAAAAGTCAACGAACTGGCGGACCGCATCAGCACCCATCGCATCATGCGCAGGGCGGCGCTAAGTGGAGATGCCGGTCAGTTACCGGACCTTGACGTGCTGGATGTCCCTGCGGCAATCCCTGATGCGGTCCTGGCCAGAGAACGGGTCGACGATATCGAAGTTCGCCTGGCACTGCGCCAGTCCTTGGCCGAAGAGCTCGATTTCCCCGAACCTAGCAGCGGCATGATTTATCGCCATTTCGCCAACATAAACCAGCAAATCGTCGACAACGTCCGCGCTGCTGTGCTCGAACTCGATGCCGATTCCACCACCCGACAGCAGTGGACGAGCAAACAGCCGGTCTGGGCTGACTACCTCAAGCGCCAATATGCCAACCAGTTCGAAGCCATTACCGACTTCTGGCGCCCGGGCCTCGATTACCTGTTCTATTGCCTGGATGAAACTCAGGAGCCGGTCACGCACCTGGACGACGCGATATTACGTGCATTGGCCCCGGAAATGCCTGACCCTGCACTGGACGAAAACGGCACGCTACGTCGGGTTCCTCTCAATGAGCAAGCCTATGTCAGGGCTACGAAAGCCTTGACCGAGGCACAGCAGGAGGTGGAAGCCGGGCTACTGCTGAGCCTTACCCGGCAAGCGGACGTCCTCGATGCCTGAAGGCTGATCAATGACCTCGCAGGTCTTCGAAGAAGGCCTGCCGTCCATCCACCTGGCTCGACGCACGCGGCGCTGCCGCCGCCTCTGCGTTGGCCGCCTCCACATGCCAATAGCAGTGCCTGACCGCGCGGGTTACCGCCACATAGGCCAGGCGCTGCACCTCTTCCTTCTGTGCGGTATCGAACGGCTGGGCATCACCGGCCTTGCCCAACCCGGCCTGGCGATACACCTGGTTCTTGTAGGGCGAGCTGGTCAGGTACTGACAGTCGCCCAGCATGAACACTGCATCGGCCTGCAAGCCTTTGGCACTGTGGTAGGTCAACTGCCGCAGACGGCGCTGCTCGGCCGGCAACGCCGCTTCGGCGTGCAGCACGCCCTGCAGGTGCTCGTTCATCAGCGCCCTGTCGCTGCCCTTGCGGTAAAGCATCATCACCGTCTCGCCACGCTGGTAGTGCTCGATCAGCGTTTCACCCAGGGCTGCCTCGTCACGGTCGAATACCTTGACCGGCGAGCCTGGCAACTCGGCCGCCGGGCCACTGGCCCGGGCTTTCTTGCCGGCTATCGCCGGGGTGCCCTTGACCAGGTGCTCGGCCGCGTCGATCACCTGCTGCTGGCAACGGTAGTTGTCGACCAGCATCACCCGGGTGTTGGCCGGCGACGGGAAGGCCTTGGTGAACTCCATGAAGTACTTGGGCGAACTGCCACGCCAGCCGTAGATCGACTGCCAGTCGTCGCCCACACACAGCAGCGACGAATGCTGGGCATGGCGCCCGATGTGCATCGCCGGGCCGCGACGACGGATCTCGGCGAGGCTGGCCCGCAACCAGCTGACGATCTGCGGCGACACATCCTGGAACTCGTCGATCATCAGGTGCGCCAGCGGCCGCAGCAACGGGTCGGGCAGCAGTTGCAGGTTTTCCGGGTTGTTCTCGCCGAACAAGGCGAACATGCGGTTGTAGCTCATCACCGGCGGCGACTGGTCCAGCAGGTGGGCCTCCAGGGCCTTCCAGTACAGGGCCAGGGCCTCGAAAAACAGCGCATCGCTGTCGCCGGAGGGGAAGCTCATCGCCGCCACGGCAGTGTTCACTTCCAGGCCGAGGTTCTCGATGAAATTCGCCGCGCCGACAAAGGCATCGAGCAGTGGCGCCGGGGCCAGTTCGCCCTTGACCTTGTATTCGAAGCCGGGGCCAGCCACGGCATCACCGGCCAGCGAGGCTGCCAGGCGCCGGGCCATGGCGTAGTTGTCGAGCCAGATCAGCGGCCGGTCGCAAAATGCCTGCAACAGGGTGCGCTTGACCGCCCACTCGGCACGCACCGCCAGCTTGGCGCCGGGGCGCTGGTACTGCGCGCTTTCCGCAGGGTCGAAGCCCAGCACGAGCAAAGGCCCCTGGCCGGCCAGACGACCATGCACATGGAAGCGGCTGCCACGGATCTCGATGGTCTCGCGGCAGGGTTCGATGCCCTTGATCGGCCAGGCGCCGGCGGCGAACCACAGGTCTTCGATCACATCGCACAGTTCTTCGTCGCGCTGGGCGGCCAGCTGGGTTACCTGGGCGCGCTTCTGCACATCGGGGTTGTTCGGGTCCAGCGGCTTCAGCTGCAGGGCTTCGCTGCGCAACAGGCCGACCAGCTCGGCAAAGCGCGGGCTCTCGCCCAGCAGCGTGCTGTAGCACTGGTTCAGCTGCTGGCGCTGGGCATCGTTCAGGCGTAGGTCGAACGGGTTGCTCTCGGCCTCGGCTTCACGCCCGGCCGGCATCTCGTTGCCCAGCGTTTCGAACGCGCGCACCTGGCCAAAGCCCGGCAGGCTGCGCACCAGCGGCAGGATGCGCGAATGGAACGTGCGCACAAGCTCGCGGGCCTGTGGCGGTTGCAGGTTGATCTGCCACAGGGCGAAAACCTGCAGCAGGCGCTTGATGAAGTCCTTGCGCGACTCACGGGTGAAGGTGACCACGGTCATCGCATCCAGCTCGTAGCCCAGGTAGTGGCGCAACAGCAGGATGCGCAGCACCAGCGAGGTGGACTTGCCCGCCCCGGCCCCTGCCACCACGCAGGTGGACGGTGTGTCACTGAAAATCAGCTTCCATTGCGCGGCACTGGGTTGCGCCTCGGCGGGCAGACGCTGGGCGACATCGGCCTTGAAACGCTTTTTCAGCTCGGCAGTCAGCGGCAGGCGCCAGTCATCGAACAGGTTGTCATCCCGGCCCGGTACGGCGGCGGTGTCTGGCCGGGTGTCGCGGATCACCAGCACCTGGCGCCCGGCCTCGTAACCTTCCACCCGCCCGCGTTCAAACCCTTCACGCACGCCATCGGCATGGCCACTGCGCTGGCCGCTGGCGTGGCCGAGGAACCAGGAGTCGCGGTGCTGGGCCTGCAGGCGGGTCAGGCCACGCCCCAGCAGGCGGGCCGCCAGGCGGCGAAACCAAGGCAGTTGTGCAGGAGGGGTAAGGTCGGCGGGGGCCTGGGGTTGCTCGTGGGCCACGGTCACTCCGTTGAAAAACAAAATCAGCGGGCATGTTCGCCGCATCGACAAAAAATCGCCAGCGAATGCTTGCAGATCAGCGATGAAGCGAATAAAACACTCTATCGCATTAAATCAACTTTACTGATTGTTTTAAGCCGATATTTACGCTTATTTTCGATGCTTCTTTGACGCATCATGGCCTCATTCCACTGATTCAAGGAGCACGACCATGCTGCAACTGCGACCGTTCGAAAGCCTCGGCCACGCCAACCACGGCTGGCTCGACGCCCACCACCATTTCTCGTTTGCCGAGTACTACGACCCGGCACGCATGCACTGGGGCAACCTGCGGGTGTGGAACGACGACCTGATCGCTGCCGGCAGCGGCTTCCCGCCGCACCCGCACCGCGACATGGAAATCATCACCTATGTGCGTGAAGGCGCGATCAGTCACCAGGACAGCCTGGGTAACAAAGGCCGTACCGAAGCCGGTGACGTGCAGGTGATGAGCGCCGGCACTGGCATCGTGCATAGCGAGTACAACCTGGAAGACGTCGACACGCGTATTTTCCAGATCTGGATCGTGCCGGAGCGCACCGGCGAAGCACCGCAATGGGGTACCCGGCCGTTCCCCAAAGGTGAGCGTGGCGAAGGCTTCGTGACCCTGGCCAGCGGCCGTGCAGGCGATGAGGACAGCTTGCAGATCCGCACCGATGCGCGGTTGGTGGCTGCCACCTTGCGGGCCGGTGAAACTGCCGAGTACCGCTTCGATACCGCTCGCCGGGGTTACCTGGTGCCGGCCAAGGGGCTGGTGGAGGTCAACGGGCTGCGTGCCAAGGCGCGCGATGGCGTGGCGATCGAGCAGGAGGAGGTGCTGCGGGTGACCGCCATCGAGGACAGCGAGATCGTGCTGGTGGATGTGGCCTGAGGCTTTCGCCTTGCGACGCGTTCTCTGTAGGAGCGGCCTTGTGTCGCGATCGGGCTGCGCAGCAGCCCCTCGATTTCAGCTGCGCTGCACATATTGCCGGGTCCGCCTTGCGGCCCTTTCGCGACACAAGGACGCTCCTACAATTTAGGCCTTTTGGGCTACGGTTCTAGCCTAGCGCAGCCACTTCGGCGAGCACCTCGGCCGAGGTGGTGACCTGGCGGAAGTGATGCTTCCACAGGTCGATGCCCAGCTTGCCCGACCTGTCCAGCGAAGACCCTACAGTCATGTCCGTGACCAGGGTGGGCATCAGCCCCGCATCGAACAGGGCAAAACCGGCGGCCAGCACGCAAGTTTCGGTCTGCAGCCCACATACCAGCACCCTCTCCACGCCCAGTTGCCGGATGTACTCGATGGCCTCTGCGCTCTGCCCGTAGCCATGCTTGACGAACACCTGGTCAGCTTCGACCAGGCTCTCGTCCTCCGCCGCCGGGTGCCAGCCAAGCTGGCGCTCGAACGGCGTGACCTGTTCATCGTGCAACTCGACCGAGGCAATGGTGGGGATGTTGGCCGACAACCGGCGCAGGCCATCGACCAGCCACTCGGGCGGGCTGAAGGTGGACTGGACATCGACAATGAGCAAAACCTGGCGCATGGGCGGATTCCGGGCATGGGCAAAGGCGCGGAGTATAACGCGATCGCCTGTGGGAAAGGCCTCAATGCCACGCTGCCAGGTTCCACTCGGCCCGCAACAGGATACCCTGCCCGTCCAGCGCCCAGTTCAGGGCGACCTCGCCATCATTGGTGCTGAGGCTGCCATGTACCTTCACCGACTCGCTCTGCTTGCCGCGGCTCAGCCGCCAGATACCGAACGCGGCGTCATTCTGGCGTAACACGATGCAGGTTGCTCCCACAGGTTCACCACAGGGCTGAGTATTGTGGGGTATCTGTGAGTTATCTGTTGCCTGAACCAACCTCATCGCGGGCAAGCCCGCTCCTACAGGGGTATCACCAAGCCTGAGGGCAGTGATATCCCTGTAGGAGCGGGCTTGCCCGCGAATGGGCCGCAGAGCGGCCCTTGCTGCGTTCTCCCAGGCCCTCAACCTGCCAGGTTGAAGTCCGCTACGGTCACCGTGGTTGCATCCGCCACCCCCACCAGGCGGATGGAGTCGGTAGCACCGATGCTGACCAGCGTGTCATTGCCGACATCGGCGATGGTGACGTTGGCGGCAAAGGTGGCAGCGGTAATGTTGAGGGCAGAGATATCCAGCCGGTCCTGGCCACCCTGCGGGACTGCGTCGAAGTTGATGATCAGGTCATTGCCGAAGCCTGCACTGAACAGGAAGACATCATTGCCATCGGTGGCCATCATCGTGTCGTTGCCGGCACCGCCCTCGACGGTATCGTTACCCGCCCCACCGTTGAGGAAGTCATTGCCGGCACCGCCCTGCAAGGTGTCATTGCCAACGTCACCAAACAGCGTGTCGTTGCCATCGCCACCCTGCAGCACATCGACGCCGTTGCCGCCGTCAAGGTTGTCATCGCCGGCACCACCCTGCAGGTTATCGTTGCCGGCGTCCCCGAACAGCGAGTCGTTACCGGCGCCGCCGTCGAGGGTGTCGTTGCCAGCGCCACCGTTCAGGGTGTCGCTGCCCAGGCCACCGAGCAACTGGTCGTTGCCGCCATCGCCGTTGAGGGTGTCGTTACCTGCCGCGCCGGTAATGATGTTGGCCAGGCCATTGCCGGTACCGGTGAAGTTGCCCGCCCCGATATAGGTCAGGTTCTCGACGTTGGCACCCAGCGTGTAGCTGGCCGCCGTGGCACGCACGGTATCCGTACCGGCAGCCGTAGCCTCGACTACCACATCCCCGGCGTTGTCCACCACATAGGTGTCGTTGCCCAGGCCACCGACCAGGCGGTCGATACCGGCACCGCCATTGAGCAGGTCGTTACCAGCGCCACCGGTGATGGTGTTGGCCAGCGTGTTGCCGGTACCCGTGAAGTTGCCTGCCCCGGTAAAGGTCAGGTTTTCGACGTTGGCACCCAGGGTGTAGCTGGCAAGGGTGGTCTGCACCAGGTCGACACCGCCGTTCAGCGCCTCGCTCACGGTATCGCCGAGGTTGTCGACCACGAAGGTATCGTCGCCTGCACCGCCAACCATGGCATCCGCACCAAGCCCGCCGTTGAGGGTATCGTTGCCGGCACCGCCGTCGAGGCTGTCGGGGTCGTTACCCCCATTGAGGATGTCGTTACCATCACCGCCGAACAGTTGGTCGGCGCCGCCGAGGCCGTTGAGCACATCGTTGCCGCCCAGCCCCGAGAGCGTGTCGTTGCCCGCGCCACCGGTCAGGGTGTTGGCCCCGGCAGTACCGACCAGCACCACGCCTGGCGGCGGCACCACCGCCGCAGTCGCTGCCGAGGTCAGCGATTCCAGGGTGCCGAAGGCGTCGGTGTAGCTCACGACCACCCGCAACTGCCGGTTACCCTGTTCGAAGCCCGGAGTGAAGGTTGCAGCAGTGGCACCCGCGATGTTGCTGAAGGTGCCGCCAATGTTCTGCTGCCACTGGAAGCTGAACGCGCCCAGCCCATCCAGGTCGGCGATACTGCCGGTGAGGGCGGTCAGCGTCTGGCCCTGGTCTGGCGTGGTGTCGCTGATCAGCACGGCACCGGTGGGCGCATCGTTGACGTTGGCCACCGGGTCGAGGATGTCGGAGGCAATGCTTTCCTGCACACCGAAGTCATCCACGTAGCTGACCACCACCCGCATGTTCTGCCCCACCTGGTTCTGGGTAAGGAGGAAGGTGCTGTTGATGGCGCCAGCAATGTCGACCCAGCCGGTACCCCGGTTGGACTGCCACTGGAAGGTGAACCGCGGGTTGCTCAGGCCGTCGGCATCGACAATGGTTGCCGGGTTGGCGGTGAGCGTCTGGTTCTGCACCAGCAGCCCGGTCACGGTAGGCCCGGCGGTCGGCGCGTTGTTCGGCGCCGAATCGACGATTTCCAGCGTGCCCTTGGTGTCCTGGTACACCGCGCGTACGCGGATGTTCAGCCCCGCCACATCGTCCGTGACCCGGTAGGTGGTACCGACAGCTCGCGAAACCTCGCCGGCAGCAACGAAGGTGATGTCTTCATAGACCCCCGAACCTGGCAGGGTCTCTACTTGCCAGTAGTACGCCACCGGGCCGGTGATCGCACCGGTCAGGTTGGTTGCGCTGACATTGTCCGCGTCATGTACCGCCAGCGGGGTAACCCGCAGCAGCTGGCCGCTTACCGGTGTGTCGTCACGCACGCCGGTGGCAGCGTCAAGGATCACCAGGCTGCCGGTGGGACCGGCGTTGACGGCGGTACCCACACCGGAAGCTTGCGAGCCATCCGAGAACTGCAGGCGCTCGATGCCGGTCAGGCGGTCGACACCATCACGCCCGGCCACCGAGTCGGTGACGATCACCGAGTTGCCATCGACTACCACGCTGTAGTCGCTGGCCACCCCGGAGTACACCGCGGTGTCGTAGCTGTCGGTGCCGTTGAGGATTTCGCGAACGATCACCAGCTGGCCCGGGTTGTAGGTGCCTTTGAGCATCAGCGGCACCATCGGCTCCATGCTGTCGAAGCTGGCGATTTCCGGGCCGGTGCCGTCGCTGTTGGCGCGCACGCTGATGCGCACGTTCAGCCACTTGTCACCGTCGAGGATGTCGTCGCCGCCGCGGCCTTCGATCAGGTCGCTACCACTGCCACCGAGGATGATGTTGCCACCATCGTAGAACGTTGCACCGGCGGCCAGCAGGCTGGACAGGCCGTTGATCAGGCTGATGTTGGTCAGTACGCTGCCGTTGGCGCCATTGGTCGGCAAGGTGGCAGAGGTTTCGCTGTCACCACGCAGGAAGTCACCATGAGCCGACCCCGACAGGCCTTCCATGATGTCGAAACGCACCAGCGCAGACGCGCCCGAGCCCGGTACCGGCGGCACATTGAAGAAGCGGTCGCTGAAGTCGACAGTCACGCCCTGGGCCAGCCCCTTGAAGGTCGCCCAGTCGTAGCCGGAACCACCGATGTAGCGGTCACCGAAGCCCAGGCTGCCGACCATGATGTCGTCACCGCCTTCACCGTTGAACTTGTCGTTCTCGTTGCCACCGATGAACACGTCGTTGCCGATGACCGGGTCGTTGCCGAGCGGGTCGAAGTTGTCGCCAGGCGCACCGTCCGAGGTGCCCTTCTCGATCCAGTCGTCACCTTCGTTGCCCATGTCCTGCTCGTTGGCCTTGCTGCCCAGGATGAAGTCGTTGCCCTGGCCGCCAATGGCTTCGGAGGCGTCCTCACCGGTGACGATGAAGTCGTTGCCGAAACCGCCGATGATCAGGTTGACGCCATTACCGCCGTGCAGCACATCGTTGCCGTCGCCGCCCTGGATGTTGTCGTCACCACCCATGTCGCTGATGATGTCGTCGCCGGCACCACCACGCAGTTGGTCGTTGCCGTCGCCACCCTCGATGCGGTCGTTGCCGCCATCGCCCCAGACAGTGTCGTCACCCTCGCTGGAAACCAGGATGTCGTCACCGTTGGTGCCACCCAGCACGATATGCTGGTCACCGGCGTAGCGGATGTAGTTGGTGTCCGGGCCTACTGTCAGCGGGCTGTCGCGGAACACCACCTGCTCGCCGTTTTCGCCCAGTGGGTCGGCATTGCCCAGGCCTTCGTTGAACTGCTTGCTCTGGTCCACTTCCAGGTAGAAGCCAACGTCGGAGAACACCAGGCCCGGCAAGTGGGTGGCCGAAGTGTTGGCCATGATCAGCTTGGCGAACGAGTTGCTTTCCAGCTCGGCGTTCATCGACAGGCCGGCGGTGCGCTCCAGATAGTAGAAGCGGTCGCCGTCCTGCAGTTTCTCCATCTGGTTTTCGAACACGAAGTTGAACGTGCTGCCCAGCATGCCGCCGAACGGGGTCTTCGCCTCCGCCAGGCCACCGATCCACAGGTCGATGGCATCGACACCGGTCACGGTCACTGCCCGCAGGTCATCGACGGTGCCGAGCACGCCATCCTTGCCAGGCAGGGTAACGTTGGCGTAGGCGCCGGTGCTGTTGAGGAACTCCAGGCGATCGGCTGGCGCGCCGTCGCCGCCGAACACCAGGGCCATGGCCGCCGCGCGTTTCTCCAGCAACGTGGTGGCCCCGGTGATGGTGCTGTGGGTGCCGTAGGCCGCGATGAAGTTGATCAACGACTCCGGATGCTTCAGGTGCTGCACCAGGTCGACCCAGCTGGTGTACGGCTTGAGCTGGGTATCGCCGGTTTGCGCGTAGATGTCGCGGCGCACGGCGTTCAGCGAAGGGATACCGACGTCGCGGCCCCGAGCGATGTTGATCGCCGGCAGGTCCAGCGGCAGGCCGAGCAGGTTGTTGCGCAGCGCCTCGGTGACGAACTCGTCGATTTCGTTACCGGCCTGGCGGGTTACCCCGCGCACGATGGCGCTGGTGGCATCCTCGGGGGTGACGCCACTGGCGGCATACGCCAGCGGGTTGAGGAACGCCGCGATCAGGCCCAGTTGCTGGTCGGGGTTGGCGCTGGCCGGGTCGCTGATGACGGTGAAGTCGACGTCGAAGCGGTCCACGGTTTCGGTCAGCATCGAGTGGCCAAAGCGGTACACGGTGTGGGCGAATTCGGCCACGATCGACGCATCGAGGTCGACGTCATACACCTGGGTCGGGGCGAAGAACAAGTCTACCCGCGGCTGCACGGTACGGGCGAACTCCTCGAACACCAGGTGCTGGTACTGCATCTCGGTACCGAACTTGGCGGCCTGGAACAGCCGCTCGCCATTCCACACCAGTGCGTCGATCTCGGCCTGGTTGGCCGGCAGCGCGCTCAACGGGTTGAGCAGCCACTCGTTGATGAAGGCCAGGTCACCCGAGTCGAGCACGGTGTCCATGGTCTGCGCCACCAGCCGGTTGTGCTCGGAGTGGAAGATCGCATGCACGGCGGTCAGGCCGATGTTCTCGTTGACCCTGCCGTCGCCGGCGATGTAGTGAGCATCAAGCAGCTCGTTGTCGTAGGCCAGGTTGGCGCCGGTCTGCGGGTTCACCGGCACGGCGTTGCCGACATCGGTATCTGCATCAGGCACCAGCGCGCCATTGCTGAACACCGGCACGGCATTGTGGGCGATGTCGGCAAGGAACTGGTGACCGGTACGCACGGCATTGGTCAGGTCGATCGGCGCCAGCGGGTTGCCTTCGACCTGCTGGTCGTCGGCCGTGCCGGCAATGCCGTCGGCGCCTTTCATGATCACCATCGGGAAGCCGTTGGGCCCCTTGATGAAGTTGCCGTAGGCATCGGTTGCCAGCAGCGGTACGTTGTCGACGTCGGCATCGGTCAGGTTGATACCCAGTACGTCACGAGCCTGGGCCTTGACCACCTTCCATGTCGCCATGCCGCCGATTTCGGTGTCGTCCGCGGTGCCGTATTTGCCATCTGCCCCCAGGTCACGGTTGGTGATCAGGCGGCCGGTGGCGACGGGGGCACCGTCGACCGTCACATAGGCGCGCAGGAACACCTGGTGTGAGGGGTGCGAGCTGTAGGTCTGGTTCTGGTCCACGAACGGCGAGGTGGTATTGGTGTGCTCGTGGATATCGTCGGCCGTGCCAAGCACGCCGTCCGGCCCAGGCTGGTTGGTCGCACGTGTCACCACCATGAAGTTGGTGAAACCGCCCTCCACGTACAGCGGGTCATCCGGTTGCAGCGGGATGTAGATGGTGCCCGAGCCCCCCTTGGTGACCAGGTCCAGGCCATGGTCGAAGAACTGCCCGAAGAAGGTCATCCAGGCGTTGAACGGCGCGGACAGGCCGGCATCGGCGGCGGTGTTCTCGAACAGGTAAACGTCGTGATCGTCGTCGGTGCCGAACTGGCCGTCCAGGCCCGGGCTGGCGACAATGCGCACGCCGTCCTTGAGCACGTCGTCATTGCCCTCGACGCCGAAGTTGAGCACGCCGTCCGCACCCGGATCATACGCGGTGGCATAGGCCGCCGGGTTGTTGGAGGTCTGGTCGACGATCAGGTTACTGATGGTGCGCGGCTGCGAGTCGAATACCGGGCCACTGGTCTGCTGGTACGACGAGCCCGGAATGGCCGGCGAGCCAGGGCCAAAGAAGCCGGCCGGTGCACCTTCGGCCGGGTTGAACACCGGGTCGGTCACGCGCGGGAAGACGTTGTCGGCCGCACCGAACTCGGTGTTGTTGATGCCGTTGAGGTTCATCAGGTTGTTGTTCGAACCATCCACCGCCCGCAGGCCGAGTGGCGCACGAATGTTGGGCAGCAGCGAGAGGATGTCTGCCCCATTGGCGTCGGCCTCGGCGATCTTGATCTGCTCGAGGATGAAGTTGAGGTCGGAGCGCACCATGTGCAGCCCGGCACCACCTGCCGTGGCATCCACCACCGGCGTGGCTGGCGTCGGTACCACAGGCGCGCCCGGTTGCACCACGGTGGTGGGCTGGGAGAACAGCACTTCGGTGGTGCCATGGGCGTCCTGGTAGATCGCCTTGACCCGCAACGACAACCCGGCCAGGTCCGGCGACACCTTGAACGTGGTGCCGTCGGCGCTCTGGAACGCCAGGTCGCCTGCCGGCAGCAGGATGATGTCTTCGAACACACCACTGCCCGGGGTGGCCTCGAACTGCCAGTAGTACGACACCGAACGGTCGGCGAGCGTGCCAAGCGGGTTGCCGGCGCTGATGTTGTCGGCATCCCGCACGCCGGCCACGTTTACCGTAAGGAGGTCGCCCACGGTAATCGCGCCGCCGTTGTTATCAGTAACGGCCGGGCTGCCGACAGGCTGCGCATTCAGCCCTTCCACCAGCACCCGCTGGCTGTCGGCGAACTGCAGGCGCTCGATGTGCAGCAGGGTATCGACGCCATCGCGGCCGGCCACGTTGTCGGTCACCGTCCAGACATCATCGGAAGTGTCCAGCGTACCTTTGGTGTTCTGCGTCACCGTGTACTCGCTCTGCAACCCCGAGAACACCGCCGTGTCGAAGGCTGCGCCACCGGTCGAGGTGCCGGGCAGGATTTCCCGCACGGCCTTCAACTGGCCAGGGTTGTAGGTGCGGTCGAGCATGAACGGAATCATGTCGACCATGCTGTCGAAGCTGGCGATTTCAGGGCCGGTGTGGTTGACATCTCCCGGCGCGTACACGGCGATGCGCACGTTGAGCCACTTGTCGCCGTCGATCAGGTCATCACCGCCACGGCCTTCGATCAGGTCGCTGCCGTTGCCGCCGAGCATGATGTTACCGGTGGCAAAGCCGGTGGTCGGCAATCCGGCATCGGCCAGGAACTGCTGCAGGCCACGGATCAGCGCCACGTTGGTCAGCGCACTACCGGTAGCACCACCATGGTTGAGGATGGTCACGGCATCGACATTATCGCCCTTGAGCACATCGGCGAAGTTCGAACCGGACACGCCCTCGACCTCGGCGAAGCGGTCGAGGATTGAGGCCGGCGAGGCGCCGACCGGGTTGAAAATACCGGTGTTCTGGTTCGGTGCGTTGCCATGAGGCTGAGCCAGGGCGGCCAGGGTCAGGTCGACGGTGACGCCGACCTGGTCATTCTTGTTGGTAACCCAGTCGAAACCGGACATGCCATCCATCTTGTCCTGGGCATCGCTGCCGACAAAGATGTCATCGCCGCCCTCGCCTATCATTTCGTCGAAGCCGCCACCACCGACGAAGATGTCGTTGCCGACCACTTCGTCACCCAGCAGCGGCGCAAAGTTGTCGCCGGGCGCACCGTCCTGTGTGCCCTTCTCGATCCAGTCGTCACCCTCGTTGCCGGTCGGTGGCAGGTTGGTCTTGGCGCCGAGAATGAAGTCGTCGCCCTGGCCGCCGAAGGTGAGGCTGATGTCTTCGGTGGTGATGATGAAGTCCTGGCCGTTGCCGCCCAGGATCAGGTTGCCGCCCACCAGCATGCTGCCGGCGACGATCACATCGTTGCCGTCGTTGCCTTCCAGGCGGTTGTCGCCGAAGGAGTCGGTGATGATGTCGTCACCGGCGCCGCCCAGTACCGCATCGTTGCCCGCACCGCCTTCCAGGGTGTCGTTGCCGGCGTCGCCGTAGAGGGTATCGTCGCCCTCACTGGAAATGATGATGTCGTTGCCGGAGGTACCGCCCAGTACCACGTGGTCTTCGCCGGTGTAATGCAGGAAGTTGGTGTCGGTGCCCACGGTATCGGGGTTGTCGCGAATCACCAGCGACACCACTTCGACACCGTTGATCATGATGCCGCCCGTCGGGTCGGCCCGGCCGTCTGCGCCCAGGCCGGTGAACTGCTTGGTCTGGTCCACTTCCAGGGTGAAGGTGGGCGTGAGGAACACGGTGTTGGACAGGTGGGTGACATCGGAGTTGAGCATGATCAGCTTGGCGAAGGAGTTGTTCTCCAGTTCGGTGCCGAAGTTCATGCCCGCCGTACGCGACAGGTAGTAGAACCGATCGCCGTTCTGCAGGGCTTCCAGCTGGGTTTCGAAGACGAAGTTGAAGCTGGAGCCGAGCATGCCGCCGAATGGCATTTTCTTCTCGGCCAGGCCGCCGACCCAGAAGTCGATGGCATCGACACCGGTCACGGTCACCCCGGTGATGTCATCGGCGGTGCCGGCGATGCCGTCGGCACCGGCCAGTGTCACGTTGGCATAGGCGCCGGTGCCGTTGAGGAACTCCAGGCGGTCTGCTGGCGCGCCGTCACCGCCAAGCACCAGCGCCACGGCGGCGGCGCGCTTGGCCGCTTCGGTGTCAGCCCCGGTGATGGTGGCGTGGGTACCGTAGGCGGCGATGAAGTTGATCAGCGACGCCGGGTGCTTGAGGTGGTCGGCAAAGTCGGCCCAGCTGATGTAGGGCTTGAGCTGGCTGTCGCCAGTCATGGCGTAGAACTCGCGGCGCGCCTCGTTCAGGGTGGGGATGCCGGTGTCACGGCCACGCGCGATGTTCAGCGCAGGCAGGTCCAGCGGCAGGCCGAGCAGGTTGTTGCGCAGCGCTTCGGTGACGAACTCGTCGATTTCGTTGCCCAACTGGCGGGTGACACCGCGGATGATCGCACCGGCCGCTTCATCGGCAGTGGCGCCACTGCCGGCGAATGCCAGCGGGTTGAGGAAGGCAGCGATCAGGCCCAGCTGCGGGTCGTCATTCACCGTGGCGAACGTCGGGTCGTAGCGGTCGACGGTTTCGGTCAGCATCGAGTGGCCGAAGCGGTAAACCACGTGGGCGAACTCGGCGAGGATGGCCGGGTCGATCGAGGTGTCATAGCCGTTGGGGGCGAGAAACTCGTCGATCTGCGGCTGAATGGTGCGGGCGAACTCCTCGAACACCAGGTGCTGGTACTGCATTTCGGTGCCGAACTTGGCAGCCTGGAACAGCCGCTCGCCGTCCCATACCAGCGCGGCGATTTCGGCGGGCGTGGTGGGGATGGCAGCGACATCATCGATCAGCCACTGGTTGAGAAACGCCAGGTCACCGGCGGCCAGCAGGGTGTCCTTGGTCTGCTGCACCAGGCGGTTGTGCTCGGAGTGGAACACATGGTGCACGGCAGTCAGGCCGATGTTCTCGTTCACCCGGCCGTCGCCGGCGATGTAGTGGGCGTCGAGCAGTTCGTTGTCATAGGTCAGGTTGTTGCCGCCAGGCCCGGTTGGTTGCGCGTTGCCGACGGCAATATCGGCGTCGGCCTGCAGCACACCGTTCACGATCACCGGCGCGGCGTTGTGGGCGATGTCGTCAAGGAAGCCATGCCCGGTGCTCACGGCATTGGCCAGGCTGATCGGCGCGTCGCGGTTGCCTTCGACCAGCGTGGTGACGTCGTCGGCGGTGCCGGCGATGCCGTCAGCGCCATTGTTCACGCGCATCACCACCTGTGGCATGCCGTTGGGCCCACGCAGGAAGTTGCCGTAGGGGTCGGTGGCCAGCAGTGGCACGCTGTGCACATCGGCGTCGGTCAGGTTTATGCCGAGCAGGTCGCGGGCCTGGGCCTTGACCACTGCCCAGGTGGCCATGCCACCGCTTTCACCATTGCCATCGTCGGCGGTGCCGAAGCGGCCATCGGCGCCCAGGTCACGGTTGGTAATCAACCGCCCGGTGGCTACCGGGTCGCCTGCGGCATTGAGCGTGTATTCACGCAGGAACACCTGGTGCGAGGGGTGCGAGCTGTAGGTCTGGCTCTGGTCGACGAACGGCGAGGTAGTGTTGGTCTGGCCATCGTCGGCAGTACCCACCACACCATCGGCGCCTGCAGTACGCACGGCGCGCGGCAGCACCATGAAGTTGGTCGGGCTGCCTTCGACGTACAGCGGGTCGTCCGGCTGCAGCGGGATGAACACGACGTCGGTGCTGCTCTTGGTGACCAGGTCCAGGCCGTGGTCGAAGAACTGGCCGAAGAAGGTCATCCAGGCGTTGAAGCCGGCGGTCAGGCCGACGTCGGGCGACACGTTGGGGATGAAGAACACCTCCGTGTCGTCAGCGGTGCCGAATACCCCGTCGATGCCGGGGCTGATCACCGGGGCGGCGCCGCCATTGGCTTCGACCGCTGCCGGGTTGTTCGCCGTCTGGTCGACGATCAGGTTGCTGATGGTGCGTGGTTGCGAGTCGATGACCGTGCCGGTGCCGGCATAGTCGCCGGTGAAGGATGGGCTGAGCAGGCGCAGGAACGAATTGTCGGCGGCGCCGAACTCGCTCTGCCCGGTCACCAGGTTGTTGTAGCTGCCGTCGACGGTACGCAGGCCGAACGGCACCTGGCTGTTGGGCAGCAGGTCGATCAGGCTGGCGCCATCGGCATGCGCTTCGGCTATGAAGATCTGCTGAAGGATGAACTCCAGGTCCGACTTGCTGAAATCTGCCATTTCAATTGCCCTCGATCTGTCGGGAGATGACTCAGGGCAGCAGGGTCCTTCCCGCGCCCAGTCAGTGTGACGTGCGCAGTTTCTGATTCTGGGTTCTGGGGCAGTTGGGCACTACGGTGCTGCGTTATCGCCACTGGCCTCATCGCCGGCAAGCCGGCTCCCACAGGAACGGCGGGAACCTTGTAAATGGTGCGATACAGGTTGGCACCGCACACACATCGACCCCAGCTCGCACAGGGTCCGAATACATCAGACTAAAGTCGCAGAAGAAAACCTTGTCAATATCCCGTCAAAAAATTCGTTCAGCATCGATAATGCGACTCAACTTACTGTTTTTCTGAGACTTATGAAAAGTTCAACGATTTTATAGAGCGAAAAGATATTACCGAGTGTTTCACTGCAACCTACGCTCCAGCATGTGGGAGCAACGCAGCGTTTTGGACCATTCGCCCTCAGAGCGACCCGCCTGCGAGCCGACCAGAAGCCACAACTACCGCTGTACGGGCCGCCGCAAGGGCTTCCCGTTTGTGATAAAGGGAGGCCTCCGATGCACAAGCCACCACGCACTCGTTCCGAGTTGGCCGACGTGCTGTTCCGCCTGCGCCGCAGCTTTTTTGCCCTGGCCGCCTTCAGCGGCGTCATTAACGTCATGATGTTGACGCCAGCTATTTATATGTTGCAGGTGTACGACCGCGCCCTGGTCAGCCGCAACGTCACCACCCTGACCATGCTCACCTTGCTGGTGATCGGCTTGTTCATGCTGATGTCGGCCCTGGAGATGGTCCGCACCCGCGTACTGATCCGGGTCGGTAACTTCCTCGACATGGATCTGAACCGACGCATCTTCAGCGCTGCCTTCGAACGCAACCTGAGCCGCGCCGGCGGCAACCCGGCCCAGGCCTTGCAGGACCTGGCCCAGGTACGGCAGTTTCTCACCGGCAACGGCCTGTTCGCCTTCTTCGATGCCCCGTGGACGCCGATCTACCTGCTGGTCTGCTACCTGATCCACCCACTGCTGGGGCTGGTGACGTTGATCGGTTCGCTGATCCTGGTGGGCCTGGCCTACATCACCGAGAAGGCCACGCAAAAACCCTTGGCCGAAGCCAACCAGGCGGCCCTGTCCTCGGCCAGCTACGCCAACAACAATCTGCGCAACGCCGAAGTGATCGAAGCCATGGGCATGCTGCCAGCGATCGGCAAGCGCTGGTTTCAGGGCCATTTGCGCATCCTGCAGATGCAGACCCTGGCCTCCGACCGCGCGGCGATCATCAGTAGCACCGGGCGCTTCGTGCGCATTACCTTGCAATCGGTGATCCTCGGCGCCGGCGCACTGCTGGCGATTGAGGGCAAGATCACCCCCGGCATGATGATCGCCTGCTCGATCCTTACCGGCCGCGCCCTGGCCCCAGTTGAACAGGTGATCGCCGCGTGGAAGCAACTACAAGGCAGCCGTTCCGCCTGGGGCCGGCTCAACGATCTGCTGCACGACTACCCGCAGCGGCCACCAAGCATGTCGCTGCAACGGCCAATGGGCATGCTGGCCGTGGAAAACGTGGTTGCCGGTGCTCCCGGCACCAGCAACAGCATCGTGCGCGGGGTCAGCTTCAGCCTGGTCCCGGGTGAAAGCCTGGGCATCATCGGCCCGTCGGCTTCGGGCAAATCCACCCTCGCCCGCCTGCTGGTAGGCGTGTGGCCGACCCAGGCCGGCAAGGTGCGCCTGGACGGCGCCGACATCTTCACCTGGAACAAGGCCGAACTCGGCCCGTGGCTCGGCTACCTGCCGCAGGACGTGGAGTTGTTCGAGGGCACCATCGCCGAAAACATCGCACGCTTTGCCGAAGTGGACAGCGAAGCGGTGATCCGCGCTGCCCGCAGCAGCGGTGTGCACGACATGATCCTGCGCTTCCCGCAGGGCTACGACACCCGTCTGGCAGCCGACGGCAGCCCGCTCTCCGGTGGCCAGAAACAACGCATCGCACTGGCCCGCGCGCTGTATGGCGAGCCGAACCTGGTGGTGCTGGACGAGCCCAACGCCAACCTCGATGACGTTGGCGAAAAGGCGTTGGTCGATGCGTTGGCCGAACTCAAGGCGCGCGGGGCCACGGTAATCCTGATTTCCCACCGGCCCAATGTGCTGTGCGCGGTCGACAAGGTGCTGATGCTGCGTGACGGTGCCGTGCACATGCTCGGCAGCCGCGACGAAGTGTTCGCGGCGCTGCGCAAGGCCAGCGTGATCCCGACGGCGACCGCTGCGCCGCTGGCGTCGGTAAAAGTACGGGAGTGACCGATCATGCAGATGACCCAACACACCGAGTTGATTCCCGCCGAGGCTCGCAACGAGATCGACCTGGACATTCATCGGCCGGCACGCTGGGGCGTGTGGCTGGTCGTCGCCGGCTTTGGCGGTTTCCTGCTGTGGTCGGGCCTGGCGCCGCTGGATGCCGGTGTGGTCGCCACCGGTACCGTCAAGGTCAGCAGCAACCGCAAGGCCGTGCAGCACCTGACCGGTGGCACGGTCGAGGCGATCCTGGTGCGTGAAGGCGATGTTGTGAAGAAAGGCCAGGAGGTGGTACGCCTGGACGCCCTGCGCGCGGTGGCCGAACAGGGCGCGGTCAGTGCCCAGTACATCGTCAGCAAGACCGTGGAGAACCGCCTGGAAGCCGAGCGCGATGGCCGCGACCAGGTCGCCTTCGACCCTGCCCTGCTCAAGCACTACGGCGGCGACCCGCGCCTGCTGGCAGCCATGGACCTGCAACAGCGCCTGCTGGACACCCGCCGCGCGGGCCTGGCTGGCGAACTGAGCATCCTCGAGGAAAACCTGGCTGCCACGGCGGTGCAGCTCAAGGGCCTGCAGCAGGTGTACGGCGCCCGCGCCTCGCAGATCGGCTTCCTCAACCAGGAACTGCAAGGCACACGCGTGCTCGCCGCCGAAGGCTATGTACCACGCAACCGCCTGCTGGAGCTGGAGCGCAACAATGCCGACCTGTCCGCCGGCCAGGCCGAAAACCTCAACAACATTGCCCGGGCGCGCAGCCAGGCCACCGAGATCAAGCTGCGCATCCTGCAACGCCAGCACGACTACCTCAAGGAAGTGGAATCGCAGCTGACCGATACCGCCAAGGAGAACACCACCCTGGCCGATCGCCTGCGCGCGCTGGACTACGAAGTGACCCATACGGTGATCCGCTCGCCGATCGACGGCATGGTCCAGGCCCTGAGCATCGCCACGGTCGGCGGCATCATCCAGCCAGGGGCCAAGATCATGGAGGTGGTACCGCTGGACCAGCCGTTGCAGGTGGACGCGATGATCCCGGTGCAGGCCATCGACAAGATGGTGCCGGGCTTGAACGTGGACCTGGCCTTCCCGGCCTTCAACCATGCGAAGACGCCGAATATCCCGGGGCGGGTCAAGACCATCTCCGCCGACCGCCTGATGGACGAAGAAAGCAAGCAGCCGTACTACCTGGCCCAGGTGGAAGTGACGCAGGACGGCATGGCCCTGCTGGGCAGCAACCATATCCGCCCCGGGATGCCGGCCACCGTCACCATCAAGACCGGCGAGCGCAACCTGCTCAGCTACCTGCTCAAGCCGATGCTCGAACGCGTGGACGCCTCGTTCAAGGAGCAATGACATGAATCGCCCGTGCCTGATGTTGTGCCTGTTGGGGTTGTCCGTACAGGCCAGTGCCATGGACCTGAAGCAAGCCTGGGACCTGCTGCAGTACCAGGGCCCGATCTACCGCGCCGCGGTGCACGAGAAAGAAGCCGGCAGCGAGAACCGCGCCATCGGCCAGGCCGGCCTGCTGCCGCAGATCAACGCTGTGGGTTACTTCAACAAGGTCAATGGCAGCCAGCGTCAGAGTGGCCGGGACAACGACCTGGACTATGACTCCAAGGGTGCCAACGTGCGGTTGCGCCAACCGCTGTTCAACAAGCAGAAGATGGCCGAATACCATCAGGGCCAGCAACGTGCCGACTACAGCGTGGCGGTGTTCGATGCCAAGACCCAGGACGCTGCGGTGCGCCTGGCCGATGCCTACTTCGACGTGCTGCTGGCCAGCGAAACCATCACCCTGGCCAAGGCCAAGCTGAATGCCTTCGAAGAGCAGCTGGCGTCGGCAAAGCGGCGCATGGAGCTGGGCGCCGGCACCATCACCGACATCGACGAGTCGATAGCCCGTCGCGACCTGGCCGAGGCCGACCTGATCGAGGCTCAGGACAACCTGGTCAACGCCCGCCGCAAGCTGGAGGAATACATTGGTGAAACGCCGGAGTCGCTGACCACCTTGCAGCCGGGCTTCAACACACCGCCGCTGATGCCGGGCAACCTGCAGGACTGGCTGGTCAAGGCTCAGGCCGACAGCCCGTTGATCCATGCGCGCCGGCACAACTACGAGCTGGCCGAAGAAGAAGTGAAACGCGCCCGCGCCGGGCACTGGCCGACCCTGGATTTCGTGGCGGGCTATACCGCCGGCAGCAGCCAGTCGATCTCCGAACTGAACCAGCGCAACCACTACAGCTCGATCGGGCTGGAGCTGAACATTCCGCTATACAGCGGCGGCAGCACCAGCGCCCTCACCCGCCAGGCCAGTGCCAACAGTTCCAAGGCACTGGATGAACTGGATGCCACGCGCCAGGAAGTGATCTCCGACACCACCCGCGAGTACCGCGGCGTACAGAGTGGCGCCTTGCGCATCCAGGCGCTGGAAAAGGCCGTGGCATCCAACGAACGCTCGCTGCTTTCGGCCCGCAAGGGCTTCAGGGAGGGCGGCACCAGCACCAACTCGGATGTGCTCAATGCCGAGGAATTGCTTTTTGACGCCCGGCATGACCTGTTCGAGGCGAAGCTGAACTACCTGATGTCGCGGCTGCGCCTGGCATCGTCGGTGGGCAGCCTGGGAGATGACGATATCCAGCAGATCAACGATTACCTCGGGCCGGAACTGATAGTAAGCAACTGACTATCGGCGGCCCGCTCCCACAGCGGCGCCTACCGCATTTTGTTCCATTTCAGGCTATGATCGGTGACCCCGCCGCGGACGCCATGCCCCATGCCCGTAGACCTGCAATCGTTATACCCCAGGCTGATCCACCTGATGCTGGACACGGTGTTCGTGGTCGACAGGGACAACCAGATCGTTTTCGTCAGCGATGCCTGCGAGGCGCTGCTGGGCTACCAGGCCTGCGAGCTGATCGGCACCCCGATCACCGACTACATGCACCCTGACGACCTGGCGATTACCCGCGCGTCGATCGTACGGGTGATGAACGGCCAACCCCATTACGACTTCCGTAACCGCTACATCCGCAAGGATGGCAGTATCGTGCATATCCTGTGGTCGGCCTCCTGGTCCGATGAGGCCAATGCCCGCATTGGTGTAGCGCGGGATATCACCGCCCAACACCAGGCCGAGGAAGAATTGCGTTTCCTGGCCCACCATGACCCGCTGACTCGCCTGGCCAACCGGGCCATGTTCAATGAGCGGCTGGGCACCGCACTTGTCGCGGCCCGGCACCACAACCATCCGCTGGCGTTGCTGTTCATCGATATCAACGACTTCAAGGATATCAACGACAACCACGGCCACAGCGTGGGCGACCGGGTGCTGTGCACCCTGGCGCGGCGCCTGGAAGGCTGCGTTGGGGCGACCGATACAGTGGCGCGGATGGGCGGTGACGAGTTCACCGTGCTGTTGACCGACTACGCCTCACCAGAGGCCATTGTCGAGCAGGTGGCACGTATCCTGGCAGCCATGGCCGAGCCACTCGGCGCCGAGTTTGCAGGCATCGGAGCGCCGTCCTGCAGCATTGGCGTGGCCCGTTTCCCCGAAGACGGCAATGATGCCGACATGCTGCTGCGCCATGCTGATGGCGATATGTACCGGATCAAGCGACAGCGCGCTGCGGCCAGCTGAATACCAAAGGGAAGAAAATGACGGAACACCTGCAAGGCGCCGCCGAGCAAACGCGTGGTCACATCAGCCGGATCGAGGCCTTGCTGTTCTGGCTGAAGCTGGGTTTCATCAGCTTCGGCGGCCCGGCGGGGCAGATAGCGATCATGCATCAGGAACTGGTGGAGCGGCGCCGCTGGATCAGCGAGCGGCGCTTTCTGCATGCCCTCAACTACTGCATGCTGCTGCCTGGCCCCGAGGCCCAGCAACTGGCCACCTACATTGGCTGGCTGATGCACCGCACCTGGGGCGGGGTGATTGCCGGCACCCTGTTCGTACTGCCGTCGCTGTTCATCCTGATCGGCCTGTCGTGGGTCTATCTGGCCTGGGGCGAAGTGCCGGTGGTGGCTGGTATTTTCTACGGGATCAAGCCGGCCGTGACCGCCATCGTCGTGCATGCCGCACATCGGATTGGCACGCGCGCCCTGAAAAACGGCTGGTTGTGGGCCATTGCCGCGGCCTCGTTCGTGGCCATTTTCGCGCTCGACGTTCCCTTCCCGCTGATCGTGCTGGCGGCCGCGCTGCTGGGCCATATCGGCGGGCGGCTGCTACCGGGGCAGTTCGCGCCTGGTGGTGGCCACGGCGCAGCCAGGGCCAGCCATGGCCCGGCCGTGATCGACGACGACACACCGGCGCCAGAGCACGCCCGCTTCAGCTGGGGGCGGCTGCTGGGCCTGCTGCTGGTGGGTGCCGCGCTGTGGCTGCTGCCCATGGGTGTACTGATGGCTACCTTTGGCTGGCAAGGCACCTTGACGCAAATGGGCTGGTTCTTCACCAAGGCGGCATTGCTGACCTTCGGCGGCGCCTACGCGGTGCTGCCCTACGTCTACCAGGGGGCCGTCGGCCATTACGGCTGGCTGTCGCCGACGCAGATGATCGATGGCCTGGCGTTGGGGGAAACCACCCCCGGGCCGCTGATCATGGTGGTGGCCTTCGTCGGCTTCGTCGGTGGCTACCTGCACCCCATGTTCGGCACCGACCAGGCGTTCATGGCCGGCGCGGTAGCGGCGAGCCTGGTGACCTGGTTCACCTTCCTGCCCTCGTTCCTGTTCATCCTGGCCGGTGGCCCGCTGGTGGAATCGACCCACAACGAACTCAAATTCACCGCCCCGCTGACCGGGATAACCGCGGCGGTAGTGGGCGTGATCCTCAACCTCGCGCTGTTCTTCGGCTACCACGTATTGTGGCCGGCCGGTTTCGACGGGCGGTTCGACTGGCCTTCGGCGCTGATTGCGCTGGCGGCGGCGGTGGCGCTGTTCCGTTACAAGCGTGGGGTGATCCAGGTGTTGATAGCCTGTGCCCTGGCGGGGCTTGCCACCCATCTGTCGAGCCCACTGTAGGAGCAGCCTGGTGCTGCGAAGATGCCCGCATGGCTGGCGGAAATCTGTCTGCCATACTGACCTCTTCGCAGCACAAGGCTGCTCCTACAGAGGGTAGTGATAGGTCGCAGGGCCTATCTCCAATCCAACGGAGATGAACATGCGCAACCCTGAAGACGCCTTGCTCGACAGCTGGCAGCACAACGCCCAGGCCTGGATCGATGCGGTGCGCAGCGGCAGTATCGAGAGCCGTCGCCAGGTTACCGACCAGGCCATCCTGCTGGCCATTCTTGGTCGCCAGCCCGAACGGGTGCTCGACCTGGGCTGTGGTGAAGGTTGGCTGCTGCGCGCGCTGGGCGACCGGGGTGTCGAGGCGGTAGGTGTGGACGGTGACCGGGCGCTGGTGGATGCCGCGCGTGCTGCGGGTTCCGCCGAGGTGCACCTGGCCAGCTATGCACAGCTGACCGCTGCCCAAGTCTATGTTGGCAAGGACTATGACCTGATCTGTGCAAACTTCGCCCTGTTGCAGCAGGACATCATCCCGCTGCTGGCAGCGATGAATGCCTTGCTGGCGCCCGGCGGTGCACTGGTGATCCAGACCCTGCACCCGTGGAGCGTGGCGGATGGCGATTACCAGGATGGCTGGCGGGAAGAGTCGTTTGCCGGGTTCGCCGGGCATTGGCAGGTGATGCCGTGGTACTTCCGCACCCTGGCCAGCTGGTTGAACGCGCTGGACATGGCGGGGTTGCGGCTGGTCAGCCTGCAGGAGCCACAGCACCCCCAGAGTGCGCTGCCACAGTCGCTGCTGTTGGTGGCCGAACGCTCTTGAAGCATACGCGGTCGGTGTAGGAGCGGCCTTGTGTCGCGATGGGCCGCAAAGCGGCCCCAGGATTCATGCGGTGCTGCTGAAATCCTGGGGCCGCCTTGCAGCCCATCGCGACACAAGGCCGCTCCTACAGGGACCGCGCCGGGCTCAGAGGACTGGCTTGCGCGCCGCCCCGCTGCGGGCCTTGGCCATGGCCGCCAGGCGCACCGCAACGTTGGCCGCACCGTAACCGGCATACCCCCCCTTGCGCTGGATGATCTCGAAGAAGAAACGCTCTTCGAACGGCTCGGTATACACGTGGAACAGCTCGCCGCCCTGGGCATCGCGGTCGTACAGCACGTTGTAGTAGGCCAGTTCGCTGAGGAACTCGTCGTCGAAATCGAAACGCGCCGCCAGGTCGTCGTAGTAGTTCAGCGGGATCTCCAGCAACGGTACCCCGGCCAGTTTGGCCCGCGCCACTTCGCGGAAGATGTCGTCGCAATCGAAAGCGATGTGGTGCACGCCCGAACCACGATAGCTGGACAGCGCATGGGCGATGGCGGTGTTGCGGTTTTCCGAGATGTTCAGCGGCAGGCGCAGGGTGCCGCATTGGCTACGCAGCGCGCGGCTCTTGACCAGGCCGTACGGGTCCGGCAGCACCACTTCGTCATCGGCTTCGAAATCGAACAGGCTCTTGTAGAACAGCACCCAGCTGTCCAGCGACTCGGCCGGCAGGGCCAGGGCCATGTGGTCGATACGGCGCAGGCCGCCGGTGGCGGTGGCGTTCTTGTCCAGGCTGAAGTCGGTGTCGTACAGGGTCTGGCCGGCAGTGCCCTGCTCCACCAGGTACAGCAGGCTGCCATCTGGCGCACGTACCGCCGGCACTTCGCACTCGTTGGGCCCGACCAGGCCACGGAATGGCTGGCCACGGAAGGCGGTGGCGCGCTTCAGGGCGGCTTGCTGGTCCTTGACCCGCAGCGCGGTGGCGCACAGCGACGGCCCGTGGGCCTCGAAGAAGTTGTGGCCGAAGGAATAGGGTTCGGCGTTCAGCACAATGTTGATATCGCCCTGACGCAGCAACTGCACCTCTTTGCTGCGGTGCTTGCCGGCATCGGCAAAGCCCAGGCGCTTCAGCCAGTTGCCCAGGCGCGCGCCGACGGCTTCGTCGACTGCAAATTCGAGGAACTCCACGCCGTCATAGGCACTGGCCGCCGGTGGGGTGAACAGCACACCGGGCTCGATCGAGGTACCTTCCTGCTCCAGGCGCAGGCGGGTGTGCTCCTCGAGATACAGCAGCGAACGCAGGCCGTCGGCGGCATTCTGCCGGGGCGGTGCGGCGCGGAAGCCGTCGTTGAAGATTTCCAGCGACAGCGGCCCACGGTAGCCGGTGGCAAGGATCGGCGCCAGGAAACCGGCCATGTCCATCTCGCCCTGCCCCGGGAAGCAGCGGAAGTGGCGGCTCCACTCCAGCACATCCATGGCCAGGATCGGCGCGTCAGCCATTTGCACGAAGAAGATCTTGTCGCCGGGGATATCGCGGATCGCGCTCGGGTCGCCCTTGAGCGACAAGGTGTGGAAGCTGTCGAGGATCACCCCGAGGGCCGGGTGGTCGGCCTGGCGCACCAGGTTCCAGACTTGCTGGTAGGTGTTGACGTGGCGGCCCCAGGCCAGGGCTTCGTAGCCAATGCGCAGGCCGCGTTTGCCGGCGTGCTCGGCCAGCAGGCGCAGGTCGTCGACCAGCAATTGCTCTTCACCCAGGGCATCGGCCTGGACGTTGCTGCATACCAGCACCAGGTCGGTGCCCAGTTCCTGCATCAGGTCGAACTTGCGCTCGGCGCGGTCGAGGTTCTTCTGCAGGCGGTCGCGGCGGCAACCCTCGAAATCGCGGAACGGCTGGAACAGGGTGATGGCAATACCCAGGTCGGCGCACATCTGCCGTACCTGGCGCGGGCTGCCGGCGTAATAGAGCAGGTCGTTTTCGAAGATCTCGACGCCGTCAAAACCGGCGGCGGCGATGGCTTCGAGCTTTTCCGGCAGGGTGCCGCTCAAGGACACGGTAGCGATCGAACGCTGCATGGCGGGAGTTCCTTGTTGTTGGAGGTTGAGGCCAGGGCTGCCTGTACCGGCCCTATCGCCGGCAAGCCAGCTCCCACAGGATTGGCGCATACCTTGTGGGAGCTGGCTTGCCGGCGATAGGGCCAGACCTGGAAAATCCGGACCACAGTTCCTGGCACGATCGATTATTCGCAGGTAAAGTCGTCGCTTCAATCTCTTTGTACGGAATGGTTAGTTTTGCGTTCGATTATCGAACAAAACCGATTTTAGCGAATTGCCAGCCCACTGGCCCGTGGTCAACATGAACCACAGACGCAGGCACACCGACCCTCGCCTCCTGCCTTGGCGAATCTCCGGCGGAACCTGTGCAAACAACAATAACAACGGAGACAACGATGGCTCACTCCAGCTCTCAAGCCAAGAAAGCGACTGCCAGTGGATGGATAGGCTCGGCACTCGAGTACTACGACTTCTTCATCTACGCCCAGGCTGCTGCGCTGATTTTCCCGCAGATCTTCTTCCCCAACACCGACCCGAAAATGGCCATCATCGCCTCGCTGGCCACCTACGGCGTGGGTTACCTGGCGCGCCCGGTCGGCGCCTTCGTGCTGGGCCACTGGGGTGACACCCGCGGCCGCAAGAACGTACTGCTGCTGTGCATGTTCCTGATGGGCCTGTCGACCATGGCCGTTGGCCTGCTGCCCACCTACCACGACATCGGGCTGCTCGCCCCGGCGTTGCTGGTGGTGCTGCGCCTGGTCCAGGGCTTTGCCGTGGCCGGGGAAATCTCCGGAGCCAGTTCCATGATCATGGAGCACGCACCGTTCGGTCGACGGGGCTACTACGCCAGCTTCACCTTGCAAGGCGTGCAGGCTGGCCAGGTGCTGGCGGCGGCTGTGTTCCTGCCGCTGGCCTACTTCATGCCCAGCGAAGCCTTCAACGACTGGGGCTGGCGCATTCCGTTCCTGCTGAGCGCCTTCGTGCTGATCGCCGGCTTCATCATCCGTAAGGAAGTGCACGAAACCCCGGCGTTCGTGAAGGAAGAGAAGCAGGACAAGGTCGCCAAGTCGCCGATCAGCGAGGCCTTCCGCCACAGCTGGAAGCACATGGTGCTGGTGATGTTCATGGCCTTGATGAACGTGATCCCGGTGGTCGCCACCATCTTCGGTGCGGCCTACGCGGTGCAGCCGGCCTATGGCATCGGCTTCGACAAGAGCGTGTACCTGTGGATTCCGGTAGTCGGCAACATCGTCGCGGTGCTGGTGATACCGTTTGTCGGCAACCTGTCCGACAAGATCGGCCGTCGCCCGACCATGATCGCCGGTTGCCTGGGCTCGGGCTTGCTGGCCTTCGTCTACCTGTATGCGATCAGCATCCAGAACGTACCGCTGGCGTTCGCCTCGTCGATCGTGATGTGGGGCATGGTGTACCAGGGTTACAACGCGGTGTTCCCAAGCTTCTACCCAGAGCTGTTCCACACTCGCTACCGCGTTTCGGCCATGGCCATCGCGCAGAACATCGGCACCATGCTGACCGCCATGCTGCCGGCACTGTTCGCCCTGGTAGCCCCGCCCGGTTCGGACAACATCCCATTGGTGGTTGGTAGCCTGGCGTTCTTCATCACCTGCGTGTGTGCTTTGGCAGCCTACATTGCACCGGAAACCCATCGCCTGGCGATGGAAGACCTGGGTAACCCCGATGCCAAGCCGATGGACAAGACCGCGTATGAAGCTAGCCGTAAAGGTAGCTTTCAGGCGGTGAGCCACTGAGATTGCAGGGGGCTGCTCTGCAGCCCTTTCGCCGGCAAGCCAGCTCCCACCTTGACCGCACAGGCTTCAAGCCTTGTGCGGTTCCTGTGGGTGCCCTTCGCCGGCAAGCCAGCTCCTATCTTGACCGCACAGGCTTCAAGCCTTGTGCGGTTCCTGTGGGAGTCCATTCGCGGGCAAGCCCGCTCCTACCTTGACCGCACAGGCTTCAAGCCTTGTGCGGTTCCTGTGGGAGCTGGCTTGCCGGCGAATGGGCCGCAACGCGGCCCCGGCAGTTTCAGCCCTTGACTACTTCCTGCAGGCGCGCCCAGAGCTGTTCGACATGCTCCCGCTCGGTCGGCAATGCGCCAATCGACACCCGCACCATCCACCGCCCATCCAGCGTCGCCGGCGTCACATAGGCATCCCCAGACGCATTCAGCCGTTCGGCCCAGCCCTTGGTATGCGTATCCAGCGTCTCCCCTTCCAGCCCCGCCGGCCGATGGCGAATGCACAACGTCTGCAACTGCACCGGCGCCAGCACCTCCCACTCCGCCGCCGCGCCGATTTGCCCGGCCAGCCACTGGGCATTGTCCAGGTCACGCCGCAGCCGTGCCTGCAACGCCTCGACCCCCTCGCTGCGCAGCATGAACCACAGCTTCAATGCGCGGAACCGGCGGCCCAGCGGGATACCCCAGTCACGCAGGTTCTTCACCTCGCCATCCACCGCCGACTGCAGGTAGCTGGGGTTGGTGCTCATGACCCGGATCAGGTGCTGCGGGTCGCGCACGTAGTAGATCGAGCAATCGAAGGCCACGCCCAGCCACTTGTGCGCGTTGACCACCAGCGAATCGGCCAGCTCGATGCCGTCCCACATCCAGCGGCATTCCGGCAGGATCATCGCCGAGCCGGCCATGGCCGAGTCCACATGCAGCCACAGGCCATGGGCCTGGGCGATCTCGCCGATCGGCCGCAGAGGGTCGAGGGCCGTGGTGGCGGTGGTGCCGGTGGTCGCGACCACCGCGCAAGGCTGGTTGCCAGCGGCCAGGTCCTGCTCGATCGCAGCCTGCAGGGCCTCCGGGCGCAGAGCGTAGCGTTCGTCGGTCGGGATCAGGCGTATGTTGTCGCGGCCAAAACCGGCCAGCAATGCGGCTTTGTCCACCGAGCTGTGGGCATGGGCGCTGACATAGACGATCAGCGGCTTGGCCTGGGCTTGCAGGCCGCCGCGTACCAGTGCGTAGTCGCTGGCGCGTTCCCGTGCGCAGATCAGCGCCACCAGGGTGCTGGTGGATGCGGTGTCCTGGATCACCCCGCTCCATTGGCCAGACAGGCCGAGCAGCTGACGCAGCCAGTCGAGGGTGGTTTCCTCCAGCTCGCTCAGGGCCGGGCTGGACTGCCACGAAAGGCCCAGCACGCCCAGGCCAGTGCTGAGGAAGTCACCGAGGACCGACGACAGGGTGCCATTGGAGGGGAAGTAGCCGTAGAAGTCCGGGTGCTGCCAATGGGACAGGCCGGGCATGACCAACTGGTTGACGTCGTCAAGGATCGCTGCGAAAGGCTCGCCTTGCCGGGGGGCCTGTGCAGGCAACGCAGCCTTGAGATAGCCGGGCTCGACCTGGGCCATGACCGGGCGCTCGCCGACGGATTGGCGGTAGTCGGCGATCAGGTCGATCAGTTGGTGGCCGTACTGGCGGAATTGTTCGGGGGTCACCTGGGGTCTCCTGTGGGGTTTTTCGCTGCCTGTGCCCGCGAAGAGGCCAGCGCAGGCAGCACAATGCCCCCAGTCTAGGCACCTGTCCCGAAGTGAATAACCCCGCTTCGCGCATACCTGCTATGGCAAACCCGCATGCCCACCCTGCACACCGAACTGCGACTGGCGCCACAACTCGAACACCCGGTTGCGCAACCAGCGGTGTTCGGCCGAGGCCTGCAGGCGCTGGTGCCACACCACCCAGTAGCGCTGGCTGTGGTCGATGAAGCCCAGCGGCCGCCAGGCCAGGTCATGCAGGCGGCACAGCTGCCGGGCGATGTGCTCGGGCACGGTGGCCAGCGCCTGGCTGTTGGCAATCACCTGCACGGTGGCCGAGAAGAACGGCACTTCCAGGCTGACCTGCCGTTGCAGGCCCTGGGCGCGCAAGTGGCGGTCGATGAAGCTGTCCTTGTCGCCTCCGCCGGAAATACGCACATGCTTGTGCGCCAGGTAGTCGGCCTGGCTGAGCGCACCGTGGGCAGCCAGCGGGTGGTCGTGGCGCATCAGGCACACTGCCCGGTCCTCGCCCAACAGCCGACCGTGCAGGTTGGGTGGCGACTCGTCGAACAACGTGGTGGCAAGGTCGATCTCGCCGCTGGCCAGCAAGGCGTACTGGCCGGCCTGCCAGGTGCGGTACTCCAGCGATACACCCGGCGCCTCGCGCTCCAGCGCCGCCACCAGCAGCGGCAGCATGTGCTCGGCCACATAGTCCGACGCGGCCAGACAGAAGCGCCGCTCGCAACGCGCCGGGTCGAACACCGCGGGCTGGCGCAGGGCGTGCAGCTCCTCGAGAACCTGGCGCAGGGGTTCGACCAGGGCTTCGGCGTGTTCGCTGAGTACGTAACCGCGGCCCTGGCGTACCAACAAGGGGTCGTCGAAGGCTTCGCGCAGGTGGGCCAGCTGGCGGCTAAGTGCGGACTGGCTGACGCCGAGGCGCTCGGCGGCGTGGCTGAGGTTCTTCAGCTGCAGCAGGTGGTCGAGGGTGCGCAGGTGGGCGAGGCTGAGGGAGGCGAAAGCGGGGTTCATACAGGCTCCCTTCTAAAGGATCGACCGGCCCAATCGCCGGCAAGCCAGCTCCCACAGGGTCACCACAACCATCGGGGCTTGTGCTGTACCTGTGGGAGCTGGCTTGCCGGCGATTGGGCCGCAAAGCGGCCCCAGAGAAGCAGATCAGTCAGTCAGGCCAACATAAACGTTCTGCACGTCATCGTTCTCGTCGATCGCCTCGAGGAACGCTTCCACCTCGGCCAGCGCCTCGGCACTCAGGCTGGCCGCGCTCACCGGGTTCTTCGGGGTGTAGCCGATCTTCGCCGAGGTCACGGTGAAGCCGTGCTCCGGCAGGGCCTTCTGCACGGCGTCAAGGTCGGTGGTGTCGGTGATGAACAGGGTCGAACCCTCTTCGTCACCTTCCTCGAAGTCCTGGGCGCCGGCTTCGATGGCCGCCATTTCCGGGTCGGCGTCGCCGTTCGGGGTGGCTTCGATCAGGCCGACATGGTTGAAGTCCCAGGCCACCGAACCGCTGGCACCCAGCTGGCCCTTGCGGAACAGCACGCGGATCTGCGCGACGGTGCGGTTGACGTTGTCGGTCAGGCACTCGACGATCAGCGGCACCTGGTGCGGGGCGAAACCTTCGTAGCTTACCGCCGAGTACTGCACGGCATCGCCGTCCAGGCCCGCGCCCTTGCGGATTGCGCGCTCCAGGGTCTCGCGGGTCATCGAGGCCTTCTTGGCCTGCTCGATGGCCAGGCGCAGGCGTGGGTTCATGTCCGGGTCGGCGCCGGACTTGGCGGCGATCTGGATCTCTTTGGACAGCTTGCCCATGATCTTGCCTTTGGCGTTGGCCGCGGCTTCTTTATGTTTGGCTTTCCACTGTGCGCCCATGTCGACTCTCTTGTTTCAGCGGCCGGTTCAGGAAGCGACCGGCCAAAAGTGGGTGCAGTTTATACGCCCTCTGGCCTGTGTTCGACAAGAAATCGCTGGGGCCGCTTCGCGACCCTATCGCGACACAAGGCCGCTCCTACAGAAGAAGCGCGCCAATCTGGGCTTGCGCGTCCCCCTGTAGGAGCGGCCTTGTGTCGCGACAGGGGTGCGAAGCGCCCCCAAAATATCAGCCTTTATCGGCCTTGCCCGCCGCCGCGGCAAACCGCGCCAGACGCACATCCAGCCTGCGCGGCCGCAGCCCACGGTCCTCGGCCCGCTCCTTGCGGCGGATGGCATTGCGCACCATCAGCGAACCCAGGTAGCGGATCGGCTCGGGCGGGAACAGCCCCAGCGGCCCCTTGATCAGCGGCGAACGGGTCCATGGGTTGTCCAGCCCCAGTGCCAGCGACGACAGAATCTGCCCGCCCATGTGGCACGGCCCGACGCCGCTGCCGGAGTAACCAAAGCCGTAGAACACGTTGCCCTGCCCGTCCAGCCGGCCAAAGAACGGCAAACCGGTCACCGAGCGGTCGGACGGCCCGTTCCAGCTGGCCGCCAGCGGCACCTCGGCCAGCGCCGGGAAAAACCCGCCCAGGCTTTCACGCAGCAGCGGCCGGTACGGCGACGGCTGGTCGAACACCGGCAGCATGCGCCCGCCATAGGCGAAGGTATTGCCGCCCTTGCCGAGCATCAGCCGACCATCGGAGGTGTTGTGGTAGTAATGCACGAAAATCCGCGAATCGAGCACGCTGATGCCACTGTCCAGGCCGACCTGGTGCAGCAGCTCGGGGCAAGGTTCGGTGATCACCATGTCGCTGGAAACAATCGCCACGCTGCGTTCGAACTGCGGGAAAGCCCGCGCCATCCAGGCATTCAGGCCCAATACCACGCGGTCGGCGCGCACCGTGCCATGGGCCGTGCGCACCTGCACCGGGGCGCCGTGCTCCAGGCCGGTCATGGCGGTGCCCTCATGGATGCGCACGCCGCGCTGCAAGGCCACCCGGCGCAGGCCGCGCACCAGCTTGCCCGGCTGCACCGTGGCCGCGGCCGGCGAGAACCAGCCTTCCAGGTGCCGCGCCGAACCCGCCAGACGCTGCACCTGCGGCAGCGGCAGGCGGCGAAACGAGTTGATCCCCTTTTGCTCCAGCGCAGCGATCACCGCGTCGGTGGCGCCGACCTGCGCGGCGTTGGTGGCGGTGTACAGCGTGCCGTCCAGGCGGTAGTCGCAGTCGATGCCATTGGCCGCGCAGAACGCACCGATTTCACCGATGCTACGCTCGGACTCACGCACCAGGCGCACCGCCTCGGCCACCCCGAACAACCGCTCGAGGGTGAAGTACTTGGCCGACCAGGACAACGCACAGCCACCATTGCGGCCACTGGCACCGGCACCGCAGATATCGGCCTCGATCAGCACGATATCCAGGGCCGGCACCGCTTCCTTGAGCATCAGTGCGGTCCACAGGCCGGTATAGCCGCCGCCGACGATGCATACATCGCAACGGGCATCGCCTTGCAGCGGCGGGCACACCGCCTCTTGCGCCGAATCCAGGGCCTGTTGCAGCCAGAAGGGTCTCATTCGCTCGCTTTCCTTTCAGGTACGCAATGGCTTGATTGCCATGCTGGTATTCGGTGCCACGTCGGTGCTTTGCGCAGCGCTGGCCGGGCGGCTGTTCCAGTGCGGCAGCAGCACCAGCGCCGAGAACAGCGCGCAGCCGGCAAACACGATGAACACCGTGACGCCATCGAAGTATCCCGGCAGCAGCCCGCCCAGCACCGCCCCCACCGAGCCGCAGCCGTTGACGAAGCCTGCTGCGGTGGCACCGGCCTTGGCGGTGCCGAAGTCGATGGCCGCAGCACCGCTGATCATCGAGTCTGGCCCGTACAGGGTCAGGCCCATGACGAACAGCAGGGCCACCACCAGGATCACGCTGCCGGTGTGCATGGCCGCCATGAATGCCGCCAGCGCCACGGTCAGCAGCACCAGGCTGATGACACAGGCCGGCATGCGCCGGGCGCCGAACAGCTTGTCGGAGGCAAGGCCGATGATGATCGGGCCGAGCAGCCCGGCCAGTTCGAAGGCTGTCGGGATGATCGCTGCCCCCACCTTGCCCACCGAGGGCATCTGCTCGAAGACGATCACCGGCCCCCACAGCAGGATGGCGTAGCGCGCCGGTTTCAACAGGAAGTACGCCAGCCCCAGGGTCAGCACCGTGCGGTTGCGCATGATCTCCTTCAGGGGCGCCCACACACTGCACAGGTTGCCGGCCGGGGCCATGCTCTGCGGCTCGGGCTCCACCGCCGGCAGGCCGACGTCTTCAGGCTTGTTGCGCTGCAGGAAGAAGAACAGCACGGCCACCAGTGCCACCACCGCGGCACTGGAGAAGAATGCCGCGTGCCAGGTACCGACCAGGGTGTAGGCCCACCAGCCGGCGAACGGCGAGGCCACCAGGCCGCCGAAGGCATAGCAGGAACTCCACAGGCCCAGCACCCGCCCACGCTGCGACGCCGGGAAGAAGCTGCCGATGTTCTTGCACAACCCGGCCCAGCCGGTGGATTGCGCCAGGCCCTGCACCAGCATGCAGGTGGCGAAGATCGGGAATGTGGCGTAACTGCCCATTACCACCGCCGCAACAGCAGAAATCAGCAGGCCGCCGAGCACCACCACGCGTGGGCCAAAGCGGTCGGCAAGCATGCCCCAGGTGAACTGGCCCACGGCGTAGGCGGCCAGGTAGATGGCGTCGAGGTTGGCCATGGCGGCCTTGTCGAGCATGAAGTCGGGGTCTTCACCGATGCCCAGCTTGGCCACCGAGAAGGCCTTGCGGGTGAAGTAGAAGGCGGCGTAGGCCAGCCAGGTAATGGCGAAAATCTGGATACGCCAGCGTTTGAACGCGGCTAGGGATTGGTTCATGTAAGTCTGACCTCTTGCTTGAGTGTGCCGGCAGAATGTGAAGAAACGCCTGTCTTGTTCTTGTGTTACGCACAGCGATGACGAGGCTGTCATCGGGTCAGATGGCGCCGTTTGGGTGCCATGGCCCTGGCGGCACTTGTGGTGCCAGCGTCGGGCTGACATGCATGGAAACAGTTGCGCTAAGATAAATAAAATCGATTTATCGTATTTCACACATAAGCCCAGCTTGTTACTGAGGTCGTCATGTCGGTTTCCCACGCACAACTCAAGGCCTTCCACGCCGTGGCGGTGCACGGCAGCTTTACCCGCGCCGCCGAAAAGCTGTTTCTTACCCAGCCCGCGGTGTCGGACCAGGTGCGCAAACTGGAGGAGCGCTTCGGCGTCTTGCTGTTCCACCGCAACAAGCGTTCGGTGCAGCTCACAGACCTCGGCGAACGCCTGCTGGGCATCAGCCAGCGCCTGTTCGCCTGCGAGGCCGAGGCCCATGAACTGCTGCAGGATTCGCGTGCGCTGCACACCGGCAGCCTGGTGCTGGCGGTGGACGCGCCGGTGCACGTGCTGCCGCAGATCGCCCGCTTCTGCCAGCGCTACCCGGGCATCCAGGTCAAGATCGAGACCGGCAACACCGACGAGTCGCTGGCCCGGCTGTTCAGCTACCAGGCCGACCTGGCCCTGCTGGGGCGGGACGTCGACGATGAGCGTCTGCACTGCCTGCCGCTGCGCCGCGACCCGATGGTGGCGTTTGTCTCGCACCAGCACCCCTGGGCCAGCCGCGGCGCGATCAGCCTGGCGGACCTGGACGATACACCGCTGGTACTGCGCGAGCCCGGGTCGGTGACGCGGCAGACGCTGGAAGAAGAAATGCAACGGGCCGGGCTGCGGATTCGCCCGGCGATCCAGGTGGAAGGCCGGGAAGCGGCGCGGGAAGCGGTGGTGGTGGGGATTGGTGTGGGGGTGGTGTCGGCGGCTGAGTTTGGTGCGGATGCGCGGGTGTGCGCGTTGCCGATCGTCGATTGCCAGCGGCACCTGACCGAGACACTGGTGTGCCTGAGCGAGCAGCGCACGCGGCGGGTGGTGGCGACCTTCCTGCAGATGGTGGAGGAAGGGTTGTAAGCCTGTGCCGGCCCTTTCGCAGCACAAGGCTGCTCCTGCAGGATTATCGCATTCCCCTGTAGGAGCAGCCTTGTGCTGCGAAGGGGCCGGTACAGGCAACCCAACTATGCTGGGATAACCTCAACCCTCGGCACACAACCCATGCTCTACCGCCTTGCCGCCGACACCCTGGTCCTGCTGCACCTGCTCTTCATCCTGCTGGTGCTGTTCGGCGGCCTGCTGGTACTGCGTTGGCGCCCTGCCCTGCTGCTGCACCTGCCGGTGCTGGCCTGGGGCCTGGCGGTGGAATGCCTGCACCTGGGCTGCCCGCTGACCACCTGGGAAAACCGCATGCGCAACGCGGCTGGTGACGCGGGCTATCAGGGCGGCTTCGTCGAACACTATATCTGGCCGTTGATCTACCCCGCCGGGCTGACACCGCACATCCAGCTGCTGCTGGGCACTTTCGTGCTGCTGCTCAACCTCGGCGTCTACGGTTACGTGGCCTGGCGCTGGCGCCGCCCTAGCGGGTAGCGATCACGAACAGCCGCGGGAACGGCAACAGCACCTTGCCATCGGTGGCCGGCGGGTAGTCGCGTTGCATCGCCTGCAGGTACATCTGCAGGAAATCCGTCTGCTCCTGGGGATCCAATCGCGCCAGGTACGGTCGCAAGGCCGAACCCTTGAACCATTCCACCACGGCTTCGGCACCGCCGGCCAAAGGGTGATGATAGGTGGTACGCCACACATCCACCCGCGCGCACAACGGGCTGAGCAGATCGTAATAGAACGCCGCGTTGTGCCGAGGCGGTAGCTGGAAATCAGCGAACTTCGCCGCCCAAGGTCCCTGGCTGGCGATTTCGCGCAGTTGCCGGTGGGCCGGCTCATCGAGGTTGTCCGGGGTCTGCACGGCCAGGCTGGCACCTTCGCTCAGCTGGCGCACCAGGTGCGGGTACAGCGAGGCGTGGTCGGGTACCCATTGCAGCGAGGCATTGGCCAGGATCAGGTCCTGCGGCTCGGGGGCGGACCAGCCGGCAATGTCAGCGATGACCGTGCGCACCCGGGGGATGCACAGCCGTTTGCGCTCGCGGGCCTTGTCGATCATGTCCGGGTCGCTGTCCAGGGCCGTCACCTGGGCATCCGGGTAACGTTGCAGCAGCACCTCGGTGGAATTGCCAGGGCCACAGCCCAGGTCGGTGGCGTGGCGTACCGGGCGTGCCGGTACAGCGGCCAGCAGGTCACGCACCGCGCGGGTACGCTCGTCTTCGAATTGCGAATACTGGGTGGCGGACCAGGCCATGTGAAGCTCCTTTGGGCGGGCAATGTGTTCAGCATATGCCATGTAACAGGCGGCCATATACCCCTGGCCCAATAACGCAAAACGGCCGGGTCCCCGAGGGAGCCGGCCGTTTCGAGAAGCGAGTGACGCTTAGTGCTGCTTGCCAGTACGGATCTGGTGCACTACACCCATCGCCACCACGATTGCCGCGGCGATACCGGTGGAAATCACCAGGATCTGGTAGTCAGGCATGAAGGCCATGGTTACCAGGGCGGCCACGATGAACGCGATCACCAGGTAGGTCAGCCATGGGAACAGCCACATCTTCAGGCGTACTTCCTTGCCTTCGGCAACCAGCTTGCGGCGCATGCGCAGCTGCGAGAAAGCAATCACCAGGTACACCAGCAGGGCAATCATGCCGGTGGTGTTCATCAGGGTTTCCAGCACGTCTTTCGGGCGCAGGGTCTCGCTGAAGTTGATCAGCGCACACACCACGGCCACGGCGCACGAACCCATGATCGCGTACACCGGTACACCGGTGCCGGCGCGGGTGATCTTGAAGAACGACGGCGCGTCGCCACGCTGGGCCAGGGAGAACAGCATGCGCGAAGCGGTGTAGTGGCCCGAGATCAGGCAGCTGCTCACCGAGGTCAGCACCACGAAGTTCATCAGCAGCTCGGCATACGGCACGCCCAGCAGCTCCAGGGTGCGGCGGTAGGCGCCATAGCCGGAAACGCCCAGGTGCGGGTCGTTCCACGGTACCAGGCAGACGATCAGGAAGATCGACCCCACGTAGAACAGGCACACACGCCAGACCACCGAGTTGGTCGCCTTGACGATCTGCGCGGCCGGGTCCTTGGCTTCGGAAGCGGCGATGGTGACGATTTCCGCACCGAGGAAGGCGAACATCACCCCGAGCAAGGCACCGATCACTGTAGTGATGCCATTGGGCATGAAGCCTTCGGCGGTGAGGTGGCTGATGCCACGCACTTCACCGAACTGCCAGATGTTCAGCACGGCAGCGGTACACACGATCAGGAAGCAGACAATCGCGATCACCTTGATCAAGGCGAACCAGAACTCGAACTCACCGTAGTGCTTGACGTTGAAGAAGTTGACGGTGATCAGCAACAGGGTCGTGGCCAGCACGAACACGTTGACGCTGACGTCGGGGAAGAAACCATGCAGGATCTTGCCCGCCACATAAGCTTCCCAGGCCATGAGGATGACCCAGTACCACCAGTACAGCCAGCCGATGGTGAAACCGGCCCAACGGCCGATGGCGCGATCGGCGTAGGTGGAGAACGAACCGGTGTCTGGCGAGGAAGTCGCCATTTCACCCAGCATGCGCATGATCAGTACCACCAGGATGCCGCCTGCCAGGTAGGCCAGCACAGCAGCTGGGCCGGCGCTGTGAATCACGCTGCCGGAACCGACGAACAAGGCGCCGCCGATAACCCCGGCGATCGACATCATCGTCAGGTGGCGCGACTTGAGCGAGGCACTGAGCTTGCTCTCATGCCCGCTTTTCGCGGTGGTGGTTGTGGATGTTGCGTCCATCAGTTGTGTACCCCGTGCTTCTTTTTATCCAAGGAAAACTGTGAAACCCCGATGGCTGGCGGTTTCACGTACATCAGTGCTAATGCGCGCAGGATGGTGTGAGCGAACACACGCAGGCCTTCCATGGCGGCCTGCTGACGCGCCCCAGGGCAGGCGCCTGGAGCGAACTGAACATGCTTTAGGTGGCGATATCTGACACCTAATGTAAAAATGTCCGACGCAGAGAGCCATGCACAGTGGCATGAAACTCGCACTGCACTGTACAGGTCGCCCATGCAATACACCTTGCAAACGCCGGGCGATACGCAACCTGAAGGCCCAAATGTTCGAATTACATCCAGACTCCTCGACCCCGCTGGTGAACCAGATCATCGACGGGCTGCGCGAGCTGATCGACAACCAGACCCTCAAGCCAGGCGCCAAGGTCCCCTCGATCCGCGCCTTTGCCGCGAGCTATTCGGTGAGCACCTTCACCGTGGTCGAGGCCTACGACCGTCTGGTCGCCCAGGGCCTGCTGGTGAGCCGGGGCAATGCGGGGTTCTTCGTCAACCGCGCGGCGGGCGAATTGCTCGACCCGCACAACGCCGAGGCCGACACCAGTCGACCAACGTTCAACTCCGAGTGGTACCTGCAGCAGATCTTCGAAATCCGCCAGCTGCCGTTCAAGCCTGGCTGCGGCTGGCTGCCCAACGACTGGATGTACGAAGACGGCCTGCGCCGCGGCCTGCGCCAGGTGGCCGGCAGCCCGCTGGAGCTGTCGGGCTACGGCGACCCCATGGGCCTGATGGAGCTGCGTGCACTGACCGCACAGAACCTGCAGCAGGAACTGTCGATCGTCGCCAACCCGGCGCAGCTGATGCTTACCCATGGCGCCAGCCAGGCCCTGGACCTGGCCGCGCGCACCCTGGTACGCCCGGGCGACGTGGTGCTGGTGGACGACCCCGGTTACCCCAACCTGATGAGCATCCTGCGTACCCAGGGCGCGACTCTGGTCGGCGTGCCGCGCACACCGGCCGGCTACGACCTGAACCAGCTGGAGCAGTTGCTCACCCATCACCGCCCCACTGCATTCTTCACCCAGCCGCACCTGCACAGCCCGACCTGCTCGCGCACGCCGCTGCCGCAGCTGCACCGCCTGCTGCAACTGGCCAGCCAGCACGGCTTCCGCCTGGTGGAGAACAACCTGTACGCCGACATGGTCGCCGAACCGCAGCCGTGCCTGGCCAGCCTCGACCACCTGCAGCAGGTGGTGTACGTGGGCAGCTACTCCAAGAGCATTTCGCCCAATGTGCGGGTCGGCTACATGCTGGCCAACCCCGAGCTGATGCAGAAGCTGCTGCACCTGAAAATGCGCTCTGGCCTGACCACCTCGCAGGTTATGGAGCGTGTGGTGTATGCCGCGATCATCGACGGGCGCTGGCGCAAGCACCTCAAGCGCCTGCGCCAGCGGCTGGCCGAGGCGCACCAGGAAGTTGGCCGGCATCTGCATCGGCTGGGCTTCGAGCTGTTCATCGAGTCGGATGAAGGGATGTATATCTGGACCCGCCACCCAGCGATTCCGGACAGCGCGGCGTTGCTGGATGATGCGTTGGAGAAAGGCATCATGTTGGGGCCTGGGCAGTTGTTCATGGTCGATGCCAAAGCGACCGGCTGGATGCGGTTCAACGTGGCGTTCAGTACCGAGCCGGCGATGTGGGAGTTGCTGGAGAAGGTGTTGGTGAAGCATGTGCGGCGGGGTGGGGTGTAACGGGCTGCGGGGTGTTCGCCACAACACCTTCAGCGCCTATGAGATCGAGCGCCGCGCGGGCGGCGCTCGATCTCATAGGCGCTGAAACTGTCAAGGCAAGCACCTGTCAGCCCCGACACTACGTTATCGCCAGTCCGCCTTGTCGGCAAAAAACGCCTGCGCATTCGCCTCCAGGCTCTCCAGGTGATACCCCCCTTCCTGCACGATCAGGCACGGCAAGCGCATCGCCCGAATCCGCTCGCCCAATACCGCAAACCCTTCAGTCGTCACCGCCACCTTGCTCTGCGGGTCGAGTTCGTAGATATCGAACCCCAGCGACAACACCAGCACCTCGGCGCCGAAGTCCTTCACTGCAGCCAGCGCAACCTCCAGCTGGCCCATGAAGTCCGCTTCGCTAGCCCCATGCGCCATCGGCAAGTTGAGGTTGTACCCCTCCCCCGCACCGCTGCCACGCTCGTCCGCGAACCCGGCCACACCCGGGTAGAAGTTGGTGGGGTCGCCATGCACCGATACATACAGCACATCCCGGCGGTCGTAGAAGATTTCCTGAATCCCCTGCCCGTGGTGCATGTCGGTATCGAGGATGGCCACGCGGCTGTAGCGGCTGCGCAAGGCCTGGGCAGCGACAGCGGCGTTGTTGAGGTAACAGAAACCACCGGCCGCATCGAAGCGCGCATGGTGGCCTGGCGGTCGGCACAGGGCATAGGCCGCCGGCTCGCCGTCGAGAATGGCCTTGGCACCGGCTACTGCGCTTTGCGCAGACCAATAGGCCGAGCGCCAGGTGTGTTCGCCTACAGGGCAGCTGCCGTCAGCCAGATAGCGCCCGGCCTGGGCGAGGATGCCGCGCAAGGCGTTGGGTTCACGCACGAAGATGTTGGACATGACCTCGTCGCCCCAGTCCTCGGGCACTTCCTTCCAGCGCGCATGGGCCTCTTCGAGGAAGGCCAGGTAGGCCTCGCCATGCACTGCCTTGAGCGGCTCGAGGCCGGCGTCCTCAGGCTGGCGGATGTCGAAGCCCAGATCCTTGGCCGCCTGCAGCAGGCGCTGGGCACGCTCGGGGACTTCCTGCGGGGTGCGCATGGCGCCGCGCGAGTAGTAGCTGCGTGGGTGGTGCAGCAGCTGTTCGGGGTGGAAGTAGCAACGCATCAGGCTTCTCCTTGTTCGACAATGCCCGCGCGGGCCAGCACGGCATTGAGCAGTACATCGGCACCCTGGCGGGCGTCGTCGGGCAACACGTCTTCGGCTTCGTTGTGGCTCAAGCCGCCGACACAGGGGATGAACACCATGGCGGTCGGGCAGTAGCGGGCCAGCAGGATGGCGTCGTGGCCGGCACCGCTGACGATCGACTGCTGGGCATAGCCCAGGCCATCCACCGCCTGCTGCACGGCGGCTACGCAATCGGCATCGAATGGCGTGGCCGGGCTTGTCCAGTGGCGCTCGATACGCACCTGCAACCCGCGTTGATTGGCGATGGCTTGCAGCTTCAACGTCAGCTCGCGTTCCATCGCCTCGATGGCTTCGTCCCGGTGATGACGCAGGTCGACTGTGAACTGCAGCAGCCCCGGAATGGTGTTGCGCGAGGACTTGGCGATGGACAGTTCACCCACCGTGGTCAGGCCTTCAGGGGCAAAATCGGCAGCCAGTTGCTCGACTGCCTGGATCATCCGCGCGGTGCCGAACAGGGCATCCTTGCGCAGTGGCATCGGCGTGGTACCGGCGTGCGCGGCCATGCCTTCGACCGTGACGTCGAGCCATCGGATGGCCTGCCCGCCGCTGACCACGCCAATGGCCTTGGCGTTGTCTTCAAGGATCGGGCCTTGCTCGATGTGGGCCTCGAAATAGGCATCGACTCGGCCACCCAGCGGGCGCCGGCCGGCGTAACCGGTGCGCTGCAGTTCGTCGGCGACGCTGATGCCATCGGCATCGCGAATGGCCAGCGCTTCGTCCAGCGCCAGGGTACCGGTGAACACCGCCGAACCGAACATGGCCGGGGTGAAGCGGGCGCCCTCCTCGTTGGTCCATACGGCGATTTCCAGCGGTTTGCGCGTCTGGATGTTCAGGTCATTGAGCCGGCGCACCACTTCAAGGCCTGCCAGCACACCGTAGACGCCATCGAAACGGCCGCCCTCAGGTTGGGTGTCGAGGTGGCTGCCCATCATCACCGGCGCTGCATCGGGGTCGCTGCCAGCGCGGCGGGCGAACAGGTTGCCGATGGCATCCACAGTCAGCGTCAGGCCGGCTTCGCGGCACCAGTGGCTGAACAGTTCACGGCCAGCCTTGTCCTCGTCGCTCAGGGCCAGGCGGCAGCTGCCGCCACGGGCGGTAGCGCCGATTTCGGCCATGGCCATCAGGCTCGCCCACAGGCGTTCGCCATTGCTTTTCAACATGTGCGGGTACTCCAGAAAAAAGCGGTTCGATCAGGCCAGTTCCAGGCGCTGGCTGCGGGCGTACTGGCGCGCCAGGGCGAGCACGCAGACCAGCGAAATGGTTGCGATCAAGGTGTAGAACACCGCCATCGGCCACCATTGGCCGGTGAAGGTGTGGGCCAGCCAGGTACCGATCAGCGGGGTCAGGCCGCCCGCGATGGCGCCGCAGATCTGGTAGGCCAGGGATATGGCGGTGTAGCGCACGCGGGTGTCGAACATGCCGCTGACATAGCCGGCGATCACCGCGTAGAACGACGCCATGCACGCTGCGGCCAGCGCGATGCCGAGCACGATCAACGGGCCCTGGCCCGAGCTGACCAGCACGAACATCGGGTAAGGCGAGGCCATCGCCAGCAACGCGACCAGGGCCAGGAAGCGGGTGGCGCCGATTTTTTCCGATAGCCAGGCGGCCAACGGCTGCACGCAGAACTGGATGATCGCCACGAAGAACAGGCACTCCAGGATCAAGGAGCGCTCCAGGTGCAATTGCGTGGTGGTGTAGCTGATCATGAAGGTGTTGGTGAAGTAGACCCCGGCAATACCCAGGGTATTGGCACCGATGCACAGCAACAGCGGGCGCCAGGCCGTGCGCAGCACTTCGAATACCGGTGCCTGCTCCTTGCGCCGGGCCTTTTCCGCCTGCTCGCGGCTGGCGATGAACTCGGGCGACTCATTCACCCCCAGGCGAATCGCCAGGCCCACCAGCAGCAACAGCGCGCTGGCCAGGAACGGCACGCGCCAGCCCCAGTTCATCAGGTCTTCTTCCGGCAGGCGGGTGACCGCGCCAAAGGCCAGCAGCGACAGGATCAGGCCCGCCGGGCTGCCCAGTTGGGCGAACGAGGCAAAGAAGTTGCGCCGGCCCTTGGGTGCATGTTCACCGGCCATCAGCACCGCCCCGCCCCACTCACCGCCCACGGCAATGCCCTGGACGATGCGCAGCAGGATCAGCAGTACCGGCGCGCTGGCGCCGATTTGTGCGTAGGTCGGCAGCAGGCCGATGCCCACGGTGACGATGCCCATCATCAGCAAGGTGATGACCAGCGACTTCTTGCGGCCGATACGGTCGCCCACGTGGCCGAAGACGATGCCCCCCAGCGGCCGGGCGAAGAAGCCAACGGCGAAGGTGCCGAACGCGGCCATGGTGCTGAACAGGCTGTTGTCGGAGGGGAAGAACAGCGCGCCGAACACCAGGGCGGCGGCGGTGGCGTAGATGTAGAAGTCGTACCACTCGATCATGGTGCCGATGAACGCGGCGGCGGCGGCACGGCGTGGCTGGGGGGAAGCGGTGGGCTTCATGGGGGCTCCTTTGCTTGTTGTTCTGGCAGGAGTTGTCAGGGGCACGGGGGCGCTCTTGTGGCGCTTGGCCTGTTGAATCGGTGTTGGATTCTTCGCGGGCTCGCCCGCTCCCACAGGTACTGCGCAGCATTCGAAACTTGTGGTAACCCTGTGGGAGCGGGCAAGCCCGCGAAGAATCCAACACCGACTCGGCAGGCCTCGATACCTGCGATTTATCGGCCCGGGGCTATGATTAGTCAATTTTCTATTTATTATTCGAAATATTAGCCTTGCTTATTATCGAGCCCTGCCATGCCCGACCGTCTGCTCAACGACCGCCTCGACTGGAACCTGCTGCGCACCTTCCGGGTCATCGGCCAGGAGCTGTCCATCAGCCGTGCGGCCGCCCGCCTGCACCTCACCCAGCCGGCAGTGAGCCAGGCGCTCAAGCGCCTTGAAGAACAGCTTGGCCGCCAGCTCATCGCCCGCCGCGGGCCGCGCTTCGTGCTGACGGAAATGGGCGAGCAGCTGTTCCAGCTGGCTGGCGAGGTCTATGGGCAGATGTCGCAGATCGGCGGCTTGCTGGAGCAGCCGGCGGACGAACTGGTGGGCAAGGTACGCCTGCTGATGATCAGCCGTATCGTCAACGAACACTTCGACGACTTCCTCGCCGACTTCCACCGCCAGCACCCGCGGGTGGAGCTGGAGATCGACGTGATGCGCAGCTCCGACATCGTTGCCGCCCTGCAGGAAAAAACCGCCACGGCGGGCCTCAGCCTTAACCGGCGTGCGCAGCCACGGCTGGAGCAACGGTTGTTCCTGCGCCAGCGCTATGCGTTCTTCTGTGGCAAGCACCACGCATTATTTGGCCAGGACGAGGGCGATCTGCAGCGCGAGAACTTCGTCAGTTTCACCAGTGACCAGATTGGCGGCATGCTGTCGCCCCTGACCATTTTCCGCGACCAGCAGGGGTTTGCCGGGCGGATCGTGGCATCGTCACCAAGCCTTGAGGAGGTACGCCGGCTGGTTATTGCCGGGTTTGGCATAGGTTGCCTGCCCGAGCATGTGGTAGCGCCGGATGTAGACGCCGGGTTGTTGTGGAAGCTGCCGCCGCAGGAAGGGATTGCCGATGTGGATATTCACCTGTTGTGGAACAGGGAGCAGCGCTTCAGCCGCGCGGAAGAGGTGTTTATCGAGGCGTTGCAGCACAGCCTTGACTGAACGCAGAGCTGGGGTCGGCGAGCACTGGACACGATAGTGGCCAATTAGTAGCATCCAGACCAACTGAACATTACGGACAATCTCAGTCATGGATCGAGCTACCGGGGTCATTCGACGCCCCATTCATCACCCCATCCGCCCCTTGATCACCTGGGAAGAAGCATGGAAGGGGCCCGACGAGGGCTTGATCCGCTGCTGGGAGATTGGCCGTGAGCGGGCTCTGGCCCAGCCAGAACTTGCCCGGCACTGCGCCGATGGCGCGCTCCCGGTGCTAGGTTGGAAAGGTGGCCATGATCGCGCATTGAAGAAACCGATGAAGTACGGTTCGTTCAAGTACCTGGCGCAATGGCAGGGCCTTCGCGGCGAGGATCTGTTCATCGATACGCGAACAGAGCTCACCCTGACCTGTAATCACACCGGCATGCTGACAACGTTCACACCGGACCAGGAAAAATACGCCAACGCTGTGATGCTGATGGAATAGCAACGAGGAACAGGGAATGGTCGATCTTCATCAGGAATTTCAGAACAGCCGCTTTTTTCACGAAGCGCGGATCGCGCAGCGCTCGGTTGATGGGTTGATTGGAATCGCTGCGGGCCTGACTGCTGACAATCAGGTCAATCAACAAGAAGCCGAGTTCCTCAAAGGATGGATGGAGCAGCAACTCGTTCATCTTGAGGATCCGGTCATCAATTTGCTGTACCGGCGCCTGAGCGACATGCTCAAGGACAATATGCTGGATGCTGCCGAGTCGGCTGAACTGCTTGAGCTATTGCAGCAGTTCACCGGCAAGCCGCGCTGCAGCGACAACCCATTCTCTTCACCCACCTCACTGCCACTCGATAACCCCGAACCCACACTGGAGTGGACAGGCCGCATGTTCCTGTTTACCGGCACAATGGCTTACGGGCCTCGCAAAGCATGCGAAGCGCTGGTAGTCGAACGTGGGGGTTCAATCGCCGCGGGGGTGAACAAGAAGACCCACTACCTGGTCATTGGCAGTATTGGCAACGAGCAGTGGCTGCACAGCAGTTATGGCACGAAGATCAAGAAAGCCGTGGAAATCAGGGAAGCGGGTGCGAACATTGCGATCATAAGCGAGGCGCATTGGCAGCGTGCGGCGTTTGGTTGATGGCCATGATGGCGTTTACCGCTTCTGAGCGGATCGATACACCTCGCTACGCTCGCGCTTGCCAACCGATACCACCACTACAACGATACGCTCCTCCTCGACTCGATAGACGAGGCGATATCCAGAGGCCTTGAGCTTGATTTTGTAGTGGTTCGGCAGGTCACGCAGCGCGTCGGCCTGTACCTTGGGTGACTGCAGGCGCTCGGCGAGTTTTTTCTTGATCTGTTCGCGCACGGTGTGGCCTAGCTTGCCCCACTCTTTCAGTGCCGAAGGCAGGAATTCGAGTTCATAGGTCATCCAGGGAAACCGGTACGCCTTTTTCACCCAACCTCGACTTGGCCAGTTCGCTCAATTCGAGATCTTCCAAGCGCTCCATCATGGCCTCGTACAGTTCGGCCGGCACCATGTAACCCATCACGCGGTTGTGATTGAGCACGGCGACGGGCATACCCGCAGCGCCGGTCATCACCGCGGATGGGTTCTTTTTCAGTTCCGACACGCTTACGGCCACGTCAGCGAATATGTTTTGCATGTTTGCACCCTCAATAGAGAGCCATATTTTGGTCCATATATAGGACACAAACAAGTCGTCACTGCTCAAGCACAGAGGTGAGACACGACAGGCGAAATGCCGTCTTTGTGGGAGATCGCCCAGCCCTTTGAATCCAACGCGGTGCATGGCACCGGCTGCGCCGGTGTTCGCGGCTAAAGCCGCTCCCACAGGGTCCCTGCTAACTCAATGAGTCATTTGCAGTTCCATGAGGAGCGGTCGGGGTCAGGCTGTTGCCATGACCGGATAGTCGGTCAGGCCATGGGCATCACCACCGAACAGCGTGGCCCGTTCGTGCTCGGCCAGGGGCGCATTCAGCTTCAGCCGCGCCGGCAGGTCCGGGTTGGCCACGAATGGCCGGCCGAAGCCGACCAGGTCAGCCCAGCCCTCCTCCAGCGCACGCCGTGCACGTTCGCCGGTGTATTTGCCGGCATACACCATCACCCCGGGGAACACCGCCCGCAGCTGTTGCTTGAAGTCCACCGGCATGTCCGGCGCGTCATCCCAGTCGGCTTCGGCAATGTGCAGGTAGCCAATGCCGATTTCGCCCAGGCGCTTGGCCGCTGCGGTATAGGTGGTGACCGGGTCGGCATCGACACAGCCATTGAGCGTGGTCAGCGGCGCCAGGCGTACGCCTACACGCTGGGCGTCGCCGGTACCTTCGACCAGCGCACGGGTGACCAGGTCGAGGAAACGCAGGCGGTTTTCCAGCGAACCGCCGAAGCGGTCGGTGCGGTCGTTGGCGCCGGAATCGAGGAACTGGTTGACCAGGTATCCGTTGGCCGCATGCAACTCGACACCGTCAAAACCGGCGGCCATGGCGTTGCGCGCAGCCTGGCGGTACTGCTCGATGATCTCGGCAATTTCCGCTTCGCTCAACGCGCGCGGCTTGGAAGCCTGGACAAAACCTGGCGTGCCGTCGGCATTGTCGATAAACACATTCACGCCTTCGGCCTGCATCGCCGAGGACGACACCGGTGCCTGGCCACCAAGCAGGCTGCTGTGGCTGAGGCGGCCGACGTGCCAGAGCTGGGCGAACATGCGCCCGCCCGCGGCATGCACAGCCTCGGTGACCAGGCGCCAGCCGTCGATCTGCGCCTGGGTGTGGATACCCGGGGTGCGGGCGTAACCCTTGCCCAGTGGCGAGATCCAGGTGCCTTCACTGACGATCAGCCCGGCACTGGCGCGTTGTGCGTAGTACTCGGCCATCAGCGCGGTCGGTACATCGCCAGGCTGGGCAGCGCGGGAGCGGGTCATCGGCGGCATCAGCACGCGGTTGGGCAGGTTAAGGGCGCCGAATTGCAGGGGTTGGAACAGCGGATCTTGAGGCATTGCGAGCATCTCCGTAAGGCGAATCAGGGGTCAGGCGCGGCTGACGACAGGTTGTGGCTGGGCAGGTACGCGGCGGTCGAGGCGGCCGCTGTACAGGGTCAGGGCCAGGGCACCGAGGGTGACCAGCGCGGCAATCCATGGGGTATGGCCGAGGCCGAGCTGTTGCACCACCTGGGCACCGCCCCAGGAGCCACCGGCCACACCCAGGTTGAAGGCGGCGATGTTGAAACCGGCCGCCACGTCGACTGCGTCGGGGGCGACCTTTTCCGCCTGCTGCACCACGTACACCTGCAGGCCCGGCACATTGCCGAAGGCCACCGCGCCCCAGGCCAGTACGGTGATTACCACCAGTACCGGATGCGGCGCGGTGAAGGTCAGCGCCAGCAGCACCACGGCCAGCAGCAGGAAGATGATCGACAGTGCCTTGACCGGGCCTTTGCGGTCGGCCAGGCGGCCGCCCCAGATGTTGCCCAGGGCAACCGAAACGCCGTAGGCGAGCAGCACCAGGGCGACGCTGTTGGCGCCGAAGCCGGCGATGTCCTGCAGGATCGGGGCAAGGAAGGTAAAGGCGATCAGCGAGCCGCCGTAACCCACGGCAGTCATGGCATACACCAGCAGCAGGCGCGGTTGCAGCATCACCCGCAGTTGGCGCAGCAGCGGTGCCGGCTGGCTGTGCTGGATGCGCTTGGGCACGAACAGCAGTGCGCCGAGCAGCGCTACCAGGCCGAAGGCAGCCACCACCAGGAAGGTCACGCGCCAGCCGAAGTGCTGGCCGATGAAGGTACCCAGCGGGATACCGGTGACGAAGGCCACGGTCATGCCACTGAACATGGTGGCGATGGCGCTGGCGGCTTTTTCTTTCGGCACCAGGCTGGTGGCGATGATCGAGCCCACCGAGAAGAACACCCCGTGGGCCAGGCCGGTGAGGATGCGCGCCATGATCAGCGATTCGTAGCTGGGCGCCTGCCAGGCCACCAGGTTACCGGCGGTGAACAGCGCCATCAGGCCGACCAGCAGCAGCTTGCGCGGGACGCGGCCGGTCATGGCGGTGAGCAGGGGCGCGCCGATGGCGACGCTGAGGGCGTAAAGGCTTACCAGCAGGCCGGCCGAAGGCAGTGTCACTGCCAGGTCATTGGCGATGGTCGGGATGAGGCCGACGATCACGAACTCCGTGGTGCCGATGGCGAAGGCCGCCAGGGTCAGGGCTAACAAGGCGAGAGGCATTTGAGAATCACCTGTGGAAGGTTGGGATGGGTGGATTCTCGGGGGGACGTGGGGATGGGAAAAAGATGGGCGCGGGACAATGAGTTTTGATCTGAAAGCAAAGGTTGCGACTGGGCTGTTGCGAAACAGTCAATCTTTTGTGTTGCCTGACAGACGCATTCGCGGGCACGTCCGCCACCACCGGTGCAGCGCTGCGGGTCGACGGCGGCGTGGTCGACAGCCTGGCTATCTGAATTCAACCCCGGCTACCAAGCGACCGAAGCGCTGTTCAAGGCCATCTATGAAGGTGGCTTGGAAGCCTTGGCGAAAACCCCCGGCTAAGTGAATTGGGGCTGCTTTGCAGCCCACACCCGTCTCGAAAGGACCCGCACCCAATCGCTGGCGCGTGACGGCAGTTTTGCCGAGCTCTGCCTGCTCGATGCAAGCCTGGTCATGCATATCCACAGCGCGCTCAGCGACACCGCCGCGGCCGCCGTGCCCTGCCCCGCCCTGACCGCCTGGCAGGCCTTGGCCAAGGTACCCGAAGGTGCCACAGCGCCGCGAGTTCACCTTCTCTGCTTTGCCACAGGCTCTGCGGCAGCTGAAAGAGGGCCAAGGCACAGGCAAATGGGTGACGCGCCTGGACTGAACGCTAAATGCGAAAACTTGGATCCCATTCTGCTACAAGGTATGCTGAGCAATAGCTAAACGCCACTACTTAGGCAGGCTTCGTGCCTGCCTTCAAGGACGAGCCCTTTGCCCAGCCACCCTACCCGCCACACCATCGCCCGCCAGTGGCAGCTGCTCAAGCTGCTGCCAGGCCGTCACCCGGGGATGAGTTCCACCCAGTTGCAGGCCGCCCTGACCACCGTTGGCCATATCACCAGCAAACGCACGGTCGAACGCGACCTGGTCGAACTCGCGGCACTGTTCCCGCTGCAGTGCAACAGCAAAGGCATGCCCTACGGCTGGTACTGGCAAGCGGGCCTGAACCCTGGCGAAGCGCAACAGCTGCAGCCCGATGCGCTCTCACCTGCGGAACAGGTCGAGTTGCACGCCTGGGTCGATGATGCCCTTGCCCGGCGCCTTGAGGCGTCGCCACTGTCGGCAGATATGCAACTGACGCTGCAGGCGGAAGGTGGTGCCACCCTGGTAGCTACCGTCGACGACAACCGCTCGCTGATGGGCTGGCTGCTGTCCCAGGCCGGCTCGATCCGCGTGCAGGCGCCGCAGGCATTGCGACAGGCCATGCTCGTGCAGTTGCGCCAGAGCCTGGCGCTGCACGAGGGTGGTTGTTGACCGGCAAGAACACCAACCCCGTGGCGAGTCACTGACTATCAGTGCCATTGGGCACTGACCTGTAGGAGCAGCCTTGTGCTGCGAAGAGGCCGGTACTGACCAAACATGTGTATCGCTCGTACCGGCCTCTTCGCAGCACAAGGCTGCTCCTACAAATGTGTATGACTGAAAAAACGGGTAACGATCTGCCAACGTCGGTAGCGTCTGGGATCTCTATTGTAGGTATCCCACACGGAACGGATGCGAGGAAGATTACATGGATCGTGCTGAGGCCAACCGGCTACGTCGGGGGCGTTTTTCAGAGCCTGGCAGGCTGTACCTGCTGACCACTGTCACCCATGCACGCAAGCCACTGTTTCAGGATATTCGTACAGCTCGCCTGGTCATCAGTGAGCTGAGGCAGACGGAACGCCTTGGCGCTTGCCGCTCACTTGCCTGGGTGCTGATGCCTGACCACTTGCATTGGCTGGTGGAGCTGCGTGCCGTCACATTGAGCAGCCTGATGCGACAGTTCAAATCGCGATCTGGTACGGCACTGTGCAAGGCGGGCGTGAGCCCGGGCCCAGTCTGGCAACGCGGGTTTCATGACCGAGCGCTGCGCCAGGTAGATGATGTGCGCAAGGTAGCCCGATACATCGTTGCCAACCCTCTGCGGGCTGGCCTGGTAGCAGAGATTGGCGATTATCCACACTGGGACGCAGTATGGCTCACTGACAGCCTGCACAACTCCTTGTAGGAGCAGCCTTGTGCTGCGAAGAGGCCGGTACAGGTGGTACACATGTTCAGTCAGTACCGGCCTCTTCGCAGCACAAGGCTGCTCCTACTGGTGAGGCGTTCAGTGCGGGTTACGGCGCGACAGGCAGGCATACCCCAGGCCCAAAACGCTGGCCGCCAATACGCCCAGCAGCATCATCAGCTCGCGGCTGTAGCGGGCCACCCAGGCCGGGAAACCGATGACCTCGCGGTAAACCTGTATGTCAGCCTTGCCATCGGCGTGACTGATGCTGACCCCGCCCTGGCGGATCTGCGAATAGTCTGCATCGAAATACACCCATACCTTGCATACGCCACCCGGCTCGATGGTGGGGATATCCGCTTGCATGGTGGAGGTTTCCACGATGGTGTCATTGCCAGCTGCATCGCGCACCTGCACCAGGCCTTTCGCCGGCAGGCGGATTTTCACCTGGCGTACCTGCGCATCACCACGGTTGCGCAGCTCGATGAGCAGACCGGTGCGGTGGTCGACCAACCCGGCCTCGAAGGGCTTGGCGAACAGCTGGGCATACGGCGCCTGGGCCATTTCGATCAGCCGCTCGACCTGATCGTGGCTCAGCCCACCCTCGCTGATGGCATTGATACGCCCCTGCAACTGCTCGTACTTGAGCTGTTCGCTGGCTTTGGTGATGCGTTCGCTGAACTGGCTGGGATAGGTGAGGTAGGCATAGGTCAGCGATGCCTCCAGGCGCGGGTTACCCCTGAGCAACCCATAGGCGGCCAGCAGGACCATCAGGCCAAGCAGCACGGCTACGAGGAGTTTCCCCACCTTGTCCCAGCTCAATGCGAACTTCCTTCTGTCGTGATACAGAGATTCAAACTGACCAAGGGTGCCAAGTTCATGGTCCCCAGGCAAGCCTGACTAAGGCTCCTGCTCGCCTCCCCGAGCCTGGCGCAACTGCTGCAACTGGCCGTCGATCAGCGCCTTGGCCATGCCTGCCAGGTAGTACGTGGCCTGCATCATCGCCTTGCGGTCACCGGGCCGGTCGATGGCCTTGCGGGTGAGTTCGGTAATACAGCCCATGATGCTCGAGGCCTCCATCAATGCCGTGCGCATCGGCAATTGCGCGTTCATCTGCACCAGTTCGGCACCGCCGTTGCCAAAACGGCCCGCTGCACGCACGACATTGAGATTGCCGCTTTCTTTCGGAGTGTCTTTGTCCATGTCCATTTCCTCGGGTTACGAGCGTGCCGAGACTAGGGCGCTGCCTGCCCCGCCACAATAACCTTGGGGGTGGAAAGGCTTACTTTCGGAAATGGACTACAAGAACCCTACAAAGAGGACGCTCCGCCACCCCGCTGGCTCTTGACCGGCAAGCGGCAGTGACGGACGATCAATCCCCCCTCACAAGGATGAACATCATGCTACGGATATTGGGCAGAGCCTCCTCCATCGATGTGCGAAAAGTCCTGTGGGCATGCGCCGAGTTCGAGGTCGCGTTCGAGCGCGAAGACTGGGGGGCGGGCTTCAAGCCCACGGACAGCGCCGAATTCCTTGCGTTGAACCCGAACGCCATGATCCCGGTGATCCAGGATGGCGACTTCACCCTGTGGGAATCCAACAGCATCATCCGCTACCTGGCCACGCGCTATGGTGCCACCGCGTTCTACCCGGGCGAGGCGCAGGCGCGGGCCAGGATCGACCAGTGGATCGACTGGCAGGCCTCGGACCTCAACCGTTCCTGGAGCTACGCGTTCATGTCGCTGGTCAGGCATTCGCCGGCCCACCAGGACCCACAGGCCCTGGCCGCCGGCTGCGCGGACTGGGCGCGCTACATGCACATTCTCGACCGCCAGCTGGCAAGCACCGGTGCCTACGTGGCCGGCAGCCAGTTCACCTTGGCCGACATCCCCATTGGCCTGTCGGTCAACCGCTGGTTCGAAACGCCCTTCGAGCACCCGCACCTGCCGGCCGTGCGCGACTATTACGAGCGGCTGAGCGAGCGCCCTGCCTATCACCTGCATGGCCGCAACGGTACGCCGTGATGGGCAAGACTGTGGGGCTGCCTTGCAGCCCATCGCGACACAAGGCCGCTCCTACAAGGAATCGCGGTTTCCTGTAGGAGCGGCCTTGTGTCGCGATGGGGCGCAAAGCGCCCCCGAAGATCTCCACCTGTTACACAGCAACTTGACTCGCCGCAGCCCCCGCCCGCCCCCGCCAAGCGAACAGCAGCACCATCACCAGGCCCAAAACCGCCATCGCCGCCCCCGCCAGGGAAACCGCCGAATACCCAAGCCCGGCATTGATCACCGCTCCACCCAGCGCCGCACCAATCGCGTTACCCAGGTTGAACGCCCCGATATTCACCGCCGACGCCAAGTTGGGCGCATCGTTGGCCGCCTCCATCACCCGCATTTGCAGCGGCGGCACCAGGGCAAAGCTGGCAGCGCCCCACACCAGGATCGCCAGCGCAGTCGGCAGCGGCCAGTCCATCACCAGCGGGAACACCAGCAACACCGCAATCAGCACGGCCAGCGACAGCATCAGGGTACGGTCGATCGAGCGGTCCGCGGCCTTGCCACCCCACACGTTGCCCAAGGTCAGGCCGACACCGAACAACACCAGCATGGCCGTGACGAAGGTGGTGGACGCTGCCGCCTCGCTCTGCAGGATCGGCGCGATGTAGGTGAATACCGTGAACATCGCACTGGAGCCCACCACGGTCAGCAGCAATGCCGCCAGCACCGGCCCGCGGCCCAGCACGCGGATTTCGGCCATGGCCCCGCCACCCTTGGGCGACGGCACATCGGGTAGTGCGTACCAGAGGGTTGTCATTGCCACCAGGCCGAGCCCGGCGATGCCCCAGAACGCCATACGCCACCCCAGCATTTCACCGAACCAGGTCGCCAGCGGCACACCGCCGATGGTGGCCAGGGTCAACCCCATGAACATGGCGGCCACGGCACCGGCGCGCTTCTCGGGCGGCACCACGCTGGCCGCGACGATAGAGCCGATGCCGAAGAACGCACCGTGGTTCAGCGAGGTGACCACACGGGCGACCAGCAGGCTGGCATAGTCGCTGGCCAGGGCCGACATCAGGTTGCCGAGGGTGAAGATGGCCATCAACCCGATCAGCAGGTAACGCCGCGGGATCTTCACCGTGGCCAGGGTCATCAGCGGTGCACCGATCAGCACACCGATTGCATAGGCACTGACCAACAGCCCGGCTGCTGGGATGGAGACGCCAAGATCGGTGGCGATGCTGGGTAACATGCCCATGGGGGCGAACTCGGTGACACCGATGCCGAAGGCACCGATGGCGAGCGCGACAAGAGGTGGATTGATACGCATGGCAAGCTCCTTATCTGTGCTGCAAATGCTACGATCCGAAGCTGAGCCGCACTAGACTGCATTTTTGCGAACCACCTTTGCCAAAGAGGCACAAATGGACTTCAGTGGAAGATCCGGAGAGATGGAAATCTTTGCCAAGGTGGCCCAGGAGGGTAGCCTGTCCGCCGCCGCCCGCGCGCTGGGCCTGACGCCGTCGGCGGTGAGCCGCATCCTCGCGCGGACCGAACAGCGCCTGGGCACCCGCCTGCTGCTGCGTACCACCCGGGCGATCACCCTCACGCCTGAGGGCGAAGCGTATCTGCGCGGTGCACGGCGGGTGCTGGCCGACATGCTCGAAGTGGAAGAGGCCATCACCGACCAGGGTGTGCCCCGCGGGCGCTTGCGGGTCAGCGCAGCACTGGGCCATGGCCGGCTGACCGTGGTGCCGTTGCTGGCGGCGTTCAGCGCGCGCTACCCGCAGGTGCTGGTCGACCTTACCCTCAGCGACGAAGTGGCCGACATTCTCGGCGGCCAGGCCGATGTGGCGCTGCGCTTCGGCCACCTGCCGGACAGCTCGTTGAGCGCCCGTGCCATTGGCGAAACCGGCCAGGTGATCGTCGCCTCGCCCGAGTACCTGGCGCGCTGCGGTACGCCGCTTGTGCCAGAGGACCTGGCCCGGCACAACTGCCTGCGTTTCAACTTCCGCCGCGCCGCACCCGACTGGCCGTTCCGTCGCGACGGGCAGGCGTTTTCATTGAAGGTGACGGGCAATATCGAATGCAGCAGCGGCGAGGCCCTGGCGCAGTTGGCCAGGCTCGGCGCCGGCGTGGCGCGCATCGGTACCTTTACCGTGGCCGATGACCTGGCCAACGGGCAGCTGGTGCCGTTGCTGCAGGCGTACAACCCCGGTGATCGCGAGCCGATCCATGCGGTGTTCGTCGGCGGCCCGGCGATGCCGGCGCGGGTGCGGGTGTTCGTGGATTTTCTGGTGGAGCAACTGTCAGGCATGCCCAGCGCCTTGTAGGAGCGGCCTTGTGTCGCGAAAGGGCTGCAGAGCAGCCCCAACAGACTATGCACAGTTGCTGAAATCCAGGGGCCGCTTTGCGGCCCTTTCGCGACACAAGGCCGCTCCTACAAGGGGCCACTGGATCCATGCGGCATCCGCTGATCTGGCAGTACAATGCCGCACTTTTACATCCACCATGCAAAGGACCGCCCATGCTTTACGTCGTCATGCTCGGAGGCCGCCACCCCGGCGCCAAGATCGAAGTTCACGATGTGGTGTTCGCCCTGGCCGACACCTTCGAACAGGCCTACCCGCAGTTGCGCCAGGCCTGGTTCGGCAGCCCGAAAGGTTTGCACATCGATTCATGGCTGGAAGTGCATGGTGTCGACGGCCAGCGCATCGAACTGCGCCCGCACGCCCCCGCCCCCGGTGCGCTGCGCCTGTACTTCATCAACCTCGGTGGTTATGAACGCGAAGTATTCGGCGAGGCCCACCGCTACCTGCTGGTCACCGCCCACAGCAAGACCGAGGCCAAGGCCCTGGGCAAGCAACGCATGCAGGCGGACTGGCTGAAGCCGCATACCGATGCCTTGCTGGATGTCGACGACTGCCTGGCGATCGACCAGGTGGCAGGGCAGTTCGTGCACCTGGTCGAAGGGGCGCATGAGCCGCTGATGGTGCGTAGTGACTACATCCTCATCTGATGCCGATAGCGCCTGTGGGTACTGAGGGCTTTCGTCACAGCGCACGGGTACACTTGCCTTCAGCTCACGCAGGAGTTGTTTCATGCCCTACCCCATCGAACAGAAACTGGTCATCGGCGTTGCTTCGAGTGCGCTGTTCGACCTCACCGTCTCGGACGACATCTACCAGACCGAGGGCGTCGAGGCTTACCGTCAGCACCAGCAGCAGAACCTGGACGAACCCTTCCCCAAGGGCGTGGCGTTCCCGTTCATTCGCCGCTTCCTGAGCATCAACCAGGCCTTCCCCGAGCAGTTGCCGGTGGAGGTGGTGCTGCTGTCGCGCAATTCGCCGGAGACCGGCCTGCGGGTGTTTCGCTCGATCAACCACTACCAGCTGGACATCACCCGCGCGGCATTCATGTCGGGCCGCTCGCCCTACGAGTACATCCCGGCATTCAATGCCTCGCTGTTCCTCAGTGCCAACGAGGAAGATGTACAGAAAGCCATCGACGCCAACTACCCGGCCGGGCGGGTGCTGCCGACACGCATCTACGATGACGAGATCGACACCGAATTGCGGGTGGCCTTCGACTTTGACGGGGTGATTGCCGATGACGAGGCCGAGCGCGTGTACAAGCGCGACGACAACCTGGACGAGTTTCAGGAGCATGAACGTGTGCGCAAGGGGATCCCGCATTCGCCGGGGCCCTTGGCGGACCTGTACCGCAAGCTTTCGCTGATTCGCATGCTCGAGGACCGCAAGTTGGCCGAAGACCCGGCGTACAAGCGCATCTTGCGGATTGCCATCGTGGCGGCGCGCAATGCCCCTTCGCATGAGCGGGTGGTGACGACGCTGAAGGACTGGGGCGTATCGCCGGACGAGTGCTTCTTTCTGGGCGGGATGGAAAAACCCAGGGTGCTGTCGATACTGAAGCCGCATGTGTTCTTTGATGACCAACGCAGCCATTTGCAATCACCGGCGGGGGATTTGCCGATGGTGCATGTGCCGTTCGGGGTGGCGAATCGCGAGCGCTCGGCGGCGGACTCTGCGCTCGACGAGCCAGCTCCCACTTCGATAGCACCGGTTTGATCTAATGCGCAACCTGTGGGAGCGGGCACGCCCGCGAAGGGCCGCAAAGCGGCCCCAATCTGTTTAGCTGACAGGCACCAGGGCCTGCGAACACCGGCAGCACCAGCCCGCTTTACTCAGCTCGCCCAGCAGGACTGCCGAATGACGCTGCAGAAATTCCCAGGCCGGAATGCAGGCTCCTTGTCCGCGATCACATCCGCCTTCACGTTGCCAAACGTGGTCTGCGGCTTGTGCCGGATGCCGTCGTAAAACGCCTGAATGATCGCCTCCTTGAACCTTTCCCCACGCGGGTGCGCCTGGACCACGGCGTCCCGTGCGGCAATTTCCAGCCCTTCGTGGTGCAGCCCCAGCACATCGGTCTCCACCCCCGCCGTGACCAGGGCGATCAGCGGGTGCATGTGCTCTGGAATGCCCGGCGTGGTATGCAGCGCGATCGCCGTCCACACACGCTCGACATCGCGCTCGTCCACGCCGTGGCGCTGGAGGAAATCGCGCGCCGCATTGGCACCGTCCACCTCGAAGCGGCAGCAATCGCTGCTGTGCTGATGGGTCAGGCCCATGTCATGGAACATGCAGCCTGCGTACAGCAGTTCACTGTCGTAACGCAGCCCAAGCCGCTGCCCGGCAAGGGCCGCGAAGTAGAACACCCGGCTGGAGTGGTGGAACAGCAAAGGGGAAGCCGTGTCACGGACGAGCTCGGTGATTTCCCGAGCCATGGCGCTGTCGGGCACCTGGATACCGGCGATGGATGAGGACATGGTCGCTCCTGGGTGGGTTGATGACGAGCCCAGTCTGCGGTCATGGGCCAATGTCCTCAATTGACTTGTACAGCCAAATACTGCCATTGTCGGCGGATTACGGACTTGCGGCGCAACGCCCGGAGCCACCATGCCCTCTGCCCCCATCACGGTCGCCATACTGGCCATGCCCGGCGTACAACTGCTGGATGCCTGCGGCCCGCTCGATGTATTCGCCGAAGCCAACCGCCAGGCCGGCCGTGACGCCTATCGCCTGCTGTTGCTGGCTTGCGAACCGGGGCCGCTGGTGAGCTCTTCCGGTACACGCCTGGTCGCCGACGGCTGGATCGGCGAAGACCTGGAAGCCATCGACACCCTGCTGGTCGCCGGCACACCGCAGGCTGCCGAGCAATACCTGCGCCCCGGCATTCTCGACTGGCTGCGGCAACGCGCGGGTGCTTGCCGGCGTTACGGCTCGGTGTGCACGGGGGCGCTTGCCCTGGCGGCTGCCGGGTTGCTGGATGAACGGCGTGTGACCACCCATTGGGCCGTGGCACAGCCGTTGGCCGAGCGTTATCCGCGGGTGCAGGTGGATGCCGATGCCATTCAGGTGCATGACGGCAACCTGCGTACCGCTGCGGGGGTAACGGCCGGGTTGGACCTGGCGCTGACGTTGGTCGAAGAGGATCTGGGGCGCGACATTGCCAGGCAGGTGGCCGGGCATCTGGTGATGTACTTCAAGCGGCCTGGCGGGCAGCTGCAGTTCAGCCGGCAAGGTGGGACATCACCGGTCGGGCGTTCGGCATTGCAGGGGTTGCAGCGTTACGTGGCCGCCAACCCTGCAGTGGACCACGGGGTTGCCAGCCTGGCTGCGCGGGTTGGGCTGAGCCCGAGGCATTTTGCACGGGTGTTTCAGAGTGATGTGGGGATGACCCCGGCCGCGTGGGTGGAGCTGGCGCGGGTGAATGCTGCGCGGGCGCGGCTGGAGACTGGGCGGGAGCCACCGAAGCAGGTGGCGGCGCTGTGCGGGTTTGCCAATGCGGATACGTTGCGGCGGGCGTTCGTGAAGCATGTGGGGGTTACGCCGGCGGAGTATCGCAAGCGGTTTGGGCGGTCGGGCTGAAATGAACCGTGGTGTGCGTGCGCTCGCGCCGGGTACGCTTTTGCGTCCCGGCCGAGGAGCGTTGCCTGTGGTTGCGGCTTGCAGCGCCGTAAAGCAGGCTAGCCCATCCGCCAATCATCGCCCGGCATGATACGCCGCATGAACTCATCGAAAAGCGGCACAGTGAACGCCGTATCACCGTGGTTCGGGCTGTAGATCATCCCTTTCTCGATCAATGCACTGCGCAGTGGTGCGAGCGTGGAAACCTTCCGCGCCAGGCTGGCGGCGATATCACCAGAACGATGAGGGCCGGCCCCCAGATCCGCCATGCCACGCAGGTACTTCTTTTCCGCAAGCGTGAGGCGGTCAAAGCGCACCCGGAAGAAGCTCTCATCCAGTGTGGCAATGGCCTGCTCTGAAGCGGTTTCGACATCAGCGCTGGTGATGGGGCTCTGCGAGGCTACATCCCATGAATGCTTGCCCCACTCCTGACTTATACCAAGATTAGGAAAGTTATCGAATTTGGATAACTTAACTAATCTCTCTTGATTCGGCAGTGTCAGCAAGAGCGGGCCCCTGTGCACAGCACTTTTCTTGAGACCCGACGGTGTTGCCGCTAGCACTTCCGGGCTGTTGCTGGACACCTTTCACAACCAGAAGCGACAGTGAACCTTTGTGGCTGCAGTGGCTCAGTTGTGCAAAGCGCGCTTACCACTCCGACAAGGGATTGCCATGAGACCTGCCCCCTCCACCGCCCCTCCCCAGGTTCGCATCGAACGTGAACTGAGCCCACGGGCGGTGCTCACCGGCGTAGCGCTGGGCATTCTGCTGACGCCCTCGAATGTGTACGCGGGCCTTCGGATCGGCTGGTCGTTCAACATGTCGATCATCGCCTTGCTGGTCGGTTTCACCCTGTGGCAGGGCCTGGCGGGGCGCAGCAAGGGCCGGCCCGCATGGACGTTGCACGAAAGCAACATCAACCAGACAGTGGCCTCGGCCGCCGCTTCCATCGTTTCTGGCGGGCTGGTCGCGCGCATTTTCGACGTTCTGACCGGTGGCCGCCCGGACACCAGCAGCGGCCGCGTCGTTCTGCTATACCTCATTGCCTGGCTCACCCCAACGAGGATGGATTCTCATGGAGCCACTGTGCACCACGCACCCGGGCGACGAGGATGGCGTGCCTGGCCGTTCGCCCGCCATGCAGGCGCTGCAGGCCTTGCTGCGGCGGGTGGCGCAGAGCGACCGGCCGGTACTGATCTTCGGCCCGACGGGAGCCGGCAAGGAAGTCATCGCCCAGCAACTGCACCGCCTGAGCGCGCCGGGCAAACCATTCATCGACCTCAACTGCGGGGCAATACCCGAGCCACTGCTCGAGTCCGAGCTGTTTGGCCATGCCCGCGGCGCGTTCACCGGCGCGGTTGGCGAGCGCATGGGCCACCTGCAGATGGCTGGGGCGGGGACACTGTTCCTCGATGAGATCGGCGAACTGCCCCTGGCCCTACAGCCGAAGCTGCTGCGGGTGCTGGAAACCGGGCAGTACCGGCCGCTTGGTAGCAGCGAAAACCGGCGCTTCCGCGGCAGGGTGGTGGCGGCCACCCACCGTGACCTCAAGCGCCTGGTGGCCGAGGAGCGCTTTCGCGAAGACCTGTACTACCGCTTGTCGGTGTTCGAGCTCGAACTGCCGGGACTGAACGAGCGCCGTGAGGACATCCCGGACCTGATCGAGCATTTTTGCCGCCAACAACGGCGACCGCTGCGCTTCGATGCAGCAGCGCTGGAGCTGCTGTGCCAACGAGACTGGCCTGGCAATGTGCGCGAACTGCGCAATTCGATCGATCGCATCGGCACCCTGGCCCCGTCACCACTGGTCGATCGGGAAACCCTCGAACAATTGCTGGTACCGCCCTCGCCCGCCTCGGCGCCTGCCGTAGAGCTGGCCGAAGCGCTGCTCGGGCTTGAGGGGCCGGACAAACTGGCAGCGGTGGAGACACTGCTGATAGAGCATGCGCTGAACCGCTGCAACGGCAACAAGAGTGCTGCGGCGCAGCTGTTGGGGGTCAACCGCAAGGTGATCGAGCGGCGGGTCCGGTTGCGCCAGGACTTGCGCCTGACCGTGGAGCGCTACCTGGCCGAAGGCCGCAAGCTGATCGACGGGGCCGACTTCCGCGGCGCCCTGGGCCCTTTGCAGAAAGGCCTGGAAGTGGCCGAGCGGGTCTACGAGGGCAAAGACCTGTGGCGTTTGCAATTTGAGTTGCACCGGTTACTGGGAGTTAGCTTTCGCAGTATCGAGGGCTGGTTGAGCATCACCAGCCTGGCCAGCTACCGGGACGCCCAGGCCTTGGCCGCGCGTCAAGGCCAGCCGCAAGAGATGGCGTCGGTGTCGTTCGGCCTGTGGACCACCCTGTTGATGGGCCTGGAGCTGGCAGAGGCTCGCGCTACGGCACAACAGATGCTGCAGCAGGCGCAGATAGCCGGTGGCGAGGCACTGCGCATCGAGGCCCACCTGGCCATGGCCAATACCCTGTTCTGGCTCGGCGATTTCGAGGAAAGCCTGGCCTGCCTGACGCGCGGCAGGCTGCTGGAGGACGACCAGGCCAGTTGGCCATCGAACCAAGGGCTGGACCTGGTGGGCCTTGCCCGCACTTTCGAAGGCCTGGCCGCCTTCGAGCTGGGCCTGTTCAGCCAGGCGCGCCAGGCGCTGGCCCGCTTGCAGTCCCGCGCCGAGCAGGCGGTCGACAACCCCTTCAACCGCGCGGTCGCCCTGCAGGGCGCGGCCTGGCTCGCCGCAGTACTGGGCGAGCGCGATGCACTCGGGCGCCAGGCCCGCGAGCTGGAGCTGCTCAGTGCGCGCCACGAGTTCTCCTTCTACCGGGGCGTGGGCATGATCCTGCGCGGCTATCACCAGGGCCTATCGGGTGAGTACGAAGCCGGTGAACAGGCCATTGCCGAAGGCTACCAGCAGCATGTGCTGCGTAACGGGGGCCTGTTGTTCCACGGCTTCCAGGCCTGGAAGCGCGGCGAAGTGCTGTTGCTGGGCGGGCGCGCAGAGGCCTGCCTGGAACTGGTGGATGTCGCCCTGGACCTGGCCCAGGACCATCAGGAGCGTGCCTACCTGTGCGAACTGATGTTGTTACGCGGCCGGGCGCTGCTGGCGCTTGGCGACGACCGCGAAGCCGAGGCGACCCTGCGCGTCGCCTTGTCCACCGCGCTGACCCTCGGCGTGGTGCCGGCGCGGCTGCATGCCGCCTTGGAATTGGCCCGGTTGCTCGAACGCAGCGAACGTGGCGCCCAGGTGCAGTCGATCCTGATGCGTGCGCTTCGCGGCCTCGACCCGCAACTGGACTACCCGCCCGCCAGCAACGTGCGTAGCTGGCTGGCACGTTTGTCGAGCTGACCCCCTCAACCGGAAAGCAGGAGCACGATCATGGCGTTCGAGCTGGAGCACAAGGATCTGCAAGCGTTGATCAACGGTGGTTGTTTCTTTGGCAGTGGTGGTGGCGGCACCTTGGCGTCGGCCCGGCACTTGCTGGCCGCGTTCAATGTCGGGGAATTCTACCCGCGCGACCGCGTCAGGGTGGTCACGGTGGATGAGGCCCGTGCCGGCGACGCCGCGGTAGTGGCGTACATGGGTGCACCGGAAACGATCGGGCGTTGCCAGTACCCCCTCGGGCCGATTCAGGCCCTGGAATGCTTGCGCCAGCGCCTGAATGAGCAGGGCCGCGAGCTTGCCTATGTCGTGCCGCCGGAAAGCGGCGCGCTGGGCTTTCTGGTTGCGTGCCTGGCCGCCGCCAAGCTGGGCCTGGCGGTGGTCGATGCGGACGGCGCCGGACGCGCGGTGCCCTCATTGCCGATGCTCACCTTCGCTGCTGCCGGTATACCGCCGCGGCCGGCGTTCGTGGTCAGCCAGGGCGGACTGGTGGTGGAGCTGAATGTGACGCCGCCGGCCAAGGCCCAGGGGTACGCTGAAAACGCCAATGTGATCGCCGAGCAAATGTTGCGCCCTGTGGTCGGCTCGCCGGCGTTCGGTGAGTTCGGTGGCCTGGCGCTATGGTGCATGAGCCCCGACCAGCTGCCTTCCGCACTGCCGATGCGCGGCACCCTCAGCCGCGCCCTGGCGCTGGGCAGAGCCCTGGCTGCGGGGCAGCTGCACACTTGCCAGGCCGTGCTCGACTGGCTTGGCCAGTTCGGCCTGATGGCCCGCTGCCTGTCCCGCAATGCGCGCCTGACCCACGCCGGCGTGACTACCCAGGGCGGCTTCGACATCGGCCGCATCGACCTCGACAGCCACGAAGGAAGCTTGCGCCTGTGCTACGAGAACGAGTCGCTGTTGCTGTGGGACAAGCACCAGCCGCAACCGCTGGCCATGGCCCCGGACAGCATTGCCTGGTTCTTCGAAGGTGCGGGGCCGGCACTGGCCTCCAACGGCGACCTGGTGCGCGCCGATGGCTCGCTGGACCCGAGCTATGCCGGGCGCCCTGCCTGCCTGATCGGCTGGCAGGCGGCGGCGCCGCTACGCCAGCCCGGTGGGTTGATCGCGTGGAGCTTCGAGCAGTTGCTGGCAGACCTGGGTTACATGGGCGCTTACCGAAGCATCGAGCAACTGCAGGAGTTACGACCATGAGCCTGCGTATTGCGGTTCTCGCACCGGTCAACAGCAGCGACTACAACGAGGGCCTGCTGGCCTCGATAGCCCCAGTGGTGCCCCCGGATGTCGAGGTCCAGGTGTACAACATCGACCAGGGCAGCCCGTGTATCCAGAACCGGCTGAATCTCGCCGAGAACGCCCTGGCAGTGGTGCGCCTGGCCCAGCACCTTGAGCAGCAGGGGTTCGACGGCATCTGGCTGAGCGATTTCGACATGTGCGGCGTGGAGCCTGCCCGCGAAGTGATCGATATCCCGATCATTGGCGGCTTCCCCACCTCCGCGTTCAGTGCCCTGGGGTTGTGTCAGCGGTTTTCCATCATCACCATCCTGCAGAGCACCCTGGCCCTGCAACGCGGCCATGTGGCCAATTACGGCCAGAGCATCAATTTTGCCTCCATCCGTTCCATCGACTGCCCGGTGGCCCAGTTGGGTAATGTCGAGGTGGTACTGGTCAAGGCATTGCAAGCCGGGCTGGCGGCCATCAAAGAGGACGGCGCGCAGGCACTGTTGCTTGGCTGTACCGGCTTCATGGGTGTCGCCGAGCGCTTGTCGAAGCTCATCGAGCAGGACCTTGGCTGCTACGTACCAGTGCTGGACCCCAACCAGTGCGGGTTCGGCTTCCTGCTGTCGCTGGTGCGGATGAAGGTGCGTCCGAGCCGTTTGTGCTACGCCAGGGCGCCCCTTGGTTGAGGTGGTCGGATACGTCCGCCATGGGCTCCCCCAGGTGGACGAAAACGTCCACCTGTACCCCTGCTTTTCGGCCTAACTGGTTGAAAGGAAAGCGATCACCAGCCTGGCATGATCGATGCTCCTGTCACCGGGCCGAGCGCGTGACCCCACACGCTCGGCCCACATGACAAGGAGAGCATCATGAGCACTGACTACTATGTAGACTTCGACAACCAGACCAACGATACCTGGACCCTCGCGGTCTACCAGACCTTGCCAAGCTCGGTAGGGCTCGACAGCGTGTCCTGGAAGCAGACCACCGTGCCCACCCAGGGCTTCAGCGGGGTGGAGTGGACCATCGACTACAACGTGGTGATCGCCAACTATCGGCAGGTCGGTGGCGTCGGGGTGTACAAGGCCAGCCAGACGCTGTCGACGCAGCTCGGATCGGTCTGGGACTGTGTGTTCAAGGACAACGTCCAGCAACTGGTGCTGGGTAGCGGCTCCGCGCCCGGAGACAGCATCCAGATCAACAACAAATCGAACTTGCCTGCCAACCTGGGTATCGGCATGAGCGGGCAGGGTTCGGTGTTCAAGCCGGATGTGGTCGGTAGCGGCCAGGCTCAGTTCAAGGTGACACCCACTTATTACCTGGGGCTGTTCCAGAAAGTACAGCTGGGTGAAGTCATCAGCAGCAACGTCGTTGTCGGCCCAAGAGAGATCAAGTTCCCCAGTGGCATGAACTGCGCAACCGCAACTGCGCGCATGGACGGCGCCAATATCAAACTGACCATCACCTACTCCGAAGTGACCAAAGTATCCTACGAGGCTACCCAACGGTTGATCGCTGCCCGCCAGGAGCGCCTTGGCAGGGTTCTGGAACACGCCTGAAGCTGCGGCCGGCGCGCAGCAGCGCGCCGGCCTGCTGTCGCCGGATTCGGCAAGGAGCTGAGAATGAACAAACCCATAGAAATCGCCACCCTCAACGCCGGCCCGCTGGCGTTTACCGCCGACCCAAAGGTGAGTGGCGCCCAGTTACTGGACTTCGTCCATACCGTGGATCAGCAGATCGAAAGCGTCACCAAAGGCCTGGTCGAGCAGTTGAAGAAGGAAAAGATCAACGCCCGCGTGGCGCAGCAGGGCCGTGACTACCTGATCATCCAAGAGGGCGTCAACCCAGCTTCGCTGTCGCAACACGACAGCGTGGAGACCGATCCCGCCCCACAACCCTCGCGGATCCGCATTTACGTCCGCAGTAGCGACGCACCGCCCACCATCAACGCGATGCGACTGTTCTTCCGTGACTGGCGCGCAGTGGCGGGCCTGATCGCGGTAGGCGGCGCCTGGCAGTTGGGGCAGTGGTTGATGCAGGTACGCCGCCAGGACCAGTAGAAGCACCTTTGAACGCGATGGGCTGCTGCCGGGCAGCCCATCGCGCGTTCACGCTTGACCCATACCCTTCCCCCGCCACATGCTCGATCGCTCCACCCACGCTCAAGGAACGATTGCATGAAGCTGGAAACCCTCGCCATCCACGCAGGCTTCAGCCCCGACCCGACTACCCGGGCAGTGGCTGTACCGATCTACCAGACCACTTCCTTCGCCTTCGACGACACCCAGCACGGCGCTGACCTGTTCGACCTGAAGGTGGCCGGCAACATCTACTCGCGCATCATGAACCCCACCAACGACGTGCTCGAGCAGCGCATGGCCGCCCTGGAGGGCGGGGTTGGCGCGCTAGCGGTGGCCTCGGGCATGGCGGCCATCACCTACGCCATCCAGACCGTCGCCGAGGCCGGCGACAACATCGTCTCGGTGGCCAAGCTGTACGGCGGCACCTACAACCTGCTGGCCCACACCCTGCCGCGCATGGGCATCCACACCCGCTTCGCCGCCCATGACGACATCGCCGCCCTCGAAGCATTGATCGATTCGCGCACCAAGGCGGTGTTCTGCGAGTCCATCGGCAACCCTGCCGGCAATATCGTCGACATCGCCGCGCTGGCCGAGGCCGCCCACCGCCATGGTGTGCCGCTGATCGTCGACAACACCGTGGCCACCCCGGTGCTGTGCCGGCCGTTCGAGCACGGTGCCGATATAGTCGTGCACTCGCTGACCAAGTACATCGGCGGCCACGGCACCAGCATTGGCGGCATCGTCATCGACTCCGGCAAGTTCCCCTGGGCCGACAACAAGGAACGCTTCGCCCTGCTCAACACCCCCGACCCGTCCTATCACGGCGTCACCTACACCGAAGCCTTCGGCCCCGCCGCCTTCATCGGCCGCTGCCGGGTGGTGCCGTTGCGCAACACCGGTGCCGCGCTGTCGCCTTTCAACGCCTTCCTGATCCTGCAAGGCCTGGAAACCTTGGCCCTGCGCATGGAGCGCCACACCGAGAACGCGCTGAAGGTCGCCCGCTACCTGCAAGCCCACGAGCAGGTGGCGTGGGTGAAATATGCAGGGCTGCCCGACCACCCCGAGCATGAACTGGCCCAGCGCTACACCGGCGGCAAGCCGGCGTCGATCCTGTCGTTCGGCATCAAGGGCGGCCAGGCGGCCGGCGCGCGCTTCATCGATGCGCTGCAGCTGGTGGTGCGCCTGGTGAACATCGGCGACGCCAAGTCGCTGGCCTGCCACCCCGCCTCCACTACTCACCGCCAGCTCAATGACGAGGAACTGGAGAAGGCCGGCGTGCCACGGGACATGGTGCGCCTGTCGATCGGCATCGAGCACAGCGACGATATCATCGCCGACCTGGCCCAGGCGCTGGAGGCCAGCCGCGGTTGATTCATCTGCGCCCTACCCAATGCCTACGGCGGGCGCACCTTTCGCACATATGGATAGCCCTGCGATGACCCTGTTCTACCTCAAGCTGATCGTCACCCCTCTCCTGATGTGGGCCATCTCCCTCGCCTCGCGTCGCTGGGGCGGCCTGCTCGGCGGGTTGCTGTCCGGCCTGCCGATCACTTCGGCCTTGGTAATGACCTTCCTGTGCCTGGAGCAGGGCACGGCCTTTGCCTTGGGTGCGGTGCCCGGCGCGCTGGGCGGCCTGGCGGCGGTGCAGGCCACGTACACCTTCTACCTGTTCGCCACACGCAGGCTCGGCATCGGCTGGGCCGTATTGCTGGCGATGCTTTGCTATGGCGTCGCGGCCTACGCGTTTACCCACGGGGGCAACCTGTACCTGTCGATTGCCGTGGCGCTGGTGCTGATCGGCGTGCTGATACGCGCCAGCGGCCGCGAGCCCAGGCCGGACACCCTGGTCCGGCCCCGGCATCGATTTTGGGAAATCCCTCTGCGCATGGTGTCTGCCACTTCGTTGCTGATGGTCACCACAAGCCTGGCCAACTGGCTGGGCCCGGCGACCAGCGGGATGCTGGCGCCGATCCCGGTGATTGCCTGGCCGCTGGTGGTGTTCGCCCATGTGCAGACTGGCCGTGCCGGAATGGCGGCGATGGTGCGGGGCAATGCGATCGGGGCGGTGGGGGTGATTGCGTTTTATCTGGTATTGGCGGGGCTGCTCGATGCCTGGGGTGTCGCAATAACCATCAGCCTGGCCATGCTTTGTGCCGTGGTCCTGACCGTGGGCTTGGCGGCTGCATTGCGACGGGGGTGATACGCCGACGAGCATGCCAGGGCTGTGTCCATCGGGGCTGCTTCGCAGCCCATCGCAGGCAAGCCAGCTCCTACAGGATCACTACAGCCTTCAAGGCAGATGCAGTACCTGTGGGAGCGGGCATGCCCGCGAACCGGCGCAGCCGGTGCCATACGCCGTGTCGGGTTCTTCACGGAGGTCATTCCCTGCGCTGATCCAGGTCTACCGCAGGTTGCTCCCCTCTCTGCCTGGCATCGTCTTCCTGCCAATCACCACCCTCCTCTTCGTTCATGAGCGGGTCGTCGTCAGGGTCGGGTGAAGTGGGCATGTCCGGGTTCGTGCCGCCTTGTGCATTCGGGTTGGGGCTCATCGCTGCCTACCTCGCAAGAAAGGTGTGAACCACATTCGTTCCGGGCCAATTCCGTCACCGAGGCTGCGGGTGCTCGGCAGAAACCGAATTGTTTGCCTGCACGTCCTCCATCTCCTCTTCTATCGGGCCTTCGTCATCCGATGGTAGCGGGACCTCTCTGTCACCGCTGCCGGGCTGGGATTCGGTTTGCTCGGGGCCGGGGTCATTCTGATCGTTTGCCATGGACGTTCTCCTGGGTTTGCGCGTTGATCGCGCATACAGATCGGACGGAAAACGGCCAGCAGCAGTGCCTTGGGCTCGACAGGTGGCGCAAAAGGCCGGGGTACCGATCATGACCCCATATAGAGCTAAACCATTATTCAGAGACGTTTCCTACAAGGTTTTGGGAAGCCCAAAGCCTCTCTGGAAAGCGATTCCCCGTTAGTGTTCAGGGGTCGACAAGGACCTGTCCAACACGAGGATCGCTCATGACCATCAGCCAACGTATTGCCCTCGCGATCGCCGAAGCCGGGCTGCCGCACGACCAGTGCATGTTCTGCGAGCGCCAGGGCCTGCCGATCCTGCCGCTGCGCCGCGCCCTGGTGCCCGATACCCGCCCCGAGTGTGTCTCCACCGTGGCGGATAACCGGCATATCTCGACAAAGATCGGCTTGCGCACCTTGCGCAGGGGCTTCCTGTATGTGCTGCTCGACCAGCAGGTCTGGCATGCCTATGCCGTCAGCGAGCAAGGTCATCTGCGCCGCTTCAACCCTTACGAGCCGCCAGATGGCCCGCCTTCGCCGCTGCCCGAAAAATGCGTGAACGCAGATCACGACATTCCTTCGGCCTTTCTCAACCTCGATACCGGCAGGTACACCAGCGCCTGGCTGGCCTTCTCCAGCGATCCTTGGCCGGTGAGCGTGCTGAACGCCTACAAGAGCGGCGCGTCGCCTGCGCATCGCTTCCAGGGCCTGGACCTGATTCAGGCGCGCAACAATCCCGAACTGCTGGGCATCGCCATGACGCCCGATAAGCTTGGGGTCGACCAGCAGGTGTTCGAGTACGCCCAGCATGGCTGTGCCCCCTTCGACAGTGCGCATGGCTTCCACAGCCGCTGGTTGCGCCGGTTCGCCCTGCGAGGGTATCTGGTCAATGCGATCAACCGGCACAAGCTGGAAAACGGCGTGCTGGCGGTGGTGCTCGACGACACTGTCGGGCTGATTCAGGAGTACAACCATCAGCGCCTGAACTGGGTAGTGAAGCGTCAGGCCTGGCGTGAAGACCCGATGCGCGCCTATCAGCTGCAGACCTCGCAGATCCTGCAGATCATTCGCGCCACGCACAGGGAATGGGCGGCGCAGAAGGTGCCGTCGCTGGAACCGATGACGGGTGATGGGCCGCCGGTGTTCACCGACCCGGCAGTCGAGCGGCAGCTGTTGGTCGAGCGTGCGCAGCAGGAGAGTGACGAGCGGCTTGAAGAGCGCTACCACGAACCGCAGCGGGCCGCGTTCCAGGCTGACTATGAGCAGCAGGAACGTGAGTTTCAGCGTTACATCGACAAGGACGCGCAGGCGTACGTTGCCTTGTTCGATACGCCCATGTTCAAGGTGGCCGAGGCGTACGACTACGACGGTAACGATCGTGAGTCCGGGGTGGCCTACGCCAAGACCATGGCCCTGTGCCTGGGCGGTGGGGTTACGGAAGCTGTCGTCCCCCGCCTTGAACCGCATGTTCCCGCTTCCGGCACCAGCGAACTGCTCTGGCTGAAATGGCTGCAGGACCCTGACAGCCCGCCCTACCGTGCCTTGCTGATGCGCGACCAGGCACTGCTGGCCGGGCTGCTGCCCAGTTTCTCCGCCACAGAAGCGATCAGCTGGAACGACAGCGACAAGCTTTACGGCATGCTGAGCAAGATCATCGCCAGCGATGACGCCGGCTTGCGCATGCGCAATACCCTCAAGCAGGCCATTGCTGAAACGCAGAGCGCACTCAATGCGGCCAGTCAGCGGCTGGCGCCATGTTTGTCACCTGGTATTCAGAAGGCTGTGCGGCATTTGAACAGTGCCACGCAGTTTCTCTACAACGGCGTCCACCTGATCGAGCTGGAAGTGAAGATGAAGCTGGGCGAGTACTACGCCTTGCAGAGCGCCCACCTCCGGGAGTTGCAGCATAAGGCCAACGCGTCGATCGCCGAGGCGCGGGACCGGATGCACCGCAATATCGATGACTTCGAGTTTGGCTCGATGAAGGCCATGCGCAAGGTGCGGCCGATCATCCAGCACGGGCTGATGAGCCTGGCCGTGCTCGACCCGCGGTTCACCAATACGATGATCAGCGTGACGGTGTGGGTCGAGGGCAAGGCCGAGGAAGTGCATGGCCGGTTGTTCAAGGAGACCAGCATGGGGGTAACCCAGGCGAGCAGCGCGGCACAGCTTGCCTTGGTGGATATCTCGGTGGCAGCGGGGACGTTGGAAACCGATGCGCGCAGGTTGTTGCAGGGGATGAAGATCACGACGCAGCAGGCGGCCCGATTGGTTAGAACCGGTTTTTCCGGGTTGCGCGGGATTGCTGGCAGCTGGGAGGTTCTGCTGGCGACAGGCGGGTTGTATCTGCAGCAGGACAGCCTGGGCAGGAATCAGGAAAAGGCGGAAACGGAGATTGGGCCGAAGGCGCATGAGGCCAAGTTGGCGTTGCAAGGATCGTACTTGGGAGTGTTGGGAGGGAGTATCGAGCTAATTGGGCTCTTGTTGAGCTCAAGTGCTAAGCATACTGGAAAATCGTGGGCTAGGGGCGCCTCAGAAACTGGAGTATCGCTGATAAAAATCGGTGCGATGATAGGTGCAATAACCGGGGTTTTGGATACGGTACAAGCATTTTCTGCTGCTAAACGTACACGAGCAGCTGGGGACAACCTAGCAGCGAGGAATTATTTTGGTGCAGGTCTTGTGTACGTCTCTTCAACTGGCATGTTTGTCTACGCAATATTCAAACCCGTCCTGTTAGGGCCTTTAGGTCTGGCTATCGTACTGGCTCTCATCGCTTACGCATTTGCCAAGTCAGCTGAAGAAAGCGAATCTAATGCATTAGAGCGCTGGGTACGACGCTGCTGCTTTGGAACTAACGATGAAAATCCGGTCGTGTCTTGGAAGACACCTGAATATGCAGACATAGCGTTTGCAGAGCTGAATGCCGCCACGCTCGGCGTATATACGGCGGTTCATTTCGAATCCAAGCGTTTAAGCGACCCGACCACTTCTAAGATTGGTGGATTGCTTAGCTTGGAATTAGAGCAAAAATTAAAATTCCAAATCATATTGCCCAAATACCGTGGTGAGCATTCGGCCTATCGTTTGACGCTTGTGGTACATCGTCATGGTGACGGAACCTTCCCCGACTTCAGTGGCGGAGAGGCTATCGTTCTTGATGAGTACCAACCTGTTCGAGCCGAGGCGCTTACCAAAGCGGCAACATTCCATGACTTTTTTCAGCCGAGGTTGCCCGATTATAAGAGTGATATTTTAGTTAAAAAAATACGACGGTCGCCTAGCCGAAATGAGCCGCATATGTCTTGGCTAGAAATTACGGGCACTGTGAATCTGATGGCTACGATTGGGCCGCATACCATTAGAGCCGCGACACTGCTGATAAGTTATTGGCCGGATAGAAGGCTGCCAGACGCATATGTTGAGGTCTGCATTAAGGAAGCTAATGAATGAAGATCAAGCCCAGAATCCTTTCAGAGCGAGCTCTGTGTTGGAGTCATGATCTGCCTGGTGTCAGTTCGGATGAAGTTCCGCGTTTAAGCTTTGAAGATATAGATCCGCCACCAAACTACTGTGATGATGTGTTCCTGGAGCTTCCCCGATCTACTGTCAGTTTGCGTGGTGTCACAGTGCTGATAGGGGGACCAATTCTGGTTTTTTCTGTGGGCGCATTAATCTACATGCATTGGAGGTTTTTTGGTATCTACTGGTCGAATAATTGGGGCATTGACATCCTCTCATCGTTAGCGATCTTGATTGGCATGTGGGCTACTGCGACATATGTAAAAATGGACCTATTGCTCCCACGGGACGAACCCATTCGCTTCAATCGCCTACGACGCAAAATCTATCTCTATCAATTCAGATTTCACTACATCTATCTGTTCAGTCATAAACACTGGGGCGTCAAACCGGTCGCCTACAACTGGGACGACGTAACCGCCGAAGTCTACCGAGTCTACGCCCCCGGCCACGGCGGCCTGATCGAGAACGTCATGCTGTCGGTACGCAACCCGGAAACCAACGAAGTTATCGACCGCGTGTTCTTCACTCACGACCTCTACCACGGCGAAGCCTACTGGGCCATCGCCCGGCTATTCATGCAGCAAGGCCCCGAAGCCCTGCCGGAGTTCGTGCACCCACCCCGTGACTGGAACGACGACGATGGCCTGAGCCACATGCATTGCCTGGCACCCAAGGTTCATTGGCCGGAGGATATTGACCGCGAATCCCGTACTGCCCCATCTGAATGAGAGGGCCGATGCTCCTGGGCCTAGAGGGTATAGGCTGCCATAGGTTGCGGCAGCCTCACTGTTCCCGCAAGGCCCCTGCACAGCTAGGCCCTACGGCAAGCTGCTACACGCTCTGCCTAGATGCCAAGTGGGTACATTGAGATTTGTGCCAGGGAGATTAGCGAGTGAAGCGTGATGATAAAGTTTTGTGCGAGCGCGCTTTAGGCTGGAGCCATGACCTTCCCACGGTGCATGAAGTTCCAAAGTGGCGGGAAGTGTGGACGAGTGTCAAGCCGTCGCCCAACTACCTCGATGATGTTTATCTCGAGTTACCTCGGAGTAGCATTATCCTCCGAGGTGTCATATTTTTAGTTGGGATTCCGGGGTTGATTTTTATTCTGGGATTGACGCTTTGCCTCTACTGGGGTCTTTTGCATGACGGTTGGCAGCGCGATTGGCTAATAAACATATCAATAATTTTTCCTCCGGCAATACTATGGGCTTTGATTCCCTATGTCAGACTTGATCTGGTTACGCCTAGAGATGAGCCAATTCGCTTCAATCGACTCCGCCAAAAGATATACATTTATGAGTTTCGATATGACCGCATCTTCATCTTCAGCCGCAAACACTGGGGCGTCAAACCAGTCGCCTACAACTGGGACGACGTAACCGCCGAAGTCTACCGAGTCTACGCCCCTGGCCACGGTGGGCTGATCGAAAACGTCATGCTGTCCGTCCGCAACCCGGAAACCAACGAAGTCATCGACCGCGTCTTCTTCACCCACGACCTGTATCACGGCGAAGCCTACTGGGCGATCGCCCGGCTATTCATGCAGCAAGGCCCCGAAGCCCTGCCGGAGTTCGTGCACCCACCCCGTGACTGGAACGACGACGATGGCCTGAGCCACATGCATTGCCTGGCACCCAAGGTTCATTGGCCGGAGGATATTGACCGCGAATCCCGTACTGCCCCATCTGAATGAGAGGGCCGATGCTCCTGGGCCTAGAGGGTATAGGCTGCCATAGGTTGCGGCAGCCTCACTGTTCCCGCAAGGCCCCTGCACAGCTAGGCCCTACGGCAAGCTGCTACACGCTCTGCCTAGATGCCAAGTGGGTACATTGAGATTTGTGCCAGGGAGATTAGCGAGTGAAGCGTGATGATAAAGTTTTGTGCGAGCGCGCTTTAGGCTGGAGCCATGACCTTCCCACGGTGCATGAAGTTCCAAAGTGGCGGGAAGTGTGGACGAGTGTCAAGCCGTCGCCAAACTATTTCGATGATGTATATCTCGAGTTACCGCGGAGCAGCACCATCCTTCGAGGTGTTATATTTTTGATTGGGGTTCCGGGCTTGCTATTTGCTTTAGGAATTACGCTTTACTTATACTGGAGCCTTTTGCATGGCAGTTGGCCGCGCGACTGGCTTACAAACATATCAATAGCTCTTCTTCCGGTAGCATTATGGGCTTTGACTGCCTATGTGAGGCTTGATCTGGTTGCCCCTAGAGACGAGCCAATTCGCTTCAATCGACTACGCCAAAAAATATATATTTATGAGTTTCGATATGACCGTATCTTCATCTTCAGCCGCAAACGCTGGGGCGTCAAACCGGTAGCCTACAACTGGGACGACGTAACCGCCGAAGTCTACCGAGTTTACGCCCCCGGCCACGGTGGCCTGATCGAAAACGTCATGCTGTCGGTCCGCAACCCGGAAACCAACGAAGTTATCGACCGTGTGTTCTTCACCTATGACCTCTACAAAGGCGAAGCCTACTGGGCCATCGCCCGACTATTCATGCAGCAAGGCCCCGAAGCCCTGCCGAAGTTCGTACACCCACCCCGTGACTGGAACGATGACGATGGCCTGAGCCACATGCATTGCCTGGCACCAAAGGTTCATTGGCCGGAGGACATTGACCGTGAGTCCCGTACTGCCCCATCTGACTGAGAGGGCCGATGAACCCCAAGTCTAGAAGGTATAGGCTGCCCTGGGTTGCGGCAGCCTCACTCTTCCCGCGTGGCCACTGCCCAGTCAGGCCCTGCGGCAGGCTGCTCCCCGCTCTGCTTGCCATCATCAGCCAGGCCATCATCGTCCTCCCCATCACTGTTTCCACGGAACTGAATGCATGAAAGGAAAGAGAAAGATGCTACCTACCCGAGGGGTGGGCTGGAAGTATGATCTTCCTCCGCATGATATTGCACCCGCGCAGCGCGAGGTGTGTTTGGCATCTAATTTAAAGATCAATCGGGCTGGACATATATTTATCGAGATCCCACGGTCGTCGGTCAGTGTGCGGGGGATATCTTTTTTCGGAGGCTTGATTATTTTAATTTACACCATGGTGTTTATCGTGCCAGACATCATCACTTCCCTCCTTGACGACTGGCAATCGGGAATTGAAATTACGACCATAGGCATCATGATTGTAACTCTTTCAACCTGGGTTTTTTTTCCATTGTTTCGTATAGACCTACGACTTCCTCGCGATGAACCCATACGCTTCAATAGAGCACGTCAAAAAGTCTATTTTTACGAGTACAGGTTTGATCGCCTATACCCCTTCGGCAGCAAGGGTTGGGGGGTAAAACCTGTGGCCTATGACTGGGCCGACCTAACTGCCGAGGTTTACAGGGTATACGCCCCAATGGGCTACGGCGGCCTCATTGAAAATGTAATGATATCGGTTCGTAAAACAGACACCGAGGAAGTCATCGACCGCCTGTTCCTGTGTGACGACATAGAGCAAGGCAAGCAGTATTGGGCACTGGCACGTTTGTACATGCAAAGTGGCTATGACGCTCTTCCTGACTCTCTACGCCCTTTTCAGGGTCAGAAGATTGGCAATGGTCTGAACCCTATGCAATACCTCGCCCCCAGGGTCCGATGGCCAGCGAAAATCGACTTGGAGTCTCGCAGCGCACCGACAACAGATTAAGTCGTCTAAAACCTTAGCGCGAGGTGCTGAGGGCACGGTAAGCACCCTGCTGCTACACGCTCTGCCTAGATGCCAAGTGGGTACATTGGGGTTTGTGCAAAGAAGATTAACGAGTGAAACGTGATGATGAAGTTTTGTGCGAACGTGCTTTAGGCTGGAGTCATGACCTTCCCAAGGTGGATGAAGTGCCAAAATGGCGGAGCGTATGGGCGAGTGTCAAGCCGGCACCCAATTATTTCGATGATGTATATCTCGAGTTACCACGGAGCAGCACCATCCTTCGAGGTGTTATATTTTTGACTGGGGTTCCGGGTTTGCTATTTGTTTTAGGAATGACGCTTTACTTATACTGGATCCTTTTGCATGGCAGTTGGCCGCGCGACTGGATTACAAACATATCAATAGCTCTTCTTCCGGTAGCATTATGGGCTTTGACTGCCTATGTCAGGCTTGATCTGGTTGCTCCTAGAGATGAACCAATTCGCTTCAATCGGCTCCGCCAAAAGATATACATTTATGAGTTCAGATATGACCGCATATTTATCTTCAGCCGCAAACGCTGGGGCGTCAAACCGGTCGCCTACAACTGGGACGATGTAACCGCCGAAGTCTACCGAGTCTACGCCCCAGGTCACGGTGGCCTGATCGAAAACGTCATGCTGTCGGTCCGCAACCCGGAAACCAACGAAGTCATCGACCGTGTATTCTTCACCTATGACCTCTACAAAGGCGAAGCCTACTGGGCCATCGCCCGGCTATTCATGCAGCAAGGCCCCAAAGCCCTGCCGAAGTTCGTACACCCACCCCGTGACTGGAACGATGACGATGGCCTGAGCCACATGCATTGCCTGGCACCCAAGGTTCATTGGCCGGAGGAGATTGACCGTGAATCCCGCACTGCCCCATCTGACTGAGAAGGCCGATGCTTTGACGCAGCAGTTTTATACGGCCCGTGTCAGATGCCGAATCCATCTAAATATGGCGGCATGATCCGGAACTAAACTAACAAGTGGTACTTGTTTGCGAGGATAGGATCATGGCCTATGTCGATTGGCGATTGCGCGGCGCAGGGGTCGACCTTTGCAACTGCGATTATGGCTGCCCCTGCCAGTTCAATGCCTTGCCCACCCATGGCACTTGCGAAGCGGCAGTGGGCTATCACATCGAGGAAGGGTACTTCGACGAGGTGTCGCTGGCCGGCTTGAATGTGGCCTGCACCTTCGCCTGGCCTGGACCCATCCACGAGGGCGGTGGGCAATGCCAGGCCTTTATTGATGAACGCGCCAGTGATGCCCAGCGCCAGGCATTGCTGACCATTCTCAGCGGCCAGGAGCAGGAACCCACGGCCTTCTTCGCCATTTTTGCCAGCACGGTGCAGACCATGCACGCACCGCAGTTCGTGCCGGTTGAGGTGCACACCGACCGCGCCGCACTGACCGCCAGCATCCACGTGCCCGGGGTGCTGGATGGCCGGGCCGAGCCGATCCGCAACCCCGTGGACGGATCGGTGCACCGGGCCAGGCTGGTACTGCCAGAGGGCTTCGAGTTCGGCGAGACGGACTGCGCCAGCGCCACCTTCAACTGCTCCGGGGCGGTGAAGCTGGACTATGCCGGGCGCAACGCCATGCTCTACGACCTGGATATGGGGCCAAATGGCATCATCCGCGGCTAGCCGCTGGCCAGCCCCGGGCGCGCTGCTGACCGGCGCGCTGGTGCTGATGATCAGCGCGCTGGGTTGGTGGTGGCACGTCGAGCAGGCAACGACCATGGCGGCGATGGGCGAGATGCAGATGCCACCCACCGCCTGGTGGTCGCGCCAGGGCGCGCTGACCCTGCTGATGTGGTTGGCGATGATGCAGGCGATGATGCTGCCGGCCGCCCTGCCGGTGTTCCTGCTTTACCGACGCTGCCTGGTGCGCGACAGCGCCGGCCCATTCAAGCTGCTGCTGTTCTGCGCGGCCTATGCGCTGCTCTGGTGTGGCTTCGCCCTGCTGATGACCCTGCTGCAGGCCCTTGGCGAATGGCTTGGCTGGCTCGATCCCATGACCCTGCGCCTGCCACCGCTCATGGGTGCGCTACTGCTTCTGCTGGCCGGTGGCTACCAGATGAGCCAGGGCAAGGCCGCTTGCCTGGAGCATTGCCAGAGCCCGCTGTTCTTTCTTCAGCACCATGTACGCCCGGGCCTTGGCGGCGCCTGGAGGCTGGGGTTGCAGCATGGCCTGTACTGCATCGGTTGCTGCTGGGCGCTGATGCTGGTGCTGCTGGTGGTTGGCGCCATGAGCCTGTGGGGCATGGCCGCGCTGGCGATGCTGGTTCTGGCGGAGAAAGTGTTGCGGTTGGGCGCGGCCTGGCGCCGCTACAGTGGCGCCCTGCTTATCGCTGGTGGACTGCTGCTGGCGTTCTGGCCGCATATCTGACAACCCGCCCGGGCCTACCCGGGCGGGTGCAGCGGTACCACGCCGAAGCCATTGGCGTCAGGCCAGCGCCTCACGGCTGTGCTGGCCGTCGACCAGGCGTTGCAGGCCCAGCGGGTTGGCGTTTTTCAGGGCGTCGGGCAGCAGCGCATCCGGGTAGTCCTGGTAGCACACCGGCCGCAGGAAGCGGTCGATAGCCAAGGTGCCGACCGAGGTCCCACGGGCATCGGACGTGGCCGGGTATGGCCCGCCATGCACCATGGCATCGCACACTTCGACACCGGTCGAGTAACCATTGACCAGCAGGCGCCCGGCCTTGCGCTGCAGCAGCGGCACCAGCGCGGCGAAGCGCTGCAGGTCTTGTGGCTCGGCAATGAGCGTTGCCGTCAGCTGCCCGTGCAAGGCTTGCAGCGCGCGGCGCAGTTCGGCTTCGTCGGCCACCGCCACGGCCACCGTGGCCGGCCCGAACACCTCCTCCTGAAGCAACGCATCACCGTCAAGCAGCAGGCTCACATCCGCCTGGAACAACTGCGCCTGCGCCTGGTCGCCAGCCTGGTCGGCGCCGGCCAGATGACGCACGCCCGGGTGCTGGTGCAGGCGTTGCACGCCCTGGGCATAGCTGCGCAATGTACCGGCATTGAGCATGGTCTGCCCGGGCTGGTCGGCCAGCTGCGCACCAAGGGCCGCCAGGAAGTTGCTGAACGCCTCGCCGGCAATACCGATGACCAGCCCGGGGTTGGTGCAGAACTGCCCGCAGCCCAGCACCACCGAACCGGCCAGCTCCCTGGCCACCTGCTCGCCCCTGGCCTGCAAGGCCGCAGGCAAGACCAGCACCGGGTTGATGCTGCTCATTTCGGCGAACACCGGAATCGGCTGCGGGCGCGCTGCAGCCAGCTCGCACAGCGCACGGCCGCCCTTGAGCGAACCGGTGAAGCCCACGGCCTGGATCGCCGGGTGGCGCACCAGCGCTTCGCCGACACCGGCACCGTAGATCATGTTGAACACGCCTGCGGGCATGCCGGTGGCCACCACCGCCCGCTCGATGGCCTCGGCCACCCGTTCGGCAGTAGCCATATGGCCGCTGTGCGCCTTCACCACCACCGGGCAACCGGCGGCCAGCGCCGCGGCGGTATCCCCCCCTGCGGTGGAGAAGGCCAGCGGGAAGTTGCTGGCGCCGAACACGGCTACCGGGCCGACGCCGGTGCGGTACTGGCGCAGGTCAGGGCGCGGCAGCGGCTGACGCTGGGGTTGGGCACGGTCGATGCGCGCCCCCAGGTAGTCGCCACGACGAAGCACCGAGGCGAACAGGCGCATCTGGTTGCTGGTACGCGCGCGTTCGCCCTGGATGCGCCCGGCCGGCAGTGCGGTTTCGCGGCACACGGTGGCGACAAAGGTGTCGTCCAGCGCATCCAGCTGGTCGGCAATGGCATCGAGGAACTGCGCACGGCGCTGCGGCGCCAGGGCGTTGTATTCGGCGAAGGCCGCTTCGGCAGCCTGCGCGGCGGCGTCCACTTCCTCCGGGGTGGCTTGGGCAAAGGCCTGCGGAAGGGCTTCGCCGGTGCGCGCGTCGAGGCTTTGCAGGCGCACGCTGCCGGCAGCGCTGCGCTGGCCGCCAATGAAGTTGCTTCCAGACATGGTTGGCTCCTGTAATTGAGAAAGACGGTTCAGATGCTCATGGCGGTAAGGGGGCTGCTGCGCAGCCCATCGCAGGCAAGCCAGCTCCTACAGGGTAACTGTGGGAGCGGGCGAGCCCGCGAAAGGGGCGCAGAGCGGCCCCGATTCAGCAACTGGCTGGCAGCGGGCTCAAAGGCTTCTCACCACCCCGGGGCGAACCTGCCCGGGCGCGGCGGCAATGCCGTTGCGCAGCGGCTGGCCGAAGGCGTCGAGGCTGACTTCGAAGGTGTCGCCCGGGCGCGCCTGGATGCCGTCGGCGAACGACAGCGTGGCGGTGCCGAAGTAATGCACGTGGATATCACCGGGGCGCAGGAACTGGGTGTACTTGAAGTGGTGGAATTCCAGGTTCTCGAAGCTGTGGCACATGTTCTGCTCGCCCGAGAGGAACGGCTTGCGCCACAGTTCCTGCCCGTCGCGCAGGATGCGGCTGGTGCCTTCCAGGTGGGCCGGCAGCGCACCCAGGCGCAGCTCTGGGCCGAAGCTGCAGGCGCGCAGTTTGGAATGGGCCAGGTACAGGTAGTTGCGCCGCTCCATCACATGGTCGGAAAACTCGTTGCCCAACGCATAGCCAAGGCGGTAAGGCGTACCGTCGGCACCGATCAGGTACAGCCCGACCAGCTCTGGCTCCTCGCCGGCATCCTCGGCGAACACCGGCAGCGGCAGGTCGGCGCCAGGGCGCACGACGATGCCACCGTCGCCCTTGTAGAACCACTCCGGCTGCGCGCCCTCCTGGCCTGCCGGCGGCCGACCGCCATCGAGGCCCCACTGGAACATGCGCATGCTGTCGGTCACCGCGCCTTCGGCCTGCTGCTGATGCATCTTGTCGCGGGTTGCGGCGCTGCCCAGGTGGGTCAGCCCGGTGCCGGTGACCAGGCAGTGCGCCGGGTCCGGGTGGTCCAGTGGCGGCAACACGCGGCCTTCGGCCAGCAGGGCCAGGTAGTCGTGGCGCTCGCCCAGGCCGGCAGCCTGCACTTCAGCGGCCAGGTCACGGCCGGCGGCAATGGCTTGCAGGGCCAGCTCGCGGGTGCTGCCTGCGCCCTGCACCTGCAGGGCGTAATCGTCTTCCACCACGCCCACGCAGCGCTCGCCGGTGGCGGTTTCAAATTGGATCAATCGCATGTTTGTGCTCGCTTCTCGGTTGCGAAAATTAGCGGGAGGCTTCGGCTGCCCGCGTGGAAGCCAGGCGCTGGCGGCGCTCCAGGCGGTTGTAGACAACCCCGGTGAGCAACAGCCCGAACAGCATCACCACGGCCAGGAAATACAGCCCCGACGACAGCTGCCCGGTATGCTCCTTGAGCGCGCCAATACCGAACGGGCCCAGGTAGCCGCCGAGGTTGCCGATCGAGTTGATCAAGGCGATGCCGGCTGCGGCGCTGGCACCGGAGAAGAACCGGCCCGGCAAGGTCCAGAAGATGGCGGTGCAGGAGAACAACGCGAATGCCACCAGGCACAGCGCTGCCAGCTGCATGACCGGCACGCTAAGCCAGGCACTGAAGAACAGGCCGATCGCACCCAGGGCATACAGCAGGCCGAGGTGGCCATAGCGGTCGTTCAGGCGGTCGGAGCTGCGCGGCACGATCAGCAGGCCGATGATGCCGAACAGGTAAGGCACGGCCGAAACGAAACCGGTGACCAGGTCACTGCCGCCAAACTGGTGGATCAGCGTCGGCAGCCAAAGGCCCAGGCCGTAGATGCTCAGAGTCACCGGCAGGTAGAACAGCGCCAGCAACAGCACCCGGCTGTCCTTCAGGGCATGCAACGGATTGCCATGGCGAGTCTGGCCGAACTCGCGCAGGTCATTGGCCAGCTGTTCCTGCAGCCAGCTGCGCTGTTCGTCGCTGAGCCAGCGCACCTTGGCCGGGCTGTCTGGCAGCAGGCGCAGGGTCGGCCAGGCCAGCAGCACCGCGGGGGTACCGATGCAGATGAACAGCCATTGCCAGCCATGCAGGCCGTAGATGCCATCGAGTCCCAGCAGCGCGCCCGAGAGCGGCCCGGTGATCAGCATCGCCAGCGGCTGGGAGAGGATGAAGAAGCCGAGGATCTTGCCGCGATGGCGCACCGGGTACCACTGGGTGATGTAGTACAGCACGCCCGGAAAGAAGCCCGCCTCGGCCGCCCCCAGCAGAAAGCGCATCACGTAGAAACCGCTGGGCCCGGTAACGAAGGCCATGCCGACGGTGATCGCGCCCCAGGTGACCAGGATGCGGGCGAACCAGCGGCGCGCGCCAAAGCGGTCGAGCAACAGGTTGCTCGGCACCTCGAACAGGAAGTAACCAATAAAGAAGAGCCCGGCGCCAAGGCCGTAGGCCGCGTCACCCAGGCCGATGTCGGCGCCCATGTGCAGCTTGGCGAAGCCCACCGCGGAACGGTCGACATAGGCCACCAGGTAAAGCAGTACCAGAAAAGGGATGAGTTTCAGTGTGATCAGGCGGACGAGCCGCTGCTCCTGAATCATGGCGATGTCTCCAATTGTTCTTGTAATGGGTACAGCACCTGGTCGGGGACTTTTTGGCAGACCTCTGACCTGGGTGAATGATCTTATAGTATTACTAATTGAGCCAACAAGCCTTCACAGAGACCATTTTTATCAGTACAGTCGATCTCACAACGACAAATAGTAATACTAATTAGGTGTTCCCATGTCTGATAGCAAACGCCCACTGCGCTCCGCCCAATGGTTCGGCACCGCCGACAAGAACGGCTTCATGTACCGCAGCTGGATGAAGAACCAGGGTATTCCGGACCACGAATTCCAGGGCAAGCCGATCATCGGCATCTGCAACACCTGGTCGGAGCTGACCCCGTGCAACGCGCACTTCCGCAAGATTGCCGAACATGTCAAAAAGGGCGTGCTGGAGGCTGGCGGCTTCCCGGTGGAGTTCCCGGTGTTCTCCAGCGGCGAGTCCAACCTGCGCCCCACCGCCATGCTCACCCGCAACCTGGCGAGCATGGATGTGGAGGAAGCGATCCGTGGCAACCCGGTGGACGCCGTGGTGCTGCTGACCGGCTGCGACAAGACCACCCCGGCGCTGCTGATGGGCGCGGCGAGCTGTGACGTGCCGGCGATCGTGGTTACCGGCGGGCCGATGCTGAACGGCAAGCACAAAGGCAAGGACATTGGCGCCGGCACCATCGTCTGGCAGATGCACGAGGCCTACAAGGCCGGCCAGATCGACCTCAACGAGTTCCTCTCGGCCGAGGCCGGCATGTCGCGCTCGGCAGGCACCTGCAACACCATGGGCACCGCCTCGACCATGGCCTGCATGGCCGAAGCGCTGGGCACCTCGCTGCCGCACAACGCCGCCATTCCGGCGGTGGATGCACGCCGTTACGTGCTGGCCCACCTGTCGGGCATGCGCATTGTCGACATGGTGCGCGAAGACCTGCGCCTGTCGAAAATCCTCACCCGCGAAGCCTTCGAGAACGCCATCCGCGTCAACGCCGCCATCGGTGGCTCGACCAACGCGGTGATTCACCTGAAGGCCATTGCCGGACGCATCGGCGTGGACCTGCAGCTGGAAGACTGGACCCGCATCGGCCGCGGTACGCCAACCCTGGTCGACCTGCAGCCTTCGGGCCGTTTCCTGATGGAGGAGTTCTACTACGCCGGCGGCCTGCCTGCGGTCATCCGCCGCCTGGGCGAACACGGCCTGCTGCCCAACCCTGCCGCGCTGACGGCCAACGGCAAGAGCCTGTGGGACAACTGCCAGGCCGCACCGCTGTACGACGAAGAGGTGATCCGCCCGATCGACAAGCCGCTGGTGGCCGATGGCGGCATCTGCATCCTGCGCGGCAACCTGGCGCCCAAGGGCGCCGTGCTCAAGCCCTCGGCCGCCACCCCGGCGCTGATGCAGCATCGTGGCCGCGCCGTGGTGTTCGAGAACTTCGACGACTACAAGGCACGCATCAACGACCCCGAGCTGGATGTGGATGCCAGTTCCGTGCTGGTGATGAAGCACTGCGGGCCCAAGGGCTACCCGGGCATGGCCGAGGTCGGCAACATGGGCCTGCCGGCCAAGCTGCTGGCCCAGGGCGTGACCGACATGGTGCGTATTTCCGATGCCCGCATGAGCGGCACCGCCTACGGCACCGTGGTGCTGCACGTGGCGCCGGAAGCTGCAGCTGGCGGGCCGTTGGCTGCCGTGCGCGAAGGTGACTGGATCGAACTGGATTGCAAGGAAGGCCGGCTGCACCTGGACATTACCGACGAGGAACTGGCCGGCCGCCTGGCCGACCTGCAAGCCCCGCCGCAGTTGATCAGCGGTGGTTACGCCAAGCTGTATTTGGACCACGTCATGCAGGCCGATGAGGGTTGTGACTTCGACTTCCTGGTCGGATGCCGCGGGGCGGCGGTGCCCAAGCACTCGCACTAAGGCCTGAAGCCTGTCGTTTAGCGTCATTGGGGCTGCTGCGCAGCCCATCGCCGGCAAGCCGGGCTCCCACAGGGACCGCGAAACTCTTGGGGTCTGCGCCGTATCTGGGGGAGCCCGACTTGCCGGCGATGGGCCGCAAAGCGGCATCAAATTGCTTGACTGACTGGCATCAGGGCATGCCCGCGAACACCGGCGCAGCCGGTGCCATGCACCGCGTCGCCTGCTTCGCGGGCATACCCGCTCCCACAGGTACAGCGCCGACCCGCAGAGCAGCGCAATACCTGTAGGAGCGGCTTTAGCCGCGAACACCGGCGCAGCCGGTGCCATGCACCGCGTCGCCTGCTTCGCGGGCATGCCCGCTCCCACAGGTACTGCGCCGACCCGCAGAGCAGCGCAATACCTGTAGGAGCGGCTTTAGCCGCGAACACCGGCGCAGCCGGTGCCATGCACCGCGTAGACGCGCTAATGCTATGATGCTGCCCCCGCCCGAAGGATCCGCCCCGCCCCACATGAACTACCGCCAACCCACCACGCGCAAGAGCATGCACGCCACCCTGGTCCAGGACCTTGGCGTACAGATCGTATCCGGCCAACTCGCACCCGGGCAGAAGCTGCCTTCCGAGGCCAGCCTGTGCGAAGCCTACGCGATCAGCCGGCCGGTGTTCCGCGAGGCGATGCGCGCCCTTACCGCCAAGGGCCTGATCGAGGCCCGCCCGCGGGTGGGTACCCTGGTGCGGCCGCGCCATGACTGGCACATGCTCGACCCGGACGTACTGCACTGGCTGATGCAGGCCACGCCGCAACAGGAATTCTTCAACATGCTGAGCAGCGTACGCTGGGTCATCGAGCCCGCGGCCGCGGCCCTGGCCGCCACCAACGCCTCCGCGGCGGATGTGGCGTCTATCGGTGAGGCCTACCAGCGCATGGAAGCCGCCCGCAACCATGAAGAGCGCCTGCAACCGGACCTGGACTTCCACGCCCGCATCGCCGACGCCACCCACAACGACCTGCTGGCCTACCTGTGCAACATGCTGTCGATGGCGCTGCGCGAGTCGGTGCGCTACTCCAACCAGCGGGCGAATTTCGACGAACTCGCCCTGCCCCGCCACAAGGCGATTCTGACCGCTATTCAGAACGGTGACGCGCTGGGCGCGCGGCATGCTTCACTGGTACAGCTTGAAGATGCCCGCGTGGCCCTGGCCAAGGTACTGGGGCAGGACCCGACGAGCTGAGGTATCGACCGGGCCTACCTCAGCCACCGGGCCCGCCGATCAGAACACCGACCAGCCGATCCGCGAACTGAGCAGTTCGAGCGCCGCCATGCCGGCCAGGGAGTTACCCGCCGCATTCAACTCCGGCGACCACACGCACACGGTAAATTGCCCCGGCACGATCGCCACAATCCCGCCCCCCACGCCACTCTTGCCCGGCAACCCCACCCGATAGGCGAAATTCCCTGCTTCGTCATACAACCCGCTGGTGGCCATGATCGAGTTCACCTGCTGGGTCTGGCGCCGGGTCAGAATCTGCTCACCACTGTGCTTGCAGAACCCATCATTGGCCAGGAAACAGAACGCCCGAGCCAGGTCCAGGCAATTCATCTGCAGCGCGCAATAGCTGAAATAGCTGCGCAGCACCGTCTCCACTTCGTTATGGAAGTTGCCGAACGACTGCATCAGGTAAGCCATGGCCGCGTTGCGCGCGCGGAACTGATACTCCGAGTCGGCAACGCGGGCATCGATCGCGATATGGGGATTGCCCGATAGCCGCCGCACGAAATCGCGCATCGACAACGTGGGTGCAGCGAAGCGCGACTGGTTGATATCGCAGATCACCAACGCACCCGCATTGATAAAGGGATTACGCGGCCGACCGCGTTCGAACTCCAGCTGCACCAGCGAGTTGAACGGCTGGCCGGAAGGCTCATGGCCAAGCCGCTGCCAAATGGCTTCCCCCGAGTGCCCAATCGCCTGCACCAGGCTGAACACCTTGGAAATACTCTGCACCGAGAACGGCACCAGCGCGTCGCCTGCGCAGTAATAGCTGCCATCGTTGCCATAGACCGCGATGCCCAGCTGGTTCGCCGGCACATCGGCCAGCGCGGGAATGTAGTCAGCCACTTTGCCCTTGCCGATCAAGGGACGTACTTCTTCGAGAATCTCGTTCAACAGCGTTTGCATGGAAGGCCCTGTATCAGTCCCCAGACGACGGCTAAGGGGTAGCATCCTTGACGAAGATCGAGCGAAAGAAATCACACTCCCGGCAAGAAATTGTCGGCCGACCGTGCATCACGCCATGGCCTATGCTGTGCTTGTTTCGACGGTATACAGCCCGCGCACCCGCCAGGTACCCAAGCCAACCAAGGAACGGAGGACCCACAATGCCAGCTTGCCCCTTGCCCGCTGACGAAACGCTGCGCCAGCGCACGCTCGACGACATGAACCTGGTCGACACGCCAGCCGAGCATTACCTGGATACCCTGGTGCGGCTCACCCAGGACCTGGCCCATGTGGACACTGTGCTTATCAGCCTGATCGACCAGGACCGGCAGTGGTTCAAGGCCCGCATAGGCCTTGAGGCAAGCGAGACGACGCGCAGTGTTTCGTTCTGCGGCTACGCCATTCTCGGCGAGGATACCCTGACGGTGCCCGACGCCCTGTGCGACGAACGCTTCGTCGACAACCCACTCGTGCTGAACGAGCCCTACATCCGCTTTTACGCCGGCCACCCCTTGCGTGCTGGCAACGGTAAAGCCATCGGTACGCTGTGCATGTTCGACCCGCGCCCGCGCGTGCTCAGCGAGGCTCAGCAAGCGAACTTCAGGGACCTGGCCACGCTCGCCGAGGGGTATCTGCAGCTGCGTACCTTGGCCCAGGTGAACCGCGATCTGCGGCTTGAAATGGATCGCGAACAACGCAAAGCCCTGCTCGACCCTTTGACACAACTGTGGAACCGCGGCGCGTTGTCGGCGTTTGAAGCACATGAACGGCGATTGGCCGAGGTGAACGGCTTACAGCTGGGTGCGGTTTATGCCGACCTGGACCACTTCAAGTCCATCAACGACAAGTACGGCCATGGCGGCGGTGACAAGGTGCTGTGCGAAACGGCCCGCCGCCTGCGCGCGGCACTGCGCCCCGATGACTTGGTGGTGCGCCATGGGGGTGAAGAGTTTGTTGCAATTTTGCAGGTGAAGGACAGCGAAGAGCTGACCCGCATTGCTGAGCGGATTCGCGAACAGGTGGGTGCCAGCCCGATGCAGTTGCCCAGTGGCCAATTGAACGTAACCCTGAGCATCGGGTGCACCCTGTTTGCCACAGGAGAAACGCTGGATGACGCGCTGGAACGCGCTGACAAGGGACTTTATGACGCCAAACAGAATGGACGAAACCGGGTTGTCTACATAGCGCCACCTCTCTGAGACGAGCACGATCCGGGCTGTGCGGCATCTCTCGCCTCTCAGCCCGCCTATTCATTGCCCCAGACCCCGCCCCGCTCGACACTCCCGCTCCGCCAAAGCTGGATTATCTGAATGCCCCAACACAGCGCTCAAACCCTGCGCGTCCCCCCCTGTGGGAGCGGGCGCGCCCGCGAACACGGGCGCAGCCCGTGCCATCCACGGTAAACCCGCTAAAAAAGCTGCAAGCCACTCATCAATAAGCAGAACCGCACACAAAAGGTCTCCACGAACAAATCCGCCCTCAAAACTGCCCACATCTCCCTGAATTAGCAGGTCCCCCTGTAGGAGCGGCTTCAGCCGCGAACACCGGCGCAGCCGGTGCCATGCCCACGCCAGATTCTTCCCCGCCCAAACGCAATACTCAGGGCCATGAGACCACAGCTACCCGCCTCCAAAACCCAAGGCCTGGCACCTTGCCCAAAGGCACCTGCCAAATCGATCAGCCATATGCAGTTCCAGGACAACTGGCCAACGCCCAAAACAACCTGCTAATCGCTCCAAGCCCCGTCACTGCATCCCTACCCCGCCAGCCCCGACCTCATCCATGAAATCCGCAAGAAACACTTCAAGCCGAGCATGGCGCTCAGCAGCCAGCCGAGCCCCTTCAGCAGTTTTAAAACCTGACGCAAGCTTGAGCAGCTTGGTATGAAAGTGCTCGACCGCATACGCCTTGTCCTGATACTCCCTCCCCCACGCCGCGGGGTTCTCGAAATCGTACAGCGCCGACCCCATTCGCCCGGAAACGTAAAAACACCGGGCGATACCCACTGCACCTATGGCGTCCAGGCGATCACTGTCCTGAAGAATCCTGGCCTCAAGGGTGAGCGGCTCGAAGCCAGCCGAGTAGCTGTGGGTTTTGACTGCATGCGCCACCTGCTCGATGCGCTGCAAGGGCCAGCCCATATCAGCGAGGATTGACGCCGCCTTTTGTGCGGACAGCGTTGACGCCTGCCCACGCAAGGGCGAGTTCTTTTCTACTGCGACACAATCATGCAGCACCGTCGCTGCAAGCAGAACTTCCAGGTCGCCGCCTTCTACGCGCTGTATCCGTTGCGCGTTGACCCATACGCGATGGATGTGGGACAGGTCGTGGGAGCCATCTGGCTGGTCAGCCGGTAGATACTTCAGCAGGTCAGTGGCGAGGAGCTGGAAAGGGGCAAAAGCTTCGATAGTCATCTTCGGTGCATTCCATGGGCTGTTACTTGGCGTCCGTTGTCAGGGGCTGGACCGTGACCTGCCTTGGTCCAGATGCGAGCGGGTCAGTTTCAAGGCTTGAGTGGCGAAAGTCCATGCTGGACCGTTGGTTGGCATTGCGACATAACTGGATACAGGGATTCGTGAGTGGAAAGCTTTTTGAGATCCACTGGCCGTTAACTGAGCAGTCGGCGTTGCATGCTGTGAAGGTGAATGGGCGAAAAATGTCAGAATTAACCCCTTCCTTGTAGGCCATTTCCCAAAGATACTCCCTGCGCCTGTTTTTCGTTGCACATGGAAATCGTGAGTCCTAGTCTCGCTCCGTCGCTGCCAATTCAGCGACCGGTTTTGACAGGCCGTCGATTGTTGTCCGTGTGCATACGCTTATGGCGGCTGTACGTGCGGGCACCCTCGTGTGCGCCGAGTGCCAACAATCTCGGTCTGTCAACCCGCGTACAGCTGCCACCCTCCCGTTTGACAGCGAGGTGGATAGCAGCTCAACCATTGTTGGAGCGTAAGCATGCTGAAGATAGTCCCAGATCCACCCCAAAATACTCTCTGCCTTGAAGACACCCTGATCCAAGCCACGGACTACGCACTATGCGCAGCGACCGTTGTGCATCAGGCAATGCTGCTGCAGCCCAAGTCACCAGCGTCGATTCTGATGATGGCCTCGATGCATGAGCTGGAGACGCTGCGAGCTTTGCTTGAGTCCGCACTGGTCCAGGTGCAGATGCCCACTGAGCCTAGGACTTTGCATTAAGGCTTCATTTATGTGTCGCCTGGGCTGCCCCTATCGCCAGCAAGCAAGGCTCCCACATGGATCTAAGCTGCCCCACATCTCGAGGCCTGTGCAGTATTTGTGGGGGCTGGCTTGCCGGCGATGAGGCCAGTCCAGGCACTAGAAGTTTCGGGGAGATTGAACAATGACCACAGAAGAAACCAAATTCACCGTCGGCAAAACCACCTTCTACCAAGGTGAAAACCAGACCCATCCGCTGTTCCGCATCGAAGCAGGCATCCCCTGCCAGAGCGCCCGCGAACAAGCCTCGGAGCTTATGGGCTACGCACGGGATATGACCCTGGACGGCTTGATGGAAGACAAACCCCAGCTGATCTGGGCTTCACATTACCTCTGCGCTTTGGCTAAGGCGCTGATGGATGATGCCGAGCTGGGCATGATGCGCTGAAGCGCCTACTCGTTACTCAGGGCCGCCTTCAGAAATCTCTGAAGGCTTTTCTCCCACCGGAACCATGCGACTAAATATCCCCGCTTCACCGCCCGACACCACAACTCAGCCACAGCAGCTATCGAGCCGGGCTATCAGTACCAGAGCGTAAACACAGGTTCAGTTCCATCGACTGAGAGCTTATAGAAGAGCCTTGGCGCAAAGGTTCCGGCAAGCCGATGTCACAAAATCCGTTTGACCTATACAGGCGCATCGCCGGCGTATCTGCGATCGTCACGCCCAAGCGTATACGTTGCTCCCCTCGACCTTCAGCCCAAGCAATAGCTCTTGCCAGCAGAGCCCGACCGGCTCCAACACCACGCGAGACAGGGTCCACCCACATCTGAAAAACCTCGACGACACCTGGCTCAGCTTCTGATGATTTGCACCAAACCAAGCCACAAGGCGGCATGCTGAAAAGCCAAAAAAGCCTGTGCGCTGGTGGAGGTTGCTACAGCGGAGACACGGGCTTCCCAATTATCGTCGCTTCGAGTTGCCTCACGCTCGTAGGTACTTGCGAACGCATCCGGTGACTCTCGCAGTGCCCGCAAACGCAGACTCCGATAAAGCCGCAATTCATGTGCGGCTATGGGGCGAACAAACACGATGGCACCTCCAATTGATTTCCTACCGTCAGGCAGGGAGCGGACTTGTAGAGGCTACGCGCCTCTTGCTTTCTAGCAATCCCTTCTCCCTACCGTAGCCCATCCGTTCTGGCTCAAGCCCGCCCGCACACCTTTCCAACGATTCTCAAAGTCCTAAGCCAATGCGACACAACGAGAACAGCGATTCTTCATGCGTTGTAGGAAATTTCCTTCCACGCCGTAGGAACTCACGCTAGAGTCGCCAGCGACAGACCAGCACTTAGGACGCGAGATGCAATTTTTTTGGGTAAACCTGGGCGCAACTCATAAGGAAGCCAAAAACGGTCAATTTTTATGGGCTCCTCGTAGTTCACGATCCAAGCATGGAAAGGAGCAATTCCGAACTCACTGGGATAACGTCGCCAAAGTCCAAACCGGAGATTTGATTTTCTGTTATCACGACAACTACATCCGGGGTATTGCGACAGCTCGGGGCAAATCCTACATCGCTGAACGCCCTCCTCGGCAGTCATTTAAGGAATGGCAGAACGAAGGGCATCGCGTAGATATTAGCTACAACGAGTTAAAGCGCCCGATGCGCAGTGATGATATTGCTGAAATCTACATGGCACGATTCGACACTCGTACTGAACCTCGACTCTTCAACAGTGCGAGCGGTATAAACCAGATCTACATGGCTTCACTGCCCGCCGATGCCGGCCAATTCCTGCTAGAACAAGCTGGAATTTTTATCGACTATGAGGACCGCATAATTGATGCCGGCTCGCCTCAAAAGATAAGCAGTACAACCAGAACGGCACTGATCGAAGCCAGGGTTGGTCAAGGGGCATTCCGTTCTGGATTGCTAAGTCGCTGGAATAGCAAGTGCGCTCTCACTGGACTGCAAAATCCAAGTCTGTTGGTTGCCTCTCATATCCACGCATGGAGCCTAGCCGATAACGCCGAACGTTTAGATATAGACAACGGCCTGCTTCTGGCTGCGCACATTGATCGCCTGTTTGATTCTGGCTTAATCTCATTTTCGCAAAATGGTGATGTTCTTATCAGCGATAAGCTGAAGGAACAGGAGCGCTACATTTTACGATTGGACGAATTCACAAGAATCGGCCAATTGAGCGATGGTAATCGCAGGTATCTTGCTAAGCATCGGGAACGGTTTAGCTTCAACTGAGTGAGGCTTATTAGGCGAAAGATCTCAAACGAGTATCGTAGGGGACCGCTGCCTCCCATGGGATCCGCGGCACGATAGCTGCCCCTTCCGGGTATTGCGTGGTACAAGCGTCTCGCGCAAAGCTAGTCACACAGCCAACAAAAAAACTCAATCGTCAATGAGGCCGGGCGGCAAATCAGCTATGAGCTGGGGCACGGTCGGATTGATGTGGTCGCGGCCTACATTGGGGGGCGGACATGAGAAAGCCATTTGATATGGAGTTGTTCCTGGCTGGCGTGCTGACCGGATCTCACGCCAGCCGCCAACGCCATGTGCGACAGGCGAAAACCATCCAGGCTGAGATCGCAGAGCGCTGGCAGCGCAGGAGCCTTGGACTCGGCAGAAAAAGCACGTGGCTTGGTTTCTTGAGCAAAGACTAAATCGACGAAGCGATGCAACACGCTATTACTATCTGCTGACCGTGCGGCTGCTCGCTCGTCGTTTACAAAAAACATGGGTTTTCAATCTATGAGTAAGACCGGCTGCTATCCACTCATAGCCACCGTTCGGCGCTGACAGCAGTCGGCCATTAGCTGCCCTTACTGAACGGCAACTTTGATTTGGGAGCAAACGCTAGGGGGCATTCAAAGACTTGTGCTCCCGGCTTTACGGGAATTGTGCCAGCGGTGACAGGTATGGCTTGATGTGAGCCTTACAAGGGAATATCGTCTAGCTGCGCTATCAGCTGCGAGTTACACCATTTCCAACAATCGAGGCAGGGATTTCTCGCTATGAACCACTCCCAAACAACGCTGTTGAAACTAGCCCGTGATCGACAACTTCCTCATCCAGCTATGCTAGAGAAGTTTAATATTTCCAGCTGGCTTCAAGCCTATGAGTGGACTAGGGGCGAGCGAACCGAGGAGCGCGGTTTTCTCAATGGTGTTAGCTGGCTCAATGAGCATTTCCAGCGCGTACAAAATACTCGTCAGCAATTCACTTTCAGCCGAGAAACTCCGCTAAGCGCGAACGAACTTATCCAAGCACACTTGGGTGCCGCCAATCACGCATTCTACCGGATTTCCGAGGAACAGATGGCGCTCATGACGGGACAGCCCGACGCGGCGATGGAACAGTATCTTGACCTTAAGTCCACCCTTACTAATGGCGGCGTTGAGGTTGATCCTAATACTTTGAACGCGTTTCGGCTCGATAGCTTATGCGGGCCTTTCTGGGAGCTATTAATAAAGTATAGAGATGACATAGACCGGGTCTTTCCTGAAGCTCGTCCTCATCAACTGGACAAATTCATATTCTTTGAGAACGAAACCTCAATGGCCCAGATTTTTCATAGCTTCTCGCGAATCTGGCAGGATTTGCTCTACGGCGAGGTCAGATTTTTCCCGCATCCAAATGGAGTGGTACTAGCCTCCACCACACCTGACCCACATTTGATCAAGGCCGTCTCCAAATATCGTCGGGATCACCATAACGCCACCAATGCAATGCATATCGTCCGCGATTGGAAAAGCCGGCGCTTGATTGCTGAGTCATTGTTATACGAAGGTCAATACCTGCATTACCAAAGCTCGGGTAACGTATTATCCTGCATTCGATGGCAGGATCTATCGGATGAGGCGCAGATGTCGGCTTTCTATCATCGAGCCGCACCGCACTACATGGTCGACGAGCACCTGCATCCCTTGCTGGACTCAGCATCCGGCAATACCAAGGATAAGGCAATCCGCAATGTTTTGAAGGTGTGGTTTCACTTAGCGATTCTTTCAATTCAGATTAAAGAGACGGCTTTATCCAAGCCATCGCCAAGGCAGTGGGACGAGCTGCTGGACTTTGCCCCAAGAATTCGGCTGGACGATTTGATTGATAACCTAGTGCGTTGCACAAAGATGACTCCAGAAGACGTAACGATCGTTATCGAAATGCTCTCCTACGACGCCCGCAGCATCCAAAACGACCTTTGGAGCCAACCCTTGCTGGTTCTTGATGAGCATGTATGTTTCCCAGTGAGCGCCCTGCTGACTGCTAGTATTGGGCGAAATTTCGACACTTGGCTGCAGCGGATAGACCCCAATTCTAAACGACGTGGCAAGTTATTCGAGCTAGACACGTTAAAAGTTATGCAAGAGTGCCGATCAAACAACCCAGTACTGGCTGAGCACCTCTACTGGACCGCCGCATTGAAATTCAAATACGCGCCAAAAAAATTTGAAGAAATTGATCTGACATTTGCCCTAGGCAATTTGATAGTAATCGCTGAACTCAGAAGCCGGCGCACACCGATCACTCCGCTGGATTATCACAACGAGATCTTCGACAACAATGGAATAGAATACAAAACTACTCAAGCCAGCCGAAAAGCAGAGCGAGTCCGCGAAAATCTACAAGAATTCTGCGCAGTGCACTACCCATCACTCATAGGCCGCAATGACATTACGGTTATGCCCTTAGTGATCATAAACGGTCAGTTTCATGCAGGGTATCCCCGCAACGGTGTGCCTGTGCTGGACCCCCACCTGCTCAAACACTTCCTCAAAGACGCGCAAGCGAGATTCTACGGGAACATAGATGAAACCACGGGCCACATGTATAGCATCCCCCTGTATAACTCTCTGGACGAGGCGGTCCGAGTGTTTCCTCAATATGCTAGCTGCCCAACATTGATCAGTCTCTACAACGCACTGACCACGCAGGTTTCCGCAAAATACGAGGTTCCCGGCAAAGATCTCCCCCCCATTTTCACCAACACCTTAGAAATTTCTAAAGTAACATCTGAGCGCTACATGCAGATCTTGGAGAAAATCGCCAAAGGCAATCTTCGCAAAAACTTCTGACTCCTACTTATAGACTATTACCAAAGGGAGCCTAGGAGGTGCGGATCAAAGCATGACATCAGCGGAATCAGCTGCAATTCCGCTGATGCAAGTCAATCAAGGGCTTACAATGACCTTGATGTCCGAGCCCGAGATGCTCTTGATGTATGAGTAGCTCGTTCCCAAGACGGCCAGTTGCTCCTTCGATACCTTCTTCGCTGATATCGCAGGCTGCACGATCACAAACTTGAAGATCAGCTCATGGTCGTGGCATTTGTTGCGCAGGATCTCTAGCTGCTGAGGCGTGCCTTTCAGGATTCTGTCGAAGTCCTTCAGCAGTCCTTGCTGGTAGCGATCCATTAGCCGGTTGAAGAACTTGTCGCCGGTGTAAAGCCATTTCACCGACCTGGATGCCTGACCGCATACTTCATAGACATCGGCGACGCGCGCACCAGGCGCAGCCACGCCATCCGTCATAGGACAGAATTTGCAGTGGTACAGGTCGACGTAAATGGCATCCTGGTTTTCCCGAATTGCCACCAGGTCAGCGATTTCGCCTTTGCCGTCATCGTTGAACACTATTGAATAATCGTCAGCGATCTTGTCGAAAGTGAACCCTTGTACTGAATCCTTGCGTCGTTCCGCACGCATGGACTCCTGATGGATTTTCGTCGTTCCCCAATCCCAGGCTTCGAGCAAACCGGCAGGTAGTTTTACATCCATGCTGTTGAGTGAGTATTGACGGTAGTTCCCCTGCACCATGGATCCGTCGACCTTGAGAAGTACCAGCGGCTCTCCATCCAGATAAGAATCCAGTGGCATTTCGTGGGGATAAAGGATCTTCACACCTGGGCAGGAGGTCTTGTACCCATCTTCCAACAATTTGATGGCGATGGTGGTCAGCCGGCGCTCCTCACCCTCGTTACCCACAACAATGACGGGGATCTCCAGCGTCCGTGCATCAATGTACTCAGGCTTACCAAGCTCGACATCGAGCAGGTTGAAAGTCTCTCCCTGAAAATACAGCGAGATCCTTTGCTCGTTTTCGATCGCGATCGACACAGGCCAGTCGGCGTAGAACAGCCCCTCTGGCCATTTGCCCTTGATTTGGTCGGCACGCATGACATTTTTGAGGACGTCACCAGGGTCAATGGTGTTGTCGTTGAGTTTGACCGCCATTCGCTTGCACCACTCGACCCAGTAGTTTATCGGAGAGGAGTTCATCTCCCAGATCTTGCCCTTGTGCGAGCAGCCTACGGTGGTTCGTTCTCCATCCTCAAAACCAGTGGCGAAGATGTTCGACTTTGTCGCATTGCCTTTCTCGATATCGCTGATCACTTGGTTGATGTCGCGCCCCACATGCATCGTAAACCGCAGGTCTTTCCGGGCGCGGGACAGGCCAACGTTCTGAAGCTTCATCAGCTTGATGTCGTGGAGCGTCCGGAACGCCGGCTCACCATTGATGCGACGGGAGTCTTTGGCCACCAGGTTCAGGAAGCGAGTTGCCTGAGTGTCGTCACCCGAGGTGTGAATGAAGAGGGTTTTCTGCGCTTTGTCATAGAACGCGATGTAAAGATTCCAGTTGGTATCGACGATTTCTTCGGTCTGAGCCCAGCCAACTAATGTCTCTCGCCGGGTTACCGCAATAACGGTATCGGCTTGCTCATTGATCGAGAAGTACTGCAGTATCTCTCTACGCCCGTCCAGACTCTGCGCCCGCTGCGGTGTCCAGTCTTTGGCAGAGACGTGATACGCCACGGCGCTGATTTTGGGGTTCGGGTTGAGCCCAAAGATCACCTGGGCATCGTCACCCTCAGCGAACTGTTCGTTGAAGTCCGCCTTCTCAATTTCCCGGCTGACCTTTTTCTCACTTACATTGCGAATGACTGCCCCCCAGTCAGCACTCTCCTTATAGAGGTCAGCCATCTGATGGTCGGTCTTCTGGTTAGCGATGTTCGCCACGAACTTGGCATCGCCTAGGGCCGCATCAACCCGTGTCAGCCGGCCAATGAACTGGAGCGTCACTGCAGGGCTTTGGTGTTGGTCATGAATGGCAGCAATTTTGAGCTCGGGCAGATCGAAGCCCTCACCAAGCATATCGACGCACACGATGATCCGGTGCTTCTTCTTGATAATTTCAGCCATCACCCTAGCCTGATTCGGCACATTGCTATGAATCAGTACCGGCGTGAGGTCGGGGTGCTGCTTGTATATCTCAAACAGGTCCGACGCCCGCTTATGCGACTTTGCCCGCACCATCATCAGATGGTTATACCCAGCCTTGAGGTCAGCCCTGAGCAGCTCAACAGCCTTGTCTGCGATGGCCTGATCGGCCAGCTTGAGGTTATATTCTCGTACCGGATGGAACTCGATACCTTTGAAATAGCCGTCAAGCTGCGCATCCCGGAGCGGGTAGTTGTAGATAATCTTGCCAGCTAGAGCCAGACCATCCTCCCGGAATGGCGTTGCAGTGAACTGAATACATGGTTTACCCATGAAGGCGGTTTTGATCCGGTTCCAGCTGGCAGCAGCGACATGATGAGCCTCGTCGATCATCAGGTGGCTGCACATGTTGACCAACGCCTCCAAGGCGGCCTCTTTGAATAACAACAGAGCCTGGGGAGTGGCCACAATGATGTTGGCGCTAGCCAAATCAGCAACCTGGTCCTCTGACAGCTTTGAATCGATGGCTGCAACAATGGGGTTGCGCGCCGTATCCGATACTGCACCCACGGAGCGGAGCGTCTTCATCTCCGTACACTTGCCCACCAACTGCGTTCTTAGGGCATCCGAGGGAACCAAGATCAAGGTCCTGGGCATCCTCGCAGCGATGATCAGCGCGAGCATAGTGTCGGTCTTCCCTGTACCGGTCGGCATGACCACTGTGGCCGTCGAAGAGGGATCAACCACCAGATGTCCCAAGGTGGCATAGAGCGCAGCCAATTGCGGTTTGCGCAGCCCGGGTACGTTCGTCTTGGGATCGTCGAGACTGAATTTGAAGAGATGGTTTTGCCAGCTCTGGTACACATCCAAATGCGTTATGACTACGTCGTCCATGGTGATTACCTGATGGCAGAAGAGACGTCTCAGGAAAGAGGTGGCGATATAGTAGCACGCCCATTATTGCCTGAACGGCCTTAACCAATTAGACAAAAGGACAAACCCGTCGAGGCCCGCACAGGTTTGACGAATTGTCGTGCTCGCTTTTGGCCAAATGCTGAGCACTGGCATCAATCCGACCAGTTGCCGACAGGTGAGGCTAAACACAAAAAACTGCGAAAGCGGTAAAAACCCTTACAATCCAAGGCCGGATTTCCTACACATTGTCCCCATCGTTGCCAAAGAGATAGCCCGTGAGTGACTCAGAAAGCGCATCCGCGCCACTGGTTGACGTAGTGAAGCTTGCCGCATCCCTCCAACGGTTCGCAGATGATCGCGACTGGCAGCAGTTCCATTCCCCCAAAAATCTCATCCTGGCGCTCACTGGTGAGGTAGGAGAACTGTGCGAGATTTTCCAATGGATGAGCGATGCCGATTCGCTCTCTGTAGCTAAAGATCCTGAAATCGGTCTGGCCGTAAAGGACGAACTGGCGGACGTACTGATGTACCTGGTTCGCCTTAGCAGCGTACTTGGTATTGACCTCAACGAAGCAGTCACGCAGAAGCTCGCCTCAAATGGCCGGAAGTATCCCGTAGATAAAGCCAGAAGCAACAGCAAAAAGTACGACCGACTCTGAACAACACGCATTTAAGGACAACCCGTGATCGTTTACGCTGCGACCAAACAGCAATTTCTTAAAGACAACGATAACGATGACATTGAGGAGGTGATCCTCAGGCATTACAAGGAAGCTACTGGCAAGAACGTTGGCTCCTCAGAAATCAGGTCGTGGCAAGGATCCCTGACTTACATGGCCAAGGTCCTTAGAGATGAGGGCCTGCCGAGCGATGCAGGCCTGGCCATTGAATTGCACATTCCGCAGTCGTCGAAGCGAATCGACTTTCTACTCACCGGACGCGACGAAAACCAGGCAAAAAAGGCCGTGCTGATCGAGCTTAAGCAATGGAGTAAGGCCAATGCCACAACCAAGGATGCCATCGTCAAAACGACATTGGGTGGCGGCCTCATTGAGACCATTCACCCGTCCTACCAGGTGTGGTCATATGCAGCGCTGTTGGAAGGCTTCAACGAGGCGGTGTATGACAAAAGCATCGAAATCCGTCCGTGCGCCTACCTCCATAACTACGTCAGCGACGGGGTCATAGATTCAGCCCAGTATGAACCCCACATCAGCAAGGCTCCTCTGTTTCTGAAAGGCCCAGAAGAGCTCAGTAAACTCAGAACCTTTCTGAAGAAGCATATAAGTCATGGCGACAACAAAGAGGTTCTTTACGAGCTGTCCGAAGGAAAAATTCGCCCATCCAAGGCGCTAGCCGAAGCCCTCAGGGGGTTGATGAAAGGCAAACCCGAGTTCGTATTGATTGACGATCAGAAAGCAATTTTTGAGTCGGCGCTGGCGGCGGCAAGCGAGGCCTCGGACCAAGCACCAAAGGTGATGATCATCGAAGGTGGGCCGGGCACCGGAAAGACTGTCCTGGCTATCAATCTGCTGGTGAAGCTCACCGAATTGAAGCTGATGAGCAAATACGTCTCCAAGAATGCTGCCCCTCGCAAGGTCTACGAAAGCAAACTGGTTGGCACCATCAAGCGCAGCCATTTCTCGAATTTCTTCTCAGGCTCTGGTGCATTCATCGACACTGAGCCCAACACATTCGATGCGCTTATCGTGGACGAAGCTCACCGGCTGAATGAGAAAAGCGGGCTTTATGGAAACCTTGGGGAAAACCAGATCAAGGAGCTGATCGACTCAGCGAAATGCTCCATTTTCTTTATTGATGAGGACCAGCGTGTAACCTTGAGCGATATCGGCAGCAAGCAGGCGATACGCGCTTTTGCAAAAGCCAAGGGTGCTGTGGTTGAAGAACACGTGCTGTCTTCGCAGTTTCGCTGCAGTGGTTCTGACGGTTACCTGGCATGGCTGGATGACACGCTAGGCATTCGCTCGACGGCAAATCCGACGCTTGAGACCCAAGAGTACGAGTTTAAGTTGTTCGACTCACCTCAGGCGATGCATGACGCAATCAACGAGAAAAACCACGGGAACAAAGCTCGTGTGGTCGCGGGCTATTGCTGGCCTTGGTTGAGCAGGAAAGACCCCGCCGCTGCTGATATCGTGATTGGTGACTACAAACGCCAATGGAACCTGGATCAGGATGGCAGCCTATGGATCATCGCTGAAAACTCCATCGAGCAGGTTGGCTGCATTCATACCTGCCAAGGTTTGGAAGTCGACTACGTCGGGGTAATTATCGGACCAGATCTGGTCGTGCGTGACGGTCAGGTAATGACATCCCCGGATGAGCGCGACAAGCACGATAAATCGATTCGCGGCTGGAAAAAAATGATGAAAGAGCAACCTACCCTCGCGAAAAGTGAAACAGACCTGATCATCAAAAATACATACCGAACCCTGATGACACGGGGGATGAAGGGTTGCTACCTGTACTGCACCGACAAAGAGACTGCGCAATACTTCGCGAGCCGGCTTAACCAACACAGCAGTCCATGAGGGTATCGTGGCCTGGGCTCTGTAATCCCGCGAAACCCAATCGTCGCCCCTCGAAAGCTGAGATTCTGTACAGTCACCCGCCATCAACGAAAAGGAACTCTGTGATGGCAAAGCGTTACGACCTGTCGGTCGAGGCCTGGAGGGTATAGTTTCCGATTTTTCATCGAAACCCATGGCCGAGGACCGCAGCGCATGAGGAACCGCCTGATGCTAAATCGCGAGCTCTGGGTACTCTACTAGGGTGCTGCCGGCGCATATCAACCCGGCAAACAGAGAGCTCAAGCTCAGGGCGATATGTGAGAACAACGAGGAAATGGAGCAGCCCCTGGAACTGGTGTTCGAACGCAACATTTCGGTGGCCTAGGATTAGTTCTACCTCGATCAATACCGACACATGCATGACTTTCACGCGGTCTTACAAAATACCGTGCTGCACCCGATTGCGACCCAACGGCGGATCATGAGCTTCCGATGCGCTGTCCAGAACAAGCCGTCGAGCAACGTCATCACTCGAGTGATGAACAAGCCGCGCTACGACCCAAATGACTCCGCCAGTCGGTCGGACTTATAGTCAGCATCTGGTCGAGCCAAGCGGACTGGTTCAAGGACTTTGCGCAAGAGGATGAGGTAGTCATTCTCGGCAACTAGAAGTCATCAATCTCAGCCACTAAATCCGCCCTCATGCAAGGTGGTCGATTTCAGATATTGACCAACCGCAGGCTCACGCTCAATCTTGCGCTCAATACTCGGCGTAATAACATCGAGCCATTGAAAACCATCAGCAAGCGTAGCTGAAAATTGCCTGCTCTCTTGCAGCTCGCCTGGCACATTCAAAGCATCGGAATGATGGACAGCAAGTGCATCTCAACGACGCCTGGATTTGGATGTTACATATTTAGACAAGGCTAATCACCAGCGAAATAGTGCTTCCCCCGAACTCTTTACCATTCCAAACCAATGCCAACGACTATTTATTATTTACCGTCACCCAACTCGGTCAGATTGAACCTATCAGACTTAAACATAGCGACATGTCTTTGGAATGCTTCGCGCATCGCCTTTTTAACCGGCGCGATGTACGCCTGCCAGCGCCCAGGGTTGTATTTCCTTATGATGGACAGCACATTATACTCCAGCTGATGCGCAGGATATTTAATCAAGGCATCCCCAATGAGCAGTTTCTTCTTAAGCTCAGTATAGTAGGAGTGACAATCCACCTTATCCTTGTCATCTCTGAGGGTGTGAAAGGCAATCTCCCTCGAGCTATTAATTATCCTTTTAGCTTCAGCAATTTCGATTTGCAACAACTTAATCTGCAACGCAGCACCTGAAATGTGTCCTCCCTCTGCACTATCTAAATTCGACTTATATTTTTTAAGTACCGCCTCATGAAAGCCATCAATTACTTCGTCCGTTATTTCCTCCAACCATAACTGGTGATGATACTCCGGAAGCCCTCCAATTGGTTTGGACTCAACCAACTGAAACTCAACTAGATTTTCTTCAATACGCGCCAACGCTTTTTTTATGTCTTCCGGCACATGATTACCGCTATGAACTTTATCGAGACCTTTTTTGAAGTCTTTATACCGTATATCGCCATCCATAACGCAAACGACTTCCAAGTGTCTTTTATCGCCGGCCGCCCTTACTTGATCTCGATAAAAGTAGATCCCGTACAACAAAGTGGGCATATTGTCCCACGCACCGGCAGCAATGACTTTAAATGAGCCATCCATCTCGCCAGCAACCATCCCCAAGATGGTTTCAGCAAGCGAATCCTCGCATACGACAATGACAGATGGTATCACATTGTGCACCATGCTGCCGCGACGCTCTATCGTGATTAATTTTGAATCCTCACCCTCCGATATCGTAAAGGAGCTAGTCCCGATAATTCCCACACCACCACCCAAATTTATTGGCGCTCGCTGTTCATTATCCATGGCTATAAACTCCAACCTCGATCACGAATGTTTTATCAGAAGCTGTTGATGATGGCCTACAGCCCACTAATACTCAAGCCCCGAAAACTATATTATTCAACAAGCCTCTCAATAAACTTCTTAGTCCCACCAAAATATATCAGTATGCAATAGCATGAATAGATGGGTCATTTGCCACGCGATCATTTTCTTTTTTGATATTTACATGCATAGCGACACGCGCAACATCTAAGGTAACACGAGGCACTATGTACGTCCCTCTACCTTCCATCCAGCGAAGCACTTCAGCAAGATGCCAAATTGCAGAGCTTCCTTCATGTACAGGAGCTGGAAAACTTGGATGGCTTATTACAAGCTTTCGCATATTCTGCCGACTAACACCCATTACTTCAGCCACATCAGTGAGGCCTACAAGATCCGGTGTCGCTTCAATTAATCTAGCTTCAGGCACGGCACGACGCACATCTGCCAGAGCGCTTTCCACTGCTTCTCTCGCGGTTGCAGCTTCGCGTACAAACTCGAGACCGAGGCGTCCAGGCTGGCCTATGCCCACCAATGCATCGTCACAACCCTCTTCTGCCAATTTCTCAATTAGCGCATCAGTATCGGTGTTATTGGTTGGTAGCTGGTACTTGAGAGTGAAGGTAAATTCCATCTCTATTACTCCGTCTCTTAGGGGATCCCCCGACTATTTTTTACAAGGGATCCCACTGGGCTTACTTAACTTACGGGACTTGCGGGACTTGCTGACTTCCTGGGCTTACTGGTTTTCGGCTTACTGGGCTGCGGTCACTGGGCTTTCTGGGTTTGTTCCTGCTCAGCCTCAAGCTTTTGTCGCTGCCGGGCGCAGTTATCAACGACACGGTAAAGCTGGGAAGCATGGTTCGTCGGGTTACGGGGAGTGCACCACACCGATGTGATGCAGAATTCGCCGCAGCGACATTCGTTGTCTCTGAAGGGACAGTAGATTTTACCCCAAGCATGAGCGCCTCCTTCCTTCACCGCCCAACCCTGAGACTCGGCATGCTTCAAGGCTTCTTCGATTTCTTTCTTCGGGTGCTTCGCACGCCCCATAAGCTCATCTCCAGTATGGAAAGGTGTCCAAGAGTTGTCAAGTGACAACTATGCCAAGAACGGAGCCGTTGAGCAAGCGTTTGCAGACCTTTCGGTATCCATGCAGGCACAACAAGATCACCACTGGATCCAATCCAGAATTCAATCCGCACGGTCTGCAATGGTGTCGAGATAAGCCATTCGCCAGGGCCAACCAGGTGTATCAGTACCCAGACGCACGAAGCGATCAGGGGAGTGATAGCCTAGGAGACCGCCCCCTATGCTCCGTCGCGCACCTCTTTCCAGCCAACACAGCAGAGGCCCAGAAAGTGTTAACAGAATTCATTTCCGTAGATGGTTGAAAACCCTACAGAATTTCAGCGTCCGAGGGCCGCCGATTCACTTTCTCAGGATTTCGTATAGAACTAAGGTGCATAAGATCGTAGTGAAGAATCTCGAGAAGCTGCGCTCCAGGCTGATGAACGACTGATGCTACCAGTTTGGTGCGCCGCGCCGGTGCCGAGCTGAGGCACACCGTCGGAACAGGAGCTCCCACAGTTCAGTTGGATCTGGGCTACGCTCGGCTAGGTCGGCCACGATGGAGGCGGAGGTCCGTATACAGGGGACTACCGTTTGTCCGCGGGCTAGTGATGGGGGATCCAGCATTCCAATTGGTATTCCAGCTTAAAAACTCAAACCTACATTAATCTTATTAATCAAAATATTAGAAACCTTATTCAACTCCCCCCGGCGCTCTCGAGGCATGGGTCGCGCCCTCCGTAGCGCGACCAGTGAAAAGCTGCTTACTGTCCAACACAAGAAGTTCAGCCCGAAAATCTATTCGCCCACACCGGCCCTCACCTCTTAGCGCTGGGAGCATCCGTAGCGGGACGCGAATTGAACCAGGGTAGCCAACCCTTTAAGAAACGCCTGCTCAGTTACGAGGCTCGCGAAACGATGGGCACAGCTATCTTGCCTAACCGAATCACAAGATTGATTAATGAAACAAACGAAGCCTCTAAAAAACCAAGAACTCCAGAAACAACAAAGCCACCCGAAGGTGGCTTAGTCGTTTAAATAATGGTCGGGACGGAGTGATTCGAACACTCGACCCCTTGCACCCCATGCATGCCAAGCCAGCTAAAGGCATGATACCACAGCATTTTTTGGCGCGCTCGCTGCAACCGACTGCCCATAGGTGCCCACAAGCGTTCACGAGAGTCACGCATTTCTCACGCAGCCCAGGCTGCCCATCCCGGCGTTCTGCCGACCGATTCCCTTCCTTTATATAGCTCCTCACAGATCGGCGCTATCCAGCGCCCACAGCCTGGCCGACTCGACGATCTCCAGCATGTCGACCAAGTCACCGTCATCGACCTCTCGCCGCCGGCGCGCGGCATAGGCCATCTCATCGAGCACTGCCGCGCGTCCATCAGGATCAGCCACCAGGGCAGCCTGGTCGTTCAGCTCGGCCAACCAGGCCTGCGGAAGCTCAGTTGCCATAGTCGCCCACCGCCCGGCACCACCACGACTGGGCGTACAGCACGCCCTCGATTTCCTCGACACCGTTGATGTTGATCCCGAGCTGAGCCATGCCATTGAGCTTGGCGTCGTGCAGCCGGGGAATTATGTCGGGCCCGGGCGACGGGTTGAACACCCACGCCTGGGTCGAAACCCGGCCCAGCGGCTCACTGTAGTGGTCACCGATGTGGATGTCGGCCCGCAGGGGCTGGATCTTCCTCAGCTGATCGGAAGGGATGGCCACGCCATTCACGCGGCGGCGAACGAGGAGGAAGTACATGCTGCACCGAATACTGTATATAGATACAGTATTTCAGCATCAGGCAAAGCAACCGCGCCAGTACCGCTCGGCGGACCATGCGTGGTTGCTCAGGAAGGATGTCGACACATGCGGCCCGATCAGTGAATCGGGCCAGCAGGGCCGCCTAACGCTTTGAGCTGGTAGTCGGTGACCGCCTGGAACTGAGATTCGGCAATCAGCCGCAGACGCTCCACTTCTTCCGGCGGCTCACCCGAAGCCTGGGCTTCGTGATAACGCTTCATGGCGTCCACGGCGTCGGTGTACATGGGATGGTCAGGGTAAAGAATCGGCGGCTTACACTTCATCGGGCTCCATCCTGAGAAGGCCATCACTGAATAGTAGCCGGTGCCCGACCTGCTTGGATTAACTGGTAATCGAGAACCGCTTGGTATAGCGAATGCGCCAATAGGCGTAGACGTTCGACCTCTTCAGGCGGCGCGCCACCTGTTTCCGCATCACGATGGGCCCGGACCGCTTCCAGAGCTTTCAGTAGCAAGGGCTCACCAGCGAGCGCCATCCCCTCCAGCATTCTTTTCACGGATTAATCCTTTGGTGGAAGTCAGTGCATTATAGGCCGCTTCGCCCCAGTGCCCGCTATTCAGTGGATCGAGGCGATGCGGCTACAATTGACCCTGACTTCACACCCCGATAAGGCGGAAAACCGAGCTCCACCTTGGCGACTTCCTTCGCAGGGTTAGGCGGTTGACAGCTACCCCTTCGCGGCAGGCTTGAGTCTGAACGTAACCCCCATCCTGTTGAAAGCGTTCATTGCAGCAATCGTGGCAGTCAAATCCACCAAGTCTCGCTCGTTGAAGACCGCGGAGGCGGCAGCGTAGGCCTCGTCCGAAACATGGGTTTCTCCCACATTGGTCACCTCTTCTGCCCACTTCAATGCAGCGCGCTCTAGATCAGAGAATAAGTGTTCCGCCTCATGCCAAACCGCGACTAGCAGCACCTTGTCAACTGACATGCGGCCTTTGATCAAGTCGCGAGAGTGAAGATCGATGCAGAACGCGCAACCATTGATCTGTGATACCCGAAGGAAGACCAGATGTATCAACTCCGGAGGTAGATTCGTTCCGGTGGTTACATAGTGGTGTAAACCGGTCAGCGCTTTTGCTGCACCGGGAGACTTTTCAAACCAATTCATACGAGTCATACATACTCCATAAGCGCTTTCGTAAACACAGACGCATTTTATTGCGTACGCGGCTCGGCTCATGGGTCCAATCCGCTGTAATTTCTGGGTTCCAATAGGTGGCTAGGGCGCTTTTCTGCCTCCCTGCTTCCTTGCTATGGAGAGAACTTTCCAAAACCGTCGATCACCGCCTCACAAGCCAGGCCGGCTATTCGGCTTCGCTCAAGCGCTGTCGCGAGGTCTCCCGCCATTCGGTCAGCTTCCTCAAGCAATCCCCCGAGCACCACGACGGCAGAGGTTCCTGCCTGGCGCTGCTGGGCAGCGATGGTATCGCAGGTGGCTCGATGGCCGTCTCGCAGTCTGGCGATTTCCCAGCGCAGCCCGTCAGAAGCAGACTCAGCATCAGCGGCGCGGCCTTGGGCCAGTTCCAGTTTCTTGCGTGCACTCTCACCCTCCTCGTCCGCCACGGTTTGGCGGCGCTGTTCTTCGGTTCTTGCCTGAGCGGCTGCGCGCCGGTCCCGCTCGGAAACCTCCAGGCGGTAGTCGGACAGTTCCTTGCGTGCCTCTGTGGCTTCTCCATCGGCAAGCACAACCCGGTACTGCTGCCCGCCAGCGACCAGCACCAGAGCGATCAGCCACCAGCACCAGGCTGGTACCGCACCCAGCCTGGTCATGCCAGCGCCCGCCGAATGCCTTCGTCGATCACCTCTGCCTTGTACGGGTTGCCGCCGTTCTCGTGGACGATGATGCCGACCACGGCCTCGCGCAGCACCTGCGGCCTGGAGATGTCGATAGAGTCACGCACGCCAACACCCAGGCGCTTGGCGATGGCCTGGGCGTAGGCCTGGGTATTGTTCTCGCTGGACGGCGCCCAGCGGCTGATGAATTCCAGCGGGGTGTCGATGCCTGGGCGACCAACCCCGGGCATACCATCCTTGCCCCGGTAGTTCAGCAGCAGCTTGCCCAGGGCACGAATACCATTCTCGGCCTGGTCGAACCTGGCGAAGCGCGGTTTGGCCACGCCCTCCTCCATGCCCAGCTGGCCCTGCCATGCATTGCGCGGGTTGAAGTCGATATTGCCGGGGTTGTTGTTGCGTACACCGCGGGGAGTGCTCATTGGGCAGGCTCCTCGACAGGCAGCGCTTCAGCCTCCTGAACGGTCACGCTGACCTGAGCGGAGTAGCGCTTGATCAGCTGGGCGGTGAGGACTTCGTTACCAGGCTGAGCGTTCAGCAGCTCGCGTGCCGCTGCATCAGCCTCAGCTTCTGTGGCGTACTCCACAGTGCGCAGCGGGCCCAGGGCGTTGGTACGGTCGATGACGATGAAAGGCATAGGTTTTCTCCAAGCAAAAAAAACCGCCAGGCGGCGGTCGATGGGTTCGGTATGTATCAGGCCGGCAGCGCGGGCCAGCTGATGTCTGTGGGGTAGCCTTCCTGCTCTGGCAGGCGATTGAGCGCAACGCGGTACCGCTTCCACTCCTTCAGCAGGGCAGCCTCTTCAGCAGTTGCCTCTTCCAGGTCTACGGCGTCCTGTAAGGGGGTAACTGCGGAGTCAGCGATGGCCCGCAGCCTGGCAATCTCTGCCTGCACCAACACCAGAGGATCCACCGGCCCAGGTGTCGGAACCTCGGGAAGCTCGACGGCAGGCAGGTCTTCCACTGACACATGCAGGGTTATGCTGTGCAGCAGGTCGGCCGGCTCGCCCTCCTTGGCCACGCTTACCAGAAGCACACCGTCGGCATACGAAGTAGCCACCGATGCACCTGCATCCATCTGGTTGATCACATACCCCCAGCCCTCTGGCGGCGGACACATGCCGAGGGTGCCGGATACCAGGTATTGACCTGGCCCCGGATGATCGACGGTGATGTCGGCCATGCCGAGCGATGTGATATCGAGCACTGAGCCGTCGCCCAGAATGTTGAGTGCTGCTCTTGCCATGGTCAGATCGCCTTCAGGGTGCCGTCAGCGGCGCGGGTTGTATTGCCGGTGTGGTAGATCGTGTTGAACGCCGCGCTGGCGTAGTTTCCAGAGCGGAACCCAATCTTGCCGTTGAAGCCCATCCAGAGTTGAGAGCCATAAGTGGTTTGGAAGGGGAAACCCATGCAAATCATCGATCCGCTGGTGACGCCAGTGCTTGCCGCGTACTGCGTGTCTGGGTCTTGGATCGAATAGAAACCGGCTGGGTAGACGTTCATGCTTGCCGCGATCGGGACGGCAGTTGAACCAAGCCCAAATGCTCCGTGCTGCAATACGTTTCCGCTGGCTAAGCCAACGTTAAGCGTCGCTGCCGTTCCCAGCTGGAGCGCGGTACGTGCAGCGGCTTGTGTTGTCGCGCCCGTGCCCCCCTTTGCCACTGGCAGCGCGGCCGGCAATGCGGTGGCAACGTCATCGCCTTGAGACAAGTTGGCGATCCAGTTGTACAGCTCCGTGAAGTTCGCTTTAGCCTTTACCCAGGCTGAACGGCGATCATCACCACCTGTACCAGTTGGCGAGGCACCGAGATTGATTACTTGCTTTGCCATATAGATTCCTTAAAGCGGCTTCATCGGCCTAGAAGCGAACAGCGTTCGCCCGTTGGCTGTGAGCGGATTGATCCCCGATCCGTTGTCGCAATACATCTGCAACACAGATCGGTTTCCAGGCAGAAAACCGCCAAAATTGGCGCGAAATGGTTGGGTTGTTTGTCCAATGTTGGTTACAGAAAACAATGCATTTGCTAGAACATAGTCTTGATAACTACCGGTCCAAGGCATCTGATTGCTGGGCGCATACCACGCGCCTCCTGTCAAAGGGTCGCCCGCCACAACAAAGGAGTTGGATGCCGGCTGGCCATTCAGCAGCGCCAGGTTGGCGGTGGTGACAAAGGTCCGGTTGCCCACGGCGTCCCGGACTGAGGCCCCGTATTGCCCCGGAGCTGCATCCGGCACCCTGTAACTCGCGCAGAACCAGTTGATCATCATCGGATACAGGGCAGCCTCCCCATGTCCGCTTTGGTTGTTCCAGGCTTTCAGCCTGAAGCCGGTCCAGTTCCCCGGGCTACCTTTCACCGAAAAGTTACCGACCATCATGTAGTCATCGGCATTCAGAAAGACCATGGGTCGTTCATATGTGGTGATCGGCGCAGCAAAGTTCACATCTGCCCATTGAATCTGGTTCTTGCTACCAGGTCCTTGGAAGCCTATGTTGAACCTGCCGTTGTAACGAACCGTTAGCACCTGATTGATTGAATCGATCTGCGTTCGAATGTTGTTGTTCGAAGCGCGGATGCCATAAGAACCAGGAGCAGCGAACGGCTCGCCACCCATCGACAGAATCATCACCTGCCAGGTCTGGGTATAGGGTTGCCGCAGTTGCAGCTGCCCCGTCGAGTACCAAGCTTGGGGGCTGCTTGTGTTTTCTCCTCCGTCATACAGTGCATCCACGACCACGAACGACTGCGCCTGGATCTCGGGAATGGAGATGTACTGATCGAACGCTCCGTTGCCAGCGACCTGTATCATTTTCAGCGACCGCACCGAGGTGATGGTGGTGTCGAGGGTGGTAACCCCGGACGCATCCCGCGTCCGGAGCCCATATAGGTCAGCCATCAGGTAAGCCTCCCCACTGCCGTACGCTCGATGCCATTTGCGTCATACACATAGAGGCCTCCGTTGTTGAGCAGAGTCGAACCGTTGGCATCCTGCCCCCTCAGCGTGAACGTACCCGCTGCAAAGTTGATCTCCAGTAGCGGTAGGCCCTGGGCGTTCAGCGCAGCAGATCGAATGGTCATACCGGCCACAATTTGCTGGATGAACGCGGTATTGATCACCGCCTGGTTGATGAAGATCTGCCCGCCTTCGACCACGAACGGCAGGATCGTCTGCCCGTTCAGGCTGTCGATGACCGCCAGCCGCTGGGCCATCAGCAGGATCTCGCCCTCCTCCCCATTGCTGCCGATCGCGATACCCGAGACGACCTTGCGGCCGCCCTGGTTTGTCTCGACCTTCAGCGTGGTTTGAGCCGACACCCTGCCATTGATGTCAGCCATGACCTCGCTGACCTGCTGTACAGAGGCATTGGTCTGGCCCATCTGCGCTTGGACGGTTTCGACCTGGCGCCCCATCGCAATGCCGTCCTCGACCCGGGCCGACTGCTCAGTCCAGACACCCACCAGGCCACCCGTGGCGCCAGCCAGACCGGAGCTGTCACCTTCCATTTCCGGATTCACTTGGACATACAGCCCGTCCAGGCGGCTGGCTTGGGCCGTCAGCTGTTCGCCTTGCTGGGTCACATTCGTGCTGACCTGCTGCAGTGCAGCAGCTGAAGCACCGGGGCCCAACCGGCCGACCGCTATCCAGTCGATCTCGAACGCACCGCCAGACAGCGCGCCGATGTCGATCCGCAGGCGAGTAATGGTGCTGGTGACCCAGTCATTACCGCCGGCAAACAGGTTGGCCATGTCCCATTCGACGATCGCACTCTCCCCGACCGCAATGTTCGGGTTCGCCGCTCTGGCGATGTAGCTGCCAGAGAAGCCATGGCCAGCCGTCTGATAGAACAGCGAACTGTCCCAGTCAGTAGACGCCCCGGCCCGCCGGGTGATCTTCACCTTGATCCGGCTGTAGAGCGCGCCATTGATGCTGACAATCGGGCTGACCAGGTTCGGGTCGTTTGCCGTTGCTGTAATCGTCATGCTGCCGGTACCGGCGGTGAGCGTGGCGTTCGTCGCACTCCAGCCCTCCACGCTGGTATCGAACTGCCACGTTGCACCTGGTGCCGCATCGAGGCCGCCGGCACCGATACCACCAATGGTGTTGCGCAGCTCGGTGATGGACTGGCCCTGACTCGTCAGGGTTGTGCCCTGCTGGCCAACCGTCGTCGACAGCGCCTGCACCACCGAGGCCTCGGCCTTGGTGGCCACCTGCGTCAGCGCGCTGGCAGCCGCTGCAGCGGCGTCCGTGGCAACCTTGTCGGTCACCGCCACCCAGGCCGAGCCGTTCCACCGCTTGGGCGTGTTGGCATTACCCGTGGTGTCGATCCACAGGTTTTGTGCCAAACGCTTGTCGGCAGCCGGAGCGGCTGCACCATAGATCACCTCCCCCTTTGCACCGGCGGCCGTCGCTGCCGCCTGGGCGGCCTGCTGAGCGGCGGTGACGTTCTGGTTGGTGGTCGTCAGGCTATTGTCGAGGCTGGTGATCGCTGCGCCCTGAGATGACAGGCCCGCCTCGGTTTGCTCGACCCTGTTTTGCAGGGCTTGTGTTGCTGCGGCCTGGACTGCTGCAGACTGCTCTGTTGAGGGGGCATAGGCGGTAGCCACTGCACCTTCCTGGAACTGAACGTTGTCCATCTCGGACCAAGCTGAGATGGTGGTCGACCCACCGTTCAACATCCGGCCAGCCCACACGGTCACCGACACAGTGTCCGCAGGGGCTGTGGCAAGCAACACGAAGCGCCCATAGTCGGCAGTCAGGGTGTGCATCGCCACAGGGGCACTCAGCACAGCGCCGGCTGCATCCCTGAATTGCAGGTACTGCCGGAACGCCACGCCTGGAGTGCCGCGGGCGAACACGCTCAGTGCGTACTGGGCCCCTGGCCGGGCTTTCGGCCTTGAGACGTTGTCGCCGCCGTACGCCAGATCGACGTAGCCGCCAGCAGGCAGAGCGGGATGCTCCACGCGCTGGGCCTTGGTGCTTTGCGCCAGAGGCGAATCCACCATCGATGTAACCGTGCCGGTGGCGGTGGCACCAACGTTCCAGTACTTGGCACGGCTCGCCGTTGCCAGTTCCTCGAACGAGGAGTTGGCCAGGAGGTTGTCCCCGCCGACGTTGCCGATCTGGTTGCTGATCTGGGTCAGCGCGGCGCCCTGGCTGGTCAGGGTGGCGCCATGGCTCTTGACCTCGGTGTCCAGCGATTGCAGGGCCGAGGCCTCGGCCTTGGTGGCGACCTGGGCCAAAGCTAACTGGGCAGCCGCAGCAGCGTCGGTTGCCACCTTGTCAGTGACGGCAACCCAGGCCGTGCCATTCCAGCGCTTGGGCGTGTTGGCATTGCTAGTCGTGTCGATCCAGAGGTTCTGGGCCAGACGGTCCGCCACTGCCGGCGCGGTCGACTGATACAACACCTTGCCCTTGGCCCCAGCGGCGTCGGAGGCTGCTTGCGCCGCTTGCTGAGCAGCCGTGACGTTCTGGTTCGTCGTGGTCAGGCTGTTCTGCACACCAGTGAGCGCCTGCCCCTGTGAGGTGAGAGTGTCACCTTGCTGGTTCACCTTCGAAGACAGGCTGTCGACGACCGTCGCGTCCGCCTTGGTCTGTGCTACCGACAGCGCATTGGCCGCTGCGGCGGCAGCATCCGTCGCCACTTTGTCCGTCACGGCCGACCAGGCGCTGCCGTTCCAGCGCTTCGGCGTATTGGCGTTGCCCGTGGTGTCAATCCACAGGTTTTGCGCCAGGCGGTCAGCAGCAGCCGGGGCAGCCGATTGCACGATCACCTTGCCTTTGCCACCGGCCAAAGTCGCCGCGTCCTGGGCGGCCTGCTGGGCAGCATTGACGTTCTGGTTGGTGGTAGCGAGGCTCGATTGCACGCCATCAATGCGCGTCGACTCCGCAGCGAGCTTGCCGTCCTGTTCAGTTACCTTCGTTTCTACCGTAGTCACGCGTGCTGCCAGACCATTGGCCGTCTGCACTGCCTGGCCGATATCGGTCCAGAAGGTGGCGTTCGGTGGCGGATTACCGGCCGGCACGTCGACCTTGGCCTGGTATAGCTTGCCGTCCTCGCCCAGCACGCCCTGGCCAGCGGTGTAGGCCTGGTCGGGCTTGTAGGGCATCGAGTCAGCCAGATCGGCGATCGTGTCAATTTGCTGCTGCAGGTCCTGCTGAGCCTCGGCGACCTGCTCGCCCAGGTCCTGAATGCGCGCATTGACCGAGCCAGGAGTGCTCGGCGGACCGGAAATCAGTTCGATCTCTTCCCGCAGCGCGGGCGCCAACTGGCCGCCCTCGATCTTGTCCTTCAGCGCATCGAGCATGTTCTCGACATCAGTCGATGTAGAGGCCACCACTTTCAGGAAGGCGCTCACCCCGTAGGCATTCTTCGAGCGAACGAAGTAGGCATAATTGGTGGCAAATGCCAGGCCGGTGTGGGTCAGGGACAGGCCTTGGCCCAGGTACTGACCCTCGGTTGCCTGCGGATTCGTCGAGAAGAAGTACTCGTAGGTTCCTCCATTCAGTCCATGCAGTGTGTTGCCCGGGATCAGAGTGATGGTGTCGATGGTCGCCTGCACCACGCACGACTCTGGAATAGGCGGGCCGTCGATGCTCACCGTGATGCTCGCCTCGCCGGAGCGGGTCAGCGGACCGAGAGCGGCCACACTCATGGTGTAACTACCAGACGGCAGGCCCGACAGTGGCAGCTTGAGCGCCGTAGCCGGTACCTGCTGGGCCTGGACTGCGGTCGCGCCTTGGCGGACAGTGACGGCGTAACTGGTGACCACGCCAAAGGGCGCCGCCCACGACAGAGTGCCCTGTACCGACTCGGCGTTGTCATCGGTCGACCAAGTGAGCCCGGTGGGACTACCCAGCCCCCCAGTCGGCAGTTTGATAAACCCGATTGGGTTGTAGGGCTGGCCAACAGCGTCGTGAAACTGCGCGGCATCGTACTGCTGCAGCTGGGCGGTGCACCCCTGGTCCGAGCCCATACTCCAGTTGGTGACGATGAACTCGCCCAGAATGTTCAGCGATGGCAGGTTCACGCGCACGGCGCGGCCCGGCCGGCAGTTGTAGCCCATGAAGTTCATCGGCACGCTGATGGTGCCGCCCGCACGCCGGCGGCGCAGCTCGATGTTCGCTAAGCGCTGGGCCTGGTACGCATCAGTGACGTAGGAAAAGGACAGCGTTTCTGCAGCCTCGCCGCCGTCCTCGATAACCCACTCTGCAATGCTTACCTCAGGGTAGTCGGTCTCAGTCCATGATTGCGAAGTGTCAATGAACGTGCCGCGCACCGTGTTGATGGCGGCGTCGTTGGTCGGCTCGGTGCTGCCGGTGATGGTGCCGACCACCATGTCCTCGGTGATCTCGAAGTCATAAGGGCCGTAGTACGCCCCAGCCTGGAACATCCAGCGACCACCGACACGAATAGTCCGGCCACCACAGGCGGCCTCGAGCTTCTGCAGCACGTTGGTACGCTGCTCGTCGGCGCCGATCACACAGCTGCTGCGGTAGCGCGGGCTAGTGGTGTTGTCAGGATTGGCGACAGATTCGTCGCAGATATTGGCACCGCTAGCGAACGTCTCGAACACGATCTCATCGTCCGGCACGCCGCAACGATTGCGCAGGTACCACAGGATGTGAAGCGCTGTGTTCTCGGTGTAAACGGCTGTTCCGCTGCGCGGGTCGTAAATGTCGTTGCGGCCACGGACGATGAAGCGTGCGTCAGGGATGCCAGAAGGGAATTTCTCGGCGCTGTACTTCAGCGACAGGCGCACGAACGACAGCCCACGGCCGATTTGCTCGTCTTTCCAGTCCGGGCAGTTGGCCTTGAGGAACGCGTTCACTTGGGTCGGGTTTACAACCAGCTCATAGGTGGCGTGCTCGCCGTAGGTGGCGATCTCCTCCTCGCCGAGGTAGATGTTCTCCAGAGCATCGACCGGGCCCTCGCAAAGGACGTAGACCAGGTGCAGCCATTCGCCATCGGTTTGGTCGCCGGCCTGCTCCTGCGCCCAGACCAAGACGCCGCCGGTACTGACGCGGCCAAGGATGAAGCGCGCTGGCGCCTTGGAGGAGCGGACGGTCTGGGCCGACGGCTCGTTGTCGCGCATCGGCGACTTGGTGTTCAGCTTCTCCTGCTGCTCGGCCATGTAGAAGGCCATGCCGGCGCCGATAGCCGCCCCCACGGGGCCGCCCTGGACGAAGCCAATCACCGCACCAACAGCTACCTGAGCTATCTTCTTGACGCCACCGGACATTATTCAACTCTCCAGACTGCAAGCGGGTTGCACACCACGCGGGCCACCCCGTCGTCAGTGGTCGCCCAGTAATCGTTTGCCCAGTACACGGCCATGGACCGGCCGCCGGGCGCTTCGTACATGGCAATGTCGCCGCGCTGGATGAATGCCGGCGCCACCCTGGCAAAGCAGGCATCCCAGGCTGCCTCAAGGCTGCCGTGCCGCTTCTTCAGCGCCCGCTTCGCCCCTGCCTCGGTCTTGTAGGTGCCGCGGTACGCTTCAGCCGGGTCGGTACCGCACACCGCTACCGCGCAGTCCGCCGCGAACAGGCAGCAGTCAAATTCGCCCCATGAAAAAGGCCGCTCTATGGCGGCCTTGATCACTTCACTGAGGCGTGTGGTCCAGTCTCGGTAGCGCATGGCTATTTCTCGTAGGTGAACGTCGGAGCGTCCTTCTTGGAGCCCCAGTAGATGGGCCATTCGGACATTTGGGCGATGGCATAGAAGAAGCGGTCGCCTTGGTGGCGGGCGCGGTGGTTCTCGTCGGTGAAGCGCTCGGTACCCGTGCGGCTCCACTCGGCCATCCGGTCAACGATCGGGACGGTGATCTTGTTGCCGTCCTCGCCATTGCCGGCGTAGGAAAAGGTGGCTGCGTCCATGCGGCCAGAGAACAAGATGTCGGCGGCGTAGTTGCCCTGCTCGTCGAACACCACAAACATCAGCTTGCCAGAGCGCCCGCGGCAGCCGCGGATATTGGTCTCGGTGATGATGTAGCTGTCCAGGCCGGTGAGTGCTAGGTCGATCGACATCGGGGAGTTCGAGTTGTCGCTCTCCTGCGACTGCCCTACCTCGCCGAACTGCCCTACCCCCAGATATGTGATGCCGCCGATCACCAGGTCGCCGGTACCCGTGTGCGCGTATACAGGGCCGTCTTCGAAGTCGAGCTGGCAGGCGTACACGCTGAGGAACCTGCCCGTGGCGATGATATCGACCACGCTCTGGCTGAATGGGAACGTCGAGGGCATCAGAAGGCCTCCCTGAACTGGTAGCTGCCGTTCGACACTGCCTGGCGCACGGTCATGCTCCAGGTGTCCTGGGTCATGCGCATTTCGGAATACGGGTTGAGGTATTCGATGGCCGAACCAACCGCCAAGGTTTGGCGAATGCGTTTGTTCACCTGCACCAATGCCTGCCCTTGGGCGTTGGCCGCGGCCGGCTTGATCACTTCAAACATCTCGCCGGCGATCGTCATGTAATCCCCGACCGAGAACATCTGAGTGTTTGGTGTGGCGCCGCCGACCTGGATAGAGCGGGACTGCGACGGGCCACTAACGACCTTCAGAGCCCCCACACTATTGCCACGACGCCGCGTGAAAGCCGGCACGTTGACCGTACCGAACATCCCGTCCAGTTCGCCCAGGAACGACGACAGCTGCCGCTCCTGCTTGCGCGTGAGCAACCCGAACGTGATGGTGCATTGCCAATAGGCGCCCGGCTGCCCAACGATCTGCTGGGCGTTAGAGAGTGTTGAGGTGAAGGCACGGCTGTTGTTGACTATGCCCCACGTCATTTCAGACGGGCGCAGCGATGCCGGCCATTGGATAGCCATGCAGTACTCCTTCTTGCTATCGGTTTCGGGCGATCAGCTGCCGCGCCGGCCCGTTCATCTTGAGATCGCGCAGCACAAGGTTGTAGCCATCCTGCGCACCCTTCTGTGCGGCCTGCTGGATTCGGGCCAGGGTGGCGTCGTCGGCAGTACCTTGGACGCTGATGTGCTGAACGATCCCGGGCGCCGAACTGATCGACGCCTCGGGTTGGCTGGCAGCCAATTGCGTAGCGGTCGAGGCAATCCGCGGCGTCACGAATCCGCCGGAGGCGTAACCCCTGACGTTCAGCCCCTCCAGGTAGTTGCGCATACCTGGCTGGGCCACCACCTCCTTGCGGAGGACGAATTCACCGCCGTGCACCACACCCTTCGGTTCAAACTTGCCGCCGTCACCGGTATAGCCGCCGGTGGAAAGCTGCTTTAGCGGCTCACTGAATCCAGTCATGGTGCCTTGGCCTAGCGCCTGGCTACCACCGCCCAAGAAGCCGAATGCAGTACCAAGAAAGCCGACAGCCGCCTGCCGCACCTGGATGCGGATCAGGTCCTCGATGACCCCATCCGCAAAATCCTTGAAGGACAACTTCCCGGTTTTGACGAAGGTGACGATGCTGTCTTCCATATTGGAGAAAGCATTAGTGAACAGCGTTCTTGTTTGCCCCGCGACGTTGCGCGCCTGCTCTAGGTAGGTGCCGAATGCGGCCCGTGCACCAACCGACCAGTCTGACTGCAACTCATCGACGCGCTGGTAGTACTGTTCCTGCTTAGCCAACCGCTGATCCAGCGCGCTTTGCAGGGCGGCGTTTTCCTTTTGGTAAAGGCTCTCGCTAATACGTCCCTCGTTGCGCTGCTGCAACAGGTTGTCCATTTGCTGCTGGTACTGCTGTTCGATGCTGAACCGCTCTTGCAGGCGCTGCTGGGCCTGGTCGCCAAGACCCATGCCGGCTAGGTTGTTGTCCAAGCCCACCGATGCGCGCTGCAGCTGGCTGTTTAGGTTTGCTTCGAATGCCGCCAGTTTCTGCGCTTCTTCCGTGGCTACTTTACGCAGTTGCATTTCGCGCTCGAGCCCTGCGTTGCGCTTCAACTGGGCAGTGATCAGATCCTGATTCGCCAGCAGCGACTTCTGGTCGGCGGTTAAGGTCTTCTTGTCCTTGATGTCGGCCAGTTGCTGCTCCCAGCGCACCAGGGCTTGGCCAGCCTCGCCCAGCTTCTGCATCTCGCCGCGCTGGGCACCGATTAGGCCATTCTGCTGCTGGAGCACCGAGTATTGCTGGCGAGCTTGGTCGAGGGCCTTGGTGCCGGCGTCTTCGCGGTAGGTAGGACCTTTCGGCCCTGGCTTGTCTTTGAACTGTTCGCGGGCGGCATCGCGCAGCTGATTCAGCTCAGCTTCGGTGTAGACCCGGCCGCCATCACCGCCTGCAGATTTCTTGGCGAGCTCGTTGATTTCTTTGAGGCGCGCAGCCAGCTTCTTCTGATTGTCATCGGTAGTGCGCAGCTGCCCGTTCAAAGTTTCCTGAGCGAGAATGGAATCTCGCTGCCGTTTCCGGTAGTTCTCTTGAGCCTGGTCGATCGCTTGCTGGGTCTTGAGCTGATCCCCCAGCGCTGTAATTCTGCTCTGTAGCAGCTCGCGCTCTGATTTTAGCTGGGCACTAGCGGCGACAATTTTGTTCTCTCCAGCTCTCTTTTCAAGATCGGCCAGATCAGCCTGTGCCGCCGTCAGCTGATCAGCAATCCCTTGTGTCCTGCCGAAGTTCAGCGCCGCATCACCAGCACTCTTGGTCATACCCCAAACACCGCGCCACGCCTTTTCGATCCAGCCGAGATTCTCGACGATCTCTTTCGATCTGGTATCAATAGTTTGCGCGTAGGTATCGGTCAGGAGCTTGGCTGCACCCACTGTATCGCCCTGCTCCTTGAGGGCTACGATTTGGGCATAGGTGCTCGCGGTAAGGAAGTTGTACTGCTCGTTCAGCTCCTTGGCTGCCGCCACCGGGTCCTTTCCGATTTTCACAAACTCGGCAACCGTCTCCTCTACCGCGCGCCCCGTCGCATCTTTCATCTGCAGGGCAGCAGTCGCAACGGTGCCAATACTGTCACCAGCGATTTTTCCGTTGCTTGCGAGCTGGGCGAGCACCTCAGCAGCCGCCCCGGTTGTGCCCACAGTGGTGCTGATCTGCCGAGCCAAATCGGACAAGGCGCCGGCGTTTGTCCCAGCTGCGTTTCCTGTGAGGATGAGCGCTTTGCGAAAGTCCTGCGCTTCCTCTGACCCCTTGTAATACGCCACGCCCAGCCCAGCAACTGCCGCGCCAGCGACAGTGAATGGATTGACTAAACCCGCAACATATCCGCCCAGCGCCCTGGTTGCCGGCCCGATTCCACCGAACATGTCCTTGAGCTGACCGCCTTGCTGAAGCATGACGGTTAGCGGATTCATCCCGCCTTGCAGTGAAATAATAATGTCCGTGAACTGCGCTGGCACGCCGCGCAGAGCTGCAGTGTAGGCTTTGGTCGACATACCAGCAGCCTGGGCCTGGCGGGTGTATCGGTCTATTGCCTGTTCGGCAGACTGAGCGCTTGCCGCCAAGTCCTTGATCGACACGCCAGAGCTTTTGGCTTGCGCGCCAACACTACCTGTAGCAGCTTCTGCGCGCTCGCCGGCTTTCGTCAGTTTATCGAGGTCATCGGCAGCAGCAGCAGCCTCGCCTGATTCAACCTTAATGCCGAGAACGGCGATATCACCCTGGCTCATACTTTCTCCGGACAACAAAAAACCCGCCGAAGCGGGTTTGATTTTCTTCCGAGGACTATCCCTCGTCTTTGACCTCGCATAGTGCGCGGTCCAGCGATGTTTCACCGTCTCCTTCGAGGGCGACGGTTTGACCTCCGCCATCCTTCCAGATCACGGTGTAGCGCTTGAATCCAACGTAACCGCCCATGGCATTTTTCGAGTTGACCTCGCCACACACCCAGCCATCCTTCTTGCTCCGCTCATTCCGAAACTGAGCAGACGACGGGTCAGTGAGCTTCTCGGCGATAGCCTCTCGGGCCCTGTCGATATCGCTCTTCCCACAGCCAGCCAGGGCGACCCCGACCAGTGCCAGTAAAGTCAAATTACGGTTAATCAACGTCATGCTCATCCTCGTCATCAAGCTCAGTGGACATGATCGCAATAAGTCCCCCCATGCCGCCAACCTTGTCTATAAACCCGTCGAAGAAATGTCCTTCAGATCCACACATCACTTTCATGCCGTCGAGGAGACTGACCTTTTCCTGATAGCTGCATTTAGTGGCGCCAATTACCTTTGCCATCAGCAGGAAACGAAGGTAGTCACCACCATCCCTAGGGATGCTTCCTATGTCCGAGGACATCTGTTGCCAGTCCTTGAGCTCGATATCCCTCTTGGTAACGGGGTGCCAGCCACCCTGCCAATCTTCTTCAACAAAAATTGGCAGCGACTCTTTCGGAAGACATTCGATCCGACCGTGCTGCTGCAAGACCTGAAGCTTATTCTTGCGCCAGATCATGGCCATGAATTGGTAGCCAATTATTAGATCTGTGGGCGAATTCAGACCTTCATATGGGAGGCGATAGTATCGCTCTACGAAGGGGCTGTAGCTTTCGACAAGCTGAATTCGATGGCCTGACGGGCCAATCTTTCCGCTGTCTCGCACATTCAGGCAGATACGCTCTGGACCATCCCAGGGCATTTGCTTCAATGTTTCAGGGGCAAACAAATGTCGGAGATAGGCCTCATCCTGCCCAGCAAACCGCATTGCCGACCGAAGGTACAGCATCGCTCCACCCTTGGTGACGTTCTGCAATGCACCGGCGCCATGCTTCCGTACGGTGTCTTCAATCTGACGCTTGTCCTCAGCAGTAAGGCGGTACGCCGCTGGGTCATACTCATGACTGATGGTGTCATCGGGGCTGTAGAGATACGGCTGGAGGAGGTCTAGCGGGTTCACATCGAGAGCGTCCCTGTCTGCATGCAGGGCAATCTACCATCATAGGTAGGAAGCGACAAAACCCCGCAATGGCGGGGTTCGTCTTATGGCGAGTATCAGCAGTAACCGTCGGCTCGCCTGGCCTCGACAATTTCGCGGACTTGTTCAGGCGTGAAGACCAATGCCAATTGGTACCCACTATCGCTTGTGCGGGCTTGTTGCGGGTTGAACCCAAGCTTCAGCACATAACGCCTTGCTGCGCTTCGATCCATTTTCAACAGCAGTGCAAGCTCCCGTAGGGTAGTCATTTTCTTTTACGCGATGGGCTCCCCCAGGGAACAGTGCTCCTTTGCTGCCTCAGATCGCGGATCGAAGGTCTGCCCCGGGTCTAGGCCTTCCGCGCCTTTTAGATGGATGCCTGAAAGGAACCATGACAGTCCCTCAAGCCATGCAGAGACCATCGAATCTGTGGGGTGACGATCAAGTTGCTTGATCCAAATGTCGTATTGGAAAACTAGCTCCTGGATGATCAGTCCCGAGAATGGGCTAGCAATACTGTGCCCAGCCACAATCCCGTCTTGCCGGCATTCATCAACCTGGCTTTGAGTGAGCTTCATGCTCCAGCCCTCCGCGCCATATACTCGAATCGGCCGCGAAGATTCACCACTGCCGCCATCAAGAATTCGAACATGTCAGGGGTCGAGACCGGGATATCACCTGGCGACATGACCATCCCCTGGATCAGATCTCGAGTCGAGAGCACGCAGGCATCATCAGGGACCTCTTCAACGACGTGCTCACCCTTGTGATCGAAAGCGACCAGGTAGCGCTTTAGCGGACTACCTACGATCTGAACCTGTCCGTGCTTAGGCAGGAGGTCGCCCTCAAAGACATAGGCCGCGACAAAATTGCAGGCATTGGCCAGTTCTTCCGCTGGAATCAGTGCAGTCTTCTGAACGCTGAATCGAGTACGCAGCCGACTTTTCATGGTGTGCTTGAAGCTACGGCGCAGCGCGACCGGAAGAGCGTTGGCCTTCTGATCGATGACCTGATCCAGAACGTGCTCGCCGTCACTACCGATTACCGTACCTATCAGTGTCGCCATTTGACTCGGAGAAGCTTCAAAGCGGCCATGCTTGCGAATTGATGGAAGCACCTCGGAAGTCACCCACTTACGGAAAGCGTGAGGCTTGCTGCCCTTGTTCACTGCATCTCGACAGCGAAGAATCAGGGTATAGAGACCCGATTCATTGACAACGTTGGCCTGTCCCTGACGACCTATGTTGAACATAGAGCGCTCATCTTCATCCAGCGCCTGCATAGCCTGGGTGGTGTTCGTCACATCCAGCACGCGGCATACGTCGGCCGCGACGAACCATGGTTCGCCATCGATAGTGACTGCACGGACGCTATGCCCACGGAAGTCAAACGGGGTGACACTGGATGCAGCTGTGCTATTATCGCCCATGACGTTGTTTTCCTGATCGATGACTGCGTTGATTTCCGAAGCCTCAAGCGCTGCAACGCTTGGGGCTTTTTCATGCCCGCTGTTTCGGCCCATCCTGCGTTTCCTCCTCCAAGGATTTCCTCAAGCGAAAAACGATCTCGCCGCTCAGGCTGCGCCCGTTTTCAGCTGCCCGCTCTTCGAGCTTCTGCCGCATCGTGCACAGCATTCGTACTGCGGTGGTTATTTTGCTGGTAGTCATGCTCACCTCCATTGTGCGTTTTGTGAGTTTATTGCCTTTCTTGACTTTGTCAAACGCATTTTTGCATTTCGTGAGTTTGTATTATCCTTGGGTAATACTAGAGGCTGCCATGACCACTGATTTCGCGAACAATCTCATTCGTCTGCGCGGCGCCAGCAACCTGACTCAGCAGGAGCTAGGTGACGCAAGCGGCGTTTCCCCTTCTCAGATCTCGAGATACGAGGCTGGCCAGGCCAGGCCGCGGAAAACCGTAATGGGAAAGCTCGCTGATGCCTTAGGCGTGAGCGTCGATGAGCTACTGGGCCAATCTCCTGAGCCAGGAACTGTGACTCTCGTCCTAGAGGAGCCAGGAGGCGAAGACATGCCGCTGACCATCGACCGATCTGCCTTTGAGCTGCTCCAGAAGGCGGCCGAAGAGACTGGCAAGCCGCTTGGCGACATCGTGTCGGATACGCTGCTCTGGGGCCTGCGAATGATCAAAGAAAGCCCAGAGTTCGCGGCCAGCCTTAAACGACAGATCGAAGAAAGCCGAAAGGCGGAAAAGGACGAGTAACCCTAAGCCCGGCCCCGCCCGGCCTACACAAGGAATCAATACGATGAGCGAACCTATGACTGCTGATGATCTCAATCTCCTCCTAGACAATATTCGTATAGAGATCGGCTACCAAGGCGACGTTACGACCGTCACTTTGAAGCCGCACGAAGCAGAGGAATTTGAAGCCATCAAGAACGGACTCGATGTTGATGGGCGCACCGTTGATTTAGACCCGAAGACCAACAGGCTCACGATTGACTCCTCGAATTGCCCAACCTTCGAGTAATGAGACTCAAGCCCAGCCAAACGCCGGGCTTTCACATCCAAAAGGGCTGTTGGATGACTATCACCGCGCAAGATCGCGCCACGCTGCTCCGCCAGGCAGCCGCTCATGGGCGTCGCAACCCTGAGGATCTCTTCGGAGCGCGAATGGCGATTCATGATGCGTTCGAAGGAACCGGCGTTGACAGCAATCGTGTGTGCGATGCGCTACTGACGAAGACACCACCAATTTCCGAATGGGCTTGCGAACGATTGGATGTGGTGGCGGATCAAATAGAACAGGCGCCGGACGCTAGCTCTTCTTTGCTTTTCGGCCTGTGCGAGATGGCCAAGATGCTGACACCAGATTAAGAGGTTGCTCGCCAGAGGCAAAAAGCCCAGCGCGGGGCTGGGCATCATCCTTTCACCAATCGTAGTAGTGCACCCCGTTCTCTACTCTCGGTTCCTTGATGTATCCAGCATCTTCTAGAGTCGTCTGACCGCTGCCGTTGTAGGCCCCGCCGAACACTCCCCGGATTACTAGCTGACCGTTGTTGTTCATGGAGCCGCCCAGTTTTCCAGAGGGCTGCACGATTACCTCTGAGCCAGCACAAATATTCGTGGAGCCCTGGCACTTTCCGGATACCTCCACCCTGCTGTTTCCGGACACATTCATCGACCCCTGCTGCGTTCCCTCAATTAGAACCTCGCCACCATTTTCGACGGACAGAGATCCTTGAAGCGTTCCGCTGATCACGAGCGTACAACCACTTACGGTGATACTCCCTTGGTGCGTTCCGTATAGCACCTGATTTTGTGTGAGGGTTAAACCCGGTACTCGGACTCCATCGATGATGTCGTAGCCAGCCATTCTGATCGCTCCATGAGGACAAACTGCCATCAGCATAACGAACCCACACGCAGAGGAACACTGTTACCAGCAAGCCTCCGCCCCTGTCCGCCCATCCAGCGTGGATGGAAACCCAGTAACCGACCCTCCTGCCACCGTAGTAGCGTTGTGCCTCCAACGAATCGCCCCGGTCCGTTGCCGGAAAGCCCATGGACTGGGGAGCAACCCTGAAGGATGATCCAATGAGTAACGACCCAAAACTGATTGATGCGCTGAACAGAGCGGTTCGCAAAGCGGATCAAGCGATCCGAGCATCATTGACTACCAGGCCGGATCCTCAAGCCGCTGCTGATGCAATTAACTCCTTCTCGAAGGTAGTCCAGCTCTTGGATGCTCGGATCGCCGCAATCGAAGAAAAGCTGAAAGACCCTAGCTAATCCGATTGAGCTTCTCGGTGCAAAGCTCAATGGCTCCATCGATGCGCCGAGAAAGCTCTTCAACAGCAATTCTCCCCTGAGTTGGAATAGTCCCACTGAGGCTTGCCTCGTCGTTTCCTGCCACGAACATTTGATGAAAAATTTCGTTAACGATACGGCTACTCAAAATCCTACGTTGTTCATCTGTCATGTACTGCTCCTGCGGCCGAGCCGCTTCATTTCGCGTCCCGATGACGCAACACAAAGCGCGTCCGGTTGAGCCAGGGTGCGCCGAACAGGGTGATTGTTGGCCTGCCCTACTCCGCTGCCGCGGCCATCACTGCCAGCGCCTCGTTCTCCATGAGACGAAGATCGTGAAAGGCCTCAGACAAATCACCCCGCTTCAGGCCGAGCATCTTGGCGGTCCCGGGGATCGCGGTGTAATCGAGCCCTGACGGCCCGCCAGGCCCTAGGCGCCATTGGGTTCCCAGCGCTTCAAATAGGCAGAAGGCCGGCCATATATCCGGCCAGACTTCTACATCCTCGGTTTCGATGTCTTCGAGGGTGAGCCCCAGAAACGCTAGCTGCTCGGCGGAGGGACCTTGCTCATACAGGGCCCGCGCCGCCGCCTTCAGTTTCCCAGGCGAGCCGGGTTGTAGGCTTGCTGATAGGCGTCCAGAACCGCTTGCGGAGCACCGACGCAGGTAGTCACCAGGTCGAGGATGGCCTCGTCAGTGAACTTGTCGTCGAAGCCCCAGCCGACGGTGACGGTCTTGATCTGTTCAGCCTGCAGTTGCACCTGCCCGGCAGTGAACTGCTCGAGGCTCGCACTCTCGGCCTTAGCCTTTTCAGCATTGGCTTCGGCAGCCTGGTTCCAGCTGTCGTAGAGCTTAGCCAGGGCGGTGCGGTCGAAATAGCGGAACGTGAACTCTACCGCCACCGGGTCGCCGCCCACACGCGGGATGTTCACCTCAGCAGTGAACGTGGGGTTTTGCGCGATCTTGATCTTCGCCATGAGGGCTCCTTACGCGCCGGCCAGGTAACGAAGCGAGCGAGCCGACAGGCCGACGCTGATGGTTCGGGTCATCACGTTGTTCCGCTCCATGGTCGGATCGGGGGTGATGCTGACGTAGCCTGGGTACAGGATCTGGTCGCCGTTGCGAAGCTTCATGCGGATCACCGCCAGCTCCTTGGAGGCGTCGTAACCCTCGACAGCCTCGACGTACGCGGCCGTCGGCTGGTCCTCGACCACGATCGACAGGCTGGTAGGGTTTCTGTTGGTAGGGAACTGCTTGTCATCGTCGTCTTCCAAGTATCCAACAGTCGCATACTGCTGCTCACCTCCAGACGAGTTGAACGAGGTGACTTTGGAAATCTGCACCCAGTCGGACACAGGGAGAACGGAGCCTACGCCGGCGCCAGCGGTGAAGCGTTCCGCATCGCTGGTGTCCAAACCGGCCAGGGAGAAGGCGCTGGCTGCGACGTTGGCCGCCTTCACGGCACGGTCGTTGATCAGGGCCCACCCGGAGTTAACCAGGAGAACATCGCCGTTCTGGATGGTGTGATCGGCTGAAGTCGCAACAGGCGGTTTTGCGTTGGTCAGCGCGGTGATTGGGACGGCAGCGCCGATGACGCGTGCGATCTCCAGCACCGCGCCGTTTGGCAGCGGGAAGCGTGCGGCCATGGTGTTTTCCTCTTGGGTAGAAACGAAAAAGCCCGCACTCGGCGGGCAGTACCTTCGTGGTACCGTTGCAATCCCTACGAAAGCAATGGATTCACGAGATGGAAGCGTTCATCATTTTTCATCAGTCCGTATCAGACCATTCAGTAGTTCAGCTTGAATCCAAGGCAATTGACCTGGTCGCACGAGGGATTGAGCGACTGACGGTCGTTATCAACAGCGGCGGTGGAAGCACGTATGCGGGGCTTGGTGCTTTTCACCTTCTTCGAAGCCTTCCGATCGAAGTGAACACCCACACCCATAGTGTATGCGGGTCAATAGCCGCTTCAATTTACTTGGCAGGCAAACGTCGCACCATTGCAGCTGCAAGTGCGGTGATCCTGCACGCGACGACTTACACCGATGGCCCGTTCGCAGGCCAACAGTCGATGTTTAACAAGGTCGTCGCAGAGCCCTTCAGGTCTATTGCTGGCTGGGGCGATGACCTTGTAATGCGGTTCCTGTCGCCTGGCGAGAACTACATGTGGCCTGATGAGGCTGTTGAGCTCGGCTTTGCACACGAAGTGGTTGATCTGCAGATCCCGCCTGGGGCAGAGATTCATCACATCGCATAGAGATCTCAATAGATCGCCTCAGCCTACAACCCAACCGCCTGCAGTCCTCATAGACGCATCCACACTGAGGTGATACGACCTGATTGAGCATTGAACCCTCCCGAACTAGAAAGATGCATTTCGCAAGCCGCTTGGAGGGATGAGCCCTCAGGAAGCTGGTTGATCTGCGACACCGCGGTAGGTGAAGCTGGCCGGGACCGTGTAGGTCGCCGACTCGGTGATGGTTGGGCCTTGATCGACCGGTTCGGTGACCAAGCCCTCAAAGCCGTTGCGGCTGAGTGGCGAATCGACACGGAACAGGTCGGAGAGCTCTTCAACAATGGTTTCAGCGGTCTCTAGCGGCTGGCCCGCCGGGCAAACGATGCTCACTTGGTAGACGCCGGTGTATTCGTAGGCCTCGCCGCCCAGATAGCGACAGGTGGTGCCCGCCGGTAGCTGGAAGGCTTTCAGGTAGGTTTCGTCGGGTCCTGCCTCGAAACCCTGATCGAAGTTTGCGACCCGGATCGGGCGCGCCGCGGCCCAGGCGGCCAGTTTTATTTCGATGGCCTGCCGCGCTCGTGCTTGGCTCATGGCTATCCTCTATAACGAAACTAATGGCATAGTGCAGCCATTGCACAATGGGGATTGGCAGATGTTTTTCAAAAAAAAGGCAGCATCAAATCCAGATCTGAAGCTTTCTACCTTGGTCTCACGCAATCACGAAACTGGTTATGTATTCGTTGATATCAACAACGATTTGGGAGACGCTGCCGAGGTGATAATGGCTAGCTCCGAATTGATCAAGATGGCCTACGGTTATGCCCGACGTGCTTGTGCCTTTGCTATGTATGCGCAAGGCCTCATCGATCAAGCCCTACTTGACCATGTTCAGATGATATTCAAAGGACTCCAACTGAAAACAGGGCAATCTAAGGAGTTTCAGGAGGCTGCCTATGACGAGGCCATCGCTTTCATGCAGTCATATCACTGGCAACTCAACAGATTCAGCATCCTCGCGATAAGAAACATTGCCGAAAACTATGACCGACCTGAGTCGGGCCCAATCAGCGACGTTGATCTTCTGGTAGGAGCCATTGATGCGGCTCATGCCGAGCAAGAAGAGGTGAGAGGCAAAACCCAGACCTAACTCACAACTGGTTCCGCTCCATGGCTTCTTTAACAATACGTTGGAAGTTGGCCATAGTGACCCGCACCATACCGCTTGGCGATTGGGCCGAATGGCCATACTCCAGCGGGATAGCGTACGGCAGGTTGTTCACGATGTACGCTGTCTGCCCGATGGACAGCGCCTGGACCTGGGCCATCAGCTCGGCAATGGATTCGCTGCCCGACGGGTCGATTCGATCCAGCTCTCCGCTTGCTGGTGTATCGATCGAGAACTGCCAGTTGCCCCGGAACCGCCCGCCTACGTAGCCCTGGCCCGCGACCACGCCGTTCACAGCGAAGTTCTGCTCACGCTCGGTCTTGGTCAGGGGCTTGGCGTACTTCACGCCTTTACGCAGCCTGCCGGCCTTGGTGAAGTTGTCCTGGTTCAGGTTGATCAGGGTGTTGCGCACCGCGACCTTGAAGTCGTAGTCGTCGGCGGCCCTAGTCGCCTTTGCCCGATGGGCCACGTTGGCCGCCCACAGTTCCGGGTTACCGACCGGCGACATGCGGATCACGCTGCTGCCGATCTCGACCACGATTTCGCGAAAGGTAGCATCCAGGGCTTGCTCCGCCTGCTCAGCGAACGCCCGTATGGCTTCAGCGAAGCCGCCCTGCTGACCGCCGTATCGCTGGGCCATGTGTGAGCCGCGCGCCATGTCACTTCCTCAGCTGAATGGTCCAAGTCGCCTGGGCCGGGTCCTCGGAAACGTTGAGCACGCGGTACCCGCTCACCTGGTCACCGATCTTGGGGGCAGCTGGAACATCGGTAGCGGCACCGGCCTGCCCCTCGAAAATCTCGTTCTGGAGCACCAGCAGCTTCACATCCTCGGTTTGGATGCGGGTCCCGTCGATCTCCTTGGCCAGATAGCTGCCAAACACGCCGCGGCCGACGTAGTAGATGGTCGAGGCCGGTACTGTGCCGCCGATATCCGGGTCGTAACCACCCTTCACCGTGCGAGACCCAGCCACAGGCTTCACCGTGTCGGCCAGGCCATCAGGATCATCGAAGGCTTCCGCCAGGTCGGCCTGGATTTCATCGCGCATGCCCATGGGTCAGATCCTCTTGAGCATCACGGTGCCAGTGCGCCTGATCCACGGGGCGATAAGGTCAAGGGCGAAGTTCTCGGCAGCAGAGCGATCGACAGACCCCGCGACGTAGGTCTTGCTGGTCGAAGTGCCAGCCTGGGCCGACACCGTCTTGCTCTGCACCTCGCGCTGGGTGTCCTTGTAGAGCTTGCCGGCCGCCGCCAGCTTGGCCACTTGCGCGCCGGCAGTCACGATGGCATTCGGCACCGGGCCTTGCACCGGGCGTTTGATCTTGACCGTGAGCCAGGCATTTGCCATGGAAACGGCGATGACCGCATCACCGTCGCCTGCCCAGCCCTGCCCGAGCGCCTGGTCGACATCAGCGACGGTGATGAAGTCGGTCATGGCTTATTCCTTCGACGGGATGAGAGCCTGCAGATCGGGCTTGTTGAGGGCTGGGTCGAAGGTGATGCCCTGGGTCGTCAGCCAGGCCTTCAGCTGCGGGACCTTCATTTTGTGCGGGTCAGTTTCATCGTCGCTGCCGCCCTCCTCCTCGATCGCTTTGTCGATCTCCGCTTGGCTGCTAACCGAGGCATAGCCGTTCGGCGGATAGGCCGACGCCTTATAACCCTGCTCCAGCCACTGAGCGATAGTCGGGCCGTCCAGGCGCAGGCCTTCCTCGATCTCGCTCACACTGATGCCCTGGCGCTGGTACGCCTCACCGATGTGCGGAGCATCGCCCTGCACGGACACCGAGGTCGCGCCGTCGATCACGCCGAAGAACTGGTCCAGGCGGCGATAGCAGGTGCCGCGCTCGCTGCCCGGGGTGTTGGTGTAGATGACTTTCATGCTGATCTCCTGCGCAGGGCGCCAGGCCGGCGCCCCGCATCATGGGGTCAAGGGGTGGCGGTGCCGCTGATGACCGCGGCGAACGGAACCTGCTTGCGGTCGAAGACGCGCTTCCAGTTGGCCGCCGAGGCGTACTGGGCGGCGGTCGGGCTCAGGTTGCGGTTCTCGCTGCCCTGCCAGCTGAAGCCGGCCGGCTGCAGGATGTAGGTCTTACGCTCCCACAGCACCTCGGCACCACCACCGTTGCCGCCGGCGGCGTTGCGCTGCATCTCGACCGGCATGTGAGGGTCGCCCTCGCCGTAACCGAAGGCGCCTTGGCCGAAGAACAGCGAGAGGAACTGGCCCGGGGCGTAGGTCAGAGCGTCATCCATGAAGACCGGCTTGCCCAGGTACGTGGCCAGGATGATCTTGCCCTGCGAGTCGCGCAGGTACTCGATCATGTCCTGCTTGACCATCTGGTTCATAACGACCGAGTGCACGCCAATTGCACCGAACATGTCGGCAGCATCGCCGGCGGTGAAGGCGGCATCTTGGAAGGCATTGGCACTGATCGAGGCGCCTGCATCCTTGACCATGTCGCCACCGTTCTGGGCAATGTTGGCCGCGATGATGCCGCGGCCAGCGCCCATCAGGTAGCGCTGCCACTGGCGGGTCCAGTAGGTGCCGAAGCGGTTGCGGATGTGCTGCATCGGCTCGGAGTTGGCCAGCTCGGCAGTCAGGTCGGAGACGCCGTAGCCCTTGTTGAGGTACAGGGTCCGGGCGCGCATGCTGCCCTGCTCGGCCTTGCCGACGGCGCCCAGGTCGTCGGGGTCATCGTTGGAGATGTTCGGCGCTTCATCGGCGTCGAGATCCTGCCAGTAGCTGATCTCAGAGGTGCCCTGGCCATTTTTCGCGATGTTGTCCAGGGTGGCCGAGCGGGTGATGATGCCCGACTCGTAGACGGCGGTCTTCTCTGGAGAGTTCACCGGCTCCAGAGTGCCGTAGTAGTCGGCAACGAAGATGTCCGACAGTTGGGTAGATGCCATGGGTTAGGTTCCTCGGGTGGCTTGGAGTTTTTTGAATGCTTCGGGGTTATCACGAGCCATCGCAGCACGCTCGGTCTCGGTGTACTCGCCCCATTTCTTCGTGGCCTTGCCACCGTTGTCGCCGGTCTGCCCGGCACCCTGAGCCCTTGGCCACAGGTGGGTAGCGGTTTCCCGCAGCGATTCCGCCCATTCGAGGGGAGACAGCGGGGTCTTGCCGTCCTTCCCGTACACGACTTCGCCGGCACGGTCGGTGGCAATGGGCTCGCCGTCTTCGCTCAATTTGAAGGTGCCGCGGGCGCGGAGGATGATGTCCTCAGCAGCCTCAGGCAGCGCGCCGGCCTTGATGGCGGCAGCGCGGATGGAGTCAGCCAGCACCTTGTCGCTGTACTTGGCAGCGAAGGCTTCGGCCTTGTCCGCGCGCTCGTTGGCGGCCTTGACCTGCTTATCCAGGTCGGTGCGCAGGCGCTCGGTGCGACGGCTGATGACCTCGTCCAGCTTGCCCTCGGCGATCAGCTTGGTCTCTTCGTCCTGGCCGGCCTTGGCCAGCAGGCCCTTGACCGCCTCGATGTCCAGGCCGTCGAACTGGCCTTTCAGCTTGTCCAGTTCGGCCTTGATGGTCTTGTTGGAACCGATCAGCTCGTTGTTTTTGGACTTGAGGCCCGAGACCTCGCCATCCAGGAATTTCTGTACCTCGCCGCCCAGCGCTGCTTTCAGCGCGGCAGTTTGGGTTTCGTCGAGGGTGAGGCCGTGGGCGGCCGGGTCGAAGTCAAAAGGCATGTGGCTATCCCCTGGGGATTGATTGGCCCGCCTTGCGGGCATAAAAAAACCCGCCGAAGCGAGTCAGATTTGATTGAGTGCGTTGTAGGATGCCGCCGCGAGTGACGCCCCTTTTGATCTTTGTGCGAGCAGTGCCTAATGAGAAGCCCTAAACCCTACAACGAGAACAAGAAATCGAGCTGGCTGAGACCTGATGTGCCGGTGCAAGTAGCACTCGTCACTGGAGTACTCACTGCTGCTGGATTGGTGGTGCAGACATATGGATCTCACCTGTCGACGGAAAAAGATCTGCGCACGAGCTGCGTGAAAAGGCTCGACGAACGCGAAGAAAAGCTTCGCACCAAAGCTGAACTAATGCTTGTGTCGATCTCAAAGACCATGACTTATCCATACCACCCCAACCCCTCGCATGAAGAGCTGGCACTTCGGTATGAAACGGCAGTGGCCTCCGCAGAGGCCCTCATAGCAAATTCCCCGCCGAGACTGGCGACAAAAACGATGAATCTGTTGGGAAAATTTATGGCAGCCGCGCAGCCAACTGATGACGAGAGCGCAAGAAACGCCCGAGCTGCTGATCTTGCTAGCGAGGTGAACCCGTGGCATGCAATTTACTTTGAAGAACTGATGGCCTTCGACGCCGAGCGGAAGGGCTGCTGACTCACAGGCCCGCAAGCCCGAACGCCAACGGTTCCAGCTTCTTGAGCTGCTCCAGCGTCAGCGGCTTGAAGTTCTTGTCCAGTTGCAGCGCGGCGAAGCGCTCGGCCGTCAGGCCACCGTCACGGAACAGCTTGCCGCGCACCGGCCCCAGAGCAGCGTCTTGGAAGGGCGCTGGCTGCGTTTTGAGCCACTGGTAGTAGCTGAGGCTTGCCGAGACCTGCCCGCCTCCATCCGCGCCAACGGCTGCCCGCGTAGCACCTCGCCCGAACAACGCCGACAACCTGGTGATTGGCGTGATGGTCGTCCGACAGTGGATGTGAAACGGCGGCACAGGTCCCTTCCCCATCGCGTATTCGCGCCCATCCAGGCTCCGGCATTGCACACTGGTCTTCCGGTCCAAGGTGGCGACGATCCGATAGCCAGGCACCACATCGGCATTCGCCTTGAGCGTTTCCAGGCGCGCGGTGGTGGCCACATGGTGGACTGCGGTCTGGACGACTGCCCGGGCACTCCGGTTCGTGACCGCCAGTACGCCGTCCGTGAAGTTCTGCGCCGCGGTACCGCGCACCGCCTGGGTGATCTCGGCGTTGGTCTGGCCCTGCACGACACCCATCCGGATGGCGTTGGTGACCCTGTCCGCTTCAGTGCGGGTCCATCCGTTCAGGAAGGGCTTGAGCAGCTTGCCACCATCCACCCCGGCCACCTGCAGGGGCTGCGTATTGATCGCCGCCCGGATCAGGGAGTCGGCTGGCATAGCCGCATCTATCAGCAGCGCCTTCGCCAGGCTGCGGCCTTCGAATGCAGCTTCGTACTGCGCGATATCCACCAGGTCGGACTGCATCCGGTCGCTAAAGGCCTTGTAGACTTCCAGCAACTTGCCGCCCACCCGACCAAGAAACTCCTCAAGCCGGCTCCGGCCGTAGGTGGTCAGTTCCTTGCGGGTGAGCTGATCGCGGACGTGGGTGTCAGCGCGGCGCAGGTAGGCCTCGAATTTCTTGACCTCGCCAGCCTTGAGCCGCTCAAGCAGCACCGAGTGGCGGCTGACCTGCTCCAGCAGCTTCTCGTCCGCCGTTTGCTCCGGTTTCGTCGCCATCTTCTCTGTCCAAGTTCACGCCGCCAGCGCCGTGATGGTCGCCGATCAGGTCGGCCTCTTCGTCATAGGGGCGCTCGGGCAGCTTTCCAGTGGTCAGATACTGCCAATACGTCTCGGCGCTGATGGTTCCGGCCATGACACTCTTCTGCAGCTCAGCCAGCACTTGGGCGTCCACCACCGGCATCACAAACTCCGGCTTGACCTTGAATGCGACTTCGTCCGGGTTGTAGCCCGTCCATTCCGCTGCGTATCGCAGGGCCTGCTCAATGCCGGCCGCGGCGGTAATGACGATGCTATGTAGCGTGGCGTGCTGGTCGTTCTGGCGTGTCTTGCGGGCCTCGCCCGACTCCGTGCCGGAGACGTCCATGACCTTGGCGCCAGCCTCAAGGGCTGCGTTCTTCTGGTCTTCCATCGCGGTGCGGACGGCCTGTATGCCAGCGCCTTGGAACTCCAGATAGCCGCATTGGCCGTTCGGCCCGAGATCCCAGGCCGCCGATGGCCCGGTGACGCTGAGCTCGACGCTCTCGTCCAGGCCGGATACCCACGGCTGCGGGTGGCTGGTCTGGTGCAGCGCTGTGAAGTAGTCGGCGCTGAGCTGGTAGGACTTCAGCGCGGCCCGGGCCATGGTCAGCAGCGGGATCTCATCCACATCCGGCGAGTTGTCGGTGGAGCCGCAGTAGATGACCGGGATGTAGCCCAGGCCGCGCACCAGGTTGTTGCTGCCGTCGACGGTGCCCAGCGGGCGGTCGTCCTCGATCAGCTCGCCGGCCTCGTTGCGCACGCCCGTGCGGCAGACCGCGCCTTCCATGTAGAACTCGCGATAGACCGTCTCGCACTCGTGACTGTAGCGATCCTGCTCCTTGCGCCGGAACTCGCGGAACACCGATAGCACCAGGTCCTGGCGCCCCCCTTGGTCCGCAGTATCCCAGTTGATGGCGTTGCGAACGGCGTAGGTTGCGAAGTATGGCTGGCCCGTGTCATCGACGTTGACCACCAGTGGCACCCGGCCATGGGAAATAGCCTGGCGCACGATCCGCAGGAACAGCTGGGTCAGCCCGAAGCCATCGGCCGTGGCGTTGTCCTCAAGCCCCTTCAGGCCGGCGGGCAGCTTCACCTCGGGAATCAGCCGCGAGACCAACCCCATCATTGAGCGCAGCGAATCCCGCACCCAGTGTTCGTACTGGGCCCGGGCGGTGTAATTGAGGTACAGATAGGCATTACCGGCACCGTCTAGCTTCTCGGCCTCAACCATGCCGCTAGGCTTTGGCAGGTTACGCGGACTGCGCTTGATCGCGCCCTCGCCCTCCAGGGCGTCATCCATCATCCGCCACTCTTCAATGTGAGCGTCGTAGTCTGGGTTGGTGGATTGAACAGGCATTACGCCAAACCTCCGATGCGGCGGGTGCCGGCGGACTGAGTCTTGATCGGGAACCGCTTGGCAATGAAGTAGCCCGCGGCGTCGTTCATGTGGTCGTACCCCTTTTTCGGATCCTTGTCCGGCTCGCCCTTGTCGGTGTAGGTCTGCCGCTCCAGGCACTGGGTAAGCTGGGGACACTGGTCGATGTTGACCTTCAGGCGCCGCTCACCGTATGTGTTGAGGAACATGGCGTTGACCGCGTTGATGCGATCCTTGACGCCGGGGTTCTGCGAGTCGACCACCACGGTGAAGCCCGCCTTCTTGAGCAGGGACAGGTCCGATTCACTGGCGTTCTTGCTGCTGGTGTTCTGGCCGCTGGCGTCTGGGTACACGGAAATGCTGTGACCGGAAAAGCGAACCTTGATCTTCTCGATCATCTCGGGCGTATCCCGCACCGAGTGGAACTCATCCAGCGCCAGCGGCAGGCCGTCCCGGACCACATACACTACGGCGGCCATCTTCATGACGTTGAAGTCCATGCCGATGTGCAGCGCCTCGCCTGGCTTGATGCGTTCACTAGTGCAGCACTCGGCGCGGTCAAAGGTGTAATAGACCACCCCGGCATAGTTCTCGAACCCGGCCTCATACTCCTGGCGGAACGTGCGCGGGTCCATCTTGCGGCGTGCGGCGTCCAGCTCATCGGCCGGGACGTTGCCACCCTGCAGCGAGGTGTATTGCCAGCTCTTGTGATCCGGCTCCCCGCCGGGCTGCCCGTCGCGGTAGGTGTCGTAACAATGGTTGAAGCCCTTCGGAGTGCCGATCCGCAGCGCATGCCCGCCCTTTCGCGACTCGCCGGTCTGAGGAATCGTGTACTGACAGGTCGAGAGCATTGGCCTGAGCACTTCTTCCCAGGCTGCCCACGGGCAGTCCGCCCATTCGTCCACCAAGACAAAGAACAGGCCGGAGCCCCGCAGGTTGTCGTAGTTGTCCAGACCGACCACGCGCATGATGTGGCCGGACTTCAGAGTAATCGAGCACTCGGTCTCGTTTGGCCGGGTAGCGCGCCAAGCTTCGGGGATGGCTTGCTTCAGTCGGCGCCAGAAAACCCGCTTGGCCTGCTTGAACGTCGGCGCGCCATACCAGATCTCATCCTCAACGCTCACGCCCCACTCCGCAGCCAACCGGGCCGCGCGGCGCATCTCAGCCTTGCCGAGGAAGGTCTTGCCGAATCGCCGGCCACACACCGCATCACGGAAGCGTGCCTCAGGCTGGAAGCCCCAGACGTAGATGTTCGCCTGCTTCGGCGTCAGCTTCACCGGTTGGTCATAGGTACGGGGTAGTCGGGACACCTTCGTCTGGCTCCAGCTTGTACTCAGCAACGGCGTGCTGCTGGTCCGCCCGGGAGCCCAGGGGCTTGTCGGGTTCTAGCTTGCGGTTTACGTACATGTCGCCGCATTCCTTGGCGGCTTGCTCGTACAGCTGGGCAGTCAGCGCCAAGTTGCGCATGTTCTCGGCCTTCTCGGCCATTCGCCCAAGTCCGCGCAGACGGAACGCCCGGTTAGCGATTGGGATGTCTGCGGTCTCTTCACGAAAGCGCTTTCGGCATTCGTGGAAAAGGTCAGCCCACTTTTGGGCTAGGCCTCTGCCTGCATACTTAGTGGGGTCATGCGACTCGCACTGCTGGCGACTCACCTCGACCCCGAATTCCTTCTTGACGGCCTCCACCACCTGGCTGGGTGAATCGAAGCAGGCCAGAGCCTGAACAATGAAGGCTTTGACCTCGCTTCGTAGTGCTGCCATGGGTTTGTCATCCGTCAAAACCTGTCAAAAATCAGGCCGACTTGAGTAGGCAGGTTCCGCAGGCCCTCGAAATGTTGATCTTGGCCACCTCAGGCGGCCGGATTGCAGCGTCGATCAGCTGCTGTACGTCATGCCCGGCACCGTAGCGCCTCACCACACCGACGAACTCCTCCACATCGTGGCCACGCAGCGTCAGGCTGGGCAGTCCGTCCTGGGTGAACTTGGGCGCGCCGTACTGATCGAGCTTCTGGGCAATGTGGTACAGCTCATGTTCGATGAGGGCGCAGAACTCGGTGTCGGAGCACTGGGAGCAGTAATCCGCAGCCAGGGTGATGACGAAGCCCGGTACCTCGCCGAACCAGTCGATCATCTGTTGCTCTTGCCGAGCCTTCTGCCATCCGCCAGCGCGGAACATCACCGCCTCGGCCTGCCCTACCACGGTTCGCCCTTGCTTCTCGAAGCAGGCTGAGGCCCACAGGAAGCGCAGCGGCGCGTCGATCAGGTGGGCATGGTCAGGGTTATGCAGCTCGCCACCCTCACCGAGGATCGCATCCTGCACCCACTCGCCAACCTCGGGCGCCGGCTGGAGCCTGGTGCCGAGCATCGATAGCTCGGTCAGCTCAAGGAGGTCAGATGGAGGAACTGGCCGCGCCATGCTGATCCACCCTCTGTGTCCTGACCCGGCCGCCAGTGCTGGTATCGCGCCGCGCCGCCATCTCGACGGCCTTCTCGGCTGATGCGCCCATGTCCATTGCAGCGAATGCGTATGGCGTGCCGCTGCCAATGGCGTACGGTCGGTCTGCCTTGAGTGGCGACTTCCACAGGCCGGTATCGTCATCCACGGCAACCATCATCAGCTTGCCGTCGTGAAGGACGATCGCAGATGCGTCGACCTTCCCCGATGGAGCGGTACCGAAGTAGGCCCCCACCAGCGCGTCATAGTCGCAGACGGCGCCAGTCAGGAAGAACTTCACACCGTCGCGCTCAATGCACTTGTCGCAATCATCGTCGGTGATGAGGTCGCCTCGGGTGACGCGAGAGTCGTAGGCGATCACGCCGTCCTTGTATGCGATGGTGGTCATTCGCCCTGCTCCAGCCGCTGACCAGAGATAACCTCGCCCAGGCTCAGCCCGTGGCGGGAGCGGCTGGACTCGATTCCATCAGCCTGATCCTTTGCCACCATTGCATCGGCAACCAGATCGGCCTGCTGGCCACTGGCGAACTCGCCGACCACGCTGGATTGACTTGGCCCGGATAGCATCTCGTCCGTGGTGGTAGGCGATTCGTAGCGGGTCACGATGTAGCGGGTCACCGGGCGAACCTGGTATTCGGTCTTCATGGGGATTCTCCGGCCTGCGCACAGGCTGAGTGATGACGCGCCACAGATCGGCGCATTGGGAATTTGTGGCGCCCTACCCCGGCTGGAACACATGGCCGCGCCGGGCGACCGCATACAGGACAATCCCCAGCTTGAGGATCACGCCGTACAGGGTGGGCACATGGCCGTTCATGGCCAGGACGAACGAGCCGAACGCACCGATGGCCACCAGGTAGAACGCGACGGCCAGTAGTGGCGCATCCATCGGCTTGATCCGGCGCAGGTAGTCGCACGCAGCGATCACCACCAGCACGCTCAGGAAGGCATTGGCGCCGATCAGCATTGAAATTAGGGTCGAGCTCATCAGGTAGCTCCCTTGGCTCCGAACTGACCCACGAGCGACTTCAGCACCGGGATGATGTTCATTGCCAGAAGGCCTATCAGAAAGGCCACGCCGTATTGGGTTTCTCCGCTTGCGCCAAGGCTGAAGTAGCTGATGGCGAGCGGGGTGCAGAAGACTGCCGATGCGAAGCCGGTGAAGAAGGCAGCGACCGCCTGGCCGCGGGTGAGCCCCCGCAGGAAGGTCAGCGAGAGGATCGCTCCTGCGAAGCCGCCAATGATCACGCCGTACTTCACCAGCAGGACGCCGGCAGTCGTGCTTGCTGGTTCGGCCATGAGTGGTTCCTAGAAGAAAAGGCCCGGAGGGGAGGCCCTATTGAGGGACCGGGCAAAGGTGCGGAGCAGCACTTAACGAAATTGGAGCGGATACAGGGACTCGAACCCTGAGCCTCCGACTTGGAAGGACGGCGCTCTAACCGATTGAGCTACATCCGCTGATTTGCGTGTCTTCCCACGCCGCCCGCCGAAGACCATCGCAGCGCTGGCACCCCAATGCACCAGTCTCGCCGATCCGGTCTCGCGCCACCCTGAAAGCATGTGAGGTCAGGGTGCGCGGGCTGCCGGTGTTTTTCCGTTGCACTGCACGGGCCTCGCGGCCGCTATCCGGCTAATCAGTGTCCAGGCTGTCCCGTTAGGGCCTGCCCTGGCTGCAGTTGCATTTCTTGCTGGAACAAAAATCCCGGCGCTTGGCCGGGACTCTTGAGGCCCTCTTCGGGCAACAAAAAACCCGGCTCATTGGCCGGGTTTCTTTTCGTCACTCCTCAACACGCGCAGGAATGACAGGATGGAGCAAATTTACGACATGGCGACATGATATTGCAAGCCCTTTTGAGGGCCTTTTCACGCTGCCTCGTCGAACAGCACGCCAATCGCTTCAAGCATGTGCTGGGCCTCGGTCAGCGCCTCGTTCACCAGCGACTCCAGAGCGCCCTTGATTGCCCGGTTCCAACGCTGGTAGGTGCGCTCAGTCAGGCCTTGGGAATCCCAGTTGGTCATGTCGTAGTTCGACTCGGCCAGGACGATCATCTCCCCCGGTTTCACCTCGGCCACGGCACGGGCATTCTTGTTGGCGCGCTCAGCAGCGGCAGCAGCAGCCTTGTTGCGCCAGTCCCACTGCCCCTCCCGCTCGTTCTCGCGCGGGTCAGGCGCCTTGAACTGGGGCACCTTGCGTTGCATGCCCTTCGTTTGCTGAGGAACCGCCCAGACCAGAACTGCCTGCTGAGTGAAGCGCTTCGGCGCCGGGGTGGGCACGATGGCGACCAGGCGGCCGATGGAATCAATCTTGCGCCCCTTGTGCGTGCTGTACTTCGCCACGAGGGCATTCCAGTGTCGCGGGCTGAGCTGGGCGTGCAGCAACTTGTGCACGATAGAGTCAGCCAGCAGAGCGGCATCCTTCCCCGAGATCTCACCTTTGAGCTTGCTGGCCTGCACGCGCGGCTCGACATTGCACCCGCCGGCGCTGTTGATTGTCTCGGCCGCCAGGGCTCGAACGACTGCGGAAATTACGTTCTGATAGCTCATTGCTTGCCCCCTGCCCGCTTGGCCTTGCTCAAGATGAATTCTTCGTAGCTGCGCTTGCGGCGCACTGCGCCTGCCCAGGACAGCGCCACGCCGGCCACCACCATGAGGGCGGCCATAATCAAAAACCCCCACGCTGGCGTCATGCCGCTTGCTCCTGAGCCTGGATACGGACGCGCACTGCGCCGCCCTTGATAGTTTCCTTGCTCACCCTGATCTGCGTGGCAAACACGTTGTCGTCGATGCCCAGGGCATCTGCCAGGCCGTCACGGCCCGCCTTGAACATCGCCAGCAGGTTGTCGTCGTCGCGGCGGCGGCGATCCGGTGGCAAGAACTCGAGCATGAGCAGCGCTTCACCCTCGGGTGCCTGGATGCCGGCCTGCTTCGCCAGCAGGTGGCAGGCTGCCCGGTACGACTTGGCCGCCTTGCTCTTCTCTCTCCAGTGCACCCGGGCGTTCGGGCTGCATGCGGCCGGCGGCCACGGTAGTGTCAGTTCCTTCATGCGGCCCCCTTGATGGTCAGAATGCCGGCCCGGATCAGGGCCTCATGAGTCTCAGCGATCGCCCGTGGCATGTCGGACCAGTCCACCTCGCCCTTCCCCCGACCATCGAGCACGTCGTGACAGGCGCTGCAGGCGTATACCGCCACGGTGTCGAAGCCCTTCATGCCCATGCCCTTCTGCCCGCAAGGCAGGTGAGCCAGCACGGTGGTCTCCGGGTTGAAGTTGCAGGTGCCGGGGATGCGGACGGTGCAGTCCTGGCCGCGGGCGCTCTCTCGCACCTTCTTGCTTACTACGCGCATGGCTCGGCCTCCGATGCGTAGATGATCCCTGCCGCAACTGCCTTAGCGACCAGTTCCGTGCGGTTGGAGGCCCCCAGGTGCAAGCGAGCGTCTGCCATCCTGCTGGTGACCGTTCCCGGCGAAATGCCGAGCTCGCGAGCGATCTGCTTTCCGCTCTTTCCTGTTGCGGCGAGAACCACGCACTGCACCCCGCGCCGCGTCAGGCCATGGCCATACAGCCCTCGCCAGCCGGGCGCTGCGAAAACGCCTTGGTCCTTGTTGCGCTTGAGATTTGCTTCCTGGCTCTTCATGCCGCCTCCTCGCTCAGCAGATCACTGAACACCACGCCCTGCGGCGCGAACTCGGCCACGATGCGGTCCGTGTACTGGCAGCCCTGGGCCCGGTCGAACAACCGAGTGACCGGGAACCCATCTGGCCCGAACATGGCGCACGGCCCCATCAGGCGCAGCTTCACCTCATACGGCAGGTGGATGAACGACTCGGCCCAGCCGGTGCGGAACTCATCGCAGCCAGCGCGCATGATCGGAACGCCGAAGTGCAGCTTGCAGTACCGGCGCACATCCTCGATGTCGCCCATCTCGGTGCTCTTGGCGATGCGGTCGTACATGGCGAACCACAGGGCGTTCTGGTCCAGGGTGCGGTCCTTGCCCGGGCGCATGGTGACCACGACGAACTTCTTGTCGCGGAACAGGCGGGTGAGCATGGTTACGGCCTCGGAGAGCTTGGCCTGGCAGTTGACGCTGATCTTCTCGCTCATGCGAACCTCCCGTGAGCACCATGCCCGCGCAGCCATTCGCCGCGCTCATAACCCTGATTCGCGCCGGTGTAAGGGCATTGTGTCCAAGCGGTACCGGATGAAGCGGCCTCAAGACCCTCTGCAAATGGCGATTTGTACGGCTGATCTTTGCCAGTTAGCGCCTTGATGATTTCGGCTTTGTCGATGGTCATGGCGCCACCTTCCAATAGCTTCCCTCAGCTACCACCAGTCCGCGCCGCTTAAGACGCTGAAGCGACTTGCTGATAAGGCTTCTGTCGAGCCCTAAGTGCGTGGCGCAGTAATGGGCGCATGCGCCATCTCTGCCTCGGTAGTAATCCAAAACGGCGTTGTCGATTCGCTCGCGGCTGATTTCGCGCATCTTTTTCGTGTCAGTCATGGCTTCACCTCGACCTTCAGGCCCTGGGCCTCGATGGCCGCGCGCACAGCCTTCATCAGCTCGACATCGTCCACGTGCAGGAAATCGCTGTGGTCGTTGTACACCTCATAATTCGCAGGATTCGGCAGTTCCACCACCACGGACTCGCGGGAGGCCTGCCAGAACACCCAGGCTTCACCCGTGGAGCCCCAGTAGTAGGACTTGCCATCAGATGCCAGACGAAACTCATCGTCTGACCAATCCAGGACATCGCGGGCGAAGCTCTCGAACTGCTCGCGGCTGATGTCGCGCATCTTGTTGGTGTCCATCAGTGCTTCTCCTTGCTGCAGTCGTTGCAACCTGGGCGGCAGATCCATTCGAGATGAGGGTCACCTTCGTGGCGCTCGATGCGCTCCACCGTGTCACCCCGGCGTACGCACTTGGCCACGAATTTGGCGGTGTCCTTCTCCTGGCCCTCGTCATCCCAGCAGGAAGCCGACACCTTTCCGCAGGCGCGGCGGGCGATGTACTGGTGACCCAGGAATTTGCGCTGCTCGGTCATACGCCCTCCCCGGCCGGCTGACCGGCGCGCTCAAACTCAACGTGATACCCGCGCTTCTGGGTGCCATCGGCCATCACGACACGGCGGTCTGCGCCCTTGGTCATGCGGACAATTTCCCGGCCTTCCACAACCTGTGCAAAGCCCTCGCTCTTGAGCTGGGCAACTGTGATTTCTTGTGCAGGGGTCATTGGACTGGCTCCCAAACTTTCACGCTGGCTTTCTGGCTCTGGCGCTTCATGTCCGCAGTTCCGGCGCCGCCGGCAAAGGCAACAACCCCTACCGTTTCGCCAAGTTGTGCGCCGATACTGATCGCCGCTTTAAGCATCTCGGCATTTCTCCTCGGGCCAGCCGCCCTACCGTGCTTCTTCCAGTTGGCGTGATAGGTGATGTGATCAACCCCAGCAGAGGCTGCCCATACCAAGGCGTGGCGATCAGCACCAGGGGCTCCTCCGTTGAGCAATACGCTGATCGGGGTTTTACGGTGCAAAGCGTCCAGCACACTTACAACGAACGCGCCATCAGCGAAATCTCGGCCACCACATGCGATAACGATCATCAGACTCCCTCCTTGCCGCGGTGCGATTCCCACTCGAACGGGACAACGATCATTCCGCCCTCGCGCAAGCGGTCGACACAGCGCTCGCCCATGGCCATTGGAAGCTGGCTGCCATCCAGGTTGGAGATCACCACGGTGGGCTTCACCTGCTCGTACCGACCGTTGATGATCGCGAACAGGGTCGTCAGCTCGAAGTCGCTCGGCTGCTCCTTGCTCACGCCGACTTCGTCCAGCACCAGCAGGGATGGCTCGATGAGGCTGGCCAGGATGCTCGCCTCGGTCGCCTCGCTGGAGCGGTCGTAGGTGGCGCGGATGGCCTGCAGGATCGAACCTACCGTGCGGTACACGGCTGAATGCGAGGTGTTGCGCATCAGGTCGTTGGCCATGCCGGCGCCCAGGTGGGTCTTGCCGGTGCCTGGCTTGCCCAGCAGCACCATGCAGCGCCCGTTCTCGGCGATCTGGTCGAAGGTCTTCACATAGTGGCGGCAGAAGCGCAGGGCCTCAGCCTGGCCCTTGTGCTCGGCCTTGTAGTTCGCCAGCGAGCGATCAGCGAACCGCTTCGGGATCAGCGAGTCGCCCAGCTTGCGGGAGATCGCCAGGCGCACGTTCAGGGCCTGCTCGGCCTCTGCGCGGGCTTCGCGCTCCTCCTTGGCGATTCGGGCGCACTCAGGGCAGTGGCTTCGCAGTGCCTTGCCCAGCAGCATGGTGACCTTCTGCTCGAAGGCGCCGTGCTTCTCGCACTCGGCTGGCTGGATGCGATCAACAAGGGATGACTGGTTGATCGGGGTGACTTTCTCAGAGCGCATAGCTGCCATCCTCCCGGCGCTTGAGGCCGCTGGTGTAGTCCTTGTCGTTGAAGCCGTGGTGGCGGCTACTGCCATTCGCCTGAGCACCCGGCAGCACCTTCTCCGGGAACAGGCCGGTCCAGCCGTTGCTGATCGACTGGTTGATCACGGCGTCAGGTGCGTGGTGGCCGGCCAGGGTCTTGGCTTGGCGGTCGCAGGTGGTCTTGGTCAGGCGCTTGCCGATCTCGCGGCGGTGCTGGCACCAGTCGGCCCATACGGAGGGGGTAACGTTGGTCGGGCAGGCAGTCAGAGGGTCGAACTTCGAAGCCTTGCGCGAAGCGGTCGAGGACGCCTTGGCGGCCGCGCGCTCACCCTCATTTGTACTGTTGCTCTTTGTATTACTCTCCTCCGCCTTTTCCGAATAGGGGTCACCGCCTTTTCCGAATAGGGTCACCGCCTTTTCCGAATAGGTATTCGACTTTCCGAATAGGTTCGAAAGGCGCACCCGGCGCTCGACGACCTGCCGACCGTCGCGGATCAGCTCGACCCGCAAAAGGCCCTTGGCCGACAGAGCGCTGATGATCTCGGACACACGGGAGCTCGACAGGCCGAAGAACCTGGCGAAGTGGCTATTGCTGGCATAGCAGCCGCGCACAGGGTCTTGCAGGCTACCGATCTCGACCATCATCACCTTCTCGGTTATCGACAGAGAGTGATCGAGCCAGACTTCGGCAGGGATCCAGACGCCTTTGAATTGACGAGGGATGTCGGTCATTGGCCGCGCTCCTTGGCCATAGCAGCGTCGATGGCTTCGTCGAGGGTTTCCTCGTTGAGAACCAAGTTCTGCGGGGTTTGGCCGGCGAACACGCCGCCCTGACTGATCGTGTCGAGGTTGCGGTGACGGATCCAGCGATAGCGATCTGCGTATCGCTTGAGCCCAGCATTCTCCGCTTCGAGTCGGTCATGGTCGGCCCGCATGAACAAGAGCTTTCCGCCAGCTTCGGTCAGGCGCTCGGCGTAGCTGTCGCGCTGGAGCTTTGCTGTTTGATAGGCACCTTGCATGGTTCCAGATCCAGAGCACTCACCGCACGTGGCCTCGACGTAATGCGCGTCAGGGGTTGAGTCGGAAAGAGTCCATTCCTCACCCGAGCCGTTGCATGCCGGGCAGTAGTAGCCGAGCGCCGCCTTCGACGCATCCCAGCCATTCCAGGCCGATCCTACGTCTGGAATGGAATCCCAAACGGTATGGCCGGCATCCGATATGGCGTCATCCAGCCACTTGTTGAAGTCAGGGTCATTCCACCGCTGACGATCTTGCTCGCGGCTTCTCATGCTGCACCCCGCACGGCCTTGTCGTGGGTGTGCAGGCCGTCCCAGTTCTTCTTCATGGGCAGTTGGCCGGCCAGGTACAGCTCGTACAGGCGTACAGCGCCCTTGCGCAGCAGCACAGGCGTGAAGGAGATGAACGGCTCTTTGCCGTGTGGGGCGACCTCGTGCTGATGCTCGGTCATGTACTTGTCGCGGGCGTACGAGCCGACCCGCCAGCGGGTGCCGGACTTGCTCTCGTTGTAGAGCCAGCTGCGGCCTTCGAGGAAGTGACCCACCTGCATCACATTGACCCCATTCAGGCCCTTGCAGAACTGGACATGGCTCATGCCTTCCTTGAACAGGTTTTCCAGGTGGTCGATCTTCTTGGCCTGGGCCTCGACTTGGACGGTGAGCAGGACGCGGGCTTTCTCCGACTCCAGGGCCATCTGGAGGATTTCCAGCTTGCTGAGATCGGCGGGCTGGGCCGGGGCGGCTTTCGCCAAGCGCCAGAACTCCTTGACCAGGCGCTTCTTGAAGTCGCGGACTATCGAGGTGTTGCGCATGTAGGTGAGCAACAGGGTCGCTTGCTGCTCGTTAAGCAACGCGATCTCGCGGTACTGGGCGCCGCCAGCGGTTTCAAAGGGTTCGATTTGAAATCTGACCCCTCCGAATTCGCTGAAATCGGCCTGATACTTGCGAACCAGCGCGATCACGCTGGCGTGCTCGTTGTCAGTTTCGCGGGCGACGGTGACGGTGCTGGTGACAGCTTCGCCATCGAACACCGTGACAATTTCCGTGCGCGCCACGAAATCGCGGTTCGCATTTTGTGGCGCCGCCCTGGACAGGGCCTGTACACTTTGGGTCTGCATAGGTAAGATTCCTCAACAGAGTTTTTCGTTATGCAGAGAGCCGGGCCGCAATCCCGGCTTTTTTGTCTCTGCGATTTGGCGTCCCTTATGAGGGACTGGCGCCCGGGTCCCTAATTAGGGATCGGACGGTTACCTCGGCGCCGCGAACGGCACCACGTTGTTGCTCTTGGGCTGCCCCCGCTGCGCGAGGAAGTGCGTGGCCTTCTTCAGGATCTGCGCGGCAAGCTCGTCGGTGCTGACACCAACCTCCTCCGCCCAGGCCTCCAGGTCCGCGAAGTCATTCCGGCGGAATCTGGCAATCTCCACGTCGTGCTGCACTGCTTCATTCGCAGGTGACATGCGTCCTCCCATGACCTATTCAGGCCCTGGCCTTCTTCTCGTGGATCAGCGGCAGGTGGCCGTGCTCTTTCTTGAACGCCAGCGCGGCCAGGATGATTTCCCGGGCTAGTACGCTGTGCTGAGCCTTGAGCTCCAGGGCGTACCCCTTCAGTTCGTTGAAGTCCTCGTCATCCAAGCGGACCTTGACCTGGTGGTCGTGTCGGTGTGCTTTGTCGTCGTAGGCCATCGGGCGATCCCCTGGATGCTTCGGTCGTTTGTGGTTGAGTGTTATGAGGGCCTCCGCCCTACCCTGAAGAGTCCCTCGCAGAGGCCCTCATTGGGGTCACCAACTGCAAGACTTTGGCCTTCCTGCGGCCAACCACTGATAAGGCCCCACTGGCTACAGCCGCTTCGAACACCTGGTTCATCGCTGTGCTGAAATCCCAGCCATTGGCCCTCATCAGCCCCTCTACTCGCTGCCGCACATCTGGCGACAGCTGATCAAGCTGTACGGTCATTTAGGCCTCCAAAGGGCCTTCAGCCCGCGATATCTTCTTGCTGCTTGTCCTGCATCAGCTCCTCGATAACGCCGTTGGCTACGGCCCATTCGATGATTTCGTACAGATAGGTGGCGTGCTGCATGCGGGTCTTGCTCGCAGCCTTGCGGAGGATCCGGTCGAGCACGGGCTCGAAACGGACCTTCACCGGGATGGCGCGCTTCTGATTCGGGTCTTGGTACATGCTTGGTTGGCTCCTTGCGGCTATGAAATGGGTTAAGCGGCGGATTTAGCTGTTTGCCGAACGCACAGTTCGCGAGCAGTGATCACGCCGGATGTGAGTTCTTCTGCCTTGAACGCCTTCTCGGCGCTCATGAAATGGATCCCGGCCACCCAGTACGAAACCGCAGCCTGGGATACGCCGAGAGCCAATGCTGTTTTGGTCTGGCCGCCGAAGAATTCGACGAGCCTTTCGATGGGGGTCATACGAGATCCCTCCTGATAAGCCTGCTTATATCGTATGAATAAGGAGCCTTATTTGCAACCCCATAAGGCAACTTATAAATTGCTGTGCATGACGACACTCGCCCAACGCATGAAAATCGCCCGCTCGCACGCCAAGCTCACCCAGAAGCAACTGGCTGAAAAAGCAGGCGTAGAGCAGCCAGCCATATCGCAGCTGGAAACAGGAAAGAGCCTTAAAAGCGCTCACATAGCGGCTATCGCAAAGGCCTGTGGGGTTAGCGCTATTTGGCTCGATAAAGGCATTGGCGAAATGACTGACGATGCTTCTGGCTTCGACGCTAACGTTGAGCCAGCATCGGGGCCTTTCAGGTATTACGAGTACCCAGAAATAAGCTGGGTCCAGGCTGGGATGCCCGTGGAAGCTGTAGAAATTTCAAACGTGGCCTCTTGCGAGGTTCACCCTTCAGACGCCTGGGCTGGGCCAAACGGGTTCTGGCTCAAGGTAAAAGGCCCCTCGATGACCTCGCCAAGCGGCATGTCGTTCCCCGAGGGTATGGTGATCCTGGTGGCACCTGGTTTCGACGTTGAAAGCAGCCAATTTGTGGTGGCCAAGATGACCGACACCAATGAGGCCACCTTCAAGCAGTTCATCTGGGATTCTGGCCGGGCCTTCCTTAAGCCGCTCAACCCTTCGTTCCCGACCGTCGAGATGGATGGCGAGTGGGTGCTTGTGGGGCGAGTGGTCGATGCCAAGTGGCCGCGATCAGCTCTGTGAGGTTTGTCATGCCCCTAACCAAGCCCAACCAAGAACTCCGCCGCGACCTTCAAGGCCTGGCCTCTGACCTGAAGTGGTCAGCGGTCGAGCTGATGCGCATTGCGGTACGCCTGAGCGAGGCCGGAAACGAGCACGACGCCCAGGCAGTGATCAGGATCTGCCAGGTGATGCAGGCTGGGGAGGACAAGCTATCAAGGTACGGGGAGGAGGTGAACGCTGGTAGCATTGCGCGAAAGCAATTGCCCTAGAGGCCTTCGGGGCCGTTAGTTTCCCTCATTATCCCGATAGCCTCCGATCGGTCGAACCAGTGGCGCCTTTGGCTGCCTAACCTATAGTCACCATACGCGCCACAAAATCGTTAGCTTCGGTTTCGTGGCGCGGATTTCAGTTGACTTATACGGCGACGTATCCATAATCGCCATCCAGTGTTGTCTGTGGATAACCTGTGCACCAGTATTGTCGGAGGTTTTGCATCATGTCTAACAACCCGTTCGTTCTCCGTTGCTACGCAGAGAAGAAGGATGGTTATTGGATTGCTGCCTGCCCGCAATTTACCCTGGCCGCTCAAGGTGAAACCTTTGAAGAGGCCAAGGAAAAACTCGAAGGACAGATCAAGTCCTACGTGGTGGAGGCTCTCACTGTCGACAAGGAGCATGCAGCTGAGCTGCTTGGTCGGCGCGCCCCACTATCCATGCGGTTGGGTTATAGCATTAAGGCTTTCTTCTGGTCTCTGGCTCAGCGCCGAAGCGCCAAGCAGAAGGTTCGATTCTTCAACGAGCCAACGCTTCAGTACGTTTGCTAAGGATTGTGAATGGGCTTTGGGCGCCATCGTCCCCTTACCTATAGAGAAGTCATCGGCGTCCTTAAGAAACTAGGATTCCGCTTCCGAAACCAGGAAGGAAGCCACGAGCAGTGGGTGAAGGACGGAAACCCTTTTCGAAAGGTAACCGTGGACAAGCCCAAGGCCCCATTCCATGGGGATCTCATTAAGTACATGAGCCTACAGGCAGGCGTGAGCAAAAAAGAGTTCTACAAGCTTGTTGATTAGTTGAAGCCCGCCTCGGCGGGCTTTTTCATGCCTTCACGCTTTTTTCACGCCCTACTCTGCACAGTGAAGGCTCATCCGATTTCCCTACGTTAGCCCGCGCTTCCCAGCGGGCTTTTTTACGCCTGCGTGATGGCTCAGGGCCAGAGTGGTAGGATACGAGCTTAACCAACACAGGCCTGTTTCACGATGAAAAAAGTATGGATGCCTTTGGCGCTGTCTCTTGCCCTGTCCGCATGCGCCATTCCTCAGCAGCAAGCCGTACCACGAGTCCCATTCCCAGTAGCCGAGTACGATGCACTTCCCAAAACCGGGACCGGATCGCTGACCGGGCAAGTCTTCATGCGCACCGTAGGCGGCGACGTTAAATTTGGCGCCGGCAGTGATGTCCATCTGCAGCCCGTTACCTCCTACTCACAGCAGTGGTATGACACAAATTACCTAGGCGGCCAGCCTCTAGCGCCGGCCGACCCGCGGGCATCTCAAGGGCTGCTAACCACGCAGGCTGATGGCAACGGAAACTTCAGTTTCTCTAACGTGCCGCCTGGGAAATACTTCCTTAGCTCGACCGTAAGCTGGCAAGCTCCATCCCAGTATGGTTTGCTTCCGCAAGGCGGCGTGGTTGCCAAGATCATTACAATATCGAATGGCTCGCAAGCCCGAGAAATGCTTACGAAGTAGCCTCTCAAAAAGCAGAAGCCCGCCATCGAAGCGGGCTTTTTGCTGCCTGGTTTATAGAGAGGCAGGATCTATACCGATCAGCCGGAGAGACTCGGCAAGCGATGGGTCTATCACTGTCTCTCCGGTGGTTGATGCGGCCTGGTTGATGCCTACAGTCCGGTACTTCAAGTTTTGCCCAGACAGCATTTGCTTCAGGATCTTCCTGGCCTTCTCACCACCGGTAACCGTATACGGGCTCATCATCTGGGTGATGTTGAGCATTGCCTGGTCCTGTGTCTGCTTGACTAGCGCCGCCTGCTCGGGAGGTAGATTAAGAGCATATTGAGGCGCGGCAGGCATCATGCTGACAGGTGTCTCTTGGGGCGTAATGGTCCATGCCTCGTTCTGATCGATCCGCAGTTGGACGGTGCCAACCGGGATTTTGAAGCGACCGCCAGACATCAAGCCGACATAGATCTCATCGCCCTCCTTCCGAACCACCGGATAGAAGTGAAGCGACCTGGTCACGATTGAACCCGAGGCCGGGAACTCGCTCGTGGTCACCATCATCGTGGTTTTATCCGTGAACTCGTCAGTGGTTCCAGTTGCCTGCCACGTTGGTCCAGCTGCGCATCCACCCAGCGCAACAGCTGCCGCCAATACCGCGATGATCCCTTTCATTCCCATCTCCACGTTTTTGGTTGGCGCATTGTAGCAAAGCGCCACTGCTGCCAACCGGTCGCACGGTGCGGTTTTGTGGGCGCGATAAAAAATATAAGCATGCTTATTGACAGTAAAAATAAGCGGACTTATATTTCCCCTCAAGCAGTCACTCACCAGGGACTGCAGAGGCCCTCAAGCCTCACCGCTCTTTCACATTGATGGGAACCTCGCGGATCGATCCCGGCAACGGCACAGCGCGAGCAATAAATTCGATCCCCATGCCAGCTCTGGAACTGGCCAGCTCAAAGCCATGCGGCGCGCTCCCTCACTGAAAGCGTCAAGCGGGCCAAGGGTTGAGCTGCAAACGCTCCCTGCCGGGATGCCCTTAGAACGGGCGTCGGTACCTGGCACAGCGCGAGCAGCGATTAACCAAGAGGAGGAACCTGCCCATGAAGTAGATAGACCAGCCGGAACGCGGACCGGCAACCCACGACGGACTGCCCCACCCAACGGGCCACAGAGCTGCAGTCGGCAGTCGTGTAGCGAACACCTTACCCAACGACCACCCCGCCGAGGCCGATCGACGCGAGGTGATAGGGAAGCTCAAGGCCAACCGAACTGAGAGCAGGGCCGTCGGCGGCTGAGCTCGAACGACCACCACTGACGCAATACCCCGGCCTGTCGCCAGTAGCGAGGCCGGGATTTCACCAGGTGCCATTCAGCGAGTGGTATCCGGGAAATCAACCGCCCAGGAGGGCAACGCGATGTCACAGACATTTGAACAAGGCTGGGCAGCGCGGCCCTTCGCGCAGCAGTTCCCAGAAATGAACGCCGACGAGGCCAAGCGCCTCGACCACATCAACACGTCGATCACCACGCTGTATCTGGCGGGCCTGCTTACTGACAAGCAGGCGAACGAGATCCGCACCAAAAAATTCCCCAAGGTCGTCACCAAGGCGGTCTTGGGCAAGCGCTGAGCGATTTCACTGGCTGGCCTTGGCGACAGGGCCAGACGGGAAATCAAACGCCCAGGAGGGCAGCATGTACGCAACTGACGATGAGATGAAGATCCGTAAATTCGGGCGCGTGACCATCACCAAGGAAGGCATCAGCGTTGAAGGCTTCGACGTGAAGGGCGCCATGTGCCGCGACATGGCCGTTGTAGCGGCGGCCTGGGCGATCGGTGAGTTGCAGCGCGAGATGCTGAAGACCATCCAGAAGCCCGGCGGCGGAAAAATCAGCGTCGATTAATCAACCACCCTGAGAGAAATACGCGGCCAGCCTTTAGCCCAAGCTAGACAGGGGTTCAACGAGGGGCAGCCGGCATCACATACGCATGACCACAGCTGCCCAAATCAAACTTAAACTCAGCGCATCACGCGCTCAACCTAGCAGCTGATCAATCGCATTGCGCAGACGTTCAGCCGAAGACGAGTTCTCCAGCGAGATTTTTTCTCGGATGTTCCGAAGAGAGCGGCGGGCGCTCTCGTCTTTCTCGAGGAGTTGACGAGCTTGATACGAGCCGGCCATTGCTGCCAGAGCCATAGCTCGATTCATGCTGTTGTTCTTCTCACGAGTATTGTTCTGCTCGTAGTAATCCATGAGCCGTGATTCTGGAGCGCTTCTGACCTTGTCCCACATCGACAATGTGTTCTTGATCATCGAATCGTTCATTGCCTTGCCTGCCGCTTTTCCGAGGCCGGCAACAATATCGAGAAATCCCATGTTTCAGAATCCTTTGAGTGATTGGCAGTTAGTAGGTCGGCCTTAATGTTAAAAACTTGAGGCTTAACCACTGATTCCAGGAAACACAAAGCTATCCGATGCCCTCACCCACTCACCAGGCTGCATCGGGGTGTGATCTGAAAGCGCAGGCAAGCGCACAACTGGAAGTGGTCAGCCCGTCTGACGTATGTCGGGGTAGCACCAGCGGCGACCAGGTAATGCTGAGTCGAAAAAATGACCCCGGCACCGAGCCGGCCAGATCACACCCCGATGCTGCTTGCATCGATTTAAAGCTCATCACTGTAAGCCTTACGCAAGTTAAGGATCACCGCAGTAAACATTAATCGACGAACACGCAGGCGAATCCGGGGCCTACCCGGCCAGACCAGATGCATGTGAGGTAGCGCTCACCGCCTGCACCCTTCCCTTCACTTCGACCGCATTGGCAGGCGCCAGGCCACCTTTCACGGTGGGTTTGGTCACCTTCGCCTGAGGAGCAACTCAAGCTCAGAGGTTTTCCATGAGCCACCCACTTGTCTTTGGCGTTGGCGTGAACGACGCCGATTACGTGGTATCCCCGTCTCGAAGCGAAAACGGGAAGATCACCTTCAAGTACATATGCCCTATCTACGCCCGGTGGATAGCAATTCTCAGGCGCTGCTACCACGCGCCGAGCAGGCCTAGCAGGCCGAGTTACGAAGGCTGCACTGTCGCCAATGAGTGGCATCGGTTCAGCTCATTCAAGAGCTGGATGGAAAGCCAAGACTGGCAGGGCAAGGATGTAGATAAAGACCTGTTGGTTAAAGGGAACAAGGTTTACGGCCCTGATACCTGTTGCCTGATAAGTCGGTCAATCAATTGCTTGGTAAGGGAAATCGCCAAGAACGCCAAGAACGAGCACGGCCTTCCGCCTGGGGTCGATTTCGATCCGAAGCTCCAGAAATACCGCTCACGGGCTCACTGCGTAATCACCGGGAAAAGAAACCATCTCGGGTATTTCGTAACGCCAGCCGAAGCGCATTTGGTCTGGCTCGGATTCAAGCGCGATCAGGCCGAGATCCTGGCGCAAGAACAAGCAGACCAGCGAGTAGCTAACGCTTTGAGGGGGCTCTATGCGAGCGATCAGCCCCTCCCTTCCCCACCCACCGAGTAACCCACCACCTGGAGGCGATCATGGCCGTCACAGTCGAGACTGCTGCCGTCTTCCGTGGCGGCGGTCGTCGCTGGTTCACGCTGCGCGCTGCTTGTGCTGCTGAGGCACGGGCGATGCTCAAGAAGCACTGCGATTGCGACTACTGCGAAGACGACATTGGCCGCTATGAACTGCCATGCCGGCTTCACCACCCCGACCGATACCCGCGAATCATGAAGCGCCTGACGCAAGGCCTCATGCGGCGCTATCGAGCATCCCAACCGTAACTGGAGGCGACCATGGGCGCACTTCGAGCAGCACAATGGCAGTACGACAACCAGTTGCCGCCGGCGGTGAGCGAGAGCGCGGCTGAGGAAGCTGAGGCGCGCTGGATCGACGACGGCATTGCCGAGCTGATGGCGCGCCGCGACTTCGTGTTCCAGAGCAACCTCCGCCAGCGTGGCGTCACCTATGAGCGCTTCGCCCAGGCTGTTGATGAGTTCGTGATGGGCCAGCTTGGGCTGTCTGGCATCAGCAATTCGGTGCTTGGCCGGCTGGTCCTGGCCGCGCGCTGCAAGGTCACCAGCGATGCCGCGGCAGCAGCCGACGAGATCTTGAGCGTGGCCAAGCCTGAGTCGGCGCTGGAAGAGATCGCCCGCCAGCTGCTCACGCCCTTCGCCAAGGAAGCAGTGGCGGCCCAGGCCGAGGGCGCGGAATGAATCCTCACAGCGTGGCGGTTCGCGCCATCGAGGCCGCAATCGAGACGATGCTTCTGCCGGGCTCTGGCCCGGTGGAGGATGCGAAGGCCGAGACGATGGTCGTCGCCTACTTCTCCATCCTCGTCATCGACGCCGAGGAGTTCAAACACTACTGCGAGCGCATTCGGCGTATTGCCGTTCGGCGCAAGGAGGCTGCATGACTACGCCGATCTTCCTGTCGATCATCGACGACCAGGTGGCCGAGGCTGCCCAGGCCGTGCCAGACGATCGAATCCTGCTGGTGTTCAAGGGCCTGACCATGGAGGACGCCATGAACCAGGCGCGCCTGGCTCACATCGAGAACCCGGCGGCCTGGTCTGGCCGGGCTTACCTCTGCGGTATGTGCACGCTGGCCTATGAGGTGCGGACATGAGGGATATCGAGCGCACCACCGAAATCGGCTGGCAGGCTGAAAGCGCTGAGCGGCGGGCCAAGAACCGCCAAGGCAGCGCCGAGATCCTCGCCGAGCGTGGCGTCCAGTTCGAAACCAAGAACATGGGCGCGCACCTGATCGTTTCGCATGAAGGCAAGGTCGCCGACTTCTGGCCTGGCACCGGCAAGTACATCCCGCGCGGCGGCGGCAGACCGGGTCGCGGCGTTTTCAATCTGTTGAAGCTGCTGGGCGTCAAGCCATGACTACCCGCCAGCAAGCACGTCGCTGGGCATTCTGGCGCGGCAGCTTCACCACCCTACTCATCTGCACCGCCTGGATGCTTGCGAGCGCCTGGGCCGGCTCTATCACCTCCTGAGGAAATCGAATGAGCAGCATCACTTTCCGAGCGCACGACGTTCAACTTCAAGCTTATTGCGGCGACACGATGCTGGTGACGGTTGAGGCGGATTTGACAGCCGTTGTCGAGGACATCCCAGTTTCAGATCGCCTGCACGATGTTGAGCCGTCTGACATCGTAGAAACCGCCGGCCCAATCAATCTGCTCAATGCCATGGGCGAACAGCATTTCTCTGCATGGGTTGAAGCCAATGGCGATTTCTACGAAGCCCTGAATGCCATCGGCATCGAGCGAATTCAGGAATGGATCAGCGACTACACCAGCGGCGAATGACCCCCTGACCCGAATCACGTAGCCGAGCACGGCGGCCCTTCGGGATAACCGTACCCCTTCGGGAGCGTAAGCGGCGAGAGCGCGCAACCATCCACCGCAGCCAGGGCCTGGAGCGTACCTCCGTGCCTGGGTGACCTGGCATTCCCTATTCCAACTGACGGCGCCGGCCTGGCGCGAGGTTTTCCTATGCAACCTGGCTACTACCGCGACCTCAGCAATGAGGCCTATCACGGCGGCGAAGGCGTGTCCAAATCGCAGCTTGACCTAATCGCCAAGGCTCCAGCCTTGTTCCAGTGGAGCAAGGCGGCGCCGGAAGATCCAGAAAAAAAGAAGGCGCTGGACCTTGGCGATGCAGTGCACGCCTTGCTGCTTGAGCCGGATCGGTACGCCGCTGAGTACGCAGTCGGCCCAGCCGATGCACCACGCAACACCAAGGCCGGCAAAGAGAAGTGGGAAGAGTTCGAGTCAACGCTCACTGGCCAGATCGTTCTGTCGGCAGAGGACGGCAGGAAGATCGCCCTGATTCGCGAAAGCGTCATGGCTCACCCGCATGCCCGGTTCCTGCTCGAAACACAGGGTGACGCCGAGGCCAGCATCTACTGGAACGATGAACGCGAAGGTGTGCTGTGCCGCTGCAGGCCGGATAAGACCATCGAGCGCCTTGGCTGGATTCTGGACCTCAAGACCACGGCTGACATGAGCAAGTTCGCCCGGTCATTCTACGACTACCGCTATCACGTTCAGGACAGCTTCTACAGCGACGGGTACGCAGCGCACTTTGGTGAGGCGCCTGCCGCATTCGTGTTCCTGGTCGTGAGCACCAGCATCGAATGCGGCAAATACCCGGTTCGCCTATTCACCATGGACTTCGAGGCCAAGGCCGCAGGCCGAACCGAATATCACCGCAACATCGAAGTCTACGCCGACTGCCTTCGACACAACGAGTGGCCGGCCATAGAAACCCTCACGCTGCCCTACTGGGCGAAGGACAAGCTATGACAGAGGTAAACCCATTCGCCCCACGTGGCATGGCGGAGCACGTCAACCACGGCACGGTGAACATCGAACAGAGCCGGGCCGTCACCGAAGCCCAGGGCAAGCTCCTGCTGGCCAAGCGATTCCCGCGTGATGAAGCCCTGGCCTACAGCAAGATCATGAACTCGTGCAGCCGGCCAAGCCTGGCAGCTTCCGGCGAGTACGCCTACCCGCGGGGCGGACAAACCGTATCTGGCCCTTCTATCCGCCTTGCCGAAGAGCTGGCCAGGTGCTGGGGCAACATCGAGTACGGCATCCGCGAGCTGAGCCGCCAGCAAGGCAACAGTGAGATGGAGGCCTATGCCTGGGACCTGGAGACGAACACTTACTCGTCGCAGAAATTCACTGTTCGCCACATCCGTGACAAGCGCGGCGGCGGCCAGGCCCTGACTGAAGAGCGCGACATCTACGAGATCACCGCGAACATGGGCGGTCGCCGCCTACGTGCACGACTGCTGGCTATCCTGCCGCCCGATCTGGTCGAAGCAGCCGTCTTCCAGTGCCGGAAGACGCTGGCTGGCGACACCAGTTTGCCACTTGCTGACCGTGTCCGCGCCCTGGTCGACGCATTCGCCCAGCAAGGCGTTACCGAGAAACATCTGCGCGCCTACCTCAACAAGAGCCTGGACGAGATCCTGCCCGAGGAAATCGCCTCTCTGCGCGGCGTGTTCAACAGCATCAAGAATGGTCAGGCTGCTGTTGGCGACTTCTTCTCGATCAAACCGGCCGAAAGCCAAACCGCAGACCTCAACGCCGCCCTCACCGAGGCGCAAAGGAGTGAAGGGTGAACCCATCAATCGACCTGGAGGCCGCAAAAGCGGCCTTCTTCGCGTCTGGCGGCCAGCTGGTTGTGCTGGAGGGTTTCACCTACCGGCCGCTTCCCCAGCGCAAGCACCCTGAGCCCGCACCTAAAAAGCGCCGAGGGCCGCCCCCAGTGCAGCACGGTACCCGTCAGGAAAAGGCTCAGGCCCGCGCCGACATGGTGGCGAAGATGGCCGAGACCATGACCTGCCGAGAAGCGGCCCAGGAACTCAAAGTATCCCAGTCCTCGCTATGGGATATGGCCAAGCGCCACGGCTTCGCGTTTGTCTCGGGCAACCGCGGCAAACACATCGAAAAGCCAGACGTCGAGGCCCGTGACGCCAAGCTGGCCGATCGAATCCGGGCACTCAGGGATGCAGGCCTATCGCGCAATAGCGCAACTCTGAAGCTCGAGATCGGCCACACGACGATGAGTCGGATCATCAAGAAGTTCGGCATCGACTTCCCGCTCAAAAAGCGCAGGAGGTAGCGATGCGACCGCGAAAGCACAAGAAGGTCTTCCCGCTCCCCTACTACCAGGGCCGGACCGCCCGGGCCGCGGGCCGGTGCCGCGCATCCCAGCCCTACCCCGAAATGACCGTAGACAGCGCCTGGTGGCTGGGAGGCTGGCACGATTGCGACATGGAGCTATCTGATGAACCGAAGAATTACCCGATCGCTGCAGCTGCACAGGCGGCGTGAGCAGTTCAACCTACCGCCCAGCGGTTTGCGCGAAGGAACCAGCGATGCGAATCGACCTTCCAGGCCAACTAGACCTGACTATCCAGGTAGCCCATCAATCGCCGCCGACTCCCACCGGTAGCAAAGAGCAACTGGCCGAGCAGATAGCCAAGGCCCTGATCAAGTACGAAGCTCGGCCATCATCAGCGCTTTGGATTGAGATCCAGGCCTGCGCAAAAGCCATCCTGAAGTAACCACCTATTGCCACCATGCCGCCACCAGAAAGGAGGGCGGCGCATGCATGGAGAAAGCCATGAGCAACTACAACTGCGACTACGTCCGCCGCCATTACGACGTGCCGGCCGAGATCGGGCGCCGCGTGATCGCCAATGGCGAGCCAGGCGTGATCATGGCCGACCGCGGCCACTACATCGGCGTGATCCTCGACGAAGACCCGAAGAAGCGCATCCGCAACTACCACCCCACGTGGGAAATGCAGTACGGCGAGATGGCCGAGAAGCTGCCGCTGAAGAGCTACCAGGTGCTCGTCGCTGGCTGGGACTGGTGGGACATAACCAATCGAACAATCGTCCATGTGTTCGCCAGCACGCCGTCGCAGGCCAAGTACAAGGCCTACGAGCGGTGCGAATACCACGACATCGAATGCATGTTCGGCTTCAAGGTTCGTCGGGCCTGACCCTCCGGCGCTGCCCGCCAGCGCCTATTGATTAGGAGTCAATCGATGAAGCAGAAGTCGCCAATTAAATTCCACAAACCTATTGGGTTGAGATAGTCCATCTGACAAGTATCGAAGAATTTTTCTTCTATTAAAGTCTCTCGCACCCAGCTGTGATGAGGGGAAAATGTTGCAAACAGAAGGAAAACCGAGAGCTCAGAATCTGAAAGATTAGAAGAAATGGTGCCAAAGGCAAACTGCTTCAAAGACTTTGGAACATTCGCATCAACAACAAAAGCAATCATATTAGCTACAGAATGGCAATATCCGTCAAACTTATTACCACCATTTTGATACCAAGAAATGTACTTATCAAGGTACTGCGGGCCCTCAGAATTATTTAGATCCCAGCCGTGTATGAAGTCAAGCATTGCAACATGAAACGCTTCCTCTCCAACATGCTTTTTCCCGTAGCCGTACGTAGCCAAATTCGCTTGAGTACGATTCAAGGCAATGAGCTGAAAAAATGCACTACTGAACTGCTGCTTTGCATTGTGTTTATTTTGCTTTTTTAAAGCTTTAGCAGATGCTTTCAGCTCTTTAGTAGAGCGTTTCAGCTCCTTAACCTGAAGAACAATTGTATGTAGAAGTGCCAACAAACCAATAATCGAGAACAGTGGATTGAGAATACCACCTAAAAAATCCCCAAACTGCCCCCAAGTCTCTTGCGAGTCCGATGGATTCAGCCCGAACTTAACGACGAAAGCTGAAAGCAAAAGGCAGGCAATGGTTATTGCGGTTGCGACCAAAGCTAACAGCCATTGAGGAAGTCCCTTGATTTTTCGCACGTCCGCCATCCATTTTGAAATGAGCGGATTCTATGGAGGAACAATGGTATCTGCAATCGACCTGTTCGCCGGCCTCGGCGGATGGAGCACAGGCGCGCGCGCCGCAGGCGTCCAGGTCCTCTGGGCGGCAAACCACTGGCCTGAGGCCGTGAAGTGGCACAGCGCCAACCACCCCAACACACAGCACGTTTGCCAGGACCTGCACCAGGCACGCTGGGAGCAGGTGCCGTCGCACGACATCCTGCTCGCCTCACCCTGCTGCCAAGGGCACGCAAAGGCCCGCGGCAAGAAGTCGGGTAACCCTGAGCATGATGCTTCGCGCTCAACGGCATGGGCGCCGGTATCGGCCCTTGAGTTTCACCGGCCACAGGCGGCGGTGGTAGAGAACGTGCCCGAGTTCACCGACTGGGTTCTCTACCCGGCCTGGCTGGAAGCAGTGCAGGCGCTGGGGTATCAGGCTGCCCCGCACATCGTGGACTGCGCCGACCTTGGCGTGCCGCAGCACCGGGTGCGCCTGTTCATGGTCCTGACGCGCAGCAAGGCCCCGCTGATGCTGCAGTTACCGCAAGAGCGGCATGTGCCGGCAAGCAGCTTCCTCGACTTCGACGCCGGCCGCTGGTCACAGATCGAGAAACCAGGCCGGGCCCAGGCCACGCTCGACCGGGTGCGCAACGGCCGACAGCGCTTCGGCGATCGCTTCATCATGCCCTACTACGGCAAAGGCTCCGGCACCACCGGCCGAGACATCAACCGGCCGATCGGCACCATCACTACCCTGGACCGCTGGGCCTTGGTCGACGGCGACCGCATGCGGATGCTGAGCGCCAGCGAGGCCTTGGCCGCGATGTCGTTCCCGGCTGACACCCTGCGGCCGGACAACCACAGGCTGACCATGCACATGGCCGGCAATGCGGTACCGCCACTGGCAGGCCAGCGAGTAATTGAAGCCCTTTTGAAAGCCGCATAGGCCGGAGCTACCCATGCCCACAGAAAACCGATCCAGCAACACCGACCCACGCGATGTTTTCATCAGGCTCAACCCGCTCGGCCTGGGAGAGGCGGAACTGCGCAAGGACAGCACCGGATTCGAAGACCAGCGCACCCACAGCGACTACCTGCTGTTCCTGGCGGGCTACCGCGAAACGCATGCAGAGCCGCAGCCCCACCCCGAGCCTATAGCCTGGATGGTTGGTACTGCCTTCTGGTGGACCAAAGAAGAGGCAGAGAGGGATGCGGCGGAGACTGGGCTGCCGATTGTCGGCCTGGGGGCGATGACCGGCGCAGCGCCTGCCGAGCAGCACCAGGGCGAGCCGGTAGCATGGATGGACCCGCGCTCACCTCAAATGCACGCGACGATCTCGAATGAGGTCAAGCAGCACAACGTCAAGTTCGGCGGCGCCCCTGCCTCGGCAATCAACGGCTACACCGTCCCCCTCTACACCCACGCCGACCCTGGCGATCTTGAGCGATGCGAAGCGAGACTGCATGAGGTTGCGAGCCTATGCGCCAGCGTCGAGCAAGAGCGCGACGCCCTGCGCGCCCAGCTGGCGGAGTGCGAAGCCATGGCCGCGATGATTGCCGAGCGCGAATGGGCGGAACACGCCGGCACCGGCCCGGTGTCCAGCAAGGTCGAAGCCGCATTCACCCAGTTGCACGACGATCTGCATGAGGTCGGGGAAAAGCTGGCCGAGCGGGATGCGCTGCTGCGCGAACTGGCGGACGCGCCGCCAGCCGCTATGGAGTTCAGGTTGCAGCAGAGGGTGAAAGCGGCCCTATCCGCCAGTGCAGAGCCGAGCGCGCCGGGGGTTCTGCCGCGAGCGCATGACGTCAACATGTTCCAGCGCACCGCACAGCCAGGAGCGAAGTCGTGAAAACGCACTTCGCACCATTCACTGACCTGGAAGATATCGAACAGGCCCCATGCGGTACCTGGCTGGGCGAATCCCCTGAGTTGTCAGGCGACTGGTCTAAAGTCGATTGCCTGCTCTGCCAGAAACGCAAGAACAGGATCATCGCAGCCGCAGCAGACGAAGAGCGCTTCATCGTTGAGCAGATGGGCGACATGGCAGCATTCATGCGCGCCCAGGCCTAGGCCTCGCAAGAGTACATCTGTACCCCCGCTGTAACCCCTCTCCCCTCTATTCACTGCCGCGATATGGCGGCCAAGGAACGACCGTGCCTCTAGAAAAAACTGCTCTCGACCCCATCGATCTGGACGCCCTACATGCCGCAGCCAAGGCCGCTACCGAGGATGTGATCCGCTCCCACGGCTGGAAGGGAATGGTCGAAGACGCCGACCTGCTGGGAACCGATGAGCGTTATCTGGTCCTGGCTGACCCAGCCGTGGTTCTGGCCATGATCCAAGAGGTGCGCAACTTGCGCCAGATTCTGCAGCAGCCCCGTGTGCCGGACGGCTTCGCTTTGGTGCCGCAAAGCATGTTGCTCAGCAAGGATGTCATCGGCGTCATCAATTTCCACTGCGGCGACACCGACCAGGAAGAAGGTGGCCAGTTCGGGCAGTACACCGATGGCCGGCTGTGGGTCGGCTACGTGCTGGACGACGATGGGAACAAAGTCCACGGGCTACACATCGCGACCGATGAATACCCGGAGGAAGGAAGCACGACGCTGATTGAGTTCACGGCGCCTGGCATTCAGCAGCAATCCAAGGAATGTGGCGCCTGCGGTGGTTGTACCAACGGCTGCCAACTCGACAAGGACAGCCCGGCGGTGCAGCCATGACCCGCCTAGCCCTCTGCCTCCTGCTGCTGGCCACCGGCGCCAGCGCAACCGAGAACATCATCGACGTACAGCACGACAGCCAGCGCGGCGTCACCTGCTACCTGCTCAATGGGGTCGGGATCAGCTGCATCCCCGACAGCCAGCTGCAGGCCGGCAACGAGCGCCAGCTCTCCCCGCACGAAACCCAACCCGAACCTACACCCGCTCTGGCGCCTGGGCGCTGGATTGATGAGAGGTATCAACTGTGAAAATTGGAAGGCTCTTTATCGGACTGAAGTGGTGCTACGGCGCGAAAGACCAAGCTGTGATCTTGAGCTGGGAGCTGAAGTGCGGCTACTGGCGGTGGGCGATCTGGTGGCGTAAGCCAAAGAAAGCGCTGTGCCTTCCGGCCTTCGGGCCATCCATGGCGGCAGGTACCAAGTACTTCGTTGGCCATGGCCACTTTGGCGCCTGGGCGCGGCTTCCGCTGGTCGGCTCGTTGTCCATCTCAACCCAACCGCCCTACCCGGCGCAGGTGCAGCCATGACCGACCTGATCGAAGTGAGGGTATCCAACCTGGTCGGCGAGTCCTTGGGCTGGGCAGTAGGAAAGGCCGAAGGGCTGGACGTGTACTTGGAGCCGCCCGGATACAACGGCGTGCCCTGGCGGGTGTTCGCACGGTTCCAGGGCGAGGCCATCGCGCACACCAAGCGCTACAACCCGTGGGAAGACTGGACGCTGGGCGGGCCGATGATTGAGAAGCACATGGTCAGCCTGCATTGCCCCCAGAGCACCGACGATGTCTGGGCTGGCTGGGTCATCACCGACAAGGGCGAGTTTTGCCAAGCCGGTGACAGCGCCCCGATCGCCGCGTGCCGCGCCATCGTCTCCGCCAAGCTCGGCGATACCGTCCAGGTGCCGAAGGAACTGTGCCAATGACCAACTACCAGTTCTGCCTGATCCTGTCGCTACTGTTCTTCATCGCGGCCAATGGCGTCGGCTCGAATGGCCCGGAGGCTCTTGGCTACCTACTGGGTATTGCCTGCGCCTTTGCAGCGCTCGTCTGGTGCATCTTGGAGCGAAAATCATGATCCTGCCCCTGATGTACATGGCCTACCTGATCTACAAAGGACCGAGACCATGAAAGCACGCATGACCTACTGGAACGGCTCCTGGTGGTGCCGCCGTATGGGCTGCACCGGCCAGGGCGCCACCATGAAGGAAGCCTGGGACGACATGTGGAACCTCTACTTCGAGGCTGTCCGCCCAGCTCGTCCGCAGACGCTCCACTCGCCGCGCGTCCGCTGCGGCTGATTCCAGCCTAACCCCTCCCCCAACTACTCAAACCCGCCAGCCAGGCGGAACCATATTGTCGAAGCCGACGAAATGGTCACACCCAACTACTACTCAAGCCCGCCGACATGCGCGGGCGAGGATTCCCTATGTCCGCAACTCAGCAATTTCATCAAACCGCCAATGACTGCCTGGAGCGCATCGCGGCCGACCTCTGGCCAGAAGCCAAGCTCGCCCTGGTCATCTACACCCCGAACAAGCCAGACCTCGACATTGTGCTCAAGGATAGCGGCCTGAACGTTGACGAGGTCGTCAGCACTCTGCGCCGACGCGGTGGCCTGGGTCTGGATGGCGAGAACATCTACAAGCGGCTGCTCTGTGACGCCATTATCGGCGCCATGGCGTTCGGCAAGCAGAACAGCAACCCGCCGCCGGAAGGCCATTGGGGCAAAGAGTTCTGGGATATCGGCCGCGCCGAGGGCAAGCAGCGCGATGAGCTTGTGGCCGCTCTTGAGCACCTGGTTGCCGTGACCACGCCTGATGCCAATGGACAAATCGGTGCCGAGGAAGAACACCTGGCATCCCTCGAGCATGCCCGCGAAATGATCAGGCTGCACCGCGGCTGACCACCAACCTGCCGCCACCGGCGGCGTGGAGAAATCAATGCTCGAACACATCAAGGTGGTGCGGATCAAGCGCTTCGCCAGGAACACTGCTGGCCGCGATTTCGCGGTCGGTGACATCCATGGCCACTTCGCCCGACTCCAAGCCGCCCTGGACGCCGCCGGCTTCGATCCGGCAACTGACCGGCTCTTCAGCGTTGGCGATCTGGTCGACCGCGGGCCAGAGTGCCGCGACGTGCTCGGCTGGCTGGCCAAGCCCTGGTTCCACCCAGTGCGCGGCAACCACGATGACTACGTCTGCCGGTTCGATACCTGCGACGTGGACAACTGGGTCTACAACGGCGGCGCCTGGTTTGCCGGCCTGGCCTGGGATGAGCAGCGCGAGTTCGCTGCCCAGTTCCGCGAATTGCCGATCGCCATCGAGGTGGAAACGCCCGGCGGCCTGGTCGGGGTCGTGCACGCCGACTGCCCATTCCCGTCTTGGGATCATCTGCGGGCCGCACTGGAAGCGCCCGAGACCGCCAAGCAGCTCCGGCTGACGCAGAACACCTGCATGTGGTCGCGCAGCCGCATTGAGCTTGGCGAGACCGAAGGAGTGCACGGCCTGCGGGCGCTGGTGGTCGGACACACCCCGCTACACAAGCCGGCGGCGCTCGGCAACGTCATCCACATCGACACTATGGGCTGGCGGCCGCAGGACGGCGGGTACTTCACTCTGCTCGACCTGGTCAGCCTTGAGACCATTCCGCCCACACCGGCGAAGCTCAGCTGGGACTGAGCCAGGAGACCATCCATGAACCTGATCGACTGCTACGTCACGAAGATCCTCGGCGAGCCGTACCGAAAGTTCGGCGCCTGGTGGGTTGATGTCGAGTACAACAGCTGGGGCAGCACCAGCAAAACCCAGCTCATGTTCCGAACCGAGGAAGCCGCCCGGGCGGCGAAGGTCGGATACCACTTCACGGCCTGATTTGCCGAAGGAGAACCACATGGCAAACGCCAGCGCGGCACCGGCCGCTCGCATTCAGCCGCGCATCATCCGCGCTGGCGATGCACCCCACTACCTCGGCATGTGCCGATCAGAATTCAACAAGACCGTCAGGCCGCATGTGAGCGAGTTCCCCATCGGTGAGCGCGGCATCGGCTTTGACCGGGAAGAACTGGACGCCTGGGTGAACGACTACATCCAGGCCATGGCAATTGCGAAAGAAGGCGCTCAGGGACGACAATCACCCGGCAGCGAGCGCCCATCAGGAGATAAGGGATGGCGCGAAAGACAATCACAGGCCTTTCCCAAAGGAACGGCATCTGGCACATCGACAAGAGGATCAACGGCGAGAGACTTTACGAAAGCACTGGAACTTGTGACCGGGCGGAAGCGGAAAAGTACCTGATCCACCGACTCGAGCAGATCCGCCAGCGCAAAGTGTATGGTGTTCGGCAGGTTCGGACGTTCCGGGAGGCGGCTACCAGGTACCTGCTCGAGCACAAGGATCAGCCGTCAATCAAGCTGACTGCCCTGTGCTTCCAGCAACTTGATCCATACCTGGGCGACCTGCCGCTGACGCACATCGACGACCAGGCGCTGGCCCCGTTCATTCGGGACCGGCAGACGGACGAAGATTTGCCGAATGGGAAAGTGAGGAAGGCGGTCAGCAACCGGACGGTGAACATCGCGATCGAGCGGGTGATTCGCGTTCTGTCGCTGGCTTGCCGGAAATGGCGGGATGAAGAGCGCAGGCCCTGGCTCGACAGCATTCCGCTGCTTGCCAAGCTGGAGGAAAAGAGAGCAAGTCGAAAGCCCTACCCGATGTCATGGGACGAGCAGTCGATTCTCTTTGGGGAGTTGCCGGAGCACCTGCATAAGATGGCCCTGTTCAAGGTGAACACGGGCTGCCGCGAGCAGGAGGTCTGCAAACTGAGGTGGGACTGGGAGATCTCGGTGCCCGAACTGGGTACCAGTGTGTTCCTGATACCTGCCGATTTCGGCGGCCGGCACGAGAACTCAGGCGTGAAGAACCGAGACGAGCGCCTGGTGGTGCTGAACAGCGTGGCAAAGTCGATCATCGACGGTCAGCGCGGGATTAGCCGGGAATGGGTGTTTCCCTACAACGGCACCGGGATGCACAGGATGAACGACTCGGCCTGGAAGAAAGCGAGGGTGCGCGCGGCAAAGCTCTGGCAGGAGCAACACTTGCGGCCGGCGCACCCTGGGTTCGCTTCGATCAGGGTTCACGACTTGAAGCACACTTTCGGCAGGCGCCTGAAAGCAGCTGGTGTAACAGAGGAAGATCGGAAGTCGCTTCTTGGCCACAAGAACGGCAGCGTGACCAGCCACTATTCTGGCGCGGAGCTTGGACAGTTGATAGAGGCGGCAAACAAAGTTTCAGCGACGGACTCGCGTGGGCCGGTGCTGACGATTTTGAAGAGGAGGCAGGCGTAAAAACCTGAGAAGTCACGCAAAAGTCACGCACATGAAAAAGGCCACTCCTTTCGGAAATGGCCTAAGTCATTGAAGTATATGGTCGGGACGGAGTGATTCGAACACTCGACCCCTTGCACCCCATGCAAGTGCGCTACCGGGCTGCGCTACGCCCCGACTGGGCTTTGAAGCAAGTTCTCAATCCTACCGAGAACGTTGAAGAATGTACCCTAACCTCCTGATAAATGAAAGCTTTTTCTCAAAAAAATTTCACTCACCAGCAACCCAGATCACTTCTTCAACACCACCAACACATCCTCCAACTCGACTATCATCTGCCGAATCAGCTGCTTGTACTGGCTCGACTCATCCTTGGCCTCATCACTGGAAAGCCTCAACCGAGCCCCGCCAATGGTGAACCCCTGGTCATAAAGCAGCGCACGAATCTGGCGAATCATCAGCACATCCTGCCGCTGATAATACCGCCGGTTCCCCCGCCGCTTCACGGGATTGAGCTGATCGAACTCCTGCTCCCAATACCGCAGCACGTGCGGTTTTACCGCACAAAGCTCACTCACCTCACCAATGGTGAAGTACCTTTTGCCCGGTATGGGGGGCAGTTCGTCGTTATGGCTTGGTTCCAGCATAGGCCTCAACCCGGGCCTTCAACTTCTGCCCTGGACGAAAGGTGACGACGCGCCGTGCAGTAATCGGGATTTCTTCCCCTGTCTTGGGGTTGCGGCCCGGCCGCTGGCGTTTGTCGCGAAGGTCGAAGTTGCCGAAACCGGACAGCTTGACCTGCTCGTTCTCTTCAAGTGCGTGCCGAATTTCTTCAAAAAACAGCTCGACCAGCTCCTTGGCCTCACGCTTGTTAAGCCCCAGCTCCTCGTACAGCCTTTCGGCCATCTCAGCTTTCGTCAGAGCACCCATGCCGTTATTTCCTTAACGTGGTGTTCAACCTTTGTTCGAGCGAGGTGAGGATGTTTTGCAGGGTAGTGTTCACCTCATCGTCGTTAAGAGTGCGCGATGGATGCTGCCAGGTCAAGCCGACGGCAAGGCTTTTTCTATCAGGATCAATGCCTTTACCTTGGTAGACATCAAACAGCCTGAGGTCTGTGAGCCATTCGCCTGCATTGTCACGAATTACTTCAAGCACCGAGCTAGAAGCTACATCACGTCCTGCGATCAAAGCCAAGTCGCGGCGGGTTTCCGGGAACTTGGACAGCTCGCTGAATTTCGGCAGGCGGCCTTCGACCACATCGCCCAGCACCAGCTCGAACAGGAACACCGGGCGGTCCAGGTCCAGGGCTTTTGCCAGCTCTGGGTGGATGGCGCCGAGGTAGCCGACCAGCTTGCCGTCACGCTCGATGGCGGCGGTCTGGCCTGGGTGCAGGGCTGGGTGCTTGCCGGCGCTGAAGGTGAAGTCGCTCAGGGCGCCGGAGTAGCCCAGCAGGGCTTCCACGTCGGCCTTCACGTCGAAGAAGTCGACGCCGTCGCGGCCGTTGGCCCAGCCTTCTGGCAGGCGGCTGCCGGTGACAACGCCGGCGATCATCGGCTGCTGCTTCAGGTCGCCGAGCTGGCCGACGAAGCGCAGGCCGCTTTCGAACAGGCGCACGCGGTCTTGCTGGCGGTTCAGGTTGTGCTGCAGCGCCTTGACCAGGCCCGGCCACAGGGACGCGCGCATGGCGGCCATGTCGCTGGAGATGGGGTTGGCCAGCAGCAGCGGCTCTACGCCCGGGCTGAACAGTTCGAACAGTTTCGGGTCGATGAAGCTGTAGGTGATGGCTTCCTGGTAGCCGCGGGCAACCAGCAGGCGGCGCAGGGTCGGCAGGTCACCGCGGGTTTCCGGCTTGCCCTGGGGGGCCAGGCGGGCTTGCGGGTAGCGAACCGGCAGGTTGTTGTAGCCGTACAGGCGGGCCAGCTCTTCGATCAGGTCCACTTCCAGGCTGATGTCGAAGCGGTGGCTTGGGACATTGACGGTCCACTGCCCTTCCCCGCTCTTGGTGGTGGTCAGCTCCAAGGCGTTGAGCAGCTGCTCGACCTGGGCTGGGTCCATTTCCATGCCGAGCATCTGGGTGATGCGTTCGGCGCGCAGGGTGACCGGGGCCACTTGCGGCAGGTGCTGTTCGCTGACGGCTTCGACGACCGGGCCGGCTTCGCCGCCAACGATGTCCAGCAGCAGCTGGGTGGCGCGCTCCATGGCTTCGCGGGCCAGCTGCGAGTCTACGCCGCGCTCGTAGCGGTGCGAGGCGTCGGTGTGCAGACCGTAGGAACGGGCTTTACCGGCGACGGAGATCGGCTCGAAGAAGGCGCTTTCGAGGAACAGGTCGCGGGTTTTTTCGGTGTTCACACCGCTGTGCTCGCCACCCATGACGCCGGCGATGGCCAGGGCGCGGGTGTGGTCGGCGATTACCAGGGTGTCGGCGCGCAGGGCAACTTCCTGGCCGTCGAGCAGGACGAGCTTCTCGCCCTCTTCGGCCATGCGTACGCGGATGCCGCCGTTGATTTCTGCCAGGTCGAAGGCATGCATCGGCTGGCCGAGTTCGAGCATCACGTAGTTGGTGATGTCGACGGCGGCGTCGATGCTGCGCACGTCGCTGCGGCGCAGGCGTTCGACCATCCACAGCGGGGTCGGCTTGCTCAGGTCGACGTTGCGGATGACGCGGCCCAGGTAGCGTGGGCAGGCGGCCGGGGCGCTGACTTCGACCGGGCGCACTTCGTCGTGGGCAGCCGGTACGGCTGGCACTACCGGGCGGGTGACCGGGGTGTCGTACAGGGCGCTGACGTCGCGGGCGAGGCCTGCGATGGACAGGCAGTCGCCGCGGTTGGGGGTGAGGCCGATTTCGATGCTGGCGTCGTCCAGGCTCAGGTACTGGCGAATGTCTTCGCCTACCGGGGCGTCGGCAGCCAGTTCCAGCAGGCCGTCGTTCTCTTCGCTGATTTGCAGCTCGGCAGCCGAGCACAGCATGCCGAAGGACTCGACGCCGCGCAGCTTGGCCTTCTTGATCTTGAAGTCGCCTGGCAGTTCGGCGCCGATCATGGCGAACGGGATCTTGATGCCTGGGCGGGCGTTAGGGGCGCCGCACACGACCTGGAAGGTTTCCTGGCCGTTGCTTACCTGGCACACGCGCAGCTTGTCGGCGTCCGGGTGTTGTTCGGTGGCGAGGATTTCGCCCACGACGATGCCGCTGAACTGGCCGGCAGCGGGGGTAACGCTGTCGACTTCGAGGCCGGCCATGGACAGGCGGGCGACCAGTTCGTCACGGGAGACTTGCGGGTTTACCCAACCGCGCAGCCACTGTTCACTGAATTTCATGCTGTTCTCCTAGAATGTGCGTCGATTGGGCCTAGCGGAATTGGGCAAGGAACCGCAGGTCGTTATCGAAGAACAGACGCAAATCGTTGACGCCGTAGCGCAGCATGGCCAGGCGCTCGGCGCCCATGCCGAAGGCGAAGCCCTGGAACTCTTCAGGGTCGATGCCGGACATGCGCAGCACGTTCGGGTGCACCATGCCGCAGCCCATCACTTCCAGCCAGCCGGTCTGCTTGCACACGCGGCAGCCTTTGCCGGAACACATCACGCACTGGATGTCGACTTCGGCGGACGGCTCGGTGAAGGGGAAGAACGATGGGCGGAAACGTACCGCCAGTTCTTTTTCGAAGAACACGCGCAGGAACTCTTCGATGGTGCCCTTGAGGTCGGCGAAGTTGATATCGCGATCGATCAGCAGGCCTTCGACCTGGTGGAACATCGGCGAGTGGGTGATATCCGAGTCGCAGCGGTATACGCGGCCCGGGCAGACAATGCGGATTGGCGGCTGGGTGGACTCCATGGTCCGCACCTGCACCGGCGAGGTGTGGGTGCGCAGCAGCATGTTGGCATTGAAGTAGAAGGTGTCGTGCATCGCCCGGGCCGGGTGGTGGCCTGGGATGTTGAGCGCTTCGAAGTTGTGGTAGTCGTCTTCCACCTCTGGCCCTTCGGCAATGCCGTAGCCGATGTGGGTGAAGAACTGCTCGATGCGCTCGAGTGTACGGGTGATCGGGTGCAGGCCACCGGTTGCCTGGCCGCGGCCTGGCAGGGTGACGTCAATGCATTCGGCAGCCAGGCGAGCGCTGAGCTCGGCTTCTTCGAAGGCGGCCTTGCGGGCATTGAGCACAACGGTGACGCGCTCTTTGGCGTCGTTGATCAGCGCGCCGACTTTCGGCCGCTCTTCGGCTGGCAGGTTGCCCAGGGTCTTCATCACCTGGGTCAGCTCGCCTTTCTTGCCGAGATAATTCACCCGGATCTGTTCCAGGGTATTGATGTCTTCAGCGCGCTCCACGGCCTCTAGGGCTTGGGAGACCAACGCATCCAGGTTTTCCATGTACAGACTCCAGATACGAAAATAGGGGAAGAGCTTTGAAGGCTCTTCCCCTATCGATGACGTTCAATGCCCGACGGCGCTAGCGCCGCCGGGTGATTGTCGCGGGTACTTAAGCCAGAACGGCTTTAGCTTTCTCGACAATCGCAGCAAACGCCGCTTTTTCGTTCACTGCCAGATCGGCCAGAACCTTACGGTCGATTTCGATCGAAGCCTTTTTCAGGCCAGCAATCAGACGGCTGTAGGACAGACCGTTGGTGCGGGCACCGGCGTTGATACGAGCGATCCACAGTGCGCGGAACTGACGCTTCTTCTGACGACGGTCACGGTAGGCATATTGACCTGCCTTGATGACAGCCTGCTTGGCAACGCGGAATACGCGCGAGCGTGCACCGTAGTAGCCTTTAGCCAGTTTCAGAATTTTCTTGTGACGCTTACGAGCGATGACGCCACGCTTAACACGAGCCATGAGTAACTTCCTCTATCTAAACCAGAATTAACGTACGCGCAGCATGCGCTCGACTTTTGCCACGTCAGACGGGTGCAGCAGGCTGGCACCGCGCAGTTGACGCTTACGCTTGGTCGACATTTTGGTCAGGATGTGGCTCTTGAAAGCGTGCTTGTGCTTGAAGCCGGAAGCGGTCTTCAGGAAGCGCTTCGCAGCACCGCTCTTGGTTTTCATTTTTGGCATGTTGGAACTCCGCATTCGATAAAATTACACAATAATCATCAGGCCTGCCGTGCCCGGGAGATTACTTCTTCTTTTTGGGGGCGATGACCATCATAAGCTGGCGTCCTTCCATCTTCGGATGCTGCTCAACAGAGCCGTATTCGGCGAGGTCGGCTTCGACCCGCTTCAACAGCTCCATGCCCAGCTCCTGGTGGGCCATCTCACGACCACGGAATCTCAGAGAGATCTTGGCCTTGTCCCCATCGGTAAGGAAACGTACCAGGTTGCGTAGTTTTACCTGGTAATCCCCTTCTTCCGTCCCTGGACGAAACTTGATTTCTTTGATCTGGATCTGCTTCTGGTTTTTCTTGGCTTCGTTGGCCTGCTTCTTCTTCTCGAAGAGGTGCTTGCCGTAGTCCATCACCTTGCAGACGGGCGGTTGCGCGTCTGCAGAGATTTCCACCAGATCCAGCTTCGCTTCATCAGCGATACGAAGCGCTTCATCAATCGAGACGATGCCAATCTGCTCGCCGTCAGCGCCAATTAACCGAACCTCGCGTGCCGAGATATTCTCGTTGATCGGGGCTTTCGGTGCAGTTCGTTTATCGTTTCTCATTTCACGCTTAATAGTCATTACTCCGATTCTAGGCGACCGCGCTGGGCAACAGCGCTGTTGAGCAGCTGCGTGAATTCAGCCACCGGCATGGAGCCGAGGTCTTTGCCTTCACGGGTGCGTACGGCGACGGTCTGCGTTTCGACTTCGCGATCCCCTATAACCAAAAGGTACGGGACCTTGAGCAAAGTATGCTCGCGGATTTTAAAGCCGATCTTCTCATTTCTCAAGTCCGACTTGGCACGGAAACCGCTACCGTTCAGGGTATTTTCCACCTCGAGGGCGAAATCGGCCTGCTTGTCGGTGATGTTCATGATCACGGCCTGGGTTGGGGCCAGCCAGGCCGGGAACACGCCGGCGTAGTGCTCGATCAGCATGCCGATGAAGCGCTCGAACGAACCGAGGATGGCGCGGTGCAGCATGACCGGGCGAACTCGGCTGTTATCTTCGGCGATATAGCTGGCATCCAGGCGTTCTGGCAGGTTCGGGTCGTACTGCAGGGTACCGCACTGCCAGTTACGGCCGAGGCAGTCGCGCAGGGTGAACTCGATCTTCGGGCCATAGAAGGCGCCCTCGCCCGGCTGGTATTCCCACTCCAGGCCCGATTCGTTCAAGGCGTCGGCCAGTGCGCCTTCGGCACGGTCCCACAGCTCTTCGGAACCCACGCGCTTGGCCGGGCGGGTCGACAGCTTCATGGCGATGTCGGTGAAGCCGAAGTCCTTGTACACGTCCAGGGTCAGCTTGATGAAGTCGGCGGCTTCTTTCTTCACCTGTTCTTCGGTGCAGAAGATGTGCGCGTCGTCCTGCACGAAGCCACGCACGCGCATGATGCCGTGCAGGGCGCCGGACGGCTCGTTACGGTGGCAGGCACCGAACTCGGCCAGGCGCAGCGGCAGGTCGCGGTAGCTCTTCAGGCCCTGGTTGAACACCTGCACGTGGCACGGGCAGTTCATCGGCTTGACCGCGTAGTCACGGCTTTCCGAAGAAGTGGTGAACATGTTCTCGGCGTAGTTGGACCAGTGGCCGGAACGTTCCCAGAGAATGCGGTCGACAACCTGCGGGGTCTTGATTTCCTGGTAGCCGTTGACGCGCTGGACCTGGCGCATGTACTGCTCGAGTACCTGGTACACGGTCCAGCCGTTGGCGTGCCAGAACACCATGCCCGGGGCTTCTTCCTGCAGGTGGAACAGGTCGAGCTGCTTGCCGATCTTGCGGTGGTCGCGCTTTTCGGCTTCTTCGATGCGCTGGATGTACGCAGCCAGCTGCTTCTTGTCGGCCCAAGCGGTGCCGTACACGCGTTGCAGCTGTTCGTTCTTGGCATCGCCGCGCCAATAGGCGCCGGACAGCTTGGTCAGCTTGAATGCCTTGAGGAAGCGGGTATTCGGCACGTGCGGGCCGCGGCACATGTCGACGTATTCTTCATGGTAGTACAGGCCCATGGCCTGCTCGTCCGGCATGTCTTCGACCAGGCGCAGCTTGTAGTCTTCGCCACGGGCCTTGAACACGTCGATGACTTCGGCGCGCGGGGTCACCTTCTTGATGACGTCGTAGTCCTTGTCGATCAGCTCCATCATGCGCTTTTCGATGGCGGCCATGTCTTCAGGGGTGAAGGGGCGCTCGTAGGCGATGTCGTAGTAGAAGCCTTCGTCGATGACCGGGCCGATCACCATCTTGGCGGTCGGGTACAGCTGTTTCACCGCGTGGCCGACCAGGTGGGCGCACGAGTGACGGATGATCTCCAGTCCCTCTTCATCTTTAGGGGTGATGATCTGCAGGGTGGCGTCGTTGCTGATCAGGTCGCAGGCATCGACCAGTTTGCCGTCGACCTTGCCGGCCACGGTGGCCTTGGCCAGGCCGGCGCCGATGGAAGCGGCGACTTCGGCTACGGATACGGGATGATCGAACGAACGTTGACTGCCATCGGGAAGAGTAATAACGGGCATGGCGCCTCCTCTCCTAGTGGTGACCCCTACCAAAGGTCACGTGGGTTGGGATGAGCCAGTACAAGATCCGACCTGCCTTCCCGCAACGGGAAGCCTGCCTCACAGTGGCAGAAGCCTTTCGGCTTGCCAGGGACGAACCAGAGTGACTGGAAAGAAAAAAGATAGCTGCAAGCTGCAAGTTGTCAGCTGCAAGCCGGGCATGCTAGCACGCGGGTTGCACGCCAGGCAGAAATATTTGGAAATTACGCCGCAGCGGTGAACTAACGCGGAAAAATTCCTATCAGACCTTGGGAAGCAACCTACTCTTGATGAGACCTTAACCCAAGGAGTAACTGGTTATGCGAGTTCCGTCTCTTCTGGCACTGGCGGCCGCTGGGGCCCTGCTGCTGCCCATGGCTGCGAACGCCGGCAACTTCCCGGCCGGGAAGGAAGCCGCCTACATGACCCAGTGCACGCAAGTGGCTCAAGGCCAAGGCGTTGACGCTGCGACCGCGAAAAAGCACTGCGACTGTGGCGCGCAAACCATCAAAAAGAATTTCACCGACGCGGAAATTGCCGACCTCGACAGCAACGATGGCGTGGACGCCAAGCTGATGCAGAAGGCCCAGATGGTCGTGAAACAGGCCTGTGCACCGAAGAGCTGAAACCTTAAAGCCAGAGCAGACCAGCCATTCTTTGAGCTGGATCAACATCCTGCGAAGGTAAAAGGCGCTAGATGCGCAGAATTAGACTATGATGTGTTCCGTGCTCCGTAGCCTCGGCCGCATTGCACCACTGAAAAAACTAAATGTTCTGGAGATTCACCCATGTCCAATCGCCAACAAGGCACCGTCAAATGGTTCAATGATGAGAAAGGCTACGGCTTCATCACCCCAGCAGGCGGCGGCGACGACCTGTTCGTTCACTTCAAGGCCATCGAATCTGACGGCTTCAAGAGCCTGAAAGAAGGCCAGACTGTTTCCTTCGTCGCCGAGCGCGGCCAGAAGGGCATGCAGGCTGCACAGGTTCGTCCGGAGTAATTCGGATAGCTGTAAAAAAACCCGCCCTTGTGGCGGGTTTTTTTATGGGCGTTTACCAGGCTGCACGCGCTCGCTTTTTTTGTAGGAGCGGCCTTGTGTCGCGACGGGGCGCGAAGCGGCCCCTGGGTTTCAGCTTCGCAGCATCAATGGCCGGGGCCGCTTTGCGGCCCTTTCGCGACGCAAGGCCGCTCCTACAAGGACCGCGTGTCAGCCGCAGTTGACGCGAACCACCTTGCCCTGCTCGTCCACATTCAGGTTCAAGCGCTCGGAACGGTACTCGAGGGTAACCACGTCGTGCGGCTTGAGAATGCGGGCCATCTGCGAGCCACTGGCCTTGCGCGCCTGCTCCAGCAGCTCGGCGCTGGCAAGCTTGCCAATGGCGAAATCGGCGCCGCTGGCTTCGCAGCGGCCATCGTTGCCTGCCGGCGTGGCTGGCGCAGCGCCACCAGCAGAATTGCCACCAGTGCTGCAACCAGCCAGGACAGCAGCCACCGCCAGGGTTGCCAGGTAAGCACGGGTACGGAACATGAAGCCTCCTAAATCGGTCCGGGAACTGTCTGATCCGACAGTTCCGCTGATCTTTTGTTGCAAAACCGGTCAAGTCTGCCTGAACTCGCCAGCCGAGGCGAAAACGCAATCGTGACCGGATTTTGCACAAGCCGCTGCGTTTGCCATATGCTTAAGCCGCAAGGTCACTGACGCAAAGTCATGATTTAGTGCAAGAAGTGGAGCGCACCCCGCCTCCATCGAACACCAGGGTCAGGTGTTCGCCCCTTCGTCCCGGGCCCCAAGCGAGAGCCTTTCATGAGCAGCCACAGCATCGAAGCCGATATCAAGGTCAAATGGGCCGAAGGCCAGAGCGCCTACAGCCCTGGCACGCCGGAGGAGTTGCTGCTGATTGCCATCGACCTGCTGGTGCGCGATCGCGGCGCCGAGGCGGCACGCAGCTTCTTCGACCAGGTGTTCGAGCGCTACGCGCCGCACACGGCTATTCCAATCGCGCCAAACGGGCGCTGAGCAGGTCGAACAGGCCCTGGGCATCGCCCTCGTCCACCCACATCACGTTGGCTGGCTGCTTGAGCACGCCATACCAGTCGGCAAGGGTCTGGCCGAAGCTGGGGCCTTCGCGGCTGTCGATGGTCATGTGGATACGCCGGCCGCTGAACAGTTCGGGCTTGAGCAGGTAGGCGATGACGCTGGCGTCGTGCACCGGGCCGCCGGGCATGCCGTACAGGTCCATGTCGTGGGTAATGTAGGCGTTGAGGATATCCACCACCCGCTTGCTGGCCTGGTTGTTCACCGCCGCCAGTTGCTTGAGGCGGGCGTCGCTGGTCAGCAGCTTGTGGGTGACGTCCAGCGGCAGGTAGGTCAGCGGCACGCCGCTGGCCAGCACCACTTCGGCGGCATGCGGGTCGGCATAGAGGTTGAACTCCGCCGCCGGGGTGATGTTGCCACCGTTGAAATGGGCACCGCCCATGACCACCACTTGCTTGATGCCTTTGGCGATGTCCGGGCGCTGGATCAGCGCCAGGGCCAGGTTGGTTTGCGGGCCGAGCATGGCGATGGTGATGCTGTGGGGCTTGGCGGCGCCCAGGGTGTCGACCAGGTATTGCACGGCATTGCCCTGGGCCAGCGGCGCTTTCGGTTCGTGAACCTGGATGCCGGTGAGGCCTTCTTCGCCGTGCACCTCGGCGGCGTAGATCGGCTTGCGAACCAGCGGGCGGGCGGCGCCGGCGTACACGGGGATGTCTTCGCGGCCGGCCCATTCGCGGGCCAGGCGGGCGTTGCGCGAGGTCTTGTCCAGGCGCACGTTGCCGGCCACAGTGGTGATGGCGCGGATGTTCAGTTCGTCGGGCGAGGCCATGGCCAGGAACAGCGCGACCACGTCGTCGGCGCCGGGGTCGGTGTCGATGATCAGGTCGATGGGGGCGGCCTGGAGGGTGGTGGCTGCGGCCATGAGGGCGATTCCTTGTAGCAGGGGTTTGAGCATGGGTGGCACTCCTGTTGCCTGGGTGGTGGTTTCTGGGGCCGCTTTGCGGCCCAATCGCCGGCAAGCCAGCTCCCACAGGTACTGCATCGGCCTCAAGCATTGTGCAGTACCTGTGGAAGCTGGCTTGCCGGCGATTCGGGGGCGCAGCCCCCGCCTTCAGAAAGTCACGCCGGAAATCAGCGCGATGTTGCTGTAGGGCTGGCACTCGCCGGTGCGCACTACCGCACGGGCACTGCGTGACAATGCCTTGAAATCTTCATGGCTCAGCCATTCGCGCTTGCCCAGCTTGCCCTTCAGCCGCTCGATCTCGACCAGCGCCGGCGGCACCACTTTCTGCATCTCTTCGGCCAGCACGTGGCGCGCTACCTGCAACTCGCTCAGCACAACCCGCAACACGCTGGCGAAATCCGGCAGGCCAGGCGTGACGGCCAGGTCGATCAGTTCGACGCCCGGCGGCACCGGCAGCCCGGCATCGCCGATCACCAGGATGTCGCCATGCCCCATGCCGGCGATGGTCCGCGACAGGGCAACGTTCAGCAGCGGGGTTTTCTTCATGGCGCAAGCTCCGCCAGGTAGGGAATCGACGGCTGGGCACCGGCGCGGGTAACCGACAGGGCCGCGGCGCGCTGGCCGAAGGCGATGGCTTCGCCCTCCTCCAGGCCGCGCACCAGGCCTGCGGCAAAGCCGCCGATGAAGGTGTCGCCGGCTGCCGTGGTGTCCAGCGGCTGCACCACCGGCGCGGGGAAGTGCTGGTGGCCCCGAGGGGTGACCAGCAAAGCCCCTTGCGCGCCCAGGGTGATGATCACTTTGCCCGCGCCCAGTTTCAGCAAGCATTCGCCGGCACGTCGGGCGCTGTCCAGGTCAGTCACCGCCACGCCGGTCAGGGCTTCGGCCTCGCTTTCGTTGGGCGTCAGGTAGTCGATGCGGGCGAACCAGTCCGCCGGCAAGGGGCCGGTCGCCGGCGCCGGGTTCAGGATCACCCGCTTGCCCAGTTCATGCCCCCGGGCCAAGGTCCAGGCCACGGTGTCGGCCGGTACTTCCAACTGGCAGATGATCACCTCGGCCGCCTGCAGCAGCGCATCGAACCGCTGCACCGACTGCGGCGTCAGCAGGCCGTTGCCACCGGGGACGATGACGATGCAGTTCTGGCTGGCGGCATCCACGGTGATCAGCGCCACCCCGCTGGACACGCCCTGGCAGGTGCTGACGCCCTGGCAGTCGATGCCTTCCACATACAGGGCCCGGTGCAGTTGTCGACCATAGTCATCGTCGCCAACGTTGCCGATCATCGCCACGCTGCCACCCAGGCGCGCCACGGCCACTGCCTGGTTGGCCCCCTTGCCGCCCGGCACGGTGAAAAAGCTTTCGCCGGGGAGTGTTTCGCCGGCCCGGGGCAGGCGCTGCGCGCGGGCCACCAGGTCCATGTTGAGGCTACCGACTACCACAACCTTGGCATTCATGACATTTCCTTAGCATCAGCGGTAATCGTTGAACAGGTCCGGACGCGGCCCGGTGGACTCGCGCAGCACAATGCGCGGGGCGACGATGCGTTGCTCTGCCGCGCCCTGCCGGGGGGTGCCGATACGCGCCAGCAACAGCGACGCGGCGCTCTCGCCCAGCTCGCGAATCGACTGGCCCACCGTGGTCAACGGTGGGTACACATAACGGCTGAGCTCGATGTCGTCGAAGCCGATCACCGACAGCTCGCCGGGCACGTTGATATTGCGTTCGGCCGCGGCACGCAACACACCGAAGCCGATCATGTCGTTGCCGGCAAAAATCGCCGTAGGCCGCTTGCCCTCCAGCAGCCGGCCTGCGGCTGCATGGCCGCCGGGGCTGGTGAAATCGCAGTGCAGCACGCGGTCGTTGCGCACCGGCACACCGGCTTCGGCCATGGCGCGGCGGAAGCCGCTCAGGCGCAGCTGGGTCACACCGGTCTCGGCGGGGCCGCCGATGTAGGCGATGTCATGGTGACCAAGTTCCAGCAGGTGCTGGGTGGCCAGGAAGGCGCCCTGCTCGTGGTCGATGCGCACCAGGTCGGCATCGACACCGTCCAGTTCGCGGTCGACGATCACCATGGGCGTGCGCACGCCAGCCAGGCTTTGCAGCAGGTCGCTGTCCTGCCCTACCGAAGCCACTACCAGGCCGTCGATGCGCTTTTCCAGCAGCACGCGCAGGTAGCTGCGCTGCTTCTGCGGGTTGTCGTCGGAGTTGCACAGGATCACGCAGTAGCCGTTGCGCTCGCAGGCGTCTTCGATGCCCCGCGCCAACTCGGCGAAGTACGGGTTGACGCTGTTGGGTACCAGCAGGCCGATGGTGGCCGTGCTGCGCGCCTTCAGCGAGCGGGCCACGGCGCTGGGTACGTAGTCGAGTTCGGCGATGGCGGCTTCGACTTTCAACCGCACCTGCTCGCTGACCGGCCGGGTCTTGTTCAGCACATGGGACACGGTGGTGTAGGAAATGCCCGCCAGTGCCGCGACGTCTTTGATGGTTGCCATGTTCTCAGTTCCGCCGGCCTGCACGCCGGCTACGGTAGGTGTCGAGCACCACGGCGATGACGATCACCGCCCCGGTGATGATGCGTTTGGTCGGTTCGCTGGCACCGATCTGCGCCAACCCTGCGGCCAGCACCGAAATGATCAGCACGCCAAAGAAGGTGCTGATGACCGAGCCGCGCCCGCCCATCAGGCTCGTGCCGCCAATCACCACGGCGGCGATTACCTGCAGCTCCAGGCCGGAGCCGGCATTGGGGTCGGCGGCTTCCAGGCGCGAGATCTGGAACAGCGCGGCCAGGCCGGCGAGCAGGCCCATCAGGGCGAACACCAGCACCTTGTACGGGCGCGGGTCGATGCCGGCCAGGCGCACGGCCTCTTCGTTGGTGCCGATACCGATCAGGTAGCGGCCGAACACCGTGCGGGTCAGCACCAACTGGGCCAGCACAATCACCAGCAAGGCGATGATGAACGCCGGCGAGATGCCGAATGCGATGGGGTTGGAGAACCAGGCATAGGCATCACCGATATAGGCGGTGCGCGAGTCGGTGAACTGGTAGGCCAGGCCGCGGGCCATTTCCAGCACCCCGAGCGAAACGATGAACGACGGAATGCGCCAGGCCACAGTGACGCCGCCGGTGATGCTGCCGGCCAGCGCGGCCACGGCCATGCCCAGCAGGGCCGAAGGCAGCACGCCCCAGCCCCAGCCGAGGATCGCCACGCTGACCGTGGAGGCCGCCAGCGCCAGTACCGAGCCCACCGACAGGTCGATGCCGCCGATGATCAGCACGAAGGTCATGCCCACCGCCAGTACCATCAGGTCGGGGATCTGGTTGGCCAGGGTACTGAAGGTGTTGTACGACCAGAAGTGGCTGCTGAGGAACGAGAACAGCACGATCATCGCCAGCAAGGCGCCGGCCAGGCCCAGGTAGGTACCCAGGCCAAGATAGGTGCCACTGCGGCGCACCGGTGCGGCGCCTTGGCTGTCGAGCGGGGTGGTTTTCATGCATCCATCCTGGGAGCTGCTTCATGCAGCAGTGCGTCACGTTTCTGATAACCGGCAAAGGCCGCGGCCAGCAACTGGTCCTGGCTCCAATGGTCACGCTCGAAGGTGTCGATCAGGCGACCGGCCGACAGCACGGCGATGCGGTCGCATATCAGCATCAGCTCGCGCAGGTCGCTGGACACCACCACCAGGGCCTTGCCCTGGCGCGCCAGCTCGGCCAGCAGGCCATAGATGTCGAACTTGGCGCCGACGTCGATGCCACGGGTGGGCTCGTCGAACAGCAGCACCTGGCAGTCGCGCTCCAGCCAGCGGCCGATCACCACCTTCTGCTGGTTGCCGCCAGACAGCTCGCCTACCACATGCTGCGGGCCGGCACTGCGAATGCGCATGGCCTGGATCTGGCGTTCGGCCAATGCCGCTTCGGCTTCGCCATCGAGCACCCCGGCCCGTGATACCGCGCCGAGGTTGCCCAGGGCGATATTCGCGCTGATCGACTGCGTCAGCAGCAGGCCCTCGCCTTTGCGGTCTTCGGTGATCAGCGCGATACCGGCCTGCACCGCAGCCTTGGGCGAGTCGATGGTGACAGCCTTGGGCGGCTGGCCGAGGGCGATGCTGCCGCTGTCGGCACGGTCGGCGCCGTAGATCAGGCGCAGCAGTTCGGTACGGCCGGCACCGATCAGGCCGGAAATGCCGAAGATCTCCCCTGCCCTGACCTCGAACGACACTTCACGCACCTTGTCGGCACGGCTTAGCCTGTCGACCTTGAGCAGCGGCGCGCCGATCTGCCGGCGGCCTAGGTCGATATGCTCGCCCAGCTCGCGGCCGACCATCAGGTTGACCAGTTCGGCGCTGCTATAGCGCTGTATCGGCTCATCGCACACCAGTTTGCCGTCGCGCAGCACGACGATGCGCTGGGCCACGCGCTGCAGTTCTTCCAGGCGATGGGAGATGTAGACGATGGCCACGCCACGTTGGCGCAGGCGCTCGATCTGGGTGAACAGCAGCTCCACTTCGCGCGCGGTGAGCATGGCGGTGGGCTCGTCGAAGATCAGCACATGGCAGTCGCCAATCAGGTTGCGGGCGATCTCGACCATCTGCTGATGGCCGATGCCCAGCTCGCCGACCGGGGTGTCCGGGTCGATGGCGTCGAGGCCGACCTGGGCCATGGCGGCCGTGGCCAGTTGGCGCAGGCGCTTCTGGCTGATCCAGCCGAAGCGGCCGGGCAGGTTGTCGAGGAACAGGTTTTCCGCCACGGTCAGCGTGGGCAGCAGGTTGAGTTCCTGCATGACCATGCGCACGCCAAGGCGCTCAGCCTCGCTGCGGCTGCCAGGCGCGTAGGCCTGGCCGCGGTAGCGCATGTGCCCGGTGGTGGGGGTTTCCAGCCCACTGATGAGCTTGGACAAGGTGCTCTTGCCGGCGCCGTTCTCGCCGGTCAGGGCCAGCACTTCGCCGGCACGCAGGTTCAGGCTGACCTCGCCGAGCACGGGCTGGGCGTAGGTCTTGCCCAGGCCACTGGCGGCGAGCACTACTTCGTTGGCCGATGCAGGCATGGCCGTTTCTCCTGCCAGCGATCAGGGCTTGGTGATGAGTTGGACCGGGGTCTGGATGACGTTGTCGGCATCCACGTCGGGTTTCTCGCCCTTGACCATTTTCAGCGCCGCCTGGATGCCGTACACCGCCTGCTGGCTGGCCGCTTGGTCGAGGGTGGCAAGCACACGGCCATCGGCGAGCATCGGCTTGATGGCGTTGATGTTGTCGTAGCCCACCACTTGCACCTGGCCGGTCTTGCCGGCGGCACGCACGGCCGACACCGCGCCCAGGGCCATGCTGTCGTTGCCGGCCAGCAGGGCTTTCAGGTCGGGGTATTCGTTGAGCATGGAGGCGGCGACGGCGTTGCCTTTGTCGATTTCCCAGTTGCCGCTCTGCACCGAAACGATCTTGATCTGCGCGGCGTCCATGGCGTCCTTGAAGCCGGCGGTACGCTGCTGGGCGTTGGTGGTGGTCGGCACGCCTTCGATGATGCCGACCTGGTCGCCGGCCTTGAGCTTCTCGTTGGCCAGGTAGTCACCGACCAGGCGCGCGCCCTTGCGGTTGTCGGGGCCCACGAAGGGTACGCTGATGCCTTTGCTCTTGAGCAGTTCAGGGTCCAGACGGTTGTCAATGTTGATCACCACAACGCCCTGGTCCATGGCCTTCTTCACCGCCGATACCAGCGCCTTGGAGTCGGCCGGGGCAATGACCAGGGCCTTGGCGCCCGCGTTGACCATCTGCTCGACGATGCGGATCTGCTCGCCGGTATCGGTCTCGTTCTTGATGCCGTTGGCGATCAGCTCGAATTCATCGGCGTGGGCTTTCTGGTAGTCCTTGGCGCCGTCTTCCATGGTGCGGAAGAACTCGTTGGCCAGCGACTTCATGACCAGGGCGACCTTGGGCTTGTCTTCGGCGTGGGCGGGGGAAAATGGCAGGGCCAGGGACAGCGAGGAAATGACCGCGAGGGCCAGCAGACGACCGGGGAACGGCAGTTTCATGGACGATGACTCCGAATCTTGTGTTTTTTGTCGGATCGCAAACGTTTGCGTTGCCTAACTATGGAAACAGGACCGGGGTTTGTCAAATCCGTTTGGCTGTCGGAGGTCAAGTCGAACTTGGCGCAGTTTATCCGGATTTTTTCCGAAAAGCCGAACGTCTTTTCCTGCATTTGTTCGGAATCTCGAATGGAACGCACCTTCATGTGGGGGCGGCCTTGTGTCGCGATGGGCTGCGCAGCAGCCCCGGCAATTTGTGCATTTGCCAGTGAATCCGGGGCCGCTACGCGCCCCATCGCGACACAAGGCCGCTCCTACAGGCAGCGCACACATGCCTGGTACGAAACCTGCCTTGCACCCTGTGCGACAAAACAACCATCTCATTAGGAAGAGAGAGAACAATAACGATGAATGCCGCACTGAAAATCTTCGCCCCCAGCGCACTCGCCGTGCTGCTGGCCATTCCAGCCACCGTTTCGGCCAAAGAGGCTGAAACCCAGCAGAAGCTGGCCAACGTGGTCATCCTCGCCACCGGCGGCACCATTGCCGGCGCTGGCGCCAGCGCCGCCAACAGCGCCACCTACCAGGCCGCCAAGCTGGGCGTCGACAAACTGATCGCCGGTGTGCCGGAGCTGGCCGACCTGGCCAACGTCCGCGGCGAGCAGGTCATGCAGATCGCCTCTGAGAGCATCTCCAACGACGACCTGCTCAAGTTGGGCAAACGCGTTGCCGAACTCGCCGAAAGCAAGGACGTCGACGGCATCGTCATTACCCACGGCACCGACACCCTGGAAGAGACCGCCTACTTCCTCAACCTGGTGGAAAAGACCGACAAGCCGATCGTGGTCGTCGGTTCGATGCGCCCGGGTACCGCCATGTCCGCCGACGGCATGCTCAACCTTTACAACGCCGTGGCCGTGGCCAGCGACAAGCAGTCGCGCGGCAAGGGCGTGCTGGTGACCATGAATGACGAGATCCAGTCCGGGCGCGATGTCAGCAAGGCAGTGAACATCAAGACCGAAGCCTTCAAGAGCGCCTGGGGCCCGATGGGCATGGTGGTGGAAGGCAAGTCGTACTGGTTCCGCCTGCCGGCCAAGCGCCACACGGTCAACTCCGAGTTCGACATCAAGCAGATCAGCAGCCTGCCGCAGGTGGATATCGCCTATGGCTATGGCAACGTCACTGACACCGCCTACAAGGCACTGGCGCAGAATGGCGCCAAGGCACTGATCCATGCCGGTACCGGCAACGGTTCGGTGTCGTCGCGGGTGGTGCCGGCGCTGCAGGAGCTGCGCAAGAACGGCGTGCAGATCATTCGCTCGTCGCACGTCAACCAGGGTGGCTTCGTGCTGCGCAACGCCGAGCAGCCGGATGACAAGAACGACTGGGTCGTGGCCCATGACCTGAACCCACAGAAAGCGCGGATTCTGGCGATGGTAGCGATGACCAGGACCCAGGACAGCAAGGAGCTGCAGCGCATCTTCTGGGAGTACTGATCGCCAGCCGCCCCCGGAAATGCAAACAGCCCCGCTGCCCAGGCGGGGCGTTTGCTGTCTGACTGTTGCGAAATTACTTACAGTGAAATACTGTATGCGCATACAGCAAAAACAAGGAAACACTTGTGTCCAGCACCGCCTCCGCCACCCCAAGCAGCTATGAACAACTGGGTATGCGCATTCAGAAAATCATCAACAGCCCCACCGCCCAGCGCAGCCGTGCGGCGTTGATTTTCCGTCTGGAGCAGGAAACCCCGGAAGATTGGGAAACCCTGCTAGAGGAAATCGCCGAAAACGATAACGTCACCCTCGCCCACCGCGACGATGGCGGCGTGCAGATTTTCTGGACGGTACCGAAGGAAGACTGACTGCATTCAGCCTCAAGCCAAGGCCTGCAGGTAGGCGCTGGCTTCGCGGTAACGCGCCAGCCGTGCCAGGTCGGTGGGGCTTGGGCACGGGATGCGCGAAAGGTCGCTGTTGTCGGCCAGATCGGCCAACTTGACGGTGCGCGCCAGCGGGTCACCGCCCAGGCGCACCACGAAGTCCTGGTAGGCCTCGCCCTCACGGCGGCTGAGCGCCAGCAAGGCGGCAAGGATTTTCAGCGCGAAACCCTCGCGCGCCAGGTCGGACAGGGTCAGCGGGGTGTCTTCGATCACATCGTGCAGCACCGCGACAATCCGTTGTTCGGTTGTGGAAACCCGCATCATCACGCGTAGCGGGTGGAGGATATAAGCGGCCCCACCCTTGTCGTATTGCCCTTCATGCGCCCTGGCGGCCACGGCAATGGCCCGCTCCAGTGTAGACATGAGGCCCTCCCCGTTCGGCTTCTTCCTGACAAGCATAGCCAAAACTGTGCGGACAATGTCTAGCGCGCGTGTGACTGCTCGAAATCCGGAAGCTGGCGCATGCCCTGTAGGAGCGGCCTTGCGTCGCGACGGGCTGCAAAGCAGCCCCGGGATTCGGCATCACAGCAGATTCTGTGGGGCTGCTTCGCAGCCCGTCGCGACACAAGGCCGCTCCTACAGCCCCCCACTCACACAGAGTTTTCAGCGCGCTGCGCCGTGCTGAATCACCACCGAATCGGTACCCAGCTTGGCCATCACCTCGGCCTTGCGCGCTTCGGCTTCCTCACGGGTGGGGAATGGCCCCATCAGCACCACCGGCTTGCCGTCGCGGTACTCCACCGAGGACGGGATGCCCTTTTCGATCAGGCGTGCGGTCATGTCGCTGAGTGCGCCCATGTTTGCACCCTGGATCACTTCCACATCCCAGCCTTGCGGGGCCGGCTGGCCAGCCAGGGCCTCGGCGCGGCGCTGCAGCTCGGCGCCGCCGCACATTTCGCGGATGCGCAGGTTGTTGCCGCTGTCGTCGACGATGATTTCGTACTGGCCATCGCGCTTGATGGCCACGTAGCTGCGGTAGGCCTCGTACTGCCCGGCATCATCCTTGCCACGGACCTGGCCGCAGATGGTGCCCTGGGTGTCGATCCGCACGTTGCCGAACTTGGCGGTCTTGGGGTTGTGCAGGTGTTCGGCCACCTGTTTGTGCACGCCTTCGACTTCGTTCTCACAGCCCGCCAGGGCGAGCACTGCCATTACCACAGCCAGTTTGCGCACGCGTGTACCTCCAGATTCGAAGGGGCGGATTCTAGCACGCCGGGCAATGCCCCGAACCGCGACCAAACGTTACACGCTGCTTCATGCGCACAGCAAAAAGGGCGATCATTACTGATCGCCCTTTTTCGATTTGGTAGGCACAATTGGACTCGAACCAACGACCCCCACCATGTCAAGGTGGTGCTCTAACCAACTGAGCTATGTGCCTGTCGTGTGGTGCGCATATTAGTGATCAAATGCGTACCTGTAAAGCGTTTTTTTCAGAAAAATCAAAAACTTTGCGAGTTCGTGCATAAGGGCCTGCTGCGCAGCACCAGGCCGCGAGAACCCAATGAAAAAAGGGGTGACCCTTGCGGATCACCCCTTCTTCGATTTGGTAGGCACAATTGGACTCGAACCAACGACCCCCACCATGTCAAGGTGGTGCTCTAACCAACTGAGCTATGTGCCTGTCGTGTGGTGCGCATTCTACCCATTCCAAAAACCCTGTCAACACTTTTTTTCGCGCTAACCTACTGAATCTTAAACTCTTTATAGAAAAGTGCGCTGGCGGGGACCGAGTAAAGGATTTTCAACGGACGACTAGCGGGTGTTTATTATTATTGATAGCATCGGTACATTCGTTAAAAATATAAAACACGAGGTTCCTGCAGCATGGCTAACACCCCCTACCCCCAGTCCTACTACGCCGCCTCGGCCAACCCGGTGCCGCCACGTCCGGCGCTGCAGGGTGAGGTGGAAACCGATGTGTGCATCATCGGCGCCGGCTACACCGGCCTGTCCAGCGCCCTGTTCCTGCTGGAGAACGGCTTCAAGGTGAGCATCGTCGAAGCAGCCAAGGTCGGCTTCGGCGCATCGGGCCGCAACGGCGGCCAGATCGTCAACAGCTACAGCCGCGACATCGACGTCATCGAGCGCACCGTCGGCCCCAAGCAGGCTCAGCTGCTGGGCCACATGGCCTTCGAAGGCGGGCGCATCATTCGTGAGCGCGTGGCCAAGTACAACATCCAGTGCGACCTGAAGGACGGTGGCGTGTTCGCTGCCCTCACCAGCAAGCAGATGGGCCACCTGGAGTCGCAAAAGCGCCTGTGGGAACGCTTCGGTCACAACCAGCTGGAGCTGATGGACCAGAAGCGCATCCGCGAAGTGGTCGCCTGCGACAACTATGTGGGCGGCATGCTGGACATGAGCGGCGGCCACATCCACCCGCTGAACCTGGCCCTGGGCGAAGCCGCTGCGGTCGAGTCGCTGGGCGGCATCATCTATGAGCAAACCCCGGCCGTACGCATCGAGCGCGGCGCCAACCCGGTGGTGCACACCCCGCAGGGCAAGGTCCGCGCCAAGTTCATCATCGTCGCCGGCAACGCCTACCTGGGCAACCTGGTGCCGGAGCTGGCCAGCAAGTCCATGCCATGCGGCACCCAGGTGATCACCACCGAACCGCTGGGCGACGAGCTGGCGCGCACCCTGCTGCCGCAGGACTACTGCGTCGAGGATTGCAACTACCTGCTCGACTACTACCGCCTGACCAGCGACAAGCGCCTGATCTTCGGTGGTGGCGTGGTGTACGGCGCGCGTGACCCGGCCAACATCGAGGCGATCATCCGTCCGAAGATGCTCAAGGCCTTCCCGCAACTGAAGAACGTGAAGATCGACTACGCCTGGACCGGCAACTTCCTGCTGACCCTGTCGCGTCTGCCACAGGTTGGCCGTATCGGCGACAATATCTACTACTCCCAGGGCTGCTCGGGTCACGGCGTGACCTACACCCACCTGGCGGGCAAGGTGCTGGCCGAGGCCATGCGTGGCCAGGCCGAGCGTTTCGACGCCTTCGCCGGGCTGCCGCACTACCCGTTCCCGGGTGGCCAGATGCTGCGCGTGCCGTTCAGCGCCATTGGGGCCTGGTACTACAGCCTGCGCGATCGCCTGGGCTTCTGATGTAGGCAGGCTTGGCCTCTTCGCGGGCACGCCCGCTCCCACAGGATTTGTGCTGGTTGCACGGTCCCTGTGGGAGCGGGCGTGCCCGCGAAAGGGCCGGTACAGACAAAGCTATTTGTTCAGGCTACTCACAGCCTGCTTCGCCGCAATCTCCTGCCCCGCCCGGGCCAGTTCATCGGCAGCCTGCAACCAGCGCTGGCGGTCCACCTGGGCTGGCAGCTGCCGAGGTGGCTGCACCAGCACCGCCCAGCTCCCAAGCTTCGCCCACGCCGAGGCAAAGTCATCGAACGCCATCAACTGCCGCCGGTGCATGCCCGAGCGCAACAGCACCCGCTGCTTGTAGCGGTCGTAGCCGATCAGCACGGCGTAGCGTGGCTCGCTCCACCAGGCCGAACCATCCTCGTAACGCAGCAGCACCGGGTTGCCCGCCGCCACCTGGGTCAACAGCGCGTCCAGCTGCTTGTCCAGCGGATACACCACCATGCCGTAGTCGCGCGCCACCCGGGGGATGCCGGTGTCCAGGGCCTCGGCGCCCTGCGGCAGGTTCAGCGGCTTGTCCAGCAGCCCCGGCGTGATCGGAGCCCCCTGTTGCGACAGCACCGCCGCCAATGCCATGGCCCCGCTGTGGTTGGCGTTGCCACGGTAGAACGGCACGCTGCTGATCTCGACCCGCTGCGGCAGGCCCTTGAGGTTGCCGGAGGGTGCGCTGGCGCAACCGGCCAGGCTGGCTGCAACCAGGCAGGCAGCCAGCAGCCGACGAGGGATGGTCTTGAAGGAAGGTTGCTGCATGGACACTCGCTTGCTCCAACGCCGGGCAGGCAGCGCCCGGCTCTGGCCACCGATCATAGGTCGGACAGCGGCGCGGGTATAGTCCGACACCGCTTAGGAGCAAATCGGACCAAGCAATAGACCTTTGGTCAATGGAACGTCACAGGCGAAAGACTAGACTAAAGCAGTGTCTGGAAGGCCAGCGTCGGCGACCGAGCGCGGCCCGTAGAGATGGAGGCACAAATGAGCCTGACCATGGCAATCCTCATGCTGGTTGGCATGTGGCTGAGCGTTGCAGCCGCCATGCTGTGGGGTGTACTGCGTATCGTGCGGCGTCATTCCCACCACCACCTGCCACCGCAGGCCCCCGCCAAGCCACAGCCTGTGCGCCGGTCGCGGCGGCATGCCGGGGTGCACTGACTACAGATTTTCCCTACCCCCATTCGCGGGCTTGCCCGCTCCCACTGGGGCCGCGTAGCTATCTGGCTGACGCGGCACCTGTGGGAGCGGGCAAGCCCGCGAATGGGGCGCGAGCGCCCCGCATTTTTTACATCAACCTTCAGCCGCCTCACGCTTCAACCGTGCCCGACGGGCCAGGATGTTGAGGATCTCGATCGCCGTCGAGAAGGCCATGGCCGCGTACACATACCCCTTCGGTACATGGGCGCCGAAACCTTCGGCGATCAGCGTCATGCCGATCATGATCAGGAAGCCCAGGGCCAGCATCACCACGGTCGGGTTGTCGTTGATGAAGTTGGCCAACGGGTCGGCGGCCACCATCATGACGATCACGGCAGTGATAACGGCAATGATCATGATAGGCAGGTGCTCGGTCATGCCCACGGCGGTGATGATGCTGTCGACCGAGAAGACGATGTCCAGCAGCAGGATCTGGAAGATCGCCGCGGCAAAGCCCAGGGTAACCGTCGACGACACCTTGGCTTCTTCCTTGGCCCCGTGCGGGTCGACGTTCTCGTGGATTTCCTTGGTCGCCTTCCACAGCAGGAACAGGCCACCGGCAATCAGGATCACGTCCTTCCAGGAGAAGGCATTGCCGAATACTTCAAACACCGGGTCCGTCAGCTGGACGATCCAGGCCACCGTGCTGAGCAAGGCCAGGCGCATGACCAGGGCCATGCTGATACCGATACGGCGCGCCTTGGAGCGGTACTCCACCGGCAGCTTGTTGGTCAGGATGGAGATGAAAATCAGGTTGTCGATGCCCAGCACGACTTCCATGGCCACCAGCGTAGCCAGGGCAACCCAGGCGGTAGGGCTAGCGACGAGTTCCAGCAAGTATTCCATTGTTCAAATCCTGCAGCAGCGGTTGGGGGTCAGATTTCCTGGGTGTCTTCTTTCTTGTCGGCGTCCTTGGGCTTTTGCCCTTCGCTGCCGATGGCCTCGCTCAACGCCTGCTGTGCGGCCTTGTTGGTGTCGTCGATGGCCTGCTTGGCCGACTGCGCGGCCTGGTCGAGCATCTGCTGGGCGGATTTCTCGGCCTGCTCGCAACCGGCCAGGGTGAACAGGGCCAAGGCCAGCACCAGCGGCGTGCCGATGGATTTTAGTTGCAGCATGGGTTCCTCGCTTTTCATGTTCCGGCGGCGCACACGGCGCCTGATGGAGTCGCATTCTAAAGAGCGCAACACATCCGGAAAATTCGTATTTTCAGCGGTTATACTTCGGTTTTTACGAATCCGGAACGATACCGATGCTCAACTATCGGCAGTTGCACTACTTCTGGGCCGTGGCCAAGACCGGCAGCATCGCCCGCGCCAGCGAACAGTTGAACCTGACCCCGCAAACCATCAGCGGTCAGATCAGCCTGTTCGAGCAGACCTATGGCCTGGAGCTGTTCCAGCGCGTGGGGCGCCAGCTGGAACTGACCGAAACCGGGCGCCAGACGCTGATCTATGCCGAGCAGATGTTCCAGCTGGGAAGCGAGCTGGAGGCCATGCTGCGGGCCGGCCCGCAGGAGCAGATCCTGTTCCGCGTGGGCGTGGCGGACGTGGTGCCCAAGTCCATCGTCTACCGCCTGCTGGCACCGACCATGGAGCTGGACGACGTTCTGCGCATCAACTGCCGCGAAGACAAGCTCGAACGGCTGCTGGCCGACCTGGCAATCCAGCGCCTGGACCTGGTGATTTCCGACAGCCCTATGCCCAGCCACCTGGACATCAAGGGTTATAGCCAGAAACTGGGCGAGTGTGGGTTGAGCTTCTTCGCCACCCCGGCGCTGGCACACCGCCTGGAAGGCCCCTTCCCCGCCTGCCTGCAGGATGCGCCATTGCTTATCCCCGGGCAGGAAACCGTGGTACGCAGCCGCCTGCTGCGCTGGCTGGGTGAGCAGCAGGTGCAGCCACGCATCGTGGGCGAGTTCGATGACAGTGCCTTGATGCAGGCATTCGGGCAGTCGGGCAGCGGCATCTTCGTCGCGCCCAGCGTGATCGCCGAGGAGGTGTGCCGCCAATATGGCGTGGAGCTGATCGGGCAGACCGAGGCGGTGCATGAGTCGTTCTATGCCATTTCGGTGGAGCGCAAGGTCAAGCACCCGGGAATCGTGGCGATTACCGAGGGGGCACGACGAGAGTTGTTTAACTGGTAACAGGCAGAATTGACGCCCCCGCGTTTCAATGGTCATATGCCCGCCAGTTTCAGGTGCCCTGCGCCGCCGCGCGCAGGGTGAAACGGGAAGCCGGTGCGTCGTGTTGCCCACGACAAGTCCGGCGCTGCCCCCGCAACGGTAAGCGAGCGAACCCTTCGAGATACCACTGTGCACATGCATGGGAAGGTGAAGGTTTCATGCCCCTCGCAAGCCCGGAGACCGGCCTGGAGCTTCACTTGGCAACCCGCGGTGGGCGGGCGCAGGCCGGTATCCGTGCGTGCGCCTGCGTGCACGGTGCGCCTTTGCGTGTTTTCCACCGGGATCCATTCATTCCTGCAGTAGTGGAACGACATGTCCCGTATCTTCAAGCTTCACCCCTTGGCGGCCTGCCTGGCCGTTTCCCTGCCGGCCCTGGCCGATGACCTCGAGCGACAACCACTGGCCCTGCCCTCCACGGCCATCACCGACACCCTAGACAGCCACGCCATCGACCTGACCACACCGACCCAGGCTGGTTCGCGCCTTGGCCTCAGCGCCCTGGAGACACCGGCCAGCACCAGCAGCATCAGCGCCGAACAGATCCAGCAGCGCAACAACCTCACTGTGCAGGACGCGGAGACCCGCTCAGCGGGCATCAGCTACATCGGCTCACCGGGCGACGGCGGCACGGGCCTGTCCGCCCGCGGCTTTACCGGGCACGGCTCGGTGATGACCTTGTTCGACGGCGCACGCCTGTACACCGGTGCCGGCACCCAGACGTTCCCGGTCGACCCGTGGATGGTCGAGCGCATCGATGTCATTCGCGGCCCGGCTTCGGTGCTGTATGGCGAAGGCGCCACCGGGGCGGTGGTCAACGTGATCCCGAAAAAGCCGTTTGCCGGCGAGGTACGCAACCACCTGCGCCTGGGCTACGGTTCGTGGGACCGCCAGCAGCTCGGCCTGGACAGCGGCGGCAGCCTCGGTGAGCGCCTGAGCTACCGCCTGGCCCTGAACCAGCAAACCGGTAACGGTTGGGTCGACCGCACCCCGTCACGCAGCCTGGCGCTGAGCGCCGCGCTGCGCTTCGATGCCAGCGACGACCTCAGCTTCACCCTCGCTCACGACCGTGGCGATGCGCAGCCTGCCAACTACTACGGCACCCCGCTGATCGACGGCCACTACCGCAGCAGCCTGCGCAAGAAGAACTACAACGTGCAGGACGACGTGCAGCACTACGTCGATGAATGGACCCGCCTGAATACCGACTGGACGTTGAACGACCACCTCAGCGCCAGCAACCAGCTTTACTACATCAAGAGCCGCCGTCACTGGCGCAATGCCGAGGAATACAGCTGGGATGCCGGGCGCCAGCAGCTGCTGCGCGGCAGCTATCTGCAGATCAAGCACAACCAGGAACAGTTCGGCGACCGACAGGCCTTCACCCTCGACCACAGGCTGTTTGGCCTGGCCAGCAAGACCGTGGTCGGCGCCGAGTACAACAAGGTCCGCTTCAACGTCGACAGCAACGCGCCCTACAACGATGTGGGCGGTGACTACGTCGAGCCTTGGCAGCCACAACCGGGTTGGTTCCACAGCGCCTCGCCGCTGCGCCCGCAAACGCTCTCTACCACCCACACCTTTGCCCTGTTTGCCGAAAACCGCCTGCAGTTGAGCGATCGCCTGTCGCTGGTCACCGGCGTGCGCCGCGACCAGAACCACATCGACCAGGAAAAACTGACCACCGACAGCCGCAGCGACCGCAGCCTGCAAGGCGGCAACTGGCGTGCCGGGCTGGTGTTCGCGGTCAGCGACGACCTGTCGCTGTATGGCCAGTACTCCACCAGCGAGGATGGGGTCGACAACCTCATCAGCCTCAGCGCCAACCAGATGCACTACGACCTGACCGAGGCCAGGCAGACCGAAGTGGGCCTGAAGCAGCGCTTCTGGGAAGGGCGTGGCGAATGGACATTGGCGGCCTACCACATCGTCAAGAAGAAGCTGCTGGTGGATGACCCGGTCACCCACGAGAAGCAACAGGCTGGCCAGCAGACGTCCGACGGCCTGGAGGCAACCCTGGAACTGGCGCTGGCGCACCAGTGGCAGGTGTCGGCCAACGCGGCGATCGTGCGCGCAAGGTACGACGACTTCGACGAAATGGTCGGCGGCGTGGCGCAGGATCGTGCGGGCAATCGCCCGGCCAATGTCCCGCGGCGTACCGCCAACCTGTGGCTGAGCAAAGGCTTCGGCCAGCGGCTGGAGGCCGGCATTGGCGCGCGTTATGTGGACGAGCGCTATGCCAATACCGCCAACACCCAGAGCGCCCCCGGCTACACCGTGGTCGATGCCGACATCGGCTGGCAGGTGTTGCCGGATGTACGGCTGGGGTTGCAGTTGAACAACCTGTTCGACCGTGAGTATGTGCAGTCGGCGTTCAGTGGCCAGCAGTGGCTGATGGGGATGCCACGGTCGTACTTTGCGACGGTGGATTACAGCTTCTGATCTGAACTGCCTGCACCGGCCTCTTCGCGGGCTTGCCCGCTCCCACAGGAGTACCGCTGCCCTCAGGCCCGATGAGAAACCTTTGTAGGAGCAGCCTTGTGCTGCGAAGAGGCCATAACTGCCACAGAAAAGCTTCTGTCATGCCGCCCCCTTCGCAGCACAAGGCTGCTCCTACAGGTCCGCTGGGTAGCCGCGAAGAGATCGCTCAACACAGAAACCACTACCCGACGCCGAACAAATAGTTATAAGATAACGTTTCAGTTGACATCCATTCCTATCAGCGACCTCCCATGACAAGCGCCAGCGCCAACCCCACCCTGGTCACCCAGCGCCTGCAGAGCATCGACGCCCTGCGCGGCCTGGTAATCCTGTTCATGCTCCTGGACCACGTTCGTGAAACCTTCTTCCTGCACCGCCAGGTCAGTGACCCGATGGCCATTGATACCACCGAGCCCACGCTGTTCTTCAGCCGCACCCTGGCCCACCTGTGCGCGCCGGTGTTCGTCTTGCTGACCGGCCTTTCAGCCTGGCTGTACGGCGAGAAACACCAGGGCCGCGGCGATGTCTCGGCGTTCCTGTTCAAGCGTGGTCTGTTCCTGGTGGTGCTGGAGTTCACCCTGGTCAACTTCGCCTGGACCTTCCAGCTGCCGCCCAGCGTCATCTACCTGCAAGTGATCTGGGCCATCGGCGTGAGCATGATCGCCCTGTCGTTGCTGGTGTGGTTGCCACGTGCCGCCCTGATCGCCGTGGGCGCAATCATCATCGCCGGCCACAACCTGCTCGATGGCCTGCACTTCGGCGTCGAATCCGCCCTGCACGTGCCATGGGCGATCCTGCATGACCGGGGCTGGCTGGAGTTCTCCGAAAACCTGCGCCTGCGCACCTCCTACCCGGTGCTGCCGTGGATCGGGGTCATCGCCCTGGGCTACGGCCTGGGCCCTTGGTTCGCCCGTGCCAGCGAGGCCGGCCAGCGTCAGCATCGCCTGCTGCTGGCCGGGCTGATCGCGCTGCTGGGCTTTGTCGTGCTGCGCCTGGTCAACGGCTACGGCGAGGCGCCGTGGAGCGTTTACCCGACCGTCACGCAAACCCTGATGAGCTTCTTCAACATCACCAAGTACCCGCCATCGCTGCTGTTCCTGGCCCTGACCCTGGGCTGTGGCCTGCTGTTGCTGCGCGCCTTCGAACGCGCCGGCCAGGCCCGCTGGATCAGTGCCCTGGCGGTGTTCGGCGCGGCACCGATGTTCTTCTACCTGCTGCACCTGTATGTGCTGAAGCTGCTGTACCTGGCCAGCGTGGCGCTGTTCGGCCGCAACCATGGTGACTACTTCGGCTTCGATGGCATCGCCGCGGTGTGGCTGGGGGCAGTGCTGCTGGCAGTTTCGCTGTACCTGCCGGTGCGCTGGTTCGCCCGCCTGAAGGCGCGGCGGCGCGACATCACCTGGCTGAAGTACTTCTGAAAAGCGTTTTCACCCGGCGGCACGATGGTCTACCATGCCGGCCGCCGGTTTCCACCACGGAATCAATAGGGAATCCCAGGCCCGCCAGTTCGGGCCAAACGGAACTGCCCCCGCAACTGTAGGTGCCGAGCCTGCTCCATCAATGCCACTGGGCCACGAACCCGGGAAGGCCGGAGCCAGGCCATGACGCACCAGTCAGGAGACCTGCCGGCCCACATTCACCAACCGGCGGGGTGTCCGGGATTGGCCATCAGTGTTGCCCCTGCCGCCAGCTGGGGCTCGGCGATGCCTGTCCGTGCGTTCCTCACCCGAACTGTCCGATAGGAGATCGCCCAGCATGCTGCCCCGTTTTGCCACCCTGCTCGCCGGCCTCGGCCTTACCGGCCTGGCCCAGGCTGCTGCCACCCACTACCCGCTGACGGTCGACAACTGCGGCAAGCCGCAAACCTTCGCCCAGGCGCCGCAACGCGCGGTCACCATTGGCCAGGCCAGTACCGAGATGCTCTACGCGCTGGGGCTGGGCGACAAACTGGCGGCCACCTCGCTGTGGTTCAACAATGTGCTGCCCGAGTACCAGGTGCAGAACGCCAAGGTGCCGCGCCTGGCCGACAACGAGCCCAGCTTCGAGGCGGTAGTGGGCAAGCGCCCGCAACTGGTGACGGTGCAGTTCGAATGGATGGTCGGTGCCCAGGGGGCGGTCGCCACCCGCGAACAGTTCGATGAACTGGGCATCCCCACCTACCTGCTGCCATCGGACTGCGAAGGCAAGGACAACCTGGTGGGTGCCGACGGTACTCGCCTGCAGGCGTTTCAGGTCGACACCCTCTACAAGAGCGTCAGCCAGCTGGCGGCAATCTTCGACGTGCAGGACCGTGGCACAGCCCTGAATGCCGAGCTCAGAGGCCGCCTGGACAGTGCCAAGGCGCAACTGGCCGACAAGGACCTGTCCGCCACCTCGGCGCTGTTCTGGTTCTCCAGCGCCGATCTGCACATCGACCCCTATGTGGCGGGCCGTCAGGGGGTCGCCGATTTCATGCTGCGCACCCTTGGCGTGCGCAACGTGGTCGAGTCCAGCGAAGAATGGCCGACCGTAGGCTGGGAAACCCTGGCCAAGGCCAACCCCACCTGGCTGATCATTGCCCGCATGGACCGCCGCCGCTACCCCGCCGACGACTACCAGAAGAAGCTGGCATTCCTGCGTAGCGACCCGGTAACGCGCAACATGGACGCGGTGAAGCACGACCGCATCATCATCCTCGACGCCGACGCCATGCAGGCCGGCATTCGCTTGTTCAGCGGCCTGCAGACGCTGGCCGCTGCCTTCGCCAGCGGCAAAGCAGCCCAGTAATGATGCGCCTGCTACCCTGCATCGCCGTTGCCCTGGCCGCCCTGTTGGCGGCCCTGCTGGCCGGCACCGCCATCGGCGAAACCAACCTGTCGCCCGGCGTGGTCGGCCAGGTACTGGCCAACCACCTGTGGCAGGCCGGCTACCCGGTCGACCCGATCGACGCCGGCATCGTCTGGAACTACCGCCTGCCCCGCACCCTGGTTGCCGCAGCCTGCGGCGCCGGCCTGGCCACCTGCGGCGTGATCCTCCAGGCACTGTTGCGCAACCCGTTGGCCGAGCCTTACCTGCTGGGCCTGTCTGCCGGCGCCTCGACCGGTGCGGTGCTGGTGGGCCTGCTGGGCTTCGGCAGCCTGGCGCTGAGCATGTCCGGCGGCGCGTTCATCGGTGCCCTGGCAGCGTTCGCTTTGGTTCTGATGCTGGCCCGGGCAGCCGGCCCCAGCAGCAACAATGCCCAGGTGATCCTTGCCGGGATCGCCGGCTCGCAACTGTTCAACGCCCTTACCGCCTTCCTCATCACCATGTCGGCCACCGCCGAGCAGGCGCGCGGCATCCTGTTCTGGCTGCTGGGTAACCTCAGTGGTGTACGTTGGCCTTCGGTGTGGCTGGCCGTGCCAGTTGTACTGTTTGGGCTGTTGGTGTGCCTGTGGCATCGCCGTGCCTTGGATGCCTTCACCTTCGGTGCCGACTCGGCGGCGTCGCTGGGCATCCCGGTGCGGCGTACCCAGTTGCTGCTGATCAGCTGCGCGGCGCTGGTGACCGCGGTGATGGTGTCCATCGTCGGCGCCATCGGTTTTGTCGGGCTGGTGATCCCCCATGCCCTGCGCCTGCTGCTCGGCCCCGGGCACAGCCGCCTGCTGCCCGCCAGCGCATTGGGCGGGGCACTGTTCCTGATTGCCGCCGACATCCTGTCGCGCATCTTGATCCCTGGCCAGGTGATCCCCGTGGGCGTAGTCACGGCGCTGCTCGGCGCACCGGTCTTCGCGCTGATCCTGGTCAGCCGCCGGGGGCGCCCATGACGGTCATGACGGCGCTACAGCTGGCCCCCTTGAGTTGCCAGCACCTGGGGCTGCAACTGGCCGGCAATACCGTGCTCAGCGATATCGAACTGAGCGTTGTCGCCGGTGAAACCCTGGGCATCGTCGGCCCCAACGGTTCCGGCAAGTCCTCGCTGCTGAAGGTGCTGGCCGGGCTGCGCAAGCCAGGCAACGGCAGCGTGCAGTTGCTGGGCGAACCGCTGGCACGGTTGCCCCGCCGCCGTGTCGCCCAGGCCTTGGCGCTGGTCGAACAGCAGGCCGACACCCTTGATGCGATCAGCGTGTTCGATGCCGTTGCCCTGGGCCGTACCCCCTGGCTGTCGGCGCTGGCGCCGTTCTCCGGGGAAGACCGCGCGATCGTCGAGCAGGCCCTGGCCGACCTCGACGCTTTGCACCTGCGCGCACGCCTTTGGGGGTCGCTGTCCGGGGGCGAGCGCCAGCGGGTGCACATCGCCCGAGCCCTGGCACAGCGGCCGCAGGTGCTGCTGCTGGACGAGCCGACCAACCACCTGGATATCCAGCACCAGCTGAGCCTGTTGCAACAGGTGCAGGCCCTGCCGGTAACCACCCTGGTGGCCCTGCACGACCTCAATCAGGCGCTCACCTGCGACCGCGTCGCGGTGCTCGACAAAGGCCGCCTGGTCGCCCTCGGCAAACCGCTCGAGGTGCTCACCCCCGAGCGCCTGCTGAACACTTTCGGCGTGCATGCCCACTACCTCATCGACCCCTTCGACGGCGCGCACATCCTGCGTTTGCGCGCCCCCTGAACAGGAAGTTCTGCCTATGTCGCGCCCTGTCGCCCTGCTGCTCGCCAGCGCCCTGCTCGCGCCCCCTGCGCTGGCCGACTCCGCCCAGTCGCAAAGCAACGGTTTTGTCGAGGATGGCCGCTGGAGCCTGCTCAACCGCAGCGTATTCGACCAACGCGACTACAAGCATGGCGGGCGCAACAGTGCCGGGCGCAACGCCTACAAGCCGCGCGATGAACGTAGCGGCAAGGCCGAGGAATGGGCCTATGGCCTGATGGGCACCTTCCGGTCCGGTTTCACCCAGGGGCTGATCGGTGTCGGGGTCGACGCCCACGCCTACCTGGGCGTGCAACTCGACAGCGGCGGCGGGCGCGTGGGCAAGGCACGCTTGCTCGGGGTGGATAACGAGGGGCACCCGAAGAACGAATACAGCCGTGCCGGCGCGGCATTGAAACTGCGCGTGTCCAATACCGTGCTGTCCTACGGCGAGCAACGGGTCAAGACCCCGGTGTTCAGTTCATCCGATAGCCGCCTGCTACCCGAGACAGCGACCGGGTTCTTCCTTGACAGCACCGAGTTCGACCACCTCAGGCTGGTGGCCGGGCACTTCAACGAAAACACCGACCGCAATGCTTCCAGCCACGATCAAGGCTTCGTGGTGAACTACTCCAATGGCCGCCAAGGCAACAGCTTCGACCTGGCCGGCGTGGTGTGGAACCCCGGCGCCGCCAGCGGTAGCCTGTACACCTCACGTTACCAGGACAGCTGGAACCAGCATTACCTGGGCAGCACCCTAAGCCATGCCCTGGATGAGCGACGCAGCCTCACCCTCGACCTCAACCTGTACCGCACCACCGACACCGGCAAGGCGCTGTCCGGGCGCATCGACAACACCACCTGGAGCCTGGTCTCGCGTTACGACCATGGGCCGCACGGTTTCAGCCTGGGCTGGCAGCAGGTGGACGGCAACACACCGTTCGACTACGTGACGCGAGGGGCGATCTTCATTGCCAACGCGGTGCAGATGTCGGACTTCAACGCGCCAAACGAAAAGTCGTGGCAGGCGCGCTATGACCTGAACATGGGCGCCTACGGCGTGCCGGGGTTGAACCTGACGGCGTTGTACGTGCGCGGGTTCGATATCGACGGCAGCCATGTCGACCCTGCGGGAGGGTATGCCTACCTGGGGTATGGCAAGGGGGGCAAGCATTGGGAGCGCGACCTGGAGGCACGCTATGTGGTGCAGAGCGGCAAGGCCAAAGGCACCGCGTTTTCGCTGCGGCATAACGTGCATCGGGGCAATACGGCACAGGCGGAGCTGGATGGGGACCAGATACGCTTGGCGGTGGAATGGCCGTTGGGGGGTGGGTTCTGATGTTTCGCGTTGCCTGAATGGGGCTGCATTGCAGCCCATCGCGACACAAGGCCGCTCCTACAGGGGATTCGCGCAAAGATCCGGCCAGGCGCGCTCCCTGTAGGAGCGGCCTTGTGTCGCGATGGGCCGCACAGCGGCCCCCAAAATCCATCAGGCGACCACAACTGCCGTATAATCGGCAGCACTCACTGCCCAACCAGGCCACACCATGCCTCGCCTCCAGAAGTTGCTGTTGCCCCTGCTGCTGACTGCAGCCCTCACCGCCTGCGACCAGAAACCCTCCCGCGAAGAACAGATCCTGGCCCAGCTGCCGCTGCAGGATGCCTACACGCACAACATCGGGCGCATGGCCGCGCTGCTCGGCCGCACGCACCCGCAGCTGTCGCAGGCGACCATCCAGGGCGTGCTGCGCAAGCACCTGACGGTCGAGGACCAGCGCCAGGACCTGTTCCGCCTGTACAGCGAAAAGAACTTCAGCGATGCCGAGTTCGCCACCATCGTCGAGGCCACCCGGGACCCGGCGAAGGCCCGCGCCCTGGAAGACACCGAGGCCGGCAAACGCCTGAGCGAGAAGCTCACTGCCCTGATGCGCGAATCGGCCCGCGACGCAAAGGTGCAGGCCTTGGCGCAGCAGCGCATGCAACAGGTTGAAGACGAGCTGGACGCGCTGGAAAACGCAGGCTCCTGAACGCAGTTCCCCACTGCGCCCATAACGCGTAATGTTGCCCACATTTCGTAGCCGGTTTTTGATCACTCGAGGTCAGGATTGCCACACACCAAGCACGGACTGCGCCTGGATCTACGCACACTCATTCTGGTGCTTTGCGCCCTTACCGCCGTGGTGATGCTGTGCGCCAGCTATTTCGCCAGCTACCGGGTGCAACGCCAGTTGCTGATCGACCACGCCCTGGAAGCCAACCGGGTGTATGCGATGAAGCTGGCCAGCATTACCGAGACTTTTATCGACAACGCCTTGCAACAGCTGTCGTTCAGCGCGGGCGTGCAAGGCCGCCAGCTGGGTGACGCCGTCGCCCTGCAGGCGGAGGCCGAGCGTGTCCTGAGCCAGAGCATGGCCTTCAATTCCACGTTCGTGATCGATGCAAACGGGGTGCTGCTGGCGATTTCTCCCGCCCCCTTGCGGCACCTGGTCGGCAGGCACATGCATTCTCCCGGTGTCCAGGAAGCGCTACAGGCGCGCCGCCCACTGGTGTCGACGCCCTACATTTCGGCGGCCAACAACCTGGTGGTGGCGCTGTCGCAACCCATTTACGACAGCAACGGCCGCTACCTGGGGTATGTCGGCGGCAGCCTGTACCTGCGTGAACGCAACATTCTCAACAGCCTGCTGGGCGAGCATTTCTACAAGGACGGTTCCTACCTGTACGTGGTCGACCGCAACCGCCGTCTGCTGTACCACCCCGACAGTCAGCGGGTGGGTACGGTGGTTGAGGGCAATGCACTGATCGACCAGCTGGCGGGCCTGGGCAATGGTACCCGGCAATTGACCAACAGCCTCGGCGTGGAAATGCTCGCCGGATACGCCACCGTGCCCAGCGCCGGTTGGGGAGTGGTGGCGCAGCAGCCGCTGACCCAGACGGTGATGCCACTGAGCCATCTGATCCTCAACGTGGTCGGCACCTCCGCGCCGTTGGCACTCGTGGGCAGCATGCTGCTGTGGTGGCTGGCCATGACCATCGCTCGGCCGCTGTGGCAGCTGGCCGCCGGTGCCCGCTCGATGGATCGGGCCGGCACTGCCGAACGCCTGCATCGGGTACCGGCCTGGTATTTCGAGGCGGCCGAGTTGAAGCGTGCGCTGCTGTTCGGGCTGAACCTGCTGCATGAGCGCATCGGTCGGCTCAACCGCGACGCCCAGACCGACCCGCTGACCGGCCTGGGCAACCGCCGCAGCCTGGAGTTCAGCCTGTCGTTGCTGGAAGCCGAAGGCCGGGCGTTTGCGGCCATCGTGCTGGATGTCGACCATTTCAAGCGGGTAAACGACTGCCACGGGCACGAGGTGGGTGACCAGGTGTTGCGCCGGTTGGCGGAGCTGATGCGCCGCTGCTGCCGCGAGGGTGACCTGCTGTGCCGCACCGGCGGCGAGGAGTTCCTGATGCTGCTGCCAGGGGCTAGCCTGGACGTTGCTGCAGGGGTGGCCGAGCGGCTGCGGCTAACGGTGCAGGATACGCCGGTGGAGCCGGTGGGCGCGGTGACGGTGTCGCTGGGGGTGGCGCATTGGGATGGCGAGGCCGAGAGCGAACCGGGGGATGCGTTCAGCGAGGCTGACCGGGCGCTTTACCGGGCCAAGCAGGAGGGGCGCAATCGGGTGGTTGTTGCCTGAACGCCCTTGCTTGCCTGTTCCGGCCCTTTCGCGGGCACGCCCGCTCCCACAGATGATGCGCCACCCTTGGGGGCAACAGAGTTCCTGTGGGAGCGGGCATGCCCGCGAAAGGGCCGGAACAAACAATAATGAATGGGCAGGTTGTAACATTCATTGTCATGAAACTGTCTTGTTCCAGTCATAGGATTGACCCCAACCTGACATTTTCACTTCATGGATGAACGTCTGATGCGTCGTGTGGTTTTCAATCAGAAAGGTGGCGTCGGCAAGTCCAGCATCGCCTGCAACCTGGCCGCAGCCAGTGCCGCCGAAGGCTATCGGACCTTGCTGGTTGACCTCGACCCGCAGGCCAATGCCACCTACTACCTGACCGGGCTGGTCAATGACGCCATTCCTTCCGGCATCGCCGATTTCTTCCGCCAGACCTTGTCGCCGGTCACCGCTGCCGGCAAGAAGCACCGGGTGGCGATCACCGAGACCCGCTACCGCAACCTGCACCTGGTCACCGCCAGCCCCGACCTCAGCGACCTGCAAGGCAAGCTGGATCGCAAGTTCAAGATCAACAAGCTGCGCAAGCTGCTGGTGGAGCTGGGCGAGGACTACGAGCGGATCTACATCGACACACCACCGGCGCTCAACTTCTATACCTTCAGCGCGCTGGTAGCGGCCGAGCGGCTGTTGATTCCGTTCGACTGCGACAGTTTCTCGCGCCAGGCCCTGCGCAACGTCATGGCCGAGGTCGAAGAACTGCGCCAGGACCACAACCCGGCGCTGCTGGTGGAAGGTGTTGTGGTCAACCAGTTCGCCGAGCGCACCGCACTGCACCAGACCCTGGTCGAGCAATTGCGCAGCGAGGGCATGCCGGTGCTGCCGGTATACCTTAGCCATTCGATCAAGATGCGTGAGTCGCACCATGCCTCGGTGCCGCTGGTGCACCTGGCGCCGCGGCACAAGTTGGCGCTGGAGTTCGTCGATTTGCTGGATGTACTGGAGCGTGCGGCCTGACAGAACCCCAGGGCGCAAAGCGCCGCAAAAATATCAAGGCCGAAGCACTACCCGACCGTTCGTCCGGGTGGTAGATTCGCCGCCATGAAAACCACCCGGCACACCCGCACGCTGACCGCCTGGACGCTCTACGCCAGCGTCCTGTTCAGCCTGGTTCTGTGTGGCCTGCACCATGGCCAGATGGGTGGCCTGCGCCTGGCCGGCCTGGAAGGCGGTTTCTGCTCGATCAACAGCGAACACGGCGTAGCCATCGACCTGGAAGGCGCTGGCGGCGACCAGCACATGGCCCAGCTCGATTGCCCGGTGTGCTCCTCGTTCGGCCTGGCCGTGCCGCTCAGCAGCAGCGGCTGGTCGTTCACCCCGGCGCAAGCCGTGGCCACCTCGCCCATCGTGGTGCGCAGCTGGGCGCAACCGCCGCCGCGTTATCAGCGCCCCGCCCTCAACCCCCGCGCCTCCCCTGCCACCTTCCCCGCAGCCGTACCTCATTTCGCCTGACCTCAGCCGGGCGCGCCTGACTGTGCGCGTTCGCGGTCAGCCATGACCTTTGCGTGGAAGACACACCAACATGCTTCGCAAAACCTCCCTGGTGCTCCTCATGGGCACCTGCAACCTTGCCTGGGCGGATGCTGCCCCGGTAGAACTGAGCGCCACCACCATCGACGGTGAACGCGACGCCGCCAGCGGCGTGCAACTGGACGAGCCGATCCGCACTGGCTCGCGCCTGGGCCTCACCGCGCGGGAAACGCCAGCCTCGGTCAGCGTCTCGGACCGCCGCCTGATCGAAGAGCGCGGCGCCAAGGACAGCCAGGACGTGATCAACGCCATGACCGGCGTCAACGCCTCGGCCAACCCGGGCTTTGGCGGCTTCGTCGCCTACCGCGGCTTCACCCAGAACCAGGTCACCCAGTTGTACAACGGCATAAACCTGGGCTACAGCAGCGCCACCCGGCCAGTGGATGCCTGGGTACTCGACCGCGTCGAATTGATTGGCGGGCCGTCGTCGTTCCTGCATGGTGCCGGCGCGGTCGGCGGCTCGATCAACTACATCACCAAGTTGGCCAGCCGCGATCAGCAGACCATCGACGGCCGTATCCGCCATGGCAGCTTCGACGACAGCGAAGTGGCGTTCGGCATCAACCAGGCTCTGGCCAGCAACCCCGCCGATGCCCGCCACTTCATGCGCCTGGACTTCAGCCGCGGGCAGGGCAACGGCTACATCGACCGCAACGAACGGCACACAGACAGCCTGGTTTTTTCGTTGCTGAGCGACCTCACGCCCAACCTCACCCACACCCTGGCGCTGGAATACCAGGAAGACCGCGAAGACAGCCCTTACTGGGGCTCGCCGATCCTGCCCGGGCGCAGCACGATGAAGATCGACAACAGCCGTCGCTTCGAAAACTACAACGTCGGCGACGGGCGCTATGAGCAGCGGGTACGCTGGCTACGCTCGATCCTCGACTACCAGCTCAGCGACAGCACCAGCGTGCAGAACACGCTGTACCACTACAACGCCCAGCGCGACTACCGCAACCTCGAACGCTACAGCTACACCAGCGATGGCAAGGTACGACGCAGCAGCCCTTACCTGCAGCGCCACGACCAGAACCTGCTGGGCGACCGCATCGAGCTGCGCCACGACAACCAGCTGTTCGGCCTGGCCAGCCAGTGGTCGCTGGGGCTGGAGTACTCGCGCATGCGCCAGACCCTCTACCCCACCTCAAGCAGCTGGAGCGACGTGGTCGATGCCGAGCACTTCGCCCCCGGCAGCTTCGACGACATCCCCGGGGTGAATGCCGGCCTGACCAAGCAACGCCGTCACGAGGTGACCAACCGCGCGGTGTTTGCCGAAAACCGCCTGCAACTCACCGAACGCCTGGCCCTGCTGACCGCCCTGCGCTACGACTACCTGGACATGCAGGTGACCAACTACGGCGCGGTGACGCCAACCTCGCCGGCGTTCTTCGAACGCCGCTGGGAACCGCTTTCCGGGCGTATCGGCCTGACGTATGCGCTGACCCCGTCCGCCAGCGTCTATGCGCAGTACAGTACCTCTGCCGACCTGCCGGCAGGCTCGCTGGCGGCGGCGACCTATTCCAACGTCGGGATGTTCGACCTGTCCAAGGGCGAGCAGTGGGAAGTGGGCAGCAAGTTCGACTTTCTCGACGGGCGCGGTGCGGCCACGCTGGCGCTATACCAGATCGTGCGCAAGGACTTTGCCGTGCGCGACTCCAACGACGCCAACCTCACGGTCCAGGCAGGGCAGCAGACCTCCCGCGGCGTCGAGCTGTCCGGGCGCCTGCAGGTGACGCCGAAGCTGCTGGCCGAGGCCAACTATGCCTATGTCGATGCGCAGTACGACGAGTTCAACGAGGCGGTCAACGGCGTGTCGGTGTCGCGCAAGGGCAACGCACCGGTGAACGTACCGGCCAACGTCGCCAACCTGTGGCTGACGTACAGCCTGACCCCGGCGTGGTCGGTGGGGGCAGACGGGCGCTACGTGGGTTCGGTGTATGCCGACAATGCCAACAGCCTCAAGGCCCCGGCCTACACCCTGTTCGGCGCGTTCGCCCGCTACCGGCTGGATGAACACACCACGCTCACCGGTCGGGTACGCAACCTGACCGACGAGGTGTATGCCAAGCAGGCCTACAACAGCCAGTACTACATGGGGCCGCCGCGCACCTTCGAACTGGCGCTGGACATGCGCTTCTGAGCGCATGGCCTGTCTTGCATGAACATCCCGGCCTGCATTGGCTCTTGTGGGAGCGGCCTTGCGTCGCGAAAGGGTCGCAGAGCGGCCCCGGCGATGTCAGTAGCGAAGCTGCAATCGAGGGGCTGCTGCGCAGCCCTTTCGCGACACAAGGCCGCTCCTACAGTGGACCGTGCCAAGCGAACAGCTCGCGGTTGAATCAGGTATCCCGAGGTCGCCCTCGACAAAGCGTCCTCCAGCACCCGGCGATCTACTGGCAAGCACAACAATGATGGCGCGGCCCGACCGCGCCACTTTCATCATGCCTGCCCATGGAACCGGAGAGCACTCGCATGCCCACACCTCACGAGGTATCCCCCGCCACCCTGCGCCGGGTGATCGCCGCCTCGGCCATCGGCAATTTCGTCGAATGGTTCGACTTCGCCGTCTACGGCTTTCTCGCAACCCTGATCGCCAGCCAGTTCTTCGCCAGCGAAGACGCCAGCGTGGCCTTGCTGAAGACCTTTGCGGTGTTCGCCGTGGCCTTCGCCCTGCGCCCGCTGGGCGGCATCGTGTTCGGCGCGCTGGGTGACCGCCTGGGGCGCAAGCGCATCCTGTCGCTGACCATCCTGCTGATGGCCGGCTCCACTACCCTCATCGGCCTGCTGCCGACCTACGCCAGCATCGGCCTGGCAGCCCCCGCGCTGCTGACCCTGGCGCGCTGCCTGCAGGGCTTTTCTGCCGGTGGCGAGTATGCCGGGGCCTGCGCCTACCTGATGGAGCACGCGCCCAACGACAAGCGCGCCTTCTATGGCAGCTTCGTGCCGGTGTCGACCTTTTCCGCCTTTGCCTGCGCGGCGGTGATCGCTTATGGCCTGGAAGCCAGCCTGTCGGCCGAGGCGATGAATGCATGGGGTTGGCGCGTTCCGTTCCTGATCGCCGCGCCGTTGGGGCTGGTCGGCCTGTACCTGCGCTGGCGCATGGAAGAAACACCGGCGTTCCGCGAAGCCATCGCCCAAGGCAAGGAGCATGAACATTCGCCGCTCAAGGAAACCCTGCGCAACCATGGCCGGGCTATCCGCAACCTGGGGGCTTTCATTTCGCTGACCGCGCTGTCGTTCTACATGTTCACCACCTACTTCGCCACCTACCTGCAACTGGTCGGCAACCTGACCCGCGCGCAATCGCTGCTGGTAACCACCGTGGCCCTGCTGTTCGCCGCAGTCGGCTGCCCGCTGGCCGGAGCGTTCTCGGACCGCGTGGGGCGACGCAAGACCATCGGCTTTACCTGCCTGTGGGTGATGCTGTGCGTGTTCCCCGCGTACTGGCTGGCCAGTTCCGGCTCGATGCCCGGTGCACTGCTGGGAGTGATCCTGCTGGCGGTGGGAGCGCTGTGCAGTGGCGTGGTCACGGCGGCATTGCTGTCGGAAAGCTTCCCCACCCGCACCCGCTATACCGCTTCGGCAATTACCTACAACGTGGCCTATACGCTGTTTGGCGGCACTGCGCCGCTGGTGGCGACCTGGCTGATCGGGCAGACCGGCAGCAGCCTGGCACCGGCGTTCTACCTGGTGGTGATTGCGCTGGTGGCTTTGGTGGGTGGTTTGGCGTTGCCGGAGACTTCGCGGATTTCGTTGCATGATGAGGCTGGGGGCGACGGTGCAAGGGCTGGGGCTCGTCGTACTGTTTGAGAATTTGGGGCCGCTTTGCGGCCCATCGCGACACAAGGCCGCTCCTACAAGGGATCGCGTCAATTTGCGGCTGATGCGGTCCCCTGTAGGAGCGGCCTTGTGTCGCGATGGGCTGCAAAGCAGCCCCAAAACGCTCACCCCTCCTGCACCTCTTCGCGCCGATACGCCCACTGATACAACGCAGGCAACACCAGCAAGGTCAGTGCGGTGGACGACAGAATCCCGCCAATCACAACGGTCGCCAGCGGCCTTTGCACCTCGGCCCCGGTCCCGGTAGCCAAGGCCATCGGGATGAACCCCAGCGACGCCACCAGTGCCGTCATCAGCACCGGCCGCAAGCGCGTCAGCGCGCCCTCCTCGACCGCTGCCCGCAGCGTGCGCCCCTCCTCCCGCAAGCTACGGATAAAGGCGATCATCACCAGCCCGTTGAGCACCGCCACCCCCGACAAGGCAATGAACCCCACGCCAGCGGATATGGACAACGGAATGTCGCGCAACCACAGCGCCAGCACCCCGCCGGTAAGGGCGAACGGGATGCCGGTGAACACCAGCAGGCCATCCCTGAGGTTGTTGAACATCATCAGCAACAGCGCCATGACCAACAGCAAGGCCACCGGCACCACCACCTGCAGGCGCTCGGCCGCCGACTGCAGCTGCTCGAACTGGCCGCCCCAGCGGGTCCAGTAACCCGGCGGTATCTGCACCTGCTGGATCAGCGTCTGTTCTGCCTCCTCGACGAACGAGCCCAGGTCACGCCCGCGCACGTTGGCACTGACCACCACCACCCGCTTGCCATCCTCGCGGCTGACCTGGTTCGGCCCCAGCTGCAGGTTCAGCGTGGCTACCTGCGACAGCGGAATGAAGCCGATTTGCCCGGCACCCGCAGCAGCACTGGCCGGCACCGGAATCAGCAGGCTGGCCAGCCCGTCGACATCGGTGCGCAGGGTTTCCGAAAGGCGCACCACCATGTCGAAACGGCGGTCACCTTCGTACAGCGTACCGGCGGTGCGGCCACCCACGGCAATGGCAATGGCGTCCTGCACATCGCCCACGTTCAGGCCATGGCGGGCCGCCTTGTCGCGGTCGATATCGATGGTCAGCACCGGCAGGCCGGTAGTCTGCTCGACCTTTACCTCGGACGCGCCCGGCACGCCTTGCAGGCTGCTGGCGATCTGCGCTGCGGTGCGGTTGAGCACGTCCATGTCATCACCAAACAGCTTCACCGCCACATCGCTGCGCACACCGGAAATCAGCTCGTTGAAGCGCAGCTGGATCGGCTGCGACAGCTCGTGGTTGCTGCCCGGCACGCTGGCGGCGGCGCGTTGTACCTCGGCGATCAGCTCATCACGCGGCTTGCCCGGGTCGCCCCATTGCTCACGCGGACGCAGCATCACATAGGCGTCGGAAATGTTCGGCGGCATCGGGTCGGAGGCGATCTCGGCGGTGCCGGTGCGAGCGAACACCCGTTCCACTTCCGGCACCTGGGCGATGATCGCCTGTTCCAGGCGCTGCTGCATGTCGACCGACTGCGACAGGCTGGTGCCCGGCACGCGCAGGGCCTGCAGGGCAAAGTCGCCTTCGCTGAGGCTGGGGATGAACTCGCTGCCCATGCGGCTGGCCATCACCCCGGACAGCAACACCAAGGTAGCGGCGGCAGCGAATGCCAGCTTGCGCCGGCCCAGCACCCAGGCCAGCACCGGGGCATAGCGCTGACGCGCCGTGCGCATTACCAGGCCCTCCTCTTCCTTGACCTTGCCGGTGACGAACAGGGCAATGGCCGCCGGCACGAAGGTGACCGAGAGGATCATGGCACCAAGCAGGGCGATGACCACGGTAAAGGCCATAGGGTGGAACATCTTGCCCTCCACCCCGGTCAGGGCAAAGATCGGCAGGTACACCACCATGATGATCAGCTGGCCGTAGATCAGCGGCCGGCGCGCCTCACGGGCGGCAGCGAACACTTCATGGAAGCGCTCGGTGCGGGTCAGCATGCGGCCATGGCGTTGCTGGGCGTGGGCCAGGCGGCGGATGGCATTCTCCACGATCACCACCGCGCCGTCGACGATGATGCCGAAGTCCAGGGCGCCCAGGCTCATCAGGTTGGCGCTGACCTTGTTGCTGAACATGCCGGTGAAGGTAAACAGCATCGACAACGGAATGACCATGGCGGTGATCAATGCAGCGCGGATGTTGCCCAGGAACAGGAACAACACGGCGATGACCAGGATGGCGCCCTCGACCAGGTTCTTCTTCACCGTGGCGATGGCTTTTTCCACAAGGTTGGTGCGGTCGTACACCGTCACCGCGACCACGCCCTTGGGCAGGTTGCGGTTGATCTCGACCAGCTTGGCGGCGACCGCCTGGGCCACCGTGCGGCTGTTCTCGCCAATCAGCATGAACACCGTGCCCAGCACCACTTCCCGGCCGTTTTCGGTGGCCGCGCCCGAGCGCAGCTCTTCGCCCAGGCCGACCTGGGCAACATGGCTGACGCGGATTGGCGTGCCATCGACACTGGAGATGACGATATTGGCGATGTCCTCGGCCGACGCCACCTGGCCTGGCGCGCGAATCAGCAACTGCTCGCCATTGCGCTCGATGTAGCCGGCGCCGACGTTGGCGTTGTTGCGTTCCAGCGCCGCGATCAGGTCGTTGAGGGTGAGTTTGTAGGCCGCCAGGCGCTTGGGCTCCGGCGCAATCAGGTACTGCTTGGCATGGCCACCGATGCTGTTGACCTCGGCCACCCCGGGCACGTTGCGCAACTGCGGCTTGATGATCCAGTCCTGGATTACCCGCAAGTCGGTCGGGGTGTAGGGTGTGCCGTCTTCCTTCAGCGCGCCCTGCTCGGCTTCCACCGTCCACAGGAAGATTTCACCTAGCCCGGTGGAAATCGGCCCCATACCCGCTTCGATGCCGGCGGGCAACTGCTCACGCGCCACTTGCAGGCGCTCGTTGACCAGTTGGCGGGCGAAGAACAGGTCGGTGCCGTCGTCGAAAATGACCGTGACCTGCGACAGGCCCGAGCGCGACAGCGAGCGGGTCTGCTTGAGCCCGGGCAGGCCGGCCATGGCGGTCTCGATGGCGAAGGTGATGCGCTGCTCGGTCTCCAGCGGCGAATAGCCAGGTGCGGCGGTATTGATCTGCACCTGGACGTTGGTGATGTCCGGTACAGCGTCGATCGGCAGTTTCTGGTAGCTGTGGATACCCACCGCGGCCATCAGGACCACGGCCAGCATCACCACCAGGCGTTGCTCGATGGCGAATTGGATCAGGCGTTCGAACATGCAGGTGTCCCCGTGATCAATGGCTGTGCTCGGCCGAGCCCTTGCCCAGCTCGGACTTGAGGACAAAGCTGCCGGCAGCGGCCACCTGGGTTCCGGCGGCAAGGCCGGTGGTGATTTCCACCAGGCCGGCGTCGCGGCGGCCGGCCTTCACCGGGCGGGCCTCGAAGCCTTCCTCGGTACGGGCAAACACCACGGTCTGCTCTTCCCAGGATTGCAATGCGCTTTCCGGTACCACCACGGCGGCGTTGAAGCGTTCGACGCTGACCGCGACGTTGACGAACAACCCAGGGCGCCAGGCGCCGTTGGGGTTGGCCAGCGTGGCGCGGACAGTGGCGGCACGGTTCTGCTCGCCGAGCAGGCTGCCGACGTAGTTGACCTTGCCCTCGACCCGGGCACCCAGGTCCGGCGCGCTGACCGTGACATTGCGGCCGGTGGTCACCTTGTCCAGGTCGCGCGGGGCGACGGCGAAGGTGGCCCAGACCCGGCTCAGGTCAGACAGGGTGAAGGCATTGCTGGTCTCATCGACCACCTCACCCACGGTCAGGTGCTTTTCCACCACCACTGCATCGAACGGCGCGCGCAGTTCATAGCGGTTGCCGGCACCGGCCGGGCCCACGGCGGCGACCTTCTGCCGGGCGTTGGCCAAGGCAATCTCTGCTTCCTGCAACGCCTGACGGGCCTGCAGGTAATCCTGCTCGGCGCTGATCCGCTCCTGCCACAGCTGCTGTTCGCGCTGGAAGGTCAGGCGCGCCAGTTCCAGGCGGCGCTGGGCAGCCTGTTGTTCGCTGCGCAGGTCGGAAATCTGCTGGCTGGCAATTACCGCCAGCACCTGACCACGCTTGACCGCCTGGCCCAGTTCGGCTTGCACCGACTCGACCACACCGGGCACACGTGGCACGACGTGGGCAGTGCGATCCTCGTCGAAGCGGATTTCACCCGGGAAGCTGATGGCGGTGCCCAGTTCACGAGGGCCGGCATCGGCCAGTTGCACACCGGCAGCTTCGATCTGGGCGATGGACAGGTGCAGCTTGCCCGCCTCTTCTTCGTGACCTTCGCCGGCCTGTTCCTCGCCGTGGCCGTGGCTGTCTTCGCCGTGGTCGTCGTGCCGGGCTTCAGTGCTTGATGCGTTGCCGAGGTTGCCGGTCCAGGCCAGGCCACCCAGGCCAAGCGCGGCAATGGCGGCAGCCAGAAGGGCTATCTTGCGTGGATTAGTCATTGTTGCTCCTGCTGTTCAATTTGTTGCTCAGCTCATCGAGGTCGCCATAGATCCGCTCGACCTGTGCCCGCGCGTCGGTCGCCGAGGCCAGCGCCTCGAGGTACAGCCCGCGTGCCTCGATCAGCGTGCGCTGGGCGTCGAGTACATCGAGAAAGGCGAACTTGCCCATTTCGAAACCGCGTGTGGCGGTGTCCACGGCCTGCTGGGCAGAAGGCAGGATGGTGCGGTCATAGGCCTGCACTTCCTGCATGGCCGTGGTCCACTGGCTGACGGCGCTGCGGGTTTCACTGCGCAGGCGCAGCTCCACGGCGTTGCGCAGGTCACGCGCCTGGTCGGCACGGCGGGCCGCGGCCAGCACGTTGCCCTGGTTGCGGTCGAACAGCGGCAAGGGCATCGACAGGCCCACCACATTGACCCGCTCGCGGTCTTCGCGGCTGTATTGGCTGCCAAGGCTGACGGTGAGGTTGGGAATACGCAGGGCCTTTTCCGATCCCAGGGACGCTTCGCCGCGCTCGACCTGGGCGGCGGCCAGGCGCCATTCGGCCGTTTGCTCGACCTGGTCGAGCAGAGCATCGGCGCTGGGTGCATCACCGGGGGACAGGTTGGCTGCCTGCAACTGGTCGAAGCTTGCCAGCGGGCTGCCGGTCAACCGTGCCAGGGCCTGGTAGGCCACACTGCGCTGGGTTTGCGCACGGCGCACTTCAGCCTGGGCCTGGGCCAACTGCACCTGGGCCCGGGTGGCCTCGACGGGCGATGACTGGCCAGCGGTCACCCGCCCCTGCACCACTCGCAGCCCACGCTCGGTCAACGCCTGCGATTGCTGCGCCAAATCCAGCGCGGTCTGTGCGCGCAGGGCCGCGTGGAAGGCCTGTATCACATCGGCGCGCAGGCCGTTGCGCTGGCGTTCCAGGTCCAGCAGGGCAATGGCCTGGCCAGCACCGGCCACGGCGATGCGTGCGCCGCGCTTGCCGCCCAACTCCAGCGGTTGGCTGAGGGTGACAGTGGTGGTGCTGGTGTCACGGCGGGTGTCCTCGACCTCCCAGGACAGCTCCGGGTTGGGGATCAGCCCGGCCTGGCGCCGTTCGCCATCGGCAATGCCGATTTCCCGTCCGGCTGCGGCCAGCTCCGGGTTCTGAGCAAAGGCGGCGTCTAGCGCCTGGGGCAGGCTCAGGCTCTGGCTGGCCTGGGCAGTGCCGGCGCCAGCCAGCAACAGGCAGAGCAAGGCGGTCTTGCGGGGGATGGGCACGAAACAGTCCTCGTCGGCGAGATTTGCCGAGGGACTGTAGAAAGCCGCGCTTATCGGGGCGGTGGCGGGAAAATTACAATTTTGTAATCCAGTCTGAGTTGCTGAGGGTTCGATAATCGCCCACTTTCCCGGAACAGCGGTTTAGTCCAATTGACTAAACTAACCAGGCGGTACAAAACTAGGAAGCATCCAACAACAACAAAGCGATGCCCGTCATGAAGCCCCTTATTCTCGTACTCAACGGCCCCAACCTGAACATGCTGGGCACCCGCGAGCCTGCCCAGTACGGCCACGAAACCCTCGCCGACCTGGCCCAGGGTTGTGCCGACACCGCCCATTCCCTCGGCCTGGAAATCGAATTCCGCCAAACCAACCACGAAGGTGAACTGATCGACTGGATCCATGCCGCCCGTGGCCGCTGCGCCGGCATCGTGATCAACCCCGGTGCCTGGACCCACACCTCGGTGGCCATCCGCGATGCCCTGGTGGCCGGCGAAGTGCCGGTTATCGAAGTGCACCTGTCCAACGTGCACAAGCGCGAACCGTTCCGTCACCTGTCGTTCATATCGTCCATCGCCGTCGGGGTCATCTGCGGCCTGGGCAGCCATGGCTATCGCATGGCCATCAGCCACTTTGCCGAAATGTTGCAGGAGCGCAGCGCATGAGCCAGCAAGCCATCCTCGCCGGCCTGATCGGCCGCGGCATCCAGCTGTCGCGCACCCCTGCCCTGCACGAACACGAAGGTGATGCCCAGGCGCTGCGCTACCTGTACCGGCTGATCGATGCCGACCAGCTGCAACTGGACGACAGCGCCCTGCCCGGCCTGCTCGACGCTGCCCAGCACACCGGTTTCACCGGGCTAAACATCACCTACCCGTTCAAGCAGGCGATCCTGCCGTTGCTCGACGAACTGTCGGACGAAGCCCGCGGCATCGGCGCGGTGAACACCGTGGTACTCAAGGACGGCAAGCGGGTGGGTCATAACACCGATTGCCTGGGCTTTGCCGAAGGCTTGCGCCGTGGCCTGCCGGATGTGGCACGGCGCCAGGTAGTGCAGATGGGTGCCGGTGGCGCAGGTTCGGCCGTGGCCCATGCCCTGCTGGGTGAAGGGGTCGAGCGGCTGGTACTGTTCGAAGTGGACGTGGCCCGTGCACAGGCCCTGGTGGACAACCTGAATGCCCATTTCGGTGCCGGGCGCGCCGTTGTCGGCACCGACCTGGCCACGGCCCTGGCCGAGGCGGACGGGCTGGTCAACACCACACCGGTGGGCATGGCCAAGCTGCCGGGCACGCCGCTGCCGGTGGAGCTGCTGCATGCTCGCCTGTGGGTGGCGGAGATCATCTACTTCCCGCTGGAGACCGAACTGCTGCGCGCCGCCCGGGCACTGGGGTGCCGCACCCTGGATGGCAGCAACATGGCCGTGTTCCAGGCGGTGAAGGCGTTCGAGTTGTTCAGCGGGCGCCAAGCGGATGCGGCGCGGATGCAGGCGCACTTTGCCAGTTTCACCTGACAGACAGGTGTCGGCTTCTTCGCGGGCTTGCCCGCTCCCACAGGTACTGCGCAAATTTCACTGATTACGCAAATCCCTGTGGGGGCAAGCCCGCGAAGAGGCCGGCACAGACAACTCACCCTTTCTCATCCAGCAACGTCTGTATCACCTGCTCCTGCCCACCATAATCCCCCTCGCCAAAGTGCACATGGCGCACCTGCCCCTTGCGGTCGACAAAGTAGTGTGCCGGCCAGAACTGGTTGCCCCAGGCATTCCACACCTTGTAGTCGTTATCCACCGCCACCGGGTAAGCGATCCCCAGGCTGGCCACCTTGTCACGCAAGGTGCCTACATCGTGCTCGTAGTCGTACTCCGGGGTGTGCACGCCGACCACCACCAGGCCCTGGTCGGCATAGCGCCGCGCCCATTCGTTCACATGCGGCAGGCTGCGCCGGCAGTTGATGCAGTCCCAGGTCCAGAAGTCCACCAGCACCACCTTGCCCTTGAGCCCGGGGCCATCCAGCGGCGCCGAGTTAAGCCACTGGCTGGCGCCGGACAGCGACGGCATGGCACCGTAGCTGTCGCGGGCCATCAGGTGCCCGCCCAGACCCAGGCCGGCCAGCGCCAGGGCAATGCCGCCAACCTTCAACAACAAGCGGCGATCAATTCTCATGGCAACCGCCGGTGGCATAGGTGCGGTACTGCACGCTCTGCCGCTGGCCCTTGGAGTCGAGGTAGTCCATGCGGGTGTTCACCAGGCCGCAGGCGTCGCTCTGGTCATCCTGTATCGACAGCACTTTCTTCACATCCAGGTGGTCACCGTAGCGGTACTGCATGACCCCGCTGTCGTCCATCGGCATGGTGGAGGCCTGGGCGGCAATGGCGCCGAAGCTGAGCACGGCAAGCAGGCTGGCACGGGCGAAGGTATTGAAGTTCATGGCATCTCTCCTGTGTAACGCTTGAGGGTGGGGAGTTGCGCTCCCCGGTCGAGAGCCATTTCACGCCGGCCAGGTATCCCGTATGTGTCGCCCGAAGCTGTGATGTGCTTCCTCCTGTGTCTGTACGCATGGCAGATACACTGCAATACAAACCCCCGCAGGCAAGCGCGAACGCGCTCGGTACACTGCGCCCATCCCCTCTTGAACAGGAACGCAGCGCATGGAACACGTCGATCACATCCTGATCGTCGACGACGACCGCGAAATCCGCGAACTGGTCGGCAACTACCTGAAGAAGAACGGCCTGCGCACCAGCATCGTCGCCGACGGCCGGCAGATGCGCGCCTTTCTCGAAGCCAACAGCGTCGACCTGATCGTTCTGGACATCATGATGCCCGGCGACGACGGCCTGCTGTTGTGCCGCGAGCTGCGCGCCGGCAAGCACCGCAACACCCCGGTGCTGATGCTGACCGCCCGCAACGACGAAACCGACCGCATCATCGGCCTGGAAATGGGCGCCGACGATTACCTGACCAAGCCGTTCTCGGCCCGCGAACTGCTGGCCCGCATCAACGCCGTGCTGCGCCGCACGCGCATGCTGCCGCCCAACCTGACCATCAGCGAAAGCAGCCGCCTGCTCGGCTTCGGCCAGTGGCGGCTGGACACCACCGCGCGCCACCTGCTCGACAGCGAAGGCACCCTGGTAGCCCTGAGCGGTGCCGAATACCGCCTGCTGCGGGTGTTTCTCGACCACCCGCAGCGGGTGCTCAGCCGTGAGCAGTTGCTCAACCTGACCCAGGGCCGCGAAGCCGACATCTTCGACCGCTCCATCGACCTGCTGGTCAGCCGCCTGCGCCAGCGCCTGGGTGACGACGCCCGCGAACCCAGCTGCATCAAGACCGTGCGCAGCGAGGGCTACGTGTTCTCGCTGCCGGTGCAACTGCTCGAGTCACCATCATGAAGTGGCCACGTACCCTGGCCTCGCGCCTGGCACTTATCTTCTTCACCGGCCTGGTGCTGGCCTACGGCCTGTCGTTCGGCCTGCAGGCCTACGAGCGCTACATCAGCAGCCGCTCGATGATGCTCAGCACCCTGGAGCAGGACGTGGCCACCTCGGTGGCCATCCTCGACCGCCTGCCCGCGGCCGAGCGCCCCGCCTGGCTGCCGCGTCTGGAGCGGCGTACCTACCGCTACCGGCTGGACCAGGGCCTGGCGGGCGAAGCCATGCCGACCAGCGACCCGCCCATGGCCGCGGACTCGATCGTCAAGGCCATTGGCGCCGACTATCGCCTTTCCTTCCAGGAAATCCCCGGCCCGAATGCGCACTTCCAGGCCCACCTGACCCTCGCCGATGGCGCTCCGCTGACCATCGACGTAACCCCGTCGCCGCTCCCGGTGGCACGTTGGCTGCCCGTGGTGCTGCTGATCCAGTTGGCCGTGCTGTTGCTGTGCACCTGGCTGGCGGTACGCCTGGCGATCGGCCCGCTGACCCGTCTGGCCCGCGCGGTGGACAATCTCGACCCGGACAAGCCTGGCGTGCAGCTGGATGAAAGCGGCCCGCGCGAGGTGCGCTACGCCGCCGTGGCCTTCAACGCCCTGCAGGCGCGCATCGCTGCCTACCTCAAGGAACGCATGCAGTTGCTGGCGGCCATTTCCCACGACCTGCAAACACCGATCACGCGCATGAAACTGCGTGTCGAAGTGATGGACGAAGGAGTAGAGAAGGACAAGCTGTGGAACGACCTTGGCGAGATGGAGCATCTGGTGCGCGAAGGCGTTGCCTATGCCCGCAGCATGGATACCAGCACCGAGGCACCGTGCCGGGTCAACCTCGATGCCTTTCTCGACAGCCTGGTGTTCGACTACCAGGACAGTGGTGCCCAGGTGCTGCGCCATGGCAGCAGCGGCAGCCTGCTGGAAACCCGCCCGCATGCCCTGCGTCGGGTGCTGGTGAACCTGGTGGACAACGCCCTCAAGTTTGCTGGTGCTGCCGAGCTGGAGGTATGCCGCGAAGGGGACCTGACCGTGATCCGAGTGCTCGACAACGGGCCAGGCATCCCCGGTGGCGAACTGGATGAAGTACTCAAGCCGTTCTATCGCGTGGAAGGCTCACGCAACCGCAGCACCGGCGGCACCGGGCTGGGGTTGGCGATTGCCCATCAGCTGATCCAGGCCATGGGCGGCCGACTGACCCTGAGCAACCGCGCAGGCGGCGGGCTGTGCGCGCAGATCGAGCTGAAGTAAGGCAATCTCAGGTAGGAGCGGCCTTGTGTCGCGATCGGGCCGCAAAGCGGCCCCGGCAATTCATGCGGCGAAGCTGAAAACCTGGGGCTGCTTCGCAGCCCATCGCGACACAAGGCCGCTCCTACAGGGACTGCGGCGCTTGAGCGACTTCTACAATCCGATACACAACCCCACCACCGCCGACACACTGCAGATACCCCACCCCGACACACTCCCGGTCACACAACCACACCCCGGGAGCCTCCCTGATGAAACCCCTCACCCTTCCCTCCGGCTGGAAGCTGTTCGCCACGCTCGCCGGCCTGACCCTGGCGATGACCGCCGTGGTCCTGGCCAGCCAACCTGATCCGGACGGCCTGCGCAGTGCGATCCGTGCCACTGCGCGCAGCTCCTTCGCGCTATTCCTGCTGGCCTTTCTGGCCTCGTCGCTGGTGACCTTGCTGCCTGGCACCAGCAGCCGCCGCATCCTCCAGGAACGGCGCTATCTGGGGTTGGCATTCGCCTTTTCCCACACCGTGCACGGCGTACTGATCTACCGCTATGCCCAGCAATTCCCCGAGCTGTTCTGGGCCGGCCGCACGTTTACTTCCAGCCTGCCCGGCACCCTCGGCTACCTGTTCCTGCTGCTGCTCACCATCACCTCGTTCAAGGCCCCGATGCGCCTGTTGGGTGGCCATGCCTGGCAGGCCCTGCACAGTACCGGCATGTGGGTACTGGCCGCGGTGTTCTGCCTGTCGTTCTACAAACGCATCCCCATGGGCGGCTGGTACCCGCTGGCGTTCGCCCTGATGTTCAGCGCCATCGCCGTCAAGCTCACCGCCAAGCTGGCCCGTCAGCAACGCCGTAACGCCCGTGCCCTTTCCTGAAGAGAGAATCCAGCATGACCACCTTGACCCGCACCCTGACCACCTTCGACCGCTTCGGTACCTGGAGCGCCGACCTGCCATTGCGGCTGTTTCTGGCCTGGGAGTTTTTTGAATCCGGCTGGGAGAAATTCAATGGCAGCAACTGGTTCGCCGACCTGCAGGCGAACTTCCCGTTCCCCTTCAACCTGCTGCCTGCAGAGCTGAACTGGCAGCTGTCGATGTGGGCGGAGCTGATCCTGCCGTTACTGCTGTTGTTGGGGCTGGGTACCCGGCTGGCCTCGTTTGGGCTGATGGTGGTGACCGTGGTGGCGATTGCCGCGGTGCATTGGCCGGCGCACTGGTCGAGCCTGGCCGAACTGGCCCAAGGTTATGCGATTACCGACCAGGGCTTTGGCAACTTCAAGCTGCCGCTGATCTACCTGGTGGCGTTGCTGCCACTGCTGCTGAAAGGGGCTGGGCGGTTGAGCCTGGATCATTGGCTCAGAGGGCGGTTCTGCAGGTGATATCGCCGGGGCTGCGTTGCAGCCCATCGCCGCGGTTCGTCGCCACGACAAGCCAGCTCCCACAGGTACTGCGCAAGATTCTGGGCATGCGCTGTACCTGTGGGAGCTGGCTTGCCGGCGATTGGGCGCAAAGCGCCCCAATACCACGATTCAACATGTACCGATGATGACCCCCTGCTCGCGCAGCCCCTCCAGCAACGCCAGCCCCTCCTCCACAGCACCGCCCAACGCCTGCAACCGCGCCCGCCCACTGCCCTGTTCCAGCGCCAGCAACCGGTACGCCAGCGGCGCCAGGCGCGCGAAGCGCACCTTCAGCCCCGCATCGCGATAAACCAGCAACAAGGTCGGCGCCTCTGGCGCGACCGCTGGCTGGTAATCCGCCCCGATCCGCTCCACCGGCCAGCGATAGGCCAACACCCGCGCCACACACGACAACAGTGGCTCCCCTTCCAGCAGGTCGCCTGCCGGGTCATGGGGCGGGTCCTGCGCATCGCTCAGATACAACTGCGCCTCGACCCACTCATAGTGCGCCAGCTCCAGCTGCCAGGGTGCATCCAGTTCGATGCCTTGCAGGTAATCGACGAACGCTTCGGCAATCTCGGTGAACAACGGTGTCTGGCTGCGATAGTTGGCATAGAAGTCTCGCACTCGGGCATGCCAGCGCGGTTCACCCAACGCCTGGCGCATCACCGGAAAACTGCCGGCCAGCAAACCTTCGATAGCACCATAGAACAGCTCGCGGTAAACCTTCAGGCGCCGGGCCTCCACGCCCGGCGGCGGCGCATGGCGCTGCGGGTCACGCAGGTGTCGGGCCAAGGTGTACTGCTGCTCACGCAAGGCCTCATTCATCTGCATGCCCTCCAGAAGCACGCTGCACAGCACGGATGCGCGCCGTTTCGGCGAGCAGTTCGACCAGCGGCGGGTAGTTGAAATCACGCTCGAGTACCGTCGGTTGCACACCGAAACGCTTACAGGCGACCGCGTACAGCGCCCACACATCCTCCTTCACCGCAGCCCCATGGGTGTCTACCTTGAGGTCCGGCGCTTCATCGTAATGGCCAGCCACGTGCATGCCGGTGACCCGCGCCTGGGGCAAGCCCGCCAGGAATTCGCGGGCGTCGTAGCCGTGATTGCAGGCGTTGACGAATACGTTGTTGACGTCCAGCAGCAGGTCGCAGTCGGCCTCATCGAGGACCGCACGGATGAAATCGAGTTCGCTCAACGCCTGGTACGGCGCCGCGTAGTAGCTGATGTTTTCCACGGCAATACGCCGCTCCAGGTGTTCCTGGGCCTGGCGAATCCGCGCGGCCACATGGTGCACCGCTTCGTCGGTGAACGGAATGGGCATCAGGTCATACAGGTGCCCGTCATCACTGCAGTAGCTCAGGTGCTCGCTGTACAGGCGCACCTGGTGGCGATCGAGAAACTGGCGGGTCTGGCCAAGGAAATGGCGGTCCAGCGGCTCGCTGCCACCCAGCGACAACGACAGCCCGTGGCAGGTAATGGCAAAACGCTCGGCCAACTGCGCCAGGCCCTTGCCATAGGCACCACCCACGGCAATCCAGTTTTCCGGTGCGCATTCCAGGAAGTCCACGGCGCCAGCCTCCATGGCCAGCAGTTCCGGCAACAGGCCGCGGCGCAGGCCAAGCCCGGTCTGTAACGGTGCAGGGGGCAAAGATGTGGGGTGCATGAACAGGTCTCCGCAACAGGCACAACGCCCCGCCTGACCAGCAGGAGGGGCGTTGCGCGGTTCATGGGGCAGAAGGTCAGGACTTGCCGGTCAGGTGGCTGAACAATCCTTCGGGCATGGCCTTGCCATTAGCCTGGTAGATCGCCTTGAGGTGATCCGCCGCCTCCTGTTCGGAGATGAAGCCATCATGGTTGCTGTCGATCTTGTCGAAGTCGCCGGCACGGTCCTTGGCCACCGCCAGGAACTCGTCGCGAGAGACCTTGCCGTCGTGGTTGCTGTCGGTCTTGGCGAACGAGGCATCACCACACTTGCCCTCGCCACACTTGCCTTCGGCCCCGGCCTTGGCGCTGGCGCCGCACTTGCCCTCACCGCATTTGCCTTCGCCTTGGGTGGCCTTTGCGCTGCCACCACATTTGCCTTCACCACACTTGCCCTCGCCTGCCACCTTGGCCGAAGCCAGCTGGTAACCCTGGGCCAACGGCTCGACGGCAAAAGCGCTGCTGCTCAAAGCCATGCTGCCGATCAGGGCAGCGCCGAGCAGGCCGAGGGTGTTTCGTACTTGAGTCATGGTGTCGCTCCACTGTGGTTGGAATGTGGAGCCATTAGGCCGTTGCGGTATGTCGTGGATGTATCGCGCGGGGTGCGGTTTTGTATGGGAATGGGTCTGCAGCGTGGGCAGATACAGTGGGATACACAACGGCCCCAAGGTGCCTCGGGGCCGTCGTGCAGGGTCAGTCTTCCAGCGGCTTGGGCGGCGCGGCAGGTTTGGCGGGCTTGGCGGGCTTGCTGTCCTTGGCCTTGGCTTCCGGTGCCGCTGCAGCCACAGGTTCGGGCGCCGTCATGGCTTTTTCGCTGGCAGGCAGCTCATCGACCGCCTTGAAAATAACCTGCGGGTCAATGGCCCCGCCCTCCTCATCGTCCTTGAGCATGTGCCGTTCACCGTCCTTGCCCACCAGGATCACCTTGGTGCCTTTGCTGGCACCCAGCTTCAACTCGCGGATCAAGGCCATGGTAGTCTGCTGCTCCAGGTTCTTGTCCTCACGCTTGCCCATCATGTTGGCAACGCTGTAGAGCACCAGGTTTCGCTCCTTGAAGGCGGCCTGGGTGGCCGGATCCTTGAGAGCCTCGTTCAACCCACGCAACGTCGGGTCGGCGCTGCTGGGCGCAATGACGACCAAGGGCCTGGCCTTGCCCAGTTCCTTGGCCAGCGGCGCGTCACTGTCGGCAGCAAACACAGGGCCGACGAGCGCGAGCAAGGTGGCGAGGGTCAGTGACCGGACGAGCATGCGTATCTCCTTATTCTCTCGATAAACCAGAAGACTACAGATCAGGGCGAAAGATCCGACAAGCGAGCGTAAACCAGCAAAAGGCCTCCATGTTTGAATGAACAGTAACCGGCGGTTACCAAGTGCGGTCGCTCCCCGTCCCGAGCCCGAAAAAGTACCTCTATCACTTGTAGCTTGAGCATAGTCCAATGCGCCCTGGTCATACCGGCCGTTGCAGAGCCTCGATGGTCAGTTGGAGTTCGGTCTTCTCGGTCCAAAGCCTGATTTCCGCCATCAACCTGGCGGCGTCCTCGGCATCTGCATCCTCTGCCAACTGGTTCTGAAAACTGGCCGGCACTTCCAGTTCGCGCACGTAGCGTTTCTCGAGATAATTTCTCCAGAACGGTTGCTGGACCATCCACACTGCCACCGATTGGTCTGTCTCGTTACGCCTGACTTGATCAGCCGCGCGCATCACCGAAGCGTCATCCAGGTCCGGGATGCCCGCGTGTAGCATGCTCCGCGCGTTGCCAGGGAGGCCCAGGTCATCGCGCAAGCGGATCGAGTAGGCCAGCGCCCATTCGATCGACTCATTGCCCGCACCTGCAGCCTCAGCCTCGCGCAAGGCGATGAAGTCAACCTCCTGTTGCCTCCACAACTGCCGCGCCAGTTTCACCAGGGCTTGTTCCTGGCTCCCAGAGGGGGCAGCCTGCTCGGCGTCCCACACAAGGCATCGGATTTCAAGCTGCTGGAAGACCACCGTGGCATTGTCGGCGCAGTTCTCGACCAGTGCATGGGCGAAAATTTCATTGGCCAGTGCTGCTGACTTGTCCACCTTTTCCATCATGGCCAGAACGCGTGAGGCCAGCATTTCCCCATATCGAGGATGGGTGAAGTCTTGCGAGCGCGTAAGCTGTTTCAGCAGTTGCATGAAGTTCGTCACCCCATCCATTTGCTCGATAGTGCTCCAGCGGATACCCAGATTTTCGCGTTCCACACCGTCCAGGCGGTCCATCCAACGAAACCTGTGAGGGACTGAACTGTCCTCCGGAATGTTCCAGGCCTCCTGCACATCTTCAGCCTGTTGCAGCAGCACAGGATTGCCTGACAGCGCCACGTAGCCTTCCCGCCACAACCGGGACTGGATGAAGTTAGGGGGCAACAGATTGATGAAGTTGTTGGAAGCATCGAGCATGTACAACGTCTGACAATCCGTGATGCCCTCGGGCAGCAGTACCAACCCGGCATTGCGCAAACGCAGTTCGGCCAACTGGTTCATCTGCGCCACAGAAAAGGTCATGTTCAAGCGGTTGTGCGAAAGGTTCAGGTAACGTAACCGGCTGCATTGCGCCAGCACTTGAGCCTGGGACTCGTCCAGAGAGATGCGATTGCCGGACAAGTCGAGTATGCGCAAGTCATTGAGCAACGACAGGCTCTCTGGCAGACGTTGCAACTTGTTGTAGCTCAGTTCCAGCGAGCTCAGATTGGGGAATGAAAGCAGGAATTGCTCTGGTACCTCCTTCAGCAACAGGCTACGCAGGGAAAGCTCGGTAACGTGCGGGAAGCTGAAGAGTGGGCCCAATTCAGGCAATGAGCGCAGGTCATACGCGCTGAACTGCCAAGTTACCGTCAGACGTTCATGCTGAGCGAGAACCTGAGCGGGCACCCGTTCCCGCCAGCATTGCATGAGTGCTTTGCGAAACCGTTTGCGCTCGGGTCGATCGCGATTCAGCAACCCTCGCCACTCCCAGCTTTTCAGGTGGTCGTTCAACCTGCGGGCTTGCTCTTCGAGCACACCGAGTTCGGTGTCGGTATCACGCCCCGAAGCATGCAAGGTGGTCAGCCAATCTTCGATCTGCTCGTCACTGTACGCTGGGTAAAGGTCGCGCAGACGCGCCTCGAACGCCCGGGGTCGAGACGCAGACCGGGCAAAGCATCCCTGGCAGCCGCCCAGCGGGTATCCGACCCTGCCATCCTCCAGGCGCACTGGCGCCAGCATCCATGGCTGTCGAGGGTTTTTGCCCAACACCTGGGCGAGTACCCTGCTGTGCCCGGGCATTTGCCGAGCCAACACTGCTCTCAAACTCGGTGCGTAGGGTTCAGTGATACCGAGTGCCGCATGATCGGCCGGGGCAAACGCTTCCGCCAAGGTCTCGAACAGCTCGCCGGGGCCGCGCAGCTCGAGGCCTAACGCGTCCTCAAGCTCGAACCGCCCGTTGTCATGCACAAGCCTGTAGTTCTGCCCGTCACCAGCAGTAGTCATTATCGGCTGCGGGCTACCGCCATCGTACAGCCGCCAGCGCGGCCTGGTCTCCCTGACATCCAGAGTCTCCAACAGTGTCAGCGCGACCTTGGCCTGGTCCAGGGTCTGGGGCGTCTCGATGAACAGCGCCTCGCAGGCACGCGCAACGCGTATGCGCAGTACGCTCAGCCTGGCCCTTTCGACCAACCGGAGCGGCACTGTGCCGCCGACCAGTGCCTGAAATTCCGCACCTTCTGCCGACAGCTCGCCCACAAGCTCGCGCGCCGCTCGGCAATGCAGGCTCGGGAACGCCTTGCGCAAGGTTGCCACCGCCGCATCGTCTGGCTCCTGCTGCCCGTCATACACCTGTTGAAACAGCTGGCGCCGCCTTGCCGAGACCTGCGCCGCCAATGCTGGCCCGCCCTGCTCGGTGACGCCAGGCAGGGCGCGGGCCTTCGCCAGCAACGGCGCGTCCTCCGGCACCCGCCCGAGCTTCAAATCGTCCAGCAGGGTTTGCAGCCGGCGATCGATCAGCAGGCGCTCTACGGTATCGACCAGCTCGGCCTCAGGTGGCCGGCCGTACACATGCAGCGCCCGTAGATGGTCTGCATCCAGAGCATGGACGGCCATGGCCTGGTCAATCTGTTCATCATCCAGGCGAGCGAAACGCTCACCAAGGCGGCGGAACATCCTGTGCTTGTCTGTCCAGCTGGCCGGTTGCTCGGTCCATAGCCGCCAGGCACCGGCGTCATTGTGACGCAACAAAGGTCCATGACCACCTCGTGGTGCCAGTTGCCACTCTTCATCTGCGCGCTGGACGATTTCGTAGTTGTGGCCGTCCATGATCATCCAGCTTCTGTCCTGGGCACGGTAGATGCCCATTGCATCGGCCACTTCCCCAGCGGGAGGTGCAGCGCTGCGAAACGGCACCAGGTCTCCATTCCAGAGCTTCTCGCTGCCGTCTTCCAGGCGCGCTGGCACCCACTGGTCCAATGCGGCCCAGGCCCGGCTCGCTTCCCGCCATACCACGGCGGTGACACCGATCACGGCCAGGTCTTTGGTCACGTTGAGCACATGCTCCATTGCGGCGCTGGTATCGCCCTCGCGCCAGTCTTCAACGGCCTGGAACAGCTCGCCCAGCAGGTCCCAGACCATTACCGCCAGCAGCAGTGCATTGAGTGCGGGGATGAACACGCCCGCCACCGTGGCCAGGGTCCAACCCTCGGCAACCAACCTTTGCCGATGGGCTTCCTGGGCCTTGCGGTCAAGGTCTGACACCGGCGTTGCAATCAGCGCAGCATCGTCCTTGATATGGGCAATGCGCGCGGCGGCAAGGTGGGCGAACAACGGCAGCGGGTAGTCCCGCATGTGCTGGTCCATTTCCCGAGTTGCCCAATCGGCGACGCCCACCAGTTCCTTGGCAACCCTGGAGAAGAACTGCTGGCTGTCGCGCCGGCGTACGAAGCGTTTGAAGAAATCCTGATAGCGCTTGTCTCGCAGACGCTTGCCCAAGACCTTGCGGGTGAAGCTTTCCAGGTCGGGGCTTGCGGTCCAGGGACCGTGGGGGTCATCGGGAATATAGACAATGATCTTGCGGCTGACTTTGTCATGAAATACATCGAGTATCACGATCTGTTGCAAATCGCAGCCGAACGCCTTGAGTTGCCGGGCCACCACTTTCGACTCGTACAGCGTGCCAGGTCTCCCGTGCTTGCATAGCTCTAGCACCAGGTCCAGTTCGGCAGCACTCAGTACTCCATCGCCTTTAGCCTTGCACGCATCGATCAGCATGACCGAGCTGTAAAGCTGGGCAAGCGTCGAAGCCATGCTGCGCCAGCCGCTTGCCTGGCTGCTCGGCGCTTTGAGCACGGTGTCCAGGTGCTGTTGATAGCGCCTGCCCAGATCCAGCTTGCGGCACAAGCGTGCGAAGGCTGGCGCGGTTGGTGCGGCGAGCCGTTGCGACAGGCTGTCGACGATGCAGTTGTCCTTGTGCTGTTCGTTCCGCCCCTCGCCCGGCGTGAAGTTGTCCAGTGCCGCCTCGATCAGCGGTACGTCGAAATAGTCCTTTTCCACCACCGGGTAGCGCCCCCACACGGTGCCCTGGCTGGGAGCGGTGTAGGTGTACCAGCGCCTGAAATACAGGCCATCGACATTTTCCGTGGTACCGAATTCTTCCTGCATGGCGTGTCGAAGCAGCGGCTTGACGAAACGGTCGACGCCCTCGATTCGCGCAAGCTCCTTTTCCAGCCACTGTCGACAGGCCAGGCTGTCTTTCAACGCGTCGCGTAATGCAGCATGCTGCGATTCATACAGACCGTTGGCCGGGATGTTCTGCTCGGTCAGCGATACGATTCGCAGCCGGCGAATCCATCTGGGCAATCGCTTGACGATGAGGTTGTCCTGATAGGCCTGCTCCATGGCCAGCGTATCGGCAGTTGGCGGTTGTTCCTGGCTGGGTGTAGTCACGTTGTTGCGCCTCGGGCTGATCAAAAGGCCCGACACTAGACGCAGGCTTGCCAAGCGATAAGCTAGATAGGTACCACCTCTTCAGAACAGCGCCAGCTGCTGGCCGGTCAACCCTTCGAAACTGTCGCCAACAAAAGGCAGGATGGCATCGGCCACCGGCTGCAGCTGCCGCGTCAGGTAATGCTCGTAGTCCACCGGCGCTTGCAGGTTTTCCAGGGGTTCGGGGCCCGCCAGGGTGATCAGATAGCTGATCCAGCCGCCGCGCTGGTATTGCAACGGGCGGCCAAGGCGGCGGTTGTAGTCATCGGCCAGCCGGGCCGCACGCACGTGCGGTGGCACATTGCGCTGGTAATCGACTAGCGGCCGGCGCAAACGCTTGCGGTACACCATCAGCTCATTCAGCTCGCCCGCCAGGGTGCGCCGTACATAATCGCGCACATACGCCTGGTAAGGCTCCCCGCGGAATATCCGGCGATAAAGCTCCTGCTGGAACTCCCGGGCCAGCGGCGACCAGTCGGTACGCACCGACTCCAGGCCCTTGTAGACCATCTGCTCGCTGCCATCGGCCCGCTGCACCAGCCCGGCGTAGCGCTTCTTGCTGCCTTCGTCCGTACCGCGGATGGTGGGCATCAGGAAGCGCCGGTAATGCACCTCGAACTGCAGCTCCAGCGCGCTATCCAGGTTCATCTGCTCGCGCAGGTGTTCGCGCCACCACTGGTTGACCTCGGCCACCAGCTCACGGCCGATGCGTGCTGCAGTCTCCTCGCCGTGGGCGCCCTTGAGCCAGACGAAAGTGGAGTCGGTATCGCCGTAGATCACCTCGTAGCCCCTGGCTTCGATCAGCGCACGGGTCTGGCGCATGATCTGGTGGCCGCGCATGGTGATCGACGAAGCCAGGCGCGGGTCGAAGAAGCGGCAGCCGCTCGAACCCAACACCCCGTAGAAGGCATTCATGATGATCTTCAGCGCTTGCGACAGCGGCGCATTGCCCTCGCGCTTGGCTGCTTCCCGGCCCTGCCATACCCGCTCGACGATGGCCGGCAGGCAATGCTCGCTACGGGAAAAACGCCCACCCCGGAAGCCTTCCACCGAGTGTTCATCGTCGGGCAGGCGCAAACCTTCGACCAGCCCCACCGGGTCGATCAGGAAGGTACGAATGATCGACGGGTACAGGCTCTTGTAGTCCAGCACCAACACCGAGTCGTACAGGCCCGGGCGCGAATCCATGACGAAGCCACCGGGGCTGGCTTCGTCGGGGCGGCTACCGAGGTTGGGCGCGACGAAGCCCAGGCGGTGCATCTGCGGAATGTACAAGTGGCAGAACGCAGCCACCGAGCCACCGCTGCGGTCCACCGCAAGGCCGGTGACCGAGGCCCGCTCCAGCAAGAATTCGAGCAGGCGGGTGTGGGCGAAGATGCGCGTCACCAGCTCGCAATCCTTGAGGTTGTAGCGCGCCAGCGCCGGCTTGTCCTCGGCGAAGCGGCGGTTGATTTCATCCATGCGCTGGTACGGCGTATCGATGGCCTTGCCTTCACCGAGCAAGGTCTGGGCGACACTTTCGAGGCTGAACGACGGGAAGCTCCAGGTCGCCGAGCGCAGCGCCTCGATGCCGTCGATCAGCAGCCGCCCCGGGGCATCGGCGAACACGTGGCCACCACCGGCATGGCTGCGCAAGGTCATCGGCGCGCCATTGCGTCCCAGTGCCAGTGGTACCTGCAGCAGCTTGGCGTGCTCGTGCAGCAGGCGCAGGTCGAACTGGATCAGGTTCCAGCCGATGATTGCATCCGGGTCGTGCTCGGCCATCCACAGGTTGAGGCAGGCCAGTATATCGGCGCGGTCGGCGCAGTAGTGCAGGTCGAAGTCCAGGCCATCAGCCGTGCCGTTGGCCGGCCCGAGCATGTACACCTGGCGCTGGCCACAGCCTTCCAGGGCAATGCTGTACAGCTCGCCCCGCTCGCTGGTCTCGATGTCCAGCGACACCAGGCGCAGCGGCGGGCGATAACCCGGCAGGGGCTTGAGCTGGGCATCGCAGAGCACGCCTTGGGCATCCGGTTGGCCGGTGAACTGCACCGGGGCGGTGATGAAGCGCTCCATCAGGTAGCGCTCGGGCGGGCGAATATCGGCTTCGAACACCTCGATACCGGCCGTGCGCAGGCGTTGCTCCAACTGCATCAGTTGCCGGTGCTGGCGGCAGTACAGGCCCAGCACCGGGCGGTGGTCAAAGTCCTTCAGCTGCAGCGGCCGCAGCTCGACACCGGCTTCGTTGGCCAGCAGCACCCGTGCGTGCGCTTCCTGCGCCTGGGGGATGAATGCCACCGATGCCTGTGGCGCCAGGCGCAGCTGCCGTGGCCCCTGGTCGGTGGCCAGCCAGAACTCCACGAAGGTGCCTTCGGGCGCGTCATGCCAATGTCGGGTCAGGACAAAGCCCTGCTGCAACTCCACCGCGTCGACCTCTGAATCGTTTGTTGTGCTGATTGCGGCGATTCTACCGCTGACGCACCGTCGCAGCGCATTTTGTTGGGGCCAGCAGGTGTTTGCCGAAATATTTTCAGCGCCGGGCGCTTGCCGACGGCCGGGCGCATGCTCGAACGCGTGTTCAGCCGTACAGGTAATTGATGTCCTTGCAGGGCAGCGGTGGCACCTGGCCAAGCAGGAACTCGCGCAGCTTGTGCATCTGCCGCGCCTTGGGGCTGGCCTTGAGCCAGGTCATGTAATAGCCGTCGCCGGTGGCCACCGCGTGCTTGAACGGCGTAACCAGGCGCCCGGCCAGCAGGTCGGCACTGGCCAGCACCAGGTCGACCACCGAAATACCCAGGCCTTGCTGTGCGGCCGAGATGCCCTGGTCGAGGGTATCGAACACTTGCCCGTGGTCGATGCTGATGTCCAGCGCGTCCATGCGAGCCAGCCAGCGCCGCCAGTCGCGCCGGTCAGGGGACGGGTGCAGGAATTCGCACTGGGCCAGATCGGCAAGGTCCGGTTGCGCCTGGGCCATGTAATCCGGGTGGCACACCGGGATCAGCCATTCATCGAACAGCTTGAAACTCTCGATATCGGCGGGAAAACGCCCGTTGGCCAGGAGGATCGCACAGTCGTAGGGCTCGGAATAGAAGTCCACGCTGTCGATGTCCATCCACACGCTGGACAGCTGCACGCTGCAGTTGTCCTCGGTCTTCTTGAACGCATCCAGCGCACGCAGCAGCCAGCGCACGGTCAGCGTGGACGGTGCCTTCAGACGCAGGCCGTAGCGGTCCTGGCGCAACAGGGCGCAGGCATTTTCGATGATCTTGAAGCCAACCTTGAGTTCCTGCGCCAGCAGGCGGCCGTGCTCGGTCAGGGCCAGCTTCGGCCCGCGGCGTTCGAACAGGTCGCAGCCGAACATGGCTTCGAGGGTCTTGATGTGGTGGCTGACGGCGCCCTGGGTCAGGGCCAGCTCTTCCGCGGCACGGGTAAATGAGCCATAGCGAGAGGCTACCTCGAAGGCACGCAGCGCGTGCAAAGCCTGAATCCGTTCCGACATGGCGACGCCCCGAGCATGAGTAAGACTAATAGTAGGTCATAGTTCCACGCGTTTTACAACGTCAAGGACGTCTCGGAAAATGCAGGTAAATAATAAACATAACCAAGATCCTGCCTGCATGTGACTTGAACGTTCATCAAATTTACGCCTGGGGAAATCATGTCGACGGGTTATGGAACTTGCTATCGCCTGGATGCGCTAGAGCTGGCCGCTGACCATGTGCGCAACACGCGACATTGGACCTACAAAGCCGTAGAACATTTTCGCAGTGTCCTCGCCAACCCCGAGTTTCCCTGCCTGTTCGGCCGCAAGGCGGTAAACGGCGCAACCTGCCACATCCTCTTCGCCCGAGCCGGGCAACTGGCCGATGACATCGCCATGGGCCTGGCCGACTACGTGCGCACCGTCGCACCTATCCCACCCAAGCAGCGTATCGGCAGCCCACTGGTGGTGTTTCTCGAAACCGCCGCCGACTACACACTGGCCGAGCAACAGGCGCTGGCCTGGAAGGTGTTGCGTGGTGTGCACGCGCGCGACCCGCATCCCTGGCCGCAGGGCATCCCGACCGACCCCGACGACAATGCCTGGTCGTTCTGCTTTGCCGGCATGCCGCTGTTCATCAACATGAACTTCCCCGGCCACCAGCAGATGAAAAGCCGCAACCTGGGGCCACACATTACCTTCGTCATCAACCCGCGGGCGAACTTCGACGAAGTGGCCAACGTCAACACCGAAAGCGGCCATCGTATCCGCGAACGCATCCGCGAGCGCGTGCACCACTACAACGACGGCGTCATGCCCGACACCCTTGGCTTCTTCGGCGATGCCGACAACTACGAGTGGAAGCAGTACCAACTGCAGGAGGCAGGGTCGCTCAACCCGTCCCGCTGCCCGTTCCACGCCCATGCCGTACAGCCGGCAACACCCGACATACTGATCGAGACCTGACCGTGAATACCGCACTCACCGCTACCTACGCCCTGACTGTCCTGCTACTGATCGCCACCCCCGGCCCGGTGGTGGCACTGATCGTCAACACCGCGGCCGCCTCCGGCTCACGCAAGGCCATGTTCACCGCTGTCGGCACCAACTGGGCATCACTGGTGCTGATCGGCGCAGCGGCCTGGATCATTCTCACCAGCGCCGCCATCGACAAGGCCTGGCTCAGCGCCATGAGCCTCCTGGGTTGCCTGTTCATCGGCTACATCGCCGTCGGCACGTTGCGGGAAGCCCTGCAGGCGCCTGCAACCGAGGCGCCAAGCGACCTCGCCAAGCCTGGCCGCGGCGGGCTGCTGCAAGGTTTCATGGTGGGCATCTCCAACCCGAAGGACATCATCTTCTTCATCGCCTTCTTCCCGCAGTTCATCCAGATCACCGAGTCATTCGGCAAGAGCATGGTGGTGCTGTCGTTGCTGTGGGTGGCCATCGATTTTGCCGTGCTCAGCCTTTACATCTTCGCCATCGGCAAGATCGCCTCGCAACGCAGCAACCGCATGATCAGCCTGGCCTCGGGGGTCGCCCTGCTGCTGATTGCCGCCGGCGGCCTGCTGTACAACGTCAGGGAGCTGGCGGCCTGAATGTGATGCACGGTGCCCGCTGCGAGAGAAGGAGAACCCATGACTGCGATTGACACGAGCCCTTCACCTTCGCCGTTGCAACAGGACTACCAGCGCTTTCTGCTGCTGGGCAGCCGGCGTGCACCGCACACCGTGCGTGTGCACGAAACCGGCTACCGCTCCGGCACCATCAATACCGATGCCCTGGGCCTGCGATACAGCCATTGCGCCGGCAAGCGTTTTTCGGTGGCCGAACGCGGTGGTGCATCACGTGTCAACCTGCTGGTCGGCGGTTCCGCGGCGCTGGGCATCGGTGCCAGCTCCGACGAACACACGGTGGCCTCGCACATGTCGATGCTTACTGGCGAAGTCTGGCTGAGCCTGGCCGGCTGCGGGCTTAATGCGAGCCAGGAGCTACTGATGTTCCTGACCCACCAGCACCGCCTTGGCCAGCTTGGCCATGTGGTGGTGCTCAGCGGCCTCAACACCCTGGCACACGAAGCCCTCTGCGAAGTCCTCGAAAACCTGAACGACCCGCGGCACGCCAAGGCCTATCAGGACTTTCTCAACAGTTTCAGCGAAGGCATGCAGCCCACGACAACGCCACGTCGGCAATCGCTGTGGCGGCGCATCGGTCAGGCGTTGGTCACGCCCCCGGCCGCGATATCTGCCACCTGGTCGCTGTCGCCTCCGGAAAAGCGCCTCACCCGAGCCGCCGACAACATTGGCCGGACCTTGCGCCAATGGGACCGGCTGCTGGCAGACAGCCACTCCACCCTCACCTTCATCCTGCAGCCGTTGCTGCCCTGGTGCCGGGATAGCGTGCCCGCTGGCGAGGAGGCGATGCTGGATGCGCTTCAGCGGCAACCGGCGAATTTCGACCGGCTGCTGGACGGCGCATTCGACAGCCAATTGCACTCGGCCTTCTTCCGCCGTATCAAGAGCCAGGCCGACCCGGTGCCTTGCTACGACATGAATTGCATGCTCAGCAGCTCGCCGGTGTTCGGCGCCGACCTGTTCATCGACCGCCTGCATTTGAACGACCTGGGCAACAATGCCCTTGCCAAGGTCATTACCGCCAAGCTTGGCCTGGCCCAGGAAAAACATGCCCAGCGCAAGGTCACGCCGATCAAGCTCGTCTGAGAATTGCCGGGTGGTCTTTCGGCCAGGCCCCTTGGGTGGCTAGAATAGGCCGTCGTTCCGATCTGCCCGAGGCGCACGCTTGACCGCCATGAACATCGAAGCCTTCCATCAGTACCTGGCACCCTCTGGAGCTTGCCTGTGAGCCGCATGCTTCGCTTGCCCCCGCTGTTGATCGCCCTGATGCCACTGGCTGCGCACGCGCTGGAGGTGCGCATCGACCCTCATGCCGACCTGCTCTACCGCCAGGCCTTGCCCCTGCTGGAGCAGGCCGACAACCAGGACGACGGCGCCAGCACGCTGCGCACGGCCATCGGCGGCGACCCGGAGCTCAGCCGCCAGGGCCAGGCAATGGCCCACACCCTGCCGACCGCGGTCGCCTTGCTGAAAAAGTCCGTGGAGCTGGGCCACCCGGTCGCACAGTACCGCCTGGCGCTGTACTACATGACCTACCTGCCCGCCGCGCAAATCCCGGATGCCGCCTGCCCGTTGCTCGAAGCCAGCCTCAGGCAGGGCTTTGCCGCACCGGCACCAGCCATCGCCACCTGGTGCCCTCCCTACAACGCCAGCAACGAGTACCGTACTGCGCTGGAGGCCATCCCCAACATGGCCACCGTGTATGCGCCCTACTACCCGCAACCGGCCACGCACCTGGCCTGCAACCGCAACCGGCCACAAGGCCTGGAAATGCAGTGGGGGCGCCAGCGTGACTACCAGGCCGAGGTATACCGCCTGCTCGGCGACCTGGACCCGCAGCACCGCCAGAGCCTGCTGCAGAAGGCCGTGGACACCAACGGCTGCGTGACGGCGCAGCAGCACCTGACCAGCCATCCGTAACACGGACGCGGTTTCTGTGTAGGAGCGGCCTTGTGTCGCGATGGGGCGCGCAGCGGCCCCAGGATTTCAGCTTCGCCGCAGATATTGCCGGGGCCGCTGCGCGCCCCATCGCGACACAAGGCCGCTCCTACAAGGGACCGTGCCCAGGCATAGCAAGATCGTTCAAGCCATCCCCCGCCCCGTCTGGCATGCTGGCCTGCCAACGTACACGCACTGCAGCCACCATGCCCCACATCGCCCGCCAAGCCTTTCTCCACGGCGCCATCGCCATTCTCCCGTTGTCCCTGGCCGTCGCCCCCTGGGGCCTGCTGGCCGGCTCCATGGCCATCGAGGCCAACCTCAGCGCCTGGGAGGGGCAAGGGCTGTCGGCCATCGTCTTCGCCGGTGCCGCGCAACTGGTGGCGATCGGCATGCTCAAGGGCGGCGCCAACCTGGCGTCGATCCTGCTGACCACCCTGCTGCTGACCTCGCAGCACCTGCTGTATGGCCTGACGATGCGCCCGGTGCTGTCCAGCCAGCCGCTGCGCTGGCGGCTGGGCCTGGGCTTCCTGCTCACCGACGAGTTCTTCGCCCTGACCAGCCAGTACGACCAGCAGCAGTTCAACCGCTGGTACGCCCTGGGCGTGGGCCTGACCTTCTACGTCGCCTGGAACCTGTTCACCCTGGCCGGCATCCTGCTGGGGCAGAACATTCCGCACCTGGACCAGCTCGGCCTGGACTTTTCCATTGTCGCCACCTTCGTCGCCCTGATCGCGCCGCTGGTGCGCAACCTGGCCACGCTGGTGTGCGTGGCGGTGTCGCTGTTCTGTTCGGTGCTGTTCAGCTACTGGCACTGGGAAACCGCCCTGGTGGCCGCAGGCCTGCTGGGCATGAGCGCCGGTTTCGTCTGCCAGAAATTCGCCGGAGCCCGCGCATGACCTGGGTCCTGATTCTTGCCATGGGCGCCATCGTGTTCCTCAACCGCTATGCGTTCCTGGAGCCGCGCCTGCCCTTGCGCCTGAGCTCCAACGCCCGGCAGTTCCTCGGTTTTGCCGTGCCGGGCATGCTCACCGCAATCTGCGGCCCGATCATCTTCATGCCCGAGCATCAGTTGAACCTGAGCCTGCTCAACCCTTACCTGCTGGGTTCGCTGGTGGCCATCGCCCTGGTGCTGTTGACCCGCAGCGTGTTGCTGAGCATGCTGGTGAGCATGTTGATCTTCTTCCTTTTGCGCAGCTGGCTGGCATGAGCACGCCCCTGCGCGAACAGACACACCTCTGGCAGGCGCCGGCACTGGGCGACGTCGAGATGCTGCACGCGCGTTATTTCCAGCAGCGCTTCGCCCCGCATGTGCATGAAGGCTATGTGTTCACCGTGATCGAGTCGGGCGCACAGCGCTTCTGGCATCGCGGCAGTGAGCACCTGGCGCCGGTCGGCAGCATGGTGCTGATCAACCCCGACGAGCTGCACACCGGTGCCACCGCCCACGAAGCGGGCTGGCGCTACCGTGGGTTCTACCCGGAACATGAACGGGTAACCGGGGTGCTCGACGAACTGGAACTGGGCCGCCACGGCATGCCCAGCTTCAAGGACAGCGTGATCCACGACCCGGCCCTGGCGCTTGCCTTCAGCCAGTTGCACCAGCTGTCCGAAGCCGGCGCCAGTGCCCTGCAGCAGCAGACCGCCTGGCGCCAGGCGGTGCTGGCCCTGGTGCAACGGCACGGGCAATGCGCCGATCCTGCCACCCCTGGCCACGAACCGCTGGCAGTGGCCCGCGCCCGTGAGCTGCTGGAAAGCCAACTGGCCGACCCACCCTCGCTCGAAGCTCTGGCGGCGGCGGTCAACCTGTCACCGTTCCACTTCGCCCGGGTGTTCCGCCAGGCCACTGGCCTGCCGCCACATGCCTGGTTGAAACAGCGGCGCCTGGCCCGTGCGCGGGAAATGCTCAAGCGTGGCTGGGTGGCCTCGGAAGTGGCGTTCGACCTGGGCTTTGCCGACCAGAGCCATTTGAGCCGGCAGTTCAAGCAGGCCTACGGGGTAACGCCAGGGGCTTATCGCAGCGCCTGCCTGCAAGGCTGAGCTGCGACAGCCGGCCTCAGGCAGGCCGGCCAGCCACTGCTACACTGACAAGGCTGAATGGAGGATCCTGCCATGTCCGAAAGAGAGCTCACCACCCTCCTGTCGCTGATGAACCAGCGCCAGGCCTGCCTGAGCAGTGCCTGCAAGGAGATAGCCGACTGGATCGACCGGCAGGGCGACGTGCCCGCCGCCGGCAAGATCCGCGCAAGCCTCAAGGCTCTGGAGGCTGATGAGGCCCAGGTCCGCAAGACCCTGACCTCGCTGACCCTGGACAGACCGCTGCCCAAGTTTCGCAGCTGATTGAACCGGGGGCTGCCTGGCAGCCCCCAAAGGGTTCAGCCTGATCAGTGCTTCATGTGCATGTGATCATGCCCGCCGCCCGCCTCGGCGTTGAGCGCACGCACTTCGGCCTGCACGTCCAGGGTTTCCTTGGCCCCCTTGGCATCTTCGATGGTCAGGGTCAGCGGCACTTTCTCGCCTTCCTTCACCTGGTTGTTCAGGCCCATCAGCATCACATGCAGGCTATTCGGGTCGAGGGTCACCGCCTTGCCGGCCGGTAACTCGACCGCCTTGACCTCACGCATGCCCATCACATCGCCGTTCATGGTCATCTCGTGCACCTGCACGGTCTTGGCCACAGGCGAAGCCACGCCCACCAGCTTGCTGTCGCTGCTGGCGGTCAGGGTCATGAAGGCACCGGTGGACTGCTGGTGCGGCACGGTCGCCCGCACCCAGGCGTCACTTACGGTGGTCTGGGCCAGGGCCGGCAGCGCCAGGCCCATCAGGACCAGGGCAGCCAGGCCGCGCTTGATCGGTTGCATCGACATTCAGCAGATCTCCATCAGGGTGACCAGGTCTTCGGCGCATTCCTGGGCGGTAAGGGAATGGCCCAGGCTCAGGCGCAGGGTGCCACGCGTATCGTAGACGTAGCTGGTGGACGAGTGAGAGACGGTATAGGTATCACCGGCCGGGACTTTCTCGTAGAACACCTTGAATTCCTTGGCCACCGCGGCGATTTCCTCGGGGGTGCCGGTCAGCGCGGTGAACGACGGGTCGAACGCCTTCACGTAGGCATCGAGCACCTCGGGGGTGTCACGTTCCGGGTCCAGGGTAATCAACACCACCTGGAACAGGTCGCGATCGCGGCCGCGCAGCAGCTTGCGGATTTGCGCCGCGCGCGCCAGGGTGGTCGGGCACACGGCCGGGCACTGGGTGAAGCCGAAGAAGATCATCGGCATGCTGCCGTAGAAACTCGACAGGGTGCGCACATTGCCTTGGGTGTCCTTGAGGCTGAACTTGCGCCCAAGGATTTCGTTGCTCATGTTCTTGCCGTACTTGAACTCGAGCCCCCGGGCCGGGCTGCAGCCTGCCAGCAGGCCAAGCCCGAGAACGCCCATCCCGGCGACAACTGCGCGCCGGGTATATAGATCATTCATGAAACCATCCTTTACAGGGAAGGTGCCGGCCCTCGGGACGGGCCGGTCGAAAAACCGGGGCATTCTGGCACGACACCCCGAGGGGTTCTACCCGACGAAGGCAAGGATCGGCTGCAGCCCTTTGAATACGGGCTGCGGCCTGTTGTCGCAGGGGTTGAAACAGTAACACTTTGTTGCTAAGGAAGAGGGTTCAACGCGATCCCTGTAGGAGCGCGTCAACCTCAGTAGTAGGCGTTCTCTTTCTGACTGTGGTCAGTCACGTCACGCACGCCCTTGAGTTCGGGAATACGCTCGAGCAGGGTGCGCTCGATGCCTTCCTTCAGGGTCACGTCGGCCTGGCCACAGCCTTGGCAACCACCACCGAACTGCAGCACGGCAATACCGTCGTCGACAACATCCACCAGGCTCACCTGGCCGCCGTGGCTGGCCAGGCCGGGGTTGATCTCGGTCTGCAGGTAATAGTTGATGCGCTCGTTGATCGGGCTGTCTTCGTTGACCATCGGCACCTTGGCATTCGGCGCCTTGATGGTCAGCTGGCCACCCATGCGGTCGGTGGCATAATCGACCAGTGCGTCTTCCAGGAACGGCACGCTGACCGCGTCCAGGTAAGCGGTGAAGCTCTTCAGACCCACGGCGGTGTCGTCAGGCTTCTCTTCGCCCGGCTTGCAGTAGGCGATGCAGGTTTCGGCGTACTGGGTGCCCGGCTGGGTGATGAAAATGCGAATGCCGATGCCAGGCGTGTTCTGCTTGGAGAGCAGATCGGCCAGGTAGTCATGGGCGGCGTCGGTAATGGTTATAGCGCTCATGTAGGTTCCTCACAGACTTGCGGCCAAGTGTACGCCAACCCGGCCTTCGAACAAAGTCCTAGTATTTGACTCGGGAAAGCGCATATTCAGGGGCCTGCCCCCGTGGCGCCGCCAGCCAGGCCTGCATGCGCCGGTACAGGCCGCGCTCCAGCCACTGGTAGCTGAACCACGACATTAGTCCAATGGACGGCACGCACAGGGCGAACACCAGGTACGGGTTCAACTGCAGGCGCTTGCTGGCGAACCAGCCGGCGTACAGCACCAGCACATGGACCAGGTACACCGAATACGAACAGTCGCCCAGCGCCTTGAGCACCCGGTTGCCGCGGAACACCGGCTCCAGGGCGACGAAGGCCAGCACGATCATTGCGCTCGGCACGCCCCAGTGCAGCAAGCGCCGGGAAGCGTCCAGGTGGTAGATGGCAAGGCCTGCCACCGCCAGCAACGCCAACGGCAGCCAGCGGCCCTGGTGAATCAGCCCGCGACGGTGCAGCACGCCCAGGCCGATGCCTAGCAGGAATTCGTAGATGATGTCGTTGCTATAGAAGCGACTGAGCACGCCCAGCCCGCCCAGTATCTCGCTGGCCAGCAGCAGCGCGGCGGTGACCAGCAACTGGTGATGACGCTGGCGCACCAGGAAGGCCAGGCCGAACAGCAGGTAGAAGAACATCTCGAAGTTCAGCGTCCAGCCCACGTTCAGGGTCGGGTACAAGCCGTAGCCACCGGGGTTTTCCGCCGGGATGAACAGCAGCGACAGCAGCAGGTGGTGCCAGGTGAATGCCTGGTGCGGCATCCATTGGCTGAAGGCCAACAGCAGGGTTGCCATCAGCGCCGTGTAGAACCAGTAGGCCGGGACGATACGCAGCGCCCGGTTGAGCAAGAACTGGCGGGTCTCAATGGCCTTGTCGCAAGTCGACAGGTAGATGACCAGCCCGCTGATGACGAAGAAGATGTCGACGCCTGCGGCGCCGCGGTCGGTGAGCAGTTGCCCGATGGGGCCGGAGGCTTGGAAGTCGAAGAAGATCTGCATGAAATGGTGGCAGACCACCACCCAGGCGGCGAACGCCCGCAGTGCCTGAAGCGAATACAGCATGGAGAACCCTGCAATTGCCGGTGCATTGAGGCCCGGCGAGCGCACCGCGCTCGATCGCGGGCTTGCCCGCTCCCACAGGGTTCATGCCATGCCCGAAAGCACCACATATCCTGTGGGAGCGGGCAAGCCCGCGAATGGGGCTGCACAGCAGCCCCCGGACCACCCACCGATTCCGACCGCAGGGTAATCGGAAAGGTCAGCCCAACCGATCAGAGGTTCTCGTAGCGGTTCATGTCCAGCACGCCCGCCTCGACCGGCTCGGTCTCCTTGATGAAGCTGTTCAGGTCATGGAAGTAGTGCCAGAACTCTGGGTGACTGCGACGCACACCCCAGCGCATGACGATGCGCTCGAACCTGGCCGGGTCATCTTTCGCATACTCCATATCCTCGACGAACTCCGGCACATCCCTGGTCGGGATGTTGAAGATGAAGTTGGGGTAGCTGCTGAGCACACCCGGGTACAGGGTCAGGGTATCCAGCCCCGGCTGGTAGCGGTACGCCTCGCCCAGCAGGAACGCCACGTTGCTGTGCGCGCGGTTGCGCAGCAGGCTGTACACCTGGCGCTGGCCGCCCTGCCCTTCGATGCGCAGCATGGTTGCCTCGGGCAACTGGTTGATCACCTTCAACCCGGCAGCCGGGCGCGACACCAGGCGGCTGAGCGACTGCTCGGCATTGCGGAACTCTTCGCTGACCTGCGGCCGAGAACAGAACGCGCCCTGGCAGCGGTTGATGGGGTCAGGCGCGGCATTCAGGCTGCCGGTACGCTGCAGAAGCTTCTGGCCGAAGTCGCGCTTGGGGTTGCGCGGGTCGAGCTGGATGCCGCTCGGGGTGTCGGTGTCGATTTCTTCATAATCCATCCACATCTTTACCTTGCCGCTGTTCTGGTACCAGTCGCCGAGGATCGCCTTGCGCTGGTCGGCCGGCATCAGGCGCAGGAAGTTGACCTCGGCGCCGTTGCGGATCAGGTCGAAGTACAGGCGCGTCTGCAACTGGTGCGAGACGTTGCCGAACACATCGAAGTTGACCGCCAGCTGGTAATAGGTGCGCTCGAACAACGGGTAGTCGAACAGCCACACGGTCAGCGGCACATCACCGATCAGGCCCTTGGTCACCGAGGCGCTGTCGAAGTGGCGGAAAATGCTCAGCAACGCGTTGTCGTTACCGGCCCATAGCGTCGCCCAGCCCGGGGCCGGCATGTCGGCATAGGCTTCGCGGCGCAGTTTTTCGTACTCGTTGCGCTTGTCACGGTAGGCGTGCCACAGGCTCAGCACGCTGCCCACGTCATCGATCTGCCCAGGCATGGCCAGCAGCGGCGTGGCCTCGCCACGGTACTTGGCATCGGTGATGTAGCGGTCGTGGGCCGGCTCCTGGAACAACGCCCAGAAGTTGTCGCGGATCACGTCGGTGGCAATCTGCCCACGGCATACCGGACCACGGATGAAGGTGCGCACGAAGTATTCGGCGTTATCCAGCATGAACTGGTAGCGCGCCACTGCCGGTATCGCTTCGAAGGTTTCGAACGGGTTGGCCCGGTGGCGCGGGCCGTAGCCTGGCAGTGCGGCGGCATGCCAGTCGCCGGCATAGAACAGTTGCTTGACCCGCTTGAGCTTCTGCGGCCCCATCGGGTAGGTGATGTGCGTCTTGTGCACGATCACGCCCTGCACCGGGATCAACCGGTAGTAGAAATCGGTGCCCGGCGGGTCATTGGGGCGGCGCGTGGCGATCAGGTCGACCGGCTGGCCGCTCGGTGTACGCGAACGTACCCATTGGAAGAAGTGGCCCTGCTCGCCACCGACGAAATAGATGTGCGCCAGGAACAGGTGCTCGTACAGCCAGCGGCCGACCAGCGCCTCGGTGGAACCCGGGCGGTTGAGCAGCTCTTCCCAGTCGGCAATCTGCTTGGCTTCGGCCGCACTTGGCTTGATCGGCTGGTACTCGACCGGCGCACCGGCGGCCAGCCAGCGGCGCATGGTGTCGTATTCCTTGTCGGTCAGGCCGGTCACCGCCAGTGGCATGCCTTCCTTGGGATGGGCGCCGGCATAGGCATCGAATTCTTGCGGCAACGGGCACATGTTGTTGCGGTTCAGGCCCAGGACGATTTCTTCGGGCAGCTTGGCATTGGGCGTGAGCGGGGTCTTGTGCCCGAGCTCCAGCATGCGCGCCATCAGCGCGGCCTGGCTACCCTGGTTGTCGAGGACCGAGTAAAAGCCCTTCTTGCGCCACTCGCCCTCGCTGTGGGCGTCGTAGAACAGCCGCGTGGTGGGCACTGCCTTGCTGCGCTCGCCCTGATACACCGGCACCTTGGTGGCGCCGCGCACCGCGCCTTCGGGGCTTTCCAGCTTCAGCTGGCAGGCGGCGTCGTTGCAGGCGTGGCAGGCCACGCATTTCTCGGTGAAGATCGGTTGAATGTCCCGGGTGTAGGAAATAGCCGGGCTCGACTGGGGGGCTTGCCCGAACGCCATACTGCTGATGAGCAGGGCGAAAACGCCGGCAAGAATACGATGCACCATGTGCGGAAAGTCCTGGGTATTGAAAGCCATCACGATTTGTTGCCTGGTCGTCCTTGGGTGCCCTGCTTCGCCGACGCCCGCCCAACATGAGCCATTTTCATGCAAATGGGCGATGCGCCTAAAAACCGCGCAGCTTTGTTATGATTCTGCACCTTCTGAAATTTGCCCGACCAGGTAGTTCCTATGTCCGACCGCAGCGCTCGTCTCCAAGCACTCCAGAACGCACTCAAGGAGCGCATCCTGATCCTCGACGGCGGCATGGGTACTATGATCCAAAGCTACCGGCTCGAGGAACACGACTATCGTGGCACGCGTTTCGCCGATTGGCCAAGCGATGTCAAAGGTAACAACGACCTGTTGCTGCTCAGCCGCCCGGATGTGATCGCCGCCATCGAAAAGGCCTACCTGGATGCCGGCGCCGATATCCTCGAAACCAACACCTTCAACGCCACGCAGATTTCCCAGGCCGACTACGGCATGGAATCGCTGGTCTACGAGCTGAACGTCGAGGGCGCGCGCATCGCCCGCCAAGTGGCCGATGCCAAGACCCTGGAAACCCCGCACAAGCCGCGCTTCGTCGCTGGCGTGCTCGGCCCTACCAGCCGCACCTGCTCGATTTCCCCGGACGTCAACGACCCAGGCTACCGCAACGTCACTTTCGATGAGCTGGTAACGAACTACATCGAGGCCACCCGCGGCCTGATCGAGGGCGGCGCCGACCTGCTGCTGATCGAGACCATCTTCGACACCCTCAACGCCAAGGCGGCGATCTTCGCCGTGCAGCAGGTGTTCGAGGAAGACGGCATCGAACTGCCGATCATGATCTCCGGCACCATCACCGACGCCTCGGGCCGTACCCTGTCGGGCCAGACCACCGAAGCGTTCTGGAACTCGGTACGCCACGCCAAGCCGATTTCCGTGGGCCTGAACTGCGCCCTCGGCGCCAAGGACCTGCGCCCGTACCTGGAAGAGCTGGCGACCAAGGCCGACACCCATGTCTCGGCCCACCCCAACGCCGGCCTGCCGAACGCCTTCGGTGAATACGACGAAACCCCGGCGGAAATGGCCGTGGTGGTCGAGGAGTTCGCCGCCAGCGGCTTCCTCAACATCATCGGCGGCTGCTGCGGCACCACCCCTGGCCACATCCAGGCCATCGCCGAGGCCGTGGCCAAGTACAAGCCGCGCGAGATTCCGGAAATCGCCAAGGCCTGCCGCCTGTCGGGCCTGGAGCCGTTCACCATCGACCGCCAGTCGCTGTTCGTCAACGTCGGCGAGCGCACCAACATCACCGGCTCCGCCAAGTTCGCCCGGCTGATCCGTGAAGAGAACTACACCGAAGCCCTGGAAGTCGCCCTGCAGCAGGTCGAGGCCGGCGCCCAGGTGATCGACATCAACATGGACGAAGGGATGCTCGACTCCCAGGCCGCCATGGTCCGCTTCCTCAACCTGATCGCCGGCGAGCCGGACATCTCGCGCGTGCCGATCATGATCGACTCGTCCAAGTGGGAAGTGATCGAAGCGGGCCTCAAGTGCATACAGGGCAAGGGCATCGTCAACTCCATTTCCATGAAGGAAGGCGTCGAGCAGTTCAAGCACCACGCCCGCCTGTGCAAGCGCTATGGCGCTGCCGTGGTGGTGATGGCCTTCGACGAAGTCGGCCAGGCCGACACTGCCGCGCGCAAGAAGGAAATCTGCCAGCGCAGCTACGACATCCTGGTCAATGAAGTGGGCTTCCCGCCGGAAGACATCATCTTCGACCCGAACATCTTCGCCGTCGCCACCGGCATCGAAGAGCACAACAACTACGCCGTCGATTTCATCGAGGCCTGTGCCTACATCCGCGACCACCTGCCGCACGCCCTGAGTTCGGGCGGTGTGTCCAACGTGTCGTTCTCGTTCCGTGGCAACAACCCGGTGCGTGAAGCCATCCACTCGGTGTTCCTGTACCACGCGATCCAGAACGGCCTGACCATGGGTATCGTCAACGCCGGCCAGCTGGAGATCTATGACGAGATCCCGCCTGCACTGCGTGAAAAGGTCGAGGACGTGGTGCTCAACCGTACCCCGCATGGCACCGACGCACTGCTGGCCATCGCCGACGACTACAAGGGCGGCGGCGCAACCAGGGAAGTGGAAAACGAAGAGTGGCGCTCGCTGCCGGTGGAAAAACGCCTGGAGCACGCGCTGGTCAAGGGCATCACCGCATTCATCGTCGAAGACACCGAAGAATGCCGCCAGCAGTGCGCCCGCCCGATCGAAGTGATCGAAGGCCCGCTGATGAATGGCATGAACGTGGTCGGCGACCTGTTCGGCGCGGGCAAGATGTTCCTGCCCCAAGTAGTCAAGTCGGCCCGCGTGATGAAACAGGCGGTAGCACACCTGATCCCGTTCATCGAAGCCGAGAAAGGCGACAAGCCGGAAGCCAAGGGCAAGATCCTGATGGCCACGGTAAAAGGCGACGTGCACGACATCGGCAAGAACATCGTCGGCGTGGTGCTGGGCTGCAACGGCTACGACATCGTCGACCTCGGCGTGATGGTGCCGGCCGAGAAGATCCTGCAAACCGCCCGCGACGAGAAGTGCGACATCATCGGCCTGTCCGGCCTGATCACGCCGTCGCTGGACGAGATGGTCCACGTGGCCCGCGAAATGCAGCGCCAGGGCTTCCAGTTGCCGCTGATGATCGGCGGCGCCACCACCTCCAAGGCGCACACCGCAGTCAAGATCGAGCCCAAGTACAGCAACGACGCCGTGGTCTACGTCACCGACGCCTCGCGCGCGGTAGGTGTTGCCACCCAGTTGCTGTCCAAGGAGCTGAAAGCCGGCTTCGTCGAGAAGACCCGCCAGGAATACGAAGAAGTACGCGAGCGCACCGCCAACCGCAGTGCCCGCACCGAGCGCCTGAGCTACGCCCAGGCTATCGCCGCCAAGCCGCAGTACGACTGGGCTGGCTACCAGCCAACGGTGCCCTCCTTCACCGGCGTCAAGGTGCTGGAAGACATCGACCTGCGCACGCTGGCCGAGTACATCGACTGGACCCCGTTCTTCATCTCCTGGGACCTGGCCGGCAAGTTCCCGCGCATCCTCACCGACGAAGTGGTCGGCGAGGCGGCGACGGCGCTGTACAAGGATGCCCGCGAGATGCTCGACAAACTGATCGACGAAAAACTCATCAGCGCCCGCGCGGTGTTCGGCTTCTGGCCGGCCAACCAGGTGGCCGATGACGATATCGAAGTGTACGGCGAGGACGGCCAGGCCCTGGCTACCCTGCACCACCTGCGCCAGCAGACCATCAAGCCGGACGGCAAGCCCAACTGGTCGCTGGCCGACTTCGTCGCGCCGAAGGCCAGTGGCGTTACCGACTACGTGGGCGGTTTCATCACTACCGCCGGCATCGGTGCCGAGGAAGTGGCCAAGGCCTACCAGGACAAGGGCGACGACTACAGTTCGATCATGGTCAAGGCCCTGGCCGACCGCCTGGCCGAGGCCTGTGCCGAATGGCTGCACGAGCAGGTGCGTAAAGAGCACTGGGGTTATGCCCGCGACGAACACCTCGACAACGAGGCGCTGATCAAGGAGCAGTACCGCGGCATCCGCCCGGCCCCCGGCTACCCGGCCTGCCCGGACCACACAGAGAAGGAAACCCTGTTCCGCCTGCTTGATGGCACTGCCATCGGTGAGACCGGGCCGAGCGGCGTGTTCCTTACCGACCACTTTGCGATGTTCCCGGCAGCGGCGGTCAGCGGCTGGTACTTTGCCCACCCGCAGGCGCAGTACTTTGCGGTGGGCAAGGTCGACAAGGACCAGATCGAGCGCTACAGCGCGCGCAAGGGCCAGGATGTGAGTGTCAGCGAGCGCTGGTTGGCGCCTAACCTGGGTTACGACAGCTAAGACCCTTGGGGCCGCTTTGCGGCCCATCGCGACACAAGGCCGCTCCTACAGGAGAATGCAATCCCTTGTAGGAGCGGCCTTGTGTCGCGATGGGCTGCACAGCAGCCCCAATAGCCACCTACACTGTCCCTGATTGCCTCTGATTTCCTCAGGAGCCACCATGGACGATTCCAGCCAGGGCAAGCCCCCTACCTTCTGGCAGATGCTGCACAGCATCCTCGCTGCCGCCTTCGGCGTGCAAAGCGGCAAGAACCGCGCCCGCGACTTCACCCACGGCAAGGCCAGCCATTTCATTGCGCTGGGGACGCTGTTCACCCTGGTGTTCATTGCCGTACTGATCGGCCTGGTGCAATTGGCCCTGCACCTTGCGCGCTAGCAAGAACGCCTGCGGGACTCCCTCCCGCAGGCGCTCTGGCTGCATCACGGTCTTGAATACAAGTCTACTGGTGGCTGACCCAATACACGGCAGTGACCACCACCAGAACGATCAGGCAGAGGATCGCCCAGGCATCGACGCTGCTGTCAGCTTTGCGGACCTTGGTTGAGTTTCCCATTGCATTGCCTCTTGTAGTGGTTATGGGAATGCACTTCACCACCAGCAGTTAAGACGAGCAATGCCCTTCCCTCAAGCAGGGTCTTTCAATAATTGATCGGTGATGTCAGAAATGGGTACTGGTAGTCGGGCGGCCGCCCTTCGGCACTGTAATGCTGGAAATCGATACCGTAGTCGGGCCGTTCCAGTAGTTTCAGCCAACGGGTTGCCTTGGCCTGGTCAATCGACTGCAACACCGGGATGCGATGCTCGCGCAGGCCGTCGCGGTTCACCGTCAGTCCCTGGGCATCATCGTGCAGCATCACCATGGCCCAGCCGCCGAGGGTGAAATGCCCGCCCATCAGCACGCTAAGACGCCCGTCGATACGGGCATGCAGGGCCTCGGGCGAGCTGTTGATGGCGCTGAACAGCACATCGCGCCCCGGCTTGCGCCCTGCCTCCTCGAACGCCTGCATGGCACCAAAGGCCATTTCGTCGTTGGCCGACCATACCAGGCGGGTGGCCGGGTAGCGCTCCACCAGTTGCTGCGCCTGCTCGTAGGCGCGCTGGCGGCTCCAACCACCATATACCACCTGGCGCAGGCGCACCTGGGGGAAGTCGGCCAGGGCGCGGCGCATGCCCTCCTCGCGCAGCTGCGAGGCCGGGGTGGTCTTGACCCCGGCAAACGCCAGCAGGTCCACCGGCCCACTGTCGCGGGGCAATTGCGCGACCATCTGGTGCAACATCTCAAAACCCGCTTGCTCGTCGTTGGCCGTCAAGGTGCCCAGCAGCTCGGCATACTTGTCCGGCTGGGCCTCGATGCTACGGGCCTGGCTGGCAGTCAGGCCGTTGTTGACCAGGAACAGTTTGACGCCGGTGCCACGCGACAGGCGGATGATCTCCGGCGCCACGTACCGCTCATTGACCAGGACCAGGTAATCCGGCCGCTGCGGTCCGCCCAGGATCGCCCTGGCCTGGGTCAGCGCCAGGTCGGCGCGGCGTTCGCTGTATTCCACGTGCAGGGTCATGCCCAGATCGTCTGCAGCGGCCTGCATGAAGCGGGTATAACTGGTCCAGAACGTTTCGGTGGACAGCCCCGGGTTGAGGAAAACCACCGAAGCCGGTTGCGCACTTGCCGCCAGCGGCAAGGCAAGACACAAGCTTTGGCACAACGCCTTGAGCATGGGCTGACATCCCTGCGAAGCAAACGCCGGATTATAAACGCCAAGCCACGCCCAGCGCACAAATGGCAGTCAGTCTCACATAGTCCATTTGGTTCTTTTCATATGCAAAAACATCACTTTAGCGCATAAACGCAACCTGCTATCGTTCCCCGGCTCCGAAGCGGAGTGCGCGGCCGTGCGCGCGAATAGCTGCATGCCTGAGACAGGACTTTTATGTACGTATACGACGAGTACGATCAGCGGATCATCGAGGACCGCGTCAAGCAGTTCCGTGATCAGACCCGCCGCTATCTGGCCGGTGAGCTGAGCGAAGAAGAATTCCGCCCTCTGCGCCTGCAGAACGGCCTTTACATCCAACGTTTCGCGCCGATGCTGCGCGTCGCCGTGCCGTACGGCCAGCTGAACGCCACCCAGGTCCGCACCCTGGCCAGGATCGCCCGCGACTACGACAAGGGCTACGCCCACATCTCCACCCGCCAGAACGTGCAGTTCAACTGGCCGGCCCTGGAGGACATCCCGGACATCCTCGCCGAACTGGCCACCGTGCAGATGCACGCGATCCAGACCAGCGGCAACTGCCTGCGCAACACCACCACCGACCAGTTCGCCGGTGTGGCCGCAGACGAAATCGTCGATCCGCGCCCGTGGTGCGAAATCGTCCGTCAGTGGACCACCTTCCACCCGGAATTCGCCTACCTGCCGCGCAAGTTCAAGATTGCCATCAACGGCTCGCAGGAAGACCGCGCCGCCATCGAAGTGCACGACATCGGCCTGGAGCCGGTGCGCAATGCCGCTGGCGAGCTGGGCTTCCGGGTACTGGTCGGTGGCGGCCTGGGCCGTACCCCGGTGGTGGGCTCGTTCATCAACGAGTTCCTGCCGTGGCAGGACCTGATCAGCTACCTCGACGCCATCCTGCGCGTGTACAACCGTTACGGTCGCCGTGACAACAAGTACAAGGCGCGGATCAAGATCCTGGTCAAGGCCCTTACCCCGGAAGTGTTCGCCGAGAAGGTCGAGGCCGAAATGGTCCACCTGCGTGGCGGCAGCACCACCCTGACCGAAGCCGAAGTGCAGCGTGTATCGCGCCACTTCGTCGACCCGGCCTACCTGGCCCTGGACAACGTCGACTACGCCGCGCAGGACGCCGAGTACCCAGGCTTCGCCCGCTGGCGCTCGCGCAACACCCGCGCCCACAAGCGCCCTGGCTACGTGGCCGTAACCCTGTCGCTGAAGCCCACCGGCGTTGCCCCGGGCGATGTGACCGACAAGCAGCTGGACGCCGTGGCCGACCTGGCAGAACGCTACAGCTTCGGTTTCCTGCGCACCTCGCACGAGCAGAACATCATTCTTGCCGACGTCGAGCAGCGTCAGTTGCATGCCCTGTGGCTGGAATTGCGCGAAAACGGCTTCGCCACGCCGAACATCGGCCTGCTGACCGACATCATCTGCTGCCCGGGCGGTGACTACTGCTCGCTGGCCAACGCCAAGTCGATCCCGATCGCCGAATCCATCCAGCGCCGCTTCGACGACCTGGACTACCTGTTCGATATCGGCGAGATCGACCTGAACATCTCCGGCTGCATGAACGCCTGCGGCCACCACCACGTGGGCCACATCGGCATCCTCGGCGTGGACAAGAAGGGTGAGGAGTTCTACCAGGTGTCGCTGGGCGGCAATGCCGCGCGTGGCGCGAGCCTTGGCAAGATCCTCGGCCCGTCCTTCGCCCAGGATGACATGGCCGATGTGATCGAGAAGCTGATCGCCGTGTACGTCGAGCAACGTACCGAGGAAGAGCGTTTCATCGACACCTACCAGCGTATCGGCATCGACCCCTTCAAGGAACGCGTCTATGCAGCGAATCATTAAGAACAACCAGATCGTCGACGAAACCTGGCATCTGCTGCCCAAGGAAACGTCCTTTGACGAGCTGACCAACTGCGACGACTACATCGTCCCGCTGCAGATGTGGCGCGACCATGCCCATGCGCTCAAAGCCCGTGACGGCGGGCTGGGCATATGGCTGGACAGTGACGAAGAAGCCGAAGAAATCGGCGAAGACGTGCAGCACTTCCAGGTCATCGCACTGAACTTCCCGGCGTTCACCGACGGGCGCAACTACTCCAATGCGCGCCTGCTGCGTGACCGCTACAAGTTCAAGGGCGAGCTGCGCGCCATTGGCGACGTGCTGCGCGACCAGCTGTTCTTCATGGCCCGTTGCGGCTTTGACGCGTTCGCCATCCGTGCCGACAAGGACCCGGAAGACGCGCTGCAAAGCCTGAAGGACTTCTCGGTGACCTACCAGGCCGCCACCGACGAGCCGCTGCCGCTGTTCCGCCGGCGCTGATCGTCACCTTGCAATGCCAGACGGCCCGCCTATATGGCGGGCCGTTTCGTTTTCCTGTACCGGCCTCTTCGCGGGCTTGCCCGCTCCCACAGGAATGCCACATTCCTTGAAGCCTGTGGTGTACCTGTGGGAGCGGGCAAGCCCGCGAAGAGGCCGGTACAGGAAGAATCTGCTATTCCAGCAACACAGTCACGACTTTGCCGCTGATTCTTGACTGTGAATCAAATGACCTTGGCCCCGCCCCATCTTAATCAATCCCCCTCAAAGCCGCACACTGCTCCCCCACACGAAGAGCGATCGAACCCGAGCGACCAAGCTCGATTCGGCCCACCCCCTCACTCACCAGGAGCAGATCCATGAGCGTTCCATCCTTCGGCCTCGGCACCTTTCGCCTAACCGGCCAAGCCGTCATCGATTCGGTCAAGTCGGCCCTGGAACTTGGCTACCGCGTCATCGACACCGCGCAGATCTACAAGAACGAAGCCGACGTCGGCCAGGCCATCGCCGAAAGCGGCGTCAAGCGCGGCGAGCTGTTCATCACCACCAAGATCTGGGTCGAAAACTACGCCGCCGACAAGCTGGTCCCCAGCCTGCGCGACAGCCTGCAAAAACTGGGCACCGACTACGTCGACCTGCTGCTGATCCACTGGCCAGCCCCAGGCAACGGCGTTGAGCTGCCCGAGTACATGGCCGCCCTGGCCGAAGCCAAGAAGCTGGGCCTGACCCGCCAGATCGGTGTATCCAACTTCAACATCGAACTGACACGCCAGGCCATCGAAGTGGTCGGCGAAGGCGAGATCGCCACCAACCAGATCGAACTCAGCCCCTACCTGCAGAACGGCAAGCTGACCGCGTTCCTCAAGGAGCAAGGCATCACCGTCACCTCGTACATGACCCTGGCCTACGGCAAGGTGCTGAAAGACCCGGTACTGGCCGACATCGCCGCCAAGCACAAGGCCACCGTGGCCCAGGTTGCCCTGGCTTGGGCCCTGCAGCTGGGCTACGCGGTGATCCCGTCGTCGACCAAGCGGGAAAACCTGGCCAGCAACCTGCTCGCACGTGACCTGAAGCTGGACGCTGACGACATGGCACGCATCGCCAAGCTCGAGCGCAACGGCCGTGAAGTCAGCCCTGACGGCCTGGCGCCAATCTGGGATTGATACCATGACCACGCCCCTCGAACGCCTGACCGCTGGCGGTTTCAGCATCGGCCTGGAAGCACCGCTGGACCACGACTGGACGCCCGCCGGCGACCAGGCGCGGCGCCGCGATGGCCGCCAGTTCGGCGAGCCGGACCTGGCCCGCCACGCAGAACTGGCACAACTGGCCGACCGCCTGGGCTACCGCGCCCTGTGGGTCCGCGATGTGCCGCTGTACGACCCGTCGTTCGGCGATGCCGCCCAGGTGTTCGAGGTATGACCCTGAAATCGGCCAACAGCTGGTAGCCGGCCTGACCCAGCAGAACCCGGAATGGATCGGCAGCAACCTCGACGGCTGCCTGGCCCACCCCGGCACACCGGACGACCACCGGCACCGGGTCGCCACCTGGCGCACGGTGGCGGGCAACAAGCCCTACAGCAGCTTCATCCGCCTGGACCTGGCGGACAACCCTGACGAACCGTTGCAACGCTGGCGTTTCGGTTTCCGCGGCGGCCGCAAGGCGCTGGCGGCCGAGCTCCGCGTCCTGCGTACGGGGGCTGGCCTCATCGATCAATGTCGGCGCGTTCAACCTGGGCAATGCCGTAGGCGCGGCGCTGGGTGGTGCGGTGATCAGCCTGGACCTGGACTATGCGGCCGTGCCGATGGCAGGTGGCGTGCTGGCGGCCACCGGGCTGCTGCTGGTGTGGCTGGGTGGGCGTAGCAAGGCTGCCGGGAAAACTGCAGCCGACGCAGCCTGATAGAGCCCCCTTGCCCCATCTCCAGCGGTCTTCATTGTTCCACGCACTGCAATTATGATGTGCCAGGCACACCCATTCTCTGTTCAGCCAGCGGCTACTACTCTCCTACCAGCCAATCGAACTGAGGAGAACCCCGATGTCCCGCCCACCCCTGCCGCCCTTCACCCGCGAAAGCGCCATCGAAAAGGTCCGCCTGGCCGAGGATGGCTGGAACGGCCGCGACCCGGCCAAGGTCGCGCTTGCCTATACCATCGACACCGTGTGGCGCAACCGCGTCGAGTTCCCGCGCGGTCGTGCCGAGGTCGAGGCGTTCCTGACGCGTAAATGGAACCATGAACTGGAGTACCGCCTGATCAAGGAGCTTTGGGCCTTCACCGGCAACCGCATTGCCGTGCGCTATGCCTACGAGTACCACGACGACAGTGGCCAGTGGTACCGCGCTTATGGCAACGAGAACTGGGAGTTTGCCGAGGACGGGTTGATGCAGAACCGCCATTCGAGCATCAACGAGAACCCTATCAGTGAAGCCGAGCGCAAGTTCCACTGGCCGCTGGGCCGGCGCCCGGATGATCACCCCGGGCTCAGCGAACTGGGGCTCTGATCAGCCCTGCGGCAGCATGATTCTGACTTCCAGCCCGCCACCCGGGCGGTTGCCCAGGGACATGCTGCCCCCCTGCTCCAGCACGATGGCACGTGCTGCGGGCAGGCCCAGCCCCACGCCACCGGTATTGCGGTTGCGTGAACCTTCGATACGGTAGAACGGCGCAAATACCTGCTCGTGCAGCTCGGGCGCGATGCCCGGCCCACGATCCTGCACGGTAATCTCGATCTGCCTGGCGTTTACCGCCAACACCACCGTGGGCTCGCAGCCGTATTTCGCTGCATTGTCGATCAAGTTGACCAGCACCCGCTTAATACCCACCGGCCGCCCCGTATACACACAGCGACGCGGCCCGCTGAGGCCGACCTCGACCCCCGCGTCCTTGAAGTCGTCCACCACGGTCAGCAGCAATTCGCCGAGGTCGAATACGGTCGTCTGTTCCAGCCGCGCGTCATCACGGAAGAACCCCAACGCCGCATCGACCATCGCCTGCATCTCGTCGACGTCCTTGAACAACCTGGCCTGTAGCTGGGCATCGTCGATGAACTCGGCGCGCAAGCGCATGCGCGTCAGCGGTGCACGCAAGTCATGGGAAATGGCCGCGAGCATCTGGGTGCGGTCGTTGAGAAAATGCTTGAGCTGCGCCTGGGTGGCATTGAACGCAAGAATGGTCTGACGCAGGTCGTGCGGGCCGACCACCGGAATGGGCGGGGCGTTGAAGTCCTTGCCAAAACGCCGCGCACCTTCGGCAAAGCGCTCCAGCGGCTTGGCCAGGTAGCGGGTGGCCAGCAGCGCGACGACAAGGCTGGAAACCAGCATCAGCCCGAGGATGATCAGGTTGCGCGGCAGTTCGTCCAGGCCCCAGCTACGGCTGGTGGCACGGAACAGTACCCAGGACTTGTCGGTCAGCTCGATCATCAGCGCATAACCACGTTCAGGTGCGTACTCCGGCATGTCGGACGGTGCGAAGGCCTCGACCCTGGCATCCGGGCGCTTGAGCAATGCGCGCAGGATAGGCGTGCCCTCGCTGAACTCGGCATCGACCAGCACGGGTACGCCCGCTTCGTCATGGCGGCGCAGCCAGCGCACGGAGTATGAGCCGTCGCCCGCCGCACTGGCGATGTTGGCGCGCTGCGCCATGGGCGCGACGTCGAGGATGCGAGTGACCGCTGCAACCTTCTCGATCACCCCGCTCTCCAGCAGCGGTGGCTGCGCCCAGACACTCAGCAACAGGCTGAACAGCCCCTTGAGCAGCAACAGGAACAGCATCGCCGTCAGGGTGGTCAGCGCGATCCAGCGGGCAATGGTGATCCTGGGCCGTGGCAGGGCCTGGCGAACCCTGGCGAGCAGCTTCATCGCTTCGCGACCGTGGGCGTGAACAGGTAACCGGCGTTGCGCAGGGTACGGATCAAGGGCTCGTTGCCGTTGTCGGTTTCAAGCTTGCGGCGCAGCCGGCTGACCTGGACGTCGATGCTGCGATCATAGGCGTCGTAGGCATCGCCACGGGCCATGTCCAGCAACTGCTGGCGGCTGAGCACCCGCCGCGGATGTTCGGCGAACACCAGCAGCAGCTCGAACTCACCGTTGGACAAGGGGATCATGACGTTGTCCGGCGAACGCAGCTCGCGCCGCACCACATCCAGCCGCCAGCCGGCAAACTCCAGGGTCGCGCAGGCATGGCCCGCCACGCTCCCGGCCGCTTCGCCGGCACGGCGCAGCACTGCCCTCACCCGGGCCAGCAGTTCACGGGCGGCGAACGGCTTCGTCAGGTAGTCGTCTGCCCCCAGCTCCAGGCCAACCACCCGGTCACTCAACTCGCCCATGGCGGTGAGCATGATCACTGCCACCTTGTGCTCGGCCAGCAAGCGCTGGCACAACACCAGGCCACTGTCGCCAGGTAGCATCACATCCAGAATGACCAGGTCCGGCACCCGCCGCTCGACGGCCTGCCACAGCGCCTTGCCATCCCTGGCCACGTCAACCTCGTAGCCATGCTGGCAGAGAAACTTCTGCAGCAGGTCGAGCACCTCGACATCATCGTCGACTATCAGCAAATGGCTCACAAAAAAGCACCGCAAAACAAGGTTATCAGGCCGTACTTTAAGGCCATCCCCACGTAGCCGTCATATATTTCAACCCGGAAACAAAGTGTCGACGCCGAGACAATCCGGACATTACCAGGCAAAGAAAACTGCGCAGCATCGCTGCCAGTTCTTGCCAGGAATGTATCTATGTCCCGTTCATCATCCGCCTCCCGCTCAGCGCGCTCAGCCGCGCTGGCCTTGTCGCTGCTTGCGGCGGGAGGCTGCAGCCAACGTGCACCGGCCACGGCGGCCTGCGGCAATGTCGCCTATCAGGTCAGTGACCCGGCGGAGCCCGCCAACCGCGCCGTATTCGCTTTCAACCGCACGGTCGACGACTATCTGCTGGCCCCCGTCGCACGGGGCTACACCGCGCTGCCCGGTTTTGCCCGGCAGGGCATGCACAACTTTGCCAGCAACTTCGGTGAGCCGAAGGTGTTCGTCAACGACCTGCTGCAGGGCAATGGCGAACGGGCGATGACCAGCCTCTCCCGCTTCATCTTCAACACCACCCTGGGTGTGGCAGGGCTGGTCGACGTGTCTGGCAAGATGGGGCTGAGCCAGCATCGCTCGGACTTTGGCCAGACTTTCGGGGTGTGGAACATCGCCTCTGGCCCCATCGTCGAGCTGCCGCTGCTGGGCACCCACAACCTGCGCGATGCTACCGGCACGCTGCTGGGTCTGGCACTGGACCCGTTTGGTGGCAACAGCGATACCGTCGAAACCATGGGCAACGTAGCCACGGCCGGCGGCATCGTCGATGCACGGGCCGAAGCACTGCCACTGACCGACCTGCTGCGCACCTGGCCTGACTACTACGTTGCGATGCGTGACTACACCGCGCAGCGGCGCAGCAACCGGCTGGCAGAAGGCAAGGCCGGCGAGCCGGGCACCTGGCCAGTGGATTGCGCAGGGGGTGCACATGAAGAATGATGCCCAAGGCGCCATGCTGCTGTTCAGGCGCCTGGAAGGCGCTGCCCGGCAACCGCTGTTGCTGCATGAACTGGAGGCCCGGGTTTCGGCCGATGGCCGGAGCCTGGTGCTGAGCCGCTATCGCGAACGCTTTACCGCCGAGGGCAAGCCCTACCGACACGAGGCTCACCGCAGCGTACCGATTGCAGCATTGCTGCGCTGGGTGGCGCGGCAGGGTCAATCGTTCTGAAAGGGACCGGCTTCTTCCACCCAGCGCGGGCCCTTGTAGGAGCGGCCTTGTGTCGCGAAAGGGCTGCGAAGCGGCCCCAGCAATTTGTGCATCTGCGCTGAAACTCTGGGGCTGCTTCGCAGCCCTTTCGCGACACAAGGCCGCTCCTACAAGGGATCGTGCATGTTCCTCTGACGGATGTCCGAAACGCGACAGTGGCTGCCTGTTCGGCGTGAGACAGGCAAACCGGGCACTGGCTACCCTTCTTCGGCAAATGCCTTGTTCCCTTTCGCCAGAAGAAGATCGCCCATGACGACCTCCACCGCCTCCATGGCCGCCACCACACCTGCCGACCAACCCCAGGGCTTTCTGGTCCGCATCGTCGGCGCTGCGGCATTCGCCCACCTGCTCAACGACCTGATCCAGGCCGTGCTGCCGTCCATCTACCCGATGCTCAAGAGCGATTTCGCACTCAGCTTTGCCCAGATCGGCTGGATCGCCCTCATCTACCAGGTGACCGCGTCCTTGCTGCAACCCTGGGTCGGCCTGTACACCGACAAGCGCCCGCAGCCCTACCTGCTGCCGGCCGGCATGCTGGTGACGCTGGTGGGCATCGCCCTGCTCGCCTTCGCCAGCAGCTATGAAATGCTGCTGGTGGCCGCCGCGGTGGTCGGCGTGGGCTCGGCGACCTTCCACCCCGAAGCCTCGCGAGTGGCCAGGATGGCCTCCGGCGGGCGCTTTGGCACCGCGCAATCGACCTTCCAGGTCGGTGGCAACACCGGCTCGGCCCTCGGCCCGCTGTTGACCGCTGCCATCGTCATTCCGCACGGCCAGCCGGCCATCGCCTGGTTCATGCTGGCGGCCGCGCTGGCGGTATTCGTGCTGCTGCGGGTGACCGGCTGGACCGTGCGTCACGGCCAGACCCGGCTCAAGACCTTCGCCGGCCAGCAGGCCCCCGGCCTGTCGCGTGGCGCCATGTGGCGCGCCGTGGCGGTCATCGCCGTGCTGATGTTCGCCAAGTTCGTCTACATCGCCTCGTTCACCAACTATTTCACCTTCTACCTGATCGAGCATTTCGGCCTGAGCGTGCAGCACAGCCAGCTGTACCTGTTTGTGTTCCTCGCGGCCGTGGCCCTGGGCACCTTCGCTGGTGGCCCGGTGGGTGACCGTATCGGGCGCAAGGCGGTGATCTGGGTCTCGTTCCTCGGCGTGGCGCCCTTCGCCCTCGCCCTGCCCTACGCCAACCTGGCCTGGACGGCGGTACTGGCGGTGGGCATCGGCCTGGTGATGTCCTCGGCCTTCGCCGCCCTGGTGGTGTATGCCCAGGAGGCCGTGCCGGGCCGGGTCGGCATGGTGTCGGGGGTGATGTTCGGGTTGATGTTCGGTATCAGCGGCATCGGCGCCGCCGGGCTTGGCGAACTGGCCGACCGGCATGGCATCGAGTGGGTGTACCAGATCATCTCGTTCCTGCCGCTGCTGGGGCTGGCCACCGCGCTGCTGCCGGCAACCCGCTCGCGAGCCCGCCCCAGCCGCTGCTGTTAAAGTGGGCGTGCCAGGCTGCCCGTACAAGAGGTCGAAATGCTGAAGCCGCAGCACGAATTGCTGGTGGAGGTGGATGAATGGAACTGGGAGGTGGGCAGCCGTGCGACGGACTACCCGACCGACTGGTTCATCGAGCCCCACAGCCATGCCAAACACCAACTGATCTATGCCACCAAAGGCCTGATGATCGTCGAGTCCGGTAACGAACGCTGGACCGTGCCCCCCAGCCGCGGCGTATGGATGCCTTGCGGCCAGGTGCACGCGATACGCTGCGTGGGCGATGTGAAAATGCGCAGTGTGTTCGTGCGCACCGACGCGGCAGTGCAGTTGCCCCTGCAGAGCAAGGCGATCAGCATCTCGCCATTGCTCAGCGAGCTGATCAAGGCCTCCGTAGGCTTTACCGCGCCGTTTGCCGAAGACTCGCGTGAAGCCCGGGTGATGCGCCTGATCCTCGACGAGATCTGCGTGCTGCCGACCTTGCCGCTGAAGCTGTCGCAGCCCGGCGACAAGCGCCTGCAGGCGATCTGCTCCGCGCTGCACGAGCGGCCTGACGATAACGCCACCGTGGCCGACTGGGGCCAGCAGCTGGGGGTGGACGAAAAGACCATCCAGCGCCTGTTCCGCAAGGAAACCGGCATGACCTTCGGCCAGTGGCGCCAGCAGGCGCGGCTGATGCAGGCACTGGAGCGGATCGCCCTGGGCGAGCGGATCATCGATGTGGCGGGGACGCTGGGGTATGACAGCCCCAGTGCCTTCGCCAGCATGTTCAAGCGCCAGTTCGGTATCACGCCGAGTCAGTTCTTCAAATAGCCTGTAGGAAACATATGAGATCGCCCCCGCGTCGCCTGATCTCGCACAGCAACCCTGTCAAGCCGTGTACAGTACCCTCACAACAAAGCCCCCAGAAGGAGCCCGGCACATGACAGTGACGCTGTCCCCCCTGCAGATCGACTGCGATTTCGACTCCGGCAACATTCAGGTGCTGGATGCCAGCAACCCGGCCCGGGTGCACCTGGCTATCCGCCCGGACACCCACAGCGGCCACTACCAGTGGTTCCACTTCAAGGTCAGCGGGCTGACGCCAGGCCAGGTCCATCGCTTCAGCCTCGACAATGCCTCCGGTTCCTCCTACAAGAACGCCTGGAGCGGCTACAACGCCGTGGCCTCCTACGACCAGCAAACCTGGTTCCGCGTCCCCAGCCAGTTCGACGGCACGGCGCTGTCGTTCGAGGTAAAGGCCGAACAGCCGCACATCTGGTTCGCCTACTTCGAGCCCTACCCGCGCGCTCGTCACAACCAGCTGATCGAACGTGCACGGCAACTGCCGGGGGTGGAATTGCTCGCCAGTGGCCGCAGCGTACAGGGCCGCGACATTCCCCTGCTGCGTGCCGGTGATGGTGCCGCAGGCAAGCGCAAGCTGTGGCTGATTGCCCAGCAACATCCGGGCGAACACATGGCCGAATGGTTCATGGAGGGCGTGATCGACCGCCTGCAGGCCAACGACGAGGTGATCCGGCAGTTGCTGGCCAAGGCCGACCTGTACCTGATCCCCAACATGAACCCCGACGGTGCCTTCCTCGGCCACCTGCGCACCAACTTCAAGGGCAAGGACCTCAACCGTGCCTGGCAGGACGCCAGCGTCGAGCTCAGCCCCGAGGTCTTCTTCGCCCAGGCACAGATGAAGCAACACGGCGTGGATGCGTTCATCGACGTGCATGGCGACGAAGAGATCCCCCATGTGTTCACCGCGGCCTGCGAGGGCAACCCGGGCTACACGCCGCGTCTGGCCAAACTGGAGGAGCAGTTCCGCAGCACCCTGTGCAGCCTGACCCGCGACTTCCAGACCGTGCATGGCTATACCCGCGACGAACCGGGGCAAGCCAACACGACGCTGGCCTGCAATGCGGTGGGGATGGCGCATGACTGCCTGTCACTGACCCTGGAAATGCCGTTCAAGGACCATGACGACGCGCCGGATGCCGTCACCGGGTGGTCGGGGGCACGTTCGAAGGCGTTGGCCGGGGCGGTGCTTGAGACCTTGGCGAAGATGGTTGGCGATTTGCGCTGAGGCCCCTGGCTGACGCGTCCCCTGTGGGAGCGGGCGTGCCCGCGAAGAATCCAATACGGTGTATGGCACCGGCTTCGCCGGTGTTCGCGGCGGTTCGACGCCTCGACACGCCCGCTCCCACAAGGTCCCTCGGCCGATAGCAATCCTGCGCTCAGAACTGCACATCCAGAATCACGCTGTCGGTATAGGTCGCAGCCGGTGGTGTAGCCTGGTCGGTGTAGACCTTGGCGTTGTAGTTGAACACCTGGCTACCGGTGCCGGTCCCCGTGCCGGGGTTCACATCGGCATCGGCGCTGGCCCGTCGCGCAGCCCCTGTCGAACCCCAGCGCACCGCACCGGCGCTCTTGAAAATGTCATAGGCCAGGTAGTTGTTGGCCGCCGACTTCATCCGCCGTCGACCATTGGCCACGTTCTGCCCGTCATCCAGGCCCACCGTGTAGTTGCTGCCCTTGGTGCACGACACGCTCAGGCTCTGGCTCACCGTGCCGAACCCCGCCACCACCGGCGCGCTGGCGAAGTTGATGCTGGGCGTGGTGATCTGGCAGTCGTTGGTCACCGTCATGCTTACCAGCAGGGTCCTGGTACCGGAGCCCTGGTCTCGCCCTATGCAAAGCCCGCCAACACCAATCCCGTCGCAATAGTCCCAGGCCCACTCGACATCGAGGAGTTCCTGATATAGCCCCGCCGATACGTTGCTGCCCACCTGCGTGCGCATGTAGATGGGCACGTTCTTCGGTGTACCGTTGAGCAACCCGAGCAAGTCGAGGATGCCGGTGGTCCTGAATTCGAAGGGGGTGCCACGGGTGATCGGATAGTTGGTTGTGGCGTCGGCATAGAGCGTGTAGGGGATCACATCCCCGGTAGGCCCTACCAGGCCGCTGGTGGTGGAGGTGATCTTGATCTTGAAGGAGTCGGTGCTACTGAGCACGCTGATCACCGAACCGTTGCACTGCAGGCCAGAGTTGGTGCTGGAAGCTGTCTGGACCGTGCCACGTACCTGAGTCGAGTTGAGCGAACCAAACGCCGCAGGCGCAGTCAACACTGACGTGCACTTGGCCCAGGCCGAGCCCGCCCACAACAACAAGGCGCATGCCCACAAACCACGCCAGCAGGCCTTCACTTGCACACCAACGGGCCAATCAACGGGATCGAGCCTTGCGACTCAGGCAGGTCGAACGCCACCTGGCAATGCCCGCCCCCCTCCAACTCAACCTGCAGTCGGTTATGCGGCGTCAGGTTCTCCAGATAAACCAGGCCATCCCAACCGACCACCGCCTGGCTGCCACTTTCTGCATGGGTGACACGGCTGCCCAGCTTGAGTGCCTGCTGTTCGGTGTCCACCAGTTCGACGCTGGCCGCCAGCACGCGCCTGAGCGGGAACTCCAGCAAGTAGCCGCTGCCTCGGCGCACCGCCACCCGCTGTTCCACTTCCGGCGCGAGGATGTCCGGCGGCAAGCCCATGGGGTCGATCTCGTACTTGCCGCGGTAGTAACCGCTGCTGTACGGCACCAGCAGGTGACCATCGGCATCGGTACGGCCGACCTCCTGGTTTTCATAGCGCACCGGCACGTCGGCGTAACCACTGGTGCTGACTAACACGAAGGCATCGTCGATACGGTTGGCAGCGAACAGCCCGGCATCCATCCAAACCAGCGAGCCACTGGCGTCGGCCCAGCGGGTCATCTCTCCACTGCTGCCATACAAACCGGCCTGCAACTGCACCGACTGCAGGCGCCAGGTGACATCGGCCTGGCGGTAGGCGTCGCGCTCGCTACCGGTGGCGTAGCCCAGGTTGTAACCGACACCGCCCCCCACCGGCGTCGCGCGGCTGTAGTTGACCCGCTGCAGGGTTTCGCCTTGCTGGCTGCGCTCCATGCCCAGGGCCAGGGTGCCGTGCAGGTCGAACGGGATCACCAGTTGCGCCTGCACTGCCCACTGGCTGTCCCCCACTTCACGGTTGGCCGACAGATAAACGCTGCTGTTGCCCCACAGCGGCCTGCTGTAGCTCAGGTTGATCAGCCGGGTACGTGTGCCGTCGCCGGCGCGCACATCGAAATAGCCGGCGCCGATGTTGCCGTATTCGTTCAGGTTCAGGCTCAGCGTGACCTGCTCGCTGCGCTGGCTCAGCTGTATGTCCCGGCTGTCGACCCGGGTCAGGTCGGCATAGTCGCCATGGCGTTGCAGGCGCTGGTAGCTGAAGCCGATGCGCTGGCTATTGTACTGGTAGCCGAGGGCGACCTGGTGGCCCTTGTCGCCGTCGAACCGGCTCTGCGCCAGCGCCGCATTGAGCACACCGAAGTTGCCCAGCCGCATGTTGCCACCCAGGCCTCCCAGCATCAGCGATTCGGCGCTTTCGGCATGGGTTTCCAGGGTGAAGATGTCGCTGACCCCGTAGCGCAGGCTGGCCGATGCGACCCCGGGGCCGTAGGCAAAATCGCGCACCCCGTAGTCACGCCGCAGGCTGCCGGCCGCTACCGAATAATCCGCCAGGCCCTGCTGCAGCAGGCTGCTGGTGACGTAGAACGGCAAGGTGGTCGACACCTGCCGGCCAAGGGCATCGGTGGTGACCACCACCGCCTCCCCGGCGCCGTTGATGAACGGCACGTTGGTCAAGGTGTAGGGGCCCGGCTGCAATTCGCTGGTGCTGGACTTGTAGCCATTGATGAACAGGTCCAGCGAGGTCGGTACCGCCGCTTCACCGGAGAACGCCGGCAGCGGATAGGTGACCAGGTCGGGGCGCGCAGCGAAATCGCGCGACAACTGCAGGCCACCGACCCGCACCGAGCTGGTCCAGGGCAAGGCCCCGGTCACCAGGTCACCGGCTTCGTAGGTCAGCAGGCGCTGCTCGTCGGTGAAACGCCAGGTGGTGTCGTAGCGCAAGAAGCCCTGGCGCGTGTCGTCGGTCGGCGCACCATTGAACGACTGGCGCCATTGCCCGGTGCTGGAGAACGTACCCCAGCTGTCGAACAGACGCAGTTCGTTCCAGGCCGCCAGGTAGCTGCCGCCGTCATCGGTGTCGTTCAGGTACAGGTCGTAGTTGAACAAGGCGCCGAAACTACTGCGCGCATCGCTGGCCGGGTACAGGTTGCGGTCGCCCAGCTGCTGGTCGGGCAGCCAGGCCGGCGGCACTTGCAGCAGCAGGCGCTGGTTCTGGCTGTCGTAGTCGGCATGCATCCCCACGATGGCCTCCAGGGCCACCTCGCCCTGCGGGTTGCCTGGCAGCGAGACGCCGGCCGCCCGCAACACCTCGCTGTCCAGGTACAACTGCCCGGCGCGCTGCTGCACCGGTACCAGCTCAGCCCTGGGCACCTGGTTCACCAGCAACTCGAGGTACAACGTGGCATCGGCGATAGCGGACATCTCCGTAGGTGGTGGCGGCAGGTCGTCGGCCAGCACCAGGCCAGGGCCGACCAGGGCGAGCCCCAGGCACCAACGGTGGGTCAGCCACATCACACATGGTTTCCAACCATTGCCGGGTTCTCCACGGCCTCTGCGCGGCATTCAGGCGCAGGCTCATTGGCTTTGGCGGATAGCGTCCGCGCTGCTCTGGCCGTTTACCCTCCCCTTCAGCACACTGCCGGCACTCGGTGTTAGCGGTGCCGGCCAGCGCATGCTGGCCCCCGGCAGCACATAACCCAGCAAGCCATCGGTCAGTGGTTTGCTCTGGCTGCCCTGCTGCACCACCACATCAGTCAGGCGTGCATGCACCGGGCCGGTGTTGCGCAGTTCCACGTACGGCTTGCCCTGCACGGTCACCGCGCGCCAGCTGAGTTGCGGCTTGCCGACGCCCTCGGCATTGCGCTTGCCCTCAGGGCCTGCCTTGCCCCACAGGCCTTCGCCGTATACGAACAGGGGTACCGAGTAGCGCATCTGCAGGCGGATCGCCGCGGTGGTGCCGGGCTCGGCCTTGTCGACCGGGATGGCGGGCGGGATTTCGTCGATGATGATGCGGTAGGCCTGCTCCTGGCCGACTGGCGAGGGGCCGGTGCGGGTCAGGCGGATCAATTGCTTCTGCCCGGGGGCGACGTTGGCCACCGGCGGGCTGCCAATGATCTCGCGCTGTGCCTGATACTGTTCCTGGTAATCACCTTGGCGCCAGGCGAACACCCGCACCTGCAGGTTGGCCGGTGCGGTTCCGCGGTTTTCCAGCCACAGTGCGCCAGCCTTCTGGTCAGCCTCCAACACCGGGTCGATCGGCCAGATCAGCACCGAGGTGGCCGCCCAGGCTGGCAGGCTCGCCAGCCACGATACCCCGATCAATCCTCGCGCCCACTTCGCGCCTGCCCCCATGAAGCTCTCCTTGGATACTGGTCATTGGTGCCGATGCATTCACCAGGTCACCGTCACTTGCACCACATCGGTGTAAGTCCCCGCCGGCATCGTGCCGGTCAGCTGAACCCGCCCGTACACCGGCAGCTTGATCGCCGTCGGGTCGGTATAGCCCACGGCCACGCTCTGGCCGATCCCCAGGCTCTGGCTGTATGCCGCGTCCCGGTACAACTGGTAGGCCAGCACCTGCGTGCCGCCCGTGCGTTTGAGGTTGCGTGTGCCACTGGCACTGTTCTGCCCGCCATCCACGCTCATGCTCAAGGCCACGCCCGGGGTGCACTGGAAGGTCACCGTGGTACCGCCCAACGAGGTGCCGAGAGTTCCGGTGGCCAGTGCCGACTGCGAGCCGTAGTCGAGCGTCCCGTAGCTGGTCACGCCGCCCACCACCAGGCACCCGGCGACGATCTGCGCCGTCACCTGGAAGCTGCTGGTGGTCGCCGCATCCAGAGGCGCGGCCAGCAGCACGCCGAGGCCGCTCAGGCCGCCCGCCAGCCAGCTGCGCATGGTTCAGAACGACAGCTCGACGGACACTGTGTCGGTGTACTCCCCCGCCGGCAGGCCGACCTTGCCGCGCGCCTGGCCATACAGGTTGACGGTCTGGGCCACACCACTGCTGAGCGGCAAGGTGATGGTGCCGTTGATGGCCAACACCTGCGTACGCCCGGCATCGGTGTAGAAGTCGTACGGCACGAAGTTGCCGACGCCATCCGCCAGCGCACGGCTGCCCCCGGCCGACTGGCCATCGTGGGAACCTGCACCCACGCGGATGACTGGTACCGTGCCAGCCGAACAGAGAATGCTGATCGCCCCACCGCCGCCGCCGATTACCTGGCCGTCGGCGGTGTTGAACAAGGCATCGTGAGTGCCGAAGTCCAAGGTACCGAAGTCGGTCCCCGATGTGGCTGAGCTGCCGTTGACCTGACACGCTGCGGTCAAGGTCAGCGTCGACTCGATAGTCCCGGTGGTGGCGGCCTGCGCCTGGTAAGTCAGCATCAGCCCCAGACCGGCGAGGATGCAGCGTGAAAGGTTCGTTCGCATCGAAGTCTCCTTGTGTCATTACCAGTCCAGGGTCACCCTCAGGGTGTCACGGTACAGGCCGGCTGGCAGCGCACGCGGTTGCGCCATTACCACACCGTAGATGGGGATCGGGATCTGCCGGGTACTGCTGATGGTGAAGGCACGCGCCTGGCCGATGCCGTAGCGGCTGTTACCACCTGGGTCGATCGCCAGTTGGTAGGGGATCAGCTCGCGGCCGTTGCTCAGCCGCCGTATGCCGTCACTGCCATTCAGGCCGCCGTTGATGCGCACGTTGAACGCCCGCACCTCGGGCGTACAACTGATCTGCAGGCTGCCTTCGCCGCTCACATCATCAACCCGGCTGCGCAGCGGCTGGTCCCAGTTCGGTCCGCGCTCGCCGAAGTCCATCACGCCGGGGTTACCCACCGTTGCCGGTTGCGTCTCGTTGCTGCTGATCTGGCAAGCGGTGCTGATCACCAGCCGCGCCTGGATGAAACCGGTGCTGGTGCCATGCGCGGCTCCACCGGGCACCAGCAACGGGCCCAGGGAAAGCAGCAGGATCGAGGTGCGGTTCATGGCGTCGCGTCCTTGAGCATGGTTGCATCCCTACCAGGTGACCGTGACTTTGAGCAGATCGGCGTACAGGCCTGCAGGCGGTACCCAGGCCAGCTTGTCGATCCGTGCGTACAACGGCAGCTCGACCGAGCCGCTGTCCGGCACCCGCGCCGAGTGCGCCACATTCACCGCCAGCGGCTCGCGCCAGGCAGCGTCGCGGTAGAGGCGATACGGGATGAGCCGGGCCGTGTCATCGTCACTGGCCAGAAAGCGCAACTCGCCGACGCCGCCATGCTGCCCACCATCGACGCGGACCTGATAGGGGGTGTGGGGATTGCATTCCAGGCGTGGCGGGCGCTGGCTCAGCAGCGCGCCGGTGAGCGGCGCACCAGGGCCATCCAGCCGTGCAGCAGCACCCAGATCGATGCGCCCCAGCGCCTGCGCCCCAGCATCGCGGGGCTGGTTGACCAGCATGCAGCCACGCTGCACCAGCACCCGTACCTCCACCAGGAAGTCCGCCGCCATGGCGCTGCTGCTCAACATAAGGCCCAACAGGGCGGCCAGGTAGCGCTCCTTCACCTTATTATCCTTGTCGATATCTGCTGCCTTGAGCGTAGCAGCGAGGTGGCATCACGATGCTGGCATCGAGCCATTTTTTTGTATTAGCCAAAAAGCGCTACCACTAAAAAAAAGCCGCACGACACAGAACGCATCGCCGACATTCTCCTCAAATGGCCAAAGGCCGTTATCCGGACCGATATTCTGTTAGGGTGTATCCCTTTCATCCTGCCTAGACTCATGCGGCATGCATGGAAGGACACGACAGGAGCGTTTTCATAGATGATTGCAGACAGCACGCTCACCCAAGCCCTCGAGCGCTGCGCCCAGGAGCCGATCCAGCTACCTGGCAGCATCCAGCCCCACGGTTTTCTGCTGGTGCTGGACGAAACCGACATGCGGGTACTCCAGGCCAGTGAAAATGTCGAGCATTGGCTGGGCATACCGGCCAGTGAACTGATAGGTCGCGAGTTCGCCGAACTGGTCAGCGGTGCCTTCGACTTGCGCCTGCACCTGGCCCGCCTGCCGCAGGACGAGGTCTTTCCGTTCCACATCAGCGATGTGCACCTGCGCCAGGACGCTCCATATCGTGGCAACCTGCACCTGCTGGTCCATCGTCACGACCAGGTGCTGATCGCCGAATTCGAACCCCCTCGCCTGCCGGCCGATCTTGTCGGGCAAGGCGACTACTACCCGCTGGTGCGCAGCTTCGTGGGCCGCCTGCACCAGGCCGGCAGCCTCGAGGAACTGCTGCAGCAAGCAGTGCTGCAGCTCAAGCGCATCACCGGCTTTGGCCGGGTCAAGGCCTATCGCTTCGATGCCGAAGGCAACGGCCAGGTGTTGGCCGAGGTGGCCGACCCGGGCTACCCGAGCTACCTGGGCCTGTGTTTCCCCGCTTCGGACATACCGCGCCAGGCGCGCGAGCTGTACCGAATCAACCGCATCCGCGTGATCGAGGATGCCAACTACCAGGCCTCGCCGTTGCTGCCCGCTGCCAACCCACGCACCGGCAAGCCGCTGGACCTGAGCTTTGCCGCGCTGCGCAGCGTGTCGCCAGTGCACCTGCAGTACATGCGCAACATGGGTACCCTGGCATCGATGTCGCTGTCGATCGTGGTCGACGGGCAACTCTGGGGGCTGGTGTCCTGTCACCACGAACAGCCACGCCCGGTGGACCTGCGCACCCGTACCGCCTGCGAACTGCTGGCCAGTGTGCTGTCGCTGCAGATCGAGTCGCGCGAGTCCCACGCCAACACTCGCCAGTTGCTGGAGCTGCGCCAGCACATCGTGCGCATGATCTCGTCCATGGCCGACCATGACAGTGTCGGCGACGGCCTGCGCGACTTGCCCGAAGTACTGCTGGCCTTCGCCGGCGCCCAAGGTGCCGCGGTCATATCCGCCGAACGTTGCGACCTGATCGGCAAGACCCCTCCGGCCGCGCAGGTAAACGCCCTGGTGCACTGGCTCTCCCAGCGTGGCGAAGACAGCGTGTTCCACAGCGACAACCTGTGCCGCGACATCGATGAACTGCCCGAGCTCGCGGCCCATGCAGGCGGTGTGCTGGCAGTGGCCATTTCGCAGATCCACTCGCACTACCTGCTGTGGTTCCGTCCCGAGCAGGTGCGCACGGTGAACTGGGCCGGGCAGCCGAACAAACAGGTCGGGCCGCAGGGCAACCTCGACCCGCGGCACAGTTTCGAAAGCTGGCAGGAAAAACTGCGCGGCTACTGTGAACCCTGGCACCCGCTGGTCATCGAAGGCGTGCAGGAGTTGCGCACGGCAGTGCTCGGCATTGTCCTGCGCAAGGCCGAGGAACTGGCGCAGCTGGCTGGGGAGCTGCGCCGCTCGAACAAGGAGCTCGAAGCGTTTTCCTACAGCGTGTCCCATGACCTGCGCGCCCCCCTGCGCCATATTGCCGGCTACTCCGAACTGCTCGGCGAAATCGAGGGCCAGAGCCTCAGCGAGCGCGGCAGGCGTTTTTTGCAGCACATCGAGGAAGCCGCGCATTTTGCCGGAAGCCTGGTCGACAACCTGCTCAACTTCTCGCAAATGGGCCGCTCGGCCCTGCGCCTGTCCGAGGTCGACCTCAACGCCCTGGTCGAGGCCATTCGCAGCGAACTGGCGCCCGACTACCAAAACCGCGAAATTGTCTGGGACATCGCCCAACTGCCCAAGGTGGTCGGTGACCCGGCGTTCATCAACATGGCCTTGCACAACCTGCTGGCCAACGCCATCAAATACACACGTGGGCGCACACCGGCGCGCATCGGCATCAGCGCCGTGCAACATCCGGGCGAAACCGAGATCTGTATTCGCGACAACGGCGTGGGCTTCGACATGGCCTACGCCAACAAACTGTTCGGCGTGTTCCAGCGCCTGCACCGCATGGAAGACTTCGAAGGCACCGGGATCGGCCTGGCCAGCGTGCGTCGCATCATCGAACGCCATGACGGCCGGGTCTGGGCCCATGGCAAGGTTGGCCAGGGTGCAACCTTCCACTTCACCCTCCCGCGCCATCCCGCAACTACCTGAGGCACCGCTACCATCATGCTCAAACCCATCCTGCTGGTCGAAGACAACCCACGGGACCTGGAGCTGACGCTCCTGGCGCTGGAGCGCAGCCAGTTGGCCAACGAGGTCATCGTGCTGCGTGACGGTGCCGAGGCACTCGACTACCTGCTTCGGCGCAATGCCTATGCCGAACGTGACGATGGCAACCCCGCCGTGTTGCTGCTGGACCTGAAACTGCCAAAGGTCGACGGCCTGGAGGTGCTGAAGGAAGTGCGCGCCACCGCCGAGCTGCGCAGTATCCCGACGGTGATGCTGACGTCCTCGCGCGAGGAGCCCGACCTGCTGCGCGCGTACGAGCTGGGGGTGAACGCGTACGTGGTCAAGCCGGTGGAGTTCAAGGAATTCGTCGCCGCCATTTCCGACCTGGGGATATTCTGGGCGGTACTCAACGAACCACCGCCCGGCTCGCTGCGCCTGAACCGGCGTGGCAGCATCTGAGGTGCCCGCGACGATGCAGCCAACGCCGCTGAAACTGCTGATGGTCGAAGACAACTCGATGGACGCCGAGCTGACCCTGATGCGCCTGGAACGCAGCGGGTTGCAGGTGCAGGCGCAGCTGGTGTTCGACCATGCCGGTGTCGAGCAAGCCCTGAGCGAGGCCCACTTCGACCTGATCTTGTGCGACTGCGTGCTGCCGGGCTCGTCCGGCACCGATGTGCTGGCCATCGCCCAGCGCCTGGCACCCGACATTCCGTTCATTTTCCTGTCTGGTATCTATGGCGAAGAACATGCGGTGGAAATGATCCGCCTGGGCGCCACCGACTATGTGCTGAAGAAGAACCTGCCTCTGCTGCCCAAGGCCGTGCGCCGGGCCCTGACCGAAGTGCAGGAGCGCCAGCGCCGGCGCCGCGCCGAAGAGGCCCTGGCAGACGTCGAGGCACGTGCACGCATTGCCATCGACGCTGCCGGCATGGGCACATGGGACATGCGCCCGCAGGAAGGCCTGTTGTTGTGGGATGACCGCTGCAAGACCCTGTTCGGTCTACCCACCGATACTGAAATGAGCCTCGAGGTGTTTTACGCCGGCATCTACCCCGACGACCTGCCGCAGGTGCGCGAGGCGGTGGAACAGGCCATGTGCCCGGAAGGTGGCGGCCTGTATCGGGTCGAATTCCGCATCGCCCAACCCGACGGCCTGGAACCGCGCTGGTTGCTCAGCAGCGGCCAGAGCCGGTTCGTCAACGACCAGTGCGTGCGCTTTTCCGGGGTGTTGCAGGACATCCACACCCAACGCCTGGCCACCCAGGCACTGCGCCAGCTCAACGAAATGCTGGGGGAAAGGGTCGAGCGCCGCACCCGCGAACGCGACCGTGCCTGGGAGCTGTCGCAAGACTTGCTGGCCGTGCTCAACAAGGACCTGACCCCAGTCGCGCTGAACCCCGCCTGGGAAGCCAGCCTGGGCTTGTCCCGAGAACGTCTGAGCCAGTCGTCCTTGCTGCACCTGCTGCCCGAGCATGACCAGGAACTGATGCTCACCGAACTGGCCGCCCTCGCCCATGGTCGCACCAGCGCCCGCTTTGTCGGGCGTATCCTGGATGCCGGTGGTCAGCAGCGCTGGTTGTCTTGGGTGGTGGTGCCGGAAGACACCCTGCTGTACGTGGTGGCACGCGACATCACCAGCGAGCGCGAAGCCGCCCTGGGCCTGGCCGAAGCCAACGCCCGCCTGCGCGAGCAGATCGCCGAACGCGAACGCATCGAGGCCGCGCTGCAGCAGATGCAGCGCCTGGAAGCGGTCGGCCAGCTTACCGCCGGTGTGGCTCACGACTTCAACAACCTGCTGACGGTAATCCTCACCGGCGCCAGCTTCCTTGAGCGCGACCTGGCCAAAGCCGACCTGGAAAAGGCCAGTGCGCGGCTCAAGCACATCCGCGAAGCCGGCGAGCGCGGCGCCAAGCTGACCTCGCAGTTGCTGGCTTTCTCCCGCCGCCAGCGCCTGGAGCCGGTGGCGCTGAACCTCAACCGCACCCTGGCCGGGCTGGAAGAGTTGCTGCGCCGCACCTTGGGCGGCAATGTCTCGGTGCGCCTGGACCTGGAACCAACCTTGTGGCAGGCCCTGACCGACCCGACCCAGACCGAAATGATCATTCTCAACCTGGCGATCAATGCCCGCGATGCCATGCCCGACGGTGGCCAGCTGACGCTGTCGACCCGCAACACCCGGATCGACGCACGTCCACAGCGCCCGGAAGACCCGGACCCTGGCGAGTACGTGATGCTGAGTATCCGCGATACCGGCTGCGGCATGAGCGAAGAGGTGTTGGCCAAGGTGTTCGAACCGTTCTTCACCACCAAGGATATCGGCAAGGGTTCGGGCCTGGGCCTGGCCCAGGTATTCGGCTTCGCCAAACAGTCCGGGGGTGGCGTGCGCATCGACACCACGCCGGGGCGTGGTACGCAGGTGGCCGTGTATCTGCCGGCAGTCAAGGGTGAAGCCGTCAACGAACCGATGCCGTCGCTGCTCAGCCACTCGACTAGCGAAAGCGGTTGTAATCGCACCGTGCTGCTGGTGGATGACGACCATCTGGTACGCGACATGCTTGGTGATGTGTTGCGCCAGTACGGCTACCAGGTACGCCAGGCGCACAGTGGCGAACAGGCTTTGGCCTTGCTGGATGAGCAGATCGACCTGCTACTGAGCGATTTCGCCATGCCCGAGTTCAACGGTGCGCAACTGGCCCTGGCGGCGCGCGAGCGCTACCCGCACCTGCCGGTGGTGCTTCTTACCGGTTATGCAGAGTTGCAGGGACTGGAGTTGCCGGGCAGCCTGGTGATCCAGAAGCCGGTACAGGCCGATGAACTGGCCCGCTTGCTGAACGAGATGCTTGGAACGGCCAGGTGACCGAACAGAGCCTTCGGCAAAACCTGCGGAAACGAAAAAGCCCAGCGCTTGTATTTCCAAGCACCGGACCGAGATACGTTTGAAGCAAGAAAATGGCAGGGGCGGCTGGATTCGAACCAACGCATGGCAGGATCAAAACCTGCTGCCTTACCGCTTGGCGACGCCCCTGTATCGGATGCAGCATCTGCTGCTCTGACAATTCCAACTGAGTGACAACTGGGTTGTTGTCTTGGAATGCGCGGCACTTTAACAACAAACTTTCGGTCTGTGAACCCCCTGATGAAAAAAAATTACCAAAAAACAGCGAGTTAGTCATTTTCGCGGTTGGCGAGGCGACCATCCGTCGCTTTCCGCCCGCTTGGCTTCAACACAATCGCATTCCTCCCTTCCAATCAGATGAACCATCTGCATTGACCAAGGAGGACCCCATGCCTGTCTCCCACGATCTTTACCAGGACTTGCACTACCCGCGCGAAATCGTCCAGCAGCGCCGACAGCAGGACAAGGCACTGGACCGTCTGCTGGACGAATACATGGACATCGACAATCAGGTGCTGGCCGCCGAGTCGATTTCGGCGGGCAACTTCGAGGATGAAGACTTGCGCCGCCTGAAAGAACGTCGGCTGGCAGTGAAGTACATGATCGAGCGCCAACTGGAGCAAAAGGCCTGAACTAACCCTGCAACATGGCCAGCGTCAGGGCGTCCGGCTCACCGTCGTAGAACTGCACCAGCGCCAGCTGGAACAACGGGTTGCCGGGCGCGGCCTGGGCGAACAGGGTCAGGCACGAGCGCAGCTTGAGGTAGTCAGGGCTGCCGAGCATTTCACGGGCACTCTTGTCATGGTGCTGCAGCAGCGCAGTCACGCACGCTTGCAGGCGCGGGCCGAGCAGCGGATGAGCCAGGTAGGCACGGGCTTCGTCGATACCGGCCAGCGCATAGCGTTCGGCCATGGCGCTGTGGCCCAGGCCATCGAGCTGCGGAAACACGTACCACATCCAGTGGCTGCGCTTGCGCCCGGCCTGCAGCTCTTGCATCACCTGGTCATACACAGGGTTCTGCGCCTCTACGAAGCGCTGCAGATCAAAGTCGGCGTGCATGCTCGCCCCTCCTCGCACCGGTTCCAGCCTTTACTGTACGCCTGCATGGCGAACCTATCTCGTCAGGCGATGATTGCCGCGCACTTTCTGTATTAGTCAAAATGGCCGCCCTCGGGCAAGCTGCACCCTGCCCTGCCATCGCCCAAGGAGCTTTGCTTTTGCCTGCCTGGATCCCTACCCCGCTACGCCAGCTTGGCCAACGCCTGCGCGGCGCCGCCGCCAACCAGAGCGAACTGCTCGGCTGGTTCGAGGACAAGGCGCACAGCCGCGGTTACCAACTCAGCGACGGCCAACGCCGGGTAATCCACTGCATGGCCGAACAGCTGGCGCAGCTCGAACAAGGCCAGCCACGCAGCCTGTACCTGTACGGTTCGGTGGGCCGTGGCAAGAGTTGGCTGCTCGACGGCTTTTTCCAGGCCGTGCCGGTGCAGGCCAAGCTGCGCCTGCACTTCCATGACTTCTTTGCCCGCCTGCACCAGGGCATGCACCGCCACCGGGCGCTGGATGATGCACTGGGCGCGACCCTCGACGAGCTGGTGGGTGATTGCCAGGTGCTGTGCTTCGACGAATTCCATGTGCACGACATTGGCGATGCCATGCTGCTCACACGGCTGTTCAATGCGTTGTTCAGCCGTGGCGTATTCCTGCTGGTGACGTCCAACTATGCACCCGAAGGGCTGCTGCCAAACCCGCTGTACCACGAGCGCTTCCTGCCGGTGATCCGCCTGATCAACAGCGCGATGGAAGTGCTGGAAGTGGGTGGCGATACCGATTTCCGCAGCCTGCCGGCCAACCGCGAACATCAGCGCTTTACCCGGGGCCACTATGTCTGGCCGGGCAATGCAGCGCAGCGCCAGGCGCTGAATGTGCCCGAGCCGCAGCCGGTGATGCTGGAAGTGAACAAGCGCCCGCTGCGCGCACTGGCGGTGGACGGCCGGCGGGTGGTGCTGGGCTTTGACGACCTGTGCGAAAAGGCCACGGCAGTGATCGACTACCTGGTGCTGGCCGGGCAATACGATGAGTGGATCATCGATGGGCTGGATGACTTGTCGGAATGTTCCCTGGCGGCGCAGCAGCGCTTCGTCAACCTGGTGGATGTGCTGTATGACCAGGACCGGCAGGTGCTGGTGATCGGCAAGCGGCCACTGGAAGAAAGCCTGGGCGGGCCGCTTGCCGACCTGATGCGTACGCGCAGCCGGTTGGGCCAGCTGCATCAGGTAGGACCCTAGAACTGCTTTGCCCGGGCCGGCCTCTTCGCGGGCACGCCCGCTCCCACAGGTATTGCACAGTTCTCAAGGCCTGTGACATCCCTGTAGGAGAGGGTTTACCCGCGAAGAGGCCAGCAAGGTCAAACCCTCAGCCAGCCCTGGGCAAATCCGCCAGCACCGCCTCGATCTCCCCCAGCACCGCCGGGTCATCCAGGGTCGAAGGCGGCACATAGTCCTGCCCGTCGGCAATCTTGCGCAGCACCGCCCGCAGAATCTTCCCGGAGCGGGTCTTGGGCAGTCGCTTCACCAACCGCACCCGGTTGAAACACGCCAACGCGCCAATCTCCTCACGCACGCTGCCCACCAGGTCCACCAGCAACTGCGCCTCGGCAATGCCCTCGCCGTCCTTGAGCACCACCAGCGCCAACGGCACCTGCCCCTTGATCTCGTCATGCACGCCAATCACCGCGCACTCGGCCACTGCCGGGTGGCGTGCCACCAGGTCTTCCATCTCGCCGGTGGACAGCCGGTGCCCGGACACGTTGATCACGTCATCGGTGCGCCCCATGATGTAGACGAAGCCGTCATCGTCCAGGTAGCCACCGTCACCCGTGTGGTAATACCCCGGGTAAGTCCGCAGGTAAGCCTGCAGGTAACGCTCGTGGTCGCCCCAAAGCGTCTGGCTGCACCCGGGCGGCAATGGCAGGGCGATGACGATCGAACCCTGGTGGTTCGGCCCCAGCAGGTTGCCCTCGTCATCCAGCACGCGCACGTGATAGCCCGGCACCGCCCGGTTGCTCGACCCGGGCTTCGCCGCACTGCCTTCCAGCCCTACGCAGGGCGCGGTGACCGGCCAGCCGGTCTCGGTCTGCCACCAATGGTCGTGCACCGGCTTGCCACTGACCCGTTCCAGCCATTCGTGGGTGCTGGAATCCAGTTTCTCGCCAGCCAGGAACAGCTGGCGCAGCGAGCTCAGGTCGTGCTTGCGGATCAGCTCGCCCTCAGGGTCTTCCTTGCGGATGGCGCGCATGGCCGTAGGGGCGCAGAACAATGCGTTGACCTTGTATTGCTCCACCACCCGCCAGTAGGCCGAGGCATCCGGGGTGCGGATCGGCTTGCCTTCGTAGAACACCGTGGTGCAGCCGCTCATCAGCGGCCCATAGACGATCAGCGAATGGCCAACCACCCAGCCCACGTCGGATATGCCCCACCACACATCGCCGGCCTGCATGCCGTAGATATGGCGCATGGCGTAGCACAGCGCGACGGCATTGCCGCCGTTTTCCCGCACGATGCCCTTGGGTTTGCCGGTGGTGCCAGAGGTGTACATGATGTACAGCGGATCACCCGCATCCAGTTCCACCGGTGGCACCGGCTCGGCTTTGGCCAATGCCGCCTGCCAGTCCAGGTCGCGGCCTGGCTGCAGCTGGGCACGCGCCTGCGGGCGCTGCAGCACCAGCACGTTGCGCGGCTGGTGGCGGGCCAGTTGCAGGGCACGATCGACCAGCGGCTTGTATTCGATTACCCGGTCGAACTCCAGCCCGCAGGACGCCGTCAGCAGCAGCGTCGGCCGGGCGTCGTCGATGCGCAAGGCCAGCTCGTTGGCGGCAAAGCCACCGAACACCACCGAGTGCACTGCGCCAATCCGCGCGCAGGCCAGCATGGCCATGGCCGCCTGCGGCACCATGGGCATGTAGATGATCACGCCATCGCCCTTGTTCACCCCCAGCTGGCGCAACAACCCGGCCAGGCGCGCCACCTCGTCACGCAGCTGGTGGTAGGTGTAGGCCTGTTGCACACCGGTCACCGGCGAGTCGTAGATCAGCGCCAGTTGCTCGCCACGGCCCTGCTCGATCTGGTGATCGAGGGCCAGGTAGCAGCTGTTCAGGCGGCCATCGGCAAACCAGCGGTGGGTACCGTCGGCATTTTCTTGCAGCGTGAGGGCTGGCTTGCGGTGCCAGGCCAGGTGCGCGGCCTGCTCCGCCCAGAAAGCGGCAGGGTCGGAAATGGAATGGGCGTAGCTGTGCTGGTAGCTCATATCGAAAGAAACCCGGTACTTGTTGTTATTGAAGGGCGAAACTTGAGTATGGACCGCTACACCCGCGCCGCCATGGGACTAAAGTCACAACCGACCTGCAAATTTGCAGACAACGCAAAAACGCCCCATAACGGTGCAAAGCCTCTAGAATAGGCCACCCCTTCAGCCACCGAGCAGCTCATGGATATCGATCAGGCCCGTACCTTTCTGGAAATCGTGCGTTGCGGCAGCCTGGTCGCCGCCGCCGAACGCCTGTTCGTGTCACAAACGGCGATCACCGCGCGGGTGCAGCGCCTGGAGCAGCAACTGGGCTGCCAGCTGTTCGTGCGCAGCCGCAACGGCGCCAGCCTGACCAGCGACGGCGAGGCATTCGTCAGTTACGCCAACCAGATGGTGCAAACCTGGGAAGCGGCGCGCCGCGACCTGCCGCTGCCCGAAGGCTGCCAGCAAGTGCTGCACGTGGGCGGTGAGGTGAGCCTGGGCAACCCGATGCTGCTCGACTGGGTCGGTGCCCTGCACCGCGAACTGCCCAGCCATGCCATCCGCAGCGAGGTGAGCGACGGCGAATCGCTGCTGCGCAAGGTCGAGATGGGCCTGCTGGATGCCGCGCTGGTCTACCAGCCGATCTACGGCCCGGGCCTGCAGGTGGAGCAGTTGATGGAGGAGAAGCTGATCCGTGTGCGCCGCGTCGACCAGCCGGACCCGTACATCTATATCGACTGGGGAGAAGCCTTCCGTCGCCAGCACGATGCCGCCCTGCCCGACTGCGCGCGCCCGGCGCTGAGCTTCAACCTGGGCCCGCTGGCCTTGCAGTTCATACTCGACCAGGGCGGCAGTGGCTACTTCCGCACGCGGGTAGTGCAGGCCTATCTGGACAGCGGGGTGTTCGAACGAGTACCGCAGGCGCCGGAATTCACCTACCCGACCTTCCTGGTGTACCCGCGTAAACGCGACAGCGAAGCCCTGCAACAGGCCTTCGCCATCCTGCGCCGTCTGGTGGCCGCCGGCGCCAGCGACTGGTCACAACGCTGGGACCCGCTTATCTGAAGCCTCGGCCTCGCTGAGCAACTGGCGCTTGAGGCCGGCGATCAGATCGGTCTGGGTGATCACCCCCACCAACTGGTCGGCATCGAGCACCGGCAGGCAATGCAGGCCCTGTTCGCACAGCAGTGGCAGCAAGCGCTCCAGCGGGTGCTGGCTGCTGACGCTGATTACCCGGCGGCTCATCACCTGCTCCATGCGCACCGTCTTGCGGCCGAACAACCCACGCCAACTGAAGCGGCCACGCTGCATGGCCGGGCCGACCAGATCGCTGAGGCTGACTACTCCCACCAGCTTGCCCTGCTGCAGCACCGGCAGGGTTTTCAGGTGGTGGCTGGCCAGCAGTTTCCAGGCCTGCTCCAGGGTAGTGTCGGGCGTGGCGAACTGCACGTCGCGGGACATCACCGAGGCCGCGGTGATGCCGCCGAGGCTGCGCTGCAGGGCGTGTTGCTCGGTGGCCAGGATGATGCGTTCCAGTTCGTCACGGGTGACATCGACGAACTCGCCCAGTTCTTCCAGAGCCTGGTCCAGGTCTTCCCCACGGATGCCGACCCGCTCGCTGGGCAGCGGGTCATGGGTGTGGTGCAGGTCCTTGCGCGGCACCGCGCCTTTCGGGTAGCGCACGCCGGTGAGGTGGTTGTAGAGGATCGCCACCGCTACCAGGATCAACGCGTTGAGCAGCACCGGCTCCAGCAGGTGGTCGCCCATGGCGGTAAGCCCGGGGTCGGCCAGCACCGCGCTCACCGCCACCCCGCCGCCTGGCGGGTGCAGGCAGCGCAGCAGGCACATCACCAGAATCGAGATACCCAGGGCTGCAGCGGCAACCCACAGCTGCGGGCCGAAGCCCTGGCGCATGGCCAGGCCGACCGCACCGGCCAGGGCGTAGCTGCCCAGCACAGGCCAGGGCTGGGCCAACGGGCCGGAGTGCACGGCGAACACCAGCACGGCCGAAGCTGCCAGCGGGCCGAGCAGGTGCAAGGCAATGCTGGGGCCGTAGGCCATGCTGGTCAGCCAGCCGGCGAGGAAAAGGCCGAACAACGCGCCGATACCGGCACGCAACCATTCTTTGGGGGGAATATTCAGGGGCGCTGGCAACAGCCGCTGCAAACGACTTTCGAAACGCGAGGCAGGCATGTAGGTAATCGGAATCTGTAGTTTTTTCTGGTTAAAAAGAAAGCCCAGCCGAGGTGGCCTGGGCCTCGTATTGCGGTCGCAATAGCACAAGGGGCTCCGTCCGTGGAGAGATGGAAACCACAGGGTTTCGTGGGGGAATTTTGCCGGGTGGGGTGAGATTGGGCTAATTCAAAAAAATGCGGCTGTACTGCAATTTTTTTGCAGTGGTGATATGGCCCACGGGGTCATGCTTGTCGGCTCCCACAATGGGGCTGCTTTGCAGCCCATCGCCGGCAAGCCAGCTCCCACAGGGCCCTGCACATGGCTTGAGGTCGATGCGAGCGGCGTGGGAGCAACTGTCTTGCTCAAATTCTAAAAGTTGGCGCGCTCCCACAGGTACAGCGACAACCTCGAGAGCAACGCTGTACCTGTGGGAGCTGGCTTGCCGGCGATGGGCCGCAAAGCGGCCCCGGCATTACCGAGCCTTGCGCGGCAAGTCGATGCTTACCCGCAAGCCGCCCAACGGGCTATCCAGCAGCGCCAGGCGCCCGCCCCAGGCCTCGACGATATCGCGCACGATGCCCAACCCCAGCCCGTGCCCGTCTACCTGCTCGTCCAGCCGCGAGCCGCGCTCCAGCACCTGCTGCCGCTGGCCCTCGGGGATACCGGGGCCATCATCATCGACCCACACCTGGTAGCCATCGGTACTCGGCGCGATACCCAGCCGCACCTCGCTGTCGGCCCACTTGCAGGCGTTGTCCAGCAGGTTGCCGAGCAGCTCCAGGATGTCCTCGCGGTCCCAAGGCAGCAGCAGCCCGGGCGGCACATCCCTGGCCAGCAGCAGGCCCTCGCCATGGATCATGCCCAGTGTCCCCAGCAGCCCCGGCAGCTCGACGTCGCAGTCGAACTGCGCACCAGGCAGCGCATCCCCCGCCAGGCGCGCACGGTTCAGCTCACGCGCCAGGCGCTGCTGAATCTGCTCCAGTTGCTCGCGCATCTGCACGCGAACATCCGGTAGGTCTTTCAGGCGCTCGCTGGAGGCCAGGCTCAGCAACACCGCCAGCGGCGTCTTCAATGCATGGCCCAGGTTGCCCAGGGCATTGCGCGAGCGGCGCAGGCTGTCTTCGGTATGGCTCAGCAGGTGGTTGATCTGCCCCACCAGCGGCGCCAGTTCGCTGGGCACTTCGGCATCCAGCTGCGAGCGCTGGCCCTGCTGCAACTGGGCGATCTGCTGGCGTGCCCGCTCCAGCGGCCGCAGCGAGCGAGTCACGGTGATGCGCTGCAACACCAGCACCAGGATCAGCGCCACCAGGCCCATGCCCAGGCCGATCTGCTGCAGGCGCCGGAAACCTTCGCGTACCGGTGAATAATCCTGTGCCACACTGATCGAGATGTCCTGGCCCAGGCGCCGGTAGTCGGCACGCAGGGCAAGCAGTTGCTGGCCTTCCGGGCCGAGTTCGTGGCTGTCGGAAAGGCCCGGCGCGGCGGGTTTGGGCATGTCCAGATCCCACAGCGACCGGGAACGCCAGGTGCCTTTATCGAAATCGATGCGGAAGTAATAGCCGGAAAACGGCCGCTGGTAGGCGGCCGAGATACGCCGCTCATCCAGCTGCAGGCCCGAAGGCCCGCGCACCAGGGCCACCAGCAGGTTTTCGCTTTCCTTGCGCAGGCCATTCTCCAGGTAGCGCTGCAGGCCGACCTCGAACAACCACAGGGTCAGCTGCGCAAGCACCAGGCCGACCACCACCAGCACCGCCACCAGGCCCAGGCTCAGGCGCGCCTGGATCGACTTCACGCGGCGCTCCCGGCGTAGATGTAGCCCTGCCCGCGGCGGGTCTCGATGACGCTGCGGCCCAGCTTGCGTCGCAAGTGGTTGACGTGCACTTCCAGCACGTTGGAGTCGCGCTCGGTTTCACCGTCGTAGAGGTGCTCGGCCAGGTGGCTCTTGGACAGGATCTGCTGCGGATGCAGCATGAAGTAGCGCAGCAGGCGGAACTCGGCGGCGGTCAGCTGGATATCCACGCCGTCACGGTTCACGCACTGCCGGCTTTCGTCCAGGTGCAGGCCGGCCGCTTCCAGCGTCGGCTGGTTGGCCAGGCCACGGGCACGGCGCAACAACGCCTGGATGCGCAGCTGCAGCTCTTCGGGGTGAAAGGGTTTGCTCAGGTAGTCATCCGCCCCGGCCTTCAGCCCTTCGATACGCTCGGCCCACGAGCCACGGGCAGTAAGGATCAACACCGGCGTGGCCAGGCCGGCGGCACGCCACTGGGCCAGCACCTCCAGGCCCGGCAGGCCCGGCAGGCCAAGGTCCAGGATGATCAGGTCGTAGGGTTCGCTCTGGCCCTGGTACACCGCGTCGCGGCCATCGGCCAGCCAGTCCACGGCGTAGCCCTGGCGCTGCAGGCCTGCGGTAAGTTCATCGGCCAACGGTACATTGTCCTCGACAAGCAACAGGCGCATTCAGTCGTCTTCCTCGTCTTTTAGCAGGGCACCGCTGCTGGCATCGAGTTTGATCTCGCGCACCACGCCTTCAGCTGTCAGCAACTCGACTTCGTATTCGTAGCGATTGTCGTCTTCTTCCAGCTCGGCCTCCAGCAGGCGCGCCCCGGGGTGACGCCCCAGGGCGGTTTCCAGCAGATGCTCGAGCGGCAGGATGATGCCCTTCTGGCGTAGTTCCAGGGCTTCGTCCTGATCGAGGTCTCGGGCAACGGCCAGGGAACACACGGCCAGCAGCGCCAGCGCGAAGTAGCGCGCCGGCCGCAGTAGGTGGATCATCAGTTGTCCCGCTCGTCCTTCAGCACTTCACCGGTCTTGGCGTCCAGCGCCACGTCCCATTCGACGTTCTGCGTGTCGCGCAGCTCGACCTTGTAGATGTAGCGACCGTACTCATCTTCAAGTTCCGAGTCGGTGACGGTGGCACCTGGGTGCTTGGCCACGGCGGCGGCCTTGAGTTCGTCCAGCGACTTGACGGTCTTGGCATCTACCAGCTTGACCACTTCGTCGGGCTGCACATCCTTGGCGATGGCGGAATGGGCGCCCAGGGCAAGGGCGGCGGCTACGGTGAACAGGGCAGTCATGCGTTTCATCGTTCTTCTCTCCTGAGAACTGTACAAGTTGTCTACGGGGTTAAGATTAACCACCGGTCCTTAATTCAACCTGAAAACAACTGGCGCCATGATAGCGCAGCTCCCACCCGTTCATCACAGGCCTCGGCAATGGCACAAATACCTGTGCATGCCTTGAACCCTTTACAATGACTCGCCTGCCGCCCAAGAGACCCGCCATGAGCGCCATTCACATCAAATACCCCGCCCTCACCTTCAAGGCCGGCCAACGTGCCCTGCGGCAGGTCCGCGAGCGCGGCCTGCAGGCGGCCGACGTCGGTGTGCTGCCGGGTGCGGCTGGCGGGCCGAAGCCGCTGGGCATCCAGGGCCTGGACCTGGCGCTGTTCGGTGAGTGGCTGCCGTCGGCGCCACGCCAACGTGCGCTGATCGGCGCCTCGATCGGCGCCTGGCGCTTTGCCAGTGCCTGCCTCGACGACCCGGTAGCAGGCATCCGTCGCCTGGGCGAACTGTACACCGAGCAGGATTTCGCCAAGGGCGTCACCCCGGCCGAAATCAGCCGCAGCTGCCAACACATGCTCGATGACCTGCTGCAAGGCCGCGACGGCCAGCTGCTGGCCAACCCGCACTATCGCCTGAACATCCTGGTGGTGAAGAGCCATGGCCAGCTCGCCCACGACCATCGCGGCCGCCTGGGCCTCGGCCTGGGTTCGGTGATCGCCAGCAACCTGCTCGGCCGCTCGCGCCTGGCACGGCACTTCGAGCGCATCATCCTGCACGACGGCCGCGCCACGCCGCCGCTCGACGCACTGACCGACTTCCCCTCGCGCTGCCTGCCGCTGGACCTGGCCAACCTGCGCCATGCCCTGCTTGCCTCGGGCTCCATCCCCATGGTCATGGAAGGCGTGAAAGACATCCCTGGCGCAGGTGCAGGCACCTACCGCGACGGCGGCCTGCTCGACTACCACCTCGACCTACCCTACCGCGGCGACGACCTGGTGCTGTACCCGCACTTCACCGACAAGGTCGTACCCGGCTGGTTCGACAAGGCCCTGCCCTGGCGCAAGGGCGATGCCACGCGCCTGCAGAACGTGCTGCTGATGACGCCCTCGCCGCAGTACCTGGCGGCCCTGCCCTACGGCAAGCTGCCCGACCGCAATGACTTCAAGCGTTTCATGGGCGATGCGCCTGGCCGCAAGCGCTACTGGTACAAGGCCATTGCCGAGAGCCAGCGGCTGGGCGACGAGTTGCTGGAGCTGATTGCCACCGGGCGGTTGCATGAACGCCTGCAAGCCTTGTAGCGGCCATGCTGGTAGACTGCGCGCATTCTTGATTCACATAGAGTTATGACAGCGTGGAAATCTTCAAGGAATTCACATTCGAATCGGCCCACCGCCTGCCGCACGTCCCTGCCGGGCACAAATGCGGTCGCCTGCACGGCCACTCGTTCAAGGTCGGCCTGCACCTGACCGGCCCGCTCGACCCGCACACCGGCTGGATCCGCGACTTCGCCGAGATCAAGGCGGTCTTCAAGCCGATCTACGAGCAACTGGACCACAACTACCTGAACGACATCCCGGGCCTGGAAAACCCTACCAGCGAAGTGATCGCCAAGTGGATCTGGGACCAGGTCAAGCCGCTGCTGCCGGAACTGTCGAAGGTGCGCATCCACGAAACCTGCACCAGCGGTTGCGAATATACCGGCGACTGATTTGGTAAACGCACCAGCCCATTCGCGGGCAATGCCCGCGAAGAGGCCGGCAGCTTCCCCAACAAAGCTTCAGCCCTGCCCCGCCTCCAAGGCATCGCGCAGGAAACCGGGGGCGATGTAGCGCTGGTAATGCGCCTCGGACAGCAGGAAGAACTCGCGGTCGATGGCGTCGCGCAACTGCGGCAGTTCCCAGTCGCGAAACTCCGGCAACAGCACCATGCCATAGGCTTCCAGGTCACGGATCATCCGCGCCCCGCGGGCAATCAGCTGGTACGCCCAGCAATATTCCGACTGCTGCTCGACAAAGCGGATGGAACGCTGCTCCAGTTGCTGGCGCAGCAAACCTTTGTCGAACACCTCCAGCTTGGCCATCATCACCTGCACCAGCAGCTGCTCCAGGCGCAGCCACACGGCGCGCTTCTGCGCATCGTCGTAGCCGTTCCAGCTGATCACTTCGTGGTGAAACCGCTTGCAGCCACGGCAAACCGTGTCTCCGTAAACCGTGGAGCACAGGCCGACACAAGGGGTCTTGATGGACTTGTTGGACATGAAAAACAACAGCTTGGCGATGGAACACGAACCCATGTTAGCCCTTTGTCTAACCAGGGTCACTCGTTAAAGTCATCTTCGCCGCCTTACCTTCGGGCTTTTTTTGCCGTAGAATCATCCCGCCTTTTCAAAGGCAACAATGTCCGTTGGAAGCTGTTTTCAAAGCGTCACGAGCACAGTTCATCCGGTAGAACGGCGTTGGCCCGGGCCATGCATCCCTCGCATGCCCGTGCCAGCCCTCATCAGCTCCCCGTTCTGCAGGCGTAAAACTTTGAAAGCAGCTTCTGTAAGGATTCTTTGCGACTCTGGCTGGGCGGCCCACAAAGCCGTGGCAGCGCATGGGTGCATTGAATGCTGGATGAGCGTCCCGGACCCCCTTTAGGGACCACTGATGAGGGAAATAACTGTGCTTGAAGCCTACCGCAAACACATCGAAGAGCGTGCCGCCCTGGGTATCGTGCCCCAGCCGCTGAACGCCGAACAAACTGCAGGCCTGGTCGAGCTGCTGAAAAACCCGCCGGCCGGCGAAGAAGCCTTCCTCGTAGACCTGATCACCCACCGCGTACCGCCAGGGGTCGACGAAGCTGCCTATGTCAAGGCCGCTTTCCTCTCCGCCGTCGCCAAAGGCGAAGCCAAGTCGCCTCTGATCGACCGCAAGCACGCCACCGAACTGCTGGGCACCATGCAGGGCGGCTACAACATCGAAACGCTGGTCGCACTGCTGGATGACGCCGAACTGGGCGCCGTCGCGGCCGAACAGCTCAAGCACACCCTGCTGATGTTCGATGCCTTCCATGACGTGGCCGAAAAAGCCAAGGCCGGCAACGTTCACGCCAAGGCCGTGCTGCAATCCTGGGCTGCCGGCGAGTGGTTCACCTCGCGTCCGGCCATCGCCGACAAGTACACCCTGACCGTGTTCAAGGTGCCTGGCGAAACCAACACCGACGACCTGTCCCCTGCCCCGGACGCCTGGTCGCGCCCTGACATCCCGCTGCACGCACTGGCCATGCTGAAGATGGCCCGCGACGGCATCGAGCCGCAGCAGCCTGGTTCGGTCGGCCCGCTGGCCCAGATCGAAGCGGTCAAGGCCAAGGGTTACCCGGTTGCCTACGTCGGTGACGTGGTCGGTACTGGCTCTTCGCGCAAATCCGCCACCAACTCGGTGCTGTGGTTCTTCGGCGACGACATCCCGTACGTACCGAACAAGCGCGCCGGTGGTTTCTGCTTCGGTACCAAGATCGCCCCGATCTTCTACAACACCATGGAAGACGCCGGCGCCCTGCCGATCGAATTCGACTGCACCAACCTGGCCATGGGCGACGTCATCGACGTTTACCCGTTCAAGGGCGAAGTGCGCCGTAACGGCAGCGACGAACTGGTCACCACCTTCGAGCTGAAAACCGAAGTGCTGCTGGATGAAGTCCGCGCTGGCGGCCGTATCCCGCTGATCGTCGGCCGTGGCCTGACCGAGAAGGCCCGTGCCGAACTGGGCCTGGGCGCATCAGACCTGTTCAAGAAGCCGGAGCAGCCTGCCGATTCGGGCAAGGGCTTCACCCTGGCACAGAAAATGGTCGGCCGTGCCTGCGGCCTGCCAGAAGGCCAGGGCGTGCGCCCAGGTGCCTACTGCGAGCCGAAGATGACCACCGTCGGCTCCCAGGACACCACTGGCCCGATGACCCGCGACGAGCTGAAGGACCTGGCGTGCCTGGGCTTCTCCGCTGACCTGGTGATGCAGTCGTTCTGCCACACCGCGGCCTATCCGAAGCCGATCGACGTCACCACCCACCACACCCTGCCAGACTTCATCCGCACCCGTGGCGGCGTGTCGCTGCGCCCGGGCGACGGCATCATCCACAGCTGGCTGAACCGCATGCTGATGCCTGACACCGTAGGTACCGGTGGCGACTCGCACACCCGCTTCCCGATCGGCATCTCGTTCCCGGCCGGTTCCGGCCTGGTGGCCTTCGCCGCCGCCACCGGCGTCATGCCGCTGGACATGCCAGAATCCGTGCTGGTGCGTTTCAAGGGCAAACTGCAGCCAGGCATCACCCTGCGTGACCTGGTCCACGCCATCCCTTACTACGCCATCCAGAAGGGCCTGCTGACCGTCGAGAAGAAGGGCAAGAAGAACATCTTCTCCGGCCGCATCCTCGAGATCGAAGGCCTGAACGAGCTGACCGTCGAGCAAGCCTTCGAGCTGTCCGACGCCTCTGCCGAGCGTTCCGCTGCCGGTTGCACCATCAAGCTGCCAGAGAAGGCCATCGCCGAGTACCTGCAGTCCAACATCACCCTGCTGCGCTGGATGATCGGCGAAGGCTACGGCGATGCCCGCACCCTGGAGCGCCGCGCCCAGGCCATGGAAGCCTGGCTGGCCAAGCCTGAGCTGCTGTCGGCCGACGCCGATGCCGAATACGCCGAGATCATCGAAATCGACCTGGCCGAAGTGAAAGAGCCTGTGCTCTGTGCACCGAACGACCCGGACGATGCCCGCCTGCTGTCTTCGGTACAGGGCGAGAAGATCGACGAAGTGTTCATCGGCTCGTGCATGACCAACATCGGCCACTTCCGCGCTGCCGGCAAGCTGCTGGACAAGGTCAAGGGCGGTATCCCGACCCGTCTGTGGCTGGCTCCGCCAACCAAGATGGACGCTCACCAGCTGACCGAAGAAGGCTACTACGGCATCTACGGCAAGGCCGGCGCACGCATGGAAATGCCAGGCTGCTCGCTGTGCATGGGTAACCAGGCACGTGTGCAGACCGGTTCGACCGTGGTCTCCACCTCGACCCGTAACTTCCCGAACCGTCTGGGCGACGCCACCAACGTGTACCTGGCATCGGCCGAGCTGGCCGCTGTCGCTTCGATCATCGGCAAGCTGCCGACCGTTGAAGAGTACATGCAGTACGCGAAGGACATCGACAGCATGGCTGCCGACGTTTACCGCTACCTGAGCTTCGACCAGATCGCCGAGTTCCGCGAAGCGGCAGCCAACGCCAAGATCCCGGTGGTTCAGGCGTAAGCTGAGTTGTAAGATGTAAAAGAAAGCCCCGGCAGAAATGTCGGGGCTTTCTTGTTTTGCCCGCACCAGCCGAGATCCCTGTAGGAGCAGCCTTGCGCTGCGAAGAGGCCAGCAAGGCGACAGACTCTCCTGAGCTTTAATGGCCTCTTCGCACCGCAAGGCTGCTCCTACAGGGGTTGCACAGGCCTTGAGCGCTGTGCAGGCCGACTCAGATCACGAACAGGTCGACAAACCTGTGCACCGCCATCTGCTCCAGCTTCTGCTGGTCCTTGCACACATCCACGATCTCCCCACACCGCTGCCGCGCAAAGCGCGTCGCCAGGTTTTCCCTGAACTTGGCCTCCAGCAACGGTATGCCCTCCCCTCGCCGCCGGCGATGCCCGATCGGGTATTCCACCACCACCTGCTCGGTACTGCTGCCATCCTTGAAGAACACTTGCAGTGCGTTGGCGATCGAGCGCTTGTCCGCCTCCAGGTACTCACGGCTGAAGCGCGGGTCTTCAACCACCTCCATCTTCTCGCGCAGGCGGTCGATGCTTGGGTGATTGGCATGGAAGGCATCTTCATAATGCTCGGCCACCAGATGACCGAAAATCAGCGGCACTGCCACCATGTACTGCAGGCAGTGGTCGCGGTCAGCGGCATTGGCCAGCGGACCGCTCTTGGAAATGATGCGGATCGCCGACTCCTGGGTGGTGATGACGATACGGTCGATTTCGTGCAGGCGGTTACGCACCAGTGGGTGGAGGGCTACCGCCGCCTCGCAGGCAGTCTGAGCGTGGAACTCGGCGGGGAAACTGACCTTGAACAGCACGTTTTCCATCACATAGCTACCCAGGGCCTGCGGCAAGCGCAGCTCTTGCTGCCCGGCAGGCTTGAGCGCCAGGTCCTTGTTGGTGTGACTGAACAGCACATCGTAGAAGCCCCACTGCGGCGCGGTGAGCACGCCAGGCACGCCCATCTCGCCACGCAGGGCGATATCGGCCAGGCGCACGCCACGGCTGGAAGCGTCACCAGCGGCCCACGATTTGCGCGAGCCAGCGTTGGGTGCATGGCGGTAGGTACGCAGCGCCTGGCCGTCGACGAAGGCATGGGAAAGAGCGCTCAGCATCTGCTCACGGTTGGCCCCCATCAGCCTCGCACACACCGCGGTTGAGGCCACCTTGACCAGTATCACGTGGTCGAGGCCAACGCGGTTGAAGGCGTTTTCCAGCGCCATCACGCCCTGAATCTCGTGAGCCATGACCATGGCTTCGAGCACATCACGCATCAGCAGCGGTGCCTCACCTGCGGCCACGTGCTTCTGCGACAGGTGATCGGCAACGGCCAGGATGCCGCCAAGGTTATCCGAGGGGTGGGCCCATTCGGCGGCCAGCCAGGTATCGTTGTAGTCCAGCCAGCGCACCGTGCAGCCGATGTCCCAGGCAGCCTTGACCGGGTCGAGGCGGTAGGCGGTGCCGGGCACGCGGGCGCCGTTGGGCACCACGGTGCCTTCCACCTGGGGGCCTAACAACTTGGTGCATTCGGGGAAGCGCAGGGCCAGCAGGCCGCAGCCGAGGGTATCCATCAGGCAGTTGCGCGCGGTATCCAGGGCTTCGGCGGATTCGACCCGGTACGTGAGGGCGTAATCGGCGAGGGTTTGCAGCACCCGGTCATAGTCTGGGCGGGCGTTGAGGTCTACGTTGGCGCTCATATCCAGCTCCCTTCAGAATTGCCGGGGCTGCTTTGCAGCCCTTCGCGACACAAGGCCGCTCCTACAGGTACCGCGCACACCGTGTAGGAGCGGGCTTGCCCGCGAAGGGGCGCAAAGCGGCCCCAACGAACTAAAGCCGAGCGCCAGTGGTGCGTTAGAAGCTATCGCCAGGCACGCGAACCCAGCCCTCCATCAGCACGCGAGCACTGCGGCTCATGATTGCCTTGGTCACTGTCCATTCACCATTCACCTGGCGCGCCTCGGCCCCCACCCGCAGGGTGCCCGAGGGGTGGCCGAAACGCACGGCGCTGCGCTCGCCCCCGCCTGCGGCGAGGTTGACCAGCGTGCCCGGAATGGCCGCCGCGGTACCGATGGCCACCGCGGCCGTCCCCATCATTGCATGGTGCAGCTTGCCCATCGACAAGGCCCGTACCAGCAGGTCGATATCACCTGCCTGCACCGCTTTGCCACTGGACGCAGTGTAGGTGCTCGGCGGCGCGACGAAAGCCACTTTCGGCGTGTGCTGACGCCCGGCAGCCTGGTCGACGTTGTCGATCAGGCCCATGCGCACGGCGCCATGGGCGCGAATCGTCTCGAAGCGCAGCAGCGCCTGCGGATCGCCGTTGATGGCGTCCTGCAGTTCGGTGCCGGTGTAGCCGATATCCGCCGCATTGACGAAGATGGTCGGGATGCCGGCATTGATCAGGGTCGCCTTGAACGTACCGACACCCGGCACCTCGAGGTCATCGACCAGGTTGCCGGTGGGGAACATCGCCCCGCCGTCGCCATCTTCATCGGCCGCCGGATCTAAGAATTCCAGCTGCACCTCGGCGGCCGGGAAGGTCACCCCGTCCAGCTCGAAGTCGCCGGTTTCCTGCACTTCACCTTCGGTGATCGGCACATGGGCGATGATGGTCTTGCCGATGTTGGCCTGCCAGATGCGCACGGTGGCGATGCCATTGCGCGGAATGCGCGCCGGGTCGACCAGGCCGCTGCTGATGGCGAACGAACCGACCGCGGCGGAGAGGTTGCCGCAGTTACCGCTCCAGTCGACGAAGGCCTTGTCGATGCTGACCTGGCCGAACAGATAGTCGACGTCGTGCTCAGGCTTGATGCTCTGCGACAGGATCACGGTCTTGCTGGTGCTCGAAGTGGCACCGCCCATGCCGTCGATCTGCTTGCCGTAAGGGTCGGGGCTGCCGATCACCCGCAGCAGCAGTGCGTCGCGGGCCGGGCCGGGGATCTGCGCCTGCTCGGGCAGGTCTTGCAGGCGGAAGAACACGCCTTTGCTGGTGCCGCCACGGATGTAGGTGGCGGGGATTTTTACTTGCGGTACATGAGCCATGGATGTGCTGTCCTGTCTGATAGACATGAAAACCCAGGGCTGCCATGCAGCCCATCGCCGGCAAGCCAGCTCCCACAGGAACCCAGCTGGCTGCAGGATTGTGCAATCCCTGTGGGAGCTGGCTTGCCGGCGATGGGCCGCAAAGCGGCCCCCTGCAATTAGGCGGTCGCTTCCAGGAAGTCCTGGGCGAAGCGTTGCAGCACCCCGCCGGCCTCGTAGATCGACACTTCCTCGGCGGTGTCCAGGCGGCAGGTCACCGGCACCTCCAGGCGCTCGCCGTTGGCGCGGGTGACCACAAGGGTCAGCGTCGCCCGCGGCGTACGCGCGCCCAGCACGTCATAGGTTTCGCTGCCATCCAGGCCGAGGGTCTTGCGGTCGGTGCCCGGCTTGAACTCCAGCGGCAGTACGCCCATGCCCACCAGATTGGTACGGTGAATACGCTCGAAGCCTTCAGCGACGATCGCCTCGACACCGGCCAGGCGCACACCCTTGGCCGCCCAGTCACGGGACGAACCCTGGCCGTAGTCGGCACCGGCGACGATGATCAGCGGCTGCTTGCGCTCCATGTAGGTCTCGATCGCCTCCCACATGCGGGTGACCTTGCCTTCCGGCTCGATACGCGCCAGCGAGCCCTGCTTCACGCTGCCGTCTTCCTTGCGCACCATTTCGTTGAACAGCTTGGGGTTGGCAAAGGTGGCGCGCTGGGCGGTCAGGTGGTCGCCACGGTGGGTAGCGTAAGAGTTGAAGTCCTCCTCCGGCAGGCCCATCTTCGCCAGGTACTCGCCGGCAGCACTGTCGAGCATGATGGCGTTGGACGGCGACAGGTGGTCGGTGGTGATGTTGTCCGGCAGCACTGCCAGCGGGCGCATGCCGCGCAGGGTCCGTTCACCGGCCAAGGCACCCTCCCAGTACGGTGGGCGGCGGATGTAGGTGCTCATCGGGCGCCAGTCATACAACGGCGCCACCTTCGGCCCACGGTCTTCCTCGATGGCGAACATCGGGATGTACACCTTGCGGAACTGCTCCGGCTTGACCGCGGCACGTACCACGGCGTCGATTTCTTCGTCGCTGGGCCAGATATCCTTGAGGCGGATTTCCTTGCCATCGACCACGCCCAGTACATCCTTTTCGATGTCGAAGCGAATGGTACCGGCGATGGCGTATGCCACCACCAGTGGCGGCGAAGCGAGGAAGGCCTGCTTGGCATACGGGTGGATGCGCCCGTCGAAGTTGCGGTTACCCGACAGCACGGCAGTGGCGTACAGGTCACGGTCGATGATCTCTTGCTGGATCACCGGGTCCAGGGCACCGGACATGCCGTTGCAGGTGGTACAGGCGAAGGCGACGATGCCAAAGCCGAGCTGCTCAAGCTCCTTCTCCAGCCCGGCTTCTTCCAGGTACAGCTGCACGGCCTTGGAACCAGGCGCCAACGACGACTTGACCCACGGCTTGCGGGCCAGCCCCAGTTTGTTGGCATTGCGCGCCAGCAGGCCTGCGGCAATCACGTTGCGCGGGTTGCTGGTGTTGGTGCAGCTGGTGATGGCAGCAATGATCACCGCGCCATCTGGCATCTGCCCTGGCACTTCTTCCCAGCTGCCGGCGATGCCTTTGGCCGCCAGGTCGCTGGTGGCGACGCGGGCATGCGGGTTGGACGGGCCGGCCATGTTGCGCACCACGCTCGACAGGTCGAAGCTCAGCGTGCGCTCGTAGACTGCACCGCCCAGGCTGTCGGCCCACAGGCCGGTGGCCTTGGCATAGGTTTCCACCAGCTTGACCTGTTGCTCTTCGCGACCGGTCAGGCGCAGGTAGTCGATGGTCTGCTGGTCGATGGCGAACATCGCCGCAGTGGCGCCATATTCCGGGGCCATGTTGGAAATGGTGGCGCGGTCGCCCAGGGTCAGGGCACGTGCACCCTCGCCGTGGAACTCCAGGTAGGCGCCGACGACTTTCTGCTTGCGCAGGAATTCGGTCAGGGCCAGCACCAGGTCGGTGGCGGTGATGTTCGGCGCCAGCTTGCCGGTCAGCTCGACGCCGACGATTTCCGGCAGGCGCATCCACGAGGCACGGCCGAGCATCACGTTCTCGGCCTCCAGGCCACCCACGCCGATGGCAATCACGCCCAGGGCGTCGACATGCGGGGTGTGGCTGTCGGTGCCGACGCAGGTATCCGGGTAGGCCACGCCACGGTCGTTGTGGATCACCGGCGACATCTTCTCCAGGTTGATCTGGTGCATGATGCCGTTGCCCGGCTGGATCACGTCGACGTTCTTGAACGCCTTCTTGGTCCAGTTGATGAAATGGAAGCGGTCTTCGTTGCGGCGGTCTTCGATGGCGCGGTTCTTTTCGAAGGCCTGCGGGTCGAAACCACCGCACTCGACGGCCAGCGAGTGGTCGACGATCAGCTGCACCGGCACCACAGGGTTGACCTGGGCCGGGTCGCCGCCTTTGTCGGCAATGGCGTCACGCAGGCCGGCGAGGTCGACCAGTGCAGTCTGGCCGAGAATGTCGTGGCACACCACGCGGGCCGGGAACCACGGGAAGTCGAGGTCGCGCTTGCGCTCGATCAGCTGGCCCAGCGAGGCGTCGAGGGTAGCCGGGTCGCAGCGGCGCACCAGGTTCTCGGCGAGTACGCGAGAGGTGTAAGGCAGGCCATCGTAGGCGCCGGGCTTGATGGCCTCGACCGCCGCGCGGGCATCGAAGTAGTCCAGGTCGGTGCCTGGCAGGTGCTTGCGGAATGCAGTGTTCATATCGTTATCAGGCTCGGTCACGGTACGGTCGTGGATAGCTTTCTAGTTGCAGCCCTGTGTCAGCTGTTCCGGCCTCATCGCCGGCAAGCCGGCTCCCACAGGTATTGCACTGCTCCTGAGGCTGGTGCAGTCCCTGTGGGAGCCGGCTTGCCGGCGATGAGGCCGGAACAGACCCCCACAGGTACGGCCTGTCAGCGCTGTTCGATCGGCACGAACTGGCGCTGCTCGACGCCGACATACTCGGCGCTCGGGCGGATGATGCGGTTGTTGGCGCGCTGTTCGAAGACGTGCGCCGCCCAGCCGGTCAGGCGCGAGCAGACGAAGATCGGGGTGAACAGCTTGGTCGGGATGCCCATGAAGTGGTACGCCGAGGCGTGGTAGAAGTCGGCGTTGGGGAACAGGCGCTTCTGCTCCCACATGGTCTTGTCGATGGCTTCGGAGACCGGGTACAGCACCTTGTCACCGACTTCGTCGGCGAGCTGTTTCGACCAGCCCTTGATCACCTCGTTGCGCGGGTCGGACTCTTTGTAGATGGCATGGCCAAAGCCCATGATCTTGTCCTTGCGCTCGAGCATGCGCAGCAGCTCGGCAGTGGCTTCCTGCGGGCTCTGGAAGCGTTCGATCAATTCCATCGCCGCCTCGTTGGCACCGCCGTGCAGCGGGCCGCGCAGGGAGCCGATGGCAGCGGTGACGCAGGAGTACAGGTCGGACAGGGTCGAGGCACAGACGCGAGCGGTGAAGGTCGAGGCGTTGAACTCGTGCTCGGCGTAGAGGATCAGCGACACGTTCATGACCTTGACGTGCAGCTCGCTCGGCTTCTTGCCGTGCAGCAGGTGCAGGAAGTGGCCACCGAGGGTGTCTTCGTCGCTGGTGCAGTCGATACGCACGCCATCGTGGGTGAAGCGATACCAGTAGCACATCACCGCCGGGAACAGCGCCAGCAGGCGGTCGGTCTTGTCGCGCTGGGCCTCGAAGGTCAGTTCGGGCTCCAGGGTACCCAGCACCGAGCAACCTGTGCGCATCACGTCCATCGGGTGGGCGTCACGCGGGATGCGCTCGAGCACTTCCTTCAGGGCTTGCGGCAGGTCGCGCAGGCCCTTGAGCTTGCGCTTGTAGTCGGCCAGTTCGGCTTTGTTCGGCAGCTCGCCGTACAGCAACAGGTAGGCGACTTCCTCGAATTCGGCACCGGCTGCCAGGTCACGCACATCGTAACCGCGGTAGGTCAGCCCGGCACCGGCCTGGCCCACGGTCGACAGCGCGGTCTGGCCGGCCACCTGGCCGCGCAGGCCTGCGCCACTGAGTACTTTTGCTTCGGCCATGGTGTTTCTCCTTTCTTGAACTTGTTATGGATTCTTTCTGGCTAATTCGGGGGTGGCTGTATCGGCCCTATCGCCGGCAAGCCAGCTCCCACAATGTCCTGCACAGGGCTCGAACCTTGTGCGGTACCTGTGGGAGCCGGCTTGCCGGCGATGAGGCCCTCACAGGCTCAACCTTTTTTCTGGGCAAACAGCGCATCGAGGCTCTGCTCGAAGGCGTGGTAACCAATGGCATCGTAGAGCTCCATGCGGGTCTGCATGGTGTCGATCACGTTCTTCTGCGTGCCGTCGCGGCGCAGCGCGGTGTACACGTTCTCGGCTGCCTTGTTCATGGCGCGGAACGCCGACAGCGGGTACAGCACCAGCGACACGTCGACCGAGGCCAGCTCCTCGGTGGTGTACAGCGGCGTGGCGCCGAACTCGGTGATGTTGGCCAGGATCGGTGCCTTCACCCGGTCGGCGAAGGTCTTGTACATCTGCAGCTCGGTGATGGCTTCAGGGAAGATCATGTCGGCACCGGCCTCGACGCAGGCGGCGGCGCGGTCCAGGGCGGCGTTCAGGCCCTCCACGGCCAGGGCGTCGGTACGCGCCATGATCACGAAGCTGTCATCGGTACGGGCATCGACTGCGGCCTTGATGCGGTCGACCATTTCCTGCTGGCTGACGATTTCCTTGTTCGGGCGGTGGCCGCAGCGCTTGGCGCCAACCTGGTCCTCGATATGGATGGCGGCAGCGCCGAACTTGCTCATCGAGCGCACGGTACGGGCGACGTTGAAGGCAGAGGCACCGAAACCGGTGTCGACATCCACCAGCAGCGGCAGGTCGCACACGTCGGTGATGCGGCGCACATCGGTGAGTACATCGTCCAGGCCGCTGATGCCCAGGTCCGGCAGGCCCAGCGAACCGGCGGCGACGCCGCCACCGGACAGGTAGATGGCCTTGAAGCCGGCGCGCTTGGCCAGCAGGGCATGATTGGCATTGATGGCGCCAACCACCTGCAGCGGATGTTCAGCGGCAACGGCGTCGCGGAAACGCTGACCGGGGGTGCTCTTCACAGTCATTTCTCACCTCGTGGGCTGTTGTTGTGGGCGTCCAGATAGTGACGCTCGATATTGCGCTTGGACGCGCCGATGTGGCGGCGCATCAGAAGTTCGGCCAGCTCGCCGTCACGGTCGGCGATGGCATCGAGAATGCGGTGGTGTTCGGCAAAGGCCTGGCGCGGCCGGTTGGGCGTGGCGGAAAACTGGATGCGGTACATGCGCACCAGCTGGTACAGCTCGCCGCAGAGCATCTTGACCAGGGTCTGGTTACCGCTGCCCTGGATGATCCGGTAATGAAAGTCGTAGTCGCCTTCCTGCTGGTAATAGCCCAGGCCGGCCTGGAACGCGGCATCGCGCTCGTGGGTGTCGAGCACCCGGCGCAGTTCGTCGATGTCGGCCTGGCTCATGCGTTCGGCGGCCAGGCGGCAAGCCATGCCTTCCAGCGATTCGCGAATTTCGTACAGCTCGATCAGTTCGGCATGATTGAGCGACACCACCCGCGCCCCCACATGCGGCACGCGCACCAGCAGGCGCTGGCCTTCGAGGCGGTGGATGGCCTCGCGCAGCGGCCCGCGGCTGATGCCATAGGTACGCGCCAGCTCCGGCTCGGAAATCTTGCTGCCGGGGGCGATATCGCCCTTGACGATGGCCGCCTGGATGCGCCGGAAGACGTTTTCGGACAAGGTTTCCGTTTCGTCTGTCAGCACCGGGCTGGGGGTGGATAGGTCCTGCATATTGTCGACACCTTGAAAATCTCTTTGCCAGAAATTAGCGAATTAGACCGAAGCAGTCAAAGACAAAATCAATATTGTCGACAATCGTCTAAGAACGAACTAATGCCAGCCCGGTGCTGTCAGATCGCGCACCGCTGGCGTCAAGGCGCCGGCGTGATAGAATGCCGCGCCTCCGATGGAGTATGGATAGCCTGTCTGTCATCCATTCATGCTGTTGACAGATGAACGAGGAAGCTTGCGCAGTCGCTGCCAGTCGCCTTGCCCTGAACACGGCTCTGAACATGGCTTTGAAAACAGCCCCGAACCTTGCACTGCACCGCGCCAGGAATATGAGACTTACACCCGCATCATTGCTGCTCTGCCTCACCCTGCTGCCGGCCCTTGGCCAGGCCGCAGGCAAGACCGTGTACGGTCTCAACGAATATGCACGCCTGGGCGACCTGGACCTGGAAGTGGCCGCCAAGCTCGACACCGGCGCCAAGACCGCGTCGCTCAGCGCCCGCGACATCAAGCGTTTCAAGCGCAACGGCGAAAGCTGGGTGCGCTTCTACCTGGCCATCGACGCCGCCCATTCGCACCCTATCGAACGCCCGCTGGCACGCGTAAGCAAGATCAAGCGCCGGGCCGGCGACTATGATGCTGAATCGGGCAAGGCCTACACCGCGCGCCCGGTCATCGAACTTGAAATCTGCATGGGCCAGGCCATGCGCACCATCGAAGTCAACCTCACCGACCGCAGCGCCTTCCAGTTCCCGCTGCTGATCGGCTCCGAGGCGCTCAAGCACTTCGACGCGCTGGTCGACCCAAGCCTTAAATACGCGGCCGGCAAACCTGCCTGTGCCACCGACGCTCCCAAAGCAGAGTAATCCCGATGCGCTCTCTTACCCTCCATCTGAAAGTCCTGATCACCGTGCTGGTGCTGTTGGGCGTGGCGGTCACGGCTTATCAGATCTTCGTACTCGGCATCCCGGTAACCGAGGATGAAACCGACGACCTGTGGAACATCGACGCCAAGGTCGAGTTCGTGGCCAGCACCAAGGACCCGGTCAAGGTGCAGATGTTCGTGCCACCGCTGAACCGCGACTACGTCAGCCTCAACGAGAGCTTCATCTCCAACAACTACGGGGTGAGCGTCAACCGTGCCGACGGCAACCGCAAGGTTACCTGGTCGGCCCGCCGCGCCAGCGGCAACCAGACCCTCTACTACCGCCTGGTGCTGACCAAGCGCTACAGCAACGAGAAGACCACGGTCAAAGGCCCGACCTTCCGTGACAGCCTGGCAGTGGAAGGCCCCGAAAAGATCGCCGCCGAGGCCCTGATGGCGCCGATCCGCCAGCATTCGGCCGACGTCGAGACCTTCGTCAGCGAGACCATCAAGCGGGTCAACAACCTCAACGACGACAACGTCAAGCTTCTGCTGGCCGGCGACACCTCGGCCATGAAGAAGGCCCAGGTCATCGACCTGCTGCTGTCGATCGCCCACGTACCGATGGAGAAGGTGCACACCATCCGCCTGGTGGCCGACACCCCGCAAACCCCGGAACTGTGGCTGCGCAGCTTCAACGGTACCGACTGGCTGTACTTCAACCCGGACACCGGCGAGCAGGGCCTGCCCAGCGATCGCCTGCTGTGGTGGACCGGTGACGACAACCTGATCACCGTCGATGGCGGCAAGAAGGCCAACGTTACCTTCAGCATGAACAACAGCGAGATGAACGCCATCCGTCTGGCCAAGCTGACCGACGAGAATACCGACGCCGACTTCCTAGAATATTCGCTGTACGGCCTGCCGCTGCAGACCCAGCAAACCTTCATGATCATGGTGATGATCCCGATCGGTGTGCTGGTGATCCTGGTGCTGCGCAACCTGGTCGGCCTGCAGACACTGGGTACCTTCACCCCGGTACTGATCGCCCTGGCCTTCCGCGAGACCCAGCTGGGCTTCGGTATCGTGCTGTTCACGGTAATCACCGCCCTGGGCCTGTCGCTGCGCTCGTACCTGGAACACCTGAAGCTGCAGATGCTGCCACGCCTGTCTGTGGTACTGACCTTCGTCGTGGTGCTGATTGCCGCCATCAGCCTGTTCAGCCACAAGCTGGGCCTGGAGCGCGGGTTGTCGGTAGCGCTGTTCCCGATGGTGATCCTGACCATGACCATCGAGCGCCTGTCCATCACCTGGGAAGAGCGTGGCGGCGGCCATGCCATGAAAGTGGCCATCGGCACCCTGTTCGCCGCTTCCCTGGCGCACCTGTTGATGATGGTGCCGGAGCTGGTGTACTTCGTGTTCACCTTCCCGGCCGTGCTGCTGATCCTGGTGGGCTTCATGCTGGCAATGGGTCGCTACCGCGGCTACCGCCTGACCGAGCTCGTGCGCTTCAAGGCATTCCTGAAGAAGGCTGACGCCTGATGTTTGGCCTGATCAAGACGTGGAAAGCCCTGGAGGCCCGGGGCATCATGGGTATCAACCGGCGCAACGCGGACTACGTGCTGAAGTACAACAAGCGCCACCTGTACCCGATCGTCGACGACAAGATCATCACCAAGGAGCGCGCCCTGGCGGCCGGCATCCATGTGCCGGAAATGTACGGCATCATCGAGACCGAGAAAGAGATCGAGAAGCTCGACCAGATCATCGGCGGGCGCAACGATTTCGTCATCAAGCCGGCGCAGGGCGCTGGCGGTGACGGCATCCTGGTGATCGCCGACCGCTTCGAGGACCGTTACCGCACGGTATCGGGCAAGATCATCAGCCACGAGGAGATCGAACACCAGATCTCGAGCATCCTCACCGGCCTGTACTCCTTGGGCGGCCACCGCGACCGCGCACTGATCGAGTACCGGGTCACCCCCGACCAGATCTTCAAGAGCATCAGCTACGAAGGCGTGCCGGACATCCGCATCATCGTGCTGATGGGCTACCCGGTGATGGCCATGCTGCGCCTTCCGACCCGCCAGTCCGGCGGCAAGGCCAACCTGCACCAGGGCGCCATCGGCGTGGGTGTCGACCTGGCCACCGGCGTTACCCTGCGCGGCACCTGGCTGAACAACATCATCAGCAAGCACCCGGACACCACCAATGCGGTGGATGGCGTGCAGTTGCCGAACTGGGACGGTTTCATGAAGCTGGCGGCCGGCTGCTACGAGCTGTGCGGCCTGGGCTACATCGGTGTCGACATGGTGCTGGACCAGGACAAGGGGCCGCTGATCCTCGAACTCAACGCCCGCCCGGGCCTGAACATCCAGATCGCCAACGACTGCGGCCTGACCCAGCGCACCCACGCCATCGAGGCGCACCTGGAAGCGCTGGCCAAGGATGGCATCAGCGAAGATGCCGAACAGCGCGTGCGAGTATCGCAAGGTTTGTTCGGGCACGTGCATCCGCGCTAGCAACCCGGGGGGCCGCTTTGCGGCCCATTCGCAGCACAAGGCTGCTCCTACAGGTTTACGCTATCTCCTGCAGGAGCAGCCTTGTGCTGCGAATGGGCTGCAAAGCAGCCCCCCGGCGCCAAACACAATGTTGAATGTCGCGCCCAGCGCTAGGCGCATTTCCTGCACAGGTCTACAATCGCTCTCCTCGCTTTTACATCGCCGTCCACACTGATGCCGACCTGTACGCTCCACCCCCTGCCCTACCAGCCCGACCCTGCCGCCTTTTTCGCCCGCCTGCGCCAGGCCCCCGGTGCGATCCTGCTGGACAGCGCCCGCCCCGGCGCCGAACGCGGGCGCTTCGACCTGCTCAGCGCCTGGCCGCTGCAACACCTGCAGGCGCAGCCCGACGAAGATGGCCGCACCTTCCTCCAGCGCCTGCGCGCCGGCCTGGCACAGCTGGGCCATGCGCAGTTGCCCGCAGGCAGCGAGCTGCCGTTTGCCGGCGGCCTGATCGGCTACCTGAGCTATGACTTCGGCCGCCGCCTGGAACACCTGCCCAGCCTGGCCGTGGACGACCTTGGCCTGCCGGACGCGCAACTGGGGCTGTATGCCTGGGCGCTGGTGACCGACCACCAGTGCGCGATCAGCCAACTGGTGTTCCACCCGAGCCTGCCGGACAGCGAACGGGAACGCCTGATCGCCCTGTTCGAAGGTGTCGACAACGCGGAAAGCGGCAGCTTCCAGCTACTCGCGCCGATGGCCGGCGACCTGCAGCCCGAGCAGTACAAGGCCGCCTTTGACCAGGTGCAGCGCTACATCCAGGCCGGCGACTGCTACCAGATCAACCTTACCCAGCGCTTCCGCGCGCCCTGCCAGGGCGACCCGTGGCACGCTTACCAGGCCCTGCGCAAAGCCTGCCCCACCCCCTTCTCCGGCTACCAGCAACTGGCCGACGGCAGCGCCCTGCTGAGCTTTTCGCCCGAACGCTTCATCCGCGTCAGCCAGCGCCAGGTGGAAACCCGGCCGATCAAGGGCACCCGCCCGCGCGCCAGCAACCCGGCAGAAGACATGCGCAATGCCGAGGAGCTGCTGCACAGCCCCAAGGATCGCTCGGAAAACCTGATGATCGTCGACCTGCTGCGCAACGACCTGGGGCGTACCTGCGAGATCGGCTCGGTGAAGGTGCCGGAGCTGTTCAGCCTGGAGAGCTACCCCAACGTGCACCACCTGGTCAGCAGCATCACCGGCCAGTTGGCCAGCGACAAGGATGCCCTTGACCTGATCGGCGACAGCTTCCCCGGCGGTTCGATCACCGGCGCGCCGAAGATCCGCGCCATGCAGATCATCGATGAACTGGAGCCGGCACGCCGGGCGCTGTACTGCGGCTCACTGCTCTACGTGGATGTGCGCGGCGAGATGGACAGCTCGATTGCCATTCGCAGCCTGCTGGTCAAGGGTGGGCAGGTCAGTTGCTGGGGCGGCGGCGCGGTGGTGGCCGACTCCGAGTGGCAGGCCGAATATGAAGAGTCGATTGCCAAGGTGCGGGTGTTGATGGAGACCTTGCAGGGCTTGTGATCGGCGGCGCCTGCTTCGCGGGCTCGCCCGCTCCCACAACTGGCAGATGTGCGCTGTACCTGTGGGCGCAGGCGCCACCGACTCCAGGCCCGCCTAACCCGGCATTTTTTGTTACCATCACCTCACTACGAGCGCACAGCGCCACAGCCAAGATGGAAACCGCCTGATGAGCCAACCCTTCGACGTCGCCGCCCTGGCCGCGACCTATGCCAACAAGTCCCCGCAGGACATCCTCAAGCTTGCCTTCGAGCACTTCGGTGATGACCTGTGGATTTCCTTCAGCGGCGCCGAGGACGTGGTGCTGGTGGACATGGCCTGGAAGCTGAACAAGCAGGTCAAGGTGTTCAGCCTCGATACCGGCCGCCTGCACCCGGAGACTTACCGGTTCATCGACCAGGTCCGCGAGCAGTACAACCTGCCGATCGAAATCCTCAGCCCCGACCGCGCCAAACTCGACCCGTTCGTCAAGGAAAAGGGCCTGTTCAGCTTCTACAAGGACGGCCACGGCGAGTGCTGCGGCATCCGCAAGATCGAGCCGCTGCGTCGCAAGTTGGCCACCGTTAGCGCCTGGGCCACCGGCCAGCGCCGCGACCAGAGCCCGGGCACCCGCAGCCAGGTGGCTGCAGTGGAAATCGACAGCGCGTTCTCCACGCCCGAACGCACCCTGTACAAGTTCAACCCACTGGCGCAGATGACCAGCGAGGAGGTGTGGGGTTATATCCGCATGCTGGAGCTGCCGTACAACAGCCTGCACGAGCGCGGCTTCATCAGCATCGGCTGCGAGCCCTGCACCCGCCCGGTGCTGCCAAACCAGCATGAGCGCGAAGGGCGTTGGTGGTGGGAAGAGTCGACGCAGAAGGAATGCGGGTTGCACGCGGGCAACCTGATCAGCAAGGCTTGAAATAGCCGGGGCTGTTTCACAGCCCATCGCGACACAAGGCCGCTCCTACAGGGGAATGTGATCTCCTGTAGGAGCGGCCTTGTGTCGCGATGGGCCGCAAAGCGGCCCCCTGCAATTCCGGATCAGTGCACCGGCAGCTCGACGCCTTCGAACAGATCTTCCAGCTCCTGCTTGTTATGGCACTGAATGGCCTTGGCCATCACTTCACGGGTCAGGTGCGGGGCGAACTTCTCAATGAAGTCGCACATGAAACCACGCAGGAAAGTGCCGCGGCGGAAGCCGATCTTGGTAATGCTGGCTTCGAACAGCTCGCTGGCATCCAGGGCCACCAGGTCGCTGTCGAGTTTGGTGTCCACCGCCATCTTGGCGACGATTCCCACGCCCAGCCCCAGGCGCACATAAGTTTTGATCACGTCGGCGTCAGCCGCGGTAAACACAACTTTCGGCGTGAGGCCGCGGTGGTTGAACGCTTCGTCCAGCTTCGAACGCCCGGTGAAACCGAACACGTAGGTAACGATCGGGTATTCGGCGACCGCTTCCAGGGTAAGCTTTGGCAGCTTGGTCAACGGATGGCCCTGCGGCACTACCACGCAGCGATTCCACTTGTAGCACGGCATCATGATCAGGTCGCCGAACAGCTCCAGCGCCTCGGTGGCGATGGCAAAGTCGACCGTACCGTCCGCAGCCATTTCGGCAATCTGCATGGGCGAACCCTGGTGCATGTGCAAGGACACTTCCGGGTACTGCTTGATGAAGTTGCTGATCACCGGCGGCAAGGCATAACGCGCCTGGGTGTGGGTGGTGGCGATGGACAGCGTGCCCTTCTTCTCGTTGGAGAACTCCTGGGCAATCTGCTTGATGCTTTCGACCTTGCGCAGGATTTCGCCGGCGGTATTGATGATGCGCTCACCGGCCGGGGTAACGCGGGTCAGGTGCTTGCCGCTGCGGGCAAAGACTTCAACACCCAGTTCATCCTCGAGCAGGCGGATCTGCTTGCTGATACCTGGCTGGGAGGTATACAGGCTCTGCGCCGTCGCGGAGACGTTGAGGTCATGGTGCGCCACTTCCCAGATGTAGCGCAGTTGTTGAAGCTTCATAGGTTTCCCTCGGTTCAGCGATGAGTCCGCGGCAGCAGGCGGCGACGATATATAACTATATTAGTGGTTCTGGAAATAAATCTAGAACTATTTTGTTACATACCACCCCGAAATGGCCTACGGCCATCTTCATGCTTTCCTACGCCCCAAATGCTGCGCCAGCGGCACCATGTATACCGGTACCGGCGACAGCTGCAGCAGCCGTACCGCTGTGCGCCCCAATGGCACATCCACGCCGGCGCCGGCACTATGGCTACCGAAAATCAGCAGATCGACGCTCAGCCGCTGTGCCTGGTCGAGGATCACCTGCGCTGGGTCGCCCTGGCGTACCCGCACTGCCTTGATCACTGCCAGGTCAGCCTCCTCGCCAAGTTCGTCGCGAAAGTTTTCCAGCACACGCTGCTCGATATTGGCCATCACCGTATTCACCCCCTGGCTGTGCAACTGGTCGAGCGTCTGTTCATCCAGGTAGCTCTGCAGGAGAGATTCAGCGAACTGGCCCATGGGCTCCACCGCATGGATCACATACAACTCGGCGCCAAATGTGCGCGCCAGCGCCAGCGCGTGTTGCATGACAAAAGGGGCGTAGACACCGAGGTCGGTGGCATACAGCATGGAGTGGATCATTCGACCTCCTCGACTGCCGCTGCGGCAGAGCAAGCTTCAGCTTAGCAGCGCGCCGGACGCACGCTTTGCCGTCCGGCGCGCTGCCGATGCGGGCTGGAGCGCCCCGACGGGGCCAGAGCCACCCTCAGCGGGGCTGTTGGCCCCGGTCGATGAAAGCCAGCGCCTGATACAGCATCTCCATGCGCGGCAAGTGGCAGCCTGCCGCACGCGCCTGTGCCAACGGCTCGGCATAGATGGCCTGCAGCTCCAGCGGGCGCTTGTGGACATGGTCGTGGTACATGCTGGGCCAGTAGTCGGGCATGCGCTCGGTCACCTGGAACAGGTGCTCGGCATATCCCTCGGGCAACACATGGCCACATGCCGCCGCGCCTTGTACTACCTCCGCCATCAAGGCCTGGATCAGGGCACGGCCATTACTGTCGGCCATCAACGGCGTGGTGCTGGCTCCGAGCAGCACCGACAGGCCGTTATAGGGCACATTCCATACCAGCTTCTGCCAGCGTGCCTGGGCCAGGTCGGGCATGGCCTGCGAGTCGATGCCCGCAGCCCGGAACAGCTCAGCACCCTCATTGACCAGCGCGGCACCGCCATCGTTTGCCGGCCCGCTGTGGTAGCCGAGGTTGACCGCGCCCAGGGCCTGGTGGCGAATCACGCCGGGCGCCTGGCGGTTGACGCAGATGAAACACAGGCCGCCGAGCAGGTGCATGTCGCTGCGCAAGGCCGGACGCAACTGCTCCTCCACGCCCAGACCATTCTGCAACAGCACCACCTTGGCGCCCGGTGCAGCCGCCTGCACGATCAGCGGCGCCAACTGGTCATTGCTGGTGGCCTTGGCACCCACCAGCAGCCAGTCGCAGGGCGGCATGCCGGCGGCACTGGAATAGGCCTGCACCTTTGTCTGCAGTTTGCCATGCTCGGCACTTTCCAGGGTCAACCCCTGCTTGCGGACAACCTCGTACTCGCTGCGCAAAAGAAAATGCACATCGAAGCCGGCCCGGGCCAGCATCAACCCATAGAAGCCGCCGATGGCGCCACTGCCGATGATGCCGATACGTGGTGTGTGCGGGTGCATGCCGATCTCCTGGTAAAAGTCAGCCCTCTTTTTACACAGGTTGCGCGGCGCTGGGCAGCCCATGCACGGCAAACACCTGCCATCTCGGAAAAACCCCACACGGACTGGGCCCAGCCCATTGTCGCGCCACCTGTAACGCGCTAAGGTTCGGCTCCCCGCTGCGATTATTCTTGCTGCTGGGCCGCACGGGGATAGTTGGCGGCCGGCACCCGTGACCTGACGAGTAACACGATGGCTGATTTACCGATCGATGACTTGAACGTTGCCTCCAACGAGACCCTGATCACACCCGATCAGCTCAAGAAGGAAATCCCCCTCAGCGCCAAGGCCCTGCAGACCGTGACTGCCGGCCGTGAAGTGGTGCGCAATATTCTCGACGGCAAGGACCATCGCCTGTTCGTCGTGGTCGGCCCTTGCTCGATCCACGACATCAAGGCCGCCCACGAGTACGCCGAGCGCCTGAAAGTGCTGGCCGAGGAAGTGTCCGACACGCTGTACCTGGTCATGCGCGTGTATTTCGAAAAACCGCGTACCACCGTCGGCTGGAAAGGCCTGATCAACGACCCGTACCTGGATGACTCGTTCAAGATCCAGGATGGCCTGCACATCGGCCGCAAGCTGCTGCTGGACCTGGCCGAAATGGGCCTGCCGACCGCCACCGAAGCGCTCGACCCGATTTCCCCGCAGTACCTGCAGGACCTGATCAGCTGGTCGGCCATCGGCGCCCGCACCACCGAATCGCAGACCCACCGCGAGATGGCTTCGGGCCTGTCCTCGGCAGTCGGTTTCAAGAACGGCACCGACGGCGGCCTGACCGTTGCCATCAACGCCCTGCAGTCGGTATCCAAGCCGCACCGCTTCCTCGGCATCAACCAGGAAGGCGGCGTGTCGATCGTCACCACCAAGGGCAACCCGTACGGCCACGTGGTACTGCGCGGCGGCAACGGCAAGCCGAACTACGACTCGGTCAGCGTCGCCCTCTGCGAACAGGACCTGGCCAAGGCCAAGATCAAGGCCAATATCATGGTCGACTGCAGCCACGCCAACTCCAACAAGGACCCGGCCCTGCAACCACTGGTGATGGAGAACGTCGCCAACCAGATCCTCGAAGGCAACCAGTCGATCATCGGCCTGATGGTCGAGAGCCACCTGAACTGGGGCTGCCAGTCGATTCCGAAGAACCTGGACGAGCTGCAGTATGGCGTGTCGATTACCGATGCCTGCATCGACTGGTCGGCTACCGAGAAGACCCTGCGCAGCATGCGTGCCAAGCTTAAGGATGTGCTGCCGCAGCGTAAGCGCGGCTGATGCAATAAAAGAGCGGGGCCGCTTCGCGCCCCATCGCGACACAAGGCCGCTCCTACAGGGTTATGCGATTTCCTGTAGGAGCGGCCTTGTGTCGCGATGGGGCGCGAAGCGGCCCCGCTTTTTTATACAGAATCAGACCTTGCTCGAATGCCGCTGCTGGCGCTCCATGTAGCGTTCCACGTACGAGCAGGACGGAATCACCGTGTAGCCCATCTGCTCAGCATACTCCAGGGCCCGCTCGGTCAGGGCGGCAGCAATCCCGCGGCCGCGCAGGGCGTTGGGTACGAAGGTGCGATAGATGTCCAGCGTCTGCTTGCCCAGGTCCATGTACGTCAGATAGGCACGATGACCGTCCACGCTGGTCTCGAACTGATGACCGGCCTGGTCATGATGGATGGTCAGCGCTTCGCTCATCACTACTCCTCGCAGGTCTTCTCGGCAGACCCATACCTTAACCGATGGTGGTTTATCCGGCACAGAATCCTCTACGCCACCTGTTGCCCACTTCGACCACTGGACGATTGCAATCGTTCGGATCTTCTGGCACTCACAAGATAGTAGGCGCCGCAGGCAGGATTGCTCAAGGTGGTGGCGGTTAAAAATGGCGAAAATGCAGCCAAATGCCATTCTTGACCGCGCGCCCTGCAGCAACCGGATGTACTAGGGCTTAAGACGCTGGCAGACAGTTAGAGTCACCCTTAGTTCAACAAAAAAGTTCCTGTACTACAGTCGCTTGCGAGCCTTGCACGTTTTTTTCACGGAGCGTGCCGCAAATCTTGTCGAAAAGGCGTCAGGCAACATTTTTTTTGCAGTTCTTGCGCTTAGTCAGTTTACTTACTACAAGTAATGGGTACTATGTACGCCGGCCAGTTTCTCTTTTCCGAGAGATGGCTATTTAATAGAAAGTCCTTGAAGGGGAACACGATGAACAACGTTCTGAAATTCTCTGCTCTGGCTCTGGCCGCAGTTCTGGCTACCGGTTGCAGCAGCGTATCCAAAGAAACCGAAGCTCGTCTGACTGCGACTGAAGACGCAGCAGCTCGCGCTCAAGCTCGTGCTGACGAAGCCTACCGTAAGGCTGACGACGCACTGGCAGCCGCTCAGAAGGCTCAGCAGACCGCTGACGAAGCCAACGAGCGCGCTCTGCGTATGCTGGACAAAGCCAGCCGCAAGTAATAATCCTCACGGATTGTTATGAAGCCGACCCACTTGTGGGTCGGCTTTTTTATTGCCTGCGCACAAGGCAAACGCGCCAGGCAGAAACGAAAAGGCCTGCACTAAGGCAGGCCCGGGTGTGTCGCAATTACCTTACTGCAGTTCGGGCGGAATGCTCGAAACCATCGGCGCACCACCCTGGTTTTCGGTCGGTACGGCAATTTCCACCGGCATGCCATCTTCCGCGGCCACCACATCACGCACCATGTCCCAGTTCATGCGTAGGTTATTGGCCAGGTCTTCTCGCTTGAGCAAGGCATTGATAACAGCAGTGTGTTTATCGACCACCGACGGATTACCCTGGTCGTCCAGCGGCGTGTGCGCCTCCAGATAGACCTTGCCACCACTGATACCGAACTTGTAGGGCTCGTTGATGATGCGCACCGGCGTACCCACCGGCACCATCTTCGACAGTTCCAGCACGTTGTTGTTGAGCATGCGGAAGCAACCGTGGCTGGTACGCATGCCAATGCCGAACTTCTTGTTCGAACCGTGGATCAGGTAGCCCGGCACGCCGAGGGTGAACTTGAACGGCCCCAGCGGGTTGTCCGGGCCAGCCGGCACCACGCTCGGCAGGATGTCGCCGTCAGCCGCGTGCTCGGCACGGATGGACGCTGGCGGAGTCCAGGTCGGGTTTGGCGTCTTGGCAGTGATCTTGGTATTGGCGATCGGCGAACCCCAGCCTTCACGACCGATGCCCAGCGGGAATGTATGCACCACGTTCTGCCCTTTCGGGAAGTAGTACATACGGTATTCGGCCAGGTTGATAACGATGCCTTCACGCGGGCCAGGCGGCAGGATGTAGCGGGTCGGCAGGATGATCTCGGTGCCGGCACCTGGCAACCACGGGTCCACGCCCGGGTTGGCGGCGATCATTTCCAGGTAGCCGAGGTCGTTGGCAGTGCCGATATCGGCGAACGTGTCCTCGTACTTTGCCTTGATCACATGCACCTGGCCGATGATGTCTTCACCGGGTGGTGGCAGTGGCAGCTCCAGCGCAGCAGCGGGGCCTGCTACCAGCAGGGCGGCCAGGGACAGGCTACGGGTGACGGCAGGAAAGCGCGGCAACATCCGGTAAATCCTTCGAAAGGTGGGTCAAGAGAATCGATTGTACACCCGCGCCGATGCAAGCGGGAGGCATTGGCGCCATGCAAGCGTTTCAGATGATGAAAGGTGCGGCGTTCAGCCGCCCTGCAGCTCTGGCCACACCGGGCGCATGCCGCGCCGCTGGGCATCGAGGATGGCGCGGCACAGGTCGCACAGGCGGCCATCGCGGTAGATCGAGCGCGGCACCCCCGACCAGCGCGGTTGCGCCGGCAGCAGGCCACCGCACAAGGTGCGATCGGCCGGTACGCCCAGCTCCAGCTGGCGGGCCACGAGGTGGACGCGGATTTCCTGGCAGGCGAACAGGTCGAGCTGCTCATCAGGCTCGATCAGTTGGTAGGCATACAGGGACCAGGCAGGGCGCGGCATCGGTGGCACTCGAAACGGGGGGCGCAACATTAGCCGAAAGCCGGCGCCGTTTAAAGCGTCACAGCAAGGGTTTTATCGCCGGCCAGGCATTTTCCAGCAGGCGCTGCTGGGCGGCCTGGGCCGGGTGAATGCCATCCGCCTGCATCAACTCAGGCACGCCCCCTACCCCCTCGAGGAAAAACGGCACCAGCGGCACCTGTTTTTCCGTCGCCAGCCGCTCATACACCTGGGCGAAGGCGGTGGTGTAGCGGACGCCATAATTGGGTGGCAGGCGCATGCCCAGCAGCACCACCTTGGCACCGGCCTTGCGCGAGCTCTCGATCATCGAGGCAAGATTTTGTTGCAATTGCGCTGGCGGCTGCCCACGCAGGCCATCATTGCCGCCCAGTTCCAGTACCACCAGGCTCGGCTTGTGCGCTGCAAGCAGCGCCGGCAGCCGCGCCTGGCCACCTGCACTGGTGTCGCCGCTGATCGATGCATTGACCACCTTGTCGTCGAAACCTTCGTCCCGCAGGCGGGTCTGCAACAGGGAAACCCAGCCCTGGCGGGTATCCAGGCCAAAACCGGCGCTGATACTATCGCCGACAACCAGCAGTGTTCCCGCCGCCGCGCTCTGGGCCAGGCAATACAGGGCCAGACCGGCACTCAACCACCACACTCGCATCGGATTCTCCATGGGCCCCAGCATTCTCGTTGCGCAGAACCTTAGCAAAGTGGTCCCCAGCGCGGAAGGTGACCTGACCATCCTGCACGCCCTGTCCCTCGACCTGGCCCAAGGCGACAGCCTGGCAATCGTCGGCGCCTCGGGTTCGGGCAAGTCGACCCTGCTCGGCCTGCTCGCCGGCCTCGACCAGCCCAGTGCCGGCAAGGTCATCCTTGCTGGCCACGACCTGGGGCCGCTGGATGAAGACCAGCGCGCGCGGGTGCGCGCCGAACATGTGGGTTTCGTGTTCCAGTCGTTCCAGTTGCTCGACAGCCTCAATGCCCTGGAGAACGTCATGCTGCCGCTGGAACTGGATGGCCGCCGCGATGCCCGCGAACACGCGCGCACCCTGCTCGAACGGGTCGGTCTGGGCAAGCGCCTGAGCCACACTCCGCGCCAGCTTTCGGGCGGCGAACAACAACGGGTGGCCATCGCCCGCGCCTTCGCCGCGCAACCGGCAGTGCTGTTTGCCGACGAACCCACCGGCAACCTCGACAGCCACACCGGCGAACGCATCAGCGACTTGCTGTTCGAACTGAACAAGGAGCGCGGCACCACCCTGGTGCTGGTTACCCATGACGAACGCCTGGCCCGGCGCTGCCGCCGCCAGATTCGCCTGGATGCGGGCCGCCTGGTGGCCCCGGCGGAGGCCTGATGACCCACATGCCGCTGTCCCGCCTGTGCGGCCTGGCCCTGCGCCAGCTGCTGCGCGACATTCGCGCAAGCGAAGTGCGCGTGCTGTTCTTCGCCCTGCTGGTGGCGGTCGCGGCCAGCACTGCCATCGGCTATTTCGGTGCCCGCCTCAACGGCGCCATGCAACTGCGCGCCAGCGAGTTCCTTGGTGCCGACCTGGTGCTGCAGGGCAGCGCCCCGGCCCGCGACCAGCAGATCGAGGCCGGCAAGGCACTGGGCCTGCGCCACGCCCAGGTCGTCGAGTTCACCAGCGTGGTCGGCGGCGACAACGGCATCCAGCTGTCCAGCGTCAAGGCTGCCGACGGTGCCTACCCATTGCGCGGGCAAGTGCGCAGTGCTGCGCAGCCCTATGCCACAGAAACCCCGGGCGGCGGCCCGGCACCTGGCGAAGCATGGGTCGAACCACGCCTGTTGGCGGCATTGGGGCTGAAGGTTGGCGACAGCATCGACGTGGGCATGAAGACGCTGCGCATGAGCCGCGTACTGACCTACGAACCGGACCGCGCCAACAACTTCTACAGCCTTACCCCACGGGTAATGATGAACCTGGCCGACCTGCAAGCCACCGGCGTGATCCAGCCGGGCAGCCGGGTCACCTACCGCGACCTGTGGCGCGGCGATGCCGAAGCGCTGGCCCAGTACCGCGGGGCACTGAAAAAGGACCTGGCCGCCAACCAGCGCCTGCGCGACACCCGCGATGGCAACCAGCAGGTCGGCGGCGCGCTGGGCAAGGCCGAGCGCTACCTGAACATGGCCAGCCTGGTGGCGGTGCTGCTGGCAGGCGTTGCCGTGGCCCTGTCGGCCAGCCGCTATGCCGCACGCCGCCTGGACGCCAGCGCCCTGCTGCGCTGCCTGGGCCTTTCGCGCCGCCAGGCACTGGGCCTGTACTGCCTGCAGCTGGCCATGCTCGGCCTGGTCGCCGCGCTGGCCGGCGCCCTGCTCGGCTGGCTGGCGCAACTGGGCCTGTTCCGCCTGCTGCATGGCCTGTTGCCAAGCGTGGTGCCTGCAGGCGGCATCGTCCCAGCCCTGGCCGGCATCGCTACCGGGCTGGTAGCCCTGGCCGGTTTCGCCCTGCCGCCAATTGCCGCGCTGGGCCAGGTACCGCCGCTTCGCGTGCTGCGCCGCGACCTGCTGCCGATACCGCCCAGCAGCTGGCTGGTGTACGGTGCGGCCCTGTTCGCCCTGGGCCTGATCATGTGGCGCCTGAGCCTCGACCTGCTGCTCACCTTCGCCCTGCTCGGTGGCGGCCTGGTCGCCACGCTGCTGCTCGGCGGCCTGCTGCTGCTCGGTTTGCGCAGCCTGCGCCAATTGCTGGCCGGGGCACCACTGACCTGGCGACTGGGGCTGGGCCAACTGCTGCGCCACCCCATGGCCGCTGCCGGCCAGGCCCTGGCCTTCGGCCTGATCCTGCTGGCCATGGCCCTGGTCGCGCTGCTGCGCGCAGAACTGCTCGACACCTGGCAAGCGCAGCTGCCCAAGGATGCACCCAACCATTTCGCCCTGAACATCCTGCCGGATGATCGTGAGCCCTTCGCCCAACACCTGCAGCAGGTCAATGCCACCTCGGCGCCGCTGTACCCGGTGACACCCGGCCGCCTGGTAAAAATCAACGAGCAACCGGTGCAGCAGGTGGTCAGCAAGGACTCGGCAGGTGAGCGCGCCGTTCAGCGCGACCTCAGCCTGACGTGGGCGGCCGAGCTGCCCGAAGGCAACGCACTGACAGGCGGCAACTGGTGGCAGGCGTTGCCCGCTGAAGATGAAATCCCCGGTGTGTCGGTGGAGGCTGAACTGGCCAACAGCCTGAAGCTGCAACTGGGCGACCTGCTAACCTTCGACATCGGCGGCCAGCAACGCCAGGCACGGGTCAGCAGCCTGCGCAGCGTGCACTGGGACAGCTTCCAGCCGAACTTCTACATGATCTTCCAACCCGGCACGCTGCAGGGGCTCCCGACCACCTACCTGACCAGCTTTTATCTGGCACCGGGCCATGACCTGGATGTGGTGGCGCTGTCACGGGCATTCCCGGCAGTGACCATCCTGCAGGTGGACGCCCTGCTCGATCAGCTGCGCAGCATCCTCGCCCAGGTGACCCTGGCGGTCGAGTATGTGTTGCTGTTCGTGCTGGCAGCCGGGCTGGCGGTGCTGTTCGCTGGCTTGCAGGCAACGCTGGACGAGCGCATCCGCCAGGGCGCCTTGCTGCGTGCGCTGGGCGCAGCGCGGCCATTGCTGGTCAAGGCGCGGCGGATCGAGTTCGGCTTGCTGGGTGCGGCCAGCGGCTTGCTGGCGGCGGTCGGGTGCGAGCTGATTACCCTGGTGCTGTACCGCTATGCCTTCGACCTGCAATGGAGCCCGCATGTATGGTTGCTGCTGTTGCCCCTGGCAGGGGCGCTGCTGGTAGGTGGGGCGGGGGTGCTGGGGACGCGGCGGGCGTTGAATGCCAGCCCGTTGGCGGTCTTGCGGGAAGGGTGAGACTTACCTGTCAGGGCCCTATCGCCGGCAAGCCAGCTCCCACCTCGACCGCATCGGCCTCGAGGCATGCGCTATCCCTGTGGCAGCTGGCTTGCCGGCGATAGGGCCATAACAGGCAATATCAGATCAGTGCCCGTAGCTGATGCTGTTCACATACCAGGTCGCTTCACCGGTAGGTGTGTGCACCACCACCTCATCACCCTCCTCCTTCTTCAGCAAGGCACGAGCCATGGGCGAGTCGATCGAGATGTAGTCATTGCGCCCATAGATCTCGTCATACCCGACAATGCGAAACTTCATGGTCTCGCCCTCGTCGTTCTCAATCTCCACCCAGGCACCGAAAAACACCTTGCCCTCCTGCTGCGGCGAGTAGGCCACCACCTTCACATCTTCAAGACGCTTGCGCAGGTAACGCACCCGGCGGTCGATCTCGCGCAGCAGCTTCTTGTTGTACTGGTAGTCGGCATTCTCGCTGCGGTCGCCCAGCGAGGCCGCCCAGGTAACCTTCTGGGTAATCTCCGGGCGGTACACCCGCCACAGGTGGTCCAGTTCTTTCTTCAGCGCCTCATGGCCTTCCGTGGTGATGATATTGGTACTCAACAGCGCGCTCCTCAGCGGCGGGTAATCAAGCCTTGACGCGCGATACGGGTGAGGTGGCCGATGATATCTGCGGCCTCGTCCGGCGCCGGGGCCTGGATCACGGCCAGGTCGAAACGGTCATTGCCATACTGCGCGAGGTGACAGCCGCTATCGGCAAACTGGATCAGAAAGGCCCGCGCCTGGCCCTTGCGCCTGGACAGGCCTTCAAGGTGACGCAAAAGAGTGGGTTGATGCTGGCCGCCGAGCAGGATGCGCGGTGTGCGGGACGCCTGGCTGGCAGGCAAGGGGCTCAAACAGACACTGGTACGTGGGCAACTCATGGAGCTTCTCTCCGCCTCGCGAATCCCGCTGGGCAGCGGTGGGAGGCGTCACCGAACCAGCGCTTTAGCGGTATTTCGGATGACCCGGAGAGGGGCTTTCCTGCGCCCCGCAAGTAGCTGTTTAAATCGGCGCAGACGGTATGCTAGAGCCATGAGCTGGAAGTTGCAAGCAACAAGCCGCAAGCAGTGGCAGGCCAATACTCGGTCTGCTCTTGCTTGCGGCTTGTTGCTTGTAGCGTGCAGCTGTCGTTACCGGGCGATCAGGCGGTCCAGCGAGAAGCGGCCAGCGCCTTCGATCAGCACCGCGACGGTGCCAGCCAGCAGGGCCAGGCCGAACTCATAGCCGTTGTTGGACATGAACAGGCCGTTGCCGATGTGCACCGAGAGGATCGCCACCACCAGGGTCACCGCCAGCACCAGGGCCGCCGGGCGGGCCAGCAGGCCGATCACCAGCGCCAGGCCGCCGAAGAACTCGGCACTACCGGACAGCAGGGCCATCAGGTAACCCGGGGCCAGGCCGATGCTCTCCATCCACTGGCCAGTGCCTTCCAGGCCATAGCCACCGAACATGCCGAACAGTTTTTGCGCGCCATGCGCAATGAAGATGATGCCGACCAGGATACGGATGACGCTCAGGCCAGCGCCGGCGCGGGTGGAGAACAGAGCGTTGAGGGTAGCGTTGTTCATGTCGAAGACTCCTTGAAGCGGGAAAGTTGTGTTGGGATGGGCGCCATCATAATCGATTATATAGATATGAGAATCGCAAAAAAACCCAACATAACAATCGACAAAATCGATTTATCAACGTTTAGCCACACGCTCCAGCGCGGCACGCTCCCGGTTGAACGCTACAAAGTACTTGTTCACGCTATTGACGAAGTTGACGGGCCCCATGCCCACCTGCTCCATGGCGATACGTTCGGTCTGGAAAAACCACTGGTCGCCATTCAGCCCGCGACGCCGCGCCTCCGCACGCATGGCCTGGACCCGCTCGGGCCCCAGGTTGTAGGCCGCCAGGACGAAGGCCATGCGCTCGCGCTCGTTGATCTTGGCGCTGGCAAAGAACTTGCGCCGGATCAGCGCCAGGTAACGGGCGCTAGCCTGGACATTGCCATCCACCGTGGCGGTGTTGCTCACCCCCACGCGCTGCGCCGCCGAAGGGGTGATCTGCATCAGGCCATGGGCCCCTCCGGTGCCGCGCGCTGCCGGGTTGAGCGTCGACTCCTTGAAGGCCAGCGCGGCCAGGTTGAGCCAGTCGATCTGCTGCGCCTCACCGTGTTTCTGCAGCACCGCCCGCAGTGCGGTCAGGCGCTGGCGATTCTTGCTGGCCAAGGGGTCGTGCACCCGGTACTGGCGGCGGTAGATGCGCTCGAACGCGGCGTCCTGGTTGTCCGGTGCGCGGTAGCCCTGCAGAAAGCGATCGACCGTGGCCTGCAACTGCGGCGCATCGGGCCTCACATACCAACGCATGGCTTGCGGCGCCCCCAGTTTTACGCGGCTGTCCAGGCGCAGGCGCGGCATCACCCGGGCCCAGCGCCGGGCGATCGGCTGCTCGACCACGGTCAGGTGATAGATGCCGGCCTGGACCATTTCCAGCACATCCTCCACCGCCAAGGTCGAGTCGACCCACTCCACCTTGATCGGCGCGCGCTTGCGCAGCGCCAGCTGCTGGTTGACCTGCTGGATCAAAGGGCCGGCCGCGCTGGCGCTGGTCAGGGCCACGGTACGCCCGGACAACTGCTCGACATGGCTGAAACTGCGCTCGCCCTTGCGCCCCACCAGCAGCAGCGGCACCTGGTCGAGCACTGGTGCGCTGCTGCTGACCCCGCGCACCACGGCGGGGTCGAGCAGCTCGCCCGGCGCGGCCAGGTCGCCCTCGCCACGGGCCAGGGCGCCCAGCAACTGCTCCTTGGCCCGCGGGATCAGCTTGAGCTGGATCTCCTGGCCGTCGGCGGCGCGGGCATTGAGGTAATGCTCCAGGGCACGCAAGCGATAGTATTCGATGCCGACCGGCTCGCCCTTGACCTCACCGGAGCTGTTGCGGCTCTGGTTGACCAGCACCCGCAGCACCTGGCTGGTGCGAATCTGTTGCAGGTCACGGACCTTGGCCGGCGCGATGTTCTGCTGCGGTCCCGGCACGCGCGCGTGGGCAGGCCCGGTCAAGGTCAGCCCAAGCATCAGCAGGAAAATGAGCCAGCATCGCTGCATGCGAAAACGTGTCCGTGGTCGGTGAGCGGCATCCATGGGGTTGCACCGCCAAGAGAGAAATGACGGCAAAAGACCACGGCAACAGCATGAAGTTCTTGGTTTTTTCAGAAAAACACGGTTTTTGCTATGCTGGCCGCCCCGCGGCACGAGATAGCACCATGCAACTGATCGATATCGGCGTCAACCTGACCAACAGCAGTTTCCACGACCAGCAGGCGGCAATCGTCGAGCGCGCCCTTGAGGCCGGGGTCACGCAGATGGTGCTGACGGGCACCAGCCTGGCGGTCAGCGAACAGGCGCTGGAGCTGTGCCAGCAACTGGATGCGAGCGGCGCGCACCTGTTCGCCACGGCAGGCGTACACCCTCATGATGCCAAAACCTGGGATGCCGGCAGCGAGCGCCAGTTGCGCCAGCTGTTGAGTGAACCACGTGTACGCGCCGTGGGTGAATGCGGCCTGGACTTCAACCGCGACTTCTCCCCTCGCCCGCTGCAGGAAAAAGCCCTGGAGGCACAACTGGCACTGGCTGCCGAGCTGCGTCTGCCGGTGTTCCTGCACGAACGCGACGCCAGCGAACGCCTGCTGGCGATCCTCAAGGATTACCGCGACCACCTGACCGGCGCAGTGGTGCACTGCTTTACCGGCGAGCGCGACGCGCTGTTCGCCTACCTGGACATGGACCTGCACATCGGTATTACCGGCTGGATCTGCGACGAACGCCGTGGCACCCATCTGCATCCGCTGGTGGGCAACATTGCCGAGGGGCGGCTGGTGCTGGAGAGCGATGCGCCTTACCTGCTGCCGCGCAGCCTGCGGCCCAAGCCGAAGAACGGGCGCAACGAACCAGCGTTCCTGCCAGAGGTGTTGCGTGAAGTGGCCTTGCACCGGGGTGAGTCGACCGAACATACGGCGGCACATACCACGGCAACGGCGCGGGCGTTTTTCCAACTCCCCTGAACCCGACGCGTTCTCCTGTAGGAGCGGCCTTGTGTCGCGAAAGGGCCGCAACGCGGCCCCGGCAATCTATCCGCTGAAGCTGAAAACCTGGGGGCGCTTCGCACCCCTATCGCGCCACAAGGCCGCTCCTACAAAAGCGCGGCAGTACTTGCGGCGGAATTTTCTTGATACACATCAAGAAAGGCCCTGGCTTGCGCAGGCACAATGATGGCACCTTGCCAATATTGTTCCCGCTCAACTCAGAGAAGACCTGCCCATGGGTGCCTGGCTTAGCAATGTTTCCCTGAAGTACAAGTTCTGGGCCGTCAACGCGGTGGCCTTTGTCACGACCTTGCTGCTGGTGCTCTATGCCGTGCACCTGGAGCAGCGCGCCCGCGCCGAGGCCGCGCAGGCCCAGGCGGCCGCGCAGGCGCAACTGCTTGCTGCCTGGCCGGCCGGCCAGCCGCTACCCCGCCCGGCCAATGTCATCAGCTGGTCGCCCGGGCAAACGCCCACCTTCGCGGGCGAACCCCTGGAGGCCCTGCGCAATGCCCAAGGCTGGGTCGAACTGCCTGCCGCCCGGCTCTTGGGCAACAACCCGCTACAGGGCGCGCAGGTACTGCGCAACGGTGATCAGCAAATGGCCGTGCTGGCCCAGTCGCCAAGCCTGCGCCAGGTGTTCTTCGACCGATTCAGCAACTACGCGGTATGCGTACTGATCCTGATGCTGGCCATGCTCGGCGCCTCACAGTTGCTGATCCGCTTCCTGCTCAGCCAGCTCAACACCCTCAAGGATGTGATGCTGCACGTGGAAAAGACCGGCGACCTGTCGGCCCGCGTGCCGTTGGCCTGTGGTGACGAGGTCGGCCAGATGGCCGGGGCCTTCAATGCCATGCAGGCGACCTACCACCGCGTGGTCAGTACTGTCGCCCACACCGCTGCGCAACTGGACTCCGGTGCCGCGCGCCTGGCCGCGAGCATGAGCGACGTGCGCCACGGCATGCTCGGCCAGCAGAGCGAGACCGACCAGGCCGCTACCGCCATCAACGAAATGTCAGCAACGGTGCACCACATCGCCCAGCATGCCGGCGCCACCCGTGACCTGTCACAAACAGCCGACGCCCTGGCCGGTAGCGGCCAGGAGGTGGTCAGCCGGGTACAGGACTCGATCTCCGGGCTGTCCAGCGGCGTGCAGCAAACTGCCGAGATGATTCGTCAACTGGCCGAAGACAGTCAGAAGATCAATGGCGTGGTCAGTGTGATCCACAGCATCGCCGAGCAGACCAACCTGCTGGCGCTCAATGCCGCCATCGAAGCAGCGCGCGCCGGCGACCTGGGCCGCGGCTTTGCCGTGGTGGCCGATGAAGTGCGCAACCTGGCCAAGCGCGTACAAAACTCCACCGACGAGATCACCACCATGGTTTCGGCCCTGCAGTCGGGCACCCGGGATGCAGTGGAGTTCATGCAGGAGAGCTCGTACAAGGCCGACGACTGCGTCCGCCAGGCCCAGGAGGCCGGCGAAGCACTGGCCGAGATTACCGGTGCCGTGGCGCAGATGCGCGAAAGCAACACCCAGATTGCCGTGGCAGCCGAGCAGCAAAGCCAGGTGGCCGAGGAAATGAACCGCGCCGTGGTGAGTATCCGCGATGTCACCGAACAGACCGTGCAACAGACCGTGGGCTCGGCAACCACCAGCAGCGAACTGGCAACCTTGGCCGGTGAACTGAACAAGGCCATTGGCCAGCTCAAGCTATAGTCACCATAGCCAGCCTCGATTGGCCCCCGCCTGGGGGGCGCACTAAGCTTTGGGCATGACCGAGAGGAAATGCCCATGAGCAAACGCCTGCCCAACCTGCCCGCCTGGCAATGGCGCGGCTACCACCACAATCACCGCCACCCGGCCAACCTGGTGCTGCACCTGATCGCCGTGCCTTTGTTCATCCTTGGCACGTTGCTGATTCTGTCCGGCCTGTTCAGCCTGGACCTGGGCCAGATTGCCGTTGGCATCATTGCGCTGATCGCCGGCCTGGGCCTGCAACGCCAGGGCCACCGACTGGAAGCCGAGCAACCCGAACCCTTCGCCAACCGCAAGGATGCCGTGCAACGCCTGCTGACCGAGCAGTTCATCACCTTTCCGCGCTTCTTGCTGAGCGGGGCCTGGTGGAAGGCCTGGCGGGAACGACACAAGCATCGCCATTGATGCTCCAATCACGCGCAATCTTTTGTAGGAGCGGCCTTGTGTCGCGAAAGGGCTGCGCAGCAGCCCCGGATTTACAGCTTCGCCGCGAAGATTGCCGGGGCCGCTTTGCGGCCCTTTCGCGACACAAGGCCGCTCCTACAGGAAAGCGTGCAGGCCTGCAGGTATCTGCTAGGCAAACACGGTAACCGTCTGCCGGCTCAAGGCCAGCAACTCGCCCTGCGCCGTCCTCAACGCAGCGGCAGCGTGCCCGTAACCATCCCGCGCATGCTCGGTTTCCACGCAATAACGGCACCAATCCAGGGTCGATAGCTGCGCCGTGGGCTGCATGAATTCTATGGTCCAGGTCAACGTACTGCCGGCAGCCGGCTGTTTGAGAAACGGCATCAGGCTTGGCGGCCAGGCATCGACCAGCGCCAGCAGGTGCGCCTCGTTGACCGGTTCTTCGGCCACCCCGCGCAAACGTACCCAACCGCCCATTTGCCGCGACTGATTGCCACTGAACGGCAAACCACCCACCGCCCAGCGCAAGGCCACATGCTGCATGAACTCCGGAGTAACGCCTTTGATATGGGGTAGCTCGGGAGCTGCATCGTCGAGCGCTTTCATTTCCTCGGCCGGCAAGGCTGGCACATCGACCACCGACGGCCGCCCTGCACCGAAATTGCCCTGCACCAGCGTCACTACCTGGCCGTCTTGAACGGCACGGCCCAGCAAGGTGCTGACAGCCTTGCCTTCACGCAGCACCTCTACATCGAAGCGGATTGGCACATCTGCCGCGGCTGGCGCCACAAAGCTGATGGCCAAAGAACGCACGGGGCGGTCATCGGAGATTTTCTGGCGCATGGCTTCATACACCATGGCCGCCATCAGCCCGCCAAAGGCGGCGCGCCCCTGGGCCCAGCTTGGCGGGACACATACAGCTTCGGGGTTGGCCCGCACGGCGTCGAGCAGTTGGTTGAAATTCATTGGCCGGCTCCTGCCTGCTGCGAATAAGGTCTGCCCATCCTAGCCAGCAAACCCATACCGATCAGCCCGCATTTCGGTCATTTTTCGGGCTTTCGCCGCGCCAACGCCCGCTGCAGTGCATCCAGCGTCGCATCCGAATGGCGCTCGGCCTCGTGCAATTCCTGCTCCCAGGCGACCTTGCACGGCGCCAGGTCGGCATGCTCGCGCGCCTGCAGCAGCCATTGCAGGCGATCATGCCAGTCACCCAAATCGCCCTGGGCCTGCTTCAGCAAGCGCCGCAACTGCTTGCCCGCATGGTCGAGCTGCGGATAGGCCTCATCGCCATAGCGCGCACGCTTGATCAGCAAGCGCAAGCGGTGGCGGTCGTGGGCCGGGTCCTGCAGCGCCTGGTACAACTTGCGCCACTGCTTGACCAGGCGTTTGTCGATGCGCTTTTCCAGCGCCTTGACCAAGCCCTCGCGACCGGCTGCACGCATGAACAGCGGAAACGCGTCGACAATCGCCAGCACCCGCGTCAGCTCGGGGCTGGCGGCAACACTGGCGAATGTCCTGGCACGCCCTTCCAGGCGCCGCTGCCCGGCCTCGGCAAAACCATGCCCAATCAGTTCGGCCGCCAGCACCTCACGGTCGCGCAACGGCGTGGTGAGGGTACCCAACGACCTGGCGGCCTCCTCCAGCTGCTCCACCCCCGGCAGCCCACGCAGCGGCCGCAGCAGGCTGCGCAGGCGCCGCAGGGTGGTGCGCAGGTCATGCAAGGCCTCGCTGTCGGTATCGGCAGCCAGGCGCTCGCGGCAGGCCAGCAGGCGCACCTGCAAGGCCACTATCTGGGCAACCACGTGATCGAGCATGGCAGACATTGAAAGACGCTCCTTGGTCAGCGCCCGGCGCGAGACTCACGAATGTAGAAACGGGCCTTTTCGGCTTTTCTGGTACAGCTTTCATAACCTTCGAACTGCTGTTGGGTCTTGGCACCGGTCAGCAGCGACAAGGCCTTGGAGTAGCTCACGGCACCGGCAAAGCCTTCGGCCTTGGCCAGGTCCAGCTCCTTCCAGGCGGCATCCAGTTGGGTTGCGCAACTCTCGCGGTAGGCCGTCTTGCCCGCGCAGCCAGCAAGGGCCAAGGCAATCAGTGGAAGGCAGATCCAGGCTTTCATCGGTAATACCTCAATGGAAAAAACATTGGCTGTTCGACGCCCCGGCATCTGAAAAGTGCCCTGCCCAGCCAGCTTGGCCCAGCCAGTTTTATTACAGTAGCTCAGCACGATGCACATTGAAGCACAGGTGGCGATGGGTGCATTGTAGGACCATGGTTGCACTGGCCGGGGAATGTTCATGAGCAAACGCGTGGCACTGGTACTGGGATCGGGTGGAGCCCGGGGGTATGCACACATCGGGGTGATCGAGGAAATCGAGCGCCGCGGCTACGACATTGCCTGTATCGCCGGCTGCTCGATGGGTGCGGTGATCGGCGGCATCTACGCCGCGGGCAAGCTGGAAGACTACCGCAACTGGATCGAGAGCCTCGACTACCTGGATGTGTTGCGCCTGGTCGATGTCAGCTTTCGCCTCGGCGCAATTCGCGGCGACAAGGTGTTCGGGCAAATCCGCAAGATCGTCGGCGAGATCAACATCGAGCAATTGCGCATCCCCTACACCGCGGTTGCAGCCGACCTCACCAACCAGCAGGAAATCTGGTTCCAGGAGGGCTGCCTGCACCAGGCCATGCGCGCCTCGGCAGCCATCCCCAGCCTGTTCACCCCGGTGATGCAAGGCAACCGCATGCTGGTCGACGGCGGCATCCTCAACCCGCTGCCGATCGTGCCGGTGGTGTCCAGCCACTGCGACCTGATCATCGCGGTCAACCTCAATGCCACCAACCAGAAGCAGTACCAGCTACCGGTGATCGAACGCCCAGCGGCGTTCAAGATGCGCTTCGATGCGCTACTCAGTTCGCTGGGTTCGCGCTTGCCGTTCCGGCGCAAGCCGGCGGAGGAGCTGATACGTATCGAGCAGGAAATCGTCGCCGAAGGGCTGGCGCCGCCTAACCCGTGGCTGGCCGATGCCGCCAACCCGGAAGGCCAGCAACCGGCGGCGGCACCGGAGCGCGAGGGTGCGCCAAAGTCTGCGACCGGCTCGTTCATCATCGACAACGTGGGGCCCGCTTCGCTGCTGGACTTGATCAACCAGAGCTTCGAGGTCATGCAGACCTCGTTGGCACAGTACAAGATCGCAGGCTATCCACCGGATGTGCTGATCAACGTGCCCAAACGAGTGTGCCGGTTTTTCGAGTTCTACAAGGCGCCGGAGCTGATTGCCCTGGGGCGGGAGATTGCGCGGGATACGCTGGATATCCATGAAGGGGTGAAACGCTAACATGGCCTGTACTGGCCTCATTGCCGGCATCGACGTCAAGACATGCGAAGCACATGTAGGAGCAGCCTTGCGCTGCGAAGAGGCCATCAGGGCCGAAGAGAATCTATTGCCCTGCTGGCCTCTTCGCAGCGCAAGGCTGCTCCTACAGGGGTATCGAACAGGCCTAAAGCGCGGCGATGAGCAACAGAAACGAAACAGGCCGCTCAAGGCGGCCTGTTCGTTCATGCATCCATCACCTTAGTAGCGGGTGATGTCCGCCTTGGCTTCCAGCTGCTTGCGGTATGCCGCGAAGTCCTGCTGGCCAGCACGCGATGCGAGGTAGCGGCGGATCTGCTGCTTCTCTTCGTCGGTGGCAGCAGCGCCTTCGTTGACACCCTTGAGCTGCAGTACCACCAGGCTACCGTCACGCAGCACGACGCTGCCATAAACCGGCTTGTCCTTGGCCTGTGGCTTGCCCAGGCGGAACAGCGCCTGCAGCTCGGCCGGGTCGATACCGTCCTCGCCGCGGGTAACTGCTTCATAGGCCTTCCAGCCCTGCCCTTCGTGCACACTGCCCGCTGCGATGGAACCGTCACGCAGGCCGGCAATCAGCTTGTCCGCCTTGGCCTTGAGCTCGGCAGTTGCCTTCTCCTTGGCCAGGTGCTCGCTGATGTTCTTGGCCACGGCTTCCAGCGGCAGCTGCTCAGGCTTGCGGTGCTCCTTGACGCGCAGCACCACGGTGGTTTCCGGGTCGAGCTCGATGGCGGTGCTGTTGGCACCCTCCTCCAGCACTTCTTCGGAGAATGCGGCCTGCACGACCGAACGGTTGGCAGTGATGCCTTCGCCACCCTCGCGGCCGAACGCTGCGGAGGTTTGCACCTTCAGGTTCAGGTCCTGGGCCGGCTGGGCCAGGTCGGAAGCCTCGTAGGCAGCATCCTGCAGCTGCTTACTGGCATCTACGTAACGCTGCTCGACCAGCGGGATCTTCAGGTCACGGGTCAGCTTGTCCTTCAGGCTGGCGAAGCTCGGCACTTCCGGCGCCTGCACGCCCAGCAGCTTGATAAGGTGGTAGCCGAACTCGGTGCGAACCGGCGCCGAGACCTGACCGTCCTGCAGCTTGTACAGCGCATCCTCGAACGCCGGGTCGTAAACGCCCGGGCCGGCGAAGCCAAGGTCACCGCCGCTATTGGCCGAACCAGGGTCCTGGGAGAACTCCTTGGCCAGCGCGGCAAAGTCTTCGCCCTTGGCCAGGCGCTGCTCGATCTCTTCGGCGCGGGCCTTGGCCTGGGCGTCGGTGACCTTGTCGTTGACCTCGATGAGGATGTGCGCGGCATGGCGCTGCTCGGCGAGGTTGGCGATTTCCTTCTCGTACTGGGCCTTGAGCTCTTCGTCGGTCACCTTGACCTGATCGAAGAACGCCGACTTCTTCAGCTCGATGTAGTCGATCACCACCTGGTCTGGCGACATGAACTCCTTGGCGTGCTGGTCGTAGTGCGCCTTGATCTCTTCATCGCTGACCTTGACCGCGGCCGGGTCGGCCTTGAAGGTCAGGGAAGCGAAGTCACGGGTCTGCTTCTCGAGGCGGGCAAAGGCATCGACCTGCTGGTCGGTCACGAAGCTGCTGCCGGCCAGGCCGGTGCGCAGCTGGCCGATGAGCATTTCCTCGGCAAGCATGTCGCGGAACTGCATGCGGCCATAGCCCATCTGGCGAATGACCTGGTCAAAACGGTCGGCACTGAACTTGCCGTCCACCTGAAACTCCGGCGTCTGCAGGATCACCTGGTCCAGTGCGGCCTCGGAGAAGGCGAATTTGGCATCTTCGGCGCCTTGCAGCAGCAGCTTGCGGCTGATCAGCCCCTTCAGTGCCTCTTCGCGCAGCAATTTGTCATCCAGCAGCGCCGGGTCGAAATCCTTGCCCAACTGTTGCATCAGCTGACGGCGCTGCATGTCGGCCGCCTGGCTCAGCTCGTTCTGGCTGATGGTCTGGCCGTTCACCTTGGCGGCGTCCTGGCTATGGGTGGCGGCCTGGAAAATGGCTTCGAAGCCGGTCAACGCCATCAACACGACGATAAGGCCGATGATGGTCTTGGCAATCCAACCTTGTGAATTGTCCCTGATATTTTGCAGCATGCGTCCCCCAGAAACGGCTGTACCACTGCGTCGACAACCGCGGAGCGTGGGTAGAAACCTGATAAAAGAAAGGCGCATCCGAGGATGCGCCTTTTCTTAGCAAACGTGTCAGGCGGGAACGTTTGCGCCCCGCCATCACCGTGCTCGGACCTGGCCAGGCCGGGTCCGGCTGAAAGAGACGACTTAGTTGACGGCGTCTTTCAGGCCTTTGCCAGCCTTGAAGCCTGGAACCTTGGCGGCAGCGATCTTGATCGCGTTACCGGTTTGCGGGTTGCGGCCGGTGCGCTCTGCACGCTCCTTGACCGAGAAGGTACCGAAGCCAACCAGTACCACATCGTCACCTTGCTTCAGGGCGCCGGTGACGGATTCGATGACTGCGTCCAGCGCACGGCCGGCTACAGCTTTCGGGATGTCAGCAGATGCGGCGATAGCGTCAATCAGTTCCGACTTGTTCACTCTAAGTCCCCTTATTTCTCTATTGAGTTTGTTTCTAAGTATGTAATGAAAAGCTTATGAAACGTGCGCTGGGTGGCCTGATGACAATAGCGTGCCGCTTTATAGCAAGGCCCCGAAAAAACTGTCAAGGAAAGCCCCCCAGCCAAAAACTACTAGTGCGTGCTAATTCTTTCCTTAGCATCGCCGTCGCGCTTTTCATCTTTCGCGACAATCTCCGGAGCCACATCTGGCAAGGGCTCCGGGGCGTATTGCAGCGCAATTTGCAGGACTTCGTCAATCCATTTGACTGGTTTGATCTGCAGATCCTGTTTGATATTTTCCGGAATCTCCTTCAGATCGCGAACATTCTCCTCGGGAATGATCACCGTCTTGATCCCGCCACGGTGTGCCGCCAGCAGTTTTTCCTTCAACCCGCCAATGGCCAGCACCTGGCCACGCAGGGTGATTTCGCCGGTCATGGCCACATCGGCACGTACCGGAATCTGCGTCAGCGCCGACACCAGCGCGGTGCACATGCCGATACCGGCACTTGGGCCATCCTTCGGCGTGGCGCCTTCAGGCATGTGGATATGCACGTCGTGCTTCTCGTGGAAGTCGGCGGCGATACCCAGGCTGCGGGCACGGCTGCGCACCACAGTCTGCGCGGCGGTGATCGACTCGACCATGACGTCGCCCAGCGAGCCGGTCTTGATCAGCTGGCCCTTGCCGGGGATGACCACGGCTTCGATGGTCAGCAGTTCGCCGCCCACCTGGGTCCAGGCCAGGCCGGTAACCTGGCCGATCTGGTCCTGCTGCTCGGCCAGGCCGTAGCGGAACTTGCGCACGCCGAGCAGGTGCTCCAACTGCTCGCTGGCTACCTTGACCTTGACCTGCTTCTGCCCGGTATGTTCCTTGACCACCTTGCGGCAGACTTTGGCGATTTGCCGCTCCAGGCCGCGCACACCGGCTTCGCGGGTGTAGAAGCGGATGATGTCGCGGATCGCCGAGACATCGACTTCCAGCTCGTCCTTCTTCAAGCCGTTGGCCTTGACCTGCTTGGGCACCAGGTACTTGACCGCGATGTTGATCTTCTCGTCCTCGGTGTAGCCCGGCAGGCGGATGACTTCCATCCGGTCGAGCAGCGCCGGCGGGATGTTCATCGAGTTCGAGGTGCACAGGAACATCACGTCCGAGAGGTCGTAGTCGACCTCCAGGTAGTGGTCGTTGAAGTTGTGGTTCTGCTCCGGGTCGAGCACCTCGAGCAGTGCCGAGGCCGGGTCGCCACGCATGTCGCTGCCCATCTTGTCGATTTCGTCCAGCAGGAACAGCGGGTTGCGCACCCCCACCTTGGTCATCTTCTGGATCAGGCGGCCAGGCATGGAACCGATGTAGGTACGGCGGTGACCACGGATCTCAGCCTCGTCACGCACACCACCCAGGGCCATGCGCACGAACTTGCGATTGGTGGCAGCGGCGATCGACTCGGCCAGCGAGGTCTTGCCGACGCCGGGTGGGCCAACCAGGCACAGTACCGGGCCGCGGATCTTCTTGACGCGCTTTTGCACGGCAAGATACTCGAGGATGCGTTCCTTGACCTCTTCCAGGCCGTAGTGGTCGGCATCGAGGATTTCCTCGGCCTTGGCCAGGTCCAGACGCACCTTGCTCTGGGCCTTCCACGGCACCTGCACCAGCCAGTCGAGATAGGAACGGACCACAGTGGCCTCGGCCGACATCGGCGACATCTGCTTGAGCTTGTTCAGCTCGGCCTGGGCCTTGGCCAGTGCGTCCTTGGGCAGGCCAGCGGCTTCGATGCGCTTTTTCAGCTCTTCGACTTCGTTGTGGCCTTCGTCGCCATCACCGAGTTCCTTCTGAATGGCCTTCATCTGCTCGTTCAGGTAGTACTCGCGCTGGCTGCGCTCCATCTGCTTCTTGACCCGACCGCGAATGCGCTTTTCGACCTGCAGCAGGTCGATTTCGGCATCCAGCAGCGCCAGTACGTGCTCGACACGGGTCGGCAGGTCGACGATTTCGAGAATTTCCTGTTTCTGCTCGATCTTCAGGGCCATGTGTGCGGCCATGGTGTCGACCAGGCGCCCTGGCTCTTCGATGCTGTTCAGCGACGACAGCACTTCGGCTGGGACTTTCTTGCCCAGTTGCACGTATTGCTCGAACTGCGACAGCAGCGTGCGCACGAACACTTCCGACTCGCGCTCGGCGGCGTCGACTTCGTCGATCAGGGAAACTTCGGCACGGATGTGCCCTTCTACTTCGCTGAAACGCTCCACGGCGCCGCGTTGCTCGCCCTCGACCAGCACCTTGACGGTACCATCGGGCAGTTTCAGCAATTGCAGCACGGTGGCAACGGTACCGACGCGGTACAGGGCGTCTTCGCCCGGATCATCGTCGGCCGGGTTTTTCTGGGCCAGCAGAAGAATCTGCTTTTCGCCCGTCATCGCCGCCTCAAGGGCTTCGATGGACTTTTCGCGCCCCACGAACAGCGGGATGACCATGTGCGGGTAAACAACGACATCGCGCAATGGCAAAAGAGGCAAGTCGAGGGTGGTCTTCATGATTTCGCCTCTACAGCGGCCTTATGGCCGGAAACCGGTGGAAATGATGCTTGGACCTAATGTGGGGGCAGGCTTGGGAAATTACAAGCGCTAGCGCAGGAAAAGCAGAAAGGGGCCCGTAGGCCCCTTCTTGCTTGCAACCGTCAACCAGCCATTGCCTGGATCAGGCGTCCGGCGCGGCCTTGGCTTGCGGCTCGCTGTTTTCGTAGATCATCAGCGGCTGCGAAGTGCCATCGATGACGCTCTCGTCGATCACCACCTTGCTGACATCCTTCTTCGAAGGAATCTCGTACATGGTGTCGAGCAACACGCCTTCGAGGATCGAACGCAGGCCACGGGCGCCGGTCTTGCGCTCCAGGGCCTTGCGCGCCACGGCCTTGAGCGCATCGCTGCGGAACTCGAGGTCGACGTTTTCCATCTCGAACAGCTTGGCATACTGCTTGGTCAGGGCGTTCTTCGGCTCGGTGAGGATCTGCATCAGCGCGGCCTCGTCCAGCTCGTCGAGGGTTGCCAGCACCGGCAGGCGGCCGACGAATTCCGGGATCAGGCCAAACTTGACCAGATCGTCCGGCTCGACCTCACGCAGGGACTCGCCAACCTTCTTGCCCTCTTCCTTGCTGCGTACTTCGGCGCCAAAACCGATGCCACCCTTGGTGGAGCGGTTCTGGATGACCTTTTCCAGGCCCGAGAAGGCACCACCGCAGATGAACAGGATGTTGCGGGTATCGACCTGCAGGAATTCCTGTTGCGGGTGTTTGCGGCCGCCTTGCGGCGGAACCGAGGCCACGGTGCCTTCGATCAGCTTCAGCAGTGCCTGCTGCACGCCCTCGCCCGATACGTCACGGGTGATGGACGGGTTGTCCGACTTGCGCGAAATCTTGTCGATCTCGTCGATGTAGACGATGCCCATCTGGGCCTTTTCCACGTCGTAGTCGCACTTCTGCAACAGCTTCTGGATGATGTTCTCGACGTCCTCACCCACGTAACCGGCTTCGGTCAGGGTGGTGGCGTCAGCAATGGTGAACGGTACGTTCAACAGGCGTGCAAGGGTTTCGGCGAGCAGGGTCTTGCCCGAGCCGGTTGGCCCGATGAGCAGGATATTGCTCTTGCCGAGTTCGACTTCGTCACCCTTCTTGTCACGCTGGTTCAGGCGCTTGTAGTGGTTGTACACCGCTACGGCAAGCACCTTCTTCGCGCGTTCCTGACCAATGACGTACTGGTCCAGGATACCGCTGATTTCTTTCGGCGAAGGCAATTTGTGCGCGCTGCTCTCGGCCTGGGCTTCCTGCACCTCCTCACGGATGATGTCGTTGCACAGGTCGACGCACTCGTCGCAGATAAATACCGAGGGCCCGGCAATCAGTTTGCGCACTTCGTGCTGGCTTTTGCCGCAGAAGGAGCAATAAAGCAATTTGCCGCTGTCCTCGCCGTTACGGGTGTCAGTCATTCGATCGATCCAATCCGGTAGGCTTGCAACACAAGATGAAGGCAATTGCGGGCTTTTTCAAGTCCGCAGGTAGGCGCTTTCCGCGCCTACCTGCTCTGGCACCCCGGTTCAGGAGGCCAGTTGCCGCTTGTCGTAGACCGAGTCGATCAGGCCGTACTCGGCCGCGCGCGAGGCGCTCATGAAGTTGTCACGTTCAGTGTCGCGCTTGATGGTCTCGAGATCCTGGCCGGTGTGGTAGGCCAGCAGCTCGTTCAGGCGGGCCTTGATATTGAGGATTTCCTGGGCGTGGATCTCGATATCGGTGGCCTGACCCTGGAAGCCGCCCAGCGGCTGGTGGATCATCACGCGCGAGTTGGGCAGGCAGTGACGCTTGCCCTTGGCACCAGCAGCCAGCAGGAAGGCGCCCATGCTGCAGGCCTGGCCGATGCAGATGGTCGAGACGTCCGGCTTGATGAACTGCATGGTGTCGTAGATCGACATGCCGGCGGTGACGGAACCGCCCGGCGAGTTGATGTACAGATGGATATCCTTGTCCGGGTTTTCCGCTTCAAGGAACAGCAGTTGCGCAACGACGAGGTTGGCCATGTAGTCCTCTACCGGGCCAACCAGGAAGATCACACGCTCCTTCAACAGGCGCGAGTAGATGTCGTAAGCGCGTTCGCCACGGGCGGACTGCTCGATAACCATCGGGACCAGACCGCCTGCGGCCTGGATGTCAGAGCTCTGCTGAATATAAGAATTGCGGGACATGTCCTGCGCTCACTCCCAAATAGTCATGGCTTGAATACGCACAAGCCAGCTCGAAGGCTGGCTTGTGGGGGTTTCCTACGAGAGAAGCCTGTTACTCAGCGGCGGCTGGAGCCTGTGCTGGTTTAACGGCATCTTCGTACGAGACCGACTTGTCGGTCACAGTCGCTTTCTGCAGAACAGTATCTACAACTTGTTCTTCCAGCACAACCGAACGGACTTCGTTCAGTTGCTGGTCGTTCTTGTAGTACCAGGCGATGACCTGCTCAGGCTCTTGGTAAGCCGAAGCCATTTCTTCGATCATTTCGCGAACCTTGCCTTCGTCCGGCTTCAGTTCGAACTGCTTGACCACTTCGGCCACGATCAGACCCAGGACTACACGGCGCTTGGCTTGTTCTTCGAACAGTTCGGCCGGCAGCTGCTCAGGCTTGATGTTGCCACCGAACTGCTGAACAGCCTGCACGCGCAGACGGTTGACTTCGTTTTCCAGCAGGGCTTTCGGTACTTCGATCGGGTTGGCAGCCAGCAGACCGTCCATGACCTGATTCTTCACCTTGGCCTTGATGGCCTGGCGCAGTTCACGCTCCATGTTCTTGCGAACTTCGGTGCGGAAGCCTTCCAGGGTCGATTCCTTGATGCCGAACTGGGCGAAGAACTCTTCGTTCAGCTCTGGCAGCACAGGAGCGGCAACGCTGTTGACGGTGATGGTGAACTCGGCGGCTTTGCCAGCCAGGTCCAGGTTCTGGTAGTCCTCTGGGAAGGTCACGTTAACAACGCGCTCTTCGCCAGCCTTGGCGCCAACCAGGCCGTCTTCGAAGCCTGGGATCATGCGGCCGGAGCCCAGTACCAGCTGGGTGCCCTTGGCCGAACCACCGGCGAACACTTCACCGTCGACCTTGCCGACGAAGTCGATGTTGACCTGGTCGTCGTTCTGCGCGGCACGCTCGACGGCCTCGAAGCGGGTGTTCTGCTTGCGCAGCACTTCCAGCATGTTGTCCAGGTCGGCATCAGCCACTTCGGCGCTCAGGCGCTCGACGCTGATCGACTCGAGGCCGCCAACGGTGAACTCCGGGAACACTTCGAAGATGGCGACGAACTCCAGGTCCTTGCCCTTCTCGAAGGACTTCGGCTCTACCGCAGGGGCGCCAGCCGGGTTCAGCTTCTGCTCGACGATGGCTTCGTAGAAGGAAGCCTGGACGAGGTCACCGAACGCCTCTTGACGGGCATCGGCTTCGAAACGCTGACGAATCACGCTCATCGGCACTTTGCCTGGGCGGAAGCCGGCAACCTTGGCGCGCTTGGCAGTCTGTTGCAGACGCTTGTTGACTTCGTTCTCGACGCGCTCGGCCGGAACGGCGATGGTCATGCGGCGCTCGAGAGCGGAAGTGTTTTCAACAGAAACTTGCATGGATATTCCTCGTTGCACAGACGTTAGCCGGCGTTAGCCCGACTCCAGAATCAAGGGCAAGCATTCTAGTGAGTCGCGCAGCAGAAGTCACCCCACTCGGGACGACGAGAAACCACGCCGGTCGATTAACTTTCAAGGCCCGTACGACATAACGCCGAGCCTGCTTCAATGGGGCCGCACGACGCCACCAGGCGACCTGCAGCCGAAATACCTTGTCAAACAACTGCCACCAACGAATTCGCTTCCTTTATTCAGGTTCGATTTCGTTGAACTGGCAGTACTCCTCCCACTCCATCCCCAGCGCCTCGGCTACCTCGCGGTGCGTCTCCAGGCGCATGGCCTGCAGCTGCTCGGGGGTTTCGGCGATCAGTTGCAGGGCCAGCTCCCAAGGCTGGATACCCTGCTCCTCGGCCGCATCCTCGAACGCCCACTCGATCTGCTGGGCCTGCTCGCGCGCATCCAGCTCACGGATCTCTTCGAGCAGCTGCGGGTTGGCCTCGGCAAAGCGCTGTAGCGCCAGGGCCTGACGGCCTTCTTTTGCGATCATCGGGTTGTTCCTCTGCCGGCCAAATGGGCCAGTGTTTCAACCGGCTGAAATCTAACAGCTTTTATTGGGGTGTCACCAGAGGATTGCAAGGGCCGGGATCGATTGATTTGCAACCCGGCGAACACTCCTACAGCACTGCGGGAAACACGCTATGGCACAAGCGATTGCCCTGCGCTTGAATGGAGCACCTTTTTTGGTACACTTCCATGGGCAGGAACACGACAACACTAGATGTCCGCTTCTTTCGCACCGAAGCCGGCAATGAGCCTGTACGCGAATGGTTGACCTCACTCCCCCGCACCCACAAATACCTGATTGGAACCGAGATCAAGACAATACAAATCGGATGGCCGCTAGGCATGCCCATTGTCAGGAAGCTCGGGAAAGGCCTATGGGAGGCCAGGGTCAACCTTGAGAACACGATCGCCCGGGTACTTTTTACCGTGGATGGAAACACCATGATCCTGCTTCACGGCTTCATCAAGAAGAGCCAGAAAACACCAGCGCCGGACCTGGCCGCCGCCAGGCAGCGCCAAGCCGCCATAAAGAGGCACAAGCAATGACCATACATATCGGCTCCGACTTCGACGACTTCCTGGCAAGCGAGGACCTTGCAGAGGAGGTATCCGCAGCCGCCCTGAAGCGCGTGATCGCCTGGCAGATCGCCGAGGCCATGAAAGCGCAGAAGATCAGCAAGAAGGCATTGGCCGAGCGCATGCACACCAGTCGCACCGCGGTTGACCGGGCGCTCGACCAGAACGACTCAGGCATGACACTGGCAACCCTGGCCAGCGCAGCGCGCGCCCTCGGGCATCGCGTAGAGGTGCGCCTGATACCGGAAAACAGCCCTGCCCTCGCCTGAGCGCAGCGCCGCCAGATCAGGGCGCAAAACAAAAAGGCGCCCGATCTCACGATCAAGGCGCCTTCAAAGAATATGGGGTGGACGATGGGAATCGAACCCACGACAACTGGAATCACAATCCAGCGCTCTACCAACTGAGCTACGCCCACCATATTGCGGTCTTGCGATGTTGCAGTACAACCTTACAGAAGCATGGTGCGGACGAAGAGACTCGAACTCTTACAGCTTGCGCCGCTGGAACCTAAATCCAGTGTGTCTACCAATTTCACCACGTCCGCGTAACGCTTAAAACAAAGGCGCCAGATGCTATCGAGGCGCCTTTGAAGAATATGGGGTGGACGATGGGAATCGAACCCACGACAACTGGAATCACAATCCAGCGCTCTACCAACTGAGCTACGCCCACCATATTGCATTACAGCCTACTTGCTTGCCAAAGCTGCCTAAATGGCGCACCCGGCAGGACTCGAACCTGCGACCATCCGCTTAGAAGGCGGATGCTCTATCCAGCTGAGCTACGGGCGCTTAAGCTTGAAGCCTAACCGAACGAGACCTTTAACAGGTAACTGCTAAACCACTCATTCTGCCCGACTTCGCCAACCAGTGCTAGGCTGTGCCCGACAAGTGCGGCGAATCTTATAGGCGAGCCTGAAAGTCGTCAACACCTTTCTCAAAAAAATTTAAATTATTTAAGGGCTTAGGGGATTTGCCCGACCACCCGCCTTTGCCCTTGGCCCATGTCGTGCGAGAATGCGCCCTCTTTAATTGTTTCCTTCTCGATGGTTAATCACGCGTCTATGACTGCACACCTAATCGATGGCAAGGCGATCGCCGCCAGCCTGCGCCAGCAGATCGCTCAACGTGTCGTGGAGCGTCGCCAGCAAGGCCTGCGTACGCCGGGCCTGGCGGTGATCCTGGTCGGCACCGACCCCGCCTCCCAAGTCTATGTCTCGCACAAGCGCAAGGACTGCGAAGAGGTCGGCTTCATTTCGCAGGCGTTCGACCTGCCCAGCGAAACCACGCAGCAGGCCCTGACCGAGCTGATCGACCGCCTCAATGACGATCCGGCCGTCGACGGTATCCTGCTGCAGTTGCCGCTGCCGGCGCACCTGGACGCCTCGCTGCTGCTCGAGCGCATCCGCCCGGACAAGGACGTGGATGGCTTCCACCCGTACAACATCGGTCGTCTGGCCCAGCGCATCCCGCTGCTGCGCCCGTGCACACCGAAGGGCATCATGACCCTGCTGGAAAGCACCGGCCAGGACCTGTACGGCATGAACGCGGTCATCGTCGGCGCGTCCAACATCGTTGGTCGCCCGATGGCCATGGAGCTGCTGCTGGCCGGCTGCACCGTGACCGTCTGCCACCGCTTCACCAAGGACCTCCCCGGCCATGTCGGCCGCGCCGACCTGGTGGTAGTGGCCGCAGGCAAGCCTGGCCTGGTCAAGGGTGAATGGATCAAGGAAGGTGCCATCGTTATCGACGTGGGCATCAACCGCCAGGAAGACGGCAAGCTGGTCGGCGACGTGGTCTACGAGACCGCCCTGCCGCGCGCCGGCTGGATCACGCCGGTGCCGGGCGGCGTCGGGCCGATGACCCGCGCATGCCTGCTGGAGAACACGCTGTATGCGGCTGAAGAGCTGCACAGGTAAGACCGCGTGATATGAAAACGGCACCTCTGGCAGGTGCCGTTTTTTTTGCCCGTAAACTATGCACCGCGCCGGCTTCTTCGCGGGCTTGCCCGCTCCCACAAGTACTGCGCCGCTCTCAAGATGCGCGGGGTACCTGTGGGAAGAAGCCAGCGCGGTGCTCAGCCGATCACTTCCTGGCCGCCTCCCACGACTTCAGCAGTTCGTTGTAGCTGACTGTCTCGCCCTTGGGCTTTTCGTTGGCCAGTTTCGGTTTCGGCGCCCCAGGCTGGTCGAACCAGTATTGGGCATCCTTCTCCGGGTTCAGCTTCGGTGCGCAGGTGGCCTGGGCGTTGGACCGCTGCAAGCGCTCCATCATCCGGTCCTGGTCGCGGGCCAGGCCGTCCAGCGCTTCCTGCGGGGTCTTCTCGCCACTGGCCACTTCGGCGATGTGGCTCCACCACAACTGCGCCAACCGCGGGTAGTCCGGCACGTTGGTGCCGGTCGGTGTCCACTGTACCCGCGCCGGGCTGCGGTAGAACTCCACCAGCCCGCCCAGCTTGGGCGCCAGCTCGGTCATGGCCTGGGAGTTGATGTCCGATTCGCGAATCGGCGTGAGGCCGACGATGGTCTTTTTCAGCGACACGGTCTTGGAGGTGACGAACTGGGCGTACAGCCACGCAGCCAGGCGTTGCTTCTCGGGGGTGGACTTGAAGAAGGTCCACGAACCGGTGTCCTGGTAGCCCAGCTTCATCCCCTCCTCCCAGTACGGCCCCTTCGGCGAAGGCGCCATGCGCCACTTCGGCGTGCCGTCGGCATTCACCACCGGCAGACCGGGCTTGGTCATGTCGGCGGTAAACGCGGTGTACCAGAAGATCTGCTGGGCGATGTTGCCCTGGGCCGGCACCGGGCCGGCTTCGGAGAAGGTCATGCCCTGGGCTTCCTTGGGCGCATAGGCACGCATCCAGTCCACGTATTTCTGCGTGGCATACACGGCAGCCGGGCCGTTGGTGTCGCCGCCACGGGTCACGCTGGACCCCACCGGATGGCAGTCCTCCACGCGAATGCCCCATTCGTCCACCGGCAGACCATTGGGCAAACCTTTGTCGCCGCCACCCGCCATGGAGAACCAGGCATCGGTGAAGCGCCAGCCCAGTGACGGGTCTTTCTTGCCGTAGTCCATGTGGCCATAGACGCGTTTACCGTCGATTTCCTTGACGTCTTCGGTAAAGAACCTGGCAATGTCCTCGTAGGCTGACCAGTTCACCGGCACACCAAGTTCGTAGCCGTATTTTTCCTTGAACCTGGCCTTCAGTTCGGGCCGCTCGAACCAGTCAGCACGGAACCAGTAGAGGTTGGCGAACTGCTGGTCCGGCAGCTGGTAGACCTTGCCATCCGGCGCGGTGGTGAAGGAAATGCCGATGAAGTCCTTCAGGTCCAGGGTCGGCGAGGTGTAGTCCTTGCCTTCGTTGGCCATCAGGTCGGTGATCGATTCCACCTCGCCGTAGCGAAAGTGCGTACCGATCAGGTCGGAGTCGTTGACCCAGCCGTCATAGATGTTCTTGTCCGACTGCATCTGTGTCTGCAGCTTTTCCACCACGTCGCCTTCCTGCAGCAGGTCGTGGGTCAGCTGTATACCGGTGATCTCGCTGAAGGCCTTGGCCAGCACCTTGGACTCGTATTCATGGGTGGTGATGGTTTCCGACACCACGTTGATCTTCATGCCACGGAACGGTTCGGCAGCCTTGATGAACCACTTCAACTCGGCCAACTGCTGTTCAGGGGTAAGGGTCGAAGGCTTGAACTCACTGCCGAGCCACTTCCTTGCCGCATCCTCGTACTGGTCGGCCCAGGCTGTGCCCTGCACGCTGGCCAGTACCAGCAACGCGGCCAGGGTCAAATGTCGCCTGTTGTACTTGTTGTCGAACATTGTGATCTCCCGTTTCAGTTATCCCACAGGGCCGCTCGCTCAGCCCCAGCGCAGCACCACCACCAGCCACGCCAGCGACAGCAGCGAGGCCACCCACAATGGCCACTCGCTGACGCCAACCACCAGCAAATGCAGGTAGGCGCTGGCCAGCAGGCCGATGAACAAACGGTCGCCACGGCTGGTGACCAGCGGCAGGAAGCCGCGTCGCTCCACGCAGGGGCGGCGCAGTTCGAGCAGGGTCATGCCCAGCAGCAGCACACCAACGGCGGCGAAGAACAGCGCCGTCGGCAAGGTCCAGGCCATCCACTCCATGCCTTGCCCTCCTCACACTCGGCCCAGGGCGAAGCCCTTGGCCACATGGTTGCGCACGAACCAGATCACCAGCATGCCCGGCAAGATGGTCAGTACCCCCGCCGCCGCCAGTACCCCCCAATCTATGCCCGAGGCAGACACGGTACGGGTCATCACCGCGGCGATCGGCTTGGCATTCACCGAGGTGAGGGTGCGCGCCAGCAGCAGCTCCACCCAGGAGAACATGAAACAGAAAAACGCCGTCACGCCGATGCCGGAGCCAATCAGCGGAATGAAGATCTTCACGAAGAAGCGTGGGAAGCTGTAGCCGTCGATATAGGCCGTTTCGTCGATCTCCTTCGGCACACCAGACATGAACCCCTCGAGGATCCACACTGCCAGCGGCACGTTGAACAGGCAGTGGGCCAGGGCCACGGCGATATGGGTATCGAACAGGCCGATCGACGAATACAGCTGGAAGAACGGCAGCAGGAACACCGCTGGTGGCGCCATGCGGTTGGTCAGCAGCCAGAAGAACAGGTGCCGGTCACCGAGGAAGCGGTAACGCGAGAAGGCATATGCCGCTGGCAGCGCCACTAGCAGCGAAATCAGCGTGTTCAGGCACACGTAGTACAGCGAATTGATGTAGCCGCTGTACCAGCTGGCATCGGTGAAGATCACCCGGTAGTTGTCGAGGGTGAACGCCTGTGGCCACAGGGTCAGGCCGCCGAGGATCTCGGTGTTGCTCTTGAACGACATGTTCAGCAGCCAGTAGATCGGCACCAGCAGGAAGAAGAAGTACAGCAGCAGGGCCAGCGATTTGCGCGTGCTCATGGCCTAGTCCTTGTCGGCATGGGTCATGGCTGTGTAGAACAGCCAAGAAACCAGCAGGATGATCAGGAAGTACACCAGCGAGAACGCCGCCGCCGGGCCCAGGTCGAACTGCCCCACGGCCATGCGCGTGAGGGTCTGGCTGAGGAAGGTGGTGGCGTTGCCGGGCCCGCCACCGGTCAGCACGAAGGGCTCGGTGTAGATCATGAAGCTGTCCATGAAGCGCAGCATCACCGCGATCAGCAGCACGTTCTTCAGCTTGGGCAACTGGATATGGCGGAACACCGCCCAGCCCGAGGCGCGGTCGATGCGCGCAGCCTGGTAGTACACGTCGGGGATGGCGCGCAGCCCCGAGTAACAGAGCAACGCCACCAGCGATGTCCAGTGCCACACGTCCATCACCAGCACGGTCAGCCAGGCGTCGAACGGGTCGCCGGCGTAGTTGTAGCTGACCCCGAGCTTGGCCAGGGTAGCGCCGAGCAGGCCGATGTCGGCCCGGCCGAAAATCTGCCAGATGGTGCCGACCACGTTCCACGGGATCAGCAACGGGATGGCCATGACGATCAGGCACACCGAGGCCAAGCGCCCCTTGGTCGGCATGGTCAGGGCAATGGCGATACCCAGCGGGATTTCGATCAGCAGCACGCAGGCGGAATAGATGAACTGACGCAGCAGCGCATCGTGCAGCGCCGGGTCGCGCAGCACCTGACGGTACCAGTCGGCGCCGACGAAGTAGCGGTTGGACTGGTCGAAGATGTCCTGCACCGAGTAGTTGACCACCGTCATCATCGGCACCACCGCACTGAATGCCACCAGCAGGAACACCGGCAGCACCAGCCACCAGGCCTTGTTGTTCGGCACCTTGTTCATGGCCCGGCCTCCAGCAGCACATCGTCGAGGTACAGCATCAGCCACTGCGCCGGCAGGCTGACCCAGGCCTGGGCCACCGGCACCGGGCGGTCCTCGCCCAGGCGTGCCTTGAGCGCGACACCTCCCAGCTCGAGGGTGACGATGCGGTAGGTGCCCAGGTCCTCGACGTCCAGCACCCGTGCCGGGTAGGCATCATCGAACGGGCTGTCCCACAGCTGCACGAATTCCGGGCGGATGCCCAGCTGCAGGCGACCACCACCACCTGTGGCCGCCAGGCGCTCTTGCAGATGTTCCCGCAAATGCCCGGGCAGCATCAGGTGAATATCGCCGAACGCCACCCCGTCCGCTTCGGCGCGCACCTCGATCAGGTTCATCCCCGGGCTGCCGATGAAGTAACCGACGAAGGTATGCCGCGGCCGCTCGAACAGTTCGCGCGGGGTACCGAACTGGACGATGCGCCCGCCGTGCATCACCGCGATCTTGTCGGCGAACGTCGAGGCCTCCAGCTGGTCATGGGTGACGTAGATCATCGTGATGTTGAACTGCTCGTGGATCTGCTTGAGCTTGCGCCGCAGCTTCCACTTCAGGTGCGGGTCGATCACCGTCAGCGGCTCGTCGAACAGGATCGCCGACACGTCATCGCGCACCAGGCCCCGTCCCATGGAGACCTTCTGCTTTTCGTCGGCACTGAGGTTGCGCGCCTTCTTGCGCAGCACGGCCGACAGGTCGAGCACCTCGGCAATCTCTTCCACCCGGGCCTGCACCCGGGCTTCGTCCAACCCTTGGTTGCGCAAGGGAAACGCCAGGTTGTCGAACACCGTCATGGTGTCGTAAACCACCGGGAACTGGAACACCTGGGCAATGTTGCGCGCCTGCGGTGACAGCTGGTTGACCGGCTTGCCGTCGAACAGCACCTCGCCGTGGGAAGGGGTCAGCAGCCCGGAGATGATGTTGAGCAAGGTCGACTTGCCGCAGCCCGACGGCCCGAGCAAGGCGTAGGCACCGCCCTGCTCCCACACATGCTCCAGCGCGTGCAGGGCATAGTCCGCCTCGCTGGCGGGCTGGCGGCTGTAGCTGTGCGCCAGTTGGCGCAGGCGGATCTCGGCCATCAACCTCTCCTTGCCTGGCGCAGCCCCGGGGCCTGCACCAGCGCCCCGGTACTGTCGAACACGAACAGCTTGTGGGTGGGGATGAACACGCGGATCGGCGTGTCCACCTGGTATTCGTGTACCCCTGGCAGGTGCAGGATCATGCGCCAGTGTTCGTTGCGTACATGCAGGAAGGTCTCTGAACCACTGATCTCGGCGAGTTCCACCAGCACCGACAATTCCAGGTCGTCGTCGTGCGCCGGCACCAGGCTGATGTGGCTGGGCCGCACGCCAAAGCGGTAGTCACCCTCGGCAAGCGGCTGCAAGTCGGCATTGCGAGCAAAGTGCACGGCCTGGGCCAGGCTCACGTCGTTGCCGCTGATACGGCCAGGTACCAGGTTGATCGGCGGCTCGGAAAACAGCTCGGCAGCCAGCACGCTGCCCGGGCGCTGGTAGACCTCGGCGGTAGGCCCGCTCTGGACGATACGGCCCTCATGCACCAGGGTGGTGGTGCCGCCCAGAGCCAGCGCCTCGTTGGGCTCGGTGGTGGCATACACGGCAATGCAGTGGCGCGCCGCGAACAGTTCGCGCAGCTCCTGGCGCAGGCCCTCGCGCAGCTTGTAGTCGAGGTTGACCAGTGGCTCGTCGAACAGGATCAGCGAGGCATCCTTGACCAGCGCCCGGGCCATTGCCGTGCGTTGCTGCTGGCCACCGGACAGCTCCAGCGGCAGGCGCTGCAGGTAGGCTTCGATGCGCAGCATCTCGGCGGTTTCCTGCACCCGTCGGCGAATCTGGGGCTCGTCCATGCGTGCCTGGCGCAGCGGTGACGCAATGTTCTCGTAAACGCTGAGGGTCGGGTAATTGATGAACTGCTGATACACCATCGACACATTGCGTTGGCGCACCGGCACGCCAGTCACGTCCTGGCCATCCATCAGCACCCGCCCCCGGTCCGGGCGATCGAGCCCGGCCATCAGGCGCATCAGGCTGGTCTTGCCGGCCAGGGTGCGGCCCAGCAGCACGTTGAACGAGCCGGGTTCGAAACGCAGTGAGGCATCGACGATCCAGGCCTGGTTGTCGACGCTGCGGCTGACCTGTTCCAGCACCAGGGACATGGCGTGGCCTTCTTGTGGTTTTTGTCTGCCGGACACAGCCAGTTTCGTGCCAGATGCGCCGCAACCGTCTGGCCCGGGGCCTGGCCGGCAATGCCGGTCAATCGCAGGTTCACAACTGAACACAAGCACTGAACAACTGAACACTTGCCGGTTTGACATTGAACAACCGTGCACGACACTGAACAGCGGTCGGCCCCATGACAACAATCACACAGGACAGGCCCATGGCCGCATCCGCTTCGCCCCATGCCCAACTGATCCAGGCCTCCTGGGCCCGCTGCCGCGACCACGGCCTGCACCCCCAACACGCCCCGGACTTCGACTGCCTGACCCGCGCCGAGCTGAGCGCCCTGCTGGAGCGGCGCCAGGCCCTGCTGCACCTGACCCGCGAAGCGGTGCTGCCGCAATATGCCCACCTGCTGGGCAATGCCAGCTACCTGGTGATGCTGGCCGATGCCAGCGGCTGCCTGCTCGACAGCTGGGGCTCGCGGCGGTTCATCGAGCCGCGCCAGCAGCATGGTTTCAGCGCCGGTGCCCACTGGCACGAGCGCGGTGTCGGCACCAATGCGCTGGGCACCGCGCTGGTCTGCGCCGAGGCGATCCACGTGGGCCAGGAAGAGCACTTCCTGCGCCAGAACCGCTATATGTCCAGCGCCGCCGCGCCGCTGTTCGACGCCGAACGGCAGCTGGTCGGGGTGCTCGATGTGGCCAGCGACGGCTACCTGCCCGCCAGCCAGACCCTGGGCCTGGTACGCATGATGGGCCAGAGCCTGGAGAACCGCCTGATCCTCGCCAAGCATGCCGACCAGCATGCGCAATTGATCTTCAACAGCGCCTCCGACAACCTCGACAGCCCCTGGGCCGGCCTGCTGGTGTTCGATGAGCAGGGGCAGGTGCTGGCCGCCAATCACCGGGCCGACACCCTGCTCGGGGGCAACCCGCTGCAGCAGAACATCGCGCAACTGTTCCAGTTGCCCCTGCAACAGCTGCTCAGCCATCCCCGGCAACAGCCCTTCGCCCTGCAAGCCACCGGGCGCAACCGCTTTCATTGCCAGTGGCAGCCGCCGCGCGAGGCTCCCGGCCGCCCCGCCGCCAGCAGCGCCGAGCCACGCCTGGAGAAAGCCCTGGCGCAGGCCGGCCTGCTGCTGGAAAAGGACATCCCGGTCCTGGTGCAGGGCGAAACCGGCGTAGGCAAGGAGGTATTCGTCGATACCCTGCACCGGGCCAGCAGCCGCGCCAGCCAGCCGCTCATAGCCGTCAACTGCGCGGCGATCCCCGCAGAGCTGGTGGAGTCGGAGCTGTTCGGCTACGACAAGGGCGCGTTCACCGGCGCCCACCAGAAGGGCAACCCGGGGCTGATCCGCAAGGCCCACCACGGCATCCTGTTCCTCGACGAAATCGGCGACATGCCGTTGCCCACCCAGGCCCGCCTGCTGCGCGTGCTGCAGACGCGCAGCATCCAGCCATTGGGCAGCGGCGAACCGGTGGCGGTGGATATCCGCGTGGTGTCGGCGAGCAACCGCGACCTGGCCGAAGAAGTGCGCGCCGGGCGCTTTCGCCAGGACCTGTATTACCGCATCGCCGGGCTGGCAGTGGTTTTGCCGCCGCTGCGCGAGCGCAATGACCGCCGGCAGCTGATCGAGCAGGTGCATGCGCGCTACCGTGATCCCGGGCAGCCTGCGCGGCTGCCTGCGGCCATTATCGAACTGCTCGATCAGCACCCCTGGCCGGGGAATATGCGTGAACTGGTGAGTGTGCTGCAGGTGGCGCTGGCCTTGGCGGGCAATGGGCCTGTCGGCCTGGAACACCTGCCTGCGGGTTTTCTCGCCGAGGCTCAGGTGCCTGTGCCGATTGCGACCGAAAAGGCGGACCTGCGCGAGCTGGTGGCACAAGCCAACGGCAACCTCTCGGCGGTGGCGCGTGGGCTCGGGATCAGCCGCACCACGCTGTACAAGCGGCTGCGTGAGCGATGATTGCCCTGGCCTGTACTGGCCTCATCGCCGGCAAGCCAGCTCCCACAGGTACAGCGCCGCTCTCAAGGCCTGTGATATCCCTGTGGGAGCCGGCTTGCCGGCGATAGGGCCGGCCCAGCCACAGCCGATTCGGCTGCCAGCGCAGCGAAATCAGCCAAAGCCGCTGCCGCCACAGCCCATTACAGCCAGCTTTGCCTCCCCACCCGCCGCACAATGAAACCAGAGCCCACTCTGGAAGCGTCGACCGCAGGGAGACCCCTCATGACCCGCTATATCGATGTGCAAGACCTGGCCCGCCTGGTCAACCGCAAAGGCCTGCCCACGTGCCTGCTGGAAATGGCCGAGTACATCCGCCAGGACTACCTGCGCTGGCCCGCCTTCGAAAAATGCGCCCGGGTGGCCAACCATTCAGCGGACGGCGTGATCGAGCTGATGCCAATCTCGGACGCCAGCCGCTACGCCTTCAAGTACGTCAACGGGCATCCGAAGAACACTCGCCATGGCCTGCTCACGGTGATGGCCTTCGGCGCCCTGGCCAGCGTCGATACCGGTGCCCCGTTGCTGCTCAGCGAAATGACCCTGACCACCGCCATTCGCACCGCCGCCACCTCGGCCCTGGCCGCCCGCTACCTGGCGCGCGAGGACAGCCGCAGCATGGCATTGATCGGCAATGGCTCGCAGAGCGAGTTCCAGGCCATCGCCTTCAATGCCCTGCTGGGCATCGATGAAATCCGCCTGTATGACATCGACCCGGCTGCCTCGGCCAAGCTGGTCGCCAACCTGGCCAACCGCCCCGGCCTCAAGCTGAGCATCGCCAGCTCCGTGGCCGAAGCGGTGCGCGGGGCCGATATCGTCACCACGGTAACCGCCGACAAGGCCTGCGCCACCATCCTCACCCCGGAGATGATCGAGCCGGGCATGCACCTGAATGCCGTGGGTGGTGACTGCCCGGGCAAGACCGAGCTGCATCGGGCGATTGTCGAGCGGGCCCGGGTGATCGTCGAGTACGAACCGCAAAGCCGGGTGGAAGGCGAGATCCAGCAGATGCCTGCAGACTCGCCAGTGACCGAGTTCTGGCGTGTGGTCGCCGGGGAAGCCAAGGGGCGTGAGCACGGCGAACAGGTGACGCTGTTCGACACGGTGGGGTTTGCCCTGGAGGATTACTCGGCATTGCGCTATGTGCTGGACACGGCGCAGGCACTGGGTATCGGCACGGACATCGGGCTGGTGCCGGTGCTGGAGGATCCGAAGGATTTGTATGGGTTGTTGCAGCCGCGGGTGGTGGAGTTGCGGGCGGTGCCCAAGGCTGGTTCTGTCTGCGCCTGATGGATCCTGGGGCTGCTGCGCAGCCCATCGCGACACAAGGCCGCTCCTACACAAGGACCGCGTATCCCTTGTAGGAGCGGCCTTGTGTCGCGATGGGCCGCGCAGCGGCCCCCTTTACCGCCTACCCTGTCCCATGCCCTCTTCTGAAAGAAGCCCAAGCGCATGGACACCAAGGACGCCAACGCCCACCCCCTCGACCGCATCGACGAAGCGATCATCGACATCCTGCGCCATGACGGCCGCATCACTTTCGAAAAACTCTCCAGCCTCGTCCACCTCACCCCGCGCCCCTGCCTGGAGCGTGTACGCAAGCTGGAGCGCCGTGGCGTGATCCGCGGCTACGGGGCGATCATCGACCTGCAGAAGGTCGCGCCCGGGGTGTCGCTGCTGGTGCTGGTCGCCCTGTCCAACCAAAGCGGGCGGGCCGCGCAGAAGGCCTTCGAAGCCACCCTGCGCAACTGCCCGGAAGTGCACGAGTGCCAGCTGATCAGCGGCCACTTCGACTACAGCCTGCGCCTGCGCTGCCGCGACATGGAACACTACCGGCTGCTCAGCGAAAGCTGGATGAACGACGACGCCCTGCACATCGACAAGCTGGTGGCGCACCCGGTGCTGGCCGAGGTCAAGCCAATGGCCCGCTGATGATCAAGGGTCACGCCATTGCACCGGCTGCCGGTAGGCCTGCGCCCAGGCTTGCACCGCACTGGCCGGCATCGGCCGGGCGATGCAGTAACCCTGTGCCAGTTCGCAGCCCAGGCCCATCAGCACGCGGCCGTGCTCGACGCTCTCCAGCCCTTCGGCAATCACCTCGCGGCCAAACGCCCGGGCCAGGCCAATCACCGCTTCGGTCAGCGCCAGGTCGTCCTGGTCATGCAGGATGTCGCGCACGAATGACTGATCGATCTTGATCGTCTGTGTCGGCAAGCGCTTCAGGTAGCTCAGCGACGAATAGCCAGTGCCAAAGTCGTCCAGGGAGAAGCGCACACCCAGTGCGCGGCAGGCATCGAGACAGCAGCTGACATGCTGCAGGTTATCGATGGCCACCGACTCGACGATTTCCAGGTCCAGCCGCGCCGGGTCCACCTCCGGGTGCGCCGCCAGCAACTGCTGCAGGCGCTCGACAAAGTCACCACGCTGCAAATGCCGCGCGGCGATGTTCACGCTCAGTGACCAGGGCTGCCCCTGACGTTGCCATGCCTGCAACTGGTTCAGCGCCTGGTCGAGCACCCATTCGCCGATTTCCACGATCAGGTCGGTCTGCTCCACCGCCGGCAGGAAATCACCAGGCGGCACCAGCCCGCGGCCTGGCCGCTGCCAGCGCAGCAAGCCCTCGAAGCCCAGCACCTGGCCGCTGCGCAGGTTGACCTTGGGCTGGTAATACAGGCACAGCTCGCCGTTGTGCAGGGCCCGGCGCACCCGCGCCACGGTCTGGTGGGTAGCCTTGAGTTCCTGTTCCTGTGTCACGTCGAACAGGTGATAGCGGTTGCGCCCACGCTGCTTGGCCACATACATGGCCTGGTCGGCATGGCGCACCAAGGTGTCGGCGTCTTCGTCGTCCTGCGGGTACAGGGTCACGCCGATACTGGCGCTGAGCGACAGGCGCTGCTCGCGTACCACATAAGGCGCCGCCAGTGCCCGCAGCACCCGGCGCAGCGCAGCATGCAACTGGCGGTCTTCGACGTTGCGCAGGATCAGCACGAATTCGTCCCCCGACAACCGGGCCACTGCGTCGCCATCGCGCAGGATGTGCTTCAGCCGCTGCGCCACCTCGACCAACAGCAGGTCGCCCATGGCATGCCCGTAGCCGTCGTTGACTGCCTTGAAGCCATCCAGGTCGAGCATGCACACAGCCAGCGGAATGTCTTCACGGCGCGAGTAGGCCAGGGCCTGGTTCAGCAGGTCGGACAGGTAAGCGCGGTTGGGCAGGCCGGTTAGCACGTCATGGCCCACACGCCATTGCAAGGTATGCAGCAGCTGGCGCTTCTCGGTGACGTCGAAACGGATCGACACGTACTTGCGCACCTCTCCGGTGAGCGGGTCGACCAGTGGCACCATGGTGCTGTCGACCCAGTACAGCGAGCCGTCCCTGGCGCGGTTGCAGATCTCGCCCTTCCATACCCGGCCGGCGGCCAGCGCCCGCCACATGCCAACGAAGAACTCCGGCTCGTGCAGGCCGGAGTTGAGGATGCGGTGGTTGGCGCCCAGCAGCTCCTCGCGGCTGTAGCCCGAGATGCTGCAGAACTGCTGGTTGACGTAAGTGATGGTTCCACGCAGGTCGGTTTCGGAAAAGATCGCAGCCGCGTCAACGGCTGCACGATAGTTGTCATCCATAAAGCATCCTGCCTTAACGGTTGAAGCGCTCCACAAGGGCACGCAGTCCGGCGCACACCTCTTCCAGTTCGGCGCCGCGAGAGGCTGCGGCGTTGGCGCTGTGTGCGCTGTGCTGGGCTATGCCGGCCACACCATTGATCTGCCTCGAGACGTCTTCGGCGACGGCTGACTGCTGCTGCGAAGCCGTAGCCATCTGCTGGCTCATGTCACTGATGCGCTGCACCGCATCACGAATGCCATGCAACGCCTGCCGCGCTTCCTGCACCTGGGCAACGCCCTGCTCGGCACCGTCGATGCCCTGGCTGGCAATCGCCACGGCCTCTTCTGCGCCACTGCGCAGAGCATCGATGATAGCCTGGATGTGCAGTGTCGACTGCCGGGTCTTGTCGGCCAGTGCCCGCACTTCATCGGCGACCACGGCAAAGCCACGGCCTTGCTCACCGGCACGGGCCGCCTCGATGGCGGCATTTAGCGCCAGCAGGTTGGTCTGCTCGGCAATACCGCGGATCATCCCGGTGGCTTCGGCGATAGCACCGGTCTGACCAGCCAGGTGGCTGACCGCCTGGTTGATCTGGGCCACGGTACCGGCCAAGGTGCGGATTGCAGCTCCGCTGGCGTCGGCCACCAGGCTGCCCTGCTCGGCCAGCAGGTGCGCAGTGTGGGCTTCGGCAGCAGTCAGTTGCACATGGTTGGCAACCTCACCGATGGAAGCGGCCATCTGGTTCATGGCAGTGGCGCTCAGGTCGGTTTCCGCACGCTGCTCCAGCAATGCCGCCTCGGTGCTGCGCGACAACGCCCCGGCATCATGTGCAGCCACGGCCATCTGGGCCGCCAGGTCACTTAACCGGGTCAGCGCGGTTTTCAGCCGCGCCTCCTCGCTGATCAGCATCAATTGCAGTTGTCCGCCAGCACCGGGCAGGTCGCTGTAGGTCAAGGCGGCGATCGGGTCGGCGAAGGTGCCGCCTGCGCCCTGCACTACGCGCTCCATCTGCCGCCCAACGGCATTGCGTGCCAACAGGCCATAGGCCAGGAACAGCCCCAGGGTCAGCCCCTGCGCGACCAGGCCGGGCCACAGTTTGTTGGCCCCCAAAGCCAGCCCCCCGCCCACGAGCGGTACGGCCAGGTCACGCGCCAGCATGGTCGCGCGCCGTGACCAGGGCAACACAGCCTGACCGTTGCGCATGCGTGCATACAGGGCCTCGGCACGGGCCACCTGCTCACGCGTCGGGCACACCCGTACCGATTCATAGCCCACCACTCGCCCGGCTTCGAGAATAGGCGTGACGTAGGCGTTGACCCAATAGTAATCGCCGTTGCGGCAGCGGTTCTTGACGACGCCCATCCAGCTCTTGCCAGCCTTCAGGTAATTCCACATCAACTGGTACACCGCCGGCGGCATGTCCGGGTGGCGTACCAGGTTGTGCGGGCTGCCGATCAGCTCCGCCTCGCTGTAACCGCTGATGGCGGCGAATTCGGGGTTGCAGTAGGTGATCAGGCTGGTGGTGTCGGTAGCGGAAATCAATCGCTGATCGGGGGGAAAACGTTGCTCGACCGGGGTAACCGGAAGGTTGAGACGCACTATGAGACTCCATTCATTCAAACGCCGGGAGCCTGCTTGCGAGGCGATTATCAGGATGAACCCCTGCAATCGACCCTTTGGTGACTTCCCGGTCGGGCGCGGATTCTACGAGGTCAGCCAAGGAATGCAAATAAACCTTACGAATCATGGCGTTATCGAAAATATCGAGGTCGGCATGGCGCTTGGCAAGCTGATTGCAATGTTGCACGAGGCACTGGCCAAAGCCTGATCTGATTCATGTGCGCACGCGGTTCCCCGCTGCGATTCACCTGTAAACGACCGCACTGCGGCTCCACCCAACCAGATGCACCGAATTAGAGCCAGATACGCTGGATTGCCCCACAACTGGTCAGACCGGTAAGGCCAAAAAACCTTGCAATGTCGGATTTTTCGCGCTTTCATGGCTTCGCGCTGAACAAACCGGTAAGACCACAATAATTAAGTCCTGCGCTCTTTCGCCCCGTGCGGCTACCGAAGCAAGGACACCGATCAGAGATCCCTCCCATGCTCAAATGGTGCTCGCGTTCGATCTTCCTTCAAGTCGTGCTCGGCCTTGCCCTCGGCATCGCCTGCGGTCTCAGCTTCCCCGACCTTTCCCTGCAACTCAAACCCCTTGGCGACGGCTTCATCAAGCTGATCAAGATGCTCATCGGCCTGATCGTGTTCTGCGTGGTGGTCAGCGGTATCTCGGGCGCCGGTGACCTGAAAAAGGTCGGGCGCATCGGCCTGAAGTCGGTGATCTACTTCGAGATACTGACCACCCTGGCGCTGGTGATCGGCCTGGTGTTCGCCTTCACCAGCGGCATCGGCAGCGGCGCCAACATCCACCTGGACCAACTGTCCAGCGCCGACGCCAGCAGCCTGGCCGAGCGCGGCCAGCACATCCACGGTGCCACGGCGTTCTTCATGGACCTGATCCCCACCTCGGTGATCGGCGCCTTTGCCGACAACAACATCCTCCAGGTGCTGCTGTTCTCGGTACTGTTCGGTAGCGCGCTGAACCTGGTGGGTGACTCGGCAGCCGGCATCTCGCGGCTGATCAACGAACTGAGCCACGTGATCTTCCGCATCATGGGCATGATCGTGCGCCTGGCACCGATCGGCGTGTTCGGGGCCATCGCCTTCACCACCAGCAAGTACGGCCTGGAATCGCTGCAGCACCTGGGCGGGTTGGTGGCGCTGTTCTACCTGACCTGTGCCGGCTTTGTACTGATCGTGCTGGGCACGGTCATGCGCCTGTCGGGGCTGAAGCTGCTGCCGCTGATCAAGTACCTGCGTGAAGAACTGACCATCGTGCTGGGCACCGCCTCGTCCGACGCCGTACTGCCACAGATCATGCGCAAGCTCGAGCACCTGGGCATCGGCAGCTCCACCGTCGGCCTGGTGATCCCCACCGGTTATTCGTTCAACCTCGATGGCTTCTCCATCTACCTGACCCTGGCCATCGTGTTCATTGCCAACGCCACCGGCACGCCACTGGCAATGACCGACCTGCTGACCATCCTGCTGGTATCGCTGGTGACTTCCAAGGGCGCTCACGGCATCCCAGGCTCGGCGCTGGTGATCCTTGCCGCTACCCTGACCGCCGTGCCGGCGATCCCGGTGGTCGGCCTGGTACTGGTACTGGCGGTGGACTGGTTCATGGGCATCGGCCGGGCGCTGACCAACCTGATCGGCAACTGCGTGGCCACCGTGGCCATCGCCCGCTGGGAGAAGGACATCGACCTGGAACGCGCGCACAACGTGCTCGACGGCAAGCCCGGTTTCGCCCCCATGCCACGCAAGCAGCCCAACCCCCATCAACAGGAATTCTGAGGGAACGTGGCCGGCACTGACGCCGGCCCTTCCAGGAGCGAACCGTGATCAGCTCATCTACCGTCGTCAACTCAGTGGTGGAAAAACTGCGCCAGGCCCTGGCCCGAGGCCAATGGCGCACCGGCGACATGCTGCCAGGCCAGCGCGAACTGGCCGAACAACTGGGCATCAGCCGCCCCAGCCTGCGCGAAGCGGTGACCGTGCTGGAAACCCTGGGCCTGGTGCGTTCGCTGCCAGGCAAGGGCGTGCTGGTACTGGATGTCGATGCCGCCACCCAGGAACCGGGCCTGGACACCAGCGCCGCAGCCAGCCTGGCCGACGTGCTGGAGCTGCGCTACACCCTTGAGCCTTTCATCGTCGGCCTGGTGGCGCAGTCGGCCAACAGTCAGGACATCGGCCAACTGCGCCTTACCCTGATGGACATGCGTGAAGCGCTGGAGGCCGATGACAGCGAAGCCGGAGTCAGGGCCTACATCGCCTTCCATGAAGCGCTGTTCGCCCTGACCACCAACCCGATCTTCCAGAGCGTGGTGCAACAGACCGGCAATGCCCTCAAGCAAAGCGCTGACATGCTGCGCAATTCGCCAGAGCACCTGGCCGCGCGGCTGAAGGAAAACGAAGCGGTGGTGCGCGCCATACGTGAGCGCAGCAGCGCCCAGGCCAGTGCCCAGATGCGTCAGCACATCCTGGCCGAAGGGTTGCGCATGGGCATCCCGTTGAACATCCCGGACGAACACCCGCATCCATGACCCCAGGAGAGCGACCATGAACGCCGCCCCTCACTTGCCGGCCCTGCTCGCGGCCGGCGAAACCCGCCTGTCGGCCGAGCAGATCTACCCGCGGCTGTTCGATGCCATCCTCGAACAGCGCTTGCCACCTGGCAGCCTGTTGCCCGAACAGGCGCTGGGCCATGCCTTTGGTGTCAGCCGTACAGTGATCCGCCGTGTGCTCGGGCGCCTGTCCGACCAGCAGGTGGTGGTGCAACGCCCCAGCCACACTGCGCATCTGGCCGTGCCCGACCCGGAGCAGGCACGCCAGGTGCTCAGCGCCCGGCGTCTGGCCGAAACCACGCTGATCACCCTGGCCGCGCAACGCGCCCGGCCGGTACAGATTCGCCAGCTGCGGCAACTGGTGGCGCGCGAGCGCCAGCACCATGAAAACGGCGAGCGTTGTGCGGCGATCCGCCTGGGCGGCGAGTTTCACCTGAAACTGGCGCAGGTGGCTGCCAATGCGCCACTGGCGCGGTTTCTCAATGGCCTGGTGCCGATGACCTCGCTGATCATCGCCCGTTACGAGTCGCCTTGCTGCGACCACTGCGCGTGGGAGGAACATGCGGCGATCATCGATGCCGTGGAGCATGGCGATGCCGAGGCGGCGCTGGGGCTGATGCACAAGCACCTCGACCGCCTGGAAGAAAAGCTCGACCTGGAATGACCGATTCAAGCTGACGCCCCCCTTCTAGGAGCGGCCTTGTGTCGCGATGGGGCGCGAAGCGGCCCCAGGATTTCAGCTGTGCAGCAGAAATTGCCGGGGCCGCTTTGCGGCCCTTTCGCGGCACAAGGCCGCTCCTACATGGATCGCGTTGGCCGGACGATGGGCGATAGGCTGCACGGCAGCCCTTCACTACCCACCCTATACTCCGAGAACCACCCCAGCCTCTACCAGGGAGGCGGTTGCGTGAGCACTCGAGCCCTCCTGCTGCTGTGCCTGCTGCTGGCCTTGGCCGGCTGCGCAGGCAAGCCCCCACCTGTCCCGCCGCCACCGGTGGTGCTCACCCCCGCCACCTGGCAACGCATCGACCAGGAGCTGATCGAAGCCTCGGTCGGCGCCGGCAGCTCGGCCAACGACTATGCACGCCGTTCCATGCGGGTGTGGAAGGAACAGGTACAGCAGCGTACCGAAAGCGAATTCATCCCTTGGTTTACCGGCTACTGGACCCAGCAGTGGCTGACCCTCAAGGTGGCCTGGTACAAGATCGACAGCGGTGAAGGCCGGGAGCCGGCGGAAAAGCGCCTGGCGCTGTACCTGCAGGAGCAGTACCACAAGCGGGTGATCGAACCGGTGGCCGAGCAGATCAACCCCGAAGGCATTCGCGACCGCGCCAGCGAGCTGTACCTGCAACTGCTCGGCCAGCAGCTGCCGGCTATCATCAGCCGCTACAACGCTCCCCCCGAGCAGTTCAGCCAACGCCTCAACCGCATTCCCGCCATCGCCCTGGGGCCACCGGATGCGCGCAATGCCAGCCTTTACCAGCTTCTGCGGGCCAAGTCGCTGGCCCAGCAACCTGCCTGGCAAGCCATGCGCCAGCATCTGCACCAGCAGGCCAGCAAAGGCCCGGGCAAGACCGATGTCGGGCTGAACTCGGTGGCCAACCAGGCCAGCGAAAAGCTCGGCGCCACCCTGGCTCCGCGCGGCATCGCCAGTGCCGTGGCGTCGGCGGTGGGCAAAGTGGCGGGGGCGATGATTTCGATTGCGGCGGCCGGTTACGGGGTCATGACCCATGACCGCGAACACCCGCAGATGGTCGAGCAGTTGCGGGTGATCCTCAACGTGGCGCTGAACCAGGAATGGCAAGAGCTGATGGAGAACCGCCAGAGCGGGGCCATGTCGGGGGTGTACTACCTTTCGGGGCAGGTCGAGGACAGCTTGCTGGCCAGTGCACCGAGGACGGAGGAACAACCGGTTGAGCAGCAGGTGAAGCAGCAGCAGGAGCCTTTGATCATTCGCCTGCCGCCTTAGTGGTTGACTGTGTCGGCCTTTTCGCAGCTCCCGCCTGAAGGTTGTGCGGTCGCTGTAGGAGCAGCCTTGTGCTGCGAAGAGGCCGGAACAGGTTGAATCAGGCTGCTGCCAAGGCTGAGCTGGGCAAGCCAAAGATCCGGTCGAACGCCCAGTTGTAGGCAAAGGTGTAGCACGGCACCAGCACGATGAACGCCATGTCCACCAGCAGCGCCTCTAGCAATGTCATGTCCAGCCACCAGGCAATCAGCGGGATCAGGTACACCACCAGGGTCAGCTGGAAGCCGATGGCATGCGCCACCCGCCGTGCCACGCTGCGCCCGCGCTTGGCCTGGCGGCTTTCCCACCACTCGAACAGGGTGTTGTAGATCAGGTTCCAGAGCATGGCGATGGTAGTGATCATCACCGCCAGAGGCCCGGTATGCGATGCCTGGGTGTCCGACAGGTAGGCCAGCCCGAGGGTCGACATGCACAGCCCGATCAGTTCATAGAAAGTCACGTAGACGAGTTTGCGTTTGAGTCCCTGCACCCGGGATTACCTCCAATGACAAAGCGATGGGGCGCGATCATGCTTCATCGCTCTTGACAGCAAAAGTCAGCAGCTGTCAGATCTTCTGACAGGAGGCTGCCATGAACTTTTCCAGCGACAATATCCAGCTGTTTCTCGCCGTGCTCGACCGCGGTTCGTTTTCCGCCGCTGCGCGGGCTCTGCAGCGGGTGCCTTCGGCCGTGAGCATGGCCATCGGCAACCTCGAGGCCGAACTGGGCTACACCCTGTTCGAGCGCGGCCCACGGGAAGTCCGCCCCACCGCCGAGGCCAAGGCGCTGGAACCTCATGCCCGGTTGATCGCCGAACAACTGGGGCTGCTGCAGGTGCATGCCCTGGAACTGTCCCAGGGGCTGGAGAGCAGCCTGACCCTGGCCGTGGTGCCGGACATCGACCACCGCCCGCTGCTGGCGGCCATCGCTCACCTGGGTGAGCGGCACCCGCTGCTGGACATCGCCCTGCTCAGCGCCCCGCAGGAAGAGGCCGTACACCTGCTGGACAGTGGCCGCGCCGACCTCTGCGTGGCTTTTGCCGGGCTGCAGGTCGATGCCCGTCGCGGCTTCCAGCACATCGGCATGGAATCGCTGGTGGCCACACTGTCCCCCGCTCACCCGGCCTTGCGCGAGGGGCGTATCCACTACCTCGAAGACCTGACCCGAGTGCGCCAGATCCTGGTGCGTAGCCATGACCTTCCGGTGACAGACCCACGCCCGTTGATAGGCGCCACGCACTGGTCAACCGACAGCTTCGACCTCGCCCTGCAGATGGTCGAGGCCGGCCTGGGCTGGGGCGACTTGCCGCTGTCGAGGGTCGCGCCACTGCTGGCCAGCGGGCGCCTGGTGCGCCTGGATTTTCGCAACACCCGCAACGAGCTGCAGTTGCCGGTACACATCTTCTGGCGCAAGCAACAACCGTTGCAGCAGGCTGCACGCCTGCTGATCGAGCAGTTGTGTAGCCAGTGAATACCGTCCGTCGAAATGACCGTAAGAAATTTCTGTAAGCACTTCAATCTTTTACCCCTTGAGCCGATATCCCGAACGATAGGTTCCGCAATGCGTCATGAGCGCGCTGCGCCCTCCCCTCATTGGCCCAAGGTCTCGAAACATGAACCTGAAATTTCGCCACAAGATCCTGCTCAGCGCCTGCGGTGTCGTGGTCCTGGCATTTGCCCTGTTCACGCTCTACAACGACTACCTGCAACGCAATACCATCCGCCAGAACATCGAAGCTTCGGTGCAGCAGTCGGGCGCACTGACCGCCAGTAGTGTGCAGAACTGGATGAGCGGGCGCATCCTGGTGCTGGAAAACCTGGCCCAGGACATCGCCCAGCAAGGCGCTGGCGATACCCTGGAAGGACTGATCGAGCAGCCATCCTATACGCGTAATTTCCTGTTCACTTACCTGGGCCAGGCCACCGGTGCGTTCACCCAACGCCCCAATGCGCAGATGCCCGCCGGTTACGACCCACGTCAGCGCCCGTGGTACGGCGCCGCGGCCAGCGCCGGGCAGACCGTGCTGACTGCCCCATACCAAGGTGCTGTTGGTGGCCTGATGGTCACCATCGCCACGCCGGTGAAAAGCAAGGGCAATGGCGAGCTGATCGGCGTGGTCGGCGGTGACGTCACCCTCGACACCCTGGTCGAGATCATCAACTCGGTCGATTTCGGCGGCATCGGCCACGCCTTCCTGGCCGACAGCAATGGCCAGGTGATCGTCAGCCCCGACAAAGACCAGGTGATGAAGAACCTCAAGGACATCTACCCCGGCAGCAACCTGCGAGTCGCCGCCGGCATGCAGGATGTCACCCTCAATGGCCAGGACCGCATCATTTCCTTCGCCCCGGTGGCCGGCCTGCCTTCGGCACAGTGGTACATCGGCCTGTCGATCGACAAGGACAAGGCCTACGCTGCGCTCAGCCAGTTTCGCACCTCGGCGATCATCGCGATGCTGATTGCGGTGGCTGCCATCGCCGGCCTGCTCGGCCTGCTGATCCCGATACTGATGAGCCCGCTGACCACCATGGGCCGCGCCATGCGCGACATCGCCGAGGGCGAAGGTGACCTTACCCGCCGCCTGACCGTGCAGAACAAGGACGAGTTCGGCGAACTGGCCACTTCGTTCAACCGCTTCGTCGAGCGCATTCATGCCTCGATCAGCGAAGTGTCCTCGGCAACCCGCCTGGTGCACGACCTGTCGGAGAAAGTGGTCAATGCCTCCAATGCGTCGATCATCGGCTCCGAAGAGCAAAGCATGCGCACCAACAGCGTGGCCGCAGCGATCAACGAGCTGGGTGCTGCCACCCAGGAGATCGCCCGCAACGCCGCCGATGCCTCGCAGCATGCCAGCGGTGCCAGCGAGCAGGCCCACGGTGGCCGTGAAGTGGTCGAAGAAGCGATCAGCGCCATGACCGCCCTGTCGCAGCGCATCAGCGAGTCCTGCGCGCAAATCGAAACGCTCAACGCCAGCACCGACGAAATCGGCAAGATTCTCGACGTGATCAAGGGCATCTCGCAGCAGACCAACCTGCTGGCGCTGAACGCCGCCATCGAAGCGGCCCGTGCCGGTGAGGCCGGCCGTGGCTTTGCCGTGGTGGCCGACGAGGTACGCAACCTGGCGCACCGCACCCAGGAATCGGCGGAAGAAATCCACCGCATGATCACCAGCCTGCAGGTAGGCTCGCGCGAAGCGGTGCACACCATGAACACCAGCCAGGTTTCCAGCGAGCAGACCGTGCAGGTAGCCAACCAGGCCGGCGAGCGCCTGGCCAGCGTGACCCAGCGTATTGGCGAGATCGATGGCATGAACCAGTCGGTGGCTACCGCTACCGAAGAACAGACCGCCGTGGTCGAGAGCCTCAACCTGGACATCACCCAGATCAACGCCCTGAACCAGCAAGGGGTGGAGAACCTCAACGAGACCCTGCGCCATTGTGACCAACTGGCCCAGCAGGCCGGGCGCCTGAAGCAGCTGGTAGGCAGCTTCAGGATCTAAACCGGAACGCACACCCTCTGTAGGAGCGGCCTTGTGTCGCGAAAGGGTCGCGCAGCGGCCCCGGATTTTCAGCTACACCGCAGAAATCGCCGGGGTCGCTCTGCGACCCTTTCGCGACACAAGGCCGCTCCTACAAGGGATACGCGCCAGCAGCAGATCAAGCAGCATTGGCTACCGCTTTAACCACTCTGCTCCGCCGGACCCAGGCCAGCAGCACCGCCGCCATCAGCACGAAGCCCAGGTAGCCGAACAGCGGGTACACCTCACCCACCAGGCTGATGAACCCCACCAGGCTGCATCCGAACGCCGCCACGCCGGTCACTACCGAGCCCCAGCGAAACCTCACCGTACCCGCTGGCATCAGCCGCGAGAGAAACGAGAACAACGTACCCACCGCAGTGTTGACGATCATGCCGAAAATAATCAGGCACATCACCAGCCCCAGCAGTGGCGATACTTCGTTGGCAATCGACAGCATCGGCATCGGCAGGTCAGCCACGCTGTCCAGGCGCGACAACAGCCCGGCACTCATCACCAGCATCAGCCCACCCAGTGCGGCGCCACCAAGCAGCCCACCCCATACAGCGGTTCGCTCGCCCTTGGCCGACCCACCCAGGATGGCCAGGATCGGCGCGCCGGCAACGATGTTGTAAGACACGTACAGGAACGCCCCCAGCAGCCAGTGACGGGCGCCCGCCTGTTGCTGGCTGGCCAGCTGGTCGAGTTGGGCGAAGCTCTGTTCCCGGCTGAACACGGCGTACAACGCAATCGCCGAGGCCACCAGGATCAGCAACGGCGTGATGGCACCAATGGCGAGGATCACCCTGCGCACATCCAGGCACACGATGCCCACCACAACCAGCGTCACCAGCACGCTGCCGGCCAGCGCCGGGATACCGAACTGCTGCTCCAGCAAGGCACCACCACCGGCCAGCATGACCACGGTGACGGCAAACATGAAAAAGGTGATCAGCCAGTCGACGAACAGGCCCAGGTGACGGCCGCAGATGGCCTGGATCACATCCTTGTGCGAAGTGGCCTGCTGGCGATTGCCCAGCCCCGCCAGGGCCATGCCGAGGAAGGTGAACAAGGCTGCGCTGACCAGCGCACCGACCAGCCCCCACACACCGAAATCGACAAAGAACAACAACAGTTCCCGCCCCGAAGCGAACCCCGCCCCCACGATCACGCCGACAAACGCGCCGGCAATCTTCAGCTGCTCTTGCATGTGAACCTCTGGATTTATTGTTGTTGTCTCACTGCCACCACATCGCTTTTGTGGGAGCGGCCTTGTGTCGCGAAAGGGCCGCAGAGCGGCCCCCGGCGATCTGTGCAGCAATGCAGAAATCCTGGGGCCGCTCCGCGCCCCTTTCGCGACACAAGGCCGCTCCCACATGGGCGATTTGTTCGGTCAAAAATCTCCGACAAACGCCTGCACTTCGATCTCCACATCCACCCCCAGCGCCAATGCCGAGGCCACGGTCGAGCGCACGGGCAGCGCTGCGCCGAAGAACTCCTTGTACACCTCGTTGAAGCCGGCGAAGTGGCTCATGTCCGACAGCCACACCGTGGCCTTGACCACCTGGTCGAAACGCGCGCCGCAGGCCGCCAGGCTTTCGCCAATGCGCTCGCAGGCGGCGCGGGTCTGGGTCTGGATGTCACCGCGCACCACTTCGCCGCCGGCACTCATCGGCACCTGGCCGGAGAGGAACAGGAAGCCGCCGGCTTTCACCGCACGGGAGAACGGGAACGGCAGGCTGCTGGGGAAACGCTGGATATCATTGCTCATGGGATGCTCCTTTCAGGATTGCTGGAAACGGGCCGGGGACAGGCGCTCGGGCGCCACCCCCTGGCTGACAAGGCCAGGACACAGGGGCTGGCCCAGCAGCAGGTCGGCAGCCAGGCGCGAGGCGCCCGCAGCCGACTGGATGCCATAGCCACCTTGTGCCGCCAGCCAGAAGAACGCTGGCGCGTGCACATCGAAACCGATCACCAGGTCGCCGTCGGCGACGAACGAGCGCAGCCCGGCCCAGGTGTGGCTCGGCCGGCGGATCGACAGGGTGGTCATGGCTTCGATGTTGTAGATGCCCAAAGCCACGTCGAACTCCTCGGGCGCGGCGTCCTGGGGTTCGACCGGGTCGGCATTGGCCGGCGAACCCAGCAGCTGGCCGGCGTCGGGCTTGAAGTAGAAGCTTTCGTCCACGCCGATTACCGCCGGCCAGCGGGCGAAGTCCTGGTCTGCCGGGCCGGGGAAAGTGAAGGCACTGCGCCGGCAGGGTTGCAGGCCGATACGCGCCACGCCGCACTGCTCGGCCACACGGTCGGCCCAGGCGCCAGCGGCATTGACCAGCTGGCGCGCCTGCACGCGGCTGCCATCGCCCAGCTGCACCTGCCACAGGTCATCCAGGTACCAGGCCTGGACAAGCTCGGCGTTGCAGCGCAGTTCGCCGCCAGCGGCGCGATAGCCACGCAAGAAGCCTTGGTGCAGGGCATGTACGTCCAGGTCCATGGCCCCCGCCTCGAGCACCGCGCCGGCCAGGTTCTCGCCACGCAGGCTCGGCACCAGGGCCAGGGCGGCGGCGCGGTCGAGCAGGCTGACCTCGGTGCCGTTGGCCAGGTTCTGCGCATGGGTCTGCTCGAGCAGCGTGCGCTGTTCCAGGCTGGCGACGTACAGGCAGCCACGCGGTTCCAGCAGCGGGTGCTCGCAGAAACCCTGCGGTGGTGCTTCGTAAAAGGCCCGGCTGGCGCGGGTCAACGCCTGGATCTGCGGAGTGCCGTAGGCCTCCATGAACATGGCTGCCGAACGCCCGGTGGAATGGTAGCCAGGCTGTGCCTCGCGCTCGAGCAGCAGCACCTTCTGCTGGCCGGCCAGGCGATAGCCCAGGGATGCACCGGCAATGCCGGCGCCGATGATCAGGGTGTCGTAGATCGGGGTCATGCACGCTCCTGCCAGGCTAATTATCATTTATGAGAATTCTAATATATGAGAATTTACGAATACGCAAGGGTCCAAGGTAAGATGCCCGACCAACGCCGCATGCCGAGACCCCGAATGCCCGCTGCCCTACCCCTGCTGGACCGTGCCGTAGTCGGCCAGCGCCTGCGCCAGGTGCGCAAGGCGCGCCAGATGACCCTCAAGCAATTGTCCGAAGCCAGTGGCGTACCGCTGTCCACCTTGTCGAAGATGGAGCTGGCGCAGGTCTCGGTCAGCTACGAAAAACTGGCCGCCGCCGCCCGGGCGCTGAATGTCGACATTGCCCAGCTGTTGCGCGCCAGCGGCACGGTCACGGCACCGGCACCGGTGACCGTGGTGGTCGATTCACTGCCGGCGGCGGCGGGCTACTCGACCGGCACCTATGACTACCACCCGATCGCCGGCGACTTCCCCGAACGGCGCATGACACCCGCTTATGCCCGCATCATTGCCCGTGAACGCGGCCAGTTCGACGATTTTATCCGCCACCCCGGGCAAGAGTTCGCGTTGGTGCTGAGCGGGCGCGTTCGTATCGAGTTCGAAACCGGCGAAGCGGTGAGCATCGGGCCGCAGGAGACGGCGTATTTCGACAGCCAGGTGGGGCATATCTACCTGTCGGAAAGTGACGATGGCGCAGATGCGCATGTGATGGTGGTGATGACCGATCGCTGACTCGGTGCTGCCTGCCGGCGATAGGGCCCTGGCAGGCAAGCACCCGGTTATAACCTAATAACGAACAAGTCTATTTGGCTATAAAAAAATCTATATGCTGGGCTGCATCCGATAACGGGCAAAGTTGGGCAGTCGAGTAGCGTATGGATGTAGGTTCTTTCGGTTTCACCATTGCGGGCCTGGTCGTGGGTTTCATCGTCGGAATGACCGGCGTCGGTGGCGGTTCGCTGATGACCCCGATCCTGTTGTGGTTTGGCATCAGCCCGGCAACAGCCGTCGGCACCGACCTGCTCTACGCCGCCATCACCAAGGCCAGTGGCGTCTGGGTGCATGCGCGCAACAAGAACGTCGACTGGAAGATCACCGGCCTGCTCAGCCTGGGCAGCGTGCCCGCTGCGGCGCTGACCCTGTGGTTCCTCAGCACCCTGCACACCGACACCTCGGCGCTCAACGCCGTCATCAAGCAAGGCCTGGCGGTGGTGCTGATCCTGACCGCGCTGGCCATCCTGTTCAAATCGCGCCTGCAGGCCTTCGCCAGCCGCCATGCCGGTGACCACTACCACCTCAGCGACCGCAGCCTGAACTTCCTTACCGTGCTCACCGGCGTGGTGCTGGGGGTGATGGTCACCCTCACTTCCATCGGTGCTGGCGCACTGGGTACCGTGGCGCTGTTCCTGCTGTACCCGTTCCTGGTCACCCGCCGCCTGGTCGGTACCGAAATCGCCCACGCCGTGCCACTTACCCTGGTGGCGGGCCTGGGCCATGCCGGCATGGGCAACATGGACTGGTCGCTGCTGGGCTACCTGCTGCTGGGCTCGCTGCCAGGCATCTACCTGGGCAGCCACCTCACCGGGCGGATTTCCGACCGCGTGCTGCGTCCGTGCCTGGCGGCGATGCTGCTGCTGATCGGCTACAAGCTGGCGTTCTGACCTTCAGCCCAGGCGCAGGCGCCACTGCCCGGTAAAGCTCAGCTCCAGGCGCGACAGCGGCAACACGTCGACCCGCTGACTGGCGCTCTTCGGGCAGCCAAGTACGTGCACCAGCGCGGCGCGCATGACCATCGGGTGGGTAACCGCCACCCATTCACCCGGCCTGTCGAAGGCCGCCAACCAGGCGGCGATGCGCTGGCAAAGCACGGCGAACGACTCGCCGCCGTGCACATCACTGGCCGGGGCCTGCAGCCATTCGGCCATCGCCTGCGGTTGCTCGGCCTGCAATTGCTTCAGCGTCAGCCCTTGCCAACGCCCCAGGTCGCAATCGGCCAAGGCCGGCTCGACCTGCACCGGCCCCGAAAACCACGCCGCCGTCTCGCAGGCTCGCCGCTCTGGTGCAGTCAGCACCGGCACACCGGAAAGGTCGGCGAAAGGCTGCTGGCCCAACGGCAGGATGCCGTCGTCGGCACGGTGCAGGCGCCCGGTCTTCTGGGCCTGGGTAAGGGCGTGGCAGATCAGGGTCAGGCGGACGGCTTTCACCGGGTTTCTCTCGCAGCGGGTCGGGGCGCAAGGTTTAACATGCCTTGGCACTTTTTACCGCAACAACCTGGCACCGGCTGCGCCGACGATGGGGGCCTGGTCAGATCATCAGCAGCATCAGTCCCCAAACCGGCACCGCTGCCACCAACCCCACCGCCAGCCGCGGCCAGTATGGCAGCAGCAATACCAGCACCATCCCCGCCAGCGACATCACGGCAAACCAGGCCACCGGCCCCATGGCCCAGCCCCAGGCCTGGGCACACAGCACCAGACTGGCCAGCAACGCCAGCCAGCCGGCCGCGCGCAAGCCGACACGCAGCACCGGCGGGCAGTTGCGGTTCCATACCTGCTTGTAATGCCGCTCCAGCCCCTGGCACAGCCCCAGCATGCCAGCGAAGGCGAACAACACGCTGCCCATGATCCACATCATCATGCCCCGGCCTCCATCCGCCGCCCTGCCCTGGCCTTCTGCGGCACCCACTGCGCCTGCCATACGCGCCAGGCCAGCAGCCCGAGCAATACACCCAACACCAGGGCACAGGCCACCACCCCCAGGCGCATGGCGTCGCCCAAGCCACCCAACGCACCCAGGCCAATGCACAGCAACGCGGTCAGCAGCAGTTGCTCGACCCAGGCCCGGCGTACTGGCCTGATACCGGCATGCAACAGCGCCAGCAGCCATACACCAAAGAACGCACGAACCTCCCAGCTCTCCCGCTGCGCCAGTTCCACCGGCAGCACACGGCTGGCCCACAGCAACCCCACGCACGCCAACAACAGGCCACTGACGAAGCCCACGTTGCACACCTCCGCCACCCGGTACCAACGCCGCACCGAAGCCTCGGCGCTGGCGTACTTGCGCCCACGCTTCACGCAGAACAGCACCAGCCCGCTGGCGATCATCAGGCAACTGACCAGCCCGCAGACAAAATACAGCCAGCGCATCGGGTAGCCGCCAAACTGGGCGAAATGCAGGCCGGCCATGACCCGCTGGGTCAATGGCGCCGCGCGCCATTCGGCGACGTCGCCGAGCAACTGCCCGCTGACACCATCGAAGACCATGGCCTGGCCCTTGGCCAAGGCAATGCGGTTGCCCAGCCCGGGGCGTATTTCGATACGCGCCGCCGCCGTGTTGGGGTTGCGGATATTCAGGCCACCAATCGGCCCCAGACGCGCCTCGGCCTGGGCCAGCAATGGCGCGATATCGACCAGCGCGGCCGGTTGCCTGGCCAGGCCGCGGGACTGCTCCAGGCGGGCATTGCCCTGGGCCTGGAAGTAGGCACGGTTGTCGCCGGCGAACAGCGCATCGACCCCGGCCGGGATGTAGATGAGCATGAAGATCACCAGGCCGGTGTAGGTGATCATCAGGTGGAACGGCAGCAACAGCACCGCGCTGGCGTTGTGAAAATCCAGCCACGAGCGCTGGCCCTTGTTCGGCCGGAAGGTGAAGAACTCCTTGAAGATCTTCTTGTGGATGACGATGCCGGTGACCAGCGCCGCGAGCATCACCAGCGCCAGCGCGCCGACCACGAAGATGCCCCAGTTGCGTGGCAGGTCGAGGGTGAAATGGAAGCGGAAAAAGAAGTTGCCACCAACACTGTCACGCACCTCGATGGCCTCGCCAGTACGCGGGTCGAGCTGTACGGTGGGGCCATGGCGACGCTCGCCGGTGGACACGCGCAACCCGGGCGAGCGCTCGCTCGGCAGGCTGATGCCCCAGTTCCCAGCCTGCGGCTCGTGGGCCTGCAGGTAGGCAATGGCGCGCCGCGCGGCGTCGGCCTGGGGTACCTCGGTGGCCGGGATTTCCGGTTGCATCCAGTGGTCGAGTTCCTTGTCGAATACCGCCAGGGTGCCGGTGACGAAGATGGCGAACAGCAGCCAGCCGAAAATCAGCCCGGCCCAGGTGTGCAGCCAGGCCATCGATTGGGTGAAGGTGTTCTTCATGCCAGCCACTCCAGTGCCTGCGGCCAGAAGCCGATCAGGGCAAGCGGTACGGCCAAAGCCAGCGGGGCCCAGGCACGCAGGGCATTGCTGCAGGCGAAGGCCCAGAGGATGGCGGCGGTGTAGAAGATGAAGGCCGGCAGGGTCGCGACGATGACCGCATCGGCGGCAGCCAGCGGCAGGATGCGGGCCAGGCAGGCGCTGGCGGCGTAGCTGAGGGCATAGCCGCCGAGCAGTGCGGCACAGCTGCGGGAGAGGATCTGCAGCCAGGCGGGGGCTTTGATCATCGGGGGCTCCTTGGCGTTGATCGGTGGCATCCGGGGCTGCTTTGCAGCCCATTCGCCGGCAAGCCAGCTCCCACAGGGATTGCACAGGGTTCGAATACTGTGTGGTACCTGTGGGAGCAACTGTCTTGCTCAAATTCCAAACGTTGGCGCGATCCCTGTGGGAGCGGCCTTGTGTCGCGAAAGGGCTGCAAAGCAGCCCCAGCAATTTCAACTGTTGCGCATCAATCCTGGGGCCGCGTTGCGGCCCTTTCGCGACACAAGGCCGCTCCCACAGGTACAGCGACAAGCTCGAGAGCAACGCTGTACCTGTGGGAGCTGGCTTGCCGGCGAATGGGCCGCGCAGCGGCCCCTTGGATCAGAAGTTGATGTTCAGCGCAGCGAACACCGCCCTGCCCGGCTGGTTATAGGTATTGGCGCCCGAAGTACTGGCGTTGCCGCCACGCAGGATCTGCTTGTCGAACACGTTGTTCACCCCCACCCGCACGTCGTAGTTGGCGTTGAACTTGTAACCAGCGCTCACGTCCACCAGGCCGTAGGCTTCCACGTCCTGTTGCGCGGTCTTGTCGTAGCCTTGCTGGGTGCGTTCGTTGAAGGTCGGCGACTTCTGCTTGCCGAAGTAGGTACCCGCCACCTGGAACGACAGCTTCTCGGTGGCGCGCCAGTCGAGGGTGGTGTTGACGGTGTATTCCGGGATCACCGACAGCGGCTCGCCGGTCTCGCGGTTGTCGTTGTCGAGCATCCAGGTCAGGTTGGTGTTCCAGTCCAGGGCCGGGGTCAGCTCGATGAACAGGTTGCCTTCGATACCTTCCACCCGCGCCTTGCCGGCGTTGTCCCACTGGGTCACGCGGCTGCCGGTGCCGATGGTGTACAACACATCGGTATCACCGACGATCTTGTTCTTGTAGTCGTTGCGAAAGTACGTGGCACTGGTGCGCCAGGTACCACGGTCGTACATCAGGCCGATTTCCTTGTTGACGCTGATCTCGGGCTTGAGGTCGGCGTTGCCCTGCAGGTAGCAGCCACCGTTGTTGGTCTGCTGCACGCTGCAACCATTGCCGCGGCTGTACAGCAGGTAGTTGGGGTTGGACTGGTACAGGTTCGGGGTCTTGTAGGCGCGCGCGATACCGCCTTTGACCGACAGTGCTTCGGTCAGCTTGTGCGACAGGTTCAGGCTGGGGCTGAAGTTGTCGCCGAAGGTTTCGTGGTGGTCGAAACGCAGGCCCGGGGTAATGGTGGTATCGCCGACAATGATGTTGTCCTCGACGAACAGCGCATAGCTGCGGGCAGTCGTCTTCGAACTGCTGCGGTCGAAACCGACGAGCCCGTCATTACCCGTGGGGTCCGAGCTTTGTGGGCGCAGCGAGCCCTGATCATTGAGCGTTTCGTACAGGTACTCGCCGCCCAGGGTCAGCACATGCTCGGTGCTGCCCATGGCGAATGGCAGGTTCACTTCGCTGCTCAGGCGCGTGTTGCGCAGGCGCGACATGGCGGCGCCTTCAGCATTGGGAGCACCTTCGGTACGGCCTGCCAGGCCCTCGTTTAGACGCCAGTTGCGCACGTACTCGTAGGCCAGCACGGTCTTGCTGGTACCCCAGATGAAATCGCCCAGGTGGGTCAGGTCGTAGGTACTGCGCTGCATCACATTGGTTTCATGGCCATACAGGCTGGACACGAACTCGACATCACCACCGCCGTTGCTGTTCATGGTGTCACCGGCAAAGATATTGCCCTGGCGGCTATAGCCGGCACTGGCCTCGAGGCGGTGCTCGTCGTTCAGCTTCCAGCTCAGCAGGCCATTGATGTCCTTGTTGCGCACGCCTTCGCGGCCCGCCACCAGCGCACTGGTTGCATGCCCGGCGTTGATGTCCAGGTCGTCGGCATCGGTCTTGGCCAGGCCGCCGTACAGGCGGAAGCCGAGGTTGTCGGTCAGGCCGCCGCCCAGGTTGAAGTTGGCCCGGCGGCTGGTGCCCTCGGCGCTGTCTTCCGGCAGCTGGGTGTACAGGCTGACGCTGCCCTTGAGTTCGTCGGTGGGCCGTTTGGTGATGATATTGACCACCCCGCCCATGGCGCCGGAACCATAACGTGCGGCCGCCGGGCCACGCAGGATCTCGATGCGCTCGACTGCTTCTGCCGGAACCCAGTTGGTTTCACCGCGGGTATCACGGTCGCCGTTCCAGCCATAGCGCACGGCATTGCGTGCGCTGGATGGCTTGCCGTCGATGAGGATCAGGGTGTTTTCCGGGCCCATGCCGCGCAGGTCGATCTGCCGGTTGTTGCCACGCGCGCCGCTGGCGCTGTTGCCGGTCAGGTTGACCCCGGGCTCGCGGCGGATGATGTCGGACAGGTCATTGGCCGGCGGGTGGCGCTTGATGTCTTCGGCGGTGATGATCGACGTACCCAAGGCCTGGCGTGCCTCGCGCTCGGCGGTGACCAGGGTGTCCTGGATCACCAGCGCGTTGTCGGCGACCGGCATCTCCAGCACCTCACCCGTACGCTGTTCTTCGGCCTGGGCCACGGTGGCCACCATGGCCGGTGACGCCAGCGCGACAAACGCCAGGGCCAGGCTGTTGGGTGAAGTCTTGCACTGCATGGGTACATCTCCTGCGATTCATGAGCGAAACGGCACATCCCTGTCGGAGACCGGGAGCCCTCGCCCACCGGCCTCGCAAACACAGTTTGGTGGCCAACAGGGATGGTAAATATAGAGATTCGCAATTGTGTTTAAATCTTATTTACGAAGTTTACATGTTTGTAACGGAACTTTGCTGGCACGACAGCGTTGCCCGCGCAGCCCGACTATTCGCGCTGTTGCTTGCATATACCTGTCCGATTTGCATCTTGCGTGACGGCTCCTACAGTTTCGAACGTAGCCCCCTCTGCCGAGCCTCCTGATGCGCAGCCACGAAGAAAGCCACGCCATGAACGCCACCAGGTCCCTGTCGAAGATCCCTCGCAGTGTCTGGGCGCTGGGCTTCGTATCGATGTTCATGGACATTTCCTCGGAAATGATTCACGCCCTGCTGCCGCTGTACATGGTCACCGTGCTTGGCACCTCGGTATTGGCGGTGGGCTTAATCGAAGGTATTGCCGAGGCGACCGCCTCGATCACCAAGGTGTTTTCCGGCGCCCTCAGCGACCGGCTGGGCAAGCGCAAGCTGCTTACGGTGCTGGGCTATGGCCTGGGAGCGTTGACCAAGCCGGTGTTCCCCATGGCCTCCGGGCTGGAGTGGTTGACCGCAGCACGCTTCGTCGACCGGGTCGGCAAAGGCATTCGTGGGGCGCCGCGCGATGCACTGGTGGCCGATGTCACGCCCGCCGAACTGCGTGGTGCAGCCTTCGGCCTGCGCCAGGCGCTGGATACCGTGGGCGCCTTCCTTGGGCCGTTGCTGGCGATCGTGCTGATGTGGCTGACGGCGAGCCATTTCCAGACGGTATTCTGGGTGGCGGTGCTTCCGGCGTTCGTGGCGGTGTACATCCTCATCGCCTTCGTGCGCGAACCTGAAACGCCGGCCACCACCCGGCCGGTGCGCTCACCGCTGGCCCTGCTCGAATTGGCACGCCTGGGCCCGTCCTACTGGCGGCTGATCGGCCTGGCCACACTGTTCACCCTCGCCCGCTTCAGCGAGGCGTTTCTACTGCTGCGCGCGCAGGACATGGGCCTGGCGCCGCTGTGGGCGCCGGCAGTGCTGGTGCTCATGGCCATGGTGTACTCGCTGTCGGCCTACCCAGCGGGAATGCTGTCGGACCGCGTAGGCCGCCGCGGCGTGCTGATGATCGGGCTGGGGCTGCTGGTCGCCGCAGACCTGCTGCTGGCCCTGCTGCCGGGCTGGACCGGGCTGGCCATGGGGGTGGCTGCCTGGGGCCTGCACCTGGGCTTCAGCCAAGGCATCTTTGCCGCCATGATCGCCGACAGCGCCCCCGCGGAGCTGCGCGGTACAGCCTTCGGGCTGTTCAACCTGCTGACCGGCGTGGCGCTGTTGGTGGCCAGCGTGGTGGCCGGGCTGCTGTGGGACGGGGTCGGCTTCAAGGCGACATTCCTGCTTGGCGCAGCGTGTGCCGGCAGCACCCTGGTCGGGGTCGCATTGCTCAGGTCAGGCCCGATCACCGGCAAGCCGCACTAGGCCAGCGCTGGCTGCTGTTCCAGCAGCGACCAGCCGCCATGCCCATCCACCTCCAGCCGATGGGTATGGAAACCTGCCAGTGTGCTGCGGTGCCCGACACTGACCAGCAACGCTCCCGGCATTTCCGTGCGCAACAGTGAATACAGGGCATGCTCGAGCCCTTCGTCCATGGCCGAAGTGGACTCGTCGAGAAACACCACCTGCGGCCGGTTGAACAGCACCCGGGCAAATGCCAGGCGCTGCTGCTCACCGACCGAGAGAATGTGTGACCAGTCACAGCTGACGTCCAGTCGCTCGGCCAGGTGGGCCAGGTTGACCTGGCGCAAGGCCTGCTGCATCCGCGTTTCATCCTCAGGCCTGCTGGCCGCCGGGTAGGCAATGACGGCGCGCAGATCGCCCAGCGGCAGGTACGGCCGCTGCGACAGGAACAACGCCTGGTGGCCCAGCGGGCGCCTGACCTCACCCTCGGCATACGGCCAGAGGCCTGCCAGCGCACGCAGCAGCGTGGTTTTGCCGCTGCCCGACGGCCCCTTGATCAACAGCGCCTGGCCGGCGTGCAGGTCAAGGTCCAGGTCGGCGATAAGGGCATGCCCGTCCGGGCGCAGCACCTGCAGGCGGCTGATCGCCAAGGCATGCTCCTGCTCCTCGGTGATGACGCGCGGCAAAGCGCTTGCCTGCTCGTTGGCATCGAGGAAGCCGGTCAGACGATCGAGAGTAGCCCGGTACTGGGCAAACGCATCATACGACTCGCGGAAGAACGACAGCGAATCCTGCACCTGGCCAAAGGCCTGGGAGGTCTGCATGACGTCGCCCAGCTTGATCGCCCCGCTGAAGAAGCGCGGTGCCTGCAGAATGAACGGGAACACCACTGCTACCTGGCTCACGCCCAGGTTGAAACCACTGAATTTCAGGTTCCGGAACACCAGCGCCCAGGCATTCACGATCAAGGCACCAAAGCGGCCCAGCAAGGTGCCCCGCTCGACCTGCGCACCCTGGTAGAAAGCGATGTTCTCGGCGTTCTCGCGCAGACGCATCAGCGCGTAACGGAAGTTGGCGGTGAGCTTTTCGTTGAGGAAGTTCAGGCGGATCAGCGGCCGCCCGAGGCGGAAGGCGATCCAGGTGGCGACGATGACGTACAGGTACACGGCAAACACCATCGCCCGGGGAATCTCCACACCCGCGACGGCCAGCGGCGCCGACAGCCCCCAGAGGATACCGGTGAACGCCACCAGCGAAACCAGCGCGCTGACCGCGCCCAGGGCGAGGGTCACCGAGTTGCTGACAAAGGCGTTGACGTCCAGTTCGATACGCTGGTCAGGGTTGTCCACCGGCTCGGCAAGGAACTGGCCACGGTAGTAGGCATCGCCGTGCATCCAGTCGTGGGTCAGGCGCTCGGTCAGCCAGACCCGCCACTGGATGCTGAACGCCTGGCTTACATAGAAGGTGAACAGCGAACGCAGCACATGGATGGTGGCCAATACCGCGAAGACGCCGAGCAGGTACCAGAAGGCGGCTTGGTCAAGGCCTTGCAAGGCGCTGTAGAAGCCGTTGTACCAGAACGAGAACAGCACGTTCAGGCGCACCGAGAATAGCGTCAATACCAGCAGCAGGGCGAACACCAGTAACGGCCGCCAACTGCGCCTGAAACTGAAATAGGGCCCGGCAAGCTGCCAGAACTGGCTGCCCCAGCGCGTACAACGTACGGCCAGTGTGGCGGCTGCTGTGAAGCAGACAAGGGTGATGAACGAGGCGATTGCCAGCCAGCTCAGGCTCTCTTGCAAGGCCTGGTGCCAGTTCATTTCCATGATGGGTATCCGTGCTGAGTATTTCCGCGAGCGTAGCATTGACCTGTGATTCGTCAGGCATAAATGACGCACATTTCATGATTGCTTTCGGAGCTACGCGGGCCTCTGTGGGAGCGTTGCACAGGTCTGGGGCTTATTGGCCAGAAAGACAAAACCCCTACCTGCATGCGCAGATAGGGGTTTTGCGAAATGAATCTTGACGATGACCTACTCTCACATGGGGAAACCCCACACTACCATCGGCGATGCATCGTTTCACTGCTGAGTTCGGGATGGGATCAGGTGGTTCCAATGCTCTATGGTCGTCAAGAAATTCTGTTGCCAGAATGTCCAGATGGACAGCCCAGCGAATTCGAATATGCGATATTTGTGATGTTGCGAACTTTCGGTTGCTTCGTCTTCACCACCGCAATCTGCGTTAGCAAATTGCTTGGGTGTTATATGGTCAAGCCTCACGGGCAATTAGTATTGGTTAGCTCAACGCCTCACAGCGCTTACACACCCAACCTATCAACGTCGTAGTCTTCGACGGCCCTTTAGGGGATTCAAGATCCCAGTGAGATCTCATCTTGAGGCAAGTTTCCCGCTTAGATGCTTTCAGCGGTTATCTCTTCCGAACATAGCTACCCGGCAATGCCACTGGCGTGACAACCGGAACACCAGAGGTTCGTCCACTCCGGTCCTCTCGTACTAGGAGCAGCCCCTCTCAAATCTCAAACGTCCACGGCAGATAGGGACCGAACTGTCTCACGACGTTCTAAACCCAGCTCGCGTACCACTTTAAATGGCGAACAGCCATACCCTTGGGACCGGCTTCAGCCCCAGGATGTGATGAGCCGACATCGAGGTGCCAAACACCGCCGTCGATATGAACTCTTGGGCGGTATCAGCCTGTTATCCCCGGAGTACCTTTTATCCGTTGAGCGATGGCCCTTCCATACAGAACCACCGGATCACTAAGACCTACTTTCGTACCTGCTCGACGTGTTTGTCTCGCAGTCAAGCGCGCTTTTGCCTTTATACTCTACGACCGATTTCCGACCGGTCTGAGCGCACCTTCGTACTCCTCCGTTACTCTTTGGGAGGAGACCGCCCCAGTCAAACTACCCACCATACACTGTCCTCGATCCGGATAACGGACCTGAGTTAGAACCTCAAAGTTGCCAGGGTGGTATTTCAAGGATGGCTCCATGAGAACTGGCGTCCCCACTTCAAAGCCTCCCACCTATCCTACACAAGCAAATTCAAAGTCCAGTGCAAAGCTATAGTAAAGGTTCACGGGGTCTTTCCGTCTAGCCGCGGATACACTGCATCTTCACAGCGATTTCAATTTCACTGAGTCTCGGGTGGAGACAGCGCCGCCATCGTTACGCCATTCGTGCAGGTCGGAACTTACCCGACAAGGAATTTCGCTACCTTAGGACCGTTATAGTTACGGCCGCCGTTTACCGGGGCTTCGATCAAGAGCTTCGCTTGCGCTAACCCCATCAATTAACCTTCCGGCACCGGGCAGGCGTCACACCCTATACGTCCACTTTCGTGTTTGCAGAGTGCTGTGTTTTTAATAAACAGTCGCAGCGGCCTGGTATCTTCGACCGGCATGGGCTTACGGAGCAAGTCCTTCACCCTCGCCGGCGCACCTTCTCCCGAAGTTACGGTGCCATTTTGCCTAGTTCCTTCACCCGAGTTCTCTCAAGCGCCTTGGTATTCTCTACCTAACCACCTGTGTCGGTTTGGGGTACGGTTCCCAGTTATCTGAAGCTTAGGAGCTTTTCTTGGAAGCATGGTATCAACCACTTCGTCGCCTAGAGGCAACTCGTCATCAGCTCTCGGCCTTGAAATCCCGGATTTGCCTAAGATTTCAGCCTACCACCTTAAACCTGGACAACCAACGCCAGGCTGGCCTAACCTTCTCCGTCCCTCCATCGCAATAACTGGAAGTACAGGAATATTAACCTGTTTTCCATCGACTACGCTTTTCAGCCTCGCCTTAGGGACCGACTAACCCTGCGTCGATTAACGTTGCGCAGGAAACCTTGGTCTTTCGGCGTGCGAGTTTTTCACTCGCATTGTCGTTACTCATGTCAGCATTCGCACTTCTGATACCTCCAGCAAGCTTCTCAACTCACCTTCACAGGCTTACAGAACGCTCCTCTACCGCGTCATCAAAGATGACACCCGTAGCTTCGGTGCATGGTTTGAGCCCCGTTACATCTTCCGCGCAGGCCGACTCGACTAGTGAGCTATTACGCTTTCTTTAAAGGGTGGCTGCTTCTAAGCCAACCTCCTAGCTGTCTAAGCCTTCCCACATCGTTTCCCACTTAACCATGACTTTGGGACCTTAGCTGACGGTCTGGGTTGTTTCCCTTTTCACGACGGACGTTAGCACCCGCCGTGTGTCTCCCATGCTCGGCACTTCCAGGTATTCGGAGTTTGCATCGGTTTGGTAAGTCGGGATGACCCCCTAGCCGAAACAGTGCTCTACCCCCTGGAGTGATACATGAGGCGCTACCTAAATAGCTTTCGAGGAGAACCAGCTATCTCCGAGCTTGATTAGCCTTTCACTCCGATCCACAGGTCATCCGCTAACTTTTC
>NZ_CP063456.1:3365000-5824126 GCF_015168335.1 Pseudomonas shirazica
CGAGCTGATCATGCCCACCTGCATCGCGGTCTGCGGCGTGGGTGCCGCCTGGTAGGCAATTACCTGCGGCCCCTCGTGCACGTTCATGAAGTAGCCCACACCATGCCCGGTGCCGTGGCCGTAATCCACCTGGTCAGCCCAGATCGGTGCCCGGGCAATGGCGTCGAGCAACGGCGATAGCACGCCACGCGGGAAGGTGGCACGCGACAGGGCGATCATGCCTTTGAGCACGCGTGTGCAATCCTGCTTCTGTGCAAGGCTCGGGTTGCCCACCGGCACCATGCGCGTGATGTCGGTGGTGCCCCCCAGGTACTGCCCGCCCGAATCGATCAGCAGCAGACCATCGCCCTCGATGACCGCGTGCGACTGTTCCGTGGCGCGGTAATGTGGCATCGCGCCATTGCCGTTGAAGGCGGCAATGGTCGAGAAGCTCAACGACACGAAACCTGGGCGGCGGGCACGGGCGGCACTCAACTGCTCGTCGATCGTCAGCTCGGTAACCAGCTCACGACCAAGGTTGGCCTCGAGCCAGGCGAAGAATTCGCACAGGGCCGCGCCGTCCTGCTCCATCACCTGCCGGATGTGCACCAGGTCCTCATCACCCTTGCACGACTTGCTCAAGGTGCTGGGGTTGAGCCCCTCGACCAGCTCCACCTCGGTCGGCAGGTTATCCAGCAGGCCGCAGGTCACCCGGGCCGGGTCGACCAGCAATCGGCTGCCGGCCGGCATGGCGGCAAGGGCCTTGCCTGCTTCGGCGTAGTCACGCACTTCGATACCGTCGGCCGCAAGCACCTTGCGTAGATGTTCGTCGAGCTTGTCCTGGCCGACGAACAGGATGGCCTGCTGCTGGCTGATCAGAGCAAAGGCCACGAACACCGGATTGTAGGAAACATCGCTACCGCGCAGGTTGAACAGCCAGGCGATGTCATCCAGGGTGGCGATGAAATGCCAATCGGCCCCCTTGGCCTGCACGCTCTGGCGCAACTGCGCCAGTTTTTCCGCACGGTTCACCGTGGCGTGCGGCGGCAAATGCTGGTAGACCGGGTTGCCTGGCAGCGCCGGGCGCCCTTCCCAGACCTGGCCCAGCAGGTCCTTGTCAGTCACCAATCGCGCCCCGCGCGCCTTCAGCCGATCGCTCAGTTGGCGCGCCGAAGCCAGCGCCATGACCGCACCATCTACCGCCACGCTGCCGTTGGGCTCGACGTGATCGCCCAGCCATTCCAGCGCACCAGGCTTGCCCGGCAGCAGCTTCATAAGCTCGATGCCACTGCCTGCCAGCTCGTGTTCCGCCTGTTCCCAGTAGCGGCTATCGACCCACAACCCGGCAAAGCCAGCTGTGACGACCAGCGTGCCGACCGAGCCATGGAAACCCGAAAGCCACTGGCGCCCTTGCCAGTAACCAGGCAGATATTCGGAAAGATGGGGGTCGGCCGAAGGTACCAGCAAGGCATCGATGCCCTCTGCGGCCATGGCCTGGCGAACCAGCGCCAAACGCTGCGGCACGCTTTGCCCAAGGGTGGTCTGAACGTTCATGCGCTCTCCTGCGGCTACATCACGGTTTATCCAGTGTGCCGATAATGGAACAGCCGCCGAAGCCCTGCAATCTTGGCGACCGACACACGGCATGCATTGCCCGTGACGCCCTGCGCATACCGGACATTTCCTACAGACAGGCCAGAACCACCGATCAAGTTCCGCTGAACTTCCACAAAGCACCGGCTTCACACTCAGTACATTCATTGCACACAGGCAAATGACCATGCCCAACGCCTGCGCCCCTAAAAGCGGCGTGGTGCTGCTCGACACCCGCGCGCACACCCCCGACCACGAGCATGCCGTGCACCTGAAGCTTGCCGATGGCCTGGCCCGCCTTCTGGGCTGCCCGCACGTGCAACCCAGCCAGCCACCAAGCGCCACCGACGGCTACTACTACCTGCCCACCGAAACCCTGGTCGATCCCGAACGCCATGCCGCCCTCGGCATCTGCAGCGAACAGGACCTTTTCGGTGGCCTGGTCGCACACCCCTACATGGCGACCAAGGCGATTTCCCACCCGCTGCCGGCCGGGGCCAGTTTCCCGCCGGGCTGGACCGATGCCTTCGCACGGCAAGCCTGCGACGCCCTGCTGCGCGGCTACACCGTATTCAGCAAGGCCGATGCACGGACCGCCGCACAGCTGTTACTGACGGACGGCCCGTTGCGAATCAAGCCGGTACTGGCCTGCGCAGGCCGTGGGCAACAGGTCATAACCACGGCGGATGAGCTGGAACCGCTGCTGGCCGGCATGGATGACCAGGACCTTGCGCTATGGGGGTTGGTGCTCGAGGAAGACCTGAGCGAAGTGCAAACCTTCAGCGTTGGCCAGGTACGTGTCGCCGGCCTGACCTGCAGCTATCACGGCACCCAGCAACTTACCCGCGACCATCAGGGCACGGAAGTGTATGGCGGCTCCGACCTGGTAGTGGTACGCGGTGACTACCAGGCACTGCTGCAACTGCCGCTGGATGAGCCGCTGCGCCTGGCCATCAACCAGGCGATGGCCTACGAACAGGCCGCCGAGCAGCACTTCCCCGGCTTCATCGCCTCGCGGCGCAACTACGACATTGCCCGCGGCGTGAACCCACAGGGCCACCTGCGCAGCGGCGTACTCGAGCAATCCTGGCGCCTGGGCGGTGCCAGCAGTGCCGAACTGCTGGCCTTGCAGGCGTTCGCCGACGACCCGGCATTGCAACGGGTACGTGCCTCCACCCATGAAGTGTTCGGCACCCCCGAACTACCCACTGACGCCACCCTCTTTTACCAAGGAAACGACAGTGAACTCGGACAACTCAGCAAATTTGCGCGGATTCGCGAACATGACCATTCAAAGTGAAACCGTTGAACTCCAGGTCGAGGATGACAGCATCGTCGGCACCTTGGTCAGCCCCGGCAGCAAGATGCCGGGCATTCTCTTCGTCCACGGCTGGGGTGGCAGCCAGCAACGCGACCTGGCCCGCGCCCGGCATATCACCGGGCTGGGCTGCGTATGCATGACCTTCGACCTGCGCGGCCACGAAAAAACCGAAAGCCAACGGCTGACGGTAACCCGCGAACAGAACCTGACCGACCTGCTGGTGGCCTACGACCGGCTGGCAAGCCACCCAGCCGTCGACACCAGTGCCATCGCCATCATCGGTAGCAGCTATGGCGGCTACCTGGCCACCTTGCTGACCCGTGAGCGGCCGGTCAAATGGCTGGCCCTCAGGGTACCCGCGATGTACTGGGACGACGAATGGAACCTCCCCAAGCAAACCCTCGACCGGCAACGGCTGAACGCCTATCGCCAACGCCTGCTCGGCCCGGCAGACAACCGCGCACTGGCAGCCTGTGCCGAGTTCGGTGGCGATGTACTGCTGGTCGAGTCCGAGCAGGACGACTACGTACCGCACAGCACCTTGATGAGCTACCGCTCGGCATTCGTCAGCGCCCATTCGCTCACCCACCGCATCGTCGACGGTGCCGACCACGCGCTGTCCAGCGAAGAGAGCCAGAAAGCCTACAGTTCGATCCTGGCGGCATGGGTCAGCGAAATGGTCATTGGCGCCCGCCTGGATCGCTACCCGCACTACGCACCCTGGTATGCCTGAGGCTCACCCACCTGGCAATGCAGGCCGCCATCGGCACCGCGCACCAGGCTGCGCAGCGTCTGGTAGGCAGCAAAGTTGACGCCACGCGCCTGGTACTGGCCAAGCAGGTCGAGGAAAGGTTCCCCGACGAAATATACGGCCGCCGCTGCCCACGCCTGGCGGGATTGCCACTGCAGGTACTGCAGCACCCGGCTGCCATCGTCGCTGGCCTGAATACTGACGCCCTGCAGTCCTTCGCAACGCGCGGCCAGCTCTTCGCTGCGCGCCACCAGCGCTTGGGCCAAGGCCTGCTGGAACTTGCCAGGCACTTCAAATTCGATCATCTGGGTAAACCACAGGGCATGGGATGTTGCCGTCATGAACGGTCTCCTGGTCACGGACGCCTATAGCGCGATGCAGAGCAGGGTAAAACCTCAAGTTATATCAAGGTCAAGCGGTTTCCGCACCGGGAACGCCCCCGCGCCCTAACCCGATACCGCGAAGCGCCGCCGATAATCACTCGGGGTCAGGCCGGTGATGCGCTGAAACACCTTGCGAAACGCACCCGGGTCCTGGTAACCGACGCCCCAGGCGATCTGCTCGACATTGCGCCGGGTGAACTCCAGCAAGCGGCACGCACGCCCCACCCTCACCTGCTGGCAGTACTCGGTCGGCCGTAGCCCCGTGGCAGCACGAAAACGCCGCAGGAAAGTGCGTTCCTCCAGCCCCGCGCATGCGGCCATGCTGGCCAGGTCGGCATCCTGCCCACCGTTGCCCTGCAACCAGTGCTGCACTTTCAGCACTGCTTCATCACCATGGTCCAGGCGTGGGTTGAACACTGCACCGGGCAGTGGCGCCGCGACCGGGTCGACCGCCAGGTAGCGGGCAGTTTCCCGCGCCACCGTCGCGCCCATGAAGCGCTCCAGCAAGCGCAAGCCCAGGTCGGTCCAGGCCATCAGCCCGGCCGAAGTGACGATGTCGCCATCGTCCAGCAACGGCTGCTGGGCCTCGACCCGCACCTTGGGAAAACGCTGGGCAAGCGAATGCACGTAGTTCCAGTGGGTACAGGCCGGGCGCCCGTCGAGCAGACCACTGGCGGCGATGAAGAACACCCCGATGCACACCGATGCCAGCACCGTGCCGTGCCCGTGCAACTGGCACAACGACGCGCGATGGCGCTCAAGCAGCTCACCCTGTGGTGCCGACTCCAGGCTTGGCGGAATGATCAGCACCCGCAGATCGGCCGCGGCGGCAGGCGGGCCCTCAGGGGCAAGCTGCAACCGCCCTGCCTCGTCTGCCTGCCAAAAGCTGATACGCGCCGATGGCAACTCGACAGCACCCAGTTCGGCAACCACCCGGTTGGCTACCAGGAAAAGGTCGGCCAGCCCATGCACGGCAGCACGCTGCGCGCCGGGGTACAGCAGCAGGCCGATGTCCAGGCTGGCGGGGTTGTCAGTTTTTGCCTGCATAGTGTCGTTCGCGCCAATCCTCAGGTCAGTGCACACAGCCTATAACTAACGTCATCCAACGACTACTGCCACAGGAGGCAGCATGAGCAAGCAGGCGCTGATCATCATCGACATCCAGAACGACTACTTCCCGGGCGGCAAATGGACCCTCGATGGTGCCGACCAGGCGGCCGACAATGCTGCCCGCCTGTTGGCGGCAGCGCGTCAACGGGGCGACTTGGTGGTGCATGTGCGGCATGAGTTCGAAAGCGCCGATGCGCCGTTCTTCGCGCCAGGCTCGCAGGGTGCGGCGATCCATGCCAAGGTCGAGCCTCAAGCCGGTGAGCCGGTGGTGCTCAAGCACAAGGTCAACGCCTTCCTCGGTACCGACCTTGAGCACACGCTGGACCGGCATGGCATCGAGGCCCTGACCATCGTCGGCAGCATGAGCCACATGTGCATCGACGCCGCCACCCGGGCCGCGGCCGACCTGGGTTACGACGTGACCGTGGCGCACGACGCCTGTGCCACGCTGCCACTGGAGTTCAATGGCAAGCGGGTGCCGGCGGCGCAGGTGCATGATTCGGTGATGGCGGCGTTGGCGTTTGCCTATGCCAAGGTGGTCAGGACCGATGAGTTGATAGGAGACTGACCGCGAACCTTGGTTGCCCATACGGGCCTCATCGCCGGCAAGCCAGCTCCCACAGGTCCACCTTCAGGCTCATAGCCAGTGGCGAACCTGTGGGAGCTGGCTTGCCGGCGATGAGGCCCTGGAGGCAGCAACACCTCTCGATCAAATCACCACATTGCGCACAAACCGCACCGCCACCGCCCCATCGTTGCGATAGGCATACCGGCAGTTACTGGGAAACACATGGAACTGCCCGACCTGCAGGCGATGCTCGACCCCTTCGATAATCAGCGTCAGTTGCCCTTGCGCCACATAAATCTGCTCGCTCCAGCCTTCGGCATCAGCCTCGCTGGAATAGCACTCGCCCGGTGCCAGGGTCCATTCCCACAGTTCCACCTCGCGCCGCGCCACGCTGCTGCCCAGCAGCACCGCCCGGCTCTGCGGGTGCTCCCCGGCCCAGGCCAACTCTTCGATGCGCCCGGGGTCGCGCTGGTCAGGTGCCTGGATCAGAGTACTGAAAGCCACGCCCAAGGCCTCGGCAATCAGGTCGAGAGTAGTCAGGCTGACATTCTTCTCGCCCGCCTCGATCGCCACCAGCATGCGCCGGCTGACCCCGGAACGCTCCGCCAACGCCGTCTGGCTCATACCCGCGGCGTTGCGCAGGCTGCGTACATTGAGGCTGACATGTTGCAGCACCGATGCCCGGTGCGAGGAATCTTTGTGCACTATATTGCTCACTGGTCGGTATTGCGCAGTATACTGCCCACTTTGCGGCGATTGTGCGCCGCCCCCTCCGAGTGCGCAAGACCATGAGCCAGCCCAGCAGCAAACCGACCCCTGCCATTGCCTTTCGCCTGAGCAAGGCCGAATTGGTGCTGGTGTTCATCACCATGCTGTGGGGCGGCACCTTCCTGCTGGTGCACAACGTGATGAGCGTCAGCGGCCCGATGTTCTTCGTCGGCCTGCGCTTCGCCGCAGCCGCGCTGTTCGTCGGGGTGGTCTCGGCGCGGGCGCTGCCAGGGCTGACCTTCACCGAACTGAAGGCCGGCATGCTGATCGGGGTGTCGATCATGCTCGGCTACGGCCTGCAGACCATGGGCCTGCAAACCATCAGCAGCAGCCAGTCGGCGTTCATCACCGCGCTGTACGTGCCGTTCGTGCCGCTGCTGCAATGGCTGGTGCTGGGCCGGCGCCCCGGCCTGATGCCCAGCATCGGTATCGGCCTGGCGTTCATCGGCCTGATGCTGCTGGCCGGTCCGGAGGGTGGCAGCCTGCACTTCAGCGAAGGCGAGCTGGTAACCCTGGTCAGCGCCGTGGCCATTGCCGGCGAAATCATCCTGATCAGCCGCTACGCCGGGCAGGTCGATGTGCGCCGGGTCACCGTGGTGCAGCTGGCGACCGCCTCGCTGCTGGCGTTCCTGATGATCGTGCCGACCCAGGAGCGCATACCCGATTTTTCCTGGCTGCTGCTGACCAGTGCCGTGGGCCTGGGCGCCATGAGCGCGGTGATCCAGGTAGCCATGAACTGGGCGCAGAAGTCGGTCTCGCCCACCCGCGCCACCCTCATCTATGCCGGCGAACCAGTATGGGCCGGGATCGTCGGGCGCATCGCCGGTGAGCGCCTGCCGGGCGTGGCACTGCTCGGCGGCCTGCTGATCGTGATCGCGGTGGTGGTCAGCGAACTCAAGGTGCGCCGCCCGCGCGAGGTGGCCGAATCGCGGGAAGTGACGGATGAAGGTGAACGCCAGGCTGGCCTGTAAAGCCGCCAACTGCGGCTATGCTTTGTAAGAATCTGTTATAAAAAAACAGCTTGTCACAGCCTGTTTGTAGGATTCTGCGACAGCTTGCGTGTTGGTGATCAACCCCTCGGCACGTATGATTCTTTGCAAACTTCTCCAGAATAGAACGCTATGTCATTGATAGTGCTATTGCTTCTGCCGTTCGTGGGCAGTTGCCTGGCAGCAGTGCTGCCGCACAACGCACGTAACGCGGAGTCCATTCTCGCCGGGCTCGTGGCCCTGGTCGGCACTGTCCAGGTAGCACTGCTGTACCCTCAGGTTGCCCACGGTGGCGTGATTCGCGAAGAGTTCCTCTGGCTGCCCAGCCTGGGGTTGAACCTGGTGCTGCGCATGGACGGCTTCGCCTGGCTGTTCTCGCTGCTGGTGCTGGGCATCGGTACGCTGGTTTCGCTGTATGCCCGCTACTACATGTCGCCACAAGACCCGGTGCCGCGCTTCTTCGCCTTCTTCCTCGCCTTCATGGGCGCCATGCTCGGCCTGGTGATCTCCGGCAACCTGATCCAGCTGGTGTTCTTCTGGGAACTCACCAGCCTGTTCTCGTTCCTGCTGATTGGCTACTGGCACCACCGTGCCGACGCCCGCCGTGGCGCCTACATGGCGCTGATGGTCACGGGCGCGGGCGGCTTGTGCCTGCTGGTGGGTGCCCTGCTGCTCGGCCATGTGGTCGGCAGCTACGACCTGGACAAGGTCCTGGCTGCCGGCAACACCATCCGCCAGCATGCGCTGTACCCGGTGCTGCTGCCGCTGATCCTCATCGGCGCCCTGAGCAAGAGCGCACAGTTCCCCTTCCAGTTCTGGCTGCCCCATGCCATGGCAGCGCCCACCCCGGTATCGGCTTATCTGCACTCGGCGACCATGGTCAAGGCCGGGGTGTTCCTGCTGGCGCGCCTGTGGCCGGTGCTGTCGGGCAGCGAAGAGTGGTTCTGGATCGTAGGCGGTGCTGGCGCCCTCACCCTGCTGCTCGGCGCCTTCGCCGCCATGTTCCAGAACGACCTCAAGGGCCTGCTGGCGTACTCGACCATCAGCCACCTGGGCCTGATTACCCTGCTGCTGGGCCTGAACAGCCCGCTGGCCGCGGTCGCGGCGGTGTTCCACATTCTCAACCACGCCACCTTCAAGGCCTCGTTGTTCATGGCCGCCGGCATCATCGACCACGAAAGCGGTACCCGTGACATCCGCCGCCTCAGCGGGCTGATACGCCTGGTGCCATACACCGCCACCCTGGCCATGGTCGCCAGCGCCTCGATGGCCGGCGTGCCGTTGATGAACGGTTTCCTGTCCAAGGAAATGTTCTTCGCCGAAACGGTGTTCATCAGCTCCACTGCCTGGGTCGAGGCCACGTTGCCGGTGGTCGCCACCCTGGCCGGCACCTTCAGCGTGGCTTATGCCCTGCGCTTCACCGTCGATGTGTTCTTCGGCCCCACTGCACAGGACCTCCCGCACACACCACACGAACCGCCACGCTGGATGCGTGCGCCGGTCGAATTGCTGGTGCTTACCTGCCTGGTGGTGGGCATCTTCCCTGCCCAGTCGGTCGGCCCGCTGCTGGCCGCCGCCGCCCTGCCTGTGGTGGGCGGCACCCTACCGGAATACAGCCTGGCCATCTGGCATGGCTGGAACGCGCCGCTGATCATGAGCCTGGTGGCCATGAGCGGCGGTATCGTGCTTTACCTGCTGCTGCGCAAGCAGCTGCGCCTTGGCCGCTTCCCCTACCCACCGGTGATCGAACGCTTCAATGGCAAGCGCCTGTTCGAACACGGCCAGGTGCAGCTAATGCTGCTGGCGCGGCGCATCGAGCGCCTGCTCACCAGCCGCCGCCTGCAATCGCAGCTGTTCATGCTGGTGCTCGCCGCCTTCCTCGCCGGCCTCACCCCCATGCTCTACAGTGGTCTCAGCTGGGGCGACCGGCCGAAGATTCCGGGCTCGGGCGTGTTTGTCGCGCTGTGGCTGATCGCCATCGCCTGCGCCATCGGCGCTGCCTACCAGGCCAAGTATCACCGTTTGGCGGCGTTGATCATGGTCAGCGTCTGCGGCCTGATGACCTGCATCACCTTCGTCTGGTTCTCCGCGCCCGATCTGGCCCTGACACAGCTGGTAGTGGAAGTGGTCACCACCGTGCTGATCCTGCTCGGCCTGCGCTGGCTGCCGCGGCGAATCGAAGGCGTATCGCCGCTGCCGGGCAGCCTCGAGCGTGCGCGCATGCGTCGCCTGCGCGACCTGCTGCTGGCGGTGCTGGTAGGTGGCGGCATGGCCGTGCTGTCCTACGCCATGCTCACCCGGCCGACGCCGAACGACATTTCCTCGTTCTACCTGAGCCGGGCACTACCCCAGGGCGGTGGCACCAACGTCGTCAATGTCATGCTGGTCGACTTCCGTGGCTTCGATACCCTCGGTGAAATCACCGTGCTTGTGGCCGTGGCGCTGACCGTGTTCGCCCTGCTGCGGCGCTTCCGCCCGCCCAAGGAAAGCATGCAACTGCCGGCGCAACAGCGTCAGCTGGCACCCGACGTGGTCACCGACCTGATCAACCCGCGGCATGCCACCGACACCGCCCTGGGCTTCATGATGGTGCCCGCGGTGCTGGTGCGCTTGCTGCTGCCGATCGCCCTGCTGGTGTCGATGTACCTGTTCATGCGTGGCCACAACCAGCCGGGTGGCGGCTTTGTTGCCGGCCTGGTGATGTCGGTGGCGTTCATCCTGCAGTACATGGTGGCCGGCACCCAGTGGGTCGAGGCGCAGATGAGCCTGCGCCCGCTGCGCTGGATGGGCACCGGGCTGCTGTGCGCAACCCTGACCGGCGCGGGCGCCATGCTGCTGGGCTACCCGTTCCTCACCACCCATACCGCCCACCTGCACCTGCCGTTGCTCGGCGATGTGCACGTGGCCAGCGCGCTGTTCTTCGATGTCGGGGTGTTCACTGTGGTGGTCGGCTCGACCCTGCTGATCCTCACCGCCCTGGCGCACCAATCGGTGCGCGCCTACCGCCCGGGTAACCCGGCGAAAACCAGCCAAGCAGGAGCCGCCTGATGGAAGAAGTGATTGCAGTTGCCATCGGCGTGCTGGCCGCTTCGGGAGTGTGGCTTATCCTGCGCCCGCGAACCTACCAGGTGATCATGGGCCTCTGCCTGCTGTCGTACGGGGTCAACCTGTTCATCTTCAGCATGGGCAGCCTGTTCATCGGCAAGGAACCGATCATCAAGGACGGCGTGCCCCAGGACCTGCTGCACTACACCGACCCGCTGCCGCAGGCCCTGGTGCTCACCGCCATCGTCATCAGCTTCGCCATGACCGCGCTGTTCCTGGTGGTGTTGCTGGCCTCGCGCGGCCTGACCGGTACCGACCACGTGGATGGCCGGGAGCGTGACGAATGAGTGGCATGAGCCAATTGATCATCGCGCCCATCCTGCTGCCCCTGGTTACCGCGGCATTGATGTTGCTGCTGGGCGAGAAACACCGGCAGACAAAGGCCTGGCTGAACCTGCTGTCGACCTTTGCCGGCCTGGCCATCGCGGTCAGCCTGCTGCTGTGGGTGCGCACCCAGGGCCAGGCGGAATCGATCGGTGTCTACCTGCCGGGCAACTGGCCGGCACCGTTCGGCATCGTGCTGGTGGTAGACCACCTGTCGGCCCTGCTGCTGACCCTCACCGGCATCATCGGTTTCAGTGCCCTGCTGTTTGCCCGCGCTCGCTGGGACGGTGCCGGGGCCAGCTTCCACGCACTGTTCCAGATCCAGCTGATGGGCCTGTACGGCGCCTTCCTCACCGCCGACCTGTTCAACCTGTTCGTGTTCTTCGAGGTGCTGCTGGCCGCTTCCTATGGCCTGCTGCTGCATGGCTCGGGCCGCGCCCGAGTGCGTGCCGGCCTGCACTACATTGCCATCAACCTGTTCGCCTCGTCGCTGTTCCTGATCGGCGCAGCGATGCTGTATGGCGTGACCGGCACCCTGAACATGGCCGACCTGGCGCTGAAGATTCCGTTGGTGCCGGAGGCCGACCGTGGCCTGCTGCACGCTGGCGCGGCGATCCTGGCCATGGCCTTCCTGGTCAAGGCCGGCATCTGGCCGCTGAACTTCTGGCTGGTACCGGCCTATGCCTCGGCCAGCGCGCCGGTGGCGGCGCTGTTCGCCATCATGACCAAGGTCGGCCTGTATGCCGTGCTGCGCCTGTGGACTCTGCTGTTCTCAGGGCAGGCCGGGGCCTCGGCGCACTTCGGTGGTGAATGGCTGGTGTACGGTGGCCTGGTCACCCTGGCGGTGGCGGCAGTGTCGATCATGGCCGCGCAGCGCCTGGAGCGCATGGCCGCCCTCAGCATCCTGGTTTCAGCCGGCACCCTGCTCGGCGCCGTCGGTTTTGCGCAATCGGCGCTGACCGGCGCGGCGTTGTTCTATCTGGTCAATTCGACCCTGGCGCTGTGCGCGCTATTCCTGCTCGCCGAACTGGTCGAACGTTCGCGCTCGGCCAACGAAGCACCGCTGGACGACGAAGAAGACGCCATGCCGCCACCGCTGGAATCACTGCACCCGCCCAAGGGTATCAACCTCGACGATGAACAAAAGGTTGTGATCGGCCAGATCATCCCGTGGACCATGGCCTTCCTCGGCCTCAGCTTCATCGCCTGCGCCCTGTTGATCATCGGCATGCCGCCGCTGTCGGGCTTTGTCGGCAAGCTCAACCTGATCAGCGCGCTGTTCAACCCGCAAGGGCTGGGCGTGCCTGCCGAGCAGCCGCTGGGCATGGCGGGTTGGGGCCTGGTGGCGTTGCTGGTCCTGTCTGGCATGGCCTCGCTGATCGCCTTCGGCCGCGTCGGCATCCAGCGCTTCTGGAAGCCTGAAGAGCGCCCGTCGCCGGTGCTGCGCCGCTATGAATGTCTGCCCATCGTCATCCTGCTCGGCCTGTGCTTCATCCTCAGCTTCAGGGCCGAGCCGCTGCTGCGCTACACCCAGGACACCGCCGCCAGCCTGCAGGCCCCCGACACCTATATCGAAGCCGTGATGGCCGCCCGGCCGATTCCTGGCCCCACCTCGCTCGACGTACAGGTGCAGCCATGAATCGACTGTTCCCGGCACCGCTGTTATCGGTTTCGCTGTTCGCACTGTGGCTGTTGCTGAACCTCTCGGTCAGCCCCGGCAACCTGCTGCTGGCAGCCGCGCTCGGCGTGCTGGCGCCACTGCTGATGGCACCGCTGCGCCCACAGCATGCCCATGTGCGACGGCCGCTGGCCATCGCCCGGCTGATTGGTCGTGTCGGCATCGATGTGATCATGTCCAATCTCCTGGTTGCCCGTGGCGTGCTGCGCGCCAGCAAGCAGCCGCCGCGCTCGGCCTTCGTGCACATCCCGCTGGCCCTGCACGACCCACATGGCCTGGCGGCGTTGTCGATGATTACCACGGTGGTGCCCGGCACGGTCTGGTCCGAGCTGGCCCTGGACCGCAGCGTGTTGCTGCTGCATGTGTTCGACCTGGACGATGAGGCGGCCTTCATCCAGCACTTCAAGGACACCTACGAACGCCCGCTGATGGAGATTTTCCAATGACAGGCCTGCTCGCCAATGCTGTCCTCGCCAGCCTGTTCATCTTCGCCCTGGCCATGGCCCTGGCACTTATCCGGCTGTTCCGCGGCCCGTCCGCCCAGGACCGGGTGCTGGCGCTGGACTACCTGTACATCCTGGCGATGCTGACCATGCTGGTGCTGGGAATCCGTTATGCCAGTGACACCTACTTCGAAGGTGCCCTGCTGATTGCGCTGTTCGGTTTCGTTGGCTCGTTTGCCCTGGCCAAGTTCCTGCTGCGCGGTGAGGTGATCGAATGACTGAAACCCTGCAACTCCCCTTCTGGCTGGAGCTGGTCACAGCCGCGCTGCTGCTGACCGGCAGCCTGTTCGCCCTGATCGGTGCCGTGGGCCTGTTGCGGCTGAAGGACTACTTCCAGCGGATGCACCCGCCGGCACTGGCTTCGACCATTGGTGCCTGGTGCGTGGCACTGGCTTCGATCATCTACTTTTCTTGGCTCAAGGAAGCCCCGGTGCTGCACGCCTGGCTGATTCCGATCCTGCTGTCGATCACCGTGCCGGTGACCACACTGTTGCTGGCCCGGGCGGCGCTGTTCCGCAAGCGCATGGCGAAAGAGCCGGTCCCTGAAGAAGTCAGCAGCGGCCGCGATCGAGGCAACTGACAGGTCGCCACCTCACCCTTGGGCCAGGCGCTGCAACTCGCGCCGGACCATGGCCGCATAAGGCGGCGGGCCGAGGCGATACAATTCCCCTGCCACCCAGTTCAACCAGGCGCCTTGCAGTTCTTCGCGCCTGGCCAGCAAACGCTCGGCCTCGGACACGGCATCCGCCTGGTGCTGCCGATGGAACTCGGCACGCGTGGCAGGCGCGTCGTCACTGTGGGTCATTCACTGGCCTTGAAGGTGGTCAGCTCACCCTTGCGCCATTTGGCAACCTTGCCGGTCACCGCCTTGAGCAACTTGCCCAGGCCTTCCTGCACTTGTTGCTGTGCGGCGAATACCAGCATCACACCGTGGCCTTCACGGAACACGATGCCCTCGCCTTCAGGCACCGACACAAAGGCATAGTCGCCCACGCCATATACGTTCAACTTGATTTCGCGAAAGCGCATTTCCAGTTTGCCGCCTTCGCGGCTGGGCAGCACGGCGGCGCGAAAGTGGTCGCCGACCTTCAGTTCCAAACGCTGCTTGTCATCGACGACCAATGCGCTTTCGGTGTCGATTTCGGCCATGTACAGGCCTTCGGGACTCTGTTCCGTAACATAGACAAAGCGGCCCTGGAACAGCTGGGCCAATTTACCGCGCAAGTCGCCCAAGGCGAACAACGCATGGGTATCAAGAGTGCTGACTGCCAATGAAGTAATCCTCAACCGGTTACAACCCGCCCTCACCCAAAGCTCGGTGAGGCACGGCCATTTCTTATCGATAGGCGAAAAGAGTAATAAAGCGATATGCGAAATGTCTGCGCCCGCTGGCGATGCAGCGTGCGGGAATCTTTACCCTGGCTTGCCAGATCTGGCCTCAAATACAGGCTTTCGGCATATTCCCGATTCGGGAAGCGCAATGTCTGACAGCAAAACCGCCAGAAAAAAATGCGACAGGCAATGCCAGAGCGCACGTAAGAACGGGCCCTGCAATCCATCAGCGCATTACTGGGGAAAGAATATGCACGAAAACACCGAAATTCGTCGAGAGGCAAAGTACATTTCTTACAAGCGAACGCCCTGAACAACACCCCGTTCGCTTGCCGGCAGCACTCACGGTGCTCAGGCAGCCAGGCCCTTCTTCAACTGCTGCCAGGCCGCTTGGCACTCCAAGGCCTCTTCACGGGTGGCAAATGCGGTACCACGGCGTTCGCCATTGACCAGCACCACCCAGCAGATGCGTTTACCCAGCGCCCGCATCGAGGCTGGCACACCAGAACCAATCATCACGGCTACATCGACCCGGCTATTCATCATTCCCTCCGGAATTTAATTAGCACCCTAACGATAAAGTGATGATACGCCTGCTTACGGCGCTGAAACAGCGCATCCCGGTACAGCAGTGTTACGTGCAGGGCAACAAAACCGCCGCCGGCAAGAAACGCAAAAAGCCCCAGGGATCGCTCCGTGGGGCTTGGCACACCGCGCGGGGTTACACCTGGCGCTGGTGGCGGTCGAGCTGCTCGTGGCGCTCCTGGGCTTCGATGCAGTACTTGGTGGTCGGGCTGATCAGCAGACGCTTCAGGCCGATTGGTTCACCGCTGTCATCACACCAGCCGAAGCTTTCGTCGGCAATACGGTCCAGGGCCATTTCCAGCTGCGGCAGCAGGCGCTGGTCGCGGTCGATGGCATTCACCAGCCAGCTACGCTCTTCTTCGACCGAAGCCACGTCGGCAGGGTCCGACGGGGTGTCCAGGCCTTCGATGGTGGCACGGCTCAGCTCGATGCGTTCATGGGTTTCGACTTTCATCGCCTGCAGCAGGCCAGCGAAGAAAGCCAGCTGGTCAGCGTTCATGTAGTCATCGGCCGACATGGCCAGCAACTGTTCCTTGGTCATCGATTTCTCTATGAAAAAATGTGCATTTGGGCGATTCGGGTGCCGCCGACGCCTCGGCATCGGCAGCAGAATTCTTCAAGCGCCAACCGGCACTCTTTTACAGGGGGCGGCAGTCTAAGGCGCCACGTCGCGTGGAGCAACTGCAATTGGGTGCGAATTTGCTTCCGGTGCCCACATTCCGCCAGTCGGCGCCCTCTGCTCTGGCTCTGGCTCTGGCTCTGGCTCTGGCTCTGGCTCTGGCTCTTGATCTTGATCTTGATCTTGATCTTGATCTTGATCTTGATCTTGATCTTGATCTTGATCTTGATCTTGATCTTGATCTTGATCTTGATCTTGATCTTGATCTTGATCTTGATCTTGATCTTGATCTTCGCGACTTCAGGAGGCCGAGCAGAGGTTTTGCGGAGGGAGGTGACGGGCATGGATGCCCGTCAAGCGCTGAGGCCCCATGGATGGGGCCTGCAGCGCGTCCTCCCGGGAGCAAGACCGGAGCGAGGGAACCCCGTAGCGTAGCGGAGGGGCCGGATGATGGGAGCGCAGCGTTTTTTGGTTACTTTTTGTCGCGTTTGACAAAAAGTGACTCGCCGTAAGGGCGAAAAGGTGAGTAAGCGTCGCCATCGTAAATGGACTATGCGCGAGATCAAGACCAGTACGTTTCCGCTCTTCGCTCTTCGCTCTTCGCTCTTCGCTTTCAAGCGTGGGCATCAACAACAAGGTCAACATTCATTTTCGAAGGTGGCGCTTAATCACCTTTCCGCCCTTACGGCGGGTCACTTTTTGTCAAACGCGACAAAAAGTAACCAAAAAACGCTGGCTCCCATCATCCGGCCCCTACGCTTCGCTCCGGGGTCCCCTCGCTACGGGCCTGCTCCCGGGAGTACGCGCTGCAGGCCCCATCCATGGGGCCTCAGCGCTTGACGGGCATCCATGCCCGTCACCTCCCTCCGCAGTCCCTTCGCTCGGCCTCCTGAAGTCGCAATCGGCGGCGCCTGAGCTACCGTGCGCTTAGAAGCAAAGCAAAAGCAAAAGCAAAAGCAAAAGCAACGGCAATGCCGATTCCAATCAACGATCCTTGAACTGCGCCTCGCGCTTGGCAATGAACGCAGCCATCCCCTCTTTCTGGTCTTCGGTAGCAAACGCCGCATGGAACACCCGCCGCTCGAAGCGCACACCTTCGCTGAGGGTGACTTCGAACGCACGGTTGACGCTCTCCTTGACCATCATGCTCACCGGAATCGACTTGCTGGCAATGGTCGCGGCCACCTTCAGCGCCTCTTCCACCAGCTCCGCCTGCGGCACGATACGCGCCACCAGCCCGGCACGCTCCGCTTCCTCAGCCCCCATCAGGCGACCGGTCAGGCAAAGTTCCATGGCCTTGGCCTTGCCCACCGCGCGGGTCAGGCGCTGGGTGCCGCCCATGCCCGGCAGCACGCCAAGGTTGATTTCCGGCTGGCCGAACCTGGCATTGTCCGCCGCCAGGATGAAGTCACACATCATCGCCAGCTCGCAGCCACCGCCCAGGGCAAAACCGGATACCGCGGCAATGATCGGCTTGCGCCGGTTGGCAATGCGGTCGGAATCGCTGAACAGGTCGTCAACGTAGATTTGCGGGTATTGCAGCTCGGCCATTTCCTTGATGTCGGCACCAGCGGCAAAGGCCTTGGCGGAACCGGTCAGCACCACGCAGCCGATGTTCGGATCGCGCTCGAGCTGGTCCAGGGCCTGGTTGATCTCGCCGACGATCTGCGCGTTCAGCGCGTTCAGCGCCTGCGGGCGGTTGAGGGTAATCAGGCCGACCTTGCCGTGGATATCCAACAGGATAGTTTCGAATGCCATGCAGTCTGCTCCTTCAAAGATTGCGCGCAATGACCATGCGCTGAATGTCGCTGGTGCCTTCGTAGATCTGGCAAACCCGAACGTCGCGGTAGATCCGCTCCAGCGGGAAGTCGCTCAGATAGCCATAACCGCCCAGGGTCTGCAAGGCATCCGAACAGACCTTTTCGGCCATTTCCGAGGCAAACAGCTTGGCCATCGACGCTTCCACCAGCGCCGGGCGCCCGGCATCGCGCAGCGCGGCAGCGTGCAGCACCATCTGCCGGGCCACGGCAATCTTCGTCGCCATGTCGGCCAGGCGGAAGGCCACCGCCTGGTGCTCGATCAGCGCCTTGCCGAAGCTCTGCCGCTCGTTGGCGTAGTCACGCGCCACTTCGAACGCCGCGCGGGCCATGCCCACCGCCTGCGAGGCGATGCCGATGCGGCCGCCTTCGAGGTTGGCCAGGGCGATCTTGTAGCCCTCGCCTTCGGCGCCCAGGCGGTTGGCCACCGGCACGCGCACATTGTCGAAAACGATCTGGCAGGTGTCGGAGGCGTGCTGGCCGAGCTTGTCCTCAACCCGCGCCACCTGGTAGCCCGGCGAATCGGTGGGCACGATGAAAGCAGTGATCCCGCGTTTGCCGGCGTCCGGGTCGGTCACGGCGAACACGATCACCACCCCGGCGTTCTGCCCGGAGGTGATGAACTGCTTGCTGCCATTGAGCACGTAGTGGTCGCCATCCAGACGCGCACGGGTCTTCAGGCTGCTGGCGTCGGAGCCTGCCTGCGGTTCGGTCAGGGCGAAGGCGCCGAGCATCGCACCGCTGGCCAACGGGGTGAGGAACTGTTCTTTCTGCTGCTCGCTGCCAAAACGCAGGATCGGCACACAGCCCACCGAGTTGTGCACGCTCATGATGGTCGAGCAGGCGCCGTCACCGGCGGCGATTTCCTCCAGGGCCATGGCATAGGCCACGTAGCCGGTGTCGCTGCCGCCCCACTGCTCCGGCACCAGCATGCCGAACAGGCCCAGCTCGGCCATCTCGTCGATGGCCTCCTTGGGGAAGCGGTGTTCCTTGTCCCATTGCTCGGCAAACGGTTTCAGGCGCTCCTGGGCAAAGGCGCGTACCGCGTCGGCGATCTGTTGTTGCTCGTCAGTTACCAGCATGATTCACCTCAGTACAGGCATTCGACAGCCATGGCCGTGGCCTCGCCACCGCCGATGCAGATGGCCGCCACGCCACGGCGCAGGTTGTTCTGGCGCAGGGCCGACAGCAGGGTCACCAGGATGCGCGCGCCGGAAGCGCCGATCGGGTGGCCGAGGGCGCAGGCGCCGCCATGGATATTGACCTTGTCGTGCGGCAGGTCGAGGTGCTTCATGGCCGCCAGGGTGACCACGGCGAAAGCCTCGTTGATCTCGAACAGGTCGACCTCGGCCAGGTTCCAGCCAGTGCGTTTCATCAGCTTGTCGATGGCACCGATCGGCGCGGTAGGGAACAGTGCCGGGGTGTCGGCAAAAGCGGCGTGGCCGTGGATCACCGCCAGCGGCTTGAGGCCGCGCTTGTCGGCTTCGGAGCGGCGCATCAGCACCAGCGCCGCAGCGCCGTCGGAAATCGAGCTGGAGTTGGCGGCGGTCACCGTGCCGCCTTCGCGGAAGGCCGGCTTGAGCTGCGGGATCTTGTCCAGGCGCGCCTTGGGCGGTTGTTCGTCATCCTTGATGACGCGCTTCTCCTTGCCCTCGGTAACCTCGACCGGCACGATCTCGGCAGCAAAGCGACCACTCTTGATAGCGTCCTGGGCGCGGGTCAGCGAGGCGATGGCGAACTGGTCCTGGGCTTCGCGGCTGAAGGCATTGGCCTGGGCGCAGTCTTCGGCAAAGGTACCCATCAGGCGGCCCTTGTCGTAGGCGTCTTCCAGGCCGTCCATGAACATGTGGTCGATGATCCTGCCGTGGCCCATGCGGTAACCGCCACGGGCCTTGTCCAGCAGGTACGGCGCATTGGTCATGCTTTCCATGCCACCGGCCACCACCACATCGGCGGTACCGGCCAGCAGCAGGTCATGGGCCATGATCGCCGCCTGCATGCCCGAACCGCACATCTTGTTCAAGGTGGTGCAGGTGGTGTGTTTGTCCAGCCCGGCGCCCAGCGCGGCCTGGCGCGCCGGTGCCTGGCCCTGGCCAGCCGGCAGCACGCAGCCGAACAGCACCTGCTCGACACTGGCAGCATCGATGCCGGCACGCTCCACGGCACCACGGATGGCGGCGCTGCCCAGCTGCGGCGCGGTCAGGCTCTTGAGGTCGCCCTGCAGGCCGCCCATGGGCGTGCGCACGGCGCTGACGATAACGATCGGGTCATTGGCGAGGGTCATGTTCGCTCTCCTTACTTGGCAGCCATGCGCAGTGCACCGTCGAGGCGGATCACCTCGCCGTTGAGCATGCTGTTCTCGATGATGTGGCGGGCCAGCGCGGCATATTCCTGCGGGCGCCCCAGACGCGGTGGGAAAGGTACGCCGGCGGCCAGCGAGGCGCGTACTTCCTCGGTCATGCCGGCCATCATCGGCGTTTCGAAGATGCCCGGGGCGATGGTCATCACACGGATGCCGAAGCGCGCCAGTTCGCGGGCGGTCGGCAGGGTCAGGCTGGCGATGGCGCCCTTGGAAGCAGCGTAGGCCGCCTGGCCGATCTGGCCGTCATAGGCGGCGATGGAGGCGGTGTTGATGATCACCCCGCGCTCGCCACCCTCATCTGCAGCCCCTTCGGCCATGGCCGCGGCGGCCAGGCGCAGCAGGTTGAAGCTGCCGATCAGGTTGACGTTGATGACCTTGGCAAAGCTGGCAAGGCCATGCGGGCCCTGTTTGCCCAGCACTTTCTCGGCACCGACGATGCCGGCGCAGTTGACCAGCCCGTGCAGGCTGCCAAAGGCGCTGACGGCCGCATCGACCGCCGCCTGGGCGGCCTGCTCGTCGCTGATGTCGGCCACCGCGAAACGGGCGTTTTCGCCCAGTTCGCGGGCCTTGGCTTCAACGGCCTGGGCATTGAGGTCGACCAGCATGACCTTGGCGCCGGCCTCGACCAGCATCTGCGCGGTGGCAGCACCCAGCCCGGAGGCGGCGCCGCTGACGATGAAGTGTTTGTTGGCTATCTGCATGATCGGTTCCTTTCAGGCGCTGGCAGGGGTGGCCTGTTGCGCTTGTTGTTTGGCGACTTCCTGGTTGCGCAGGATGAAGCGTTGCAGCTTGCCGCTCGGGGTCTTGGGCAGCTCGCTGACGAATTCGATTTCCCTTGGGTAGGCATGGGCGTACAGGCGCTGGCGCACGTGCTGGCGCAAAGCCTCTTCAAGCTCGGCGCTGCCCTGGTAACCGCTGGCCAATACCACGAAGGCCTTGATCAGCTCGGTACGTTCCGGGTCCGGTTTGCCAATCACCGCCGCTTCGATTACCGCTGGGTGCTCGATCAGTGCGCTCTCGACGTCGAACGGGCCGACCCGGTAGCCGGAGGTGGTGATCACATCGTCGCTGCGGCCGACGAAGCTGATGCTGCCGTCCTGGTTCAGCTCGACGGTGTCGCCGCTGAGGTAGTACTTGCCGACGAAGGCTTTGGTCGGCAGGCCGTGGTAGCCCGCGAACCAGCACAGCGGCGACTGCTCGCGGTCGACCGCGAGGATGCCCGGCTGGCCGGCGGGCAGTTCGTTGCCCTGCTCGTCCAGCACCACGATGCGGTGGCCGGGGATGGCGAAGCCGGCCGAGCCGAGGTGTACCGGGTGCTGCAGGCCATGGTGGTTGCACAGCACCATGCCCAGTTCGGTCTGCCCGTAGTGGTCATGGATGGTCACGCCCAGTTCGTCGGCGAACCAGCGGATCACTTCCGGGTTGAGCGGTTCGCCGGCACTGCTGACCACCCGCAGGCGGCCCTTGATCGGTGCCGAGAAGTCATCCCCGGCGGCAATCAGCAGGCGGTACGCAGTGGGCGAGCCGGCCAGGTTGGTGATGCCCAGCTTGTCGATCACTCGTGCGCAGCTTTCAACACTGAACGGGCCATCGTAGAAGGTGGTGGCATGGCCCAGCGACAGCGGGCCAGTGACCGCATAATACAGGCCATAGGCCCAGCCCGGGTCGGCCAGGTTCCAGAAGTTGTCCTCGGGGCGCAGGTCGATGGCGTCGCGCATGTAGCCCTGGAACGCGACGATGGCACGCAGCGGCACTTCCAGTGGCTTGGCCGGGCCGGTGGTGCCGGAGGTGAACATCAGCAGGAACGGGTCGTTGCCCGAGCGCATGACCGGCTCGCATTTGTCTGCGGCTTTGTCCAGGCACTGCTGGAAGTCCAGCTCGCCATTGCGGGCATTGACGGTAATGATGGTCGGGCAGGCGTGCACATCGTCCAGCTTGGCGCGGTTGTGGCTGTCGGTAACGACCACCCGGGCGTGGGACTGCTCCAGGCGATGTTCGATGGCCTTGGGGCCGAACGCGGTGAACAGTGGCTGGTACACCGCGCCGAGACGCCAGGTGGCGAGGATGGTGACCAGCAGCTCGGGGGTACGCGGCATCAGGCCGGCGACCCGGTCACCCGCACCCACGCCTTGCGCTTCGAGCACATTGGCGAAACGGGCCGCCAGTGCCTGCAACTGGTCGAAGCTCAAGCGCACGCTGTTGCCCTCGCGGTCTTCCCAGACCAGTGCGGTCTTGCCCTCACCGGCATGGCGGTCGCAACATTCGACACAGGCATTGAGGGCTTCGAGGTTGCCATGTAGCGCCGCCGCAGCAGCCTGGCCATGGTCGAACGCACGAGCGGCCTCGGTGTAATCGCGCATCGTCGGACTCCTGGTTTCTTGTTTTTGGAGTTGAACCATCGGTCCGATGATGTTCGCGCCGCGCTGGCGTCGCGGCAATGGCCTAAGTTGTCAAACTGGATGACCGGTTTGGCCGGTGGCCATCAGCCCGGTGCGCGCTCCAGACTGATCACGTAGTGCCGGGTCAGTTGCAGTTGCAACGTCAGCCGATCGGCCTGCAGCTGCGCATCCAGCGCCTGTACCTGGTTCAGATACTGTGCTTCACCCAGTTCATCGCGCCTTACCGCCAGGGCCGCCCGCTGCTCAGCGGCGAGTTGCTCCAGGTCATTGAACGGCTGGGCAAAGTGCTGTTGCAAAAAGCGCTGCCAGAACGCACGCGTGCACAGATCGGCCGCGAGAGCAACGAGAACGTTCGCCCTTTCCACAGCCGCCTCGGCCGACTGCAGCCGATGCTCGCTCAACCCTACGGCAGCGGCTTTAAGGCGCATTCTGACAGGCTGGAACGGCAACCTGAGCCTGGTGCGCAAGCGTACCCTGTAGCGCATTGCCAACGTCGCCAGTACCGCGGGCTCGGCGAAGCCTTCAAGGTTTTGCCGCTCGGTCTCGACATACTCGTCAAGGCGGTCCAGGCGGTGCAAGGCGCGCCCCAACGCCAGCAACTTCGGGCCTCGGGATTGCGCACCATCGCCTGCCGCGTCGCGCTCGGCATGCAGACGCAGCAGTCGGCTGAACAGGTCGATGGCACCGTTGTCATCCATTACCACATCGTCGGCCGCCAGTTGCGCCTGGCGAGCGAACTCGACGTCTGTCTCCAGCATCGACAGGCATTGCCAGCCCATGCGCAGCAGATAAGCCTTGGGCCAGCTGAAGTCCGCCAAGCCTTGCAAAAGCTCCAGCAGATCGAACAGGCGGGCGTTTTCGTCCCGGGTGCTCAGCCGGTCCCAAAGCTCGCCGCGCCCATGGCTGGCGGAGTCGGAACCGACCCACCAGGCTCGGCCTATCTCTTCCTGCGGCTCTTCCAGGAGCGGCTCCAAGGCATAGAGCTTGCCGTAATCAGCCATGCTCAGGCGGTTGCCATCGACCAGGATGCGCTGGCGAAACTCCAGCGGCATGGCCAGCACGCCGTCAGGCACACCCCGCAAGAAGTTGTCACGCAGGTCGGCTCGTTGCAGGAAGCCACACAACTCGAGCCCTCTGGGCCACTCGCTGAGCCCGCAGCGACGCAAATTCAGCTCGATCAGATGAGGCAGGTGATGGAAGCGCATTTCGTACACCCCCAGCGGGCTGTTGTAGCTCAGGTCGAGGTGACTGAGCAGCGGCAACCCGTTCAGTGCTTCGATGGCATGGGCATCCAGGCGAATGCGGTTATGCCCCAGGCGCAACCGGCGTAGGTTGGTCAGGTAGCCAAGCCCGCGCGGGCAGCGCAGCAGCTGGTTGTGGCTCAGGTCCAGCTCCTGCAGGTAGGTGAATGCCCGCAGAAACTCCTCGTTCACCACCCCGATGGTCGTCTCGCTCAGTACCAGGGTGGTTACGTGATAGAAATCGATAGGTGCAGGCATGACCGGCAACGAATCGGTGGGCAGATCATTCAACACCAGACGCAGCCCCTGGCGCTTGCCGTCACTGTCGACCACCACATGGTCGCCAAGCGCCTGCCAGGCACGCAGCAATCGTTCGGCGAACAGCTGGCGTCGCGCCCGCAAAGTGTCACTCAGCGCAGCCGACACCCAACCATTGAGCGCGCGGTTCAACTGCTCAAAATCGTCCTGCAGCGCCAGGAGCGCATCGGCGACCGACACATTCTGCAGCAGCCAGCGGTCAACTTGCGTTTCCAGCGAATCGCCCAGCCCCGGGAAGAATCGCCTCAGGCCGGCCCGCAGTTGTTCCCTGGGTGTGGTGGGCAGTGCCGCGCGCCCGCTGAGCAGGTAACCGACGCGGCCATCGGCAAGGCGCTGCCCAGGGTTGAACCAGCGCTCCGTCGACGCCCAGCCCAGCATGCGGGCTATTTCCTCATGGGTACCCAGGTACGCCATGAGCTTCTCGCGCAGGCGCTCGGCGTTGGCGTTCTCGGCCAGGCCCAACCGGCCCAGCAGGTTGCGCGATTCGAGCGCGGCCAGCACAGCCTGGAAGATGCATGAGGAAGCAGGTGGCTGCATCGCGAGTTTTCGGCCCTGCCCGTCATACAGGGCAAAGACACCTTGCTCACGCACCAGCACCCGTTGCTCGGCCGCATCGCCAACCGAACCGATGCGTTTCAACGCCACGGCATCCGCAGCAGCATTGCTCAACGCCAGGCTGAACGCATCAATGGCCTCGACATTCAGCAATGCCAGCACCAGCATGCCCGTTTCGTCGCTATATGCACTCGGCAGATAAAACCCTGCCAGCGCCCTGCTCACCTTCGCCTGCGAGCACAACGACCTGGCCTGGGTGGCCAGGCTTTGCGGCAACTTTCCACCACTGACGAACAGCTGGCGAGCCTCGTGACTTGCTCCGTCGGCCAGATCGCGCGCATAGGGCTCAGGCAGCCCCAGCGCCATCAGCGGCTTGAGCAAAGGCTCCGTCGATTCGGGCAGGCGTGTCAGCCGTGCGAACAGCAGGTCGCTCGACCTTGGCCGGTCCGCCAGCACTGCCGCACGCCCCTTTACACTGCCCGGTCGGGCCTCGCACCAGGCCAGCAGCTGCAAGTCCTGATCGGAGACAGTGTCGCGTTCCAGGTTGCGGAAGAACGTGTCGATCCGGGCATCGGCATCGAATGCCTTGAGGGTTTCCCGCAAGGTGGCAGGCGTTCGCCGGTTTTCCACCAGCAGGCCGCGCAGTTCGTCCTCATCGATGCCGGCCATGCGCAAGATCCGCTGCGCCTGCTGTTTATCGAAAGGTTGATCGCGCGGCCAAAGTGTATCGAGCATTTTCGCAGGGTCGCGCCAACGCTGGGGCTCATCGTGCATCAGGCGCCAACTGCGTTCGCCATTGTGCAGCACGACCGGGCCGTACGCCTCTTCGCGACCGGGGTGGCGCAGACGCCAGGGGCCATCGGGGTCAGGCCGATGAACTTCGTAGAAGACCCCGTCGGACTTCATCCAGCGGCGCTCGCCATCAGCATAGGCCCCGTCCGTACCCAAGGTGATCGTCTCAGGGGTCGAGGCAAAAGCTGCCAGATCTCGGGACCACAAACGCCCCGCCCCATTGGCGAGCCTTACCGGCTCCAGCGCCGCGACGAACGCGCTGCGCACGAAGGTGACGCCGGCCACCGTCGCGGCGGTGCCCGCCAGTATCTCGGCAACGCCCAGCATGTGCTCCAGCGCCTCGTGCTGATGGCCTCGCGACCAGTCCTGCACGCCCTCGAAAACCTCCGAGAGGGTCTGGGCCACCAGTTGCCCAAGCAGCAAGCCACCCACCACCGGAATGAACAGGCCCGCGAGATTGAGCACATCAAGGCCGGCGGCCTTCCACGCCTCATGCCGTTCACGCGACGCGGCTTCATCGGCATCGGCGGTCGGCACCAGCAACAGGCGGCCATCCTGCTTCACCCGGTTTGTCTGCTGCGCAGCCAGCGCCTGGAAAATGTCATGCTGTGGCACGCTGCCATCGAGCTCCAGGTCCGGCTGGTCATCCGCCAGGCGGGCCTGCAGCTTGCGCATGAACCCGGCACGCTGATCCAGGCCGATCAACTGGCTGAACGCCTGGCGATAGGGTTCATGGCGCAGCTCGGCCACCAGCGTGCGGTTGATCGAGGCATGGCTGTCGAAGTGTCGCAACGCCTGTACCGGGTCGCTGGGCAGGTAGAGCACGCCACCCTGCGTTTGCCCATGCGTGTCGCGAAGTTGAATCCACACACCATCCGCCACTGGGCAACCGAGGGCTTCGAACAGGCCCGGGTGGCCCGTGAGGCTGGCGGATCGCCGATCTGCGGGTTTATCCACCAGGGCGTGCAATGCCTCCTTGACCGGCTCGGTAATCTCGCCTTTCAGCGCGGCAACCTGCACGGCCAGGCGCAGCCCGGAGCGTTTGTCTTCACACAAGATGCGCTGTGCCGCGGCATCGAATGTGCGGTCCAGTTCCTGCTGGTACAGGCGCCCGGCATCGAGCTTGCGGCACGCCTCGACCAGTTCATCGGTGCCTCGCGAAAGTACCCGTTCCTGCCCCGGCGCGACCAACCCGGTTCCCAGGTAGAAATCGTTGCTGACGGCAAAGTTGCGCATCAGGCGGAGCAAGCCGTTTTCACGCCGTTGCCCGTAAGTGGGAAATGGCGGCTCAGCGCCGGGCGTGGACGAAAAACGATGGGAAACTTCCAGCCACTCCAGCTGCCAGAACGCTACGTCACCCGGCAGCGGCTCGCGCAACAAACTGGCGAATTGCCGTTCGGCGAACTGCTGTGGTGACGGCAGCGCCAGGGTGATCCCGCGCAACCGGGCCTGGGTGGCATGATGGGCTTCCAGGCTTTCGCGCAAGGTGCGTATCTGGCTTTGCGTGGCCTGTTTGAGCCAGGCAGGCAACCGGTCACCGATGAAACCGTCGTGCAAGTGGCTGGAAGATGCAGAGGCGGGCTGTGGGGCGTGTGGTTCGCGGGTCATGGCAGGTCCCTGGATGACTGTCGAAAGCCACGCATGGTGTGCAACCTGCCGGTGCTTGCGCAGAGGGAACCCCTGCGGTAGAAGCAGGGCGGCACACTGCGTGCCGCCCCTGAAGGGCCGTCACTTTGCCTCTGGCACCATGAACGCTTCGCGCGTAAGGCGCTGGGCAAGGCTGGCCAGGGCCTGCTCGCGCTCGTCGCGCAGAGCGTTGCTCAGGTTCCAGTACTCGTCACTGGTCAAAGCTTCCCTTTGCTCGTCCAATGCCTCCAGCCGAACGGTGAATTGCGTTTCCAGGTTTTCGAAGTCATCCGGATGCTCTGCCCGCAGTACCGGCAACCAGAAATCACGCTCGCTGATGAACACGATCCGTTGCTCGCCCGCCTCCACCTCCAGCACTTCCTTGAAGGCCTCGTCCAGTTGCAGGGGCGACACGTTGGCCAGCCTGCCAAACTGCATATGGCGAGGCTGGCCCAACAGGTCCAGGCGCTGGGCCAAGCCGCTGAGGTAGGCAAGGTTGACCTCCACCTCCTCTTCATCGTGGTTCCCGTGGCTCCAGCGTCCATCCTGGTAGCGGGCGTCGATTTCGCGCCGGGCGATTTTCTCCACCCAGTGCACGCGAAACAGCCGCTTGGCCAGCTGCAGGCGTGCCGAGCGGGTCGAGATCGGGTCGCCGCCGCGGGTGGCCTGCTCGACATGCATGCGCACCTCAAGGCGGCTGAACACCGTGGAAACGCTGTCCACACAGGTGGTGGGCTCCGCTGCCAGGTCAAACAGCGCCATGCGCGTGGTGGTATCGGCATGGGCGGCATCCAGCATTGCCCATACCCTGAACCCGAGTTCGGCCGGCGCCTTGCTGAATTCGGCCGTGCTCGTCAGTTGCCTGAGCAGCTCGAAGAAAGCCAGGCTGCCGGGCTCGGCATTCAGCGCATCCCATTTCCCTTGCTGCTCCTGCCGCGCCGCTGGGTCCAGGGTCTGCAGCCATTGTTCCCGGGCCGGGGCGTGCCGTTGCGGGCGGGGCGTGGCCAGCAGGCGTTCGGCGGCATAAAGGCGATCGAGATCCTGCACTGGCAGTGCATTGCCCTCCAGGTGCATGGCACGGCGCAACTGCAACGGGGCCTGAAACAAGGCTGCCGGCAACTCGGCTATCTGGTTGTTGCGAAGGTCGGCGAACACCAACAGGCCACACCACTCCAGGCCCCAGGGCAGCGCCGTCATCTGCACCCGGTTCAAACGCAGGATCCGCAGGCTGGGCAACCGCTCGAACTGTAGCCTGATGTCGCCGAGCGGGTTGTCACTCAGGTCCAGCGAACGCAAGAGCGCCAGGCCAGTCAGCACATTGGCCTGCGGCTCCGAGATACGAATACGGTTGCGCGGCATCAGCAACTGGCGCAAGGCGGTCAAACGCTCCAGCCCCGCAGGTAGCGCGCGCAAGGCGTTGTCGCTCATGTCCAGGCACAGCAGATCGGGGAAGCAGGCGAGGAACCCCGGCGGGATGGCATCCAGACCGAGCGCCGACAGGGTCAATTCCGACACGTGCGAGAAGTCCGTCCCGATCGGCAATACAGGCAGGCTGCCCACCGGTACGGCGACGATGCTCAGGCTGAGCACCGCATCGTTGCCGATAGCCCCGACGGCGCGGTCGCTGCGCATCTGCCAGGCACGCCGCAACGAATCTGCGACGCGTCGGCGTGCGCGGCTGGCGCTGCCCGCCACCTCTGCAACCCAGGCCAGCAAGCTGTCATCCAGGCGGCGGTACTCCTGCTCGACACGCAGCAGGTTCTCGAACAGGCCCCCGCGCATGTCCAACAGGCTCTGGACATAGCGATCGACGCCGACATCCCCGATACCGGGGTACAAGGCGCGCACCCGCTGCCGCACCACACGCTCCGGCGAGCCGATGCACGACTGGCAGCCACCCAGTGGATAGCCCGCTCGGCCATCGGCCAAACGCTGCATGGGCGATGCCATGGGCCTTGCCTCCCGCCAGCCGAGCAGGCGCAGCAGGGCCTGCCGGTCACCGGGTAGCCAGGCCTGCATCTGCTCGCGGATTCTGGTCGGCGCATCGGTGCCATTCCAACCCTGTCGCACCCGGTATTCCACGGGCAGGCAAGCGGCCAGCACCTCGAACAGCCCCTCGGGGGCGGCGACCTCGCGCTCATCCGGCAAGCCTCTGTCGTTGTAGAGCTGGAAGCGCCCTTCCCGCCTGACCAGCACCACGTCCTGCTCAAGGTCGGTCTCGGCGAACAGCCGTTCCATCGCCGCCCCAGCATACGGGTCACGACGCAACACCAGGTTGAACCCGGCAGCGCCGGGGCCATGCCGACGCAGCAGGGCAAAGGCCAGCGCCACCACTTCCGGCCGGTAACTGCCTTGCAGGTACAACGCTTCGCGCATGCGGGTCAGGCGCGCCAGTTGCAGGGCCACCCGCGCCTGCTCAGCCAACGCCAGCGGCAGACGGGACTCTGCCTGCATGCGCAAGCGCACAGCCTCGGTGGCCTGCTCCAGCACATCGAGGGCATAGGCTTCTGGCAGCGTCGGGAAGTCGCGCTGGATCAAGCCCAGCAGCGGGTCGTCAGCCAGGTAAAGCCCGGAGAAATGCTCGAGCATCGCCTCACGCAACTCGATTGCCGCGTCACCGATCGACAGCGCCTGTTCTTCGACGGTTTCATCCTGCAGCTGCAGCCTTTCGATGCACCATTGCCACAAGTCGGAATCGGTATCGGCCTCCCCCGCTTCCAGCCGGCTGAAAAAGGCTTGCGCGCGCGCGTCCACGGCAAAGCGCTGCAAGGTATCGCGCAGCTGCACTGGCATCGCTCGCCGCTCCACCAGCAGGCCACGCAGGTAGGCCTCGTCGACATCCGCGACTTTCAGCACCTGCTCCACCCGCACAGCGTCCATCGCGGCCGCAGCCGGCCAGAGCCGCCCGAGCAACAGCGCGGCGCCCTGCCATTCCAGTGGCCGCTCATAAGCCAGCCGCCAGCCACGCGCAGAGCAGCGTTCCAGCACCGGCCCGAACGCTGCCTCACCGTCGGCATGCAGCAAGCGCCAGACGCCATTGGCGGTTTGCCTTACCCGATACAAGGCTCCATTCAACCGCCACCAATGGCGCTCACCCTCGGCGAGCAAGCCGTTGTCGAGCTCCGTCAGCTGAACGGGTGGAGTAGTGTCCTGGTAAGGCGCCAGCTCATTGCGCCACAGCCGTTGCCGGCCATCTTCGGTGATGACCGGCTCCAGGGTTTCGACGAATGCGCTGCGGGCCAGGTGGGCACCGACAACCACCGCACCGGTGGTTGCCACGCTGAATGCCACCTGAAGCATATGCATCAAGGCCTCATGCTGATGGCCCAACTGCCAGTCACGCACGCCCTCGAAAGTTTCGGTCAACAGTTGCCTGGCAAGGTCCGCCAGCAGCAAAGCCCCGATGACCGGCACGAACAGGCCCGCCAGGTTGAGCAATACCAGGCCGGCGCCTTTGAGCTCGTCCAGGCGCTGCTCCGAAGCCGCGTCATCGGCCTGGGCGGTGGGCACCGCTAGGAAACGTCCATCGGCCTTGATTCGCTGAATGTGCCAGGCGGCCATCGACGCAAAACCGTCCCCCGCTTCCAACACCCTGCGGGGTTCCAGGTCAGGTTGTGCATCCTGCAAGCGGGTGGCCTGGGCCTGCTCACAAGTGGCGCGATCACCCAAGGCAATGCGCCGCACGAATGCCTGCCGATAGTCCTGGTTGCCCATCGCCGAGGCCAGGACGCGGTTCGCCTCATCCCAGTTGGTGAACGCGCGCAGGGGTTGCGCCTGATCGTCAGGGGTGTACAGGATCACTCTTTTCAAGCGCCCAGGTACCCCGAAGGGAAACGTGGACTGGTGGCGGGACTGCTCGATCAATTCAACCGCCAGCGCGCCATCCACCCGGCAGCCAAGGACCTGAAGCGCACCGATCTCCAGCTGCAGCGGCCCCTTGATCACGGCGTGTTCATCCTTGCACGCGACACGCAGCAGCAGCAGGTCTTGCGGATCCAGCTGCTGCTTGATGGCCGCGATCTCGACCGCCACGGCCAGTTCCAGGCGCCGGTCGGTGGTCAGGGCTTTTTCATAGTCAGGGGTCAATACCTGCGCCAGGTGCCGCTGGTAGGCGCTGCCGACATCCACCTGGCGGCACAGGCTGACAATCCGGTCGATGTCTTCGCTCACCACCTGCTCGTCCTGGTGGGCTCCCGGGAGGGTCAAGGCGGTGCCGAGGAAGAAGGACTCGTTGGCCTTGAAGTTCTGCAACAGCTTTTGCAAGGCCGGCATGCGCACGAAGTACGGTTGATAATCAGGGATCAAGCCGGTTCTCACATCCAGCCGTGCGCGTGTTTCGCGCCACACCAGCTTGTCCAGGTCAACCTGCAGCTTCAGCTGGCTGTCCTGACGCAAGGCAGGCTCGAACAGTTGCTTGGCAAACCGGTCCAGAGGCTGCAGGCGGTCGGCGAACCCTGCCATCTGCCTCTGACTCGCAAGATAGGCATTGAAACGCAGTTGCAGCCTGGCAAGCTGCTTGGGCTTGGCCGCCTTCAACCAGGCGGGCAAGCTTTGGGCGATGAAGTCTTCGGCGGGGTGAAGCAACTTGGGATGCAAGGCAGGTTGAGACATCGTCGATTTCCTGGTCAGTGATCGACTCGTCACGATGCTTGCCAGCGGCGGCGGCCGGCAGCGGGAAGGCGTGGTCCCCTAGCCGCCACTGCCGCGCTTGAGGATCAGCGCACGGTAATGCCCGGGGTTGCAGCCGAACCACTTGCGAAACGCCTTGTAGAACGAACTGCTGTCGGCAAAGCCCAGGCGTTCGGCGATTTCGCTCATGGCTGCGTCTTCCTGGCTCAGCCAGGCAATCGCCAGCTCACGCCGCACACTGTCCTTCAACCCCTGGTAATTCTGACCCTCTTCGGCCAGCCGCCGGCGCAGGGTAGAGGGCGACAGGCACAACTGCCGCGCCAGGCTGTCACCATCGGGCCACTGCCCCGGATCCAGGCGCAGCAGGTCGGTGCGAATGCGCCGCCCGAGGCTGGCCGGGTCACGGTACTTGACCAGGATGTTGCCCGGCGCCTCGGCCAGAAAACGCTGCAGTTCTTCTTCGCTGCGCCGCAGCGGCAGCTCAAGGCATTCGGCAGCGATGATCATGCGTGTGCGCGGGCGCTCGAACTGCAGGTTTTCCGAAAACATCACCCGGTAGTCATCGCAGAACGGCGGTTCGGCACAGCGCAGATCGATGGCCAGGATCGGGATACGTCGCCCGGCCAGCCAGCAGGTCACACCGTGCACGATCATCCAGAAGGTGAAATAGGTGAAAGCGCGGCGCGGGGTGTCACGCGGTTCATTGATGACGATTTCGGCCAGGCCCTGCTGGCGCACCAGGCTTGGCTGCAGGTCTTCAAGCATCAGTGACAGAAACGCCAGCGCGGTTTCCAGGCCAGCGCCCAGGGTCGGCTGGCCCATGCTGGCACGGCACATGAACGCCAGGCTGCCGCTGCGCAGACCGCGCGGGTCCATGGCGAAGAACTCATCGTTGCAGCGCCGCGCCAGCAGGCGCCAGAGCCGGGCATAGGACTCGGCGCTGACTCGCGCCGCAGGCAGGTGCAGCTGTTCGACGGCGATACCCGCCCGGGCCAGCAAGCCGATATCGGGCTCGCCAGCGGGGCAGGTCTGCAACAGCGCCTCGCGTACCAGCTGCATGGAAATGGTGTCTTTCTCGCTCATCAACGGTCCTGTCGGCTCAATGCCGGCCATCTTAGGCCGCCCCGTTGAAAACAGCCATCACAGCCCTGCCGCCAGGCCGAGGAACGCCTGGATCAGGCGCAGCTCACGGCGGCGCTCCAGGCAGCCGATCAGGTGCTGGTTGACCAGGCCGTCACCGGCCAGCGGGCGCGCCACTACCCGCGGGTCATTGGCGACTTCGGTGGACGACACCACGCCAATGCCCAGCTCCGAGGCCACCGCTTCGGTCACCGCCTCGCGGCTATCCAGCTCCAGCAGCACCCGAGGTTGCACGGCGGCCTTGCTGCAGGCCTTGTCGAAGGTGCGCCGGGTGGTGGAGCTGGGCTCGCGCAACACCATGATCTGCTGGTGCAGCTCGGCCAGCGGCAAATCACCTTCGCCGCTGGCCCAGGCATGCCCCGCCGGCAGCAAGGCGCACAACCGCGACTCGCACAGGTTCTGCAAATGCAGGCCTTTGCGCGGCTCGATCTCGGTCAGCACGGCCACGTCGGCATGTTCGCTGAGCAATGCCGCCAAAGTTTCCTGGGCATTGCCCAAGCGCAGGTTGACGGTAATGCCCGGGTAGCGCTCGCGCAGCAGCGCCAGCATCGGCATGACCCGGTGCGGGCCATCGGCCGCCACCTCCAGGCGCCCGGTCAGCAATTGGCGATTAGCCTCGAGCATGGCCTGCGCCTCTTCGGCCAGCCCGAACATGGCGCGGGTGATGGCTGCCAGGCGGGTGCCCTCTTCGGTCAACTCAACCCGCCGCGCGGTACGCCGCAGCAAGGTGATCTGGTAGTGCTCCTCCAGCGCCTTCACGTGCCCGGTCACTGCCGGCTGGCTGATGAACAGGCGTGCGGCGGCACGGGTGAAGCTGCCCTCACGGGCCACGGCATCGAAGGCACGCAACTGGAACAGGTTCATATTTATCGGCCTTACTTATAGCTCGGATAACAACAAACAATTTGATTGATGACAGCGCCAATTGCAACCTAGGCCCCGTAGTTTCAGCCCACCGCTTGTGAGGAATAACGGAATGAGCAACGCCCCGATTCTGCTGACCCCCGGTCCCCTGACCACATCAATCCGCACCCGCCAAGCCATGCTGGTGGACTGGGGCTCCTGGGACCGCGACTTCAACCAACTGACTGCCAGTGTCTGCGAGCAACTGCTGGCCATCATCGATGGCAGCGCCAGCCACCACTGCGTGCCCCTGCAAGGCAGCGGCACCTTCGCCGTGGAAGCGGCCATCGGCACCCTGGTGCCGCGTGACGGCAAGGTCCTGGTGCTGATCAATGGCGCCTATGGCCAGCGCCTGGCGAAGATCTGCAAAGTGCTGGGCCGTGCCTACAGCACCTTCGAAACCGCCGAAGACCAGCCGACCACCGCCGCCGACGTCGACCGCCTGCTGGCCGCCGACCCGGCCATCACCCATGTCGCGCTGATCCACTGCGAAACCAGCACCGGCATCCTCAACCCGCTGCCCGAGATCGCCCAAGTGGTCAAAGGCCACGGCAAGCGCCTGATCATCGACGCCATGAGCTCGTTCGGCGCACTGCCGATCGATGCCCGCGCCATCCCCTTCGAGGCGCTGATCGCCGCCTCCGGCAAATGCCTGGAAGGGGTACCTGGCATGGGCTTCGTGTTTGCCGAGAAAACCGCCCTGGCCGCTGCCGAAGGCAACGCCCACTCGCTGGCCATGGACCTGCACGACCAGCACACCTACATGGCCAAGACCGGCCAATGGCGCTTCACCCCGCCGACCCACGTGGTCGCTGCCCTGCACGAAGCGCTGCAGCAATACAACGAGGAGGGAGGCCTGCCGGCACGCCACCGGCGCTATGCCGACAACTGCAAGACCTTGCTCGACGGCATGGCCGCCATCGGCCTGCGCAGCTTCCTGCCCGCCGAGATCCAGGCGCCGATCATCGTCACCTTCCACGCACCGAACGATCCCCGCTACCAGTTCAAGGACTTCTACGAGCGGGTCAAGGCCAAGGGCTTCATCCTCTACCCGGGCAAGTTGACCCAGGTGGAAACCTTCCGTGTCGGCTGCATCGGCGTGGTCGGAGCGGATGGCATGCAGGCCGCCGTGAATGCCGTGGCCGAGGTGCTGCGGGAAATGGAAGTGCTGGACATCTGACCCTTTGCCCACCCAATTTCAGGAACAAGCGCACATGAACTACAGCAACCCTACCCAGCTGCAAGCCGCCATCCTCGACTGGGCCGGCACCGTGGTCGACTTCGGCTCCTTCGCCCCGACCCAGATCTTTGTCGAAGCCTTTGCCGAATTCGATGTGCAGGTGTCCATCGAAGAAGCCCGTGGCCCGATGGGCATGGGCAAGTGGGACCACATCCGCACCCTGTGCGATGTGCCGGAAATTGCCGAGCGCTACCGCAAGGTGTTCGGCCGTACCCCGACCGACGATGATGTCACCGCCATCTACAACCGCTTCATGCCGCTGCAGATCGAGAAGATCGCCGTGCACTCGGCGCTGATCCCCGGCGCCCTGGACACTCTCACCGGGCTGCGCCAGGACGGCCTGAAGATCGGCTCTTGCTCGGGCTACCCGAAGGTGGTGATGGACAAGGTGGTGGAGCTGGCCGCGCAGAACGGCTACGTGGCCGACCATGTGGTGGCCACCGACGAAACCCCGAACGGCCGCCCATGGCCGGCCCAGGCCCTGGCCAACGTGATCGCGCTGGGTATCGACGACGTGGCGGCGTGCGTGAAGGTCGACGATACCGTGCCGGGCATTCTCGAAGGCCGCCGTGCCGGCATGTGGACCGTGGCCCTGGTGTGCTCGGGCAATGCCCTGGGGCTGACCTGGGAAGGCTACCGCGCGCTGAGCGCCGAGAAGCTGGAAAGCGAGCGCCAGCGCATCCACGCCCTGTTCGCCGGCTCCCGCCCGCACTACCTGATCGACACCATCAACGAACTGCCCGAAGTGATCGCCGACATCAACCGGCGCCTGGCCAAGGGTGAGATGCCGCAAACATCCTGACCCGGCCATGGGGGCCGCGTTGCGGCCCATCGCCGGCAAGCCAGCTCCCACAGGTCCAGCGACAATCTTGAGAACAACGCTGTACTTGTGGGAGCTGGCTTGCCGGCGATGGGCTGCAAAGCAGCCCCAGCAAGGCCCGCCCCTACTCCGGCAACTGCACCCGGGGTTTGGTTGCCGCGAAGATCGCCCAGCTCGACACGAACAGCGCCGCGATCAACGGCCCGATCACGAAGCCGTTGAGCCCGAACACCGCCAGCCCGCCCAGCGTCGACACCAAAATCAGGTAGTCCGGCATGCGCGTGTCCTTGCCCACCAGGATCGGCCGCAACAAGTTGTCCACCAGACCGATCACCAGCACACCGAACGCGGTCAGTATCACCCCCGACAAAATCGCACCGGTCAGCAGGAAATACGCCGCCACCGGTGCCCACACGATCCCCGCCCCCACCGCCGGCAACAGCGACAGAAACGCCATCAGCACCGCCCATACCAGCGCACTCGGGATATCCAGCACCCAGAAAATGAAACCGCCCAGCGCCCCCTGGGTAATGGCCACCAGCACGTTGCCTTTTACCGTCGCCCGCACCACACGGTTGAACTTCAGTTGCAAACGGCGCTTCTGGTGTTCGGGCAACGGCACTGCCAGACGCACCTGGCGGGCGACATCCGCGCCTTCGCGCAGGAAGAAGAACAACAGGTACATCATGATGCCGAAGCTGATCACGAACTCGAACGTGCCCTGCCCAAAGTTGAACGCCTGGCTGGCCAACACCTGGCTGCCCTGGGTGGCCCACTTGCTGATCTTGTCGCGTAGCCCGTCGAGGTTGCCCATGCCCATGCTGTCCAGGCCCTGCTGGGCAAACGCCGGAAGCATGTCCTTGCCGCGCTCGACATAACCGGCAATATCCAGCTCCCCGTGCTCGATGCGCTGGTACAGGGCGGCTCCCTCCTGCACCAGCAACGCGCTGGTGATGATCACCGGCAGGATCGCCACCAGCAGGCACACCAGCAAGGTGGCCGCCGCAGCCAGGTTGCGCCTTCGGCCGAAACGCAGCAGCAGGTGGCGCTGCAGCGGGGCGAACAGGATGCCGAGTATCACCGCCCAGAAGATCGCACCGTAGTACGGCAGCAGGATCCAGATGAAGGCAATGGTCACCAGCGCCAGCAGTACTGCCAGGGCTTTGTTCTGCAGGGCGGTCTGGTTCATCGCGGGTCCTCGCATGGCTTATGCGTTATTAGTGCACCGCGCCTTGGCAAAAGTGCCGCCATTTCCTTGATGCAAATCAATACGCGCCGTATCTGCCAGCCCTAGCATCCGCGCCTTTTGCTCCGGTGCGCACATGAACCCTATCGCCAAGCCCGAACTGCTGGCCCCCGCCGGCACCCTCAAGACCATGCGCTACGCCTTCGCCTATGGCGCCGACGCGGTCTACGCCGGCCAGCCACGCTACAGCTTGCGGGTGCGCAACAACGAGTTCGACCATGCCAACCTGGCCCTGGGCATCCAGGAGGCGCATGCCTTGGGCAAACGCTTCTACGTGGTGGTCAACATTGCCCCGCACAATGCCAAGCTCAAGACCTTCCTCAAGGACCTGGCGCCGGTGATCGAGATGGCACCGGACGCGCTGATCATGTCCGACCCAGGCCTGATAATGCTGGTACGCCAGCATTTTCCGCAGATGCCGGTGCACCTGTCGGTGCAGGCCAACACGGTCAACTGGGCCAGCGTGCAATTCTGGCAGCAACTGGGCCTGAGCCGGGTAATCCTGTCGCGCGAACTGTCGCTCGAAGAGATCGAGGAAATCCGCCAGCAGGTGCCGGGCATGGAGCTGGAGGTGTTTGTCCACGGTGCCCTGTGCATGGCCTACTCCGGCCGTTGCCTGCTGTCGGGCTACCTCAACAAGCGCGATGCCAACCAGGGCACCTGCACCAACGCCTGCCGCTGGAAATACGACGCCACACCTGCCACCGAGAACGCCACCGGCGACATCGTGCGCGAAGTGCAGCCGACCCTGGGCCTGGGTGCACCGACCGAGCAGGTATTCCTGCTGCAGGAAAGCAACCGCCCCGGCACCGAAATGCCGGCGTTCGAAGACGAGCACGGCACCTACATCATGAATGCCAAGGACCTGCGCGCCATCCAGCACGTCGGGCGCCTGGCCGCCATGGGCGTGCACTCGCTGAAGATCGAAGGCCGTACCAAATCGCACTTCTACTGCGCCCGCGCCGTGCAGTCGTACCGCCAGGCGATCGACGATGCGGTGGCCGGGCGACCATTCGACCGCTCGCTGATGGACAACCTCGAATCCTTGGCCCAACGCGGTTACACCGAAGGCTTCTTGCGCCGCCATGTGCACGACGAATACCAGAACTACCAGCGCGGTAACTCGGTGTCCGAGCGCCAGCAGTTCGTTGGCGAGCTGACCGGGGCACGCGTCGACGGCCTGGCCGAGGTCAAGGTGAAGAATCGCTTCGCCGTGGGCGACCACCTGGAACTGATGACCCCGCGCGGCAACTACCACTTCGATCTCGAGCACATGAGCAACGGCCAGCAGCAACCGCTTCAGGTCGCCCCAGGCGATGGCCACACCATCTACCTTCCTGTTCCCGAGCAGGTGCCGTTGGCATATGGCCTGCTGATGCGTGACCTGCCAGCTTGAGCAAGGTGGCTGTGGCTAGAGCTCGATCCTGGTAACGGCACCAAGCCGTCGGTCGCCCAACTCTTTACGAATCTGCTGACGGAAACCGGCAAAACGTTCCACGTCAAAACGATAAACAGTGCCGGTGTTCCACACGACGATGTCACGCTGGGTCTCGCTCCAGAATCCGAAGTCGCGCATCTCCACGGTGCCATTGAAGCGAAACGAGTAGACCGCCAGATGGATCTGGCCCTCCTCGTCCTTCTGGCAGGGTGTGATCAGAAAGGATGAGGCGACGTCGTTCTGCCAACCCGACTGCAGGAACTTGCTGGCGTGTGCACTGATTCGCAGTTCCTGCATGGATGCGCGCGCCAGTTGGGCCAACAGCGTCGGTGTGCTGCCTGTGCCGATGGGCTCGAGCCTGGTATCGAAATCGTCATGGTCCCTGATGACCTGGGGCGGTAACTCCAGGGCGGCCGTCCTTACGCAGCCATGTTTCTCCAGGCGATTGCGGAAGCGGTCGAACCAGCTTTTCCATAGTTCGTCCCGGTCGAGAAAGCGGCTTGCGAACTCATCGGCATGGTCCAGCAACGTTTGCACGTCCAGGCGTTCCTCTTCGGACAGGTTTGGTCCGATGCCGATCAGATTGGTCTTGGAGTACAACAGGCAGTCCAGTGGTAGGGTCATGATCAAGCAGGCTCTCAGATAGGTGTGCCGCACGTTAGCCAGCGTGATGACAGGCCGGCATCCGGAACCAGTACCTGGCAGGTAGACTGGCTGCCTGGCAACGCTGGTGAAGGGCAACAGGCCGCGCTGCGCCTGAAGGCCGCTTGCGCTATGCTGCTGGCCAACCGCTGGATACCGGACCGCCCCTGGGGCCGCAACGACACCGGGCGCGAGCAAGGCACAGGCCTGGTCGCCGGTATCCGCCCACGTTTTTGAAGGAGTGTTTCATGATGCTGCGTAAACACCTGCTGCCCCTGGGCCTGCTGGCCATCACCGGCCTGGCCCAGGCTGCCGAGACCATCGACGTCTACCGCGACCCCAACTGTGGCTGCTGCAAGGCCTGGATCAGCCACCTGCGCGACAACGGCTTCACCGTCAACGACCATGTCGAGCCGAACATGAGCGAGGTGAAGCAACACCTGGGCGTGGCGCCACGCCTGGCGTCGTGCCATACCGGGGTGATCGATGGCAAGTTCGTCGAAGGCCATGTGCCGGCCGAGCAGGTGCGCCTGCTGGCCAAGCGCAACGACCTCAAGGGCCTGGCCGTGCCGGGCATGCCCATGGGCTCGCCCGGCATGGAAATGGGTGACCACAAGGATGCCTACCAGGTCATCGGCGTGACCCAGGACGGCAAGGACACCGTGGTCGCCAACTACTGATGCTCAGCCTGTGGGCGCTGTTCCTCAGCGCCTTCGGCGCCGCCACCCTGCTACCGCTGCAATCGGAGGCCGTGCTGGTCGGCCTTTTGCTGCGCCAGCCCGAGGCCTGGGCCACCCTGCTGCTGGTGGCGACCCTGGGCAATGTGCTGGGCTCGGTGGTCAACTGGGTGCTGGGCCGGGCCATCGAGCATCTGCGTGACAAGCGCTGGTTCCCGTTCAGCCCTGCCCAGCTGGAGCGCGCGCAGCAGCGCTACCAGCGCTGGGGGCAATGGTCGTTGCTGCTCAGCTGGATGCCGGTGATCGGTGACCCGCTGACGCTAATCGCCGGCATCATGCGTGAGCCGTTCTGGCGCTTCCTGCTGCTGGTGACCCTGGCCAAGGCCGGCCGTTATGGAGTGCTGGCGATGATTACCCTGGGCTGGTTTCACGCCTGGTAACACCTTTCACGTTCCGCGTGGTCCACTGGCTGCTACAGTCGCCCCTTCCTACATGGCCCTACACGGAGTGCCCCTATGCTGCGCGCAACTGCCCTGGCCCTGGCCTGCCTCGCCGGCAGTTCGGCCATCGCCGCCGAATCGCCCACCTACGGTCCTCAGTTGGAAGGCTTCAGCTACCCGCATCCGCTCAAGCATTTCGACTTCAAGTCCCAAGGTCAGGCCCTGCAGATGGGCTACATGGACGTGCCCGCCCAGGGCCAGGCCAACGGTCACAGCGTAGTGCTGATGCACGGCAAGAACTTCTGCGCCGCCACTTGGGAAACCACCATCGACGCCCTGAGCAAGGCTGGCTACCGGGTCATCGCCCCCGACCAGGTCGGCTTCTGCAGCTCCAGCAAGCCAGCCTACTACCAGTACAGCTTCCAGCAACTGGCGAGCAATACCCATGCCTTGCTCGAACAGCTGGGCGTGAAGCAAAGCATCGTGCTCGGCCACTCCACCGGCGGCATGCTCGCCACCCGCTATGCGCTGATGTACCCGCAGCAGGTGGAGCGCCTGGCGATGGTCAACCCCATCGGGCTGGAAGACTGGAAAGCCCTGGGCGTGCCCTACCGCACGGTGGACCAGTGGTATGCGCGCGAGCTCAAGCTGGATGCCAACGGCGTGCGCGAGTATGAGCGCAAGACCTACTACGCCGGGCGCTGGAAGCCGGAGTACGAGCGCTGGGTGCAGATGCTGGTGGGCCTGAACAAGGGGCCGGGGCATGAAGCAGTGGCGTGGAACTCGGCGCTGATCTACGACATGATCTTCACCCAGCCGGTGTACCACGAGTTCAAGGACCTGCAGATGCCCACCCTGCTGCTGATCGGTGACCAGGACACCACGGCCATCGGCAGTGATATCGCGCCGCCGGAGGTGAAAGCGAAGCTGGGCAAGTATGCAGTGCTGGGGCCGCAGGTGGCCAAGCTGATCCCCAAGGGTGAGCTGATTACCTTTGAAGGCATGGGGCATGCGCCGCAGATCGAGGAGCCGGTGCGGTTCAACCGTACGCTGGTCGAGTGGTTAGGGCGCTAGATCTAATTTGGGGGCCGCTTTGCGGCCCATCGCCGGCAAGCCAGCTCCCACTTGACCGCATCAACCTCAAGCTTTGTTCAACACCTGTGGAAGCTGCCCAGCTCTTGAGCGTAGCGCGGTCGAGGTGGGAGCTGGCTTGCCGGCGATGGGCTGCGCAGCAGCCCCTTTGGCCCGTCACATCTTCCAGACCTGCTCCTCGGTCCAGCCCAGCTCGGCAAAATCCGCCACCCGCAACCTCGCCTCTTCCTCGCAGAAAAACTCATCCAGCTGCGGCGGCCTCACTGCCGTATCACTGAGCATCGCATGCACCTGCCCACGATGATGTATCTGGTGCTCGAACAGGTGCGCCAACAACCGCAGCCGTTGCTCGCGCTGTACCCGCTCGGGGCGCACGATGCTCACATAGCGCGCCAGCTCACCATCGCGCAGGCCCCGGCAATAGGCGATCAGCCGGTGATCGGCCTGGGCCTGTTCGGCGTGCAGGTCGGTGCAGGTGGCAAACGGCTGTTCGGGGTCGAAGAAGCGCTCGCCGTCGGCGTCGGGCTGCTCGCCACGCTGCTCGCACTCGAGCATGTGCAGGTAGAACCAGTCCACCGTCAGCAGGTGGTTGAGGGTGGCCTTGATCGACGGGAAAAAACTGCAGCGGGGGGCGACGAATTCGTCCTGGGTCAGTTGCAGGCAGGCCTTGTACAGACGGTGGTTGGCCCAGCCATTGTTGTAGGCCTGGGTCAGCAGATGATGCGACAGCGGCTCCATGGTTCGGCTCCTTTTCAGGCGAAGCGTTGCAGTTGCATCTCCCGTAGCCGGCTCAGGGTCCGTTGGTACGGGAACGCCAGATACCCTTGAGTGTAGAGGGCATCCAGCGGCACCTGTGCCTCCAGGTACAACGCCACCCGGCGGTCGTAGCATTCGTCGACCAGGGCTATGAAGCGGCGCACCGCGTCGTCCTTGGGCGACAGCGCCGGCAGCTCGCGGTCGCCCGCTGCCACCCGCGCCGCAGCATCCTCGGTGCCCCGGGCAATACGCCCGGCCCGCTGTTCACCCCCCAGCGCCGGAATGCCCGACACCAGGATGGCCGGGAACCGGTCGCACAGGGCCATGAACTCCATGGCCGCCAGCGGCTGTTCGCACAGGTCGGTGAAACGGCACCAGATGGCCTGCGCGCTGCGCCGCACCACCTGCACCTGCCGGGAGCCGATCGCCAAGGGCTGATCGTGGCCTTCGTCGCCGGGGCTGAGCTGGCGGAACACCTCGCCCAGCTGGCTGGCCTGCCCCGCTTGCGCCACCCAGTAACGCTGGCGCTCGGCGCCGGGGTGCAGGCGGTGGTCCTGCTCGCCGGCTACCGGCAGCACCTGCATGTGCCGCTGGATGGCGGCGATGGCCGGCAGGAACCGCTCGCGGTTGAAACCGTCGCGGTACAGCTGCTCGGGTGGCTGGTTAGAGGTGGCGACAATCACCACGCCTTGGTCGAACAGTACCTGGAACAGGCGGCCGAGGATGATCGCGTCACCGATGTCGTTGACGAACAGCTCGTCGAAGCACAGCACGCGAATCTGCCCGGCCAGTTCCCCGGCCAGCGCCAGCAGCGGGTCGGCGGTGCCGTTGAGCTGGAACAGGCGCTGGTGGACCCAGGCCATGAAGTGATGGAAGTGCTGGCGCCGGCTGGGTACCCGCAGGCAGCGGTGGAACTGGTCCATCAGCCAGGTCTTGCCCCGGCCGACCGGGCCCCAGAGGTAGATACCCTGGGTGGGGCGGCCCTGTTCGACGGCCTGGAAACAGGCCTGCAAGGCTTCGACGGCGCGGGCCTGGGCGGGGTCGGCGACATAGCCCTGGGTGGTCAGGGCCTGCTGGTAGAGGGAATGGGGATCGATAGCCATGCGGCATTATCTGCACCGGCCTCATCGCCGGCAAGCCAGCTCCCACAGGGATAGCGCATGGCTTGGGGCCAATGCGGTCGAGGTGGGAGCTGGCTTGCCGGCGATGAGGCCGGTGCAAGTGACTTTGGCTCAGCTATCTCCCAATCCAACTTTCAGCAGCGCGCCGTCCTTGTCATCGGTCAGCACATACAGGTAGCCATCCGGCCCCACCCGCACATCGCGGATACGCGCCTTCAGCTCACCCAGCAAACGCTCTTCATGCACCACCTTGTCGCCATCCAGTTGCAGGCGGATCAGCTCCTGGGTGGCCAGCGCGCCAATGAACAGATTGTGGTCCCAGGCCTTGAACCTAGGGCTGTCGTAGAACGCCATGCCGCTGATACCCGGCGACTTCTCCCATACATGGTGCGGGTCGACCATACCCTGTACATGCTTGCCCTTGGCCTCGGGGATCGGCAGCAGCGAGTAGTTGATGCCGTGGGTCGCAATCGGCCAGCCATAGTTCTTGCCGGGTTCGGGAATGTTGATCTCGTCGCCGCCGCGCGGGCCATGCTCGTGGGTCCACAGCTTGCCGGTCCAGGGGTTGAGTGCGGCGCCTTGCTGATTGCGGTGGCCGAACGACCAGATCTCCGGCCGCACATTGTCCTTGCCGACGAAGGGGTTGTCCCTGGGCACTTCGCCGTCCGGCAAGATACGCACGATCTTGCCTTGCAGCTTGTCCAGGTCCTGGGCAGTCGGGCGCTGGTTGTTTTCACCGAGGGCGATGAACAGGTAGCCGTCGCGGTCGAACACCAGACGCGAGCCAAAGTGGTTGCCCTCCGACAGTTTGGGCTGCTGGCGGAAGATGACGTTGAAGTTTTCCAGCCGGGCGCGGTCCTGGGACAACTGGCCACGGCCGACCGCCGTACCGGCCTTGCCGTCACTGCCCTCTTCGGCGTAGGACAGGTAGACGGTGCGGTCCTTGGCGAACTCCGGCGACAGCACCACATCCAGCAAGCCGCCCTGGCCCTCGGCCCAGACCTTGGGCACACCGCTGATCGGCGGGCCGACCTTGCCTTCGGCATTGACCACCCGCAAGTTGCCGGCACGCTCGGTGACCAGCATGTCCTTGCCGCCCGGCAGGAACGCCAGGGCCCAGGGATTGCGCAGGCCGTCGGCCAGGGTGCTGACGGTCAAGGTGCCTTCTTCACTGCGAAACTGCTGTTCGGCCGCCGCCTGCGCCAAAAGGGGCAGGACTGCGGCGGCGGTCAGGGTTACAAGCCAGGGTGCTCGAAGCATGCAGGATTCCTTTCGTAGGGCGCTCATGGCGCGCGCGGGTTGTCGCGGGGTGGTCGGCTGGGCTCCAGGTTCGGGGTTTGTTGCTGGCGGCGCAGGTTGTCGCCATTGCCGATGCCGCGGTTGTCCAGGGTGGGCGTGCGCTGGTACGGGTCGGTGGACGGGCCGCGCACGGGAGGCGTGGCCGGCATGCTGCCCTGTCGGCTGTTGGGGTTGGCGCGCTGGATCGGGCTGTTGTAGGGGTTGTTGTTGCCGGCGGCGAGTTGCAAGGGCGGCTCGGGGGCCGCTTGCGCGGGCAGGCACAGCACCAGGCCGAGGGCCAGGATGGGCAAGGTCGGGGTCATGCTTCACCTCCTGTACGAAAATGCCGCGCCTGGTGGGTTTGATAGCCTAAGGCGCGAAGGGTTCGCGGCAAAAGTGTGAATGCGGGTGGAGATGATTCCTGATGTTTCAGTATGGGCCTTGGGGGCTGCTGCGCAGCCCTTTCGCGACACAAGGCCGCTCCCACAACCCCCCTACGGACGCCGAATTACTGGCCCTTGTCCACCTTGTGCCGCGCCGCATACAGGCACAGCATTTCCATCGCCAGGGTCGCCCCGGCCAGCGCGGTGATGTCGGCATGGTCATAGGCTGGCGCCACCTCCACCAGGTCCATGCCCACCAGGTTGATGCCGCGCAGCCCGCCAAGGATCTCCAGCGCCTGCACCGTGCTCAGCCCACCGCACACCGGCGTGCCGGTACCGGGCGCATACGCCGGGTCGAGGCAGTCGATATCGAAGGTCAGGTAAACCGGCCGCTCGCCCACCCGCTGGCGAATCGCCGCGATCACCGCCTCGGTGCCCTGCCGGTGCACCTGGCGGGCGTCGAGGATGGCAAAGCCCTGGCTGTCGTCATTGGTGGTGCGCAGGCCGATCTGCACCGAGCTGGCCGGGTCCACCAGGCCTTCGCGGGCGGCATGCCAGAACATGGTGCCGTGGTCGATGCGCTTGCCTTCCTCGTCCGGCCAGGTGTCGCTGTGCGCATCGAAGTGGATCAGCGCCAGCGGGCCATGGCGACGGGCATGGGCCTTGAGCAGCGGGTAGCTGATGAAGTGGTCGCCACCCAGGGTGAGCATGGCGCAGCCTGCTTCCAGAATATGCGTGGCATGGGCCTCGATGCTGTCCGGTACCGACTGCGGGGTGCCGCTGTCGAAGGCGCAATCGCCATAGTCGATCACCGCCAGGTGGTCGAACGGGTCGAACGCCCATGGCCAGTGCCGGGCCCAGGCCTGCTGCACCGAGGCGGCGCGGATCGCCCGCGGGCCGAAGCGCGCACCGGGGCGGTTGCTGGTGGCAGTATCGAACGGCACACCACTGACCACCACATCGACACCACGTAGGTCGCGGCTGTAGCGGCGGCGAGAGAAACTGGTAATACCGGCGTAGGTACTTTCCGCAGCGGTGCCATACAGGCTGTCGCGGGTCATGGCCTGGTCGTTGTTTACGGCTTGCTCCACGGTCGAGCTCCTTTGTCGTTATCGGTTACTGGCGGCTGCGGAACGCGGTCCACAGGCGGTTGCGCTGGCGCAGGTCGGCCAGGGCCATGCTGCGGTCGGCATACAGGCGCTGGCGCACCGCGGCCGACGGGTAGATGTCCGGGTCGTTGCGCACTGCTTCGTCCACCAGCGGCGTGGCCGCCTGGTTGGCGTTGGCGAAGAACAGCGTGTTGGTCAGCGCGGCGACCGACTCGGGCTTGAGCATGAAGGCGATGAACGCCCGCGCGGCCTCGGGGTGCGGGGCGTCCTTGGGAATGACCAGGTTGTCCTGCCACACCAGCGTGCCTTCGCGGGGGATGCGGTAGATCAGCTCGAACGGTTTGCCTGCGCGACGCGCCTGGTCGGCGGCCATCGCCGCATCGCCGTTGTAGGTCAGCGCCAGGCACACGCTACCGTTGGCCAGGTCGCTGATCTGCCGGCCATTGGCGACGTAGCTGATCGACGGCTGCAGCTGGCTCAGCAGGTTCTGCGCGGCGGCCAGGTCGTCCTTGTCCTGGCTGTAAGGGTCCTTGCCCAGGTAGTTCAGGGCCACACCGATCACCTCCTGGGGCGAGTCGGGCATGGCGATGCCGCAGTCCTTCAACCGGCTGGCGTACTCGGGCTTGAACAGCAGGTCGAGGCTGTCCAGCGGTACATCCCCCAGGCGCTGGCGCACCGCTTCCACATTCACCCCCAGGCCCAGGGTGCCCCAGGTGTAGGGCACGGCATGGCGGTTGCCGGGGTCGGCCTCGGCGAGCTTGGCCAGCAGGTCCTTGTCGAGGTTGGCATAGCCGGGCATGGCCTGGGGATCGAACGGCTGCAGGGCATTTGCCTTGAGCGCCCGGGCCAGTACGGTTGACGACGGCACCACCACGTCATAGCCGCTACCACCGGTCAGCAGCTTGGTTTCCAGCACTTCGGTGGTGTCGAAGGTGTCATAGCGCACCTTGTAGCCGGTTTCCCGCTCGAAGCGCTGGAGGGTTTGCGGGGCGACATAGTCGGCCCAGCTGTAGAGGTTGACGACCTTTTCTTCGGCCTGCAGCGGCAAGGCCAGGACCAGGGACAGCAGGCACAACGATCGACGCATGGCGAACACCTCGGCAAATGGGTGGATGCCGCGAGCATGCCAGCCGGGTTACATTGCAGGAATGGCAAGTTTGCAAAGCTGACATTCATCAGGAGCAATGTAATGCTCGGACAAGTGCACGACCCCGACCTGCATCTGCTGCGGCTGTTCGTCACTGTAGTCGAGGCCGGTGGCTTCAGCGCCGCGCAAGGCGTGCTGGGCCTGAGCCAGCCCACCATCAGCCAGCGCATGGCGCAGCTGGAAGCGCGGCTGGGCTACCGCCTGTGCAGCCGCGGCAAAGGTGGCTTTCACCTGACGGAAAAGGGCGCGTTGTTGCTGGACGCCGCCCGTGGGCTATTGCTGAACATCGAACAGTTTCGCCAGCGGGCCAATGGCGTTGCCGGGCGGCTGCTGGGGACCGTGCGCATAGGCATGGCGGAGAACCAGGACAAGGCGGTGAGCCTGAAGCTGGCGGCGGCCATTGCGGCGTTTCGCAGGCGCGAGGAGGCGGTGCAGCTGGAACTGATCAGTGCGCCACCGGCAGAGCTGGAGCGCTTGTTGCTGGAGCAGCGGCTGGATTACGCCATCAGCTACTTTTCCGGCAACCAGGCAGCCTTCGACTACCAGCCGCTGTTCCAGGAGCGGCAACGGCTGTATTGCGGCAAGGGCCATGTGCTGTTCGGTGAGGCTGGTGTTGGCCGGGAGCGGTTGCTGGCGATGGACCAGGTGCGCCATCCGTACCGGTTTCTCAAGGGCGGTGAGCCGTTCCAGAGCCAGCGCAGCATGGCGGTAGCGGAACAGATCGAGAGCGTACTGACGTTCATTTTGTCGGGGCGGCATATTGGCTATCTGCCGTGCCATTGCGCGCAGGGGTGGGAGACTCAGGGGATGTTGTGGGCGCTGGACCCTGGGCTGGACTTTGTGGTGCCGTTTACCCTGGCCAGGCACCGGGCGCAGGCGGTTGGTGAGGCACAGCAGGCGTTTGCGCAGGATTTGCTGGCGGCGTTTGCCTGACCGGGCCTCTTCGCGGGTGAACCCGCTCCCACAGGATTCTCACACAGCCTGAAGGCTGCGCCGCACCTGTAGGAGCGGGTTGACCCGCGAAGAGGCCGGGACAGACAACACCCATCAGTAAGCCATGCTCCAGGTCAGGGTGTAGGTGCGCCCGCGCCCCTGGTAGTCATACAGGTACGCCGGCCCGTAGGTCGGCGAGTAGAACAGCGTCGCACGCTGCCCCCAGACCGTGCTGTACTGCTTGTCCAGCAGGTTCTGGATACCGGCGCTGAAAGTACCGAAGCCGGTGTCCTGGCTGCCCAGCAGGTCGAAGGTGGTGTAGCCGTCGATCTCGTGGTCGGCATCGTCCTTCAGGTTGAAGGCATGGTTGGCCTGCAGCCGCGCACTGCGGCCATCGCCCTTCCAGCCAACGAACGCGGTAGCCTTGGACAGCGAGGCATAGCGGGCATCGCGTTTGATCCAGCCGCCATCGACATCTTCTTCCTCGGAGCGGGTCAGGTGCAGGGTGCCACCGGCTTCCCAGCCGGTCTGGAAGTGCCGGGTCAGCGCGCCCTCAAAACCGAAGTCACGGCTTTTCTGGTCTTCCACATTGATGGTCAGCGTCTGCGAGTCGACGTTGATGATCTTGTCCGACCAGATGTAGTACAGCGCCGCCTGAGCATCCCAGTCCAGGTCGGCATAGCGCCAACCCAGTTCCACCTGGCGGCTCTTGATGCCGGCCAGCGGGTTGTCGGCCACGCTCAACCCGGGCTTGCCGTAGTACTTGGCCGGGTCGGGCAGGTCGAAGCCTTCGCCGTAGTTGGTCCATACCTGGTGGCCATTCTTGAAGTCGTAGATGGCACCGACGTTGAACAGGTTGACCTGGTAATCGTTGCTGCCGCCCGGCACACCCTTGAAATCGCTGACGTCCACATCCATCTGCTGGCGCCGGGCGCCGCCGGACAGGGTCAGGTTATCGGTGGCATGCCAGTCCAGCTGCGCGTATACCGACACGCCATCGACCCGGTAGCTGGGGTAGCGTGCGGCCTTGCTTTCCTTTTCCAGCTCCAGGCCACCCGACTCGGACGACGTCTGGGCGTTGAAGGTGGTCTGCTCGGCGTTGAAGCGCTCGCGGTCCAGGTCCACGCCGTAGGTCAGCTTCAGCGCGTCCCACTGCTTGGCGAACAGGCCCTTGAGGCTGGTGACTTCGAAGTTTTGCTGCGAGGCGGCGAAGTACACCCCGCGCGAGCCGGTGGGCGTGGCGCGGTTGTAGTACGGGAACGGATAGAAGTTGTCGTCTTCCTTGCGGTACGAGGCCTGCAGGTAGAAGTCCTGCCCCAGCACGTCGGTGTGGTGGTAGTTGGCGTTCAGCAGCAGGCGCCGGGTGCGCGGCTCCAGGTCCGACGAGTAGCCACTGCGCAGCTCGGCGTCTTCCAGGTCGGACGGGGCGTTGTAATTCAGGTTGGGGAAGTAGATACCGGTACTGCCATGGTTGCCCGAGTCATAGTACTGGGCCAGCAGGTCGAGGCTCTGCTGGTCGTTCAGTTGCATCCCCAAGGTGCCGAGCACGTCGATGGTGCGGTTGTATTGCAGGTCGGTCTGGGTGTTGTCGATGAAGATCTGGTCGCCGGCGCCGTCGTAGAAGGCTTCGTTCTGCTCGCCGGAAACCCCCAGGCGGGCGTTGAACCGTTCGTTGCCGCCACTGATCGACTGGGCGAAGCGGGTGGCCAGGTCGTCGCTGTTGTTGAAGCCGCTGCTGGCACCGAGCTGGGTCTCGAAACGCGCCGGGCCGGGTTCGCCCTTCTTGGTCACGATGTTGATGATGCCGCCGGTGGCGCCACCACCGTAGATGGCACTGGCGCCAGACAGCACTTCGACGCGCTCGACGTTGAACGGCGAAATGCTGTCGAACTGGCGTGACAGGCCGCGCGAGCTGTTCTGGCTGACCCCGTCGATCATCACCAGCACATTGCGCCCGCGCATGTTCTGGCCGTAGTTGGTACGGCCTTCCGGCGCCAGGTCGAGGCCTGGCACCAGCTTGCCGATGGCTTCCTTCAGGCTGACGCCGCTGTCGATCTGCTCGCGCAACTGCTGCTGGTCGACCACCCACACGGTGCCGGGGATTTCACTGATCGCGGTGCTGGTGCGCGAGGCCACGCTGACCTCGATCGGCTTGAGATTGATCGCCTGCGGCGCAGCGTCGGCCTTGCGCAGGGTCACCGTGCGGGCATCGCTGAAGTGCCAAACCATGCCACTTCCGGCCAGCAACTGCTGCAGCGCCTGCTCGATGCTGTAGCTGCCCTGCAAGGCAGGGCTGGATTGACCGGCGACGTCGCCGGTGGTGTACAGCAGGTGCAGGCCGGCCTGGTCGGCGAACGTCGTCAGGGCGTGGTCCAGCGGCTGGGCCGGCAGGTCGAGCTGGACCTGGCGGGCCTGAGTCTGGGCCTGTTCGGTGGCGGTCGAGGCAAACACCTGCAGCGGGCCGACCAGCATGGCCAGGGCACTGCAGGACATCAGGGCATGGTGAAGCGGACCGCGGCGGCGGTGCAAGGGCTTGAGCATCAGAGGCACGAATGAGCTTCCTGACAAGTCGTAAATGAGAATTGGTTGCTGATCAGTCCCACTACGACGATCTGGCTTGCAGGAACTTGCAGTGCCAAATGGAAAATATTTTTATTTCTGTGCCGGCCTCTTCGCAGCACGAGGCTGCTCCTACAGGGATCACAGTTCGCTGTAGGAGCAGCCTTGTGCTGCGAAGAGGCCGGCACAGGCGAATCAATGAACCACGGCCAACCACGGCAGGTAGGTCACCTTCAGCCCATAACGCTGCTCAAGGGTCCGCAACAGGGCCTCCGGCTCATCGAGGTCGAACACCCCGCTGACCTGCATCGCCGCCAGCTTGCTATCGGACAACACGATCCGCCCATGCCGATAACGCTCAAGCTCCGCCAGCACCTGCCCCAGCGGCTTGCCGTTGAAGATCAGCTTGCCGCGCTGCCAGGCCATCTGCGTGCCGGCATCGGCCGCTACTGCCAGTTCATGTTCGCCAACCTTGGCTTCGCCATGGGCCAATACCACGCGGCCATCGCGACGCACGCTGAAGGTGGCCGCACTCCCCTGCACCCGCTCACCGGCCGTATCGACCACAAAGGGCCGTGAATCATCGGTGGTCTCGAACAAGGCCTCACCAGATTCCAGCACCACCCGCCGCTCACGGTCGCTGAACACCACGCTCAGGGCTGTGGCACTGTTCAGCGTCACCCGCGTGCCATCTGCCAAAGTAATCACCTGTCGCTCACCTACCCCGGTGTGGTAATCCGCCAGCAGCATTGGCGCCTTCTGCCAACCCGCCACACCAACGGCCAACACCAGTGCAGCAGCCACCCCTGCCTGTTTGAGCCAGTTGCGGCAATGGCGCAGGGCCTGGCCGATGTATTTCGCCACCATGCTTTCGGAAACCCCCAGGCGCTGCGCGATCTGCGCCTGGGTCAGGCCGTCGACGCGGTTGAGCAACAGCGCCTGGCGGGCATTGTCGGACAGCTGCAGCAGCGCCTGGTCGAGGATCTGCAAGCGCTCCCGGGCCAGCAAGGCCGCTTCCGGGGCCGGCGCCGGGCAGGCGACCTCACCTGCCCGCTCGCTGTCGTCGTGGCTGGCGGCAATGCGCTGCTCGCGGCGCAAGGCATCGATCGCCAGGTTGCCGGCCACGCGGAAGATGAAACTGCGCGCGTGCAGCACCGGCACCGCCTGCTGGTCGATGTTGACCAGCTTCAGGTAGGTTTCCTGCGCGACATCGGCAGCGCGCTGACGGTCGCTCATGCGCCGGGTCAGGAACTGAAGCAGGTCGTCGTAGTGCTCCTGGAAGCTTGCCAGCAGGCCCGGCGCGGGAGAAGTCAGCATGGGTTCGGGAACGGCCAGTAGGAGAAGTTATCGGGCGTTAATGAGAAACAGTATCTTTCATCTGGACGGTGACTTTCAACGCCGACGCGTATTTGCCACACTGCCCATTCGCCCACTCTGGCAAGGTCGCACTCCATGGCTGCCCGTCTGCACCGCTACGCCCGCCTGTTCCTGGTCCTGCTGCTGGCCTGCGGCCTGGGAGCCTGTGCGCTGTTCCAGGCACGCGACCCGGTCAATATCAGCGTGATCGGTATCGAGCCGCTGCCCGGGCAGGAGCTGGAACTGCGCATGGCGGTGAAGATGCGGGTACAAAACCCCAACGAGGCGCCGATCGACTACAACGGCATCGCCCTGAACCTGGAGGTGAACGGCCAGCCGCTGGCTGCCGGGGTGAGCGACCAGCAGGGGCACATCGGCCGTTATGGCGAAGCGGTGATCGTGGTGCCGGTGAGCATCACGGCGTTTTCCTTCCTGCGCCAGGCCTATGGGCTGGGCCAGGTGGACTCGCTGCAAGGCCTGCCCTATGTGCTGCGCGGCAAGCTGGCCGGCGGGCTGCTGGGGACCGTGCGCTTTACCGACGAGGGCAAGCTGGACCTGCCCAAGGGCGCCTACTGGTAGGCGCCTGGCGGGGTGTGATCAGCGGCTGGCGCTGGCTGCGGCCATCAGCTTGTTGACTTCGCTGCGCACCATGTTGGCGTATTCGGGCGGCGACATGCCATCCAGCTCGGCGCGCACCCACTCGGCCCATTTGCCTTTGCGCCGTGGTTTCTCGGCGATCAACCGTGCCGCTTCGCCCTTGGCCTTGCCCAGGTTGTTCTGCCACAGCTCGAACAGCCGGGCCTTCTCTGCCTCGATCTGCGCCCGTTCCTCGAAGCTCATGTTGGCCAGATTGAAACTCATGAAGGTACCTGCAGGTTTGAAAATGGCCGCTATCTTACACCCAGGTACTGCAACAGCCCAAAGCCGCCGCAACTTTCCCGACGCGCCGGCATCCATTGTTCAAGCCACACCATCGACGAGGACGAGTTCATGGCCCGGAAAAACGCCCCGCTGACCGACAGCGATCAGATCAAGGACCAGGTATTCAGCGAACTGCAGGCGCTGATCGAAGAGTCGGAAAAACTGCTGAACGACAGCGCCGCCCTGGTGGGTGACGAGGCGGAAACCCTGCGCGCGCAGGTAAGCCTCAAGCTACGTCAGGCGCGCAATGCCGCCGACAAGGTACGCAGCAAGGCGCAACCGGTGATGGACGCTACCCAGGACTATATCGGTGGCCACCCGTGGCAGACCGTGGCCATTTCCGCTGGCCTCGGGCTGGTGGTCGGCCTGCTGCTGGGCCGCCGTCACTGACGCCTGGGCTGCCTGGTGCGAATCAGGCGGCCTGCGCCATCGGTATACCGCTGTGAAAGCGCAGCTCCTGGTCCGGTGACTGGATCAGCTCCACCTCTGCTGCGCGCACCAGGTCCACCCGGCGGGCAATGTCTGCCTCTTCGCCATAGTTGTGCGCCAGTTTCAGATAACCTTGGTAATGGCGCGCTTCGCTCTTCAGCAGGCCGTGGTAGAAGCGGCCCAGTTCCTCGTCCAGATGCGGTACCAACGCGGCAAAGCGCTCGCAGCTGCGCGCCTCGATGAACGCCCCCACCACCAGCGTATCCACCAGCTTGACCGGCTCGTGGGCGCGCACCAGCCGCCGCAGCCCCGACGCATAACGCCCCGCCGACACCGGGCGCAGCGGCACGCCACGACGCTTCATCAGGCGCAGCACCTGCTCGTGGTGCACCAGCTCCTCGCGGGCCAGGCGCGACATCATGTTGATCAGGTCGAGGTGGGTGTTGTACTTGGCGATCAGGCTCAGGGCGGTGCTGGCAGCCTTGAATTCGCAGTTCTTGTGGTCGATCAGCAGGGTTTCCTGGTCGGCGAGCGCCGCTTCGATCCAGGCGTCTGGTGTCGGGCAACCAAGAAAGGCGTCGATTTCGGGGATCAGGGACATGAGCGTGCAACCACAAAGAACTGGCAGGGCCGGCGATTATACCGGCGGCGGCGGGCGGCGCCAGTGACTATGCTTGATGTACATCAAGCGCCAGCGGGGGAAGCGCCGACTATAGTCAGGCATTGGTCGCCACCTTTGAAGGGAGTTAACGCCCATGCAAGCCGTCCGCAGCATCCTCGTCGTCCTCGACCCCGAGCACGCCCACAGCCGGGCACTGACCCGGGCCAAGCTGATCGCCGGCGTCACCGGCGCCCGCCTGCACCTGCTGATGTGCGACAAAAGGCATGACCACAGCGCGCTGCTGAGCCTGCTGAGCAGCCAGCTGCATGATGACGGGTACGACAGCGTCACCCATGAGGAGGCCTGGCGCGACAACCTGCACGACACCATCATCTACGTGCAGCAGGCCGAGGGCTGCGAGCTGGTGATCAAGGAACACCGCCCGGACAACCCGCTGAAAAAGGCCCTGCTCACCCCCAGCGACTGGAAGCTGCTGCGCCAATGCCCGTGTGCCGTGCTGATGGTCAAGAGCGAGCGGCCGTGGACCGGCGGCAAGATCCTGGCCGCGGTGGACGTGGGCAACCAGGACGAGGACCACCGCCGCCTGCATGCCAGCATCATCGACCATGGCTATGCCATTGCCGGGCTGGCCAAAGGCGAGCTTCACGTCATCAGCGCCCATCCGTCGCCGATGCTGTCGGCGTCGGACCCGGTGTACCAGCTGAGCGATACCATCGAAAAGCGCTACCGCGAGGCGTGCAAGGCGTTCCAGGCAGAGTACGACATCAGCGAAGACCGCTTGCATGTGGCCGAAGGGCCGGCGGATGTGCTGATTCCGCATACCGAGAAGAAGCTCGATGCCGTGGTAACGGTGATCGGCACGGTGTGCCGCACCGGGATTTCCGGGGCGTTGATTGGTAATACCGCGGAGGTGGTGCTGGATTCGCTGGAGGGGGATGTGCTGGTGCTCAAGAGCGAGGAGGCAATTGCCCATCTGGCGGAACTGGCCCGCGGCTGAGTTCAATCTGTCAGGGCCCTATCGCCGGCAAGCCAGCTCCCACATCGACAGTACCTGTGGGAGATTGCCCAGCCCTTTTGATCTGCGCTGTAGGGCAGAAAACAAATATCGCTCGTTTGAAGCGTACTTTGTAGGAGCCGCCTTGTGCTGCGAAGAGGCCGGTACTGACAAAGCCTGTCTATGGCTTGTACCGGCCTCTTCGCAGCACAAGGCTGCTCCTACAGAGCCTCGCTGAACCAATGAGTCATGTGCATTACCTGTTGGAGCTGGCTTGCCGGCGATGGGCTGCGCAGCAGCCCCATTCGACACCAAACGCTAGGCCAACGCTTCCTGCACCTTCGGGTCCAGCCCCTCCCCTGCATTGGCCTCGGCCCATTCCGCCAGTTGCCGGCGCATCGCAGGCGTCCAGAAGCTCTGCAGATGCTGCCGTATCCCTTGCACCGCCAGCGCCCGGTCTGGCTCGCTGTCGAAGTAATGGGCAATCTGGTTGGCCATCTTGACCAGATTCTCACTGCTCATCGGCGCACCTCGGTTTTCTCGGCAATACGACGCTCCTTCAACAACCGCCGCTGCTCGTCACTGAAGTCCTGGTAGCGCTTCTGCCACTGCGACGGCTGGAACACTTTCACCACCTCCACCGCCGTCACCTTGTACTCAGGGCAGTTGGTGGCCCAGTCGGAGTTGTCGGTGGTAATCACGTTGGCCCCCGACTCTGGGAAGTGGAAGGTGGTGTACACCACACCCGGCGCCACCCGCGTACTGACCTTGGCGCGCAGCACCGTCTGCCCGGCGCGGCTGCCGATGCCGACCCAGTCGCCATCCTGGATGCCGCGGCTTTCGGCGTCGGTCGGGTGGATTTCCAGGCGGTCGGCGTCATGCCAGGCGACGTTGCCGGTACGCCGGGTCTGGGCGCCGACGTTGTACTGGCTGAGAATGCGCCCGGTGGTCAGCAGCAGCGGGTAGCGGTTGTTGACCTTCTCCTCGGTGGGCACGTAGCCGGTGAGCATGAAGCGCCCCTTGCCACGTACGAACTGGTCGATGTGCATGGTCGGCGTGCCATCCGGCGCTGCGTCGTTGCACGGCCACTGCAGGCTGCCGTGGCGGTCGATCTCGGCGTAGCTGACGCGGTGGAAGGTAGGCGTAAGGCGGGCGATCTCGTCCATGATCTCGGACGGGTGACGGTAGCTCATCGGGTAGCCCAGGGCATTGGCCAGGGCTATGGTCGCCTCCCAGTCGGCCTTCCCGGCCAACGGCTCCATGACCTTGCGCACCCGCGAAATACGCCGCTCGGCATTGGTGAAGGTACCGTCCTTCTCCAGGAACGAGCTGCCCGGCAGGAACACATGGGCGAACTTGGCTGTTTCGTTGAGGAAGATGTCCTGCACCACCACGCACTCCATGGCCAGCAGGGCCGCAGTGACGTGCTGGGTGTTGGGGTCGCTCTGGGCAATGTCCTCGCCCTGGCAGTAAAGGGCCTTGAAACTGCCGTCCAGCGCAGCCTCGAACATGTTGGGGATGCGCAGGCCCGGGTCAGGCTGCAGGGTCACGCCCCAGGCCTGCTCGAACTCGGCGCGTACAACTTCGTTGGAAATGTGCCGGTAGCCGGGCAGTTCGTGGGGGAACGAGCCCATGTCGCACGAGCCTTGCACGTTGTTCTGCCCGCGCAGCGGGTTCACCCCTACCCCTTCACGGCCGATGTTGCCGGTGGCCATGGCCAGGTTGGCGATGCCCATCACCGCGGTGCTGCCCTGGCTGTGTTCGGTCACGCCCAGGCCGTAGTAGATGGCCGCGTTGCCGCCGGTGGCATACAGGCGCGCTGCGGCGCGGATCTGCTCGGCAGGCACGCCGCAGACCGGGCCAAGCACTTCGGGGGCGTTTTCCGCCAGGCTGACGAAGTCGCGCCAGCGGGCGAAATCCTCGGTTTCACAGCGGGCATCGATGAAGCGCTGGGCCAGCAGGCCTTCGGTGACGATCACGTGGGCCAGGGCGTTGAGCATGGCCACGTTGGTACCGGGGCGCAGTTGCAGGTGCAGCTCGGCGCGGGCGTGCGGCGAGTCGACCAGGTCGATGCGCCGAGGGTCGATCACGATCAGCCGCGCGCCCTGGCGCAGGCGGCGCTTGAGCTGCGAGCCGAATACCGGGTGGGCGTCGGTGGGGTTGGCGCCGATCACCAGCACCACGTCGGCCTGCATCACCGAGTCGAAGCTTTGTGTACCAGCCGACTCACCCAGGGTCTGCTTCAGGCCATAGCCGGTGGGCGAATGGCATACCCGCGCGCAAGTGTCGACGTTGTTGTTGCCGAACGCCGTGCGCACCAGTTTCTGCACCAGGTAGGCTTCTTCGTTGGTGCAGCGGCTGGAGGTGATGCCGCCGATGGAATCGCGACCGTACTTCAGCTGGATACGGCGGAACTCGCTGGCGGCGTAGGTCACCGCTTCGTCCCAGCTGACTTCCTGCCATGGGTCTTCCAGGCGCTTGCGGATCATTGGCTTGGTGATGCGGTCCGGGTGGGTGGCGTAACCCCAGGCGAAGCGGCCCTTGACGCAGGCGTGGCCGTGGTTGGCGCCGCCGTTCTTGTCCGGGACCATGCGCACCAGCTGGTCGCCCTTCATTTCGGCGCGGAACGAGCAGCCGACGCCGCAATAGGCGCAGGTGGTGATGACCGCACGCTCGGGCTGGCCCAGCTGTACCAGGCTCTTTTCGGTCAGGGTCGCGGTCGGGCAGGCCTGCACGCAGGCGCCGCATGACACGCACTCGGAGGCGAGGAAGTTTTCACCACCCGCCGCCGCCACCCGTGATTCGAAGCCGCGCCCGGTAATGGTCAGGGCGAAGGTGCCCTGGATATCCTCGCAGGCGCGCACACAGCGGCTGCAGACAATGCACTTGCTCGGCTCGTAGTCGAAATACGGGTTGGATACGTCCTTTTTCTCGGCCAGGTGGTTGGCGCCGTCGTAGCCGTAGCGCACCTCGCGCAGGCCCACCTGGCCGGCCACGGTCTGCAGCTCGCAGTTGCCGTTGGCCGAACAGGTCAGGCAGTCCAGCGGGTGGTCGGAGATGTACAGCTCCATCACGTTGCGGCGCAGGCCGGCCAGGCGTGGGGTTTCGGTGTGCACCACCATGCCTTCGCTGACCGGGGTGGTGCAGGAGGCCGGGTAGCCGCGCATGCCTTCGATTTCCACCATGCACATGCGGCACGAGCCGAAGGCTTCGAGGCTGTCGGTGGCGCACAGTTTGGGGATGCTGGTGCCGAGCATGGCCGCGGCACGCATCACCGAAGTACCGGCGGGCACAGTGATGGCGCGGCCATCGATGCTCAGGCTGACCTGTACCTCGCTGTCACGGGCCGGGGTGCCGAGGTCGCTGCTTTTATCAGAAGCGGGGTCGAAGAAATTGATCACTGCGCGGCCTCCGTGTGGGTCAGCCCGAAATCGGCGGGGAAGTACTTCAGCGCGCTGGCCACCGGATAGGCGGTCATGCCGCCCATGGCGCACAGCGAGCCGTATTGCATGGTGTCGCACAGGTCGCGCAGTAACAGGGCCTGGTCATGCCGTTCGGTCATGTCGCTGGTGGCGATCAGCCGGTCGACCACTTCCATGCCCCGGGTCGAGCCGATGCGGCACGGGGTGCATTTGCCACAGGACTCCTCGGCGCAGAACTGCAAGGCGAAGCGCGCCATGCTGGCCATGTTCAGGGTGTCGTCGGCCACTACCACACCACCATGGCCGAGCATCGCGCCCATGGCGGCAAAGGCTTCGTAGTCCAGCGGCGTATCGAAGTGGCTGGGCGGTACCCAGGCACCGAGCGGGCCACCAACCTGCGCGGCCTTCAACGGCCGGCCGCTGGCCGTGCCGCCGCCATAGCCTTCCACCAGCTCGCGCAAGGTCAGGCCAAAGGCGCGCTCCACCAGGCCGCCCTGACGGATGTTGCCGGCCAGCTGGAACGGCATGGTGCCCAGCGAGCGGCCCATGCCGAAGTCGCGATAGAACGCCGCGCCCTTGGCCATGATGATGGGTACCGAGGCCAGGGTGAGCACGTTGTGCACCAGCGTCGGCAGGCCGAACAGGCCCTGCAGCGCGGGCAGCGGAGGCTTGGCGCGGACGATGCCGCGCTTGCCTTCGATGGATTCGAGCAGCGCGGTTTCTTCGCCGCAGATATAGGCGCCGGCGCCGACCCGCACTTCCAGGTCGAAGGCCTGGCCGCTGCCGGCCACGTCGCTGCCGAGATAGCCGGCGTCACGGGCGATGGCGAAGGCCTGGTCGAGCACGCGGATGGCGTCGGGGTATTCCGAGCGCACATAGATGTAGCCCTTGTCGGCACCCACGGCGAGGCCGGCAATGATCATGCCTTCGATCAGCAGGAACGGGTCGCCTTCCATCAGCATGCGGTCGGCGAAGGTACCGGAGTCACCCTCGTCGGCGTTGCACACCACGTACTTCTGCCCGGCCCCGGCGTCACGCACGGTGCGCCACTTGATGCCGGCCGGAAACGCCGCACCGCCGCGGCCGCGCAGGCCGGAATCGAGCACGGCGGCGACCACCTCGGCACCGTCCAGGGCCACGGCCGCTTCAAGGCCGGCGAAACCGCCATGGGCACGGTAGTCGTCCAGCGACAATGGGCGAGTGATGCCGGCGCGGGCGAACAGCAAGCGCTGCTGGGTCTTGAGGTAAGGGATGTCCTCGACCGGCCCCAGGGCCAGCGAGTGGCCACCAGGTTCACCGGTAAAGGCGTCGAGCAAGGACGGCACGTCTTCCGGGGTGACCGGGCCGAAACCCAGGCGCCCTTGCGCGCTGTCGCACTCCAGCAGCGGCTCCAGCCAGTAGAGCCCGCGGGAACTGGTGCGCTGGATGTCCAGCGGCAGCTGGCGGCGCTCGGCCTCACGTTGCAAGGCATCGGCGACCTGGTCGGCGCCCACGGCACGGGCTACCGAATCGCAGGGGATGTACAGCTTCAGCATGCTGCGTCCTCCCGGCAAGCGTTGACCAGCGCGCGCAGGCGCTCAGGGGTAAGGCGCGCATGCACCTGGCCGTCCAGTTCCAGCGCTGGCGAGCAGGCACAGGCGCCCAGGCAGTACACCGGGCGCAGGCTGATGGCGCCGTCGGCGCTGGTGCCGTGGTCGTCCAGCGCCAGTTGTTCGCGCAGTTGCGCGGCCAGCGCCTCGGCGCCCCGGCTCTGGCACGACTCGGCGCGGCACAGGCGCAGGGTGTGGCGCGCCGGTGGCGTGGTGCGGAAATCGTGGTAGAAGCTGATCACCCCACGCACCTCGGCCAGGCTGAGGTTCAGGGCATGGGCAATTTCGGCGACAGCGGCATCGGGGATGTAGCCGATGTCGTGCTGGATGGCATGCAGGATCGGCAACAGCGCGCCGGGGGTATCCTTGTCACGGGCCAGAATGCGGTGGATCACAGGCAGGTGGAGCAATTCATCAGGCATACAGCGGACCTCGGCATCACGGACCCTGCCTGAATTGTTGTAAGGGCAGGTATCCGGCGTGTTCTGCTGCGGCGCGCCGGCCACGTCACGGTTGCGTGGTACCAGCGGCCTCCTTGCCTGCGGCCGCACGTCTGCGCGCGCTGGTCCGAGGCATCCTGCAAGCATGGCACTTGTGGCGCCGGGGGGTTGCGTGCGAACGACCAGGCGCATCCTGAAACCGACGCGGGTTGTTTCTGGCCTTATGCAGTCTGCTGCGCTGTCGCTTAGAGAACTGAATTCGCAAGCGGTCCGCGTACCCAGTGGCAGCGGCTTTAGCCGCGAAGAATCCAACGCGGTGCATGGCACCGGCTGCGCCGGTGTTCGCGGCTAAAGCCGCTCCCACAGGGTCCCTGCTAATTCAATGAGTTATGTGCAGTCCCATGAATGCATGGTATGCGCAAGGCTTCAAAGCTGCACGGCTTTGTCGATCAGTGCTTGCCTTCCACCGCCTTGGCCGTCTCGATCAGCTTGTCGAACTTGCGGTTCAGCTGGGCAAAGCGCTCATCGCTCTTGGCCCGCGCCTTGACGTTCTGGTCCGAGCTGGCCTTGTCGGCGATGGTCACCACCGTCCAGTCCCGGTCCTTGGCCACCCAGTACACCAACTCACCTTCAGCGGAAAACGCCTCGAGCCGGCCACCACTGTTCGGCACAGGCTTGGCCTGCCTGGTCATCGGCAGCAGTTGCTGGACCCGCGCCTCGTCGGTACTGGCCAGCCGCACCTCCACCTGGCGAAGCTGGTCGGCCTCGTTGAACGACGCCTTCACTTGCGTGATGGCAATACCGCCCAGGTTGTAATCGCCCTTCGGGTTGCTCCCCTGAAAGAACTCGGTGGGCACCTGGTAGTGATAGCCGGTGAAATGCTCAACTTCACCGAACTGCTGCTGCAGAATGGCCATGGCCTGGGGCTTGGGCATGCCCAGGGTGAACTGGCCGACTTCCAGCGCCGACCAGGCTTGCAGGGGGAAAAGCGCGCAGGCGAATACCAGCGGCAGGGTCCGTTTCATCGGTCATCTTCCTTGAAAAGAGCCCAGCAACCTAACCCCTGCATGACAATCAGACAATACTGGCAGGGTGCCAAGCCCACCCTGCCCCCGGCTTCAGGCTACCGCCTTGTCCACGCTGCGCCCGGCCTCCAGTTCACGCACCAGCGGCAGCACATGTTCGCCGAAGTACGCTACTTCCTCCTGGAAGTGCAGGAACCCGGACAAGATCAGATCCACACCCACCGCCTTCAGCGCAACGATGCGCTCGGCAATCTGCCGCGGTGTACCGATCAGGTTGGTCTTGAAGCCATCGTTGTACTGCACCAGGTCTTCGAAGCTGGACCTGGCCCAGTTGCCCTCGCCCTCCGGGCTGGCAGAACCGGCATGCTTCACTTCCTGGCCAAACGCCCGCACCGCCTCGGGGTTGGCCTTGTCGATGATCTCCTGCAGCACCGCACGCGCCTGCTCTTCGGTGTCGCGAGCGATGATGAAGGCATTGACTCCAACCTTTACCGAATGGCCGTTGGCCGCCGCCTTGGCGCGGATATCGTCGACCTGCGCCTTGATCCCTTCCACGCTGTTGCCGTTGGTGAAGTACCAGTCCGACACGCGCGCCGCCATGTCCCGTGCGGCACGCGAGCTGCCGCCCTGGAAAATCTCCGGGTGCGGCTGCTGCAGCGGCTTGGGTTTGAGGTTGTAGTTGCGAAAGCGATAGAAGTCGCCGTTGAAGGTGAAGTTGTCCTGGGTCCAGATGCCCTTCAGCGCGCGGATGAATTCCTCGGAACGGCGATAGCGTTCGTCGTGGTCCAGCCAGGGTTCGCCGATGGCGTGGAACTCGCCCTTGAACCAGCCCGAGACCACGTTGATGGCGATGCGGCCGTTGGTGAACTGGTCGATACTCGCCAGCTGCTTGGCCGCCAGCGCCGGGTTCCACGGGCCTGGCAGGATGGCGGCGATGACCTTGAGCTTTTCCGTGGCAGCGAGCAGCGCGTGGCTGATGGTGACCGACTCGTGCTGATTGTCGGCGCCGTAGCCGGCGGTGAAACGGATTTGCGACAGGGCGTAGTCGAAACCGGCCTGTTCGGCGATTTGCGCGAGCTTGCGGTTGTAGTCGATGTCCCAACTGGTGCGTTGCTCGATGGTGCTGACCACCAGGCCACCACTGACGTTGGGGACCCAGTAGGCGAACTTGATCGGGGCTTGGCTCATGGTAAGGCTCCTTGGTGATCCTCGGGTTCAAGGAGGCAGGAGCAGCAAACATGCCAGGCTTTAAAGTGTTTTTATTTCAATGGGTTAGCTGAAATTGGCGGCGATGTTGGCTGCATGCGGTCGAACAAGCTGCTGGATCGCTGTTGCCTGCACAACATCGCCGCCCCGGGGCAGGTCAGCGGTTCTTGCGCATGCCCATATGCGCGTCATCCATCAGCGCCTTGGCCATGTCGCAAAGAAAGTGCGAAGCCCAGACCAGCACCGGTTCGTTGTCCATCACCCCGATAAACGATGCTCGCCGTGAGCAGTCCATCAAGACCGACGCTTGTTCGATGGCATGGTCGCAGCAGTTTCCCGGTTCTACGCGGAACAGTTTCTTGCCGTCCAGCACACCATCCAGGAACGTGGCCGCGCCTACGGTCAGGCCCAGTGTGCCGGTGTCGTCATCCAATTCCTTGTCCATCTGAAACCCTCTTTTGAATCTGCCGGCCAGTGCGATTTCCCGGTTGCAGTCCCTGGCAGGAAAACCACACCGCCCAGGCTGGCAAAATTTGAAAATCAGCTCATCAGTGCAATGTATGCACCGGCTGCCCGCCCCGGAGCTGCACCTGAGCAATCGCCGACTCCAGCAGCGTGCGCACAGCCTCCATTTCATGCATGACCGCCAGGGTCATGATCGTGGCGGGAGATCTGGGGAGCGAGGCTATCGCGTGATGGCCTACGGACAAGGCGCAGAGCACGTATTCCGTGGCCTGGATCAGGGTGTCTTCCAGGTGATGGGGTGAGTCGGAAATGGGGGGATCCGGGACTATTTTGAGCATGGTCACATCTCGATTTCGTGAGAGAAAACCACACCCCATCCCTTGCAGAGAATGGGTGGCGGCTACGTACGGGCCTGCAAGACCGGGGAAGATCGAGAAAAACCCAGCTGACCCGAAGGTCACCCGTACGCAGCCACCATTAAGCACAACCATTGGCACAGACCAACGGCTCGATGATGAGCACGCTTTCGATACTTCCCCAGGCTTGCAGACCCGGTCGTTGAATTTGCAACGACAGGGCGAGACTAGGGGGCTCAGGTTTCCATCGCAATGGTGAAACGGCTTGAAAAGGATGATTCAGAAATGGACTACGAGGAAGGGGAAAAATCTGATTAGTTCTTGTAGGAACTGATATGAGTTTCTCTAAAAAGACTCAAAGATCCGAGTGTGAAGCACAGCGCTTGGCAGTACGCTGTGCTTCTTTCAAATGCTCACTACAACGCCAACCGCGCCAGTCGCTGCAAAGCTCGAATCACCTCCTGATCCCGGTTCTCCAGCACATCCGCCTGAATACGCGCGATCACAGCCTTCAGCAATTCGGTCTGGTTCATCTCTGTATGCTGCTGAAGCGCAAGCATGTCCTCCGCCATGTACGGATTGACCTTCATCGACAACCGCCGAGTAACATTGGAACGCGCAAGCCCGCGCTGCTCTCGCTGTTCATCCAGCGCCTGAAGGAACGTTTGATGCGCCGCATGCAACTGCTCACACTGCTGCGCCTGCACCAACTGTTGGAAATAGTGGGCAAGAAACAACTTGCGCAAATTTGCCCCCGCCTCATTACTGACCGCATGCATGGCCGCATCGAGCACATCCAGATAGACCGCCGGCAAACGCGCCTCAATCGACTTGAGCTGCTGCTTGCGCGCCTCGCGGATGGCCGGCGTGGATTGCGATGGAATGGCGACCACACCATCACAACGAGCGCACACGCCCACCAGAATGTCCTTGGCCACCCCTTGGCCATCGCTAAACGGCACATCCCGGCGAGCATAGTGCGTGGGCACCACTGCCTGGCAATGCTCGCAAAGCGCATTTCCTCTGTCGCCTTCGAAAAAGATCTTCATGATCTGGGTACTCACTGGTGAACGCTGATGAACCAAGTGTCTGGCTCGATGAAAAAGAACTTTATGTACCAACCATCCCGTTTGAGCACATGCACCTCGATGGCTGCGACGGCATGGTGAGGGGTGCTGGCGTGATGAATACCCCTGCATGAGCGAACGACTTCGGCAACCTCGCCGGCTGACACTTCCCCTGTAGCCAGCAGGTTCTTTACATCGATATCCCTGCGTGAAACGTGTTGATACTCCCCTGACTCAAGCGCCGCTATCACCGCTCGCTGGGCCTCCCTGAAGCCGAATTTCATAGCTCATCCCTGCCAATACGAAAATCATCGTACAAAACCCGAATCAAATCTACCGTTTGCCGAGCCCGGGCGACCAATGGCACCCCGGCCAGCTCAAGACAGCGATCCGGAACACGCATGAACTATGGTCCCATCGACCGCAGGACGGCGTAGAGCAATGTAACCAACGCTTTCATGGCCTTTTCCGACTGCCCGTTCGAGGGCAAAACCTGCTCCCACGAACACATCACCGAGGCGTCATTCAGGTAAGCTCAGCCCAGCGCAATGCAACCACCAAGGACGGTACCCATGCATTCACTGACCAATGAACAAGTGCTGGCAATCATCCACGAGAACCCGATAAACCGGGCATTGCTGGCCGCCCTGCCAGCGCTGGATATCCCGCACTGCATGTTGACGGCAGGCGCCCTGTTCCAGACATTCTGGAACCACCGCGCCGGGCTACCTTCGGAGAGGGGCATCAAGGACTATGGCATCGCCTATTTCGACGCCGACTTGTCCTGGGAGGCAGAGGACCGTGTCATCGCCCGGGTTCATCAGGCGTGCGCGCACCTGGGCGTCAACGTGGAAGTGCGCAACCAGGCCCGTGTTCACTTGTGGTACGAGGCGAAGTTCGGCGCATGAGCGACATTGAAATACTGTCCTTGTCCCCAGACGGTCGCTACCAAGTCCAGGCGACCCCGTGGGAAGCAGGCAACTCGCACTGGCTGTTCCCGCCGCAAATCATAGATACCCAAAACGGAAACGTGGTGTTTGGTTTCGAGGATCCTCTGTGGTCAGCAGATCTCATTACCTGGCTAAGCCCGACCCGGGTCGAACTAACGCTGCGCAAATACCCCGGCCATCGAGTACCTTTGGGGCTCACGATGATCGTTGACTGTGCGCTGCGTATCGCTGAATGTGGCGATGGAACGCACATTGAATTAGCCCGTCTGGAAAGCACCCTTGAGGGAATGCTCGACCTGCTCGGCTGAACTCACTTGTCAGCAAGGGACTGAATGATGAATTGGAAGGCTCTGGAACAGGCGCTGTTCGACGCCGCCAGACAGACATTGCAAACGCTGCTCGATGAGGGGGGCAGCCCTTTGTACGCCGCAGCGTTTCATGCGAGCTATCGAGAAGAAGAGGCGGTTCTGTCACTGCCCAGCTTTGCCGCAAACAGCTTGCAAGCACTCTGCGAAGACTACCCCGACGAGGAAGATGAAAGCTTCAGTTCGGTGAAGTGGAACCCGGCGGACTGGCGCTGGGATTGGGAAATCTGCGCTGGTGAGCCGTTCACGCAGCTCGATGATGAACTGCAAGCCCACGCCAATCGGCTTGGCCCGCGCCAATGGCAAGCGGCTGAGCAACGCTTGCTGGTCACCGTTAGCCGTGCCGCCAGGTCGCTGGGCCGCCATTTCAGTCAGCATCCTGGTGTGACGCCTGGCTTCGTGGTGATTTTTCATGACTTTGCTGGCTATATGCCCTTGGCCAAGCGCAGCATGACCCGCCAGCAATTCGAGGATAATTTCCCTGTCGAACTGGCCATTGAAAACACCCTGCGCGGTGTCGCTGCCTTGCCGCTAGCCGAGCAGGTCGCGTTCTACGTCAGCCGCTTACATTGTTCGGATGGTATTTCGGGGGAAGACGCAGAGCGCTGGCTAATTGCCAACGGCCGTCCCGCGCAGGCAGCGCTTATCGAGCAGCTAAACGGGCACAAACAGCCTACCACTGCCGCGCGTATTCTCGGACTGGCCGGCATGGCTGATGAGCCCGTCATCCAGGCCCTGCGTCGACAGGCGATTGAGGCCTGTGAGCAACCGACCCGCAACTGGAGTGCAAAAGCCTTGGGTTACCTTGAGGATTTCGACTGGCTTATGCAGCAAACGCCCGACGTCGTTGTCGCGGGTATTTGCGCTAACTTCGACGGTTTCCGCCGGCGGGGCGTGCAGCCACCGGTGCTTAACTACACACCCGTTAAGCATCTACTCGATCAGCGTCCTGAGCTTCGGGCTGCTGTTGAAGAGACACTTGAAGAAGTCTACGGCCAGATCAATACCACCGCCGCCGATGTCAGCGAAGCCTTGCACGGTTTGATTTCACCCCACGTAGTCATTCGTCGTCATGCTGTGAGTGGATTGAATAACCGTGGTCTGCTGCCCGACGACGCGCTTCGAGCCATCGAGGCGCTACGCCTAGCAACACAGGATACCGATGAGCAGGTGCGGCACGCTGCGGGACTTGGCCTGGAAGCTATGAAACCCGGCCTGGCTCATCGTTTTTCCTGAGTGCACCGCAGATGGATAAATTACGAGTGTTCATGAGCAATTCGCCGGGCATGGGCCTACAGGTTACCGATTCAACTAGGTGATGAGCGTGTGCCCTGTCGGTCGGTTGCTGGAGTCTGGTTCTGACCCGAAGCAGGGCTTCTCAAGATTAAAGGATGCGTCATGTTGAATGAACCGAGCTTGGGGATTTGAACGTCCGCAATGGGTAGATAGCGGTCACTCACGAACGGCCGCTCTCGACCCAAAGCTGCCTCTCGGGAAAGAAGCAGCCGTTTAAGAGCGATAAATTTGATCAGCGTGGCCATTTCAAGAGAGCTATGAACAACTGATCTGCAACTCATCAATCAATGGGCAAAGAGAGCTCAAGCTTTCCATCGGATCTAAAATTGGATATCTGAACACGGATTAAATTACCCAATGGAAAGTGAGCCATAACAACCGTATTAAGAGGCAGCTTGCTGCGATGAAGAAGGCCGCTATGCCCGTTAACCCGCACAAATACCCCAAAGTCTTTCACGCCTGTTACATATCCTTCGTAGGTGCCGCCAACGGTTAGACCTTCTACTTTTTTACTTATCAAAGAGGCAGGCGACTCCAAACAAACCTGAACAAAATCTCTATCGAGATTCAGCGAGCTTACATAAAAGTAACCCTCAAAGCCTTTAGCCCTACGAAAACCATCGTGCCTGTTTGGCAATACCGCCACTAGCCCGACCTCTAGCTCGACCGAACAATAATTTTTCTTGACAGCTATCACTTTGCCTTTTATCGGCAAACAGTCATCCAGACAACGAAACGCTTCGCCCCACGCCGGTGACTCTTTACGTGAATATAAGGCTTGCAACCAATCGCGCACTGCGGGCGGAAGCACGATGCCGGCAGTAAGATTGCTCATAATATTGACAGTTTTAAACCAGTGCCCGTTATTGGGACAGGCGTTTATGCGCTCGGTCAACTTCACGGAAAAATCCGCCGATGCTGCGTGGTGGGGCGCTATGGCTATGAACTTTGCCGCCAGTAGTGGCCATTCAGGTTTGGCCTTGGTACTTTCAAGCCATGTGGCGACCTGCGCGATGAAATCACTGGACTGGAATCGCTGATCTAGCATCGCCTCGCAAACAAAGCCCCATTCCTTAGTGTTTTCGCGCCCGGCCAGCCACCCAGCACCAAGGCACAACAGTTCACCGAGCTGCATGTCGTGCGGCGGCGACTTACTCTGTGCCAACAACTCTTCCCAGATAAATACCCACTCTGTCCGGTCTTCGCGCCCTGTCAGCCACTCCCTACCAAGGCGCAACAGCTCACCGAGCGGCATGTCTTCAGACTCGGACTTACTCTGTGCCAACAACTCTCGCCAGATATACGTCCACTCTGTCCGGTCTTCGCGCCCAGTCAACCACTCCCTACCAAGGCGCAACAGCTCACCGAGCGGTATGTCTTCTGGTAGTGACTTACTCTGCGCTAGCAAATCCTGCCAGATATAATTCCACTCTGCCCGGTCTTTACGCCCGGTCAGCCACTCCTTACCAAGACGCAACAGCTCACCGAGCGGTATGTCCTCTGGTAGCGACTTACCCTTCGCCAGCAAAGCCCGCCAAGCATACGTCCAATCGGCCCGGTCTTCGCGTCCGGCCAGCCACTCCCTACCAAGGCGCAACAGCCCACCGAGCGGCATGTCTTGCGGCAGTGACTCACCCTGCGTCAGCAAAGCCCGCCAGACAAAACTCCACTCGGCCCGGTCTTCGCGCCCGACCAGCCAAGCTCTTCCCAAAAAAGCCAGATCATCCAGTTGTGGCCTGCTATGTTGCGCTAGGGCATAAAGGTCGCCAAATACATAAGCCCAATCGGCTCCGTCATTTTCCTCACGCACACGATGAAGGCCAAGAGTCAATACAGGATCGGCTTTCCAATCTGGTCTGCAGCTATCAGGTAGGAGTTTCTTCCAGACAAAATGCCAATCAGTGCGGCGGAAGTGTTTTTGCAGCCAAACCAGCCCCATGTGATGCCATACAGAGCTACGTCCGGAATCATGCTCTAGGCAGTGCTCCCAATCTAAAGACCATGTAGGGTGCGATATCTTCAGTGGGTCCGCCAAATGCTCTGCAGCCCAAGCGAAAAGCTCGTCGTGCTTTGGGTAGCTCCCGGCCAGACGGCTCCAACAACCTGACCAGACCTTATTTGCTGACTCCATGCGAGCCAGCGCATTGTCGAGGAGATTTGTTCCAAAAACTGAGGCAATGCAGGGAATCGCCGCAGCCCAACAAGCCCAACTAGTGGCGGCTTCCGCCGATCCGTCCGCATCAAGTGCCAGCAGCGCCTGCTCGTTTGTCCATAACTTGGCACACTCGCGTCCCAAGCGAGTGCGGTCCACAATACTCAACCGTTCACTCGTCAGAGCTTCCCCGCGTGCAGAAAATACCCGCAACAGTTGCAAAACCAAGCCTGTATTACGGTCGGCAAGCGCACGCCGGAAGATGGCTATCAAATCGTTGGTAAAGGCATCAGCATTAGCTGGCTTGCGTAGTGAGCGATACAGGGCATCGGCCAGATGTGGATGCGTCAGGCGAACGATTTGCGACTCGTTGTCCGCGTCTAACAGACTGAAATCGCCTTCGCCATTTAAGGTGGCAAGCTTTTCGCGGTCATCTTCGGTCAGCCAGTCGTAAGGTGCACGCAGGTAGAGCCGATTCATTGCCAGAGGCAGGCGTAGCGCTTCTTCTAGACCGTTGAGGCGAACCCGCTCTGCAAAGCGTTTTGCGAAGGCTTGTAGATCGCCGTGCGCCAATTCCACTGCCAGCGAGACGAATAGACCCTCATCATCTTTCGAAGCCTGAGAAAAAGCAGCGCCGCGGTTCGGCACTTGGCCGGTGCGAACGCAATACCAAGCTTCGATCTCGGCAGCCTCGCTCGCGGCAATGGTTTCCACTGTTTCGCGATGAACTTCGAAACCACCGAAAGCAGAATCTTCTTTAAAAGACTCAGCAAATTCAGCTGGGCCACAAGTCAGGATCATTGGCCATGCCTGGTGACCGCGCTCGTCGATGAATTCGCCCAAACGTGCAAGATCAAGCCGTTCACGAGCGTCGCGATCATATAGATCATCGATAGCAATGAAATCCGGCCACCACTCGCTAGGCGTACCAATAATCGCACGCAGGGCAGGCTCTAGTAATTCGGCCTGTCCTTTGAGCCATAAAACCCGCCAGCCTTCCCCGACAAGTCGCTCAACCGTCTGGAGTAGCAACACGCTCTTACCGACACCGGAACGACCACTCAACCAAAAAACGCGAGCCTCGCTCTTAAGGTCGCGCTGACTGAGATCCTTGCATTTGAGCAACGTGGCATAAAGAGCGTCCAGGCGGTGGGCGCGCGCCATGTATTGCTGATCACGCAGTCGCGCTAGGGTGATTTCACGCCCGATTTCCAGCGAGGGGCTGGGATGAACGACACATTGAAAATCTGCCGAAGTCAGAAGTTGCCCAGAACGCTCGTGCATCTGCCGAGCTTGTGCGAAGCGCTCACAAATATCGTCACGAATACGCTGTGCATCTGCAGCAGTTGGCGCACGAGTCAAAGCACGATCCAGCGCAAAGCGCAGGAAGCCGTAGGGATCTTTCAAATGCTTCCATACAGCGGCAATTGCTCTCCACCACGGGTCGGGCTCGATGCGTGGCGGCAAAAGCCGATCTTCTTGAAGAAGCGTATCTATAATCGAACGGGCTGCATGTTTTTCCGGAATTTCTCTCCATTGCAACGCGACATCACCTTTTGACGCGACGAGCTCGAATTTCACCAGATCACGCAAGCTTGGGTGGTGTTTTCTAAGAAAGCAATCGATGGCCTCGACCTCGGCTGCAGCATCCTTGAGAGTCTCCTTCGTTAAGGTTCGCTTGACTTGGATGCAGACTAAGCGCCCCCCCTCGGTTTGCTTAGCCAGATCTGAAAGTGCTTCCAGAAATAGCCCGCCTGCCTCATCAAGCCCCTGTCCTTCGCCAGCAAGAGACTCTGCAAACTCGGCCAGATAGCAGCGTAGCTGGTAGTCAAAGCCAGTTAAGGCATAAATACCACCGAGGGCTCTGCGTGATTGCACCTGCTCGTAAGCAGAGAGAATTGATGTCAGTTCGTCCATGAGCAGATGATCGCAAAACTCTTAAGAGAAGCCCAGACCTTCGGAATTTGCGTCCTCGAATCTTTTTTGCTCCGCTAATAGCTATGAGCCAGAAGACCTGCAAAAAATTGTCAAAAACTGTTTCGTCCGAGCGGTATGAATTAGTTGCCCGACAAGCTGAATCGCATTCCGGTCATTTGAATTCAGCTTCGCCAACGTGGGTCGCCGCTTCTGGCCGATAGCCGCCCTCCGCGACCGACCGCTTCGGGTCGATAGCTGCCGGTCGTGGATGACCGCTTTCGCCCCAGAGCGGCTCTTGGCGGAGGGTAACTAACGAACAGAAGCAGTCTCCCTAAGCGCCGACAAATAGAGTGACGGTCCAGCTGCCCTTTCAACTGACCTTGCTGCGATACCAAACGGAAGTCCGTTCATTATCAGCTTGGGATTTTCGTATTTCGAACTGTCGTGATTCGTGCAGGACATGCCTCCAGCGATTGCAACCGTAGCGCTTGGGCGACTGCTCCGGATAGGTATCACTAATCCAGCGGATCGCTGCTTCCAGTCGAGTCCAGCCACCTTCGGCAAGCTTGGCTTCTGCCTCACGTAAACAGGAGCAGATCCCACTGCCAGGCCAATCGACCGAGCCGTCCTCCCGTATGCCGTCGAGCGCATCTTCAAATACCTGGCTCTGTATAAACGAAGCCATTTTAACTTGTGCCTCAACCATGGTTCTGGCCCAACATTGCAGGTTCAAACAATGCCGATTGATGGTCTGGTAGCTTTCCTCCAGATAACCATCCGCAGCCTGGCAGCCTGACTCTGACCAGAGATCGAAATGCTCAATGAAGTGGTGAACCAGCTTGTTACGCAGGTCGACCAACGCCTTGGTAACCACCTTCGTTGCCTCATAATGCTCGACTGGCATTTCCAACTGGTTTCGATAGCTGAACCCGATCTGGTCACAAGCATCGGCGTCCGTCTGTGACTCCTCATTTTTTGGGGACTGGATCAGAAAGCTTTCGGTCAGCATCCTGACCAACATGCCCATGGTTTTTTTCTTGGTACGTGCGATCTTCTGCTCACGGATGGCATGCAGCCGATCCACAGGGCCGCTCAACTCAGCATGCGCGACTATGACTTTCAGCAGCTGTTCGTATTGTTGCAAACGCAACAGACAGCGTCCGAGCTTGCGCTGCACCACAGGTTGAAGTTCAGGTACATCATCCGCGGGCATGGTAGTGACTTCATCCATGATCAACGACTCACCTAAAAGTGGCAGGGCTGGAGCAATTCACGGCAATGCGCTTGCCCTGCAAGGAGGGCCTGCAATGCGTATATCGGGCGCTTTTCAAGCGTCAGTATAGGTTGAGGATTTTTACCCGCATCGGTCGACAGCTACCCCTGGCACTCAGGACCATTCAATGGCGACGAGCCTGTTCTGCAGGCGTCGTAACGGCCTGGATCAATACTCGTGTTGAAGCTATACCCAAAGGGTTCAGAGTAGCGATGAACCATCCGCCCTGTTAGCGACTGGGAGAACTTCGCGGTGTCGAATCAGCTGGTCATACGCAACATGACCCGTCCCGAACTGGACGAGCTCGTCGATTGGGCTGCCCGTGAGGGTTGGAATCCCGGCGTTCACGATGCCGATTTGTTCTGGGCCACGGACCCTGCCGCCTTCATTGCTGCGTCCTGGGGCGGTGAATTGATCGGTGGCGGTGCCATCACTTTCTACAACGGCGAATTCGGTTTCATGGGCTTTTTCATCGTCCGGCCTGAGTATCGCGGTCAAGGCCTGGGCAATACCCTCTGGCACGCACGCCGCGAGCGACTCCTCGCCCGCCTGCGCCCAGGCGCGAGCATTGGCATGGACGGCGTGTTCGCAATGCAGGACTACTACGCCAAGGGTGGGTTCGTCTTCTCCCATCGCAACATGCGTTTTCGTGCCAAGGCCACCGAACGCCCGGCGCCTTCGCAGGTAGACAACCAGGACATCGTTCCGTTGGCCACCTTCCCGTTCGATGAGGTGGTCGATTACGACCGCACCTGCTTCCCTGCCCCGCGCGCAGCCTTCCTGAGCGGGTGGATAGCCCAGGCCGATGCACTCGCCGTGGGTTGCCGCCGCGAGGGCAGGCTTAGCGGCTATGGCGTGGCAAGGCGCTGCCGGGAAGGCTACAAGATCGGCCCCCTGTTCGCCGATGACGCCCTGGCAGCCAATGCCCTCTACGCACACCTGGCAGAATTTGCGCAAGGTTGCCCGCTATTCCTGGATGCACCAGAAAACAACCCCGCAGCGATGGCGCTTGTGCGCCAACAGGGCATGATCGAGGTTTTCGGCTGCGCACGCATGTACCTCGGCCCTCCTCCGGCGATCGCACACGAACGTGTGTTCGCCGTCACGACCTTCGAGCTGGGCTGATGTCCGCTCGCAACCTGATCGGTTATGGCGGCAACCCACCCCACCCGCGATGGCCCGGTGGGGCGCGCGTCGCGGTCCAGTTCGTACTCAACATCGAAGAGGGTGCGGAGTCATGCATGCTCAATGGCGACGCACAGTCGGAGGCCTGGCTTCATGAGCTACCCGGCCGCCCGCCGCGTGTGGGGGAACCGGACCTGAGCGTCGAGGGCATGTACGAATACGGATCGCGTGCAGGTGTGTGGCGCATTCTGGAGCTGTTCGGCGCCAGGGGCCTGCCGCTGACCGCCTTTGCCGTTGGCCGAGCACTGGAACTGACCCCGGCGGTTGGCCATGCGCTCTGCGCTGCCGGGCATGAGATTGCCGGGCATGGCTACCGTTGGCTGGACTATCGCGACATGCCTGAAGACCAGGAGCGGCGACATATCCGCCTCACCATCGAGGTGATCGAGCAGATCTGCGGTAAACGCCCCGTAGGTTGGTATACAGGAAGGGTCAGCCAGAACACCCGCCGCCTGTTGCGTGAGGAAGGCGGGTTTCTCTATAGCTCGGATGCCTACAACGATGATCTGCCCTATTGGCTCCCAGGCTCGCCCGCCCACCTGGTGGTTCCGTACACACTGGTCAACAACGACGCCCGCTATCTGCTGCCCAATGGCTTCGCCTGCGGTGAAGACTTCTTCCGGCTGCTGAAGGATGCTTTCGACCTGTTGTGGCAGGAGGGCGCGCACCACCCGAAGATGATGAGCGTGGGCCTGCATGGGCGGATCAGCGGCCATCCTGGTCGGGCGATGGCGCTGGCGCGCTTTCTCGATTACGTGCAGGGCCACGACGGGGTGTGGGTCTGCCGGCGCGAAGAGATTGCCAGGCACTGGATAGCCCAGTTCCCCGCCTGAGCGGTCAGTCGTTCGCAACAAACACGGGATCAGCTAACGGCCTGCCCTGCCGGACGCGCCGAGCACAGCCTTGCGCTGGCATTTCATCAGGACCTTACGGCCGGTTTCGACAAAGGGCGTGACGATCAGGCTATAGACCGTCAGGTAACGCTGGTGGTCCTGCTCGTTGGTGCCGAAGCGGATGTTTTCGGGCGTTGATGTAGTGACATAGAGCGTGCCGAACATCCAGTCCCAGAGGGACAGGTTGGTGCCGAAGTTACGGTTGAAATGGCGCGGGGCATCACTGTGATGGATCTGGTGCTGGGCCGGGCTGTTCAACACATGTTCCAGCTGCGGGCCGAACGACAGCCAGACATGGCTATGCCGCAGGTTGGCCGCCAGGCTGTTGAAGATGAACACAAGGTAGGTCACGCCGAACAGGGTGTAGCGGCTGACTTCACCGCCGCAAAGGTACCAGAAGCATCCGGCGTAGAAGCCGATGCCAATGCCGGTGCTCAGTTTCTCGACGATCTTTTCCACGAAATGCACCCGGCTCGCTGTCGCCGGCACCAGCACGGGCGCCGAATGATGGACCTTGTGAAAGGCCCAGAGCCAGCGGGAGTGAAAGGCCCGGTGCGCCCAGTAATGGATGAAGTCCTTGAGCAGGAACACCCCCAACCCATAGAGCAGGGACAGTGCAAGGTTCTCGCCCAGGCGCGGGCGCGCGCCCCAGAGGTTGCTGAAAAAGGCCAGGTAATCGCCGGAGCGCAGGATGTAGGGGTCGACCAGTTGGACGACGGGCAGCACCAGTGCAACCTTGAGGATGGCCCGCACGAAGTAGTAGCGGTAGTCCAGCAGCGCCGAGGGATGCAGATGTACCCGGGCGCCGCCGATGAATTGCCAGAACGACTGGGCGTCGCTCAGGCCGCGCCGCTTCCTGAAACGGAACAGGCCGTAGGCTGCGCCGTAGGAGATGCAAAGGAACAAGGCCCCGAAACGGCCGTTCATATTGAAAATGCCGAGAAACTGGTCGGTAACGGGCGTAATTACCCACTCGGTCAGGTGCTCAAAGACAAGCGACAGGGCATCCACGAAACGTCAGCCTCGGCAAAAGGGACGCAATTGTAAATCAGATTGATTTACTCCAGTGGTTTTATGCATGGCCTGGTGCTGCCTCACCAGCTCCCGCCTGCAGGCACTGCCGCAGTTGAAAGTGGCGGCGGAGTGCGTTGGCGATGCTCGGAGTTCATTGATCAGCGTGAACGACCCGCTTCGCCCAGTCGACCGATCATGCTGGGCCGGTTACGCTGGTGCATCCCCTTGCACGGAAGCGCCAGCGACCGCATTCACCCTGCTGCCCTCCCCTGCGAACACCGAAAGCACCGGTGCCATCCACGGCACGGTCAAGACAATCCCCGATACAGCAATCCCGGCTAGGCGCCTGCATGACTGAACAACGGATGCTAGCGCTCACCGCACCTCCCGGAGATTCCGTTCGTTGACTGATTCACAGCACAAAGCGACTTACGCGAAACGGTTCGAAGCCGTGCTTGCCTACATCGACAGCCACCTCGAAGGTGACCTGTCGGTAAATGCCCTGAGCCGCGTCGCGCACTTCTCGGCATTTCATTTCCATCGGCAGTTCACGGCATACATGGGCGTTTCGGTTTCACGGTATGTGCAACTGATGAGGCTTCGACGCGCGGCGCACCAACTGGTTGCCTCGCCTGCCATCTCCGTGCTGGAAGCAGCTTTCGGCGCCGGCTTCGAAAGCCCCGAAGCCTTTTCCAGGGCCTTCAAGCGTGCTTTTGGCGTGGCACCGAGCGTATTCGCCAAGGCCCCGAACTGGCAGGCCTGGAGTGCGGTTTTCGTTGTTCCCCACCTTTCCAGGAGTATTGCCATGCAGGTCCGTATCGTGGATTTCGCCGAAACTCATGTGGCCGCGCTCGAACATCAAGGGGCGCCCGGCCTGGTCAGTGAAAGCGTCGCGCGTTTTCGCCAATGGCGCATTCAAAGCGGCCAGTCACCGGTAGCCAGCAGCCGAACCTTCGGCATTGCCTACGACAACCCCGACACCACCCCGGCGCACGCCTTTCGCTTCGCCGTGTGTAGCGAGATATGCGAAGCCGTGCAGCCCAACGATTTCGGCGTGCACGAACGCATCATCCCGGCGGGCCGCTGCGCCGTGATCCGGCATACCGGCTCGCCTGACTACATTGGCGAAACCATCTATCCGCTTTATCGGGACTGGCTGCCTTCGAGCGACGAGGAACTGCGGGATCATCCGTTGTTCTTTCACTACTTGAGCGTGTATCCGGAAACGCCGCTGGAGCAATGGCAAACGGATATCTACGTGCCGCTCAAGTAAGTTGGCTGGTGGCTAATCTGGGGAGAAGGCTGCTGGGCCGCGCATAGATCGAGTCCAGACGGATGCCCGGCTCTCTTGGTAAACTAGCTGCCTGCCCTGGCTATCACCGAGCACTTGCCGTCGACTTTTGCCAGGGCGCGCAACCGGATTGCTACAAACACCTTCGAAACTGCTGAATTTGGTACAAGACACGTTGAACGATATGACCAAAAACCCAGGCTCTAACCCAGCAACCACGCGCCCTGAGCCTTCCCGTCGCTTCAGCGTTGCACCGATGATGGACTGGACAGACCGCCACTGCCGGTTCTTTCTGCGCCTGCTTTCCAAAAACACCCTGCTGTACACCGAAATGGTCACCACCGGTGCCCTGCTGCACAACGACGCCCACCGTTTCCTGCGCCACGACGTCTCCGAGCACCCGCTGGCCCTGCAACTGGGCGGCAGCGTGCCGGCCGACCTGGCCGCCTGTGCCCGCCTGGCCGAGGAGGCCGGCTACGACGAGGTCAACCTCAACGTCGGCTGCCCGAGCGACCGGGTGCAGAACAACATGATCGGTGCCTGCCTGATGGCCCACCCGGCGCTGGTGGCCGATTGCGTGAAAGCCATGCGCGATGCGGTGTCGACCCCGGTGACGGTCAAGCACCGCATCGGCATCAATGGCCGCGACAGCTACGCCGAGCTGTGCGACTTCGTCGGCCAGGTGCGCGAGGCAGGTTGCCGGAGCTTTACCGTGCATGCGCGCATCGCGATCCTGGAAGGGCTGTCGCCGAAGGAGAACCGTGAGATTCCGCCGCTGCGCTATGACGTGGCGGCGCAGTTGAAGGCGGACTTCCCGGACCTGGAGATCGTGCTCAACGGCGGGATAAAGACCCTGGCCGAGTGCCAGGCACACCTTGAAACCTTCGATGGGGTGATGCTGGGGCGTGAGGCGTACCACAACCCTTACCTGCTGGCCGAGGTGGACCAGCAGCTGTTCGGCAGCGAGGCGGTAGTGGTCAGCCGCAGCGAGGCGCTGGCGCAGTTGCGTCCTTATATCGTCGCGCACATGGAAAGTGGTGGCGCGATGCACCACGTTACCCGGCATATCCTGGGGCTGGCCCAAGGGTTCAAGGGGGCGCGGCGCTTCCGCCAGCTGCTGTCGGCGGATATTCACAAGGCGGCGGAGCCGCTGGCGGTGTTCGACCAGGCGGTGGAGCTGTTGCAGGGGCGGTAACCCGGCCCGAGCATCTGACGCGGTCGGGTGTAGGAGCGGCCTTGTGTCGCGAAAGGGCTGCAAAGCAGCCCTGGCAATTTGTGCACCAGCGCTGAAGCCCTGGGGCTGCTTTGCAGCCCTTTCGCGACACAAGGCCGCTCCTACAAGGGGGCGCGACAGCTTCAGACGTGTGCATGCGGAACCTAGGGGCCGCTTGCGACTCGAATCCTCACCTTTCGCACCGCGCTTCGCGAGCCCTTGAGTGGCCGCCGGGGCTCGGGTAATGTCGAGTCATTGCACAGGACAGAGCACGCCCATGACCTCCAAGCTGGAACAACTCAAGCAGTTCACCACCGTGGTCGCCGACACCGGGGACCTGGACGCCATCACCCGCCTGAAACCGGTCGATGCCACCACCAACCCGTCGCTGCTGCTCAAGGCTGCGGCCATCCCGGGTTACGCCGAGCTGCTCAAGCAGGTGAAGGCCGATGCCAAGGGTAATGTCGACCTGGCCTGCGACAAGTTCGCGGTGGCCGTGGGTTCGGGCATCCTCAAGGTCATCCCCGGGCGTATCTCCACCGAGGTGGATGCCCGCCTGTCGTTCGATGAACCCGCCCTGCTGGCCAAGGCGCGCAAGCTGATCGATCTGTACGAAGCCGCCGGCGTTGGCCGCGACCGTGTGCTGATCAAGCTGGCCTCCACCTGGGAAGGCATTCGCGCCGCCGAGAAGCTGGAGAAGGAAGGTATCCAGACCAACCTCACCCTGCTGTTCTCCTTCGCCCAGGCCCAGGCCTGCGCCGATGCCGGGGTGTTCCTGATTTCGCCGTTCGTGGGCCGTATCTACGACTGGTACAAGAAGAGCACCGGCCAGGAATACGTGGGCGCCGAAGATCCGGGCGTGCAGTCGGTCACTCGCATCTACAACTACTATAAGGCCAACGGCTACGGCACCGTGGTGATGGGCGCCAGCTTCCGCAATATCGGCCAGATCGAACAGCTGGCCGGCTGCGACCGCCTGACCATCAGCCCGGAACTGCTGCAGCAGCTCAGCGATGACCAGGGCGACCTGCCACAGGTGCTTAAGCCGGGCAATGCCGGCGAGCCCAAGCAGCAGCTGAACGAAAGCCAGTTCCGCTGGGCGATGAACGAAGATGCCATGGGTACCGAGAAACTGGCCGAAGGCATTCGCCAGTTCGCGCGGGACCAGGAGAAGCTGGAGAAGTTGATGGCTGAAAAGGCCTGATATATTTCGGGATTGCCTGACGGGCGGGAAGTGTTCAGCATTTTCCGCCCGTTTTTCGTCTGGCCCCATCAAGTGCCGGGCTTTAGCAGTTTGTTGAATTCAATGGCCCTATCGCCGGCAAGCCAGCTCCCACAGTTACTGCACAGCCTTCGAGATCAGCGCTGTACCTGTGGGAGCTGGCTTGCCGGCGATAGGGCCGGTTAGCCCTCAGAGCTGTCGATGACCTCCTCTACCCCATTGCCCCTCGTACTCGCCGGCCCGGTACTGCGCCGCCTGGAACCTCAGCGCCTGGCCATCTGGCTGGTCGCCACGCAACCGCTGCAACCCGAATTCATCTTCCCGGCAGGCGAGGCCCAGGTCGATTGCCAGGTGGTCGCGGTGGGCCAGCACGCCTTCATCCACCTGCTGGACATCCACTTCGCCCAGCCGCTGCCCTGCAACCAGCTGCTCGACTATGACCTGCTCATCAACGGCCAGGGCATCGCAGGCTGGGCGCCGCACCTGCTTTACCCCGGCGCCCGGCGCCCAAGCCTGGTACTGCGTGATCGGCTCGACCACCTGCTGCACGGTTCCTGCCGCAAGCCGCATTTCCCGGCCGCCGATGGCCTGCTATGCGCCGACCGCCTGCTGCTGGCCTGCGAAAAACCCGCGGACCGCCCCGCCGTGCTGCTGATGACCGGCGACCAGGTCTATGCCGACGACGTTGCCGGCCCGATGCTGCGCGCCATCCACAGCCTGATTGCGCGGCTGGGCCTGTTCGATGAGCAACTTGAGGGCGCGGTGGTGCCCGACAGCCAGGCGCTGTACCAGCACCCGGCCTGCTATTACCACCGCGCCGACCTGCTGCCAGCGCAGGAACGCAACGAAACCCTGCGCGAGCGCTTTTTCGGCGGCAAGCGCAAACCGATATTCTCGTCCAGCAACGCCGACAACCACCTGGTGACCTTCGCCGAGGTCATGGCCATGTACCTGCTGGTGTGGTCACCGGTGCCCTGGCAGCTGGTGAACCTGGACATGCCCGACGGGCTCACCGCACCGCGCCAGGCACGTTACCGGCAGGAGCTGCCGCTGATCCAGGCGTTTGCCGACAACCTCGGCCAGGTAGCGCGGGTGATGGCCCACCTGCCGTGCCTGATGATCTTCGACGACCACGACATCACCGACGACTGGAACCTATCGGCGCTATGGGAAGAAACCGCCTACGGCCACCCCTTCTCGCGGCGGATCATCGGCAATGCCCTGCTCGGCTACCTGCTGTGCCAGGCCTGGGGTAACGACCCGCAGGGTTGCAAGCCACTGCTCGGGCAATGCCAGGCGTTGAACAGCCAGACCCAGGATGAGCTGATCGGCGCACTGCTGCGCTTCCAGGGCTGGCAGTTCAGCCTGCCCACCAACCCACCCTTGCTGGTGCTGGACACCCGCACCCGCCGCTGGCGCAGCGAAAGCAGCCTGGCCAAGCCGTCCGGCCTGCTCGACTGGGAGGCGCTGAGCGAGTTGCAGCAAGCACTGCTGGACCACCCGTCGGCGATCATCGTGTCACCTGCGCCGATTTTTGGCGTGAAGCTGATCGAGACGGTGCAGAAGCTGTTCAGCTGGCTGGGCTACCCGCTGCTGGTGGATGCCGAGAACTGGATGGCCCACCGCGGCGCAGCGCAGGTCATCCTCAACATCTTCCGCCACTCGCGCACGCCGGGGCACTACGTGGTGCTGTCCGGCGATGTGCATTACTCGTTCGTCTATGAAGTGCTGATCCGCCACCGCCAGCGCAGCCCGCACTTGTGGCAGGTGACCAGCAGCGGGATCAAGAACGAATTCCCGCGGCGCCTGCTGGATGTGCTCGACCGGCTCAACCGCTGGCTGTATGCGCCACGCTCGCCGCTCAACTGGTTTACCAAGCGGCGGGAAATGGAGGTGGTGCCGCGTACGCCCAGCCATAGCAAGGCTGGCGAGCGGTTGTGGAATGGTGCGGGGTTGGGGCAGGTGTTCTTCGATGAACAGGGGCGGCCGGCGCGGGTGTATCAGCTGGATGCGGGTGGGGGTGAGGCTACCGAGTTTGCGCGGCGAGGGTGATCAGGCAGGTAATGCTTGTGTTGGCCTTGCCGGCCTCTTCGCGGGTAAAACAGCTCCCACAGGGGCAACACAGGTTTCGAATGCAACGCAGTACCTGTAGGAGCAGCCTTGTGCTGCGAAGAGGCAGGTATGACAAAAGATATTCTGTGGCAGTGCTGGCCTCTTCGCAGCACAAGGCTGCTCCTACAGGTGAGTGCATGACTCAAGACTGGTGCATAACCTGTGGGAGCGGGTTTACCCGCGAAGAGGCCGGTACAGGCTGAAGATCAGGTCCGCTCCAGCGCATTGACCAGGTCATGGAACGCTTCGCGGTTGGAGTCGTTCAGGCCCATGAGGATCTTGTGCGCCTCCAGCACCTTGGAGCGCACCACGTCTTCGTTCTGGTCCTGGGACGGCAGGTCGGTCAGGCATTCCGGACACGGGATCGGCCGATCGACGATGTTGAACACCTGATCGAAGCCCATCGACTGCAACAACCGGGAAATGTCCGGGTTGGTGGTGACCACGGTCGGCAACAGGCCCACCTTCTGGCGCGACAGGATCGACAACTTGGCCAGCAGGCCCAGGGTGGTACTGTCGATGCTCTCGGTTTCGGTCAGGTCGATGACAATCGCCGAGAAGTTCAATGCGGTGAAAATCTTCTCGATCGTCGCATCCAGCGCCGAACACAGGGTCAGGCGCACTTCACCGACGAATTTCAGGACGAAGGTACCGCTCTGCTCGGCGAACTGGATTCTACCGGTACTCATTGAAGGTTCCTGCTCAACACCAATAGGGCGATATCATCCGGCATCTCCCCAAGCGTAGCCAATCCGAATCGTTGACGCAGCCCATCCAGGCTGCCACCTGCTGCCCTGACGATTTCCGGCAGGGCGGTTTCTTTATCTTTGAGCGTATCACCCGGCAAAAGGTCCAGAATGCCATCGGACATCAGGCTGAGGCTGAACTGCGGCGGCAGCTCCACTACCAGGTCCTGGTAGGTAGCCTCGTCGAACAGCCCTACCGGCAGGCCGCGGCCTTCCAGGTAGCGGGTGTGCTCGGGGGTGTGCAGCACCGGCAGCGGCAGATGGCCGCCAACGGCGTAGGTCAGCAGGCCGGTGTCTTCATCGATCACCCCGCCAACCATGGTCACGTGCTTGCCCAGCTTGCAGTTGATCAGCCCGCGGTTGATGTGGCTGAGCACCTGCGAGGGTTTGAACTCGCGCATTTTGCTGCCGCGCTTGAATTCGAACAACAGCCGTGTGGTCATGAACTTCAGCAGCACGGTGACGAACGCTGAGGACGCGCCATGCCCGGAGACATCGGCGAGATAGAAAGCGATGCGCCGTTCGTCCACCCGGAAGTAATCGGCAAAATCACCCGACAGGTACAGCGACGGGATGATTTGGTGCTCGAAGGCGAACTCGCCGGCCACCCAAGGGCTTTCCGGCAGCATGTTCATCTGCACCTGGCGACCGGCGGTCTGGTCCTCCTGCAGCAGGTGAAGGCTGGCCTCCAGTTCGCGGTTGGCGGCTTCGAGCTTGTCGCGGTAGCGCTGGTTTTCCAGCACCAGACGCGAGCGGTCGAGGGCGCGGCGCACCGAATGCTCGAGCACGGCCAGGTCTTCCAGCGGCTTGATCAGGTAGTCGGCAGCGCCCAGGCGCAACGCTTCCACCGCATCACTCATGACGCCGGCACCGGACACCACGATCACCGGCAACTGCGGGGCGCGCTCGCTGACCTGGCGGATCAGTTCGAGGCCGCCCATCTGCGGCATGCGCAGATCGCAGATCACGAGGTCGGGCTGGTGTTCTTCGAAGACCTGAAGCCCCTGCTGGCCATTGCCGGCCTGGAGGACGCTGAAGCCACTGTCTTCAAGATAGGCGGCGAGGCTTGCACGGACCACGTCGTCGTCATCGATGATCAGCAGCGTTGCACTGGTTTTCTGCATGTGGGCGAACGGCGCCGATTTAGGTTGGTGCAGCGGTGTCGGCAAGGCAGACGGCCAGCTACGGGAATTCTTTATGGTCACACTCTACTTGAGTTGTAGGACAAGAACACCTGCCCGGCAACTGTCTGGCAACTGCGAGAGCTACCTTGTAAGGCGCAGACGGTACTCCCATCCGGCAGGCGTTTCAAGCATGCAAGGGTCGACCCCGGCGCACTTTACAGGGCAAATCACCGAGAGTTATAAGAAAGTCGACCAGCGCAACCCGACGGGAAGGATGCAGCATGCCCCACACGCCCTCCAGCCATGGCGAGAAACGCGATTTCATCCGCATGCGCATTGACACCGAGGTCAGCCTTCTGCACGAAGGCCAGGTGATCGCGGCAGTGTGCCTTGACCTGTCCAGCGGCGGCATGCAGGTGCAGGCACCGCAGCGCTTCCAGGTGGGGGACCATATCGAGGTACGGATCGAGTCCGAGCATCCGGCGCTGAAAGGGCTGCACGCCAGCACGGAAGTGGTGTGGATTGCCGACCAGCCGGGCGGGCAGCAGAAGTTCGGGTTGCGGATTGTGGCGATGCATTGATGGCCCTGCTGGCCCCCCCCTGTAGGAGCGGCCTTGTGTCGCGATGGGCTGCGCGGCAGCCCCCGGATTCAGCTTCGCCGCATGAGTTGCCGGGGCCGCTTTGCGGCCCTATCGCGACACAAGGCCGCTCCTACACGGGGACTGCACAGGACCAAGCACGTGCAGGATCAGAAGTCGTCTTCGACCTCGCCATCCTTGACCTTGAACTCGCGGTTCTGCAGGTAGGCGTTGCGAATGAAGATGTACTTGTCACCCTGGATCAGCTTCTCTGCCGACAGCAGGTCGGCGCGGGTGTCGATGATGTCCAGGGCAAAGATCGAATTGCGCGTCGGCACATGGTCGATGTAGCGGTAGGGTTTGGTGTAGGTATCCGGGTACTTGGCCACGCCGTCACGCACGGTGCTCGGGCCCAGCAGCGGGATGACCACGTACGGGCCGCTCGGCACGCCCCAGTAGCCGAGGGTCTGGCCGAAGTCCTCGTCGTTGCGCTGCAGGCCCATCTTGGTACCCACGTCGAAGAAGCCGCCCAGGCCGAAGGTGGTGTTGACGATCAGCCGCGCAGTGTCCACGCCCGCCGCATGGGGCTTGAACTGCAGCAGGTCGTTGGCCAGGTTGGTCACGTCGCCCAGGTTGCGGAAGATGTTGTGGATGCCATCCTCGAGGAACTGCGGGGTGACCGCCTGGTACCCCTTGGCCAATGGCTTGAGGGCATAGGTGTCGAGGGTATCGTTGAAACGGAAGATCGGGCGGTTGACCGCTTCCCAGGGATCTTCCTCGGTGGCTGCCTGGGTGGCTGCCACGGGCGCCAGCAGCATGCTGGCGCAGACACAGGCCTGGGTGACTCGTTCGATCACACTGGCACCGATCCTACGCATAGGTGTTTCTCCATCGAATTTCTCGGCCGCAAGCGCAAACGGGTGCGCTGCTGTACGGCGGCAGTATAGAGGCTTGCGGGCTGATAAACAGCTTTACACATCTCTGCTCAATATTTTGTGAACAACTGTTGCGCGGTGCCGGTTGTCACAGGGCGGTAACAATCGCCGAATAGCCTGCGGACTATTTGAGGGAAGTTGCCATGGACAATGCACCCGCCTTCACCGCTGTGCTATTCGGCTTGCGCGGCTGCCTGGTGCAAGCCGCCAACGGTACCCCCTCGCCCGCCCCCGGCGCGCTAGCCACCCTCGCCAGCCTGCGCCAGCGCCAGGTGCCGTGCATCTGGCTGGACGACCTCGACGCCCCCCAAAGCAAGCGCCTGGCGCACGTACTGCCCGCCTGGCTGCCGGGGCATTCGGTGAACGGCGTGCGCTGGCCGGCGCCGAACGCCTGCTGGCAGGCCCTGATGACGCTGGACAGCGAACGCCTGGACGGCTGCGTGCTGGTCAGCGGCGACCCACGCCTGCTGCAATCTGGTCTGAACGCGGGGCTGTGGACGGTGGGGCTGGCTGCCTGCAGCCCGTTCTGCGACCGCAGCTCGCGGCAATGGCAAGCCTTGACCCCGCAGGAGCAGGACCTGGCCCGTGGCAAGGCGACGCTGGAACTGTTCAGCCTGGGCGTGCACTCGGTCATCGACCACCTGGAAGCGCTGGACACCTGCCTGCAGGACATCGCCCAACGCCGGCGCAAGGGCGAAAAACCCTGATACAGCACCATTGACGCGGATCATGCAAAGCATCGGCAGGTGGATTACGCTGAAGACAGGCCAGAACCTTTGCCGCTTCGCTGAGGTCCATGGCTTGCCAAGCCATTGATGGAGAACTGCCAATGCCTGCCCGCGAATTGCAAGAGCGCCTGAACAGCTTGCGCGAGCAACTGGACCGCAACGTGCCGCTTTCGGACGAGGAACTGGCCGCGCTGCACGAAGAAGCGCGCCAGATCGAGGCGCAACTGAAGCTTGAGGAAGCCACGCCAGACCATAACCTGGTGGACGGCGTGAACCTGGCGATCGAACGCTTCGAGGCCGACCACCCCGACCTCACCGCTACCCTGCGCAGCATTGCCAACTCGCTGCACAGCATGGGGATCTAGAAATACTGGGGCCGCTTTGCGGCCCTATCGCGACACAAGGCCGCTCCTACAGGTACAGCGCAAGCCCCAAATCTTGCGCTGTACCTGTAGGAGCGGCCTTGTGTCGCGATAGGGGCGCGAAGCGCCCCCCGGCGTACTTGCGAACCTTACTGCCGAACCAGGCGCTTGTTGTCCGGGCTGATCGCCCTCGTGCTGCGGTAAGGGTTGATATCCAGCCCACCCCGGCGCACATAGCGCGCATACACCGTCAAATGCTCCGGCTGCAGCAGGTTCTTCAAGTCCAGGTAGATCCGCTCCACACACTGCTCGTGGAAGTCGGCATGCTGGCGGAAGCTGATCAGGTAGGTCAGCAGGCTGGCATGGTCCAGCGCCCTGCCCTTGTACTCGACCACCACGCTGCCCCAGTCCGGCTGGCCGGTGACCGGGCAGTTGGACTTCAGCAGGTGACTGTGCAGGGTTTCTTCCACCTGCCGCTCCGGGTTGCAGTGCAGCAGCTCTGGCTGTGGCTGTTCGTAGTTGCTGATGGCAACGTCCAGCGCATCGATGCACTGCCCCGGCAACGCCACCACGCCTTGGGCCTCGACCTCGGCCAGGGTGCGCACTTTCACGCCCACCGGCTTGCCGGCGGCGGCGGACAGGTCTTTCTCCAGGCACGCCTGCAGCTCGCCAAGCGAGGCGAACACCGTCTGGTTCAACGAGTTCAGATACAGCTTGAACGACTTGGACTCGATGATGTTCGGCGAATCGGCGGGGATAGCGAACTCGCCGATCGCCACCACCGGCTTGCCCGAAGGCAGCAGCCAGCTCAGCTCGAAGCAGTTCCAGTAATCCACACCCTGCCACGGCAAGGTCTGGGCGGTAACGCCCAGCTCGGCCCACTTGGCGGTACGCGGGATCGGGAACAGCAGCTCCGGGGAATAGGTGGCAATGTATTCGCTGGATTTGCCCAGCGGGGAATGTTCGGCAGCGGGATGCATGGAAACTGACCTGAAGGTTCGAAATTGCCCCTAGTCTACCGGTTTTGCACCCCACCTTGGAGCGCAAGTCAGCGGTATTACATCTTCGTCAGTTTGGGGCGAGCGGGTGCATCGTCACGTATCATCTCAGCATCACCCGGTCCCTGTAGGAGCGGGTTCACCCGCGAACACCGGCAAAGCCGGTGCCATGCACCGTGTTGAATTCTTCGCGGGTAAACCCGCTCCCACAGGGTTTTGTGCCGTTTGCTGGAGTCAATTCACCCAATGAAACTGCTGATCGTCGAAGACCAGGCCCGGACCGGCCAGTACCTGAGCCAGGGCCTGAACGAGGCCGGCTTCGCCACCGAACTGGCCACCGACGGCGAGACCGGCCAGTTCCTCGCCCTGACCGGTGACCACGACCTGCTGATTCTCGACGTGATGCTGCCCGGCCGTGACGGCTGGCAGATCCTCCAGGCCGTGCGCCAGGCCGGCCTGGACACCCCGGTGCTGTTTCTCACCGCCCGCGATGCCGTGGAGGACCGGGTGCACGGCCTGGAGCTGGGCGCCGATGATTACCTGGTCAAGCCGTTTGCCTTCTCCGAACTGCTGGCGCGGGTGCGCAGCCTGCTGCGCCGGGGCACCAGCCCCAGCCAGGACACCACCCTGGGGCTGGCCGACCTGCGCCTGGACCTGATCCGCCGCCGCGCCGAGCGCGCCGGCCAGCGCATCGACCTGACCGCCAAGGAGTTCGCCCTGCTTGAACTGCTGCTGCGCCGCCAGGGCGAGGTGCTGCCCAAATCGCTGATCGCCTCGCAGGTGTGGGACATGAATTTCGACAGCGATACCAATGTGATCGAAGTGGCGATCCGCCGCCTGCGCCTGAAGATCGACGACCCGCACCCCAACAAGCTGATCCATACCGTACGCGGCATGGGCTATGTACTCGAAGAGCGCGCGGAGTGATGCGCCAGGTCTCCCTCGGCAGCCGCCTGGCCCTGCTGTTCGCCGCCTGCACCGCCGCTGTCTCGCTCGGCGCGGGCCTGATATTCAGCCGGGCCAGCGAGCAGCACTTCGTGGAACTGGACCAGCAGCTGCTGGACTCGCGCCTGTCGCTGTTCCGCACCCAGCTGGCCGGCATCTCCACCCCGGCCGAGCTGCAGGCGCGCCTGCCCGCCTTGCGCGATGAACTGGGCCACCAGGCCGACCTGGCCCTGCGCATCAACGGCAGCGACGGCGCCACCTGGTTCGAAAGCCGCACAGGCCTGCCCCGGACACCGCTGCCCGACGGGCTGGCAACCCTGCATGCGCAAGGCACCGACTACCGCAGCCTGGCCGTGCACCTGGCGCAAGGCGCCCCGCAGTCGCCACAACTGACCCTGTACCTCGACATCACCCATCACCAGCACTTCCTGCAGGGCATGCAACGGCTGATCTGGCTGACGGTGGGCCTGTCGGCGCTGGCCACGGCGCTGCTCGGTGCCTGGGCTGCACGCCGCGGGTTGCGCCCATTGCGGCAGATGGGCCAGGTGGCTGCCAGCGTGTCGGCGCGCTCGCTCACCACCCGCCTGCCGGTGGCACAGATGCCCGAAGAGCTGGCCGAGCTGGCGACGGCCATGAACGCCATGCTGCAGCGCCTGGACGATGCCTTCCAGCGCCTGTCGGCATTCTCTGCCGACATCGCCCACGAGCTGCGCACGCCGCTGTCCAACCTGCTGACCCACACCCAGGTCACCCTCACCCGCCCGCGCAGCCTCGAAGAGTACCGCGAAGCCCTGCACGGCAACCTCGAGGAACTGCAATGGATGGCGCAGATGATCAACGACATGCTGTTCCTGGCCAAGGCCGACCATGGCCTGCTGGTGCCGGGGCAAGCACCGCTGGTGCTGCATGAGGAGGTGGATGCGCTGCTGGAGTACTACGCGCCGCTGGCAGAGGACAGCGGCGTGCAGATGCTGCGCGAGGGTGAGGCGCTGCTGCAGGGCGACCGGCATATGCTGCGCCGGGCGCTGTCCAACTTGCTGGACAATGCCTTGCGCTTTACCCCGTCGGGTGGGCAGATAAAGGTGACATTGGGGCCAGGGCCGAGGGTTGGCGTGGCCAATACCGGGGCGGCTATCGAGCCGGCAGTGTTACCACGGTTGTTCGACCGCTTCTACCGGGTGGACCCGGCGCGGCGGGAAGGCAGTAGCGAGCATGCCGGGTTGGGGTTGGCGATTACCCGGTCGATCGTGCAGGCCCATGGTGGGCGCATCAGGGCGGAGTGTGCGGACGGGTGGACGCGATTCGTGATCGATTTCACTGAAGACCAGTGACATCGGGGCTGCTTTGCAGCCCATCGCCGGCAAGCCAGCTCCCACAGGTACAGCGCAGGTCTTGAGCTTGATGCAATCCTGTGGGGGCGACCGTCTTGTACTGCCTGTACTGGCCTCATCGCTGGCAAGCCAGGCTCCTACAGGGACTGCGCAGGGCTTGAGGCCGATGCGGTCGGGGTGGGAGCTGGCTTGCCGGCGATGAGGCCCTCAACAGTCACTCAAACTGCCAGGCCAATCGCCGGCTGCACCTGCGATGCCCGATAAGCCGGGTAAATGGTCGCCAGGAAGCTCATCACCAACCCGGCAGTGCAGATGATCGCCACATCGCCCCACTGCAACTGCGACGGCAAGCTGCTGACGAAGTACACATCCGAAGTAAAGATGTGCTGCCCGCTCACCCGCTCCAGCCAACCGACGATCTGGCTGACGTTGAACGCCGCAACCACCCCAAGCACGCCACCGATCAGCGTCCCGACAATACCGATCAGGCTGCCCTGGACCATGAACGTGCCCATGATCTGCGCCGGCGTGGCGCCCAGGGTGCGCAGGATGGCGATGTCCGGCCCCTTGTCGTTCACCACCATCACCAGGGTGGCGATGATGTTGAACGCCGCGACCGCGATGATCATCAGCAACAGCAGGCCGATCATGGTCTTTTCCATCTTCATGGCACTGAACAGGCTGCCCTGGGTATGCGACCAGTCATCGGCACGGTAGGCATCGCCCAGCCCGGCAGCGATGGCCTTGGACACCTGCGGCGCGGCATACAGGTCGTGCAGTTTCAGGCGCACGCCCTGCACCTGGCCCGGCGCCCAGCGCTGCATGGCGCCGGCATCGTCGACGTGAATGTAAGCCTGCGAGCCGTCCAGCTCGGCGCCGACCTTGAAGATACCGACCACGGTCAGGCGCTGCATGCGCGGGGTGATACCGCCCGGCTCCTTGCTGATTTCCGGCACGATCAGGGTCAGTTTGTCGCCGGTATTCAAACGGAAGCGCCGCGCAGTCAGCTCACCGATGACCACGCCGAACTCTCCCGGCTGCAGGTCCTGCAGGCGGCCCTGGACGATATGCTGGCCGACGATCGAGACCTTGCCCTCTTCGGCCGGGTCGATACCGCCGACCTGGATCGGCTGCATCGCGCCCTTGTACGACAGCATGCCTTCCATTTCGGTAATCGGCGCTGCCGCCATCACCGCCGGGTCGCGCATGGCCGCGTCGGCCACCTTGTGCCAGTCGTCCAGTGGCTGCACGCCGAGGATGGCGGCATGCGGCACCAGGCCGAGGATGCGCGAACTCATTTCGCGCTGGAACCCGTTCATCACCGACAGCACCACGATCATCGCCAGCACGCCCAGCGACAGGCCGATCATCGAGGTCATCGAGATGAACGAGATGAAGTGGTTGCGGCGCTTGGCTCGGGTGTAGCGCGCGCCGATGAAAATGGGCAAGGGTCTGAACATGTACGGAAACACCCAATGAAAACAGGAAAACGGGGCGGCACCGGCCACCCCGTGCAGTCGATCAGATCGCCACCAGGTGGCCGTCGTCGAGCTTCAATACACGATCCATCTGGCGCGCCAGGTTGAGGTCGTGGGTGACCACCAGGAACGCCGTGCGCGACGCACTGGACAGCTCCTGCATCAACTCCTGGATGCCCTGGGCGGTGTGGTGGTCGAGGTTGCCGGTCGGCTCGTCGAGCATTACCAGGCCGGGGCGGTTGACCAGTGCGCGGGCAATCGCTACCCGCTGGCGCTCACCACCGGACAACTCGGCCGGCTTGTGGTTGAAGCGGTGGGCCAGGCCAACACGCTTGAGCAGCGCCTCGGCACGCTCACGGGCCTCGGGGATCGGCGTGCGGCCGATCAGCAACGGCATGCACACGTTTTCGATGGCAGTGAATTCCGGCAGCAAGTGGTGGAACTGGTAGACAAAGCCCAGCTCGCGGTTGCGCAACAGGCCACGGGCACGCTCGCCCAGTGCCGACAGCTCCTCGCCGGCCAGCCAGACGCTGCCCTGGGTCGGCCGGTCGAGGCCGCCCAACAGGTTGAGCAAGGTACTCTTGCCCGAGCCGGAGCTACCCACGATGGCTACCCGCTCACCGGCGTGCAGCTCGAGGTTGAGCCCGGACAGCACCTGCACCGACTCCGGGCCCTCGTCGTAGGACTTGCCCAGGTTGCGGCAACTCAGAACGGCTTTATCACTCATGCGCGACTCACTCATAACGTAGCGCCTCTGCAGGCTGGGTGCGGGCCGCACGCCAGGCCGGGTACAGGGTGGCGAAGAAACTCAGGACCAGCGCCGCACCACAGACCATGTATACGTCCTGGGCCTGGATCTGCGACGGCAGGTAATCGATGAAGTACACGTCGGCGTTGAGGAACTTGTGCCCGATCAGTTTCTCGATGCCGGCGATCACCGCGCTCACGTTCAGCGCGGCGACGATCCCGACCACGGCGCCGATCAGGGTACCGATCACCCCGATCACCGTGCCCTGGACCATGAAGATGAGCATGATCTGCCCAGGCGTGGCGCCCAAGGTACGCAGAATAGCGATGTCGCCACGCTTGTCGTTGACCACCATCACCAGGGTGGAAATGATGTTGAACGCCGCCACCGCCACGATCAGCAGCAACAGCAGGCCGATCATGGCCTTTTCCATGCGGATCGCCTGGTACAGGTTGCCGTGGGTGCGGGTCCAGTCACGGCTGTAGAACTCCTGGTCCCCCAGGCGCTGGGCGATGTCCCAGGCCACCCGCGGCGCCTGGAACAGGTCGTCGAACTTCAGGCGCAGGCCCTGGACCTGGTCAGGCTTCCAGCGGTGCAGCCGGGACAGGTCGCTGATGTTGGTCAGGCCCAGGTAGCCGTCGATTTCGCCCGCGCCCACGTGGAAGGTACCGACCACGGTGAAGCGCTTCATGCGCGGGAACATGCCGGCCGGGGTCACGCTGACCTCGGGGGCGACGAAGGTGAGCTTGTCGCCGATGCCCACGCCCAGCTTGGCCGCGGCCTTGTCGCCGATCATGATGCCCCACTCGCCCGGCGCCAGCTGGTCCAGGCGGCCTTGCAGGACGAACTTGTCGATGATCGACACTTCGCGCTCGCGGGCCGGGTCGATGCCGTTGAGCAGCACCTTCTGCACCTTGCCTTCGTGGGTCAGCAGGCCCTGCATCTGGGTGAAGGGCGCAACCGCCACCACCTGCGGATTCTGCTTTACTTGTTGGGCAAGGGCCGGCCAGTCGGCAATGGGCTGGCCGCTCTCCAGCGTGGCATGGGGGATCATGCCCAACACGCGGGTACGCATCTCGTGGTCGAAACCGTTCATGACCGAGAGCACCACGATCATCACAACCACACCCAGGGCGAGGCCGATCATCGAGGTCAGGGAAATGAACGAGACGAAGTGATTGCGACGTTTGGCACGGGTATAACGCGTGCCGATGAATGCGAAAAGAGGTCTGAACATGTCGGGGCTTGTTCGGATGAAAGGGAACGTCCTTGTGGCGAGGCGCCTACGGCGGCTTTACACTCGGACCACCGCCGCTACCTTGGGTTCGCCATGACGACATTAGACGAAGAAGATCGCCGCGAATACTACCGCATCGAAGATCGGATCGCACTTCAAATCAGCCCCCTCAGCGCGGCCGAAGCCCTTGACCCAGATGTGTTGCAAGATGATTCGCCTCTGTTCAACCTGCTCAGCGAGCTGCACCTGTCCGACTTCGAGTCGCAGCACCTGCTGCGCCAGCTGAGCGAGAAGGACCGCACCCTCGCCGCTTTCCTGCGCGCACAGAACAAACGCCTCGACCTGCTTAGCGCAGTAGTTGCCCAGACCCTGCTCGGCGAAGTTGGCCAGCCCCAGCCGGTGGTCATTTCCGAGGGCGGCATCGAGTTCGCACAAGCCACAGCGGTTGCCCCCGGCACCCGGGTGAAGGTGAAGATGGTGCTGATGCCGCGCGCCCACGGCCTGCTGCTGCGCGGCAAGGTCACCCATTGCGACCCGCGCCCGGAGGGCGGCTTCGAGGTCGGCACCGAATTCACCGACATGACCGACGCCCAACGGCAATTGCTGGCCCGCTACATCCTGCAACGCCAGCAGCAGCAACGGCGCCAGCAGCTGGAACAGAACGACCCCGCCTCCTGAGCCCATTTTTCTCTGATTTGAAGGAACGAACGTGACCCTGATCTACGGCCACCGCGGCGCCAAGGGCGAAGCGCCCGAGAACACCCTGAAGAGCTTCCAGCAATGCCTCGCCCATGGCGTGACCCGCTGCGAGCTGGACCTGCACCTGTCGGCCGACAACGAGCTGATGGTGATCCACGACCCTACCCTCAAGCGCACCACCGGCAAACGCGGCAAGGTGGTCGAGCACCCGGCCGCAGACCTGGTCAAGATAGATGCCCGCAAAGGCGGCCCGGGCCATGTCCAGCCCTGCCCCATCCCGAGACTGGAAGAACTGTTCCAGAAGTGCCCGTTCGAACATTGGCAGCTGGAAGTGAAAAGCGCCTCGCGTACCCGCGCCGCGACCACCGTGCTGGCGATCCGCGAACTGGCCCAGCAGTACGGCCTGCTGGACAAGGTGACCATTACCTCCAGCTCACGCGAAGTGCTGGGTGCCGCCCTGGAGCTGGTGCCGGACGTCAAACGCGGGCTGGTAGCCGAATACGCCTGGCTCGACCCATTGAAGGTGGCACAGAACTACGGCTGCAACCTGCTGGCATTGAACTGGACGCTGTGCACCCCCGAGCGCCTGCTGAAAGCCCAGGCCCAGGGTTTGCACGTGTCGGTGTGGACGGTCAACGAACCGGCACTGATGCGCCGGCTCGCTGACTTCGGTGTGGACAGCCTGATTACAGACTTTCCCGGTTTGGCCAGGACCACCCTCGGGCAGGGTTGAAATCGGTCTCTCCGACCGGCTCAGGCCACCGGTCGGAGCCGCTCAAAAAAGCCGGTTCAGGCCATCGTAGGCAGCTACCCGATAGGCTTCGGCCATGGTCGGGTAGTTGAACGTGGTGTTGACGAAATACTTCAGGTTGTTCAGCTCGCCCGGCTGGTTCATCACGGCCTGGCCGATATGGACGATTTCCGAAGCCTGGTAGCCGAAGCAGTGTACGCCCAGCACCTCCAGTGTTTCGCGGTGGAACAGGATCTTCAGCATGCCTTGCGGCTCGCCGGCGATCTGTGCACGGGCCATGCTCTTGAAGAAGGCTTTGCCCACTTCGTACGGCACCTTGGCCTGGGTCAGTTCCTGCTCGTTCTTGCCGATCGAGCTGATCTCCGGAATGGTATAGATACCGGTCGGCACATCATTGACGAAGCGCCAGCTGCCATTGTCCACGATGCTGCCAGCTGCCGAACGGCCCTGGTCATGGGCAGCGCTGGCCAGGCTTGGCCAGCCGATCACGTCGCCGGCACCGTAGATGTTCGGCACGCTGGTGCGGTAGGCCTCGTCGACCTCGATCTGGCCGCGGCTGTTGACCTTGATACCGATGTTTTCCAGGCCCAGCTTGTCAGTGTTGCCGGTACGGCCGTTGCACCACAGCAAGGCGTCGGCCTTGATCTTCTTGCCCGACTTCAGGTGCAGGATCACCCCGTTGTCCAGGCCTTCGACGCGCTCATACTCTTCGTTGTGGCGCACGGTGATGTTGTTGTTGCTGAAGTGGTAGCTCAGCGCCTGGGAAATTTCCGAGTCGAGGAAGCTCAGCAACTGGCCACGGTTGTCTACCAGCTCTACCAATACACCCAGGCCGCTGAAGATCGAGGCGTATTCGCAACCGATCACGCCGGCTCCGTACACGATCAGCTTGCGTGGGGTGTGGCTGAGGCTGAGGATGGTATCGCTGTCGTAGACGCGCGGGTGGTGGAAGTCGATATCGGCCGGGCGGTACGGGCGCGAGCCAGTGGCGATGATGATGTGCTTGGCGTTGAGCTTTTCCACCACACCGTTCGGGCAAACCACTTCGACGGTCTGCTCGTCGGCGAAGCTGCCGGTGCCGAAGAACACGTCCACGCGGTTACGTGCGTAGTAGCCGGTGCGCGACGCTACCTGCTTGGCGATGACCTTCTCGGCGCTTTTCAGCACGTCGGGGAACGAGAACCAGCGCGGCTCACCGATGGCACGGAACATCGGGTTGGTGTTGAACTGCATGATCTGCCGCACCGAGTGACGCAGTGCTTTGGACGGGATGGTGCCCAGGTGGGTGCAGTTGCCCCCGACCTGGCGACGGCTATCGACCATCGCCACCTTGCGCCCTGCTTTGGCGGCGTTCATTGCCGCACCTTCTCCGGCCGGGCCGGAACCCAGCACCACTACGTCGTAGTTGTAGACAGCCATGCGTACTCCTTCAGAACTGGCCCGCAAGCTACGGTCGCTCGCGGGGCGCGATCATGCCGCCGGGGCGTCATGAGAAAATTCGGGTGCAGTCTAATCAAGCGTGAACGCCGCGCACATTAACCCTTGGTCGCGTCGTAGGCCAATTTCGCCCGCACTACATGTGAACCATTCCCTGGCGGCGATCATCCCTGCTTGTGCTTTCACTCGCCTTTCACTGCCCGTTCGAATGCGGGCGTAGCTCGGGAGACGAAGCCACCCTCGGCCCGAGTCACCAATACCGCGGCAAGGCCATGCGCCACGGCAAAATCCCAGCCACGTTCCGGGCCCAGGATCAACAGCAGCGTCGAATAGCCGTCGGCCTGCAGCGCCGAGGCATCGAGCACGGTGACTGCGGCCAGGTCGTGCTGCACCGGGCGCCCGAGGCGGGCATCGAAGGTGTGCGAATAGCGCCGGCCATTCTCCTCGAAATAGTGCCGATAGTCACCCGAGGTCGATACCGAAAGGCCATTGACCGGGATGATCTGGCGGGCTATCTGGCGATCTTCGCGGGGTAGCTCCAGGGCGATGCGCCAGGGGCTGCCATCCGGTTTGCGGCCGGCGGCCTTGAGCTCGCCGGTGGCTTCGGCGACAAAGTTGGCCACGCCCATGGCCTGCAGGCGCGCGGCGATCAGGTCGACGGCATGGCCGGCGGCGATGCTGTTGAAGTCGAGCTTCACCGGGGCGTCCTTGCACAGGGCCTGGCCGTCGATGTGCAGATGCCGGTAGCCCACGCGCTGGCGCACCTGGGCCAGGGCCGACGGGTCGGGCACCTGTTCGTGACGGGCCTGGGGGCCGAACCCCCACAGGTCGAGCAAGGGTTCGACGGTAAGGTCGAAGGCGCCGCCGCTCTGCTCGGCCAGGTGCTGACCAAGGCTGACCAGTTCGAGCATGTCGGGCGGCAGTACCTGGCACTGGTTGGCGGGCAACTGGTTGAAACGGCTGATGGTGGAGTCGCCGCGGTAGGTCGAGTAGTGCTGGTCGATGCCGTGCAGGATGGTTTCGACTGCCGCCTGCACCTGAACCGGCGCCGGGCCGCCGGGTTCGCGCACGTACTGGATGCTGTAGCTGCTGCCCATGGTCGGGCCACCCAGGCGCTCCAGGGTGGGGCCCTGGTTGCAGGCGGTGAGCAGCATGAGGATGAACAGCAAGGCTGTGCGCAAGGTTCGGGCTCTCGGTTGCCTGTGCCGGCCTCTTCGCGGGTATACCCGCTCCCACAGGTATACCACTGCCCTCACGGACGACGCGGCCCTGTGGGAGCGGGTTTACCCGCGAAGAGGCCGGCACAGGCAACAAAAATTCTGGATAAAAAAACGGGAACCCGAAGGTTCCCGTTTTTTCATTGCCTTACAAGCGTATCAGTGCGGAAACGCTGGCGGGTTCACACCGGCCATCTCTTCCATCACACGAACCACCTGGCAGCTGTAACCGAATTCGTTGTCGTACCAGACGTACAGAACAACGCGGTTGTCATTGCAGATGGTCGCTTCGGCGTCAACCACACCGGCGTGGCGCGAACCGACGAAGTCGGTCGAAACCACTTCCTGCGAGCTGACGTAATCGATCTGCTTGTGCAGTTCCGAGTGCATGGCGGTCTGGCGCAGGTACTCGTTGATCTCGTCGCGGCTGGTGGCCTTCTCGAGGTTCAGGTTGAGGATGGCCATCGAAACGTTCGGCGTCGGTACGCGAATGGCGTTGCCGGTCAGCTTGCCCTTCAGCACTGGCAGTGCCTTGGCGGCAGCAGTGGCGGCGCCGGTTTCGGTGATGACCATGTTCAGCGGCGCGGCACGGCCACGGCGGCTGCCCTTGTGGAAGTTGTCGATCAGGTTCTGGTCGTTGGTGAACGAGTGAACGGTTTCGACGTGGCCGTTGACGATGCCGTACTGGTCGTTGATGGCCTTGAGCACCGGCACGATGGCGTTGGTGGTGCAGGAAGCGGCCGAGATGATCTTGTCATCGGCAGCGATGTCGCCGTGGTTGATGCCGTGCACGATGTTCTTCAGCGCGCCCTTGCCAGGTGCGGTGAGGATCACGCGGGCAGCGCCCGGGCAGGCCAGGTGCTGGCCCAGGCCGTCGGCATCACGCCATACGCCGGTGTTGTCGACGATCAGCGCGTTTTCGATGCCGTACTGGGTGTAGTCGACTTCGCTCGGGCTCTTGGCGTAGATAACCTGGATCAGGTTGCCGTTGGCGGTGATGGTGTTGTTGGCTTCGTCGATGGTGATGGTGCCATCGAACGGGCCGTGCACCGAGTCACGGCGCAGCAGGCTGGCACGCTTGACCAGGTCGTTCTCGGCGCCCTTGCGCACGACGATGGCGCGCAGGCGCAGGCCGTCGCCACCACCGGTCTTCTCGATCAGGATGCGCGCCAGCAGGCGGCCGATGCGACCGAAACCGTACAGCACAACGTCGGTGCCCTTGCGCGCCGAAGCGTTCTGCTGGCCAACTACCGCGGCCAGTTCTTCACGGACGAACTGCTCGGCAGTGCGGCCATTGCCTTCCTGCTTGAACTTGTTGGCCAGCTTGCCCAGGTCGACCGAAGCGGCGCCCAGTTTCAGCTCGCTCATGGCCTTGAGCAGGGGGAATGTCTCGTGGACGGACAGTTCGGTTTCGTCGGCTTGACGATGACGCGCAAAGCGGTGCGCCTTGAGGATCGAGATAACCGAACGGTTGATCAGGCTACGGCCATAAATCGAGCTCACCACGTTGTTGTTGCGGTAGAGCTGACCGATAAGCGGGATCATCGCTTCAGCCAGGGCTTCACGATCGATCCACTCACCAAGACACTGGTCGGGCTTCTGAGTCACGGGAACCTTCCACATGTAGGGACAGAAAAAAGGGGCTACATTATGACGCCCCAACGCGTTACGGGCAATGAGCGCCTGTCGCGGCCACGCAAGCCAGCGTTCACGCCCTTTCGAACCTGACAGCCGGCACCGTCACCGGTACAATCGATCTCTTTGCCGCAACGCTTGGAGTGCAATCTCCCGTGTCAGTTCTGCGCCTACCGCAAATGTCGGCCACGGCCGGCAAACAAACCTGGGGCAATCTACCCGGTGCCGCCCTCAGCCTGGCCATCGCCGAGGCCGCCAGCAGCGCGGGCCGCTTCACTTTGCTGCTGACAGCCGACAGCCAGGCTGCCGATCGTCTGGAACAGGAACTTCGCTTCTTTGCCCCGGACCTGCCGGTGCTGCCGTTCCCCGATTGGGAAACCCTGCCCTACGACCTGTTCTCGCCGCACCAGGACATCATTTCCCAGCGCATCGCCAGCCTCTACCGCCTGCCCGAGCTGAGCCACGGCATCCTCGTGGTGCCGGTCACCACCGCCCTGCACCGCCTGGCGCCGACCCGCTTCCTGCTGGGCAGCAGCCTGGTGCTGGACGTGGGCCAGACCATCGACGTGGAGCAGATGCGCCTGCGCCTGGAGGCCAGTGGCTATCGCTGCGTCAACACCGTCTACGAGCATGGCGAGTTCGCCGTGCGCGGCGCGTTGATCGACCTGTTCCCGATGGGTAGCAAGCTGCCCTACCGTATCGACCTGTTCGATGACGAGATCGAGACGCTGCGCACCTTCGACCCCGAGACCCAGCGCTCGATCGACAAGGTGGATTCGGTGCGCCTGCTGCCGGCGCGCGAGTTCCCGATGCAGAAAGAGGAAGTGACCCGCTTCAAGGCGCGCTTCCGCGAACGCTTCGATGTCGATTTCCGCCGCAGCGCGATCTTCCAGGACCTGGCCAGCGGTATCATCCCCGCCGGCATCGAGTACTACCTGCCGCTGTTCTTCGAAGAAACCTCGACCCTGTTCGACTACCTGCCGGCCGACACCCAGGTGTTCTCGCTGCCCGGCGTGGAACAGGCCGCCGAACACTTCTGGAACGACGTGCGCGGGCGTTATGAAGACCGCCGTGGCGACCTGAGCCGGCCGCTGCTGCCGCCGGCCGAGCTGTTCCTGCCGGTGGAAGACTGCTTTGCCCGGCTCAAGCAATGGCCACGGGTAGTGGTCAGCACCGAAGACCTCGACCCGGGCGTGGGTCGCGAGCGCTTCCCGGCACGCGCCCTGCCCAACCTGGCAATCGAAGCCAAGGCCAACCAGCCCCTGGCCGAACTGGCCAACTTCCTCGACCAGTTCCCCGGCCGGGTGTTGTTCACCGCCGAATCGGCGGGCCGCCGCGAAGTGCTGCTGGAGCTGCTCGAGCGGCTGAAACTGCGCCCGCATACCGTCGACGGCTGGGCCGACTTCATCACCGGCAGCGAACGCCTGGCAATCACCATCGCCCCACTGGACGAAGGCCTGCTGCTGGACGACCCAGGCCTGGCCCTGATCGCCGAAAGCCCGCTGTTCGGCCAGCGAGTCATGCAGCGCCGGCGCCGCGACAAGCGTGGCGAAACCGCCAACGACGCGGTGATCAAGAACCTGACCGAGCTGCGCGAAGGCGCGCCGGTGGTGCACATCGACCATGGCGTGGGCCGCTACCTGGGCCTGGCCACCCTGGAAATCGACGGCCAGGCCGCCGAATTCCTCACCCTGGAATACGCCGAGGGCGCCAAGCTGTACGTGCCGGTGGCCAACCTGCATCTGATCGCTCGCTACACCGGGAGCGACGATGCCCTGGCACCGCTGCACCGGCTGGGCTCGGAGGCCTGGCAGAAGGCCAAGCGCAAGGCCGCCGAACAAGTGCGCGACGTCGCCGCCGAACTGCTCGATATCTATGCCCGCCGCGCCGCGCGCAAAGGCTATGCATTTGCCGACCCGTCCGCCGACTACGCCACCTTCAGCGCCGGCTTCCCGTTCGAGGAAACCCCGGATCAGCAGGCTGCCATCGAAGCCGTGCGTGCCGACATGCTGGCGCCCAAGCCGATGGACCGCCTGGTGTGCGGCGACGTCGGCTTCGGCAAGACCGAAGTGGCCATGCGCGCAGCGTTCATCGCCGTACACAGCGGCCGCCAGGTGGCCGTGCTGGTGCCCACCACCCTGCTCGCCCAGCAGCACTACAACAGCTTCCGCGACCGCTTTGCCGACTGGCCGGTGACCGTGGAGGTGATGAGCCGCTTCAAGTCGGCCAAGGAAGTGGCCAACGCCGCCGCCGATCTGGCCGAAGGCAAGATCGACATCCTCATCGGCACCCACAAGCTGCTGCAGGACGATGTACGCTTCAAGGACCTGGGCCTGGCCATCATCGACGAAGAGCACCGCTTTGGCGTGCGCCAGAAGGAACAGCTCAAGGCCCTGCGCAGCGAAGTGGACATCCTCACCCTCACCGCCACGCCGATCCCGCGTACGCTGAACATGGCGGTGGCGGGCATGCGCGACCTGTCGATCATCGCCACGCCGCCAGCGCGCCGCCTGTCGGTACGCACCTTCGTCATGGAGCAGAACAAGAGCACGGTCAAGGAGGCGCTGCTGCGCGAGCTGCTGCGCGGTGGCCAGGTGTACTACCTGCACAACGATGTGAAAACCATCGAGAAATGCGCCGCCGACCTTGCCGAACTGGTGCCAGAGGCGCGCATCGGTATCGGCCACGGGCAGATGCGCGAGCGCGAGCTGGAACAGGTGATGAGCGATTTCTACCACAAGCGCTTCAACGTGCTGGTGGCCTCGACCATCATCGAAACCGGCATCGACGTGCCCAGCGCCAACACGATCGTCATCGAGCGCGCCGACAAGTTCGGCCTGGCCCAGCTGCACCAGCTGCGCGGCCGTGTTGGCCGAAGCCACCACCAGGCCTACGCCTACCTGCTGACGCCAACCCGGCAGAAGGTCAGCGCCGACGCCGAAAAACGCCTGGAGGCGATCGCCAACACCCAGGACCTCGGTGCCGGCTTCGTGCTGGCCACCAACGACCTGGAGATTCGCGGAGCCGGCGAGCTGCTGGGCGAAGGCCAGAGCGGGCAGATCCAGGCGGTGGGCTTTACCTTGTACATGGAAATGCTCGAACGCGCGGTCAAGGCGATCCGCAAGGGTACCCAGCCCAACCTTGAGCAGCCGCTGGGTGGTGGTCCGGAAATCAACCTGCGCCTGCCGGCACTGATCCCCGAGGACTACCTGCCCGACGTGCATGCACGGCTGATCCTGTACAAGCGCATTGCCTCGGCCGCCGATGAAGAAGGCCTCAAGGACCTGCAGGTGGAAATGATCGACCGCTTCGGCCTGCTGCCCGAGCCGACCAAGAACCTGATGCGCCTGACCTCGCTCAAGCTGCACGCGGAAAAGCTCGGCATCAAGAAAGTCGACGCCGGCCCCAACGGCGGCAAGATCGAGTTCGAGGCCGAGACCCCGGTCGACCCGCTGACCCTGATCAAGCTGATTCAGGGCCAGCCCAAACGCTACAAGTTCGAAGGCGCCACCCAGTTCCGCTTCCTGGTACCCATGGAACGCCCCGACGAACGCTTCAATAACCTGGAGGCGCTGTTCGAGCGCCTGACCCCACAGCCTGCCTAAGGAAGATCCATGCGTGCCATCCGTTGCCTGACCCTGCTGCTGGCGCTGTTCGCCCCGGCCGCCTTCGCCGAAGGCCTGTATCAGGTAGAAATGATCCTGGTGCGGCAGAACAGCGTGCCCGCCTTCACCAGCCCGTTCGCCCCCGAAGACTGGAGCGCCGGCGCTCCGCGCCTGGAAAAGGACGCCGAGCGCCGCCTGGCGCTGGAAGACGAAGCCACCCGCCTGGAAGCCACCGCGGACTACACCGTGCTACTGCACAAGGCCTGGCAGCAGCAAGTGGGCAGCGAGCCCAGCCGCATCGCCCTGGGCGAAGGCACCGAGCAGTTCGGCCACTTCCCCATCGAAGGCAACCTGAGCATCGCCGAGGGCCGTTTCATTGCGGTCGAGGCCAACTTCTGGGTCAACCAGCTGGACGGCAACGGCAGCGTGCTGCAAAGCGAGCAGTTCAAGCAGAGCAACAGCAACGTCAAGGGCGGCCAGCTGACCTTCCTCGACGGTGGGCACCTGGCGGTGCTGCTGAAGGTGACACCACCAGGTACGCCTAAAATGCCAGTGATGGACCCGGAGATGATGGAGCAGTGATGTGAGCGAGAGCGATGCGCAGTTCTTTGTGCGGGAGCACGACGGCTGGACGTTCGCGTTTGACCGCAAGTCCCTGCAACGCGGCCTGGACTACGCCGAGGAAGGCAGAAGCGAAATCGTGTCCATCCTCGACATGACCGTCCGCGCCCAGTGCGCAGGTTCCGGCGGCCGGACCTACTACCAGCGCATCACGCTGGACATGACGGAAGATGGCCTGGAGTGCCGAGGCACTTGCTCATGCCCGGTGGGCGAAGACTGCAAGCATTGTGCGGCTGCGCTCTATTTGCTGGAGCGCGGGCCGGATTACGCCGAGGGCAGCCATGATGCCCCTCACCCAACGGTTGACGCAGCCCGGCAATCTCTGGACCTCCCACCTGAACTCGCCCATTGGGTCGAGGCCCTGGAAGCTCCGACAAAGCCTGCCGAGCCTGCCAGGCGCAAAGGCCCGTCGCTCTACTACAAGGTCGTTAATGAGCACGGCCTTTGCACGCTCAGCGTATCCAAAGGCACCCGCGAAGCCGATGGCCAGCTGAAACTCGCCCGTGCCAGCTCGCTGCCTGAGATGCTCTACTACACGCCACGTTACGTAACTGATGAGGACCTGCGCATCCTCAGGCTGATTGACGCCCTTGGCAAAAACACCAACATGCCAATCGCAAGGCTGGAAGGAAAGCAAGGCGCAGAGCTGTACGAGTTCGCACTGGCCAGTGGCCGCCTGATCTACGGCGAGCAACTGTTGCCACTAGCCCCCGGGCCGACACTGCCGGCCGAGTTTCGCTGGATGAGGCTTGAGAACGGCAGCTATCGTGGTGCGTGGCACCATGATGAGCGGATGCATGACATGGCACTGCCGCTCGACCCGCTCTATTACATCGATACCCAGACGGGCATGACTGGCAAGCTTGTACATGATCTTGACCCGTTCATTGCCAGCCAACTGGCAAGCGCACCTACGGTGCCCGAACACTTGATCATCCCCCTGAGCCACCGCTTGAACGCACTGAATCGCCAGGTTCCAACGCCTACAAGCGTACGCAGTGAAGAGATCGACAGTATTCAACCCAGGCCGCACCTGACGCTGGGCAGCCTTGAATTCAGCGCCTACATGCCCAAGACCGGCCGCATGCAGCGGCAGATGCAGCATCGGGCCGCACTGGCGTTCGACTATGACGGTTTACGCGCCAGCGGCAGCGACGAAAAACCGCTGACCCGCCTGGTAGACAACACCTGCCAGCGCATCCGCCGCCAGCCCCAGGCCGAACAGGCGCTGCGCAAGGTGCTGCGCGACCTCGGTTTCAAGGCCGCCACCCGGCAGAGCAAGGCCCTGCCTGACAGTGCCGGCGAGATGCTCCAGTTGCCCGATGACGAAGCCTGGCTGCGCTTTGCCCGCGAAGGCCTGCCGCGCCTGCGCGAAGCCGGTTGGAACATCGACATCCACCGCGACTTCGCCTTCAACCTGCAGGAAGTGGACGACTGGTACGCCACCATCGACGAAGCGCCCGGCCATGAATGGTTCGACCTGGAGCTGGGCATCGTGGTCGATGGCCAGCGCCACAGCCTGCTGCCGATCGTGCTGCAACTGCTGCGCAGCAACCCGGAGCTGCTGCGCCCCAGCGAACTGGCCCGGCGCAGTGACGACGAGCACCTGCTGATCGACCTCAACCGTGGCCGCCTAGATGCCCCGGCCCTGCGCGTTGCCTTGCCCTATGGCCGCATCAAGGCAGTGATGGGCACCTTGGGCGAACTGTACCTGCACGAAGACGCCGCAGGCCCGTCCCTGCGCCTGGACCGTGCCGATGCCTCACGCCTGAACGACATCGACGGCCTGCCCCTGCATTGGGAGGGTGGCGAGCATGTGCGCGACCTGGGCCGTCGCCTGCGCGATGCCCGTGACTTGCAGGTAGAACCGCCGTCCGGGTTGCAGGCCAGCCTGCGCCCTTACCAGCAACAAGGCCTGAACTGGCTGCAGGCGCTGCGCGAGATGGGCACCGGCGGCATCCTCGGCGACGACATGGGGCTGGGCAAGACCCTGCAGGCCCTGGCACACCTGCTGCTGGAAAAACAGTCCGGGCGCCTGAGCGCACCGGCCCTGGCGGTGATGCCGACCAGCCTGGTGCCCAACTGGCTGGACGAAGCCCAGCGCTTCGCCCCCGGGCTGCGCGTGCTGGCCCTGCAAGGCCCGGGGCGCAGCAAGCATTTCGCCAAACTGCACGAATACGACCTGGTCCTGACCACCTATGCCCTGGTGCCACGCGACCTCGAGCACCTGCGCGCCCAGGCCTGGCATGTGCTGGTGCTGGACGAGGCACAGAACATCAAGAGCAGCACCAGCAAGGCCGCCCTCGCGGTTTGCGAGCTGCGGGCCAATCAGCGCGTCTGCCTGACCGGCACGCCAATGGAAAACAACCTGGGCGAGCTGTGGTCGATTTTCCACTTCCTCATGCCTGGCTGGCTGGGTGACCTGAAGCGCTTCAACCAGGACTACCGCACACCGATCGAGCGCCACGGCGACAGCGAGCGCATGGCCCACCTGGCCAGCCGCATCCGCCCGTTCCTGCTGCGCCGCACCAAGGAGCAGGTGGCCACCGAGCTGCCGGCCAAGACCGAGATGGTGCACTGGGTCGAGCTTAGCGATGCCCAGCGCGACACCTACGAAGCCGTGCGGGTGGCCATGGACAAGAAAGTCCGCGATGAAATCGCCCGCAATGGCGCCGCGCGCAGCCAGATCATCATCCTCGACGCCCTGCTCAAGCTGCGCCAGGTATGCTGCGACCTGCGCCTGGTCAAAGGGGTGGAAAGCAAAGGCAACCAGGCCGACAAGGGCAAACTGGGCGCGCTGCTGGAAATGCTCGAAGAGCTGCTGAGCGAAGGGCGCCGGGTACTGTTGTTCTCGCAGTTCACCTCGATGCTGGCGTTGATCGAGCAGGAACTGGAGAAGCGCAAGATTCGCTACAGCCTGCTGACCGGCGACACCCGCGACCGGCGCACGCCGGTGCAGCAGTTCCAGCAGGGTGACAGCGAAGTGTTCCTGATCAGCCTCAAGGCGGGTGGCGTGGGCTTGAACCTGACAGCCGCGGACACGGTGATCCACTTCGACCCCTGGTGGAACCCGGCCAGCGAAAACCAGGCTACCGACCGCGCCTACCGCATTGGCCAGGACAAGCCGGTATTCGTGTTCAAGCTGATCACCCGGGGAACGGTGGAAGAAAAGATCCAGCTGTTGCAGCAGGAGAAGGCCGCGCTTGCGGCGAGCCTGCTGGATGGCGGGCAGGCCGGGCAATGGCGGCTGGGGGATGAAGAGATCGAAGCGCTGTTTGCGCCGCTGCCCGGGAAGCGCGGGCGGTAGCCCAGAATCCTTCGCTGCCTGTACCGGCCTCTTCGCGGGTAAACCCGCTCCCACAGGGAGATCAGTGCCCTCAAGGGCGGTGCCGTACCTGTGGGAGCGGGCGTGCCCGCGAAGGGGCCGGCGCGGTCAATCGACCAACTGCGCCTCTCGCAACGCCCCCAACGCCTCCAGCCACCGCGGCTGCTGGCGATAGTCAGTGCGTGCAAAACTGAAGCCTCGCATCCGAGCAAGGCGCGGCGATGGCTTGACTTTCAAGCGCTGCGCAGCAAGCAGAGCAAGCTCTGCCGAAGCCCGGTCATTACATACCAGGCCCACGTCACATCCCGCACCGAAAGCAGCCTCGACGCGACCAGCAACATCTCCGACCACATGGGCACCGGCCATGGACAGATCATCACTGAAAATCACGCCATCGAAGCCAAGCTCCCCCCTGAGAATGTCCTGAAGCCAGCGCCTCGAAAAACCGGCGGGCTTACTATCGACCTGGGGATAGATCACATGTGCAGGCATCACTGCCGACAGCTGGCGTGCCAATCGGGTAAATGGCACCAGGTCCGTCTTGCGCAGTTCATCCAGGCTGCGATCATCTACGGGAATGGCCACATGCGAATCGGCCTCAGCCCAGCCATGCCCAGGAAAATGCTTGCCGCATGCTGCCATGCCCGCTGCAGTCATGCCCCGGATGAACGCCCCACCCAGCTGAGTGACACGCTCTGGATCACCATCGAAGGCACGTGCACCAATGACTGCACTGCGCCCATGATCCAGATCGAGCACTGGAGCAAAACTCAAATCCAGCCCGATCGCCAGCACCTCGGTTGCCATCAACCAGCCACAATGCCCGGCCAATCGCTCGGCATCATCGCTCTGGGCGATCTGCCGCATGGATGGCAACCTGACGAACCCTTCACGCAAGCGTTGCACCCGCCCACCTTCCTGATCGACCGCAATGATCAGGTCAGGGCGCAAAGCACGTACCGAAGCGCACAGCTCCCGCACCTGACGCGGGTGGGCAATATTACGAGCAAAGATGATCAAACCAGCTACTTCAGGCTGGAGCAATAACCGACGATCCTCAGGCGTCAGCCCTGTGCCTTCGATATCGACCATCAAGGCCCCCTGCATACAAACTGTCATTACAAAATCCTCTAATCGAATATCAGAAACCCATTACGGGCGAAGCGGAGAAATCTCCGCTTTGCCCGAGTCTCTGGAATGCGTGCCGCCTGGTACACCGGGGCACATTTCCCGGTGTACTCACGCAATACGCACATCGAAAACGCAGGATCCTGTCTCGGACCGAGCAGGGTGGAGCCTCGTCAGTCGACCAGTTGAGCGTCCTTCAACGCGGACAATGCCTGCTGCCAACGAGGCTGCTGACGATAGTCAGTCCGCGCAAACCCTTGCCCGCGCATGCCTGCGATGCGTGGCGAAGGTTTTACCTTCATGCGTTGTGCCGCACTCAATGCCAGCTCCGCCGCCGCCCGATCATTGCAAACCAGCCCCATATCACAACCGGCGCTCAGTGCTGCTTCGATGCGGCTCGCCGCGTCCCCGACAACATGTGCGCCGGCCATCGACAAATCGTCACTGAAAATCACCCCGTCGAAACCCAGCTCGCCACGCAGGATGTCCTGCAACCAGCGCCGCGAGAAGCCAGCCGGCTGGTTGTCGACCTGCGGGTAGATGACATGCGCCGGCATCACTGCCGCCAATTGCCCGCTCAGGCGGGTGAACGGCACCAGGTCGGCCTGGCGCAGCTGTTCGAGGCTGCGCTCATCGGTCGGGATGGCCACATGCGAGTCCGCTTCGGCCCAGCCATGCCCCGGGAAGTGCTTGCCACAAGCCGCCATACCCGCCGCATTCATGCCACGGATGAACGCCCCGGCCAGTTGCGTGGCACGCAGCGGGTCACTCTCGAAGGCGCGGCTGCCCACCACGGCGCTGCGCTGGTGGTCCAGGTCGAGTACTGGGGCAAAGCTGAGGTCCAGGCCAACCGCCAGCACCTCGGTCGCCATCAACCAACCGCACTGCTCGGCCAGGTACTCGGCGTTGTCATTGTCGGCCAGCGCTCGCATGGCCGGCAGGCGCACAAAGCCCTGGCGCAGGCGCTGCACCCGGCCGCCCTCCTGGTCCACCGCCAGGATCAGGTCGGGCCGGATGGCACGGATCGACGCGCACAGTTCACGCACCTGGCGCGGGCTGTCGATGTTGCGGGCAAAAATGATCAGGCCAGCCACTTCAGGTTGGCGTAGCAGGTGACGGTCTTCGGCGGTCAGCCATTTACCGGCGATATCCACCATCAGGGAGCCTTGCAGGCTGACAGTCATGGGTAATCCTTCATTGAAGACTGAGAGAAGCCCACTGGGGGCAGGCGGCCTGCTCGATGCGCACCGGGCAATGGGCCGGCACCTGCTCGAACAGGCTTAGCAAATCGATGTTGCGCAGGCGTATGCATCCATGGGACAGCGCTACGCCCAAGGGTTCCGTATCCGGGGTGCCGTGCAGGTAGATATAACGGCGGAAGGTGTCGACCGCACCCAGGCGGTTGACACCCGGCTCGCAGCCACTAAGCCAGAGGATGCGGGTGAGGATCCAGTCCCGGCCGGGGTATTGCGCATGCAAGGCCGGCGACCACACCTCGCCGGTCCAGCGCCGCCCGACCAATACCGCTTTCAGCGGCAAGCCCGCGCCGATCTTCGCTCGCACCTGGTGCAAGCCACACGGCGTGCAACCCGAGCCGTTGCGCTCGCCGGCGCCGTTGCGCGCCGTTGAAACCGGCAGGCGTACGCGCAGCTGGCCATCGGCAAAACCATAAAGGCGCTGATCGGCGAGGGAAATGTGCAGGAAGTCGAGGTCAGGCATGGGCGCTAGCTTAGCCGAAGCGCCCTGCCCCGCCCAGCCTTCAGGCCTTGGCGGTGGTCGCGCCTGCGCTGGTCTTGGTGCGCGGGCGCAGCTGCGCGGCGGCCATGGCGTCGTCGGTTACACCGCTATCGGCACGCATGCCCGCAGCCAGGAACGGCACCATCAGGCGCATTACCTGCTCGATCGAGGTATTGATGCCGAAATCGGTTTCGGCAATCGCCCGCAGGGCCTTGATACCAGACATGCTGAAGGCGGCGGCGCCAAGCATGAAGTGCACGCGCCAGAACAGCTCCAGCGGCGGAATGCGCGGCGCGGCCTCGTTGACCAGTAGCATGTACCGGCGGAACACCTTGCCGTACATGTCTTCCAGGTAACGCCGCAGGTGGCCCTGGCTCTGGCTGAAGGCCAGACCCAGCAGGCGCATGAAGATCGACAGGTCGTTGTTGCTGCGCGGCTGCACGGCCAAAGCCTGCTCGACCAGCATTTCCAGCAGCTCCTCGAGGCTCGGCTTGTGCTCAGGCTTGGCCTGGCGCCGCTCCAGCTCACGTTCGAGGCTGGCGCAGAACGGCCCGAGGAAGCGCGAAAACACTGCCTGGATCAGGGCCTTCTTGGAGCCGAAGTGATAGTTGACTGCCGCCAGGTTGACCCCGGCCTTGCTGGTAATCAGCCGCAACGAGGTTTCTGCGAACCCCCTTTCCGCGAACAGCTGCTCGGCAGCATCGAGAATGCGTTCAACGGTTTCCGATTGGGCCATGACTACTCCGACTACTCCGCCAGACAAACAGGTGTTTGAAACATACGTTTCAGCCCTGTTTCTGTCAAGGCTCGGTGACCGGTCGGTCGCCATTTAAAAACGCCAGGCGGGTGGCTGCAAGCGCCATTGCTACTGTTTATTGCGGGTTTTGGCTTGCAGCGCATCCAGTACTGTATATAATCCCAGTCACTGTACAAAAAGACAGAGCGCTCACCATGTTGAAACTGACGCCACGCCAAGCCGAAATTCTCGCGTTCATCAAGCGTTGCCTGGAAGACAACGGCTTCCCGCCGACGCGCGCCGAGATTGCTCAGGAGCTGGGCTTCAAGTCGCCCAACGCCGCCGAGGAGCACCTCAAGGCCCTCGCCCGCAAAGGCGCGATCGAGATGACCCCGGGCGCCTCCCGTGGTATTCGCATCCCCGGCCTGGAAGCCAAGGCCGAAGAAAGCGGCCTGCCGATCATCGGCCGGGTTGCCGCCGGTGCGCCGATCCTTGCCGAACAGCACATCGAGCAATCCTGCAACATCAACCCCGACTTCTTCCACCCCCAGGCCGACTATCTGCTGCGCGTACACGGCATGAGTATGAAGGACGTCGGCATCTTCGATGGCGACCTGCTGGCGGTACACACCTGCCGCGAAGCCCGCAATGGCCAGATCGTCGTGGCCCGCATCGGCGACGAAGTCACCGTCAAGCGCTTCAAGCGCGAAGGCAGCAAGGTGTGGCTGCTTGCCGAAAACCCCGAATTCGCCCCCATCGAAGTCGACCTGAAAGAACAGGAGCTGGTGATCGAGGGCTTGAGCGTCGGCGTCATTCGCCGCTGATCCAGGAGGCATCATGCAGCAGTTCATTCACGTACCCGAGCAAGCTCAGTTGCCATTGTTCGAAGCATTCCTCGCCCAGCCCGTACTGCCTGGCCTGAAAGCCAGCGAAGTGGCACGCAAGAACAGCCAGCCCGAGCTGTTCAGCGAACTGTCGCTGCGCGGAGCCCCCGGGCATTGCCAAAGCCTGCTGGCACCCGTGCTGCGCGAACTGAGCGAAGAGGACGAGACCCGCTGGCTGACCCTGATCGCCCCGCCGTCGAGCCTGACCCAGGCCTGGCTGCGCGATGCCGGGCTCAACCGTGAACGCATCCTGCTGCTGCAACCTCGCGGCAATCAAAGCCCGCTTCAACTGGCCTGCGAAGCCTTGCGTCTGGGCCGCAGCCACACCGTCGTCAGCTGGCTGGGCAATGTCAACGCCACTGCGCGCCAGCAATTGCTGCGCGCTGCCAGTGCCGGAAACGCACAAAGCCTGAACATCCGCCTCGGCTGATGTTCAGGCTTTGCCTGTCACTGCATGAAACCTGATGCCTTGCTGCACCTCAGTGCAGCACTCGCGGCCCTTCATCACGCTCAAGCTCGCCATCCATCAGGCGACCGGCCATCTGTACGCCCACGCTGAGCATGGCCTTGGCCACTTCCACATGCTGACCCTGCAGGAACGCCTTGGCGTCTTCCGAGAAATCCAGGGTTACCAGAGAGCCCTCATCCTCGGCGCGACGCAGTTCGATGCGGCCATCAGGCAACTCGACAATTTCCAGAAACGACGTAGACATAAATGGCAGTTCTCCGCGAAAGGCCGGCATTGTACCAGCCGTAGCTGCTATCAGCACTCACTCAACGCGTCACGGAAACGTCTCACCAGGCCTTTGAGGTCGCTGCGCCAGCGTTCCAGTTCGGCATGCGACAGCGCCGGATGCTCGGGCTCATCGAGATTGACCGCCTGAATCAATGGCTGGGTAACGTCGGTTTTCGGCGTTTTTTTCGCGACCGGTGGTCGGAACAAATCGGCATAAGCACCAAGCATTTGTGCCAGCCAGGTTTCGCGCTGGCGGGCCAGCTCCAGCAGCTCGGCCACTTCCGGGATGGCGATACCGTTCAGGGCGTCGTCAGCCAGTGCTTGCTCGACAGTTGCAACAACTGGCAGGCGGTAGAAGCCACCAATTTCATGACACAGGCCCAGCAATGCGCCGTAGAGATGGAACAGCGCCGACTCGCGTTCGGCCTGGACCAGGCCCTGGGCATTCATGGCCTGGCTTTGTTCGGCCTTGGCCATGGACTCCAGGGCGAGGCCGGCAAAGAACAGTTTCTGATTGGTGCGGGTGTAGAGTTCCTGGGCCATTTCAGTGACCTCCCTAAGGCTGCAAGGCGGATAGCTGCATCATAAATGATTGGGGCCGCTTTGCGCCCCTACGCAGGCTTGCCCCGCCTGACCGGTTAACGCGGTCAGCTGTAGGAGCGGCCTTGTGTCGCGAAAGGGCTGCAAAGCAGCCCCAGCAATTTGTGCATCTGCGCTGAAATCCTGGGGCTGCTTTGCAGCCCTTTCGCGACACAAGGCCGCTCCTACAAGGGCGCGCGCAGGTCAGAGACTGATGAAGAATCAGCGCTTGTCTTCAACCTTCCACGCATTGCCGTCGTAGAACGCCTTCCAGCCGGTCGGCTTGCCATCAACCTCGGACTGCACATACTGCTCCTTGGTCTTGCGGCTGTAGCGGATAACTGCAGGGCGGCCTTCCGGGTCTTTCTGCGGCGCATCGCACAGGAAGTGGTACTTCGGATCAATCTCGTGTTTGTGTGGAACGATTTCCAGCACCAGCGGTGCACGGGTTTCGCGATTCTTGGGGAACTGGCTGGCTGCCAGGAACAGCCCCGAAGCGCCATCACGCAGCACGTAGGTATCGTCGACCTTCTCGCACTTGAGCTCCGGCATGTCCACCTTGTCCATCTTCGGTGGCGCCGCCTCGCCGCTCTTGAGCAGTTTGCGAGTGTTCTTGCACGCCGGGTTGGTGCAACCGAAGAACTTGCCAAAGCGGCCAGTCTTCAACTGCATCTCGCTGCCACACTTGTCGCACTCCAGGCTCGGCCCTTCGTAACCCTTGATGCGGTAGTTGCCTTCCTCGATCTCGTAGCCAGCGCAATCCGGGTTGTTACCGCAGATGTGCAGCTTGTGCTTCTCGTCCAGCAGGTATGCATCCATCGCCGTGGCGCAGATCGGGCAGCGGTGCTTGCCCAGCAACACGCGGGATTCCGATTCGCCCTCGTCGTCGGCGGCAATCTCGTCGCCCGGCACCAGGTTGACGGTGGCCTTGCAGCGCTCTTTCGGCGGCAGGCTGTAGCCCGAGCAACCGAGGAACACGCCGGTGGAGGCGGTGCGGATCATCATCGGCCGGCCACATTCCTTGCACGGAATGTTGGTCATGGTCGGCTGGTTGGCACGCATGCCGTCTTCGCTGGACTCGGCAGTCTGCAGTTTCTTGCTGAAGTCGCCGTAGAACTCGTCGAGCACGTTCTTCCAGTCACGCTCGCCCTGGGCCACGTCGTCGAGGTTCTCTTCCATGTCGGCGGTAAAGCCGTAGTCCATCAGGTTGGAGAAGCTTTCGGACAGGCGCTCGGTGACGATGTCGCCCATCTTCTCGGAATAGAAGCGGCGGTTGTGCAGGGTCACATAGCCACGGTCCTGAATGGTCGAAATGATCGCCGCATAGGTCGACGGGCGACCGATGCCGCGCTTTTCCATTTCCTTGACCAGGCTGGCTTCGGTGAAGCGCGCCGGTGGCTTGGTGAAGTGCTGGCTCGGGTCGATCTGGATCAGCTTCAGCGCTTCGCCCTGGACCATTTCCGGCAACACGTCGTCTTCGCCAGGCTTGCTCTGTTGCGGCAGCACACGGGTGTAACCGTCGAACTTGAGGATACGGCCCTTGGCACGCAACTCGAAGTCGCCTGCAGCCACGGTGACGCTGGTGGACAGGTACTGCGCCGGCGGCATCTGGCAGGCCAGGAACTGGCGCCAGATCAGCTCATACAGGCGCTCGGCGTCACGCTCCATGCCACTGAGCTTGCTCGGGTGGGTGTTCACGTCGGAAGGACGAATCGCTTCGTGCGCCTCCTGGGCGCCTTCCTTGCTGCCGTACACCAGCGGTGCCTCGGGCAGGTACTGCTTGCCGAACTCGCGCTCGATGTAGCTGCGCGCCATATCCAGGGCGTCGGCCGACAGGTTGGTCGAGTCGGTACGCATGTAGGTGATGTAGCCGGCTTCGTACAAGCGCTGGGCCATCATCATGGTTTTCTTCACACCGAAGCCCAGGCGGTTGCTGGCGGCCTGCTGCAAGGTGGAGGTAATGAACGGTGCCGAAGGCTTGCTGCTGGTCGGGCGGTCTTCGCGCTTGACCACGCTGTAGCTGGAAGCCTTGAGCTTCTCCAGCGCGGCCATGGCCTGGGCTTCGTTCAGCGGTTTGAAGGCCTCGCCCTTCTCGCGGGCCACTTCGAAGCGCACCTTGGCGTTCTTGGCGGTGCCGAGGTCGGCATGGATTTCCCAGTACTCTTCCGGGATGAACGCGCGGATTTCACGCTCGCGCTCCACCACCAGCTTCACCGCGACCGACTGTACACGGCCGGCGGACAAGCCCCGGGCGATCTTGGCCCACAGCAGCGGCGAAACCATGTAGCCGACCACGCGGTCGAGGAAACGCCGCGCCTGCTGCGCGTTGACCCGGTCGATATCCAGCTCGCCCGGCTGCGAGAAGGCTTCCTGGATAGCCTTCTTGGTGATTTCGTTGAACACCACGCGCTTGTAGCGGGTGTCGTCGCCGCCGATGGCCTCGCGCAGGTGCCAGGCAATGGCTTCCCCTTCGCGGTCCAAGTCGGTTGCGAGATAGATGGTGTCGGCGTCCTTCGCCAGGCGGCGCAGCTCTTCGATCACCTTTTCCTTGCCAGGCAGGATCTCGTACTTGGCCTTCCAGCCGTGGTCGGGGTCGACGCCCATGCGTGCCACCAGCTGGCGGCGGGCCTTTTCCTTCGGCGACAGGGCCGGAGCCTCACCCGCGGCCTTGCCACGCTTGGCGGCTGGCTCTTTGCTGGCGCTGGCCGAACCGCTGGTGGGGAGGTCTCGGATATGGCCGATACTCGACTTCACCACGTACTGGTTGCCCAGGTACTTGTTGATGGTCTTGGCCTTGGCCGGGGATTCCACAATGACCAGCGATTTGCCCATGGATCGGAGTATTCCTGAATCTGAAGATGAAAAACGCGTCAGGTGCCAGACGCGGCACCGCTATATATAGTGGCAAAAGTGTGAGGTCAAGTTCGGACTATCACTGGTGCGACTTGCCCAGCACCCCGGGCAGCCCCTCTTCGGCCTTGACCAAAGCAAAGCGTGGCACCTGCTCGCCGTCAACCTCGACGGACTCCCGGAACATCGAAAGTGGCCGTACCCAGAAGCTGTAATCACCATACAGGCATTGGTAGAACACCATCCACTCTTCGCTCTCGGAGTGCCGCGCAACACTGAAGACACGGTACTCAGGCCCTTTGTAATGCCGGTATACGCCTGGTTGTATCTGCATGTTGCTCCACCCTCTTGAATAAAACCTGTAAAAACAAAACCGGGGCACAAGGCCCCGGTCGCTGTCCCGCTACGCGATCAGACGCGCTCGAAGACAGTGGTGATACCTTGGCCGAGGCCGACGCACATGGTCGCCACCCCCAGGGTACCGCCATTCTGCTTCATGACATTGAGCAGGGTGCCGGAAATCCGCGCCCCGGAGCAACCGAACGGGTGGCCCAAGGCAATGGCGCCGCCGTGCAGGTTAACCTTCTCATCCATCTTGTCGAGTACTTTCAAGTCTTTCAGCACTGGCAGGGCCTGTGCAGCGAAGGCTTCATTGAGCTCGATGAAATCGATGTCGGCCATGGTCAGGCCAGCACGCTTGAGGGCTTTCTGGGTCGACGGCACCGGGCCGTAGCCCATGATTGCCGGGTCGACACCAGCTACCGCCATGGAACGGATGACCGCCAATGGCTGGATGCCCAGGTCCATGGCGCGCTGACCGGACATGACGATCATGCACGATGCACCGTCGGTGATCTGCGACGAGGTACCGGCAGTGACGGTACCGCCTTTCGGGTTGAACGCCGGCTTCAGCGATGCCAGGCCTTCGAGGGTGGTTTCCGGGCGAATGGTTTCGTCGAAATCGAACACCTTCAGGAAGCCGTTCTCGTCGTAGCCCTGCATCGGGATGATTTCGTCCTTGAACTTGCCTTCGACCGTGGCCTTGTGGGCCAGCTGGTGCGAACGCAGGCCGAACAGGTCCTGCTGCTCACGGGTGATGCCGTGCATCTTGCCGAGCATTTCCGCGGTCAGGCCCATCATCCCGGAAGCCTTGGCAGCATGCAAGGACAGGTGCGGGTTGGGGTCGACGCCATGCATCATGCTGACGTGGCCCATGTGCTCCACGCCACCGACCACGAACACATCACCGTTGCCGGTCATGATCGCCTGGGCGGCGGTGTGCAGCGCGCTCATCGACGAGCCGCACAGGCGGCTGACGGTCTGCGCCGCGGAAGTGTGCGGGATCTGGGTCATCAGCGAGGCCATGCGGGCGATGTTCCAGCCCTGCTCGAGGGTTTGGTTGACGCAGCCCCAGATCACGTCCTCGACTTCTTTCGGGTCGACCTTGTCGTTGCGTTCCAACAGCTTGCTGATCAGGTGCGCCGACATGTCTTCGGCGCGGGTATTGCGGTGCATGCCACCCTTGGAGCGGCCCATCGGCGTGCGACCGAAGTCGACAATCACCACGTCTCTTGGATTCAGGCTCATATCAAATCTCTCGCTCTAGCTCGTTGACCGCTCAGTTGAAGAAGCGCTGGCCGTTCTTGGCCATCTCACGCAGCTTCGCGGTCGGGTGGTACAGCGGCCCCAGGTCGGCGTATTGATCGGCCAGGGCAACGAATTCGGCCACACCGATCGAGTCGATGTAGCGCAGCGCACCACCGCGGAAGGGAGGGAAACCAATGCCGTAGACCAGACCCATGTCGGCTTCGGCAGCGGTTTCGACGATGCCGTCTTCCAGGCAGCGCACGGTCTCCAGGCACAGCGGGACCATCATCCAGTTGATGATGTCTTCGTCGGTGACTTCACGCTGCTCGTAGACGATCGGCTTGAGCACGTCGAGCACGGTGGCGTCGGCGACCTTCTTCGGCTTGCCGCGCTTGTCGGTTTCGTAGGCGTAGAAGCCCTTGCCGTTCTTCTGCCCCAGGCGGTTGGCCTCGTACAATGCGTCAACGGCCGAGCGGCGCTCGTCCTTCATGCGGTCCGGGAACCCTTCGGCCATCACGTCGCGGCCGTGGTGGCCGGTGTCGATGCCGACCACGTCCATCAGGTACGCCGGGCCCATTGGCCAGCCGAACTTCTCCATGACCTTGTCGATACGCACGAAGTCGACACCGGCGCTTACCAGCTTGGCGAAGCCGCCGAAGTACGGGAACAGCACGCGGTTGACCAGGAAGCCCGGGCAGTCGTTGACCACGATCGGGTTCTTGCCCATTTTCTTGGCGTAGGCCACGGTGGTGGCAACCGCCACTTCACTGGACTTCTCGCCACGGATGACTTCCACCAGCGGCATCATGTGCACCGGGTTGAAGAAGTGCATGCCAACGAAGTTTTCCGGGCGCTTGAGCGCCTTGGCCAGCAGGTTGATGGAAATGGTCGAGGTGTTGGAAGCGAGGATCGCATCGTCCTTCACCTGGGCTTCCACTTCAGCCAGCACGGCCTGCTTGACTTTCGGGTTCTCGACCACGGCCTCGACGACGATGTCGACATTGGCGAAGTCACCATAGGACAGGGTCGGGCGAATGGCGTTGAGTGCCTCGGCCATCTTGGCCGGGGTCAGGCGGCCCTTCTCGACGCGGTTGCCGAGCAGCTTGGAGGCCTCGTTCAGGCCCAGCTGGATGGCTTCCTCGCGGATATCCTTCATCAGGATCGGGGTGCCCTTGACCGCCGATTGGTAGGCGATGCCGCCACCCATGATGCCGGCACCGAGCACGGCGGCCTGCTTCACGTCGTGGGCGATTTCGTCATGCGCCTTGGCCTTGCGCTTGAGTTCCTGGTCGTTGAGGAACAGGCCGATGAGGCTCTCGGCAACCGAGGTCTTGGCCAGCTTGGCGAAGCCTGCGGCTTCGACTTCCAGGGCCTTGTCACGGCCGAAGTTGGCAGCCTTCTGGATAGTCTTGATGGCTTCGACCGGGGCTGGGTAGTTCGGGCCGGCCTGGCCGGCGACGAAGCCCTTGGCAGTCTCGAAGGCCATCATCTGTTCGATGGCGTTGAGCTTGAGCTTTTCCAGCTTGGGCTGGCGCTTGGCCTTGTAGTCCAGCTCGCCACTGATGGCGCGCTTGACCAGGTCAAGGGCACCGGCCATCAGCAGCTCAGGCGCGACCACGGCGTCGACAGCCCCCACTTTCAGGGCGTCCTCGGCACGGTTTTCCTTGCCGGCGGCGATCCATTCGATGGCGTTGTCCGAACCGATCAGGCGCGGCAGGCGCACGGTGCCGCCAAAGCCCGGGTAGATACCCAGCTTGACTTCCGGCAGGCCGATCTTGGCGCTGGTGGACATGACCCGGTAGTCGGCGGCCAGGCACATTTCCAGGCCGCCGCCCAGGGCGATGCCGTTGATGGCGGCGACGGTCGGCACTTCGAGGTCTTCGAAGGCGTTGAAAATGCGGTTGGCTTCCAGGTTGCCGGCGACCAGTTCGGCCTCGGGCAGCTTGAAGTTGTCGACGAACTCGGTGATGTCGGCGCCGACTATGAACACGTCCTTGCCACTGCTGACGATCACGCCCTTGACCGAGGCGTCGGCCTGGATGGCATCGACGGCCTGGCGCAGTTCGTTCAGGGTCAGGCGGTTGAACTTGTTGACGGACTCACCCTTGAGGTCGAACTTGAGCTCGACGATGCCACTTTCAAGAGCCTTAACCGTGATGGCTTTACCTTCGTAAATCATCAACTGATCTCCACGATATGGAAGCTGAACTGTACACGCCGATCGCTGCGGCAAAAGCAGGCCTAGCTGCCCTGCCCCAGGCACACCCGTCAGCGCGCTAGTCGGAAGTATGGCTTGGCGTCATGACATACAAACGCTCAATTCATACGCCCGTTTGATTTGGGTGTGCACACATTCTCCGAAAAGATCGGCGTTGTCAAATGCTCGCGAGCAAGGTGAAAACACGACTTTCCGGTCATTTTGTAGCGTCCCGGTACAAAACATGATGACAGTGATTGCTGACCATTCATGTCGGCGATTGACCATGAACCGCAGAAGAATGCTGCAGCTTTTGCCTTGCGCGGCGGCCTCCAACGGCTACACTGGCACTTGCTTGAATGCATACCCGGCCTGCCTGGCCTTTTCTGCGCAGCAGAACGCAAAGCGGCGACTTGGCACCCCACCCCTTCAGGGTTCGGCCAAGCCGCCGCTTTGTCGTTATAGAGGCTTAAAAAGCACCGCATACCCCTGTAGGAGCGGCCTTGTGTCGCGATCGGGCTGCGCAGCAGCCCCGGGGATTTGAGAGAAAAGCAAAGATTGCCGGGGCTGCTGCGCAGCCCGATCGCGACACAAGGCCGCTCCTACAGGGCCCGTGCAAGACAGCTCTCAAGCCAGGGCTTCGAGGACGTGGGCAATATCCTGCAACACAGCCGTATCGCCCCGCTCGGTCCAGTACAACGCGATCATCCGGGCATCGGCCTCGACCTTGTAGACACTCGCCGGCAAGCGTGCCAAGGCCTCCATGAAGCGTGGGTCCTCGCAGGGTTCACGCCACTGGTTCCACCAAACCCCCGGGGTGATCTGCCAGAAGCAGAAGCTGTCCTCATGCCCGCGGCGACGCGCCCGGTGGTATTGCGGGCATGGGCTTGGCGGCTCCTTTTCCAGCCAGTGCGGCCACTGCTGCGGCGCCAGCTGCATGGCCAAACCCATGCGCCGAGCCTCCAGGCGCAGCTTCATCTGCTCGCTCTGCTTGCGCGATGTGCGCAGCCAGGAAAGCGGGCTGAGAATCAGCGCGAGGATTGACACCACCAGCAATACCGTCATATCAGTAGTTCCCATAAAACGTTGCAAATGAGCTGGTTAGCCATTTTTCACGGAAGACCCGCCCGAAAGCGACCATACTTCTTCTATCGCGATTGTCAGGAGTTCCGCTCATGTCCTACGAACATCTTCTGGTCGCCGTCGACCTGACCGAAGAATGCGACCCGGTGATCAAGCGCGCCATGGCGCTGGCCGCGCCGTCGAATGCCAAGGTTTCGCTGGTACACATCGTCGAGCCGATGGCCATGGCGTTCGGCGGCGACGTGCCGATGGACCTGTCGCAGCTGCAACAGCAGCAGTTCGACCAGGCCAAGGAACGCATGGACCGCCTGTTCAACAAATACCCGGACATCCACCGCGGCGACTCGCACCTGACCTATGGCCAGCCGCGCCAGGAAATCCACCAGTTGGCCAAGGACCAGAAGTGCGACCTGATCGTGGTTGGCAGCCATGGCCGGCATGGCCTGGCATTGCTGCTGGGCTCCACGGCCAATGACGTGCTGCATGGCGCGCCGTGCGATGTACTGGCGGTGCGATTGCAGAAGAAGGAATGATTCAACCTGTGCCGGCCCTTTCGCGGGTGAACCCGCTCCCACAGGTACTGCACCGCGCTCAACAGCGGTGCGGTCCTTGTGGGAGCGGGTTAACCCGCGAAGAGGCCGGGTCAGGCTAACGCCGATCAGCCTTCCAGCTCGGCCCAGCGCTCCACCAGCACATCCAGCTCACTCTGCAGCTTCTCGATCTTGGCCAGCACTGCCGAGGTTTCCGCAATCGGCCGCTGATAGAAGCCCGCCGCATTCACTTCTTCCTGGGCCTCGGCCATGCGCTGCTCCAGCTCGTCGATCTGCCCCGGCAGCATTTCCAGCTCACGTTGCAGCTTGTAGCTGAGCTTCTTCTTCGAACCATCGGCCACCACTGCAACCGGCGCAGGCGCCGGCTTGGCCTCTACCTTCTCCACCACCGCGCTGTTGAGCTCGGACTTGCCGCCCTTGCTCTCGGTCACGCCCAGCAGCTTCGGCGAGCCCCCTTGGCGAATCCAGTCCTCGTAACCACCGACGTATTCACGCACCTTGCCCTCGCCTTCGAACACCAGGGTGCTGGTGACGACGTTGTCGAGGAAGGCCCGGTCGTGGCTGACCATCAGCACGGTGCCCTTGTAGTTGGACAGCACCTCCTCGAGCAGCTCGAGGGTTTCCACGTCCAGGTCGTTGGTCGGCTCGTCAAGCACCAGCAGGTTGGCCGGCTTGCTGAACAGCTTGGCCAGCAACAGCCGTGCACGCTCGCCACCCGAGAGCGCCTTGACCGGCGTACGGGCACGCTGAGGGCTGAACAGGAAATCGCCCAGGTAGCTCAGCACATGGCGGTTCTGGCCGTCGATCTCGATGAAGTCCCGGCCTTCGGCCAGGTTGTCGATAACGGTCTTTTCCAGGTCGAGCTGGTGGCGCATCTGGTCGAAATAGGCCACTTCCAGCTTGGTGCCGCGCTCTACCTTGCCTGCGGTCGGCTCCAGGTCACCGAGCATCAGCTTTAGCAACGTGGTCTTGCCGGTACCATTCGCGCCAAGCAGGCCGATGCGGTCCTCACGCTGCAGGACCATGGAGAAGTCCTTGACCAGCACAGGCCCTTCCGGGTGATGGAAGCTGACGTTCTCCAGCACCATCACCTGCTTGCCGGACTTTTCCGCCGCCTCGATCTGGATGTTGGCCTTGCCCTGGCGCTCGCGGCGTTCGCTACGCTCCACGCGCAGGGCCTTCAGTGCGCGTACGCGGCCTTCGTTGCGGGTACGGCGGGCCTTGATGCCCTGGCGAATCCATACCTCTTCCTGGGCCAGACGCTTGTCGAACAACGCGTTGGCGGTTTCCTCGGCGGCCAGCGCGGCCTCCTTGTGCACCAGGAAGCTGGCATAGTCGCCGTTCCAGTCGATCAGGCCGCCGCGGTCCAGTTCGAGGATGCGGGTGGCCAGGTTCTGCAGGAACGAACGGTCGTGGGTGATGAACAGTACCGCGCCATTGAAGCCGCGCAGGGCCTCTTCGAGCCAGGCGATGGCACCGATGTCCAGGTGGTTGGTCGGCTCGTCGAGCAGCAGCAGGTCGGGCTCCGACACCAGCGCCTGGGCCAGCAGCACGCGGCGGCGCCAGCCACCGGACAGTTCGGCCAGGGTCTTGTCGGCCGGCAGCTGCAGGCGGCTGAGAGTGCTTTCCACCACCTGCTGCAGGCGCCAGCCGTCACGGGCTTCCAGCTCGTGCTGGACGTGCATGAGTTTTTCCAGGTCTTCGTCACCCTGGATGTTCAGGCTCAGGTGATGGAACTGCGCCAGCAGATCGCCCACACCATCCAGGCCTGCGGCCACCACGTCGAACACCGTGCGCTCGTCGGCCACCGGCAGCTCCTGCGGCAGCTCGCCGATCTTCAGGCCCGGGGCACGCCAGATTTCGCCGTCGTCGCCCTTCTGCTCGCCCTTGACCAGGCGCAGCATGCTCGACTTGCCGGTGCCGTTGCGGCCGATGATGCACACCCGCTCGCCACGAGCGATCTGCCAGGACACTTTGTCCAGCAGCGGCATGGCGCCGAATGCGAGGGACACATCGCTGAATTTGAGCAGGGTCATGTTGGTCTCCATAAATCGGGCGCGCATTCTACCTGACTTGGCCCCCGACGGCATCCGCCTGGCCATCCGGCAAGGGCTTTGCGACATCTGGTCGAACTTAATATCCCGATACAAGCACAGTGCTTTCACCCGCCGCTGGCAAACAGCTAAGCTAAGGCAATAGCTTCCAACAGTGCTGGCTCCGCCGTCACTTCCCCATGGTTCAACTGCCCGGACGTATCATGCGCAGCCGCCTGTTACATATTGCATCCTGCCTGCTGCTCACCGCCGCCACCTGCGCGGCGCAGGCCGCCGATCTTACCCTGCAACGCCAGTACTATGACGAGGCCAAGCGCGCGCTGGCCAAAGGCGACAAAGGCCCCTATCTGCGCTATGCCCAGGCCCTCAGCGACTACCCGCTGACGCCCTACCTGGCCTACGACGAACTCACCGCCCGCCTGAAAACCGCGAGCAACCAGGAAATCGAAGGTTTCCTTGCCAAGCATGGCGACCTGCCCCAGGCCAACTGGATGAAACTACGCTGGTTGCGCTGGCTTGCCGAACGCGGCGAATGGAACACTTTCGTCAAGTACTACGACCCCAAGCTCAACTTCACCGAACTGGACTGCCTCAACGGCCAGTACCAGCTCAGCCACGGCCTGCGCGCCGAGGGTTTTGCCACGGCCGACAAACTGTGGAACGTCGGCAAGTCGCAGCCGGCTACCTGCGACACACTGTTCGGCATGTGGGCGGCCGAGGGCCAACTGACCGAGGCCAAGCGCTGGCAACGCACCAAGCTGGCGGCCCAGGCGCGCAATTACGGTCTGGCCAACAACCTGGTCAAGACCCTGACCACCCTCGCGCCGCAGGGGCGCCTGCTGGTAGAGGTGGCGCAGAAACCCGAGCTGCTCAACCAGCCGTCGCGCTTCACCCCGGCCAACGAAGCCATGTCCGACGTGGTCAGCCTCGGCCTGCGCCGCCTTGCCCGACAGGACCCGGAGCGGGCCATGGCGCTGCTCGACGACTACGCCCAGCGCATGCACTTTTCACGCGACGAGAAGGTGGCCATCGCCCGCGAAATCGGCCTGACGCTGGCGCGCCGCTACGACCCGCGCGCGCTCGACCTGATGACCCGTTACGACCCCGAGCTGCGTGACAACACCGTCAGCGAATGGCGCCTGCGCCTGCTACTGCGCCTGGGCCGCTGGGAAGACGCCTACGAGCTGACCCGCCGCCTGCCCCAGGACCTGGCCAACAGCAGCCGCTGGAAGTACTGGCAGGCGCGCAGCCTGGAGCTGGCGCAGCCGAACAACCCACAGATCCCGCTGCTGTACAAGACCGTGGCGCGCGAGCGTGACTTCTACGGTTTCCTCGCTGCCGACCGGGCACAAACCCCTTACCAGCTGAACAACAAGCCGCTGGTGCTCAGCCCACAGCTGGTCAACAAGGTCCGCAACACCCCGGGCATCCGCCGTGCCCTGGAGTTCCACGCCCGTGGCCAGATCGTCGAAGGTCGCCGCGAGTGGTACCACGTCAGCCGCCACTTCAGCCGCGACGAAATGGTCGCCCAGGCGCGCCTGGGCTACGACCTGCGCTGGTACTTCCCGGCCATTCGCACCATCAGCCAGGCGCAGTACTGGGACGACCTGGACATCCGCTTCCCGATGGCCCACCGCGACACCCTGGTGCGCGAGGCCAAGGTCCGCGGCCTGCATTCGAGCTGGGTCTTCGCCATTACCCGCCAGGAAAGTGCGTTCATGGAGGATGCCCGTTCCCCGGTCGGTGCCAGCGGCCTGATGCAGTTGATGCCGGCCACGGCCAAGGAAACCGCGCGCAAGTTCAGTATCCCGCTGGCATCACCGGCGCAGGTGCTCAACCCAGACAAGAACATCCAGCTGGGTGCGGCCTACCTGAGCCAGGTGCACAGCCAGTTCAACGGCAACCGGGTGCTCGCGTCGGCAGCCTACAACGCCGGGCCTGGGCGTGTGCGGCAGTGGCTCAAAGGCGCCAAGCACCTGAGCTTCGATGTGTGGGTGGAGTCGATCCCGTTCGACGAAACGCGCCAGTATGTGCAGAACGTACTGTCGTATTCGGTGATCTACGGGCAGAAGCTGAACTCGCCGCAGCCGCTGGTGGATTGGCATGAGCGGTATTTCGATGACATGTGATTGCTACTGAGCCTGTGCCGGCCTCTTCGCGGGTTTACTCGCGAAGAGGCCGGCACAGGCAACACAGCTACTCCAGGATTTCGACCTGCATCCCTACCTCCAACCACCCGCTGCCATCCACCGCCAGGTTCTGCCCGAACAGCACATCCCCCTCCTTCTCACGGAAGGTCCTGAGCGTGGCCATCGGCTCGCGGTCCTCGCTGCGCTCGCCGGTAACCGGGTCGATGGTGGTAAAGATGCAGCGCACACTGGGCTTGAGCACGCGAAACTCCAAGCTGCCGATACGAATCCGCTTCCAGCCATCTTCGGCAAACGGTTCAGCCCCCTGCACCACCAGGTTGGGTCGAAAGCGAAGCACCTCCATGGGCCGGCCGATACGGCGATCGAGTTCTTTCAGCGATCCCTGGTTGATCAGCAACAACGGGAAACCGTCGGGGAACGCCGCCCGGTCACTGTTGAAGCCATAGCCATTGGGCAGGTAACGCGCGCGCTGCTCCGGGCAATACACCAGGCGCACGGCCTTGCCCAGCAACTGGCTGAGCCAGGCCGCCGCCGCGTCGCCCGCATCCGGCACACGCAAGGTATCGCGCCAGATGGTCACGCCGCGCAGGGCGTCATCGGCAGGTGGCACAGGTACCCACAAGGGAGTTTGCCCAGGTGCTTCCAGCAGCAACTGGCCGCTGTCATCGTCGCTTGCCTTGATCTGGCCTAGATGAGGCCAGGCGCGCTGGGTAAGGAAGCGTCCATTTTCTTCCTCCACCACCATCCAGCGCCGGTCACCCTGCAACCCCAGCAACCCAACCGCTGAAGCCTGCAGGCGTTGCGCCTGCCCGGACTTCACCGGGTACCGATACAGCTCACTGAGAAACATCCCTGCCGCCTCGCGTCATGCCAAAACGCCAAGCTTATACCCCGCAGGGGCCGGGATCACGCAGTAGCGGCATCCAGCAACAGGCGTTGCTTGACCACGTCGACCAGGCGATCGGGCTGGAACTTGGACAGGAAGTTGTCGCAGCCTACCTTCTTCACCATGGATTCGTTGAAACTGCCCGACAGCGAGGTGTGCAAAACCACGTACAGCTGGCGCAAACGGGCATCGCCACGGATCTCGGTGGTCAACCGGTAGCCGTCCATTTCCGGCATCTCGGCGTCGGTGAACACCATCAGCAGCTTCTCGCACACATCCTCACCAGCGTCGGCCCAGCCCTTGAGCATGCGCAGCGCCTTCAGACCATCACTGGCCACGTGCAGCTTCACACCCAGCTGGGACAGGGTGTCGCGCAATTGCGCCAGTGCCACGCTGGAATCGTCCACCAGCAGCACTTCGCGGCCGCGGGCCCGGGCCAGCACCGGATCGGCGAGTTTGTCGCCAGAAACCCGGGCGTTGTAGGGCACGATCTCGGCCAGCACCTTCTCCACGTCGATCACTTCCACCAGCTTGTCATCGACCTTGGTGATGGCCGTCAGGTAATGCTGGCGCCCGGCGCTGGACGGCGGCGGCATGATCGCCTCCCAGTTCATGTTGACGATACGGTCGACACCGCCCACCAGGAAAGCCTGCACCGAGCGGTTGTATTCGGTGACGATGATGGTGCTGTCCGGCCCCGGCTGCAGCGGGCGCATGCCGATCGCCTGGGACAGGTCGATCACCGGCAGGGTCTGGCCGCGCAGGTTGACCACACCGCAGACGAAAGCGTGGCGCTGGGGCATCAGGGTCAACTTGGGCAGCTGCAGCACTTCCTGCACCTTGAACACGTTGATCGCGAACAACTGGCGGCCGGCCAGGCGAAACATCAGGATTTCCAGGCGGTTCTCACCCACCAGTTGCGTGCGTTGGTCTACCGTGTCGAGAATGCCAGCCATTGGAAAGCCCCCAGGCTTGAGTCGGAAAAAGTGAAATCATCCACCCTGTATCGGCGGCTTCACGCACACCTTGACCCTTACGGGAAAATGCCGTGAAGGCAATTGATATCACTTTACCATCATGCTTTACTGCGGGAAGCGCGGGTGATTCAGCGGGACAGCAAAAGTTCCCCTCCTGAGGCCCTTATCAGGGAAACCCTTAGCTACAATCGGGTGCGACCTGATGTTCGCAATATCCTTTAGCCATTAATGTGACGCCATTCTCATTGCATGAATGGAGTCAGGCTTTTGCTAGCTATCGTTTTGGCGTGCCCGTCCCCTGTGCCAGCCCCACGCGCGGGGGCATCATGATGGACAGCGCCTTGTCGTTCGATAACGCCCTGCAGGGGTTCCTGCTGGATGCGCAGGTACTGCTGACCCAGGCCCAGGAATGCCTGCAGCATCTGGAACTGATCGACAACGACCCGGATGCTTGCCACTGCCTGGAAAATGCCCTCGACAACCTCGCTCGACAGGCCGCACATCTGGGCCTACGCGAAGTCGCCCATTACACCACCGCCCTGCAGCAATTGCTGGCACCGGCCTGCCAGGTCGGTTGCCTGCAACGCGAAGCCCTGCCCGCGGTATGGGCCTGCCTGACCTTGCTGGCCTGGCAGTTGGAACTGGTAGACCCTTGCACCGGACGGCTTAACCTGGACATCGGCGAGCAGTTGGTGCTGCTGGGTGAACTGGCCAAGGCCTTGCAGCAAACGTTTGCACAACCTTGCACACCCTGCGACGAGCAAGGCAGCGTGTGCATTCACCCGCATTCCGAGACGGCAGGCAGCACGCACTCCGGCCGCTCATCTGCCACCTATTGAACTGGCGCAAAATGCAGCCGGGCACGTTTATTCAGGCCCATCCTGGCCGAACCTGGAACATTCTCGAGGTTTTTCAGGTTGCGGGGGGCCAAGTTGAATCAACAGCGCACAAGTTCGATGGCAAGTGCATATTGCGCGATCAAGCAAAGCGGCACTTTGCCACCCTCCCGCACCCGCCCCGTCGGCGTTTCATGGCGTTAGCCGACCGCGACCGATGCACTGCGAAGTGGTAATATGCGCCCCCACAAACGCTTGCGGCCTGCAGCAAGGTCGCAAGATCACGTGTTTGAAAGAAAACGGCAAGTACTGCTCCAAAGCCTCTGACATGGATTGTGCAAGGCCTCCATCAGCAATACTTCAGTGGCTTCCCTACCTATGCTTCCACGCTTGAAGACTTCTTTGCTGTGCTGCTCCCGTACTACCCTGCTGCGCTGGGCGACTGTCGGGCTGTGCATTGCCTCGCTGGTCGCCAACCTGTTGCTGTACCTGGCCGATCAGGTGATTCCGGCCAGCCTGCTGGTGCTGCAACTGGCCGCCACACTGGGCGCTACCGTGCACCTGGCCCTTGGTGCCAAGTCGATCAGCCTGCGCCCGGCGGAACTGGCCGAGCGCATGCTCAAAGTCCAGGAAGGCGAGCGCCAGCACCTGAGCCGGGAACTGCACGACGACATCGGCCAGTTGCTCACCGCCGCCAAGCTGCAGCTGCAGTGGCTGCAGAAGCGCATGCCCGACGAGCTGCAAGGCCACTGCGACGCGCTGCGCAGCACGCTGGATGACACCTTGGGCAACGTGCGCGATGTCTCCGCCCTGCTCAACCCGCGGCAGTTGGCCAGCCTGGGCCTGGAAGCCAGCCTGCGCGCACACCTGGTGCGCACCCTGGGCAACAGCGGCGTTCACTGGAGCCTGGCATGCAACCAGCGCTTGGGGGGCATCGACGAGGCCGTGGCCATGGCGGTGTTCCGCATTACCCAGGAAGCCGTGACCAACATGCTGCGCCACGCCCAGGCACGCAATCTGGTCATCCGCCTGCAGCGCACCCCCGAGGGGTTGGCGCTGTCAATCCAAGACGATGGCCGCGGCTTCGTGCCCGCCAGGCAACCGGCCGAAGCAGGCCAGCGGGGCTTGGCCGGTATGCAGGAGCGGGTAACCGCGTTGCAGGGCAGCCTGGACATCACCAGCCAGCTCGGCCTGGGCACGCACATCGAGGCGATGTTCCCATGGCCACCGCGCACCCAGCAACGCGCCAGGAGCACTGCAACCCATGACCTGTAGACTGCTGCTGGTAGACGACCACTCGCTGATTCGCGCTGGTGTGCGCGCACTGGTGTGCGACATCCCCGGCTATGACGTGATCGGTGAAGCCGACGACGGCAGCCAGTTGCTCGAACAGGTGCGCACGCTGGCGCCGGACATCGTCTTGCTGGACATCTCCATGCGCTCGACCAGCGGCCTGGACGCCCTCACCCAACTGCGCGCCAGCGGCAGCACCTGCAAGGTGTTGATCCTGTCGATGCACACCGACCCGGACCTGATCATGCGGGCACTGGAGAGTGGCGCCCACGGCTACCTGCTCAAGGACACCAGCGCCACCGAGCTGGAACAGGCCCTGACCGCGGTGCGCAACGGCGAGCGCTACCTCAGCCCAGCCGTCGCCCATACGGTCATCAACCAGGCGCTGCAGCACACCAGGCAGGGCAAGCTACCAGCTGGCGAGCGGCATAATCTCACGGCGCGACAGCTGGAGATCCTGCGCCTGATCGTGCGTGGCAAGTCCACCCGGGAAATCGCCACCGGCCTGGGCCTGTCGATCAAGACAGTGGAAACCCACCGCTCGCAAGTCATGAAACGCCTGCAAATCCATGACGTGGCCGGCCTGGTGCTGTTCGCCGTGCGCGAGAAAATCATCAGCCTGGACGACTGAGCAACGGAGACCCCTCCGGCAGGTGTAGCCGCAGTGCAGCGGGCTTGGCCTGGAAGCGTAACTTTTCGGCCTGCACTGGCTCGCCATCAAGATTGATGTCCAGCCCCTGCGAGCACTTGATCTCCACCCAGGGCAACCTGGCCCTGACGAACAGACCGTTACCGGCCAACAGCTCACGCAACGTCCCGACCATCTCCTGAGGTGCCGGCAGGATGGCGATATCGAGCAAGCCGTCGTTCACCAGGGCCTCGGGGCACAGCACTTGCCCACCCCCGGCCTGGCGGCCATTGCCGATCCCCAGCGCCAGCAGGTCACCCTGCCAGTCGAAGCCTGGCCCTTGCAGCTCTACCGAGGCGGCCTGCAGTTCGCTAAAGCGCGACAACCCGGTGAACAGGTAGGCGGCCGCGCCCAGTACTTTCTTCAGGTCTTCGGAGGTATTGGCCGTGACCTGGCTGCCAAAACCGCCCGTGGCCATGTTGAGGAACAGCTGGTCGCCGGCCTGGCCCAGGTCTATCGGCCGTGCGGGTATGTTCAGCAAGGCCAGGGCCGTGGCAGGCTCCAGGGGTATGCCGGCGGCCTTGGCAAAATCGTTGGCCGTGCCCAGCGGCAACAACGCCAGGCTGGCCTTGGTACCTGCCAGCCCCATGGCCTCGGCGACATCACGCAGCGTGCCATCCCCGCCTCCGGCGACGATGTGGTCGTAGCCGGCGGCCAGCGCCTCGGTGACCAGGCGCTGGGCGTCACCGGCCTCCCAGGTAACCCGCACATCCAGGACCCAGCCGCTGTCGCGCAGGTCATGCACGGCGCTGCGCAAGTCTTCGTTCATCGCCTGCTTGCCATGCAGGATCAGCATTGCCTTGCCCGCTCGCATGTTGTGCGCCTCCGTGAAGTGATCAACCCAGATCTCGACCCTTTGCAGTCGCGGATCGTTGCATGCGCCCGAAAAAATAGCAGGCCGCTCCCCAGTGCCTGTCAGTTAAGCAATTCGGGGCTGCTTTGCAGCCCCAGTAAAGCCTGTAGAAACCTTAACTGACTGGCATTAGGCCGCTCCCAGTATTTAATTGCGTAGGCCTGTCTTTTCCCACACGCCTGGCAATGCACGGCTATGCTCAGCAGATACACTTTATTGCCACGGACGCGCCCCCGGCAGTGGTTCTACCACTGCTGCCCATGGGCGCGTCTTGCTATCCGCAGCCTTTAGCGAGGATTCCGGGTCATGCGCATTCTCTGGACACTGCCGTACCTGCCCTGGCCAACCACCAGCGGCAGCAAGACCCGGCAATACCACCTGATACGCGCACTGGCACAGCGGGGCCACCGGATTACCCTGCTGGTGCAATCGAAGATCCCCCTTGACGATGCCGCCCGCGAGGCCCTGGAGCCGCTGCTCGAGCGCCTGATCGTGCTGCCCCGACGGCCCCTGCACAGCCCGCTCAACCTGCTGGCCTCGCCGATTATCGCTTACCCCATGCGCGCAATTATCAATGGTCTGGCCCCTTGCCTGCGGCACCGCTTCGAGCAATTGCTGGACGAGCCCTGGGACGTGATCCAGATCGAGCACAGCTACAGTTTCCAGCCCTTCGAAAAAGCCCTGCAGGCACGCGGGCTGCCGTACATGCTTAGCGAGCACACCCTGGAATCAGTGATGGGGGGCGCCAACCACGATCGCCTGCCGCTATGGTTACGCCCGCTCAACGCCTTCGACCGCTGGCGTTATCGACGCTGGGAACAGCGGGTATTGCACCAACCCACCGAACTGGTGGCAGTCAGCGCCCACGATGCCGAATTGATCGCACAGATCAGCGGGCGCCCGGTGAACGTGGTGGTCAATGGCGTGGACTGTGATTTCTACCAGCATGTGCAACCCGCGCTGCACAGCCAGCGCCTGCTGTTCGTTGGCAACTTCGAGTATGGTGCCAACCTGGAGGCCATCGAATGGGCGCTGGAAGACATCATGCCGCAGGTCTGGATGAGCAACCCGGCGGTGCGCCTGGCGATTGCCGGGCATGCCATGCCGGCCAGCTGGAAACTGCACTGGAACGACCCGCGCATCGAATGGTTCGGCTACCGTCCCGACCTGCGTGAACTGCAGCGGCGCTCGGCACTGTTCTTCGCACCACTGCGCTATGCCGGTGGCTCCAAGGTAAAAATCCTCGAAGCGATGGCCGCCGGCTTGCCGGTAATCACCACCGGCAAGGGCGTTTCAGGCCTGGCCGCGAACAACGGTGAGCACTACCTGGGCAGTGAGGATGGCGACCAGTTGGCGCTGCTGATCACCCAGTTGCTCAACCAGCCCTGGCGCATGAGCCAGTTGAGCGACGCCGGGCGCCAGTTTGCCCGCCAGCGCCACGACTGGAGCGTGGCCGCCCAGCAACTGGAGAACGTGCACATGCGCCTGGCCCTGGCGGCACCGGTCGAGGCCGCGCCGCTGGCCAGTGCCTGGCTGGGCCGCTCAGCCAAGTAGTTCGCTGAAGGGAATGAAGGGCACGCTGTCACCCTGCTTCGGTGTACTGCCTTCACGCACTTCTACCAACCCCTCGGCCCAGGCCGCACTGCGCAGTACGCCCGAACTCTGGTTCTTGTAGATGCGCACTTGGCCTTGCTCGATGCGGGCACGCAGGTACTCGCGGCGCGTGCCGGCCTTGGGCCAGTCAAAGCCGGCCGGCATGTCGAAGCGCAACGGCGTAACATCGGTCACGCCCTGACGCCGCAACAAGTAAGGCCGGGTGAGCAGGCCGAAGGTGACCAGGGTCGAGGCCGGGTTACCCGGCAGGCCGATTACCGGCACGCCCTGGAAGTGGCCGAAGGTCAGCGGCTTGCCCGGCTTGATCGCCAGCTTCCACAAGGCCAGCTCGCCGGCTTCGCGCAGGGCGGCACCGAGGTAGTCGGCCTCACCCACCGAGACACCGCCGGTTGACAGGATCAGGTCGACCTCGCCCAGTTCGACCAGGCAGGTGCGGGTGCGTGCCAGGTCATCCGGCAGGATGCCCGCATCGACCACCTCGCAGCCCAGCCGCTGCAACCAGCTGACCAGCAGTCGGCGGTTACTGTTATAGATCTGCCCCGGCCCCAGCGGCAGGCCAGGTTCGACCAGTTCGTCACCGGTGGACAACACCGCCACCCGTACCTTGCGCACCACATCCAGCCGGCCGTGGCCCAAGGTCGCGGCCAGGCCCAGCTCGATCGGCCCCAGCCGGGTGCCGGCGCTCATCACCTGTTCGCCCTTGCGGGTTTCCTGGCCCTGGGGACGAATGTTCTGCCCGGTCTTCAGCGCTTCGAGAAAGCGTACCCGCCCATCCTCCGCCACTTCGGTGTTTTCCTGCATCTCGACGCAGTCGGCACCTTCGGGCAGCGGTGCCCCGGTGAAGATGCGTGCGCAGGTACCCGGCTGCAGCGGCTGCGGTGGATGGCCGGCGAAAATCCGCTGGCTGACCGGCAGTGGTTCGCCCTGCCAGTCGGCCAGGCGCAGGGCGTAACCGTCCATGGCGCTGTTCGGCCAAGGCGGCAGGTCGAGCGAGGCCACCAGGTGGGTAGCCAGCACACGGCCTTCGGCCTCGGCCAGTGGCAGGTTCTCGGTGTCACGGATCGGTGCCGCTTCGGCCAATGCCAGCAACTGCTCCAAGGCCTGCTCTACCGGCATCAGCGGCCGGGCCTGGGTAACCTCAGCCACGGCTGTCGCAGGCCGCTGCCTGCTTCAGGTGCGGCACGAAGTTGCACGGGCGATGACGGGCGTCCAGCTGCTCGGCGAGGATACCGTCCCAACCGGTGCGCACCGCGTTGGTCGAACCTGGCAGGCAGCACACCAGGGTACCGTTGGCCAGCCCGGCCAGGGCGCGCGACTGAACGGTGGAGGTGCCGATGTCGGCCACGGAAATCTGCCGGAACAGCTCACCAAAGCCTTCTACCTGCTTGTCAAGCAGGCAGGCCACGGCCTCGGGCGTGCTGTCGCGGCCGGTAAAGCCGGTGCCGCCGGTGATCAGCACCACCTGCACGCTGTCATCGGCAATCCAGGTGGCGACCTGGGCGCGAATCTTGTACAGGTCGTCTTTCAGCAGCACGCGCTCGGCCAGGCGATGGCCAGCCGCGCCCAGGCGGTCGACGAACATCTGGCCGGAGGTATCGGTGTCGAAGGTGCGGGTGTCGCTGACTGTGAGCACGGCGATGTTCAGCGGCACGAAGGGGGTATCTGCCTTGGCTTTCATGGGGGTCCGTCACAAGAAGATGGGATGGCCGCAGTTATAACACAGCACGCGCCCATCACAGCTTGGCGCCCGTGGCCCTTGCCCTCGATCAATGCCACAGGTTTGCCGCTATGCTGCACTGTAGACGGAACTTGCGTGGACGCCCTGCGTCTTAATGTCATCTAGCACCATCGCACTGGAGAAACACGATGATTCAACGGACCCTACCCGCCTTCCTGCTCGCCCTGGGCCTGGGCGCCCTCGCTGGCTGCGCATCGCCAACCGTCATTACCCTGAACGACGGTCGCGAAATTCAGGCCACCGACACACCGAAGTACGATGAAGACTCGGGCTTCTACGAATTCGAGCAGCTGGACGGCAAGCGCACGCGCCTGAACAAGGACCAGATCCGCACCGTCAAAGAGCTCTGATCGCAGCCTGTTTTTTGCAAAGGCCCTTTTAACAACAAGGGCTTGCGTGCAAAAAAAGTATGCAGTAGGATTTCCTTCATCGGAGTGTAGCGCAGCCAGGTAGCGCGTCTCGTTCGGGACGAGAAGGCCGCAGGTTCGAATCCTGTCTCTCCGACCAAATCCTCGTCAAAAAGCCCGCCTTGTGCGGGCTTTTTCGTTCTCTAGCCCAGGGCTGTGCAACCCCCTCGGGGAGTTGAGCGACGCCGTACAGGCGCAGCTGGGGCCCATGCTGACACCAGTTAGTGCCAAGGCAGTCATGCCACCTACCAGCATCGGCACGCCTATCCGCCTGGGCGACTACGGCTTGCCGGACGATCAAGCCACGCTTGTGGCAGGGCTCTGCCGCCGAACAACCGGGAGGTTCGGCGCCGCGCAAGCTTTCACCTAGTGAACGATGTCGGGCAATTATGAGCAGGCGCGGGCGCGATCTGCTGTGATAAGGCTGTTATGTTTTACTCACCGTCCTGGCTCTCTACCTGCACTGCTTCTTCGTGGCCGCAGTCATTACAAAGCATGATGACAATTGAATCATCCTCGGTTGCTTGCAAGCTGAAATCCATGCTTTTGCATTCCGGGCATTTGGGCTCTGCATCAAAGCCCAAGTGTTTCAGGTAAAGGTTTTGGAAGATAGAAACGACTGAGCATGTAAATAGCAGGCAAATTTTGGCGTCTGGAATATTTTTGTTTGGCGAGTGAACAATTTCAGACGAATAGTCCCAAGCCATTTCTGCCATGCTGCGGCTATGCTTTCGCAGATTGCTGTTACTTTTCCCTTCTGCGTATATTGAAATTACTGCTTTTGCTATGCCTTTAAAATCTGCGGCTTTGAGATTATTCTCTTCCAAGATGGTTGGATTAGCGCTTACTAGCGCTTTAGCCAGCTCAATCAAGCTTTCTCTGCATGTCAATCCGATACTTTGAATGTCTTCCACGCCAGCAACATCGTTCAGGGCCTGCGCTGCTAGGTTTAATCTTCGACTGATTGATTTTATTTCGTCAATGTCTAATGGCAATTCATCAATTATATGTTTGAACTCACTATGGTGACGTGCTTGTAGTCTTTGGGTTATACCCATATGAAAAGAATAAGCCTCATCAGCGGAAAAATAAAAAGCGTCCTGAGGATAGAGATTCATGGGGGCACCTTCCCCTTCCACAACCCACCAGTTTCCGCCTTCTGCTTTCACGTTCCAAACGTGAATTTCCACGCCCAAGTCGCTGAATGTTTGCTCAACCTGCATATATTTAATATTTTTGACGTCATATTTTGACAGGTAGGATGTGATCTGCTTTTCTACTGCGATTCTATATTCTGGGGTCATTTTCAGGCCGTGACTATCATTAGGCGGCATGCCATGCCGTGTTTTTGTCGCGAGGAATAGCGAAAGCTACCTAATTTTCCGTTTGGCTGTCCATCGTCGGTGCGACCTCCTTTAGCTCTTCCTTTGCGAACAGGTCCAACTGCTCAGGCGCAGGGCCGGGCGGCAGGTCGAAAAGGTTAGGCTCTTGGTCGTCGGGAAGGGGAATGGGGATAATGGTGCGCATGGCGGGGCACTCCACACTTAGCAGGTATTTCGAAAGCGCCCCTGCAAATGGGAAATCGGCGCGAATTTCAGTTTAGCATCGGTGCCAGCTGCTGCTGGACCGGTACAGCTCGTTACTCAGCCTGAATACGTGCCCATTCGCTGGCATATTGCTCGGCTTCGTTAACGCAGTCTTCGCACAGCGCGGCGTCGTAGTAAGCCTCATTGTTCAAGGCTTCAACCAAAGCCTTTCCTTCAAGCGTGACTGCACACTCATTATGGTATCCGCCCGGATTTTCTACGCCGTCGCACGGGCGAGACAGGAAAGGCTGTACCACCTTTTGTTGGAGGGCAGACAATTGCTCGTAACCCTTGTCTACCGCCAGCTGGGCGATACCTCGGACCTTTTGGTCCTCGTCATCCAAGCTGCCATTTTTGATAAGAACTTCTAACACTTGCTGCTCAACGCTCATGTGAATCTCCATGAAAACCCGAAGCACCTGCCTCAGCAGTAGGAGCCGAACCATACCACTGCGTCGCATCAGATCGGAAGGCGACGCGGGGCTATTCTGTACCAGGAAAAGGTATGAAGGTTAAGGTTGCTGGCCAGCGAGGGGTTGTTGCGTACTGAGTTGCTCGGTGATGAGCTTAGATAGCACCTGATGCAGCGGACCTAGGTCCAACGCCCCTTGAGCCCAGGACGCATCCACGAGCTGCAGTGCATCAACGTAGTCCTGTCGGTCGCGACGGATTAGCTCCGGGAGGATGGTAGTTCCCGGTAGCCAGCCACCTGATTTCAGGCACAGTACGAAATAGCAAGCGGCCCTGGCAGTCCGGCCGTTGCCATTGATGAACGGGTGAATGTGGTTTAGTCGCCAGAGCACATATGCAGTTAGCGTCACATCATCCGTTACCTCCCAGTTCCTGTTCACCATGTTCACAAGATCATCCATGAGCGCCTCAACACGATAGTGGTCTGGGGGCTGGTGGGTGCCTACGTAGACGGGACAGGGACGGTACTCGCCAGCATTGGTATGCAGGCAAGTGATCGCATGAAAGTTCAATGCTTTGATGATGTGGGTCGACAAGAAAGGGCGCTGCGTAGCCAATGCAGCGCCCACTATGGACTTTAAGAAGTCATACTGCCGATTACCATTGGATACTTCCAGTTCTTGATAGACTGGATTATGCTCGGTGTTACCGCACAATTCGAAGAGGATCAACGTTTCGCCCCTTCGACACCTTCCTGCTCCAAGATCAGCTTGCGAATCTGCTCGCGCGTTACGCCGTTCTGCGCGTCCACCGACCCATAGACGAACGACACTCGCTGTTCCAGCATCTCGGCAGCAGTCTGTTTGTGTTGCGCGGCCCCTCGGAGCGCAGACAACAGCTCTGGATTTGTCTTCAAATCCAGGAAATTCCTAGCCATGTTGATCTCCTCCTCGCTGGTGGCTGTTTTGGCCCCGTCAATGACGGTATGAGCCAGTCAGTGCCACTGATTGTAGCATCAGCAGGCGCCACAGTGACCAAGGTCGAGTTAGCCCAGCCCAGGCAGTATCCGACCAGTGGTAAAAAGCGTGGTAAATGCTAGGCGCCACATTAAGCGAAGTCAGTAGGTACGGGGCTTGTAGGACATAGTTCGGCCGATGTCTCTCCGACCAAATCCTCGTCAAAAAGCCCGCCTAGTGCGGGCTTTTTGTTGTGCATTGAAAAGTGCCCCGCCCCAGCGCGCCCCCCCTGTGAGCGGCCTTGTGCCGCGATGGGCTGCAAAGCGGCCCCAGATTCCGGCATCGCTGATATCGCCGGGGCTGCTTCGCAGCCCTCTCGCGACACAAGGCCGCTCCTACAAAGGGCTGCGTCAACCGGTCATAACGCTTGCTCGGCCTCCACCGGCACATACAGCAACTGCAGGCGCTCGCTGCTCCATGCCCGGGTCTGGTTGGTCAGCGCCAGGTTGTTGTTCAGCTTTTGCCCATAGCTCGGTACGATTTCCTTGAGCCTGGCCTGCCAGGCTGGCGACTGGATACGGTACTTGAAGGTCTTTTCCAGCACGGTCAGCATGATCGGAGCCGCTGTCGAGGCACCCGGCGAAGCTCCCAGCAACGCAGCGATGCTGCCGTCCTGCGCCGCCACCACTTCAGTTCCGAACTGCAGCACACCGCCCAGGACCGGGTCCTTCTTGATCACCTGCACCCGCTGGCCGGCCTGCAGCAACTTCCAGTCTTCGTTCTTGGCGTTGGGGAAGTACTCGCGCAGCGCGTTCATGCGGTCATCGAAACTGAGCATCAGCTGCCCCATCAGGTAGGTGCTGAGGTCGATGTTGTCGATACCGGCATTGACCATCGGCAGCACGTTGTGGCTGTTCAGCGAGGCGAACATGTCCAGCAGCGAGCCGTGCTTGAGGTACTTGGTGGAGAAGGTGGCGAACGGGCCGAACAGCAGCACCTGCTTGCCATCGATCATCCGCGTGTCCAGGTGCGGTACCGACATCGGCGGCGCGCCAACCGAGGCCTTGCCGTACAGCTTGGCCTGGTGGCGGGCGACCAGGTCGGGGTTGTCGGTCATCAGGAACTGACCACCGACCGGGAAGCCGGCGTAGCCTTCGGCTTCAGGAATGCCCGACTTCTGCAGCAGCTTCAGCGCGCCACCACCGGCACCGATGAACACGAAGCGGGCGTTGACGGCCTTTTCCCCGCCGCCGTTGGCCAGATCGACCACCCGCACATGCCAGGTGCCGTCGTCGTTGCGCACGATGTCACGCACCTCATGACGCAGGTTCAGCGACACATTGGGGTTGCGGGTCATCGCGGCGAACAACTGGCGGGTGATTTCGCCAAAGTTCACGTCGGTACCGATGGCCATGCGCGTGGCGGCGACCTTCTGCCCCGGGTCACGGCCCTCCATCACCAACGGCGCCCACTTGCGGATCTGCTCGTGGTCTTCGGAGATTTCCATGCCGCGGAACAGCGAGCTGTGCTGCAGGGCGTCGACGCGCTTGTGCAGGAAGGCGACGTTGTCGTCACCCCAGACAAAACTCATGTGCGGCACGTTGTTGATGAACGACTTCGGGTTGCTCAGCACGCCCTGCTCGACCTGGTAGGCCCAGAACTGCTTGGACACCTCGAACTGCTCGTTGACCCCCACGGCCTTGCTGATATCGATATTGCCGTCCTTGCCCACACTGGTGTAGTTCAACTCGCAGAACGCGGAGTGACCGGTCCCGGCGTTGTTCCAGGCATTGGAGCTTTCTTCGGCCACCTGGTCCAGGCGCTCGTAGACGTCGATCTTCCAGGAGGGCTCCAGCTCGGTGAGGTAGGTACCCAGGCTGGCACTCATGATGCCACCGCCGATCAGCAGCACGTCGACGGTCTTTTCCGGTTCCGCGGGTTTGGAGCAGCCGATGACGCCCAGGCAGAGGAACGTCAGCAGGAATTTCTTCATTGATGTTATCCAGTTGTTGTGTACACGCGCGCCGCCTTGAGCAGGGAACGTGCCAACTGGGTCTGGAGCAGTGAATACAGGGGGCGGGCGACGGGGTAGATGGCGACAATCCGCCAGGGGGGCCGGATGCACTGCAATGAAATGGCGGATTTCCCCGCCTTGCGCTGCCCTTGTAGGAGCGGCCTTGTGTCGCGATGGGCTGCAAAGCAGCCCCCTGCGATATCAGCACTGTTGCCGAGACATTGGGGCCGCCTTGCGGCCCATCGCGACACAAGGCCGCTCCTACAGGGACCGCGTCAGGCATGACAGGGCGTCAGGCGCTGAGGCGGGAGGTGACTTCACCCAGCTGCCCCGACAACCCATGCAGGCGCTGCCCCGCCTGTTCGGTATGCTGCACCGCCTGCTGGTTGGCCGTGGCGATGCGGGTGATTTCGATCAGGTTGCAGGAGATGTCCTCGGCCACGCTGGTCTGCTCTTCGGCCGCCGTGGCGATCTGCCGGTTCATGTCGCGGATCGCTTCCACTGCCAGGGTGATGCGCTGCAGCATCTGCCCGGCCTGCTGCACCTGCTCGGCACCCTCCTCGCTGCGCTGCTGGCCGCTTTCGATGGCCTTGACCGCCTCCACCGCCCCCGACTGCACCGCCTCGATGATCTGGTGGATCTCGGCGATCGACGCCGCCGTGCGCTGGGCCAGGCTGCGCACTTCATCGGCGACGACCGCAAAACCTCGCCCGGCCTCGCCAGCACGGGCCGCTTCGATGGCCGCGTTGAGCGCCAGCAGGTTGGTCTGCTCGGCAATGCCGCGGATCACTTCAAGGACTTTGCCAATGCGCGCGCTGTCATGCTCAAGGTCGCGAATCACCGCCGCCGTGCCGGCAATTTCGCGGTTGACCGCGCCGATGATGTCGATGGTCTGCTGCATCACCTGCTCGCCCGCCTGGGCACTGTGATCGGCATCGTCCGCCGCGCGGGCGGCCTCGGCGGCGTGGCGGGCGACTTCCTGGGCGGTGGCGGACATCTCGTGCATGGCCGTGGCCACCTGGTCGGTGCGCTGGAACTGGTCGTGGGTACCACGGGCCATGTCGCCGGCGATGCTGCGCAGCTGGCCGCTGGCCCCTTCCAGTTCCTGGGCGTTGTCCTGCAGCCGGCCGACCGTGTCGGCGAGGAAATCGCGCAGGGTGTTGGCGGCCCGCGCCAGACGGCCCAGTTCGTCCTCACGGCGGCTGTCTACCCGGGCGGCAAAGCGGCCCTGGCTCAGCTGCGCGACATACTCGATCAACTGGCGGATCGGCTCGATCAGGCTGCGGTTGACCAGCCACAGGCTGAGCAGCCCCACCGACACGGCCGAGGCCAGCATCACCAGCAGGCCCAGCCATACCGTGCGCTCGGCACCGGCACTCAGCCTGGCGGCGTGCTGACGAGCTTCGGCACGCAGTTGCTCGACCAGTTCGCTCATCTGCTCGCTGACGGCGCGGTCCACGCCCTTGACCGCCAGATCGCCGGCCACCGGGTCGCCGCCCGCCGCCAGGAATGCCTGGCGACCCTGCGCATAGGCCTGGCCCAACTGCCGGTGGCTGTCACGCAGTTGCTGCAGCGGCGCCTTGAGCCTGGCGTCGCTGCTGTCGATCAATTGCCCGAGCAGTTGCTGCACCTGCTGCTCGCGAGCCTGGAACTGCTGCCAGTACTTGTCCATGTCAGCCGGCTGGCGCCCGCGCAACAACACATTCTTCCACTCCTGCACCTGGATCTTGAACTGCAGGTTGGCTTCGTCGATCAATTGCGAGGCCCGCAGCGGCCCATCGACCAACTCGGCATAGCCGCGCACGCTGGACGAAAGGAACTGGAAGCACACCAGGGCGATCAGCAACATCGCCACCAGACTGCCGCCGAGCAGGGAGAGAATTTGCACTCTGAGGGATTTACGCAACATCTTGGATCTCGGAAAGCAGGAGGAAGACCGGAGGGCCGCGCAAGCTGGCAACAAGGCGCAACGCAGCCCGGTTGCGGGCAGGCCAAAAAAAGGCTGCCATCAAGCAATGGCAGCCAGGTCGAGCACTTACGCAACAGTTGAGCTAGATACTCTCAGGCAAATACTACAGAAATGTTACAACGCCACTACAAGCTACCCCGTGGTGAACTGCAAGGCCGCCAGCCGCGCATACAGCGGGCTCTCTTCGATCAACTGGCGATGCGTCCCCACCGCCACCAGCCGGCCCTTGTCGATGACCGCGATACGGTCGGCATGCTGGACCGTAGCCAGACGATGGGCGATCACCAGTGTGGTGCGCCCGGCCATCAGGCTGGGCAGCGCCTGCTGGATCAGGTGTTCGCTTTGTGCGTCGAGTGCGCTGGTGGCTTCGTCCAGCAACAGGATCGGCGCATCGACCAGCAACGCACGGGCAATGGCCAGGCGCTGCCGCTGCCCGCCGGACAGGCCGATGCCGCCCTCGCCCAGCGGTGTCTGGTAGCCCTGCGGCAATTGCCGGATGAATGCGTCGGCATGGGCACCCCGGGCGGCTGCCTCGACCTCGGCCAGGGTCGCCTCGGGCCGGCCATAGCGGATGTTGGCCTCGACCGTGCCGCGAAACAGCGAGGGGTTCTGTGCCACCAGGGCGAACTGCTGGCGCAGGTGATCGGGGTCGAGTTCGGTGATCGCCCGGCCATCGAGCAGGATGCGCCCCTGCTGGGGGTCGTAGAAGCGCAGCAACAAATCGAACAAGGTCGACTTGCCCGCCCCCGACGGGCCCACCAGCGCCACGGTCTGCCCCGGCTCGATGGTCAGGCTCAGGCCATCGACAGCCGCCACCGAGGGCCGTGACGGGTAGGCGAACACCAACTGCTGCAGTTCGATACGCCCACTGGCCCGCTGCTGCGGCAGCACCTGCGCCACGGCGGGCGGCAGGATTGCACTGCGCGCCGCCAACAGTTCGGCAATGCGCTCGGCGGCGCCCGCCGCCCTTTGCAACTCGCCGATCACCTCGCTGAGGGTGCCGAAAGCGCTGCCTACGATCAGGCTGTAGAACACGAAGGCGGCCAGTTCGCCCGCGGAAATACGTCCGGCGATCACGTCCATGCCGCCAACCCACAACATCACACCCACCGCTCCCAGAACCAGCACGATCACCAGGGTGATAAGCCAGGCGCGCTGGGCAATCCTCTGCCGGGCCACGGCAAACGCCGCTTCGACCGTGCCGGCGAACAGCTGGCGGTCATGCGCCTGGTGGTTGTAGGCCTGCACGGTCTTGATCTGCCCGAGGGTCTCGGCCACATAGCTGCCCACATCGGCCACCCGGTCCTGGCTCTGCCGCGACAGGCTGCGTACCCGGCGGCCAAACAGCAGGATCGGCGCCAGCACCAGCGGCAGGGCCACCACCACGATGCTGGTGAGCTTGGGGTTGGTGATGAACAGCAACACCACGCCACCGATGACCATCAGCGCGTTGCGCAGGAACATCGACAGCGAAGAGCCGATTACCGATTGCAGCAAGGTGGTGTCGGCGGTCAGCCGCGACTGGATCTCGGAGCTGCGGTTGTCTTCGAAAAACCCGGGATGCAGGCCGATCAGGTGGTCGAACACGGCCCGACGGATATCGGCCACGCAGCGCTCGCCGATCCACGACACCAGGTAGAAGCGGCTGAAGGTACCCACCGCCAGGGCCAACACCAGCAGCAGGAACAGGCCGATGGTCTGGTTGAGCTGATGCGCGGAGCGGGTCATGAAGCCCTGGTCCACCAGCAGGCGGATGCCCTGGCCCATGGACAGGGTGATGGCGGCGGTGACTACCAGGGCCAGCAAGGCCAGCAGCACCTGGCGACGGTACGGACGGACAAACTGCCAACCCAGGCGCAAGGCTCGGCGTTGACGCGGGGAAACCGATTCGGGCATGGCGCTGACCACATTGGCGGGAAACCGCAGCCTACCACTCATCCACGCCTGTGGAACCCTTTCAGGGTTGCTATAGCCTATCGGTCTAACCAGGCTATGGAGCTTTACTGACGTTTCTGTTGGACTGTGCCTGCCGTGACACTGCAGGTACTGTCACAGGCCAGTCACGGCACAGGGTTAACCTGCGCTTGAACCTGATGAGGAGACAATACATGAGCTTGCAACATGGCAGCGACAACCAGAAGCCCCGGACCACACCACCGTCGCAGGTGTGCGGTTCGATCATCGATGCGAAGGGGCGCGAAGTACCGATCACCGAGCAGATGATCCAGCAGGCCTGCAAGGCCCTGGAAGAAAGCCGGGTCGAGCGCGTACGCAAAGGTTGATCGGCGAATTCCTTGCAACCCGGCGCTTGCGCCGGGTTTTTATTTGCCTGAATCCTGTACCCGCGAAGAGGCCGGCACAGCGTTCAAATGGCTGTCAGACCAACACCCCACCCAAGGCACTGACCAGCTGCGCCAACTGCGGCGACTCCCCGCGCAAGCGCACCGCCAGCCCCTCGATCTCGCGCCGTGGCGGGTACTGCTTGCGCAACTGGTCGAACGCTGCACGCTGCTGCTGCGGGTCGTCGCTGAGGCTGCGGCGGAAATCGGCATCGTCGCGGCGTGGGTCGTAAACCGCGCGGCACAGGGTGGCCAAGGCCCAGGCCGGGTCGGCGCTGGCATCCAGCTCGATCTGCGCCAGCGGCGGCCGGGGCAGCAGGTCGGCCAGTTGCACCTGTTCATCCACACCGAGGAAGCGGCACAGCGCCTGGTAGATCTGCGCCGTACCACGCTGGCGGCCGTCGAGGCTGTAGCCGGCAATGTGCGGCGAAGCCAATGTGCACAGGTCGGCCAGTTGCAGGTCGACCTGCGGCTCACCCTCCCACACATCCAGCACCGCATGCAGGTCTTCGCGGTCCAGCAGCAATTCGCGCAGGGCGGCGTTGTCCACTACCGGGCCACGGCTGGCGTTGACCAGCCAGGCACCCGGGCGCAACTGTGCCAGCTGCGCCTGGCCCAGCAGGTGCCAGGTCGGGTGGTCGCCGCCACGCTGCAAGGGGGTGTGCAGGCTGATCACATCGCACTGTTGCAGGATGGTCTCGAGGCTGACGTAGTCACCGCCCTCGGCGGCCTGGCGCAGCGGGTCGCATACCAGTACCTTCCAGCCCAGGCCGTGCAGCACCCGCACCAGGCGGCCACCCACCTCACCCGCGCCCACCACGCCATACACGCGCTCGGGCAGTGCCACGCCATCCAGCTCGGCCAGGGTCAGCAGGCTGCCCAGCACATAATCGACCACGCCGCGGGCATTGCAGCCCGGTGCGCTGCTCCAGTGGATGCCGGCTTCGGCAAAGTAGTTCAGGTCGAGGTGGTCGGTGCCGATGGTGCAGGTGCCGACGAAGCGCACGCGGCTGCCTTCGAGCAACTGTCGGTCGACCTTGGTCACCGAGCGCACCAGTAGAATGTCGGCGTCCCTTACGCTGGCGGCATCGAGGCTTCGGCCGGGGTAACGGCGGATTTCGCCGAAACCCTGGAAGAATGCATCGAGCAGCGGGATGTTCTCGTCGGCAACTATCAGCATGGCGCTCTCCTGTCTGGGGAACGCAGTGTAGGCGCAACGCCAGACGTGTTCCAGAGCGGTTCAGTCGGCTTTCTTGCGGATCCAGTACAGGAAGGTACCGGCGTCTTCCTGCTGCTGCAGCAGTTCGTGGCCGAGGAAGTTGCAGAACTTGGGGATATCGCGGCGGGTCGAGGGGTCGGTGGCGATGACCTTGAGCAGGCCGCCAGCGGCCAGGTTGCGCACGTGCTGGTGCAGCATCATTACCGGTTCCGGGCAGTTCAGGCCGGTGGCGTCGAGGATGGCGTCAGGGGTGAAATCGGTCATGGGGGACTCCGCAAATGATCGCTATTGTCGCGCATCGCGCGCCGTGGTCCAAGCACCGCCTGTGAAGACAAGCCCTGAGCTTGCTCTTGATCTTGATCTTGATCTTGATCTTGATCTTGATCTTGATCTTGATCTTGATCTTGATCTTGATCTTGATCTTCGCGACTTCAGGAGGCCGAGCAGAGGTTTTGCGGAGGGAGGTGACGGGCATGGATGCCCGTCAAGCGCTGAGGCCCCATGGATGGGGCCTGCAGCGCGTACTCCCGGGAGCAAGACCGGCGCGAGGGAACCCCGTAGCGTAGCGGAGGGGCCGGATGATGGGAGCGCAGCGTTTTTTGGTTACTTTTTGTCGCGTTTGACAAAAAGTGACTCGCCGTAAGGGCGAAAAGGTGAGTAAGCGTCGCCATCGTAAATGGACTATGCGCGAGATCAAGACCAGTACTTTTCCGCTCTTCGCTCTTCGCTCTTCGCTCTTCGCTCTTCGCTCTTCGCTTTCAAGCGTGGGCATCAACAACAAGGTCAACATTCATTTTCGAAGGTGGCGCTTATTCACCTTTCCGCCCTTACGGCGGGTCACTTTTTGTCAAACGCGACAAAAAGTAACCAAAAAACGCTGGCTCCTATCATCCGGCCCCTACGCTGCGCTCCGGGGTTCCCTCGCTACGGGCCTGCTCCCGGGAGTACGCGCTGCAGGCCCCATCCATGGGGCCTCAGCGCTTGACGGGCATCCATGCCCGTCACCTCCCTCCGCAGTCCCTTCGCTCGGCCTCCTGAAGTCGCAATCGGCGGCGCCTGAACTATCGCGCGCTTAGAAGCAAAAGCCGAAGCAAGAGCAAAGCGGTTCGCTGTGCTAGCGCTTCAAGTCCAACCGGCGCAGATGGCAGGTCACTTCCTCGCGGTCGTGATACAGCTGCTTGCAAGCAATCGACACCTTGATCTTACGCGCCTTGAAGGTCGCCTCCATGCGGTCGAGCAGCCGGCGTACTTCGGCATAACGCTGTTTCATCGGCAGCTTCAGGTTGACCACAGCTTCACGGCACAACCCCTCGCCCAGCCAGGTCTCGATCAGCGAGGTGGTACGGGCCGGTTTCTCGACGATGTCGCACACCATCCAGTCCACCGGCTGCTTCGGTTGCCAGGTGAAACCATCGGCCATCAGGTGCTGAACCAACCCGGTGTCCATCAGGCTTTCGGCCATCGGCCCGTTGTCGATGGCGGTCACCAGCATGCCCCGGCGCACCAGCTGGTAGGTCCAGCCACCCGGCGAGGCTCCCAGGTCGACACCGGTCATGTCATCGCCCAGGCGCTGCTCCCACTGCTCGCGCGGGATGAACTGATGCCAGGCCTCTTCCAGCTTGAGGGTCGAGCGGCTGGGCGCCTCGCGGGGGAACTTCAGACGCGGGATGCCCATGGGCCACAGTGCACTGTTGCTGGCCAGAGCAACACCGGCAAATACCCGGCGGCCGCTGATGAAGGTGAGCAGCAGGCGTGGGCGGCTGGCGTCGTCGACCAGGCGGCCAGCCTTTTCCAGGGCCTTGCGCAGCGGCACCTCGAACTTGCGGCAGAAGGTGGACAGTTCCTTGCCTTCGTTACTGTCCAGCACCTCCAGCCACAGGCTGCCGAACACCGGGAACCCGGCCAGATGCGCCAGCAGCACACTGATGCGGTCGCTTTCCGGCAGTTCGACATAACCGCCACGAGCCCACTGCCGCGGGAAAATCAGCTGGTTGAAGCGCAGTTCCCCCATCAAGCGCTCGGCACCGCCCTCCTCGCTACAGACAAACTCGGCACTGGCACTCTGCGGCTTGCCTTTGGCATAGCCGGCAACGCCCAGGCGGGCGGCATGTTCGCTGATTTCGGCGCACACCTCACCCTCGAAACCGGGCCGGCAATGCATGAACAGGGTATTCATCTCTCACTCCACTACGGCTGGCGCGCCACAGGCGCCGGCAGGGCGGCGATGATAAAGGAAGATCGGAACCTGCGACACGCCCCGCCGGTCCAGAAAAGGGTCAGGTGGCGCAAAGCGGTCTAACCTGACCTTTCAGCCAGGTCCGTGCCGTGCGGATCGATACACAGCGGTGCCACAGGCATATCTTGCCAGGCACCTGCGCAGAAGGAGTTGGCAATGCCCTCGCTCGATAGCCTGAATACCCTCAAATCCCTCAAGGTCGGCGACCAGACCTACCACTACTTCAGCCTCACCGAGGCCGCCCGCCAACTGGGCGACCTGCAGCGCCTGCCCATGTCGCTGAAGGTACTGCTGGAAAACCTGCTGCGCTGGGAGGACGGCAAGACCGTCACCGGCGACGACCTGCGCGCCCTCGCCCAATGGCTGGGCGAGCGACGCTCCGACCGCGAGATCCAGTACCGCCCGGCGCGGGTGCTGATGCAGGACTTCACCGGTGTGCCGGCCGTGGTCGACCTGGCCGCCATGCGCGCTGCCATGGCCAAGGCCGGCGGCGACCCGCAGAGGATCAACCCACTTTCACCCGTGGACCTGGTGATCGACCATTCGGTGATGGTCGACCGCTACGGCACGCCGCAGGCCTTCAGCGAGAACGTCGACATCGAAATGCAGCGCAACGGCGAGCGCTATGCCTTCCTGCGCTGGGGCCAGAGCGCCTTCGACAACTTCCGCGTGGTACCGCCGGGCACTGGTATTTGCCACCAGGTCAACCTCGAATACCTCGGTCGCACCGTCTGGACCCGTGAGGCCGATGGCCGCACCTACGCCTTCCCCGACACCCTGGTCGGTACCGATTCGCATACCACCATGATCAACGGCCTCGGCGTGCTCGGCTGGGGCGTGGGCGGGATCGAAGCGGAGGCGGCCATGCTCGGCCAGCCGGTGTCGATGCTGATCCCTGAAGTGATCGGCTTCAAGCTGACCGGCAAGCTGCGCGAAGGCATCACCGCCACCGACCTGGTGCTGACGGTGACGCAGATGCTGCGCAAGAAGGGCGTGGTGGGCAAGTTCGTCGAGTTCTATGGCGACGGCCTGGCCGAGCTGCCCTTGGCCGACCGGGCAACCATCGCCAACATGGCCCCGGAATACGGTGCCACCTGCGGCTTCTTCCCCGTCGACCAGGTGACCCTGGACTACCTGCGCCTGTCCGGCCGCCCCGAGGCGACGGTGCAACTGGTCGAGCAGTACTGCAAAGCCCAGGGCCTGTGGCGGCAGCCGGGCCAGGAGCCACTGTTCAGCGACAGCCTGGCGCTGGACATGCAAGAGGTCGAGGCCAGCCTGGCCGGGCCCAAGCGGCCGCAGGACCGGGTAGCCCTGGGCCAGGTCAGCCAGGCCTTCGACCACTTCATCGAACTGCAACCCAAACCGCTGGCCAAAGAGGTCAGCCGCCTGGAAAGCGAAGGTGGCGGCGGCGTGGCGGTGGGCAACGCCGACCAGGCCGGGGAGATCGACTACAGCCATCAAGGCCAGACCCACACCCTGCGCGATGGCGCCGTGGTGATTGCCGCGATCACCTCGTGTACCAACACTTCCAACCCCAGCGTGATGATGGCCGCCGGGCTGGTGGCGAAAAAGGCCCTGGAAAAAGGCCTGCAACGCAAACCCTGGGTCAAGAGCTCGCTGGCGCCGGGCTCCAAGGTGGTCACCGACTACTTCAAGGCCGCCGGGCTAACCACCTATCTGGACCAATTGGGGTTCGACCTGGTCGGCTATGGCTGCACAACCTGCATCGGCAACTCCGGCCCGCTGGATGAAGCGATCGAAAAAGCCATCGGCAGCGCCGACCTCACGGTGGCTTCTGTGTTGTCGGGTAACCGCAACTTCGAAGGCCGTGTGCATCCGCTGGTCAAGACCAACTGGCTGGCCTCGCCGCCACTGGTGGTGGCCTATGCCCTGGCCGGCAGCGTACGCCTGGACCTGACCCGCGACCCTCTGGGCACTGGCAAGGATGGTCAACCGGTGTACCTGCGTGACATCTGGCCCAGCCAGCAGGAAATTGCCGCTGCCGTGGCCAAGGTAGACACGGCGATGTTCCACAAGGAATACGCCGAAGTGTTCGCCGGCGATGCACAGTGGCAGGCCATCGAGGTACCGCAGGCGGCCACCTACGTTTGGCAGGCCGATTCTACCTATATCCAGCATCCGCCGTTCTTCGACGACATCGGCGGGCCACCCCCGCAGGTCACCGACATCCAGGGTGCGCGGATCCTGGCACTACTGGGTGACTCGGTGACCACCGACCACATTTCCCCAGCTGGCAACATCAAGGCCGACAGCCCGGCCGGGCGCTACCTGCGTGAGCAGGGCGTGGAGCCCCACGACTTCAACTCCTACGGCTCACGGCGTGGCAACCATGAAGTGATGATGCGCGGCACCTTCGCCAACATCCGCATCCGCAACGAAATGCTGGCGGGCGAAGAAGGTGGCAACACCCTGCACGTGCCCAGTGGCGAGAAGCTGTCGATCTACGACGCGGCGATGCGCTACCAGCAGGAAGGCACGCCGCTGGTGGTGATCGCCGGCCAGGAATACGGCACCGGCTCGAGCCGCGACTGGGCCGCCAAAGGTACCAACCTGCTGGGGGTCAAAGCGGTACTGGCGGAAAGCTTCGAGCGCATTCACCGCTCCAACCTGGTAGGCATGGGCGTACTGCCGCTGCAATTCAAGGCCGGGCACAACCGCAAGCAGCTAGGGCTGACCGGCAAGGAGAAGATCGATGTGCTGGGCTTGAACGGTACACAGATCCGCCCGGGCATGAGCTTGCCCTTGCGCATCACCCGCGAGGATGGGCAGCACGAGCAGATCGAGGTGCTGTGCCGGATCGATACTGTGAATGAAGTGGAATACTTCAAGGCAGGGGGGATATTGCATTATGTGTTGCGCCAGCTGATTGCTGGTTGAGGCGCGTATGCTTGGGGCTGCTGTGCAGCCCATCGCCTGTAGGAGCGGCCTTGTGTCGCGATGGGGCGCGCAGCGGCCCCGCTCGATAGCGGCGGCGGAGCTGAAATCTGGGGCCGCCATGCGGCCCATCGCGACACAAGGCCGCTCCTACAAGCGACGCGTAGCGGCCCGTTTCTGCTTACCCGAGAAGGACTACTCGTGCCCCGTTCCAACCTGTTCACCCTGCTTCTGCTGGCGCTCGGCTACACCCTCGCCCTGAGCCACGGCAACCTCGGCATCACCACCTTGCCCACCTTTCTCGCCCTGCTTGCCAGCGCCCTGCTCGCTCGCCGCCCCCAGCGCTGGCAACAAGCCCTCGGCCACACGTTGTTCATCCTACTGGCCATCGCCCTGGCATTGCACTGGCTGCCCGGCTTCAACGCTGCCAAGGTCATCGACGGCGTTGTCCTCAGCCCTGGCGCCCTGCCCTTCACGATGTACCTGAACCTGGACAAACCGCTGATCGGCGCCTGGCTGCTGCTGGCCTGCCCTTGGTTGTTCCTGTGGCGTAGCCAGGGCCTGGCGACCAGCCTGGTGTACGCCCTGCCCCTGACCCTGCTTGCCTGCCTGGGAGGCGCCTGGGCAATGGGCATGCTGGGCTGGGCCCCGAAATGGCCCGACCAGGCCTGGCTATGGCTGCTGAACAACCTGCTGCTGGTAAGCCTGACCGAAGAACTGTTGTTCCGCGGTTACATCCAGGCCGGCCTGCAACGGCTGCTGCGCCACCAAGGGCTGGCATTGTTCGCCGCCGCCTTGCTGTTCGGCCTGGCACACCTGGGGGCCGGCTGGCAATGGATGTACCTGGCCACCCTTGCCGGTATCGGCTACGGCCTGGCGTACCGCTGGGGCGGCGTGGCGGCGGCGGTGCTCTGCCATTTTGGCCTGAACCTGGTGCATTTCACCCTGTTCAGCTATCCGATGCTGGCTCTTGGCTAGCCATTCGGTCATCATTCGACTTATCCGTCATGAAACAGCAGTAAAAACGAAATAATGACGCTAAATTGCTTGAACGTGCTCGTTGGCTAACCCAGATCGACTGATGGCCAGTTGCCACAGGTCAAGCACATTAATTATTCATTCAATAAAACCAGCGGCTTGCCGATACCAGTCGAAAGCCCTGCGGACTATCAACCCATGCGTAACAACCAGCCGATTACCCAGAGAGAACGGACTTTCCCTGCCCAGCAGCGGTTGATCTCCACCACCAATGCCAAAGGTGTGATCACTTACTGCAACGATGCCTTCATCGAGATCAGTGGTTTCACCCGCGAAGAACTGACCGGTGCGCCGCACAACCTGGTGCGCCACCCCGACGTACCGCCAGCGGTGTTTGCCCACATGTGGCAAACCCTCAAGCAGGGCCAGCCGTGGATGGGTATCGTCAAGAACCGCTGCAAGTCCGGCGACCACTACTGGGTCAACGCCTATGTCACGCCGATCTTCGACAACAACCAGGTAGTCGGCTTCGAGTCGGTGCGGGTCAAGCCTACCGCCGAGCAGGTCCGCCGCGCCGAGGCGCTGTACCAGCGCATCAACCAGGGCAAGCCGCCGGTACCACGCCGGGACAAGTGGCTGCCGGTGCTGCAGGACTGGTTGCCGTTCATCCTGATCAGCCAGGTGGGCTTCCTGATCGGCAACTGGCTGGGCCATTCCTGGGGCTTCGCCCTGGCTGCCGGGCTTTCCGTACCGCTGGGCCTGCTGGGCCTGAGCTGGCAGCAACGTGGCCTCAAGCGCCTGCTGCGCCTGGCCGAGCAAACCACCTCCGACCCGCTGATCGCGCAGATGTACACCGACAGCCGGGGCGTGCAGGCGCGCCTGGAAATGGCCATGCTCAGCCAGGACGCGCGCATGAAAACCTGCCTGACCCGCCTGCAGGACAGCGCCGAACACCTCAGCGAACAGGCGCGCCAGTCTGACGCGCTTGCGCACAAGAGCTCTTCGGGCCTGGAGCGCCAGCGAGTGGAGACCGAGCAGGTTGCCGCTGCGGTCAACCAGATGGCCGCCACCACCCAGGAAGTGGCCAACCACGTGCAGCGCACCGCCGATGCCACCCAGGAAGCCAACCGCCTGACCAGCCAGGGCCGTCAGATTGCCGGTGAAACCCGCGAGGCCATCGAGCGCCTGTCGGCGGCGGTGGGCGAAACCGGCCAGACGGTGACGCAACTGGCCAAGGACAGCGACGAGATTGGTGGCGTGGTCGATGTGATCAAGGGCATCGCCGACCAGACTAACCTGCTGGCGCTGAACGCGGCGATCGAAGCGGCACGTGCCGGTGAAATGGGCCGAGGCTTTGCCGTGGTGGCCGACGAAGTGCGCCAGCTGGCCCAGCGCACTGCCGAATCCACCGGGCAGATCCACGGCCTGATCGCCAAGCTGCAACAAACCGCCAGCAATGCCGTACTGACCATGGAAACCGGCCATCGCCAGGCGCAGGAAGGCGTCGACCGTGTGATGCAGGCCGACGAGGCGCTGGTGGGTATCAGTGAAGCGGTGGCCAACATCACCGACATGGCCACCCAGATTGCTGCAGCGACCGAAGAGCAGACTGCAGTGGCTGACGAGATCAGCCGCAACATCAGCACCATCGCCGACCTGGCCGACCAGACTGCCGAACAGGCCCAGCACTCGGCGCTGCTCAGCGAAGAGCTGACCAGTACGGCGGGTACCCAGTACTCGCTGGTGGAGCGGTTCAACCGCTAGGGCCCTGTAGGAGCGGCCTTGTGTCGCGATGGGCCGCGAAGCGGCCCCTGGAGTTCAGCGGTGATGCAAAAAATGCCGGGGCCGCTTCGCGGCCCATCGCGACACAAGGCCGCTCCTACAACGACCCCGTCCAGACTACCAATCCAGCTGCAAACAGCTCTCGAAGTAGCGTTCTTCCCCGCTCAGCGGGTCTGCAAAGCGCAGGCTCTGCGCCAGCAACTTCAGCGGCCGCTGGTAGTCGTCCTCGTCGTTGAGAAGCTGCGGATAGAACGGGTCATTGCAGATCCCCGCCCCCAGCGCCGCCATGTGCACGCGCAACTGATGGGTCTTGCCAGTTACCGGCGACAGCCCATAACGCCAGAGCTCGCCATTCTTCTCCAGCACTTCGGCCAGGGTTTCGCTGTTGGCCTCCCCCTCTACCTCGTGCATGCGGAAAAACGGCTCGCCATGTACCAGGCGACTTTTGTGCACCAGCGGGAAATCGTGCTGCGGCATGGCCGCCGCAATTGCCTGGTAGCGCTTGTCGATGCGTCGTTCGGGGAACAGCCGCTGGTAGGCACTGCGGCTCTGCGGGTTGGCGGAAAACAGCACAAGCCCGGCGGTATGCCGGTCGATACGGTGCAACGGCACCAGATGCGGGTTGCCCAGGCGGCGGATCAGGCGGCGCAGCAAGGTCTGTTCGACGTATTCACCAGTCGGCGTCACAGGCAGGAAATGCGGCTTGTCGGCTACCACCAGGTGCTCATCCACATGCAGTATGGCCTCCTGCACCGGGATCGGCCGCTCGTTCGGCACCTCACGGAAGTAGTGCAATCGCATACCGCGCTTGTAAGGCAGTTCGGCGGAAACCGCCCGCCCTTCGGCATCAAGCACCCGGCCACGGGCAAAACGATCGAGCCACTGGGCGCGGTCGATGGCCTTGAAATGGTCACACAGGCAGTCGAGCACCGTCGCCCAGTTACCGGGGGGCAGGCACACCGTGCTGGCTTGCTGGCGGGCGGGGTCGAAAGGCGTGGTCATGGCAGGGCTCGAAACGTTCACGGCCGCGCATTATCCCCCAAGCCCGCGCCCTCAACCAGCCTGGGCAATGGCCTCGCAGCGATCCCTCAGCCAGCGCAACACCTGCACCGGCTCCCAGCGCCCAGGGTCGTAGAGGGCATACAGCAACCCCTGATACCCCACCACATCCAGCCCGCGGTGATAGCCGGCACGCTGGAACAGGGCCTCGATCTCGGCGAAGCAGGTATTGAAGTGGACCTTGCCGAACGGCGTGCGGTCGTCGGTCACCAGGCCTTCGAGGCGCAGTTCCAGAACAGCGTCGGCCACCCGCTCGACAGGCATGCGGTTGACGCTGTACTTGAGTTGCTCGACATTGAGCATGGCTTCACCTCGACACTGTATTTATATACAGCATACGAATATCCCCTTGCCGCCGTCAATGCGCTTCATTGCAGGCCCGGCAGATAGCCGGTGCCTTTACGGATGGTCAACACCTGGCGCCGAGGGACGCCGCGCGACACGGCCAGGTGCACCCAGTCATCGAATTCGAGGATCAGCTGGTCGAAGGGGATGGTGCTTTCGCTGATCCGTCGCACAACCTCGCGCGGGGTCACTTCAATCACCGTGAAATCAGCCGCCAGCCCCTGCAGATGCTTGCTCGTCAGCGTCCCGCCAATACGCTGGTTGACTGCGGGGCTGCGATAGCCACTGCTGACGATGACCGGTGCGCCGAACAGCGCGCGCACCTGCTCCAGTGCATTGCACAGCAACTGCAGGTTGGCACGCGCCTCGGCTGGAGGATTGTTGTCGAGCCCTTCCCTGGCGGCGAGCTGCGAAACAGTCATTTCATCGAGGGTGAAATGGGGGGTAATGCGCATGGCTGGATTCCTGATGACCGGTGAAGGATGCCGGCCTCAACGTGCCGGCAGCGGATCATCACAACGCTGCACACCCCATGGAGCAGGGACAGACCTCCCCTTGCGCAATTACTGCGCGAGAAACGCCACCACCTGTTCGGCATCGAACGGCCAGTGCAGCTCGGCGCCGTTGTCACAACGGCGCAGCACCGGAATGATCAGGCCATAGCGTTCGAACAGAGTTTCGTTCTCGGCAATGTCGACCAGTTCCACCAGCAGGCCATGATCGACGAAGGGCATCAGCACGGCCTCGGCCACTTCACACAGGTGGCAGCCGAGGGTGCCGAACAGTTGGCATTCAGGCAGCATGGGGGCAAGTCCGCTTTGGCAGAGAGAAACCTATTCTAGGTCCGTCCTGCCCACAGTGCACCTGACCTGGCTCAATCCTGGCTGGTGGCGCCGATACGGTGTAGCGACAGGTCCGCGCCCTGGAACTCCTGCTCATGGCTCAAGCGCAGCCCATGCAGCGCGCGGATTGCACCATACACGGCAAAACCGCCGGCCAATGCCACCACCACGCCCATCAGGCTGCCCAGCAATTGGCTGACCAGGCTGACACCGCCCATGCCACCCAGCACCTCCTGGCCGAAGATGCCGCAGGCCATGCCACCCCATACGCCGCACAGGCCATGCAACGGCCACACACCCAGCACATCGTCGATCTTCCAGCGGTTCTGCGCCGCGGTGAAGGTCCAGACGAACAGCGCCCCCGCCACCAGGCCGGTGGCCAGCGCACCAATCGGGTGCATCAGGTCGGAACCGGCACAAACCGCCACCAGCCCGGCCAGCGGCCCGTTATGCAGGAAGCCCGGGTCGTTACGCCCGGCCAGCAAGGCCGACAGGGTGCCACCGACCATGGCCATCAGCGAGTTGATCGCCACCAGGCCGCTGACACCTTGCAGGGTCTGGGCACTCATGACGTTGAAGCCGAACCAGCCGATGATCAGGATCCACGACCCCAATGCCAAAAAGGGAATGCTCGACGGGGCAAACGCCACCAACCGGCCATCGCGGTAGCGCCCACGGCGCGCGCCCAGCAGCAACACCGCCGCCAGCGCCAGCCAGCCGCCCATGGCATGCACCACCACCGAGCCGGCAAAATCATGGAACGGCGCGCCGAAGCGTGCCTGCAACCAGGCCTGGACGCCCAGGTTGCCGTTCCACACCACGCCCTCGAAGAACGGGTAGATGAACGCTACGATCAATGCCGTGGCACACAGCTGCGGCACAAATCGCGCCCGCTCTGCGATGCCCCCGGAGATGATTGCCGGGATCGCCGCAGCGAAGGTCAGCAGGAAGAAGCACTTGACCAGCGCATAGCCATGGTCGGCCGCCAACGCTGCCGCCGGCTGGAAGAAGCTGACCCCGTAGGCGATCCAGTAGCCGATGAAGAAGTACACCAATGCCGAAATAGCGAAGTCGCTGAGAATCTTCGACAAGGCGTTGACCTGGTTCTTGTGGCGTACAGTGCCCACTTCGAGAAACGCGAAGCCGGCATGCATGGCCAGCACCAGGATGGCGCCCATGAGAATGAACAGGGTGTTTGAACCGTGGACCAGAGAGTCCATCGCGCTGTGCATGTTTTCCATGAAATAGGCAGACCTGCTGAAAAAGGCACCAGGACAGTTCAAGAACCTGCATCCCTGCACCGAATCGGTGCCAGCTCCCTGCCCCGTTTCGGTGAACCGGGCGGAGCCTGCTTGGTTTTTTCTTGGGTTTGTCGTGGATTGAGTTAAGGTTTATCGGTATCCGCTGCGCTGACGCCCTGAATCGGCGCAATACCCGACCAGGGCGCCCCGCAACGTGGCAAAGCCTTAGCAAGGCCCATACCAGCGCCGGTACTTGAACCTTCCGCGCGTGCTATTACTCGAACTACCAACACTCATCGACAGGGAGATACCCATGGCCAGCAAATCGGCAAAGACTGCACAAGAGATATTGATGGCTGACTTCCAGGCACTGGTCCGCGACACCGAGAAGCTGCTGGCCGACACTGCCAACCTGGCAGGCGACCAGGCTGACGAGTTGCGTGAACAGATCCACGACCGCCTGACCCAGGCCCGCGAAACCCTGCAACTGACCCAGGACTCGGTGCGGGAACGCGGCCAGGCAGCATTGAGCAGTGCCGAACAGTACGTGCAGGAAAAACCGTGGCAGGCGATCGGCATTGCCGCTGGTGTCGGCCTGTTGATCGGCCTGCTGGCCAACCGGCGCTGAGGGGTTTCCATGGAGAACGACGCCAACGGCGCCAGCGCCTCGGGCAAACGCCTGGGGGCGGCTGCCCTGGGGCTGCTGCACAGCCACATCGAACTGTTCGGCATCGAATTGCAGGAGCAGAAGGGCCGCACCTTGAGCCTGCTGCTGTTCGCCGGCCTCGCCCTGGTGTTCGCCCTGCTTCTGCTGACGGCGTTGTCCGGGCTGTTGCTGGTGCTGCTGTGGGATAGCTATCGCCTGGCCGGCATCATCGGCCTGTGCGTGTTCTACGGCATAGCCGCGCTGTATTGCGGCTTGCGCCTGAAGGCCGCGGTGTTCGACGAGTCGTCGCCCTTCGGCGCCACCCTTGAGGAACTTGCCAAGGACCGGGAGCGCCTGTTGCCATGAGCCTGCCAGAACTGCCAAACACCCGTAACCCGCGGGAACTGCGCAAGGCGCTGCTGCGCCTGCGCATGGAAATGCACCGCCAGGAAATCCGCCACGAGTCCGCGCAGTTGCTTGAGCCACTGCGCCGCGTGCGCGGCATGGGCAGCTCACTGCACGACGGGCTGGGCATCAAGCATGCGCCGCTGTGGGGGATTGGCGCCGTGGTGGCGCTGGGCTTCCTCACCGGCAAGGGCGTGCGCAGCGGCAACCTGGCGCGGCTGTTGCGCCTGGGCACCAGCCTGCTGCCGTTGCTGCGCCTGTACCTGCAAGGCAGCCGCCGCCCCTGACCATCGCAATCCTTGTAGGAGCAGCCTTGTGCTGCGAAGAGGCCGGGAGCGGCAAGGAATTTGTATCGATCAAACGGACCTCTTCGCAGCACAAGGCTGCTCCTACAGGATATGCTGCTGCCTTCGACCTACAGGAGACCGCGCCTTGGACTGGCACACCCTGCTCACCCGCGAACGCCTGGGCAAAGCCCTGTACAGCGCCGATGAACTCGGGCGCAGCCCCTTCCACAAAGACCACGACCGCATCATCTTCTCCGGTGCCTTTCGCCGCCTCGGGCGCAAGACCCAGGTGCACCCGGTTTCGAGCAACGACCATATCCATACACGCCTGACCCACTCGCTGGAAGTCAGCTGCGTCGGCCGCTCGCTGGGCATGCGCGTCGGCGAAACCCTGCGTGACAGCCTGCCGGACTGGTGCGCCCCCAGCGACCTGGGGATGATCGTGCAGTCGGCCTGCCTGGCCCATGACATCGGCAACCCACCGTTCGGCCACTCTGGCGAAGACGCCATCCGGCACTGGTTCCAGCAGGCGGCCGGGCGTGGCTGGCTGGACGACATGAGCGACGACGAGCGCGCCGACTTCCTCAACTTCGAAGGTAACGCCCAAGGCTTTCGCGTACTCACCCAACTGGAGTACCACCAGTTCGACGGCGGTACCCGGCTGACCTATGCCACCCTCGGCACTTACCTGAAGTACCCGTGGAGCGCACGCCACGCCGACGCCCTGGGCTACAAGAAGCACAAGTTCGGCAGTTACCAGAGTGAACTGCCGCTGCTCGAGCAGATCGCCCGCAAGCTCGGCCTGCCGCAACTGGAACACCAGCGCTGGGCGCGCCACCCGCTGGTCTACCTGATGGAGGCTGCAGATGACATCTGCTACGCGCTGATCGACCTGGAAGACGGCCTGGAAATGGAGCTGCTGCAATACGCCGAAGTCGAAGCCCTGCTGCTCGATCTGGTCGGCGATGACCTGCCGGAAACCTACCGCCAGCTCGGCCCTGGCGATTCCCGGCGGCGCAAGCTGGCGATCCTGCGCGGTAAGGCCATCGAGCACCTGACCAACGCTGCCGCCCGTGCCTTCGTCGAGCAGCAGCAGGCCTTGCTGGCCGGGCAGCTGGCGGGCGACCTGGTCGAACACATGCACGGCCCGGCCAAGCGCTGCGTGCTGCAGGCCAAGGACATGGCACGCAACAAGATCTTCCAGGACAAGCGCAAGACCCTGCACGAGATCGGCGCTTACACCACGCTGGAAATCTTGCTGAACACCTTCTGCGGGGCCGCCCTCGAGCAGCACGGTGGACGCACGCCCTCGTTCAAGAGCCGCCGGGTACTGGACCTGATCGGCAACAATGCCCCCGACCCACACGGCTCGCTGCACAGCGCCTTCCTGCGCATGATCGACTTCATCGCGGGGATGACCGACAGCTATGCCAGTGAAATGGCCCGGGAAATGACCGGGCGCTCCAGCCCGACCTGAGCCCTGCCGGTGCAGCCCGGACATCGCCCGTAGCTGCACCGCACATTGTGGGAAACTTCCTACATATACTGGCGACAAGTTAAACGTCACGAATAAAAGTAAATGAAAAGTTACCAATCACGCTTTGACAATGAATTAAACGCGCTTATTTCGTAGCCCGAATTGTTTTATCTTGTAAGCCATTTCCCATATAGGGCTAATAGCCCTTCCTCGCATGCCCGATGACTTTCAACTGCGATAAGGTGCCGCCTGTCACCCTCAATCGCCCGCAGGGAAGTTGAACATGCATTCCATATTTATCGTCGACGACCATCCCGTCATCCGCCTGGCCGTTCGTATGTTGCTGGAAAACCAGAATTACAAGATTGTCGGCGAGTCGGACAACGGCGTGGACGCCATGCAGATGATTCGCGAAGCCGCCCCAGACCTGGTCATCCTCGACATCAGCATCCCCAAACTGGACGGGCTGGAGGTGCTTGCCCGGTTCCAGGCCATGGCCTTGCCCCTGAAGGTACTGGTACTGACCGCGCAATCTCCCGCATTGTTTGCCGTACGCTGCATGCACTCGGGTGCCGCAGGCTATGTGTGCAAGCAGGAGGACCTGAGCGAACTGCTCAGTGCAGTAAAGGCCGTGCTGGCTGGTTACAACTATTTCCCCAGCCAGGCAATCAAGCATAACCAGGCGGTAGATGCCGACCTGCAACTTTTCCGTCAGGTTAATGACCGCGAACTGATGGTGCTGCAACTATTCGCCCAGGGCCGCAGCAACAAGGAAATTGCCAAGGGCATGTTCCTCAGCAGCAAGACCGTCAGTACCTACAAGAAGCGCCTCATGCACAAACTTCAGGTCAATACGCTGGTCGATCTGATTGAAATGGCCAAACGCAACGCGCTGGTCTGAGGGTAGTCATGGCGCACAGTATCGCTCGCCTACTGCTCACCCTGCTCCTGTTCAGCGGCGTGGCACAGGCTACCCATCACGAGGCTTCATCCTATACCTTGCTGGCACGCTCATCGGCCAGGCCGGCATTACCAGCGCTCACGGACGAACAACGGCAATGGCTCGAAGGCCGTCAGGAACTGGTGCTGGGTACCTCGGCACCAGACTACCCGCCGTTCGACATCACCAGTGGGGGCCGCGACTACCAGGGCCTTACCGCCGAGTACGCAAGCCTGATCGGCAAGGCCCTGCAGTTGCCCGTGCGGGTGCTGCGCTTTTCCAGCCGGCAAGCGGCGGTCGAGGCGCTCCGGCAGGGCGATATCGACCTCCTTGGCAGCTCCAACGGCTACGAAGCGGCCAGCGATGGCCTGGCCCTGTCGGCCCCCTATGCCATCGACCAACCGGTGCTGGTAACGCGCGAGGACGAAAGCCGGGCGCTGGACACGGGCCTGGGCGGCATGCGCCTGGGCATGCTCTACCATTACCTGCCCCGGCAGGAGGTGAACAGCGCCTACCCCAAGGCCGAGCTTCTGGCCTTCGGCTCGTCCAGCCAGGCCCTGAGTGCCGTGGCGTTCGGCCAGGCCGACGTGTTCATCGGTGATACCATTTCCACCCACTACCAGCTCAATCGCGGCCACCTGCCGCGCCTGCGCATGGCCAGTTTCGGCAAGCACGAGGCCATCGGCTTCGGTTTTGCCCTGCGCCGCGAGGACAGGGTCCTGATGGATCTGGTGAACGCCACCCTGGACAGACAGACCTCGGCCATACGCGCCAGCATCTTCAAGCGCTGGAGTGCTGGTAGCGACCTGCTGCTGACCGACCGCAAGCTGCAACTGACCGACACCGAAGAACAATGGCTGAAAGAACACCCGGTGATGCGCGTTGCAATCGATGACACCGCTGCACCGGTTTCCTATTTCGACGGCTCGGGGCATTTTCGCGGCATCACCGCCGACCTGCTCGAGCTCCTTCGCCTGCGCACCGGCTTGCGCTTCGAAGTGCAGCGCGCCAGCGGCCTTGCCGACATGATTGCCCGCCTCAAGGATGGCCGCGCCGATGTCATTGCCGCACTGGCCAGCGGCGGGATGAACGAAGACGACCTGCAAATCAGCCAACCCTACCTGGAAAGCGCCTATGTGCTGGTCAGCCGCAAGGACAAACAACCCTTCACCTCGCTGGAACAGCTGCAGGGTCATCGCATCGCCATTACCCGCTACAGTGCCATGGACGCCATGCTGTCGCGGCACTATCCGCAAATCGGCTGGGTCGAGACCGAAAGCTCGTTCTATTCCATGGCGTTGCTCAACAGTGGTGCCGTCGATGCGGTGATCACCACCTTGATCGACGCCAACCACGCCCTGGCTGGCAATCCCGAACTGGTCATCCGGGCCACCGTCGGCAGCGAACCCGCCACCTTCGCCATGGCCACCAGCGCCCCGTCACAAGCGCTGGTGTCGATCCTCGACAAGGCGCTGCTGAGCATCTCGCCGGAAGAACTGGGGGTCATCAACAACCGTTGGCGCGGCTTCAGCCTGCACGAGGATGGCAACGACCACGGCTACCGCCGGCTGGCGATACAGGTGGTACTGGGCACCGCCGTGCTGTTGCTGCTGGCCTTGTTGTGGAATGCCCGCCTGCGCCTGCAGATTCGCCAGCGGCAACGCGCCGAACGGGCGCTGAACGACCAGTTGGCGTTCATGCGCGCCCTCCTCAACGGCACGCCCCACCCCATGTACGTGCGTGATCGCGAGGGCCGACTGCAAAGCTGCAACTACAGCTACCTGGAAGCCGTGCAGGCCCGCTCCGAGGAGGTCATCGGCAAAAACCTGGAGGGGAGCCTGTTCGCCGATTACGAGCAGACCCGGCAGATCCACGCCGATTATCTGAAGGTGATGGCCGAAGGCTCGCCGCTGATCATGGACCGGCCACTTCGGATCCAGGGCCGGGAGATGACCATCTACCACTGGATTCTGCCGTACCGCGACTCACTGGGTGAGGTGCAGGGCATCATCGGTGGCTGGATCGACATCAGCGAGCGCCGCCATCTGGTCATGGAGCTGCGCCAGGCCAAGCAGCAGGCCGATGATGCGAACCGCGCCAAAAGCACGTTCCTGGCCACCATCAGCCACGAAATCCGCACCCCGATGAATGCCGTCATCGGCATGCTCGAGCTGGCAGTCAAGCGCGCCGACCAAGGCCGTGTAGACCGCTGTGCGCTGGAGCTGGCCCACCATTCGGCCAAGGACCTGCTGGGCCTGATCGGCGATATCCTCGACATTGTGCGCATCGAGTCCGGGCATTTGTCCCTCGCCCCGGAGGCCGTTGACCTGGCGGCCTTGGTCGAGTCGGTGGGGCGCATTTTCGAGGGCCAGGCCCGGCAGAAAGGCCTGGCCCTGGAGGTGATCATCGCACCGGCCGCCCGCTGCCATGCCCTGCTCGACCCCCTGCGTTTCAAGCAAGTCCTGTCCAACCTGGTAAGCAACGCCATCAAGTTCACCGAGCATGGCCAGGTGCGCATATGCGTCGGCCTGGTGGACGACGGCAGCACTACCCCCGCAGTGCTGGACCTGGAAGTGCGCGACAGTGGCATCGGTATCCACGCCGACGACCTGCAGCGCCTGTTCAACCCGTTCATCCAGGCCAACCCGCATAGCCAGAGCGCCCGTGCAGGTACCGGGCTGGGCCTGGCCATCTGTCGCAACCTGTGCGAGATGATGGGCGGCAGCCTGACCATAAAGAGCCTGGAGGATGTCGGCACCCAGGTGCGCCTGAAGATGCCGCTGCAGCGGGTTGACGCAGCAGCGCAGCCGGCCCCGCTGATCGAAAACCTCGACGTGCCCGACCCACGGCTGAGCGTGCTGGTGATCGACGACCACCCGGCCAACCTGCAACTGATGGCACAGCAGCTTGGCTACCTGGGGCTTGAGCACACCAGCGCCCAAGACGGTCGCGAAGGCCTGGCTACCTGGCGGGCGGGCGACTTCGATGTGCTGGTGCTCGACTGCAACATGCCGCACATGAACGGTTACCAGCTGGCCACTGCCGTACGTACCGAGGAACGCCATGGCAAGCGGCAGCGCTGCACCATTCTCGGCTACACCGCCAACGCACAGCCGGAGGTACGCCGCAAGTGCCTGAGCGCCGGCATGGACGACTGCCTGCTCAAGCCCATCAGCCTGGGCACGCTCAGCCAGCGTCTTGCCAGTATCCGCCCACGCCGCCAGCAGAAACCGCGCCGCAAGCTCTATAACCTGGACGGCCTGGCGACGGTGGTCGGGCATGACCCGAACGATCGCCAGCGTTTCCTGCAGGCGTTGCAGCAGAGCCTGCAGGCCGACCTGGCCACCTTGATGGCATTGCATCCGCAGCATGACAGCAATGCCATTGCCGAACAGGCGCACAAGGTGCTCAGTGCCGCGCGGATGCTGGAAGCCCCCGAGCTGATGAAAGCTTGCGAAGCCCTCGAGGCAAGCGGCTTGCCTACCCCCCAGTTACGCCTGCGGCGCCAGGCACTGGCGCGGCATATGTGCCGGGTAGAACGTGCCCTGGCCAGGGAACTGGCCACAGGTACCTGCACACAGGCAGGCAGCCAGGCGTGTTAACTGGTAGACTGCGCGGCGTTATTACCTAAGAGGATTGTTTCATGGCCACAAACCGCTCCCGTCGTCTGCGCAAGAAGCTGTGTGTCGACGAGTTTCAGGAATTGGGCTTCGAGCTGAACCTGGAATTCAAGGAAGATCTGGATGACCAGGCAATCGATGCTTTCCTCGACGCGTTCCTGGCAGAAGCCATGGACGCCAATGGCCTGGACTATGTAGGCGGTGACGATTTCGGCCTGGTGTGCTCGGTCAAACGCGGCTCGGTCAGCGAAGAACAGCGTGCAGCCGTTGAAGCCTGGCTCAAAGGCCGTAGCGAACTGACCAAGATCGAGGTCAGCCCGCTGCTGGACGCCTGGTACCCGGAAAAGCCGATCAACAAGGCCGAGTAATACCGGCCCGGCTCGATCGCTGAAAAGGCCACCCTCAGGGGTGGCCTTTTTTATTGGGGGTGCTTTTCCGTCGAACGTGGCGCATCGTCGCTGCGCTTGGGGCATAATGCGTATTCTTTCACCCTGGGGCCATCATTCCTTACAGCCCCAATGCCCTTTTCCCTCGCCGTAGGGTATTTATCGATCATGATCAAAACGCTTCGTCCCCTCGTTCTTGCCGGCCTGCTGTTGCCACTCGCCCTGCCCAGCCAGGCCGCCGCCGTCAACACCACGCTGCCTGCCAAGGTGCAGCAGGCCCTCAAGGCCAACAAGCTGCAGGATTCTGCCCTGTCGCTGGTGATGCTGCCGCTTGACGGCCCCGGCACACCGACCATGTTCAATGCCGATGTCTCGGTCAACCCGGCCTCGACCATGAAGCTGGTCACCACCTACGCCGCCCTCGAACTGCTCGGCCCGACCTTCCAGTGGAAAACCGAGTTCTACACCGACGGCACCCTGAGCAACGGTGTACTCAACGGTAACCTGTACCTCAAAGGTGGCGGCGACCCGAAACTGAACATGGAAAAGCTGTGGCTGCTGATGCGTGACCTGCGCGCCAATGGCGTGCGCACCATCACCGGCGACCTGGTGCTGGACCGCAGCCACTTCGTGCAGCCCAACCTGCCGCAGTTCAACGACGACGGTGGCGATGAGAACAAGCCGTTCCTGGTCAAGCCCGACTCGCTGCTGGTCAACCTCAAGGCCCTGCGCTTCGTGGCCCGCAACGATGGCGGCAAGGTCACCATCGCGGTCGAACCGCCGATTGCCAGCATCCGTATCGACAACCAGGTCAAGGCGGTGGCCTCCAAACAGTGCTCGGGTGACGTGCGTTACAACCCGGTGCAGCAGGCCGATGGCATCAGCGTAACGGTCAGCGGCCAGCTGGGTGACGGCTGCAACTCGCAGACCTACCTGTCGCTGCTCGACCACCAAACCTACGCCGCCGGTGCCGTGCGCGCGATCTGGAACGAGCTGGGTGGCAGCATCCAGGGTAGCGACCGCTTCGAGAACGTGCCCAAGGGCGCTCGCCTGCTGGCCCGTGCCTTCTCGCCAGACCTGGTGGAAGTGATCCGCGACATCAACAAGTACAGCAACAACACCATGGCCCAGCAGCTGTTCCTGAGCCTTGGCGCGCAGTTCCGCACCGATGCCGACGGTGACGACGCCCGCGCCGCCCAGCGCGTGGTGCGCCAGTGGCTGGCGAAGAAGGGCATTACCGCGCCGCACCTGGTGATGGAAAACGGTTCCGGCCTGTCGCGTGCCGAACGGGTCAGCACCCGGGAGATGGCCGCGATGCTGCAGGCTGCCTGGAAGAGCCCTTATGCTGCCGAGTTCATGAGCTCGATGCCGCTGGTGGGTATGGATGGCACCATGCGCAAGCGCCTGAAGCGTACCGCCATGACCGGCGAAGGGCACATCAAGACTGGCACGCTGAATACCGTGCGGGCAATTGCCGGCTTCAGCCGCGACAGCAACGGCCATACCTGGGCGGTGGCGGCGATCCTCAACGATCCGAAACCCTGGGGCGCCTCGCAGGTGCTCGACCAGGTGCTGCTGGACCTGTACCGCCAGCCGAAACTGGCCGGCAGCACTGCGGCCAACTGATCGTTAGCCGGTACCGGCCTCTTCGCGGCTAAAGCCGCTCCTACATGTACAGTGCAGGGTTCAAGACCTGTGATGTCCCTGTGGGAGCGGCTTTAGCCGCGAACGGGCCGGCATTGGCAACTGAAAGCTGTCAGGCCAACTCCCCCTCTACCCGGTCCCGCCCGGCCTGCTTGGCCGCATACACGCCTGCATCGGCCCGCAACAGCAAGGCATCGGCCCCTTCCCCCGGTCGCCAACCCGCCACACCAAAACTCGCGGTCACCCTGCCCACGCCTTCCACCGGCACATTGCGCACCCCATGCCACAGTTCCAGCGCCAGCAGCCGCGCCTGCTCGGCATCGCTCCCCGGGCACAGCACCATGAATTCCTCGCCGCCCAACCGGCAGAAAACATCGGTACGGCGCAAACGCTGGCTGATACGCAGGCACAGGCTGCGCAGCACGCGATCGCCGACAGCATGGCCAAAATGGTCGTTGATGCGCTTGAAGTGATCGATATCGAGCATGATGACCGCCAGTGCCTGACCATCGCGCTGGGCCCGTTCCAGCTCGAGCTTGAGCCGCTCCTGAAAGTAACGGCGATTATGGATGCCGGTCAGCGAATCGGTCACCGACAGCGCCCGCAACTCTTCCTCCACACCCTTGAGGTCGGAGATATCGGTCAGGTAGCCATGCCACAACGTGCAGCCCTGCTCGCCCACCTCCGGTGTCGCCTCGCCACGCACCCAACGCAGCCCGGCACGCGGCAGGCAGACCCGATATTCTTCAAGCCAGGGCGACAGGTGTTCGGCCGAGTAACGCACCGAGCGGCGCACGCGCTCGAGGTCATCCGGGTGGATGCGCTCGAACACCGCCGTGGCATCCTCGCGCAATTGCTGCAGATCGACTTCGTAGATGTCGTACAGGCCCTTGCTGGCGTACGGAAAACAGGAATGGCCGTTGCCATCCAGGCGGTACTGGTAGATGCCACCCGGCACCTCGGCACTGAGTTTTTCCAGAAGGCGGTCACGCGCCGCCAGCGCCTCATGCACCCGACGCCGTTCAGTGACATCGATGCAGATCGCCAGGTAACCGATCCATAACCCCTGTTCATCGAGCATGGCGGTGACCAGCATGTTGGCCACCAGTTGGCTGCCATCGGCGCGCAACAAGGTCCACTCCCCCGGCTCGGCACCATGCTCCTGCACCGTTTCGGCAAACATGGCCTGGCCACCTGCAATCGGCCGGCCGAAACGCAGGCTCAAGGCATGGGCACGCAGGCTCAACTCCTCGGGCAACACCAGGTCCTCCAGGCGCAGCTTGCCGATTGCCTCGCTGGCCGGGTAACCGAGCATGCGCTCGGCACCGGCGTTGAAGGTGCTGACCAAGCCCTTGAGGTTGGTGGCGATGATCGCCACCTGGGTTGCGGCATCCAGCACGCTGCGCAGCTGGTTATGGGTACCACGCAGTGACTGCTCGCTGACCCGCAGCTCGGCGGTACGCTGCTCTACCAGGGCCAAGGCGCGCTGGCGCTGGCTGAACAGGCTGTAGAGCAACACACTGAGCAGCAGGCTCAACAAGCCGCCCAGCAGGCTTACCGCCAGCACCGCGGAGGAGCGGTTGGCGCGCACGAAGGCCAGGCTCGGCCGGATACTCAGCTGGAAGTGGTGGTCAGCCAGGTGCAACAACTGGTTGATGGCCAGCGGCAGAGGTGCGACCGGGTTCTGTGAATCGAACATCACCTCAGGGCCATGCAGCCCGGTGGGGTCGACGATACGCACCACCAGGTTATCGTCTGCCGTAACCGGGCGCCCGTCACTGACCAGTTCACGCATGCTCAGCAGGGCCATCACATAGCCCATTGCCGCGCCGCGGGGGTTGGCATCGGAAAACACTGGCGCCACCATCAGCAGGCCACGCGCATCCGAGCTGGTATCGAACATGGGCAGTGGCTCGGACACCGCCATGCTGCCGGGCCCCAGCGCCCGCGCCAGTGCCGCCAAGGGCACTTCCTGGCCGGCGAGGTCCAGACCATAGGGCAGCCCGGGCAATTCACCCGACTGGGTATAGAGTACCGGGAAGTAATGGTCGCGCTGGGGGGATGGGTGCCACTGGCCTTGTTCATCCTGGTCGCGGATCACATAGCCCGGGCCGAAATGCACACTGGCCTGGCGCTCGAACTCGGCGCGTTGCGCGGCCTCGACACGCGGCGCCCAGGCGTAGGCCAGGGTCCGCTGCAGCAATGGCCGGGCGTAGCCGTCGAACTCGTGTGGGGTGATTTCGTTGGAAAAGCTGAAAAACCGCCGCAGCCCGTCCAGGCGCTGCTGCTGTTCATCAAACCGCTCGGCGATACGGCTGAAACGCTCGCTGGCCAGCAGCTCGAAGCGCTGGCGCAGTTGCTGCTTGTAGAAGGTTTGCGTGGCTAACGCCAGGACGGCCGTCAACAGGCCACCCACGATCAGGGCGACCACGGCCACCGCCCAGGCGGACACTGCCTCTGTGCACAGGCCAAGCAACCGCGCACGCACGCCACCCTTTGACATACACCCATCTCGTCACGTCAGCGTCCTGCGGATTATCTTGCCCTGCCCTCAGTTATAGCTATTGGCCATTAGCCGCGCAATGTACCTCGTCGCCTCAACGAAGCTGCAGACGCCAGGCACGATGGATACGGTTATTGCGCGCGAAGTCCGGGTCCAGGGTCTGGGCCGTGATCTCTTCCACCGCATAACGCGCCATCAGGTGCTCGTCCAACTGGAACTTGCGGAAGTTGTTGGAGAAATACAGCACGCCACCCGGCGCCAGGCGGGCCATGGCCAGGTCCAGCAGTTGCACGTGGTCACGCTGCACATCGAACACGCCTTCCATGCGCTTGGAGTTGGAGAAGGTCGGCGGGTCGATGAAGATCAGGTCATAGCTGTCGCGGTTGCCTTCCAGCCAGGCCATCACATCGCCCTGCTCCAGGCGGTTGCGCTCGGAGAAGCCATTGAGCGCAAGGTTGCGTCGCGCCCAGTCCAGGTAGGTTTTCGACAGGTCGACGCTGGTGGTGCTGCGCGCGCCGCCCTTGGCCGCGTGCACGGTGGCCGTGGCGGTGTAGCAGAACAGGTTGAGGAAGCGTTTGCCGGCTGCTTCGCGCTGGATGCGCATGCGCATCGGGCGATGGTCCAGGAACAGGCCCGTGTCGAGGTAGTCGGTGAGGTTGACCAGCAGCTTTACGCCACCTTCGTTAACTTCCTGGAAGCGGCCTTCGGTCGCCTGGCGCTCGTACTGGCGCGTGCCGCTCTGCCGCTCGCGACGCTTGAGCACCACACGCTGCGGCGAAATGCCCAGGGCCTGCGGGATGGCTGCCAGCGCGTCAAGCAGGCGTGCCTGGGCCTTGTCCGGGTCGACCGAACGTGGCGCGGCGTATTCCTGCACGTGCACCCAGTCCTGGTACAGGTCGACCGCCAGGGCATATTCGGGCATGTCGGCGTCGTACAGGCGGTAGCAATCGACCTGCTCGCGGCGGGCCCACTTGCCCAGTTGCTTGAGGTTTTTCTGCAGGCGGTTGGCGAACATCTGCGCCCCTTCCGACAGGCGCGCCGGCTCGCTGGCCGGTGCTGCCTGCTGGCGGGTTTCCGCGCCTTCAGGCTGCGCCTCGCGGCGCTCGCCGGTAACGAACTGGTCGGGCTGCACCTTGAACAGCAGCAGCTTGCACGGCAAGGCGCCGTTCCAGAACGCGTACTGCTTGTGGCTACGAATACCCATGCGCTTGCCCAGCTGCGGCGCGCCGGTGAACACCGCCGCCTCCCAGCCCATGCAGGCCTGGCGCAGACGCTCGCCGAGGTTCTGGTAGAGGTACAGCAGGCTGGCTTCGTCACCCAGGCGCTCGCCATAGGGCGGGTTGCTGATGACAAGGCCTTTCTGGTTCTGGTCAGGGCGCGGCTCGAAGGTACTGACCTCGCCCTGGTAGATCTTCACCCAGTCGCCCAGGCCGGCACGCTCGACGTTGTTGCGGCCTGGCTGGATCAACCGCGGGTCGGCCTCGTAGCCACGGATCCACAGTGGTGGCTTGGCCAGACCGGCCTGTGCCCGCGCCTGCGCCTCGTCATGCACCTTGCGCCACAATGCCGGTACGTGGCCGAGCCAGGCACTGAAGCCCCAGCGCTCACGCTTGAGGTTGGGCGCGATATCGGCGGCGATCATCGCCGCTTCGACCAGGAAGGTACCCACACCGCACATCGGGTCGGCCAGCGCGCCACCTTCGGCGGCAATGCGCGGCCAGCCGGCGCGGATGAGTACCGCCGCCGCCAGGTTTTCCTTCAGCGGCGCGGCGCCTTGCTGCAGGCGGTAGCCACGCTGGTGCAGGCTGTGCCCGGAAAGGTCGAGCGAGAGAATGGCTTCGCCACGGTCCAGGCGCAGGTGCACGCGCACATCAGGGTCGATCTTTTCCACCGACGGGCGCAGGCCTTCACGGTTGCGCAGCTTGTCGACGATCGCGTCCTTGACCTTCAACGCACCGAAGTGGGTGTTGTCGATGCCCGAGCCATGGCCGCTGAACTCAACCGCCAGGGTGCCGTCGGCTGTCAGGTGATCGGCCCAGTCGACCGCGTGCACGCCGTCGTAGAGGTCGTCGGCGTTCTTCATGGAGAAGCGCTTGAGTACCAGCAGCACCCGGTTGGCCAGGCGTGACCAAAGGCACAGACGGTAGGCGGTTTCCATGTCGGCGGCGCCGCGAATGGCCGAGGTGTGCTCGCGCACGTCATCCAGGCCGAGGCCCCGCGCCTCTTCGGCAAGCAGGCCTTCCAGGCCTTTAGGGCAAGTGAGGTAAAGTTCGAAACGGTCCGACATGAGTAATCCAGCGCCTTGGGCTATTTGACTGACGGGGCGACGCATCGCCCCGCGATGTTTGCCCGCACACCTTTCCAGCAGGCGTGCGGGTGGCCCTTCCCGACACGCGAGCGTGCGATGAAAGGCCGGGCCGCCTGACCGATCTGTGCTTGGCCCAGTGGCAAAGACAGCTTAGATCATCAGGCAGTATGAAAAATTCTGGCGATACCAGGGCCGATGTGACCCTTCGTCGCATTTCAAATTATTTCTGTCATCCGCAAGCAACGCTGGCGAAATGACGTCAATGATCGGCAAACCCTGATCATAGCGGGCTCAACGCTAAACAAGGTTGAGTCGCATTTATTTACTTATCCCCTCACCCTTGGAAAGGTTACGTGCTTATGACAAATCGATCATTCACACCGTGACTCGCATTCGATAGAACTGGTCTCAGGCCACTTCGCAACGAGGTGGCACTTTCAGCTCGCCACGCCGGCAGCGAGCGCACACCGGCAGAAAGACTCTGCCCGGCCTCGGAGAGGCCGACGGGACATTACAGTCAACAAGTGAGGGCAACACCCTATGAGAAGACTTAAGCGTGATCCGTTGGAAAGAGCATATTCACGTGGCTACCAATACGGGGTCACCGGCAAATCCCGCGAACTTTGCCCCTTCAATCTTCCTTCTGTTCGCCAAGCCTGGATCAACGGCTGGCGTGAAGGTCGCGGTGATAACTGGGACGGAATGACTGGCACCGCTGGCATCCATAGACTCAACGAAAATCACGCCGTTGGCTGAACGAGGACACTGAATTCGATTCACCATGCACGCCCTATCCGGGCGGCGGGCGAAGGCCCAGGGGCCCCTTGATGGGGCCCTTTTTTATTGCCGATCAAACCCGTGGCATTGCCGCGATAGCGTCCACCGCCTCGCGAATCAGCGCCGGCCCTTTATAGATGAAGCCGGAGTAGATCTGCACCAGGCTCGCCCCGGCAGCGATCTTCTCGGCGGCATGGCGGCCTTCGGTAATGCCGCCAGCGGCAATGATCGGCAGCTTGCCGCCCAGCTCACCCGCCAGCACCTTGACGATATGGGTGCTCTTTTCCAGCACCGGCGCACCCGACAGGCCACCCGCCTCGCCACCGTACGGCAGGCCTTCGACACCTTCACGGCCCAGCGTGGTATTGGTGGCGATCACCGCATCCATGCCCGACTCGATCAGCGCCGCGGCCACCAGGGCGGTTTCTTCGTCGCTCATGTCCGGGGCAATCTTGATTGCCAGAGGTACGCGCTTGCCATGCGTGCCGGCCAGTTGCTCGCGGCGCACGGCCAGGGCATCGAGCAGTTGCTTGAGCGAATCGCCGAACTGCAGGCTGCGCAGGCCCGGGGTGTTGGGCGAACTGACGTTGACCGTGATGTAACTGGCCTCGGTGTACACCTTGTCCAGGCAGATCAGGTAGTCATCGACGGCACGCTCCACCGGGGTGTCGAAATTCTTGCCGATGTTGATGCCCAACACACCGTTGTAACGCGCAGCCCGTACCCGGCCGAGCAGGTGATCAACGCCCAGGTTGTTGAAGCCCATGCGGTTGATGATGGCCGTTGCCTCTGGCAGGCGGAACAGCCGCGGCTTGGGGTTGCCCGGCTGCGGTCGCGGGGTGACGGTGCCGATTTCGACGAAGCCGAAGCCCAGCTGGGCGAAACCGTCGATGGCCGCACCGTTCTTGTCCAGGCCGGCCGCCAGGCCCACCGGGTTGGCGAAGTTCAAGCCCATGACCGTAACCGGCAAAGCCGCCGGCTGCTTGCACAGCATGCCGTTGAGGCCGAGACGGCCACCGGCGCCGATCATGTCCAGGGACAGGTCGTGGGAGGTTTCCGGGGAAAGCTTGAACAGCAGCTGGCGGGCCAGGGTATACATGGGCGGGCAAGGCTCGGGGTGAATGAGGGGGCGATTATAGCCAGCGTGGGGCCGGCATGACAGCAAATCGTGGGGCTGCTGCGCAGCCCATCGCCGGCAAGCCAGCTCCCACAGGTACAACACAAGGGCTGAAACCTGTGCTGTATCTGTGGGAGCTGGCTTGCCGGCGATGAGGCCAATGCAGGCGGCACAGGGCAGTTGCTCCACAGGGATGCTGCCAGATGGCACATCGGTTGCACCGGAAAAGCCCACAGCCTTATCAGTACGGGCGAGGAACCTTGTGAACACTGCACCCCGAGCAACGCCCCTGGCCTGGGTCAACGGCAGCGACGCGCCGGAAAAGCCCAGCCTGAACATCGGCTACATGGCCCTGACCGACTGCGCCTCGGTGGTAGTCGCCGCCACCCAAGGCTTCGCCCAGCAGCACGGCCTTACCCTCAACCTCAAGCGCCAGGGCTCCTGGGCCGGGCTGCGCGACAAGCTGGTCAGCGGCGAACTGGATGCGGCGCACTGCCTGTATGGCCTGGTGTACGCCGTGCACCTGGGCATCGGCGGTGTACCGGCCAGCGCCATGGCCGTGCTCATGGGGCTGAACCAGAACGCCCAGGCCATAAACCTGTCCCCGGCCCTGCAGCGCAAAGGCGTGACCAACCCTGAAGCACTGGCGCGCCTGGTGCACCAGCATGGCGCACGCCTCACCTTCGCCCAGACCTTCCCCACCGGTACCCACGCCATGTGGCTGTATTACTGGCTGGCCAGCCAGGGCATCCACCCATTGCGCGACGTCGACAGCGTGGTGGTACCACCAGCGCAGATGGCCGCGCATATCCAGGCCGGGCGCATCGACGGTTTCTGCGTGGGCGAACCCTGGGCTGCCGATGCCGTAGCCACGGGCCAGGGCTTCACCCTGGCCACCAGCCAGTCGATCTGGCCGGACCACCCGGAAAAGGTCCTGGCCTGCGCCCGCGCCTTTGCCGAGCAATACCCCAACAGCGCCCGCGCGCTGATCAAGGCGGTCCTCGCCGCCAGCCGCTTCATCGAGCAAAGCCCGGAGAACCGCCGCAGCACTGCTCAACTGCTCAGCGGCAGCGCCTACCTGGACACCCCGCTGACAAGTATCGAACCACGCCTGCTCGGCAGCTACCACGATGGCCTGGGCAACCACTGGCAAGACCCGCACGCCCTGCGCCTGCACGATCATGGCCGGGCCAACCTGCCGTACCTGTCCGACGGCATGTGGTTCATGACCCAGTTCCGCCGCTGGGGCCTGCTGCGCGACGACCCCGACTACCTCGGCGTGGCCCGCCAGGTCCAGCAACTGGCACTGTATGGCGAGGCGGCACAAAGCCTCGGCGTGGCCTGCCCCGAGCAGCCGATGCGCAGCAGCCTGCTGATAGATGGCAGCCGCTGGGACGGCAGCGACCCCTACGGCTATGCCCGCAGCTTCAGCCTGCATGCGCTGGGCGACCTGCCCGATGCCCGTGTCGGCGCGTGAGGGGGACCATTCATGTTGCGCATCCTGCTGATCGACGACACCCAGAGCAAACTCGGCCGCCTCAAGGCGGCCTTGAGCGAGGCCGGCTTCGAGGTCATCGAAGCCCCAGGCCTGACCATCGACCTGCCCGCCTGCGTTGAAACGGTGCGCCCGGACGTGGTGCTTATCGATACCGACTCACCGGACCGCGATGTGATGGAACAGGTGGTCCTGGTCAGCCGTGACCAGCCACGGCCAATCGTGCTGTTCACCGACGAGCACGACCCCGGGGTGATGCGCCAGGCGATCCAGGCAGGGGTCAGCGCCTACATCGTTGAAGGCATTCATGCCGCGCGGCTGCAACCGATCCTGGACGTGGCCATGGCCCGCTTCGAAAGCGACCAGGCGCTGAAGGCGCAGCTGCTTGCGCGCGACCAACAACTGGCCGAGCGCAAGCGCATCGAGCAGGCCAAGGGTTTGCTGATGAAGATGAAGGACTGCAACGAAGAACAGGCCTACACCCTGATGCGCCGCCAGGCCATGAGCCGGCAGCAGAAGCTGATCCAGGTGGCCGAGCAGATCATTGCCATGCACGAGATGCTGGGCTAGCAACCTGCTTCAAGCGGTCCCCTGTAGGAGCGGCCTTGTGTCGCGATGGGCTGCACAGCAGCCCCGGTAATCTCTGCCGCGAAGCTTAGATCCTGGGGCTGCTGCGCAGCCCATCGCGACACAAGGCCGCTCCTACAAGGGGACTGCAACTTCTCAGAGTTGGCCCATCTCTTGCTGAACAAATATCACCGGTAGCCAACGGCGGTTGCCCCACTTAATCCCCGACAAAGACGTCGCTCTCCCCTCCACGCACGTGGAGCGGGTAGCGGCGTCTTTTTCGTTCCGTTGCATTGCCGAGTGAGGTGTTCGATGAGTACCAGCTTCTGGAAATCCGGGCATGTGCCCACGCTGTTCGCCGCGTTCCTGTACTTCGACCTCAGCTTCATGGTCTGGTACCTGCTTGGCCCATTGGCGGTGCAGATTGCCGCCGATCTGCAGCTGAGTGCACAACAACGGGGCCTGATGGTGGCCACGCCGATCCTGGCCGGGGCGATCCTGCGCTTCGCCATGGGCGTGCTGGTCGACCGCCTGTCGCCCAAGACCGCCGGGCTGATCGGCCAGGTGGTGGTCATCGTCGCCCTCGCCGCTGCCTGGCACCTGGGCGTGCGCAGCTATGAACAAGCGCTGCTGCTGGGCGTGTTCCTCGGCTTTGCCGGCGCTTCGTTCGCTGTGTCACTGCCGCTGGCCTCGCAATGGTACCCGCCACAGCACCAAGGCAAAGCCATGGGCATTGCAGGTGCCGGCAACTCCGGCACAGTGTTCGCCGCCCTGCTGGCCCCGGCGCTGGCTGCGGGCTTTGGCTGGAACAACGTGTTCGGCTTCGCGCTGATCCCGCTGTCGCTGGCCCTGTTGGTGTTCGCCCTGCTGGCACGCAATGCTCCGCAGCGGCCCAAGCCAAAAGCCATGGCCGACTACCTCAAGGCCCTGGGCGACCGTGACAGCTGGTGGTTCATGTTCTTCTACAGCGTCACCTTCGGCGGCTTCATCGGCCTAGCCAGCGCCCTGCCCGGCTATTTCAGCGACCAGTATGGCCTGAGCCCGGTCACCGCCGGCTACTACACCGCTGCCTGCGTGTTCGCCGGCAGCCTGATGCGCCCGCTCGGCGGCGCCCTGGCCGACCGCTTCGGCGGCATCCGCACCCTGCTGGGCATGTACAGCGTGGCGGCCATCGGCATCGCTGCAGTCGGCTTCAACCTGCCTAGCGCCGCCGCCGCACTGGCCCTGTTCGTCAGCGCCATGCTCGGCCTGGGGGCCGGCAATGGCGCGGTGTTCCAGCTTGTGCCGCAACGCTTCCGCCAGGAGATCGGCGTGATGACCGGGCTGATCGGCATGGCCGGCGGCATCGGAGGCTTCCTGCTGGCCGCCGGGCTTGGCACCATCAAGCAGCACACCGGTGACTACCAACTGGGGCTGTGGCTGTTCGCCAGCCTGGGCTTGCTGGCCTGGTTCGGCCTGCACGGCGTGAAACAGCGCTGGCGCACCACCTGGGGCTCGGCTGCGGTTACCGCGGCGCGAGTCTGAGGCACAGCCATGAGCCTGCAACTGAACTTTGCCCAGGCCAGCGCCACCGGGCCGCGCGAGGAAAATCAGGACGCCCTGCGCCTGGTTACCCCGGCGCCGGAGCTGGCCGCCAGCAAAGGCTACCTGTTCGCCCTCGCCGACGGCGTCAGCCAATGTGCCGATGGCGGCCTGGCAGCCCGTGCCAGCCTGCAGGCGCTGGCCCTGGACTATTACGCCACCCCCGCGACCTGGAGCGTGGCCCAGGCACTGGACCGCCTGCTGCTGGCGCAAAACCGCTGGCTGCGCGCCCAAGGCAGTGGCCAGCCACTGCTGACCACCCTCAGCGCGCTGGTGCTGCGCGGCCGACGCTTTACCCTGGCCCACGTGGGCGACTGCCGCGTGTACCGCTGGCACGCCGGGCGCCTGCAATGCCTGAGCGAAGATCACGTATGGGACCAGCCTGGCATGCAGCATGTACTGAAGCGCGCGCTGGGCCTGGACCAGCACCTGCTGGTGGATTACCTGGAAGGCGAGCTGCAGCCGGGCGAGAGCTTCCTGTTGTTGAGCGATGGCGTATGGGCCAGCCTGGGCGACCAGCACATCCAGGCGGTGCTGCGCGAGCAACCCGACCTGCAACTGGCCGTCGATACCCTGGTCGCCAGCGCGCACCTGAACGGCAGCCAGGACAACGCCAGTGCCTTGCTGGTGCAGGTCGAGCAATTGGGCACTGCCAACCTGGGTGACACCCTGGCGCAACTGCAGCAATGGCCGGTGCCCGGCCCATTGCGTGAAGGCCAGGTAATCGATGGCTGGCAAGCCGAAAAGCTGCTTTCGCAAAGCCGCCAGTCGCTGCTGTACCGGGTGCGCGATGGTCAGGGCCGAGCCTGGCTGCTGAAGACACTGCCACCCGCGCGCGGGCAGGAGCCCGGTGCGGCGCAAGGGCTGTTGCTGGAAGAATGGTTCCTGCGCCGGGTCGCTGGCCGGCACTTCCCCGAGCTGCACACCGCCAGCCAGCGCCAGCACCTGTACTACGTGATGCGCGAATACCCCGGCCAGAGCCTGGCGGCGCTGCTGGCCGAGCATGGCCCGCTGCCCATGCCGCAGTGGCTGGAGCTGGCCCGGCAACTGTTGCAGGCGGTCGGCGTATTGCACCGGCGCAACCTGCTGCACCGCGACATCAAGCCAGAGAACCTGCACCTGGGCAGCGATGGCCAGCTGCGCCTGCTGGACTTCGGCCTGGCCTACTGCCCGGGCCTGTCCGAAGACCCGCTGCACGAGTTGCCGGGTACGCCGTCATACATTGCCCCGGAAGCGTTCGACGGCCAGCCGCCCAACCCACGCCAGGACCTGTATGCCGTGGGTGTGACGTTGTATCACCTGCTGACCGGGCATTACCCCTACGGCGAGGTGGAGGCCTTCCAGCGCCCACGCTTCGGCCAGCCGGTCAACGCCGCGCGCTACCGCCCTGACCTGCCGGAATGGCTGCAGCACAACCTGCAGCAGGCACTGGCAGCCGACCCGGCGCAGCGCTTCGAAACCGCCGAACACTGGCTACTGCTGCTCGAACGTGGCGACCGCCAGGAGCTGCCCACCCGGCCACGGCCGTTGCTGGAGCGCGAACCGTTGAAGGTCTGGCGCACCCTGGCCCTGCTGTCCTTGCTGTTCAACCTGATTTTGCTGCTCACCCTGCTCAAGGGCTGAACGCACCTTGCCGATGAGGAAACCCTGATGAATGCGAAAGTCTGGCTGGTTGGTGCTGGTCCTGGCGACCCCGAACTGCTCACCCTCAAGGCTGTACGCGCATTGCAGCAAGCCGCTGTGGTGATGATCGACGACCTGGTCAACCCGGCGGTGCTGGAGCATTGCCCACAGGCCCGGGTGATTGCCGTGGGCAAGCGCGGCGGCTGTCGCTCCACGCCGCAGGCATTCATCCAGCGCCTGATGCTGCGCCATGCGCGGCAAGGGCGCTGCGTGGTGCGGCTCAAGGGCGGCGACCCGTGCATCTTCGGCCGCGGCGGTGAAGAGGCGCTGTGGTTGCAGGGGCATGGTATCGAGGTGGAAGTGGTCAATGGCATTACCGCCGGCCTGGCCGGCGCCACGCAATGCGGTATTTCCCTGACCTCACGTGGCGTAAGCCGTGGCGTGACGCTGGTCACGGCCCATACCCAGGACGACAGCGAACTGAACTGGGCGGCCTTGGCCCAGGGCGGGACGACGCTGGTGGTGTACATGGGCGTGGCCAGGCTGGAGCAGGTGCGCCAAGGGTTACTGGACGGGGGCATGGCACCGGCGACGCCGGTGGCGATGATCGAGAATGCCTCGTTGCCGCAGCAGCGGGAATGCAGGAGCGATGTGCGGGGGATGGTCGAGGATGCGCGGGGGTTTGGCTTGCGTAGCCCGGCGATTTTGGTGATTGGGGAGGTGGTTGGAGAACAGCAGGCCCTGGGGCTGATCGCAGTCGCGGGCTGAACGCCATCCCTGTAGGAGCAGCCTTGCGCTGCGAAGAGGCCGGTAAGGGCAATGGTATTCTGTTGCTGTAATGGCCTCTTCGCAGCGCAAGGCTGCTCCTACAGGCATTGTGCAGGCTTTGAGACCGGATAAATCCCAGGCAAAGAAAAACCCGGCCGAAGCCGGGTTTTTCATGAAGCTTCAAACCAATTACTTGGCCTGGGCTTCTACCTGAGCTTCAACGCGACGGTTGACAGCGCGGCCTTCTTCGGTGGCGTTGTCGGCAACCGGACGGGTTTCGCCGTAGCCAACCGAATCAACACGGCTGGATTCTACGCCGTACTGCTGGGTCAGGACCTGCTTGACAGCGTTGGCACGACGCTCGGACAGCTTCTGGTTGTAAGCGTCTGGGCCGACGGAGTCAGTGTGACCTTCCACGGTGGTGGTGGTCTGTGGGTACTGCTTCATGAAGTCAGCCAGGTTCTTGATGTCGCCGTAGCTGTTTGGCTTGACGACCGACTTGTCGAAGTCGAACTTGACGTCCAGCTCAACGCGAACGACTTCGGCAACAGCCGGGCAGCCATCAGCGTCAACGGTAACGTTGGCCGGGGTGTCAGGGCACTTGTCGACGTTGTCGCAAACGCCGTCGTTGTCGGAGTCGGAGCACACTTCGGCAACTGGGGCCGGAGCGACTTCAGCTTGCTTCGGGCTACCGCCGAAGTTCAGACCAACACCAACGGTCGGGCCCCACTCGGTGTTGCCGTTGTCGATGTTGTACATGGCTTCTACGCCAGCACGGGCGAAGAACATGTCGGTGATGTACCACTTGGCGCCAGCGCCAACGTTGGCGAAGGTGGAGTGGTCGCGGCCGCTACGAGTGGCCTGGCCCAGGCTCTCGTGAGCGAAACCGGCGGAAACGTACGGACGCAGAGCGTCGCCAACGGTACCGAAGTGGTAGGTAGCGTCGAGCTTGGCCTTGGAACCTTTGATGTCTTTGTTGAAGACTTCACCACGAGCGTTGTGGGTCTCGTTGTAGCCGAGGTCCAGGGAAACGTCGTCGGTCAGGAAGTAGCCCAGGCGAACACCAGGATTGGTGCCGTCGTTCTTGAAGTTACGTTCGCTGTCGTAGTACTGCTTGGTAACGTTGCCTTCGATTTCCACAGCGCCTTGGCCTTGAGCCAGAACGCCGAACGAAGTAGCAGCGACGAGCGAGCCAATGGCCAAGCCCAAGGTGTTTTTCAATTTCATCCGTTAAATCCCCATCTGGTGATAGTTAAGCAGTCCCACCACAAACAAGGGGGACAACTCGACGGCAAGTCTAGCAGAACTCGCCGGTTCGTTAGAGATATTTGCACGCCACTAAGTTTCATCGAGGCCGGCAAATTTCTCCCGAAGCTTGTCTAGCGCGCGCTTGTAGCGCATTTTTGTCGCGCTCAGGCCCATGTGCATGATGTCGGCAATTTCCTGAAATTCCAGCTCTGCGACAAAACGCAGCACCAGGATTTCCCGGTCAATCGGGTTCACATGCACCAGCCATTTGTCCAGCCCGCCTTTTTCTTCCGGCTTCGGAGCCTTGTCTTCGGACGCCTCTTCGACAGGGTCCAGACTCAAGGCATCCATCAGCCGACGTTTACGGCGCTCCTTGCGGTACTGGGTAATGCATTCGTTGTAGGTGATGCTGTAGAGCCAGGTCTTGAACTTGGACTTACCCTCGAAGTTCTTCAGCCCGTACAGCACTTTCAACATGACTTCCTGACAGACATCGTCCGCGTCACGGTCGTTCCCCAGATAACGCGCACAGACGTTGAACAGGGTCCGTTGGTAGCGCCGCATGAGCTCCTCATAGGCGCGGGTAACGTGATACAGCTCTTCATGCGAACGCGCCACCAACTCTTCGTCGGTGAGCTCGCGAGGGTCATAACGCATGGGCGGCGAATGAACTTTATTCAAAACGGATCTGGCCGACAGTCAGGTCAATGTCGCCGCGCGACCCCGTGGGTCGATTTTCGCGGCGGCATACATTAACAGCTTTGTGCGGTTAGCGGCTATTGACTCGCTGCTCAAGCAACTCGCGATTGGACAGCGAAACCAGTTCGCCATCATCGGTCAGCAGCGTCGTCTTGACCGTGCCGATTTCCTCGATGTGCCCTTCGACCTCTCCAATTCGCACTTGCTGGCCCACCTGATACAGTTCGCGCACGTAGATGCCGGCCAGGATCTGCCCGGCGATTTCGCGGCTACCCAGGCCCATTGCCAGCGCAACGGCCAGACCAACGGTAATCAGCCCGATCACGATCACATGGTTCAGCAGGTCGGTTTTCACCTCCAGCTGGCTGATGGCCACCGAGATGCTGATGATGATCACCAGGCCCTGGGTGATACGCCCCAGGCCTGCCGAGTACTCCAGGCCGATGCCTTCGGCAGCGCCGCGTACCAGGCCGTTGGCCACCTGGGCCAGCAGCACGCCGGCCAGCAGCACCAGGGCTGCGCCGAACACCTTCGGCAGGTAAAGGGCAAGCATGTCGAGGGTTGCCGAAACCCGCTCCAGGCCCAGCGACTCTGCGGCCGAGACCAGGAAGATGAGCAGCACGAACCAGTAGACGATCTTGCCGATCAGGGTGGAGATGGGTACCTGGATGCCGACCCGGCCGAGCATCTTGGTCAGGCCGGTGCCGGCCATCAGGCGGTCCAGGCCGAACTTGGCCAGCAGTTTGGACAGCAGCGTGTCGAGCAGCTTGGCCACCACGAAACCGAGCAGCACCACGACCAGCGCGCCAAACAGGTTGGGGATGAAGTTCGCTACCTTGGTCCAAAGGGCAGTCATGGCGGTGACCAGGCTCTGGGTCCAGAGATCGAGTTCCATATTCAATCGGCCTTATCTGCTTTGCTGCCGTTGGCAGCGTTGCGGGAAGAGTGTCGACGCACCGGCGCAACATGCGCCGCGCCATTGTTCACGGCGATCAGCAGCGCCTGGCTCCAGCGGCCAAGCAGGCTGAACAGATCGCCCGCGCCAACCTGGCGGTTGGCGGTTTTCAGCACGCGACCCAGGCAAGCGGCGTCGTCCCGGTCGTCCCGGTCATTGCCGGAGGGGGACGCCTTGAGCAGGTCGCGCAGGGATTCTTCAAACGGATCGTGCATGGGCACCTCGCGCAGTGTCAGTCAGAGACGAGATGGCCGGTCGATGGGTCACACATCGCATTGGGACGAGTGTTTCAAAATGAATGACGCTTGCCTGCACTGGCCCTATCGCCGGCAAGCCAGCTCCCACAGGGGTACCACAAGCCTTGAAACCTGTGGTGTACCTGTGGGAGCTGGCTTGCCGGCGATAGGGCCGGTGCAGGTCAATGAGCATCTATACCCACCGCAACCGCCGAAACAGCCACCACTGCCCCACCGCAAGCCCCAGCACGACGATGCAGGCGAACAGGAAACCATAGGGGTTTTCCGCCCCGGGGATGCCGCCGACATTGATGCCCAGCAGCCCGGTGATGAAGCTCATGGGCAGGAAGATGCAGGTGATGATGCCGAAGCGGTACATGGTGCGGTTCATGCGCTCGCTACGCCGGCGATCCTGGCTTTCCAGCACCAGCGCGGCACGTTCGCGGGTCAGTTCCAGCTCTTCGAGGTAGCGGATGAGGCTGTTGTTCAGCTCGTTCCAGTAATCGGCATCGGCATCGGCGAACCAGCTCCATTTGCTGCGCGACAACTGGGCGTAGATTTCCCGCTGCGGGGCAAGAAAACGCCGCAGACCGGCGGCACGCCGGCGGATCTGCTGCAGGCTGCCGTTCTCCGGGGTATACCGTTCGTCGGATTCAACCTTTTCTTCCTCAATGTCGGCCAGTTCGGACAGGTCGCTGACCAGGCCCTGAACCTTTTCGGTGAGCAGTTCGCCCATCAGCAGCAACAGCTCGGAAGCCGATTTCGGGCCCCTGCCCTCTTCCAGCTGCTGGAGAATCTCGTCACTGGCGCGCAACGGCCGCAGGCGCAGCGAGATGACCCGCTGCGCCTCGGCAAAGATACGCACCGAGACCATGTCTTCCGGCTCTGCACCCGGGTTGAGGTTGACCCCACGCAGGAACAGCAACAACTGTTCATCGGCCATGGGCAGCAGGCGCGGCCGGGTGTTTTCTTCCAGCAGCAGCTCGCAGGCGAACGCGCTCAGGCCGCTGTCGTGCAGCAGCCAGGTGCGGGTTTGCGGATGGCTGCGATCCCAGTGCAGCCACAGGCTTTGCTCGGGTTGCAGCTGCAGGTCGTCCAGTTCGGTACGGGCAATCGAGCGCGCGCCACCTTTGCCATCGAGCACCAGGGCGTGCACCAGCCCCCACTGCGCGTTGTCTTCCTCGAACATCAAAGCTCCATCAGCGCGGGCGGCGCCTTACTCAGGCATTTTCAACGGGCTTGGCGAGACCAGCACGCCATTGTTGTCGGCATACACATACTCGCCCGGGCGGAAGGTCACCCCGGCGAAGGTCACTGGCACGTTGAGGTCGCCGATGCCGCGCTTGTCGGTCTTCATCGGGTGGCTGGCCAGGGCCTGCACGCCGACGTCGGTCTGGATCAGCACGTCGACGTCACGCACACAGCCGTAGATCACCAGGCCTTCCCAACCGTTCTTGGCAGCCTTTTCGGCAAGCATGTCGCCGAGCAGTGCGCGACGCAGCGAGCCGCCACCATCGACGACCAGGACCTTGCCCTTGCCATCGAGCTCGACCTGCTCCTTGACCAGCGAGTTGTCTTCGAAGCACTTGATGGTGACGATCTGGCCACCGAACGAATCGCGGCCGCCGAAATTGCTGAACATCGGTTCCAGCACCTGCACCAGGTCCGGGTAGGCATCACACAGGTCGGGCGTAACGTAATGCTGCATGGGAAGCTCCTGTCAGTCACAACGAAAGCGGGTATCGGCCAAGGCTACACCGTAGAGCCCGTTGCAGTCATCCAGGACCGAACGGTCATGTTTTGCCTGTACCGGCCCTATCGCCGGCAAGCCAGCTCCCACAGGACCCCGCTGGCTTCAGGCTAGTGGTACTCCTGTGGGAGCTGGCTTGCCGGCGATAGGGCCAGTACAGATACAGCAGAATCAACTGGCGGGCACAGGCTCCGCCACCACCGTGGATTCATGCACCGGCACCAGCGGATCCCGCAGCCAACGCTCCACCAGCGGCCACACCTGCACCTGCGCGGCCTTGCTCACCAGCATGTCGACATGCCCGAAAGCGTCGAAGCCTTCCTCGAGCCCCAGCCGCAGAAACTGCTTGCGCTCACCGCCAAATTGCTCGAACAGCTTGCGGCAGGCCCACACCGGGTCCTGGAAGTCCCCCGCACCAGCCACGGCCAGCAGCGGCACATCCACCTTGGCCAGCCCCGCCCACCAGTCGCTCTGTTTGTCGCCAAAGCGCCCGAACAGGCCATGCCAGCGCATGCTTTCCAGGGCCAGGCCGATCGGCTCATCCTCCGGCCCACGCTTGAAACGCGGCCCGGAAATCTGCCCCCAGCGCTTGAGCAGCAGCTTCGCCCCCCAGGCCAGGGGCGGCACCTTCAACGGCCAGTACACGCGGCTGATCTGGGTACCGAACAGCGCCACGCTGGCCACCTGCTCGGCAGGCAGAAAGCCACCGCCCAGCGCTGCCGCCAGGGTCGTACCACCCAGGGAATGGCCGACCCAGTGCGGCGTCTGGCCCGACTGCTCGCGCACGAACGCGGCAATCAGCGGCAGGTCATCGCGGGCATAGGCGGCAACGCTGTTGTGCTTCCAGTCATGGTTGCGCGGCGACAGGCCATGGCCGCGCATTTCCGGGATCCACACATCGAAGCCGGCGCGGGCGAGATAGGCGCCCAGGCCAACCCCTTTGGGGGAATACCAGAAGCGGCGGTTGGAGAAGCTGCCGTGCAGGAGAATGACCGGTACGCCCTGGGCCTGGCCCTGATCGGCCAGCCCCAGGCGGGTGACAGCCAGCTCGACGCTGGGGTCAGGGCTGTTGCCGGCCTTGATCCGGTACACGTCTTCGCTGAGGTCGCCGCGGCGTTCGGCGCTGAGCAGGGCCACGGGGAATAGAGTGCTGCTGCTTTGCATAAGGTTGCTTGGTGCACAAAAAAGGGCGGGATCCATTGCTGGAGCTCGCCCTGGAAAAAACCAGGCGGGGGTACGCCAGACGTACCCCCGCGTTTTACTGCATCAGACCGCGCCCTGGCCTTCAGCCAGGTAGAACCAGGTTTCGAGTACCGAGTCCGGGTTCAGCGACACGCTGTCGATACCCTGCTCCATCAGCCACTTGGCCAGGTCCGGGTGGTCCGACGGGCCCTGGCCGCAGATGCCGATGTACTTGCCAGCCTTGTTGCACGCGGCAATGGCGTTGGCCAGCAGCTTCTTCACCGCAGGGTTACGCTCGTCGAACAGGTGGGCGATGATGCCCGAGTCACGGTCCAGGCCCAGGGTCAGCTGGGTCAGGTCGTTGGAGCCGATCGAGAAGCCGTCGAAGTACTCCAGGAACTCTTCGGCGAGGATGGCGTTGGACGGCAGTTCGCACATCATGATCACGCGCAGGCCGTTGTCGCCACGGGCCAGGCCGTTTTCGGCGAGCAGGTCGACAACCTGGCTGGCTTCACCCAGGGTACGCACGAACGGCACCATGATCTCGACGTTGGTCAGGCCCATCTCGTTGCGCACGCGCTTGAGCGCACGGCACTCGAGCTCGAAGCAGTCACGGAACGATTCGCTGATGTAGCGCGAAGCGCCACGGAAGCCCAGCATCGGGTTTTCTTCTTCCGGCTCGTACAGCTTGCCGCCGATCAGGTTGGCGTACTCGTTGGACTTGAAGTCCGACAGGCGCACGATGACCTTTTTCGGGTAGAAGGCCGCAGCCAGGGTGCTGATGCCCTCGACCAGCTTCTCGACATAGAAGCCTACGGGGTCGTTGTAGCCGGCGATGCGCTTGTCGACGCTGTCCTTCAGGTCGGCTGGCAGGCCGGCGTAGTTCAGCAGCGCCTTGGGGTGCACGCCGATCATGCGGTTGATGATGAACTCCAGGCGCGCCAGGCCGACACCGGCGTTGGGCAGCTGGGCGAAATCGAAGGCACGGTCCGGGTTGCCGACGTTCATCATGATCTTGAATGGCAGGTCGGGCATGGCGTCGACCGAGTTCTGCTTCACATCGAAGCCCAGCTCGCCCTCGAAGATGAAGCCGGTATCGCCTTCGGCACAGGACACAGTCACACCCTGGCCGTCTTTCAGCACCTGGGTGGCGTTGCCGCAACCGACCACGGCCGGAATGCCCAGCTCACGGGCGATGATCGCCGCGTGGCAGGTACGCCCGCCACGGTTGGTGACGATGGCGCTGGCGCGCTTCATCACCGGTTCCCAGTCCGGGTCGGTCATGTCGGAGACCAGCACGTCGCCCGGCTGGACCTTGTCCATTTCCGATACGTCGTTGATCACGCGGACCTTGCCGGCGCCGATGCGCTGGCCAATGGCGCGGCCTTCGACCAGAACGGTGCCTTTTTCTTTCAGCAGGTAGCGTTCCATGACGTTGGCGCTGGAGCGGCTCTTCACCGTCTCGGGGCGCGCCTGGACGATGTACAGCTTGCCGTCGTCACCGTCCTTGGCCCATTCGATGTCCATCGGGCGCTGGTAGTGCTGCTCGATGATCATGGCCTGCTTGGCCAGCTCGCTGACCTCGGCATCGGTCAGGCAGAAGCGCGCGCGCTCGGCGCGGTCCACTTCGACGGTCTTGACCGAACGGCCGGCCTTGGCTTCTTCGCCATAGACCATCTTGATCGCCTTGCTGCCCAGGTTGCGGCGCAGGATGGCCGGGCGGCCTGCCTGCAGGGTGTTCTTGTGCACGTAGAATTCGTCAGGGTTGACCGCACCCTGCACCACGGTTTCGCCCAGGCCGTAGGCGCCGGTGATGAACACCACGTCGCGGAAGCCCGACTCGGTGTCGAGGGTGAACATGACGCCGGCGGTGCCGGTTTCGGAGCGGACCATGCGCTGCACGCCGGCGGACAGGGCCACCAGCTTGTGGTCGAAGCCCTGGTGCACGCGGTAGGCGATGGCACGGTCGTTGAACAGCGAGGCAAACACTTCCTTGGCCGCGCGGATCACGTTGTCGACGCCGCGGATGTTGAGGAAGGTTTCCTGCTGGCCGGCGAACGAGGCGTCCGGCAGGTCTTCGGCGGTGGCCGAGGAACGCACGGCAACGGCCATGTTGTCGTTGCCGGCAGCCATTTCGGCGAAGGCCGTACGGATTTCCGAATCCAGACGTGCCGGGAAGTCGGCTTCCATGACCCACTGGCGAATCTGCGCGCCGGTCTTGGTCAGGGCGTTGATGTCATCCACATCGAGTGCGTCGAGCGCGGCATGGATACGGTCGTTGAGACCACTCTGTTCGAGAAAATCGCGGTACGCCTGCGCCGTAGTGGCAAAGCCGCCCGGCACCGATACACCAGCACCTGCGAGGTTGCTGATCATCTCGCCCAGGGATGCGTTCTTGCCCCCCACATGCTCCACATCATGGACGCCGAGCTTATCGAGGGAAACTACGTACTCTACCAAGGTGATCTCTCCACTAACTGTGTTGGAAAAGCTCAAGGGCGCCCGCCTGCCTTCGTTGACTTGGCCGGACGCTTGTGGCCTGTACCTGGAAAATAAGTGAGAATGCCGACAGCCGCATTCGGCAAACCGAACTTATCATATCCAAGAAACGTCATCAGCTTAAGGCCCAGATCGCAAATGAAACGAACCGCGTTCTTCATCTCCGACGGCACCGGCATCACCGCCGAAACCCTGGGCCAGAGTCTGCTCGCTCAATTCGAGAGCATTCCGTTCAATAAATTCACCCGTCCCTACATCGATTCGCCGGAAAAGGCGCGGACCATGGTCCAGCAAATCAACGCTGCGGCCGAGCGCGATGGTGTACGCCCGATCATCTTCGACACCATCGTCAATCAGGACATCCGTGAGATCCTGGCTACCTCGAATGGCTTCATGATCGACATCTTTTCTTCGTTTTTGTCCCCGCTTGAACAAGAATTGACTGCCCATTCGTCGTATTCCGTCGGCAAGTCGCACTCCATTGGCGGCAATTCCAACTACATGGAACGCATCGAGGCGGTGAATTTCGCCCTGGACAACGACGATGGCGCACGCACCCACTACTACGACAAGGCCGACCTGATCCTGGTAGGCGTATCGCGCTGCGGCAAGACCCCCACCTGCCTGTACATGGCCATGCAGTTCGGCATCCGCGCCGCCAACTACCCGCTGACCGAGGAAGACATGGAGCGCCTGCAGCTGCCGGCGGTGCTGAAAAAGCACCATAACAAGCTGTTCGGCCTGACCATCGACCCCGACCGCCTCACCGCCATCCGCCACGAGCGCAAACCCAACAGCCGCTATTCCAGCTTTGCCCAGTGCGAGTTCGAAGTGCGCGAGGTGGAAAACCTGTTCCGCCGGGAGAACATTCCCAACATCAATTCCACGCATTTTTCGGTGGAAGAGATTTCGGCGAAGATCCTGGTGGAGAAAGGGGTGGAGCGCAGGTTCAAGTAAGCCTGTACCGGCCTCTTCGCGGGTAAATCCGCTCCTACAGGGGCCTCACTACGCTCAAGCCTTGTGATAGCAGCACAGGAATAAAAAAGCCCCGGCATCGCTGCCGGGGCTTTTCATTTCAGCTCATGGCTCAGGACGGCACCACCGCCGCCTGCCCGCTCATGGCCAGGTCGACCAGCTCGCGGTTGGCCACCGCGTACATCGCATAATCGGTACCCGTTGCATTGCGCAGGTCATCCAGCATGGCGCGCCAGCGCTCCACCATCACCCGGTGCTGCTCGGCCCACAGCGCCACGCGGGCGTCCATGTCTTCCGGTGCATCGGCCATCTGCAGTACCGAGATGGTGATCGCCCGCTGCTGCAGGTCGATGTCGTCGCGGAACGCCTCGCGGGCCAGCGCCTGCCAGTTGTTCTCCACCGGCAGGTTGCTGATTTCCTGCAGGTACCAGGTCAGGTCCAGTGCGCTGCCCACGGCGAAGAACGCCTTGGCCACCTGCGCCGGGTCATGGCCGGTAACGTCCGAAGCCTCGATGATCGGCAACAGGGTGTACAGGTGGGTAGTACCAGCCACCATGCGCGCCAGCAACTCCGGCACACCAGCCTCGACGAAGCCTTGGTAGCGCACCATCCAGCGCTCGCGGGTCGGGCCTTCGAGCAACTCGTCGAGCTTGAGCCCCAGTTGCGCGATCTTCGGCCCGAAGTGCGCGGTGTCGCGCCCGGCGTCCTGCTCGTTGCGGCGGCTGCGCAGGAACCAGCGGGTGGCACGACGGCCCAGGCGCATCAGCTCGTCCATCAGGGTCAGCTGGATTTCCGCCGGCACCTGGTAGTCCAGAGCCTCGATCTGACGGAACCAGTGCGGCAGGTGGAAGATGTCGCGCACGATCACGTAGGCCCCGGCCACGTTGGCCGGGCTCATGCCGGTCGACTCCTTCAGGCGCTGGACGAAAGTGATGCCCATGTTGTTGACCAGGTCGTTGGCGATCTGGGTGCTGACGATTTCGCGCTTCAGGCGGTGGCGGCGCATGGACTCGGCGAATTTGCTGACCAGCGACGGCGGGAAAGCGGTTTCCATGTCGCGGGTCAGGTAGTCGTCGTCCGGCACCAGCGACTTGAGCAGCTGTTCCTTGAGGTCGATCTTGCTGTACGAGATCAACACCGACAGCTCGGCGCGGGTCAGGCCCTGGCCGGCGGCCAGGCGTTCGGCCAACTGCTCTTCGGACGGCAGGAACTCGATGGCACGGTCCAGCTTGCCACGGGCTTCCAGGTCGGCCATCAGGCGCTTGTACTCGGCAATCCGCTCGCGGGCGCGGCGGGCCGCCAGCGACAGCGCCTGGGTTTGCTTGTAGTTGTTGCCCAGCACCAGGCCGGCCACTTCGTCGGTCATGCTGCCCAGCAGCTGGTTGCGCTGCTTCTCGGTCATGTCGCCACCCTGCACCACTTCGTTGAGCAGGATCTTGATGTTGACCTCGTGGTCGGAGCAGTCCACGCCGCCGGCATTGTCGATGAAGTCGGTGTTGGTGGCGCCGCCATGCAGGCCGAACTCGACCCGGCCAAGCTGGGTCATGCCCAGGTTGCCGCCCTCGCCCACCACCTTGCAGCGCAGCTCGTTGCCATTGACCCGCAGCGCGTCGTTGGCCTTGTCGCCGACGTCGGCGTGGCTCTCGGTGCTGGCCTTGACGTAGGTACCGATGCCACCGTTCCACAGCAGGTCTACCGGTGCCTTGAGCAGCGCATTGAGCAGCTCGGTCGGGGTCAGGCGATCGGCTTCGATGGCGAAGCGCTCTTTCATCTGCGGGCTGATGGCGATGCTCTTGGCACTGCGCGGGAAGATCCCGCCGCCTTCGGACATGATGCTGGTGTCGTAGTCGCTCCAGGCCGAGCGCGGCAGGTCGAACAGGCGCTTGCGCTCGGCAAAGCTGGACGCAGGCTCCGGGTTCGGGTCGATGAAGATGTGCAGGTGGTTGAACGCCGCCACCAGTTGCAGCTTGTCGGACATCAGCAGGCCGTTGCCGAACACGTCGCCGGCCATGTCGCCGACGCCAATGACGGTGATCGGGTCTTCCTGCACATTGATGCCGCGCTCGCGGAAGTGGCGCTGCACGCCCACCCAGGCGCCGCGCGCGGTAATGCCCATCTTCTTGTGGTCGTAACCGGCCGAGCCGCCCGAGGCGAAGGCGTCGCCCAGCCAGAAGCCGTAGTCGATGGCGATGCCGTTGGCGATGTCCGAGAAGGTCGCGGTGCCCTTGTCGGCCGCCACCACCAGGTACGGGTCGTCATCGTCATGGCGTACCACGTTGGCCGGCGGCACCACGCCACCGTCCTTCAGGTTGTCGGTGATGTCGAGCAGGCCGGAAATGAAGATGCGGTAGCACGCCACGCCTTCGGCGGCGATCTCGTCACGGCTGCCGCCCAGCGGCAGGCGGCGCGGCAGGAAGCCGCCCTTGGCGCCGACCGGCACGATCACCGAGTTCTTCACCTGCTGGGCTTTCACCAGGCCCAGCACTTCGGTGCGGAAGTCTTCCTCGCGGTCGGACCAGCGCAGGCCACCGCGGGCGACGTTGCCAAAGCGCAGGTGCACGCCTTCGACCCGTGGCGAGTAGACGAAGATCTCGAACTTGGGCACTGGTTTAGGCAGTTCGGGGATCAGCTTGGGGTTGAACTTGAAGCTGAAGTACGACTTGTTGTGGCCGTTGGCGTCCGGCTGGTAGAAGTTGGTGCGCAGGGTGGCCTTGATCAGGTCCAGGTAGCGACGCAGGATGCGGTCTTCGTTGAGCACCTGCACGTCGTCCAGCGCGGTCAGGATGGCTTGCTCCAGGCGCAGTTGCTTGTCATCCAGGTCTTCCTGGGTGAGCTTGCGCGCCAGGTAGAAGCGGGTCTTGAACAACCGGGTCAGCTCGCGGGCGATGTCGGTGTGGTTGTTCAGGGTACTGGCGATGTAGCCCAGGTCGAAGCCCAGGCGAATCTGCTTCAGGTAACGGGCGTAGGCGCGCAGCAGCGCCACGTCGCGCCATGGCAGGCCGGCGGTCAGCACCAGGCGGTTGAAGGCGTCGTTCTCGGCATCGCCGCGGACGATGTGGATGAAGGCATCCTGCAGAGTGTCGTTGAGCTGCTGGATGTCCAGGCTCAGGCCTTCGCTGTAGGTGAAGGCGAAGTCATGGATCCAGTAGCCGCGGCCACTGGCATGGCGCAGGCGGTACGGGAACTCGCCGAGTACGCGCAGGCCAAGGTTCTCCAGGATCGGCAGCACGTCGGACAGCGCCAGCGGCGTGTCGGCGTGGTACAGCTTGCAGTGCAGGGTGCGTTCCCCGACCTGGGTCAATGGCTGGTAGAAGCTCATCGCCAGCGGCTTGCTTTCCGACAGGTTCAGCACGTGCTGCAGGTCGACCACCGCCGAGTGCGCGGCGAAGCGCTCGCGGTAGCCGGCCGGGAAACCTTTGGGGAAGTCGGCGAGGATGTTGGTGCCCTGGGCTTCGCCGAAGTTCTCGATCACCAGTGCCGAGTAGTCGTCATGCCACGAACGACAGGCCTGGATCACTTCGCGTTCCAGCTGCTGCGGGTCGATGTCGATGCGGTTTTTCGGGTCTACCCGCAGAATCAGCTGAACACGTGCCAGCACCGATTCGGAGAAGAAGGTCCAGAACTCGCAGTCGCTGGCCTTCAGGCGCTCCATCAGCACCTGCTGGATCTTCTGCCGCACTTCAGTGGAGTAGATTTCCCGCGGTACATAGGCCAGGCAGTAGCAGAAGCGGCCGTATGGGTCCTTGCGCAGGAACACGCGGATCTTGTTGCGTTCCTGGATCTGCACGATCGACATGACGGTGCTGAACAGCTCGTCGACCGGGGTCTGGAACAGGTCGTCGCGCGGCAGTACTTCCAGTACCTGGGCCAGTTCCTTGCCCAGGTGGGCCTTGGGATCGAAGCCCGAGCGGCGCTCGACTTCGGTGACCTTCTGCCGGATATAAGGGATGGCATGCACGCTTTCGCCGTACACCGACGAGGTGTACAGGCCCATGAAGCGGTGTTCCTTGATCACCTTGCCGTCGGCGTCCAGCTGGCGGATCGACACGTAGTCCGGGTAGGCCGGGCGGTGTACGCGGCTTGGCAGCGCGGCCTTGGCGAACGACAGCAGCAGCGGTTCGTTGAGGTAGGCCACGGCGTAGTCTTCGATGCGCAGCTCGTCGCTCGTCAGGCCCACGCGCAGGCGACGCGGCAGGCCAAGGAACGACTGCTCGTCGTAGACCATCTGGCCGCCATCGGCGTCGCCCTTGACGGTGAATTCTTCATAGCCCAGGAAGGTGAAGTGGTTGTCCAGCAGCCACTCGAGGAAAGCCTTGACCTCGCCCTTTTCGTTCTGCGCCGGGCCAAAGGCTGTCTGCTCTACCTCCGCCACCACTTCGCGCAGCTTGGCCTTCATCGGTTCGAAGTCGGCCACCACCACCCGCACCTCGGCCAGCACCTGCTCGATCTCGCGGGCCAACACCGTCAGCTCGGCAGCGTTGGCGCAACGGTCGATCTCCATGTACATCAGCGACTCATGGCGTACGTCCTCGCCCTGGGTGCCCTTGGGCAGCAGTTCAAGCAGCTCGCCTTTGGCGCCGCGGCGCACGCTGAGCACGGTGGTCTGCAGGGTGTGGATGCTGTAGCCGCGGCGGTTGAGCTCGGTGCGTACCGAGTCGACCAGGAACGGCAGGTCGTGGTGCAGCACTTCGACCACGCTGTGGGTCGATTGCCAGCCATTACGCTCGTAATCGGGGTTGTACACCCGTACTTGCGGGTATTCGGGGTCGAAACGCTCGATGATGCGCCAGGCTGACAGGGTGCAGCCGGCCAGGTCGGAAAGCCTGCGTTGGGTGAGTTCGTCCAGAGAGATGATGCCGAAGAACTGCTCGGCGAACAGCGCGACTTGTGGCAGGGACTGTTCGCTGATGTGCTGCGCCAGGGCCGCTTGCAGTTGATGCTGGAAGTCGGCTTTGCTGGCTGCGGTGAAGAACGCCATCTGTGGTACTCCGCTTGGGCTTTGTAATAATTGAAGCGTCGCTGCGTGCGCCGTGTACGGATCAACGATAGCCAACCCGTGGCAAGGCGGACGGTAAAACCAGGCGTTGAACGTGCGCAGGCACGCCCAGGGCTCGCCGAAGCTTAACGACTGATCGGTCATCAAGGCTTGCAGCGCTGCGACAATTTCGGTCAAGGGGGGGTAACTTTACGTTTATGCCTGTCGGCAAGACTGTCAGAATTCCCTTCCGTTTCCTTTGATCCGAGCCTTGTCCATGCAAATCAATACTGCCCTGCTGTTCGCCACCCCTTGCGATGACGAGGAAGACAACATGGCGACCCTGTGCTGCCACAGCGACAAGGGTCAGATGTTCCTGCTGACCCGCTACCCGGACGAAGACACCGTCGACCTGACCCTGGATGACGAGCCGTCGACGCTGGATGGCCTGAAAGTAACCCTGAGCGCCAAGCGCCTGCTGATCGAAGTGGCGGCCGGCGACCGGGATGCGCTGAAGGGGGATGAGGTGCTGGAGATCAACCTGACCAGCGAGTTGAGTGACATGGATGAAGTGAAGGAAACCCTGGAGAACATCCTGGCCGGGACCGGCACCTTCGTTTGCGAGCTGTGACAAACTGAATACCGGCGCTGCCCCTGTGGGAGCGGGCATGCCCGCGAACACCGGCACAGCCGGTGCCATCCATCGCGTCGCCTGCTTCGCGGGCTTGCCCGCTCCCACAGTGATCGCGCCAGTTTTTAGGTTTTGTGCAAGGCAGTTCCCCCACAACGATCATGCCAGCGCTTGCTGCATCTCCCGAGCCTGCACCCGCAACGCCTGGCAAAACGGCTCCACCGCCGCCGACGCCGGCCGGTGGTCCGGCCTGATCAGCATCACCTGGTACGGCACCGACACCCGCAACCGCCGGATCGGCAACCCGCCCTGCGCCGCCTCCAGCCCGCTCAGCGGGTTGATGATCGCCACCCCCAGGCCCTGCCTCACCATGGCGCACACCGAGGCAGCACTGGTGGTCTCGATGACCGTGCGGCGGTTCACCCCTGCCGCGCGAAAGTGCTGGTCCAGGCGCTGCCGGTAGGTGTCCAGGCTGGCCAGGTTGATGAAGTCGACCTCGTGGAAATCGCTCAGCTCCAGCTCGGCCCTGGCCTGCAACGGGTGCCCGTCGGGCAGCACGCACACCATGTTGGCGCTGAACAGCAATTCGCCGTAGGCGCCACGCGGTATCTGCTCTACCTCGGTCAGGCCCAGGTCATGCTGCTGGGCAACCAGCGACTCCTCCAGCAACGGCGACTCCTGCGCCAGGATACTCACGCTCACGCCCCGGTGCTGCTGGTGAAAGCGCTGGCAAGCCTTGGGCAGCAAGGTCTGGGAAAACAGCGGCAGGCAGGTAATGGCCAGCCGGCCCTGCTCGAAATTGCGGATGGCCTGGGCAAAGCGGTCGATGCGCTCCAGCCCTACGTAGGCCCGCTCAACCTCCTCGATCAACAGCAGCGCCTGGGCCGTCGCCACCAGGCGGCCACCTTCGCGCTCGAACAGGTTCAGCCCGGTTACCTGCTCCAGCCGCGCCAGCTCACGGCTGACGGTGGGCTGCGAGGTAAACAGCAGGCGCGCCGCACCGGTGACGCTGCCAGCGGCCATGATGGCGCGGAACACTTCGATATGGCGGACGGACAGTTTCACGGGCAACACCTGGCAAGTCGGCAATGGTCATATCAGATATGAATGGCTGACAGAAAAATAGCTATTTTTCTGAATTCCTGCTTTGGCTCATCCTCGTGGCCTTCCTTATATGAGTAGCGCCACCATGACTGCACCCTTCACTCTTCTGGCCGAGGCTGTCCGCCAGCACGGCTCGCCGCTGTGGGCCTACGACGCCGGCACCATCGCCGAGCGTGTCGAACAGCTGAAGGTGTTCGACACCGTGCGCTTCGCCCAGAAGGCCAACCCCAACCTGCATGTGCTGCGCCTGATGCGCGCCCACGGCCTGGTGCTGGACGCAGTGTCGCTGGGCGAAATGGAGCGGGCCTTCGCCGCGGGCGCCAGCGTGGATGGCGACCCTGCCGGCGTGGTGCTGACCTGCGACGCGCTGGACCGGCCGACCCTGGAGCGGGTGGTGGCCTCGAAGATCGAAGTCAACGCCGGTTCCATCGACATGCTGCGCCAACTGGGTGAACGCTCGCCCGGCCACCGCGTGTGGATCCGCATCAACCCCGGCTTCGGCCATGGCCACAGCCGCAAGACCAACACCGGCGGCGAGAACAGCAAACACGGCATCTGGCACGAAGAGCTGGGCGAAGCGCTGGCCTGCGTGAAAACCCATGGCCTGCACCTGGTAGGGGTGCACATGCACATCGGCTCGGGGGTGGATTACCAGCACCTGGAGCAAGTGGCCCGCTCGATGATCGAGCTGATCGGCCGCCTGGGCGTGGACATCGAGGCGTTCTCCATTGGCGGCGGCCTTTCCACCCCGTACCGCAGCAGCGACAAGCCGGTCGACCTGCAACGCTACGCCCGGACCTGGGCCGTGGCCCGCAAGGAAATCGAAGCGATGCTGGGCCACCCCGTGCGCATGGAGATCGAGCCAGGGCGCTTCCTGGTGGCGGAATCGGGCTACCTGGTGGCCGAGGTACGCGCCGTGAAGCAGGTGGGCCGCAACACCTTCGTCATGATCGACGCCGGTTTCAACGACCTGATGCGCCCAGCGATGTACGGGGCCTACCACCGCATGACCCTGCTCGACGCCAACGGCCAACCGGTGGACCGCCCACGGCAGCCGACCGTGGTGGCCGGGCCGCTGTGCGAGTCGGGTGATGTGTTCACCCAGGATGACCAGGAACTGACCCCGCACGACCTGCCCCAGGCGCAGGTGGGTGACCTGCTGGTGATCCACGACGCCGGGGCCTATGGCGCGTCGATGTCATCGAACTACAACAGCCGGCCGTTGCTGCCGGAGTTCCTGATCGAGGATGGAGCGCTACGGATGATTCGCCGCAGGCAGACGGTGCAGGACTTGCTGGGCCTGGAGGCGGGCATCTAGATACCGTTTTTCAGGCAGATTGCCCAGCGCGTTGGGCTGCGCTGCCACGTAGAGAACTGAATTCGCAAGCGGTACGCGTACCCTGTGGGAGCGGGTTTACCCGCGAAAGGGCCGGCCCGGGCAACACATCAGCTGATGCCCTGCCCCACCGTCCATTGCCCCGCCCCACACAATCCGGGTACCCTTTTTCTTCCTCCCGGCCTCCCCGGCCATACACCGCCCAGGCATGACTCCATGATCATTCGCCAAAGTATCGCTGCAGACCACCCGCAACTGCTCGATATCTGGCTGCGCGCCGTGCGCGCCACGCACCACTTTCTACAAGCGTCCGACATCGACGCGCTGCTGCCGCAATTGCGCGACGTCTACCTTCTGGCCGTCGAGCTCTGGGTCGCGGTTGACACCGAAGACCGCCCGCTGGGCTTCATCGGTTTCAATGGCAACCACGTGGAAATGCTCTTCGTCGCCCCCGAACGCCATGGCCAGGGCGTAGGCCGCGCGCTGCTGGACTTCGGCCGCCAGAAGCACAGCGTGATGAGCGTCGATGTCAACGAGCAGAACCCGCAGGCGGTGGGGTTCTACCGGCACTATGGTTTCATCCAGACCGGCCGTTCACCGCTGGATGGCGAAGGCCGGCCGTTCCCCTTGCTGCATATGAGCCTGCCCGCACAGGCTTGATTTCCGGGGCCGCATTGCGCCCCGCCGCTGTTACAAATTCGCGAGACAGACCAAAGGTATGAACCCGACGCGCTATAGCACCGTGGCCAAGGACTTGATGGAAGGCATCGCCAGCGGCCGCTACCCGGTGGGCAGCCTGCTGCCGACCGAGTTCGAGCTGTGCGACCTGTACGATGTGAGCCGACACACGGTGCGCGCGGCGATCAACCAATTGCTCAACCAAGGGCTGGTATCGCGGCGCAAGCGCGTAGGCACCCGGGTGGAGGCCAGCAGCCCGCGCGGTGGCTACTCGCAGTCACTGGCCAGCGTGGCAGACCTGGCGCACCTGGCGGAAACGCAGCAACGGGAAATTCAGGACGTGCGCCACTTCGTCGCCGACCTGAGCGAGGCGGCGCGGCTGGGGCTGGTACCAGGCGAGCACTACTTCTGCGTGTCGAGCATCCGTGTCGACCGCGTGCACAACGCGGCGCCGCTGTGCTGGACCGATGTGTACGCGCAGCGCGACCATGCCGAGGTCATCGAGTTGGCCCGCGAGCACCCCGACCAGCTGATTGCGGGGCTTATCGAGCAGCACTATGGCCGGGCGATCGCGGTGGTCGACCAGCAGGTGCGGGCAGTGTTGCTGAGCGCGGAAATGGCCCGAGTGCTGAAGGCCGAGACAGGCGCGCCGGGGCTGAAGATCATTCGCCATTACCGCGAGGAAAACGGCGACCTGATGGCGGTGTCCGAGACGGTGCACCCGGATGACCGCTTTACCCTGGTTAGCCAGATGCGCCGCGACCGGTCGCCTGGCTGATCAAACCAGCGCCATGCTCGATATCCCAAAACTTGCGCGATCCCTGTAGGAGCGGCCTTGTGTCGCGAAAGGGCTGCGCAGCAGCCCCAGGATTTCCGCGCAGGTGCATAAATTGCCGGGGCTGCTGCGCAGCCCTTTCGCGACACAAGGCCGCTCCTACAGGGATCGCGCATGCCTGTAAGCAGTGGCCAGGTTTACCTCACATGTCCAGCACCCGCTCAGCCTCCACCAACTGCTGCCCCCGCACCGTGGTCACCCGATGGTCTCGCGCCAGCAAGGCATAGATCGTCGGCAGCACAAACAGGGTAAACAAGGTCCCCACCAGCATCCCGCACACGATCACTACCCCCAGGCCAAAGCGGCTGTTGGCCCCGGCACCGCTGGCGAACAGCAGTGGCAGCACGCCGAAGGTCATCGCCGCCGTGGTCATCAGCACCGGCCGCAGGCGTATCTGCGCGGCGCGGACGATGGCGGTGGCACGGTCGAGGTTGTCACGCACCTGGATCTCGTTGGCGAACTCCACCATCAGGATGCCGTGCTTGCTGATCAGGCCGATCAGGGTCACCAGGCCGATCTGTGTGTAGATGTTCAGCGTGGCCCAGCCCAGCGCCAGCGGCAGCAGCGCACCGCAGATCGACAGCGGCACGGTCACCAGGATGATCAGCGGGTCCACCAGGCTTTCGTACTGCGCGGCCAGCACCAGGTAGATCACCACCAGGGCGGCGAGAAACGCCCACATCAGGGCAAAGCCCTCCTGCACGTACTGGCGCGACTCCGATTGCCAGTCATGGCTGAAGCCAGGTGGCAGTTCGGCGGCAAGCTGTTCGAGAAATGCCACGGCATTACCCATCGACACACCGGGCGCCGGGATCGCCTGTAGGGTACTGGCGTTCTGCTGGTCGAACTGCAGCAAGCGGTTGGGCGCCACTTCGATGTCCAGGTGCACCACCGTGGCCAGCGGCACCAGGGTGCCGTTTTCGGCGCGCACGTACTGGCGGTTCAGCGCTGCCGGCGTCAGGCGCTGGTCCTGGATGCTTTGCGGGATCACGTCGTAGGAGCGCCCGAACAGGGCGAAGCGGTTGAGGTACTGTTCACCCACCAGCACACCCAGCGACTCGCCGATGGCCTGCATGCTGATGCCCAGGCTGGCCGCCTTGGCGCGGTCGATGCGCACCTTGACCACCGGGTTGTTGTAGTCGAGGTCGCTGTCCACCACGCTGAACAGGCCGCTGTCGCGGGCGCGCTGCTTGATCATTTCCATGGTCTGGTACAGCTCGGGGTAGTCCTGTGCGCTGCGCAACACCATCTGCACCGGCAAGCCACCGCTGGAACCCGGCAGCGAGGCCACCTGGAAGGCGAAGATGCTGCTGCCCTCGATGTCCGCCACGGCCTGCTGCAACTGCGCCTGCACCTGCGCGGCGGAACGCTCGCGGGCCTGCCAGGCGCTGAGGTTGATGCCGCCGAAACTGGCGGCCGGGCCGTCGGTACCGTTGATGATCCAGGTGTCGGTGGTTTCGGCGAGGGACTTCATCACCTGGTCCAGCTTCAGGGCAAAGCGCTCCACATAATCCAGGCTGGCATGCTGCGGCGACTTGATGGCCGTCAGCACCGCCGCCTGGTCCTCGGGCGGGGCCAGTTCGCGCTGCGGCAGCAGGTACAGCCAAGGCAGGCTCAGGCACACCACAAGCGCCACACCACCACTGATCCAGCGATGCGACAGGGTGTAGGCGAGTACTCGCCCATAGACCCCGGTCAGCATGCCGAACAGGCGGTCGGCCATGTTGGCCATGGCGCCATGCTGCTGGCCGGGTTGCAACAACAGCGAACTCATCACCGGCGACAGGGTGAGCGCGACGATGCCCGACACGATCACCGCCCCCGCCAGGGTCAGGGCAAACTCACGGAACAGCGTGCCGGTCAGCCCGCCCATCAAGCCGATCGGCGCGTATACGGCGGCCAGGGTCAGGGTCATGGCGATCACCGGCCCGGCGATTTCCCGCGCCCCGGCCAGCGCCGCGGCAATCGGCGAGTTGCCCTCTTCGATATGACGGTGCACGTTCTCCACCACCACGATGGCATCGTCCACCACCAGGCCGATGGCCAGCACCATCGCCAGCAAGGTCAGCAGGTTCAGGCTGAAGCCGAACAGCAGCATCAGGCCCGCCGCACCGAGCATCGACAGCGGGATGGCCACCACCGCGATCACCACGCTGCGTAGTGAGCCCAGGCACAGCCAGATGACCAGCACCACGATCACCATGGCCTCCACCAGCGTGCGCAGCACCTCGTCGATCGAGGCGTCGATGAAGCGTGCGGTCTCGTAGGCCAGCGCCACCTCCACCCCGGGTGGCAGGGTCTGGCGGATCTGCGGCAGCAGCTGGCGAATACCCTCGACGATCACCAGCGGGTTGCCGGTCGGGGTGGGGAACAGCCCCAGGTGCACGGCGGGCTTGCCGTCCATGGTGGCGCTGGTCTGGGTGGCCGCCGCGCTCAGCTCGACGGTGCCGACATCGCGCAAGCGCACCAGGTCGGTGCCATCGTTGCGGATGATCAGCTCGCGGAAGTCCTCGACCCGGGTCAGGTCGGTGTCCACCTGGATATCGGCCAGCACGTACTGCCCACGCACCTGCCCCGGCGTCGCCTGGTAGTTGTTGGCACGCACCGCCTGTGCCACGTCGGCAGCCGTCACCCCGCGCCCGGCCATCTGTTCGCTGTCCAGCCAAAGGCGCATGGCCAGGCGCTGCCCGCCGAACGACTGCACCTTGGCCACACCGTCGATGCCGGAGAACTGCGGTTCCACCACCCGCGACAGGTAATCGCTCAGTTCGGGTATCGACAAGGTTTCGCTGGCAAAGCCCACGTAGGCCACCGCCGTGGAGTCACCTGCCGACAGCTCCACCACCGGGTCGTAGGCCTTTTCCGGCAGGCGATAGCGCACCTGGTTGACCTTGGCCATGGTCTCGGCAAGCGCCTGGGTCGAATCGCGATTGAGCACCATGCGCAAGGTGATCAGGCTGCGCCCCTGCTGCGACGACGAGGACAGGTAGTCGATGCCTTCGACCGACGACACCGCCTGGGTGATCGGCTGGGTCACGAAGCCTTGCATCAGCTCGGCAGAGGCGCCCGGGTACTCGGTGCTGATGGTGATGGTGGAAGTTTCCAGCAGCGGGTACTGGCGGATCGGCAGCTTGCCCATGGCAAACAGCCCCAACAGGATGATCAGGCTGCTGACCACCAGCGCCAGCACCGGGCGGCGGACAAAGAGGTCGGTGAACTTCACGATTGCCGCCCTCCCTGGCTGGCCTGCAGGCTGTCCTGAGCCACTGGCTCGACCGGCATGCCGTCGCTCAGTTTCAACTGGCCGGAAACCACCACCTGGTCACCGGGTGCCAGGCCTGAGGTGATCTCCACCCGCCCCTGCCAGCGCTCACCGGTAGTCACCCGCACCCGGCTGACCCGGGTGCCCTGTTCAGGGTCCCGGGTAGCGACGAACACCGTCTGCCCGTAGGCGGTGTAGGTGATCGCGGTTTCCGGCACGGCCAGCACGCTTGACGGCTGCGCGGCATCCAGGCGCACGCCGGCGTACATGCCCGGCTGCAACTGCCCGCCCGGGTTCGGCAAGGCCGCCTGCACCTGCACCAGGCGCGCCTTGCTCACCACCGGGTCCACCGCGACCACCCGGGCCTGGAAGTCCTGCCCGCGCACCGCATCCACCGTCAGCGCCAGCAGTTGCCCCACGTGCACTTCGGGGGCGGCTTGTTCGCCCAAGGAAAAATTGACGTGCAGCTGGCTGATGTCGGCCAGACTGGCGATGGTCTCACCGGCGCTCAGGTACTGGCCCTGATGCACCCGGCGAATGCCGAGCTTGCCGGCAAACGGCGCGCGAATTGCCTTCTGCGCGATCAGCGCCTCGACATGCTGCAGCTCACCGCTGGCCACGTCCACGGCGGTGGCCGCATTGTCGAGCAGCTCCTGTGACACGGCGTTCACCGCGCGCAGCTTGCGGCTGCGCTGCAGCACCACTTCGGCATTGCGCAGCCTGGCGCGCAACTGCACGCGCTGGGCCTGCTCCGGGGCATCGTTCAGCTGTACCAGCAATTGCCCTGCACTCACCAATTGCCCCGACTCGAAGGCGATGCGGGTGATGCGCCCCGCCGTCTCGGCCGCCACCTGTACCTGGTTGACCGCCTCCAGCTCCCCCGAAGCAAAGTTCTGCCGTGCCAGCTTCACTTGCTCGGCCGTGGCCAGCGCCACCTTGATCGCCGGCCATGCCGCCGCAGCCGGCGGCGCCGAGCCACTGCCGACCAATGCATAGGCAGCGGCCAGCAAACCTGCAACAGCGCCAGCCCAGGCCAGTAACGTCCTTTTGTTCATGCAGTGCTCCGATCATCAGGGAAAGCGGTTGCGGGGAAGATCGGGCAGGACTATAAGAGCTCGAGTTAACTTGAGGTCAACAGGCATGGCAGCGGACAACACACGGATGCTAACGGTAGGGGAAGTGGCCAAACGCAGCGGCGTGGCGGTTTCTGCGCTGCACTTCTACGAGACCAAGGGGCTGATCGCCAGCGTCCGTACGGCGGGTAACCAGCGCCGCTATCCTTCACTGGTGCTGCGCACGCTGGCCATCATCAAGGTGGCGCAGCGCACGGGTATTCCGCTTGACGAGATCAAGCAGGCCTTCAGCCGCTATGCGCCCAACAGCAAGCTCACGGCAGCGCAATGGGGCGAGATGTCGACCGCCTGGCGCGAAGACCTGAACGCCCGCATTCGTACTCTGGAAGCGTTGCGCGACAGCCTGGACAACTGCATTGGTTGCGGCTGCCTGTCGCTGGAAGATTGCCCACTGCGCAACCCCGAGGATGTGCTGGGCAAGGAAGGTACCGGGCCGCGGATTCTGGAGAAAAAGGCCCGATAGCCCGTCACCGGGTTTATCCACGCATCGCGTACCCTGTAGGAGCGGCCTTGTGTCGCGAAAGGGCTGCAGAGCAGCCCCAGCAATTTATGCATTTCGGCTGAGGTCCTGGGGCTGCTCCGCAGCCCGTTCGCGACACAAGGCCGCTCCTACAAGGGACCGCCTGCCCCATAAAGTTCAGTCGCCTTTGCCCAGCACATACCGGTCGAAATGCTCGATGTGCTCGTCCAGGTTGTCCTCGAGCATCATCCGGTACTGCTCGCAGAAATACTTCAACAGCTCCTCCCGCGCGGCAGCCAGTTCGGCACTGGTCTTGAAACTGCGGGCACTCATCCAGGCATTGAAGCGCGAGGCGCCGAAGGTCAGTGAGGCACTGACCTTGCCCAGGTCTTCGATTTTCTCGATCTGCTGGTTCGCCAGTTCGATATGCGCATCCGCGCGGTCGTAAAAAGCCTGATCGGTAGCTTGTGTCATTGCGGTTTACCTTGCTGCTGCATTCAAATTAGGCACAGCGCCGTTTTACAGCGAAAGCTCACGACGTGAAACCGGCAATTCACCTTCATGAGATTGCCCGGCGTCCTGTTTCCCGGCCATGCGCGCCAACAGCAACTTGATGCACACCAGCAGCGGCGCTGCCACGGCAAACAGCAACGCCACAGCGATGAATGCCGTGTCGAAGGCGATCACCGCCCCTTGCCCCGTCACTGCCTGCGACAACAGGCTCATGGCCACTCGTCCAGCTGCCGGCGGGTCAATACCCTCAAGCCGCAACATCGACGTCACCGAATCAAGCCGTTCATTTACCGCTGTCGCGCCTGTGCTCACATGCGCACCAAGCGTCTGGGCATTGAGCACGCCATACTGGTCGAGCAGCGTCTGCAATCCTGCCACCCCCAAAAGCCCACCCACCTGCCGCCCGGTATTGAAAAGGCCGATACCACTGGCCAGGCTGTGCCGGCCCAGCCTGCCAAAGGCAATCAGAGTCAGCGACAGAAACAGCAACCCCAGCCCGGCACCGCGCAGTATGACCGCGGCCATCATGTCGTGCATGCCACTCTCGCGGGTCGAGCCCGAAAGCATCCACATCGCCGCCATGATTGCCAGGATGCCAAACGGCACGGTGGCAAAAGGCGCGATACCACGCACCTGGATCAGGTACGCCACCCCCAGCAGCACGGCGATGAACACAACGCCACTGGGTAGAAGCACCTGGCGATTACCAATCACGCCGGCAACCGGCGCTCGCACCACGGTATGCTCAAGCTCGATCAGCGCCAGGTCGCGCGCGGCCCTGGCCTGGGCGATAGCCGCCACGGCCGCCTCGCGCTGGGCATCCAGCACGGCGATACGCTGACGCTGAGCATCGAGTGTCGCCGCCGCAGCCTTCAGCGCGGCCTCGGCGCTGCTGCGGGCGGCGTCGGTCTGATCGACCAAGGCCTGGCTGATTGCACTGTACTGAATCAGCTTGCGGCTGCGCTCGTGGGTTTTGCTGGCCAGCTGCCGCTCGGCCTGGGCCGACTGGCGCTGCGCCTCGGCCTGGCGGACCTGCGCCTGCTACAGGCGTGTCTGAGCGTCGACATCGCCAAGACGCGCCTCGGCAGCCTTCAGGTTGGCCTGCGCCTGGGCCAGGTGCGCACGGTAGTCGCGGTCATCGATACGGAACAACACGTCACCGGCCCTGACCTGCTGATTGTCCCCGACCTCCACCGCCGTCACGTAACCCGACACCTTGGCCGCCAGCGACGTGACATCTCCACGCACATAGGCGTTGTCGGTAAAGGCGGCGTCAGCAGAGCGCAACGTCAGCCAGCCCACAGCCAGCAACAGTATGGCTGCCACGCACAGCACGACGCCCACTATCTTCATCCGTGCAGGCTGCGGCATCACCGCCGCGCGGGCCTGCTCAGGTTCATGTGTGTTCATGATGCGTTGTCCTGTATTCGGCCCTGGTGGCATGGCACTGCCAACAGGGCCGAAGGCCTACTTCTCGCTCGGCGTGACCAGTACCGTCTCATTGCTGTCGAGCACGAACACGGCCATCAGCTTGGCCGGCTTGCTGTCGCTGGCGTTGGCACTGACGCCATGGAAAGCGCCCGGTGCCTCGTACCAGTTTTCGCCAGGTTTGTAGACCTTGGCTGGCTCGCCATTGACGCTGCTGCGCACTTCGCCTTCCAGCACCGTGGCATAGATGAATGCGGATTTCGGGTGCCGATGCGCGGGCGACGCGGCCCCGGGGGCGTAGTCGACGATCACTCCGCGCATGCTTTTGCCTGGCACGTTGGGCAGTGGTCTGTCGAAGACCACGGTGACTTTGCTGACTGGCCGCTCGGCGGCGATTACCGGGGTTATGGCCAGCACGGTGAACGCGGCGGCCAGGAGGGGGCGGCTGAACATGGTGATGCTCCTTCGGTTCGGGATAGGGGTTGAATCGCTCACTGGCGAGCCAGCCAGTCTTCGAAGCGGATCTTGCCAAGCCGCGCGCCGCTGCCGGGAGTCAGCGACTTGTCATCGAGCTCGGCACCGAAATAGCGGGCATGCACATCCGCCACCACCTTGCGTGTATCTCCACGCAGGCGCAGGAAGCGGCGCACCAGTTCATCCAGTGGCGCGGCCTCTGGCCCGGCAACCTCCAGCATGCCGAGCGCTGGTGGCGCCAACGCCACATCGATCAGCGCCGCTACCACATCATCCGAGGCCAAAGGCTGGAACAGCGCCGGCGACAGGCGAATCTCCTCTCCCACCGTCCCTGCCTGGGCAATGCCTTCGACGAACTCGAAGAACTGCGTGGCGCGCAGAATGGTGTACGGCAGCGCGGACTCCCTGATCAGCGCCTCCTGGGCGACCTTGGCCCGGAAGTAGCCATTTTCCGGCAACCGCTCGCTGCCCACGATAGACAACGCGACATGATGCTTGACCCCTGCAGCTTTCTCGGCTGCCAGCAGGTTGCGGGTGGACGTCTCGAAAAAATCGAGCACCGCCTGGTCCTCCCAGGACGGGGCATTCGCCACATCCACAACCACATCCGCACCGTTCATCGCCTCTGCCAAGCCCTCGCGGGTGATGCTGTTCACCCCCGTGCTCGGCGCTGCCGCGACGGCATCGTGGCCGCGCTCGCGCAGGCCATCGACAAGCTTCGAACCAATGAGGCCAGTGCCTCCGATCACCACGATTTTCATTGGGGCTGTCTCCACGTTCACGACCGCAACCATTGCCGTCGTGGTGGTTCAAGCATGCGCCGCCGGCCTGTGCAGAGTCCTTGCGTACCGGCTGGTTTTGCCTCCAGGCGTGCTTGAATTTCCGTCCAAACTGTTCAATCCACGCCCTGGCGTATGCAGCCAGCTTTGCGCTGCCGTATCATCGGCCCATACCACTGAACAGTCGCCTCGGACACCTAGCCTAGGGCGCGCGAGGGGATACATCGTGCCATTCGAGTTTGACGACTATGTGCTCGACGAACAGCGCAGGGAGCTGACCCTGTGCGGAAAGGCCGTGGCCATCGGCCCGCAGGTGTTCGACCTGCTCTTGCAACTGGTCATTCACCGCGACCAGGTGCTGGGGCGTGACGAGTTGTTGGCGCGCGTGTGGAACGGCAAGATCGTCTCGGAATCGACCATCACCAGCCATATCAATGCCGTGCGCAAAGCCATCGGCGATTCCGGTGAAGAGCAGCGCCTGGTACGCACGATCGCGCGCAAGGGCTACCGCTTCGTCGGCCTGGTCCGCGAGCCTTCCAGCAGCGCGGCACAGGCCCCATCCGAACCTGTTCCCGTCGCCTGTGGCCCTGCCCTGCCCGATAAACCGTCGATCACCGTGCTGCCCTTCCAGAACCTCAGCGGTGACCCTGAGCAGGACTATTTCGCCGACGGGATGGTCGAGGACATCATCGCCGCCCTGTCCCGCATTCGCTGGCTGTTCGTCATCGCCCGCAACTCGAGCTTCACCTTCAAAGGCCAGCGCATCGATGTGCAGCAGGTTGGCCAGGCACTGGGCGTGCGCTATGTACTCGAAGGCAGCGTGCGCAAGGCTGGCAAGCGGCTACGCATTACGGGCCAGCTGATCGACGCCACCAGCGGCGAGCATCTGTGGGCCGAGCGTTTCGAGGGGCGGCTCGACGATCTGTTCGAGTTGCAGGACCAGGTGACCGAAAGCGTGGTGGGCGCCATCGCCCCGCAGCTGGAAAGGGCGGAGATCGAACGTGCCAAGCGCAAGCCCACCGGCAACCTGTGCGCCTACGATTATTACCTGCGCGGCACGGCCAAGCTGCATAACGGAACGCGCGACGCCATCGCCCAGGCTCTACCGCTGTACTACCACGCCATCGAACTGGACCCTGAGTTCGCTTCGGCCTATGGCATGGCGGCGTGGTGCTACTTCTGGCGCAAGCTCAATGGCTGGATGGATGATCGTGCCCAGGAAATCACCGAGGGTGCCCGGCTTGCGCGCCTGGCAGTGGAACTGGGGCGTGACGATGCCGTGGCGTTGACCCGCGGCGGCCATGCCCTGGGGCATCTGACGGGTGACCTGGACGGCGCGATAGCGCTGCTTGACCGGGCGCGCCTGCTCAACACCAACCTGGCGCCGGCCTGGTACCTGGGCGGGATACTCAGGGCGTTACGCGGCGAGACACAGACCGCCATCGACAATCTCAAGCACGCCACACGGCTGAGCCCACTGGACCCGGAGATGTTTCGCATGCAGGTGGGCATGGCGTTGGCGCATTTCTTTGCCGGGCGGCTGGATGAGGCTGTGGAGTGGGCGGAGAAGTCGCTGGGGAATCTGCCCAGCCTGCTGGCAGCGGTGGCCCTGCTGGCGGCCAGCCATGCACTGAGTGGGCGGATGGACAGCGCGCACCGGGCGATGGAGCGCTTGCGGGCACAAGACCCAGGGTTAAGGGTGTCGACCTTGCGCCAGTGGCTGCCGATTTACCGCGATGAGGATCTGGCCCGATTTGCCGAAGGGTTGAGGTTGGCGGGGTTACCGGCTTGATAGAGTTTGGACGCCCCCTTGGCCCGGATTGCCTTCGTTGGAGTACCGAAACTCCAACTACAAATTTGTACCCGCCACCAGTGAACCTGGATTGAGGCGCACAGTCTTAGCCGAGCCCTTAATTCGGCCTTGCCGCCGCCATTCACCAGAGCCATTCACCCCATGCGCCACGCAGTCCGTCGCTCCCCCTTTGTCTCGCTCTGCCTCATTCCTTTTTTCCACCTGTTCGCCAACCCCGCCCATGCCAGCGGGGAAAGGCAACTGGTGGCAGCCATCAACGACTATCGCACCCAGCCACAACGCTGCGAGCGGCGCATTATCCGGGGCTCGACGCCGCTGGTGCTGAAGCCGAAACTGGCGTTGCCGGTCGGCTACGGCGGGGCATTGCGGGAAGGATTGAAGGCTGCGGGGTATCAGGCGGTGAAGGTGCGGGCCATCCGTCTGGTCGGCGCACAAGATGCCGAGGAGGCCTTCGACATGCTGCGCAGCGACTACTGCACGGCCCTGCTCGATAGCCAATATGCCGATATCGGCGTCAGTCGCTCACGCAACGAGTGGCGGGTGCTGCTGGCTCGGCCCCTGCTCGATGCCCAGCTCGGCGATGGGCGATCGGCAAGCAAAGCGTTGCTGGCACAGGTGAACGCTGCACGGGCGAAACCACGCCTGTGTGGTCGCAAGCGCTTTGCCGCTGCACGCCCGCTAGCCTGGAACACCGCCCTGGGAACGGCGGCGCAGCGACACAGCCGGGCGATGGCCAACGATAATTTCTTCGCGCACCGTGACCTCGACGGTGATCTGCCCGCGGATCGGGCATGGGATGCCGGCTACCGTGGGCGGCAGATCGGCGAGAACATTGCCGCAGGCCAAGGGTCACCGAGCAAGGCGATGGCAGGCTGGCTGGCCAGCCCCGGGCATTGCGCCAACCTGATGAACCCGATGTTTACCCAGGTGGGGGCGGCCTTTGCCAAAAACTCGCGTAGCGATAACGGCGTGTACTGGACGATGCTGTTCGGCGCGCCTTGACTGACTCAGGCTGCAGCCCCCGAACGAGCCGCCGTTCTGACTTGCAGGCCACCCCGCGGCCAGCCGCAGGCGCCGGGGCTGGCCTGACGGATGCCCTACAGCACTTCGAACAGCCCTGCCGCGCCCATCCCGCCGCCAACACACATGGTCACCACCACGTACTTCACCCCGCGCCGCCTGCCCTCCAGAAGCGCATGCCCGACCATCCGTGCACCGCTCATGCCGTAGGGGTGGCCGATGGCAATGGCACCGCCATTGACGTTCAGCTTCGCAGGGTCTATCTGCAAACGCTGGGCACAGTACAGTACCTGGCAGGCGAACGCTTCGTTCAGCTCCCACAGACCGATGTCGTCCACGTTCAGGCCGTGCTGGTGCAGCAACCTGGGCACCGCCAGCACCGGGCCGATACCCATTTCCTCAGGAGCCAGTCCGGCCACGGCGATACCACGATACAGCCCCAGCGGCGCCTTGCCCGACCTTGCGGCCAGTGCGCCTTCCATCAGCACGCAGGCACTGGCGCCATCAGACAGCTGGCTGGCATTGCCGGCCGTCACGCAGCCGCCTTCGACAACTGGCTTCAGCCCTTGCAGGTCTGCCAGGGTGGTCGCCGGCCGGTTTCCTTCGTCCTGACTGAGGCAGACTTCCTCATGGCTCACCGCACCGGACAGCTTGTCGACAACCTTCCTGCGTGCCGAGACGGGCACGATTTCATCGGCAAACAACCCCGCCGCCTGCGCCGCTGCAGTGCGTTGCTGCGACTGCAAGGCGTAGGCGTCCTGCGCTTCCCGGCTGATGCCATAGCGGCGGGCGACAAACTCGGCGGTTTGCAGCATCGGCATGTAGGCGTGTTCGCTCATTCGCAGCACGGCAGGGTCATAGGCCTCGCTGGCCAGCTGGTTGTGCACCTGCTGGACCAGGCTGATCTGCTCCTGGCCGGCGCCGATGGTCACCTGCATACCATCGACAATGATCTGCTTGGCCGCTGTAGCGATGGCCATCAGGCCCGACGCACACTGGCGGTCGAGGGTCTGCCCGCTGACCGATTGCGGCAAGCCGGCAGCCAGCGCCGACAGTCGGCCAGGGTTGATCGCGGCGGTACCACTCTGCATGGCGGTACCCAGCACCAGATCCTCCACCTGCGCCGGCTCGATACCAGCCCGCTCGACGGCTGCCCGAATGGCGACGGCAGTCATGCTGGGGGTTTTCAGGTCGTTGAAGGCGCCACGCATGGCTTTGCCGATGGGTGTGCGGGCAGTGGCTACGATCACGGCGTCTTTCATGGTCGAAATTCCTCGGGGAGTAAAGGCTGCAGTTCGCTCAACACCTGCCGCAAGCGGGCAGGCACCGGGACCGGGCGTCGGCCCTGCCGGTCGACGAATACATGGACGAAGCGTCCGGTGGCGCAAGCCAGGGATTGGCCCTGGATGAATACGGCCAACTGGTACTGCACCGAGGTGTTGCCCAGCCGGCTTACCGCCAAGCCCACCTCGATGCCCTGCGGAAACGCTACAGGCGACTGGTAGTCGCAGGCCGAACTGACCACCAGCGCAATCACCGCGCCATGGTGGATATCCAGTCCGCCCTGCTCGATCAGCAGGCGGTTCACGGCGCTGTCGAAAAAGCCGTAATAGACCACGTTGTTCACGTGCCCGTAGGCGTCATTGTCATGCCAGCGGGTGGCGATTGGCGTGTAGTGCCGGTAGTAGTCACGTTGCCGATGCACGCTCATCAGTAGGCAGCCTCGTAGATGGCCAGTGCATCGGCCTGGGTGACTTCACGCGGGTTGTTGACCAGCAGGCGCTGCTGTTGCATGGCATCTTCTGCCAGTTGCGGCAGGCGAAGGCGCGGAACATCGGCATCACGCAGCCGCCCAGGCAAACCGCAGCGGGCGCCCAGCGCGGCCAGTTCCTCGACGAACTGATCAGCCTGCCGGTGCAGGTCGCCAGGCTGCAACCGTGCGCCCAACAGGGGCACCGCCAGCTGGGCATAGTCCGTCACCGTCACGGGCAGGTTGAAACGCAGCACATGCGGCAACACCAATGCATTGGACAGGCCATGGGGAATGTGGAAGTGCCCACCCAACGGGTAAGCCAGCGCGTGCACCGCCGCCACCGGGGCATTGGCAAACGCCTGGCCGGCCAGGCAGGCGCCCAGCAGCATGGCCTGACGCGCATCCAGATTGCCGCCATTGTGCACGGCCTGATCCAGGTTTTCCGCCAGCAGCCGCAGCGCCTCGCGCGCCAGCAGGCTCGACAGCGGGTTGCGCTTGAGACGGCTGGTATAGGCTTCGATGGCATGCACCATGGCATCGATACCGGTCGCGGCGGTTACCGCCGGGGGCAGGCCGAGCGTGCAGACGGCATCGAGTACCGCCAGGTCCGGCAGCAGCAGCGGCGAGACGATGCCCATCTTGCTGGTGGCGCCGGTGGTGACGATGGCGATCGGCGTCACCTCCGAACCAGTGCCGGCCGTGGTCGGCACCTGGATCAACGGCAGGCGTCGGCCCTTGGCCTTGTCCATGCCATACAGTTCGGCAAGCGGCTGGTTGCAGTCGCTGTGGGCCAGCAGCGCGACCAGCTTGGCAACATCCATCGAACTGCCGCCGCCAAAGCCCACCACCAGGTCGGCACCGATATGCCGGGCCCGCTGGGTGGCTGCCAGTACACAAGCTTCGCTGGGGTCGGCGGTAACCTCGCTGAAGATCGCCACGCCGACCTTGGCCGTCGTGAATCCCGGTAGCAGATCATCGAGCATGCCCAGGCGGGCGATACCGGGGTCACTGACGATCAGCACGCGCCGTGCGCCGCGCTCGCGGCACAGAGTGGCAAGGCGCTGCACTGCGCCCGCTTCGCAGAGGATCTGCCCGGTAGTGGCAAAGCTGAAAGGCTGCATCTGGCTCTCCTTGTCGTCGTTGGCCCTGCGTCAGAAGGCGAAGTCGCTCGCTGGCAGTGCCATGAGGCAATCTGCACCGCCCAGCAGGGCTTCGCGGTGCGCGGTGGCGCGGGGCAGGACGCGTCGCCAGTAGAACTGCGCCGCGTGCAGCTTGGCCCGGTAGAAATCCGTTTCGGCACTGCCGCCAGCCAGCGCCGTCTCGGCACGCACGGCCGCCTGCAGCCACAACGCTGCGAGCAGCACATAGGCCGAGTAGGCCAGGAAGTCCACCGAGACCGCGCCCATTTCCTGAGGGTCACGCTGGCAAGCCTCGACTACATGGCCTGCCAGCACACGCCATTCCTCCAGGCGCTGCCCGACCGCTGTCGCCATGGCATGCAGACCACCACCGACACCAGCCGCCTCGACATGCAGGGCCAGTTCATCGACCAGCAAGTTCAGCTCGGCCCCGCCGTCGCCCAGCAGCTTGCGGCGCACCAGGTCGAGAGCCTGGATGCCGTTGGTGCCTTCATAGAGCTGGGTGATGCGGCTGTCGCGCATCAACTGCTCCATGCCCCACTCGCGGATATAGCCGTGTCCGCCATATAGCTGCACGCCAAGGCTGGCGACCTCCTGCCCGACATCGGTGAAAAACGCCTTGACGATCGGGATCAGCAGTGCCGCCCGCCGGGTTGCGCCCTTGCGTGCCTGATCGCCAGGCGCTGCGTGCTCCAGGTCGAGCTGCCGGGCGGTATAGATGGCCAGCATTCGGCAGCCCTCGGTAAGGGTTTTCTGGGTCAGCAGCATGCGTCGCACATCCGGGTGGACGATGATCGGATCGGCCGGCCTGTCCGCCGCCGCCGGGCCGGTCAGCGCGCGCGATTGCAAGCGCTCGCGTGCATAGGCCAGCCCCCCCTGGAAGGCCGCTTCGGCAATGCCCAGCCCCTGCAGGCCGACTTGGAAACGGGCGTCGTTCATCATGGTAAACATGCACGCCAGGCCTTGGTTGGCCTCGCCTACCAGCCATCCCTGGGCACCGTCGAAATTCATCACGCAAGTCGAGGCGCCCTTGATGCCCATCTTGTGCTCCAGCGCGCCACAGCCCAACGCGTTGCGTTCGCCACCCGGCAGCAGCTTGGGCACCAGGAACAGGCTGATGCCCCGCACCCCGGCCGGCGCATCGGGCAGGCGTGCAAGTACCAGATGAACGATATTGTCGGTCAGGTCCTGTTCGCCGCCACTGATGAAGATCTTGCTGCCTGTGATGCGATAGGAACCGTCGACCTGCGGCTGGGCGCGGGTGCGCAGCAAGGCCAGGTCGGTGCCGGCCTGCGGCTCGGTGAGGCACATGGTGCCGGCCCACTCGCCACTGACCATGCGCGCCAGATAGGACTGCTGCAACGCCGGGCTGCCATGGCGATGCAAAGCCAGCACGGCACCTTCGGTGAGGCCGGAGTAGATGCGGAACGACAACGACGCGGCCATCAGCATTTCGTGGAAGCTGGCCGAGGCCATTTGCGGCAGGCCCTGACCGCCGTAAGCCTGCGGCCCGGTCATGCTGGCCCAGCCATGGGCCACGTATTGCCGGTAGGCGTCGCGGAAACCATCGGGCGTGATGACCTCCCCATCAGCCAACTGGCAGCCCTGCTCGTCACTGTTGCGGTTGAGCGGAGCGACTACCTCGCCGGTAAAGCGCGCGGCCTCTTCCAGTATGCCGTCGAGTGTGTCGCGGTCCAGTTCGATACCCAGCTGCTGACAATGGGCGGCAACGTCGAACAGCTCATGCAGCACGAAGCGCATGTCGCGCAAGGGAGCCTGGTAGTTCATGCCTGAACCTCCGCCTGCTGCTCGAAACGCTTGCCGTTGGCCACCAGCGTGCAGAGCAGAGCGGCCGGGCGCCAGTGCTCGCCCAGTACGCTTTGCAGGTATTCCAGCCGAGCCAGGACGAATGCTGCACCCTGGTCATCGGCCCAGCGCATCGGGCCACCTGTGGCCGCAGGGAAGCCATAGCCGTTGAGCCACACCCGGTCGATGTCGGCGCTGCTGGCAGCGATGCCTTCCTGCAGAATCTTCGCGCCCTCGTTGACCAGCGCCAGCAGGCAGCGCTCGACGATTTCCTCGGCGCTGATGCCCCGGCGTCGGTAACCCAGGTCGTTGGAAATCTTGAGCACCAGGGCGTCGACCTCGGGGTCATGCTCGGCCTGGCGGCTGCCAGGTGCATAACGGTAATAGCCCTTCCCTGTCTTCTGACCCAGCCGCCCCAGATCACACAGCGCATTATCCACTTGCACCAGCGGATCGTGCATGCCCTGCCTGGCCAGCTGGCGGGCACGCCATTCCAGGTCGATACCGACCACGTCGTACATGCGGAACGGGCCCATGGCAAAACCGAACTGTTGCAGCACCGCATCCACCTGGTGCGGCAGCGCGCCTTCGAGCAGCAACTTGCGCGCTTCGGCCACATAACTGCGCAGCATGCGGTTGCCGATGAAACCGGGGCAGTTGCCGGCCACTACCGCCACCTTGCCCAGGCGCTCGCCCAGCGCCAGGGCGGTATGGAGCACCGCCTGGTCGGTGTGCGCGCCGCGCACTATCTCGAGCAGCTTCATGACATGCGCGGGGCTGAAGAAATGCAGGCCCAGTACGTGCGACGGTCGCCGGGTCACCGCCGCGATCGCGTCGATGTCCAGCGCCGAGGTATTGCTGGCCAGGATCGCCTCCGGTTTGAGGTGCTGGTCCAGGGCCCGGAAGATTTCCTGTTTGAGTTCAAGGCTTTCATACACTGCCTCGATCACCAGATCGGCCTGGGCCAGCGCGGCGTAGCCATCCACCGCCTGCACTCGCGCCAGGCAGGCTTCAGCCTCGGCCTGGGTGACACGCTGCTTCTCCACCTGCTGGGTCCAGGCCTGGCTGACCATGCTCAGGCCAGCGTCCAGGGCTGATGCGTTGCTGTCGAGCCACAGCACCGACAGCCCGGCACTGGCGAGGCTGATGACAATGCCGCGGCCCATGGTACCTGCGCCTATCACGGCCACCTGGTTGATCGCAAAGGGGGTATTCACGCGCAACGCTCCTGCTTGTTGTAGGGATGAGGACAGGCATCACCCTAAGCAGGCCGCAGGTATTTTTGAAATTTCAATTTCGTATGCCATATATTCTGCCCATGAATATTTCCAACTTCGATCTGAACCTGCTGCGGGTCTTCGACATGTTGCTGCGCGAGCAGAACGTCTCACGGGCGGCTGAACGCCTGGCCCTGACCCAGCCCACTGTCAGCAACGCCCTGGCGCGGTTGCGCGACCAGCTGGGCGACCCGCTGCTGGTTCGTGTGGGCCGGCGCATGCGCCCTACGCCACGGGCGTTGGCGCTGGAAGGGCCGATTCGAGCGGCGCTGCAACAAATCGAGCAGACCCTGGCCACTGGCGATGCCTTCGAGCCACGGCGCAGCCACCGTCAACTGCGCATCGCCCTCACCGACTTCGTCGAACAGTTGTGCATGCCACCGCTGCTGGCACGCCTGCAGGTACTGGCCCCGCACTTGCGCATCGATGTAGTGCACCTGGCTCCCAACCTGCCGGCCGAAGCGCTGGACCGCGGCGACCTCGACCTGGTGCTGGGGCGCTTCGATGAGGTGCCGGCACGTTTCAGCCGCCGCCCCTGGAGGCGTGAAACCCTGCAAGTCGCGCTGCGCCAGAAGCATCCGCAACTGGCGCCGGACCAGGCACTGGATCTTCAGGCGTTTCTTGGTTTGCGGCACATCTGGGTACACGGTGGCCAGACCCGCGGCATGGTCGACCAATGGCTGGCCGAACAAGGCCTGACCCGGAAAATTGCCTACACCACCCCCAACTACCTTCAAGCAGCGCATCTGGCCGCCGCCACCGAGATGTGCGTGGTGCTGCCGCGGCAACTTGCGCAGCAGTTCGCCAAGTTGCTGCCCTTGGCGGTGCACGAACTGCCCTTCGCCCTGGAGCCGTTCGAGCTGGAACTGGTGCACCTGACCCATCGTCGGCACGACCCCGCCCTGGCCTGGCTGGTGGAGCAGATCATGGAGCTTCCGCCTGCCTGAGCCCATCAGCAAATGCGATGGCAACCATGCCGCTCTGGTATTGGCTGGTGCCCGAACCCGTCCCCTACAGTGGTCCGCCACCATAACAACAAGGACACACCATGCGCTTCCCACTGTCGATGCTGGCGCTCGCCCTGCTGGCGCCCCTCCCGAGCCTGGCCACTACGGCGGCAAAGGATGCCACCCCGGCCACCCAGGCCAGCAACCAGCAATGGCTGCAACGCCTGCCGTTCGATGACCACGGGGATTTCGAAGCGGCCCGGCGCGGGCTGCTTGAACGCTTCGACGGGCCGGTCGCGACCGCCGATGGCAAGACTGTGTGGGACCTGGGCCAGTATCGTTTTCTCGACCCGACGCAGGCCCCGGCCACGGTAAACCCGAGCCTGTGGCGCATCGCCCAGCTGAACACCATCGCCGGCCTGTTCAAGGTCACCGAAGGCATCTACCAGGTCCGCGGCCTGGACTTGGCCAACATGACCATCGTTGAAGGCCAGGACGGGCTGATCGTGCTCGATCCGCTGCTGGCCGTCGAAACCGCCAGGGCCGGCCTTGAACTGTATTTTCGGCACCGCCCGCGCAAGCCGGTGACCACGCTGATCTACACCCACCCGCACATCGACCATTTCGGTGGCGCGCGCGGGGTGATCGACGAGGCGGACGTAAAGGCCGGCAAGGTCCAGGTCATTGCACCCGAAGGCTTCTTCGAGCATGCCATCGGCGAAAACGTGCTGGCCGGCCCGGCCATGAAGCGCCGCGCCCAGTACATGTACGGTGCCCCCCTGCCCCGCGGGCCACGCGGCCAGGTGGATGCCGGGCTGGGCAAAGGGGTGCCGGCCAACGCCACCGTCAGCCTGATAGCGCCGACGCTGGAAATCAGCCAGCCGCTGCAACGCATGACCCTCAGCGGCGTGGAGGTAGAGTTCCAGTTGACCCCTGGCACCGAAGCGCCAGCGGAGATGAACATCTACTTCCCTGGGCTCAAGGCTCTGTGCATGGCCGAGAACGCCACCCACGTGCAGCACAATGTGCTGACCCTGCGCGGTGCGCTGGTACGCGACCCGAAAGTCTGGGCGCACTACCTGGACCAATCGCTGTTGCGTTACGGCGACCAGGCCGAGGTAGTGTTCGCCCAGCATCACTGGCCGACCTGGGGCGGGCCGGCAATCCGCGAGTACCTGGCCGACCAGCGCGACATGTATGCCTTCATCGATAGCCAGACCTTGCGCCTGATCAACCAGGGCCAGACACCAATGGAAATCGCCCAGAGCCTGGCCAACCTCCCGCCGCGCCTGGCCAGCAAGTGGTACAGCCGCGACTACTATGGCTCGCTCAGCCATAACGTACGTGCGGTCTACCAACGCTACATGGGCTTTTACGATGGCAACCCGGCCAACCTCGACCCACTGCCGCCGCAAGCTGCCGGCAAGCGCTACGTGGCGGCAATGGGTGGCGCCGATCAGGTGCTGGCCCAGGCACGCCAAGCCTTTGCCGAAGGTGACTACCGCTGGGTCGCGCAGTTGGTGAACCATCTGGTATTCGCCGAACCGGGCAATACCGCAGCGCGCGAACTGCAGGCCGATGCGCTGGAACAGCTGGGTTACCAGAGCGAGAACGCTACCTGGCGCAACGCCTACCTCAGCGGCGCCCAGGAGCTGCGCGGCGGAATAGCCGCCGCCACCGGCAGTGGCGGCAATGCCGACGACATGGTGCGGGCACTGACCCCAAGCCTGTTCTTCGATTACCTTGGGGTACGGGTGGATGCCTTCAAGGCGGCGGAGAGCGACCTGAGCATCAACTGGCGCTTCACCGACCTGGGTGAAGACTACGCCCTGACCCTGCGCAACGGCGTGCTCACCCATCGCGACCTGGCTCGTCACGCCCAGGCCGATGTGCAGGTGAGCATGAGCAAACAGACATTGGACCGCATTGCCCTGAAGCAGACCGGGTTCCTCAAGGAGGCCACGCTGGGCGAGATCTCCATCGAAGGTGAGCGGGTGAAGTTCCTGCGTTTCATGGGCGGCCTGGAGAACGCCGATTCCCGTTTCAACATCGTGACCCCTTGAGCGTCGGCATCTTCGCCGGCAAGCCCGCTCTCACAGGTACCGCAATGGCGTCTGGATTCACATCGTACCTGTGGGAGGGGTTTCAGCCCCCGTTCGCCAACCGGTACAACCCTGCCAGCGCCATCAGGCACACTGCGCTGCCCAGTGCCACTACCGGCAGAATCGCAGGCCGACCGCGCTCGACCCGCAACATCGCCAGGCCCTCGCTGTAGCGCCGTCCCTGGCGGGTCAACAGCGTCAGCGTTGCGAAGCCGACTACTGCCGCCAGCGCCAGGTCGCCCTGGCGCAAAGCCAACCCCGCGACCGCCACCAGCGCCAACCAGGTACGCCGCCAAGCCAGTTCGGTGCGTTCGGCCTGCAAGCCCGGATCAGGCATGCCAGCGCGGCCACAACACGACAGCGGCCATCAACGCCGCGATCAGGCAACCCAGTGCCAACAGCGGCACCAGCGCCGGCAGCGGCAATGGCCGGCGCTGTCGCAAGGCACGCTCCACCCGCAGCCAACGCAGGCAGGCGCCGGCGCTCAGCAACATGCTCAGCAACATCAGGCTGCCGACAAGCCAGAGCCGAAGCGGCGCCTGCAGGGCCTGGCCGGCAAAGGTCTCGATGGCAATGCCACCTCCCAGCAACGCCAGCGCGGTACGGATCCAGGCCAGGAACGTGCGCTCGTTGGCCAAGGTGAAGCGAGGGTCGGGCGCCTCGCCCTGCCCCAGCAGACGCCGAGCCCAGTCCGGCCGTGGTTCAAACGCGTCCATCAGCGCACGCCAAAGCTGCGCAGGGCGCCGGGAGAAAAATACGAAAGGCTGGTGCGAACATTGAAGTCGAACGGGCGACGTTGCTCGTTGATCAGCCCCGACGCATGGTAGCGGCCACTCTTGAGGTCATAGGTGACCTCCATTGCGTTGACCGCCACCTCGCCGCCTGGGTGGTAGAAGCTGTGGGCCTGTGATGTACGCCACAGATGGCCGCCAGCATCGTAGCTGTCGGTTTCGAGAATGGCCCAGGTGTCTTCGTCCACATAGAAGCGTCGCTTGGCATAGATGTGCTGTGCGCCGGGCTTCAGCGTCGCCTCCACCACCCACACCCGGTGCAGCTCGTAGCGTGTAGGCGCCGGATTGACATGACCAGGCCTGATCAGCTCGGCATAGCGCAGCTCGGGCGATGCCAGGCGGTAGCTGTTGTACGGCACGTGCAGGGCCTGCTTGCCCAGCAGCTTCCACTGGTAACGGTCGGGGGCGCCATTGAACATGTCGCGGCTGTCGGCAGTACGCAGGCCTGCGGTGCCAGGCCCCGTGGTGTCGTAGGCGATGTTCGGCGCGCGCCGCACACGCCGCTGACTGGCACTGTAGACCCAGGACAAGCGGGGCTCGGCTACCTGGTCAAGGGTTTCGTGAACCACCATGGCATCACCGGCAAGCCGTGATGGTGCCGTCATGCGGTAGGTGAAGTAATACAACACATTGCCTGCACCCAGCCCACCCAGGCCTTCCGGGCGGGCTACATCCTGGCGCGCGCTCATCAGCACGAAGCGGCCGTTCTTGAACGGTGTGACGCTGTCGGACATCTGAATGTAACTGGCATTGCGGTGCCGGGTCAGATGGTTCCAGATCACTTCCAGCCCGTTGTCCGGCCGGGGAAACGCAATCACTCCATTGAACCCGCGCAGGCCGTTGCCCTGGTCATCCAGCTGCGCCTGCGCTGCATTGCGGGCGGCCGAGGCGGCGACGCCGGCAGGCACCGCGACACTGCGATGGGTGGGGTAGACCGGCAGCTCGAAGGTGTGCGGGAAGCGCTTGAGCAAGGCTACCTGGCCGTCGGAAAGCTGGCCCTGGTAACGCCGATAGTTGGCCGCCGTGATCCGGTACAGCGGCTGTTCGGCGGCATACGGATCCAGCGGCGTGCCGTTGTCACCCAGGCGCTGCTGGGCGACGCTCAACCCGCCTTGCCAGGCCGGGATACGGCCGTCCGGGCTGGCCGCGCGTTCGGCGCCCACAGGGGTGAGGTTGTCTGGCAGGCCTGTCGCAGCCAGCGCGCCGCTGGCCCAGAACAGGCCGATCATCACCATTCGCATATTCATCATCATGCCCTCAGAAGGTGACGCCCAGGCTCAGCGAGACAAAGTCCCGGTCACCACGGGTGCCATAGTCGCCATCGATAAAGTCGGTGTACGACAGGCTCAGGCTGTAGGTACTGGCAAGCGTCGCATCCAGCCCGACGCTCATGGCCTTGGAGCCTTCGCTGAAAGCCGAGCCTTCCACCGGGCCTGTACCGTGCACATCGTGCGACCAGGACAGGTTCGGCCGCAGGTCGAAGCCGGCGATCACGTTGGGGTAGGTCAAGGTCGCGCGTAACCGGTAGCCCCAGGAGAACGGGGTCATGAAGCCTTGGTCGTTACAGTGCTCTGGCGTCTTGGAAATCGCCCGGCAGACGCTGTTGTCCGCCAGCTCGCCACTGTTGAAGGTACCCGAGCGGCCGTAACGCGGGCCTGCGCCGCCCTCCAGCCCGCCGACGTAGGTGGCCCCGGCCTCGCCCACCAGTAGCATCTGGTTGGCCCCCAGCACCTGACTGAAGGCATGTACGGCGGTCACCTGAAGCTGGGTCACCTCCTTGCGCCGGTAGCCGTCAAACAGGGTGCTGGCGCTTTCTGGCCGCAGCCCGTCGCCCAGCAAAGGCGAACGCCCCTCGACGTTGAGCAGCGACTGGATGATGTCGGTACCGTTGAGTTGCATGGGCATATTCGGCCGGTAACTCAGCTCACCCTGCAGGGCCGTACCGCTGCGCAGGGTGGTGGCGAACGACAACCCGTACATGCGGATGTCCTCGGGGTACTGCACACGGTACTGGGAGGTACCCAGGCGCAATGCACCGACCAGCGACTGACCGGCAGCGGAGCCGAGGAACCCGGCGCAGCCGGCCGGGCCGATACCCAGGTTGGCGCACAACTGGGGGGCGAAGCGGCTGTTGTCGAAATAAGGGCTGCTGACCGTCCCCAGATAAGGCGTGCGGCTGTGATAGTTGGCTGCGTAGGCACCGAACTCGGTGTCCAGCGCCGCCACGTACCAGCGCAACGAAACACCCCACTGCCCGCCGTCGCGGGCATCCTGGTCACTGCCCCGGGGTATGCGCACGCCTTCGCTGGTCAGGTTCACGCCAAACGGTGCAAGGCCGGCCACGGCAGCCGGGTTGCCAAGCAACCTGGCTCCCACATCCAGGCCATCGCAACCATCGGGCAGAAAGTCGTTGTTGGAGAAGAACGTGCCACAGTTGTCGAGCTGGGTCTGGTCCCAGTCCAACTGGTAGAAGCCATCGACCGACAACGCCTCGGTCAGGTTCTGCGTGAAGTAGAACAGGTTCACCGGCACCAGCGCGTCCTTCACCTCGGAACCTGGGCGGCGCAGCGCCGCCAGGTTGAAGGGATTGATGACGTTCAGCCCGCCCTGGATGAAGGTGCTCTCGCCCCAGTTCACTACCTGCTTGCCCAGCCTTGCCGAGCCTGGCTGGCCATCGATGTCGTAGAGGTAGTAGCCAAAGGCGTCGAGCAGCTGGGTACCTGCGGTCTTGGCCGAACGCTTGCGGTTGTTGTCCTCGACCTGCTTGAAGCGCTGGTCATGGTCGCGCAGCGCCGTGTCGTACCAGTAGGTGCCACGCAGGAACACACCCAGGTTGGCATGTTTGAGCTCCAGATCATGGGTACCTTTGAACACTGCCGAAAATACATCACCCGAGGCAAAGTTCAGGCGGCCGTCATCACTGTTTGCACTATTGTGCAAAGCCGGGTCCGGGTTGGCAGTGGAAATGCTGGTGCCAAACGAAAACGCTGAATCAAACTGTCCTTCAAACTCTCCCAGATTAAATTGAACAGCCAGGGCAGGCACAGAAAAAAGTGCAGACGACGCAAGCAGCGACAACGGTCCCGAAAGACCAGAAGCACGAAATGCCATCACTCTTAACCTCTTATTGTGTTTATTCGAGAGTGAGTTGCGAGTTAGCGCCGAAACACGGCGCAAAGGCTTGTGTAAAAAGGGGCTGGGTAAATAAGTGAAAGTTTCTGTTATCCTCGATCCGGTGTTCCCCGATACTAAGTAGGCCACTAGAGCTGAACAAATAACGTCTCTCGATAGTTGCCATACCACTTCGGCATAGCCTGAGAATTGCCATGACTTTGAAACAGCTGCGTTACCTGATTGCCATTGTCGAAGCCGGCAGCTTCTCCAACGCCGCGCGCCACGCGTTCATTGCCCAGCCAGCATTGAGCCGTCAGATAGGACTGCTGGAAAGCGAGCTGGAAATGCAGTTGCTGGCGCGCCAGCATGACGGCATCGAGCTGACCGATGCAGGGCGCCAGCTGTACGAAGTGGCACGCTCGGTGATACAGAAGCTTGATTCGGTGAAGGACGAACTCAAGTCCAGCCGCGGCAACCCCAAGGGCCACGTGGCCATCTCGATTCCGGCCACGGCTTCGGCGCTGTTGTTGCCAGCCATCATCACCCAGGCGCAGGCGCGCTTTCCTGGTATCAAGCTCACCGTATGGGACGGCCTTAGCCGCGAAGGCGGCCAGGCGATCGAGCTGGGCAAGGTGGATTTCGGTGTGGTGCCCAATGCCGAGGAGCTGGCGCACATTGTCGCCGAGCCCGTGTTCTCCGAAGACCTGTACTGGGTCGGCCTGCCTGCGCATGGTCCGGACGATTCACCGATCACCCTGGCCGAGGCCGCGTCGAGCCGGCTGGTAATGCCGCCGCGCAGCCTGCACCTGCGCAGGCGCATCGAGCAGGCGGCCATGGAAACCGGCGTGGCCCTGGATTCAAGCTATGAACAGCAGTCTGCGCCCGGCATAGCCAGCCTGGTACGCGCCGGCCTGGCGGCGACCATCAGCAACTGGCCGCCATTGCTGGACCTGGCCGCCCCGGCCAGCGCGCGGCTGATCGTGGAGCCGCGCATCACTCGTACGATTGCCCTGGCCCATTCGCAACACAAGCCATTGTCGTTCGCCGCCGCCTGCATGCGCGACCTGGTGCGCGGGCTGCTCGTGGATGCGGTGCGCAGCGAGCGCTGGAAAGGCACCCTGATCGAGCGTGCCCCCTCCCCCAGCAGAGCCTCTGACGCAGCGCAGGTCAGGCCCGGGCCAGCGCAGCCGTGCCCACCTGAAGCAGCCGTTGGCGGGTTTTCTGAGGGTCCATCCATACCAACCCTGTCAACCCGGCAATGACCAGCACCGCCCCGCATACCAGGAAGCCCTGGCCATACCCTGCCGGGTGGTCGGCTCCGGCGCCCTGCACCAGAAACCCCGTGACTACGGGTGCCGCCAGCCCGGCCAGCGAAGCGATACCATTGCCGATAGCCAGGATGCCGCCACGCTGCCCGCTGGGCGTGAACTCCGCCAGCATGGCTGGCCCCACCGAGTACATGACCAGCGCCAGCCCGCCACTGAAAGTCAGGCTCATGATTCGCTCGACATTCCCCAGGCCCGGCAGGAACAATGCCGCCGACAACAACCCGCTGGCAATCAGGCACAGGGACACGAAGGCTCCGCGCGACCAGCGTGTCGCCACCCCGGCGCGCATCATGCGCTGCGACAGCCAGGCCATGAACAGGCTCAGCGGCGTGGTCACCACCACGAAAAGCACGAACACCCGACCGGTCATGATCGGGTCGATGCCCAACCCGGTTTCCAGATAACTCGGCACCCACGTCAAGGTCAGGGCCAGCGACCAATTGGCGGCGAAGTGGCACAGGTAATTGCCCAGCACGGTGCGGTCGCCGAGCAGACGGCGGTAGGCGATGTGCGCCTGTTCTTCCCTGGGCTGGCCGGGGCGGCTGCGGTCAAGAGTACCCTCGCGCCCCAATGCCCACCACAGCACGCACCATACCGCGCCGATCAAAGCCAGCACGATGAAGTTCATGCGCCAGCCATAGTGCACGCTGATCCATGGAATCATTGCGCCTGCCACCAGCAGCCCAAGTGCACTACCGGTATGCAACAGCGCCACCGGCAGGTTGCGCCGGTCGTTGGGGAACCACTTGTACAAGGCATGGGTTGCCACCGGTGACGCTGGCCCTTCGCCGATGCCCAGCAGCACCCGGCAAGCGACAATAGCCCACAGGGAGGTGACGAACAGCATGGGCAACTGGATCAGCGCCCAGAACGCGCCCATGCCCAACAGCAGGGTGCGGGTCGGCCGGCGGTTGGCCATGAAGCCACCGACCACTGCAGAGATGGCGAAGAACCAGTGCAGCGCGCCGCCCACCAGGCCGAACTCGGCCGGGGACAAACCCAGTTCCCTGGACATGGGTACCGCTACAAGGCCGATGACCACCTTGTCCAGGAAGTTCACCAGCATAAGCAGTGCCAGCAGTACCGCAATCATCCAGGCCGTGCCTGCACGCGCGCGGGGGTCAGTATGAGTCATGTCGATCTCTCTTATTGTTCTTGTGGGAGAGCCCGGCCACTGGAGGCCGGGCGTGCAGTTTCACTGCTCGGGCATGAGCACGCCCTTGGCAATGGTGTTGCGCTGGATTTCGCTGGTCCCGGTAAGAATGCGCATCATACGGGTCGCACGGAAGATCCACTCCACCGGGTTGCCCCGCAACAGCCCGGCCCCCCCATGAATCTGCACCGCGCGGTCGGCGATGCGGAAGGCCGTTTCCGATACGAACAACTTGCACATCGGCGCCTGGGTGCGGATATCGCCACCGGCGTCATTCACCGCGGCAGTGGCATAGACCATGCTGCGTGCCGCATGCAGTTCGGTGGCCATGTCGGCGATCATGTGATTGATCGACTGGAACATCGCGATCGGCTGGCCAAACTGCTTGCGAGTGCGGGCGTAGTCCACCGTCAGGTTCAGTGCCAGGCCCGCCAGGCCCAGCATGGTTGGGCAATGCAGCAGACGATTGAGCGTGATGCGCCCCATTGCCAGCTTGAAGCCCTGCCCCTCCTCGCCAATGCGGTTGGCCACCGGCACTCGTACTTCATCGAGAAGGATGTCGCCATGGGCGCCGCCACCGGACATGACCGAGTAATCGCTTTCCACCCGCACGCCCGGCGCATCCAGCTCGACAAAGAATGCCGAGATCCCCTGGGCGCCACGCCCGGGGCCGGTGACCGCGAGCAGTATTGCGATATCGGCATAAGGCGCCCCGGAAATGTAGCGCTTGGCCCCGCTCAGCACGTAATGCTCGCCGTCGCGCCGAGCGGTAGTCCTGATCGCCGTGGCATCGGACCCGGCTTCACTTTCGGTCAGCGCGAAGCACACGGCCTTTTCGGCTCGGCACACCGGCTGCAGGAAAGCCTCGACCTGGGCCGGGCTGGCCACCTTGAACAGGTGGCCGACACGCGGCGGCCCGGAAAGCTCGCCGAGAATGTGCGGCGCCAGCATAGAGCCCGTCAGCACTGTGGCCTCCTTCACCGCACACAGGTCGGACACGCTCAATCCTGCACCACCAATCGTTTCGGGCAGCATGATGTTGTAGAAGCCCTGCTCGCACGAGCGTTGCCACACCTGCTGCAGCACCTCACGCGGGTGCGGTTCGGCCCAGCTGAGGCCGGCGCGTTGCTCCAGGGGCAGGATTTCGTTGCGAACGAAGCCGCCGATGGCCTCGATGATCTGTTTGGCCTTTTCGCTTGGCTGGTACATGGCAATTCCTCAGGTCAGATGCGGCGTTCGCTGTTTTGCCAGTAGGCGTCTCGAATCAGGCGGCGCACCACTTTGCCGTTGGGGTTCTTCGGCAGCTCGCTGACGAAGTCCACCCCACGCGGTTTCTTGAACCCGGCAAGAGCCTGGGCGCAATGCTCGATCACCTCGTGCTCCTGCAGCTGCATGCCAGGCTTGAGCACGATCACTGCCCGCACCGCTTCGCCCCACTGTTCGTCGGGCACGCCTACCACGGCAGCCTCGAACACTTGCGGCAGGCTGTAGAGCACCTGCTCGACTTCGCTGGGGTAGATGTTGAAGCCACCGGAAATGATCATTTCCTTCTTGCGGTCGACGATGAACACGTAGCCCTGCTGGTCCACCGTGGCCAGGTCGCCGGTGAGGTAGTAGCCATCACGCATAACCTCGGCGGTGAGATGCGGTGCGCGCCAGTAGCCCTGCATGATGTCCGGTCCCTTGACCACGATCTCGCCCACCTCGCCTGGCTGGACATCGCGGAAATCGTCGTTCACCACACGCAGGTCGGTCTCGAAGTAGCATCGTCCGCACGAGGCCAGCCGGCGGTAGTCGCCGCCTTCACACAGGTGGTCCTGCTCGGTCAGCACCGTCACCAGCGAGCAGGTTTCGCCAGCGCCGTAGCCCTGGGCAAGAATCGGCCCGAACACTTCGATAGCCCGCTTGACCAGCGCTGGCGCCATTGGCGCTGCGCCATACATCACCAGGCGCAGGCTGCTCAGGTCATAGCGCTCGACCCCGGGAAAATTGACCAGACGGTTGATCATGGCCGGCACCAGGAACAACCGGGTCACGCCCTCGCGCTGGATGGTCTCGAGCAGCAACTGGTCATCGTAGCGTTCCAGCAACAGGCTGCAGGCACCCACCGCCAGCAGCGGCATCAGCTGCATGCCGCTGGCATGGGTGATGGGGCCGACATGGGCCATGATGTCGCCTGGGCCGGCACGCCGGGTGGGGCTGGCGATGCTCTTGCGGATCAGCGCCTTGCGGTTGCCGACGCTGAGCATTGCTGCCTTGAGCACACCGGAACTGCCCGAGGTGTAGTGCAATACGGCCAGTGCATCGTCAGGCAGATCGCAACTGACCGGCTGGCTGCTGCCTTGGGCCAGCAGTGCGCCGTAGCCGATATCGCCGCCCTGCTCGCCAAGGGTAACGATCAGGCGTAGCGCAGGCACCTCCTGCCTGCGCGCCAGCAAGGCCTCGGCAGCTTGCGGGTCGGCGATCAGCGCGACGCTGCAGGCGTCATTCAGTACCTGGATCACTTCATCCAGCGCCAGGCGTGCATTGACCGGGACCTTGACCAGGCCGGCCTTGTAGAAAGCCACCTCAGCCTCCACCAGCTCGACCCGGTTGGGAGCCAGGATCGCGACATGTTCGCCGCTGGTGATGCCGTGGGCCAACAAGGCCGAGGCCAACTGATTGGTCCGCTGTTCAAGCTGCGCGAAGGTGAGGCGGGTGTGGCGGTCGATCACCGCCAAGCGCTCAGGCCAGTATCTTGCACTTCGACTGGTTAGGGTTGCGAGGTTCACGTTGTTGTTCTCGTCGCGGTTAAGACCCGGTCGATGCTAAACAGCGTGCGGTCGGAGCAAGTAATACCAGTTACGTATGCGGCCCATAACGGTTTGCACTGGACCACATCGCATGAGCGGCAGTGGTGATGACACATCGCTTGCAAATGACACTTTGTGTCATTAATATCGATTTTGTGTCCTGATAGCGCTTCGCGCCAATCAGCCTTTATAGGCCCTTCATGCAGGTACAGCCCATGACGACCACCATGCAGACCCCCAAGGATCAGCTCGTCAAACTCGCCCAGCAGCAGATGCTGACGGCGCTGGCCGACAACACCTACACTCCTCGCCAGAAACTCGCCCTTACCTGCCGCATCCTGTTCGACGGCGGCCACGACTCGGGCCTGGCCGGGCAGATCACCGCCCGCGCCGAGCAGCCTGGCACCTACTACACGCAACAACTCGGCCTGGGCTTCGACGAGATCGCCGCTTCCAACCTGCTGGTGGTCGACGAAGACCTCACCGTGCTGCAAGGCCGCGGCATGGCCAACCCGGCCAACCGCTTCCATAGCTGGCTGTACCGCGCACGCCCCGACGTCAACTGCATCATCCACACCCACCCACTGCACAGTGCCGCCCTGTCGATGCTGGAAGTGCCACTGGCGATCTCGCACATGGACCTGTGCCCGCTGTTCGACGACTGCGCGTTCCTCAAGGAATGGCCCGGCGTACCAGTGGGCAACGAAGAAGGTGAAATCATCTCCAGGGCGATCGGCGACAAGCGCGCGATCCTGCTTTCCCACCACGGTTTGCTGATCGCCGGCCGCTCGATCGAGGAAGCCTGCGTCCTTGCCATGCTGTTCGAGCGCGCGGCAAAGATGCAGCTGCTGGCCATGGGCGCCGGTGAAATTCGCCCCATCCCGGATGCCCTGGGCAAGGAAGCCCACGACTGGATCTCCACCCCCAAACGTCATGGTGCCGCGTTCAGCTATTACGCGCGCCGTGCCTTGCGTGCCCATGGCGACTGCCTGGGCTGACTGAAGCTGTACTCTTTCCCCAACAACGGCAAAGGTGCCTGGTTATGTCTACACCTGTAATTCGCGGCGTTATCGGCTACACCATCACTCCCTTCAAGGCAGACGGCGCGCTCGACCTGGATGCCCTGGGCCTGTCCATCGACCGCCTGATAGAGGACGGCGTGCACGCCATCGCACCGCTGGGCAGCACCGGCGAAGGCGCCTACCTGTCCGACAGCGAATGGGAAACGGTGGTGCGCTTCAGCCAGGCACGCATCGCCGGCCGCGTGCCCAGCGTGGTCAGCGTCTCCGACCTGACCACCGCACGCACCGTGCAGCGCGCCCGCCTGGCACAGGCCTGCGGCGCCACGGCGGTGATGGTGCTGCCCATCTCCTACTGGAAGCTCACCGAAGCCGAAGTGGTCGCCCACTACAAGGCGGTGGGCGCGGCCATCGACATTCCGATCATGCTCTACAACAACCCGGGCACCAGCGGTACCGACCTGTCGGTGGAGCTGATCCTGCGCATCCTCGGCGAAGTGCCCAATGTGACCATGGTCAAGGAAAGCACCGGCGACATCCAGCGCATGCACCGCCTGTTCAAGGCCACCGATGGCCAGGTGGCCTTCTACAACGGTTGCAACCCGCTCACCCTGGAAGCCCTGGTGGCCGGTGCCACCGGCTGGTGCACCGCCGCGCCCAACCTGATCCCGGCGCTGAACCTGGCGCTGTGGGACGCGGTGCAGCAAGGCAACCTGGCCGAAGCTCGCGCGTTGTTCTACCGGCAGTATGAACTGCTGGAGTACATCACCCGCCGTGGCCTGCCCACCACCATCAAGGCCGGTTTGAAACTGCTCGGCCAGGATGTCGGCGCTCCACGCCTGCCCCTGCAACCACTGGATGCGCAAGGCAGCGACTACCTGAAGAGCATGCTGGTAGAACTGGCCGACTGACCGTGACAACTGCCCGGCGGCGTCTTGCTGCCGGGCTTCATCCTGGCGACGTTGCTCGCCCTTGGCCAGACTCGACCTGGCGCAACACCTTCGCCAGTTTCGCCACGGCCATCGCCAGCTCGCCAGGGGTATGCGCCGCAAACCCCATCAGCAATCCCGCCTCCCCTTTCGTCGACGCATACAGGCCACTTAGCCCCAGCAGGTCGATACCAGCGGCCTGCGCCGCCTTCACGACCTGTTCTTCAGGCATCGGCCTGGTGAAAACACAAGGCATCTGCATGCCGCCTGCGGGCACACGCGCGACAAGAAAGTCCGACAGCTGTGCCTGCACCAATGCCGCCAGGGCATCGCGGCGCTCCGCATAGATCGCCCGCATCAAGCGCACATGGGCGCCGAAGTGCCCGCCTTCGATGAACCTGGCCAAGGTCAGTTGCGCCAGCGAAGCCGTATGCCCGTCCTGCAAGGTTCGCGCAGCGATCATCGGCTCGACCAGTTGCGGCGGCAAGACCATGTAGGCAATGCGCAAGCCGGCGAACAGGGACTTGGTGAACGTGCCGATGTAAACCGTACGGTCGTGGGCATCCAGGCCTTGCACGCACGCGGTGGGTTTGCCGGCATAGTGAAACTCGCTGTCGTAATCGTCCTCGATGATCCAGGCGCGTTGTTGCCGCGCCCACTCGATCACCGCCAGACGCCGGTCCAGGGACAGGGTAACGCCAGTAGGGAACTGATGCGAAGGGGTCAGGAAAACAGCCCTGGCATGGGGAGCCAGCCGTGTTATCTGCTCGACCTGCATGCCGTCCGTGTCCACGGCCACGGCGATGCAATGCAGGCCAGCAGCACCCAGCGCCTTCCTGACCCCATGGTAGGCCGGGTCTTCGATAACCACTTGGTCGCCCGCGTCGGCCAATACGTGGGCACACAGGCTGAACGCCTGCTGTGAACTGGTAAGGATGAGCACGCGGTCAGCCGTGGCCTGTGCGCCACGTTCAAGATTGACGTAATCGGCAATAGCCCGCCGCAGTGGCTCGGTACCTTGCGCGCTACTGGGCTGCAATGCCTGGGAGCCATGTTCCTTGAACACCTGCCGTTGCAGCTTTTCCCAGGCCTGCAACGGGAAGTTGCGGGTTTCCGCCACCCCCGGCGCAAACGGCCGAGAAACGAAGAAATTGTGCACTCCGCCCTCCTGGCACAGCGCCTGGCCACGACGGCTGATTGCCGACGGTTCGTCCGGGGCTTTCACCTTGCGGCCCCGGGGCTGGGCCGGCAGGTGCTGCGCACGGGGTGAAACGAAGCTGCCACTGCCCACCCGGCGCTCGATGAATCCTTCGGCGTGCAGCTGGCCATATGCAGCCTCGACCGTATCCCGTGACACAGCCAGCGAGGCCGCCAGCGCACGGGAGGCGGGCAACGCCTTGCCCACGGGCAACGCCCCTTCGAGAACAAGCTGGCGTATCGCACGCTGGATTCTTACGTGCAAAGGCAGTGACGCGCGCTCTGGGTCGCCGATCCAGGCTTTCACCGACTCCAGTTGTGCATGCTTGAACATTGGTATGGCCATGTGTGGAAAAGTGGTGGGGCTATACCGGCCATTCTAGCGCTATAAAAACCAGCCTTTCCAACTCTATGCGCCAGAACGACCGAGGCCTCGATGAACACGCCCGCACACACTGTTCCCACCCCGCTACGGCTGACAGACATCCTTCACCCCGTGGTGGCGGGGATCGTTTCGGTAATAGTCAATTATGGCGGCACCTTCATCCTGGTGTTCCAGGCCGCCAAGCTGGCCGGGCTGAGCCCGGCGCTGACCTCCTCGTGGGTCTGGTCAGTGTCGATCGGCGTCGGGCTCAGTGGCCTGGTCCTGTCCTGGTACAGCCGCGAGCCGGTGATCACCGCCTGGTCCACGCCGGCCGCTGCGTTCCTGGTCACAGCGCTGGCCAGCGTGCCCTACAGCGACGCCATCGGTGCCTACCTTCTGTCGGCAGGCGGCTTCGTGATGCTGGGAGTGACCGGTTACTTCGAGCGCCTGGTGCGGGCCATCCCGGGCGGAATTGCCGCCGGCCTGCTGGCGGGTATCCTGTTGCAATTCGGCATTGGTGCATTCGGCGGCCTCTCGGTCGACCCCGCCCTGGCCGGGCTGTTGATCGCAGCCTATGTAACATTCAAACGCTTTACCGCCCGCTATGCCGTAGTAGGCATTCTGCTGCTGGGCCTGGGCTACCTGCTACTGCAGGGCCAGGTGGACCTGACAGCGCTCAGGCTGGAATTCGCCACGCCGTTGTTCACCGCGCCCACCTTCTCCCTCAACGCCGCCCTGAGCGTGGCCCTGCCGTTGTTCCTGATCACCCTTACCGGTCAGTACATGCCAGGCATGCTGGTGCTGCGCAACGATGGCTTCAAGACCAGCGCCAATCCGATCGTGGCAGTCACTGGCCTGGGGTCGTTGCTGATGGCACCGTTCGGGTCGCACGCCTTCAACATCGCTGCCATCACCGCCGCCATCTGCACTGGCAAGGAAGCCCACGAAGACCCGGGCAAACGCTGGGTCGCGGGCATCGCTGCCGGTGTCTGCTACATCCTCGTAGGGGTATTCGGGGTCACCCTGGCCAGTGTGTTCATGGCCCTGCCGGCCACCTTCATCACCACGCTGGCCGGCCTTGCACTGCTGGGCACCATCGGCGCCAGCCTGGCCAACGCAATGGCAGATGCCCGTTCACGCGAAGCGGCACTGATCACATTCCTGGCCGCGGCAGCCAACATCAACCTGTTTGGCATTGGCGGGGCATTCTGGGGGCTGGTCATTGGCTTGCTGGCCTATGCCGTACTGAACGGCCGCCTACCCGGTTTCTGCCACTTCTCCCGGTAAGCGGGCTTTCCACCATCCTGCCGTGCGCCAGGTGCGCACGCCGTACAACAGGTATCGACATGCCCAAAGCTGGCCCCAAGCTTCTTACCCAAATTGCTGCCGTACACTTCGTCAGCCATGTGCACATCATGCTTATCCCGGCGCTGCTACCCGTGCTCCCCGACTTGCTGGGGGTAGGGTTCGTCGAACTCGGCGCAGCCCTGGCCGTGTTCAATATCGTCTCCGCCCTGGTGCAGGCACCGCTAGGCTATGCCGTCGACCACTACGGTGCGCGCAAGGTGCTCAAGGCGGGCTTGCTGCTGGGCAGCATCAGTTTCCTGCTGGTTGCTGTCAGCCCCAGCTACATCCTGCTGTTGGTGGCGATGGCCATGGCCGGCCTGGCCAATGGCGTGTACCACCCGGCCGACTACGCGCTGCTGGCCAACGGCATCGAACAAGGCCGCCTGGGGCGGGCGTTCTCGATCCATACCTTTGCCGGCTTCCTCGGCTCGGCGGTAACGCCAGCTATATTTCTCGGCATCGCTGCACTATTCGGCACGCAGGCTGCCCTGATGGCGGGCTCGGCTGCGGGGGTTGCCGCCTTGCTGTTGATATCGGTTCCAGGCAATGGAATCCACCACGTTGCCAAGCCTGGCAAAGGCGGCGCTGGCCCCACTGCAGCAGGTCGCGCGCGACTGTTCACGCCCATGCTCGGGCTGCTGACGGTCCTGTTCATCTTGCTCAACCTGAGCACCAGTGCCATCGAGAAGTTCTCCGTGGCCGCCCTGGTCCAGGGCCAAGACCTGACCCTGGCCTGGGCCAACACGGCACTCACGGCCTTTCTGCTCAGCAGCGCTGCAGGTGTACTGTGCGGTGGGGCCCTGGCTGACCGGACCCGGCGTCACGGCCTGGTGGCGGCCTCGGCCTTTGCCCTGGCTGCCGCGTTGACAACGCTGGTGGCCCTCGGGCTGCTTCGGGGCTGGGGGTTGGTGGTGGTTCTCGGTGCCATTGGCTTGCTGACCGGGATCATCGCCCCGTCGAGGGACATGCTGGTGAAGGCGGCGGCACCGAGCGGCGCCGAGGGCAAAGCGTTCGGGCTGGTCTCGACCGGCTTCAGCATCGGCGGTGCCCTCGGGCCGGTGGCGTTTGGCTGGATGCTCGACCAACGCCTGCCTCATGGCATCTTCGTGGCATCGATCGTGTTCATGCTGCTGACGGTGCTGCTGACCTTGGCACAGGAGGCCTACCTGGCCAGGAAGCACCGACAGCCTGTCTAGCCCCAGGGCTGCTTTGCAGCCCTTTCGCAATGCAAGGCAGATCCAGCAGAACAGCACATGGCCATTGATTCATCTGCGCACTGGCTACTCAGGCGACCGGATTGGCATGCACCACCCTCCCACCTGCCCCCGGCCGATTGACGAACAACACATCCAGCACACTGCCGTGCAACCCCTTTAACGCATTCCAGTTCGCTGATGCATGCACGTACCTGTCTCGCAACAATCGCTGCTCATCCTCGGTCAACCCGGGCTCGTCGCATTCACCCAGGGCAAACGCATGCAACTTGCGGCTGATGCCCAGCAGTTCATCCGGCAGCCGGTGCTCGACCTGCCCGCCCAGTTGCGCAAACGGCACACCAGCGCGCACCGCCAGCTCCCGCATGATGCTCAGGTACACCCGCGACAGCTGCCCCGCCACTTCCCGTTCGCGGTACACCGCCGCATATACCTGTTTTTGCGCCTCGCTAGGCAGGCCACCGGCAATCGGAACCTCCCAGGCCAGCACACGCGGCCTGGGCGCGCCCATTTCGCCAAACGACGACGCCAGCAACGCACTGACTGTGGCATGCACACGCGTGTGCTCGGCGCGCATTCTCAGCGGCACCCGCTGAGAATGCGGTTTGCACAGCAGCACCTGCTCCTGCGTGGTATCCGGGTAACCACCGCCAATGTTCGAGTGCACGCCTGGCAACACGATGTCATGGCCGCTGCGTACCAGCGGGAAGTTGTGCCGCTGCTCGTCCCCCGCCACCAGCTGCACCATTTGCCGGGCAATGCCCGCGCCCAGGCCAAGGCGCAAGCCACCATGGCGGTCGTCGGCAGGATCGAAGTCGCCCTGCAGCGGCGCGATAATTGCCGCAACCGTGTCGAACAGGCCGATGAAGTTGATCACGATGCCACAGGGCACAGCCAACAGGCTGCTGCCGCCATCATGCAGCAGGTTGGCCAGATGACGCACAGCCGCAGCGCCGCGGCTGAAACCGAACAAGTCGAACTCGACCCGCTCGAGCCTTGCCTTTGGGTGCGCCTGGCGCCAGTCCCGCAGTTGCCCGGCAATCCCCGCCAAGGCCTCGGTGACACGCGCCTCGGCCCCTCTACGCCCACACCCGGTGGCCGAGGCATAGGCATGATCCGCCTCCCCCGCCAGGGTGCCCACGCCCTCGACATAGCGCTTCAGAAACGCCATGGTCCCATCAGCATTGGCCCCCTGCGTCGGGTACAGTGCATGCAACAGGGCCACATTGCTCAAGGCATTGGCATAACTGCCCCCCTTGTTCCCCGGTGCATCCACCGGCATCACATTGCTCAGGTTGTTACCGGTGCCATCGAAGAACACGCCAAAACGCAGGGTGACCGGCGTGATGCGTGCAGTGCTACAGCTGTTCAGGTCCATCGTCGTGCTTCCTGCTTGTACCAAAAGCACAAGCAGGCGCCAGCACGCTGCTGCGGAACATCAGCCAATGGCCAGCGATACACAGGACATTTCCGGACCTGCATGGCCCCCGGCAAGGATAAATTTCCCTACCGCCATTGGTCGCCACCCCCCCGGATGGATTAAAGTATCACCCCTTGCCAGGGCAGCTGCTTCCAGCCGCCTGCGGCCCCATACCAGGAACCGTCACCGATGGAACACCGTGAAGCGCTGATCGCGCTGCGCACCTTTCTTTCTTCCCAGATCCTAGGCCAGGAGAAACTGGTCGAGCGGCTGTTGATCGTGCTCCTGGCAGACGGCCACATGCTGGTCGAAGGCGCGCCGGGCCTGGCCAAGACCAAGGCCATCAAAGAGCTCGCCGAAGGCATCGAGGCGCAGTTCCATCGCATCCAGTTCACCCCCGACCTGCTCCCGGCCGACATCACCGGCACCGAAATCTACCGCCCGGAAACCGGCAGCTTCGTGTTCCAGCAGGGGCCGATCTTCCACAACCTGGTGCTGGCCGACGAAATCAACCGCGCCCCGGCCAAGGTGCAGTCCGCACTGCTCGAGGCCATGGCCGAACGCCAGGTCAGCGTGGGCCGCAGCACCTACGACCTGTCGCCGCTGTTCCTGGTCATGGCCACACAGAACCCGATCGAGCAGGAAGGCACCTACCCGCTGCCCGAAGCCCAGCTCGACCGCTTCCTGATGCACGTGAAAATCGGCTTCCCCGACGCTGCGGTAGAGCGGCGCATCCTGTTGCAGGCCCGTGGTGAAGCCCTGGGCGGCGAGACCAAGCCCGAGCGCCGGGTCAGCCAGCAGGCGATCTTCGCCGCCCGCAAGGAAATCCTTGGCCTGTACATGGCCGACGCGGTGGAGGAATACCTGGTGCAACTGGTGATGGCCACCCGCACCCCGGCCAAGTTCGATGCCGAACTGGCCGACTGGATCGCCTACGGCGCCAGCCCGCGTGGTTCCATTTCGCTGGACCGCTGCGCGCGCGCCCACGCCTGGCTGGCCGGGCGCGATTTCGTCAGCCCCGAAGACATCCAGGCGGTGCTGTTCGACGTGCTGCGCCACCGCATCATCCTCTCGTTCGAGGCCGAGGCGGCAGGGATCGACCAGGACCGCGTGGTCCAGCGCATCCTCGACGTCGTCGCCGTTGCCTGAGCCCATGCCCACTGCATCGCTGGCCGAACCCGGCATCCGCATCGGCCTTGCCGAACTGATCGACATGCGCCACCGCGTGCGCGAAATCCAGCTGTTTTCCCGGCCCGGCCAGCGCAGCCCGCTGGTGGGCCTACACCACTCCAAGCTGCGCGGGCGCGGCGTGGACTTCGACCAGGTGCGCGTCTACCAGGCTGGCGACGATGTGCGCAACATCGACTGGCGGGTTACCGCGCGTACCCAGGAGCCGCATACCAAGCTGTTCCACGAAGAGCGCGAACGGCCCATCTTCATTCTTGTCGAGCAGAGCCAACGGCTGTTCTTCGGCTCGGGGCTGATGTTCAAGTCGGTGCTGGCCGCCCAGGCTGCAGCGCTGTTCGGCTGGGCCGCGCTGGGCCATAACGACCGCATTGGCGGGTTGGTGTTTGGCGACAACGAGCACCACGAAATCAAGCCCCGGCGCAGCAAGCAGAGCCTGCTGCAACTGCTCAACCGCCTGGCCAAGGTCAACCAGGCGCTGCACACCGAGGCCACGCCCGGTGCCGACAGCCTCGGCCTGGCCCTGCGCCGCGCCCGCGAAGTGCTGCGCCCCGGCAGCCTGGCCATCGTGATCTGCGATGAGCGCTCGCTCACTGCCCAGGTGGAGCAGCACCTGGCCATGCTCTCGCGCCATTGCGACCTGCTGTTGATGCCGGTGTCCGACCCGCTCGATCATGCCCTGCCCGCCGCCGGCCTGCTGCGCTTCGCCCAGCGCAGCGCGCAGCTGGAGCTCGACACCCTGGACGCCAACCTGCGCCAGGCCTACCGCCAGCAGGCCGAAGCGCGTATCGAGCGCTGGGAGCTGATGGCGCAAAAGCTGCGCGTGCTGCTGATGCCACTGAGCACCCAAAGCGACATGATCGAGCAACTGCGCGAGTACCTGAACGCCCAGCGGCCACGGAGCGCGTCATGAAGAGCAGCGGCCAATGAACCCGCTTGATCAACTGCAGCCGCTGATCGCCCCCGCGCCGATCGGCCTTTGGCCACCGGCACCCGGCTGGTGGCTGCTGCTGGCCGTGCTGCCGCTGTTGGCCTGGGGCCTGTGGCGGGTGCGCCACTGGCGCCCGGGCAAACGCCGTATCGTGCGTGCCGAACAACCCTTGGACCCGGTACGCGTGGAAGCACTGGCCGAACTGGCCCGCCTGCCGCGCCCCTACGACGGCGCCCCGGCCGGGGCGTGGCTGCAACAGATCAACGCCCTGCTCAAGCGCCTGTGCCGCAGCCACTACCCGGGTGCCAACAGCCATACACTCAACGGCCGCCAGTGGCTGGCGTTTCTCGACAACCGCTGCCCGGCCGCCGGCCTGACCCGCTGGATGGTACTGGTAGAGGGCGCCTACAAACCCGAGTGCAAGCTCGACGACAAGGCCATCGCCGGGCTCAGCCAAGCCGTCGAAACCTGGATTCGCAAGCATGTTTGAACTGGCCTGGCCGTGGGTCTTCGCCCTGTTGCCGCTGCCGTGGCTGGCGCGCCTGGTGTTGCCGGCCGCCGACAGCGGCGAACCGGTGCTCAAGGTGGGCTTCCTCGACGAACTGGAAGACCTGGCCGGGCGCCGCGCAAGGCTCAACCTGCCGACCTGGCGCCAGCAGGCGCCCTTTGTCGTCATCTGGCTGCTGCTGCTGTGCGCCGCCGCCCGCCCGCAATGGCTGGGCGAGCCGGTGCCAGTGGCTGCCAGCGGCCGCGACCTGCTGGTGGCGGTGGATGTGTCCGGGTCGATGGACTTCCCCGACATGCAGTGGCAGAACGAAGAAATCAGCCGCCTCGACCTGGTCAAGGCGCTGCTCGGTGACTTCCTGCAGGAGCGCGAGGGCGACCGCGTGGGCCTGATCCTGTTCGGCAGCCAAGCCTACCTGCAGGCGCCGCTCACCTTCGACCGGCGCACCGTGCGCACCTTCCTCGACGAAGCGCAGATCGGCATCGCCGGCAAGAACACCGCCATCGGCGACGCCATTGGCCTGGCGGTCAAGCGCCTGCGTCAACGGCCGGCACAAAGCCGGGTGCTGGTACTGATCACCGACGGCGCCAACAATGGCGGGCAGATCCACCCGTTGACCGCCGCCCGCCTGGCAGCCCAGGAAGGCGTGCGCATCTACACCATCGGCATCGGCGCCAACCCCGAAGCCAGTGGCACCCCCGGCCTGCTCGGCCTGAACCCGAGCCTGGACCTGGACGAAGCCTCGCTCAAGGAAATTGCCGATATCACCCACGGCACCTACTTCCGCGCCCATGACGGCGCCGAACTGGACGCCATCGGCGACACCCTCGACCAGCTCGAACCGGTGGCCCAGCAACCGACCCAGGCGCGCACGGCCAAGGCCCTGTATGCCTGGCCCCTGGCCCTTGCCCTGCTGCTGAGCGTGCTGCTGGTGCTGGCCGTGCAATGGCCCGACAACCTGCTGCACCGCCTGCTGCGCAAGCCGCGCTTCCTGCAACCGCACCCAGAATGGCGCCAGCGCCTGAAGCGCCTGCGCCTGAGGAGGCGGCGATGATCGAACTGTGGCCCGAATGGTTGCGCCCGCTCTGGCTGCTGGCCGTACCCCTGCTCGCCTGGCTGCTGTACAAACTGTGGCACCGGCGCAAGCGCGCCGGGCGCTGGCAGATGATTCTGCCACCGGCGTTCCATGGCGTCCTGCTCGGCGGTGGCAGCGGCAGCACCAGCAAGCTGCCGTGGGTGGCGCTGGGCCTGGCCTGGGTGCTGGTGATCCTGGCGCTGCTCGGGCCGAGTTGGCAGCGCGTGGAAGAAAGCCGCCAGCGCCCGGCCGACCCACTGGTGATCCTGCTCGAACTGACCCCGCAGATGCTCGCCGAGGACAGCCCGCCCAACCGCCTGGAGCAGGCGCGGCGCAAAATCCTCGACCTGCTGGAGCACCGCCGCGACAGCCAGACCGCGCTGGTGGTCTACGCTGGCTCCGCACACACCCTGGTGCCGCTGTCCGATGACTTGGCCACCAGCCGCAACCTGCTCGAGGCGGTCGACCCATCGATCATGCCCAAGCCCGGCCAGCGCGCCGACCTGGCCGTGCAAAAAGGCCTCGCCCTGCTTGCCCAGAGCGGCCTGGGCCAGGGCCGCCTGCTGCTGATCGGCTCGTCGCTCAGCGCCCCGGAGCGCGAAGGCATCGCCCAGGCCCTCGGCCGGCAGGGCCCGAGCCTGTTGATGCTGGGCATCGGCAGCAGCGAAGGCGCACCGGTGCGCCAGGCCAATGGCGAATACCTGAAGGACGACCAGGGCGGCATCCTGTTGCCACGCCTGGACAGCGCCAGCCTCAAGGGCTTCATCAACGGCACCGGCGGGCGCTACCGGCATGCTCGCATCGACGACCTCGACCTGCGAGGCCTGGGCCTGTTCGACAGCCCGCGCACCGGGCGCAATGATGGCCAGACCCTGCAATTGGACAGCTGGGCCGACCAGGGGTACTGGCTGCTGCTGCCGCTGTTGCTGCTGGCCGCCTGTGCCGGCCGACGCGGCTGGCTGTTCTGCCTGCCGCTGCTGCTGGCCCTGCCCCAGCCCAGCCAGGCCTTCGAGTTCAACGACCTGTGGCTGCGCCCCGACCAGCAAGGCCAGCGCCTGCTGGAGCAGAACCGCCCGGCCAGCGCCGCGCGCCAGTTCCAGGACCCGCAATGGCGCGGCATGGCCCTGTACCAGGCCGGCGACTATGCCGGCGCTGCCGAAGCCTTTTCCCAAGGCGACACCGCCGCCGCACACTACAATCGAGGCAACGCCCTGGCCCGCAGCGGTGAGCTGGAAGCCGCGCTGGACGCCTACGAACAAGCCCTGGAACGCCAACCCGACCTGCAAGCGGCGCTGGACAACCAGGCACTGGTGCAGCAACTGCTGCAACAGCGCGAGGCCACTGCCGAGGAACAACCGGCCAGCAGCGATACCCAAGGCACGCCCGGCAGCGAAACCGAAGGCAACAGCAGCTCGGCCAGCAGCCCGGCCCAGGGCACGCCCGGCAACGACGAACAGGCCAGCGCCGAACAGCCCGGCGAAGGCAGCAGCAACAGCCAGGTAACGCCCGGCAACCAAGCGGGCGCGGACGACAGCGTCATCCAGCCGCCGCAGCGCCCGGTATCGACCAGCCTTGATACCGAACAGCGCCAGGCCTTGGAACAATGGCTGCGGGAGATCCCCGACAACCCGGCGGAGCTGCTGCGGCGCAAATTCTGGTATGAACAGCAATTGCATCAGGAAACCTCACGATGAGTCGCTTCGGCGTCTTTCTCCTCTGTCTGCTGTGGGCCGTGCTGGCCCAGGCCGAACCGTTGCTGCGCGCCAGCGTCGACCGTACCCGCCTGGAAGCCGGCGAAAGCCTGGAGCTGACTCTGGAAAGCCAGGACGTCACCCAGTTCGGCAAGCCCGACCTGCGCGCGCTGGAGGGTGACTTCGAAGTGCGCGGCACGCGCCAGCTGAACAGCCTGCACAGCCTCGACGGCGAAACCCGCGCCAGTACCCGCTGGATCATCACCCTGCTGCCGCGACGCAGCGGCAGCCTGCGCATCCCCGAACTGCAACTGGGCCAGTCGCACAGCCAGGCCATCGAACTGCAAGTGCTGCAGGCCGATGCCAGCCGCCAGGACAGTGCCTCGCAGGTGTTCATCGAAGCCACGCTCGACAGCAGCGAGGTCTACGTACAGGCCCAGGCCGTGCTCACCCTGCGCATCTACCATTCGGTGGCACTGTACGACGACAGCAGCCTCAGCCCGCTGCAACTGGAAAACGCCAAAGTCGAACCGCTGGGTGAATCGCGCACCTATGAAAAGGAAATCAACGGCGTCCGCCACGGCGTGATCGAAACCCGCTATGCCGTGTATGCCCAACAAAGCGGAACCCTCGACATCCCACCGTTGACTTTCACCGCCACCGCCGCCGCCAGCCAGGACGATGCCCCGCAAGCCAACGGCACGGCCCGGGCCGGCCACCAGGTGCAGGTCAGCTCGTTGCCATTGCGCCTGGCCGTGCGGCCGATTCCGGCGGCCTGGCCTGCTGGCGTGCCCTGGCTACCGGCCCGCAGCCTGGCACTTGAAGAGCACTGGAACCCCGACCCTGGCAACCAGCAGGTGCAGATTGGCGACTCGCTGACCCGCAACATCACCCTGCGTGCCGAAGGCTTGTCCAGCACCCAGCTGCCACCGCTGCCAGCCACCGAAATCACCGGCCTGCGCCGGTACCCCGACCAGCCATTGCTGCGCAACGAAATCAGCGAACGAGGGATGATTGCCAACCGCGAAGAGCGCGAAGCCTTGGTGCCGACCCACAGCGGCGCGCTGGCCCTGCCGGCGCTGGAAGTGGCCTGGTGGAATACCCGAGAAGACCACCTGGAGCACAGCAGCCTGCCGGCGCGCACGCTGAATGTGCAGGACAACCCGGCGCTGAGCGCCGACACCCCGGTCGGCGACAACAGCAGTGCCAGCAGCTTGCTGTGGCCCTGGCAGCTGGCCACCCTGGTGTTCGCCCTCACCACCGTGCTGGGCTTTGCCCTGTGGTGGCGCGCCCGCTCGCAGCCAGCGGTGCTGCGTGCCGCGCAGGCCGGGCCGAGCCCACGTACCTTGCTGGATGATCTCAAGCGCGCGTGCCAGGCCAACGACCCACAGGCAACCCGCCAGGCGCTGGACGCCTGGGCCCGCCAGCAGCCGGAGACCCTGGCCGAGATGGCGGCGCGGTTCGTGCCGTTGTCGGATGCACTGGATGGGTTGAATGGGGCGCTGTATAGCGAGAGCGGGCAGTATTGGCAGGGTGAAGATTTGTGGCGGGCGATCGGTACGATTCCCCCGGCTGAGCAGGTATTGCTGCCGACCGGCGAGAACGGCAGCCTGCCGCCGCTCTATCCCAAGTGATGTGCTGCCTGTGCAGGCCTCTTCGCGGGCATGCCCGCTCCCACAGTGACCGCGCCGGCCTGTAGGAGCAGCCTTGTGCTGCGAAGAGGCCATGACTGCCACAGACAGTCTTCTGTCATACCGGCCTCTTCGCAGCACAAGGCTGCTCCTACAGTCATTGGCTGCTTACACCCCCCCTGTGGGAGCGGGCGTGCCCGCGAACACCGGCGCAGCCGGTGCCACCGTAAGATATTTCTGAACCTGCCCCCCAATGCTTCAGGATCAACCCGCTTAGGAATTATCCTACGCGCGCTGCCGAACTATCACTGTTGTCGGGGAAACACCTCACGGATAAAGCTTCCGGGGCGCTTCGGTGACCGGGTGTGAGAACCCGACGATAAGCAAATTCCGTCAGCTTTCATGGCGGCCGCGCGCGGGCAGACTTCGGTCTGGCCGAGTTTTCCTTTGCTTCCTCGGTTTCTCACCCCGCGCACGGCTGCCACCTAAACCCGTGAGAAGGTTGCGGTGGTGGCATTCTCTGATCAAGCAAAGGGTTTGAATCATAAAAAAGGATCGTCCCCGATCCACCCGTAAAACTAACGGCCCGTCCCTTCTACACCATCAACCAGGACACACCCTCGGTTGACGCCCTGATCCACACCCTCCAGCTGATGGCCGGCATCGAAGACTCGCTGGACGAATACATCTGCGCCAATGCCGGCGAGCCCGGCATCAACATGCTGGTCAACGCGGTGCATCACGTACAGATGACCAAGGCCTTGGCCGAGTTGCTGTTGCACCGGCAAACCGGGGATATCACCCGGCACTGACTACACAGCCCCAAGACATGCGCGACCCCTGCAGGAGCGGCCTTGTGTCGCGAAAGGGGTGCGAAGCGCCCCCAGGATCTGCGCATCACCGCAAAATCGCCGGGGCCGCCTTGCGGCCCTTTCGCGACACAAGGCCGCTCCTACAGAGACCGTGATCAGGGCTTCATCAACCTGCGAGCACCGGTTGAACTGGCTGACGGCTCAGATGAACCGCTGCCCCTCGAACGGGTTCCAGCTCTGCTGCCCTTTGGTCTGCTTCAGGTAGTAGGCACGGTTGGTCAGGAAGCTGTACAGAAACGCAAACGCCATGCTGATGCCGTTATCCACCGGGCGCGGGATCTCGCTACCCGTCGCGATCTCGTAGTAGCTCAGGAGAACGCCGATGGCGATCATGATGGTCAGCATGACCAGGTTCTTCTTCCACAGCCCCAGCACGAACCAGTAGATCGGGCCGAAGAAAAAGGCGATGAAGTTGTTGTTGATCAGCAGCTTCTTGCCAAATGGCAAGGCGCGGAAAGCGGCTTTGTAGGGCTCGGAGGTGGGTGCGCCGTACTGATCGAAGAAAGCGAAACGCTCCCGCCATTTTGGCTTGAGGTTATCTGGGGTGGATTGGGTTTGTGGGATGCCTTCCATTGGTGACTCCTGTGATCGTCGTCCGTGAGTGTCGAATAGCCATGATCATGGCCGGTTCGGAGGGTAAATCAGCATGCCTTTGAGGGCAAGCTTGATACCTCCCGCAAAGCGAGAGCCAAGTCACGAAACACTCAAGGCTTCCAGATCGGCGCGATCAGAAATTCGTTGTTCACCAATTGATGTCGGTCAGGCGACCCAGCGGGTGGTCGTAGTGCAGGTGTACGCGGGTGCCGCCGGTGGCGCTGATGTCGGTCAGCGTACCGTCAGGCGTGCGGGTGAAATGCAGGAAGTGGCCGAGAACGTTCTCGATGCGTTGCAGCGGCACTTCGGTGTTGGTGTCTGGCACTTCGCCGAAGTAGAAGAACAGGTTGTCCCGCGTTTGCAGGATGTAGTGGCCGCCCTCGGTGCACACCAGGTACACCTGCTCGTGCGGGTTGCGCTGACCGTATTTGCCCTAAAAATATTTGGCTCCGCCAGCAATTTGGCAGAGCCAGTCTATTTTAACTGTTAAAGATCACGCCATCAAAGTCGTACAACAAAAAATTTACACAGAAAATAACTCTCGGGAAAACTCGACGGCACAGGCATCTAATCCTTAAACTGCACCCCGCGCACCAAGCCATTCTCCAAAACAGACTTGACGCGAGCAGTCACCACAATCGTAGGGCTGTCCTCTTCAGCCCTAACGACATCACTAGAAAGCACCGCCTCATTATCCAAAACTATCTTACTGAACCACCTCGGACCATCTGACATATAGCTAAGTAACGGCTCACTAACAGATTCTTTCAAGTTAAAGGCTGGTGATTTACCTATAACATTGAATATCTTGTAACCAGTATAGGAAGCCTCACCTATCAGTAGATCCGCATCCACAAACTGAACACCAGAAATACTTTCTCTCCTCATTAGTTCGTAGAGCCGCGGCGAAATCAAATTGGGCCCATCACTGAAAAAAAAATCATAGCTAAGGAGCTTGGAAGTACTGACCCTTTTCGACCCCTCGAAACAGACTTTTATATCCTTGCTTACAACCACGCACTCTTTGAAAATCCCAGAATCCTCACCAGACAACATCTTTGTCTTCAGCCAATAACTTTCAGGATAGTCATCTGAAATAGAAAGTATAAAATTTTTAGCCACAAGTCGCTCCCCGAACAGAGTTTTTATTCAGCATCGTTTTACCTGCACGCAGACCTTTTCTCTCATCAACCATGACTCCGTGAATAGCCTTCTGGTAGTCCGCTTTGGTCCAGCCATTTTTCTTGCCGTATTCGTGAATAATATCCAGTTTCTTCTCTACAGCCGAATTATATTGCGCGTGAGAGCCACGATGCACCGTTCGCACCGGATGGTTCTCCTCATACTTAGGCAGATAAATAATATTGGACAGCTTATGAATATTCACCTCGCCCGCCTGCATGGCCGCATGATTAGATAGCTGCTGCGGGATAATATGATGCTTCTGGAAACCATCTATCGCAGGCATCGTATTATAGGTAATCCATCCCAAAGGATCCAGCCAGCTAACAGGGTTCGGCGCATATTGATATAAGTTTATTCCGCCTAACAAGCCTATTGGGTCATGCGATATATATTTACCGACCTCCGAATCATAGTAGCGGAACGTGTTGTAGTGCAGCCCCGTTTCGCTATCAAAGTACTGACCTTGGAAACGCAAATTCTGCTCGATCTCATTGATCGGCAGACCCTCTATTGCCCCCCACGAGCGATACGTCGCCTGCCAGACGATCTTACCGTCACTGTCCGTGACCTCCAGCGGCGTACCAATCTGGTCAGTATGGAAATAATAAAGCTTCTGCTCCTCTCCTTCCGCCTGATCAACCCGCGCCAACGGCGCATAGCTACCCGGCTCATACAGGTACAGGATGCTCTGCCCGGGCGCTTCCTCGCGCAGCATCCTCAGCCCTTGCCAGAGGAAGCGCTTCTGCTCGACCTGCCCATTGATCTCAGCCAGCTTGGCCACCCGCCGCCCCAGGCTGTCATAACGGTAGTGCCCGGCACTCTCCAGCTTGCCATTGCCCCATGTCTCCGCCCGCACCAGCCGGTTTTCACCGTCATAACCGAAGCGCTGCAACCGGTTGCCATATTCCGAGCATTTTTCGATCAGGTTGCCCCACGGGTCGTAACGGTACTCCTGGTCCCGCCAGTGTGTGATGCGGTTGTCCCTGGACTTGGCAAATTGCCGGGCATTGAAATCCAGGCGGTTGCCCGCAGGGTCGTAACGAAACTCTTCGCTGCCAACCAGCGAGCCCGTATCGCGGCTGCGCAACTGGCCGTTCGCTTCGTACTCGTACTTGATCTCGCCACACAGCTTGTCGAGCGTACGCACCAGTTCACCTGCCGGGTCGTACTGATAACGGCGGTGAATCGGGTTGTAGGCATGCTCCACCAGCAGCGAGGTATTAATGCCAGTGTTGTGCACTTGCGACAGCTTGTCGGCCGGCAGCATCGATGCGTATTGCCACGCCTTGCGCCCCATCGCGTCATAACCGAAACAACTGGTGAGCTTGCCCTGGGTCCGGTAAACCTCGCGGTGCAGGTCATCACGCTCCATGTCGCTGATCACCTGACCGTCCAGGTTCAGTTGGTGCAGATGCCCACTGCCGTAGTACAGGTGATTGACCTTACGACCATCCGGCAGGGTCAGCGTAGTCAGGTTGCCGAGCGGATCGTACTCGTAGCCGAGCGTGCCGTCGGGGGTGATTTCTTTGGTCAGCCGCCCCAGCAGATCGTAGGCGTACTCCAGCTTCTCTTCCGTGATCCCTAGCTGCTTGCCGATCCCGGTCGGCTGCCGCTCGATGCTCAGCAACCGGTCTCCGTCGTCGTACGCGAAGGTCTGGCTCGCATCGCGGTTGATCTTGGCGACCAACCGGCCAATGCTGTCACGCTCGAACAGCGTATGCCGCTCCGGCCGCTCGGCATTTTCGCCATAACCAATCTCATCCAGCCGGGTCAGATGGCCGCCGAGGTTGTAGCTGAAACGCCGGGTCAGGTTATCCACCCGCACTTCTTCAGTCAGCCGGTCCGAGGCGTCATAGGCAAAGCGGTACGTGGCGTTGTTCTCGTTCACCAACCCGGTCAGGCGCCAAGCCTTGTCGTACTCGTAACGAACCACACCTCCTTTCGGGTCCCGGCGGTTACTCGGCAAACCACGGGAAGTGCGTAGCAGGCGGGTGATCTGGCCTTTGCCATCGGTGTGGTCGAGCACCTGACCAAGGTCGTTGTAGGTGAAAGTTTCCGCCGTGCCGTCGGGATGGCTGATGCGCAGCACCTCACCGTCGGGCTTGCGCTCCAGCGTGGTGGTCTGGTTCAGCGCATCGGTTACCGCGACGAGGTGCTGGCGTTCGTCGTAGCGGTACCAGGTGTTCTTGCCCGAACAATCCTGGTAACGCTCGACCTGGGCCAAGGTGTTCCACCACAGGTACTTGGACTTGTAGGTCGCGTCGATGATGGTGTGCGGCAGGCCGTCATCGCTGTTCAGGTATTCGGTCATTTGACCCAGGGCATCGAATTCGGCGAGCAGGTTGCCCTTGGCGTCGTAGCGCGCCCGCCAGGTGCTGCCATCCGGGTAACTGACCTGGGTCACCAGCGTGGTCAGGTGGTGATATTCGTAGGTGGTCTTGCGGCCTAGCGGGTCGGTCTCTTCGAGCAGACGGGAGAATTCGTCGTACTTGAATTGCAGGCAGCTACCGTCCGCCAAGGTCAGGTCGACCATGTTGCCATTGTCGTCCAGCTCGGCGGCGTAGCGTTCGCCGCCGTAGTCGCGGCTGGCGATCACCCGGTGGTCGGGGTTGTACTGCACTTCCAGCTCGCGGCCGAGCACGTCGGTGGCCCAGCTGGTACGGGCATCGAGGTCGTAGCGGAAGTGGTAGTGTTCGCCATCGGTGGTCCAGTGCTCGACCACCCGCGGCTGGCCGCCGAGGGTTTCCCAGCGGTAATGGCAGCCCAGGCCCAGCGCATTGCTGTGGGTCACCATCAGGCCTTCGGCGTAGCTGAAACTGCGCACGGTGTGGCCGTTGCGGTTGATCACCGCGCTCAGCTGGCCGTGTTCATCGTAGCGGTACTGGGTGAGCGTTTCGACGGCCTGGTCGTTCACCACGCGCTTGATGTCGGTCAGGCGGCCCAGCGGGTGGTCGTAGTGCAGGTGCACGCGGGTACCGCCGGTGGCGCTGATGTCGGTCAGCGTACCATCGGGCGTGCGGGTGAAATGCAGGAAGTGACCGAGAACGTTCTCGATGCGTTGCAGCGGCACTTCGGTGTTGGTGTCTGGCACTTCGCCGAAGTAGAAGAACAGGTTGTCCAGCGTTTGCAGGATGTAGTGGCCGCCCTCGGTGCAGACCAGGTACACCTGCTCGTGCGGGTTGTAGATCCGTTCGCCCGGTTGCAGGGTCACGAACGGAACTTTGCGGCCTTGGTTGTCGGTGAGGTAAATGAATGAGCCCCGCCGACGCAGACTTTGCTCCCAGGGCAGCACCCAGCCGCGCCCGAGCACGCTGTCGACGGTAAGGTCGCTGGCGTAGAAACGTGACCACTCGATCGGCATCAGCCCGGGCAGGCTGAAGTCGATCTCGTCGGGGATCAGCTTGCGACCGGTGGTGAGGTCGACCGGGTTGCCAACCAGTCCACCCAAAACCCTGCGTGCCACGGGTTCGACCATGTAGCGGGCGGCCACTTCGCCGGCAATGAAGCCGGCCGTGAATTTCAGGGCACAAGGTAGGGCGGCCTTCATACCGGCCTGGGTACCCATCTTGAGCACATTCGCGAGGCCACTGGCTGCGCCAGCAATCGCCATCAGCACATCCACGGTGGTGCGCAGCCACTCCGGGACTTCGTCATCCACGGGCAGGTAGCGGTAAGTGCCACCGCCGATGAAGACGTTGTTCGAACCCCCGGAAATGGTCGCGCCGCAGGTCAGCTTGTCGCCCTTGCGCGCCGCCGCGACGCCATTGATGAAGACATTGGTCGAGCCTTCGGCGATCTGCACCGGGCCAGGATGTTTGTCGCAGGTGCCGATGCTTTTTTCGACGCGGGCGGCCTTGCGGCTGTTGATGAACACGTTGGGTGAGGCAGTCGTTATCGTCCCTGAGGGGGATGAGAACAGACTTCCCAGTGCCTCGCCGGCAGCGGTCAGCAAGCTGCCCCCGAGACCTGCTGCGAGGCCGGCCAGCAAAGCCACGCCTAACCCGCAGGTGAAGGTGGCGATGGCCACCGTGGCCACCAGTGCGATACCCAGGGCAGCGCCCAGCAGAAAGCCGCCCAATGCGCCGGTGTGTGAAATCTCGTCGCCAAACCTGGCCGCTTCGAACATGAGGGGTTACTCCTGTTCGGCCAAGTTGTGCAACGTGAATGAACGACAAGACTGAAGCAGCGAGCGCTCGGTCAGATCCTTGATCATTGTTGCGTCCTTGAGGCTTGAAACCCAAGGACGCTAGGAAAACGCCGTTAGGCCGTCAATGAACAAGGCGTTCAGTGCGCGGACCTGCTTGTAGGAAAGCACTTACCCGCCAGGAGCGACTGCCTTGCCGCATAGGCTTGGGTTACCATACCGCCCTTGCGGAACACCCATCACCCAAGCCAAGCCCCCGCTTGCTCGACTCGACACCAACAGGTCATCCATGCGTCTGTTTCATACCTCCGACTGGCACCTGGGCCAAAGCCTGCACGGCCAGGAACGCGACTTCGAACACGCCTGCTTCCTCGACTGGTTGCTCGGCCAGCTGCGCCTGCGCCAGCCGGATGCGCTGCTGATCGCCGGCGATATCTTCGACACGGTCAACCCGCCGGTCAAAGCCCAGGAACGTCTCTACGACTTCATCGTCCAGGCCCACGAGCAACAGCCGAAGCTGGACATCGTGATGATCGCCGGCAACCACGACTCCGGCTCGCGCATCGAGCTGCCCGCGGCGCTGATGCGCCGCCTGCGCACCCATGCCCTGGGCCGTGTGCACTGGCTGGACGAGGGCCAGCTGGACGCCGAGCGCCTGCTGATTCCGCTGACCAACGGCCGCGGCAAGGTCGCCGCCTGGTGCCTGGCCCTGCCCTTCCTGCGCCCGGCCGAAGTGACCGGTCCGCAACTGGGTGACGACTACCTGCAAGGCATTACCCAGGTGCACCAGCAGCTGATCGCCGCCGCGCAAAAGAAGCGCAAGAAGGACCAGGCGCTGATCGCCATCAGCCACGCGCACATGGCCGGTGGCGCGGTGTCGGAGGACTCCGAACGCAGCCTGATCATCGGCAACGCCGAGGCGCTACCGGCCAAGCTGTTCGACAAGGCCATCAGCTACGTCGCCCTGGGCCACCTGCACAAGCCGCAGAAGGTCAACCGCGAAGAACGCATCCGCTACAGCGGCTCGCCGATCCCGCTGTCGTTCGCCGAAATCAACTACCCGCACCAGGTGCTGGAAGTGGAGCTGGACGGCACTGGCCTGGTGAGCGTCGAACCGCGCCCGGTACCGCGCGCCGTGGCCCTGCAACGGGTCGGCCCGGCACCACTGGGCGAACTGCTGGAGCAGTTGGCCGAGCTGCCAGTGATCGACCTGCTCGAAGACCCCAACCGCCAGCCCTGGCTGGAGGTGCGGGTAATACTGGATGAGCCGCAACCCGACCTGCGCCAGCAGATCGAAACCGCACTGCAAGGCAAGGCCGTGCGCCTGATCCGCATCAGCGCCGAATACGCCGGCCGCAACAATGCCGAAGACGATGACCTGGCCTTTGTCGAACTGGCCCAGATGACCCCGCAGGACCTGTTCAGCCGCGCCTGGGAGCAGGCCTATGGCAACCCCGCCGACGAACAGGCGCTGGCCGACTTCGCCCTGCTGTTGCAGGACGTGCAGCAGGAAGAGGAACAGCCATGAAGATTCTTGCCATCCGCCTGAAGAACCTGGCATCCCTGGCCGGCCCGGTCGATATCGATTTCACCGCCGAACCGCTGGCCAGCGCCGGCCTGTTCGCCATCACCGGGCCTACCGGGGCGGGCAAAAGTACCCTGCTCGACGCCCTGTGCCTGGCGTTGTTCGGCACCGTGCCACGGCTGAACGACATTGGCCGCGAGGCCAAGGTGCCGGATGCAGACGGTGAAATCCCTACCTCCGACCCGCGCAACCTGCTGCGCCGCGGCACCGGCAGCGGCTTTGCCGAAGTCGATTTCGTCGGCATCGATGGTCGCCGCTACCGCGCCCGCTGGGAAGCCAACCGCGCCCGCGACAAGGCCAACGGCAAGCTGCAGCACAGCCGCCAGAGCTTCTACGACCTGGACAGCGAGCAGGTACTGGGCAGCGGTAAGAACGAGTACAAACAACTGGTCGAAGCCCGCCTGGGCCTGAACTTCGAACAGTTCACCCGCGCGGTGATGCTGGCCCAGAGCGAATTCGGCGCCTTCCTCAAGGCCGACGACAAAGAACGCAGCGAGCTGCTGGAAAAGCTCACCAACACCGCCATCTACACCCGCCTGGGCCAGCGGGCCTTCAGCAAGGCACGCGAAGCCGGCGAGGCCCACAATGCCCTGAAGGACCGTGCCAGCCACCTGCTGCCGATGGCCACCGAAGCCCGCGCCGAGCTCGACCAGCGCCTGGAACAGGCGCAGCAGCAATTCAAGGCCGACCAGGCCGGCGAGCGCCAGCTGGAACAGCAACGCAACTGGCTGAACGAGCAGCGCCAGCTGCAGGCCCAGCACGCCGAAGCCGGTACCGCGCTGCAGGCCGCCGAACAGGACTGGCAACAACTGGCTGACCAGCGCCTGGACCTCGTGCGCCTGGAGCGTCTGGCCCCGCAGCGTCACCAGTTCCACCGCCATCAGACACTGACTGCGCAACTGGCACCGCTGGCAGCGAAGATCGCCGAGCAACAGCAGCAGCAAGCGGAGCTGCAAGTGCGCACCGGCGAGCTCGAACAGGCGCTGGACGCCGCGCGCCAGGCGCTTGCCGTCAGCCAGGCCCAACACAGCGAGAACGCCCCTCGCCTGCGCCAGGCCTTTGCCGCCCAGGACAACCTGGCCCGCCTGGACCAGGAGCTGGCAGCACAGCGCAGTGCCAGCCAGCAGGCCGAGCAGCAGGTCGCCGAAGGCCAGCAGCACCTGCAGCAGCTGGAAGACAACCAGCAGCGCAGCCTGCAGCAACTGGCGCAGATCGACACCGCGCTCGCCGACAGCCAGCACCTGGCGGGCCTGGCCAACGCCTGGCACGCCTACCTGCCGCAACTGAAGCAAGTGATGCTGATCGGTGGCCGCCTGGCCAAGGGCCGTGAAGAGCTGCCTGGCCTACAGGCCCAGGCCAGCCAGGCCAATGCGCACTTGCAGGCCGAGCGCGATGCCTTCGAGCTGCTGTTCCGCGAAGCCAAGGCCGAACCCCAGGCCCTGGCAGAACAGATCGACCTGCTGGGTGGCATGCTGCAGGACAACCGCAAGCAGCAGCGCGCCGTGGAAGAACTGTCACGCCTGCATGGCCGTGAACTGGAACTGCGTCAGCAGCTGGAGGCCGTGCGCGTGCGTCAGCAGCAGGCCATGCAGCAGCGCCAGCAGCTGATTACCGAAGGCACCGCCGCCAAGGCCGAGCTGGAGGCCGCCGAGCAAGCGCTCAACCTCACCCGCCAGTTGCTGGAACGCCAGCGCCTGGCACGTAACACCAGCGTCGAAGAGTTGCGCGGCCAGTTGCGCGACGGCGAACCCTGCCCGGTGTGCGGCAGCGCCGAGCACCCGTTCCACCAGCCTGAAGCGCTGCTGCAAAGCCTGGGTCGCCATGACCAGGCCGAGGAAGACGCCGCGCAGAAGCAGGTCGAAACCCTCAACAGCAAGCTGGTGGAGCTGCGCACCCAGCTGGGCGTGGTCAACGCCCAGCTCAAGGATTATCAGCAGCAACAGCAGCAACTGGGCGAACAGCTACAACCGCTGGTGGCCCAGGTGCAGGCGCACAGCCTGTGGCCCGCCCTGGCACCGCAGGACGACAATGCCCGCAGTGCCTGGCTCGACAGCCAGCTGCGACGCCTGGACGAAGAAATCGGCCAGGACGAGAAACGCCAGAGCGCCCTGCTCGCCCTGCAAAAAGATGCAGCCCGTCTCAACCAGCAATTGCAGGCCGCCCAGCAGGCGCAACAGCAGGCCCAGCGCCACCTGGAGCAACAGCACCAGGCCCTGGTCAGCGACGAGCAGCAGTTGCAGCAAGGCCTTGAGGACCTTGCCGGCGTGTTGCCCGAAGAAGCCCTCAAGGCCTTGAACGACGACCCGGCCAATGCCTTCCTCGCCCTGGACCAGCAGATCGCCCTGCGCCTGCAGCAACTGGAGCAGCGCAAGGACGAACAGGAAGAACAGCAAGCCCGCCAGGCCCAGCTGGACAAGCTGCGCGACCAGCAACAGGCACGCGTGCAGACCCAGCAGCAGTTGCAGCAGAAACTTGCCGCCCTCGACGAGCAGCGCCAACAGGCCCAGGCTTCGCTTGGCGAACTGCTTGGCGGGCATGCAAGCGCCGAGGCCTGGCAACAGCATATGGACGCCGCGCTGGAGCAGGCCCGCGCCCTCGATGCCGACACTGCCCAGCGCCTGCAGGACTTGCGTACCCAAGGCGTGCAACTGGCCAGCGAACTCAAGGCCAACACCCAGCAGCAGCAGGCGCTGGACGCCGAGTGCCAGCAGTTGCAGGGCCAGATCGCCCAGTGGCGCGCAGAACACCCGGAACTGGACGACGCCGGCCTGGATCGCCTGCTGGGCATGGAGGACGCGCAGGTAAATGAGCTGCGCCAGCGCCTGCAAGGCGCCGAAAAGGCCATCGAACAGGGCCGCGTGCTGCTGCAAGAACGTGAACAACGCCTGCAGCAACATGCCGCGCAAATGACTGTGGACACCTCGGCCGACGCCCTGGAACAGGCCCTGACCGAACTGCGCGAACGCCTGGCCGGCCATGAGCAGCAATGCGCCGAACTGCGTGCACAGCAGGCCGATGACCAGCGTCGCCAACAGGCGCACCAGGCGCTGGCGGCGGAAATCGAACAGGCCCACCAGCAGTGGCAACGCTGGGCTCGCCTGAACGCCCTGATCGGCTCGGCCTCGGGCGATGTGTTCCGCAAGATCGCCCAGGGCTACAACCTCGACCTGCTGCTGCACCACGCCAACGCCCAGCTGCGCCAGCTGGCCCGCCGTTACCGCCTCAAGCGCGGCGGCAGCGCCCTCGGCCTGCTGGTGCTGGACACCGAGATGGGTGACGAACTGCGTTCGGTGCACTCGCTGTCTGGCGGGGAAACCTTCCTGGTGTCGCTGGCCCTGGCCCTGGGCCTGGCCTCGATGGCCTCCAGCACGCTGCGCATCGAATCGCTGTTCATCGACGAAGGCTTCGGCAGCCTCGACCCCGAGTCGCTGCAACTGGCCATGGACGCCCTCGACGGCTTGCAGGCCCAGGGCCGCAAGGTGGCGGTGATTTCCCACGTGCAGGAAATGCACGAACGCATCCCGGTGCAGATCCAGGTGCGCCGCCAAGGCAATGGCCTGAGTGACGTGGAGGTGTGCGGGTGATCCTCTACTCGTTCCGCCGCTGCCCCTGGGCCATGCGCGCGCGCCTGGCCCTGCGCTATGCGGGGTGCGAGGTGGAGATTCGCGAGGTAGCGATGAAGAACAAGCCGGCAGAACTGCTGGCCCTGTCACCCAAGGGCACGGTGCCGGTACTGGATACCGGCGCCGGCGTGCTCGAAGAAAGCCTGGACATCATGCGCTGGGCGCTGGCGCAAAACGACCCGCAGGACTGGCGGCTGCAGGCCGACCCTGCGGCGGCGCAGCAGGCTGAAACACTGATTGCGCGCAACGACAGCACGTTCAAGGCGCAGGTGAACCTGTACAAGTATGCCGAGCGCTACCCCGAGCATACCCGCGAGCATTACCGCCAGCAGGCCGAGGCCTGGCTGGCGGAGCTCGAAGGCCTGCTGGCGGGCAGGCCCTACTTGCTGGCCACGCACCCGAGCATTGCCGATGCCGCGTTGCTGCCCCTGATGCGCCAGTTTGCCGGGGTCGAACCGCAGTGGTTCGCCGAGGCGGCTTATCCGCGGGTGCGGAGCTGGCTGGAGGGGTGGTTGGCTTCGGAGCTGTTCAGGTCAGTCATGGCCAAATGAACGCTGTTTCCTGTACTGGCCCTATCGCCGGCAAGCCAGCTCCCACAGGTACGGCGCTGGACCTGAGGCCTGCTCAACCCCTGTGGGAGCTGGCTTGCCGGCGATAGGGCCAGTACAGGATTCAGTGGTTGTGTTTGCCACTCAATGCCGCATGGAAGTTGGCACTCTGGCGCAGGTACTGTTCGGTGTAGCTATGGGTAGCAGACGCCTTGCCGCTGCTGTCGGCATGGGCATGCGCCGGCAATACGACCGAAGCGGAAATGGCGGATGCGGCAATGACCGGGAAGAGATTGAAGTTCATCTGGGCTGACCTCGACGGCGGTGGTTTGACGTTGGCCCGTTTGGGCCTTGGGTCAAACTTACGCCGCCGAAGCCGCAGGCAAAAATTCATTGCGGCAGTATCGATTATCACGCCGATCGATATCACTCGATGAACTTCAGGTCCGACGGTGCCTCCTGCTTCAGCTTCTGCACCGTCTCCAACAACTTGCCGCTGCGCGGATCGCGGCGTATCACCACGATCTGGTTGCTCTTCTGGTTGGCCACCAGCAGGAAGTTGTCACTCGGATCGAGGGCGAACTCGCGGGGATGATCCCCCTCCACCGAACGGCGCTGCAGGAACGTCAGTTGGCCATCCTGCTTGCCCACGCTGAACGCCACGATCTCGTTGGCCGTGCCGCGGTTGCTCACATACAGAAAGCGCCCGTCTGCCGACAGGTGCAAGCCACCTGCCGCTTTCGCCGCAGCTTCCTTGCTCTCGGTCAGGGGCAGGCGCTGGCGTTCGACCAGGTTGCCCTCCTGCACGTCGAACATCACCACTTCGGCACTCATTTCCAGGGTCAGGTAGGCGTGACGACCCTTGGCGTCGAACAACAGGTGGCGCGGCCCGCTGCCCGGCGGCAGGTCCACCGACGCGGGGATCGCTGGCGTCAACGGGTGGTCTGCGCTGGCACCGTCGTAGCGGTAGATGAACACCTTGTCGGCCCCCAGGTCGCTGGCATACAGGTGGCGGCCGTCCGGTGACAGCACCAGCGAATGCACATGGGCGCCAGCCTGGCGCTCGGGGTTGACCCCGCTCGCCTTGTGCCGGGCCTGTTGCACCACCGGCTTGAGCTTGCCGTCCTTGGCCACCGGGACTACCACCAGGCTGCCGCCGGGATCGGGCTTGACCGCGTAGTTGGCCACGAACAGATAACGCTGGTCCTGGCTGAGGCTGGCGTGGGTCGGTTCGTCACCTTGGCTGGTCACCTGGTTGAGTGCCTTGATCTCGCCTTTTGCACTGACGACGAAACTGCTGACATTGCCGTTCGGGGTTTCGTTGACCGCGAACAGTTGGCGTTGATCGGCCGACAGCACCAGCCATGAAGGGCTGACACTCTCCACCACCTGCTGCGGCGACGGGTCGATATGACCGGTCTTTTCGTCGAACCCGTAGCGGTAGATGCCCTCGCTGGCGCCATCGGTGTAACTGCCCACCAGCAAGGTGGCGGCGTGGGCATGGATGGTCAGGCTCATCAGGCTAGCGGTCAGCAGGCTCGTCCAGATCCGATTCATCTTCGTCATCATCCGGGGCGCGAAAGGCACTCATACAGACTAGTCGATGCGCGCCGTCGGCATCGTCGAGTTGCCACTCGTCACCCACGGCGATGGCAGCTGTGATCTGCTCGGGGGTGAAGGACCAGCGGCGGAGCTGGCGGCCGTCCATGCATTCGATGGTGAGGCCGGATTCATCGGAGGTGAAGTCGAAGGCGTGCAGGCCGTCGATCAGGAGCATGTCGCAGGACTGCAGGGCGGTGGCGAGGGGGGACATGGGGGTACCAATCTGAAATGAGTCGGCATTATAGCCCTGGGGCTGCTTTGCAGCCCATCGCGACACAAGGCCGCTCCTACAGGGATCGCATCAGCCTGCCGATACGCGTTCCCCTGCAGGAGCGGCTCCCTGCGGTCAATGAGCGAAAATGGAGCCCCCCTCCTTGCCCACCATCTTCTCAGGCTTGATCAGGAACCTTGCCAGCGCCGGCAGCAGCCACAGCGCACCGAACATGTTCCACAGCAGCATGAAGGTCAGCATCAACCCCATGTCCGCCTGGAACTTGATCGCCGAGAAGATCCAGGTGCACACGCCGATGGCCAGGCACAAGCCGGTGAACAGCACTGCCTTGCCGGTCGAGCGCAGGGTCTCGTAATACGCCTCCTGCAACGGCAACCCGGCGCGCAGGAAGCTCTCCAGCCGGCTGTAGATGTAGATGCCATAGTCCACGCCAATGCCCACACCCAGCGCCACCACCGGCAAGGTCGCCACCTTGACCCCGATGCCCATGTAGGCCATCAGCGCGTTGCCCAGCACCGAAGTCAGCACCAGCGGCAGGACGATGCACAGGGTGGCGGCGAACGAGCGGAAGGTAATCAGGCACATCACCGCCACGCAGATGTACACCAGGATCAGGATGGTCAGCTCGGCCGACTTGATCACCTCGTTGGTCGCCGCTTCGATCCCGGCGTTGCCCGCCGCCAGCAGGAACTGCAGGCCTTCCTTGTTGTGGCTGTCGGCAAACGCCTTGGCCACGGCGGTGACCCGCTCCAGGGTTTCGGCCTTGTGGTCGTTGAGGAACACCAGCACCGGTGCCAGCGAGCAGTCGCCGTTGTACAGGCCATCGGCGCGGGCGATGGAGTTGTTGAGGATGTCCGGGTTGCGCGACAGGGTTTCCCATTTCAGGCTGCCCTCGTTCATGCCCTTGATCACCTGCTTGGACACGGTCACGAGGGAAATTGCCGACTGCACGCCCGGGGTGTTCTGCATGGTCCACATCAGCTCGTCGATCGGCGCCATGGTCGAGTGGATCGAGCAGCTTTCCGGCGGGGTCTTGACCATGATCACCAGCACGTCGGAACTGGTCGAGTAGTTACTGATGATGAAGTTGTTGTCCTGGTTGTAGCGCGAATCGGGGCGCAGCTCCGGTGCGCCCTGGTCGAGGTCGCCGATCTTCAGGTTCTGGCTGTACCACAGGCCACCGGCGAAGGCGACCAGCGCCAGGGCCACCGATACAGGCGCCACCTTGGCACTGGCGAAGTTCGACAACAGGCGCCAGAACGGGTGCTCGCGGGTGGCGTCCTGCTTGCTGCGCTCGACGGCCTTCTTGCTGATGCCGACGTAGGAGATGGCTACCGGCAGCAGGATGAGGTTGGTGAACACGATCACCGCCACACCGATGGAAGCACCGATGGCCAGTTCACGAATCACGCCGATGTCGATGATCAGCAAGGTGATGAAGCCCACGGCGTCGGCGAGAATGGCGATCATCCCAGGCAGGAACAGCTGGCGGAAGGTGCGCCGGGCAGCGGTCAGGGCGTTGTCGGCATCACTCGACTGCAGGGCGATACCGTTGATCTTCTGCACCCCGTGGGAAATGCCGATGGCGAAGATCAGGAACGGCACCAGCATCGAGTACGGGTCCAGGCCAAAGCCCACCGCATGCATCAGGCCCAGCTGCCAGACCACTGCCACCAGGGTGGTGATGAGCACGGCGATGGTGCTGCGGATGCACCAGGTGAACCAGTACAGCAGCACCCAGGTGATGGCCAGGGCGACGCCGAAGAACATCGCCACCATCACCAGGCCGTCGATCAGGTCGCCGACCTTCTTGGCGAAGCCGACGATGTGCACCTTCACGTTGGGGTTCTGCGCCTGGAACTTGTCACGGATCTTTTCTTCAAGCTGGTGCGAGAACTGCTGGTAGTCCAGCTTCACCTGCTTGCCCGGGTCCTGCGGGTCGGGGTAGCTCTCCAGCAGTGGCACATCGACGATGCTGGACCTGAAGTTGTTGCCCACCAGTCGCCCCACCTGGCCCGACTTGAGCACGTTGTCGCGCAGGGTGTCGAGGCTGTCCTGCGAGCCGTTGTAGGTGTTGGGAATCACCTCGCCACCCGAGAAGCCTTCCTCGGTGACCTCGCTCCAGCGCACGCTGGGGCTCCACAGCGACTTCAACCCGGCACGGTCGACGCCCGGGATGTAGAACACCTCGTCATGGATCTGCCGCAGGGTCTCCATGTAGTCCTTGTCGAAGATGTCGCCATTCACCGCTTCCACCGAGATGCGCACGGTGTTGCCGAGGTTGGCCAGGTCGTTGCGGTGCTCCATCATCTGCTCGATGAACGGATGCTGCAGCGGGATCATCTTCTCGAAGCTGGTGGACGGGCGAATCTGCGTGGCCTGCCAGAACAGGAAGATACTGACCAGCACGCACAGGGCGATGACCACGGGACGATTGTTGAAGATCAGGCGTTCGAGCAACGTGGCCTTGTCCTGGTGATGCGGGTGCATAGTGATGCTCTCCCTGCTGGTCATGGACGCACCTCCTGGTCAGCACCCTGCGGGTCAGCCAGGTGCACGCCACCCTGCCCTACCAGCAGCAGGCCGCCATCGGCCAGGCCGCTGACGCCGGCCAGGGCAATGCGGTCGGCGCGGTTGTAGACACTGAAGGTCTGGCCGTCATCGGTACTGCGCAGCACGCTGCCGCCATTGCCGACCAGCACCAGGCTACCGTCCTCGACAAGCGTAGCGCCTGCCAGGCCGAATTCGAGGGTGCCACGTGCGGCCTTGAGCTCGATCGGTTGCCAGCTGTCACCGAAATCGGTGGAGCGGAACAGGTTGCCGCGCAGGCCGTAGGCCAGCAATGTGCGCGGCTGTGCAGTGCCGATCACGCCGAACAGCGATCCCTCGTAGGGGCCTTGAACCTTGGCCCAGGTCTGGCCGTTGTCGGCTGAGCGGAACATGCCGCCCTGCTCGCCGACAATGAACAGGCCCGCGTCACGCACCTGGGCGATACCGTTCAGGTGCAGCTGGTCGGGGTTGTCCAGGCGCTCGGCCACGTCCTGCCAGTGCTGGCCGCCGTCGGTGGTTTCCAGCAAGGCGCCGTAGGCACCTACGGCAAAGCCGTGCCGGGCGTCGAGGAAGGCGACATCGAGCAAGGGTGCTTCGCGGGGCAGGTCTTCGAACTGCTTGCTCCAGGTGGCACCACCATCGCTGCTGGCGAGCACCAGCGCATCGTGGCCGACGGCCCAGCCGCGCTTGTCGTCGAGGAAGAACACCGCGGTCAGCAGTTGCCGGGTGGGCACCCGCGCCTGGGTCCAGGTTCTGCCCTGGTCGTCGGAGAACAGGATATGACCGCGATCGCCCACCACCACCAGGCGCTTGCCGGCATGGGTGGCGTCGATCAGCAGGCTTTGGCTGGCCTTGGCCGATTCGGTGGAATATTCGTCGGCGGCAGCGGCTTGCACGTTGTCAGCCCACACGCCGAGCCCCAGCGCCAGTACCGCGCTGGCTGCCAATGGCCAGGCAAAGCGCCTGTTCTGTTCCCTCATGACTGTCCCCCTGTTGTGTTCTTGTCTGGTGGGTCAATGCACTGCAGGTACTGCGAAAAGCCTGATCTAGAGGCCCGCAATAGCTTGAGGGGATCGTAGCGGGGATATTTGCGGGAACACAACGGGCGGGGTGTTATGTTTTGTTGTCGGCTGTAAAAAGCCGGGGGCCGCTGTGCGGCCCATCGCCGGCAAGCCAGCTCCCACAGGGACAGCACATGCCTTGACGGCAGTAGAGTACCTGTGGGAGCTGGCTTGCCGGCGATGGGCTGCAAAGCAGCCCCCTTCGCCCTTAAGCCAGGCTCTTGCTCACCACTTCATACACATCACTGGACAACTCACCAGAAGCCAGAATCCGCTCCAGCTCGCCCTTCATCAGGGCCTGACGCGCAGCGTCATACTTGCGCCAGCGGGTCAGTGGTGCCAGTTGCCGCGAAGCGATCTGCGGGTTCAGCGCATTCAGCTCGATCACCAGATCCGCCAGGAAGCGGTAGCCCGAGCCATCCGCCGCATGGAAGTTGACCAGGTTCTGCCCGGCAAAGGCGCCGATCAACGCACGTACCTTGTTCGGGTTCTTCAGGGTGAACGCCGGGTGCTGCATCAGCGCCTTGACCCGCGCCAGCCCGCCCGGCAGCGTACTGGCCGCCTGCACGCTGAACCACTGGTCCATGACCAGCGGGTTGTCCTTGAAGTGCTCGGCAAAGGCTTCCAGCGCCTTGGCCCGCTCGGCCTCGAACGGCGAGTTGACCAGCACGGCCAGGGCGGTAAGGCGTTCGGTCATGTTGTCACAGTGCTCGAACTGCTCCAAAGTCGCCTGCAGCACCTGCGGCTTGCCGCTCTGCATCAGGTACGACAGCGCGATGTTCTGCAGGCTGCGGCGAGCGAAATGCTCGGCCGAGGCCACGTAGGCGGTGCTGCGCGACACTTCGCGGTTGGCCTGGTAGCGCGCCCACAGGGCGTCGAACAGCTTCTCGGCGATCTGCTGGCGGGCGAACTCGCGGGCGGCGTGGATGGCGTCCACATCGGCCACCTGGCTGATTTCGGTGAGGTAGGCCTCACCCGGCAGCGAGAGCATTTCGGCAACCATGGCCGGGTCCAGCGACTCGTTGCCGAGCACGGTGCCCAGGGCGGTGATCATGCGCTGGTCGAGCTTCAGTGCTTCGCCGCGCTGATGCTGGCCGATCAGCTCCTGCAGCACCTGCACCGACAACTGCTGCCCCGCCTCCCAGCGGTTGAAGCCGTCGCTGTCGTGCTGCATCAGGAACATCAGCTGGTCACGGTCGTAGGGGAAGCTCAGCTTGACCGGTGCGCTGAAACCACGCAGCAGCGACGGCAGCGGCTTGGCCTGGATACCCTGGAAGGTGAAGGTCTGCTCGGCCTCGGTCACCGACAGCACGCGGCTGGTGCCCTGCACCGTATCTTCGCCGGCGAGTTGCAGCGGCAGGTCGTTGCCTGCAGCATCCAGCAGGCCAAGCTCCACCGGGATCACGAACGGCAGCTTTTCGGCCTTGTCCGGGGTCTGCGGGCAGCTTTGGCGGAAGGTCAGGCTGTAGGTTTGCGCGGCCGCGTCATAGGCCTCGCTGACTTCCAGGCGCGGGGTGCCGGCCTGGTTGTACCAGCGCTTGAACTGGGTGAAGTCGACGCCGTTGGCGTCTTCCATGGCCTTGATGAAATCGTCGGTGGTCACCGCCTGGCCATCGTGGCGTTCGAAGTACAGGTCGCTGCCCTTGCGGAAGCCGTCGGCGCCCAGCAGGGTACGAACCATGCGCACCACTTCGGCGCCCTTCTCGTACACGGTCAGGGTGTAGAAGTTGGAGATCTCGATGAAGCTGTCCGGGCGCACAGGGTGGGCCATGGGGCCAGCGTCTTCGGCGAACTGGTGAGTACGCAGGTAGGCCACGTCTTCGATGCGCTTGACCGTGCGCGAGTTCATGTCGGCGCTGAACTCGGCATCGCGGAACACCGTGAAGCCTTCCTTCAGCGACAGCTGGAACCAGTCACGGCAGGTGACGCGGTTGCCCGACCAGTTGTGGAAATACTCGTGGGCAACCACGCCTTCGACGCGCTGGTGGGCGGCATCGGTGGCGGTTTCGGCACGGGCCAGCACACAGCTGGAGTTGAAGATGTTCAGGCCCTTGTTTTCCATGGCGCCCATGTTGAAGTCGTTGACCGCGACGATCATGAAGATGTCCAGGTCGTACTCGCGGCCATAGACTTCTTCGTCCCAGCGCATGGACTTCTTCAGGCTGACCATGGCGTGGTCGCACTTGTCGATGTTCTCGGGCTCGACATAGATGCGCAGGGTCACGTCACGGCCGGACTGGCGGGTGAAGCTGTCCTCGACGCACCACAGGTCACCGGCCACCAGGGCGAACAGGTAGGCCGGCTTCATGAACGGGTCTTCCCAGGTCGCCCAGTGGCGACCATCGTCTGCCGGCCCGCTGCCGATCGGGTTGCCGTTCGACAGCAATACCGGGTAGCGATGCTGCTCGGCGATCACCGTGGTGGTGAAGGTGCTCATCACATCCGGACGATCGAGGTAGTAGGTGATCTTGCGGAAGCCTTCGGCCTCGCACTGGGTGCAGAACATCTTGCCCGACTTGTACAAGCCTTCCAGCGCGGTGTTGCTCTCGGGGTGGATCTTCACGCTGGTGTCGAGGGTGAAGCGCTCGGCCTTGGGCTGCACGGTCAGGCTGTCGGCGTCGAGCTGGTAGTCGCCCGGCTGGAGTTCCTGGTCATCCAGCGAGGCGCGCAGCAGCTCAAGCTGCTGGCCATCGAGTACCAGTGGCGGCAGGCCGGCACCGCGTGCCGGGTTGCGGCGCATGACCAGTTGCGCGTGAACCAGGGTATGGTCCTCGAACAGCTCGAAGGTCAGGTGCGTCTCGTCGATCAGGTACTCGGGCGCCTGGTAATCCTTGAGGTAGATCACTTGCGGTTGTTCGGTACGCATGTGCAGGTCCTTTTTACTGGAGTACGGCCAACTGGTAGGCCGTGTACTTGCGAATATTGATCACACCGGTGTCGAAGATCAGGTACTGGCCCTTGATGCCCAGCAGCGTGCCTTCCACTACCGGGTCCTTGTCGAGGTTGAAGCTGACGATCTTCGATGGGTAGGCCTCGACCGGGTACTTCATCTGCACCACTTCGGCATCGGCCAGCGGCTGAACCGCCTGCAGGCCGAAACGCCCCTGCAGCTCGCGCAAGCCATCGGCACAGGCGTCGAAGACCTGTTCACGAATGGCCACCAGGTCGAGCTCCTCGGCATCGCCCTTGAGCAGGGCGCGCCAGTTGGTGCGATCCGGCACCTGGCTGCGCAGCAAGTCTTCGACCAGGCCGGACTGCTGGCGGGTGGCCACGCGCACGATCGGCAGGGCCTGGCTGGCGCCCTGGTCGAGCCAGCGGGTGGGCAGCTGGGTGGCGCGGGTGATACCGACCTTGATCCCCGACGAGTTGGCCAGGTAGACCACATGGTCGGTCATGCAGAACTGTTCGCCCCACGACGGTTCGCGGCAGGTGCCGGCGTCGTAGTGGCACTTTTCCGGGGCCATGATGCACACGTCGCACTGGGCCAGTTTGGTCATGCACGGGTAGCAGTAACCCTGGCTGAAGCTGGTCTTGGTGCGCTTGCCACAATGGCTGCAGTGAATGGCGCCAAGGTACTCAAGGCGCAGGCGCTGGCCGATCAGCGGGTTGACCGGCACCTGCGTGTCATCCAGGCGAAAGCTGTACTGCACCACTGGCGCCTGCAGGCTTACCGCCATCTTGCTCAACGAGCCACGAGCGAGTTCGATCAATGTACCGAGTCCGACTTGAACAGAATGTTGGCGATCGGCGCGGACTTCGAGGCGCATTCCTGCGGGCCCATGTAGCCGGTACGCTGGTCTTCGGGCAGGTTTTTCATCTCCCAGGCGATTACCGCCTGCAGCGACAGCTCTTTCTGCTCGGCAGTGAGCTTGCGGCCATCCGACCATTTGCCGATTTCCACGGCCAGTTTCAGGCTCTCGTAGATTTCCGGGGTGATGTTTTCGATCATTTGCGCGAAAGTGGACATAGTGTCTCCTGATTCAAGCCGACAGTTTACGCCGGGCAAGCGCCCCACCCAAGAGCCCGGTCAGGCATCCGATGAGCAGCCCGCCGACGTGGGCGGCGTTGGCGATCTGGCCAAGGCCCAGGGTGTCGATCACGCCGCTCAGGCACACCACCAGCCAGATCAGCATCATCACCAGCACGCCCTTGGGCAGGTTGAAGTAACGGTCGGGTGCCAGCCACTGGTACAGCCAGATGTGCCCGAGCAGGCCGTACAGCACGCCGGACAGGCCGCCGAACAGGCTCGGCCCGCTGCTGTAATGCTGGGCCAGGTTGGACACCAGGCTGAACAGCAGGGTCAGGCCCAGCAGCGCCCACGGGCCCTGGCGCAGTTCGATGCGTTTGCCCAGCTCCCAGTACCACAGGCTGTTCATGGCCAGGTGCAGCACGCCGAAATGCAGCAGCATGGGCGATACCAGGCGCCACCACTGGCCTTGGTCCAGGCTTTGCGCCAGCGGGTTGAAGTACAGGTAGTCGCCCTGGACGCGGAAATCGAGGAAGGTGAACCAGCTGATGGTGGTGAAATTGTCGCCAAGGCCGGTGAGGCCGGCGACGATGAAGCACAGCAGCAGGGTGATAGTGGTGACTTTGCAGGCTTTGGCCTGTTCTGCCAGGGGGGGCCCTTTCGCGGGCTCGCCCGCTCCCACAGGATCGGTGGTGGCCGGCAGGTCGGCGTTGCCGTCGGGGTAGCGCTGGTAGAGTTCGCGGACGTCCGCTGCCAGGGTGTCGGGGGCCCACAGCACCTGGGCATCGCCCTCCTCGCTGACCCGGTGCGGCACCTGCAGGCGCTGCAGCAGGTGAACGAAGCCGCTGAGGTCGACCGACAGCGGCAGGCGCATCACTTCGATAATGTTCATTGGTTGGCCTGTGGGCGGTCGACGTCGACCCAGACGAACTTGTGCGGGTCGATGCGGGTTTCATCATCCAGCCGGTAGGCTGCCAGCTTGCCGTAGAGCACGGCGCTGTAGTCCAGGCAGGCCAGGTTGGCGCGGATCGGCGCCGGGCGGCCGCTGCGCCAGTAATGGCCGACGAACAGCATGGGCTCGTCTTCGGCATAGCGCAGCAAGGCGTTCTTCTGGCTGTGACTGAGCGGGGTGCTGGCCACTTCCGCGGGCAGGGCGTCTGGCTGGAACACGATGTCGCCGTAGGTTTGCGGGTCTTCTTCCCAGAACTTGGTACGGAAGAAGGCACGGGTCAGGCCGTCGCCACCGGTGAGGGTCAGGCCGTCCGGCAGGCGCATGTCGGTACCGCGCAGCAGGCGGTTGCACACGGTGGCGGCAAAGCTGCCGTTCACCGCCGAGGCCTGGATGAAATGCTCGTCGATACGCCCGTCGGGGTACTGCTGGCGCAGCGGCTCGATCAGCCGCGGGTCCCAGCAGGCATGCACCAGGCGGAAACGCCCGGCGTCGACGAACAGCGGCAATTCGTAGAACCAGTTGACGAAGTCGTGCCAGTCTGCGGGGTGGTTGGCGAACTGGGTCAGGGTTTCGTCGATCAGCCGGGCGTGGCGTGGCGTATGCTCGCGCACAAAGGCCTTGCCGCTGCCAGGCAGTGCCGGGGTGACCCAGCCCAGGGCGTTGTACTCGTGGTTGCCCATGATGCAGAACGCCTGGCCGGCCTCGACCATGTCGTGGACGATGTGCAGCGCCTCGCGGATGCGTGGCCCGCGGTCGACGATGTCGCCAAGGAACAGCGCCTGGCGCCGCGGGTGGCGCCACACGCCTGCCACACGCTTGTAACCGAGGGCGTCGAGCAGGCGTTCAAGGGTCAGCGCACAACCGTGCACGTCACCGATGATGTCGAAACTACGCGCCGGATCGAGCATCAGTCGTCCCTGCTTCCCAGCCGGCTGCCCCAGCCGAGCTTGGTGCGGCAGACCTCGTAGTAATTGTGGTCCAGCGGGTGGATCAGGCGCAGCTTCTGCGGTTTCTTGCTCACCGTGATGGTGTCGCCAGGGGCACAGGTGAAGTGGTTCTGGCCGTCACAGGATACCTGCGGGTAGATCTGCAGGTCCTTGGACACCACGATCTTCAGTTCGCTGTTGCCGTCGACCACGATCGGCCGGCCTGACAGGGTGTGCGGGTACATCGGCACGATGACGATGGCATCGAGCTTGGGGTGCATGATCGGGCCGCCGGCCGACAGCGCGTAGGCGGTGGAGCCGGTGGGGGTGGCGACGATCAGGCCGTCGGCCTTCTGGCTGCAGACGAACTGGCCATCGATGTAGATCTCGAACTCGATCATGCGCGTGGACTTGCCCGGGTGCAGCACCACATCGTTCAGCGCATCACCCTGGCCGATGGCTTCGTTGTGGCGGCGTACCTCGGCCTGCAGCAGGAAGCGGTTTTCCACCAGGTAGTGGCCGTCGAGCACTTCGGCGACCTTCTCTTCCAGCTCGTCGGGGCGGATGTCGGTGAGGAAGCCCAGGTTGCCACGGTTGATGCCCAGCACCGGAATGTTGTGCCGGGCCAGGGCGCGGGCGGCGCCCAGCAGGCTGCCGTCGCCGCCGACCACGATGACCAGGTCACAGACCTCACCCAGCAGCTTGCGGGTGGAGGTTTGCAGGCCATGGCCAGGCAACACTTCGGCGATGGTGTCCTCGAGGATCACGTGCAGGTGGCGCTCGATAAGAAATTTTTTCAGTCGGCGAATGGTGTCGAGCACCTGGGAGCTGCCAAGGCGGCCAATGATACCGATATTGCGAAATTGCTCCATGGGGCTCCTGCGAGGCTCTGCGGCGGGTGACTATGCCGCGATTATGGGCGAAACCACCGGGTAGCGGCAAACCGGCTATGCTCGCAGGATGATGCCATTCGCCCTGCTCCACGACCTGCCCCGGCAGCTACGCCGCCCCAACGTGCGCGACCTGGCCTGGGCCCTGCTGTCGCCCCCGTTGCTCAGCGCCCCGCCCTGCCCCCAGCGCCACCCGCTGGCGGGTAGCCTGTGGGCGGACCAGCCACAGCGCCTGGCAGACTGGCTGCGGGCGCTGGATGACGATGATCGCCCACTGCGCGACTGGCTGGCGCAGCTAGGCAGCCGGCGCCTGGGGCACTACTACGAACGGCTGTGGCAATTCGCCCTGGGCCAGGCCCCGGGCATCGAACTGCTGGCAGCCAACCTGGCGATTCGCGAAGGCGGGCGCACCCTGGGCGAGCTGGATGTGGTGCTGCGCGACCGCGATGGTGTGCACCACCTGGAACTGGCCATCAAGCTGTACCTGGGTCCGGAACACCCCGGGCACGACCCCGACACCTGGCTAGGGCCAGGCTGCCATGACCGACTGGGAAGCAAACTGGCGCACCTGGCACGGCACCAGTTGCCCATGTCGGCGGGGGCGCACAGCCGCGAGGTGCTGGCCCGGCTGGGGGTGGAGCAGGTGCAGGCGCATGTGTGGCTGGGTGGCTATCTGTTCTACCCGTGGCCCGGGCATGCGCAGCCACCACAGGGCGCCAACCCGCAGCACTTGCGCGGGCGCTGGCTGCGGCGGCGGGACTGGGTCATGGGCGAAGGTGAGCAATGGCAGCCGCTGCAACGGCATGCCTGGCTGGCGCCGGCGCGGGTCGAGGCGCATGAGTGCTGGGCGGTGGAGCAGTTTGCGGCGTGGCTGCATGTGCTGGAACGGCAGGCTCCGGCGCAGTTGCTGGTGAGGTTGGAGCAAGAGGCTGACGGGGCGTGGCAGGAGGCCGAGCGGGTGTTTCTGGTGGCTGACAGTTGGCCATCTACACCCGAGGCATGATGCCAGCTGTACCGGCCCTTTCGCGGGCTTGCCCGCGAAGAGGCCGGTGCAGACAACACAATTTTCACAGACCTGGCGCAAAGATTTGTTCCCCCGCAGCCATTACAGTACTTCCTGAGCGCCGGCAAGAGCGCCATTCCGACCTGATGACGAGGACCGATCATGGTTTCATCCACCCCCGCGACCCATTACGCGCGCCTGTCCATTGCCCTGCACTGGCTGATGCTGGTGCTGCTGGCCGCTGTCTACGCCCTAATCGAACTGCGTGGCCTGTTCCCCAAGGACAGCGTCGAACGCAACCTGATGAAGGACCTGCACTTCATGCTCGGGCTCAGCGTGTTCGTGCTGGTCTGGTTGCGCCTGGCCATCCGCCTGAGCCGCCCGACCCCACCCATCGTGCCCAAGCCTGCGGCCTGGCAGACCGGCCTCGCGCACCTGATGCACCTGGCGTTGTACCTGCTGATGATCATCCTGCCGCTGGCCGGCTGGCTGATCCTCAGCGCCGCCGACAAACCAGTGCCGTTCTTCGGCCTGGAGCTGCCGCACCTGATCGGCCCGAACCCGGATCAGGCCAAGTTCATCAAAGGCTGGCATGAACGCATCGGCAGCTGGGGCTACTGGCTGATCGGCCTGCACGCGCTGGCCGGGCTCTATCACCACTATGTGCAGCGCGACAACACGCTGCTGCGCATGCTGCCCTACAAGTAACCGCGCCGGCCCTGCAGGCCGCCGGTGTGCACCACGATCAGGCGGGTGCCGGGCGCGAACAGCCCGGCCTCGACCTGCTCACGCAGGGCCAGCAGGGCCTTGCCTGTGTAGAGGGCTTCGAGCGGCACGCCGGTGTGCCGCTCGCAATCAGCGATGAACGCCAGCAGATCAGCGTCGAATTTGCCGAAACCGCCACGGCAGGCGTCGTGCAGCTTGTAGCCATGCGCGCCGGCCAGTGCTGCTACCGCCTCCGGCACGCCATGGTCCCTGGGTACCGCCAATGCACCATGCACCACATGTGCGCCCGCCTCGGCCATTACCAGACCGGCCAGGGTAGTCCCCGTTCCGGCAGCCAGCCACCAGGCGTCGTAGCCCGACCAGCCCAGTGCCGCGATCTGCGCCCGTGCCTGCTGCATGATCAGCGCGCAGCCCTGTGCACCGGCAAGCCCGCCTCCCCCTTCGGGGATGCAGTGCCAACCCGGATAGCGTGCCTGCCAAGGGTCCCAGAAACCCGCTTGGTTTCGTGCGCGGTAGCCGCCATAGCCCAGCCAGTGCAGTTCCATACCCAGCGCCTGCAGGTCACGCACGGTTGGCGTGTCCTGGGCGTGACCACGCAGCAGGCCGGCGGTGGCGAAGCCGAAGCGCTTGCCGGCAGCGGCCAGGGCGTGCAGGTGATTGGAATGGTTGCCGCCGAGGCTGATCAGGCCCGAGGCGTTGCTGGCGCTGGCCTGTTGCAGGTGATGGCGTAGCTTGAACCATTTGTTGCCGCTGATCAGCGGATCGATCAGGTCCAGGCGCAGGATGGCGGCTTCTACCTGGGCTTGTTGGAGCCAGGGCAGGATCAGGGGCTGCAAGGGGGGTTGGGGGAGGTCAAATTGCATCGCGCGAGTTTACCAGTGAAGGCCTGGGGGCTGCTTTGCAGCCCATCGCCGGCAAGCCGGGCTCCCACGGGTACAGCGCCAACCTCAAGCATCACGCTGTACCTGTGGGAGCCCGGCTTGCCGGCGATGGGCCGCAAAGCGGCCCCGGCGATCTCAGAGCTCAGCCGCCAATCTCGAACCCTGGTTGATCGCCCGCTTGGCATCCAGCTCGGCCGCCACATCGGCCCCACCAATCAGGTGCACCGACTGCCCCGCCGCCACCAGCCCGTCCTGCAGCTCGCGCAGCGGTTCCTGCCCGGCACAGATCACTACGTTGTCCACCGCCAGTACCTGCGGCTCGCCATCGGCCACGCGAATGTGCAGGCCCGCATCGTCGATGCCCAGGTACTCGACGCTGTTGAGCATCTGCACCCGCTTGTTCTTCAACCCGGTGCGGTGAATCCAGCCAGTGGTCTTGCCCAGGCCGTCACCCACCTTGGATTTCTTGCGCTGCAACAGGTACACCTGCCGCGCCGGGGCATGCGGCTCGGCCTTGATCCCGGCCACGCCACCACGCGCCTGCAGATGGGTGTCGATACCCCACTCCTTCCAGAACGCCTCACGGTCCTGGCTGGTGGCAACGCCCTGATGCACCAGATACTCGGAAACGTCGAAACCGATGCCACCCGCGCCAATCACCGCGACAGCCTTGCCCACCGGCTTGCGCTCGAGCAGCACGTCGAGGTAGCTGAGCACCTTGGCATGCTCGACACCGGGGATGGCCGGTGTGCGCGGGGCGATGCCGGTGGCCAGGATGATCTCGTCGTAGCCACCGTCCACCAGGGACTGCACATTGACCCGGGTGTTCAGGCGCAAGTCCACGCCCGTGCTTTTGACCTTGTTGCGGAAGTAACGCAGGGTTTCATGGAACTCTTCCTTTCCCGGTACCCGCTTGGCCACATTGAACTGCCCGCCGATCTCGCTGGCGGCATCGAACAGGGTCACCGCGTGGCCGCGCTCGGCCGCCACCGTGGCCGCCGCCAGGCCGGCCGGGCCTGCGCCGACCACGGCAATGCGCTTCACGGTGCGCACAGGCAGGTAGTTGAGCTCGGTCTCGTGGCAGGCACGCGGGTTGACCAGGCAACTGGTCAGCTTGCCGCCGAAAGTATGGTCCAGGCAGGCCTGGTTGCAGCCGATGCAGGTGTTGATCTCGTCGCCGCGACCGGCAGCGGCCTTGTTGACGAAGTCCGGGTCGGCCAGGAACGGGCGTGCCATCGAGACCATGTCGGCATCGCCTTCGGCCAGCACCGCCTCGGCCACCTCCGGAGTATTGATGCGGTTGGTGGTGATCAGCGGAATGTTCACCACGCCGCGCAACTTGGCGGTGACCTTGCTGAATGCCGCGCGCGGCACCTTGGTGGCAATGGTCGGTATACGCGCTTCGTGCCAGCCGATGCCGGTATTGATCAAGGTCGCGCCGGCCTTCTCGATGGCCTTGGCCAGCAGCTCGATTTCATCCCAGGTGCTGCCGCCCTCGATGAGATCGAGCATCGACAGGCGGAAGATGATGATGAAGTTCGGCCCGACCGCGCCGCGCACCCGGCTGACGATCTCCACCGCCAGGCGCATGCGGTTTTCATAACTGCCACCCCAGCGGTCGGTGCGGTGGTTGGTGTGGGCGGCGAGGAACTGGTTGATGAAGTAGCCTTCCGAACCCATGATCTCGACGCCGTCGTAACCGGCGCGCTGGGCCAGCACCGCGCAATTGACGAAGTCGGCGATCTGCTTCTCGATACCCGCCTCGTCCAGTTCCTTGGGCTTGAACGGGTTGATTGGCGCCTGGATCGCGCTGGGCGCCACCTGGCGCGGGCTGTAGGCGTAGCGCCCGGCATGCAGGATCTGCAGGCAAATCTTGCCGCCGGCAGCGTGTACCGCCTCGGTGACGATGCGGTGCTTGTCGGCTTCTTCCTCGGTGCTGAGCTTGGCCGCCCCGGAATACACCCCACCCTCATCGTTGGGCGCGATGCCGCCGGTAACCATCAGGCCGACACCACCGCGGGCGCGCTCGGCAAAGTACGCCGCCATGCGCTCGAAGCCGCCCGGGCGCTCTTCGAGGCCGGTGTGCATCGAGCCCATCAGGGTGCGGTTGCGCAAGGTAGTGAAGCCCAGGTCCAGCGGTGCGAGCAGGTGCGGGTAGCGGTCGGCGGCCATGGAAAGGTCCCCAGGTGGCGTATTCACGGAATGCGGGTGCCTCACCGGCTGGCGGACCCCGTCGTTTGTCTGCCTGCGACATTAAACAGACGTTTGAACGGGCTCAATGATCGAAACTGACAAGTTATTGATCCTCGCGCACAGCGCGACTACCCTAGGAAACTCTTGTTTCCAAGGCGCTGTCCTGCTTCATGCGAAAACTCCTGGCAAGCGCCCTGGCGCTGGTGATGATCGCCGCCCTCTGCGGCTACGGTTTCTGGACCCAGCAGCGCCCGGAAGGCCATTACCTGTCCGACCTGCGCATCGAACTGGCGCTGAACCATGGCGTGCCGGGCGAGCACGGCAACCTGCTTGGCGTCGAACCGCTGCTGTTCCCGGGCGACTACCAGAACCTGCAGCGCCTGCACCGCAAGCTCGCGGCCTACCTGGAGCAAGCCCGCACCCAAGGGCTGGTCGGCCCGCGCACGGTGGTGGTGCTACCCGAGCACATCGGCACCTGGCTGTGGGCGCGTGGCGAAAAAAACGAGCTTTATCAAGTCACGCAAAGCCGCGAAGCTCTGCAATGGCTGGAACTGAGCAACCCGCTGCGCTATGGCCTGGCCATGCTCCGTGCCGACGGGGACGACTGGCGCGCCGACGCGCACCTGCGCATGAAAGCCGAGCAGATGGCTGCGGACTACCAGCAACTGTTCGGTGGCCTGGCCAAGGAATTCAATGTCACCCTGGTGGCCGGCTCTATCGTACTGCCCGCCCCCTACGTGAAACAGGGCGTGCTGCATGCCGGCAGCGGCCCGCTGTTCAACAGCAGCGTGGTGTTCGCCGGCGACGGCTCGCTGCTGGGCCAACCGCAACGCCAGCAGTTCCCCGACAGCGAAATGCGCCGCTATGTACATGATGGCCGCCAGCACCCGCTGCAGGTATTGCAAACCCCTGCCGGGCGCCTGGGCGTGCTGGTGGGCAGCGACAGCTGGTACCCGGAAAACCACCAACAACTGGCCCAACAGGCAGTACAACTGATCGCCAACCCGGTGTTCCTCAGCGGCAAGGGCAGCTGGCAAGCGCCTTGGCGCGGCAATCGCCATCAGGATGCCAGCGCCGGGCTGCCCTTGCGGCGCGGCGAAGTCAGCGAACAGGCTGCATGGCAGCGACTGACCCAATCGGCCGGAACCAGCGTCAGCAGCATGAGCGTGTTCATGCGTGGGCAGTTCTGGGAACAGGGCAGCGACGGCCAGGGCTTTGCCCGCCAGGCGGGTGAATTGCTGGCAGGCACCCCCAGCCCTGGAGCCCGCCTGTTGAACCTGTGGTTGTAAGCCCATGGCCCGCCCCCGCGTGCGCCTGGGTGACCTGTCGGTTGGTTTTGTCCAGCCGCTGACCGAGGCCCTGCGTGAACTGGGCCACGACCCCGAGCCGCTGCTGCGCCGCTATGGCCTGGACGCGGCACGCCTGGGCGAAGCCGGTGCGCGCTTGTCGATCCCGCGCTACATGCACCTTGGGCACGCTGCCATCGAGCTGTGCGGCGAGGCCGCACTGGGCCTGCACATGGGGCGCCTGAGCCGCCTGGCGCATGCCGGCCTGGCCGGGGTCACCGCTGCCCAGGCACCGAACCTGGGCGAGGCGGCACGTACCCTGTTGCGCTTTGAGCCGCTGTATGCGGCCAACTACCGAGGCCACTCCAGTTTTCAGGAAGATGCCCAGGGCGCCTGGCTGCGCTTCTACTCCATCAGCCCCTACAACGCCTACAACCGTTTCGTGGTCGATTCGCTACTTGCCGGCTGGCTCGCCCAGCTTGCCGACCTGGCCGGTACGGCGGTGCAGGCCGAACATATGGACATCGAGTTCGCCGCACCCGCCTATGCCGCGCGCTACCAGCCGCTGTGCAGCACACCCGTGCAGTTCGCGGCCGCTGGTAACCAGCTGCGCCTGAGCCGGGCCACGCTGCAGCTGGCCAACCCCAGGCATTGCCCGAGCACCTGGCAGCACCTGCTGCAGCTGTGCGAGGCGGAAATGCTGCAGCGTACGCGGGTGCGCAGCCTGGGTGAGCGCATTACCCACCTGCTGGGCCCGTTGCTAAATGGTGGCCGTGAACCGGACCTGGAAGAAGTGGCGCTGCACCTGCAACTGCCGACCTGGACCTTGCGCCGCAAACTGGCCGAGGAAGGCACGCGCTTTCGCGACCTGCTCAGTGAAACACGGCGCGACCTGGCCGAGACCTATATTCGCGATACGGAGTTGGCCTTCGGCGAGATTGCCTATCTGCTGGGGTTTGCGTCGGCCGAGGCCTTCCAGCGCGCGTTCAAGCGCTGGACGGGCCTTACACCGGGAGAGTTTCGCCGCAGCCAGCGGCGGGCAGGCTAGAGCTCTGTAGCGTCGTCAGCCGGTTCCGGGGTGTCCAGTTCATAAGCCTGGAATTCGAGAAGTTCTTCTTGGTATTCGTCCATAGCCCTAAGCCCTCTTCATTCATTTTTCCTGGTAACTGTCGCCTCACCCTAGGCAGGAAGGATGAAGGAATCATGACAAGCTTATGATCCGGTGCCCAGCAATCGTTAGCCCCGTGCTACTTGATATTAGCCGTTTGTAGGTCATGCAGGCTTTAGACGGCAGGCCCAAGCCGAACTACGCGTGCGCAGTGCTGGCTGCGCTCCCTCGTGCAGTGCGCAAGCATGCCATAGCCATTTCTGTCGCCGCAGGTGTGCCCCATGACAAGCTCAGCCAGGCACTAAGTGCTCTGGCGACTGCGCACTCAGCGCCCTTTTCAACACTTCGTAGAGTTTGCCGTCACCCGATTGAGCAACGTTGAAGCGCAGGAAATCCCCCGCCGTCATGGATTGGCTGAACGCATTACCGGGCGCCAGCACTACACCTTCATTCAGGCAGGTCCTGGCCAGCGTTGCTGCATCCTTGCCTTGAGGGAGCTGGCACCAGAGGTACATGCCTGCCTGGGGAATTATCCACGGCTTGATACCAATGGCCTGAAGCCTCGGCACCGTTCTGTCCATTGCCTCGCCTAACCGGTGGCGGACACCTTCCATGTGTTTTCGGTACCCGCTATCCGTAATCGCTTGATAGATGATGTCCGCGGCCAAGCGTCCGCCGCCGAAGGTGGTCGCGATCTTCAGGTCGACCAGGCTCTCGATCCATTCACCACGGGCGGCGATGTAGCCGCATCGGATTGAAGCAGAGATGGTCTTGGAAAAGCTGCCTATCTGAATCACACGCGAGAGGCCGTCGAAGGCAGACAGCCGTGGCGCGGGCGTATTCTCGAAATCAGCGAAGATGTCGTCCTCCACGATCACCAGGCTAGAGGTGTCGGCCAGCTTCAGCAGCCTGTGCGCGGTGACCGGGGACAGGCTGGCCCCGGTTGGGTTGTGGATGCCGGAATTGGTGATGTACAACCTGGGTACGTGCCTGAGCAGGGCTGCGCCGAACGCCTCGATGTCCGGGCCTGTCTGCGTGTAGGGCACCCCGACAATGTTCACCCTGTGGGCTTTGAGCAGTGCGTGAAAATTGAAATAGCAGGGGTCGTCGACCAGGACCGTGTCCCCCGGTTCCAGCAGAAAACGGCAAATCAGGTCGATGGCGTGGGTGCCCGATTCGGTGAGCATGATCTGTTCCAGCGGGGCTTCGATGCCGATGCCAGCCAGCCGTCGCGACAGGAACTGCCTGAGCGGCGGATGCCCGAGCGGCGACGCGTACTCGGCCAGTTTTACCGTGTCGGAACGGGCAGCGACTCGCAGCGCTTTACGCATGCCGGCTTCGTACATCCAGGAGGCAGGCAGCCACCCGCACCCTGGTTTCAGCGCATCGCTGGAGGTTTCAAGAGACTGGCGCGAGATCCACAGCGGGTCGACCTCACGATCGAGCCTGGGGCCGAGTTCGGTCAGTGCCAAGGGCGCCACGGGCCCTGCCACGTAGTAGCCAGAGCCAGGGCGGGCGCTGAGCACCCCCTCTGCCATCAACCGTTCATAGGCCTCAAGGACGGTAGAAACCGATACCTGCATGGCCTGCGCCATTGCCCGGACCGAAGGGATCCGCGTACCGGGTGTGTAGGTCCGGGAGGCTATCCTCGCCTGCACCTCACCCATGACGGTCCGAATCAGCGTTCCACTGCGTTTCATCGCACCCTCAACTGTGCTGGATTAATGTGCATAACAGTTCGGTCAAACTGTATTGGATTGTACATGGCCTTGGTGAACGCGTCAGTGATGTACTGAACCCAGACTTATCGAGGACTGGGCGATGGAAAAATCAACAAGCGGATGGATCAACGGCTTCATAGGCGTCGCCATCTTCGCCGGCTCGCTGCCGGCCACCCGTGTGGCAGTGACGGCCTTCGAACCGACGTTCCTGACCTGTGCCAGGGCAACGATTGCCGCTCTGTTGGGGGCGCTTTTCTTGCTTGTGCTGCGCCAGCCTCGCCCTGAACGCGGTGACCTGTGGTCATTGGCGGTAACAGCGTTGGGCGTGGTAATCGGTTTCCCGCTGCTGACGGCACTGGCCCTGCAGCATGTAACCTCTGCGCATTCCATTGTCTTTGTCGGGCTGCTGCCGCTGTGTACCGCAGGGTTTGCCGTGCTGCGGGGCGGTGAGCGACCTCGACCACTGTTCTGGTTGTTCTCGTTGACGGGTGCCGGAATCGTCGTTGGTTATGCGGTTATGAATGGTGGGGAGGCATCGGCGCTGGGCGATTTACTGATGATGGCGGCGGTCATCGTCTGTGGGTTGGGTTATGCCGAAGGGGCGCGGCTGTCGCGGACGTTGGGGGGTTGGCAGGTGATCAGTTGGGCGTTGCTGGTGGCGTTGCCGCTGATGCTACTACTGACAATCACTAATCTTCCGACACCAGATGCCTTCGCCAAAGTAAGCGCCCCTGCGTGGTTCAGCCTCGGCTACGTTTCACTGTTCAGCATGCTGATCGGTTTTGTGTTCTGGTACCGAGGGCTGGTCCAGGGTGGCATTGCAGCAGTGGGCCAGTTGCAACTCTTTCAGCCGTTCATGGGGCTTGGGCTGGCAGCGTTGCTGCTGCACGAACAGGTCAGCTGGATGATGCTTGTGGTGACGCTGGGGGCTGTCATCTGTGTTGCCGGGGCCAAGAAGTACGCCTTGTAGATGTCGATCCAGAAAAAAGCGAATTGGGAAGGCTTCGCCAAGCCGCAGCGCGCCTTGGGGACCTCCGTAAGCTGTTCGCACCGGGGCAGTTGCACAGCACAGGGCCAAGTTCATGGGCACGGAGGATTTTGCCCCATGGCGGTACTGCGCAGATGTTGAGAACTGCGCAGTACCTGTGGGAGCGGTTTACCCCTACAGGCAAGCCATCAGAGGGCGGGGGACGCGGGCTCAGCGGCCTCGGCAGGCTGTGCTTGCTGTTGTACTTCAATAGGCGCAGCCTCAGCCGGCGGTGCCACTGGCTGCGAGCCCTGGCTGTCATCCAGCACCGGCGCTGCTACCGCCTCGCTGGCCGGGGCTACAGGGGCCGGGGCTGGCGCCGCATCAACCAAAGGCTCAGCAACCGGGGCCGGTGCCACCGGCGCTGCGGCGGCCGGCTCCGGCAGCCCCAAGGCAGCCGCTGGCGCGTCGACCTGCGGTGCGGGCTCCTCGACCTTGGCCTTGCTCTCCTGCCTAGCCTTGGGCTTTGGCAAGTAGCTCTCAACCAAGGCGAAATAGCGATCATAGAACTGCGCCGCTGTCACAGTCTCGCTGGCCACCTTGACCATCGAGTCGTCGCTGGAGCCGATCGGCATCGATACCGACCCCAGTACACCAACCCCCAGGCTGGCGGAGGTGTTGGACTTTTTCAGCGCGTAGCGGTCCTGCAAGGCGTTGGCGAACATGGTCGAACGCTGCTCGTCGCTCACATCCGGCGCACAGGTGACGTTGAAACTGATCTGCAGGTGGTTCTCGCTGTTCTGCTGGAAGCTCTTGTTGCCCACCACCTGGTTGGCGCCGCTGCTGGTGATGATGTAACCCTGGCTGAGCAAGGCGCGTCGGGCGGCCTCGCAGGAGCCGGCATCGCTCACCGGGAAGCTGCGCGAGAAGGTGCCCGAGTCATCGAAGTTCTCGTGCTCGTAGACGGCGGCTTTTTTCGAGGAACAACCGGTCACGCCCGCCAGCACCAGGGCCAGCCCGAGCGCACCAAAGACGGAAGATCTGGTCATTGCGAATTCCGGGTAAGTCAAGAAGGTGCCTATTGTGCAACACAGCAGGCAGGCACAGGAACCGCTGATCGGTGAAGAGTCTGTCAGGTTCGTGTAAATCTGGGTCAAGGGCGGCAATTGCCAGACGCAGAAACGAAAAAAGCGACCCTAAGGTCGCTTTCTCGTTGCTTCGAGACGTTCAAGGGGCCTCGAAGCGAAGATGGCGCAGCGGACGGGACTCGAACCCGCGACCCCCGGCGTGACAGGCCGGTATTCTAACCGACTGAACTACCGCTGCGTATCATTCAGGCTTGCGCCCGATTGAAACCTGGGTCTACCCTTCCGGCGCGATGGCCTCAGGACAGGCACAAAAAAAGCGATAACGTGATCGCTTCTTTTGTGTTTTCTTCAAGGTGTTCAAGGGACCTTGAAACGAAGATGGCGCAGCGGACGGGACTCGAACCCGCGACCCCCGGCGTGACAGGCCGGTATTCTAACCGACTGAACTACCGCTGCGTATCGTTCAGGCTTTCGCCCGATTGAAACTGGGATCAGCCCAAGGCGTTTACCTTGTGGCTTCAGACCGGTGCCAGGCACCCATCTGATACTGAAAAATGGCGCAGCGGACGGGACTCGAACCCGCGACCCCCGGCGTGACAGGCCGGTATTCTAACCGACTGAACTACCGCTGCGCAGTGCGTTCCTCTCTGGCTATCGGTTTCTTGCGAAACCTGAAGCACCAGGAACATCTCAGGAAGTGGTGGGTGATGACGGGATCGAACCGCCGACCCTCTGCTTGTAAGGCAGATGCTCTCCCGGCTGAGCTAATCACCCTCGCGATGTTGCTTGTTGCGTTTGCTTCGCTGAGGCCGCGAAATTTACGCAGGTGGCGAAGCTAAGTCAATAGCCCCATTGAATTTTTTTCAGAAAAGCGCAAAAGCGGTGCGGTTGCCTGTGGCGGCCTCTTCGCGGGTAAACCCGCGAAGAGGCCGGTACAAGATATGCACAAGGCTCAGGTGTAGATCATCTTGCGGGTCATGCCGCCATCGACCACGAACTCCTGGCCGGTGACGAACGCCGCTTGCCGAGACAACAGCCAGGCAACCATGGCCGCCACGTCTTCCACCGTCCCTACCCTGCCCGTCGGGTGCTGGGCATGGTCCGCCTCGGTCAACGGCTCGGCACGGCGCTGCGACGGATCACGGGCATCGATCCAGCCCGGGCTCACCGCATTGACGCGAATCTCCGGGCCCAGGCTCATGGCCAAGGCATGGGTCAAGGCCACCAGCCCGCCCTTGCTCGCTGCGTAGGCCTCGGTATCGGGTTCGGATTGCCGCGCCCGGGTGGACGTGAGATTGACGATCGCCCCATTGTGCGCACGCAGGTACGGCGCACAATGCTTGGCCAGCAGCATCGGGCCGTTGAGGTTGACCGCCAGCACCCGGTTCCACTGCGCCAGGCTCAGGCTTTCCAGGGTCTGGTTGTGCGGGTTGGCGATGGCCGCATTGCACACCAGCGCGTCCAGGCGACCAAACTGCCCCAGCACCTCCGACACCCCGGCGCTGACCTGGGCCTCGTCGGCAACGTCCATGGTGATGAACCAGGCATTGTCACCCAGCGCCTTGGCCGCCTTTGCGCCGCGCTGGCGGTCAAGGTCGCTGAGCACCACCTGCCAGCCTTCGCAGATCAACCAGGCGGCAATACCCAGGCCGATGCCGCGTGCGGCACCGGTCACCAGGGCTACCCGGCCGTTATGGCCGGGCGTACCGCCGCGGATTTCAATCACAGTGCCGCCAACCCGCGCGCCAGGTCGGCCTGCAGGTCGGCCACATCTTCCAGGCCCACGGCAACCCGGATCAGGCTGTCGCGGATACCCGCGGCTTCACGCTCCTGCGGCGTCAGGCGACCGTGGGAGGTGGTGGCCGGGTGGGCGATGGTGGTCTTGCTGTCACCCAGGTTGGTGGTGATGGAAATCACCCGGGTAGCGTCGATGAAGCGCCAGGCGCCTTCTTTGCCACCCTTCACCTCGAAGCTGACCACCGCACCGAAGCCACTCATCTGGCGCTTGGCCAGTTCGTGCTGCGGGTGGCTCGGCAGGCCGGCGTAATGCACCTTCTCCACGCCCTCCTGCTGCTCCAGCCATTCGGCCAGCAGCTGGGCGCTTTCGCAGTGCGCACGCATGCGCAGGCGCAGGGTTTCCAGACCCTTGGTGAAGATCCAGGCGTTGAACGGGCTGAGGGTGGGGCCTGCGGTACGCAGGAAGCCCACCACTTCTTTCATCTGCTCGGCACGGCCGGCAACCACGCCACCCATGCAGCGGCCCTGGCCGTCGATGAACTTGGTGGCCGAGTGGAACACAATGTCAGCACCCAGCTTCAGCGGCTGCTGCAGCGCCGGGGTGCTGAAGCAGTTGTCCACCACCAGCATGGCGCCGTGGGCATGGGCGATTTCGCTGAGCGCGGTGATGTCGACCAGCTCTGCCAGCGGGTTGGACGGCGATTCGACGATCAGCAGCTTGGTATTGGCCTTGATGGCCTTTTCCCAGCCGGCGAGGTCGACCAGTGGCACGTAGTCCACCTGCACGCCAAAGCGCTTGAAGTACTTCTCGAACAGGCTGATGGTCGAGCCGAACACACTCTGCGACACCAGCACATGGTCACCGGCACTGCACAGCGACATCACCACGGCGAGGATCGCCGCCATGCCGGTGGAGGTGCCCACAGCCTGCTCGGCGCCTTCCATGGCCGCCAGGCGCTCCTCGAAGGCACGCACCGACGGGTTGGTGTAGCGCGAATAGACGTTCCCCGGCGTTTCGCCGGCAAAGCGTGCGGCCGCATCGGCAGCCGTGCGGAACACATAGCTGGAGGTCAGGAACAGCGCTTCGCTGTGCTCGGCCTCCGGTGTACGGTTTTGACCAGCGCGCACCGCCAGGGTGTCGAAACCGACACCCTCGAGGTCACTGTCCAGTCGTCCGGCATCCCATTGATCCGTCATGCCGTCGCTCCCGAAATCAGTTGTTGTAGAGGTCGATGATCGCACTGACCGCCTGGTTCTTGGCCTTGGCCAGGTCGTTACGAGCCTGCTCGATGCGGTCGAGGTAGGCTTCGTCGATATCGCCAGTGACATACTCACCGTTGAACACCGCACAATCGAACTGATCGATCTTGATCTTGCCGCCACCGACCGAGTCGATCAGGTCCGGCAGGTCCTGGTAGACCAGCCAGTCGGCGCCAATCAACTCGGCCACCTGTTCGGTGGTACGGTTGTGGGCGATCAGTTCGTGAACACTCGGCATGTCGATGCCGTAGACGTTGGGGTAGCGCACGGCAGGAGCTGCGGAGCAGAAGTAGACGTTCTTGGCGCCGGCTTCACGGGCCATCTGGATGATCTGCTTGCAGGTGGTGCCGCGCACGATCGAGTCGTCCACCAGCATCACGTTCTTGCCGCGGAACTCCAGTTCGATGGCATTGAGCTTCTGGCGTACCGATTTCTTGCGCGCGGCCTGGCCTGGCATGATGAAGGTACGGCCGATGTAGCGGTTCTTGACGAAACCTTCGCGGAACTTCACGCCCAGACGGTTGGCCAGCTCCAGGGCCGCGGTGCGGCTGGTGTCCGGGATCGGGATGACCACGTCGATGTCATGCTCGGGACGTTCGCGCATGATCTTGTCGGCCAGTTTTTCACCCATGCGCAGACGGGCCTTGTACACCGACACACCATCCATGATCGAGTCCGGACGGGCCAGGTAGACATGCTCGAAGATGCACGGCTGCAGCTTTGGTGCTTCGGCGCACTGCTTGGTGTACAACTGGCCTTCTTCGGTGATGTACACCGCTTCGCCCGGCGCCAGGTCGCGGATCAGGGTGAAGCCGAGGACGTCCAGGGCCACGCTTTCCGAAGCAATCATGTATTCCACGCCTTCGTCGGTGTGACGCTGGCCGAACACCACCGGGCGGATGCCGTTGGGGTCGCGGAAGCCGACGATGCCGTAGCCGGTGATCATCGCCACCACGGCGTAACCGCCAACGCAGCGGCTGTGCACGTGGGAAACCGCGGCGAACACGTCTTCTTCGGTCGGCTGCAGCTTGCCACGCACCGCCAGCTCATGGGCGAACACGTTCAGAAGTACTTCCGAGTCGGAGTTGGTGTTGACGTGGCGCAGGTCGGACTCGTAGATCTCCTTGGCCAGCTGCTCGACGTTGGTCAGGTTGCCGTTGTGTGCCAGGGTGATGCCATACGGCGAGTTGACGTAGAACGGCTGCGCCTCGGCAGAGGTCGAGCTGCCCGCCGTCGGGTAGCGCACGTGGCCGATACCGATGCTGCCGACCAGGCGCTGCATGTGGCGCTGCTGGAACACGTCGCGCACCAGGCCATTATCCTTGCGCAGGAACAACCGGCCGTCATGGCTGGTCACGATACCGGCAGCGTCCTGGCCGCGGTGCTGGAGGACCGTAAGCGCGTCATACAGCGCCTGATTGACGTTCGACTTACCGACGATACCGACGATGCCACACATGCGACGCAACCCCTACTTTGACGAAACTTGAGTGAATAGTGCTCAGGGCTTTGCCGGCCCGAGCAACTGTTCCTTGAACGGAAGATCAGCTGGAGTGCCGATCAGCCCACTGGGTGTCCACTGGCCGGTAAAACCCAGGATCAGGTTTTTCGACCAGTCGGCAACCAAGAGAAATTGTGGTATCAGGCGTGATTCCTGCCACCAGGTGTCTTGTTGAACCGGCCCCAGGCTGATCAGCCCGATGGCCACCACCACCAGCAGGGCCCCGCGCGCGGCGCCGAAGGCCATGCCCAGGAAACGATCGGTGCCGGACAGCCCGGTCACGCGAATCAGCTCGCCGATGAGGAAGTTGATCATGGCCCCCACCAGCAAGGTGGCGACGAAAAGAATGGCGCAGCCGGCGATGACGCGCATCGACGGCGTCTGGATGTAGCTTTCAAGATACACCGAGAGCGAACCGCCGAACATCCAGGCAACCGCACCGGCAATGATCCAGATGAGCAAGGACAAGGCTTCCTTGACGAAGCCGCGCTTGAGACTGATCAGTGTGGAGACGGCGATGATCGCGATGATCGCCCAATCAACCAAGGTAAATGCCACGGTGCTGCCTGCAGACGTTTGAGGCGGCGCATTTTAACAGAGCGGCGGGCTGGGAGTAAGCGGAATGTCGGGTGGATTAGCATGCGCACTTCTGTAGGAGCGGCCTTGTGTCGCGATCGGACCGCACAGCGGCCCCAAGGATCTCGGACACAGCCAAAATCGCTGGGGCCGCCATGCGGCCCGATCGCGACACAAGGCCGCTCCTACAAGGGCCCGAGTCAGCCAGACTCAGCTGCGCTCAGGCTGGAAGCGCACCACGAAGCCATTGAGGCTGTTCTGGCGGTTGATGGCGTCGCGCACGCGCTCAGCCTCGGCCCGCTCGATCAGCGGCCCCACGTACACGCGGTTCATGCCACCCGCCGAGCGGATATAGGCGTTGTAACCCTGGCTACGCAAGGTTTGCTGCAGCTTTTCGGCCCCGGCACGGTTGGACAGGCTGGCCAACTGGATCGACCAGCTGACCGGCAGGCCATTGACGTCGATCTTCGATGGCGCCGTCGGCGCGGCCGGCTTGGCTGCCGGCTGAGGCTCGACCTTGGCCACAGGCGCCTGCGGCTTGGCAGGCTGAGGCTGGGGCTGCACCTGCACTTGAGGCTGGGTCTGCGGTGACGGTGCAATCGGCTGGCTGGGCGTGCTCGCCGGCGCGGTGGACTCGTCCACCACCACCGGTGGCTGTTGCGGCTCTTGCGCAATGGCCTGCGGCTCCGGCACGGCGACCGGCTCCACCTTCACTTCCGGCAGGCTTGGCATGGCCGGCGCCTGCGGGGCATCGACGCGCACCTGACGCATCTCGTCCTCGCGGGTGAACAGCATCGGCAGGAAAATCACCGCCAGCGCCACCAGCACCAACGCACCCACCATGCGCTGTTTCATCCCTTTATCCAGCACTGCCATCTACTCCACCCTCCTGGGCGTGCCGCTCCAGCCATTCCAGTGCCTGGGCAACACAGAAAAACGAACCGAACAGCAAGATCTGGTCATCCGCCGTTGCCTGCGCGCATTGCCCTTCAAGGGCAGCATCGACGCTGGCATAAGACTTCACCGCGGCGCCGACGTTCGTCAAGGCCGTGGCCAGCTCCGCAGCCGGGCGGCTGCGCGGGGTATCCAGTGGCGCCACTGCCCAGTCGTCGACCAGCCCCTGCAGCGGCGCGACAACACCGTCCAGGTCCTTGTCGGCGAGCAGGCCGAACACCGCCAGGCGGCGCCCCTTCAGCGGCCGGGCCGCCAGGCGCCGGGCCAGGTACTCCGCGGCGTGCGGGTTGTGCCCGACATCCAGCAACAGTTCCACCGGCTTGCCCTGCCAGCTCAGCTGGCGACGGTCGAGGCGACCCGTGATTCGGGTATCCAGCAGCGCCTGGCGAATCTGGCCGGCGTCCCAGGGCAGCCCCATCAGCAGGTAGGCCTGCAGGGCCAGCGTGGCGTTTTCCATGGGCAGGTCGAGCAAAGGCAGGCCAAGCAGCTCTACCGGCGCTCCATCAGCCGCAGTACCCCGCCAGTTCCAGCTGCCATCGGCAATGGCCAGGTCGAAGTCACGACCACGCAGGAACATCGGCGCAGCCAGTTCGGCGGCCTTGTCCAGCAGCGGCTGAGGCGGATCCAGGTCACCGCACAGTGCCGGCTTGCCCTGACGGAAGATGCCTGCCTTCTCGAAGGCCACCAGCTCGCGGGTATCACCCAGGTAATCGACATGATCGACGCCGATGCTGGTCACCAGGGCCAGGTCGGCATCCACCACGTTCACGGTGTCCAGGCGGCCACCAAGCCCCACCTCCAGTACCACGGCATCCAGCTGCGACTGGTAGAACAACCAGAACGCGGCCAGAGTGCCCATCTCGAAGTAGGTCAGGGAAATTTCGCCCCGCGCCGCCTCGACGGCGGCGAAGGCTTCGCACAGGCGCTCATCGCTGGCCTCTTGGCCATCGATCAGCACCCGCTCGTTGTAACGCAACAGGTGCGGCGAGCTGTACACGCCAACCTTCAACCCCTGGGCACGCAGCAGCGAGGCCACGAAGGCACAGGTCGAGCCCTTGCCGTTGGTGCCGGTCACCGTCACCACACGTGGCGCCAGCTTGCCTAGCGCCAGCCGGGCAAGCACCTTCTGCGACCGCTCCAGGCCCATGTCGATGGCCGAGGGGTGCAACTGCTCGAGGTAGGCGAGCCATTCGCCCAGGGATCGTTGTTTCATCACGCGACGGCAGCCGCCTCACGCGCTTGCTCCGGGGTTTCCTGGCCAGTCATCTGCGCCAGCAGGCGGGCCAGACGCGGGCGCAGCTCGCCACGAGAGATGATCAGGTCGATGGCGCCGTGCTCCAGCAGGAACTCACTGCGCTGGAAGCCTTCCGGCAGCTTCTCGCGCACGGTCTGCTCGATCACGCGCGGGCCGGCGAAGCCGATCAGTGCCTTCGGCTCGCCGACGATCACGTCACCGAGCATGGCCAGGCTGGCGGAGACACCACCGTACACAGGGTCGGTCAGTACCGAGATGAACGGGATGCCTTCTTCGCGCAGGCGCGCCAGCACGGCCGAGGTCTTGGCCATCTGCATCAGCGAGATCAGCGCTTCCTGCATGCGTGCACCGCCCGAGGCGGAGAAGCAGACCATCGGGCAGCGGTGCTCCAGGGCATAGTTGGCCGCGCGCACGAAGCGCTCGCCGACGATGGCACCCATGGAGCCGCCCATGAACGAGAACTCGAAGGCGCTGACCACGATCGGCATGCCCATCAGGGTGCCGCTCATGGAGATCAGGGCGTCCTTCTCGCCGGTTTGCTTCTGCGCGCCAGCCAGGCGGTCCTTGTACTTCTTGCCATCACGGAACTTCAGGCGATCGACCGGCTCCAGGTCGGCGCCCAGTTCGGCACGGCCATCGGCGTCGAGGAAGATGTCGATGCGCGCACGTGCGCCGATGCGCATGTGGTGGTTGCACTTGGGGCAGACATCCAGGGTCTTTTCCAGCTCCGGACGATACAGCACGGCCTCGCAGGCCGGGCATTTGTGCCACAGGCCTTCAGGCACCGAGCTCTTCTTCACCTCGGAACGCATGATCGAAGGGATCAGTTTGTCGACTAACCAGTTGCTCATGCTTTCTTTCTCCAGTATTGGCAGGCGTGGTCCGGTGTCGCCGGCCCTACCCTGCCCTTGAGCTCAAAATCTTTTATGAAACGATGATGGACCGGCCGCCAGGACTACCAGCGCGCCACCCCACCGCTAATGTGTTGTGTTGCCGCCACAGGCGCAGGCGGCTGCCCCGCAGGGCTGCGAAAGCTATGGACGATGGCGCGCAGCCAGCCGTCACATCTGCCATCACGCCTGTTTCACCGCACGCATGAAGGCCTCGATCTTCGCCGCATCCTTGATGCCCTTGGCTTGCTCCACGCCGCCACTGACATCCACCGCGTACGGCCGTACCTGGGCGATGGCCTGGCCGACATTGTCGGCAGACAGCCCGCCCGCCAGAATGATCGGCTTGCTCAGGCGCGCAGGCACCAGCGACCAGTCGAACGCTTCACCGGTGCCTCCGGGTACGCCCGGCACGTAGGTGTCCAGCAGAATGCCGCGGGCACCAGCGTAAAGCCGGCAGGCCGCCTCCAGGTCGTCGCCCGGGCGTACGCGCAGGGCCTTGATCCAGGGGCGGTGGTAGCCTTCGCAGTCCTGTGGGGTTTCGTCGCCGTGGAACTGTAGCAGGTCCAGCGGAACCACTTCGAGAATCTCGTTCAGCTCGCAGCGCGAAGCATTGACGAACAAACCGACCGTGGTCACGAACGGCGGCAGCTCGGCAATGATCGCCCGCGCCTGGCGCACGTCCACGGCGCGCGGGCTCTTGGCATAGAAGACGAAGCCGATGGCATCGGCCCCCGCTTCGGCAGCGGCCAGTGCGTCTTCGATGCGGGTAATCCCGCAGATCTTGCTGCGAACATTGCTCATGGACAGCTAACCCTGCTTGTTACGGTGAAAGGCCGGATGTTAGCAAATGACTTTTCGCCCGTCAGTCTGCCAATGCTTCGTAACCGGTCAAAAAGTGTGGACCGATGTAACGCTTGGGCAGCGCGTACTCCTCGGGGTACTCCACCTGCACCAGGTAGAGGCCGTATGGGTGCGCCGTGACCCCACCTTCGCGGCGGTTGCGCCCTTCCAGCACCTCACGCGCCCAGGTGACCGGGCGCTCTCCGGCACCGATGGTCATCAGTACACCGGCAATGTTACGCACCATGTGGTGCAGGAAAGCCGTGGCGCGCACGTCCAGCACGATCATCTGGCCATGGCGGGTGACGCGCAGATGGTAGATGTGCTTGATCGGCGACTTGGCCTGGCACTGGCTGGCGCGGAAGGCACTGAAGTCATGGGTACCAAGCAGGTACTGCGCGGCTTCGGCCATGCGTTCGACATCCAGCGGGCGGTGGTTCCAGGTGACTTCCTCGGCCAGATGGGCCGGGCGGATCGGGTCGTTGTAGATGACGTAGCGGTAACGCCGGGCGCAGGCCTTGAAGCGGGCATGGAAGTCGGCCGGCATCGGCCGCGACCAGACCACGCTGATGTCATGGGGCAGGTTGAAGTTGGTGCCCATGGTCCAGGCGCGCTCATCGCGCACGGCGCGGGTGTCGAAGTGCACGATCTGCCCGCAGCCATGCACACCGGCGTCGGTGCGCCCGGCGCAGATTACCGAGATGGGCTCGTTGGCCACCTTGGACAGCGCCTGCTCCAGGGCCTGCTGGACACTGGGCACGCCACTGGCCTGGCGCTGCCAGCCACGGTAGCGCGCGCCTTTGTATTCCACGCCCAGGGCGATGCGGGAGTAGCCTTCGGCCGCGGACTCGGCGGCGGCGGTGTCGATGATGTCCAAGAGCATGAAACCTGTGGGGGTGTACGGAATGGCGGGGATTATAACGACAACGGCAGCCGTGTAGGGCTGCCGTTGAATATGCACTGCCTTTCAGGGCCTCTTCGCGGGTAAACCCGCTCCCACAGGGCCCGCACAGAATTCGGACCTGTGATGAACCTGTGGGAGCGGGTTTACCCGCGAAGAGGCCGGAGCAGGCAACCTCAGACCAGCCGGGAGAGCATGTCCTCGGCCTCCTGACGCTGGCTGTCGTCGCCATCCTTGACCACTTCATCGAGAATGTCGCGTGCGCCCTGGTTGTCGCCCATGTCGATATAGGCGCGGGCCAGGTCAAGCTTTGTGGCCACTTCGTCGCTTCCGGAGAAGAAGTCGAAGTCCAGGTCGTCCAGTGGCTCGGGCTCGGGCTGGGCAGCCGCATCCTCGCTGGTGAAATGCGGCTCCAGCGACGGCGACTCGAGGCTCTGCGACAGCTTGTCCAGCTCAGCGTTGACGTCGTCCAGCTCCGAGGTAAAGCTCTTGGCTGCCGGCGAATCGTCTTCCAGCGACAGCGAAAGATCGAAGTCGGATGGCAGATCGAACTCGGAAAGCGGGTCGAACGCTGGCTCGCTGTCGAAGGCAGCCAACTCGGCGGCGACATCCACCGGGGTTTCGTCGACCGCAGCCGGGGCTGCCGGGGCAACCGGCTCGCTGATGTCGAGGTCGAAGTCGGACAGGTCCACAGCGGGCTGTGGCTCGGCCTGCGCCAGCATGGCCTCGAATTCGGCGTCAGCGTCGGCCTGTAGCTCGGCGTCCACCGCAAACGGCTCGTCTTCGGGCTGAGCCGATTCCAGCACGGGTTCATCCAGTACCGGCTCTTCGACTACAGGTTGCTGGGCCACAGATTCGTCCAGCAGCGGCGCTGCCAGCGGGTCTTGCTCGGGCAGGTCGTCACCCAGGCTCAGGTCGAAGGCACTGTCCAGGTCCTGCTCGTCCAGGCCCGGCGCATCGAGGGTCGGCACTTCATCGAAGGCATCCAGCTCAGCATCCAGGTCAACTTCGGGTTCGAGCGCTGCTTCAGGTTCCGCCAGAGCAACGGCCTCTGGTTCAATCGCCACCTCTGGCTCGACCGCCGGCACTTCCTCCGGCGCTACATCGGCAACCACTGGCGTATCAGGCTGATCCTGCAACAGCTCCTGCACGTACTGCTCATCCATCTCGGCAGCCAGGGCCGCCGCGCCCAGGCCGGCAGCAGCCAGGCCGAGCATGGCCGGGTAGCGCTCTTTCAACCCGGCAACCGCTGCACTGTTCTGCTCACTGGCCGGCAACTTGCGCTCCTGCTCGACGAACGCGCTCTGGTCACCCTGGCGGGCGTACACATCCATCAGTTTCAGGCGCAGGTCGTCACGCTGCGGCGCGGCGGCCACGGCAGGTTCCAACAGGTCGGTAGCGCGGTTCAGGCGGCCTTCGGCCACGCACTGCTCGACTTCCGCCAGCAAAGCGGCGTGGGGGTCGGCTTGCGGTTCAGGTTGCGCTTCGACAGCGGGTGCCGCCGTTTTTTCCGCGGCGGTGGCGGCGGCAGCCGAAGCGGCGACCACGGCCGGCGACAGGGTTACGCTCGGCGCCGAGACTTCTACGCCATCGAAGCTTGCGCTATCGCTGTCAAAGCCTGCGCCCTGCTCTTCTTCCAGCGCCCGCGCCATGCGCAGGTGCTTTTCAGCCTCCTGCTGGGCCTTGCGCTTGCGCGCCAGCAACAGCAGCAGAAGCAGCAGTACGAGGAAGGCGCTACCGGAAATCAGCCCGAGCAGCAGCGGGTTGCCCATGATTTCGTCGATCACGCTGTCAGGCTGACCGGCAGGTGCGGCCTCGGCGGCGGGCACCGGCTTGGGTGCGGTATCGACGGCGGCAGGCGCAGGCTTGGCGACCGGTTCGGCCGGTGCAGCCGCCCCCTGGGCTTCAAGGCGGGCCAGCTGGTTGTTCTTCAACTCGATCAGACGCTGCAGCTTGTCCAGCTGGCTCTGCAGGTCGGCCATGCGGCTCTTGAGCTCTTCGTTGTCGCGACGACTGGTGTCCAGGCTTTCCTGGGCCACCGCCAGCTTGTCATTGAGGGCCTTGGCCTGGTCGGCACCAGCCTGGTTGCCCGGGCTGACCAGGCGCAGGTTGTCGCCCTGGGCGATACGCGCCGGAGCTGCCTCGGCGGTACCGCGGCGAGTGGCGTCCAGCTGGCGGGCACGCGGGCCCAGGCGACGACCTTCACGCCAGGCAGCATACTGCTCGGCCACCTCGGCGGTCGCCTCGCTCTGCGGGATGTTCTGGATCTGCTGCTGGTCGGGCAGGCGCAACACCTGGCCAACCTTCAGCTGGTTGATGTTGTTGCCGATGAAAGCGTCCGGGTTCAGGGCCTGGATCGCGATCATGGTCTGCTGGATCGAGCCGCCCTGGGTATTGCGCGCGGCAATCTGCCACAGGGTGTCCCGGCGCTGGGTGGTATAGCTGCCGGCAGCGGTCACCGCTGGCGCGACATTGCCTGCCGCAGGCTTGTCGCCCTGGGCCTTGGCCTGGTCGAGCAGCACGCTGTAGTCACGCAGCAGGCGGCCCTGCGGCCACATCAACTGGACCAGGAACTTTACCACCGGTTCCGGCAGCGGCTGGCTGGAGGTAACACGCAGCACGCTCTTGCCGTTGGGGTTGATCACCGGCGTGAAGGTTAGGTCTTCGAGGTAGGTTGGGAATGCCACCCCGGCCTTGCTGAAATCTTCCGGCGGCGCCAGGCTCGGTGCCACTTCGGCAGCGGTGAGGTCGCGCACGTCGAGCAGTTCGATCTCGGCGTCCAGGGGCTGGTTCTGTGCCGATTTGAGGGTCAGTTCCCCCAGGCCCAGGGCATTCGCCATGCCCGACGACAGCGCCGATGCTGCAGCCATGGCCAGAACCAGTTTGCGAATTCGAAGCATGACCTCTTCCCTTGTATGAAGCGTCCTGAAACCTGCATGCAGAGCAGGACAATAGTGCTCGCCAGTATCTTTTACAGCATGTGTTTAATCAACAATTGCGCCACTTGCACAGCATTGAGCGCGGCGCCTTTGCGCACGTTGTCGGTGGTCAGCCAGAGGTTGAGCTGCTGGTCTTCATCAACACCATGCCTTACACGACCAACATAGACCACGTCCTGGCCTACTGCGTCGCCTACCGGAGTCGGATAATCGTCGCGCTCCACCAGTTCGACGCTGTCAGCCGCCTCGAGGGCCTGGTTGACCGCCTCCAGGTCGACCGGGCGACGGCTCTGTACCGCCACACTGAAGCTATCGCCGAAAAATACCGGGACTTGAACGCAGCTCACGGAAATCTTCAGTTCAGGCAGGCCCAGCAGCACACGCAGCTCACCGACCAGGCGGCGCTCCAGGGCGGTGTGGCCTTGCTCATCGGCGGCACCGACCTGGGCCAACATGTTGAACGCCACCTGGCGATCGAAGAAGCGCGGCTCCAGGGGCCGGGCATTGAGCAGCTCGGCAGTTTGCCGGGCGAGTTCGTTGACAGCTTCCCGACCTTGTGCGGACACCGCCAGCGCGGCCATCACCTGCACCCGCTCGATATCCAGCAGGCGCTTGAGCGGTGCCAGAGCAACGGCCAGGGCAACCGCGGCCGAGCACGGGCTGACGATGCGCGCGGGCAATGCCAGGTCAATCAGGCGTTCGGCGTTGGCTTCGGGCACCAGAGCCAGGGCGTCGTCCAGACCAGCGGACAGGTCGATGACCGTGCAGCCTGCCTGCAGCGCCTTGCTGGCAAAGCTTCGGCTGACTGCGGCGCCTGCGGCGAAAAAGGCCAGCTTGACCTGGGCAAAGTCGAAGCTGTCCACCTCACGTACCTTCAGCTTCTTGCCGGCGAACATCACGCTACTGCCCGCCGATTCCATGCTGGCTAGCAGGTGCAGGGTGGCGACCGGGAAATCCAGCTCTTCGAGGATCTGCACCAGGGCTTCACCGACGCTGCCGGTGGCGCCGACGACGGCGATGTCCAAAGGGTGTGTCATGGAAGGGATCCTTTTGCTGAAAACGGCGGGGGGGCGGCACTTTACTCGGATTGTAGAGTTTTGTCTGTGCTGGCCCAAACCTAGAGCTGCGCTGCTCTTGATCTTGATCTTGATCTTGATCTTCGCGACTTCAGGAGGCCGAGCAGAGGTCTTGCGGAGGGAGGTGACGGGCATGGATGCCCGTCAAGCGCTGAGGCCCCATGGATGGGGCCTGCAGCGCGTGCTCCCGGGAGCAAGACCGGCGCGAGGGAACCCCGTAGCGTAGCGGAGGGGCCGGATGATGGGAGCGCAGCGTTTTTTGGTTACTTTTTGTCGCGTTTGACAAAAAGTGACTCGCCGTAAGGGCGAAAAGGTGAATCAGCGTCGCCATCGCAAACGGACTGTTCGCCATATCAAAACCGTCGCTTAAGCTTTTTGGCTTTTTGGCTTTTTGGCTTTTGGATGTGGGCATTCGCATCGAGTAGACATTCATTCGCGATGGTGGCGCCAAGTCACCTTTCCGCCCTTACGGCGGGTCCCTTTTTGTCGTGGCAAAAAGGAACCAAAAACCGTCGGCTCCCATCATCCGGCCCCTGCGCTACGCTCCGGGGTCCCCTCGCTACGGGCTTGCTCCCGGGAGGACGCGCTGCAGGCCCCATCCATGGGGCCTCAGCGCTTGACGGGCATCCATGCCCGTCACCTCCCTCCGCAATCCCTTCGCTCGGCCTCCTGAAGTCGCAATCGGCGGCGCCTGAACTATCGCGCGCCTAGAAGCAAAAGCAAAAGCAAAAGCAGAGAAGAGCCGGGCCGGCCGGGATGGATCGGAAATAAAAAAACCCGCGCTGTCGCCAGCGCGGGTTTTCGGTCAGGCCGGAGCGATCAACGCTCCAGCAGAATCCGCAGCATGCGGCGCAGCGGCTCGGCCGCGCCCCACAGCAGCTGGTCACCTACGGTGAACGCGCCCAGGTACTGGGACCCCATGTTCAGCTTGCGCAGGCGGCCAACCGGGATGTTCAGGGTGCCGGTAACCTTGGTCGGGCTCAGCTCCTGCATGCTGATTTCACGCTGGTTAGGTACCAGCTTCACCCAAGGGTTGTGCTGGCTGATCATGCCTTCGATGTCGGCCAGCGGCACGTCCTTGTTCAGCTTGATGGTCAGCGCCTGGCTGTGGCAACGCATGGCGCCGATGCGCACGCAGATGCCGTCGACCGGGATCGGGCTCTTGAAGCGGCCGAGGATCTTGTTGGTCTCGGCCTGGGCCTTCCACTCTTCACGGCTCTGACCGTTCGGCAGTTCCTTGTCGATCCACGGGATCAGGCTGCCAGCCAGTGGCACGCCGAAGTTCTCGGTCGGGAACGCTTCGCTGCGCATGGTCTCGGCAACCTTGCGGTCGATGTCGAGGATGGCGCTGGCCGGGTTGGCCAGGTCATCGGCGACGGCAGCATGGGTAGCACCCATCTGCTTGATCAGCTCGCGCATGTTCTGCGCACCGGCACCCGAGGCCGCCTGGTAGGTCATGGCGCTCATCCACTCGACCAGGCCGGCTTCGAACAGGCCACCCAGGCCCATCAGCATCAGGCTGACGGTGCAATTGCCGCCGATGTAGTTCTTGGTACCCGCGTCCAGCTGCTGGTCGATGACCTTGCGGTTGACCGGGTCGAGGATGATCACCGCGTCATCCTGCATGCGCAGGGACGAGGCGGCATCGATCCAGTAACCCTGCCAGCCGGCTTCACGCAGCTTGGGGAAGACCTCGTTGGTGTAGTCGCCACCCTGGCAGGTCAGGATCACGTCGAGGGTCTTGAGTTCTTCAATCGAATAAGCGTCCTTGAGCGGAGCTGTATCCTTGCCCACGTTCGGGCCCTGGCCGCCAACATTGGAGGTGGTGAAGAACACCGGCTCGATAAGGTCGAAATCCTGCTCCTCCAGCATCCGCTGCATGAGCACGGAACCGACCATACCGCGCCAACCGATCAGACCTACACGTTTCATCGCAACTACACCTTTGCTAAAAGTGGGCCGCCACCGGGAATTTTGGGTGGCGGGCCAGAGAGATTACAGATTCCGCAGCGCTGCGACTACTGCGTCGCCCATTTCCTGCGTACCTACTTTGCGACAACCTTCCGAGAAGATGTCGCCGGTGCGCAGGCCCTGGTCCAGGACCACGCTCACAGCCTTCTCGATTGCCTCGGCGGCAGCCGACTGATTGAAGCTGTAACGCAACATCATCGACACCGACAGGATGGTCGCCAGCGGGTTGGCGATGCCAAGGCCTGCGATGTCTGGGGCCGAACCGTGGCACGGCTCGTACATGCCCTTGTTATCGGCATCCAGCGACGCCGAAGGCAGCATGCCGATGGAACCAGTCAGCATGGAAGCTTCATCCGACAGAATGTCACCGAACATGTTGTCGGTCACCATCACATCGAACTGTTTGGGCGCGCGCACCAGTTGCATGGCGGCGTTGTCGACGTACATATGGCTCAGTTCCACATCCGGGTAGTCCTTGGCCACGTCCTCGACCACTTCACGCCACAGCTGGCTGGAAGCCAGGACGTTGGCCTTGTCCACCGAGCACAGCTTCTTGCCACGCACGCGGGCCATGTCAAAGCCGACACGGGCAATGCGGCGCACTTCGCTTTCGCTGTACGGCAGGGTGTCGTAGGCCTGGCGCTCGCCGCCTTCCAGCTCGCGCTGGCCGCGCGGGGCACCGAAGTAGATACCGCCGGTCAGCTCACGGACGATGAGGATGTCCAGGCCGGAAACGATCTCTGGCTTGAGCGACGAGGCATCGGCCAGTTGCGGGTAGAGGATGGCCGGGCGCAGGTTGGCGAACAGGCCCAGTTGCGAACGGATTTTAAGCAGGCCGCGTTCGGGGCGGATGTCACGCTCGATCTTGTCCCACTTCGGCCCGCCCACGGCGCCCAGCAGCACGGCATCGGCCTTGCGCGCACGCTCCAGGGTCTCGTCGGCCAGCGGCACGCCGTGCTTGTCGATGGCAGCGCCACCAATCACGTCGTGCTCCAGGCTGAAGCCGAGCTGAAACTTGTCGTTGGCCAGTTCCAGCACCTTGACTGCCTCGGCCATGATTTCCGGGCCGATACCGTCACCTGGGAGAATCAGAATCTGCTTGCTCATGCTTTCCTCTATCCATTCACGCGGTGCGGCCAAGCGGGCCCCACCGAAAAGTTCTTAACGCTCGGCCCACAACACCAGCACATCGGTGCTGAACGAACCATCGGCCTCGATCTGGTAATACTGCCGCACTTCTTCACCCATGGCTTGCTGCAATTGGCGAATTGCCACGCGCATTGGCTCGGGGGTGCGCATGCGCTCGACCCAGCTGGAAAACTCCAGGCGCAGCGGCTGGCGGGTGTGGCTGCGTACATGCAGGCCAGCCTCGCTGACCTGGCGTTGCCATTCGGCAGCGGAATAATCGCGCACGTGGCTGGTGTCGCGCAGTACTTCGACCGTTTGCAGGTAGGTGTCGAGCAGCGGGCTGCCCGGCGACATGACGTCGATGAACGCCGCCACGCCACCCGGCTTGAGCACTCGGCGCACTTCGCGCAGGGCCAGACCCAGGTCGCTCCAGTGGTGGGCCGAGTAGCGGCTGAAGACGAAGTCAAACGAGGCGTCGGCGAACGGCAGGCGTTCGGCGGCACCGCGTTCGGTGGTGATATTGGCCAGGCCGCGCTCGGCGGCGGCACTGGCGACCACGTCGAGCATGGCTTGCGAGAGGTCGTAGGCGACCACTTCGGCAACCAGAGGGGCGACGTGGAAACTGACATGACCGGCACCGCAGCCAAGGTCGAGCACGCGGGCATGGCCCCGCCCTGCCAGCGCGTCTTGCAGCAGGCCGAATTCACTGCCTTGGGCGTGCACGGCGCTGCTGAGGTAGGCGCTGGCCTGTTCGCCGAACTGGCGTTGGACCACATCGGTGTGCTGGGTGCTGGTCATGTCTCGATCCTTTTGGTTTTGGGTTGTCTCTACTGGCCCTATCGCCGGCAAGCCAGCTCCCACAGAGAACCCACAGTCTTCAGACCTGTGGAGTTCCTGTGGGAGCTGGCTTGCCGGCGATGAGGCCAGCAAACCCAACTACATCATTCAGGCATCACGGAACAGCCAAGGCTGCCCGGCGCGGTGCTTGCCTTCGAAGGCCTTGATCGCATCGCTGTCCTGCAGGGTCAGGCCGATGTCGTCGAGGCCGTTGAGCAGGCAGTGCTTGCGAAACGCATCGATCTCGAAGTGCAGCACCTTGCCATCCGGACGGGTCACCGCCTGCGCCTGCAGGTCGATGGTCAGCTGATAGCCCGGGATGGCTTCGACCTGCTTGAACAGCTCGTCGACTTCCTCGTCGCTGAGGATGATCGGCAGCAAGCCGTTCTTGAAGCTGTTGTTGAAGAAGATGTCGGCAAAGCTCGGCGCGATCACGCTGCGGAAGCCGTACTCGTCCAGCGCCCATGGGGCGTGCTCACGGCTGGAGCCGCAACCGAAGTTCTCCCGCGCCAGCAACACGCTGGCACCCTGGTAGCGTTCGTGGTTGAGCACGAACTCCTTGTTCAGCGGGCGCTTGCTGTTGTCCTGGTAAGGCTGGCCCACGTCCAGGTAACGCCACTCGTCGAACAGGTTGGGGCCGAAGCCGGTGCGCTTGATCGACTTCAAAAACTGCTTGGGGATGATCTGGTCGGTGTCGACGTTGGCACGGTCCAACGGCGCGACGAGGCCAGTGTGCTGGGTAAAGGCTTTCATGCTGCGCTCCCTTGGATCAACTCGCGGACATCGATGAAGTGGCCGGTCACCGCGGCGGCGGCGGCCATGGCCGGGCTGACCAAGTGGGTGCGGCCACCGGCCCCCTGACGGCCTTCGAAGTTGCGGTTGGAGGTAGACGCGCAATGCTCGCCGCTCTCCAGGCGGTCCGGGTTCATCGCCAGGCACATCGAGCAGCCTGGCTCACGCCATTCGAAACCGGCCTCGAGGAAGATCTTGTCCAGGCCTTCGCGCTCGGCCTGGGCCTTGACCAGGCCCGAGCCCGGCACCACCAGCGCCTGCTTGACGTTGGCAGCGACCTTGCGGCCCTTGGCGATTTCGGCGGCAGCGCGCAGGTCTTCGATACGCGAGTTGGTGCACGAACCGATGAACACGCGGTCGAGCTTGATATCGGTTATCGCCTGGTTGGCGGCGAGGCCCATGTACTTGAGGGCACGCTCGATCGAACCACGTTTGATCAGGTCAGGCTCGGCAGCCGGGTCCGGCACGCGCTGGTCGACAGCGAGGACCATCTCCGGCGAAGTGCCCCAGCTGACCTGCGGCTTGATTTGCGCAGCGTCGAGCTCGACCACGGTGTCGAACACCGCGTCAGCGTCGGAGACCAGGCCTTTCCAGGCTTCGACCGCCTGCTTCCACTGCTCGCCCTTCGGCGCGTACGGGCGGCCTTCGACATAGGCAACAGTGGTGTCGTCCACCGCCACCAGGCCTACGCGGGCACCGGCTTCGATGGACATGTTGCAGATGGTCATGCGGCCTTCCATCGACAATTCGCGGATGGCGCTGCCAGCAAATTCCATGGCGTGGCCGTTACCACCGGCGGTACCGATCTTGCCGATCACGGCCAGGACGATGTCCTTGGCGGTTACGCCGGCAGGCAACTGGCCTTCCACGCGCACCAGCATGTTCTTCATTTTCTTGGCGACCAGGCACTGGGTAGCAAGCACGTGCTCCACTTCGGAGGTGCCGATGCCGTGGGCCAGGGCACCGAAGGCGCCGTGGGTGGAGGTGTGCGAGTCACCGCAGACCACAGTCATGCCAGGCAAGGTGGCACCCTGCTCCGGGCTGATGACGTGGACGATGCCTTGACGCTCGTCATTCATCTTGAATTCGACGATGCCATATTCGTCACAGTTCTCGTCGAGGGTCTGCACCTGCAGGCGCGACACCTGGTCGACGATGGCCTCGATACCGCCCTTGCGCTCTGGCGTGGTCGGCACGTTGTGGTCAGGCGTGGCGATGTTGGCGTCGATGCGCCAAGGTTTGCGGTTGGCCAGGCGCAGGCCTTCGAAGGCCTGGGGCGACGTCACTTCGTGGATGATGTGACGGTCGATGTAGATCAAGGACGAGCCGTCATCACGGCGCTTGACCTCATGGGCTTCCCAGAGTTTGTCGTAGAGCGTTTTGCCAGCCATCAGACTGTTCCTCATCAGCGTCTTTCTATGCCAAAGACCCCTTGGCTTGTGCGGTCGATGCTAGGGGGTTAGATTGAATAACTCAAATTCATAATTTTTATGCTTTGGATAACCAACAGGAATGCGACCCCATGGATCTGGCCAACCTTAGCGCCTTCATCGCAATTGCCGAAACCGGTAGTTTTTCCGGGGCGGCCGACCGCCTGTTCCTGACTCAACCGGCCGTCAGCAAACGCATCGCCGGACTGGAACAGCAACTGGATGTGCGCCTGTTCGACCGGCTGGGCCGCGAGGTGACCCTGACCGAGGCGGGCCGCGCCCTGCTTCCCCGCGCCTACCAGATCCTCAACGTCCTCGATGATACCCGGCGCGCGCTGACCAATTTGACCGGGGAAGTGAGTGGTCGGCTGACCCTTGCCACCAGCCACCATATCGGCTTGCACCGCCTACCCCCGCTGCTGCGGGCCTTCACCCGGGAATACCCTGCAGTGGCGCTGGATATTCAGTTCATGGATTCGGAAGCGGCCTACGACGAAATCCTCCATGGCCGCGCGGAGATTGCCGTTATCACCTTGGCACCCGAGCCGCACCACCTGGTCAAGGCCGTGCCGGTATGGGACGACGCCCTGGACTTCGTCGCCGCTCCCGAGCACCCGCTGGCCAACAACAACACGGTCAGCCTGGCCGACGTCGCCCGCCACCCGGCCGTGTTCCCGGGCGGCAACACTTTTACCCACCACATTGTTCAGCGCCTGTTCGAAAGCCAGGGCCTGACGCCGAACATCGCCATGAGTACCAACTATCTGGAAACCATCAAGATGATGGTGTCCATCGGCCTGGCCTGGAGCGTGCTGCCGCGCACCATGCTCGACGAACAGGTTGCACCCATCGCCTTGCCGGGCATACAGCTGTCTCGCCAGCTAGGCTACATTTTGCACACGGAGCGTACGCTTTCGAACGCGGCCAGGGCATTCATGGCCCTGCTCGACAGCCACGCAGGGCCCGCCTGACCGGTCGTCAGCCCGGTATTGCCACCTCCAAGGACGCGTCATACGCCAAAGGTCTGGTACCGATGCCCAAATCAGCGAATCGCTTTTTGCGCCTGCCGCGCATACCAGCGGCCGACCCTCAGGAGTCGGAACAGGCCTGGCAGAACGCCCCACAGTTGCTGGCCGCACTCAACGGCGCACGGCTGGGAGCCTGGCTATGGGATATCGACAGCGGCCGGGTGAGCTGGTCACGGGGCACCCAGGCTCTGTTCGGCTTCGACCCGCAGCGCCCGCTCCCCGCAGATATCGACTACCTCGACCTGCTGCCGGAGGAAGACCGTGCGCGCACACGCCAGGTGTTCCAGGCAGTGTTCAACGGCGAACCGGTGGAGCAGGCCATGCGCCACCGCATCCGCTGGCCGGACGGCAGCCTGCACTGGCTGGAGATCAACGGCAGCCTGACCCACGACCCGAACGGCCGGCCGCAGATGATCGGGGTGATCCGTGAAATCACCCGCCAGCGCGAGCGGGAAACGGCGTTGATCAATTCGGAAAAACGCTTCGCCACCCTGTTCCACCTCAGCCCCAATGCCATTTTGCTCACCCGACGCCACGACGGCATGATCTTCGAGGTCAACCAGCACTTCGAAGACATGTTCGGCTGGCCCGGTAGCCAGGTGATCGGCAAGACCAGCCTGGAGCTTGGCCTGTGGGCAAACCCCGAACAGCGCCACCAGTTGCTGGAGTCGACCCGTGGCAACACTGGCCCTTTGATAATGGAAGTCCAGTTCCGCGCTACCAGCGGCAAGGTACATGACGGCATCCTCTGTACCCAGGGCATCGAACTGGAGGGCGGAACCTTCCTGCTCAGCACCTTTATCGACACCACCGAGCGCAAACGTGCCGAGCAGGCCTTGAAGGACAGCCAGGAGCGCCTGGACCTGGCCCTGGATTCGGCACAGCTGGGCACCTGGGACTGGCATATTCCCAGCGGCATGCTCTACGGTTCGGCGCGCGCCGCGCAGCTGCACGGCCTGCCGCCCATCCCGTTTCACGAATCGTTCGACGCGTTTTTCGAAGGGGTCCCGGAGCAAGAGCGCAATTCGATGCGCCAGGCCTACCGCAGCCTGCGCGAAGGACCTGCCGGCAACTACCAGATCACCTACCGGGTACAGCTGGAAAACGGCATCTCGCGCTACATCGAAAGCCGCGCCCGGCTGTACCGCGACGAGCAGGGCAACCCGCTGCGCATGGCTGGCACTTTGCTCGACATCACCGACCAGGTGGAGCGCGAACAGCGCCTGAGCGCTTCGGAAGAGAAGTTCGCCAGCCTGTTCCAGGTAAGCCCCGACCCAATCTGTGTCACCCGCCAGGACACCGGGCAGTTCATCGAGATCAATCCGGCGTTCACCCAGACCTTCGGCTGGAGCACCGAGCAGGTGATCGGCCGCACCGCCGAGGAAATCGGCCTGTGGGCGGAGTCCATCGAGCGCGCGCAACGCATCGAGCGGGTAATCCGCGAGCAGGCCCTGAGCAACGTCGCCGTAGTGGTCAACCACCGCAATGGGGCACCGCTGACCTGCGTGATTTCCAGCCGCCTGATCACCGTCGATGACCAGCCTTGCAGTGTTACCACCCTGCGCGACATCACCCAGCAGCAGCGCGCCGAGGCGGCGCTGAAGTCCAGCGAGGAGAAGTTTGCCAAGGCCTTCCACTCCAGCCCTGACGCCATCACCATCACCGAACGCTACAGCGGTCGCTACCTGGAAATCAACGACGGTTTCTGCCGCCTGACCGGCTACAACGCCGCCGACGTGGTCGGCCGCACGGTGTACGAGATCGGCATCTGGGCCGACGACAAGCAGCGCAGCGCCCTGCTGGCCGAGTTGCGCGAGCGTGGCCGGGTGCATCATCGCGAGATGCTAGGGCGCAACAAGCGCGGCGACATCCTCACCGTGGAAGTGTCGGTGGAGCCGATCACCCTCAATGAGGTGGACTGCCTGCTGGTAACCGCCCGCGATGTCAGCCAGCTGAAAAACGCCCAGGCACAGATTCGCCACCTGGCCTACCACGACCCGCTGACCAACCTGCCCAACCGCGCCCTGCTGATGGACCGCCTGAGCCAGCAGATCGCCCTGCTCAGGCGCCACAACCTTCGCGGCGCCCTGCTGTTCCTCGACCTCGACCACTTCAAGCACATCAACGACTCGCTGGGCCACCCGGTGGGCGACACGGTGCTGAAGATCATCACAGCGCGGCTGGAAGCCAGTGTGCGCCTGGAAGACACCGTGGCGCGCCTGGGTGGCGATGAGTTCGTGGTATTGCTCAGCGGCCTGGAAGGCAGCCGCGAGCTGGTCGAAGAGAAAGTCCGCGGGCTGGCCGATACCCTGCGCGAACTGCTGGCCGAGCCGATGTCGCTGGATGGCCAGCGCCTGCAGGTAACACCCAGCATAGGCGTGGCGCTGATCCCTGACCACGGCGCCACCCCGGCCGACCTGCTCAAGCGTGCCGATATCGCCCTGTACCGTGCCAAGGATTCCGGGCGCAACACCACCCAGCTGTTCCATACCACCATGCAGAAGGCTGCCAGCGAGCGCCTGCGCATGGAAAACGACCTGCGCCTGGCCCTGGCCCGCGGCGAGTTGGCGCTGCACTTCCAGCCACAGGTGGATGCGCGCGACAACCGCATCGTCGGTGCCGAGGTGCTGCTGCGCTGGCATCATCCGCAACTGGGTCAGCAGCCACCGGCGCAATTCATTCAGGTGCTGGAAGAAAGCGGCCTGATCCTGGAGGTTGGCAGCTGGATACTCGACGAAGCGTGCGATGCCTGCGCACGCATGCTCGGCGACGGGCTGATCGACGCCGATGATTTCAGCTTGTGCGTGAACATCAGCCCACGGCAGTTCCGCCAGAACGACTTTGTCGGGCGGGTGCTGCGCAGTCTGGACGATTACCGCCTGCCACGGCAAATGCTGACGCTGGAAATTACCGAAGGCATCGTCATCCAGAACCTGGAGGACACCATCAGTAAGATGCGCGAGCTGAAGCGCTACGGGGTGAGCTTTGCCATGGATGACTTCGGCACCGGTTATTCCTCGCTGACCTACCTGAAACGCCTGCCAGTGGACGCGCTGAAGATCGACCAGACCTTCGTGCGCGATGCGCCGGAAGACCCCAACGACGCCGAAATCGTCCGCGCTATCGTCGCCATGGCTCGCAGCCTGGAGTTGACGGTGATTGCCGAAGGGGTGGAACTGACCGAACAACTGGAGTTTCTGGAACGGCTGGGGTGCCACCTGTACCAGGGGTACTTGCACAGCCGGCCGCTGCCGTTGCCGGAGTTCCGGCAGATGTTGCTGGAGGCGCCGGCGGATTACTGAAACCGCTCCCACAGTGATCGCGCCAGCTTCTGGATGTTGTGCAAGACAGCCGCCACAAAAAAGGGCACCCCTAGGGGTGCCCTTTTTCACATCTACACGATCAGTTCAGCGCTGGCTTGTCGCCGTTGATCGGAATGCGCTTGGCCTTGGCCTCTTCAGGCACGATGCGCAGCAGGTCGATGCTGAGCAGGCCATTGGCCAGGCCGGCGGCCTTGACTTCAATATGGTCGGCCAGGCGGAACGACAGCTTGAAGGCGCGCTGCGCGATACCCTGATGCAGGTAGGTCACTTCAGCAGGGCCATTGTCGCGCTTGCCACCGGTCACGGTCAGGACACCTTTTTCAACCTGCAGGTCGAGGTCCTCTTCCTGGAAACCGGCTGCAGCAACCACGATACGGTAGTGGTCATCGCCATGCTTTTCCACATTGTAGGGCGGGTAGCTGCTACCGGCCTCGTTACGTGCCGCGGATTCGAACAGGTCGTTGAAACGGTCGAAACCAACGGAATGGCGGAACAGTGGAGCGAGAGAGAAAGCGGTAGTCATGGTCATGAACTCCTGAGATTCAGCAAGTAAGTCATTACGCGACCCGACTTCGGCATCGCGTACTCAAGAGATATGGCCGGGGGAAATGCTTTCAAGGGGGGAGCAGAAAAAATCTGGATTCCTGCACTGGATTTGATGGCCTCTTCGCGGGCACGCCCGCGAAAGGGCCGGATCAGGCAACACAAGCCTCCAAGGAAACCGCCTCAACCCCCAGCAACCGGCTGATCCGCGCACAGTCATCTTCCCGCCGCAATTCGGCAAACAGCACAACCGCTTCGGGATAACTGCGGGTCAGCATCGCCAGCCACTGCTTCATCCGCCCCGGTGCATAGCGCGGCGACAACTTGGCCTGGGCCTGACGCCAGAACTCGCGAAGCAACGGCAGCAGGTCGTCCCAGCTCATCGGCCGGTACTCCCGCCCATCACGCGCCGCGGCAATCTGCAGCCCAAGATCGGGGCGCGAAACCAGCCCACGGCCCAGCATGATATCTTCGGCGCCACTGACCTCACGACAGCGCCGCCAGTCATCCACGGTCCAGATCTCGCCGTTGGCGAACACTGGCACCTTGACCACATCCTGCACCCGCGCCACCCACTCCCAGTGGGCCGGGGGCTTGTAGCCCTCGACCTTCGTCCGCGCATGCACCACCAGGTGCGCCGAACCGCCTTCGGCCAGCGCCATGGCACACTCCAGCGCGCCATCGGGGCTGTCGAAACCCAGGCGCATCTTCGAGGTGACCGGGATATGTGCCGGCACGGCACGGCGCACTTCACGCACAATGGCGTGCAGCAGCTCCGGCTCCTTGAGCAGCACCGCTCCACCGCGCGACTTGTTCACGGTCTTGGCCGGGCAACCGAAGTTCAGGTCTATCACCGGCGCGCCCAACTGGCAGGCCAGCGCGGCGTTTTCCGCCAGGCACACAGGGTCCGACCCCAACAACTGCACGCGCATTGGTACCCCTGCAGCGGTCCGTGCGCCATTGCGCAACTCGGGCGCCAGCTTGTCGAACGAGGAAGGCGGCAGCAGGCGGTCGCACACGCGAATGAACTCGGTGACGCACCAGTCGATACCGCCCACGCGGGTCAGCACGTCGCGCAGGATGTTGTCGACCAGCCCCTCCATGGGGGCCAGGGCAATTTGCATGTCGGGGTCTCGGCGGAAAAAGCCGGCAGTTTAACAAAAATTGCCGGTGTTTCAGGCGCCGATCAGCGCCGGGCCGTAACCGTCGAGGAACTCCGCCGGCATGCGCTTGGGCTTGCCGCTGGACAGCTCGATGCAGGCAAAGGTGGTCTGGGCGCGCAGCAAAGTCACGCCGTCGCGCGGGCGCTTGAGCTGGAAGCGCCGGGTCATGCGCAGGCGCTGGTCCCAGTCGATGATCCAGGTGGCCAGTTGCAACTCGTCATCCTCGTAGGCAGCAGCCAGGTAGTCGATTTCGTGGCGCACCACCGCCATGGCCCGGTCCAGCCGGCGATATTCGGCCAGGTCCAGGCCCAGGCGCTGGGAATGGCGCCAGGCGCAGCGCTCCAGCCAGGTGACGTAGACCGCGTTGTTGGCGTGGCCGAGGCCGTCGATATCCTCGCTACCGACGCGCAGGTCGATGACGAAGGGTGTTGCCAAGTCCCAGCTCATGTTCGCTTCCTTGGAGCAAAAGTGGATTTAGCAGGGACCGCCGAGGGAAAGTCCAGCCCTTCTGCACTTGCCTGCGGGGCTACGCGGTCCCTGTAGGAGCGGCCTTGTGTCGCGATGGGGCGCGCAGCGGCCCCAAAATCTCAGTCCCGACACAGATTGCCGGGGCTGCTGCGCAGCCCATCGCGACACAAGGCCGCTCCTACAGGCACCGCGCCAGCCCGGGCCAGCAGCTCCAGCACCGCTTCACTCAGGCGCGGATCGGACAGCACGCGCTGGTGGCCACCCGCCTCCAGCAGCATCAGGCGGCTATCGAACCAGGCCTTGTGGATAACCCGGGCCTCATCGGCTGCGACCAAGGCATCATCGGCGGCATGCACCACCAGCCCGGGTAACTCCAACTGGTAACCCGTCACATCCAGCCGCGCAATCTGCATGCCCACATCCCGCTCCACCTGGCGAATGAATGCAGCCCGCGCCCGCGCCGGCAGACCCAGACGATGGGCAAAGCCACGCAGTACGCCCAATAGCCGCGCCGGGGCAGCGATGCTTACCGCTGCCTCGGTACGCAGCCCCATCTGCAAGGCCAGCAATACACTGGCGCCGCCCATGGAATGGCCAATAACCGCGCGCAGCGGCGGCAGCTCGGCGGCAGCTTCCAGCAGCGCTCGGGCAAACAACACCACATTTGCCTGTTCGCCAGGCGAACGGCCATGCCCCGGCCCCTCCAGCGACACCACCGTGTGCCCCGCCTGGACCAAGGTTTCGATCAACGCGGCAAACTGGGTCGGGCGCCCCTCCCAGCCGTGCATCATCAGCACGGTCGGCCCCTTGCCCCAGCGCAAGGCCGACAAGCCGAAGCGCAAAGTGATGCGCTCGGCGCTGGCCAGCACGGGCAACTCCCAATCCCGTGGCGGCAGGTTGCGAGGAGTCATGAAGGCACGGCGCATCTTGCCCGCGACATGCTCGGGGGCCAGGCGGCCCAAGGTGCCATTGACACCACGAATCCAGCTCAGGGTAGTCATCGCCATGCTCCAGGCTCAAAGCACCGCCGATTTGGCGGCGCGCAGAATACGATCGGACAGTTCGCTGGTGCCCAGGGCACGGGCAAGCGCCAGGCCACCAACCATCAGGGCCAGGTCGGCCAATGCCTTGTCGGCGTCCTCGGGGCGGTCGACCATGGCGGCAGCCATCAACTCGATGTGCTCGGCCAGAACCTCGCGGAAGGCCTCTGGCAGGCGCTGCATCTCGCCCAGCGAATTGGGCAGCGGGCAGGCATGCACTTCGGCATCACGGTGCTTGCGCGACAGATAGAACGCACTGGCCAGCGCCCGCCGCCCGGCGCCATCGAGGCTGGGGTCGATCTGCGCGAGCAAGGCGCGGCGCTCGCCCAGCAACTGGCGGAACGCTTCGAGCATCAACTCGTCCTTGCTGTCGAAGTGGGCGTAGAAACCACCGACGGTCAGGCCTGCCGCACCCATGACCTGGCTGACGCTGGGCTCGGCCGGGCCGTGCTGGATCAGCGCACTTCGCGCCGCCTCGAGAATGCGCTCGCGGGTTCTGCTCTTCTTGTCGCTCATCAGGCCACTCGCCAACAAAAATATGATGATCGAAATATTATTCGCATAATATTTTTTGGCAAGCAGAATCTGCAGCCGCCTGTCGGTCGCGAAATTTTGATTAGGGGAGAAAAACAAAAGGCCCATTCAATAATCGAATGAGCCTTCAAAGTCCCGCAAAACGCGGGTAAACGTGGCGTCCCCTAGGGGACTCGAACCCCTGTTACCGCCGTGAAAGGGCGGTGTCCTAGGCCACTAGACGAAGGGGACGTAACCTTCGTGCCGATCCGCTTACGCGAACCGCGGCAGAAATGGTGGAGCTAAGCGGGATCGAACCGCTGACCTCCTGCATGCCATGCAGGCGCTCTCCCAGCTGAGCTATAGCCCCGAAACAAAAGGCTCATCAGTAATCGACGAGCCTTTAAAGCCCTGCAAAACGCAGGAAAAGTGGCGTCCCCTAGGGGACTCGAACCCCTGTTACCGCCGTGAAAGGGCGGTGTCCTAGGCCACTAGACGAAGGGGACGTAACCTTCGTGCCGATCCGCTTTCGCGAACCGCGGCAAATTGGTGGAGCTAAGCGGGATCGAACCGCTGACCTCCTGCATGCCATGCAGGCGCTCTCCCAGCTGAGCTATAGCCCCGGATTTCTAGCCTCTCGGCCCAGCGACATCCTGAAACATCGCTTGTGCAAAACTGGCGTCCCCTAGGGGACTCGAACCCCTGTTACCGCCGTGAAAGGGCGGTGTCCTAGGCCACTAGACGAAGGGGACGAACCTTCTTACCTTCAAGACCCGGTTGCTGGACCCGGTCTTGCCCGACAGCCTTGGCTGCCAGACGGAATTTGGTGGAGCTAAGCGGGATCGAACCGCTGACCTCCTGCATGCCATGCAGGCGCTCTCCCAGCTGAGCTATAGCCCCACAATGTCGCTTTGAACCGAAGCGCTGGCTGGGTGCCTGGCGTTTCGTTTTCGTTCATCGCTGTGGACGGGGCGCATATTAAGATCGGATTGCAGGGCTGTCAAACGAATTTTTCAAAATATTCAAAAAATTTTTCACAGATAACAATCACTTACCGCCCTCCCCTTGCCAAAACTGAACACTGAGCCCCGTGGGAGCGGGTTTACCCGCTCCCACAAGTTCGGCTTATGGCCTCGGGACCACTGTCAGGCGATAGAGGCCAGCAGCTTTTCCCACTCTTTGTTTTCTTTCTTCGACACACCACCCAGCAGGTCCAGGGCCTGGCGCAGGCGGTAGCGGGTCAGGTCCGGGCCAAGGATTTCCATCGCGTCCAGCACCGAAACCGAGCTGGCCTGGCCGGTAATGGCGGCAAACATCAGCGGCATGGCATCACGCAGCTTCAGCTCCAGCGCCTCGACCACCGCCTGGATGCAACCGGTGATGCGCTCTTTTTCCCACTGACGCAGGCTTTCGAGCTTCCACAGGATCAGCTGGATCACCTGGCGTACCTGGTCGGCCGACAGCTTCTTGCTTTCGAACAGCTTGGCGTCCAGCTTCAGCGCGCCTTCGAAGAAGAACCCGCCCAGCGGGGCAACCTGGCTGAAGGTTTCCACCCGGCCTTGCACGTGCGGGGCGATCTTCATCATGTAGTCGCTGTTGAACGCCCACTTCTGCAGGCGCGCGGCGAACTCCTCGACCGACAGTTCGCGCAGCCACTGGCCGTTCAGCCAGGACAGCTTCTCGATGTCGAAGATCGGGCCGCCCAGCGAGATACGCGACAGGTCGAAGTGCTCGACCATCTCGGCCAGCGAGAACTTCTCGCGCTCGTCCGGCATCGACCAGCCCATGCGGCCCAGGTAGTTGAGCATCGCCTCGGGCATGAAGCCCATGCGCTCGTAGAAAGTCACCGAGGTCGGGTTCTTGCGCTTGGACAGCTTGGACTTGTCCGGGTTACGCAGCAGCGGCATGTAGCACAGCTTGGGCTGTTCCCAGCCGAAGTATTCGTACAGTTTGATCAGCTTGGGTGCCGATGGCAGCCACTCTTCGCCGCGCAGCACGTGGGTGATGCCCATCAGATGGTCGTCGACCACGTTGGCCAGGAAGTACGTCGGCAGGCCGTCGTTCTTCATCAGCACCTGCATGTCCATGCGGTCCCACGGGATCTCGACATCACCACGCAGCATGTCCGGTACCACGCACACGCCTTCGCTCGGCACTTTCATGCGGATCACGTGCGGCTCGCCAGCGTCCAGGCGGCGCTGCACTTCCTCGGCGCTCAGCAGCAGCGCGCGGCCGTCGTAGCGCGGGGTTTCGCCACGGGCTTGCTGCTCTGCGCGCATCTGCTCCAGCTCTTCGGCGGTGCAGAAGCAGTAGAAGGCATGGCCGGCGTCAACCAGCTCCTTGGCGTACCTGGCGTAGATTTCGCCACGCTCGCTCTGCCGGTAAGGGCCGTGCGGGCCGCCGACGTCCGGACCTTCGTTCCATTCGATGCCGAGCCAGCGCAGGGCATCGAAGATCTGCTGCTCCGACTCGCGCGTGGAGCGCAGCTGGTCGGTGTCTTCGATGCGCAGGATGAACTCACCGCCGTGCTGCTTGGCAAAGCAGTAGTTGAACAGGGCGATGTAGGCAGTGCCGACATGGGGGTCGCCGGTAGGCGATGGCGCGATACGCGTGCGTACGGTGGTCATGGAGAGTCTCGAACGAAAGATGAAACAAAGGCGGGATGTTAGCAGGAGGCAGGCACCGGGCTCCAGCAATGGCGCGAACGTCACTTGTCGACCGGCCATGTGCCGCTGTTAAATTTATTTACATTTCTGGAACGATAGTCCTCATGCCTGCCCAACTCAAACGCCGCCTGCTGGTCTTCTTCACCTTGGTGGCCGTCATCGCCCTCACCTTCCTGGGCCACTGGTACTTCAAGGGCCGCTTCTACGAAAGCACCGACAACGCCTACGTACAGGGCGAGATCACCCGCATTTCCAGCCAGTTGGGCGCACGCATCGACGAGGTGCGGGTCGAGGACAACCAGCACGTCAGGAAAGGCGACCTGCTGGTGCGCCTGGAGGCCGCCGACTTCGAACTGGCCGTGCAACGCGCCCGCGCCGCCCTGGCCACCCGCGAAGCCGAGCAGGTGCAGGCGCAAAGCCGCCTGACCCAGCAAGCCAGCCTGATCGCCGCCGGCCAGGCCCAGGTGGCGGCCAACCAGGCCACCTTCGACCGCTCGCGCCTGGACCTGAGCCGTGCCGAGAAGCTGCGCAAACCAGGTTTCGTATCGGAAGAACGGGTCACCACCCTGTCCGCGGACAGCCATGTCGCCGGCTCGCAGGTCGACAAGGCCCGTGCCGACCTGCAAAGCCAGCGCCAGCAAGTCAACGCACTGACCGCCGAACTCAAGCGCCTCGACGCGCAGATCGCCAACGCTCGCGCCGACCTGGCACAAGCCGAACTGAACCTGACCCGCTGTGAAATCCGTGCACCGATCAGCGGCAGCATCGGCCAGCGCAACGCGCGCAATGGCCAGGTGGTACAGGCCGGTGCTTACCTGCTGTCGATCGTGCCGGATGAAGACATCTGGGTGCAGGCCAATTTCAAGGAAACCCAGATCGGCCGCATGCAGCCCGGCCAGCGTGCCGAGCTGCTGTTCGACAGCTACCCCGACACACCGATAGAAGGCCGGGTCGACAGCCTTTTCGCCGCCTCCGGCGCGCAGTTCAGCCTGCTACCGCCCGACAACGCCACCGGCAACTTCACCAAGGTGGTGCAGCGTATTCCGGTCAAGCTGACCTTCCGCGCTGACAACCCGCTGCACGGGCGCATCCGCCCTGGCATGTCGGTGACCGCCACCGTCGACCTGCGCAGCGAAGACGAAGGCCACAATGGCCGGTGACCAGCTGCTCAGGCCAACCGCGGAGCCGACACGGCGGGACTGGATCGCGGTGATGAGCGTGATGCTCGGCGCCTTCATGGCGGTGCTGGACATCCAGATCACCAACTCGTCGCTCAAGGACATCCAGGGCGCACTGTCGGCGACGCTGGAGGAAGGCTCGTGGATTTCCACCTCTTACCTGGTCGCGGAAATCATCATGATCCCGCTCACCGCCTGGCTGGTGCAGCTGCTGTCGGCGCGGCGCCTGGCCGTGTGGGTGTCCAGCGGTTTCCTGTTGTCGTCGCTGTTATGTTCGATGGCCTGGAACCTGGAGAGCATGATCCTGTTCCGCGCCCTGCAGGGTTTTACCGGCGGTGCGCTGATCCCGCTGGCCTTCACCCTGACCCTGATCAAGCTGCCCGAACACCACCGCGCCAAGGGCATGGCCATGTTCGCCATGACCGCCACCTTCGCCCCCTCCATCGGCCCCACCTTGGGCGGCTGGCTGACCGAGAACTGGGGCTGGGAGTACATTTTCTACATCAATATCCCACCGGGCCTGGTGATGATCGCCGGCCTGCTGTACGGGCTGGAAAAGAAGGACGCGCACTGGGAGCTGCTGAAAAGCACCGATTACGCCGGCATCGTCACCCTGGGCCTGGGGCTTGGCTGCCTGCAGGTGTTCCTGGAGGAAGGCCACCGCAAGGACTGGCTGGAATCGCAGCTGATCGTCGGCCTGGGCAGCACCGCCCTGGTCAGCCTGATCACCTTCGTCATCCTGCAGTTTTCCAAGCCACACCCGCTGATCAACCTGCGCATCCTCGGCAACCGCAACTTTGGCCTGTCGAGCATCGCCAGCCTTGGCATGGGGGTGGGCTTGTACGGGTCGATCTACCTGCTGCCGCTGTACCTGGCGCAGGTGCAGGGCTACAACGCCTTGCAGATCGGCGAGGTGATCATGTGGATGGGTATCCCGCAGCTGTTCCTGATCCCGTTGGTGCCGCAACTGATGAAAGTGGTGTCGCCCAAGGTGTTGTGTGCCCTGGGGTTCTGCCTGTTCGGCGCCGCCAGTTTCGGCTCGGGGGTGCTCAATCCGGATTTTGCAGGGCCGCAGTTCAACCATATCCAGATCATCCGTGCCATCGGCCAGCCAATGATCATGGTGACCATTTCGCTGATCGCCACGGCGTATATACAGCCGCAGGATGCGGGTTCGGCGTCGAGCCTGTTCAATATCCTGCGTAACCTGGGCGGTGCGATCGGCATTGCGCTGCTGGCCACCCTGCTGGATGCACGGACCAAGGTGTATTTCGATTACCTGAGGGAGGCGGTGGTGCCGAGCAACCCGCAGGTGGCGGAACGGTTGGCGCAACTGGCGGAGCGGCTGGGCAATGACAATGCGGCGCTGGGCAAGTTGAGCGAGATCACTCACCAGCAGGCGTTGATCATGGCCTATAACGATGCGTTCCACTTTGTGGGGATCGGGTTAGCGGTGAGCATGGTGGCGGTGTTGTTGACCCGCAAGTTGCCGGAGGGGCTGAAAGCGGGAGAAGCACATTGAGGCTATTTCAAACTGTATGCGGTCCCTGTGGGAGCGGGCGTGCCCGCGAACACCGGCGCAGCCGGTGCCAGCCACCGCGTTGAATTCTTCGCGGGCACGCCCGCTCCCACAAGGCCCGCGCCAGGCTTCAGCTGGTAATCAACCGCTCGCGCAGCTGGGCAATCTCGTCGCGCAATTGCGCCGCGGCCTCGAACTCCAGATCGCGGGCGAACTGCATCATCTTCTCTTCCAGTTGCTTGATGCGTTTGGTGATCTCGCCCGGCGTGCGCAGCTCGGCCTCGTAACGGGCGCTCTCCTCCGCTGCCTTGGCCATGCCCTTGCGCTTCTTGCTGCGCGCGCCGGGCACGGTGGCGCCTTCCATGATATCGGTGATGTCCTTGACCACGCCTTTGGGCACGATGCCATTGGCCTGGTTGAATGCGATCTGCTTCTCGCGACGACGCTCGGTTTCGTCGATGGCGCGCTGCATGGAACCGGTGATGTTGTCGGCATACAGGATGGCCCGGCCATTGAGGTTACGCGCAGCACGGCCGATGGTCTGGATCAGTGAGCGCTCGGAGCGCAGGAAACCTTCCTTGTCGGCATCGAGGATCGCCACCAGCGACACCTCGGGCATGTCCAGGCCCTCACGCAGCAGGTTGATGCCCACCAGCACGTCGAAGGTACCCAGGCGCAGGTCGCGGATGATCTCCACCCGCTCGACGGTGTCGATGTCCGAGTGCAGGTAACGCACCCGCACGTCGTGGTCGGCCAGGTAGTCGGTGAGGTCTTCGGCCATGCGCTTGGTCAGCGTGGTGGCCAGCACCCGCTCGCCCTGTGCCACGCGCTTGCGGATTTCCGACAGCAGGTCATCCACCTGGGTAAGCGCCGGGCGTACTTCCACCTGAGGGTCGACCAGGCCGGTGGGGCGCACCACCTGCTCTACCACGCGCCCGGCGTGCTCGGCCTCATAGGGGCCCGGGGTGGCGGATACGAAGATGGTCTGCGGGCTGACGTCCTCCCACTCGTCGAAACGCATCGGCCGGTTGTCCAGCGCCGAAGGCAGGCGGAAGCCGTACTCGACCAGGGTTTCCTTGCGCGAGCGGTCGCCCTTGTACATGGCGCCGACCTGCGGAACGCTGACGTGGGATTCGTCGATCACCAGCAGCGCATCGGGCGGCAGGTAGTCGTACAGGGTGGGCGGCGGCGCCCCGGCCGGGCGCCCGGACAGGTAGCGCGAGTAGTTCTCGATGCCGTTGCAGTAGCCCAGCTCCAGGATCATCTCCAGATCGAAGCGGGTGCGTTGCTCCAGGCGCTGGGCCTCGACCAGCTTGTTGGCCTTCTGCAGGTATTCCAGGCGGTCCTTGAGCTCTTCCTTGATGCCCTCCACCGCCTCCAGCAGGGTTTCCCGCGGGGTGACGTAGTGGCTCTTGGGGTAGAAGGTGAAACGCGGCAGCTTGCGGAAGACCTCGCCGGTCAGCGGGTCGAAGGCGGCGATGTTCTCCACCTCGTCATCGAACAGTTCGATGCGGATGGCCTCGAGGTCCGATTCGGCCGGGAAGATGTCGATCACATCGCCGCGCACGCGGAAGGTGGCGCGGGCGAAGTCCATCTCGTTGCGGGTGTATTGCAGGTCGGCCAGGCGGCGCAGCAACGCGCGCTGGTCGAGCTTGTCGCCACGGTCCACGTGCAGGACCATTTTCAGGTAGGTCTCGGGGCTGCCCAGGCCGTAGATGCACGACACGGTGGTGACGATGATCGCGTCACGCCGCTCCAGCAGCGCCTTGGTCGCCGACAGGCGCATCTGCTCGATGTGGTCGTTGATCGAAGCGTCCTTCTCGATGAAGGTGTCGGACGACGGTACGTAGGCTTCAGGCTGGTAGTAGTCGTAGTAGGAAACGAAGTACTCCACCGCATTGTTGGGGAAGAATGCCTTGAATTCGCCATAAAGCTGCGCGGCCAGGGTCTTGTTCGGCGCAAGCACCAGGGTAGGCCGCTGCACCTGCTGAATGACGTTGGCGATGCTGAAGGTCTTGCCCGAGCCAGTCACCCCGAGCAGCGTCTGGTGCGACAGCCCCGCCTCGATACCTTCGACCATCTGGCGGATGGCCTCGGGCTGGTCGCCGGCCGGCTGGAAACGGGTGACGAGCTGGAACTCGGACATGACAGACCTCGCGGTGTTGCAGCAACTGTAAATTTAGCCAGTAGTCTATACCCAAATGCGCCCGCAGGGGGGCGCTTTCAAGGCACAGCTGTGAGCGCTTGTTGCAGTGGACCCGGCAATTAGACCAATGGTCGAAAAATATTTGCGCAAATGACCTGAAAAGCGATGCCGGACTGTCGCGGTGACCGGTCGGTATCACTATACTGACTCCCCGTTTGTGCACCGCTTCAGTGCATTCGGGCTGGAGCGTGTACGTCCTATCACACTCCAATCAGAGCCAAGGTAACAATGAGCCTGTTTTCCGCTGTCGAGCTGGCACCCCGCGACCCTATTCTGGGCCTCAACGAAGCATTCAACGCCGACCCACGTACCGACAAGGTCAACCTGGGCGTGGGCGTGTACTGCAATGAGGAAGGCCGCATTCCGCTGCTGCGCGCCGTGATCGAAGCCGAGACCCAGCGTGCCGCCCAGCACGCCTCGCGCGGCTACCTGCCGATCGACGGTATCGCCACCTACGACCAGGCTGTACAAAAGCTGCTGTTCGGCGCCGAGTCGCCACTGCTGGCCGCCGGCCGCGTGGTTACCGTGCAGGCCGTCGGCGGTACCGGCGCACTGAAGATTGGCGCCGACTTCCTCAAGCGTGTGTCGCCGAACGCCGTGGTTGCCATCAGCGACCCGAGCTGGGAAAACCACCGTGCGCTGTTCGAATCGGCCGGCTTCCCGGTGCAGAACTACCGCTACTACGACGCGCCGACCAACGACGTCAACCGCGCCGGCATGCTCGAAGACCTGAACAACCTGCCGTCCGGCTCGATCGTGGTGCTGCACGCCTGCTGCCACAACCCGACTGGCGTCGACCTGAGCCTGGACGACTGGAAGAACGTCCTGGAAGTGGTCAAGGCCAAGGGCCACGTGCCGTTCCTCGACATGGCCTACCAGGGCTTCGGTGACGGCATCGCCGAAGACGCCTTCGCCGTGCGCCTGTTCGCCGAGTCGGGCCTGGAGTTCTTCGTGTCCAGCTCGTTCTCCAAGTCGTTCTCGCTGTACGGCGAGCGCGTCGGTGCGCTGTCGATCGTCACCGCCTCCAAGGACGAGAGCACCCGCGTGCTGTCGCAGGTCAAGCGCGTGATCCGCACCACCTACTCCAACCCGCCGACCCACGGTGCAACCATCGTTGCCACCGTGCTGAACAGCGCCGAACTGCGCCAGATGTGGGAAACCGAGCTGGCCGAAATGCGCGAGCGCATCCACGGCATGCGCAAGCAGATGGTTTCGCTGCTGGCCGAATATGGCGCCAACCGCGACTTCAGCTTCGTTGGCCGCCAGGTTGGCATGTTCTCGTACTCGGGCCTGACCGTCGAACAGGTCGCCCGCCTGAAGAACGAGTTCGGCATCTATGCGCTGGACACCGGCCGCATCGCCGTGGCCGCGCTGAACAAGAGCAACATCCACGTAGTGACCAAAGCTATCGTGCAGGTACTGTAACTCATTGTTTTGCCTAGGGGTGGCTTGACTTCCCCTGGGCAATCAGTAAGATACGCACAGATTCCGCGATAGCTCAGTCGGTAGAGCAAATGACTGTTAATCATTGGGTCCCTGGTTCGAGTCCAGGTCGCGGAGCCAAACATTGAAAACCTCCAGATGCGCAAGCACTGGAGGTTTTTTGTTGCACTTATCCCCTCATGCCAGCGCACGGCTGCTGTATCGTCCGAGATCCCTCGACGAGCACAGGCAAGCATGAAAGCCAACGATTTCACCCAGAACGCTCAGCAAGCGGTAGCAATCGCCGCCAACCAGGCCCTCCTGGCAAGCCGACAAGCAACGTTCGCCGTGGGTGGCTGCATCATCGAAAATGCCACTGGAAAGGTACTGATCGCCCTGCACAACCGCGTGCTGGAGCCCTCTGCCAGCCAGGCGCAACCCGCATTCAGGCTCCGCGACCCAACGGGGCATGGTGAGCGCCGGCTGGTCGACTGGTATTTCGACAACCAGCAGCGCCTTGCCCTCCCCCCCACGCATGAACTGACCGTCATCACCACGCTCGACCCCTGCGCCATGTGCGCAGGCGCCTTGCTGACTGCCGGCTTCAATGTTGCCGTAAGTGCGCTCGACACCTTTGCCGGCGTCAATCATGACGGCCGTTTCGAATTCCCCGGCCTGCCGGCCGCACTTCGTCTGCGCGCGCAAGCCACGTGGGGCTACTATGCTGTCGGCAGCCCTTTTGATCGCGACTATGTCGGGCCGCCGCAAGGGCCGGTCTACGCTGGCGAACGCATCGACGCCGCAACGATGTGCCTTACCCGTTCGTTGTTCGAGGCCAGCGTGAACCATGTGCACGACGAAAGCAGCAACGCCGGCCTCCCGCCATCTGCCCTGAAGGACCCGATCACCCTACCCAGCCGGAGCCTGGTACGCCAGGCCCTGGCGGGCTTGAGCCCATGGAGCCTGCGCAGCAAAAGTGCAGACCCTCGGCTGCCCGGCATCGAACTGGCCGAGCCATTGGTCGACACAGCGCTCGCGGCAGATAGGTGCAATGCCGTAGCCTTGCTGGACCCATTCGGCAATCTGCTGGCCTGCCTGAACGGTGACGAAACGCGCTCCCCCATTCGCACTGCATTCATGGAGACCACTCGCAGCTACGCCGCGTTGCGCTGGAACCTGATGAACCATGACGACCCACAGGTCCGCCACGAAGCACACCAGCATCTCACCCACCCCCGTTTCTGCACATTCGTCCTGCTCCGTTTTCCGGACCCGGCCGACAGCGAGGCGGTCATGACCCTTGGCGCGTATGGCTCCACCATGGAACGGCACACCGCGCCGTCCTTCCCCTCAAGCCTGCAATATGTATTGCTGCCAACAGGCTGCACTGCCAAGGATGTTGCTCGACTGGCGCAAAATCTGCCGCCGTTCTACACGAGCAACGTGCAGGTTGCGCCTTGCCAGGTACTGGACCCGAACCTGATGCAGGAAGTTACAACCCGGCTGGGGCAGGCTCAGCGCTCCGAGCCTGCTGCCGGATAGGGCAATGTGACCGCACTGCCTTCATCCACCAGGCTCCAGACCAGCAACCTGGCTGACTGCTTCTGACTGGCGTTGCGTGACACGCTGTGCACGGTACCCGGGGCTTCGTACCAGTATTCACCGGCCTTGTAGGTTTTCTCCGGCTCGTGATCGAGCTTCGATACCACTGCCCCTTCCAGCACGTAGGCCATCACTGCGCCCGGGTGCTGATGCGCAGGTGATGCCTGGCCGGGGGCGTAGCTGACGGTGAGCATCACGGCGCTCTTGCCGGGGGCGTTCGAGGGTTGTTGCTGCTGCAGCACCTTGACCTGGTCGGCAGCATCGCCGTGCGCCCAGGCAGGGGTTTGAGCGGCGAGCAGGGCGAAAAGGAGATGCTAAACGGTTTCATGGGGGCTTCTCCTGGATGGCAATTGCCTGCAGGTTAGGCCTGTGGGGCAGAGAGACAAATGACCAATTCGGGGAAAAACCAAGAGGCCGATCATTGCCTGTGCCGACCTCTTCGCGGGCAAGCCCGCGAGGAAGCCGGTGCAGGCACCAGATATCTCAGCTGCTACGTCCGATCGGATAAAACTCACCGTGGCTCCAGACCCCAAGCCACTCTTCCCCGTCGATCTCGCGCGGCACCGCCAGCTCTACCAACTGGTAGAACACATTGCGATTAATCAGCGCCTCGAGATTGCTGCGTATCAGCACATACGGCGATGGCTCCTGCGTGACAGCGTCGATCACCACGCGCAGCGGGTTGGCCGGCCCGGCTTCGACCTGGTCCTCGACATTGCTGGTGAAGTGCAGCACCTGCTGCTCACCCTCACCTTCCACGTCAAGCGCCACGGCCACGAACGGCGCATCGTCGACGCGGATGCCCACCTTCTCTACCGGGGTAATCAGGAAGTAGTCATCGCCATCGCGGCGGATGATGGTGGAAAACAGCCGCACCATCGGCTTGCGACCGATCGGCGTACCCAGGTAATACCAGGTGCCATCACGGGCGATGCGCATGTCGATGTCACCGCAGAAGTCCGGGTTCCACAGATGTACCGGCGGCAGGCCCTTGGCCTTGGGAATCTGCGCCAGAAGATCATTGGCCTTGCCGGAATCGCTCATCACGCTTGCCTCATTCACTCACACCCAGAAGGCTACGAGCGTACTCGCGCATCGGCGCGCCAAGCAAATCCTCCGGGGTTTTATCGTGGAACGTCAACAAACCGCCACGGCTCTTGATACGTGCAGTGTCGATCAGGTAGCGGGTACTGGTTTCGATGAGCATCATCTGCACCACGCCGGTGTCCCAGCCCAGGCGGTCGACCGCTTGTTCGTCATACCACTCGTCGCCATTGCCGATGCGGTCGTCGGTGCGCGCGAAGCGGGTGTACAGCACGTAGTCGGCACCCACCGAACGGGCCTGGGCGATGGCCTCTTCCAGGCCCAATGGCCCTTGGGCACGCCGTACCAGCGGGAAATATTCGACGAAGCTCTTGTAGGCCTGCTCGGCCACCGCGTTCTGCCGCGGCACCGGTCCCTTGCCCGGAGGCACGAACGCGCCCTGGCCGATGAAGATGAACGAATCGGGCTGCAGGCGGATCGACAGGGTGCGACGGGTATCGCTGTGGTCCAGCAGACCGGCATCGCTCATGTGGTAACGGACGCCCTCGCCCATATCGCTGACATTCATGCAACCGCCCAACGCCATCAGCGCCAGCAGCAAAACCAGGCTACGCATCTTTCCTCCAGTGGCCGGCGACGAAAAACCGGCGAATAGCTGGCGGATGCAGCTTTTGCGCCAGCTTCAGCCGCCAATCACCTTCATCACCATCACATCGCCGGAAAACGCCAGGTCCTGTTTGTCTGCCAAGGCCTTTACCAGCAAGCGCTGCAGCGCCGGCAGCGCCTGATGGCGCGGTTTTTCCAGAAGGTCGCCGACGAAATGGCGATTGCCCGACGACAGGCAGCCATGCAGCCAGCCCGTGGAGGACAGGCGCAGCCGCGAGCAGGTGCGGCAGAATGGTACGCTTTCGTTGGCGATCACGCCGAAGTGGCCTCTGCCGGGCACCTGATAACGCAAGGCAGTGGCGTCCAGCGGCGCATCGACCTGAACGTAGGCATGCTTGCCAGCAATCAGTGCGAGCAGTTGGTCGAGGCCGACGAACTGCTGCAGGAAGACGTTTTGGTCACGGGCCAGGTGGCCCATGCGCATGAGCTCGATGAAGCGCAGTTCGAAGCCGCGCTCAAGGCAATAATCCAGCAGCGGCAGCACCTGATCGAGGTTGTGCCCGCGCATCGGCACCATGTTCACCTTGATCTGCATGCCCATGGCGCTGGCCCGCTCCATGCCCGCCAGCACGCTGGCCAAGTCGCCGCCCCGGGCAATACGGCGGAACGCCTGAGGGTCGAGGGTGTCGAGGGAAACGTTCAATCGGCGGATACCTGCCGCCTGCAACTGGGGCAACTTGCGCGCCAGCAACTGGCCATTGGTAGTCATCGAGATATCGTCAAGGTCGAGCTTGGCCACGGCGGCCAGGAAAGCATCCAGGCGCGGACTGACCAATGGCTCACCGCCGGTGATGCGCAAGCGTTCGATGCCGGCGGCTTCGATCAGGTAGGCCACGCCACGAGCCAGGGCCTCCGCCGACAGTTCGTCCTGTGCTGCCACCAGGCGCTTGCCGTCTGGCACGCAGTAGGTGCAGGCATAGTTACAGGCAGCCGTCAGGCTGACGCGCAGGTTGCGAAAACGCCTGCCTTGACGATCGACGATCATGAATGACTCCGGCATGGATGATGGGGGCTGGCAAAACCTGACTCATAAATCAGGTTTTTGCAAGCCCTGCACATCGCCGAAATAGGTAAGAGCAGCCTTGTGCTGCGAAAGGGCCAGTACAGCCATGCAGATGTGTGCTGGCTGTACCGGCCCTTTCGCAGCACAAGGCTGCTCCTACAGGTACTGCGTATTGCCTGAACGCGGATGCTTCAGTTCGAAGGTTCCGGGTCGCGCTTGCGCTTGTTGCCCATGCGCACGCCAATGTCCATCAGGAACTGGAAGAAGCCTTCCTGGTCCTCCAGCACATTGCTCCAGAACGGCGAGTGGTAAAGCGCCACGGCGCCGTGCACCAGCGCCCAGGCGGCGCAATAGTGGAAATACGGCGGCACGTCTTCGAGCTTGCCTTCGCTGATACGGCCCTTGATCAGCTGGGTCAGGCGGTCGAAGTTGGAGGCACGGATGCTGTGCAGCTGTTCGACCATTTCCGGTACCTGGTTGCCCTTGACCACCTTTTCTTCCAGGCGGTCGAACAGCCGGTAACGCTGCGGATCGCGCATGCGGAACTCGAAGTAGGCTCGCGACAGGGCTTCCTTGTCGCGATCGACGTCGGCCGAATGCAACAGCGCGTTCAGGTCGCGCTCGTAGTCGAGCATCAGGCGCAGGTAGATCTCCGCCTTGGACTTGAAGTGCTTGTAGATCGTGCCTTTGCCGATGCCCACGGCGTCGGCGATCATCTCGACGGTGACGCTGTCTTCTCCCTGTTCGAGAAAAAGCTTGAGCGCGGTGTCGAGGATTTCCTGTTCGCGACGGCGAAACTCACGGACCTTACGAGGTTCTTTCTGCATAGGAAGGACTGGATGACAATCGAAGCGGTTTATTATGCCTAACTTGCAAGAAATTGCACGGATCATCCAAGCATGTCTGTGTTTCACGATGCTTATAGCCATGCGCTGCGGGAGGAATGAAACGTGGGCGTATTCCAAATTTGTTTAAAAATCGATCAATATGCACTGGCACTGCGCCAAAGCTGACTAATACTTGAAGTGTTGGCGCGGCGCATCCCCCCCAAGTGGCGCGCCGATAAAGGTGCTCAGGGACCGCGTACCTTTGTTTTACTCCTAATGGTCTTAACCCGGATTCCCCCCCCAGAACCCGGGTTTTTTTTGGGTGTTTCGAGGGGGGGGCGTTGGGGGCATTTTTGGGATTACGTGTGGGCTGCTAGGTGCCCTCACCCGCAACCCTTCGAGTCAGGCCACCCGCGCCAACGGGAACAAACGCTTGAAGTTGGCAGTGGTCTGTTCGGCCAACTGCTCATAACTGGCCCCGCGCAACGAAGCCACGTACTCCGCCACCTCACGCACATACTGCGGCAAATTCGGCTTGCCGCGATACGGAATCGGCGCCAGGTACGGCGAATCCGTTTCCACCAGCAAACGATCGACCGGCACCTGCCGCGCCACTTCACGCAGGGCATCGGCATTGCGGAAGGTAACGATGCCAGACAACGAAATGTAATACCCCAGGTCCAGCGCCGCCTTGGCCATGTCCCAGTCTTCGGTGAAGCAGTGCAGCACGCCGGCCTGCGGCAGATTGGCCTCGCGCAGCAGTGCCAGGGTATCGGCACGCGCCGCACGGGTATGCACGATCACCGGTTTGCCGGTCTGCCGCGAGGCCTCCAGGTGCAGGCGGAACGAGGCTTGCTGCAACTCGGCTGCTTCCGGCTCGTAGTGGTAATCCAGCCCGGTTTCTCCAATCGCCACCACATGTGGGTGAGCCAGTTCGCGCAGCAGCCATTCCAGCGCCGGCGTTTCGCCCGGCGCCAGGTCCAGCGGGTGCACGCCCACCGAGCAATCGACATCGGCGTAACGCTCGCTCAGCGCCTTCACCGCACCAGCATTCTCGGCACTGACGCCAATACACAGGAAATGCCCGACCCCGCGCTCACGCGCCGCCTGCAGGGCAGCATCGAGGGAGCCCTGGTGGGCGCTCAGGTCCAGACGGTCGAGGTGGCAATGGGAATCTACGAGCATGGGATAACGACACACATGAAAAAATGAAAATCAGCGGGCGCCCGGCAACTGCAGCCAATGGGCCAGCAGCGATTCAAGCAGCAGGGCGCGGTTGAGGTTGGCCTTGCCCAGCACCTTCTGGCGCTGTTCCAGGATCCATGCCTGCACCTCCAGCACCTTGGCCTGGCGGCTCTTCTGCGCCAGGTACTGCACCACCTTGCGCATATCGGCCAAGCCTAGCCCTTCCTCGTCCTGGGTCAATTGGTAGCGCAGGATCAGGTGCGCCCAATCGCAGAACCAGTCGAACAGCAGCAGCAGCGGTACACCGTTCCAGGCATCGGCCAGCTGGCTGGGCGATTGCTGCTGCTTGAGCAGCTTCTTCACCCCGTCGGTGACCAGCGCACGCTGCTCTCGCACGCCTTGCGCCTGCAAGCTGACCGCCATCAGCGGCGAACCGGCAGCCAGGGTCAGCAACTCGTCGCGCTCGGTCTCATCACTGTCGGGCAGCGCGCCGGCCAGCCAGGCTTGGCTCTGGGCCAGGCTGGGCTGCGGGCAGGCGACCTGCTGGCAACGGCTCTTGATGGTCGGCAACAGACGGCTGGGCTGGTGGGTGACCAGCAGCAACACGGTATCACCGGAGGGTTCTTCGAGGCTCTTGAGCAAGGCGTTGGAGGCGTTGACGTTCATCGCCTCCACTGGCTCGATCAGTACCACCTTGCGCCCACCCAGCTGCGCGGTCTGCACCACGAAGGCCACCAGCTCGCGTACCTGATCTACCTTGATAGGCTTGTCAGCTTCTTCGGGCTCAAGTACGAAGTTGTCCGGGTGGCTGCCGGCCTTGAGCAGCAGACAGGACTTGCACGCGCCACAGGCCTCCAGGCCCTGGGGCTGCTGGCACAGCAGGCGGGCCATCAGGCGCTCGGCCAAGGCCCGCTTGCCGATACCCTGCGGCCCATGCAGCAGGTAGGCGTGAGCGTGCTGGCTGCGGCCGGCCAGTTGCTGCCAGAGGGCCTGCTGCCAGGGATAGGCCTCAGCCACGGCAACGCTCCACGATGCCTGGTAGCAACGCATCAATGGAGCGCTGCACCGCCTCCAGAGGCTGGGCGGCATCAAGCAGGGTATAGCGCTGTGGTTCGCGACCGGCGCGCTGCAGGTAGGCCTGGCGCACTGCTTCGAAGAACGCCTGGCCTTCCTGCTCGAAACGGTCCAGGCGGCCGCGGGCGGCGGCGCGGGCCAGGCCCACTTCGACTGGCAGATCGAAGACCAGAGTCAGATCCGGGCGCAGGTCGCCCTGGACGAATTGCTCCAGGATGGCGATACGCTCGACTGGCAAACCACGCCCGCCGCCCTGGTAGGCGTATGTCGCATCGGTAAACCTGTCACACAAGACTACGGCCCCGCGGGCCAGCGCCGGCCGGATCACCTGCGCCAGGTGCTGGGCACGCGCAGCGAACACCAGCAACAGTTCGGTGTCGGCCGCCATGCTTTCATCGCTGGGCGCCAGCAGCAGCTCACGCACCTTTTCGGCCAGCGGCGTGCCGCCGGGCTCACGGGTCAGCACTACGTCCAGGCCCTGCTCGCACAGGCGCGCAGCCAGGTAGTCGCGGTTGGTGCTCTTGCCCGCGCCTTCGGGGCCTTCCAAAGTAATAAACAAGCCGCTCACAGGCAGTCCTTAATGTTGTTCGTCAGACATCGGCCGTTCGGCCGCTTGCGCGCCGCCGGCTGGGGCGTCCTGCACAGGCGGCTGGTCGGGCGCTGGCTGCACGGTAGACTCGTCGGCAGGGGCTTCGGGTTGTTCGGCCTCGTCGGCACCTGGTTGCGTCTGTTGCTCTGGCTGCGATTGCGGCGCGGGGCTGGAGCGGTAGTCCGCACGGCGCTTGAGCTGGAACTCGCGCACCGCCGAGTTGTGGTCGTCGAGGTCGTCGGAAAACACATGGCTGCCATCGCCACGGGCGACGAAGTACAGGCTGGTGCCATCGGACGGGTTGAGCGCCGCGTGAATCGCTTCGCGACCGACCATGGCGATCGGGGTCGGCGGCAGGCCGGTGATGGTGTAGGTGTTGTAGGGCGTCGGCTCGCGCAGGTCGGCGCGGGTGATCTTGCCGTTGTAGCGCTCACCCATGCCGTAGATCACCGTAGGGTCGGTCTGCAGCATCATGCCCAGGCGCAGGCGCCGCACGAAAACGCCGGCGATCTGCCCGCGCTCCTGAGGAATGCCGGTTTCCTTCTCCACCAGTGAAGCCATGATCAGCGCCTGGTACGGGTCGCGGTATGGCAGGTCGGTGGTGCGCTCGGCCCACTCCTTGGCCAACACTTCGTCCAGGCGCATATAGGCCTGCTGCAGCAACTCGACGTCGGTCATGCCGCGCACGAAGCGATAGGTGTCCGGGAAGAAGCGCCCTTCAGGGAACACCCCGGTATGGCCGAGCTTGTCCATCACTTCCGAATCGGACAGCCCGTCCAGGGTGTGCTTGATCTTTTCATGCTTGGCCACGGCCGCGCGCACCTGGCGGAAGGTCCAGCCTTCGACCAGGGTGAGGTTGTACTGCACCACGTCGGCTCGACGCCAGGCATCGAACAGCTGCTCCACGGTCATGCCGGGGGTCAGGCGATACTCACCGGTGTGCAGAGGGGTGCCGGCCATGTTGAAACGCCAGTACAGGCGCAACCAGACGGCGTCGTCGAGCAACCCTTCGTTCTGCATGCGATAGAACATGCGGTTGGGGGTGGTGCCATTGGGCACGTCCAGCAGGCGCTCCTGCGTCACGTGCAGAGGCTGCTCCAGGACCGAGTTGACCTTCCAGGCCGACCAGCCCACGGCAAGGCCGGCGAGGATCAAGCCCATTTCCAGCAGCAGCAGGAATTTACGTCTCACGAATTCAGGTTTCCAGTAACGTACGGGCAACGGCCTGCAGTTTACGGGTGAGCGGGCCCGGCGACCAGTTTAGCTCGGCAACGCCTCGCACGGGCCAGACACCGTAGACGCTGTTGCAGACAAATACTTCATCTGCCTGCTCCAGAGCGTCGAACGGCAGGTCGCAGACCTGCAATGGGATGCCCTGCAGCGCTGCCTGTTCCAGCAACGCGCCCCGCATCACGCCAGCGACGCCACAGCGGCTTAGGTCAGCCGTGAACAGCACGCCATCGCGCACCAGGAACAGATTGCTGTACACACCTTCGATCACCCTGCCCTGCCCATCACGCATCAGGCCTTCGGCATGTTCGCTGTCCTGCCATTCGGCACGGGCCAGCACCTGCTCCAGGCGGTTGAGGTGTTTGAGGCCGGCCAGCAGCGGTTGTTCCCCAAGCCGGGTCTGGCACGGAAACAGTTGCACGCCCTGCTCGGCATTGTCGACAGGATAGCTGGGCAACGGGCTGCCCTGCAGAATACGCCGCGGCGCGGCACCGGCAACCGGTGCGTAACCGCGCTGGCTGTCACCACGAGTAAGGATGAGTTTGGCTACGCCATCACCGAGCTGGCTGGCATAGCGCAGGAGTTCGTCGCGTACCAGCGCCAGGTCGGTACTGATCGCCAGGCGCTGGCAACCCAGCGCCAGGCGTGCGAGGTGGCCGTCCAGCAAGCTGGGCCGGCCGTCGCGCACGGCGATGGTCTCGAATAGCCCATCGCCGTAGGCCAGGCCGCGGTTCTGCAGGTTGACTGCAGCCGCCGGCTGGCCATCGATCCAGCTTTGCATCAACCGGCGAACCGGCGGAATACCAGCGAACCGTTGGTACCGCCAAAGCCGAACGAGTTGGACAGCACCACATCGATCGGCATGCTGCGCGCCTGGTGCGGCACGAAGTCGAGGTCGCAGCCTTCGTCCGGCTCGTCCAGGTTGATGGTGGGCGGAGCCATCTGGCTGTTGATTGCCAGTACGCTGAAGATCGCTTCTACGGCACCGGCGGCGCCCAGCAGGTGGCCGGTCATCGACTTGGTCGAGCTGACCGCCAGCTTGTAGGCATGCTCACCGAACACGCGCTTGATCGCCGCCACTTCGGCCACGTCGCCAGCAGGGGTCGAGGTGCCATGGGCGTTGATGTAGCTGACCTCTTCCGGCTGGATGCCGGCATCACGCAGGGCGTTGGCCATGCAGCGGGCAGCGCCTTCGCCGGTGTCGGGTGGCGAAGTCATGTGGTAGGCGTCACCGCTCATGCCGAAGCCGACCAGCTCGGCATAGATGGTCGCGCCGCGGGCCTTGGCGTGCTCCAGCTCTTCGAGCACCAGGGCACCGGCACCGTCGGACAGCACGAAGCCGTCACGGCCCTTGTCCCACGGGCGGCTGGCCCGGGTCGGCTCGTCGTTGCGAGTGGACAGTGCACGGGAGGCACCGAAGCCGCCCATGCCCAGGCCGCAGGCAGCCATTTCGGCGCCGCCGGCGATCATCACGTCGGCTTCACCGTAGGCGATGTTGCGCGCGGCCATACCGATGCAGTGGGTACCAGTGGTGCACGCGGTGGCGATGGCGTAGTTCGGCCCTTGCAGCCCCAGGTGGATCGACAGGAAGCCGGAGATCATGTTGATGATCGAGCCTGGCACGAAGAAAGGCGAAATACGACGCGGCCCCGAGTCGTGCAGGGTGCGGCTGGTTTCTTCGATATTGGTCAGGCCGCCGATACCCGAGCCCATGGCCACGCCAATACGCTGGCGGTTGGCGTCGGTGACTTCCAGACCGGCATTACGCACTGCCTGGAACCCGGCCGCCAAGCCGTACTGGATGAACAGGTCGAGCTTGCGGGCCTCTTTGGCCGACAGGTATTGCTCGACCTCGAAGCCTTTCACCGAGCCGCCAAAACGGGTGGAGTAGGCAGACAGATCCGTGTGTTCGATCGGACCGATGCCACTGCGGCCAGCCAGAATGCCCTGCCAGGTGCTCGGTACATCAGTACCCAGTGGCGACAGCATACCCATACCGGTGACCACGACGCGTCTACGCGACACAGTACTCTCCTTTTCTAATGACAGAGTTTCTTGCCATTGCATTCAAGCGATGGAATGAAATGGCAACAAGCTCTTGATACCCGGTGAACGAGACCGACTTGCAAAACGCAGGGTGCTCGCAAAGAAAAAACCGCACGCCGGCAAAGGCAGTGCGGTTTTTCCCGACAAGAAGCGTCGACTACAGCGTCTTAGGCCTGGTGGGCTTTGACGTAGTCTACGGCAGCTTGAACGGTAGTGATCTTCTCGGCTTCTTCGTCAGGGATTTCGGTCTCGAATTCCTCTTCCAGAGCCATCACCAGCTCAACGGTGTCAAGCGAATCGGCACCCAGGTCATCGACGAAGGACTTCTCGAGAGTCACTTCCTCTTCCTTGACGCCCAGTTGCTCGGCGACGATTTTCTTGACGCGTTCTTCGATGGTGCTCATACCTAGTTTTCACTCCTAATGGACATATGTCAGGCAGCTGGCCGGTGGCTAATTTTATAGAAAGACGTTCGCTTTTCAAGCTAAACACGCCTTCACACCAACCCCCACACCCGCTGCCTGGAATCTGGTTGCAGCTTTATAACGGATTTTAGGCTCGCAGTATGACTCTTTTTTTACGAAATCCGTCACATTGAGTTGCAGTGTTACATGTACATCCCGCCGTTGACCGGCACGGTAGCGCCGGTTACGTAGGCTGCGCCGTCAGATGCCAGGAACGAAACAACCTTGGCAATTTCGTCGGCCTGGCCCAGGCGGCCCAGCGGGATCTGGGTCTGCAGCGCTTCACGCTGCGCTTCTGGCAGCTCGCGGGTCATGTCGGTGTCGATGAAGCCCGGGGTCACCGAGTTGACGGTGATGCCACGCGAGCCCACTTCACGCGCCAGGGCGCGGCTGAAGCCTTCCAGGCCGGCCTTGGCGGCCGCGTAGTTGGCCTGGCCGGCGTTACCCATGGCACCGACGACCGAGCCGATGCTGATGATACGGCCCCAACGTGCCTTGGTCATGCCACGCAGCACGCCCTTGGACAGACGGTAGAGGCTGTTCAGGTTGGTATCGATCACGTCGAACCACTCGTCGTCCTTCATGCGCAGCATGAGGTTGTCACGGGTGATACCGGCGTTGTTGACGAGGATGGCCGGTGCGCCGAATTGCTCGCCGATGGCGGCCAGCACAGCTTCAACCGATTCGGCGCTTGTCACGTTCAGTTCCATGCCGGTACCGGTGATGCCGTGTTCTTTCAGCGTGGCAGCAATGCGCTCGGCGCCGGAGGCCGAGGTGGCGGTGCCGATCACGGTCGCGCCCTGGCGGCCCAGCTCGAGGGCGATGGCCTGGCCAATGCCACGGCTGGCGCCGGTGACCAGTGCAACTTTACCTTGCAGGCTCATGCAAGCTTCTCCAAATCAGGCCAGTGCCGCGCGGGTGGCGGCGACGGCGTCAGGGGTATTGAGGTTGTAGGTGGTCACGCCATCGGCGCAACGCTTGTTCAGGCCGGCCAGGACCTTGCCCGGGCCGCACTCGACCAGGTTGACCGCACCGTTAGCGGCCAGGGTCTGCACGCATTCGACCCAGCGCACTGGCTGGTACAGCTGCGCCAGCAGGTCGTGCTTGAGGGCATTAAGGTCAGCGGCAACGGCAGCGGTGACGTTCTGCACCACGGGAATTTGCGGGGCGTGCCACTCGATGGCGTTGACCGACTCGGCAAAGCGCTCGGCAGCCGGCTTCATCAGCGCGCAGTGCGACGGCACGCTGACCGCCAGCGGCAGGGCGCGCTTGGCACCCTTGGCCTTGCACAGCTCGATGGCGCGATCGACGGCGGCCTTGTTGCCAGCGATAACCACCTGGCCTGGCGAGTTGAAGTTGACCGCGCTGACCACCTGGTCTTCGGCCGCTTCGGCGCAGACTTCCACGACCACGGCGTCGTCCAGGCCAAGAATGGCGGCCATGGCGCCATGACCGGCCGGCACGGCTTCCTGCATCAGCTGGCCCCGGCGCTCGACCAGGCGCACGGCATCTTTCAGGCTCAGGCTGCCGGCGGCAACCAGGGCGCTGTATTCACCCAGGCTGTGACCGGAGACGAAGGCCGGCCTGGCACCGCCCTCTTCCAGCCACAGGCGCCACAGTGCGATGGACGCGGTGAGGATGGCCGGCTGGGTCTTGTCGGTCTGGTTGAGTTGCTCTTCCGGGCCTTCCTGGACCAGCTTCCACAGGTCGTAACCGAGTGCCTCGGACGCTTCCTTGAAGGTTTCGATGATCACTGGCTTCTCGGCGCCGAGCTCGGCGAGCATGCCCAGCGACTGGGAACCTTGACCGGGAAAGACGAATGCGAGAGATGCAGACATTGAACAAGCCCTTATGATCTTGTCGTCGGATAGGGTGCGCCGGACATTAGCCAGACGCGGAATCTGAAAACTTGGATGGAGACGCGGACCAAGCGGTCACATTTAAGCACTTCAGCGGCGATATGCCTAAGGTCTTTATTCCTTCAGCACCGGCCTCTTCGCGGGTAAACCCGCTCCCACAGGGTTACCACAGACCTAAAGGTTATGGGGCACCTGTGGGAGCGGGTTTACCCGCGAAGAGGCCGGCACAGGCTACAACAGCAAATCTTCCAGCCGCCCATGCAAGCGCTGCGGCAGGTTTTCCTGAATCTCGATCAACGCCCGCTGGATGGCACTCTGGAAGCCCTGCACCCCCGCCGAGCCATGGCTCTTGATGACGATGCCCTGCAACCCCAGGAAACTCGCACCATTGTGCCGCGCCGGTGCCAGGTCGGCCTGCAGGCGTTTGAGCAGCGGCATGGCCACGGCCCCGGCTGCCCGCGACAATACGCCACCCTTAAACAACTGCTCTATGCGCGCACCGATCATCGTCGCCAGCCCCTCGCTCGACTTGAGCAGGATGTTGCCGACGAACCCGTCGCACACCACCACATCGGCTTCGCCGCGATACAACCCGTCACCCTCGACGAAGCCTATGTAGTTGAGCCCGCGGGCGTTCTGCAACAGGCTGGCCGCCAGCTTGACCTGCTGGTTGCCCTTGATGTCCTCGGTACCGATGTTAAGCAGCGCCACGCGCGGCCGCTGCACACCCAGCGCCTGGGCGGCCACCGAGCCCATCACGGCGAACTGGTAGAGGTTCTCGGCGCTGCAGTCGACGTTGGCGCCAAGGTCGAGCAACTGGCAGTAACCGGTCTGGGTCGGGATCGCCGCCACCATGGCCGGCCGATCGATACCTGGCAGTGTCTTGAGCACGAAACGCGAGAGCGCCATCAGCGCCCCGGTATTGCCGGCGCTGACGCAGGCCTGAGCCTTGCCGTCGCGCACCAGTTCGAGGGCGATGCGCATCGACGAGTCCGGCTTGCCGCGCAGCGCCTGGGATGGCCGCTCGTCCATGCCGACCACCTCGCTGGCGGCCACGATTTGCAGGCGCGCGCGATCCGCAGCCGCAAGGCCGCTGACAAGATCTTCGAGGAGGGAGGGTTGACCGACGAGGGTCAGGTGCAGCGAGGGGGTAGCCGAAAGGCAGGCAATGCTAGCCTGGACAATGCTGCGGGGACCGAAGTCCCCGCCCATTGCGTCGATCGCGATGATCTGAGCGGACAAGGATTACTCGTCAGCGCCCTTGTCGACCACTTTGCGACCACGGTATACGCCTTCTGGCGAAACGTGGTGACGCAGGTGTACTTCACCGGTGGTTTTCTCTACCGACAGCGCGTTTTCCGACAGGGCGTCGTGCGAACGGCGCATGTCACGGGCAGAGCGGGATTTTTTGTTCTGCTGAACAGCCATAATTGATTAACTCCTAAACGTTTGGGTCACGCTTTAACTGCGCCAAAACACTGAACGGGTTGGACCGCGATACCTCGTCCTTGCTCGATTCGGGCTCGTCTGCGCCCGCCGGCTGCTGGCATTCTTCCGGATGATGAGCAGGCACGATTGGCAAGGCGAGCAGAAGCTCCTCCTCGATCAATGCCTGCAGATCCAAAGGATCTTCGCCCAGTTCCAGCACGTCATAGCCTTTCGGCAACGACTGGGTATTCGCACCCTCCTTCACCACGGCGTATGTACATTCGCTGTGGATCGGCAGGGTGACCAGCTCAAGACAACGCTGGCAAACCATCTTGACCTCGACGTCCAGCTCGCTGTGGATAACCACCACGTGCTGTTCATCTCGTTCAAAATCGAACTTCGCCTGCACCGTACCGACATTGTCGGAAAGCGGGTCGCAGAGTCTTTCCAAATCAGCGAGCTGCAGCGAACCGTTAAGGGTTACGCCACGATCGGCTAATTTGCGCGGGTCAACGTGAGGTGGAATCGGGTCATTCAACATAGGCGCAGCATTCTAGGGATGCCCCCCGCCCCTGTCAAAGGAAATTCGGCGGCATCGTGCGTGATAGAATTTGTTCAACCGATTCAGGAGTCTACCATGCTTCCTCTGTTACTGGCTTCCAGCTCTGCCTACCGCCGCGAACTGCTTGCACGCCTGCGCCTGCCCTTCACCTGGGCAAGCCCCGATATAGACGAGCGACGCCTGGATGACGAACCGGCGGTGGAGCTGGTGCAGCGGCTGGCCAGGCAAAAAGCCGAGGCCCTGGCAGGCAGCCACCCCGGGCAGCTGATCATTGGTTCGGACCAGGTTGCGGTGCTGGGCGAGCAGGTACTGGGCAAGCCGCACACCTTCGAGCGGGCTTGCGAGCAACTGCTGGAGTGCAGCGGGCAGCAGGTGAGCTTCCTGACCGGGCTGGCGCTGCTGAACAGCGCCACCGGGCACTGCCAGGTGGACTGCGTGCCGTTTACCGTGACCCTGCGCGAACTGGACCGGGAGCGAGTGGAGCGCTATGTGGCGGCGGAACAGCCGCTGGACTGCGCCGGCAGCTTCAAGGCCGAGGGCCTGGGAGTGAGCCTGTTCCAGAGCACGCACGGGTGCGATGCGACCAGCCTGATCGGACTGCCGTTGATTAGACTGGTGGATATGTTGACCAAGGAAGGGGTGGTGATTCCCTGAGGTTTTGGGGCCGCGCCGCACCCCTTCGCGGGCACGCCCGTGAAAGGGCGCAAAGCGCCCCCGACAATCCCGGATCAGCGCAACTGCGGCCCCTGGAAGCCCATCCACATCGCCAAGCGTTCAGCCACGCTGGCGCCAACGCGCTTGGAGAAGCGATCGAGCGCCGATTCCTGCACGGTGAAGTCCACCAACTCCTTTTCACCCACGATCTCGCGCGCCACATAGCTGGCACTGCCCAACCCATCCACCAGGCCCAGCTCCTTGGCCTGCTCGCCCGACCAGACCAGGCCACTGAAGAGCTCCGGATGCTCCTTGTCCTTCAGGCGCTCACCCCGCCCCTGCTTGACCATGGCAATGAACTGCTGGTGCGTGGTATTCAGTACGCCCTGCCAGAACTCGGTCTCTTCCGGCTTCTGCGGCGAGAACGGATCGAGGAAGGCCTTGTGCTCGCCTGCAGTGTAGGTACGCCGCTCCACACCCAGCTTCTCCATGGTGCCGACAAAGCCGTAACCGGCCGCCGTCACACCAATCGAGCCCACCAGGCTGGCCTTGTCGGCATAGATCTCGTCCGCCGCACTGGCGATGTAGTAGGCACCGGAAGCGCCAAGGTCGGCGATGACCGCATACAGCTTGATGGCCGGATATTCAGCCCGCAGACGGCGAATTTCGTCATACACGTAACCCGACTGCACCGGGCTGCCTCCCGGGCTGTTGATGCGCATCACCACAGCCTTGGTCTTGCTGTCCTTGAACGCCTCGCGCAGGCTCTTGACGATATTGTCGGCGCTGGCTGGCTCCTGGTCGGCAATCACCCCGCGCACCTCGACCAGCGCGGTATGGCTGGCACTGCGCGACGCTGCCTTGTCCATGTCCATCAACGGCGTGAACAGGATCAGGATGCCGAACAGGTAGACGAAGGTCAGCAACTTGAAGAAGATCCCCCAGCGTCGCGCCCGGCGCTGCTCCTGAACGCCCGCCAGCAGGGTCTTTTCCAGCAGCTTCCAGCTCTTGCGCTCTTCGCGCCCCTCGTCGGGTTCGGCCTCAGGGGCTTTCCATTCGTCTGCCATGCTTACCTACCTTGGAAATGGAATTGCGGAACCACCCAGCCACTCACGCAACTGGGAAAAATGATCGATGCACACCTGCGGACCAAACTCGGCCAGTGCCTGCAGCGACATGGCACCATAGCCCACGGCCACCGAATGCATGCCGGCATTGCTGGCCATCTGCAGATCGAATGCCGAATCGCCAACCATCAGCGCACGCCCTGCTTCGACACCGCAATGCCGGAGAATTTCCTCGAGCATCAGCGGGTGCGGCTTGCCGCGGGTCTCGTCGGCGGCGCGAGTGATGTCGAAGAACTGCTCCCAGCCATTGGCCTTGAGTACCCGATCCAGCCCGCGACGCGCCTTGCCGGTGGCCACCGCCAGGCGGTAACCCTCGGCACGGAAGGCATCCAGCGACTCGACCACACCCTCGAACAGCGGCGAGGGCTGCTGGTCCAGGGCCATGTAGATATCGGCATAGTGCTGACGAAAGCTTTCGACCTGAGCAGGCGCCAGGTGCGGGTACAGGGTGTGGATCGCCTCGCCCAGGGCCAGGCCGATGATGCCCTTGACCGCGTCCTCGCTGCTTTGCGCCTCACCGGCACGCTCGGCGGCGGCGTTCATGGCCTCGACGATACGCCCGATCGAGTCGGCCAGGGTGCCATCCCAGTCGAAGATCAGTAGCTCATAGCCTTTTTTCATAGGTCAGGACGCACTCAGACGTTCAACGGTTTTCGCCCAGACTTCATCCACCGGCGCCTCGAGCTTCAGCTCGCCACCGTCCGGCAGCGGCACGGTCAGCGCATAGGCATGCAGGAACAGGCGCTTGCCGCCCAAGTCGCGAATTTCACGACTGAAGTCTTCGTCACCGTACTTGCTGTCGCCAGCGATCATATGCCCGGCATGCAGGGTGTGCACACGGATCTGGTGGGTACGGCCAGTGATCGGGCGCGCCTCGACAATGGTGGCGAACTCGCCGAAGCGGCGCAGCACGCGGAACAGGGTCAGCGCCTCCTTGCCCTCGTCGTTCACCTCGACCATGCGCTCGCCGGAGCGCAGGTTGCTCTTGAGCAACGGCGCGCTGACCTGCTTCTTCGAGGTCGGCCAGTGGCCGCGCACCAGCGCCATGTAGCGCTTGTCGACACCGTCGCCACGCAATGCGGCGTGCAGGTGCCGCAGCATGCTGCGCTTCTTGGCGATCATCAACAGTCCGGAGGTGTCGCGGTCCAGGCGGTGCACCAGCTCCAGCTCCTTGGCGTCCGGGCGCAACTGGCGCAGCGCCTCGATCACGCCGAAGCTCAGGCCGCTACCGCCATGCACGGCGATGCCGGCCGGCTTGTTCATCACGATCAGCGCCTTGTCTTCGTAGACAATGGCCGCTTCCAGGCGCTGCAACAGGCCCTGGGCCACCGGCGCGGGCTCGTCACGTTCCGGCAGGCGGACGGGCGGTACCCGCACGATGTCCCCGGCCTGGATCTTGTACTCCGGCTTGACGCGCCCCTTGTTGACCCGTACCTCACCCTTGCGCAGGATGCGGTACACCAAGGTCTTGGGCACGCCCTTGAGGGCCGTGATGAGGAAATTGTCGATGCGTTGGCCGGCAAGCTCCGGCGCGACTTCGATCAGCTGAACGCCGGAAGTCGGAGGGGTATTGGTCGTCATGGCGGGATCATAACAATTTTTTATGGAATTGAAGCACTTAATCATTGCTGCTATAGTCGCGAACGCCGCCAAAAGCGGCAGGCCAGCGGCACCAGGCTCCGAGCCGGTCCCTGACCAACGCAATTCTCCAGGACGCGAGGCCGTCCTACGGGGTTTTCGCCAGTTTACCGAATTGCCTGGAATCGCCACCAGCGCTGTGTAGAGAAGACCGAAAAAAAACGACAAGTGCGGTGTTTCACCTGCTTACCCGATTCTTTTCGCTGCACCTCTGCCCGCCCCGTCGCTTCCACGCAACGCCCGGCGAATGCTTCGGAAATACCTGCCTTGGACATGAATGGCGCCAGCGCAGTACCTGCGCTGGCGAAAAATGCAACCCGTTGCGGATTCAGCGCGCGGCAGCACCCGAATTATCAGGGATACGTGCAGGGTGGAGATGCACAGCCCTCGGACCGTGTAGCACCGCGTCCGGCCACCAGCCCACTGAGCGGCTGGCGAGCGGATAAGGTCCTGAACAGATGCCCCCGGGCGTCCACGGCTGACGGTTGATTCCTCCTCCTGACTGAGTGCACAAGGCCCGCTTGGTTGATTCGGATTCCAATTCGAAGCCACCGGGGCCTTGTTGGCACCGCAGCAAACAGGACGCGTCGTCGCGACAACGGCAGGCTGGGCAACCGGCTGGTGCCGAACGTCGCTCGACACGGGGGTGGCCCGGCCACCCTTTGCGCACCTTGGCACCGACCATGAGACGTCGTGTGTGCCGAACGCCGTTTCCGGCAGCCCGGAAACCGACGGTACAACATGAAAAGAATGCTGATTAACGCGACTCAACCCGAAGAGTTGCGTGTAGCCCTGGTGGACGGCCAACGTCTCTACGACCTGGACATCGAGTCCGGCGCGCGCGAGCAGAAAAAGGCCAACATCTACAAAGGCAAGATCACCCGCATCGAACCCAGCCTCGAAGCCGCCTTCGTCGACTTCGGCTCCGAACGTCACGGCTTCCTGCCGCTGAAAGAAATCTCCCGCGAATACTTCAAGAAAGCCCCCGAAGGGCGGGTCAACATCAAGGAAGTGCTGAGCGAAGGCCAGGAAGTCATCGTCCAGGTCGAGAAGGAAGAGCGTGGCAACAAAGGCGCCGCCCTCACCACCTTCATCAGCCTGGCCGGCCGCTACCTGGTGCTGATGCCGAACAACCCGCGTGCCGGTGGCATTTCCCGCCGCATCGAAGGCGAAGAGCGCAACGAACTGCGTGAAGCCCTGAACGGCCTGACCGTGCCGGGCGACATGGGCCTGATCGTGCGCACTGCCGGCCTTGGCCGCAGCAGCGAAGAAATGCAGTGGGACCTCGACTACCTGCTGCAACTGTGGACCGCCATCAAGGAAGCGTCCCAGGACCGCGCCGCGCCATTCCTGATCTACCAGGAAAGCAACGTCATCATCCGCGCCATCCGCGACTACCTGCGCCAGGACATCGGCGAAGTGCTGATCGACAGCATCGATGCCCAGGAAGAAGCCCTGACCTTCATCCGCCAGGTCATGCCGCAGTACGCCAGCAAGGTCAAGCTGTACGAAGACAGCGTGCCGCTGTTCAACCGCTTCCAGATCGAAAGCCAGATCGAGACCGCCTTCCAGCGCGTGGTCGACCTGCCGTCCGGCGGTTCGATCGTGATCGACCCGACCGAAGCCCTGGTGTCGATCGACATCAACTCGGCGCGCGCCACCAAAGGCAGCGACATCGAAGAAACCGCCCTGCAGACCAACCTGGAAGCGGCCGAGGAAATCGCCCGCCAGCTGCGCCTGCGTGACATCGGTGGCCTGATCGTCATCGACTTCATCGACATGACCCCGGCGAAAAACCAGCGCGCCGTCGAAGAACGTGTTCGCGAGTGCCTGGAAGCCGACCGCGCCCGCGTCCAGGTCGGCCGCATCTCGCGCTTCGGCCTGCTGGAAATGTCCCGTCAGCGCCTGCGCCCTTCGCTGGGCGAAAGCAGCGGCATCGTCTGCCCACGCTGCTCCGGCACCGGCATCATCCGTGACGTCGAATCGCTGTCGCTGGCCATCCTGCGCCTGATCGAAGAAGAAGCCCTGAAGGACCGCACCGCCGAAGTTCGCGCCCAGGTGCCGATCCCGGTGGCTGCCTTCCTGCTCAACGAGAAGCGCAACTCGATCACCAAGATCGAACTGCGCACCCGTGCGCGCATCATCATCCTGCCGAACGATCACCTGGAAACCCCTCACTTCGAAGTCCAGCGCCTGCGCGACGACAATCCGGAAGTGCTGAGCAACCAGTCCAGCTACGAGATCGCCGCCGCCGAAGCCGAAGAAGCGCCGCAGCCGACCGCCACCCGCACCCTGGTTCGCCAGGAAGCCGCAGTCAAGACCGCCCCGGCCCGCGCCAACGCGCCGGTACCGGCCACTGTCGAAGAACCGCAGCCTGCCGCAACGGTCGCCCCTGCCCAGGTCGCTCCGGAGCCAAGCCTGTTCAAGGGCCTGGTGAAGTCGCTGGTAAGCCTGTTCGCCGGCAAGGAAGAGCCTGCCGCAGCGCCGGTTGTCACTGCCGCCGAGAAGCCGGCCGCCGAGCGCAGCCCACGCAACGAAGAACGCCGCAACGGCCGTCAGCAGAGCCGCAACCGCAACGGCCGTCGCGACGAAGAGCGCAAGCCGCGTGAAGAGCGTGCCGAGCGCGCACCTCGTGAAGAACGTGCCCCGCGCGAAGAGCGTGCACCACGTGAAGAACGCGCCCCACGCGAAGAGCGTGCACCGCGTGAAGAGCGTGCACCGCGTGAAGAACGTGCCCCACGCCAGCCACGCGAAGACCGCCGTGGCAATCGTGGCGAAGAGCGTGTGCGCGAACTGCGTGAGCCACTGGACGCCACCCCTGCCGAGCGTGAAGAACGTCAGCCGCGCGAGGAACGTGTAGCCCGTGAAGAACGTGCCCCACGTGAAGAGCGTGCACCTCGCGAGGAACGCGCACCTCGTGAAGAACGTGCTCCACGTGAAGAACGCGCACCTCGCGAAGAACGTGCTCCTCGTGAAGAGCGTGCACCTCGTGAAGAACGTGCTCCTCGTGAAGAACGTGCTCCTCGTGAAGAGCGTGCACCTCGTGAAGAACGTGCTACACGCGAAGAACGTGCCCCTCGCCCACCACGCGAAGAGCGTCAGCCACGCGTAGCCGAAGAAGCCGCCGAGCAGGCTGCCGAGCTGGCCGAAGAGCAACTGCCGAACGAAGAACTGCTGCAGGACGAACAGGAAGGCACCGATGGCGAGCGCCCGCGCCGCCGTTCCCGTGGCCAGCGTCGTCGCAGCAACCGTCGTGAGCGTCAGCGCAACGCCAACGGCGAGCTGATCGATGGCAGCGAGGAAGAAGGCAGCGAAGAGCAGCCACAACAGCACCAGGCCACCGAGCTGGGTGCCGAACTGGCCGCCGGCCTGGCCGTGACTGCCGCTGTCGCCAGCAGCAACATCAGTGCCGACGCCGAAGCCCAGGCCAACCAGCAGGCCGAGCTTGCCACCGCCGAAGTCGCCCAGCCGGTCGAGCAGGCTGAGAAGTTCGAGCAGGTAGAAGCTGCTGCCGAGGCTGAACAAGTGGCTGTGGCTCCTGTGGTCGAGCAGCCGGTCAGCGAGCCTGTGGCCGTGGTCGAGGCAACTGCCGAGCCAGTGGTCGAAGTCACTCCGCAGCCAGTGGTCGACGAAGCACCTGCTGCCGAACCGGTAGTGGTTGCCGAAGCACCGGTCGAAGCGCCTGCCGTCGAAGCCGGTGAAATCGAGCAGGCCCCGACCGTGGTCGAAGCCGCTCCGGTCGCCGAGCAACCTGCCCCGGTTGTCGAAGCCCAGCCAGAAGTGGTGGCCGAGCCTGCACCAGTGGCCGTCGAGCCTGCACCGGTCGAAGCCCCTGCGGTGGTGGAACCTGCCACTGTCATGCTGGCCAACGGCCGTGCGCCGAACGACCCGCGTGAAGTGCGTCGCCGCAAGCGTGAGGCCGAGGCTGCAGCCAAGGCCGCGCAGGAAGCTGCTGCTGCCGAGGAGCCAGCCCTGGAAGCCAGCGATGAGCAAAAGCCTCATCACGGTTGATAGCCAAGGCTGAATGAAAAAGCCCCGCCAGTGCGAACTGGCGGGGCTTTTTCTTGGCTGGGCGTTTTTCCTGTACCGGCCTCTTCGCGGGTAAACCCGCTCCCACAGGCCCCCACCACCCTCAAGCCCTATGACGTCCCTGTGGGAGCGGCTTCAGCCGCGAAAGGGCCAGCCCAGGCACTGAATCAGTAGAGGTTAGGCTCCATCTCCAGCTCGACCCCGAACCGCTCGAGGATATCGGCCTGGATCCGGCGCGCCAGTGCATGCATCTGCGCCCCGCTCGCCTGGCCGTAGTTGACCAGCACCAGCGACTGCAAACGATGCACCCCGGCATCCCCCTCGCGGTGGCCCTTCCAGCCTGCCTGCTCAATCAACCAGCCTGCCGCCAGCTTCACCTGGCCATCGGCTTGGGGATAAGCCACTACCCCCGGGTACTGCGCACGAATACGCTCGACCAGTTCCGCCGAGACCACCGGGTTCTTGAAGAAGCTCCCGGCATTACCCAGCTCTGCCGGGTCTGGGAGCTTCTCGCGGCGAATGTTGCAGATCGCCTCGCTGATCGCCTGCGCGGTCGGCTCGGTCACGCCCTGCTCCGCCAGGCGCTGGCGCACCGGGCCGTAGTCCAGGTGAGCCTGTAGCGTACGGCTCAAGGCAAAGCGCACACGCAGGATCAACCAACGCCCAGGGTTGCGCTTGAACAGGCTGTCGCGATACCCGAAGGCACATTCAGCCAGGCCGAAGTCACGCAACTCGCCGGTCTCGCGGTCCAGGGCGGTCAAGCCGACAAATACGTCCTTGATCTCCACGCCATAGGCGCCCACGTTCTGCATCGGCGCGGCGCCCACGGTGCCGGGGATCAGGCTGAGGTTCTCCAGCCCGCAATAGCCCTGCGCCAGTGTCCACTGCACGAACGGGTGCCACGGCTCACCGGCCTCGGCCTCGACCACGATACGTTCGCCATCGTCGCCGAGCACGCGCCGACCACGGCTGGCCATATGCAGCACCAGCGCATCGATATCGCGGGTGAGCAGCAAGTTGCTGCCACCGCCAATCACCAGCACCGGCACGCCGCCTTGCTGTGCCTGGCCCAGCGCCAGGCGCACCTCCTGGTCATCATGTGCCTGGGTGAAATACCGCGCCTTCACGTCGATGCCAAAGGTGTTGTACGGCTTGAGCGATACCTGCTCCTGCCACTGCACTGTCATAGCCGCCCCTTGATTTCCAGGACCAGCGCCTGGCACGCCGCTTCAACCAGGTCGAGCACCTGCTCGAAGCCGTCGGCGCCACCGTAGTACGGGTCCGGCACTTCATCCAGCGCTGCGCCATAACGGCGCAGGAACAGGTCGAGCTCCCCCACTGCCGTGTGCGGGCGCATCGCACGCAAGTGGCCAAGGTTGCTCTCGTCCATGGCCAGGATCAGGTCATATTCGGCAAAATGCGCCGCCTTGACCTGCTGGGCACGCTGCTGCGACAGGTCATAACCACGCGCCAGCGCTGCCTTGCAGGTGCGGCTGTCGGGCGCCTTGCCGACGTGCCAGTCGCCGGTGCCGGCCGAGGCCACATGCACCCGGTCTGCAAGCCCGGCAGCCTGCAATTGATGGCGCAGCACGCCTTCGGCGGTGGGCGAGCGACAGATATTGCCGAGGCAGACGAACAGGACGCGCATCAGGCCTCCAGCAAGCGCCGTACGCGCTCCAGATCTTCAGGGGTATCCACGCCCACGGCAGGCGCCTCGATGGCGTCTTCGACGTGGATGCGCACGCCATGCCACAGGGCACGCAGCTGCTCCAGCGCTTCGGTCTGCTCGAGCCAGCATGGGCCCCAACTGACGAAGTCCTGCAGGAAGCCGACGCGGTAGGCGTACATGCCAATGTGGCGGCGATATGGCACGCCTTCTGGCAACAGGTTGCGATCCTTGGCAAAAGCATCGCGAGCCCAGGGCAGCGGCGCACGGCTGAAGGTCAGGGCCAGGCCGTTCTTGTCGCTGACCACCTTGACCGCATTGGGGTTGAACACCGTTTCCGGCTCATGGATCGGTTCGGCCAGGGTGGCGATGCCGGCTTCCGGATGCGCCGCCAGGTTGGCTGCCACCTGGTCGATGATCACCGGCGGGATCAGCGGCTCGTCGCCCTGTACATTGACCACGATGGCATCGGCAGACAGGCCTAGGTGTACGGCCACTTCGGCCAGGCGGTCGGTGCCGGACTCATGGTCGGCACGGGTCAGCAGCACTTCGGCGCCGAAGGCCTTGCAGGCCTCTACGATGCTGGCGTCGTCGGTGGCGATGACCACGCGGCTGGCGCCGCTCTTGCGGGCCTGTTCCCACACATGCTGCACCATCGGCTTGCCGGCGATCGACAGCAATGGCTTGCCCGGCAGGCGCGTGGAGCGCAGCCGGGCGGGGATCACCACGGTGAAATCCAGGCTCATTTGTCCAGACGCTCTTCATCGGTCAGGGTGCGTGCCTCGCTTTCCAGCATGACCGGGATGCCGTCGCGGATCGGGTAGGCCAGGCCAGCCCCCTTGCTGATCAGCTCGGTCTTGTCGGCACTGAGCTTGAGCGGGCCCTTGGTGATCGGGCAGGCCAGGATATCGAGCAGTTTGGTGTCCATTTGAGGCTTCCTTTAGGCCAGGTGGCCGGGAATTGAAAAAGGGCTCAGGGCTTGCGCAGCAAGCGTTGCAACTGGTTGTCGAACCAGGCGCTGAAAGCCGGCGTGGGCTGCGCCTCGACGGCCAGGTACCACCAGTCGTCAGCGGCGAAGGCCCGGCATTTCACCGCATCCTTCTCGGTCATGACCAGCGGCAGCGGCGGGCTGAAGGCCAGGCTCTGGGCGCTGAACTGCGCATGGTCGGCAAAGGGATGCGGCACCGGCTGCCAGTTTAGCCCCAGCAGGGTATTGAAGAAACGTTGCGGGTTGCCGATACCGGCCACCGCGTGCAGGCGCTGGCCTGCGGGGAAATGGTCAAGCGCACGGCGCTCGCCACTGCGCAGGTTGACCAGGGCGGACGGCTGCAGGCGGAAGCCGAAACCATCGGCGCGGTCTGCGCTGGCGCCGTTGAACAGCACTGCGTCAGCCTCGTGCAGGCGCTCGGCGGGCTCACGCAGTGGCCCCGCCGGCAGGCAGCGGCCATTGCCCAGGCCGCGTGCGGCATCGATCAGCACCAGCTCCAGGTCGCGCGCCAGGCGATAGTGCTGCATGCCGTCGTCACACAGGATCAGGTCGAGGGGTTCGCTGGCCAGCAATGCCTGCACGGCCCGGGAGCGGTCGGGGTCGATCATCAGCGGCACGCCGGTGCGCTGCACGATCAGCAGCGGTTCATCGCCGGCCTGCCCGGCCGCCTGATCGGGCTGCACGCGCCAGGGTAGCTGCGGCGGCTTGGCGCCATAGCCACGGCTGACCACGCCCACTTTCAACCCCTGCTTGCGGCAGTGCTCGATCAGCCAGAGGATCATCGGCGTCTTGCCGGTACCACCCACGGTAATGTTACCCACCACGATGACCGGCACCGGGGCCCGGTAGCTGGCACTTTCGCCACTGAGAAAACGCGCCCGCTTGCGCGTGACCACGCGGCGATACAGCGCCTCCAGCGGGCGCAGCAGCGCCAGGGCCGGGTGCCCGGCGTACCAGGCGGCGAGCAGACGGTCGGCGAAGGCCATCAAGGTGTGCCCTGGGCCGCCTCGACAGTGGTCATGCGCAACTGGCTGAAACCGAGCTTGCCGGCGGCATCCATCGCAGTGACCACGGCCTGGTGCGGGGTCTTGCCGTCGGCGCTGATGGCCAGCGGCAGCTTGTTGTCGCCGCCCGACTCACGCTCGATCGCTTCGCTCAGGGTGGCCAGGTCGCTCTTTGGCAGCAAGTGGTTGTTCACCGAGTACACGCCTTCGGCGCTGATGGTGATTTCCACCAGCTTGCCCTGGTCGGGCGCCGCCGGCTCGGCGCTGGCAGCTTCAGGCAGCTCGACGCGCAGCTGGGTCTCGCGGGTGAAGGTGGTGGTGACCACGAAGAACAGCAGCAGGACGAACACCACGTCGATCAGCGACGCCAGGTTGATGTCGACGTTCTCCCGCTGGCGATTGCGCCGGAACTTCACACCTTGCCTCCGGCCACTTCCACTTCGCGGTCGCCCTGGATCACCTCCACCAGCTTGATCGCTTCCTGCTCCATGCCCACCACCAACTCATCGATGCGGCGCTGCAGGAAGCGGTGGAAGAACACCGCCGGGATACCAACCATCAGGCCGGCCGCGGTGGTGACCAGGGCTTTGGAGATACCACCGGCCAACACCGCGGCGTTGGCGGTCATCTGCGAGCCCATGAAGGCGCTGAAGATGTCGATCATGCCCAGCACGGTGCCCAGCAGGCCCAACAGCGGAGCCATGGCGGCGATGGTGCCGAGGGTGCTGATGTAGCGTTCCAGTTCGTGGATGACGCGCGAAGCGGCCTCCTCGATGCATTCCTTCATGATTTCGCGGCCATGGCGCGAGTTGGCCAGACCGGCGGCAAGGATTTCGCCCAGTGGCGAATCGGCGCGCAGGGCCTTGAGCTTGTCACTGGTCAGTTGCTTGTCCTTGATCCACATCCACACCTGACCCAGCAGGTGCGGCGGGGTGACGCGGCTGGCGCGCAGGGTCCACAGGCGCTCGACGACGATAGCCATGGCAGCGATGGAGCTCAGAATGATCGGCAGCATCATCCAACCACCGGACTTGACCAATTCCCACACAGTAAACGCCCCTTCGGAAAAAGGCCGCCACTCTACCATAGGCGCGCCGGGGGCTCATCTGCCGGAGGTCAGGGAATTGGGTTGTGTGGGGGGTGGGGGGTGGGGTCGCCATGACAGTTGCAGCGCCTGCGAGATCGAGCGCCGCCCGCGCGGTGCTTCGCAGCGCAAGGCTGCTCCTACATCTGTTTCGGGCCAGTAACGCCTGTGCCAATGCGCGCGACCGCCTTGTTTGTCCGGCCCGATATCGAGGTGGACGCCAAGGGGCCGCGCGCCTTTGCCTGAGGAATAATTGGCCCGAAACAGATGTAGGAGCAGCCTTGCGCTGCGAAGCGCCGCGCGGGCGGCGCTCAATCCCACAGGCGCTGAAAATGTAACGGCAAGCACCTGCAAGCCACTACACCTCACTGCACCCGAACCCGCCAAAACCGCCTCTGCCCCCGCACACCCTCCACCTCCCCCAGCCTCCCCAGCACCAACCGCAACGCCCCCTGCTCCGCCGTGTCATGCATCACCACCCCACGCCGCCGATAACGTTCGACCACCTGCGCATGCGGGTGCCCGAAGCTGTTGTTGCGCCCCCGCGAAATCAGTACCCCGCGCGGCGCCGTGGCGCGGATGAAGGCCTCGCTGGACGAACTGCGGCTGCCGTGATGCGGCGACTGCAACCAGTCGATCCGCGGTGCTTCCGTGGCCGCCAGCCAGGCCCGTTCGGCACCGGCCTCCATGTCTCCCGCCAGCAACAACCGCTCACCCTGCGCCTCGACCAACAACACACAGGAGCGGTCATTGCTGCTCTGCCCATCGGCCCAGCGCCACATCGAAAAGCGCACGCCATCCCACATCCACTGCTCGCCACTTACGCAAGGTTGCAGTTGCAGGTCATCCAGCAATTCGCCGCCGATCACCCGTTCGACCGGCAGGCCACGCATGATTGCGCCAGCACCACCGGCGTGGTCGGCATGGGCGTGGCTGACCAGCATCAGGTCCAGTCTGCCCACCCCCAGCTTGCGCAAGGTCGGCAACACCACCCGCTCGCCCAGGTCGCTCTCTCCCCTGGCCGGCCCGGCGTCGTACAGCAGGTTGTGATGCCGGGTGCGCAAAAGCACTGCCAGCCCCTGGCCGACGTCCAGCTGCCAGACCTCGACCTGGCCGAACGGCACCGTCTCCCGGGGTACCCACAGCGCCAGCAGCATTACGCCACCCAACCCGCGCAGTGGTACGCCACGGGGCATCAAAACCAGCAACGTACCCAGGCACACCAGCAGCCAGGCCCACAACGGCAGAACTGCTGGCAGCCACGCCGACTGCTGTTGCGCCACCAACTCCAGCAGCCGGAAGAGCACATCGAGCAAACCTCCCGCCAGCCAGAGCAGTGCCTCCCCTACCCCGCCCAACGGCAGCAGCAAAGTGCCCAGCAATGCCAATGGCAGCACGGCCAGGCTGACCCAGGGCACCGCAACAAGGTTGGCCAGCGGCGCACTCAAGCTCACCGGCAAGCCCGTAGCCAGCAGTACCGGCAGCAAGCCGATCGCAATCACCCATTGCGCCCGCGTCCAGGCCTGCCAGGGCCGCCAGCTGCCCAGGCGGGCACTGAAGCAATAGACAAGCGTGGCCACGGCCGCGAACGACAGCCAGAACCCGGGCAGCAGCGCGGCCAACGGCTCCACCAACAGTACGGCAATCAGCGCCAGCAACAACGGTAAGGTCGCACCCAGTTGGCGAAAACGCAGGCGCCAGAGCAACACCACGGCCAGCATCAGGCAGGCACGCTGCACCGGTACACCGCCACCAGCCAACCAACCGTAGGCCAGTGCCGCAGCCATGGCCAAGCCACACGCCCAGGGCAGCCACGGCAACCGAGCGGGCCACAGCCCCCAACGCGCCAGCCCGGCAACCAGGCCATACAGCAAGCCGGCAACCAGGCCGATGTGCTGGCCAGAGATCACCAGCAAGTGCACCGTGCCGGTGGCCTGCAACGTTTGCCAGTCCTCCCGGGCCAGGCCCGCCCCGTCGCCAAGCACCAGCGCCACCAACGCTGTCTGCCGGCCATTGGCCTCGACTGCCAGCAGGCGCTGGCGCAGCGTGTCGCGCCAGCCGCCGACAACCGGCGCCAGCAACTGCCCGGCCTTGACCGTACCGGTCGCACCGACCCGCCGCGCCAGCAATTGCGCCTCACGGTCCGGTCCATGCGGGTTGAGCAGCCCGGCCGGGCGCTGCAAGGTCACCGCCAGCCGCCACTGCTCGCCCGCGCGCAGCGGCGGGCCGTCGAACCAGCTCAGTTGCAGGCGCTGCGGCAGCTCTGCCCGCCGCGAGCGGGCCGCGTCCAGCTCGAAGCGCACACCCTGCGCAGTCCGGGTCGGCAGGCCGACCACCCGGCCCTCAAGCCACAAGGTGCGGCCATCCAGCCCGGTTGCCAGGCGGTCATCCAGCGCCTGCTGCGCAGACCAGCAGGCCCAACACAGGCCCAACAGAAAACAGCCCAGTGGCCACAGCCGGGTAAACAGGCCGATGCCACCGGCTACAGCCAGCAGCACCAGCCATCCGACCGATGGCAATCCGGGGAGAAAGCCCAGGCACAACAGCCCGAGCGCGAGCGCAAACATCCCTGTGCGCATGAAGTAGAGCTCCAGAAGCGAAATCACCTTCTGAGGCATAGCCCAATTGCCGGCAGCGCTTGCTCAACAATTGTCACAAACTCTAAACGAGGCTGAGCGGGAATCAGGGCATACTGCCCGGATCAACGCTCCGGGAGCCTACATGCCGCGCCGACTTTTCAAACGCTACATGCCGGACCCGACCAGTATTCGGGAACACAAGTCCTTACGCTTTTTCGGCAAGTTGCTGCATGACCCGAACCTCTGGCACCTGAACCGCCATTCGGTGGCGAGGGCCATGGGCGTTGGCCTGTTCGCGGCGCTGATCCCGATGCCGGCGCAAATGCTGCTGGCTGCCGCGCTGGCCATTCCACTGCGCGGCAACCTGCCGATCGCGGTCAGCCTGGTTTGGCTGACCAACCCGCTGACCATGCCACCGGTGTTCTTCGTCACCTACATGACCGGCGCCTGGCTGATGCAGGTACCGCCGCGCACCCTGCCCGACGAGCTGACTTTCCAGTGGATAACCGACCAGCTGTCGACGTTGTGGCAACCTTTCCTGCTCGGCTCGGTAGTGTGTGGTGTGGTGCTGGGCATCCTTGGCTACTTCACCACCATGCTCTACTGGCGCTGGTGGGTGGGCCGGCAGTGGCGTCTGCGCCAACGCCGGTGCAAGGCTTCAGGCACGCATGCCGCGGCCGCTGACCAGCAGGCGAACGCACACCAGGTAGAGCACCGCGGTGGCGACCAGCATGAAGGTAATCGCCGTACCAATGCTGATATCCGACACCCCTAGGATGCCGTAGCGGAACGAGTTGACCATGTGCAGCACCGGGTTGGCCAACGACACGGTCTGCCAGAACGGCGGCAGCAGGTTGATCGAATAGAACACCCCGCCCAGGTACGTCAGCGGCGTCAGCACGAAGGTCGGGATGATCGAGATATCGTCGAAGTTGCGTGCGAACACCGCGTTGACGAAGCCCAGCAGCGAGAAAATGGTTGCGGTCAGCAGTACCACGACCACGGTCACGCCTAGGTGGTGCACCTGCAAATGGGTGAAGAACAGCGACAGGAAGGTCACGATCACGCCCACCGCCAAGCCGCGCAGCACGCCACCCAGCACATAACCGACGAGGATGGTGTGTGGCGAAACCGGCGACACCATCAACTCCTCGATAGAACGCTGGAACTTGCTGCCGAAGAAGCTCGACACCACGTTGCCGTAGGAGTTGGTGATCACCGACATCATGATCAACCCCGGCACGATGTACTCCATGTAGCTGAAGCCACCCATGTCGCCGATCTGCCGACCGATCAGGTTACCGAAGATGACGAAGTACAGAACCATGGTGATCGCTGGCGGCAGCAGGGTCTGCGGCCAGATACGTAGGAAGCGCCGCACTTCGCGGTAGACGATGGTATTCAGGGCGACCCAGTTGGTGCGCAGTTCCACACTCATACGGCCACCTTCGACAGGTTTTTTTCCACCAGGGACACGAACAGCTCCTCGAGTCGGTTGGTCTTGTTGCGCAGGCTCTGCACCTCGATGTTCTGCAGCGCCAGCTGGCCGAACAGCGCAGTGATGCCGATGTCCTTGTCCACCTGCACTTCCAGGGTGTGCGGGGTCAGCAACCGGCACGGGTAGCCCTGCAGCACCGGTGCAGTGGCCAGGTCCTGCCTGAGGTCGAGCACGAAGGTTTCGACATGCAGCTTGCCCAGCAACTGGCGCATGCTGGTGTTCTCGACGATGGTGCCGTGGTCGATGATGCCGATGTTACGGCACAGCTGCTCGGCCTCTTCCAGATAGTGGGTGGTGAGGATGATGGTGATGCCCTTCTGGTTCAGCTCGGTGAGGAAGCTCCACATCGAACGACGCAGTTCGATGTCCACACCGGCGGTGGGCTCGTCGAGAATCAGCAGGCGCGGTTCGTGGATCAGCGCGCGGGCAATCATCAGGCGGCGCTTCATGCCCCCCGACAGCGAACGCGACTGCACGTCACGCTTGTCCCACAGGCCGAGCTGGGTCAGGTACTGCTCGGCACGCTCCTTGGCCACCTTGGGCGGGATGCCGTAGTAACCGGCCTGGGTCACGACAATGTCGAAGGTTTTCTCGAACTGGTTGAAGTTGAACTCCTGCGGCACCACGCCCAGGCAGCGTTTGAGCGCCGACGGCTCGCGGTCCAGGTCGTGGCCGAACACGTTGACCGTGCCGCTGGTCTTGTTCACCAGGGTGGAGAGGATGCCGATGGTGGTGGACTTGCCCGCGCCGTTGGGGCCGAGCAAGGCGAAGAAGTCGCCTTCGGCAACATCCAGATCGATGCCCTTGAGGGCCTGGAAGCCGTTGCCGTAGGTCTTGGTCAGCTGTCGGATGGACAGGGCGGAACTCATAGCGGGTCACTTACCGAGAAAAAGGTGCAGGACACGCCAGGTAAAGGCACTGGCGCAGTGAGTGCGGCCAATGGTGCTTGGCCTGGCCGCACAAGTACAGTCATGTGTATTGATAATGACTATCGAAGTGGCCGTGGTGTTCGATCAGGTCAGCGCAGTCATTACCGCTGCCTGGTAGGCAGGGCGGGCCTTGAGGCGCTCGTACCAGGCCTCCAGGTGACGCATGGCCGGGCGCTCGATGGGCATTTCGAACCAGGCATAGATGAAGCTACCCAGTGGGATGTCGCCCATGCCGATCTGGTCACCGGAAAGGTACGGTTGTTTGGCCAGGGCTTCGTCGGCAATGGCCAGCAACTGGGCGCATTGCTTGTGCGCAGCGTTGATCGCCACCCAGTCGCGCTGGTCTTCCGGGGTGCGCAACAGGCCCCAGAACAGTGGGCGGAACGGCGTGGCGAAGGACGAGGTGGTCCAGTCCATCCACTTGTCCGCCAGGGCGCGCTGACGCGGGTCTTCCAGGTACCAGCCTTGCTCCGCACCGTACTCGGCGCACAGGTAGCGGACGATGGTGTTGGACTCCCACAGGGTCAGGTCGCCGTCTTCCAGCATCGGCACCAGGCCATTGGGGTTGCGCGCGCGGTAGTGCGGCTCGTTGACTACGCCGAAGGCGCCGCCGGCGTCGATCGACTCGAAATCCAGGCCCAGTTCGTGGGCGATCCATAGCGCCTTGCGCACATTGCTCGAATTCTTGCGACCCCAGATCTTCAGCATGGCAACGTCCTAATGAATGCGGAGGTGGTGCAGTCTACTCCAGACTTTCGTCGCCTGTACCGGCCTCTTCGCGGGTAAACCCGCTACAGGGTTCTGCGCCAGACCTGAGAGTGGTGCAGTACCTGTGGGAGATTGCCCAGCCCTTTGGGCTGCGCTTTCGCGCAGAGAACAAATATCGCTCGTCTGACGCGTCCTTTGTAGGAGCAGCCTTGTGCTGCGAAGAGGCCGGTACAGCCAATAGACAGGCTTTGTCAGCCCCGGCCTCTTCGCAGCACAAGGCTGCTCCTACAGAACCTCGCCGAACCAATGAGTCATGTGTTGTTCTATGAGAGCGGGTTCACCCGCGAAGAGGCCGGCACAGACAAACAATGCCCTGAAACTCCCGCCGCCATACCCTGTCACTGTTCTGACCCGGCCATTCTCAGCATTGCGTCTAAGCTGTCTGGGACGGCTTACCCCCCTGGTTCCAAGGAGGACCGATTATGTTGCTGTTGTGGTTGGTAGTGCTGGTGATCGGCGCGGCGTACCTCACGCACCGGCGCCTGGCGCCCTTGCAGATTCTTGGCATCATGGCGGCTTATGTACTGCTGATGGGCATTTTCAGCAGTGCTCCCGGCTGGCTGCTGACCCTGATCTGGATAGTGCTGGCCCTGAAAGTCGCCCTGGTGGCGCTGCCGGAATGGCGCCGCAAGGTATTCACCGATCCGGTGTTCAAGTGGTTCCAGCGCACCCTGCCGCCGATGTCGCAGACCGAGCGCGAGGCGATCGACGCCGGCACCGTGTGGTGGGACGGCGAACTGTTCAGCGGCCGTCCCGATTGGCGCACCCTGCTCGCCTACCCGGCTCCACAGCTGACCGAAGAAGAACAGGCATTCATCGACGGCCCGACGGAACAACTGTGCGCCATGGTCAGCGACTGGCAGATCGGCCAGGACATGGACCTGCCGCCCGAAGCCTGGGCGCATATCAAGCAGAATGGCTTCTTCGCCCTGATAATTCCCAAGGAGTACGGCGGCAAAGGCTTTTCGGCATACGCCCACTCCCAGGTGGCGATGAAACTGGCTACCCGCAGCGGCGACCTGGCTTCCACCGTGATGGTGCCCAACTCGCTCGGCCCGGCCGAACTGCTGTTGCATTACGGCACTGACGAACAACGCAACCACTACCTGCCACGCCTGGCGCGTGGCGATGAAATACCCTGCTTCGCCCTCACCGGCCCGCTGGCCGGCTCCGACGCAGGCGCCATGCCTGACACCGGCGTGGTCTGCAAAGGGCAATGGAACGGCGAAGAGGTCATCGGCCTGCGGCTGAACTGGGAAAAGCGCTATATCACCCTCGGTCCCGTCGCCACCCTGCTGGGCCTGGCGTTCAAGGCCTACGACCCGGACCACCTGTTGGGCGAGCAGGAAGAACTGGGTATCAGCCTGGCGCTGATCCCTACCGACACGCCCGGCGTCGAAATCGGCAAGCGCCACCTGCCACTGGGCGCCGCGTTCATGAACGGCCCCAACAGCGGCAAGGACGTATTCGTGCCGCTGGATTTCCTCATCGGTGGCCAGGCCATGCTCGGCAAGGGCTGGATGATGCTGATGAACTGCCTGTCGGTAGGCCGCTCCATCTCCCTGCCGGCCGTGGGCACTGGCGCTGCCAAATACACCAGTCTGGTCACCGGCCAGTACGCCAACATCCGCGAACAGTTCAATGTCCCGCTGGCTGCCTTCGAAGGCATCCAGGAGTCGCTGGCACGCATCGGCGGCAACGCCTGGCTGATGGACAGCGCGCGGCTGCTGACCGCCAAGGCCGTGGACCTGGGCGAGAAGCCTTCGGTGCTGTCGGCGATCCTCAAGTACCACCTCACCGAGCGTGGCCGCGAGTGCATCCAGCACGCCATGGATGTACACGGCGGCAAGGCCATCATCATGGGCCCGAACAACTACCTGGGCCGTAACTGGCAAGGGGCGCCGATCTTCATCACCGTCGAGGGGGCGAACATTCTTTCGCGCAACCTGATGATCTTCGGCCAGGGCGCCATCCGTTGCCACCCGTTCGTGCTCAAGGAAATGGCCTTGGCCGGGCGCGAGGACCGCGATCAGGCATTGAGGGAATTCGATTACCTGCTGATGAAACACATCATGTTCGCCGCCGGCAATGCGGCCAGCACACTCATACTCAGCCTGGGGCTGGGGCGACTGGAATCCGTGCCCGGCGATGCCCTGAGCCAAGGCTACTTCCGTGCACTCAATCGCCAGGCAGCGGCCTTCGCCATGCTGGCTGACCTGTCGATGATGCTGCTGGGCGGCGCACTGAAACGCCGCGAACGGCTGAGCGCAAGGCTGGGGGATGTGCTGAGTTACCTGTACCTGGCCAGCGCCGCGCTCAAGCGCTATCACGACCTGGGCTCACCGGAACACATGCAGCCCTTGCTGCGCTGGGCGATGGAGGAAAGCCTGGGCCAGGCGGAAACAGCCCTGGACCGGCTGCTCGACAACTTCCCTAACCGCTTTGTCGGCTGCGCGTTGCGGATACTGGTGTTCCCCTTCGGCCGCCGTCATACCGGGCCGAGCGATGAACTGGATGCAGAGGTGGCGGCGCTGATCGGCCGCAGCAAGGGCGACCCGGCGCTGGAAGAGCTGCTTGCTGGTTGCTTCAGGCCGCAGGGCGAGGGCGACCCGGTGGCAGCGCTGCAACGGGCTTGCGACTTGCTGGATGAAACCGTGCCACTGTACAAGGCACTTCATCAGGCGATCAAGGAGGGCAAGGTGCAGCCGGCACCAGGGCAGTCGCTGATCGATGCGGCAGTCGAGCATGGTGCACTGCAGCCGACCGAGGGGCAACGATTGCGTGAAGCCGAGCAAGCCCGCCGCGCGATCATCGATGTGGACGCCTTCGACAAAACGCAGTTGCTACTGGGGCAGGGCAAGGTACGTTGACCTGCTGATTGCCAGACGCGATTTTGGAGTACAGCGGTCTTGTGTTTCGACGGGGCGCAAAGCGGCCCCGTCTCTTGGGAAATGTCCCACACCTTGGCAACACGTAATACAGCGCGTGTGCCTGAGGGCTGCTCAGGCACTGGGTGGGAACTTGGAAAGCTGAACTTCACAATCTATTTGATGGTTCGCTTTCATATCAGCCTGGAGGAGAGCTGAGCCCGTTTTGGCAATCACCTTCAGGCCCAGGCCTTCGCTGACGAAGTCGCCAACGGAATAGGTTCCCTGCAGATAGCTGTATTGGGTCCGGTCGAGCGACGCTGGCCTGTGAGTGGTCAAGAATGTGATGGATGAGTGCACAACCCAATCGTCTGGGGCCTTTCTATACTTCAACGTAATGGTCGAGGCAGAAGGGATGTCGCTCATCGCAATACCGCTGTTGGTCGCATCAACCGTCTTGTTGGCCCTTTCGCCACTGCCCTCTGCTGGCAAGGTCAGGCCATGGCTGACGTTGGACTCGTGCCAGAAGATGATGGCACCGTTCTGTGCCGGGGTGTTGCCCTTTTCCATGATACGCACCTCGCGTGGAAGATTGAGTGCCCTGAACGCCTATCACCGCCAGCAACGGTGCAGTGTCATTGTGTGGGCTTGAATCTAGATCAATACCCGTGCGTGCGCACCTGGCAGAATTGACAGGTCCATGGTTCGCACGCGGTGCTCGCCGACCATGCCGCATCGGGTAATCACAAGGCGCAATGGAGCGGAGCAGCCACCACCGTCCCCAACCCGCCCTCAACCGGCGTATACTCCGCCCCCGTTTCAACTACCCCGAGGACCGCCCCCATGGCCAACCCCCACCTGGAATACCACCTGCAACTGCTGAACCACCTGCGTACCATTCTGGTGGCTCTGGGTGAAGCCGAGCAGGTACCGGAGGAAAGCCACACCCTGTTTCTCGAGCGTTTCGACGAATTGCTGACCCTGCTACCGCAAGACCCGCTGGAAAGCCAGTACCTGGGCCAGGACCTGATCTGCCAGGTGATCCAGCGCTACCCGCAAATCGCCCACCTGGTGCCACGCGACCTGCTGTGGTTCTTCGGGGGTGACTGCCTGCACTACATGCCCGACGAAGAGCTGGACCTGTACCAGCAGCTGGAAGAACGTCGTTACGAAGCCGAGCAGAGCGGCGAAGCGTTCGACTGGCACCAGCAGAAGCGATTGATGAGCCAAGCTCATGGCGACAATACCCAGCACTGATATGCACAGCACACCACACGCTTGCGAGCGCGCCTTGCAATGTCTCCAATTACCTCACCAAAGGTAGACTTCGCCTACAGCTTCACCCCGCCCCCCTTTCTATCCTGCACGCCGAACAGTTTTTGTCTGTTCGGCCCGTTTTTTCGCCCCCAGGATCAGAAAATGAAAAAAACCCTTCTCGCCATCGCCTTTGGCCTGGCAAGCAGCACAGCATTTGCAGATACAGGCACGATCACCTTCGCCGGCTCGATCAAACCCGGTGGTACCTGCCCTATCGACCTGGTCATCCCAGGAACCGGAACCAGCATCCCCAGGCTTGAAATGGGCAGCCTGCGAGCGGAGGACTTCCCAGCTACAGGTAGCAAGTCCAAGCTGGTTCGTTTCGCCTTGAAGGTCACGCCAGGTGCCGGCTGTGTGGTCGGCACTCAAGATGGCTATGTCACGTACAAGCCCGTTTACGATACAGCAGGTACAAAGCTATATGGCCTTGACAGAATCGACCCGGATGCCGCGAAAGGAATAGCGCTTGCCATCCTGGATAGAGCACAAAACTACGTGGAGCCCAATAAGGAAGCCCCAGATAATAGCTCTTGACCTCAGCGGAGCTGCCGCGAATCAGGTCCAGGTCAGATGAGCTGTGGCCCGCCATTACACCGGCCAGCCACTGGCCGTCACCGAATGGAAGTGGCGCATCGACCCCGATCGAGAACCCACGCTGCACCTGGCTGTAGGGGCTGCCCGCATTGTCCGAAACCTGGTACTTGTTGCCATAAGCCCTCGCCCATCCCCCTGCCTTGCGCTCATCCAGGCGTAATTCGCCCATACGGCTGCGCAAGGTGGTCAATTCACCGTACCAAACGGTGGGCGCGGTATTGAACAGCGCCAGCACCGATGCAGTGCCAGGGCTGATCACTTTACGCGTACCATCAAGGAACCAATCGTTACCACGCTGTACCAACTCGTAGGAAAATGCACCGAGATCCACCGGGCCATTAACCAGAGAGAAGCTGGCATCACCTGCTGCCGCATGCACCAGGTGAAGGGCGTTCTCACTCACGGGGTCCGCACCACTGCTACCCACCAGCAGGCTATGGCTACCGGTAGCGTTGCCTACTTCAAGGAAGTCTGTCGCACCGGTTGTGAAGTCAGCATCCATGATGAAGGTACCGCTACCGGCCAGCGTACCCAGCGTCAAGCGCTGGTACTGCCCTGGCTCACCGAAACGGACCACGCCACCATTCATGGCCAGGCTGCCAACCTGACTGCTCTGTACCATGTTCCAGCGCGCCTGGTTGTTCAAAGTCAAACCGGCCACGTTCTCCAGGTGCCCGGTCAGGCTGGCCTGATTGTCCAGGATCAGGGCCGCACTGGAACCTGCCTCGACCCGTACATCCCCTACCAGGTGGCTATTGTCCACAGTCATGGTGGCCTCGGACCCTCCCACCACTTCAAGCAGGTTACCGTTGCTCGCCACCAGGCTCGAACCACTGGCAACGACGATGTCCGCCTTGGTCGGGCCGATCAGGGAGTGCCCCACGACAATCGCCGAACCATCCTGGCCCTCGACCCGCGAGCCAACCAAGTTGATCCTGGCGGCCCCCGAGAACGTGGGGTCGGCAAGTACCAGCAAGCCGTCAGTGGCGCCAACCACCGAGCTGCCCTGTGCCGAAAGCTCGGCGTTGCCAAACAACTGGGCTGCCGGTGCCGTGCCGTTGCCAACCAGCGTGCTGCCCTGCAGCACCAGACGTGATGCGGCGGACACCAGAGCCCCGGCCCTGCCACCCTCGACATGGCTGTCGGAGACCAAGGCCGAAGCACCAGTGCTGCCATCATGCTGCAAGCGTAAGCCAAAGCGGTCACTGACCACCCGAGAGTTGCCGGCGATGCTGGCAGAGGCGCCCGCCACCAGATCGACACCATCCGCCCGTTGGGCCTCGATCGTGCTGGCTTGCATGTTCAGGTGCGCACCAGTACCGACAGCAACATCATTCATTGAAGCGCCCACCGCATTGAGCCTGGCGTTGGGGTTTCGGGCCTACAACCCACGCCTGATGCGCTTCCATAGCCCAGATTCGCTCCCCCCCGAAGAAACCGGCATCAACCCGTACAGCTATGCCTTGGGTAACCCGGTCTACTGGCAAGACCCTACAGGCCACCGTGGCCAACCGGTGACACATGGCCGCGAAGCGCCGCTGGAGATCATCTCGGATGATAAACCCAAGATACCGTGGTACGTCTGGCTTGGTGTGGCTGCGACCGCCGCCATCTTCGTGGTCTCGGCCATCGCCATGCCATGGACGGCACCGGCTACCCTCGGCATCACGGCCGGCTATGTGGCGGGTGTTGTAGGGGTAGCGTCCAACGGTGTCGCTGCCGTGCTCCAGGGTGTGGGAACTGCAAAGAGGATTGAAAACCCTGAGCTGTCGGATGCGCTGTTCCACATCAGTACAGTGTTCAGCGTCATTGGCATGTATGCCGGCGGCTACGGTTCGGCATCGACGAGGGCGGCAGTGAAGGCGGTGAAGTCGGCGAAGTCGGTTAGTAGTTCCGCGGTCAACGTTGCGACTAAGGTTAAGGTAATCAATAACCCTGTTAAAATTTTCAAATTCAAGCCTCGCACATCCGTACGGGACGTGAAATTTACCTCAGCAACCCAAACCACTGCCCCAGGAAGCCCGACCACTACAGCTACGCCTACACCTACGTCTTCGCCTACGCCTACGCCTACGTCAGGGCTAGTAAGCGACGGACCAAGTACCTCAGCGGCCCTTAGTGCCGAAAATGCAACAAAGGCCGCGGCCCGCACTGCAACTAGGGCCCCAGCTCCCCCGCGAATCTTCAAGCTCGACCTAACAACACTGGATAACCAAGCGGGCAACATTTTGCAGAAAACAGACGACGGAAGCTTTATCTCCGCCCCTCCAAAACGATAACGCCCATCGCACCGGTTCCCGCAGCTGATAAGCCGCGGGAACCGGCTAGCGGGTCACCTGCTTCGTCATCGACTCCTTCCACCACGACTACTGACTATTCCTACATTCCCGCCCCCTCTTCCCCCCCTACCCTGCCCTCGCCTGTAAACCGTGATCCCGCAGCGCAACCTGCCGTCACGCCACTCCCAATATCGCACCAGGCGCCTAGCACGAGCCCAACGGTGCATCGTCTGACGGCGCCACCCAGGACTCGCTCATGCTCCAGCTCGACCGGCGCAGGCTCATGCCGTTGCGCCCGCGCCTCGCCCCGCTGCCGCCGCTGCTCGGCGGTTGCCTGGCCCTGACCTTGGCCAGCCCGGCACCTGCCGAACAAATCGACATGGCCTTCCAATCTGGCTTCATGCGCCAGGCACCCGGCCAGCCCGCCGAAGCGGGTGCCCTGGCCCTGCGCCACCTAGCCACGCAGGCACGCCTGCCTCCCGGACGCTACCGGGTTAACCTCACGCTCAACTTCGACACCTTACCGGAACAGGAGCTCGACTTCGTCGAAGCCCCCCACGGCGACGGCCTGCAACCCTGCCTCACGGCCGAGTTGCTGCGCAGTCTGAACCTGCGTGAACAAGCGCTGGAGGCTCCCCTGCCCGACACCTCGCAGTGCCTGGACCTGGCGCAGTATCTCCCGCAGGCAACCGCCGAGTTCAACGCCGCACAATTGCACCTGGCTCTGTCGATCCCGCAGATCGCCCTGCGCCAGGACCGTTCGGGCAGCATTCCGGAAGAGCGCTGGAGCAATGGCATCAATGCCGCGTTCATCAACTACCAGGCCTCAGCCCAACACAGCAACCAGCGCGACGGCCGCAGCAGTAATAGCCAGGACCTGTACCTGAACAGTGGTATCAACCTGGGCGCCTGGCGCCTGCGCAGCAAGCAGGCCTTGCGCCAGACGCCCGACGGTGAACGCCAGTGGACACGTAGCGATACCTATGCCCAACGCGACCTGCCTGGCCTGCAGGCCAACCTGACACTGGGTGAAACCTTCACCAATAGCGAGATGTTCCGTAGCGTGCGCTTCACCGGCGCGCAGCTGGCCTCGGACAGCGGCATGCTGCCCGACACCTTGCAGCAGTATGCGCCGGTAATCCGTGGCGTGGCGCAAAGCCGTGCCAAGGTCGAAGTGCTGCACAATGGCTACCCCATCTATGCTACCTACGTCGCCCCCGGCCCCTACGCCATCGACGACCTCAGCGTAGGGTCCAGCCATGGTGAGCTTGAAGTGGTCATCACCGAAGCCGATGGCCAGGTACGCCGCTTCACCCAACCCTACTCGACCATGGGCAGCCTGTTGCGCGAAGGCATCTGGCGCTACAGCGCCACCGTTGGCCAATATGAAAGTGCGCAGCAGCTGGACAACCCGGTCTTCTGGCAAGCCACCCTGGCCCGTGGCGGTGCCTGGGACACCACTCTGTACGGCGGCCTGCTTTCCAGCGAGTACTACAACGCCAGCGTGCTGGGTCTGGCCCGCGACGTCGGCAACCTGGGAGCACTGTCGTTCGATGTCACCCGTGCTACCAGCGAACTGGGCCATGAACAGGGCAAGGTTCAGGGACACAGCCTTGCCCTGCGCTACGGCAAAAGCTTCCAGACCCGTACCAGCCTGCGCTTCGCCGGCTACCGCTACTCGACCCAGGGTTACCGCGATTTCGACGAGGCCGTGCAACAGCGCAGCAGTAACATCGATTACCTTGGCAACCGCCGTAGCCGACTGGAAGCTTCGGTCTACCAGAACGTAGGTGACCGCAGTTCGCTGAGTCTGACCTTCTCCCAGGACACCTACTGGCAAACCAATTACCAGCGCCGCCAGTACCAGTTGCAGTACAACACGCAACTGGGCAAGGTGGGGGTCAACCTGTTCGCCACCCAAGCCCTGGACACCAGCAACCACGCTAGCCGCTCTTTCGGCCTGAGCCTGAACCTGCCGCTGGACTTTCGCCGCCAGCAACAGGCCAGCTTCGACCTGCGCCATGAGAATGGCCACTACAGTGAACGGGCCAGCCTGAACGGCGGCTTGCTGGACAGCCGGCTCAGCTACAACACCGCACTGACCAATGATAACCAAGGGCGCAAGAGCGCCGCGCTTTCCATGGCCTATCAGGGCAGTCAGGCCAGTATTGGCATGGGCTATACCGAAGCCAGCGATTATCGCAGCCTGTCGTTGAATGCCAGTGGCGCCGTGCTGCTGCATGACGAGGGTGTGGCCTTCGGTAGCCATCTGGGGGAAACCATGGCGCTGGTTCATGTACCCGGCGTGCCAGGCGTTGGTGTACAGAACACCCCGGCGGCGCGTACCAATGCCGAAGGCTATGCATTGATCCCGTACCTGCGCCCCTACCGGCTCAATAATCTGGTGCTGCAGACCGACGACCTTTCACCAGAGTTGGTGATTGGCAATGCCAGCCAACAAGTCGTGCCACGGCGCGGTGCGGTGATGAAGGCATCGTTCAATGCCGAGCATGTATCCCGCCTGGTGCTGACGCTGCTACAGGCCAATGGCGCCCCCGTGCCATTCGGTGCCCAGGTAGTCGATGCCGATGGCGTGACGCTAGGGGTCGTCGGCCAGGCAGGCCAGGCCCTGGTGTCGGCGCGCAGGGCCGGTCACCAGCAGATACAGGTGATCTGGGGCGGTGCCGGTGACGACGTCTGCCAACTGAGCATCGACCCGCAAGCCCTCGAACAGGACGGCGGTTACCGCCTGAAAACCTTGAATTGCCCACTTCCCCAGGCGGGCGCAAGCGCAGCCCTGCCTGACGAAAAACCCCAGGAAACTCTTTTATGAAACTGCTCAGACTCACCCTGGACCGCAACCTGTGGCTCGCCGGTTGCAGCCTGGCCCTTGGGTTATGGACGACCGCCGCACAGGCAGGCTGCGCGTTTGATGCGGGCGGCAGCTACATGACCTACGAGCGCGACATGGGCACATTCTGGGTACCACGCGATGCGCCTGTCGGTACCGTCATCGCCCGCGGCGCAATGGACACGACAAACAATGAGGGCGCAGTCATCAATTGCTTCTGGAACGACCTCGACATACCTACCGCCCGCTTGCCCAACACCGCTCCGGTATTTTCTGGCAGCCTGCCACCTATAGATGGCAGAAACGTCGACGGCTATGTCATGCAGACCAATGTGGCGGGGGTGGGCGTGTACTTGGAATTGTTCGACCCTTTCGATGGCAGCGCCCCCAACACCTTTCGCCCGGACCATGGCAGGCCGACCATCCCTTATACCGGCACCATGGCCAGCGCCGGGCCATTCAACCTGAGAATTTCCAGGCTGTACGGCCAGGCATGGCTCATCAAGACAGGCCCGATCGCCTCAGGGACACAACGCATCGACGGTGAACTGTTCCATGGGTCCATCCATCACCTGGGCAAGGTCCTGGAGTATCGCCTGAGAGCGGAAGTCAACCAGGCACAATGCTCGCTGAAAGCCGATGCAGTCAGTGCCGACCCCGTACACTTGGGCGACTACAAGGCCGATGATTTCAAAGGGGTTGGCACAACGACGAAACCCGTCCCCTTCCACATCAACCTCGTTGACTGCAAAGATGCCAGCGCGCCCCTCCCCGGTACCGCCAATGTGTACATAGAGCTGGATGGTATCGATGGTTCGAAACCCACCGTACCCGCGCAAGGGCGCTTCAGCCTGACCAGCGCCTCGGACGCCGACGGGGTCGAAATCCAGTTGCTGCGCGGCGACACAAGCAACCCCATGCCCCTGCAAGCGGAAGTGCGCATGAAGCCCGTGGAAATCGGCATCACCCGCCTGGACTTTTACGCCCGCTACTACCAGAGCTCGCCGATAGTGAAGCCAGGTTCGGCCGAGGGAGCACTGAGCTTTACCGTAAGCTACAAATGACAGGCAAAAAAAAGACCGCAGGGCTAATACCCTGCGGTCTGGATGGCGAAGAAAAACAAACGACAAAAACGAAGAAAGGGACTTGCGTCCCTTTCTTCGTTCTTCGATTTGGAGCGGGAAACGAGACTCGAACTCGCGACCCCGACCTTGGCAAGGTCGTGCTCTACCAACTGAGCTATTCCCGCATTGTGAAACCTTACCGCTATCGGCGTGAAGCGCCTTTAAGACCTTCACCACCACTGCACCGCATAGACGCCACAGTATTTAAACTGGAGCGGGAAACGAGACTCGAACTCGCGACCCCGACCTTGGCAAGGTCGTGCTCTACCAACTGAGCTATTCCCGCAAATGGCGTCCCCTAGGGGACTCGAACCCCTGTTACCGCCGTGAAAGGGCGGTGTCCTAGGCCACTAGACGAAGGGGACACACGACACTTTTCAGTGCACCAGGTTTGAACCTCACGATTCAGCCTGGATTTTCTTTTCCTGCCTCGCCGAAGCGCTGCCGGAGAAACTGGAGCGGGAAACGAGACTCGAACTCGCGACCCCGACCTTGGCAAGGTCGTGCTCTACCAACTGAGCTATTCCCGCAATTTGGCGTCCCCTAGGGGACTCGAACCCCTGTTACCGCCGTGAAAGGGCGGTGTCCTAGGCCACTAGACGAAGGGGACACGCTGCTGGCATTACTGCCTGCTTTCACTCCCTGCCACGTTTCGCTGTGTGCTTTACGCTGCAAGTGGCGCGCATTCTATGGATGGTTCGTACAGGCGTCAACCCCTTTGTAGAAATTTATTTAAATCAATGACTTCCGGGTGAGTTGGGGTGCAGATGCGGGATGGGGTGCCGATATAGAGAGAAGCAATCCTGTGCCGGCCCTTTCGCGGCTAAAGCCGCTATTCGCCCCCCGGCAAACTCACTACACTCAAAGCTGTAATTCTTCTTCAATGAGGCATTAACGGTGACACCACTTCTGATCACCCTGCTCATCGTGGCGGGTATCGCGTTGCTGATCGTGATCGGCTACCTAAACAATGTGGTCGAGAACGGTAAGCTCGAGCGCGCCCGGATGAAGGTCGAGCTGGCCGACCGCCTGCGCCGCTGTGGCGAAATCACCGAGACCTTCCCCGGCCAGTTCATGACCCCGGCCTTGAAGTTGCTGCTGACCCGCCTGGAGCTCAACCTCAACCAGCGTCAACTGGCGATGGACAAGCACAATGCCGAGATCAAGGCGCGCATCGCCGAACTGGAGAGGCTGATTGCCCTGGGTGCGCAAATCCCGGTGAACAACCCGCCCAACCCGATCCAGACCGAGATCAAGGCCAAGGATGTGCGCTTCCTGCTGGAGGCGTTGCACAACCAGGTGACCCGCGCCGCCCAGGAGGGCTTCCTGCCCACGCCCGAGGCCAAGCAATGGATCAAGGAAATCCGCCATATCCTGGTGCTGCTGCATATCGAGTTCTTCAACAACCTCGGCCAGCAGGCCCTGCAGAAAAACCAGCCAGGCCAGGCGCGCCTGGCCTTCGAGCGCGGCGTGCAGTACCTGCGCAAGCAGCCGGAACCGAAGGTGTATGAAGAGCAGCTGACGTACCTGGAGAAGCTGCTGGCCCGGGCCAACGCCCAGGTGCTGGACCGCATGGCCCCGGCGGAGGACGAGCAGAATGAACTGACCCAGGGGCTCAAGACCGATGAGGAAGAGACCTGGAAGAAGAAGGTGATGTACGACTGATGCATTAACCTGTACTGGCCTCTTTACGGCTAAAGCCGCTCCCACAGGGACCACATCGCCCTCAGGCTTGGTGCGATCCTTGTAGGAGCGGCTTTAGCCGCGAAGAGGCCGGTACAGGCAACAAATATCAGCAGTCGGTCAACTCCAGAAAAATCGCCGCCAACCGCTCCAGCCCCACCTGATCCGCCTCGCTGAAGCGCCCAAACTTCGGGCTGTCCAGGTCCAGCACACCAATCAACCTGCCCTCCTTCACCAGCGGGATCACCAGCTCGCTGTTGGACGCGCTGTCACAGGCAATGTGCCCCGGGAACGCATGCACGTCCTCTACCCGTTGGGTCTGCCGGGTGGCCGCTGCCGCCCCGCACACGCCTTTGCTGAACGGGATGCGCACGCATGCCACCTGGCCCTGGAACGGGCCCAGCACCAGTTCTTCGTTGCGGTTGAGGTAGAACCCCGCCCAGTTCAGGTCATCCACCTGGTTATAGAGGAACGCCGAAAACTGCGCGGCATTGGCGATGAAGTCACGCTCGTCGGCAAACAGCGCCTGCACTTGCGCCGCCAGCAGGTTGTAGCCGTCGAGGCCGGCGCCACTGGCATTGAGGTCGATCATTTACTTTTGCTCCAGCAATTGCAGCCCGACCCAGTAGCGGGCGAACTGATAGGCACAACGGCCATTACGGTTACCGCGGCCGGTGGCCCAGCGCACGGCGAGGATGTCGAGTTCTTCGCTGCGCTGCCAGGCCAGGCCGGCAGTTTGCGCAAGCTGGCCGATCCAGTGCTCGACCACGTTCAGGAAGTGTTCCTGGGTGAAGGGGTAGAACGACAGCCACAAGCCAAAACGGTCGGACAGGGCAATCTTGTCTTCCACCGCTTCACTGGGGTGCAGCTCGCCGTCCACGCGCTTCCAGTTCTCGTTGTCGCTCTCCTTTTCCGGCACCAGGTGGCGGCGGTTGGAGGTGGCGTACAGCAGCACGTTGTCCGGAGCCTGCTCGAGCGAGCCGTCGAGCACGCTCTTGAGCACCCGGTAGTCGCCCTCCCCGGCTTCGAACGACAGGTCGTCGCAGAACAGGATGAAGCGCTGCGGCAGCTTCTGCAGCTGCTCGACCACCCGTGGCAGGTCGGCCAGGTGGTCGCGTTCGATTTCGATCAGGCGCAGGCCGGCACCGGCGTGCTCGGCCAGCAGGGCACGTACCAGCGACGACTTGCCGGTGCCGCGCGAGCCCCACAGCAGTGCATGGTTGGCCGGCATGCCGTTGATGAACTGATGGGTGTTGCGGCCCAGCTGGTCACGCTGCAGGTCGACGCCGATCAGGTCGCTGAGGCGAATGTCCAGGCTGACCTCCAGCGGCAGCAGGTAGCCGCTGCGGCCATCGCGCTGCCAGCGCGCGGCCAGGGTGGTGGCCCAGTCGATGTTCGGGCGCTGGGCCGGCAACAGGGGTTCGAGGCGGGCCAGGACCGATTCGGCGCGGTCCAGGAAAGCAATCAAGCGAGCGTCCATGACGACTCCTACGAATTTCAGTTTTTTGGGGCCGCTGCGCGCCCCTTCGCGGGCTTGCCCGCGAAGGGGCGCAAAGCGGCCCCCGCTTGGCAATCAACTGAAATGAACAGACAGACCCACCAGCAGCCGGAGCTATTCGGCTATGCTTGCGCAGCGCAAGGGACGTGAAACCGGCTCGGGACACATGGATATAAAGTTCACCAATCGCCTGTCATACAAGCAAGCCCGGTTGACAGTCCTGGTCGGCTTCATCCTGGGAACATTGCTCAGTCTCATCCAGATCGGCATCGATTATGCCAGCGAAGACGCGTCCATCAACCGTGAAGTACGCGCCTTGCTGCAAATCAGCCACAACCCGGCCTCGCGCATCGCCTACAACATCGACTCGGAACTGGCGCTGGAGCTGACTCGCGGCCTGCTGGAGTCGCCGGCCATCATCCGTGCGCGGCTGATCGACAACAACGAAACGGTACTGGCCGACGTCGAACGGCCGCGCCTGGAGGACCGCTACCGGCCACTCAGCGACTTCCTGTTCGGCGATCAGCGCCAGTTCAAGGAACGCCTGTATCTGACCCACATGCCCGAGGAAAACCTCGGCACCCTCTACCTGGAGGTGGACACCTACGCCTTCGGCAGCCGCTTTCTCGACCGTGCCGGGATCACCCTGCTCAACGGCTTCGCCCGCAGCCTGGTGCTGACCGGCATCCTCCTGGCGCTGTTCTACATGATGCTGACCAAGCCGCTGGTGACGGTAATTGGCGCGCTCAGCGGCAGCGACCCGCGCAAACCCACGCAAACCCGCCTGCAATGCCCACCCGGACATGAACATGACGAAATCGGCGTACTGGTAAGGGTCGCCAACCAGCAGTTCGTCAGCATGGCCACCGAGATCGATCAGCGGCGCACCGCGGAAAACCGCCTGACCCAGTACCTCAACGAGCTGGAAGATATCGTCTCGGCACGCACCAACGAGCTGAAGGCCAGCAACAGCAGCCTGAGCCAGTCCAACCAGGAGCTGGAAGAAGCCCGCCGCCGGGCGCTGGACATGGCCCAGGCACGCGCTGCCTTCCTCGCCAACATGAGCCACGAAATCCGCACCCCGCTCAACGGCATGCTCGGCATGATCGCCCTCGCCCTGGACAGCCCGCTGCCCAGCGAGCAACGCCAGCAACTGGCGATTGCCCATGACTCGGGCAAGGTGCTGGTGGAGTTGCTCAACGATATTCTCGACCTGTCCAAGTTCGATGCAGGCCAACTGGAGCTGGAGCGCATTCCGTTCGACATGGGCTCGATGGTCGAGGACACTGCCAACCTGCTATCGCAGAACACCGCGCAAAGCGTGGAGCTGACCTGCCTGATCGCCCGCGACTTCCCCAGCAGCGTGCTTGGCGACCCCACGCGGGTACGGCAGATCGTCAGCAACCTGCTGTCCAACGCCCTCAAGTTCACCCGCTTCGGCCGCGTGGATGTGCGCCTGGCGACCATTGTCGGTGGTGTGCGCCTGGAAGTGCGCGACACCGGCATCGGCATCCCCGAAGAAGCCCAGGCACGGATCTTCCAGCCATTCACCCAGGCCGGCGCCGGCATCACCCGCCAATACGGCGGCACCGGCCTGGGCCTGGCGCTGACACGCAACCTGTGCAAGGCCATGCAGGGCCACCTGCATATCAAGTCCGACCCTGGCTTCGGCAGCCGCTTCACCGCCGAGCTGCCGCTGGCCGTGCACACCGAGGCCATTGCGCCGGCACCGTTGCACGGGCGCGTGGTGGCGCTGAGCACGGCCGGCAGCGGCCTCGATGAACTATTGCAGGACCTGTTGCCCGCCTGGGGCCTTGCCTACCAGCACCATGACAGCTGCGCGGGGCTCGACGCCACGGCCATCGACCTGCTGATCACCGACAGCCTGGACCACCTGTTCGAACTGCGACCGGCATTGAAAACACCGATCTTGCTGGTGACCGCCTACGGCAACTTCCTGCCCAGCGAACAGTCGGTCGCCCTCGCTCCCCTGCACCAACTGGCCCGGCCGCTGGCGCGCAACGCCCTGTACCAGACCTTGCGCCGCACCTTGCAGGGCCATGAGCCCGAACACCCGCTGGCGACCCCAGCCATCACCCTGGAACAAGGCCGCGCGCGCATCCTGCTGGTGGAGGACAACCCGGTGAACCAGCTGGTGGCCAAGGGCATGCTGGTCAAGCTCGGCTGCCAGGTACAGCTGGCCACCCAAGGCGCCGAGGCCCTGGAGCTACTGGAACAGGACGAATTCGATCTGGTCCTGATGGACTGCAACATGCCGGTGATGGACGGCTACGAGGCCAGCCGGCGTATCCGCCAAAGCGGTCGCTGGCCCGACCTGCCAATCGTCGCCCTCACCGCCAACGCCATGCCCGAAGAGCGCGAGCGCTGCCGGGCAGCCGGCATGAACGACTACCTGGCCAAGCCGTTCCGCCGTGAAGAGCTGCTGGCGCTGGTCGAGCACTGGGTGCCTGTCAACGGCTGAGCAGGCGCTCGATGTCCGCTTCCAGGGCCTGCGGCTTGGTGGTGGGGGCGTAGCGCGTTACCTGGCCAGAGGCCGGGTCGACCAGGAACTTGGTGAAATTCCACTTGATCTTCTGGCTGCCCAGAATGCCCGGGGCGCGCTGCTTGAGTTCGACGAACAGCGGGTGGCTGCCGGGGCCGTTGACCTCGACCTTGCGGAACAGCGGGAAGCTCACACCGAAATTGCGCTCGCAGAACTGGGCAATTTCCCGTGCATCGCCCGGCTCCTGTTTGCCGAACTGGTTGCAGGGGAAGCCCAGCACCACCAGGCCACGCGCGCGATAGGCCTGCCACAGTTGCTCCAGGCCCTTGTACTGCGGGGTAAAGCCGCACTGGCTGGCGGTATTGACCACCAGCAGCGCCTTGCCGGGGAAGTCGCCGAGCTTCTTGTGCTCGCCGCCCAGGGTCACGCAGGGGATGTCCAGTATCGATCCAGCCATGGTCGGGCTCCGGTCAGTCGCGCGGGCGCAGGTCGATGCACACCGAGTTGATGCAGTAGCGCAGGCCGGTCGGTGGCGGGCCATCGGGGAACACGTGGCCCAGGTGCGCATCGCAGCGGGCACAGGTGACTTCGGTGCGGATCATGCCGTGGGAGGTGTCGCGAATCTCGATCATCGCGCTTTCCTCGATGGGTGCGTAGAAGCTCGGCCAGCCGCAGCCGGAATCGAACTTGGTCTGCGCATCGAACAGCGGCAGGCCGCAGCAGATGCAGTGGTAGATGCCGTCGCGGCGCTCGCTGTTGTACTTGCCGCTGAACGGCCGCTCAGTGCCCTTGAGGCGGCACACCTGGTACTGCTCGGGGTCGAGCATCGACCGCCATTGTTCCAGGGTTTTCTCGATCTTTTGCATGTAGGGACCTCGGCAGGCTGAATTTCACAGCGCACCGTCTTTTCCGGGGCGCGGGTGGCACGTATATTAGTTGGCTTCGTGTGCCAGGCGTTCAGTCTGGCACCCGCTTCCTGCCCTTTCAAACCTTTCGGCGGGGCGTAGCGCGTTTTCTCAATCGGGATCCCATCATGCAGTTCAGCAAATCGAACAAGCTCGCCAATGTCTGCTATGACATTCGCGGCCCAGTGCTCAAGCACGCCAAGCGCCTGGAAGAGGAAGGCCACCGCATCCTCAAGCTGAACATCGGCAACCCGGCGCCGTTTGGCTTCGAGGCGCCTGACGAAATCCTCCAGGATGTGATCCGCAACCTGCCCACCGCGCAGGGCTACAGCGACTCCAAGGGCCTGTTCAGCGCGCGCAAGGCGGTGATGCAGTACTGCCAGCAGAAGCAGATCGAAGGTGTCGGCATCGAGGACATCTACCTGGGTAACGGCGTGTCCGAGCTGATCGTGATGTCGATGCAGGCGCTGCTCAACAACGGCGATGAAGTGCTGATCCCCGCCCCCGACTACCCGCTGTGGACCGCCGCCGTGAGCCTGGCCGGCGGCAAGCCGGTGCACTACCTGTGCGACGAACAGGCCGACTGGTTCCCCGACCTTGAGGACATCAAGGCCAAGATCACCCCGAACACCAAGGCTCTGGTGATCATCAACCCGAACAACCCGACCGGCGCGGTGTACTCCAAAGAGCTGCTGCTGGGCATGCTGGAACTGGCCCGCCAGCACAACCTGGTGGTGTTCTCCGACGAGATCTACGACAAGATCCTGTACGACGAAGCCGTGCACATCAGCACCGCCTCGCTGGCCCCCGACCTGCTGTGCCTGACCTTCAACGGCCTGTCCAAGTCGTACCGGGTGGCGGGCTTCCGTTCCGGCTGGCTGATCATCTCTGGGCCCAAGCACCACGCGCAAAGCTACATCGAAGGCATCGACATGCTGGCCAACATGCGCCTGTGCGCCAACGTGCCGGCCCAGCATGCCATCCAGACCGCGCTGGGCGGCTACCAGAGCATCAACGACCTGGTGCTGCCACCGGGCCGCCTGCTGGAGCAGCGCAACCGCACCTACGAGTTGCTGAACGACATCCCGGGCGTTAGCTGCGTGAAGCCGATGGGTGCGCTGTATGCATTCCCGAAGATCGACCCGAAGGTTTGCCCGATCCACAACGACGAGAAGTTCGTGCTCGACCTGCTGCTGTCGGAGAAGCTGCTGATCGTTCAAGGTACGGCGTTCAACTGGCCGTGGCCGGACCACTTCCGCGTGGTCACCTTGCCGCGGGTGGATGACCTGGAGGCGGCGATTGGCCGGATCGGGAATTTCCTGAAAGGTTATTCGCAGTAAGTGATGGCCTCTTCGCAGCGCAAGGCTGCTCCTACAGGAGAACGCATGCCCCTGTAGGAGCAGCCTTGTGCTGCGAATGGGCTGCAAAGCAGCCCCCAAAAACCCCACAGGATGTTTCTTACATCCTGCAACGCTCTATCCCACAGCCCCCGCGCCATCCTCTGCCATACTCCGGCGTACACAGTTTGAAATAGTCGCCCGATTGAATCGGCACGGCCGGCCCCTTATATACCCCGCAGTAAGCGACAACTCATCCGTCAGGAGAACGTAACAACCATGATGCGCATTCTGTTGTTTGTAGCCACCAACCTCGCGGTGGTGCTGGTTGCAAGCATTACCCTGAGCCTGTTCGGTTTCAACGGGTTCATGGCCGCCAACGGGGTCGACCTGAACCTCAGCAGCCTGCTGGTGTTCTGCGCCGTGTTCGGCTTTGCCGGCTCCCTCGTTTCGCTGTTCATCTCCAAGTGGATGGCGAAGATGACCACCGGTACCCAGATCATCAGCCAGCCGCGCACCCGCCACGAGCAGTGGCTGCTGCAAACGGTCGAAGAGCTGTCCCGTGAAGCGGGCATCAAGATGCCCGAGGTGGGTATCTTCCCGGCGTACGAGGCCAACGCCTTCGCCACCGGCTGGAACCGCAACGACGCGCTGGTCGCCGTGTCCCAGGGCCTGCTGGAGCGTTTCTCGCCCGATGAAGTACGCGCAGTGCTGGCCCACGAGATCGGCCACGTGGCCAATGGCGACATGGTCACCCTGGCGCTGGTGCAAGGCGTGGTGAACACCTTCGTGATGTTCTTCGCACGCATCATCGGCAACTTCGTCGACAAGGTGATCTTCAAGAACGAAGAAGGCCAGGGCATTGCCTACTACGTGGCGACCATCGTTGCCGAGCTGATCCTGGGCATTCTGGCCAGCATGATCGTGATGTGGTTCTCGCGCCGCCGCGAATACCGCGCCGACGAAGCCGGTGCACAGCTGGCCGGTACCGCGGCGATGATCGGTGCGCTGCAGCGCCTGCGCGTGGAGCAAGGCCTGCCGGTGCACATGCCCGACACCATGAAGGCCTTCGGCATCAATGGTGGCCTGAAGCATGGCCTGGCCGGGCTGTTGATGAGCCACCCGCCACTGGAAGACCGTATCGAGGCCCTGCGCCGTCGCGGTTGATCCAACCAGTAAAACAAAAGGGCGACTTCGGTCGCCCTTTTTTATGCTTGCCTGCACCGGCTGACCCGGTAAACCCGCTCCAACAAACTCGATACCCCGGCCTGCAAAAACTTCGGGCTTTCCTCAATCACCTCCTCAGCCTCCAGCTCATCCACCTGCCACCCGGCAAACCCTTGCCGCAGCTCCTCATCCCCCACCGAAAACGGCGGCCCGCCCAGCAAAACCTGGTCATAGTCCAGAGTCACCACCACCCCCTGGCAACCCGCCGGCAGCAAGCTCGACAACAGCTGCATGTACGCCCCACGCATCTGCGGCGGCAATGCAATCACCGCCGCCCGGTCATAAAGCCCCGCGCAGTCACCGACATCCCCTGCCTGCAACGCAAAGAAATCCCCACACCAAAGCTCAACGTCACCACTGCGCCAAACTTCGAAAAACCCGCGCTGATGCACCTCGGCTTCAAGCCCATGCTCACAGAAGAATGCCTCCACCGCTTGCCGCGACAACTCTACGCCCAACACGCGATACCCCTGCCCGGCCAGCCAGGCCAGGTCCAGGCTCTTGCCGCACAACGGCACCAGCACGCGGCTGCCCGGCGCCAGGCCAAGCGTTGGCCAGTACCTCTGCAGATAGGGGTTCACCTGCGCCTGGTGAAAGCCGATCTGGTTGTCGGCCCACCGCTGCTGCCAGAACGCTGGCTCCATGATCACTCCTGATTTTTAGATGGTTTGTCGGTAAAAGTTGGTTTGGATTTCGATCTGTAGTTGATCGAAGATGATTGCATCTTAACCGTCAGGACCCCGCCATGCTGCCCAGCCTGTTCATTTCCCATGGTTCTCCCATGCTTGCCCTGCAACCCGGCGCCAGCGGGCCTGCGCTGGCAGGGCTTGCCAACGCCCTGCCCCGGCCGAAAGCGATCGTGGTGGTGTCGGCGCACTGGGAAAGCCGCGAACTGCTGGTTACCGGCAGCGCACAACCAGAGACCTGGCATGACTTCTACGGCTTCCCACCGGCGCTGTATGCGGTGCAGTACCCGGCGCCGGGTGATCCCACCCTTGCTGGCCAGCTCAGTGAATTGCTGCAGGCTGCCGGGCTGACAGCCCGGCTGGACGCGCAGCGGCCGTTCGACCACGGCGCCTGGGTACCGCTGTCGCTGATGTACCCGGATGCGGATGTTCCGGTGGTACAGGTTTCACTGCCCAGCCATATGGGGCCGGCACTGCAGGTCAAGGTAGGCCAGGCGTTGGCGGGCTTGCGCGACCAGGGCGTGCTGTTGATCGGTTCGGGCAGCATTACCCACAACCTGGGCGAACTGGACTGGCATGCCGGGCCGGATGTGATCGAGCCTTGGGCACTGGCGTTCAGGGATTGGGTGGTGGAAAAGCTTCGGGCGAATGACCAGGAAGCGTTGCTGGGTTATCGGCAGCAGGCGCCGTTTGCGGTGCGCAACCATCCCAGTGATGAGCATTTCCTGCCGCTGTTCTTTGCCCTGGGGGCTGGCGGCAAGTTCGGGGTGGTGCACCAAGGGTTTACCTTGGGGGCGTTGGGGATGGACATTTATCGGTTCGACTGAAGATAGCCGGGGGCGCTTTGCGCCCCTTTCGCGACACAAGGCCGCTCCTACAGGCGTTACGCGTCACCTGTGCACAGGCAAAAAAAATCCCCAGCCAAAGCCGGGGATTTTTTCATTGCGCCAGGATCAATCCTCGCGGTAGCGACGCAGCTTCAGCTGCTTGCCAGCCACGCGGGTGTCCTTGAGCTTGGACAGCAGCTTCTCCAGGCCATCTTCCGGCAGCTCGACCAGGCTGAAGCTGTCGCGCACCTGGATGCGGCCGATGGCGTCACGAGCCAGACCACCCTCGTTGAGGATCGCGCCCAGCAGGTTCTTGGCAGCGATGCCGTCACGGGCACCCAGAGCAGTACGGCAACGCACGCGGCCTTCGGCCAGCGGCATCGGCGCACGGCGCTCGCGGTCACCACGCTCCGAGCGTTCGCCACGCTCACCACGCTCGGTACGCTCACCACGCGGGGCGAAGCTCGGCACCAGCGGCTGCTCACGCTCTACCGCAGCCAGGTCCAGCGCCTGGCCATTGGTGGCCTTGCGCAGCAGGGCGGCAGCCAGGGCACGCGCGCTGCAACCCAGGTCGGCGGTCAGGCGGTCGAACAGATCGCCGTGGGTGGCTTCTGCTTCGGCAACCAGTGGCGCCAGGCTCGAGGTCAGCTTCTTGATGCGGGCATCCAGCACGGCCTGGGCATTCGGCAGGCGGGCTTCGGCAACTTTTTGCCCGGTTACACGCTCGATCACCTGCAGCATGCGGCGCTCACGCGGGGTGACCAGCAGCAGTGCACGGCCATCGCGACCGGCACGGCCGGTACGGCCGATACGGTGTACGTAGGACTCCGGGTCGTACGGCATGTCGACGTTGAACACGTGAGTGATGCGCGGTACGTCCAGGCCACGAGCGGCGACGTCGGTAGCGACAACGATGTCCAGGCGGCCATCCTTGAGCGAGTCGATCACGCGCTCACGCTGGTTCTGGGCGATGTCGCCGTTCAGCGCGGCAGCCTTGTAACCCTTGGCTTCCAGCGCGGAGGCCAGGTCCAGGGTGGCTTGCTTGGTACGCACGAAGGCGATCAGCGCGTCGAACTCTTCCACTTCCAGCAGACGCAGCACAGCCGGGATCTTCTGGTCGGCGTGGACCATCAGGTGGGCCTGCTCGATCGCGGTAACGGTCTGGGTCTTGCTCTGGATCTTGACGTGCTTGGGCTCGCGCAGGTGGCGTTCGGCGATCGAGCGGATCGACGACGGCAGGGTGGCGGAGAACAGCACGGTCTGGCGGCTGGCCGGGATGGCATCGAAGATCACTTCGAGGTCGTCCATGAAGCCCAGCTTGAGCATCTCGTCGGCCTCGTCCAGTACCAGGTACTGCACGGTCGACAGGACTTTTTCGTCACGACGCAGGTGGTCGCACAGACGGCCAGGGGTGGCCACGACGATTTGCGCGCCGTTGCGGATCGCACGCAACTGTGGGCCCATCGGGGCACCACCGTAGACGGCGACCACGTTCACGCCCGGCATCTGCTTGGCGTAGGTTTCGAAAGCGGTAGCAACTTGCAGCGCCAACTCACGGGTTGGCGCCAGGATCAGGGCTTGCGGTTCGCGCTTGCTCACATCGATCTTGTTGAGGATCGGCAGGGCGAAGGCAGCGGTCTTGCCGGTGCCAGTCTGCGCCTGGCCGATCATGTCGTGACCGGCGAGGATGATCGGGATCGATTGTTGCTGAATGGCGGACGGCTCTTCGTAGCCGGTCGCCAGAACGGCAGCAACAATATTCGGATTGAGATCGAGAGCGGCGAAGCCGCCGGTTTCCTGGGTCATGGGTCTGCCTCTAGGTGCATCCGCAAAGACCCATGCTCCAAAGCTGCACAAGCCATGAAAGACCGACAGGTCACCCAGGCAGCTTTGGCGGCGGGGATTTGCGAAAACGATTGAAAAAGAAAACGTGGGAAGGTCCGCCTAGCGGACGTGCAGCCTAAGCTGGACTCGGAGGGTTTGCACCACCTGATTTTGCGGTCCGCTAAAAGACCGGCGCGTACTATACCCGAAATCGTGCGCAGACGTGAGGAATATTTTCAGGGTGCTTGGCCAGTGTCGGGCCATCAATCACAGCAAGCTGAATCGATAATCCCCTGGAGCCTGTCGCGGTCCGTGTAGGAGCGGCCTTGTGTCGCGAAAGGGCCGCAGAGCGGCCCCGGCAATATTTGCATTGACGCTGGAATCCGGGGCCGCTACGCGCCCCTTTCGCGACACAAGGCCGCTCCTACACGAACCGCTACAGCCATCAGGTCTCGCATAGGCCGCGCCAGCCATTCAGGTAGCCGGCCGAATCTCGCGGATCAGCCCCTCGAGGCTGTACCCAAGGCGCGGCGCCAGCGCCTGGGCCCGGGCTTTCAGCCCATCCAGGTCCAGCGTCTGCTCCAGGTCCGCCGGCACCAGCAGGATCACATTGCCCTCCTTCACCGGCAGCTCCCAGTAATGCCGGTGGTACAACCCGCGCAGCAACGCCGCGCCCAGCGGCTTGCCGTCGTCGGTGGCCCACTGGTTGATCACCAGCCAACCACCCGGGTTCAGTTGCTGCTGGCAGTTCTCCAGGAAGTTCCACGCCAGGTGGCCCACCCCCGGCCCATGGTCGGTGTACAGGTCGACGAACAGCAGGTCGGCCTTCTCCGCCGTGGGCAACAGCTCCAGCGCATCGCCGATGCGTACATACAGGCGCGGGTCGTCGTCAAGGCCCAGGTACTCCATGGCCAGGCGCGGTACGTCCGGGCGCAGTTCGATGGCCTCGATGTCGTCCAGCGGCAGGAACTTCATGCAGGCCTGGGTCAGCGTGCCGGCACCCAGGCCGAGAAACAGCGCGCTCTCCGGCTGCTCGTGGCACAGCGCCCCCACCAGCATGGCGCGGGTATAGTCGTACTCAAGCCAGCTGGGGTCGGCCGTGAACACGCAGCTCTGCTCGATCGCATCGCCGAATTCCAGAAAGCGGTAGTCGTCGACTTCATACACGCTGATGACGCCAAAGGCGTCCTGCACCCGTGCCAGTAGCCGCTCTTCCCGTTCCGCCGCCATGCTCACCACCTACCCGCACAAAAACGCGCATTGTCCGCCAACACCCTCGATGCAACAAGCGCAGCGCCAACTGTTACCATGGCCCATAGCCTACAACCGACAAGACCGAGCCCGAGATGAACCAACCGTGGAGCCCCGACAGCTGGCGCGCCCTGCCGATCCAGCAGCAACCGACCTACCCCGATGCCGCGCACCTGCTGAAGGTCGAACAGACCCTGGCCAGCTACCCGCCGCTGGTGTTCGCGGGCGAGGCGCGCGAGCTGCGCCGGCAGTTCGCCGAGGTCACCGAAGGCCGCGCCTTCCTGCTGCAGGGTGGCGACTGCGCCGAGAGCTTCGCCGAGTTCTCGGCGGCGAAAATCCGCGACACCTTCAAGGTGCTGCTGCAGATGGCCATTGTCATGACCTTCGCCGCCGGCTGCCCGGTGGTCAAGGTCGGGCGCATGGCCGGGCAATTCGCCAAGCCGCGCTCATCGGGCGATGAAACCATCGGCGACATCACCCTGCCCGCCTACCGTGGCGACATCGTCAACGGCATCGGCTTCGACGCGAAAAGCCGCATCCCCGACCCGGAACGCCTGCTGCAGGCCTACCACCAGGCCACCGCCAGCCTCAACCTGCTGCGCGCCTTCGCCCAGGGCGGGTTCGCCGACCTGCACCAGGTGCACAAGTGGAACCTGGACTTCATCGCCAACTCGGCGCTGGCCGACAAGTACCACCAGCTGGCCAACCGCATCGACGAAACCCTGGCATTCATGCGCGCCTGCGGCCTGGACAGCGCGCCGCAGCTGCGCGAAACCAGCTTCTTCACCGCCCACGAAGCACTGCTGCTGAACTATGAAGAAGCCTTCGTGCGCCAGGACAGCCTGACCGGCGACTACTACGACTGCTCGGCGCACATGCTGTGGATCGGCGACCGCACCCGCCAGCTGGACGGTGCCCATGTGGAGTTCCTGCGCGGCGTGCACAACCCGATCGGGGTCAAGGTTGGCCCCAGCATGAACCCCGAAGAACTGATCCGCCTGATCGACACGCTGAACCCGGCCAACGACCCCGGGCGCCTGAACCTGATCGTGCGCATGGGTGCCGGCAAGGTCGGCGACCACCTGCCGGGGCTGATCCGCACGGTCGAACGCGAAGGGCGCAAGGTGCTGTGGAGCTCCGACCCGATGCATGGCAACACCATCAAGGCCAGCAGCGGCTACAAGACCCGCGATTTTGCGCAGATCCTGGATGAGGTGAAGCAGTTCTTCCAGGTGCACCAAGCTGAGGGTAGCCACGCCGGCGGCATTCACATCGAGATGACCGGGCAGAACGTCACCGAATGCATCGGCGGCGCCCGGCCGATCACCGAGGATGCGCTGTCCGACCGGTATCACACCCACTGCGACCCGCGGATGAATGCCGACCAGTCGCTGGAGCTAGCGTTCCTGATTGCCGAAACCCTCAAGCAGGTGCGGCGCTGAGGTTGGGGCATGCCTTGGGATTTTCAGCGCCTGTGAGATCGAGCGCCGCGCGGGCGGCGCTCGATCTCACAGGCGCTAAAAACCTCCAGCCAAACACCTCTGCGCCCCAACTCACCTCCTCAGCGGATCATCCCAGAAATGCCGCTCGGCCTCCTGCTGGATATCCGCCCGGCTCAGCCCCAGGTCGTGCAGGGTCGCATCACTCAGGCTGGCCAGTTCCTGGCGCTGGCGGTATAGCTGCAGCCATCGCGCCGGGCGCCGCAGGGCGGCATGCCACAGGTGGTTCAGGGAAAAGGCAGGTTGCTGGATGCTGCTGACATGACCTTTCATCGTGAAGCCCTCCGTGTTGATGGCTCCAGTCTCCTGCCAGGCATAAGATCAATCCAACGAATGTTTCTGATGCCATGCATCTCGGAGATTGATGCAATGTCCCAGTACCAGAGCCTCGATGCGGACGTACTGCGCACGTTCGTGGCCATCGCCGAGCAGGGTGGCTTCACCCGCGCCGGCGAGGTGGTCAACCGCACCCAGTCGGCGGTGAGCATGCAGATGAAACGCCTGGAAGAGGACATCCTCCAGCGCCAGCTGTTCGAGCGCGATGGCCGCCAGGTGCGCTTGACCGCCGAGGGCCAGGTGCTGCTCGGCTATGCCCGGCGCATCCTCAAGTTGCATGGGGAAGTGTTCAACACCCTGCGCATGCCGCACATGGTCGGGGTAGTACGCATCGGCACGCCGGACGACTATGCCATGCGCTTTTTGCCGACCATCCTGTCGAGCTTTGCCCAGGCTTACCCGCTGGTGCAGGTGGAGGTGCATTGCGACTCCTCCAAACAACTGATGCTGCGCCAGGACCTGGACCTGACCATCGTCACGCGTGAGCCGGGCAACGAGATTGGCCAGCTGCTGCGCCAGGAACGCCTGGTCTGGGCCGCCGCGGAAGGCTTCTGCCCGCAGGAGCAACGCCCCATGCCGGTAGCCTTGTTCAACACCGACTGCTTCTGCCGGGCCTGGACCTGCAATGCCCTGGAGGCCCAGGGCATCGACTACCGCATCGCCTATACCAGCCCGAGCCTGGCAGCGATCTTTGCCATCGTCACCGCAGGGTTGGCGGTGACCGCACAGTTGCAGAGCCTGATTGGCGGGAATATCCGCATTCTGGGCGAAAACGAAGGGTTGCCGCAGTTACCGGTGGCCAATGTGATGCTGGTGCGCAGTACCCAGAACCCTTCGCCGATTACCGATTGCATGGCCGACTACATTGTCGAAGGGTTCAAGTGAGCCGCAGCGGGCATGTCCCCCTGTAGGAGCAGCCTTGTGCTGCGAATGGGCCGCAAAGCGGCCCCAAATTTCAAAGCTCGAACCCGAGTATCACCGCACAACCCACCAAAAACACACAGAACATCGCCCGCAACACCTTCTCCGGCAACGCATGGGCCAACTTCACCCCCCAGCTGATACTCAGCAAGCCGCCCACCGCCAATGGGATCCCCACCCCCCAGTCAACACTGTGGTGCACCCCGTAGGTGACCAGGGTTACCAAGGTACTTGGCGCCGCAAGCGCCAGCGACAGCCCCTGCGCCACCACCTGGGTGGTACCGAACACACTGGTCAGAATCGGCGTGGCTACCACGGCCCCACCAACTCCGAACAAGCCGCCCATGGTCCCGGCAAAGCTGCCCAGTACACCCAGCCAAGGCCAGGCATAGCGCAACTCGGCGCTGGGCGGCGTTACCTTCATGAACATCCGCGCAACGTTCCACACCGCCAGGGCCACCAGGAAGCCGACGAAGCCCAGGCGCATGGAATGCGCATCCAGCCCGACCGCCCAGATCGACCCCAGCCAGGCGAACACGAAGCTGCACAGCGACAGCGGTACCGCATGGCGCAACTCGATGCGGTTACGCTGGTGATAACGCCACAGCGCCAGCAGCACATTGGGCACTACCATCACCAGCGCAGTACCCTGCGCCAACTGCTGGTCCAGGCCGAACAGCACGCCCAGCGCCGGAATCGCGATCAGCCCGCCGCCAATGCCGAACAGGCCACCCATGGTTCCCAGGGCTGCGCCCAACACGATATACAACAACCACTCGATCATCAGGGGCCTCATCCGCCTGTACACATAAAGCGAGCATGCTATCGATTGCGGGCTGGTGGGGAAACGCACAGCAGCGCACAATGGCTGTGCGTTTTTCGCAAAAGCAAGGCAGCCATGAGCCCCGATACCCTGACCGACCAGCTAAGCCTGTTCCTCGATGTGCTGGAAACCGGCAGTTTTTCTGCCGCCGCCCGCCGTCACCCGCTGACGCCTTCCGCCGTGGCCCGCCGCATCGACAACCTGGAAAGCGCCGTGGGCAGCCGCCTGTTCACCCGCAGCACCCACGCCGTGCGTGCCACGCCTGCAGGCAACGCCTTTGCCGAACGGGCCAGGCGCATCATCGAGGAACTGCGCCTGGCCCGCGCTGAAGCGGTGTCGCTGAGCAATGCCCCCGAAGGCCTGATCCGCATCGACGCCCCCGCCGCATTCGGCCGCCGTCACCTGGCCCCTGCCATCGCCGACTTTCTGGTCGCCTATCCGGGCCTGGATGTGCAACTGCGCCTGATCGACAGCTTCGTCGACCTGCATGGCAGCCACCTGGGCGAGGTCGACCTGGTGCTGCGCGCCGGCCCCCTGGCCGACACCCGGCTGGTCGCCACGCCACTGGCCTACATGGTGCGCATCGCCTGCGCCAGCCCGGCCTACCTGGCCAGCCGCGGCATGCCCAGCTGCCCCAGCGAGCTGCCAGGGCACGACGGCCTGGACTGGGACGGCCTTGCGCCACCATTCGCCTGGCGTTTCAACGTGGCCGGGCAAACCCGCCTGTACCGCCCCTCACGCATGCGCATGGCCGCCAACAACGCCGAAACCCTGCTGTTCGGTGCGCTCGCAGGCTTAGGCATAGCCCACCTGCCTACTTGGCTGATCAGCGAATACCTGCTGCGCGGCGAGTTAATACCGTTGTTTTGCGACGGTGGCTTGCCCAAAGCGGAAACCAGCGGTATTTACGCACTTCGCCTGGAACATGAAACGAACTCTCGCAGCCGTTTGCTGCTCGAATTTCTCAAGAGCCGCTTCAGCCCGATTCCACCCTGGGACCTGGCCTTGCGCAGTGAGCTGCGCGAATAAAGCGCGCACTAACGATCCGCGTGCCAGACTTTCCCATTGATTACCTTCAAGGACCTGCATGAACGCCGACACCCAAGCCTCCTGTGACGAGCTGCTGCTGGACAACCAGGTCTGTTTCGCCCTGCACTCCACCTCGTTGCTGATGACCAAGGTCTACAAACCGCTGCTGCAGGCCCTGGGCCTGACCTACCCGCAGTACCTGGCCATGCTCGTGCTCTGGGAGCACGATGGCCTGACCGTAGGCGAGATCAGCCAGCACCTGCTCACCGACCCCGGTTCGCTGACACCGCTGCTCAAGCGTCTGGAGAGCGAAGGCCTGCTGCAGCGCAACCGCAGCCGCGAGGACGAACGGGTGGTACTGGTGCAGCTGACCGACAAGGGCCGCGCCTTGCAGCAGCAGGCCAAAGAAGTGCCGCAGTGCATCCTCAAGGCCAGCGGGCGCAGCCTGGAACAGCTGCAACAACTGCAGGCCGACCTGCTGGCGCTGCGGGAGAACCTGCAGAAAACCCTCTGACAGCTATGCTGTGCGATGGCCGTTCAGATGAACGGTGATGATTTATCTTGCGCACTAACTAATTGCGCGCTAATTTAAATCCCACACCAACCCGCGCCCTCCTCCAGACGGGGAGCGCACAGCACATTAGCGAGGCTCAAGATGCAAAAGGTCACTCCGCTGTACATCGCAGAAGCTACCTCCACCGGTGGGCGCGATGGCAAATCCCGCTCCAGTGACGGCAAGCTGGTGGTCAGCCTGAGCACCCCCAAGGAACTGGGTGGCGCTGGCGGTGACGGCACCAACCCCGAGCAGATGTTCGCCGCAGGGTACTCGGCGTGCTTCATCGGTGCCCTGAAGTTCGTGGCCGGGCAGGAGAAAAAAGCCCTGCCGGCGGAGGCCTCGATCACCGCGAAAGTGGGCATTGGCCAGATTCCAGGTGGTTTCGGCCTGGACATCGACCTGCACATCAACCTGCCGGGTCTGGCTCAGGCCGATGCCGAAGGGCTGGTGGAAAAGGCCCACAAAGTGTGCCCGTATTCCAACGCCACCCGCGGCAATGTGGATGTGCGCCTGCATGTGACCGTGTAAGCCACAGGCATAAAAAAACCCGGCCTAGGCCGGGTTTTTTGCGTTTCACAAGAAGGATTACTTCTTGGAACGGCCTTTGAAGCTGTTGTCGCGAGTGTCGATATCGATCCACTCGTCGATCTGGATGAAGTCGGCAACCGAGATCTCGGTACCGTTCTTCAGCTTGGCAGGCTTCATGACTTTGCCCGAGGTGTCGCCGCGTGCAGCGTTCTCGGTGTAGACAACCTGGCGGCTGATGGTGGTCGGCAGTTCAACCGATACCAGGCGGCCTTCGAAGAACACGGCTTCGCAGACGTCTTCCATGCCTTCTTCGATGTACGGCAGAACGGCTTCGATGTCCTCGGCGTTCAGTTCGTACATGGTGTAGTCGGTGGTGTCCATGAAGGTGTATTCGTCACCGTTGATGAACGACAGGGTCGCTTCTTTGCGATCCAGGATCACGTCGTCCAGCTTGTCGTCTGCACCGTAGACGGTTTCGGTCTTGTAGCCGGTCAGCAGGTTCTTCAGCTTGGTCTTCATGATCGCGCTGTTACGGCCCGACTTGGTGAACTCAGCTTTTTGAACCAGCCACGGGTCGTTGTCGATCCGCAGGACGGTACCGGGTTTCAGTTCTTTACCAGTTTTCATTACGAAGTATCCGAATCTGGATGGATTTATAAAAATCGAGGCCGCGTATCATAGCGAATTTCGGTAAAAGTGTACTAGCGCTGTGGCAAGGTCCGGCTGAGCGGCCTGTCGCGCCGCCCAAAGCCGGGCATGCTGCTGCAGTTCCGGCCAGTGCTGACGGGCTGCCTGCCAGGCCTGGCCCATGTCGCGGTCCATGTTCCAGGCACGCCACAGGCCAAGCAGGGCGGCATCGGCATCGCCTGACAACCCCTGTCGATAATGCGCGAGAAACGCTTCGAGCTTTTCCCAATGGGCATTCTCGTCCTGCACGTAAATGTGCCACAGCATCGGCTGCCCGGCCCACTGCGCGCGCACGAACGAGTCTTCGCCGCGCACGGCATTGAAATCACAGCTCCACAGCAATCGGTCGTAGTCGTCCTGGCTGACGAAAGGTAGCACCTGCAGGGTCAGCGCCCCTCGCTTGCGCACGCTGCCCACTTGCAGTACCGCCTCGCCAAGCCACTGGCCGAGCCCCGCGACAACGCGCCCTTGCGGCACCAGCAGGTGGCAGGGTTGCTCGCCTGAGGCCAGGGCCTCAAGCCAGTTGCCCAATTGCGGGTTTTCGTAGGCGAACAGGGAAATCAGCAACGCCCCCGCTTCAGGGTTTACGCCAAGCCCGTGCAAGAAGGCCTGCCGTGCCCCCTGCTCGAACGCATCACGCCGTGCCAGCAGCGAGCCCTCGCGCAGCAGGCCACCGGTTTTTTCGGTGAAGCCTGGAAAGAAAAACACCTTGCGCAAGCCATTGGGCTGCGGCGAAGGCAAGCCATGGCAACCTTCCACCCAGTCCTCGGCACTGAGGTATTCGAGGTTCAGCCACAGCGGCGGCGCGACACGAGCACGCATTGCCTCCACATAGGCTGCTGGCAATTGGCAGGCGAAGGCACCGATTACCACATCAGCCGGCGCCACCGGCAACCAGGCTACCGGCCATTGGCGCACATCCACACCGTGCTGCCACTGCTGCGGGGCGGTGGCATCGGCCCCGGGGCACATGGGCGTGAATGCATTGAGGTCATCCACCCACAGGCGCACAGCCAGGCCGTGCTCGGCCACCAGCTGCCGGGCCAGGCGCCAGGTCACGCCTATATCGCCGTAGTTGTCGACGACGCTGCAGAAGATGTCCCAAGTGGCTTTCATGTGCCCAGCCCTCGCCCAGCGGAAAAACCGCGCATTCTGCGTATAAATTGTCGCTGACAAAAGCACCTGCGCGGAAAAATGCCCAGGCGCATGCGACAATGCCCCCCCGAACACCCTGCCAGGAGGCTGCCATGGCGCGCCACCGTGAACTGAAGATCACCCTCAAGCCGCTGCCGTTGATCGTGTGCGTTGCCTTTGGCCTGTGGCTGGGCGCCGTGGCGATCGCCGCAAGCCTGTGGCTGGCCCTGCAACTGTGGCCACAGCAGGTACAGCCACTGGCCCAAGCCGTGGCCCCCGCCGCGTACCGGCCTGCCGCGCCGCCAGCGCCAGCCCCTGCGGCGGATGCCCAGGCGGAAATGTTCGAACGCTACAAGGACATCCTGCACAAGCAGGAGCTGCAACAGGCCGCCGAGGCCGCCCAGGGCAACCCGCGCAACCTCAACAGCCCCAAGTGCCAGTTCTGGCTGCAGCAGAACCGCACCGCGCCCACCGACAAAAGCCAGGCCAACGTGCTGGAGTTCTGTTACTGACCATGGACAAGCCCAGCCTGCTGGCGCAGATAGTTGCCACCCTCGAACATGACCTGGATGTGCTGACCCGCGCGGCGCAAACTGCGTACGAAGCCGCCACTGCCGAAGAGAACATCGCCGAGAACAAGTACGACACCCTGGGCCTGGAGGCCTCGTACCTGGCCACCGGCCAGGCCCGCCGCAGCGCCGAGATCCGCAAGGCGCTGCTGACCTACCAGCAACTGCTGCTGCGCGATTACGACCCGGCACGCGGGGTGCAGGTGAGCAACCTGGTGACACTGGAGGATGAAGATGGCGGGCAGCGCCGACTGTTCCTCGGCCCCGAGGCGGCGGGGTTGAAGATTGGCGAGGGGGATGGGCTGGTGACGGTGATTACCCCGCGCTCGCCGCTGGGGCAACAACTGGTCGGCAAGAAGGTTGATGATGAGGTAAACCTGGGGGCACAGACATTGGTCATCATCGATATTGCCTGAACCGGCCTCTTCGCCCCTCAGGCCAGTGATACCCCTTGTAGGAGCAGCCTTGTGCTGCGAAGGGGCCATGAGCAACACAGAAGATCTTTTGCCTTACCGGCCCCTTCGCAGCACAAGGCTGCTCCTACACGGATTGCAAGGCATCGAACCGCCGCGCCAACCCCTGCTCTGCGAACTGCTCCACCACAAAATCGACAAACGCCCGGGTCTTGCCCGGCAACAGCTTGTGCTCGGCGAAATACAGGCTGATATGCCCATCGTCCACATACCAGTCCGGCAGCACCCGCCGCAGCCGCCCGCCTTCCAGGTACGGCACGGCAAACGGCAGGCTCACCAGGGCAATCCCCAAGCCCTGCTCGGCCACCGCGCAAGCCGCATCCGAATCGCTCATGGTCATCGTCTGGCGCAACTGCAATGGCTGCTGCACCTGCCAACGGCTGGTCAACGGCCATGACCGCACCCGCCCAGTCTGCGGCGAGCGGATCAGGATACCGTCATGCCGTTGCAATACCTGCGGGTCGTCAATCGGCGCGTGCCGCCCCAGGTACGCCGGCGCCGCCACCAGCACCCTGTGCGCCGGGGTCAGCTTGCGCGCCACCACCCCCGGCGGCAGCTCGAAACCTCCGCCAATCGCCGCATCGAAGCCCTGGCCGATCAGGTCGACCTGGCGGTTGTCGAAATGCCAGTCCGGAGTAATGGCCGGGTAGCGACGCAGGAACTCACCCAGCAATGGCAACACATACAAGCGCCCGAATACCGTGCCCATGCTCACCCGCAACAACCCGGCCGGCTGGCCTTCGCTGCTGGCCAGGTTGGCCACGGCGTACTGGATGGTGCGGAAGCTGTCACTGACCTCCCCCAGAAATCGCTGCCCTGCCTCGGTCAGGGTCAGCTTGCGGGTACTACGCTGGAACAACCGCACCCCCAGGCGCGCTTCCAACTGGGCAACATGCTTGCCTACGGCAGCCGGGGTAATGCTGAGGCGCCTGGCGGCTTCGGCAAAGCTGCCGACTTCGGCACTGCGGATGAAGCATTCCAACGCGTTGAATGATTCCATGGCCATGATTGGCAACCAAAGGTTTACTCTGCTGATAGTGATTGCCATCTTATCAGCAGGTAATCAAGCGCCGATACTGCGCCCATCCAAGGCATTCCGGCCTGGCTTCCAGCAGGAGATCAACATGTCCAAGCAACACTCACTCGAAGGCAAGGTGGCCCTGGTACAGGGCGGTTCCCGCGGCATTGGTGCAGCCATCGTGCGACGCCTGGCCCGCGAAGGCGCACAGGTGGCCTTCACCTATGTCAGCTCCGCCGGCCCGGCGCAGGCGCTGGCTGAGGAAATTACCGAAAACGGCGGCAAGGCCCTGGCCCTGCGGGCCGACAGCGCCGACGCGGCGGCCGTGCAACTGGCCGTGGATGGCACCGTGAAGGCCTTCGGCCGGCTGGATATCCTGGTCAACAACGCCGGTGTGCTGGCGGTAGCGCCGGTGACCGAATTCGACCTGGCCGACTTCGACCACATGCTGGCGGTGAACGTGCGCAGCGTATTCGTCGCCAGCCAGGCCGCGGCACGCTACATGGGCCAAGGCGGACGCATCATCAACATTGGCAGCACCAATGCCGAGCGCATGCCGTTTGCCGGCGGCGCCCCTTATGCCATGAGCAAATCAGCCCTGGTCGGCCTGACCCGCGGCATGGCCCGTGACCTGGGGCCGAAAGGCATTACCGTGAACAACGTGCAGCCAGGGCCGGTGGACACCGACATGAACCCAGCCAGCGGCGAGTTCGCAGACAGTTTGATCCCGCTGATGGCGATCGGGCGCTATGGCGAGGCGGATGAGATTGCCAGCTTCGTGGCTTACCTGGCGGGGCCTGAGGCGGGGTATATCACTGGGGCCAGCCTGACGGTCGATGGCGGGTTTGCTGCCTGATTGAAGGGTTGCCTGTGCCGGCCTCTTCGCGGGCGCGCCCGCTCCCACAGATACTGCGCGATGCCTGTGGGAGATTACCCAGCCCTTTTGGGCTGCGCTGTCGCGCAGATAACAACTATCGCTCGTTTGAAGCGTCCTTTGTAGGAGCAGCCTTGTGCTGCGAAGAGGCCGGTACAAGCAACAGACAGGCTTTGTCAGTACCGGCCTCTTCGCAGCACAAGGCTGCTCCTACAGAACCTCGCCGAACCAATGAGTCATGTGTTGTTCTATGAGAGCGGGCATGCCCGCGAAGAGGCCGGCACAGGCTCTGCCGCACAATGCATTGATGTAAGGCCCGACACTTTCCGATAATCCCCCCTTTTATTCTGCCCGCCACGAGAACTGCATGAACGCCCCCACTCTCAGCCGTGCCCTGATTCTGCTGATGGCCACCGCCACCGGCCTGGCCGTGGCCAGCAACTACTATGCGCAACCACTGCTGCACAGCATCGCCCAGCAGTTCGGCCTGAGCACCGCCAGTGCCGGCAGCATCGTCATTGCCGCGCAACTGAGCTACGGCGCCGGCCTGTTGCTGCTGGCGCCCCTGGGCGACCTGTTCGAGCAGCGCCGGCTGATCACCGTGATGACTGCCATTTCTACCCTTGGCCTGGTCATCAGCGCCTGCGCACCGAGCCTTCCCTGGCTGATCCTTGGCACGGCGCTGACCGGGCTGTTCTCGGTGGTGGCGCAGATCCTCGTGCCCATGGCCGCAACCCTCAGCGAGCCACACCAGCGCGGGCGGGCGGTCGGCACCTTGATGAGCGGATTGCTGCTGGGCATCCTGCTGGCGCGTACCGCCGCCGGGTTCATGGCCGAACTGGGTGGCTGGCGCAGCATCTACGTGCTGGCCGCGGTGCTGATGGCCATCACCGCCGTGGCGCTGTACCGCAGCCTGCCACAACACCACAGCCATGCCGGGCTGAAATACCCAGCGCTGATCGGCTCGGTGTTCCGCCTGTTCCTCGAAGAACCGGTGCTGCGCCTGCGTTCTCTGCTAGGCCTGCTGGCTTTCAGCCTGTTCGCCCTGTTCTGGACGCCACTGGCGTTCCTGCTGGCGAAAGGCCCGTACCACTATTCGGACGCGGTGATAGGCCTGTTCGGCCTGGCCGGTGCAGCGGGTGCACTGTCGGCCAATTGGGCGGGGCGCCTGGCCGACCGTGGCAAGGGTTCGCTGGGCACCACCGTGGGCCTGGTGGTATTGCTGCTGTCGTGGGTGCCGCTGGGCTTCGCCGAACAGTCGTTGCTGGCCTTGCTGCTGGGCGTGCTGATGCTCGACCTGGCAGTGCAACTGGTGCACGTGAGCAACCAGAATGCGGTAATTGCCCTGCGACCCGAGGCGCGCACGCGGCTGAATGCCGGGTATATCACCTGCTACTTCATTGGCGGGGCCTTGGGATCGCTGCTGGGCACGCAGCTGTTCCAACGCCAGGGCTGGATGGGGATTGTGCTGGCCGGGTTGGTGATTGGCGGGCTGGCGTTGCTGGCGTGGGGTTTGGCCGAGCGCAAGCGCAAGAACGCTTTGCAGATCGCCTGAAGCCCATTGACCTGAGCGACAATGCACCGCACGACCCTCCGTCGCATGGCCGTTGACTTGCCTGCCCGGGCAGCGCTCAGTAGGCGCTGGTCAATGCCCTTTCCCTGACAGGACGACGTTATGACAAGACTCACGGTGCAATCCGGCGATTTCTTGCAAGGCGAAGGCGAGTATCGCAACGGATCGCTCACACTCAAGACCCCGCACAGCCCCTCCCCGGGCGAGCGGATTTCCCTGGCACGCATCAGCGACCTGCGGCTGGCCAGCCTGGAATCCAGCCGCAGCCTGGGCAGTGCCCTGGGCTGGGGCGTGGCCGGGGCACTGGTGGCCGGGCCGGTGGGGTTGCTGGCCGGGCTCTGGCTGGGTGGCAAGGAAGAGGAAGCCACCTTCCTGGCCACTTTCAAGGACGGGCGCAAGCTCATGGCCATTACCGATGGCAAGACCTGGTCGAAGATCGACGACAACTGGAAGCAGCACAGGCGGCCGGCCAGCAAAGGCTGACGGGATATCGCAGGGCCCGGATCGTTTTATGTTGAAGGCGGCTGTAAGATGCCGCCTTTTTTCATGGCCTGTGCTGGCCTCTTCGCGGGCTCACCCGCGAAGAGGTCGGCGCAGGTGTCGCGCATCCAGGAGCCCCACCGCATGCCCCCGCGTCATCCCCGCCTGCCCCTGAGCCTGCTCAGCCTGGGCCTGGCCCTGCATTGCCCCCATGTGCTTGCCGAAGACAGCGTGCTACTGGCCCCGCTGCAGGTCTCCGATACCTACACCAACGACGGCTATCAGGCACGCCAGGCAGCAGTAGGCGGCTTCCAGCCCGCGCCCCTGCTCGACACCCCGGCCTCGATCAGCGTGTTCAGCCAGCAACTGCTGGAAGACCGCCAGGTACGCCAGCTCAGCGAAGTGCTGCAAAGCGACGCCTCGGTGGGCGAAAGCTACGCCCCCATCGGCTACTACGAAAACTTCAACGTGCGCGGCTTCGAGCTGAATGCCGCCAGCAGCTACCGCATCAATGGCCAGACCATCGCCGGCGAGCAGAACGTGGCCCTGGAAAACAAGCAGCAGGTGGAGCTGCTCAAGGGCCTGTCCGGGCTGCAGAGCGGCGTATCGGAGCCGGGCGGCCTGATCAACTACGTGACCAAGCGCGCCGAAGACGTGCGCAGCGTCACGGTGTCGACCAACGAACAAGGCGAGCGCTACCTGGCCACCGACCTGGGTGGCTGGTTCGGCAGCGAGCGGCAGTTCGGCCTGCGGGCCAACCTGGCTCATGAAGACATCCGCTCCTACGTCGACCACGCCGACGGCAAGCGCGACTTCGCCTCGCTGGCCTTCGACTGGCAGATCAACCCAGATGCCACCCTGCAGCTGGATGCCGAATACCAGCACCGTGAACAGCGCTCGGTGCCGGGTTACCAGCTGCTCGGTGGCAGCGAAGTACCCCATGGCATCGACCCGGACGACCGCCTGGCCTACCAGCACTGGGCCAAGCCGGTGCAGAACGATTCGCTGAACCTGGGCGGGCGCTTCGAGTACCGTTTCAACGAAGCCTGGACCGGGACTTTGAGTGCCTCGCGCAGCAAGGTGGTGATCGATGACTACAGCTCGTTTGCCTGGGGCTCGAGCGAAGGCGCGTTCTTCGGCAGCAACGGCGACTACGACATCTACGACTTCCGCAGCCCGGACGACACCCGCCGTACCGACGAGGCGCAGGCCATGCTCAACGGGCGTTTCGATGCGCTGGGCGTGGGGCATGAGCTGACCGTGGGCACCAGTGCGCAGCGGCGCACGCTGGATCAGCGCCCCAGCTATATGGAATGGGTAGGTACAGGCAACATCTACACGGGCGCACCGGCCTTTGATCCATCCGACAAGCCCATCAGGACTAGCGAACGTCGCCTGGACAGCCGCCAATACGGGTTGTTCGTGAGCGACCGCATCAGCTTCAACGAGCACTGGCAGACCGTACTGGGTGCCCGTGAAGTACGCCTGGACGAGAAAACCTGGAATGAGGACGGCGTTGCCGGTCGCCATACCCGGCAGTACGAGTTGCTGCCCAACGCCGCGCTCATCTACAAGCCGCAGCCGGATACCACGGTATATGCCAGTTATTCCAAAGGCCTGTCGGCAGGCGGTACCGCACCGTGGTTCGCCGAGAACAGATTCGAAATCCTGGCACCGACGACCTCACACCAACTGGAACTAGGCCTCAAGCATGACTGGCAAGGCCTGAGCTTCAGTGCCGCACTGTTCCAGATACGCCAGGCGTACCAGTACGCGCGCCCGGACGACGCCGGCACTTTCACCTACGTGCAGCAAGGCCAGCAGAAGAACACCGGCCTGGAACTGGGCGCCAGCGGCTGGGTGACCTCGAACCTGCAGGTGCAGGCCAGCGCTGCGGCGATTCGGGCGCGGGTGCAGAACAGCGATACCGATGCCTATGAGGGCCACCAGGCGATCAACGTGCCCAGGTTCCGGGCGGCGTTGCAGGCGGAATACACCCTGCCGGTACCGGGATTGGCACTGCTGGGTGGGGCGCGCTACAGCGCCAGCAAATATGCGAGCCAGGCGGGGAATGTGGAAGTTGGTGGGTATACGGTGTTCGATGTGGGTAGCCGCTACCGTACGCGCATCGGGGGGTATGACACGGTGCTGCGGCTGACTGTGGATAACGTGTTCGACAAGCGTTATTGGCGTGATGTGGGGGATTACCTGGGGGATAACTACCTGTTCCAGGGAGCGCCGCGCACGGCTCGGCTTTCGGCTTCGGTCAGCTTCTAGGTTTTTGGGGCTGCCTTGCAGCCCATTCGCAGCACAAGGCTGCTCCTACAGGGGCGCACCCCATCCTGTAGGAGCAGCCTTGTGCTGCGAATGGGCCGCAAAGCGACCCCAAAGGGCGTGAAAACAAAAAGCCCCCGGCTTTTCAGCTCGGGGGCTCTTCGTAGAATGTGGCGGTGAAGAAGGGATTTGAACCCTTGATACGATTTCTCGTATACACACTTTCCAGGCGTGCTCCTTCGACCACTCGGACACTTCACCGTTTCTCTTCAAGCCTTGCAGCCTGTCGAGGTGCGCTAATTTAGTGAAAGACCTTCCCTTTGGCAAGCATTTTTTTCAATTTTTTCATGCATTTGCATTTGAGCTCTGGCGAACGCTGACCGACCAGTCAGCCTTACTGCTTTACCTCGCCCCTGCCGCTGGGTAACGTCGTCGCCACGCCAACAAAAGGACTCTGCCATGAGCGAGCTGATTACCTACCACGCCGAAGACGGCATCGTCACCCTGACCCTGAACAACGGCAAGGTCAACGCCATCTCGCCAGACGTCATCGCCGCCTTCAACGCCGCGCTCGACCGCGCCACCGAAGAGCGCGCGGTTGTGATCATCACCGGGCAGCCCGGCATCCTGTCTGGCGGCTACGACCTCAAGGTGATGACCAGCGGCCCCAAGGAGGCGATCAGCCTGGTCACCGCCGGCTCCACCCTCGCCCGCCGCCTGCTGTCGCACCCGTTCCCGGTAGTGGTCGCCTGCCCGGGCAACGCCGTGGCCAAGGGCGCCTTCCTGCTGCTGTCGGGCGACTATCGCATTGGCGTCGAAGGGCCGTACAAGGTGTGCCTGAACGAAGTGCAGATCGGCATGACCATGCACCATGCCGGCATCGAACTGGCCCGCGACCGCCTGCGTCGCTCGGCCTTCCACCGCTCGGTGATCAATGCCGAGGTGTTTGACCCGCAGGGCGCGGTGGACGCAGGCTTCCTCGACAAGGTGGTGCCGGCCGAGCAGTTGCAGGATGCGGCACTGGCGGCTGCGCGGGAGCTGAAGAAGCTGAACATGCTGGCGCACAAGAACACCAAGCTGAAGGTGCGCAAAGGGCTGCTGGAAGCGTTGGACAAGGCGATCGAGCTGGACCAGCAGCATATGGGTTAGCCGGGCCGACCTCTTCGCAGGCAAGCCCGCGAAGAGTCCGCAACAGGCTTGCACCAGGGTTTGCCCCGACCAGTGCACATCCGTACACTGCCCGGCGACTGTCTGGTGTGAGTCGTACCATGCTTTATTCATTGCGCATGCTCCTGCTGGCGCTGCATTTCCTTGTGGTTGGGGCCCTGGGCCTGGTCATTGGCCTGTGCCGCCCCTTCAACCCCGACAACAGCCGCGTGTTCGCCCGCCTCTACAGCCTGCCGGCCACCTGGCTGATGCGCATCAGGGTCAAGGCCGAAGTCGGCCCGCTGTGGGACCAGCCGCCAGGCTGCGTGATCGTCGCCAACCACCAGTCCAACTTCGACCTGTTCGTGCTTGGCCAGGTGGTGCCGCAGCGCACCGTCGCCATCGGCAAGAAAAGCCTGGGCTGGATCCCGCTGTTCGGCCAGCTGTTCTGGCTGGGTGGCAACGTGCTGGTCGACCGCAAGAATGCCTACCAGGCACGCAAGGCCATGCAGAAGACCACCCGGGTACTGCAGGACGACACCTCGATCTGGATTTTCCCCGAAGGCACGCGCAATCCCGGCGAGCACCTGCTGGCCTTCAAGAAGGGCGCGTTTCACATGGCCATCGAGGCCGGTGTGCCGATCGTGCCGGTATGCGTCAGCCGCTATGCCGGGCGCCTCAGCCTGAACAGCTGGCGCCAGCGCACGGTGATCGTGCGCTCGCTGCCACCGATCGCCACGGCGGGCATGACCCTGCAGGACCTGCCGGCGCTGATCGAACAGTGCCGCGGGCAGATGCAGCAATGCATCGACCGCATGGAAGGGGAACTGGCCAAGAGCTAGGTTGCTCTTGAGCCCACTACAGCCCAAGCTGTAACCCGTGTCCAACCGGAATAAGCGAACAACCATGGGTCGAGTCGTGGCATCGGCGGTATACAGCGCCGGCAGAAAGGTCACCAACATCAGCATCGACGAAGGCAGCGAATGGGCACGCAAGCCAGGGCATTTTGTGTGGATTGGCCTGGAAGAGCCCAACGCTGAGGAACTGGCCAACCTGCAATGCCAGTTCAATTTGCACGAACTGGCCATCGAAGACGCCCTGGAAAAGCACAGCCGGCCCAAGCTGGAAACTTTCGGCGACGCCCTGTTCATCGTCACCTATTCGCCGGTGCGCCACGAAGGCAAGCTGGAGTTCATCGAAACCCACATCTTCGCCGGCAACGGCTACATCATCACCTGCCGCAACGGCCACTCCAAATCCTATGCCCTGGTGCGCCAACGCTGCGAGGCGCGGCCGTTGCTGCTGGAGCACGGCGAAGACTTCGTGCTGTACGCCCTGCTCGACTTCGTCACCGAGAACTACCAGCCGGTCAGCGAGGCCATTCATGGCGAGATCGAAGAGCTGGAGCAGAGCGTGCTTGGCGGGTCGCTGCAAGAAGACGATATCCGCCGCTTGCACAGCCTGCGCCGCGACATCCTGCGCCTGCGCCGCTACGTGGCACCGATGGTGGAAGTGAGCGAGGAACTGCAGCGCCTGAGCTTCCCGTTCATCGACAAGAACATGCGCCCGTACTTCCGTGACGTGCAGATCCACGTGACGCGGCAGATGGAAGACCTGGCCGGTATCCGTGACATCGCCAGCCAGACCATCGAGATCGGCATGCTGCTGGAGTCGTCACGGCAGAGCATCGTGCAGCGCAAGTTTGCAGCCTGGGCGGCGATCCTGGCGTTCCCCACGGCAATTGCAGGGGTTTACGGGATGAACTTCCAGAACATGCCGGAGTTGGGGTGGCACTATGGGTACTTCGGGGTGCTGGGGGTGATCGGGCTGGGCTGTACCGCGTTGTATGCCAGCTTCAAGAAATCTGGCTGGCTTTGAGATTGTCGGGGCCGCTTTGCGGCCCCCAGCCATCACGCTGCGGTATCTTTGCTCACCGGCTGCTGGATAAACCGCAACATCCACTCCCCCACCAGGTCGCCCTGGTGCTCGGTGGCCAGGCTGGCCACGGCCTTGTGGTACACCTCATCACCCAGATACTCCTGGCGCGCATCGAGCAGCGCGCGAGAGTAGTCGTGCACGAACTCGGGGTGCCCCTGGAAGCACAGCACCTGGTCACGAATGTGGTACGCAGCGTTCGGGCAGAAATCGCTGGAGGCGATCACCGTGGCGCCTTCCGGCAGCTCGGTCACCTGGTCCTGGTGGCTGATCAGCAAGGTCAGCTCCGACACCTCCGGGTCCATCCACGGCGCATGGGCCGCCAGCGAATAGCGGTGGATACCCACGCCCCAGCCCTGCTCGGCACGCTCGGCCTTGCCACCCAGGGTCAACGCCAGCAACTGGTGGCCGAAACATACACCCAGCAACTTCTCGCCACGCTCGTACAGCTTCAGCAGGTAGGCCTTGAGGGTCTGGATCCACGGGTCGGTACCAAACGAGTCGGCCTTGCTGCCCGTCACCAGATAGGCATCGAACACTTCGTTGTCGGCGGGGTAATCGCCGTTCATCACGTTGTACACACGAAATTCGGCGGCGATCGGCTGACGCGAGAAGAGCTGCTCGAACATCCTGCCGTAGCCCTGGTACTGCGCGGTCAACTCCGGTCGCAGGACATCGGTTTCAAGGATGCAGATGCGTAACGACATAGGGATAGTCCTGAACGACATGGGTGGGAATCTGCTGTAGAGACTGACGCGAAAGGCACGTACAAGCAAGTAGGCCGCACTGACGAACGGTCACATTTCATCGGTGCCCTGCTGGCACTTGCGCCACCGTCTAGCGAGAGCATGCCAGCCGGCTGGCACTTGGCCTCATAGCCCGAAGAAATTAATGACCGACAACATTAGAACAAAGGGTTCTCAAACATGGATGACGCACACCCTACTGTTGGTTGTATATCCACTTTCAAGAGGCAGGCAGTTCAGGCGTCACGCAACGCCACTGCGATCGACCCGAAGCGCGACAGGGAAGCCAACGGGTATTCAGGAATAACAACAAGAAGGCGGTCCGCCATGTTCAGACAATCGAAAATTCGCCAAGCTGGGCTCATTCTCTTCGCCACGACTTTGCTGCTGATCCTGCCGAACCTTACACGTTTGTTCGGCTGACTGCCGCTGTGGCGCCAACAGGCAACGCACAGGTAACCTGCTGGCCTTGATGGTCGGAGATTACCCATGCGCCACTGCCTTGCACTGTTAGTGTTGCTCCTGAGCCTGCCGCTGTCGGCGGCGCAACTGCACCTTGAACTGGGCGCTACGACGCGCCAATGGAGCAGTGAAGAACTGCTCGACCACCCGCAGGCCCGGGACATCAGCATCGACCAGGACGTTTCCTACAAGCAGCCCATGCGTTATCGGGCTGTGCCGCTGGCCGCGCTGCTGGACGGCGTGAGCGCCAGCGACCACCTGCAGGCAGTGGCGCTGGACGGTTTTGCCGCCGAAATGCCCGCGGCGCCACTGTTGCAGCAGGGGCCGGCACAGGCCTGGCTGGCGGTGGAGGAACCTGACCGGCCATGGCCACCACTGGGCCAAGGCAAGCCGAGTGCAGGACCGTTCTACCTGGTGTGGACTGCACCGCAGGCCAGCGGTATCCGCCCGGAGCAGTGGCCGTTCCAGATTGCCACGATTCGCAAGCAGGCCTCCGTCGAAGCGCGTTTTCCGGTGCTTCTGCCCGACCCGAAGTTGCCGGCCGACAGCCCGGTGCGCCGAGGCTTTGCCTTGTTCCAGCAGAATTGCCTGGCGTGTCATAGGTTGAATGGCGCGGGGGATGCACAGGTGGGGCCGGACCTGAATATGCCGCACAACCCGACCGAGTATTTTCGGCCTGAATATCTGCGCCAGCTGATTCGTGACCCGCAAAGCCTGCGGCAGTGGCCGCAGGCGAAGATGCCGGGGTTTGCAGAGAGTGTCTTGAGTGAACCGGAGCTGGATGAATTGCTGGCTTACCTGGGGCATATGGCTGGGCGCAGGCCTTGAGAACCTGGGGGCGCTTTGCGCCCCTTTCGCGACACAAGGCCGCTCCTACAAGGGTACGCGCACGCCTGTAGGAACGGCCTTGTGTCGCGATGGGCCGCAAAGCGGCCCCAAACTCCCGAAATCTCAGGCTATGGGCCGCTCCTGCTTGACCCCCCACCCTTCCACCTCACCGCCATAAGGTGTCACCAGCTGCTCGAAGGCCTCTTCAAAGTCGCCAATCCCGCCATGGGTGGCATACATGACCTTGCTCAGTTCCAGATGCCATGCACCGTCGCCCAGTTCCTTGACCTGGGCATTCAGCGATTCACCGCGAAACTGCCCGGCCGCACGGCGGGCCCCTGCTTCGTCGGGGAATATGGCGTAGAACTCGATGGGATGGATCTGGGTGAAGTCGAAACCGCCTGCCTTCATCTGGCGCAGGACGTTGCTGCTGATATCGTCGTTCTGGCTGCTCATGAAACGTCCTCCTGAATAATGCGATGGATAGACTTTCCGTGCACTACGCACCTGCCGGCAGCGGCCGGGCAGTTCGAGCTGATGCAAGACGCGAAGGGATGCGGTGCCGACCCGCAGAATAGGCCGGCACCTTCATGCAGCGTAGTGCCTGCCAGGGCACCACGCAAACGTGTGGTTCAGGGCGTTTCGTGGATGCTGGTGATGGTCACGCCACTCTGCTCCTTCAGCCAGCGTGCGGTGGGGGAAATGGTGCGGTCCTGGAAGTCGTTGAGGTCCAGCTCGTCCATCACCGGGAACAGGTGCGAACGGATGGCCCGCGCGGCGTCCTCTTCGCTGGGGCACTGGTCGCCGCGCAGCGTCAGGGTGGTGAGCACGCCTTTCTGGTCGGCAAAGATGACTTCCCACTCTTTCATTGAACGAACCCTCTCAGTCAACGAACACCAAGGTGTGTGATGCCTGAAACAAGTGACCTTGAGGTGGGGAGAATGTTCAGTCGGAGGGATTTGTGTTGGGCCCATTCGCGGGCACGCCCGCTCCCACAGGCCAACACAAGGTCCGAAACCTGTGCTGTACCTGTGGGAGCGGGCGTGCCCGCGAATGGGCCGTGAAACGGCCCCGACCTACTTCGGCGTGCCGTGCACTACACCGGCAGTGTTATCCAGCAAGCTCTTGGTCGCAGTCTGGATATACGCTTCCAGCTTCTTCAGCATTTCCGGCTGGTCCGGGCTTTCGATCAGCTCGGCCTTGAACTCGCTGCCCAGCTGGTAGCGGTACATGCGCGGGGTCATGTCCTTGGACTCGATCAGGATACGGTCGCCCTGTACCAGGCCGACGATCTGCTCGCTGCCCGATGGCTTGATCATGCCCATGCCCTGGTCGCCCTCAGGCAGGTTGAGCAGGTCGCGGCCCCAGCACTGGTGACGGGCCTGGCCACCCAGGCGGCCCATGATGGTCGGCACGATGTCGACCTGGGTGCCCACGGTGTGGTTGACCGCACCGAACTTCTCCTGGATGCCTGGGGCAATCAGCAGCAGCGGCACGTTGAAGCGGCCCAGGTCCAGCTCGGTGACCTGCTGGTGGTTGCCAAAGCCATGGTCGCCAACGATGACGAACAGGGTTTCCTTGAAGTACGGCTCCTTGCGCGCCTTCTCGAAGAACTGCCCCAGCGCCCAGTCCGAATAGCGCATGGCAGTGAGGTGCTCGTCCAGGCGGCCCTGGCCGGTTACCGGCTCTACCGGCAGGTCTTTGGGCAGTGCGTACGGGGTGTGATTGGACAGGGTCTGCAGCAGCGCGTAGATCGGCTTCTTGCCATCGTGCTTGGCTAGCTCTTCGGCACCGCGGTCGAACATGTCCTGGTCGGACACGCCCCAGGTCGGGTCGGAGAACACCGGGTTGACGAAGTCGTTACGGCCAATGAAGGTGGTCATGCCCTGGTTGCCGAAGAACCCGGACTGGTTGTCCCAGGCAAAATCGCCGTTGTAGACGTAAACGTCGTCGTAATCGCGGGCGCTGAGCAAGGCTGGCAGGCCGGAGAGCTTGTGGCCGCCTTCCGGGGTCTGCATCAGGTACTCGAAGCCTGGCAGGTTGGGGAAGCAGGCCATGGTGGCGAACATGCCCTGGTGGGTATGGGTGCCGTTGGAGAAGAAGCGGTCGAACAGCAGGCCCTCTTTGGCCAGCTTGTCGAAGTACGGGGTGATGTTGTTGGGGCTGCCCAGCGCGCCCACCGAGTGGCCGGCGAAGCTTTCCATCAGGATCACCACCACGTTCTTGATCGGCAGGGTGCGCTCGGCCGGCGGCACGAAGTCGCGGCGGATTGCAGCCTCGTCGGCATCGACCAGGGTGTCGTGGGCGGTCAGCAGCTGCTCGCGCACGCTCTGCGTGGCCACGTCCTGCTCCAGCACCGGCTTCCAGATGTTGGCGCGGTCTTCGCCGAAGCGGCTCTTGGCAGCATCGATCAGGGTCAGGGTGCCGTTCAGGCCCAGCTGGTTGACGAAGTTGGAATCGGTGGTGAAGGCATCACCCCAGCGCATCGGCGGGCCCTGACGCAGGGTGCCACGGGCGGCGACCACGGCCACCAGCAGGATCACCATGAACACCGCCAGGCGGTTGTACCACGGCGCTGCACGGCGCTGCAGGGTGACCTCGCCGGCACCGTTGCCACGGGTCATGCGGTCGATGCCCTTGAACAGCAGGCTCAGCAGCCAGGTGCCGAACAGCCAGGCCAGCAGGTAGCGCACCACCGGGAAGCCGTACCAGAGCATGCTCAGCACGGTCTTCGGGTCTTCCTTGATGTACTGGAACACCAAACCGTTGAGGCGCTGGTGGAACTCGCGATAGAAGTCCATTTCCATCAGGCCGAGGAACATCACCACGCTCGAGGTGATGGTCAGCCAGAAACGGAACAGGCCACGCCGGGCCATGGCCCAGGGACTGAGGATGGCCAGCAGCAGCGGAATGCTGATGTACACCACTACCCGCAGGTCGAAGCGCAAACCGTTGAGGAAGCCTTCTGCGACGGTCGCGCTGGGGGTATCGCCGATCATGTCGCTGTTGTAGACCAGCAGCGCCAGGCGCACGAGGCTGAGCATCAGCATGATCACCAGGCCACTGAGCAGGGTGTAGGCCAGGTGGGATTTCAGAGTGGGCGAGAACGACGCTCGCGCGCCCCGTTGCTTCAAGGCGTCCAGGTTAGCCATGAATGGGAAGGTCCTAGGATTGCGGGTTTGCGGATATGGCGCAGGTGTATACCAACGCAGCATTGTGCGGGTGCGGATTCTGTTTAAACCAATGTGAAAATTTTGTCACGGGGGTGTTGCGGGTTTTGTCTGTTCCGGCCCTATCGCCGGCAAGCCAGCTCCCACAGGATCACCACAAGCCCTGGCATTGTGGAGTACCTGTGGGAGCTGGCTTGCCGGCGATAGGGCCAGTACAGGCATTCAGATCCGCACATTCCCCCGCGGCCCGGCGATCGCCCAGATCACCAGGCCCACCACCGGCAGCAAGGCGATGAGCAGGATCCACAACACCTTGATGCCCACTTCACTGCCACTTTTGATCACATTCAGGATGGCCCAGATATCCAGCGCCAGGATGATCAGCCCGACCAGGCTGTTGAACGTCGACCCCATGCCAAAACTCCTGTCAAAGGCTTTGCTGCACAGCATAGTCAGCTATCAAGGCGATAGAAGGGAATCCTTGGCGGTTGGCACAGGTCCCTGAGTAGACTGCCGTTATTCACTGATTCGAGGTTCACATGCCCCCCGCCCACACTCAAAGCGCCGCCCCAACCTCGCTGCTGAACGCCTGGCGCCGACAGGCCGTGAACACCCCGTGGCTCAGCGCCGGCCTCGGGTTGAGCCTGCTGGCGGTGTTGCTACTGCTGGCCGCCAGCCTGTGGAACGCAGTGAACGGCGACCATGCCGACAACCTGCACCTGGCCATGCTGGGCGGGTTGTCCGGCTTTGGCGCCACGGCGCTGGGCGCAGTGCTGGCAGTGGTGCTGCGCGATGTCAGGGCCCGCACCCAGGATGTGATGCTGGGTTTTGCCGCCGGCATGATGCTGGCGGCCAGTTCGTTTTCGCTGATTCTGCCGGGCCTGGATGCCGCCCGCGAAATTACCGGCAACGGCCCGGCCGCGGCCTTTACCGTGGTGCTGGGCATGGGCCTGGGCGTGCTGCTGATGCTGGGCCTGGACCGCTTCACCCCGCATGAACACGAAAGCACCGGCCCTTGCGGCCCGGAGGCCGAGCGCATCAGCCGGGTGTGGTTGTTCGTGCTGGCGATTACCCTGCACAACCTGCCTGAGGGCATGGCCATTGGCGTGAGCTTTGCCAATGGCGACATGAACATCGGCCTGCCGCTGACCAGCGCCATCGCCATTCAGGACATCCCCGAGGGGTTGGCCGTGGCGCTGGCCTTGCGCGCTACCGGGTTGTCGAACCTGAAAGCCGCGCTGGTGGCGATCGGGTCGGGGCTGATGGAGCCGCTGGGTGCGGTGATCGGCCTGGGGATTTCGACCGGCTTTGCCTTGGCCTACCCGGTCAGCATGGGGCTGGCGGCGGGGGCGATGATTTTTGTGGTGAGCCACGAGGTGATTCCCGAAACCCACCGCAATGGGCACCAGACGGCGGCGACCCTGGGGTTGATGGGTGGGTTTGCGGTGATGATGTTCCTGGATACCGCACTGGGCTGAAGTTCTGGGCTGACTGTACCGGCCCTATCGCCGGCAAGCCAGCTCCCACAGGTACAGCACAGGTTTCGAACTCTGTGGTGATCCTGTGAGAGCTGGCTTGCCGGCGATAGGGCCATCAGCCTTTAGATGTGTACAGCCACTTTCAATGCCTCCAGGGCCGGCTCGACCTTGATCCCCACCTCAGCCCCCAGCTCCAGCACCCGCGCCAGGTCGTTCTGCCCTACCATCACCATCTGCAGCTCGTCATCCAGCAACTGGCTGAAGTTGAGCAGCACATACCCGCCCGCCTCCTTGTTCAGCGCCCCCATCTGCACCTGAATGCGATTGAGCGCGGTCAGCGGCTCGGTGCGGGCCAGTTGTTTGGGCTTGAGGGTGAACGGCACGCTCTGGTCGAACGAATCGCTGATCTGCTGGAACAGGTCCTGGTAGCTGTCGGCCTGGAACACCACGGTGTCCGGCAGGCTGCCCAGCACCACCCATTCGCCCAGCGGAATGGGGAAGCTGTCGTCGTAGTTGATGTCGGGGTTGGCGGCCAGGAAGGCGGCGGGGTCGGCGTAGGCCTGGGCGGCCTCGTCGGCGATGCGCTCGATGTCTTCCTCGCGCATGCAGCCAGCGCCAATGAGGCTGATGAATTCGAGCAACTGAGTTTTCATGAAAGGGGGCCTGCGACGGGTGAAAAGTCGCCAAGGATAGCCGCAAATGCCCCCTTGCGGTTAGCCGGCCAGCACTTGCAGGCGCGCTGCGGCGTCCACGGCCCCCATGGTTTGCGCCGCCATCAGCGCGGTGGCACCGCGGGCATCCTGGCGCGCCGGGTCGGCGCCCTGGGCCAGCAGGTAGTCGAGGATTTCGCTACGGTTGAACATGGCCGCCAACATCAGTGCGGTGCGGCCATCCTGCGCGGCGGCGTCCACCGGTACTCCGTGCTCCAGCAACAGGCGAATCATGGCCAGGTCCCCCTTGAACGCAGCGCCGGCGATGGGCAGTTGGCCGTTATCGTTGGCAATCAGCGGGTCGGCGCCATGCGCCAGCAGCACACGCACTGCGTCGTGGTGGCCGTGGTAGCTGGCCAGCATCAGCAGGGTGTCGCCCTTGTGGTTGCGCAGGTTGGCCGGCAGGCCGCTGGCCAGCAGGCGCCCGAGCATCTCGGCATCGCCCTGGCGGGCACGTTCGAACACCTGCTCGGCAAAGGCGGCGGTCTCGTCGTCGGTCATGGTGGTGGGCGTGGGTTGGCTGGACATTTGGAACCTCCTGGCAGAAATCGTTGCCCAAGTCTTTGTCAGGCAAGGCTGCCGGGTCAAAGGTTCAGATTCTATCGGGGCGATAGCTGGCCGCGGGTCGTGCAATATGCACTGTGCAAAATGCACGACCATGCAGGCTGCACGATAGCGCTTCGGCAAAAAACAAATAACTGACTGAAATTTAAGGATTTTTTCAGAAAAAGCTTCCTGGCACGGTCACTGCAACCATCAACTCACGTCTGCCACGCAACAGCCAGGAGTTGATATGGACCTCATCCAGGAAAAGTTCGTTTCGGTATTTTCTGCCTACCAGGTGAATACCCAGGCCCGCCCAGACGGCGGTGTGCTGCTGACCCTTCGCGCAGCTGATGGCAAGGTCACCCGCCGCGTGCTGACCTACGCGCAATTGCACAGTGCCGAGCAGCTGTCCTGGGCAATCAGTGCGATTCGCCGCGATTTGGCCGAGCAGGCCAGTGAATTGCCGGTGATTTCGATGCTGCAGAGCCAGCAGCGGTTTGCCCTGCCGACTTATCGCTGAGTTTTTTGTTGGTTGATCTGGCCTCTTCGCAGCACGAGGCTGCTCCTACAGGGCCCGCGCTGGCCTCAAGCTTCGCGTTTTACTTGTAGGAGCAGCCTTGTGCTGCGAAGAGGCCGGCAAAGCCATCACAACTCATCAATGCCCAGAAACGCCCGCGCAGTCACATCCCCGGTAAACCTCGGCTGCATCCCTTCCTCGCTGCCGTACAACCGCAACGCCAGGCAAAACGGCGCATCGCCCAGCTCGACCCAGCGCCGAGTCCCCGCCGGCACCACCAGCTGGTCACCCTTCTCGCACAGCACCGAATACACCCAATCCCCCAAACGCAGGCCAACCTGAGCCCGCCCGCTGACCACGGCGAACACCTCGTCGGCGTCATGCACATGCTCATCGCGAACGTCCACCTGCGCAGGGGCCTCACCCTCACGGTTGAGTACCACGAAAGCCTTGCTGCCATGCGCCGTCATCAACTGGTCAAGGTGCTCGCGACAGGCCTCCAGTACCTCCTCCTGGGCAGTGCCAGGGCGCACACGCAGGCCATGCTCGGCATGGGCAAAGCGCACGCCCTGCTCGGCCAGGGTGGCAACGATATCGTCGTGGTGGGTCAACACCTTGTTCGGCAGTTCCGGGCTGGAGGGGTGGAAAACGCTGAGAATGCTCATCAGGGGCGGGTCCTGGTCGGTTGCGAACAAAGGGCAATGATAACGGCTGCAGCCAAGGCTGCGGCACTGGCCATACCAAAGGTGAAGGTGGGCCCCAGCAGTTTCCAGCTGTAACCCGAATACAACGCCCCCAGCGCACCGCCAGTGCCCGACAGCGCCGCATACAGCGCCTGGCCCTGGCCCTGCTGGCGGGCGCCGAAACTCGCCTGGACGAAAGCGATGCTGGCGGCATGGAAGCAGCCGAAAGTGGCCGCGTGCAACACCTGGGCAAACACCAGCACCACCGGCTCGCCGGCCAGGTTGCCCAGCAACAGCCAGCGCAGCGCCGCCAGCACGAAGCTGGCCAGCAGCACCCGCTGCACCGAAAAGCGCGCGAAGATACGGCTCATGGCCATGAACACCAGTACTTCGGCCACCACCCCCAGTGCCCACAGCAGACCGATGGCACCCCGGGCATAGCCCAAGTGCTCCAGGTGCAGGGTGAGGAAGGTGTAGTACGGCCCATGGCTGAGCTGCATCAGTGCCACGCAGGCGTAGAACGCGACCACCCCCGGCGCCCGCAGTTGCTGCAGGAAGCCGCCCGCGCCACTGCGCTCGCCCTGCTCCACCGGCTGGGCATTGGGCACCCACAGGCTGGCGGCGACGATGCCGGCCATGATCGTGACCAGCGCCACCGGATAGATGTCCAGGCTCAGCCACTCGAACAGCCGGCCCAGGCCGACCACGGTGAGGATGAAGCCGATCGAGCCCCACAGGCGCACCTGGCTGTAGCGCGCGGTTTGCCCGTGCAGGTGGGCCAGGGTGATGACCTCGAACTGCGGCAGCACCGCATGCCAGAAGAATGCGTGCAGGGCCATGACCAGCGCCAGCCAGGCGTAGCTTTTGCCAAGGAAGATCAGGGCGAAGGTGGCCAGGGTCGACAATGCGCCCAGGCGCACGATCAGCAGGCGCTGGCCGGTGCGATCACCCAGCCAGCCCCACAGGTTGGGGGCGATGCAGCGCATGAGCATGGGTATGGCCACCAGCTCGCCGATGCGTGCCGGAGAGAAGCCCAGGTGGTCGAAGTACAGCGCCAGGAACGGGGCGGTGGAGCCGAGCAGGGCGAAGTAGAACAGGTAGAAGCTGGACAGGCGCCAGTAGGGGATTGGTTGCATGGGGTGGCCTATGGGGTTGCCGGTACTGGCCCTATCGCCGGCAAGCCAGCTCCCACAGGTACCCCACAATATTCAGGCTTGTGGTAATCCTGTGGGAGCTGGCTTGCCGGCGATAGGGCCAGTGCAAGCGAATCAGAGCTGGCCCAGCACCGGGGTATTCACCTTCACATCGGCATTCTGCGCGCGGTGGCGCAGCAGGTGGTCCATCAGCACGATGGCCATCATCGCCTCGGCGATCGGCGTGGCGCGGATGCCCACGCACGGGTCGTGGCGGCCTTTGGTGATGACGTCCACCGGGTTGCCGTCGATGTCGATGGAGCGGCCCGGGGTGGTGATGCTGGAGGTCGGCTTCAGCGCCAGGTGGGCAACGATCGGCTGGCCCGAGGAAATACCGCCGAGGATGCCGCCAGCGTTGTTGCTGAGGAAGCCTTGCGGGGTCAGTTCGTCACGGTGCTCGGTGCCGCGCTGGGCCACGCTGGCGAAGCCGGCGCCGATTTCCACGCCCTTGACCGCGTTGATGCTCATCAGCGCGTGGGCCAGTTCGGCGTCGAGGCGGTCGAAGATAGGCTCGCCCAGGCCCGGCATCACGCCTTCGGCGACCACGGTAATCTTGGCACCCACCGAGTCCTGGTCACGGCGCAGCTGGTCCATGTAGGCCTCCAGCTCCGGCACTTTGCTCGGGTCAGGGCTGAAGAAAGCGTTCTGCTCCACCGACTCCCAGGTCTTGAACGGGATTTCGATCGGGCCCAGCTGGCTCATGTAGCCGCGCACGGTGATGCCTTGGGTGGCCAGGTATTTCTTGGCGATGGCACCGGCGGCCACGCGCATGGCGGTTTCGCGCGCCGAGCTGCGGCCACCGCCGCGGTAGTCGCGAACGCCGTACTTGTGGTGGTAGGTGTAGTCGGCGTGGGCCGGGCGGAACAGGTCCTTGATCGCCGAGTAGTCCTTGGACTTCTGGTCGGTGTTGCGGATCAGCAGGCCGATCGAGCAGCCGGTGGTGCGGCCTTCGAACACGCCGGAGAGGATTTCCACCTCGTCGGCTTCCTGGCGCTGGGTGGTGTGCCGGCTGGTGCCGGGCTTGCGCCGGTCAAGGTCGTGCTGCAGGTCGTCGAGAGAAATCTCCAGGCCCGGTGGGCATCCATCGACAATGGCGACCAACGCCGGGCCATGGCTCTCGCCAGCGGTGGTGACAGTGAACAGCTTGCCGTAGGTATTGCCGGACATGGACGCTCCGCGAGATCTGCCTGAAGTGAACGAAAGCGGCAGTATACAGATGGATTGATCGCCTGTGCTGGCCTCTTCGCGGGCTCGCCCGCTCCCACAGGTACCCCACACGACTCAGGCCTGTGGTAAACCTGTGGGAGCGGGCGAGCCCGCGAAGAGGCCGAACCTGCCAGGCAAGGCCCAAGAACCTTCCCGCAAACACTGGGTCAAACCCTCATCTCCCCATGTAGTACCGAATGATGTCGCGCCTCGTCGCCCTCTTCTTCCTGCTGTGCATCGGCCTGGCCCAGGCCGCCGCCCCCACCGTGCTGCAACGCCCGATCGACCTCGACACCGGCCAGGGCGTGCTGCACGGCAGCCTGCTGCTGCCGCAACAGCCAACCCCGCCACCGGTGGTGCTGATCATCGCCGGCTCCGGCCCCACCGACCGTGACGGCAACAACCCGGCGTCAGGCCGGGTCGACAACCTCAAACGCCTGGCCCTGCTGCTGGCCAACGAACACATCGCCAGCGTGCGCTACGACAAGCGCGGGGTGGCCGCCAGCCAGCCGGCCACGCCCGACGAGCGTGACCTGAGCGTGGAGCGCTATGTAGCCGACGTGGTCGCCTGGAGCCGCAAGCTCAAGGCCGACCCGCGCTTCGGCCCGTTGATCCTGATCGGCCACAGCGAAGGCGCGCTGATCGCCAGCCTGGCCGCCGAGCAGGCCGGCGCCAGCGCGGTGATTACACTGGCTGGCAGCGGCCGACCGCTGGCCGACGTGCTGCGCGAACAGCTGGCACAGCGCCTGCCACCGGCACAACTGGCCGGCGGCAGCGCCCTGCTCGACCGCCTGCAGGCCGGGCAGACCAGCCTGGAGGTACCGGTGCCGCTGCGTCAGGTGTTCCGCCCAAGCGTGCAGCCCTACCTGATTTCGCTGTTCCAGCAAAACCCGGCGGCGGCCTTCGCCCGCCTGCCCATGCCCGCGCTGATCGTGCAGGGGCGCAACGACGTGCAGGTGGGCGTGATCGACGCCGAACGACTGAAGGCGGCTAAGCCGGATGCCCAACTGGTGCTGATCGATGGCATGAACCACATGCTGCGCATCAGCCCCAAGGCAATGAGCCAACAGCGCGACAGCTACCTCAACCCTGAACTGCCGCTGGCAAGGGAGCTTGGCGAGCAGATTGTGACGTTTATCCAGCATTTGCCTTCTGCCTGACCCTCAGGTCTTGGCCGGTACGGCCGATATTTCAGTATTAGCGGAACTTTGGGGCCGCTGGCGCGCCCCATCGCCGGCAAGCCAGCTCCCACAGGAACACGATAGGCCTGAATGCCCTGCGGTCCCTGTGGGAGCTGGCTTGCCGGCGATGGGCTGCGCAGCAGCCCCTGCCGCATGCCCGTACCCAAGGACAAGCCCTGATGACAACCGCCCCCGCCGCCGTAGAGCCAGCCGAAGAGCCCGAGGAAAGCCCTGCCCTGCCCTGGGCCGATCTGGCCGCCGAACATTTCCAGCTGTTGCGCCTGGCCGCCCTGCCCACCGACCGCAACACCGGCGCGCGGCCCCTGCGCTTCGTGCAGTTCGGCTATGCCGAGCGCCACGACAAGGCCCACAGCCTGCTGCGCATGGAAATCCAGCTGCCCGGGCAGAAGGTGCACAAGGAACAGAACCGCCTGGACATTCGCGTCGACCACTCCGCGCGCCTGGTGCGCATTGGCAATGAACACGGCCTGCAACTGGAGCCGCTGAACCGTGGCATCGGCCGCTTCCTGCTGGCCCAGGCCGCGCAGTGGCTGCAGCGCAAGTGGTCGCACTACCGGATCGAGGGCATGGCGCTGCCGAGCAAGGATGCGCTGAACGAAGACTCACGCCTGCGTCGTGACCACTGCCTGCGCGCGATGGGTATCGGGGTGGAGTACGAGGACAGCCAGCATCTGAAGGGCCGTACCGTGGAAATGACGGTGGGCGAGCTCAAGGGGGCGTGGAACAGCGAGCGCTTGCAGCGAGTGGGGATACTGGATGCTGCCGGCCTGCTGCAGCAGGCTGACCAGCAGTTGCAGGAGAAGGAAGGGCAACTGCGTGAGCGCGATGAACGGGTTGCCAAGTACCAGCGTGAAGACAGCGGGTTGCGCTTTACCATTACCTGTCTGGTGGCGTTTGCGGTGTTCCAGGCGGGGTTGCTGATCTGGATTGCCACGCGCTGACACCGCGTCGCCTGCTTCGCGGGCTTGCCCGCTCCCACAGGAATTGCGCAAAGCCTGAGGACAGCGCTGTACCTGTGGGAGCGGGCAAGCCCGCGAATGGGCCCTGGAATCAGACCCGGGCCTTGAACAGTTCCTGATGCTGGCGGCACTGCTCGGCAGTCAGCATGAACACCCCGTGCCCACCGCGCTCGAACTCCAGCCAGGCAAAGTCCACCTCGGGGTACAGCGCCTCGACATGCACCTGGCTGTTGCCCACCTCGACAATCAGCAAGCCCTTGTCGGTCAGGTGGTCCGCCGCCTCGGCCAGCATGCGCCGCACCAGGTCCAGGCCATCGTTGCCGCAGGCCAGGCCCAACTCGGGCTCGTGGTGGTACTCGGCCGGCATGTCGTCGAAGTCTTCGGCATCGACATACGGCGGGTTGGACAGGATCAGGTCGAAACGCTGCCCCGGCAAACCGCCAAAACCGTCGCCCTGCACGGTGTACACGCGCCCGTCCAGGCCGTGGCGTTCGATGTTCTGGTTGGCCACTTCGAGCGCTTCGAACGACAGGTCGGCCAGCACTACCTCGGCCTCGGGGAACACGTCGGCGGCAACGATGCCGATGCAGCCAGAACCGGTGCACAGGTCAAGAATGCGCGCCGGCTCGCTCGCCAGCCACGGCTCGAAGCGTTTCTCGATCAGCTCGCCAATCGGCGAACGCGGCACCAGCACGCGCTCGTCGACGATGAACGACATGCCGCAGAACCAGGCTTCGCCCAACAGGTAGGCGGCCGGCACGCGTTCTTCGATACGGCGCTTGAGCAGGTGCTGCAGGCGTACCCGCTCGTCGTCCTCGAGCATGCAGTCCAGATAGCTGTCGGCCACCTCCCACGGCAGGTGCACCGCCCCCAGTACCAGCAGGCGGGCCTCGTCCCAGGCGTTGTCGGCACCGTGGCCGAAGAACAGGTCGTGCTCGTGGAAGCGGCTGACCGCCCAGCGGATGTAGTCGCGCAGCGTGCGCAGGCGGGATGTGATCACGGGGTACTCCTAATTCAGACCGGACAAAAGTCTAACAGCCCCACCCGCACATTTGTTCCTTTGCCTTACCCAATGGCTAGCCACAAGCCAGTAACCATGCCGCTTGCGTTGTCAACCATTCCCATTGGCGCCAAGGCAGGGGAGAATAGGTATACAAAAGCCCTATCCAAGGAGCCCTTGATGTCCGTTCCAACCACGATGTTTCGCCTCACTGGCCGCGACTACCCGCCGGCCAAGCTGAGCCACGCCAGCCTGATCATCATCGATGCGCAAAAGGAGTACCTCAGCGGGCCCCTGGCGCTGTCGGGCATGGACGAGGCCGTGGCCAACATCGCCAGGTTGCTCGACGCCGCGCGCAAGAGCGGCCGTCCGATCATCCACGTTCGCCACCTGGGCACTGTCGGTGGCCGCTTCGACCCACAAGGGCCGGCCGGCCAGTTCATTCCGGGGCTGGAGCCGCTGGAAGGCGAAATCGTCATCGAAAAACGCATGCCCAATGCATTCAAGAACACCCAGCTGCATGAGACCCTGCAGGCGCTGGGCCACCTGGACCTGATCGTCTGCGGTTTCATGAGCCATTCCAGCGTCAGCACCACGGTACGCCGCGCCAAGGACTATGGTTACCGCTGCACCCTGGTGGAAGACGCTTCGGCGACCCGCGACCTGGCATTCAAGGATAGGGTGATCCCGGCCGCGCAGATCCACCAGTGCGAAATGGCCGTGATGGCCGACAACTTCGCTTGCGTGGCCCCCACCGCCAGCCTGATCTGAGCGGCTGAGCACAACCGCCCGGCAGCCGAGCGGAACCCGATGGGCGGCCCCAGGTCGAATTCCGGATATCCACAGAGGAGAGCGGAATGAAGCTCAAAGGCAGTTTCGACGCCAAGCGCCTGCGCCCGCGCGAACCGCGTAACTGGGGTGCACGCCTGGCGGCAGGCCTTTCGGCCATGCTGGCGACCCTTGGCGTGCTGCTGGCGATGGCCGGCGTTGCCGGCCTGCTGGGCAACTACCCTGCCCTGGCGGAGCTCAACGCCAACAAACCACTGGCCGGCATCCTCACCGTTGCCGGTTTGCTGCTGCTGTGGCTGGGCGTGCGCTTCTGGCGGCGCAGCCGCATTCGCCTGCGCCGCGGGCGGGAACTGAACCTGTCGCCGCACCTGATGAAGAAGCATGACTGAAACCTGTACCGGCCCTATCGCCGGCAAGCCAGCTCCCACAGGTACCCCACAAGTCCTCAGGCCCTTGGTAATCCTGTGGGAGCCGGCTTGCCGGCGATAGGGCCCACACAGGCTGCACAAGGCCCCACAGTCGCGTAAACTACGCCGCCCACGTGGAGGCATCATGCAAGACGACGATTTTTCCCTGTTCAAGGCCGAAGTGCGGGGTGTCAAACCGATCAGGCACGACCGCGCCGAAGTCGGCAAGCCCAAGGCCGACCGCCAGAAGCTGGCCGGCCTGCGTCAGGCGGCGACCGTGCGCAGTGACAAGGCGCTGGTGATCGACGGCATGTCCGACCAGTTCGTCATCGACGTTGGCGCCGAAGACGAGTTGCTGTGGCGCCGCGATGGCGTGCAGGAAGGCCAGCTGCGCAAGCTGAAGCTGGGGCAGATCCCGTTCGAGGGCAGCCTCGACTTGCATGGCATGACCGTGGAAAAGGCCCGCGAAACCCTGTGGGATTTCATCGCCGAGGCCACCAGACTGGAAGTGCGCTGCGTGCGAGTTACCCACGGCAAGGCCGCGCGCCTGGACGGCAAGCGCCCGATGATCAAGAGCCACGTCAACACCTGGCTGCGCCAGCACCCGCAGGTGCTCGGTTTTGCCTCGTGCAGCGCCCGCCACGGCGGCACCGGCGCGGTGTATGTGATGCTTAAGCGAACCATGCTCGAAGGCCGCGACGAGTAACGCCGCGCTTGCAGCGCCGCCCTCACCGCCGTACCCTTCGTTTTTGCGATTTTTTCCCACAGGTAGATCCATGTCCCTGGAACAGAACTACACCGAGATCCTCAGCCAGATTGGCGAGGACGTCTCCCGTGAGGGCCTGCTCGACACGCCCAAGCGGGCTGCAAAGGCGATGAAGTACCTTTGCCGCGGTTATGAGCAAACACTGGAAGAAGTCACCAACAACGCGCTGTTCAGCTCTGACAACAGCGAAATGGTGCTGGTCCGGGACATCGAGCTGTATTCGATGTGCGAACACCACATGCTGCCGTTCATCGGCAAGGCGCACGTGGCCTACCTGCCCAAGGGCAAGGTACTGGGCCTGTCGAAGGTGGCGCGCATCGTCGACATGTACGCTCGCCGCCTGCAGATCCAGGAAAACCTCAGCCGCCAGGTTGCCGAGGCCGTGCAGCAGGTAACCGGTGCCGCCGGCGTTGCCGTGGTCATCGAAGCCAAGCACATGTGCATGATGATGCGCGGTGTCGAGAAGCAGAACTCGACCATGATCACCTCGGTGATGCTGGGTGAGTTCCGCGAAAACGCCGCCACCCGCAGCGAGTTCCTCAGCCTGATCAAGTGATTGGCTGCTGACCCCGAGCCGACCCTGCCGGGTCGGCTTTTTCATTTCAGGAGTTGCCCATGATCGTCAAAGCCCTGCGGGTTGGCCTCGGCCAGCTCATCGTGTTCGGCGACTGGATCAGCCGCCCGGCCAAGCGCAAGCGCGACGCCGCCGCCCAGGCCCGCGTCGAGCAAGCGGCCCAGAGCCTGGCGCTGTACCAGTTCCACGCCTGCCCGTTCTGCGTCAAGACCCGCCGCACCCTGCACCGTTTGAACGTGCCGGTGGCGCTGCGCGATGCCAAGAACGACCCAGTGCACCGCCAGGCCCTGCAGGAAGGTGGCGGCCGGGTGAAAGTACCGTGCCTGCGTATTGAAGAAGCGGGCAAGGTGACCTGGATGTATGAGTCCAAGGCGATCATTGCCTACCTGGATGAGCGGTTCGCTTCGGCCTGACCGTTTGCCGGCGGCCTGTGCCCGCCTCTTCGCGGGCACGCCCGCTCCCACAGGTTCACCACAGGGCTGAATATTGTGGAATACCTGTGGGAGCGGGCATGCCCGCGAAGAGGCCGGCGAAGGCTATAAACTAGCCCACCATCGGCACATGCCGCGGGTGGCTGCTGACCCGCTCCAGCCAGGCCCTCACTGCCGGGTAGTCGGCCAGGTCGAACCCGCCCTGCTGCGCCACGTGGGTGTAGGCATACAACGCCACATCGGCAATCGAATACTGCTCGCCGACCAGGAACGGCGTCATCTGCAGCTGCCGCTCCATCACCTTCAGTGCCTTGTAACCGCCCTTGTGCAGCTTGCGGTACTCCTCCAGTCGCTCGTCCGGCAACCCCAGGTAGAACTGGATGAAACGCGCCACTGCAATGTACGGCTCATGGCTGTACTGCTCGAAGAACTGCCACTGCAACACCTGGGTGCGCAGGCGTGGCTCGGTGGGCAGGAACTCGCTGCCATCGGCCAGGTAGTTGAGAATGGCATTGGACTCCCACAGGTAGCTGCCGTCTTCCAGCTCCAGCACCGGTACCTTGCCGTTGGGGTTCATCGCCAGGAACTCGGGCGTTTCGGTCTCGCCCTTGAGGATGTCCACCGGGTGCCATTCATATGGCCGGCCCAGCAGGCTCAACATCAGCTTGACCTTGTAACAGTTGCCCGACTGGTAGTCGCCGTAGACCTTGTACATCGCCCCTCTCCCCCTCTATGCCAAAGATCTCGCCTGGCCCTGTAGGAGCAGCCTTGTGCTGCGAAGAGGCCGTTACAGGCGCAGCACCTGCATGGGCTGAAACGGCCTCTTCGCAGCACAAGGCTGCTCCTACAAAAGCGGGCACCATTCTTGTGGCTGCCTGTGCAGTTCTGCATTTGCGCCCAATAGTTGGCGACTGTACGGCTAAAAGCAATGGCCGCTGTATGGCAAGGATCAACCTTGCTCGCTGTAGTCTGAAAAAACTGCTTACACCTTTACAAGGATTTTGTTCATGACCGATGCCACTTCCGTACGCCTGCGGCCCCTGGCAGACAGCTCCCCGTCGGCGGTGGTCGCCGGCTTCATCGCCATGCTCACCGGCTATACCAGCTCGCTGGTGCTGATGTTCCAGGCCGGCCAGGCAGCCGGGCTGACCACCGCGCAGATTTCCTCATGGATCTGGGCGTTGTCGATCGGCATGGCGGTGTGCAGCATCGGCCTGTCGCTGCGTTACCGCACACCGATCACCGTGGCCTGGTCCACCCCCGGCGCCGCCCTGCTGATCACCAGCCTGGGCGGGGTCAGCTATGGCGAAGCGATCGGCGCCTACATCACCTGTGCCGTGCTGGTGCTGATCTGTGGCCTGACCGGCAGCTTCGAGCGCCTGGTCAAGCGCATCCCGGCCTCGCTGGCCTCGGCGCTGCTGGCGGGTATCCTGTTCAAGATCGGCAGCGAAATCTTCGTTGCCGCCCAGCATCGCACCCTGCTGGTACTGGGCATGTTCTTCAGCTACCTGCTGGTCAAACGCCTGTCGCCGCGTTACTGCGTGCTGGCCGCGCTATTGGTGGGTACGGCGCTGTCCGGCGCCCTGGGCCTGCTGGACTTCAGCGGCTTCCGGCTGGAGATGGCCACGCCGGTGTGGACCACGCCAAGCTTCTCGCTGGCGGCGACCATCAGCATTGGCATTCCGCTGTTCGTGGTGGCGATGACCTCGCAGAACATGCCGGGTGTGGCCGTGCTGCGCGCCGACGGCTACCAGGTGCCGGCCTCGCCGCTGATCTCGGCCACCGGCTTTGCCTCGCTGCTGCTGGCGCCGTTTGGTTCGCATGGGGTCAACCTGGCGGCGATCAGCGCGGCAATCTGCACCGGGCCGCATGCCCATGAAGACCCGGCCAAACGTTATACCGCGGCGGTGTGGTGCGGGATTTTCTATGGCATTGCCGGGGTGTTCGGCGCGACCTTGGCGGCGCTGTTTGCGGCGCTGCCGAAAGAGCTGGTGCTATCGATTGCGGCGCTGGCGCTGTTCGGCTCGATCATGAACGGGCTGACCGTGGCAATGAGCGAAGCGCGCGAACGGGAGGCGGCGGTGATTACCTTCATGGTGACCGCTTCGGGGCTGACCTTGTTCTCGATCGGCTCGGCGTTCTGGGGGATTGTGGCGGGGGTACTGGCCTTGATGATCCTCAACCCGCGCAGGGCCTGAAGGTATTTGTTGCCTGTACTGGCCTCTTCGCGGGTAAACCCGCTCCCACAGGGATCACACAATATTCAGCATTGTGGTATTCCTGTGGGAGCGGGTTTACCCGCGAAGGGGCCGGTACAGGCAACACAAGCCCCAGGTCCAGATCACAACCTGAAATGCCCCACCATCCCCTTCAGGTCGGTACCCAGCTGCGCCAGCTCGATACTCGACCGGGCATTATCCTGCATCGCCAACGCCGCCTGATCGGCACTACCACGGATCTGCGTGACGCTGCGGCTGATCTCTTCTGCCACCGAGCTCTGCTGCTCGGCCGCCGCGGCAATCTGCTGGTTCATCTGCTGAATCAATGACACCGCCGCCGCAATGCTGCCCAGCGCGCTTTCGGTCTGCAGTGCATCAGCCACCGCCAAACGCACCAGCTCGGTACTGCCGCGAATCTGCGCCACCGACTGCTGGGCATTGCCGCGCAGGCTGGCGACCAAGGTCTCGATCTGCTCGGTAGACTGCCGGGTACGCCGCGCCAGCGCACGCACCTCGTCAGCGACCACGGCAAAGCCACGCCCCTGCTCACCCGCGCGGGCGGCTTCGATAGCAGCATTCAGCGCCAGCAGGTTGGTCTGCTCGGCCACGCTCTTGATCACTTCCAGCACGTCGCCAATGGTGTGGATCTCGGCACTGAGGCTGTCGATACCGGCGCTGGCCGTCTCCGCCGCCGCCGCCAGTTGCTCGATGCGCTGCATGCTCTGGCGCACCACCTGCTGCCCGGAATCAACCTTCTCATCCGCTGCCTGGGCCGCCTGCGCCGCCTCTTCGGCATTACGCGCCACATCGTGCACGGTGGCGGTCATCTGCTGCATGGCGGTGGCCACCTGCTCGGTCTCTTCCTTCTGGCTGCCCACCTCGCGGTTGGTCTGTTCGGTCACCGCCGACAGCGCCTGCGCATTGCCGGCCAGTTGCTCGATGCCCTGCTGCAAACCGCTGACAATGCCCGACAGGCCCGCCGCCATCTGCTGCATGGCCTGCATCAGCTGCCCTACTTCGTCACGGCGTGGTGCCTGGGCGTCGAAGCTCAGCTCGCCGGCAGCGATGCGCTGGGCGCGGGCAATCACATGCTTGAGCGGGCCGACCACGGCGCGGGTGATCAGCCAGGCTGCCAGCACACCTACCAGCAGCGCCAATGCGGTAGCCAGGCCGATGGCCACGGCATTGCGTTGCAGTTCGCCCTGCAGGGCCTGCTCCTGCCCCAGGTAAGCCTGGTCGACCCGGTTGGTGACTTGCTCGGCACTGGCCTGCAACTGCGCCTTCAAGCCCTGCTCGCGGGCCAGTTGGTCCGTGTATTCGTTAAGCTTTTCCGAGAAGCTACCAATGTGCCCCGCCACTTCGCCCAACACACTCTGGTAGCCGGCATCGCTGACAGCGCCCTGCAACTGGCTAACCAGGCTGGCGGCCTCTACAGTCTGGGCGATGCGTTCCTGGCTGACGCCCTCTTCGCCCTTGCGGCTTTTTTCCAGGCGTACCCGCGCTTCGTCCATGGCCTGCAGCATCAGCCGCGACACCTGCGCCACCTGCGCGGCCTGCTCGAGGAACGCGCCGCCCTGCTGGCCCTGGGACTGCTTGAGGGTATACACGCCGTCATCGGCCAGGCCGGCCTGCAGTACGTCGAGGTTGTTGGCCACGCTGGACACCGACCAACTGGCCATGTCCAGCGCCAGCTCCTTGGCCTGCACCGCCTCGACAAAGGCCTCGAACGCCTGGCCATAGGCTGCCAGGTCGGTTTCCGCCGCCGCCAGCGCCGGCAGGCCACGGGCGCGTTCGGCCAGGCCCTGCAAGCCGCTGCGCAAGGCCTCGGCCTGCTGCAGGTCGGAGCGCAGGGCAAAGGCCTGCTCGTGCTGGCGCAAGCGCAGCAGGTCAGTATTGAACTGGGCCAGCTGGCGCAAGCTGTCGAAGCGCTGGCCAACGCTGTGCAGCGCGGCAATGCCAATGCCGGCCACCGCCAAGGTCAGCACCAGCACCAGGGCAAAGCCCAGGCCGAGTTTGCGTGCCATGCCCAGGTTCGCCAGCACACCGTGCTTGCTCGTGCCCATGCCGATTCCCCTTCTGCGTGCGAGGTTATCCCGAAGGCCAAGGGTGGCAACGTTGCCAGCCGATGAACAAGGGCCTGACGTCAGAATAGTGTCAAATAGCTATGAGCGTGTCGCTATCAGCTTGGCAGAGGTCGCCCTGCGTGCTGAAGGAAGGCCTGGGCGCGGGAGTCCTGCCCGTAAGCGACATTGATGCGCAGCCAGGCGCTGGCCGCGCCTTGGTAATCGAAGGCGCTGCCGGGGGTTAGCAGCACGTCGTGTTCCAGTGCAAGGCGCTCCAGGCTGGCAAAATCGCGGCCTGGCACCCGGGCCCAGACGGTTGTAGTAGCCGGGGTTTTCCACAAGGACCGTGTCGCCCGGACGCAGCAGGGTGCGCACCAGCAGGTCCAGGCCGTGGCTGGCGCCGTGGGTGGTGAGGAAACGTTCGGGGCCGGCGGCGATGCCCAGCTGCGCCAGGCGCTTGTGCAGCTGTTGGCGCAGGCTGGCCAGGCCAAGGGGTGGGCAATAGTCGAACAGGTCCTGCGGGTTGCCACGGCTTACCTGGCGCACTGCCTGGGCCAGCTCGGTGGCCGCGCGCCAACTACGACGCACTGACCGCCTGGCTGCGGGCCAAGGCCCGAATCGACGGCAGGCGCGCGCCGGGCGCAGGCGTTGCTGGTCGATCCAGGTTTGCAGGTGGTCGGTGAGTTGCTGCACCAGCGGGGTGGGGCTGGTGCGGTCGAGGGGCAAGTGTTCGCTGGTTTTGAGCGAACAGTTAAGCATAAAGGATTGGCGGTGTGTCTGGTGATGGGGGTGGGCTGGCATCAGAGTGGGCAGGCCCGACCCTTTCGCGGGTGAACCCGCTCCCACAGAGATCGCACCCAACCCGAGAGCGGTGCAGTACCTGTGGGTTTACCCGCGAAGAAGGCCACATCGATATCGGCTCAGATCGCCGTAGCCCCACCATCCACTGCCAGGCAATGCCCTGTGGTAAACGCCGCGTCATCACTGCACAGGTACAGCACGGCGCTGGCAATTTCCTCGACCTTGCCAATGCGCCCCACCGGATGCATGGCAGCGGCAAACTCGGCCTTGCGTGGGTCGGCCTCATAGGCGCGGCGGAACATGTCGGTGTCGATCACCGCCGGGCACACCGCATTCACCCGGATGCCCTTCTTGGCGTATTCGATGGCCGCCGACTTGGTCAGGCCGATCACCGCGTGCTTGGAGGCGCTGTAGATGCTCATCTTCGGCGCCGCGCCCAAGCCCGCCACCGAAGCGGTATTGACGATGGCCCCACCGCCCTGGGCCAACAGCAACGGCAGCTGGTACTTCATGCACAGCCACACACCCTTCACGTTGACGCCCATGATGGCATCGAACTCCGCCTCGCTGCCCTCGGCCAGGCGGCCCTGCTCTATCTCGATACCTGCGTTGTTGTAGGCATAGTCCAGCCGGCCGTAGGCAGCGATCAGGCGCTCGTGCAGTTGGCGCACCTCGGCGTCACGAGTAACGTCGCAGGCAATGAACAGCGCCTCCCCGCCCGCGGCGTGGATCAGGGCTACAGTGGCCTCGCCGCCGGCCGGGTCGAGGTCGGCCACCACCACCTTCAGGCCCTCCTGGGCGAAAGCCAGGGCGGTTGCCCGGCCGATGCCGGCGCCGCCGCCGGTGACCAGGGCAACCTGGCCGGAAAAGGTCATGCTCATCGCGTGCTCCAAAGCGTGCTTGGTGGGGTTCAGAGCATAGTCAGCCACCGCTCGCCCGGGCAGCATCATCACCCCACCGGTTGGGCTACCATGCTTGTCAGTGATGTTAAGGACCTGCCTACATCAACAGGGTAGATTTGACGCCTCCCCCTTCCATTGCCCACAAGGACCCGCCATGACCAACACCAACCGCCGCTTCCTGCTCGCCAAACGCCCGGTCGGCGCCGTGCGCCGTGACGACTTCAGCTTCGAGACCGTGCCCGCCGAACAACCCGGCGAAGGCCAGGTGCTGGTGCGCAACCTGTACCTGTCGCTGGACCCGGCCATGCGCGGCTGGATGAACGAAGGCAAGTCCTACATCCCGCCCGTGGCCCTGGGCCAGGTGATGCGCGCGCTGGGTGTTGGCGAGGTTGTTGCCTCCAACCATCCCAGTTACAAGCCGGGCGACCATGTAAGCGGCGCCCTTGGCGTGCAGGACTACTTCACTGGCGAACCCCAGGGCCTGCACAAGATCGACCCCAACCTGGCGCCCCTGCCCCGCTATCTGTCGGCGCTGGGCATGACCGGCATGACCGCCTATTTTGCCCTGCTGGACGTCGGCCAACCCAAGGCCGGTGACACCGTGGTGATTTCCGGCGCGGCTGGCGCGGTGGGCAGCATTGTCGGGCAAATTGCCAAGATCAAAGGCTGCCGCGTGGTCGGCATTGCCGGCGGCGCCGAGAAGTGCCAGTACCTGAAGGACGAACTGGGCTTTGATGGGGTGATCGACTACAAGGCCGAAGACGTGCTGGCCGGCCTGAAGCGCGAATGCCCCAAAGGCGTGGACGTGTACTTCGACAACGTCGGCGGCGACATCCTCGACGCCGTGCTGACCCGCATCAACTTCAAGGCACGCATCGTGATTTGCGGCGCGATCAGCCAGTACAACAACAAGGAAGCGGTAAAAGGCCCGGCCAACTACCTGTCGCTACTGGTGAACCGCGCGCGCATGGAAGGCTTCGTGGTGATGGATTACGCCAAGGATTACGGCAAGGCCGCGCTGGAGATTGCCGGGTGGCTGGCCAGCGGGCAGGTGAAGAGCAAGGAAGATGTGGTGGAAGGGCTGGAGACCTTCCCCGAGACCTTGCTGAAGCTGTTCAGTGGGGAGAACTTTGGCAAGTTGGTGCTGAAGGTATAAACCCCTCAACACTGCGCGGTCCCCTGTAGGAGCGGCCTTGTGTCGCGACGGGGTCGCGCAGCGGCCCCTCATTTGTAGCTTCGCCGCAGATATTGCCGGGGCCGCTTTGCGGCCCAATCGCGACACAAGGCCGCTCCTACACTGACCACCTATGCAGGAGCAGCGCGTCAGACTTTCCTGAACCTTGCCCCCACCGCTTCAGCTTGAAGCAGCAAGCGAACTATCCTACGCAGCGATCGGAAGCAGCTGAATTGTCGAGGAAATCCCTCAGGGATAACTTCACCGGGTCGCCATGTTGGTGACCGGGTGTGAGAACCTGTTATGCACTGCTGCTCAACTGTTCAATGGCAGCCATTCGCGGGCAGGCTTTGGCTTGGCCGGCGTCAGTGCACCGGTTTCTCACCCCGCGCAATGGCTGCCACCTTTATCCGTGAGAAAGATCCGGGTGGTTGCTCCTCGTCACGCACTGGATTTTCACCATGAAAACGAACACCCCATCCCCCATCCTCACCGCAGGCGTTGAAACCTTCCTCGAAGCCGGCAACCCCACCCTCGACCTGCTCCGCGTACAGCCCGGCGTGCCCATCGATGATGCCTACGAGCACGTGTCAGTCCTGCTGGGCTACATCAAGCACCTTGTGCGCGAAGGCGACATGGAAGATGACCACAAACTGCTGGGCTCCGCCGATTACCTGCTGGCCATGGCCAAGGCCCTGATGAACGACATCGAACTGGCCAAGAACAAGCTGCACTGACAGGCTTTGAGGGAACAACCCAAAATCCAAAAGCTGACTCACCCGCTCCCACAGGTCCAGCTCTGCCTGTGAGGCTGCGCTCTTCTGTGGGAGCCGGCTTGCCGGCGATCACCGCCAAAGGCGGTGCCATGTACCAAACAAAAAAGGCCAGCACTCTCGTGCCGGCCTTTCTTTACAACGCGGGCTACTTACCCACGAATCTCCGCCACCACCGCAGCCAACGCCTGCGCCGGATCGGCAGCCTGGCTGATCGGCCGGCCGATCACCAGGTAATCCGAACCCGCATCCAGTGCCTGGCGCGGGGTGAGGATACGGCGCTGGTCATCCTGCGCACTGCCCGCCGGGCGAATACCCGGGGTCACCAGTTGCAGCGACGGGTGCGCAGCCTTCAGTGCCGGGGCTTCCAGAGCCGAGCACACCAAACCGTCCATGCCAGCCTTCTCGGCCAGCGCCGCCAGGCGCAGCACCTGCTCTTGCGGGTCGACATCCAGGCCGATGCCGGCCAGGTCTTCACGCTCCATGCTGGTCAGCACAGTCACGCCAATCAGCAACGGCTGCGGGCCGCTGCGCTTGGCCAGCTCTTCGCGGCAGGCCGCCATCATGCGCAGGCCACCGGAGCAATGCACGTTCACCATCCACACACCCATCTCGGCCGCAGCCCTCACCGCCATGGCGGTGGTGTTGGGGATGTCGTGGAACTTGAGGTCCAGGAACACTTCGAAGCCCTTGTCGCACAGGGTTTCGACAATGCCCGAAGCGCTGCTGGTGAACAGCTCCTTGCCAACCTTCACCCGGCACAGCGCAGGGTCAAGCTGGTCAGCCAGCTTCAGGGCGGCCTCACGGGTAGGGAAATCCAGGGCGACGATCAGGGGCGTCTGGCAGGCGGACATGGGCAGGGTCTCTTGGCAAGTCGAAAACGGCGCGCATTGTAAACGAAGTGGCGCAGGCTTTGGGGCCCGCGGGTCACGGAATTGGCCCGACAGTGGCTGGCTCCTATAATTGAACCAACGGAACGGGCAATTGCTCAACATTTGTACAAGCGCTGCCCATCACCAGCAAAGGAGAACGACAATGCCCTGGTATGCCTGGCTGATACTCATCATAGCCCTCGGCTCGATCGTCGGCGGGCTGATGCTGCTGCGCGACACCGCAAAAAAACTGCCACTGACCGAAGAACAGCTGCGCAAGGTACATGAGCGCAATGCCGAAGCGGATGCCAAGGATGCGCAGGACCGCTAGCACCCCCGCTGGTCGCTGGCACGATCTGACCGCTGATACGGTCCATGTACCGTCGCAAGGCCGCTTTCATAGAATTGCACATAACTCATTGAATCAGCAGGGTCCCTGTGGGAGCGGCTTTAGCCGCGAATACCGGCGCAGCCGGTGCCATGCACCGCGTTTGGTTGTTCGCGGCTAAAGCCGCTCCCACAGGGTACGCGGACCGCTTTTGGATTCAGTTCTCTGAATTGAATCTTCATCAAAGGCAGGGCCAGGACACAAACCCCAGCCCCCTCCCCCTTATTCCACCATCACCTTGTCCCGGTTACGCTCCAGCAACGCATTACCAATCCCCTTGATCTCCAGCAGCTCATCCACCGAAGCAAACGGCCCATTGGCCTCCCGGTAGGCCACTATGGCCTCAGCCTTGGCCTTCCCTATCCCGTTCAGCTCCTTCTGCAAAGTAAGCGCATCAGCCGTGTTCAGGTCCAGCCGCTGCGGCTGCTGGGCCTGCTGCTGGGTTACCACCGGCACCGGCTCGGCCACCGCCGTGGTGCTGGCCGGGGCGGCGCTAAGGGAAAAGGACAGGCTGGCGAACAGCGGCAGCAGCAAGTACGACAGAACGTTGTTACGCATGGTGAACACTCCTGGGTTGGTCATTTTCCAGCAGCCGGTTTCCTTCAGCTGCGCAATCAACCCTAGCGGCAAACCCGACATCGAAACAGCTACCATCATCGGCCAATGGTTACCAAATCGATCAATCACCCAGCCAACTTCGCCAACCCAAAAAACAATCGCCTTTTCCCTCCACCCCCCAGCCCGAGAGCATTGGCGCCATGCATCACGGCCTGTAGCCGAATACCCGTTTGTCCGATGCCGCATTCACAGCAAAACCTGCCCACATTCCTACAACCTCCGGTGAACAAGGCCTGAGCAGGAACAACAGCACTCTCCAGCGGGCCATCCCCGCCTACGCCAACTGGCATCACATGAACCAACTGCTAGATTTTTTGAGCAATGGACAGCCGTTTGCTTGAAGGACCCAAGCTGCATGCCCTCACCCACCCGCCGCTTGCCCTCGCTCCCGGCCCGTCCACAAGGCCAGTCTCCGCGCGCCTGCCCGGCCCCTTTTGGCCCACCCGTACTAGCCCGTCCAGCAAGAGGATCACCGCCGTGCCCCTCAAGACCCTCACCGTATTTGGCACCCGTCCAGAAGCCATCAAGATGGCCCCCCTTGCCCTGCAACTCGCCCAGGACGCCCGCTTCGAGTCGCGCGTGTGCGTAACCGGCCAACACCGGCAAATGCTCGACCAGGTACTGGAACTGTTCGGTATCACCCCCGATTACGACTTGAACATCATGAAACCCGGCCAGGACCTGACCGGCGTGACCACCGGGATTTTGCAGGGTATCCAGCCGGTACTGGCCGAATTCAAGCCCGATGTGGTGCTGGTGCATGGCGACACCGCGACCACTTTTGCTACCAGCCTGGCGGCCTATTACCAACAAATACCCATAGCCCACGTAGAAGCCGGCCTGCGCACCAATAACCTGTATTCACCCTGGCCAGAGGAAGGCAACCGGCGCCTTACCGGCACCCTGGCCGCCCTGCACTTCGCCCCCACCGCCACCTCGCGTGACAACCTGCTAAGGGAAGGCATCGACCCGGCGAGCATCTTCACCACCGGCAACACTGTGATCGACGCCCTGCTGGAAGTGGTGCACAAACTGGAGAGCCCGGCGCTGAGGGCACAGTTCGAGCGCCAGTTCGATTACCTGGCTGCCAACCGCCGCATGGTTTTGGTAACAGGCCATCGTCGCGAGAACTTTGGCGGTGGCTTCGAACGCATCTGCCAGGCTTTGGTACAGACGGCGCGCCAGTTTCCCGAGGTGGATGTACTGTACCCGGTGCACCTCAACCCCAACGTGCGCGAACCGGTCAACCGCCTGCTGGCGGATGTGGGGAATATCTACCTGATCGAACCACTGGATTACCTGCCGTTCGTTTATCTGATGAGCCGGGCGTATGTAATTTTGACCGACTCGGGGGGCATTCAGGAGGAAGCGCCGGCGCTGGGTAAGCCGGTGCTGGTGATGCGCGATACCACGGAGCGGCCAGAGGCCGTGGCGGCGGGGACGGTGAAGCTGGTGGGTACGGAAGTTGAGACTATTGTCGGAGAGTTGGCTCGGTTGCTGACGGATGAGGGGGCGTATCGGGAGATGAGCGTGGCGCATAATCCGTATGGGGATGGGGAAGCGTGTGGGCGGATAGTGGGGGCGCTTGCTGATTTTGCTGTTGAATCAAATTGTCGAGAAGGCACCTAATGCCACAAGGCCATAGAAAATCGAAGATAACAACAAGCGGCCCGCGCTATACAGCCGCCTTAATTAGAGACTTGACGCTAGACGGCGGCTGCCCTTTTTGGGGCAGCCAGTGGCCGACAGCATGACGACCTTGGAGGGAGTATCAGCCCCGGTGACGACCGCGGAAGTAATTGATCAGTCCTTGAGTTGAACCGTCATCAGCGGTCTCTTCACGGCTGCCAATCAAACGCTGGTAGATCCCCTCCCCCAACTCCTTGCCCAGCTCCACGCCCCACTGGTCGAAGGCGTTGATGCCCCAGATCACGCTCTGCACGAACACCTTGTGCTCGTACATCGCCACCAGCGCGCCCAGGCGGCGCGGGCTGATGCGTTCCACCACCAGGGTGTTGCTCGGACGATTGCCTGGGATCACCTTGTGCGGGGCCAGCTTTTCGATGTCCGCTTCGTTCAGGCCTTTGCCACGCAGCTCTGCCTCGGCTTCCTCGCGGGTTTTGCCCAACATCAGCGCCTGGCTCTGCGACAGGCAGTTGGCGTACAGCCACTGATGATGGTCGGCCACCGGGTTGAAGCTCACCACCGGCACGATGAAGTCGGCCGGAATCAGCTGGGTGCCCTGGTGCAGCAGCTGGTGGTAGGCATGCTGGCCGTTGCAACCGACGCCACCCCAGATAACCGGACCGGTGTCGGTCTTCACCGGGGTGCCGTCCTGCAGCACGCTCTTGCCGTTGGACTCCATGTCCAGCTGTTGCAGGTGCTTGGTGATGTTGCGCAGGTAGTGGTCGTACGGCAGGATCGCGTGACTCTGGGCGCCCCAGAAGTTGCCGTACCACACGCCCAGCAGGGCCAGCAGCACCGGCATGTTCTTGTCGAACGGCGCGGTCTGGAAGTGCTGGTCCATGGTGTAGGCACCGGACAGCAGTTCCTTGAAGTTGGCGGTACCGATGGCCAGGGCGATCGGCAGGCCGATGGCCGACCACAGCGAGTAGCGCCCGCCCACCCAGTCCCACATCGGGAAGATGTTTTCTTCGCGGATGCCGAAGGCCACGGCGGCGGCCTTGTTGCTGGAAACGGCGATGAAGTGGCGATACAGCTCGGCTTCCGAACCGCCCTGGGCCAGGTACCAGGTACGGGCGGCTATGGCGTTCTTCAGGGTCTCGAGCGTGTTGAACGACTTCGACGAGACGATGAACAGGGTGGTTTCGGCGCGCAGGTTGGCCGACAGCTCGTGGAACTCACTGCCGTCGATGTTCGCCAGGTAGTGGCAGCGCACGCCGCGCTGGGCGTAGGGCAGCAGCGCCTCGGACACCAGTTCGGGGCCGAGGAACGAGCCGCCGATGCCGATGTTGACCACGTCAGTGATCGGCTTTTCGCTGTAGCCACGCCACAGGCCGTCGTGAATGCGGCCGACCAGTTCGGTGATCTGGTTGAGCACCTTGTGTACTTCCGGCATGACGTTCACGCCGTTGACGCTGAGCTTGTCGCCTACCGGCCGGCGCAGGGCGGTGTGCAGCACCGGGCGACCTTCGGAGGCGTTGATGATTTCGCCGCTGAACATCGACTTGATGGCGTCCTGCAGGCCCACTTCGTTGGCCAGGTTCACCAGCAGGTCGCGGCTTTGTTCGGTGATCAGGTTTTTCGAATAGTCGAGGAACAGGCCGCAGGAGCTCAGGGAGAACTGGTCGAAGCGCTTGGTATCGGCGGCGAAAGCTTCGCGCATGCTGAAACCTTGCATGGCGTCGCGGTGTTGCTGAAGCGCCTGCCAGGCAGGCAGAGCCGTCACATCATGGGGTGTTCGGTAATACGCCATTGCGGGGGTCCTTGATGCATGGTGATGCCTTTAAAACGGCAGACATTGCCAGGCAGCGATAACGCAAATGCATAATCCATTGCGCCACAGAGTATGCAGCGCACGGTGCTATCTTTACTGGGTAATTAAATCCGACAATGCGGATTTGCAGGCTACCCCAGTATTTGCAAAGTAATCCTGCCAGCCCTTGAACTCCGTCCAGGCCGAAACAAAGACAAAATCAGTCTCGAACATTTCAGAAACCGTATGATCGTAACGACTGTCTCCAATAAAGAGCGCAGGGAATTCAATGTTACCTGCAGCGATTTCCCGGGCGAAAATGGTGTCTTTGGGATCGGGACTGCCAAAAATCCCGCCATCGAAGTAATCAGATATGCCCCGTTCAGAAAACACATGCCTCAACTCGACCTGAGCACCACCAGAGACAACCAGCCATTTAGCATTCGGCGAAGCGAATCGAAAATCCTCAAGGCCCTCTGCAATCTTACATTGCATCAGGCCATCTGCAACTTCCTTGCTATAGGCATCTAGCAGGTATTGCATGCCCGACTCATCCGAGCGCACACCCACTATTTCATTTAAGAAGTATTCAAACTTTTTAAACCTGGATATACCGCCATTGGCAGTATGATGCTCGACGAGCGCTTGCGCAGCTGCTTCACCGTAGCGCAGTGCGGCCAAGTAGAACGCCTGTGTTTTTACGCGATTCGAATCTAAAACCACGCCATCACAATCAAAAATGATTGTTTTATACTTTTGCAAGTTCAAACCCAAGCTCCTGCAGCGCACGCTCTACAACATCTACATCGGTAGATACATCCACTGCCAGGCTACCACCGCTGGTTTCGACCATTTTGACTGGCACACCCAACTCGAGGAACCGCAGAATTTCGATGTCCTCGCTGCTTTCTACCTCACCTTTTCGGCCAAAGCTGGCGTAGCTATCCAGTTGCTGGCGGGTGAATCCATAAATGCAGACTTGTTTTTTGTAGCGGCTTGGCGCAACGGCCGGATCTTTAAAACCAGGAACCGGTAGGCGAGACATGTACATCAGGTCACCTTTTTCAGTAGTGACCACTTTAGGAATATTGACGCTGTTTGGGTCTTCCGCATCATCAATCCAGCAGTAACCGTTCACCACCGAATCCATTGCCACCTTCTTGAGCTCCAGAACTTTCTGGATATCAACAGGATCAATCAGCGGCTCATCACCTTGTACGTTGATGTAGATGTCAGCCTCAATTTGCTGAGCAGCCTCTGCCAGACGGTCAGTCCCAGTCAGGGCCGTGCTGCTCGTCATCACCACATTGAAACCAGCACCTTCCACCACCTGCGCTATGCGGTCATCTTCGGTAGCAACAAAAACGTTTTCTTGGCCGACCGCTTTGGCAGACAGTTCGGCCACCCAAAGGATCATGGGTTTTCCCAGCAGATTCACCAAAGGCTTACCTGGGAACCGTGACGATTTATAGCGTGCAGGAATTACGACAACTGATTTCATATTAGTCAGATCGCATAAATAGATTTGGATTCGATCGCATAACGCGAAGGCGTTACTGCGGTGACGGGCAACTCCGGCGTCGACTTGAGGAACAGTTCCAACACAGACTCAACTTCAGCTGTACGCGGGTCATCTGCGCCATACCCATCAAACCCTGCCAAGTTGATCGAACGCGCATCCCCACTAGCAGCGATGGCCAACGCGTAAGCAAATACCAAAGAGGTCGGCAACGTGCAGTGTGTTGAGTTGAACTCAAACATATCCGGGTTGACGGTAATCCCGAAGTCAAGAAGGGTCGTCTCCCCCAATGCTTGCCTTACATCTTCTGGTAGCATGCTAGCTGGGGTTACCAGCGGCTGCGGCAAACGAGCATGCTCTGCGCAGTCAGCTAGCAGACGAACCGGATGGCAAGCCACTCTCACATCAATCAATTCCGAAGCAATCTTCGCTTGTGTGTTGAGTGCCATTACAAACGGCTTGCACCTGCGAATATAGGCCTCAATCGCAGCCCTATGCTTTTCCACACCAGGCCCGGTGCCCAGCAGCAACACATCGCGACCCGCTAATACCTCTGCGGGAGCCCAGCTCCCCTGCGTAGGGCTCTGATAGAAGACCCGGGCGGAATTCAATGTGCGCGAGCTGAATTTTTTGCCACCCTCAACACGCAGGTGCTCTATAACAGCCAGGATATCTTCTTCGCCATAACGCGAGTCGCCCAGCATTTCCTGGATGTAGGTAGGGTGTATCCCATACTTACCCGCCAGGTAATAGTAAGTATTGGTACCCCACCCACACTCATGCTGCAGAGGACGGAAGTAGCGATTGATCACGCCCATCAAGGGAACAACGTTAGCGCTTAGCCCACTGCGCTCCGAGAGCTCGATGACCAAGTACTCAGTTTTCGCATTACCGGGGCCACGCCCCATGCCGGTAACGGTGGCGTCCAACCAAGTGACGCCTTCGTCCAAGGCGCGCAGAGTGTTTTGTAGTGCCAAGCCCATGTTGTCATGAGTGTGAATACCCAGAGGGCCCTTCCAGCGCGAGCGCAGCCAACCGACAACCTGTGCCACTTGGTCAGGGCTCATGCTGCCCATGCTGTCAGCGAAATACAGAACATCCAATGGCCAGTTGGCGGCTGCGGCGGCCAAAGTCTCAACTTCCTGCTGATTACGGTCAGCAATCTGCATGAGGTTGAATCCGACCTGGAAACCGCGCTCTTTCAGCCAGGCCGAGGCAGGAAGTGATTGTTCGAATTCGTGTACATGGCAGGCGATACGCACGAGTTCCACAGGCGACGTCGCCGCGGTCTCTGGAAACAGCCGGCTTAAGACCTCTTCCATCGGCAGGTCACTGCTGAGCAGCTCCACAGCATTAATCATGACCGCGACTGAGAGTGAGTCAGGTACATCGAGACTGCGGATGTAATGATCGGTGGTAAAAGCGCTTGCGCCCTTGAAACCGGAATTTTTCAGAGAGCGTAAACCCAGTTCAACGACGTTAACCCCTGCAGCAACCATTGCCTTCAGGTAGTCATCAACTACATCTTCCGGAAAATCCCAAGAATTATAGTAACCACCATCGCGCAAGGTGCAATCGATAACAGTACTTCCACTCAATTTGAACCTCCCTCAATAACCTGAACCAATTCGTCATACACAACCTGCCAGTCCAGACTGTAACTGATAAAATCCATTCTCAAGTCAGAGTCCTCAGGACGATCAACAATATGTTTGACGTCTATGAGGCGGGTTCGCTTGCGAATGTGATTATTCGCATTAAGCATCTTCGTATTCAAATGCGCCACCCCTGGACGCCCAGAAAACCTCGCAACATGCAGGCCACCTGTACCAGAGTTACCTACATAAGCATCGACAAAGTTTGCATATTGAATTTTTTTGAAACTAGCAGCCCCAACAACATTAAAAACAGATATCGAACCATCCAGCCTTTCTACTATCTGATTTACAACGCCATTATCAAGATCAGTTTCACGTTGATCTCGAGATGTTGAGTGTATCGGCGAGGTCCACCCATCGAATACAACACCAACCTCTGGATATACAAGCCTTAATGAATTCAATATATTGACCGCAGCATCAACCTGCTCTAGCCATGAGCGCTTCTGGACAGTGACACCAAACCAAATCAATGGATAGCAGGACATCAATCCCGCCGTAGTTACTGGATCTAGCGACGCCATCCCCTTCCGCACCGAAGAAATAAATCTCCTATCAAAATTAGTCACATTTTCAATCCGCGCCTGATTAAATACCGCACCAACATGAAAATAGAATCCCTTGGATTTTAATAGCTTACCCCATACTTCGTCGGGCGCAAGAAACTCCTCAGGAACACTTAATCCATACAACTTAGCGAACGAACAGAAATCTGCACCCTTATAATAAACGATACTTGGCAAACGCTCCAACAGACTCGCCCGATGAAGATCATCTATCGCTGGAGCCACATCATAGTAGAAATGGTATGGTCGACCGTGAGACGCAATCACCCCAGAGAAAGCTCGTTCTCCTGAAGCGTAATCACCAACCGCAACAATGCTACGAATCAGTTTGTAAATAAAACCTTTTACAAGAGCATCAGACAAGTGCGGAGTCAATGCGATTACATCTCTTGTAGGAAAATATACAGCATCCGCGGAACCCACATGTTGGAATATGAAGAATGCCTCACCCGTTGACGAGACAAACCTGAGCACATTGACTTCATACCCCATTACATAGCTTTCATTACAGAATGCCATACCATATCCAAACGGATCAGGCACAATCACAGAACCTTTGGATAACGCAGTCTCTACAGCATTTATGCAAAAATCGCTGGATGTAACATAATTCAAGAATGGCAAGACCCGCGCTAGCGATGCAGGAACCTTACCGAAAGCCAACTCTTTCAAGCTGGCGACCTGCACACCCTTGAAGATAATATCCTCAAGGATTGCATCGCTTATTTTCGTTAGAAAACCAGACAGTTCCCCCGCAAGCCTCTTGATATCTTTACAAGCAATGAACTCAGACCACAACTGTTGCATACTGGCAGCCTTAAAACCAGTTGCTGCGGCATGAATCACGCGCCAAGGATATTCCTCTCCATCAGCTACAAAGAAAATCTCGACTGGCTGACTTAGATCTACCTCAACAGATGTACTGAACCCACAACGCAACTGGGGATGCACACTAAGCGAATTCTCAGAAACTTTTAGAACACTGCACAACACATCACGACGCTCGACCGTTGCACGGATCTGGCTCTCTACGACACCGTTCCGAACCAGCAAGTAAGTATCCGAGGTATTACTACCCTTCAAAAACCAACCCGCAATAGATAGCTTTGCACCACCCAGTTGACGATGGGATGGGGTATCCAGGCACGAGTGAGGCACAACCCTCTTTAAGTTTGACTTAGCTTTATCGAGCACCGAAAGCTCTAAAAAATCAGGATACACAAATTCCTCCCTACTTAATCGTATCGAGCAGTCAGCACTCAGATTCAAAAACTCAAATCAAACCACGAGAAAATGCAGCACGCTTCCATCCGTACAAAACATCACCACCATAAGGACGGGAGTACATTATCCAGCGAAACTCTCCACGCTGATCAGACTCAAGATCCATTGCAAGCTTCTCGATATCGCTAGGGGAAAACATCCCACGATAAACGCCATCCAACTTAATAATCGGCAAGCCAATACGATGCAAGAAGATCCCATTCTGATGAATCTGCGACCCATGCATAAAGCAGCCAATAAACTTGGAAATCACCTCCCCCTTCACGGCGCTCCGAATACTTTCACTTGCAGATGAAGAGTTAGTCACAGCCCCGCAAACAAACTCCGAAAAGCCAGTAAGGGAATCCGCATAATGGACCTCAATCTCTGACAGAGATTCAAAATCGGCATTCAATGCAGAAACACCAGCTATCGCGGCTGGGGAATGCAGATACTTATTGATAACCTCTTTGCTCACAGAAGAAAACGAAAAACGCGGCGCCAGTGACAAAGCAGATGTGCGGGATAGATGGGCGATATCCTCCAGCACAGCATCATCTCTATGCAATAGTGCCGAAGCACGCTCAGTATCATATAATGACTTGAAATTATCGGGCGAACTTACGATACGTTTTAGCGTTTTCGACAGAGCCATTTCGCCCGTCTTAATTACGACTGGGCGCACATCCGTGCACTTATAGTTCTGCCAGTATTTTTTCAGCTTAGGATGATTTAGAACCCCGCCACCCAAGGCAATACAGAAAGAGCCTAGATGATGCTCAATCTCATAATTCTCAGTCGCACCCAAAACTTCTACGCTGGAATCAAACATTTCCTCCAAGAAGCGGACATTATGCTTACGGCTGAAAAACACGCTATCGTTGACTAGTAGCATTCGCGGGCACTGCTCAGCGAGCCCACTCGAATAGAGGTACTTGAATCCGGACTTATAGCTGCCAAAATCGCGCCCATAATTATACTTCTCTATATAGCAATCGATAACATCGCTATACAGATCCGGCTGTTTCAGCTTGAGGGTATTTACGCATACCACATAAAGACCCAGCGCCTTCGCAGCACGCAAAAAATGAATCACATCATTACGAATAGTCCCTTTTTGATACAACGCCATCAGAACTATTTTTTGGCCTTGGTAAGCAGACGAGTAAAATACCTGATCACTCTTACCCAAACTCTTAAACCAGTTGACGTGAGACTGCAGCGAAACGTATGCATGTGCTGCCGGGTAGACCAACTGGTCAGCGATCCTATGGAAAATACTCACAAAAAACCCTCAAATCAATATACTAAAAGATCACAACTCAACAATAATATTTTTATTTACGGCGCACGCCATCATACGATCCTTCTCAGGAGTTCTTATCAAGATACCGTATGCACCAGCCGGCAAGTTCGACAAGTCCGCCTTGACAATGAAACCTGACGACTTATAGTCATCATTCTTAAAGGCTTTGGCAACATCGGGACGGTCATAGCGAGCCCCTTCTTCAAAGGTATAAACCTGCCCCTCAGCATTCTTCAAAGTGATTATTAAATTTGACACGCCCTGCGCACTTTCAGCACCAAGCGCCCACCCTTGAAGCTCAACGATCTCCGGCCGAACTTTCACTACCCGCTCTGTACTACCTTGCACCTTGTCGAGCGCACAGCGATTAGTTTTTTCCACCGGTAGTGACGCGATGTTTTTGTCGTCTCCACAACCAGCAAGCGCCATGGCGATTACTGCTGGAACCAACACAAACTTCATGTTCATACATTTTCCCTAGCGCTTATTTCAATAATTTCTTCGTAAATCTTCATGACCTGCCCAACACTTTCTCCCGTGATGAGCCTACCCCCTTCCAAGATGACACAACGGTCGCACAAAGCGGCAATCTGCCCTTGAGAGTGCGATACCAATACAACGGTTTGGCCTGATGCAATTTTTTGAATCATGGTGCGCTCAGCTTTCTTTCTGAAGCTGACATCCCCCACGCTAAGCACCTCATCAACCAAAATCACATCAGGGCTCATGATGGTGCTGATAGCGAACCCCAAACGAGAGGCCATACCCGTGGAGTAGTTTCTTACCGGCTCTTCAAAATAGTCGCCAAGCTCAGAGTATGCTTTGATTTCCTCAACCCGCTCGACAACCCGCTTTTTGGGATGCCCCAACAGCATGCCACCAAAAATTGCGTTATCGCGGCCAGTGAGATTGCTGTCGAAACCGGCCTGCAGTGCCAACAGCGCCACCGAGGCGCCATGGTTGAGAATTTCACCCGAATCAGGTGTCAAAGCGCCTGACAAGACTTTCAATAACGTCGATTTGCCTGCGCCATTCCTGCCCAGAATGCCGAGCGTTTCGCCAGCCTTGATATCCAGGTCAATGCCTTTCAAGGGCTCATGGAACCCTCGCTTACCATTCAGTTTGAACCGCACACCTACGTTACGCAGCGAAAGGACTACATCAGACTTCATGCCATGCCCCGCCTTACAAACTTTTTCCGCTGCAGCTTGTAAACAATGTAATTGACAGCCGCCAACGCAACGCTCACTGCAAGCACATAAAGCAACCCTTTTGTTTCAGGAGCGGTTCCCTGCAGAATCACCTGGCGATAAGCGGAAATGATAACTGCCATTGGGTTGTACTGAACCCACTCTGCCACCTTCCCAGGCAGGGATTGGTAGTTGTAGATTACCCCCGAAAGGATCATCAGCAGGGTCAAGCCCGTACCAACGATGTTGGCAATATCGCGAACCATTGAAACAAGCGCCGCAAGCAGCATACCCAGCACGATGGTCAGCAGGAACTGCAGCACTACGATTAGCGGGAAATAAATAAGACTTAAGCTCAAACTATCATCGTCAGCTACAAAGCGTAGAACGATCAGCAATAGCATGGCTGGCAACTGCTTGAACGTCGACTGCACAATATTGACAAGCGGAAAAAAGGCGGGCTGAACGTTACTGTTCAGCATGAGTGACTGACCGCCCAATATGCTGGTTGCACTGGTCGACACCGCTTTGGTGAACCACATCCAGGGCACTAAACCGCAGAGCAGGAATAGGCCATAATTCTCGACCCCCGCATTCAAGACTCTGCCGAACAGGAAATAATAAATAACGAGGTGCAGCAGAGGCTCCAGCACCACCCAAGCGTAATTAAGGTGGGTGCGCGAAGACTCTGACTTCAGGTTCAAAATGGCCTTGGTTACCACCAAAGTAGCAAAGTGCATAACCGAAGATGCCGAGCCCTTGGCCTTTTTTAGTTCATCTTTTACAGCAGGCCCCGGCGTATTTAATATTTCGGCACCATATTGCATTGCCAACCGATATCGCCGCGCCAATGCGTGTTGCCCTGCCCGCTCGTAGGCCTGCGAAAGCTTTTGATAGGCCTGGGAGTGTGCTGGCTTCAAAGCGACTACAGCGTTCCAATACTCAGCGACCTCTTCCCACTGCTCTAGCTTTTCGGCGATTTCCGCAGCTTGGACCAGCGGCTCAACTTGATCAGGGGCCACATTGCGAGCAGTGAGGTTATGCGCCTTCGCGGCGGAAACATCACCGTTGCGCATTGCCAACGCGGCGGTACGGCAAAGCAACTCCCAACAGTCACCCAGCACCGCACGACCTTGCCCCAGAAGCTGCGCTTCGAGCGCCGCCTCACCTTGCACCTGGGCCCAGTCTGCACTGATCAACCAGGTGGAGACGTGCTTATCGAAACGGTGTCGACTAAACTCTAAAAGCTTGCCCGCTTGTTCATACTGCTCTTGCTTAAAGCAGCAGACAGCACCTTGCAACCATGGCGCAGGGTGGCCCTTATATTGCTCGCGGAAGGCCTGCCATAGCGTAGCCGCCTCCACCCAGCGTTTCTGCCGCATCAACGCGTTCGCCAATTCGAATGCCTGTGCGGGTGCGAGGTTTTCTATCTGAGTCATAAGTTCCAATGCGCAAAACGCAGGGCATTAGCCCTGCGTCTCGTCGATCGCTACCGTGGTTTTATTTGCTGTAATTCTCGAACACATCAACCTCGGCCAACCGCTTGCCAAGCAGGTCTTTCGCCGACAGCTGTGGTTCAAAGTCTATCGGCCAGTCAATTCCGATATCCGGGTCGTTCCAGATGATGCAGCGCTCGTGCGCTGGGGCGTAGAAGTCGGTGGTTTTGTACAGGAACTCTGCCGCTTCCGTGAGGACGACAAAGCCGTGCGCGAATCCTTCCGGCACCCACAGCTGATGCTTGTTTTCTGCGGACAGGTGCGCCCCCACCCATTTGCCAAAGGTGGGCGAATCACGACGGACATCTACAGCAACGTCGAACACTTCACCCTGGACCACACGCACCAACTTGCCCTGCGCTTGCTGCAGCTGGTAGTGCAGCCCGCGCAATACGCCCTTGGCAGAGCGGGAATGGTTGTCCTGCACAAAATTGACTTCGCGGCCTACCACTTCATCAAAAACCTTCTGGTTGAAGCTTTCGAAGAAGAAGCCACGGTCATCACCGAAAACCCGAGGCTCAAACAAAATGACTTCGGGAATTGCCAAAGGAGTAGCTTTCATTAGTAAATTTTTTCCTGCAGCAGGCGTTTCAGGTATTGGCCATAACCGTTCTTGGCCAGCGGCGCAGCCAGTTTTTCCAGCTGTTCTGCAGTGATCCATTGCTGGCGGAAAGCAACTTCTTCAGGACATGCAACCTTAAGGCCCTGGCGGTGCTCGATGGTTGCGATGTAGTGGCTTGCCTCGAGCAGCGAGTCGTGGGTGCCGGTGTCGAGCCATGCATAGCCCCGGCCCATGATCTCAACAGACAGGCTACCCTGCTCCATGTAGATGCGATTGAGATCAGTGATCTCCAACTCGCCGCGTGGCGAAGGCTGAATGCTCTTTGCAATCTCAACCACTTGCTGGTCATAGAAATACAGGCCGGTGACCGCGTAGTTCGACTTCGGCTGCAGCGGCTTCTCTTCCAAGCTGACAGCTTTGCCCTGGTCGTTGAACTCGACCACACCGTAACGCTCAGGGTCGTTGACGTGATAGGCAAACACGGTTGCACCATGGTCACGGTCTGTTGCGCTATGCAACAGTTCGTTGAAGTGGTGCCCGTAGAAAATGTTGTCGCCCAACACCAATGCCGACAGATCATTACCGATGAATTGCTCGCCAATGATGAAAGCTTGGGCCAGGCCGTCCGGCGAAGGCTGGACTGCATACTGGATATTCACCCCCCAACGCGCACCATCTCCCAGCAGCTGTTCAAAGCGCGGGGTGTCTTGCGGGGTGGAGATGATCAAAATGTCGCGAATACCCGCCAGCATTAGCGTAGTCAGCGGGTAGTAGATCATCGGCTTGTCGTACACCGGCAACAACTGCTTGGAGATGGACAGCGTTGCTGGGTGAAGACGGGTGCCGGAGCCACCGGCCAGGATAATCCCTTTACGTTTACTCATCATTGCTTCTCTATGATTTCTGTCAGCATCCGTGCCACACCGTATTCCCAGGACGGGAGATTCAGCTGGAAGGCTTTCTGCAGTTTTTCAGTATTCAGGCGGGAGTTGGCCGGGCGTTTGGCTGGCGTAGGGTAGGCATCTGTTGTGAGTGCATTGACTGCCTCGGCAGAGACTTTAAGCTCCAGACCAGCGGCAGTAGCCAGATTGATGACATAGCGCGCGTAACCGCACCATGTAGTTTCACCGCCCGCTGCCAGATGGTAGATACCGTCCAGCTTGGGGTTTTCCCGCGCAGCCGGAATGGCATGCGCCGTCACGTCGGCGATCAGTTCGGCCCCTGTAGGTGCACCAAACTGGTCATCGATCACGCCCAAGGTGTCGCGCTCACGCGCCAGTCGCAGCATGGTTTTCGCGAAGTTGTTGCCGCGGGCTGCGTACACCCAGCAAGTGCGGAAGACCAGGTGGCGGCAGCCCGATGCCTGAATTGCCTGCTCCCCGGCCAGCTTGCTTACGCCGTAGACGTTCAGCGGGCCAACACCGTCAGTCTCGCGCCAGGCCTGCGTACCGTCGCCAGGGAATACGTAATCGGTGGAGTAATGCACCAGCAACGCGCCACTGCTTGCCGCGGCCTCAGCCATTACAGCTACAGCCTCGGCGTTGACCAGGTGTGCCTGGCTCGGCTCGGATTCGGCCTTGTCCACTGCGGTGTAGGCGGCGGCATTAACGATAACGTCGGGAGCATAACGCGCCAGCGTGTCCTTGAGCCCTTCGAGGTTGCCCAGGTCACCGCAGAAATCAACGCTACGCGAATCCAGGGCAAGCACCTCGCCCAAGGGGGCGAGGCTGCGCTGCAGTTCCCAGCCCACTTGGCCATTCTTGCCCAACAGAAGAATTTTCATGCGCGGCGCTCGGCGTAGTTCTTCTCGACCCAATCACGGTAGTTACCGGACAGGACGCTTTCGACCCACGGTTGGTTTTCCAGGTACCACTGGACGGTCTTGCGAATGCCCGTTTCAAATGTTTCGGCAGGCTTCCAACCCAGCTCACGCTCCAGCTTGCGAGCATCGATCGCATACCGGCGGTCGTGCCCAGGGCGGTCGGTAACATAGGCGATCTGTTCGCTGTAGAGCTTGCCGTCGGCGCGTGGACGAAACTCGTCCAGCAAGGCGCAAACACGATTGACGATTTCCAGGTTCGGCTTTTCGTTCCAACCGCCAACGTTGTAAACCTCGCCCACGGCACCTGCCTCGAGCACGCGACGAATGGCGCTGCAGTGGTCTTTCACATACAGCCAGTCACGAATCTGCTGGCCATCGCCGTATACCGGCAAGGCCTTGCCTGCCAGGGCATTGACGATCATCAGCGGGATCAGCTTCTCAGGGAAGTGATACGGGCCGTAGTTATTCGAGCAGTTGGTGGTCAGTACCGGCAGGCCATAGGTATGGTGGTACGCGCGCACCAAGTGGTCGCTGGCTGCCTTGCTCGCGGAGTACGGGCTGTTCGGTTCGTACTGGTGCTTTTCGGTGAAGGCTGGCGCATCGCCAGCCAGCGAACCGTACACTTCGTCGGTGGATACGTGAAGGAAGCGGAACTTTTGCTGCTCATCACCTTCCAACCCATTCCAGTAAGCACGAACGGCCTCCAGCAAGCGGAAGGTGCCGACGATATTGGTCTGGATGAAGTCTTCCGGCCCATGGATGGAGCGATCAACATGCGATTCTGCAGCAAAATTGATGATGGCACGAGGGCGATGCTCGCCAAGCAGCTGCCCTACCAGTTGGCTGTCAGCGATGTCGCCATGCACAAACACATGCTGCGGGTTACCTTCCAGGGTGGAGAGATTCTCCAGGTTCCCGGCATAGGTCAGCTTGTCCAGGTTGATGACGGTTTCACCCGACTGGCCAACCCAGTCAAGCACGAAGTTGGCGCCGATGAAGCCGGCGCCACCAGTTACCAGAATAGTCATTTGATCAGATCTTTTTCAGTATTGTCGCGAGCAGCAACCCAAGGTTGCCAAGGAGGGTCTGACGATGCAGGCCTGCTTTGAGCACTTTGTAGACGCGCACAGGCAGGCTTCGTTTTCGGGCTGTCTTGAACAGCTTGAGGGTCTTGCGGTGATCTTTGCTCAACCGGTGACTCATGCTCTCCAAGGCACGGATATTCTGGGCATTCCACTCATAGAAACGCCCTTGGAATACCATGACCAGGCGTCGCAGGCGGGCGCACCAGTCAGAGTTGCTGCCGATGACATTGTCGGCATGCTGCCGGTAAAAAACCCGGGGTTCAGGGTCGTAGCGAACGGCGCCAGACGCACCGGTGATCAGCTGATAGCACCACCAGTCGTGGGAGGGCACGGTCAATTCAGCACCGGCTTCCATGATCAAGGCACGCGCGGCCTTGTTGAAGACCATGGTGTTGCCTCCGCTGATACTTTGAACCAGTGCATTTTTGAAATGTGGTGGAGAGGCAAAATTTGGCGATAATCCGCGATGGATTCCCCCGTCACAAATCAGCAGGGTGCGGCCACAATAAAGGGCAGGCTGGTCGGCAGGCACACTCGAAAGCCACTCTACAGCTGCCTGGAGCTTGCTTGGGCACCAAACGTCATCTTGATCCGACCACGCGAAATAATCCGCTTCGATGTCAGCCCTGCAGGTCAGCGAAAGGAAATTACGCACAAAGCCGGCTTGGGGACCGCTCACAATTTTGATGCGGTGTGAGCCCCACGACTCCACGTACCCTTTGAGTACCTCGAGCGTACCGTCCTGCGAGGCATCATCCGACACGTGGAGGACCCAGTTTCGATAGGTTTGCCGCTCGAAAGAATCCAGCTGCTGAGTCAGGAAATTGGCACCGTTATAGGTGCACATGAGGATCGCCACACGCGCAAGCTCAGGAATGCTTAATTCCTGAGCGAATAGGAGCTTGTCCGGCGTGTGAACGCCAGGGGGTTGAGTGAGCACCGCCACGCTTGTCTTCCCTGAAATGACAACTGCTTCCGCAGATACCCTAACTAAACTTGAGTGCCATCAAAAAGCCATTGCACAAAATCGCGAGGAAGGATAGCACAATCACATCAGTTTCTGAATATCTCGTGAAATTCTTGCGTTCCAGATAAAATTTTCTTTAAAAAACAGAACCAAAATAACAAAAATCGTCACTGAAATTACATAGGCTTTCTGCGCGGTCACTTTCAGACCGAAAATTTGACTAGCCGGCGAGAAGATGCAGACTCGCCACTATTGCCAACGGCGGCAATGCACTCGCCACACCCAAGGAATGCCACCCTTCAAAGGTGGACCGCATCTTCCTTAAAAAACCGTCCCCTGCACCAACCGCCTCAGGTACTGCCCGTACCCGTTCTTCGCCAAAGGCTCAGCCAGCCTCAACAATTCCTCGGCACCAATCCATCCCTGCCTGTACGCCACTTCCTCCGGGCAGGCCACCTTCAATCCCTGCCGCCGCTCGATAGTCGCAATATATCCACTCGCCTCCAGCAACGAATCATGCGTCCCGGTATCCAGCCAGGCATACCCGCGCCCCATGATCTCCACCGACAGCCGGTGCTGTTCCAGGTAAGCCCGATTCACATCGGTAATCTCTAACTCGCCCCGTTCGGATGGCCGAATACTCTTGGCAATCTCGATCACGTCATTGTCGTAGAAGTACAACCCGGTCACGGCATAGCTGGACTTGGGCTTGGTTGGTTTCTCTTCCAGACTAATGGCATTGCCCTGGCCGTCGAACTCGACTACGCCGTAGCGCTCAGGGTCATGCACGTGGTACGCGAACACGCTGGCGCTTCCCTGACGATCCATGGCACTGCGCAGCAAGTGCTGGAAGTCGTGGCCGTAGTAGATGTTGTCACCCAGCACCAGTGCTGTGGGGTCGTTACCAATGAAGCCTTCGCCTATCAGGAAGGCCTGCGCCAGACCATCCGGGGATGGTTGCACCGCGTAGGTGATGTTGATGCCCCAGCGGTGACCGTTACCCAGCAGCTGTTCAAAGCGCGGGGTGTCTTGGGGGGTGGAGATGATTAGGATGTCATGGATGCCCGCCAGCATCAGGGTGGTCAGCGGGTAATAGATCATCGGTTTGTCGTACACCGGCAGCAGTTGCTTGGAAATTGCCAGGGTTGCGGGGTGCAGTCGGGTACCCGACCCGCCCGCCAGAATGATGCCTTTACGCTTCATGGTGGTCATTTCTCGTGGGTTTCCTGAACATGCACAGGTTGGTCGGCCACTTGGCCGGGACGGAGTACACATCGGTGATCAATGGCAGGAATGCTTGGACTTTCGAGGTTACGCCCTGCCCCAACGAGGCCAGGCTGCGTTGCACTTCCCAACCTAATCTGGCCGTCCTTGCCCAGTAGCAGAAGCCTCATGACGAGCGCCCTGCGTAGTTTTTCTCGACCCAGTCGCGGTAGCTGCCGGACTGTACGTTCTGCACCCACTCCTGGTTGTCGAGGTACCAGGCCACGGTCTTGCGAATGCCGGTTTCGAAGGTTTCGGCAGGCTTCCAGCCCAGTTCGCGCTCGAGCTTGCGGGCGTCGATGGCGTAGCGGCGGTCATGGCCGGGGCGGTCGGTCACGTAGGTGATTTGCTCGGCGTAAGGCTTGCCGTCGGCGCGGGGGCGCAGTTCGTCCAGCAGGGCGCACACGCGGTTGACGATTTCCAGGTTGGGCTTTTCGTTCCAGCCGCCCACGTTGTACACCTCGCCGGTCTTGCCGGCTTCCAGCACGCGGCGGATGGCGCTGCAGTGGTCCTTGACGTACAGCCAGTCGCGAATCTGCTGGCCGTCGCCGTATACCGGCAGCGGTTTGCCAGCCAGGGCGTTGACGATCATCAGCGGGATGAGTTTTTCCGGGAAGTGGTAAGGGCCGTAGTTGTTCGAGCAGTTGGTGGTCAGCACCGGCAGGCCGTAGGTGTGGTGGTACGAGCGCACCAGGTGGTCGCTGGCGGCCTTGCTGGCCGAGTACGGGCTGTTGGGCTGGTACTGGTGGGTTTCGGTAAAGGCCGGTTCGCCGGCGGCCAACGAACCGTAAACTTCGTCGGTGGACACATGAAGGAAGTGAAAAGCCTTGCGCGCCGGCTCATCCAGGCCACCCCAATACGCGCGTACCGCTTCCAGCAGGCGGAAGGTGCCGACGATGTTGGTATCGATGAAGTCTTCCGGGCCGTGAATCGAGCGGTCGACGTGCGACTCGGCGGCAAAGTTGACGATGGCGCGCGGCTGGTGGGTTTTCAGCAGTTGTTCCACCAGCGCGGAATCACCAATGTCGCCATGCACGAAAATATGCCGCGCGTCGTCTTGCAGGCTGCTAAGGGTCTGCAGGTTGCCTGCGTAGGTGAGTTTGTCGAGATTGACCACGGGCTCGTCATTGCCGGCCAGCCAGTCCAGCACGAAGTTCGCGCCGATAAAGCCTGCACCGCCGGTTACCAGAATGGTCATATTTGTCTGCTTCCGCTGTCATGGTCCGCTCTTCCACCTTCCTGGATTCTAGCTTGTTGGCGCTTGGCCCGAGAGCTGAAACGATGTCATCGTGACATTGAGCCATGACCGCCTGGTCTACTTCGCTCAGTCAACGGAGCTTAAGCCTTACAGCACTTTGCACTGTAATCCGCGCCTAACAGGAAGGGTCGATAGATAATGGAATGCCGAAGGTTGGCCCCTCCCGAGTCACGCAGCTTTTGAACGGAGGCTATTACACCGTGGTTTTGTATGAGAATTCCGCATGCTGGGACAACGTGGCGAAGCCGCGTCTGGAGCCTCGTGGGATACAGCATTGCCTTCATTGAATTGCCTTCAAAGGTAAACATACGTTGATTGGCATTTTTGGGGCAGAGCGCAATGCTGGGTGTAAGGAATTCACTATCCCTGTGGGGGCACCGGTGCACCCGGCGCCATATACCGAATCATACTCTTCGCGGGTAAATCCGCTCCCACAGGGTTAGTGCAAACCTTTGAGCCTTGAGCAAGACTAACCCGCGCACTGCTGCTGAATCAGGGGTCCAGCCGTCGCTGCTGGTAAATCCAATCCACAATCTCGCCTTCCGGCGAATAGCCGCTCACAGTTTCGCGCAACAACTGCCGTACCCGCACAAAATCATCTTCAGCCACGGCCGCCAGCAATTGCCGCAGCGCTTCCTTGAGCATATCCCAGGCTAGGAAATCTTCGTTGGCGCTCATGATCATCGGGTGGCGTGTGGCAATCACGTTATCGCCAATCAGCAGCTCCTCGTACAGCTTTTCACCTGGCCGCAGACCGCTGAACTCGATGGCAATATCGCCCATCGGGTTACGTTCGGAGCGCACGCTGAAGCCGGACAGGTGAATCATCTTCTCAGCCAGCTCCACTATCTTCACCGGCTCGCCCATATCCAGCACGAACACATCACCACCCTTGCCCATCGAGCCGGCCTGAATCACCAGCTGCGCCGCTTCGGGGATAGTCATGAAGTAACGAGTGATCTTCGGGTGGGTGACAGTCAGCGGGCCACCCGCCTTGATCTGTTTGTGGAAAAGCGGAATCACCGAACCCGACGAGCCCAGCACATTGCCGAAGCGAACCATGGTGAAGCGTGTCTTGTTGACCTGCGATACATTGCTGCTGTCGCCGAACAACACTGGCGCCATTTCCCGGCTAAGGGCTTGCAGGGTCATTTCCGCCAAGCGTTTGGTGCTGCCCATCACGTTGGTAGGGCGCACAGCTTTGTCGGTAGAAATTAGCACGAAGTTGGCAACGCCGGCCTGCAGCGCAGCCTGGGCGGTGTGCAAGGTGCCGATGACGTTGTTCATCAGACCTTCGGCGATGTTGTGTTCGACCATCGGTACATGCTTGTAGGCCGCAGCGTGATACACGGTATCAACCCGCCAGGTCTTCATGATGTCGAGCATCTGTGGCTGGTTGCGCACCGAGCCCAGGATCGGGATCAGGTTGATCGACAACGACTCACGGGCAACACGCTGCTCCAGCTCCGAGAGGATACTGTAGAGGTTGAATTCGCTGTGATCGAACAGCAACAAGGTCTTGGGGGATTGCCCGAGAATCTGCCGGCAAAGCTCGGAGCCGATGGACCCCCCTGCTCCAGTGACCAATACCGTCTGCTCGACAATGCAATGCTCCAGCAAGTCGCTTTGCGCAGGCACGGCATCACGGCCCAGCAAATCGGCAATGTCAACTTCCTGGATGTCATCCACCTTGACCTTACCACTGGCCAGGTCCATGAAACCGGGCACACTGCGTACGTGCAGCGGGAAGCTTTCAAGGAAGTTGAGGATTTCGCGTCGACGGGTGCGGGTAGACGATGGAATCGCCAGCAGAATCTCGTGCGCCCCTGTTACATCGATCATCCGCTGAAGCTGGTCGGGGTGATAAACCTGCAAGCCTGCAATCACCCGGTCGGTGATGCTGGCGTCATCATCAATAAAAGCCACCGGGCGCATGGCCTTATCCATGCGCAATGCAGCCACAAGCTGGTTGCCGGCCGCACCCGCGCCGTAAATCGCTACGCGCGGCAGACCGTCGCCGCGGCTGGCGAACGGCACGTGCTGCACCGCGGCGGAGAACCAGTCGCCCAGGAAGTACTGACGCATGGCCAACCGCAAGCCACCGATCATAATCAGGCTGAGCCACCAATAGTTGAAAGTGATCGAACGAGGGACGACGTTTTGGTGGTTGCTAGACCAGTAAATGATGAACCCGAGGATCAGCGCGGAGAGTGTCACGGCCTTGATGATGGCGATCAGTGCGTCGTTGCCGAAGTAGCGCATTACCGCGCGGTACAGGCCGAAGCGGATGAACAGCGGGATCGACACGACGGGGGCACAGAGGAACAGCCAACCGTGGTCGATAATTGGGTTGGCCAGATCATCAATTCCAAGACGGACCACGAAGGCCAGCCAGAGCGCAACCCAGATCAGGAGCACATCAGTAGACAATTGCAGCAGCCGTTTCTGGCGCCGCGTAAGCTGTAGAAGCCAACTGCGCATCTTGTTATCGCCTCCTTGTGTCATGGGTAGTCAGGCCTCTCGCAGTCCAGCTTTAAACTTTATTGCCAAAAAGACCAATGGTGCATAAGCCATTACAAGCCCTGTGATGCCATCAAGCTTGCCTAAACCGACCAATAATGCGAATGGTATCAACCATACGGTGTTGATCAGGAGGACGCTGAGGGTCACTACCCGATGGCTCCCGTACTGCCTCGACGCGAACTGGTACGCATGGCTGCGATGAGCTTCATGGGGCTTCTCTCCCCTCAAAAGCCGCCGGATGAGTGTCCAGGTCGCATCGACAACGAATACACCCAGCAGGATCAGCCAGCTCCAGAAAAAAACAGGCGAAACCCAAGTGGCTTGTAGGGCCAGCAGTCCAAGCATGATACCCAGAAATCCACTACCGGCATCGCCCATGAAGATTTTTGCGGGCGGGAAATTCCATATCAGGAAGCCCGCCACTGAGGCTAACATCAGGCCTGACAGCCACAGTTGCGAAGCCTGCCCTCCAAGCCAGCAGAGCAGTGCGCCCCCCATACACGCCGTCACGGCCTGGACGCTGGCCAAACCGTCAATACCATCCATGAAATTATACAAATTGAGCAGCCAGACCAGATAGACAGCAGCCAGCAAATGCCCAACAAGCCCAAGATTGAAGACCGTACCGAAAAGCTCGAGCGGTGGGGCGCCGTCCAACCAGACCAAACCCCACGCAGCTGCGGAAAAATGCCCTAGCAATCGCCAGCGCGCGGGAACGTGACCATGATCATCAAGGAACCCTACGAGCGCCGCGATCAAGCCAGCACCGAATAGCCCCCATACAAGGGAAGTGTGCAGTGCACCGGCGAACGCCAGCGCCAGAAGCCCTACCAGGAATGACACCACAATAGCAACACCGCCACCGCGGGGTGTTGGCACTGTATGTGAACTGCGTGCGTTTGGCACATCGATCATGCTGGCAGAGAGAGCGTAGCGGCGGAGCGCTCCAGTCAGGAAATACGAAACAATAACGGTGATGGGTAACAACAACCAAAGGGTCATTTGGATTCCTGCTGACGGTAGTCTTTCACAGTGCGCTTCAATTCATCGGCAACCGATAACCGTGGCTGCCATCCAAGCAGCCGGTAGTTTTTTTCGATATCCACCTGTAAGGAGCCGCAAAGCCGCCCCACCTCGGCCTTCCTCCCAAGCAGCGCCGCCATGCCAGATAACAACGCTGATGGAAATGGCACCAACCTCGACGTCTTGCCGAGAGCATTGGCAACCTTGCGCAGCAACGCTGGCGTCGAGAGGTCTTCTCCATCAGAAATCAGAAATACCTGGTTAGCGGCATTTGGATGACTGATGCAATGGATCAAGAAACCGATCAGGTTAGTCAAGCCAACCAGGCTACGGCTGTTGTGGACGGTGGCCAGCGGTAACGGGATGCCTCGATCCATCCATCTGATCATTTTCAGGAAGTTGGCCTTGACCCCCGGGCCATAAATCAGCGGAGGCCTGACGATGACGACATCCATCGCGCTTTCAGCTGCAATGGCCATCAACCCCTGCTCGGCCTCCCATTTGGATAGGCCATAGGGGTCGGTCGGTGAGCAGCAGTCGTCCGGACGGAAGGGCTGGAGGGTCGTTTGCTCACCATTAACCTTGATGGAGCTCAGGTAGATGAACCGGCGCACACCTGCTTTGGCAGCCTGCCGGGCAAGCGCCAGCGTGCCGTCAACATTGACCTGGCGAAACGCAGACAACGGGTCAGCAGTGGTCTCGGTCATGACATGCACTCGGGCAGCACAATGCACTACAACATCCACACCCGACAGCGCAGCAGCCCAGTCGGTCCCACCGTTGATGGCAGGCACCTGCACACTTTTTACCAAAGGGTTGGTTACCGGCGATCTTTCCCGAACCTGGGCCACGACATCATACGTTTGGGTGCTCAACAGGGCGGCCACAAGTGCGCTACCAACGAAGCCTGTGGAGCCCGTCACGAGCACGCGCTCTTTCGCTGAATTGCTCATCGGTGAAATCCTTCATATTGTTCAATGAGCAGGGCCGAGCACCGCCTCGAATCGAAATCCCTTCTGGCGCGCGCCTTCGCTTGGATGGCCATGTCACTCAGCTGATCTGGCTGAGAAAGTAACGAACCAATCGCATCAGACAACGCCCCCGCGTTCCTCACAGGAACCAGCAGCCCGGTTTGGCCATCAACAATAGCGTCGCTCAGACCATAGATGTCGGTACCTACAGTAGGCAGGCCCATTGCAGCGGCTTCGATCACTACGGTACCAAACCCTTCCCGATAGCTGGGCAAGCAAAGCAAATCTGCTGCAGCCATATACTTTTCTGGCTCGGCCTGGAGCCCAAGCACCTTTACATGCGAAGCGCGCTCACCGGCAAGGTAAGCCTCGACGATCTCTCGCCCGTCAGCTTCGTATGGCCCGACCAGAATGAGATAGAGATCTTGGTGCAACCCGCTCAGGAGTTTGAATGCGTCCATGAGTTCGCGGATGCCTTTATCTGGTGTGACCCTGCCGACAAACAGCAAAACTTTGGCACTGGAGGGGATACCAAGTTCCATTCGGGTCTGCGCAACAGCGGCGGGAGCAAAACGTCCAGCGTCAAACCGCGCCATATCGACACCGGCAAGAGAGCCCAGGCCAATAACTGAAATTTTTTCCGCTGGGACCACCCCTTCACGAACAAGAAAATCTCGTTGGCTGGCACTGTCGGTAAAGCTATGGCTGTTTAACGCAGCAATAAGCTTGTCACAAAATTTTAGGAGACTTTTTTTTGCGCCTGTCGTAGTGACCCACGGTTGCCCGGTGTAAGTATGCAAACGAACCTTCACACCCGCTAGGCGTGACGCAATAGCTGTTAGCAACCCGGCTTTCGGCGTCGTGGAATGAACAATGTCATAGCGCTGCTTACGGAACAAAATGACAAGCCGTACCAAGCTGCACAGATCTTTCAGCGGGCTGATTTCTCGGGCTATATTGACCGGAATAAACTTGAGGTCTGATCGTGACCGTAAAGCGTCACTCATGTCGTCATTGCTGGCAATGACATGCACTTCTGCACCTGCTTCATGCAGGGCGCTGAGTTGAGCACTTAACTGAGTGACGACAAAAAACGGAACCGTCGAGATCCGTGCCACCCGTAGGCCATTAATCGACATGTTGTTTGATCCTAATACGCTATTCAATTATAAATCGCTCAAGCGCCACAAGATGAAAGCCCCTAACGCTTATTCACTACTTCGCCAATATGTGCAGGCACATTATATTGCGGCACAAAGCCCAATTGAGTTCTTAGTTTGTCAGCCGGGTAGGTCGTCTTGTTCACGAGTGCATCAACTCGACCTTGTGTCAACGGTAACCGCATCATATTACTAGCCATCCACACCGCAGCCCTCACCGCTTTTTCAGGCACTCGCAGTCGTGGCGAGGGGACACCTTGGCACGCTGCCAAAGCGTCTACAACGTCCCGCAGCGGGCAATCATTGGACAGGTTGTAAATTTGCCTAGAGGCACGAGGATCGATAGCACAGCGCACGAGGGCAGCAGCGACGTCGTCAGCGTGGACATAAGTTGCGATGGCCTCCTCCCGGCCAACATAGAAAAATGCCCGCTTACGAATGATCGCTGCCAGTTGACGGATGGAAGCGTTGGGCATGTCGCTAGCAAATACATTTGATGGGCGTAGAATGCTCCAGTCCGCCGCTTGTCCCTGCAAAGCAGGGTGGGACATGATCAGCTTATCCGCATCGGTCTTGGTAGTTTCATAGGGTCCTTGGGGGTTAACGGCTGTGACCTCCGTGACTACGCGGCTGCGGCCGGCCGCAGGGCCGTAGGCCCCAACGCTGCTCAACTGAACCCAGCGCACAGGCCGCGGCGCCCCACTTCTACCACTGACGGCACCTAGTAAGCGTTCAACCGCTTTCACATGCAGTGGGGCCATCAACTGTTCGTTCCTGATCTCCCCTGCGCAGTTGATGATCACATCACAACCATCTATAAGAGCATCAACGTCCAGGCGCTCACTTGTAAGGTCACCGACAAATACCTCTATCCGCTCATTGGCCAAGCGGCCTGATTGACGGGTCAAGATGCGCACCGAGTACTGCTGCTCCGCTAGCACCTTGAGCAGGCGCGCTCCGATGAAGCCATTTGCACCCAAAACTAGAATTTTCAAGCCGGCCCTCCTGTAGCGAAATCTGCCACGCCCATTTACATGCCGCCGAATATATCAAGCAAATGATAAGGCAAAAATGGGCTAGGCCCTTGTCCCGACTCCTGCAAGTAGTTCCTGTAGCTTGCCACCATCGCCAGAAGGCCGACGGCTGAAAAACCAAGCTTGATTACCCAGTCAAGGGGCCGGTCATCATCGTTGTAGGCCACCAAAACCGCCAATGGAAGGGCAAAAGACAAAAGATCAAGGAAGCGTAGCCCGGCGTAGCTGATGCTGGCCAACGCCAATGATGCTGTTGTCAAGATTACTGTAAGTAGCATCAGTTTAAACTTATCGCTCCGCTGCATCCGCGAAGCAGCCACTGAAAGCAGCATCACAGCTATGACCGCGACTTTACTCAGCCCGGAAAAAATTCTTGGCGAAGAAACAGCGCTATAGGCGTTAAATTTCATCAGAAAGTAGTCGCTTTTCATAAACAGTATCGAGGCGGTTGCCAGCACGAAGCCGACTGCCCACCCAACACTACTCCACCGAGCCCAACGCATGCGCAGCAGCAACAAGTAGGCCAAATTAAAAATTGAGGAATAATGAAACCCTAGCGCCAACACTGAAAAAACGGCCCGCCGTGAGTAACGAAGCCTCCGCACCCACTGAAACGCCAGCAACAAGAAAACGCTAGCCAGGCCAAGGCGCAATGTATTCATACTGTACTGGTAAATGAACGCTGGCAAAAAACAAGACAATAAAAAAAAGCGCTCATTTTTATTGGAGCAAAGCACATAATAAAACAACACTACAAAAAGAAGCAGCGCAAACAACCTGACTGCGCCCACCGCTGACCCTGTAATGGTTTTAAAGAGCCAACCCAAGAACGTGAATATCGGCTCCACTCCGCCCGCAATAATATCTGAGCCAGCCGATTCCAATAGCCACTCATAGGTATTTGTATCTGTACCGACAGAACCCCTGAGTATGGCAAGCACTGCAACAATAAAAACCACCAAAGCAACAGGAATTCTGCTTCTGTTTTTGGTAATTTCAGATGCGACAAGCGCCAGCAACATCACTGCCCAGCCAATGATATAGATCATTGACACTTTCGCACAGAGGAGTTGAGGACACGCCGAGCAAACTTCATCAACGACCAAGACACCGCGAGCAAGAATGGCATAACACCAATTTTTCTGCGCCGGAGCAGCGAGACATGAACGCCCAACTCACCTTGTTCCATTCGCCAGAGCTGTCCACTTAAGCCAGAATCACCATAAACAGGCTTGAATGTTCGGACAAGTGGGAAGTCTATATTGTAGCACCCGCCTCCTCCGTAACTGATATCGCACCAAAGCTGATAATCTTCACAGTAGCGTTTATCACGTGTGAAGCGCTCTCCAATGTCCCGACGCAGCATTACAGAAGAAGTTGTAAACCTGTTAGAAAATAGCAACTGCCTCGCCGTTACCTGCACAAAGCCAATAGTTTCACTGAAGGATTCATTTCGCATACCCGAACCAAAATATTGGCCCAACAGCACTGCTTCGGGGTGTGACTCAAGCCAATTATATTGAAGTTCGATTTTCCGCTCATGCCAACAATCGTCGGAATCCAGAAAAGCTATGTATCGGCCATTCGCTTCAGACCAGCCGGCATTACGCGCATTACCAGGTCCACCATTTTGCGGCATGGCAATTACCTTTACCCACCCCGCCGGGTATTTGCGCTGCTCGAGATAAAGTTGCTGCAGCGTATCATCGGGACTGCAGTCATCGACCAAAATGACTTCAAGGGGCCTTACAGACTGTGCAAACACCGACTCGACCGCACGCGAAATCGATGCCGTGCTTCGATAGCAAGGGACAATAACACTGACAGAAGCATTGAGCACAGTTGACCACCCTTTCCATTACAGCCAGACCTTATGGTCTGGCCGTTCTTAAACCTCAGGCGTTACGCCTTGAGCGCGTGCTGTATGTATTCCAACTTCAACAGCGTATCCTTGATCTCGGCTATGGACAGCAGAGTGGTATTATGCGACGTATAATCATCCAGCAGGGAGACCTCTTCCTCGCCATTGGATGAATACTTCTCGTAGTTCAGATCTCTGTTATCGGCAGGAATTCTGTAGTACCGCCCCATATCCTCAGCCTTCGCCATCTCCTCACGAGAGATGAGCGACTCATAAAGCTTCTCACCGTGCCTCGTCCCAATCACCTTTACTTCAGTGGTCAGCGCAAATAACTCTTGAAGGGCGAGAGCCAAGTCACCCACCGTCGAAGCAGGTGCCTTCTGCACAAAGATATCCCCTTGCTGGGAATGTTCGAATGCGTGCAGTACCAAATCGACAGAGTCCTCCAAAGACATGAGGAAGCGCGTCATATTAGGATCGGTCACCGTCAACGGCTGACCATTTTTCAATTGGTTAACGAACAACGGAATTACCGACCCACGTGACGCCATGACATTGCCGTAGCGGGTCGCGCAAATTACTGTTGGCGAACTTGCGGGGATCATCCGAGATTTGGCAATCACCAGTTTTTCCGCCAACGCCTTGGAAATCCCCATAGCGTTGATCGGGTATACCGCTTTATCGGTACTCAACACCACAACCCGCTTGACCTTGCACTCCACGGCCGCGTTGAGCACATTCTCTGTCCCTAGGACATTAGTCTTAACAGCCTCCATGGGGAAAAACTCGCAAGAAGGTACCTGCTTCAGCGCTGCCGCGTGGAAGATGTAATCAACCCCGACCATTGCTTGAATCAAGCTGGAGTAATCACGCACATCACCAATATAAAATTTTACCTTGTCGTTACCCAAGGCAATACGCATGTCCTCTTGTTTTTTTTCATCGCGGCTAAAAATACGAATTTCCTTGACATCCGTATCAAGAAAACGCTTCAGCACTGTATTACCAAACGAACCGGTACCACCCGTGATCATCAATACTTTATTTTTAAACATGCATAAGCCCTAAAAACTTTTTATTTAAAATCACGCATACTGGCAATCAAATCATCCCAGCTTGGCGGTACGTAACCCGTGGCCTCACGAAAACGTGAAGAGTCCAATGAGCGATCAATAACCAGCGAGTCATCCGCAGTGATACTCACGCTCTTACCATAAATTTTTGCGACCTTCTCCAACAAGGAGAACTTATTAATCGCCTCGGCGGAGACATGGTACAGCCCATTCAATTGGGCATTCGGCAACACATAGTCACCAATAATGCGACCGATTTCTACCGTGGGCAGACCCGAAAAAATTGCCCGACGGAAGCCTTTGACTGCACCTGCCTGGGATAGAAACCAGTCTATGAGCGATTTATTACTGGTCAACTCGTGACCTATAATTGACGTCCTGAGCGTAATCGCATTACTGGCGTCGCTGACTTCACCAATGTATTTTGATTTACCATAAAGGTCTTGCGCATCAGACGCGTCAGCCTCTACGTACATCCCTTTATCACCAGCATACACACAGTCAGTACTGACATGAACCAGACGCGCATCGATCAAGCTAGCCATTTTTTGCAGGCGATGTGGCAACAACGAATTGATAGGCAACACAGCGAGCGGGTCATTGGCGGTAGATAACTGCTTGATCAAGCCCGTGCAATTGATGATCACTGCAGGTCGGTGCTCATTTAATAGCGACAGCAAATCATCCTGGTTCAGCACATCCACGCCATTAAGTAAACGGCTCTGCTCAGCTGCGGAAAAATATTTGAACACGGCCGCGCTCCGCACTGTACCCCAGACATCATAACGCGGATCAGCAGCCAGATGCTTGAACACTGCGTTGCCTAACATGCCGGAAGCACCAAGCACCATTATCTTCATTATAATTCTCCCTAATTTCGATAGCCTATACTGTCACGTCATCTGAGTCCAGCAAGGTGCCTGCGAAATACTACCACCCCTACAGCGCCTATCACTGCAGAAGAAATGCATGTGACTGCGACCACAGCAAATCCAGTTGTGAACCACAGCGAACATATGAAAAACGCACAATTTGCCAAGGCCGCAGTGACCCCGCCCACTGACAGCCCTGTGCGATAAGCCTTGATTAGCCAGGGGAAGCGGCGGCAAGTGAAATACGCCGTACACATGAGCGAAAAAAAATTGTAAAGTACCCATGTATACCCCCCCCCGACGGCGCCATACTGCGATACCAACGCCGGCAAAGCCAGCAACATGAACGGCATGGCTATGACGTTGAGGCGGAAAGACAGCGATGTCCAACCGGCAGCCAACTGCAGCGCAAACGGTATGATCAGCAATGACTGCAATGCAGTCCCCATTAGCAGCCACGGCAACACTGAACTCATGCCATTTGCAATAAAGGGCTCGAACATCATGAGGAGCACGGGCTGACCAAACCAGATTACCGCGCTACAAATAATGGTCATAACCAAGACAAAGAAGACCAGCGCGGCACGAAACACTTTTTCGATTTGCTCAGACTCACCGAGTTTTAGATTTCTGGAAAATCTTGGAAATAATACTGCATTGAACGCAGTAGAAAAAATGTACGGAAAGCCCGCTACTGTCGCTGCCAAACTATAATAAGCATACTCATCCAAGCTGAGCGCGCCACTCATAAATATTTTATCACACTGCACTGTCACCACTGAGGTCAGGGAGATTAGAAACACCCCGCGACTAAATGCCAACCCGCTCGCAACATATTTTATATGAAGCCGTGCGCGCCCCAATAAAGCATGCCTGCGAAGCACCAAGAGCAACGTCAACACATAAGCCAGTTGCACAGCAACCTGAACAATGAAATACCCTTTCACACCGCTTATCAAGGGAACCTCATTTACTAGCAGCAACACCCCCAAGGTTCGCATCAACGAATAGGGAATGTATATTTTGTTGAGTGAACGCTGTAGTTCGCATCCCGTAAACACTCCCTGCAGCAGCATCACAGGAAGATTCAGTCCGATGAAAATTGCCATGCAGAACAAGCAATACAACGCTTCCTCCGGGCTTATGGCTGCTAGCTTGAGCCAATGTGTGACAATTAGCGGCGCGGCACACGCTATTGCGACAGCGGCCACCAGGCCCACTGTCGCGAATACCAGTAGGTACGTGTTTACCAGCGCATAGACTGAGCGTTGAACGCGTTGTTCTTTTTTGGCGCCTCTTATTCTCGCTAAACGTTGAATAACAGTACTGGTAAGCCCGCCCTCCAATACCATCAGCACCATTAATAGCGTTGTAAAAAAACCTACCAACCCTACCGCTTCCGCACCTAGGACATGTGCCGCCAAGGGCAGAGAAACCAGACTCGCCAATGCGTAAATCAGTTTTCCGGAAAAACTGGCAAGCAGCAGCGATGACAGATTGGGTATCTTCATTGACACGCCGTAACTCACTCAGCGCGTTGAGTAGTAGAGGTAGGTGAAGCGCAAGTCTGCGCCCCCGCCAAGCCGGCTGCAAGCCGCGCATCAAGCGCCTGCCTTGCAAGGTAGACGTCATCAACGACTGCCACGACTTCTCGGCCATTACTCGCATTTGGCTTGAGCAACCGCTTGAATCGGGTCAAGGCATATCTAGTGACAACCGTCATGAGCTCGGATGCCATTCGAACGACGCCCACTTGAGTACTGCCCTTTTCTTGGGCCGCGCGGCGTGCGGAAAATATCTCCTTGGCATAGTCACGGTGATAGAACAAGCAAAGTGCGTACAACCGCGCGAGGTTGAATTGCTTTTGCCGCGCCTCGTCATTCAAACCTTCTAACGTCGCCCAGGCCGCATGCGCCCATACCGTCTCGACGCTAAAAAACATCGGCAATTCAGCCGGCCATTGTAGATCGGTGAAAGGCTTCATGTGAGGGTCGCTTTTCAGATCACCTTTATGTTTACCCATTGCACTGCGGCCACTGTTACTCCCCCCCCCTCCACCCGGCATTGTGAAAGGAAAGTCAATCAACGTGTAGCTTCTACCGATAATCGCCAGCGACACGGATGCCGACATATCCGGGCTTGTCCCGTAGAAAACCCGGCCGCTGCGCGCACGCAATTCATCCAGCAGGGTCCGCTTAACAAGGCCATGGTAGAGCTTGGGCAGTGCATCCGTGCCCTGACACGCTTGATGCAAAGCTTCATCCAGACGCGTACTGACATCGTGCTTGACGCAATTACCGGCAAAACTTTCCAGATAGATACGACCGGCATGTGCAGCGCCATAGAATTTAGTTCTAAAGTCAGGCCAGTAGTAAAACGCCTTCACCTGCGGCGTCAGCATTTCGATATTGTGGGACTCTGCGTAGTCGGCCGCTTCAATAATTTTTTCCGAGACAGTGTCGTCATCGCCAATCAGGCAAATATATTTACCCTCAGCCAGAGCAATAGCCCGCTCATGATTTTCAGTCATGGACAGCCGGCTTTTCCAGTGGACGTAAATCAGCCGAGGATCGTCCTGAGTCGCCGCCCAAACAGCCAACTCACATCCGTCAGTGCTGGTATCATGCACAACCACCTGAAGTCGATCACTTTGTATCTCCAGCAAGCTTTTTACGCAGGGTATCGCATACTTGGAGCGGTTATGGGTTGGCACTACCACAGTGACTAAATATTGCTCACTCATTTTGCATCAAGACCTTTAAATTGTGATAAGCGATGTAGCCCCATCCAGACTGACCGGCAGACCTCATGGCACCGCAACAGTCAACTTAACCGCAGCTTGTCATTTAGTTGAGCGTACGCGCCTGCCGGTAGTGCCATGCTTCACGGACAAGCGCGATGAACAAGCCAGCAAATAGGCCAAATAGTACACCCAAGATCACCAATAAAACTTTCCGTGGCTTGATCGGCCTACCTGGCGTTTCTACAATACCATCCTGCCTATAAACAGCAAACTCACCTGAAACCTTATTGAAGGTCCGATAAAATGACACTTTCTCTTCTCGTTCGCGGAGCCCATCAACGAACGGATCATCAGACGAACGCGTTTGCAGGTTTTGAATTTCCGACTCCAGCGCCTTACTACCGCGCATGTACATCAAAGAGCCCGTCATGCCAGCCGAAACTTCACCCGTTAGCGTACTGGAAATAATCGGTGGCTTTTCCAGATCAATCGACTTGGCAATTTTCAGAGCCTCTACCAACTGTGCGATCCGATCCTGACGCTCAAGCTTGGCACTGGCCCGGGCAGCATCAATGGATTGCTGAATATTAGCAGCTTCAACTTTAAAATCTGAAGCCACACGCTCAGTCAATTCCTTTTTGGTTTGCTCGCCCGCCAATTCGGCGTAGCGCTCGGCCCAGTCAGCAGCCAACTGCGGATCCTCGGCCAACACCGTTACTGACGCACGCGCGTCCGGCTCGCTTACAACCACGATAAACTGACTACTGAATTTGGCGTAAAGCCCGACGGGCGGCTTTTCGCGCAAGTCTTCCCTTAAACTCGGCAAATAGACACGCTGATAAAACAGCTGACGCAAGGCATCAGACTGCAGGTTTCGCTTATAATCATCGTTTACTTCTTTGGCTGAAATCGGCGCCAATAGCCCAACCCCACCTCGTCCAAAATTCAACTGGTTAATATCGCTTTCCAGCGGCGCTTGAAGCAGGACCTTAGCTTGGTAAATTGGCGTTATTACCATCGCATAGATCGCAAAGAGCGCCGTCAGTACAACTGTGACCCCCAGCACCAGCCAGCGCTGCCGCCACACCCCTTCGAGCAAATCAAAAATGTCAAATTCACGCTCTTGAACCAGGCGCCCACGATCATTGCGCATTTCTTTTAGTTTTCCTTGATTCCGACCATCTGAACGCTCTTTGGTATACCAAAAACAGCAACCGTTTTTAGCACTCCTACGGCACAGTATAGAAAATCGAGGGCAGCAGCAAATCGACACACGCACGCTCAGGCCGACACCTGCCTACCAGCAGCACAGAGTACATCATCAGCACTCATCCGACTTGAGATGAGGACAAAAACGATTAGTTCCCAAGCCGATGAAAAACGCTCAGATCAGCACGTCGATCAAGCAATGTTTACAGTCACCGAGCGCCCGATTTTTAAGCCGTGACCTATTAGCGCAAGCCTCAACGCAGCTTTCGCACTGGCTTCCCCATGCACCAATTGCACGCTCACAGCCGACTGTGTACCACCTAAAGCGAATCGGATCAGCCCTGCTTGGTCCGCATGCCCCGAATACCCGCTCAACGTCATCACCTTCAGCCGCACCTCATACATTTTCCCATCCAAATCAATCTGCACAAACCCTTCCGCCCCTTCACTCGCCTGTATCACCGCGCCCGGCGTCCCCTTGGCCTGGTAACCGACAAACATCACCTCATGTCGCGGATCCCCCAGCATGGCCTTCAGGTAATTGACGATGCGCCCACCCGAGCACATGCCATTGCCGGCAATCACGATCGCCGGCCGCCCGGTGCTCTTCAGGTAATTGACCACCTGCTGGTGGCGGGCGTGGGTGTCCACGCTGATCAGCTGGCTGAAACCCAACGGGTCGCGCCCTTCGGCAAGGCGCGACCGGGCCTCGGCATTCCAGTAGTCGTGCAGTTCCCGATATACACCGGTAATGCGCTGGGCCAGGGGTGAGTCGAGGATGATGGGCAACTGCGACCAGTCGAGGGGGTCGCCATCAGGGGCCGGGCCGGCCTTGTTCAGCAAGGCCTTGCGATGAAGAATGCTTTCGAGCTCGTACAGCAACTCCTGGGTGCGGCCGAGGCTGAAAGCCGGAATGAGCAGCGTGCCCTGGTCAGCCAAGGCGCGGTCGATGGCCGCTTCCAGTCGCTGCTGACGGTCACCTGCAGGCGGGTGCAGGCGGTCGCCGTAGGTGCTTTCCAGTACCAGTACATCTGCCCGTTCCGGGGGTTGCACTGGGCGCAGCAAGGGGTTGCCACAGGCGCCGAGGTCGCCGGAGAACACGTAGCGGGTGCTGGCGTTCGCGCGCTGCACATCGCATTCGACATAGGCCGAACCCAGCAGATGCCCGGCGCGCTGCAGGCGAACTTGGCAGTTGAGCCCTGGTTGCTCGACCAGGGTGTGCCACTGCTCGAAAGGCAGAGGCACGATCAGGTCGCGGATGAACTCGAGGTACCTTGCCACCTGGGCGGGCTCGCTGCTGATGCTCAGCTTGTAGGCATCCTCCAGCACCAGTGGCAGCAGCCGGGCGGACGGCTCGCTGCACAGGATGGGGCCACGGTAGCCGGCAGCCAGCAGTGCCGGGATGCGGCCAACGTGGTCGAGATGCACATGGGTGATGACCAGGGCCTGGATGCCGTGCACATCGAAACCGAGCGGCGCCGATGCTGCGCCTGGCGCTGCCTCGGCGCCCTGCTCCAGGCCGCAGTCGATCAGCAGGCTGGTGGACAGGTCGAGGTGCAGTTGATGGCAGGAGCCAGTGACGCCACGGGTGCCACCATGATGGGAAAGGACGGGATATTCCATGCTGCGCACACTCGCCTGGGCCGAAAATGAAGTGCGTTATTACTCCATGACGGCCGGCGCAGGCATAGCCGGGACTTTCCCAAACGGATGTAGGAAATACCCTCAGTTACCGCTCAATGCTGCCTGGCGGGCCGAAGCCTTGATCTTGCGCTTGCTGCGCTGCACGCCGTAGGCACCCAGCAATGGCCCGACTGCCAGGCCAATGACCAGGGCGGCCAGAACCAGCACGGCGACAGGCATGGCCGGGGCGGCCCAACCGAACAGAACCAACGAGACGGTTTGCTGGTTCTCCAGCACGAAGAACAGCACCACAGCCGCCAACAGCAGCACGAACACCGCCGCCAGGGCGCGCTTGAGGTTACGCATCAGATTGCTCCTTGTGGAATCAGGTGTGGGCCTCATGCTCTTCTTCATTGACCCGGTCGCGCAACTCTTTGCCGGGCTTGAAGTGCGGCACGAACTTGCCTTCGAGGCTGACCGACTGGCCGGTCTTCGGGTTGCGGCCAACGCGAGGGGCGCGATAGTGCAGCGAGAAGCTGCCAAAACCGCGAATCTCGATGCGATCGCCGGTGGCAAGGCATTGTGACATCTGCTCAAGCATGGTCTTGATGGCAAGCTCCACGTCCTTGGACGAGAGCAGCCCCTGATGGGTGACAATACGTTCGATCAGCTCCGACTTCGTCATATTTTTCCCTTCGTTATCAAGCAGCTAGATCATTGCTTAACCAGTTTGTAGCACGCTGGGAGGGATTTGAACAGGGTGGTTCTTGACTTAATAAAAAAATTCAAGATTGAAGTTTTACTGGAATGGTCTAGCTGGCGGGGGCTGGAGGCGTGCGGCCAGGGGGTGCGGTGACGCGGAGATCGAACGCCGCCCGCGCGGCGCATCGCGAGCTGCGCTCGCTCCTACGTTTGATTCGGACCAGTCATTCCCGGGGGATTGCGCGCAAACGCCTTGGCGCATGTCTCGATATCGCGTGGAACAAACCAGGCGTTACCGGCCCGAGGCAAACGTAGGAGCGAGCGCAGCTCGCGATGCGCCGCGCGCGCGACGCTCGACCTACCACACACCACAAACCTCGCGCCATCCACTTACATGCTGCAACCCTAATCCCCACCCGCATCCGCCCAACGCAACTACGCTACGACCATACGCCCGTGCTCAAGGATGAACACAATGCTCAAACCCCACGGCCACCGGCTTCGCCATGCACGATGCTCGGTACCAGGCAGGCTTTACCTGCTGACAACCGTTACCCATCAACGCCGACCTTTGTTTCAAAACTTCCACTATGCCCGCCTGGCTATCCACAACATGCGCCACGCAGAACAGATACAGCACTGTCATTCTCTAGCGTGGGTAGTGATGCCAGACCACGTGCATTGGATGCTCGAATTGAAAAACACGACGCTTGGCACACTGATGCAACGGTTCAAGTGCCAGTCCAGCAGAGCATTGCACAAGGCCGGAGCGAAGGCGTCGCCGATCTGGCAAGCAGGTTATTACGACAGGGCCTTGCGCCGGGACGAGGATATTATCAAGGTAGCCAGATATATCGTGGCCAATCCGATTCGGGCGGGGCTGGTTAACAGGGCCGGCGATTACCCGCATTGGGATGCGGTTTGGCTTTGAGGGAGGGGTGGCGGCAGAGCGGGAGGGTTTGACGGTGGAGTGTCTGCTCCTGTCAATCGAGCGTCGCCCGCGCGACGCATCGCGAGCTGCGCTCGCTCCTACGTTTGTTTCGGGCCAGTCGCGCGGGCAGCGCTCGATCTGCCAGACGCCACATAACCCACGACGAACAACACAAATCTGAATCCACGCCAAAAAAAAGGGCGACCCGAGGGTCGCCCTTTTTTTACCGATCAAACAGAACTCAGTTCTGCTTGGCCATTGCTTCGCGCAGCAGCGCAGCCATGGTGGTGTCGGCAGCCGCTTCCGGAGCGTTTTTCAGGCTCTGGATGGCTTCGCGCTCTTCAGCGTCGTCTTTCGATTTGATCGACAGGCTGATAACGCGAGACTTGCGGTCAACGCTGATGATCTTGGCTTCGATCTCTTCGCCTTCCTTCAGGACGTTACGCGCGTCTTCAACGCGGTCACGGCTGATTTCGGAAGCTTTCAGAGTAGCTTCGATGTCGTCGGCCAAGGTGACGATGGCGCCTTTGGCGTCAACTTCTTTCACGATGCCCTTGACGATAGCGCCCTTGTCATTGACAGCAACGAAGTTGGAGAACGGATCGTCTTCCAGCTGCTTGATGCCCAGGGAGATGCGCTCGCGCTCTGGGTCAACCGACAGGATGACGGTTTCCAGCTCGTCGCCCTTCTTGAAACGACGTACGGCTTCTTCGCCGGTTTCGTTCCAGGAGATGTCGGACAGGTGAACCAGGCCGTCGATGCCGCCGTCCAGACCAATGAAGATACCGAAGTCGGTGATCGACTTGATGGTACCGGTGATCTTGTCACCCTTGTTGAACTGGCCGGAGAAGTCTTCCCATGGGTTGGACTTGCACTGCTTGATGCCCAGGGAGATACGACGACGCTCTTCGTCGATGTCCAGAACCATGACTTCCACTTCGTCGCCAACCTGAACGACTTTCGACGGGTGGATGTTCTTGTTGGTCCAGTCCATTTCGGAAACGTGTACCAGACCTTCAACGCCTTCTTCCAGCTCAGCGAAGCAGCCGTAGTCGGTCAGGTTGGTAACGCGAGCCTGTACGCGAGTACCTTCTGGGTAACGGGCAGTGATAGCTACCCACGGATCTTCGCCCATCTGCTTCAGACCCAGCGAAACGCGGTTGCGCTCGCGGTCGAACTTCAGAACGCGTACGTCGACTTCGTCGCCAACGTTAACGATTTCCGATGGGTGCTTGATGCGCTTCCAGGCCATGTCGGTGATGTGCAGCAGGCCGTCGATACCGCCCAGGTCCACGAAGGCGCCGTAGTCGGTGAGGTTCTTGACGATACCCTTGACCTGTTGGCCTTCCTGCAGGGTTTCCAGCAGGGCTTCGCGCTCGGCGCTGTTCTCGGCTTCCAGCACGCTGCGACGGGAAACGACAACGTTGTTGCGCTTCTGGTCCAGCTTGATGACCTTGAATTCCAGCTCTTTGCCTTCCAGGTGGGTGGTGTCGCGCACTGGGCGGACATCAACCAGGGAGCCCGGCAGGAACGCACGGATGCCGTTAACGTCGACAGTGAAGCCGCCCTTAACCTTACCGTTGATAACGCCCTTGACCACTTCTTCGGCGGCGAAAGCTGCTTCCAGAACAATCCAGCACTCGGCGCGCTTGGCTTTTTCACGGGACAGCTTGGTTTCGCCAAAGCCGTCTTCGACCGCGTCCAGCGCAACGTGAACTTCGTCACCGACCTTGATGGTCAGCTCGCCAGCTTCGTTGTAGAACTGCTCGAGCGGGATGACGCCCTCGGACTTCAGGCCAGCGTGTACGGTAACCCAGTCGCCGTCGATGTCGACAACGATACCGGTGATGATGGCACCCGGCTGAAGATTGAGGGTTTTCAGGCTTTCTTCAAAGAGTTCTGCAAAGCTTTCGCTCATTTTAATTCCTGTAGATTCGGGCGAAACAGACGCCCATAGCCACATTCCAGACAATGTGGGTTTGTTTTAAGTAAAGGAAAACCTGCAGGACGTTGACTGGTGCCCCTGCTTGCTTTCCTGGCTATCAGAGAAGGTCGCGCAGTGCGATCTCGCTCCTGATACGTTGCAACACCTGCTCGATGGACAACTCGGTAGAGTCCAACTGAATGGCATCGACCGCTGGCTTCAGCGGGGCCACTGCACGTTGGGTGTCGCGCTCATCACGCGCACGAATCTCATCCAGCAGACTCGACAGACTAACATCTTCACCCTTGCCCTTCAACTGCAGGTAGCGGCGACGCGCCCGCTCCTCCGCGCTGGCGGTGAGGAAGACTTTCAACGGCGCGTCCGGGAACACCACGGTGCCCATGTCGCGGCCGTCGGCTATCAGGCCAGGCGCCTCGCGGAATTCGCGCTGGCGCACCAGCAGTGCATCCCGCACGGCCGGCAGCGAAGCAACCATCGAGGCACCGGCACCGACGGTCTCGGTGCGGATGACGTTGCTGACGTCCTCGCCCTCGAGGATGATCTGTTGCAGCTTACCGGGCTCGGCGGCGATGAACTGCACATCCAGATGGGCGGCAAGCTTGGTCAGCAGCTCTTCGTTGGTCAGGTCGACGCCATGGTTGCTGGCGTTGAACGCCAGCAGACGGTACAGCGCGCCAGAGTCCAGCAACCTCCAGCCCAGTTCGCGAGCCAGCAGCCCGGCGACCGTGCCCTTGCCCGAACCGCTTGGCCCGTCGATGGTGATGACCGGCGCCAGGGCACTCACGACTTGCCCTCTTCGGCCACGCGGATGCCCACTTCGGCCACGCGGATGCCCACTTCGGCGCACAGCGCCAGGAAGTTGGGGAACGATGTGGCAACGTTGGCGCAGTCATGGATGCGGATCGGCGCGCTGGCGCGCAGCGAGGCCACACTGAAGGCCATGGCGATACGGTGGTCACCGTGACCATGCACTTCGCCGCCGCCCAACTGGCCGCCGTCGATGATGATGCCGTCCGGGGTCGGCTCGCACTTGATGCCAAGGGTGATCAGGCCGTCGGCCATGACCTGGATACGGTCGGATTCCTTCACCCGCAACTCTTCGGCACCACGCAGCACGGTACGCCCTTCGGCGCAGGCAGCGGCGACGAACAGCACCGGGAACTCGTCGATGGCCAGTGGCACCAGCTCTTCAGGGATGTCGATACCCTTCAGCTTGGCGCCGCGCACACGCAGGTCGGCCACCGGTTCGCCGCCGACTTCACGCTGGTTTTCCAGGGTGATGTCGCCGCCCATCAGGCGCAGGATGTCGATCACGCCGGTACGGGTCGGGTTGATGCCAACGTGCTCCAGCACCAGCTCGGAGCCTTCGGCGATGGACGCTGCTACCAGGAAGAACGCCGCCGAGGAGATGTCGGCCGGCACTTCGATACGGGTAGCAGTGAGCTTGCCGCCGGACTGCAGCGAGGCCACCGGGCCGTTGCTTTCGACGCTGTAGCCAAAGCCGCGCAGCATGCGCTCGGTGTGGTCACGGGTTGGTGCAGGCTCGGTGACGGTGGTCTTGCCTTCGGCGTACAGGCCGGCCAGCAGCAGGCAGGATTTGACCTGGGCACTGGCCATCGGCAGCGTGTAGGTCAGCGCCTTGAGCTTGTGGCCACCACGGATGGTCAGCGGCGGGCGGCCTTCAGGGCCAGTCTCGACCACGGCACCCATTTCGCGCAGCGGGTTGGCCACGCGGTTCATCGGGCGCTTGGACAGCGAAGCGTCGCCGGTCATGGTCACGTCGAACGGCTGGCCGGCCAGCAGGCCCGAAAGCAGGCGCATCGAGGTACCCGAGTTGCCCACATACAGCGGCCCGGGTGGTGGCTTGAGGCCGTGCAGGCCGACACCGTGAATGGTCACGCGACCGTGGTTCGGGCCTTCGATGACCACACCCATGTCACGGAATGCCTGCAGGGTCGCCAGCGCGTCCTCACCTTCGAGGAAGCCTTCGACCTCGGTGGTGCCTTCGGCCAGCGAGCCGAGCATGATCGAGCGGTGGGAAATCGACTTGTCGCCCGGTACGCGGATTCGCCCGGACAGGCGGCCACCCGGTTGGGCCAGGAAAATCAGATCGTTGGCGTTCATAGCGTCCACATAGGCCCGGCGGGCCAGGATTTTACTGAAATGCTCGCGGGCAACGCGTGCGCGGGTGAATACACCCAGCAGCTGGTGCCCGTCCCCTTCAGCGATCGCGTCGCGCAAGGCGTCGAGATCGCTGCGATATGTATCAAGCGTGCGCAGGACAGCGTCGCGGTTGGCGAGAAAGATGTCGTGCCACATGGTCGGGTCGCTGCCAGCGATTCTCGTGAAATCGCGGAAGCCTCCCGCAGCGTACCGGAAGATTTCGAGGTTTTCATTGCGCTTGGCCAGTGAATCGACCAGGCCGAAGGCCAGCAGATGCGGCAGGTGGCTGGTGGCGGCAAGCACTTCGTCGTGGCGTTCGACCGACATGTGCTCCACATCGGCATCCAGCGCGCGCCACAAGCGGTCGACCAGGGCCAGGGCGGCCGGGTCGGTTTCACCCAGCGGCGTGAGGATGACCTTGTGTCGGCGGAACAGGGCAGCATTGGAGGCCTCTACCCCGCTCTGCTCGGAGCCGGCGATGGGGTGGCCGGGGACGAAGCGCGGCAAGCGCTCCCCAAAGACGGCCCGCGCCTCACGCACGACGTTGCCCTTGGCGCTGCCGACGTCGGTGATGACGGCAGCGCCAAGGTCGAGCTTGGCCAGGCGGGCCAGGACTTTTTCCATGGCCAGGATCGGCACGGCCAACTGGATGACATCGGCACCGACACAGGCGGCGGCAAGGTCTTCTTCGCAGCGATCGACCACGCCCAGGGCCACGGCCTGCTTGCGGGAGGGGGCGTCCAGGTCGACACCGACCACTTCGCGGCACAGGCCGCTTTCACGCAGGCCCTTGGCGAACGAGCCACCGATCAGGCCGAGGCCGACCACGACCAGGCGGTTGATGATTGGCGCGGGTTTGGTTGTTACTGCTTTTACCACTGGTGCGAACCCTGTTCAGAAATCTAGACAGCCTGTGAGGGCCATTGGGGCTGCCTTGCAGCCCATCGCGACACAAGGCCGCTCCTACAGGGGCCAGTACAGTTTCGAGGCCTGCACAATACCTGTAGGAGCGGCCTCGTGTCGCGATGGGCCGCACAGCGGCCCCGGCAATCTTCGATCAAAGCACCGCCTTCGGATACGAGCCCAGCACCTTCAGCGCCACAGCCTCCTGGCTGATCTGCTCGAGCACCGCCTTGATCAGCGGGTCGCGGTGGTGGCCGACGAAGTCGATGAAGAACACGTAGGTCCACTTGCCGCTACGCGACGGGCGGGTCTCGATGCGAGTCAGGTCGATGCCGTTCTGGTGGAACGGTACCAGCAGCTCGTGCAAGGCACCCGGCTTGTTGCTCATCGAAACGATGATCGAGGTCTTGTCGTCGCCGGTCGGCGGCACTTCCTGGTTACCGATCATCAGGAAGCGCGTGGAGTTGTCCGGGCGGTCTTCGATCTTCTCGGCCAGGCGAGTCAACCCGTACAGGTTGGCCGCCATGTCGCCGGCGATCGCCGCCGAATTCCACTCGCCCTTGACCCGCTTGGCGGCCTCGGCATTGCTCGACACGGCCACGCGCTCCACGTTCGGGTAGTGCGCGTCCAGCCACTTGCGGCACTGGGCCAACGACTGGGCGTGGGAGTAGATGCGGGTGATGCTGTCGGTCTTGGTGTTCTCGCCCACCAGCAGGTGGTGGTGGATGCGCAGCTCGACCTCGCCGCAAATCACCATGTCGTGCTCGAGGAAGCTGTCCAGGGTGTGGCTGACCGCGCCTTCGGTGGAGTTTTCCACCGGCACCACGCCGAAGTTGACGGCACCGGCCGCCACTTCGCGGAACACTTCGTCGATGGCCGCCATCGGCCGGCTGATCACCGCGTGGCCGAAGTGCTTCATGGCCGCAGCCTGGGTGAAGGTGCCTTCAGGGCCGAGGTAGGCGATTTTCAGCGGCTCTTCCAGGGCCAGGCACGACGACATGATTTCGCGGAACAGCCGCGCCATCTCTTCGTTGTCCAGCGGCCCCTTGTTGCGCTCCATCACGCGCTTGAGCACGGCGGCTTCACGCTCGGGGCGGTAAAACACCGGTTTTTCGCCTTCCGCCAGCGAGGCGGTCTTGACCTTGGCCACTTCCTGGGCGCACCGGGCGCGCTCGCTGATCAGCTCGAGGATCTTCTCGTCGAGGCTGTCGATGCGAACGCGCAACGCCTTCAGTTCGTGCTCGGACATCAGCCGTGCTCCTTCTCGAATTCGGCCATGTAGGCCACCAGAGCTTCGACCGCTTCAAGGCCCAGGGCGTTGTAGATGGAGGCGCGCATGCCGCCTACCGAACGGTGGCCCTTGAGGTTGAGCAGGCCACGGGCATCGGCGCCGGCGAGGAAGGCCTTGTCCAGGCGCTCGTCAGCCAGGCGGAACGGCACGTTCATCCACGAACGGGCGTTGTGGCTGATCGGGTTGGTGTAGAACTCGCTGCTGTCGATGAAGCCGTACAGGCGGTCTTTCTTGGCGCGGTTGCGCTGTTCCATGGCATCGACACCACCCTGCTCTTTCAGCCACTCGAACACCAGGCCCGAGAGGTACCAGGAGTAGGTGGCCGGGGTGTTGTACATCGAGCCGTTGTCGGCCGATACCTTGTAGTCGAGCATGGTCGGGCAGCTGCTGCGGGCGCGGCCCAGCAGGTCTTCGCGCACGATCACCACCACCAGGCCGCTCGGGCCGATGTTCTTCTGCGCGCCGGCGTAGATCAGGCCGTACTGCGACACATCTATCGGGCGCGAGAGGATGTCGGACGACATGTCGACCACCAGTGGCACGTCACCGGTTTCCGGCACCCAGTCGAACTGCAGGCCACCAATGGTCTCGTTGGACGCATAGTGCACGTAGGCAGCGTTCTTGGTCAGCTTCCACTCGTTCTGGCCCGGAATGGCCAGGTAGTCGTAAGGCTTGGCGCTGGCGGCGACGTTGACGTTGCCGAAGCGGCGCCCTTCCTCGATGGCCTTTTTCGACCAGATGCCGGTCTCGATGTAGTCGGCGGTGCCGTTTTCCGGCAGCAGGTTCAGCGGGATTTCGGCGAACTGCTGGCTGGCGCCGCCCTGCAGGAACAGCACCTTGTAGTTGGAGGGGACGGACAGCAGGTCACGCAGGTCCTGCTCGGCCTTTTCGGCGATGGCCACGTAATCGTCGCTACGATGGCTCATTTCCATCACCGACAAGCCCTTGCCACGCCAATCCAGCATCTCGGCCTGGGCGCGCTGCAGAACAGCGTCAGGAAGCGCGGCAGGGCCTGCGCAGAAGTTAAAGGCTCGTTTGCTCACATCCACTCTCGCTCTGCCAAATGGTACAAATTCGTTTCTTGCAGGCCTCGCATCGCTCTTGTAGGAGCAGCCTGCCCCTTCAGGGCCTGCCATTGCCTGCTGTAATCAGTCAAACGGGGCGACCTTGGTCGCCCCGTTCGGGTTTTACGCTTGCTTACTCCTGCGGGGCCTCTTCGGCACCAGCAGCTTCTTCGTTGTCTGGCACTTCGGCCTCGACACCCTCTTCGTCCGCCTCGATCCCATCATCGAGTTCGTCCTCGGAAGGCTCCTGGATACGCTCCAGGCCCACCAGTGTCTCGTCGGCAGCCAGCTTGATCAAGGTCACGCCCTGAGTGTTGCGGCCCAGGCTGGACACCTCGCCAACGCGGGTACGCACCAGCGTGCCCTGGTCGGAGATCAGCATGATCTCCTCACCTTCCTGCACCTGGATGGCACCGATCAGCAGACCGTTGCGCCCCTTGGTGCCCATGGCGATCACACCCTGGCCACCACGGCCGCGACGCGGGAACTTGGACAGCGGAGTGCGCTTGCCGAAGCCACGCTCGGAGGCGGTGAGGATCTGCGCGCCGGATTCCGGGATCAGCATGGAAATGATCTGCTGGCCCTTGCCCAGCTTCATGCCGCGCACGCCACGGGCGTTACGGCCCATCTCGCGCACCACGCTTTCAGCGAAGCGGATCACCTTGCCGGCGTCGGAGAACATCATGACCTCCTTGGCACCATCGGTGATGGCCGCGGCGATCAGGGTGTCACCTTCCTTCAGCTTCAGGGCGATCAGGCCGTTGGAGCGCGGACGGGCGAACTGCACCAGCGGGGTCTTCTTCACGGTACCCGAAGCGGTGGCCATGAAGATGTAGGCGCCGGTCGGCTCGGCCACCCATTCAGGGGTGTCTCCGTCTTCCTCGTCCACTTCCTCGGCCTCGACCACTTCGCCTTCGAGCACGGTGTCTTCCGCGTCCTCCAGCTCTTCGTCGGCGTCAGCGTTCTGCTGCAGGGCCTCGAGGTCGATCTGCAGCATGGCGGTGATGCGCTCACCTTCCTCCAGCGGCAACAGGTTGACCAGCGGGCGGCCTCGGGCGGCGCGGGACGCTTCAGGGATGTCGTAGGTCTTCAGCCAGTACACCTTGCCCTTGCTGGAGAACAGCAGCAGGGTGGCATGGCTGTTGGCAACCAGCAGGTGCTCGACGTAGTCCTCGTCCTTCACCCCGGTAGCCGACTTGCCTTTGCCGCCACGGCGCTGGGCCTGGTAGGCGGACAGCGGCTGGGTCTTGGCGTAGCCGCCGTGGGAGATGGTCACCACACGCTCTTCTTCCGGGATCATGTCGCCGTAGTTGAGGTCGTGGCGCGCATCGAGGATTTCGGTACGACGGGCATCGCCATATTCGGCGCGGATGGCTTCCAGCTCTTCGCGGATCACTTCCATCAGGCGCTCGGCGCTGCTGAGGATGCGGATCAGTTCGCCGATCTGCTCGAGGATTTCCTGATACTCGGCCAGCAGCTTCTCGTGCTCCAGGCCGGTCAGGCGGTGCAGGCGCAGGTCGAGAATGGCCTGGGCCTGTTCCGGCGACAGGTAGTACTTGCCTTCACGCAGGCCGTACTGCTCCGGCAGGTCCTCGGGGCGGCAGGAATCGGCGCCGGCGCGCTCGACCATGACCTGCACGGCACTGGATTCCCAGGCAGTGGAGACCAGGGCTTCCTTGGCTTCGGACGGGGTCGGCGAGGCCTTGATCAGGGCGATGACCGGGTCGATGTTGGACAGCGCGACCGCCTGGCCTTCAAGGATATGGCCGCGTTCGCGGGCCTTGCGCAGCTCGAACACGGTACGACGGGTCACCACTTCACGACGGTGACGCACGAACGCTTCGAGCAGGTCCTTGAGGTTGAGCAGGCGCGGACGCCCGTCGACCAGGGCCACCACGTTGATGCCGAATACGCTCTGCAGCTGGGTTTGCTGGTAGAGGTTGTTGAGCACCACCTCCGGCACCTCGCCGCGACGCAGCTCGATGACGATGCGCATGCCGTCCTTGTCGGACTCGTCGCGCAGCTCGGTGATGCCTTCGATCTTCTTCTCTTTGACCAGCTCGGCGATCTTCTCGATCAGGCGAGCCTTGTTCAGCTGGTACGGCAGCTCGGTAACCACGATCTGCTGGCGGCCACCGACCTTGTCGATGTCTTCGATCTCGGAGCGGGCGCGCATGTAGATGCGACCACGGCCGGTACGATAGGCCTCGATGATGCCCTGGCGGCCGTTGATCAGGCCGGCAGTCGGGAAGTCCGGGCCAGGGATGTGCTGCATCAGCTCATCGATGGTGACTTCGGGGTTGTCGATGAGTGCCAGGCAGCCATCGATGACCTCGCCGAGGTTGTGCGGCGGGATGTTGGTCGCCATGCCCACGGCAATACCGCTGGAACCGTTGACCAGCAGGTTGGGAATACGGGTCGGCATGACCGCCGGGATCTGCTCGGTGCCGTCGTAGTTGGGCACCCAGTCGACGGTTTCCTTGTGCAGGTCGGCCAGCAGCTCGTGGGCCAGCTTGGCCATGCGCACTTCGGTGTATCGCATGGCTGCGGCGTTGTCGCCGTCCACCGAACCGAAGTTGCCCTGGCCGTCGACCAGCAGGTAGCGCAGCGAGAACGGCTGGGCCATACGCACGATGGTGTCGTAGACCGCGATGTCGCCGTGCGGGTGGTACTTACCGATCACGTCACCGACCACACGGGCGGATTTCTTGTACGGCTTGTTCCAGTCGTTGCCCAGTTCGCTCATCGCATAGAGAACGCGACGATGCACGGGCTTCAAGCCGTCACGCGCATCGGGCAGCGCTCGCCCGACAATCACGCTCATCGCGTAGTCGAGGTAAGACTGTCTCAGTTCGTCTTCGATATTGACCGGGAGGATTTCTTTGGCCAGTTCGCCCATGAGAAGCCTGATTCCTTTTTCTGGTGAAACTTCGCAGCTCCATCAAGGGCCGAACGAAGCTCGCCGCCGCAGCGCATAAGGGTGCGACGACTTACGACAAATCAATGAGTTGTGCCATGGATCTGCGCAATGAAGGCCGCCGTGGTGGGCGGTCTTGGAAACTGCCGGATGTTATCACAAAGGCAGGAGCGGTGGGGAGATGTGGCACAAGGGTGCCTGCCGTGAAATTTGTGGTGCCTGGGAGATCGAGCGCCGCCCGCGCGGCGCTTCGCGGGGCAAGTCGGATCGCCGCACCGCCGCTCCCACATTTGTTGCAACGTACCGAACCTGACAGGTCATGGTTGCCAGCCTTGGTGGGCTGGCTGGATTTCTGAGTTGGCATTGCTGCCGCATCACCTGTCTCAAGCCATGCACCTAGGCTGACAACGCCTCTCCCACAGGCATGGCCACGTTGAAACAAATGTGGGAGCGGCGGTGCGGCGATCCGACTTGCCCCGCGAAGCGCCGCGCGGGCGGCGCTCGATCTCACAGGCGCCACATCTCTACCGCCTTACACCCTCAGTGCAGCCGCTTGCGGCAGATCAATTGCGCCAGCTTGGTGGCATCCGGCCGCTCGACGATGCCGCGCTCGGTCACGATCACGTCGATCAGGTCGGCAGGGGTCACGTCGAATACCGGGTTGAACACCTCGACATCCGGCGCCACGCGGGTGCCGCCAATGTCCAGCAACTCGTCGGCAGCGCGCTCTTCCAGCGGGATGTCCTCGCCCGTGGCCAGGTTCAGGTCGATGCTGGTGCTCGGCGCCACCACCATGAAACGTACGCCGTGGTGCATGGCGCTGACCGCCAGCTGGTAGGTGCCGATCTTGCTGGCCACGTCGCCGTTGGCGGCGATGCAGTCCGCGCCCACCACCACCCAGGTGATGCCCTTGCTTTTCATCAGGTGGGCCAGCGCCGAGTCGGCGCACAGGGTCACCGGGATGCCTTCGTTGGCCAGCTCCCAGGCAGTCAGGCGCGAACCATGCAGCCAAGGGCGGGTCTCGCCGGCGTATACACGCTCGACCATGCCCTCCAGGTAACCGGCACGGATCACCCCCAGCGCGGTACCGAAACCACCACAGGCCAGAGCACCGGCGTTGCCATAGGTGAGCAGGATCTGGGCGTTGCCCTGGTGGCGGCGGATCAGCTCGATACCGTGCTGGGCCATGGTCAGGTTGGCCTCGCGATCGCTCTCGTGGATGGCCACCGCCTCGGCCTCCAGTGCCGCCAGCACGTCTTCCTCCGGACGCAGGCGCTGCAGGCGCTCACGCATGCGGTTCAGCGCCCAGAACAGGTTGGCGGCGGTAGGGCGCGCTTCAGCCAGGACAAGGAAGTCTTCCTCCAGGTCCATTTCCCAGTCGCCGCCCTCGGCCAGCCGCTCTTCCAGGGCCAGCACCAGGCCATAGGCCGCGGCAATGCCGATGGCCGAGGCGCCGCGCACGGCCATGTCGCGGATCGCCGCTGCTACCTGCGCGACATTGTCGCAGGCCAGCCAGCACTCTTCCGACGGCAGCAGGCGCTGGTCGAGCAGGTGCAGGACGCCGCCCTGCCAGCGGATCCCGGTCACCTTCTCCGCCGCCAAAAGTCGCTCGCGCATCGCCTCTCCCCGTCGTTCGGATATCAAAAGCCGGCGATTATAGCGACCCTCGGGGCCGAGCGCTCGGGTATACTCCGGCGCAATTTTGCGAAGTTTCAGAGGACTGTTCTAATGAGCAACGTCGACCGCGCCGAAATCGCCAAGTTCGAAGCGCTGGCCCACCGCTGGTGGGACCGCGAAAGCGAGTTCAAGCCGCTGCACGAAATCAACCCGCTGCGCGTCAACTGGATCGACGAGCGCGTCAGCCTCGCCGGCAAGAAGGTGCTGGACGTGGGTTGCGGCGGCGGCATCCTCAGCGAGGCGATGGCCCTGCGCGGCGCCACGGTCACCGGCATCGACATGGGCGAGGCGCCACTGGCGGTGGCCCAGTTGCACCAGCTGGAGTCGGGCGTGCAGGTGGAATACCGGCAGATCACCGCCGAAGCCCTGGCCGAGGAAATGCCCGAACAGTTCGACGTGGTCACCTGCCTGGAAATGCTCGAGCACGTGCCCGACCCGTCTTCGGTCATCCGCGCCTGCTACCGCATGGTCAAGCCTGGCGGCCAGGTGTTCTTCTCCACCATCAACCGCAACCCCAAGGCCTACCTGCTGGCCATCGTCGGCGCCGAGTACATCCTGAAGATGCTGCCGCGCGGCACCCACGACTTCAAGAAGTTCATCCGCCCGTCCGAGCTGGGCGCCTGGAGCCGCGTTGCCGGCCTGCAGGTGAAAGACATCATCGGCCTGACCTACAACCCACTGACCAAGCACTACAAGCTCAGCAGCGACGTCGACGTCAACTACATGGTCCAGACCCTGCGCGAGGAATAAACATGAGTTTGCGAGCAGTACTCTTCGACATGGACGGCACCTTGCTCGACACGGCGCCGGACTTCATCGCCATCTGCCAGGCCATGCTCGCCGAGCGCGGCCTGCCGGCCGTCGATGACAAGCTGATCCGCGACGTGATCTCCGGCGGCGCCCGGGCGATGGTCGCCGCAACCTTCGCCATCAGCCCGGAGGCCGAGGGCTTCGAAGCCCTGCGCCTTGAGTTCCTCGAGCGCTACCAGCGTGACTGCGCGGTGCACAGCAAGCTGTTCGACGGCATGGCCGAGCTGTTGGCCGACATCGAGAAAGGCAACCTGCTGTGGGGTGTGGTCACCAACAAGCCGGTGCGCTTCGCCGAGCCGATCATGCAGCAACTGGGCCTGGCCGAGCGTTCGGCGCTGCTCATCTGCCCGGACCACGTCAAGAACAGCAAGCCCGACCCCGAGCCGCTGATCCTCGCCTGCAAGACCCTCGGCCTGGACCCGGCCAGCGTACTGTTCGTCGGCGACGACCTGCGCGACATCGAGTCTGGCCGCGACGCCGGCACTCGCACGGCAGCGGTGCGCTACGGCTATATTCATCCAGAGGACAACCCCAACAACTGGGGCGCCGATGTGGTGGTGGACCACCCGCTGGAACTGCGCAAGGTGATCGACAGCGCGCTGTGCGGCTGCTGAACCCCGTCTAGACCGCGGCACAGCCCCTGTGGGAGCGGGTTCACCCGCTCCCACAGGGGCTGTGCCGCGCCAACGAACTCGAAGGACCTACCATGTTCGACTACACCGCCCGTCCCGACCTGCTGCAAGGCCGGGTCATCCTGGTTACCGGTGCCGGCCGCGGCATCGGCGCCGCTGCCGCCAAGGCCTACGCGGCGCTGGGCGCTACCGTGCTGCTGCTGGGCAAGACCGAGGCCAACCTCAACGAGGTCTACGACCAGATCGAAGCCGCCGGGCACCCGCAACCGGTGGTGATCCCGTTCAATCTGGAAACCGCCCTGCCCCACCAGTACGACGAACTGGCGGTAATGATCGAAGACCAGTTCGGCCGCCTCGACGGCCTGCTGAACAACGCTTCGATCATCGGCCCGCGTACGCCGCTGGAGCAGCTGTCGGGTGACAACTTCATGCGCGTGATGCACATCAACGTCAATGCCACCTTCATGCTCACCAGCACCCTGCTGCCGCTGCTGAAGCTGTCGGAAGACGCTTCGGTGGTGTTCACCAGCAGCAGCGTCGGGCGCAAGGGCCGGGCCTACTGGGGCGCCTATGGCGTGTCCAAGTTCGCCACCGAGGGCCTGATGCAAACCCTGGCCGATGAACTGGAAGGCGTGGCACCAGTGCGCTCCAACAGCATCAACCCCGGTGCCACGCGCACGGCGATGCGGGCACAAGCCTACCCTAGCGAAAACCCGCAGAACAACCCGCTGCCGGAAGAGATCATGCCGGTATACCTGTACCTGATGGGGCCGGACAGCAAAGGGGTGAATGGGCAGGCGTTCAACGCCCAGTAAGGCTTGGAATTGCCGGGGCTGCTTTGCAGCCCATCGCGGCACAAGGCCGCTCCTACATGGGTATGCGATCCCCTGTAGGAGCGGCCTTGTGTCGCGATGGGCCGCATGGCGGCCCCCGGGCCTACCCCGCTGCCAACACCGGGCGCATGCGCCCTTGCTGGCGCCCTTCCAGCTGCATGCACCGTTCCAGGAACAGGTACATGCAGTCGTAGCTCTTGCAAATCGCCTTGCGCAGTTCATTGCGCAGCCCCAGGGTCGGGTTCTCGCCAGCCAGCGTACAGATGATCTCCAGCGCCTCCCACGGGTGCGCGTCGTCATACTGGGCATGCATCTTCAGCCACTTCATCGCCCGCTTGCGCTGGTCCTCCGGGAAGCCCAGCGCATAGGTGTCGGTGGAGCACACCACCGCCGACCATTCACCGGTCGCACCTTCGATGGCGTAGTTGGTCGCCGCCATGGAAATGGCCAGGTTCTCGGTGGCGCACACGCGCCAGCACCAGTCGTTCAGGCCGTTCAGTTCAGGCGGCACTTCCTGGGCCTGCAGCTCGTGCAGGTGCACGCCATGCGCCTGGCACCAGTTCACCCAATAGTCGGCGTGGTTGAGCTCGACACGGATGTTGCGCATCAGCCAGCGCCGCGCCATGTCTTCGCCCTGGTGCCGGCCATAGCGGGTCTTGGTCAGGTTGTGGGCCATGTACAGCGAGAACTGCTCCACCACCGGCCAGCCACCGATCAGGTACTGGCGAATGGTCGATTGCTTCAACTGGCCATCGCGCAGGCGCGCGTAGAACTCATGCTCGACTACCCGGCGCTTGCTCTCGCGGCAGTCTTCAATCAGTTGCTGGGCCCATTGGGGGTAGCTGGCGGGATCCATCAAAGGCCCGATACGAACGAATGCGTCAATCACTTTCAGCTCCTTGATCCTTGTGATTTCTAGCTAGCGAAACGTGCCAGGTGCCCGCTGCAACAGAGGCCGGGCGGCGATCCGTTGGCGCTGCAGACTGTCACAGGTGAACACCTGAGGGCGTTCGATGAGGTAGCCCTGGGCATAATCCACGCCAATTTCCTGCAAGGCCTGCTCGATCAAGGGTGTTTCGACGAATTCGGCAATGGTGCGCTTGCCCATTACGTGACCGATGTGGTTGATGACCTCGACCATGGCCCGGTTGACCGGGTCGTCGAGCATGTCCTTGACGAAACTCCCGTCGATCTTCAGGTAATCCACGGGCAAATGCTTGAGATAGGCGAACGACGACATGCCGGCGCAGAAATCGTCGAGCGAGAAGCGACAACCCAGCCCCTTCAACTCGTTGATGAAACGGATGGCGCTGCCAAGGTTGGCTATGGCGCTGGTTTCGGTGATTTCGAAACAGATCATCCGTGGCGGAATGGCGTATTCGACGAACAGGCGTTGCAAGTATTCGAGGAACTTGTCATCGCCAATGCTCGACCCCGACAGGTTGATCGCGCAGATCGACAGCGGCCCCTCGCGCCCTTCGTCCAGGCACTGGCGGATGACCAGAAACACATTGCGCACCACCCAGCGGTCCAGCGCGGTCATCAGGCCGTAGCGCTCGGCCGCCGGGATGAAACTGCTGGGCAGGATGGTACGCCCGCTTTCGTCGTGCAGGCGCAGCAGGATCTCGATATGGCCGGGGCCTTCGAAGGTTTTCAGCGGGGCGATTTCCTGGGCGTACAGGCAGAAGCGGTTTTCTTCCAGGGCCACGTGCAAGCGCTGGATCCAGGCCATTTCACCAAAGCGCATGGACAGCTCGCTGTCGTCGGCATGGTACACCTGCACGCGGTTGCGGCCCTTTTCCTTGGCCATGTAGCAAGCCATGTCGGCGGCGCGCAGCGAGGTTTCGAGGGTGCCGGGGGACTGGGCCATGTGCACCAGGCCGACACTGACGGTGGTGACGAACGGCCGCCCTTTCCACACGAAATGCAGGCTCTGCACCAGCTGGCGCAGCTGCTCGGCAATGCGCTCGGCCTGGTCGGGCGGGCAGTTTTCCAGCAGCACGCCGAATTCGTCACCACCCAGCCGGGCCAGGGTATCGCCCTCGCGCAGGCCGGACTGCAGCACGGCGCAGATGTGCCGCAGAAGCTCGTCGCCGGCGGCATGCCCGCAGGTATCGTTGACCAGCTTGAACTGGTCGAGGTCCAGGAACATCAGCGAATGCCGCCCGGCCTGGCGCGCCAGGTCATTGAGCGCCTGCTCCAGGCGGTATTCGAACTCGCGGCGGTTGGCCAGGCCGGTCAGGGCGTCATGGGTCGCCTGCCAGGACAGGTTGGCGATGTACTGGCGCTCCTGGGTCATGTCGTGCAGCACCAGCACGATACCGCTGACCTGGCCGTCATTGACGATCGGCGAGCCGACCAGGTTGACCGACACAGTACTGCCGTCCAGGCGCTGGATCAGCCGGGCATGCTCGGCGCCACCCTTGAGGCTGCCGCTGAGCACCTGCTCGACCAGGCTGCGGCCGTCTTCCTCGGCCTGCTCGTCCACCAGGCTGAACAGCGCCGACAACGGCAGGCCCTGGGCTTGGCCGGCCTGCCAGTGGGTCAGTTGTTCGGCGGCCGGGTTCATGTAGCCGATACTGCCCTCCACATCAGTGGTAATCACCGCATCACCAATGGCCTGCAGGGTAATCTGCGCCCGCTCCTTTTCTTCTTGCAGGGCGCTGGCAAAGGCCTGACGCTGGGCCAGCAGCTTGCTGGAGCGGCGCCAGGCAATGGCAATCAGGAACATCGCGGTCAGCAGGTTGGTGATAAGCAGCACCCGCAGCAGCATGCGCGAGCCTTCGCCCAAGGCATCGCTGAACGCCTTGGCGGCCGGGGTTACCCCTTCGTTGATGGTGACGATGCGCGCCTTCCAGTCGCTTATTGTGCGGGCGTCGACCGAGCCAGCGGCGAAGCTGCTGCGCATTTCCACGGCCAGCATATCCAGCTTGCCCAGGTAGTCGTCGCCGATGTCCCAGTAGTCGATGGCCGTCTGCATGTAGCTTACGTTACGAAAGTTACGGTAGAACCAGATGATCCGCTCGACATCGTCGGGGTGGTTACCGCCTTGCAGCACGGCCTGGCGTGCGGCATCCAGGTCGGGGCTGGGCTGGTCCATCACTTCGCGCAGTTGGTGGTCGCCCTGGGGCACGGTGATGGCCTGGCGATAGCGCTGATAGGTGCTGTCGTCGCGGGTTTCGGCGTACAGGTTGAGGTAGTAGATGGCGTCTTTCTGCGCCTTGGACCACAGGCTTTCGCCCGCGACGTAGGCACGCACGGCCGAGAGCGTATAAAGGCTCAGGCTGCCCAAGGCTACCTGGAAGACCACAACGGCGATGAAGGGCCAGGTGATGCCGAGCAACTTTGGCGCTTCTAGAGTGCGATGTCCCTTCATGGAGTCCCTGTCACAGAGCAGATAAGGCGCAAATCAACCCAGACAAAGCACAGCGTAGGCCATTTGCCATCCTCGCGGTTGGGTTTTTTATGACAGGAAACCCGGGGGTTTTCGCACGGCCTTCCCGGCCCTATCGCCGGCAAGCCAGCTCCCACAGGTACCCCACAACGCTCAGGCCTGTGGTAATCCTGTGGGAGCTGGCTTGCCGGCGATAGGGCTCGCACAGGCAGCCACAAATTCAGCTCTGCTGCAGGTGCCCGTAAAGCTTGGCATACAACCCACCCTCGGCAATCAGCTGCTGGTGGTCGCCATCCTCGGCCACATGCCCGCCGTCGAACACCAGCACCCGGTCGGCCTGTTTCACCGCCGACAGGCGGTGGGCGATGATCAGTGTGGTGCGGCCGCTGAGGAAGCGCGCCAGGGCCTGGTGCAGGTTGTATTCGGTGGCGGCATCCAGGGCCGAGGTGGCTTCGTCGAGGATCACCACCTTGGGTTCGGCCAGCACCATGCGGGCAATGGCCAGGCGCTGGCGCTGGCCACCGGACAAGCGCACGCCAGAGCGCCCCACCACACTGTCCAGGCCCTGCGGCAAGGCGGCGATGGTGGCATCCAGCTGGGCGATGCGCAGTGCCTGCCAACAGGCCTCGTCGCTGCAGTCACGGCCCATGGTCAGGTTGGCGCGCACGGTGTCGTTGAACAACGACGGGTGCTGCAACACCACCGCGACGTTTTCACGCAGGGTTTCCAGGCCGATTTCCTGCAGGCTGGCACCGCCAAAGCGGATGGTGCCGGCCTGGGCGCTGTAAAGCCCCAGCAACAGCTGCACCAGGGTGCTCTTGCCGCCACCGCTGGCGCCGACGATCGCCACCTTCTCGCCCGGGGCGATGGACAGGTCGAGGTGCTCGAGCACCGGCTCGTCGGCATAGGCAAAGCGCAGGTCGCGTACTTCGATACCTACCGTCTCGCGGCCGGCGAACGGGTTGCTGGCCGCCGGGTACTGCGGCTCGTCGGCACGTGCCAGCAGCTCGTTGAGGCGGCTCAATGCGCCGCCGGCGGCGTAGTAGGCGTATTGCAGGTTGAGCAGTTGCTCCACCGGGCCGATCATGAACCACAGGTAGCTGAATACCGCCAGCATCTGGCCGATCGACAGGTCGGAGAACAGCACGGTGAGCATGGCCGCGGCGCGGAAGATATCGATGCCGAACTGGAACAGCAGGCCACTGGCGCGGCCGCTGGCATCGCTTTTCCACTGCGAGTCCACGGCGTAGTCCCGCACTTCGCGGGCGCGCAGGCCAAGGCGACCGAGGAAGTAGCCCTGGCGGTTACCGGCGCGGATTTCCTGAATGGCGTCGAGGGTTTCCGCCAGCGCCTGGGTAAAGCGTGCGGTGCTGTCGTTCTCGAGCTTTTTCAGGTGCTTGACGCGCTTGCCCAACTGCACGGTGAAATAGATCACCAGCGGGTTGAACAGCAATATCAGCATGGCCAGCTGCCAGTGCATCCAGATCAGGATGGCCGCCGTGCCGGTAAGGGTCAGCATGGCAACCAGGAAGCGGCTCAGGGTTTCGCCGACGAACTTGTCGAGGGTGTCCAGGTCGGTGACCAGGTGGGTGGTCACCGTGCCGCTGCCCAGGCTTTCGTACTCCTTCAGCGAGATGCGCTTGAGCCGCTCGATCAGGCGAATGCGTAGGCGGTAGACGATGTCCTTGGCCAGGCCGGCGAACAGCTTGGCCTGGATCACGTTGAACGCCAGGGCGGCCAGGCGCAGGCACAGGGTCAGCAGCAACATCAGGCCGATGTAGCCCGCCGCCACCTGCCAGCTGGACGGCAGCAGGTGGTTCATCCACTTCAACGCGGCATCGCCATGGCCCAGCAGCACTTCATCCACCAGCAGCGGCAACAGCAGCGGGATAGGCACGCTGCAGCAGGCCGCCAATACGGCGATTAGGTTGGCGGACCAGAGGTTTTTCTTGTGATGCAGGGCCAGGCGGCGGATTTCCGCCCAGCTCAATCTATCGGCCACAGTGTGAGGTTTGCCCGGTACCGGGTCGGGTGACCCAGGCACATCAAGCACAGGCGGCCTGCTGCAGCCAGCGGCCGAGCAAGGGTTGCAGGCGCTCCAGCGGCTGATAGCCGTTGGTCAGCAGGGCCAGTTGGCCATTGCGTTCGGCCAGCAAGGTCGGGAAACCGGCGATGCCCAGGTCCTGGGCCCAGCTGAAATCGGCTGCAGTGGCGGCGCGGGTGTCGGCACAGGCGAAGGCCTCGGCGAACACGGTGCGGTCGAAGCCTGCCTGTTCGGCCAGGTCGACCAGATGCGGTGCAATGGTGACGTCCACTCCCTGCTCGTAGAACGAACGCTGGATCAGCGCCAGCAGCGGCCAGACGCGTTCGGCGTCCAGCTCGCGGGCGGTGACCAGGGCACGGCAGGCCGGCTCGGTGTCGTAGACGAAGCCGTCGGGCATGGCCCCCTCGAAGCGGAACGGCTGGCCGGTGGCGTCGGCCACCGCCTGCCAGTGTTCAAGGATGTACTTGCGGGTAGAGCTGTCCAGGGCACTGCCGCCGGTACGCAGCCCGCCTGGCACCAGGCGGGTGGGCACGCCTGCGTCACGCGCCTGGGCGATCAGGGCCGCGGCCACGGGTGCGAAACCCCAGCACCAGGAGCACATCGGGTCCATCACATAGATCAGGCGTGCAGACATGCATCAAGCCTCGGCTTTGTAGTTGTAACCGATCGGGTGCGGCAGGTTGCGGGCCTTGGCCAGCTCGATCTGCTTCTGCCGGTCGATGGCGCTACGCCGGGTCTTCTCGCTCAGGGTGTCCCAGCAGTGCGGGCAGCTGACCCCTGGCGAATAGTGCTCGGACGCGCGCTCCTCTGCGTTGATCGGGTGGCGGCAGGCGTGGCACTGGTCGTACTCGCCTTCGCTCAGGTCATGGCGCACCGTGACGCGGTTGTCGAAGACGAAGCAGTCGCCGTCCCACAGGCTTTCTTCCTGAGGCACTTCCTCGAAGTATTTCAGGATGCCGCCCTTAAGATGATAGACCTCCTCGAAGCCTTCACCGAGCATGTAGCTGGAGGCTTTTTCGCAACGGATACCGCCGGTACAGAACATGGCAACCTTCTTGTGCTTGCTGGGGTCGAAGTTGGCCTTGATGTAGTCGGGGAACTCGCGGAAGGTTTCGGTCTTCGGGTCGATGGCGCCCTTGAAGGTGCCGATGGCCACTTCATAGTCGTTGCGGGTGTCGATCAGCAGTACTTCCGGGTCGCTGATCAGCGCGTTCCAGTCCTTGGGCTCGACGTAGGTGCCGACCGCCTGGTTCGGGTCCACGCCCGGTACGCCGAGGGTTACGATCTCTTTCTTGAGCTTGACCTTGGTGCGGTAGAACGGCTGTTCGTCGCAGTACGATTCCTTGTGGTCGACATCGGCCAGGCGTGGGTCGTTGCGCAGCCAGGCCAGCAGGCCGTCGATGCCTTCGCGGGTGGCCGACACGGTGCCGTTGATGCCCTCGTGGGCCAGCAGCAGGGTGCCCTTGACGTTGTTGTCGAGCATGGTCTTGAGCAGCGGCTCGCGCAGCTCGACGTAGTCTTCCAGGGTGACGAACTTGTACAGCGCCGCGACGACGATGGGTTGGGACATGAAGCAGGATCTCCAGTGGTTGCCCTCGTAAGGGGCGGACCGGGTTTGACAGTGTGACAAAAAAGCGGGGGCGCTTTACGCCCCATTCGCGGCACAAGGCCGCTCCTACAGGGGAATGCACCAGCCGACGGGCTGCGCTATCCCTGTAGGAGCGGCCTTGTGCCGCGAATGGGCCGCAAAGCGGCCCCCGGATTTTGCAGGATTCTACCAGAACAACAGCAAGGTTTCAGTGCCCGCCGCCCGCGCACACCGGCGAGGCCGGTGCAACGCCGACCTTGGCCCACTCTTCGGCGGTGTAGGTGTGGATGGCCAGGGCATGGATCTCGCCCATCAGCTCACCCATGGTGGCGTACACCTTCTGGTGGCGCTTGACGCTGTTCAACCCGGCAAACTGCTCACTGACGATCACTGCCTTGTAGTGGGTCTCCTGACCACGACTGTGCATGTGGCTTTCATTGAGCACTTGCAGGTGTTGCGGCGCCAGGGCGGCCAGCTGCTGTTCGATACGCTGTTGCATGGTCATCGCGGCGTACTCACTTCTTCGCCGGGGCGGCGGCCTTGCCAGCGTTCGGGTCCAGTTCCTTGGTCATGTCATCCAGCAGCTTGTTCACCACCGGCACCGCTGGCTCCAGGCTCTGCTGGGTCAGCTGAGCCGACTGCTGGGTGACCTTGGGCATTTCGCGCAGCACTTTCTTGCCCAGCGGCGATTCGTAGAACTTGACCAGGTCCTTGAGCTCCTGCTCGGTGAAGGTCTGGGTGTACAGGTCGACCATCTTCGGCTTCAGCTTGTTCCAGCCGATGGCGTTGTCCAGCGCGGCGTTGGCCTTGGCCTGGTAGCTTTCCAGCACCGGCTGCTTGGTGGCCGGGGCCTTGGTCTGGGCGAAACGTTGGGCGAACATCTGCTGGACCTGCATGTACACCGGGGTGCCCAGCTTGTCGGCGTTGGCCAGGGTCAGGAATTTCTCGGCAGCAGCGTTGTGGCTGGCGGTGGCAGCGAGTACCTGGCCGCTGGCGCAAGCCAGGGCAACGGCGGCACAAAGGACACGGAGACGGGTCATTGCATTTCCTTCAGAAGAGAGGGAGGCGGGTACCTCAGAGTAGAGCATTCTGCGCCGTGGTGGCGATGTGCTCAAGTGGCACGACGAGCGACTGAACCGCTCGGTCGAATCAGGGCCTAAACTGCGATTTCGAACTACAAGGGAGTGAGTACAGAATGAGCCGTATCGAGACAGACAGCCTGGGCCCGGTCGAAGTTCCTGAGGACGCCTACTGGGGTGCGCAGACCCAGCGTTCGCTGATCAACTTCGCCATTGGCAAGGAACGCATGCCCATCGCGGTGCTGCATGCCCTGGCGCTGATCAAGAAGGCCGCGGCACGCGTCAACGACCGTAACGGCGACTTGCCGGCCGACATCGCCCGGCTGATCGAACAGGCCGCCGACGAAGTGCTGGACGGCGAGCATGACGACCAGTTCCCGCTGGTGGTCTGGCAGACCGGCAGCGGCACCCAGAGCAACATGAACGTGAACGAAGTGATCGCCGGGCGGGCCAATGAGCTGGCCGGCAACGGCCGTGGCGGCAAGGCGCCCGTACACCCCAACGACCACGTCAACCGCTCGCAGAGCTCCAACGACTGCTTCCCCACCGCCATGCATATCGCTGCGGCGCAGGCGGTGCACGACAAGCTGCTGCCGGCCATTGCAGAGCTGTCCTCGGGGCTGGCCGAGCTGTCGGCACGCCACCACAAGCTGGTAAAGACCGGTCGCACGCACATGATGGACGCCACGCCGATCACCTTCGGCCAGGAGGTATCGGCCTTCGTCGCCCAACTCGACTACGCCCAGCGTGCCATCCGCGCCACCCTGCCGGCAGTGTGCGAGCTGGCTCAGGGCGGCACTGCCGTGGGCACCGGGCTCAACGCCCCGCACGGTTTTGCCGAAGCCATCGCCGCCGAGCTGGCGGCGCTGTCCGGCTTGCCGTTCGTCACTGCGCCGAACAAGTTCGCTGCCCTCGCCGGCCACGAGCCACTGACCAGCCTGGCCGGCGCCCTGAAGACCCTGGCCGTGGCCCTGATGAAAATCGCCAATGACCTGCGCCTGCTGGGTTCCGGCCCGCGCGCCGGGTTGGCCGAGGTACGCCTGCCGGCCAACGAGCCGGGCAGCTCGATCATGCCAGGCAAGGTCAACCCTACCCAGTGCGAGGCGCTGTCGATGCTGGCCTGTCAGGTGCTGGGCAACGACGCGGCGATCGGCTTTGCCGCCAGCCAGGGGCATTTGCAACTGAACGTGTTCAAGCCGGTGATCATCCACAACTTGCTGCAGTCGATCGAATTGCTGGCTGACGGCTGCCGCAACTTCCAGCAGCACTGCGTGGCGGGCATCGAGCCGGATGCCGAGCAGATGGCGGCGCACCTGGAACGGGGGCTGATGCTGGTGACGGCGTTGAACCCGCATATTGGCTATGACAAGGCAGCGGAAATTGCCAAGAAGGCCTATGGCGAAGGCAAGACCTTGCGCGAGGCGGCACTGGAATTGAAGTACCTGACCAATGAGCAGTTCGACCAGTGGGTGAGGCCGGAGAACATGCTGGCTCCGGGGGGCAAAGGCTGACAGCTCAGAGACCGCGCTCCCCTGTAGGAGCGGCCTTGTGTCGCGATGGGCTGCGCAGCAGCCCCAGAAATCTCGGCAGCAACATAGATTTCTGGGGCTGCTGCGCAGCCCATCGCGACACAAGGCCGCTCCTACACAGAGCGCGCAACCCTCTTGAACTTGCGGGCGCGCCACCCGGCCACCAGCGAAGGCCCCAGTGCCACCAGCGCCGAGCCCAGCACCACGGTCACCGCCCCCACATAGCCCAGGGCATTGATGTCCTCGGCGTGCACATAATCAGGCCAGACCAACGCCGCCAGTGCCACCGCGACAAAGGTCACCAGCGGGGTCAGCGCCAGCGTGGCACTCACCCGCGACGCCTCCCAGTGCGCCAGCGCCTCGGCGAACGCGCCATAGGCCACCAGGGTGTTCAGGCAACAGGCCAGCAACAGCCAGCCTTGCACCGGGGTCAGCTGCAACGCCTCCAACGGGTGGGCCCAGGGTGTCAGCAGCGCGGCGCAACTGAGGTAGATCACCATCATTACCTGCTGCGAATGCCACACCGTCAGCAACTGCTTCTGGCTGAGCGCATAGAACACCCAGACGCTGGTGGCCAACAGGATGGTCAGCACGCCGGTGGTATAGGTGCCGAGCGATGTCAGCAGCTCTTCCAGGCGCTGGTTGAAAAACAGCCCGAACCCCGCCAGCAGGATCAGCAGGCCCACGCCCTGCCCCAGGCTGAAGCGTTCGCGGAACACGAACACGCTGGCCACCAGCAACAGCACCGGGCCGATCTGCACGACCAGTTGCGCAGTGCCCGGGCTGAGCAGGTTCAGGCCAATCAGGTACAGCACGTAGTTGCCCATCAGGCCAAGCACGGCCACTACCACCAGGCCTTTGCGCTTGGGCGTCAGCTTGCTGAAGGAAGGCAGCCTGCGCTTGGCGGCCAGCCAGGCGAACAGCAGGCCGCCGGAGACCAGCAGGCGGTACCAGGTGACGGTGACCGGGTCGACCACTTGCAGCACCTGCTTGAGCTTGATCGGCAGGATGCCCCAGAGCAACGCCGTCAAAAGTGCCAGGAAAAGGCCATAGCCCCAGCGGCCGGTAATGGTGTGCATAAAATCCTCGATCGAGCCCGTGGTGGGGGTGGTTGAATTCTACGGGCTTGGAGGGCGGGGACGGTGGTGGGTGCCGGGAAAAGAATTCATCAGGCCATTCTTCTGCGGCATGGCTTGGCAGGTGTGCTGCCTGTTCTGGCCCTTTCGCGGGCACGCCCGCTCCCACTGGGACCCCACAAGATTCAGAGTGTGTGCAAATCCTGTGGGAGCGGGCGTGCCCGCGAAGAGGCCAGAACAGGCAACCAACAAGCCTGGCTATTTCTTGTCCCTGGCAAACGCCGCCTCAAGCGCCTGGTTGATGGTGCGCAACACCTTCACCCGCGCCCAGCGCTTGTCGTTGGCCTCCACCAGCGTCCACGGCGCAATCTCGGTGCTGGTGCGGTCGACCATGTCGCCCACCGCCTGGACATAGTCGTCCCACTTGTCGCGGTTGCGCCAGTCATCCTCGGTGATCTTGTAACGCTTGAACGGGATCTGCTCGCGCTCTTCGAAACGCTCCAGCTGGGTCTGCTGGTCGATCGCCAGCCAGAACTTGACCACCACCGTGCCGGCATTCACCAGCTGTTCCTCGAAATCGTTGATCTCGCTGTAGGCACGCATCCAGTCGGCCGGGCTGCAGAAGCCTTCCACACGTTCCACCAGCACCCGGCCATACCAGGAACGGTCGAAGATGGTGAACTTGCCACGCGCCGGAATGTGCCGCCAGAACCGCCACAGGTATGGCTGCGCGCGCTCTTCTTCAGTGGGCGCGGCAATGGGCACGATGCGGTACTGGCGCGGGTCCAGCGCTGCCGCCACGCGGCGGATGGCGCCCCCTTTGCCGGCAGCGTCGTTGCCTTCGAACACCGCCACCAAGGCATGCCGACGCATGTGCTTGTGGCGCAGCAGGCCGGCCAGGCGGGCCTGCTCGGTGACCAGTTGCTCCTGGTAGTCGGACTTGTCCAAGCGCAGGGTCATGTCCAGCGCGCCGAGCAGGCTGCGCTGGTCGATGCTGCGGCCCAGCGGGGCGACGTTGCCCTGGTGCTTGCCTTTGGGATTGTTGTCCAGTGCCGCCTGCAGGCTTTCCAGCAGGATGCGCCCTACCGCCAGGCTGCGGTAGTTCGGATCGACGCCCTCAATGACATGCCATGGCGCGTAGTCGCGGCTGGTGCGGCGCAGCACGCGCTCACCAAAGCGCACGAAACGGTCGTAGGTTTCCGACTGCTGCCAGTCCAGCGGGCTGATCTTCCAGCTGTGCAGCGGGTCGTCCTTGAGCGATTTCAGCCGCGCCTTCATCTGCTTCTTGGACAGGTGGAACCAGAACTTGATGATCAACGCACCTTCGTCGCACAGCATCTCTTCCAGGCGTTCGGCGCCGGTGATGGCCTGGTCGAGCACGGCATCCTTGAACACCCCGTGCACCCGCCCCTGCAGCATCTGGCTGTACCAGTTGCCGAAGAACACGCCCATCCGCCCCTTGGGTGGCAGGGCCCGCCAGTAGCGCCAGGCTGGCGGGCGGGCCAGCTCTTCGTCGGTCTGCTGGTCGAAGGTGAGCACATCGATCATGCGCGGGTCCATCCACTCGTTCAGCAGTTTGACCGTCTCGCCCTTGCCGGCGCCTTCGATACCGTTGATCAGCACGATCACCGGGAAGCGCGCCTGCTGCTTGAGTTCGTACTGGGCTTCGAGCAGGGCCTCGCGCAAAGCGGGTACCTCGGCGTCGTAAGCCTCCTTGTCGATGCTGTGGCCGATTTCTGCGGATTCGAACATGCACTGGCTCCTTCAATGGATAAGCAAGACTAGCGGATTTGAAGGCTTGTGCAGTACTTGTGGGAGCTGGCTTGCCGGCGATAGGGCCGGCACAGCCAGCGCAAAATCCTCAGATGGCATAAAATCCGCCCATCCGCTGCAACCGAGCCAACCATGTCCACCCTCCTCCAGCACGCCCAGATCGACTGGGACGACCAGGGCCGCCCCCATTCGCGGCAATACGACGACGTCTATTTCGCAGTCAACGAAGGCATCGAAGAAACCAGGCACGTGTTTCTCGGGCAAACCCGTCTGGCCGAGCGCTTTGCCAACCTCGCCCCGCACGCCTGCGTGGTGATCGGCGAAACCGGGTTCGGCACCGGCATGAATTTCTACTGCGCCTGGCAACTGTTCGAGCAGCACGCCCATGCCGAGGCCCGCCTGCATTTCGTCAGCGTCGAAAAATACCCCCTCGGCCGCGACGATCTGGCCCGCGCCATACGCCTGTGGCCGGAACTGGCGGCCTACAGCCAGCCCCTGCTGGAGCAGTACGTGGCAGTGCACCCTGGCTTCCAGCAGTTCACCTTCGACAACGGCCGGGTCACCCTCACCCTGCTGATAGGCGACGTACTGGAGCAGCTGCCGCAACTCGATGCGCAGATCGATGTGTGGTTCCTCGACGGCTTCGCGCCGGCCAAGAACCCCGACATGTGGACCCCGGAGCTGTTCGCGCAACTGGCACGGCTGTCACACACGGGCACGGTGCTAGGCACCTTCACCACCACCGGCTGGGTACGCCGCAGCCTGGTCGATGCCGGCTTCGCCATGAAGAAGGTGCCGGGCATCGGCAAGAAATGGGAAGTGATGAGCGGCGCCTATGTCGGCCCTGTGCCCAGCCCCGGTGCGCCATGGTATACGCGCCCGGCTGCCGTTGCGGGGCCGCGTGAAGCGCTGGTGATAGGCGCCGGGCTCGCCGGCAGCACCACCGCCGCCAGCCTGGCACGGCGTGGCTGGCAGGTTACCGTGCTGGAACGCCACGACACGCCGGCTCGGGAAGCTTCGGGTAACCCGCAAGGGGTGCTGTACCTCAAGCTGTCCGCCCATGGCACGGCGTTGTCGCAGATGATCCTCGCCGGTTTCGGCTATACCCGGCGCCAGCTGCAGCGCCTGCAACGTGGCCACGACTGGGATGCCTGCGGCGTGCTGCAACTGGCCTTCGACAACAAGGAAGCCGAACGCCAGGGCAAACTGGCTGGCGCCTTCGAACATGGCCTGCTGCACTCGCTGGAACGTGCAGAAGCCGAAGCCATCGCAGGTGTGGCCTTGCAGGCTGGCGGGCTGTTCTATCCCGAAGGTGGCTGGGTGCACCCGCCGGCGCTGTGCCAGCAGCAGTTGCAGCACCCGGGTATTCGCCTACTGACGCACCAGGAGGTGCTCGAGCTGCGCAAGGTCGACGGGCAGTGGCAAGCCTGGGCTGGCGAACGTTTGCTGGCCAGCGCGCCGGTGGTGGTGCTGGCCGGTGCCGCCGACATACTGCGCTTCGAACCATGCGCGCAGCTGCCGCTCAAGCGCATCCGCGGGCAGATCACCCGCCTGCCGGCCACCCCCAGCAGCCGCGCGCTGCGCACCGTGGTGTGTGCGGAAGGCTATGTAGCGCCGCCGCGCGGCGATGAACACACCTTGGGCGCGAGCTTCGACTTCCACAGCACAGACCTGGCGCCGACGGTAGCCGAGCACCAGGGCAACCTGGCATTGCTGGACGAGATTTCGGTCGACCTTGCCCAGCGCCTGGGCGCCGCCGAACTGGACCCCGGGCAGTTGGAAGGCCGTGCAGCGTTCCGTTGCACCAGCCCGGATTACCTGCCGATCGTCGGGCCGGTGGCGGATGCGCAGGCGTTCGCCCAGGCATATGCAGTGCTGGGCCGGGATGCGCGGCAGGTGCCGGATGTGGCCTGCCCCTGGCTGGATGGGTTGTATGTGAACAGCGGGCACGGCTCGCGCGGGTTGATCACGGCGCCGTTGAGCGGCGAACTGGTGGCGGCGTGGGTATGCGGGGAACCGCTGCCGTTGCCACGGGCGGTGGCGGAGGCGTGCCACCCGAATCGGTTTGCCTTGCGCAGGTTGATTCGTGGGAAGTGATCGGGCCGGGGGCTGCTGCGCAGCCCAATCGCCGGCAAGCCAGCTCCCACAGGGACCGCGTAAGGCCCCAGGCCTGTGGTGAACCTGTGCGGGCGAGCCCGCGAAGGGCTGCGCAGCAGCCCCATATAACAGATCGATCTAAAACTCTCGCAAACCACATGGGTCAGTTCCTTAAGGTGCCCTAATCCGGGGCACCCCCTCCCCAACGGAAAAACCGGTAAGGACCTATGTGCGGATTAGCAGGAGAGTTGCGTTTTACACCCATCGACCAAGCCCCTCGCCCAGCCGACCTGGCTGCGGTAGAGCGCATAACCCACCACCTGGCGCCCCGCGGCCCGGATGCCTGGGGCTTCCATAGCCAAGGCCCGATCGCCCTCGGCCACCGGCGCCTGAAAATCATGGACCTGTCCGACGGCTCTGCCCAGCCGATGGTGGACAACACCCTGGGCCTGTCGCTGGCCTTCAACGGCGCCATCTACAACTTCCCCGAACTGCGCCAGGAGCTGCAAGCCCTGGGCTACAGCTTCTGGTCCGACGGCGACACCGAGGTGTTGCTGAAGGGCTACCACGCCTGGGGCGCGGCCCTGCTGCCCAAGCTCAATGGCATGTTCGCCCTGGCCATCTGGGAACGCGACAACCAGCGCCTGTTCCTCGCCCGCGACCGCCTGGGCGTAAAGCCCTTGTACCTGTCGCGCAACGGCGAGCGCCTGCGCTTCGCCTCGACCCTGCCAGCGCTGCTCAAGGGTGGTGACATCGACCCGATGCTCGACCCGGTGGCACTCAACCACTACCTGAATTTCCACGCCGTGGTGCCGGCGCCACGCACCCTGCTGGCCAACGTGCAAAAGCTGGAACCCGGCACCTGGATGCGCATCGATCGTCATGGCGAAGTGGAACGCCAGACCTGGTGGCAGCTGCACTACGGCGCCAACCCCGATGAACGTGAGCTGGACCTGGAAGGCTGGACCACCCGCGTGCTCGACGCCACCCGCGACGCCGTGGCCATTCGCCAACGGGCAGCAGTGGACGTAGGTGTACTGCTGTCTGGCGGGGTCGATTCCAGCCTGCTGGTCGGCCTGCTGCGCGAAGTGGGCGTGGATGACCTGTCGACCTTCTCCATCGGTTTCGAGGATGCCGGTGGCGAACGCGGCGACGAGTTCCAGTACTCCGACCTGATCGCCAGGCACTACGGCACCCGTCACCACCAGCTGCGCATTGCCGAGCACGAAATCATCGACCAGTTGCCAGCCGCCTTCCGCGCCATGAGCGAACCCATGGTCAGCCATGACTGCATCGCCTTCTACCTGCTGTCGCGGGAAGTGGCCAGGCACTGCAAGGGCGTGCAAAGCGGCCAGGGCGCCGACGAGCTGTTCGCCGGCTACCACTGGTACCCGCAGGTGGACGGCGCAGAGGATGCCTTTACCGCCTACCGCGAAGCCTTCTTCGATCGCAGCCACGCCGAGTACCGCGACACCGTGCAGGCACCCTGGCTGCTGGAAAGCGACGCAGCGGGCGACTTTGTCCGTGAACACTTCGCCCGCCCTGGCGCCCCCGATGCGGTAGACAAGGCGCTACGCCTGGACAGCACGGTGATGCTGGTCGACGACCCGGTCAAACGGGTCGACAACATGACCATGGCCTGGGGCCTGGAGGCGCGCACGCCATTCCTCGACTACCGGCTGGTGGAGCTTTCGGCACGCATTCCGGCACGCTTCAAGCTGCCCGACGGCGGCAAGCAGGTGCTCAAGCAGGCGGCGCGGCGGGTGATCCCGCACGAGGTGATCGACCGCAAGAAGGGCTACTTCCCGGTGCCGGGCCTGAAGCATCTGGAAGGCGCCACCCTCGGCTGGGTACGTGAACTGCTGACCGACCCCAGCCAGGACCGCGGGCTGTTCAACCCGGCCATGCTCGACCGCCTGCTGAGCAACCCGCACGGCCAGCTGACACCGCTACGCGGCTCCAAGCTGTGGCAGCTGGCGGCGCTGAACCTGTGGCTGAGCGAACAAGGAATCTGACCGATGAAAGCCCATGAAATCGCTTACGGTCAGCGCCTGCTGCGCGGCCAGGCGCCGTCCTACGAGCGCCTGCAGGCGCGCCTGGCCGGCGACGGCAGCCAGCCCCACGACCAGCCGCGCGCCGTACATTGCGGCTGGGGCCGGCTGCTGATCGGCCACACCTACCCCAACCCGGCCGACCTGGCCGCCGACCTGCTGGAAGAACGCCCCGGCGAGCGCGATATCGCCCTGTACGTGGCCGCGCCGCAGCAGCTGCTGGCCCAGGCCCCGCAGCAACTGTTCCTCGACCCGTCCGACACCCTGCGCCTGTGGTTCACCGACTACCGCCCGGCGCAGCGGGTGTTCCGCGGCTTTCGCGTGCGCCGGGCGCAGAACCCGGGCGACTGGCAGGCGATCAACACCCTGTACCAGGCGCGCGGCATGTTGCCGGTGGACGCCGAGCTGCTTACGCCTCTGCACTTGGGCGGCCCGGCGTACTGGCTGGCCGAGGACGAAGACAGCGGCGCGGTGATCGGCAGTGTCATGGGCCTGAACCACGCCAAGGCGTTCGACGACCCCGAGCACGGCAGCAGCCTCTGGTGCCTGGCGGTAGACCCGCACTGCACCCGCCCCGGCGTGGGCGAGGTGCTGGTGCGCCATCTGATCGAACACTTCATGAGCCGCGGCCTGGCCTACCTGGACCTGTCGGTGCTGCACGACAACCGCCAGGCCAAGCGCCTTTACCAGAAGCTGGGTTTTCGCAACCTGCCGACCTTCGCGGTCAAGCGCAAGAACGGCATCAACGAACAGCTGTTTCTGGGGCCGGGGCCTCAAGCCGACCTCAACCCCTACGCACGCATCATCGTCGACGAAGCGCTGCGTCGAGGCATTGAGGTACAAGTGGACGATGCCGCTGGCGGCCTGTTCACCCTCAGCCTGGGCGGGCGCCGCATTCGCTGCCGTGAGTCGCTCAGCGACCTGACCAGCGCCGTGACCATGACCCTGTGTCAGGACAAGCGCCTTACCCAACATGCCTTGCACAATGCCGGGCTGCAGGTGCCGGCGCAGCAGCTGGCCGGCAATGCCGACGACAACCTGGCGTTTCTCGAAGAGCATGGCGCGGTGGTGGTCAAGCCGGTCGACGGCGAGCAAGGCCAGGGCGTGGCGGTGAACCTCACCTGCATCGACGACATCACCCAAGCCGTGGCGCATGCCCGCCAGTTCGACAGCCGCGTGTTGCTGGAGAGCTTCCATGCCGGGCATGACCTGCGCATCGTGGTGATCGGCTACGAAGTGGTGGCGGCAGCCATCCGTCACCCAGCGCAAGTGCTGGGCGATGGCAAGCACAGCATCCGCGAGCTGATCGATGCCCAGAGCCGTCGGCGCCAGGCCGCAACCGGTGGCGAAAGCCGCATTCCACTGGACGACGAAACCGAGCGCACCCTGCGCGCGGCGGGCTTTGGCTACGACGACGTGTTGCCCGCCGGCCAGCGCCTGGCCGTGCGACGCACCGCCAACCTGCACACCGGCGGCACCCTGGAAGACGTGACCGAACGCCTGCACCCGGTGCTGGCCGAAGCCGCCGTGCGCGCTGCACGGGCGCTGGAGATCCCGGTGGTGGGGCTGGACTTCATGGTGCGTGATGCCGGGCAACCGGAGTACGTGATCATCGAGGCCAACGAGCGTGCAGGGTTGGCCAACCATGAACCGCAACCGACCGCCGAGCGTTTTATCGATCTGCTGTTTCCGCATAGCCGGCCTTTGGCGTAAAGGCTGATGGCCTCTTCGCGGGCTCGCCCGCTCCCACAGGTCCAGCACAGCCCACGAGACTTGTGGGGTTCCTGTAGGAGCGGGCGTGCCCGCGAGGAGGCCGGCACAGGAGTAAAGGAGCCCCCCAACCATGTCCGACCGACATCCCGAACCCGATCTCGACTACCTCAAGCGCGTGCTGCTGGAGATGCTCGCCATCCCCAGCCCCACCGGCTTCACCGACACCATCGTGCGCTACGTGGCCGAGCGCCTGGACGAACTGGGCATCCCTTTCGAGCTGACCCGCCGCGGCACCATCCGCGCCACCCTCAAGGGCCGGCAAACCTCGCCCGACCGCGCCGTGTCCGCTCACCTGGACACCATCGGCGCCAGCGTGCGCCAGTTGCAGGACAACGGCCGCCTGGCCCTGGCGCCGGTCGGTTGCTGGTCCAGCCGCTTCGCCGAAGGCAGCCGGGTCAGCGTATTCACCGACACCGGCGTATACCGGGGCAGCGTGCTGCCGCTGATGGCCAGCGGGCATGCTTTCAACACCGCCATCGACCAGATGCCGGTCAGCTGGGAGCACGTTGAGGTACGCCTGGACGCCTACTGCGCCACCCGCGCCGACTGCGAGGCGCTGGGTGTAAGCATCGGTGATTTCGTTGCCTTCGACCCGCTGCCCGAATTCACCGAAAGCGGCCACATCAGCGCCCGCCACCTGGACGACAAGGCCGGCGTGGCAGCGCTGCTGGCGGCGCTGAAAGCCGTGGTGGAAAGCGGCCGCCAACCGTTGATCGACTGCCACCCGCTGTTCACCATCACCGAAGAGACCGGCTCGGGAGCGGCTGGCGCCCTGCCCTGGGACGTCAGCGAGTTTGTCGGCATCGACATCGCCCCGGTGGCGCCCGGGCAGGCCTCCAGCGAACATGCAGTGAGCGTGGCCATGCAGGACTCGTCGGGGCCTTACGACTACCACCTGTCCCGGCACCTGCTGAAACTGGCCGGCGACCACGACCTGCCGGTGCGGCGCGATCTGTTCCGCTACTACTTCAGCGATGCCCATTCGGCAGTGACGGCGGGGCACGATATTCGTACCGCGCTGGTAGCCTTTGGTTGCGATGCCACCCATGGCTACGAGCGAACACACATCGACAGCCTGGCGGCGTTGAGCCGCTTGTTGTCGGCGTACCTGCTGAGCCCGCCGGTGTTTGCCAGTGATTCGCAGCCGGCCAATGCGTCGTTGGAGCGCTTCAGCCACCAGCTGGAACATGATGCACAGATGGAGAGCGATACGCGGGTGCCGGCGGTGGATAGCCTGGTTGGCAACAAAGGCTGAGGGCCCTGGGGGCTGCTTTGCAGCCCAATCGCCGGCAAGCCAGCTCCCACAGGATAACCACAGGCCCAGGCTTTGTGCTGTCCCTGTGGGAGCTGGCTTGCCGGCGATTGGGCCGCAACGCGGCCCCAAAATCCCGAATATTTCGCGTAGCATGCCCCCACCAAGACCCTAGGCAACGCCACCATGCTGATCCCCTACGACCAACTGCAAGCCGAAACCCTGACCCGCCTGATCGAGGACTTCGTCACCCGCGACGGTACCGACAACGGCGACGACACCCCGCTGGAAACCCGCGTGCTGCGGGTGCGCCAGGCATTGGCCAAGGGCCAGGCGTTCATCCTTTTCGACCCGGAAAGCCAGCAGTGCCAGTTGCTGGCCAAGCATGATGTGCCCCGCGAGCTGCTCGACTAACAGATCTGACCTCTTCGCGGGCGTGCCCGCGAAGAGGCCGGCACAGGCAACATCAAACCCTGCGGGCCTTGGCCTGCTGCCCTTCCTTGATGCGCTTGTACACCTCGGCCCGATGCACCGGCACTTGCCGCGGTGCATCCACTCCAAAGCGCACCATCCCGTCCCGCGTTTCCACGACCATGATCCGAATGTCATCACCAATCACGATGATCTCTCCCACTTCGCGCCCTATTACCAGCATGCTCCGTTCCTCCAGCGAAAGGGAAAACCGGAGCCTGCCTTGGCGGCATAGGGCTACTCAATAGTTCTACCGTGATTCAGAAGCACCCTACATCTGCCGGTAACTTTCCTTACAGACGAATCATCGCGACTGAGCCTTGGCCCGCATTTTCACCGCCATCTCAGCCATCTCGTCATACAGCCGCTCAGGTGCCTGACGCTTCAGTTGCCAGGCCTGGCGCCCGGCCTCATGGGGCAGGATCAGGAACTCACCAGCGGCAACCTGCCGGTGGATGTATTCGGCGATGTCCGCCGCATTGATCGGCGAGCCTTCAAGCAGCTTGCCAACCTGGGCTTTCATCGCCGGGTTCGGCCCGCGGAACGAGTCCAGCAGGTTGGTCTGGAAGAAAGACGGGCACACCACGTGCACCGCCACTTCCAGTTCGCGTAGCTCGACCAGCAGGCTTTCCGACAGGGCCAGTACGCCGGCCTTGGCCACGTTGTAGTTGCTCATGCCCGGCCCCTGCATCAGCGCAGCCATCGAGGCGATGTTGATGATTCGCCCCTTGCTGCGCTCCAGCAGCGGCAGAAAGGCCTTGCAGCCCTTGACCACACCCATCAGGTTGACCGCGATCTGCCAGTCCCAGTCCTCCAGCGACAGTTCGGCGAAGAACCCGCCCGAAGCGACGCCGGCGTTGTTGACGATCACATCGATACCACCGAACTGCTCGGTGCAGGCCTGGGCCAGGGCGGTGAGCTGGCTGTAGTCGCGCACGTCGCAACGCTGGGCAAAGCCTTCGCCGCCAGCTGCGCGGGCCAGCTCCAGGGTTTCGCGCAGGCCGGCTTCGTTGACATCGGCCAGCGCCAGGCGCCAGCCCTCACGCGCCCAGCGCAGGGCGATCTCGCGACCGAGGCCGGACCCGGCGCCGGTAATCATGATGCGGTTTTGCATGGTGACTGGCCTTGTTCTGATGGGTTGTGCAACCAGTCTAATCAAGGCCTGGTGGGCAGGCAGGGTTCATCAGGGTAGTGAATGGACGGGCATGACTGTGTGGTTAGCCTGCACCGGCTGCTCCTGCAGGGACCGCACACACTTGTAGGAGCAGCCTTGTGCTGCGAAGAGGCCGGTACAAGCCCTACACAAATGGAATCTTTGACACTCACCACCAGTCCTTATTTACAAGAGGCCAGCAGTCCGAGGCCCTTGACCCTCAACCACGCAAGGACTCCGTCATGACAACGATTCTCATCATCATCCTGATCCTTCTGCTGATTGGTGGCTTACCGGTCTTCCCGCACTCGCGCAGCTGGGGCTATGGCCCGTCCGGCATCATCGGCGTGGTGCTGGTAGTTCTGCTGGTTTTGTTGCTGCTAGGCATGATCTAGCGGCGAAAACACAAAAAAACCGCGCCGAAGCGCGGTTTTTCATTGCCGGAAGGATCAGTGCGAAACAGCACCCGAAGCGCCCAGGCCAGTCTGCGAACGCACGAACTGCGGGAAGAACAGCGCACGTTCGTCTTCGGCAGCCTTGGACTTGTCGGTGACCGAGAAGAACCAGATACCGACGAAGGCGATCAGCATCGAGAACAGCGCCGGGTACTCGTACGGGTAGATCGGCTTCTCGTGGCCGAGGATCTGCACCCAGATGGTCGGGCCGAGGATCATCAGCGTCACCGCGCTCACCAGGCCCAGCCAGCCGCCGATCATCGCACCGCGGGTGGTCAGCTTCTTCCAGTACATCGAGAGCAGCAGTACCGGGAAGTTGCAGCTGGCCGCGATGGAGAACGCCAGGCCGACCATGAAGGCGATGTTCTGCTTCTCGAACAGGATACCCAGGCCGATCGCCAGTACGCCCAGGGCGACGGTGGTGATCTTCGACACGCGGATCTCGTCCTTGTCGTTGGCCTTGCCCTTGCGCCATACACTGGCGTACAGGTCGTGGGACACCGCCGAGGCACCGGCCAGGGTCAGGCCGGCGACCACCGCCAGGATGGTGGCGAAGGCAACAGCCGAGATGAAGCCGAGGAACACGCTGCCACCCACGGCGTTGGCCAGGTGCACCGCTGCCATGTTGTTGCCACCCAGCAGGGCGCCAGCGGCGTCCTTGAAGTCCGGGTTGGTGCTGACCAGCAGGATGGCGCCAAAGCCGATAATGAAGGTGAGGATGTAGAAGTAGCCGATGAAGCCGGTGGCGTACAGCACGCTCTTGCGCGCTTCCTTGGCGTCACTGACGGTGAAGAAGCGCATCAGGATGTGCGGCAGGCCGGCGGTACCGAACATCAACGCCAGGCCCAGCGAGAATGCCGAGATCGGGTCCTTGACCAGGCCGCCCGGGCTCATGATCGCCTCGCCCTTGGCGTGCACCTTGATTGCCTCGGAGAACAGGGTGTTGAAGTCGAAGCCAACGTGCTTCATCACCATCAGCGCCATGAAGCTGGCACCGGACAGCAGCAACACGGCCTTGATGATCTGTACCCAGGTAGTGGCCAGCATGCCGCCGAACAGTACATACAGGCACATCAGGATACCCACCAGGATCACCGCCACGTGGTAGTCCAGGCCGAACAGCAGCTCGATCAGCTTGCCGGCACCGACCATCTGCGCGATCAGGTAGAACGCCACCACCACCAGCGAACCGGAGGCCGACAGGGTGCGGATTTCCTTCTGCCCGAGGCGGTACGAGGCCACGTCGGCGAAGGTGTACTTGCCCAGGTTGCGCAGGCGTTCGGCGATCAGGAAGAGGATGATCGGCCAGCCGACCAGGAAGCCGATCGAATAGATCAAGCCATCGTAGCCAGAGGTGAACACAAGTGCAGAAATACCCAGGAACGAGGCGGCCGACATGTAGTCACCGGCAATCGCCAGGCCGTTCTGGAAGCCGGTGATCTTGCCACCGGCGGCGTAGTAGTCCGACGCCGACTTGTTGCGCTTGGAGGCCCAGTAGGTGATACCGAGGGTGAAGGCGACGAAGGCCACGAACATGGCGATCGCGGAGACGTTCAGCGGTTGCTTCTGCACCTCGCCGGTCAGGGCATCGGCGGCCCACACGGCGGGTGCGAAGGCTCCGCAGGCCAGTACGGCCAGGGCTTTGGCGTGGCGAATCATTGTTGCGCCTCCTTCAGGATGGCCTTGTTCAGCTCATCGAATTCGCCGTTGGCGCGGCGTACGTAGATGGCGGTCAGGACGAATGCCGAGACGATCAGGCCGACGCCCAGGGGGATGCCCCAGGTAATCGACGACTCAGGGCTGAGCTTGGTGCCCAGGATCTGAGGACCGTAGGCGATCAGGAGGATGAAGGCGCAGTACAGGCCGAGCATGATCGCCGAGAGAATCCAGGCGAACCGTTCGCGTTTGGTGACCAGCTCCTTGAAGCGGGGGCTGTTTTGTATCGAGAGGTAAATGCTGTCGTTCATTGTTTTTGTCCTAGCAGCACAGATAGGGGTGGAACCCACGACCCTTACTTTATGCGGCTATCGGACGCCAACCAGACGACCTTAGTCTTAGATGCAACGGTGTTTTACGGATCACGCAACAAAACAGCTTGCACATATCCCTGTAGGAGCAGCCTTGTGCTGCGAAGAGGCCGGTACAGGCTGCCCGAATCTTCGCAGCTTGCACCGGCCTCTTCGCAGCACAAGGCTGCTCCTACAACGGAACGGGTGTTACTTGCCCGTCCACTCCTTCACGCGATCAGGGTGCTTGGCCACCCAGTCCTTGGCCGCCGCTTCAGGCTTGGCGCCTTCCTGGATAGCCAGCATCACTTCGCCAATCTCGTCCTTCGACTGCCAGTTGAACTTCTTCAGGAACTCCGCCACTTCCGGGGCCTTGGTGGCCAGTTCCTTGCTGCCGATGCTGTTCACGGTTTCCGCGGCGCCATACACGCCTTTCGGGTCTTCGAGGAACTTCAGCTTCCACTTGGCGAACATCCAGTGCGGTACCCAGCCGGTCACCGCGATCGACTGCTGCTTGGCATAGGCACGGCCCAGTTCCGCAGTCATCGCCGCGCCGGAACTGGCCTGCAGCTTGTAACCGGTCAGGTCGTAGTCCTTGATGGCCTGGTCGGTCTTGAGCATTACGCCAGAGCCGGCGTCGATGCCGACGATCTTCTGCTTGAAGGTGTCATCGGTCTTGAGGTCGGCGATGCTCACCGCCTTGACGTACTCAGGGACGATCAGGCCAATCTTGGCGTCCTTGAAGTTCGGGCCGTAGTCGACCACGTTGTCCTTGTTCTTGGCCCAGTACTCGCCATGGGTTACCGGCAACCAGGCCGACAACATGGCATCGAGCTTGCCGGTGGCCACGCCCTGCCACATGATCCCGGTGGCAACGGCCTGCAACTTCACGTCGTAGCCGAGTTTCTGCTTGATTACTTCGGCAGCCACGTTGGTGGTCGCCACGCTGTCAGCCCAACCATCCACGTAACCAATGCTGACTTCTTTGGCCATTGCCTGTGCCGCGCCCATGGCCAGTACCATGGCAGTGCCCACACCCAGGAAACGTCGCATTTTTGTATTAGCAGCCATCAAAGCATCCCCTCGTCAGGTCTCGGAATTTGCATCATGGTCCTGCAACAATAGTCGACCTGCTCCAGCTACGACCTATATCCGCCCCATATGCGACAGCACTATGCCATTAGCGCCATCGGCCTATGCCGCCCTGCGCGATCCTTGCATGCCAAAAGTTTGGCGCCGGGCTACTATCTACCCTTTTGCGCCTGACGATGGACCGCCCGATGCCCAGTTCTACCCGCCTGCTGCTGCCGTTGTACCTGCTTGCCTGCCTGCTCGCCCTGCTCGGGCTCGGAGGGCTCTGGTACGGGCTTGGCAAGCCGGTGCAACTGCCGGACGCGGCCAGCCCGACGCACAAGCTGCAATGCGCCTCGTATACCCCGTTCGACAAGGACCAGTCGCCCTACGACCAGCCTTTGCGCCTGCGCCCGGCCCGCATGGATGCCGACCTGGCGTTGCTGGCCGAGCGTTTCCAGTGCATCCGTACCTATTCCCAGACCGGTCTTGAAGCAATCCCGGCGCTGGCACGCAAGCATGGCCTGAAAGTGATGCTGGGTGCCTGGGTCAACGCCCACCCGGCCGACACCGAGAAAGAAATCGAGCTACTGATCGCCGCCGCCAATGCCAACCCCGACGTGGTCAGTGCGGTGATCGTCGGCAACGAGACGCTGCTGCGCAAGGAGGTGACCGGCGCACACCTGGCCACGCTGATCGCACGGGTGAAAAGCCAGGTCAAGGTGCCGGTAACCTACGCCGATGTGTGGGAATTCTGGTTGCAGCACCCGCAGGTAGCGCCTGCGGTGGACTTCCTGACTATCCACTTGCTGCCTTACTGGGAAGACGACCCGCGGGGCATCGACGAAGCCCTGGCCCACGTCGCCGATGTGCGCCGGGTGTTCGGCACGCGCTTCGCGCCGAAGGACATTCTGATCGGCGAAACCGGCTGGCCCAGCGAAGGCCGCCAGCGCGAAACCGCACAGCCCAGCCGGGTCAACGAGGCGCGTTTCATTCGCGGGTTCGTGGCCATGGCCGAAAGCAACGGCTGGCACTACAACCTGATCGAGGCGTTCGACCAGCCATGGAAGCGCGCCAATGAAGGGGCGGTTGGTGGTTACTGGGGGCTTTACGATGCCGACCGGCAGGACAAGGGCATACTCGAAGGGCCGGTGAGCAACCTGCCTTACTGGCCGCAGTGGTTGCTGGCCAGTGCCGTGCTGACGGTGGTGATGCTGATGCTTGCCGGGCGCCCCGCCACCCCGGCGGCAACCATGCTGCTGCCGTTGCTGGCAGCGTTTGGGGCAGGCTGCCTGGGGCTCTGGGGCGAGCTGATGCGCACCCATGCGCGTTTTGCCGGGGAGTGGCTGTGGGCGGTGCTGCTGGCAGGACTGAACCTGCTGGTGCTGGCCCATGCCGTGCTGGCCCTGGCACGGCGCGCGGGCTGGCGCGAGCGCCTGTACGCCTGGTTGCAGGCGCGGGCCGGCTGGCTGTTGCTGGCGGCGGGTTTTGCCGCGGCGGTGAGCATGCTGGCGATGGTGTTCGACCCACGCTACCGCAGCTTCCCCAGCGCGGCGTTGGCGTTGCCGGCGCTGGTGTTTGCAGTGTGGCCGGTGCGGGCGCGGCGTGCGGAGGTGGCGTTACTGGCGTTCATCGTCGGTGCCGGGGTGGCGCCGCAGTTGTTTGTGGAAGGGTTGGAGAACCAACAGGCCTGGGGATGGGCAGTGGTCAGTGTGCTGATGACCGCGGCCTTGTGGCGGAGCTTGCGGCTGCGCCCGGCCTGATATCCTTGGGACCGCTTCGCGCTCCATCGCAGGCAAGCCAGCTCCCACAGGAGTTATGCTACCTATGGAATCGGCGCGGTCCCTGTGGGAGCTGGCTTGCCTGGGATGGGCCGCAAAGCGGCCCCTTTCAGCCTTGATCCGGCGACCTGACCAACCGCAACCCCGCCACCACCAGCGCGAACACGGCAATGCTGGCGGTATACAGCACCAGTGCCGGCACCGCGAACACCAACGCCAACACCGCCAGCCACCAGCCGCCACGGCCGGCAATGACCTGCGCCAGCAGCGCCAGCCCCAGTCCGCCCCAGGCCATCACCTGGTGATGAATGCCCAACCCCAGCAACGACCGCACCTCACACTGCCAGTACGCCGCCGGCGCCGTGCACAGCCCCACCCACTGCCCGTCCTCCATCAGTCCATAGCGCACACCATAACTGGCAGCAAGCCAGAGCCCCAGAAACAGCACAAGCAGCGCAGCCGGCAGCGAACGAGACATCCAGCTCTCCAATAGCGGTAATCGAAAGCATCCATGATCGCTTATGCCCAGTTGTAAGGCAAAATCACCTCCCTGCAGCTATGTTGCAGATAACAAGCACACCAGAGACCACCGCACCTGGCAACTTTGCCCGGCCCGTTGTGGTCCTAGCCTGCATACTGCTCGACCTTGCGTTCTTTTGGGGGATTACATGCTTCGATCTTTGCGCCTCGCTGCCTTGCTCGGTGGCCTGCTCATGGCTGTGGCCGCTTCGGCGCGGGATATCGACGCCGCGAGCTATGGTTTTCCCTTGACCAACCCGTTCGAGGCAACCATCGCCACCACGCCACCGGACCAGCGCCCCACCCTGCCCGAAGATGACGAAATCAACCAGTCCGACTACAGCCTCAACCTGCGCCCGGACCGTGAATTCACTCTGCCGGACAATTTCTGGGCGGTGAAAAAGCTCAAGTACCGCCTGGCCCGCCAGGACCGCGAGGCGCCGCTGATCTTCATCATCGCCGGCACCGGTGCGCCCTACACCAGCAGCATCAACGAATACCTGAAGAAGCTGTTCTACCAGGCCGGCTTCCACGTGGTGCAGCTGTCGTCGCCAACCAGTTACGACTTCATGAGCGCCGCCTCGCGCTTCGCCACCCCAGGCGTCAGCCAGGAGGATGCCGAAGACATGTACCGGGTGATGCAGGCCGTGCGCGCCCAGCACCCGCGCCTGCCAATCAGCGAGTTCTACCTCACCGGCTACAGCCTGGGCGCACTCGACGCTGCCTTTGTCAGCCACCTGGACGAAACCCGCCGCAGCTTCAACTTCAAGCGCGTACTGCTGCTGAACCCGCCGGTCAACCTGTACACCTCGATCAACAACCTGGACAAGCTGGTGCAGACCCAGGTCAAGGGCATCGACCGCAGCACCACCTTCTACGAGCTGATGTTGGCCAAGCTGACCCGCTACTTCCAGGAAAAGGGCTACATCGACCTCAATGAGGCCTTGCTGTACGACTTCCAGCAGTCGCGCCAGCACCTGTCCAACGAGCAGATGGCCATGCTGATCGGCACCTCGTTCCGCTTCTCGGCGGCCGACATTGCCTTTACCTCCGACCTGATCAACCGCCGCGGCCTGATCATTCCGCCGAAGTTCCCGATCACCGAGGGCAGCAGCCTCACGCCATTCTTCAAGCGTGCCCTGCAGTGCGACTTCGACTGCTACATGACCGAGCAGGTCATCCCCATGTGGCGCGCCCGTACCGACGGCAACAGCATCCTGCAACTGGTCAACCAGGTCAGCCTGTATGCACTTGAAGATTACCTGAGCAGCAGCGACAAGATCGCCGTGATGCACAACGCCGACGACGTCATCCTCGGCCCTGGCGACATCGGCTTCCTGCGCAAGGTGTTCGGTGAGCGTCTGACCCTTTACCCCCATGGCGGCCATTGCGGCAACCTCAATTACCGCGTCAACAGTGACGCCATGCTGGAGTTCTTCCGTGGTTAACAAACTCCTCTTCGCCACTGCCCTGTTCGCCGCCGGCCACGCCCTGGCTGCCGAAACCGCCCCCCGGGCCAGCGTGGTCGAGGCCGACCCGCAAGTCACCGAAGCGCCACTGGCGCCCGAGACCGATGGTTTCCTCGACCCGCTGCGTGAGCTGAAATTCAACCCGGGGCTGGACCAGCGCGAGTTCGAGCGCTCCACCCTGCAAGCGCTGAACGTGTACGACCCGCTGGAGTCGATCAACCGGCGCGTTTATCACTTCAACTACCGTCTGGACCAATGGGTGCTGCTGCCGATGGTAAGCGGCTACCAATACGTCACCCCGCGCTTCGTGCGCACCGGGGTGACCAACTTCTTCAACAACCTGGGCGACGTGCCGAACCTGTTCAACAGCGTGTTGCAGCTCAAGGCCAAGCGCTCGGCCGAGATCACCGCGCGGCTCATGTTCAACACCATCATCGGCGTGGGTGGGCTCTGGGACCCGGCAACCAAGATGGGCCTGCCGCGGCAAAGTGAAGACTTTGGCCAGACCTTGGGCTTCTATGGCGTACCGGACGGGCCGTACCTGATGCTGCCGGTGCTGGGGCCTTCGAACCTGCGCGATACCACCGGGCTGGTGGTGGACTATGCAGGCGAACAGGCGATCAACTACCTGAACGTGGCCGAAGCCAGCAGCGACCACCCGGAAATCTCCGTGCTACGCGTGGTGGACAAGCGCTACAGCACCAAATTCCGCTATGGCCAGCTCAACTCGCCGTTCGAGTACGAGAAGGTGCGGTACGTTTATACCCAGGCGCGCAAGTTGCAGATAGCCGAGTAGGCCGGCCAGGCCTCTTCGCAGCACAAGGCTGCTCCTACAAGGCGACGCGCTACTCGGTAGGAGCAGCCTTGTGCTGCGAAGAGGCCGACACAAGCAATATCAAATCCCCAGGAACTGACAAAGCTCCCGTTTCTTGGCCAAGGCATCCTTTCGCCCCAGCTCTATCAGCTCGCTGCAGTAACTGGCCTCGAACAGCAAATAGCTCAACACCCCCGCCCCGCTGGTACGCGTCGCCCCCGGCCCACGCAGGAACATGCGCAAAGCCGCCGGCAACTCGCGCCGATGTCGCGCGGCAATCTCGTCCAGCGGCTGGCTGGGCGCCACCACCAGCACGTCGATCGGCGCCAGGCCCAGGCGCCGGGCGTCCAGGTGCGCCGGCAACAGGTGGCTCAGGTGGTTGAGGCGCTGCAGCAGCTCGATGTCGTCTTCCAGGCTGTCAATGAACGTACTGTTGAGCATGTGCCCGCCGATCTGCGCCAGGCTCGGCTGCTGCCCGCTGAACACCCGCTGGGTCGGCAGCGGTGGCGCCGGCCGCTGCGGGTTGCCGCTGACCCCGACCACCAGTACCCGGCTGGCGCCCAGGTGCAGGGCCGGGCTGATCGGTGCCGACTGGCGCACCGCACCATCGCCGAAATATTCATCACCCAGCCGCACCGGGGCGAACAGCAACGGAATGGCCGCGCTGGCCAGCAGATGATCGATGGTCAATGGCGTGGGCATGCCGATACGGCGATGGCGCAACCAGGCTTCGATGGTGCCGCGGCCCTGGTAGAAGGTCACCGCCTGGCCGGACTCGTAGCCAAACGCGGTCACCGCGACGGCGCGCAGTTGCTCGGCGGCCAGGGAGTGGGCGATACCGTCCAGGTTCAGGTGCGCCTGCAGCAAGCCGCGCAATGGGCTGCTGTCCAGGAGCGCCACTGGCGCCGGGCCACCCACGCCCAGCAGGTTGTGGGCGACGAAGCGGCTGGCCTGGCGGACCACACCGGGCCAGTCGCTGCGGATGACCAGGTGGCTGCGGAAGTTCTGCCAGAAGGCGGTGAGCCGTTGTACGGCGTCGCTGAAATGGGTGGCGCCGCTGGCCAGGGTGACGGCGTTGATGGCCCCGGCGGAGGTGCCCACGATGACCGGGAACGGATTGTGCGCGCCGGCGGGCAGCAACTCGGCAATGCCGGCCAGCACGCCCACCTGGTAGGCGGCGCGGGCGCCGCCGCCAGAAAGGATAAGACCGGTTACCGGGGGTGGGGCCATAGGAGTCCTTCCTGGGGTTGATGTGCTGTCAGTGCCGGCCCTTTCGCGGGTGAACCCGCTCCCACAGGTTCTTCACCGGCCTTGAAGGCTGTGCAATACCTGTGGGAGCAGGTTCACCCGCGAAAGGGCCGGCACAGGCAAAACAAAATTCAGCGCTTTTTCTTGTCATACAGCCGCGGCTCCCCTTCGGGTCGCGACTTGAAACGGCGATGCGCCCACAGGTACTGCTCGGGGCATTCGCGCAACACGCTTTCCACCCACTGGTTGATTCGCAGGCAGTCAGCCTCTTCGCTCTCCCCGGGGAAATCCGCCAGCGGCGGGTGGATCACCAGGCGATAGCCGCTGCCATCCTCCAGGCGCTTCTGGGTGAACGGTATCACTTGCGCCTTGCCCAACCGGGCAAACTTGGTGGTAGCGGTCACCGTCGCCGCCGGGATGCCGAACAGCGGCACGAACAGGCTCTGCTTGGCGCCGTAGTCCTGGTCGGGTGCGTACCAGATCGCCCGGCCCGAACGCAGCAGCTTGAGCATGCCGCGCACGTCCTCGCGCTCCACCGCCAGCGAGTCGAGGTTATGCCGCTCGCGGCCGCTGCGCTGGATGAAGTCGAACAGCGGGTTGCCGTGCTCGCGGTACATGCCATCGATGGTGTGATGCTGGCCCAGCAGTGCGGCGCCGATCTCCAGGGTGGTGAAGTGCACCGCCATCAGAATGGCCCCCTGCCCCGCCTGCTGGGCGGCCTGCAGGTGCTCCAGCCCCTCGACATGGGCCAGGCGCGCCAGCCGGGCCTTGGGCCACCACCAGCTCATGGCCATTTCGAAGAAGGCGATACCGGTGGAGGCGAAGTTGGCCTTGAGCAGGCGCTGCCGTTCGTCGACCGACAGCTCCGGGAAGCACAGCTCCAGGTTGCGCGCGGCAATGCGCCGCCGCTCACCGGCAAAGCGGTACATCACCGCTCCCAGCACGGCACCGACTTTCAACAGGACCCGGTACGGCAACTGGACCACCAGCCACAGCAGGCCCAGGCCCAGCCACAGGCCCCAGAAACGTGGGTGAAGGAAATAGGGACGAAAACGCGGGCGTTCCATTGAAGCTTCCGGAAAGACAAAGGCCGCGCATTCTACAACGGATCAGCGCATGTTGCGGGCAACCGGTCTTATCGTTATAAGTCAGGGCACTTTTTTCGCAACAAGCCGTCTATGCAGACCATGAGCCCAAACCACACACCCGACACCGCCTCCGTGTTCCAGCTCAAGGGCAGCATGCTCGCCATTACAGTGCTGGAGCTGGCGCGCAATGACCTTGAAGCCCTCGACCGCCAACTGGCGGCCAAAGTCGCCCAGGCACCGAACTTCTTCAGCAACACGCCACTGGTGCTGGCGCTGGACAAGCTGCCGGCCGACGAGGGGGCAATCGACCTGCCCGGCTTGATGCGGATCTGCCGCCACCACGGCCTGCGTACCCTGGCCATCCGTGCCAACCGCATCGAGGACATCGCCGCCGCCATTGCCATCGACCTGCCGGTGCTACCGCCATCCGGCGCGCGCGAGCGGCCGCTGGAGCCCGAACCCGAGGTGAAGAAGCCAGAGCCAGCCCCTGTCCCGCCACCAATCCTCGAACCCGAGGTGCGCCCGACCCGCATCATCACTGCGCCAGTACGTGGCGGCCAGCAGATCTACGCCCAGGGCGGTGACCTGGTGGTGACCGCTTCGGTCAGCCCGGGGGCGGAACTTCTGGCCGATGGCAACATCCATGTGTACGGCGCCATGCGCGGCCGCGCCCTGGCCGGCATCAAAGGCAATACCAAGGCACGTATCTTCTGTCAGCAGATGACCGCCGAAATGGTCTCCATCGCCGGCCAGTACAAGGTCTGCGAGGACCTGCGCCGCGACCCGCTGTGGGGTACCGGCGTGCAAGTCAGCCTGTCTGGCGACGTGTTGAACATCACCCGTCTTTAACGGATACTTGCCAGCATTTTTAGTGCAACTTTTCTTACCGTTGCCATTTATTTGTATTTTTGCAGGGACGTGTGTCCCGATTATTTTAGGGGTGAAACACCTTGGCCAAGATTATCGTGGTTACTTCCGGCAAGGGGGGTGTGGGCAAGACCACTACCAGCGCCGCCATTGGTACCGGCCTCGCACTGCGTGGCCACAAGACCGTCATCGTCGACTTCGACGTGGGCCTGCGTAACCTCGACCTGATCATGGGCTGCGAACGCCGCGTGGTGTACGACTTCGTCAACGTGGTCAACGGCGAAGCCAACCTGCAACAGGCCCTGATCAAGGACAAGCGCCTCGAGAACCTGTACGTGCTGGCCGCCAGCCAGACCCGTGACAAGGACGCGCTGACCCAGGAAGGCGTGGAAAAGGTCCTGATGGAGCTGAAGAAAGACTTCGACTTCGTCATCTGCGACTCGCCGGCCGGTATCGAGAAAGGCGCCCACCTGGCCATGTACTTTGCCGACGAAGCCGTCGTGGTCACCAACCCCGAGGTATCCTCGGTACGAGACTCCGACCGCATGCTGGGCATCCTGTCGAGCAAGTCGCGCCGCTCCGAGAACGGCGAAGAGCCGATCAAGGAACACCTGCTGATCACCCGCTACCACCCGGAGCGCGTGGAAAAGGGCGAAATGCTGAGCATCGCCGACGTCGAAGAGATCCTGGCGATCAAGCTCAAGGGTGTGATCCCCGAGAGCCAGGCAGTGCTCAAGGCTTCCAACCAGGGTATCCCGGTCATCCTCGACGACCAGAGCGATGCCGGCCAGGCCTATAGCGATACCGTCGACCGTCTGCTGGGCAAAGAAAAGCCCCTGCGGTTCATCGAAGTGCCGAAGCAAGGATTCTTCGCGCGCCTGTTTGGAGGCAAGTAAACCATGAACCTTTTTGACTTCTTTCGTGGCAGACAGAAACAGACCAGCGCGTCGGTAGCGAAAGAGCGTCTACAGATCATCGTGGCGCACGAGCGCGGCCAACGCAGCGAACCGGACTACCTGCCAGCGCTGCAGAAAGAACTGCTGGAAGTGATCCGCAAATATGTGAACATCGGCAACGATGATGTGCATATCGAGCTGGAAAACCAGGGTAGCTGCTCGATTCTGGAGCTGAACATCACCTTGCCGGATCGCTGATTTCGCGACCAGGCCTGGATCATTGGGGCTGCTTTGCAGCCCATCGCCGGCAAGCCAGCTCCCACAGGGTTCGCGCTGTACCTGTGGGAGCTGGCTTGCCGGCGATGGGCCGCAAAGCGGCCCCAGTGTTTTCCCCGATATAACCGAGACCAAGCAATGCCGCTGTCCAACATCCAGATCCTGCACGAAGACGCCGCCATCCTGGTGATCAACAAACCGACCCTGCTGCTGTCGGTACCCGGCCGCGCCGAGGACAACAAGGACTGCCTGATCACTCGCCTGCAGGAAAACGGCTACCCCGACGCGCTGATCGTGCACCGCCTGGACTGGGAAACTTCCGGCATCATCCTGCTGGCCCGGGATGCCGACAGCCATCGTGAGCTGTCGCGCCAGTTCCACGACCGCGAAACCGAAAAGGCCTACACCGCGCTGTGCTGGGGCCAGCCGGCGCTGGACAGCGGCAGCATCGACCTGCCGCTGCGCTACGACCCGCCGACCAAGCCACGGCATGTGGTGGACCACGAGCAGGGCAAGCATGCGCTGACCTTCTGGCGCATCGTCGAGCGCTGCGGTGATTACTGCCGGGTAGAGCTGACACCGATTACCGGGCGTTCGCACCAGTTGCGCGTGCACATGCTGTCGATCGGGCACCCGCTGCTGGGCGACCGGCTGTATGCCAACCCCGAAGCACTGGCTGCCCATGAGCGGTTGTGCCTGCATGCCTCGATGCTGAGCTTTACCCACCCGGTGTCCGGGGAGCGGTTGAAGTTCGAGTGCCCTGCGCCTTTCTGATTTGTGAGTGGCTGTACCGGCCTCTTCGCGGCTGAAGCCGCTCCCACAGGGACCGCACAGCTGTCAAGTTTTTTGCGATCCCTGTGGGAGCGGGCGAGCCCGCGAAGAGGCAGACACAATTTGTCGACCTAATACGCTAAACTCGCGCCACTGCTGTCTGGAGTGAGCTATGCGCGACGCACTGAATTCTGGCCTTATCGACTTCCTCAAGGCCTCCCCCACGCCCTTCCATGCCACCGCCAGCCTGGCCCAGCGCCTGGAAGCTGCCGGCTACCAGCGCCTGGACGAGCGCGACAGCTGGGCCACGGTACCTGGCGGCCGCTACTACGTCACCCGTAACGACTCGTCGATCATCGCCATCAAGCTGGGCAAGCAGGCACCGTTGCTGAACGGTATCCGCATGGTCGGCGCCCACACCGACAGCCCGTGCCTGCGGGTCAAGCCGCAGCCCGAGCTGCAGCGCCAGGGCTTCCTGCAGCTGGGCGTCGAAGTGTATGGCGGCGCCCTGCTGGCGCCATGGTTCGACCGCGACCTGTCGCTGGCCGGCCGGGTCACATATCGCCGTGACGGCAAGGTCGAAAGCCAGCTGATCGACTTCAAGCTGCCGATCGCAGTCATCCCCAACCTGGCAATCCATCTCAACCGCACCGCCAACGAAGGCTGGACCATCAACGCGCAGAACGAGCTGCCGCCGATCCTGGCCCAGGTGGCGGGTGACGAGCGCATCGACTTCCGCGCCCTGCTCACCGAGCAACTGGCCCGCGAGCACGAGCTGATCGCCGACGTGGTGCTGGATTACGAGCTGAGCTTCTACGACACCCAAAACGCCGCGCTGGTCGGCCTGAACGGCGACTTCATCGCCGGCGCGCGCCTGGACAACCTGTTGTCGTGCTATGCCGGCCTGCAGGCACTGCTGGCCGCCGACAGCGACGAGACCTGCGTACTGGTGTGCAACGACCATGAAGAAGTCGGCAGCTGCTCGGCCTGTGGCGCCGACGGGCCGATGCTGGAGCAGACCCTGCAACGCCTGCTGCCGGATGGCGACGCCTACGTGCGCACCATCCAGCGCTCGCTGATGGTGTCGGCCGACAACGCCCACGGCGTGCACCCCAACTACGCCGACAAGCACGACGGCAACCACGGGCCCAAGCTCAACGCCGGGCCGGTAATCAAGGTGAACAACAACCAGCGCTACGCTACCAACAGCGAAACCGCCGGGTTCTTCCGTCACCTGTGCATGGCCGAGGAAGTGCCGGTGCAGAGCTTCGTGGTACGCAGCGACATGGGCTGTGGTTCGACCATCGGGCCGATTGCCGCCAGCCACCTGGGCGTGCGTACGGTGGATATCGGCTTGCCGACCTTTGCCATGCATTCGATTCGCGAACTGTGCGGCAGCCATGACCTGGCGCACCTGGTGAAGGTGCTGAGCGCGTTCTACCGTTGCCGCGAGTTGCCTTGATGCTTTGATGTAGCCAGGCCCGGCCTCTTCGCGGGCTCGCCCGCTCCCACAGGATCATCACAGCATTCAAGGACTGTGCAGTACCTGTGTGGGCATGCCCGCGAAGAGGCCGGGCCTGCTCAAGGTCAATCCCGCTTCGTCTACCACCCGCTATGCTTGTTACATGGCCCCACTGCAAAAGGATTGCTGTCCATGTCCCCGTTCCTGTCCCTGTTCGTGCCGGTGTTTCTGTTCCTGTTGCTGCTGACCATCGGTTTCAGCCTGCGCGAGCGCAATATCGGCGTTGTGATGATGTGGGTCGGCACACTGGGTATCTTCGGCCTCACCTGCTGGAAAATCCTGGAGCAACTGCCGTCGTGAACCTCTACACTCGGTCAATCGTTTGACCTGAGGTAGTTTTGCCAGTGCCTGCTCTCCTGCGTTGCCTGTTCCTGCTGCTGTTCCTGTTTGTCACCCCGTTACAGGCTGCGGGCCTGCCAGGCCTGCTGGGTGGCAGCGCGCCCGCGCAGCCAGAAGCCAGCGAACCGCTGGGCAAGTCGCTGGACGAGGTGATCAAGAACCTGGAAAACGACCAGCAGCGGGCCAAACTCCTGGCCGACCTGAAAAAGCTGCGCGACGCCACCAGGCAATCGCAACCCACCGTCGAACAGGGCGTGCTCGGCCTGATCGGCGGCGCCCTGCATGACTTCGAAAAGCAGTTCAGCGGCGATGCCAGCCCGTTCCATCGCTGGGCCGCGGAAATCGAACAGGCCCAGGCCGAACTGACCGAGTTGATGGTGCCGGTGCACCAGTGGCCGGCCATTCTGTTTGGCTTTGCCGCCGTCATCGCCGTCTGGAGCGTGCTGGCCTACGCCTTCAACTGGGTCGGGCATCGGGTACGCCTGCGTTTTGGCCTGAGCGAGGAACTGCCGCAGCACCCGCGCACCTGGGACCTGGTGCGCTTTGCCCTGCGCAAGCTGGGCCCGTGGCTGGTGGCGCTGGTGTTCACCGTTTACCTGAGCTTCGTGCTGCCGCCGTCGCTGGGCAAGTCACTGGCCATGGTGCTGGCCTACGCACTGGTGGTCGGCACCTGTTTCTCGGCCATCTGCGTGATTGCCTTCTCGCTGCTCGACGGCCCCCACCGCCACCGCGCCCTGTACATCCTGCGCCACCAGGCCTTCCGCCCGCTGTGGCTGATCGGCAGTTTCGCCGCGTTTGGCGAAGCGATGAGCGACCCGCGCCTGATGGTCGCCCTCGGTACCCACCTGGCCCACGCCCTGGCCACCCTGGCCAACGTGATCGCGGCGCTGTGCACCGGGCTGTTCATCCTGCGCTTCCGTCGCCCGATCGCCCACCTGATCCGCAACCAGCCGCTGTCACGGCGCCTGACCCGGCGCACCCTCAGTGACACCATCGAGATCCTCGGCAGCTTCTGGTTCGTGCCGGCACTGATCCTGGTGGCGATTTCGCTGTTCGCTACCTTTATCTCGGCCGGCGACACCAGCACCGCCCTGCGCCAGTCGCTGATGTGCACGGTGCTGGTGGTGGTGTGCATGGTGCTCAACGGCCTGGTGCGCCGCCACGCCGCCAACCCCAAGCGCGCCAGCAAGCGCCAGGCGGTGTACGCCGAACGCCTGCGCAACTTCGGCTACCTGCTGGTGCACCTGTTCATCTGGCTGGTGTTCATCGAACTGGGGCTGCGTGTGTGGGGCCTGTCGATGATCAGCTTCGCCGAAGGCGACGGTCACGACATAAGCGTGCGCCTGCTGGGCCTGGCCGGCACGCTGATCGTCGCCTGGCTGGTGTGGATCCTTGCCGACACCGCCGTGCACCACGCCCTGGTGCGTTCGCGCAGGGGCCTGGCCAACGCCCGTGCGCAAACCATGATGCCGTTGATCCGCAATGTGATGTTCGTGGTCATCTTCATCATCGCGGTGATTGTCGCCCTGGCCAACATGGGCATGAACGTCACCCCGCTGCTGGCGGGTGCCGGTGTGATCGGCCTGGCCATCGGCTTTGGTGCCCAGTCGCTGGTGGCCGACCTGATCACCGGGTTGTTCATCATCATCGAGGACTCGCTGGCCATCGACGACTACGTGGATGTGGGCGGCCACCTGGGCACGGTGGAGGGGCTGACCATCCGTACCGTGCGCCTGCGTGACATCGACGGCATCGTGCATACCATCCCGTTCAGCGAGATCAAGAGCATCAAGAACTACTCGCGCGAGTTCGGCTACGCGATCTTCCGCGTGGCGATCCCGCACAGCATGAACATCGACCAGGCCATCACGCTGATTCGCGAAGTGGGGCAGAAGCTGCGCAACGACCCGCTGATGCGCCGCAACATCTGGTCGCCGCTGGAGCTGCAGGGGGTGGAGAGCTTCGAGTCGGGGTCGGCGATCTTGCGGGCGCGGTTCAAGACTGCGCCTATCAAGCAGTGGGAGGTTTCGCGGGCGTTCAACCTGGCGTTGAAGCGGCAGTTGGATGAGGCGGGGCTGGACCTGGCGACGCCGCGATTGTCGGTGCAGGTGGTCACGGCGGCTGGTGGCACGATGGCAGATGGCAACGCCGTATCGAACTAGGGCCGCTTCGCGCCCCATCGCGACACAAGGCCGCTCCTACAGGAGTACGCGTTTCCCTGTAGGAGCGGCCTTGTGTCGCGATGGGCTGCAAAGCAGCCCCAAAAAACCATGGTCAACCCGCCTGGGCGCGGATGCGGATGGCATCATGCCGCCAATACTCCAGGTCGCAGTCGATCAGGTGCCCATGCTGGTCACTGTTGACCCGGGTGATATGCAACCCGGGGCTTCCCGCCGACACCTTCAAGGCACTGGCCGCCTCCACCGGCAACGCCGTCGGCAAGATCTCGAAGCACACCTGCCCATACTGGATACCGTACACCCGCCCATAAATCTCGGTCAGCGACTGGGCCAGGTCCTGTTCGAGAATCTCCGGGAAGTACCGGGGGTTGAGGTAGTGCTCGGCATACAGCACCGCCCGCCCATCGATCCGCCGCAACCGGCAGATACGTACCACGCTGGACAACGCCGGCAGTTGCAAGCGCGCACAGATGGCCGCCGACGCCGGCTGCAGCCGAGCCGACAAGAGTTCGGTACTGGGCACCCGCCCCTGGTCGCGGACCATGGCATGGAAGTGGCTGCGCTCGATCAGGTCGTAGGTCAGCCGCTCGGGCGCGACGAACCAGCCGCGACGCTCTTCGCGGTAGATCAGCCCCTGGGCTTCCAGCTGCACCAGCGCCTCACGCAGGGTAATGCGCGTGGTATCGAACACCTCGCTGAGCTTGCGCTCGGCCGGCAGCTTGCCGCCCGGCGCCAGCAGGCCGTGCTCTATCTGTTCCTGCAGGGCGTGACAGATGGCTGTTACCGCACGCGGTGGCATCGGCTGCATCAAAGGTTACCTATCTGGACTAGTCCAGCCCCAGAACAGGGCACTTGGAGAATAGTGCAAGCCTAGGCAGGGCTGATGAACATCCTGTGACAAGGCTTTGGCCAAACACTGCCAGAAACGCGCCAAGCCAGCAGAACCGGGGCGGTTCCGTGGTCTACGCTGTAGCTTCAGGGCCTTCACCGGCCCTTCCCTACATCAAACTGTCACGCAAGCAGCCTACCTTGGCTCAAGGTTTGCTGACCTAGACCAACGGTCACCAGACAACGGCTTCACTCATAACAACCATCGCTAAAGGCACCCACCAAGGAGCTTCGGATGAAAAAGTTGTTCATGGCGTCACTGCTCGGTTCGGCCATCGCCCTGTGTACCACGGCCATGGCCGCCGATACCGACCTCAAGGCCCTGGAAGACGCCGCCCGCAAGGAAGGCAACGTCAACAGCGTGGGCATGCCCGATGCCTGGGCCAACTGGAAAGGCACCTGGGAAGACCTGGCCAGCAAGTACGGCCTGAAGCACAGCGACACCGACATGAGCTCGGCCCAGGAAATCGCCAAGTTCGAAGCCGAGAAGGACAACGCCAGCGCCGACATCGGCGACGTGGGTGCCGCCTTCGGCCCGATCGCCGTGAGCAAGGGCGTGAGCCAGCCGTACAAGCCGAGCACCTGGGACCAGGTGCCGACGTGGGCCAAGGACAAGGACGGCCACTGGGCGCTGGCCTATACCGGCACCATCGCCTTCATCATCAACAAGGACCTGGTCAAGGAAGGCGAGCGGCCAACGACCTGGCACGACCTGGAAAAAGGCAAGTACAAGGTTGCCATCGGTGACGTCGGCACCGCAGCCCAGGCCGCCAACGGCGTGCTGGCAGCGGCTATCGCCTACAAGGGTGACGAGACCAACCTGGCACCGGGCCTGCAACTGTTCACCAAGCTGGCCCAGCAGAAGCGCCTGTCGCTGGCCAACCCGACCATCCAGACCCTGGAGAAGGGCGAGGTGGAAGTGGGCGTGGTGTGGGACTTCAACGGCCTGAGCTACCGTGAACAGATCGACCCCAAGCGTTTCGAAGTGCTGATCCCGTCGGATGGCTCGGTGATCTCCGGCTATACCACCATCATCAACAAGTACGCCAAGCACCCGAATGCGGCCAAGCTGACACGTGAATACATCTTCAGCGATGCCGGGCAGATCAACCTGGCCAAAGGGCATGCGCGGCCGATCCGTGCCGAGCACCTGAAGCTGCCGGACGATGTGCAGGCCAAGTTGCTGCCCAACGAACAGTACAGGGCTGCGCAGCCGATCAAGAATGCCGAGGCCTGGGAAGCGAGCTCGAAGAAACTGCCGCAGATGTGGCAGGAGCAGGTGATCATCGAGATGGAATAAGGGGCTATCTTCTGTAGCGCCTGGACTGGCCTCATCGCCGGCAAGCCAGCTCCCACAGGTACCCCACTGGGTTTGAATCCTGTGGTAGACCTGTGGGAGCTGGCTTGCCGGCGATGAAGGCAACGCGGTTTATGACTGGAGCCACCATGCAACACAACGTCATCCTGGTCCTGCTCGACGGCCTCAACTACCAGGTCGCGCATCACGCCATGGGCCACCTGCACGCCTACGTCGAGGCCGACCGTGCCGCGCTGTACCGCGTGGAATGCGAACTGCCGTCGCTGTCGCGGCCGCTGTACGAGTGCATCCTCACCGGTGTACCGCCGATCGACAGCGGCATCGTGCACAACAACGTCAACCGTCTGTCCAACCAGCGCAGCGTGTTCCACTACGCCCGCGAGGCCAACCTGGGCACTGCGGCTGCGGCCTATCACTGGATGAGCGAGCTGTACAACCGCTCGCCATTCGACCCGCAGCGCGACCGCCATACCCACGCACCGAAGCTGCCGATCCAGCACGGGCTGTTCTACTGGGACGACCGTTACCCCGATTCGCACCTGCTGGCCGATGGCGAATACCTGCGCCGCCGCCACGCCCCCAATTTCCTGCTGGTGCACCCGATGAGCATCGACGATGTCGGCCACCACCACGGTCTGGACAGCAGCCAGTACCGCAACGCCGCACGCAGCGCCGACATCCTGCTGGCAGACTACCTGCCAGGCTGGCTCGAAGAGGGCTACCAGGTACTGGTTACCGCCGACCACGGCATGAACAACGACCGCTCGCACAATGGCCTGCTGACCGAGGAGCGCGAAGTGCCGCTGTTCGTCTTCGGCGATGCCTTCAGCCTCGATCCTGCGGCCAAACCGCTGCAGACCGAGTTGTGCGGGACCATCTGCGAGCTGCTCGGCGCGCCGCATGACAAGACCGTCTGCCGGGAGCTGCTGAAGTGACCACACCCAAGAGCAGCAACACCCGTGGCCGCTACCTGGCCCTGCTCTGCCTGCTACCGTTCGCCGTGTTCTTCGTCATCTTTCAGATCGCCCCGCTGGCCTGGGTGGCGATCAACAGCCTGCAATCGGAAGCGGGTTGGGGCGTGGACAACTTCAGCAAGGTATTCGCCTCGAAGTTCTACCTGCAGGCCCTGCAACGCAGCCTGGAAATCAGCTTCTGGTCAAGCCTGTTCGGCATCGTCATCGCCACCCTGGGCGCCTACTCGCTGCGCCAGGTGGACTCGAAGCTGCGCGACTTCGTCAGCGCCTTCGCCAACATGACCAGCAACTTCGCCGGGGTGCCGCTGGCCTTCGCCTTCATCATCCTGCTCGGTTTCAACGGCGCGCTGACCCTGCTGCTGAAGCAGGTCGGCCTGCTGGAGGACTTCAGCATCTATTCCAAGAGCGGGCTGATCCTGGTGTACACCTACTTCCAGATCCCGCTTGGCGTGTTGCTGCTGTACCCCGCGTTCGACGCACTGCGCGAAGACTGGCGCGAGTCGGCCGCACTGCTGGGTGCCAGCCACTGGCAATTCTGGCGGCACATCGGCCTGCCGGTGCTGACCCCGGCACTGCTGGGCACTTTCGTCATCCTGTTGGCCAACGCCCTCGGTGCCTACGCCACCGTGTACGCGCTGACAACCGGCAACTTCAACGTACTGCCGATCCGCATCGCCGGCCTGGTGGCAGGTGACATCAGCCTCGATCCCAACCTGGCCAGCGCCCTGGCGATGGTACTGGTGGGGCTGATGACGCTGGTCACGGTGGTGCACCAATGGCTGCTGAAAAGGAGCTACCATGCGCGCTGACGCCCGTTCCGGCGGCTGGTACCACCGCGCCGTGGTCTACCTGCTGTTCCTCATCCTGCTGCTGCCGCTGGCCGGCACCCTGCTCTACTCGCTGGCCACTAGCTGGTCGGCCAGCCTGCTGCCCAGCGGCCTGACCTTCAAGTGGTACATCGCGCTGTGGAGCGAGCCGCGCTTCCTGGCCGCCTTCGGCCAGTCGCTGCTGGTGTGCGTGGGCGCGCTGCTGCTGTCGGTGGTACTGATCCTGCCGCTGCTGTTCGTGGTGCACTACCACTTCCCGAGGCTCGATGCGCTGATGAACATCCTCATCCTGCTGCCGTTCGCGGTGCCGCCGGTGGTGTCGTCGGTGGGGCTGCTGCAGCTGTATGGCAGCGGGCCCATGGCCATGGTCGGTACACCGTGGATCCTGATCGGCTGCTACTTCACCATCGCCTTGCCGTTCATGTACCGGGCCATTACCAACAACCTGCAGGCGATCAACCTGCGCGACCTGATGGACGCCGCCCAGCTGCTGGGCGCCAGCACCTGGCAGGCGGCGCTGCTGGTGGTGCTGCCGAACCTGCGCAAGGGCCTGATGGTGGCACTGCTACTGTCGTTCTCGTTCCTGTTCGGCGAGTTCGTGTTCGCCAACCTGCTGGTCGGCACCCGCTACGAGACCCTGCAGGTGTACCTGAACAACATGCGCAACAGCAGCGGCCACTTCAACAGCGCGCTGGTGATCTCGTACTTCGCCTTCGTGCTGGTACTGACCTGGGTCGCCAACCGCCTGAACAAGGACAAGACCTGACATGAGCTTCGTCAGCGTACAGAAACTGCAAAAAAGCTACGCCGGCAGCCCGGTGTTCGAGAACATCGACTGCCAAATCGAACGCGGTGAGTTCGTCACCCTGCTTGGCCCGTCCGGTTGCGGCAAGTCCACGCTGCTGCGCTGCATCGCCGGGCTGACCCCGGTGGACAGCGGGCAGATCCTGCTCGACGGCCATGACATCGTACCGCTGAGCCCGCAAAAGCGTGGCATCGGCATGGTGTTTCAAAGCTATGCGCTGTTCCCCAACATGACCGTGGAGCAGAACGTCGCCTTCGGCTTGCGCATGCAGAAGGTCAAGGCCGACGAAAGCCAGGCCCGGGTGCGCGAGGCGCTGGAACTGGTGGAACTGGGCAACTTCGCCGGGCGCTACCCGCACCAGTTGTCCGGCGGCCAGTGCCAGCGCGTTGCCCTGGCCCGCTCGCTGGTCACCCGCCCGCGCCTGCTGCTGCTCGACGAACCGTTGTCAGCGCTGGATGCGCGCATCCGCAAGCACCTGCGCGAGCAGATCCGCGCCATCCAGCGCGAGCTGGGGCTGACCACCATCTTCGTCACCCACGACCAGGAAGAGGCGCTGACCATGTCCGACCGCATCTTCCTGATGAACCAGGGGCGCATCGTCCAGAGCGGCGATGCCGAAACCCTGTACACCGCGCCGGTGGACCTGTTTGCCGCCGGCTTCATCGGCAACTACAACCTGCTCGACGCCGACAGCGCCAGCCGCCTGCTGCAGCGCCCGGTGACCAGCCGCCTGGCGATTCGCCCCGAGTCGATCACCCTGGACAACAACGGTGAACTGGACGCCGAAGTGCGCAGCCACAGCCTGCTGGGCAACGTGATCCGCTACCGGGTGCGGGTGCGCGAGGTGGAACTGGTGGTCGACGTACTCAACCGCTCACCGTCCGACCTGCACGCGGACGGGCAACGGGTAAGCTTGTCGATCGACCCCACGGCGCTACGGGAAGTGGCCTAAGGAGAATCAACACCATGGCACTGGCAATTTTCGATCTGGACGAAACCCTGATCCACGGCGACTGCGCCTCACTGTGGAGCGAGCAGATGGCCCGGCTGGGCTGGGTCGACGGCAAAGCCTTCCTGCGCCGCGACCATGAGTTGATGGAAGCCTATGGCAAGGGCCACCTGCGGATGGAGGACTACATGGCCTTCAGCCTGGAGCCGATTGCCGGGCGCACCCTGGAAGAGGTCGAGCACCTGGTAGCACCGTGGGTCGAAGAGGTGATCGAGCCAATCATCTACGGTGACGCCTGCCGCTGCATTGCCGAGCACCGCAAGCGCGGGGATCGCATCCTGATCATTTCGGCGTCGGGTACGCACCTGGTCGGGCCGATTGCGGCGCGGCTGGGGGTGGACGAATACCTGGCGATCGAACTGGAGGCGGTGAACGGGGTTTATACCGGCAAGACCCACGGGGTGCTGACCTATCGCGAAGGGAAGATCACGCGGTTGCTGGAATGGCTGGACCAGGAGCAGGAGAACCTGGAAGGGGCGACTTTCTATTCCGACTCGCGCAACGATTTGCCGCTGTTGCTGAAGGTGGATCATCCGCATGTGGTGAACCCGGATGCGGTGTTGCGGGAGCATGCCGAGATCAATGGCTGGCCGATTCTGAGCTGGACTTGAGGGCCATGGGGGCGCTTTGCGCCCCTTTCGCGACACAAGGCCGCTCCTACAGGAGATCGCTTTCCCTTGTAGGAGCGGCCTTGTGTCGCGATGGGCTGCAAAGCAGCCCCGGCAATCTCAAGCCAGGCCTGGGTCGATCACCATCACCAGCTTGCCCGACACCTGGTTGGTCTCAAGCTCGGCATACGCCGCCTGGGCAAACTCCACCGGGTAGGTGTCCACCAACTGCGGCGACAGGCGCCCTTCGGCAAACAGCGGCCACACCTGCTGCTGCAACTCGCGCAGCAGTTCGGCCTTGAAGCCGTCATCGCGGTTGCGCAGTGTGGAACCGGTAATCTCCAGGCGCTTGCCCAGTACCTGTGCCAGGTCCAGCTCGAACTTGCGCCCGCCCATCAGGCCGATGATCACCCAGCGCCCGTCACGCGCCAGCAACTTGAGGTTGAGCTCGCCGTAGCTGGCGCCCACCGGGTCGAGAATCACGTCGAACGGGCCGAAACCTTCCAGCGCTTCCAGGTTTTCGTTACGTACCACACCACCGGCGGCGCCCAGCGCCTCGCAGTAGGCCAGGCGGTCCTGGGAACCGACGCTGACCCATACCGGGCTGCCGAACGCCTTGCACAGCTGGATGGCGGCCGAGCCAACGCCACTGGCGCCAGCGTGCACCAGCACCTTCTCGCCAGCTTTCACGCCACCCAGCTGGAAGATGTTCAGCCAAGCAGTGGCATATACCTCCGGCAACGCCGCCGCTTCGTGCAGGCTCAGGCCTTCGGGCACCGGTAGCACGTGGCGGGCATCCACCACCACTTCCTCGGCCATGGCGCCGCTGGCCAGCAGCGCACACACCCGGTCACCCACCCGCCAGCCGGCACCGGCCCCCACTTCCTCGATCACCCCGGCGCACTCCAGGCCCATGTACGGGCTGGCGCCTGGCGGTGGTGGGTACAAACCTTTCATCTGCAGCAGATCGGCGCGGTTCAGCCCCGCAGCAGCCACGCGAATGCGCACTTGACCCGCGTCGCAGGCCGGGCGCTCGGCCTCAACCCAAGCCACATGTCCGTCAACGCCTTGCAATGCCTTCACAGTGCCTCCATAGTTGAATCATATGACCGAGCCTGGGAACGCCAAGTCCCCAGGCTTTTTGCAGTATGCATCCGGTTTTTTGCAACCGGTGAACAGAAAAGACGGCCTACTATGCGTGATCAATTGTCTCCACGTCGAATCAGCATGAAGCATTTCCTCCCAAGCACCGCCCTGGCGCTGATGATCGGCCTGGGCAGCCTCACGCTCGGCGGCAATGCGGCGGCCGCCAACAAATGGGACAGCCTGCAGCCGGACCGCGACGAGATCGTCGCCAGCCTCAACGTGGTGGAATTGCTCAAGCGCCACCACTACAGCAAGCCGCCGCTGGACGACGCCCGTTCGGTCATCATCTATGACAGCTACATCAAGCTGCTGGACCCGGCGCGCAGCTACTTCACCGCTGCCGACATCGCCGAATTCGACAAATGGAAAACGCAATTCGACGATTTCCTCAAGAGCGGCAATCTGGACCCGGGCTTCACCATCTACAAACGCTATCTGGACCGCGTCAAGCAACGTCTGGACTTTGCCCTGGCCGAGCTGAACAAGGGCGTGGACAAGATCGACTTCAACGCCAAGGAAACCTTGCTGATCGACCGCAAGGACGCCCCGTGGATGAAGGACCAGGCCGAGCTCGACGATTTGTGGCGCAAACGCGTCAAGGACGAAGTGCTGCGCCAGAAGATCGCCGGCAAGGAACCCAAGCAGATCCAGGAAACCCTGACCAAGCGCTACAAGAACCAACTGTCGCGCCTGGACCAGACCCGTGCCGAGGACATCTTCCAGGCCTACATCAATACCTTCGCCCAATCCTACGACCCGCACACCAACTACCTGTCGCCGGACAATGCGGAAAACTTCGATATCAACATGAGCCTGTCGCTGGAAGGCATCGGCGCAGTGCTGCAAAGCGACAACGACCAGGTCAAGATCGTGCGTCTGGTGCCGGCAGGCCCGGCGGCCAAGACCAAGCAGGTGGCACCGGCCGACAAGATCATCGGTGTGGCCCAGGGCAACAAGGAGATGGTCGACGTGGTCGGCTGGCGCCTGGACGAAGTGGTCAAGCTGATCCGCGGCCCGAAAGGCTCGGTGGTGCGCCTGGAGATCATTCCTGCCAGCAACGCGCCTAGCGACCAGACCAGCAAGATCGTGTCGATCACCCGCGAGGCGGTGAAGCTCGAGGAGCAGGCAGCGAAGAAGTCGGTGCTCAAGCTCAAGCAGGACGGGCGTGACTACAAGCTGGGCATCATCGAGATCCCGGCCTTCTACCTCGACTTCAAGGCCTATCGCGCCGGTGACCCGGAGTACAAGAGCACCACGCGTGACGTGAAGAAGCTGCTGACCGAGTTGCAGAAAGAAAAAGTCGACGGCGTGGTCATCGACCTGCGCAACAACGGCGGCGGCTCGCTGCAGGAAGCCACCGAGCTGACCAGCCTGTTCATCGAGAAAGGCCCAACCGTGCTGGTGCGCAACAGCGACGGCCGTGTCGACGTGCTGGAAGACGAAAACCCCGGTGCCTTCTACAAGGGCCCATTGGCACTGCTGGTCAACCGCCTGTCGGCCTCGGCTTCGGAGATCTTCGCCGGTGCCATGCAGGACTACCACCGTGCGCTGATCATCGGCGGCCAGACCTTCGGCAAAGGCACCGTGCAGACCATCCAGCCACTCAACCATGGCGAGCTGAAGCTTACCCTGGCCAAGTTCTACCGGGTTTCCGGGCAGAGCACCCAGCATCAGGGCGTGCTGCCGGACATCGACTACCCGTCGATCATCGATACCAAGGAGATCGGCGAGAGCGCCCTGCCCGAGGCCATGCCGTGGGACACCATTCGCCCGGTGGTCAAGCCGGCGGCCGACCCGTTCAAGCCGTTCCTGGCCCAACTCAAGGCACAGCATGAAGCGCGCAGCGACAAGGATGCAGAGTTCACCTACATCCGCGACCGCCTGGCCCTGACCCAGAAGCTGATGAACGAAAAGACCGTCAGCCTCAACGAGCAGGACCGTCGTGCACGCCACGATGCAATCGAGGCCAAGCAGCTGGCACTGGAGAACATCCGCCGCAAGGCCAAGGGTGAAGAGCCGCTGAAGGAGCTGAAGAAAGAGGACGAGGACGCGCTGCCGACCGAGGATGAAAACACCAAACCGGAAGACGATGCCTACCTGTCGGAAACCGGCCGCATCCTTATCGACTACCTGAGTGCAAGCACCAAGGTGGCCAAGAAGTAAGACTGTGGCAATGATGGCAAATTAGCTCTACTTGTCATCAAACAGTCATCGCGCTGTCGTGAAATAGAGGGGCCGGGCGTGGAATCGCCCGGCCCTTTCATTTTCAGGAATACGCCATGACCGTCGCCGAACAGCTCAGTGCCTTGAGTGCCATCCTGGCTCAACGCAGCATCCACAGTCTGTTCCAGCCGATCATGTGCCTGAGCGAGCAACGGGTTTTCGGACATGAGGCGTTAAGTCGCGGGCCGTCCAACAGCCCGCTGCACGCACCGCTGAACCTGTTTACCATCGCCCGCCAGGCCGGCCGCCTAACCGAACTGGAGGCTGCCTGCCGGGAAAGCGCCTGCCGGCGTTTCAGCGAACAGCAGTTGCAGGGCAAACTGTTTCTCAACATCTCGCCAGAATCGCTGCTCGAGCCGCACTACCCGTCCGGGCAGACCCTGAAACTGCTCGGACAGGTCGGCCTGCCGCCTAGCCGGGTGGTAATCGAGCTGACCGAACACACCCCGACTGACGACTTCCAGCTGCTGTCCAACGCCCTGCACCACTACCGGGACATGGGCTTCTCGATTGCCATCGACGATCTGGGAGCGGGTTATTCAAGCCTGCGCCTGTGGTCGGAGCTGCGCCCCGAATATGTGAAAATCGATCGCCACTTCATCGATGGCATCCACCGCGACCCGCTCAAGCGTGAATTTGTCGGTTCGATATTGCAGATTGCCCGAGCGTCGAAGGCGCAGGTAATTGCCGAAGGCATCGAGATGGCGGAGGAGCTGGCGGTGCTGGTAGAAATGGGGGTGGACCTGGTGCAGGGCTATCTGCTGGGGCGGCCGCAGGAGCTGGGGGTGCGCGAAAGCCGGCCACTACCGGCGCTGATGAACGTTCCGCAGGCCGGACAGCCGACGGTGCGGCTCAATGCGACGATTGGGCAGTTGCTGGAGTTGTTTGGCCGACACCGGCACCTGGAGGTATTGGAGGTGGTGGATGCCGATGGCAGGGCTTGCGGATTGATTCACAGGGATGCACTGCCTGTTCCGGCCCTATCGCCGGCAAGCCGGCTCCCACAGGCTCACCACACATCTTGAACCTTGTGCAGTACCTTGTAGGAGCGGGTTTACCCGCGAAGAGGCCGGGACAGGCAACGAATCAGGCCGTTTCGGGATAGCTGTACTCGAACACCCTGACCACCTCGGAGGCATGCCATGAGGCTGCTTCCATGCCGTCGACCGGCCCGGAAAATCGGCCCAACCGTTCAACGCACTCAAAAAACCCGGTACGCGGCAAACGGCTGGCACCCTGACTGATCACCAGCGAGCTGCGCAATGGCTGCTCGGCGCGGGCATCCAGCACCGCCAGATACTCCAGCGCGGCCGTCAGCGTCTGCATGGCCGGGCTGGGCAACTGCAAGCGCTCGATCAGCGCTCGATAGGTCAGCAAGTGACGTTGACGACGGGCCAGGTCAAGCTCGCCCAGCAGGTTATCCCAGTGCTGACGGCTGATCCTGACCTGGCTCATGATGGTTCGCTCCAGCCAGCCACCCCCAGATGCCAGGCCAGAGCACGGCGGATAGCAGCATCCGGCTGGCGTTCACCTGATTCGATCATGGCCAGGTATGCCGGGCTTACCCCGACATTGCGCGCCAACTGCTCAGGGGCAATGCCCTTTGCCTGGCGAATCTGTGCCACTTCGCTGAAGGCCGGCAATGGCGCACTGGCTACATCGCCCTGCGCTTCACTGGCAACTACCTCGGCTGGTGCCTGCCCAGCGGCCTTGAGCAGTGCCTGGTACTGTTCCCAGGGAACGACGGCGTACTCGGGTTGACCGTCCCGGCTGATGACCTGAATACCCATTACAAACCCCTTTAAAAAGGATTACAGCATGTAATCCGTAGGCATAACCCTTATGCCAATTATATTACCAACTCTGGGGTCTGTGCAGTTGCGCTGCGGTTGCGGCCAGTTTCACTGCGTGTTGCGTTCCAACCGCAGCGCTTCGGGGGTGGCCGGCAGCCGCTCGACCACGCGCAGCCGTTCGGGCGCCTGGCTGTCGCGCCAGGCCTTGAAGCGCGCCAGTTCGTCAGCCACGGTCTTCAGTACCCAGCCCAGCACCGCGATGTCATCAAGGAAACCCACGCCCAGCAGCCAGTCGGGGATGGCGTCGATGGGGCTGACGAAATACAGCAGCCCGGCGACGATGGTGACCAGCGCCTTGGGGCTGATGGCACGGTACTCGCCGCGCCACCAGGCCAGGCACAGCGACTGCAGCAGCTTCACGTCTTCACGCAGCTGGCCGATGCGCGGACCTTTGCGAGCTACCGCGAACAGCAAGGCGGGCAACCGGCCGCGGCTGAGCAGGCGCTCGGCCAACGGCAGGAAACGGGCAAAATTCCAGGGTGCGCTCATGGAGCCTCCAGAGGAAAAGGTTATCCACATTTATTGTGGATAACCTTGTGAACAGGGCGATGTTTCTGACCCCAGGTGCCTGCCAGGCAAGGGCCTCGGTCAGATCGGGCGTTTTTTACACAGTCGTTTCACACCGTGGGTGCGTACGCCGCAAACGATTTGCGTCAGAAGCATACTGCTTCTTCACGCTGCATTTCCTCGGACAGTATCAGCAGTTGCAGGTTCGTCCAACTACCCGGCACAAACGAAAACGCCCCGTCAGGACGGGGCGTTTTGCGTGAGCCAGCCAGTGTTACTTGGCAGGCGCTTCGGCCGGGGCTTCAGCAGGAGCTTCCGCTTCCGGCTCGGCGCCCTGCAACTGGGCCGGATCCTTGATGGCGATCAGTTCCAGGTCGAACACCAGAACCGAGTTGGCCGGAATCAGCGGGCTTGGGCTTTGTGCGCCGTAAGCCAGTTCAGCCGGGATGAACAGCTTGTACTTCTCGCCGACGTGCATCAGCTGCAGGCCTTCGACCCAACCCGGGATCACGCCGCTGACCGGCAGGTCGATCGGGCTGCCGCGCTCGACGGAGCTGTCGAACACCTTGCCATCGATCAGCTTGCCTTCGTAGTGGACGGTGACCACATCAGTCGCCTTGGGCTGCGGGCCATCGGCCTTCTTGACCACTTCGTACTGCAGGCCCGAGGCAGTGGTGACCACGCCTGGCTTCTTGGCGTTTTCCTCGAGGAATTTCTTGCCGGCGGAGGCGGCTTCTTCGCTGGCCTTGGCCAGGCGCTCTTCGGCACGCTTCTGCAGCGCAGTGAAGGCTTCTACCAGCTCTTCGTCCTTGATGCGCTGTTCCTTCTTGCCAACGGCGTCTTCGATGCCGAGGGCTACTGCTTTCGAATCAAGGTCTTCCATGCCTTCCTGAGCCAGGCTCTTGCCCATGTTCAGGCCGATACCGTAGGAGGCTTTCTGTGCCGGAGTCTTCAGCTCGGGGCTGCTGGTCTGTTGATCACAGCCAGCCAGTACCAGGCCTACCAGGGCAACCGCAGCCGCCAAACGATGCTGTTTCATGCTATTTCCTTGTTCATGCGCCAAAAGGGCAATCAGGGTAAAGCCGCGAGCTTAGCAGGCGGCCATGACCAATGGCTACCGGCATAGGAGCGGGTTTTGGTAAGGAAGTTCAGTAGTTAAACGCTTATTCATCAAAGGATGTGCAGCCACTGGCCAGTATTGACCTGAAAGCAGGTTTTTTCCTCCGTTACGTGCACGAGCCGCTTGAAGTACCTGTCATTTCTGCCAGTGGTGCCTCTCCACTGCACGGAGCCTAATCGAACCCCGGGCGAGATATGCCCATACGTCAAAACCAGTGAGGTTCGATGGACATGAACAGTGAACTCAAAACCAGAATGCCAATGCCAATGCCAATGCCACCTTCAGCAGCACGTATCACCGATGCATTGCAGCCGGCGCCTGTGGATGTGAGTTACGGAGAAGGCGGCTACAGCCACGTAGAGAGCCATGACCCCCTGCACGGTTCGGTTTGCGCCGACATTTGCGCGAGCCATATCAATTCGCGGCTTTACTATGCTGCCACATATAGATACCGGGCGGCTGACGACTACAATGGCAGCTTTATCCGGCAGCTGGACGAAAAAGGAATAGCCGAGTCCCCCTTCGCCAGCTTCAACGACTACCTCTCCAACCAGACTTTCACGCCAACGCAATTGGTCGAGGATCCAGACAACAAAAAGCTTCTTTGCCTTGGCAGGCTGTCCACCGGTAATAGCTTCACCATGCGCCTGTGGCGATTCGATGCTGATGGTAGCCTGGATCAGGGTTTTGCGAGCAAGGGCTACATTGACAGCGAAGAGTTGATGCTCGGTGCTGGCGCTATCTTGCAGTTGACCTCGCATGCGCACGGATACAAGTTGATTGCCACGAAGGACGGCAGGCCTTTCCTCATCGCGCTCGATGATAAGGGGGAGTTGAAACGTGGTTTTGGTAGCGACGGCTTTGTCGATCTCGACGCAGCGTTGAAGTATCCGCTTTCCACGGGAGCCGGATTCGCACTGGCCGCATTTGGCCAAAACGTCCTTGTAACCATAGTCGCGGTCGATTCTGAACACGACTTTTCCCTGCTGGCCAGCTTCAACGATGTCGGGGTACTCGACACCGGGTTCGCAGATCAAGGCGTCTTCAAAGCCCAGGACGGGACGTATCACTACGGTCTGTCCATCCATGAGCCGGCGATGGTAATCACCCTGCCCGGTGGCCATAGCGATGATTACGTAACAATGTACCCCGAGCTTCTGCGCCTGAGTGCCGATGGCAAGCCGCTGGCAGAATTCAACGGCGGCAAACCTGTACGGTTCGACACGCCGGGTGGCTGGCATTACATGCACGAGGTCAACGGTCGTCTCATGGGATACGGTAGTTTCTACAGCCACAACCGAGCGGTGTGCTACGCCCTTGAAGGTAACCTGGACACCCGATTCGTCTTTCCGGATGGCTTTGGAGAGCTGGGTGTAACCCCCTACATGGATGGTTTCCGCCCGACTATCGAGGCCTCTGTTGCCTTCGTGCCCGATAGCCAACGGTTGTTGGTCGCCGGACGAATATTCCGAGACAACCAGAAAGGTGCCAACGCTGTGATAGCAGCTATTTCCTACCAAGCCGGTCTTGGTGAACGCCCTCAGGGATAACTCCCCTGCCGATACTGCTCCGCCATCTCACGCAACACCTCGCATACCCACTGACCGGGCAGGCTCTGCGGCAAGGCAGCATTGCGACAGATGCCGACCGAGCCGCCCGGCTCGCGCACACCCAGGTCGAGCTCGACCAGCTCGCCCCGGCGCAGGTCGAGCAGCACCGCATCGCGCGGCGCCACCCACACTGCATCGCTGCCCAACAGGTAGCGCCGGCTCAGCGCCAGCGACAGGGTTTCCAGGCGCTGGGCGGGCATCTGGATGCCACATTGCACGAACAGGCTGTCGGCATGCTGGCGGATGGTGGTGCCGGCTGGCGGCAGCACCAGCGGGTAATGTCCAACCTCCCCGCGCTCTAATGGCTTGCTGGCCAGCAGCGGGTGGCCTGGCCGCACCACCAGGCTCATCGACTCGCTGTACAGGTGCTCGAACGACAGGCCCTGAATCTGCGGGCTGTCGGTCATGCGCCCGACCACCAGTTCCAGTTCGCCGAGGCGCAACTGGCCGAGCAGCTGCGCGCTGACCCCGGTGACCACACTGATCACCAGCGCCTCATGCCGCTGGTGCAGGCGGCACAGCACTTCGGGCATGAGCAGGCCTTCGACCGTGGACAGCACACCGATGCGCACCTGCGACGGCGCCCGCGCCTCGCCACGCAGGCTGCTGACGCCATCGCGCAGGGCCTGCACGCTGGGCCCGGCGTAGCGCATGAAACGCGTGCCGGCCGGGGTCAGCTCGACGCCCTGGCGGCTGCGCGCGAACAGGCGCGTTTCCAGCAGGTCTTCGAGTTCCTTAAGGGTCTTGGAGATGGCTGGCTGGCTGATTGCCAGGATGTCGGCAGCCCTGGCCAGGCTGCCCTGCCGGGCAATCTCCAGGAAGCACAGCAGGTGGCGGTACTTGATGCGGGTGTCGAGGTTCATGGGCTCAAGCTTACCGCATTGCTGGGTCTGGTTATGTATATTGCCTGTTCCGGCCTCTTCGCGGGCACGCCCGCTCCCACAGGGATCTCCACAGCTCTCCAGACCTGCGCAGTACCTGTGGGAGCGGGCGTGCCCGCGAAGAGGCCGGTGCAGGCGGCAGATGACTTTCAGGCCACAGCCAACTCCACCGCCTCCCCGTTCAACCGCACCGGCCACACCCGCAGGCGCTGCCCGCTATCCTCCAGGCACTCCCCGCTCTCCAGGCTGAAGTGCTGCTTGTACAACGGCGCCGCCACCACCAGCTCGCCCTGCACACTGCCCACCAGGCCGCGACCGATGATGTTGGCGCCGGACCTCGGGTCGCGGTTGTCCACCGCGTACAGCGGCTGCACCTGCCCCGGCAGGTAGAACAGCGCCACCTGGGCCCCGTCGAGCCAAACCACCACCCCGGAATCAGCCACCAGGTCATCCGCCTGGCACACCGCCTGCCAGTTCTCGTGGGTTTTCACAGCAGCATTGGACAAGTTCATCAGACAGCCTCCTCGACGGTTGGGATCAGGTGCAGTGGCGCAGCAGGCCGGCGCTGTTCGCGTTCGCGCACGAAGTGCACGTCCGGGTCGGCGCGGCGGTCGTTGACGAAAGTACGGAAGCGCTTGAGCTTCTCGGGGTCGTTGAGGGCGTTGGCCCATTCGCATTCATACTGGTCGACCACATGCTGCATCTGCGCCTCCAGCTCGCTGGCCAGGCCCAGGCTGTCGTCGATGATCACCTGCTTCAGGTAGTCCAGCCCACCTTCCAGGTTCTCGCGCCACACCGAGGTGCGCTGCAGTTTGTCAGCGGTGCGGATGTAGAACATCAGCACGCGGTCGATCAGGCGCACCAGGGTTTCGTCGTCGAGGTCGGTGGCGAACAGTTCGGCGTGCCGCGGGCGCATGCCGCCGTTGCCGCATACGTACAGGTTCCAGCCCTTGTCGGTAGCGATCACGCCGATGTCCTTGCTCTGTGCTTCGGCGCATTCGCGGGTGCAGCCGGACACCGCGAACTTGAGCTTGTGCGGGCTGCGCAGGCCTTTGTAGCGGTCTTCCAGGCGCAGGGCCATGCCGACGCTATCCTGCACGCCATAACGGCACCAGGTGCTGCCGACGCACGACTTTACCGTGCGGGTCGACTTGCCGTAGGCGTGGCCGGTTTCGAAGCCGGCCTCGATCAGCTCGCCCCAGATCAGCGGCAGCTCGTGCAACTGGGCGCCGAACAGGTCGATGCGCTGGCCGCCGGTGATCTTGGTGTACAGGTCGTACTTTTTCGCCACCTGGCCGATCACGATGAGCTTGTCGGGGGTGATTTCACCACCGGGGATGCGCGGCACCACCGAGTAGGTGCCATTCTTCTGCATGTTGGCCATGAAGGTGTCGTTGGTGTCCTGCAGCGGCACCAGCGCCGGGTCCATGATCGGCTGGTTCCAGCACGAGGCAAGGATGCTGCCCACCGCCGGCTTGCAGATATCGCAGCCGACATGGCCCTTGCCGTGGCGTTCGAGCAGTTCGTTGAAGGTGCGGATACCCTCTACCCGCACCAGCCCGTACAGCTCCTGACGGGGGTAGGCGAAGTGCTCGCACAGGCTCTTGTCCACCGCCACGCCACGGGCGGTCAGCTCGTGCTCGAACACCTGCTTGAGCAGTGCCGCGCAACCACCACAACCGGTGGCGGCCTTGGTGCAGCCCTTGACTGCGGCAAGGTCGCCGCAGCCGCTGTCTATGGCGGCGCAGACCGCGCCCTTGCTGACGTTGTGGCACGAGCAGATGGTCGCGCTATCGGGCAGCGCATCGGCGCCCAGGGCCGGTGCGCCGCCGCCTTGCGGCAGGATCAGTGCCGCGGGGTCGGCTGGCAGGGCGATGCCGTTCTGGGCGTATTGCAGAAGGGTGTCGTAGTAGCTGTTGTCGCCCACCAGCACCGCACCGAGCACGTGCTTGCCGCTGGCATCCACCACCAGCCGGCGGTAGGCGCTGTTGGCTTCGTCGATGAAGCGGTAGCTGCGTGCGCCCGGGGTGGCGCCATGGGCATCGCCGATGGAGCCGACATCCACGCCCAGCAACTTGAGCTTGGTCGACATGTCGGCACCGGTGAATTCGCCAGCGGCCTCACCCATCAGCAAAGCCGCCAGGTTGCGCGCCATGCTGTAGCCAGGGGCGACCAGGCCGAACACGCTGCCGTTCCACGAGGCGCACTCGCCGATGGCGAAGATGCGTGGGTCGCTGCTGCGGCAATGGTTGTCGATCACCACGCCGCCACGCGCGGCGATGTCCAGGCCACAGGCACGGCCCAGGGCATCCTGCGGGCGGATACCTGCGGAGAACACGATCAGGTCGGTTTCCAGGTGCTCGCCGCCATCGAAGTTCATGCGGTAGCGGTAGTCTTCACCCGCACTGATCGACTGGGTGGCCCGCGACAGATGCACGCCAACACCCAGCGCTTCGATCTGTGCCTTGAGCGCGGCACCGCCCTCGCCGTCCAGCTGCACCGGCATCAGCCGTGGGGCGAACTCCACCACGTGGGCTTCCAGGCCCAGCGACTTGAGGGCGTTGGCTGCTTCCAGGCCAAGCAGGCCACCGCCCACTACCACGCCACGTCGGGCACTGGCTGCGGCAGCGCGGATGGCGTCGAGGTCGTCGAGGGTGCGGTAGACCAGGCGGGCATTGCCGCTGGAACCTTCGATCGGTGGCACGAAGGGATAGGAACCCGTGGCCAGCACCAACTGGTCGTAGCCGTAGCGGCCCTCGGCGGTAACCACTTCGGCGTGCTCACGGTCGATTTCCAGCACCCCTTCACCGAGGTGCAGGTGCACACCGTTGGCGCCGTAGAAGTCCTGCCCGCACAGGGCCAGGGTTTCGGCACAGCTGCCGCCGAAGTACTCGGACAGGTGCACGCGGTCGTAGGCACGCTGGCGCTCTTCGCCGAACACATGCACTTCGAAGCGCTGCAAGCCGCCGCGGCTGACCAGTTGTTCGACGCAATGGTGGCCGACCATGCCGTTGCCGACGATGACCAGTCGCTCTCGTTGCCCGCTGCTCGCTGTTGCCTTCATAAGCCGATCCTCGATCAAAAAAAAAGCGCCTGGAGCCGAAGCTCCAGGCGCCTTTGCCTGTATTCATCACGGTAGGGGGCCCGGGTTGATCGCCGTTGATCAGTGGGCTTTGTTGTAACTGGGATAAAGCAGGGAGTGTGCCAACCCTGTTTCCTGTACCGGCCTCTTCGCGGGCACGCCCGCTCCTACAGGGTTCTCCACGTTTATTCAGACCTGTGCAGTACCTGTAGGAGCGGGCGTGCCCGCGAAGAGGCAAGTACAGCAAATGCACATTCCAAGTGCATCACTCCCCATCTTGGAGCACATCAATACACATCCCGCCGATACCGCTTGGCCCTGCCCAGCGCTTCGACATAAGCCGCAGCCGCCGCTGCATCCATGCTGCCATGCTCGGCGACGATGACCCGCAACGCCGCATCCACATCCTTGGCCATGCGCTGCGCATCGCCACACACATAGAAGTACGCGCCCGCCTCCAGCCACTGCCACAACTGCGCGCCGTGCTCGAGCATGCGCTGCTGCACGTAGACCTTCTCGGCCTGGTCGCGCGAGAACGCTGTGTCCAGGCGCAAGTGCCCTGCAGCCTGCCAGGCCTGTAGCTGCTCCTGGTAATAGAAATCGGTGGCCGCGTACTGCTCGCCAAAGAACAGCCAGTTAGCCCCTTTCGCCCCACGTGCCTCTCGTTCTTCGAGAAAGGCCCTGAACGGCGCAATGCCGGTGCCGGGGCCGACCATGATCACCGGCACGCTGTCGTCCTCGGGCAGGCGAAAGTGCTTCGACACCTGCGGGAAGATGGCAACCTTCAGCGCCTGCGCACGGTCGGCAAGGAAGCTTGAACACACCCCTTTGCGCGCGCCATAGCGCACCGTGGACACGGTCAGGTGCACCTGCTGCGGGTGCGCCAGCGGGCTGGAGCTGATCGAGTACAGGCGCGGCTGCAAGGGCTTGAGCAGCTCCAGCCAGCTGGCCAGCGGCAGTTGCTGGGGGAAGGCGCGCAGCACATCGACCAGTTGCCGCCCCCACAACCAGTCCTGCAGCTCGGCCTTGCACTCGGGCTGCAGCAGGCGATGCAGGTCCGGGGCATTGCCGGCGAAGGCCTGCAGCTGCTGCGTGGTGACCTTGGCGATTTCCAGGTGCGCTTGCAGGGCTTCGGTCAGCGGCATGGCGGGCTGGCCTTTCAGTTCGACCATGGTCTGGCCATCGAGCTGTATCAGCGCCAGCAGCTCGTCGACCAGGGCGGGACAGTTACGCGGCCACACGCCCAGGGCATCACCGGCGGCATAGGTGAAGCCGCTGCCGCTGAGGTCGAACACCAGTTGACGGGTTTCCTTGGTAGCACCCGGGCCGTTCAGCAGGCGGTTTTCCAGCAAGGTGGCAGCCCAGGGTTGCTGCTTGCCATAGGCCGCCACGGGCGCAGGCTCGGTGACCGGTTGCGGTGCAGCAGCGCTGCTTAGCGTGGGCAGCAGCGCATCCAGCCAGGCGGCGAAGGCGTCGTCGAAGTCCGGCTCGCAGTCCACCCGCTGCAGCAGGCGCCGCCCGCCCAGCTCGGCCAGGCGTTGGTCGAGTTTGCGGCCAAAGCCGCAGAACTGGTCGTAACTGGAGTCGCCCAGGGCCAGCACGGCAAAAGGCAGTTCGGCGCAGTGGGCGCCCTCCTCGCCCTGCAAGGCTTGCCAGAATGCCGCTGCGCTGTCGGGCGCGTCACCATCGCCAAAGGTGCTGGCGATCAGCACCACGCTGGCGGCGCCCTGCAGCTGGCGCGGGCTGACCGCTTCCATGCAGCTGAGCTGCACGTCGAGGCCGGCACCGCGCAGGCGCTCGGCACAGCGTTCGGCCAACAGCTCGCCGTTGCCGGTTTGCGAAGCCCACAGCACCTGGTGCCGTGGTGCCATCAACGCCGCATCGGGCAGCACCGCCGGCTGGGCGAACAGCCCGGCCAGCAAGCCATCGACGAACAACCGGCGGTTGGCGGCCAGCGGCGCACTGGCCGGCAGACAGGGCACGCCCTCGGCGCGAGCCTGGTCCAGGCCCAGCAGAAAGCCTTGCAGGTAATGGCGCTCTTCCTCGGCCAGCACCGGAGCTGGCAGGGTGTCCAGGCCAAGCAGACGGGACAGGGTGGCGGTCGGCATGCGGGCAGGCTCCGGATTGGCAGTGTTCAGATCAAGGGCTTCGATGCGCTCACCGGCAATCCGCTCCAGGGTCACGGCACAATGCTTGAACGCCGGCTGCAGCGACAGCGGGTCGACCGCATCGCAGGTCACGGCGTTGATCGCCAGTTGCTCGCCAATCAGGTCGTTCCAGTGGAACGGGGCGAAGCAGTTGCCCGGCATGACCCGGTCGCTGATTCGCGCGGGCAGCACGGCCTGCCCGCGGCGCGAGCGAATGGCCACCTGGTCCTTTTCGGCAATGCCCAGCCGGGCAGCATCGTCGCGGTGGATTTCCACGAAGGGGCCGGGCTCCAGCTTGTTCAGCGCCGCTACCTTGCCGGTCTTGGTCAGGGTGTGCCACTGGTGCTGCACGCGGCCGGTATTCAGCACCATGGGGTAATCGGCATCCGGCAGCTCCGCCGCCGGCAACCAGGGCCGGGCGAAGAAGCGGGCCTTGCCGCTGGCGGTCGGGAAGGCCAACACCGGGCACTCGCCCTGGGCATCGCGCAACAGCGTCTGGCTGCTGCCGTCGTTGCGATAGCGCAGCGGGCTGCGCGGGTTGTCGCGGCCCGGGGCGCAGGGCCACTGGTGCGGCTGCTCGCGCAGTTCGGCATAGCCGATGCCCCGCAGGTCGTAGCCGGTGGTTGGGTTGTGAAAGCGGCGGATCTCCTCGTACACCGCCTCGGCATCGGGGTAGTCAAAGGCGTCGGCATAGCCCATGGCGCAGGCGACCCGGGCGATGATCTGCCAGTCTGGCAGGCTCTGCCCGGGCGGTTCGACGGCACGTGGCATTAGGGTGAGGTTACGCTCGCTGTTGATCATCACGCCCTCGCCTTCGGCCCAAAGTGCAGCCGGTAGCAGGATGTCGGCGTAGCGGTTGGTCTCGGTGTCGAGGAAGGCATCCTGGGTAATTACCAGTTCGGCCTGGCGCAGGCCGTCGATCACCTGCTGGCGGTTGGCGACACTGGCCACCGGGTTGCTGCAGATGACCCAGCAGGCCTTTACCGCGCCGCTTTTCATCTGCTCGAACAGCGCCACCGTGCCCTCGCCGCCTTCGTTGCGCAGGCTGCCCGGGGCCAGTTGCCACTGCTGCTCGACGAAGGCTCGGTCTTGCGCTAGCAGCGCCGAACGCTGACCTGGCAGGCCGGGGCCCATGTAGCCCATCTCGCGGCCGCCCATGGCATTGGGTTGGCCGGTCAGCGAGAACGGACCGCTGCCCGGGCGGCAGATCGCGCCCGTGGCCAGGTGCAGGTTGCAGATCGCATTGGTGTGCCAGGTGCCGTGGATGCTCTGGTTCAGGCCCATGGTCCAGCAGCTCATCCAGTTGCTGGCGCTGCCGATCCATTCGGCGGCCTTGATGATGTCGGCCTCGGCCAGCCCCGTGACGGCTGCCACCCGGTCAGGGGTGTAGTCATCGAGAAAGGCCGGCAGTTCGTCCCAGCCTTCGGTGTGGCGGGCGATGAAGTCGGGGTCGGTGTGGCCGTTACGCAGCAGCAGGTGCAGCAGGCCGTTGAGCAAGGCCATGTCGCTGCCGGGACGCACCTGCAGGAACAGGTCGGCCTTGTCGGCGGTGGCGCTGCGCCGCGGATCGACGACGATCAGCTTGGCCCCCGCCTTGACCCGATCGAGCAGGCGCAGGAACAGGATCGGGTGACAATCGGCCATGTTGGCGCCGATCACCAGGAATACGTCGGCGTGCTCGAAGTCCTGGTAGCTGCCGGGCGGGCCATCGGCACCGAGCGACAGCTTGTAGCCGCTGCCGGCACTGGCCATGCACAGGCGCGAGTTGGACTCGATGTGGCGGGTGCGGATAAAGCCCTTGGCCAGCTTGTTGGCCAGGTACTGCGCCTCCAGCGACATCTGCCCGGACACGTACAGCGCCACGGCGTCGGGGCCGTGCTGGTCGATGATGCCGCGCAGGCGCGCAGCGGCGGCGGCGATGGCCTGGTCGATACCGGTACGCGCTGGCTGCTGGCTGCGCTGCTGGCGCACATAGGCATCCTCCATACGCCCGGCGGCGGTCAGCGGCAGGTGTGCGGTGAGGCCTTTGGTGCACAGGCGGCCGAAGTTGCTGGGGTGCTGCTTGTCGCCGCTGATCTTGCCGACCTTGCCATCGGCGACGCTCATGACGATGCCGCAACCGACGCCGCAGTAGGGGCAGACGCTGCGCACTTCGCTGTTGGCCATGGGCGGGCTCCTGTAGGGAACGCAAAAAGGCGCCGGCTGCCCCTGCTTGCTGGGCAAGCGGGGCAACACGGCGCCTTTGTCGTGAAGTTTTGTGGGCTGTCGACGTTGATAGCCCTGGATGGAGGTGAAACAGCAATTTATGGGCCAGCTGTGCCGCCCCTTTCGCGGGCATGCCCGCTCCCACAGGGATATCGCAAGGCCTGAGGGCGGTGCTGCACCGGTGGGAGCGGGCGTGCCCGCGAAGAGGCCGGTACAGGCTGTGCACCATGCGATGGCAACCCCGCACCCCATGGCGCTATGCTGGGGCACATTCCAGCATGAGCCACTGCCCTCCCCCCATGTCCCAGGTGATTATCAAGACCCCCGCCCAACTCGACCTGATGCGCCGCGCCGGCCAGCTGCTTGCCCAGGTGTTCGCCGACCTCGACAGCTTCATCCGCCCCGGCGTAACCACCATGCAGATCAACGACCGCGCCGAGGCGTTCATCGTCGGCACGCTCAAGGCCCGCCCGGCGAGCAAGGGCCAGTATGGTTTCCCCTATGCGCTCAACACCTCGGTGGACCATGTGGTGTGCCATGGCATGCCCAAGGTCGATGAAGTGCTGAAAGAAGGCTCGATCATCAACGTCGACATCACCCTGGAACAAGGCGGCTATATCGCCGACTCGTCGAAGATGTACAGCATCGGGCCGATCAGCGATGAGGCGCAGCGCCTGGTCGACACCACCTATGACGCGCTATGGAAAGGCATCGAACAGGTACGCCCCGGGGCTACGCTGGGTGATATCGGCCATGCCATCCAGACCCATGCCGAAGCGGCGGGCTACAGCGTCGTACGTGAGTATTGCGGGCATGGCATTGGCCAGCAGATGCATGAAGGGCCCGAGGTGCTGCACATTGGCCAGCGCGGGATGGGCCTGAAGTTGAAGCCGGGGATGGTGTTTACCATCGAACCGATGATCAACCAGGGCGGACGCGGGACGCGCACGCTGAAGGATGGCTGGACGGTGATTACCCGCGACCACAGCTTGTCAGCGCAGTGGGAGCATACCGTGGCGGTGAACGAGGATGGGGTCGAGGTGCTGACCTTACGGGAAGAAGAGCGTCGCCGCTGAGATTGCCGGGGCTGCTTTGCAGCCCATTCGCCGGCAAGCCAGCTCCCACAGGGATAGCGTATGGCTTGAGATCAATGCGGTCGAGGTGGGAGCTGGCTTGCCGGCGATGAGGCCCTGACAGGCAATACAAGATAGTTTTTTGCTCAATGCAGAAACAAAAAAAGCGACCCTAAGGTCGCTTTCTCTGTTACTTCCGGGTGTTCAGTAGGCCCTGGAAGTGGAATATGGCGCAGCGGACGGGACTCGAACCCGCGACCCCCGGCGTGACAGGCCGGTATTCTAACCGACTGAACTACCGCTGCGCTAAACATCGAGTGGTGGGTGATGACGGGATCGAACCGCCGACCCTCTGCTTGTAAGGCAGATGCTCTCCCGGCTGAGCTAATCACCCATGTCTCTCGGTGTGGCGCGCATTCTACGGGCGACTTGGCGCTCTGGCAAGCACTTATCAAACTTTTTGCAGATTTCGCGAAAACACCAAATCGCAGGCACAAAAAAAGCGACCCTGAGGTCGCTTTCTCTGTTACTTCAGGGTGTTCAGTAGGCCCTGGAAGTGAAATATGGCGCAGCGGACGGGACTCGAACCCGCGACCCCCGGCGTGACAGGCCGGTATTCTAACCGACTGAACTACCGCTGCGCTAAACATCGAGTGGTGGGTGATGACGGGATCGAACCGCCGACCCTCTGCTTGTAAGGCAGATGCTCTCCCGGCTGAGCTAATCACCCTTCGTCTCGGTGTGGCGCGCATTCTACGGACGACCCCGTACCCTGGCAAGCACTTTTTTAACTTTTTTCAAAAAAAACCTCAGACCTTTCAAAGACCTAGCGTTGCCACGTGCATCTTTACATTCAGCTACAGCTACTGGCACTCCGACAGGGTTGGCCTGAGAGCACCGCTCGGAGAATAATGCCCGCCTTATGCATTAAGAAGAGATTGCCCCTCATGTGGTTCAAGAACCTGCTGACCTACCGTCTGACCCAGGAAGTCCCGTTCGAGCCTGAAGCGCTGGAAGCGGCCCTGGCCAGCAAGCCGGCCCGCCCCTGCGCCAGCCAGGAGCTGACCACCTATGGTTTCGTCGCGCCATTCGGCAAGGGCGAAGACGCTCCCCTGGTGCATGTCAGCGGCGAGTACCTGCTGATTGCCGCGCGCAAGGAGGAACGCATCCTGCCCAGCAGCGTGGTCAACGACGCGGTGAAGGAAAAGGTCGAAGAGATCGAGACCGAGCAGATGCGCAAGGTCTATAAAAAGGAACGCGACCAGATCAAGGACGAGATAATCCAGGCCTTCCTGCCGCGCGCGTTCATCCGCCGCTCGATGATCTTCGCCGCCATCGCCCCGCGCCTGGGCGTGATCCTGGTCAACTCGGCCAGCGCCAAGCGTGCCGAAGACCTGCTGTCGACCTTGCGTGAAGTGATGGGCTCGCTGCCGGTGCGCCCGGCCACCGTGAAAATCGCCCCGGTTGCCACCATGACCGAGTGGGTCAAGTCGCAGGAAGCTGCCGAAGGCTTCTATGTGCTGGACGAGTGCGAACTGCGCGACACTGCCGAAGACGGCGGCATCGTGCGCTGCAAGCGCCAGGACCTGACCGGCGAGGAAATTCAGCTGCACCTGAGCACTGGCAAGGTGGTCACCCAGCTGGCCCTGGCCTGGCAGGACAAGCTGTCGTTCATTCTGGATGACAAGATGGTGATCAAGCGCCTGAAGTTCGAAGAGCTGCTGCAGGAGCAGGCCGAACAGGATGGTGGCGATGAGGCTGCGCAACAGTTCGATGCCAGCTTCCAGTTGATGATGATGACCTTTGCCGAATTCCTGCCGGTGCTGTTCGAGGCGCTGGGTGGAGAAGAGATTCCGCAAGGGGTCTGACTGGTTTTGAAATGCCGGTGCTGGCCTGGGAGATATCCTCAGACCGTACTGGCCCTTTCGCGGGCTTGCCCGCTCCCACAGGTACACCACAGCTTCTGAGTACTGTGGTGTACCTGTGGGAGCGGGCAAGCCCGCGAAGAGGCCAGTGAAATTCTTGAAGCGATAAAACAAAAAGGAATTGCCCCCCATGCGTGCCCTCGCCACCCTCAGCCGCTTCGTCGGCAATACCTTCGCCCTGTGGGTGCTGGTGTTCGCCGTAATGGCCTTCCTGCAACCGCAATGGTTCATCGCCCTGAAGGTGGCCATCGTGCCGCTGCTGGGCCTGGTGATGTTCGGCATGGGCCTCACCCTCAAGCTCGATGACTTCGCCGCCCTCGCCCGCCAGCCCTGGCGGGTGATGCTGGGGGTGGTCGCGCACTTCGTGATCATGCCGGGCATGGCCTGGCTGCTGTGCCAGCTGTTCCACCTGCCACCAGAAATCGCCGTGGGCGTGATCCTGGTTGGCTGCTGCCCGAGCGGCACGGCATCGAACGTGATGGTCTGGCTGTCACGCGGCGACCTGGCGCTGGCGGTGGCCATCGCTGCGGTCACCACCCTGCTCGCCCCGCTGCTGACCCCGGCGCTGATCTGGTTCCTGGCCTCGGCCTGGCTGCCTGTGTCCTTCATGGACATGTTCTGGTCGATCCTGCAGTTGGTGATGCTGCCGATCGTGCTCGGCGTACTGGCCCAGCGGCTGCTTGGCGCGCGGGTGCAGGCGGCGGTGCAGGTACTGCCGCTGGTGTCGGTGGTGAGTATCGTGATGATCGTGTGCGCGGTGGTGGCGGCCAGCCAGGCGAAGATCGCCGAATCAGGGCTGCTGATCATGGCGGTGGTGATATTGCACAACAGCTTCGGCTACTTGCTGGGGTACCTGACCGGCAGGCTGTGCAAGCTGCCACTGGCACAGCGCAAGTCGCTGGCGCTGGAGGTGGGCATGCAGAACTCCGGGCTGGGCGCAGCACTGGCAGCGGCGCATTTTTCGCCGCTGGCTGCGGTGCCGAGTGCGTTGTTCAGCGTTTGGCACAATATTTCCGGGGCGCTGCTGTCTACCTGGTTCCGGCGTATGGGGGACCCTGTGGCAGAAGCCGAAGGTGGGGAGCTGGCCAGGCATTGAAGTTGCCTGAACTGGCCCCTTCGCGGGTGCTCCCACAGGTACTGCACAGGTCTGAAAATTGTGGAGATCCCTGTAGGAGCGGGTTTACCCGCGAAGAGGCCGGTACAGGCTTGCCCCTAGGGCTGCAGGTGTGCACCATGTATCCACTGTGAGGACGACCTCACGACGCACAGCGTGACCATTCCGGGGACGGCCCCATCATTCACAACGATGGAGACGCACCATGTCCTGGATCATCCTGTTCTTCGCCGGCCTGTTCGAGGTCGGCTGGGCCGTCGGCCTGAAATACACCGACGGCTTCAGCAAACCACTGCCCACCGTCCTCACCGTCGCCGCCATGGCCATCAGCCTAGGCCTGCTGGGCCTGGCCATGAAAGAGTTGCCGCTGGGTACCGCCTATGCCATATGGACCGGCGTCGGCGCCGTCGGCACGGTGATCGCCGGCATCATCCTGTTCGGCGAGTCCATGGCCCTGGTACGCCTGGTTAGCGTGGCGCTGATCATTACCGGCCTGGTCGGCCTGAAAGTCAGCGCCAGCTGACGCCCTCCCCTAGCGCAGGTTGCCGCGCAGGCGGCTGACCTGCTCACGCAAGGCTTCTGGCTGCGCCGCCTCCACCGGGATGGCGGCGCCTGCCACGATGGTCACCCGCGACCACAGGCGCTTGAAAAAGCCCTTGGCCGGGTCACGACTGAAGAAGCTGCCCCACAGCCCCTGCAAGGCCAACGGAATGACCGGCACCGGGGTTTCCTCGAGGATGCGGTTGACGCCGCCCTTGAACACGTCGATTTCGCCATCCCCGGTCAGCTTGCCTTCAGGGAAGATGCATACCAGCTCGCCATCGGCCAGGTACTCGGCAATGCGCGCGAAAGCACGTTCGTAGATGGCCAGGTCTTCGTTGCGCCCGGCAATCGGGATGGCGCCTGCGGTGCGGAACACGAAGTTGAGTACCGGCAAGTTGTAGATCTTGTAGTACATGACGAAGCGGATCGGCCGGCGAATCGCCCCGCCCAGCAGCAGCGCATCGACGAACGACACGTGGTTGCAAACCAGCAGCGCCGCGCCTTCGTCGGGGATGCGTTCGAGGTCGCGGTGCTGCACGCGGTACATCGAATGGCTGAGCAGCCAGATCAGGAAGCGCATGGTGAACTCGGGCACGATCCTGAAGATATAGGCGTTGACCGCGATATTGAGCAGCGACACCACCAGGAACAGTTGCGGGATGGTCAGCTCGGCCAGGCCCAGCAGGATGATGGTGAGCACTGCCGACACCACCATGAACAAGGCATTGAGGATGTTGTTGGCCGCGATCACCCGGGCGCGCTGGTCTTCGGCGGTGCGGGCCTGGATCAGTGCATACAGCGGTACGATGTAGAAGCCGCCGAACACCCCAAGGCCGACGATCGACAGCAGGATCCACCAGGCCTGGCCCATGCCCAACAGCGCCAGCCAGTCGTGCGGGGCCGCCGCAGCCGGCACATCGCCGGAGTGCCACCACCAAAGCAGGCCGAACAGGCTCAGGCCGAACGAGCCGAACGGCACCAGGCCGATTTCCACCTTGCGCCCGCTCAGCCGCTCGCACAGCAGCGAACCCAGGGCGATCCCCACCGAGAACAGGGTCAGCACCAGTGTCACCACCGTGCCATCACCGTGCAGCCAGTCCTTGGCGTAGGCCGGGATCTGCGTGAGGTAGATGGCACCGACAAACCAGAACCACGAGTTGCCGACGATCGAGCGCGACACCGCCGGCGGCTGCCCCAGGCCCATGCGCAGGATCGCCCACGACTGCCTGAAGATGTTCCAGTCCAGCGGCATTTGCGGTGAAGCGGCAGCGGCCCGCGGGATCCAGCGGCTGGCCAGGTAACCGAGCACGGCGGTGCCGACCACGCCACCAGCCACCACGGTGGCATAGCTGTCGGCCGACATCATCACCCCGGCGCCGATCGTGCCGGCGAGGATGGCCAGGAAGGTACCGGTTTCCACCAGCCCGTTGCCGCCGACCAGTTCTTCCTCGCGCAGGGCCTGCGGCAGGATCGAGTACTTCACCGGGCCGAACAGCGCCGAGTGGGTCCCCATGCCGAATAGCGCCACCAGCATCAGCGCCAGGTGGTTGGTGATGAAACCGAGCGCGCCTACCGCCATGATCGCGATCTCGGCCAGCTTGATGGCCCGGATCAGCGCATCCTTGGCGAACTTCTCGCCAAACTGCCCGCCCAGCGCAGAGAACAGGAAGAACGGCAGGATGAACAGCAGGGCGCACAGGTTGACCCAGATCGAACGGTCGCCGTCGCCCAGGCTGAGCTTGAACAGGATCGCCAGGATCAGCGACTGCTTGAACAGGTTGTCGTTGAAGGCACCCAGCGACTGGGTGATGAAAAACGGCAGGAAACGCCGCTTGCCGAGCAAGGTGAATTGCGAGGAGTGACTCATCGTCCTTGGTCCTGAGGGCTTTTCAATTGGAGGCGCGCAGGGCGCGACAAGCCACAAATCTGCATGGGAAATGCACTGACTGGCAAGCGCGGTGATTCTGTAGCAAGCCTGTCCCGGCCTCATCGCCGGCAAGCCGGCTCCCACAGGTACCGCACATGGCTTGAGATCAATGCGGTCGAGGTGGGAGCTGGCTTGCCGGCGATGGGCTGCAGAGCAGCCCCCATTTGTCATATGCTCCGATTCGGCTATTCCACAACAAGGACGTGGCAATGCTCGCCGCCATCAAACGCTACCCGCACACCGTGCGCCTGCTGCTCGGCACTACCTTCACCCTCACCGTCGCCCGTGCCCTTACCCTGCCCTACCTGGTGGTGTACCTGGCTGACAACTTCCAGCTGCCGATCAGCCAGATCGGCCTGCTGATCGGTGGTGCGCTGATCATCGCCTCGCTGCTGAGCCTGTATGGCGGCCACCTTGTGGATACCTTGCGCAACCACACCCTGGTCAGCGCCAGCACCCTGCTGTTTGCCCTGGCTTTCGTCGGCGCGGTCGCCAGCAACTCGGCGCTGCTGTTCTTTATCTGCCTGGTGCTGATCAACCTGGCCCTGGCAGTGGTCGACATCGCTGCCAAGGCGGGCTTCTGCGCATTGCTACCGGTGGAGGCACGGGCCGAAGTGTTCGCCATCAAGTACACCCTCAGCAACGTCGGCTACGCCGCCGGCCCGCTGCTGGGCGTGGCCATGCTGGAGCTGAACGACCATATGCCGTTCATTGCCTCCGCCCTGCTCGGCCTGGGTATGTGCCTGACCTACTGGCGCCTGGGGGACCGCGGCCTGCAGGCCAGTGTGCCGGACAAACCCGGGGTCGGCTTTGGCCAGGTGGCGCTGGGTCTGGCCCGTGACCGACGGCTGATATGCTTCACCCTGGGCGGGGTGCTGAGCGCGGTAGTATTCGGCCAGTTCACTGCCTACCTGTCGCAATACCTGGTGGTAACCAGCAGCCCGGCCGAGGCGGCGCGCCTGATCGGTTACCTGGTGACCACCAACGCGGTGACGGTGATTGCCCTGCAGTACCTGATCGGCCGCCGCATCAGCCGCCAGCGCCTGATGCCCTGGCTGCTGGCCGGCATGGGCCTGTTCATCGCCGGGCTGCTGGGCTTCGCCCTGGCCGGTTCGGCGCTGGCGTGGTGCCTGGCGATGCTGGTGTTCACCCTGGGCGAGATCATCGTGATCCCGGCCGAGTACATGTTCATCGACCTGATCGCGCCGGAGCACTTGCGTGGGGTGTATTACGGCGCGCAGAACCTGTCCAACCTCGGTGCGGCGCTGGGGCCGGTGATGGTGGGGTTTGCCCTGGTACATCTGTGGCCGGGGGCGATCTTCTACCTGCTGGTGTTGTCGGTGATACTGGCGGGGGTGTTTTATTGGCTGGGTACCCGCAGTAACTGATGTTGGCTGTATCGGCCTCTTCGCGAGCAAGCTCGCTCCTACAACCATCGTCTGCGCTGACGAAGCGGCACCTGCGTGCCAGACTGATTGATCGGGACCGCGTTATCTTTTTGCTTCGGAGTCTTCATGTCGTTGTCCAGCGGGCTGATCGCCGTGGTCGCCCTGGCCTATATGGCCATCATGTTCGCCATCGCCTTCTACGGCGACCGCCGCAGCACGCCGTTGCCGCCGAAGCTGCGTGCCTGGGTGTACAGCCTGTCGCTGGCCGTGTACTGCACCAGCTGGACCTTCTTCGGCGCGGTCGGCCAGGCCGCCGAACAGCTCTGGGCATTCCTGCCGATTTACCTGGGCCCGGTGCTGCTGCTGATCTTCGCGCCCTGGGTGCTGCAGAAGATGGTGCTGATCAGCAAGCAACAGAACATCACCTCGATTGCCGACTTCATCGCCGCGCGCTATGGCAAGTCGCAGTCCCTGGCGGTGGTTGTGGCGCTCATCTGCCTGGTCGGCGTGCTGCCGTACATCGCCTTGCAACTCAAGGGCATCGTGCTGGGGGTGAACCTGCTGATCGGCGCCAACGCCGACGCCACCGGCACCCGCGTACAGGACACCGCACTGGTTGTATCCCTGGTGCTGGCACTGTTCGCCATCGTCTTCGGTACCCGCAGCCTGGACGTGACCGAACACCACCGTGGCATGGTCCTGGCGATTGCCTTCGAATCACTGATCAAGCTGCTGGCCTTCCTCGCCGTGGGCATCTTTGTCGTCTTCAACCTGTATGACGGCTTCGACGACCTGTTCAGCCAGGCCCGCCAGTCGATCCACCTTCAGGACTATTGGCAGGAGACCATCAATTGGCCGTCGATGGTGGTGCAGACCGCCGTGGCGATGATGGCGATCATCTGCCTGCCACGGCAATTCCACGTCACCGTGGTGGAGAACATCGAACCCCAGGACATGCGCCTGGCGCGCTGGGTATTCCCGATGTACCTGGCGCTCGCCGCATTGTTTGTGGTGCCGATCGCCCTGGCCGGGCAGATGCTGCTGCCGGGCACGGTGATCTCCGATTCGTTCGTCATCAGCCTTCCTCTGGCCGAGGCACACCCGAGCCTGGCCCTGCTGGCATTCATCGGTGGTGCATCGGCGGCCACGGGCATGGTCATCGTCGAGGCCGTGGCGCTGTCGACCATGGTCTCCAACGACATGCTGCTGCCCTGGCTGCTGCGCCGTACCAACGCCGAGCGGCCGTTCGAGGCATTCCGCCACTGGATGCTCTCTGTACGCCGGGTGACCATCGTGGTGATCCTGCTGCTGGCGTATGTCAGCTACCGCCTGCTGGGCTCCACCGCCAGCCTGGCGACCATCGGCCAGATCGCCTTCGCTGCCGTGACCCAACTGACACCGGCCATGCTTGGTGCGCTGTACTGGAAACAGGCCAACCGCCGCGGTGTGTTCGCCGGCCTGGCCGCAGGTATTTTCCTGTGGTTCTACACCCTGGTGCTGCCGATTGCCGCGCATAGCGTGGGCTGGTCGCTGCAGCTGTTCCCAGGGTTGGCGTGGCTGCACGGCAACCCGCTTGACCTGCCGATCAGCCCACTGACCCAGGGTGTCGTGCTGTCGCTGGCGGGCAACTTCACTCTGTTCGCCTGGGTCTCGGTGCTTTCGCGCACGCGGGTTTCCGAGCATTGGCAGGCCGGCCGCTTCATCGGCCAGCAGACCAGCGCCAGGCCCAGCAGCAAGCCGCTGCTGGCGGTGCAGATCGACGACCTGCTGACCCTGGCCTCGCGCTTCGTTGGTGAAGAACGCGCCCGGCAGAGCTTCATCCGCTTCGCCTACCGCCAGGGCAAGGGCTTCAACCCCAACCAGAACGCCGACGGCGACTGGATCGAACATACCGAACGCCTGCTGGCCGGCGTACTCGGCACCTCGTCGACCCGCGCCGTGGTCAAGGCCGCCATCGAAGGCCGCGACATGCAGCTGGAAGACGTGGTGCGTATCGCCGACGAAGCCAGCGAGGTGCTGCAGTTCAACCGCGCCCTGCTGCAAGGGGCAATCGAGAACATCAACCAGGGCATCAGCGTGGTCGACCAGAACCTGCACCTGGTGGCCTGGAACCGCCGTTACCTGGAACTGTTCAACTACCCCGACGGGCTGATCAGCGTGGGCCGGCCGATCGCCGACATCATCCGCTACAACGCCGAGCGTGGCCTGTGCGGACCGGGCGAGGCGCAGGTGCACGTGGCGCGTCGCCTGCACTGGATGCGTCAGGGCCGTGCGCACTCCTCCGAGCGCTTGTTCCCCAATGGCCGGGTGATCGAGCTGATCGGCAACCCGATGCCGGGCGGCGGTTTCGTCATGAGCTTCACCGACATCACCCCGTTCCGTGAGGCCGAGCAGGCCCTGCGCGATGCCAACGAACGCCTGGAGCAACGGGTGGCGGAACGCACCCAGGAGCTGTCGCAACTGAACCAGGCGTTGTCCGAAGCCAAGAGCCGTGCCGAAGCGGTGAGCCAGTCCAAGACCCGTTTCCTGGCTGCGGTCAGCCATGACCTGATGCAGCCGCTGAACGCGGCCCGGCTGTTCTCCGCCGCCTTGTCGCAACAGGCCGAGGGCATGAATGAAGAGGCCCGGCAGCTGGTGCAGCACATGGACAGTTCGCTGCGCTCGGCCGAAGAGCTGATCAGCGACCTGCTGGACATCTCACGCCTTGAAAACGGCAAGATTACCCCGGATGCCAAACCCTTTGCCCTCAACGAGCTGTTCGACACCCTGGGTGCCGAATTCAAGGTGCTGGCCGCCGAGAAGGGCCTGGAATTTCGCCTGCGCGGCAGCCGCCTGCGGGTGGACAGTGACATGAAGCTGCTGCGCCGGGTGCTGCAGAACTTCCTGACCAACGCCCTGCGCTACGGCAAGAGCCCGATCCTGCTGGGCGCACGGCGCCAGGGTGAACAGTTGTGGCTTGAAGTGTGGGACCGCGGCCCCGGCATCGCCGACGACAAGCTGCAGGTGATCTTCCAGGAGTTCAAGCGCCTGGACAGCCACCAGACCCGCGCCGAGAAGGGCCTGGGCCTGGGCCTGGCGATCGCCGACGGCCTGTGCCGGGTGCTGGGGCACAAGCTGGAAGTGCGCTCGTGGCCGGGCAAGGGCACGGTGTTCCGCGTCAGCGTACCAATTGCCCACCAGGCCGCGCCGGCGCCCGCCGCCCCGGTGGAACAGGGCGGCCAGCCACTGGCCGGGCTGCAGGTACTGTGCGTGGACAACGAAGACAGCATCCTGATTGGCATGAACAGCCTGCTCAGCCGCTGGGGTTGCCAGGTGTGGACCGCGCGCAACCGCGCCGAATGCGAAGCTCTGCTGGCCAAGGGCATGCGCCCGCACCTGGCGCTGGTCGACTACCACCTGGACGACGGCGAAACTGGTACCGGGCTGATGGGCTGGCTACGCGCGCGCCTTGGCGAGCCGGTGCCGGGCGTGGTGATCAGCGCTGACGGCAGCAAGGAAACCATCGCCATGGTGCATGCCTCTGGCCTGGACTACCTGGCCAAGCCGGTCAAGCCGGCGGCCCTGCGTGCCATGCTCAATCGCCATCTGAACCTGGTTCAGTAAGCGCTTCGTCCGGCAACGCCTCATCGGACAGCGCCCGCTCCAGCAGGTCGGCCGGCAGGCTCTTGCTGGCGCGGGCGCCCAGCAGCTTCAGCTGTTCGCTGCGGCTGACCAGGTTGCCGCGCCCTTCACACAGCTTGTTGCGCGCCGCGGCATAGGCCTTGTCCACCTGCTGCAGGCGGCTGCCCAACTCGTCCAGGTCCTGGATGAACAGCACGAACTTGTCGTACAGCCAGCCGGCGCGTTCGGCGATCTCGCGGGCGTTCTGGCCCTGGCGTTCCTGCTTCCACAGGCTGTCGATCACCCGCAAGGTGGCCAGCAAGGTGGTCGGGCTGACGATCACGATCTGCCGGTCGAAGGCTTCCTGGAACAGGTTCGGCTCGGCCTGCAGGGCTGCCGAGAAGGCGGCCTCGATCGGCACGAACAGCAGCACGAAATCCAGGCTGTGCAGGCCTTCGAGGCGGTTGTAGTCCTTGCTCGACAGGCCTTTGACGTGACTGCGCAGCGACTGCACATGCTGCTTGAGCGCAGCCTCGTCGTTGCCGGCGACGAACTGCTGGTAGGCGGTGAGGCTGACCTTGGCATCCACCACTACCTGCTTGTCGCCGGGCAGCATGATCAGAACGTCAGGCTGGAAGCGCTCGCCATCGGCGCTCTTCAAGCTGACCTGGGTCTGGTATTCGCGGCCCTTTTCCAGGCCGGCATGCTCCAACACCCGTTCGAGGATCAACTCACCCCAGTTGCCCTGGGTTTTCTGGCCCTTCAGCGCCTGGGTCAGGTTGGTGGCTTCGTCGGACAGGCGCAGGTTGAGTTGCTGCAGGCGCTCCAGCTCCTTGCCCAGCGAGAAGCGCTCGCGGGCTTCCTGCTGGTAGCTCTCTTCCACGCGTTTTTCGAAAGCCTGGATGCGCTCCTTGAGCGGGTCGAGCAACTGGCCGAGATGCTGCTGGCTGGTCTGGGCGAAGCGCTGCTCGCGCTCGTCGAAGATCTTGGTAGCCATGTCGGCGAACTGGGCGCGCAGGGTGTCGCGGGCTTCCTGCAGGTCTTCCAGGCGCTGCTGGTGGCTTTCCTGCTGCTCGCGCAGTTCGGCGTCCAGGCGTGCGGTCTGGGCCTCCAGGCGACGCAGTTCGGCTTCGCGGTTGGCACGTTCGAGGTTCCAGGCGTGAGCGGCATCACGGGCATTGTCACGGTCGATCTGCAGCAGTTCCAGCTCACGGCCCTGGGCGGCCAGCTGGGTCTGCTTGACGGTGTTGGCTTCGCTGAGATCGCTGATTTCATCGCGGCTGGCGTCCAGTTGCGCCTGCAAGCCGGCCAGGGCCAGCTGGGCAGCATTGAGGCGCTCTTCGAGCAAAGCCTGTTCGCCTTGCCGCGTGCCCTGGCGACGCTGCACCTGCATGACCCAACCCAGGCAAGGTAATGCACCTGCCACCAAGCCCAGCAGAATGCTGGCCAGATCCACTGTCATGCTTACCCCGAATGATCCTGGATGAATGCATCGCAGCTTATCAGCCTGAGCGGTGTGTTGCCTGTTCCGGCCTCTTCGCGGGTAAACCCGCGAAAAGGCCAGTGCTGGCAATACACCTCAGGCATGGAACCACTGCCGCAAAAGCCGCCGTGCTTCCTGCGACCCTTGCCCTGCCGCCAGCTCCAGCCAGTACCGCGCCTGCTCCGGCTCGTTGTGCTGGCACAGCCGTGCATACTCCAGTTGCGCGCGCCGATCACCGGCGCGGGCCGCCTGGCGCAGCAGTTCATGGCCAATACGCCGGTCACGGGCATTGCCGCAATCACGGCACAACATCTGTCCCAGGCGGCTTTGCGCCACTACCACACCCTGACGCGCCGGCTGTTTCAACAGGCGCCCGGCCAAGTGCTTGACCTGCGGCTTGTCACCCAGGCGCGGGTTGTCGAGCAGCCACAAGGCCACTTTGAGGGAGAAACGTTTGGGGGGAGGCGCAGGCGTCGATGCAGCAGGGCTGGCGAGGTGTTTACCGCGAAACTTCATGAGCAACAGGATTGGCAACTCGAAAGGCGCGCCACTCTACCCTTTTTTTTGCGACATGGCCTTCCGATTTCTGCAGGATTGAAAAAATTTTCAATGATCTTTTCTTGACGTTTTCAAGTGGATGACCAACTGGCCTCCTGAAGCATGTAGATTGTCGGACAGTTCACTGTATTGCTGGCACGCCCGTCCTAGAGCAAGCGCCAGGGACAATCCACAGTTCCTGTGGATAACTCGGTGGACAACCCCCTGGCATCCCCCGCAAACCCCTATGAATTGGGGCTTTCGCTCAAACTGACGATTTTTTCACCAGCTAAAAATAGTGTTTTTTTTCATTGACTTAACCGGCCAGTCAAGGCATTGGCGAGGCTGTCATCGCATGCTGCAAGGCAGTTGCAAGCGCTGCTCCAAATGTGAACAAGTGCACCAAAAACCTTCAATTGAATGCACGAAATCGGTACATCAGGCCGGATACGGGGCTTTTGCAGCCCCTTCCCATCAGGGAAAATACGCGCCATACTGCGCGGCTAACCTGTATTAACACAAAGTCCTTGCCAAGCACCTGTATTTTCGCTAAGGTGCGCATCGTTAGTACCAAGCTGAAAGTCAATTCTGGCCTTAAGCGTCCTTGCAGACACACTCCTCCCAAGGGTGACGCTGCTGAAACCAGGACCGGCCCATTCGATGATTCACTCGCCAGCCCTGCGCTGTTCAAGCACGAATCACGTGACAGATTGATCAGGATCCCACCCCGACGGCCTAGAACCTTGGCCCCGGCGTGCTGCCTGTCCTCTGAAGTACCTACCAGTCAGCCCACGCGCCCACCTTTGATTGCGCTCCCTCTGGCTGCCCTGTTCCAGTCAGGTTCGTTCGTCCCTTAATAAAGGCGTCACTGGAACGTTTCTATCATGCACGGATCATAACTCCCGTGTTTAAAGCAGGAACCTCCAACAATATGCAAACTCATCATCAGATTCAGGCTGCCATTGGCACCCTCTCCCAGGCCTTCTCGCCGTTGAAGTGCCTTATCGTTGCCCCTCGCAAAGGCAGCTTCAGCTTCACCCTGGTAGACGAACACGGCGTCGCCTGCCACACCGAACGCCTGTACCCTGAACAGTACAGCCGCAGTGAACCGCTGCAGGCGGTCATCGCTCGAACCCGCCAGTCGCTCACCGCGTGAGCGGCGAATGCTGCGGTATTCAAGCGCTGAATCATCCCATCGCAAGCCTGCCTGAACGTTCGTGGCGTAATTGCCTTAAGGCATATAGCCAAGTACGTCAGGCAGCAATCGATTTAAAAACAGCCCTTTACACCACGATTATCACACTACACTTCAACTCGAGCGGTGCTTGCCGCTTCCGGCGGGCCTGATCACTCACCAGCTGCCAAGCTCCAGCGCCCGTCCGGCCCTTAACTGCTCGAGGGCATCATGGGTATCGCGGCGAATGAATTGTGTCAGTATGTGATCCGACCCACCCTGGTCTACCTGAACCGTCACTGCGCCAGCGCCGAAGCCTTGTTGCTTGGCATCGCCGCCAGCCAGTCGGCCCTGGGGTCGGCCTTGCACGACCGTCGTGGGCACGGTCTGTACCGTATTGGCGAACACCGTCACCAGGCTATCTGGGACGACTATCTTGCCCGTGACCCCGACCTGGCCAGCCTGGTCCGCGGCCTGGCCAGCCAGCACGCCTTCCTCGGCGGCCCGCACCTGGAACTCACCGTCAACCTGCGTTATTCAACCGCGATTGCCTGGATGCTCATCGAAGAGCAGGCCACGCCACTGCCGGCCGCCGATGACCTTCTCGCACTTGCGCGAATCTGGCGACAGATTTTCAACCCCCAAGGTCGCCTGCGCGACTTCACACACGCCTGGCATACCTGCATAGATCAGAGATTGCCGCAGGCATCTTAAGACGCGTCCTACAACGCACCCGGAAAAAAGGGAATTTTGGTCGGATTGTCCTACAAAACCGCTCTATCTCCTGCGATTGAGGCTATAGCGCGGCGCGTGATTTGTTGGTAGCTTTTCGCCCCGGAGATCCCAAGGAGTTTTCTAATAATGAAAAAAGTAATGCTCAAAGCCTCCCTCGGCGTAGCCGTTGCACTTGCTTCCAGCCAACTGCTCGCCGCAGGTTTCGCGCTGAACGAACAAAGCATCAGCGGCATGGGAACCGGGTTTGCGGGACGTTCGTCTTCTGCCGAAGATGCCAGCACGGTGTATGGCAACCCTGCGGGCATGTCTCGCCTCAAGCGCGAACAGGTCACCGTGGGTGGCGCGGCTGTCATTGCCAAAACTGATATTTCGGGTCGTGGTAGCAATTTCGGGGGGGAAACCGATGGCGACATGGTCCCGGTCGTGGGTGTACCCATGGGCTATTACGTCAAACCGATCGATGATCACTGGAGCGTCGGTTTCGGCGTTTACGTGCCATACGGCCTGATCACGGACTACGGCAGCGACGACGCGGCACGCTACTGGGGCAAGAAGAGCAAGGTCGAGGTCGTCACCTTCCAGCCAACCATCAGCTATGCCTTCAACGACAAGGTGTCGATCGGTTTCGGTCCGACCATCAACCGTATCAAGGGTGAACTGGGCTCGAATCTGTCCAGCAAGGCGCTGCTGGGCCCGAACGGGCCGGATGGCGAAATCAAGATCAAGGGCGACGACACCGCGATCGGTTACAACATTGGCGTCCTCGTACAAGCTACAGACCGTACCCGCCTGGGCCTGACCTATCACTCGATGGTCGACTACAAGCTTGAAGGCGACACGCGAGTGTCGTACCCGATTGCAGCCCTCGGCCTGAACGGCAAATTCGACGCCAGCCTGAAAATAAAGACGCCAGAATCGGTGGACTTCTCGATCACCCATGAACTGGATGACCAGTGGACACTCTATGCGGGTAGCACCTGGACTCGCTGGAGCCGCCTGGAGAGCATCGTTGTCAAGAACGAAGCACCGGCGGGCTACCCACTGCAGACCATCACCGAAGAGCAAAACTGGCATGACACCTGGGCACACGCCATTGGTGCTGCCTACAAGGTGAACAAGGAGTGGACCCTGCGTGCAGGCTTCTCCGTCGACCAGTCGCCCACCAACAACCATGATCGCTCGCCACGCATTCCTACCGGCGACCGCAAGGCTGTCAGCTTTGGTGCCGGTTGGAGCCCGAACGACGACATGACCATCGATGTTGCCTACTCGTATCTGTGGGAAGAGGATACCAAGGTGAACAATGTGTCCGGCTCGCCGACACAACAGGCGCTGAAAGGCACCTATCAGGCCAAGTATGAGAACAGCGCTCACGGTATTGGTGCATCCCTTACCTACCGCTTCTGATTCATACGCGTGACATGAAAACCGCCCTCGTGGCGGTTTTTTTACATCTTCACCTGCCAGTCATCGCCCAGGCATTCGCGCAGGTAGTCCATGAACACCTGTACTTTTGCGGTCATGGCAAAGCGGTCGGCCAGGCACAGATAGATATCCATCGGTTCGGTCTGGGCATAGGCCTGGCCGCTATCGCTGTATTCGAACAACGGCACCAGCACCCCGTTATCCAGATGCGGCCTTACGATGAACTCGGCAAGGCGGGTGATGCCGCCATCGTGCAGCGCCATCTGGGTCAGGGCATCGATGTCGTCGCTGATCAGGACACTACCGAACTCTGCCTCGAACCGCAGCCCGTCGCGCATGAACCCCCAACGCAGGAAGCGTCCATCCACCGGGTAGCGGAACACCAGGCAGCGGTGCTCACGCAACGCCTCGGGCGTGGCCGGCACGCCGGCGCTTTGCAGGTAACCGGGCGAGGCACAGCATATGAACGGTATACGGGCGATATGCCGGGCCAGCAACTGGTCTTCGAGTTGCGGGGCAATGCGCAGGCTCACGTCCACATCCTCCCGCGCGTGGTTGACCCGGCGATCAGTCGTTACCAACTCTATCGAAAGCAGTGGGTAGCGGGCACTGAACGCAGGTATCAATGGTGCCAGGACATGGCGACCGAAGGCGGATGTCGAAGCAATGCAGAGCCGTCCTTGGAGTTCACTGTCGGGGGTGGTGACAGCCTGTTCGGCCATGGCCAGATCGCGCTCGATGTGCCTGACGCGTTCGTAATACTGGGTACCGGCGGGTGTCAGCGCCATGCTGCGGGTGGTGCGGCTGAGAAGGCGAACCTGTAAGTGACCTTCCAGGCGTGCCAGGTTCTGGCTGACCGCAGCCGGGCTCAGGCCCAGGTTGCGGGCACCGGCGGCGATACTGCCGGCCTCGACAACCTTGATGAAGCTGCGAATGGCGTTGAGCAGGTCCATGCTGAGCCCTTTGATTCGTAAGAATCTCTTTATAAAGAACTCAATACGACTGGTCTACAACTGTTGCCAGGTGCGTTGCTAACCTGCGTCTCTACTTACTTTTCAGGAGTTCACATGAGCAACTTGTCCCAGGCACGCAGCCGACGCAAATTGCATCCCGCCGCCACGCCTTACGTTTTTGCCTTTTACATGTCGTCGATCATGGCGCTATTGATGTGTTTCGTGATCACGGCAGCGAATGCGGGGGTCAACCCTGAGTACCTTGGCAACGTGCTGAAGGCTTACCAATTGGCAATGCCTGTGGCGTTCGTTTGTGTATTGATGGTCAGGCCGGTGGTGGTGCGGTTGGTGGCGATTACTGTGCATGCAAAGTGAAGTAACCCCAAAGCCCAGGCAAGCCCCCTGCTCTTGCTCTTGCTCTTGCTCTTGCTCTTGCTCTTGCTCTTGCTCTTGCTCTTGCTCTTGCTCTTGCTCTTGCTCTTGCTCTTGCTCTTGCTCTTGCTCTTGCTCTTGCTCTTGCTCTTGCTCTTGCTCTTGCTCTTGCTCTTGCTCTTGCTCTTGCTCTTGCTCTTGATCTTGATCTTGATCTTGATCTTGATCTTGATCTTGATCTTGATCTTGATCTTGATCTTGATCTTGATCTTGATCTTGATCTTGATCTTGATCTTGATCTTGATCTTGATCTTGATCTTGATCTTGATCTTGATCTTGATCTTGATCTTGATCTTGATCTTGATCTTGATCTTGATCTTGATCTTGATCTTGATCTTGATCTTGATCTTGATCTTGATCTTGATCTTGATCTTCGCGACTTCAGGAGGCCGAGCAGAGGTCTTGCGGAGGGAGGTGACGGGCATCCATGCCCGTCACCTCCCTCCGCAGTCCCTTCGCTCGGCCTCCTGAAGTCGCAATCTGCAGCGCCTGCACTATCGCGCACTTAGAAGCAAAAGCCAAAGCAAGAGCAAGAGCAAGAGCAAGAGCTGCTAGGTTATGGCTGGGAGGCAATGGCCTTTTCGATGGCTGCCCGGAATGCTGGATCATCCGGCTTGGTCAGGCTGGAAAAGTTATCAATCACCTTGCCCTTTCGGTCCACCACGTACTTGTAGAAATTCCACTTCGGCGCACTGCTCTGGCTTGCCAGCTCCGCGAACAGCGGTATCGCATCCGCCCCCCGCACCGACTGTGTCTTGGTCATGGTAAAGGTAACGCCATAGTTGGCATAACATACCTTGGCTGTCTTCTCGCTGTCGGCGTCCTCCTGCTTGAAGTCATTGGACGGCACGCCAAGCATTTCCAAGCCTTGCCCGTGATATTCCTTGTAGGTCGCTTCAAGCCCCTCGAACTGCGGCGCGAAACCGCAGTAACTGGCCGTATTCACCACCACCAGGGGCTTGCCGGCAAAGCGCTCGCACAGGTCCACCTGCCCCTTGCCCCGCAACTCTGGCAGGCTGCCCTGCAACAACGCCGGGCAATCAGCAGCCCAGCTCGATGCGCTGGCAAGCAGGGCCAGCACCGGCACCGTCAACCAATGTGCACGCATGACTCTTTTCTCCCGCAAGACAATCCTCGAACTTGCAGGGTAGCGCCTAACAAACACTCATGCCCAGTTGCATCAACGCCATCCCGCCCTTGTGCCAGCCCCACCACACCAGCGCCAGCAACGACAGGGCGGCGAGGGCCAGTAGCCCTCGAGCCAGGTAGCGGTTCATGCGGCCTGGGCCTGCAGGCGGGCAACCGGGCGTTCGCGCACGGGCCAATTGAGGGCGGCAGCCAGCAGGCTGAGCAGGATGGAAATCTGCCAGACCAGGTCGTAGCTGCCGGTGCGGTCATACACCACCCCGCCCAACCAACCGCCCAGGAAGGCACCCAGCTGGTGGAACAGGAAGACGATACCGCCAAGCATGGACAAGTTGCGCACGCCGAATACGGTGGCAACGGTACCGTTGGTCAACGGCACCGTGGACAACCACAGCAGGCCCATCGCGATGCCGAACAGATAAGCACTGAATTCGGTCACCGGCGCCCAGAGGAACAGCACGATCACTACCGCACGCAGCAGGTACAACCCGGTCAGCAGGCGCGGCTTGGACATGCGCCCACCCAGCCAGCCGGCAGTGAAGGTACCGACGATATTGAAAAGGCCTACCAGCGCCAGCACCGTGGTGCCGGTAGTCGCGGCCAGATGCTGGTCGACCAGGTAGGCCGGCAGATGCACGCCAATGAACACCACCTGGAAACCACAAACGAAAAAGCCCAGCGCCAGCAACCAGAAGCCTGAGTGCGAGCAAGCCTCGCGCAAAGCCTGGCTCAGGGTCTGTTCGGCTCCATGAGTGGGCAGAGGCCGGTCGCGCAGCAGGCCGACGAAGGGCACGATCAGCGCCACCATCAGGCCCAGTACCAGCAACGCTGCGGACCAGCCCAGCCACTGGATAAGGCCGAGAGTGCCCGGCAACATTGCGAACTGGCCGAAAGAACCGGCAGCGCTGGCAATGCCCATGGCCATGCTGCGCTTTTCCGCCGGCACGGCACGCCCGACCACGCCGAGGATGACCGAGAACGAGGTGCCGGACAGACCGATACCGATCAGCAAGCCGGCACTCAGCGACAACGACCAGGCCGAGTCGGCCATGCCCATCAACACCAACCCGGCAGCGTAGAGAATACCGCCAATGATCACCACCCGCGCCGCACCCATGCGGTCGGCCAGGGCGCCGGCGAACGGTTGCGCCAGCCCCCAGATCAGGTTCTGCAAGGCAATGGCGAAGGCAAACACCTCACGCCCCCAGCCGAAGTCCGCGCTCATAGGCGCCAGGAACAGGCCGAAGCCGTGCCGCACACCCAGGGATAGCGCCAGGATCAGCGCTGCCCCCACCAATACCCACCCGCTGGTTCGCCACACCGAAGTCATTGTCGTTATCTCCAGCACATCGCAAGGTTTTACGGGTATATACCCGCTTATAGTCGTATCAATTTCAAGCCAGCTGGTTCAGCAAACGGACCAGTTCATCCCGCTGCCCTGCCCCCAGCCGCTCCACCAACTCTGCCTGTGCCTGTTCCCAGGCCGGATGGGCCGCGTGCAGCAACTGGGTACCGGCCTCGGTCAGCAGCACCACGCGGTTGCGTTGGTCGTCACCATCGGCCAAGGCCACCAGCCCTTCAGCCTCCAGCACCCGTAGGTTGCGGCCCAGGGTACTGCGCTCCAGGCCCATGGCCTCCGCCAGGGTGGTGATACTGGGACGATCGAGCCGCTGCAGATGACGCAACAGGGAAAACTGGGCGACATTGACCCCAAAGCTGGCAAGGGCCTCGTCGTAATGCCGGCTCACCCCACGGGCGGCGCGACGCAGATGGGTGCAGATGCATTCACTGGTCAACATGGATACGTGTATATACCCGCATCATGTGTGTTGCAAGAGTTTTCACGACTGTCAGACACCTCAGCCTGGGTTCAGGCGCTTGCGAATCGGCTCGAACTCCACCGTGGCCTTGCGCGCCAGCGGGTCTGGAGCGCCCTGCTCGATTGCCTGCCAATAGCGCCACGGTACCCTGGTCGAGCCCAATTCGTAGTCCATGCCGTCCCAGTTATCTTCACGGAAGCTGTAGAAGGCCCAGTGCAACCGGTGGCGATCCAGCACGCTGAGCACGTCTTCCAGGTATTGCCGGCAGCCCGGCAGCCTGCGCATGCAGCCGAACTCACCCACCACCAGCCGCGAGCGGGGCACGTTCATGGCCGCGGCCCAATCCAGCGGCTGGCGCAGGTATTGCGCCACACGCTGGCCATCCCACTGCTGCGTCTGCCCCGCAAACGGTGCCGGGCCGGGATAGGCGATGGGTTGCTTGCGCGTCATGTTCGGTGCACTGGTCACCAGATAGGGCTCGTACATGTGCACGCTGTACAGCACCCGCTGGTCTTCCAGGGGAGCCGGCCAGTAACCGAAGGCATCAGCGGCGGCGAACCAGCCGGCATCGAGCATGACCGGCGTGTCCGCGTCCTCCTCGCGAATGGCCGCTATCAACTGCCGATACAGAGCCGGCAGATCACGCGCACTGCCCTGCTGCCCTGCATACCACTGCTGCATTTGCCCAGGGTCGGCATGCTCGGCCAGGCCACCGTGCTTCTCCGGGGCGGGCTCGTTGACCAGGTTGTAGGCGGCGATGGCCGGGTGACCTTTCAGCTCATGGGCCAGATCCCGCCAGAAGGCCGCAGCCTGCAACCAGTAGCGTTTGTCCTGCCAGAGGCGGTCGTCGAACTGGCCATGGTTGTTTTGCGACCAGCGCATGCCGGGTAGCGAGAGCGGTGCGATGACCACCTTGAGGCCGGCTTGGTGGGCGCGGTCGAGGGTGGCTCGCAGCGTTGCCAGGTCGGCGGCAGGCAGGCCTTGGTAGGCATCGGCATCGCCGAGGAGGAAATCGCGTTCCGCCGGCTGCCATTTGTCGTAGGACAGCCGCACCCAGGTCGCGCCATAACCGCTCAAGGCGTCGAAGTAGGCTTGGTCAGGTGGCAGCCGGTTGAAGCTGTTGCCACCGTGGCGGGGGGTGTTCCAGAAAGCCATGAGATCGGCTGCCACGGCGGCAGGCCCCATGGCCAACAAAAACGCAGCAAGAATGACATGACGCATGGTGCCGACACTCCTCGACAGTTTGCGGGAGGGGCAAGCATACGCCAGTGAAAAGATGCCGGTTCTTGCTGAGTTTTTCAGGAATTTACCGACACGTTAGGCTCAGAAACGCCCTACAGAAACATCCTGCTTGCGCGGTCACTTGTAGGAGCGGCCTTGTGTCGCGAAAGGGCTGCAAAGCAGCCCCATGACTTCAGCGTTAGTGCATAAATTGCCGGGGCTACTTTGCAGCCCATTCGCGACACAAGGCCGCTCCTACAGGGCCCAGAGCAAGGCTCAGAGGCCCAACGCCAACCCCAGCACCACGGCCAGTTCGAGCAACTCCAGCATTGCACCAGCGGTATCGCCGGTAGTCCCGCCCAGGCGCCGGCACATCAGGTGCCGCAACCAGGCAAACACCGCCAACGCCAGCACCACGATCCACCCGCCCAGGACCAGACAGAAAAGCACACAGCCCAGCAGCACCCAGCCGGCCGCATGCCGGGGCAGGTGCTCGGCCAGCGCCTGCCCCAAACCGCCCTGCCGTACATATGGCGTACTCAGGAACAGCCCGAGCATCGCCGCCCGCCCGATCAACGGTGCCAGTAGCAACTGTGCGCCAATGCCCTGCTCGACCAGCACCCACAAAGCGCAGAACTTCAGCAACAGCACCAGCACCAGGGTGACCACGGCAATCGGCCCGCTACGTGGGTCCTTCATGATCAGCAAGGTGCGTTCGCGGTCACCGAAACCGCCAAGCCAAGCGTCGGCGCTGTCCGCCAGGCCATCCAGGTGCAAGGCGCCACTGAGCAACACCCACAACGTGAGCAGCAGGGCCGCGTGCAGCGACGCAGGCGTGCCCTGCAGCAGGTAGCTGGCCAGCCACAGCAACAGGCCGAACAGCAACCCGACCAGCGGGTAGCAGAGCAGCGAGCGCCCCACCTCGCGCGGCGCCGGCATGCCCGGCAGACTCACCGGCAGGCTGCTGAGAAACTGCAAGGCAATCCACAACGGCAACATGTCAGCGCCCCTCGACCCACTGGCCGTCGTCACCCGGCACCAGTCGCATCAGCGCAGCGTGGCCGACTTCGACCTGCAGCAACTGCGCCCTTGGCAAACCACGGGCACGTGCCAGCAGCAGCCGCATCACACCGCCATGGGTGACCAGCAGCACGCGCTTGCCAGCATGCTGGCGCCCCAGGCGCTCGACAGCGGCCAGCACTCGCTCGGCGAACGCCTCGACTGGCTCGCCATTAGGTGGCGTAAACGCGTAAGGGTCCGCCCAGAAGCGCCCCAGCGCGTCCGCCTGGTCTTCCATGATCTGCGCGGCACTACGGCCCTCCCAGTCGCCAAAATGCAGCTCCTGCAATGCCGCTTCGCGCTGCACAGGCAGGTTCAGCCGCTCGCCCAGTTCCTCGGCAAAACGCGCACAGCGCTGCAGCGGCGAACTGACCAGCACCTCCCACGGGCCGGCTTCGGCCACGGCTTCACGCATCTGCGCCCAGCCCTTGTCGGTCAAGGCATCATCAAGGCTGCCACGCAGGCCGCCCTGTTCGGTTTCGCCATGGCGCAGCAGGTCGAGGATCATGCCGGGCGGTCCGCCACCGCAGCCTCGGCAAAGGTCGCCATCTGCCCGTGCAACGCACAGGCCAGGCGCAACAGCGGCACGGCCAGGGCAGCCCCACTGCCCTCGCCCAGGCGCAGGCCCAGGGCCAGCAACGGCTCGGCCTGCAAGGCGTCGAGCAAGGCTTTGTGCCCAGGCTCTGCGCCTTGGTGGGCAAACACCAGCCAGGCCCGACACTGCGGGTTGAGACGCACCGCCAGCAGCGCGGCGACACTGCAGATGAAGCCGTCCACCAGTACCGCGATACCCGCCTGCGCGCAGCCAATGTAGGCACCGGCCAAGGCCGCGATCTCGAAACCACCGACACAGCCCAGTGCCTGCAATGGATCGTTGGCGCTAAGGCCATGCAGGCTCAACGCACGCTCGATGACCTCGGCCTTGTGCCGCACCCCGGCGTGGTCCAGGCCGGTACCCGGGCCACTTAATTCAGCAGGCGGGCAACCGAGCAACACGCTGGCCAGGGCAGCGGCAGCCGTGGTGTTGCCAATACCCATCTCGCCCCCGATGAACAGCTGCGCGCCCTGTTCGGCGGCGCGCAGGGCACTATCGCGACCGGCCTGCAGGGCGGCCTGCAGCTGGCCCTCGGTCATCGCCGGCTGGCGGGCGAAGTTGGCGGTACCGGCGCCAAGGCGCAGGTGGCGCACGCCAGGCAGTTCCAGGTGGGGGTCGATGGTGCCCAGGTCGACCACTTCCAGACTCGCCTGCAGCTGGCGCGCCAGCACGCTGATTGCCGCGCCACCACCGACGAAGTTGCGCAGCATCTGCCCGGTCACCGCTTGCGGGTAGGCCGAGATGCCTTCCTCGACCACGCCGTGGTCACCGGCAAAAATGCTGATTGCGGCGTTATCCAAGGTCGGCCGTTCACACCCCTGCAGACCGGCCAGCTGAATGGCCAATCCTTCCAGTTGGCCTAGCGAACCGGCAGGTTTGGTCAGCTGTTGCTGACGAGCGCGGGCCTGGTCCATGGCGGCGTTGTCGAGAGGTTGGCAGGCGTCACGCCACCAGGCTTGGGTCATAGTGCAGGTCCTTTGAGCATTAGGGGCAGGCCGGCCACAGTCAGCACCACGCGCTGACAGCGTTCGGCCACGGCCTGGTGCAGCCAGCCGGCCAGGTCGACATAGCGACGAGTCAGCTCGCCCATGGGCACGACGCCCAGGCCGGTTTCGTTACTGACCAGGATGACCGTGCCCGGCAACTGTTCCACGCAGGCCAGCAGCGCATCACGCTCCTCGGCCAGGCGTTGGTCGTCTTCGAGCATCAGCAGGTTGGTCAGCCAGAGGGTCAGGCAATCCACCAGCAGGCAGCGCCCTTCGGCCGCTTCGGCGCGCAGTACCGCGGCCAGGGCCAGGGGTTCCTCGATCAACCCCCAGTCATCAGGGCGACGCTGGCGATGCAGCAGCACGCGTTCGTTCATTTCACCATCCAGCGGCTGGCTGGTGGCGATGTAGGTCACCGGCAGGCCACTGGCGCTGGCCAGCTGTTCGGCCAGGCGGCTCTTGCCCGAGCGGGCGCCGCCGAGGATCAGGTTGAGCATGTCAGGCTACCCCACAGAGCTGGCGCAGGCGCGCGGTGTCCAGGTGCTTTTCCACCAGGTCGGCCAGGCGCTCTATATCGCGTTCGCGCAGGGCCTGGTAATCGACGGCCTGCACATCATCCAGCCCAGCCCAGCGCAGCAGCGCCGCGCACGACTGGCTGCCTTCGAACAGGCCGTGCAGGTAGGTGGCAAGTATCTGGCCATCAGCGCTGACAGCGCCATCGCAACGGCCATCGGCAAGTTGCACGGCTGGCTGCTCCAGAGCAGGCCCCGTGGTGACGCCGGCATGAATTTCATAACCGGCAACCGGGACTGCTTCGAGGTTCAGCGTGCCGGCAACGTTGCGCAGTTGCTTCTCGGCTTCGAGCACCGTGGCGTAATCGAGCAGGCCAAGCCCCGGGCTGGAGCCGGCGACCCCTTCGAGACCAAGCGGGTCATGCACTTCGCGGCCCAGCATCTGCAGGCCGCCGCAGATCCCGATCAGCTTGCCGCCATAGCGCAGGTGCCGGTCGATGGCCTTGTCCCAACCGCGCTCACGCAGTTGCGCCAGGTCGCCGCGCACACTCTTGGAACCCGGCAGGATGATCAGGTCGGCGGCCGGGATCGGCTGGCCCGCGCCGATGAACTGCAGGTCCACCTGGGGGTGCAGGCGCAGCGGGTCAAAGTCGGTGTGGTTACTGATACGCGGCAGTGCCGGGACGATCACCTTGAGCACGCGCTCGGCCTTTGCCCCCTGGCGTGCGTCGATGCCGTCTTCGGCTTCCAGATGCAGATCGGTGACATACGGCAGCACGCCCAGCACCGGCTTGCCGGTGCGCTGCTCCAGCCAATCCAGCCCCGGCTGCAGCAAGGCGATGTCGCCGCGGAAGCGGTTGATGACAAAGCCCTTTACCCGCGCCTGCTCACTGGGCGACAGCAGTTCCAGCGTGCCGACCAGATGGGCGAACACACCACCACGATTGATGTCGGCAACCAGAATCACCGGGCAGTCCACCGCTTCGGCAAAGCCCATGTTGGCGATGTCACCGGCACGCAGGTTGATCTCCGCCGGCGAGCCCGCGCCTTCGACCATGACCACCGGCCAGGCAGCACTCAGACGCAGGTGCGAAGCCAGCACCGCCTGCATGGCGATGGCCTTGTAGTCGTGGTAGGCCACCGCGTTCATGCTGGTGACGGCACGGCCATGGATGATCACCTGGGCGCCGGTGTCGCTGTTGGGCTTGAGCAGCACCGGGTTCATGTCGGTGTGTGGTTGCAGCCGGCAGGCCTGGGCCTGCACCGCCTGGGCCCGGCCGATTTCACCGCCATCGGCGGTCACCGCGCTGTTCAGCGCCATGTTCTGCGGCTTGAACGGCACCACGCCGACGCCCTGGCGCAACAGCCAGCGGCACAGTGCGGTCACCAGCGTGCTCTTGCCGGCGTCGGAGGTGGTGCCTTGCACCATGAGGGTGGTCATGCCGTTTCCTTCTGATAGGCCGCCAGGGCCTGGGCCAGGCGCTGTTCGTCCGCCGCATGGGCAGGCAGCCCAAGGCGTACCGCCGACGGCTGCTCGAACAGCCGCACCAGGATGCCGCGGCGGGCAAGAAAGTCATGCAGTTGCGCAGCGTGCTCGCTGCGCACGTACTGGAACAGGTCGCAACCGCCGCTGGGCGCCAGGCCGGCGCTGCGCAACAGCATAGCCAGCCGCTGGCTGGCGGCAGCGCAGCGTTCGACCTGCACACGCTGGGCGGCGTGGTCGGCCAGGCTGGCCTGGGCCAGCACCCGGGTCGGGCCATTGACGGTCCACGGCCCAAGCAACTCGGCCAGGCGCAGCAGCAGGCTGCGTTCGGCGGCAACGAACCCCAGGCGCACGCCGGCCAGGCCGAAGAACTTGCCGAACGAGCGCAGCACAATCAGCCCCGGGCGCTCGGCACAATCGACCACGCTTTGCGCAGGGGTGTTGTCCATGAACGCTTCATCGACCAGCAGCCAACCACCGCGGGCGGCCAGGCGCGCATGCCAATCCAGCAGGCGTTCACGCGGCACCCGGCGGCCGGTGGGGTTGTTGGGGTTGACCAGCACCAGTACGTCGAGGCTGTCGAGCGTCGCCTCTACCTGCGCTTCGTCCAGCTCCAGCAACTGGTGCCCCGCCCGTTGCCAGGCGTATGGGTGCTCGGCATAGCAAGGCGTCAACACCCCCACCCGGCCGGCTGCGCGCAACAGCGGCAAGGCCTGGATCGCGGCCTGGGAACCGGCCACCGCCAGCAATAGGCGGGCGCCGTAATACGCACGCGCGGCGTCCTCCAGGCCGTCCTCGGTCTCCGGCAGGCGGGCCCAGGCCTCCATGGGGATCTGTGGAATCGGGAAAGGCCATGGCGCAATGCCGCTGGACAGGTCGAGCCACTGCTCGCGGGCGATGCCGTATTGCCGTACCGCCCGCAGCAGGCGGCCTCCGTGTTCAAGCATTGATATAGGCCCCCAGGCAGATCACCAGCAGCCATAGCCATACGCCGCGCTGCACCAGGCCCCAGCCGCGCTCGATGGCGTCGGCGTCGGCCATTGGCCCGTCACCCAGGCGTGGCCGCTCATGCAGCTCGCCGTGGTACACCGCCGGGCCACCGAGTTCCACCCCTAACGCACCAGCACCGGCGGCCATCACCGGCCCGGCATTGGGGCTGTCCCACAGCGGGCCCTGCTTGCGCCAGCAGGCCAGGGCCAGGCGGGTCTTGCCCAGCAGCGCGTAGGTCAACGCCACCAGCCTGGCGGGAATATAGTTGAGCACATCATCGACACGCGCCGCACACCAGCCGAAGCGTTCGAAGCGCTCGTTGCGGTAGCCCCACATGGCATCCAAGGTGTTGCTCAGGCGGTACAGCACCACGCCAGGCGCGCCGGCGACCACGAACCAGAACAGCGCGGCGAATACCGCATCGCTGCCATTTTCCAGCACCGATTCGGTGGCCGCCCGGGCCACCGCAGGCTCGTCAAGTTCGCGGGTTTCGCGGCTGACCAGGTAGCCCACACGGCGCCGCGCTTCTTGCAGGTCACCCTGGCGCAAGGCACTGGCCACTGGTAACACGTGTTCACCCAGGCTGCGCAGCCCGACGGCGCAGTAGAGCGCCAGCACGTCGACCAGCCAGCCGATGTACGGCAGCCAGGACAGAATCAGTGCCACCAGGGTAAGCGGCACCACAGCCAGGAACCATGCGCTCACCCCGTGACTGCGCCAGCCGCGCCCACCGGCATTGAGGCGGCGCTCCAGGTTACTGGCCATGTTGCCAAAGGCCACCAGCGGGTGGCGCCGCTGCGGCTCGCCTAGCAAGGCATCCAGGGCCACCCCGGCCACGGTCAGCAAGGCCACGCTCATTGGCGCTCTCCCCATTGGTTCTCAAAGAGCATTTCACTCAAGGGCCGTTCCTCGGCCCAGTTTTCCAGCACCAGCATTGGTGCCGGATAGAACTCGGTCACCGGCCCCAGGCACAGCACCGCGACCGGCTTGGCCCCACTCGGCATACCCAGCAGCGCCGCCAGCGCCTGCGGGTCGAACAGCGACACCCAACCCATGCCAAGGCCTTCGCCACGGGCTGCCAGCCAAAGGTTCTGGATGGCGCAGGCCAGCGAGGCCAGGTCCATTTCCGGCAGGGTGCGGCGGCCGAAGATGTGCGGCTCGCGGTTGTCCATCAGGGCGGCCACCAGCAGCTCGGCGCAGTCATTGATGCCTTCCACCTTCAGTTTCATGAAGGCATCGGAGCGTTCGCCCAAGGCTTCGGCGGTACGCACCCGCTCTGCTTCCACCAACGCCTGGATGCGCGCACGCAAATCGCGCCGGGTGATGCGGATGAAACGCCAGGGCTGCATCAGCCCGACGCTCGGCGCCTGATGCGCGGCGGCCAACAGGCGCCCCAGCAGTTCCGGGGCTACCTCGCCTCCGGCGAAATGGCGCATGTCACGGCGTTCACCGATGGCCCGATAGATCGCGGCGCGCTCGGCGTCGCTGTAGGCGTATTCGCTCATGGTCGCAACAGCGCCGCCGCCGCATCAGGGTTGGAGGGAAAGTAGAAGTGCACGTAGGAAGCCGTCAGCCGACCCAGACGGTACACCGCTTCGTTGCCGCGCCCGCCGTTGGGGCTCAGGCCACGTGCGATCGGCTCCAGTACGGTACTGGTCAACGAATGGTGATAGGTGTGACCGCGCAGGGTGCCTTCCGGCAGTTCCACCGCCTGCAGGGCCAAGGCAGCCAGGCGCTTCTGCATGGTCGCTTCGCCCGGCAGCAGGCCGAGCAGCTCGGCACGCTCGCCGGCCACGTCGGTCAGGGCATCGAGCAGGTACAGCATGCCGCCGCACTCTGCCAGCAACGGTTTGCCCTGGGCGTGATGGGCACGGATCGCCTCGCTCATTGGCGCGTTGGCAGCCAGGGCGTGGTGGTGCAGTTCGGGATAACCGCCCGGCAGATACAGGCTGTCCACTGCTGGTAGTTCGCGGTCATGCAGCGGCGAGAAAAACTCCAGCTGCGCGCCCAGGTTGCGCAGCAGGTCGAGGTTGGCGCCATAGGTGAAGGCAAAGGCCTCGTCCCGCGCCACGCCAATGCGCACACCGGTCAACGAGGCGACACTGGCTTGCGGCTCGGGTTCGGCAAAGGTCACTGGCGGCGGCAAGGCGGCATCGCAACTGGCGCCAAGCGCTTCGGCAGCGGCATCCAGACGAGCGTCCAGGTCGTTCAGCTCGCTGGCCTGGACCAGCCCCAGGTGGCGGCTGGGCAGCTCTATACCGCGCTCGCGGGACAAGCCGCCATACCAGCGCAGGCCTTCGGTCAGGCTACCTTCCAGCAGTTGCGCGTGGCGCAGGCTGCCCACCCGGTTGGCCAACACACCGGCAAACGGCAGGTCCGCCTGGTAGCGTGCCAGGCCCAGGGCCAAGGCGCCAAAGGTCTGGGCCATGGCCGTGCCGTCGATCACTGCCAGTACCGGCACGCCGAAGTGACGCGCCAGGTCGGCGCTGGACGGCGTGCCGTCGAACAGCCCCATCACCCCTTCGATCAGGATCAGGTCGGCCTCCCCGGCTGCCTCCCACAGAAGGCGGCGGCTTTCCTCGGCGCCGATCATCCACAGGTCGAGCTGGTACACCGGCGCGCCGCTGGCCCGCTCAAGGATCATCGGGTCGAGAAAGTCGGGGCCGCACTTGAACACCCGCACCTTGCGCCCAAGGTTGCGGTGCAGGCGGGCCAGGGCGGCGGTGACGGTGGTCTTGCCCTGACCAGAGGCCGGTGCCGCGATCAGTACCGCAGGGCAATGGCGCGACTGGCTCACAGTTCCACGCCCTTCTGTGCACGGATACCGGCCTGGAACGCGTGCTTGAGCATGCCCATTTCGGTCACGGTGTCGGCCAGCTCGATCATCTCGGGTTTCGCGGCACGGCCAGTGACGATCACATGCTGCATCGGTGGGCGAGCCTGGATGTCGGACAGCACCTGGTCAAGGTCGAGGTAGCCGTGCTTGAGGGCGATGTTCAGTTCATCGAGCACCACGAACTGCACGCTCGGGTCTTGCAGCAACTGGCGCGACACGGCCCAGGCGGCTTCGGCGGCGGCGATGTCGCGCTGGCGATCCTGGGTTTCCCAGGTAAAGCCCTCGCCCATCACGTGGTAGCGCACCTGCTCGGGGAAGCGGCGGAAGAACAGCTCTTCGCCGGTGCTGTTGCGGCCCTTGATGAACTGCACCACACCGCACTGCATGCCATGGCCCAGGGCGCGCGCGAGCATACCGAAGGCCGAGCTGCTCTTGCCCTTGCCGTTGCCGGTAAGCACCAGCAGCAGGCCGCATTCGTTGGGGGAATTGGCGATGCGTTCGTCGATGATCGCCTTCTTGCGCTGCATGCGCGCCAGGTGGCGTTCGTCGCGTTCGGTGGATTCGCTCATCAGGGTTCTCCGCTGGCTGGCGCCACGGCAACGCGCGGCGACAGGTAAAAGGCGGGCAGACGGAGAACGCGCAGGGGCCGTGGCCGTACGCCACGGTGCACCGCGCATCACCCTCCGTGATGCCGTTGGCAGTATCAGGCCGGTCTCCGGGCTTGTGAGCGGGCCTTGGCCCAGGCCTGCGCGCCTTCCCGGGTGCTTGCACCCAGTGGCCCTGCGCGGCCGCGACTCACCTACCGTTGCGGGGGCAGCGCCGGAATCGCGCCATGCTGGCACCCACCGGCTTCCCAGTTTCACCCTGCCCAGTCGGGGCTGGCAGGGCACCTGAAACACGCGCGAAGGTTAGAGGGTTGGACCGGGAGCGTCAATCGAAGCGGGCCGCTTTGCAGCCGAACAGGCACCGCCCGGGTAATGGCCAATTCACCTTGTTGTGCCACACTGAATACAGTGATATCACATAGCCATCACTTTCAGCTGAACGCGATCACAACTACAACAGGAGAGCGCAGCATGCGAGGCCAGATCATCAACAACCCGCGCCTGGAGTTTCTTGCTCCGGTGCTGGAGCGCTGGGGCGACTGTATTGACCGGTTCAACCAGTTTGCTGGCGATGCCGAAGCACCTTACTGGCATGGCGCCGCCGCCAATACGGGGCTGCTTGCCGCAGCGGCCTGGCAAGCCGAACTGGCGGCGCTGCAGCAGTTTGCCGGCAAGAAGCAACGCGACGAAGGTGAACACGAAGGGCGCTGCGACCTGTCGATCAGCAGTGCCGATGAAGCGCTGTACCTCAGTGTCAGTCAGCGCTGGCCAAGAATCGCTCGGCTGGACATGGCCGACGCCCTGCAGCAGACCACTGCCCTGGCGCGCCAGGTGGCCTACCCCAGCCAGTTGAAAGCTGGTGCGCTGTTCATCAGCCCGTGGAAGGCTGGCCAGCATGCCAGCCCCGAGGAACTGCAGGACCTGGTCGACGATCTGCAGAAACATACCGCCTGTGCCATCGCCTGGTACTTCCCGTATGCCTACCGCAAGTTGCACAACGAGCTGGGGCAGTATTTCCCGGGGGTGGCGTTGCTGCTCAAGCAGGCTTGAAGCAACTTCGGCTCGGGCCGGGGCCGGAACTCGTTTCGCAAGCGCGACGTCGCTTCTGTGGGAGCGGGCGTGCCCGCGAAGAATCCAACGCGGTGGCTGGCACCGGCTGCGCCGGTGTTCGCGGGCGCGCCCGCTCCCACAGAGCCCTATTTAAGTCTCCTGTCGTAGTGAAGCGAGCCACCGCAGGTGCCCCACGCCCAGCCTTCATGAGGAGCCAGTTCCGATTACTGGTATTACACGACTGCGGTTTCTGACGATTTTTGCTCTTGCTCTTGCTCTTGCTCTTGCTCTTGCTCTTGCTCTTGATCTTGATCTTGATCTTGATCTTGATCTTCGCGACTTCAGGAGGCCGAGCAGAGGGCTTGCGGAGGGAGGTGACGGGCATGGATGCCCGTCAAGCGCTGAGGCCCCATGGATGGGGCCTGCAGCGCGTACTCCCGGGAGCAAGACCGGCGCGAGGGAACCCCGTAGCGTAGCGGAGGGGCCGGATGATGGGAGCGCAGCGTTTTTTGGTTACTTTTTGTCGCGTTTGACAAAAAGTGACTCGCCGTAAGGGCGAAAAGGTGAGTCAGCGTCGCCATCGTAAATGGACTATCCGCGAGATCAAGACCGGTACTTTTCCGCTCTTCGCTCTTCGCTCTTCGCTCTTCGCTCTTCGCTCTTCGCTTTCAAGCGTGGGCATCAACAACAAGGTCAACATTCATTTTCGAAGGTGGCGCTTAATCACCTTTCCGCCCTTACGGCGGGTCACTTTTTGTCAAACGCGACAAAAAGTAACCAAAAAACGCTGGCTCCCATCATCCGGCCCCTACGCTCCGCTCCGGGGTCCCCTCGCTACGGGCCTGCTCCCGGGAGTACGCGCTGCAGGCCCCATCCATGGGGCCTCAGCGCTTGACGGGCATCCATGCCCGTCACCTCCCTCCGCAGTCCCTCCGCTCGGCCTCCTGAAGTCGCAATCGGCGGCGCCTGAACTATTGCGCGCTTAAAAGCAAAAGCAAAAGCAACGGCAACGGCAACGGCAACGGCAACGGCAACGGCAACGGCAACGGCAACGGCAACGGCAGTTGGATGGTTCCGGGAACCTGGCGAATGTCACCGACCTCTCAATTCATAGGCCCTGTTAGGAGGACGCCGCCCCATGAAACACCTGACGCCTTGGTTATTGGCCGCCAGCCTGACTGCCTGCGGCGAAACCGCCCTGCTGAATGTACTCGACGGCAGTGGCCCAACCCCCCAGCTGCCTGCTCCGGTCAAGACCACCCTCCCCACCGTGAATATCGCCCCGGCAGTGGGTTGGCCCAAGGACGCCAAGCCCGAGGCAGCACCAGGCACTCAGGTGAAAGCGTTCGCCAGCGGGCTCGACCACCCTCGCTGGCTATACCTGCTGCCCAACGGCGACGTCCTGGTGGCCGAAACCAATGCCCCGCCCAAGCCCGAAGATGGCAAGGGCCTGCGCGGCTGGGTCATGAAGAAGGTGATGAAGCGGGCAGGCGCAGGCGTACCCAGCGCAAACCGCATTACCCTGCTACGTGATGCCGACCACGACGGCGTGGCTGAAATCCGCACGACCTTCATCGAAGAGCTCAACTCACCGTTCGGCATGGCCCTGGTCGGCAAGGACCTCTACGTCGCCAACACCGACAGGCTGCTGCGCTTTCACTACGAGCCCGGTGCCATGCAAATTCGCAATGAAGGCCAGCCAGTGGTCGAGTTGCCAGGCGGGCCGCTCAACCACCATTGGACCAAGAACGTGATCGCCAGCCCTGATGGCAAGAAGCTTTTCGTGACGGTCGGCTCCAACAGCAACGTAGGCGAAAACGGTATGGACAAGGAACAGGGGCGCGCCGCGATCTGGGAAGTGGACCCCGCCAGCGGCCAGCACCGCCTGTTCGCCACCGGCCTGCGCAACCCTAACGGCCTGGCCTGGGAGCCACACAGCGGTACGTTGTGGACGGCAGTCAACGAGCGTGACGAGATCGGCAGCGATCTGGTACCGGACTACATCACTTCCGTGAAGGACGGCGGTTTCTATGGCTGGCCCTACAGCTACTACGGCCACCACGTGGACGAGCGCGTGCAACCGCCAGCGCCTGAAAAAGTAGCCCAGGCGCTGGTGCCCGACTACGCCGTAGGCCCACACACGGCATCGCTGGGGCTGGCATTCGCCGAACCGAACGGGCTACCACCGCCCTTCGAACAAGGGGCATTCGTGGGCCAGCACGGGTCGTGGAACCGCAAGCCACACAGTGGCTACAAGGTGATTTTCGTGCCGTTCGACCCATCAGGAAAGCCCTCGGGCAAGCCCGTAGACCTGCTTACCGGTTTTCTGGATGAGCATGGCAAGGCCCAAGGGCGCCCGGTCGGCGTAATCACCGACGGGCGTGGCGGCGTGCTGGTAGCCGATGATGTCGGCAACGTGGTCTGGCGGGTAAGCAAAGCCCCGCCTGTCCTCAGGGGTTCTGCGCCAGATGCCCTTGCGGAATGACGCGCTTGGCCTGCAGGTAAGCCTTGGCCCAGTAGCTGTTGGACAGGTAGTCCAGGCGCACCGTGCCGCCGCTGGAGGGTGCATGCACGAAGCGCCCTTCCCCCACATAAATGCCGGCATGGCTGACCTGCGAGCCGCCACTGGTGGCGAAGAACACCAGGTCGCCGGACTCCAGCGACTTGGCATCCACGGTTGGCGCGCGCATTACGATCATCTCACGCGTCGAACGCGGCAGGCTTATGCCGGCAGCATCACGATAGACGTACTTGATCAGGCCACTGCAATCGAAACCGGAGTCCGGCGTATTGCCACCCCAGCGATAAGGCGTGCCCACCAGGCCGATGGCACGCATCAGCACGTCATCGGCAATCGGCGACGGACTGGGCTGGCTATAGGTTACCTGCGGCTGTACCACAGGGGCCGGCGCAGGCGCACGGCTGGAGCAGGCAGCCAGCAAGGCTGCCAAGGAGAGAAATGCGAAGCGCGCCATCTTTACCATGGCCAGAACATCCTGTCTGAGTCCGCTGGGCCGCAGCCGAAAAGAGTTGAGAAATTAGATTAGACGCTTTCTATAAATGCGCACGGCGGCGAGCTTTTTTCAAAGCATCGCCGCCGCGGCAGGGTACATCATTTTGCTATCAGTTGCGCGCGATATTGGTGGTCGGCGCCATGGCCAAGGCACGCTTGGCTTCGATGAAGGTCTTGCTCCAGTAGCGGTCACCGAGGCTGTCGATGCGCACACCACCGCTGCGGCGGCTGCTGGAGTGAATGAACTGGTTGTCACCCAGGTAGATGCCAGCATGGCTGACGCGGCCGCGACCATTGGTGCTGAAGAACAGCAGGTCACCTGGCTTGAGCTTGTTGCGGGCCACTTTCGGGGCATCGACGTTGATCATTTCACGCGTGGAACGCGGCAGGGTCACACCCGCCTCTTCGCGGAACAGATAGCCGATGAAACCACTGCAGTCGAAGCCGGACTTCTCCGAGGTACCGCCGAAGCGATAGCGAGTGCCGATCAGCGACATGCCGCGCTCGAGAATGCTGTCAGCCAGAGCTGGCAACTGGTAAGGCTTGCTGCTGGAGAAGGTCTCCAGGTCATCTTCGGTAGCCAGCTCTTCCGGCTCGCCGAATACCGACGAGGAGGAGGCTTTGGCCTTGAAGGCCGATTGTGCGGCGATCGGGGAGTGATCCTGGGACTGCAGCTCTGAATGAGAAGCTGGGCCTTGGGCCGCGCAGCCAAAAAGCAGGGTCACGAGTGCGAGTGGCACGAGGGGTGCGAAGCGCTTCAGCATGGGCACGACCGTGTCTGTAATCCTTTAGAAGGGTGAAACTATGCCCTCTATCATGGCCATTTGCAAATTTTATCGAAAAAGATGTGACTTTTTCGTTTTGCCGCTCTGGCCCAGCGTTTTCGGGGTTACCAGCCCAGGGTTTCTTTGAGGAAAGGGATGGTGAGCTTGCGCTGTGCCTGCAACGAGGCCTGATCGAGGCGTTCCAGCAGGTCGAACAACGCGCTCATGCTGCGTGCGCCGCGGGTGAGGATGAAGTGGCCGACTTCGTCGGTAAGGTGCAGGCCACGGCGCGAAGCACGCAGTTGCAGGGCACGCAGCTTGTCTTCATCGGACAGGCCACGCATCTGGAACACCAGGGCCAGGGTCAGCCGCGACTTCAGGTCCGGCAGCTTGATCGGCAGTTCGCGCGGCGATGCCGAGGCGGCCAGCAGCAGGCGCCGGCCGCTGTCACGCAGGCGGTTGAACAGGTGGAACATGGCCTCTTCCCAGTCAGCCTTGCCGGCGATCACGTGCAGGTCGTCGATGCACACCAGTTCGTACTGGGCCAGGTAGTCAAGCAGTTCTACGCCACGATCGAGCAATTGCGCCAGCGGCAGGTAGACGGCTGGTTCGCCGCGTTGCTGAAAGCGGTGGGTGGCGGCCTGTAGCAGGTGGGTCCGGCCAACACCCTGCTTGCCCCACAGGTAGATAAGGCTCTCGGTCCAGCCGGCGTCGGCTTCGCATAGCCGCTCGACGTAGCCCAATGCCGCAGCATTGGCGCCCGGATAGTAGTTGATGAAGGTGGCGTCATCGCGCAGGCGCACACCCAGGGGCAACTGGATCGGTGGTTTCATGCTCGCGGGCGGTCGACAGGACCGCAGGGGGCCTTTGGTGAACAATGTGCAAAGTCTATACCCGCAGCGCGGGGCGCACAATCACGGCAGCAGATAGCACAAGTAAAATCAACGAGTTGCGCTTTTTTTGGCTGTTTTGGGGCTGCTTTGCAGCCCCAATATTCTTAACTGGCCGGCATTAAGGCGGCCCCGGGATCACAACTCCGGGTCGATATCCCCGGCATACATGTCCGATTCCTTGTACAAGTCATGCACATGCCGCAGCAGCACCATGATCACCGCCGCCACCGGCAGCGCCAGCAACACCCCGGTAAAGCCGAACAGCTCACCGCCGGCCAGGATCGCGAAAATCACCGCAACCGGGTGCAGGCCAATGCGGTCACCGACCAGCAGCGGAGTCAGCACCATGCCTTCCAGCGCCTGGCCGACCATGAACACTGCGACGATACCCAGCATCGGGTACAGGTCGCCGCCAAACTGGAACAGGCCAGCCACCAAGGCCGCGCCGATGCCGATGATGAAACCCATGTACGGCACGATGGCAGCCAACCCGGCGAGCATGCCGATCAATAACCCCAGTTCCAGCCCCACCAGCATCAGCCCGGCCGAATAGATGATGCCCAGGGCCACCATCACCATCAATTGCCCGCGCACGAACGCCCCCAGCACCTCATGGCATTCGCCTGCAAGGCCCATCACTTGCGGCTCACGCTGGCGCGGCAGCAGGCCGCGCAGCTTGGCCATCATCAGGTCCCAGTCGCGCAGCAGATAGAAACCCACCACCGGGATCAGCACCATGTTGGCCAGCCAGGCCATCAGCGCCAGGCTCGAGGCAGTGGCATGGGACAGCAGCACACCGACGATATCGGTGGTCTGGCCCATGTGCGTGCCGATGGCGGCCTTGATCTTGTCGAACTTCCAGAAGCCGTCAGCCAGGCCCAGCCGGCTCTGCACCCAGGGCAGCGCCACGTGCTCGAGCCAGTCGAGCATCTGCGGCGCCAGTTCGTACAGGCGCACCAGCTGTTTGGCCAGCAGCGGCACCAGAACCAGCAGCAAGGCCAGCAACAGCAAGGTGAACAGGCCGAACACCACCACCACGCCCCAGGTGCGCGACAGCCCCAGGCGCTCCAGGCGGTCGACCAGCGGGTCGGCCAGATAGGCCAGCAGCACGCCGACCAGGAACGGGGTAAGAATGTTGTGCAGGCTGTAAAGCAGCACGGCGACCAGCAGGGCAACGCCCAGCCAGATCCAACGACGTACGTCGGTCACGGTGTGCTCCCCTTACCAGCGAAAACGCAAACCGTCGAACGGCTTGGGTGCTGGCTGGGCCGGCACTGGTTGCCCGGCCCCGGCAGCGTCTGCCGGAGCTGGAGGGGGCTGCACAGCGGGCGCCTGCTCTACCGGTACTTCCTGCAGCTTGGCCAGGCCAAGCTGGGCACGCAACTGTTCGCGGTTGGCAGTCACGCCGTAGGTCAGGGTGCTGCCTTCGGCCATTTGCAGCCGCGGGCCGTAGGGTTCGAGCACGCGGGCCAGTTCGGCGTAGCGCTGCAGGTTCATCCCCTGCACTTGCACCTGCAACTGGCTGCTGGCCCCCGGGCGGGTGACGTAGCGCGGCGCCAGGCGGCTGCTGAGCGCCAGCATCACGGCGTCGGCCAGCGCTGCCGGGTCGGCACCTTCGGCAGTGCCTTGTTCACGCTGGTCGCCCAGCCAAAGCTGCCATTTGCCCTGCCATTTGCCATCGGCTTCCCGGGCATGCACCGCCAGCAAGGCATCGGCGCCGTAGCGCCCTGAGGCTTCGCGCAGCGCCGCAGGGTCACTGCCTTCGATCTGCTCGGCATTGGCCACCAGTTGCTCCTGCAGGTCGGCCAGCGGCAGGCGCAACGGCAGGCCACGGTGCTGGGCGGCACGACGCAGGGGTTGGGCGCTGGCCTGGCCGTCACCTACCAGGTTGCTGCCTTCGACACTGTCGTTCAGCCACCATCCGAGGATCGAGGGGCGGTTGCTGCCCCACAAGGCCAGGCCGGCCTTGCGCAAGGCCCGCTCGGTACTGCCAGGGTCGAACTCGACCAGCACCGATTCGGGTGGCCCGGCTTCGCTGGCGACCTGGTTGATGATTTGCTGCGGGTCCTTGCGCAAAGCGGCCAATGCCGGGCTTTGCGCCGCCTTGGGGTCGCCGGTCAGGCGCGTTACCAGGGTATCGAGAGCCTGGATGGTAGCCGCGGCACGGGCTTCGGCGCCCTGCCCTGTGACCGGCTCGCGCACCTGGTAAAGGCCGGTGACATTTTCAGCCTGGGCACTGGCCGAGATCAGGGCCAGACAACCGGCTGCCAGAATATTGAAGAGACGCATGGAGGATTCCTGTCCATTTACCGCAATGCCTATACCTTATACACGGGGGCGAAAGGTAACCAGTCGCGAGGATGAAAGATTGGTTGCGGAGATTGCCTGGGAAATGTGATGGGTCTGACAGGTGCTCGCCGCAACAGGTTCAGCGCCTGCGCGTGCATGGCGCGGCCCTTGTGGCGCCTGCGAGATCGAGCGCCGCCCGCGCGGCGCTTCGCGGGACAAGCCCGCTCCCACATCTGTTTCGGGCCAGTAACGCCTGTGCCATTGCACACGACCGCCTTGTTTGCCCGACGCAATATCGAGGTGGACGCCAAGGGGCCGCGCGCCTCTGCCTCAGAAATAATTGGCCCGAAACAAATGTGGGAGCGGGCTTGTCCCGCGAAGCGCCGCGCGGGCGGCGCTCGATCTCACAGGCTCCACACCTCTCGTGTCGTACACCCCCAACTTTTTACCTATTTTCATGCCCTGCCCGTCGGCCTGAGGATGGCCGCTGCCCGGCAACCCTGATAAAATCGCGCGCCTTCACAGACCACTGACGTTTCAGGCAGCCGCCGCTTACCAGCCGGCCTTGGCCGTCATGGTCGTTTTTAAGAATCCCTCCCTCCTAAAGGCCTGGATCAATGAGCAAGCAACCCTCCCTGAGCTACAAGGACGCCGGTGTAGACATCGACGCCGGCGAAGCACTGGTCGAACGCATCAAGGGCGTGGCAAAACGCACCGCACGCCCTGAAGTCATGGGTGGCCTGGGCGGCTTCGGCGCCCTCTGCGAGATCCCGGCCGGCTACAAGCAGCCGGTGCTGGTCTCCGGCACCGACGGCGTCGGCACCAAGCTGCGCCTGGCACTGAACCTGAACAAGCACGACAGCATCGGCCAGGACCTGGTCGCCATGTGCGTCAACGACCTGGTCGTGTGCGGCGCCGAGCCGCTGTTCTTCCTCGACTACTATGCCACCGGCAAACTGAACGTCGACGTGGCCGCCACCGTGGTCACCGGCATCGGTGCCGGTTGCGAACTGGCCGGCTGCTCGCTGGTCGGTGGTGAAACCGCCGAAATGCCTGGCATGTACGAAGGCGAAGACTACGACCTGGCCGGCTTCTGCGTCGGCGTGGTGGAAAAGGCCGAGATCATCGACGGCTCCAAGGTTGCCACCGGCGACGCACTGATCGCCCTGCCGTCCTCGGGCCCGCACTCCAACGGCTACTCGCTGATCCGCAAGATCCTCGAAGTGTCCGCCACCGACATCGAGAACACCCAGCTGGACGGCAAGCCGCTGACCGACCTGCTGATGGCGCCGACCCGCATCTACGTCAAGCCGCTGCTGCAACTGATCAAGAACACCGGCGCGGTCAAGGCCATGGCCCACATCACCGGTGGCGGCCTGCTGGACAACATCCCGCGCGTACTGCCGGCCAACGCCCAGGCGGTCATCGACGTGGCCAGCTGGCAGCGCCCGGCGGTGTTCGACTTCCTGCAGGAAAAAGGCAACGTCGACGAGCATGAAATGCACCGCGTGCTGAACTGCGGCGTCGGCATGGTCATCTGCGTGGCCCAGGACCAGGTAGAAGCAGCCCTGAACGAACTGCGCGCCGCTGGCGAGCAGCCATGGGTGATCGGCCACATCGCCGAAGCCGCCGAAGGCGCTGCCCAGGTCGAGCTGCAAAACCTCAAGGCACACTGATGCCAAGCAAGACCTGCAATGTAGTGGTACTGCTGTCGGGCTCCGGCAGCAACCTGCAAGCCCTGATCGACAGCTGCCAAGGCCAGGACAGCCCGGTGCGCATCCGTGCGGTGGTTTCCAACCGCGCCGATGCCTACGGCCTGCAACGCGCCGCGGCGGCCGGCATCGACAGCGTCGTGCTCGAGCACACCCAGTTCGACGGCCGTGAAGCCTTCGATGCCGCGCTCATGGCGCGCATCGACGGTTTCGCCCCGGACCTGGTGGTGCTGGCCGGTTTCATGCGCATCCTCAGTGGCGACTTCGTGCGCCACTACCAGGGCCGCCTGCTCAACATCCACCCGTCGCTGCTGCCCAAATACAAGGGCCTTCATACCCACCGTCGGGCGCTGGAGGCAGGCGACGCCGAGCACGGCTGCAGCGTACACTTCGTGACTGAGGAACTCGATGGCGGCCCACTGGTCGTACAGGCTGTGGTACCGGTGGCGCCTGACGACACCGTCGAAAGCCTGGCCCAGCGGGTACACCGCCAGGAACACCTGATTTACCCGCTGGCGGTGCGCTGGTTCGCCGAAGGGCGCTTGCGCCTTGGCGAACAGGGTGCATTACTGGATGGCCAGCCCCTGGCGGCCAGCGGTCACTTGATTCGATCCTAGGAGAATTTATGCGTCGCGCCCTGCTCTTGGCTCTCGCCGTGCTCGCCCTGCCCCTCCAGGCAGCTGATCTGAAGCCTTTCTCGGCCAGCTATACCGCAGACTGGAAGCAACTGCCCATGAGCGGCACCGCCGAGCGCAGCCTGGTCAAGAATGCCAACGGTACCTGGGACCTTAATTTCAAGGCTTCCATGATGATCGCCAGCCTGACCGAGCAAAGCACCCTGCGCATGGACAACGACACCCTGCTGCCACAGAAGTACCACTTCGAGCGTGGTGGCCTGGGCAAGGCCAAGAAGGTTGACCTGACTTTCGACTGGAACAGCAAAAAGGTCACCGGCAGCGACCGTGGCGATGCCATCAACCTGCCGCTGAACCGTGGCGTGCTGGACAAGTCGTCCTATCAGCTGGCCCTGCAACATGACGTGGCCGCCGGCAAGAACAGCATGACCTATCAGGTGGTTGACGGTGACGAGATCGACACCTACGACTTCCGCGTGCTGGGCACCGAAAAGGTCACTACCAAGACTGGCCAGGTCGATGCGGTGAAGGTCGAGCGCGTGCGCGACCCAAGCCAGAGCAAGCGCATCACCGAGCTGTGGTTCGCAAAGAACTGGGACTACCTGCTGGTGCAACTGCGCCAGGTCGAGACCGATGGCAAGGAATACGTGATCGTGCTGCAGGACGGCACGGTCGATGGCAAGCCGGTGAAGGGCAACTGAGCCAGCGCTGCCAGCAGCACCCGAAGCCCCGCCTTGTGCGGGGCTTTTTTCTGCCTGCCTTGCAGCGACGCCTGTAGGAGCGGCCTTGTGTCGCTCCTACAAAAGCGCACCTGCCGACCCAAACGCTGATCATGAAACTTGTTTCATGCCGGTTTTATTTACTTAGCCTGCTAACAAACTCTATAAAGAGGCTGTGCGACACAGTGTCGCAGCCAACTGAAGCAGTGGAGTTTAACGATGACAGTCCAAGTAACCGAACGCGACGAATCGAAAATATCCCACGAAGGCCTGGCCGCTGGTGTGCGGATCTGGGATGTGCACCAACAGGGCCAACTGGTGGGGATGTTCCACAACGAACACGAAGCACACCAGTACCGCGCAGAGCTGGAAACTTTGGAGAACCAGCGCGCCACGCAATGACCCATCTTCAAATGAAAAACCCCGCCAAGGCGGGGTTTTTCGTGGTTACCACATCAGATCATCAGGGATCTTGTAGGCCGCGTACGGGTCGTCCTCGTCCGCTTCCTCGACATGGGTGTTCAGCAGCAGGACACGGCCAGGATCGCGTTCCTGGATCTTCAATGCCGCCTCACGAGGGATCACCTCGTAGCCGCCGGCAAACGACACCACGGCCAGCGCACCATTGCTCAGCTTGGTCCGCATCAGGGCATTGACGGCAATGCGCTTGACCTTCTTGTCGTCGACGAAATTGTAGTAGTCCTCGGTGCTCAGCTTCGGCAGGCGAGTCGCTTCGATCAACTGCTTGATCTGCGCGGCGCGGGCCTTCTGCTCGGCTTTTTCCTGCTGCTGGCGGTTCAGTTCCTGGTCACGCTTGGCTTTCTCGGCCATGGCTTCCTTGGCCATGCGCTGCTGGCTGTCGTCCACCTCGACCTGGCCTTTGTGCTCCAGGCGTTTCTGTTTCTTCTCGGCTTTGTTGGCCTGGGAAACCTGTTTCTGGTTGACCAGACCGGCTTTGAGCAGTTGGTCGCGAAGGGAAAGGCTCATGAATGTTCACTCACTTATGCAACAGCTCAGCCGCAGCTGGGCAGGTTCTTTTCCTGACGTTTGGCTTCACCCCAAAGGGCATCCAGTTCATCAAGGTTACAATCTTCGATGGGGCGGCCACTGTCGCGCAATGCCTGTTCGATGAAGCGGAAACGCCGCTCGAACTTGCGATTGGCACGGCGCAGGGCGTGTTCCGGATCATGCTTGAGGTGGCGGGCCAGGTTGACGGCGGCAAACAACAGGTCGCCGATTTCATCCTCGAGCGCATCGGCATCGCCGTCGGCCATGGCCTGCAGTACTTCGTCCAGCTCTTCGCGCACCTTGTCCAGCACCGGCAATGCCGCAGGCCAGTCGAAACCGACCGTGGCCGCGCGCTTTTGCAGTTTGGCTGCCCGCGACAACGCCGGCAATGCCGCTGGTACGTCGTCGAGCAACGACAGCTGTTCAGGCTGGCTCTTTTCCGCGCGCTCTTCAGCCTTGATTTCTTCCCAGCGTGACTTGACCTGGGCCTCGTCCAGGCTGGGGGTGTCCACCGGCGCATACAGCTCGCCGGTGGGGAATACATGCGGGTGACGGCGAATGAGCTTGCGGGTGATGCTGTCGACCACGCCGTCGAACTCGAAACGCCCCTCCTCGCGGGCCAGCTGGCTGTAGTAGACCACCTGGAACAGCAAGTCGCCCAGCTCACCTTGCAGGTGCTCGAAGTCGCCGCGCTCGATGGTGTCGGCAACCTCGTAGGCCTCTTCGATGGTGTGCGGGACGATGCTCGCGTAGTTCTGCTTCAGGTCCCATGGGCAGCCGTACTGCGGGTCGCGCAGGCGGGCCATGAGGTGCAGCAGGTCTTCGAGGGTGTAGGTCATGGTCAGCTATTCCTCGGCGGGGGCTTTGCCCCCGATCGACGGCAAGCAAGCTCCCACCGGTATTGCACAGGACTTGAGGCCTGCGGAGTACCGGTGGGAGCTGGCTTGCCGGCGATGGGCCGCACAGCGGCCCCAATCCAGATTATCAAGGTGTACGATTACGCCGCGTCTCGATGATGTTGGGCAACTGCGAGATCCGCCCCAGCAGGCGCCCCAGCGCATCCAGGCCTGGAATCTCGATGGTCAGCGACATCAGCGCGGTGTTGTCTTCCTTGTTCGAGCGGGTGTTCACCGCCAGCACGTTGATCTTTTCGTTCAGCAGCACTTGCGACACATCGCGCAGCAAGCCCGGGCGGTCGTAGGCACGGATGACGATGTCGACCGGGTAGGTCTGCACCGGGATCGGCCCCCAGCTTACCTGGATCATGCGCTCCGGTTCCTTGCCCGCCAACTGCAGCACCGAAGCGCAGTCCTGGCGGTGGATGCTCACACCGCGGCCCTGAGTGATGTAGCCGACGATGGCGTCGCCCGGCAGCGGCTGGCAGCAGCCGGCCATCTGCGTCAGCAGGTTGCCGACACCCTGGATCTGGATGTCGCCACGCTTGCCGGTACGCGGCCCGGTAGGCTTGCGCGGTACCAGTTCGATCTGCTCGATGCGCTCGGGCTCAAGCAGCTGCTGGGCGGCGTTGACCAGGTGCGCCAGGCGCAGGTCGCCGGCACCGAGCGAGGCGAACATGTCCTCGGCGGTCTTGACGTTGGTCTTCTCGGCCAGGCGCTCGAAATCCACCTGCGGCAGGCCCAGGCGGCTGAGCTCGCGTTCGAGCAAGGTCTTGCCGGCAGCGACGTTCTGGTCGCGTGCCTGCAGCTTGAACCAGTGCACGATCTTGGCCCGCGCCCGCGAGGTAGTGACGTAGCCCAGGTTGGAGTTCAACCAGTCACGGCTAGGATTGCCGTGCTTGCTGGTAATGATCTCGACCTGCTCGCCGGTCTGCAGGCTGTAGTTGAGCGGCACGATGCGCCCGTTGATCTTGGCGCCGCGGCAGTTGTGGCCGATTTCGGTGTGCACGCGGTAGGCGAAGTCCAGCGGCGTGGCACCCTTTGGCAAGTCGATGGCGTGGCCGTCCGGGGTAAACACATAGACCCGGTCCGGCTCGATGTCGACCCGCAGCTGCTCGGCCAGGCCACCGATGTCGCCCAGCTCTTCGTGCCACTCCAGCACCTGGCGCAGCCAGGAGATCTTCTCTTCGTAATGGTTGGAACTGGACTTGACGTCGGTGCCCTTGTAGCGCCAGTGGGCACATACCCCAAGCTCGGCTTCCTCGTGCATGCCGTGGGTACGGATCTGCACTTCCAGCACCTTGCCCTCGGGGCCGATCACCGCGGTGTGCAGCGAGCGATAGCCGTTCTCCTTGGGGTTGGCGATGTAATCGTCGAACTCCTTGGGGATATGCCGCCACAGGGTATGCACGATGCCCAACGCGGTGTAGCAGTCGCGAATTTCCGGCACCAGCACGCGTACCGCGCGCACGTCGTAGATCTGGCTGAATTCCAGGCCTTTGCGCTGCATCTTGCGCCAGATCGAATAGATATGTTTCGCCCGGCCGCTGATGTCGGCCTTGACGCCAGTGGCCAGCAGCTCGTTCTGCAGCTGGTTCATAACCTCGCTGATGAACCGCTCGCGGTCCAACCGGCGCTCGTGCAGCAGCTTGGCGATCTGTTTGTACTGGTCGGGTTCGAGGTAGCGGAAGGAAAGGTCTTCCAACTCCCACTTGATGTGGCCGATACCCAGGCGGTGCGCCAGCGGCGCATAGATATCGAACACCTCGCGCGCGACACGCAGGCGTTTCTCGTCGTCGGCGGCCTTGACCGCACGGATCGCGCAGGTGCGCTCGGCCAGCTTGATGAGCGCCACGCGCACGTCGTCGACCATGGCCACGAGCATCTTGCGCAGGTTCTCGACCTGCGCCTGCGAGCCCAGCACCAGCGATTGGCGCGGGCTGAGGCTGGCGCTGATGGCGGCCATGCGCAGCACACCGTCGATCAGCTTGGACACTACCGGGCCAAAGCGCTGGCTGACCTCGGCCAGGGTCACTTTGCCCTCGCGTACCGAGCGGTAGATGACCGCCGCCACCAGGGAATCCTGGTCGAGCTTGAGGTCGGCTAGGATTTCCGCGATCTCAAGGCCCGCCTGGAAGCTGGACGTACCGTCCGCCCAGGAATGCTTGGCCGGGTTGCCCTTTTTCTCGACTTCATGGGCAAACTCGCAGGCCTCTTTCAGCGCTGCGCGATCCAGTGCCGAATCGACGCTTACCACATGGTCCAACCATGCTTCGAGATTGATACTGCCGTCGGTGTTGACCGGCTGGTGCACTCTCACCTGTACCATCTTTGTTTTACCTTTCCATACAGCACACCACACGGGTGCGCTGGCGATCACCGTGCGGCCACCATTCCATGAAAGCCGCACCAAGGGGCCAGTCAGCTAGCCCGCTTCGAATAACGCCATGGCCTCGACATGCGCCGTCTGAGGAAACATGTCGAGAATCCCGGCCCTTTTTAACCGGTACCCCTGGCCGACCAGCACCTGCGCGTCTCGCGCCAGCGTGGCCGGGTTGCACGATACATAGACCAGCCTTCTGGCCTTGAGGCGGGCGATGCCTTGCACCACCTCGAAAGCACCGTCGCGCGGTGGATCCAAGAGTACCGCAGAAAAGCCCTCGGCGGCCCATCCGGCACCCGCCAAAGGCTGCGATAAATCGGCCTGAAAAAACCGTGCGTTATGCACATTGTTGTTCCGGGCATTGGCCGCGGCCCGATCGACCATGGCCTGCACTCCTTCCACTGCCACTACCTCGCGCGCCTGCCGGGCCAGTGGCAGGGCGAAGTTGCCCAGGCCGCAGAACAGGTCCAGCACACGCTCGTCGGCCTGCGGTGCGAGCCAGGCCAGGGCCTGCTCTATCATCGCCGTGTTGACCTGGGCATTCACCTGCACGAAGTCACCTGGGCGCCAGGCCAGTTCCAGCTGCCAGGGCGCCAAGGCAAAGCCCAACTGCGCGGCCGGGTCCACTGGCGCCGGCTCCCCTTCGCCCTGCAGCCACAACTGGGCATTGGCCTGTTCGCAGAACGCCTGCAGCCTGGCCAGGTCTTCAGCGGGCAACGGCGCGACATGGCGCACCAGCAGCGCCTCGGCAGTACCGCTGAACAGTTCTACATGGCCCAGCGCCTGCGGCTTGCTCAGCGAGCGCAGCACGGTCGGTAAATGGCGCAGAATCGACTGCAAGGGCTGTACCAGCACCGCGCAATCGTCGATGGCAATGACGTCCTGGCTGGCTTCGGCGCGGAAGCCGACCTCCAGTTGCCGCGCCTTTATGTCCCAGCGCACGGCCACGCGGGCGCGACGCCGGTAGCCGAACTCCGGCCCGCTCAGCGGTGCGGCCCATTCCTCGGGCTGCACGCCGGCCACCCGCTGCAGCTGCTCTGCCAGGGTGCGCTGCTTGAGCGCCAACTGCGCTTCGTGCGGCAGGTGCTGCAGGTTGCAGCCTCCGCAACGCTCGTAATACCGGCACGGTGCCTGACGGCGTTCGGTGCTGGCCTGCAGCAGGCGCTCCAGGCGGGCCTCGACCACTTTGCCACGGGCATTGAGCACCCGCGCCTCAACGGCCTCACCGGCCAGGGCGCCGCTGACGAACCAGGTGCGCCCTTCGTGGAAGGCAATGCCCCGGCCGTCACCGGCCAGGCGCTCGATTTCCAGGCGCTGCTTCTTGCCCACCGGGACCTGGGGGCTGCGGTTGCCGCCGGCCGGCTGGAAGCGCAGGCCGCTGTTGCTTTTCTTCTTGGACATTTAGCTCGGGTCGAACAGGCCGGTGGACAGGTAACGGTCGCCGCGGTCGCAGATGATCGCGACCATCGTGGCATTCTCCACCTCGCGGGACAGGCGCAGCATGGCCGCGACTGCACCACCGGAAGACACGCCGCAGAAAATGCCCTCTTCACGGGCAAGGCGGCGGGTGGTTTCCTCTGCTTCCTGCTGCGACATGTCGACCACGCGGTCGACACGGCTGGCGTCGAAGATTTTCGGCAGGTATTCCTCGGGCCAGCGGCGGATGCCCGGAATTGCCGAGCCTTCCATTGGTTGCAGGCCGATGATCTGCACCGCCGGGTTTTGTTCCTTGAGGTACTGCGAGCAGCCCATGATGGTACCGGTGGTACCCATGGAGCTGATGAAATGAGTGATGGTGCCTTGGGTCTGCTGCCAGATCTCGGGGCCGGTGCTGTTGTAGTGGGCGATGGGGTTGTCGCCGTTGGCGAACTGGTCCAGCACCAGGCCGCGGCCTTCGGCCTGCAGCTTCTCGGCCAGGTCACGGGCGCCCTCCATGCCCTCTTCCTTGGTCACCAGGATCAGCTCGGCGCCGTAGGCGGTCATGGCGGCCTTGCGTTCGGCGGTGGAGTTGTCGGGCATGATCAGGATCATCTTGTAGCCCTTGATCGCCGCAGCCATCGCCAGGGCGATGCCGGTGTTGCCGGAGGTGGCTTCGATCAGGGTATCGCCGGGCTTGATCTGGCCGCGCAGTTCGGCGCGGGTGATCATCGACAGTGCCGGGCGGTCCTTCACCGAGCCGGCGGGATTGTTACCTTCGAGCTTGAGCAGGAGGGTGTTGCTGGTTTCGCCAGCAATACGCTGCAGGCGAACCAGGGGCGTATTGCCGACGCAATCGGCGATGGTTGGGTACTGCAAGGTCATGGCGTATTTCACAATCCGGACGGCAGGGGTGCCTATCATACCGGCAAACCCTTCCTGGCCATATCACGCAATCTGTGATGTATATAGCTACAAGCTATATATCGGCGTGTATTGCGATGGGGCGCGCAGCGGCCCCGGCAATATATGCGGCGAAGCTGAAACCTTGGGGCCGCTGCGCGCCCCATCGCGACACAAGGCCGCTCCTACAGGGACCGCGTTAAACTCAAGCGCTGTGGTGAGGCCGGCACATGTAATGGCAAGCGCATCCACAACCGCAGCCCATACTTGCCATTCTGCGCCCACAAGGTGCCACCCTGGCGCTGGATGGCACTGCGGGCGATGCTCAGCCCCAGGCCGAAACCACCATCCCCGGGCCGCGAACCGTCCAGCCGTGAGAACGGTGCAAAGATCCGCTCCAGGTCTTCTTCAGCCACGCCACCGCCTTCGTCTTCCAGCCACAACCGCCAATACCCGCCTTCACGCTGCCCACCGAGGCGCACCACACCCTCGGCCGGCGAGTGACGAATGGCATTGCGCAACATGTTCTCCAGCGCCTGGGCCAGGTAGTTCAGGTTGCCCTGCACCCAGCAGTCCGCCGGCACTTCGCAGCGCAGCCGCGCCGGGGCCCAGCCGCTTTCGTAACTGGCATTCTCGGCCAGCAGCTCCCACAGCGCCTGCACCTCGATCGGCTCAAGGTTCATCGGCGCACGGTCGGCGTCCTGCCAGGCCAGTTGCAGGGTATCCTCGACCAGCTGCTGCATGCAGTCCACCTCCCGTGCCAGGCGTTCACGCAGGCGCTGCAGGTCGGTTTCACCATCGCAGGCCACCCGCAGCCGGCTGAGTGGCGTACGCATTTCGTGAGACAGATCACGCAGCAACTGCTGCTGCATGGCTACCGTGCCCTGCAGCCGCTCGGCCATCTGGTCGAAGGCACGGGCCAGTTCACCCAGCTCGTCATGCCGGGCGATGGTGCGTGAGTCGAGGCGAGCCGACAACTGGTCGGCGCGCCAGGCATTGGCCTGCTCGCGCAATTGGTTCAACGGCACGATCAGCATGCGATAAAGGCCAACGCACAACAGCAGGGTGAACAGACCCGGGATGATGCCGTTGGTGATGATACGCCACAGCATCCGGTACTGGCCGGGGTTGAAGCGCTGCGGCAGTTCGATCACCAACATGCCCTGCTCCGGTGCCCCCGGGAACGGTATGCGCAACCACGGCTGGTCGACACTGCGCCGGCTCATCGGCCAGTCGACACCGCGCAGGCGGGTCAACCGCTGCATGATCTGCGGGTCGAGGCTGGCGCTGTCGAGCGGCCGCAGGTTCAGGTCGAGCACGCCGACCCAGCCGCGTTCGCGCTGGTGCATCGTCGCCACCCAGCGGTCCAGCCCTGCCCGCCCACCACTGCGCCATGCCTGCTCGGCCTCGGCGGCATAGCCACGCAAAGCCTGCCGCGCCGGCTCCGAAAGGAAGGCGTTCTGGGTCTCCATGTGCCGGCCCCAGGTGTAACTGAGGCCGATCATCAGCAGGCAGAAGCCCACCAGCAGGATCGCCAGCTTCCAGAACAGCGAATGGCGGTCGAGCATGGGTTACTCCGCCTCGCTGGCGCTGAGCACGTAGCCCTTGCCCCACACGGTACGGATCTGCCGTTCGTGATAGCCGATGCCCTTGAGCTTGCGGCGTATCTGGCTGACGTGCATGTCCAGGCTGCGGTCATGCCGCGAATAGCCTCGCTGCAGTACTTGCTGGTAAAGGAATGGCTTGCTCAGCACTTCGTCGAGGTTGCGGTTGAGAATGTCGAGCAGGCGGTATTCGCTGGGTGTCAGGCCGGCCAGGCGGCCATCCAGGCGCACGTCGCACAGCGCCTCGTCGTATTGCAACTCGCCACTGCCGTCCTGCACCTGCGGAGTTTGATGGCGCCGCTCGAGGGCCACACGGCGCAGGATAGCCTCGATGCGCACCCGCAGCTCTGCCATGCTGAACGGCTTGGGCAGGTAGTCGTCGGCACCACGCTGGAAGCCGCTGATGCGGTCGGCTTCGGCACCTAGCGCCGACATCAGGATCACCGGCGTGGCGCTGCGCTTGCGCAACTGCGCCAGGGCATCCAGGCCGTTTAGCCCGGGCAGCAGGATGTCCATGAGCACCACGTCGAAAGCATGGCGCCCCGCCGTTTCCAGGCCCTCCAGGCCATTGCGGCACCAGGTCACCTGGAAGCCGCCGCGCTGCAGCTCTTCGTGCAGATAGGCACCGAGGACCGGATCATCCTCGATGGCGAGGATATTGGAGTTGTGAATAGCTACAGGATTCATTGGCAACTGCCATGCATTCTCAATTGCGTGATTATTGAGTATCCAGCGCCTGCCAGGCAACCGCCCTGCGACCAATGCCGCTGCAAGGGCACAAAACACGTACTAAAGAGGTGCAATAGCACGGCAGGCGGAGTAACTTCCCGGCTTGGCCGTCATCGCTTGACGGTGTCCAGGCACATGACAGGAGGCAAGTGTGCTCGATCGCTTGGGAATTCGCAGCCGGGTCCTGCTGCTGGCCCTGCTGCCGGCCGGCCTGATGGCATTGGTGCTGGGTAGCTACTTCACCTGGCTGCAACAGAACGACCTGCGCACCCAGCTGCTGCAACGCGGCAAGATGATCGCCGAGCAACTGGCGCCGTTGGCCGCGCCCGCCATGGCCAAGCTGGCACCGGCACAACTTGAGCGCATTGCCGCACAAACACTGGAGCAGGCCGATGTGCGCGCAGTCGCCTTCCTGGCCCCGGACCGCACGCGCCTGGCCCATGCCGGCCCGAGCATGCTAAACCAGCCGCCCAGCGGCGGCACCGGCACCCAACTGCTGCAACGCAGCGGCAATGACGCCACCCGCTATCTGATGCCAGTGTTCGGCCACCACCGCGACCTGGCCACCGATGCCGTGCCGACCGAAGCCGAACGCCTGCTGGGCTGGGTCGAGATCGAGCTGTCCCACGACGGCACCCTGCTGCGCGGCTACCGCAACCTGTTCACCAGCCTGTTGCTGATTCTCGCCTGCCTGGTGCTCAGCGGCCTGCTGGCACTGCGCATGAGCCGCACCATCAACGACCCGATCAAGCGCATCAAGCATGCGGTCAACCAGCTCAAGGACGGCCACCTCGAGGAGCGCCTGCCGGCCATGGGCAGCCACGAGCTTGACGAGCTGGCGCGCGGCATCAACCGTATGGCCGAAACCTTGCACAACGCCCACGAAGAGCTGCAGCACAGCATCGACCAGGCCACCGAGGACGTACGCCAGAACCTGGAAACCATCGAGATCCAGAACATCGAGCTGGACATGGCGCGCAAGGAAGCCTTGGAGGCCAGCCGCATCAAGTCGGAATTCCTGGCCAACATGAGCCACGAAATCCGCACCCCGCTCAACGGCATCCTCGGTTTCACCCACCTGCTGCAAAAAAGCGAGCTGACACCGCGCCAGCTCGACTACCTGAGCACCATCGAGAAGTCTGCCGACAACCTGCTCGGGATCATCAACGAGATCCTCGACTTCTCCAAGATCGAGGCCGGCAAGCTGGTGCTCGACAGCATCCCCTTCAACCTGCGCGACCTGATCCAGGACACCCTGACCATCCTCGCCCCGGCCGCCCACGCCAAGCAGCTGGAACTGCTCAGCCTGATCTACCGCGATACCCCGTCGTCGCTGATCGGCGACCCGTTGCGGCTCAAGCAGATCCTTACCAACCTGGTCAGCAACGCAATCAAGTTCACCCGCGAGGGCACCATCGTCGTACGCGCCATGCTCGAAGATGAGCACGAGGACAGTGCGCAGCTGCGCATCAGCGTGCAGGACACCGGCATCGGCTTGTCGCCGCAGGATGTGCGTACGCTGTTCCAGGCCTTCAGCCAGGCCGACAACTCGCTGGCCCGCCAGCCTGGCGGCACCGGCCTGGGGCTGGTGATTTCCAAGCGCCTGATCGAACAGATGGGCGGCGAAATCGGCGTCGACAGCACCCCGGGCGAGGGCTCGCAGTTCTGGATCAGCCTCAACCTGCCCAAGGCCCACGATGGTGTCGAGGAGCTGCCGCTGCAACCGCTGCTGGGCCGCCGCGCAGCCATCGTCGATGGCCACGAACTGGCGCGCCAGGCGTTGGAGCACCAGCTGGAAGACTGCGGCCTCAGCGTCAGCCTGTTCGCCTCCTTCGACCAACTGCTGCAGGGCGTGCAAGCCGCCAGCCAGGCCGGCCTGCCGTTCGAGTTCGCCGTGCTCGGGGCCAACCTTGGCAACCTGTCGCCCGAGCAGTTGGGCCATTACCATCAGCAGCTCGAGCGCTACCATTGCCAGTGCGTGGTGCTGTGCCCGACCACCGAGCAGGCGCTGTACCACCCGTACCTGCCCAACGGCCATGGCCAGTTGCTGTCCAAGCCGACCTGCACGCGCAAACTGCGCCGCCTGTTGCTGGAACTGGTACAACCACGCCGCCCGCAGGGCGAGGTGAACAGCATCAACGGCCAGCGTCAGCCGAAGATCCTCTGCGTCGACGACAACCCCGCCAACCTGCTGCTGGTGCAGACCCTGCTCGAAGACCTGGGCGCCGAGGTGCTGGCCGTCGACAACGGCTATGCGGCAGTACAGGCGGTACAGGACGAACCGTTCGACCTGGTGCTGATGGACGTGCAGATGCCCGGCATGGACGGCCGCGCCTGTACCGAGCAGATCCGCCTGTGGGAAAACACCCAAAGTGGCAACCCGTTGCCGATCGTCGCCCTCACCGCCCACGCCATGGCCAACGAGAAACGCGCGTTGCTGCACGGAGGCATGGACGACTACCTGACCAAGCCGATCAGCGAACGGCAGCTGGCCCAGGTGGTAATGAAATGGACCGGCCTGAGCCTGGGTGCGCCAGAGCAGGAACGCCTGGCCGAGCAACTGGCCAACGGTGATGACCTGAAGGTGCTGGACCCTGAGGAAGGCCTGCGCCTGGCCGCCGGCAAAGCGGACCTGGCGGCCGATATGCTGAGCATGCTGCTGAGCTCGCTGGAAGCCGACCGCGAAGCCATACGTGCCGCCCGCGAGGCCGACGACCGCAACCGCCTGATCGAACAGGTGCACCGCCTGAACGGCGCCTCGCGTTATTGCGGCGTACCGCAGTTGCGGGCCGCGTGCCAGCGCAGCGAAACCTTGCTCAAGCAGGAAAACCCGCTGGCACAACTGGCACTGGACGAACTGGATGCGGCGATCAACCGCCTGGCGGCGCAGGCCAGATTGAGCGCCTGACCTCACCGGCCCTATCGCCGGCAAGCCAGCTCCCACAGGAAATCACTGCTCTTGAAGGCTGTGTTGTACCTGTGGGAGCTGGCTTGCCGGCGATAGAGCCGGTCCAGGTCAACACCCCTTTCAACCCGCTGGCTACAATCCCCAGACCACTGCAAAGGAAGCCCCACCATGCGCGCCCTGTTGTTCAGCAGCCAGCACTACGACCAGGAAAGCTTCACCCGTGCCGCCAGCGGCACCACCCTGGACCTGCACTTCCAGCCCGCCCGCCTGACCCTCGACACCGCTGCCCTGGCCGATGGCTACGAGGTGGTCTGCGCCTTCATCAATGACGAGCTCGACGCCCAGGTGCTGCAGCGCCTGGCCGCAGGCGGCACGCGCCTGGTCGCCCTGCGCTCGGCCGGCTACAACCATGTCGACCTGGCCGCCGCCCAGCGCCTGGGCCTGACCGTAGTGCGAGTGCCGGCCTACTCGCCGCACGCCGTGGCCGAACACGCCGTGGCGCTGATCCTGGCCCTGAACCGGCGCCTGCACCGGGCCTACAACCGCACCCGCGAGGGTGACTTCACCCTGCACGGGCTGACCGGCTTCGACCTGCACGGCAAGACCGTCGGCGTGGTCGGTACCGGCCAGATCGGCACAGCCTTTGCTCGCATCATGGCTGGTTTCGGCTGCCAGTTACTGGCTTATGACCCCTACCCCAACCCCGAGTTGCTGGCCTTGGGCGCGCGCTACCTGCCATTGCCCGAGTTGCTGCGCGAATCCCGCGTCATCAGCCTGCACTGCCCGTTGACCGAGCACACCCGGCACCTGATCAATGCACAAAGCCTGGCCCAGTTGCAGCCCGGCGCCATGTTGATCAACACCGGCCGCGGGGCGCTGGTCGACACCCCGGCGCTTATTGATGCGCTGAAGAGCGGCCAGCTCGGCTACCTCGGCCTGGACGTATACGAAGAAGAAGCCCAGCTGTTCTTCGAGGACCGCTCCGACCTGCCGCTGCAGGACGACGTGCTGGCCCGTCTGCTGACCTTCCCCAACGTGATCATCACTGCCCACCAGGCGTTCCTTACCCGCGAGGCACTGGATGCCATCGCCGCGACCACGCTGGACAACATCAACCGCTGGGCGGCAGGCAATCCACAGAATCTGGTGATGGGTTAGTGCTAGGATACGCGGCATTTCTGGAGGACCCATGGTCGAGCACGATTTCCGCTACACCCTTTTCAACCCGCAACATACCCTGATCGAGTGCCGCGCCCTGGTGCCGGGCCGCTACCAGGTCACCGGCAACGGCGGCTCGATGCACAAAGGCGACACCCTGCTGGTCACCCTCAAGGGCAGCAAGGACTTGTCCATGCGCCTGACAGTGGAGAGCGTGCGCCACCTGATCAACCCGCGCGGCCAGTGGGTTGCCGTGGCCAGCGGCCCGGTGTTCAACGAGCTGGAAATCCTCACCTGGCAGGTCGCGTGCGACAGCTGCGACGCCGTGCTGGACTTCGAGTTCGCGGTGGACGCCAAGCTGGGCAAGAAAGCCCGCCAGCCTGCCGCCAGCGCGCGCGTTGCCGAGCTGGGCTGGGCCAGCCGTGGCGAAAAACACTTGTGCCCGCGTTGCCAGGAGAGCGCCGAGTGAAAAATCTGCTGACCGGCGTGCTGATTGCCACCGGCCTGCTCGGCTGCGCCGCAGAACCTTCCAAGCTGCAGCAGGAGCGCAGCTATGTGCTGGAGTGGATTGGCGAACGGCCGCTGATCGACTACAGCCACCTGACCCTGACCTTGGCCAGCGATGGCCGTGCCTATGGCAATGGCGGCTGCAACCACTGGTTCGCGCCATACACACTGGACGGCGAGCACCTCAGCTTCGGCAAGGTCGGCAAGACCCGTAAGCTCTGTGCGCCGGCGTTGATGGAACAGGAAAAACGCTTCCTGCAGGCGCTGGAAACAGTGCAGCGCTGGGATGTGTCGCCTATCGAGCAGATGCGTTTCTGGCCGGCCGAAGGCAAGCCGCTGCGCTTCTGGCCTGAGGAAGGCTGAATATTGCCGGGGCCGCTTTGCGGCCCATCGCGGCACAAGGCCGCTCCTACATGGGATGCGATCTCCTGTAGGAGCGGCCTTGTGTCGCGATGGGCTGCAAAGCAGCCCCAAAATGCATCAGGCGCCCTTCAGCGCCTTGATCTTGGCCTGCAGCCCTTCCAGGGTCTGCTCGCCCATAAGTTGCTCCCGCACCTTGCCCTTGTCATCGATGATGTAGGTCACCGGCAATGCCTCGCTACGTGGCAGGTCATAGCGCTCGGCCGGGTCCTGCGCCAATACGGTGAAAGCGATCCCCAGGGTTTCGGCAGCCTGCTTCAGCTCCTGCCCTTGCAAGCCATCGAAGTTCACCCCCACCACCTTGATACCATCGGCCGCCCACTGCTTGGCTGCCGCGTTCAGTTCAGGGATTTCGGTACGGCACGGCCCGCACCATTCGGCCCAGTAGTTGAGCACCAGCCAGTGCCCGTCGATCTGTTCGGCCTTAACCGTATTACCGTGTTGGTCCACGCCATAATCGGCACCGCAACCACCGAGCAACAGGCTCGCGGTGATGGCCAGTACTGCTGCCAGACGCCTTGCCATGGGTCAATCCTTCTCGAGTTTTAAAGCAAATTGGTCAGTCGCTGCGGTTAGAATAGCCGCCACACCCTGCTGGATGCGACCCGACATGACCGACCTCACGCTCTATCATAACCCGCGCTGCTCGAAATCCCGCGGCGCCCTGGAACTGCTCGAAGCTCGCGGCTTGGCGCCGACCATCGTGCGCTACCTCGAGAACCCGCCCGACGCGGCCACCCTGACGGCTCTGCTCGGCAAGCTGGGCATCGCCCCGCGCCAGCTGCTTCGTACCGGCGAGGACGAGTACAAGGAGCTGAACCTGGCCGACCCGTCGCTTACCGACGCGCAACTGATCGACGCCATGGCCCGGCACCCCAAGCTGATCGAGCGGCCGATCTTCATCGCTGGCGACAAGGCCGTGGTCGGCCGACCACCCGAGAAAGTACTGGAGATCCTGCCGTGAGCGAGCCCTACATCCTGGTGCTGTATTACAGCCGCCATGGTTCGACCAGCGAGATGGCCCGGCACATCGCCCGCGGCATCGAGCTGGCCGGCATGGAAGCCCGCCTGCGCACGGTACCGGCGATTTCCACCGAGTGCGAAGCAGTGGCCCCGGACATCCCGGCCAACGGTGCGCTGTACGCCACCCTGGACGACCTGCGCCACTGCGCCGGCCTGGTACTGGGCAGCCCGACCCGCTTCGGCAACATGGCGGCGCCGCTCAAGTACTTCCTGGATGGCACCAGCAGCCTGTGGCTGGGCGGTGAACTGGTCGGCAAGCCGGCAGGCGTGTTCACCTCTACCGCCAGCCTGCACGGCGGGCAGGAAACCACTCTGCTGTCGATGATGCTGCCGCTGATGCACCACGGCATGCTGGTGATGGGCCTGCCGTACAGCGAATCGGCATTGCTCGAAACCCGTGGCGGCGGCACCCCGTATGGCGCCAGCCATCATGCTGGTGCCGATGGCAAGCGCGAGCTCGACCAGCACGAGATAGCCCTGTGCCGCGCCCTTGGCCAACGCCTGGCGACCACTGCAAAGGCCCTGGAGGCTGCACGTGGCTAAGAAGCCCAAGGTATTGCCGCCGCTTGAGTGGCTGGCGCCTCGCCTGCGCCTGACGCGGGCGCTGAGCCTGGCATTCTTCTTCGGCCTGATCGCCCTGCTGGTGGCGAACAACCTGTGGTTCGCCAACCTGCACGGGGCGCGGGTCGAGGTGATCCTGGCGATCGAACTGGTGCCGTTGCTGCTGTTGCTGCCGGGCATGCTGACAGGCAGCGCCCGGGCACATGCCTGGACCTGCTTCGTGGTGAATATCTATTTCATCAAGGGCGTGCTGGCGGCGTTCGACCCGGCGCGTGCGGTATTTGGCTGGGTTGAAGTACTGGTGAGCCTGGGGCTGTTCATTGCCGGGCTGCTGTATGTGCGCTGGAAGTTCCAGCACGAGCGGCGCATGGCAGGCGAAGGCAGTTGATATCCGGGGGCCGCTTTGCGGCCCAATCGCCGGCAAGCCAGCTCCCACAGGTACAGCGCAAGGCTTGAGACCTGTGCTGTACCTGTGGGAGCTGGCTTGCCGGCGATTGGGCTGCAAAGCAGCCCCAAAATCTCAATGGTTGACGGTATGCGCCAGCATCACCGACAACTGGCACAGCGGCCGCCCACTCTCGGCATGCCACTGGTTGAACGCCTGCTGCACCAAGGCCAGGTCCCGCTGGCTGGTCGGCGGCTTGTCGACCACCTTCTGCGCAATCAACGCCGCAACCATGTCATCGGTAGGGATGAACGTGTCCTTGCCGACCATGCGCAGGAAGCGCGGTGCCGACAACCCGCCCAGCTGGTTGCCGTGTTTGGCCAGGTATTTCCACAAACCGACGATGTCGGTCACCGGCCAGTCGGCGATGAAGGCGCCGAAACTGCCCTTCTCCTTGGCCACGTCAAGAACCATCTGCGCATTGCGCGGCACGCTCTTGAGCTTGCCCAGGTGGCGGATGATGCGCTCGTCGTGCATCAGCCGCTCGAGGTGCTCGGCGCCCATCAATACCACCTTCTCCGGGTCGAAGCCGAAGAACACCTGCTCGAACGCCGGCCACTTGGCATCCACCAGGCTGTGCTTGAGCCCGGCGCGGAACACGCGCAGGGCCAAGGTCGACAGGTAGCGGTCGTCACTGATATCACGCAGTTGTGCGGGTGTGCGCGGCTGCGGCAGGAAGGCCTCCAGGGCCTGGGCCGAGCCGAAGCGGTTCAGGCAGTACTCGTGCAACCACTGGTAATCGCGCATGGGCTCAGATGTTCAGCACGTCAAGGAAACGTGGGGTGGCGTTCTCGTCGATCTTCAGGCTGGTGAAGTCGAACAGGTTGCGGTCGGCCAACTGCGACGGTGCCACGTTCTGCAGGGCGCGGAAGATGCTCTCGGTACGCCCCGGGTGCTTGCGCTCCCACTCCACCAGCATGTCCTTGACCACCTGGCGCTGCAGGTTTTCCTGCGAACCGCACAGGTTGCACGGGATGATCGGGAATTCCTTCATGTCCGAGTAGGCCTGGATATCCTTCTCGCTGCAGTAGGCCAGCGGGCGGATCACCACGTTGCGGCCATCGTCGGCGCGCAGCTTCGGCGGCATGCCCTTGAGCGCACCGTTGAAGAACATGTTGAGGAAGAAGGTTTCGACGATATCGTCGCGGTGGTGCCCCAGCGCCATCTTGGTCGCGCCGATTTCGTCGGCAAAGGTGTACAGGGTGCCACGGCGCAGGCGCGAACACAGCGAGCAGGTGGTCTTGCCCTCGGGGACAAGCTCCTTGACCACCGAATAGGTGTCCTTCTCGACAATGTGGTACTCGACGCCCAGTTCCTTCAGGTAGGCCGGCAGCACATGCTCGGGGAACCCCGGCTGCTTCTGGTCCATGTTCACCGCGACGATCTCGAACTTGATCGGTGCCACCTTCTGCAGGTGCAACAGAACGTCGAGCATGGTGTAGCTGTCCTTGCCGCCGGACAGGCAGACCATGACCTTGTCGCCATCCTCGATCATGTTGTAGTCGGTGATGGCTTCGCCGGCGAGACGACGCAGGCGTTTTTGCAGTTTGTTCTGGTTGACCGAGAGGGTGCCCATAGCGCTTGGATCCGCGAGGTGTGACAAAAGCCGGCTATTTTACGCACAAACGCGGCGGCGCTGTAGGCATTCCGATAAAGACTTCATTGTAATCAACAGCGCGTCTTACAGCGCAATTTGCTCTAAAAAGCACGGTTTATGCGGGTAACGGCTTCCTATACTGCGACATAAGGCCACATTACCGCTTGCTTCGGTGTTCGGGCCTAGGGCCGCTTGCGCTCCATCTGGGGGGCGTTTGGCAACATTGAGAGGAGTGATCGGCATGATTCATCACGTTGTGGGGCTGTTTACCCATCCCGACCAGGAATGGCGGGAAATTCGTGGCGAAGAAGAAACCATCAGCCACATGTACCTGACGCACACCCTGATCCTGGCTGCGATCCCCGCCGTTTCGGCATTCATCGGTACAACCCAGGTCGGCTGGGTGATCGGCGACCGGCCAGCGGTGATGCTGACAATGGAAAGCGCCATCTGGATGAGCATCATGTCGTACCTGGCGATGCTTGCCGGGGTGGCGGTAATGGGGGCGTTCATCCACTGGATGGCCCGTACCTACGATGCCAACCCGTCCATGGCACAGTGCATCGCCTTTGCCACCTACACCGCCACACCGTTGTTCATCGGCGGCCTGGCGGCGCTGTACCCGCACCTGTGGCTGGGCATGCTGATCGGCACGGCCGCCATCTGCTACACGGTGTACCTGTTGTACGTCGGTTTGCCGACGTTCATGAACATACCGTCCGACGAAGGCTTCCTGTTCTCCAGCTCGGTGCTGGCGGTAGGCCTTGTGGTACTGGTGGCGATCATGGCCGCCACGGTGATCATCTGGGGACTGGGCGTGGGGCCCGTCTACACCAACTAGAACAGACTCGACCAACACTGGGGCATCAAACCTGGGGCCGCCGCAAGGCGGCCTCTGGCTGTGCGCTGACCGGTGGCTCGGCAGGTTGCCCGGGGTTGCGGCATAATGTCCGGTCAGGAGAACCACCCCGCCATGCCCGAGCTGCTCAGACAACGCGTCGAAACCTGTTACCAGCAAGCTGAAACCTTCTTCAAACGCCCCTTCCCACGCCCGGAAATCAGCTTCAAGCTGCGCGGGCAAAAAGCCGGCGTCGCCCACCTGCACGAGAACCTGCTGCGCTTCAACCTGCAGCTTTACCGCGAAAACCAGGAAGACTTCCTGCGCCAGACCGTGGCCCATGAGGTGGCGCACCTGGTGGCACACCATCTGTTCGGCGACCGCATCCAGGCCCATGGCGAAGAGTGGCAGCTGATCATGCGCGGGGTGTATGAACTGCCGCCCAACCGTTGCCACAACTACGAAGTGCAAAGGCGCGTGGTGACCCGCTACATCTACCGCTGCCCCTGCCCGCAGAGCGACTTCCCGTTTACCGCGCAGCGGCACAAGCTGGTGCGCCAAGGGCGGCGCTACCTGTGCAAGCGGTGTCGGGAGATATTGGTGTATAGCGGCGAGACGCGCGTGGAATAGATTGGGGTTTGCCTGCACTGGCCTCATCGCCGGCAAGCCAGCTCCCACAGGTTCGGCACAGGTTTCAAATGTTGTGGGACTCCTGTGGGAGCTGGCTTGCCGGCGATAGGGCCGGTACAGGCGATATATGAATCACAGGCACAAGAAAGGCGACCCGGGGGTCGCCTTCTTTTGCATCAGCCTGCGCCTTACTTCTCGACGAAGGCACGCTCGATCAGGTAGTCACCCGGCTCGCGCATGCGCGGGGAGATCTTCAGACCGAAGCTGTCCAGCACTTCGCTGGTTTCGTCGAGCATGCTCGGGCTGCCGCAGATCATCGCGCGGTCGTCCTGCGGGTTGATCGGTGGCAGGCCGATGTCGCTGAACAGCTTGCCGCTGCGCATCAGGTCGGTCAGGCGGCCCTGATTCTCGAACGGTTCACGGGTCACGGTCGGGTAGTAGATCAGCTTGTCGCGAACCGACTCACCGAAGAACTCGTTCTGCGGCAGGTGCTCGGTGATGAACTCGCGGTAGGCCACTTCGTTCACGTAGCGCACGCCGTGCACCAGGATCACTTTCTCGAAGCGCTCGTAGGTTTCCGGGTCCTGGATGACACTCATGAACGGTGCCAGGCCAGTGCCGGTGCTCAGCAGGTACAAGTGCTTGCCCGGGTTCAGGTCGTCGAGTACGAGGGTACCGGTAGGCTTCTTGCTGATGATGATCTCGTCGCCTTCCTTCAGGTGCTGCAGCTGCGAGGTCAGCGGACCGTCCGGCACCTTGATGCTGAAGAACTCCAGATGCTCTTCCCAGTTCGGCGAGGCGATGGAATAGGCGCGCATGAGCGGACGGCCGCTTTCTTGTTGCAGGCCGATCATCACGAACTGACCGTTCTCGAAGCGCAGGCCCGGGTCGCGGGTGCACTTGAAGCTGAACAGGGTGTCGTTCCAGTGGTGCACACTGAGGACACGTTCGTGGTTCATGTTGCTCATTTAATGGGGCTCCTGAAGAAAGACGCGGCGCGCGCAAGACGCGCAGTTGCGCGATAGTTTAGGGGCAGCGACAATATCTGTTAACTGGATTATCAAGATATGTGTTATCGGTTATATCGATATGCGATTTACACTTCGTCAACTGCAAGTCTTCGTTGCCGTGGCCCAGCACCAGAGCGTTTCGCGCGCCGCCAGTGTGCTGGCCTTGTCGCAGTCGGCCGCCAGCACCTCGATCACCGAGCTTGAGCGACAGTCCAGCTGCCAGCTGTTCGACCGCGCCGGCAAGCGCCTGAGCCTCAACGCCCTGGGCCAGCAACTGTTGCCGCAGGCAGTGGCCCTGCTCGACCAGGCCAAGGAAATCGAAGACCTGCTCAACGGCAAGTCCGGTTTCGGCTCGCTGGCAGTCGGCGCCACGCTGACCATCGGCAACTACCTGGCCACCCTGTTGATCGGCAGCTTCATGCAGGTGCACCCGGAAAGCCAGGTGAAGCTGCATGTGCAGAACACTGCGCATATCGTGCAACAGGTGGCGCATTACGAAATTGATCTGGGTCTGATCGAAGGCGATTGCAACCACCCGGACCTGGAAGTGCAGCCCTGGGTCGAGGACGAACTTGTGGTGTTCTGCGCGCCTCAGCATCCGCTGGCCAAACTGGGGCGCGCCGATGTACAGACCTTGTCCCAGGAGGCGTGGATCCTGCGCGAACAGGGCTCAGGCACGCGCCTGACCTTCGACCAGGCCATGCGCCACCACCGCACCAACCTCAACATCCGCCTGGAGCTGGAACACACCGAAGCCATCAAGCGCGCGGTGGAGTCGGGCCTGGGCATCGGCTGCATCTCGCGCCTTGCCCTGCGTGACGCCTTCCGCCGCGGCAGCCTGGTAGCGGTGGAAACCCCGGAGCTGGACCTGATGCGCCAGTTCTACTTCATCTGGCACAAACAGAAGTACCAGACCTCGGCCATGCGCGAATTTCTCGAACTGTGCCGCAACTTCACCGCGGGTTTCACACGCAGTGACGAGATCGTGTTGCCACCGATCGCTTAAAGCAGGATCACACCCCACACCAGCGCCACCATGGTCAGTGCCACCAGCTGCGCGGCGCTGCCCATGTCCTTGGCGTTTTTCGACAGCGGGTGGCGCTCCAGCGAAATGCGGTCGATGGCTGCTTCCACCGCCGAATTGAACAGTTCGACGATCAAGCCCAACAGGCACACGGCGATCATGATCGCCCGCTCCGCACGGCTGACCGGCAGCCAGAAGGCGATCGGGACCAACAGCACGTTGAGCAGCACCAGCTGGCGGAACGCGGCCTCGCCCTTGAAGGCGGCGCGCAGGCCGTCCAGCGAATAGCCGGCGGCGTTGAGGATACGTTTGAGGCCGGTCTGGCCCTTGAATGGCGATGTCATGTGAGTCACTTCACAACGGAAAGGCCAGCAGACTAGACCGGCACGGGTCAAAAAAGCGTGAAGCCACGCGCACTCAGCTGCTGGCAACCGATTCAAGTTGTTGCAGCAACAACGCCGCCTGGGTGCGGGTACGCACACCCAGCTTGCGGAAGATCGCGGTCACGTGGGCCTTGATGGTCGCTTCCGACACGTTCAGCTCATAGGCGATCTGCTTGTTCAGCAAGCCTTCGCAGACCATGGTCAGCACGCGGAACTGCTGCGGCGTGAGGCTGGCAAGGCCTTCGCTGGCGGCCTTGGCCTCGGCCGAGACATCGACCTTTTCGAACGCCTGCGGCGGCCACCAGACCTCGCCGTCGAGCACCTTGCGCACCGCATCCTGGATCACTTCCAGGGTGCTGGACTTGGGAATGAAGCCACTGGCGCCAAATTCGCGGGACTTGACCACCACTGCAGCCTCTTCCTGCGCCGATACCATCACCACGGGGATCTGCGGGTATTGCCCGCGCAGCAGCACCAGCCCGGAAAAACCGTAGGCACCCGGCATGTTCAAGTCCAGCAACACCAGGTCCCAGTTGTCTTTTTCGCTCAGACGGGTTTCCAGTTCGGCAATGCTGGCAACTTCTACCAGGCGTACATCCGGGCCCAGGCCGAGGGTAACGGCCTGGCGCAAGGCGCCACGGAACAGCGGGTGGTCATCGGCAATCAGGATTTCGTAAGTGGCCATCGATCTGGGGATCCTGTTCTGTGTCGGGCACTCGGGTAAGGGTCATTATGAACCAAAGCAGGGGTTGTGCCCCTTGGACTATAGGAAGGTATGCAAACGCTGGTGGGTGTCGTCCTGCTCGTCCAGCGGCAGGCGACGCTTGCCGCTCAGGTAATGCAGGCTGAACACATCCAGGTAGGCGTCCAGCGCCTGCGAGGCCTGGGTATCGCCGGCAAGGTCCAGGCACATGGCCGCGACTTCCGCGGTACAGAAGTGATCATCGCGCTTGGAGCGGCGCAAGCGGTAGCGGGACATCTGCTCGGCCTGCAGGCTCAACACCGGGAAGCGATCAAGGTACGGGCTTTTGCGGAACATCTTGCGCGCTTCGGTCCAGGTGGCATCCAGCAGGATGAACAGCGGACGCTTGCCGGGCTCGCGCACTACCTCGCTGACCACTCGCTCCTGGGCAACGAATTCGCCGGGGAAGACGATGTAGGGCTGCCAACGCGGGTCGTCCAGCAACGCCAGCAAGCGTTCGTCGACCGAAGTGCGCAGCCAGCCGAAAGCCGAGGTGTCCTCGATCAGGTCGGCGATCAGCCAGCCGGTATTGGTAGGCTTCAGTGGCTCGGTGTCATGCATCAGCAGGCACACGCCGGACTCGGCCTGCACCCGCGGCTTCCAGGCGCACAGGCAATGAGTGGCGATGACCCGGCAATCGGGGCAGCGTTCGGCACGTGAACCACGGGCGATAAAGGGCTTGTTGCTGCGAGCCAGGCGTTCGGCGCGCAGGCGCGCTACCGCATGGCTCATGCCGGCAGGCCTCTGGACAGGTTGGGAATGGACACAAGGATGACTCGGAGAAAACTAAGGGCGCCAGTCTACCAGAACAGGGGGCAATTGCTGTGCAGGTGGCGACGCGGTCCTTATAATCGCTGCTTTACCGTACCCCAGCGTCGCGCCTGCGCGATTTTCAGGGAACGCCGTCGACCCGCGCATGTCAAAGCGCCAGTCATCGAACCAGGAGAGATTCATGCTGCGCCGTATCGTCCCCGCCCTGAGCCTGTTGCTCGCCCTGCCCCTGGCAGCCCAGGCGGCTTCCAAGCAGGAATACGACCTGAACAACATGCTGCAGAAGGTTGCCAAAGAGAGCAGTGTCGGCACCCCGCGAGCCATCAACGAGGACATCCTCGACCAGGGTTACACGGTGGAAGGCAAGGCACTGGTCAACCACCTGAGCGTGCGCCAGGACCATGCCGCGCGCATGCAGGCCAACCCCGAACAGGTCCGCAGCCAGCTGGGTGATAGCGTCTGCCGCAACAGCGGTTTCCGTAACCTGATGTCCAAAGGCGCGGTGATGGTCTACCGCTTCACGGTATACAAGACCAACCAGCCGATCATGGACCAGGCGTTCGACAATGCCAGCTGCGTGGCCGGCAACAAGAAGAAGTAAACCAGCTCGGATCGCTACGCCTTCTCGTCTTCACGGGCGCACCAGCGCCCCTCAGCGGCATCAGCGCGCATCTCTGCCAGCAGCGCCTGCAGGTAGCGCGACTGGCATTCCAGCCCCGACAGCCTGCGCCGGCACTCGTTCTCCAGGCTCAGGTGATGCATCTGGGCCGCATTCTCCAGCTGCTGGTAAAGCTGCCGGTCAACTTCGATGATCAAGCGATGCATACCGCCACCTCCTGCATCGACACGTTTCGCTTTACCCAGTTAACCAAACCCGCATCCCCCGTGGCTGCATGCCGACGGGCGGCTGTGTCGAACACCCCCGGCAGGATTGAGCGCAAGGGTCTAGATTGAGGTCAGAGGTATAGGTGCAGAAGGAGACGTTGCATGCCTTACCAATCGAGTGAACTGCTGTTCAGCCATTTCCGCGACAACAACATCGACCTGAGCAACATCGACGCACAACTGCAACTGGTGGCACCGAACAGCCCCAACCTGGCGCTGTACCGCGACATGATGCTGACCATCCTGCGCATGGCCCATGACGACACCGACCGCTGGAGCGCCAAGATCACCCTGCAGGCCCTGCGCGAACTGGACCATTCGTTCCGCACCCTGGAACGCTACAAGGACCGCCGCAAGGTGACCGTGTTCGGCTCGGCGCGCACCCCGCTGGAACACCCGATGTACGCCCTGGCCCGCGAACTGGGCGCAACCCTGGCGCGCTCCGACCTGATGGTAATAACCGGTGCCGGCGGCGGCATCATGGCAGCCGCCCACGAAGGCGCCGGCAGCGACCACAGCCTGGGATTCAACATCACCCTACCCTTCGAACAACACGCCAACCCCACGGTAGATGGCACCGACAAGCTGCTGCCGTTCCATTTCTTCTTCATCCGCAAGCTGTTCTTCGTCAAGGAGGCCGATGGCCTGGTGCTGTGCCCGGGTGGTTTCGGCACTTTGGATGAAGCATTGGAGGTGCTGACCCTGATCCAGACCGGCAAGAGCCCGCTGGTACCGGTGGTGCTGCTGGACTCACCAGGTGGCAGCTTCTGGCGCGACTGCCTGGACTTCATCAGCCGCCAACTGGAGGAAAACCGCTACATCTTGCCCAGCGACCTGAAACTGCTGCGCCTGGTGCACAGCGCTGACGAGGCAGTGGAGGAAATCAACCAGTTCTACAGCAACTACCACTCCAGCCGCTGGCTGAAGAGCCAGTTCGTGATCCGCATGCATCACCCGCTCAGCGAAGCGGCGCTGTATGACATCCAGGAAGGCTTTGCCGATTTGCGTTTGAGTGGCAAGTACCACCAGCAACCTGACAGCAGCGCCGAGCACGAAGTGGGCAACTTCAACCACCTGACCCGCTTGTCATTTGCCTTCAATGGCCGGGATCAGGGCAGGCTGCGCGAGCTGGTGGATTTCATCAACCTGCCGGAGAACTGGGCCAAGCCGCAGCCCATGCATACGACGCAGCGGGCCAGGGAGGCGTTGAAGGTCAGTTGATCGTGACACAGGTCCGCTCCCGCAAAGGACTGCAAAACGGCCCCAGCCCTCAGTAATCGTCGCGATCACGCCCACTGAGCAGCCGGCCGATCATGTCCATGGGGAAACCCCTGTAAGCCAGAAACCGGGTCTGCTGGGCACGGCCGCGGGGATCTTGCGGGCGCTGCCCGGCAAACTTGCGCTGCCATACGTCACGCATGCGCTCGCCCCAGTCCACCTCGCTCTCGCGTAGCGCCTGCTCGATATCAGCACGCGCCAAACCGCGCTGGCCTAGCTCTTCGCGAATACGCGCAGGGCCATAGCCGGAGCTTGAACGGTACCGGATGAAACTTTCGAGGTAGCGGGCTTCGCTAAGCAACCCTTCTTCGGCGAGCCGATCGAGTTCAGGCCCAATCAACTCGTCCGAAGCGCCGCGCTGACGCAACTTGCGCGTCAGCTCGACGCGACCGTGCTCACGTCGCGCAAGCAGGTCCATGGCTGTCCGCCGGATGGCGACGGGGGTGTCGAGTACGGCGGACATGTTCGGCTATCTACCGCGCAATCAATAGCCGGCGTCAGCGTCGGCCATGTCATCGGCATCGGCTTCGGCAGCAGCAGCCTTACCAGCAGCCGCAACAGCACCAGAGGTCAGCAGCTTCTCGCGAATCTGCTTCTCGATCTCGGCACCAATAGCCGGGTTCTCAGCCAAGTACTTGGCAGCGTTTGCCTTGCCTTGACCGATCTTGTTGCCCTGGTAGGCGTACCAGGCACCGGACTTCTCGACCAGGCCTTGGGAAACACCCAGGTCAATGATCTCGCCGTTACGGTAGATACCTTTGCCGTAGAGGATCTGGAACTCGGCCTGACGGAAGGGCGGCGAAACCTTGTTCTTGACGATCTTGACGCGGGTTTCGCTACCGACCACCTCGTCGCCTTCCTTGACCGCACCGGTACGGCGAATATCCAGACGCACCGAGGCGTAGAACTTCAGGGCGTTACCACCAGTGGTGGTTTCCGGGCTGCCGAACATCACACCGATCTTCATACGGATCTGGTTGATGAAGATGACCAGGCAGTTGGCGTTCTTGATGTTACCGGTGATCTTGCGCAGCGCCTGGGACATCAGGCGCGCCTGCAGACCCACGTGCATGTCACCCATTTCGCCTTCGATCTCGGCCTTCGGTACCAGGGCAGCAACGGAGTCGACGATGATCACGTCAACAGCGTTGGAACGCACCAGCATGTCGGTGATTTCCAGGGCCTGTTCGCCGGTGTCCGGCTGCGAAACCAGCAGGTCGTCGACGTTGACGCCCAGCTTGCCGGCGTACTCGGGGTCGAGGGCGTGTTCGGCGTCGACGAAGGCGCAGGTGGCGCCGTTTTTCTGGGCTTCGGCGATGACCGACAGGGTCAGCGTGGTCTTACCCGACGATTCCGGGCCGTAGATCTCGACGATACGGCCTTTTGGCAGGCCGCCGATGCCCAGGGCGATGTCCAGACCCAGCGAGCCGGTGGAGATGGCAGGGATAGCCTGGCGCTCGTGGTCGCCCATGCGCATGACGGCGCCCTTGCCGAATTGGCGTTCGATCTGACCCAGGGCCGCAGCCAAGGCGCGCTTCTTGTTGTCGTCCATTGAAATCCTCACGTGTTCGACTTGGCCCTGACGGCCGGAATACCTGTATAAGTAGCCAGTATTATTCCACAGGCAGGCGCTCGCGCAAACCCCTGTCGTCGATTTACTCGGCACCAAGCTGTAACAAGCCGTCTAACGCGGCGATCACCGTCTGTCGGCGCACCGCCTCGCGGTCGCCGTCAAACTGGCGCCGCTCGCTGAACACATGGTTGCCGTCGCCCCAGGCCAGCCACACGGTGCCCACCGGTTTGCCCGGCGAACCACCGTCCGGCCCGGCCACGCCGCTCACCGCCACGGCAAAGCGCGCGCCGCTGGCGGCCTGGGCGCCGCGGACCATCGCTTCGACCACTTCCTGGCTGACCGCGCCAACCTGGCCGAACAACGCCGCGGGCACTCCCAGCTGACGGGTTTTCTGGGTGTTGGAATAGGTCACGTACCCAGCCTCGAACCAGGCCGAGCTGCCGGGCACGCGGGTGATGGCCTCGGCGATGCCGCCACCGGTGCAGGATTCGGCGGTGGTCACCTGCGCGTGGAAGCGGCGCAGGTGTTCACCCAGGCGGGTGGAAAGCGTGGTGATCGGGTCCATGTCGGGCTCCTTGAAGGCTGCCCTCTACCCTAGCATTTTGGGGATGGGGGTGGAGGATGAGCGTCTGGCGGCGTGCTGGGCACGAGCATGTTCGCCTCTGGATTTTTGGCGCCTGTAAGATCGAGCGCCGCGCGGGCGGCGCTCTATCTCGCAGGCGCCAAACCTCTCAAGGCATGCACCTCAAGCCCACACCAATCAGAAATTCAGCCGAAGCACGGTCCGCCAGATGTTCTTCATCGGTGAACGACGATGCTTGGTCCAGTTGCGCTCCCACCACTCGTCCTCATTGCGCACCACCTGTTCCAGGTCGCTACCGGCCACGGCGGCGGCGTGCTGGCGGAACATCATGGGGAACACGCAGTGCTGGCGGATCCGGTGTTTGACCACCACATCCACCGGGGTGCCATCGTAGGGCGTCTCTGCCAGGATCCGACAGCCCTCGCGCGACAGCACATAGGCATGCAGGGCCACCACCCGCCCGCGGGCGATGAACGGGAACCAGGTCAGCCAGGTTCGCCCCATGGAATAACCCAGGTGCAAGGCCTCGAAGGGCCGTTTCTGCATGAAGCGGTTTACCCAGCGCACCCGCGAAGGCTTGAACTCATACGCCTTGGCATCGTCTTCGAAGATCAGGATTCGATCTAGGCCATTGTCCAGCGCATGACGGGCCAGTTGCTGATGGGACTCGTAGCAACCGCGCTTGGGGTCGCTGTTTTTCTCGACGACATGAAAGTGCACTTCGTTGTCGAGCTGTCGCCCGATGGTTTCGCTGAACAGCGTGCGCCGGTCAGCGCGGGTGTCGAGGGAAATACAAAAAACCGCATCTACATCAAAACGAATTGCGCTCACTGCACTAATCAACCTGTTGCAATAACTTTTTACCGGGCCACGGGCCACCGCGAATGCGTCAGGCAAGCCATCCCTGATGGGCGAAGGCAGGCAATTCTCCATGGAGGCACCATGATGTCAACCTGCCTTCAGCGCATCCCTGTGCACTCGCCGGACTTGCAGGTACAGCCTGCCGGGTAGCCGTGTTAATCTATGCGGCTTGAAAATCCGGTGGGTCTCGGCGTCGTGCATGCAACACAGAACGCCCCAATTTGCCCCACAATATTGAGACCTACTTTCTAAGCCATTGATGAATAAAGCAATTTCCGACTTCTCCGCACACACCCCGATGATGCAGCAGTACTGGAAGCTGAAGAACCAGCACCCGGACCAGCTGATGTTCTACCGCATGGGCGACTTCTACGAGATCTTCTACGAAGATGCGAAAAAAGCCGCAAAACTGCTGGACATCACCCTGACCGCGCGCGGTCAGTCGGCCGGCCAGTCCATCCCCATGTGCGGGATTCCGTTCCATTCGCTGGAAGGCTACCTGGCCAAGCTGGTCAAGCTCGGCGAATCGGTGGTGATCTGCGAGCAGATTGGCGACCCTGCCACCAGCAAGGGCCCGGTGGAACGTCAGGTGGTGCGCATCATCACCCCGGGTACGGTCAGCGACGAGGCCCTGCTCGACGAGCGTCGCGACAACCTGATTGCCGCGCTGCTCGGGGACGAGCGCCTGTTCGGCCTGGCCGTACTGGACATCACCAGTGGCAACTTCAGCGTGCAGGAGATCAAGGGCTGGGAAAACCTGCTGGCCGAGCTCGAGCGCCTCAACCCGGTCGAGCTGTTGATCCCCGACGACTGGCCGCGCGACCTGCCTGCCGAGAAACGACCGGGCGCCCGTCGCCGTGCGCCATGGGACTTCGACCGCGACTCGGCGCGCAAGGCCCTGTGCCAGCAGTTCGCGACCAAGGACCTCAAGGGCTTTGGCTGCGACAAGCTGACCCTGGCCATCGGCGCCGCCGGTTGCCTGCTGATCTACGCCAAGGAAACCCAGCGCACCGCCCTGCCGCACCTGCGCAGCCTGCGCCACGAACGCCTGGACGATACGGTCATTCTCGACGGTGCCAGCCGCCGCAACCTGGAGCTGGACATCAACCTGGCCGGCGGCCGAGACAACACCCTGCAGTCGGTGGTCGACCGCTGCCAGACCGCCATGGCCAGCCGTTTGCTGAGCCGCTGGTTGAACCGCCCGTTGCGCGATCTCAAGGTGCTGCAGGCGCGCCAGGACTCGATCCGTTGCCTGCTCGATGGCTACCGCTTCGAGAAGCTGCAGCCGCAACTCAAGGAAATTGGCGATATCGAGCGGATTCTCGCCCGCATCGGCCTGCGCAACGCCCGCCCACGCGATCTGGCACGCCTGCGCGATGCCCTTGGGGCGCTACCCGAGTTGCAGAATGCCATGGCCGAGCTGGAGGCACCGCACCTGGCGCGCCTGGCCGCCATTACCGGCACCTATCCCGAACTGGCCAGCCTGCTGGAGCGGGCGATCATCGACAACCCGCCGGCGGTGATCCGCGATGGCGGCGTGCTCAAGGCCGGCTATGACAACGAACTGGACGAGCTGCTGGCGATCAGCGAGAACGCCGGCCAGTTCCTGATCGACCTGGAAGCCCGGGAAAAGGCCCGCACCGGCCTGGCCAACCTCAAGGTCGGCTACAACCGAGTGCATGGCTACTTCATCGAACTGCCGACCAAGCAGGCCGAGCAGGCCCCGGGGGACTACATCCGCCGTCAGACCCTAAAGGGCGCCGAGCGCTTCATCACCCCGGAGCTGAAGGCGTTCGAAGACAAGGCGCTGTCGGCCAAGAGCCGCGCCCTGGCCCGCGAAAAGATGCTCTACGATGCCCTGCTGGAAACCCTGATCAGCCACCTGGCACCGCTGCAGGACAGCGCCGCCGCCCTGGCCGAACTGGACGTGCTCAGCAACCTGGCCGAACGTGCACTGAACCTCGACCTGAACTGCCCACGCTTCGTAGACGAGCCGTGCCTGCGCATCGAGCAGGGCCGTCACCCAGTGGTGGAACAGGTACTGACCACACCGTTCGTGGCCAACGACCTGGGCCTGGACAACAGCACGCGCATGCTGATCATCACCGGCCCGAACATGGGCGGTAAGTCCACCTACATGCGCCAGACCGCCCTGATCGTGCTGCTGGCGCATATCGGCAGCTTCGTGCCTGCTGCCAGCTGCGAGCTGTCGCTGGTCGACCGCATCTTCACCCGCATTGGCTCCAGCGACGACCTGGCCGGCGGCCGCTCGACCTTCATGGTCGAGATGAGCGAAACCGCCAACATCTTGCACAATGCCACCGACCGCAGCCTGGTGCTGATGGATGAAGTGGGCCGCGGCACCAGTACTTTCGACGGCCTGTCGCTGGCCTGGGCTGCCGCAGAGCGCCTGGCCCAGCTGCGCGCCTACACGCTGTTCGCCACGCACTACTTCGAACTCACCGTGCTGCCGGAAAGCGAGCCACTGGTGGCCAACGTGCACCTGAACGCCACCGAACACAACGAACGCATCGTATTCCTGCACCACGTGCTGCCTGGTCCTGCCAGCCAGAGCTACGGCCTGGCCGTGGCGCAGCTGGCCGGCGTGCCGACGGCCGTCATCCAGCGTGCCCGTGAACACCTGGCGAGGCTGGAAACCACCAGCCTGCCGCATGAACAACCCCCGGCCCAAAAGGCCAAGGACGTGCCACAGGTCCCGCACCAGAGCGACCTGTTCGCCAGCCTGCCACACCCGGCCATCGAGAAGCTGGGCAAGCTGCAACTGGACGACATGACCCCGCGTCAAGCTATCGAAATGCTATATCAACTAAAGAACCTGTTATAACGGCGCCCACTACAAGCTGGTAGAATCCGCCGCGGTTTGCTGGTGCTGCAGGTTATTAGCCTGGCCTGCAGCCACATACCCGTAAACCGCGCGGCCCTGAGAGGAAGGGCCGCCGCCGTCGCCTGAGGAGAGAATTAGAAATGACCTTCGTCGTCACCGACAACTGCATCAAATGCAAATACACCGACTGCGTGGAAGTCTGTCCGGTGGACTGCTTCTACGAAGGCCCGAACTTCCTGGTCATCCATCCGGACGAGTGCATCGACTGCGCCTTGTGCGAGCCGGAATGCCCAGCGCAAGCCATCTTCTCGGAAGACGAAGTGCCTGCGGGCATGGAAAACTTCATCGAGCTGAACGCCGAACTGGCGGAAATCTGGCCGAACATCACCGAGCGTAAGGACGCCCTGCCGGACGCTGAGGAATGGGATGGCAAGACTGGCAAGATTGCAGATCTGGAGCGCTGATAGCGTCCGGACACTAAAAAGGCCCTTTGGGGCCTTTTTTGTTTTCTGCAGGCAAAAAAAAGGGGCGGTTTGACCCGCCCACATTTTTTCCGTAGTCCCTGCTTGTCCCAAACATCATCCTGATGAAATCGCGTCTTGCGATGTCCCTGGCTTTCCTCCTGAAAGCCTGTGCATGTCCCTGTGCACAGTTCGAATACTAGCGACTTGAGCCTGGCCGGCAACCGCGAAACCTCACAGGGTGTTGCAGGTGACACATTTCCTCACAGCTGAATAAGTCAGGATTTTCAAGAGGTTGGGAAAACGCAGGATCTGGATACGACAATGATTTACTGAAGCGTACATAGAAGGCTTACAGAACAAGTAAGCAAAGGCTTACACGCAATGTTATTGGGGTAGCGCGGTACATAATGTCTTGGGGCTGCTTTGCAGCCCTTTCGCGACACAAGGCCGCTCCCACAGGATAGCGGTACATTCAAAGGCGATGAAATACCTGTGGGAGCGGCCTTGTGTCGCGAAAGGGGCGCAAAGCGCCCCCGCAATTTTGAATGGGACACCTCTGATCGCCACAAACAAAAACGCCCCGAAATCATCGGGGCGCTTTGTGCTACAGGCTTCCGCTACTGGAACAAGGACTCACTGGACAGGCCGTTCTTCTCGAGAATCTCACGCAAACGCTTGAGCCCCTCGACCTGGATCTGCCGCACCCGTTCGCGGGTCAGGCCAATCTCCAGTCCGACATCTTCCAGGGTGCTGCTTTCATGCCCGCGCAAGCCAAAGCGGCGCACCACCACTTCACGCTGCTTGTCGGTCAACTCGCCCAGCCACTGGTCGATGCTCTGCGACAGGTCATCATCCTGCAGCAGTTCGCATGGGTCGGTCGGGCGGTCGTCGGTCAGGGTATCGAGCAGGGTCTTGTCCGAGTCCGGGCCGAGCGACACATCCACCGAAGACACCCGCTCGTTCAGGCCGAGCATGCGCTTGACCTCGGCGACCGGTTTCTCCAGCAGCGTGGCGATTTCTTCTGGCGAGGGTTCGTGGTCCAGTTTCTGGGTCAGCTCGCGCGCAGCGCGCAGGTAGACGTTCAGTTCCTTGACCACGTGGATCGGCAGGCGAATGGTGCGGGTCTGGTTCATGATCGCCCGCTCGATGGTCTGGCGAATCCACCAGGTCGCATAGGTCGAGAACCGGAAACCACGCTCCGGGTCGAACTTCTCGACCGCACGGATCAGCCCAAGGTTGCCCTCCTCGATCAGGTCGAGCAGCGACAGGCCGCGGTTCACGTAACGACGGGCAATTTTTACAACCAGGCGCAGGTTGCTTTCGATCATGCGCTTGCGGCCGGCAGGGTCGCCCTTTTGCGACAGACGCGCAAAGTGCACTTCCTCTTCCGGCGAAAGCAGAGGCGAGAATCCTATCTCGTTGAGATACAACTGGGTGGCATCGAGCGCCCGGCTGTAATCGATGTACTTGTGTTGCTTGAGCGAAGAGCCCGACTTGGCCCTCGTCCGAACCGAAGATACAGCAGGTTCGTCTGACACCACATCCGTTTCCAAAACGATTCCCGTCTCCATCAGAAGCAGGTCATCGTCGATGTCAAACTCCGGCACTTCTTTACTGAGAGCCATTGTTATAGTCCTTTGCTGAGTTCGAACTCAGACTCGAGCGGCACCTATCTCCCTGGCAGCGCTGGAGCCTGTCCCCTCTACATCACAGGAACAGGCCGGGTACAACGGTCAACGACGTGGCAGGAACTGGAGCGGATCGACGGGTTTGCCCTGGCGGCGAATCTCGAAATGCAGCTTCACCCGATCTGTGCCCGTGGACCCCATTTCAGCAATCGACTGCCCTGCCTTGACCTGCTGCCCCTCCCGAACCAACAGCCTGCGGTTATGGCCGTAGGCACTGACGTAGGTATCGCTGTGCTTGATGATGATCAGTTCGCCGTAGCCCCTCAAGCCACTCCCGGCGTACACCACTGCACCATCAGACGCAGCAAAAACAGGCTGTCCCAAATCACCGGCGATATCAATGCCTTTATTCAAACTACCGTTTGAAGCGAATTTTCCAATCAGCACGCCGTTGGCAGGCCAGGTCCAGCCACCTACCGCGCGCTCCGCGGCAGGCACCGTGGCGACCACCGGGGCGCTGCTGGAGGCTGCCGGCGTGGCCGGTTTGCTGGTGTTGCCAGTAGGTGTGCTGGTGCTTCCCACAGGCCGCCGGATGACCGTGGTCTTGCTCGACGACGACGGGCTGGACACCACCGTGGTGCTGCCGGTAGAGCCGCTGCTGAAACGAATCGCTTGCCCCGGGCGAATGGTGTAAGGCGCCGCGATACCGTTGCGCGCAGCCAGCTCCTTGTAGTCCCAGCCATAACGGAAGGCGATGGAGAACAGCGTATCGCCAGGTTTGACGATGTACTGCCCGGTGGTTACTGCCGGGCGCTTGGGCACGGTGTTGTTGCGGTCGACCACCCGCGCGCTGTTGCTGCTGGTGCTCGAGCAACCCACCAGTAGCGCGCCCATGGCCAGTGCAATCACCAGAAGCGTGAAACCCGACCCGTCCTTGCGCTGCCGAATGACTGTGTGACCCACCCGCGCTCCCCTCATGGTGCCGAAAACGATATGAAGACAAGAAATGCAATATTATTGCAATTATAACCAAGCCCGCCCGCATTGGCAGGGTTGGTGAAAGACTGCTGCAAAGCCTTGCAACACGCTGTGCGCTAGCGCTTCACCCCGCCAGATAGACAGGGCGTTGCAGCAAGAATTCGGTGCTGGCGCAAAAATATCGCGCGACTCGAACCAGCAGTGTTCAGGCCAGCGGGCCGTTGAGCAGCGGTACGAAGCGCACGGCCCCCAGCACGCGGCGGGAGAATCCATGCTCCTCGCGCACGATCAGCATCAGCTGCTGGGTTTCGCCGGCTGGCCCCACCGGGATCACCATACGGCCACCGGGCGCCAGCTGGTCGAGCAATGCCTGCGGCACTTCCGGCGCCACGGCGGTGACGATGATGCCGTTGTACGGCGCCAGCGCCGGCCAGCCTTCGCAACCATCCCCCCAGCGGAACACCACGTTGCGCAGGTTCAGTTCCACCAGGCGCTCCTTGGCCCGGTCCTGCAGCACCTTGATGCGTTCCACCGAGAACACCCGCTCGACCAACTGGGCCAGGATTGCCGTCTGGTAGCCCGAGCCGGTGCCGATCTCCAGCACCTTGTCCAGCGGCCCGGCCTCGAGCAGCAGTTCACTCATGTGGGCAACCATGAACGGCTGCGAGATCGTCTGGTTGTGGCCGATCGGCAGCGCGGTGTCTTCGTAGGCGCGATGCGCCAGCGCCTCGTCGACGAACAGGTGGCGCGGGGTACGACGGATGACGTCGAGCACCTTGGTGTTCGAAACGCCCTCCTCGCACAGGCGCTGGATCAGCCGCTCCCGGGTGCGCTGGGAGGTCATGCCGATGCCACGCCGCAGCATATCGTCCTCGCGCATCAGAGCAGGCCCTCCAGCCAACCGTCGAGCTGCTCGAAGGCATCACTGAAGGTGCGGTCGAGCTGCAGCGGAGTGATCGATACATAGCCTTGCATCACCGCATGGAAGTCGGTCCCCGGGCCACCGTCCTCGGCATCCCCGGCGACAGCGATCCAGTAGCCTTCCTTGCCGCGCGGGTTGACCACCTTGGTCGGCGCCGCCGCCCGCGCCCGGTGACCGAGGCGGGTGAGCTGGATACCACGAATGTGCTCCAGCGGCAGGTTGGGGATATTGACGTTGAGCACGGTACGCGGCGGCAAGGCCAGGCGCGACTGAGCCTCGACCAGGCGGCGGGCGATGTGGGCCGCGGTGGGCAGGTTGTCCGGCTGGCGCGACAACAGCGAAAACGCCAGCGAGGTACCGCCGAGGAAACGGCCTTCCAACGCGGCCGCGACCGTGCCCGAATAGAGCACGTCGTCACCCAGGTTGGCACCGAGGTTGATCCCCGACACAACCATGTCCGGCGCCTGTGGCAACAGCCCATTGAGCCCCAGATGCACGCAGTCGGTCGGCGTGCCGTTGAGGCTGATGAAGCCATTGGCCAAGGTCTGCGGGTGCAGTGGCCGGTCCAGCGTCAGCGAACTGCTGGCGCCGCTCTTGTCTTGATCCGGGGCAATAACCACGCACTCGGCGTAATCCACCAGCGCAGCATGCAGCGCGGCGATGCCGGGTGCGGTAACACCGTCGTCGTTCGAAATCAGAATACGCATGAGCTGTCCGTCTGCCCCGCCGACACCAGATCCACGATTTCGCGCACCACCACGGTGGCGAAACATCCGGCCGGAAGGACGAATTCCAGTTGCAGGATATCAGGCTCGGGATAATGCCACGTAAGACCGCCAATAGGGAGCCGCAGAATGCGTCGTTCGTGATCCATGCCCGCCAGGGCCAGCCACTGGCAAAGTGCCGGCTGCCGTGCGGCGATCGCATCCTCTTGTTGCGCAGTACTCCCCGTAGCCGGCGAATCGCCTGCCCCCCACAGCGGGCCGGTCGGATGCAGGTCAAGAATCGCCAGCCGAGGATCGGAACATTCCGACTCCCCAGCAGGAAAGAAGCTACGACTCGTGGTGAACGCCAACAGGTCGCCCACCTGCGCACGCGCCCAGCTGCCGTCGGCAACACGGGCTGCCAGCACCTGGTTGAACAGGTAGCTGCGCCCGGCCGAGAGCAACCGCGAACGCACGTTGCGCTGTTCGGGCAGGGCATTGCGTGCGGCCCAATCAAGAGCGTCGTGAACGTTGCCGCCACCGTGGCCGAAGCGCTGGGTGCCGAAATAATTCGGCACACCGTAATGCTTGAGCTGTTCCAGGCGCGCATCCACCGCTTGGTGATCGGCAGCCAGGGCAGTCAGGCGCAGCGTGAAGCCGTTGGCCGAATGCGCACCGCGCTGCAGCTTGCGCTGGTGGCGCACCTGCTTGAGCACACGCAGGCTGGCATCCTCGGCACGCGACAGGTCCGGGTCGGCCTTGCCGGGCAGGTGCAGGCTGAACCACTGGCGGGTCAGGGCCTGGCGGTCCTTGAGGCCGGCGTAGCTGATCGTGCGCACCGGCACCCCAGCGGCACGGGCCAGCCGGCGGGCCGCCTCCTCGGTGTTCAGGTCACGCTTTTCGACCCACAGCCACAAGTGCTCGCCCTGTCCCGACAGCGGGATGTCCAGCACTTCGTCGACCTGGAAATCTTCGGCCACTGCCTTGAGAACGGCGGTACCCAGTGGTTCGCCCGACGCACGCGGGCCCAACAGTTCCAGTTCGGTCATGCTGGCAGCAGCAGGGCTACCGAATGCACGGCGATGCCCTCCTCGCGGCCGGTGAAGCCGAGCTTCTCGGTGGTGGTAGCCTTGACGTTGACCTGGTCGAGTTCGACCTGCAGGTCTTCGGCGATCAGCTTGCGCATGGTCTCGATGTGCGGGGCCATCTTCGGCGCCTGGGCGACGATGGTGGCGTCGATGTTGCCGACCTTCCAGCCCTTGGCCTGGACGATGCCGACCACATGACGCAGCAGCACCCGGCTGTCGGCGCCCTTGAACTGCGGATCGGTGTCGGGGAAATGTTTGCCGATGTCACCCAGCGCCGCCGCGCCAAGCAAGGCATCGCTCAGGGCGTGCAGCAGCACGTCGCCATCGGAGTGGGCCAGGAGGCCGTATTTGTGGGGGATACGCACCCCGCCCAGGGTAATGAAATCACCGTCGCAGAAACGGTGCACATCGTAGCCGTGGCCAATACGCATAGAAAAACGCCCTGAATGAGTCAGGGCGTGATTCTACCTGCTTTAACCGGTATTGGGGCCGTCGTTGTAGGAGCAGCCTAGTGCTGCGAATGGGCCGCAAAGCGGCCCCGGCAATATCGGCGATAGCGTTAGACCCAGGGTCTGCTTCGCAGCCCATTCGCAGCACAAGGCTGCTCCTACAGGCGATCGCGCAGCTACGCCTCACACCCGCCCCAAGGCCACCGCATGATGACGCAGATGCTCCTCGATGAAGCTGGCGATGAAGTAGTAGCTGTGGTCATAGCCAGGCTGCAGGCGCAGGGTCAGTTCATGCCCCCCTTTGCGTGCCGCCTGCTCCAGCGCTTCAGGCTTGAGCTGCTTTTCGAGGAAGTCGTCACGGTCGCCCTGGTCCACCAGCAACGGCGGGCATTCGCCGGCCGGAGCCTCGGCCAGCAGCACGCTGGCATCCCACTCGCGCCAGCGCGCACGGTCTTCACCCAGGTAGCGGCTGAAGGCTTTCTCGCCCCACGGGCAATCCATCGGGTTGCTGATCGGCGAGAACGCCGACACCGAGCGGTAGCGCCCCGGGTTGCGCAAGGCGCACACCAGCGCGCCATGCCCACCCATGGAGTGGCCACTGATGCTGCGCTCGCCCGAAGCCGGGAAGTGCGCCTCGATCAACGCGGGCAACTCCTCCACCACATAGTCGTGCATGCGGTAGTGCTGGGCCCAGGGCTGCTGAGTGGCATTGAGGTAGAAGCCAGCACCCAGGCCGAAGTCCCAGGCACCGTCCGGGTCGCCCGGCACCTGCTCGCCACGCGGGCTGGTGTCGGGGGCGACGATGATCAACCCAAGCTCCGCGGCTAGGCGCTGGGCGCCGGCCTTCTGCATGAAGTTCTCGTCGGTGCAGGTTAGGCCGCTGAGCCAATACAGCACCGGCAGCTTTTCGCCCTGTTCGGCCTGCGGCGGCAGGTAGACGGCGAACACCATGTCGCAACCCAGCACCTTGGAGTGATGCCGGTAACGCTTGTGCCAGCCGCCGAAGCTCTTCTGGCAGGAGATGTTATCCAGGCTCATGGCAAACCTCAGAAGTGGATGACGCTGCGGATGCTCTTGCCTTCATGCATCAGGTCGAAGGCCTTGTTGATGTCTTCCAGGCCCATGGTGTGGGTGATGAAGGTATCCAGCGGGATCTCGCCCTTCTCGGACATTTCCACGTAGCTCGGCAGCTCGCTGCGACCACGCACGCCACCGAACGCCGAACCACGCCATACACGGCCGGTGACCAGCTGGAACGGACGAGTGGCGATTTCCTGGCCGGCGCCGGCCACGCCGATGATCACCGACTCGCCCCAGCCCTTGTGGCAGCATTCCAGCGCAGCACGCATCAGCTGCACGTTGCCGATGCACTCGAAGGAGAAGTCCACGCCGCCGTCGGTGAGGTCGACGATCACTTCCTGGATCGGGCGGTCGTAGTCTTTCGGGTTGATGCAGTCGGTGGCACCCAGCTGGCGGGCGATTTCGAATTTGGCCGGGTTGATGTCGATGGCAATGATGCGCGACGCCTTGGCCTTGACCGCACCGATCACTGCCGACAGGCCGATGCCGCCCAGGCCGAAGATGGCCACGGTGTCACCCGGCTTGACCTTGGCGGTGTTGAGCACCGCGCCGATACCGGTGGTGACGCCACAACCCAGCAGGCAGACCTTTTCCAGCGGCGCTTCTTTCTGGATCTTGGCCACGGAGATTTCCGGCAGCACGGTGTACTCGGAGAAGGTCGAGGTACCCATGTAGTGGAACAGTTGCTGGCCTTTGTAGGAGAAGCGCGTGGTGCCGTCCGGCATCAGGCCCTTGCCCTGGGTGGCGCGGATGGCCTGGCAAAGGTTGGTCTTGCCCGAGAGGCAGAACTTGCACTTGCCGCATTCCGGGGTGTACAGCGGAATGACGTGGTCACCGACGGCGACCGAGGTGACCCCCTCGCCTACCGCCTCGACGATCGCGCCACCTTCGTGACCGAGGATCGACGGGAAGATGCCCTCCGGGTCGGCGCCCGACAGGGTGTAGGCGTCGGTGTGGCAGACACCGCTGGCGACCACCCGCAGCAGCACTTCACCGGCCTTGGGCATGGCCACGTCGACTTCGACGATTTCCAGGGGTTTCTTGGCTTCGAAAGCTACGGCAGCACGGGACTTGATCATCAAAGGTCTCCAGACAGAGTGTCGATTCAGTCTGGCAGTGTAATTCACCGACTTTTGATGAATAATCAGGCCAGAGACAAAACATTATTGCCATACAGGGATAATCAATGAGCAGCCGCTGGGAAGGCATCGACGAGTTCGTCGCCGTGGCCGAGTCGGGCCAGTTCACCGCGGCCGCAGAGCGCCTGGGGGTTTCCTCGTCGCACATCAGCCGGCAGATCGCCCGGCTGGAGGAACGGCTGCAGACGCGCCTGCTGTACCGCAGCACCCGGCGGGTGACCCTGAGCGAGGCCGGGCAGACATTCCTGCAGCACTGCCAGCGCCTGCAGGATGGCCGCGAGGAAGCTCTACGCGCCATGGGCGATCTGGCCAGCGAGCCCAAGGGGCTGCTGCGCATGACCTGCGCGGTGGCCTACGGCGAGCGTTTCATCGTGCCGCTGGTGACGCGGTTCATGGCGCTTTACCCGCAGCTGCGGGTGGATGTGGAACTGAGCAACCATACCCTCGACCTGGTGCATGAAGGCATGGACCTGGCCATCCGCCTGGGCCGGCTGGCCGACTCACGACTGGTGGCAACCCGCCTGGCACCCCGGCGCATGTACCTGTGCGCTTCGCCGGCCTACCTGGAACGTTATGGTCGGCCGCACAGCCTGTCGGAACTGGCGCGGCACAACTGCCTGGTAGGCAGTTCGGATTTGTGGGCGCTGCAGCAGGACGGCCGCGAGATCAGCCAGCGAGTCCAGGGCAACTGGCGTTGCAACAGCGGGCAGGCGGTGCTGGACGCGGCGCTGCAGGGGATGGGGTTGTGCCAGTTGCCGGATTACTACGTGCTGGAGCACTTGAACAGTGGTGCGCTGGTGTCGTTGCTTGAGGCGCACCAGCCACCGAATACCGCGGTGTGGGCGCTGTATCCGCAGCAGCGGCACCTGTCGCCGAAGGTTCGGCGGCTGGTGGATTACCTGAAAGAAGGGTTGGCGGGGTTGCCGGAGTATCGCTTGAACTGAAACCTTGTGCTGGCTGGTCTGGCCTCTTCGCGGGTAAACCCGCTCCCACAGGTACAGCGCAAACCTGAAGGGATGTGCGATACCTGTGGGAGCGGGTTTACCCGCGAAGAGGCCGGCACAGGGCAAGAAATTCAGCGGCGCCCTGCCCAACGCTGGCGCAACCACTCCAAGTCTTCCGGCCGGGTCACCTTGATGTTGTCGCTGCGCCCTTCGACCAGCCGCGGCGCCTGGCCGGACCACTCGATGGCAGAGGACTCGTCGGTCACCAGCACATCCGACACAAGGCACTCGGCCAGTGCCCGATGCAACGCCCCCAGGCGGAACATCTGCGGCGTATAGGCCTGCCAGATGGTGCTGCGGTCGACGGTAGCGCCCACCCGACCATCGGCATCGGCCCGCTTGAGGGTATCGCGCGCCGGCACCGCCAGCAGGCCACCCACCGGGTCGCCTGCCAGCTCCGACAACAGCTTGTCCAGATCGCTGCGCGCCAGGTTTGGTCGCGCGGCATCATGCACAAGCACCCAGTCGCTGTCCGCCGCCCCTTGAGCATGCAGCATCAGCAATGCATTGAGCACCGAGTCGGCACGCTCGCGGCCACCCGCGGCGCGCTGGATGCGCGGGTCGCTGGCGCAGCGCAGGCGAGGCCAGTACGGGTCATCTTCGGCAATGCTGACCACCACGCCCTTGAGCATCGGGTGGCCAAGAAAACAGTCGAGGCTGTGCTCGAGAATGGTCTGCCCGGCCAGCTCCAGATACTGCTTAGGGCGGTCGGCAGCCATGCGGGCACCTACGCCCGCAGCAGGAATCACAGCCCAGAAGGCCGGTAAGGTTTCGATCATTTCTGTGGCAACTGGAAGAGGGTTTCGCCCTCTTTGACCATCCCCAATTCGTGGCGAGCCCGCTCTTCAACGGTCTCCATGCCTTTTTTCAGCTCCAGCACTTCGGCATCGAGCACGCGGTTGCGCTCGAGCAAGCGCTCGTTTTCGGCATGCTGCTCGGCAATCTGCTGCTTCAGCTCGGTCACTTGCGCCAGGCTGCCATTACCCACCCACAGGCGGTACTGCAGGCCACCCAGCAGCAGGAGCAGGACGAGGAACAACCAATAGGGACTGCGCATCACGTTATCCAGGTTAAAAAGGCTGCCGGGTACTTTTTACTTCGGGGCCTCGAATAGCACGAAGCCTGGCCGAGGCCAGGCTTCGTCGACAGAAACCCGTTGGAATGTAGGAAAGAACAGTACGAACGTTCCTACAACTCCGGCTGCTGTCTTTTTACCATCTCTTGCTTAGCCGCGAAACTCGGCACGACCGCGGTAAACCGCTTTGGCACCCAGTTGCTCTTCGATGCGCAGCAGCTGGTTGTACTTGGAAACGCGGTCGGAACGGCACAGCGAACCAGTCTTGATCTGGCCAGCAGCAGTACCCACGGCCAGGTCGGCAATGGTCGAGTCTTCGGTTTCACCGGAACGGTGCGAAATCACCGCGGTGTAGCCAGCAGCCTTGGCCATCTGGATGGCTTCCAGGGTTTCGGTCAGCGAGCCGATCTGGTTGAACTTGATCAGGATCGAGTTACCGATGCCCTTCTCGATGCCTTCCTTGAGGATCTTGGTGTTGGTCACGAACAGGTCGTCGCCAACCAGCTGCACCTTGGTGCCGATCTTGTCGGTGAGGATCTTCCAGCCAGCCCAGTCGGACTCGTCCAGGCCGTCTTCGATCGAGATGATCGGGAAGCGCTCGGTCAGGCCTTTCAGGTACTCGGCAAAGCCTTCGGCGTCGAACGACTTGCCTTCGCCGGACAGGTTGTACTTGCCGTCTTCGTAGAACTCGGAAGCCGCGCAGTCCAGGGCCAGGGTCACGTCGGTGCCCAGCTTGTAGCCGGCTTTCTCGACAGCTTCGGCGATGGCGCCCAGGGCGTCTTCGTTGGAAGCCAGGTTAGGGGCGAAACCACCTTCGTCACCAACGGCGGTGTTCAGACCACGGGCCTTGAGCACGGCTTTGAGGTGGTGGAAGATTTCGGTACCCATGCGCAGGCCGTCGGAGAAGGTCTTGGCGCCAACCGGCTGTACCATGAACTCCTGGATGTCGACGTTGTTGTCGGCGTGCTCGCCACCGTTGATGATGTTCATCATCGGTACCGGCATCGAGTACTGGCCAGGGGTGCCGTTCAGGTTGGCGATGTGCGCGTACAGCGGCAGGTCCTGGTCCTGGGCAGCGGCCTTGGCGGCAGCCAGGGAAACGGCCAGGATGGCGTTGGCGCCCAGCTTGGCCTTGTTCTCGGTACCGTCCAGCTCGATCATGGCGCGGTCCAGGGCCTTCTGGTCGGCAGGGTCCTTGCCCAGCAGCAGGTCACGGATCGGGCCGTTGATGTTGGCGACGGCCTTCAGCACGCCCTTGCCCAGGTAACGGCTCTTGTCGCCATCACGCAGCTCCAGCGCTTCGCGCGAGCCAGTGGAAGCACCGGACGGCGCGCAAGCGCTGCCGATGATGCCGTTGTCGAGCAGTACATCGGCTTCCACGGTGGGGTTGCCACGCGAATCGAGAACTTCACGACCTTTGATGTCGACGATTTTTGCCATTGTTGTAAGCACTCCAGAATTGACGAAAACAACTTAGCTTAGGAAATTCTTGCCGTTCACCGGGCGGACTTGCAGTGGGCAGGCCGGGTGAAGGGAACCCCTGACCGACTGGTCAGGGGTGGATCGGACGGTACTTTACCCGAGAATTGAGCTTTACGCGGTTTCTACCGTCGGAAAACTTTTCACCAGGTCGTCCAGTTGCTTGAGCTGGGCCAGGAATGGCTCCAGTTTGTCCAGGCGCAGGGCACATGGGCCATCGCACTTGGCGTTGTCCGGATCGGGGTGTGCTTCGAGGAACAGCCCTGCCAGGCCTTGGCTCATGCCGGCCTTGGCCAGGTCGGTGACCTGGGCGCGGCGACCACCGGCGGAATCGGCGCGACCACCCGGCATCTGCAGGGCGTGGGTCACGTCGAAGAACACCGGGTACTCGAACTGCTTCATGATGCCGAAGCCGAGCATGTCCACCACCAGGTTGTTGTAGCCGAAGCTCGAACCACGCTCGCAGAGAATCAACTGGTCGTTACCGGCTTCTTCGCACTTGGTCAGGATGTGTTTCATTTCCTGGGGCGCGAGGAACTGGGCCTTCTTGATGTTGATCACTGCGCCGGTCTTGGCCATGGCCACCACCAGGTCGGTCTGCCGCGACAGGAAGGCCGGCAGCTGGATGATGTCGCACACCTTGGCTACAGGCTCGGCCTGGTAAGGCTCGTGCACGTCGGTGATGACCGGCACGTTGAAGGTGCGCTTGATCTCTTCGAAGATCTTCAGCCCCTCTTCCATGCCCGGGCCACGGTACGAGGTCACCGACGAACGGTTGGCCTTGTCGAAGCTGGCCTTGAACACGTACGGGATACCGAGCTTCTCGGTCACCCGCACGTACTCTTCGCAGACCTTCATTGCCAGGTCACGGGACTCCAGGACGTTCATGCCGCCGAACAGGACGAACGGCTTGTCGTTGGCTATCTCGATGTTACCGACGCGAATGATCTTCTGGGTCATTGATCAGGCCTTGTTCTTCTGAGCCAGGGCTGCCTTGACGAAGCCGCTGAACAGCGGGTGGCCGTCACGCGGGGTCGAGGTGAATTCCGGGTGGAACTGGCAGGCGACGAACCATGGGTGGTCCTTGGACTCCACCACTTCCACCAGCGCGCCGTCTTCAGAGCGGCCGGAAACCACCAGGCCGGCATCGATCAGTTGCGGCAGCAGGTTGTTGTTCACTTCGTAGCGATGGCGGTGACGCTCGGTGATCACGTCCTTGCCGTAGCAATCGTGCACCTTGGAACCGGCCGCCAGCTGGCAGTCCTGTGCGCCCAGACGCATGGTACCGCCCAGGTCGGAGGCTTCGCTGCGGGTTTCGACGGCACCGGTGGCATCGGCCCACTCGGTGATCAGGCCGACTACCGGGTGGCCGCTGTTGCGGTCGAACTCGGTGGAGTTGGCGTCCTTCCAGCCCATCACGTTACGGGCGAATTCGATCACGGCCACCTGCATGCCCAGGCAGATACCCAGGTACGGCACCTTGTTCTCACGGGCGTATTGCACCGCGGTGATCTTGCCTTCCACGCCTCGCAGGCCGAAACCGCCCGGCACCAGGATGGCATCGGCGCCTTCGAGCAGGCTGGTGCCCTGGTTCTCGATGTCTTCCGAGTCGATGTAGCGCAGGTTGACCTTGGTGCGGTTGGTGATGCCGGCGTGGCTCATCGCTTCGATCAGCGACTTGTACGCATCCAGCAGTTCCATGTACTTGCCGACCATGGCGATGGTCACTTCGTGCTCAGGGTTGAGCTTGGCATCGACCACCTTGTCCCACTCGGACAGGTCGGCGCCATTGCACTGCAGGCCGAAACGCTCGACGACGAAATCGTCCAGGCCCTGTGCGTGCAGCACGCCCGGGATCTTGTAGATGGTGTCGACGTCTTCCAGCGAGATCACCGCACGCTCTTCAACGTTGGTGAACAGCGCGATCTTGCGACGCGACGAGGCATCGACCGGGTGGTCGGAGCGGCAGATCAGCACGTCAGGCTGCAGGCCGATGGAGCGCAGCTCCTTGACCGAGTGCTGGGTCGGCTTGGTCTTGGTCTCGCCAGCGGTGGCGATGTACGGGACCAGGGTCAGGTGCATCAGCATGGCGCGCTTGGAGCCCACTTCGACGCGCAGCTGGCGGATGGCTTCGAGGAACGGCTGCGACTCGATGTCACCCACGGTACCGCCGATTTCCACCAGGGCCACGTCGGCATCGCCGGCGCCCTTGATGATGCGACGCTTGATTTCGTCGGTAATGTGCGGGATGACCTGGATGGTCGCGCCCAGGTAGTCACCACGACGTTCCTTGCGCAGTACGTGCTCGTAGATGCGGCCGGTGGTGAAGTTGTTGTTCTGGGTCATGGTGGTGCGGATGAACCGCTCGTAGTGGCCCAGGTCGAGGTCGGTCTCGGCGCCATCGTGGGTGACGAACACTTCACCGTGCTGGAACGGGCTCATGGTGCCCGGATCGACGTTGATGTACGGATCCAGCTTGAGCATGGTGACCTTCAGGCCCCGCGCTTCCAGGATGGCCGCCAGGGAAGCCGAGGCAATGCCTTTCCCCAATGAAGAAACAACACCGCCCGTGACGAATATGTAGCGCGTCATGAAAAACCCTAGAAGTCTGCGTTAAGGCGGCCAGCGCCGCCGGAGAAAGCGAAGGAAGGCCGAAGCCCCCGATCACCTGCGTCAATCACAGTGCATCTCGAAAAACTGCCGCGTCTGTACAGACCAGGGGTATCCCCGGCATGGAGCTCGCTCGTCATTTCCAGAATCAGCCCAGCAAAAAACTGCTTGGTAATCGGCAACTCCTGTGTTTTCGCGGAACCCACAGAAGCTGTATCAAGAAGGGAGGGTAGTCTACCCGAATGTACCCTTCAGCTCAAACCTTGCGCGTTCGTCGGCAACTGCCAGGACAGCTGGCAATCAGCCTGCACCAGCCCGGGCAGGTTGGCCACCGCCAGCAAGCGTTCGCCCTGGTACAGCAGTGGCAGGCGCGGGCGCAGGAAAAGCGGCACCTGCAGTTCGTTTAACAGGCGCTTGAGGTCGCGTCGGCCGCGGCCGGGGACATCCAGCACTTCACCGCCCTGGCGGTAGGCAATACGCAAGCCGTCCAGCGGCGCTGCGCCAACAAGACGCACCCTGCCGTTACCCGGCAACAGCAAAGGCTTGGCGGGATCGGCCCAGGGCAGTTCGCCGACGGGCAGCTGCAGCCAGTCACCACTCAACCACCAGATGCGGCCATGACTGCGCAGCAACTGCCCATCGGCAAGTTGCCAGGCGGGCCGGGCATCGGCCGCGGCATCGCGCAGGTCCGCCCAGCCGGCCCAGTGTCGGGTGTCGGGCAGCCGGGTACGGTGGCTCAGCCAGTACTGCAGGGCATTGCGCTGACGGGCCGGCGACAGCGCCACCAGGGTAGCCAGGTCGAGGGAGTCCAGCCCCGGCCAAGCCAGCGGCGCGCCCTCCCCGGCGAGCGCCAGGTCGTCCTGGGCAAGCTCGTCCAGCAGGCCTTGGGCTTCGCCCAGGTGCTCGGCGGCGCGGGCCAGGTTCTGGCTGGCCTGCGGCCAACGTTGCTGAAGCAGCGGAAACACTTCGCTGCGCAGGTAATTGCGGGCAAATTGTGTGTCAGCGTTTGAGGGATCTTCGATCCAGGCCAGCCCATTGACCTGGGCGTGGTCCTGCAGTTGCTGGCGGGAACAGCCCAGCAATGGCCTGACCAGGCTGCCCTGCCCTAGAGCCCGCTGCCCCGGCATTGCAGCCATGCCACGCAGGCCTGCGCCGCGCAGCAGGCGGAACAGCAGGGTTTCGGCCTGGTCGTCGCGGTGCTGGCCGGTGAACAGGATGTCGCCTGGGCCGAGCGCTTGCCTGAAGGCAGCATAGCGGGCGTCGCGGGCGGCCTGTTCGAGGCTGGCGCCGGGGGTGACCTGGACATGGATGACCTGGAGTTCGATGCCGAGATTGTCGCAGACGGTTTGGCAGTGGGCGGGCCAGGCATCGGCGGCGGGTTGCAGGCCGTGGTGGACGTGGATGGCGCGCAATGGAGGGGATGCGTGATTGCGGGCGTAGTCGGCCAGCAGGTGCAGGAGGACGGTGGAATCGAGGCCGCCGGAGAAGGCGATGTACCAGGCTGGGGCGTTGAGCCAGGGGGTGAGGTTGATCATCGGGGCCTCACATGGCTTGAGATTGCCGGGGGTGCTTTGCACCCCTTTCGCGACACAAGGCCGCTCCTACAGGATTACGCGATCCCCTGTAGGAGCGGCCTTGTGTCGCGAAAGGGCCGCATAGCGGCCCCAGGGTGTCTCAGAGACCGTAGCTCATCAGGCGATCGTAACGGCGGGCCAGCAGCGCGTCATGGTCGAGCTTGCCGAGCATGTCCAGCTGCTGTACCAGGTCGGCACGGATGCTTTCCGACATCTTCGCCGGGTCACGGTGGGCGCCGCCCAGCGGCTCCTGGATGACCTTGTCGACGATGTTCAGGCTCTTCAGGCGCTCGGCGGTGATGCCCATGGCTTCGGCTGCGTCGGCTGCCTTGTCGGCAGTCTTCCACAGGATCGAGGCGCAGCCTTCCGGCGAGATCACCGAGTAGGTGGAGTACTGCAGCATGTTCAACTGGTCGCACACACCGATGGCCAGCGCACCGCCGGAACCACCCTCACCGATCACGGTGGCGATGATCGGGGTTTTCAGGCGCGCCATCACGCGCAGGTTCCAGGCGATGGCCTCGCTCTGGTTGCGCTCTTCGGCGTCGATGCCCGGGTAGGCGCCCGGGGTGTCGATGAAGGTCAGGATCGGCATCTTGAAGCGCTCGGCCATTTCCATCAGGCGGCAGGCCTTGCGGTAGCCTTCAGGGCGCGGCATGCCGAAGTTGCGGCGTACCTTCTCGCGCACTTCGCGGCCCTTCTGGTGACCGATGACCATGACCGGCTTGCCATCCAGGCGCGCGGTACCACCGACGATGGCAGCGTCGTCGGAGAAGTGGCGGTCGCCGTGCAGCTCTTCGAACTCGGTGAAGATGTGCTCCAGGTAGTCCAGGGTGTAAGGACGACGCGGATGACGAGCCAGGCGGGCGATCTGCCAGCTGGTCAGGTTGCCGAAGATGCTTTCGGTCAGGGTGTTGCTCTTGTCTTGCAGACGGGCAATTTCATCGCTGATGTTCAGCGAGTTGTCGTTGCCTACCAGGCGCAGGCCTTCGATCTTGGCTTGCAGGTCGGCAATCGGCTGTTCGAAATCGAGAAAATTCGGGTTCATAGTCATCCGTCTTGGGTCTACGGCCAGGCGGCCGGCCGGTTGATCCGTTTGGCGCCCTACCTTAAGGGATCAGGCGCATTCAGGTCGAGATTAAATTTTTGTCGGTTCAACGATATTGCAGGAAGACGTTCTCACGCCCGAACTGGTCACGCAGCGCCTGAATCAGCCCATCGGCCGGGTCGATAGCCCACTGCTCGCCGAACTGCAGCATGGCCTTGGCGTCGCTGCCGGTGTATTCGAGGGTGATCGGGCAAGCGCCGCGATGGCGGGTAATCAACTCGCCCAGCCACTTCAGCCGGTCGCCCTTGAGCGCTTCGTGTGCCACCTTCAGGCGCAGGCTCTCGGCCAGCTTGGTGCGCGCATCTTCCATGGTCATCACCTGCTTCACCCGCAGGCGCAGGCCACCGGAGAAATCGTCGTTGCTGACCTCGCCTTCGACAACCACCATGGCATCGGTCTGCAGCAAGGACTGTGCCGCCATGAAGGCATCGGCAAACAGCGACGCCTCGATGCGCCCGGAGCGGTCATCCAGGGTGACGAAGCCCATCTTGTCGCCCTTCTTGTTCTTCATCACCCGCAGGGCAATGATCATGCCGGCGATGGTCTGGGTATCGCGTGACGGCTTGAGGTCGATGATGCGCTGGCGGGCGAAGCGGCGGATCTCGGTCTCGTACTCGTCGATCGGGTGGCCGGTGAGGTACAGGCCAAGGGTGTCCTTTTCGCCCTTCAGGCGTTCCTTGAGGGTCAGTTCGCGCACCTTGCGGTGGTTGGCGTAGACGTCGGCATCCGCCTCTTCGAACATGCCGCCGAACAGGTCGACGTGGCCACTGTCAGCTGTGTGGGCGGCCTGCTCGGCAGCCTTGATGGCCTCGCCCAGCGCCGAGAGCAGGGTTGCACGGTTGATATCGATATTGGCGTGGTAGGCCTTGATCTCGTCATGGAAGTGCGGGCCCAGGCGGTCCAGCGCACCACTGCGGATCAGCGCGTCGAGGGTACGCTTGTTGACCCGTTTGAGGTCGATGCGCTCACAGAAGTCGAACAGGTCCTTGAACGGGCCACCCTGGGCGCGGGCCTCGACGATCGCCTCCACCGGGCCCTCGCCGACGCCCTTGATGGCGCCCAGGCCGTAGACGATGCGCCCGTCATTGTTGACGGTGAACTTGAAGTCGGAGAAGTTCACGTCGGGCGCGTCGAGGCGCAGCTTCATGCTGCGCACTTCCTCGACCAGCACCACCACCTTGTCGGTGTTGTGCATATCCGCCGACAACACCGCAGCCATGAACGGCGCCGGGTGGTGGGTTTTCAGCCATGCGGTCTGGTACGAAACCAGGCCATAGGCGGCGGAGTGGGATTTGTTGAAGCCGTAACCGGCGAACTTTTCCACCAGGTCGAAGATGTTACCAGCCAGGTCTGCATCGATATTGTTGTTGGCACAACCTTCAATGAAACCACCGCGCTGTTTGGCCATTTCCTCGGGCTTCTTCTTACCCATCGCACGGCGCAGCATGTCGGCGCCGCCGAGGGTATAGCCAGCCATCACCTGGGCGATCTGCATCACCTGTTCCTGGTACAGGATGATGCCGTAGGTCGGTGCCAGCACCGGCTTCAGGCCTTCGTACTGGTAGTCCGGATGGGGGTAGGCGAGCTCGGCGCGGCCGTGCTTGCGGTTGATGAAGTCGTCCACCATGCCCGACTGCAGCGGGCCTGGGCGGAACAGCGCCACCAGTGCGATAAGGTCTTCCAGGCAGTCGGGCTTGAGCTTCTTGATCAGCTCTTTCATGCCCCGCGATTCAAGCTGGAACACCGCCGTGGTTTCGGCCTTCTGCAACAGCTCGTAGGTCTTGCGGTCGTCCAGTGGGATGAAGTCGATGTTTACATCGGGCAGGTTCTTCTTGGCCTGCTCGCGGTTGATGATCTCCATCGCCCACTTGATGATGGTCAGGGTCCGCAGGCCGAGGAAGTCGAACTTCACCAGGCCGGCGGCCTCGACGTCATCCTTGTCGAACTGGGTTACCAGGCCGCCGCCCTCTTCATCACAGGCGATCGGCGAGAAGTCGGTGAGCTTGGTGGGGGCAATGACCACACCACCGGCGTGCTTGCCGGTACCGCGTGTCACGCCCTCGAGCTTCAGGGCCATGTCCCAGATTTCGCGGGCGTCTTCGTCACCCTTGAGGAAGTCGCGCAGGATCTCTTCCTGCTCGTAGGCCTTTTCCAGGGTCATGCCCACTTCGAACGGGATCATCTTCGACAGGCGGTCGGCCAGGCCGTAGGACTTGCCCTGTACCCGCGCCACGTCTCGCACCACCGCCTTCGCCGCCATGGTACCGAAGGTGATGATCTGGCTGACCGCGTTGCGGCCATAGGCTTCGGCCACATAGTCGATCACCCGGTCACGGCCATCCATGCAGAAGTCGACGTCGAAGTCGGGCATGGAAATACGTTCAGGGTTGAGGAAGCGCTCGAACAGCAGGTCGTAGGCCAGCGGGTCGAGGTCGGTGATCTTCAGTACGTAGGCCACCAGCGAGCCAGCACCCGACCCCCGGCCCGGGCCTACCGGCACACCGTTGTTCTTGGCCCACTTGATGAAGTCCATCACGATCAGGAAGTAACCGGGGAAGCCCATCTGGATGATGATGTCCAGTTCGAACTTCAGGCGGTCCAGGTAAACCTGGCGCTTCTCTTCGTAGTTGGGCGTGGTCTCTTTCGGCCACAGCACTGCCAGGCGCTCTTCCAGGCCTTCGTGGGACACATGCCGCAGGTAGTCATCGATGCCCATGCCATTGGGCGTGGGGAAGTCGGGCAGGAAGTATTTGCCCAGCTGCACCTGGATGTTGCAACGCTTGGCAATCTCGACGGTGTTGGCAATGGCGTCGGGCAGGTCGCTGAACAGTTCGGTCATTTCTTCGGCCGACTTCAGGTACTGCTGGTCGCTGTACATCCTTGGGCGGCGCGGGTCGTCAAGGGTCCAGCCCTCACCGATGCATACGCGGGTTTCGTGAGCATCGAAGTCCGATTGCTTGATGAAACGCACATCGTTGGTTGCCACCAGCGGAGCGCCGAACCTGTCGGCCAAGGCCACGGCGGCGTGCACATATTCCTCGTCGCGGGCGCGGTTGGTGCGCTGCACCTCGACATAGAAGCGCTCGGGGAACATCGCCATCCAGTCCTGCAGCAGGGCCTCGGCTTCATCTTGCCGCCCCGCCAGCAAGGCCATGCCGATGTCACCTTCCTTGCCTGCGGACAGGGCGATCAGGCCCTCGCTGGCCGGGGCGATCCATTCACGCTGAAGGATCACCAGGCCGTTGCGCTGGCCCTCGGTCCAGCCGCGCGAGATCAGCTCGGTGAGGTTGCGGTACCCCTTGGGGTTCATGGCCAGGAAGCAGATACGCGACAGCGGTGCTTCCGGGTCGGCAGCGGCCAGCCACAGGTCGGCGCCGCAGATCGGCTTGATGCCCGCGCCCATGGCAGTCTTGTAGAACTTTACCAGCGAGCACATGTTGCTCTGGTCGGTGATCGCCACTGCCGGCATGTTCATCCCGGCCAGCGCCTTGGCCAGCGGCTTGATCCGCACCAGGCCGTCGACCAGCGAGAATTCGGAGTGGACGCGCAGGTGAACGAAGGGAACCGACATGGAAGATCCTGTAGCAGTGCTGAACGACAAGGGCGGGATTGTAGCGTAAATGGGGATGTTTTTTGGGGCTGCTTCGCAGCCCTTCGCGGGCACGCCCGCTCCCAGAGGAATATCATCGCCCTCGGGAACGGCGCCATACCTGTGGGAGCGGGCGTGCCCGCGAAGGGCCGCAAGGCGGCCCCAGAGGTCAGATCAGGGAGTCGGTGACGCCTTCACGTGCGTCCCACGCAGCCCGCACCGGGGCAAAGGAGCGCCGATGAATGGGCGTAGGCCCCAACCGTGCCAGCGCCTCGAGGTGCACCGGGGTCGGGTACCCCTTGTGCCCACCAATGCCATAACCCGGGTAGATCAGCTCGAATGCGCTCATCTCCCGGTCACGGGTCACCTTGGCCAGGATCGACGCCGCCGCGATGGCCGGCACCTGGCTATCGCCCTTGACTACCGGCGACGCCGGTACGGCCAGTTTCGGGCAGCGGTTACCGTCGATCAGGGCCAGCTTCGGTGTAATGTGCAGGCCTTCCACCGCGCGCTGCATGGCCAGCATGGTCGCATGCAGGATGTTCAGGCGGTCGATTTCCTCGACCTCGGCACGCGCGATGCAGAAGCTCAAGGCCTTTTCGCAGATCTCGTCGAACAGCGCTTCGCGCTTGGCTTCGGTGAGTTTCTTCGAATCGTTCAGGCCGAGGATCGGGCGCGCCGGGTCGAGGATCACCGCCGCGGTCACGACTGCACCGCACAGCGGGCCACGGCCCACTTCGTCGACGCCCGCGACCAGGTCCTCGACCAGGTTGAAGTCCAGTCCAATTTGCATGTCAGCGGTCCTTGAGCAAGGCCAGTACCGCCTCAGCCGCCTGGTTGGAGGCGTCACGGCGAAGGGTGCGGTGAATTTCGTCGAAACTTTCGGTCTGCCGGCTGCCATCGGCTACCAGCGGAGCCAGGGTATTGGCCAGTGCTTCGCTGGTGGCGTCATCCTGCAGCAGCTCGGGTACCAGCGCACGCTGGGCCAGCAGGTTCGGCAATGAAACGTAGGGGCTCTTTACCAGGCGTTTGAGGATCCAGTAGGTCAGGGGCGCCAGGCGATAGGCCACAACCATCGGCCGCTTGTACAGCAGCGCTTCGAGGGTGGCAGTACCCGAGGCGATCAGCACCGCGTCACAGGCCGCCAAAGCCTGGTGCGACTGGCCATCGAGCAGGGTCAGCGGCAGCTTACGCCCTTCGAGCATCTGCTCGATCTGGGCACGCCGCGCGGCATTGGCACAGGGCAGTACGAAACGCACGCCCGGTACCTGCTGGCGCAGCCTTTGGGCAGCATCCAGGAACAGTGCCCCCAGGCGCCCTACTTCGCCGCCCCGGCTACCCGGCATCAACGCCACTACCGGCCCTTCGCCCAGGCCAAGCGCGGCACGCGCCGCAGGACGGTCGGCTTCTAGCGGGATGGTATCGGCCAACGGGTGGCCAACGAAGCGCACTGGCACGCCCTGCTCTTCATAGAACCGCGCCTCGAATGGCAACAGCGTCAGCATCAGGTCGCAGCCTTCGCGAATCTTCAGCACACGCTTCTGCCGCCAGGCCCATACCGACGGGCTGACGTAGTGCACGGTCTTGATCCCGGCCTGACGCAGTTTCAGTTCGATGTTGAGGGTGAAGTCGGGGGCATCGATGCCGATGAACACATCGGGCTTTTCGCCGATCAGGGTCTCGATCAGCAGCTTGCGCCGCTTGAGCAGCTCGCGCAGGCGCCCCAGCACTTCGACCAGGCCCATGACGGCCAGGCGCTCCATGGGGAAATAGGATTGCAGGCCTTCGGCTTCCATCAAGGGACCACCAACGCCGATGAACCGTACATCGGGGTGGCGTGCCTTGATGGCACGCATCAAGCCTGAACCGAGAATATCGCCGCTGGCCTCACCTGCGACCAAGGCTACGCAAAGCTGGGCCATGTCAGCGGGTGATGCCGCGGGCGGAGTTCACGATCGACTGGCGGAACAGATCGACCTCAGGGTGCTTCGCAGCCAGTTCGTCCAGCTCCTTGAGCGCGTCTTCGACGGTCAGGCCCTGGCGATAGACAATCTTGTAGCAACGGCGCAGCACATGGATCACCTCGTCGCTGAAACCCCGGCGGCGCATGCCTTCGAAGTTCATGCTGCGGGCTTCGGCCGGGCTGCCGAACACGGTGACGAAGGCTGGGACATCCTTGCCGATCGCCGTGCCCATGCCGGAAAACGCGTGGGCACCGATATGGCAGTACTGGTGCACCAGGGTGTAACCGGACAGGATCGCCCAATCCCCCACGTGCACATGGCCGGCCAAGGCCGTGTTGTTGACCAGGATGCAGTGGTTGCCGATAACGCTGTCGTGGCCGATGTGGGCATAGGCCATGATCAGGTTATGGTCACCGACGGTGGTTTCCGAACGGTCCTGGACGGTACCGCGGTGAATGGTCACCCCTTCGCGGATCACATTGTGGTCACCGATCACCAGGCGCGTCGGCTCACCCTTGTACTTGAGGTCCGGGGTGTCTTCGCCGATCGAGGAAAACTGAAAGATACGGTTGTGCTTGCCGATGCGGGTCGGCCCTTTGAGCACAACATGCGGGCCGATAACGGTGCCCTCCCCGATCTCCACATCAGGGCCAATGATCGACCAGGGGCCGACCTCGACACCATCGGCCAGCCTGGCCGAGGGGTCGATAATGGCCCGAGGATCAATCGAATTCATAGGGAGCGTTCCGCACAGGTGATTTCTGCCGAGCAAACCGGCTTGCCGTCGACCAGGGCGCGGCACTCGAATTTCCAGATCATGCTCTTGCGGCTGAGGAACTTCGCCTCCAGCACAAGCTGGTCACCCGGCAGTACCGGCTGACGGAAACGCAGCTTGTCGGAGCCGACGAAGTAGTACAGGGTGCCATCGGCCGGTTTGGCGTCGAGCATCTTGAAACCGAGGATACCCGCGGCCTGTGCCATGGCTTCGATGATCAGGACGCCCGGCATGATCGGGTGCGCCGGGAAATGGCCGTTGAAGAACGGCTCGTTGATGCTGACATTCTTGTAGGCACGAATGCTCTGGGCCTCGTAGTCCAGCTCCGTCACGCGGTCCACCAACAGGAACGGGTAACGGTGAGGCAGGTATTCGCGAATCTCGTTGATGTCCATCATTTCGGGGGGGAAGCCTGTAATAAGAATAGGGAGCGCAGGTGCTGACCACACGCTCCTTTTGCAGTCCAAAGAGGAGCCAGCTAGCGACTGTTCACTCTTGCTCAGGGAATGGTATCAGCCTTCTGATGTCGGCTGGCCACCTGAGGTCACGGTATCGACGCGTTTTTCCAGCTGCTGGAGACGCTTGGCCATGTCGTCCAGGTGGCGGATACGCGCGGCGCTCTTGCGCCATTCAGCCAGTGGCTGCATGGCAGTGCCGGAAGAATAGGCACCCGGTTCGGTGATCGAACGGGTCACCATGGTCATCCCGGACACGAAAACGTTATCACAGACATCGATATGACCCACCATGCCGACACCTCCGGCAATGGTGCAATGCTTGCCGATGCGCGTGCTGCCGGAAATCCCGACGCAGGCAGCCATGGCCGTGTGCTCACCGATCTGCACGTTGTGGGCGATCTGGATCTGGTTGTCGAGCTTGACCCCATCAGCGATGCGCGTATCCGACAGTGCCCCGCGATCGACCGCAGTGTTGACACCGATTTCCACGTCGTCGCCGATGGTAACACCACCGATCTGGGCAATTTTGCGCCACACGCCCTTCTCGTTGGCAAAACCGAAGCCTTCACCGCCAATCACGGCACCTGACTGGATGACCACACGCTTGCCGATGGTCACATCATGGTACAGGGTGACCCTCGGGGCCAGCCAGCCGCCCTCACCGATCACGCAACGGGCACCGACCACACAGTGTGCACCCACACTGACATTAGCCGCGATGCGCGCACCGCTTTCGATGACCGCGAACGGCCCGATGCTGGCACTGGCGTCCACCTGCGCGTCCTCGGCCACCACGGCGCTGGGATGAATACCCGCCACAGCCTTGGGTTTGGGGTCGAACAGGTGGGAGATGCGCGCATAGGCCAGATACGGGTCGGCGACGATCAGCGCATTGCCGGCAAAGCCTTCGGCGTCCGCCGCCTTCAGCAGCACCGCAGCCGCCTGGCTGCTATCCAGGAACTTGCGGTACTGCGGGTTGGCGAGGAAGCTCAACTGACCTGGGCCAGCCTCCTGCAAGGTGGCCAGCCCGGTAATCTGCAGCGCCTCGGGCCCCTTGAGAGTGGCGCCGAGGGCCTCGGCCAACTGGCCTAGCATCATGGTCACAGTCATATCAACGGGCTTGGTTCATGCGCTCGATGACCTGGCGGGTGATGTCGTACTGAGGCTTGACATCGATGACCGCGCCACGCTCGAGGACCAGGTCGTAACCACCCTTCTTGATCACTTCCTCGACAGCGCCATCCAGCTTCGGCTTCAGTTGCTTGAGCATGTCGCGGTCAGCAACGGCCTTGGCTTCGTTCAGTTCCTTGGACTGGAACTGGAAGTCACGGGCCTTCTGCTTGAACTCGAGTTCCAGGCGCTCGCGCTCCTGCTGCTGCATCTTGTCGCCGCCCTTGATCAGACGGTCCTGGATGCCCTTGGCGCTGCTTTCCAGGCTTTTCAGCTTGGTCAGTTGCGGGCCGAACTTCTTCTCGGCATCCACCGCGTATTTCTTGGCGGCGTCCGACTCCAGCAGGGCCATCTGATAGTTCAGGACGGCAACCTTCATTTCGGCGAAAGCCGGGGTGGCGACAAGCGCCGCGGCCACTACGGCCAGTTGGGTCAACTTACGCACGATGCACTCCTGGATAAACCGTTGTCATTAAGCGAGGGCCGACCTCAGAAGGTCTGGCCCAGAGAGAATTGGAACACCTGGGTGTCGGCATCGTCCGGCTTCTTGACCGGCATTGCCAGGCTGAAGCTCAGCGGGCCCAGTGCGGTGATCCAGGTCACGCCCAGGCCGACCGAGCTGGCCATACCCGAGAAACCGACCTTCTCGCAATCAGGCTGGTTGCCGCAATTGGTGTCGAACACGTTACCCACATCCCAGAACACGGACGTGCGCAGCGAACGCTGATCCTTGACGAATGGCAGCGGGAACAGCAGCTCCACACCACCTTGTACCAGCACGTTGCCACCAAACGGCAACGGATCCTGGTCCGGGTCGGCGATGGTGCCTGGCTTGCCACCGTTGGCCTCGCCGCGGCTTGGGGTACTGCGTGGGCCCAGGCTGCTGTCCTTGAAGCCACGGACGGAGTTGAAGCCACCCGCGAAATAGTTCTCGTAGAACGGCAGGCCGGAGGTGCTGCCGTAACCATCACCATAGCCCAGCTCGGTGTGCAGGCGCAGGGTGTAGTCGTTGGTAATCGGCTTGAACAGCTGGCCGCGATAGTCGAGCTTGAAGAACGACAGGTCGCTGCCCGGAATGGTGGATTCCAGGGTCAGGCTTTGCGAGTGACCACGGGTCGCCAGCACGCCTTTGTTCAGGGTCGACTCCGACCAGCCGATCGAGGCCTTGAAGTTCAGGAAGCTGTCGCCTTCCTCTTCGAGGAAATCGAAGATCTCGTCAACGGTGTACTTGCCGGTCTTGATCTTGTCCTGCTGCACGCTCAGGCCATAGGTCAGGCGCGAGGTCTCGCTGATCGGGTAGCCGAGGCTGACGCCTGCACCGTAGCTGTCCACCGCGTAGCTGGCCACGTCGACGTCGAGGTCGTCGTAGTCGGTGCTGCGGTAGAAGGCGTTGTAACCCAGGCTCACGCCATCGGCAGTGAAGTAGGGGTCAACGAAGCCGAAGTTGTAGCGGGTCTGGTATTCCGAACGGGTCAGGCCGATGGATACCTTGTTACCGGTACCGAGGAAGTTGCTCTGGCTGATCGAACCACCGAGGATCAGGCCGGCGCTCTGGGCGAAACCGACGCTGGCGGTGATCGAGCCGGAGGCCTGTTCCTCGACGCTGTAGTTGACGTCGACCTGGTCGTCGGTGCCCGGCACCGGCGGGGTCTCGACGTTCACTTCCTTGAAGAAGCCCAGGCGTTCCAGGCGGGTCTTGGACTGGTCGATCAGGTAGGTCGAGGCCCAGCCGCCTTCCATCTGGCGCATTTCGCGACGCAGCACTTCGTCTTCGGTCTTGGTGTTGCCGCGGTAGTTGATGCGGTTGACGTAGGCACGCTTGCCCGGGTCGACCACGAACATGATGTCGACGGTGTGGTCTTCATCGTTCGGCTGCGGCACACCGTTGACGTTGGCGAAGGTGTAGCCTTCGTTACCCAGGCGGCGGGTGATCAGCTCGGAGGTGCTGGTCATCACCTTGCGCGAGAACACCTGGCCAGGCTGCACCAGCAGCAGCGACTTGACCTGATCTTCCGGCACCTTCAGGTCACCGGACAGCTTCACGTCACGGACGGTGTACTTCTCGCCTTCGTTGATATTGACGGTGATGTAGACGTGTTTCTTGTCCGGCGTGATGGACACCTGGGTGGAGGCGATGTCCATGTTGATGTAGCCGCGGTCCAGGTAGTAGGAACGCAGGCGCTCCAGGTCACCGGAGAGCTTTTCGCGGGCGTACTTGTCGTCGTTCTTGAAGAACGACAGCCAGTTGGTGGTCTTCAGCTCGAACAGCTGCGCCAGGGTCTCGTCGTCGAACACGTTGTTGCCAACGATGTTGATGTGCTGAATGGCGGCGACGGTGCCTTCGTTGATCTTGATCTTCAGCGCCACGCGGTTGCGCGGCTGCGGCACCACCTCGGCGTCGACCTCGGCCGAATAGCGGCCCTGGGCCACGTATTGGCGCTGCAGTTCGTTACGCACACCTTCGAGGGTGGCACGCTGGAAGATCTCGCCTTCGGCCAGGCCGGATTGCTTCAGGCCTTTCATCAGGTCTTCGGTGCTGATTGCCTTGTTGCCTTCGATCTCGATGCTCGACACCGACGGGCGTTCGACCACGTTGATGATCAGGACATTGCCATCGCGGTTCAGCTGAATGTCCTGGAAGAAGCCGGTCTTGAACAGGGAACGGGTCGACTCCACCAGTCGGCGGTCATCGGCCTGGTCGCCGACGTTCAGCGGCAAGGCACCGAAGACACTGCCGGCGGAAACCCGCTGCAGGCCGTTGACGCGGATATCGGAGATGGTGAAGGACTCGGCGTGAACTTCAGCGATCATCAGTGCGGACATGACCGCAGTTAGCAGCAGACGTTTCATGAAGTCCTTTTATTCCAACTGGCAATAAACAGCCCGCCGCGACAAGACGGCAGGTTTCGCAATTGAGCGAAGCTTTATAGTCGACCCAGATCGTTGATCAGGGCGAGCAACATCACCCCTATGACCAAACTGATACCGATCTGGACCCCCCAACCTTGCACCCGATCCGACAGCGGACGACCGCGCACCCACTCGACCAGGTAAAACAGCAAATGCCCCCCATCCAGAACCGGGATGGGCAGCAGGTTAAGAACCCCCAGGCTTATGCTCAGGTAGGCCAGGAAATTCAGGAAATCCCCCACGCCGGACTGGGCTGAAGCGCCCGCCACTTTAGCAATGGTTATCGGTCCGCTCAAGTTTTTTACCGAGAGCTCCCCGAACAGCATTTTCTTCAGCGATTCAAGGGTCAGGACGCTCATGTTCCAGGTGCGTGACAAGCCCTCACTCACCGCATCCAGCGGGCCGTAGCTGACTTCGCGAAGCATGTTGGCAGGCCATTCGCCACCTTTTACCCCGGCGCCCAGATAGCCGCCGGCCGCCTTGCCCTCGCCCTTGCGCGCCAGGGTGACCGGGACGTCCAGCGCAGCACCATCGCGCTCGACACGCACAAGAACCTTGGCTTGCGGGCGGGCCCGCACGGCATCGACCACCTGCTGCCATTCGCTCACTGCCACGCCATCGAGGGCCAGCAGCTTGTCACCGGTTTTCAGGCCCGCAGCGGCAGCCGGCCCCTTCGGATCGATCTCGGCCAACACCGGCAAGATCGCCGGGCGCCAAGGGTGCAGCCCAAGGGACTGGATCGGGTCCGGCTCGTCGGCGCCCTTGAGCCAGCTGTCCAGCTTCACCTGCAGCTGGCGCTCGGCGCTGGTGCCCTCTTCACGCACGCCAATCTGCAAGGTGCCGCTCTCGCCCAGGCGGCGAACCAGTTGCAGGTTGACCGCAGACCAACCATTGGTCGGCTTGCCGTCGATGGAGACGATTTCCTGACCTGCGGTCAGGCCTGCCGATGCTGCCAGGCTGCCCGCATCGACCGCGCCGATCACCGGGCGGATCTGCTGGGTACCCAGCATCGCCAGCACCCAGAAGAACAGGATGGCCAGCAGGAAGTTGGCAACCGGGCCCGCCGCGACGATCGCGATGCGCTGGCGCACGGACTTGCGGTTGAACGACTGCTCGATCAGCGCCGGCGGCACGTCCCCCTCGCGCTCGTCGAGCATCTTGACGTAGCCACCCAGCGGGATCGCCGCGACCACAAACTCGGTGCCATGGCGGTCATGCCAGCGCAGCAGCGGCGTGCCGAAGCCCACCGAGAAGCGCAGCACCTTGACACCGCAGCGGCGTGCCACCCAGAAGTGGCCGAATTCATGGAAAGTGACCAGTACACCCAAGGCTACGAGGGTGCCGATAATCATGTAGAGCGCTGTCATATCCATCTCCGAATGATGTTCAGCGGGCTGGCATCATGCCCAGCCCCCTCGTGAACCGTGGCGGGCCTGCATCAGCGACCGTGACGCCTCAGCCACTCACGGGAAAGCTCCCGGGCACGCTGGTCGGCGGCGAACACCGCGTCCAGCGACGGCAGCGGTACGACGGGCTCCTGATCGAGCACCTGTTCGATCATACCCGCGATCTCCGGGAAGCGGATACGCCGCTGGAGAAATGCCTCGACTGCGACCTCGTTTGCCGCATTGAGCACGGCCGGTGCGCTGTTGCCGGCCTCGGCAGCCTGCCGCGCCAGGCGCAGGCAAGGGAAGCGCTGTTCGTCGGGCGCCTGGAAGTCCAGACGGGCGATGCCGAACAGGTCCAGCGGCGCCACCCCGGAATCGATCCGCTCGGGCCAGGCCAGGGCGTTGGCGATGGGTGTGCGCATGTCCGGGTTACCCAACTGCGCCAGCACCGAACCGTCCACATAATCCACCAGGGAGTGGATCACGCTCTGCGGGTGCACCACCACCTCGACCTTGGCCGGTGCAGCATCGAACAACCAGCAGGCTTCGATCAACTCCAGGCCCTTGTTCATCATGCTGGCCGAATCCACGGAAATCTTGCGCCCCATGGACCAGTTGGGGTGCGCGCAGGCCTGTTCCGGGGTGACGTCCAGCAACGCCTCGACGGGCGTCTCACGGAACGGGCCACCGGAGGCGGTGAGCAGGATCCGGCGCACGCCGACGGCACTCAGGCCGCGCGCGTAGTCGCCGGGCATGCACTGGAAGATCGCATTGTGCTCGCTGTCGATCGGCAACAGCACGGCACCACTGCGCCGCACCGCCTCCATGAACAGCGCGCCGGACATCACCAGCGCCTCCTTGTTGGCCAGCAACACCTTCTTGCCCGCCTCGACCGCCGCCAGGGTGGGGCGCAGGCCGGCGGCGCCGACGATGGACGCCATCACCGCGTCCACTTCCGACGCAGAAGCCACCTGGCACAACCCGGCCTCGCCTTCCAGCACCTCGGTGGCGCAACCTGCCGCAACCAGGCTTTCGCGCAGTCGCGCGGCCGCCTCGGCATTCGGTACCACGGCGAATGTCGGCCGATGGCGCACGCACAGCGCAAGCAATTCGTCGATACGCGAATAGCCACTCAGGGCGAACACCTGATAACGGTCGGGATGGCGCGCGATGACATCCAGCGTGCTCAGGCCGATGGAGCCGGTGGCCCCGAGCACGGTAATACGCTGCGGACGGCTCACATCACACCCCATTCGGCGGCCCATAGCAGCACGGCGAAAATCGGGATCGCCGCAGTCAGGCTGTCGATGCGATCGAGTACCCCACCATGGCCAGGCAACAGGTTGCTGCTGTCCTTGATGCCGGAACGGCGCTTGAACATGCTTTCGGTCAGGTCACCGACCACCGAAGACATGACCACCAGGGCTGCACTCAGCAGGCCCAGCAGAATCTGGCCGAAGCCCCAGTCGCGACTGATGCCGACCACCAGGGTAATCACCAGGCTGACCGCCAGGCCGCCATACACGCCTTCCCAGCTTTTGCCAGGGCTCACCTGAGGCGCCAGCTTGCGCTTGCCGAAGGCACGGCCGGAGAAGTACGCGCCAATATCGGCAGCCCACACCAGCACCATGACCGACAGGATCAGCCAGTTACCCAGCGGCCAGTGCTTGAGCAGCACCAGACCCTGCCAGGCCGGCAGCAAAACCAGCAGGCCGATCAGCAACCGGCAGGCTGCACTGGCCCACAGCTCGCTACTACGTGGATAGGTAAGCACCAGCCAGGTGGCCAACCCCCACCAGATCACCGCAGCGCCCAGCACCCAGGGCGCCAGCTCCGGAAGGATGTACAGCAGCATCAGCGCTCCGGCGACGACCACGGCATAGGCGATGCGCAGCGGCTGGGCCATGAGCCCGGCCAGACGCGCCCACTCCCAGGCGCCGAGGGTCACCACGAAGCCGATGAACAGGGCGAAGTCCCCACCGTTGAGCAGGAAGAAGCCACCCAGCGCGATCGGCAGCAGGATCAGCGCGGTAATGATGCGTTGTTTAAGCATTAAGCACGAGCTCCAGCCTCGACCTGCTCGCTGGTCTTACCGAAGCGGCGCTGGCGCGAAGCGAAATCGGCCAGGGCGGTGCGCATGGCCTCGTGTTTGAAGTCCGGCCAGTACAGGTCGGAGAAGTACAGCTCGGCGTAGGCCAGCTGCCACAACAGGAAGTTGCTGATGCGGTGCTCGCCACCGGTGCGGATGCACAGGTCCGGCAGCGGCAGCTCGCCGGTTGCCAGGCAGGTCTGCAGCAGGCCCGGGGTGATGTCTTCCGGGCGCAGGTGCCCGGCTTGCACTTCCCGCGCCAGCCGCTGGGCGGCCTGGGCGATATCCCACTGGCCACCGTAGTTGGCCGCGATCTGCAAGATAAAGCGATTGTTGCCGGCAGTCAGTGCCTCGGCCTCACGCATGGCGGCCTGCAGCTCGGGATGGAAGCGCGAACGGTCACCGATGATACGCAGACTGATGTTGTTCTCGTTGAGGCGTTTGGCCTCGCGGCGCAGGGCCGAGAAGAACAGTTCCATCAGCGCACCGACCTCTTCGGCGGGACGCTGCCAGTTCTCGCTGGAGAAGGCGAACAGGGTCAGCACCTCGACCCCGGATTCGGCACAGACTTCGATGACCGCGCGAACGGCGTCTACACCCGCCTTGTGCCCGGCAACGCCGGGCAACAGGCGCTTTTTCGCCCAGCGGTTGTTGCCATCCATGATGATCGCGACATGACGCGGCACCGAGGACGGCGCCGCTGGCTTGGTCTTTTCCATTAAAAAGCCCCGGCCTTAGACGGCCATCAGGTCCTTTTCCTTGGCTTTGAAGGCTGCATCGACTTCGGCAACGTACTTGTCGGTCAGCTTCTGGATCTCGTCAGCGGCGCGACGCTCTTCGTCTTCGCTGATTTCCTTGTCCTTGGTCAGCTTCTTCAGGTCGGCCAGAGCGTCACGGCGCACATTGCGCACGGCTACCTTGGCATCCTCGGCAACGCCGCTGGCCTGCTTGGTGTAGCCCTTGCGGGTTTCCTCGGTCAGGGCCGGCATCGGCACACGAATGGTGGTGCCGGCGCTGGACGGGTTCAGGCCCAGGTCGGAGGTGAGGATGGCCTTTTCGATGGCAGCACTGAGGTTCTTGTCGTGGGCGACGATCTTCAGGGTGCGGGCATCTTCGACGGTGATCGCGGCCACCTGGTTCAGTGGCATCTCGCTACCCCAGGCAGTGACCTTGACGCTGTCCAGGATGCTTGGGTGGGCGCGACCGGTGCGGATTGCCGCGAGGTTGCGAGCCAGGGCTTCGATAGACTTGCCCATGCGCTCCTGCGCGTCTTTCTTGATGTCGTTGATCATGCTTGGCCTTCCTCGATCAGAGTACCTTCAGCGCCACCCACCACGATGTTCAGCAGGGCGCCAGGCTTGTTCATGTTGAATACCCGCAATGGCATCTTGTGGTCACGGCACAGGCAGATTGCGGTCAGGTCCATCACACCCAGCTTGCGATCCAGGACCTCGTCGTAGGTCAGGTGATCGAACTTCTCGGCATGCGGGTCCTTGAATGGATCGGCAGTGTACACACCATCGACCTTGGTCGCCTTCAGCACCACGTCGGCATCGATTTCGATGGCGCGCAGGCAGGCGGCGGAGTCGGTGGTGAAGAACGGGTTGCCGGTACCGGCGGAGAAAATTACCACATCCCCGGAGTTGAGGTGGCGAATAGCTTTGCGACGATCGTAATGATCGGTGACACCGACCATGGAAATGGCCGACATGACCAGGGCCGGGATGTTCGAGCGCTCCAGCGCGTCGCGCATGGCCAGGCCGTTCATCACGGTAGCCAGCATGCCCATGTGGTCACCGGTGACGCGATCCATGCCGGCTGCGCTGAGCGCGGCGCCGCGGAACAAGTTGCCACCACCGATCACCAGGCCGACCTGGACACCGATCCCTACCAGCTGGCCAACTTCGAGGGCCATGCGATCCAGCACTTTCGGGTCGATCCCGAAGTCTTCCGAGCCCATCAGGGCCTCGCCGCTAAGTTTGAGCAAAATGCGTTTATAGCGAGGTTGGCGACCACTCACCTGCTGAGCCATTGCGAGTCTCTCCTGCGGCGTACTTTTAGAAAATTCGTGCGGGCTGTTTGCAGCCTGCTAACTGTAGCGTGGCACCGCTTCGGTGCCAGCGACGACGGGCCTTATAAACCCTTCGCCGTTTTGACAAAGAGGCTGCGCGCGTGAGCGGGCAGCCTCTTTGGGGCGACAGACGGGGCTGTCTTACTGCTTGGCAGCAGCGACCTGAGCGGCAACTTCAGCAGCGAAGTCGTCGACTGGCTTCTCGATGCCTTCGCCTACCTTGAAGTAGGTGAAGGAAACGATTTCAGCGCCGGCTTTCTTGGCCAGATCGCCAACCTTGACTTCCGGGTTCATGACGAAGGCTTGCTCGACCAGCGAGGCTTCGGCCAGGAACTTCGAGATACGACCTTTGATCATGTTCTCGACGATGTTTTCCGGCTTGCCGGCGATCTTGTCAGCGTTCAGCTGCAGGAAGACGCCCTTCTCGCGCTCGATGGCTTCGGCCGATACTTCCGACGGCAGCAGGAACTCAGGGTTCGAAGCTGCAACGTGCATGGCGATGTTCTTGGCCAGATCGACGTCGCCGCCTTTCAGGACAACGGCAGCGCCGATCTTGTTGCCGTGCAGGTAGGCACCGACAACGTCACCTTCAACGCGCACCAGGCGACGGATGTTGACGTTCTCGCCGCACTTGGCAACCAGGGCTTCACGAGCAGCTTCACGCGAAGCGATCAGCGGAGCAGCGTCGGTCAGCTTCTGGGCGAAGGCTTCTTCGATGCTGTCGGCAACGAAGTTCTTGAAGTCGTCTTGCAGGGCCAGGAAGTCGGTCTGCGAGTTCACTTCCAGCAGGACGGCGGATTTACCGTCGGTCTTGACGGCGATAGCGCCTTCAGCAGCGACGTTGCCAGCCTTTTTGGCGGCCTTGATGGCGCCCGAGGCACGCATGTCGTCAATGGCTTTTTCGATGTCGCCGCCGGCCTTTTCCAGGGCCTTCTTGCAATCCATCATGCCTTCGCCGGTACGCTCGCGCAGTTCTTTGACCAGCGCTGCAGTAATTGCTGCCATTTCAAAATCCTCTTGGAAAGTTTTTCAACCATTCCACCCGTTCGTCACGGGCGTTCAATTCTGCAAATCCACTGTGTTTATCTCAGCGGGCCCATGATGCGGGGCCGATGCTGACAGCAGGATTTCAAGGTGGCAAAAAGGGGGCAGAGCCCCCTTTTTGCGTGCCAAGTCGACGCTAGCGTCTAATTACTCGGCAGCAGGTGCAGCCGCTTCTTCAGCGTAAACTTCGGTGCCGCCGGCAACGTTGTTGCGGCCGCGGATGACTGCGTCAGCCATCGAAGTCATGTACAGCTCGATAGCGCGGATGGCGTCATCGTTACCTGGGATGATGTAGTCAACACCTTCCGGGCTGCTGTTGGTATCGACAACGCCGATTACCGGGATGCCCAGCTTGTTGGCTTCGGTGATCGCGATGCGCTCGTGATCAACGTCGATAACGAACAGAGCGTCTGGCAGACCACCCATGTCCTTGATGCCGCCCAGGCTGCGATCCAGTTTTTCCAGGTCGCGGGAGCGCATCAGGGCTTCTTTCTTGGTCAGCTTGGCGAAAGTGCCGTCTTCGGCCTGGGTTTCCAGGTCGCGCAGGCGCTTGATCGAAGCGCGGATGGTCTTGTAGTTGGTCAGCATGCCGCCCAACCAACGGTGGTCAACGTACGGCGAACCGCAACGAGCAGCTTGCTCGGCGACGATCTTGCCGGCGGAACGCTTGGTGCCGACGAACAGGATCTTGTTCTTGCCCTGGGCCAGGCGCTCTACGAACGACAGAGCGTCGTTGAACATTGGCAGGGTTTTTTCCAGGTTGACGATGTGGATCTTGTTACGCGCGCCGAAAATGTACTTGCCCATTTTCGGGTTCCAGTAACGGGTCTGGTGGCCGAAGTGCACACCGGCCTTCAGCATATCGCGCATGTTGACTTGGGACATGATAGTTCCTTGATAAGTCGGGTTGGGCCTCCACGTATCCCAATGACCAACCCGCGAATTCTGCAACTCGGGGCACCCAGGTCATCGTGTCGACACGTGTGTGGGTTAAGTGCTGACGGGGTCGTCCCCGAAAGCGGCGCATTTTATACCACAGACCGCGACCGAACGGAACCCGGATACCGTTGCGTCCGTCAGCGGTTTTTGCAGCACCCCGGCTTTCGCGCCAGAATGCCAGCTGTAGACAGCAGCATTGCCGCCTTTATCCCGACCGATCGGCGCCCTGCTCTGCTAGAATCCGGCCTTTCCCGTTTGTTCGCGCCGTGCACGGCGCTGTAGAGAGCCTGTAATGACCGTCACCATCAAGACCGCAGAAGACATCGAGAAGATGCGCATCGCCGGCCGTCTGGCCGCCGAGGTGCTGGAAATGATCGAGGAACACGTCAAGCCCGGTGTCACCACCGAAGAGCTGGACCGCCTGTGCCACGACTACATCGTCAACGTCCAGCAGGCCATCCCGGCACCGCTCAACTACAAGGGCTACCCGAAGTCGATCTGCACCTCGATCAACCATGTGGTCTGCCACGGCATCCCCAACGACAAGCCGCTCAAGGACGGTGACACGCTGAACATCGACGTCACCGTGATCAAGGACGGCTACCACGGCGATACCAGCCGCATGTTCCACGTCGGCACCGTGCCGGTATGGGCCGAGCGCCTGTCCAAGGTGACCCAGGAGTGCATGTACAAGGCCATCGAACTGGTCAAGCCGGGCTGCCGACTGGGCGACATCGGCGAAGTGATCCAGAAGCACGCTGAAAAGAACGGTTTCTCGGTGGTACGCGAGTTCTGTGGCCACGGCATCGGCAAGGTGTTCCACGAAGAGCCGCAGATCCTGCACTACGGCCGCGCCGGCACCGGCATGGAGCTGAAGGAAGGCATGACCTTCACCATCGAGCCGATGATCAACCAGGGCAAGGCCGACACCAAGGTGCTGGGCGACGGCTGGACCGCCATCACCAAGGACCGCAAACTCTCGGCCCAGTGGGAGCACACCCTGGTGGTGACCGCGACCGGCTACGAGATCTTCACCCTGCGCAAGGACGACACCATCCCGCGCACCTCGGCCTGACCGCACTCCCACAGGCCACCCTACGACAGGAACGTGACGCGATGCCCCAGGTGGACCCCGAACTGTTCGACCGCGGCCAGTTCCAGGCGGAACTGGCCCTCAAGGCGAGCCCCATCGCCGCCTTCAAGAAAGCCATCCGCCAGGCCGGCGAGGTGCTCGACAAGCGTTTCCGCAGTGGCAGCGAAATCCGCCCACTGATCGAGGCCCGCGCCTGGCTCGTCGACAACATCCTGCAACAGGCCTGGAACCAGTTCGACTGGGGTGACCAGAGCGGCATCGCCCTGGTCGCGGTGGGTGGCTACGGACGCGGCGAGCTGCACCCGCATTCGGACATCGACCTGCTGATCCTGCTGGGTGCTGCCGAACACGAGCAGTACCGCGACGCCATCGAGCGGTTTCTCACCCTGCTTTGGGACATCGGCCTGGAAGTGGGCCAGAGCGTGCGCACCGTCGACGAGTGCGCCGAGCAGGCCCGCGCCGACCTGACGGTCATCACCAACCTGATGGAAAGCCGCACCATCGCCGGCCCCGAGGCGCTGCGCCAACGCATGCTTGAGGTGACCAGCACTGCGCACATGTGGCCGAGCAAGGACTTCTTCCTGGCCAAGCGCGCCGAACTCAAGGCCCGCCATCACAAGTACAACGACACCGAGTACAACCTAGAACCCAACGTGAAAGGTTCACCCGGTGGCCTGCGCGATATCCAGACAGTGCTGTGGGTGGCCCGCCGCCAGTACGGCACCCTCAATCTGCACGCGCTGGCCGGCGAAGGCTTCCTGCTGGAAAGCGAGAACGAACTGCTGGCCTCGTCCCAGGACTTCCTGTGGAGGGTGCGCTACGCCTTGCACATGCTGGCCGGGCGCGCCGAGGATCGCCTGCTGTTCGACCATCAGCGCAGCATCGCAGCGCTGCTGGGCTACAGCGACGACAACCCCAAGCGGGCGATCGAGCAGTTCATGCAGCAGTACTACCGGGTGGTGATGAGCATCAGCCAGCTGTGCGACTTGATCATCCAGCACTTCGAGGAGGTCATCCTCGCCGATGACGACAGCGGCACCACCCAGCCGCTGAATGCGCGCTTCCGCCTGCATGATGGCTATATAGAGGCAGTCAGGCCGAACGTGTTCAGGCGCACACCGTTCGCAATGCTGGAAATCTTCGTGCTGATGGCTCAGCACCCCGAGATCAAGGGCGTACGCGCCGATACGGTGCGGCTGCTGCGCGAACACCGGCACCTGATCGACGACACTTTCCGCACCGATATCCGCAACACCAGCCTGTTCATCGAGCTGTTCAAGTGTGAAATCGGTATACACCGCAACCTGCGGCGGATGAACCGCTACGGCATCCTTGGCCGCTATCTGCCGGAGTTCGGCCTGATCGTCGGGCAGATGCAGCACGACCTGTTCCACATCTATACGGTCGATGCGCACACCCTCAACCTCATCAAGCACCTGCGCAAGCTGCAATACACCCCGGTGTCCGAGAAATTCCCGCTGGCCAGCAAGCTCATGGGCCGCCTGCCCAAGCCCGAGCTGATCTACCTGGCCGGCCTGTACCACGACATCGGCAAGGGCCGCCAGGGCGACCATTCCGAGCTGGGCGCGGTGGATGCGCAGAAGTTCTGCGAGCGCCACCAGTTGCCGGCCTGGGACAGCCGGCTGATCGTCTGGCTGGTGCTGAACCACCTGGTGATGTCGACCACCGCCCAACGCAAGGACCTGTCCGACCCTCAGGTAATCAACGATTTTGCCCTGCACGTGGGCGACGAGACACGCCTGGACTACCTGTACGTGCTGACCGTGGCCGATATCAACGCCACCAACCCCAGCCTGTGGAACTCGTGGCGGGCCAGCCTGCTGCGCCAGCTGTACACCGAGACCAAACGCGCCCTGCGCCGAGGCCTGGAAAACCCGCTGGACCGCGAAGAGCAGATTCGCCAGACCCAATCGGCGGCGCTGGATATCCTGGTGCGCGAAGGCACCGACCCGGACGATGTCGAGCAACTGTGGTCGCAGCTGGGGGATGACTACTTCCTCAAGCACACCGCTGCCGACGTGGCCTGGCACAGTGACGCGATCCTCCAGCAGCCAGCCGATGGCGGGCCGCTGGTGCTGATCAAGGAAACCACCCAGCGCGAGTTCGAGGGTGGCACGCAGATCTTCATCTATGCCCCCGACCAGCACGACTTCTTCGCCGTCACGGTGGCAGCCATGTCGCAGCTGAACCTGAACATTCATGACGCGCGAATCATCACCTCGAGCAGCCAGTTCACCCTCGACACCTACATCGTGCTGGACAACGACGGCGGCTCGATCGGCGACAACCCGCAGCGGGTCAAGCAGATTCGCGACGGCCTGACCGAAGCGCTGCGCAACCCCGAGGACTACCCGACCATCATCCAGCGCCGGGTACCGCGCCAGCTCAAGCACTTCGACTTCCCGCCACAGGTGACCATCCTCAACGATGCCCAGCGGCCGGTGACCATCCTCGAAATCACCGCGCCCGACCGCCCAGGCCTGCTGGCCCGGCTGGGGCGGATCTTCCTGGAGTTCGACCTGTCGCTGCAGAACGCCAAGATCGCCACCCTTGGCGAGCGGGTGGAAGACGTGTTCTTCATCACCGATGCCGACAACCAGCCGCTGTCCGACCCACAGCTGTGCAGCCGACTGCAGGAGGCCATCGTCCAGCAGTTGCAGGCCGGCCAGGCCAGCGATGCCAGCCCCACCCGCGTGACCTTTTAACGACTAGACGATTGACGAGACCTTGCGCCGATGAACCATGCCTTGACCCAGCTTCAGCCCTACCCGTTCGAGAAACTCCGCGCCCTGCTGGGCAGCGTGAAGCCTGCGGCGGACAAGCGCGCCATCGCGCTGTCGATCGGTGAGCCGAAGCACGAATCGCCGGTGTTCGTCGCCCAGGCCATGGCCGACAACCTCGACAAGCTGGCAGTGTACCCAAGCACCATCGGCCTGCCCGCCCTGCGCCAGGCCATTGGCCAGTGGTGCGAGCGGCGCTTCGGCGTACCGGCCGGCTGGCTGGATGCCGACCACCACATCCTGCCGGTCAACGGCACCCGTGAAGCGCTGTTCGCCTTCACCCAGGCCGTGGTCAACCGCGCCGATGACGGCCTGGTGGTCAGCCCCAACCCGTTCTACCAGATCTACGAAGGCGCAGCGCTGCTGGCCGGTGCCACCCCGCACTACCTGCCGTGCCTGGAAAGCAACGGTTTCAACCCCGACTTCGACGCCGTGCCGGCTGAAGTGTGGAAGCGTTGCCAGATCCTGTTCCTGTGCTCGCCGGGCAACCCCACCGGCGCACTGGTGCCGATGGACACCCTGAAGAAGCTGATTGCCCTGGCCGACGAGCACGACTTCGTGATTGCCGCCGACGAGTGCTACAGCGAGTTGTACTTCGACGAGGATGCCCCGCCACCAGGCCTGCTGACCGCCTGTGCGGAACTGGGCCGCAGCGACTTCAAGCGCTGCGTGGTATTCCACAGCCTGTCCAAGCGCTCCAACCTGCCGGGCCTGCGCTCGGGCTTCGTCGCCGGTGACGCCGAGATCATCAAGCCGTTCCTGCTGTACCGTACCTACCACGGCTGCGCCATGCCGGTACAAACCCAGCTGGCCAGTATCGCTGCCTGGCAGGACGAGGCGCATGTGCGTGAAAACCGCGACCAGTACCGCGCCAAGTACGACGCCGTGCTGGATATCCTGCAGCCGGTGCTGGATGTGCAGCGCCCGGATGGCAGCTTCTACCTGTGGGCCAAGGTGCCCGGCAGCGATGCCGAGTTCACCCGCGACCTGTTCGAGGCTCAGCATGTGACGGTGGTACCGGGGTCGTACCTGTCGCGTGAAGTGGATGGCGTGAACCCGGGCGCCGGGCGTGTGCGCATGGCACTGGTTGCACCGCTGGCCGAGTGCATCGAGGCGGCGGAGCGGATTCGCGAATTCCTGCAGAACCGCTGATTCGACAGGGGCCGTACAACTCTCGAGTGTTGTGCAGTACCTGTAGGAGCGGTTTTACCCGCGAACACCGGCACAGCCGGTGCCATGCACCGCGTCGCCTGATTCGCGGGTAAACCCGCTCCCACAGGGCCGCAAAGCGGCCCCTTGGGGTCTACCTGACTGACCCCAGGTTCGCTTCACTCATATCCAGCTCACCCAGCACCTGCCGCACCACTTCATCCCCCACCAGATGCTGGCGATGCAGTTCATACAGCTCCAGCCGCTGGGCCCGCAGCGCCCGCAGGCGCAAACGCCGCTCCAGCAGGTCCATCTGCTCGGCCAGGGCCTTGGCCTCGGCGCTGTTGTTGTAGCTGTCCAGCTCATCGCGGTATTCCGCCATCAAGCGCGCCTTCAACTCGGTCGCCAGGGTCGCCTGCGCGGCATCCTGCGGCGCATTGCTGTCGATCACTTCCTCTGCCTCCAGCGCATGGATCGCCGCCTCGGCCGTGCGTCGCCAGGCCTCCTGCACTTCCTGGTGCAAGCGCTCGTCCGGGCTCTTGGTCACCCCGCGCAGCAACAGCGGCAGCGCGATACAGGCGCTGATCAATGACAACAGGATCACACCGGCCGCAATGAAGATCAGCAGGTCACGCTCCGGGAAGGCCTTGCCTGCTCCCATCAGCAACGGGATCGACATCACGCCGGCCAGGGTGACCGCTCCGCGCACACCGCCCAGGGTCAGCAGCCAGCACGAGCGCGCCGTGGGCACCAGCACCAGCGCCGGCTTGCCGCGCCAGCGGCGTACCACATCGATCAAGCGCCAGATGCTCTGGACCCAGATGAACCGCAGCAAGATCAGCGCCACAAAGATCGCCACCACGTCCAGGCAGCGCCAGGCCAGGGTCGGCCAGACGGTGGGCTCATGGCTGACCACGGCCTTGATGATGTCCGGCAACTGCAGGCCCAGCAGCAGGAAGATCAGGCCGTTGAAAGCGAACTCCAGCAGCGACCATACGCTGCGGTTGAGCAGGCGCGTGCTGGTCTGCCGTGGCAGCAGGTCCAGCCAGCTCTGCATCATGCCGGCGGCCACCGCCGAAAGGATGCCCGATACGCCCAGGCGCTCGGCCAGCACGTAGGCAGCGAAGGGCAGCAGCAACATGAACACCACGTGGGTGGCCGGGTCATCCCAGCCGCGAGCGATCATCCAGGCACGCAGGCGGCCGATCAGCCAGCTCAGGCCCACGCCCACCGCCAGGCCGCCCAAGGCGACCAGCACAAAGCTGAAGCTTGCATCGGTCAGCGAGAACACCCCGGTGATCGCCGCCGCCAGGGCGAACTTGAAGGTCACCAGGCCCGAGGCATCGTTCATCAGGGCCTCGCCCTGGAGCATGTGCATCAGCGGGGTGGGCAGGCGGTCCTGGGTAATGGCCGAAACCGCCACGGCGTCGGTTGGCGACAACACTGCGGCCAGGGCGAAGGCCACGGGCAGCGGGATGCTCGGCAGCAGCCAGTGAATGAAGTAACCGGCCCCAACCACGGTAAACAGCACCAGGCCCACGGCCAGCGCCACCACCGGCCCACGAATGCGCCACAACTCACGCTTGGGAATGCGCCAGCCGTCGGCGAACAGCAACGGTGGCAGGAACAGGAACAGGAACAGCTCGGGGTCCAGTGCCACATGCAGGCCCAGTGTCGGCCAAGCGAGCAAGGCACCAGCGGCGATCTGTACCAGCGGCAAGGGCAGCGGAATCATGCGGCCGACCAGCTTCGACACGCTGACCAGCGTCAGCAGGATGAGGACGGTGTAGGCGGACTGCATCCGGGAAAGCTTCCTTTGTGAACCAGAAACGACAACAGGGCGAAACATCGCCATTGAAACAATATGTTAGCGGCGGTGGGCGATTCGGGGCCGCTGCACAATAGTCGCAAGGGAACCACGAATATGTAACACGATGCGTCTCAAGCGAAAAAATAGACCCGCCGAAGCGGGTCTGGGTAATTCCAAATGTTTACACCGCTTCAAGCCGCTCCAGCATATCCGGGTATTTTTCAACCAACTTGAGCAACATTGCCGCCTGAGGGTTCGGGCTGGCTTTATCCTGCTCCCAGTTCCGGAGCGTTGCTGCCTTCGTCCTGATGCACCTGGCAAATACCTCCTGCGACATACGCAGCCCCTCACGTATGGCGACAATCTCCTGCGGAGTAACCTTGGGTGCATCCAATGCCTTTACATGATGCTGGCGCAGGGTGATCTTCCCCTCGCGCTGCGCTTTCATCTCGTCGATGCCGCTCATCATTTCGGCAAACAAATCACGCTTTTTCATTCATTTGCTCCTCTGCTTGACCGATCGCTTCGTTTTTCGCGCCTCGACTTCCACAGTGATGGCCATAGAGAAAACGTACGCAAGTTGCACATACTTAACAATGGTGCAGGCTTGACCGGGTGTTGCCTTGGAACTGTATGCCTTGAAGTTGAGGTGATGCTGAGATCGAGCGCCGCCCGCGCGGCGCATCGCCGGCAAGCCAGCTCCCACATCTGTTTCGGGCCAGTCTCTTCTGTGAAATTACCGCTGCCCGCCCTGTTTGTTCCCTTCGATATTGAAGGTATCGCTTCTGCTTCTCACCAAAATTCAGTCATGCACTAAGGGTTCGCGCGGCTGAGGTGCAGGAATAACTGGCCCGAAACAGATGTGGGAGCTGGCTTGCCGGCGATGCGCCGCGCGGGCGGCGCTCGGTCTCCGACACACTGCAAGACCCAAGACATGCACACCCGTGGCGCTCACAGGATCGTTCCCGCATAATCCCGCGACTGAAATCGGAAAACGGAGAGATTGGGGCAGCCTGTTATCCCCAATGCACACAATGACCTACACGCTCTACGGCATCAAAGCCTGTGACACCATGAAAAAGGCACGTACCTGGCTCGAAGACCAGGCCATCGCCTACGAATTCCACGACTACAAGGCCCAAGGCATCGACCGTGACAGCCTGAACCGCTGGTGCGAGGAACACGGCTGGGAAGTCATCCTCAACCGTGCCGGCACCACCTTCCGCAAGCTGGACGACGCCAGCAAGGCCGACCTCGACCAGGCCAAGGCCGTCGAGCTGATGCTGGCCCAGCCGTCGATGATCAAGCGCCCGGTGCTCGACCTTGGCGCGCGTACCCTGGTCGGCTTCAAGCCCGACCTGTACGCCGCTGCCCTGGCCTGAGCCCCTACCCTATTTCGCACGAGGTAATCACATGTCCAATACCCTGTTCAGCCTGGCCTTCGGTGTCGGCTCCCAGAACCGCCAGGGCGCCTGGCTGGAAGTGTTCTACGCACAACCACTGCTCAACCCGAGCGCCGAACTGGTCGCTGCAGTAGCCCCTGTTCTCGGTTACCAAGGTGGCAACCAGGCCATCGCCTTCAGCAACGCCCAGGCCGCGCAACTGGCCGAAGCCGTGAAAGGTGTGGATGCCACCCAAGCCGCCCTGCTGACCCGCCTGGCCGAAAGCCACAAGCCGCTGGTCGCCACCCTGCTGGCCGAAGACGCCGCGCTGACCTCGACGCCAGAGGCCTACCTCAAGCTTCACCTGCTGTCGCACCGCCTGGTCAAGCCGCACGGCGTGAGCCTGGCTGGCATCTTCCCGCTGCTGCCGAACGTGGCCTGGACCAACCAGGGCGCGGTCGACCTGGCCGAACTCGCCGAACTGCAACTGGAAGCGCGCCTGAAGGGCGAGCTGCTGGAAGTGTTCTCGGTGGACAAGTTCCCGAAAATGACCGACTACGTGGTCCCGGCCGGCGTGCGTATCGCCGACACTGCCCGCGTGCGCCTGGGCGCCTACATCGGCGAAGGCACCACCATCATGCACGAAGGCTTCGTCAACTTTAACGCTGGCACCGAAGGCCCGGGCATGATCGAGGGCCGCGTTTCCGCTGGCGTATTCGTCGGCAAGGGCTCGGACCTGGGCGGCGGCTGCTCGACCATGGGCACCCTGTCCGGTGGCGGCAACATCGTCATCAAGGTTGGCGAAGGCTGCCTGATCGGCGCCAACGCCGGTATCGGCATTCCGCTGGGCGACCGCAACACCGTCGAAGCCGGCCTGTACATCACCGCCGGTACCAAGGTGAACCTGCTGGACGAGAACAACCAGCTGGTCAAAGTGGTCAAGGCCCGCGACCTGGCCGGCCAGACCGACCTGCTGTTCCGCCGCAACTCGCTGAACGGCGCGGTGGAGTGCAAGACCCACAAGTCGGCCATCGAGCTGAACGAGGCGCTGCACGCGCACAACTGAGAACCTTTCAACCGCTGCCGGAGCGAGCTTGCTCGCGAACAGCGGATTCTCAGCGTTTGAAATGTTAAGATCGGGTCTGGCACCACGCCAGACCCGATTTTCATTCCAGGCCCCGCGACCATGTTCCAGCCCTCCCCCTGGCGTGCCGATTTTCCCGCCATCGCCGCCCTGCAACGGCAGCACCAGACCTACCTGGACAGCGCCGCCACCACCCAGAAGCCGAAAGCCCTGCTCGATGCCCTGAGCCATTACTACGGCCATGGCGCGGCCAACGTGCACCGTGCCCAGCACCTGCCCGGCGCACTGGCGACCCAGGCCTTCGAAACCAGCCGCGACAAGGTTGCCGCCTGGCTCAATGCGCCAGACTCGCGGCAGATCATCTTCACCCACGGTGCCACTTCGGCACTGAACCTGCTGGCCTATGGCCTGGAACACCGCTTCGAGGCCGGTGACGAAATTGCCGTCAGCGCCCTGGAGCACCATGCCAACCTGCTGCCCTGGCAACAGCTGGCGCGTCGACGCAACCTGCGCCTGGTGGTGCTGCCGCTGGATGCCCATGGCCGCATCGACCTGGACCAAGCGCTGCAACTGATCGGCCCGCGCACCCGGGTGCTGGCGGTGAGCCAGCTGTCCAACGTGCTGGGTACCTGGCAGCCGCTGCCGGCGCTGCTGGCCCATGCCCGCTCCCAAGGCGCGCTGACCGTGGTCGACGGTGCCCAGGGCGTGGTGCATGGCCGCCATGATGTGCAGCAGCTTGGCTGCGACTTCTATGTGTTCTCCAGTCACAAGCTGTACGGCCCGGAAGGCGTGGGCGTGCTGTACGGCCGCAGCCAGGCGCTGGAGCTGCTGCACCATTGGCAGTTCGGCGGCGAGATGGTGCAACTGGCCGAGTACCACAACGCCAGCTTCCGCCCGGCGCCGCTGGGGTTCGAGGCTGGCACGCCACCGATCGCCGGGGTGATCGGCCTGGGTGCGACCCTGGACTACCTGGCCAGCTTCGATGCCCAGGCACTAGAAGCCCATGAAACCAGCCTGCACCAGCACCTGCTGCGCGGCCTGGCAGACCGCGATGGTGTGCGCATCCTGGGCACGCCACAGGCGGCCCTTGCCAGTTTCGTCATCGAAGGCGTGCACAACGCCGACATCGCCCACCTGCTGACCGAGCAAGGCATTGCCGTGCGTGCCGGGCACCACTGTGCCATGCCGCTGCTGCAGGGCCTGGGCCTGGAGGGCGCGATCCGCGTGTCATTGGGGCTGTATAACGACAGCGATGACTTGCAGCGTTTCTTCGAGGCGTTGGATCAAGGCCTGGAGCTGTTGCGATGACCTTGCCCGATCAGGCGCGCCAGGCGCTGGAAGCTTTCGAGCAGGGCAAGGGTTGGGAACAGCGTGCGCGGCTGCTGATGCAGTGGGGCGATCGGCTGGAACCGCTGGCTGATACTGAAAAGACCGAGGCCAACCGGGTGCATGGCTGCGAAAGCCTGGTATGGCTGGTGGCCGAGCAGGCCGAGGGTTTGTGGCGGTTCAAGGCCAGCAGCGATGCACGCCTGTTGCGCGGGCTGCTGGCGTTGTTGCTGGTGCGGGTGCAGGGGTTGGCCAGTGAAGAACTTGCCGGGCTCGATCTGCGTGAGTGGTTCACTCAGCTGGGCCTGGAGCGCCAGCTTTCGCCATCGCGCAGCAACGGGCTGCATGCGGTGTTGCAGCGGATGGCAGAGCTGGCGTCCAACCGTTGAATCGGTGCTGGCTTCTTCGCGGGCTCGCCCGCTCCCACAGGACTTTCACCTTTCTTGAGAGAGATGCAGTACCTGTGGGAGATTGCCCAGCCCTTTGGGCTGCGCTTTCGCGCAGAGAACCAATATCGCTCGTCTGACGCGTCCTTTGTAGGAGCAGCCTTGTGCTGCGAAGAGGCCGGTACAGCCAATAGACAGGCTTTGTCAGCCTGGCCTCTTCGCAGCACAAGGCTGCTCCTACAGAACCTCGCCGAACCAATGAGTCATGTGTTGTTCTATGAGAGCGGGCAAGCCCGCGAAGAAGCCCACGCGGTCTATTCAGGCTTGACCCGCTCCGAAGGCCGCCGCGCCCCCGCTACCAGTTTTTCCACCGCCTTGCTCGCCGCCACCATGCCAAAGGTCGCGGTCACCATCATCACCGCGCCAAAGCCACCCGCGCAGTCCAACCGCACGCCCTCGCCCACGAAGCTTTTCTGCAGGCAAACGCTGCCATCGCCCTTGGGGTAGCGCAGCTGTTCACTGGAGAACACGCATGGCACGCCATAGTTGCGGCTGACATTGCGCGAGAAGTTGTAGTCGCGGCGCAGGGTGGAACGCACCCGCGAGGCCAGCGGGTCGTTGAAGGTCTTGTTCAGGTCGGCGATCTGGATCTGTGTCGGGTCGATCTGCCCACCGGCGCCCCCCGTGGTGACGATGGCGATCTTGCGCCGCCGGCACCAGGCAATCAGCGCCGCCTTGGCCATGACGCTGTCGATGCAGTCGATCACACAGTCGAGGTTCTCGGTGATGTACTCGACCATGGTGTCGCGGGTGACGAAGTCAGCGACAGCATGCACCGTACACCCCGGGTTGATCGCCCGCAGGCGCTCGGCCATGACCTCGACCTTGGGCCGCCCCACCTGCCCTTCCAAGGCATGGGCCTGGCGGTTGGTGTTGCTGACGCACACATCGTCAAGGTCGAACAGGGTGATCTCGCCCACGCCACTGCGTGCCAGCGCTTCCGCCGCCCACGAGCCTACCCCGCCAATACCGACCACGGCCACATGGGCCTGGCCCAGACGGTGCAACCCCTGGTCGCCATACAGCCGGGCAACGCCGGCGAAGCGTGGATCTTCTGTGCTCATGTTCATACCCCAAAAAACCGGCGCGCATTATATGCCAGCGGGCCCATGGCCTGCATCGTTAGGAAAGAGACTACCAACCCTGCTTTAATGTCGTATCACTTCGACACATATGGACGACAATGTCTTCACGTAAATTCGGCCTGAACCTGGTCGTGGTCCTGGCCATCGCCGCGTTGTTCACCGGGTTCTGGGCCCTGATCAACCGCCCGGTCTCCGCCCCCGCCTGGCCAGAGCAGATCTCTGGCTTCTCGTATTCACCGTTCCGCCTGGGCGAAAGCCCGCAGAAGGGCCAGTACCCCAGTGACGACGAGATGCGCCAGGACCTGGAACAGTTGAGCAAACTGACCGACAGCATCCGGATCTACACCGTGGAGGGCACCCAGGCGGATATCCCGCGCCTGGCCGAGGAATTCGGCCTACGGGTGACGCTGGGCATCTGGATCAGCCCGGACCTGGAGCGCAACGAACGCGAAATCGCCACGGCCATCCAGCTGGCCAACACCTCACGCAGCGTGGTGCGGGTGGTGGTCGGCAACGAGGCGCTGTTCCGCGAAGAAGTCACCCCGGAAAACCTGATCAAGTACCTGGACCGGGTACGCGCAGCGGTCAAGGTGCCGGTGACCACCAGTGAGCAATGGCACATCTGGAAGGAAAACCCGCAGTTGGCCAAGCACGTCGACCTGATTGCCGCGCACATCCTGCCGTACTGGGAGTTCGTGCCAATGAAGGATTCGGTCGAGTTCGTGCTCGACCGTGCCCGCGAGCTGAAGCACCAGTTCCCGCGCAAACCCCTGCTGCTGTCGGAAGTCGGCTGGCCGAGCAACGGCCGCATGCGCGGCGGCGCCGATGCCACCCAGGCTGACCAGGCCATCTACCTGCGTACCCTGGTCAACACCCTCAACCGCCGTGGTTACAATTACTTCGTCATCGAAGCCTACGACCAGCCGTGGAAGGCCAGCGACGAAGGCTCGGTGGGCGCCTACTGGGGCGTGTACAACGCCGAACGCCAGCAAAAATTCAACTTTGACGGCCCGGTGGTGGCGATACCGCAATGGCGCGCCCTGGCGGTGGCCTCGGTAGTGCTGGCGATGATCGCCCTGATGGTACTTTTCATCGACGGTTCGGCCCTGCGCCAGCGCGGCCGCACCTTCCTGACCTTCATCACCTTCCTGTGCGGGTCGGTGCTGGTATGGATCGCCTACGACTACAGCCAGCAATACAGCACCTGGTTCAGCCTGACCGTAGGCGTGCTGCTTGCCCTCGGCGCGCTGGGCGTGTTCATCGTGCTGCTGACCGAGGCCCACGAACTGGCCGAGGCAGTATGGATACACAAGCGCCGGCGCGAATTCCTGCCGGTGCAGGCCGATAGCGCCTACCGGCCCAAGGTATCGGTGCATGTGCCGTGCTACAACGAGCCGCCGGAGATGGTCAAACAGACCCTCGATGCCCTGGCCGCGCTGGATTACCCAGACTACGAAGTGCTGGTGATCGACAACAACACCAAGGACCCGGCCGTGTGGGAGCCGCTCAAGGCCCATTGCGAGAAGCTCGGCGAGCGCTTCAGGTTCTTCCACGTCGCGCCCCTGGCCGGTTTCAAGGGCGGCGCGCTGAACTACCTGATCCCGCACACCGCCAAAGACGCCGAGGTGATCGCGGTGATCGACTCGGACTACTGCGTCGACCGCAACTGGCTCAAGCACATGGTGCCGCACTTCGCCGACCCGAAGATTGCCGTGGTGCAGTCGCCGCAGGACTACCGCGACCAGCACGAAAGCGCCTTCAAGAAGCTGTGCTACAGCGAGTACAAGGGCTTCTTCCACATCGGCATGGTCACCCGCAACGACCGTGACGCGATCATCCAGCACGGTACCATGACCATGACCCGCCGCAGCGTGCTGGAAGAGCTGGGCTGGGCCGAGTGGTGCATCTGCGAGGACGCCGAACTGGGCTTGCGGGTATTCGAGAAGGGCCTGTCGGCCGCCTATGCCCACAACAGCTACGGCAAGGGCCTGATGCCCGACACCTTCATCGACTTCAAGAAGCAACGCTTCCGCTGGGCCTACGGCGCCATCCAGATCATCAAGCACCACGCCAGCGCCCTGCTGCGCGGCAAGGGCAGCGAGCTGACCCGCGGCCAGCGCTACCACTTCCTGGCCGGCTGGCTGCCGTGGATCGCCGATGGCATGAACATCTTCTTCACCATCGGCGCGCTGCTGTGGTCGGCGGCGATGATCATCGTGCCGCACCGGGTCGACCCGCCGCTGATGATCTTTGCCATTCCGCCGCTGGCACTGTTCTTCTTCAAGGTCGGCAAGATCATCTTCCTCTACCGCCGCGCGGTAGGGGTGAACCTGAAAGATGCCTTTGCTGCGGCGCTGGCCGGGCTGGCACTGTCGCATACCATCGCCAAGGCGGTGCTGTACGGGTTCTTCACCAGCAGCATGCCGTTCTTCCGCACACCGAAAAACGCCGACAGCCACGGGCTGCTGGTGGCGATTTCCGAGGCTCGGGAAGAGCTGTTCATCATGTTGCTGCTGTGGGGCGCCGCGCTGGGCATCTACCTGGTACAGGGGCTGCCGAGTTCGGACATGCGCTTCTGGGTGGCGATGTTGCTGGTGCAATCGTTGCCTTATGTGGCGGCGCTGGTGATGGCGTTCCTGTCTTCGCTGCCCAAGCCTGGGGAAAAGGCCGCCGAGCCGCAGCAGGCCTGAGAATGCCGGGGGCGCTTTGCGCCCCTATCGCGACACAAGGCCGCTCCTACAGGGGATCGCATCCCGTCAGATATGGCGAGATCGCCTGTAGGAGCGGCCTTGTGTCGCGATGGGCCGCAAAGCGGCCCCATTGGCCTGACGGTTTGATATAAGATAACGCCCTCAGATTTCCCCGCCTTGCCTTGCCCCGGAGTTCCCCATGACGGCCCCTGCCGAGCTCTCGCCTACCCTTCAACTGGCCTGCGACCTGATCCGTCGCCCCTCGGTCACCCCCGTCGACGCCGACTGCCAGGCGCAGATGATGAACCGCTTGGGCGCCGTAGGCTTCCAGCTCGAGCCGATGCGCATCGAGGACGTCGACAATTTCTGGGCCACCCACGGCAGCCAGGATGGCCCGGTGCTGTGCTTCGCCGGCCACACCGACGTGGTACCCACCGGCCCGGTGCAGCAATGGCAGCATGAGCCGTTCGAAGCGCTGATCGACGCCGACGGCATGCTCTGCGGTCGTGGCGCCGCCGACATGAAAGGCAGCCTGGCCTCCATGGTGATTGCCAGCGAGCGCTTCGTGCAGGACTACCCGGACCACCGCGGCAAGGTCGCGTTCCTGATCACCAGCGACGAGGAAGGCCCGGCCCACCATGGCACCAAGGCCGTGGTCGAGCGCCTGAAAGCACGCAACGAGCGCCTGGACTGGTGCATCGTCGGCGAACCCTCCAGCACCACCCTGCTGGGTGACGTGGTCAAGAACGGCCGCCGTGGCTCGCTGGGCGCCAAGCTGACCGTGCGCGGCAAGCAGGGCCATGTGGCCTACCCGCACCTGGCGCGCAACCCGATCCACTTGGCCGCTCCGGCCCTGGCGGAACTGGCGGCCGAGCACTGGGACGAAGGCAATGCGTTCTTCCCGCCGACCAGTTTCCAGATCTCCAACCTCAATTCCGGCACCGGCGCCACCAACGTGGTCCCCGGCGAGCTGACCGCCCTGTTCAACTTCCGTTTCTCTACCGAGTCCACCGTCGAAGGCCTGCAGGCGCGGGTGTCGGCGATCCTCGACAAGCATGAGCTGGACTGGTCGATCGACTGGGCGCTGTCGGGCCTGCCGTTCCTTACCGAACCGGGCGAATTGCTGGACGCCGTCTCGGCCAGCATCAAGGGCGTCACCGGCCGCGACACCCAGCCGTCGACCAGCGGCGGTACCTCCGATGGGCGCTTCATCGCCACCATGGGCACCCAGGTGGTCGAGCTCGGCCCGGTCAACGCCACCATCCACCAGGTGGATGAGCGGATCCTGGCCAGCGATCTCGACCTGCTGACCGAAATCTATTACCAGACCCTGGTCCGGTTGCTCGCCTGATGCTCGCCTGCCCTCTTTGCCAGGCGCCGCTGAGCCGGCTCGACAACGGCGTGGTGTGCCCGGCCGGCCACCGCTTCGACCGGGCCCGCCAGGGTTACCTGAACCTGCTGCCGGTGCAGCACAAGAACAGCCGCGACCCGGGTGACAACCAGGCCATGGTCGAAGCCCGCCGCGATTTCCTCGACGCCGGCCACTACGCGCCGGTGGCGCGCCGCCTGGCCGAGCTGGCCGCCGAACGCCAGCCCGAGGCCTGGCTGGACATCGGCTGTGGCGAGGGTTACTACACTGCGCAAATCGCCCAGGCACTGCCGGCTGCCGACGGCTATGCCCTGGACATTTCCCGCGAGGCAGTCAAGCGTGCCTGCCGTCGCGCGCCCGAGGTTACCTGGATGGTCGCCAGCATGGCCCGCGTGCCGCTTGCCGACGCCAGCTGCCAGTTCATCGCCAGCGTATTCAGCCCGCTGGACTGGGACGAGGCCAAGCGCCTGCTCAGCCCGGGCGGCGGCCTGATGCGGGTCGGCCCCACCAGCGGCCACCTGATGGAACTGCGCGAAGTGCTCTACGATGAAGTACGCCCTTACGCCGACGACAAACACTTGGCCCTGGTCCCCGAAGGCATGGCCCATGCCCACAGCGAAACCCTGGAGTTCCGCCTGAGCCTGGCCGCGCCCAAGGCCCGCGCCGACCTGCTGGCCATGACCCCGCACGGCTGGCGTGCCAGTGCCGAAAAGCGTGCCCGGGTGATCGACCAGCCCGAGCCGTTCGAGGTCACGGTTTCCATGCGTTATGACTATTTCGTGCGCCAAGACTGAGCACACCCGGAGCCCTTATGCGCCAACCTGATATCGAGATCTACCTGAAGGACGCCGACGTCGACCACAAGCAGATTGCCGAGTGGCTCGCCCAGGCAATCGGCCCCTGCAGCGAATGGAAGCAGAAAGGCCATACCTTCAAATGCCAGGCCGGTAACATTCCGGTCACCTGGCTACCCAAGGCTGTAGGGAAATGGAACAGCCTGTACCTGGAAAGCGACCAGACGCCGTGGGCCGATGACGTTGCCTGCGCCCGCGCCGCATTTGCCGCACTGGGTGTGGAAGTGCGCTGCGCGCCAGGTGGCTGGGTGGAGGAAGATGGGGAAGAAGATGCCGACCGCTGGGTCCGCATCAGCGCCGACGGTGAAGAGGAAATCACCTGGCGCACCTGAATGCACTGCATTCTTTGTGGGAGCCCGGCTTGCCGGCGATGCAGGCAACACGGTGCCTGGCACCGGCTTCGCCGGTGATCGCCGGCAAGCCAGCTCCCACAGCAAGCCTTACCGCATGAGGCTCAGAGCCCTACTACGTCCTCGGCTTGCAGGCCTTTCTGGCCCTGCACGCAGGCGTACTCCACCCGCTGACCTTCGACCAGGGTACGATGCCCCTCACCGCGGATCGCCCGATAGTGGACGAATACATCCGCACCACCTTCGCGCTGAATGAAGCCATAACCCTTGGCATCGTTGAACCACTTTACATTCCCAGTCTCACGAGACGACATCTGAACTACTCCGGATTTTTATTGTGAAGATCGCCTTGCAGACACAGAGTCCCTCCCTGTGTCGACGCCGCTTGCGCAAATATCTTGCAAGTGGCAGGCCGAGTATATGACACAGAACAAAAAAATTTGATGACCGTCGCGCCGTTCGGCGATTTTTGCTGAACTTGCGCGGATACGGCAGACTAATTGGCTGGATACCCACCTGAAAACCACCCCCAGGGCACACACCCCATGACCCGTTCCCCCCTGCGCCGCCTGATCTTCGGCGCCCTGCGTCGCCTGTTGTACCTGTGGGTGCGCTCCGAGACCATCAACCAGTCTTCCCTCACCCTCAAGCTCGACCGCAGCCGGCCGGTGTTCTATGCCTTGCCCTCGCCCGCGCTCACCGACCTGGTCGTGCTCGACCATGAATGCACCAAGGCGGGCCTGCCGCGCCCGGTGCTGCCGGTGGCGGTTGGCCCGCTGCAGGAACCTGCGGCATTCTTCTACCTCACCCCGGACCCGGACTGGCTCGGCCGCCATGACAAGCGCGGTGCCCCACCCACCCTGGAGCGCCTGGTCGCCGCCGTCAGCCAGCATGCCGAAGAGGATGCGCAGATCATTCCGGTCAGTGTGTTCTGGGGGCAGACCCCGGCAAGTGAATCCAGCCCGTGGAAGTTGCTGTTCGCCGACAGCTGGGCGGTTACCGGGCGCCTGCGTCGGCTGCTGACCGTACTGATCCTCGGGCGCAAGACCCGGGTGCAGTTCTCCGCGCCCATTCACCTGCGCGAACTGGTACAGCACAACAAGGGCCACGAACGCACCGTACGCATGGCCCAGCGCCTGATGCGCGTGCACTTTCGCAACCTGAAGACCGCAGTCATCGGCCCGGACATCTCGCACCGGCGCAACCTGGTCAAAGGCCTGATCCACGCGCCCCAGGTGCGCCAGGCCATCGTCGAAGAGGCGCAGCGCGAAAACCTGCCGCTGGCCAAGGCCGAAGCCCAGGCCCTGCGCTATGGCAACGAGATTGCCTCGGACTACACCTACACCGCGATCCGCTTCCTCGAAGTGGTGCTGAGCTGGTTCTGGAACAAGATCTACGACGGCATCAAGGTCAACCACATCGAGCAGGTGCAAGGCATCGCACCCGGCCACGAAGTGATCTATGTGCCGTGCCACCGCAGCCACATCGACTACCTGCTGCTGTCGTACCTGCTGTTCCGCAACGGCCTGACGCCGCCGCACGTGGCCGCGGGCATCAACCTCAACATGCCGCTGGTGGGTAACCTGCTACGCCGTGGCGGCGCCTTCTTCATGCGCCGCACGTTCAAGGGCAACCCGCTGTACACCGCGGTGTTCAACGAGTACCTGCACACCCTGTACACCAAGGGCTTTCCGGTCGAGTACTTCGTCGAAGGCGGGCGCTCGCGCACCGGGCGCATGCTGCAGCCGCGCACCGGAATGCTGGCCATTACCCTGCGCAGCTTCCTGCGTTCGTCGCGTACGCCGATCGTTTTCGTGCCGGTTTACATCGGCTACGAGCGCGTGCTCGAAGGCCGCACCTACCTGGGCGAGCTGCGCGGTGCCAGCAAGAAGAAAGAGTCGATCTTCGATATCTTCAAGGTGTTCGGCGCGCTCAGGCAGCGCTTTGGCCAGGTGTACGTGAACTTTGGCGAGCCGATCCGCCTGGCCGGTTTCCTCGACCAGCAACAACCCGGCTGGCGTGAACAGGACCACGGCCCGCAGTACCGCCCGGCCTGGCTCAACGCCACCACCACCCGCCTGGGCGAAACCGTTGCCCGCCACCTCAACGAGGCGGCCGCTATCAACCCGGTCAACCTGGTGGCGCTGGCGCTGCTGTCCACCAGCCGCCTGGCCCTGGACGAGCGCGCCCTGACCCGCGTGCTCGACCTGTACCTGGCCTTGCTGCGCCAGGTACCCTACTCGCCGCACACCACCCTGCCCGACGGCGACGGCCAGGCGCTGATCGAGCACGTGCGCGGGATGAACCTGGTGGCCGAGCAGAAGGACGCCCTGGGCCGCATCCTGTACCTGGATGAAGGCAACGCGGTACTGATGACCTATTACCGCAACAACGTGCTGCACATCTTCGCCCTGCCGGCGCTGCTGGCCAGCTTCTTCCTCAGCAGCTCGCGCATGAGCCGCGAACTGCTGGGCCAGTATGTACACGCGCTGTATCCCTACCTGCAGGCCGAACTGTTCCTGCGCTGGACGCCGGAACAACTGGATGCGGTGATCGACCAGTGGCTGGCCGCACTGGTCGAGCAAGGGCTGCTGCGCCAGGACAACGCCATCTACATTCGCCCGGCGCCCAGCTCGCGGCAGTTCGTGGTGCTGACCCTGCTCGCCCGCACCATCACCCAGACCCTGCAGCGTTTCTATATGGCCACCTCGCTGTTGCTCAACAGCGGGCAGAACAGCCTCAGCGCCGAAGAGCTGGAAGACCTGTGCGTGATGATGGCCCAGCGCCTGTCGATCCTGCACGGCCTGAACGCCCCGGAGTTCTTCGACAAGACCCTGTTCCGCCACTTTATCCAGACCTTGGTCGAGCAAGGCGTGCTACATGCTGACGCCCAAGGCAAGCTCGGTTATCGCAACAAGCTCGGCGAGCTGGCCGAAGGCGTGGCCAAGCGCGTGCTGTCTGCGGAACTGCGCCTGTCGATCCGCCAGGTGGCATTGCACCGCGATGAGCCTGCGGAGGTTATACAGCGGTAGCTTTTCAGGCTGCTCTCAGCCCTTGGGAGGGATCAGGATCACGGTGCTCTTCAGCACATCCCTCTCAAGGAGCACCAACATGACTCAAATGAAGACGCTGGACGTTGAAATCGTTTCCTCTGGCGATAACACGCTCGCACCGTCCGGCCTGGTTGAATTGAAGCTGATCGATATTTCGAAGGCAGATGCGCGCTCCATCAGCCTTGCCGAGTTGCGTCTGCGCTGTGGCGGCCTGATGCCGATCAATCTGCCGCTGACGTTTGATACCAGCCTTATCGACCCACGCCGCAGCTATGCCCTCGCCGTGCGCATCGAGATAGACGGCCAACTGCGCTACATCACCACCAGCCGTCACTCGATAGAACCAGCCACGGTATCGGGTACACAACGGGTGACTGTCGACCAGATTGCCACCGAAAACGGTCGCCAGTTCAGCGACAACCTCGCTGAGTGACTGGCGCCTGTACCCATGACCGAACCGAGGAAAACCAACATGCTACCCGCCAACTTCATCGAGATCCGCGGGACCGTGCTTGTCCCGTCGTGCATCCATACAGCTGAAGGCGCACCGCACCTTGGCGTACGCGTACAGTTGGGCACGGATGAGAACAAGATCATCCTGGCCGCCTGGGGGTGCCAGACGCTTGGCGTCGCAATGCCTTTCAACTTGCTGCTGGACCGCAATAGCCTGCCGGAAGGTGCCGAACCAACGCTAGTGGCCAGTTATGGTGTTGGCGTCAATGAAGAGCCAAACGGCTTGAGCCTGTCGATGCCACTTGCAATCAACCAGCCTGAGCCAAACCCTCCCATGGTCCTGAGGATACCCGCCCAGCCTGGCGAGCAAAGTCAGCAGCCCCTGTCGCCCGCGATCATCGAGATGAAGAACATCATCGAGATTCCCGAAGAGTTGCTAAGGCCACAGGCGCTCATGACGTTCGGCCTGTATCGGACCCAGGAAGACGGTTACAGCAACAGAAGCTCCAGCTACATTGCCGGTGCCGCCCTGTGGCCGACACACGGACCTGTGACGCTTACCACGTACCTGGATGGCAACACAGTCAATGACGACGAACCCTTGCATCTGCGCGTGGCCTACTACGACCCACACACCATGACCCCGTACGCCGGGAGAACGCTGCGCGGCCTGACCCTTCCAAGCGTTACCGAACTGGAGGCAATCAGCCTGCGACCGCCGCGCCGTAGCTGAATATTGCGCTTCGCCTTGCTCTCCCCCTCTTTGTCTTTGTCGCATCTTCATCAAGGACCCACCAGAAGAAATCCGCTAAAGTCCCTGGGGTTGGCCACAAGCCAACGCCAAGGACTTCGGAGATACCATGAAAAAGCTCTTTATGCTGTGTTGCGCATCCTTGCTAGCAGCCTGTTCCAGCCACACCCCGTCCAACCAGGCCAGCCTGGATGGCGAAGTCTTCTACCTGCAACGCAGTGCCCTGCCACCGGCCGCCACCCTCAGCGTGGAGCTGCAGGACGTCTCGCTGATGGACGCCCCGGCGGTTACCCTGGCCCGCCAGGCTGGCCCGGTCAAAAGCAACGTACCGCTGCCATTCCACCTCATCTACGACCCGGCCCAGGTCAAGCCAGGCCACCGCTATGCGGTAAGCGCGCGCATCGAGCTGGACGGCAAGCTGCTGTTCATAAACACCGAGCACCACGGTGTCATGCTCGACGGCAGTGACCCTCAGCCCGTGCGGATCAAGGTCGATCCGGTCCGCTGAAACCCGTATTCATCTGTTTACAAGGAAAGCTTCATGATCCGCACTTCCCTGCGCTTCACCACCCTGTGTGCCGGCCTGCTGCTGTCGGCCAGTGCCCTGGCCCTGTCGCTTGGCGATCTGACCCAGAAAGACGCCACTGGCGGCCTGAAGGATGCACTGACCCAAGGCGCACAATTGGCCGTCAAGCAGCTGAGCACCCCGGGCGGCTTCAGCGACAACCCCGACGTGCGCATCGAACTGCCTGGCAACCTGGGCAAGGCCGCCAAGGCGATGAAGATGTTCGGCAAAGGTGAACAGGTCGAGGCCTTGGAAACCAGCATGAACAAGGCCGCCGAGGCTGCCGTGCCGCAGGCCCAGGCGATTCTGGTAGATGCCGTGAAGAACATGAGCGTGACCGATGCCAAGGGCATCCTCGCCGGCGGTGACGACTCGGCCACCCAGTACCTGAACAAGAGCAGCCGCGAGCAGATCCGCGCCAAGTTCCTGCCGATCGTCAAGCAGGCTACCGACAAGGTTGGCCTGGCTCAGCAGTACAACAACTTTGCCGGGCAGGCAGTGGCGTTGGGTGTGGTCGATGCCAAGAGCGCCAGCATCGAGAACTACGTGACTGAAAAGGCACTGGATGGCCTGTTCGAAATGATTGCCAAGCAGGAGCAGAGCATTCGCCAGAACCCGGCTGAAGCGGCTACCAGCCTGGCCAAGAAGGTCTTCGGCGCCCTCTGAATCCCGGTTGTCGCAAATCCTTGTAGGAGCAGCCTTGTGCTGCAAAGAGGCCGGGGCAGCACATGAAAATTCATGTTGCCGTGCCGGCCTCTTCGCAGCACAAGGCTGCTCCTACAGTGCGATGACAGCCGCTAGGCTTTCTTCACCCTGAACCAAGCCGCATACAACGCCGGCAGGAACAGCAGGGTAAGCACGGTGGCCACGATCAACCCGCCCATGATCGCCACCGCCATCGGCCCGTAAAACACACTGCGCGACAACGGGATCATCGCCAGCACCGCCGCCAAAGCAGTCAGCACGATCGGGCGGAAGCGCCTCACCGTGGCTTCGATGATCGCTTGCCAGCGATCCAGCCCCGCCGCGATGTCCTGCTCGATCTGGTCCACCAGGATCACCGAGTTGCGCATGATCATCCCCGCCAGGGCAATGGTGCCAAGCATGGCGACAAAGCCGAACGGCTGGCGGAATACCAGCAGGAACAAGGTCACGCCAATCAGCCCCAGCGGCGCAGTGAGGAACACCATCACCGTGCGCGAGAAGCTGCGCAGCTGGATCATCAGCAAGCTCAGCACCACCACCACGAACAGCGGCATGCCGGCATTCACCGACTTCTGCCCGCGCTCGGAGTCCTCGACCGTGCCGCCCACTTCCAGCAAATATCCATCCGGCAGCTTGGCACGAATGTCACGCAGGGTCGGTTCTATCTGTTTCACCAGCGTCGCCGGCTGCTCCTTGTCGTAGATATCGGCGCGCACGGTCACCGTCGGCAAGCGGTTACGGTGCCAGATGATGCCCTCCTCGAAGCCGTACTCCAGAGTCGCGACCTGCGACAACGCCACGCTCTGGCCATTGTCGGTCGGCAGTGCCAGGCTGCCGAGGTTGCCCAGCTCGCTGCGTTCCTGCCGGGTGCCGCGCAGCAGGATCTCGATCAACTCGTTGTCCTCGCGATACTGGCTGACCGTGGTGCCGGTCAGCGAGCTTTGCAGGAAGCTCGACAGGTGAGCGGTGCTCACGCCCAAGGCGCGGGCGCGGTCCTGGTCGATCTCGAGGAACACCGCCTTGCTCGGCTCTTCCCAGTCCAGGTGCACGTTCACCACATGCGGGTTCTGGCGCACCTTGTCGGCCACTTCACGGGCCAGCGCACGGGCCTTCTCGATGTGCTCGCCAGTCACCCGGAACTGCACCGGGTAACCCACGGGCGGGCCGTTTTCCAGGCGGGTGACCCGGGCACGCAGGTCGGGGAACTGCTGGTCCATGGTGCTGATCAGCCAGCTGCGCAGGCGCTCGCGGTCTTCCATCGACTTGGCCAGTACCACGAACTGGGCGAAGCTGGCCGCCGGCAGCTGCTGGTCCAGTGGCAGGTAGAAACGCGGCGAACCGGTGCCCACGTAGGCCACATAATTGTCGATACCTTCCTGCTGCTTGAGCAACGCCTCCAGTTGCTTGACCCGCTCGGCGGTGTTGGCCAGCGAGGCACCCTCGGCCAGTTTCAGGTCGACCATCAACTCCGGGCGCCCTGAGGCCGGGAAGAACTGCTGGGGCACGAAACGGAACAGCAGGATACTGCCGACAAAGGCGGCAATGGTCAGCAGGATCACCGTCTTGCGCCGCCGCACACACCACTCCACCACACGCCGTACACGCTGGTAGAACGGTGTGGCGTAAGGGTCTGGCGCGTGGCCGTCCTTGCCATGACGGGAGGCATGCAGCTTGGCCAGGTCCGGCAGCAGGCGCTCGCCCAGGTAAGGCACGAATACCACGGCGGCCACCCAGGAGGTCAGCAAGGCAATGGTCACCACCTGAAAAATCGAACGGGTGTACTCGCCCGTACTGGAGGCCGCCGTGGCAATGGGCAGGAAGCCCGCCGCCGTGATCAGGGTGCCGGTGAGCATCGGGAACGCGGTGCTGCTCCAGGCGTAGCTGGCCGCCTTGAGGCGGTCGTAGCCCTGCTCCATCTTGATCGCCATCATCTCCACGGCAATGATCGCATCATCGACCAACAAGCCCAAAGCCAGCACCAGCGCGCCGAGGGAGATCTTGTGCAGGCCGATACCGAAGTAGTGCATGGCGGCGAAGGTCATGGCCAGCACCAACGGGATGGCCAGCGCCACCACCAGCCCCGTGCGCAGGCCCAACGAGAAGAAACTCACCAGCAGCACGATGACCAACGCCTCGACCAGCACCTGGACAAACTCGCCCACGCCGGCCTTGACCGCCGCCGGCTGGTCCGAGACCTTGCGCAGTTCCATGCCGGCCGGCAGGCTGCGTGCCAGGCGCTCGAACTCGCTTTCCAATGCCTTGCCCAGCACCAGGATGTCGCCGCCGTCTTTCATCGAAACCGCCAGGCCAATGGCATCCTCGCCCATGAAGCGCATGCGCGGTGCGGGCGGGTCGTTGAAGCCGCGGTGCACCTCGGCCACATCGCCGATACGGAAGGTGCGTTCAGCTATGCGGATGGGGAACTGGCGGATCTGCTCGACGCTGTCGAAGCGCCCGCTCACCCGCAGTTGCAGGCGCTCGCTGGGCGTTTCGAAGAAACCGGCGGTGCTGACCGCATTCTGCTCCTGCAGGGCCTGCTGCACGGCCTCCAGCGGCACGCCGAGGGTGGCCAGCTTGACGTTGGATAGCTCGATCCAGATTTTCTCGTCCTGCAGCCCGATCAGCTCGACCTTGCCCACGTCCTTGACCCGCTGCAACTGGATCTGGATACGGTCGGCATAGTCCTTGAGCACCGCGTAGTCGAAGCCCTCACCGGTCAGTGCATAGATATTGCCGAAGGTGGTGCCGAACTCGTCATTGAAGAACGGGCCCTGGATCTCCGGCGGCAAGGTGTGGCGGATGTCCGCGACCTTCTTGCGGATCTGGTACCACAGCTCGGGGATGTCCTTGGAATGCAGCGAGTCGCGGGCCATGAAGGTGACCTGCGATTCGCCCGGGCGGGAGAACGAGACGATCCGCTCGTACTCGCCGGTTTCCATCAGCTTTTTTTCGATGCGCTCGGTGACCTGACGCGACACTTCCTCAGCAGTGGCACCGGGCCACAGGGTACGAATGACCATGGCCTTGAAGGTGAACGGCGGGTCCTCACTCTGGCCGAGCTTGGTGTAGGACATGGCGCCAATGGCCGCCAGCAGGATCATCAGGAACAGGACGATCTGGCGGTTGCGCAGCGCCCAGGCAGAAAGGTTGAAACCCATCGGGACTTACTCCTTGGCCGTCAGGTTCACTACGCGGTTGGTACGGTCCACGGGGCGTATCTCCTGGCCCTCGCGCAATACATGGCCACCCGCGGCGACAACCCAGTCGCCGGGGGCGAGGCCTTCGAGCACGGGTACGCTGTCGGCGCCATAGGGCCCCAGGCGCACCACTGCCCGCTCCAGGCGGCTGTCCTTGTTGACCCGCCAGACGTAGGCCTGGCCGTTTTCCGCTGTGACTGCCGACAGGGGCACCGCCAACGGGATCAGCCCTTCGTGGGCGATGAACACCCGGGCGCTCTGGCCCAGCTCCGCCGGGGTGGCGGCTGAGGTAAAGGCGATGCGGGCAGCGAAAGTGCGCGAACGTGGGTCGGCAGCCGGTGACAGCTCGCGGATACGCCCCTGGAAGCGCTCCTGCGGGTGCGACCATAGCTCCACGCTCACCGGCTGGCCCACGGCAAAGCGGGCGAACTGCTGCTCCGGCAGGCCGATGGCGACTTCCCGCTCGCCATCTGCAGCCAGGGTGAACACAGTCTGCCCTGCGCCGACCACCTGGCCCACTTCCACCTGGCGCTTGGCGATCACCCCGGCCTGCGGGGCGCGCAGCACAGCATATTCAGCCTGGTTGCCAGCCACGTCGAACTCGGCCTTGGCCTGTTTCAGCCGGGCCAGGCCGGCACGGTAGAGATTTTCGGCGTTATCGAACTGGGAATGGCTGACCATTTGCCGGTCCAGCAGCTTCTGGTAGCGATCGCGCTCGGCGCGCACCAGCGACAGGTTGGCCTCGGCGGCTGCCAGCTGGGCACGGTTGGCCTCCAGTTGCAGGCGCACATCCTGCGGGTCCAGTTCGGCCAGCGGCTGGTCGGCCTTTACCCGCTGCCCCTCCTCGACCAGGCGCTTGCTGACCTTGCCGCCTATGCGGAAAGCCAGTTCCGGCTCGAAGCGTGCACGCACTTCGCCGGGGTAACTGTCGGCAGCGGCTTCGGCCGGCTGCGGCTGCACCACCAGCGCCGGGCGCGGCGCAGCCGGTGGGGCGGCTTCCTGGCCGCACGCCGCCAGCAACAGCGCGGCAGCGGCAGACAGAGCAATGAACAAGGCATGGCGCAACATGATGAATCCTTTCGCGGAGGGCACATTCAATATTTGTACTGGAGAGTATATTAAGTCAGGCAACGGATGCCGGGAAGAGGTTGCAGCCGAATACGGCCGTGGCTTTTCACCTTCTCCAAGATTATTTTCATCCAGATTGGACTATCGCACCAAAAACGAGCATAGATTTTAGAATCTAAGTAGAAGCAAGATCTGGCGAGCACCCACGCCATGCTTCGTCATACGATTGCCCGACTCACTTACCGAAGCACCTCCGACCGCAACCCATGCCGTTTAGATGCTGCTCTCCGGGATCTTGATGTCTACGGACGCTAGCCAAATCTCACGAATAATCTGAACCGACATATGTGCTTTTCAGGCTATATAGCAATCAATGCAGAGCTCAGGCATATTGCCATCGCATAGCCGCAGCATTGCGAAGGGAATTGGGATGACGGCAGAAATCGCGATCATGAGTCGTACGGCGGTAGTGCTTGCTGCCGACAGCGCCACTACGGTGACCAGCTGGAAAAACGGTGAGCTTGAGAAACGCTATTTCAAAGGCGCCAACAAGCTTTACGAACTCTCCAGGCAAGCACCTGTTGGGCTCATGATTTTCGGCTCTGCGGGGCTACAAACTGTCCCTTGGGAGCTCTACATCAAGTCTTTCCGCGAGGACCTGGGCACCGAGCAATTCGACAAGCTGCAAACCTACTCGGACAGATTTTTCGAGTTCGTGCAGCACAACGACAAGCTTTTTTCGAAGGAAAGCAAGAAGGATGCACTGCTTCGGTTGCTTGGCGGAGCGTCTTACCGACTGCAGTTCATGATTGCTGCTCATCTAGGGCAGAGCGAAATTGAGCTTTTGGCAAAGGTGCCAACCAACGATATCGACGCCGCGCTCACACAAGCGGAAGAGGACGTGGAGAACCTCCGGCTACCTGACCTCCTCACTGAGGCGGACATCGCAAGCGCTACCTCCGAAACCGCAATGGATCTAGAAAACGTTGCGAAGGAAAGCATCGACATTTTCATGCAAGATCCAGGGCGCGCTCACCTTGTACCTCGATTTGTGAGTGCTCTCATCAAGCTGGCCATCAAGCAGTTCTTGGATTACGCATCACTGACCGGCGTCGTGATTGCAGGTTACGGTAAGGAGGAATATTTTCCTGTCCTTGAGGTTTACGACTGCTACGGATTCCTTGGCGAGCGACTCATCTTCAGGAAAAACGAGAACGACTCCAAAGCAATGGACTCTTCAACCCCGGCGGTCATCCAGCCCTTCGCCACGACCCACATGATTGACACCTTCCGCATGGGCGTGTCTCCTGATGTGTTTGAGGCTGTTTACCAATCCTCAAGCATGGCTCTGGAGGAGATGGGGCAAAAAGTTATGATCGCTTGCGGGGCTCAAAATCCCCTTACTCAACAAGAGCTTGAGAAAATTATCGAGCAGACTCGTGCATCTCACGCCGACCGATGGTACGAGCAAATCCGAAACCAGCATGTATTTCCGCTCTCAAATATTATAAATTCGCTTCCCCTTCCAGACATGGCTGGCTTGGCAAGGAGCTTGATTGAGCTAGAGTCACTGAAAGAGCGGGTCACACGCCCCAGCGAATCAGTGTCAGGGCCCATCGACGTAGCAGTGATTAGCAAGCACGATGGGTTCGTGTGGATCGATCGCAAGCATTACTTCAAGCCAGAGCTTAATCCCCGGTTTTTCAAACGAGCAGAATGATGGAGTCCGACATGAGCTTCTCAGCCCCCCGCCCTGTGGAACCAACCGCATCGGTTACCGCAAAAGATGCGTTGCGCCTTGAGAACCAGCAGATCCGTCCAGCGCGTCAAGCCGCAGATGCTAGTCGTTACGACTTGATGATCCGTCAGCTTGACAAGAAACCGAGCACTCGCGAAACGTTACTGGCCTTCACCAACTGCTAAAAAAGCCGCCCTCGGGGCGGTTTTTTTCTTCCTTGCCCTACCTACCTGAGCTAGCCCTTGCTCCCGGGATAAACTGACTACTCCAAGGGGAGCGTTCTAGAGCGCGCCTTGATAGTGGATTAATCTTTCAGCTGATGGACCACGTGAGTGGGCTCAAGATAGTTAGCTTCCTAGCTTTCGTGGCTGTAAGATCAAGGATCATCATCTTGGAGAATTGTATGTCTCGTCTCGCTGAATTCCGCCTGCTCGAACAACAGCTCGCAGCCCAACTGGCCGAGCTCGAAGCGCTGAAAAATGACTCCGCACTGAAGCAGGAAATGGAATTCGAAACAAAGCTACGCAGCTTGCTAAACGAGTACGGCTACGGCCTGCGCCAAGTAGTGCTGATCCTCGATCCGCAAGCGATGGTCTCCGCTGATGTCGCCCCCCAAAACACTCGAAAACCACGCGAAATGAAGGTCTACAAAAACCCTCACAGCGGTGAAGTTGTCGAAACGAAGGGAGGAAATCAAAAGACGCTCAAGGCTTGGAAAAACGAATATGGCGCTGAGGTTGTCGAATCCTGGCTGACCAAGTGATCCCTCCGCTGCCGATAGCAATTTCTCGCATGAACGATGTGCTACCCCTGAGTACTATCCTCTATCGTTCACTAGATGGTGCGAATGCAACAACTGTCAAAGCGGGCCGTCGCCGACCCGCTTGGCAGAAGATCCAATCCACATCTAGAAGTTAGAGGCCTGAGTAAGAGCTTATGGCCAAAGTCTTGCAAGGAGCCGTGAAGTCCAACGCTGATCGGTACGAGGATGTCTGGACACTCATCATCCCGAGCACGGTGTGGAACAGGTTGTCATGGCTCAGAGGTGAACTTGCCTGTGCCTTCAAACAGCTCATGTTGAGCTTTTCGCTTTTCACGAGGGAGTCAGACATCCAGAGCACCAGTGGCACTTTGGTTTGCTCGTCCGGAGCCATCGCATAAGGCAGCCCATGCAGGTAGAGGCCTCCCTCACCCAGTGACTCTCCGTGGTCCGAAACGTACATGAGCGCAGTGTCGAATTTATTGTTCACTGCCAGGATGTCGATTAGCCCAGCTGTAACGTAGTCGGTATAGAGGATTGAGTTGTCGTAGGCATTGACCACCTCCTGCTGCTTACATTTGTCGAGTTCATTGGTCTCGCATACCGGCGCGAATTTCTTGAATTGCGAGGGGTAGCGCTTGTAATAGGCCGGGCCGTGGCTGCCTTTGTAGTGGAGCACCAGGACAGCATCGCCCTCCTGACGCTTGATGAAGTCTTGCATCTCCGCGAGCAGCACCCCGTCCTTACACTCCTCGCTGGTGCAAAGTTGGGGATCCGCGTGAGAGGCAGCCTTGTGGTTGGGAACCCTGTCGCAGACCCCTTTGCACCCCGAGTTGTTGTCAGTCCACATGACACTAATGCCTGCGCGTTGAAGCACATCGAGCAGCCCTTCTCGGCTCTTGGCCAAGCCATCTTTGTACTCGGCCTTACCCACATCCAGGAACATGCATGGCAACGAAACTGCGGTGGCGGTGCCGCAGGAGCTGACGTTGGAGAAGCTGATGACGTTGCGTTTTTCCAGCTCCGGGTTCGTTTCACGGGTGTAGCCATTGAGGGAGAAGTTGGCGGAGCGCGCGGTCTCTCCTACAGCCAGTACCAGCAGCCTAGGTTTACGGGCCGCCCCCTGTCGATTAACTACCGCATCAGTTCCAATGGCCGTCAGCGTTTTAGGTGTGGCCAGCTGGCGCTTCAGGTAACCATGGCCAGCCGCAAACAAGTTGGTGGGTACCAGGATCAGTCGGATCTCCCGATTGTTGCGCAGCAAGGAGGCATATGACTGGTATTGACTCAGCACGATGCCAGACAAGGTCAACAGAGCGAGCGACAGAGCAATGACCCTGCTGACCAAAGCTCTGGCCCAAGGCTTGCGCCGGAGGGGAACCCGGGAGATCAGGTAGACGGGCAACACCCCAACCATTGCGACCCACAGACCGAGCTTCCAATTCAGCAGCTCGGTTGCCTCAGCGACGTCTGTCTCCACAACGTTGGTGAACATTGTGTAATCGATCACGATGCCATAGGCATTCATGAAGTAACTCGCAAAAGCCGCGCTGATCAGTACGAGGCATAGCAAAGGTTTGGTCAGCCGCGCCCATGACAGCAAGCTCAGAACGGTAAACACCCATGCGAATACTATGACTGGGAGGCTAGCCGCTAGCAGCCAGTTCACTTCATCGGTTTTGAATACCAGCTTCCAGAGCACGCTCCAGAGCTCAGCATTCGCGAATAGCAGCAACCAAAGAGTTACCAGCCCAATGAGCAGATTAGTGCTGATGCCTTCCTGTCGGGCAGTGCGAATAGCAAAGATCCATTTACTTAACAGGTTGTGAACAATGGATTTTGAAGGTGTCATTATCGAACTCTGAGAGGCTGCTTATCCATGCGTTAGCTGTGGAGTTAGCGGGAGCTGCTTGGCAAACCATCGACAGATGCTGAGCGATTGCGCAATGTGCGGAGCGCCAGAGGCCTTAGGCCCTAGGCGTTGGAGACGCTTAGAATGTGTGAGGCATAGGGACAAAAGAGAAATAAATCTCGCTGAGCGCATTATTTCCGGCCCCTGATAACGACACGATGACCTCGTGATTACAATGCTGACAGAAATGCAATAACTGCTGTTTTGATTGCCATCGATCAGGCTATGATCAAAATTAGGGCGACACCATCCATTAAGCGCAGAGCACCGCTCGGCTAGATAAATTTAATTTCACAAACAAAACGGTTTCGTTTTGACGTAGGCTAATTTTGAACTTTCACTTTAACTTACAAGTCTTTCTCGCGAGCAGAACATCCTTTTCAACTTTTGCTCGTTAATATGTCACCCATCAATGAGGGGCGAATACCATGAGCTTTTTCAAAAATATCCTGGGCGGGCACCATGGCCGTGGCAACCACGGCGGAGGCAAGCACCACAGCGGAGGACATGGGGCCGAGCAATATGACCGCCATGGCCGGCAGCAGGGCTGCGACGGCGGCAACCAGGTGTATGACGGCGGGCGTCCTGCCACTCCAGCCCCCATCAAAGACCTGCAGGGCTGCAGGCAGTGCCGGACAGCCAATGATCCATCAGCACGCTTTTGTCTAAACTGCGGGACACCACTATCGAGTGGATGCACCGCCTGCGGCTCGTTGCTGAGTGCAGGAGCAAAATTCTGCAGTCAGTGTGGCCAGGCGACGCTCTAACGATCGGCAGACAGAAAGGCCAACGAGACCACAACCCTGCGCAAGGAGAAATACGTGGGTTCAAATCATGACCATGGCAGCGCTGCAGTACGCGAGGGGCATCAGAAGAAGCTAATCATGGCGCTAGCCTTGACCGGCAGCTTCATGATTGCCGAAGTGATTGGTGCTTGGATTACCGGCAGCCTGGCGCTGCTGTCGGACGCATCTCACATGTTCACAGATACTGCCGCCCTAGCGATCTCACTGATTGCACTTCAGATAGCCAAGCGGCCGGCGGATCAGAAAAGAACCTTCGGCTATGCGCGCCTAGAGATTCTGGCTTCGACGTTCAACGCCGTGCTGCTCTTCCTGGTGGCAATGTACATCTTGTACGAGGCCTACCAGCGCTTCTTCATGCCGGCGGAGATCGCTACCGGAGCGATGATGTGGATCGCAATCGCCGGCTTGATCATCAACCTAATCTCGATGCGCCTTCTGGCATCTGCGAGCAACGAGAGCCTTAACGTCAAAGGCGCCTACCTCGAAGTTTGGAGCGACATGCTCGGATCGCTAGGCGTAATCATCGCGGCACTCATCATCCGATTCACCGGCTGGACCTGGGTCGACACGATTGTCGCTGTGGCAATCGGCCTTTGGGTTCTGCCGCGGACGTGGCAGTTGCTTCGCGAAAGCCTGGGGATCCTCATGGAGGGTGTGCCAAGGGGGCTCGACGTTACGGCAATCGAGGCCACCATCCGCGGTGTAGATGGGGTCACGGACGTTCATGACTTGCACGTCTGGGCCGTCAGCAGTGGTAGCAACGTGATGACGTCGCACGTAGTGGTACGGGATTCTGCAGATGGGGATGCTGTGCTGGCGGCCGTCGTGGATGCTGTCAGCGATGCATATGAAATCCATCACTGCACCATTCAGATCGAGCGAGCGACTTTTCATGAAACCGTCGCAGCGCCCACGCACTAGCTTAAACGTGTCACAAATCAGCGTGCCCTATCTACAATCAGTATGACGGCACGCTAGATTTACTTCTCCCAGGGTGCACTGAGATTATGAGCAGCAGCCCTTTCGCGAGCTGGCTGCTGGGGCGAATAGACCCTCTACGATGGTGCAATCGGAGGTTGCTGCACCCAAGCAAACGCTTTCGCAGTTGCTGGCCATCCTGAGCAAGTCCGACCGAATTTTTTGCAGTTTGGCGACTTTACTCTCCACCTCCGACAGATGCTTCCGAACGACCGTTAGGGCCTCTCCGCAGTGGCTATCAGGGTTTTCCGCTAGGGTCATCAGCTCACGAATATCTGCCAAAGAAAAACCCAGTTCTCGATTTTGCCGTATGAAGATTAGACGCGAGAGATGCATCTCACTGTAAATCCTGTGCCCTCCTGCAGACCTCACCGGGAGAGGAAGGAGGCCTACCTTTTCGTAATATCGAATGGTTTCTACGGGGCACCCGCTCGTTCGGGACAGCTCACCAATGCCTGACATGAAGGCTACCTCAATAATTGCTTGAATCTGTAGCAGCTACAGATATTACCCTGCCGCCGGAGAATTGATCCATCGTTGTAAGGACTAGGTGTGGACAGAGAAGCGCTCGAACACAAGCAAATCCCGATCTACTTTGCGGCCGTCGTGCTGGCCGCTATTTTTGGCCTCATGGCCCCAGACGCTGCTCAGGAGTTAAGCCCCCTGATCACGCCATCCATCGCCATTTTGATGTACGCCATGTTCTTGCAGATTCCATTCCTCGATCTGCACGCAGGCCTGAAGAACAAACGCTTCATGGGAGCGTTGCTCACTGCAAATTTCGTTGCCGTGCCTTTACTGGTCTGGGGACTAAGCCTAGGTTTACTGGACCACCCAGCGATAATGGCAGGCGCCCTATTGGTACTCCTCACGCCGTGTATCGACTATGTGGTGGTCTTTACACACATTGGTAAAGGGAATTCAAAACTAACCTTGGCAGCTACTCCAATCCTGCTCTTACTCCAGCTGGTGCTCCTGCCCCTGTACCTAGCCTTGATGTTCGCAGAAAGCTCTGGGGTGGTAATTTCTATCGGGCCCTTTGCTGAAGCATTTTTGCTCTTGATTGTCCTACCACTGGTACTGGCAGTGTTGACAGCTGCCGGCGCCAAAAGCTCACGAACCATTGAGCGGTGGAATAATGCCTGGGCCTGGATGCCCGTCCCTGCTATGACAGGTGTCCTGCTCGTTGTGATCGCCTCGCAGATCTCGCCTGTTGTGCAGGAGTTTGACAGGCTGCTGCCGGTCATACCGGTCTATCTCGCTTTCATGCTTCTCGCCCCGATCCTCGGCGCTTTTGTTGCAAGGACCTTTGGCCTTGATGCTCCTTCAGCGAGATCGGTGGTGTTCAGTAGTGCTACGCGAAATTCGCTGGTTGTATTGCCGCTCGCCTTAGCTCTTCCGGAGGACATTCGCAGCCTGGCAGCCGCAGCGGTTATCACACAGACCTTGATCGAGTTGGTATGTGAATTGATCTACATCAGGCTCATTCCGTTCTTTATTCGATCGAGACGGATGAGTGTCGGCGCCTGATACTGGAACGCGTCAACCGTTTTAAAGCTCGCGGATGGCACCTATTATAGAATAGGTGCCATCCAGCTGGGCGCTCGCCAACTTGTTTTGATGTGAAAACTGATGGTAACGCTAGAGCAGCTCCTAGCTGCAGAAGCGATTATTTATCGGCTATTGACACACTCGCCTTTTACCAAGTAACGAACCATGTGCAGTTCGCCTTTCGAGTCTTCGTAGGTCATCATACTTCTTACATTACCGCAGTACCGCACGCTGGGTGATACATACACCAACTTACCAACATCAAGGTCCATACCGTAGGCATAGTCTTCAAGTTGAGGCATGGGCTTTTTTACGCGCTGAGCATAATCCGCAGTAGCCTCTCTAGCAGAACGTTCAATGCTTTGGTTTATTTCCATGCCGCTTTGTGCATTGGCTGTTAGTGATGTGAAGAGCATAAACAAGGCGATCGCTGATACAGTAGTGTTCATAAGAAGTCCCTTAATAAAAAAGCGCCCGTAGGGGGCGCTAAAATTCACCTACCAAAGGAGCGTATGGTTTACAGGTGAATGCATTGACGAGAACAACTGCCCGCTGCTCTTGCCAAGCCGCTTTGAAATGAGACAATTTCCAAAGCAGCGATGCCTCTTCCGCTGGCCTTAAACTAGCAAAAGAGGCTAACACCAAGATGATCGCGCAATTACAATTTGGATATGTAATGGATTGTAAGGTAATTATTCGAGAGACTACTGAGCCGCCACGTGAACTAAATCGCAGAAAGACGTAGCAGTTTGTGGCTGTGCATGGGGACTGCCTGCGTGGCGCACTCGATCCAAGGCCAGTCCAGTCTCTGCAAGTTAACGACCGAAATACTGCCTGTCCTGGCCGATTCCACCTGTCAGGCGAAGCTGTCATACACCGTCGCAGGCCCCAGAATCCGCTAAGCTCAGAGGTGGAGCCTGCATGACTGTCAGAAATCTTGCGGCTACATTACAAATTTGTAGGATTTCGCCGCGGCCAGCTTCTTCGCGTTAAGATTCAAGCGTCCTCAGGTGACCCCGGCGTATGGACAGAGGTAGCGACTACCACATGCCATACCTTCAGCCGAACTTACGAACAGCCTGCAACCATAATCTTGGCGGATTAGGCCAACTCCTTCCTCACACCTTGAGATAAGTTATGCGCGTTCTAGTTGTGGAAGACGAAATAAAAACTGCCGAATATCTTCAGCAGGGCCTATCCGAAAGCGGGTATGTCGTAGATATCGTGCACAACGGTGTTGATGCCCTGCACTTGTTCAACACTAACGTCTACTCGCTGGTTCTACTAGACGTTAACCTCCCAGGCATCGATGGTTGGGACCTGCTGGAAACCATCAGAAAAACCAGCCGGGTTCGCATCATCATGCTGACCGCCCGCGGGCGCATCAATGACAAGCTCAAGGGCTTGGACGGCGGCGCGGATGACTACCTCGTGAAGCCCTTCGAATTTCCAGAGTTGCTTGCTCGCATCCGCTCGCTGCAGCGCCGTGGCGATGAATTAGTCGAGAAGAGCTCACTGAAAATTGCAGACCTGGAACTCGACTCGGTGCGCCACCGGGTCTTCCGCGGCGGCACTCGCATCGATCTCACTACCAAGGAGTTTGCGCTCCTGCACCTGCTCATGAGCAGAACGGGCGAAGCGCTGACTCGTTCCCAAATCATCTCGTTGGTGTGGGATATGAATTTCGACTGCGACACCAATGTCATCGATGTCGCCATCCGGCGCTTGCGCTCGAAAATCGATGACCCGTTTGAAACCAAGCTCATTCACACGCTTCGTGGCGTTGGGTACGTTTTTGAGGAGCGCGCATGAGGCCATTCAGCCTGGCTGCAAAGCTGGGGTTAAAAGTTGGGTTGATGAGCGCAGCGTTGCTGCTTCTGTTCGCCACCTTCGGCTATATGATGGTAGGCAAGGCTCTGGAAAGAAATGCCAGAGCGGACCTGGAAGTAAAGATGGCGGGGATGGCTCACAACCTGTCCACCATCCCGGACATCTCCGGCGTCAACGCGGATGCGCATCAGCTTGTCGACTTGGTCATGGGCCACAACAACCTGTATGTGAGCATATTCGATACCTCACAGAACCAGACTCCCCTGCTCTCGATTGGCTCGAAACAGGTCAACCTGGAGGTGCACAAGTTTCAGCCGGCGGCCCAGCCCAAAGAGCACGAATGGCGTGATACGCAGGACCGTCCTCTGCTGAGTGCTTCTCGGATCATGCGCTTGGGCGATGGAACAGAGGTCAGCGTCTATATGACCATGGACCAGTCATCCAGTGAGGCGCTACTCGATGCGTTGCTGACCTGGGCCTTGATGATGTCCCCTGTCATCCTCGCGCTGATCCTGGCCATTGGCTGGTGGACTGTGCGCAGAGGCCTGCTGCCTCTGACCAAATTCCTCAAGATCGCGTCGAAGATCTCAACCGAGAGCCTCGACCATCGTCTTCCGACTGATGGGATGCCGGCAGAACTCAAGAAGCTCGCCGACGGCATCAACATCATGCTGGCTCGCCTGGATGATGGAGTTCAGCAGCTCTCGCAGTTTTCTGACGACCTTGCTCACGAACTTCGAGCACCGCTTTCCAACCTGATGGGCAAGGCCCAGGTTGCCTTGACCAGAGAACGATCGCTTTCCGAGTACCGGGAGGTTCTGGAGTCGTGCACAGAAGAACTGGACCGCATGAGCCGCATGGTTTCCGACATGCTGTTCTTGGCCCAGGTCAGTCATCCAGCATCCATGGTGGAGTTCGAACCCGTCTCCTTGGTGGACGAGGTTCAGCGAGTGTGCGATCTCTTCAGCATTTCGGCAGAAGAAGGCGAGATCCAGCTGCAGATCTCTGGCAGTGATGACGTGGTGCGCGGGAACCGCCTGATGGTTCAACGTGCCGTCTCGAATCTGGTCTCGAACGCAATCCGTTACTGCCCTCGCGGCCGCACGGTCTACGTGAAGGTGCAGCATAGTGCGAGCGGTACGACGTTGAGTGTCGGCAACCCCGGCCGCGGTATTGCCAAGGAACACCACGCGCACTTGTTTGAGCGGTTCTACCGAGTGGACAAGAGCCGAGCACGGAGCGAAGGCGGTACGGGTCTTGGCTTGGCCATCGTTCAGTCGATCATGAGCCTGCACCAGGGATCGGCGAGCGTGGAGGTGACCGAAGAAAACTTCACCTGGTTCCACCTTCACTTTCCCGCAGCCCAGCTAATGCAGCCGGCAATGACCGCTGCTTAAACCGCGCAGACCTGAATAGGCCCGTCAATCGACGGGCCTTTTTGTTTGCCTTACTGCATCAGTGCCGGAGGACCACAGGATCCATGGGCGATCGCAGAATCACCGACTTGATGATCTTCTGCTCGTCAGGATTGGCATTCTTCCACAGGTGGGAGAAGTACTGAGCATTCACTTTCTCTTGAGCACTTACGCTGCCGGCGGCATCGATCAGGCGCATTGTCGAGTAGACACAGATCAGCGCCAGAATGAAGAACGCCGTGGCGACCACCATCACATAACGCTTGGCCAGCACCGGTGCACGCTTGAGCTCCTGGATAGAGGCGTCTGCGGCCTTTGTCGCTGCTGTAAGCTCCGAGATCAGTGGCTGGATGGCGGTGTCGACTCCGCGGCATGCCGCAGAATACGCTGATGCAGCGGCGCGCAACGCAACCTCTTCCGCGCTCGACCAAGCCTTCTCCGCCTTTCGCACCTCCTCCTGAATCTGCCGGCCGACAGCGTCCACCTGCTCCACCAGTTCGTTTGACTTCTCCAGAACAGCGCTGGAGGTGCGCGTCTGCGAGGTCAGCTCATCGAGCTGGACAGTGAGTTTTTCAGTGCAGCGGCGAAAGTCACCGATAGCAACTGCCCAGGGCTCTATGTCATTCATGGCTATCTCCTAGGGCGGCCAACAACGCCGCGCCGAATTAACGCGCTAGATATCAAAATTGTAATTTAAGAGAAAAATCTTAGTCGCCCTCGACAGTGCCGAGATAGACATGATCCTTCCAGATTTGAAGATTTAACGCACCCTGTCTGCTGCCAAAATTACGGAATTGTAATTATTGACTCACCTTGTCGTTAGCTTCGCGTTCCTAAACTACAAACCAACAAAGGCCGCTAATCAGGCAGGCCTAGTATGAACCGAGGTTAACAATGAAATTTGTCAAATCTATCGCTATTGGCAGCCTGCTGCTGGGTCTCATGGGTACCGCTTACGCTGAGGGCGGCTTCGAGCGAGCGAAACAGTTCAACGAGAACTTCCGAACCGAACAGGCTCGCCTATGGAGCGATGACTCTTCGGACCAGAACAAACAACAAGTCGCTCAAGAGCAAAAGAAAGAAAGCAAGGATGGTAAGGAACAAGCCGACAATTAATCGGCGGTTAAATAGGACTTCAAATGACGAAAGTAATCGACAAAAAAGCCAGGGTAAAACCTGGCTTTTTTGTGCATGGAATTTAGCCTTCGTTCTTGCGAGGCGTTCCCGCATTGCTTTCTCCGGCCAGACCCTCGGCACCTTGTACGGTACGTTTCCAATGGCACAGCAGGAGCTGGCTGGCGTTCGCTTCGGTGATCGCTGTACAGGCTAAATCAGCGGGCAGACCATCCTTGCTGTCTCGCAAGCGCCTGGACAGATAGAACGAGCCATCCTGCGGCCACTTGGCAGGATCCTTGATGTTCTCGGACTTTCCGCTGCTGTAAAACTCCGACGAGTATGAGCGGCGGCCAGGATAGATCAGGGGAGCGGAATGAGCAGACTGCACATTGAGCCAGGCTTGAACCACATCTCGCTGATTCTGAGGTCGCTCCTCAAGTACCCCGGCGTAAATGATGCCCGCACCGATGATTGGCAGCACCAATGCACTCGCCGCGGCAGCCCATGTAGTCTTCGGGCCAACATCGCTGATCCGTCCGGATAGCAGCAATGCCCAGGCTGGCAGCGCAGGTAGCAGGTAGGTCCACAGAATGTTGCCTGCAAATGTGAAGAAGACCGGTGTCGCCAAGGCCCACAGCCAGAGGTAAGCCTCGAAGCGCTGCATTGATTCACGCTTGCGGATCAGTAATGGTAAGAAAAAGGCCCATGGCAGTAGCGACAGTCCGAGCTGGATCCAGATGGTGCCATATGGCTTGGCATGAGCACTGCCGTATAGGTCGCCCGCCCAGTTACTGACGACATAGCGGCTCCAGTGCTCACCAACGAAGAAGTACTCCATGAAGCCGGGCGTTTTCATCTCGGCCGCGACATACCAAGGCACGGATATACCGAACATGAGTACAAGGCCGCTGATCCAGGGAAGCCTCAGTACCCGTCCCCATTCCTTGTAGATAACGAACCAGGCGAATGCCGGCGCCCCCATAAGCACTAGGGTCAGAGGGCCTTTGGCAAGCAAGCCCAGCCCGAGACCTGCGAACATCAGGTAGGCATCCGCCTTGCTGGCGCACTTCATCCAACGCCAGAAACCGTAGCTGGCCAGCAGAATCGAGAACGACAAAACAGGGTCGGTCAGCACGACACCGCTGGAGACCAGGCCAAGGGTGGTGCTGGAAAAGATAATGGCGGCCCAGATGCCGACGTTACGGGAAATCTGCTGCGTGCCGAGTTTGATGATGATGAAACAGCTTGCCAGGTGCAGCAGCCACGCCGGGAAACGCGCAGCGAACTCGTTAACGCCGAAGACCGTCATGCTCGCGGCCTGGGTCCAGAAGGACAACGGTGGCTTGCCCCAGAACGGTACCCCGTAGTCGAACATGGGCGTGATCCAGTCATTCAACTCGACCATCTTGCGAGCCATTTCAGCGTAGCGAGCCTCCGATGTGTCCATCAGTGGATAGATGCCCAGCCCCACCAAACGCAAGAGCAAAATCGAACCCAGGATCCACCACAGCGTCCGCTCGTTTTTCAGGCTCAGCATTTCTTACCCTCGATCGAAGCCATCGAAGGGTGGAGTGACACGGGATCCGCCTTGCTGCTGTGCTTCAGGAAATAGAGAGGCCGGCGCTTCACTTCCGCGAGTGTCACGCCCAGGTACTCCCCCACCATGGCGACACCGACGCACATGAATGAAGCCATTCCGACGATCAGGTGATGGATGTCGAAACTGCCTGCCACAAGCGACGCAAGCATGTAGCAGATGCTGGAGACGAAAAGACCGAAACTGATGAGGCTGAAAATGCGCAGCGGTTTGCGAGAGAAGCTGACGATGCTTTCGATGGCCAGATTGAACAGGCCAGCTGCATTCCACTTGGTGCTGCCGGCATGGCGAACGGTGCGATTGTAGGGCAGCTCGATGGTACGGAAGCCTACCCAGCCGATCATGCCTTTGAGAATCCTGGAGCGTTCGTCCAGCGCCCGTAGTGCTGCCAGCGGCGCAGGCCCAATCAATCGGAAATCGCTGACATCGGCCGGCATGTCCACCTTCTCCACCAGGCGCTGCATGACCCAGTAGTAAGCCCGGGCACTCATGCGCTTAAACCACGAATCACCGACTCTCAGGTTGCGTTGCATGTTCACCACGTCGTAACCGCGTTGCCAGTGGTCCACCATGGCCGAGATGAGCTCTGGTGGGTCCTGCAGGTCGACATCGATGAAGATCAGCGCACTGCCACGGGCATGGTCTATCCCGGCGCTGAGTGCAGCCTCTTTGCCGAAGTTGCGACTCAGGGACAGACAACGTACAGATGACCCATCCTGATAGTGGCGAAGAATGTCGGCCGTTCGGTCGTTACTGCCATCGTCGATATAGAGGATTTCGCAGGAGACGGGTAAGCGCTTCACGACGCGGGTGATGCGCTGGTGGAACTCGGGGATGGTTTCCTCTTCCTGGAAGCAAGGGACCACGATGGTTAACAAGGGATCAGGGCGCTCGGGAAAGCGATGTAATGTCTGCATGATTGAATGTCCAAAAACGATGTGCAATGAATCCAAGTGCAGTGAGGCTTAAGGTCACTACAAGTTGGGAAATGAGCGGTGACAGATTCGACATGATGAGGAACCACATACCCACGCCATTGCCGAAGTTTGTGGCTAACGCGACCAGTGCAAATCTGACAGGCTGAAACTTACGAGAGCCATCTGACACAAAGCAGAGTGCCCTATTTCCAATAAAGCTTGCGATAGCGCCAACCATGCCTCCACAGATACTGGCCAGCAAAGGAGTAGCTAATTCTGTCGTAACCAGCACTAGGAACACCGCATAATGGATTCCCGTTGCTATGAAGCCGACCCCCAGATAACGAATCAGTAAGCTAATAAGAGGTTGGGTTTTATTTTCCATGCCCGAAGCCTATGGAGGCAAAGGTGAAAAAAAAGTGAATCAAATGTAAATGCGCAATTGGCTAAGTTTAGATTTGCCAAGCAGTTAAGTTGGCGCACTAGGCTAGCACGCTACAATATCAACAGAATTGCTCGAAAATTACGCTTTCGAAATAAAAGCCTTCCGATAACGCATGCATGACCTGAGAATTACAATGTTGACACGATAAGGAAATGCTGGGTGGCATTGAGATAGATTCCCCTAATTAAGGGGGAACCAATGGTTACACAAAATGAAACATATACAAGCAGCGTTGTTCCTTACAGTCCTGACATATTGGATGATCTGCCAATTGATGATCAGCTGGCCGTAGAATTTTTCGCAACAGCACGTTGTGCCAGTTTCAAACAGGCTGCCCGAGGGCTCAATGTGCCAGTGGTAGGCCTTCGGAAACGCTTGGAGAAACTGGAAGAGCACATTGGTGCTCCCGTGTTTGTCTACAAACACAACAAGCTTGCTCTGACCCGCACAGGCGAGAGGGTTAGCCATTACCTGTGCCAGCTCTTCGGCCCAGACGGCCTCGGTAAGGCCGGTGAGAAGGAGGTTCCCAGGCTCACCCTCGCAATTACAGAGCCAGTGCTAAGCGACATCGTGAACCGCGATCTAGTCGCCTACGTGCGTGATCATGCCGAAATGCAGCTGGAAATCCACTCAGAGTGCACAACGCAGATGCTTTCTGAGTGTGAGGTAGATGTGGGTATCGCTTTGGTGAGCCCAGATGATGATGGCGCCTTTGATCGCCATCCTACGTATAGGTTTGAACGGCTTGGCCGGATTGGGCACGCGCTGTTCATTTCCAGCCGCTACTCAAGAAGTGTCACCCTTCCAGTGCAGAGTCTGGATTTGCACAACTTCATGCTCGTTGTCCCTTGGGATGAAGAGATTTTGGCGGGCTCACGAAAGTGGGCATCGATAATGGCTGAGCATCAGGGCGGCACCACTCGGGTAAAGAGCTATAACTTATCCCGTGGCCTTGTCGTAGGGGGCGCGTGTATCGGTGTGCTGCCCGACTACAGTCGAAAGATGGAGAGGAACATTCTGCCGGTGCCGGGCTTTTTGGACGACCTGGAGGAGAAAGATGTCTTTCTTGTTATCAAAACGAAGCTTGTCCGTAATCCGCACGTTCTGGAAATCCGAAGATTGATCAAGAAGAGCTTTTTTGATAAGAAGGACTGGCTTGTTCGGTAACAGTATTGTTAGGTTTCAAATTTTTCCGTTAACACTAGAGAAACACAACTGTCATATTCGCTTGCAATCTAGTCAGAGTGCTTAGAACAAAGGCATCTTGTTACAGCAGGTGACAACCGTGGCCTGCTCCCATCTGCAAGATAAATTTAGGCCGACGCAGGGCGAAATACACCGTCGGTAGCTAAGCACTTAACATACGAGAGGCAAGCAATGATCCGTTCTTCGAACATGCGGGAAAAGCTGTTGGCTGCCGCAATAGTAGGCACATTTTCCTCGCAAGCATTCTCCGGAACAGTAACCACTGACGGGGCTGATCTCGTTCTGAAGACCAAGGGCGGTCTTGAAGTATCGACTACTGACAAGGAATTCAGTTTCAAACTGGGCGGTCGGGTCCAGGCTGATTACGGCCGATTCGATGGCGTTTTCACTAAGAATGGCGATACCGCGGATGCGGCCTACTTCCGTCGAGCCTACATTGAGTTCGGCGGCACCCTGTACCGAGACTGGAAGTACCAGGTCAACTACGACCTCTCCCGCAACACGGGCAACGACTCCGACGGCTACTTCGACGAAGCCAGCTTGACCTACACAGGTTTCAAGCCGGTCCAACTGCGCTTCGGCCGTTTCTATACCGACTTCGGTCTTGAAAAAGCCACCAGTTCGAAGTGGACCACCGCCATGGAGCGGAACCTCTCGTACGACCTGGCGGACTGGATCAACGACAACGCCGGTATGGGTGTTCAAGCCACCAGCACCATCGCTGATATGGCTTATGTCTCCGGTAGTGTTTTCAGCGAAACCAACAACAACTCGGATGGCGACAGCACCAAGCGCTACAACGTACGTGGCGTGTTCGCACCGCTGCACAGTGATGGCAACGTCCTGCACGTCGGTGCTCAGTACGCTTACCGCGACCTCAAAAACAGCGCGGTCGACACCCGGATTCGTTCTCGTCTGGGCGTTCGCGGCGTAGATACCAATGGCGGCGGCGATGCCGGCACCAATGGCAATCGCATGCTGTTTGGCGGTGCTGCTGCACAAGATGGTCTGTGGAAGGACGATTCCGTCTGGGGTCTTGAAGGTGCCTGGGCCACCGGCCCGTTCTCGGTGCAAGCGGAGTACCTCCGCCGCAAGCTGAAAGCTGACCAGGCCAACAATGACCTGAAGGCTTCCGGTTACTACGCCCAGATGGCTTACACACTGACCGGCGAGCCACGTATCTACAAGCTCGACGGTGCGAAGTTCGACACTATCAAACCAGAGAACAAGGAACTGGGGGCCTGGGAAGTCTTCTACCGCTTTGACGATATCAAGGTAGAAGACGGCAACCTGGTTACTGCGGCGGACCAGTCGAACGAGCGCAAGGCCAAGAGCCACACGGTAGGTGTGAACTGGTACGTCAACGAGGCAGTGAAAGTCAGTGCCAACTACATCAACGTGCGTACCGACAATAACGAGAACACCGTGGGCGACGACAGCGGCAATGCCATCGTGACCCGCCTGCAATACGTCTTCTGATTCCTCTCATCAGTCTGACTTGAGAAAGCCGGAAGCGCTCAATGTGCTTCCGGCTTTCGTGTTTCTGACGTGATCAAGCATGGAGCGCCCTCCTCCTACCTCCATTCGCTTACGATGACCTCTCTTGCCAAAGCTCGGCGAATCTGGTGAGATTGCCGCGTCGGGATTTGCATGGTGGCCGTGCAAGCAAATCAAACCTGACTCCTACTCATGATTGAACCTGATTCGACGTCCAGCTTCGCGTCTAACGGCCCTACAAGCGCAGCTACCCCAACGTCGCTCATTAGGGGATAGTCATGTCTGCCAAAAAGCTGCTTCAACCTCTCGCTGCTCAGCTGCACGCCTCATTCTCGGCTTCCGGTCGCCCGTACCCTCACCAGCACATTCACCAGCTGCTCCACGCTGCCATTGGTTCCGTCGCCCCGGAAGTTGCCTCCAAAGACAAACTGCCAATCCAGGTGCGCCGTGATAGCGACAGGCAGTACAACCTCTACGAGACGATCGAGCGAGCGAGCGAAAAAGTGCTTGGGATTGACCGATCTTCAAGCAGTCGGCGTGGCTGAAGAAATCATCGAGGTGCTACGAGCTTCAGGGATCGGCGTGAACCAGGTTCGCCTGCTCCTCGACCCCTCCTTTACTTCGAAGACTCGTAAAAAGGCCTTCAAGGCCCTCTGCAAGAATCTGGATCTGAACGAGCTCGGCGATCGGTTCGTCCCGAAAACGGCGACGCTGGCCATAGCGGCGGGAATGGCACCGCCTCCGAAAAACACGTGGAAAGATCGCTTCGCCCTGGCTGCAGCTTTCCCTCTACGGGGACAGAGCCAACTCGTTGAAATGGTGACCCGAAGCGAGTGCTACTTATGGGTATTTCCGCCGACTGACCATCATGCCACGGCTCCCGCGACTCACGACCGTTTCTTCGGTGAGCAGACCTATCCGAGTGCTGAGATGGGCATGGGTTTCAGCATCATCGATTCCGGCTGGGCCCGTCCCAAGTACTCAATGCTCTCCAAGCAGCCGGAGGAGACCTTCATCCAGTATTCGCTTTCGGCGCCAATGTGGTCCTGGAGCGCACAAACTAACACCTGGCGGCTGGGAAATATCCTTCGCACCCAGATCCTTGACGGGGCTCCTTGGCGTAACGAGCCCTTGAGCGATGTGCTGCCAGGTGGTCTGAAGTCTCTGCCGCGGATTTATGGGTGCACCACCTGCCAGACGCTGTTCGTCGAGAAACACAGCGGCTATTCGGATGTACCCACTCAGTGCCAATGCGGTGATGCGAGCAGCACGGGTGACCAAAACGAGTCACCTGCTCTCAATAGCTGATTTTCCTTACGGTGGCGGGCTATGCCCCCCGTTAGGGATTGGCTATGGGAGCGGGATTCGCTCACCCCAAACCTGAAGGCGCCGCCATCTAACCGAGCGATATGAGCTGAATGCTCGCGGAGTAGATATGCAGAACAGTACCAACAAACAAGACACCCTGGCGGCGATCAATGCACTTGTGGAGATTGCGTATGATCAGGGATTTGCGAACGGACATGGGGTCGGCAATCAAGTCGGTTTCGTAGCCGGTGTCATGAGCCTCAAAGCTGCGTTGGCCTGCGGCTTACGGCACGGCTCACCTGAGTGTGGAAAGGCCCTTGAAAGCCTCAAGCGCATCGGGATCGACGAGTGAGAAAAAATACGGGTCGTGCGCTGATCGCGCACGACCCGTACTTCTACTTCAGGTCATTTCCCTGCTTAGCTTCATGATTGAAGCTCAGGGATCAGGTGCTTCTGCGGTAGGCCAACAACCGCAAGGCGTTGAAGACGACCAGTAGTGTGGAGCCCTCATGGATCGCAACAGCGGCACCAATGCTCAAGCCCATGATGGCAGATGGAACCAAGATGGCCACAATCCCCAGGCTGACGAACAGGTTCTGGCGGATGATCGATCGCGTGTGACGGCTCAGCCCCACCGCAAATGGTAGTTGCCTGATGTCGTCAGCCATAAGCGCGATATCAGCCGTTTCCAGGGCGACATCAGATCCGGCAGCCCCCATTGCGATGCCAACGCTCGAATTGGCCATGGCCGGAGCATCATTCACGCCGTCACCCACCATGGCGACCTTGGCGCTAAGGCGCAGGTTCTTGACGGCCTTGACCTTATCTTCCGGCATCAGGTCTCCCCACGCCTCATCTAAGCCAACTTGTTTGGCCACCGCCTCTGCAACGCGGTTGTGGTCTCCAGAAATCATGACCATGCGGTCGATGCCCATCTCTCTGAGTTTCTGGAGTGCCTCTTTGGCCCCCTCTCGGGGTGTGTCCAATAGCCCGATAGCGCCCAGATCCTTGTCAGCGCGACGTACCACCATGGTTGTGCGGCCCGACTGACGTAGACGCTCTGCTGCCTCCAGGGCAGCCTTGCTCAGTGCGGGAATACCATTGGTACCGAACATCTCGACCTTGCCAATCCAGACGAACTGCCCATCAAGCTCAGCACGCACGCCGCGGCCAATCATGTTGCTCATGTTCTTGGCTTGGATTCGGCGCCGTGTGCCAATCATCTCTTCACCGTCACGCACAATTGCCGCAGCCAGCGGATGGTCGCTCATCGACTCCACAGCAATGGCGACGTTTAGTAGATCCTCGATCTGCGTGCCGCCCACGGGTATTACATCGGTAATGCGTGGGCGCCCTTCGGTCAGGGTACCGGTCTTGTCGAATGCCATGGCATTCAAGGAGCCAAGCTCTTCAAGTGGCGCACCGCCCTTGATCAGCACGCCACCTCGGGCTGCCCTGGCGATGCCGGAGAGAATGGCGCTTGGTGTAGCGATCGCAAGAGCGCAGGGGCTGGCTGCAACCAGAACGGCCATCGCCCGGTAGAACGAGTCACGGAACGGCTCGTCAAGGAAAATGCCGGCAAATAGCAGCCCTACTACCAGCAGCAAAACCAACGGGACGAATATGCGTTGGAAGCGGTCCGTGAATCGCTGGGTCGGTGACTTCCTGACTTCGGCTTCACTGACCATCTTGATGACCCGCGCCAGGGTACTTTCCGTGGAGCGCCGTGTTACCTCAATCTCGATGAGAGTTTCGCCATTGATGGTGCCGGCGAAGACTTTCGAGCTTGCATCGACTGCATCTGGCTTACTACGTGCGAGCTCGGCATCAGCGACAGGTTGCTTGTCCACAGGGACGCTCTCACCGGTCACTGGCGCCTGGTTGATACTTGAGGAGCCCACGACAACAAAGCCATCGGCCGGCAGGCGGTCATTGGGGCGCACGATGACAACGTCACCGGGAACGAGAAGCTCCACCGGCATTTCCATCGTGCCATTTGCTCTGCGTACGATCGCGGTGGCCGGTGCGAGCTTGGACAGTGCCTCAATCGCTTTCTTGGCCCGCCCCATCGCGTAGCTTTCAAGGGAATGCCCCAGACTGAACAGGAACAGCAGCAAAGCCCCCTCCGCCCAGGCGCCAATGCTTGCGGCACCGGCTGCGGCGAGAAGCATCAGCGAGTCGATCTCGAAGCGTTTCTGGCGGATGTTGGTGACTGCTTCCTTAGTGGTGAACCATCCACCGAAGACGTAGGCCGACACGTACATAATCAGGGGCAGTCGATCAATCAGCCCAAGTTTTTCTGCGAGGGCTCCGGCACCCAGGAGAGCACCACAGATCAGCGCGAAAAACAGCTCGGTGTTCATGCCAAAAATGCCGCCATGCTCATGGCTATGACCTTCATGCTCGGCTTGGTCATCAGGGCGTTCAAGCAAACTCTTCATAACTCGTCCCTTCTGGGGTCAAGGCTTCCAATTGCCCTCTGCAGTTGGGAGCCGTCGCGGTTGGTTAGCTAAGACCTATTGCACGGTTTACCCCGGCCCAGGCGTTAACATTTCAAAGCTATGGGGCATCGGGCGTAATAAAAAATGCCAGGCACTGCCTGGCATTTATGAATTCTCTAATTGTTCTGTTCAAATCGGTTACTACTTGTTGTTGATGCATTGCGAATACATCGAGTAACGAACAGTCTTGAGCGTGCCCTGGGAGTCCTCGAAGGTCATCAACCGTGGGTAGACCTGGCAGGTACGGGGGTCCTGCGACTGACGTACGAACTTAGCAACGTCTATCTTCATGCCATATTTGTAATCCTGAATCTCTGGCATTGGCTTGCCATTCTTTTCCGCGTACTTGGCCACTGCGGCCTGGTGTTCCTTGGTGTATTGCAGCTGCTTGCTCTCGGAAAAAGTGTTGGCCTGCGAAGCCATCGAGAAAACAACAAGTGCAGCAGCAATAATTAGCTTTTTCATAAGAACCTCTCAATTTCAAATCTTCTCGGGCGTAACTTTAGCAATGCATAGGCATCACCGGCATGACGAGAAACTTACAATTTTGAAAGGTAAGTGCATCTACCTCATATAAAACAAAAAAGCCCACAACACGTGTTGTGGGCTTCTCATTAGCAGCAGCTATCAGCTAACCACTTCGGCCTCGTCGCCGTCTTCATCCTTGCGGTGTGCCCAGTGATACAGGGCAGGGAGTACCAACAAGGTCAGTGCGGTGGATGACAGGATCCCGCCAATCACCACCGTCGCCAGTGGCCGCTGTACTTCTGCACCGGTACCGGTGGCCAAAGCCATCGGGATGAAGCCCAGGGAAGCTACCAAGGCAGTCATCAGAACAGGTCGCAGACGGGTCAATGCGCCTTCATCGACTGCCTGCCTGAGCGTTCGCCCTTCCTCCCTTAGCCCGCGGATGAAGGCAATCATCACCAGGCCATTCAGTACTGCAACGCCGGACAGTGCAATGAAGCCGACACCTGCCGAGATCGACAAAGGAATGTCCCGCAGCCACAGCGCCACAACACCACCGGTGAGTGCGAATGGAATACCGGTGAAGACCAGCATGCCGTCCTTCAGGTTGTTGAACATCAGGAACAACAAGGTCATGACCAGCAGCAAAGCGACTGGAACAACGATCTGGAGGCGTTTGGCCGCCGACTGCAGCTGCTCGAACTGGCCACCCCAAGTCGTCCAGTAGCCCGCAGGGATTTGCACCTTCTGATCCAGTGAAGCGGTCGCCTCCTCAACGAAGGATCCCAGGTCACGGCCTCGAACGTTGGCGCTGACAATTACCAGACGTTTGCCGTTCTCCCGGCTGATTTGGTTCGGGCCCAGTTGCAGGTCCAGATTGGCGACCTGCGACAGCGGGATGAAACCGATCTGGTTGGCACCCTGAGCCGCATTGGCAGGCACCGGAATCAGCAAACTGGACATCCCCGCTACGTCGGTGCGAACGGTCTCAGGCAGGCGCACTACCATGTCAAACCGACGGTCGCCCTCATACAGCGTGCCGGCCTGGCGACCACCCACGGCGATAGCGATCGAGTTCTGAACATCCGCGATGTTCAGGCCGTAGCGTGCTGCTTTCTCGCGGTCGATGTTGATTGTCAGCACCGGCAGGCCGGATGTCTGCTCAACTTTCACTTCCGACGAGCCCGGTACCGCTTTGAGCGCTGCCGCGATCTTGTTGGCGGTGTTGTTGAGCACGTCCATGTCATCGCCGAAGACCTTCACAGCGACGTCACTACGCACGCCCGAAATCAGCTCGTTGAAACGCAGTTGGATTGGCTGCGACAACTCATAGTTGCTTCCTGGAACACCCGCTGCAGCCTTCTGCACCTCAGCAATCAGCTCATCGCGAGGCTTCTTGGGGTTAGGCCACTGATCCTGAGGCTTGAGCATGATGTAGGCGTCGGAGGCGTTCGGTGGCATCGGGTCAGATGCAATTTCCGCGGTACCCGAGCGTGCGAACATACGTTCGACTTCAGGCACCTGCGCTATTACCGCTTTCTCCAGACGCTGCTGCATTTCGACGGACTGAGTGAGGCTCGTTCCAGGCACGCGCATGGCCTGAAGCGCAAAGTCACCCTCACTCAGGCTTGGGATGAACTCGCTACCCATACGACTTGCCAGTACACCGCTCAGCACGACCAAGGCTACCGCGGCCGAGAAAGCGATGTTCCGATGTCCCAGCACCCATTGAAGAACCGGCTCATAGCGCAGTCGAGCTGTGCGCATGACCACGCCTTCCTCTTCCTTCACCTTGCCAGTGACGAACATGGCAATAGCTGCAGGAACAAAGGTAACGGACAAGACCATTGCACCCAGCAACGCCATCACAACGGTGAAGGCCATCGGGTGGAACATTTTGCCTTCGACGCCGGTGAGGGCGAAGATCGGCAGGTACACCACCATGATGATCAGCTGACCGAAGATCAGCGGCCGGCGAGCCTCTCGCGCCGCGGCAAAGACCTCGTGGAAGCGTTCGGTTTTGGTGAGCATGCGGCCATGCTTATGCTGCGCATGAGCCAGTCGACGGATCGCGTTTTCTACAATAACCACGGCACCGTCGACGATGATGCCGAAGTCGAGTGCCCCCAAACTCATTAAGTTGGCACTGACCTTGTTGTTGAACATGCCTGTGAAGGTGAAAAGCATGGACAGCGGAATCACCATCGCGGTGATCAGGGCAGCACGGATGTTGCCGAGGAACAGGAACAGAATGGCGATTACCAGGATCGCGCCTTCCACCAGGTTCTTCTTCACTGTCGCGATGGCTTTTTCAACCAGGTTGGTACGGTCGTAAACAGTCACAGCCACCACGCCCTTTGGCAGGGTGCGGTTGATGTCCGCCAGTTTGGCGGCGACAGCTTGAGACACGGTACGGCTGTTTTCACCAATCAGCATGAACACGGTACCGAGCACGACTTCGCGGCCGTTCTCAGTAGCAGCACCTGTGCGGAGCTCTTTACCGATGCTGACGTCAGCAACGCTGCTGATGCGAATCGGTGCACCATCCACACTGGTGATCACGATGTTGGCGATGTCTTCGATGTTGCCTACCTGGCCGGGCGCACGGATGAGCAACTGCTCACCATTACGTTCGATGTAGCCGGCGCCGACGTTGGCGTTGTTACTTTCCAACGCTGCGACCAGGTCATTGAGGGTCAGCTTGTAGGTAGCCAAGCGCTTTGGATCCGGCGCAACCAGGAACTGCTTGGCGTAGCCGCCGATGGTATTGATCTCGGCCACACCCGGAACGTTGCGCAATTGAGGCTTGATTATCCAGTCCTGGATCACGCGCAGGTCAGTCGGGGTGTACGGCGTACCGTCCTCTTTGACCGCGCCATCTTCGGCTTCAACGGTCCACAGGAAGATCTCGCCGAGGCCGGTAGATACCGGACCCATGACGGCCTCTACGCCTTCGGGCAGCTGTTCCTTCGCAACCTGCAGCCGCTCGTTGATCAACTGGCGGGCAAAGAAGATGTCAGTGCCATCCTTGAAGATCACGGTGACCTGAGACAGGCCAGAGCGAGACAGGGAACGGGTCTGCTGAAGGCCCGGGAGACCGGCCATGGCCGTTTCAACTGGAAACGTGATCCGTTGTTCGGTTTCCAAAGGCGAATAACCAGGCGCTGCAGTGTTGATCTGCACCTGGACGTTGGTGATATCGGGTACCGCATCGATGGGCAGCTTTTGATAGCTGTAGATACCGATACCCGCCATGATCAGAACAGCGATCATTACTACGATGCGCTGCTCGATGGCGAATCTGATGATACGTTCAAACATGAGAAATCATCCTGTCAGTTCGCATCAGTGACCGTGTTCGGCAGAAGCTTTGCCGAGCTCGGACTTGAGTGTGAAGCTGCCACTGGTTGCTACCTGGGCGCCGGCTTCAATACCGTCGATGACTTCCACGTACCCATTGTCGCGACGACCCAGTTTTACCGGGCGGGTGTCAAACCCATCTGGGGTGCGTACGAATACCGAAGGTTTGTCTTCAACGGTCTGCACTGCATGCTCAGGGACCGCTACGGCAACTCGATCGGTCTGGGAAGTGACCGCAATGTTCACGAACAGGCCTGGACGCCAGGCACCGTTGGGGTTGGTCAAGGTGACGCGGACAGTAGCTGCACGGTTTTGCTCGCCCAGCAGGCTCCCGACATAACCCACCTTCCCTTCGACCTCGACGTTCATGTCAGGCGAAGAGACTTTCACCGCACGACCAGTCGTGACCTTGCCCAGATCTGTAGGCGGGACGGCGAAGGTTGCCCAGACCTGATTCAGGTCGGAAAGGATGAAGGCGTTGGTCGCCTCGCTGACGACTTCGCCAACGGTCAGGTGTTTCTCCACCACCACGGCGTCGAAGGGAGCTCGGAGTTCGTAACGATTACCGCCAACGGAGTTAACCGAAGCACCGATCGCTCCGACCTTCTGCTTGGCGTTGGCCAAGGAGATCTCGGCTTCTTGCAGCGCCTGGCGTGCTTGGAGGTAGTCTTGCTCTGCGGAAATCTTGTCCTGCCACAGCTGCTTCTCACGCTCGAAGGTAACACGCGCCAGTTCGACGCGACGCTGTGCGGCCTGTTGTTCGCTGCGCAGGTCAGAGATCTGCTGGCTGGCGATCACCGCGAGGACCTGACCCTTTTTGACCGTCTCACCCAGGTCGGCTTGGACAGTCTCAACAACGCCAGGAACACGAGGAACCACGTGGGCAGTACGGTCTTCATCGAAGCGAATTTCGCCCGGGAAGCTCACGACTGTACCCAAGTCACGGGGCGCCGCAGCTTCGAGAGCAACGCCGGCTGCCTTGATCTGATCAGCGCTGAGCGTCAGCTTGCCCTCTTCCTCACCGCCCTCTTCGCTGTGGCCTTCTTCACCATGGCCCTCATCACCTTCCTCTTTGGGGGCAGATGCGGCTTTCTTTTCGTCGCCATGGCCATCGTTAGCGCCATGCTCGGCGGTACTGGCGGCCTGCTGTCCGGAACTGTTGTTCCAGGCAAGGCTGCCAAATCCGAGGGCTGCCACAGCGGCTACCGCGAGGGCGATCTTGCGTTTGTTATCCATTGCTACTCCTGCTGATCGTAGGCACCGGCTTGTTCAAGGCTGTGTGCCGAAGAAAATGTTTGGCCCGTTCAGCGAGCGCCGGCAGTTGAGCCGACTTCGCCATAAACCCTTTCCACCTGCGCACGCGCATTGGTCGCCGCTGCCAACGATTCGAGGTATTGGCCACGAGCGACGATCAAGGTGCGCTGGGCATCCAGCACTTCGATGAAGCCGAATTTGCCCATCTCGAAGCCGCGAGTTGCGGTCTCTACGGCTTGCTGGGCTGAGGGCAGAATGGTCTTGTCGTAGGACTCGACCTCCTGCATGGCGGTGGACCACTGGTTCAACGCGGTTTGGGTTTCGGTGCGCAGGCGCAGCTCCACAGCGTTACGCTGGTCTCGGGCCTGATCTGCGCGTCGAGAAGCGGAAAGGATGTTGCCCTGGTTGCGATCGAACAGCGGCAAAGGCATAGACAGGCCCACAGTGTTGACTCGCTCTCGCACAGAGCGGTCGTACTGGCTACCTACGCTGACAGTAAGGTTCGGGATACGCTGAGCTTTCTCTGAGCCGAGCGAGGCATCGCTCTTGTCGATCTGTACCACGGCCTGGCGCATTTCTGCGGTCTGGTCGAGCTTTGCCAGTAGATCTTCAGTACGAGGCGGCAAGCCCGGAGACAGGGTTGGCGATTCGAGTCGATCAAACACGGTGACTGAACTGCCCGTAATTTGAGCGAGCTGTTGGTAAGCGGTTGCTTTCTCCGTTTCGGCGCGTCGAACTTGCAGCTTGGCCTCGGCCAGTTGCACCTGGGCGCGGGTGGCCTCTACCGGGGAGGATTTACCTGCGCGAACACGGCCATCGACGATGCGAAGACCGCGCTCAGTCAGTTCGAGAGATTGCTTGGCCAGGTCGAGACCTGTCTGGGCTCGCAACGCGGCGTAAAAGGCTTGGACGACGTCTGCACGCAGGCCGTTCACGCGACGGTCTAACTCCAGCTGTGCGGCGGTCTGCCCGTATGTGGCGACGTCAACACGAGCCCCCCGCTTACCACCCAACTCCAGGGTCTGGCTGAGAGAGACAGTCGTCTGGCTGGTGTTACGACGGGTGTCTTCCACGTCATACGAAATTGTGGGGTTGGGGATAAGCCCAGCCTGCTTGCGAGCACCATCAGCGATGCCAATCTCTTGCCTGGCGGCAGCCAGGTCAGGGTTTGCATCCATGGCCGTCGAAAGCGCCTGGGGCAAGCTGATGCTTTGGGCAAAAGCTGCAGGTGCCATCAAACCGGAGATGACTGCACAGAGTGCAGCAATCTTCCAGGGCGAGACGGAGGTCTTGGATAAGACATTGCGGTTATACCGGGGCACTTTGATGGTCCTCGTGCACAAACTTCGATAAAGCTTGGCGAGAACGCCGAAACAGCTGCCAAGCCCCACTTGATTAGGTGATGGCACTCTAATGAGCGGTAGCTATCAGAGGGGTGGCTAGAAAATTACAATTTCGTAAGAAAACCCCGTAATGCCCGTAAATACTGGGAAATCCAACTCAGCACCAGGCTTTCGTTACAAACGACGGAGATGGCAAACACGCGGTGGGAAGAGGCGAAATAACGGACAGATGACGAAATTGTAATTGTCCTATCACCCTCCCGTTATCTTCGGCCTGCAAATATGAGCTCGCGCTACGCTAGGCGCGCCGCCGGGTCAGAACAATTAACGACACCCGCGTCGGTAAACATAATAAAAACTGCCGTGAATCAAAGGAGCATCGGATGAAAATCAAAGTACCACTGTATTTGGCGGCAGTTTCTGCGCTGTCTGGAAGCTATGCTATTTCGGCACAAGCTGAAGACAAGCCAGAAGGCTTCATTGAAGGCAGCAGCCTTACAGTGCTGAACCGTAACTTCTACTTCAACCGTGATAACCGCGACAGCACCGCTCCCACTTACAACAGTGGCAAGGGCAATACCAACGGCTACTCCGAAGCCTGGGCGCACGCGATCATCAGCAAATTCAACTCTGGGTTTACCCAGGGCACCGTTGGCTTCGGCGTTGATGCTTTTGCCATGATCGGCCTTAAGCTTGATACCGGTGACGGGCGCAACGGCGGCCGGAGCTCCTTCGACGTACTGCCCGTTGATAACAAGGGCGAAGCTCGCGACGAGTACACCAAGGTCGGTGGCGCAGCTAAAGTCCGCTTGTTCGATACCATCGTGAAAGTGGGTGATGTCTTCCCATCGACCCCAGTCGTTGCATCCGGTGACTCTCGCCTGCTGCCAGAAAGCTTCCGCGGCGTGACCGTTGAGAACACCAGCATCCAAGGTCTTACCCTGCAGGGCGGTCGACTGCACGCCATGAGCCAGCCAGTCTCCAGTAACCTGAACGACAACTTCGTGACCTTCTACGGCGGCCCGGTCAATTCGCCATGGATCGGATACGGTGGTGGTGACTACTCGATCAACGACAACTGGACCGTGAGCGTCTACGCGAGCCAGTTGAAAGACGTCTGGAACCAGTACTACGCCGGTACCAGCTTCGCCTACCCATTGAACGATGATCTGGCGCTGATCGGTGGCTTCAACTACTACAAAGCCGTAGATGAAGGTAAACGACGCTTGGGCGAATTCGACAACAACATCTGGAGTGCCAAGGTCGGCGTACGTTACGGTGCCCACACCCTGGCCCTGTCGCACCAGCGAAACAACGGAGACGACGACTTCGACTACCTGCGTCAGTCGGACTCGATCTTCGTCGATAACTCCATTCAGTACAGCGATTTCAACTCGCCGAAAGAGCGCTCCTGGATGCTGCGCTATGACCTGAACTTCACCAGCTACGGCATTCCGGGCCTGACGTTCATGACTCGCTACGCCCGGGGCTCGGGCGCAGATTACTCGAACGCTAACCAGTTCTACATGCGCACTGACGACAACGGCAACCCACTCACCAATCAGAAGCGTTGGGAGCGTGACGTCGAGGTCAAATACGTCGTGCAAACCGGGCCAGCAAAAGATCTGTCCTTCCGTTTGCGCCAGGCAACCACGCGTGCCACTGCATTTGAATCGGATCTGGATGAAACTCGCGTAATCATCGAGTACCCGCTTTCGATTCTGTAATTCGCTAAACGGACCAGTCTTTCGACGGCTGGTCCAATTAGTAAAACGAGCATTACGAATTCACCTTGAGTGGCTTAAGTGCTCCTTTGGTAAAAGGTGGATATTTGGCGCCCATTGGGCGCCTTTTTTTTGTCTAAAATTCAAGTAAGCGTTCGATTGTACGCACCACATGCCGGTGTAGTTCATGACTACACCAGTGACCAGTCTCCTCGATATGAGCAATCTCGCCGTCATCTGAACGGAATGAAGCCAACACAAAGAAGAAAATAACCCAATACTTCATAAGGTCAAATCACCTGCTGGAGAGACGGCCCGTAACTGTCAAACCCAAACCGCGACAAGATATACCGCCAGACTATCAACTGTATTACCTGGAAATTACAAATCCGTCATTTGAACCCCAAGGCGCTCATTTTGATTTACCATCCATTTCAATAATGCCGGCGCGCGTGCGCGGTTAATTGCTCAGTGATATCGAGACAAAATCCCATGCGAATTCTGGTAATCGAGGATGAAGTAAAAACTGCGGAGTATGTGCGTCAAGGCCTTACAGAATGTGGCTATGTCGTAGATTGCGTCCACACCGGGTCAGATGGATTATTCTTGGCCAAGCAGCATGAGTACGAGCTGATTATCCTAGATATAAACCTGCCAGAGATGGACGGTTGGCAGGTCCTTGAGTTGCTGCGCCGTAAAAATTGCCCTTCCCGTATCATGATGCTGACGGCGAGAAGCCGGCTGGCGGATAAGGTCCGGGGATTGGAGAACGGTGCAGATGACTACCTGATCAAACCATTTGAGTTCCCTGAGCTGCTAGCACGGGTTCGCGCCTTGATGCGTAGGTCTGATCACCCTGCATCCGTAGAGACCATTCGCGTGGCGGACCTAGAGCTTGACCAGAGCCGGCACAGAGCCTTCAGGGACGGCCAGCGCATTGATTTGACGACGAAAGAATTCGCGTTACTGCACTATCTGATGCGCAATACAGGTGTGGTATTGAGCCGCACGCAGATCATCTCCCAAGTGTGGGATATGAACTTTGACTGCGATACAAACGTCGTAGAAGTTTCGATTCGAAGACTTAGAGCCAAGATAGATGACCCATTTGAGACCAAGCTGATACATACGCTTCGAGGCGTAGGGTATGTGCTTGAGAAGCGTTAAACGCCGAACCGTCAAGCACTAAAATATAGATTCAACTTATCCGGAACGGACAAATTTTCTTCGTTGAATATTAGTAATTTCAATCCATCGCACAACCCCCTCACCAAACGTCATGAGGTCACCTTGGCATGAGGTATAGCATAGATTATCGGCAGATTTCAGAGGGCCAATCATACGCCAGAGCTGATTCGCGCTCAGCCGACATTATCTTCAACAGCGATCATGGCCTAGCCCTAATTCCGAGTGTCGGCGATGTCGTTAACATCCCCACTACATCTGTCAAACCGGGGGTCTGCGGCATAGTCAAATCGAGGGTCTTCAATTATCTGCGCGCATCAGAAGAGCTATACTGCCATATCAACATACTCGTTGAAGAGGCCGAAATGAATTTCAGCAACCTGATCACTGAATACATGCACAACCAAGCACGCGCTCAACCACCGTCAAGATAAAATAGAAGGCGACATTTAAGGCTTGCACAATTTAGCCCTGATGAACCATGCATAAAGCGATCACCTCTAATCATGAAGCATCGATTAGTGATAGATCCCAAACTCGATCTTTTGAAGATACTCCTCAACAGCCTGGAAACCCCACCAGTTACCAGCAATATCCAGTGGTACGTGGCCAGCAAGGTATCTGCAAGATTTTCCGAGCCATTGCTCAGCCATTTGCTGACTACCGAAAACTGCTGTTGCGTGCTCTAACACCTGGGCATATTGGAGAGCTGTTGCACTCTGCCGAGCATTGAGCAGAACACCGGGCCCGATTTGCCTACTGCGATTTGAGTGCCCGAGAATCCGATCCAGTACCGACGCAGTCCCGTACAACGGCGAAGATGCGACCATGGCTTTCACTTTAGACAGCGCAAAGCCTGTGCACACGAGTTGGTACAAGGCCAGCGAGCTCAGTGGCGTTGTCTGGAGCCCAATCAAATAGGCTGTGGGCCGACAGTTGGATTCGATCAAACCGACCCTACGAGTGTCAGGATTCATCATGGCTTTCTCACTAGCAGGCTACCCGATAACGTAATACCCCTCGACTCCTCCGCGGAATTCCCACCACCCGCTCAGCGGCGTAGGGTTCCGAACGGCGCATCCGCTTCCACATAGCGCAATGCTGATTGCGCATCTCGCCAACCCACATAGTCCATCAGCGCCTTCACGCTCCACTGATTGCCACTGGCCCAGGTGGCAAACCCTCGACGCAACGAATGGCCGCTGAAACCCACTGCCCCCAGCCCACTGCGCTGCAAAATCCGCCGGAGGATTCGGGACACGCTGTAACTGTGTAGCCCCTCACCCAACCGCCCCCAGCGGTCGACGTTGCGTAGCAATGGACCTTCACACAACCCACTACAACCCAGCCAGTCCTCGTAGGCTTGGACAGGGCAAAGATGATTGAGTGCAGGCACGCTGAGCTGCCGCCCCACGTTAGCGCGATCAGTCTTGCTGCTGGGCAGAAACAATGTCAGCCCCTTCGCCGGTTCGAGCCGGGTGAATTCGATGCGCAAGCGGCACAGCTCGTCGCTACGCAGCGCACGCCAAAAGCCCAGCAACAGTAACAGCCGATCGCGGCAAGCACGCAAACGCAAAGCAGGCTGCTCGCCCTCCTCCTCACTTTTCAGTACCTGGATGCAGGCTTCCAGTTCCTGCAGTTGCAGCGGTTCAGCCTGCTGGACCGGCCGGGTGTGCAATGCCTGGATGCCCCGCAGCACATCGCGCACGGCCAGTGCCTTGGTCGGGTCGACAAAACCATGCTCTTGATGCCAGCGGGCCAACGCCGCCAAGTGCGTACGCAGAGTACCCGGAGAGAAATGTTCGGCATGCGCCGCCAGGTAGCGCGCCACACTGGCGGGACTGGCCGGCAGCAGCCCACCCCATTCCCCTTCGAAATGTTCGATCACCCGCGCATAGCGGCGGCCAGTGCTTTCACGCCGACCCGCCTGGCGATAGCGCTCGGGATCGTTCATGGCCTGCCCTCCATACCGCCGGATACCTCACCGACCGCCCTTTTGACCCTTGGGGTTTGAGAATGCAGGCTTCTCACACCTCAGTATCCGGCCGGTTGAGCGTTCAGAACAGCTCGCTGTACACCTGTAATTTCGTACCGCTCAATCGGTACGAAATAATCGGCTGTAACACCGCGGGAACGGCTGTAACACGCCATCGGCGGCGGCCTTCGCCGAACCCGGACCGACACTCGGGGCGCTCTGGTCTGCGTGCGTTGGGCACAGCGCGAGGAGCGCATCCACTGTTCAGTGTAGTCAAACGTCGCGGCAGTCCCCCGGACAATGCCACCCGCCACACCTGTCCCCGCGCGACCGATGGCCGATTGCATAAGCCGCCGGCTTCTACGCTTAAAGGAACGCTGGCAAACGAGGCAGCCCCATGAAAATCCTAGGACGCGTGGAACAGCACGCCGTGATCGATGTGCGCTGCGATATCTGCGATGCGTCCACCCGGCTGACGAATGGCAACCTGCAGTACGGGACGCTGGAGGCGCAGTGGGGTTATGGGACGGCGCACGACGGCGAACGCTATGAAGTGCACCTGTGCGAGCGCTGCTTCTTTACCACCCTCGCCTACCTCAAACAGGAGCGACGGACCGTGCACCTGTTCGACAGCGACCCCAACTCCAGCGAAGCGGACCTGGGCCTGGTCAGCCGCAACGATTGGTTCCGCGACGGTGGCTGACAGGTGCCCCTAGACTCGCCAGACCACTCGCTTTGTGGGTCGGTATGACCGGCGAGCCCCGCTAAGTTGATCCAGGCCCTAGCGAAGGAGGCCAACTGTCGATGGACGTGCTCGCAGACGCCGCCACCGCCTTGCGGCAGGCGCGCCACGTCGTGGTGCTCAGCGGCGCGGGGATCTCCGCCGAAAGCGGGATTCCCACGTTTCGCGATCAACTGACGGGGCTGTGGGCGCGCCATGATCCGCAGCGCCTGGAAACGGCGAAGGCGTTTCGCGAGAACCCGGCGCTGGTGTGGGGCTGGTACCTGTGGCGACGCCAACAGATGCTGCAGGCCCAGCCGAACGCGGCGCACCGCGCCATCGCCCGCCTGGCCGGCAGCGGACGCCACCTCACGGTGATTACCCAGAACATCGACGACCTGCATGAGCGCGCTGGCAGCCAGGGCGTCGTACACCTGCATGGCAGCCTGATCACACCCAAGTGTTTCGCCTGCCACCGCCCCGCCGAGTCCACTGGCGCTGAGCAGTCCGTTTCCCAGGAAGGTGAACTGGTCGAACCGCCGCGCTGTAGCCACTGTAATGGCCGGCTGCGTCCGGGTGTGGTGTGGTTCGGCGAAGACCTGCCGGCAGGCGCCTGGAAAGCCGCCGCGCAGGCGGCGCGGCAGTGCGACGTGCTGCTGTCGATTGGCACCTCCGGCGTGGTCATGCCGGCCGCCAGTCTGCCGGACCTCGCCCTGGCGGCAGGCGCCTTGGTCATCCACATCAACCCGATCGACGTCAGCATGGACAAGCCCAAGGAACTGATGCTGATCGGAGAGGCAGGGCAAGTTCTGCCCTATCTCGTGGAAGTGGCGCTGGCATAAAAAACTGAATCAAGAATCGCCACGACGATGACAGCATTCACGATGAAGCCATATACAACTGGCACACCTCTTCTTCCTAGACGCCTCGACGGCTCAACGCTCTGGTCAGCACGCTGCAGGTTTGCTCAGCAGTTCCCGGTATGGAGGAGCACCAACAATTACGACCCGCTTCGTCGGTTGAGAGCATGACTCGGCATCCGTCGCGCATACTGGCTACACGACCGGCCTTGTCGGAGTCCAAAAATGGCTCGTACTGGGATAAACAAAGCCTTGGTTCAGCAGGCCCGCGATACCCTGCTCGCCCGCCAAGAGCGGCCGAGTATTGAAGCAATCCGTGCAGAGCTTGGCCACACTGGCTCTAAAAGTACGATTCAGCGCTACCTGAAGGAATTGGCTGAACAGCAACCGACCCCGCCGGCGATTAGCCTCAGCGACGAACTTCAAGCGTACATCGTCAGCCTTGCCCAGCGCCTTGCACTCGAAGCCCAGGAAAGCGTGACAGCTGACCGTGCGCGACTCCAGCGGCAACAGGCGGCTTATGAGCATCAACGTCAGGTGGATGCCGCACGTCAGGACGAACTCTCAAAGAATCATCAGCGACTATTAGAGCAGCATCAGGGCGTACAGGATCAAAACCTCCAACTCGCCGAGCGCTTACAGACCACTGAGGGAGAACGGCAGCGCTTGTTGGCAAGCACTCAATACCAGGAGACGTTACTGGACGAGCGTGCCCAGCATATTGAATCGCTGGAGGAGAAGCACCGGCATGCACGAGAGGCCCTGAGCCATTATCGCGAGAACGCCCAACGGCAGCGCGGAGAGGACACGCAACGATACGAAACGCAGCTTCAAGGATTGCAGCATGAACTACGCGAACGTCAGCAGCAGTTATCACTGAAGCAGGAAGAGTTGAGTCAAGTCTACCGAGAGCTGGAGCGACTCACTCTTGACCAGCAGCATCGCTTGAAAGAGGTCCGCAGCCAAGCTCAGGAGGTCGAACAGCTGCAGAGCGACTTACAGCAATCGCGAGCGCTCTTGGCAAAGCAGGAACACCAGCTTTCCATACTGCGCGAACGCGCCCGCCATTACTTGTTGGATCGACGTCAAGATCAGCGTAACTTGCGGCTGATGATGCATCAAATAACTCATTTACAGTCACTGCTGTCGAGCTTTTCGCAGAGTCAAAAGTCCACTGCCGGGTCTACTAGCGAAATCACCTTGAGTTGATTCAGCATGCCGACTGACATCCGCTCAGCTCCCCCGTGGACATCGGGAAGCGGGCATTCTATTCCATTCAAGCTCACCGGATTCTCCTCCCATACTGTCCACTTGCGCTGCCACTTTTTTTCAAACGCAACAGGCATCGGCACTGGCCATTCTTCGATATTCTTCCCCAAGCAATAATCCAGCGAAGAGCACTCCTTGTCGGACAAGTTCCACACGAGCATCGCCAAACAACCCGCATGGCCGCCCAGCCAACCCCAGCTGTTAAGTTCCTCAATTTGATACAAATAAAGCTGTTGAAAAACTTCCCAACCTGCCCAACCCCTCGGCCAAGGCCTCAAAGACTCCTGAAAATACAGGCTGAGCTGCTCATGTAACTGCGCTCTAATATGACCAAAAGGATATTGAACACCGCACCACGCATACATATAGGTAAAATTTTTAGTTAACAACGAGCGATAAATGCCATAACTGTAATGACCACTAAAAAGAAGAGCCAAGTGGATTGGAAGGCATGGCAGATCAACGCGATCCAGCAACAACTCGCTGAATGTCCCGATTTTACTGTCGAGTCGTTTGCCTCCTACTCTGACTGTGTCGAGGAGCTCATCGCAAGCCCGAGCTGTCATAAGGTTAGACACGGTGCGCCACAAGGGACTGTTATAAAGGTCAGACAGTTCAACACTGAGTCCACACAGATCTGCCAGGACCGACTCTTCAATGTTGGCACCCGCCCGTAAGCGTTCCATCTGCCATCGTTTTTCCCATGGGCACCCTGGATGCTGCTGGCGCCACCAGCTGGCGATGGCACCAGGCGAACGCCGACATCCGATGCATTCTGCGACGGCATGAGTGAAGGTCAACCCGCGAAGCCCGCGAGAGAACGTATCGAGATCTTCGATGCACACGATCTCTACCTCCTAATCCCGCCCCTCCGATGCGCGGTATGAACCAGCTAACAGGCCTTACTGAGACCATCGATTTAGAGCCTTGCGCGGAATGTAGTAAAACTCCAAATGTAAGCTGAAATCGCACACAGACTTGTGAAGCTGTACACACGATAATAGAGACATACGCAATTGTGAAGTCCGTAATAGTTTACATGGCCTAAAGCCATAGCGATTAGGCATGATAATTACTACCTGCTATAACGCCCTGTTCGAGATTTCGCAGTAATGGATTGGGGCGAGAAGATGGTGTACGGCGAGGGCATATAAATGAAGCAGAGAAATCCAATCGATGCGCGGGCCGCAATCCGCACCAAGCTCGACAACGATCATGCTCAGGCGAAAGATCTGCCCCGCCTAGTCACTGGCACCATCACGATCATTGTTGATGAAGGGTACGTGACGACCTGTGTGATGACCCCAGACGTCCCTGAGACGCTAGGCAAAATTGAGTGCATGCCGAACACGGATGATGAGCAAAACGCAGGAACATAAACCTCTTGATTCCAGGTTTATTCATCCGGTTCGCGACATTGCCAAGATGGTGACCTCAATGCAGAAATTGCCCCAGTTTACCGAACCAACCGCTGCGAGCCACTATGGCAAACATCTGGTGTTCTTCCCTTCGAGAAAAAATGGTCGGCAGTTCGCTTGCAACAGCGTTCTAGAAGCTGATTACTGCATTTTGCTGGAGGCAGACCACACGGTTGTGCGTTACATGACTGGCTTGCCTGCAATCAAGCTAGAGGGGCAAAACTCAATCATATCCTATGTACCGGACTTCCTTGTTGAAACCACTGAAGAGTTTTACTACACCGAAGTCAAGCTTGACTTTGACGTCATTTCTTCAGCTTGTAGAGAAAAGCTGTATATGGCGCAACGCAGACTTGAGCTTCTTGGGCACTCGCTGAGATTGGCGGATGCAAAATCAATTCGACAAGGATTCACGCTTCGTAACCTTAAGTTCCTTTACAACCATTCTTTCAATGTAACCAGTGACGAATATGGATTACTGCAAAATGAATTGCTCAACACTCGCTTCCCCACCTCCCTTGGAAGCTTATTGCTTTCGACCAAGGTTAGTTATCGCGCCTATTACAAAGCACTATTTGATCGGAAGCTATCATTCGATGGTTTTTCCCCTCTCACAATGACCAGTATCGTAGGTTTACCTGATTCAGACTAGCGAAGGACATACCCTTAGGGAGGTTATTCAAATGCTTATCGATGACTGCAAAACGGGCAAAATCGATGCTGATGCTGTGATCAAAAATTTTAAAAGGCAGGCGGTCAACTTATATAATCTTGTAAGTATTAGCCTGGTCCGTTCACCAGCAGAACACTCCGCTACAAAGGTTTACGTGGAGCGTTAATTTGTCTCAGCGAACACTGCCCTTAGCCATACTTCGCCCGGCCCGGACAAGAGCGTGGCAAATTAAGACTTCGAGCAAATTTTTGATACCCGAATTGAGACGAGCACTTTTCCTCGCTAATAGTTGGGGTAAGTCATGACAATCTCAGACCCAAAAATTGGGGCACAATACAAGCTGGATGGTCGGATTTACGAGATCATCTCCATTTGTGACGACGATATCGGACTTTGCTCGTTAGCTCACCGCCATCATCGTTATGTGAATCACACTGATTTCGCCAACATGGAAGTGCGAGGAGTGCTGCGGTTACACCAACCCGCCATGACTCACATCAGTCGTGAGGCTAGGTTTTTGTCCCTGTCGACTGATAAACAATTCTTCTGCCGCGAACAGATCCAAATTCTGGAAACCTGCCTAAAGAAATTTGGTGGCACATTGCCGCGGAAAGAAACTAAAAATCTTCTCCGAACACTGGCTGAGTCAGGAAACTTCAGCTCAGTACCTAGTTACTCAACGTTGGCCAAACGTAAAAAAATTTATCTTGCCAATGGCTGTGATCCTTATTCGCTTTTGCCGCAGTCTAGCAAACCACGCCGCAAACACTTCTCTTCGCCAACAGAGGATCATATCAAACACTACATTAACACTGTTTATCTGACTGAGGAGCGCCCGTCGCTAGCTCACACATACCTGCTGCTTAAAGGCCATATCAGGGCAGAAAACAAGCTCCGTCTTAAATCCGGTTCCTTGCCCTTTAGAATACCTTCTTATGCGACGCTCCGTCGCCGAGTGAACGCCCTGGATAAGTTTTTTGTTGCAAGCCGGCGCTATGGCCCTAAAGCAGCGCGCAAGCTGAATAAATTTGGAGGACATCTACATGTCCCAAGTGAATTAGGAGCGATGGTTCACTTCGATACACATCACATGGATGTCTTCGCAATTGATACTGAAGGAAATGTTTTGGGCCGGCCTACGCTATCTGCCCACTTGGAACTAGTGAGTCGAATGTGCGTCGGCTGGGACATCGGCATCGGTGCGCCATGTGCAGAGAAGATGATGCGAGCGACTATGCGTATGCTCGTGAACTACGGTAATCCTGGCACAATCAGCGCCGATCATGGCGTCGAGTGTTTCAACAATTGGGTGCAGAATTCATGCGACTTGCTCGGGATTACCTTGGACTATGTACCAGTAGGCGACTGCGATGCAAAGGCTTTTATGGAGCGTTTTTTTGGCACAGTAAGTAAGGGTTTTACCCATAACCTTCCTGGGACGTGCAAAAGTTCACCGACTGAACGTGGAGATTATCCTTCAGATCAACGAGCATGCCTTACGATTAGTGATCTGCGGGAGGCTTTTGCGATTTGGCTTGAAGCGTACCACGACACAAAGCATAGCGGCATTAATTGCACGCCTCAAAAAAAGTATGAGGAAATGCAGAAAAACTGCTTGCCACTTGAGCGCTTCGATGAACTGGAGCTGAAAAATATGCTCCTAGGAAGTTTGAGGCTTCGGTTGCAAGGTGGGAGAGTGAAGTGGAAAAAATTGCAATGGACCGGACCAGGGCTTCCGGAAATCGCACAACGTCTTAAGAAGCAGCAAAAGGCTATTATTCATTATAACCCCTGTGACTTGGGGCAGGTCTGGGTCGCACATCCGGACACTCCCATGGATTGGCAACCGGCTTACGCTACCCGACCATCTTACCAAGAAGGCCTGACGGTAAGTGAGCATTCTCTTTTGCTGGAGGACCTCAAAGCTCAAAATGCGGAGTTCGATGACACTACAGCCTGCGAGCGACTGTGTGAACTGAGCGAAAAAATCAACGAGAAGAAGAACTCTAATAAAGGGCATAAGCAGACTGAGGCGAAGTCAAAACCTCGTTCAACGCCAAAAAGTAAACTTCCGGCAAAAGCTTCTTCTGGTGATCTCGTTGGGCTCTTAAATGCCCCCGAGGTCAATTTCGAGACTTTCTCAGTCCATACTGGGGATAATCATGAACGTGGAATCGAAAACTAAGCTAGCCGAATTTTCAAAGTTCACCATCGGACACACGGGCTTTCAAAAAGCGATAGAAATTATCCATCAATCATTCGAAGCAACCCGCCTGCGTGGTGAACCCGCCTGTGCTATGTTGCTCGGTGAATCAGGGACTGGCAAAACAAGGATTTGCGATCATGTCATGTCCGAATTTAAACCCCAGAAGACTGTCCATGATGAAGCGGGCATTCAGACGATTCGCCCAGTCGTCTACTGCAGAATTCCAGACAAAGTAACAGTGAAGGGGGTGGTGGTAGCCCTACTTAACGCATTCGAGGCTCACCGATCGTACAGCTCATTCACCTCTTTGGATTACCGACTACAACGCTTACTCGAAACAAATAAGACCGAGTTTATCGTACTTGACGAGTGGCAGCATACTGCAAGAGTAGGCGCGGCGGCTACTCAGAAAAGCATTTGCGATTGGATGAAGGTTCTCTCCGATTTTTTCAAGGGCGGGATCATGTTGTCCGGTACGCCTGAGTTCGAGAAAATTATTGCTCTCCACCCGGGGCTCGATGGACGTTTTCCATATCGGGCTAGGCTGGAACCATTCTCGCTTGCCACGCCAGAAAAGCAAGGGGAATATTTGGGACTGCTATCAGCTTTTAACGCTGAGATTCAAAGCAAAATGGCGTTTTCTGACATGGGTGCCCTCACTGATGAAACGAATGCGCTGGCACTTTATGTCCTCACCAAAGGCAATCTCCGCGCTTTGCGTACCTGGCTGTTCGCAGCTCTTCGCGAGGCTCTAGAGCGTGCAGATGGCAATCTGACGCGTCGGGACTTTTCAATCGCAGCCCAGCTCATTCAGAAGGAGCAACGACTTACGATGGACGATCCGTTCAATCTAAACCTTGCCCACCTGAGAAAGCTGATCATGAGTAATAAACCGAAATGAACAAATTATCATTTATCCCCCTTCCTGGTGAAGATGAAAGCTCCATCAGCTTAATGTATAGGTGCTGCGAGAAAAATGGCTACCGCACACTACTAGACATTAACCGGCAGTTCCACTTAAGGATGCACACTCCAGGAACTTGCCTTTGGAAGGGATGTAGAAGTTACAAGCTGTTGACTGATCAAGATCAGGTCACAGCCGAAGAAGCCGATAAGATAGCCACCGCTTTTTTTGAAATCAAAAGCAATGGCAGAGATACATGTATAGTTTATAAAGGAATAAATTTTTCTGGACATTCGCTGCGTCAAAACCTGGCACTTTGCCTCTCATGCTGTCGATCGGGCATGCTCAATAATATGCACATGTTCAATTGGTCAGACACCTGCCCAATCCATCATGAGCGTTATATCACATCCTGCCCTGCCTGCCTGAAGCCTTTAAACTGGTTGGAACTGCGCGATTACCACTGCACCTGCGGCCACGATCTGCGTATGTCCTCATCAGTAGTGGAAGCAGCTGACCACCATGAACTGATAAGCCAAGCGCTTGCGAGTCATGACAGCCATTTTTTCAATCTTGCGGAAGACTGCATCGCTGCTTTCCAGCACTTCCGTACCACCAATAATAACAGTGTGATCACAAATAGTTGTTTCCAAATCGCCTCCGGTGGGCGGCAAAATTTCTTTGAAGCGATAGGGAAAATTCAGGAACTTTATCCTTCTCTGCATCGCCGTGCCATCCTCACGCCGCTGCTTTGTAGCAAGAATGAATACTTGCGCACGCACGCTATTCAATATTTATACCAAGCCCAGCAAAGTAAGCCTCAAAGTCATGACCCAAATTGTGATTGCTCGAAAATAAACTTCAGATTCGCAGATGCCATCACGCTGACTTGCAGCATTCATAACCGAGCGCAACTGATATCTGAAGGTTTGCTTGAAATCGACCCAACGGCACCGAAATATCGCTGCCTAACTCATAGCGGAAATCTTTGCGAGATGCTTTGGAACATATCAGATGTTCAGTGGGATACGATTGACTGCCTGCCCGATAGCAAACAAGAAGCCAATCTTATAACATTGAACGACGCTTCGTCGCTTCTTGAGATCCCTATTACCTACGTGGCAACCTTCGCTAAAGCCGGGTACTTTAAAAGCCTCAAGCTGCTCACTCACAAGCAGGCTTTAGTTTCAATGCAAGAGGTGCAGCAATTTGCAAACACCTACATCACGGCCGCCCAAATTGCAAAAACCTCTGGTTTAAGCTATCGGCACATCCACTCATTACTAGCATCAAGCCCATGCGAAGTAGTCATGCTACCATTCCGTCTTCAGATAAAAATTTATTACCGCGCCTCAATCCCGGAAAGTCTTACACAATATCTAGACAAGTCGAGTAACTCTTCACTAGAAGCATTAGCTGAATCTGTAATGACCTTCGCTGATGCAGCCGTGCAACTTGACCTTGACGTCAAAGATATGCGACTACTGGCGGACATGGGGATCATTGAAGCAAAATTTTATCGAGGCAAAAGCGACGCCCCAACTCGTAAGTACTGCGTGGGTTCTAGCTTACCCAGCGCGATCACCTGGAGAAGCAACTTTATTAAGCTGCATGATTTAGCCAAAAAAATGAAATGCTCAGCAAAAATGGCACTTAACCTATACATCAAGACCAACTTCGTACCCTACACACAACTCATATCATCCATCTTAGTAACGAAGTCCGACGCCGAGAAAGTTATCGAGCACCACGAAAAATACATTACGCTCCGTGAAGCACACATCTTACACAAGCTGTTTATCAGCGAGCTTGAAGACTTAATTAAACACAAGGTCTTGATACCACTTAGCCGGAGCGACAAGGATTATCTCAATGGACTAATCACCATCCCAAAACAGGAGCTTTTAGACTGGATGGCAACAAAATACACAACAGAGAAAGGTATCCAGAGGATTTGCCGGCAACGAAAAATCCAAACGGATATTTAGGTAAAATCCTCCCCAAACCCTTACCACCGTCCTCAGCCATTAATTCGCGCTTTATCCTACTTACCACATTCTTCTGATACCCTCCCCCACCGGAGGGCGATGCCATTCGGCTGTTTCGGATAAATGTTCACTATATTTAAAATCCTCAAATCTCTCCCCCCGTGCTCCAGTTTTCATGAAATCTCTGATTCGATGAACAAAGGGTCTCTGCCATACTGACCATCGCCCTCGTAAGCTCCTGTTTCGTAAGCATGACGATCCCATTGATCGTGAAAAGCCACGACGGCAGGCGTGCGTTGAACGGCATGTGACCGTGCGCCTTCGGGCTCCCGGCGCCAGGGCCATATAGTCCGATACTCCCAGTCCGCCTAGGAGTATCAGCCGATGCGCAGCTCATGGCGCTTCGCCATAGTGGAGGTCTATTACAGAGGCCTGTGGTCAGGCCTCGACAACCGGCAGTGGTGAGGGCCACGGCCTCGTTCACAGACAGCGCGCCGATCATCACCGCGACCGGTGTGAGCGTGACGCTGGACGAAACGACCTCGTTGCAGACAACAACATCGTGCTGGGCCGGGCTGGCGGGCCAACAGGCGCGATCATCTTCGCGGGCTATATCGAAGAAACCGGATCGCCCGTCAGCGGCGGCAAGATCTGGACGGTGGAATACCAACCGCTGAAGCATCCGGACACGAGCAACTCCGACGACGCGCTCAATCTGCTGAACAAGGTGTTCATCGGCACCAGTCAGGACCTGTTATTCAGCCTGGCCAACGCCCCCTCCGGCCAGAACCTGTTCCTGATGTTCACCACCGCGAACCCGACCGTCGTCAATGACGTAAGATCGAGTACACCACCACACAGGATCACAACCGCGTACTCGTCGAGAACGGGGCCGCCGTCGACCTCAAAGGCCAGACCGGTAGCCCCCAGGCCGTCGGCGCCGATCGTACTGTCCCAGAACCCATATTGCGGCAGGATACTTCCGGTTCCGATCAGGTTGCCGAAGGCATAGGACTCGGGGTACCCGACCCGACCGAAGCCTCGCTACAGATGCTGTCTGCGCCAGTGTTGTCGATCGACTGGACGACGGCGTTCGGATCACCATTGGGCACCAGCGTGTCTCGTTGCCCCGCGCCAGCATCGAACCCGCTGACCTGGTAGAGGAGCTGATCGGTCGACAGGTCGACGTTGAAGGCATCGCGCTGGCCAGTCGTGCCAACCAGGGTGAAGTCGAACGGTGCGTTGTCCGATTCGTTGGCGAACAGGTTGGCGTCGAACGTGCTACTCGCCGAGTCGCCATCTTTGTCCGTCAGCGTCGCACTGAACTGCAATTTGACGTCGTAGGCCAGGTTCTCGGTTTCCTTGATGAACTCGATCACCGGGATCTCCATTGCCGAATCCGGCGGGCAGACGACGACCATCACCCTGGTCGGGGTCGATATCTTCAACAGCGACATCTTCAACGGCAGCGCCTGAAACACTGCGTACGTGAAACCTGCGAGGGTGGCCTGGAAACCACCCTCGCAGCGCAATGCCAGTCAGTTAAGCGAAGTGGAGCCGCTTTGCGGCCCATCGCCGGCAAGCCGGCTCATATAACAAAACATGACTCATTGGTTCGGCGAGGTTCTGTAGGAGCAGCCTTGTGCTGCGAAGAGGCCGGTACTGACAAAGCCTCTCTATTGCTTGTACCGGCCTCTTCGCAGCACAAGGCTGCTCCTACTGTCTCCCATGAAAAACGTTCCATGTCCTCCCCTTGTAAGCCTTTTCCTACAGACCCTTCGGTGGAGTCTAGGCGAACCTTGCCTGCTGCCAGTCCCTCGCGCCGGCAGGCAGCACCTCAAGCCCCCTGTGGATGGGAGCCATGCTCACCCCGTCCCGCCCCTGAAAATCAATGTCTTGGGCTCATCGGGCGCCCCCATGAGGGCACTCCTGCATGCGACGAAAAGTCAACTAATCGACGAATGGCGCGAAGTTACACACGTTAAAATTATCTCGTCAATTTACCGCCACACAGGTTTTCCCCGCAGGCTTTAGCCGGATGGCGCCTGAACCGTTAAGATGGTGTTTCTCCAACCAGATGCAGACCACAATGTCCAACGACGCACCCATCGGCCCGGGCCGGCCCAAGGACCTGGCCAAACGCGAGGCAATTCTCGAAGCAGCCAAAGCCCTTTTCCTCAGCCTCGGTTACGCCAACACCAGCATGGATGCGGTCGCTGCGGCGGCAGGTGTTTCAAAGCTCACCGTATACAGCCACTTCACCGACAAGCAGACGCTTTTCGGCTCGGCGGTCATGGCAACCTGCCAGATCCAGTTGCCCGACCTGCTGTTCGAGTACCCCGACGGTGTGCCGGTAGAAGAGGTACTGCTGACCATTGCCCGTGGTTTCCAGGCGCTGATCAGCAGCGATGAAGCGGTCAAACTGAGCCGCCTGATCATGGCCCAGGGCAGCCTCGACCCGAGCTTTGGCGAGTACTTCTACGAAGCCGGGCCCAAGCGCGTGCTGGCGGGGATGGAAGCTTTGCTGCGCGGGGCGCATGAGCGCGGGCTGCTGCGCATCGAAAACCCGCTGCGAGCTGCCGAACACTTCTTCTGCCTGGTCAAGGGCGCGCCGGATTATCGGTTGCTGCTGGGGTGTGCCGGGCCGCTGGAAGGTGACGAGGCAGAAGCGCATGTGCGCGAGGTGGTGGGGGTATTCTTGCGAGCTTACCTACCCTGAAAGCACCTTCTGGCATACGCGGTCACTTTGTAGAACCCCGTATGCCAGTTACTGCGCCCCAACCGGCGCACTACCTGACATTTTTGCCAGTATCTGACCAGCCCCCCTCCTGACAGACTCTCATGTACTCGTCCGCAATAGAACGCGACCATGTCCATGCAAACACTCAAACTTTTTTACAAGGGCAGCAAACTCTCGACAGTGCACTCAGGCAGTGCTCATTTCACAGTCGTCAGCGCCAACCACCAGAATCTGTGCGAAACGACCAACCAAACCACGCCAACACAGCTTTTGGCCACCGATGCCCAAGCGTCGACAGTTACCGCCCATGCAGGAAGCCAAACGGCCATTGCCTACAGCCCTTATGGCAATGACAGTTTACCGGCCTCTTACCAGGTACTGTCCCGCTTTACCGGGCAAACCTGGCTACCCTCAGCCATCGGTTACCTGCTCGGTAATGGCCATCGCTTGTTCAACGTGGGACTGATGCGCTTTCACAGTGCAGATAGCTTGTCCCCATTCGAAAAAGGGGGAATCAATGCTTACGCTTACTGTACCAATGATCCCATTAACAGATCGGATCCTAGCGGTATGTTTTCGATACTAAAATTCGTGACCGGAGGATACCGCGCAAAAAACATCATTCTTCGCCTGTACGAGAACAACCCCAGTTTGACATCCCGAGAATACAAAATACTTACACGACACTTTGCAGCCCAAAAAGTTAAAGGGATGAAGGAGGCAATATCCCAATCCCCCGAAGTAAGAACAATAGGTAAAAATAGAATCCTCAACGCCACTTCCCAAGAATCCATTTTAACGAGCCTTACGCGTGACGAATTCAATGGCAGAACACGATACGTCGACGCGGCAAAAATCAGCCCTGAAGATGTAACAAAAGGTTTTGAAGAAGTAACAAAAAGATTTGAAGAATTTAAGGCCAAATACAGTAGCAACGGTGCCCCGACCACTTCTACCTTCTACAACAGGCCAGATCAGCCGTCGTCTACGTGGCCCAGAAGAAGGCCACGTTCGAAAAATCTCGATGATTTCACAGGTAATTACATCGACAAGGAAGTAGCAAAAATCCGCATGGACTAGCATTGAGGCCAGACTGACAAGATGATCTCGCAGTTGCGATCAGCCTCTCAACGCTTTCTTCGGATAAATGTCATACCGACTCGACTTGCCCTCCAGGCTATGGCTCGGCTTCGGCCCGTCGATGATCGGCGCCTTGCGCGGCCGCTTCACCACCACCCGGTGGCTGGCCAGCGCCAGGGCGGCTTCGAGCAGGGCCGGGGCATCCAGGTCATCACCGACCAGCGGGCGGAACACACGCATTTCCTTCTTCACCAGCGCACTCTTGTCCCGGTGCGGGAACATCGGGTCGAGGTAGATCACCTGTGGCGCCTCGCCTTCCCAGGCGCGCATGCGCTCGATGGCGTTGCCGGTCAGCAGGCGCATGCGCCCCACGATCGGCCCCACCTCTTCATCCGCACGGGCCCGCGCCAGGCCGTCCTCCAGCAGCGCGGCAATCAGCGGCTGGCGCTCGATCAGGGTCATCTGGCAGCCCAGGCTGGCCAGCACGAACGCGTCCTTGCCCAGCCCGGCAGTGGCATCCAGTACCTGCGGACGCACGCCTTGGGCAATGCCCACCGCCTTGGCGATCATCTGCCCGTTGCCACCACCGAACATGCGCCGGTGCGCGGCCTGGCCTTCGACAAAGTCCACCCGCACCGGCCCCGGGGCCTGCGGGCCCAATTGCTGGATCTGCAAGCCATCAACGCCCACCTGCACGGCGAACCCGGCAGCATCGTCCTGCAGCGGCAGCTCAAGGCGCTCGGCCCACGCAGCAGCTTGCGCCTCGAATTCAGCCGACAACGCCTCGACCCGGATACCTGTGCCCTGCTCTTCCATCATTCACACCTAGAAATTGAACCCAGCCGTTAATGTATCGGCTACTTCGGCCGATACAGGCAATATCCCGCTATTCTGCCAGAGCACAACGCGCGCGACTGCCATGTCAGATACTCTTCCCATCGGCTTGACCTACCTGTCGCCTGTCGGCAACTACAGTCAGCACAACACCCAGGCACTCGGGGGCGTCAGCCACCTGTGGCAGGATTTCTTTGCCCGGGCCATGGCCGAGCAGCAGGAAGAGCCGGTAGACAGCGTCAGCCAGTCGTTCGTGCAATACGACCAGAGCAGTGGCGAGCCGATCGGCGGCGCCCGGGCGCTAGCCCTGATCGACGCCCAGCGTGCCTGCCCGGTGCATGACACCATCGTGGCACCGCCCGAGCCACTGTTCCTGCCCAAGGCAGAACTCGAAGCCAACCTGCTGCCGCCCGCCCCCGAGCCGTTCAGCGCAGTCGAGCTGATCGAGCAGCAGCGCCAGCTCGATATCAGCAACAGCTGGCTACGCCCGGTGGTGATGAGCCAAGGTCACCCGATTGCCGAGCCCGGCCCCGGCCCTGCTCCGCGCTCGCTGTTCCTGCCGATCGCCGAGTTCGAGACCAACCTGCTGGACCCGGCGCCCGAACCGTTCGATGACGCCACCCTGGCCAAGCAACAGAACGACCTGGAGTTCGACATCCACTGGGCACGCCCGGTGGTGCTTAACAACGTGCGCGCCCACGCCTGAACGCGCCCACGCTCAGCGACAGATCTGCCAGCGGCCCATGTCCATATGAAAGTGGTTGTGGTGTGCAGCGTTGTAGTCCGGCCCCAGTACCGTGCTGAAGCTATCACAGGCCGCCCGCTGCACCTGACGAAGGAATTCCGCTTTCTGCCCGCCCGCCTGCCAGTCCCGCGCAAGGACGATGCGCTGGCCGTCCCGCAGGCGAAAGCCACTGATGTCCAGGGCATCGGCCGTGGCGTGCTGGCTCAGCCGGCCCTGCTTGCGGTGGTAGACATTGCGGCAGGCAAAACTGCCCAGGTGGTCGATCTGAACCACCGGCTGCCCCAACACCCGTTGCGCCACAGGCTGCAGCCCATGGTTTTCGAACAGTGCATACGCCACTGCCAACGGACAACTGGCCAGGAAGCTGCCGCCGAGCCGCGCCTGACCACCGTCGATACGCCATACGTTCCGCAATGGGCAGTTGGCAGTAGCCGAACTGTCGGCTTGTGCCCGGTAGCGCAGCTGGCTGGTTTGAAGTGCCAGGCGACACAGCGTCGGGTCATCGCGAAGGCGAGACAACTTGTACGGGGTCAGCAGGTTGGGGGGCTGACGCACGTCGAGCGGCGCCCACGGGTTCCACGCGGCGGGCAGCCGCCAACCCAGGTGCCAGGCCAGCCCCGCAAGCAGCGACAGGCTGGCCAGCAACGCCAGCACGGCCCTCATCAGCGGCGGAACAGGTCGTTGAGTTTGGCGAATGGCAGCGCCTGCTCCCCATAGCCGAAGGTGCCCTCATCGCGAATCTCCAGCGCGGCACGGTGGAAGGCCCCCAACGCGGCACGGGCAAGCGACGAGCCGACGCTGATGCGGCGTACACCCAGGTCCTGCAACTGGTTGACGCTCAGCGGCACGCCCGCCATGCCCATCAGCACATTCACCGGCCGCGGCGCGAGGGCCTGCACCACCGCGCGGATTTCCTCGACAGTCCGCAGCCCTGGCGCGTACAGCACATCAGCACCGGCCTCGGCATAGGCCTGCAGGCGCAGGATGGTGTCGTCCAGGTCCATGCGCCCGTGCAGCAGGTTCTCTGCCCGGGCGCACAGGGTGAACGGGAACGACAGGCTACGCGCTGCCTGCACAGCTGCACGAATGCGCTCCACGGCCAGCCCGGAGTCGTAGATGGGCGCTTCACTGCGGCCACTGGCATCTTCGATGGAACCGCCTACCAGGCCAGCCTCGGCAGCGCGCAGGATGGTCTGGGCACAATCTTCGGGCAGGTCACCAAAGCCGTTCTCCAAGTCGGCAGCCACCGGCAGCGGGGTGGCATCGACGATCTCCCCGGCATTATCAAGGGTATCGTCCAGGCTCAAGGCGCCTTCGGCGTCCGGACGGCCCAGGCTGAAAGCCAGGCCTGCACTGGTGGTGGCCAGCGCCTCGAAGCCCAGGCTGGCCAGCAACTTGGCCGAGCCGGCATCCCACGGGTTGGGGATGACGAAGGCGCTGTCACGCTCGTGCAGGGCCTTGAAGGCTTCGGCTCGCAGGGTTTGCACATCCATGGTTCAACCTCCGGCAGTCAGGGGAAGGTCAGAGTAGCCCCAATTGTTCGACCGCGGGGGTGCGCGGCAATTCCGGCAACGCGGCAAGGCCCGGCAGGCGCTGCATCAGGCGTTGATGAAAGCGCTGGGCCAATGCCGCGGCCAATCGGTTGTCCGAGGTGTGCAGGAAGATGTAGGGGTTGCGGCCTTCCTCGATCCAGGCGGCGACCTTGTCCACCCAGGGGGTAAGAAAGGCCTCGTTGGCCTCCAGCTGCGGGTGGCCGATGAAGCGCACCTGCGGGTGCTGGGTGAAGGCTGCCGGGCGAGGCGGTACTTTGGGCTTCTTCGCCTGCGCATGCAGCACGGCAGGTTCACGAGAGGTGCAGCTGAACAAGGCGCGCGGGTCCAGGCAGATACGCTCCACACCGCGCTCATGCAGCAGGCGGTTGAGCAACCGCTCTTCTTCACCCTTGGCGAAGAAAGCCTGGTTACGCACCTCCACGGCCACCGGCACTCCGACTTCGTCAAGGAAGTGGCAAAGCTCGCCCAGCCGTGCTGGGCTGAACTGGGCCGGCAACTGCAGCCAGTATGGCGCTACGCGCTGGCCCAACGGGGCCATCAGGCGGGTGAAGTCAGAGGCCGGTTCCAGCTGATCACGCAGGTCGCCTTCATGGCTGATGTCCCGGGGGAACTTGGCAGTGAAGCGAAAGTGTTCGGGCATGATCTGCGCCCAGCGCGCAATAGTGCCTGGTGCGGGGCGTGCGTAGAAAGTGGTATTGCCCTCGACGGCGTTGAACACCTGGCTGTAGTAGCCGAGCATTTCACCGCTGTTGGCGTCGGCGGGATACAGGTAGTCGCGCCAGGCGTTTTCGCTCCATGACGGGCAACCGAGAAAATAAGGCAGTGGTGATGGACTCATCCACTAAATGTACAGGTCGAGCCCCAGTACTTCCATGTCCCAGTCGGTAAAACCGGCAGTGCTCAGGTAGCTGGCCAATGCGGTAGCGGTGCGGCGGTCACGGGCGCGGGGGAAGATCATGTCCTGCTGGCGTGCTGGCAGGCCACCACTGCGGCGGCGAGCGGTGGTTTCCTGAGGGGCGGTCTCGACCTCCTCGATCACCTCGGCATCATCGATGGCCTCGTCACGCACAGCTGCCTTGCGCGGCGTGCGCTTGATCGGATAGGACTGTGATGAGAAACCGTCGATACGCATGGCATGAGCACTCAGAACCAATGATGGCAATCTAGCAGCATCAGGGTTCCATCGCTAATGCTCGAGTGATAACTGGACCACAGATCGCGCAAAAGGTTTTAGTGTCATCGGCGATAACCGACGAACAACACTCAGCGCTTCCTGGGTGTCGCTACATTATCGCGCAGGTAGACCGGTTGCGCCTGTTCGGCAACGATCGCCTCGCCGCGTGCCCAGGCAAAGCTGGCCAGGCTGAGGATGTCAAGGGCGTTGGGCAAGGCACTGGCATTGCTGGCGGCCACCTGCACCGCCAGGCGCTCGGCATAGCCCCAACCGGTACCGGCGCCGAACCACTCGCCAGCGCTGCCCACCGGCAGCGCCACCTGCTCGGGCGGCAGCACTGCCTCCTGGCCGACCAGGCGCATTTCACCTTCGGCGGCCTGGTAGCAGCCCCAATACACTTCATCCATGCGCGCATCAATGGCGGCCGCCACTTGCTGTACACCGTGTTCACGCAGCGCGCCCTGGGCCAGTGCGGCCAGGTTGGACACCGGCAAAACCGGGCGCTCCAGTGCGAAGGCCAGGCCCTGGACCACCCCGATGGCAATGCGCACGCCGGTGAAAGCGCCCGGGCCACGGCCAAAGGCGATGGCATCCAGCGCATTCAGCGCCACGCCGGATTCGGCCAGCAGCTGCTTGATCATCGGCAGCAGCTTCTGGGCATGCATGCGCGGGATCACCTCGTAATGGCTGGTTACCTTGCCGTCATGCAGCAGTGCGACGGAACAGGCTTCGGTAGCGGTATCCAGGGCCAGCAGGGTGGTCATCGAACGGGTATCCAGGTACTAGGGGGAAAAGAGCGGCAGTATAGAGCAGCCGCGGCGTTGTGTCCGCAAGGGGCCGCTGTGCGGCCATTGCCCGCTCGGCTGGCGCCGTCCCTGTAGGAGCGGCCTTGTGTCGCGATGGGCCGCAAAGCGGCCCCTGCAATTTTCGCGGCGAAGCTAAGTTTTTTGGGGCCGCTGCGCGCCCCATCGCGACACAAGGCCGCTCCTACAGGGATCGCATGTGGCAACAGGGCCAAAAACGACAACGGCCCGCAAGCGGGCCGTTGTCGAGGTGCGTCAGGCGCTGGATCAGCTCAGGGCTGCCAGGACCTTGGCGGTGATGGCTTCGACCGAGCCGACGCCTTCGATGTGGCTGTACTTCGGCTTGCCGGCATTGGCCGCCGACAGCTTCTGGTAGAAGTCCACCAGCGGCTTGGTCTGGCTGTGGTAAACCGACAGGCGATGGCGAACGGTCTCTTCCTTGTCGTCATCACGCTGGATCAGGTCTTCACCAGTCTCGTCGTCCTTGCCTTCCACTTTCGGCGGGTTGTACTGAATGTGGTAGGTGCGGCCCGAAGCCAGGTGCACGCGGCGGCCAGCCATGCGGCCGACGATTTCCTCGTCGTCCACGGCGATTTCGACCACGGCGTCGATGTCGACACCGGCAGCGACCATGGCTTCGGCTTGCGGGATGGTGCGTGGGAAGCCGTCGAACAGGCAGCCCTTGGCGCAATCAGGCTGGGCGATGCGCTCCTTGACCAGGCTGATGATCAACTCGTCGGAGACCAGCTGGCCGGCATCCATGACTTTCTTCAGTTCCAGGCCCAGCGGGGTACCGGCCTTGACGGCGGCACGCAGCATGTCACCGGTGGAGATCTGGGGGATACCGAACTTTTCGGTGATGAACTTTGCCTGAGTACCTTTACCGGCCCCGGGAGCTCCCAGCAGAATTACGCGCATCTCGTGCTCCTCAAATTTTGTTATGAAATTCAATGGATTCGGCGACCAGGGCCAAGTCCGGAAAATCGGGTATGACCATAAATCGGTCAGAAGGCTGCTCAAGATACACAGCGCCCGGCAGCCAGACAAGCGTCCCAAAGTTGCAGGATTGCGCCACCTACGGCTGGCCTGGCAGGCGGTTGCGCCCGGCGCAACCACCCTCTTCGCCCACTTGCATCCCCCGCACGGCACCTGCCCTGTGCGCCCCGGGCCTACCCTCAGCCGGTGTTGCGCAGGCCGGCTGCAATACCCGCCACAGTCACCAGCAAGGCCTGCTCCAACGGGCTGTCCAGAGCGGCTTCGCGGCTGCGCGAGCGGGCCAGCAACTCGGCCTGCAGGCGGTGCAACGGGTCCAGGTAGGTATTGCGCAGGCTGATGAATTCCAGCGTCTCGGGGCTGTGCGCCAGTAGCACCGGCTGCCCGGTAAGGCCCAGTACCACCTGGCACGACTGCGACAATAGGTCGCGCAGGTGCGCACCCAAAGGCAGCAGGTGCGGTTGCACTAGACGTTCGTCGTAGGCCTCGGCGATCTGCGCATCGGCCTTGGCCAGCACCATCTCGAGCATGTCGATGCGGGTGCGGAAGAACGGCCATTGCTCGCGCATCTGCGCCAGCAGTTCACCCTGGCCACGGGCCAGGGCATTGTTCAATGCCGTTTCCCAACCAAGCCAGGCTGGCAGCATCAGGCGGGTCTGGGTCCAGCCGAAGATCCACGGGATGGCCCGCAGGCTTTCGATGCCACCGGCGCGGCGCTTGGCCGGTCGGCTGCCCAGCGGCAGGCGCCCCAGTTCCTGCTCCGGGGTCGACTGGCGGAAGTACTCGACAAAATCGGGGTTCTCCCGCACCACGCCGCGGTAGGCCTTGACGCCATCGGCGGCAAGCTGGTCCATCACCTCGCGCCAGGCCGGCTGCGGTGGTGGCGGTGGCAACAAGGTGGCTTCCAGCACCGCAGCCAGGTACAGGTTCAGGTTCTGCTCGGCGATACCCGGCAAGCCGAACTTGAAGCGGATCATCTCGCCCTGCTCGGTGGTGCGGAAGCGCCCCGCCACCGAACCCGGTGGCTGCGACAGGATCGCCGCGTGGGCCGGGCCACCGCCGCGGCCCACCGTGCCGCCACGGCCGTGGAACAGCAGCAATTCGACCTGGTGCTCGGCGCAGATGCGCACCAGGTTTTCCTGGGCCCGGTACTGCGCCCAGGCTGCTGCCGTGGTACCAGCGTCCTTGGCCGAGTCGGAATAGCCGATCATCACTTCCTGCGGGCCGCGCAGGTTCGCTCGGTAGCCTGGCAGGCCAAGCAGGCGTTGCATCACCGGGCCAGCATTGTCGAGGTCGGCCAGGGTCTCGAACAGCGGCACCACGCGCATGGGCCGCGTCAGGCCGGCCTCCTTCAACAGCAGCTGCACCGCCAGCACATCCGAGGCGGCACCGGCCATGGAGATCACGTAAGAGCCCAGCGATGCGGCTGGCGCGGCGGCAATTTCCCGGCAGGTGGCAAGCACCTCGGCGGTCTCGGCCTGCGGCTTGAAGTGCGCGGGCAGCAGTGGCCGGCGGTTTTTCAGCTCGGCCTGTAGGAACTCAATGCGCTGCTCTTCATCCCAGTCGGCATAACGCCCCAAGCCCAGGTAGTCGGTAATCTCGCTCAACGCATCACGGTGGCGAGCGGCGTCCTGGCGCACGTCCAGGCGGCCCAGGAACAGGCCAAAGGTCACGGCGCGGCGCAGGCAGTCGAGCAACGGGCCTTCGGCGATCACACCCATGCCGCAGGCGTGCAGGGACTGGTAGCACAGCTCCAGCGGCGCGATCAGGTCGCGGTTGTCCACCAGCACCTCGGCGCTGGCCGGCTGGCTGCTGGTCAATGCCGAATGCGCCCACGCGCGCGTTGCTCGCAGGCGATCGCGCAGTTGCTTGAGCAGGGAGCGGTAGGGTTCGGGACTGTCGCCGACCTGCTCACGCAGCGCATCGTCGGCCTGCTGCATGGACAACTCGGAAGCCAGCGCATCGATGTCGCGCAGGAACAGGTCGGCAGCCATCCAGCGCGCCAGCAGCAGGACTTCGCGGGTGACCGCTGCGGTCACGTTGGGGTTGCCATCACGGTCACCGCCCATCCACGAGGCGAAGCGGATCGGCGCCGCTTCCAGCGGCAGGCGCAGGCCGGTAGCCTCCAGCAGGGCCTTGTCGACCTTGCGCAAGTGGCTGGGGATGGCGTGCCACAGCGAATGCTCGATTACCGCAAAGCCCCACTTGGCTTCGTCCACCGGCGTCGGTCGGGTGCGGCGGATTTCTTCGGTGTGCCAGGCCTCGGCGATCAGCCGGCGCAAGCGCTCGCGCACCTGCTGGCGTTCGCCCGGGGTCAGGTCGCGGTGGTCCTGGGCAGCCAGTTGGCCGGCGATGGCATCGTACTTCTGGATCAGGGTGCGGCGGGCCACTTCGGTGGGGTGCGCAGTGAGCACCAGCTGGATGTCGAGCTTGGCCAATTGCCGGGCCAGGGCATCATTGCTGTGCCCGGCCTGCTTCAGGCGCGCCAGCAGCTCGGGCAGCACCCGGGCCTCGAACGGCTCGGGCTGGTCGGCGTCGCGGCGGCGGATCAACTGGTACTGCTCGGCCATGTTGGCCAGGTTGAGGAACTGGTTGAAGGCCCTGGCCACGGGCAGCAAGTCTTCATCGGCCAGGTCCGCCAGGGTCGAGCTCAGTTGCTCGCCGGCGCTACGGCGGTCGGCCTTGGCACTGTGACGGATGTCCTCGATCTTCTGCAGGAACGCCTCGCCATGCTGCAGGCGAATGGTATCGCCAAGCAGTTCACCCAACACATGGACATCTTCACGCAAACGCACATCGATATCGGTCATTGGCCCTCTCTCCGGCGCGGCTCTGGCGCATTGCATCCCTTTTTCAGCCTTTACGCGATCCCCTGTGGGAGCGCGGTATTCGCTCCAAGAGTGCCCACAGCCAGGCGCCGATGGCAAGCCGTGATCGGCCAAAGCAAACTAAAGTGAAAGCACGACACTCCCATGCATTGCAGCCCTTTCAGGCGTCAACAGAGGTCAGCATGAAAATCCGTGAACTCGCCCAGCACTGGGAACAGAATGCCGCCGGCACCCTCAGCCCCACGGGCCATGTCCTGCATCTGGACCTTGAGTCCGAAGCGCGACTGGCCGCGCTGATCGACATGTACCCCAAGCGCACCGCCGAGGAACTGCTCGGAGAGCTGGTCGCGGCAGCCCTCGAGGAACTGGAGGCCAGCTTCCCCTATGTGCAAGGCCGCCAGGTCATTGCCACCGACGAGGAAGGCGACCCGCTGTACGAGGACATCGGCCCTACTCCGCGCTTTCTGTCACTGTCGCGACAGCATCTGCACGCCCTGAGCAACCCTGGGGCCGATAGCGAATAGCTAATGGGTAGGACGTGGGGTTTGCAGCGCCTGTGAGATCAAGCGCCGCCCGCGCGGCGCTTCGCAGCGCAAGGCTGCTCCTACATCTGCCTCGGGCCAGTCACGCCTGTGCCAGTGCACGCGACCGTCTTGTTCGTACAACGCGATATCGAGCCATGCGCCAAAGCGTTCGCGCACAAACCTCACAGGAATAATTGGCCCGAAACAGATGTAGGAGCAGCCTTGAGCTGCGAAGCGCCGCGGGGGCGGCGCTCGATCTCCCAGACGCCACAAACCCCAGACAGCATCAAATTTTTCTGAACTATCCGAAAAACGCGTCAGTCACAGCCGATAGCCATCACGCTAAAACCCTGCACACCTGCCGTTGTGCACCGTTGAGCTGAAGCGCGCGCACGTGTCAGGGAACGAGCGATGGACTGCTACGGACAATGTCGTAAACAGGAGTGATCCAATGGAACTGACCACCAAGAACACCCGCATCTACAAACCCTCATCCACTCATGTGCGCGGGTTCAAGCTGGCAGCGCTGGCCTTGGGCAGCAGCCTGGTCCTGGCTGGCTGTGCCGGCAACCCGCCCACCGAGCAGTATGCAGTCACCCAGTCCGCCGTGAACTCCGCCGTCAGCGCTGGCGGCACCGAGTTCGCCGCCGTGGAAATGAAAGCGGCCCAGGACAAGTTCAAGCAGGCCGAGATCGCCATGCATGACAAGAAGTACGACGACGCCAGGCGCCTGGCCGAACAGGCCGAGTGGGACGCCCGCCTCGCCGAACGCAAGGCCCAGGCGGCCAAGGCCCAGAAGGCCGTGCAGGATGCCCGCCAGGGCGTTCAGGACGTACGTGAGGAAGGCCTGCGCAGCGCTCAGTGAGCCCTGCCCTGCCCACCTCGGTCTTCGCACACGATCAAAGGATGAACACTATGCGCAACTACGTCATGATTCCCGCCCTGCTGGCCCTGAGCGTCGGCCTTGCCGCCTGCTCGCACGACCCTAACGCCAACCTCGAATCGGCCCGCACCAACTTCTCCTCGCTGCAGAGCGACCCGCAATCGAGCAAGGTTGCGGCGCTGGAGACCAAGGACGCCCAGGACTGGCTGAACAAGGCCGACAAGGCCTACATGGACCGTGAAGACGAGAAGAAGGTCGACCAATTGGCCTACCTGACCAACCAGCGCGTCGAAGTGGCCAAGCAGACCATCGCCCTGCGCACTGCCGAAAGCGAACTGAAGAACGCTTCGGCCCAGCGCGCCCAGGCCAAGCTTGACGCACGCGACGCACAGATCGCCAAGCTGCAGGACAGCCTCAACGCCAAGCAGACCGACCGCGGCACGCTGGTCACCTTCGGAGACGTGCTGTTCGACTTCAACAAGGCCGAACTCAAGAGCAACGCCTACCCGAACGTCACCAAGCTGGCGCAATTCCTCCAGGAAAACCCGGAACGCAAGGTGATCGTCGAGGGTTACACCGACAGCGTCGGCTCGGCCAACTACAACCAGGGCCTGTCGGAGCGCCGCGCCAACAGCGTACGCATGGCACTGGTACGTGCTGGCGTCGACCCAGCGCGCATCGTCGCCCAGGGCTATGGCAAGGAGTACCCGGTAGCGGACAACTCGAGCAATTCGGGGCGTGCGCAGAACCGCCGGGTGGAGGTGACCATCTCCAACGACAACCAGCCGGTGGCACCTCGCTCTGTGAGCCAGGTACAGCAGTAAGGCTGGCTAGCTGAACTGACAAGCCCCGCGATCGAAGCGGGGCTTTCTTTTGCCTGTGCTGGCCCTTTCGCGGCTGAAGCTGCTCCCACAGGGACTGGCGCGGTCCCTGTAGGAGCGGCTTCAGCCGCGAAAGGGCCAGCACAGGCAGCAGAGATAATGGCTCACTGCACCTGCTGCGGCGTTTCCTCGCCCATGCAACGCACAGCGCGCTTGCGGTTGTCCACCAGCACCCCTGTCAGGCCTTTCTGCTGGGTATCGAACAGCACCAACACGCCGTCGACGCACTGGGCCATTTGTGGTGCCGGGTCCAGCGAGACCTTGTAGTCCTCGCCGGGGATGGTCTTGAGCATGGTGAAGTCCTGCAGCAACAGGGCATCTTCGGGCTTGGCGAAATGCAGGTAACCGTAGTACCACAAGGCCCCCACCGTCACGATGATGCTGCCGACACCGGTCAGGATCAGCGGGATGGCGTTGCGTTCTTCACTCATTGCTTGTTCTTCTCGTCAGGGTAATTGGGCACTTCGGCCAGCCGCCGCAGGCCGTTGAAATGGCTGGGGTCGTCAAGAAAACGCAGCATGACCTGGCGCCAGGTCGGGTCGGCGAAGGTCTGCACGTGGCCACCACGGGTCAGTTGCAGCACCCGCGGCGCTGGCGCGTGCTGGTACAGGCGGATGCCGTTGTCCATCGGCACCAGGGTATCGTCGATACTGTGGAAGAACAGCTTGGGCGGGCTGCTCAGTTGTTCGATCGAGCGGATCGCGCTGTCGCCGTCCGGCACCAGCCACGACAGCGGCACCTGCAGCGGCCAGGTCATCCACGAGGTGCTGAGGGCAAAGCGCCCGACCGCACGGTAACTGGCCGGCACACCATCGAACACCAGGGCGTTGAAACGCTGGCGCTGCTCCGGATGGGCCGCCAGGTAGTGAATGGCCATGGCCCCGCCAAGGCTCTGCCCCAGCAGCACCAGCGGCTTGCCCTTGACCTCGGGCGCCTGCTCCAGCCAGGCCATGGCCGCGGCGATGTCCTGGTACACTTCGGGCAGGCTCGGCTCGCCCTGGGACAGGCCATAGCCGCGGTAATCGATCATCAACACCTGGTAGCCCTGCTCCGGCAGCCAGTAGCTGCCGCCCAGGTGCCCAGGCAGGTTGCCGCCATTGCCATGCAGGTGCAGCACCGTGCCCTTGACCTCGACCCCAGCCTTGGCCGGCAACCACCAGCCGTGCAGGCGGATGCCATCAGCAGTGATCAAGGTGACATCGCGGTACTCGAGCCTGGCCCGCTCGGGCGTGAACGGCTGGCCGCGCTCGGGATAGAACAGCAGGCTGCTGCAACCGCCCAGGCCCAGCAGGATCAAACCCAGGGCCAGCAGGCGGCAGCACTCAGAGAATGTTCGCGTAATCGGCTTCAATACGGTCCAGGCTCAGGTGGTTGAGGAAGTTGGAGAAGCACATCCAGGCCGACAGCGCATTGAGGTCGCGGAACTGCTCGGGCAGGTACTTGGGCGGCTCGACCAGGCCTTCCTCGACCAGCTGTCGCAGGGTACGCATGTCTTCCAGGGTGGTCTTGCCACAGAACAGCAACGGGATCTGTTCGAGCTTGCCCTTCTTCACGGCCAACTGAATGTAGTTGTAAACCATGATGAAGCCTTTGAGGTAGGACAAGTCCTTGGTAAATGGCAGGCCATTGGGCACCGACCCGCGGAACACCCGGCTGGCGTTGCTGTAGCTCTGCGCCATCTCGAACCCCTGCTCGCGGAAGAAGTTGTAGATCTGCATGAAATCGGCACCCTCCTCGACCATGTGGATGGCGCGGGTGCGGTTGGTGAGCTTGCGCAGGCGGCTGGGGTAGGAGGCGAAGGCGATCACCTCCATGAGGATGGCCAGGCCTTCCTGGGTCACCGTCGACGAGGGCGGGCCCTTGGCCAGGAAGGTACAGATCGGCTGGTTCAGGCCGTTGAGCGTGGTGCCGACATGCACCAGCCCTTCGTGCACCTCCAGGGCGCGCACGTCACGGGAGTTGAACATGGCGTCGGCACGCACCTTGATGTAGTCGGCCCCGGCCGCGGCATCGGCGACGATACCGTCGGACTCGAACACACGGATGGTCTCTTCGGCCTCGCCAAACACCTTGTTCAGCCGGTGCTGGAGGATTTCCACGGCCTCCTTGGCGGTGAGGTTCTTCGGTTCGTCCTTGAGGTCGCCACGGCCATCGATGTTGTTCAGGTAGTCCGACAGCATCAGGCCGAGGTCGGCCAAGGTCGGATCACCAGCGTGGAAGGCATCCGAGGCAGCGCCGTACAGTTCCTGGGAGATCAGCCCGAAATCCTCGGTGCCACGCGCTTCGAGCATGCGCACCACCATGCGGTATTCGCGGCACATGCGCTTCATGATCTGCCCGACCGGGTTGAACTGGCCGAGCTGGCGAATGATGTCGCGCTCGATGCCCTGAAACTCGGCCTTGACCGCGCTGGAATCGAACGCCAGCGGGCGCGACTGGTAGTAGGCACGGTCGACAGCCGGCGGCTCCTTGCCCTTGGCCTTGAGGAAACCCTGGCGGATGTTGTCGTCCCACTTCACCGCGTCCAGAACCCGGATCGGGGTCTGTGCCGCGACGATGCGGTCGGACAGGGCGCGGATGGTTTGCTGGTATTCGTCCACCGGGGACTCCTTATTGGAACAAAGTGCCAAGCCTTGCTTTGCCTGTACCGGCCTCGGTTCCTGTAGGAGCAGCCTTGTGCTGCGAAGAGGCCATTAGCGGCAACTGAAATGGTTTGCCCTACTGGCCTCTTCGCAGCACAAGGCTGTTCCTACAGGGGACCTGGGCCGGCACAGGTAATTACTTGCCGGAGCGCTGGAACCGCGCCACTTCAACGAACAGGTCGGAGTTGGCCGGGTCGTCCAGGTACGCCAGCACCCGCGCCGACGGGCTGTCGATCAGCACGCCGTCGCCGTTGTCTTCCGGCACTTCGGTGCTGCGCCCGGTCAGCTCCTTCTTGTCCACCGCCTGCTGCACCTGCTCGACATCCAGGTTGTAGACCACCAGTTCCTTGCCATCGACGATATCGAAACCGCCGATCAGGAAATTGCCACCCAGGCGCTTCGGCACGCCAGCCGACAGGTACCAGCGGTTGCCGTGGCGCGACACGGTGAACACGTATTCCTCAGGGGCCTTGCCTTTGGCCGTGGCCACCGCCTTGTAGGCATCACCGCCGCTACGGCTGATCACCAACTTCAGCGGCTCGCCCCAGGCGTCCTTGCTGCTCCACTTGCCGAGCAGGGCCTTGGGCGCCGCCTGGTTGCTAGGCAAGGGCTCGTGGAAGGTCACCAGACAACCGCCCAGCAGCAGGAATGACAGAGTCAACAACACCACACGCCAGGCTTTCATCAGGTTCTCCTTGAAAAGTCGGTCTCGGCTCAGGCCGATGCAAGCACCAGCTGCAGGTATCGGCTAAGCATAGCGAGCATCTGCCCATCGGCTTGCGCGTTCGCATCCTTGAGCAGGCCCTGATATTCCATCTGCTCGATAATCGCCGTCAACATTTGGGCGTCCTGTTCCGGTTGTTGCGAGCCCACCACCTGCAGCAATTGGCGGGTGCCATGCAGCAGGATCTGTTCATGGGCGCACACCAGTTGAGCCAGGCGCGGGCACAGTAGCGCCTCCTGGCGGAAGGCCTGCTCGGCCATCAGAAAATCACGGCGGTTCAGCAACTGTCGCTGCACGTAGTCGGCAGTCATGCGTGCTACCTCGTCAGCCAACCGCGCCCGCGCCTGCGGGCTGCCGTCACCCTGGGCCAGCAACTGGCGCAACACCACCTCGGTATTGGCCCACAGCTTGGCCATATAGGCGGCGCTGCGTTCGACGTACTGGGCAAAGGTATCGGTGAGCAGGTCCTCGATATCCTTGAAGTAGTAGGTGGTGGCCGACAATGGCACACCGGCCTCGGCGGCGACGGCGCGATGGCGCACACCGCGTACGCCATCGCGCACGACAATGCGCATGGCGGCATCGAGGATCAGTTGGCGACGCTGCTCGCTGCCCTGGCGGGCAGTCTTGCGGCCTTGGTATTGCACGCTTTCGGCGACGGCGGTGGCGATGCCGGCGGCGCCCTGGTGAGGCATTGCGGGTGTCACAGGGGGTACCTCATGGTTCAAGTCATCTGCAGCCTGTACCGGCCCTATCGCCGGCAAACCAGCTCCCACAGGTACTGCACAAGTCCTGAAGATTGTGGGAACCCTGTGGGAGCTGGCTTGCCGGCGATAGGGCCGGTACTGACAACATAAAGCTTCAGGCAAGAAAAAGCCGCCTCGAAAGGCGGCTCATTCAATTCACTCAGGCCTGCGGACGCATGTGCGGGAACAGGATCACGTCGCGGATCGACGGCGAGTTGGTCAACAGCATCACCAGGCGGTCGATACCGATACCTTCACCTGCAGTCGGCGGCATGCCGTACTCCAGTGCGCGAACGAAGTCGGCGTCGTAGTGCATGGCTTCGTCGTCACCGGCGTCCTTCTCGGCCACCTGGGCCAGGAAGCGCTCGGCCTGGTCTTCGGCATCGTTGAGCTCGGAGTAGGCGTTGGCGATCTCGCGGCCACCGATGAACAGTTCGAAACGGTCGGTAACAGCCGGGTTGTCGTCGTTGCGACGGGCCAGCGGCGATACTTCGAACGGGTACTCGGTGATGAAGTGCGGCTGCTCCAGCTTGTGCTCGACCAGCTCTTCGAAAATCATCACCTGCAGCTTGCCCAGGCCCTCGTGGCCCAGCACCTTGGCACCGGCCTTTTTGGCGATGTCGCGGGCGCGGTCGACGTCCTGCAGGTCGGCAGCGGTCAGCTCCGGGTTGTACTTGAGGATCGAGTCGAATACCGACAGGCGGGCGAACGGCTCGCCGAAGTGGAACACCTTGTCGCCGTACGGCACGTCGGTAGTGCCCAGTACCAGCTGCGCCAGCTCGCGGAACAGTTCCTCGGTGAGGTCCATGTTGTCGCGGTAGTCGGCGTAGGCCTGGTAGAACTCGAGCATGGTGAATTCAGGGTTGTGACGAGTCGAAACGCCTTCGTTACGGAAGTTGCGGTTGATCTCGAATACCTTCTCGAAGCCACCAACCACCAGGCGCTTGAGGTACAGCTCCGGCGCGATACGCAGGAACATGGCCATGTCCAGGGCGTTGTGGTGGGTTTCGAACGGCTTGGCCGCGGCACCGCCCGGGATGGTTTGCAGCATCGGCGTCTCGACTTCGAGGAAGTCGCGCTCGATGAGGAACTTGCGGATGTGCGAGATCACCTGCGAACGCACACGGAAGGTGTGACGGGTTTCTTCATTGACCATCAGGTCGACGTAACGCTGGCGGTAGCGCTGCTCGGTGTCGGTCAGGCCGTGGTGCTTGTCGGGCAGCGGGCGCAGCGACTTGGTCAGCAGGCGCACGTTGGTCATTTCGACGTACAGATCGCCCTTGCCGGAACGGGCCAGGGTACCTTCGGCGCTGATGATGTCGCCCAGGTCCCAGGTCTTGACCGCGGCCAGGGTTTCTTCCGGCAGGGTCTTGCGGTTGACGTAGACCTGGATACGGCCGGTCATGTCCTGAATGACCATGAACGAGCCGCGGTTGAGCATGATGCGGCCGGCAACCTTGACCGGAATCGCTGCAGCTTCCAGTTCTTCCTTGGTCTTGTCCGCATACTGCTTCTGCAGGTCGTTGCAGTAGCTGTCGCGACGGAAGTCATTGGGGAAGGCATTGCCCTTGGCGCGCTCGGCGGCAAGCTTTTCCTTGCGCAGGGCGATCAGGGCGTTTTCTTCCTGTTGCAGGTCTTGCGCTTCGGTCTTGAGGTCGCTCATTTCGTCATTCTTTCCATCAGGTGTTCGGTGCCCCTTTCGGGCAGGGCACGCGGTACCGGCCCAGGCCAGGTACCGCGGCGGTTGTGTGCGATTTACAGCCCTTGCTTGAGGCTCGCTTCCAGGTACTGGTCGAGGTCGCCGTCCAATACCTTCTGGCAGTCGCTGCGCTCGACACCGGTACGCAGGTCCTTGATACGCGAGTCATCCAGCACGTAGGAGCGGATCTGGTGGCCCCAGCCGATGTCCGACTTGCTGTCTTCCAGCGCCTGCGAGGCGGCGTTGCGCTTCTGCATTTCCAGCTCGTACAACTTGGCCCGCAGCATTTTCATGGCGGTGTCCTTGTTGGCGTGCTGGGAGCGTTCGTTCTGGCAGGCCACCACGGTGTTGGTCGGTACGTGGGTAATACGCACCGCCGAGTCGGTGGTGTTCACGTGCTGACCACCGGCACCGGAGGAACGGTAGGTGTCGATACGCAGGTCGGCCGGGTTGATCTCGATCTCGACCTTGTCGTCGATCTCGGGCGACACGAACACCGCCGAGAACGAGGTGTGGCGACGGGCACCGGAGTCGAACGGGCTCTTGCGCACCAGGCGGTGCACGCCGATCTCGGTGCGCAGCCAGCCGAAGGCGTACTCGCCCTTGATATGCACGGTGGCGCCCTTGATACCGGCGACTTCACCTTCGGAAAGCTCGATGATGGTAGCGTCGAAACCACGCTTGTCGGCCCAGCGCAGGTACATGCGCAGCAGGATGTTGGCCCAGTCCTGCGCCTCGGTACCGCCGGAGCCGGCCTGGATGTCCAGGTAGGCGTTGTTCATGTCCATCTCGCCGCTGAACATGCGACGGAACTCAAGCAGGGCCAGGGACTCTTCCAGGGCTTGCAGCTCGGTCTCGACGTCGCTTACGGCGCCTTCATCCTCTTCCTCGACGGCCATGTCGAGCAGGTCCTTGCAGTCGGACAGGCCATTGGACAGTTTGTCCAGGGTCTCGACGACCTGCGCCAGCATGGCACGCTCGCGGCCCAGGGCCTGGGCGTACTCGGGCTTGTTCCAGACGTTGGGGTCTTCCAGCTCGCGGTTGACTTCGATCAGGCGGTCATGCTTGTGATCGTAGTCAAAGATACCCCCGAATGGACTGGGAACGCTCGGTGAGGTCCTTGATGGTGTTCAGGATCGGTTGGATTTCCATGGGCTGGCTACTCGCACGAATTCGGTGAAAAGCCTGCGAGTATAACCGAGTCCGCCGCAGGGCGGCAGACCCGCCGGGCGCCGAATGGCTGCAATTACCGTGCAGGCCCTGTCAGGCGATGCCAACCTGGTTGCGCCCGCCATTCTTGGCCTGGTACAGGCCTTTGTCCGCAGCCGAGATCAGTTGCCGGCTATGGCTGCCGATGGACGGAGTCTGGGTGGCCAGGCCAATGCTCACGGTCAGATACGAGTCGGGCACCGGCGCGGTGTGCGGGATGCCCAGGCCGAGCACGGTCTGGCGCAGCTTCTCGGCCATCAGGCGTGCCCCACCCGGCGAGGTGTTGGGCAATACCAGGACGAATTCCTCGCCACCATAGCGCGCCGGCAGGTCGGTCGGCCGCGAGCACGAGCCGCGGATCGCTTCGGCCACCTGGCGCAAGGCCTCGTCACCGGCCAGGTGGCCAAAGCTGTCGTTGTAGGCCTTGAAGTAGTCCACGTCGATCATCAGCAGCGACAACTGCTGCTGCTCACGCATGGCCCGGCGCCATTCCAGTTCCAGGTACTCGTCGAAGTGGCGGCGGTTGGACAACCCGGTCAGGCCATCGGAGTTCATCAGCCGCTGCAGCATCAGGTTGGTATCGAGCAGTTGCTGCTGGCTGACACGCAAAGCGCGGTAGGCCTCGTCGCGCTGCAACAGGGTAAGGTAGGAACGCGAGTGATAGCGGATGCGCGCCACCAGCTCGATGGTGTCCGGCAGCTTGACCAGGTAATCGTTGGCCCCGGCAGCAAAGGCTGCGCTCTTGACCAGCGGGTCCTCCTTGGTCGACAGGACGATGATCGGGATATCCTGGGTAGCCGGGTTGTTGCGGTATTCACGCACCAGGGTCAGCCCGTCCAGGCCAGGCATGATCAGGTCCTGCAGGATCACCGTGGGCTTGATGCGCACGGCCTGGGCCACCGCCTGGTGCGGGTCGGCGCAGAAGTGGAAGTCGATGTTCTCTTCATGGGCCAGGCCACGCCGCACCGCCTCGCCGATCATGGCCTGGTCGTCGACCAGCAGCACCATCGCCGAGTTCTCGTTGGGGGTCGTGAAACCTTCGATCGGTAAATCATTCATACCTGTTCACCCGATCACTGCCGGCCTGGCGGCGTGATTCAATACACTTCGTCATTTTGCGAAAAATTCCATCAAGCGCCCGGCTATGCGTTCCAGCGGGCGGATTTCCACTGCGGCATCGATGGCCGCAGCGGCCTTGGGCATCCCGTACACCGCACTGCTGGCCTGGTCCTGGGCAATGGTCAGGAAACCCTGCTGGCGCATCAGCTTCAGGCCCTGGGCACCATCGCGACCCATGCCGGTAAGCAACACACCCACCGCATCGCCGGTCCAATAGCGCGCCACACTCTCGAAGAACACATCGATCGAGGGCCGGTAAATTTCATTGACAGGTTCGGCAGTGTAGGCCAGTTGGCCGTTCTGTAGCAGGCGGATGTGGTGATTGGTGCCGGCCAGCAATACCTGCCCCGGCTGTGGTGGCTCGCCCTCACGGGCCAGGCGCACCGGCAAGCCGGCGGCGCTGCTGAGCCATTCTGCCATGCCCGCGGCAAATACCTGGTCCACATGCTGGACCAGCACGATGGCCGCCGGAAACGCCGCCGGCAGGCCCTTGAGCAGTACTTCGAGGGCCGCCGGGCCGCCAGCGGACGAACCGATCGCAACCAGCCCGCGGTGCTGTGACGCCGCCCGCACGGGTGCGGCGACCGGGCGTGCGGCCGGTGCGCGCTGCTGACCAATCAACCAGCTTATGTTGAGGATCTTGCGCAGCAGTGGCGCTGCCGCTTCACGCGGATCGCCCGCCCCCAGCGCCGGCGTGTCGACCACGTCGAGGGCGCCGTGGCCCATGGCCTCGAATACCCGGTGCACGTTCTGCTTGCGATCGACCGTGACGATGACGATGGCGCAAGGGGTTTCGGCCATGATCCGCCGGGTGGCCTCGACGCCATCCATGACCGGCATGATCAGGTCCATGAGGATCAGGTCTGGCTGCTGCTCGGTGCAGCGCTGCACCGCCTCGGCGCCATTACTGGCCACCCACACCACCTGATGCGCCGGTTCGAGGGCAACCGCCCGGCGCAGCGCCTCGACGGCCATGGGCATGTCGTTGACGATGGCGATCTTCATCCCTGAGCACCTCCGATCAGCTCAACCACAGCATCCAGCAACGCATCGTCATGGAAACTGGCCTTTGCCAAATAGTAGTCGGCGCCGGCATCCAGGCCCCGCCGTCGGTCTTCCTCACGGTCCTTGTAGGACACCACCATCACCGGCAGCGATTGCAGGCGCTGGTCGCGGCGTACCAGGGTGACCAGCTCGATGCCGTCCATGCGCGGCATGTCGATATCAGTGATCAGCAGGTCGAAGTCCTCGCCACGCAAGGCGTTCCAGCCGTCCATGCCATCCACCGCAACGGCCACGTCGTAGCCACGGTTGCCGAGCAGCTTGCGCTGCAGTTCACGCACGGTCAGCGAATCATCGACCACCAGGATGCGCTGGCGCGCCACGCCACGGGTGCCGCTGCTGCCGCGGTCGATGCGTTCCAGGCTGCCGGTGCTGAGCAGCTTCTCCACCGAACGCAGCAGGTCCTCCACATCGACGATCAGCACCACCGAGCCATCGTCGAGCAGGGCGCCGGAAGAGATGTCCTGCACCTTGCCCAGCCGTGGGTCGAGCGGCATCACCACCAGCACCCGCTCGCCCACCAGTCGCTCCACGGCTACCCCGTACAACTGCTCGCGCTCGCGGATCACCACCACGCGCAGGTTGCTCTCCTGCGTTTGCCCGGCCGGGCGATTGAGCAGTTGGCTGGCCGCGACCAGGCCTATGTGCCGGCCTTCGTGCCAGAAATGCTGGCGCCCCTCGATCTGCACGATCTCTTCGGCACTTACTTCGAGCGTGCGTTCGATATGAGCGAGCGGGAAGGCATAGGCCTCGCCACCCACCTCGACCACCAGGCTGCGCACAACCGACAAGGTCAGTGGCACCTGCAAATGGAAACGGCAGCCCTGCCCGGCCAGCTGGGTCAGCTCTATCGAACCGCGCAGCTCCCGGATCATGTGCTGCACCGCATCCAGGCCGACACCGCGCCCGGACACCTCGGTGACTTTGTCGCGCAGGCTGAAACCGGGCAGGAACAGGAATGTCAGCAACTCTTCCTCGCTCATGCGCGCCACCGTGTCAGCGGGCGACAGGGCGCGCTCGACAATGCTGCTGCGCAGGCGTTCGAGGTCGATGCCGGCACCGTCGTCGATCAGTTCCAGGCTGAGCATACCGGCCTGGTGCGAGGCCCGCAGGCGGATCACGCCCTCCTCCGCCTTGCCCGCCAGCAGGCGCCGCTCGGGCAGCTCGATGCCGTGGTCGACCGCGTTGCGCAACAGGTGGGTCAACGGTGCCTCGAGCTTTTCCAGCACATCACGGTCGACCTGGGTCTTTTCCCCTTCCACCAACAGCCGCACCGGCTTGCCCAGCGAACGACCAAGGTCGCGCACCATGCGGCTCTGGCCGGTCAGCACATCGGCAAACGGCCGCATCCGGCAGGCCAGCGCGGTGTCGTAGAGCAGTTGTGCGCGCTGGCTGGCCTGCCAGCCGAACTCGTCCAGGTCGGCAGCCTGCTGCTGCAGGATCTGCTGGGTTTCCGCCAGCAGGCGCTGGGTCTGTGCCAGGGCTTCGAGCACCTCGCTGCTCTGGCCACTGTCCTCCAGTTGCAAGCGCAGGCCATCAAGCGCCTGCATGCCCTGGCCGTGCATGCGCTTGAGGCGCTGCAGGGTGGCCAGGTAAGGCTTGAGCCGCTGGGTTTCCACCAGCGACTTGCTGGACAGGTCGAGCAGGCTGTTGAGGCGGTCGGCGGTGACCCGCAGCACCCGCTCCGTACCTTCGCCGGTGCGCTTGCCGGCCTTGCGACGCGGGGCCAGCTCGGGCTCGGGCTCAGGCTCCAAGGGTTCGACGGGCAGCGGCAAAGGTTCGGCTTGCACGGTTTGCGCCGGCGCTTCCGGCAGCGCTGGCACGGCTGGCGGCGCGGGGGGCAAGGCTGCCGCCCCCGGGTCGAGCAGGTTGGCCATTTGCGCAAGGAACACCGGCAGGGTCGCCTGCGCCCCGGCATCGCCAGGCGTGGCGATGCGCATCAACAGGTCGGTGCCCTGCAACAGGGCATCGATATGCTCGGCGCTCAGCCGCAGGCGACCCTCCTGGGCGGCCACCAGGCAGTCCTCCATGACATGGGCGACGCTGACGCCAGCGTCCACTCCGACGATCCGCGCCGCGCCCTTCAGCGAGTGGGCCGCGCGCATGCAAGCCTCAAGCTGGTCGGCCTGCGTGGGATTACGCTCCAGCGCCATCAGGCCGGCACTGAGCACCTGGGTCTGCGCCTCGGCCTCCAGGCTGAACAGTTCGAGCAACGATGCGTCGCGCATTTGCTCTGGGGTCATGACAGGCTCCGCTGCACGGCAGACAGTAAATGTTGATCGTCCAGCACCCGCACGCTGCGGCCACGCCATTGCAGGACCGCTGCGGTGAAGTGGGAGGCGTCCTGCCCGCTGTTCAGCAGCAGCGGGTCGAGCCGGTGAATGCCGTCGATTTCCTCGACCGCCATCACCACCGGCCCGCCCTCCGCGGCCAGGATCAGCATGCGTGGCATCGCCCGGCCGCCACGTTGCTCGGCAGCGCTGGCCTGCACACCCAGCAAGTCAGCCAGTGACAGGCACGGCACCAGCGCACCACGTACGTTGGCCACCCCCTGCAGCACCCGCGAGCGCTGGTGCGGCAGCGAATGCACCGCCTGCAGCGGGGCAATTTCGGCCAGGCAGGCGGTGGGCAGCGCCAGCCATTCTTCGCCAAGGCGGAACAGCAGCATGGAGCGGCCAGTGTTTTCCTCCACCGGCGCAGCCACGGCGGCCTGGTGGTCCTGCATAAGTGCGTAGCGGTCGAGCAGGCGTGTGGCCGCTGCGGCATATACCTCGCAGTTGCGACAGTGAACATGACGCTCCAGCAATGGGCACTGCTTGTCGCCGTGCACGCCAATGCGGTTCCAGCAGTCATCGACGTGCGTGTCAGCCTCGGCGAGCAATTGCATCGCGGATTCCTTCATCGTTCAGACTCCCGGCCAACACGCGCGGCGCGCTCCTGCAGGCGCCGGGCACCGGCCAGGTCACCCTGGGCTGCCAGCAAGGCAGCCAGGTGTACCAGCGCCTCGGAGTGCTGCGGTTCCAGGTACAGGGCTTTGCGATAGTGGGTCAGAGCCTGCTGCGCATCGCCTTCGGTGTCGCTGAGCAGCCCCAGCCAGTAGTAAACCTGCGCCGAAGGCGCGAACTGGCCCAGGTAGCGCTGGCATTCGGCACGGGCCTGCTCGCTGGCACCGGCGTTGGCAAGCCGGGCAATGCTGGCCAGCAACTCAGTTGCATCCTCACGTTTGTGCTCGCGCGCCGGTGCTGGCTTGGCGGCAAAGGGGAGCACCCGCAATGGGCGCGGCAACGCTGCGCTCGGTAACGGAGAGCCTGGCTTGGCAGGTGCTGGCGACGTGCGACGCAAGGGCTGGACCGGGGGCGTAGCCAGCGCAGCGCTACCGCCCTCCTGGCGCACGTAGGCGAACGACTGGGCAATCCCCAGCGGGCGCATGCCCAACCGCGCCAGCAAGCTGCCTTCGGCGGGGCCGATGAACAGTACGCCCTGTGGATGCAGCAAGCGCTTGAGCACTTCGAACACCCGTTGCTGGGTCGGCACGTCGAAATAGATCAGCAGGTTGCGGCAGAACACGAAGTCGTACAGGCCATCGCGGCTGGCCAGGGCCGGGTCGAGTACGTTGCCCACCTGCAGGCTGACTTGGTCACGCACCCGCTCATGCAGGAGGTGGCCTTCGTCGAGCGCATCGAAGTAACGCTCGCGAAAGCCCAGGTTACTGCCACGGAAGGCATTGCGCCCGTACACGGCCTGCCCGGCCTTGGCCACGGAACTGGGGCTGATGTCCATGCCGTCGATCATGAACGCCCCCGGCGCGATACCGGCATCGAGCAAGGCCATGGCCAACGAATAGGGCTCCTCGCCGGTCGAGCAAGGCAGGCTGAGCAAGCGCAGCGGGCGCGCCCCGGCCAGCTCGGCCAGGCGCTTGTGCGCCAGGCTGGCCAAGGCGGTGAAGGATTCGGGGTAACGGAAGAACCAGGTTTCCGGAACGATGACCGCTTCGATCAACGCCTGTTGCTCATCCGTCGACTGCTGCAGGTGCAGCCAGTAATCATCCAGGTCCGCGGCGTCCACGGCCACGCAACGCTGGCGCAGCGCACGCTCGACCATGGGCGCGCCCACCGACTCCACGTCCAGGCCTATGCGCTCGCGCAAGTAGCGGAAGAAATGCTGTTCGTTCATGTCGGCATCCCTGTCGGATCACCCGCATACAGCAACTCGTGCACGGCATCGGGGAGCAGGTCGTTGACTTCGATGCGCTGCAACAAGCCCTGCTCATCCTGACGCACCGGGCCCAGGTACGGGGCCTCGCCGCTGTCCACGCCATACGGCTGGAACTCGTCGGGGTGGCAACGCAGGGTTTCGGTGGCCTGCTCCAGTATCAGGCCAAGCTGCAGGCCGACTCGGTAGTGCACCAGAACCAGGCGGGTACTGGTGCGCTGCGCTGCCGGCTGGCCGAAGCTCAATGCCGCCAGGTCGACCACCGGTACCAGCAGGCCTCGGTGCGCAAGGATGCCTGCGACCCAGGCAGGTGCCTTGGCGATCGGTTTCAGCGGCTGACGCGGCAGCACCTCGATCACCTCGTGCACGCTCAGGGCAAAGCGTTGCTCCCGAATGCGAAACTGCAGGTACAACGCCCCCTTGGCGTTGCCCGTCCGCGCGGCCCGCGATTGCAAGTCGTTCATCGCGGTCAGACTTTGAAGCGCGACACGCCGCCACGCAGGCCCGCGGCCACCTGGCTCAGCTCATCGATGGCGAAACTGGCCTGGCGCAGCGACTCGACTGTCTGGGTGCTGGCATCGCTGAGCTGGGCCAGCGCCTGGTTGATCTGCTCGGCACCGGTGGCCTGGGCCTGCATGCCTTCGTTGACCATCAGCACGCGCGGCGCCAGGGCCTGCACCTGGTGGATGATCTGGCTGAGCTGTTCGCCCACCTGCTGCACCTCGAACATGCCGCGGCGCACTTCTTCGGAAAACTTGTCCATGCCCATGACCCCGGCCGACACCGCCGACTGGATCTCGCGCACCATCTGCTCGATGTCGTAGGTGGCAACGGCGGTCTGGTCGGCCAGGCGGCGCACTTCGGTGGCCACCACGGCAAAGCCCCGGCCGTACTCGCCGGCCTTTTCCGCTTCGATGGCAGCGTTGAGCGACAGCAGGTTGGTCTGGTCGGCAACCTTGACAATGGTCACCACCATCTGGGTGATGTTGCTGGCCTTTTCGTTGAGGATGCCCAGCTTGGCGTTGACCAGGTCGGCGGCACCCATCACCTGGTGCATGGTTTCTTCCATGCGTGCCAGGCCCTGTTGGCCGGAGCCGGCCAGGCTGGAGGCCTGGTCGGCGGCCGAGGTAACTTCGGTCATGGTGCGCACCAGGTCACGCGAAGTGGCGGCGATTTCCCGCGAGGTGGCGCCGATTTCGGTGGTGGTGGCGGCCGTTTCGGTGGCGGTGGCCTGCTGTTGCTTGGAGGTTGCGGCAATTTCGGTCACCGAGGTGGTCACCTGCACCGACGAACGCTGGGCCTGGGCCACCAGGTTGGCCAGGGCCTCGGCCATTTCGTTGAAGCCGCTTTCGATGGCGCCGAACTCGTCCTTGCGGTCCAGGCTCAGGCGCATGCTCAGGTCGCCGGAGCGCAGTTTGTCGAGGGCATGGACAATGCGTTGCATGGGCGCGGTGATGGCGCGCATCAGCAACAGGCCGCAGATACCGGCGGCGATGATCGCCAGCAGCAGCGAAACCATCATGCTGCCCTTGGCGGTGCTCACGGCGCCGACGATCTCGTTGGTGTCGGTGTCGGCGGCGGCCCGGTTGTGCTCGATCACTTCGTTCAGAAGCTTGCGGCCTTCTACCCAGGCCGGGGTCAGCACATCGGTGATCAACCGCTGGGCTTCGGCATAGTCGTGCTTTCGATAGGCTTCCAGCACCTGCTCGATGATCTTGAGGTAGGCAACCTCCATCTGGATGAAGGCGTCGAACCGCGCCTGGTCGTCATCATCCTGAATGGTGCCCTGGTAGCTGGCCATGTGCTCTTTCAGGCGGTCCTGGAAGCTCTTGAACAGTTCCGCATCGGCCGAGGTGAATTCACGCTGGTTGGACAGGCCTACCAACTGCTGGCTAGCCACGTAACCGTCGACCCAGGCACTGCGGATCATCGAGCTGTAGTAGAGGCCGGGAATGCTGTCGGTCCCCACTGCCTGTTCGGCGGATGCGATGGTCACCAACCGCGAGTAGGCGGCCACGATCATCAGCAGCATGATGGCGATGATCACGGCGAAACTTGCCAGGATCCGTTGGCGCAAGGTCCAGTTCTTCACATTCAGCCCTCAGGAATTCACAACGAGCGGGAAAAATCGCCGAAGTATAGCCCAGGCGCCCAGTGCTCATGCGGCTGAAATGTGGGGTGACCAGGTAACCTTGCCGACAGACCGGTCATTTGTGCCCAACGCCATTGGGGCCGCTGTGCGGCCCATCGCCGGCAAGCCAGGCTCCCACCTCGACCGCATGACCTCAGGTCATGTGTGATCCCTGTGGGACCCGGCTTGCCGGCGATGGGCTGCAACGCAGCCCCCATCACTGGCCGGCGGCAAGCCTTGCCTGGCTTTCCAGCTCCTGGCGCAGGGCCGGGTCCAGGCGCAGCTGGCGGGCCAGTTCGTCCAGGTAGGCGCGCTCCATGAAGTTTTCCTGGTCGACCATCATCACGCTGGCCAGGTACATCTCGGCGGCCATTTCCGGCGTTTGCGCGGCACGGGCCACTTCGGCCGGGTCCAGCGGCTTGTTCAGCTCGGCATGCAGCCAGTGCTGCAACTCGCGGTCGTTGTCCAGGCGGGTGAATTCACCCTCGATCAGCGCACGCTCGCGTTCATCGATATGGCCATCTGACTTAGCCGCCGCCACCAGCGCCCGCAGCACCGCCTGGCTGTGCAGTTCGGCCTGGGCCGGCGGCAGGCGGTCGACGGTCTGCGGCTCGGCGGCGGCCACCTGCTGGCGCGCCTGCCAGTTGCCGTAGGCCTTGTAGGCCAGCACACCGAGCGCGGCCAGGCCGCCATAGGTAAGGGCCTTGCCGCCATACTTGCGGGCCTTCTTGTTGCCCAGCAGCAAGCCCATGGCGCCCGCCGCCAGGGCGCCGCCACCGGCACCGGAAAGCAGGCTGCCAAGGCCGCCGGCACTGGCGCCTGGCTTGCCAGAGCTGCCCTTGCCGGCCTGGCTGGCGAGCAAGTCCTGGCCGGACTTGAGCAACTGGTCGAGCAATCCCCGGGTGTTCATCAAACGGTCTCCACGTTGGCCAAGGGAGCCGTCAGGTTAAGCCCTGCCCGCCCGATCGCCATGGGGGGATTTGCTTCCGGATGTTGCATTGGCTGGCAAAAAGCCAACTAGACTCGATATCGCCAATACCGCGCGTAAACCGCACTACGCCTATAACGCTCGCTTCACGGCTTGCTTGATGACTGCCCCGACCAAAATCTCCAAGAAGAGGGAACACCATGTCAGTGCACAAGACCGCATTGCTCGGCGCAACCGCCTGCGCCGTGCTGGCCAGCGCCAGCCTGCAGGCTGCCGAACCGCCCAAGGCCCTGGGGCCCGGCGAGGGCCGCCTGGACATCGTCGCCTGGCCCGGCTACATCGAGCGCGGTGAAAGCGACAAGGCCTACGACTGGGTGACCGGCTTCGAGAAGGAAACCGGCTGCAAGGTCAGCGTCAAGACCGCCGCCACCTCGGACGAGATGGTCAGCCTGATGACCAAGGGCGGCTATGACCTGGTCACCGCCTCGGGCGATGCCTCGCTGCGGCTGATCGCGGGCAAGCGGGTACAGCCGATCAACACCGACTTGATCCCCAACTGGAAGAACATCGACCCACGGCTGCAGAACGGTGGCTGGTACGTGGTCGACAAGCGGGTCTACGGCACCCCGTACCAATGGGGCCCGAACGTGCTGCTGTACAACACCGACGTGTTCAAACAGGCGCCCACCACCTGGGGTGTGCTGTTCGAGCCGCAGAACCTGCCCGACGGCAAGCCGAACAAGGGCCGCGTGCAGGCCTACGATGGGCCGATCTACATCGCCGATGCGGCGTTGTACCTGAAGACGGCCAAACCGGAGCTGGGCATCCAGGACCCGTACGAGCTGAGCGAAGCGCAGTACAAGGCCGTGCTGGAACTGCTGCGCCAGCAGCAACCGCTGATCCACCGCTACTGGCATGACGCCACGGTGCAGATGAGCGACGTGAAAAACGAAGGCGTGGTTGCCTCCAGCTCCTGGGGCTACATGGTCAACGGCCTGAAGGCCGAGAAGCAGCCCGTGGCCTCGACCATTCCCAAAGAAGGCGCGACCGGCTGGGCCGACACCACCATGCTGCACAGCGAGGCCAAGCACCCCAACTGTGCCTACAAATGGATGGACTGGTCGCTGCAGCCGAAAGTACAAGGTGACGTGGCGGCCTGGTTCGGTTCGTTGCCGGCGGTGCCGGCGGCCTGCACCGGCAACGAGCTGCTGGGGGCCGAGGGCTGCAAGACCAACGGTTTCGACAACTTCGACAAGATCGCCTTCTGGAAAACCCCGCAGGCCCAGGGCGGCAAGTTCGTGCCGTATAGCCGCTGGACCCAGGATTACATTGCGATCATGGGCGGGCGCTGAGGGTTTCTTCACCTGTACCGGCCCTATCGCCGGCAAGCCGGCTCCCACAGGGCCCGCATAGGCCTTGAAGCCTGCACAGTACCTGTGGGAGCTGGCTTGCCGGCGATAGGGCCGGCACTGGCAATACAAGAACAACCGAGTACCGCCTATGCCCCTAGCCGTCCAGTTCACCCAGGTTTCCCGCACCTTCGGCGAGGTCAAGGCCGTCGACCAGGTCAGCATCGACATCATCGATGGCGAATTCTTCTCCATGCTCGGCCCCTCTGGCTCGGGCAAGACCACCTGCCTGCGCCTGATCGCAGGCTTCGAGCAACCCACCAGCGGTTCGATCCGCATCCACGGTGTCGAAGCTGCGGGCGTACCGCCCTACCAGCGCGACGTCAACACCGTATTCCAGGACTACGCCCTGTTCCCGCACATGAACGTACTGGACAACATCGCCTACGGCCTGAAGGTAAAAGGCGTGGCCAAGGCCGAACGCCACAGCCGCGCCGAAGAAGCCCTGGCGATGGTGGCCCTGGCCGGCTATGGCGCGCGAAAGCCGGCGCAGTTGTCCGGTGGCCAGCGCCAGCGCGTGGCCCTGGCCCGCGCGCTGGTCAATCGGCCACGGGTACTGCTGCTGGACGAGCCGCTTGGCGCGCTGGACCTGAAGTTGCGCGAACAGATGCAGGGCGAGCTGAAAAAGCTGCAACGCCAGTTGGGTATCACCTTCATCTTCGTCACCCACGATCAGACTGAGGCGCTGTCGATGTCCGATCGCGTCGCAGTATTCAACCGCGGCCGTATCGAGCAGGTCGACACCCCGCGCAACCTGTACATGCAGCCGGCCACCACCTTCGTCGCCGAATTCGTCGGCACCTCCAACGTTGTGCGCGGCGAACTGGCCACGTTGCTCAATGGCAGCCCGGCGCCCTTCTCCATCCGCCCCGAACACATCCGCCTCGGCGACCCGGCCACAGCCAGCCAGCACGTCCAGGTCAGCGGCCTGCTGCGCGATATCCAGTACCAGGGCAGTGCCACCCGCTACGAGCTGCAGCTGGACGGCGGCCAGCTGCTGGCGGTGAGCCAGGCCAACGACCGCTGGCAGGCGCAGGCACAGGCACAGGCATGGCAAACAGGGCAACGGGTACAGGCGCACTGGCCCCGTGAAGCCATGACAGTGCTGCAGGAAACGGAGGGCCGCTGACATGAGCACGCTGCGCGGCCTGTCCAACCTGCTGTACCGGCGCCCCAACCTGTACCTGGCCCTGCTGCTGATCCCACCGCTGACCTGGTTCGGCGCGATCTACCTGGGCTCGCTGCTGAACCTGCTGTGGCAAGGCTTCTATACCTTCGACGACTTCACCATGGCGGTGACCCCGGACCTGACCCTGGGCAATTTCGCCGCGCTGTTCAACCCGTCGAACTTCGACATCATCCTGCGCACCCTGGGAATGGCGCTGGCGGTGTCGCTGGCCAGCGCGGTGCTGGCCTTCCCCATCGCCTACTACATGGCGCGCTACACCAGCGGCAAGACCAAGGCATTTTTCTACATCGCAGTGATGATGCCGATGTGGGCCAGCTACATCGTCAAGACCTACGCCTGGACCCTGCTGCTGGCCAAGGGCGGCGTGGCCCAGTGGTTCGCCCAGCAACTGCACCTGGATGCCCTGCTGCAAATGGTGCTGACGGTGCCGGGCGTGGGCGGCAGCACGCTGTCGACTTCGCACCTGGGGCGCTTCATGGTGTTCGTGTACATCTGGCTGCCGTTCATGATCCTGCCGATCCAGGCCTCGCTGGAACGCTTGCCGCCGTCGCTGCTGCAAGCCTCGGCAGACCTGGGCGCCAGGCCCGGCCAAACCTTCGTGCAGGTGATCCTGCCGCTGTCGATCCCGGGCATCGCCGCCGGCTCGATCTTCACCTTCTCGCTGACCCTGGGCGACTTCATCGTGCCGCAGCTGATCGGCCCGCCCGGCTATTTCATCGGCAGCATGGTCTATGCCCAGCAAGGGGCGATCGGCAACATGCCGATGGCCGCCGCGTTCACCCTGGTGCCGATCGTGCTGATCGCGGTGTACCTGTCCATCGTCAAGCGACTGGGGGCCTTCGATGCACTCTGAAAAAGCCTCGACCGGGCTGCGCCTGGCGGCCTGGGGCGGATTGCTGTTCCTGCACTTCCCGATCCTGATCATCTTCCTGTACGCCTTCAACACCGAAGACGCGGCATTCAGCTTCCCGCCCAAGGGCTTAACCCTGAAGTGGTTCGCCGTGGCCTTTGCCCGGCCCGATGTGCTGGAAGCGATAAAGCTGTCGCTGCAGGTGGCCTGCCTGGCCACGCTGATCGCCCTGGTGCTCGGCACGCTGGCCTCGGCGGCGCTGTACAGGCGCAGCTTTTTCGGCAAGGAGAGCATTTCGCTGATGCTGATATTGCCTATTGCCCTGCCTGGCATCATTACCGGCATCGCCCTGCTCTCGGCGTTCAAGAGCCTGGGGATCGAGCCCGGCGTGTTCACCATCGTGGTCGGCCACGCCACGTTCTGCGTGGTGATCGTCTACAACAACGTGATCGCCCGCCTGCGGCGCACTTCGCAGAGCCTGATCGAAGCTTCGATGGACCTCGGTGCCGACGGTTGGCAAACCTTCCGCTACATCATCCTGCCCAACCTCGGTTCGGCGCTGCTGGCCGGTGGCATGCTGGCCTTTGCCCTGTCGTTCGACGAAATCATCGTCACCACATTCACTGCCGGCCACGAACGCACCCTGCCGATCTGGCTGCTCAACCAGCTCAGCCGCCCGCGCGACGTGCCGGTGACCAACGTGGTCGCCATGCTGGTGATGCTGGTGACCATGCTGCCGATACTTGGCGCCTATTACCTGACCCGTGGCGGCGAAAGCGTCGCGGGCAGCGGCAAATGACCCTGGAGGAGTCCCCGATGCAAACGCAGATGCTAATCAATGGCCAACTGGTCGCTGGCGAAGGCCCGGCCTGGACCGTGCTCAATCCGGCGCTGGGCAGTGCCCTGGCGCAGATCAACGAAGCCAGCGAGGCCCAGGTGGACAGCGCCGTGCGCGCCGCCGACCAGGCCTTCGACAGCTGGTCGCAAACCAGCCCCAAGGAACGCTCGCAAGCCTTGCTGGCACTGGCCGACGCTATCGAAGCCCATGGCGATGAACTGGCCCGACTGGAATCGCAGAACTGCGGCAAGCCGCTGAGCGCTGCGCTGAATGACGAGATCCCGGCAATTGCCGACGTGTTCCGCTACTTCGCCGGTGCGGCGCGCTGCCTGGGCGGCTCGGCAGCTGGCGAGTACCTGCCGGGCCATACTTCGATGATCCGCCGCGACCCGCTGGGCGTGGTGGCCTCGATCGCGCCGTGGAACTACCCGTTGATGATGCTGGCGTGGAAGATCGCCCCGGCCCTGGCTGCCGGCAACACGGTGGTGATCAAGCCCTCCGAGCTGACCCCGCTGACCGCCCTGCGCCTTGGCGAACTGACCCGGGACCTGCTGCCACCGGGGGTGCTGAACATCCTCTTCGGCCGTGGCCAGACGGTCGGCAACCCGCTGGTCAACCACCCCAAGGTGCGCATGGTGTCGCTGACCGGCTCGATCCCCACCGGTGCTCACATCATCAGCGCCACCGCCGACAGCGTGAAACGCATGCACATGGAACTGGGCGGCAAGGCCCCGGTGCTGGTGTTCGACGATGCCGACATTGATGCCGCCATCGACGGCATCCGTACCTTCGGCTTCTATAACGCCGGCCAGGACTGCACCGCCGCCTGTCGGCTGTACGTGCAGGATGGCATCTACGAGCGTTTCGTCGAACGCCTGGGGGCCGCGGTGGCCAGCCTCAAACCGGGCCTGCAGGAAGCCGAGGACACCGAACTGGGGCCACTGATCAGTGCCCAGCACCGCGACAAGGTCGCAGGGCTGGTGCAACGGGCCATCGCCCAACCGCACATTCGCCTGGTGACCGGTGGCAAGGCGATCGAGGGCGACGGTTTCTTCTTCGAACCGACCGTACTGGCCGACGCCCTGCAGGACGACGAAATCGTGCGTAATGAAGTGTTCGGCCCGGTAGTGTCGGTGACCCGCTTCAACGACGAAGCGCAGGCGCTGGAATGGGCCAACGACTCCAACTACGGCCTGGCCTCATCGGTATGGACCCGCGACACCGGCCGCGCCCACCGCCTGGCGGCGCGCCTGCAGTATGGCTGCACCTGGGTGAACACCCACTTCATGCTGGTCAGCGAAATGCCCCATGGCGGGCAGAAGCATTCGGGGTATGGCAAGGACATGTCGATGTATGGGCTGGAGGACTACACCTGTGTGCGGCATGTGATGATCAAACATTGAGGGTAATGCCTGGGCTGAGACCGGCACCTCAGTCCAGGAGCTTTCCTGCAAAGTAGCCAATAGAACAGGAGTAAGTATCAACGCCTGATTTTGCGCGACCTCTGTGGGAGCGGGTTCACCCGCGAACACCGGCAAAGCCGGTGCCATACACCGAGTCGCCTTCTTCGCGGGCATGCCCCACAGATGCCGCACCGCATTCAAAGGCAGTGCAATACCGTGTAGGAGCGGCCTTGTGTCGCGAAAGGGCCGCAAAGCGGCCCCGGCAATATCAGCGGCGGAGCTGGAAACCTGGGGCCGCTTCGCAGCCCTTTCGCGTTCAAGGCCGCTCCTACAACGACCGCGCAATGCTTGGGTCAGGTCAATCCCGCAGGTCCGACTCGTGAATCGGGTTGGCCCGGCTGGTGGCGCGCTGGTATTGCGCCGGCCAGGTAGCTTTGTTGCCGCCCAGGTCGTCGTCGGCGTGCAGCGGCCAGTACGGGTCGCGCAGCAGTTCGCGGGCGAGGAAGATGATGTCGGCCTGGCCAGTGCGCAGAATGTGCTCGGCCTGGGCCGGTTCGGTGATCATGCCCACGGTGCCGGTGGCGATTTCCGATTCCTTGCGCACACGCTCGGCGAAGCGCGTCTGGTAGCCCGGGCCGGTGGGGATTTCGGCGTTGACCGAGGTGCCGCCGGAGGACACGTCGATCAGGTCGACGCCCAAACCACGCAGGCGGCGGGCCAGTTCGACGGTTTCATCCGGGTTCCAGCCGTCCTCGACCCAGTCGGTCGCCGATACCCGCACGAACAGCGGTAACTCGGCAGGCCAGACCTTGCGCACGGCCTCGACCACCTCCAGGGTCAGGCGGATACGGTTTTCGAAGCAACTGCCGTACTCGTCGCGACGCTGGTTGCTCAGCGGCGACAGGAACTGGTGCAACAGGTAGCCATGGGCGGCGTGGATCTCGACCACCTTGAAACCGGCCTTCAGGGCGCGCTCGGTCGAGGCGACAAAGGCGGCGATCACAGCCTGAATCTCATTGTGGTTCAACTCATGCGGCGTCGTGTGTTGCGGGTCGAAGGCGATTTTCGACGGGCCCACCGGTTGCCAGCCGCCCTCCTCGAGCTTGACGCTGCCTTGCTTGCCCAGCCATGGGCGATAGGTGCTGGCCTTGCGCCCGGCGTGAGCCAGCTGGATGCCGGGCACGCTCCCCTGGGCGGTGATGAAACGGGTGATGCGTTGCAGCGGGGCGATCTGAGCGTCGTCCCACAGGCCGAGGTCTTCAGCGGTGATGCGACCATCCGCGGTCACCGCCACGGCTTCAGTGATTACCAGGCCAGCGCCACCCACGGCGCGGCTGCCTAAATGGACAAGGTGCCAATCATTGGCCAGGCCATCGACGGCGGAATACTGGCACATCGGCGAAACGGCGATGCGGTTGGGCAGGGTCAGCTGACGCAGGGTGTAAGGCTCGAGCAGCAGGCTCATGAGGGCACCTCCCAAGGACTCCAATGGTGATCCGGCCCGGACACTCAATTGCACGTCCCTGGCCCAGGTCCGGTCATAACTTCAGACTAGACCAGAATGGTTGGGGGGGAGGTTCCATGGGATTTGGTAGAGGTTGAACGGCTCTGCGTTACCAGCGCCATGTCTGATCAGAGTTTCAGATATCCCTTACGGCCCAGATCTGGTGAAGCCTAGGCTGAGGAAATAACCTACAAGTCCTGTCGACTCGCGTCTGATTGTTACTGGAATCCCGACTCTCTAGCCTTTGCTGGTCGCTGGCATTCAGCGGCCGGGGGTGGAATCCCGATCAATTACCGAGTAGCTGTCGTCATGGCAGTTGTGCGCGGAAGGCCGCAAAGCCTACCGGGTCTACTCGTAGCCTGGATTCCACACCGCGTACAACTGCCACCCTTCGTGTGGAATCGGAGAGGCGGTCAATCAGCCATTCGCCAGCCCACAGGTACAGCGCAAGCCTTGAGCCCGGCTCAGGCCATGTGGGAGCGGGCGTGCCCGCGAAGAAGGCGACTCGGTGGCTGGCACCGGCTCTGCCGGTGTTCGCGGGCATGCCCGCTCCTACAGGTACGGTGCAAGCCTCAAGCGCGGCGCTGACCCTGTGCGAGCGGGCGTGCCCGCGAAGAAGGCGACTCAGTGGATGGCACCGGCTTCGCCGGTGTTCGCGGGCATGCCCGCTCCCACAGGGATCTTCACCTGGCATCAAGGCCTTGTGCCATACCTACAGAGTTGCGGAAGCCGCAGTACTTGCAGTCAGCGCGGCTCCATGTGGGCAATCATCAACTGCACACTTTCGTTGCCACGGAACTCGTTCACATCCAGCTTGTACGCCAACTCGACCCAACGCACCGTCGGGTTCGGCCACACTTCGCGGTCAATGCCAAAGGCAATGCCGTCCAGCCGCACCGAGCCGCACTCGCTCTTGAGCACCACCTTCAGGTGCCGCTCGCCCACCACGCGTTGCTCCACTAGCTGGAACACGCCATGGAACAGCGGCTCGGGGAAGTGCTGCCCCCAGGGCCCGGCATGGCGCAGGGCCTTGGCCAGGTCGAGGTGGAACTCCTCCACCGCCAGGCTGCCGTCGGACAACAGCCGACCGGTCAGGTCCTCTTCGCGCAGCTGGCGTCGCACTTCTTCATCGAACGCCTCGGCAAATGCCGGGAAATTGGCCTCGGGCAAAGACAACCCCGCCGCCATCGCGTGGCCGCCGAACTTGCTGATCAGTTGCGGGTGGCGCGCCGCCACGGCATCCAGCGCATCGCGAATATGGAACCCCGGCACCGAACGCGCCGACCCTTTGAGCATGCCCTCGCCAGCGTCGGCGAAAGCGATGGTCGGCCGGTGGTAACGCTCCTTCAGGCGCGAAGCCAGAATACCGATTACCCCCTGGTGCCAGTCGGCATCGAACAGGCACAGGCCATATGGCATCGACTCGACAGGCAGGTCCTTGAGCTGGGCCAGGGCCTCGCGCTGCATGCCCTGTTCGATGGACTTGCGGTCCTGGTTCAGGTCGTCCAGCTGCTGGGCCATGTCCTGGGCCAGGGCCGCGTCTTCACACAGCAGGCATTCGATGCCCAGGCTCATGTCGTCCAGGCGCCCGGCAGCGTTCAGCCGCGGGCCGAGGATGAAGCCGAGGTCGGTCGAGGTGATACGCCGGTGATCGCGACGGGCCACTTCAAGAATGGCCTTCAGCCCCGGTCGGGCGCGGCCGGCACGAATGCGTTCGAGGCCCTGGTGCACCAGGATGCGGTTGTTGGCATCCAATGGCACCACGTCGGCGACGCTGCCCAGGGCAACCAGGTCGAGCAATTCGCCGATGTTCGGCTGCGGCTGCGTTTCGTAGCGCCCCAGGCTGCGCAGGCGCGCACGCAGGGCCATCAGCACGTAGAAGATCACCCCTACCCCAGCCAGCGCCTTGCTCGGGAAACTACAGCCCGGCTGGTTGGGGTTGATGATGGCGTCGGCGTCGGGCAACTCCGCGCCCGGCAGGTGGTGGTCGGTGACCAGCACCTTGAGCCCGGCGGCTTTGGCAGCAGCCACACCCTCGACGCTGGAAATGCCGTTGTCCACGGTGATCAGCAGCTGCGGCTGGCGTTGCAGCGCCACCTCGACGATTTCCGGGGTCAGGCCGTAGCCGTATTCGAAGCGGTTGGGCACAAGGTAGTCGACGTGGGCCGCGCCCAGCAGGCGCAGGCCCAGCACGCCGACAGTACTGGCAGTGGCGCCGTCGGCATCGAAGTCGCCGACGATGAGGATGCGCTGGCGCTGGTCGATAGCCTCGACCAGCAGATCCACGCCGGCCTCGATGCCCTTGAGCTGCTGGTACGGCAGCAGGCGCGCGAGGCTTTTGTCCAGCTCGGCCTCGCTCTGCACGCCGCGCGCGGCGTACAGGCGGGTCAGCAAGGGTGGCAGGTTACCCAGGAATGGCAGGGTCGGCGGCAGCGGGCGAGGTTCGATACGCATGGGGTGCTTCAGCCGCGCTCACCAAGCAGCCAGTCCAGCTGCACTTCGTGCTGGCCACGGTCGTCGGTGACGAACAAGGTGCCCTCACTGATCATCACGTCCCACTTGATGGTGCGGGGCATGTCGGTGGAGAGAGTTTCCAGCACCTCCTGCGGCACAGCGGCAATGCTCAGGTTCTTCAGCCCCTTGACCGCGTCTACAACCTTGTTCTGCCATACGCGCAGGCTGCCGTAGGCCAGCAGGCTGGTACGCTCGGTGCGGCGCGAGCACCAGGTCAGTCGGTCGGCGTCCGGCTGGCCTACTTCGATCCAGTGCAGGATGCGATCGTCCAGGCTCTTTTCCCACAGCGCCGCCTCGTCCACGTCGGACAGGCCACGGCCGAACGACAGGTTTTCGTTGTACCAGAGGGCGTAGGCCAGCAAGCGTACGGCCATGCGTTCTTCGGTTTCCGAAGGGTGGCGGGCAATGGTTTGACGGACGTTTTCGTACACGCCGCGGTCGAGGTCGGTCAGGTTCAGTTCGAATTTGTAGGTGGTGGACGGCTGGGCCATGGTCGACGGGCTTCTTGCGCAGAGAAAAAGTGACACAGTCTAACCGATACTGTCCTTCGTTGCCCCGCAGCAGTATCTGCCGCTTCGGACCTATGATAAAACCACGCATCTGCCCAGCTGCCACGGATGCCCCATGACTACGCCCAGCAAACCCCTCGCCGGTCTCAAGGTTGTCGAACTCGGCACCCTCATCGCTGGCCCGTTCGCCTCGCGTATCTGTGCCGAATTCGGCGCCGAGGTGATCAAGGTCGAATCGCCCGATGGCGGCGACCCGTTGCGCAAATGGCGCAAGCTGTACGAGGGCACTTCGCTGTGGTGGTTCGTGCAGGCCCGCAACAAGCAGTCGCTCACCCTCAACCTCAAGCACCCAGAGGGCCGCGAGATTCTAAAACGCCTGCTGGCCGACGCCGACATCCTGATCGAGAACTTCCGCCCGGGCGTGCTGGAAAAACTCGGCCTGGGTTGGGACGTGCTGCACGCGCTCAACCCGCGCCTGGTAATGGTGCGCCTGTCGGGCTTCGGCCAGACCGGGCCGATGAAGGACCAGCCGGGCTTCGGCGCCGTGGGCGAGTCGATGGGCGGCCTGCGCTACATCACCGGCTTCGACGACCGCCCACCGGTGCGCACGGGTATTTCCATCGGTGACTCGATTGCTGCCCTGTGGGGTGTGATCGGTGCACTGATGGCGCTGCGACACCGGGAAGTCAACGGCGGCCAGGGCCAGGTGGTGGACGTGGCCCTGTACGAAGCGATCTTCGCCATGATGGAAAGCATGGTCCCGGAGTTCGATGTGTTCGGCTTTATCCGCGAACGTACCGGCAACATCATGCCAGGCATCACGCCCTCCTCCATTCACACCAGCGCCGACGGCAAGCATGTACAGATCGGCGCCAACGGCGATGCGATCTTCAAGCGCTTCATGCAAGCCATTGGCCGCACCGACCTGGCCGACGACCCGACCCTGGCCACCAACGATGGCCGCGACCTGCGCCGTGACGAGCTGTACGGGGTAATCGACCGCTGGGCCAACAGCCTGCCGCTGGAGCAACTGATACAGGTGCTGAACGCCGCCGAAGTACCGGCCAGCCGCATCTATTCGGCCGAGGACATGTTCAATGACCCGCAGTACCTGGCACGCGAAATGTTCCTGCAGGCCAAGCTGCCGGACGGCAAGCCATTCCGCATGCCGGGGATCGTGCCCAAGCTGTCGGACACCCCCGGCTCTACCGAGTGGGTAGGCCCGGCGCTGGGCGAACACACCGAGGCACTGCTCGGCACCCTGGGCTACGACGCGGCGGCCATCGCCAGCCTGCGCGCAGCAGGCACGGTCTGACCCTGGCGCGGCCCTGGTCCATGCGCGCTGCCCGTTGCCTATGTCACCTGGTCCTGCTGTGCGGGCTGCTGCCTGCACTGCTGCAGCCAGCCAGCGCCAAGGAGCGCATCTTCTGGCTGGTGCGCGACCTGCCGCCGTTCACCATTCTGGAAGGGCCGGAAAAAGGCCAAGGGGTGATCGACCAGTTGCTGCCCCTGCTGATCAGGCAGATGCCCGAGTACGACCACAGCATCCTGCGGGTCAACCGCGCCCGCGGCATCCAGATGCTGCAGGACCCGAAAAGTTTCACCTGCGACCCGACCCTGCTGTGGACGCCGGAACGCGCCGAATATGTGAGGTTTTCCGTGCCTTCCCTGGGCGTGCTCAGTGGCGGCCTGGTGCTGCGCAAGGAAAGCGAGGCGCTGGTGGCGCCTTACCTCGACGGCCAGGAGGTAGACCTGCTCAACCTGCTGAGCAAGACCCCACTGAAGCTGGGTGTTGTCGCCGAGCGCAGCTATGGCACACAGATCGACGCCATCCTGCGCCAGTTGCCCGACACCGCGTTCAGCCGCCACTACGGCAACGACGCCACCGCCAACCTGCTGCAGATGCAACAGCTCGGGCGCCTGCGCATGGTGCTCGGCTACTGGCCCGAGGTGCGCTACCTGGTCGACCTGCAAGGCGGGGCGCTGGCTGACTACCAGTTTCACCCTGTGAAAGGGGTAAACCGCTACCAGTTTCTGCATGTGGGCTGTTCAAACAGCGAGCTGGGGCGTGAAGCCATTGCGCACATCGACCAGCTGCTGCCTGCCCTGCGTCGGGATGTGTTGCCGGGGTTGTATGCACGCTGGCTGGACCCGGCGTTGCAGGAAGACTACCTGGAAGAGAGCAAGCGCTTCTTCGAAGACCACTAGCTGCCCGATCGGCCCCTGTAGGAGCGGCCTTGTGTCGCGATGGGGCGCGTAGTGGCCCCACATTTTCAGCTTCGCCGCAAAGATTGCCGGGGCCGCTTTGCGGCCCATCGCGACACAAGGCCGCTCCTACAAGGACATGTGCCTGCCCCCCAAGAAAAGAAACCCCGGGCGCTGGGGAAACACGCCCGGGGCCAAGCGAAAGCCCTTGGGGGCTTCCCGTGACAGCCTTGCCAGCGCCGGAGCAAAGCACTGGCCAGGCTGCCCCTACAGTGTCTGATAAACCACTCAGGCAAAGGTTCCATGGGGTTGCTGACGCTGCTGCAATGCCGCGATCACACAGGGCTGCAAACGCCCTTCGGCGATCTGCAGGTCACGGTGAAGGCCATCCACCAGGTCGACCAACAGGCGTTGTTCCTGCAACTGGCGTTCGCTCACCGTGCGCCGCAAGGTGATGCCGGCGAGGCGGTCATGAACGGTCAGTTGGCGATTACCCTGGGCATCGGCGACGCCGAGGTGGGTCTGATAGGGGGTCAGGGCTTCGTTGAGCAGTCTGCAGATTCTTTCCATCCGGATCACTCGCTGCGTGGTGGGATATAGAGGAACTGACCAACAGACGCAGCGGAAAGTTCGTTACACCGCGGCTGCTTCAGTGAGCATGCGGGGCGGACGTGACAGTTTGAATACGCCGCCACGGGCGCACCTGCAGTGCCTGCAGAGCTCGCTGCAGGCATGGCATCGACAGTGGCCAGGACAGTTCCGCGAGCACCCACAGGCCCCGGTTTCTGGCCTCTTGGGCAAGGTTGCGGCGCTTGGGGGTAGCCTGGCCGACGAACAGCAAAGCACGAGTTCGGTGCTGCTGTTCGAGCAAGGCAAGGCCGGCCCGGGTTGGCATGGCGTGGTCAAGGATCAGCAGATCGGGGCGGTGATCGGCGTTCAGGCAGGCGTCGAGGTCTGCACTGGTTTCGCTGATGCGCACATGGAACATGCCCTGAGCGTTGAGGGCCTGGTGCAGGAGGATCTGATGGGATGGGCGAGCCTGGTGGATCAACACGTAGGGCTGGTGCATGAGCCGCTCCTGATGGGAGGACCGGCTAATTTAGGCGTTGCGCTGGGCGGCCTGAATAGGATGTTTCTGATGGAGCAGTGGGAAGATTCGGATAATTAGGGCTGCTCCGCAGCCCATCGCCGACAAGCCAGCTCCCACAGGGATTGCACATGACCTTGGGTCTATGCGGTCGGGGTGGGAGCTGGCTTGCCAGCGATGGGCCGTAGTGCGGCCCCGATGCTTACAAAGGCTTGCCGCGGTTACCATGCTGGCTGACAAAGCCCTGCACGGCCTTCAGGTCATTGGCCAGCACCGTGCAACGCTCTTCACGGCTGAACAGGTCGCTGAGGTGCGCTGGCAGCTCCAGCGCCTTGCCAACACCGGCCTTCTCCACCGCTTCCGGGAACTTGACCGGGTGCGCGGTGCCCAGCACCACCATCGGCGTGTCCAGGCTGCGGCGGCACTCGCGGGCGGCCTTGACGCCGATAGCGGTGTGCGGGTCGAGCACTTCGCCGGTAGCGGCGAACACTTCGGCGATGGTTTCGCAGGTCTGCTCGTCGCTCACTGCCAGCGAGTCGAACAGCTTGCGCGCTTCGGTCCAGCGGTCTTGCTCGACGCTGAAGCCGCCACCTTGCTTGAAGTTGGCCATCAGCTCGGCAATGGCGCCGCCGTTGCGGCCGTGCAGGTCGAACAGCAGGCGCTCGAAGTTGGACGAGACCATGATGTCCATCGACGGCGACAGGGTCGCGTGCAAAGTTTCCTTGACGTACTGGTTGCCGCTCATGAAGCGGTGCAGGATGTCGTTGCGGTTGGTGGCGACGATCAGCTGGCTGACCGGCAGGCCCATGTTACGTGCCAGGTAGCCGGCGAAGATGTCGCCGAAGTTGCCGGTCGGCACCGAGAACGCCACGGAACGCGCCGGGCCACCCAGCTGCAGGGCAGCGTGGAAGTAGTAGACGATCTGGGCCATGATCCGCGCCCAGTTGATCGAGTTGACCGCAACCAGGCGGGTGCCCTTGAGGAACGACTGGTCGGCGAAGCTGGCCTTGACCATTTCCTGGCAGTCGTCGAAGTTGCCTTCGATGGCGATGTTGTGGATGTTGTCGCCGAAGATGGTGGTCATTTGCCGGCGCTGCACTTCCGACACGCGCTGGTGCGGGTGCAGGATGAAGATGTCGACGTTGTCGCAACGGCGGCAACCTTCGATGGCGGCGGAACCGGTGTCACCACTGGTGGCGCCGATGATCACCACGCGCTCGTTGCGCTTGGCCAGCACGTGGTCCAGCAGGCGGCCGAGCAGTTGCAGGGCGAAGTCCTTGAACGCCAGGGTCGGGCCGTGGAACAGCTCCAGCACCCACTCGTTGCTGTTCAATTGACGCAGCGGGGCAACCGCGGCGTGGGCGAACTCGCCGTAGGTTTCCTCGAGGATCTTCTTGAAGTCGGCGTCGGCGATGCTGCCTTCGACGAACGGGCGCATCACCCGGAAAGCAAGTTCGTGGTACGGCAGGCCAGCCCACGAGGCGATTTCTTCCTGGGTGAAGCGTGGCAGGTTTTCCGGGACGTACAGGCCGCCGTCGCTGGCCAGGCCAGCCAGCAGGACGTCTTCGAAATTGAGGGCCGGAGCCTGGCCGCGGGTACTGATATAGCGCATGGGTGCAAACCTTCGATACTGGGGCCGGGGCCGCGCTGGCGGCCCCACGGCACTATTGTTAGTTGAGCTGCTCGACGCGAATGCGCACGACCTTGCCGATGACGTCCTGCAGGGCTTCCAGGGCGACGATAGCGTCGTTGATGCGCTGCTCGACCACGCGATGGGTCAGCAGGATCATCGGCACCAGGCCGTCCTGTTCCTCGGCTTCCTTCTGCATGATCGATTCGATGTTGATGCCACGCTCCGAGAGGATGCTGGCCACCTGGGCCAGTACGCCCGGGTGATCCTTGGCCTGGATGCGCAGGTAGTAGGCGCTTTCGCAGGCCTCGATCGGCAGGATCGGGTGGGCCGACAGCGAATCCGGCTGGAAGGCCAGGTGCGGCACGCGGTTTTCCGGGTCGGAGGTCATGGCACGGACCACATCGACCAGATCACCGACCACCGACGAAGCGGTAGGCTCCATGCCGGCACCGGCGCCGTAGTACAGGGTGGAGCCAGCGGCGTCGCCGTTGACCATGACGGCGTTCATCACGCCGTTGACGTTGGCGATCAGGCGGTCGGCCGGGATCAGCGTCGGGTGTACGCGCAGCTCGATACCTTCGGCAGTGCGGCGGGCCACACCCAGGTGCTTGATGCGGTAGCCCAGGGCCTCGGCATAGTTCACGTCAGCAGTGGTCAGCTGGGTGATGCCTTCGGTGTAGGCCTTGTCGAATTGCAGCGGGATGCCGAAAGCGATCGAGGCCAGGATGGTCAGCTTGTGCGCGGCATCGATGCCTTCAACGTCGAAGGTCGGGTCGGCTTCGGCGTAACCCAGCGCCTGGGCTTCGGCCAGCACGTCCGGGAAGGCGCGGCCCTTCTCACGCATTTCGGTGAGGATGAAGTTGCCGGTGCCGTTGATGATGCCGGCCAGCCAGTTGATGTGGTTGGCCGACAGGCCTTCGCGGATGGCCTTGATCACCGGGATGCCACCGGCCACAGCCGCTTCGAAGGCGACGATCACGCCCTTCTCGCGGGCCTTGGCGAAGATTTCGTTGCCGTGCACGGCAATCAGCGCCTTGTTGGCGGTGACCACGTGCTTGCCGTTTTCGATGGCCTTGAGCACCAGTTCGCGGGCCACGGTGTAGCCACCGATCAGCTCGATGACAATGTCGATCTCCGGGTTGCTCGCAACTTCGAACACATCAGCGGTAATGGGGGTACCGGTAATCTGGCAGTTCGGGTTCTGCGAGCGCATGGCAATCTGTGCCACTTCAATACCGCGCCCGGCACGGCGGGCGATCTCCTCGGCGTTGCGCTGAAGTACATTGAAGGTTCCGCCACCGACGGTCCCCAACCCACAGATGCCTACTTTGACCGGTTTCACTGTGAACTCCCCATTGAACGGCCGACACCTATGCCGACCGTGAAACATGCCGTCACCCCATGACGACGGCGTACTGAATTGGATTACTTGGCCAATGCCAGCTTGGCGACCTGCGGTGCCGGCTGGTAGCCCGGAATGACCTGGCCGCTTTCAAGGACGATCGCCGGCGTGCCGTTGACGCCGATCGACTGGCCCAGCTGGAACTGCTTGCTGACCGGGTTGGCGCACTTGGCGGCCTTGATTTCCTCACCCTCGACCATCTTGTCCATCGCCGCACGGCGGTCGCTGGAACACCAGACGGCCTGCAACTGCTGGTCACCCGACGAACCGAGGCCCTGACGCGGGAAGGCGACATAGCGCACTTCGATACCGCGGCGGTTGAGCTCGGGCACCTCGGCGTGCAGCTTGTGGCAGTACGGGCAGGTGGTGTCGGTGAACACGGTGATGTGCGACTTGGTCTCGCCTTTGGCAGGATAAACCACCATCTCGGCGGCTGGAATGCCGTTGATGAGCTTGGCAATGCCCAGGCGCTCGGTCTTCTCGGTGAGGTTGACCGGCTTACCGTCCTGGATCTGGAACAGGTAGCCCTGCATCACGAATTGGCCGTCGCCGCTGGCATACAGCACGCGGCCGCCCTGCAGCTTGACTTCATACAGGCCACTGACCGGGCTGCTGGCCACGCTTTCGACGGGCACTTCCAGCTCGAGGTTCTGCAATGACTTACGGATGGCCTGCTCGGCAGCGGTATTGCTGTCGGTTGCCGCGGCAACGGCAAAGGTACTGGCCAGCGCCAACGCGGCGGCGGCGAAAAACTGGGTCACGCGCATGGGAACTCCTGAAGGCGGACAGGGGCCGGAGGGCGCCACCTGCGGAAAATACGCGGTGACCGTGCGGCCCTTGGTGCAAACCGCTCAAGCCTACCACATCACACCGCCAGTGAAGGGCCTTGCAAGGACCAGTCGGCGGAACATGAAAAACATTCATCCACGCGGGTGGTGCTGGGCATGCAATTGCTGCAGGCGGGCCTTGGCGACATGGGTGTAGATCTGCGTGGTCGAAAGGTCACTATGGCCCAGCAGCATCTGCACCACGCGAAGGTCGGCACCATGGTTGAGCAGATGAGTAGCGAAGGCATGGCGCAGGGTATGCGGCGACAGCGGTTTGTCGATACCGGCGACCCGCGCATGATGCTTGATGCGATGCCAGAAGGTCTGGCGGGTCATCTGCTCGCCACGCTGGCTGGGGAACAAGACATCGCTGGGGCGGCCATTGAGCAGTTCGGCGCGGCCATCGCGCAGGTAGCGTTGCAACCAAAGCACCGCCTCTTCGCCCATGGGCACCAGGCGCTCCTTGCTGCCCTTGCCCATCACCCGCAGCACGCCCTGGCGCAGGTTGACCTGATCGAGGGCCAGGCTGACCAGTTCGGTGACCCGCAGGCCGCAGGCGTAGAGGACTTCGAGCATGGCGCGGTCACGCTGGCCAATGGCTTCGCTCAGGTCCGGGGCCTGCAGCAAGGCTTCGACGTCGGCTTCGGACAACGACTTGGGCAGCGGCTTGCCCAGTTGCGGCATGTCGACTTGCAGGGTCGGGTCGATGGCCACCAGCTTTTCCCGCAGCAGGTAGCGGAAGAAACCGCGCAGGCCGGACAGGAAGCGTGCCGTGGAGCGCGGCTTGTAGCCTTGGTCGAGGCGCCAGGCCAGGTGGTCGAGAATCAGGTCGCGACCGGCATCGGGCAAGCTGACGCCGTGTTCCTGCAACCAGCCGTTGAACAGGGCCAGGTCGCTGCGGTAGGACATGCGGGTGTTGTCGGACAGGCCCTTTTCAAGCCACAGGGCGTCGAGGAACTGGTCGATCAGGGGGTGGTCTAGGGCGGGCATTCGGGGCTGCTGGGTGTTGGAGGTGGGGCTAGTGTTTCACAGCAGCTGACAAGTTGTCGTGCCCAATCAGGGGCTTGGGCAGCTGACGCGGGCCTTGTAGGAGCGGCCTTGTGTCGCGATGGGCTGCACAGCAGCCCCAGGATTCCAAGGGCTGTACCATCTTGGGGCTGCTGTGCAGCCCATCGCGACACAAGGCCGCTCCTACAGGGGCCGCGTCAGGCCCAGGATGGGCTCAGGCCTGGGGCAAAACCGGCACCGGCCGCTTGTCCTCGTCGATGGCGACGAAGCTGAACACCCCGTGAATCGCTCGCTCGCGCCCATCCAGGTACATGTTCTCGACGAACACATCCACCTGCACCTGCAAGCTGGTATTACCCACCTTGATGACCGACCCCACCAACTCCACGATCGAGCCCGCCGGGATCGGGTGCTTGAAGTCGATGCGGTCAGTGGACACGGTCACCAGTGGCAGGCGGCAGAAGCGCGTGGCAGCAATGAACGACACTTCGTCCATCCAGGCCAGGGCGGTGCCGCCGAACAGGGTGTTGTGGTGGTTGGTGGTGTTGGGGAACACCGCCTTGGTCACGCGGGTCACCGACAGTTCGGTGCGGCGCAGGATTTCCTGCTCTCGGGTAGTCATGGCAATCACATCTTCGGGGGTCAAAACGCAAAAAAGCAGCCCGAAGGCTGCTTTTTTCTCGCTAGGCGGCCTCGGCCACCGGGCAAACTGCACTCAGGACAGTTTTTCCTTGATGCGAGCGGCTTTGCCGGACAGGTCGCGCAGGTAGTACAGCTTGGCTTTACGCACGTCACCACGACGTTTCACGGCCAGGCTGTCGATTTGCGGGCTGTAGGTCTGGAAGGTACGCTCTACGCCAACGCCGCTGGAGATCTTGCGCACGGTGAAGGCGCTGTTCAGACCGCGGTTACGCTTGGCGATAACGACGCCTTCGAACGCCTGCAGACGGGAACGCTCACCTTCCTTCACTTTAACCTGAACGACAACGGTGTCGCCTGGTGCGAAGGTCGGGATTTCCTTGCTCATCTGCTCGGCTTCGAGCTGCTGGATGATCTTGTTGGTCATGCTGTGCTCCTAAGATGGATACGTGATCCACCATCGATACGTTTAACTATCGTCCCGCTCGCGGAGATATTCCTCGAGCAGCTTCTTCTCTTCTCCAGAAAGCGAGCGACTTTCCAGAAGATCGGCGCGTCGTTCGAAGGTCCTACCAAGGGACTGCTTCATTCTCCAACGCCGGATGTGTGCATGGTTGCCACTTAGCAACACGTCGGGAACACGCTGATCCGCATACACCTCAGGTCGGGTGTAGTGCGGGCAATCGAGCAGACCGTCGGTGAAGGAATCTTCTTCCGCCGAGTCCACATGCCCTAAAGCTCCGGGCAGCAGCCGTGTAACCGCATCGATCAGTACCATGGCCGGCAGCTCGCCACCGGAAAGCACATAGTCGCCAATCGACCACTCCTCATCGACATGAGCCTCGATAAAGCGCTCGTCGATGCCTTCATAACGACCGGCGATCAGGATCAACGATTCCTGTTCGGCCAGGCCTTTGACCGCCTGCTGAGTCAGCTTGCGGCCTTGTGGCGAAAGGTAGATCACCCTCGCCGCTGCTCCGGTCGCTTGCCTGGCGCTAACCAGGGCATCTTCCAGAGGCTTGATTTTCATCACCATGCCCGGACCACCGCCAAACGGCCGATCATCCACCGTGTGGTGACGATCTGTGGTGTAGTCCCGCGGGTTCCAGCAAGTCACCTGAAGCAACCCCTGTTTCACCGCGCGGCTGGTAATGCCGTACTCCGTGATGGCCGAGAACATCTCGGGGAACAACGTGATGACGTCTACGCGAAGGTTACCCATCGTTTAGAAGTCCGCGTCCCATTCAACCCGCATCACGCCTGCTTCCAGGTCGATATCGAGCACGCATTGCGCCGTATAGGGCAACAGACGCTCGCGATCATCCAGGCTGCCTGCGCAGGGCTTGACCACCATTACATCGTTCGCACCGGTCTCCAACAGGTGATCGACCTTGCCGAACAGTTGTTCGTCCTGGTTGATGACCTTCAGGCCGACCAACTGGTACCAGTAGTACTCGTCAGCAGCCAGGTTGGGCAGAAGGCTCCGCGGAATGCAGATTTCGTAACCGCTCAGAAGACGGGCTTCATCGCGATCATCGAGGCCTTTCAGCTTCACGACCAGGCCCTTCTGGGAGCCACGACCGTTGACCAGCTCGACCTGCTTTACCTTGCCTTCGTGCCGAAGCGTCCAGCGCGGATAATCCAACAGGTTTTCAATCGGATCGGTAAAGGAATACACCTTCACCTCGCCGCGAACGCCGTGAACCGAAAAAATCTTGCCAACGACGATGAGGTCGTCAGCCTTTTCTGGCGTCGCGTTCATACTACTCAGGCAGCAGCCTTGGCAGCGTCCTTCAGCAGCTGAGCAACGCGCTCAGACGGCTGTGCACCCTGGCTCAGCCAGTAGTTGACGCGCTCTTGGTTGACCGACAGCTTGACTTCGGCGCCAGCAGCGATCGGGTTGAAGAAACCTACGCGCTCAACGAAACGGCCGTCACGGGCGTTACGCGAGTTGGTCACGGTCAGGTGGTAGAATGGGCGCTTTTTCGAGCCGCCACGGGCCAGACGAATGGTTACCATGTGAACATCGTTCCTATAGTCGGTGCTGCAGTTGATACAGCAGCTGGTACTGCAAATCTGAATGCCAAATAGGCACACGGGTGCCCAAAAGGCCGCATATTCTCGGGGAATACACGGACATTTGCAAATGACTTTTTCGGCAAGGCCCTGCCCTGCCGTCCAGATCTGCCGGTTGAGCCGCGAAATCCGCGGCCATTGCCCCGCCACGACGGGGGTTCTGGACGCCTGCCGGACAAACGGCAGGCCCCCGGAATAGGGGTTACAGCTTCGGCATGCCGCCGCCCGGCAGCATCCCGCCAAGGCCGCGCATCATCTTGGCCATGCCGCCCTTGGCGGAGAATTTCTTCATCATCTTCTGCATTTGCTTGTGCTGCTTGATCAGGCGGCCGACGTCCTGCACCTGGGTGCCGGAACCGATGGCAATGCGGCGCTTGCGCGAGCCGCTGATCAGCTCCGGATCACGGCGCTCGGCCGGGGTCATGGAGTTGATGATCGCTTCCATCTGCTTGAACTGCTTCTCGGCGGCGCCCTGGGCGTTGCCCATCTGCGACAGGTTGACCCCGCCGATGCTCGGCAGCTTGTCCATCAGGCCGCCGAGGCCGCCCATGTTCTTCATCTGCTGCAGCTGGTCACGGAAGTCTTCGAGATCGAAGCCCTTGCCCTTCTTCAGCTTCTTGGCCAGCTTGTCGGCCTTGGCCTTGTCGATGTTCTGCTCGGCCTGCTCGATCAGGCTGAGCACGTCACCCATGCCGAGGATGCGCGAGGCGACGCGGTCGGGGTGGAACGGTTCGAGGGCTTCGGTCTTCTCGCCCATACCGATGAACTTGATCGGCTTGCCGGTGATGGCACGCACCGACAGCGCGGCACCGCCACGGGCGTCACCGTCGACCTTGGTCAGCACCACGCCGGTCAGCGGCAGCGCCTCGCCAAAGGCCTTGGCGGTGTTGGCCGCGTCCTGGCCGGTCATGGCGTCGACCACGAACAGGGTCTCGATCGGCTTGACCGCGGCATGCAGAGCCTTGATCTCGTCCATCATGTCGGCGTCGATGTGCAGACGGCCGGCGGTGTCGACGATGACCACGTCGATGAACTTCAGCTTGGCTTCGCGGATGGCCGCTTCAGCGATGGCCACCGGCTTCTGGCTGATGTCGGACGGGAAGAAGGTGACGCCGATGTCGTTGGCCAGGGTTTCCAGCTGCTTGATCGCCGCCGGGCGGTAGACGTCGGCGGACACCACCATCACGCTCTTTTTCTTGCGCTCCTTGAGGAAGCGCGCCAGCTTGCCGGCGGTGGTGGTCTTACCGGCACCCTGCAAGCCGGCCATCAACACCACGGCTGGCGGAGCGGCGTTCAGTGCGAGGTCTTCGTTGGCCGCGCCCATCAGGCTTTCCAGCTCGGCCTGGACGATCTTCACGAACGCCTGGCCCGGGGTCAGGCTGCGCGACACTTCGGTGCCGACTGCACGGTCCTTGACGCTGTTGACGAAATCCTTGACCACCGGCAGGGCAACGTCGGCCTCGAGCAGGGCCATGCGCACTTCGCGCAGCGTGTCCTTGATGTTGTCTTCGGTCAGCTTGGCCTTGCCGGTGACATGGCGCAGCGTCTGTGACAGGCGGTCGGTCAGGTTTTCGAACATGGTGATCCTTTCAGGCCCAGTAAAAGCCGAGGTTTGTCAGGCGCCCAGGGGGGAATGCATACCCGCCGGGCACAGCAAGGCGGCGATTATAGCGAAGTGCGGCGGCGGCGCACACCTTGCTGGCGGCCGGGTAGATATTCGGTGGCTGTGCCGGCCTCTTCGCGGGTGAACCTGCTCCCACAGGAACATCACCATCCTGAAGAGCGGCGCGATCCCTGTGGGAGCGGGCGCGCCCGCGAATGCCGCACCGCAGTCTGCCAGTCTTCCTAGACCAGCGCGATCTATGCCAAACTCCGTCTCTTTAAGGCTCGCCAACCAGGACTTATGTTCTCCTCACCCAGCCTCATCCCCAACCTGATCGCCGCCGGCCTATATATAGCAGCGGCCATCTACCAGGGCTCTTACCTTGCCCAGAACCGCAAGGCCGACAAGCGCCTGCTTGCCCTGCTGGGTGCCTTCGCGGTACTCGCCCAGGCCGGTGCGCTGTTCTTCCAGCTGATCACCCCGCTGGGCCTGAGCCTGGACTTCTTCAGTGCCGCCAGCCTGATCGCCGTGGCCGTCATCGCCCTGACCCTGCTGGCCTGCTTGCGCATACCCGTGGAAAACCTGCTGGTGCTGCTGTTCCCGCTGGGCGCGGTGACCGCGCTGCTGGCCCAGTTCGCGCCCCCCGGCACGGTGCCGCTGGTCAACGAAGAGCCGGGCATCCTCGCGCATATCCTGCTGTCGATCCTGGCCTATGGGCTGTTCACCATTGCGGTGTTCCAGGCCCTGCTGTTGCTGCTGCAAGACCGCCAACTGAAGAACAAGCACCCATCCGGGCTGATCCGCAACTTCCCGCCGCTGCAAACCATGGAAAGCCTGCTGTTCGGCTTCCTCTGGGCTGGCTGGTGCCTGCTGTCGCTGTCGCTGATCTCCGGCTGGCTGTTCCTCGACAACCTGTTCGCCCAGCATCTGGTACACAAGACTCTGCTGGCCTGTATCGCCTGGGTGGTGTTCAGCGTGCTGCTGTGGGGCCGTACCCGCCTGGGCTGGCGTGGCCACAAGGCCATCCGCTGGACGCTGGCCGGTTTCTGCCTGCTGATGCTGGCCTATTTCGGCAGCAAGCTGGTTCGCGAATTCATCCTGCATATCTGACGGCCGCCCATGGATACCCTGCCGTACGCACCGCTATTCGGCACCCTGGCACTGGCGCTGTTGTGGTCGGCGCTATTCACCGCGGTGGATGCCGCCCGCCTGCAACTCAATGGCGCGCTGCGTGTCGGCGACGACGGCCAGCCCGTGCTGCCGGCCCAGGCCCTGGTGCTGTGCGCCAGCCTGGGCAAGCTGCTGGTGCTGGGCCTGGCCTGCCTGCTCGGCCAGCGCCATAGCGGCGAGCACGGCTTCTGGCTGGCCGGGTTGGCCGCCACCCTCGTCCTGCTGGTGTTTGCCGAATACCTGCCGCGGCGCCTGGCCCGGCGCAACCCGCAAGCGTTCGTCAGCCTCGGCACCAGCCTGCTGAAAGTACCCCTCGCCCTGCTGCAACCGCTGGCCTGCCTGCTGGATGGCATTGCCAAGCTGATCCTGCGTCCGTTCCGTGTACAACCCACGGCCGTGGCCCTGCACCCGCAGGAAGCCGACGAGTTCGACGAGGATGAGGAACACGAAGCACCGCGCCACGGCCTGCTCGACGGCCTGCAGTCACTGGACAAGATGACCGTCAACGACATCCTGGTACCGCGCAACGAAGTGGACGGCATCAGCCTCGACGAGCCGATCGAGCGCATCATCGAGCAACTGATCGTCAGCCGCCACACCCGCCTGCCGGTGTACCACAGCGACATCAACCAGGTTGAAGCAATCCTCAATACCAAGCTGATCAGCCACCTGCTGCCCAAGGCCGAGCTGACCCTGGAGATGCTGCTCGGCGCCTGCTACGAGCCCTATTTCGTGCCCGAGAGCACGCCCCTGCAAATGCAGCTGCTGAACTTCCACAAGCAGCAGCGCCGCCTGGGCGTGGTGGTGGACGAGTACGGCGAAGTGCTGGGCATCGTTACCCTGGAAGACATCCTCGAAGAGATCGTTGGCGAGTTCGAGGATGAACACAGCCTGGACAACCCCCACGTGCACCCGCAGCCCGATGGCACCTTCGTCATCGACGGCACCGCTTCGCTGCGCGAGATCAACCGCAGCCTGGGCTGGCACCTGCCCTGCGACGGCGGGCCGAAGACCCTCAACGGGCTGGTCACCGAAGCGCTGGAAAGCATCCCGGAAAGCGCCGTTTGCCTGAAGATCGGCCGCTATCGCCTGGAAATCCTCGAAACAGAGGACAATTGTGCCAGCAAGGTACTGGTGTGGACCGTGACCCGATAGCTATACTCGGGTCACGCTTACCCAGCCCCGCCGTCCCGCCTGCTACCCGCACCCGGCGCTCCACGGCCAGTCCGCTCCACTGACACGCCCCGCGGTCCTGCTTCAACACCCCGAACAGTGCCCGCCCCCGCCCCTATCCCCCTTGGGCTATCGTCAGTCGGGCGCACACAACAACAAAACGCTCCGGCGCCCGCGCCACCGTGCCTGCCCTTTTGCATTGCACGCCGCGGGGCTTATCCCAATGGAGCCGGACCAGACTGTCAGGGACCTATTCAATGACAACCAGCAGCACCTATGCCGAAGCGCCTGCCGCGCCGGTCAACTCGCCCGCGCGGGTAGCCACTGCCAGCTTCATCGGCACCGCCATCGAGTTCTACGATTTCTACGTCTACGCCACTGCCGCCGCCTTGGTGATCGGCCCGGTGTTCTTCCCGTCCGGGTCGGGCACCGCGCAGATGCTGGCGGCCTTCCTCACCTTCGGTATCGCCTTCCTGGCGCGCCCGCTGGGTTCGGCACTGTTCGGCCACTTTGGCGACCGTATCGGCCGCAAGTCGACCCTGGTCGCCTCGCTGCTGCTGATGGGCGTGTCCACCACGGCCATCGGCGTGCTGCCGGGCTACGACAGCATTGGTGTCTGGGCGCCGATCATCCTCTGCCTGCTGCGCTTTGGCCAAGGCCTGGGCCTGGGTGGCGAATGGGGTGGCGCGGCCTTGCTGGCCACCGAGAACGCGCCCGAAGGCAAGCGCGCCTGGTTCGGCATGTTCCCGCAGCTGGGCCCGTCGATCGGCTTTTTGGCCGCCAACGGCCTGTTCCTGACCCTGGCCCTGGTGCTCAGCGACGAGCAGTTCCGCGAGTGGGGCTGGCGCATTCCGTTCCTGCTCAGCGCCGCGCTGGTACTGGTGGGCCTGTATGTGCGCCTGAAGCTGGAAGAAAGCCCGGTGTTCGCCAAGGCCGTCGCCCGCCACGAGCGGGTGAAAATGCCGGTGGTCGACCTGTTTTCCAGATACTGGCTGCCGACCCTGCTGGGCGCAGCGGCGATGGTGGTGTGCTACGCGCTGTTCTACATCTCCACGGTGTTCTCGCTGAGTTATGGCGTGACCACGCTGGGCTACAGCCGCGAGACGTTCCTTGGCCTGCTGTGCTTCGCGGTGGTGTTCATGGCCCTGGCCACACCACTGTCGGCCTGGCTCAGCGACCGCTACGGGCGCAAACCAGTGCTGATCGTCGGCGGCCTGCTGGCGGTGGCCTCGGGCTTTACCATGGAGCCGCTGCTGACTTCGGGGTCGACCGCAGGCGTGGCGCTGTTCCTGGCCATCGAACTGTTCCTGATGGGCGTGACCTTTGCGCCGATGGGGGCACTGCTGCCTGAACTGTTCCCGACCCACGTGCGTTATACCGGCGCTTCGGCGGCCTATAACCTGGGCGGCATCGTCGGCGCCTCGGCGGCACCGTTCTTTGCCCAGAAGCTGGTGAGCATGGGTGGGTTGAGCTGGGTGGGGGGTTATGTTTCGGTGGCGGCGGTGATCAGCTTGATTGCCGTGCTGTGCCTGAAAGAGACCCGCAATACGCAGCTGTAAGTAAATGGGGCCGCGTTGCAGCCCCAATCGGATCAGAACTCGACCTTGACCGCCTGCGAAGCACGGGTCGCCTTGGCACGCGCCGCTTCGACCGATTCGTCACGCGCCAGACACACGCCCATGCGGCGGGTACCGTTGATTTCCGGCTTGCCGAACAGGCGAATGGCGGTATCCGGCTCGCTCAGCGCCGCACCCAGGTTGGCAAAGCTGGTCTGCTGCGACTGCCCCTCGGGCAAGATCACCGCCGAAGCCGAAGGGCCGAACTGGCGCACAACCGGAATTGGCAGGCCAAGAATGGCGCGGGCATGCAGGGCAAACTGCGACAGGTCCTGGGAAATCAGGGTCACCAGGCCGGTGTCATGCGGGCGCGGCGAGACTTCGCTGAACCACACCTGGTCGCCCTTCACGAACAGTTCCACGCCAAACAGGCCACGACCGCCCAGGGCATCGGTGACCGCCTTGGCCACCCGCTGCGACTCGGCCAGCGCCTTCGGGCTCATGGCCTGCGGCTGCCACGATTCCTGGTAGTCACCCTTCTCCTGGCGGTGGCCGACTGGCTCGAGGAAGGTGGTGCCACCGACGTGGCGCACGGTCAGCAGGGTGATTTCGTATTCGAAGTCGATGAAGCCCTCGACGATGACCCGGCCTTTGCCGGCGCGGCCGCCTTCCTGGGCGTACGCCCACGACTTCTGCAGGTCGGCATCGCTGCGCAGCAGGCTCTGGCCCTTGCCCGACGAGCTCATCACCGGCTTGACCACGCACGGGTAGCCGACATCGGCCACGGCCTTGGCGTAGTCTTCATAGGTGTCGGCGAAGTGGTACGGCGAGGTCGGCAGGTCCAGCTCTTCGGCGGCCAGGCGGCGGATGCCTTCACGGTTCATGGTGAGCTGGGTGGCGCGGGCGGTCGGCACCACGTTGAAACCTTCGTTTTCCAGCTCGACCAAGGTGGCGGTGGCGATGGCCTCGATTTCAGGGACGATGTAGTGCGGCTTCTCGGCCTCGATCACCGCGCGCAGGGCCACGCCATCGAGCATGTTGACCACGTGGCTGCGGTGCGCCACCTGCATCGCCGGGGCATTGGCGTAGCGGTCGACGGCGATCACTTCGACGCCCAGGCGCTGCAGCTCGATCACCACTTCCTTGCCCAGCTCGCCACAGCCGCAGAGCAGTACACGGGTCGCAGTGGGCGACAAGGGGGTTCCGATACGGGTCATTTCAGGTCCTCGAAGGCGTCCGGGGCCGCACCAGGCTTGGCGCCGCCCGCTGAAAAAGGACCGCTATTCTACACCATCAACCCGCCACGGCGGCCCGTCGGGCGCGAAATGCCATGGCCAGCCACACGGCGGTGACACCGGCGAATTTCGAGGCCATGGCGGTGCCGATCACGGCTGGGGTCAGGGCACCGATCATGCCGAAGAAGATGAAGGTGTCGACCGGGATGCTCAGCGCCGAGCTCAGCCACAGGCGGTCGCGCAGCGGTCGGCGGGTGATGCTGAACACCAGCCAGTCGATCAGTTCGGAAATGAAGAAGGCGGTGGCGCTGGCCAGGGCGATGGCCGGTTCCGAGGTGACGTAGGACAGCACCAGCGCCGCCAGCATGGCGACCAGGGCGCCATGGCCGAAGCGGGTTTGCACCATGTCGCGCAGGATGAACACCAGGCCGCCCCAGGCGGACCAGATGATGTCCAGGTGCGGCGCGCTGGAGAAGGCGTAGTTGATCAGCACTACGCTGCTGATGTAGGCAATCAGATAGAACATGGCGGGTAGTCTGTGGGCAAGCGGCACAGATTACCGCTGGCTGGTTCGCGGGTAAACCCGCTCCCACAGGGGCGGGCGAGCGAAGAGGCCATAACTACAAACGAACACCTTTTGCCTTGCTGGCCTCTTCGCAGCACAAGGCTGCTCCTACAGGGGGGCGCGTCAGCCTACAGGATGAGGCCAGCCTCCACGGCCCTTTCATGGCAACGCTTGAGCACAGCCCGGCGCTCGTCGTTGTCCATCCGCCCCCAGCGGCTGATTTCCGCCACGCTTCGCTGGCAACCGGTGCAGATATCCTGCTCGTCCAGTGCACAGATGCTCACGCACGGCGAGGCCACCGGCCGCTCCACTACATCACTCATCATCAACCACCAACTCCCGTGCATAACGCTGGGCATTGTGCACGTAATGCGCGGCACTGGCTTCAAGCATGCGTTTCTGCTGTTCGGTCAGCTCGCGCACCACCTTGCCCGGCGAACCCATCACCAGCGAACCGTCGGGGATCTCCTTGCCTTCTGCAATCAGCGCATTGGCGCCAATGATGCAATGCTTGCCGATACGCGCGCCATTGAGGATGACCGCGTTGATACCGACCAGGCTGTAGTCGCCCACCGTGCAACCATGCAGCATGGCGTTGTGGCCAACGGTCACGCCCTTGCCCAGGGTCAGCGGCGAGCCCATGTCAGTGTGCATCACCGTGCCATCCTGCACGTTGCTGCCTTCGCCAATGTCGATCAGCTCGTTGTCCCCGCGCAGCACCGCGCCAAACCACACGCTGGCATCGGCCTGCAGGCGCACCTTGCCAATCAGCGTGGCGTTGGGTGCGGCCCAACTGGTGGGGTGGCTCTCGACCCGCAGGTCGCCCAGGCGGTATTTCATGCTTGCTCCTCAGGCTGCAACGCAGACGACGGGGTTGGCCCCGCTCAGTTTTCGATGTAACGCTCCGGGGGCTGGTGCAGGCTGATGCCGGCATCGAACAGCAGGTTGACCAGTTCGACGATCATGATCGCCGACAACCCCCAGATCTTGTATTCGCCATAGCGATAGCTGGGCACATACCAGCTGCGCCCCTGGTAATCGATACGATGGGTATGGTCGCGCGGGTCCTGGCGGAAGAATTCCAGCGGCACGGTGAATACTGCCGCGATCTCGGCATCATTGGCACGGTATTCGACAAAATCGGGGATGAGCCCGACGAATGGCGTCACTTTCAGGCCGTGCAGCGAAATCAGCGGGCTGAGCGGGCCGATCACTTCCACCAGGCCTGGTGGCAGGCCGATTTCTTCTTCGGCTTCACGTAGCGCGGTGAACACCAGGTCCGGGTCTTCCGGGTCGCGGCGGCCACCGGGAAAAGCCACTTCGCCGCCGTGGGTGGACAGGCCCTTGGCGCGCAGGGTCAGGACCAGCTCGGGCGCTTCGCTGCGGGTAATGGGCAAGAGGACCGCCGCTTCGGGGAACCGCCGGTCGGTTTCCAGTGATGCGGGTTGGTGGTTGCTCATTCGGCGAAGTAGCTCGTCCAGCATTGCGCACGCTCATATCCAAGGCCTGCCTTGCATGATGCACCAAAGGCGCGAAGCACCCAAGCCCCGTGCGCTTGCGACGGCACGGCCGGCGCGCCAAGATAGCCCGGAGCAAAAGGAACGACACATGAAATTCTGCAGCGCGTGCGGCCAGCCGGTCACTCAGCGGATCCCCGAGGGCGACAGCCGCCTGCGGTATGTCTGCGAGGTTTGCCAGACCATCCACTACCAGAACCCCAACATCGTCGCCGGCGTTTTGCCGACCTGGGGCAGCCAGGTGTTGCTGTGCCGGCGCGCCATCGAGCCACGCCGCGGCTTCTGGACCCTGCCCGCCGGTTTCATGGAAAACGGCGAAACCCTGGACCAGGCCGCCCGTCGCGAAACCGTCGAGGAGGCCTGCGCCCGGGTCGGCAGCATGAGCCTGTACCAGCTGTTCGACCTGCCACACATCAACCAGGTGCACGTGTTCTTCCGCGCCGAGCTTGCGGACCTCGATTTCGCTGTCGGTGTCGAAAGCCTGGAGGTGCGGCTGTTCGAGGAACATGAGATTCCGTGGGGCGAGCTGGCTTTCCGCACCGTCACTCGCACACTAGAATGCTACTATCGCGATCGCATCAGGCAGCACTACCCCATAGGCCATGAATACCTGCCGCCGATGAACGTCTCGCCCACCACCTAGAAGCCTTCAGGGATACCGTTACATGCGCTGGTTGCTTGCCCTTTTCTGCCTTTGCGTTACCTCGGTGTCCCAGGCGGCCTTCACCGAGACCATCATCCGCAAGCCCCAGCCGGCAGTGCAAACCCCGTCGCCTTCGCAGCAGGCCATGCAACCGCTGATCGACAAGGTGCTGGTGATCAAGTCCGAGCGCCGTCTGCAACTGATCAGCCGTGGCGAACCGCTGAAAACCTACCGCATCTCGCTGGGCAAGCAGCCAAAAGGCGCCAAGGAGCGCGAAGGCGACAAGAAAACCCCCGAGGGCCTTTACTGGCTGGACTGGCGCAAGCAAAGCGACCGTTTCAACCTGGCCATACACATCAACTACCCGAACATCAACGATGCGGCCCGTGCCACTCGTGAAGGGGTGAGTGCCGGCAGCATGATCATGATCCATGGCACGCCGATCAACGACGAGTATCCGGAGTGGTACTTCCATACCCTGGACTGGACGGATGGGTGTATTGCCATGCGTAACCGCGACATGCAGGAAGTGTGGGACCTGGTGCGGGATGGCACGTTGATCGAAATTCGGCCCTGATAGCGGGCCTTTCAACTGATGCTGTAGGAAGCTTCCCACCATCAGGCAAGAACGCGCCCTACAAGCGCTTAGGCCGGGTACTGCATCCAGGCGAACCCCTTAATTTTTAGCATCCACGCAGACGAGTACGAAATCCGTACATCATTTGCGGGGTGCTTCAATGCCGTTCCACATTCATCGCGCCACCTGCTGGGCGCTCACCTGCTGCCTGTCAGGTTTGCTGGCCGCACCACAGGCGTTGGCCGACGACCCGGCCAGCCAGCAACTGCGCGATCAGCAGCGCGGGCTGCGACAGCTGGAACAGCAACAGCGGCTGGAACGCTGGCAGCGCCAACCCGCCCCTGCCGAAAGCCACGACGCCACCGCCCCCCTCCCCCAGGACCAGCGCTGCTGGGCCATCACTGGCGTACGCGTGGCCGGCAACCGCGAGCTTTCCGACTCGGCGCTAACGCCAACCCTCCGCAGGTTCATTACCCCGTGCATGGGCATCGCGGAAATCAACGGGCTGCTGAAAGCCATCACCCAGCGCTATGTGCAAGCCGGATACCCGACCAGCCGGCCCTACCTGCAGCAACCTCCACAAGACGGCGCACCGCTGAACCTGGTCATCGTCGAGGGGTTCGTCGAGTCCATCGAAATGGCCGGCCCCGAGTTGCCCCTGTCCCTCCCCGGCGCCTTTCCCGGCCTGCTCGGGCAGCCACTGTTCCTGCCAGCCCTGGAGCAAGGCCTCGACCAGCTCAACCGGCTGCGCGCTTATGACCTGTCCGCAGAGTTGCTGCCCGGCGAACTGCAGGGCGGCACCCGGGTTGTCGTGCAGCCGCGCAAGGTGGCCTCGCGCGGGCACCTGGACAGCCGCTTCGACAACCGCGGCAGCGACCTGACCGGGCGTCATCGCCTGAACCTCGGCTTCGGCCTGGACAGCCCACTGGGCCTCAATGATGACCTGCGCCTGTCACTGAACGGCACGGTGCTCGATGCGCCCGGGCAAAGCCAAGGCATCTCGCTGTACTACAGCATCCCCTACGGCGCCTGGACCTTCGCGCTCAGCGCCAGCGAGCTGCGCTACGAGGCGCCGCTCCCCCACAGCCGCCAGGTAGCCGACGGCAGCAGCAGCTACAAGGGCCTGAGCGTCGAGCGGGTGCTGTGGCGCAACCAGCAAGGCATGCTCAGCGCCAGCGCCCGGCTGGACCGCAAGCAGATGGTCAACCGCAGCGCGGGCGCGGTGATCGTCCAGCAGAGCCCCACCCTGGTCTCCTTGGAAGCGGGTATCAACCTGCTGTGGCTCCAGGGCGGCCTGTGGAATGGCTACCTCGGTGTCGCCCAGGGCATCGATGCCTTCGGCGCCGACCGCTCACCGCTGGGAGCGGAACGCCTGCGCCCGGATTTTCGCAAGTACCGAGCCAACCTGCTGCACCTGCGCCAAGGCCCGGCCAGCCACCCATGGCGCTGGCAGAGCGAACTGGCTCTGCAGTACAGCAGTGACCCGCTACCCGCCGTCGAGCAGTTGCTGGCCAGCGACGATTCGGCCGTGCGCGGGTTTCGCCTGCGTACCTACTCAGGTGCCAGCAGCGCCGTCTGGCGCAACACCGTCAGTCAGCCGCTGCCGGAGCGCTGGACGGCTCCCCTGCAGGTACGCCCCTACATCGGCCTGGACCTGGGCTGGACCCGCACTGCCGAAGGCAAGCCTTCACAGCGCCTCGCCGGGGCCACTGCCGGTGCCGAACTGAGCCTGCCCGGCAGCCACCTGCGCCTGGGCTACCAACGGGCGCTGTATGCCAGCGACCTGCCCCGCCCGCTGCTGGAACCCGGCTTCTGGGTAGTGGAACTGGCCCTGACCATCTGATTCACCCACAACAAAGAGAACGAGAACATGCAAACACTCTCGCAGTCACCGTATTCCCGCCCGGATATCTTGCGCTGGGCCATCTTCCTCGGACTGCTCGGGCCCGGCGCCGCACTGGCCCAGGGCGGCCTGGCAGCAACCAGCGGCCCCGGCGGTACACCGGTCATCAACGACGGCCACGGCGTCCCGGTCATCGATATTGTCGCGCCAAACGCCAACGGGCTGTCACACAACCAGTTCCTCGACTACAACGTCGACCGTTCAGGGCTGGTGCTGAACAATGCCACCCAGGCCGGGCAGTCGGAACTGGCCGGTGCCCTGGCGGCCAACCCGCAATTCCAGGGCCAGGCCGCCTCGACCATCCTCAACGAGGTGGTCAGCCGCAACGCCTCGCTGATCGAAGGGCCGCAGGAAATCTTCGGCCGCCCGGCCGACTACATACTGGCCAACCCCAATGGCATCACCCTCAACGGCGGCAGTTTCATCAACACCACACGCGCCGGCTTCGTGGTGGGTACCCCCGAGTTCGAGGGCCAGCAACTGAAGTACCTCGACACGCTCAACGCCAGCGGTACCCTGCAAGTGCTCGAGGGCGGCCAGCGAAACCCCAACGGCGCCCTCGAGCTGATTGCCCCGCGCGTGGACAGCAAAGGACTGCTGATGGCGCGCAACTCCATCGATATCACAGTGGGTCGCAACCGTATCGACAGCAGCAGCGGCGAAATTGTCGAGCACCTGCCCGGCACCCCTTCCAGCATCGATGCCAGCCTGTTCGGTGCCATGCGCGCCGGGCGCATTCGCGTGGTGAGCACCGCAGAAGGTGCTGGTGTGCGTGTGGGGGCATCGCAGCTGCTTGGCATCGACGGGGTCGACATCCAGTCGGCCGGCGCCCTGCAGGTCAGCGGCAAGGCCGACAGCCCCGTCGAACTGCACAGCGAACAGGGCGATCTGCGGCTGACCGCTGCCGATGACCTGACACTCGAAACCGTCGATGGGCAGGCTCGGCGAATCGAGGCCAAGGCGGGCAAGAAGCTCACGCTGGATGCCACAACCCGCGAGAACATCGAGCGCGACAGCGACAGCTGGAACAAGAAGTTCCTGTTCGTCACCCGCGAAACCTACAACCGCGAAACTACCACCACCCAGCAGCAGCAACAGGGCAGCCGCTTGCAAGGCAAGGACAGCGTGCTGCTGCAATCCGCTGACGACATGCGCCTGGTGGCTGCCAAGGTGGATGCTGGCAATGAGCTGACCCTCGACAGCGGCGCCAACCTGGCCATCGCTGCGGGCATCGACAGCCAACACACCGAAGAGCAGGTTCGCCACCGCAAGGACTTGTGGCGCGGTGACAGTGATACCGAACAGTACAAGGAAACCGCACAAGGCAGTGCGCTCCAGGCCCAGCGTATGACGCTCAAGGCCAAGAATACTGTCGATGTGAAGGGGAGCAGCCTGCACAGCCGCGGCGACATGGCGATCGAAGCCAAGGAGGCAAACATCGCTACCACCGCCCTGCAGCAGCGCGGTACCCGGCGCGACTATCGCGGCGACCTGGTATCCGGCACCTTCTTTGGCGACCGCAAGGGTAACGACAGCGAAGGCCAGGCCGTTGCCGGCAGCAGTGTCACGGCGGATGGCAAGCTTACCGTGACAGCTGACCAGGTAGCCATCAAGGGCAGTACCGTGTTCGGCAAGGAGGACTCGGTGCTCTACAGCACAAAAGGTGCACTGGCCATCGAAGCCGACCATGGTCGAACCACCTCTACCGACCGTACCAGCGACAGCAAGCTGTTCGGCCTGATTGGCAGCGACCGCGAGAACACCGAGCGTACGCAACAGGTGCTTACCAGCGACGTCAGCTCGGCCACCAATTTGCGCCTGGCCAGCGCCGAGGAAATGCGCATCCAGGGCGCCAAGGTCGTAGCGGGCGAGCACCTGCAGGTAGAGGCCAAGGGCGACCTGCTGATTACCAGCGCGCAAGCGGTTGACGAGCGCGAAACCCGTAACCAGCAACGTGGGTTCACTGCCAGCGCCAAGCAGACCCAGGAGGCCGAGGATGGCAAGCCCGAGTCCCGCCAGTATTCGGCCGGCATTGCCTATGACGTCGCCACCACCAGCAGCAGGCAACGCACCACCAGCCAGGTCGCCAGTGAGCTCGAGGGCGCCTCGGTGAGCCTTGGCAGCAGGGCCCACCTGCAAGTCAACGGTTCCACGGTGAAAGCCGCCGCAGGCGACCTCGATGTGCAGGCCCAAAAGGTGACCCTGGGGGCAACCCGCAATGACCACGACACCACCACCAGCACCACCCAGAGTGGCGGCGGCTTGACGGTGACCGGCGGCATCGACCGGCTGGGCAGCTTGTTCGAAGGCCATCACAACCGCCAGGTGCAGACTGAACGCGACAGCAAGGCGCAACGCAGCACATTGCAGGCCAGCGGCGACCTGAAGCTCAAAGGCGATGAACTGGTCACCGAGGCCGCACGCGTCAAGGCTGGCAACACTCTGCAGGTAACGGCCAAACGCATCGACAACCGCGCGGTGCAGGATATCGAGGAACGTGAACAAAGCCGTGACGACTGGTCGGGCAGCCTCGGCGCCAGTGTCGAGTATCGCGACCTTACCCGCCCCATCGAACGCCTGGTGCTGGGCGAAGAAGCCGCACGCTTCCAGCAAGCCTCCCCCGAAGACGCCATGGCGCCACCCAGCGTTGGCGCCGACATGACCGTGGAGCACATCAAGCGCCTGGAAAACCAGCGCCGCGGCTTTGCCCAGGTGAGCGAGTTGTCCGGGGCCGAGGTCGAAGTCAAGGCCGACAACATCACCGACCAGGGCACCGCCTGGCGCGCCAACGCCGGCAAGCTGCAGATCGAGGCCCGACAACACCAGATGCAGGCGGCCGAGAACACCCAGGAAAATACCGTGCAACGCCTGGCCTACGGCGGCGATGTTCGCCTGGACACCAGCACCGGCGAAGACCTGAATGTACGCGCTGCCGGCAAAGGCGGCTCGCTGGACAAAAAGGACAGCACCAGCAGCGCCGTACCCGGCAGCCTGTATGGGCAACAGGGCATCCAGGTGCAACTGGGCAGCTCAGGCCATTATGAAGGGACGCGCATCGATGGCGGTGAAGGCAGCGTGGTCATGAGCAGTGCCGGTTCGCTGACATTGCCCCAGGCAACCGACCAGGTCGAACAGCAGTCACGCCAGCTCGACGGCAATGCCTGGGCCAAGGTCGGCAACCGCCCGGGCAGCACCGGCGTCTATGGCCGGGGCTACCTCGACCACGGCCAGAGCCAGAGCACACAGCGCAAGGCCCAGGTGGCGCAGATCGACGCCAAGGGCCAGGTACATCTGAGCAGTGGCGGCGACCTGTTGCTCGAAGGCACCCGCATTGGCAGCCGTGAGGCCAAGACCGGCGACATTCAACTGCAAAGCGGCGGCCGGCTGCAGGTCAAGGCGGCCAGCGATACCCAGAACGCTACCGGCGCCAAGATGGGCGGCGGCGTGGAGCTGGCGGTCAAGGCTGGCGACACCAAGGGCGGTGCCATCGGAGGCCACTTCAGCCACGGCAAGCAGGATGAAGAGGCACGCCAGGCGGTGAATGCCCTGTTCGCAAGCAACGGCACAGTGACCCTGGGCAGCAGCGCCCGCGAGAATGTCGCCCTGCACCTTGAGGGCCTGCAGGCTTCGGCCGAACAAATAACCCTCGACGCATCGAATGGGGGCATGCTGGTGGAAGCGTCATCCAGCCAGGAGCGACGTGACAACCTCGACATCACCGCCGGGGCCGGCTTCGACATGGCCAAGGGCGCGCTCGATACTCGCGGCCTGCATGGCCGCGTCAAAGTGGAGCTCGACAAGCGCGACAACCTCACCTGGAATGCCAGCGACCTGCGCGCCGAGCGCATCGACTTGCAAAGCCGCGGCGATACCCGCCTCGAAGGCACCACCGTGGAAGCTGGGCATATCAAGGGAATGATCGATGGCGACCTGCGTATCGCCAGCCGCAAGGACAGCGTCGATACCCTGAGCGTGAAAGGTGATGCCCGCCTGAGCCAGGAGAAAAACCCGCGAGGCTACGTCAACGCGGCCACTTCGGTGGCAGGGCCACTGGGGAGCAAGGTGAATGAAAAAGCTGGCTCCGCCCTGAGCAAGGCAGACCCGGGGCTCTCGCCCACCTTCAGCCTCGACGTGTCGCACGCGCAGCGCGACAGCGTAGGCCAGCAGGCCACGCTCAAAGGTAGCGACGGCATCGACCTGCAGGTTGGTGGCAACGCTCACCTGGTGGGGGCACGCATGCAGTCGGCCAAAGGCGATGTGGTACTCGACGCCAACTCGGTTAGCCGGGAAACACTGAGCGGTAACGACTATCGCCGGGATGTGTCGATCGATGCGTCCAACTCACCGGTGGACCTGGGCACGGCGGTGGCCGAGCTGGCCAAGGGCAAGGGTGCGGCGGATGGGGAAAATGCACTGGACCTGGGGTTGTTGAGGACCAGTGGGCACAATCGCAGTGAGCAGTGGGCTTCGAGTGTGCAGGGCAAGAAAAACTGAGGCAGGCGCCGCGCTGGAGGGCACGGGCTTCGCCCGTGTTCGCGGGTAAACCCGCTCTCATGGAACTCATTGGTTCAGTGAGTTTTTGTAGGAGCAGCCTTGTGCTGCGAAGAGGTTGGTACTGACAAAGCCTGATTATTGCTCGTACCGGCCTCTTCGCAGCACAAGGCTGCTCCTACAAAGGACGGGTCGGAGTCGATTGGATAAGTTGTAGGAGCCGAGCCAGCTTGCCGGCGATAACACCTGTCTACCAGCGCAAATCCCGCTGCCCTGCCAGCGCCTGCGGCCCAAGCCACTGCACGCCACGCAGCAAAGGCGTCAGCGCCGCTTCTGGCTGCAACTCCACCACCACTTGCGCCCGTCGCGCTGGCAGGTCAGCATCCACGGCCAACAGATGCTGCCCCGGCTGCGCCAACTGCCCGCGCAGGTGCCAGCCGCTGCGGCAGTCCATTTCCAGCCAGCCCTGCCCCAGGCCCAGTGACCAGGGCTCGCTCAAGGCAAGGTCGGTTACCGCGATGCGGCCTTCGCTGGCACGGCATTGCCGCCCTGCTCCCTGCACCCGCAACGCGCCTTGCCACTGGCCGGCCAAGCGGAAATCCGTCGTCACCGTCGCCTGGGCCCCCATGGCCGTCGCCTCCAGCCGCCAACGCCATGGCCAGCCTTCGGCGCGCAACTGCCAGGCCTGGCCCTGGAAGCCGAGCTGCGCGTTCGCCTGCATGCGCCAGGGCTGCACCACCCAACGCAATGGCCCGACCGGCCCCAGTTGCTGCGCCTGGCCTTGCCACAGGCTGCCGCTGACCTCACGCGCTGGCAGGCCTATCCCGCGCACCACCCAGCTGGCCGGCAGTTCCACCAGCAATGTCACGGTGAATACCAACAGCACCCACGCCACACTTCTTCGGCTCATGGCCGCACCACCAGGTCGAAGCGCAATCTCTTTTCATGCTGTTCCAGCCCCCACTGCAATGGCTGTACGCCTTCTGCACGCAGGGTCTGCAACCAGCCTTGCAGCACTCGCTCGTCGGCCACCTGCCCACGCAGTTGCCAGGTCTTGCCCTGCGCATCGACCTCGGCCAGTTCGATCTGCCGCGCCTGGGCCGACTGGCGTAGCCGCTCCAGGCTCACCCCCGGGCCGCCTTGAAGGCTGGCGGCCTGTTCGGCCAGCCCGCGCCACTGGCTGAGCTCGAGCCATTGCGCAAGGCCTGCGCGCAGGGCCAGGAAAGCCAGCAAAACAGCAATCAGTAGCCAGGCGAACTTCAAACGGTGACGCTGTATCCAGTTCCGGTTCATGAGGCGGCTCCCAGGTCGAACATCACTTGGCCGTCCTGCACCTGAACGGAGGCCCCGGCAGCTGTCGCCATGTCGCTCCATGGCGGCGTACTGCCGTCACCCTCCAGCCGCAGGTGCCAACGCTGGCCGTCGAAACGTACCGCTTGCAAGTGCCAGCCGGGATGGTCACGCAGCCATGTCTGCAGCGCCGCCTGCAAGTCTTCAAGCTGTCGTGTACGCAGTTGCTGTTGTAGTTCACTTTCGCGCAGGCGCTTGAGGGCCTGCGCGGCGTGCCGGGGGCTGGCCTGCTCACCGGTCACGGCGATGACCTGGCTGCGCCAGAGTTGCGCCTGGGCCCACTGCTTGTTCAACCACAGCCCGCCCCAGACGGCAGCCAGTACCAGGCAGGCCGCGAGCAGCCGTTGCTGTGGCCGGGAAACCACCGGCAGCGAACGCACCTTGCGGGTACGCTCGAACAGGCCTGGCAATAAATCGAGCGGTGCCAGCGTACTGGGCCAGTCTCCGCTCAGCGAAACCTTTTGCAGCTCCGCCCACGGCTGCCGTGGCACCTCGCCCAGTGCATCCGGCCAGGCCAGCCAGTGCTCCTGCCTGTCTTCGGCCAGCCCTTTGTACAAATACATGCCGGGTGTGCGCTGCCATTGCCAGGCATGTCCCGCCTCGGGGGGCGGCAGCAGCTGTAGTTCTGCCCAGCAACGTGCCACCTGCAAGCCCCATTCGGCGCACTGCCCGCGCCAGTCCTCCAGTTGCTGACGAGCCACTACCAGTAACCGAAGATGGCCGGGCTCGCGGGCCAGGCAGGCGCATGTCACCTCGTCGACTGCCTGCAGCAAGCGGTCTTCGAGCAACAGCGGCCATTCTTCACGCTTGAGCCCCGGCGGTGCCGGCACGCGGAAGTAGCTGCAGGTCTCGGCAGGCAGGATCAACGCAACACGGGCTTGCAGGTTCGCCGGGGGCTCGCCCTGCCCATGGCGTTGCACAAGGCCGCCCTCGGCCAGCGCCCAGTGCCAGACAACGCCCGGTCGCAGCAACAGCCACGACTGGGCCGGGCTGCGCCGCCGCCATTCAAACTTCATGAGCGCCCCCACGGGAGGGCGAATGTGCAGACATAAGGTGCTCCGTCACGCTGCAGTTCCAGACGCACGCCACGGCCGGGGTGCGCAGGTTGGTCGGAAGGCCAGGCCAGCCAGCGGCCGCCCTGGTAATAAAGAACATTCATGGCGCTGACCCGGTCGAGCCGCTCGCGCTGGACCCAGCGTGGGGCGGCGGCGGCATAGAGATCGGCCGAGCTTTCCAGCAGCAGGCGCTGCTCACGCGCCTCGAAGCGCAGGCGCTGGCGCTGCAGGCGCGAGCCGCCTTCGGCTTCCGGCATGCCGGTGATGGCGACCCAGAGCAACTGGTTGCTTGCCGGTTGCCAGTCCAGCCAGCGGCTGGCCAAGGGCAGGCGCTGGTCGTAGACACGGCGCATTACCGGGCTGTCGAAGCGACGCTCCAGGGCCAGGCAGAAATCCAATACCGAGGTTTCCTGGTTGGTGACCTGCAGGCGTTCGCGAACCTTGAGCCAGCCGTTGACCAGGGCGGCGAGCATGATGCCGAGCACGGCGGTAAGTGCCAGGGCTACCATCAGCTCGATCAGGGTAAGGCCGGCCTGGCGGTGCCTCGTGGGTAGACATCTGCGCGGGGGGTTGAACTGAGCATCTGTGGGAGCGGGTTCACCCGCGAACACCGGCGAAGCCGGTGCCATGCACCGCGGTGCCTGCTTCGCGGGTAAACCCGCTCCTACAGGGACCGCGCACGCTTCACGATCTCTGTAACTCATGGCCGCTCCAGAAACACGGTGTACTGGCCTAGCGGCAGGCGCTGGTCGCGGTCGGCGAACAACAGCAGCTCGCCACGGCGCAGGTCGCGTACGCCGGTGCGGCGCAGTTGCAGTTGCCAGTGGCAGCGCTGGCCGCCCTGGCTCAGTTCACCGCCAACCTGGTTTTCAGTTGGCCAGTACTGCTCGACGGCAAAGCGGGTTTGCAGTTCTCGCGCGCATAGCAGGCCAAGGCGGTGTTGCTGCAGGTTGTCCTGCACCGCCAGGCGCTGGCGCAAAACCTGGCTGGTGATCACCGCCAGCACCGCGGCAATCGCCAGGGCCACGGTTACCTCCAGCAGGGTGAAGCCACGCTGATGCCGCTTCATGGGGCGACCACCACCTGCATGCGGCCATCGCGGCTCCAGGCCCATTGCTGGCTGCCATCGGCCCAACGCCAGCGCACCTTGCCTGGTTGCGCCCAGCCATGTGGGGTGAACAACAGGCGCGGCTGCGGGCTGGCCGGCCAGTCCGGGCGCAGCCCCTTGGGCCAGTCACCAAGGGCGACTGCCTCGACCACCCAGCCATTACCCTCGCGCCGGACGAACTCCGGACGCTGGCCATTCCAGCGCAGCCCGCGCAGCTGCCCGGCATGCCGGGCCAGCGCGGCCTGCGACCGGGCCTCGCTCGCCAGCCGTTGCAGCGCCTGGTCGACACTGGCCTGGCTGTTGCCGAACCCGGCCACCGCCAATCCGGTCATCAGCCCGGCGATGGCCAGCACCACCAGCAATTCGATCAGGCTGAAGCCCCGCTGACGACGCACCCGTTACAGTTCCCAGTTACCCAGGTCGGCATCCTGGCCTTCGCCGCCCGGCAGCCCGTCGGCACCCAGCGAGTACACGTCGACCCGGCCATGTTCGCCGGGCATGCGGTACTGGTAAGGGGTGCCCCATGGGTCTTCCGGCAGGCGGCGCACGTAGCCGTCGCTGCGCCAGGCCCGTGGCAGCGGCTCCTGGGCCGGCTTTTTCACCAGCGCGGCCAGGCCCTGCTCGCTACTGGGGAAGCGCAGGTTGTCCAGGCGGTACATGTCCAGCGCTTGCTCCAGGGTGGCCAGGTCGGCCATCACCTTCTGCTTCATGGCCTTGTCCTGGTTGCCCAGCACGCTGGGCGCGACCACGGCGATGAGCAGGCCGATGATGAAGATCACCACCATGATTTCCATGAGGGTGAAACCGCGCTGGCGGTTACGTCGATGCTGCATGGCAGTACTCCTTGTCGTCACAGTTGCAGGCCCTGGTTGAGTTGCATGATCGGCAACAGCACCGCCAGCACGATGAACAGCACCACGGCGCCCATCACCAGGATCATCAGGGGTTCGAACAGCGCCATGGCGGTATCGACCTGGCGGGCGAAGCCGCGCTCCTGGTCATCGGCCACGCGCTCGAGCATGTCGGCCAGGGTGCCGCTGGCCTCGCCGCTGCCGACCATGTTCACCAGCAGCGGCGGGAACTGCTGGCAGGCATCCAGCGCGCGATGCAGGCTGGTGCCGCCCTGAACTTGCTGGCGCACCTGCTCCATGGCCAGGCGGATACGGCGGTTGCCGACGGTTTCGGTGGCCACTTGCAGGGCTTCGAGCAGGGCCACGCCACTGCCGCTGAGGATTGCCAGGCTGCGTGCCAGGCGCGCGCTTTCCAGCACCTGCAGCAGGTTGCCTATATGTGGCAGGCGTAGCAGCAGCTGGTCACGGCGCAGGCACCAGTGCGGCTTGCGCAGCAACCAGCCGCCGAGCGCGCCAAGCAACAGGGCCAGCGCCAAAAGCCAGGGCCCGGCCTGCACCAGCCCTTGGCTCAGGCCGATCAGCAACGAGGTAATGAGCGGCAGGCTTTGCCCGGCATGGGCGAATTGTTCGGTGAGCTTGGGTACGACGAAGGTCATCAGGCCTACCACCACGGCAAGCGACACCCCCATCAACACGGTGGGGTAGATCAGCGCGGTACGTGCCTTGTGCTGCTGTCGTTGAACCTGCTCCAGGTGGTCAGCGAGGCGGGTCAGCACCTGGGCCAGGCGACCGGACCGCTCGCCGGCCTCGACCAGCGCGCAGTACAGGCCGGTAAACGGTGCCCCCTGACGTGCCAGGCTGCGAGCCAGCCCCAGGCCTTCGGCCAACGAGCCGCGCAAGGCCACCAGCACACTGTGCAAGGCGGGCTGGCGCAGTTGCCGTTCCAGGGTAGCCAGGGCGTCGACCAGAGGGATACCGGCACCGGTCAGGGTGGCCAGCTGACGAGTCAGTTCGCATAGCTGGACGCGGCTCAGGCGCTGGCGCCGGGGTTGCCGGGTGCCGGCTTCGTGACGCTGCAAGCGGCGGGCGAACAGGCCCTGCTCACGCAACAACTGGCGGGCATGACGTTCGCTGTCGGCCTGCAAGCTGGCCTTGTGGGTCTTGCCGGCGAGGTCGACGGCCTGGTAGCGATAGGTCGGCATGGCTCAGCCCTGCACCACGCGTAGTACTTCGGCCAGGCTGGTCTCGCCACGGGCCAGGCAGTCACTGGCCATCGCCACCAGGCTCTGCCGGCGCTCGGCCAGGTAGTCCTGCATGGCCAGTTCGCTGGCGCCGTCGTACAACAGGCCGATCAGCCCGGCATCCAGCTCGATGAACTCATACAGGCCCAGGCGCCCGACATACCCGCTGCCCTGGCACTGCTCGCAGCCCACCGCGTGGTAGCTGCTGCCCAGCGCCGCCAGCTCGGGCCACAGGTCGCGTTCCGCCGGCTGCAGCGGGTGCGCCACGGCGCAACTGCACAAGCGCCGCACCAGGCGCTGGGCCAGTACGCCGCGCAGGCACGAGGCAATCAGGAACGGTTCGATGCCCATGTCGCGCAGGCGGGTCACCGCGCCCACCGCACTGTTGGTGTGCAGCGTGGACAACACCAGGTGGCCGGTGAGGCTGGCCTGCACGGCGATCTGCGCGGTCTCCTGGTCACGGATTTCGCCGAGCATGATCACGTCCGGGTCCTGGCGCAGGATGGCGCGCAGGCCGCTGGCAAAGGTCAGCCCGGCACGCGGGTTGATGGCAGTCTGGCCGATGCCGGCGATAGCGTATTCCACCGGGTCCTCGACCGTGAGGATGTTGCGGCTGCCGTCGTTGAGGCTGTTGAGGCTGGCATACAGGGTCGTGGTCTTGCCCGAACCGGTCGGCCCCGTGGACAGCACTATGCCGTTGGGCCGTGCCAGGCAACTGCGCAGGCCCTGCAACACCGCCGCCGGCATGCCCAGGTTGCCCAGCGCCAGCAGGTTGGCCTGCTTGTCGAGCACGCGCATCACCACCCGTTCGCCGTGGATGCCGGGCAGGGTCGAGACCCGCACATCCACTTCGCGCCCCGCCGCACGCAGGGTGATACGGCCATCCTGGGGCTGGCGCTTTTCGGCGATGTCCAGACGGGCCATGACCTTGATCCGCGACACCAGCATGGCCGACAACGCACGCGGTGGGCGCAACACTTCGCGCAGGTGGCCATCGACACGCAAGCGCACCACCAGGCTCTGCTCGAAGGTTTCTATGTGAATGTCCGAGGCACGCAGGCGCAGGGCCTGGCCGAACAGGCCGTTGATCAGGCGGATTACCGGGGCTTCGTCGTCGCTTTCCAGCAGGTCCTCGATGCGCGGCATTTCGCTCATCAGGCTGTCCAGGTCGACCTGGTCGCCGATGCCTTCGATCAGCGCCTCGGTGGCGGCATCGCCGGCCTGGTACAGCTGGCCGAGGCGTTCGTCGAACAGTGCAGGCTCCAGGTATTCGAGCAGGCTGGGCTGGCCGTGCACGCGCAGCAGCTCTTGCAATTGGGCGCTGTCGGCGTCGTGCCGCAACCATAGCTGCCAGCCCTGCTCCGCAGGGGCCATGGCCACCCCGCTCTGCCGTGCCTGGCGATAAGGCAGCATCACCAGTCACCGCCTTCCAGCCGTGCGCGGCTGGAGGGGAACACCTGCAACAGCGGCGTAGCGTTTTGCGCATCCGCCAGGTCGGGCAACTGCAGCGGCGTGGTCTGCTGCAAGGTGCGGTACTTGTCTTCGCTGAGCCCGGCCAGGCTCGGCCCGTCACGCAGGATGCGCGGGCGGATGAACACCATCAGGTTCTGCTTGGTGTTCTTCGTGGCGTCGGAGCGGAACAGCCGGCCCAGGTAAGGGATATCGCCAAGCAGCGGCACACGCTGGTCGCTGGTGCTCAGTTCGTCGCTGATCAGGCCGCCGAGGATCACCAGGCCGTTGTCCTCGACCATGACCTTGGTCTTGATCTCGCGCTTGTTGGTGATCACGTCGCTGGCAGCCGTGGTGTCGGCAATCGACGACACTTCCTGGACGATGTCCAGGCGCACGCTGTTGTCGATGTTGATCTGCGGCTTGATGCGCAGCTTCACCCCGACTTCCTTGCGCTCGATGGTCTGGTACGGGTTGGCGTTGTTCTGCGTCACCGATCCGGTGACGAAGGGCACTTCCTGGCCGACCAGGATCGACGCCTCGGCGTTGTCCAGGGTCAGCAGGGTGGGCGTGGACAGCAGGTTGAAGCCGCTCTTGCCCTTCAGCGCGTTGACCAGCATGGCGAAGTTGAAGCCGCCGCCGAAATGGCCGATACCCGCCATGGCGCCGGTGGTGCTGGACAGCAAATCGCCAAGGGCCTCGTTGTCGCCGCTGGCAGCGGCCCCTGCGATGCTGGCGATGTTTACCCCGTTGCTACCGAAGTTGACGATGCCGGCACCGAACTTCTCGTCAGCGAACAGCCACTGCACGCCCAGCTCCTGGGCGCTGCTGTCGGACACCTCGGCGATGATCGCTTCCACCACTACCTGGGCACGGCGGATGTCCAGCTGCTCGACGATGGCGCGGTAAGCGGCCAGCTCGCTGTCGGGGCCGACCATGACCACGGCGTTGGTGCCTTCTTCGTATTCCAGGCGGATGCCCGCCCCCCCGGCGACAGGCACTACGGGCCTTTCCTTGCCCTCTGCTTCGCCCGCACCTTCAGAGGGCGCCATGCCTTCCTGGCTGAGCCCACGCAACACCTTGACCACTTCGCCAGCATTGGCATGGCGCAGGTAGATGACCTGGGTACTGCCACTGCCTGGTGCGTCCTGGGGGCGGTCAAGCTGGCGCAGCAAGCTGGCGATACGTTCCAGGTTGCTGCGCCAGTCGGTAACTACCAACTGGTGCGCCGCCGGATAAGGTGTGATCACACCGACCCGTGGGTCGATCAGGGGCTTGAGAATGCCCAGCACCTGCTCGCTGGCGGCGTTACGCACATTGAATACCCGCGTAGCCACACTGTCGCTGCCTTCCCCCTGCTGCCCTCCCGCCTCCACCGGCACAGGCTCCAGGCGAGCGGCCTGGTCGGGAACGATCTTCACGCTGCCATTGGGCAGGTCGACAGTGGCGTAGCCCTGGGCGCGCAGCTGGGCCAGAAAGATGTCGTAGATGGCATCGGCGTCGTGCAGGTCGACGGTGCGCACGGTGACCTTGCCCTTGACCCGGGGGTCGACGATGAAGGTGGTGCCGGTGATGCGCGACACGCTGTCGATGAACTCGCCCAGTTCGGTGTCGACGAAGTTCACCTCGTACATCGGCGTACCGTTGTCGTCGAACACCGGCTCTTCAGCACAGGCCATGGACAGGGCCAGGCTCAGTGCGGCCGCCACGCAATATCTAACAGGCATCGTTCATCCTTGCCGCTTGAAGCCGGTCACGGCGGGGCGTGGCGGCCAGGGCAGGCGTTCACGCCGCCCCTGGTTGTTGAAAATCAGGCCATCGCTGTCGATGTCCTGCAGCACGATCCCTGGCGCCAGGCGCTGGCCGCGGGCCAAGGTGCGCACCTGTTCGCCATAGCGCAGCACCACCACGCTGGAGGCCAGCGGCTGGGCCTTGAGGCCACCCAGGTATTGCAACGGCAGGCGGGTGATGGCGATGGCACCGTCGTTGACGGGTACCTGCCAATGGCCGACCATCAAGCCAGGCAGCGGCTTGTCGGGCGCGGCGGGCGCAGTGGCCGGTTGCGGCTGGCGGCCCAGTTGCAGCACGCACTGGGCCGCCAGCCAGCCGACCAGGGTCAGGCCAGCGCCAGTCAGCAGGCGCGAGGCGAGCATCACGAGGCCAGTTGCCTTGGGTGCCAGCCCGGGTGCCCCTGCACGTAGCGCACTTCGGGCAGTTGCAGCGGCGCCAGTTGCCAGTCGCTTGCCTGGCGGGCGAGCCAGGCTTCGACCCGTTGCCACAGCGGCTCGCCGGCCTGGTTTTCGAATTGCAGGCCAAAGGTGCGGCACAGGCCCTGCACCGGCTCCAGGCCACTGATGCGCTTGCCTTGCGGGCTGTAGCTGACACGCCAGGCCTGGCCCTGCCAGCGCGGCAGGTCCTGGCTGTTGTCCAGCAGCAGCGGGTCGCCGAACAGTTGCTCCGCGGCGTTTTCCAGCACTTGTTCGACCTGCCGGGCCGGAGCTTCGACCACCGGTGCCGGGTAGCCACCGGTGAGGCTGATCAGGTGTTCGCGGGTAATGGCCGCCCCGGCGGGCAGCGGATAGTCGTAACGCAGGCCCGGCAGCAACACCGGCATGCTGCTGTCGTCGGCCAGGGCCTGATGCAGCAGGCGGTCCCAGCTGCCGCCTCGGGTATCGCGGCGCCACAGCGCCTGGGGTGCGCGGGCCAGCGGTTGGTCGAGCCAGGCTGCGTGGCCGGCGCGCTGCTGGCGCAATTCTGCCTGCAATGCCCCGATACGCTGCTGCGCGGCGGGTGCCAGCTGGTGCTCAAAGGCTGGGAAGAAACGCCCGTCGAACTGCCACAGCCCGGCCACGCGCTGGCAGCGCAGGCGGAAGGCGCCGCTGCCCCGGCAACCGGCGAACAGCACCGGCACGCGGCGGCCACTGGCCTGGCTAACCTCGACCGGCGCCGGCCACAGGTCCTGGCCGCGGGCGCACAGCAACACGTCGATCTGCGGCACCCGCTCGGCCAGCCACAGGCCCGGCCCGGTACCGACATCGGCCATGGCTACCACCAGGTCAGCATCGCGCCGCGCCTGTTCGAACACCGGCTGCAATGATTGGTACCACTGTTTAAGAGAGGCTTTCTGGTCTTGGGCGTAGGGGTCGGTCACGCCGACCACAGCAATACGTGCACCGCCACGTTCGAAGACGCGCAAGGCTTCCAGGCCCAAAGCCCGGCGTTGTGTGTCTGCCAGCCCGGCGCCCAGGGTAACGGTGCCAGCCTGGCGATACAGCGCCGGGCTGCGCTGTGGCCACAGCACGCGCTCGTCACTGCTGACCCGCGCTTCGCTGCCCAGCAGCTGGCTGCCCTGCAGGCCGCTTTCGCCCTGGGTCAGGTAGGCCAGGCCACTGCCATTCCAGCCCTGGCCGTTTTCCAGGGTCAGGCTGTTGCCCGCCCCAGCCTCGCCGCGCAGTTGCTCGAGCAACGCCGCCAGCACCGCATAGCCGCCCAGCTGGGCAGATGCAGCCTGGCTGGCATCGAGCAATGGTGCCAGTTGCGGGTAGGCGATGCTGGCACTGCTGCCGGTCATCCATGGGGCGCGGCCCAGGTGGCTGACCGGCCCAAGGCGGGTGGCCGGCACCACGGCCTGGCCAGGCTGGCGGGCATCGAGGGTGTCGGCCACGTACAGCAGGTCGAAGCTGGCATTGCCGCCCTGCTGCCCAGGAAGGGCGGAGCAGGCGCCGAGCAACGGTGCCAAGGCACCGATACCCATCCAGCTGATCACTTCGCGCCTGTGCACACTGCTTGCCATCGAACCCGCCATCCTTATCCATGTTCATTCAGGGCCCCGGATGTTGCGGCGTTGGCATTACAGTTTGATGGCAGAAATCCGACAGCCATTCCAAATTGATCTGTAGAGCACGCTTCTAAGAGCGAGTTGTTTTAAAACCCCTTTAACATTTCTGCCAATGAATCATCATATTTGCGCACTAAAGTCGCGGTTCCTCCAACTCAGCCAACATAAGGACACCCTGATGAGTCGAGATACCGGCGACAACCTGGACCGGAACCAAAGCGGCAACCTGCCGATGGCCAGCGTTATGGACGCCTACCTGAGCCGCCGCAGCGTGATGCGTGGCAGCCTGGGCGCCGCCATCGCCATGATTGCCGGTACCGGCCTGACAGGCTGCTTCGACGGTGGTGGTTCCGATCACGATGATCCGGTCACCGAGCCACCCGTGACTGAGCCGGAAGTGCCGAAACTGGCACTGGGCTTCCAGTCCATTCCGGGCTCGCGCACCGACGCCTGCGTGGTAGCCGCCGGTTACAGCGCCTATGTGCTGGCGCCCTGGGGCACGCCGATCAACAGCAACGGCAACCCGTGGAAATCCGACGGCAGCAACACCTCGACCGACCAGGCCAACGCCATGGGCATGCACCATGACGGCATGCACTTCTTCCCCATCAACGGCAGCTCCGAAGACGGCCTGCTGGCGATCAACTTCGAGTACATCGACACCGCCGCCCTGCACCCGGCCGGCCCGACCACCGATGTGAACGGCAAGCGCCCGGTCGAGGAAGTGCGCAAGGAAATCAACGCCCATGGTGCCGGCGTGGTGCGCCTGCAGAAAATCGGCGGCCGCTGGCAGGTGGTCGACAACGACCCGCTCAACCGCCGTTTCACAACCGCCTCGCGCATGGAAATAACCGGCCCCCTGCGCGGCACTGATCACGTGAAGACCAAGTATTCGCCGGACGGCACCCACTGCCGCGGCACCAACAACAACTGCGGCAACGGCTACACCCCCTGGGGTACCTACTTGACCTGTGAAGAGAACTGGCCAGGCATCTTCGTCAACAAAGGTACCCGCCCTGAAGACCAGCGCCGCATTGGCGTGGGCACCTCCAGCGGCCAGTACAAGTGGGAAACCGCAGCCGGTGACAGCAGCGAAGTGGCCGACGAATTCGCTCGTTTCGACGTCACCGTCAAAGGCGCCAGCGCCACCGACGACTACCGCAACGAAGCCAGCACCTACGGCTACATCGTCGAGATCGATCCGTACAACAGCGCCACACTGGCCACCAAGCGCACCGCGCTGGGCCGTTTCCGCCACGAAGGTTGCTGCCCGGGCCTGGCGGTCGCGGGCAAACCGCTGGTGTGGTACATGGGCGACGATTCGAACAACGAGTACCTGTACAAGTGGGTGTCCACCGCTGTGTGGGACGCCGCCGACGCCAACCCCGCCGACCGCCTGGCCACCGGCGCCAAGTACCTCGACCAGGGCAAGCTGTACGTGGCACGCTTCAATGCCGACGGCACTGGCGTATGGCTGCTGCTGGACGTGGGCACTGCGACCACTGGCGGCAGCACCTTGGGTGCGCTGTATGGCGACCTGCCGGGCATCATCCTCAACACCCGTGGTGCTGGCGATGCGGTGGGCGCAACGCCGATGGACCGCCCGGAATGGACCACGGTCAACCCGCTGAACGGCGACGTGTACCTGACCCTGACCAACAACAGCGCGCGCACCCCGGAGAAGGTCGATGCAGCCAACCCGCGCGGCCCGAACCGTCACGGCCACATCATCCGCTGGCACGACAGCGACGACCAGCTGAGCTTCACCTGGGACATCTTCGTGTTCGGCGCCAACGCTGCCGGTACGGCCGACATCAACCGCTCCGGCCTGACCGAACTGAACCAGTTCGCCAGCCCGGACGGCATGAGTTTCGATAGCCGTGGCGTGTTGTGGTTCGAGACCGACAACGGCGAGAGCACCGTGACCGACTACACCAACGACCAGCTGCTGGCAGTGATCCCCACCAATCTGGTGGATGCCAGCGGCAAGCAGGTGCCGGTGAACGCGCAGAACCAGGTGGACCTGCGCCGCTTCTTCGTCGGGCCGAATGGCTGCGAGGTGACCGGCATTACCTTTACCCCGGACAACAAGACGCTGTTCGTCAACATCCAGCACCCGGAGAACTGGCCGTATACCGACAAGGCCACCGATGCCACCCCGGCAGGTGCCACGGTAAGGCCGCGGGCTGCGACCGTGGTGATCCAGCGTATCGATGGCGGAGAGATCGGCACCGCCTGATTGATCTGCGCACGGGGGCCGCTTTTGCGGCCCTATCGCGACACAAGGCCGCTCCTACAAGGGATCGCATTCCCCTGTAAGAGCGGCCTTGTGTCGCGATGGGCTGCAAAGCAGCCCCGGAAAAATCATCCGTTACATTTCTACTCGGGACCGCATGCCCAGTAGCAGTGTATTCAAACCACCTGATAAATCTGCCAGTAGACATCCGCAAGCTTGTGAAAAATACTTTTACCACTTGTAACCCTTTGGAACACACACATGCGTTCAGCAACGCCCCAATCAAAACGGAAAAAATTCTTTTCCCAAGATAACCAATTGACTTGTGAAGCAAGTGACAGCCCACGTCGCCTATTGTGGGCCAATGGCATTACACTAGCGGAACTAGACACCTCGAAAAAAGCCAGCCAAATTCTGCAATCCGACAATGCAAACACTGCTTTGCGCAGTATTCCAGAAGGTTTGCCACAAAACTATTCGCCCTATGGATTTCTCCAAACAACTCCATTCATCTTGTCGCATTCAGCGGGCAGCGACTCGATACAATGCTGCAATGTTATGCACTTGGCAATGGACGCCGATTCTATAGTCCCAGATCAAGACGATTTCTCCAGAGTGATAATCAATCTCCGTTCCGTAAAGGTGGACCTAATGGATACAGCTATTGCCAGAACGACCCCATCAATCGGCATGACCCAAATGGACAATGGTGGCAATGGTTGAAGCGGGGAGTAAATTGGCTGGCCGGTAAGCTTCCAACATATTCTGTAGATAGACCACAGTTACGCACCGGAAACCAAACCTTACAAAGCCCCAACGTTAATATAAGAATTCATACCACTGAACAAGCACCATCACCGGATTCATTTCACGTTTCACTAAATATCCGTGACATCGAGTTTGCCGCGAGAATAGGAAACAGAGTCATTAATAGTGCCACAGTACTAGAACCATTGTCTAATGCGGCCGTCAGACAGTTAAACCATGCAGCCGCTGGACTTGCAGTGGCCTATACTACCGACCGTGTAACGAATAGTATTTTTGGCGAACCCAATACGGCTCTCGCTGTAACCGCCGAGCTCGGAACTCTAGCTTATCTCGATAGACGCCTAATCAGTGATACTGCATCAGCCATTCGAAATGTATATTTCCGATAGCACCATAATGCTTCAACCGCCATTGAATTAGCTTTTGCAATCCAAGGGTGCTGTCGAGCAAATTGGAGCAGCGCCGTGGTCTTGTGACGCGCCTCTTCCAAGGATGTATTGCTCAGCGAAAAATAGTTCCGCGACATGGGCCACGGAAAGGCTTCAGGCTGTGACTGTGGTGATCCAGCGTACTGATGGCGGCGAGATTGGGACTGTCTGACCGTTCTGGGCATAGGGGCCGCTTTGCGGCCCTATCGCGACACAAGGCCGCTCCTACAAGGGATCGCATTCCCCTGTAGGAGCGGCCTTGTGTCGCGATGGGCTGCAAAGCAGCCCCGGCAATCTCAAGCCCTACCACACCATCGGCTCGCGGCTGCGCACCCGCACCTGCTGCGCCGGTACCCGGGCATGCCATTGCACCACCCCCAGCGCCTCCACCTGGAACTCACTGCGTATCACCCGCCCCTCCTCCGCGAACGACAGCTGCAACAGGAAATACCCGCTGTTCAGCAGCAGCCCTTCGCTCAAGCGCTCGAAGGTTTCGTCATCCACCGCCCCCAGGGCCTGGCGTAGCGCAGTTGCATCCACATACCCCGACGCCGGCCGGCCGCTGATGATGCGGCTGAGCAACGAGCGTGGATAACGCCCTTCATACAGCGCCTCCAGCAACGGCAGATGCTCCAGCCCCAGGGCATTGGCATTCAGCCGCCAGCCGGTGGTCTGCGGCAAGGCGCACAGCATCGGGTAACGGCCCTGGCGGCTGGCGTCCGGCTCCAGTAGCAGATTCAGCTCGCTGGTATCGAGCATCGGCTGGTTGGCAGCCAGGCGTGGTGGTTGCTGGCGCAGGTACTGGGCGCTCTCGGCGCCCTGCAGGCGGGCATCGCTGTCGGCATCCAGCCAGTCGGCCAGGGCATCGACCAGGCGCTCGGCAGCCATGTCGTCGCCCAGCAGGTAGCGCAACTGGCGCGCAGCACGCTCGCCGTCAGCACCGAGCAGCGCATTGACGTTGAAACAGGTGTGCTGGTCGCGCACCCGCAACTGCGCCTGGCCGGCGCCAAAATCGTAGTTCAACGGCTGCCCGCGCAAGGCCTGCCAGAACAGTGGGCTAAGCCGCCAGCTGGGGTCACGCAGGGCCTGCTCGGCATAGGCCAGGCCGGCCTGCTCCATCGCGCGCGCCTGCACCCGCTGGTGCAACAGACGCACATCATCGACCTGGCGTCGGCCATCTTCCACCAGCCAGGCCATGCCCGCCGCCAGCATCGCCAGCACAACCATCACCATCAGCAGGGCCGCGCCCTGCTGTTGCCTGCCACCCATCCTTGCCTGCCCCTGTCGCCGAATAAAGACGCCAGTCAACACGCCCGGTGTTGCAGGTAGATGGCAGTGACCGTTCGTCATGTGTACGTCATCTGCGCGAGGCAGGATTGTCTTTCCTTTTCATGACCTTACAGGAGTGGTCGCAATGGGTGGCATTGGAATCTGGCAACTGGTGATCGTACTGCTGATCGTATTCCTGCTGTTTGGTACCAAGCGCCTCAAGGGCCTGGGCAGCGATATGGGCGAGGCGATCCAGGGTTTTCGCAAGTCCATGGGCGGTGACACTGACGCCACTCCCCCAGCGCAAACGCAGGTGCAGCAACAGTGCCCGTTGACCGGTCAGGGTACGCAGCAACCGCAAGCAGACCGTCAGCCCTGATGTTCGAGGTAGGCTTCAGCGAGTTGCTGCTGGTCGGCATCGTCGCACTATTGGTTTTAGGCCCGGAGCGCCTGCCGGTGGCTGCACGCACCCTCGGGCGCGGCCTGGGCCAGGCGCGCAGGGCCATGCACGCCTTGCGCAGGCAGGTGGAGCGGGAGATCGAACTGCCCGCTGTCGAGCTACCCACTCTCGACAGTGCGCCTTTGCAGCGCCTGGAACAGGAGATCCGCCAAGGCATCAGCCTGAAAGCGGAGCCGGCCAATGATGCGGCCACGGTCGCTCCCCCCAAGGAAAACCTTTCATGAGCATTGCCATGGACCCGGCGGCGAGCATGCCGCTGACCGAACACCTGCGCGACCTGCGCAAACGCCTGATGCGTTGCCTGGCGCTGGTGGCGCTGGCGTTCGCCGGCCTGTTCCCCTTTGCCCAGACGCTGTATACGCTGATTTCCGAGCCGTTGCGGCGCTTCTTGCCGGAAGGCGCGAGCATGATCGCCACCAGCGTCACTTCGCCGTTCCTGACGCCGTTCAAGCTGACTGCGATGTGCGCAGTGTTTATCGCCATGCCACTACTGCTGCACCAGGCCTGGGGCTTTCTGGCGCCGGGGCTGTACCGCCGTGAACGGCGCATTGCCCTGCCGTTGCTGGTATCGAGCATCGTGCTGTTCTACGCCGGCATGGCCTTCGCCTTCTTCCTGGTGTTCCCGATGATGTTCGGCTTCTTTGCCAGCGTGACACCGGAGGGGGTGGCGATGATGACTGATATCAGCCAGTACCTGGACTTCATCCTTGCGCTGTTTCTGGCGTTCGGGCTGGCGTTCGAGATCCCGGTGGCGACGTTTATCGTGGTCTGGGTGGGGTTGGCCGATGTAGCTACATTGCGGCGCAGCAGGCCCTACGTGATCGTCGGCTGCTTTGTGGTGGGGATGATCCTGACGCCGCCGGATGTGTTTTCACAGACGATGCTGGCGGTGCCGATGTGGGTGCTGTTCGAGGTGGGGTTGCTGGCTTGTGGGTGGTTGAAGCGGCCTGGGCAGGGCAAGGAGATTGTGGCTGGATTGTAGGGCCCTATCGCCGGCAAGCCAGCTCCCACAGAGATATCACAGGTTCTGATGACTGCGATATTCCTGTAGGAGCGGGCTTGCCCGCGAATAGCCTTGATGCGGTCTAGAACTCGGCGAGCCGCCAGACTTCGTAGGCTGGCGTCTCGTACGGGTGGCTCTGCTTGAGTGCAGCGACGACCTGGGCAATCAGGTCGTCAGCCACCACCAGCTCCACCTTCCACTCTTCCACCACCTCGACCTGGCCGGTTTGCCCGAGGAACGGCTGGCTGCCGTCCAGCGGGCGGAACTGGCCCTGGCCCAGCGTCTGCCAGGCGCAGTGGTCATAGTCACCGATGCGCCCGCCACCAGCGGCGAACACAGCGGCCTTGACCACTTCGACGTGGCTGGCGGGGACAAAGAAGGCGAGCTTGTACACGCCTTAGTTCACCCACACCCGTGCGTTACGGAACATACGCATCAGCGCGGCATCTTCCTGCCACTCATCCGGGCGCCAGGAGTTCTGCACGGCACGGAACACACGCTCCGGGTGCGGCATCATGATGGTCACGCGGCCGTCGCGGCTGGTGAGGCCGGTGATACCACGCGGCGAGCCGTTCGGGTTGGCCGGGTAGGCTTCGGTGACCTTGCCATGGTTGTCAACGTAGCGCAGGGCCACGCAACCGGACAGGTCGGCTGCCAGTAGTGCTTCTTCGCTGGCGAACTCCGCATGGCCTTCACCGTGGGCGATGGCGATCGGCATGCGCGAACCGGCCATGCCCTGCAGGAAGATCGAGTTGGACTTCTGCACTTCGACCATGGCCACACGCGCCTCGAACTGCTCCGAGCGGTTGCGCACGAAGTGCGGCCAGTGCTCGGTGCCCGGGATCAGTTCGTGCAGGTTGGACATCATCTGGCAACCGTTGCACACGCCCAGGGCGAAGCTGTCGGTGCGCTCGAAGAAGGCCTGGAAGGCGTCACGGGCGCGGCTGTTGAACAGCGCCGACTTGGCCCAGCCTTCACCGGCACCCAGCACGTCACCGTAGGAGAAGCCACCGCAGGCGACCAGGCCCTTGAAGGCTTCGAAGTCGACACGGCCGGCGAGGATGTCGCTCATGTGCACGTCGATGGCGGCGAAGCCGGCGCGGTCGAAGGCGGCTGCCATCTCGACCTGGCCGTTGACGCCCTGCTCGCGCAGGATGGCCACTTGCGGACGCACGCCCTTCTTGATGTACGGCGCGGCGATGTCGTCGTTGACGTCGAAGCCCAGCTTGACCGACAGGCCCGGGTTGTCTTCCTCGAGCAGCAGGTCGAATTCCTGGTCGGCGCAGTCGGCGTTGTCGCGCAGGCGCTGGATCTGGTAGCTGGTCTCGGCCCACTGGCGCTGCAGCATGCGGCGGTCGTCGTCGAACAGCACTTCGCCGTTCAGGCTGATGGACACTTCACCGTTGTTGACCGGCTTGCCGATCACCGCGACGCAGCCTTCACCCAGGCCAGCGGCGCTGAACTGTGCAAGTACGTCCGGGGTGGCATCCTGGCGAACCTGGATGACCGCGCCCAGTTCTTCGTTGAAGAGGATAGCCGGCACGTCGCCTTTGCTGTCGGTCAGCGGGTCAAGGTGCAGGTCGAGGCCGCAGTGGCCGGCGAAGGCCATTTCCAGCACGGTGGTGACCAGGCCGCCGTCGGAACGGTCATGGTAGGCCAGCAGGTGACCATCTTCGTTCAGGCCCTGGATCACGGCGAAGAACGCCTTCAGGTCTTCGGCATCGTCGACGTCCGGTGCCTGGGCAGCGATCTTGCCGTAGGTCTGTGCCAGGATCGAAGCGCCCATGCGGTTCTTGCCGCGGCCCAGGTCGATCAGGATCAGGTCGGTCTCGCCCTTGTCCATGCGCAGTTGCGGGGTCAGGGTCTTGCGGATGTCGGTGACCGGGGCGAAGCCGGTGATGATCAGCGACATTGGCGAGGTAACGCTCTTCTCTACGCCCTCGTCGCTCCACTTGGTCTTCATCGACATCGAGTCTTTGCCGACCGGAATGGTAATGCCCAGCTCCGGGCACAGCTCCATGCCGACAGCCTTGACGGTGTCGTACAGGCGGGCGTCTTCACCTGGGTGGCCGGCGGCAGACATCCAGTTGGCCGACAGTTTGATGTCGGACAGCTTCTCGATGCGCGAGGCAGCCAGGTTGGTCAGTGTCTCGCCAATTGCCATGCGGCCGGACGCCGGGGCATCCAGCAGCGCCAGCGGGGTACGCTCGCCCATGGCCATGGCTTCACCGGTGTATACGTCGAAGCTGGTGGCGGTGACGGCGCAGTCGGCCACCGGTACCTGCCACGGGCCGACCATCTGGTCACGAGCTACCAGGCCGGTGATGGTGCGGTCGCCGATGGTGATCAGGAAGCTCTTGCTGGCCACGGCCGGGTGGCTGAGAACGCGCTGAACGGCGTTGTCCAGGTCCAGCTTGCTCGGGTCGAAGTCATCGCCCAGCTCGGCTTCGCGGGTAACCGAACGGTGCATGCGTGGCGGCTTGCCCAGCAGTACGTCGAGCGGCATGTCTACCGGCGTGTTGCCGAAATGGCTGTCGCTTACGGTCAGGTGCTTCTCTTCAGTCGCTTCACCCACTACGGCAAACGGGCAACGCTCACGCTCGCAGATTGCCTTGAAGCGCTCGAAGTCGACGGCGCTGACGGCCAGCACGTAACGCTCTTGCGATTCGTTGCTCCAGATTTCGTGCGGGGCCATGCCCGGCTCGTCGTTGGGCACGTTGCGCAGTTCGAAGCGGCCACCACGGCCACCGTCGTTGACCAGTTCTGGGAAGGCGTTGGAGATACCACCGGCGCCGACGTCGTGGATGAAGGCGATCGGGTTGTTGTCGCCCAGCTGCCAGCAGCGGTCGATGACCTCCTGGCAACGGCGCTCCATTTCCGGGTTTTCGCGCTGTACCGAAGCGAAGTCGAGGTCAGCCGAGCTGGCACCGGTCGCCACCGACGAAGCGGCGCCGCCGCCCAGACCGATCAGCATGGCCGGGCCGCCGAGCACGATCAGCTTGGCGCCGACAGTGATCTCGCCTTTCTGCACGTGGTCTTCACGGATGTTGCCCATGCCACCGGCCAGCATGATCGGCTTGTGGTAGCCGCGCACTTCTTCACCGTGCGGGGTGTTGATGGCCTGCTCGAAGGTACGGAAGTAGCCGGTCAGGGCCGGGCGACCGAATTCGTTGTTGAACGCAGCGCCACCCAGTGGGCCTTCGATCATGATGTCGAGGGCGTCGACGATGCGCTCAGGCTTGCCGTAGGCCTGCTCCCACGGCTGCTCGAAGCCCGGGATACGCAGGTTGGACACGGTGAAGCCGGTCAGGCCAGCCTTGGGCTTGGCGCCACGGCCGGTCGCGCCTTCGTCGCGGATTTCGCCGCCGGAGCCGGTGGAGGCGCCGGAGAACGGGGCGATGGCGGTCGGGTGGTTGTGCGTCTCGACCTTCATCAGGATGTGCACCGGCTCCTGCACCGCGCCGTACTGGCGGGTTTCAGGGTTCGGGAAGAAACGGCCGGCAACGTTGCCGACGATCACCGAGGCGTTGTCCTTGTACGCAGACAGCACACCTTCGTTGTGCATCTGGTAGGTGTTCTTGATCATGCCGAACAGGCTCTTTTCCTGAGCCTGGCCGTCGATGTCCCAACTGGCGTTGAAGATCTTGTGGCGGCAGTGCTCGGAGTTGGCCTGGGCGAACATCATCAGTTCGATGTCGTTCGGGTTGCGCTTGAGGCCCTGGAAGGCGTTGACCAGATAGTCGATCTCGTCTTCGGCCAGGGCCAGGCCCAGGTCGATGTTGGCCTTGGCCAGGGCATCACGGCCGCCGCCGAGGATGTCCACCGAGGTCATCGGCTTGGGCTGGGCATGGCTGAACAGGTCAGCGGCCTGCTCCAGCTGGCCGAGCACGCGCTGGGTCATGCGGTCGTGCAGCTCGGCCGCGATCAGTTCGGCGTCGGCTTCGCTCAGGTTGCCGGCAACGTAGTAGGCGATACCGCGCTCCAGGCGCTGGATCGACTGCAGGCCGCAGTTGTGAGCGATGTCGCTGGCCTTGCTGGCCCACGGCGAAATGGTGCCCAGGCGCGGCACGACCAGGAACAGGCGGCCGCTCGGCTCCTGTACCGGCACGCTCGGGCCGTACTTGAGCAGACGGCCCAGCACCTGCTGCTGGTCGGCGGTCAGCTCGCCGTCGACATCGGCGAAATGGGCAAATTCGGCATACAAACCAGTAACAGCGGGGACTTTCTGGCTCAGTTGCTCGAGTAATTTACCGTGGCGAAAGGCAGAAAGGGCAGGAGCGCCGCGCAGGATCAACATCGTCGGGACAGCCTCAGGAAGGGGTGTGCTTAGAGGCCGTGCATTCTAGCCTAATTCGAAGGGTTTCGGCACCCGCTCTAAGCCACGGCTGCCGGGCGGCGGAACCGGACTTGCGGGTCAGAATTCAGGGGGCCTACCTTTAGAGATTTAGCGCCTGTGAAATCGAGCGCCGCCCACGCGGCGCTTCGCAGCACAAGGCTGCTCCTACATCTGTTTCGGGCCAATTATTCCTGGGGGAGTGGCGCGCGGCCCCTTGGCGTCCACCTCGGCAGCGTGTCGGAAAATCAAGGCAGTCGCGCGCATTGGCGCAGGCGTTACTGGCCCGAAACAGATGTAGGAGCAGCCTTGTGCTGCGAAGCGCCGCGCGGGCGGCGCTCGACCTCCCAGGCGCTGAACCTCCAAAGGCAAGCCCCCAAAGCACAGAACCCGCTACCAGACAAGCTAACAGTTGTCGAGATATGGTTGGGCCAGTCCTTTGCGTATACTGCAACCTATGTTCGCCCACACTGCTTTGCGCCAGCGTTGCGCCAGATGGCTTTTCGCAACCGGACTCTTTCTGCTGCTCGGTGCCTGCGTTGAAAAACCCAGCACCCTCGAGCGCGTGAAGGAGGATGGCGTGCTGCGCGTGATCACCCGCAACAGCCCGGCCACCTACTTCCAGGACCGCAACGGCGAAACCGGCTTCGAATACGAGTTGGTCCAGCATTTCGCCGAAGATCTGGGCGTGAAGCTGCAGATCGAGACCGCCGACAACCTCGACGAGCTGTATGACAGCCTCGGCAAGCCCTCCGGCCCGGTGCTGGCAGCGGCCGGCCTGGTCACCAGCGAACGGCGCAAGGCCCAGGTCAGGTACTCCCACCCTTATCTGGAAGTGACCCCACAGGTCATCTACCGCAACGGTCGCACGCGCCCCACCAACGCCAAGGGCCTGGTCGGAAAGAAGATCATGGTGCTCAAGGGCAGCAGCCATGCCGACCAGCTGGCCGAGCTGAAAAAGCAGTACCCGGGCCTGGAATACGAGGAATCCGACGCCGTCGAGGTGGTCGACCTGCTGCGCATGGTCGATGAAGGCCAGATCGACCTGACCCTGGTCGACTCCAACGAGCTGGCGATGAACCAGGTGTACTTCCCCAACGTGCGGGTTGCCTTCGACCTGGGCGACACCCGCGACCAGCGCTGGGCGGTGGCGGCCGGTGAAGACAACAGCCTGCTCAACGAGGTCAACGAGTTCCTCGACAAGGCGCAGAAGAACGGCACCCTGCAACGCCTGAAGGACCGCTACTACGGCCATGTCGACGTCCTGGGCTATGTGGGTGCCTACACTTTCGCCCAGCACCTGCAGCAGCGCCTGCCCAAGTACGAGAAGCACTTCAAGAGCTACGCCAAGGTCGAGCAGGTGGACTGGCGCCTGCTGGCCGCCATCGGCTACCAGGAATCGATGTGGCAGCCCGAGGTCACCTCCAAGACCGGCGTGCGCGGCCTGATGATGCTGACCCAGCGCACCGCCCAGGCCATGGGCGTGTCCAACCGCCTGGACCCGAAGCAGAGCATCCAGGGCGGCGCCAAGTACTTCATGAAGATCAAGGAAGAGCTCGACGACAGCATCCAGGAACCGGACCGCACCTGGTTCGCCCTGGCTGCCTACAACGTCGGCAGCGGCCACCTGGAAGACGCCCGCACCCTGGCCAAGCGCGAAAAGCTCAACCCGAACAAGTGGCTGGACGTGAAGAAGATGCTGCCGCGGCTGTCGCAGAAGCAGTGGTATCGGCAGACCAAATACGGCTATGCACGTGGCGGCGAGCCGGTGCATTTCGTGGCCAACATCCGTCGCTACTACGACATCCTCACCTGGGTGACCCAGCCGCAGCTCGAAGGCCAGGTGGCCGAGGGCAGCCTGCATGTGCCCGGGGTGAACAAGGACAAGCCGGCGGAGCAGTCGCCGCCGATGTAGCCTGTCAGGGCCCTATCGCCGGCAAGCCAGCTCCCACAGGCTCACCACTGCCCCCAAGGCCTGCAGATATCCTGTGGGAGCTGGCTTGTCGGCGATAGGGCACTGACAGGTTACCCCTTGGCTCGGCGAGCCTTGAAGAAGTCACTGAGGATCTGCCCGCACTCCTCCGCCAGCACCCCCCCCTCCACCATCACCCGGTGGTTCAGGAAACCCTGCCCGAAGAACTGCCCCTGGCTCTGCACGATCCCCGCCTTGGGCTCCAGCGCGCCGAATACCACCCGCATCACCCGCGAATGCACGATCAACCCCGCACACATGCTGCACGGTTCCAGGGTCACATACAGGGTGCTGCCGGGTAGCCGGTAGTTACTGGCGGATTTCGCCGCCGCGCGAATGGCCACCATCTCGGCGTGCGCACTGGGGTCACTGTCGATGATCGGCCGGTTGAAGCCCTGCCCGATCACCTGCCCATGCTGCACCACTACCGCGCCCACCGGCACCTCGCCCATGGCCGCACCTTCGGCGGCCAGGGCCAGGGCCAGACGCATGAATTCCTGATCGCGACTGCGATCGATGATCTGCGGGCGCATCAGACCACCGCGATCGCGGCCATCAGGCCGGTTTCCATGTGGTCGATGACGTGGCAATGGAACATCCAGGTGCCCGGGTTATCCGCCACCAGCGCCACCTGGGCGCGCTCGTTCTTGCCCAGCAGGTAGGTATCGGTGAACCACGGCTCCTTGATGTCATGACGGTTGGAGCCGATCACCTTGAAGCTCATGCCGTGCAGGTGGATCGGGTGCTGGTACTGGGTCATGTTCTTCAGCTCGAAGATGTAGCTCTTGCCCTTCTGCAACGTGGCAATGGGGCGCTCGGCGCAGGTCTTGTCGGTGATGTCCCAGGCCTGGCCGTTGATCTGCCACATGCTCGACGGCTTATCCTGGTCCGTAGTGACCGAGACTTTCGCCGCCCACTCGAAATTGAAGTTGAGCTTTTCGGCATTCTCCAGGTCCGGCTCGGCGATCGGGTTGGGCGGTAGCGCCGGCGGCCAGTCACTTGGCGCGTCGTTGCTGGCAACCGAACGCAGGGTACCCAGGCGCACGAAACCGTCGCGCAGGGAGATCTCCTCCCCCGCCTCGGGAATACGGACAGCCAGGCAGATACGCATGCCTGGGCCGAGCCAGTAGTCATCGTCCAATGGGCGCGGGGTTACCGGATTGCCGTCCAGAGCATAGATTTTTGCCTCGCAGTTGCCCTTGAGGTTGATGCGGTAGGTCCAGGTGTTGTCCAGGTTAAGCAGACGCACCCGCACAACCTGGCCGGCTGGCAACTCGGTGACCGAATCGGCCTGGCCATTGATGGTGATCAGGCGCCCGGCGGTGCCGTTGCGCGCCGCCTCACGCGGGATGCTGAACGGCAACCAGGCGCCCTGCTCGTCCACGTGCCAGTTCTTCAGGCTGAGCGTGCGTTCATGCTGGAAGCCGGTCGGCTCGCGCTCCTCGACGATCAGCGGGCCGACCAGGCCACGGCCCAGCTCTTCGGAACTGCTGACATGCGGGTGGTACCAGTAGCTGCCGGCGTCCGGCACACGGAATTTGTAGTCGAAGTACTCGCCCGGCTTGACTGGCAGCTGCGACACATAGGGCACGCCGTCCATTTCCAGCGGCAGGCGGATACCGTGCCAGTGGATGGTGGTTTCGACCGGCAGGTGGTTGATGAAGCGCACCCGCAGCCAGGTGCCCTGGCGCACACGCAACTCGGTGCCTGGCGCCGAAGGGCCGAAGGCCCAGGCCTCGGTCTTGAAGCCCGTCACCAGCTCGACGTCCAGGGGAGCAGCGATCAGCTCGTAGTCATGCCCGGCGTTGTCGTCCTCGACCTTGCCCAGCCAGTAACGTGCCGCGCCACCGGCGCCCAGGCCAACCACAACCAGGCCGGTCAGGCCCTTGAGCATTTGTCGACGGGTGAAGGACATCGGTGCGGGTACCTCGCGTTCTGCGCAATCAAGCTGCCAGCACGGCTGGCGATGAAGGGCGAATACGATACACCTGCAAATGGGAAATATTAAGTGAAGTATCCAGCCATCGTTTGCTTTGGCCACCCTATTGGCCATTCGGCAGACTTAACGGAACTGACCGACAAGCATGAGATCAAATTGACACCATTGCCAGAGGCACCTCAGATGAGAAAATGCCTCGCAATGCAATCGGCAGCTCGATTGGCGACTGGCTTGACCGTCAGCGTGGTGCATGGGAAAGAATCGCCTGCCGCCCGCACACTCACCTGCCTTCTCTAAAGGAATGCAATGGTAAATGGACTTATCAACTCACGTCCCTAGCTGGGGCGACATCGAACGCAACCTGGACCAAAAATTCAGCGCCCTCAATCAAAGCGTCAGCAGCGGCTTGCGCAATGTCCATGACAGCTGGGACGGCTTCACCCGTCGCGTAAGCGATGGCGCCAGCCAGGCTTATGGCGCTGTAGGCGGACACCGGATAGACAATGTCCGGCAGGCGATGGCTTTGTCCTATCCCATGATGCAGTCAAATCTGTCGCGCAAATGGGCGTCCATCAATATCGACCAGATTTTGCCCGTACTGCTCAAGCTCGTGCAGGAAGTGGTGATGATTCTCGGCGGCAGCGTCGCGCTAGGCGGCGCTATCGGCGGCGCCGTGGGTTCTCTAGCCTTTGGCGTCGGTGCGGCACCTGGGGTGGTCGCAGGCAGCGGTATCGGCCTGCAGGTCGGCAACCTGATCCTGATGGCGCTGGGCCTGGCCGCCATCGCGGAGTATTTCTATCAAGGGCTTCCCGCGTGCCTGGCCTCCATGCAAGAGGGGCTTGCTACCGCGTGGACTGCCGAAGACGGCTTGAAACCCTCCGGTCTCGACCCTTCGGGCGGCTCGGCGGCGCTGGTTCAAGAGCGTACCGAACACGCTGCAAGGCAACTGGCCCGTGGGCAAGAGCAGCTGGTGATGCTTTTGCTGATGGCAATTGTGACCTACCTGACCCGCGGGCAGATGAAAGCCGGCGTGATGAGCAGCGTGGAAAGCATCGCCAGCCGTAGTGCCAAGCTTCAAGCCGAAATCTCCAACAAACAGTTGGCCACCTGGCTGGCGAAGAACGAAAGCAGGCTGCTGGCTGAACCTGAGTTGCAGATGAAGGCCGCGACACCGCTGCAGAAAGCAGAGCCAGAGCTGCCGCCAGCAAAGCAAGCCACTGAAAAAAGCATTGCAGCGGCGCCCAAGAAGCTCATGAGCCTGCGAGAGGCAGTGGGCAAGGACATGGCAGAGCGATGGATTGCCGAAGGCCGCGCCCGGGCAGATTTTCGGGCCCCGGAGCTTTCGAAACTGCTCAGCGACGATCAAATAGGCGCACTTTACGGTTACTCTACCAACGATGTGTACAAGGCGTATAACCTGGCGATGCGCCAAGGCACAGCCACGCCTGAAATCATGGCTTTTGCCGAGCATGCAACCGAAGGTCTGGCACGCTTGCCTCGCTACGTTGGCGCTGAAACCTACCGTGGAACGGATCTGCCACTGGATGTGCTCAATCGCATGCAAATGGGCGCAGTGGAGACCGACATGGCATTCTTCAGCTCATCCGCGACAACACCATTCGCGGGCAATACCCAGATGGTCGTACGCGGCGTATCCGGCAAGGACATCAGTTTCCTGACGCAAATTCCCGAGGCGGAAGTACTGTACCCGCCGGGTACTTCTTTCAGGGTACTGAACCGGATTGAGCAAGGCCCCACGACTCATCTCTTATTAGAAGAAGTTCTATGATCGACCTGCACAGCCCTACCCTTGAAGTTACCGAGTATGCCTACCGGTACAACCACTTGCTACCAGCGCCCACCCCACGCGAGTCCGCAGGCCGTGCCTACGTGCACCCGCAATGGCAAGAATCGCGCGTTTGCACATTAACCCCCGAACAATCGCTCGACCGAGCCAAAGGTGCGTTGCTGGGTTTGGCCATTGGCGATGCCGTAGGCACCACCCTGGAGTTCCTGCCTCGCGATAAAGCACACGTCGATGACATGGTCGGCGGCGGGCCGTTCAGGCTCAAGCCAGGTGAGTGGACCGATGATACGAGCATGGCGCTTTGCCTGGCGGACTCGTACCTGGCTTGCATGCGATTCGACCATGCAGATTATCTCGAGCGACTGTGCAGGTGGTACAAGCGAGGGGAAAACAGCGCAAACGGTGTCTGTTTCGACATCGGCAATGCTACACGCCTTGCCTTGGAAGGGTGGCTACGCCATGGCCTGGACTGGATAGGCAACACAGAGCCGAATACGGCCGGCAATGGCTCCATCATCCGGCTCGCCCCCACCGCCATATTCAGGCGCCACATGCTGCCATCCACGTGGCGCGAAGCCCAAAGCCAGAGTCGGGCCACCCATCGGGCGCCCGAAGCAGTGAGTGGCTGCGAACTGCTGGGCGCGCAGCTGCACCTCGCCCTGAACGGCGCCGACAAGGATGAAATGTGCCGCCCGATGGTCCGCCCGCTGCAGCCCCGCGCCACCATCATCAACGCTGGCGAATACAAGGAAAAAAGCCGCGACCAGATCCGCTCCTCAGGGTATGTCATCGACACCTTGGAAGCTGCGCTATGGGCGGTTTGGAATACCGACAATTTCAGAGACGCAGTGCTACTGGCGGCAAACCTGGCAGACGACGCCGACAGCGTGGCAGCCGTGGCTGGGCAGCTGGCCGGAGCGTTGTACGGGGTATCCGGCATGCCCGAGGAATGGGTAAAGACAGTGGCGTGGTCTGAACACATCCAGGACCTCGCCCAAGCGTTGCACGACCAGGCGCCTGAAAACGACCCGTTCTATTCGCTGTGATGATGCGCCCGTCGGGGCAGACAGCTGAATGATAAAGGCCCAGGCCTCGGTCTTGAACCTCGGCACCAGCTCGACGTCAAGCGGCGCGGCGATCAGTTCGTAGTCATGCCCGGCGTTATCGTCCTCGACCTTGCCCAGCCAGTAGCGGGCCGCGCCTCCGGCGCCCAGGCCAACCACAACCAGGCCGGTCGGGCCCTTGAGCATTTATCGACGGGTGAAGGACATCGGTGCGGGTACCTCGCGTTCTGCGCAATCAGTCTGCCAGCAGGGGCTGGCGATGAAGGGCGAATACGATACACCTGCATTTGCGAAAGATTAAGTGAAGTCTTGTCGCGCGACCGGTTATCTGCCCCGACACCTGTGGCAACCTGCTCCCCCCGGTACCCAACTAACGCCCAGAGGCTGACTTGCCCGATTCAGGGTGGGCTGCTTAAGTTCAACAGACGGGGTGCACAGGTGCTGGCCTTCTGCCCGCCTATCGCTTCAGACAAGACGCCTGCTCTGTGAATGCGAAGGTTTGACACCATGTGGCACAGGAATTCATTACTGTATTTTTCGCTGCTGCTCACTTCAGGCCTTCTTCTGGCACCGAAGATCATCCTGATCGAGTTTTTCTCCTATCGATGGGTGGAGACCGGTGTTCTCGATATTGCCCTGTACTTGCTTCAAGACGTGCTGCTGGTGGTCGCCTTCTTTGTGATTGCTACCACCACCATTACCAGAAACAAATTCAATTTTTATCTGTTAAGCATCGCCTCAGGCGCCTTGCTGCTGTTCCTGCTGGTGGATATGCGAGTTCGGGAGCTATGGCTGAAGCCACTGGACTGGCAACTGATACGCTACAGCCTGCAGAACGCAAGCAACCTGACCTCCGGAGCCGAGGTGTTCCTCACCCAAGCCGCCGGGTTCGGGCACACATTCAGGTTCATTGTCTTTGTGCTTTTTCTTGCCTACCTGGTGACCTGGTCTTTCGCTGGGCTGGCAACCTACATCGCTTATAAAGAACAGCGCACGGCCCCAATAAAGAAAAGACAACACCTCTGGGCGTCGCTGCTGGTGATAGGCGCCCTGCTCATCGGCTCCATCCATGCCAAAGACGCACGCTATTACCTGAACGAAAATATTGTCGTCAGCCCGCTGGTCACAACACTCAGAAGCACGACTCCCTTGAATGCAGCTCCGCATAGACCGCCGCTGCCATTCGAACAACCCGCCTACCCGCTAACCAGCGTCAACGACATCCGAAAACTTCAATCTCATGCCACACCAGACTTCAAGAACCTGGTCTTCATCATTCTGGAGTCGGTGCGCTGGAACAGCGTTTTTGCGCCCGACATCAAAACCGCCGAGAGGTATCCCACCTTCGATAAGCTCTCTCGGGAGGGCATGCTCTTCAAAACGTACGTATCAGTGCCTCACTCGTCCAAAGGCTACCACGCGATCCTGACGGGGCTGCACGCCTACCCAGATATTGAAATCAAAGAGGCCATGTACCTGCTACAACCCAGCGTCATCCATGAGCTGAAAAACAGGAAAGACATGGAAGCCGTCGCATTCAGCTCGCTGTACCTGCAATTCGAAAACATGGAGGGTTTCCTGAAGTCCATCGGCGTATCGAATGCCTATGCAGTTTCGGAGATCACCCATGCCGAAAATCGCTCACAACACGCCAGTAGCTTCGGAGAGAGTGATGAACAGCTGTTTTCATCCAGCATCTCTTACCTGGAGAAGATAAAAAAGAATGGCCAGGGTTTCATCGCACTCTACTTCCCAAGCGCAGCCCACTACCCCTACCAATGCAGCCAAGGGCCCCCATTACTGAGCGAGCTGGAAAAGTATGAAGACTGCATAGCCAGAACAGACAGCGTACTGGGTGAAATGCTGACATCATTCGACAAGCAAGGCCTTCTGGACTCGACATTATTCGTGCTCGTGGGTGACCACGGTGAGTCGTTTGGTGAGCACGGTCTCTTCATTCACAACGCTTCCATGCACGAAGAAGAAGTGACCGTACCCCTGATTTTCTGGGCCAAGGAAAAGTCACTGCCCAAACCCGCCACAACGACCAGTCACCAGATCGATGTTGCGCCCACGGTCGCCGACTTCTTTGGCGTGACCGAGTCGCCCCTGTCTGTCCAAGGCATCAGCTTGTTGAGGGAACATGGCAAACGCACATTCTTCATGTCCACGTTCTTTGACCAACTGGCGTCAGCCTTGGTGGAGCACCCTTACAAATACATATACGAATTCAGTTCGGACACCCTGACCAAATACAATATCGAGAATGACCCGCAGGAAAAGCACCCGCAGCGCGTGGAGGGCGATGAGTTCGTCGCGGTGAAGAGCAGGTTGCTTTCCTATAATGTCTACCAGAAAGCGCTATTTGCCAAAAAGCCAAAAGAATAAGCAAATCTGAATGAGCAAGAACCAGAAAGCCCGCAATTATGCAGGCTTTCTGGTGTATCCGTGCCTACGGGTACCAGCCTGAGCTGGCTACCCGATCATTCCCACTCTATTATCAATAGCAATGCAAAACTGAATAAAAAAGGCTCAAAGATCATGGTATTCACGAACGAAACCATTAAAAATACCATGATCGCACAGCCTACTTCCGAGGCTTTAAGCTGCTGGAACCTAAGTGCTTCAAGTCAACGTTTGTTGACAGCTGACGGAGCAGGACAGATAGCTCAGCCCTGTCGCCCCCCTTACAGACATCGACAAGTAATTCAATGACATACAACGGATCACGCTGATACAGCTCCGCCATAGCTTCATCGTGGCTGCGATCTTTCATCTCCTACCTCTGCGCTTGTGCTCGAGTCAGCCAATTGGCTCCTATGGTCCTCCCTGATCACCCAGCTATCAAGACCCGCAGGCGTCTCAGCATCTCACCCATCGCACGAAAAAACATGTCCTGCGTACAGATAGCCCAGCCTAACCGTGGTTTCCCATACCCGCCCCTAGATAGCCCTTCCGCCACACCCACCCTATGGAGATGCCGTAACCGGAAGGTCTGATGCCTCCTAGCTTCTTTAGTGGTGCCAAATTGATATGATCGAGCCCCTAACGGCCTCTTAGAGGAAGCGGCCGAAGAGATCCAAATGCAGACGACCTGAATTCTAGGGATAGGAGTCGCCCATGTTGAACCAAGAAGCAAAAAAGATAATCGATAAAGAAATAATCCCGAAAATGGAGACCGGGGACTTAACACTATTCTTGGGTGCAGATGTATTCGCTGGGACACCCTCCATTAATGGCAAAGGAATTCCGTCAAACGACGAACTCATAAAGAGAATCTTTGACGCAGCAGGATATCCTCCAGAAGAAGCGCTGCAAACCGATTTCCCTACTGCCTTCAGTGCCGGCCAAGATGACATCATCAATTTCGATAATTTTTTAAAATCAAACTATACGGCTAGCTCTGTACATACTTGGCAGGCGGACATCTTCAAGTTATGGTGGAAAACTATTTTCACCACAAGCATTGACAACATAGCAAATGAAGCCGTAGCTCAAAACAAGAAAGCATCACTGAGTTATCCCAACTACAAACTATACAATTACTCTGACAATGAACCTGTTCATGGATTACCCACCTCGCCCCCAATCGTTTACCTACACGGCACAATCACCGAAATCTCATCCGGCATATTGATTGACGGAATCAGCTACGGAGTCACCTCTTCTAAACAGAGCGAATGGCTGGCAAAATGCGCGCTCAATATTGAATATGGCAACTGCCTGTTTATTGGTTCGAAATTCAAAGGATCGGCTATCGATACGGCTATCCGTTCAAGAAATTCAACCGACAGTTTTAACAGCAAGGAGCCAAGCTGGGTAGTCGCAGAAAGTTTTACGAAAATCGAGCAAAACCACTACATCAAGAAGGGAATAACGCCAGTAGTAGCTGACGCTGACGAATTCTTTTCTTACTTGAAGTCTCAAACAACCCATTTATCGCCAGAAAAATTCTTAAAGCGTAAGGCCCCTTACTTAGTAGACAGCGGCAACCGCTCCAGCGGATGGTTTTCCGAAAACTTCGAGCACGTCTCTACAGAAATCACCCTAGCAGGCAAACAGAGCGGCCCATTTTCAAGATTTTACATGGGCGACTTACCAGGATGGTTCTATGTATCACACAATGTTCCAGCAATACTCCCGGCACACAAAGCAATTGTTTCCGAAGTTAACACCTTCTTAATAAGTGACTCAAAATGCCGACTTATCGCTGTTACCGGTCCATTAGGCTCAGGAAAAACCACTGCTTGTATGATGGCAGCAGCTGAGCTCTCCGCCAACCACCTTAACGTGCATTATTTTAACGGTTTGAATGGAATAGAAATCGAGCACCTCTGGAACACCATAAAAGACACCCGAGGGTTATTCTGCCTAGTAGTAGATGCTGCATATGAGCATTTTTACGCTATAAATGCAGTATTTGACAGAATCATGGACAGGCCGACTTCGTGCAGACTATGCGTCATTGTTGAGGAACGAACACGCCAATTCGAGAGAAACAAACATCATTTCATGTCCAGCCAACAGGACAACATTCGCCAAATCAAAGTAGAAAGCCTTAACCTAGCTAGCGCCACTAAACTTTACGACAAGTCATTCAAGCTAGGTATTCGATTCGAAAAACTAGCAGGAAAAACAAGAAGAGAGTCAATAAAGGAAATTATTGATTTTGACAAAGGATACAAGGGAGACCTACTTGCAACATTGTACGACCTCTCGTCTCGAAAGTCATACCGAGATAAGCTTGCAGAGGAATATCATGAAATTGACACCCAAGAAGCACGCGAAGTTTATCAAACAGTGGCACTAGTAACTGCTGCACGTCTTCCTCTGCCACTAAACTTCATTGCTGAGAGTCATAAGATATCCGTATCAAACCTAGACAGAATAATTTCAGATGGTTTAAGAGATAAAATCCATACTCATGGAGTAGCACGCGGTGTTTCTGCGCGGCATCATTCGATCGCGGAATACCACCTCTCTTACAACATCCCGCCGCAAGAGATCAAAACCAGGCTTATAGACTTGATGACCTGCCTGGCGCCTAAATTCACAATCGAAGACATCAAGCATCATCCCTTAAGCTACAAAATATATCGCTCTACGCTTTCCTTCCACTATTTAACCGAAACGCTATTTAGAGGCAGAAAGAACTACTCCCACATACACGAAATTTATTCAAACTGCCAAGATTTATTTGCAAGTGACGGCGTATTTTGGCTCCAATATGGGCGTTTCCTAGAGAAGGACGGTGATATAGATGGGGCAATCCACTGTTTTAGAAAAGGCTTGGGGCTATATGATTCATTCCAAGTCCGCCATGCTCTAGGGCAGACACTTTTGAAAAAATATATTAAGTCCAATTGTATAGAGCGGGATCTGTACGAAGAAGGGACCGACATACTCCTACGAGAGATCGAGACGCGCGGGCTCCACGATGTTTACCCATACACCTCACTCGGACAGTGCTTAATCCAGATTGTACAGATCGATTCTTCGGACTCGGAAGCATTGGGCATGTTAAAAACGGTAGTAAACAGAGGTTTAAAACACCATCAGGCCGACCACGTATTTATGAATATTGTGAAACGATACATAAAATTCGACTCACACACCAGTCAAAATTGAACGAATTACTCACGGGCAACCGCAAGCAATCAGTTGCCCCTTTAAAAAATTAAACATATTGGTCCTAGATTACACGACACGGATAGCACCATGATACTTATTCATATATTCATAGCAGAACATAAAGCTCTACATAGACTTAACGTTCCGCTCAATGGTAGCTTTCGTTGCAGCTACAATAATGACTTTTTGCACCTCAGCAAACCTGAAGACACCGCCAAGTACTACCATAATCGTTATTGCTCTGCTTTGATCGGCCCTAATGGAGTCGGAAAAAGTAGTATCCTTGATGTTCTGGAGACACTACACGGCGATAGTGACTCAAGCGCAATCATAATTTTTTTTGACAATAAAGCGCAAAAATATCACATATGCCCTATAAACATCTCAACTTCTGCCCTTAAAGAGATAGACTGCGACAAAGAATACAGCCTTGTAACTAACAATGCTAAATTTCTGTCAGAGAATAATATAAATTTCGTTAAAATTAACTCAGCCTCTTCAATTGGAGACACTTTGAATTTCAAAAAAACGAAGAGCCTTCCGAACATTCACAATCTCACCATATCCGAAAACATTAAAAATAACTCCAGCCAGCGTAAATATTTCGAGAAACTGCTAGAGTATTTCAGAGACTCTTTCGAAAGAGAGGAGTTTATGGAGGAGATTGCGTTTGAGTTCGTTTTCTCTAGCTCGCCCTCCAATATTGCTAAACGAGCTCTCGAGGCAGTAGGTTCAGATAAAAAATTTATAGAGAAGTGGTTCACTTATGAACATCAGTACGAGCTATTAGACAGTGAAATCTCCCATGGCTTAGTATTTCAGAAACTAATTGATCTAAACTTACTCTCCATATGCAGTGCTCTGGCTAAAGCTTCGACCGTCGAAGGATGGGCTCTCCCGGGACTGCTCTTTGAGCTTGACAAAACGTCTAATGAAAGCCCAATCGGGATGAGCACTTCTAACCGGCTAAAAAAAGCTATCAGTGACTTAGAAAATTCTGATTGGCCAGACTTCGTTCAAGTCTCGATAACCTCAGACAAAAGCGAAGAAACACTTTATAAGAATAAAATAAACTTTGGAAAACTCCAAATCTTACTCGAAAAGTATCTAGATACTTTTGATGAAATAGCAACAATTTTAGTTGACTATTGCTATGACGGCGAACGGCTGAACTTAAAAAGCGTCAAGACTGATTACTATGATGCAATACAGGATTTGACGACTGCGATTAATCGCCTGCCTTCGAATATTGCCAGCAATATCAACTGGGGGTGGCGAGGAATAAGTAGTGGCGAGTTAGCTAAAACCCACATTTTTTCCGAAAGCTACCACCATCTGAAATCAACGGATCCAGAATCAAATACCATTTTCGTGTTTGACGAAGCGGATCTATATTTACACCCAGAGTGGCAACGAACATTTATCCACGAAATGCTTTCACATTTGCGCTTAATAGAAGCTAGTCGCAATATTAAAACTTCACAGATAGTCATTTGCACGCATTCTCCAATAATTATAAGCGACTTCCTTCCTGAGGATATCGTTTCATTAACAAAAAATGAATGCGGCGAGATAGTAACAACAAGCTCATATGGATTTGGCAATAGCATCACAGATATATATCTAAAAGGGATGCACCTAACATCTACATTTGGCGAACACGCGCGTCGTAAAATCGAGTTTCTTCTGAGGAAAGCGGAACAGAGCGCGCTAAACGCAGATGATAAAGAGTTAATTTCCAGAATCCCAAACCCGAACACAAGAAACTTCTTCCTATATCATGATAAAGATCAATAAGACTTTCTCATCTCCTTTCAAAGAAAAATACATCCAGTATGCCTTGGATGTAGTTCTCTGGCCTAACATATCAAGGCTTATTGATACAGTTCCTGACACACATCGAATATTAGCCAAGAAAACATTCAACAAGCGTTATCTTGAGAGTTTGCTTAGAAGTCAGCCGTCGTCATTTGAGAGCATCATCCAAAGACTCTACACACTATTTCCATATATGGCGGAGCGGTATTGCTATTGCTACCTGTTAAAAGAAATTGATATCGCAACAAATGTTATCAGTATGACTACAGATTCCCCTGACGACAGAGTTGCGTTTGACAAGCTCGTAAACCGAACTATCCAAGAGCTCAAAAGATTGACCTCTAGGTACCGGCTATATCTAACGCCTTTCATAATTAGCGAACTTGAATCAAACATCCCTCGGCATAAGAAAAAAAAATATTTGTGCAGATTAGAAAATGCACGGCGCGGGCACTCTCAGCTAACTGAACGTGACCGACAGCTTTTCCCAGACTGGGTTAACAAATTTTCCAACTGCTTCGACTATGATACGGTTTCAAAAGAACTTGGCCAATCCCTCACAGAACAGCTAGAAATGACGGTTTGCCCCTACTGCGGCCTGGAGTCAATACAAACATATAGTTCAATATCAATTCGACCTGACCTTGATCATTTCTATCCAAGAACCCGATTTCCTTTCCTTGCCATCTCACTTTACAACTTAATCCCCGCCGGTTCCATCTGCAATCAAAAACATAAAAGAAACCACTCCATGCTTGGTCATATGCACCCGCATATCGAAGGACTGGACGACGACCCTATGTTTCAGTTTGGCTTCCTTCCGGATGGAGATATACGCAATACTTTTTGCCTTGACATTATCAAACAAAATAGCCACTCAAAAAATAAAAACTTAATGCTTTTTAAGATAAAAGGGATGTACAGCGATAACGAGGACCTTCGAGAATGGTACTGTAGCACTTACGAGCTTCGTGAGTTCCTCAAGGAAAAGGGAGAAGAATTAAGTAGCATTGATTTTAAATCACCACTATATAGAAGTGTGGTTGATATACGAAGACCAAATACAAAAGTGTCCGCGCAGAAATTCAAAATAGAAGCTTTAAATGAACTTTTTGAGCAACGTCTGCGCGTTATAAGTCAGCCAGCGCCATGAAGTACAAAGCCAGCCAAAATTAAGCAGTTTAATTAAACTAATTGATGGCAATTACGCGCATCAACCAACTTTCTCTCTGGTCACTTTCAATGCCAATCTGATACATTATGTATACCGTATCGGATTGGCGCGCTTCTCTTCGCGCTAGAGTTTTCAACAGCCTCGCGACCCGTCCGAAGTCACCATTGACCTTGGCCAGATCGACGACGGCGGTCGGGTCTACGACCTACCGTATTGGCGTATTCAATCCGACCGCGCTCAGGAGTGCCGATTGAGACCTGCCTGCTTGCGTGGCTCGCTCTATAAGCTTGGCGCGTTGGTGCTCGGTCACAAATACCTTGATGTACCGTGGCCGTGTGCCGTAGGTCGTCGATTTCTTCTCTGTGATGTGCCTATCACCCATGCCGCAGCAACAGTTAGGCGGCGCTGCTCCGCGCTTTTCCTTTGATGCCGCCTACAAATGCTTTTATCTAGTCGCGGCAGCGATGGTAAGCCTCGCAAGACGCCGTCGAACAGCAGGTGAGTAAGGGGGAGGTGTTGGGGGAACAAGCGCAGCTTGTGGACCCACAATACACATCTTGCCGTCCGAATAAACGCAGTTCAAAGAAATTTAAGACAACTTCGATTCCTTACAGCATTACACCGCCAAAAACCTTCTCAAACTCAAGCTTTTATACCTGAGTTGCCTTGAGTTGCGTTGAATTTCGCTAAATTGCACTAAATTGCCTTAATTAAACACTGTCACATGCAATTAAGAACGCAGACCAAGGGCGCCTCCCCTCCGTTGATTTCGGTACATTTTCGGGACTTTCCAAACGAGTGAAGGCGGATAGAAAGCTATCCGCATATTTATAACCTCTGCATATCAGTGAATAATCAAAACTCGAGCGTCACAGATGAGGAATTCGATATGGAGCTGGAACCAGGAAAACCCTTGACTTATGCTTCCCGAAAATCAGGTCGAAACGTAAGGCTTGCTATCGCGCTGGCAAGTACATTCGTCGGAGTGGGTATCTACACTGCCCCCTCCCCTGCTTACGCCATCTATTGCGCAAACTGCTCGACGTTTTATCAACAGATGTTTGAGTATGCCGAACAGGTCAACACAGCACTAAATACGGCAGAGCAACTTCAAACTCAGATACAGCAGTACCAAAACATGGTCACACAAGGCACTGGGCTACCCAACTCGATGTTTGGGAGCATCGCTGCCGACCTTAAAAGCGTGGTCAATATTTATCAACGTTCGCAGGCGCTGGGCCGTCAAATTGAAAACATGGATGCACAGTTCAATGCTGCGTTTCCAGGCTTCGAATCCTACCTTCAACAAGTGGCAAACTCGGCAGAAGCTCCGATACGGGATCGTTATAAAGAATGGTCGGAGCAAGGCCGCGACAACGCCAAAGCAGCAATGGAAGCTGCGAACCTCAACACCAGCACTTTCCAGTCGGAAGACGCCCTACTCAACCGCATGGTGGCACGCTCACAAAGCGCCGCAGGACGGATGCAAGCCATTCAGGCGGGTAACGAAATAGCCTCGCAGAACGTGCAGCAACTGCAAAAGCTACGCGATCTGGTAGCCACGCAAATCAATATGCAGGGCAATTACATAGCTCAGCAGGGCGACCGAAAAGCCGCTAGCGAAGCGGCCGAGCAGCAATTTGAATCGCGTGAAAGTAAACGCGGCGGTGTGAAGGGGTACTGAGGATGGTTATCTCGAAATGGCTAATGACCCTCATTTGCGCCGGGGTCGCGATATTGGGCTCAGTTGTCACTGTGGTCATTCAAAGCGATACCGACTGCGCTGTGGCGTCTGAGCAGCAGAGGAAGCAGCATGACACAGATGCTGCTTTTGAGGCACGTCCTAACTCTCGCGGCGGCGTTAAAGGGTACTGATTATGGAGCGTCGCCTGCTGTTGTTTATTGCCCTAGCAAGCATGCTCTTGGCCGGAAATACGATGGCTGCAACAGACCTGTCCCATGCCGACACCTCGGTTCAGGGCCTTCTAGATCTTGTTTTGCAGCAGTCTCACCAGTGGTCAGGAAAGCTGTACGACTACGCCATAAGATTATTTTGGCTGCTCGCCACCATCCAGTTCATCTGGACGTTTATGCCTCTGGTCATGAAACAAGCTGATTTGGGCGAGATAGTCGGAGAGCTGCTGCGCTTCATCATGGTGATCGGTTTCTTCCTGGCGGTAATGACCTACTCCGTGGAATGGTCGACAGCCATTGTTGACAGCTTCCGCGATGCGGCCGCATCGGCAAGTGGTCTTGGCCGAGCGTTAGAACCCGGCGATATGCTCGCGGTAGCCCTGGACTTCGGCCGCACTATGGTGAAGGGCATTTCAGTGTTCTCTCCGGGCAAAGGAGTTCTGATCGCAGTATGCGCGGTACTGGTCTTGGCGTGCTTCGCCTTTATCGCAGCGTTTATGTTTGTGACGCTCGTAGAGGCCTACATAATCATCAACGCGTCAGTGCTGTTCTACGGTTTTGGCGGCTCGCAATGGACACGCGATTTCGCGATTGCGCCCATGCGGTTCACCGTGGCAATCGGCGCGAAGTTGTTCGTCTTGACTCTGATCGTCGGGCTAATCGTACAGTCGGCCAAAGAATGGTTAGCTGCCTACACCAACGACGAAGCCTCATTGATGACAATGGTCGGTTTAGCCTTAGTGTGCTGCTACCTTACGAAGACGATTCCTGACCTAATCGGCGGCATGATTAGCGGCACATCAATGGGCGGCGGCTCGGCCATTGGTGGGATGGCAGTGGCTGGTGCTGCCGGGGCGGCAGCTGCTGCGGCCACTATCGCCACGGCTGGGGCTGCCGCTCCTGCAGCTGGTGCTCTCGGTGCTTCTGGGACTGGCGTTGCCGCCGGAGCCAGTGGGGCTGGCGGCGATCTGGCCACCTCGATCAACTCCAGCTTTGCCGGTGCGCCTGCGGCGAGCGCCTCCAGTGGCGGTGCAACCGCTGGCATCGGTGCGAACACGGGCGGACAAGCAGCAGCCAAAGGAGCAGCGGCGTCCGGTGCTCGAGTAGGCGGCAGCGCGACCCCACAACAAATGGCGAGCAGCGCTAAGCAGGCCACCGAGCAGGCTGGAAAAAACGCCCAGGGCAGCAATGACAGAGACCAACAAGCGACACAGCAAGGGAGCGTCGTCAGTTCCGGCAGCGCACTTTCCCAAGCAGCCAATGGCGGAGCGAAGGCACTCGGGGTGATGGCCTCAATGGCCGTGCCGGGCATGGAAAACGCGCACTCTTTTTCTCTTGGTGCCGGCTCTTCATCACCAGCTTCTGATGAGTCCAATACCACCGTTCAGCCCCAAAGCGGAGATGCTGCAGAAGCAGCGTCCAACCTTATCCGTCCGGCCTCTGAAAGCAATTCCACCCCCGGCCAACTGACATCGCTAAATGTGCCAGGAATGGCCTCAAGCAACGACCAACCGGAGAAACAACCATGATGGCAATTTTGAAGTTCGCAGGATTCGCCGTGTTCGCATCAACCTCCGCAATCGCCTTGTGGGCGCTCGGTAAGTGGCTACGGAGCAAAGGCCATGGACCATTGCTCGATAGGCTGGATCAACAATGGACTGCTTTGCAGCTTCGGTTAAGTCCATTTGCCATGTCAGCTTCCTATCGGATGTTTTGCGGAGCACAAGCCTTGAATCGCCTACCACTGCTAGGAAGTAAAAATAGTGTCGCGTTGAACCAGCAAGTTCTGACAGCTATACGAGTTGCGCAGGAGGCTCAGAGACGGGAGGATCACGGCAATCGCTGACCACACAGAACCCCGCTTGAATGCGGGGTTTCTTTTTTTCGACCTCCCCAATATGAAGGGGCTCCGATTCACCACCACCTAGTAATACGCACGGACCTGTCTCAGCGCGCCCTATCAACTGCTGCGAGCCATCAAACTGCCCTCGGCACTGGAGGCTTATGTAGCGCGAACACCTCGATCAGCGGGCATCGGATTCACAGAGATACAGAGCGCCCCCATACCAGCAGAGCAGGTACTGACGGCCCAGATCAAAAGCTCAGAGGCTTCGCCATTAGTAATACGGACGGATGTGGGACACCCGTCGAGGCTTTGCCATTAGTAATACGCACGGGTTCTACCCCACGGACTTGGTACACCCATCGTCGCCAACCTGAATCAGGGTGAACGGGTCGCCATCAAAGGCACGGAGGCTTCGCCATTAGTAATACGGACGGACATGGGACGCTTGGCTTAGCTCCCTAGATAACGACCTACGGCCGACTTGCTCACCCCCATCTGGGCAGCTATATCCCTAACGCTCAATCCCCTGGTTCTTAGCGCTTGGGCTTGAGCACGGCGCCCCTCTGCGGCTTTCAGGAAGGCTTCGCGGCTGACGGCACCGGCGGCTCGCCTACGTGCCTCCTGCCGCGCCCTATCACGCTCTAGCGTTATCTCAGAGCTGATGATGGTTTTAAGCTGCCGCTGCTCATCTGTGGATATCCCAAACAGGTTTATCAACGTGTCATTTTTGGGCGTATATAGCGGCGGGTAGTCCTTGCCCGCGAAGCTGACACGTTCGCCTGATTCAAAAGCCTTAGCCTTGCTGAACAGAGTCATGAGCTCCTTGGAACGGCTGTTCCACTGCGGATCGAGTTCGCGGGCCAGCGCTGCGGCTTCGTGGTACATCTGCTTGCTGTTGGTCGCCCCGGACAGCAGCAGGAAGTTGAGCCGCCAGAATAGGTGCTGCATCCGGCTGCCTTCTCCGACGCCGCCGCGCAGCTCGACCAGCTTGCGCAGGTCTTCGAGGCGATCCCAAGCAAGCTGTCGGCCTGAGAATCCGCGCAGATTGTCGGCTTTGTTTCCGGGCACCAAAAGGAAAGGCTTTTTCTTGGTGCGGGTCTCGGCCTGTTCCTGCCGTTGCTGCTCGATAGTCCAGCGGGCCGCCGGTAGCAGTGTCTCGGCCAGATACTCGAAGTTATAGCGGATTGGCTGGCCATCGGTTCCCGTCTGGACGTGAACCACGCGGCAGACCTCACCGCTCTTGCTGTTGACCGTCTCTACGGTACGCAGCACGCGGCTAGCGTCCTTGGCCATAGAGTCGGCGCCGACGTGGGCTAGGCGATCCACAAGGTAGCGTTGGCAGGCGTTCCAGCGGGGTAAGGCTTGGCGAGGTATCGTGCCCTCAAGCAGCCATTTGGCTTGTATACCTCGGCCGCTGTAGATCAGTATCGAAGGCGCTGGCAACCCTGTGTCGGAACAGAAGAACAGCACCGAGGCGGCCAGCTCGTCGGGCTTACGGCTGGCCAGCGCGGGCACGCGGTAGGTATCTAGGTCAGCGAACAGCAGCCCCAGCCGCAACAGATTGACGACACGCCGATTGGGCCGGATGAACTCAGCCTGCGAAATCCAAGTGTCAATCTTTTTGTCCAACAGATTGAGCACCTTTGGCATGTCGGCCAAGCGATGAGAGGACTGCCGCTTCCCACCACGAGAATCGATGAGCAATGAGAAAAATCCGCTCCTAGTACTATCGTGATACATCTGCGCCTCGTCCCCGGGACTGAACAGCGCAAGCTGCGGGATAGCACCCGGCACCGCTTAGACCGCCCTTCCCGGCCTACGAGCTGGGCCTCCCTCCTTGCATGTGTCTATCCACTGTTCAACCTCAGCTAAATCCCAGACGACCTTGCGGCTACTCAACGCAATTCGGCGCGGGAACTTGCCCTTCATCTCAAAGTTATAGATCGTGCGCTCACACAGCGGAATCATCGTCAGGAGCGTCTTTTTGTCGATGAGTTTTCTATTCAATGTATGCATTGCTAGGCCCTACCAGTCACTGCGAATGAGTGCCTGATCGTGCCTTTGGATGCCTATTGCTTCGACGGAATGATTGGCTAAAATGGTTGACATGAAGAAACAATCAACCATAGCCATTTGGGAAGGGTGTGACGCCACCGTTTCAGAGGCCATAGAACAGTTCGGTAACCGCTGGAGCGCCTACTCCACGGCCTCGAAACGTTATCCAATCGCGAGGCTGGTAGAGGAACTCATCGACCCGGCCGTCGCGGCGTACACCGAAGAAATTTCTGCGCGCTACCGAGGGCATATTCCCGGAGCCGGCACAGGTGTGGCGTTCAGTGCGATCATGAAACTGGTGGGGTTTCCCGCCATGATCCGCTTGCAGCGGCAACTGCTACGTGCCTTTGTATTGACCCACGATCAACAGTCGAAGAAAGATCGCTGCTTTATTGCGACGCTCGAGACGCTGATCGAATTGGTGATGGCATGTAAGCGCAAGAAACCGTCCTCTGAAGACGTAGGCGGCTTAAACAACCAGCGTTTGAAAGGCTTTTGTAGGTTCTGTGGCAGTCAAGCCGAGCTAGCATTCTTCGCTACTGGTGAGGGTCAGCGCGACCCCGACGAGCACCTACGTCTGAGCAATCTTTACTGCGCATCGCATCGTCCAAAGACGCATGATGGCAGCTGGAATCCTGCGTACAGGCAAGCAAAGAGGGCTATAGCGCAGTTTGATCTTGAACTGGCGAGATTGAGCAGACAGTGCGCTATACGAGCGAAGCCTCAGGCGAAATCAGGTGACGAGCTTGTCGATTCATATTTCTTCCAGTACATGCTCAGCCTTACGGTACAGGTAGCCGATGAACCTGAGCTCAGAAATATCGCTCGCCTCATGGTCGACACACGGTTCTCTGACCGAAAGAAGCAGATAGTTGTGCTCCAGAAACTCGGTTTCAACCAGTCAGAAATTGCGCGCAGGCTGCAGATCGAGCGCCAGGCCGTATCCAAGGCTCTCCGCTCAATTCCTGATTGTTTTCGACTTCCAAAAGCGTGAGTGCTGAATCGGCGCAAATTGCTTTCATGTACCAAGTGGTGAGGCATAGGCCTGTGTGAGCACTTCCTGGGAGCAAGGTGTTGACATCACCAATGTTGATGATAAATAATTTTTTGGCCTGGGGAGGCACCCTGCTGCGATGGGAAACAACCCTCAAGTCTCTATCTTGATTTTTCGCCTTTTCCGGCCAAGCAAGCAGCATGCAAATACCGAAGTATCGGTGTGGGCCAATGGAGAAAAATCATGTCTGCTGCAACCGACTGCTATAACGACCTCAAGCACCTGTCCTATCAATTTAAAGACGATGGCATGACCCATTGCCAACGACTAGATCATATTTGCCGCACGCTAGGGTTTAACAACCGCCATCATTTCGAACAGAAAATTGCCGAACTCCCTGACGCTCAGATCGGCAAGTTCTCAACGAAGCTAATGCGGCAGGCTTGCGCTAGGGTCCTACCCAAGCCCAACGTGGCCTACTATGAGTTCATCTCCCAGCATCGCCGCCGTATGCGCTTTTACAGCTCCTGGGCAGGCTGGGACAAGCGCGGTCAAGAGGTTCGCATTCCAAGGGGGCTGGATGGGTCCTACACAGTCCCACGACTACGTGAGCAGTTGGATGCGCCTGTATATGTGATCGAAACTGATCGCCAATTGGTAGCATGGAGAAATAACTGGTACGGCATGGCTTACGTGCCTAAGGCGCTTGCAAGGGAACATATGAAGGAAGCGTTTGCGCGTATTGAATCGGTGGTTAAAGGCCCTCGAAATGAAGCCTATGGGCTGGAAGAGGATTTCAGCGATAACTATGCGACGTGGTACCCGGTTGGTCGGTAACTAGGCTCTTGGGGCTGCGATGCAGCCCCATTTAGACCTAGGCCTAAATGACAAAAATCTAGCTGAACGAATTTGCCCAATTACGGAAGCCCGTCGTTAGTTTTCCTAGGTTTCTTAAGCGTCCATTCATCAATCATATCCGCCCAATCCTGCAACATCGCTCGACGCTGATCGCGGTACTCGGCCTTGTTGTAAACGGCGCGCACGCCTTTCTGCTCGTGCGCGAGGCACTTCTCGATCCAATCGGAGTTGTAGCCCGCCTCATGCAACAGCGTGCTAGCCGTGCGGCGTAGGTCGTGGGGACCGAATTTACCTAGAGGCACACCTTCCTTTTGAGCAAGACGATAGGTCAGCGTCAGTACCTGGTTGATCGTGGCTGCACTCATTGGCAAATCGGAGTCATAGCGTGACGGCAGAACGTACTCAGAACCTCCGGCCAAGGTTTTCAACGCGATGAAGAAATCCAAAGCTTGCCGGGACAGAAACACCAGATGGGGATTTCGGCGCTTCATCCGCTCTTTGGGGATTGTCCATAGCGCTTCACTGAAGTTGATCTCGCTCCATGTCGCGTTGGTCAGTTCGCTCTTGCGCACCATTGTCAGCAGTAGGAGTTTGGCCGCTGCGCGAACCGAAGTCGCAGTGCCGATTCTGTCCATGTACTGGTACATCAGCGCAATTTCATCGGGCGTCAACGCACGGTCGCGCGGCTCAAATTTCGCGATGCTGGCAGGCCGTACCAGATCGGCAGGGTTTTCAACCTTCTGGCCACGCTCAACGGCCCAACGGAAGACTTGCAGCACGATCTCCCGTGAATGGACGGCGGTTGCAGGCGCACCCCGCTCCACTATGGCGTCCGTCAGCGCTCGCAGATCCTCGTGAGTGATTTCAACCAGCTTCTGATTACCAAACTTCGGCTTCAGCTCGCGCTCGTAGACTGATCGACGCATGTCTCGCGTCGAGTCCGCCATCTGGTAACCGCGCAGCCATTTTTCAGCCCAAGCGTCAAAAGTCTCAGCACCCTTCGTGCGCGCCTTCGCACGCGCTTTTTCCTTAGCTGGAGACTTCCCTGCGGCGACCATCTTCTTCGCCTCCCCTAGCCGCTCGCGAGCCTCTGCCAGAGTGATCCCCCCTAAGCCATAACGACCGAAGGTAATCGTCTCCTGCCGGCCGTTGATGGAGTAGTTGTAGCGAAAGGAGATTGAGCCGGCTGGTGTGACGGCCACGTACAAACCATCACGGTCAATCACCTTGTAGAGCTTTTCCTGGGGCTTGAGATTTCGAAGCTTGGTATCGGTGAGCATGGCTTCCACTATTTCCATGAAAAAATACCATGCTCTGAAAAGCGCGGAAAAATGAGGTCCATCCCCAGTAAAACCGGGCCTTTAGGCCAACTCGATACCATGCCAACACTGAGGCAAAGGACATGGTATTGAGCGTCATGCATGGCATTAGATGCAGTCAATACCCCGTACCATGCCACACAAATACCGTGCTTGGCGATGCAGAACGCTACCCGAATTTGCCAGACCCAAAAAGCCAAAAGCCCGCAATTACGCGGGCTTCAGGGCATTTTTTGCTAGATCGTGCCGGGCTGTGCCGGACGCGGGATCATTCCCACTCGATAGTCGCTGGCGGCTTGCTCGACACGTCGTAGGTAACGCGCGAGATACCGTCGATTTCGTTGATGATACGGCCGCTGACGGTTTCCAGCAGCTCGTACGGCAGGTGCGCCCAGCGCGCGGTCATGAAGTCCACGGTCTCGACGGCACGCAGGGCCACGACCCAGGCGTAGCGACGGCCGTCGCCGACGACGCCTACCGACTTGACCGGCTGGAACACCACGAATGCCTGGCTGGTCTTGTGGTACCAGTCGGCCTTGCGCAGCTCTTCGATGAAGATGTGGTCGGCGCGACGCAGGATGTCGGCGTATTCCTTCTTCACTTCACCAAGGATACGCACGCCCAGGCCCGGGCCCGGGAACGGGTGGCGGTAGACCATGTCGTACGGCAGGCCCAGCTCCAGGCCGATCTTGCGCACTTCGTCCTTGAACAGTTCACGCAGCGGCTCGACCAGCTTGAGGTTCATTTCCTCCGGCAGGCCACCGACGTTGTGGTGCGACTTGATCACGTGGGCCTTGCCGCTCTTGGCGCCCGCCGACTCGATCACGTCCGGGTAGATGGTGCCTTGGGCGAGGAACTGGATGTTTTCCAGCTTGCTGGCTTCGGCATCGAACACGTCGATGAAGGTGCGGCCGATGATCTTGCGCTTCTTCTCCGGGTCGGCCTCGCCGGCCAGGTTGTCGAGGAACTGCTTTTCAGCGTCGGCGCGGATGACCTTGACGCCCATGTTCTCCTTGAACATGGCCATCACCTGGTCGCCTTCGTGCAGGCGCAGCAGGCCGTTGTCCACGAATACGCAGGTCAGCTGGTCGCCGATGGCGCGGTGCAGCAGTGCGGCAACGACGGAGCTGTCGACGCCGCCGGACAGGCCCAGCAGGACGTTGGCCGAACCGACCTGCTCACGCACCTGGGCAATGGCGTCTTCGACGATGTTGGACGGAGTCCACAGGGCTTCACAGCCGCAGATGTCCTGCACGAAGCGGGACAGGATGCGACCGCCCTGCTTGGTGTGGGTCACTTCCGGGTGGAACTGCACGCCGTAGTAGCCGCGCGCGTCGTCGAACATGCCAGCGATCGGGCAGCTCGGGGTGCTGGCCAGCACGTGGAAGTTGCCCGGCATCTGGGTGACCTTGTCGCCGTGGCTCATCCACACGTCCAGGCCCAGCAAGCCGTCGGCGTCGATGTGGTCTTCGATGCCGTCGAGCAGGCGGCTCTTGCCAACCACGTCCACGCGGGCATAACCGAATTCACGCAGGTCGGAACCTTCGACCTTGCCGCCCATCTGCTCGGCCATGGTCTGCATGCCGTAGCAGATGCCCAGCACTGGTACGTTCAGGTCGAACACCGCCTGCGGGGCGCGCGGGCTGTTGGCTTCGTGGACCGACTCGGGGCCGCCGGCGAGGATGATGCCGCGCGGGTTGAATTCGCGGATCGCTTCATCGTCCATGTCGAACGGATGCAGCTCGCAGTACACGCCGATTTCGCGCACGCGGCGGGCGATCAGCTGGGTGTACTGGGAACCGAAATCGAGGATCAGGATGCGGTGAGCGTGAATGTCGAGGGCCATGACTCAATCTCGTCAGTGGAAATCGGAAACGACGCGGGGCTGTCATGACAGCCCCGCTTTCTGTTGTAGCTGGAAGCCTCAGCCTACGCGGTAGTTAGGGGCTTCTTTGGTGATCTGCACGTCATGCACGTGGGACTCGGCCATGCCGGCACCGGTGATGCGCACGAATTCCGGCTTGGTGCGCATCTCTTCGATGGTTGCGCTGCCGGTGTAGCCCATGGACGAACGCAGGCCGCCCATCAGCTGGTGGATGATCGCGGCCAGCGCGCCCTTGTAGGGAACACGGCCTTCGATGCCTTCCGGTACCAGCTTCTCGGCGCCGGCCGAGGAGTCCTGGAAGTAGCGGTCGGACGAGCCTTGCGCCTGTGCCATGGCACCCAGCGAGCCCATGCCGCGGTAGGCCTTGTAGGAACGGCCCTGGAACAGCTCGACTTCACCCGGAGCCTCTTCGGTACCGGCGAACATCGAACCCATCATCACGCAGGAAGCGCCGGCAACGATGGCCTTGGACAGGTCACCCGAGAAGCGGATGCCGCCGTCGGCGATCAGTGGCACGCCAGTGCCTTCCAGTGCAGCGGCAACGTTGGCGATGGCGCTGATTTGCGGCACGCCTACGCCAGCAACGATACGGGTGGTGCAGATCGAGCCTGGGCCGATACCGACCTTGACCGCGTCAGCGCCAGCTTCGGCCAGAGCCTTGGCGGCAGCGCCGGTGGCGATGTTGCCGCCGATCACCTGCACTTGCGGGTAGGTTTCCTTGACCCAGCGAACGCGATCGATCACACCTTTGGAGTGACCGTGGGCGGTATCGACCACAACCACGTCAACGCCAGCAGCCACCAGGGCGGCAACACGCTCGCCGGTGTCCTTGCCGGTGCCGACCGCGGCGCCGACGCGCAGGCGACCCTGGTCGTCCTTGCTGGCCAGCGGGTAGGCCTTGGCCTTTTCGATGTCCTTGACGGTCATCATGCCCTTGAGGTTGAACTTGTCGTCAACGATCAGGACTTTTTCCAGGCGGTGCTTGTGCAGCAGCTCGCGGACTTCGTTCTTGTCGGCGCCTTCGCGGACGGTGACCAGACGCTCTTTCGGGGTCATCACGTCGCGGACCTTGGCGTCCAGGCGGCTTTCGAAGCGCACGTCACGGGAGGTGACGATGCCGACCAGGTCGCCGTTCGCCAGCACCGGAACGCCGGAGATGTTGTTCAGGCGGGTCAGGTCGAACAGGTCGCGCACGGTGGCGTCGGCGTCGATGGTGATCGGGTCCTTGACCACGCCAGCCTCGAACTTCTTGACCTTGCGGACTTCGCTGGCCTGCTGTTCGATGGTCATGTTCTTGTGGATGATGCCGATGCCGCCTTCCTGGGCCATGGCAATGGCCAGGCGCGCTTCGGTCACGGTATCCATGGCAGCGGATACCAGCGGAATGTTCAGCTCGATGCCACGGGTCAAACGGGTCTTGAGACTGACTTCATTAGGCAGTACCTCGGAATAGCCAGGTACAAGGAGGATATCGTCGAAGGTCAGGGCTTCTTGGCTGATACGCAGCATCGCGGGGGCTCCCGGGCGGGAAAAATGGAAGCGCGCCATTATACTCATGCACGGCGCGCCGCTCAATGCAAAATAAGGGCCTTCGGTCAGCCTTGTGGCAGTTTTACCTGTACCACGGCCACCGGCTGGTCGAGCCAGTCGGCGAAGCTGTCGAGGAAGGCCTGGGTGAACCCGGCCTCGCCCCAGTTGTTGAAGATGAACCCCAGGTTGGAAAAGGCACATGGCTGCAGGTAAATGAAGCCATTGATGTCATCTTCGAAGCCGCACAACGGGCAGGTGAAGTTGTCGCTAACTGCCGGCATCCATTCTTCCAGGCTTTCGAACAGCGGCTCACCCACCTCGCGCCGGCACTCGGGGCAACCGGCCTCTTCGAGGAAACCTTCGGTAGGGGTATAGATGCAGCGCTTGAGCATCACCTCCAGGCCGTTGACCTGTTCGCCGAAGGGCAGTTTTTCCGGATGCAGGGCCACTTTGCGGGCACCTTCGGCCAGGGCATGGCCCATGCGGTTGCCGGTGCGGCCACAGGTGGTCAGCTGTTCCTCGACGACTTTCTCGCGCACCAGCCAGCGCAGGATGGCGCGGGCACGGGCTTCGTGCACCGGGACGGTAGAAAGCTTGGGAACGATGATGCTCTGGGTGTTCATGAACGGGGCAAGCCTGAAAAACTGCGGTGATAGCGCAATTCTACCGCCTGCTCAGGCGCTCAGGTAGCGACCGATCAGCGCCAGGCCGCTGGCCAGCACCAGCCAGGTGACCAGGCGCACGAAGGCTTCGCGAGACAGCCGATGGGTAAGCCTGCGCCCTGCCCAGAGGCCGACGAGCATGACCGGCAACAGGCAGGCGGCGAGCAACAGCAGGCTCTGGTCGGCATAGACGCCTGCGATAAGGAACAGCGTCAGCCGCACCACCGTACTGCAACTGATCAGCGCGCTCTGGGTAGCGCGCACCTGCTCCTTCACCTCCAGCCGCGCGCTCAGGTACAGCGCATAAAGGAAGCCGCCGCTGCCGAACAAGGCGCCGAACAGCCCGCCTGCCGTGCCCATCGGCATTGCCCAGAAACCCGACAGACTGGCCGGCCGTACCTTCACCGCCAGCCCGTACAGGGCATACGCCGTGACGAACAGCCCCATCAGCAGCAGCAACAAGTCTGACTTCAGCTGTAGCAGGAATACCACACCCAGCGCGCAGCCAATGGCCATGAACGGCAGCAGCCGCAGCAGTTCGCCGCGCACGACATCGCGGCGCGAGGGCAGCAGGTTGCCGAAGGCGGCGACGAAGTCCAGTAGCACCAGCAGCGGAATGATCCGCGACAGCGGCATGAAGTGGATCAGCACTGGGCCGGCCACCAGCGCGGTGCCGAAACCGGCGATGCCGAAGACGATGTAGGCAGCGCCGACACCAAGCAGGATAGGCAGCCAGTCGAGGCCGGAAAACGACAGTTGGGCGAGCATGGCAGCAGTTCCTGGGAAGACAGGCAAAGGTTAGCCAGCCATGAGCCATGCCGACTAATATGCCTTTGTCGCCACACTCATCTCGAAAAGGCATGACATGACGTCAATCCGCCAACTGCGTTACTTCGTGGAAATCGCCGAATGCGGCAGCTTCAGCGCTGCCGCCGAGCGGCTGTACATCGCCCAGTCGGCGCTGAGCCGGCAGATCAAGGAACTGGAGCAGCAACTGGGCACGCCGCTGTTCGAACGCACCGCGCGCCTGCCGCGCCTGACACTGGCTGGCCAGGCCTTCCTGGAACGGGCGCGGCGCTTGCTGGCCGACCTGGCGCAGGCCGAGCGTGTAACCCGCGACATTGGCGAAGGGCTGCAGGGCAGTCTGCGCCTGAACCACTCCAGTACAGTGCCGCTGACCGGCCCGCTGCTGGCTCGCCTGGGCGGTTACTTGCGCGACAACCCAGGGGTTACGCTGGAAATTGCCCAGCAGTCGTCGGAGGCGCAGTTGGAGGATATCGCTGCCGGGCGGTTGGATATCGGCCTGCTGCGCTTGCCTGTACTGCGCCAGTATGAAGGGGTGGTGCTGCATGAACTGTTCAGCGAACCCCTGCTGCTGGCGGTCGCCGCCGGGCATCTCTTGGCCCGCGCGCCCCAGGTGAGACTGGAACAACTGCGGGAAGAGCGCTTCATTTCCATTCCGCACCGGGACCGTGGCGGGCTGAGCTACCTGTCGGCCTCGATGTGCATGGAGGCAGGCTTTTTCCCGCGCGCAGCGCAGGTGCTGTCGCGCAAGACCACCCAGTTGCAGTTGATTCAGGCGGGGTTTGGGGTGGCGTTGTTGCCGGAATGCATGCGTGAGATTGCGCCAGCCTCAGTCAGCTTCGTGGCACTGGAAGGAGGGTGTGAGAGTACTGTGGCGATGGCTTGCAGGCGTGACGCAGGTTCGATGGTGCGCCAGTTCGTGACGGCGATGCAGGCCTGAAAGGCCCCATCGCCGGCAAGCCGGCTCCCACAGGGACAGCATGAGGCCCAAGCCAGCGCGATACCTGTGGGAGCCGGCTTGCCGGCGATAGGGCCAGGACAGACAACCGGGGCCGATGTCCTTTATGATGCCCGCCATGATCAGAGACCCTTTCGAACGACTCGGCCTGGACCGCGAGGTCCTTACCGTCAGCCAACTCAACGGCCGCGCTCGCGTGCTGCTGGAAGACGTGTTCCGCAGCGTGTGGGTGGAAGGCGAGATTTCCAACCTCGCCCGCCCGGCGTCCGGCCACATGTACTTCACCCTCAAGGACAGCGGCGCACAGGTGCGCTGCGCGCTGTTCCGGCAGAACGCCACGCGGGTGCGCCAGGCCCTGCGCGACGGCCTGGCGGTGCGGGTACGCGGCAAGGTTTCGTTGTTCGAAGGGCGTGGCGACTATCAGCTGATTCTCGACACCGTCGAGCCGGCCGGCGATGGCGCCCTGCGCCTGGCCTTCGAGGCATTGAAAGAGAAGCTCGGTGCCGAGGGGCTGTTCAGCGCCGAACGCAAGCAGCCGCTGCCGGCCCACCCGCAGCGCATCGGCATCATTACGTCGCCCACCGGCGCAGTGATCCGCGACATCATCAGTGTGTTCGGTCGCCGCGCCCCGCAAGTGGAACTGAACCTGATCCCCACCGCAGTGCAGGGCCGCGAAGCCATTGCACAGATCGTGCGCGCGATCCGCCTGGCCGATAGCCTGGGGTTCGATGCACTGATCCTGGCCCGGGGCGGCGGCTCGCTTGAAGACTTGTGGTGCTTCAACGAAGAAGCGGTGGCGCGGGCCGTGGCCGCCTGTGTCACGCCGATTGTCAGCGCCGTGGGCCATGAGACCGATGTCTCGATCAGCGACTTCGTCGCCGACGTGCGCGCGCCTACACCGTCTGCCGCCGCCGAGCTGCTGGCCCCCGACAACAGTGGCCTGCAGCAACGCCTGGATGGCCTGCAACGGCGCCTGCTGCTGCGCATGCAGAACCGCCTGACCCACGACCGCCTGCGCCTGGAGTCGCTGACCCGGCGTCTGCGCCACCCGGGCGAGCGCCTGCGCCAGCAGGCCCAGCGCCTGGACGACCTGGACATGCGCTTGCGCCGCGCGTTCATGCTCAACCTCAACCAGCGCCACGAGCGCCTGGCACGCCTGGATACCCGCCTCGCCGCGCAGCACCCGGGGCGTACCCTGAAACTGCTGGGCCAACGCCTGGACAGCCTGGCCGAGCGCCTGCCACGGGCCATGCGCGAGGTGCTCAAGGACCGCCGCCAGCGCTTCCAGGCCCAGTTGCAGACGCTGCAGGTGGTCAGCCCGCTGGCCACCCTCGCCCGCGGCTACAGCATCCTGCTGGACGAACAGGGCCAGGCCATCCGCAGCGCCGAACAGACCCGCAATGGCCAGCGTCTGACCGCCCGCCTGAACGAAGGCGAGCTGTTGGTGCGGGTCGAAGACAACCACCTGACCCCGGTCACCCTCTCACTTCTGGACTGACACATGCCCCGCCTGCTCGCGCCCCTGCTTGCCCTTTCCCTCCTGCTGCTGGCCGGCGGCGCCCAGGCCAGCTACATCACCCGCACGCTGAACAAGCCGGTACCCGGCGGCGTGGCGGTGGTCGACCTCGGCCCCGCCGCCAGCGCGCCCAGCGCCCGCTTCGACGGCAAACCGGTGCTGGTGGTGAAAGAGCAGGACAACTGGCTGGCCATCGTCGGCATCCCGCTGACCCAGAAGCCCGGCACCGCGATGCTGAGCCAGGGCGGCCGCACCCTGCCCTTCACGGTCGGTAGCAAGAAATACCCCGAGCAGCGCATCACCCTGAAGAACACCCGCCAGGTCAACCCGAACCCGGCCGACCTCAAGCGCATCGATCGTGAGCTGGCCGAGCAGATCAAGGCATACCGCAGCTTCAGCCCGACCCTGCCCAGCAACCTGATTCTCGACAAGCCGGTCAGTGGCCCGCTGTCGAGCAAGTTCGGCGTGCGCCGTTTCTTCAATGGCGAAGAACGCAACCCGCATGCCGGGCTGGACTTCGCGGTACCGGCCGGCACGCCGATCAAGACCCCGGCCAATGGCAAGGTGATCCTGGTGGGCGATTACTTCTTCAATGGCCGTACGGTGTTCGTCGACCACGGGCAGGGCTTTATCAGCATGTTCTGCCATATGTCGAAGATCGATGTGCAGGTGGGGCAGCAGCTGCGCCGGGGCGAGGTGGTCGGGCGCGTGGGCTCGACCGGGCGGGCTACCGGGCCACACATGCACTGGAACGTCAGCCTGAACGATGCACGGGTGGATCCGGCGATTTTCATTGGCGCGTTCCAGCCCTGAGATCGCGGCGCCTGCTTCGCGGGCATGCCCGCTCCCACAGGTCCCGTGCAGGATTCGAGGCCTGTGGTAATCCTGTGGGAGCTGGCTTGCCGGCGATGAGGCCAGAGCAGGTAAACTCGCTTCCAAGGTGTTGCGCCATCGAAAAATACTGCGCAAAAATCGAGAAGCACTCAGAAAATTGCAGCGATAAAATCTCGCCTTTCAGCTTTTTTTAAGCATTCCTCTCAATTTTTTCTGAACGCTTGCCATCACCCACCCCACTGGTTAGGGTTGAAGGCATGAAAACCTACAGCACCCTCATCCTGCTCCGACAACATCGCAGCCTCTGCCTGGTCAGCGCCCGACTACCAGGCTGAATCGCGTCGCCTCGCCTTTTATCTCGTTATCGCTCGGCAGGCCCGATCTCGGCCGCACACAAAAGGATTGCTTCCATGACCATGCTCAAAGACCCTTCGAAGAAATACCGCGCTTTCCCGACCATCGACCTGCCTGACCGTACCTGGCCGTCGAAGACCATCACCGCCGCGCCAATCTGGTGCAGCTCCGACCTGCGTGATGGCAACCAGTCGCTGATCGAGCCAATGGATTCGGAGAAGAAACTGCGCTTCTGGAAGACCCTGGTGCAGGTTGGCGTGAAGGAAATCGAAACCTCGTTCCCGTCCGCCTCGCAGACCGATTTCGACTTCGTGCGCATGCTGATCGAAGACGGCCACATCCCGGACGACACCACCATCCAGGTGCTCACCCAGGCCCGTGAAGACCTCATCGCCCGCACCTTCGAGTCGCTGCGCGGGGCGAAGAAGGCCATCGTCCACCTGTACAACGCCACCAGCCCGTCGTTCCGCCGCATTGTCTTCAACCAGGACAAGCAAGGCGTGAAGGACATCGCGGTGAACGCAGCCAAGCTGTTCGTCAAGTACGCCGCCCAGCAGCCGGAAACCCAGTGGACCTTCCAGTACTCGCCGGAAACCTTCAGCGCCACCGAGATGGAGTTCGCCAAGGAAGTCTGCGACGCGGTCATCGAGGTGTGGAACCCTACCCCCGAGCACAAGATCATCCTCAACCTGCCGGCCACCGTGGAAGTGTCCACCCCGAACATCTACGCCGACCAGATCGAGTGGTTCTGCCGTAATGTCAGCCGTCGCGACAGCGTGATCATCAGCCTGCACTGCCACAACGACCGTGGTACCGGCATTGCCGCCACCGAACTGGGCCTGATGGCCGGTGCCGATCGTGCCGAAGGCTGCCTGTTCGGCAACGGCGAGCGTACCGGTAACGTCGACCTGGTGACCCTGGCGCTGAACCTCTACACCCAGGGCATCGACCCGCTGCTGGACTTCTCCGACATCGACGGCGTGCGCAAGGTGGTCGAAGAGTGCAACCAGCTGCCGGTGCACCCACGCCACCCGTACGTGGGCGACCTGGTCCACACCGCGTTCTCCGGCTCGCACCAGGACGCCATCCGCAAGGGCTTCGCCAAGCAGCAGGAAGGCGAACTGTGGGAAGTACCTTACTTGCCGATCGACCCGGCCGACATCGGTCGCAGCTACGAGGCGGTGATCCGCGTCAACAGCCAGTCGGGCAAAGGCGGCATCACCTACCTGCTCGAGCAGGAATACGGCATCAGCCTGCCGCGCCGCATGCAGATCGAATTCAGCCAGGTAGTACAGGGCGAAACCGACCGCCTGGGCCTGGAAATGACCGCCCAGCAGATCTACAGCCTGCTGCACAAGGAATACCTGCAGGCCAACTCCCCGTATGCGCTGGTCAGCCACCGTCTGCAGGAAGAGAACGGCCACAGCGCCGTGGAAGTGGAAGTCGCCGGTGAAGGCGAAACCACCCTGCACTGGCGCGGCAAGGGCAACGGTGCACTGGAAGCACTGGTGGCCGGCCTGCCGATTGCCGTGGAGATCATGGACTACAACGAGCATGCCATTGGCGCCGGCACCAATGCCAAGGCCGCGGCCTATATCGAACTGCGCGTGGCCGGTGGCCGCCCGGTGCATGGTGTGGGTATCGATGAAAACATCACCACGGCCAGCTTCAAGGCATTGTTCAGCGCGCTGAACCGCTCGCTGAGCCAGCAGGAAGCCAAGGCGGCCTGAGCCATACCGCATGAATGAGAAAGCCCGCATCGTTTGATGCGGGCTTTTTTGTTGGCCTGTGCCGGCCTCTTCGCAGCACAAGGCTGCTCCTACATGGGGCAGCGCAAGGTCCGGATGCTATGCAGTTCCTTGTAGGAGCAGCCTTGTGCTGCGAAGAGGCCGGCACAGGCACTGCAAGAATTTCAGGCAAAAAAAGGGGCGCCGACCAAGCGCCCCACAAGCCGTAAAGCACACAACAAATTCAGTTGGCGTCCAGCAGCGCCATCGCCTCCGCGCTGCACGCTTCGATCCGCGCCCAGTCGCCGTTCTTGATCCAGCTGCTGTCGAGCATCCAGGTACCACCCACGCACATCACATTGGGCAGCGCCATGTAGTTGCGCACGTTGGCCGGGTTCACACCGCCCGTAGGGCAGAAACGAATATCGCCGAACGGGCCGCCAAAGGCCTTGATCGCCGCTACCCCGCCGCTGATCTCCGCCGGGAACAGCTTGAAGCGGCGGTAGCCCAGGGCGTAGCCCATCATGATTTCGGACGGCGTGCTGATGCCTGGCAGCAGCGGGATCTCGCTGTCCACACCAGCTTCGAGAATGTCTTGGGTAATGCCTGGCGTAACGACGAATTGCGCACCCGCAGCTTCAACCGCGGCGAACATGCCACGATCGAGCACGGTGCCGGCACCGACACAAAGCTCCGGGCGCTGCTCGCGCAACACCTGGATGGCCTTCAGGCCATATTGCGAGCGCAAGGTCACTTCCAGGGTACGGATACCGCCGGCGGCCAGGGCGTCAGCCAACGGCAGGATGTCTTCCTCACGGGCGATGGTGATCACCGGCAGGATGCGCGCCTCTTTGCAAATGGCGTCGATCCGTGCGGCTTTGTCGGCCATCGAGAGCTTGGGCTGTGGGCGTTCGAGGGTGGTCATGACTGTGGATCCTTGGCTCATGGGCACCAGTAGATGTCCAGGGGGGCGTGAAGAAAAGCGCGTATCGGCATTTCGGAAAGGTCGGTGCCAGCCAGCGCGGCGCGCAGGGTAGCGAGTTTGCCCTGCCCTTGTACGGACAGCGCGGTAAAGGCGGAACTGGCCAGCAGCGAGCGGGTCATCGAAAGGCGCTGGCGCGGCACGCTCGGTGCCAGCAAAGGCAGGCAGCGGCGTGGGTTGGCCAGGTCGAGGCCTGCTTCCAGGTTGGGGCTGGCGGGGAACAGCGAAGCTGTATGGCCATCATCCCCCATGCCCAGCACCAGTACGTCAATTGGCGGCAGCTCGGCCAAGGCCTGATCGGCCTTGCCTGCAGCGGCATCAAGGTTCTCCGCCTGCTGGTAAAGACCAACGAAGCGGGCCTTGGCCGCCGCGCCCTTGAACAGGTGGCGCGCCAGCAGGCCGGCGTTGCTGTCGGCATGCTCCACCGGCACCCAGCGCTCATCGGCCAGGCTGACGGTGACCTTGGCCCAGTCGAGGTTTTCGCTGGCCAGCTTCTCGAGGAACGGCACCGGGCTGCGGCCGCCGGATAGCACCACGCAGGCCTGGCCCTTGGCGGCAATGGCTGCGCGCAGGCGCTCGGCCACGTCATGGGCCTGGGCTGCGGCCAGAGCCTTGGCATCCGCCAGCTCATGTACCGTCACAGTCGCTGGCAGTTTCAGTTCAGATATCCCCATACCACGCCCTCCCATCGCGTGTGATCAGTGCAATCGAGCTCATCGGCCCCCAGGAGCCTGCGGCGTACGGTTTGGGCGCATCGCCTGCGTTACGCCAGCCAGCAATCAGCTGGTCGCACCACTTCCAGGCATACTCGATTTCATCCTTGCGCACGAACAGGTTCTGGTTACCGCGCATCACTTCGAGCAACAGCCGCTCGTAGGCATCCGGGATCCTTGCACTGCGCCAGGTATCGGAGAAATTCAGCTGCAACGGGCCGCTGCGCAGTTGCATGCCTTTATCCAGGCCCTGCTCCTTGGTCATCACCCGTAAAGAAATGCCTTCGTCCGGTTGCAGGCGGATGATCAGCTTGTTACCGATCTGCAAACGCTGTTCCGGAGCGAAGATGTAGTGCGGCGTTTCCTTGAAGTGGATGACGATCTGCGACAGTTTCTGCGGCATGCGCTTGCCGGTACGCAGGTAGAACGGCACCCCCGACCAGCGCCAGTTGCGGATGTCAGCACGCAGGGCGACGAAGGTTTCGGTGTCGCTCTGGGCGTTGGCGTTGTCTTCTTCCAGGTAACCGGGCACCGGCTTGCCATCGCTGTAGCCGGCGATGTACTGGCCGCGCACCACACGGGTGCTCAGCCCTTCACCGGTGATCGGTGCCAGGGCCTTGAGTACCTTGACCTTCTCGTCACGGATGGCGTCGGCCGACAGTTCGCTGGGCGGGTCCATGGCGATCAGGCACAGCAGCTGCAGCAGGTGGTTCTGGATCATGTCGCGCAGCTGGCCGGCCTTGTCGAAGTAGCCCCAGCGGCCTTCGATACCGACCTTCTCGGCGACGGTGATCTCCACATGGGAGATGGAATTCTGGTTCCACTGGGTTTCGAACAGGCTGTTGGCGAAACGCAGGGCGATCAGGTTCTGCACCGTTTCCTTGCCCAAGTAGTGGTCGATGCGGTAGACCCGGCTCTCTGGGAAGAACCGAGCCACAGCATCATTGACCCGGCGCGACGACTCCAGGTCGTGGCCAATGGGCTTCTCCAGCACCACTCGGGTGCGTGCGGCCAGCCCGGCCTTGTCGAGGTTTTCGCAGATGGCCCCGTACACCGCCGCAGCGGTGGCGAAGTAGGCAATCAGCGGCAGCTCGCCCGGCAACTGCTCGGCCAGGGCCTGATAGCCCTCGGGCTGGAGGAAATCCAGGTGCTGGTAGCTCAGCCTGGCGAGGAAACGGCCCAGCGCGGCGGGCTCGATATCGGCCTCGGGCACATGCCGGCGCAGGTGCGCCTCGATGCTGTCCAGGTGGCCCTGCGCGCTACCGGCCTCGCGGGCCAGCGCCAGCAGGCGGGTTTCCGGGTGCAGCAGGTTGGCCCGGTCGAGCTGATAGAGGGCAGGAAACAGCTTGCGCAATGCCAGGTCGCCTAGGGCGCCAAACAGGGCAAAGGTGCAAGGTTCGACACTGATCGCAGCCATGATGTTGGTTCTTTCCTAAAGTTGGTCTAGGAATACCGCTTTCACATACGGTTTTCAAGGGATAATGTAGTAAAAACCACAACATTACACACAAGTGTTACAGACAAGTGGTACGTCAACCGCGCCGACAGTACGATAGACGACCGTGCAAAAAGCCTGCTGCTCCAACAGCCGGCTGTCTTCCCGACCCAAGGACACACCCATGGACCGCGTGCGAAACCTCCTGGAACAGATCCAGGGCCGCCTCGACGAGCTGAACAAGGCCGAACGCAAAGTCGCCGAAGTCATCCTGCTCAATCCGCAACAAGCCACCCGTTTCAGCATCGCTGCGCTGGCCCAGGCGGCCAAGGTCAGCGAACCGACCGTCAACCGCTTCTGCCGCTCGTTCGGCGTCAGCGGCTACCCCGAGCTCAAGCTGCAGCTGGCGCAGAGCCTGGCCAGCGGCGCCGCCTACGTCAGCCGCGCGGTGGAGGCTGACGATGACCCGGCAGCCTACACCCAGAAGATCTTCGCCAGTGCCATCGCCTCGCTCGACAGCGCCTGCCAGCAGCTCGACCCGCAACAGGTCAGCCGTGCCGTGGACATGATGATCCAGGCCCGGCAGATCCACTTCTTCGGCCTGGGCGCCTCGGCCCCGGTGGCGCTGGACGCCCAGCACAAGTTCTTCCGCTTCAACCTGGCAGTATCGGCCCACGCCGACGTGCTGATGCAGCGCATGCTGGCCTCGGTGGCGCACACCGGCGACCTGTTCGTCATCATCTCCTACACCGGGCGCACCCGCGAACTGGTCGAGGTGGCCCGCCTGGCCCGGGAAAACGGCGCCTCGGTACTGGGCCTGACCGCTGCCGGTTCGCCACTGGCCAATGCCTGCAGCCTGAGCCTGCACATTCCGCTGCCCGAAGACACCGACATCTACATGCCGATGACCTCGCGGATCATCCAGCTGACCGTGCTCGATGTGCTGGCCACCGGCATGACCCTGCGGCGCGGCGTGGACTTCCAGCCGCACCTGCGCAAGATCAAGGAAAGCCTCAACGCCAGCCGCTACCCGATCGAGGACGACGAGCTCAACTGAGCCGGTGGGCCTGCAGGCGCAGGTGGGCACGCTGCCCCGGCGCCAGGCTCAGGCCCTCGCCACTGCCGCTGGCGGCCTCGACACAGACGAAGCGCTGGCATTCACGCCCGGTCACGCCCATCAGCGGGCGGTTGCCCGGGTGCCACACCACCGTGTCGTCGCTGTCACCGGTATCGATGCACAGCTCGCGCTGCCAGGCCGGGTCCTGCAATTGCACCCGCGGCGTGCCGGGGTAGACCTTCTGGCAACCGCCCTTGAGCTTCAGCGCGCCATCTTCACGGCAGGCCTGGCGGTTCAGGCGGTCGTAGCCTTCGATATCCTCCAACCCGGACAGCGCTATCTCGGACACGTCACTGATGCGCCAGTAGGCCAGCAGGGCATGGCTCAGCTGACAGGGTTCGCTGTCCTGGTGCTCGGTGCTCAGGCTCAGCTCCATGCGGCTACCCAGCCGGGCATGCAGGTCGACCTGCCAGTCGCACAGGTCCAGCCGCCATTTCAGGGTTACGCCCTCCTCGTCCTCGCGGCTGTCCACCAGCTTCCAGTCGAGCAGGCGCGCCCAGCCATGGGCGGGCCACAAGTCCTCGCTGGGGTGGCGTCCATACCATGGCCAGCACACCGGCACGCCACCGCGGATCGCCCCCACCTGCGGCCACTGCTCGGCGCACCACAGCCAGGGCCGTTCACCCGCTGGTTGAAAATGCAGCAGTTGCGCACCCTGGCGGCTGAACACCGCCTGGCAACGGGGATGGTCGATGATCAGCACATCGCGCTGCTGGTAACGCTCCCACTCGAATGTCGGCCGGGGCCGCTGCGAGGTGAAGAAGCGATGGAGCGGATGTTCGGGCATGGTTCAGAGCTCTTGTTGTTTGAGATAGCGCTGTCTCGGCCTATCCCCGACAACCACTGAAGACCAGTGGTTGCCGGGTACCGAAGTGGATTGGCGTAAATTTACAACAATTGCTCTCAGAATGACGACTGAATCTTCAAACCTGCGACCAGCGCGTTATCCACCTCATCCACGCCGCCGGGGCTCTTGATGTACTGCAGGTTGGGCCGCACGGTCAGCCAGTTGGTGACGTGGAAGCCGTAGTAGAGCTCGGCGTTGTACTCGGTACGCTGCAACGGCACGAAGCCTGGGTTGTCGTAATCGCTGATGCCGTTCTGGGCGTTGAGCAGTTCGGCGCGTTTCTTCACATCGTCATTCACATGAATGCGCGCCACGCCGAAGCCGATATCGTCCTTGGGCCGGGCGTCGAATGCGCCTTTGTAGACCAAGCCCACTTGCTGATAGTTGTCGACGACGTTGGTGGCCTTGTCGTGCACGGTGAAGTTGGCGAACAGGCTCAGGCCACGGTTTACATCGCCGCCATGGGCAGTGACCTGCTGCTGTGCCACCACCCACCAGCCATGCTTGCTGGAGTGCGACTTGAAGGCCTCGCCCGTCAGCGCCTGCGGGTTGCCGTTGACGTCATCGAACACATCGTCGGCCTTGGCCGTGCTGTAGTAGTAACCCAGGCGGTACTCGCCCGGCAGGCCGTTGACCTTGGGTGACCACACCGCTTCCACCGGCAGGATCGCGCCTTTGGTGCCGCTGCCACTGAGCTTGAAGCCGTTGCCGGTTTCCAGGTTGGAAGGGTTCTGCTCGAAGGCACCGACCTGAACGAAGAATTCCGGAGTGATGTTGTATTTTACCCGCAGCGCCCACTGGCTGACCGGCCAGTTGTACCAGATGCCGCCAACCCAGTTGCCCACCTGCGAGCCGCAGAAGGCCAGGTTCTGGAAGTCGCAGGGGAAACTGTTGAAGTCCTCGCCCTCGCCGAAGCGGCCGAATTTCACGTCCAGCGCACCGTCGAAGTACTTCTGCTTGACCCACATCTGGGTCAGGCGCCAAGTCTGGCCGCGGCCCCACACTTCCTGCACCGAGCTGAACTGTCCGGCGCGCGGGTCGCTGATGCGGTCGTTGGACAGGTTGCGGCCGCTGCGCTCGGTGATCGCCAGCTTGAACTCGGCGTCGTGCCAGCCAAAGATTTTCTGCAGGTCCAGGTGCGCGCCGAGGGCGAACTGGTCGCTGTAGCGCGCAGTCTTGTCGTCGTTGTATCCACCGTGCAGGTTACCGGCAACCTCGCCGACGTAATCGAGGGTGAAGTCATAGCCCTTTTCCAGCAACTCGGTGCGGGTGCCGCCCCAGTCGCCGGTCATCCACTTCGATTCGCTGGAGAAAGCTTCGGCAGCCTGAACGCTGCTGCCAACAGCCATCGCCAGTGGCGCGAGCAAGGCCAGCGAGCCCAATGTCCTGATGCGTTTGCGCTGTTCCATCCCTTTGCGTCCTCTTTTTCTTATTTGATGGTGTAGACGAGTTATCGGCCCTTGAAGTGCGCCACGTTGTCTTTCATGGTTGCAGCAGTGGTGGCCAGGTGCAGGCGCTCGCCGCTGGCGGCGTCGAACAGCAGCACCCGGGCTGGGTCGAATTGCAGGTTCAGGTTATCGCCGACCCGGCACGCCACATCCGGCGCCAGGCGGCAGCAGACCTTGGTCTGGTTGAGGGTGACGAATACCAGCAGGTCTGGCCCGGTGGGCTCGGTCACCTGCACCTCGGCGCGAATGCCGGGCAGGCCATTGCCCTCGGCTGCGCCCAGGGCAATCTGCTCGGGGCGGATGCCGAGGATCACCTCGCGGCCATCCATCTCGTCCGCGGCCATTCCCAAGGGCAGCTCGCAACGCGCCTGGCCGCTGTCGAGCACGGCCAGCAGGCGCCCGTCCTGTTGCGTGAGGCGCACCGGGATGAAATTCATCGGCGGCGAGCCGATGAAGCTGGCGACGAACTGGTTGGCCGGATCGTTGTAGATTTGCTGCGGGGTGCCGAACTGCTGGATGATGCCGTCCTTCATCACCGCCACCTTGTCGCCCAGGGTCATGGCCTCGATCTGGTCATGGGTGACGTACACGGTGGTGGTCTTCAGGCGCTGGTGCATCAGTTTCATTTCGGTGCGCATCTCGACGCGCAACTTGGCATCGAGGTTGGACAACGGTTCATCGAACAGGTAGATCTTCGGCCGCCGTGCCAGCGCCCGGCCCATGGCCACGCGCTGTTGCTGACCACCGGACAGCTGCGCCGGCTTGCGCGCCAGCAGGTGCTCGATCTGCAACAGCTTGGCCACCCGCGCCACTTCCTCGTCGATTGCAGCTTGCGGCAGCTTGCGGATCTTCAGGCCGAACTCGATGTTCTCGCGCACGCTCATGGTCGGGTACAGCGCGTAGGACTGGAACACCATGGCGATGTCGCGGTCCTTGGGGCTCATGCCGCTGACGTCCTGCTGGTCGATGAGTATCGCGCCGCCGGTGATCTGCTCCAGCCCGGCGATGCAGTTCATCAAGGTCGACTTGCCGCAGCCCGAGGGGCCGACCAGGATCAGGAACTCGCCATCCTTGATCGACAGCTGGATGTCCTTGAGGGTGTCCGGCAAACCGCTGCCGTAGGTCTTGTTCACATTGCGAAGTTCGAGCGTTGCCATGACTTACCCCTTTACCGCGCCAGCAGTCAGCCCGCGGACGAAATATTTGCCTGCCACCACGTAGACCAGCAGGGTTGGCAGGCCGGCGATCATCGCCGCCGCCATGTCGACGTTGTATTCCTTGGCCCCGGTGCTGGTATTGACCAGGTTGTTCAGGGCCACGGTAATCGGTTGCGAATCGCCGCTGGAGAACACCACCCCGAACAGGAAGTCGTTCCAGATCTGGGTGAACTGCCAGATCAGGCAGACCATGATGATCGGCGTGGACATCGGCAGGATGATGCGGCGGAAGATGGTGAAGAACCCGGCACCGTCCAGACGCGCGGCCTTGACCAGCGCATCGGGGATGCTTACGTAGAAGTTGCGGAAGAACAGCGTGGTGAAGGCCAGGCCGTAGACCACGTGCACCAGCACCAGGCCGGTCGTGGTGCTGGCCAGGCCGAGCTTGCCGAGGGTGAACGAGGCCGGCAGCAGTACGGTCTGGAACGGCAGGAAGCAGCCGAACAGCAGCAGGCCGAAGAACAGCTGTGAACCGCGGAAGCGCCACATCGACAGCACATAGCCGTTCAGCGCGCCGATGGCGGTGGAGATCAGCACCGCTGGCACGGTGATCATGATCGAATTCCAGAAGTAACCGCTGACCGTGCTCCAGGCCTTGACCCAACCGATGCCGGTAAATACTGCCGGCCAGCTCAGCAGGTTGCCGGTGCTGATGTCTTCCGGGGTCTTGAAGCTGGTCAGCAGCATCACCACCAACGGTACCAGGTACAGCAGCACCGCCAGCAACAGCACCGCGTGGATGGCGATGCGGCTCGGGCTCAGCACCGCTTTGTCGAGAGGGCTATGCATGGCGTTTGCTCCGCAGCTCCGAGTACAGGTAAGGCACGAGGATCGCCAGGATCGCCCCGAGCATCAGGATGGCGCTGGCCGAGCCCATGCCCATCTGGCCGCGGCTGAAGGTGAACGAATACATGAACATCGCCGGCAGGTCGGACGAGTAGCCTGGGCCGCCGGCAGTCATCGCCGCCACCAGGTCGAAGCTCTTGATGGCAATGTGCGCGAGGATCATCAGCGAGCTGAAGAACACCGGGCGCAGGCTGGGCAGTACCACGCGCCAGTAGATGCGCGGCAGGCTGGCGCCGTCGATCTGCGCGGCACGGATGATCGACGGGTCGACGCCACGCAGGCCGGCAAGGAACATTGCCATGATGAAACCCGAGGCCTGCCACACGGCGGCGATCACCAGGCAGTACACCACCCGGTCGGGATCAATCAGCCAGTCCAGGCGAAAGCCCTCCCAGCCCCAGTCACGCAGCAGCTTGTCCAGGCCCATGCCGGGGTTGAGCAGCCACTTCCAGGCGGTACCGGTGACGATCATCGACAGCGCCATGGGGTACAGGTAGATGGTGCGGATGAAACCTTCGCGACGGATGCGCTGGTCCAGCAAGACCGCCAGCACTACGCCGATGACCAGGCTGATGGCGATGAACAGGCCGCCGAACAGCACCAGGTTCTTGCTTGCCACCCACCAGCGGTCGTTGTCGAACAGCCGGGCGTATTGCGCCAGGCCGGCCCATTTGTAGGTAGGCAGGAAGGTCGAGGTGGTGAAGGACAGAACGAAGGTCCAGAGGATGTAGCCGTAGAAGCCCACCAGGATGATGAACATGCTAGGCGCCAGCACCAGCTTGGGCAGCCAGCGCTGTAGCGCGTCCAGGGGTGAGGCCCGCAGTTGGGCGGTTGCTGTGGTCATGGTTCACCTCAAAGGCGCCGCACTCCCCTGTAGGAGCGGCCTTGTGTCGCGATGGGCTGCGCAGCAGCCCCAAAGGACTCAAGGTCGATTACCTACCTTAAAGATCGAGTGCGCAGGTTATGGGGCTGCTGCGCAGCCCATCGCGACACAAGGCCGCTCCTACAACGGAATCGCGTCAGCTTTACTGGGCAGACTTGATCGCCGCCGCCAGCTTCTTCGCCGCATCGGCCGGGTCGGCCTTGGGGTCGTTGATGTAGTTGGTCACCACATCGAAGAACGCGCCCTGCACGGCCAGCGTGGTGGCCATGTTGTGCGCCATGCTCGGCTGCAGGCCGCCATTTTTGGCATCGGCCAGGAAGTCCTTGGCAGAGGTCTGCGCGCAGGCGTCGAAGCCATACTTGCCCATGTCGGCCAGCATGTCGTTGCGCACCGGGATCGAGCCCTTGTTGCTGCTGAAGACCTTCTGGAAGTCCTCACCCAGCACCTTGCGGGCAATGTCCTGCTGGCCGGCAGACGTGCCGGCGTCGTTCTGCTTGAACACCACCAGCGAGTCGATGTTGTACAGGAAGGCCTTTTCGGTGCCGGGGAACGGCACGCACTGGTAGTCCTTGCCGGCGGTCTTCTTCGCCAGGGTCCATTCGCTCTTGGCCCAGTCGCCCATGATCTGCATGCCGGCCTTGCCGTTGATGACCTTGGCCGCTTCCAGGTTCCAGTCCTGGCCTTTGCCATCCGGGTCCATGTAGGTGGCGACCTTTTTCAGTTCGGTCAGCGCCTTGACCATCTCCGGGCCGGTCAGGGCCGCGCTGTCGAGGTCGACCAGGGCCTTCTTGTAGCCATCGGCCCCCATCACCGCCAGCACCACGCTTTCGAACACGGTGCTGTCCTGCCACGGCTGGCCGCCATGGGCGAGCGGGATGAAGCCGGCGGCCTTGAGCTTGTCGGCGGCGGCATAGAATTCGTCGAGGGTGGCTGGCGCCTTGTCGATCCCGGCCTTCTTGAAGACGTCGGGATTGATCCACAGCCAGTTGATGCGGTGGATGTTCACCGGGACGGCGACATAGTCACCGCCGTACTTGACGGTGTCCGCGACTTTCTTGTCGAGCAGTGAGTCCCACTTTTCTTCCTTGGCCACATCCTTGAGCACATCGGCGTCGAGCAGGCCGGTGGCAGCCCAGTCCTGGATGTCCGGGCCCTTGATCTGCGCGACACCCGGCGGGTTGCCGGCCACGGCGCGGCTCTTGAGCACGGTCATGGCGGTGGCACCACCACCACCGGCGACGGCGCCGTCCTTCCAGGTGAAGCCATCCTTTTCAACCTGGGCCTTGAGCACATCGACCGCCGCTTTTTCACCACCGGAGGTCCACCAGTGCACGACCTCGACACTGCCTTTGGCATCGGCAGCCAAGGCACTCAGCGGGAACAAGGAGGCCAGTGAGATTGCGGCAGCGAGACGGAGCGTGGAATTCATCGAAGCACCTTTCTTGTTGTTATGCCGTGCAAGTCGATCGCTTGCGTTGCATGAAGTCTAAACAGCGTGCTCGCCTCGCCAGGTAACGAAGCGATGCGCGAATGTCATCGTTTGGTTACATTGCCGGCCAGGCTGCTGGCCAGGCTGGGTGCCAGTGGCAAGCCCGGCAGCAGCAGCGCCTGGTAGGCATGGTAGAGGTCGGGTTTGCCTGGCCAGATGGTCGCAGCGGGCTGGTTGTGTGCATCGAGCTCGTGGTGCCAGCTGCCAGCGCCATGGTCGATGAAATGGTTGGCGATGAAGTCCCAGCAACGGCGGTACCACTGTTCGTAGTGCGCCTCGCCCGTGCGCAGCAACAGGGCCGCGGCGGCGGCGCAGGCTTCGGCATGCACCCAGTGCAGGCGTGCGCGCACCACCGGGCGATCGGCCCAGTCCAGGGTGTAGACGAAACCAGGTGTGCCATCGACGCTCCAGGCCTGCCGGCAGGCTGTGTCGAATAATGCGCGGGCGCAGTCTGGCAGCCACTGCGGGGCTTGCAGGCCGGACCGTTCCAGGCTGGCCTCCAGGTGCAGCAGCAACCGCGCCCACTCCAGGGCATGCCCGGGCGTGGAGCCATAAGGCCGGAAGTGGTCTGCCGGGTGCGCCTGGTTGTAGTGCGGCAGCGGCTGCCAGAGGGCGTCGAAATGCTCGATGACCCGGTAGCCGTTGGCGGCGGCATGGGTATGGATGATGCGTTCGGCGATGCGCAAGGCGCGTTGCAGCCACAGGTTGTCGCCAGTTACGTCTGCCAGGGCCAGGAAGGCCTCGACCGCATGCATGTTGCTGTTGGCGCCACGGTACTGCTCGGGCAACTGCCAGGCGCGGGAGAAGGCTTCCCGCAGGGCACCCTCCTCTTCGCTCCAGAAATGCGCTTCGAGCACCTGCACCGCGTCTGCCAGCAGGGCTGGTGCACCACCAGCACCTGCCATCACAGCCGAGCAGGCGGCCAGGGCGACAAAGGCATGCAGGTAAGCCGCCTTGCCGCTGTCGTCATGGCCACCGGGGTGGGCGAACCAGCCGCCGTAGGTGGCATCCTGCAGCGCACCACGCAGGGCGGCCACACCGTGTTCGGCATAGGCCAGGTAGCCGGGCACCCCCTGCAGGTGGGCCAGGGCAAAGCAGTGGGTCATGCGGGTGGTGATCAGGGTTTCGGCGCGGGCACCGGGGGCAAGCAGGCCTGCGGCGTCGAGGCTACCGAAGCCATCGGGCAGTTTCGAAGCCGTGGCGAAGGCCAGCAGGCGTTGCCCTTCTGCCATGCGCCAGGCGTTGTGGGCCGGGGCATCGAGCCAGCGGGTGGAAGCCAGGTTGGAGGTGCTCATGGGCCAGCTTGATCCTTGCCAGTCGTCTGCGAATTCTAGTGAGCGGGCCTGGATGGGAATGTCACCAAGGAGGGTGGATTTGTCACCAGTCAGTGACATTTGTGTTGCCTGTGCCGGCCTCTTCGTGGGTAAACCCGCTCCTACAGGTTTTTGCGTTAGCCTCGGAGTCTGCATGGACCTGTGAGGTCTTTGTGGGAGCGGGTTTACCCGCGAAGGGGCCGGTAGACGCAATACAACCCTTCAGTCCATGCCCCGCGGCAGATACAAGGTCACCCGCAACCCGCCCTCACGCAGGTTCAGCAAGCTCACCTCCCCGCCATGGCTATGGGCAATGTTGCGCGCAATCCCCAACCCCAGCCCGTACCCCTGTTGCTGCCCGGCCAGACGGAAGTGCGGCTCGAACACCTGCTCCAGCTGCTGCTGCGGCACCCCCGGCCCCTGGTCATCCACCTGCAGGACAAAACCCTCGGCATTGTCGATGATGCGCAACCGTGCCCGCTCGCCGTACTTGATGGCATTGTCGATCAGGTTGCCGATGCAGCGCCGCAACGCCAGCGGCTTGCCCGGGTACGGCGCCAGCGCCCGGCCTTCGAGCGTTATGCGGCCATCGCCCAGGTAAGGCTCGGCCAGGATTTCCAGCACCTGGTTGAGGTCGACCGGCTCGATGTTCTCGTGGATGTCGGTGTCCTTCACGCACTGCAACGCGCCTTTGACCAGCAGTTCCAGCTCGTCCAGATCCTGGCTGAACTTGGCCTGCAGGCGCTCGTCCTCCAGCAGCTCGACGCGCAGGCGCAAGCGGGTGATCGGCGTGCGCAGGTCGTGGGAAATGGCACTGAACAGCTGGCTGCGCTCGGTCAGGTATCGGCTGATGCGCTCGCGCATGCTGTTGAACGCACGCCCCACCTCGACCACCTCGCTGCCACCGCCTTCGGCCACCGGCGCCACATCGGCGCCCAGCGACATTTCCCGTGCAGCCCGCGCCAGGCGCTTGAGCGGCCAGCTTTGCCAGTGCACCAGCAAGCCGATGAACAACAGCAGCAAGGCCGTGGTCAACACGATGAAGCCGATCTGCTGACGCGGCAGGCGCTCGGCCTCCAGGCTGGTGTAGGGCTCGGGCAGCAGCGAGGCGATGTACAGCCACTCACCCTCGCCCAGGCGGATCTGGGTTACCAGCACCGGCGGGTTGAGTGGCTCCAGGGTCAGCGAGTAATGCGCCCAGGAGCGTGGCAGTTCGTCGAGCTTCAGGCCGCTGTTGAAGATACGCAGGTCGTCCGGCCCGACGAACTCCACGGAAATTTCCATCTGCGAACCCAGGCGCTCATGCAGCACTTGCTGGAACACATCGATCACCGCCTGCTTGCGTGGGGTAACGGGCAGTAGCGGCATGTCCAGCGGCTTGGCGTTGAGGGACACGAAAAAGCGCGTGCCGCCCATGCTGCGCAGCTGGTCGAGGACCATCGGCCGGTACGCCACCGGCAACGAGCGGAAGTAGCTGACACTGGCACTCATCGAATGAGCCAGGCTGCTGGCGCTTGCACGCAGGCCCTGCAACTGGCTGGCGCGCAATTGGGCAACCCAGATGATGCTCGACAACCCCTGGGCCAGCAGCACTACCAGCAGGGTCAGCAGCAGCATGCGCCCCAGTAGCGAACGCGGCAGCAGACGCCAGCGCCGCTCAGGGCGCATTGCAGACATGGGCAGCCAACAGGTAACCGCTGCCGCGTACGGTGCGGATCAGCCTGGGTGGTTTGTCGGTATCGCGCAGGCGCTGGCGCAGGCGGCTGACCGCCATGTCGACGATGCGGTCCAGTGGCATCGGCTCGCGACCACGGGTGGCGTTGCCGATGGTGTCGCGGTCGAGGATCTGCTGTGGGTGGTCGAGGAACAGCTTGAGCAGGGCGAAGTCGGCGCCGGAGAGAATCACTTCCTCACCGTCGCGATGGAACAGGCGGTGGCTGACCGTGTCCAGGCGCCAGTCGTCGAAGGCCAGCACCGCACTGCCCGGCGCCGCCTGGCCGAACTCGGCGCGGCGCAGCAGAGCCTTGATCCGCGCTTGCAGTTCGCGGGGGCTGAATGGCTTGCCCAGGTAGTCGTCGGCGCCCAGCTCCAGGCCGATGACCCGGTCGGTTTCGTCGGAGCTGGCGGTGAGCATGATGATCGGTACCCGTGCCTGTCGCGGGTGCTGGCGTACCCAGCGGCACAAGCTGAAGCCGTCTTCGTCGGGCAGCATGACATCGAGGATGACCAGGTCGCAGGGGGTGGTTTCCAGCGCGCGGCGAAAGCCCTTGCCGTCGGCTTCGGCATGCACCTGGAAGCCGGAGCGGCTCAGGTAGGTTTGCAGCAGTTCGCGGATTTCCTGGTCGTCGTCGACCATCAGGATCGATTTGCCGGCAGTGCTCAAGGTGGTCCTTCCTCTTGTTGATTGCAGGTCTTTTTGCCTGCTGTCGGGTGTTGCTTTCTGGGGCTGCCTTGCAGCCCATCGCGACACAAGCCGCTCCTACAGAATGGCGCGGCCCCGTGTAGGAGCGGCCTTGTGTCGCGATGGGCCGCACAGCGGCCCCCTGCTACCTATCGGTTATCCAGCGCCTGCTGCAAAGCCACCCCGGCCCCCAGCAACCCGGAAAACTCCGCCGTCACCAGCCAAACCGGCACACCAGCGAAATAGCCACTCATGCAGCCCTTGTCGGAAAAACTCGCGGCAAACCCGCTGCGCACGAACAGCTCGGCAAAGCGCGGGATCACGCCGCCGACAATATAGACCCCACCCCGTGCGCCCAGCGTCAGAACATTGTTACCAGCGACTCGGCCGAGGAACCGGCAGAACTGCTCGATCACCGCCAGCGCCCGCGGCTCGCCGCCGAGCGCGGCATCGGTGATCTGTGCCGGGGTCTTGTGTCGGGGTGTGTCGCCGTCCAGCGAGCAAATTGCCTGGTACAGGCGCAGCAGGCCACCGCCACTGAGCACGGTCTCGGCGCTGACATGGCCGATCTGCCCGTGAATCTGTTGGTGAATCGCCGCTTCGCGGGCATTGCCCACCGGCAGGTCGACGTGCCCGCCCTCTCCCGGCAAGGCATGCCAGTGCTGTTCGCCCAGGCGCAATAGCGCGCCAACGCCCAGCCCGGTACCCGGGCCAATGACCAATGCCGGCCGAGACAGGTCCGCCTGGCCTGGGCACACTTCGCGGAACTCGCCGGGGCGCAGGCGGGTCATGCCCAGCGCCATGGCGGTAAAATCGTTGATCAGCAGCAGCCGCTCGACCTGCAATGTCTGGCAGAAGGCCACGCGGCTGAGGCGCCAGTGGTTGTTGGTGAAGCGGAACTCATCGCCATCGACCGGACCGGCCACCGCCAGGCAGGCAGCAGTCACGCCGCCGCGGGGAATGCCCAAGCCTTCAAGGTAAGCCTCGATGGCCTGTTCCGGGCTGGTGTAGTCCTCGGTGGCAAAGACCTTCACTTCATCCAGCTGGTTGTCACGCCACAACGCAAAACGGGCATTGGTGCCGCCGATGTCGCCAACCAGCAGGTCCTTCATTTGAGGTTCTCCAGGGCCGAGGTGAACGCACTGGCGCCCTGCTCTGCCGGGCTGAACGCCATGCGCATGAAGCCGAACAGCTCGCGCCCGCAGCCCAGGTCGTTGCCCTGTGGCGCTGGCGGCAGGTCGCGGCTGGCCAGTTCTTCGGCCGACACCATTACCCGCAGCGTGCCTTCGACACCATCGACCCGCACAATATCACCATCGCGCACCCGTGCCAGCGGGCCGCCGTCATAAGCCTCGGGGCAAACGTGAATGGCCGCCGGGATCTTGCCCGAGGCACCGGACATGCGACCGTCGGTGACCAGTGCCACCTTGAAGCCACGGTCCTGCAGCACACCGAGGAACGGTGTGAGCTTGTGCAGCTCCGGCATGCCGTTGCAGCGCGGGCCCTGGAAGCGCACCACGGCGACGAAGTCACGCTCCAGCTCGCCGGCCTTGAACGCATCGGCCAGCGACTGCTGGTCGTGGAACACCCGCGCCGGGGCCTCGACCACCTGGTGCTCGGGGGCAACAGCGGACACCTTCATCACGCCGCGGCCGAGGTTGCCCTCCATCACCCGCAGCCCGCCTTCGGCCGAGAACGGCCGCGCGACCGGGCGCAGGATGCTTTCGTCCAGGCTGTGCTGCGGCCCTTCGCGCCACACCAGCCTGCCGTTGTCGAGGAACGGCTCCTGGGTGTAGCGGCGCAGGCCATGGCCGGCCACGGTGTTGACATCTTCGTGCAGCAGCCCGGCATCGAGCAGCTCGCGGATCAGGAAGGCCATGCCGCCCGCGGCCTGGAAGTGGTTGATGTCGGCCTTGCCGTTGGGGTAGACGTGGGACAGGGTCGGTACCACCTCGGACAGGTCAGCCATGTCCTGCCAGGTCAGCTGGATACCCGCAGCCTGGGCAATCGCCGGGATGTGCAGGGTATGGTTGGTCGAGCCGCCGGTGGCATGCAGGGCGACGATGGAGTTGACCAACGCCTTCTCGTCGACGATTTCACCCAGCGGCATGAAGCTGCCGCTGGCCTTGGTCATGCGCGTGACCTGCTGCGCGGCCTCGGCGGTGAGCGCGTCGCGCAGCGGTGTGTACGGGTTGACGAACGAGGCGCCCGGCAGGTGCAGGCCCATCACCTCCATCACCAACTGGTTGGTATTGGCAGTGCCGTAGAAGGTGCAGGTGCCAGGACTGTGGTAGGACTTCATCTCCGACTCCAGCAGCTCTTCGCGGCTGGCCTTGCCTTCGGCGTAGCGCTGGCGCACATCGGCCTTCTGCTTGTTGGAAATGCCGGAGACCATCGGCCCGCCCGGAACGAAGATGGTCGGCAGGTGGCCGAAGCGCAGCGCCCCCATCATCAGGCCGGGAACGATCTTGTCGCAGATGCCCAGCATCAGCGCGGCATCGAACATGTTGTGCGACAGGGCCACGGCAGTGGACATGGCGATCACTTCGCGGCTGGCGATGGCCAGCTCCATGCCCGGCTCGCCCTGAGTCACGCCATCGCACATGGCTGGCACGCCACCGGCGAACTGGCCGACCGAGCCGACTTCACGCAAGGCCTGCTTGATCTGCTCGGGGAAGTGCTGATACGGCTGGTGCGCCGAAAGCATGTCGTTGTAGGCCGAGACAATGGCCACGTTGGCCGCGTTCATCAGGCGCAGGGTCTGCTTGTCGTCGCTGCCGCAACCGGCCACGCCATGGGCGAAGTTGGCGCACTGCAGGCTGGCACGCATGGGGCCGTCACTGGCCGCGCCGCGAATCAGTTGCAGGTAGCGTTCGCGGGTGGCACGGCTACGTTCGACCAGCCGCTGGGTGACCTCAAGGATGCGCGGATGCATGTACTGGACTCCAGGCTAATTGTAAGGGCGGTTTGCCGGGCATTTCCCCTCCAAACGATTGCGGCCTAGGCTCAAGGTAGAGGAGCCCGCTGCATCGGTGGAGGCACGTCGCCCAACCACTCGTTGTATGTTTAAACAAAATACTGCCACTAAAAAGGCTTGTTTTCTATCGGCAGGTGAATAATCTTGTAATTCCAACAACAAAACCGTTTCAGTGAAGCTCCTTTGTGCCACAGCTTTCACTCGGACTGCCAGAGGTACTGCCATGACCCTACGCATCGCCATCAATGGATTCGGCCGCATCGGGCGCAACGTCCTGCGCGCACTGTATACCCAAGGCTACCGCCAGGACCTGCAGGTCGTCGCCATCAACGACCTGGGCGACAGCGCCATGAATGCCCACCTGCTCAAGTACGACAGCGTGCACGGCACCTTCGACGCCAGCGTCGAGGCCGACCACGAAAGCCTCACGGTCAACGGTGACCGTATCGCGGTCAGTGCCATCCGCAACCCGGCCGAACTGCCCTGGAAGGCCGAGGCGATCGACGTGGTGTTCGAATGCACCGGGCTGTTCACCGAGCGTGCCAAGGCCGCCGCCCACCTGGCTGCGGGGGCTGGCAAGGTGATTGTCTCGGCACCGGCCAAAGGCGCCGATGCCACCGTGGTGTACGGGGTCAACCATGACATCCTGCGGGCCTCGCACCAGATCATCTCCAATGCCTCCTGCACTACCAACTGCCTGGCACCGATTGCCCAGGTGCTGCACCGCGAGTTCGGCATCGACCAGGGCCTGATGACTACCATCCATGCCTATACCAACGATCAGGTGCTGACCGATGTGTACCACGGCGATCCGTACCGTGCGCGCTCGGCGACCCAGTCGATGATCCCGAGCAAGACCGGCGCTGCCGAGGCCGTGGGCCTGGTGCTGCCGGAGCTGGCCGGCAAGCTGACCGGCATGGCGGTACGGGTGCCGGTGATCAACGTGTCGCTGGTGGACCTCACTGTCAATCTCAAGCGCGAGGCCACGGCCGAACAGGTCAACCAGCTGTTCCTCGAGGCCAGCAAGCATTCCAGGGTATTGGGCTACAACGCCTTGCCGCTGGTTTCCTGCGATTTCAACCACAACCCGCTGTCGTCGATCTTCGATGCCAACCATACCCGGGCAAACGGGCGCATGCTCAAGGTGCTGGCCTGGTATGACAACGAGTGGGGGTTCTCCAACCGCATGCTGGATAACTGCCTGGCGTTGTGCCGCGCCCGCTGAGCTTCGGCACGCTCCCTGTAGGAGCGGCCTTGTGTCGCGATGGGCTGCGCAGCAGCCCCCTGCAATCTGTGCCAAGGCCAAAATGCTGGGACTGCTGCGCAGCCCATCGCGACACAACGCCGCTCCTACACGGGACCGCGCAAGGCTGGGACTCACAATCTTTACCTTTTCCTAACATTTCCAGGCTTGACCTTCGAGATGGATGATAAGCATTATCATTAACCTTTCGTCGGCCAGGTCCCCCAGTGAGTCAGTCCCGGTTCAACTCTGTCTTCCTCGTCCAGCGCCTTACCCTGCTGCGCACCCTGCAGCGCATGGTGGGCAACCCCAATACGGCCGAGGACCTGTTGCAGGAAACCTACCTGCGGGTGTCCCGCGCGCTCGGTGAGCGGCCCATCGAACACATCGAGCCGTTCGTGTTCCAGACCGCGCGCAACCTGGCCCTCGACCACCTGCGCGCACGCCGGGTGCAATCGCGCATGCTGGTCGACGACGTGCCCGACGAGGTCCTGCACAGCGTGGCCGCACCGGCCACCAGCAGCGAGGATGCGGCCCATGCCGAGCAGTTGCTCAGGCACCTGAGCATCAGCCTCAACCAGTTGAGCGAACGCCAGCAGCGCATCTTCATCCTCAGCCGCCTGCATGGCGCCACCTACCTGGAAATCGCCGAACAACTGAATGTTTCGCCCAGCACGGTACAGAAGGAACTGAAACTGATCATGGCGATCTGCATGGGTGTCGCCGACCGCCTCAAGTGAGGCAACGCAAAGCCCTTGCCACACCCCGCCTCAGCCTTGATCATTCGCAAAAAACCATTCAAGGATTCACCGTGACCGACAGCCCTGCCCCTCGCCCGTCACCCGCCGGGCCCAGCGCCCGTGCTCGTGCCATGGACGAGGCGCTGGACTGGCTGGTGCGCCTGCAATGCGCCGATGCCGACGACACACAGGCCTTCGAAGCCTGGCTGAGCGCAGCGCCGGAAAATGCCGAGGCCTATGTGGAGGCAGAAGCCCTGTGGAACGGCGCGCCGCTGCACCAGGTGGCCGTGCAGATGCATCGGCAACAGCGCCGCTCGTGGCGCGGGCGCCTGCGCAGCCACTGGAAACCCCTGGCCACGGCAGCGCTGCTGCTGGTCGGGCTGTTCACCCTCGGCAACCTGCCCATGCGCCTGCAGGCCGACCACCTGACAGTGGTGGGAGAACGCCAGCGCCTGCAGCTGGAAGATGGGGCGAAAGTGCTGCTCAACACCAATTCGGCATTTGCCAGCGAGCAGCGTGATGGTCGCCAGGTCGCCCGCCTATTGCAGGGTGAGGCCTATTTTCAGGTCCCCGAGGGCGCGCTGCTACCACTGGAAGTGCAGGCCGGGCCGTTGCGCGCGCAGGTGCGCGACACCGACTTTGCCGTGCGCTACCTCGACGGCGAGGCACAGGTGCGGGTGCAGCGCGGCGATGTCGACCTGCAGGGGGCCCGCGACCAGCGCATCCGCCTGAGCGCCGGCGACAGCATCAGCGTCGGCCCCAAGGGGTTCGGCCAGCGCCAGCGCCCCGACATGCACAAGGACCTGGCCTGGGTCGACGGCCGCCTGGTGTTCGAGAACTGCCCGCTGAGCCAGGTGCTGGCCGAGGTGCAGCGCTACTACCCGGGCTGGATCATCAACCGCAATGCGCAGCTGGAAGACATGGCGGTCACCGGCAACTACCGCCTCGACCAGCCGCTGGAAACCCTGCGTGCACTGGCCCACATCACCGCGGCACAGCTGCATGAGTACCCGGCGCTGGTTATCCTGAACTGATCTTTTGCCTGTCTCGGCCTCATCGCCGGCAAGCCAGCTCCCACCCCGACCGCATTGGCCTCAAGCAATGCGATGTCCCTGTGGGAGATTACCCAGCCCTTTTGGGCTGCGCTGTCGCGCAGAGAACAAATATCGCTCGTCTGACGCGGCCTTTGTAGGAGCAGCCTTGTGCTGCGAAGAGGCCGGTACAAGCAACAGACAGGCTTTGTCAGTACCGGCCTCTTCGCAGCACAAGGCTGCTCCTACAGAACCTCGCCGAACCAATGAGTCATGTGTTGTTCTATGAGAGCTGGCTTGCCGGCGATGAGGCCCGTGCAGGCAGCACATGATCATGGTCCCCTGAATTTATTTTTACGCAGTCACGCTACCCCGCCCGTCTCGTTATAGCCAATGCAACTGATTCTCGTTTGAAAACGAGGACAGCCATCACCTATAACAGTCCGCGCGTCAGGGAGCGCTTCCGATGTCCACAGGTCCTACCCGCCCCTCCACCCTTCCTCGCCATGGAGGGCAACTGTCCCTCCTGAGCCTTTCCCTACTGAACCTGGCCCTGCTCGCCAGTGGCGCCATCAGCCTGCCGGCGCTGGCCGCCGAGCCGGCACAGGCCAGCAGCCCGCGCATGGGCGACTACCGCTTCAGCATCGGCCAGCAGCCGCTGGTTACGGCCATCAATGCTTTCAGCCAGGTCACCGGCTGGCAGGTCGGCTTCAGCGCCGAACTGGCCGACGGCGTGGCATCGCCAGGGGTGCAGGGTTCGCTACCACCGGAAGCCGCGCTCAAGCGCCTGCTGCACGGCACCGGCCTGGGCTTTCGCAAGATCAGCAACGGCAATGTGGTGCTCGAACGCCAGGCCAGCGCCAATGTGATTGCCCTGCAGCAGGTGACAGTCAGCGCCACCCGCAGCGCCCAGGACGTCAGCCAGGTGCCGAGCACCGTCAGCGTGCAGACCCGCGAGCAACTGGACCGGCAGAACGTGAACAACATCCAGGACCTGGTGCGCTACGAACCGGGTGTGTCGGTAGCCGGCACCGGCCAGCGCAGCGGCCTGAACGGCTACAACATCCGTGGTATCGATGGCGAGCGCATCCTCACCCAGGTGGACGGCGTGTCGATCCCCGACAGTTTCTTCTTCGGCCCCTACGCCCAGACCCAGCGCAACTACGTTGACCCGGAGATCGTCAAGCGTGTGGAAATCCTCCGCGGCCCGGCCTCGGTGCTGTATGGCAGCAACGCCATCGGCGGGGCGGTGAGCTACTTCACCCTAGACCCGGACGACATCATCAAGCCTGGCAAGGACGCCGGTGCCCGCCTGAAGACCGGCTACAGCTCGGCCGACGAAAGCTGGCTGACCTCGGCCACCGTCGCCGGCCGCCAAGGCGACTTCGACGGCCTGTTGCACCTGAGCCAGCGCAACGGTCACGAAACCGAGACCCACGGCGGCCACAGCGGTGACGGCCTGGCGCGTACCGAAGCCAACCCGATGGACGTGCGCACCACAAACGTGCTGGCCAAGCTGGGCTGGAACTACGCCGACGAAGCGCGCCTGGGCTTCACCTACGAGCGCTACAAGGATGACCGCGACCAGAACATCCTCAGTGCGGTGGGCGGGCCTTTCATTCCTGGCTTTGGTGCCTCGGGGTACTACAAGGCGCGCAATGGCAACGACACCATCACCCGCGAACGCTTTGGCATCAACCATGAGTTCGGCCTGGATTCGCTGATCGCCGACCATGTGAAGTGGAGCCTGAACTACCAGATCGCCAAGACCGACCAGCACACCGAGGAAGTCTACGCACCGCCTGGCCGTCAGGTACTGCGTACCCGAGACACCCTGTACAAGGACCGCCAGTGGGTATTCGACGCCCAGCTGGACAAGGCCTTCAGCCTCGGCGCCACCGACCACCTGTTGACGTACGGCACCACCCTCAAGCACGAGAAGGTCACCGGTTCCCGCAGCGGCACCGGTACCTGCCTGGCCGTTGGTTCAGGCTGTTCTGCCGCTGGCGCCGAGCGCCCGGCAGACGGCCAGGCCCTGGTCAGCGACTTCCCGGACCCGACGGTGAACACCTACAGCCTGTTCGTGCAGGATGAAATCCGCTGGAACAACTGGACCTTCATGCCTGGTGCCCGTTACGACTACACGCGCATGGAGCCCAGGTTCACCGAGGAATTCCTGCGTGGCCTGGAGTCCAGCGGTACCGCACCTACCTCCCAGGACGACTCGGACAAGAAGTGGCACCGCGTCTCGCCCAAGTTCGGCCTGACCTACGCCTTCAGCGACAACTACACCTGGTATGGCCAGTACGCCGAAGGTTTCCGCACCCCGACCGCCAAATCCATGTACGGGAAGTTTGAGAACATCGAGCAAGGCTACCGCGTCGAAGGCAACCCGGGGCTCGAACCCGAAAAGAGCAAAAGCTATGAAACCGGCCTGCGTGGCAACTTCGACGCCGGTAATTTCGACGTGGCGGTGTTCTACAACAAGTACCGCGACTTCATCGACGAAGATGCCGTACAAAGCGCCAACCTGGAGCAGACCTTCAAGGCCAACAACATCAAGCACGCCACCATCAAGGGTACCGAGGTCAAGGGCCGCCTGAACCTCGACCACTTCGGTGCGCCGCAGGGCCTGTATACCCAGGGCTCGATCGCCTACACCTATGGCCGAAACGATGACACCGGCGAGCCACTGAACAGCGTCAACCCGCTCAAGGGCGTGTTCGGCCTGGGTTACGAACAACAACACTACGGCGGCCTGCTGAGCTGGACATTGGTCAAGCGCAAGACCCGCGTCGACGACAGCACCTTCTACTCGCCCGACGGCTCGAGCTCCAAGTTCCGCACCCCGGGCTACGGGGTGCTGGACCTGACCGGTTACTACAAGGTCACCGACGACGTGACCATCAACGCCGGCCTGTACAACCTCACCGACAAGAAGTACTGGCAGTGGGATTCGGTACGCAGCTACGACGGCCAGGGTGAAGCGGCCGTGACTCAGCCGGCCAACATCGACCGCCTGACCATGCCGGGGCGCAACTTCGGCATCAATGTGGTTTGGGATATCTGACCCCTTGCGTCTGTACCGGCCTCTTCGCGGGCTCGCCCGCTCCCACAGATACTGCGCAAGCCTTGGGCCTGCGATGGACCTGTGGGAGCGGGCAAGCCCGCGAAGAGGCCAGTACAGGCAACACGAAAACCCGATTTTTTTACTGTCCCAGCCCCGCTGTTTCGTCTTGTCTCTAGACGCCCCCTTTTCCAAGGACTGCCCCATGACCGACCGCCCAGCCCTGCGCTCCCAGCGCCTCAACCAGATCACCCACGCCCCCCACGCCGAACTGGATGCCCTGGTCAAAGCCCACGCGCCCTTCGACAGCCGCGAAAGCTTCGCCCGCTTCGTGGTCGCCCAGTACCTGTTCCAGGCCGAGCTGCAGGCCCTGTACAACGACCCGCAACTGATCGCCATCATCCCCGACCTGGCCGAGCGCTGCCGTGCCGAACAGGCCCGCCTGGACCTCGCCGACCTCGACACCGAAGTACCGCCAGCCGTACCGGGGGCCCTGCGCAACCCGAGCCTGGGCGAGGCAATGGGCTGGATCTTCGTCTCCGAAGGCTCCAAACTGGGCGCTGCGTTTCTGATCAAGCGTGCCGTGGCCCTGGAACTGTCCGAAACTTTCGGTGCCCGACACCTGGGCGAACCGGCCGGTGGCCGTGCCGAAGGCTGGAAACAGTTCACCCGCATTCTTGATGGCCTGGCCCTGTCGGCCGAAGAGGAAGCCGCTGCCGAACGCGGCGCAGTTGCTGCCTTCGAGCGCTTCACCAAGCTGCTCAAGCATGCCTATGCTGCAGATGCCGCGCTGGTTTGACACGCCATACCCCGGCCACCCTACCGGTGGCCGAACCGCTTCCATGCAGTGAGACCATGACCCGACCCGCCCGTTCGAAACTCGCCCGCCTGCTGTATGCGACCTTGGCTTACGTGAGCCTGGGCGTGGGCCTGGTCGCGATCGTCATTCCCGGCCTGCCGACCACCGAATTCATCCTGCTGGCTGCCTGGGCGGCCACACGCAGTTCGCCGCGCCTGTCTGCCTGGCTGGAAAACCACCGGTTGTTCGGGCCGATCCTGCACAACTGGCGCAATGGCAAGGTGATCCAGCGCCGGGCCAAGGTCAGCGCGACCCTCAGCATGCTGCTGTGCGCGGGCCTGATGCTGACGTTCCTGGAACACCGCTGGCCGGTGTTCCTGGCCATTGCCGGCATGACCCTGGGCAACCTGTGGATCTGGTCCCGCCCCGAGCACGCCCCCTGCCCTGCCCCGTCACAAGCTCAGCAGCCCTGAGTACAGGGCATAGGCCGCCAGCGCGGCACCTGCCAGCACGGCAGCGAAAATCAGCTTTTCCCAAGTGGTGAACAAGGTTTTACCCTGCTCATGCTTGGCCCTGGCGAACAGGATCACGCCCGGCGCGTACAGCAGCGCCGACAGCAGCAGGTACTTCAGCCCGCCGGCGTACAACAGCCACACGGCATATACCAGGGCAACCAGCGCCACCAGCAGGTCCTTGCGGCGCAGGGCCGGCTGCTCGTCGTAGGTTTCTGCACGTACCGCCAGCAGCACGGCGTAGGCCGCCGACCACAGGTAGGGCACAAGAATCATCGACGAGGCCAGGTAGATCAGGCTGGTATAGGTACCGGCGGAAAACAGCGTGATCAGCAGGAAGCCCTGGATCATGCAGTTGGTCAGCCACAGGGCGTTGGCCGGTACATGGTTGGCGTTTTCCTTGGCCAGGAAACGCGGCATGGTCTTGTCCCGCGCCGTGGCGTAGAGGATCTCGGCACACAGCAACGCCCACGACAGCAGCGCGCCAAGCAGCGAAACCGCCAGGCCGATACTGATCAGCAAGGCACCCCATGGCCCGACGATATGCTCCAGCACCGAAGCCAGTGACGGGTTCTGCAGCCCGGCCAGTTGCGGCTGGGTCATCACCCCCAGCGACAGCACGTTGACCAGCACCAGCAGCGCCAATACCCCCAGGAAACCGATCACCGTGGCCTTGCCCACATCCGAGCGGCGCTGGGCGCGCCCGGAATACACGCTGGCGCCCTCGATACCGATGAACACGAACACGGTGACCAGCATCATGTTGCGCACCTGCTCCAGCACGCTGCCGAACTGCGGGTTGCTCAGGCCCCAGATGTCACGTGTGAAGATATCGGCGCGGAAGGCGAACGCCGCGATCACCACGAAAATCAGCAACGGTACCACCTTGGCCACGGTGGTCACCTGGTTGATGAATGCTGCTTCCTTGATGCCGCGCAGCACCAGGAAATGCACCGCCCAGAGCAGCAGCGAAGCGCAGCCGATGGCGATTGGCGTGTTGCCCTCGCCGAACACCGGGAAGTAGAAACCCAGGGTGCTGAACAGCAGCACGAAGTAGCCGACGTTGCCCAGCCAGGCACTGATCCAGTAGCCCCAGGCCGAGGAAAAACCCATGTACTCGCCAAAGCCGGCCTTGGCGTAGGCGTACACTCCCGAGTCCAGCTCCGGCTTGCGGTTGGCCAGGGTCTGAAATACGAAAGCCAGGGCCAACATGCCGACTGCGGTGATACCCCAACCGATCAGCACAGCCCCCACATCGGCACGCGCCGCCATGTTCTGCGGCAACGAGAAGATCCCGCCTCCAATCATCGAGCCGACCACCAATGCGATCAGCGCGCCCAGGCGCAGCTTCTGTCCCGGTTCGCTCATGAGCCTTCCTTTTTTTGCGCACTGTCATGGGCTTGAAACAGCCATGCGGTCCATATAAGTGTTGCTACTTATAATGATCCTGACCAATGAAGCTATAGCACTAATAACTGCTTTGTCTATGCCAGCTTTTGAGTAAAACCTAGCAGCTCCGGAGCAACTAGAAAAGAATCCGATAAAACTCGAAATTCTTGTGAAAAATTTGCGAAAGCGGCAAAAACGGCTAGCGTCAAGCATCGCAGGCTGAACAGAGCGTTTGCTCTAGATGGACATGGAGGTGCCAGCATGCAAGGCCTGCGGCATAAGTTGTCGGCACTCTCCAGGAGCTTCGTGAAGGAATTTTCCTACTTCACGTCGCCATGAACTGACCCAAGTCAGCGAATGGCAGCGGCGTCGGATTTACTCTGTCGTCAACTTTCTCCTGGCAGGAGTTGTTAAATGTCTGATTCATCCGGAAAACTAAAGCTCGGCGCGTTAGTTGCACTTGTCGTCGGTTCGATGATTGGTGGCGGGATCTTCTCGCTGCCGCAAAACATGGCTGCCAGCGCAGGGGTTGGTGCTGTACTGATCGGCTGGGCGATCACCGCGGTCGGCATGCTGACCCTGGCGTTCGTGTTCCAGACCCTGGCCAACCGCAAGCCTGACCTGGATGGCGGGGTGTATGCCTACGCCAAGGCCGGTTTTGGCGACTACATGGGCTTCTCCTCGGCCTGGGGCTACTGGATCAGTGCCTGGCTGGGCAACGTCGGCTACTTCGTGCTGCTGTTCAGTACCCTGGGCTACTTCTTCCCGATCTTCGGCGAAGGCAACACCCCGGCCGCCATCATCGGCGCATCAGTGCTGCTGTGGGCCGTGCATTTCCTGGTGCTGCGCGGCATCAAGGAAGCAGCATTCATCAACCTGATCACCACCGTGGCCAAGGTGGTACCGCTGCTGCTGTTCGCCCTGATCTGCCTGTTCGCCTTCAAGCTCGACATCTTCACCGCCGACATCTGGGCGGTAGGTACGCCAGAGCTGGGCAGCGTGATGAACCAGGTGCGCAACATGATGCTGGTCACCGTGTGGGTGTTCATCGGCATCGAGGGTGCGAGCATCTTCTCGTCGCGGGCGGAAAAACGCTCTGACGTGGGCAAGGCCACGGTCATCGGCTTCGTCACCGTGCTGCTGTTCCTGGTGCTGGTCAACGTGCTGTCGCTGGGCATCATGACCCAACCAGAACTGGCCAAGCTGCAGAACCCGTCGATGGCTGCCGTACTGGAGCATGTGGTCGGCCACTGGGGCGCGGTACTGATCAGCGTCGGCCTGATCATCTCGCTGCTCGGGGCCCTGCTGTCGTGGGTGCTGCTGTGCGCCGAGATCATGTTCGCCGCCGCCAAGGACCATACCATGCCGGAGTTCCTGCGCCGCGAGAACGCCAACCAGGTACCGGCCAACGCCCTGTGGCTGACCAACGCCATGGTGCAGATCTTCCTGGTGATCACGCTGTTCTCCAGCAGTACCTACCTGTCGCTGATCTACCTGGCCACCTCGATGATCCTGGTGCCCTACCTGTGGTCGGCCGCCTATGCCTTCCTGCTGGCTCTGCGTAGCGAAACCTACGAGCAGGCCCTGGCCGAACGGCAGAAGGACCTGGTGATCGGTGGTATCGCCCTGTTGTACGCCGTCTGGCTGCTGTACGCCGGTGGCGTGAAATACCTGCTGCTCTCGGCCCTGCTCTACGCACCTGGCGCAATCCTGTTCGCCAAGGCCAAGCGTGAGGTTGGCCAACCTGTCTTCACCAACGTGGAAAAACTGATCTTCGCAGCCGTGGTCATCGGTGCCCTGGTGGCAGCCTTTGGCCTGTACGACGGCTTCCTGACCCTTTGACCCACGTCTTCGTTCAACTGGAGGAATGAAATCATGTCCGCTGAAAAACAGAAGTACGGTGTCCACTCCGAAGCCGGCAAACTGCGCAAAGTGATGGTTTGCTCGCCGGGCCTCGCGCACAAGCGCCTGACGCCGAGCAACTGTGACGAGCTGCTGTTCGACGACGTGATCTGGGTCGACCAGGCCAAGCGTGACCATTTCGACTTTGTCACCAAGATGCGCGAGCGTGGCGTGGATGTGCTGGAGATGCACAACCTGCTGACCGACATCGTCCAGCAACCCGAAGCACTGAAGTGGATCCTCGATCGCAAGATCACCTCCGACACTGTCGGCGTCGGCCTGACCAACGAAGTGAGAAGCTGGCTCGAAGGCCTCGAGCCACGCCATCTGGCCGAGTTCCTGATCGGCGGCGTGGCAGGCCAGGACTTGCCGGAAAGCGAAGGCGCCAGCGTGGTCAAGATGTACAACGACTACCTGGGCCACTCCAGCTTCATCCTGCCACCGTTGCCCAACACCCAGTTCACCCGCGACACCACCTGCTGGATCTATGGCGGCGTCACGCTCAACCCGATGTACTGGCCGGCGCGCCGCCAGGAAACCCTGTTGACCACCGCCATCTACAAGTTCCACAAGGAGTTCACCGGCGCCGACTTCCAGGTGTGGTACGGCGACCCGGACAAGGACCACGGCAACGCTACCCTCGAAGGCGGTGACGTGATGCCGATCGGCAAAGGCATCGTGCTGATCGGCATGGGCGAGCGCACCTCGCGCCAGGCCATCGGCCAGTTGGCGCAAAACCTGTTCGCCAAGGGCGCGGTGGAAAAAGTCATCGTCGCCGGCCTGCCGAAATCCCGTGCTGCCATGCACCTGGACACCGTGTTCAGCTTCTGCGACCGCGACCTGGTCACGGTCTTCCCGGAAGTGGTGAAAGAGATCGTGCCGTTCATCATCCGCCCGGACGAAAGCAAGCCTTACGGCATGGACGTGCGCCGCGAGAACAAGTCGTTCATCGAGGTGGTGGGCGAGCAGCTTGGGGTCAAGCTGCGCGTGGTCGAAACCGGTGGCAACAGCTTTGCCGCCGAGCGCGAACAGTGGGATGACGGCAACAACGTGGTGGCCATGGAACCGGGCGTGGTCATTGGCTACGACCGCAACACCTACACCAATACCCTGCTACGCAAGGCCGGGATCGAGGTCATCACCATCAGTGCCGGCGAACTGGGCCGGGGCCGGGGCGGCGGCCACTGCATGACCTGCCCGATCGTGCGCGACCCGATCGACTACTAACGACCATTACCCCCGGCCGCCCTCATAAAGCGGCGGCCGGTGCGTTCACCAAACTCAAGGAGAAAAGTCATGGCGTTCAATATTCACAACCGCAACCTGCTCAGCCTGGAACACCACACCACCCGTGAGCTGCGCTACCTGCTGGACCTTTCCCGCGACCTCAAGCGCGCCAAGTACACCGGTACCGAGCAGCAGCACCTGAAAGGCAACAACATCGCGCTGATCTTCGAAAAAACCTCTACCCGTACCCGCTGCGCCTTCGAAGTGGCCGCCTATGACCAGGGGGCCAATGTCACCTACATCGACCCGACCTCCTCGCAGATCGGCCACAAGGAAAGCATGAAGGACACTGCCCGCGTGCTCGGGCGCATGTACGACGCCATCGAGTACCGGGGCTTCAAGCAGGAAATCGTCGAAGAGCTGGCCAAGTTCGCCGGCGTTCCGGTGTTCAACGGCCTGACCGACGAATACCACCCAACCCAGATGATTGCCGACGTGCTGACCATGCGCGAGCACAGCGACAAGCCGCTGCACGACATCAGCTACGCCTACCTGGGCGACGCCCGCAACAACATGGGCAACTCGCTGCTGCTGATCGGCGCCAAGCTTGGCATGGACGTACGCATCGCCGCGCCCAAGGCGCTGTGGCCGCATGACGACCTGGTCGAACGTTGCCACAAGTACGCCGAGGAAAGCGGCGCACGCATCACTCTCACCGAAGACCCGGTTGCCGCGGTCAAGGGTGTGGACTTCGTGCACACCGACGTGTGGGTATCGATGGGTGAGCCGATCGAAGCCTGGGGTGAGCGCATCAAGCTGCTCAAGCCGTATCAGGTGAATGCACAGCTGATGAAGTCCACCGGCAACCCGCGGACCAAGTTCATGCACTGCCTGCCGGCGTTCCACAACTCCGAAACCAAGGTAGGCAAGCAGATCGCCGAACAGTACCCGGACCTGGCCAACGGTATCGAAGTGACCGACGACGTCTTCGAGTCGCCGGCCTGCATCGCCTTCGAGCAGGCGGAAAACCGCATGCACACGATCAAGGCGATCCTGGTGTCGACACTGGCTGACCTCTGACAACCACCTCGATCCTGTGGGAGCTGGCTTGCCGGCGATACAGGCAACTCGGTGCATGGCACCGGCTTCGCCGGTGATCGCCGGCAAGCCAGCTCCCACAATGGATCGAGGCGCTCACCCTATATCCGCAAAGGACATTCCCCATGCGTATCGTTGTTGCATTGGGCGGCAACGCCCTGCTGCGTCGCGGCGAGCCCATGACCGCTGACAACCAGCGCGCCAATATTCGCACCGCCACCGAACAGATCGCCAAGATCCACCCAGGCAACGAACTGGTCATTGCCCACGGCAACGGCCCGCAAGTTGGCCTGCTGTCGCTGCAGGGCCTGTCCTACAAGCCCGACGAGGCCTACCCGCTGGACGTGCTTGGGGCCGAGACCGAGGGCATGATCGGCTACATGATCGAACAGGAACTGGGCAACTTGCTGGCCTTCGAAGTGCCGTTCGCCACCCTGCTGACCCAGGTCGAAGTGGACGCCAACGACCCCGCCTTCAAGGACCCGACCAAGTTCATCGGCCCGGTCTATGGCAAGGAAGAGGCCGAGCGCCTGGCCAAGGAAAAGGGTTGGGTGGTCAAGGCCGACGGCGACAAGTACCGCCGAGTGGTGGCCAGCCCGAAACCCAAACGCATCTTCGAGATCCGCCCGATCAAGTGGCTGCTGGAAAAGAGCAGCATCGTGATTTGCGCCGGCGGCGGCGGCATCCCCACCATGTACGATGAGAACCGCAAGCTCAAGGGCATCGAGGCGGTGATCGACAAGGACCTGTGCTCGGCCCTGCTGGCAGAGCAGCTGGACGCCGACCTACTGATCATTGCCACCGACGTCGATGCGGCCTATGTTGACTGGGGCAAGCCCACACAAAAGGCCATTGCCCAGGCCCACCCCGACGAACTCGAACGCCTTGGCTTCGCCGCCGGCTCCATGGGGCCGAAGGTGCAGGCCGCCTGCGACTTTGCCCGCAACACCGGCAAAGTGGCAGTGATCAGTTCGCTGGAGAACATCGAAGACATCGTCAAAGGCACCGCCGGCACGCGCGTTTCCACCGCGAAGCCGGGGATCAGCTACCGTTGAATGCAGTAGGCGGGCGCCAGCGTCCGCCATTTTCGACCTTCCAAAGGAGCTTGCCATGGCCCAGTACCAACCCGGTCATGTACACATCGAGCGCACCGCGCTGAACCAGAATGACCACAGCTATGACCTGAACATCGAATACGAGGCAGTGTCGGACCCCAAGGAAGGTAGAGGCATCCAGTTCAAGATGCATGGCAGCATCGAAGGCAAGCCAGTGGAAGAAAAGTTCTTCCTGGCCAAGGACCAGGTATTGCCCAGCTTCCTCATGCAGTTGAGCCGAAGGGCGCAGTCGTACCTGAAGCCACCGAAGAAGTTCGAGAGCCTGAGCTCGCCGCACAAGCTTTATGACCATATGTTCGCGGACATTCGCGAAAAGCTGGATGTGAAATCGGGCGATCCGATCAAGCCTGAACATCTGGAGTGATTTCAGGATCCGGGGGCTGCTTTGCAGCCCATCGCGACACAAGGCCGCTCCTACAGGGTGTGGCGCTGTACCTGTAGGAGCGGCCTTGTGTCGCGATGGGCCGCAAAGCGGCCCCGACAATGTTGAGGCATACTACCGCCCTCCCCCAGCCACAACCGCACCCTCCCCATGCGCATCCACGTCAGCTTCATCGACCGCGTCGGCATCACCCAGGAAGTCCTCGCCCTGCTCGGTGCCCGCAACCTCAATCTGGACGCCGTGGAGATGGTCCCGCCGAACGTCTACATCGACGCCCCTACCCTCAGCCCCGCCGTGCTCGAAGAACTGCACGACGCGCTGTTCGAGGTACATGGCGTGCAATCGGTGGACGTGGTCGACATCCTCCCTGGCCAACGCCGGCACCTGCAGCTCGATGCCCTGCTGGCTGCGATGAGCGACCCGGTGCTGGCCGTGGACAGTGCCGGCAAGGTGCTGCTGGCCAACCCGGCGCTGATCGAACTGTGCGGCCGCGAATCGGCCGGGCGCTCGGTGGGTGAGCTGTTCGGCGACCCGGCGCTGCTGCAGGCCCTGCTGGACAACAACTTCCACCTGCCCATGCGCGAGATGCAGCTCAACGGCCAGAGCCTGTTGCTGGACGCCATGCCGATCACCAACGCCGGTGGCCTGCTGACGCTGTACCCGCCTACGCGCATGGGCGAACGCCTGTCGGCCCTGCACCACGACCATGCCGAAGGCTTCGATGCCTTGCTCGGCGAGTCACCGGCCATCCGCACCCTCAAGGCCCGCGCCCTGCGCGTGGCGGCGCTCGATGCACCGCTGCTGGTGCATGGCGAAACCGGCACCGGCAAAGAACTGGTAGCCCGCGCCTGCCACGCCATCAGCAGCCGCCACGCGGCACCATTCCTGGCGCTGAACTGTGCTGCGCTGCCCGAGAGCCTGGCCGAAAGCGAACTGTTCGGCTACGCCCCCGGGGCCTTCACCGGCGCACAACGGGGCGGCAAGCCCGGGCTGATGGAGCTGGCCAACCAGGGCACGGTATTCCTCGATGAAATCGGCGAGATGTCGCCATACCTGCAGGCCAAGCTGCTGCGCTTTCTCAGCGATGGCAGCTTCCGCCGGGTGGGTGGTGACCGCGAAGTGAAGGTGGATGTACGCATCATCAGCGCCACCCACCGCGACCTGGAGCGCATGGTCGCCGAAGGCAGCTTCCGCGAAGACCTGTTCTACCGCCTGAACGTGCTCAATCTGCAAGTGCCACCGCTGCGCGACCGTGGCCAGGACATCCTGATGCTGGCGCATTTCTTCATGCAGCAGGCCTGCACGCAGATCCAGCGTCCACCCTGCAGGCTGACCCCGGCCACCCATTCGGCGCTACTGGCCAACCCTTGGCCGGGCAATGTGCGCCAGCTGCAGAACGTGATATTCCGCGCCGCAGCCATCTGCGAGGGCAACCTGGTGGATATTGGTGACCTGGACATCGCCGGCACCTCGGTGGCCCGTGGTCAGGACGGCGAAGTGGCCAGCCTGGAACAGGCCGTGAGTGATTTCGAGCGCGAACTGCTGCAACGCCTGTACGCCAGCTACCCATCCACGCGGCAACTGGCCGGGCGCTTGCAAACTTCACATACCGCCATTGCGCAGCGCCTGCGCAAATATGGAATACCGAGCAAAGCCTGATACCTGTCAGATAGCGTCAACGGGGCTGCTACGCAGCCCATCGCAGGCAAGCCAGCCCTTTTGGGCTGCGCTGTCGCGCAGAGAACAAATATCGCTCGATTGAAGCGTCCTTTGTAGGAGCAGCCTTGTGCTGCGAAGAGGCCGGTACAAGCAATAGACAGGCTTTGTCAGTACCGGCCTCTTCGCAGCACAAGGCTGCTCCTACAGTACCTCGCTGAACCAATGAGTCATGTGTTGTGCCATGTGAGAGCTGGCTTGCCTGCGATGGGCCGCAAAGCGGCCCCTGATAGTTATTGTAATAACCCGGTTGTTATTCAGGCTTTTCCTACGCCAGTGAAAGATACTCTCCCACGTATGCCTCGTAGAATGGTGACAGTGTATTCCCACCTGTCACCCCACTTGTCCGCCCCATAGCGGGAAGTGGTCCGCTACTGGATATAACGAGAGCACCTGATGTTTGAAATCGATTTTTACGGGACGCTTGTAGCCGCCTCTTTGGTACTGTTATTGGGGCGCGGCCTGGTCGCGCGTATTGGTTTCCTGCGCACTTACAATATTCCGGAACCTGTCGCTGGCGGCCTGGTAGTGGCCTTGGCGTTCCTGGCGTTGCGCAGTTTCGATATCCACGTGCAATTCGATACTTCACTGCAAACTCCTCTGATGCTGGCATTCTTCGCCACCATCGGTTTGAGTGCGGACTTCGCCAGCCTGAAAAAAGGTGGCCGCGTGGTTACCGTGTTCCTGCTGGTGGTGACCGGCTTGTTGCTGGTCCAGAACGCCATGGGTATCGGCCTGGCAACGGCGCTGGGCCTCGACCCGCTGATGGGCCTGCTGGCCGGCTCTATTACCTTGTCCGGCGGTCACGGTACAGGCGCCGCGTGGGGGGCCACTTTCACCGAAAAGTTCGGTCTGGCGTCGGCCTCCGAACTGGCAATGGCATCAGCTACCTTCGGCCTGGTACTGGGTGGCCTGATTGGTGGCCCGGTCGCCCGGTTGCTGATCAGACGGGTAACGACACCTGGTATCGAAGAACCAGCACCACAACTGCCCAAGGGTTTCGAACAACCAGACAAAGAACGCTTGATCACGCCGTTTTCATTTATCGAAACATTGGCGCTGATCGCTGTCAGTTTGCTCGCAGGCTCGTTACTTAACGGTATGCTGAAAGGCACTGCGTTTGAACTGCCTACGTTCGTTTGCGTGTTGTTTGTGGGCGTGGTGTTGCGAAACGGCCTTTCGGCGCTCGGCTTTTATCAAGTCTTCGAACGGGAAGTCTCGGTATTGGGCAATGTGAGTTTGTCGTTATTCCTGGCCATTGCCTTGATGTCGCTCAAGTTGTGGGACCTTTCAGCGCTGGCATTACCATTCTTTGCATTGCTCGCCGCACAGACATTGGTCATGGCACTGTTCGCGATATTCGTCACGTTCCGGGTCATGGGCCGCAACTATGATGCAGCGGTACTGGCTGCCGGGCACTGTGGTTTCGGCCTGGGTGCAACGCCAACGGCAATCGCCAACATGCAAGCGGTGACCCAGCGCTACGGAGCCTCGCGCATTGCCTTCCTGGTGGTGCCGATGGTGGGGGCGTTCTTCATCGACATCATCAATGTCATCGTGATCAAGCTGTATCTGGCGTTGCCGTTCTTTTGAGCCAGACGCTGAACGCTCAGCCGGTATGTTGCTGCGCCAGGTCCTGCCCAGAATCCGTAGACAGGGCCTGGTGCAGCATTTCCTCCAGGATCGAGAAAAAGCACTTTATGTGAGGCTGCTTCAATGCCTGTGGCCGGGTCACCATGTAGACCTCCAAATCTGGAAGGGGAAGGTCGACGAACAACTCGATCAAATCCTTGGCCAGAATCCGGGGCAGTACCGCCACCCCCATGCCTCGTCTCACCGATTCGAGCTGTGCGCTGAACGAGGTCACGCGGATCGGCGCACGTTCCAGCCCCCCCGCCTTTGCCGCACGTACTTGCGGCAACACGTCCAGCGGCGGAAGCAGGCCGATATTGACCGCCGTCGCAGGGGTAACCCCCGGAAAACGGTGCAGGTAACCAGCAGCGGCGAACACACCATAGCCAAGCCGGCCTATCGGCCGATAAATCAGTGAGGGCTCACCCAGGTGGGCCGTGCGCACGGCAATGTCCGCCACACCCCGGACGATCTTGTGGAAGTCGGCGGTCACGGTCAACTCCACCGAGCACCCCGGGTGTAGTCCGGTGAAGCGATTGGCCGCCTCCAGTACGCAAGTCGAGAAGCCTTCCCCTGCGCTCACCTGCACAGTGCCAGAGAGTTCGCAAGGCAGCTCGGCTGCGCCAGCAGGCGTCTGGCGCCGTAGCCCAGCTTCTGCTGCCTGGGCCACTTCGACCAGCGATTGACCGCGCGAGGTCAGCCTGCATCCCTCTACGCCCCGCTCGACGAGCGGCTCGCCCAATGCAGCCTCAAGCTGGGTCAGGCGACGCGAAACGGTCGATGGTGCAATACCCAGCAACTCGCCAGCGCGAAGAAAGCTGCCACGCCGCGATACGGCCAATAGCAGCCGAAGATCGTCCCAGTTTTCCTGCAATGCCATATGTGCTGGCCTCTCCCTGGTCTGCAAATTCGCAAACCCACTATGCAGTAGGCGCTGTTTTTCGACAGCAAGCGCGGGAGTATACCTTGGGCCCCTCTGAACAAATGGAATGGATTGCATGATGACTAGCCCCAAGGACTATGCCCAACGCGCCGCCAATGCCTTTAACCAGCGTGATGTGCAAGGGCTGCTGGCACTGGTCGACGAAGACTTCGTGTACCTGGACGGCATGACGACCCAAACCGGGCACGAAGCCATGCGCGCGCGGGAGATGGCGCTGTTCAGCGCACTCCCTGATGCCCAGGTGGCCCTGACCCCATTCATGGTCTCGGACGATCGGCTGGCAATGACCGCCGTCCTGACCGGCACCTTCACTGCCCCGCTGCTGCTGCCAGCAGGCGTGATCGTTCCGGCCCATGGGCGTCGGATTTGCGTGCATTATGCGGCGCACTTCACCTTCAGAAATGGCCTGGCCATCCGTGAAGTGGTGTTTTTCGACAGTGCCATGTTGAAGCCATCTGCCGAACAGAGCGAGGGTTGAGCCATGCGCAATGTGTTCGTTACCGGAGCAACCGGCTTGCTGGGCAACAACCTGGTCCGTGAACTGGTCGCTCATGGCTACACGGTCAAAGGGCTGGTGCGGTCAAGAGCAAAGGGGGAACAACAGTTCGCTGATCTGCCCGAAGTAGAGCTGGTCGAAGGCGACATGGCCGATGTCGACGCTTTCGCGGCGTCGCTGCGCGGCTGCGATACGGTGTTCCATACTGCAGCGTTCTTTCGTGACAACTACAAAGGCGGTAGCCACTGGCAAGCACTCGAGCAGATCAACGTGACCGGTACCCGCCACCTGTTGGAGCAAGCCTACCTGGCCGGCATCCGGCGGTTTATCCATACCTCGTCCATTGCAGTGCTCGACGGGGCACCAGGCACGTCGATCGATGAGACATGCCTGCGGGCCGAAGCAGATGCAGATGACTACTACCGCAGCAAGCTCCTCGCCGACCGCGTCGTGACTGAGTTTCTCGATGCCTGCCCCGACATGCACGCCTGCATGGTGCTCCCCGGCTGGATGTGGGGCCCTGGCGACATCGGCCCTACGTCAGCCGGGCAACTGGTCAACGATGTCGTGCGCGGCAAATTGCCTGGCTTGATCCCGGGTAGTTTCTCGGTGGTCGACGCCCGCGATGTAGCGTTGGCGCAGATTGCCGCAGCCACACAAGGACGAAGCGGCGAACGCTACCTGGCGGCCGGGCGACATATGACCATGGCTGAACTGGTACCAATAGTAGGCCGTCTGGCCGGCGTACGAACGCCCGCGCGGCATTTACCGTTGCCGTTGTTATTCTGCCTGGCCGCAGTACAGGAAATGTATTCACGGCTCACCGGCCAGCCCATCCTGCTGAGCTTGGCCACGCTGCGCCTGCTGGTACGCGAAAAGGATCGTACGCGTTTCAACCACAGCAAAAGCGAGCACGCGCTTGGCCTGAGCTTTCGGGCGCTGGAGCTGACAATCGCCGATACGGTGGCGTGGTATCGTGACCACGGCTGGTTTGAACAACATAGCGCGCCCACCAGGACCAGGACCAGGACCAGGACCAGGACCAGGACCAGGACCAGGACCAGGAAGTAGTTACACCATGACCGCAAAAATACTCGCACAATGTCGAAACGGTCAGCGGTGCCAGGCTGGCACCCCGCAGGCAATACCGTATCGATTTAAATACACCGTATTCAAATCGATACACACACATTCAGATACGGCAGTGCAAGGGTTTGATCCCCAAACCCTTTTCCATCCCCCTCCCGCTGTAGCGTTTTCATTCCACAAGAATGACAAACTGAATACGTAAAACAATTAACATATTGATTTAAAAGGTTTTTTAACGATTGGCCGCATTTTTGCTAAGGGAATCCCAACCCCAAGAGCGCGGAGCCACCGCGCCTAACGCCCTGCTTCCCGAGGATTCCCCATGAGCGAGTTGCGTTTCACTGAAGATCACGAATGGCTGCGCGTCGAAGCCGATGGCAGCGTTACCGTGGGCATCACCGCCTACGCCCAGAACGCCCTTGGCGATGTGGTCTACGTGCAACTGCCAGAGCTGCAGCAGTACGACAAAGGCGCCGAAGCCTCCACCGTGGAATCGGTGAAAGCCGCCAGCGGCGTGTACATGCCCCTGGCCGGTGAAGTGGTCGCCGTCAACGAAGCCCTCAACGACAGCCCCGAGCTGGTCAACGAAGACCCGCTGGGAGACGGCTGGTTCTTCCGCTTCAACCCGGCCGACATGAGCGAAGTCACCGCCCTGCTCGACCAAGACGCCTACGACCGCCTGATCAAAGCCAACGACGACGCCTGAGGAACCCCGCCATGACCATCAACCTCGGCACCGCCAACGAATTCATCGCCCGCCACATCGGCCCGCGCGCCGCTGACGAGCAGGCCATGCTGGCCGCCCTCGGCTTCGACTCGCTGGAAGCCATGACCGCAGCGGTCATCCCTGACAGCATCAAGGGCACCAGCGTGCTCGGCTCGCACGACGGGCAGAGCGAAGCCGACGCGCTTGCCGCGCTCAAGGCCATCGCCGGCAAGAACCAGCTGTTCAAGAGCTACATCGGCCAGGGCTACTACAACACCCACACCCCGGCGCCGATCCTGCGCAACCTGCTGGAAAACCCGGCCTGGTACACCGCCTATACCCCGTACCAGCCAGAAATTTCCCAGGGCCGCCTGGAAGCGCTGCTGAACTTCCAGACCCTGATCAGCGACCTGACCGGCCTGCCGATCGCCAACGCCTCCCTGCTCGACGAAGCCACAGCTGCGGCCGAGGCCATGACCTTCTGCAAGCGCCTGTCGAAGAACAAGGCCAGCCACGCCTTCTTCGCCTCCGTGCACTGCCACCCGCAAACCCTCGACGTGCTGCGCACCCGTGCCGAGCCGCTGGGTATCGAGATCGTGGTCGGCGACGAACGCGAGCTGGGCGATGTCAGCGCCTTCTTCGGCGCCCTGCTGCAGTACCCGGCCAGCAACGGTGAAGTGTTCGACTACCGCGAAGTGGTCGAGCGCTTCCACGCCGCCAACGCCCTGGTCGCCGTGGCCGCCGACCTGCTGGCCCTGACCCTGCTGACCCCGCCGGGCGAGTTCGGTGCCGACGTGGCCATCGGCAGCGCCCAGCGCTTCGGTGTGCCGCTGGGCTTTGGTGGCCCGCACGCGGCCTACTTCTCCACCCGTGACGCATTCAAGCGCGACATGCCAGGCCGCCTGGTCGGCGTGTCGATCGACCGCTTCGGCAAGACCGCCCTGCGCCTGGCCATGCAGACCCGCGAACAGCACATCCGCCGCGAAAAGGCCACCAGCAACATCTGCACCGCCCAGGTGCTGCTGGCCAACATCGCCAGCATGTTCGCCGTGTACCACGGCCCGGCCGGCCTCAAGCGCATCGCCGAACGTACCCATGCCCTGACCGCGATCCTGGCCGCCGGCCTGAAGACGCTGGGCGTGCAGGTAGTGGGCGCCAGCGCCTTCGACACCCTGACCCTGGCCACCGGCAGCGCCACTGCCAGCCTGCATGACAAGGCCCGCGCCCAGGGCATCAACCTGCGCCAGATCGACGCCGCCCACGTGGGCCTGTCGCTGGACGAAACCACTAGCCAGGCCGATGTCGAGACCCTGTGGCAACTGATCGGTGGCGACCAGGCCCAGCCGGACTTCAACGCGCTGGCCGCCAGCACCGGCTCGCTGCTGCCTGCCGCCCTGCTGCGCCAGTCGGCCATCCTCTCGCACCCGGTATTCAACCGCTACCACAGCGAAACCGAGCTGATGCGCTACCTGCGCCGCCTTGCCGACAAGGACCTGGCGCTGGATCGCAGCATGATCCCGCTGGGCTCGTGCACCATGAAGCTGAACGCCGCCAGCGAAATGATCCCGGTCACCTGGGCCGAGTTCGGCAACCTGCACCCGTTCGCCCCCGCCGAGCAGAGCCAGGGCTACCTGCAGATGACCACCGAGCTGGAAGCCATGCTCTGCGCCGCCACCGGCTACGACGCCGTGTCGCTGCAGCCCAACGCCGGTTCCCAAGGTGAGTATGCAGGCCTGCTGGCCATTCGCGCCTACCACCGCAGCCGTGGCGAAGGCCACCGCGACATCTGCCTGATCCCGTCGTCGGCCCATGGCACCAACCCGGCAACCGCGCACATGGCCGGCATGCGCGTGGTGGTCACCGCCTGTGATGCCCGCGGCAACGTCGATGTCGAGGACCTGCGCGCCAAGGCCATCGAGCACCGCGAGCGCCTGGCCGCGATCATGATCACCTACCCGTCGACCCACGGCGTGTTCGAGGAAGCGATCGGCGAAATCTGCGCGATCATCCACGACAACGGTGGCCAGGTGTACATCGACGGCGCCAACATGAACGCCATGGTCGGCCTGTGCGCCCCAGGCAAGTTCGGCGGCGACGTTTCCCACCTGAACCTGCACAAGACCTTCTGCATCCCGCACGGCGGTGGCGGCCCGGGCGTCGGCCCGATCGGCGTCAAGTCGCACCTGGCGCCGTTCCTGCCCGGCCACGCGCAGCTGGAAAACACCGAGGGCGCGGTTTGTGCCGCGCCGTTCGGCAGCGCCAGCATCCTGCCGATCACCTGGATGTATATCCGCATGATGGGCGGTGCCGGCCTCAAGCGTGCCTCGCAGATGGCAATCCTCAACGCCAACTACATCGCCCGTCGCCTGGAAGAGCACTATCCTGTTCTCTATACCGGCGGCAACGGCCTGGTGGCGCACGAGTGCATCCTCGACCTGCGCCCGCTGAAGGACACCAGCGGTATCAGCGTCGACGACGTGGCCAAGCGCCTGATCGACTTTGGCTTCCACGCCCCGACCATGTCCTTCCCGGTGGCGGGCACGCTGATGATCGAACCGACCGAAAGCGAGTCCAAGGAAGAACTGGACCGCTTCTGCGACGCGATGATCCAGATCCGAGAAGAAATTCGCGCGGTCGAGAACGGTAGCCTGGACAAGGACGACAACCCGCTGAAGAACGCCCCGCACACTGCGGCCGAACTGGTTGGCGAATGGGCCCATGGCTACAGCCGCGAGCAGGCGGTGTACCCGCTGCCAAGCCTGGTGGAAGGCAAGTACTGGCCGCCGGTCGGCCGGGTCGACAACGTATTCGGCGACCGCAACCTGGTGTGCGCCTGCCCGTCGATCGAGAGCTATCAGGACGCCTGACCCGGCGCTCTGGCCTCATCGCCGGCAAGCCAGCTCCCACAGGGGCCTCACCGCACCCAAGGCTGGAGCAATACCTGTGAGAGCTGGCTTGCCAGCCCTAAAGGGCTCACCTGTTTTCCAAGGCTGGTGCAGTACCTGTGGGAGCTGGCTTGCCGGCGATCGAGTGCGCAGCACTCGCCTTACCTTTCGGAGGGAATGAGCAATGTCTTTGAGCGTCTTCGACCTGTTCAAGATCGGCATCGGCCCCTCCAGCTCGCACACGGTCGGCCCGATGCGCGCCGCCGCGCGTTTCGCCGAAGGGCTGCGTCGTGATGGCCTGCTCGCCCGCACGGTTAGCGTCAAGGCCGAGCTGTACGGCTCGCTCGGCGCCACCGGCAAGGGCCACGGCAGCGACAAGGCCGTGCTGCTGGGCCTTGAAGGCGAACACCCCGATGTCATCGACACCGACACCATCCCTGCCCGCCTGCAGGCCATCCGCGACAGCGGTCGGCTGAACCTGCTCGGCGAGCACAGCATCGCGTTCATCGAAAAGCAGCACCTGGCGATGATCCGCAAGCCGCTGGACTACCACCCCAACGGCATGATCTTCCGCGCCTTCGACGAGGCCGGCTTGCAAATCCGCAGCCGCGAGTACTACTCGGTGGGCGGCGGTTTCGTGGTCGACCAGGACGCTGCCGGCCACGACCGCATCGTCGAGGACAGCACACCGCTGACCTACCCGTTCAAGACCGCCAAGGAGCTGCTCGGCCATTGCACCGGGCAAAACCTGTCGATCAGCCAGGTAATGCTGGCCAACGAGGCGGCTTGGCGCCCCGAGGCGGAAACCCGTGCCGGGCTGCTGCGCATCTGGCAGGTGATGCAGGACTGCGTCGAAGCCGGTTGCCAGCATGAAGGCATCCTGCCGGGCGGGCTCAAGGTCAAGCGCCGGGCGCCGGCGTTGTACCGCCAACTGAGCCGCAATCCCGAGGCCAGCCTGCGCGATGCCCTGTCGGTGCTCGACTGGGTCAACCTCTATGCCCTGGCAGTGAACGAGGAAAACGCCTACGGCGGGCGTGTGGTCACTGCGCCGACCAACGGCGCGGCGGGCATTGTCCCGGCGGTGCTGCATTACTACATGCGCTTCGTACCGGGAGCCAACGAGGACGGGGTGGTGCGGTTTCTGCTCACCGCCGCGGCCATCGGCATCCTGTACAAGGAAAACGCCTCCATTTCCGGTGCCGAAGTAGGCTGCCAGGGCGAGGTTGGCGTGGCCTGTTCGATGGCCGCCGGCGCGCTGTGCGAGGTGATGGGCGGCACCGTGCAACAGGTGGAAAACGCTGCCGAAATCGGCATGGAACACAACCTGGGCCTGACCTGCGACCCGATTGGCGGGCTGGTCCAGGTGCCTTGCATCGAGCGCAACGCCATGGGCTCGGTGAAGGCGATCAACGCGGTGCGCATGGCCTTGCGCGGCGACGGGCAGCACTACGTGTCGCTCGACAAGGTCATCCGCACCATGCGCCAGACCGGCGCCGACATGAAAAGCAAATACAAAGAGACCGCCCGTGGCGGCCTGGCCGTCAACATCATCGAATGTTGACCCGACAACAACAGCAAGGAGTCACCGATGTCCGAAACACTGCTCAAGACCCCACTGCACGCCCTGCACCTGGAACTGGGTGCGCGCATGGTGCCGTTCGCCGGCTATGACATGCCGGTGCAGTACCCGTTGGGCGTGCTCAAGGAACACCTGCACACACGCGAGCAGGCCGGCCTGTTCGATGTCTCGCACATGGGCCAGATCACCCTGCGCGGCAGCGATGCCGCCAAGGCACTGGAAAGCCTGGTGCCGGTGGATATCATCGACCTGCCGGTGGGCATGCAGCGCTATGCCATGTTCACCAATGAGCAAGGCGGCATCCTCGACGACCTGATGGTCGCCAACCTGGGCGACGACACGCTGTTCCTGGTGGTCAACGCCGCCTGCAAGGACCAGGACCTGGCCCACCTGCAAGCGCACATCGGCAGCCGTTGCGAGGTGCAGCCGCTGTTCGAGCAGCGCGCCCTGCTGGCCTTGCAAGGCCCGGCGGCAGTCAAGGTGCTGGAACGCCTGGCCCCGGAAGTGGCCGGCATGACCTTCATGCAGTTCCGCCCGGTGAAACTGCTGGGTGAAGACTGCTTCGTCAGCCGCTCAGGCTACACCGGCGAAGACGGCTACGAAATTTCGGTACCGGTGCATGCCGCCGAAGCCCTGGCCCGCCGCCTGCTGGCAGAGCCCGAAGTACAACCGATCGGCCTGGGTGCGCGTGACTCGCTGCGCCTGGAAGCCGGCCTGTGCCTGTATGGCCACGACATGAACACCGAGACCACGCCGGTGGAAGCCAGCCTGCTGTGGGCCATTTCCAAGGTTCGCCGTGCCGATGGCGCGCGTGCCGCCGGCTTCCCGGGTGCCGAGGCCATATTCGCCCATCAGCGCGAGGGCGTGTCGAGCAAACGTGTGGGCCTGTTGCCGCAGGAACGTACGCCAGTACGCGAAGGCGCGGATATTGTCGATGCAAACGATAAACCTGTAGGCAAAGTTTGCAGCGGCGGCTTTGGCCCGACACTCGGTGCACCTGTAGCAATGGGTTATATCGATAGTGAACATACCGCTATCGACACCCCACTGTTTGCCGTGGTGCGTGGCAAGAAGGTTGCCTTGAAAGTCAGCAAAATGCCTTTCGTGGCACAACGTTACTACCGGGGCTGAAGCCGCTTTGTGAAGGTTGCGGACAGGTTCGACATATTCGTTTTCGAACCTGTCCAATAACTTTTGAACATGGCGCCAGGCCAGGCGCCATGCCGTTTCCGACAAATCGGTCGGTTATCGGCAAACGGCCGATTTTCCATACGACCAAGGGCTTGTTTTTCGCTCGGGAGTTGGCGTAGAGTCACTGCACTGTGTTTGCATGGGTCGCAACAGTTCGTGACCTGGGCCAGTAGCCGCAATCTGCTACAACCCGTTCGACGTCTCTTACTTTCCTGCAACCCAGCCCAGTAATCTTTTGCTTCCTTTATTGCAAAAGAAACTGTCATCAAAATTCAAGCTTCATAGGAAATAAGACAATGGCTGAGCGTCAGAACGGTACCGTCAAGTGGTTCAATGACGAAAAAGGTTACGGCTTCATCACCCCAGAAAGCGGTCCGGATCTGTTCGTGCACTTCCGCGCTATCGAAGGTAACGGCTTCAAGAGCCTGAAAGAAGGCCAGAAGGTCACCTTCGAAGCAGTCCAGGGCCAGAAAGGCATGCAGGCTGACAAAGTTCAGGTCGCCGGCTAAGCCGAACCCGACTTCGAGAAAAGCCCCTGCCAAGTGCAGGGGCTTTTTTTTGCCCGTAGAATAGCGGCTTCGTCTTCTGGAGCCGTTTTGCATGTCCAAGCCTCTGCTCACACCCCAGGGTGATTTTCCTCCGGTCGGCCTGGGCCGACGCCTGGCGGCGATGTTCTACGACTTCCTGCTGTGCACGGCGCTGCTGATCGTGACCGCAGGTGCCTACAAGATGATCCAGATGGCGATCATCGGCGAAGCCCGCATGCGTGAATTGACCGAGGCTGGCGCACTGGACGGCGACCCGCTGCTGTCGACGGTGCTGCTGTTCGTCCTGTTCGGTTTCTTTGCCAAGTTCTGGACCCATGGCGGGCAGACCCTGGGCATGCAGGTGTGGGGCGTGCGGGTGCAGAACGCCGATGGCACGGCCATCAGCCTGTGGCAGGCGCTGCTGCGCTTCGTGGTGTCGATTGCTTCGTGGCTGTGCCTGGGGCTGGGTTTTTTCTGGGCGTTGATCGACAAGCGCCAGCGGGGCTGGCATGACATCTATTCGGAAAGCCAGCTGGTGCGGGTGCCTAAGCAGAAGAGATAAGTACAAGCTTCAGGGCAACCAATGTACCTGTAGGAGCAGCCTTGTGCTGCGAAGAGGCCATCACTGGCAACGAGAGTGTTTTGCCAGACCGGCCCTTTCGCAGCACAAGGCTGCTCCTACAAGTTCGCCGCAAGCCTACAGCTATTGGTCAAGCAGCAAAAAGCCGACCCTGAGGTCGGCTTTTTTGTACAGCTCAGGCCATCAACCTGCCCGGCGCAACAACCACACGCCGGCCAGCGCACAGATGCCTGCCGGGATCACCACCGCCAGCAGCGGCGGGAAGCCGAACACCTGGCTCGAAGGCCCCAGCAGGTCCTGGGCGATGCGGAACACAAAGCCCACCAGTACACCGGTGAACACGCGCTGGCCAAGGGTTACCGAACGCAGCGGGCCGAAGATGAAGGAAATGGCCATCAGCACCAGCGCCGCGGTCACCATCGGCTGCAATACCTTGGTCCAGAACGCCAGCCAGTAACGGGCATTGTTCAGGCCCTGGTCGGACAGGTAGTGGATGTAGTCCCACAGCCCGGTGATGGACAGCGACTCCGGCGCGAGGATCACAGTATTGAGCAGTTGCGGCGTGAGCGAAACGTCCCAGCGCTCCTGTGGCGCGGTCACCACTTCGGTGTGGTCGCCACGGAAGAAGGTGGTGCGCACGTCGCTGAGCATCCAGTGGTCGTCCTGGTACTGTGCACGGCGGGCGAAGCTCGAGGTGACGATCTTGCGCTCGCTGTCGAAGCGGTAACGGGTCACACCCAGCAGCAGGCCGTTAGGCTGCACGGCGTTGATGTGCACGTACTCCTCGCCCTGGCGGTGCCACATGCCGCGCTTGGAGCTTTGCGCCTCACCACCGCCCTGGGCCAGGGAACGGTCGGCCTGGGCCTTGTTCTCGGTCACCGGCGCCACGTACTCGCCGATCAGCAGGCCCACCAGCATCAGTACCAGCATCGGCTTCATCACCGCCCAGACGATGCGCCCGATGGAAACCCCGGCAGCACGCATGATGGTCAGTTCGCTGCTGCTGGCCAGGCTGCCCAGGCCGATCAGGCAGCCGATCAAGGCGGCCATCGGCAGCATTTCGTACAGCCGCCGCGGTGCGGTCAGCAGGACGAAGTTGCCCGCCTCCATCACCGTGTAGGTGTCACTCAGGTCGCTCATCTCGTCGATGAAGGCAAACAGCGAAGCCAGGCCGAGGATGATCCCCAGCACGGCGAGGATGGCCAGCAGCACGCTCTGGCCGATGTAGCGGTCGAGCTTACCCATGGGCCACCTCCGCACGACGGGCGGCGCGCTTGAGGCGCAGCGGCTCCCAGTACATCAGGCCCAGGCCGATCAGCAGGAACAGGCCGTGGACCCACCACATGCCCAGGGCGATCGGCAGTTTGCCCTTCTCGAGGGCGCCGCGTACGGAAATCAGCATTGTCAGGTAGGCCATGTACAGAAGAATTGCCGGCAGCAGCTTGAGGAAGCGGCCCTGGCGCGGGTTGACCCGGGACAGCGGCACCGCCAGCATGGTGACGATGAACACCAGGATCGGCAGCGACAGCCGCCATTGCAGCTCGGCGCGCTCACGCAGGCCCTTCTTGCCGATCAGCTCGGAAGTGGGGATGGCTTCGCGATCGGTCACTTCCTCGGCGACTTCCGGCTTGGGCAGCAGCACGCCGTAGGTGTCGTACTTGATTGCACGGTAATCGGCCTGGCCCGGGTTGCCGTCGTAACGGTAGCCGTTTTCCAGCACCAGGTAGCGGTTGCCGTCGGCCTGGATTTCCTGGTGGCCTTTTTCGGCAACCAGCACCGACGGGGCGCGGTCCTTGGTCTTGTCCTGGTTGAAGCGCTTCTCGGAAATGAACACCCCGGCCAGGTTGATGCGGTCGTCCGACAGCTCTTCGGTGTAAGTCACCCGCGAGCCGTCGCGCAGGGTCTGGAAGCGGCCCGGCACCAGGGTGTCGAACTCGGTCAGGGCATCCTGCTGGGCGATGATCTGCTGCACCTGGGCCACGCCCAGCGGTGCCAGGCTCAGGCTAAGCCAGGCCACCAGCAGGGCGACCAGGGCGGCCGGCGCCATGGTCAGGCCCAGCAGGCGCTGCTGGCTCATGCCGGTGGCCGACAGCACGGTCATCTCGCTTTCCAGGTACAGGCGCCCGTACGCCAGGAGAATGCCGAGGAACAGCCCCAGAGGCAGGATCAGCTGCAGGAAGCCCGGCAGACGGAAGCCCATGATCAGGAACAGCACGCTCGGGTCGAGCACACCCTGGGCAGCCTGGGCCAGGTACTTGATGAAGCGCCCGCTCATGATGATCACCAGCAGCACGGCGCTGACGGCGCTCAAGGTCACCAGGACCTCGCGGGACAGATAACGAAAGACGATCAAACCAGACACTCCTGGGTTGTCAGGGCGGACTGCCAATCAATGGCGCCAGACAATGACTTAGTACAGCCAAGACCAATGCCGGTTCGCCAAAGGCGAACCTCCATGTAAAGTGCGCGCATTATCCTGTGATTGACCGCCCCTGTCACTTCGCCGCGCATGAAGGCGCATAACGGGGTTGTCAGCACGCTTCCCGCAGGCTCAAACTGGCAGCTTTTCCGCTGGCGCGCGACGACGCGGCCAGGCCCGTCCAGAGCGCTGGAATACACAGCGCCGACTGTATCGATCATTCGGGGATCCTGACATGGAACTGGTTGTAAAAAGCGTAGCTGCTGCATCCGTAAAAACCGCCACCCTGGTCCTCCCGGTAGGTGAAAACCGCAAGCTCGGCGCCGTGGCCAAGGCCGTCGACCAGGCCAGCGAAGGCGCCATCAGTGCCGTGCTCAAGCGTGGCGACCTGGCCGGCAAGCCGGGCCAGACCCTGCTCCTGCAGAACCTCGCGGGCCTGAAGGCCGAGCGCGTGCTGCTGGTGGGCAGCGGCAAGGACGAAGCCCTGGGCGACCGCGCCTGGCGCAAACTGGTCGCCAGCGTCGCCGGCGTGCTCAAGGGCCTGAACGGCGCTGACGCAGTGCTGGCCCTGGACGACATCGCGGTCAGCAACCGTGATGCCCACTACGGCAAGTACCGCCTGCTGGCCGAAACCCTGCTCGACGGCGAATACGTGTTCGATCGCTTCAAGAGCCAGAAGGCCGAGCCGCGCGCACTGAAGAAGGTCACCCTGCTGGCCGACAAGGCCGGCCAGGCCGAGGTCGAACGTGCCGTCAAGCATGCCAGTGCCATCGCCACCGGCATGGCCTTCACGCGCGACCTGGGCAACCTGCCGCCCAACCTGTGCCACCCAAGCTTCCTGGCCGAACAGGCCAAGGACCTGGCCAAGGCGCACAAGGCGCTGAAGGTCGAAGTGCTGGACGAGAAGAAGATCAAGGACCTGGGCATGGGCGCGTTCTACGCCGTCGGCCAGGGCAGCGACCAGCCGCCACGCCTGATCGTGCTCAACTACCAGGGCGGCAAGAAGGCGGACAAGCCGTTCGTGCTGGTGGGCAAGGGCATTACCTTCGACACCGGCGGCATCAGCCTGAAGCCTGGTGCCGGCATGGACGAAATGAAGTACGACATGTGCGGTGCCGCCAGCGTGCTCGGCACCCTGCGTGCGGTGCTCGAGCTGCAGCTGCCGGTCAACCTGGTGTGCCTGCTGGCCTGCGCCGAGAACATGCCGAGCGGCGGCGCCACCCGTCCGGGTGACATCGTCACCACCATGAGCGGGCAGACCGTGGAAATCCTCAACACCGACGCCGAAGGCCGCCTGGTGCTGTGCGACACCCTGACCTACGCCGAGCGCTTCAAACCGCAGGCAGTCATCGACATCGCTACCCTGACCGGTGCCTGCATCGTCGCCCTGGGCAGCCACACCACTGGCCTGATGGGCAACAACGACGACCTGGTCGGCCAGTTGCTCGACGCCGGCAAGCGCGCCGACGACCGTGCCTGGCAGCTGCCGCTGTTCGATGAGTACCAGGAGCAGCTGGACAGCCCGTTCGCCGACATGGGCAACATCGGCGGGCCGAAGGCCGGCACCATCACCGCCGGCTGCTTCCTGTCGCGCTTTGCCAAGGCCTACGACTGGGCGCACATGGACATCGCCGGCACCGCCTGGGTCAGCGGCGGCAAGGACAAGGGCGCCACTGGCCGCCCTGTACCCCTGCTGACCCAGTACCTGCTGGACCGCGCCGGCGCCTGACGCCATTGAGCCGGTGGCGCCCCGCGCGCCACCGGCCGGCGATACCACCATGAGCAAAGTCGATTTCTACATCCTGCCCACCGACTCGCTGTCGGCGCGGCTCGATTTCGCCTGCAAGCTGTGCGAAAAGGCCTGGCGCCTTGGCCACCGGGTCTACCTGCATTGCCAGGACGCCGAGCAGCGCAGCGAGCTGGACCAACGCCTGTGGCGCTTCAAGGGCGAGGCCTTCGTGCCCCACGACCTCGCGGAGGTACATGCCGATGCCAGCGTGGCATTGGGCCTGGCCGCCGACAGTGCGGGCGACCACCACGACCTGTTGATCAACCTGGGCACCGGCGTACCGGCCTTCGTCGGCCAGTTCGAGCGAGTGGCCGAAATCGTCGTTGAAGAGCCTGGCATCCGCCAATCGGCCCGTGAACGATTCCGTTTCTACCGTGAACAGGGCTATGCTCTGCAAGACCACCGCTTACAGCGACTTTGACGACGATGGACAAGCCCTCCCCCCTGCCCGATTCCGCCCATCTGCTCGATGACCTCGAGTCGATACGCCAGCTGCTTGGCGACGCCGACCTGCAACCGCCGCTGCTGACCGAGACGGTGGAGCAGATCCCGTTGCTGCTGGAAGAAGCGCCCGGCAACCATGTGCCTGCGGCCGAACCGATAGCTGCCGAACCCGAAGACGACCCGCAGACCCGCCGCCAGGACACACTCCTGCACCTGGAAAGCGAACTGCGTGCGGCGGCGCAGATGATCATGCAGGACGTGATCAACGACTTTACCCCCCACATCGAGAACGAGATCAAGCGCCGGCTGGATGCGCGGATCGAGCGGTTGATCAAGCGTTCCGAGTAAAACCGAAATTCGGCGGTGCCTTCTTCGCGGGTTTACCCGCGAATAGGCCGTCCCTGCCTGCCAGATAGCAGCAGCTTGTCGCCTGCGGCCCCTAGCTTGGTTATACTTCCCGGCTTTCCCGAATAAATGCACAGGGTCCCGCCGCGCATGGATAAGACCTACCAGCCGCACGCCATCGAAACTTCCTGGTACAACACCTGGGAGTCCGAGAACTATTTCGCCCCACAAGGTGCAGGCGAGTCCTACACCATCATGATCCCGCCGCCGAACGTGACCGGCAGCCTGCACATGGGCCACGGGTTCAACAACGCGATCATGGACGCCCTGATCCGTTTCCGCCGCATGCAAGGCCGCGACACCCTGTGGCAGCCAGGCACCGACCACGCCGGTATCGCCACCCAGATGCTGGTCGAGCGCCAGCTTGAGGCCAAGGGCCAGAACCGGCATGACCTGGGCCGCGAAAAGTTCCTGGAAAAGGTCTGGGAATGGAAGGACCAGTCCGGTGGCAACATCAGCCGTCAGATCCGCCGCCTGGGCTCGTCGGTCGATTGGAGCCGCGAGCGGTTCACCATGGACGACGGCCTGTCCGAAGCGGTCAAGGAAGCCTTCGTGCGCCTGCATGAAGACGGCCTGATCTACCGTGGCAAGCGCCTGGTCAACTGGGACACCAAGCTGCACACGGCCATCTCCGACCTCGAAGTGGAAAACCACGACGAGAAGGGCCACCTGTGGAACCTGCGCTACCCACTGGCCGATGGCGCCAAGACCGCCGAAGGCAAGGACTACCTGGTCGTCGCCACCACCCGTCCGGAAACCCTGCTGGGTGACGCGGCCGTGGCGGTCAACCCGAACGACGAGCGCTACCAGGCACTGATCGGCAAGTTCGTCGAACTGCCGCTGGTCGGCCGCCGCATCCCGATCATCGCCGACGACTACTGCGACCCAGAGTTCGGTACCGGCTGCGTGAAGATCACCCCGGCCCACGACTTCAACGACTACGAAGTCGGCAAACGCCACAACCTGCCGCTGCTGAACATCTTCGACAAGAATGCCTTCGTGCTGGCCAGCGCGCAGGCCTTCAACCTCGACGGCAGCGTCAACGAGCAGGTGGACACCCGCCTGCCGGCCCAGTACGCCAACCTCGACCGCTTCGTCGCACGCAAGCAGATCGTCGCCGACCTGGATGCCCAGGGCTTGCTGGTGAGCATCGACGACCACGCGCTGAAAGTGCCGAAGGGCGACCGTTCGGGCACCGTCATCGAGCCGTGGCTGACCGACCAGTGGTACGTTTCCACCAAGCCGCTGGCAGAACCTGCCATCGCCGCAGTGGAAGATGGCCGCATCCAGTTCGTGCCCAAGCAGTACGAGAACATGTACTTCTCCTGGATGCGTGACATCCAGGACTGGTGCATCAGCCGCCAGCTGTGGTGGGGCCACCGCATCCCGGCATGGTACGACGAGGCCGGCCAGGTCTATGTCGGCCGCAACGAGGAAGAAGTGCGCGCCAAGCACAACCTGGGCGCCGACGTGGTCCTGCGCCAGGACGACGACGTACTCGACACCTGGTTCAGTTCGGGCCTGTGGACCTTCTCTACCCTGGGCTGGCCGGAACAGACCGAGTTCCTCAAGAAATTCCACTCCACCGACGTGCTGGTGACCGGCTTCGACATCATCTTCTTCTGGGTTGCGCGCATGATCATGCTGACCATGCACCTGATCAAGAACGAGGATGGCACCCCGCAGGTACCGTTCAAGACCGTGTACGTGCACGGCCTGGTACGTGACGGCCAGGGCCAGAAGATGTCCAAGTCCAAGGGCAACGTGCTGGACCCGCTGGACATCGTCGACGGCATCACCCTCGACGCCCTGCTGGAAAAACGCACCAGCGGCATGATGCAGCCCAAGCTTGCCGAGAAGATCGCCAAGCAGACCAAGGCCGAGTTCCCCGAAGGTATCGCCAGCTACGGCACCGACGCCCTGCGCTTCACCTTCTGCTCGTTGGCCTCCACCGGCCGCGACATCAAGTTCGACATGGGCCGCGTCGAAGGCTACCGCAACTTCTGCAACAAGATCTGGAACGCCGCCCGCTACGTGCTGGACAAGGGCGAGGACTGCGGCCAGAACGGCGAGGCCTACGAGCTGTCGCTGGCCGACCGCTGGATCATCTCGCAGCTGCAGCGTACCGAAGCCGAAGTGACCCGCCAGTTGGAGCAATTCCGCTTCGACCTGGCCAGCCAGGCGCTGTACGAGTTCATCTGGAACCAGTACTGCGACTGGTACCTGGAGCTGTCCAAGCCGGTGCTGTGGGACGAGAACGCCCCGGTCGAGCGCGCCCGTGGCACCCGCCGCACCCTGGTGCGCGTGCTGGAAGTGGCGCTGCGCCTGGCGCACCCGTTCATGCCGTTCATCACCGAAGAAATCTGGCAGCGCATCGCGCCGCTGGCCGGCATCGAAGGCAAGACCATCATGCTGCAGCCATGGCCGGTGGCCAATGAAAGCCGCATCGATGCTGCCGCCGAAGGCGATATCGAGTGGCTCAAGGAGCTGATGGTCGGCCTGCGCAACATCCGCGCCGAAATGAACATCGGCCCGGGCAAGCCGCTGCCGCTGTTCCTGAAGAACGCCAACGCCGACGACCAGCGTCGCCTGCAGGAAAACGAAGCCCTGCTGAAGAAGCTGGCCAAGGTCGAATCGTTTACCGTACTGGGCGATGCCGACGAAGCGCCGCTGTCGGCCACCGCCCTGGTCGGTGACCTGCAAGTGCTGGTGCCAATGGCCGGCCTGATCGACAAGGATGCCGAGCTGGCGCGCCTGAACAAGGAAATCCAGCGCCTGCAGGGTGAAGTGGCACGCGTGGGTGGCAAGCTGTCCAACGCCGCCTTCGTCGACAAGGCACCACCTGCCGTGATCGAGAAGGAACGCGCCAAGCTGGCCGAGTCCGAACAGGCCCTGGCCAACTTCACCGAGCAGCATGCGCGGATTGCAGCGCTTTAATCACTAGAGAAAAGCTGGGGCCGCTTTGCGGCCCTTTCGCGACACAAGGCCGCTCCTACAGGGACGGCGCCGGTCTGAAGGGCGCCGCTATCCTGTAGGAGCGGCCTTGTGTCGCGAAAGGGCTGCAAAGCAGCCCCAGGCTCTATCTGCCACCGCTCGTATAGGGCTGGACACTGCCATGACCCCGAACAAACCCACCCTGCACCCGCGCAACCGCCACCAGGGCCGCTACGACTTCCCCAGCCTGATCAAGGCCCACCCTGACCTGGCGCGCTTCACCATCACCAACCCCCACGGCAAACCCAGCATCGACTTCGCCAACCCCGAGGCCGTACGGGTGTTCAACCGTGCTCTGCTGAAGGCCCAGTACGGCATCCAGCACTGGGATATCCCCGCCGACTACCTGTGCCCGCCGATTCCTGGCCGCGCCGACTACATCCACGTCGCCGCCGACCTGCTGGCCGATGACAATGCCGGCGAGATTCCCAAGGGCGCCCAGGTGCGTGCGCTGGACATCGGCGTGGGGGCCAACTGCATCTACCCGTTGCTGGGCCACAGCGACTACCGCTGGCGCTTCCTTGGCTCGGACATCGACCCCGTGGCCCTGGCTTCGGCCAAGGCCATCGTCCAGGCCAACGGCCTGGGCAAGGCCATCACCCTGCGCCAACAGGCCAACCGTGCGCACATCCTCAGCGGCCTGCTGCAGGAGGGCGAACGCTTCGACCTGACCCTGTGCAACCCACCCTTCCATGCCTCACGCGACGAAGCCACCCGTGGTAGCCAGCGCAAGTGGAAGAACCTCGGCAAGCAGGACCCCAAGCGCAAGCTGCCGGTGCTCAACTTCGGTGGCCAGAACAACGAACTGTGGTGCGAGGGCGGCGAGATCCGCTTTGTCAGCCAACTGGTCAGTGAAAGCGTGCAGTACGCCGAACGGGTACTGTGGTTCACCAGCCTGGTGTCCAAGGCCAGCAACTTGCCGGGGATCGAGGCTGCGCTCAGGAAAGCGGGCGCCAAGGCCGTGCGCATCAGTGAAATGGGCCAGGGGCAGAAGCAAAGCCGCATGGTCGCCTGGAGCTTCCACGACGACGAGGCGCGCCAGGCCTGGCACGCCGGGCGTAAAACCCAGGCATGAAAAAACCGCGTCCGGGCAAGCCGGGCGCGGTTTCGTCAAAGCTTCAACAATTACTTGTTGATGGCGTCGGTCAGCACTTTGGCCGGAACGAACTTGACGACTTTCTTGGCAGCGATTTCGATGGCAGCGCCAGTCGAAGGGTTGCGGCCGGTACGGGCAGGACGCTCAGCGACTTTCAGTTTGCCGATACCTGGCAGAGTGATTTCAGCGCCGTTTTCCAGCTGGTCGGCAACGATCTGGCCCAGTTGCTCCAGAGCGTTCTTGGCGGTGGCTTTGGGCGCGGCGATCGATTCGGCGATGTCGGCAATCAGTTGGTCTTTGGTCAATGCCATGGTGGTGTTCCTTCCCTATCAAATTCGATGGTTATGCAGCGGACTACGACGTTATCGGGCCAGCCCCTGAAAGTGGAGGGCCGCGCCAATCGCGTATGTAGATACGCAAATCGACGTTTGGTTCGACACGACGACAGCACGCTGCCAGCAATGCGCCACACAAGGGGCGCAAGACCGCGCAAAGCTACCACAGGAGCAGATAAATATCCGCTGCACGCTTCGATTTAATGCAGGTTTTTCGGGGGTTTTAGCCTAAAACGCACAAAATTGAACAAAAAACGAACAACCGGCATTTCTGCCAACATCCGGCCACTGCATCACCTGGTGTCTAGGGTAAACTGGACAACTTTTGCAGCTCGCCGAGAATTCCATGCCAATCCGTCATTGCATCGTTCACCTGATCGACAAAAAGCCCGATGGCAGCCCCGCCGTGCTGCATGCCCGCGATTCCGAACTGGCTGCCTCCGACGCCATCGAAAACCTTCTGGCCGACCTCAATGACAGCTACAACGCCAAGCAAGGCAAGGCCTGGGGCTTTTTCCACGGCGAGTCCGGCGCCTACCCGCTGAGCGGCTGGCTGAAGCAGTACCTGGACGAAGAAAAGGACTTTACCTCCTTCAGCCGTGTGGCCGTGGAGCACCTGCAAAAGCTGATGGAAGAGTCCAACCTGTCCACCGGCGGCCACATCCTGTTTGCCCACTACCAGCAAGGCATGACCGAATACCTGGCGATCGCCCTTCTGCACCACAGCGAAGGTGTGGCAGTGAACGCCGAGCTTGATGTGACGCCTTCGCGGCACCTCGACCTTGGCCAGCTGCACCTGGCGGCGCGCATCAACCTGTCGGAGTGGAAGAACAACCAGAACTCCAAACAGTACATTTCGTTCATCAAGGGCAAGAATGGCAAGAAGGTCTCGGACTACTTCCGTGACTTCATCGGCTGCCAGGAGGGCGTCGACGGCCCGGGCGAAACCCGCACCCTGCTCAAGGCCTTCAGCGACTTCGTCGAGAGCGAAGACCTGCCGGAAGAGTCCGCCCGCGAAAAAACCCAGACCCTGGTCGAGTACGCCACTACCCAGACCAAGCTCGGCGAACCGGTCACGCTGGAGGAGCTGTCCAGCCTGATCGACGAGGATCGGCCCAAGGCGTTCTACGACCACATCCGCAACAAGGACTACGGTCTGTCGCCGGAAATCCCTGCGGACAAGCGCACCCTCAACCAGTTCCGCCGCTTCACCGGCCGTGCCGAGGGGTTGTCGATCAGCTTCGAAGCGCACCTGCTGGGGGACAAGGTCGAGTATGACGAAGCGGCAGGGACCTTGATCATCAAGGGCCTTCCGACCACCTTGGTGGATCAGTTGAAGCGGCGCAAGGACTGATGACCCCGGGGCTGCTGCGCAGCCCATCGCCGGCAAGCCAGCTCCCACAGGTACTGCACAGGCCTGAGGTCTATGCAGTCGAAGTGGGAGCTGGCTTGCCGGCGATGGGGCGCGAAGCGGCCCTAATTAGCAGCCACTACTGCGCCATAGGAGGCCACCAACGCCTCCTTCGCCGACTTGCGCAGCCGCTTCACCAGCCGCTCCTGGCGTAACGCCTCGCCCTTGTCCGGCCATTGCTCCACATACACCAGCGCCTGGGCCGGGCTGGTCTTGAAGTAACGCGCGCCCTGCCCTTTCTGGTGCGCCAGAAAGCGCCGCTGCGGGTCATCGCTGATACCGCAATACAGCGATCCATTGGCAGCCCTTACCAAGTAGACATACCAGGGTTTGCTGGCGGCAATTTCAACGGGGTCACTCACCCTGGGCCTGCTGGAATGCTCGCAATCCTTTGAACGCCTGCTGGCGTACCTTGTTCTGCACCAGCGGCGACCAGCCCAGCAGCATGCCAGGCACACCCAGCGCCTGCCGCGACCAACGCCACAAGTCGAAGTGGTCATCGTGCTGGCAGATCAAACCGTCACGGATCACGAAACGCGCCTGGATATCATTGACCACGATGCGGCCGGTCTGGCTGAAAAGGTAGGTGGCCACCCAATGTGCGGCGCCCGTGCGTTCATCGGCGCGGACGTTGTCGAAGGTCAGGGTGAAGTCCTTGGCCCGGCTGGTGAGCATTCGCCACATGTCGCCTGCATCCTTGCCACGCAAGGTGCCGAAGACCGGGTCGCTGAAGACGATATCGTCGCTGTAGCAGGCGACCATGGCCTCGGCGTCCAGGCGCTGGAAGGCCTGGTAGAAGCGGGTGATCAGGTCGCGGTTGGCGTCGCTCATGTGGGCTGGTCCGTCCTGGGGATGAAAGCAGCACGATAATCTGCCCCGGTTGCTTATGCCAGTACCGGCCCTTTCGCGGATACATCACGGCTTCAAGCTATGTGCGATCCCTGTAGGAGCGGGTTTACCCGCGAAAGGGCCAGCACTGCCAATATCAGCTTCAGACTTTCTCGCTGCTCACCTGCACATGCAAAGCCCGCCCAGCCCCCAGGCCGAACACGATGGCCCCCGCCCCCAGCACGGCAAAAATCCACCCCACTGCCACCCAGCCCCCGGTCAGGTCATGTACCAGCCCCACCGCAAACGGCCCCATCGACGCCAGGGTATAACCCACCCCCTGCGCCATGCTCGACAGGTTCGCCGCGACATGGGCATCCTTCGAGCGCAGCACGATCAAGGTCAGCGCCAGGGCAAAGGTACCGCCCTGCCCCAGGCCCAGCACAACCGCCCAGCCCCACAGCCCGGAAAGCGGCGCATACAGGCAACCGAACAGGCCGGTCAGGGTAATCAGCATGACCAGCACGATGGCCAGGCGCTGGTCCTTGCCGCGAGTGGCCAGCCAGGGCGCACTGAGCGAACTGACCAGCTGCACGATTACCGACCCCGACAGCACCAGCCCCGCCTCGGTCGGGCTCAGGCCGCGACCGATCAGGATCGATGGCAACCAGCCAAAGACGATATAGGCCAGTGACGACTGCAGGCCCATGTACAGGGTCACCTGCCAGGCCAGCGGGTCCCGCCATAGCCCACGCACGCGATAAGCCACCTTGTGCAGGCCATGACCCTGGCGGGCCTGCGGCAGCCATACCAGCATGGCCAGCAGGGCCGGCAGCATCCAGAAGCCAAGCCCCAGCGCCCATCTGTCATTGAAGTGCTGGGCCAGAGGCACCGTGGCGCCTGCAGCCATGGCGGCGCCCAGGCACAGCGCCATGGTGTATACGCCGGTCAAGGTGCCAGCGTGTTGCGGGAAATCGCGCTTGACGATGCCCGGCAACAGCACGCCAATGATGCCGATACTGGCCCCGGCCATCAGGCTGCCGAGGAACACCCCGGTGGCCCCCAGGCTACTGCGCACGACGATGCCAAGCGCCAGGGTGGCGAGGATGCCGAGGATCACCCGCTCGCTGCCAAAACGCCTCGCCAGCACCGGCGCCAAGGGAGCGAACAGGCCCAGGCACAGCACTGGCAAGGTGGTCAGCAAACCGGCCTGCGAGGCATTCAGCCCCAAGCCTTCGGACACCTGGCCCAGCACCGGCGCCATGCTCGACAATGCCGGGCGCAGGTTCAATGCCACCAGCACCAGACCGAGCAACAACAGCCAAGGCCGCTGTATCTGTACCGGCTGCTGTTGGACCTGCTCGTCGTCAGCCTCGGCGTCGATCAGCAACTCATCGAGGTCCCGCTCGCTCGGTGGGGTGTTACGGGTGATGGAATCAGCCATGGCCTTCTCGGAGTCAGGATTCGATAAGGGTACGGCTCAGGCGCTTGGCCTGCTCCGCATCGCGTTGCTCGATTGCGGCAAGGATCTGCCCATGCAGGTCGAACGTGGCCTGGCAGCGCGGCACGGTTGCCATGTTGTGCTGCAGCGCGGCAGCCACCACCCCGGAAAAGTATCGGTACAGCTCACTCAAGGCCGGGTTATGGGCGGCATCGACCAGCCGCTGGTGAAACACCAGGTCGCAGGCCACATAGGCATCGATATCACCGTGAAAATGCCCGGCACTGTTGGCCAGGGCATCACGAAGCGCCTGAAGATCGGCGTCGGTTCGGCGCAGCGCGGCCAGGCCGATGGCCTCGGCTTCAAGGATGTGCCGGGTCTCACGGGCCTGCTCGGGCGTGCAGCGTGACATCGCCTGCACCGCCTGTAGCGGGTCCTGGGCCGTGCGCAGGTAGCTGCCATCCCCCTGGCGAATCTCCACCAGGCCACTGAACGCCAGCACACGCATGGCCTCGCGTACGGTGTTGCGGCTTATGCCCAACTGCAGGGCCAGTTCCGGCTCGGTCGGCAAACGCTGGCCAACCTGCCAGTCGCCCAGCACGATGCGTTCGCGCATGCGCTCGACGGCCAGTTCGACCAGGGAGCGCTTGGTCAATTCGGTACTCATGCAACTCAACCAATCATCCGATGAATTGGCGCAGCATACCGGTGGACAAAGTGTTTGTCATTGAAGAGAGCAGCGATTAAAAACCTGGCGCGATTTTTTGTAGGAGCGGCCTTGTGTCGCGAAAGGGCCGCAAAGCGGCCCCTGGATTTCAGCGCAGATGCAAAAACTGCTGGGGCCGCTTTGCGGCCCTTTCGCGACACAAGGCCGCTCCTACAAGGACCGCGCAGGGCAGTGGATGGCGTCAAGTCAACGCATCGAGCAGCGCCTGGTTCATCTCTGGCGTACCGATGGTGATGCGCAGGAACTGGGCAATACGCGGCTGCTTGAAGTGGCGCACAATCACCCCCTGCTCGCGCAGGCGTGCAGCCAACTCACCGGCATCGTGCTGCGGGTGGCGGGCGAAGATGAAGTTGGCCGCCGACGGCAGCACTTCGAAGCCCTTGGCCCGCAGTTGCCCGACCAATACCTCGCGGCTGTCGATCACCTTGCGGCAGGTTTCTTCGAAGTACTCGCGGTCCTCGAACGCCACCGCTGCGCCGACGATCGCGGCACGGTCCAGCGGGTAGGAGTTGAAGCTGTTCTTGATCCGCTCCAGCGCTTCGATCAGGTCCGGGTGGCCAACCGCCAGGCCAACCCGCAGCCCCGCCAGCGAGCGCGACTTCGACAGGGTCTGGGTGACCAGCAGGTTGTCGTAGCGGTCCACCAGGCTGATCGCCGTTTCGCCACCGAAGTCGATGTAGGCTTCATCCACCACCACCACCGAATCACGGTTGGCTTGCAGCAACTGCTCCACCGCCTGCAGCGGCATCAGGCAGCCGGTCGGCGCATTGGGGTTGGGGAAGATGATGCCGGCGTTGGGCTTGTTGTAGTCCTCGATGCGAATCTGGAACTGCTCGTCCAAAGCCACCTGCTCGAAGGCGATACCGTAAAGACCGCAGTAGACCGGGTAGAAGCTGTAGCTGATGTCCGGGAACAGCAGCGGTGCGTCGTGCTGGAACAGCCCGTGGAAGATGTGCGCCAGTACCTCGTCCGAGCCGTTGCCGACGAACACTTGTGCCGGGGTCACGCCGTAGTACTCGGCCACCGCCTGCTTCAGCCGGTCACCATTCGGGTCCGGGTACAGGCGCAGGTTGTCGTTCAGCTCGCCGCGCATGGCCTCCAGCGCCTTGGGCGACGGGCCGTAGGGGTTTTCGTTGGTGTTCAGCTTGACCAGGCGGGCCAGCTTGGGCTGTTCGCCCGGCACGTAAGGCACCAGGTCCTTGACGAAGGGGCTCCAGAATCGACTCATGCTCAGTTCCCCTTCTCTTGGGTCAGAATGCGGTATTCAGCGCTACGGGCGTGGGCGGTAAGCGACTCGCCACGGGCCAGGACCGAGGCGGTGTGGCCCAGCTCGGACGCGCCCTGCTCGGAGCAGAAAATGATCGACGAACGCTTCTGGAAGTCATACACCCCCAGCGGCGACGAGAAACGCGCGGTACCGGAGGTCGGCAGCACGTGGTTGGGCCCTGCGCAGTAGTCGCCCAGCGCTTCGCTGGTGTGGCGGCCCATGAAGATCGCGCCAGCGTGGCGGATGTGCGGCAGCCAGGCCTGCGGGTCGGCGACCGACAGCTCCAGGTGCTCCGGGGCAATGCGGTTGGCCACTTCCATGGCCTGTTGCATGTCACGCACCTGGATCAGCGCGCCACGGCCATTGATCGACTTCTCGATGATCTCGGCACGTTCCATGGTCGGCAGCAACTTGTCGATGCTGGCGGCAACGCGGTCGAGGAAGGCGGCGTCCGGGCTGACCAGGATGGCCTGGGCATCTTCATCGTGCTCGGCCTGGGAGAACAGGTCCATGGCGATCCAGTCCGGGTCGGTCTGGCCGTCGCATACCACGAGGATTTCCGACGGGCCGGCGATCATGTCGATACCCACCTGGCCAAACACGTGGCGCTTGGCGGTGGCGACGTAGATGTTGCCCGGGCCGACGATCTTGTCCACCTGCGGCACGCTTTCGGTACCGTAGGCCAGCGCGGCGACAGCCTGGGCGCCGCCGACGGTGAACACACGGTCGACACCGGCGATGCAGGCAGCCGCCAGCACCAGTTCGTTGACCTCGCCACGCGGGGTCGGCACCACCATCACCACTTCGGCTACGCCGGCGACCTTGGCCGGGATGGCGTTCATCAGCACCGACGACGGGTACGACGCCTTGCCACCCGGCACATACAGGCCGGCGCGGTCCAGCGGGGTGACCTTCTGGCCGAGCACGGTGCCGTCGGCCTCAGTGTACTGCCAGGAGTCCTGCTTCTGCCGCTCGTGGTACATGCGCACACGGTTGGCGGCCTTCTCCAGGGCTTCGCGCTGGGCCGGGGTAATGCGGGTCAGCGCCAGCTCCAGGCGCTCGCGACCGAGGATCAGGTCATCGATGGACTTGGCATCGACACCATCGAAACGCTGGGTGAATTCCACCAGTGCCGCATCGCCGCGCTCGCGCACGGCCTTGATGATGTCGAGCACGCGCTGGTTGACCGCGTCATCGGACACACTTTCCCAGCTCAGCAGATGATCCAGATGTCGGGCGAAATCCGGATCAGCAGCGTTGAGACGGGCAATTGCAGTGGACACGGTCATGGCGAGGGCCTCGATTATTGGCGAATGCTCAGGCGCCCTAGGCTACCAGTCCATCCGCGCGGGCACCCGAGAAAAATGGCTATGACGCGGATAGACGGGCGCGGCAGCGAAGGCCGCGCGCAGTCGGTAGAGAGTCAGCCGCGGTGTCGCGATTCGACCGCTCCGCGCAGCGTGTCGATCAGGCTCTGGATACGGGCGTGCTGCATTTTCATGGAGGCCTTGTTGACCACCAGGCGCGAGCTGATCGTGGCGATCAGTTCCTGGGGCTCCAGGCCGTTGGCACGCAGGGTGTTGCCGGTGTCGACCACGTCGATGATCTTGTCGGCGAGGTTGATCAACGGAGCCAGTTCCATCGAGCCGTACAGCTTGATGATGTCGACCTGGCGGCCCTGTTCGGCGTAGTAGCGCTTGGCTACGTTGACGAACTTGGTAGCCACGCGCAGACGGCCCTTGGGCTCGGGTGCGCCGACCACGCCAGCGGTCATCAGCTTGCAACGGGCAATCTGCAGGTCCAGGGGCTCGTAAAGGCCCTGGCCGCCGTACTCCATCAGCACATCCTTGCCGGCCACACCCAGGTCGGCGGCACCATGCTCGACATAGGTCGGCACGTCGGTCGCACGCACGATCAGCAGGCGCACATCGTCCTGCGTGGTGGGGATGATCAGTTTGCGGCTCTTGTCCGGGTTCTCGGTCGGCACGATACCGGCCTCGGCCAGCAACGGCAGGGTATCGTCGAGAATACGGCCTTTGGAAAGCGCGATGGTCAACATTGGAACGTCGGTCCTTAAGCGGCTACTGCCGGCCGGGCGTCGAGCCCGACCGCATTCAATTCGTTAGGCACATCCTGCGAAAGCGGGCAAATCCCACCCCCACAGGATGCACCAGGCAGACGACTAGCCCGGTACGCGACGGATCTTCGCGCCCAGCATCTGCAGTTTTTCTTCGATGCACTCGTAACCACGGTCGATGTGGTAGATGCGATCGATCAGGGTATCGCCTTCGGCTACCAGCGCCGACAGCACCAGGCTGGCGGAAGCACGCAGGTCGGTGGCCATTACCGGGGCACCCTTCAGCGCCTTGACGCCAGTGACGATGGCAGTGTTGCCTTCGACCTGGATCTGCGCGCCCATGCGGTGCATTTCGTAGACGTGCATGAAGCGGTTTTCGAAGATCGTCTCGATCACTGCACCGGTGCCTTCGGCAATGGCGTTGAGCGAGATGAACTGCGCCTGCATGTCGGTCGGGAACGCCGGGTACGGGGCGGTACGCAGGTTGACGGCTTTCGGCCGTTTGCCGTGCATGTCCAGCTCGATCCAGTCTTCGCCAGTGTTGATGTCGGCGCCGGCTTCCTTGAGTTTTTCCAGTACGGCTTCAAGGATGGTCGGGTCGGTGTCCTTGACCTTGACGCGGCCGCCGGTCACGGCAGCGGCAACCAGGTAGGTACCGGTCTCGATACGGTCCGGCATCACGCGGTAGTTGGCCGAGTGCAGGCGCTCGACGCCATCGATGACGATGGTGTCGGTACCAGCGCCCTGGACCTTGCCGCCCATGGCGTTGATGAAGTTGGCCAGGTCGACCACTTCCGGCTCGCGGGCGGCGTTCTGCAGTACGCTGCGGCCCTTGGCCAGGGCAGCGGCCATCATGATGTTCTCGGTACCGGTCACGCTGACGGTGTCGAAGAAGAAGTGCGCACCGCGCAGGCCACCCTCAGGTGCCTTGGCCTTGATGTAGCCGCCTTCGACTTCGATCTTCGCGCCCATGGCCTCGAGGCCACGGATGTGCAGGTCGACCGGGCGCGAACCAATGGCGCAACCGCCAGGCAGGGCCACTTCGGCCTCGCCGAAACGGGCAACCATCGGGCCCAGCACCAGAATCGAGGCGCGCATGGTCTTGACCAGCTCGTAAGGTGCAACCAGTGTCTTGATGGTGCGAGGGTCAATCTCGACCGCCAGCTTTTCGTCGATCACCGGCTCGATGCCCATGCGGCCGAAGAGCTCGATCATGGTGGTGATGTCGTGCAGGTGCGGCAGGTTGCCCACGGTGACCGGGCCGTCGGCCAGCAGGGTCGCCGCCAGAATTGGCAAGGCTGCGTTCTTCGCGCCCGAAATGCGGATCTCGCCATCAAGGCAAGCGCCGCCAGTAATAATCAGTTTGTCCATTGGAATCTCGCCGCCACGTTGGCTCAGGTGCGCTCAGCCCAGGCTGCGCTGCTGAAAAATTTCATGGTTACCGCATGGATGCTGCCATTGGCGATCCACGGATTCAGGTGAGCATAGATCGCCTGCTGGCGTTTGACCGGGCTCAGGCCAGCCAACTCGTCGCTGATCACGTTCAACTGGAAGTTGCAGCCTTCGCCTTCAACTTCGACCCGGGAACCCGGCAATTTCTCTTCAAGGAAGCTTTTAACTTCTACGGCCTGCATGCTCAACCTCAATCGGCGCCCGATGCGCACGGGTCGGCCATCATACAAAAAAGCCCCTCGCCTGCGAAGCCCAACGAGGGCTTCGCTGACCGAGGGGCCATCATCCGTGCCGGGCCATCAGGTTGCCAGCACTTCATCGAGGTCATAGACCTCGGCAATTTCCCGCATGTCGTCTGGCATGCTGCGCACCTGGCAACCCTTGCCTGCGGCCTGGGCATCGCGCATGAAGGCCAGCAGCAACGACAGGCCGACACTGGTGGAACGCTGCACTGCCGAACAATCGAGCACCAGCTGCGCCTCGCGGCAGGCCGCGATCAGCGCCTTGCCCTGCTTGCGCAGGACCGGCCCGCTGCGGTAGTCCAGCACGCCGGCCAGGCGCAGCACGCCCGGCTCGGCCATGCTTACACCGGCCTCACTCATTTGACGGTCTTCTCCGGGGAGTTGTCGGCGGCCTGCTTGGCCTTGGCCACTTCACCGGCCCAGCCGTCGATGGTCTTGTCCAGGTCGTTGCCATTGCGCTGCATGGCGTCGGCGAACTGGTCGCGGAACAGCTTGCCGATGTTGATGCCGTTGACGATCACGTTGCGCACCTTCCACTCGCCACCGATGTTTTCCAGGGTGTACTGCACTGGATACACGGCACCGTTGTTGCCGGTGACCTTCATGCCAACGCTGGCGCGCTTGCCGTCATCAGCCTTGGCCGGGTCGACGGTGATGCCCTGGTTGTTGTACTCGAGCAGGGCATTGCCATAGAACTGCATCAGGCTGCGCTTGAAGTTTTCCTGGAAGCGCTGCATCTGCTCGGGGGTGGCCTTGCGCGAGTACTTGACGGTCATGATGCTCTTGGAAATACCGTCAGCGTCCACCACCGGGCCGAGGATGCGGTTCAGCGCATCGTAGAAGGCATTGGGGTTGGACTTGTACTGTTCCTTGTTGGCCTTGAGGTCGCCCAGCAGTTCAGTGGTGGTGCCCTGAACCACATCGTGTGGCGTCTGCGCAGCCACGGTCAGCAGGGGGAAGGCTGCCAGCAGGACCAGCAGGCCACGTCGCAGGATGGAAATCATGGAAACTCCTTAATTAGCCGGTTGCGCTTCTTTCGGTTCCTTGCCAACGGAGTTGAGCAGGAACTTGCCAATCAGATCTTCCAGCACCAGTGCCGACTGGGTGTCGTGGATGGTCCCGCCGTCCTTGAGCACCTGGTCCTCACCGCCCACGCTGATGCCGATGTACTTCTCGCCAAGCAACCCGGCGGTCAGGATCGAGGCAGTGGAGTCGGTCGGCAGGTTGTCCACCGACTTGTCCAGCTGCAGCGTCACCCGACCGGTGTAGGAGTCGCGGTCCAGATCGATGGCGGTAACCTTGCCGATGGTCACACCGGCCATGGTCACTTTAGCTCTGACCGTCAAACCGGCGATATTGTCGAAGTAGGCATAAACTTTATAGGTATCGCTGCTCGGGCTGGCCGACAGCCCGCTGACACGCAGGGCCAGCAGCAGCAGCGCCAGGATCCCGGCCAGGAGGAACAGGCCGACACCGATTTCCAGGGTGCGGTTTTGCATCAGAAATCTCCAAACATCAAGGCGGTCAGAATAAAGTCCAGACCCAGCACTGCCAACGAGGCATAGACCACGGTCTTGGTGGTGGCACGGCTGATCCCTTCTGAGGTGGGCTCACAGTCGTACCCCTGGAATACGGCGATCCAGGTCGTGACGAAGGCAAATACCAGGCTCTTGATCAGCCCGTTGAGCACGTCGTCGGTGAACGAAACACTGTTCTGCATGTTGGCCCAGAACGAGCCCTCGTAGACGCCCAGCCAGTCCACCGCCACCCACGATCCACCCCAGATGCCGACCACGCTGAAAATCAGCGCCAGCAACGGCAGCGAGATGAAACCGGCCCACAGGCGCGGCGCGACGATGTACTTGAGCGGGTCGACGCCGATCATTTCAAGGCTCGACAACTGCTCGGTGGACTTCATGTTGCCGATTTCTGCGGTCAGCGCCGAACCGGCACGGCCGGCGAACAGCAACGCCGTTACCACCGGGCCGAGCTCACGCAGCAGGGTCAGGGCGACCATCTGCCCCACCGCCTGCTCCGAGCCGTACTTGGTCAGGATGCTGAAGCCCTGCAGCGCCAGCACCATGCCGATGAACACCCCGGACACAACGATGATCGCCAGCGACAGCACGCCCACCGAGTACAGCTGCTTGGTCAGCAGCTGGAAGCCGCCGCCGATGCCGCCACGGCCGATCAGCGCATGGAACAGGAACAGGCAGGAGCGCCCCAGCACCGCCAATACGTCGATGGCCGAGCGCCCCAGCAGGCGGACACGTTCGAGTAAGGATTTTCTGCGCATCAACGCGCTCCCAGCAGGTCGGCGCGGTAGTCAGGCGCAGGAAAATGGAAAGGCACCGGGCCGTCCGGGTCGCCCTTCATGAACTGGCGAATCCGCGGGTTGTCCGAGCCCATCAGCTCGTCAGGCGTCCCCTGGCCCAGCACCTGGCCATCACCTACGACATAGATGTAGTCGGCGATGCTGGCGGTTTCCGCCAGGTCGTGGGAAACGACGATGCTGGTGATACCCAAGGCATCGTTGAGCAGGCGGATCAGACGCACCAATACACCCATGGCGATCGGGTCCTGGCCGACGAACGGTTCGTCGTACATGAGAATCTGCGGGTCCAGTGCAATCGCACGGGCCAACGCCACACGGCGCTTCATGCCACCGGACAGCTCGTCGGGCATCAGGTCGATGGCACCGCGCAGCCCCACGGCCTGCAGCTTCATCAGCACGATATCGCGGATCATCTCGTCCGAAAGCTGGGTGTGCACGCGCAGCGGAAACGCGACGTTCTCGAACACATCGAGATCGGTGAACAGCGCGCCGCTCTGGAACAGCACCCCCATTTGCTTGCGGGCGTCGAACAGGTCGCTGCGCGACAACGTCGGCAGGTTCTGCCCGGCAACCCAGACCTCACCGCTGGAGGGGCGCAACTGCGCGCCCATCAGGCGGAGCAACGTGGTCTTGCCGCAACCCGATGGCCCCATGATACCGGTGACCTTGCCGCGCGGGATGCGAATGTCGACGTTGCTGAAAATGCTGCGCGAACCACGTTTGAAGGTAACCCCCTTCAACTCGACCGCGTAGGCGCTATCCACACTCATCTAGACTCCTTGCTGGTGCAGCCTCGTCCTAATGGACGTCGGCCTCCATCTGGAAGGCACAAGCGCCCCTGGCAGGCCGAATAGCGGCGAACTATAGCACCGCTGACAGCGCCGCCCCAAGGTCGGCTAGCGAGTCGTTCAGCCCTGCGACAGGCTGGCGAGACATTCACCACGGCAATCGAAAGCGTGAGGGTTTCTTTCATTGCAGCTATAATCGCCGCCTTTTCATCAGGCATTGCTTTTTCGACATGAGCCAATCCAGCGAGCTGATCCAATCCGCCCAACGCACCCTGCGCCTGGAACTCGAGGCCGTAGAGGCCCTGCTGGCGCGCATCGACGACAATTTCGTCAAGGCCTGCGAACTGATCCTGGCCAGCAAGGGCCGGGTCGTCGTGGTCGGCATGGGCAAGTCCGGGCACATCGGCAACAAGATCGCCGCCACCCTGGCCAGCACCGGCACACCGGCATTTTTCGTGCACCCGGCCGAAGCCAGCCATGGCGACATGGGCATGATCACCCGCGATGATGTCATCCTTGCCCTGTCGAATTCCGGCAGCACCGCCGAAATCGTCACCCTGCTGCCGCTGATCAAGCGCCTGGGCATCAAGCTGATCAGTCTGACCGGCAACCCGGACTCGCCCCTGGCCCAGGCTGCCGAGGTCAACCTCGACGCCCGCGTCGAACAAGAGGCCTGCCCGCTGAACCTGGCCCCCACCTCCTCCACCACCGCATCGCTGGTGCTGGGCGACGCGCTGGCCATTGCCCTGCTCGAAGCCCGCGGCTTCACCGCCGAGGACTTTGCCTTCTCGCACCCGGGTGGTGCACTGGGCCGCCGCCTGCTGCTCAAGGTGGAGAACGTGATGCACGCCGGCGACGAACTGCCCCAGGTGCCCCGCGGCACCCTGCTCAAGGACGCACTCCTTGAAATGTCCCGCAAAGGCCTGGGCATGACCGTGATCGTCGAAGCCGACGGCAAGCTGGCCGGGATCTTCACCGACGGCGACCTGCGCCGCAGCCTGGACCGCAACATCGACGTCCACACCACCCTGATCGATCAGGTCATGACCGTGCACGGCAAGACGGCCCGCGCCGAAATGCTCGCGGCCGAGGCCCTGAAGATCATGGAAGACCACAAGATCGGCGCTCTGGTGGTGGTGGACCGCGAGGACCGCCCCACCGGCGCCCTGAACATGCACGACCTGCTGCGCGCCGGCGTGATGTAAAGGAGCGATGGAATGAACCAGGACCTCATGCAACGCGGCAAGGAAATCAAGCTGGCAGTGTTCGACGTGGACGGCGTGCTCACCGACGGGCGTCTGTACTTCCTCGAGGACGGCAGCGAGTTCAAGACCTTCAACACCCTCGACGGCCAGGGCATCAAGATGCTCATGGCCTCGGGCGTGACCACCGCGATCATCAGCGGGCGCAAGACCCCGGTGGTCGAGCGCCGGGCGAAGAACCTCGGCATCCCGCACCTGTACCAGGGCCGCGAGGACAAACTGGTGGTGCTGGACGGCCTGCTCGCCGAACTGGGCCTGAGCTATGCTCAAGTGGCCTACCTTGGCGACGACCTGCCCGACCTGCCGGTGATCCGCCGGGTCGCACTGGGCATGGCGGTGGCCAACGCCGCGCCGTTCGTTCGCCAGCACGCCCATGGCGTGACCCAGGCACGTGGCGGCGAAGGTGCGGCCCGTGAATTCTGCGAACTGATCATGCAGGCCCAGGGCACCCTGGACGCTGCCAACGCCAACTACCTGTAAGGCTGCCCATGTTCAGCAAGAAAGCCCGCAACATTGCGCTGCTCGCGGTGATCGCCGCCCTGCTGGTGGCGATCGGCTACTGGAATGTCAGCCCGGAAAGCTTCCTCGACAAGCCTGTGGCCCAGGTCGACGAAAGCGCCATCGACTACTACGCAGTCAACGCCCACAGCGTGCAGTTCCTGCCCGACGGCAAGCTGCAGTACGAAATGACCGCTGACAAGGTCGAACACCTGAAAGCCAGCGAAATCACCCTGCTGACCACGCCGGACCTGCACCTGTACCGCGGTACCGAATACCCGTGGCACGTACAGAGCACCCGCGCCGAGGTCAACCCGGACGGCAGCGAAGTCGAACTGATCGACAACGTACGGGTCGCCCGCACCGACGAAAAGCAGCGTGAAATGATCATTACCAGCTCACGCATGACCGTGTTCCCGCAGAAGCAATATGCGCAGACCGAGCAAGCCGTTAGAATCGACGGCGCCGGTGGCACAACTACGGGCAAAGGAATGAAAGCGTATTTGAAAGAAGGCAAGATGGACTTGCTCTCTAACGTAAGAGGACAGTATGAGGCTCGTTAAAACCCTCCCCCTTTTGCTCAGCCTGAGCGCAGCACTGGGAAGCGCGAGCGCCCTCGCCCTGCCGAATGACCGTGACCAGCCTATCCGCATCCAGGCCGATAACGCCCACCTGGACGACAAGCAGGGCGTGGCCACCTACACCGGCGACGTGATCATCACCCAGGGTTCGATGATGATCAAAGGCAACACCGTGACCATCACCCGTTCCGCCTCCGGCGACATCGACGTGGTGACCTCGGTGGGCAACCTGGCCTACTTCGAGCAGCAGCAGAGCGCAGCCAAGCCGGACAAGATGAAAGGCTGGGCGGTGACCATCCAGTACCAGTCGCAGAAGGACATGGTGATACTCACCGACCGCGCCAAGGTCGAGAACGAAGGCAACACCACCGAAGGCGAGAAGATCGTCTACAACACCCAGACCCAGGTGGCGACCGCCGGTCGTGGTGGCAACGTGACCTCGCCGCGTCAGCGTATCGACATGGTGATCCAGCCCAAGAAGAAGGCCGAGTAAATGGCAACCCTCAAAGCCCAGCACCTGGCCAAGAGCTACAAGGGGCGGCAAGTCGTACGTGACGTCAGCCTGTCTATCGACAGCGGCCAGATCGTCGGCCTGCTCGGCCCCAACGGCGCCGGCAAGACCACCTGCTTCTACATGATCGTCGGCCTGGTCCAGGCAGATCAGGGGCGCGTGCTGATCGACAACCTCGATGTCAGCCACCAGCCCATGCACGGTCGCGCCCGCGCGGGCATCGGCTATCTGCCGCAGGAAGCCTCGATCTTCCGCAAGCTGTCGGTGGCCGACAACATCATGGCCATCCTCGAGACCCGCAAGGAACTCGACCGCGACGGCCGGCGCAAAGAGCTGGAAAGCCTGCTGCAGGAATTCCACATCAGCCACATTCGCGACAACCTCGGCATGAGCCTGTCCGGTGGTGAGCGCCGCCGCGTGGAAATTGCCCGCGCACTGGCGACCGCACCCAAGTTCATCCTGCTGGACGAACCGTTTGCCGGTGTCGACCCGATTTCGGTCGGCGACATCAAGCAGATCATCCATCACCTCAAGGCCAAGGGCATCGGTGTACTGATCACCGACCACAACGTGCGTGAGACCCTGGATATCTGCGAAACCGCCTATATCGTCAATGATGGCCGACTGATCGCCGAAGGCGACGCCGAAACCATCCTGGCCAACGACCTGGTCAAAGAAGTTTACCTGGGCCACGAGTTCCGGCTCTGAGCCCGGCACGCGCCTGGAGTACTGGCAAATCGCCCTGGAACCTGGGGTAAAGTGTTACGGTACTCTAGGCAAACGCTACAATTTAAGGCATAAAACTTGCTTGATCTGGCGCCCCGGCGCCCTCGTGTAGTGGATGGCGCATGCGCGCCGGCGAACAAGGTATTAAGCCCCAGCCATGAAACCATCGCTCGTCCTAAAAATGGGCCAGCAACTGACGATGACACCGCAGTTGCAACAGGCCATCCGCCTGCTCCAGCTCTCCACCCTGGACCTCCAACAGGAAATCCAGGAAGCGCTGGAGTCGAACCCGATGCTCGAACGTCAGGAAGACGGCGACGACTTCGACAACAGCGACCCGATGGCGGACAACGCCGAGAACAAGCCGGCCGCCGAAGTCCAGGACAACAGCTTCCAGGAAAGCACCACCAGTGCCGACACCCTGGAAGACGGTGAATGGAGCGAGCGCATCCCCAACGAACTGCCGGTCGACACCGCCTGGGAAGACATCTACCAGACCAGTGCCAGCAGCTTGCCGAGCAACGACGACGACGAGTGGGACTTCACCACCCGCACATCGGCCGGCGAAAGCCTGCAAAGCCACCTGCTGTGGCAACTGAACCTGGCTCCGATGTCCGACACCGACCGCCTGATCGCCGTCACCCTGATCGACAGCATCAACGGCCAGGGCTACCTGGAAGACACCCTCGAGGAGATCTGCGCCGGTTTCGATCCGGAGCTGGATATCGAGCTGGACGAGGTCGAAGCGGTTCTGCACCGCATCCAGCAGTTCGAGCCAGCAGGCGTTGCCGCCCGCACCCTTGGCGAATGCCTGTTGCTGCAATTGCGTCAGCTGCCCGCCAGCACCCCGTGGATGACGGAAGCCAAGCGCCTGGTCACCGACTTCATCGACCTGCTCGGCAGCCGTGATTACAGCCAGCTGATGCGTCGCATGAAAATCAAGGAAGACGAGCTGCGCCAGGTCATCGAGCTGGTACAAAGCCTCAACCCGCGCCCCGGCTCGCAGATCGAGTCCAGCGAGCCCGAGTATGTGGTGCCCGACGTCATCGTGCGCAAGGACAGCGACCGCTGGCTGGTGGAGCTGAACCAGGAGGCCATTCCGCGCCTGCGCGTCAACCCGCAGTACGCCGGTTTTGTGCGCCGGGCCGACACCAGCGCCGACAACACCTTCATGCGCAACCAGCTGCAGGAAGCGCGCTGGTTCATCAAGAGCCTGCAAAGCCGCAACGAAACCCTGATGAAGGTGGCCACGCAGATCGTCGAGCACCAGCGCGGCTTCCTCGACCACGGCGACGAAGCGATGAAGCCGTTGGTACTGCATGACATTGCCGAAGCGGTGGGCATGCACGAGTCGACCATTTCGCGGGTAACCACGCAGAAATACATGCACACCCCGCGTGGCATCTACGAACTGAAATACTTTTTCTCCAGCCACGTCAGCACCTCCGAAGGCGGAGAATGCTCGTCTACGGCGATCCGCGCGATCATCAAGAAACTGGTTGCGGCGGAAAATCAGAAAAAGCCATTGAGTGACAGCAAGATCGCTGGTTTACTGGAGGCACAAGGCATCCAGGTAGCCCGTCGCACCGTCGCCAAATACCGCGAGTCCCTCGGCATCGCACCGTCGAGCGAGCGCAAGCGACTGATGTAGCCCCTGAGATGTGCCACAGCGTTTGTGGGGCAGGTGCAAGACCTGCCTCTTTATGCACGGGCAACAAAGGAGAAGCTGTATGCAAGTCAATATCAGTGGACAGCATGTAGAAGTCACCCAGCCACTGCGCGATTATGTGCTTGAAAAGCTCGCTCGCGTGGAAAGTCACTTCGACAAGATCACCAACGTGCAGGTCATCATGAAAGTCGAGAAGCTGCAGCAAAAGGTCGAGGCGACCTTGCAGATTCCCGGCGGCGAAGTGGTTGCCAACGCCGAACACGAAGACATGTATGCAGCGATCGACGCCTTGGCCGACAAGCTCGACCGCCAACTGAAAAAACACAAGGAAAAACAGCAAAGCCTGCTGCAAGGTGCAGCTGCCCGCTGATCCCCCTCATCCATGATCCGACTTGAAACCATCCTGACCCCCGGCCGTTCCCTCGTGAACGTGCCGGGCGGCAGCAAGAAGCGCGCCCTGGAAAAGGTCGCCACCGTCATCGCCGAACAAGTGCCCGAACTGGAGATGCAAGACGTCTTCGAAAAACTGGTCGCCCGGGAAAAACTCGGTTCGACCGGTTTCGGCAACGGCATCGCCATCCCGCACTGCCGGCTTGAAGGATGTTCCGCTCCGGTCAGCGCCCTGCTGCACCTGGAAGCGCCTATCGACTACGACGCCATCGATGGCGCGCCGGTGGACCTGCTGTTCGTCCTGCTGGTGCCAGAAGCCGCCACCGATGCCCATCTGGAATTGCTGCGCCAGATTGCCAGCATGCTCGATCGCAAGGAGGTCCGTGATCGCCTGCGTGCGGCCACCAGCAGCGAGGCCCTGTTCCAGGTTGTCCTGGACGTACAGAACGAGCACTGAACATGCGCCTGATCATCGTCAGCGGCCGGTCCGGCTCCGGCAAGAGCACCGCCCTCGATGTCCTGGAAGACAACGGTTTCTACTGCATTGACAACCTGCCCGCCGGGCTGCTGCCGCAACTGGCGGAAAATGCGCTGATCAACACCGAGTTGCAGCAACCCAAGGTCGCCGTGTCGATCGACGCGCGCAACTTGCCCAGCCACCTGACGCGTTTCCCCGAGTTGCTCGAAGAAGCCCGCGCCCGGCATATCCAGTGCGACGTGCTGTACCTGGATGCCGACGAAGACGTACTGCTCAAGCGTTTCTCGGAAACCCGCCGACGCCACCCGCTGACCAACGCCAACCGCTCGCTCGCGGAAGCGATCCGGGTGGAAAGCGAATTGCTGGGGCCGATTGCAGACCTGGCCGACCTGAAGATCGACACCACCAGCCTGAACCTGTACCAGCTGCGTGATTCGATCAAGCTGCGCCTGCTCAACCAGCCCGAGCCTGGCACCGCGTTCCTGGTCGAGTCGTTCGGTTTCAAGCGAGGAATGCCGGTCGATGCCGACCTGGTGTTCGATGTGCGCTGCCTGCCCAACCCTTACTGGAAGCCCGAGCTGCGTGAGCACTCCGGCCTCGACCAACCGGTGATCGACTACCTGGCCGCACAGCCGGATGTCGAAGAGATGTTCAACGACATTTCCAGCTACCTGCTCAAGTGGCTGCCCCGCTTCGCTGCCAGCAACCGTGCCTACGTCACCATTGCCATTGGCTGCACCGGCGGCCACCACCGCTCGGTGTACATCACCGAACGCCTTGGCCAGTTGTTGCAGCAATCCCTGAAAAACGTCCAGGTCCGCCACCGCGACCTCTAGCCCAAGGATCCGCCCCACGATGCCCGCCCGTGAAATCACCATCATCAACAAGCTGGGTCTGCATGCCCGGGCGGCAGCCAAGTTCGTCGGCGTTGCCGGCCGCTTCCCCTGCCAGGTCAGGGTTGGCCGTGCGCCGGACAAGCTGGTGGATGGCAAGAGCATCATGGCGGTGATGATGCTGGCGGCCGGCAAAGGCACCCAGGTGCACCTGCATACCGAAGGCGAGCAGGACGACGATGCCATGGCAGCGCTGGTCGAACTGATCAACAATTATTTCGACGAAGGCGAATAAAGTTCGCAGGCCCGCACGGTCCGTGTGGGAACAGCTTTTTTGCACAAAAAAGCCTTTAGGAGATTGCCCAGTCCTTTTGGCTGCGCTGTCGCGTAGAGAACTGAATCCGCAAGCGGTACGCGTACCCTGTGGGAGCGGCTTTAGCCGCGAAGAATCCAACGCGGTGCATGGCACCGGCTGCGCCGATGTTCGCGGCTAAAGCCGCTCCCACAGCGAAGCCGGTGAACACCCCATCATCCGGCGCAAACCGATGAACATCCCCAAGCGGGCCAGGCCAGGTCCAACCAGGCGAAGCCGCGCGCCAATAGCAACGCAGTGCCTGCCAGCAACAGCAAAGTCCCGAGCGCCAGGCGAAACAGGCGAAACAGGCGCACGCGGCTGACAGACATCATCTGGGAGCGCATACCGGGGAGACTCACTTCAGGGTTTCGAGGTAGCGGCGCTCCACTTCCGCCCAGTCAATGACGTTGTAGAAGGCACCGATGTATTCCGGACGACGGTTCTGGTACTTCAGGTAGTAGGCATGCTCCCACACGTCCAGGCCGAGGATCGGCGTGTTGCCGTGCATCAGCGGGCTGTCCTGGTTGCCGCTGCTTTCCACTACCAGGGTTTTCTGCGGGGTCACGCTGAGCCAGGCCCAGCCACTGCCGAAGCGGGTCAGCGCAGCCTTGGTGAAGGCCTCCTTGAAGGCATCGAAGCCGCCCAGTTGGGCGTCGATGGCCTGCGCCAGAGCGCCCTGCGGCTCTCCCCCGCCGTGCGGCGACATCACGGTCCAGAACAGGCTGTGGTTGGCGTGCCCGCCGCCATGGTTGGTCACCGCACCACGCAGGTCTTCCGGCAGTTGCCCGACCGCGCCGAGCAGTTTTTCCACCGGCCACTCAGCCCACTCGGTGCCTTCGATGGCGGCGTTGAGGCCAGTGACGTAGGTCTGGTGGTGCTTGGTGTGGTGGATTTCCATGGTCTGCGCGTCGATGTGCGGTTCCAGCGCAGCGTAAGCGTAAGGCAGTGCAGGCAAGGTATGGGGCATATCAGTGAATTCCGTAGGCATGGGTTGGGCGATGACCAACGCGGCCACCGCTGACGCTTGGGCCGTGACTCAGTGTCAGATACCACCGGCGGTGAGTTTTTCCGGGTCCAGTAGCGCTTCCAGCTGGTCACGCGACAGGTCGGTGTGTTCCAGCGCCACGTCGATGATCGGACGGCCTTGCTTGTAAGCGGTCTTGGCGATTTCGGCGGCCTTGAGGTAGCCGATGATCGGGTTCAGCGCCGTGACCAGAATCGGGTTGCGTGCCAGGGCTTCCTTGAGCTTGCTTTCGTTGACCTTGAAACTGGCGATGGCCTTGTCGGCCAGCAGGCGGCTAACGTTGGCCATCAGTTCGATGCTCTCCAGCAGGTTGCGGGCGATCACCGGCAGCATCACGTTCAGCTCGAAGTTGCCGGACTGGCCAGCGATGGCGATGGTGGCGTCATTGCCGATCACTTGGGCGGCGACCATGGCGGTGGCCTCTGGAATCACCGGGTTGACCTTGCCAGGCATGATAGAAGAGCCCGGCTGCAGGCCTTGCAGCTCGATTTCGCCCAGCCCGGCCAGCGGGCCAGAGTTCATCCAGCGCAGGTCGTTGGCAATCTTCATCAACGCCACGGCGGCAGTCTTGAGCTGGCCGGACAGGGCCACTGCGGTGTCCTGCGAGCCGATCAGGGCGAACAGGTTCTGCCCGGGGGTGAACTCGACCTGGGTCAGGCCGCTGAGGTGGCGGGCGAAACCAGCAGCGAATTGCGGGTGGGCGTTGATGCCGGTACCCACGGCCGTGCCACCCTGGGCCAGCGCCTGCAGGCTAGGCAGGGTCGCTTCGATGTGTGCCTTGGCGCCATTGATCTGTGCCGCCCAGCCATCCAGCACCTGGCTCATGCGCACCGGCATGGCGTCCATCAGGTGGGTGCGGCCGGTCTTCACGTACTGATGCACCTGTGCCGACTTGGCCTCGATCACCTGTACCAGGTGCGCCATGGCGGGCAGTAGCTGCTCGTGCAAGGCCAGGGCGGCGCTGACGTGAATCGTGGTCGGGATGATGTCGTTGCTGCTCTGGCCGCAGTTGACGTGGTCGTTGGCGTTGACGGCCTCACCCAGCACGCGACTGGCCAGTGTGGCGATCACCTCGTTGGCGTTCATGTTCGAGCTGGTTCCAGAGCCTGTCTGGAACACATCCACCGGGAAATGCTGGATGAAGTCACGCGCCAGGAGTTGCTCGACTGCCGTTACGATGGCCTGGCCTTGCGCGGTCGACAACTGTTCCAGTTCGACGTTGGCCTTGGCCGCGGCAGCCTTGGCCAGCAGTAGTGCACGAATGAACTGGGCCGGCATGCGCTGGCCGCTGATCGGGAAATTGTCGACCGCGCGTTGGGTCTGGGCACCGTACAGGGCCTGGGCCGGCACCTGCAGTTCGCCCATGCTGTCACGCTCGATACGGGTATCACTCATCATCAAATCCTTGCATCAGTTCATCGGGAGAAATCGACGGCAGCAGGCGGCAATTGGCCAACTGCAGGGCGTAGGGCTGCCAGCGCTGGCTCTGTGCCTCGCGGTCGAGGTTGCGCAGGTCCAGCAATGGGCGCCAGGCCTGGTCCAGGCACAGGCAGCGCCAATGCCAGGGCAGCATGCGGTCGCAGGCGGTATCCAGCAGCAGGCGGAAGGAGGTCAGCGCCACCGTCCATGGCGAAGTCTCGGTGCAGCACACCAGGTAACGGCCTTCAGCCAGGTAATGCTCGATCAGGCGCGGTTCGTCGGGCTCGAGCGCACAGCGGATGCGTCGGCTGAGCCAGCGCCAGTTTTCCAGGTAGGGCAGTTCGCGGAGGACGGGTTTCATGAACATCATCGCCGGGTTACTGGATAATGATATTAATTATTAAATGATAAATAGAATCACTTCAATAGGAAGCTGATGGAACAAAAAACCCGGCGCGGGGGCCGGGTCTTTGGTTTCATTGAAAATTCTGTAGTGCCTGCACCGGCCTCTTCGCGGGTAAAACCGCTCCCACAGGAATCGCATAAGGCTCAGTCTTGTGCAGTACCTGTAGGAGCGGGTTTACCCGCGAAGAGGGCGGTAAAGGCTGTGGATCAGCTACCAGCCACAGTCATCCGCTCGATCAGCACCGAACCGGTGTGAATGTTGCTGCGGGTCTCAAGATCGCTGCCGATCGCGACAATCTGCTGGAACATGTCCTTCATGTTCCCGGCAATGGTCACTTCCTGCACCGCGTGCTGAATCTCGCCATTCTCGACCCAGAAGCCCGCCGCGCCACGGGAATAATCACCCGTCACCATGTTCAGGCCATGCCCCATCAACTCGGTCACCAGCAGCCCTCGGCCCATGCGCCGGATCAGCGCCGCCTGGTCTTCGACCCCATGGCTGACGAACAGGTTGTGCACGCCGCCGGCATTGGCCGTGCTTGGCAAACCCAGCTTGCGCCCGGAATAGGTACCCAGCAGGTACGACACCAGCTCACCCTTGTCGACGAACGGCTTGGAATAGGTAGCCAGGCCATCGCCGTCGAATGCGGCACTGCCCAGTGCCCGCGGAATGTGCGGGCGCTCGTCGAGGGTCAGCCAGGTGGGGAACAGGCGCTGGCCGATGGTCCCCTCCAGGAATGACGACTTGCGGTACAGGTTGCCGCCGGAGATGGCCGACAGGAAACTGCCGAACAGGCCACCGGCCAGCTCGGCCGAGAACAGCACCGGCACCTCGCAGGTCGGCACCGGCCGCGCCCCCAGACGGCTGGCTGCACGCTGGGCAGCGCGCATGCCGATGCTACGCGGGTCGGCCAGCAGGTTGCCCTGCCGGTTCACGTCGTACCAGTAGTCACGCTGCATCTGGCCGTCGCCTTCGGCGATCATCACACAGCTCAGGCTGTGCCGGGTCGAGGCGTAGCCACCGATGAAACCATGGCTGTTGCCATACACGCGGCAACCCTGGTGGGTATTGAGGGTGGTACCGTCGGCATTGAGGATACGCGGGTCGGCGTCGAACGCCGCCGCTTCGCAGGCCAGGGCCATCTCGATGGCCTTCTCTGGCTCGAGGTTCCAGTCGTGGTACAGGTCCAGGTCCGGGATATCGCGGGCCATCAACGCTGCGTCGGCCAGGCCGGAACATTCGTCCTCGGAGGTATGCCTGGCAATCGCCAAGGCCGCGGCGACGGTTTCGCGGATCGCTTCCGGGCCACTGGCCGAGGTGCTGGCCGAGCCTTTGCGCTGGCCCACATAGAGGGTGATGCCAAAGCCCTGGTCGCGGTTGAACTCGACCGTCTCGACCTCTCGCTGACGTACCGTGGTGGACAGGCCCTGCTCCAGCGACACCGCCACTTCGCAGGCGCTGGCCCCCTGGCGGCGCGCCTCGGCGATGATCGCCTCGACCTGCTCCTGCAATGCTGGCAGGTCCTTCGGACCTACGCTCTGGACTGCACTCATGGTTCTCTCCACTCAAATTCTGCGTTCGGCGAGGGTCATTCTACGACCGGGCCGGACAAGCGGCCCCCGACTGGTTATCATGGCGGCGATTTCTAGCGGACTGCCACCATGGTTGATTCAAACGACGACGCCTTCGACGGCGAAAAAAGCAAAACCCAGATCAAGCGCGAGCTGCATGCGCTGGTCGAACTCGGCGAGCGCCTTACCACGCTCAAGGCCGATACCCTGGCTCGCCTGCCGTTGACCGACGAGCTGCGCAAGGCCCTGGCCGAAGCCAGCAAGCACACCGCTCACGGTGCCCGCAAACGCCACATGTCGTTTGTCGGCAAGCTGATGCGCGTGCAGGACCTGGATGCCATCCACGCTCTGCTCGAACAGATGGACAGCTCGACCCGCCAGTACAATGAGCGCTTCCACAGCCTGGAGCGCTGGCGCGACCGGTTGATCGACGGTAACGACGAAGACCTCGAACGCTTCGTCAACGAATACCCCGACACCGACCGCCAGCAGCTGCGCTCGCTGGTACGCCATGCCCAGCACGAGAAGGCCCGGAACAAGCCGCCTGCCGCCGCGCGCAAGGTGTTCAAGTACATCCGCGATCTCGACGAGCTGCAGCGCGGATTGCGCTGATCGCCATGGGGCCGCTTTGCGGCCCATTCGCAGCACAAGGCGGCTCCTACAGAAATACGCGATCCCTGTAGGAGCAGCCTTGTGCTGCGAATGGACCGCAAAGCGGTCCCTGAAGCCATCACGCCCCTGTACCGCCCACGGTGATCGCATCCAGCTTCAAGGTCGGCTGCCCGACCCCCACCGGCACCGACTGCCCGTCCTTGCCGCAAGTCCCTACCCCGCTGTCCAGCGCCAGGTCGTTACCGACCATCGACACCCGGCTCATCGCCTCCGGCCCGTTGCCGATCAGGGTCGCCCCCTTCACCGGCGCGGTAATCTTGCCGTCTTCGATCAGGTAGGCCTCACTGGTCGAGAACACGAACTTGCCGCTGGTAATGTCCACCTGGCCACCGCCGAGGTTGGCGCAGTAGATACCCTTCTTCACCGAAGCGATGATTTCCTGCGGGTCGCTTTCGCCCGCACGCATGTAGGTGTTGGTCATGCGCGGCATCGGCAGGTGCGCGTAGGATTCGCGGCGGCCGTTGCCGGTCACCGCCATGCCCATCAGGCGCGCATTCAGCTTGTCCTGCATGTAGCCCTTGAGCACACCGTTCTCGATCAATGTGGTGCACTCGGTCGGGGTGCCTTCGTCATCCACGCTCAGCGAGCCACGGCGGCCTTCGAGGGTGCCGTCGTCGACAATGGTGCACAGGCTCGACGCCACCTTCTCGCCAATGCGGCCGCTGAACGCCGAACTGCCCTTGCGGTTGAAGTCACCTTCCAGGCCATGGCCGACAGCCTCGTGCAGCAGCACGCCCGACCAGCCCGAACCCAGCACCACCGGCAGGGTACCAGCCGGTGCCGGGATCGCCTCCAGGTTCACCAGGGCCTGGCGCAGCGCTTCGCGGGCATAGCCCATGACCCGTTCTTCGGTGAAGAAGCGGTAGTCGGTACGCCCGCCACCGCCCTGCCCGCCACGCTCGCGGCGGCCGTTCTGCTCGACGATTACGCTGACGTTGAAGCGCACCAGCGGGCGCACGTCGGCGGCCAGGCTGCCATCGGCCGCAGCGATCAGGATGCGTTCCCAGACCCCGGCCATGCTCACACTGACCTGCTGGATACGCGGGTCAAGGGTGCGGGTGGCGGCGTCGACACGCTTGAGCAGTTCGACCTTTTCGGCACGGCTGAGCACATCCAGCGGGTTGTCCGCCGGGTAAAGCGCGGTCACATCCTGGCTGCGGAAGGCCTGCACCTTGCCGTTCTGCCCGGCACGCGAGATCGAACGGGCGGCACGGGCGGCCGAGGTCAGCGCTTCGAGGTTGATTGCGTTGCTGTAGGCAAAGCCGGTCTTTTCACCGGACTGGGCACGCACGCCCACGCCCTGGTCGAGGTTGAAACTGCCCTCTTTGACGATGCCGTCTTCCAGCGCCCAGGTTTCCGAGATCTGGCCCTGGAAATACAGGTCGGCGGCATCGATGCCGGGGCCGGCCAACTCACCCAGCACGCTCTGCAGGCTGTCCAGGGTCAAGCCGCCTGGGGCCAGGAGCTGCTCGCTGACGGTGGATAACATCTGGCTCATAGTCACTCCGAGGTGTGCGCAGGCCGCAACGCGCCCTGCGAGAAAAAGCGCCGGTGCGATACCACCGGCATGCGCGCCCGGATGGACGCTTGTTCGTCAATGTCGCGCTCGGCGAGCAGCACCGCTTCACCTTGCGCCTGTTCCGCGACGATGCGCCCCCAGGGGTCGACGATCGCCGCATGGCCATGGGTTTCCCGTGGCCCCGGGTGGGTGCCGCCCTGTGCCGCAGCCAGCAGGTAGCACTGGGTCTCGATGGCACGGGCGCGCACAAGCACTTCCCAATGTGCCGCGCCCGTTACCGCAGTGAAGGCGGCCGGCGCAGTGATCAGTTCCGCGCCGGCGGCGCGCAGTGCGCTGTACAGTTCGGGGAAGCGCAGGTCGTAGCACACGCTCAGCCCCAGCCGCCCCACCGGCGTATCAGCCACCACTACCTGGGCGCCGTGGGCATAGTCGTCGGACTCGCGGTAACGGCCACGATTGTCGGCAACGTCCACATCGAACAGGTGCAGCTTGTCATAGCGTGCCGCTACCTCACCGTGTTCGTCGATCAGCAGCGAGCAGGCATGGGCCTTGGCTTCAGGTTGGCCGACCGGTGGCAATGGCAAGGTACCGGCGACAATCCATAACTTGAGGTCGCGGGCGGTGCGTTTCAACCATGGCAGGATCGGCCCTTCGCCCAACGCTTCGGCGCGGCCGATGGCAGCGGCGTCCTTGCGGCCCATGGCAGCGAAGTTTTCCGGCAGCACCGCCAGCCGTGCGCCGCCAGAGGCGGCCTGCTCCAACAGGGCACCGGCGCGCTGCAGGTTGGCCAGCACATCGTCCTGGCTGACCATCTGGATTACAGCTGCCTTCATGGGCACTCCTACCGGGATTTCTCGAAAGGTTTCACAAATGTGATTCTAGGCTCTTTCACCGGACCTTCGACACGGTAGTGCACGCTGGCGAAGCGTGACACCCGGTCACCGATCAGCCGGTCCACCAGGAACAGCGCCCCGCCCACGGCCGGCGCGCCGACAATCAAGGCCGCCAGCGGCAAGTTGTTGGTCACTGGCAGGCTCACCTGCAGGTTGGCATCGACCCGGTCGCGTACCAGGTCCAGGGTACCGTCCAGCTCGAAGTTGCTCGACGGGCCGGTCACAGCGATTGGCTCGCGGGTCACATAGACACCGTCACTGGCTACCAGCAAACCTTTGACACGGTCGTAGGCCAGGCCCTTGTCGAACAGGTCGGAGAAGTCCAGGCGCAAGCGCCGACCGATGGAGTTGAAGTTCAGCAGGCCGAACACCCGCAGCGCCTGGGCACTGCCTTCGACCTCTACGAACTGGCCGGTGCGCAGTGCTGCGTCCATGCTGCCAGAGAAGCGCTTGAGGCTCACCGAGGCCGGCGAACCCGGCCAGCGGCCATCCACATCCAGGCGGAAGTCGCGGCTGGTCACGGTCGGTGCAAAGCCCCAGGCCTTGAGCACATCCGCCAGGTTCTTGCCGTCCAGGCGCCCTTTGTACCAGCTGCTGGTGCTGCCCGGTTCGCCTTCCCAGCCACCGCCACCATCGATACGCAGGCCTTTGAAGTCGAGGTCTATATCGCTGGCGGTCACGCCACGCGCGGTCGGCCGCAGCTTGAGCGACGCACTGCCGTACAGGTCGTCACCGCGATAGAGCTTGTCAATGCTCAGGTCCAGCGCCGGAACCTTGCGCGGGTCGAACGAAGCCAGCGGGTCCGGGCCCTCCTCGGCCTGTGCCTCTGCCTGCTTTTCCGCCGCGCTGGCGGCGGGCAGGCGCAAGGTCTGCATGCGCACCACCATTGGCGCGCCCTTGGCATCCGGCACCCGGGCGTTGCCGATGACTTCCTTGCTATCGAAGCGCAGATCCCAGGCGGGGCCGCCACGGGCCAGGCGCACCACGGCCTGGTTCAGGTCCAGGCCAAAGGCTTTCAGCTGGCCGATGCTCAGGTCTACGCCTTGCAGGTTCTGCCTCGCGCTACCGCCCGGGTCATCGCCGGCCAGGCGCGCCGCCTGTTCCTGCCAGGGCCCCAGGTCCAGCGTCTCCAGGTGCCCGCGCACGCGCAGGCCCTGGCCGGCAGGTACCTGGGCGTTACCGGTGCCCAGCAGCAACTCGCCACGGCCCTGCCCCAGCTTCTCGGCCGGCGCGGCGTAGGCAAAGCGGGCAAGGTCGGTGTAGGCGACATCGAAGCGCCGCTCCGGCCCCTGGAGGGTCATGCTGAAGCGTGTGTCACGGGTATCGGCCGCTGCCTTGCCGAACGGTGCCGGCAGGTCTATGGCCAAGCCCCTGAGGCTGGAATCGACACTCAGGCGGTTGTCCCGGCTACCCAGGCTGAGCTGCAACTGGTAAGGCAGGTCGCCGGACGCCGGCAAGGCCTGCTTGAACTGCAGCCAGTCGGTCAGTGCCTTGAGCGACACCTGGCCGCTGGCGTTGACGCGTGTCTGCATCTGCCCGGGCTGGCCTTCGGCGGTGATTTGCGCCGTCACCGGCTTGCCGAAGGCCTGCAGGCTGATGCCCTTGCCGCTCAGGCCCTTGTCCAAATCGAAACTGAAGTCACCCTTCAGGCGGCTCAACTCCAGGCTCGGCGGCGCAACCTTCAATCGCGCATCGTCGGTGGCAAAGTCTACCTGCACTTTCGGCCGCTGCCCGCGAGCCAGCGGAATGTCGAGCTTGACCTTGCCCTTGAGCGGCCCCTCACCCTCCCAGCCGGCAAATATCTCGCCGGTGCCGATTGGAGCCTCCTTGAGGATCTTCAGGCCATCGCCCAAGCTCCCGTCGAAGTCACCATCGAGGTACAGGTGGCTTTGCTGGCCCTCGTCGACATGCGGGATATCGACGCTCACATTACTGACCTTGGTGTCGAGGAGTACGCCACGCTGGGCCTTGACGCGCACACCACTGTCCTCGATGAACACATCGCCATCCACGTGCTGCACCTGCGGCCAGCCCGGCTGGAAGTCCAGGGCTGCATCACGCACCTTGAAGAACAGGCTGATGCTGCGGGCTTCCGGCGCGACACCATGGTTCAGCGAGCCTTGGTACTGGAAGTAGCCTTCGTCCACCGTGCCTTTGACGATCGCACTGCGCAGCCATTCGTCGAGTGCCGGGCTGAGCACCTCGGGCAGGTACTTGGCGGTGTAGCGGCCATCGCCTTCGGTCAGGCCGACGCGCAGGTCCATGTAGTCTTCACGGCCTTCTTCGAACAACAGGCGAATGAGGAAGTCACCGGCGATCTTGCCCTCCTCGCCCAGTACCTTGAGGTAAGGCGCGACCAGGGTGAAACCCTCCTTGTCCAGGGCCCAGGTCAGGCGCGCATTGGCCTTCTGGTAATGCCAGGGTTTGGCGAAGATCGGGTACAGGTGCAGCATGAACGCATCGGTATCAAGGCGCAGTTCGCCATGACCAAGGTCTCCGCTGATGCTGCCGCTGACGTTACCGGCTGCCGGGGCATTGTGATAGGCATCGAAACCGACCTTCTCCAGGTTGGCTTCGAACTGCAGGCGCTGGTCACCCTCTGCCTTGGGCCGGGCTACCAGACGCACATTGCGCAACGCGCCGGTCACATTCAGGCCATCGACCACGGCCATGACCTTGTCCGGCAGTGGCGCCAGGGCATCGACGAGCGGTGTCAACGGCGTGAGGTCGAGGCGGTCGGCCTGCACGTTCCAGCTTTCCGCGGCAGCGTCCTCGCCTGGACGCTGCTGCAATTGCAGGTGCGACTCCCAACGGGTCTTGCCGACGTCCATGGCCAGGGAGTCGACTACCACATCGAAGCCTTGTTCCTGGCGCAGGAACCAGGCACCCAGCGCCAGGTTGTTCAGCCTGGCCGCCTTGCGCCCGGCATAGGCACCGTGCAGCTCCGGTGCATTGAGGCGTACAACGGCCTGCTGCAACTGCCCCTTGCTCCAGTCGACCCAGAACTCGCCGCCCGCCCGCAGGGCGTCGGCATGCCACTGGCCCAGCAGGCGTGGCGGCAGCCAACGCGCCCAGTCACTCTGTGGCAGGCTCAGGTAGGCTTCGACCTTGCCGTCGCGCCAGGCGCTGGGCGTGGCACGACTGCGCAGGTTCAGCGAAAGCGGTTGGCCATCGGGAAGGGTCGCGCGCAGATCCAGGGCATGGCGCGAAGCTCCGGCCTGCAGGCCAACGCTCACATAAGTGAGGGTCAACGGGTCGCGCTGCCAGGGGTGCAGGGTGACCTGACTGTCGAACACATCGATGCGGCCCAACTGGCGCAGGCGCTGCAACAACTCGGCGGGGTCGAGCGGCGCATCGTCCTTCTTCGGCAGGCCTTCGAGGTTCCAGGCGCCCTGCTCGTTCTCGCGCAGGATCAACTGCAGGCCGCCCAACTGAATGCGTGCCAGGCGTACTTCTCGGGCAGTGAGGCTGGCCCAGACATCGGGGACTACCTTGACGTCGTCCAGGCGCAGGGCCGTCGCCCCATCGCCCAGTTGCAGGTCACGCACCCGCAGCACCGGTGCCAGGCCGCTCCAGCGGCCTTCCAGGGCACCAACGTGCACGGGCAGGCCCAAAGCCTGCTCGGCCTTGCTTTCCACATCGGCGCGATACTCGGCCACCAACGGCACCAGTTCGCGGCCGAGGCTGACATACAGTGCCACCAGTACTGCCAGCAGGGCGCAAACGCCCAGCCCCCAGCGGGTCAAGGCGACAAGAACGCGGTTCAGACGTCCCATGGCCATGGCCCTCCAGGTCGTTTATCCATGATGGCCCGTAGCCCCGGATTTTCCAGCCCGGGCCACCTGCGGCGCGTTTCAGAAGGCCTCAGAGCAGCACCACATCGTATTGTTCCTGCGAATACATCGACTCCACCTGGAAACGAATGGTTCGGCCGATAAAGGCTTCCAGCTCCGCGACGTTACCGGATTCTTCATCCAGCAACCGATCGACCACCTTCTGGTTGGCAAGCACGCGGTAGCCTTCGGCCTGATATGCACGGGCCTCGCGCAGGATCTCGCGGAAGATTTCGTAACAGATGGTCTCGGGGGTTTTCAGCTTGCCACGACCCTGACAGGCCAGGCAGGGCTCGCACAGCACCTGTTCCAGGCTTTCGCGTGTGCGCTTGCGGGTCATCTGCACCAGGCCCAGCTCGGTGATGCCGATGATGTTGGTCTTGGCGTGATCGCGCTCCAGCTGCTTTTCCAGCGTTCGCAGCACCTGGCGCTGGTGCTCCTCGTCTTCCATGTCGATGAAGTCGATGATGATGATGCCGCCGATATTGCGCAGGCGCAGTTGCCGGGCGATGGCGGTGGCGGCCTCGAGGTTGGTCTTGAAGATGGTCTCTTCAAGGTTGCGATGGCCGACGAAGGCGCCGGTGTTCACATCGATGGTGGTCATCGCTTCAGCCGGGTCGACCACCAGGTAGCCACCGGACTTCAGCGGCACCTTGCGCTCCAGTGCACGCTGGATCTCGTCCTCGACGCCGTACAGGTCGAAAATCGGCCGTTCGCCCGGGTAGTGTTCGAGGCGGTCGGCGATTTCCGGCATCAGTTCGCCAACGAACTGCGTGGTCTTCTGGAAGGTTTCCCGCGAGTCGATGCGGATCTTCTCGATCTTCGGGTTGACCAGGTCACGCAAGGTACGCAGGGCCAGGCCCAGGTCCTCGTAGATGACCGTGGGCGCACCGCAGGTCTTGATCTGGGTGCCGATCTGCTCCCACAGGCGGCGCAGGTAGCGAATGTCCTGCAGGATCTCTTCAGCGCGTGCGCCTTCGGCGGCGGTGCGCAGGATGAAGCCACCGGCGTCCTTGATGTTCTCGCTTTCCATGCAGTCGCTGACTACCTGCTTGAGGCGCTCGCGCTCGGCTTCGTCTTCGATCTTCAGGGAAATGCCGACATGGCTGCTGCGCGGCATGTACACCAGGTAGCGTGACGGGATCGACAGCTGGGTGGTCAGGCGCGCGCCCTTGGTGCCGATCGGGTCCTTGGTCACCTGTACCACCAGGGCCTGGCCCTCGTGCACCAGGGCGGTGATGTTCTCTACCGCCGAGCCTTCGCGCTGGGATATTTCCGAGGCATGGATGAATGCCGCGCGCTCAAGGCCGATGTCGACGAAGGCCGCCTGCATGCCCGGCAGCACACGCACCACCTTGCCTTTGTAGATATTGCCGACGATGCCCCGGCGCTGGGTGCGCTCGACATGCACTTCCTGCAGCACCCCGTTTTCCACCACCGCCACGCGCGACTCCATCGGGGTGATGTTGATCAGGATCTCTTCACTCATGGCAGGCTCTCGTCAAAGGTCTTGGGTAATGATGGATGGCGTATGCAGTGCTGGCTACCGCTGGTTTGTTACCTCTGGCGTATGCGCGGGCGATTGCCAGCAGGCAATGCCGAATTGGCCAAGCAGTTCGGCCGTTTCGCTGAGGGGCAAGCCGACCACCGCCGAGTAGCTACCGGAAAGGCCGGTGACGAACACCGCGCCCAAGCCCTGGATGGCATAGCCGCCGGCCTTGTCCGCGGGCTCGCCGCTGGCCCAGTAGCGTTGCGCTTCCTCGGCGCTGATTGCACGGAAGCGCACCTTGCTGGTGACGCACAGGCTGTGCACGCGCTGGCCATCGCTCAGGGCGACCGCGGTCAAAACCTGGTGCTCGCGGCCCGACAGGTCGGCCAGCATGGCCAGGGCATCTTCGCGGTTTTCCGGTTTGCCGAGAATACGACCATCGAGCACCACGGCAGTGTCTGCACCCAGCACCACAGCTGGGCCTTCGAGGCAGGCCAGGCCGGCGGCAGCCTTGGCCCGGGCCAGGCGCTCGACGTAGGCCGGGGCGCTTTCATTGGGCAGCGGGGTTTCATCGATGGGGGCACTGACAACGCTGAACGGCACCCCGATCTGGGCCAGCAGTTCACGACGACGGGGCGAGCCGGAGGCCAGGTATAGCGGGTTCATGCAGACATCTCCCTGTCAGTCGCGGCGGCGCCGTCAGTTGATATGCAAGCGTCGGCGCAGGTCGCGCAGGGCGAAACTGATCCACGGCCAGAGCAAGGCACTGATTACCGCTGACCAGACCAGCGCCAGGGTGGGCAGCCGGTTGCCGGTCAGCGCGCTGAGCCACAGCTGGATCAGCTGGGCAATGCCGAAGATCACCAGAATCACAAGGCTCTGCTGCCACATGGGGAACATGCGCAGGCGCTGCTGCAAGGACAGCACCAGGAAGGTGATGAGGGTGAGGATCAGCGCGTTCTGCCCCAGCAAGGTGCCGTACAGCACATCCTCGGCCAGGCCCAGCACGAACGCGGTGGTCATGCCGACCTTGTTCGGTACGGCGAGGGTCCAGAACGACACCAGCAAGGCCAGCCACATGGGCCGGAACACTTCCATGAACTGCGGCATGGGCGAGACGCTGAGCAGCAGGCCGATGGCGAAAGTCAGCCAGATGACCCAGCCGTTGTTGCGGCGTGATGCAGCCATCATTGCCTCCGGGTGTGAGCGGGTGCGGCAGGCGCGGCAGCCGGCGTGGCAGGTGCGGCCACCGGAGCTGCAGGCTGCGCAGCCGGGGCTGTCGGGGCCGCTGGTGTGGCCGGCGTGGCAGGTGCGCTGCCAGCTGGTGCACCCTGCTCGCCCGTCGTGGCCGGCTGGCCTGGGGCCGAGGTGCCCTTGCGGTCAGCCTCTTCCTGGGCAATGGCGGCATCGGTGGCGCGCTGTTCCGGGCTGCGCCGGTCGCTGAACACCAGCAGCATGTAGCGGCTGCGGTTGAGCGCGGCGGTGGGGATGGCACGAACGATGGCGAACGGCTGGCCGGAATCGTGGATCACTTCGTTGACCGTGGCCACCGGGTAGCCGGCCGGGAACCGTTGCCCCATGCCGGAACTGACCAGCAGGTCGCCTTCCTTGATGTCGGCGGTATCGGCCACATGGCGCAGTTCCAGGCGCTCCGGGTTGCCGGTGCCGCTGGCGATGGCGCGCAGGCCGTTGCGGTTGACCTGCACCGGGATGCTATGGGTGGTATCGGTCAGCAACAGTACGCGCGAGGTGTACGGCATCAGCTCGACCACCTGGCCCATGAGGCCACGGGCATCGAGCACCGGCTGGCCAAGGAACACGCCATCACGTTCGCCCTTGTTGATCAGGATGCGGTGGGTGAACGGGTTGGGATCGACACCGATCAGCTCCGCCACTTCGACCTTTTCGTTTACCAGCGCCGAAGAGTTGAGCAACTCGCGCAGGCGCACGTTCTGCTCGGTCAGGGCCGCCAGTTTCTGCAGGCGCCCCTGCAGCAGCAGGGCTTCGGTCTTGAGCTTTTCGTTTTCGGCGATCAGTTCGGTGCGGCTGCCGAACTGGCCGGCCACACCTTGCCACGCACGCTGCGGCAGGTCGGTGATCCAGTACGACTCCATGAGTACCAGGCCCATCTGGCTGCGCACTGGTTTGAGCACGTCGAAGCGCGCGTCGACAACCATCAACGCGACCGACATCACCACCAGGACGAGCAGGCGAACGCCCAGCGAAGGGCCCTTGGAGAAAAGCGGTTTAATGGGCCGTTCCTCGTGGACGACTCAGGAGGTCATTGGACATGGGACAACGCACCAGCCTGGTTGCGGGTTGACGGATACGGCGCCCCGAACGGGCGCCAGCCCAGCACATACAGGTAGCACTGTGCGTACTACCTGTAAACCGGGCGCTCGTGAACAGCGAGCGGAATCACTCGCTGGAGAGCAGGTCCATCGCGTGCTTGTCCATCATCTCCAGGGCGCGACCGCCGCCACGGGCGACACAGGTCAGCGGGTCTTCGGCGACGATCACCGGCAGGCCGGTTTCCTGGGCCAGCAGCTTGTCGAGGTCACGCAGCAGCGCGCCACCACCGGTCAGCACCAGGCCACGCTCGGCGATGTCCGAGGCCAGCTCGGGCGGCGATTGCTCCAGGGCACTCTTGACCGCCTGGACGATGGTCGCCAGGGATTCCTGCAGTGCTTCAAGCACTTCGTTGGAGTTCAGGGTGAAGGCACGCGGTACGCCCTCGGCCAGGTTGCGGCCGCGCACGTCGACTTCACGTACTTCGCCGCCCGGGTAGGCAGTGCCGATTTCCTGCTTGATGCGCTCGGCGGTGGACTCGCCGATCAGGCTGCCGTAGTTGCGGCGCACGTAGGTGACGATGGCTTCGTCGAAGCGGTCGCCGCCAACGCGGACGGATTCGGCATAGACCACGCCGTTCAGGGAGATGAGCGCGATTTCAGTGGTACCACCACCGATATCGACGACCATCGAACCGCGGGCTTCTTCGACTGGCAGGCCGGCACCGATGGCGGCGGCCATCGGCTCTTCGATCAGGAACACTTCACGGGCACCGGCACCCAGCGCCGATTCGCGGATGGCGCGGCGCTCTACCTGGGTCGACTTGCACGGCACGCAGATCAGCACGCGCGGGCTCGGCTGCAGGAAGCTGTTCTCGTGAACCTTGTTGATAAAATATTGCAACATTTTTTCGCAGACGCTGAAGTCGGCGATGACGCCGTCCTTCATCGGACGAATGGCAGCAATGTTGCCAGGCGTACGGCCCAGCATGCGCTTGGCTTCGGTACCGACGGCGACGACGCTTTTCTGATTGCCATGGGTACGGATGGCAACAACCGAGGGCTCATTCAGGACGATACCGCGCTCACGCACGTAAATAAGGGTGTTGGCAGTACCCAGGTCGATGGACAGATCGCTGGAAAACATGCCACGCAGTTTCTTGAACATGGGAAAGTGACCCTGGGGAAAGCGTGGGTAAAAAAGTGCGGCAAACTCTAACAATGGCAGGGATTTTGGGCAAGGAGCCAATATGTTAAATTGGCTGTTTTTCCGAGCACGCCAGCAGAATTTCGCGGCCGTTAGACCGCCAGAAAGCTGACATGTTCCTCACTGCGGACCCGAATTCCGGTCTTTGTTTCCCCTGGAGATCCCCATGGCGCTTGAACGCTGCGACGTGGAAAAGATCGCCCATCTGGCCCGTCTGGGCCTGAATGATGGCGAACTGCCACGCATTACTGACGCACTGAACAGCATTCTCGGGCTGGTCGACCAGATGCAAGCGGTCGACACTACTGGCATCGAGCCACTGGCCCACCCCCTGGAGGCCAGCCAGCGCCTGCGTCCCGACCAGGTCACCGAAAGCAACCAGCGCGACGCCTACCAGGCCATCGCGCCGTCGACCGAAAGCGGTCTGTACCTGGTTCCCAAAGTCATCGAGTAAGGGATAGTGCCTGCCATGCATCAATTGACCCTGGCCGAGATCGCCCGCGGACTCGCCGACAAGTCGTTTTCCTCCGAAGAGCTGACCGGCGCCCTGCTGGCGCGCATCAAGCAGCTCGACCCGCAGATCAACAGCTTCATCAGCATCACCGAAGACCTGGCCCTGGGCCAGGCGCGTGCCGCCGACGCCCGTCGCGCCGCTGGCGAAACCGGCGCGCTGCTGGGTGCCCCCATCGCCCACAAGGACCTGTTCTGCACCAACGGCGTACGCACCAGCTGCGGCTCGAAGATGCTCGACAACTTCAAGGCGCCGTATGACGCCACCGTGGTTGCCAAGCTGGCCGAAGCCGGCATGGTCACCCTGGGCAAGACCAACATGGACGAATTCGCCATGGGTTCGGCCAACGAATCCAGCCACTACGGCGCGGTGAAGAACCCATGGAACCTCGAGCACGTCCCGGGCGGCTCGTCGGGCGGTTCGGCCGCGGCAGTGGCTGCACGCCTGCTGCCAGCCACCACCGGCACCGACACCGGCGGCTCCATCCGCCAACCGGCGGCACTGACCAACCTCACCGGCCTCAAGCCAACCTACGGCCGCGTGTCGCGCTGGGGCATGATCGCCTACGCCTCCAGCCTCGACCAAGGTGGCCCGCTGGCCCGTACCGCCGAAGACTGCGCCCTGCTGCTGCAGGGCATGGCCGGTTTCGACGCCAAGGACTCCACCAGCATCGAAGAACCGGTGCCGGACTACAGCGCCAACCTGAATGCTTCGCTGCAAGGCCTGCGCATCGGCCTGCCGAAGGAGTACTTCGGTGCCGGCCTCGACCCACGCATCGCCGACCTGGTCCAGGCCAGCGTCAAAGAGCTGGAAAAGCTCGGCGCGGTGGTCAAGGAAATCAGCCTGCCGAACATGCAGCACGCCATCCCGGCCTACTACGTGATCGCCCCCGCTGAAGCCTCGTCGAACCTGTCGCGTTTCGATGGCGTGCGCTTCGGCTACCGCTGCGAGAACCCGAAAGACCTGACCGACCTGTACAAGCGTTCGCGTGGCGAAGGCTTCGGTGTCGAAGTGCAGCGCCGCATCATGGTCGGCACCTACGCCCTGTCGGCCGGCTACTACGACGCCTACTACGTGAAGGCGCAGCAGATCCGCCGCCTGATCAAGAACGACTTCATGGCCGCCTTCAACGACGTCGACCTGATCCTCGGCCCGACCACGCCAAACCCGGCCTGGAAGCTCGGCGCCAAGAGCAGCGACCCGGTCGCCGCCTATCTGGAAGACGTCTACACCATCACCGCCAACCTGGCGGGCCTGCCGGGCCTGTCGATGCCGGCCGGCTTCGTCGATGGCCTGCCGGTTGGCGTGCAGCTGCTGGCGCCATACTTCCAGGAAGGCCGCCTGCTCAACGTCGCGCACCGCTACCAGCAAGTGACCGACTGGCACACCCGCGCCCCCAACGGCTTCTGAGGAATTCACACATGCAATGGGAAGTTGTGATCGGGCTGGAAATCCACACTCAGCTCGCCACCCAGTCGAAGATCTTCTCCGGCAGCGCCACCACCTTCGGTTCCGAGCCGAACACCCAGGCCAGCCTGGTTGACCTGGGCATGCCTGGCGTACTGCCGGTGCTGAACCAGGAAGCCGTGCGCATGGCGTGCATGTTCGGCCTGGCCATCGATGCCGAGATCGGCAAGCGCAACGTATTCGCGCGCAAGAACTACTTCTACCCGGACCTGCCAAAGGGCTACCAGATCAGCCAGATGGACTTGCCGATCGTCGGCAAGGGCCACCTCGACATCGCCCTGGAAGACGGCACCATCAAGCGCATCGGGGTAACCCGCGCGCACCTGGAAGAAGATGCCGGCAAGAGCCTGCACGAAGACTTCAGCGGCTCCACCGGCATCGACCTGAACCGTGCCGGCACCCCGCTGCTGGAAATCGTCTCCGAGCCCGACATGCGCAGCGCCAAGGAAGCCGTGGCCTACGTCAAGGCAATCCACGCGCTGGTGCGTTATCTGGGCATCTGCGACGGCAACATGGCCGAAGGCTCGCTGCGTTGCGACTGCAACGTGTCGATCCGCCCGAAAGGCCAGGCCGAATTCGGCACCCGCTGCGAGATCAAGAACGTCAACTCGTTCCGCTTCATCGAGCGCGCGATCAACAGCGAGATCCAGCGCCAGATCGACCTGATCGAGGACGGCGGCAAGGTGGTACAGGAAACCCGTCTGTACGACCCGAACAAGGACGAGACCCGCTCCATGCGCAGCAAGGAGGAAGCCAACGACTACCGTTACTTCCCCGACCCGGACCTGCTGCCGGTGGTGATCGAGGACAGCTTCCTCGAAACCGTCCGCGCCGGCTTGCCGGAACTGCCGACGCAGAAGGTCGAGCGCTTCCAGAACCAGTACGGCCTGTCGGCCTACGACGCCAACGTGCTGGCTTCCAGCCGCGAGCAGGCGGACTACTTCGAGGAAGTGGTGAAGATCGGTGGCGATGCCAAGCTGGCTGCCAACTGGGTCATGGTCGAGCTGGGTAGCCTGCTGAACAAGCTGGGCATCGAGATCGACCAGGCGCCGGTCAGCGCCGCACAGCTGGGCGGCATGCTGCTGCGTATCCGTGACAACACCATCAGCGGCAAGATCGCCAAGACCGTGTTCGAGGCCATGGCCGCCGGTGAAGGCGATGCCGACAGCATCATCGAAAGCAAGGGCCTGAAGCAGGTCACCGATACCGGTGCGATCGACAAGATGCTCGACGAAGTGCTGGCGGCCAACGCCGAGCAGGTCGAACAGTACCGCGCAGCCGACGAGGCCAAGCGTGGCAAGATGTTCGGCTTCTTTGTCGGCCAGGCGATGAAAGCCTCCAAGGGCAAGGCCAACCCGGGGCAAGTGAACCAATTGCTCAAGGCCAAGCTCGAAGGGTGATCTGAATATGCTGCGAGGGCTTTGCCCTCGTTCGCGGGCTTGCCCGCTCCCACAGATACTGCACCGCTTTCACAGGCGGTGATATACCTGTGGGAGCGGGCAAGCCCGCGAATGGCTGCACTGGAGACCTCCTGACTTGCTAAAGCGATCCCTGAGCACCCTCGCCCTCTTCTCCCTGCTGGCCGGCTGCGCCAGCCAGGACATCGACCCCAACGGTTACGACAAGACCGGCACCGCCTCCTATTACGGCTCTCGCCACCATGGCAAACGCACCGCCAGCGGCGAACCGTTCAACCAGCACGGCCTCACCGCCGCCCACCGCAGCCTGCCTTTCGGCAGCCGGGTACGGGTGACCAACCTGGCCAACCAGCGCAGCGTCGTGGTGCGCATCAACGACCGTGGCCCACACACCCGCGGCCGCCTGATCGATCTTTCACGTGCCGCCGCAGAAAAAATCGGCATGATCCGTAGCGGAACCGCGCGCGTGCGAGTACAAGGGCTTAGCGACTGACGCGACAGGAGTCCGACCATTTTCGACCTGGCTACCCTTCCCACCTCCAGCCTCCTGCAACTGGGCATCGCCCTGCTGTTGCTGATCGGCGGCGCCGAACTGCTGGTACGCGCAGCCCTGAGCCTGGCCCAGCGCCTGCACGTACGCCCGCTGATCATCGGCCTGAGCCTGGTGGCCTTCGGCAGCACTGCCCCACAAATGACCGTGAGCCTGCAGGCCGCCTACCAGGGCGCGCCGGATGTGGCGGTGGGCAGCGTCATCGGCAGCAACATCTTCAACGTATTGGTCATTCTCGGCCTGGCCGCATTGATCATCCCGCTGCGCGTGTCGCGGCAACTGGTGCGCATGGACATTCCACTGATGATCGTCGCCAGCGGCCTGGTCTACGCGTTATCCGCCAACGGCCACTTGGGCCGGGTCGAAGGGGTGTTGCTGTTGATCGGCCTGGTCGGCTACCTGGCAATGCTCTGGCACCAGTCGCGCCACTACGCCCGCACCTACCCCGCACCGGCAACCGTCATCAGCAGTACCGGGCGCTTCTGGTCGGGCACGCTGCTGCAGGTGCTGGCCGGCCTGGGCCTGCTGAGCCTGGCGGGTCACTTGTTGCTGGAAGCCGCCGTGGAGGTGGCCACCGACCTGGGCCTGTCCGAGCGCATCATCGGCCTGACCGTCGTTGCCATTTGCACCTCCCTGCCGGAACTGGCCGCTGCACTGATCGCCGCCCTGCGCGGTGAACGGGAAATCGCCGTGGGCACAGTGATCGGCAGCAACCTGTTCAACCTGCTGGCCGTGCTGGGACTGACCGCGCTGGTCACTCCCGAGCCGCTGTCGATCTCGCCCAACGCCTTGGCCTTCGATCTGCCGGTAATGCTGGGTGTTGCTGCGCTGAGCCTGCCGGTGTTCTATTCCGGCTACCGCATCACTCGCGCCGAAGGCCTGGTGTTCCTCTGCCTGTACCTGGCCTATGGGCTGCACGTGGCGGCGTTTACCATGGGCATGCCACTGGCCGGCCGCCTGGAGCGGTTGATGCTGTTCTACGTACTGCCGGTGCTCGCCATGGTGTTGCTGTACACCACCGCACGAGCCTGGCGCCGCCAACACTAAGGAAAACAACATGGCTGATAGCAAGAAAACCGGCGAACAGATTCGGCGCCAGGTGATGGGCGATGCATTCGTCGACCGCGCCCTGGGCAATGCCACCGACTTTACCCAGCCGCTGCAGGACTTCGTCAACGAACATGCCTGGGGCAGCGTGTGGGCCCGCGACGGGCTGCCGTTGAAAACCCGCAGCCTGATTACCCTGGCCACGCTCACGGCACTCAAGTGCCCGCAGGAGCTCAAGGGTCATGTGCGCGGGGCGTTGAACAATGGCTGTACGGTGGAGGAGATTCGCGAAGCGCTGCTGCATTGCGCGGTGTATGCGGGGGTGCCGGCGGCGATTGATGCGTTCCGTGCGGCACAGGAAGTGATCGACAGCTATCAAGGCTGACCCAGCCTTTTTCAGGCCCGGCCTCTTCGCGGGTAAACCCGCTCCCACAGGTACTGCACAGGTCTCAGAGCCTGTGGGATCCCTGTGGGGGCGGGTTTACCCGCGAAAAGGCCGGCACTGTGTTACCTACCTGGCCTGGCGAGCCTTCTTCATCTTGAAGGCCACCCACAGCACCAGGATCCACCCCGGAATCAGCATCACCGAGATGCGAATCGGCGGGGTCAGGTACATCACCACCAGGATCAGCACGATGAACGCCAGGCACAGGTAGTTGGTTACCGGGTGCCCCCAGCTTTTGTAGAACGGGGTAATCCCGGCCGCCAGCTTGGCCTTGCGGAACTTCAGGTGGGTGATGCTGATGCTCGCCCAGTTGATCACCAGCGCCGACACCGCCAGGGCCATCAGCAGACCAAAGGCTTCACCCGGCATCAGGTAGTTGATCAGCACGCACAGCCCGGTGGCAAAAGCCGACACACCCAGCGCGGTCAGCGGCACGCCGCTACGGCTTACCTTCAGCAACTGAAGCGGAGCGTCGCCCTGGCTGGCCAGGCCGAACAGCATGCGGCTGTTGGCGTACACACAGCTGTTGTACACCGACAGTGCGGCCGTCAGCACCACGATATTGAGGATGGTCGCCACCAGGTCACTGTCCAGTTCATGGAAGATCATCACGAACGGGCTGCCACCCTGCACCACCTTCTGCCATGGGTACAGCGACAGCAGCACCGCCAAGGCACCGATATAGAAAATGAGGATACGGTACACCACCTGGTTGGTGGCCTTTGGGATGCTCTGACGCGGGTTGTCAGCCTCAGCGGCGGTGATGCCCACCAGCTCCAGGCCACCGAACGAGAACATGATCACTGCCAGTGCCATCACCAGGCCGGTGACGCCGTTGGGGAAGAAGCCGCCGTACTGCCAGAGGTTGGCCACGCTGGCGTCCGGGCCGCCATGGCCGCTGGTCAGCAGCCAGGCGCCGAAACCGATCATGCTGACGATGGCCACCACCTTGACCAGGGCGAACCAGAACTCCATCTCGCCGTAGACCTTAACCTGGGTGAGGTTGATCAGGTTGATCACCACGAAAAAGATCGCCGCCGTGGCCCAGGTGGGAAAGCCGGGCCACCAGTACTGCACGTAGATGCCCACCGCTGTAAGCTCGGCCATGCCGACCAGTACGTACACCACCCAGTAGTTCCAACCCGAAACAAACCCGGCAAACTCGCTCCAGTACTGGTGGGCGAAGTGGCTGAAGCTGCCGGCCACGGGCTCTTCAACAACCATTTCACCGAGCTGGCGCATGATCAGGAAGGCCATCAGGCCGGCAATGGCGTAGCCCAGCAGGACGGAGGGGCCAGCCAGCTGGATGGTCTGGGCAATGCCCAGGAACAACCCGGTACCGATGGCCCCGCCCAGCGCGATCAGCTGGATATGGCGATTCTTCAGCCCGCGCTGTAACCGCTCGGGCGTGCTCTGGTCTTGCATGAAGTGTCCTTTAGCTCAGTGAGGCTGTGTTTTTGTGTTGTTTGCAGTCAAGGATCTAGATCCATCCGCCCCACTGCAAGATGAAAATACCAATGTTGGTGGTGATCGCCGCCATTAGCGTGGTAATCACGATGATCGATGCAGCCAGCTCATGGTTGCCGTTCGCCGCCCGCGCCATGACGTAGCTGGCAGCTGCAGTCGGGCTGCCGATGTACAGGAACAGGATGCCCAGCTCGGCGCCGCGGAAGCCGCATAGCCAGGCTCCAAGGGTACCCAGCAGCGGCAGCCAGACCATCTTCACCAGGCTGGCGTCGATGGCCAGCCTGCCACTGTCGCGCAGTGCCGCCATCGACAGCGTGCCACCGATGCAGATCAGCGCCAGCGGCAGGGTCATCTGCGCCAGGTAATCGCCCGAGGTCAGCAGCCAGTTGGGCAGCGGCACCTGGCCGTAGGCCATGGGCGTGGCCACCAGCACACTGATGATCAGCGGGTTGCTGAAGATGCTCTTGCAGATGCTCCACGGGTCGGATTTCAGGTCCGGGCTGTAAACCGCCAGCACCACTGCCGACAACGAGTTGTACATGAGGATGACCAGGCCGGCGAGTACCGCCCCCAGGGAGATGCCGTAGTCGCCGTAGAGACTGGCGGCCAGGGCCAGGCCGATCACGCCGTTGTTTCCACGGAATGCGCCCTGGGTATAGATGCCCCGGTCGGCCAGCGGGCTGCGCCAGATGGCCATGCCCCAGGCAATGGCGAAGCCGGCCAGGGTGGCGACGATGAAATAGAGAAGGACGCCGGGTTTGACCGCCGTGGCCAGGTCGGCGTGATAGATGCCGAGGAACAGCAACGCCGGCATGCACACGTTGAACACCAGTTGCGAGGCTACACGGTTGAAATTGTCGTCGATCAGGCGGATACGTTTGAGCAGCACGCCCATGAACAGCATGGCGAAGACCGGGGCCGTGATGTTCAACGTCTGGATAAGAAGGGCGAGCATGCGCAAGCGATCCTGGAGGGGTTGCCGTTAGGGGGCTAATGATACGCCAACGGCCGGGACTTGCGGGGATCGCGGGGTGATAAAGAGAAGTTTCTGGCAGTTACGGCCCTTTCGCGGGTAAACCCGCTCCTACAGGTACTGCACAGGTCTGGAGGCTTGTGAATACCTGTAGGAGCGGGTTTACCCGCGAAGAGGCCGGTACTGCCAGTACTGAATCAGCGCCTAACCGGGCGCTTCTGCAGTTTGCGCTGCAAGGTCCGCCGGTGCATGCCCAGCGCCCGCGCGGTGGCCGAGATATTGCCCTCGTGCTCGTTCAGTACGCGCTGGATATGCTCCCACTGCAGGCGGTCGACCGACATCGGGTTTTCCGGCACCAGGCTGTCCAGGTCGGTGTGCTCTGACAGCAACGCAGCCAGCACATCATCGGCATCGGCCGGCTTGCACAGGTAGTTGCAGGCACCGCGCTTGACCGCTTCCACCGCAGTGGCAATGCTCGAGTAACCGGTCAGGATCACCACGCGCATTTCCGGGTCCAGCTCCAGCAGCTTGGGCAGCAGCACCAGGCCGGAGTCGCCTTCCATCTTCAGGTCCAGCGTGGCGTAGTCCGGCAGGTCCTGCTGGGCAAGGATCAACCCTTCTTCGGCAGAGCTGGCGGTACTGACGCGGAAACCGCGGCGGCTCATGGCCCGGGCCATGACCCGGGTGAAGGTGGCATCGTCATCCACCAGCAACAGGTGCGGCAGCTCTTCGCCTTCGACCTGGTTTTCTTCGCTCATCATTCATCTCCTCGCTTGCCATAGGGCAGGCGCAGTTCGGTCAGGGTGCCACCCTGTTCATGACTATAGAGTTTCACCGAACCGCCCGCACGGGTCACGCTGGCCTTGCTCAAGAACAGGCCCAGGCCGAAGCCTTTGCCCTTGGTGGTAATGAAGGGTTTGCCGATGGCCTCGGCGATTGCCGGCGGTACGCCGGGGCCGTGGTCACGGATGCTGATGACGATGTCATGGGTGTCCCAGTCCAGGCGCACTTCAAGGTCGTCGGGGCAGGCATCGGCGGCATTGTTCAACAGGTTCAACAGCGCCTGGGTCAGGTCCGGCGGCGGGGTCAGGCGCGGCACCTGGCCGTCGCGCAAGCGCTGGAAGCGGTAGCTGGCTTCCGGGCGCATCAGGTGCCAACGGTTGAGCGCTTCGTCCAGCCAGGCCGTGACATCCTGCTCCACCACGGCCAGGCGGCGGTTGGCTTCGGCGGCGCGTACCAGCTGTTGCAGGGTTTCCTTGCACAGCTTCACCTGGTCCTGAAGGATCTGCAGGTCTTCCTGCAGCAAGGGGTCGGCGTGGTCCTGGCGCATTTCGTTCAGCAGCACGCTCATGGTCGCCAACGGTGTGCCCAGCTCATGGGCGGCACCGGCGGCCTGGGTGGCCACGGCCAGCAGCTGCTCGTCGCGCAGGCTTTCTTCACGCCGCTCGGAACGCAGTTGCTCCTGGCGGCGCAGCTCTTCGGCCATGCGTGCGGCAAAGAAGGTGATCACCGCCGCGGCCAGGGCAATACTCAGCCACATGCCATACACCTGCATCTTGTCCCGCGCCATCGGCAGGCCTTCGAGCGGGTAGAACTGCACCAGCAGCAGGCTGTAGGCGGTCAGGGCAATGCCGGACAGGATCAGCGAATACAGCCACGGCAAGGTAACTGCGGCAATCGCCAGCGGCACCAGGTAATACGAAACGAACGGGTTGGTCGAACCGCCGGAGTAGTACAGCAAGGCACTGTGGATCAGCAGGTCGCAGGCCAGTTGCAGGGCATATTCCAGCTCGGTAACAGGCAACGACAGGCGCAGGCGCAGGGCCGTGAAGGCGCACAGCAGCGAAGACAAGGCCAAGGTGCCGGCCAGCGACAGCCAGGGCAAAGGCAGCAGTTCGGTCCAGTAGGCGACGCCCACGGAGCCGGCCTGGGCAGCCAGGACCAGGACCCGAATGACGGTCAGGCGCCAGAGGTTCTGGCGAGTAGCAGACAGCGGTTGTACGGCGGCGAGCATGAGCTCTCCTGATGAGTGCTCCAGAAAAATCGGCTGGAGTATACCGAAGCCAGGCGCCTCGCTGCAGCGATGCGGCAAAGCGCCACACTTTGTCACAGGTTCATGATGGCACTTTTGAACCCACTACACTGTTGCCGGTCTGATGGGCCATGCGTGGAATGGATGGCCACAACCCACGCCTTATATTGCCAAGGAGTATCACATGCAAATCCCACGTCGCGGCACCGCCCTGATCCTGTCCTGCGGCCTGCTCGCCAGCCTGCCGGCGCTGGCTGCCGATGAGCCGCGCTACAATCAGGTCTCGCTGCGTGCCGAGGTCAGCAAGGAAGTGGCGCGCGACCTGATGGTCGTTACCCTGTACAGCGAAGCGCAGAACACCGACCCGGGCAAGCTCGCCAAGCAGATCACCGAAACCATGAACAAGGCCGTACAGCAGTCGCGCCAGGTCAAGGACGTGAAGATCAGCCAGGGTAGCCGCAACAGCTACCCGGTATATGACAGCAAGGGCCAGAAGATCACCGGCTGGCGCGAGCGCGCCGAGTTGCGCCTGGAAAGCGCCAACTTCCCTGCCCTGTCGCAGCTGACCGCCGACTTGCTGCAAGAGCTGAAGATGGGGGGCATGGACTTCTCCATCGCCCCGGCCACGCGCAAGGCCAGCGAGGATGCACTGCTCAAGGATGCGGTGGATGCCTTCAAGGCACGCGCGCAACTGGCTACCGAGGCACTGGGTGGCAAGGGCTACAAGGTGGTCAGCCTGAACCTCAACAGCAGCGGTTACCCGCGCCCTTACCTGCGCAGTGCGCCGATGGCGATGAAGGCAATGGGGGCTGATGAGTCGGCACCGGCGCCGGATATCGAGGCCGGGACCAGTGAAGTGAGCATGAATGCCGATGGCCTGATCGAAGTGCAGATGCCTTGAGTTCGCCGGGGGCGCATTGCGCCCCTATCGCCGGCAAGCCAGCTCCCACAGATACACCACAGGTTTCAGCCCTTGTGTTGTACCTGTGGGAGCTGGCTTGCCGGCGATGAGGTCAGTCGAAAAAGCGCAGATTCAGACATTTCCTACGCACCAATAAGGTGCTTCCTACGCCAACCCCGCCTCGAAATATCCCGCAAAAAGCCATCATTTTGCCTACGCAAACGTTTAACTTCTTCGAAAGTTATATCAATGCGACATCCATGTACGCTCGTACCACTTTTCTGGCGCCAACTATCCCTCCGCATATTGCATTGGGAACACCCCCTGCATAAGTATCCGCAGGTCGGCTCACGAGGCCACCTCAATCGAAAAATGACAACAATGAGGCCACCATGCTCAAACACGCAGTCATTCCGTTCCTGCTAGGCGCAGGCTTGCTCTCCGGCGCACCGTCGGCCCTCGCAGCGTCCAACCTGGTGTTCTGCTCCGAAGGCAGCCCGGCCGGCTTCGACCCGGGCCAATACACCACAGGGACTGACTTTGACGCCTCGGCCGAGACCGTGTTCAACCGCTTGACCCAGTTCGAACGTGGCGGCACGGCAGTCATCCCGGGGCTGGCGACCAAGTGGGAAGTCTCCGACGACGGAAAGACCTACACCTTCCACCTGCGCGAAGGGGTCAAGTTCCACACCACCGACTACTTCAAGCCCACCCGCAACTTCAACGCCGACGACGTGCTGTTCACCTTCAACCGCATGCTCGACAAGGACCACCCGTTCCGCAAGGCCTACCCCACCGAGTTCCCATACTTCACCGACATGGGCATGGACAAGAACATCGCCAGGCTGGAGAAGCTCGACGAACATACCGTCAGGTTCACCCTCAACGAAGTCGACGCCGCATTCATTCAGAACCTGGCCATGAGCTTCGCCTCGATCCAGTCCGCCGAATACGCCGACCAGTTGCTCAAGGACGGCAAGGCCGCCGACATCAACCAGAAGCCGATCGGCACTGGCCCGTTCGTGTTCAGCAAGTACCAGAAGGACGCGCAGATCCGCTTCAAGGGCAACAAGGACTACTGGCAACCTGATGACGTGAAGATCGACAACCTGATCTTCGCCATTACCACCGACGCCTCTGTGCGCATGCAGAAGCTGAAGAAGAACGAGTGCCAGGTCACCCTGTTCCCGCGCCCTGCCGACATCCAGCCGCTGAAACAGGACCCCAAGCTGCAGATGCCGCAGCAAGCCGGCTTCAACCTCGGCTACATCGCCTACAACGTGATGGACAAGGTCAAGGGCAGCAACGAGCCCAACCCGCTGGCCCAGCTGAAGGTCCGCGAGGCGCTGGATATGGCCGTGGACAAGAAAAAGATCATCGAGTCGGTCTACCAGGGCGCCGGCCAACTGGCAGTCAACGCCATGCCCCCGACCCAGTGGTCCTATGACGACAGCATCAAGGACGCGCCATTCGACCCTGAAAAAGCCAAGCAACTGCTCAAGGAAGCCGGCATCAAGGAAGGCACCGAAATCACCCTGTGGGCGATGCCTGTGCAACGCCCGTACAACCCCAATGCCAAGCTGATGGCCGAGATGCTGCAATCCGACTGGGCCAAGGTCGGCATCAAGGCCAAGATCGTCAGCTATGAATGGGGCGAGTACATCAAGCGCTCCAAAGGCGGCGAACAGGGCGCCATGCTGATCGGCTGGAGCGGTGACAACGGTGACCCGGACAACTGGCTGGGCACCCTGTACGGCTGCGACGCCATGAACGGCAACAACTTCTCCAAGTGGTGCTACAAGCCCTACGACGACCTGATCAAGCAGGCCAAGGCCACTTCCGACCAGGCCAAGCGCACCGAGTTGTATCAGCAGGCACAGCACATCCTCAAGGAGCAGGTGCCGATCACCCCGATCGCCCACTCCACCGTGTACCAGCCCATGAGCGCCAAGGTGAAGGACTTCAAGATCAGCCCGTTCGCGCTGAACTCCTTCTACGGCGTCAGCGTGGACAAATAGGCTAGCCAAGGCACCCGCCGAGCTGCGGGTGCCCCGCCAACCTCGTCCCCCTCCATGTCGTCCCGCTGCCATCCGCAGCGGGGTCGGCGACCTGTTGCCGCCATTCGTACCCCGAGGCGGCGCAAACAGACGTAAAAGGACTTGCCATGCGCCATACCACCCGAGTTTCCGCTCTGCTGGCCCTGGGCCTGATCAGCCAATCGCCGGCCCTGCTGGCCAACAACCTAGTGTTCTGTTCCGAAGGCAGCCCCGCCGGCTTCGACACTGCCCAGTACACCAGCGCCACCGACAACGACGCCGCCGAACCGATCTACAACCGCCTGGTCGAGTTCGAACGCGGCGGCACTGCCGTGCACCCTGCCCTGGCGACCCGCTGGGAGGTGTCCGAAGATGGCCTGCGCTACACCTTCCACCTGCGCGAAGGGGTGAAGTTCCACAGCAACAAGGCCTTTGCACCGAGCCGCGACTTCAACGCCGACGACGTGCTGTTCACCTTCAACCGCATGCTCGACAAGAACCACCCGTTCCGCCAGGCCTACCCGACCGAGTTCCCCTATTTCATCAGCATGGGCCTGGACAAGAACATCGCCCGTGTCGAAAAGACCGGTCCACTGACCGTGGTATTCACCCTGAACAAGGTCGATGCCGCGTTCATCCAGAACCTGGCCATGAGCTTCGCCTCGATCCTCTCTGCTGAATACGCCGAACAGTTGATGACCAGCGGGCGCCCCAGCGACATCAACCAGCAACCGATCGGCACCGGCCCGTTCGTGTTCCAGCGTTATCAGAAGGATTCGCAGATCCGCTACAAGGGCAACAAGGCCTATTGGTCACCGCAGGACGTGAAGATCGACAACCTGGTGTTCTCGATCAACATCGACCCTTCGGTGCGCATCCAGAAGCTGCGCCGCAACGAATGCCAGGTCACCCTGAACCCGCGCCCCGCCGACCTGCCGGCGCTCAAGGCCGACAGCAAACTGCAGGTGCTGCAACAGCCTGGCTTCAACCTCGGCTATATCGCCTACAACACTCAACACCCACCGTTCGACCGGTTGGAAGTGCGCCAGGCAATGGATATGGCAGTGAACAAGCAGGCGATCATCCAGGCTGTGTATCAGGATTCCGGCCAGCTGGCAGTCAACGCCATGCCGCCAACCCAGTGGTCCTATGACGACAGCATCAAGGACGCCCCCTTCGATCCGGAAAAGGCCAAACAGCTACTGCAGCAGGCCGGAGTCAAGCCGGGCACCGAGATCACCCTGTGGGCCATGCCGGTGCAGCGCCCGTACAACCCAAACGCCAAGCTGATGGCGGAAATGCTCCAGGCCGACTGGAGCAAGCTCGGCTTCAAGGTGCGCATTGTCAGCTATGAATGGGGCGAGTACCTCAAGCGCATGAAAAGCGGCGAGCACGATATCGCCCTGATCGGCTGGACCGGGGACAACGGCGACCCGGACAACTGGCTGGGCACCCTCTACAACTGCGATGCCATCGGCAGCAACAACTACTCGCTGTGGTGCGATCCGCAGTACGACAGCCTGGTCAAGCAGGCCAAGCAGGTCACCGACCGCGCGCAGCGCACCGCCCTGTACCAGCAGGCCCAGCAGCGGCTCAAGCAGCAGGTGCCGATTACCCCGGTGGCACATTCAACGGTCAACCAACCGCTGAGCATCAAGGTTTCCGAATTCAAGGTCAGCCCTTTCGGGCGCAACGATTTTTCCGGTGTGAGTGTTGATTGAGCATTAGCCGGTACCGGCCTCTTCGCGGGTAAACCCGCTCCCACAGGGTTCTCCTCAGGTTCACGAAACCTGTGGGAGCGGGCGCGCCCGCGAAGAGGCCGGCACAGCCAACACAACGCCCCGATTCTGCCCGGTGACCCCGGGCAACCCTGGCAACACCGCAGCAAGAAGCCCGGCCCACAAGGCCAGGCAATAACTAGAAGAACAGAAAGGGAGCTTTAACCTTGAGACTATTCACCTTGACCGCACTGGCTTTATCCATCAGTGCCTTATCCACCGTGACCCAGGCAGACCCGCAAAGCCAGGAATACGTGCCCATCACCCTCAAAGGCAGCAGCGAGCAGGAGCAGGCCAGCGGCTTCGTCGACGGCCAGAGCCTGTCCGGCAGCACCCGCAACTGGTATGCCCGCGAGCGCGCCGCACGCGCCCCGCTGTGGAAGTACTACAAGAGCGACGGCACCCGCCACGACACCCACAGCCGCGAGAACTGGGTGCAGGGCACCATCCTCAACTACAGTTCCGGTTTCACCCAGGGCACCGTCGGCTTCGCCGTCGAAGCCGCCGGTTACAATGCCATCGCCCTGCTGCAGAACCGCGAGGACGTCGCCGGCCCCAACAACCGCACCCTGACCCACAGCGACGGCGACCCGGTCGGCCAGTGGAGCAAGATGGGCCTGGCCAACGTCAAGGCGCGGGTGTCCAACACCACGCTCACCGTCGGCCGCCAATCGGTGGACACGCCGATGATCGCCTACATCGGCAACCGCGCCCTGCCCTCGAGTTTCCAGGGCGCGTTCCTGCACAGTGCCGAATTCGACAACCTGAGCTTCGACCTGGGCACCTTCGACCGCGTCTCGCCACGTACCGAACAGAGCCTCAGCAAGTTCCGCACCGAGTACAGCGCCACTGGCGTGGAGACCGACCGCGCCAGCACCGCCGGCATCAACTACCAGCCGTTCAAGAGCCTGAGCACCAGCCTGTACGCCACCAAGGTCGACGACTTCTGGAGCCAGTACTACTTCGGCGCCAACCATGTGCTCGGTGATAGTGCAGTGCTAAGCCTGAGCACCGGCCTGAACTACTACAAGACCGTCGACGCCGGCAGCAAGAAGATGGGCGATATCGACAACGACACCTACAGCCTGTCGTTCGGCCTGACCCATCAGGCCCACACCCTCAGCGCCTCCTGGCAGCAGGTCAACGGCAACGAGTACTTCGACTACCTGCACGAAACCAACGGCATCTACCTGGCCAACTCGCTGCTGTCGGACTTCAACGGCCCCAACGAGAAATCGCTGCAGATTTCCTACGTGCTGAACATGGCGCCGTACGGCGTGCCGGGCCTGAAGTTCAACCTGTACAACGCCCGCGGCTGGGGCATCGATGGTACCCATTACCGCGGTACCGCCTACGACGTGAACGGCCTGGATGGCGAAACCCACTACGAGTGGGGCTTCGGCACCAGCTACGCGGTACAGAGCGGGCCATTGAAAGACACCAGCATCCGTGCCACCTACACCGCGCACCGCGCCAGCAAGGCCCAGGGCGATGGCAGCCTGGATGAGTTCCGGGTGGTTACCACCATTCCATTCAACATTCTCTGACCGCCGGCGCCACGGCCTGCTTCGCTGCGGGCCGTGGCGGCTACGCTGGAATCAATGCAAGCAGGGAGTTTCAACCCATGCAGAGAGCTTTCATGAAATCGCGGCCACTGCGCCTGGCCCTGGCCGCACTGCTTCTGGGCGGTGCCACGCAACTGGCGGCCAAACCATTGGTGGTGTGCACCGAAGCCAGCCCGGAAGGGTTCGACATCGTCCAGTACACCACTGCGGTCACCGCCGATGCCTCGGCCGAGACGGTGTTCAATCGCCTGGTCGACTTCAAGCCCGGTACCACCGAAGTACAGCCGGCCCTGGCCGAGCGTTGGGCCATTTCAGCCGATGGCCTGACCTACACCTTCCATCTGCGCCAGGGCGTGAAGTTCCACACTACCGACTACTTCAAGCCGACCCGCGACTTCAACGCCGATGACGTCCTGTGGAGCCTCAATCGCCAGCTCGATCCGAACCATCCATGGCATGACAAGACCAGCGTCGGATACCCGTACTTCGAGAGCATGGGCTTTAAGGACCTGCTCAAGTCGGTCAGCAAGGCCGACGAGCACACCGTGGTGATTACCCTTACCCGACCGGAAGCGCCGTTCCTGCGCGACATGGCCATGGGCTTCACCTCGATCTACTCCGCCGAATACGGCGACCAGTTGCTCAAGGCTGGCAAGGCTGCCGAGTTGAACAGCAAGCCGATCGGCACCGGCCCGTTCATCTTCCAGCGTTACAACAAGGATGCCCAGGTTCGCTTCAAGCCCAACCCGGACTATTTCCGCGGCAAGCCACCGGCCGATGCGCTGGTCTTCGCCATCGCTACCGACAGCAATGTGCGCCTGCAGAAACTGCGCGCCAACGAGTGCCAGGTAGCGCTCTATCCCAAGCCCGATGACGTGCCGTCGATCAAGCAGGACCCGAAACTCAAGGTCGAGGAGATCGAGGCCTTGGTCACCGGTTACATCTCGATGAACACCGAACACAAATACCTGAGCGACGTTCGCGTGCGCAAAGCCATCAACATGGCCTTCGACCGCCAGACCCATGTCGACCAGTTGTTCGGCAAAGGCAACGCATTGGTCGGCGTGAACCCGTACCCGCCGACCATGATCGGCTACAACAACGAGAACAGAAACCCACCCCGCGACCTGGCCAAGGCGCGCGATCTGCTCAAGCAGGCGGGCGTGCCCGAAGGTACGGTAATCACCCTGTTCACGCGCAACGGCGGCGGCCCGACCAACCCCAACCCGCGCTTGTCTGCCGAGATGCTGCAGGCTGACCTCAAGCAGATCGGACTGAAGCTGGACATCCGCGTGATGGAGTGGGCCGAAATGCTGCGCCGGGCCAAGAAGGGCGAGGCCGACCTGGTGTCCACCGGCTGGGCCGGCGACAACGGCGACCCGGACAATTTCCTCAGCCCGCTGCTCAGTTGCGATGCCGCCAAAAGCGGCGAGAACTATGCACGCTGGTGCAACCCCAAGTTCCAGGAGCTGATCAGCCGCGCCCGCGAAGTGATCGACAACGACGAGCGTGCAAGGCTCTATAACGAGGCATTGAAAGTGTACGATGACGAACAACCCTGGATCAGCATGGCCCATCCGAAGATGTTCACCGCCATGCGTGACAACGTGGAGGGCTACGTGATCAACCCTCTGACCAACAACAACTTCGCCACAACCAAGGTGAAGTAGAACAACAACGACCGCCGGCAACCCACACGGGAACCGGCGGCACCACCGTAGCGGGCTGATCGCCCCACGGCCTGATGAGGTAACCCCGACAATGTTGAGCTTTATTGCCCGGCGCCTTGGCCTGCTGATACCGACCTTTTTCGGTATCACCTTGCTGACCTTCGCGCTCATACGCCTGATCCCCGGCGACCCGGTGGAAGTGATGATGGGCGAGCGCAGGGTCGACCCCGAAATGCATGCCCAGGCCATGGAGCGCCTGGGGTTGAACAAGCCGCTGCCGGTCCAGTACCTGGACTACGTCGGCAAGCTGGCCCAGGGTGACCTCGGTGAATCGCTGCGCACCCGCGAGAGCGTTTGGAGCGAGTTCCTCACCCTGTTCCCGGCCACACTCGAACTGGCCTTCGCCGCCCTGTTGTTCGCCGGCATCGTCGGCCTGCTGGCCGGGGTGATCGCCGCGCTCAAGCGCGGTTCGCTGTTCGACCACGGGGTGATGGGCATTTCGCTGGCGGGTTATTCGATGCCGATCTTCTGGTGGGGCCTGATCCTGATCATGTTCTTCTCGGTAAGCCTGGGCTGGACCCCGGTGTCCGGGCGCATCGACCTGCTCTACGACATCGAGCCGAAGACCGGCTTCATGCTCATCGACACCCTGCTCAGCGACGAGGAAGGTGCGTTCAAGGACGCGGTGATGCACCTGATCCTGCCGGCCATCGTGCTCGGCACCATCCCGCTGGCGGTGATTGCCCGCATGACCCGCTCGTCGATGCTCGAAGTGCTGCGCGAGGACTACATCCGCACCGCCCGCGCCAAAGGCCTGTCGCCGGCCCGCGTGGTGTTCGTGCACGGCCTGCGCAACGCGCTGATCCCGGTACTGACCGTATTCGGCCTGCAGGTCGGTACGTTGCTGGCCGGTGCGGTGCTGACCGAAACCATCTTTTCCTGGCCGGGCATCGGCAAGTGGCTGATCGAAGCCATCGGTGCCCGTGACTACCCCGTGGTCCAGAACGGCATCCTGTTGATCGCCTGCCTGGTGATCCTGGTCAACTTCGTCGTGGATATCCTCTACGGCCTGGCCAACCCACGCATCCGTCATCAGCGCTGAGGCCTTCGCCATGACTAGCCCGATTCCGAAATCCGTCACGCCGGCCAGCCCGGTGGACCAGAGCCTGCTCTACCCCTCGCCATACAAAGAATTCTGGCAAGCCTTCGCCCGCAACAAAGGCGCGGTGATGGGCCTGGCCTTCATGTGCCTGGTAGTGTTCTGCGCGCTGTTCGCGCCGTGGGTCGCCCCGCACGACCCGAGCGAGCAGTACCGCGAATTCCTGCTGACCCCACCGGTGTGGCTCGAAGGTGGCAGCTGGCAGTTCATCCTCGGCACCGACGAACTGGGCCGCGACCTGCTTTCGCGGCTGATCCAGGGCGCACGGCTTTCGCTGCTGATCGGCCTGTCGTCGGTGGTGATGTCGCTGATCCCTGGCATCCTGCTGGGCCTGCTGGCCGGTTTCTTCCCGCAACTGCTCGGCCCGTCGATCATGCGCCTGATGGACGTGATGCTCGCCCTGCCCTCGCTGCTGCTGGCGGTGGCCATCGTCGCCATCCTCGGCCCAGGCCTGATCAACACCGTGATCGCCATCGCCATCGTGTCGTTGCCATCCTACGTGCGCCTGACCCGCGCCGCCGTGATGGGCGAGCTGAACCGCGACTACGTCACCGCCGCACGCCTGGCTGGTGCCGGGCTGCCACGGCTGATGTTCGTCACCGTGCTGCCCAACTGCATGGCACCGCTGATCGTGCAGGCCACCCTCAGCTTCTCCTCGGCCATCCTCGACGCCGCCGCCCTGGGCTTCCTTGGCCTTGGCGTACAGCCGCCGACCCCGGAGTGGGGCACCATGCTGGCTTCGGCCCGTGACTACATCGAGCGCGCCTGGTGGGTGGTGAGCCTGCCCGGCCTGACCATTCTGCTCAGTGTGCTGGCAATCAACCTGATGGGCGACGGCCTGCGCGATGCGCTGGACCCGAAACTCAAGAACGCCGCCTGAGGAGAACGCCATGTCACTGTTGCAGATCAACAACCTGAACGTGCGCTTCGGCGACACCAATGCGGTACCGGTAGTCGATGGCCTGGACCTGACGGTGGAAGCCGGCGAGATCCTGGCCATCGTCGGCGAATCCGGCTCGGGCAAGTCCGTGACCATGATGGCCCTGATGGGCCTGATCGACGCCCCCGGGCGCATCACCGCCGACTCGCTCACCTTCGACGGCACCGACATGCTCAAGCTCAGCGGTCGCCAGCGACGCAAGGTAGTGGGCAAGGACATCGCCATGGTTTTCCAGGACCCGATGACCGCGCTCAACCCCAGCTACACCGTGGGTTACCAGATCGAGGAAGTGCTGCGCCAGCACCTGGGCCTGAAGGGCAAGGCCGCGCGCCAGCGTGCCCTGGAGCTGCTGAAGAAGGTCGAGATCCCGGCTGCGGAAAGCCGCCTGGACGCCTACCCGCACCAGCTGTCCGGCGGCATGAGCCAGCGCGTGGCGATTGCCATGGCGATTGCCGGCGAACCCAAGCTGCTGATTGCCGACGAACCCACCACTGCGCTGGACGTGACCATCCAGGCGCAGATCATGGAGCTGCTGGTCAACCTGCAGAAGGAGCGCAACATGGCGCTCATCCTGATCACCCACGACCTCGCCGTGGTCGCCGAAACGGCCAGGCGGGTGTGCGTGATGTACGCCGGCCAGGCCGTGGAAGTGGGCCAGGTGCCGGAGCTGTTCGACGTGCCCGCCCACCCCTACAGCGAAGCGTTGCTGGCGGCGATCCCCGAGCACAGCATCGGTGCCGAACGCCTGGCCACCCTGCCTGGCATCGTCCCCGGCCGCTACGACCGCCCCGTGGGTTGCCTGCTGTCACCGCGCTGCCCGTACGTGCAGGACAACTGCCGGCGCCAGCGCCCGCCCCTCGATCCCCAGGCCCATGGCCTGGTGCGTTGCTTCTACCCGCTGAACCAGGAGGTGGCGTGATGGCCGTCGTTCTATCCGCCCGGGAGCTGACCCGGCATTACGAAGTCTCCCGTGGGCTGTTCAAGGGGCACGCCCTGGTCCGCGCGCTGAATGGCGTGTCGTTCGAACTGGAGGCCGGCAAGACCCTGGCCGTGGTCGGCGAATCCGGCTGCGGCAAGTCGACCCTGGCCCGCGCCCTGACTCTGATCGAAGAGCCGTCGTCCGGCTCGCTGCAAATTGCCGGCACCGAAGTGAAAGGCGCCAGCAAGAGCGAGCGCAAGCAACTGCGCCGCGATGTGCAGATGGTGTTCCAGAGCCCCTACGCCTCGCTCAACCCACGGCAGAAGATTGGTGACCAGCTGGCCGAGCCGCTGCTGATCAACACCTCGCTGAGCAAGGCCGAGCGGCGAGAAAAGGTGCAGAAGATGATGGAACAGGTCGGCCTGCGCCCCGAGCATTACCAGCGTTACCCGCACATGTTCTCCGGTGGCCAGCGCCAACGTATTGCCCTGGCCCGGGCAATGATGCTGCAGCCCAAGGTGCTGGTGGCGGACGAGCCGACCTCGGCGCTGGACGTGTCGATCCAGGCCCAGGTGCTGAACCTGTTCATGGACTTGCAGAATGAGTTCAACACCGCCTACGTGTTTATTTCGCACAACCTTGCGGTGGTGCGGCATGTGGCCGATCAGGTGCTGGTGATGTACCTCGGCCGGCCGGCGGAGATGGGGCCGAAAGAAGATATCTACGAAAGGCCGTTGCACCCATATACCCAGGCGCTGCTGTCGGCGACGCCGGCGATTCACCCGGACCCTTTGAAGCCGAAGATCCGCATTGCCGGGGAGTTGCCCAACCCGCTGAACCCGCCGGAGGGGTGTGCGTTTCACAAGCGCTGCCCGTATGCGACCGAGCGGTGTGCCAAGGAGGTGCCGGCGCTCAGGCAGGTGAGTACCCGGCAGGTGGCTTGTCACTATGCCGAGCAGTTTCTTTAGCCTTTAGATTGCCGGGGCTGCTTTGCAGCTCATCGCGACACAAGGCCGCTCCTACAAGGGACCACGATCTCCTGTAGGAGCGGCCTTGTGTCGCGATGGGCCGCAAAGCGGCCCCAATAATTTCAATGCATAAAGAACCAGATCAGGATAATCACCGGAATCGGCACCCCAATCATCCAGAGCAGTATCGAGCGCATGGCCTTTCTCCTTGTTCGATGTTGAACAGACCGGTGCACTCGCCATGCCATCCCTGTCAAAAAATCACTCTCAACCAAATCAACGGCTTACGCCCCAAGCCGCTTGGCAAAACCGTGCAATATGCCGGATCCGCCCCCTTGCAGCTGGGTGTTCTGCAATGCACTATCAGGCTCATGACCGCCACCACCCTCCCCGACGGCCCCGAGCAGACCCCGCTCACCGCCGACACCGTGCTGCGCTACCACCTGTGCTGGAAGCACCGCGACCTCGACGGCGTCATGTCGCTCTACCACCCCGACATTCAGTACCACGACTTTTTCCAGAACCGCGTGCTCGGCTACCAGGAACTGCGCGACTACGTGCGCGCCTGCCTGCCCCATGAAGCCGGCGAAGATATCGTGCACAGCGACCGCATCCGCGTCGACGGCTGTACCGCGTTCATCCAGTACCAGGTCACGGTCCAGGGCGGCGACGGCCTGGTGGCGTTCCAGTCCAGCGAGGCGATTACCGTCAAGGACGGCCTGATCTGGCAGGTCAACGAATATGCCACGCTGGTCCGCCGCAATGGCAGCGGCCACGCCAGCAGTGGCCCACGCCCGGCCACCAGCCGCCTGGGCCTGTCGCCGAGGCAGTTGTCGACCATGGCCCAGGACCTGGAACACTACTTCCAGCGCCAGCGCCCCTACCTGGACCCGGAGCTGGACCTGCAGCAGGTGGCCGACGCCAGCGGCTACAGCCGCAACCAGATCTCCTACCTGCTCAACCAGGTGCTCGGGCAAAGCTTCTACCGCTACGTCAACCAGGCCCGCCTGCAGCACCTGATGGCCAGCCTTGATAACGACAGCATCGAGGCCACGATCGACGAGCTGGCGTTCAATGCCGGTTTCAACTCGTTGTCGGCGTTCTACAAGTGTTTCCGCGAACACACCGGGCTTACGCCCAAGGCGTACCTGAAGCAAATTTCCCTGCGTGCACGCACGTAGGACAGCCGCCCGCCGACACCACTAGGATCGCCCACAGACCTTGACGGATGTGGAGCCGAACCCGATGCAACCCCTGCGCACGCTCAGCCTGTGGATGGACCAGCTCGACGAGCCGTTGTGCGCCCGCCCGGCCCTGCGTCAGGACCTGGACGCGGATGTGTGCATCATCGGCGCTGGCTACACCGGCCTGTGGACCGCCTACTACCTCAAGCGCCAGGCGCCACAGTTGAACATCGCGGTAATCGACGCCAACATCGCCGGCTTCGGCGCTTCGGGGCGCAACGGCGGCTGGCTGATGGGCAACCTGCTCGGCGAAGACCGCCTGCTGGCCACCCTTTCACCGCAACAACGCCGCGCCAGCATCGACCTGCTGCATGGCATTCCCGATGAAGTACACCGCGTACTGCATCGCGAGAGCATCGACTGCGACTACCGCAAAGGCGGCGTGCTCTACTGCGCCGCGCGCTACCCGGAACAGGAGCGCAGCCTGCGCGCCTACCTAGACGACCTTTATCGCCAAGGCATGACCGAGGACGACTACCGCTGGCTGCGCCCCGAACAGCTTGACGCTCAGTTGCGGGTCAGCAACGCCTATGGCGCCATCTACAGCCCGCACACCGCAACCATCCAACCCGCCAAGCTGGCGCGTGGCCTGGCCCGGGCGGTAGAAGCGCTGGGCGTAACCATCTACGAAAACACCCCAGCCATCGACTGGCAGCCGGGTGAGGTGCGCACCCCGTTGGCGCGCATCCGTTGCCAATGGACGGTACCCGCCGTGGAGGGCTATGCCGTCAGCCTGCCGCCACTGGGTAAACATCAGCTGCCGGTACAGAGCCTGTTGGTGGCCACCGAACCACTGCCGGAGGCCACCTGGCAACAGATCGGCCTGAACCAGGGCCAGGCGTTCAGCGAGAGCAGCCGCCAGGTCACTTACGGCCAGCGCACCGCCGACAACCGCCTGGTATTCGGCGCCCGTGGCGGCTACCGCTTCGGTGGCCGCCTGCGCGAAAACTTCAACCTCGACGAACAGGAAATCGAGCTGCGCCGCTACCTGTTCAGCGAGTTGTTCCCACAGTTGAAGCACGCACGCATCACCCATTCCTGGGGCGGCAACCTGGGCATGGCGCGGCGCTTCCGCCCGCACATGCTCTGCGACCGTCAACGCGGCATCGCCCTGGCGGGCGGCTACGGCGGCGAAGGCGTCGGCGCCACCAACCTGGGCGGGCGCACCCTGGCCGCGCTGATCCTCAACCAGCACAACGAACTGACCGCGCAACCCTGGGTGCTCGACAACCGCCCGCTTTCAAGCCTGGCCAGCTGGCCACCCGAGCCCTGCCGATGGCTGGGCTACAACGCGATCATCCAGAGCTTCGTCCACGAGGACCGGACCCTCGCCAACCCCGCCAGTGCGCCCTGGAGGCGGCGCCTTGCCAGCAATCTTGCGGACTTCATGGAAGGCTTCATGCGCTGATTTTCCCCCTCACTGACACAGGATTTACCGGTCATGAGCATCACCCATTTCAAGAACACCGACAGCGCCGTGCTCGACAGCTCCAACCCGGTCACGGTGCCGCTTGGCGACCCCGTTGCAGTGACTTCGGTCACCTGCGTGGAACGCAGCGACGGCGTCGAAACCGGCATCTGGGAGTGCACCCCCGGGCGCTGGCGGCGGCAGATCGTGCAGCAGGAGTTCTGCCATTTCATCAAGGGCCGCTGCACCTTCACTCCCGACGGTGGCGAGCCCCTGCTCATAGAAGCCGGAGACGCACTGATGCTACCGGCCAACAGCACTGGCACCTGGGACATCCAGGAGACCGTGCGCAAAACCTACGTTCTTGTCTTCTGATCCGCTGATCGCCTGCCTTCGATAACAACACACAAAGCAAGGTAACCCCGACATGCGCACGCTCCTTCTCGCCCCCCTGATGCTGGCCGCCAGCGTGGCCGGCGCCGCCGAAACGGTGAAGATCTACAACTGGTCCAGCTACGTTGCCCCCGACACACTGAAGAACTTCCAGCAAGCCAGCGGTATCGTGCCCACCTACGACGTTTACGACAGCAACGAAACCCTCGACGGCAAGCTGATGACCGGCAACTCCGGCTACGACGTGGTGTTTCCGTCCAACCATTTCATGGCCCGGCAAATCCAGGGCAAGGCCCTCAAGCGCCTGGACAAGTCGCAATTGCCCAACTGGCACAACCTCAACCCGGTGCTGCTCAAGGCGCTCGAAGTGAACGACCCGGGTAACCAGTACGGTTTCCCATACCTGTGGGGCAGCACCGGCATCGGTTACAACATCGACAAGGTCAAGGCAGTGCTGGGCGACGATGCCCCGGTGGACTCCTGGGACCTGATCTTCAAGCCCGAGTACATGAGCAAGCTGAAAAGCTGCGGCGTCGCGGTGTTGGACAACGGCCCTGAACTGCTACCGATCGCCCTGCACTACCTGGGCCTGCCGCACCACAGCCAGGACCCGGCGGACTATGACAAGGCCAAGGCGCTGCTGATGCAGGTGCGACCGTATATCAGCTACTTCCACTCCTCGAAGTACACCGGCGACCTGGCCAATGGCGACATCTGCGTGGTGGTGGGCTTCTCGGGGGATGTGCTGCAAGCGAAGAACCGCGCCGAGGAGGCGAAGAACGGGGTGAAAGTGGGCTACTCGATACCCAGGGAAGGCGCACCGATGTGGTTCGACATGGTTGCCATGCCGGCCGATGCACCGGACGAAAAGGCCGGGTATGCCTACATGAACTACCTGCTGCAGCCAGAGGTGATGGCCAACATCAGCAACCATGTGCAATACGCCAACGGCAACCTCAAGGCGGACGGGCTGGTGGATCCGGCGATGAAGGGTAATACGATGATTTACCCGAGCGAGGAAGTAATGGGCAAGCTGTATGCGCTGGAGGCGATGCCGGCCAAGATCGACCGTATTCGCACGCGGATCTGGACCAGTATCAAGGCCGGGAACTGAATGGGGCCGCTTTGCGGCCCTTCGCGGGCACGCCCGCTCCCACAGGTATCGCGTAACCTTCAGGTGTAGTGATTCCCTGTGGGAGCGGGCGTGCCCGCGAAGGGCTGCAACGCAGCCCCATTTCAATACTTAGTGGTGCTCGCGGGTAGCGCGGAACTTGATGTCCGGCCAACGCTCTTCCATCAGCGACAGGTTGACGCGGGTCGGCGCCAGGTAGGTCAGGTGCCCGCCACCGTCGATGGCCAGGTTCTCCATGGCCTTGTTCTGGAATTCCTCGAGCTTCTTCTTGTCGTCACAGCCGATCCAGCGGGCCGACCACACGGTGATCGGCTCGTAGGCGCACTCGACCTTGTACTCTTCCTTCAGGCGGCTGGCGACCACGTCGAACTGCAGCACACCGACTGCACCGAGGATGATGTCGTTGCTGCGCTCAGGGAAGAACACCTGGGTCGCACCTTCTTCGGCCAGCTGTTGCAGGCCCTGACGCAGCTGCTTGGATTTCAGCGGGTCCTTCAGGCGCACGCGGCGGAACAGCTCCGGAGCGAAGTGCGGAATACCGGTGAAGCCCAGCGCCTCGCCTTCGGTGAAGGTGTCGCCGATCTGGATGGTGCCGTGGTTGTGCAGGCCAATGATATCGCCGGCATAGGCCTCTTCCAGCTGCTCACGCTCGGAGGAGAAGAAAGTCAGCGCGTCGCCGATGCGCAGGTCCTTGTTGATGCGCACGTGGCGCATCTTCATGCCCTTCTCGTACTTGCCCGAGCAGATGCGCATGAAGGCGATGCGGTCGCGGTGTTTCGGGTCCATGTTCGCCTGGATCTTGAACACGAAACCGGTGAACTTCTCTTCCACAGGCTCCACGGTGCGCTCGTGAGCCACACGGCCCAGCGGGCGCGGCGCCCAGTCGACGACGGCGTCAAGCACATGGTCGACACCGAAGTTGCCCAGCGCGGTACCGAAGAACACCGGGGTCAGCTGGCCGTTGATGAACTCTTCCTGGTTGAACTCGTGGCAGGCGCCCTGCACCAGCTCCAGCTGTTCGACGAACGAATCGTACTGGTCGCCCAGGTGGGCACGGGCTTCGTCCGAATCCAGCTTCTGGATGATCTTGGCTTCGGTGCGCTCGTGGCCGTGGCCCGGGGTGTACACCACGATGTAGTCACCGGTCAGGTGGTACACGCCTTTGAAGTCGCGGTAGCAACCGATCGGCCAGGTGATCGGCGCGGCCTTGATCTTCAGCACGGCTTCGATCTCGTCGAGCAGTTCGATAGGGTCGCGGATGTCGCGGTCGAGTTTGTTGATGAAGCTGACGATCGGCGTGTCGCGCAGGCGGCACACGTCCATCAGGGCGATGGTACGTGGCTCTACACCTTTACCGCCGTCGAGCACCATCAGCGCCGAGTCCACCGCGGTCAGGGTGCGGTAGGTGTCTTCCGAGAAGTCTTCGTGGCCGGGGGTGTCGAGCAGGTTGATCATGTGCTCGCGGTACGGGAACTGCATCACCGAGGTGGTGATGGAGATGCCGCGCTGCTTCTCCATTTCCATCCAGTCGGAGGTGGCGTGGCGGTCGGACTTGCGCGACTTCACGGTACCGGCGACGGCAATGGCCTTGCCCATCAGCAGCAGCTTCTCGGTGATGGTGGTCTTACCGGCGTCGGGGTGGGAAATGATTGCGAAAGTGCGGCGCTTCGCGACTTCGGCGGCCTGGTTGGTCATGGGAAATCGCCTGACTGGGGGATTAAAAAGGGGCGATATCATACCTGAAGTTGGGCCGGGACCAAAATTTGCTGAACCGGCGGTGCCTGTTCCGGCCCTTTCGCGGGCACGCCCGCTCCCACAGGTACTGCACAGGCCTGCACAGCAGTGGAGATCCCTGTGGGAGCGGGCGTGCCCGCGAAGAGGCCGGCACTGCCATTACAAATTCAACAACCAGCCGCTTTATCACGACAAATGGCCAAAGGGCAGTTATTTCAACGCCTACAGCGCACCAACCCGTTGCTTTCTCTCGTCAATTTTCCAACCAGCCAGTGATTAACGCTGGCCAAATGCCGCCTCAGATGGGAACCTTTACGCCCACGGAGACGTCCACTCCCCTGCAACCCGCTTCGGTTGGGGAGCTTTTTTCATCAGCATTTTCGGGCCCGACGGGGTTCGGCTCATAGCCTGATCGCAGCCTTCGGCGTGCGTCACGCTGCTACTCGCGAACACACCACCCGCCGCCAGGACTGGTCGGCAACCAAGAAGTGTGCTCGCCGACTACACAAGGAGTCCGCCTGTGGCAAAACGCTACGGAAAAGGGCTGTTGGGATGGGCCTCCGTGCTCGTCATCCTGGCCCTGCTGGTCCACTGGATCGGCATCGACACGATCGCGCGGTATCGCGACGATCTTGGGTTCTACCTGCAAGCGCACCTGGTACTGGTGCTGGCTTCGATGGCGGGGGCGCTGGCCGTGGGCATCCCCGCCGGCATTGCGTTAAGTCGACCGCACCGGGTCGACAAAGCCGAACGCTTCATGCAGTTCTTCAACGTTGGTAACACCATCCCTCCCCTGGCCGTTCTGGCCATCGCCCTGAGTATCCTGGGCATCGGCGCCGGGCCCGCGATCTTCGCGCTGTTCCTCGCCTCCCTCCTGCCCATCGTGCGCAACACCTACGAGGGCCTGAAAAACGTCCCCGCCTCGCTCAAGGAAGCCGCCACCGGCATCGGCATGACTCCGCGCCAGCAACTCTGGCAGGTGGAGCTGCCCAACGCCGTGCCAATCATCGTTGGTGGCGTGCGTGTGGCCCTGGCGCTGAACGTCGGCACCGCACCGCTGGCGTTCCTGATTGGCGCCAACAGCCTGGGCAGCCTGATCTTCCCCGGCATCGCCCTGAACAACCAGCCACAACTGCTGCTGGGGGCTGCCTGCACCGCACTACTGGCGCTGGCGCTGGACGCAGCGGTGAGTTTCTCCAGCAAGCGCTGGCTGGAACGTGGCCTGGCTGGATAACGAGAGGGAACATATGAACAAGAGAATCGCCTTGTTGTTGGGCGCGACCCTGCTGTTCGCAGGATTTGCCCAGGCAGCGGAAAAACCACTTGTCCGTATCGGCGCGCGGGTGTTCACCGAACAGACCGTACTTGCCGAAATCACCGCGCAATACCTGCGCGCCAACGGTTTTGATGTGCGCGTCACCAGCGGCCTTGGCAGCAACATCGCACGCCAGGCCCAGGAAACCGGCCAGCTCGACCTGATGTGGGAATACACCGGCGTGTCACTGGTGTCGTACAACCATATCGACGAGCGCATGCCCAGTGCCGAGGCCACCTACGCCAAGGTCAAGGCACTGGACGCGAAGAAGGACCTGATCTGGCTGACCCCGTCGAAGTTCAGCAACACCTATGCGCTGGGCCTGCCCAAGCAGGTCGCCGAGGCTTATCCGCAGATCAACTCGATCAGCGACCTCAACCAGGTACTACGTGACGAAAGCCACCGCAACCACCTGGTGGCGCTGGACACCGAGTTCGCCAACCGCCCGGACGGCCTGGTAGGCCTGAAAGCGATGTACGACCTGCAAGTGGGCCGCGCCAACATCCGCCAGATGGATGCCGGCCTGGTCTACACCGCCATGCACAACAACCAGGTGTTCGCCGGCCTTGTGTACACCACCGATGGTCGCTTGAACGCGTTCAACCTCAAGCTGCTGGAAGACGACAAGCACTACTTCCCCGACTACACCGCCGCCCCGGTGGTGCGCAAACAGGTGCTCGACGCCAACCCGCAACTGGCCGGCCTGCTCAAGCCTCTGGCCGAGCAACTGGATGACGAAACCATGCGCCAGCTCAATGCCAAGGTCGACGTCGAACACCAGAACCCGACCAAGGTGGCCGCCGCCTTCCTGCGTGACCACCCAATGCCTGGCGAGGTACAACCATGAGCCTGCTCGAAACGTTCGCCCACCTCGACTGGGCCCAGGTACTGCAGCTGACCTGGCAACACATCATGCTGGTCGGCGTCGCCGTGGGCCTGGCGATCATCGTCGGCGTACCGCTGGGCATCCTCATGACCCGCTTCCCGGCCGTCGCCGGCCCATTGCAGGCCAGTGCCACGGTGTTGCTGACCATTCCCTCGATCGCCCTGTTCGGCCTGCTGCTGCCGTTCTACTCCAGGTTCGGCCAGGGCCTGGGGCCGCTGCCGGCGATCACTGCGGTGTTCCTCTACTCACTGCTGCCGATCATGCGCAACACCTACCTGGCTTTGACCAACGTCGAACCCGGCATCCGTGAAGCCGCGCGTGGCATCGGCATGACCTTCGGCCAGCGCCTGCGCATGGTCGAACTGCCCATCGCAGTGCCGGTGATCCTCGCCGGTGTGCGCACCGCCGTGGTGATGAACATCGGCGTGATGACCATCGCCGCCACCATCGGCGCCGGCGGCCTTGGCGTACTCATCCTCACCTCCATCAGCCGCAGCGACATGTCGATGCTGCTGGTCGGCGCCGTGCTGGTCAGCCTGCTGGCGATCATCGCCGACCTGCTCCTGCAAACCCTGCAACGTGCCCTGACTCCAGAAGGACTGCGCTCATGATCGAACTGAAGAACCTCAGCAAAACCTTCAACGTCAACGGCAAGGACGTCAAAGCCGTCGACTCGGTAAGCCTCACCGTCAACGAAGGGGAAATCTGCGTGTTCCTCGGCCCCTCGGGCTGCGGCAAGAGCACTACCCTGAAAATGATCAACCGCCTGATCACGCCCACTTCCGGCCAGGTATTCATCAATGGCGAAGACACCACCGGGCTGGACGAAGTCACCCTGCGCCGGCATATCGGCTATGTCATCCAGCAGATCGGCCTGTTCCCTAACATGACCATCGAGGAGAACATCACCGTGGTGCCGCGCCTGCTCGGCTGGGACAAACAGAAGTGCCATGAACGCGCCCGCGAGCTGATGCACATGATCAAGCTGGAGCCCAAGCAGTACCTGCAGCGCTACCCGCGCGAGCTGTCCGGCGGGCAGCAGCAGCGTATCGGCGTGATCCGCGCCTTGGCGGCGGAAGCGCCGGTGCTGCTGATGGACGAGCCGTTCGGCGCGGTCGACCCGATCAACCGCGAGATGATCCAGAACGAGTTCTTCGAGATGCAGCGGGCCTTGAACAAGACCGTGATCATGGTCAGCCACGACATCGACGAAGCGATCAAGCTGGGCGACAAGATCGCCATCTTCCGCGCCGGCAAGCTGTTGCAGCTGGACCACCCGGACACCTTGCTGGCGCACCCGGCGGACGAGTTCGTCAGCAACTTCGTCGGCCAGGACAGCACCCTCAAGCGCCTGCTGCTGGTACGTGCGGAGGATGCGGCGGACAACGCGCCATCGGTGAGCCCGCAGACGCCGGTGAGCGATGCACTCGAGCTGCTGGACGAGCACGACCGCCGTTACGTGGTGGTGACCGATGCGCAGAACAAGGCACTGGGCTACGTGCGCCGGCGTGACATGCATCGCCAGCAAGGGACTTGTGGCGACTTCCTGCGGCCGTTCAATGCCACGGCGTCGCATGATGAGCATTTGCGCATCCTGCTGTCGCGGATGTACGAGTTCAACCGGGCGTGGCTGCCGGTGCTGGATGCCGAACAGGTGTTCCTGGGCGAGGTGACGCAGGAGTCGATTGCGGCTTACCTGAGTTCGGGGCGCTCGCGGGGGGCCAAGACCAGCATTGTCTCGCCGGCCGAGGCGGTGGTTTCGTAATCGCCGGGGGCGCGCTGCGCCCCTTTCGCGACACAAGGCCGCTCCTACAGCAGATCGCGCTCCTCTGTAGGAGCGGCCTTGTGTCGCGATGGGCCGCAAAGCGGCCCCGGCAATCTCGGCTCAAAACCCAAGTAATGGATTGCCTGTGCCGGCCTCTTCGCGGGTAAACCCGCGAAGCAGGCGACGCGGTGTCAGAACCCTACACTGGCCTGCACGTAAAAGGTCCGTGGCTCACCCACATAGATGCCGGCATTGTTGTCGCTGGAGCGGGTGAAGTACTGCTTGTCGAACAGGTTCTTCACCCCCGCCGCCAGCTTCAGGTTGGACATCTGGGGCCCGAACTCATACCCGCCACGGGCATGCCAGGTCACATAACCCGGGATATCGCCAAACTGCCCGTCCGCACTCGGCTCGGTGATGTAGTCGCCGTTGAAGCTGCCATCGGCATTGATCCCGGTACCCGGCGCGCGCTGCTTGGATTGGGCGTAGGCATCCAGGTTCCAGGTCCAGTGATTGACCGCGTAACGCACGCCGGCAGTGGCCACCTGGCGTGAATAGAACGGCAGGTCACGGCCCTCGAAGCCAGGGATGTCCCCTTCATAAGTAGCGCGGGTATAGGTGTAGCCGCCGCTCACCGACAGCCCTTCCAGGCGCGGGTCCAGACCGTCCAGGTCATAGCGCACCGAGGCCTCGATACCCTGGTGCTTGGTCGCACCGAGGTTGGTCCAGCCCACATCGTTGCTGATGTACTGCAGTTCGTCATCGAAGTCGATGTAGAACGCCGTCAGCTCACCAGCAAAGCCGCCATTGTCATAGCGGGTACCGATTTCGTAGGTCTTGGCCTTTTCCGGCTCCAGGCCATTGGCCGTACTGTTGCCCGTACCACCCTGGCCCAGCTGGAAGTACTGCAGGCTGCCGAACGAGGTCTCGTAGTTGGCGAACACCTTCCACGCATCGGAGATGTGGTACATCACGCTCAGCGCCGGCAGCGGCTCGTTGCTGGTGATGCTGCGCTTCTTCTCCGGTACCGGCTGGCCGTTGGCACCGAGCACCGGGCGGTCGCGCCAGTCGGTGTTGATATGCTCGAAGCGGATACCTGGGGTGATGGTCCAGTTACCCACGTCGATCTTGTCGTCGATGTAGTAGGCACTGGCCTCGGTACCACCGCTGCGGTCCTGGAACACATGGCCGTCGGAGCCCGGGGCGGGCGTCGGCACGTTGTCGATCAGCGCCAGGCGGGTCGATTGCTCACGCATCGCTTCCTTCAGGTAGCGGTAGCCCACGCTGACTTCCTGGGTGGTCGGGCCCGCGAAAAAGATCCGCGACAGCCGTGGTTCGATGGCAAAGGTGTGGTAGTTGCGCGGGTACGACGACAGGGTCTTCATGTCGCGCGAGGCAATGGAGCTGCCGCGGAAGCTGTCGGTGTAGTAGGTCAGCACTTCGAACTGGGTGGCGTCGTCGAGCTGCCGCTGCCACTTGAACGACACGTCCTTGCGCCGGCCGGCGAAGTAGTCGTAGTCGCGCAGCGACTGGTACGGGTTGCTGTCGTACTGCGCCTGGGTCAGGCCGCCAGGCATGTCGGCACGGCCGTCGTAGTAGTGGAAGTTGAGCCAGAACTCGTCAACGTCGGTCGGTGCCCAGTGGGTCTTGAGGATGACGTCGTCGATGTCGTTGCCATTGTTGCTTTCACGGTAGCCGTTGCCATTCACCCCGGTGTACAGCAGCGCCACGCCCATGCCGTTGTCCGCCGTACCGCCGACGAAGGCCGACTCGGTGTGCTTCCAGCCGCCATGCTGGGAGGTTTCCAGGGTGGTGGACAGCTCGGCCGAGGGCTTCTCGGGGATTGCCCGGGTAACGAAGTTGATCACCCCACCGACGTTCTGCGGGCCATAACGCACGGAACCGGCGCCACGCACCACGTCGATGCTGTCGAGGTTGCCCGAGGAAATCGGCGCCATCGACAGCTGCGGCTGGCCATAGGGCGCGAAAGCGGCCGGAATGCCGTCGATCAGCACCGTGGAGCGTGGCGACAGGCGCGAAGTCAGGCCGCGAACGCCCACGTTCAGCGACAGGTCGCTACCGCCGGTACCGTTGGAGTCCTGCACCTGAACGCCGGGGATGCCGCGCAGCACGTCACGCACGTTCATTGCGCCCTTTTCCACCATCGCCTCGCGGCGCACCACGGTGCGCGCGCCGGGGTGGTTCTGCACCACGCTCTGCTGGGCATCGCCCAGCCAGTCACCCACCACCTTGACGTCGGTGGGTGCCAGCTCCAGGCTACCGGTGGTGAGGGTGCCATCGGCCTGGGCCGGCTTGACCACCACGGTGCCCTGGAACATCTCGTAGGTCAGGCCGCTGCCTTGCAACAACTGCTGCAGCGCCTGCTCGGGCGCCAGCTGGCCGGACACCGCCGGGGCCTGCTTGCCGGCCACCAGGTCGGGGCTGAAGAACAGCTGCAGGTTGGTCTGCTGGCCCAGTTGGTTCAGCGCCGATGCCAAGGATTGGGCCTGAATCTGGATAGTGCTGCCGGCGTCTGCGGCCTGGCTGTTGACGGCCACGGCGCTGACCGCCAAGGCCAGCGCCAGGGCGCGGAAGCGTGGGAAGGGCTTGTTGTTGTTCACGTCGTCGAAACTTCCTGGAATACGGAATAAACGCCAACCGCATGCAAATGGAAATGCTTGGCAGTTGCAGCTGGCGGGGAAGACGAACGAGCGGAAAAAAACCTGAATCTATTTCGCGATTATTTCGCGCGAGCCATCTTCGTTGGCCTTGACGGCCACCGGCAGGATGCTCGGCAAGGCACGCAGCAGCGCATCGGTGTCGTCGGTGCTGAAGGTGCTGGACAGCCGCAGCTGGGCGACTTTGCCGGGGGCGACCCGCAGCGGCTGGCTGCGGTAGCGCGAGGCTTCGGCCACCACCTCGGCCAGGGTGGCGTTGTCGAACACCAGCCTGCCTTGGCGCCAGGCAGTCAGGGCGCCGGTATTCACCGCATAGGGCGCAGCCACCTGGCCTTGTTCATCTATATGCGAGCCCTGGCCCGCCGTGAGCTGCGCCAGCGAGGCGCCCTTGCCCTGCACACGCACCGAGCCCTGCTCCACCGCCACGCGGGTGCTGGCCGGGTCCAGGCGGACGTCGAAACGGGTACCGGTGACAGTCACGCTGCCCTGGGCGGTGTCGACCACGAACGGCCTGCCACTGTCGTGGGCGACGGTGAACATCACTTCACCCGCCATCAGCCGGACATGCCGCTGGCCGGCGCTGAAAGCGACCTGCACTTGCGTGCTGCCGTTGAGCTCAAGGTGCGAACCATCCGGCAGTTCGACCTGGCGGCGTTCGTTGAAGGCAGTCTGCAAGCTGCCCTGGTGATTCAGTTGCTGGTAGTGCCAGCCGCCCCAGCCCAGGCCCAACGCCAGTGCGGCCACGCTGGCGGCCAAGGCCTGGCGCACGAAGCGCCGACGTGGCAACTGGCGTACCGGTGCCGGCTGGCACAGCGCTTCCAGGCGCTGGCGCGGGATGAAGTCGGTGGCCTGCCACAGGCGGGCGAGCTGCTGGTACTCATCACGGTGCCGTGCATCACCTTCCAGCCAGGCGTGCAGCTGCGCCTGCAGCCCGGCATCGCGAGGCGCATCCTGCACCCGGGCGAACCACGCGGCCGCCTGCTCGCGGACGGTATCGGTACCGTGCTGTTTCATCGAAAAGGTCTCCTGACTCATCATGCCGACACATCCAGGTGCTCACGCAGATGCCGGAGCGTGCGGATCATATACTTTTCGACCATGTTCTTGCTCAACCCCATGCGCTCGGCGATCTCGGCCTGGGTCAGCCCTTCAAGCTTCTGCCAGATGAACACCTGTCGGCAATTGAGCGGCAGTTCGGCCAGCGCCCGCTCGACACTGTCGGCCAGCTCCAGCGCATGCACGTAGGCCTCGGGGTCGCCACCGACGGCCATGCCTTCGTCGAAGGCTTCCAGCTCCAGTGCCTGGCGGCGGTCCTCGCGACGGAAGCCATCCACGGCAATATTGCGTGCGGTCTGGTGCAGGTAGGCGCGTGGCTGCTCGACCTGCTCGCGCGGGTTTTCCAGTACCCGGACAAAGGCATCGTGGGTGAGGTCCTCGGCCTGCTGTCGACTGCGCAACTTGCGCGTCCAGGTGCCGATCAGCTCATGGTAGTGGTCGAGGAAGCCTTTGGGTCCGGACACGGTCGGGGTCATCAGGGAGGCAGACAAGGGTGCGAATAGTAATGTTTCTCATCAATGGCGGCAATTCCGCCAGTCGGTAACAAAAAATTTATCGTCTTTTTCATGCACGGCAGTGCCAGGGAAATGTGGCCATAAATATGAACACCTGAGGCCCCTTCGCGGGCACGCCCGCTCCCACAGGAACCGCGAGATGCCTGTGGGAGCGGGCGTGCCCGCGAAGGAGCCAGCGCGTTCCATTCCACTATTTTTTACGCTTGAAACACTCCGGGGAACATCAGCCGGTCACATGGGTCGGTTATTCAAATGGCAGGTCGTCGATCCGCGCCGATCACGCCCGGATTGCCTGTTGATTCTGCATTCTTCACGCCCTAAAGTGCGCGCCGAACGTCCATGCTGGAAACGATCCATCCGGCTCAAGTACTGAGTAGGCGAACCAAAGTGGGGATACGGAGGACGTTCAGTTTGCAGCCACTTAAATTTTCAGTTTGCCCATGGAGTCCCTGAGCATGTCGATCCAGGTCGAAGACTATTTCGCGCGTGACACCTTCCAGAAAATGAAGGCGTTTGCCGACAAGCAGGAAACCCCGTTCGTACTCATCGATACCCAGATGATCAGCCAGGCCTACGACGACCTGCGCGCTGGTTTCGAATTCGCCAAGGTGTACTACGCGGTCAAGGCCAACCCAGCCGTGGAAATCATCGACCTGCTCAAAGAGAAAGGTTCGAGCTTCGACATCGCCTCGATCTACGAGCTGGACAAGGTGCTGGGTCGCGGCGTCAGCGCCGACCGTATCAGCTACGGCAACACCATCAAGAAGTCCAAGGACATCCGCTACTTCTACGAGAAGGGCGTGCGCCTGTATGCCACCGACTCGGAAGCCGACCTGCGCAACATCGCCAAGGCCGCACCGGGTTCGAAGGTGTACGTGCGTATTCTCACCGAAGGCTCGACCACCGCCGACTGGCCGCTGTCGCGTAAATTCGGCTGCCAGACCGACATGGCCATGGACCTGCTGATTCTCGCCCGCGACCTGGGCCTGGTGCCTTACGGCATTTCCTTCCATGTCGGCTCGCAACAGCGCGACATCAGCGTGTGGGACGCCGCCATCGCCAAGGTCAAGGTGATCTTCGAGCGCCTGAAGGAAGAAGACGGCATCGAGCTGAAGCTGATCAACATGGGTGGCGGCTTCCCGGCCAACTACATCACCCGGACCAACAGCCTGGAAACCTACGCCGAAGAGATCATCCGCTTCCTGAAGGAAGACTTCGGTGACGACCTGCCGGAAATCATCCTCGAGCCGGGCCGTTCGCTGATTGCCAACGCCGGTATCCTGGTCAGCGAAGTGGTACTGGTTGCACGCAAGTCGCGCACCGCCGTCGAGCGCTGGATCTACACCGACGTGGGCAAGTTCTCCGGCCTGATCGAAACCATGGACGAGTCCATCAAGTTCCCGATCTGGACCGAGAAGAAAGGCGAGACCGAAGAAGTGGTCATCGCCGGCCCGACCTGCGACAGCGCCGACATCATGTACGAGCACTACAAGTACGGCCTGCCGCTGAACCTGGCCATCGGTGACCGCCTGTACTGGCTGTCGACCGGCGCCTACACCACCAGCTACAGCGCAGTGGAATTCAACGGCTTCCCGCCGCTGAAGGCTTACTACCTGTAAAGCAAAACGGGGCCGAAAGGCCCCGTTTTCATTTGTGCTTTCCGCCCTCAGGCCTGTGCAACTCCCTGTAGGAGCAGCCTTGTGCTGCGAAGAGGCCATAACTGCCAAAGGCCATCTTTTGTCTTGCCGGCCTCTTCGCAGCACAAGGCTGCTCCTACAGGCCTTGAGGGAACCTCAAGCTTCGCGCCGTTCGATCTCCTCGGCATACCGCGCCGCAAATGCCATCAACACCGGCCCGGCCTCCTGCAAGGTCACCAGCGCACTGCGCAGAAAATTCATGTTTCCCTCGACCCGCGCCCGTTCCAGCCAAGGCCCGGCTTCCGCCACCTGCCCCCGCTCGACAAGCACCAGCGCCAGGCTGAACATGCCACGGAAATCCCCCGCCTCGGCTGAGCGCCGATACCAGCGCACCGCCCGTGTCGGATTGGGCGCCGTGGCGATGCCTTGTTCCAGGTAACGCCCGTACAGGTTCATCGACTTGGCATGCCCCATGTGCGCGGCCTTCTCGTAGCACATCAGCGCCTGTGCCTGGTTGGCCGGTATGCCGCGCCCGGTGGCCAGCAAGTTGCCCAGGTTGTACAGCCCCCAGTCCAGCCCAGCATCGGCCGCACGCGCATAGTGAATGGCCGCCTGCGCCTGGCTTGGCTCACCGCCCCAGCCATGCTCCAGGCAACGGCCCAGCATGTTGTGCGCCATGGCACTGCCACCCTGCGCGGCGATGCCGAACCAGCGCCTGGCGACGGCGGCATCCGCCTGAATGCCGCGCCCGTCGAGCAGGATCTGCCCCAGCAACAACTGTGCCTCGACCGCGCCCTGCCCTGCCGCCGCCAGGATCGCCTGGGCGGCCTTGCCAGGGCTTTCTTCCAGCATGGCCTGCAAACCGGCCACATCCACCACTTCCTCACGTCGCAACTGATAGGACACGGCTCAGACCTCGGCCCAGCGGCGCAGCAGATTGTGGTAGGTGCCGGTCAACTGCAGCAGTGACGGATGGTCCGGCACATCGGCTGTCAGTTGCTGGATGGCATTGTCCATTTCGAAGAGCAACGCCCGCTGGCTGTCCTCGCGCACCAGGCTCTGGGTCCAGAAGAACGCGGCGTAACGCTGGCCACGGGTCACCGGGTTGACCTTGTGCAGGCTGGTGCCGGGGTACAGCACCAGGTCACCGGCAGCCAGCTTGACCTGCTGCTCGCCGTAGGTGTCCTGGATCACCAGCTCGCCGCCGTCGTAGCTGTCCGGATCGCTGAGGAACAGCGTGGAAGACAGGTCGGTACGCACCCGCTCCGGGCTGCCCTTGGGCTGGCGCAGGGCGTTGTCGATGTGAAAGCCGAAACTGCCGCCTTCGCGGTAGCAGTTGATCAGCGGCGGGAACACCTTGTGCGGCAAGGCTGCAGACATGAAGCGCGGGTTCTGCCACAGGCGGTCGATCAGCGCGCTACCGATTTCCTTGGTCAGCGGATGGCCTTCCGGCAGTTGCAGGTTGTGCTTGGCCTTGGCCGACTGGTAGCCGGCCGTGATCTTGCCGTCGGCCCAATCGGCCTGCTCCAGCGCCTCGCGGATACGGGCCAGTTCATCGGCGTCGAACAGGCCGGGGATATGAAGCAGCATGGCGACAGCACCGTTTGGAAAATGTAAGGCGCCAATGATATTGATTCCCTTTTGCGCTTCACAAGCCCCAATGGCCGCTTAAGACGTTTCAGCTTGATGAAACCGTAAAGGCAAATTGTAAAGATTGTAAATTCTTCACGAATGGTAACGACTCTCAATTGTGACTAACAATTGCTTACATTAAGATCCGCGGCCTTACCACCTTGGGGAAGGTCCTTAGCAATGCGCCAGTACGTACCATCTGCAGTGAGTTCACCACGCCTGATCGTGTCTGCCATCGGCGTAGCCCTCAGCGCTTCGTCGGCCTACGCCGCCGACCCGGTCGCCAGCAGTGCTATCACCCTCGACGCCACCAGCGTCAACGGCAAGGCTGAACAGGCCAGCACCGATTACAAGGTCGACCAGGCATCCTCGCAGAAGTACACCGCGCCGCTGGTGGATACCCCCCGCTCGGTAACCGTGATCCCGCAGCAAGTGATCAAGGACACCAACGCCCTGACCCTGCAGGATGCACTGCGCACTGTGCCGGGCATCACCTTTGGTGCCGGCGAAGGCGGCAACCCACAAGGCGACCGCCCGTTCATCCGCGGCTTCGACGCCCAAGGCGACACCTACCTGGACGGCGTGCGTGACACTGGCGCGCAAACCCGTGAAATCTTCGCCATCGAATCGGTGGAAGTGGCCAAGGGCCCGAACTCGGCCATCGGCGGCCGTGGTGCCGCCGGCGGCACCATCAACCTGGTGAGCAAGCGCGCCCACCTGGGCAACTCGCTCGATGGCGCCTGGACCTGGGGCAGCGACCAGACCCAGCGCTATACCTTCGATGGCAACTACCAGTTCAGCGACTCCGTTGCCGGGCGCCTGAACCTGATGACCCACGAAAGCAACGTCGCCGGCCGCGACAAGGTCAACTACGACCGTTGGGGTATCGCCCCATCGCTGGCCTTCGGCCTGGGTACTCCGACCCGCGTGAACCTCGACTACTACCATCTGGAAAGCGACGACCTGCCGGATTCGGGCATCCCGTACACCATCCCGACCGCTGGTAGTACTGCCCGCACCTCGGCACATCCGAGCAAGCCGTACGACGGCGGTGACAGCGACAACTTCTATGGCCTGACCGGTCGTGACTTCCGCAAAAGCCGCGTGGATATTGCCACCTTTGCCATCGAGCACGACTTGACCGACTCGCTGACCATCAAGAACACCCTGCGCCATGGCAACAGCATGCAGGACTACATCCTGACCCAGCCTGACGACAGCAAGGGTAACGTCAACAACGGCAGCGTCTGGCGCCGCGCCAACACCCGTGTGGGCAACACTGCCACCACCACCAACCAGACCGACCTGTTCGGTGAGTTCTACCTGGGTGGCATGAAGAACAGTTTCTCGACCGGTATCGAGCTGAGCCGAGAAGAGAGCAAGCGCTCGAGCTACACCGTCGATACCGACACCGTCCCAGGCGGCACCGCCAACACCAACTGCACCCCAGGCATGATCGGCGCCACCAGCGGTTACAACTGCACCTCACTGAGCAACCCGAACCCGGACGATCCGTGGAACGGCAGCATCGCACGCAACTACGCGGGCACCGATACCAAGAGCAACACCCGCGCAATTTATGTTTTTGACACACTCGAACTGACGCCCGAGTGGCTGTTGAACATGGGCCTGCGCTACGACCACTTCGACACCCAGTACCGCACCTACGACGCCACAGGCGCCACCGTGGTGAACAGCAAGGGCGTTGTCTCCAAAGGCAAGGATACAAGCGAGTTCATTACCGGCCAGCTGGGCCTTGTATGGAAGCCGGCCGAGAATGGCAGTATCTACGTTTCCTACGCCACCTCCGCAACGCCACCCGGAGCAATGCTGGGCGAAGGTACTGAAGGCAACCCGTTGGGCAACACCACCGACCGCGCCGGCAACTTGCTGAGCAGCGATCTGGAGCCGGAGGAAACCACCAACTACGAAATCGGCACCAAGTGGGACCTGCTCGACCAGCGCCTGTCCCTGGCCGCTGCGCTGTTCCGCACCGAGAAGGAAAACGCCCGCGTCCAGGTTGACACCACTACCTACGAGAACGTCGGCGAAACTCGCGTACAGGGCATCGAACTGTCTGCCAGCGGCAAGATCACCGAAAAATGGCAGGTATTTGCCGGCTACACCTACATGGAAGCTCGCCAGATAGACGGTGGTGCCGTGAACAAGGCCAACGACGGCAACCAGCTGCCAAACACGCCGAACAACAGCGCCAGCCTGTGGACCACCTACTCCATTACGCCGAAGCTGACCGTGGGTGGCGGTGCCTTCTACGTGGATGACGTGTATGGCAGCGTGGCCAATACCACCATGGTCGACAGCTATGTACGCTACGACGCTATGGCCGCCTACAAGCTGACCAAGAACATCGACCTGCAGCTGAACGTGCAGAACCTGACCAACGAGGTGTACTACGACAAGGCCTTCTCTACCCACTTCGCCAACCAGGCGGCGGGGCGGACGGCTCTGTTGACCACCAGCGTCCACTTCTGATGCCGGGATGGGGTTGATCTGTTGAATGGGCTGCGCCTGTGCCGGCCCTTTCGCGGGTGAACCCGCTCCCACAGAAATATCACTGGACCTGAGGTCAGTGCAGTACCTGTGGGAGCGGGTTCACCCGCGAAGAGGCCGGTACAGACAACACAAGCCTGACTGACTAGCCCACCCTGCCCCGTTCATTCCCGTGAGCGGGGCTTTTGCGTATCAAGGCATAATGCACGCCGCGTAGTGTGCGGCAGAAACACAAGGTGATCATGTGGTGAAGAAGACGCTGTTCCAATTGCACTGGTTCTTTGGCATCACCGCTGGCCTGGTGCTGGCCTTGATGGGTATCACCGGGGCCTTGTACTCGTTTCAGGAAGAACTGCTGCGCGCGCTGAATGCCGATGTCCTGAAGGTCCAGGTGCGCCCGGAGGGCGTGCTGCCCCCGGCCGAACTGGTCCAGCGGGTCGAGGCCCAGCAGCACGACAAGGTGGCGATGCTGTGGGTCGATGTACGCGAAGGCAACGCCGCACGCGTCTTCTTTACCCCACCGCCAGGCGAGCGCCGTGGCCAGCTGCGCTATGCCGACCCGTATACCGGCGAACTCAAGGGAGAAGTGGCCGGGCAAGGCTTCTTCAACCTCATGCTCAACCTGCACCGCTTCCTGGCCATGGGAGACAGCGGCCGGCAGATCACCGGTGCCTGCACCCTGATGCTGGTGTTCTTCTGCCTCTCCGGCCTGTACCTGCGCTGGCCGCGCAAGGCGCTGGACTGGCGCACCTGGCTGACCTTCGACTGGGCCAAGAAAGGCCGCGCCTTCAACTGGGACCTGCATGCGGTGGCCGGCACCTGGTGCCTGCTGTTCTACCTGCTGTTCGCCCTGACCGGGCTGTTCTGGTCCTACGAGTGGTACCGCGAGGGCCTGAACAAGCTGCTGGCCGACGCGCCGGCCGCCGGCCAGCAGCAAAAGCGCGGCGAAGGTCGTGGCCGCCACGGGCCGCAGAAAATCGACAAGAACGCCCCGCCGCTGGTGGTCGACTACGACGCAATCTGGGCCAACCTCAAGGACGCTGCCGGCCCGGGCCTGGCCATGTACAACCTGCGCCTGCCACCGGTAGGCGGCCAGCCGGCCAACCTGTTCTACCTGCTGGACAACGCCGACCACCCACGTGCCTTCAACACCCTGGTACTGGACCCGGCCAGCGGCCAGGTGAAAAGACATGACCGCTACACCGACAAGTCCTTCAAGGCCCAGCTGCTCCAGAGCGTCTACGCCCTGCACGTGGGCGAATACTTCGGCCTGCCGGGGCGCATCATCGTCACCATCGCCAGCCTGACCATGCCGCTGTTCTTCGTCACCGGCTGGCTGCTGTACCTCGACCGCCGTCGCAAGAAGCGCCAGGTACGTGCCGCCCGTGGCAACGTCACCAGCAACACTGCCAGCGGCGACAGCTGGCTGATCGGCTTTGCCAGCCAGAGCGGGCTTGCCGAACAACTGGCCTGGCAGAGCGCCGGGCAGCTTCAGGCCGCCGGCCTGCCAGTGCAGGTACGCGCCCTGGCAGAACTGGGTGAAAGCGACCTGCGCCAGGCCCGCCGTGCGCTGTTCGTGGTCAGCACCTTCGGCGACGGCGAAGCCCCCGACAGCGCCCGCGCCTTCGAGCGTAAGGTGCTCGGCCAGCCTTGGGCGCTGGACAACCTCAGCTATGCCCTGCTCGCCCTCGGTGACCGCCAGTATCCGCACTTTTGCGGCTTCGCCCGCCGCCTGCAGGCATGGCTGGGCGAACGCGGGGCCAGCAGCGCATTCAGCCCGGTGGAAGTGGACAACGCCGACCAAGCCGCGCTGCAGCAGTGGCAGCAGGAACTGGCGCAACTGACCGGCGCCCAGCCAGTGGCCGCCTGGCAACCGCCGAGTTTCGGCAACTGGTCGCTGGTGCGCCGCGAACTGCTCAACCCGGGCAGCCAGGGCCAGCCGGTGTACCTGCTGGGCCTGCGACCGGAGCAGCCCGCCAGCTGGGAAGCCGGCGACCTGGTGGAGATCCTGCCGCTCAACGGCCAGCCGAGGATCGACGCCTTCCTCGATGGAATGACGCTGGACGGCGGCGCCAAGGTGCAAGTGAATGGCTTGGCCGAAACCCTCGCCCAGGCCCTGGCCGGCCGCCAGTTGCCGACCCGTCGCGATCACCTGGTCGGTTTGCAGCCGCAGGCGCTGGTCGACGCACTGGTGCCGATCGGCAGCCGCGAATACTCGATTGCCTCGATCGCCAGCGATGGCGTGCTGGAGCTGATCGTGCGCCAGGAACGCCATGCCGATGGCAACCTGGGCCTGGGTTCCGGCTGGCTGACCGAGTACCTGCCGCTTGGCGGTACGTTGAGCCTGCGTTTGCGGCGCAATAGCAGCTTCCACCTGCCGGAAACGGCGGCACCGCTGGTGTTGATTGGCAACGGCACCGGCCTGGCCGGCCTGCGCAGCCTGCTACGCGCGCGGGTGAATGCTGGCGAGCAGCGCAACTGGCTGCTGTTCGGCGAGCGTAACCGGGCGCATGACCTGCTGTGCGGCAACGAGCTGCAAGGCTGGCTGGACAACGGCGACCTGGCACGCCTGGACCTCGCCTTTTCGCGGGATCAGGCCGACAAGGTGTATGTGCAGGATGCGTTGCTGCAGCAGGCTGAAGAGCTCAAGCGCTGGGTCGCGGATGGTGCCTGTGTGTATGTCTGCGGCAGCCTTCAAGGCATGGCTGCCGGGGTGGATGCGGCGCTCAACGGCATCCTCGGGGAAGCGGTTGTGCAACAGCTGATCGAGGATGGGCGGTATCGGCGGGATGTTTACTGAAAAACTGGCCTGAGCTAGCAACGCAGTACCTGTAGGAGCGGCCTTGTGTCGCGAAAGGGCTGCGTAGCAGCCCCGGCAATTCATGCATCGCTGCCAGGATCCTGGGGCCGCTCTGCGGCCCTTTCGCGACACAAGGCCGCTCCTACAGCGGGCCAATTCAAGCCATACAGTTCCGGCCTAGTGCAGCTCGAAGGTGTCAGCATCCAGGTTGGCCGGGAACTTGGCCCGGTAGGCCGCCAGTTCCGCCGCACTCAACACCGCGGTGAACACCCCGTCGGCCTCCCCGGCACTGAGCAGGCTCTCGCCCTGGAAGTCCAGCACCTGGCTGTCACCGGAATAGGCAAAGCCCTTGCCGTCGGTGCCCACCCGGTTCACCGCCGCCACATAGCACAGGTTCTCGATACCCCGCGCCGGCAACAGGCGGTTCCAGTGCTGGCGGCGCGCAGCCGGCCAGTTGGCGGTGTATAGCAACAGGTCGGTGTCCTGGGCATCACGGCTCCACACCGGGAAGCGCAGGTCGTAGCAGATCAGCGGGCGGATCCGCCAGCCCTTGAGCTCGAACTGCACCTGGCGCTCGCCCGGGGTGTAATGCTTGTGCTCACCGGCCATGCGGAACAGGTGGCGCTTGTCGTAGTGCAGGATCTCGCCATCCGGCCGGGCCCACAGCAGGCGGTTGCGGTGGCTGCCATCGGCGGCCTGGATGATCACGCTGCCGGTAATCACCGTGTTGTACTTCTTCGCCTGGGCCTTCAGCCATTTGTAGGTCGGGCCGTTTTCCGGCTCGCACAGGCTTTCCGATTGCATGGAAAAACCGGTAGTGAACATTTCCGGCAGGATCACCAGGTCCACCTCGCCCACCTGCTCCAGCAGCACTTCAAAGTGCGCATAGTTGGCCTCGCGGTCGTGCCAGGCCAGGGTGGTCTGCACCAGGGCGACTTTCAGGTTCGGCAGTGTACTCAGATCGCGCATAGTTTTTCCGCTGCCTGACGCAGCGTCTCCTCTCGTTTGGCAAAGCACAGGCGAACCAGGCGTTGCTCGGGGATGGGTTGCTGGTAGAACACCGACACCGGGATGGTCGCCACGCCGTGCTCACGGGTCAGCCACAGCGACATGTCGACATCGTTCAGGTCCGGGCGGATCTGCGAATAGTCCACCAGCTGGAAATAGGTACCCGCCGTGCGGGTGAAACGGAACCGCGAGCCCTCCAGCAAGCCGCAGAACAAGTCTCGCTTGGCCTGGTAGAAGGCCGGCAGTTCATCGATATGCTCGGGGTGCTCGGCCATGAAATCGGCCAGGGCGCACTGCAGCGGGGTCACACCGCAGAAGTTGACGTACTGGTGCACCTTGCGCAGCTCGGCACTCAGCGCCGGCGGGGCGATCACATAGCCGGTCTTCCAGCCGGTGACGTGATAAGTCTTGCCGAACGAGCTGACAACGAAGGCGCGTTGATACAGTTGCTCATGGGCCAACACGCTGGCATGGCCTACACCGTCATAGACCAGGTGCTCGTAGACCTCGTCGCTGACCAGGTAGATATCGCGGTCAGCGATAAGCCGGGCCAGTTGGCCCAGGTCTTCTTGGGTAATCAGCGCACCGCTGGGGTTGTGCGGCGAATTGAGAATGACCATGCGCGTGCGCGGGCTGAGGGCATCGCTGAACTTCTGCCAGTCGATGCGGAAATCGCCATCGCTCAGCTGTACATGCACGCAGCGCCCACCAGCCAGTTCCACGGACGGCTCGTAGCTGTCGTAGCAAGGGTCGAAGACGATTACCTCGTCACCGGCATGCACTACTGCCTGGATGGCGCAGAAGATCGCCTCGGTGGCGCCAGGGGTGATGGTCACTTCCTGGTCGGCATCCACCTGCGCGCCATACAGCCGCGCGACCTTGGCCGCCACCTGCTGGCGCAGGGCCGGCAGGCCGGTCATCGGCGAATACTGGTTATGCCCGGCGGCCACATGCCGGCCGACTGCATCGAGCAGCGCCTGCGGGCCATTGAAGTCGGGGAAGCCTTGCGACAGGTTGAGCGCGCCGGTCTGCACGGCGAGCTGGGACATGGTGGTAAAGATGGTCGTGCCGACATTCGGCAGTTTGCTGCGGATCATGGAGCCCTCTTTCCTGGGGTGTATCCGGCACGGGGTGGAGTCCGAGCATAGCGGATCGAGCGGTCAGGAAAAAGGTTGAAACTCTAGGGGAATTTGCGCTGGATCAAAGGCTGTTGTCGGTGCGGCATCCCGCTATATGGGCGTATCAAGAAACCTCGCTTCGTAGCCTAAAGCGCAAAGTGCGTGCGCGATGATCATGCAGCGTAGAACCAAGCGCGGGTGCTCATTGACAACCCACGAAATTCGAGCGCTGCCTCGAGCAGCGCTCGCTTAATTTCTGCCCTATCTCCGCTCACTACATTTTTTGCCTTATCAAATTAAACTAACTGAGGCGCCTATTTCTTAACGCTACACTTCTACTCCGATTACCTTGGTAAGCGTTTTACACTTTACGAATCGCAGAACCCTCATTGGATAAATTCAACCCTTCATCCACCGAGCGCGTTCTGCGCAAGGCCCCGCTGGATGTTTCGCCACCAGCGGGCGACCCTCGATAGGATTGACTATGAGATAACCTTAACTTTCCCGGGCGCTGAATTCTTATTTTAAACAACATCAATTCATAGGTAAAAACGTACTCATTAATCGCTTTAGCAAGACGCTTCCGCATTGAAGGATAATCGACTTTGGCACTTGCACGCGTAAAATTTTCGGGACTAGTTCCTGCGAGCCCCGCCAAGTTGGACATAAGGGATTTCGCTGATTCCTCCATGGGTGTTAGATCACTAATAAACCGCTTTTTAATTTTTGAAGTTCTGTCCAACCTCGGATCATGTTTCAGTTTGTTGGTCATCACCTGAAATTCTGACGCCATTGAATCCAATTGCCTCATAAGTTCTTTGGATCTCTTATACGCTGGCGATCTGAACCAGACCCGCAAATGACCACTTGAGTCGGTGTAATTTATAGGATCCCCATCGCAATACCCATACGCGTTCAAAACCCTAAAAGGTGAAAAACTGTCTGGAGAATAGAATCTCAGACCATTAAAAAATCTGTAACCGTTTCCCAGCAGGTACCCGTTAATTAAATTACCGTAATACTCGCCATTGAATCCTAGCAGAGAATGGCCCGATGAAAGGGAAGAACAATGGCCATAAGCAGTATAATCAAATCTCTCCCATTCCCCCTGATGCGCCATGCCATTCACGGAACCGGATTCACTGACCGACAATAAGCTGACATTACTTTCAGCACTGCCATTCCACTCAGCTAATGCTTGCCCTCCCCCTCGAAACACGGTTCGACTGCCTTGATCACCAAGGCACGCATGTATATCACCGTCACAATAAAACAGACTCAAAGTTTTACGCTGAATCCCCATACTTAGCCCCTCGCTGGCAGACACCTACTTTAGGAATAAGTCTTTCAAAGCTTGCGGCAGCGTACAACTAGCATTTTTTACAGGTAGGACCGAGTAGCAGCACGTGCCTATGGGCTGGTGAGACAATCGCACTAGAACTCGAACGGGTCGCGAATCAAGCGGTCAGGGGAAGGTTGAACGAAAAGTGGAAGAATTGGCTTTTTTGGCTTGGCGGCAGTAGAGGTGACTGGACTGCCACTGTAGTACTGCCGCTGCCAAATGCCTATCTGTGAGGACTGTCCAAGACCAAAATGCGCAGCGGTCTGGCGCAGTGAAAGCCGATGCTCGAGCATGTAGCTGAGCACTTGCTGCTTGAAATCACAGGTATAACGCCGCCCAGGCGAGCCTGAACAGATACCCTTACCGACCTGATAACTGGCAACCCAGCGCCGGAGCAGGCTGAAGTCGATACCGAAGTGTCGAGCCACCTTTCGGAAACCATTGTTGCCATTCAGGTAAGCAGTGATCGCAGTGAGCTTGAATAGCTCGGTGTACTTTTCCATAGATCCCCCAAGGGTTGGATTGGCGTCCAACTTTTGGGGGGCAGTCCAACCTGTGGGAGCGGGCAAGCCCGCGAAGAAGCTGACGCGGAATCAGCGCTTGTCGCGGCGCTTCTTCTCGGCCTTCTTGTGGTGCGACATCAGGCGGCGCTTCTTGTTGACCTGGCGATCAGTGAGGGTGTTCTTCTTGCCCTCGTACGGGTTCTCACCGCCCTTGTACTCGATGCGGATCGGCGTACCGACCAGCTTCAGCACACGCCGGTAGGTGTTCTCCAGGTAACGCGAGTACGACTTCGGAATCTTGTCGGTCTGGTTGCCGTGGATCACGATCAGCGGCGGGTTGGCACCACCAAGGTGGGCATAGCGCAGCTTGATGCGGCGGCCGTTGACCAGCGGCGGCTGGTGCTCGCTCACGGCATCTTCGAGGATCTGCGTCAGGCGGCTGGTCGGCCAACGGGTTACCGCCGACTTGAACGCGGCCTGCACCGACTTGTACAGGTGGCCCACGCCGGTGCCGTGCAGGGCGGAGATGAAGTGGATGTCGGCGAAATCGACGAAGAACAGCCGGCGCTCCAGCTCGGTCTTCACGTAGTCACGCTCGCCCGGCTCCATGCCGTCCCACTTGTTCAGGGCGATGACGATGGCACGGCCGGCTTCCAGGGCGAAGCCCAGCAGGTTCAGGTCGTGGTCCACCACGCCTTCGCGGGCGTCCATGACGAAGATCACCACGTTGGCGTCCTTGATCGCCTGCAGCGTCTTCACCACCGAGAACTTCTCGACTTCCTCGTGGATCTTGCCGCGCTTGCGCACGCCGGCGGTGTCGATGAAGGTGTACTTCTCGTCATCGCGCTCGAACGGGATGTAGATACTGTCGCGGGTGGTGCCCGGCTGGTCGTACACCACCACGCGCTCTTCGCCGAGCATGCGGTTGACCAGCGTCGACTTGCCGACGTTGGGGCGGCCGATGATGGCGATCTTGATGCCATCCTTTTCGCTCGGGCCCGGGATACGCACCGCTTCCTCGCCTTCGGCGACTTCGGCGTCCAGCGCTTCCTCGACCTGGTCGCGTGGCAGGTGGCCGAGCACGGCCTCCATCAGCGCATTGATGCCGCGGCCTTGGGAGCCGGCCACCGGGATGGCGTTGCCCATGCCCAGCGGCGAGAACTCGGCGCGAGCCACATCGGCGTCGATGTTGTCGATCTTGTTGGCAACCAGGATCGCTTCCTTGTTCCGCTTGCGCAGGTGCTCGGCGATCATCTGATCGGCAGCGGTCATGCCGGCACGGGCATCGACCAGGAACAGCACATAGTCAGCTTCTTCGATGGCCATGAGCGACTGCTCGGCCATTTTCTCGTCCATGCCCACTTCGTCACCGGTGATACCGCCGGTGTCGATCAGGATGAAGGAACGACCCTGCCAGGTGGCATCACCATACTGGCGGTCACGGGTCAGGCCCGACAGGTCACCGACGATGGCATCGCGGGTCTTGGTCAGGCGGTTGAACATGGTGGATTTGCCGACGTTCGGGCGGCCCACCAGGGCGATTACGGGAACCATTCGGCTCTCCACTCTTGAATTCTTGAAAATGCAAAGGCCGCTGCAAGGCAGCGGCCGGAGTTCGGGCGGCGTGTCCTACGCCGCGGCTTGAAGCCCGCCAAGGCTTCAAGCATAGCTTCAGCGGATGGTCAGTGCCTCGAGCTTGCCGCTGTTGCCGAAGACGTAGATGGTGTCGCCGACCACAAGTGGGCGGGCGCGCAGGCCATCACTGTCGATACGCTCACGGCCGACGAAGCGGCCATCGACCTGGCTCAGCAGGTGCAGGTAACCCTCGAAGTCGCCCACCGCCACGTAGCTGGAGAACACTTCAGGCGCGGTCAGCTGGCGGCGAGCCATGGTGTCGTTGGTCCACAGGGCGCTGGACGAGCGCTCGTCGACGCTTTCGACAGTACCGGAAGCTTCGCTGACATAGACGTTACCGTAACCCTGGGCGACACCCACGTAGCTGGAGGCATCACGCTGCCACAGCACGCGGCCGCTTTCCAGGTCCAGGCCCGCGACGCGGCCCTGGTAGGTGCTGACGTACAGGGTACCACCCGACAGCAGCAGGCCGCCGTCGATATCGACCACGCGGTCCAGCTCGGAACGGCCCTGCGGAATCGCCACACGGCTTTCCCACACCGGTACGCCGTTGTTGATGTCCACCGCCACCACCTTGCCGGTGGACAGGCCGGCGACGGCCAGGCGGTTGGTGGCGATCGGCGCGCCGGTGCCACGCAGGGTCAGCACGGCCGGGGTGTTTTCGTAGATCCAGCGACGGTCGCCAGTGGCGGCATCCAGGCCGATCAGGCGATCGTCCTGGGTCTGCACCACCACCACGTCACCGTTGTTCGCAGGCGGGGCCAGCACTTCGCTGGTCACGCGGGAGCGCCAGCGCTCCTCACCGGTGCTGGAGTCCAGGGCGATGACTTCACCCTTGAGGGTACCGATCATGACCAGGCCGTAGCCCACGCCGACAGCGCCGGAAACCGGCAGCTCGAGGTCCTTCTTCCACACCACGTCGCCGGTGATACGGTCGAGGGCAAAGACTTCGCCGTTGACGTCGGAGGCGTAGATACGGTCGTTCTCGATGGCAGGTACGAGGGTGTTGTAGGTCTCGCCCTGGCCGTCACCGATCGAACGGCTCCACTGCTTTTTCAGCACCACTTCCTCGGTGAACTTGGTCAGCTCGGCCGGAGGCAGTTCCTTCTTGCTGTTGCTGCTGCAACCTGCGGCCAGTACGGCCAGGGTCAGCACTGCTGCATGTTTCCAACCGATCACTTACGCGTCCCCTTTGGCCAAGTCATCCAGCTTCAATTGCAGGCCACCGACCGCCGCCTCATCGGACAACGCAGCCTTGGCTTTCTCGTAAGCGCTGTGCGCGTCGTCGGCGCGACCCAGTTGCACCAGCAGGTCACCTTTCAACTCTTCGCGGCTGGCCAGGAAGGCTTTGTCGGCGTCGCCGTCGAGCAACTTGAGGGCATCCTCGGCCTTGTTCTGGGCGGCCAGCACACGAGCCAGGCGCTGACGCGAAATCTCGCCCAGGGTGGCATCGGCCGGCTTGTCCAGCACGCTCTTCAACTCGGCAGCAGCGTCGTCGAGCTTGCCGGTCTCGACCGCGACCTTGGCCACGAACAGGCTGCCGTACTGGGCGTAGGCGGTACCGCCGAACTCGCTCTTGAGCTTGCCGGCCAGTTCCGCGACCTTGGTCGCGTCAGGCTGGCCAGTCGGCGTCAGGCTGGTCTCCAGCAAGGCCTGGTACAGCTGCGAGGCACCTTGCGACTGATTGTTCTGGTACTTGTGCCAGGTATTCCAGCCCAACACCACCACGCCAGCCAGCAGGGCACCGGTCAGCAGCGGCTTGCCGTTGCGGTTCCACCAGTCCTTGACCCCTGCCAGTTCATCATCGGTACTCGACACCCCAATACTCCTTTTCGCCTATTCGCTTGTTGAACCGCGTTACGCCTGCGCGATCGCGGTTTCCAGGTGCTCAGCCAGAGCATCCCAGGCAATGTTCTGTTGTTCGCCCTGACCACGCAGGGGCTTGAAGCCGATCTCTTGCTTGACCAGTTCGTCGTCACCGAGGATCAGGGCGAACAGCGCGCCGCTCTTGTCGGCTTTCTTGAACTGGCTCTTGAAGCTGCCACCGCCGGCGTTGACTGCCAGGCGCAGGCCCGGCAAGCGGTCACGCAGGCTTTCGGACAGGCGCAGGCCGGCCAGCTCCGCCTGTTCGCCAAAGGCGCACAGGTAGACGTCGATCTGGCGGCTGATGGACTCGGGCACCTTGCCCAGGGTTTCCAGCAGCAGGATCAGGCGCTCGATGCCCATGGCGAAACCGACGCCCGGGGTCGGCTTGCCGCCCATCTGTTCGACCAGGCCGTCATAACGGCCGCCGGCGCAGACAGTGCCCTGGGCGCCGAGCTTGTCGGTAACCCACTCGAACACGGTCTTGCTGTAGTAGTCCAGGCCACGCACCAGCTTGGTGTTGATCACGAACGGGATGCCGGCAGCGTCCAGGCGGGCCTTGAGGCCCTCGAAGTGCACGCGCGACTCTTCGTCCAGGTAGTCTTCCAGCTTCGGCGCGCCGACCAGCACCGCCTGGGTGTTCTGGTCCTTGCTGTCGAGAATGCGCAGCGGGTTGCTCTTCAGGCGGCGCTGGCTGTCTTCGTCCAGTTGCTCCAGGCGCGCCGAGAGGAACTCGACCAGCGCATCACGGTAGCGTGCACGTGCTTCGCTGGTGCCCAGGCTGTTGAGCTCCAGCTTGACCGCGTCCTGGATGCCCAGCAGGCCCCACAGGCGCCAGGTCAGCATGATCAGCTCGGCGTCGATGTCCGGGCCATCCAGGTTGAACACTTCCACGCCAATCTGGTGGAACTGGCGGTAGCGGCCCTTCTGCGGGCGCTCGTGGCGGAACATCTGGCCGATGTACCACAGTTTCTGCACCTGGCCGTTGCCGGTGATGCCATGCTCGAGTACGGCACGCACGCAGGCGGCAGTGCCTTCGGGGCGCAGGGTCAGCGAATCGCCGTTGCGGTCCTCGAAGGTGTACATCTCTTTTTCGACGATGTCGGTCACTTCACCGATGGAGCGCTTGAACAGCTCGGTGAACTCGACGATCGGCGTGCGGATCTGGCTGTACCCGTAGGTGTCCAGCAGGCCGGCCACGGTGCCTTCGAAGTAGCGCCACAGTGGCGACTGTTCTGGCAGGATGTCGTTCATGCCACGGATGGCTTGCAGCGATTTGCTCACGAAAAGTCCTTACGAATTCTGTGTGTCAGCCACGGACGATCAGCGCCGCGTCGGCTTCGGCCTTTTCGGCCGCTTTCTGGCGGATGAGCTTTTCCAGCTCATCGACCAGGTTGTCGTTGGTCAGCTTCTGCGCCGGCTTGCCGTCGATGTAGATCAGGTTCGGCGTGCCGCCGGTCAGCCCCACATGGGCCTCCTTGGCTTCGCCCGGGCCGTTGACCACGCAACCGATCACCGCCACGTCCAGCGGCACCAGCAGGTCTTCCAGGCGCCCTTCCAGCTCGTTCATGGTCTTGACCACATCGAAGTTCTGCCGCGAGCAGCTCGGGCAGGCGATGAAGTTGATGCCACGCGAGCGCAGGTGCAGCGACTTGAGAATGTCGTAGCCGACTTTCACTTCTTCGACCGGGTCGGCCGCCAGCGAGATACGGATGGTATCGCCAATGCCTTCGGCCAGCAGCATACCGAGGCCGACAGCGGATTTCACCGTCCCCGAACGCAGGCCACCGGCTTCGGTGATGCCCAGGTGCAGCGGCTGCACGATCTGCTTGGCCAGCAGGCGGTAGGCTTCGACGGCCATGAACACATCGGAGGCCTTGACGCTGACCTTGAAGTCCTGGAAGTCCAGGCGGTCGAGGTGCTCGACATGGCGCAGGGCCGACTCGACCAGCGCCGCCGGGGTCGGTTCGCCGTACTTCTTCTGCAGGTCCTTTTCCAGGGAGCCGGCGTTGACGCCGATACGGATCGGGATGCCCCGATCGCGGGCGGCATCGACTACCGCGCGTACACGGTCTTCACGGCCGATGTTGCCCGGGTTGATACGCAGGCAGTCGACGCCCAGTTCGGCCACGCGCAGGGCGATCTTGTAGTCGAAGTGGATGTCGGCAACCAGCGGCACGCTGACCTGCTGCTTGATGCGGCCGAACGCCTCTGCAGCGTCCATGTCCGGCACCGAGACGCGCACGATGTCCACGCCGGCATCGACCAGGCGCTGGATTTGCGCCACGGTGGCGGCCACATCGTTGGTGTCGGTGTTGGTCATGCTCTGCACCGCGATGGGGGCATCACCACCCACCGGTACATTGCCGACCCAGATTTTGCGGGATTCGCGACGTTTGATCGGAGATTCGCCGTGCATGATTACTGTCCCAACTTCAGGCGAGCGGTCTCGCCACTGGTGAACGGGGCAACATCGACGGCCTGGCCGTTGTAGCTGACCTGGGCGCCACGGGCAAAGCCCAGGCGTACCGAGAACGGCGGCTTGCCGGTCAGCTCGAGGTTGTCCCCCTTGCGCTTGATGGCGCTGAACAGCACCTTGCCGTTGCCGTCGGTGACCTGGGTCCAGCAATCGGCGACGAACTGGATGGCGACCTTGGCACTGCCAGCCGGCACTGCGGCGGCGGCAGGCTCGGCAGCGGCCACGGCCGCTACAGGTGTAGCAGGTGCAACAGCCGCCGGGGCCGGGGCAACCGGTGCTACCGGCGCAGGCGCGGCAGCAGGTGCGCTGGCGATCGCTGGCACAGGCGCCTGCTGGGCCGGTGTCGGTACTACGGCAGCGGTATCGGCAGGTGCCGGGCTTGCCGGTGCCGGTACGGCGGCAGGCTGATCGGCTGCGCCCTGCTCAAGCGGCAGCGGCGCACTCTCAGGCTGCTGGCCAGCGGAAACAGCCTGGTCTTCTGGCTCATCGAGCGGGTGAATCTGGGTGGTGCCGTCGGCGCTTTCGACTTCGACGTGCTCCAGGGCAATCTTGGCCAGCTCCTTGCCACGCAGGCTGCCCTGGTCCTGCCACCAGACGAAGCCGCCGCCGACCACTGCCACCAGCAGCAGCAGGCTGACGCCACGCAGAATGTTGTGCGACAGGCGCACGGGCTCTTCGATACGGCCCAGCGAGTGCACGTCGCTGCCTTTGGCGTGGGTGCCGGTGTAACGGTCGAAGGCGTCCACCAGGGCAGCCTGGTCCAGGTCCATCAGCTTGGCATAGGCGCGGATATAACCACGGGCGAAGGTATGCCCCGGCAGCTTGTCGAAGGCGCCGATTTCCACGTGGTTCAACGAACTGACAGTGAGGTTGAGCTTGCGGGCCACCTCGGCTTGTGACCAGTCCCGGTTCTCACGGGCCTGACGCAAAAGCTCACCGGGGTTCTGGCCAGGCGCTACTGCTACTTCGGGATGCGCGGCTTTCATCGTTGCTCCGACAGGTATTGCTGATATTCCGGCGTACCGGGATAAAGTCGTTGTAATTGCTGGCCCAGCTCGGCCAGTGTGCCTTGCTCGTCGAATACCCTGGCAAGGCGGCTGCCCAGCAGCAGGCTACGGGCATCGTGGTCGCTCAACTGGCTGAAACGATCGTAGTAGTCCCGGGCCGGCACATAATGCCTGTTTTCGTAGGACAACTCAGCCATTTCCAGCAAGGCTTTCGGCTGCCGCTGGTTGAGTTGCAGAGCTTTCTGCAGATACGCATGGGCCTGGTCGCGGCGCTCGAGCTTCAGGGCGGTCAGGCCCAGGTTCTCGTAAACGCGTGAGCGCTCAGGATACAGGGTATCGGCGCTGGCAAGGCGAAACATCTGCTCGGCCTCGGCAAATCGGCCTTGAGCATAAAGGAAACTGCCGTAATTGTTGCGAATTCGCGTGTCGCCGGTACGTGCCTTCAGCGCCTTGCGGAAGTGCGTTTCGGCCAGCGCAGGCTCGCCTTCGGCCTGAAAGACCAGCGCCAGGGCGGCGTGCGCATCGGCATCACCACCATCCAGGGCCAGGGCCTTGCCCAGCGGCGCCTTGGCCTGCTCGGTCAAACCCTGTTGCAAATAACCCAGCCCAAGCTGCACATAGGCCCGCCCCGCCTCTGCCCTGCCCTGGCGGCTGGCCAGGGGGTCGCCCGCGCCGCCCGACACGCAGCCGGCCAGCAGCGAAAGCGCAAGGATCGACAGCGCGGCGCGCAGGCTCATGGGCAAGGTCCCGGTCAGTGGCTGGCGGGGCTGTCTTGCAGCTCGGCGTCCGCGGACAGCTGGCGCACAGCGATGTAGCGCTCGCTGCGGCGGGTGCGGTCGTTGACCTGGCCGACCAGCTGACCACAGGCAGCGTCGATGTCATCACCACGGGTGGTGCGGGTGGTGACGTTGAAGCCACCATGGTGCAACAGATCCTGGAAGCGGCGAATGGCGTTGTTGCTCGGCCGCTCGTAGCCCGAGTGCGGGAACGGGTTGAACGGGATCAGGTTGATCTTGCAGGGTACGTCGCGCAGCAGCTCGATCATTTGCGCAGCATGCTCAGGCTGGTCGTTGACGTCCTTGAGCAGGGTGTACTCGATGGTCAGCACGCGCTTGCCACCCAGGGTGGACATGTAGCCCATGCACGATTCCAGCAGCATCTTCAGCGGGTACTTCTTGTTGATCGGTACCAGCTTGTTGCGCAGTTCGTCGTTCGGTGCGTGCAGCGACAGGGCCAGCGACACGTCGATGTGCTTGGCCAGCTCGTCGATCATCGGCACCACGCCCGAGGTGGACAGGGTGACGCGACGCTTGGAAATGCCATAGCCCAGATCTTCCATCATGATCTTCATGGCGGCGATGACATTGTCGAAATTCAGCAGGGGTTCGCCCATGCCCATCATGACCACGTTGGTAATGGCGCGGTCGATCTTGGCCGGAACGGTCCCGAAGGATTTGTTGGCAAGCCACACCTGGCCGATCACTTCGGCGGCGGTGAGGTTGCTGTTGAAGCCTTGCTTGCCGGTGGAGCAGAAGCTGCAGTCCAGGGCACAGCCGGCTTGCGACGACACGCACAGGGTGCCGCGATCGTCGGTGGGGATGTAGACGGTCTCGACGCAGCTGCCGGAGGCAACGCGGACCACCCACTTGCGGGTACCGTCGGCGGAAATGTCTTCACTGACCACTTCCGGGCCCCGAATCTCGGCAACGGCCTCGAGCTTTTCGCGCAAGGCCTTGCCGACATTGGTCATGGCGGCGAAATCGTCGACGCCATAGTGGTGAATCCATTTCATGACCTGACCGGCACGAAAACGCTTCTCTCCGATCGACTCGAAGAATTTTTCCATTTCCTGCAGGGTCAGGCCCAACAGGTTGATCTTGCCAGTCATGTCACTCATGGAATCACCCAAGACCTGCTTCGCTTAGCGAATGCGGTCGCACAGCTCGGTAGCGGAGAAGAAGTAAGCGATTTCGCGGGCAGCCGAAGCTTCCGAGTCGGAACCGTGAACAGCGTTTTCGTCGATGGAAACGGCGAAGTCAGCACGGATGGTGCCGGCAGCAGCTTCTTTCGGGTTGGTGGCGCCCATCAGCTCGCGGTTGGCCAGAACGGCGTTTTCGCCTTCCAGAACCTGAACGATGACCGGGCCGGAAGTCATGAAGGCAACCAGGTCACCGAAGAAGCCGCGCTCTTTGTGTTCGGCGTAGAAGCCTTCGGCTTCGGCTTTGGACAGTTGCTTCATTTTCGAAGCGACGACGCGCAGGCCGGCTTTCTCGAAACGAGTGGTGATCTCGCCGATGACGTTCTTGGCAACGGCGTCAGGCTTGATGATGGAGAAAGTACGTTGAACAGCCATGGAAAACTCCAGAAAAATGAGTGTTGCGAAAAATTAAACCCGCGAATTATACGCGGGTTCCAGGGGATTGCCTAACCTGCAGGATGCGTTCAGTCGGCTTCTTCGATCCAGGCCGCCTGGATGGCCTCGAGCACTTTCTCGCCGCCGCGTGACGGATCGTCGCTGAATTCTGGCAAGGCCAGCACCCAGCGGTGCAGATCGACGAAATTCACATAACGAGGATCGACTTCCGGCTTGCTTTCTGCAAGCTGGATGGCGATCTCAAGTACATCAATCCATTTCAGGCTCATGGGGTAAACCTCAGTGCGGCGCTTCGGCGGCGTGGTTGAGCGAATACTTGGGGATCTCGATGACCAGGTCCTGGTCAGCGACAACCACCTGGCAGCCGAGGCGCGATTGAGCCTCCAAGCCCCAGGCCTTGTCCAGCATGTCCTCTTCCAGTTCGTCGGCTTCTTCGAGCGAGTCGAAGCCCTTGCGCACGATGCAGTGGCAAGTGGTGCAGGCCTTGACGCCGCCGCAGGCGCTTTCCATCTCGATGTGATGGTCGTGGGCCAGCTCCAGGATGTTGGTCCCGGTCTCGACTTCCACGGTCAGCCCTTCGGGGCAGAACTTCTCGTGCGGCAGGAATGTCACCAGCGGCATCGGTTACTCCTCGATCTCATTCAGGTTGCGCCCGGCCAGTGCGGCTTTGACCGTCGAATCAAGGCGACGGGCGGCAAATGCGTCGGTCACCTGCGACAGACGTTTGGTCTGTTGCTCGATGGCTGCGCCATCGGTGCCGGCCAGCAAATCACGTAGTTCTTGCATCTGGAATTCGATGGCGTCGCGCTCGTCACTGCTGAGCAGGCGTTCGCCGTCGGCGTCCAGGGCGCCCTGTACCGCTTCGAGCAGGCGCTCGCCGTCCACCTGGTGCTCGCGCAGCTGGCGGGCCTGCTTGTCGGAACCTGCGTGTTCGAAGGAATCCTTGAGCATGCGGGCGATTTCGCCGTCGGTCAGGCCGTAGGACGGCTTGACCTGAATGCTGGCTTCCACGCCCGAGCCCAGCTCGCGGGCGGCGACGCTGAGCAGGCCGTCGGCGTCGACCTGGAAGGTGACGCGGATCTTTGCCGCACCGGCGACCATGGCCGGGATGCCACGCAACTCGAAGCGCGCCAGCGAGCGGCAATCGCTGATCAGCTCGCGCTCGCCCTGCAGCACGTGGATCATCATGGCCGACTGGCCATCTTTATAGGTGGTGAACTCCTGGGCACGCGCCACCGGGATGGTGGTGTTGCGCGGGATCACCTTCTCCATCAGCCCGCCCATAGTCTCAAGGCCAAGCGACAGCGGGATGACATCCAACAGCAGCAGTTCGCCACCTTCGCGGCGGTTGCCGGCCAAGGTATCGGCCTGGATGGCGGCACCGATGGCCACCACCTGGTCGGGGTCGATCGAGGTCAGCGGGGTGCGGCCGAACAGTGCTCCGACGGCTTCACGCACACGCGGTACGCGGGTCGAACCACCGACCATGACCACGGCGCTGACTTCTTCCAGCTCGATACCGCTGTCACGCACGGCGCGGCGGCAGGCCTTGAGGCTGCGGGCGACCATGGGCTCGATCATGGCTTCGAAACCGGCGCGGCTCAACTCGCCCTGCCAGGTGCCATGGCTGACGCTGACCACGTCGGCGTCGGTCAGGGCTTCCTTGGCGGCGCAGGCGGTCTGCAACAGTGCGCGCTGGGTGGCCGGGTCCAGGTCGGATGACAGCCCGGCCTGCTCGATGATCCAGCCAGCGATGGCGTGGTCGAAGTCGTCACCGCCCAAGGCGGTATCGCCACCGGTGGCCAGCACTTCGAATACGCCGGCAGTCAGGCGCAGGATGGAAATGTCGAAGGTACCGCCGCCCAGGTCATAGATGGCCACCACGCCTTCGGCGTTCTGGTCCAGGCCATAGGCCACGGCAGCGGCGGTCGGCTCGTTGAGCAGGCGCAGCACGTTCAGGCCGGCCAGGCGCGCAGCGTCCTTGGTGGCCTGGCGCTGGGCATCGTCGAAATAGGCCGGCACGGTGATAACCGCGCCCACCAGCTCACCACCGAGGGTGGCTTCGGCACGCTCGCGCAGCACCTTGAGGATATCGGCGGACACTTCCACCGGGCTTTTCGGCCCCTGCACGGTGTCGATGAACGGCATGTGCGACTCACCGCCAACGAAGCGGTACGGCAGCTGCTCGCCCAGTTGCTTGACGTCGGCCAGGCCGCGCCCCATCAAGCGCTTGACCGACAGCACGGTGTTCAGCGGGTCGCTGGAAGCGGCATCGCGTGCAGCCTGCCCCACTTCGTTGCGCCCTTCGAGGTAGCGCACCGCGGACGGCAGAATGACATTGCCCTGCGCGTCGGGCAGGGGCTCGCTACGGCCGCTGCGCAGTGCGGCGACCAGGGAGTTGGTGGTACCCAGGTCGATCCCCACCGCCAGGCGGCGCTGATGCGGCTGAGGGCTTTGACCGGGTTCGGCAATCTGCAGTAGGGCCATGCTTATCTGAATACCTTAGGTGCTATCACGGGCAGCACCGGGTTAATCGTCGAGGCGCTCTTCCAGTTGGCGCACTTCTTGGGCGAGCTTGTCGAGGAACTGCATGCGGCGCATCAGGCGTTCGGCCTTGTCGCGCTCGCCCGGGGCGTCCCAGCAGGCGGCAAAGTCCTCGTTCAGCGTGTCCTGGGCGACCTTCAGGCGCTTCTTGAACACGGCCACGCCATCGAGGTCGGCTTCGTCCTGCAGTTCTTCGAGCTCTTCACGCCACTGCATCTGCTGCAACAGGAAGTCAGGGTCGTGGACCGTGACCTCCTGAGGCACTTCGTGGCCGCCGATGGCCAGCAGGTAGCGGGCGCGACGCGGCGCACTGCGCAGTGTCTGGTAGGCGTCGTTGAGGGCCGCGGACTTTTCCAGCGCCACGCGCTGCTCGCGCTCGGAGGCGTCGGCAAAGCGGTCGGGATGGACTTCGCGGGCCAGCTCGCGATAGCGAGTGGCCAGCTTGTCGAGATCCAGGCGGAAGCTTGGCTGGAGGTCAAACAATGCGAAATGACAAGGAGTACCCACAGCCAGCCTCAAACGTTGAAGCTTTCGCCGCAGCCACACTCACCGCGCACGTTGGGGTTGTTGAACTTGAAGCCTTCGTTCAACCCTTCCTTGACGAAGTCCAGTTCGGTGCCATCGAGGTAGACCAGGCTCTTGGGATCGATGATCACCTTGACGCCATGGTTCTCGAACACCTGGTCCTCGTCCGCCAGCTCGTCGACGAACTCCAGCACGTAGGCCAGGCCCGAGCAACCGGTGGTACGCACGCCCAGGCGAATGCCTTCGCCCTTGCCGCGCCCTTCCAGGGAACGCCGCACGTGGTTGGCGGCGGCTTCTGTCATGCTGATAGCCATCAGGACTCCTTACCTCGCAACAGGCGACTTAGATCAAGCCTTTCTTCTGCTTGTAATCGCGAACGGCTGCCTTGATGGCATCTTCGGCGAGTACCGAGCAGTGGATCTTGACCGGCGGCAACGCCAGTTCTTCGGCCAGCTGGGTGTTCTTGATGGTTTCGGCTTCGTCCAGGGTCTTGCCCTTCATCCACTCGGTGGCGAGGGAGCTGGAAGCGATGGCCGAACCGCAGCCGTAGGTCTTGAACTTGGCGTCTTCGATCACGCCCTGCTCGTTGACCTTGATCTGCAGGCGCATCACGTCACCGCAGGCCGGGGCGCCGACCATGCCGGTACCGACGTCCGGGTCTTCGGCATTCATCTTGCCGACGTTGCGCGGGTTTTCGTAGTGGTCGATGACCTTTTCACTGTATGCCATGGTGCAATTCCTTCCTCATCAGGGAGCCGCTCTTGCCGGCGACTGCTTAGTGGGCGGCCCACTCGATCTTGGAGATGTCAACGCCGTCTTTGTACATGTCCCACAGCGGCGACAGCTCACGCAGTTTGTTCACGGCCTCGCAGACTTTCTGCGCGGCGTAGTCGACTTCTTCTTCGGTGGTGAAGCGGCCGAAGGAGAAGCGGATCGAGCTGTGCGCCAGCTCGTCATTGCGGCCCAGGGCGCGCAATACGTAGGACGGCTCGAGCGACGCGGAGGTGCAGGCCGAACCGGACGATACGGCGATATCCTTCAGCGACATCAGCAGCGATTCGCCTTCGACGTAGTTGAAGCTCAGGTTCAGGTTGTGCGGTACGCGGGCAGTCTTGCTGCCGTTGACGTACAGCTCTTCGAGGTCCGAGACCTGCTTGAAGAAGCGGTCGCTCAGGGCCTTGATGCGTACGTTTTCCGCGGCCATTTCCTGTTTGGCGATGGCGAAGGCTTCGCCCATGCCGACAATCTGGTGGGTCGGCAGGGTGCCCGAACGCATGCCGCGCTCATGGCCACCGCCGTGAATGATGGCTTCCAGGCGTACACGAGGCTTGCGGCTGACGTACAGTGCGCCGATGCCTTTCGGGCCGTAGACCTTGTGCGCCGAGAACGACATCAGGTCGACCTTCAGCTTTTGCAGGTCAATTTCGACCTTGCCGGCCGACTGCGCGGCGTCAACATGGAACAGCACGCCGCGCGAGCGGGTCAGTTCACCGATGGCGGCGATATCGTTGATCGAGCCAACTTCGTTGTTCACGTGCATCAGCGAAACCAGGATGGTGTCGTCGCGCAGCGCCGCCTCGACCATGGCCGGGGTGACGATGCCGTCTTCGCCTGGCTCGAGGTAGGTGACTTCGAAACCCTCACGCTCCAGCTGGCGAGCGGTATCCAGGACCGCCTTGTGCTCGATCTTGGAGGTGATGATGTGCTTGCCCTTGGTCTGATAGAAGTGCGCGACGCCCTTGAGTGCGAGGTTGTCGGACTCGGTGGCACCGCTGGTCCAGACGATTTCGCGCGGATCGGCGTTGATCAGTTCGGCAACCTGGCGGCGACCGTTCTCGACCGCTTCCTCGGCTTTCCAGCCAAAGACGTGGGAGCGCGAAGCCGGGTTACCGAAGTTCCCGTCGACCAGCAGGCAGTCGGCCATCTTCTGGGCCACGCGTGGGTCGACCGGGGTGGTCGCGGAGTAATCGAGGTAGATCGGCAACTTCATTTGTCTCTCCTATCAGGCGGTGGCGTCGCTCGTCGTCCCGGTGGGATCAATCGACGGCGGACGTCTCAATCTTGTCCAGCTGGGCGGTTCGGCCTGCGACACGACGCAGGTCCTGGCGCTGGGCGACTTCCTGCACCTCACGGCGCATGACGAGGTCGGCCAGGCTTATACCGCTGAGGAATTCATGGATCTGCTGGCTGAGGTCGCACCACAGGTGGTGGGTCAGGCAGGTATCACCGGCATGGCAGTCCCCGAGGCCCTGACAACGGGTGGCATCGACCGATTCGTTGACCGCATCGATGACCTGGGCCACCTGGATGGTTTCCATGCCCCGCGACAGCTGGTAGCCACCGCCTGGACCACGCACGCTGGAGACCAGGCTGCTGCGGCGCAGCTTGGCGAACAGCTGTTCCAGATAAGAGAGGGAAATGCCCTGGCGCTCGGAAATGTCGGCCAAAGACACCGGCCCATGCTGCGCGTGCAACGCCAGGTCGAGCATGGCGGTCACGGCGTATCGGCCTTTGGTAGTCAGTCGCATGGCTATTGGGTACCACGGGAGTTACAGGATGTGAGCGAGTATGCGATTCCCGAGCATTTAAGTCAACTATTAGACCTAGTGCTTTAGTCGGGTTTGCATCGGGGAGGCGGGCGCGATTGTAGCAGACAGGGGGCGTGAGCACACGCCCCGTATGTCACCATGATTTCAGGGCGGCGCAATCAATGTGACTGAGTGTCGCGCTGAGCCACCTGGGCAACTTCCTTGAAGTCATCTTCCGGCAGGGCTGGCAGTTCCTTGGCGCAGTAATCACTGCCCATCTTGGTCAGGGCGCCGCACATGCCCTCCAGCCGTTCGTCGACTGCCTGCAGGTGGTCGAGCATCTGGCCGATGGCACGGGCCACCGGGTCGGGCATGTCGCCACTGACGCCGTAGGCATCGAAGCCAATCTTTTCAGCCATGGCCTTACGCTTGGCCTCGACCTCGTTGTCTTCGCTCTTGACGATGATTCGCCCGGGGATACCAACCGCCGTAGCCCCGGCCGGCACGGCTTTGGTCACCACCGCATTGGAACCGATCTTGGCCCCGGCGCCGACGGTGAACGGGCCCAGCACCTTGGCCCCCGCCCCTACCACCACACCGTTTTCCAGGGTGGGGTGTCGCTTGCCTTTGTTCCAGCTGGTGCCGCCCAGGGTCACGCCCTGATAAAGAGTGACATCATCGCCGATCTCGGCGGTTTCACCGATGACGATACCCATACCGTGGTCAATGAAGAAGCGCCGTCCGATGGTGGCGCCGGGATGGATCTCGATGCCGGTCAGCCAGCGGCCGAAGTTCGATACCAGGCGGGCCAGCCACTTGAAATCACGCTTCCACAGGGCATTGCCCAGGCGGTGCAGCCAGATGGCGTGCATGCCTGGGTAGCAGGTCAGCACCTCAAAGGCGTTGCGTGCAGCCGGGTCACGGTGGAATACGCTTTGAATATCTTCACGCAGGCGTTCGAACATCTGTCAGTCCTTCCGTTTATGCGGCTCGCCCCGGACCACTTTCTGGGTCTCGGTCAGGATGCCGCGCAAAATGCTCATTTCCGAACGTTCGACCGCCACCCGCCCATACAGCCGGCGCAGGCGCGGCATCAGGTGCTTGGGCTTTTCGGGGTCGAGAAAGCCGATACCGACCAGGGTCTTCTCCAGGTGGTCGTAGAACAGCTCCATTTCGTCCATCGTCGCCAGCTCGCTGGCGTCAACCTTCTCGACTTTGCCCGGCACTGCACCGGCGGCAAGCCAGGCCATGCGCACCTCGTAGGAGAGCACCTGGACAGCGGCGGCCAGGTTCAGCGAGCTGAAGTCGGGGTTGGAGGGAATGTGCACGTGGAAGTGACATCGCTGCAGTTCTTCGTTGGTCAGGCCGGCGTGTTCACGCCCGAACACCAGGGCGATTTCCTCGCCACCGTTGGCATGCTCCACCGCCTTGGCCCCGCACTCGCGCGGGCCGATCAACGGCCAGGGGATGCTCCGCTCGCGGGCGCTGGTGCCCATTACCAGGTTGCAGCCGACCAACGCCTGCTCGAGGCTGTCGACCACTTGGGCATTGTCCAGCACATCGTCGGCACCCGAGGCTCGGGCACTGGCATCCACGGCGGGGAACTCTTTCGGCTGTACCAGCACCAGACGCGACAAGCCCATGTTTTTCATGGCACGCGCAGCGCCGCCGATGTTGCCGGGGTGGCTGGTATTGACCAGAACAACACGAATATTTTGCAGCAAGGTGTTGTGCTCACAGATGCAGGAATCAGGGCCTTCGATCTTACAGAACCGACAGACGTAACGCCATGAAAGCAAATGTGACACTTCTGCCGCCAAAGTTTTCTGCTAGAATGTTCGGCTTTCTTCTTTAACATCTCCAGGTGACCCGCCCATGCAGCCTATGCTGAATATCGCCCTGCGCGCCGCTCGCAGCGCCAGTGAACTGATTTTCCGCTCCATCGAACGCCTGGATAGCATCAAGGTCGATGAGAAAGAGGCCAAGGACTACGTCTCCGAAGTCGATCGCGCCGCCGAGCAGAGCATCGTCAACGCCCTGCGCAAGGCCTACCCGAACCACTCCATCCAGGGCGAGGAAACCGGCCTGCACGCGGGTAGCGGCGAAGAAGGCAAGGATTACCTGTGGATCATCGACCCGCTGGACGGCACCACCAACTTCCTGCGCGGCATCCCCCACTTCGCGGTCAGCATCGCCTGCAAGTACCGTGGCCGCCTTGAGCACGCCGTGATCGTCGACCCGGTTCGCCAGGAAGAATTCACTGCCAGCCGCGGCCGTGGCGCCCAGCTCAATGGTCGCCGCCTGCGTGTCAGCTCGCGCACCAGCCTGGAAGGCGCGCTGCTGGGTACCGGCTTCCCGTTCCGTGACAGCCAGATGGCCGACCTGGACAACTACCTGGGCATGTTCCGCGCCCTGACTGGCCAGACCGCCGGTATCCGCCGCGCCGGCTCCGCCAGCCTCGACCTGGCCTACGTGGCCGCCGGCCGTTTCGACGCTTTCTGGGAGTCGGGCCTGTCCGAATGGGACATGGCGGCCGGCGTACTGCTGATCCAGGAAGCGGGCGGCCTGGTGAGCGACTTCAACGGCGGCCATGACTTCCTCGAGAAGGGCCATATCGTTGCGGGCAACATCAAATGCTTCAAGGCCGTGCTGACCGCTATCCAGCCGCACCTGCCAGAGAACATGAAGCGCTAAGCGCGGATTGCTGGCAAAAAAAGCACCCCTCGGGGTGCTTTTTTATGCCTGTAACCATATCCCAAGACTTTCGCGATCCCTGTAGGAGCGGCCTTGTGTCGCGAAAGGGGTGCGAAGCGCCCCCAGAATCCGCGACCTATCAGAGATTGTCGGGGCTGCTTCGCACCCCTTTCGCGACACAAGGCCGCTCCTACAAAGAGCAGACCGCGCCGGGCCTTACTGCCCGGCTTCGCTCAGGATCAGCTTGCCATTCTTGTCCAGTGGAATGGTCGAACCGGGCTCGTGATCCATCTTCACCTGCCCGACCTTGTCGCCGATGGTGTACTTCACGTTGTAGCCCACCACCTTCTCACTGATATCGTTGACCGTATTGCAGCGGGTTTGCGTGGTGGTGTAGGTGTCACGCTCCTGCATGCCCTCCTGCACCTTGTTACCGGCATAACCACCACCGACCGCACCGGCAACGGTGGCGATCTTCTTGCCGCTACCACCACCGATCTGGTTACCCAGCAGGCCACCGGCAATGGCGCCCACCACGGTACCGGCGATCTGGTGCTGGTCCTTGACCGGCGCCTGACGCGTCACGGCGACGTCCTTGCAGACCTCACGGGGGGTTTTTACCTGTTGTTTGATCGGTTGCACGTCGGTGACCTGTGCATATTCAGGCCCCTTGTTGACCAAGCTGTAGGTCGCGACAGCACCTCCGGCAGTCACACCGACAGCACCCAGTACCGCACCCACAAGCATTGATTTGTTCACACGAACCTCCTGATCATCACCCGCGGGTCCGACCCGCCTTCTCCCAGCCTTGGAGTAAAAAAAAAGGCGCGAGTTCAACACTCGCGCCTTTTTGGCCGCCAAACGGCGTGGAGCACGCCTTATGGACGGTCGTCCACACCATCGGTCTTGGCTGGCGGGATCAGGTCTTCACTGCTCAGGTTCAGCCAGATCAGTACCACGTTGGCGATATAGATCGACGAATAGGTACCGGCCATGACGCCGATGAACAGTGCCAGCGAGAAGCCGAACAGGTTGTCGCCACCGAAGAACAGCAGCGCGGCAATGGCCAGCAAGGTCGAAACCGAGGTGGCGATGGTCCGCAGCAGGGTCTGGGTGGTGGAAACGTTGATGTTCTCGATCAGCGAGGCCTTGCGCATGACGCGGAAGTTCTCGCGCACCCGGTCGAACACGACGATGGTGTCGTTCAGCGAGTAGCCGATGATCGCCAGCACCGCTGCCAGCACCGTCAGGTCGAAGGTGATCTGGAAGAACGACAGGATACCCAGGGTCACCACCACGTCGTGGATCAGCGAGACGATCGCGCCCACGGCGAACTTCCACTGGAAGCGGAAGGCCAGGTAGATGAGGATGCCGCCCAGGGCCAGAAGCATGCCCATGCCACCCTGGTCGCGCAGCTCTTCACCCACCTGCGGACCAACGAACTCGACACGCTTGACCTTGGCCGGGTTGTCGCCGCCAGCCTTCTGCAGGGCTTCAGCTACCTTGTTGCCCAACTGCGGGTCATCACCCGGCATGCGCACCAGCAGGTCGGTGGTGGCACCGAAGCTCTGCACTACCGCCTCGTGGAAGCCGGAATTGACCAGCTCGGCACGCACCGCCTTGAGGTCGGCCGGGCGCTCGTAGGTCAGCTCGATCAGCGTACCGCCGGTGAAGTCCAGGCCGAAGTTCAGGCCCTTCTGCCACCAGCTGAACAGTGCCAGCACGGTGAGGAGCACGGTAACGGCGAACGCGACATTGCGCACGCCCATGAAGTTGATGGTTTTCATCGCAGCTCCCTCAAACCCACAGCTTCTTGATGTCACGCCCGCCGCAGGTCAGGTTGACCATTGCACGGGTCACCATGACGGCGGTGAACATCGAGGTGAAAATCCCGAGGGACATGGTGACCGCAAAGCCCTTGACCGGGCCGGTACCCATGGCGAACAGGATGCCGCCGACCAGCAGGCTGGTCAGGTTGGCGTCGATGATCGCGGTGTAGGCGCGGTTGAAGCCTTCATGAATGGCGCGTTGCACCGACATGCCGGCGTTCAGCTCTTCGCGGATACGCGAGAAGATCAGCACGTTGGCGTCCACCGCCATACCCATGGTCAACACGATACCGGCAATACCCGGCAGGGTCAGGGTAGCACCCAACAGCGACATCAGCGCCAGCAGCAGGACCATGTTGCCTGCCAGGGCGATGGTGGCGATCACACCGAAGGCGCGGTAGATGGCGATGATGAACAGCGAGACGAACAACATGCCCCACAGCGACGCATCGATACCCTTGGTGATGTTGTCGGCACCCAGGCTTGGGCCGATGGTACGCTCTTCTGCAAAGTACATCGGCGCAGCCAGGCCACCGGCACGCAGCAGCAGGGCCAGTTCGGACGATTCGCCCTGGCCGTTCAGGCCGGTGATGCGGAACTGGCTGCCCAGCGGCGACTGGATGGTCGCCAGGCTGATGATCTTCTTCTCTTCCTGGAAGCTCTGTACGGCAACGTCCTTCTCGACGCCGTCGACGGTCTGCTTGACGTAGCGGGTGACCGGCTTCTGCTCGATGAAGATCACCGCCATGCTGCGGCCGACGTTGCTGCGGGTAGCGCGGGTCATCAGCTCGCCACCGTGGCCATCCAGGCGGATGTTCACCTGCGGGCGACCTTGTTCGTCGAAGCTGGCCTGGGCGTCGGTCACCTGGTCACCAGTGATGATCAGGCCGCGCTCGACCGCGGCGGAGCGGCCGCCTTCACGGAACTCGAACACCTCGGTAGTGGCCTTGGACGCACCCGGCTCGGCACCGAAGCGGAACTCCAGGTTGGCGGTTTTACCCAGGATACGCTTGGCTTCGGCAGTGTCCTGCACGCCTGGCAGCTCGACCACGATGCGGTTGGCGCCCTGGCGCTGTACCAGCGGCTCGGCCACACCCAGCTCGTTGACCCGGTTGCGGACGGTGGTGAGGTTCTGCTTGATCGAGTATTCGCGGATCTCGGCGACTTTCGCCTGGGTCAGCGCCAGACGCAGCACGGCGAGCTCGTTGCGCTCGGTGGTGGTCAGGTCGAAGTCATTGAAATTCTTGCGGATCAGGACACGAGCCTGTTCGCGGGTAGCATCGTCAGCAAAGCCCAGCATGATGCCGCCATCCTGTTGAGGCAGGCTGCGGTAGCGGACGCGCTCTTTGCGCAGCAAGGTCTTGACCTCGCCTTCGTAGACTTTCATGCGGGCGTTCATGGCCTTGTCCATGTCCACTTCCAGCAGGAAGTGCACACCACCGGACAGGTCCAGGCCCAGCTTCATCGGGCTTGCGCCCAGGTTGCGCAGCCATTGCGGGGTAGTCTGGGCCAGGTTCAGGGCCACGACGTAATCATCGCCCAGTGCCTTGCGCACTACATCCTTGGCTGGTAGCTGGTCTTCCTGATTGGTCAGGCGGATCAGCCCGCTGCCCTTCTCACCCAGGCTCACGCCCTTGACGGCGATCTTGGCATCGCCCAGCGCCTTGCTGACGCGGTCGAGGTCGGCCTGGTTCACCTGCAGCGCCGAACTGGCACCACTGATCTGTACCGCCGGATCATCCGGGTAGAGGTTGGGAGCGGAATAAATAAAACCGATCGCCAGTACCAGCACGATCAGTGCGTATTTCCACAGAGGGTATTTGTTCAGCATCACGCCGCCCGTTCAAGACGCGGGGCGCTTTGCGCGCCCCGACTGGAAAAATGAAACCGGTAACTCAGATAGCCTTGAGCGTACCTTTTGGCAGGGTGGCCGCGATGGCACCCTTCTGGAACTTCAGCTCGACGTTGTCGGAAACTTCCAGGACCACGAAATCATCGGAAACCTTGACGATCTTGCCAGCGATGCCGCCGTTGGTGACAACTTCGTCACCCTTCTGCAAGTTGCTCAGCAGGTTCTTCTGCTCTTTTGCACGCTTGGCCTGCGGGCGCCAGATCATCAGGTAGAAGATGACCAGGAAACCGACCAGGAAAATCCACTCGAAGCCGGTACCGGCTGGGCCGGCGGCAGGTGCAGCGGCGTCCGCGTAAGCGGCGGGGATCAAGAAGCTCATTGGGCACTCCTAATGTAATTTTCTAATAATGGATGCAGACAGTCAGTCCAAAGGCGGCACAGGAAGCCCGCGCTTGGCGTAGAAGGCGTCGACAAAGGCGGCCAATTTACCTTGTTGAATAGCCTCGCGTAAACCGGCCATCAAGCGCTGGTAATGGCGCAAGTTGTGGATGGTATTCAGCATGCTGCTCAGCATTTCGCCGCACTTGTCCAGGTGATGGAGATAGGCGCGGGAGAAGTTGGTGCAGGTGTAGCAGTCACAGGTCGGATCCAGCGGCGAATCATCGTGGCGATGGAACGCATTGCGAATCTTGATCACCCCTGTATCGACGAACAGATGACCGTTGCGCGCGTTACGCGTCGGCATCACGCAGTCGAACATGTCGACGCCGCGGCGCACACCCTCAACGAGATCTTCCGGTTTGCCTACCCCCATAAGGTAACGAGGTTTGTCAGCAGGCATCTGGCCCGGCAGGTAATCCAGCACCTTGATCATTTCGTGCTTGGGCTCGCCCACCGACAGACCGCCAATGGCCAGGCCGTCGAAGCCGATGTTTTCCAGGCCTTCCAGCGAGCGCATGCGCAGGTCCTGGTACATGCCACCCTGGACGATACCGAACAGCGCCGCGGTGTTGTCGGCGTGGGCGTTCTTCGAGCGCTGGGCCCAGCGCAGCGACAGCTCCATGGACGCGCGCGCCACATCGTGCTCGGCCGGGTACGGGGTGCACTCGTCGAAGATCATCACCACGTCCGAGCCCAGGTCACGCTGCACCTGCATCGACTCTTCCGGGCCCATGAACACCTTGGCGCCATCGACCGGCGAGGCGAAGGTCACGCCCTCTTCCTTGATCTTGCGCATGGCGCCCAGGCTGAACACCTGGAAGCCACCGGAGTCGGTTAGGATCGGGCCTTTCCACTGCATGAAGTCGTGCAGGCCGTTGTGCTTCTTGATCACCTCGGTGCCCGGGCGCAGCCACAGGTGGAAGGTGTTGCCCAGGATCATCTCGGCGCCGATGGCTTCGATGTCGCGCGGCAGCATGCCCTTGACCGTGCCATAGGTACCCACCGGCATGAACGCCGGCGTTTCCACGGTGCCACGTGGGAAGGTGATGCGGCCACGACGGGCCTTGCCGTCGGTGGCCAGCAGTTCGAAGGACATTCGACAGGTGCGACTCATGCTTGATCCTCGGGCCCGCGTGGCGCCGGATTGCGGGTGATGAACATGGCATCACCGTAACTGAAGAAGCGGTACCCCTGCTCGACCGCTGCCGCGTAGGCGGCCATGGTCTCGGGGTAGCCGGCGAAGGCCGAGACCAGCATCAGCAGCGTGGACTCCGGCAGGTGGAAATTGGTGACCAAGGCGTCGACCACATGGAACGGCCGGCCCGGGTAGATGAAGATGTCGGTATCGCCGCTGAAGGCCTTGAGCACGCCATCGCGCGCTGCGCTCTCCAGCGAACGCACGCTGGTGGTGCCGACTGCGATTACCCGGCCGCCACGGGCGCGGCAAGCCTCGATGGCATCGACCACCTCCTGGCTCACTTCAAGCCACTCTCTATGCATGTGGTGGTCTTCGATCTTGTCGACCCGCACCGGCTGGAAGGTGCCCGCGCCCACGTGCAAGGTGACGAAGGCACGCTCTACACCCTTGGCGGCAATCTTCTCCAGCAACGCCTCATCGAAGTGCAAGCCTGCGGTCGGTGCGGCGACTGCACCGGCTCGTTCGGCGTACACAGTCTGGTAGCGCTCACGGTCGGCGCCCTCGTCGGGGCGGTCGATGTACGGCGGCAGCGGCATGTGGCCGACACGGTCGAGCAGCGGCAGCACCTCTTCGGTGAAGCGCAGCTCGAACAGCGTGTCATGGCGTGCGACCATTTCGGCCTCGCCGCCGCCATCGATGAGGATGACCGCGCCTACCTTGGGCGCCTTGCTGGCGCGTACATGGGCCAGCACCCGATGGCTGTCGAGCACGCGCTCGACCAGCACTTCCAGCTTGCCGCCGGAAGCTTTCTGGCCGAACAACCGCGCCGGGATCACCCGGGTGTTGTTGAACACCATCAGGTCGCCGGGGCGCAGGTACTCGAGCAGATCGGGGAATTGCCGGTGCGCCAGCGCGCCGGTTGGCCCATCGAGCACCAGCAGACGGCTGCCATGGCGCTCGGCCAACGGGTGGCGGGCGATCAGGGAATCGGGGAGTTCGAAGGAAAAATCGGCGACGCGCATGATGATGTTCGGTTCGGCAGGGCCGGGAAGTTTAGCCCAATGTGTGAAAATTGACCATGAAAGCCGATTGACCGACCAGCGGTGGCTCTCTATACTGCGCGCCACAAGCCCTGATGGCGGAATTGGTAGACGCGGCGGATTCAAAATCCGTTTTCGAAAGGAGTGGGAGTTCGAGTCTCCCTCGGGGCACCAAGATCCGGAAAAAACCGACCTTATGGTCGGTTTTTTTTTGCCCGTCCGGTCAGCGCCAGCGATCCAGCTGCCCCTGGGCACGGCTGCTGAAAATCGTCAGCAGCTCGCTCAATGTATGCGGTGACGGTTCGGCAGTGCGGGTCACCGCATACAAGGTAATCGGCAGCGCCGGGGCCAGCGGCCTGATCGCGGTCGCCCCAGGCGCCGCGCCAAGTGCGGTGAAGGGATCGATCACCGCCAGCCCAGCACCGGATTCGACCATCGCCCTGGCCAGTGAATAGGTTTGCACCGCAATGCTCACCCGTGGCGGCGGCTCCACCGCCTTGAGGTAGCTTTCGAGGCGCACCGACAGCGGGTCGGCGCTGGACAGCCCGATCATGGGCGCACCGGCCAGTGCCGCCAACGGCAGCGGCTTGCCTTCATCTTCCAGCGGCCAATAACCTGCCGGTGCCAATGCCACCAAAACCCCGCTGGCCAGCGCCTGAGCCTTGAGCGCAGGGTGATCTGGCTGTTGCAAGGTCAGGGCGACATCGATCTCCCGCATCAAAAGGTTCTGCACCAGTTCGCGACTGTGGGCGCTGGACAACTCGCAGGCGATATCCGGATAACGCTGGGTCCATTCATGAATGGCCGGCGGCAGCAGCGACAGGGCCAGTGCCGGGGTCGCACCGATCCGCAGGCTGTGGCCTGGCGCGCGACGCAGGCTTTGCGCCAGGCGTCGCACTCCTTGCAGACTCTCCGTTACCTTGTCGACCTCACGCTCCAGCTCCAGCGCTTCGGGCGTGGGCTGCAGCTTGCCGCGCACCCGCAGGAACAACGGGAAGCCCAGTTGCTGCTCGGCGTGCTGCAGAACCTTGGTCACGGCAGGTTGGGAAACGTGCAGCAACTGTGCGGCACCGCTGACCGAGCCGGTCTGGCGGATGGCCTGGAAAATCTCGATATGGCGAAGGCGCATGGCAAGTCCATAACCTTTGTTTATGGCTCAGCGATCTTTATTCATTTTTCGCCACCTGTCACCTGGCCCTAACCTCAGCCTCGTTCCAACAAAGAACAAGGACTGACATGGCTCAGCATGTATGCATCATCGGCGGTGGCGTCATTGGGCTGTCAACCGCTTATGCACTGGTACGCGACGGCTTTGACGTGACGCTGATCGAGGCTCGCGATTCGTTGGGCAGTGAAACCAGCTTCGCCAACGGCGGCCAGCTGTCCTATCGGTACGTGGCGCCCCTGGCCGACGCAGGTGTGCCATTGCAGGCCCTTGGCTGGATGCTGCGCGGTGAATCGCCGCTGCGACTGCGCCCGCGCTTCGATCGTGCCCAATGGCGCTGGATGGCAGCATTCCTTGGTGCTTGCCGCTCCTCGGTCAACCGTGCCAACGCAGGCCACCTGTTGCGCCTAGCGCTGTTGAGCCAATCGACCTTGCAAACCTGGCGAGAAGAGGATGGCCTGGACGGTTTCAACTGGCGGCGCAACGGCAAGCTGGTCACCTTCCGCCAGGCCAGCAGCTTCGAACATGCGCGCAAGAACCTTGCCGCGCCCCAGCAACAACAGGTGCTGTCGCACGCCGACTGCACCCGTCTGGACCCGGCACTGGCAGAGGCGCCCTTTGTCGGCGCCATCTATACCCCGGATGAAGAAGTCGGCGACTGCCACAGCTTTTGCCAGCAACTGGCGGCGCACCTGCAGGCGTCGGGACGCTGCAAATTCCGCCTGGGCCAAGCGGTGTCCGCAATTCGCCATGCGCATGGCGTAGTGAATTCAATTGAACTGGACGACGAAGTGCTGCCGGTGGAGCAATTGGTCGTTGCAGCCGGCCATCGCAGTGCGTTGCTGGCACTGCCGGGCATCGACCTGCCGCTGTATCCACTCAAGGGCTATAGCCTGACATTACCGATCGGTGCACAGCACAAGGCGCCGGACCTGAGCATCACCGACTACGATCGCAAGATCGTCTACGCCCGGATTGGTGAACAGTTGCGGGTGGCGGCGATGGTCGACATTGTCGGTTTCGATCCGTCGCTGGACCCCAAGCGCCTGGCCCTGCTAAAACGCCAGGCCCGCGAAACCTTCGCCAATGCTGGTGACTACGACTACGCCATCGAATGGGCCGGCATGCGGCCGGCGACCCCCAGCGGCGTACCGCTGCTGGGCGCAACGGCGTACCGCAATCTGTGGCTGAACCTTGGCCATGGAGCGCTGGGCTTTACCCTGGCCTGCGCCAGCGCACGTCTGCTGAGTGAACTGATCGGCCAGCGCCGCCCCTCCATCGACCTGCAGGGTTTCACCGCCCGTGCGGCTGGTGGAAATAACCGTACTGCAGCATGTCTCTGATCCCCTCACCTACAACGGAGAATAACAATGCGAAAAATCACGTTGATCGGCTGCACCCTTGGCCTGTTGCTAGGCACCCAGGCCCATGCTGACGAAGCAGCGCTTGGGCCTACCCTGAGCAAGATTGCCAGAGCCAACAGCATTACCCTGGGATATCGCGATGCTTCGGTACCGTTCTCTTATGTGGGCGACCATTCGGGGCTACCCATGGGCTACTCGGTAGACCTGGCGAACAAGATCGTCGAGCGGGTACAGCAGAAGCTGGCATTGCCCCAGCTCAAGGTGAAATACAACCTGGTGACATCGCAAACCCGCATTCCGCTGGTGCAGAACGGTACCGTTGACCTGGAGTGCGGCTCGACCGGCGTCACCGCAGAGCGCCAGAAACAGGTGGCGTTTTCCTATGGGTTCATCTATGTCAAAGGCCAGTTGCTGACGGCCAAAGACAGCGGGATCAAGAGTTTCGCCGACCTGCGCGGCAAGAACGTGGTGACCACCGCCGGCACCACCAACGAACGCTATCTGAAAAGCTACAACGTCGATAACAAGATGGACATGTACGTGATCAGCGCCAAGGACCATGGTGAGGCCTTCCAGATGTTGCAGTCCGGTCGGGCGGCGGCGTTCTACATGGACGATGCGCTGCTTTACGGCGAACGCGCCAAGGCCCGCGACCCGCACAATTGGGTGGTGGTCGGGGAAGAGCAGTCACGGGAAATCTACAGCTGCATGGTGCGCAAGGATGACCCACAGTTTCTCGCGCTGGTGAACGCGGCGCTGGGCGAGCTGTACAGTTCCGGGGAAATCAACGGGATCTACCAGCGCTGGTTCGAACAACCGATTCCGCCCAAAGGCTTGAACCTGGAATTCCCGATGACCAGCGAACTCAAGGCCATCTTTGCCAAGCCGGTGAGTGACCCGGTGGAGTAGCATCCAGACGACCAGCCCCTCTGGCTCACGGCCTCGCCGAGTACTGGAGGCAATGGCCTCGGCCGCTCCGGCCGCGCCCCGTTGCCAGCGCAGGAATGACCTGCCATGAAGCTGACCAACCGCCCCGTTCAGCCCTCCGAAATCCCTGTTCTGCTAGCGGGGAACTACATGGGGCTGAACGAGGAGGTCGACACCCAAGGCACGAATGACTTTCAGCACAGTGTCAAAGCGTGGTTTTGCGCCTGGACTGAGTGCCTTGTACAGACTTTCCCTTCCCAACCCACTCTCGGTGGCGATCTGCGTCATTCCCCGTGCGCGAGCGATATGGCCAAGTGCCCGAATTATTTCCTCGGTATCGCCATCTGCGAGGACCTGACTAAGGTACTCAGTGATGGCCTCATCACTACTCAACAAGGCCGCCATATCAAACGGGATCAACTTTTCGCTCATTTCACACCCATTCAAGTGTTGAAGCGGCCCACTCTGTCGCCTTACCCCTTATATGGGAACTCAGGCATTTCCCATAGCGGGGTCAGACTTTTCTCTTCACGGTCATAAAAAACCTGCAACATTCAACACCCGAACCTTCGCCGCGCCTCGACGTCCGATCCTGCATCACCCGCGTTTCGAGGTACCCCCGCGTGAAAGACATCATCACCCGCAAGTACCGCCTGGTCGTGAAGACCGTCGGCTACATCGGCTGGTCGCTGTTCTGGCTGCTGATCTGGGATGTGCTGGTCACCATCGATTTCATGCTGTTCTTCAACAGCAAGTTCACCCTGCCGCTGATCCCGTTGACCTTGCTGGGCTCGGCGCTGGTGGTGCTGGTGAGCTTTCGCAACAGCAGCGCCTACAGCCGCTGGTGGGAGGCGCGCACATTGTGGGGGGCGTTGGTGAACAGTTCGCGCAGCTTCGCGCGGCAGGTGCTGACCCTGATCGATGACCCGGATGATGGCCTGAACCCGATCAAGGCTACCCTGCTGCGCCGGCATATCGCCTATGTGAACTGCCTGGCGGCACACTTGAAGGGCGAGCGCTGCCCGGATGAACTGATGGCGTTCATCCCGCCTGCGGAATTCGAGCGGCGCAACCGTTCGAACAATTTCGCCAACGACATTCTGAGTGGTTCGGCGGCGTTGCTGGCGCGGGAATACCAGGCCGGGCGGCTGGACAGCATTCGCCTGGCAAGGCTGGAGTCAACGCTGGTGGACCTGTCCAACGCCCAAGGTGGCATGGAACGGATCGCCAATACGCCGCTGCCCTACCCTTACGTGTACTTTCCTCGGCTGTTCATCACCCTGTTCTGCCTGATCGTACCGGTGGGGCTGGTGGAATCGCTGGGCTGGTTCACGCCGCTGGCTTCGACGGTGGTGGGCTTCATGCTGCTGGCCATCGAGCGGATCGGGACGGATTTGCAGAGCCCGTTCAGACTCAGTGAACACCAGATCCAGATGGACAGCATTTGCGAGACGATTGAGCGGAACCTGGAGTCGATGCAGCGGGAGGCGCAGTGTGCCGGAGTTGTGGGTGCCTGAGGGATTTTGGGGCTGCGTTGCAGCCCATCGCGACACAAGGCCGCTCCTACAAGGGGCCGCGCAAGCATCAAAGGCGGCACTTTGCCTGTAGGAGCGGCCTTGTGTCGCGATAGGGCCGCAACGCGGCCCCGGCTATCTGTCAGGCCCGCACATAGCGCTGGCGCAACACATCACTCAACGCGTCCACCAGCAACACCAGCACCAGCATCCCCATGATCACCGTGCTGGCCTGGGCCTCCTGGAACAGGCTCAAGGTGGTGTACAGCATCTGCCCCAACCCACCCGCACCGACAAACCCCAGAACGCTGGCCATGCGGATATTGTTCTCCCACCGATACAGGCTATAAGCCAGCAACTGCGGCCACAGATTGGGCAAGGTGCCAAAGCAGAATGCCGCCACCTGGCTACCGCCCTGCAAGCGGATGGCCGCCGCCGGCTCCGGCGGTGCGTTCTCCAGCGCCTCGGCAAACAGCCGCCCCAGCACGCCAGCGGTGTGCAGCGCCAACGCCAGGGTACCGGCATTCGGCCCAAGCCCGGCAGCCAGCACCGTCAGCGCGGCCCACACCAGTTCCGGGATGGCCCGCAGGGCATTCAGCAACAACCGCGCACAGGCCTGCAGTGGCCAACCGAACCGGCCAGCGGCCGGCAGCGCCAACAGCATGCCCAGCAGCATGGCCAACAAGGTGCCCAGGCCGGACATGGCCAAGGTTTCCAGCGCCCCATGCGCTACCGCGCGCAGGTGCCCGGCAGACAGGTCCGGGTGCAGAAAACGCCCGGCATACTCGCCCATCTGCCCCAGCCCGCCGTTGCCGACCAGCGCCTGCAAGTCCAGCTCCAGGTATGCGAACGAGGCCATCACTGCAGCCACGATGGCGCCGAGCACCAGCCAGTTGATGACCCGGTTCATGCAAGCCTCCAGCGCAGGAAGCGGCTGAGCAGGTCGGCCAGCATCACCAGGACCAGGAAGGTCAGCAGCATGCTTGCCACCTCCGCTCCCGCGAACATTCGCATCGACAGGTCGATCTGCTGCCCCAGCCCGCCAGCACCGACAAAGCCCATCACCACCGAGGCGCGCACCGCGCACTCCCAGCGGTACACGGTGTAGGACACCACTTCGGAGACCGCACTGGGCAGGATGCCGTAGAAAAACGCAGCCAGGCGGCCACTACCCGCCTGCAGCAAGGCATGCGCCGGGCGCTGGTCGACCGATTCGAAGATCTCGGCATAGACCTTGCCGAGCATACCGCTGTAGGTAATGGCGATAGCCAGCACGCCCGCCGTCGGCCCCAGCCCCACGGCCCGCACGAACAGCAACGCCCAGACGATTTCCGGCACACTGCGCAGGAAAATCAGCAACCAGCGCACTGGCAGGCGTAGCAGACGCGACCACAACCCGGCGCGACCGCCATGTGAGGCGGCACGCAGCGACAAGGCACGGCTGGCCAGCAACCCGGCAGGGACCGCCAGCAGCAACGCCAACGCCATGCCGGCCGTGGCCACGGCCAGGGTCTGCAAGGTGGCCTCATAAAGCAGGGAAAGGAAGTCGGCATCGTGTGCTGGTGGCCAGAAGGCACTGGTGAAACTGGCGATCTGCTGGCGATTCTCCGCTTGCAGCAGGACCGCCGGGTTCAATTCGCTCAGCTGCACGCCAGGCCACAGCACCGCCACAGCCAGCAGGGTCAGCAGCAACCGCGGCCACAGCGCCGGGTCGCGGGCATCAAGTTTCAGCATCGCGGTATCTGCACGGTCAGGGTCGGCCCCTGGCTCGGTGGTGAAGCCAGTTGTTCATTCGCATACAACGCATCCAGCAACTGCTCGGTCACCGCTTGCGCCGGGCAGTCGAACACCACCTGCCCTTCGCGGATACCAACCACCCGCGGGAAGTGCGCCAGCGCCAGGTCCACGGCATGCAGGCTCGCCACCAGAGTGACGCCATTGGCCTGTGCGTGGCGGTTGAGCAAGGCCAGACTGTGGTCAGCCAGCACCGGGTCCATGGCCGACACCGGCTCGTCGGTCAACAACACCTGCGGCCGCTGGTACAGCGCCCGGGCAATGCCCACACGCTGCAACTGGCCACCGGACAATTGCCCGCACTGTACGAAGAGTTTGTCGGCCAACCCCAGCTCGGCCAGTGCCTGGCGCGCCCCCGGCACATCGCAGGGGTACAGCAGGTTGAACAGGCCACGCAGCATGCCCCACTGCCCCAGGCGGCCGGCCAGCACTGCCGTCACCACCCGCTGGCGCGGCGGCAAGGGCGGTGCCTGATGCACCAGGCCTACCCGCGCACGCAGGCGCTGGCGGGCTCTGGAGGACAACGCCCATGGCTGCTCGCCGAGCAGTTCCAGGCGCCCGCTGCTGGGCTGGACGGCGGTCGCCATCAGGTGCAGCAAGCTGGACTTGCCCGCCCCCGACGGGCCTATGATGGCGACGCGCTCGCCCTGGCCGATGCTCAGGCTCACGGCATCGAGCGCACGCACCTGGCCATGGCGCAGCCCGGCCTCGTGCAGATGGATCGCCACATTGGAAGCCACTGTCGATATCACTTGAGCAGGCCGGCCTCGCGCGCAGCCTGCTCGGTGCCCACGTAGTTCTCAGGTCTGGTCTCGATGAAGCGGCTGGCCGCCTGCAGGTCGAGGATCGCCTTGTGCTCCGGGTTGGCCGGGTCGAGGCCGAGGAAGGCTTTCTTGATCTTCTCTTTCAGCGCCGGGTCCATGTTGCCGCGCACGGTCCAGTTGTAGTCGAAGTAGGTCGGGGTGGTGGCGAACACCTTCACCTTGGCGGTATCGACCTTGCCGGCATCCACCAGCTTCTGCCAAACGCTGGCATTGAGCACGCCGCCATCGACCTTGCCGGCCTGCACCCAGGCCACGGTGGCATCGTGGGCGCCGGAGTAGGCAACGCGACCGAAGTAGTCTTCAGGCTTGATGTTGTCCTGCTTGAGCATGAAGTAACGCGGCATCAGGCTGCCCGAAGTGGAGGAAATGGAACCGAAGGCAAACGACTTGCCCTTGAGGTCGGCCAGGCTCTTCACATCAGGGTTGGCGGTGATGAATTTGGAAGTGAACTGCGCATCCTGTTCACGCTGCACCAGCGGCGTGGCGGCAGGGTCCTTCAAGTGCACCTGTACGAAGGTGAAGCCCCCCAGCCAGGCCAGGTCCAGGCGGCCGGAGGCCAGCGATTCGACTACCGCGGGGTAATCGGCCACAGGCACGAACTTCACCTCCATGCCCAACTGCTTGGCCAGGTACTCGCCCAACGGTTTGAACTTGCGCTGCAGTTCGGTCGGTGCTTCGTCAGGGATGGCGCTGACCCGCAGAGTGTCGGCGGCCTGGGCGACAACGGCACAGCAAGACAGCACAAGGCCGGCGGCGAGCGCCAGAGGGCGTTTGAGCATGAGGTGTTCTCCGGTTCAATAGCGGGGAAATGTCGGCCTATAGGCCGACGACGGGAATTATAAGAGGCGCAGGCGCAAAGGCCAGCTTTGCTACAATCGCGCATCAAATTGACCTCCTGAGGTGCACATGAGCGAGCCGATTCGCCTGACCCAGTACAGCCATGGTGCCGGCTGTGGCTGCAAGATATCCCCCAAGGTGCTGGATGTGATCCTCGCAGAAAGCGGCACCCAGGCTCTGGACCCGAAACTTTGGGTAGGCAACACCTCGCGCGACGACGCTGCCGTGTACGCGCTGGATGACGAGCGCGGCGTGGTCTCGACCACCGACTTCTTCATGCCGATCGTCGATGACCCGTACGACTTCGGCCGTATCGCCGCCACCAACGCCATCAGCGACATCTACGCCATGGGCGGCGACCCGCTGATGGCCATTGCCATTCTCGGCTGGCCGGTCAACGTGCTGCCACCGGAAGTGGCCCGCGAAGTGATCCGCGGCGGCCGTGCGGTATGCGCCGAAGCCGGTATCCCGCTGGCCGGCGGCCACTCCATCGACGCCCCCGAGCCGATCTTCGGCCTGGCCGTCACCGGCGTGGTCAGCAAGCGTCACCTCAAGCGCAACGACACCGCCAGCGCAGGCTGCCGCTTGTACCTGACCAAGCCACTGGGTATCGGCATCCTCACCACCGCCGAGAAAAAGGCCAAGCTGCGCCCCCAGGACCAGGGCCTTGCCCGCGACTGGATGTGCACCCTCAACACGCCAGGCAGCCGCTTCGGCAAGCTTGACGGGGTCAAGGCCATGACCGACGTCACCGGTTTCGGCCTGCTCGGCCACCTGGTGGAACTGGCCGAGGGCAGTGGCCTTACCGCTCATTTGGACTATGCCGCCGTCCCGCGCCTGCCCAGCGTCGACCACTACCTGGCCGAGGGCTGCATCCCCGGCGGCACCCTGCGCAACTTCGACAGCTATGGCCACAAGATCGGCGCCCTGAGCGACGACCAGAAGCATCTGCTGTGCGACCCGCAGACCAGTGGCGGCTTGCTGGTGGCGGTTATCCCGGAGGGTGAAGCCGAGTTCCTGGCGGTGGCCGCCGAACTGGGCCTGCAACTGGCGCCAATCGGCAAGCTGGTCGAGCGACAGAGCCACGCGGTCGAGGTGATCTGATGCGCCCCGACTGCACCGACTTTCGCCAGTTGTTCCTCGACGATGTGCCGATGATGGACATGCGTGCACCTGTCGAGTTTGCCAAGGGCGCCTTCCCCTGCGCCGTCAACCTGCCGCTGATGAATGACCAGGAGCGGCAAAAGGTCGGCACCTGCTACAAGCAGAAAGGCCAGGCTGAAGCCATCGTTCTGGGCCACAAGCTGGTCAGCGGCGAGATCAAGCAGGCACGTCTGGAGGCCTGGGCAAAGTTCGCCGAGGATCACCCGGAAGGCTACCTGTACTGCTTCCGTGGCGGCCTGCGCTCCCATCTTGTGCAGAAAGTGCTGCGCGATGAGAAGGGCATCCACTACCCCCTCGTCGAGGGCGGCTACAAGGCTATGCGCCACTTCCTGCTGGAGACTACCCAACAGGCGGTCGCGCAATGTGATTTCGTGCTCGTGGGCGGCCTGACCGGCACCGGCAAGACGGATGTGCTGCACCTGCTGGACAACGCGCTGGACCTGGAGGGCTACGCCAACCATCGCGGTTCCAGCTTTGGCAAGCGCGCCACTGCTCAGCCAGCGCAGATCGACTTCGAGAACAGGCTGGCCATAGACGTGTTGAAAAAACGCGCCCGGGGCATCGAGCAGTTCGTGCTGGAAGACGAAGGCCGAATCGTGGGCAGCTGCACCGTACCGCTGGAGTTGTACCAGGGCATGCAGCAATACCCGCTGGTGTGGCTGGAAGACAGTTTGGCCAACCGCGTGGAGCGTATCCTGCGCGACTACGTGATCGACCTGAGCGCCGAGTTCGTCAGCCTGCATGGTGAAGAAGATGGCCGGCGGCTATTTGCCGAGACACTTCTGCAGAGCATGGGCAGGATTCAAAAGCGCCTCGGCGGCGAGCGCCATCAGCGGCTGTCGGAAATCCTGCGCCAGGCGCTGGACGAGCAGCAGCGCAGTGGTTCGGTGGAGTTGCACCGGGTCTTCATCGAAAGCTTGCTGAGCGAGTATTACGACCCGATGTATGCCTACCAGCGTGCAGCGAAAGCAGAGCGTATCGAGTTTGCCGGGGATGCGGTGGAAGTGCGCGAGTATCTCAAGGCCCGGGCGCTGCGCGAACCGCGCAAGTAAAAACGGGGCCGCTTCGCGCCCCATCGCCGGCAAGCCAGCTCCCACAGGTATTGCACTGCCTGACAGGGTATGCGCTCCCTGTGGGAGCTGGCTTGCCGGCGATAGGGCCAGTACTGGCAGCCTCACTGCCCAGGGCTGAGCACGCGCTCCAGCTCCGCCGCCCGGTCGCGGGTCATGTCCATCACACAGGACCCACCTTCCAGCTGTGCCATGGTCCCGCCACTGGCCTGCACATGGAACCCGCAATTGCCATCGCGGTAGGCAAGCCACTTGCGCTGCACATCACGCAGGCTCTTCTGCTGCCCGGCATCCAGCTTGCCCATCAATTGCTTGTACACCCGGTTCAAACGCTGGTCCTGCAACTGCGTCTCGGCCCGAATGCACTCGCTCATGGCAACGGTACTGGACGCCTTGTCCATGCACTGCCCGTATCCCGGCGTGTAGTCATCCGCCTGGGCCAGCGGCAGCACACAGGCCACTGCCAGGCCCGTCAGGTAATGCTTGGTCATCAACCCCTCCTTGTGGGTATCACAGCGTCTGTGGCTGTTCCGGCGGCATCAGCACCTTGCCCGGCTCGAAGCGCAGCGATGGCATCTGCGTGGCCGCATACAACGCCACGCCAAGCGCCGCGATCAACACCACATCCAGCCAGCTCCAGCCCGGCATGTCGTCGGCGCTGCGTGCCCTCCAGCAATGCCAGGCCTGGCCCATGCAAAACACCACCATTGCCGCCAGCCACAGGTAGAAACCGGCACCAAAACCGGTCAGGTCATGGAACTCATAGCTCTGATTGTCCGGCAGGCGGTCAATTCCAAAGCTGCTGGCCGCCAGATACACAGCCACCAGCCCGACCAGCAATGCCAGCCGGCGAAAGCGTCGATGGGCAAGGACCGCCAGGGCCAGCAGCGGGTTGGCAAACCACTGGTACAACCCGAAGGGCATACCCCAAGGCCCGTACAACAGCATCTGCAGGGCCGGCATGTGGCGGTCACCACTCATCAGCGCGCCGTCGAAGAACAGTGCGAGCAGGTAAAGCAGCAGGCTGGCGCTCAGGTAGAAAACTGGCAAGAGATTTACTTCCTATGCAACCGGGGGCTCTAGCAGAAGGCCATAAATACCCGAATCGGACAACTCGCCGGCAACGCACCAACGCGCACGCAATGTGCCTTCCAGCACAAAGCCCTGGCGCTCCAGAGTGCGTGCCGAACCTTGGTTGCGCGGGTCGATCTCGCCTTCCAGGCGGCGCATGTGCAGGGTGTGGGCGAGGTAATCGATGAAGCAGGTCAGTGCTTCGTCCATGTAACCCCTGCCCTGCACCGCGCTGGCCAGGCAGTAGCCGATTTCACCACGGCGAGAGACATCGTCGATATTGAACAGCTGGACCATACCGATCAGTTCGCCGTTGTCACGGCGGTACATGCCAAGCTTGAGCTGGTCACCATTGGCATAGGCTTCGCGGTCGGCGGCCAGGGCGCTTTCGGCTTCGGCCAGGTCTTGCCAAGGTGCATGGTGCCAATAGCGCATGACCTCGGGGTCGGCCATGATCGCCAGCCATTGCGCGGCATCGGCATGGCGCATGGGGCGCAATTGCAGACGCGGGCTGTCGAGGCAGAGGTCACTGGGGAAACTGCGGGGTGGGGTCACGCCGGATCTCCTGTCCATTGCTGGGGAGATGACAGTTTAACGTCAAGCGATCGGTTCAAGCATCCCGGGGCTGCTGCGCAGCCCTATCGCCGGCAAGCCAGGCTCCCACAGGTACACCACAGGCCAGGAGCCTTGCACTATACCTGTGGGAGCCTGGCTTGCCGGCGATGGGCCGCAAAGCGGCCCCAAAAATCGTTCAGGCGCCCCGATTCAAGCCCATTTCCATGTCATTGATCAGCGCCTTGGCCATGGCACTGAGAATGCGCGCCGCGCTGCCAGCGATCTTGTCGCCCTCCATCTCGGCCTCTTCGTTCAAATGCTTGATACAGCCGATCAGCACCGACAATTCATCGAATGCCAGATCAAGCGGTACACCCGGCTCTATCCGGTACAGCTCAAGGAATTTCTCCGCACCTACGGTGGTGCGGGATTTGAGGTGGTCGCTCATGCCTGGGCCTCCTGCGCCTTTATGTGGGCTAACAAGGCGTGCAACAGGGCAGTTTGCGTCGACATGTTTTCGAGAAGGGTGGAACGCAGGTCCGGGGCTTCTGCGTCGAGGTATTGGAGGATGGTGTTGGAGAGAATGTCCATGACCTGGGTAGCCTGGGACTTCGCGGCTTGGTAAGTAAGGTCTGTAACGGGTGGATCAGGTACAAGTTTTTTCATAGTCATCTCGGAAATATTTTCAGAGGCAACCACTCGCATCCTTCTCACAGATAAGGTGGCAGCCGTACGCGAGGTGAGAAGACCAGTGTCCGAGGCACCGGCCAGACCGAAGTCTGCACGCGCACGGCTGCCATAACTGGCAAGCCATCTCGAAACACCGGGCTTCTCACACCCGATCGCCAATTGTGACGACGCCGAAACGTTATCTCTGAGGTAGCTACTTGCCTATCAGACGGCATCCGACTTAGGCCGTAGGATAATTCCTAATCCCTGGCAACCTGAAGCATTTGGTTGCAGGTTCAGAATCTTCTTACAGCTGATGGCCCTTTCGCGGGTAAACCCGCTCCTACAGGGTACGGTGATACCTGTAGGAGCGGGTTTACCCGCGAAAGGGCCGGTACAGGCTAACGAAATACGATCAGGCCACCTCAGCCCCATCATCCGGCCAATGCGGCTCGTTGGCCCCGGGCGGGGTCAGTGGTGGCAGGCCATACGCCGCCCGCGCATCGTCGCAGCTGGGGTTATGCACCCCACCCTCCCACGACGCCTCGAACTCGCGGCAGGGGCTGGAACGGTTGGCGTAGATGGTGCAAGCCACTTCCTGGCCGATCTCGCCCTGCAGGCTGATGCAGCGGCAGGGTTTGGCATCGGTGCCGATCATGGCAACACGGGTGGGGTTGATCTGTACCACCAGGTCGTCCGGCACAAGGCCCCCGGCGGACTGGCATTCGCCCCAGAAAAAGGACACACGGAAGTACCCGCAGCAGGCGCCGCAGTCAAGGCAAGGGTTGTATTCGGACATGATGGCACGGAGGGAAGGTTGTTGTTATCGGGGCTGGCCCGCGGCGCCATTTTCAATCCAAGCCGGGGCGGCTGGATAGAGGGGAATGCAAAAAATATTTGCCGCTGATCCGGCAATTGAACACGGGCGACCAACGACTTCCCCGGCCGCCCATTCAAGTCAGCGTAATGCCTTGTAGGTGTTGACATCCCAGCGCTGCTGGCCAAGGCCCTCGGTCGGCTCATAGCCATCACCACACACCTTGCTGAAGTGAATGCAGGTCTCGCCGCAATACACCAAGCGGTCGTCATCTTCGCCCTCGGTAAGTACGGTATACGACTCGCTACGCATGGCCTTGTAACTCCCTTCGGCAGCGGCCATGACCATGTGATATCGCATCAACTGCTCGTCGCTCAGGAACAGGCGCCTGTCCAGTTGCACACCCCAGCGGGTCAGGCAGACCTCGGCAAAATGACGAACGATCAATCCCGGCTCCGCCAGTACCTTGCCATCACTCGCACCGTCGATGGAGGCGTTGCCCACCAGCGTGGCGTGGCGGCCTGGTATCGGGTAGATGCATATCCGTGTACCCGGTTCGACCGAAGGGATCACGCAGGCAAAGCCTTTGGATCGCTCGTCCCGCGAATAGAAACCCACATACTCGCGGACATTGCCCGCCAAGGTTACCCGCTGGCTTTGCAGGTTACCGATGCCCGGCACCGGGTCGATGGCGAAGATATTCACGGGTATGTCCCGCAATACAGGGTCCTGCGCCATGGCGTTGGCCAGCATGTGGCAACTGATCCCTCCCCTGCTCCAACCCACCAGGTTCACCTGGGTCGGCAAGCGCGGCTTGCGGAACAGGTTGATGATGCGCTCTTGCAGCTCCTGTGGCGTCGGGTGGCGTTCGCCGTAGTCATAGGTGCGCCAGAACCAGGAAGCTGTAGAGGTGGCATCCGGGATCGGAACCGCGGCCTCCTTCAGCCGCTCGTATTCTTCCTCGCTCAGCTTGGTGCGCTGCCAGCTGCTTTCGCCCTTGATCACCTTCAGCACATGGTTGACGTTCTCTTCCCAGCCGCTGCCGAACAACTGGCCGCTCCAGTTGAAATAACCACCGGGCTCGACGAACAGATTGTCATCCTGGAGGTTGCCGCTGCCGGGGCCGTCAACGGCAATCCAGTGAGCGAACTCGCGGCCCTGGTCATTGCTGGCCAGGGTCGAGACCAGCTCACCATTCCAGAAGTTGGGGTTGGCATCGTCGAAGCGGTGGGAGCCGGTGCCGCAGAAATAGGCGGTGAAGACACTCATCTTTCGGGTCTCTGAAGTGAGAAATGAGTGCAGAAAAATAGTTATCTGGGTAGCTGTAGAGCAGTAGGAAAGTGCTCCTACAGGTACGGCGCAGGCCGTGCGGCATGTGCCGTACCTGTAGACATGGGGGCTTACTTACGAGTCAGGCCATCAGCCCGGAACATCTGCCGGATCCCGCGAATCGCCTGGCGAATACGATCCTGGTTCTCGATCAGGGCAAAACGCACATGGTCATCACCATAATCACCAAAACCGATCCCCGGCGACACACAAACCTTGGCTTCGGCCAGCAGTTTCTTGGAAAACTCCAGCGAGCCCAGGTGCGCATACTCCGGCGGGATCTTCGCCCATACGTACATCGAAGCCTTGGGGTTCTCGACCATCCAGCCCAGCTCGTGCAGCCCTTTCACCAGCAGGTTGCGGCGCTGGCGGTATTGCTCGGCAATGTCTCGTACGCACTGCTGGTCGCCTTCCAGTGCTGCAATGGCAGCCACCTGCAGCGGGGTGAAGGTGCCGTAGTCGTGGTAGCTCTTGATCCGCGCCAAGGCACTGACCAACTCGGGGTTGCCGACCATGAAGCCGATCCGCCAGCCAGCCATGTTGTAGCTCTTGGACAGGGTGAAGAACTCCACCGCGATGTCCTTGGCCCCCGGCACCTGCATGATCGACGGGGCCTTCCAGCCATCGTAGACGATGTCGGCATAGGCCAGGTCATGGACCACCAGCACGCCATACTGCTTGGCCAGGGCCACCACGCGCTCGAAGAAGTCCAGCTCCACGCACTGAGCGGTGGGGTTGGACGGGAAGCCGAGGATCATCATCTTCGGCTTGGGGATCGACTCGCGGATGGCCCGCTCGAGTTCGTTGAAAAAGTCCACGCCCGGCACCAGCGGTACCGAACGCACCTGGGCACCGGCGATCACCGCCCCGTAGATATGGATCGGGTAGCTGGGGTTGGGCACCAGCACTGTGTCGCCCTGGTCGAGGGTAGCCAGCATCAGGTGCGCCAGGCCTTCCTTCGAGCCGATGGTGACGATGGCTTCGCTTTCCGGGTCGATGTCGACCTCGTAGCGTTCCTTGTACCAGTTGGAGATGGCCCGACGCAGGCGCGGGATGCCGCGAGAGGTGGAGTAGCCGTGGGTATCTTCACGCTGGGCGACCTGCACCAGCTTCTCGACGATGTGCGGCGGGGTGGCGCCATCGGGGTTGCCCATGCTCAGGTCGATGATGTCCTCGCCACGGCGGCGGGCGGCCATCTTGAGCTCGGCAGTGATGTTGAAGACGTAAGGGGGCAGACGATCGATGCGCGCAAAGCGGCGCGGCGAACCTGGGTTGGCCATGGCTTCCTCTGAGTACGTAAGCGCCCGGAACCGTCCGAGCGACGCTGGCCGATGTGGCGGCCTGAATCAGAAGATAGTGCCGATACAGGATACCTGTAAAGGACAATTTCCTGTTTTCATAGATCTTTTCAGATGTATTTTTTGAAAATAAGAAATTTATATTCTGCTGTGCCGGCCTTGTTCGCGGGCGAGCCCGCGAACAAGGCCGGCACAGAAAAACGCCCATAAAAAACCCCGGCACAGTGGCCGGGGTTTTTCGTGAAACAGGCAGCAGTATCAGCGTGCGTATGTCATCAGCACTTCCGCAGCGGTCTGGCTGTCCACACCCATCATCACGCTCAGGGCAGTGACGGTGAGGATGGAGAAGCCGAACACCTTGCGTGCCCACTTGCTGTCGTCCTCGGCCTTGTAGCCAGCCCAGGCCATGTACAGCCAGTACAGGCCCATGGCTGCTGCCACGGCCAGATAGCCGAGGCCGGCGTAACCGCCGAGGGTAAGCATCAGGGTTGCGAGCACGAAAGCCAGCACGTACAGCACGATCTGCTTCTTCGCCGCGAGGATGCCACGTGCCACCGGCAGGACCGGAATGTTGGCAGCGCTGTAATCCTTGAAGCGGAAGATCGCGATGGCGAAGCTGTGCGGCATCTGCCACAGGCTGAACATCACCAGCAGGGTAAATGCAGCCAGGTCGAAGCTGTTGCTCACGGCGCAATAGCCGATCACCGGAGGCATGGCACCAGACAGGCTGCCGACCAAGGTGCCGTGCACCGATTTACGCTTCAGCCACAGGCTGTAGAAACCGACGTAGACGATGAAGCCGATCAGCGCACAGAACGCCGACAGCGGGTTGGCCTGGACATACAGCAGGCTGAAACCCGCCACCCCGAGCAGGGTGGCGTAGATCAGCGCGAGGGGCAGCGACATGCCGCCCTGGACCATGACGCGGTTCTTGGTGCGCTCCATCTTGTGGTCGATGTCACGGTCGATGCAGTTGTTGAACACGCATCCGGACGCAACCACCAGCGAAGTACCGATCACCACCGCCAGGAACAGGGCGAAATCCACATGGCCCTTCGAGGCAAGGAAGAAACCGCCTGCCACGGAAAGCACGTTACCGAAAATGATCCCCGGTTTGGTGATTTGGATAAAGTGCTTAACGGACATGCAGTCTTACCTCACTTGGCCAACATTTCGAAGTGGATGCTGAACATGATCCACAGCGACAGGCCGACAAGCAGAGCGATCACCAGGGTGGTGAACAGGAACGTCGAAACGTTGTTGCGTTGCTCTTTCGAGCGGTCCATGTGCAGGAAGTACACGAGGTGCACTACTACCTGGATCACGGCCATGGCAACAATGATCAGAACGGTCAGGTTCTTCGGCAGGCTTGGCGACATGGCCAGGCCGAACGGGATCGCAGTCAGGATGATCGACAGGATGAAGCCGATCATGTACGACTTGACGCTGCCGTGGTTACCTTCGTGATGAGTGTCGTGTGCGTTAGCCATTACAGAACTCCCAGCAGGTAGACGACGGTGAATACGCAGATCCAGACCACGTCCAGGAAGTGCCAGAACAGGCTCAGGCAGCTCATGCGGGTCTTGGCGGTCGGCGTGATGCCGTGCTTGTTGATCTGGTACATCATGATTGCCATCCAGATCAGGCCGGCGGTCACGTGCAGACCGTGGGTACCTACCAGGGCGAAGAAGCCCGACAGGAAACCACTGCGGTTCGGGCCGTAGCCCTCGGCGATCAGGTGATGGAATTCGTAGATTTCCATCGCGATGAAGCCTGCACCGAACAGGAAGGTCACAGCCAACCAGCCCAGTACGCCAGCTTTCTTGCCGTCGAACATCTTCAGCATGGCGAAGCCGAAGGTGATCGAGGACAGCAGCAGGAACAGCGTTTCAACAGCTACGAAATCGAGCTGGAAGATGTCATGACCCGACGGGCCGCCGGCAAAACTGCCGGACAGCACCGCGTAGGTGGCGAAGAGCGACGCAAACAGGATGCAGTCGGTCATCAGGTACAGCCAGAAACCGAGTACGGTCATCTGGCCCGAGTCGTGGTGGTGGTCGTCATGCCCATGGTCGTGACCATGAGCAGCACCGTGCATTACTTGACTGGACATTGATTACACCCGCTCAAACGATTCGACACGTGCGCCGGCAGGCAGAGCACCTGCTTTGGCCAGCGCTTTCATGCGCTCGCCTTCGATGCGCGCCACTTCTTCGGCCGGAACCATGTAGCCCTGGTCGTCACGCGCAGCGTGGCGAACGAAGACAGCGATGGTTGCAACCAGGCTCGCGCCAACCAGCCACCAGATGTGCCAGATGAAGGCGAAGCCGAAGACGGTCAGGAACAGGCCCATGAACAAACCGGTGGAGGTGTTGCTCGGCATGTGGATCGCTTCGTACTTGGCCGCAGGCTTGTAGGCAACACCGGCTTCCTTGGCTTCGTGCCAGGCGTCCAGACCAACCTTCTCAGGCATGTGGGCGAAGTTGTAGAACGGAGGTGGCGACGAAGTCGACCATTCCAGGGTACGGCCGCCCCATGGGTCGCCGGTCACGTCCAGGTTCTGGTTGCGGTCGCGAACCGATACGTACAGCTGGATCAGCTGGCAGGCGATACCGAACAGGATCAGCACGGCGCCGACAACGGCTACGTACAGGTAGGGTTCCCACAGTGGGTTGTCGGAGTGGTTCAGACGACGAGTCATGCCCATGAAGCCCAGGGCGTACAGCGGCATGAACGCTACGTAGAAGCCCGAGATCCAGAACCAGAAGGCAGCCTTGCCCCACTTCTCGTTCAGGGTGAAACCAAAGGCTTTCGGGAACCAGTAGGCGAAGCCGGCGATGTAGCCGAATACCGCACCACCGATGATCACGTTGTGGAAGTGAGCAATTACGAACAGGCTGTTGTGCAGCACGAAGTCAGCACCTGGAACAGCCAGCAGAACACCAGTCATGCCACCGATGGAGAAGGTGATCATGAAGCCCAGGGTCCACATGATCGGCGCGGTGAAGCGCAGACGGCCCTGGTAGATGGTGAACAGCCAGTTGAACAGCTTCACACCGGTCGGAATGGAGATCAGCATCGTCGCCAGGCCGAAGAAGGTGTTGACGCTGGCGCCGGCACCCATGGTGAAGAAGTGGTGCAGCCATACAGCGAAGCCCAGCACGGCGATGGCGCCCGATGCGTAGATCATCGAGTGGTGGCCGAACAGACGCTTGCCTGCGAAGGTGGAGGTAACTTCCGAGAACACACCGAAGGCCGGCAGGATCAGGATGTAAACCTCAGGGTGACCCCACGCCCAGAACAGGTTGACGTACATCATCGGGTTCCCACCAAGCTCGTTGGTGAAGATGTGGAAGTCCAGATAACGGTCAACAGTCAGCAGAGCGAGTGCAGCGGTCAGGATCGGGAAGGAAGCCACGATCAGCACGTTGGCCCAGGTGCAGGTCCAGGTGAAGATCGGCATGTCCATCAGTTTCATGCCAGGTGCGCGCATCTTCATCACGGTGACGAGGAAGTTCACGCCGGTAAGCGTCGTACCCAGGCCTGAGAGCTGTAGCGCCCAGATGTAGTAGTCGACACCCACCCCAGGGCTGTACTGAATGCCCGCGAGCGGCGGATAGGCAACCCAGCCGGTCTTGGCGAATTCACCAACGCCCAGCGAGATGTTGACCAGCAGCACGCCTGCCAGCAGCAGGTAGAAGCTCAGGGAGTTCAGGAACGGGAAGGCAACGTCACGTGCACCGATCTGCAGAGGAACCGCCAGGTTCATCAGGCCGGTGAAGAACGGCATCGCCATGAAGATGATCATGATCACACCGTGAGCGGTGAAGATCTGGTCATAGTGTTCAGGCGGCAGGTAGCCTTCGGAGCCACCGGTAGCGGCAGCCAGCTGGGTACGCATCATGATGGCGTCGGCAAAGCCGCGCAGCAGCATGACCATCGCGACGATGATGTACATCACCCCGATTTTCTTGTGGTCGACAGTCGTCAACCACTCGCTCCACAAGTAGGTCCACTTGCGGAAGTAGGTGATAGCACCGACGACAGCGATACCACCGAGCGCGATCATGGCAAGCGTCACCATGACTATCGGCTCGTGATAGGGTATCGCCTCCAGGCTTAGTTTACCGAACATCTCTTACTCCTCTGCACCGGCAGCTGGTTGCATACTCGATTCCACACCCTTGGTAGTGGCCAGATCTTTGCTGCCTGCTTCTTCGTGGCTCGGACGACCGCGGTTCATGCCTTCGTACTTGTCGACGATCAGCTGGAACTGGTCAGGCGAAGCCTCGCTATACAGCGCGACTGGGTTGTTTTCGCTTGGTTTGGCCAAGGCGTCGTATTCGGCCTTGTCCAGCTTCTTCGGCGACTGCTTGACCTCGGCGACCCACTTGTCGAAGTCTTCCTGAGAGGTGGCAGTAGCCTTGAATTTCATGCCGGTGAAGCCAGCACCGCTGTAGTTGGCGCTGATACCGTCGAACTCGCCGTTTTCGTTGGCGATCAGGTGCAGCTTGGTGGTCATGCCGGCCATGGCGTAGATCTGGCCGCCCAGGCCCGGGATGAAGAACGAGTTCATCACGGCGTCGGAAGTGACGCGGAAGTTGACCGGAGTGTTAGCCGGGAAGACGATCTTGTTGACCGTGGCAATGCCCTGCTCCGGGTAGATGAACAGCCATTTCCAGTCCAGTGCGACCACGTCGATCTGCACCGGCTTCACATCGGAATCCAGCGGACGGTACGGGTCCAGCTTGTGGGTGGAGTGGTAGGTGAAGTAGCCCAGGGCGATGATGATCAGGATCGGGATGATCCACACCGCGGCTTCGATCTTGGTCGAGTGCGACCAGTCGGGGGTGTAGGTGGCAGCCTTGTTGGAAGCACGGTACTTCCAGGCGAAAACCACGGTCATGATAATGACAGGAATCACCACCAGCAGCATCAGGCCGGTAGCGATCAGGATCAGGTTCTTTTGCTCAATGCCGACCTGACCTTTCGGGTCGAGCAGGGTCCAGTTGCACCCACTGAGTAAAAGCATGCCTAAAAAGGGCAATATGCCAAACAGTCTGGGGTAACGCTTTTTACTCATCTCACGACCTCTAGATCAGCTTGCTTCAATGCAATTTGTGTTTTGGTAGCCAGCACTTCGTCCTGCCAAGTGAGGCATTTCGCGCCCGAACTCGCTCCTGCCCGGGGTCCGACTGCAGGACCTTGGCGTCAAGCGGGTTAGCGGTGCTTATGGTTTCGTAGGCAACAGGCCTGTACTTCAGACCAAGTCCATTTGGTGCGGGAAAACGCGGAGGGGGATCCGCCCGGTATCGCCGTTGGGCGAAACTTGACGAAGTCAGCAAAAAGGAGCGCTGAGGCTTCCTTCAATCCTGCGACTCGCAAGCAGTGCCGAACGGAAATTGGGGGCGATTGTAGATAGGTCGCCAACCCTTGACTATGACTTATTGAGCAACAGTCCTTTACAGAATCTGCAACAATACCGCTCAAAAATTCAACTTCGCGACAGTTTGTCGCACCCCGCTTGATAGGCCCCAAAGCCGCATTCTGCAAGGCCTCCGGGTTGATCTGGATCAAGCGGTGAGCGAATTTCCCCTCTTCTCATGCGGCGTAAAAGACCACATGCCATTCGGTACTTTTGTCTAAGCCTGGCGTCGGTTGCGATAGATCCCGAGCGGAACCAGTACAGCCGTAAGGACGAACGCCACCAGTGCCCATTGCGCCAGCGACAGACCGAGGATCGGCGGGTACGGCGTGCTGCAGAAGCCGTCGACCTGGAACACCAGCGGCCAGAGCTTGGCCAGCGGCAGGTCGTCCACGATCGGCTGCAAGGTGTCGATGCCGCAACTGACCATGGGGTTGGCGAGTATATACACATGGTTGCCGGCCGCAACGATTCCGCCGATGGCGCTGAGCACCACCAGTGCCTCGAAGAAGGTGAGGCTACGGCGCCCGGGCATGGCCGCAGCGATGAAGGCGAACACGGCGATGAACAACAGCGCATAACGTTGCAGGATGCACAGCGGGCATGGTGCCTCGCCCAGGACTATCTGCATGTAGAGGGCGCCACCGATCAGCGAAATGCAGATCAGGCCCAACAGTACCAGAAAGCGCCGTTCCCGATTCAGGCGCGATGTTTGTTCGTTCATTGCCGGTTCCTTCGATGGATAGTGGCAGCGTGATCTGCCTGCCTGGCGCAATTCTACACGCTGGGCAGGACCTTTGACGTGCCGAGGAAGCGGCGTGATAACGCTGCGCGGGGCTATCCGGTGTGGCTGAGACCGGCCGCAACGACGTCGGTTCAACGCCGTGCGGCAAAAAAGCGGCTGACCGGGTGCCGCGCAGGAGCAAGCCCCTCGACACCCGGGAGTGAAGGATACCGTGATTAAAGGAGGATTAAAGATGAAAGCTGCGCAGCCGCTTTCATCTCTCCTTTATATATAGGCAGGAAGGTGAAGTGTGGCCCAGCGGCTGGGATGAATACGATGTAAGCCTGTACCGGCCTCTTCGCGGGTAAACCCGCTCCCACAGGGATCGCGCAGGCATTGAAATCTGCGCGATCCCTGTGGGGGCTGGTTTGTTGAAAACCACTAAATTTCCCACAGATCCCCACAAGGTTTGAAACCTGTGCGGTCCCTGTGGGAGCGGGTTTACCCGCGAAGAGGCCAGTGCAGGCGCTACATCACTCCAGCGCAGCCGCCGGCCCGAAGAACTCGTAGCGGCTCTGCTGCTCTGGCACACCCAAGCCCTTCAGCTGGCGCTTGACCGCAGCCATGAAGCCCTTGGGGCCGAGGAAGTAGGCATCCACGTCTCGCTCTTGCGGCAGCCACTCGGCCAGCAAGTCCTCGCTCAGCAGGCCCACGGCATCAGCCGCGGCATCATCATGCGGTTCGGCATAGCAGTAGAAGCGCTTGAGCTGTGGGTGACGCTCGGCCAGCTCGTCGATCCAGGCGCGGAACGCATGCACGGCGCCGTTACGGGCGCAGTGAATGAAATGCACCTCACGCTGGGTTTGCAACGCCGCCTGCAACATTGGCAGGGTCGGAGTAATACCCACGCCACCGCTGATCAGCACCAGCGGCTTGTCGCTCGCCGCCAGGGTGAAATCGCCAGCCGGCGGGAACAGCTGCAGGGTATCGCCCACCGCCAGCACATCGTGCAGGTAGTTGGAGACCTTGCCACCCGCCTCGCGCTTGACGCTGATGCGGTATTCCTTGCCGTCGCACAGTGCCGACAGGGAGTAGTTGCGGCGCTGCTCGGCGCCGTCGATGTCCAGCTTCAGGCCGATGTACTGGCCAGGCTCGGCCTTGAGCACCGGTTTGCCATCCACCGGGGCAAAGTAGAACGAAACGATTTCGCTGCTTTCCTGCTCACGGCGCACCAGGCGGAATTCGCGGGTGCCGCGCCAGCCGCCTTCGGCTTCTTCCTTCTGTTTATAGAGGTTCTCTTCCGCGCCGATCAGGATGTCGGCCAACTGGCCATAGGCCGCGCCCCAGGCGTCGATCACGGCGGGAGTGGCGATTTCCTTGCCCAGCACTTCTTCGATGGCGCGCAGCAGGCAGCTGCCGACGATCGGGTAGTGCTCCGGCAGAATCTGCAGGGCGACGTGCTTGTTGATGATCTGGCCGACAAGGCCGCCAAGCTGCTCCAGCTGGTCGATGTGGCGGGCATACATCAATACCCCGTTGGCCAGGGCGCGCGGTTGGTCACCGCTGGCCTGGTGGGCCTGGTTGAACAGCGGGCGCACTTGCGGGTACTCGCTGAGCATCATCTTGTAGAAGTGGGTGGTCAGCGCTTCGCCGCCGCTTTCCAGCAGGGGGACAGTGGCCTTGATGATTGCACGTTGTTCGGCATTGAGCATTGCAACAACTCCTGAGCCTGTGGCTTCAAATGACTGCCCGAGCTATTACACCAATCATGCCAACTCTTATCTCCAGCAAAATCAGGGGTTTGACACAGGTCATGTCAAAACGACCCACCTCGACGTATAGTCATATCGACCCACAGGAGTCCATATGACCACGAAGCCCCTGCTCACCACCCTGCTGCCCCTGGTCAGCGACCTTTCCCGCGACCTGCCCGACCAGGAACGCTATCGCCGCCTGCTGCAGGCCATGCGTGGGTTGCTGCCCTGCGATGCCGCCGCGCTGCTGCGCCTGGACGGCGAATGGCTGGTGCCGCTGGCAGTGGACGGCCTGAGCCCCGATACCTTGGGCCGGCGCTTCCGAGTCAGCGAGCATCCACGCTTCCAGATCCTGCTAAGCAGCCGGGAACCCACCCGCTTCGCCAGCGACTCCGAGCTACCCGACCCTTACGACGGCCTGGTCAACGCCCCTGATGCCAACCTGGAAGTACATGACTGCATGGGTTGCCCGTTGATGGTCGACGAGCGCCCTTGGGGCCTGGTCACCCTCGATGCCCTGACCCCCGGGCAGTTCCAGAGCCTGGAGCTGGGCGCTCTGCAGGCCTTCGCCAGCCTTGCCGCCGCCACGGTAACCGTGGCCGAGCGCATCGAGCACCTGGCCCTGCGCGCGGAAGACGAACACCACCGCGCGGAAATCTACCGCCAGGCCAGCGGCCAGGACAAAGAGCTGATTGGCCAGAGCCCCGCGCACAAGCGCCTGGTCGAGGAAATCCGCCTGGTCGGTGGCAGTGACCTGACCGTACTGATAACCGGTGAGACCGGCGTCGGCAAGGAGTTGGTGGCCCAGGCCCTGCACCAGGCCAGCAACCGCGCTGACAAGCCGTTGGTCAGCCTCAACTGCGCCGCCCTGCCTGACACCCTGGTGGAAAGCGAACTGTTCGGCCATGTACGCGGAGCCTTCACCGGCGCCCATGGCGAGCGCCGCGGCAAGTTCGAGCTCGCCAACGGCGGCACACTGTTCCTCGACGAAGTCGGTGAACTGCCACTGACGGTGCAGGCCAAATTGTTGCGCGTACTGCAGAGCGGCCAGTTGCAACGCCTGGGCTCGGATCGCGAACACCGGGTGGATGTGCGCCTGATCGCAGCCACCAATCGCGACCTGGCAGCAGAGGTGCGTATTGGCAACTTCCGCGCCGACTTCTACCACCGCCTCAGCGTATACCCGCTGCACGTTCCGCCGTTGCGCGAACGTGGGCGGGATGTGCTGCTACTGGCTGGCTACTTCCTCGAACAGAACCGTTCGCGCCTGGGCCTGAACAGCCTGCGCCTGAGCAGCGAAGCCCAGGCCGCGCTGCTGGCCTACGACTGGCCAGGCAACGTACGTGAACTGGAACATCTGATCGGCCGCTCGGCGCTCAAGGCGCTGGGCCAACATTCCGACAGGCCACGCATCCTCACCCTGGAAGCCATCGACCTGGACCTGCGCGCAACCGCAACGCCCGGCACCCCGCCCTCCCCTGCTGTGCCCTTGCCGGCGGCACCGCTACCCGAAGGGGGCCTGCGCGAAGCCGTCGACGACTACCAGCGCCAGCTGATCGAGGCCTGCCTGCAGCGGCACCAGGAAAACTGGGCAGCGGCTGCCCGGGAACTCGGCCTGGACCGCGCCAACCTTAGCCGCCTGGCCCGTCGGCTGGGGCTGCGCTGAGTTGGAATCCTGGGGGCGCTTTGCGCCCCATCGCGACACAAGGCCGCTCCTACAAGGGACCGCGCCCCCCCCTGTAGGAGCGGCCTTGTGTCGCGATGGGCTGCAAAGCAGCCCCACAATCCCCACACCCGCTAAAGCCCGACCAAACCAGGCCGATAACCGGTTATTCCCCTGTTCCCCACGAAGGTCACCATGGCCACGCAAAATGCCCGCGCGGACTCGCTGTCCCTGCTGCTGTTCACCCTGCGCAGCGGCAAGTTGATGGCAATCAACCTGCTCAAGGTCAGCGAGATAATCCCCTGCCCACCGTTGACCAAGCTGCCCGAATCGCACCCCCACGTGAAGGGCGTGGCAACCCTGCGCGGCAATTCGCTGTCGGTCATCGACCTGTCCCGCGCCATTGGCGAACGGCCGCTGGCCGACCCTGACGGCGGCTGCCTGATCGTCACCGAGATCAGCCGCTCGCGCCAGGGCCTGCATGTGCAGGCGGTCAGCCGCATCGTGCATTGCCTGAGCACCGACATCAAACCACCCCCTTATGGCTCGGGCAGCCGCTCGTTCATCACCGGCGTGACCAGGGTCGACAACACTCTGGTGCAGGTGCTGGACATCGAAAAAGTCATCCACGCCATCGCCCCGCCGGTGCCCGAACCGCATCACGCCACCCTGAGCGAGGAAGACGCCAGCCTGCTGGCCGCCGCCAATATCCTGGTGGTGGACGACAGCCAGGTAGCCCTGCAACAGTCGGTGCACACCCTGCGCAACCTCGGCGTCGAATGCCATACCGCGCGCAGCGCCAAGGACGCCATCAACGTGTTGCTGGAGCTGCAGGGCACCGCGCAGGAAATCAACGTGATCGTCTCCGACATCGAAATGAGCGAAATGGACGGCTACGCGTTCACACGCACCCTGCGCGAAACCCCCGACTTCCAGCACCTGTACATACTGCTGCACACCTCGCTGGACAGCGCGATGAGCAGTGAAAAGGCGACCCAGGCCGGGGCCAATGCCATCCTCACCAAGTTTTCCTCGCCAGAGCTGACCGATTGTCTGGTGGTGGCGGCGCGCGCCGTGGTGTTCGCCGAGCGCTGATATATTCGGAGACAAACTCCCCGGCTTGCCGTCGGGGTCGAGTCGGGCATAATTCGCCCCCCTCGCAAGTAACTTGCCGGAATCCGTATGAAGTTTTTCAGCTCTATCCTGATCAGTTTCGCCCTCTTCAGCGGTATCGCCCAGGCCTCCAGCAGCCAGGCCTGGAACGAGCAGCGCCAGCAGATGCTCAAGTCTTGCCTGGCCGCCAGCCAGTTCAAGGATGCTCACGCCCGCAGCAAGCCCGCCGAGTTCGATGACCAGGTCGGCATGAGTGCCCTGCTGATCGAAGGCGTCTACCCCCAGAAGCACATGCAGCAGCGTACCGGCACCGAGCTGTGCCTGTACGACCGCCAGCACCAGCGCGCCTTCGTCAGCGAGTGGAGCCCGGAGGTCAAGTGACCGACAGCCTGCGTTTCGCCTGTACCGGCTGCGGCAAGTGCTGTACCGGCCACCACGTGCCCTTGACCCTGGCCGAAGCGCGCCGCTGGGCGGACAACGACGGCCAGGTGGTGGTACTGATCGAAGCCTTCGTGGCGGACGGCCGTGGCATGCCGGTAGAGCAGCGTGATCATGTGCTGCGTCGCTCCCATCCCGTACCCTGCGGCGACAGCGAGGTACGCGTCTCGGTGACCTTTGCCGCCTTCAACCCCGGGCGCTGCCGCAACCTCGACGACAACGACCTGTGCACCATCTATGACCAACGGCCGCTGGTCTGTCGCATCTACCCGGTGGAAATAAACCCGCATATCCCGCTGCGGCCAGGCAGCAAGGACTGCCCGCCGGAAGCCTGGCAACAGGGGCCGGAGCTGATTCACGGCAGGCAACTGGTCGATGCCGGGCTGGAGGCGCTGGTGCAGGCCTCGCGCCAGGCCGACCGCGATGACATCGCCGCCAAGGTGGCGGTGTGCCAGGCGCTGGGCATGACCACCAGTGCGCTCAAGGGCAACGGATTTACTGCCTACCTGCCTGACATGGGGGCCTTCCGCGCGGGTCTGGCGCAGGTACCGGAGGCTGGCCTGGCACAGTGGACCCTGCACGTGGAGGACGCGGCGCTGGTGGCGAGCTTGCAGGAACATGGTTTGCGCACCACCAATGAGCCCCCGGTGTATTACGCTTTCATCAGCTTCTAGCTATGCCTCGGCGGGGGCAACCGCCTTGCACAGCAACCAAAGCCTGCCGCGGTCCCTGTGGGAGATTACCCAGCCCTTTTGGGCTGCGCTGTCGCGCAGAGAACAAATATCGCTCGTCTGACGCGGCCTTTGTAGGAGCAGCCTTGTGCTGCGAAGAGGCCGGTACAAGCAACAGACAGGCTTTGTCAGTACCGGCCTCTTCGCAGCACAAGGCTGCTCCTACAGAACCTCGCCGAACCAATGAGTCATGTGTTGTTCTATGAGAGCGGGCGTGCCCGCGAACACCGGCACAGCCGTTGCCATCCACCGCGTTGCATTCTTCGCGGGCATGCCCGCTCCCACAGGGGTCGCAGTTCGCATGCCAGATGTGTGATGGAGGCGCAGGCAATTCTGACAGCGCTGTCAGCCAGCGGTCACGCTGCCGACCCGGTTCGGGGGCTATAAGATTGAATACAGCCACTTCCCTCCCCTATGGCCAAGGTGCCCGCACCGATGCGACGTCCGTCCCGCCCTGTCATCCTCGCCGCCCTGGCGCTCATGGTCCTGGCGGTAGCGGGCCTCTGGTTCGGCCAGCGCCAGCCAGCACCTGCCACCCGCGCGCAAACCGCCATCCCGGTGCGCGTGGTCAGCGTCGTCCAGCAGAACGTGCCGCGCTATGCCAGCGCCATCGGCTCGGTGCTGTCGCTGCACAGCGTCGAGGTGCGCCCGCAAGTGGAGGGGGTACTGACCCAGGTGCTGGTCAAGGAAGGCCAGTGGGTGAAGGAAGGTGACCTGCTGGCCACCCTCGACGATCGCGCCATCCGCGCCAACCTCGACCAGGCCCGTGCCGAACTTGGCCAGAGCCAGGCGCAGATCCAGGTAGCCAACGTCGACCTGCAGCGCTACCGCCTGCTGAGTACCGACAACGGCGTTTCGAAGCAGACTCTCGACCAGCAGCAGGCCCTGGTCAACCGCCTGCAAGCCACGGTCAAGGGCAACCAGGCGGCCATCGCCAATGCCGAGGTGCAGCTGTCGTACACGCAGATCCGCTCGCCAGTGACCGGCCGGGTGGGCATTCGCAACGTCGACCCCGGCAACCTGGTGCGCACCAGCGATACCCGCAGCCTGTTCAGCGTCACCCAGATCGACCCGATCGCCGTCGAATTCGCCCTGCCGCAGCAAATGCTGCCAACCCTCCAAAGCCTGCTGAAGGCGCCCACCCCGGCACTGGTGCAGGCCTACATGGATGCCGACGGCGAACGCAGCCTGCTGGGTGAAGGCCACCTGGCACTGATCGACAACCAGATCTCCGCCACCACCGGTACCGTGCGGGTAAAGGCCGAGTTCGACAACAAGGACGGTCACCTGTGGCCCGGCCAGTTGGTCACCATCCGCCTACGCACCGCAGTGGAAGAAAACGCCCTGGTAGTGCCGCCCCCGGTGGTACAGCGCGGCGTCGACGGGCACTTCGTCTACCGCCTGGACGGTGACAAGGTCACCAGCGTGCCGGTCAAGGTGCTGTACCAGGACAGCGGGCTGAACATCATTGCCGGGGTCAAGCCGGGCGAGCGCCTGGTGCTCGATGGCCAGTCGCGACTCAAGCCAGGTTCGCGGGTCGAGGTGGCCCCCGATGCCCCCGCGCCGTCGGAAATGGCCGACCGGCGGAGCCAGCCATGAACACGCGCAACGGCGTTTCGGCCTGGTGCATCGACCACCCCATCGCCACCCTCCTGCTGACCTTCGCCCTGGTGCTGCTGGGGGCCATCGCCTTCCCGCGCCTGCCGGTGGCACCACTGCCGGAAGCCGACTTCCCGACCATCCAGGTCACCGCCCAGCTGCCCGGCGCCAGCCCGGAAACCATGGCCTCGTCAGTGGCCACGCCGCTGGAAGTGCAGTTCAGCGCCATCCCCGGCATGACCCAGATGACCAGCAGCAGCGCACTGGGCTCGACCAACCTGATCCTGCAGTTCACGCTCGACAAGAACATCGACACCGCCGCCCAGGAAGTGCAGGCGGCCATCAACACCGCCACCGCGCGCCTGCCGCAAGACCTGCCCAACCCGCCGACCTGGCGCAAGGTCAACCCGGCCGACAGCCCGGTGCTGGTGCTGACGGTCAGCTCCAGCCAGATGCCTGGCAACGACCTCAGCGACTACGCCGAAACCCTGCTCGCGCGCCAGCTGAGCCAGATCGACGGGGTCGGCCTGATCAACATCACCGGGCAACTGCGCCCGGCGATCCGCGTGCAGGCGCAACCCGAGAAACTGGCCGCCATCGGCCTGACACTGGCTGACTTGCGCCAGGCCATCCAGCAGACCAGCCTGAACCTGGCCAAGGGCGCGCTGTACGGCGAACACAGCGTTTCGACCATCGCCGCCAACGACCAGTTGTTCCATCCCGACGACTACGCCCAGCTGATCGTCTCCTACCGTGACGGTGCACCAGTGCACCTGAGGGACGTGGCAAAGGTGATCAATGGCGCCGAGAACGCCTACGTCAAAGCCTGGTCCGGCGACCAGCCCGGGTTGAACCTGGTGATTTTCCGCCAGCCTGGCGCCAACATCGTCGATACCGTGGACCGGGTACTGGCTGCCCTGCCCAAGCTGCAGGAGATGCTGCCAGCCTCGGTCGAAGTGTCGGTGCTGCAGGACCGCACCCAGACCATCCGTGCCTCGCTGCATGAAGTGGAGCTGACCCTGATGATCGCCGTGGCCTTGGTGATCGGGGTGATGGCGCTGTTCCTGCGACAGTGGTCGGCGACCATGGTGGTGTCCAGCGTGCTTGGCGTATCGCTGATCGCCAGTTGCGCGCTGATGTACATCTTCGGCTTCAGCCTGAACAACCTGACCCTGGTGGCCATCGTCATCTCGGTGGGCTTCGTGGTCGACGATGCCATCGTCGTGGTGGAAAACATCCACCGTCACCTGGAGGCCGGCGACGACAGCCGCACGGCAGCGCTCAAGGGCGCCGGGGAAATCGGCTTCACCGTGGTGTCGATCAGTTTCTCGCTGATCGCCGCGTTCATCCCGCTGCTGTTCATGGGCGGCGTGGTCGGCCGGCTGTTCAAGGAGTTCGCCCTTACCGCCACTGCCACCATCCTGATTTCGGTGGTGGTCTCGCTGACCCTGGCGCCAACCCTGTGCGCACTGTTCATGCGCCGCCCGCCCGGAGAGCACAAGGGCGGCTTCGGCGAGCGGCTGGTCAGGTGGTACGAAAAGGGCCTGGACCGCGCCCTCGCCCACCAGCGTCTGACGCTCGGCGTGTTTGGCCTGACCCTGGCCCTGGCGGTGGCCGGTTACGTGGGTATTCCAAAGGGCTTTTTCCCGCTGCAGGACACCGGCTTCATCCTTGGCACCAGCGAGGCGGCGGCGGATGTGTCGTACCCGTCGATGATCGAGAAGCACAAGGCGCTGGCCAAAATCATCGAGGCCGACCCGGCGGTGCGCGCGTTCTCCCACTCGGTGGGCGTCACCGGCAGCAACCAGACCATCGCCAACGGCCGCTTCTGGATCGCCCTCAAGCCCCGTGGCGAACGCGATGTGTCGGCCAGCGAACTGATCGACCGGCTGCGGCCCAAACTGGCCCAGGTGCCAGGCATCGTCCTGTACATGCGTGCAGGCCAGGACATCAACCTTAGCTCCGGCCCGTCGCGTACCCAGTACCAGTACGTGCTCAAGAGCAACGACGGCATGGCACTGAACCTGTGGACCCAGCGCCTGACCGAGCGCCTGCGGGAAAACCCGGCGTTCCGCGACCTGTCCAACGACCTGCAACTGGGCGCCAGCGTCACCCGCATCGATATCGACCGCCAGGCCGCGGCACGTTTCGGCCTGACCACCACCGACGTCGACCAGGCGTTGTACGACGCCTTCGGCCAGCGGCAGATCAGTGAATTCCAGACCGAGACCAACCAGTACAAGGTGATCCTCGAACTGGATGCCCGCCAGCGCGGCAAGGCCGAAAGCCTCAACTACTTCTACCTGCGCTCGCCGCTGACCAACGAGATGGTGCCGCTGTCGGCAGTAGCCCATGTAGCGCCGCCCAGCACCGGGCCGCTGTCGATCAGCCACGATGGCCTGTTCCCGGCGGCCAACCTGTCGTTCAACCTGGCCCCGGGCGTGGCCCTGGGCGATGCGGTGACCATCCTCGAGCGCACCCAGCGCGAGCTCGGCATGCCCGACTCCATCAGCGGCAACTTCCAGGGCGCGGCCCAGGCCTTCCAGAGTTCGCTGTCGAGCCAGCCGTGGCTGATCCTGGCAGCGCTGGTGGCGGTGTACATCATCCTCGGCGTGCTGTACGAAAGCTTCGTCCACCCGCTGACGATCATCTCCACCCTGCCCTCGGCCGGCCTCGGCGCGCTGATCCTGTTGTGGGCCTTGGGCCAGGACTTCAGCATCATGGGGCTGATCGGCGTGGTGCTTCTGATCGGTATCGTCAAGAAAAACGGCATCCTGCTGATCGACTTCGCCCTGGAGGCCCAACGCCGCCAGGGCTTGACCCCGGAGCAGGCGATCCACCAGGCCTGCCTGACGCGCTTCCGGCCGATCATCATGACCACCCTGGCCGCCTTGCTCGGCGCGGTGCCGCTGATGTTCGGCTTCGGCACCGGTTCCGAACTGCGCCAGCCACTGGGCATCGCCGTGGTTGGTGGCCTGCTGGTGAGCCAGGCGCTGACGCTGTTCACCACCCCGGTCATATACTTGGCCCTGGAGCGCCTGTTCCACCGCCGCCAGGCCGCCCGTGCGGCGGCGCCCAGTGCCAGTTAGGACAAGACCATGCGTGTGCTGATCATCGAAGACGAAGAAAAAACCGCCGACTACCTGCATCGCGGCCTCAGCGAGCAGGGGTTTACCGTGGACCTGGCGCGGGACGGCATCGAGGGCCTGCACCTGGCCCTGGAAGGTGACTACGCGGTGATCGTGCTGGACGTGATGCTGCCGGGCATGGACGGCTATGGCGTGCTGCGCGCCCTGCGCGCACGCAAGCAGACGCCGGTCATCATGCTGACCGCCCGTGAAAGGGTCGAAGACCGTATCCATGGCCTGCGCGAGGGCGCCGACGACTACTTGGGCAAGCCGTTTTCCTTCCTCGAACTGGTCGCCCGCCTGCAAGCCCTGACACGCCGTAGCAGCAATCATGAACCGCTGCAGGTGCAGGTAGGTGACCTGTGGATCGACCTGATGGCGCGCAAGGCCACCCGCGCCGGCCAACGCCTTGAGCTGACGGCCAAGGAGTTCTCGCTGCTCAGCGTGCTGGCCCGCCGGCAGGGCGAAATTCTGTCAAAGACAGCGATTGCAGAGCTGGTCTGGGACATCAATTTCGACAGCGATGCCAACGTCGTCGAAGTGGCGATCAAGCGCCTGCGCGCCAAGCTCGACGGGCCTTTCGACAACAAGTTGCTGCACACCATCCGAGGCATGGGCTATGTCCTGGAAAGCCGTGCGGGGTAATTCCATCGCGCTGCGCCTGTCGGCGCTGTTCATCCTGGTGGCGCTGGGCGTGTTCCTGCTGATCGGTTCGGCGCTGTACCGCCAGGTAGACCGCAGCCTCGACCTGCTGCCGCAAGCCGAGCTGGACGCGCGCTTCAGTGTGCTCGAGTCCACCCTCAACCGCTTCGGCACACCGGAGCACTGGGTCAAGATCAACAACAAGCTCAACCTGCTAAGTGAAGAGGACAAGCGCATTCGCTTCTGGGTGGTCAGTAGCAATCCGGCCTACGAATACGGCCACCCCAGCGAGCTGGTCCGCGCCTTCGCCGAAGGCGTGCAGGGCATGCGCGACCTGCGCCTGCCTGACCGGCCCTACCCTTACAAGGTGCTGGTCAGCGAACTACCGGCACTGGGCGAGCGGCCGCCGCTGCGCTTTCTGATCGGCATCGACACCGAAACATTCTGGCAGGCGCAACATAGCCTGCTGGTGGCGATTGTCGGGCTGGCGGTGCTCGGCGTGCTGCTGGCCTCGCTGCTGGGCTACTGGGTGGCGCGCATCGGCCTGCGCCCACTGTTGGCGTTGTCCGTTGAGGCCCAGGCCCTGGCCCCACCGCGCCTGGACGGGCGCCTGCAGACCCACGCCCTGGCCCCGGAGCTTGCACAGTTTGCAGGTGCCTTCAATGCCGCACTGGACCGGGTAAGCCAGGCCTACTCGCGGCTGGAGGCGTTCAATGCCGACGTCGCCCACGAACTGCGCTCGCCGCTGACCAACCTAATCGGCCAGACCCAGGTTGCACTGACCCGAGGGCGCAGCGCCGAGCATTATTTCGAAGTGCTGCAATCGAACCTTGAGGAGCTGGAGCGCCTGCGCAGCATCATCAACGACATGCTGTTCCTGGCCAGTGCCGACCAGGGCAGCAAGGCCACTGCCCTGACCCAGGCCTCGCTGGCCCAGGAAGTGGCGACCACCCTGGACTACCTGGACTACATTCTCGAAGATGCGCAAGTCAGCGTGAGTGTGAGCGGTGACGCCCAGGCGCCCATCGAAAAGGCCCAGCTGCGCCGGGCGCTGATCAACCTGCTGAACAACGCCGTGCAGCACACCGCACCGCACCAGGTGATCGAGGTGCAGATCGCTGCCGGGCCGGAGCAGGTCAGTATCGCCGTGAGCAACCCGGGGCCGGCGATCGACGATGAGCACCTGCCGTTGTTGTTCGAACGCTTCTACCGGGTGGATGCGGCACGTAGCAACAGTGGTGGGGGTAACCATGGGTTGGGGTTGGCGATCGTCAAGGCGATTGCGCTGATGCATGGTGGGGAGGTGTTCGTGCGTAGTGCCGCGGGGGCCAATACCTTTGGTATCCAGTTACCAACCTCAAGGCCTACCCCTCCCGTGTAGGAGCAGCCTTGCGCTGCGAAAGGGCCGGTAGATCCCAATATCCTCTAATGCCTTCACTGGCCCTTTCGCAGCACAAGGCTGCTCCTACAAAGAAGCGCGGAAGTGCTCTAGGCTGCGGGTTTGCGGCGAAAGTCCAATTGCTTTTACTGCGATAGTTACCTTTTGCGCAACAGTGCTTATCGCTCTTCGCTCTGTTTCAAGTGCATTGAAAGGACTAACTTTACCCCCGTCCTCATTAGCACTTGCACCGCAAGAAGGTAGTTTCAAATGTCCAACAGTATGGGTATTGCCAGCGTCTTCGTCCTGTCTTCCCTGTTGTTGTCGCCCCTGGCCATGGCTGAAGAATCCAAGGCTTTCGTCACCCGTAATGCTGAGTTCGCCGCAGTCCACCAAGAGGCCCGCGAAGCCGTAGCCGCACAGCAGGTAGACACCGTAAAAGACGCTAACCAGACAGCTTCCAAGGTCTCTGTCGATGCCAATGCCGACAGCTGATCAAGTGCTGTCGCTGCTCCCGTTTTCCCTTGGCTACGCCATGGGCACTACCAGTGCCGATATGTTAGCCTTTTAAAGCCGCTGCCGATCAGCGGCTTTTTTTATGTGCTTCAACTATCAGCCAAGCTGTAACGTTCACCTATAAAAAAGACGCACATTCGAAAATAAAAACTGCCCCACCGCCAGACCCAAGGAGCTAGTACCGGTGCCTTCCGCGTTTCGTTTTACCCCGCTGTTCATTGCGTTGACTGCAACGATCCCTTTCGCCGCCCAGGCAGATGAAGACAAGGCTGATGGCTTCATCGAAGGCTCGTCCTTCAACCTGCATTTCCGTAATGCCTACTTCAACCGCGATAACCACAACGCCGGAGTGCGCGACACCCGCGAGTGGGGCCAAGGTGCGGTTGCACGTTTCGAGTCGGGCTACACCCCGGGTGTGGTCGGCTTTGGCCTGGACGCCCATGCCATGCTGGGTCTGAAGCTCGATGGGGGCGGCGGCCATGCTGGCACCAGCATCCTGCCGACCCACCAGAAGAACGAAGACGAACTGGGTGCTGCCCCGCACTCGTTCTCCACCGCCGGTGCCGCGGTCAAGCTCAAGGCGTTCGACACCGAGCTGAAAGCCGGTGACCTGTTCCTCACCAACCCGGTGATTGCTGGCGGCGAAACCCGCATGCTGCCGCAGACCTTCCGTGGTGTGAGCCTGACCAACACCAGCATCGACGGCCTGCTGCTCGAAGGCGGCCAGGTGAGCTTCACCAAGCCGTACAACCAGAGCGGCCACCGCCGCATCGACACCTACTACGGTTCGTTGGGCGAGCATGACAAAAGCAAGCACCTGAACTGGGCCGGCGCGTCGTGGAGTGGCACCCCGAACATCACTGCCAACCTGTATGCAGCCGAACTGAAGGACATCTGGAACCAGTACTACGCCGATTTCGACTACACCTATGTGGTCAACGATCTCGTCAGCCTGAACCCGGGCGTGCACTTCTATCACACTCAGGACACCGGCCAGGCACTGCTGGGCAAGATCGACAACAACACCTACAGCGTGCATTTCACCGTCAACGCCGGGTTCCACAGCGTCACCGCCGCCTATCAGCGGGTCAATGGCAACACGCCGTTCGACTACATCAACCTGGGCGACAGCGTCTACCTGGACAACTCGCGCATGTACTCGGACTTCAACGCACCGAACGAGCGCTCGTGGAAGCTGCAGTACAACTATGACTTCGCTGGTGTGGGCATCCCTGGCCTGAGTACGGTGCTGTCGTACTCGCGCGGTGAAGCCGACCTGACCAAGGCCACCCAGGACACTACCCACTACGACTACTACCGTGCCGATGGCAAGAACGCCATGCACTGGGAACGCGACGTAGACGTGAAGTACGTGTTCCAGGAAGGAGACCTCAAGGACCTGTCGGTGCTGGTGCGCTATGCCACCCACCGTGGCAGCCAGGGTTATGCGTCGATCGACAGCAACAGCGACAACGATGAACTGCGGGTGATCGTGGATTACCCATTGAACGTGTTCTGATCCAGACCCGGGTGCGAGGGCTTCGCCCTCGTTTCGCCGGCAAGCCAGCTCCCACCTTGACCGCATTGACCTCAAGCTTTTGCGGTACTTGTGGGAGCTGGCTTGCCGGCGATGGGCTGCGCAGCAGCCCCTGCGTGATTCCGTCGGACAAATCTTGTCCGACAATCCCCGCTTCCCTAGAATGTCGCCGCCGCGAATGGCCCTGCCCACGCAGTAGCGAGCATGACCTCCCGATCACCGCGTTTCGCACTCTACAGGTCACACCCCGAGCTGCTCCTCAACCTGGGCAGTTGCCTTGCCGTGCTCGCCATCGTGGCCATCGTCAGCTACCTGCTGGCGCGGGAGCGCGACAATATCGAGCTGTCGGCGATCCGCTCGTCCAACAATATTGTCCAGCTGATCGAAAGCGACATCCTGCGCAACGTCGAACTCTACGACCAGTCGCTGCAGGGCCTGATCTGGGCGGTCGGGCGCAAGGAGCTGCCGGAAATACCCGGCCCGGTGCGCCAACGCCTGCTATTCAATGAAGCCTTCGTCGACCGCAAGCGCGGTGACGTGCTGTGGCTGGACAAGCAAGGCAACGTGGTGGGCGACTCCACCAGCAGCGTGCCACGCAAGGCCAACTTCAGCGGTACAGGGGTATTCCAGGCCCATCTGCACAACGCCAACCTCGGCCTGCTGGTCGGCCCGCCATTCAAGGCCAGGCTCGGCGACCTGGATTGGTGCATCAGTTTCAGCCGGCGCATTTCCGGGCCCAATGGCGAGTTCGTCGGCCTGGCCGCGGGGGCACTGCGCCTGTCGTACTTCAGTGACCTGTTCCAGCGCCTGGACATCGGCGACGATAGCAGCATCAACCTGCTCAACACAGACGGCCAACTGTTGGCCCGCCAGCCCAGCCGCGCGCAAGACCCGGCGATTGGCAGCAATTATGCCGAACGGCCCAATTTCAAACGCATTCTCAGCGAGCAGAACGGCAGCTTTACCGCACGCTCCAGCCGCAACGGCACCCCGCGCATGTACACCTTTGCCCGGGTCGCTCAGTTGCCGCTGATCGTGCTGGTCGTGCGTTCGGCCGATGAAGTTTTCGAGTCGTGGCGCCGCACTGCGATCGTGGTCGGCGTCGCCACAGGGGTACTGTGTGTGGGTATCCTCTGGCTGACCCTGCTGCTGGGCCGCGAGTTGCGCCGCCGGCAAGAGGCCGAACAGGGTCTGGCCAACCTGGCCGCCACCGACAGCCTGACCGGCTTGCCCAACCGCCGCCACCTGGACCAGGTACTCCGTCAGGAATGGGCCCGCGCCCAGCGCAATCGCAAGTCATTGGCAGTGCTGATGGTGGATGTGGATCACTTCAAGGCATTCAACCAGCGCCACGGCCACGCCGGTGGCGACCATGCCTTGCGCGAAGTGGCCAGGACCATCGAGGCGTGCATCCGGCGCCCGGCCGATCTGGCGGCGCGCTATGGGGGTGAAGAATTCCAGGTGGTGTTGCCGGAAACTGACCTGGCCGGTGCGCAACTGCTGGCGGAGCGCATCCGCGCCAGCGTCGAGGCGCTGGCACCGTTTGCCGACGATGCCCACTCTGTCACGGTGAGCATCGGCATTGGCCTGTCAGGCACCCAGCACGACCTGGCGAGGGTGCTGGGTGCTGCCGATGAAGCGCTCTACCGGGCCAAGGCCAAAGGCCGCAACCGGGTAGAGGGGCCTGCGGACTAGCTGCGGGCGCGCGCGGCGTTGCGCAAGGCTCTGACCTGATCATGGTTACGCTGCACACCTTGCAGCTGTTTTTCCACCAAGGTGTAGGTCTGGTCGCTGGCGGTGCGGCCCAGCTTGACCAGTTTCTCGCGAGCTTCCTTGTAGGCCTTGAGGGCATGGTCCTCGCCCCGCTCCACCTCGTTCAGCACCGCTTCCTCATCCTTGCCGGTGACCATCGCCTTGAGGTTTACCCAACCCCGATGCAGGTCACCGCTGATGCTGGTGGAGGTTTCCGGGTCGCCACCCAGGCGACGCACTTCGCTCTGCAGTTCGCCGGCGGCATTGGCGCACTCACCGGCACGTTGAACGAAGAACGCTTTAAGTTCGGGGTTCTTCACATCATCGGCCGAGGCCTTGAAACCTTTCTCACCATCCTTGCTGTACTCGATCAGGTCGTTGAGCACGTCGATCACGTCTTTGTTGGGATTGCTCATGGCACAAACTCCTTGGCAGGTGATAGTCATCTGTAAAAGAGCAGCGTTCGTGCCAAGCGAGGACTATCTATAAAGTCCTTAAAAATCAACAACATAAAAACATAAGGTCTGAGCTTGATCACGGCGTTCTGCATGATTGCCGCTTGGGCCTTCGTGCAGATTGCAGTATGGTCGGCGCTTTTCAACAGCCAGGTGCGCCGATGATGAAGCCGGAAACCCTCGAACTGCTGGTCACCCGCACCATGCCGTTTGGCAAGTACCAGGGACGAATCATTGCCGACCTGCCAGGGGATTACCTGGCCTGGTTTGCGCGCAAGGGTTTCCCGGCGGGGGAATTGGGTGGGTTGCTGGCGCTGATGCACGAGATCGATCACAACGGGCTGGGCGATCTGCTTGTGCCGTTGCGGCAGAAGCACGGGCGTTGACCTGTTCCGGCCTCTTCGCGGGCACGCCCGCTCCCACAGTTACTGCATGATCCTGAAGCTTGCAGTGACCCTGTGGGAGCGGGCGTGCCCGCGAAGAGGCCAGTAAGGCCCGCTGAAATCTCTAACCCTTCACCGGCGCTACCGCCAACTCCACCCGCTCGCTCTTCTTGATCACCGCATACACCACCGCCGTCAGCAGGCTGCCCGCCACGATCGCCAACAAGTACAGCAGCGCATGGTTGATCGCATTGGGTATCAGCAACACGAACAGGCCGCCGTGCGGCGCCATCAGCTTGCAGCCGAAGTACATCGACAATGCCCCGGTCAATGCCCCGCCGGCCACGCTGGCCGGGATCACCCGCAGCGGGTCCTTGGCGGCAAACGGGATCGCCCCTTCGGATATGAAGCACAGCCCCAGCGCCAGGGCCGCCTTGCCCGCTTCACGCTCGCTCTGGGCAAACTTGCGTCGGGCCAGGAAGCTGGCGATACCCAGGCCAATCGGCGGCACCATGCCGGCGGCCATGGTCGCTGCCATCGGTGCATAGCTCGACGAGGCCAACAGCCCCACCGAGAAGGCATAGGCGGCCTTGTTGATCGGCCCTCCCAGATCGACGCACATCATGCCGCCCAGCAACAGGCCCAAGAGGATGGCATTGGTGGTGCCCATGCTGTCGAGAAAATGCGTGAGCCCTTCCAGCATCGCCGCCACCGGCTGGCCGACCACGTAGATCATCACCAGGCCGGTGAACAGGCTGGCCAGCAGCGGGATGATCAGGATCGGCTTGAGTGCCTCCAGGCTGCTGGGCAGGCGCGCCCAGCGGGCAATGGCCTTGGCGCTGTAGCCGGCGAGGAAGCCGGCGACGATACCACCGATGAAACCGGCGCCCAGGGTGCTGGCCAGCAGGCCGCCGATCATGCCGGGCGCCAGCCCCGGGCGGTCGGCGATGGACCAGGCGATGTAGCCCGCCAGCAGCGGCACCATCAACTTGAACGCAGCCTCGCCACCGATCTGCATCAACGCCGCCGGCAAGGTGCCCGCTTCTTTGTAAGCCTCGATACCGAATACGAACGACAGGGCAATCAGCAGGCCGCCAGCCACCACCATCGGCAGCATGAACGACACGCCTGTGAGCAGGTGCTTGTATACCCCGCTCTTCTCGCCCTTGGCTGGCGTGCTCGCCGCTGCGGCATCGCCGCTGTTTTCCACCTTGGCATCAGCCAGGGCCTTGTCGAGGGTCGCGCGGGCCTGCTTGAGGGCGATACCGGTGCCACAACGGTAAATGCGCTTGCCAGCGAAACGCGCGGTGGGCACTTCGATGTCGGCGGCCAGCAGCACTACATCCGCTGCTGCGATGGCTTCGGCAGACAAGGGGTTGCGCGCACCGACCGAGCCCTGGGTCTCGACGGTGAGCTCGTAGCCCAGTTGCTGCGCAGCCTGCTGCAAGGCTTCCGCGGCCATGAATGTATGCGCGACGCCAGTCGGGCAAGCCGTGACGGCGACGATGCGTGCGCCAGCGCTGCCAGTTTCAGCCGGAAGGCCTGGCACCGTGGCCAGCAGACGGGCGTTGGAAGCCGCCTCATCGAGGAAGCCTTCGCGGTCGGCCAAAGCCTGGGATGGCGTGCTCTGGTACACGCGCTTGCCGACGAAACGCTCCAGGTCCACCGGGCCGGTGCTGACCACCAGCACCCAGTCGGCCTCGGCGATCTGCGTGGCGCTCAGTTGCCGCTCGGGGTGGCCGGCATCCTGCACTTCGACGCTGGTACTCCAGCCTCGCCGCTGGGCTGCGGCGGACAGCAAGCGCGCGCTCAGCACGCTTGATACCTGGCCGTTGGGGCAGGCAGTGACAATGGCAATGTTCATCGGCAACCCTCTTTTTGTTCTTTCAGTTGCACGGCAGCTTCCAGACGCGCCAGTTGCTCGCGGTCAAGGATGCCGAAACCAACCTGGGTAACAGCCTGTGCAGCGATGGCGGTTGCACGGGTCAAGGTCTGCGCCGGGGCTTCGCCCTGCAGCAGGCCGTGGACCATGCCGGCCACCAGCGAATCACCTGCACCCACTGTGCTGGCAACCTGCACCTTGGGCGGGCAAGCATGTACGGCATGGCCGTGGGTGAACCAGCTGACGCCCTGCTCTCCCGCCGACACCACCACGTGTTCGACGCCACTGGCCAGCAGGCGCTCGGCAGCAGCGCGCTGCTGCGCCGGGTTATCCACAGCCAGGCCGAGCACCTCGCCCAACTCTTCGGTATTGGGCTTGACCAGCCAGGGCGAGCTCTGCAGGCCGGCACGCAGGGCTTCGCCGCTGCTGTCCAGGGCCACCTTCAGGCCTTGCGCCTTGAGCTGTTCGAGCAACTGTCGGAACCAGTCGGCGCTGATCCCACGCGGCAGGCTACCAGCCACCACCACCGCATCGTGGCCCGGGGCAACCTGCGCCAGGCAGCGCAGCAATGCACTGCGCGCCGCTTCGTCGACTTCCGGGCCTTGGCCGTTGATGTCGGTGACACGGCCATCGGCTTCGACCAGCTTGATATTACTGCGGGTTTCGCCCGGCACGCGGACAAAGCAGTCGACGAAGCCGCGCCAGTCGATCAGCGCCTCGAAAGGCTGCAGGTTGTCACGCCCGAGGAAGCCGCCAACAGTGACGGTGTGGCCCAGGTCGGCCAGTACCTGGGCAACGTTCAGCCCCTTGCCTGCGGCGTGGCTGTGCTGCTCCTGGCTGCGATTGACCTGCCCTGGGCGCAGGGTACCCAGGCCGATGGTGATATCCAGCGCAGGGTTCAGGGTGAGGGTGAGGATCTTGGCCATTCAGTAACGCTCCACCAGCGCGCGAACCGCTGCGGCGCTGTCCTGTTGCAGGGCCTCGCGCGCCAGGGCGCGGGCCGTCTGGTGATCGGCCTGGCGAACCAGGGCCTTGACTTCGGCAATGCTGCGCGCGGCGACGCTGAGTTCGTCCACGTCCAGGCCCAGCAGCACGGCCACTGCCTGCGGGTCGGCCGCCAGCTCGCCGCACACGCCCACCCACTTGCCATGGGCATGGGCGGCGCGCACGGTCATGTCGATCAGGCTGAGCACCGCCGGGTGCAGGCCGTCGGCCTGGGCCGAGAGACTGGGGTGACCACGGTCGATGGCCAAGGTGTACTGGGTCAGGTCGTTGGTGCCGATGCTGAAAAAGTCCACTTCGCGCGCCAGTTGTGGTGCCAACAGCGCTGCCGAGGGCACTTCGACCATGATACCCAGTTGCAGGTCGGCTACCGGGATCTCGGCGCGCAGGCGCTCGACCATGGCGCGCGCCTCGCGCCATTCATGCACCTGCCCGACCATCGGGAACATGATGCGCAGCGGGCGCTGGTCGGCAGCGCGCAGCAAGGCGCGCAACTGGTCTTCCATCACCTGCGGGCGCTGCAGGGTAAGGCGTATGCCGCGCACACCGAGGAACGGGTTTTCCTCGGCAGCGATCGGCCAGTACGGCAGCGGCTTGTCGCCACCAACATCGAGGGTGCGCACCACCAGCGGGCGCCCGTCGAGGCCATCGAGCACGCGGCGGTACTCGGCTTCCTGGGTCGCCACGTCCGGGGCCTGGGTGTGGGCCATGAAAATCAACTCGGTGCGCAGCAGGCCCACGCCTTCGGCGCCCTGCTCCACTACCTTGGCGATGCCGTTGCTCTCGCCGATGTTGGCAAACACCTCGACAGCGTGACCATCGCGAGTGACCGCCGGCTCGAAGCGGTTGGCCCAGGCGGCCTGCAAGCGTTGCTCGCGCAGGTCGCGCTCGGCCAGGGCCTTTTGCAGTTCATCCGCCGGCGGCGCCACGCTGACCACGCCACGCTGGCCATCGAGCAGCAACGGCGTGCCGCTGTCCAACAGCAGTATCGACGCCCCCGCGCCCACCACCGCCGGAATACCCAAGGCACGGGCGACGATGGCACTGTGGGCGGTGGCGCCACCCTGAGCGGTGACGATACCGGCGACGCGGCTCGGGTCCAGCCGGGCGACATCGGACGGGCCGACTTCGGTCATTACCAGCACGTAGGGTTGCTCGGGTTCAGCCTGGGCCTGCACGCCACACAACTGCGCCAGCACGCGGCGGCCGATGTCACGCAGGTCGGCAGCACGTTCGGCGAGCAAGGCATCGTGCAGCGACTCCTGTTGACGCGCCGCCGCCTCGATCACTGCCATCCATGCTGCCGCGGCGCTTTCGCCCTGGCCCAGGCGCTGCTCGACATCGTCGCTCAGGGCCGGGTCTGCGAGCATTTCCTGATGGGTGACGAAGATTTCGCCAATGGCCTTGTCGCTGCGCTGGACCAAGGCCTGCAGCTCGCCATTCACGGTCGCCACAGCTTCACGCAGCTTCTGCCGCTCCTGGGCGCAGGACTCACCGCGCAGGGGGTAGTCGAACTCACGCTCGACACACACATGGGCCGGGCCACAGGCAATGCCGGGCGCAGCACCCACGCCGTGGATACGGCTACCGGCCGCGGGCGCTTGCAGCACTTCGGCCGCTGCGCCAGCTACAACCTCAGCACTCTGCGGCAGTGGCTCCACCTCTTCACCCAGGCCTTGTTCGATGGCGGCCAACAGCACCGGCAAGGCATCGGGGGCGATGCCGGGCTCAGCCACCAGTTCCAGTGTCTGGCCACGTCGGGCGCCGAGACTGAGCAGCTTGCTCAGGCTCTTCACCGACACCGCCGGCTGCGCGCTATCCGCCAGCCGCACACGGATTTCCCCATCGAAACCTTTGGCCAGTTGCGCCAATACCTTTGCCGGGCGGGCATGCAAACCGTGCGGGTTGGCCAGCACCACGCGCGCACTGGGCCAGCCTGCCGGCGCCTCACCGCCTAGCACCTCCAGCACCGCGCGGCTGCTGGTGGCCTGGTAGAGCATCTGCCCGCGGCCTTCGATCAGCACTTCGCACAGGCGTTCGAGCAAGGCCTGGTGGGCTGCACCGAGGCTGGCCAGGCAGAACAGGCCGTTGAGCGGTTGGTCGCGGTAACGCAGCGGCTGCTGCGGGGTGATGAAGGCCAGCCCCGGCTGGCGCACCTGGCGCTCGCTGTGCAGCCACCACAGGCCCTCGCCCAGCGGCAGCGGTTCGGCCTGCTGCAGGACGGCGGCAAAACCGCTATCGACGCAGTCGGCGCGCTGTAACAGGCGGGCGCCGCGCCAGGCCAGTTCATCGAAGTCTTCGGCCGGCAGGTTCAGGCCGACCAACTGCGCATCCAGCGCCAGTTCCTGAGGCGCGCCCTGCAACAGCTTCAGCAACGCCTCCGCGGAACCGGCGCGGCGCAGAGCTTCGGCCAGGTCGGTCTCGCCCAGGGCGCGGGTCAGCAGTTGCAACAGGCGCAGGTGCTCATCGGAACGGGCAGCGATGCCGATAGCCAGATAGACCATCTGGCCATCGCCCCAGTCCACGCCCTCGGGAAACTGCAACAGGCGCACGCCGGTGGCGTACACCAGGTCACGGGTCTGCGGCGTGCCATGGGGGATGGCAATGCCCTGCCCAAGGAAGGTGGAGCCTTGTGCCTCTCGGGCCTGCAGCCCTTGCAGGTATCCCTCGGCGACCAGGCCGTCAGCGACCAGCCGGTCGGCCAGCAGGCGCAATGCCTCGGCCTTGTCGGCGGCCTTCTGGCCCATGGCTATCTGCTCCTTGGCGAGCTCGAGCATGACCTTCTCCTTTTGCAGTTCCCGGTCGGGTACTGGAGTATTGTTGTGGAATTCACATGAACGGCCAGTTCAACAGCCTTGCACCGATGGCAGCCGAGGCAGAAAATTCGGCAGCTGAAACGATTAATCTGACCAGGCGGCCACGTTACTCGATAATCTGCCGATGAAAAAGCCCCATCCTGTCGGACAATTGCGACAATGGTCGTCTGCGCGTGGCGCCCTCGCCGGGTCAAACTACCCGGTCAGGGCTCACAGCCAGCCCCGGTAATAACAAGGAAAATTCGGTGAAACTCAGCGATATCGCCCGTCTGGCCGGTGTGTCCGTGACCACTGCCAGCTACGTCATCAATGGCAAGGCCGAACAGCAGCGCATCAGCAACAGCACTGTCGAGCGGGTACGCGCGGTGGTCGAGGCCCACGGCTTCACCCCCAACCCGCAGGCCGCTGGCCTGCGCAGCCGGCATACCCGCACTCTGGGCTTCATTCTCCCGGATCTGGAGAACCCCAGCTACGCCCGCATTGCCAAGCAGCTCGAACAAGGTGCCCGCGCCCGTGGCTACCAGTTGCTGATTGCCAGCAGCGACGACCAGCCCGACAGCGAGCGCCAGTTGCAACAGCTGTTCCGCGCCCGCCGTTGCGATGCACTGTTCGTCGCCAGCTGCCTGCCGCCAGAAGACGACAGCTACCGCGAGCTGCAGGACAAAGGCCTGCCGGTAATCGCCATCGACCGCCGCCTGGACCCTGCGCACTTCTGCTCGGTGATCAGCGACGACCGCGACGCCAGCCGCCAGCTGGCCGCCAGCTTGTTGAGCGCCGCCCCGCGCAGCATCGCCTTGATCGGCGCCCGCCCCGAGCTGTCGGTCAGCCAGGCACGTGCCGGTGGCTTCGACGAAGCCCTGCAAGGCTATGCCGGCGAGGTTCGCCGCTATCAGGGCGAAGCGTTCAGCCGAGAGTGCGGCCAGCGCCTGATGCAGCAACTGATCGATGACCTTGGCGGCCTGCCGGATGCCCTGGTGACAACCTCCTACGTGCTGCTGCAAGGGGTGTTCGACACCCTGCAGGCGCGCACTGCCGACTCACGCCAGCTGCAGCTGGGTACCTTTGGCGACAACCAGTTGCTCGACTTCCTGCCGCTGCCAGTCAATGCCATGGCCCAGCAGCATGGCCTGATTGCCGCCACCGCGCTGGAACTGGCACTGGCCGCGATCGAGGACAAACGCTACGAACCTGGCGTGCATGCCGTCGGTCGAACGTTCAAGCAACGCATTACAGCGGCCTGAATATGCGCCTGATCGACACCCACACCCACCTGGACTTCCCCGACTTCGACGCCGACCGCCAACAACTGCTGGCCAACGCGGTGTCGCGCGGGGTGGAGAGGATGGTGGTGCTGGGGGTGTACCAGGCGAATTTCCAGCGGGTGTGGGACCTGGCCTGTGCCGACCAGCGCCTGTTCGCCGCGCTCGGCCTGCACCCGATCTACCTTGACCAGCATCGCCCGGAGCACCTGGCGCAGCTGCGCGAGTGGCTGGAGCGCCTGCGCGGCGACCCACGGCTATGTGCCGTGGGCGAGTTTGGCCTGGACTATTACCTCGAAGACCTGGACAAGGCCCGCCAGCAGGCGCTGTTCGAAGCGCAACTGCAGATGGCCTGCGACTTTGAACTGCCCGCCCTGCTCCACGTGCGCCGCAGCCATGCGCAGGTGATCGCCACGCTCAAGCGCTACAAGCCGGCGCGGGCGGGGGTGATACATGCGTTTGCCGGCAGTTACGAAGAGGCCCGCGAGTACATCAAGCTGGGCTTCCGGCTTGGGCTTGGCGGTGCGGGTACCTGGCCGCAGGCCCTACGGCTGCGCAAGACCCTGGCGCGGTTGCCGCTGGACAGCGTGGTGCTGGAGACCGATGCGCCGGACATGGCGCCGGTTATGTTCCCCGGGGTAAGGAACAGCCCGGAACACCTGCCGGAGATTGCCGGGGCGCTGGCGCAGGTGATGGGTGTGGAAGTTGGCGAACTGGCTCAAGCCAGCACCCGCAATGCTTGCGAGTTGTTTGGCTGGTAGCTGAAGTGCTGCACCTGCGTGGGCCTCTTCGCGGGCTTGCCCGCTCCTACAGGGACCGCGCAAATCTCGAGGCCGGCGCAGTACCTGTGGGAGCGGGCAAGCCCGCGAAGAAGCCAGCGTGTCAGTTCAGACAAGCACCGTCCACAGCGCAAACCCGGCATACCACAGCACCGCACAGCGCAGCAGCAGCTCCCACAGGCTGTCGAGCCGCCCCAGCCCGCGCTGGCTGTCTTCTTCTTCGGGAATGTCATCGGCAATGCGCCCGACCCTGGCAACCAGGTGGGCGGCGCTGATGTGCCAGTTGAGCACCTCGTGCAGCATCACCCGGGTGACCGCGAGAAAGTTGCCGACCAGGGCGAAACTCAAGGCCAGCACCCGTACCGGCAGCCAGTCCATGATATGCCTGAGCTGCTCGGCACGGGCCTTCAACGCCGGTTGCTTGCTGTGTTCGCCACACAGAGCCAGCAAGCGATAGGCCAGGGCTGCACCCGGGCCCAGCACGAAGTACCAGAAGATCACCGCGAAAAAGCCTTGGTACACCTGCCACAGCAGGTTGCCCTGCACCTGCACCAACAGGCTTTGCGGCTCGTCGGCCGCCAGACCTAGGTCGCGCTCGGCCACGTGCAGCGCGGCCTGGTCATCACCGCGCCGCCAGGCATCACGGAACGGCCCCATCGATGCCTTGGCATCGCCGCGGCCCAGACTGTAGATCAGCACCAGCAGGTGCACCGGCAACGCCAGCAAGCCATACGCCACCGGGTCCAGAACATGCAGCAGCAAAACCAGCAGCGCTACCGGTGCCAACACCAGAATGGCCAGCGTCCACCATGGGTGCACCTTGCCGCTGCGCTCCAGGCGCACCAGTTCGCCGAGGAAGAACCCATCTCGCTGCACCTGATGGCGCAGGGCCGAGAACTTCTCGACCCAAAGCGCCAGCAACAACACCAGAAAACTCATGCCTTTTCCTCGTTTTGCTGCAGCGCCTTTCGGTAGCGCGGCCAGTCGAAGGCCGGGCCGGGGTCGGTCTTGCGCTGCGGGGCAATGTCGCTATGGCCCTGGATGCGGTCCAGCCCGATGGCCGGCCAGGCACCGCGGATGTGCCGGGTAAGTTGCTCCAGCACCGCGTACTGGGCATCGGTATAGGGCAGGTCGTCGGTGCCTTCCAGTTCTATACCGATGGAGAAATCGTTACAGCCTTCACGCCCGTCGAAGCACGACACACCAGCATGCCAGGCGCGGTCGAGCAACGACACGAACTGGGTCACCGCACCGTCACGCTCGACGAACAGGTGCGCCGATACGGTCAGGTGGTTGATGCTGGCGAAGTACGAGTGCTCATTGGGGTCCAGGCGGTTCTGGAAGAATTGCTGGACCTTGCCGGTACCGAAGCAGGCCGGCGGCAGGCTGATGTTGTGAATAACCAGCAGGGAAATCGATTCGCCTTCGGGGCGAGCATTGAAGTTCGGCGAGGGGCAGTGGGTGATTCCGATTCCGTGGAACCAGCCAGTGGCACGGTCCAATTGCATGGGGCAGATCCTGAGAGCGCCGTGAACAGGTCAACAGTATGCCCTGCGGCCAACGGCGTTTGCATGTGAATCATTGTAATGCTGTGGGAGCGGGCGTGCCCGCGAACACCGGCGCAGCCGGTGCCATCCACCGCGGCGCTTGTTTCGCGGGCACGCCCGCTCCCACAGAGATCGTGCCAGCTTGCAGATAATGCGCAAGACAGTTGTACCTACCGCCGCAGCCCGTCGAGCACCGCCTCAAGCGCCCGCTCGAACAAAAGCCCGTCATCCAGCACCCGCACCTCACCTCGATGCAGTGCCCGGGCCAGGCTGGCCCCGTTCCATTCGCGTACTTTCATGCCGGTGCGGTTGGCGAACACCAGCCGGTCGCTACTGTCGACGCGCGCCACCAGTTTGCAGCGCAGCGGTTCGTCCTCGTCCAGCACTTCGACCCAGGTACCGATACGCAGGCGCTGCACCTGACGCACCGCCACAGCCTGCCCGTCGGCAAACTGCGACGGAGCACAAGCGGGTTCCTCGGCAATCGCCAGGACGATGTCCTCGGCCACCAGCACTTCGCTCAAGGGCCGGCCCTCAGTGCCGGGCTGTATCGCGGTACCCGCGCAGGCACGCAGGTGCAGCTGTTCCAGTTGCAGGAAGAATTCGCGGGTCGCTGCCGAGTCCAGGGCCACGCTGGCCAGGCCATCGCGCAGTGCCTTGAGCAGGCCCGGTACCTGCTGCAGCAAGGCATGCGGCTCATGCGGCGGAGTGATGCTGGCCAGCAGCGTGTCCATCGTCTGCAAGGCATCCCGCCAGGCCTGGGATGCTTCACCTTGCTTGAGCCAGGCCAGCAGCAGTACCTGGCTCCAGGCTTGCACCAGCATCTGTACCACCACTTGCGGCAATAACCTGCCGCGCAGCCGTTGGTTGAGAGCATGCTGCACCTGCTGCCTGGCCTGCAGTGTTCGGGCGCGCCCTTCTTCGGCGTCGCGGGTGCGTTGTTCGAGCAGCTCGTTGCGCCGCCGCTCGTCCTGGTTAAAAGCGAGGAAGTCTTCGAGCAGTTCGGCGAACAGGCTGGTATCTTCGGCAAAATCATTGAGAAGGCGCTGGACGATACGCTCCACCCGCAGGTGCAGGCTGTCACGCATACCGTCGCCGCCGCATTCCCAGCCGATTGCCGCGCCAGCGATCTCGTTGAGCAGCCGGCGGGCCGGGTGGCTGGCCCGACTGAGCAGCCCCTTGTCCAGCAGGGCCACTTTAAGCAGCGGAATGTGCAAACGCCCGATCAGCGCACGCAGGCTGGCCGGCAAGTTGTCGTCGTCCTGGATGAAGGCGAACAGCAGGCCAACCAGGTTGATCATGTCCTCGTCGGCAACATCGATACGCCGGCGTGTGCCGCTGCGCACGCTGACCCGCAACAGCAATTGTTCAAGCTGTTGGCCAAGTTCGAAATCGTCGGCCTCGTGGGTAGCGGGCACATAGTGCTGCAAATGCGAAAGCAGGCGCAGCAGGTCGGCGGTGCTGATTGGCTGGGCGGCGGCCACCGCCTGCAAACGAGGCGCGAACTTTCCACGCACCGGGGCCAGCAGTGTTTGCAACGAGGCAAAGAAAGCCTGCCCTGCCGCGTCCGAGCCCACCTCGTGGCCCAGGTTCGCCGGCCCACGACCTGCGCTCATGCGCCGATCTTCGGCACGCCGACGTGGTGCCGACGGCAATTCAGGCAGTACACCGGCGGCGGCCAGCAACTGGTTGGCTTCGCCATAGATCACGTCGACATCGCGCAACACATAGCGCTCGAACAGTTTGAGCAGGACCAGCTTGACCCGCAGGCCAACCCCCAGGTTGCGGCCAGCGTCGAGGAAGTAGCCGCATAGCGCTGCGGGCCCCAGCGGGTTGTGCTGCTCGTGCAGGGGGCGGTCGAGCAGTACCTGCAAGCGCAGGCCCAGTTGCTGCAGGGCAATACCGTCGCGTGACAGCACACGCGCGACCATGCCTTCTATCGCGCCAGCCCGTTCCACGTGGGCCTTGCTGCGCAGGTTGCCCGGCTCGACCATGTGCGCCAGCAGGTCAACCTGGCCGATACGGGCAAAGGCATCATAGAACGTGTCGAGAAAACCGCGCTCGATACTCTTGCGCTTCAGGCGCAGGTCGCGCATGGCCTCAAAATACAGGTTCTGGTCACTGCGGTCCAAGGCCTTGTCGGCCATCTCGAAAAGGGTGTCGTCAGCATTGTCGAACAAGGCCTGCAGGCCCTGACGCAACTGCAAGGCGGCCTTGTCGCGCACCTGCAGGAGCAATACCGGAAGGCAAGGCAGAGGCGCACGCCCGCCTCGATCGATGGCTGCCGCCAAGGGCACCACCTTGCCTTCTTTTTGCATCCTGTACTCCTTGCAGGGTGTCTCGCCCGAAGGGGCTGAAGATCGTCAAAGTCATGACGCCAAATACTGGTCACCATTATCGGTAAAAATCCGCATAGCTGCCAGCGCCGTTTCACTTGCTGGCTAATGACCCTGATTTACCCCGCCTGCTCACACCGGCCGACTAAAGGTCATCGCCAAGGCGACTGTACACACCGGCCCCCTGCCCTATAATCGCCGGCATCTAGCTTGTGGAGCCGACCATGCCGAACCTACGCCTTGCCGACCTGACCGCTGAAATCGAAGCCAACGTGCGCCGTGCGCTGTTGGAGGACATCGGCAGTGGCGATATCACCGCGCAGTTGATCCCGGCCGAGCGCCTGGCCAAGGCGACCATCATTACCCGCGAAGACTGCGTGATCGCCGGCACCGCCTGGGTCGATGCCGTGTTCCGCCAACTCGACCCACGCGTGGCCGTGCACTGGCAGGTGGCCGATGGCGAGCGCGCCACGGCTAACCAGCCGCTGTTCCATCTGGAGGGCCCCGCGCGTTCGCTGCTCAGTGGTGAGCGCAGTGCATTGAACTTCCTGCAGATGCTGTCGGGTGTCGCCACTCGTGCGCGCTTCCTTGCCGACCTGGTGGAAGGCACCCAGGTACGCCTGCTGGACACCCGCAAGACCCTGCCGGGCCTGCGCCTGGCGCAGAAGTATGCAGTGACCTGCGGCGGTTGCGACAACCACCGCATCGGCCTGTACGACGCCTTCCTGATCAAGGAAAACCACATCGCAGCCAGCGGCGGCGTGGCCGCGGCCGTGGCGGCGGCGCACCGCATTGCGCCGGGCAAGCCGGTGGAAATTGAAGTGGAAAGCCTGGATGAGCTGCGCCAGGCACTGGCCGCTGGTGCCGACATCATCATGCTCGACGAGCTGACCCTGGAAGAGATGCGCGAAGCAGTGCGCATTACTGCGGGCAAGGCCAAGCTGGAAGCCAGTGGCGGGGTCAACGAGACGACCTTGCGGGTGATTGCCGAGACTGGGGTGGACTACATCTCGATTGGTGCCATGACCAAGGATGTGAAGGCGGTGGACCTGTCGATGCGTTTGAGCCTGTAAGCTGATTGCAGGCATGAAAAAACCGGCCTCAGGGCCGGTTTTTTCATTGGGGGCGCTCTCGGATCAGAACGAAGCGTTGGCCAGCCCATCCAGGTAACGCTCGACATCCAGCGCCGCCATGCAGCCGGCACCGGCCGAGGTAATGGCCTGGCGATAAACGTGGTCGGCCACGTCACCGGCGGCGAACACGCCCTCGATGTTGGTGGCGGTGGCATTGCCCTCACGGCCGCCGTTGACCACCAGGTAGCCGTCCTTGAGGGTCAGCTGGCCTTCGAACAGCGAGGTGTTCGGGGTGTGGCCAATGGCGATGAACACGCCGTCGACCTTGATTTCGTCGCTGCTGCCATCGTTGTTCTTCAGGCGCGCACCAGTCACGCCCATGTTGTCACCCAGCACTTCGTCCAGGGTGGCGTTGAGCTTGAGCTCGATCTTGCCTTCGGCCACACGGGCGTGCAGCTTGTCGACCAGGATCTTCTCGGCGCGGAAGGTATCGCGACGGTGTACCAGAGTCACCTTGCTGGCGATGTTGGCCAGGTACAGCGCCTCTTCCACGGCAGTGTTGCCGCCACCCACCACAGCGACCGGCTTGTTGCGGTAGAAGAAGCCGTCGCAGGTGGCGCAGGCCGAAACACCCTTGCCCATGAAGGTTTCTTCCGACGGCAGGCCCAGGTAGCGGGCGCTGGCGCCAGTGGCGATGATCAGCGCGTCGCAGGTGTACTTGCCGCTGTCACCCTGCAGGGTGAAGGGCTTGTTGGCCAGGTCGACGGCGTTGATGTGGTCGAAGACGATTTCGGTTTCGAAACGCTCGGCGTGCTCCTGCATGCGCTGCATCAGCGCCGGGCCGGTCAGGCCATGGGGGTCGCCCGGCCAGTTGTCGACTTCGGTGGTGGTGGTCAGCTGGCCGCCGGCCTGCATACCGGTGATCAGCAGCGGCTTGAGGTTGGCACGGGCGGCATACACCGCGGCGCTGTAACCGGCAGGGCCGGAACCGAGAATGATGACGCGCGAATGACGTACTTCAGACATGTCGAACTCCTGTCGAGCGGGCCGCAGGGCCGGCATCGGTGCACCGGCTGCGCCAGCAGGAAAATTAAAAAGGACCCACGCAGCACTTGGGGAAGGCTACAACGCGCAGGCCCAGAAAGCGGAAAGTTGAGCGCACTGTAGCGAGGTCGCAAAGATTAAGGAAATATCCTTCGACAATCCACCTCATAGGCATCGTCTATTCAGCGATTTCATCGATAGCCAAGCCCTGCTGCTTTTGTTACAGCCCGTTTCCCACCCGCTGCCCGCCTTTCGTCGGCGCGGCAAACTCGGTAAGGTCAGCGCGTTTTCCTTCTCTGCGGAGTCTCTCGATGCAAGCCCCTGTCCTCTCTGGCCCCCAGTACCTGCGCGAAGGCCTGAAACTGGTGCTGAGCCCCAATCTGCGGTTGTTCGTGCTGCTGCCGCTGGCGGTCAACCTGCTGCTGTTTGGCGGTCTGATCTACTTCGCCGGCCACCAATTCAGCCTGTGGGTGGACGCCCTGATGCCGAGCTTGCCGAGCTGGCTGAGCTTTCTCACCTACATCCTCTGGCCGCTGTTCGTCGCCCTGGTGGTGCTGATGGTGTTCTTCACATTCACCCTGGTGGCCAACATCATCGCCGCGCCGTTCAATGGCTTTCTGGCGGAAAAGGTCGAGGTTGTGGTGCGTGGCGAGGACAATTTCCCCGCGTTCAGCTGGGGCGAACTGGTGGCCATGGTGCCACGTACCTTCGGCCGTGAAATGCGCAAGCTGGGCTACTTCCTGCCGCGGGCCATCGGCCTGTTCATCCTGTCGCTGATCCCGGTGGTCAACGTGGTGGCGGCGCCGCTTTGGCTGATCTTCGGGGTGTGGATGATGGCTATCCAGTACATCGACTACCCGGCGGACAACAACAAGATGAGCTGGCAGGACATGCTCGCCTGGCTGCGCCAGAAACGCTGGCAGAGTCTGGGCTTTGGCGGCATTACCTACCTGGCGTTGATGATCCCGCTGGTGAACGTGCTGATGATGCCGGCGGCGGTGGCCGGGGCTACGTTGTTCTGGGTGCGGGAGCGGAACTGAAGGGGCGAGGGGCTGCAGGGCAGCCCCTTTCCGCAGATTGCATTTTCAAAAGTCGGAGAAACTGTAGGGCTCGAGGGTGGCAATCTGAGAAAGCAGTATTAGATGCTCCACTGCCTTAACCTTCTCAAGGTTAGCAAGGTCGCTTGAGCCGCCGAACGCCAGGGCTGGAACGAACCCATACATTTCATCATGCTTTAGCATGCCCAGTTTTTTCTTTGCTGGCTCGAACATGCCATCAAAGTCAACAGACGCCTTCTCTTTCCCAAGGAAGAAACCTTGCACTTCCCTGTCCATATCCGCCGCCGTCAACTCATATTCACTTCCCCTATATCGTGAAATATGAGCCAAAATCTTTACTGAGAAACCCGTTTGCTCCCCAAAGAGATACAGGTCACCAAATGCACCGCGAGCGATCAGGTGGTATCTATCCCGCCTCTCCAATATTGTGCCTTCGATAAGCGAGGCAGTTACCTCTTCATATTCCTGGGGATTGACAGTCCAAAATATCCCGTCACCATATCCGCACCAACCGTGCTCACACCAATACTCTAACAATTTGTTCGGCAAGATCCCTCTGTATCGATCCAGACTTGAGAGAGGAACCTCCTGTCGAAAAAACGGCTCACCAACTTGCTCTACAAACAGGGAAAAAATCTCATCCACGGCGAAACCCTCAAGCAACTAGCATTTATGCAGTTTTACATTTAACAGGCCTGACCCCACACCCGATCTTGAAGCTTTCTCGGCAGCCGCTTTCAAACCATAAACTCTGCTTTTCCATTGTGGGCCTATGCTCGAGTTAACTTGCCTGTCGCCAAAGTCAGAAATAGTATCCCGTCCACCGGCGATCAAGTCAGGATTATGCAAAGCTGCGAGAGATGACATGGTTTCCTTTGCTTGCTTCACCGAGAGCTTTCTAGCTTCAATGGCACTCATAGTTTTCATCAGATCCCTCTGAATCCTCTCCTGCAACTTATCATAAAGTTCCTTTCTCGCTATTTTTGCAATGCGCGGATCTCGCTTGGCCGGATTAGCGATATTTTCGAGAAACTCTTCAACCGTCAGCCGATTCAACCCATCCTGCTGCCCCTTCAACTGCCGTTCAAACTCGCCATGCTTGGCGGGTGGCAATTTGTCGGCCTTGAAGCACGCCACGGTATGCAACGGCATGCTACCGGGCTTCCCTGTCGAGGGCTCCTTGTCTTTCCCTGCCGGCCGATCAGGCTGCATCGGTTGCGGCTCACCCACCGCCCCCTTGCGCCGCTCCGGCACCTGCAGGTCCGGCCGTTTCTTCAACCCCTCTTCATGCTTGAGCATCCATTGCCCCAGCCGCGCACCTTTGCGGCTGGCCGCCATCTCCTGCGCGAGCACCCGGGCATCACCGCGGCCGCGGGTGAGGTACGACACGATCGCCCCCAACAACAGCAGCACGACTTCCACGTGGGCTTGGGCAATCTGATGCGTCGCCCGGGATATCGCATAGGGGTCGTCCCGGCAGAGCGGGCCCGTGCCTTCATTGCCGCAGGTGCCTTCCCAGGCGAAGCGAATGCCGTCGACGTAGTACTCGCCGATACGCGGCAAGCCCTCGATGAAGAACTCGGCGATGGAAGCCAGCCCTAGCGCGCCGAGGATCCAGCCACTGACCTTGAGGCCCATGGCCGCGCCCGCGCCGGCAAACGGAATGGTTCCGGCGCCGCCGGCGAATGCGCCAACCCCCGCGCCAAGCAGGCCACCGGTAATGGTGCTGCCGGCGACGATCATCGCCATCTGCCGCACGACCATCAGCAGTTCGTCGACGATGCTGTTGATGTCGAGGTCGGCGAAGCGCTGGCGCAGCATGTGCGCCGCCTGCCATTCGGCGTGGTAGAAGGCGGTGCGGACGGCTTCTATCCGGCGCAGGTTGAGGCCTAGCGAGGCGACCTCTTCATTGAGGCTGGTGCGGAACTGGCCACCGCTTTGGTAGCCCACCAGGGCGATGACACGTGACTCGATCTCGTGCCAGGAGGGCACGAGGTAATCCAGGTACATGAGGTGTCTCCCTGACAGCGTGGGCAGGGGGAAATCCCATCATGGATTCGGATCGGAGGTTTCTGAGTCAGTTGTAGGAAAATGCGACTTCTTTTACAGCAGGTTCAGCGAAGTTGAGCTGTTCAGCCGGCACCATGGACAAGGTTGGGGATCTTTGTCGTGCCTGAGATCGAGCCCCATCTGGGCGGGGGCTCGACTGCATAGGCGCTACAAACCTCAGGCCATATCAAAGACTCAACTGGCTGGAAAACTGCCCCACCACATCCACCACCCGCTTCGCACCATCCTGAATCTCGACGATCACGCTCCCTGTCTCGTCCGCCAGTGCCAGGCCCTGCTCGGCCTGGCGCTTGCTGGTGTCGATGATCGCCACTGCCGCTTGGGCCAGTTGCTCGTTCTGCTGTACCACGCGGGCGATTTCCTCGGTGGCGGTGCTGGTGCGCGAGGCCAGTTGGCGCACTTCATCGGCAACCACGGCAAACCCACGCCCTTGTTCGCCAGCGCGGGCCGCTTCGATGGCCGCGTTCAGCGCCAGCAGGTTGGTCTGCCCGGCAATGTCGCTGATGGTCTTGATGATCGAGCCGATCACCCGCGACTGGGTATCCAGTGCCTGGATACCCTCTGCCGCCTCTTGCATCGACGCTTCCAGCCCGCGCATCACGCTGACGCTCTGGGTGACCACATCGGTGGCCTTGCGGGCACTGGCATCGGTACCCAGCGAGGTGTTGTAGGCGACATCCGCCGCCTCGGCCACCGCCTGCTCCTGGTTGACCTGATCGGTGATGACGGTGGCGAACTTCACCACCTTGTACAGCACGTCATGGGCATCGAAAATCGGGTTGTATGAAGCTTCCAGCCAGACCACCCGGCCGTGGGCATCGATACGCTTGAAGCGGTCGGCAACGTACTCGCCACGGCGCAGCTTGTCCCAGAACGCCTGGTAGCCGGCCGAGTTGGCCTCCTCCGGCTCGCAGAAGATGCGGTGATGCTTGCCCCGGATCTGCTCCAGGCCGTAACCGACAGCGCCCAGGAACCGGTCGTTGGCAGTGAGGATGGTGCCATCGAGATCGAACTCGATCACCGCGGTGGAGCGCATCAGGGCCTTGATCAGGCTTTCGTGCTCGCGGGAGGTCTCGATGGTGCGGGTAAGGTCGCTGGAATGCAGCGTGAAATACTTGATGCGCCCCTCGCTGTTCTTGACCGGCTGCAGGATGGACCGTAACCAGGCTTCCTGGCCATTGCCACGCAGCAGGCGGAATGCACCGTTCAGGTGTTCACCGCGGCTGATTGCGCCCTTCATGCGCTGGTAGAAATCCAGCGTCTTCACATGGGCGGGGACGATGTCCTCGATGTTGCGCCCAAGCAATTGTTCGGCACGGTAGAGCATCTCGCTCTCGAAGTTGCCGTTGACCATCTCGATCCGCCCCTGTGGGTCGAGTTGCAGTACCAGCATCTCGCTGTCGAGGCTACTCTTGACCTGCTCGATGGACATCAGGTCTTCGCGCAGCTGCCGTATTTCTTGCTTGAGCTTGTTGTTGAACATCACCGCTCTCCTGGAGCGCATTGTCGAATGCATCTTCATCGGCTGCCGATGCCCCCTCTTGAGCACCCATGCAAGGAAAAATTCACAAGGCGAAAAGCGTCGGCGATCAGGCGTCATCTGTACGTCACATGACAGTCACATTGGCGCAATCCAGCAGGCGGACACTTTTTGTCATGAATACACCCGCCCTACGCATTTCCCTGGTCAGCGAAACCTTCCCACCCGAGATCAACGGCGTGGCCAACACCCTTGGCCGCCTCAGCGAGGGGTTGCGCCAACGCGGCCATGAGATCGAAGTGGTGCGCCCACGCCAGGCCGGAGAAGCACCGCGGCACAGCGACCCGAACCTGATGCTGTGCCGTGGCTGGCCACTGCCTGGCTACCCGGGCTTGCAGTGGGGCGAGGTATCGATGCACAAGCTGTTGCGCCGCTGGCGTCGACAGCGCCCGGATGTGCTGTACATCGCCACCGAGGGGCCGCTTGGGCTCAGTGCACTGCGCGCGGCCCGGCGCCTCGGGGTTGCGGTGGTCAGTGGCTTCCACACCAACTTCCCGCAGTATTCCGGCCAGTACGGGCTGGGCCTGCTGACGCGCCTGCTCACCAACTACCTGCGCTGGTTCCATCGGCGCACGGCGATCACCCTGGTACCCAGCCTCAGCCAGCGCCTGGAGCTCGAACGCCGTGGCTTCGAACGCCTGGAGCTACTGGCCCGGGGGGTCGATGCCTGCCTGTTCAACCCGGCCCGGCGCAACCCCGCATTACGGGAAAGCTGGGGGCTCGGCCCGGATGATATCGCCGTGCTGCATGTGGGGCGGCTGGCGGCAGAAAAGAACCTGGGCTTGCTGCGCCCAAGCCTGGAGGCCCTGCAGAAAGCTTATCCACACAAACGTCTGCGCCTGATCATGGTCGGTGACGGCCCGCAGCGTGCCGCCCTCGAACAGCAGGTACCGGATGCCATGTTCTGCAGCGCCCAGCGTGGCGAGGTGCTGGCCGAACACTATGCCAGCGGTGACCTGTTCCTGTTTCCGAGCCTGACCGAAACCTTTGGCAATGTGGTGCTCGAAGCCATGGCCTCCGGGTTGGCGGTGGTCGCCTATGACGAGGCGGCCGCCGCGCAGCATATTCGCCATGGCCATAGCGGTGCGCTGGCCATGCCGGGGGATCAGGCGGCGTTCATCGATGCAGCCTGCTGGCTGCTGGAGGAAGAAGAGACGTTACGGCGGGTGCGCCTGAATGCGCGAAAGCATGCCAGCCACCAAGGATGGCCAGGGATTGTCGAGCAGTTTGAGGGGTATCTGCATGCAGCCCGGAACCAGGCTGCGACCTCGCCAGCTTCGAGGCTGGGTGCTACGCGATCTGTGTAGGAGCGGCCTTGTGCCGCGAATGGGCCGCGAAGCGGCCCCAGGCATTCGGCATCATGGCAGCCATCGTGGGCCGCGCTGCGGCCCATTCGCGGCACTAGGCCGCTCCTACAGGGACCGCGTCAGGCGCTTCAGGCCAAGGCTTTCTCGATAGCCTGCACCACCGCAGGATCATCCGGCGCAGTGCGCGGCGAAAAACGCGCCAGCACCCGCCCGTCCTTGCCCACCAGGAACTTCTCGAAGTTCCAGGTAATGTCGCCCGGGAACTCTGCCCCCTCACCCGCCAGCAGGCGGTACAGCGAATGGCGCTGCGGCCCGTTGACCTCCAGCTTGGCACCCAGCGGGAAGCTCACCCCGTAGTTGAGGCTGCAGAACTCCTGGATTTCCTTTTCGCTGCCAGGCTCCTGCCCGGCAAACTGGTTGCACGGCAGGCCAAGCACGTTGAAGCCCTTGTCCTTGTAATTCTGGTAGAGGTTCTCCAGGGCCTTGTATTGCGGCGTGAGACCACACTTGGAGGCAACGTTGACCACCAGCACCACTTGGCCCTTGAACGGTGCGAGGGGCAGCTCCCCGCCGTTCAACGCGTCCAGTTTCAGGTCGTGAAATGCACTCATGATGAATCCCCTCTCAGGTTCCCGGTTGCCGCGCAGGCGAATTACGCCCACTAAAAAGGCGCTCGTCCAAACCGTCCACCTCCCGTAGGAAGGCAAATCGGCTTGCCCGAGCGCCTGGCGACTTTCTGAGCTTAGCGCAGAAAATCAGTGGTGATGGCCACCTTCACCGTGGATGTGGCGGTGAGCGATTTCTTCGTCGCTGGCATCACGAACGTTGACCACCTTGACCTGGAAGGTCAGACGCTGGCCGGCCAGCGGGTGGTTGCCGTCGACAGTCACGTCGTCGCCGTCGATGTCGCGGATGGTGACGATCTGCATCTGGCCATCCGGCGCCGAAGCGTGGAACTGCATGCCCACTTCCAGTTCGTCGACACCTTCGAACAGGCTGCGGTTCAGGGTGCTGACCAGCTCGGCCAGGTATTCGCCGTAGGCATCTTCCGGCTCGATGGAAACGTTCAGCTCGTCACCGGCCTGCTTGCCTTCCAGGGCTTTTTCCAGGCCCGGGATGATGTTGCCGGCACCGTGCAGGTAAACCAGCGGTGCACCGCCGGCGGAGCTGTCGATGGTCTCCCCGGCGTCGTTGGTCAGGGTATAGTCGATGGAGACAGCCTTGTTGGCGGCGATCAGCATGGGGCAAGACCTTTTGCAAAAGTATGTAGAGCGGACAAGTGTAACCAAGCCATCGCCCGATTGCGAACGCACCGCGGACGAGCAACGGCCCATCAGTCGGATCACCGGCTTCCACCAGGACGAAGAGGGCCACTGGGTGGCCGAGCTGTCCTGCGGCCACACCCAGCACCTGCGCCACCAGCCGCCGTGGCAGGCGCGCCCCTGGGTGCTCGACCCGGCCCAACGCGCGCAGCGCATCGGCCAGCCTTTCGCTTGCGGCTGGTGCGCACAAGGGGCCGATAGCGCTACCCTTGGCCGTTAATTTCTTGCACCGCTTATTTCGAGAAGCACGCATGCAGACATTTTTCATTGCGCCGACCGATTTCGGTGTCGGCCTGACTTCCATCAGCCTGGGTCTGGTGCGCACCCTGGAGCGGGCCGGCCTGAAGGTCGGCTTCTTCAAGCCGATCGCCCAGCCTCACCCGGGTGACACCGGCCCCGAGCGCTCCACCGAGCTGGTTGCCCGTACCCACGGCATCAAGCCCCCTGTGCCGCTGAGCCTGTCCCATGTCGAGCGCATGCTGGGCGATGGCCAGCTGGACGAGTTGCTCGAAGAAATCATCCGCCTTTACCAGCAAGCCTGCATCGGCAACGACGTGGTGGTGGTCGAAGGCATGGTGCCCACGCGCCACGCCAGCTATGCGGCGCGGGTCAACCTGCACCTGGCCAAGAGCCTGGATGCCGAGGTGATACTGGTATCGGCGCCGGAAAACGAAGTGCTCAGCGAGTTGTCCGGCCGGGTCGAACTGCAGGCCCAGCTGTTCGGCGGCCCGCGCGACCCGAAGGTGCTCGGGGTAATCCTCAACAAGGTGCGCACCGACGAAAGCATGGCGGACTTTTCCACCCGCCTGCGCGAGCACTCGCCACTACTGCGCGGTAACGACTTCCGCCTGCTGGGCTGCATCCCCTACCAGCCTGAACTGAACGCCCCGCGCACCCGCGATGTGGCCGACCTGCTCGGTGCCCAGGTGCTCAATGCCGGCGACTATGAACAGCGGCGCATGAGCAAGATCATCATCTGCGCGCGTACCGTTGCCAACACGGTGCCACTGCTCACCTCGGGTACCCTGGTGGTGACCCCGGGCGACCGCGACGACATCATCCTCGCCGTCAGCCTGGCGGCGATCAACGGCGTCCCGCTGGCCGGCCTGCTGCTGACCAGCGACAGCAAACCTGACGCGCGTATCCTTGGTCTGTGCCGAGGTGCCCTGCAGGCCGGCCTGCCGATCCTCTCGGTCAGTACCGGCTCGTACGACACTGCCAACCAGCTCAACTCGCTGAACCGCGAAATCCCGGTGGACGACCGCGAGCGCGCCGAATTCATCACCGACTTCGTCGCCAGCCATCTCGACGCCGCTTGGCTGCACCAGCGTTGCGGCACCCCGCGTGAATTGCGCCTGTCGCCAGCCGTGTTCCGCTACCAGTTGATCCAGCGGGCACAGCAGGCGAACAAGCGCATCGTCCTGCCGGAGGGTGCCGAGCCTCTGCTCGTTCAGGCAGCAGCCATCTGTCAGGCTCGCGGCATTGCCCGCTGCGTGCTGCTGGCCAAGCCTGAGGATGTCGACGCGGTGGCCCGAGCCCAGGGCATCACCTTGCCACCGGGCCTGGAGATTCTCGACCCAGAGCTGATTCGCGGGCGCTATGTGGAACCGATGGTCGAGCTGCGCAAGAGCAAGAACCTCAATGCACCAATGGCCGAGCAGCAACTGGAGGATCCGGTGGTGATCGGTACCATGATGCTGGCTCTGGACGAAGTGGACGGCCTGGTCTCGGGCCTGGTGCACTCCACCGCCAACACCATCCGCCCGGCACTGCAACTGATCAAGACCGCACCGGGCTCGAGCCTGGTGTCGTCGGTGTTCTTCATGCTGTTCCCCGAGCAGGTGCTGGTGTACGGCGACTGCGTGATGAACCCACACCCGAGTGCTGTCGAACTGGCCGAGATCGCCCGGCAGAGTGCCGAATCGGCGCAGGCCTTCGGCATCGCGCCACGGGTGGCGATGATCAGTTATTCAAGCGATTCGGCCAGCGACGAGGAAGTCGAGAAAGTACGCGAAGCGACCCGCCTGGCACAAGGCGCGGCGCAAGAGCTGCTGATCGACGGGCCGTTGCAGTATGACGCGGCGGCCAACCCGGCGATTGCACGGGACCTGGCGCCGGGCAGCCCGGTAGCCGGGCGGGCGACGGTATTCGTGTTCCCTGACCTGAATACCGGCAACACGACCCACAAGGCGGTGCAACGCAGCACCGACGGGGTCAGCCTGGGACCGATGCTGCAAGGGTTGCGCAAACCGGTGAACGACTTGCCGCGCGGGGCTCAGGTTGACGATATCGTGCATACCATTGCCCTGACGGCGATCCAGGCCAGCGTGGGGGGTTAAAAGCTGGTGCTGCTTTGCAGCCCATCGCCGGCAAGCCAGCTCCCACAGGATTTGCATAGCCCTTGAGCCTTGTGCAGTACCTGTGGGAGCTGGCTTGCCGGCGATGGGCCGCAAAGCGGCCCCAGGGTTGATGCCTTACTGCTGAACCTGCCCCTGGTCATACTGCTGACCCGGAATCGGCTTCAGGTTCACTTCCACACGGCGGTTCTGCGCACGGCCATTGGCGTCGGCGTTGCTGGCGATCGGCTGGTCCGGGCCCATGCCACGTACAGTGATACGCGAGGCATCCACACCCTGCGAGGTCAGGTAGGTGCTGACCGCCTGCGCACGGCGCTGGGACAGGTCCATGTTGTGCTGGCGGCTGCCAGTGCTGTCGGTGAAGCCGACCACTTCGATGGTGTTCTGGTTGAACTGCTTGAACGAGCCAGCCAGGTTGTTCAGCGGCGAGTAGAAGCTTGGCGCGATGTTGGCCGAGTCGGTTGCGAAGGTGATGTTGCCCGGCATGATCAGCTTGATCTGGTCACCCTGGCGCTGAACTTCCACACCGGTATTGGCCATTTGCGCGCGCAATTCGGCTTCCTGCTTGTCGGCGTAGTAGCCATAACCGGCTGCAGCGGCACCCACGGCAGCAGCGCCGATCAGTGCGCCCTTGCCACGGTTGTTGTGGTCGATGGCGGCACCGGCGATAGCACCGGCCAGCGCGCCCAGGCCGCCGTATTTGGCAGTTTTGCTCATCCCGGTGGAGCCCTGCGCCTGCCCTTGGCTGTCATAAGGGTTCTGGCCGGCACAGCCGGTCATCAGGGCAGCGGCGGTTGCGACGATAATCAGACGACGCATGGTGAACATGGACAAGCTCCTACTGAATTCATGAATGCGACAGATCATAAAGGGATCTATGCCAGCCTTGGATTGCATCGGCGCCGAAAAATTCCGTGAAAGTGCCTTCATGTGCCATCAGGCACGCACAAAGGGGTTCTCGCGCATTTCGTCGCCCAGGCGGGTATCAGGCCCGTGGCCGGTCACCACGATGGCCTCTTCGTCCAGCCGGTACAGCCGCTCCCTGATGGAACGGACGATGGCCCGCTGGTCGCCACCCCACAAATCGGTACGGCCAATGCCCCGGCGGAACAGGGTATCGCCGGCGATCAGCAGCTTGGCGTCGGCAAACCAGAAGCTCATCGAGCCTGGCGTGTGGCCTGGCGTATGCAAGGCCACTCCACATCCACAGGCCAGCTCCTCGTCATCCCCCAGCCAGCGGTCTGGCGCGGGTACCGGAGTGTAGGGCACGCCGAACATCTGGCACTGCATTTCCAGGTTGTCCCACAGCGACTGGTCGTCCTTGTGCAGGTGCAGCGTGGCGCCGGTCAGCTCCTTGAGCTTGCCCGAGGCGAGGAAGTGATCGAAGTGCGCGTGGGTGTGGATGATGCTCACCAGCGTCAGCCCGTGGGCCTGCAGGCGGGCCAGGATCTTGTCCGGGTCACCGCCCGGGTCGACGACGATGGCCTTTTTGGTCAGCGGGTCGCCGATCAGGGTGCAGTTGCACTGCAGGGGGCCTACGGGGAAGGTTTCGCGGATGAGCGCTGACGATGGATTCTGCATAGGGAATACGGGAACCGGTTAATCGAAGAGGGTCTGTACGCGAGCCAGTGCATCAAGGATGACGACCTCGGGTACCGACTCTATGCGTTTGGCAAATCTGGCTTCAAGGTCGACTGTGCGCACCTGATTGCAGAGCATCACGCCCTGAGTCTGCGTACCCGCACCGCTGAGCGTGACGGCGAAACCCGCATGCCTGGCAAAATCGCCACCTTGAGTGATCGGCACTACCACAGCCAGGCCTGACGCATTGAACGCAGCGGGAGTGAGCACCAGCGCAGGTCGCCCAGCCCCCTGCTGCTCCCGTCCAACAGTCGGATCGAGATTGATGCGGACGATATCGCCCCTGGCGAACTTCACCCGTTTCACACTTCACGCCCTACTGGTGGCATCGCGTTCCAGTCGGCCATGTCCTCTGGCTCCGGTGCATCCAGGTCGCACTGAGCCATCAGCTCTTCAAGGGTGTATTTGGGTTTCGACCTGACGGGTTTGAGCACCATGGTCTCACCCGCGGTGTCCAGGCTCAAGGTAGAGCCGACTCCGAGACGCATCTGCTTGAGCACTGCAGCCGGCAAGCGAATCGCGGCGCTGTTACCCCACTGTTGAATCTTGATCTGCATGAGTATCTCCCAAGGTAGATACATAGTAGAAACCCTCCAAATGATTGCAAGCGAAATGTAGAGACGTCGTATCTACACTGTCATTTGCCCGGTATGGACAAAAGCCCTGCAACCTCAAGAAGGAAATGCCCTACATCACCTTGGGAACCTACTTTCCAGCTGCAAAAATTTGAAACGCAATCCTTGTCAGTTTCAAGGCAAAAACAACCTGAACAACCCACCCCCAAGCGCCCCGCCATTAGAGATCTCGATCCGCCCGCGCACCCCTCCGCTTTCATGCAGTGCCGCGATCCGCGCCGCAAAATACAGGCCCAGGCCGGTACTGCCGCTGGTCGAGTCGATACCCTGAATGAATTCTTCCTGGCGTTCGAGCATGCGCTGTGGATAACCCGGGCCGTCATCGTTGACGCAGATGGCCAGCTGGTTGTCTGCCTCTTCGATGGTGATCAGCAAGGCATGCGCGGCAAAGCGGGTGGCGTTGGTGATCACGTTGGCGATCACCGAGGCCACCAGCTCGCGGTCGAAGAAGCCCAGCGGGTTGTCGGTGTCGATGCGCCAGGTGGCTAGGATGTCCTTGTGCTTGAGCACTTCCTCGTGTGCCGCCAGCTGGGCTTCGATGAAATCGTCCAGTTCGTGGTAGTCCGGGCACACCGGCAACTGGTTCACGCCCAGTTTGTACAACCCCAGCAACTGCACCAGCATGCCGTTGAGGTGACGAAACTCATGCTCCATCACCCCTTGCTCGGCACCACCGCGCAGCTCCTCGGGCAAGCGCTGCATCCACTGGTTGTGGGACTGGATCAGCGCCGACAGGGAGTTCTTCAGGTCGTGCACGGTGGAGGCGATCACCGTGGAAAAATCCAGCCCCTGGTTGTCTTGATTCATGCGCCGAACACTCGGATGTGCAGTTTGCGGTAGCGGTCGTAGCGGTTGTCGCTGGCGGGGATGCCGGCCACGCTGGTCAGGGCGTCGCGGCACTCCTGCATGATCGCGGGCTGAGGGTTGTCTCCGCCGATGCGCAGCAGCGCCTGGGCAGTGTTGAGGGCGATGCTGATGTTCTTCGGCTGCAAACCCAGCGCCTTGCGGAACAGCTGCAACGCCTCGCCGAGCTGCCCTCCCTGGTAACTGCGCACACCCTGGCGATTGAGGGTGACAGCTTCGGTAATGGCGTTGAGCACGCTGGGGTCGTCCGTCAGCTTGCCGACCCTCTCCATGACCTTGGGGTCGTCGCCATAACTTTCCACACAGCTCTTCAGCACGCCGATGGCAGCAGCTTCCTGCCCCATGGCCTGCAACTGCACGGCAACGGTCAGAGCCGAATCGACCGAGAAGAACTGGTTCATCTTGTCCAGACGCTGGATCGCCTGTTCGGTCAGCTTTGCAGCCGTTTCAGGGTCGCCGGCCTGCTGCAGGCTGGCGGCCTTCATCATGCGGGCACGCACCTGCAGGCCTTGGTCCTCGGGGTTTTCCTTGGCCACTTCGCTGAGTGTGCTGTTGATCTCGACCCGTGTGCGCGCATCCAGGCCAAAACCGGCATTCCTGCTCATCAGCGCCTGCACCAGGCCCAGGTTGTTCTCGGCGTCCTTGTAGCGCGAGCTCTGGCCCTGATTCACCGCATGGCGAAATGCCTTCGAGGCACTCTCGAAGTCTTCGTTTTCCAACGCCAGCTTGCCCAGCGTCGACTGCCGGCGCACCGATAGCGGCGACAGGCGCACGGCTTCTTCAAGCATGTTCTGCGCACGCCTGGTTTCGCCTTGGGCCACCAGCACCTCGGCCATGCCATCGTACAGGCCCGGCATGATCGGGAAGGCCTTGAGCGCCTGCTCGTACACGCCCTGGGCCTGGGCATTCTGGCCACGCTTGTGCATCAGGCTGCCCAACGCCGAGTAGGCCCATGGCTGCGGGCGGCTGGCCAGGATGGCCTTGAGGAACTTCTCCAGTTCCTCGAAGCGGTTGAGGTTGCGCAAGGCATCTGCCCGATAGCGCAGGCACAGCGGGGCCAGGCGTGGGTCGCGCTTGCACAGCTCGGCGCAGGCAGCCAGCACTTCGGCCGGGCGATTGCGGTCCAGGGCCTGCAGGATCGGCTTGAGCAGGGTCTTGCGCTGGTACAGTTTCTCGACACGCTGGGCCAGGCCAACTCGGTTGAACGGCTTGGTCAGATAGGCATCAGGCTCGTGCTCGATGGCGCTGAGGACAATGGCCTGGCTGCTCTCGGCCGTGACCATGATGAATATGCACTCATGGCTGATGTGCTTGTCGAGGATCAGGTCTTCGAGCACCTGCTGGCCGTTCTTCTTGCCGTCGCCCAGGTGGAAGTCCTGCAGGATGACGTCATAGCGCTTTTGCGCGCACATGCGCAGCGCCTGCTCGCCGCTGTCGGCGGTGTCCACATCACGCACGCCCAGTTCGCGCAGCATGGAACGGGTCGACGTACGAAAGTCGGTAAAGTCGTCGACGATCAGAAAGCTCTTTTGCCCGTACTGCAGCATCAACACGACCTGCCTTGGAATGATTGAAAAATCGCGCGAGGCGATGCCACCGATAGCTGTATCGGCAGCTGGTCGGGAAAGATGAGGGTAGAGCACTGGCGGCCACGAGCCACGGCCTCGAGCCATCACTTCAACGAGCAAGACCTTGCTGGGCCAATATCACACCAGCAGCCCCAGGGACTTGGCCTTCGCCACCGCCTGGGTACGCCGTTCCACCCCCAGCTTGCTGTTGATATGGCTGGCGTGGGTTTTCACCGTGTGCAGGGAAATGAACAACCGCTCGCTGATCTGCTGGTTGGAACAACCCTGGGCAATCAGCTCGAGCACGGCCAACTCGCGGCTACTCAGGGCTTCGCCGCTGCCGATGCTGGCGCTTGGTATCTGCGGCAGGCGCTTGAGCAACTCGGCCTGCACCGGGCAGGCAGCAACTGCCTGGAGCTGTTCGAGAAGCCACTGCGGGTGCTGCTCCAGCAAAGGCTGGAACGGTTGCAACACGCCGCCCTGGGCTGCCACCAGCAACCGTGGCAACAACTGGGCGGCCTGCTCTTCCCGACCTTCGCCCAGCAACAAGCCAAGCCACTGGCACATGGCACTGACGCTGAGCATCATGCCGCCACTGGCCTGGCCGCGCTCGACCAGGCTGGCCAGGCGTTGCGCCGCGTCGTCGCTACGCGACTGGATACGCTCGAGCGATGCCTGCTGCAAGGCGATGTGCAACGGCAGCAACGGGTGGAACTCCGGGGCCGCCGCCGGTTGCTCGCCGCCATAGGTCTGACCCAGGCGCAGCAGCCAGGACTCGGCCAGGTCGATGCGCCCCTGGGCCAGCCACAACTCGCATTTGACCAGGGTGATCATGGCCAGGTAGTAGACCGGCGGCACATCCCAGATGTGCATCAGCCGCTCGGCCTCGGCCAGTTCGGCAAAAGCCTCGGCAAAGTGCCCTTCCCGGCCATCGAGCGTAGCGATCACGCAGTGGCCGATGAGCACACTGATATCACGGCAGGCCCGCGCCTCGCCCAGCCCCGCACGCAAGCGGGCACGGCCCTGGGACGGCTGCAGGCGCGATACCAGCAGGTAGCCTTCGTAAAGCGTCAAGCGGGCGCGCACGGCATACAGCCGCTGTGCCGACAGCCCTTGCAGGCGTTGCAGCCCCTCGCGCACTTCGTCCAGTGCGCGCAACACCTCGCCACGGGCATGCAGCACCCGCGCCCGGTCGTAATGGGCCAGGGCCTCGAACAACGGGTTGCCGACACGCTGGGCCAACTCCAGCGCCTCACGGTTCCAGCCGCGGGCCCGCCAGAAATCGCCATCGGCTATCGCCAGGTTGGACAGCGTCGACAGGCATACCAGGCGTTGGCCATAACGCTTGCTCGGCAAGCTCTGCAGCGCTTCACCGCAATAGGCCAGGGTGCGCTCGCGATCACCACGGCCACGGGCGATCACACCACTCAGCGCCAGCCACTGGGCCAGCATGGACTTTTGCGCGGTTGCCGAAGGCGCGGGCAGGAAGCGGCTGAGATACCCCGCCAGGTCCTCGGCCGCGTCCAACTGGCACGCCAGGCCCAACGCCCAGCTGTACAGCACGATCAGCCGCGGCGTGCTGATCAGCAGGCTGTCGGGCAGGTCCATCTTCCAGCGCAGCAACATGCCGACGTTCTGTTCGGCCAGCAGTTGCTCCTCGGACAGGCTCTGCACCAGGTCGGCGGCGACATCGAGGTAACCGGCGCGCAGGGCCTGTTCTACCGCTTCGTCCAGCAGGCCCTGGCTTTCGAACCAGCGGCAGGCACGCAACTGCAGGTCGGCCAGCGGCTCGCTGGCCTGGCGGCTGCGCAACAGGTCGGAGAACAGGTGGTGATAGCGGAACCAGTGGCCATGCTCGTCCAGCGGCACCAGGAACACCTGGTGCGCCTGCAAGAAACGCAGGATCGCGGCACTGTCGTGGCGGCCGCGTACGGCATCGCACAGCGGGGAGCAGAAACGTTCCTGGCAGGCCGTTTCGTACAGGAAGGCCTGTACATCGGCGGGCAGCATGTCGATGACTTCTTCCAGCAGATAGTCACGGATCAGGCCCTCGCCGCCATGCAAGGCCTGGGGCAAGGCCTGCTCGTCAGCGGACTCGCTTGCCGCCAGCTGCCAGAAACGCAACCCGGCCACCCAACCGTCGCTGCGCTGGATCAGGTTGTCCAGGGCCTGGCCACGCAGGCCGGTGGGTTGACGGCCGATCACCGCCAGTGATTCTTCGGTAGTCAGGCGCAAGTCCTGCTCGTTGAGTTCGACCAGTTGCCGCGACAGGCGCAGGCGCGCCAGGTGCCAATCCGGGCGTTGGCGGCTGGTGACCAGCAGCACCAGGCCGGGGGGCAGGTGATTGAGGAAGAACTGCAGGCAGCGGTCGAGCACCGGCCCCTGGGCCAGGTGATAGTCGTCCAGCACCAGCAACAAGGGAGTATCGGCTTGCAGGTACAGCGCCAACTCGTCTAGCAGGCCGTCGAGCCATTCCTCGAAGGCGAACGGCTGGTGGCGCTGGCGCATTTTCAGCAGGCCCATGGCCTGGCCGCCCAGCGCCGGGCAGTACTGCTGCAGGCCTTCGAGCAGGCGTTCGAGGAATCGGCCAGGGTCGGCATCCCGTTGGCTCAGGCCCAGCCACAGGCTACGCCAGTGCTCGGGCAGCGCTTCGCAAAATTCGATGGCAAGGGAGCTTTTGCCGAACCCCGCCGGGGCGTTGACCAGTAACAACCGCCCGCCGAGACCGGCTTGCAGCCGCTGACACAGGCGCAGGCGCGGCACATGGCCGTCCGGCAAGGGCGGCCGGAAGAAACGCACGTCCAGCAGGCCCAGGGCCTGGCTGGTGAATCCATGCGTACGGGACAGATCTGTCATGGCCGGCTCGTTCTGGTTGGAAGACTACGGCGGTATGGATGCTTGCGAGACTAGCGGGTAACGCTACGCATTTGAAGATGATGGGCGCAATTCCACTGGAAAAGACTGCGACAAAAAGCAACATGACTAATGGACAGCGGCTGGGGCGGGGGTTTGGGGAGGTATTCACCAGCTTTATTGCCTGTTCCGGCCTCTTCGCGGGTGAACCCGCTCCTACAGGGATTGCGCAGGCTTCAAGCCCAGTGCAGTACCTGCGGGAGCGGGCGCGCCCGCGAAGGGGCCGGTACAGGAAATAAAAACGCCCCGGGCTAGCCGGGGCGCTCTGAGATGACACGGCGTGACGCGTTTTCAGATCAGCGAATACCCGACTGGCGCAGTGCCGCTGGCTGGAAGTCAGCCTTGCTGGCACTGAAGCCGAAGTCGTAGGCGCGCTTCTCTTCGTTCTTCATGCCCAAGGCCAGGTAACGGCCCGACTGCAGGTCATAGATGGCTTCCAGGGTGTACCACGGGACTTCCACGTTGTAGTACGGCTGGGCATGTGCCTCGGACACGCGCCACAGTTGGCCACGGCCGTCGTACTGGTCAATCACCGCCGCCTGCCAGGTGTCCTCGTCGATGTAGAAGTCACGCTTGGCATAGATGTGCCGCTGGCCCGGCTTGAGGGTGGCGACCACGTGCCATACACGGCGCAGCTCGTAACGGGCCAGGTCCTGATTGATGTGCCCGGCCTTGATGATGTCGGTGTACTTGAGCTTGGGGTCGTCGAGTTTGAAGGCGTTGGACGCGATGTACATCTCCTTCTTGCCTTCCAGCTTCCAGTCATAGCGGTCTGGCGCACCGTTGAACATGTCCAGGTTGTCGGAGGTGCGCAAACCGTCGGCGGCGGTACCCGGGCCGTCGTACGACACTTGTGGTGCCTGGCGTACGCGGCGCTGACCGGCGTTGTAGATCCACGCCTTGCGTGGTTCCTTCACCTGGTCGAGGGTTTCGTGCACCAGCAGCACGGTACCGGCCAGGCGCGCAGGCGCGGTCACTTCCTGCTTGAAGTAGAACAGGATGTTGCCCGGGTTGTTCGGGTCGTAATCCTTCATTCTTTCGCGGAAGACGAACTGGTCGGAGAAGTATACCGGGTTGAAAGAGCCGTTCTGCTGCGGCGTTGCCTGGGTCACCAGACGGCTGACGCTACCGCCCCGGTAGCGGGTGATGTGGTTCCAGATCACCTCCAGGCCGCTTTTCGGGATCGGGAACGGTACAGCCGTGCGGAAGTTGTTCAGACCGTTGCCGCCTTCGACCAGGGTGGTCTTGGTAGCGTTTTCCTTGATGGCAGCGAACACATCGGCCGGCACCGTGGAACCGCGATGGGTCTTGAATACCGGGATCTTGAAGGTGTCCGGATAGCGCTTGAGCATGGCCAGCTGGCCCGGCGAGAGCTTGTCCTTGTACTGGTCGGCGTTCTGCGCGGTGATGGTGAACAGCGGCTTGTCACTGCCGTACGGGTCGGACAGGAAGCCCTTGCCGTCGACGCTGCCCGCGCTCTTGGACAGCGGTTCCCACGGGCCGATCGAGCCATCGGCGTTGCCAGCCTTTTCGGCACCCATCGGAGTCAAGGTACTGCCCAGCTTGGCCGCCTCGTCGGCGGATACTGCAGCCATGACGCTGGTCGCCAGCAGGGACAGGCCCAGCACACCGGCTTGCAGCAGACTTCTGGTCTTGTTCATGTCGTGTCGTCCTGGATCTGAATGCTTAGAAGTTCACGCCGAAGCTGAGCGCGACGAAGTCGCGGTCATCCACGGTGGTGTACTTGCCATCGAAGAAGTTGGTGTACGACAGGCTTGCCGTGTAGGTGTTCTGGTACTCGGCGTCGAGGCCCAGGCTGACGGCCTTGCGGCCTTCCTCGAAGTTGGCGCCAGGGCCCGGCGAATAGCCGGAGACGTCATGCGACCAGGCCACGCTGGGTTTCAGGTTGACCCCGGCAAAGACATCGTTGTAGTCCCAGATGACTCGGGCGCGGTAACCCCAGGAAGTGCTGGTGGTAAAGCCATCGTTCTCGCAGTTGCGGCTCAGGTTGGCGGTGGAGGCACCGGCACCAGCGCCTGCGATGGTGCTGGCATTCAGGGCCTGACAGGTGTTTGCCCCACCGGTGGATGGCAGCGGGCCTGGACCAAACACCGGATCGCGACCGTAGCGGGTATCGTGGGCGCTCTCCAGGCCGCCCACATGGGTGACACCCAGCTCGCCCACCACGGTCATGCGGCTGGCGCCCATTACCTGGTCGAAGAAATGCGTGAGGGTGGTCTGGAACTGAGTGATCTCCTTGCGGCGATACCCGTGCAAGTCCTGCCCCGGCGTACCGGTCAGCAGCGAAGCGTTGCTCAAGGCACCGCCAATGGGGCGGACCCCGGCGAACAGGATATCCGTGGTATTCAGTTGCACCGGCGCGTTGGGGCGGTAGCTGAGTTCGCCGCTCCAGGCGGTCCCGGTGGGCAACGTGGTAGAGAAGCTCAAGCCATAAAGGCGGATGTCCTCGGGGTATTCGACGAAGTACTCGGAGTTACCTGCCACGATCAGCGGTGCCAATGCGCGCAGCTGTGCAGGCAATGCGCTCAGGCCGGCGAACACTGAAGGCGCGGCCCCGGTAGCACTGAAGATTGGCGCACGGCTGTGGTAGTTCATGAAGTAGGCGCCAAACTCGGTGTCCAGCGGCTCGAACATGTAGCGCATTGCCACGCCAAACTGGCCGCTGTCACGCGCATCGCGGTCGGCGCCGCGGCGCACCATCACCCCTTCCTCATTGATGTCCACGCCACGGGTGGCAAGGAATTGCTGCGCCGCCCCCGGCACTGTGCGACTGCTGTTGAGCACGCGCAGGTTGTCGGTACAGCCGTCGGCAATGATGTCTGGCTGGGAGAAGAAGGTGCCGCAGTTGTCGACGACCGTCTGGTCCCATTCGATCTGGTAGAAAGCCTCCGCCGACAGGTTGTCGGTCAGGCTCTGCGAAATGTAGAACATGTTGACCGGAATCAGGCCTTCCTTGATCTCGGCCCCCGGGCGGCGGAACGCCGACACGTCGATCGGGTTGATCGAGTTGATGCCGCCACCGATGAAGGTACTTTCACCCCAGCTCACCACCTGCTTGCCCAAGCGCACCGAGCCTGGCTGATCGCCGATGGAGTAGTTGTGGTAGACGAATGCGTCGAGCAGTTCGGCACCGGACGATTTGGCGCCTTCCTTGCGGTTGGAGTCGCTGATGTCCTTGAACTCGCGGCCTTCGTCCTTCAGTTCGAAGTCGTACCAGTACTTGCCGCGGACGAACACACCGGTGTCGCCGTACTTGAGCTCCAGGTCATGGATACCCTTGAAGATCTTGGAGAAGGTTTCGCCCTTCTTGAAGTTCAGGTGGCCATCGTCGGATGTCTGCGACAGGCCCTTGCCGCCGTTGTTCACCCCGATCAGGTTCTTGTTCGGGTTGGCCGTCGACCAGCTGGCGCCGATGGAGAGCGACGAGTCGAACTGGCCTTCGATTTCACCAATGTTGAAACTGACAGCGAAAGCAGGACTTGCGAGCGTGGAAGCAAGGCTGACGGCCAGGGGCAACTTGGCCCGGCGCCAGAACAGGTTTGCAGATTTCATCGACGCTACTCCATGTACTTTTTTTGTTATGGCAGTGAGTCCTTTCAAGAACGGCCCGAGCGACCGGTTTGCAGGCTTGCGCCCGCGGCGACACGGCTTGCGCATGTCGCCTCCCCCATTCCTGAAAATCCCCTGGCCCCGACTATAGCCAGCAAGGCACAGGCGCTTGATCCCTCTAAAGTGTGATTTGCGCTCCGTGCGGCCAACTCGCTGCCATGTTGCCCCGGCTGCGCGCTGGCAGTGCTAAAGGATGGCGTATTTCTGCCGTTTGGCAAGGCTCCACCCCTCTATCATGCGGGTCGCGCGCTGCAGTACGCGACCCGCATGGCGGTTACAGCGTGGAGAGGAACGCGCTGTTGCTGGCCTGCCACTGGACGATGTCCTGGCGGATGCGTTTCTTGTCGAGCTTGCCGACACTGGTCTTGGGAATTTCGGTAACAACGGCGATCTGGCTTGGAATCGCCCACTTGTTGATGTGCCCTTGCTCGACGAACGGCTTGAGGTGTTCCTTCAGCGCCTTGGCGTCGATGACCTGGTCTTCGCGCACCACCAGCAGTGCAAACGGGCGTTCACCCCACTGCGGGTCGGCCACCCCTACCACCGCCACTTCGCGCACGGCCGGGTGACGGCTGATCAGGTCTTCGAGGTCGAGCGAGGAAATCCACTCGCCACCGGTCTTGATCACATCCTTGATACGGTCGCGGATGTCGATATAGCCCATGCCGTCGAGCGTGGCGACATCACCGGTATGCAACCAGCCGCCCTGCCACAGCTCCTCGCTCTTTTCCGGTTCCTTGAAGTAGCCCATGGTCAGCCATGGCGCACGCAGCACCAGTTCGCCCTGGGTTTCACCGTCGGCGGGCAGGAAGTTGCCGTCGCCGTCGACGATGGCCGCCTCCACCAGCGGCACCGGCACGCCGGCCTTGATGCGGTAGGTGACGCGCTCATCCTCGCTGCCGGCCTGCAGTTCGTCGTTCAGGTGGGCGGCGGAAATCAGCGGGCAGGTCTCGGACATGCCATACGCAGCGGTCAGCTGGATGCCGCGTGCCAGGGCGGCCTGGTACAACGAGCGGTTGAGTGCGCTGCCGCCGATGATGATCTTCCAGCCGCCGAAGTCCTGACCTTGGGAGGTCGGGCAGTTGAGCAGCATCTGCAGGATGGTCGGCACGCAATGGGAGAAGGTGACCTTCTCTTCGCGCCACAGTTTGACCAGCATGTCCGGCTCGTAGCGCCCCGGATACACCTGCTTCATGCCGAGCATGGTGGCGGCGTAGGGAATGCCCCAGGCGTGCACGTGGAACATCGGCGTGATGGGCATGTACACGTCGTTGCTACCCAGCAGGCGCACGCTGTCGATGCTGCCAGTCACTGAAGCTTCGGCCAGGGTGTGCAGCACCAGTTGCCGATGAGTGAAGTACACACCCTTGGGGTTGCCGGTGGTGCCAGTGGTGTAGAAGGTGGTGGCCACCGAGTTCTCGTCGAAGTCCGGGAAATCGTAGCGCGGGCTGGCAGCGGCCAGCAGTTGCTCGTACTCGCCCACCAGGTTGGGCAGCTCGGCTGACTTGTCCGGGCCGTCGGTCAGCAGCACGGTCTTGTCGACGGTGGTCAGTTGCCCGGCGATGGCCTGGTACAGGCCGACGAAGTCACTGTTGACCAGCACCACGCGGTCTTCGGCGTGGTTCATGGTGTATAGAATCTGCTCGGGCGACAGGCGCACGTTGATGGTGTGCACCACCGCACCGATCATCGGGATGGCGAACATGCATTCCAGGTAGCGGTGGCTGTCCCAGTCCATCACCGCCACGGTGTCACCGGCCTTTACCCCGGCTTCGGTCAGCACGTTGGCCAGGCGCGCGATGCGCTCGTTCAGCTGGGGGTAGGTCAGCCGCATCTGGTCTCGGTAGACGATTTCGCGGGTCTTTTCATAGCGGCTGCCAGACATCAGCAGTCGCTTTATCAGCAGGGGGTAGGCGTAGGCGCCCTCGGCGGGCTTGATGATGCGGGTCTGCAACATGGGTATCCCTTTTCTGGAAAGCGGGCCGGACAAGTCTGAGAACTACTGTAGTTCGCCAATGTGAAGGCTAAATCAGCCGAAGGAATGATTTGCGTGATGAAGGTATGAGTGGCGGGCGTTGACGGGCGGCAAGGTTGAACTAGACACTGCGGCGGCAGCTTCAGGTTATGTGGTGAAGCTGATGGCCTATTCGCGGGTCAACCCGCGAATGGCCGCGACACCGAAATCCCGCCCAGCCTCGGAGAACTTCATGCCCAGCCCGCGTCGCGCCGTGTTTCTCGATCACCAGTCCCTGGACCTGGGCGATCTCGACCTCTCGCCCCTGAAGCAGCAGTTCGACGAGTTCGAACTGTTCGCCGCCACCCGTCCTGAGCAGGTCGCCGAACGCCTTCAGGGCGCGGTAGCGGTGGTCAGCAACAAGGTCATGCTCGACGCCGCGACCCTGGCCGCCAACCCGCAACTGAAGCTGATCCTGGTGGCCGCCACCGGCACCAACAACGTCGACCTGGCGGCCGCCCGCGCCCAGGGCATCACCGTGTGCAACTGCCAGGGCTACGGCACACCGTCCGTCGCCCAGCACACCCTCGCCCTGCTACTGGCACTGGCCACCCGCCTGTGCGACTACAACCAGGCGGTAGCCGACGGCCAGTGGGCCAAGGCCAGCCAGTTCTGCCTGCTGGACTTCCCCATCGTCGAGCTGGAGGGCAAGACCCTTGGCTTGCTCGGCCACGGTGAACTGGGCGGCGCGGTGGCGCGACTGGCCGAAGCCTTCGGCATGCGCGTGCTCAGCGGGCAGATCCCCGGCCGCCCGGAACGCGCCGACCGGTTGCCGCTGGACGAGTTGCTGCCGCAAGTCGACGCCCTGACCCTGCACTGCCCGCTGAACGAACACACCCGACACATGCTCGGGGCCCGCGAACTGGCCCTGCTCAAGCCAAACGCGCTGGTGGTCAACACCGCCCGCGGCGGCCTTATCGACGAGCAGGCGCTGGCCGACGCCCTGCGCAGTGGCCACCTGGGCGGTGCCGCCACCGACGTGCTGAGCGTGGAGCCACCGATCAACGGCAACCCGCTGCTCGAGCCCGGCATCCCGCGCCTGATCATCACCCCGCACAGCGCCTGGGGCGCGGTGGAGTCGCGCCAGCGCATCGTCGGCCAGCTCAGCGAGAACGCCCAGGCCTTCTTCGCCGGGCAGCCACGCCGCGTGGTTAGCTGAGCCCGACGCCCGCCTCTGCTAAACTGCGCCACTTTTTTCCAGGAGGCGTCGTCCATGGACCCGCGCAGTGAAGTGTTGCTCCGCCAGGCAGAGCTGTTCCAGGGCCCGCTGCTGCTCGCCGGCGCCCCCGCCGACGGCCTGCTTGGCCAGTTGCCCCGGGCCCGAGCCTGGAGCTGGCATGCGGGCGACCAGGCCATGCTCGAAAGCCGCTTCGCCGGCCGCAGCCACTATGCGGTGGAGCCCCCTGAAGTGACTTTCGACAGCGCCGTGCTGTTCCTGCCCAAGTCCCGCGAACTGGCCGCCTACCTGCTCAACGCCCTGGCCTCGCGCCTGGCGGGCCGCGAGCTGTACCTGGTCGGCGAGAAACGTGGTGGCATCGAGGGTGCGGCCAAGCAGCTGCAGGCCTTTGGCAAGCCGCGCAAGCTCGACAGCGCCCGCCATTGCCAGCTGTGGCAGGTGACCATCGAGCACGCGCCAGAGGCCAAGCCCTTGGAAAGCCTGGCCGAACGCTTCGAGCTCAGCCTGGAAGACGGCCCGCTGCAAGTAGTCAGCCTGCCCGGTGTGTTCAGCCATGGCCGCCTCGATCGCGGTACCGCCCTGCTGCTCAAGCACCTCGACGGCCTGCCGAGCGGGCATGTGCTGGACTTCGGCTGCGGTGCCGGGGTGCTGGGCGCCACGGTCAAACGCCGTTATCCACAAAACCGGGTGACCCTGCTGGATGTGGATGCCTTCGCCGTGGCCGCCAGCCGCCTGACCTTGGCCGCCAATGGTCTGGAGGGCGAAGTGATCAGCGGCGACGGCATCGACGCGGCGCCGACCGAGCTGAGCCTGATCCTGAGCAACCCGCCGTTCCACACCGGGGTGCACACCAACTACCAGGCATCGGAAAACTTGCTGAAAAAATCAGCCGTTCATCTGCGAAAAGGTGGCGAAATGCGCTTGGTTGCCAACAGTTTCCTGCGCTACCAGCCACTGATCGAAGGGGCGCTGGGCAACTGCCAGGTACGCGACGAGGCGGACGGTTTCCGCATCTACCAGGCAACACACGGATAAAAACAGCGCTTGCCGAAAGCGTTTTGCCTAGGCAGAATCCGCACCGTCCTAGGGGAGTAGTCTCCCGCGAGCGCCCAGCTCGCCCGGTACGCGTCAACATACTTGGTCCACAGACCATGGCGCGTGCGACCCACCATGCCAGCCTGCATGGCGAGATCCGCATAGACGGATCCAGGGTTTGACAAGACCTATGACACGCACACCTTACCCGGGGCGGGGAGGCTGTACGTGTCATAGCCATGTCGACCCGCCCCCGTAGGAATCCTGATGCTGGAATCTTTGCTGGTCCCCACCGCCATCGTTGCCCTCGCCGAAATCGGCGACAAGACGCAATTGCTCGCGCTCATACTCGCTGCCCGCTTCCGCAAGCCCTGGCCGATCATCGCCGGCATCATCGCCGCCACCTTGGCCAACCATGCCGCGGCTGGTGCCGTGGGCGCGTGGGTAGGCAGCTTCTTCAGCGACTCGGCACTGCACTGGATCCTGGCTGCGAGCTTCACCGCCACTGCGCTGTGGACCCTGGTTCCGGACAAGATGGATGACGACGAGAACCCGGCGCGCCGCTTCGGGCCGTTCCTGACCACGCTGATCGCGTTCTTCCTGGCTGAAATCGGTGACAAGACCCAGGTCGCCACGGTAATGCTGGCAGCACAGTACCCGTACCTGATCATGGTCATTATCGGTACCACCCTGGGCATGCTGATTGCCAACGTGCCGGTGGTTTTGGCGGGTAACTTCGCGGCGGACAAACTGCCGCTGACGCTGATCCGTCGCCTGGCGGCTACGGCGTTCTTCGTGCTGGCGATCGTGGCCGTGTACTCGGCGATGCAAGCCAGTGGCTGGGTGAGCTAACCCGAAAGGCGACAGGCTGACGCCGAACCTCTAGGAGCAGCCTTGCGCTGCGAAGAGGCCGGTACAGGCACCAGGAAATGTGGTGCTCTTACCGACCCTTTCGCAGCACAAGGCTGCTCCTACAAGGGGTAAGCATCTGGAAGTCGGGGCTTACTTCTTGGCCGCCTGATACAGCGGCATCACCTTCGGAATCGCCGCCTGCAACGAAGCAATGCGGCTCTGGGACGCCGGGTGAGTGCTCATGAACTCAGGCGGCGCGCCCTCGGAAGCCTGGCTCATCTTGTTCCACAAGGTGATCGCGGCATTCGGGTCGTAACCGGCACGCGCCGAGAGCTCCAGGCCGATCAGGTCGGCTTCGTTCTCGTTGGCCCGGCTGTTGGGCAGGGTCATGGCATAGTTCACCACGGTATCGGCCATGGCCATGCTGCCCTGGCCGAGGCCAAACAGGGCACCGGCGCCCTGGCGCGCCATTTCCACGCCATACGCCTTCGACATCGCCTCGCGGCTGTGCTCACGCAAAGCGTGGGCGATCTCGTGGCCCACCACCGCAGCAATTTCCGCATCGGTGAGCTTGAGCTGATCGATCAGGCCGGTGTAGACGATGATCTTGCCGCCCGGGCCGCAGTTGGCGTTGAGCTCGTCGCTCTTGATCACGTTGACTTCCCAGTTCCATTGCGCGGCATCCGGTCGGAACTTGGGGGTCTGGGCGATCAGGCGGTTGGCAATTACCTGCACACGCTTGGCATCTGCGCTGGACTTGTCGAGCACGCCTTTGTTCGATGCTTCACCCAGGGTCTGCTGGTACGACTGGGCGTACATCTGGTTGACCTCATCGGTCGAGAGCATGCTGAACATGTACTGCTGGCGCTCGACGCCGACAGCACCGCCGCTGGTGGTATTAACCGCCTGGCAGCCGGCCAGCAGGATGCCAGCACTCAACAGGCTGACGACAAAAGACTTACGCATGAAAACACTCCCTTTTTACATGCGCCGTATCGTAGGCCGAGTCGCTTGGGGCCGCCATAGCCGCAGGGAAGATTTTCGTCGCCTGTGCCGGCCCCTTCGCGGGTGAACCCGCTCCTAAAGGGGTAATGCGATCGTTGTAGGAGCAGCTTCAGCCGCGAAGAGGCCGACACAGCCATACATCAGGCCGGGGTCAGGCACTCCGGCGCATCCAGCTTCGGATCATTGACGAAGTGCGCCAGGGCCCGCTCGCGCAATGTCGCCGGCGGGCTGGCCAGCAATTCATGCAGACGGGCCAGCGGCGTGTCCGGGTCAAGCCAGGCCGCCTGCCCTGCCTCGTCCAGTATCAGCGGCCGACGCTGGTTCATCGCCGCCTGGGTCACCACCGCACAACTCAGCCAAACCTGGTCCTGCACCGGGTAGGCCTCCCACACGGCGGCGAAGTACAAAGATGCGCCCTCCCCCGGAGTCAGCCAGTACGGGCGCTTGCGCACGCTGCCGCGCCATTCGTAAAAGCCGTTGGCCGGCATCAGGCAGCGACGCAGGCGAAACGCGTCGCGAAACATCGGCTGCTCGGCCAGGGTTTCGGCGCGGGCATGGGCGGGGGTGCGGGACAGGTCGGTGAGCCAGGCCGGGGTCAGCCCCCAGCGCGCCTTGGCCAGTTGCAACTGGCCGTCAAGCTGGCGCTGGATCAGCACCGAAGCCCCAGGCGAGATGTTCCATTGGGCTGGCTGGCCAACGGGAAAGCCCGGCAGACTGGCAAGAGCCTGGGGCCAGCGAAACAGGGCGTAACGTCCACACATGGGCGAATTCAGAACCTAGCAGATCAAGGTACCGGGGAAACTCTCCGGTTCGTCGCCAACCAGTGGCTGGGCATCATTGTACGCATCGATCAGCTGCCGTGCGTACTCGGCCTGTTCATCAGCCACGGCAAGCCCAAGCAAGCCCTGCATCGGCAGTTCACCGGCAGCACCGATCAGGTCACGACCAACCAGATGCGCATCGATCCCCTCGCTGGCGAGCATGCCCGCCAGCATTTCAGCCTCGAGCAGGTTTTCCGGTTCGTAAATACGCTGCATCAGTCATTCTCACCGAATACATCCAGCATCCACTCCTCGCCATGAACTTGCAGCACGAAGCGGATAGGTTTGCAGCATACCTGACAGTCCTCGATGTACTCCTGATCGCCACCGGACAGGTCCACCGTGGTTTCGACTTCTTCGCCACAATAAGGGCAATCGTAGATAGCAGTTTGCAGCATCGCGGCCTCCGGGGTGACTTATGCGTATAATTGCCGGTCTGTTTACAGGGCCTGTGTGTGTCCGAGCCGTTTTTCGGAGCCCGCCCCTACCTTATTACCCTAGCCGTTTCCAACAAGAGAGCATGATGGGCGAATTCGATGCCATCCGACCGTACGACGACGCTGAGGTCCCTGCCGTTCTGGCACGCCTGCTCAGCGACCCGGCATTCCTCGATATCCTCACCCACTTCCGCTTCCCGCGTGCGGCCGGTGCTCTCGGCTGGTTGCTCAAGCCGCTGATCGCCCGCCGCCTGCGCAAGGAATTCGCCGGTGTCACCTGTGTCTCGACCTTGCAGGACAAAGTCGAGTACTACGTCGACCAGACCATCGACCGCGCCACCGACGGCGTCACTTATTCGGGCGTGGAGCAGCTCAAGGCCGGCACCGCCTACCTGTTTCTGGCCAACCACCGTGACATCGTCATGGACCCGGCCTTCGTCAACTACGCGGTGTACCACGCCGGCCTGCCCACGCCGCGTATCGCCATTGGCGACAACCTGCTGCAAAAGCCGTTTGTCAGCGACATGATGCGCCTGAACAAGAGCTTCATCGTGCACCGCTCGATCAGTGGGCGCCGCGAGAAGCTGGCGGCCTACCAGTTGCTCTCAGCCTACATCAACCACTCGATCCGCAACGACGCCACGTCGATCTGGATCGCCCAGGCAGAAGGCCGGGCCAAGGATGGTGACGACCGCACCGATTCGGCGATCCTCAAGATGTTCCACATGAGCCGCAAGGACGAGCCGTTCGGCGCGGTGATCCAGAGCCTGAACCTGACACCGGTTTCGATCAGCTACGAATATGACCCGTGCGACCAGGCCAAGGCCCGCGAGTTGTACATCCGCGCCACCACCGGCACCTACAAGAAGGCGCCGGGCGAGGACGACAACAGCATCGCCAAGGGCATTACCGGCTACAAGGGCCGGGTGCACATCAATTTCGCCCCGCCGGTGACCGAGTATCACGAGGATACCAAGCAACTGGCAGCGGAAATCGACCGGCAGATCCTCGGTGGCTACCGACTGTTCCCGGTGCACTACCTGGCCTATGCGATGTGGGATGGCAAGGATGAGGCGCTACAGGTGCCGAGCGCCGAGAAGGTGTTCCCGGCCGATGAGCTGGCTCGGGCCAAGGAGGAATGGCAACGCCGCCTGGATGCCTGCCCTGAGGAGCAGCGGCCGTACCTTGTGCTGCAGTATGCGACGCCGGTGCGCAACCAGTACCAGGTCAGGCAGCAGGCACCGGTTGCCTGAGCGATCCTAGGGCTGCTTTGCAGCCCATCGCGACACAAGGCCGCTCCTACAGGGGATCGCACATACCTGTAGGAGCGGCCTTGTGTCGCGATGGGCCGCAAAGCGGCCCTAAAATCTCAAATCCAGGTACTGAACCAGGACAGCAGCAACGCCATCGCAAGGCACGAAAAACCGAGAATGTAGAAGTACCGCGGCACCCGAAGGTCGAACGCGTCCACCACCCCCTCGTCCACCGCCATGTATTCGCGGGTCTCGGCCTCGCGCCGCCGCGCACTGTGCAGTAGCAACCCGCCCGGGCAGGTCAGCAGCAGCGCCAGCAGATTGATCAGCTTGGTCGGGTGGGCGGCCAGGAACCCCCAGAGCACTTGCAAGGACATCACGCAACCTCGGTATGAGCGACGGCAAAGGCCGGCATTCTACCCAAGTCATGCCCAGACGCCCGGTTCAGGCGACAAAGTGTCATCAAATTTCATCTGGCATGGCATGAAGATTTGCCGGCCTCTTCGCGGGCACAGACAACAAAAAACCCGCTGCCTGGAACACAGGCAGCGGGTTTTGTTTTATAGCTGAAGGCTTACTGCCCCAGCACCTGACCGATGGTCGGGTCCTTGAACATGCGGGTCAGGGCATCGCTCAGCACATCGCCCACCAGCTGGGTGTTGGTTTCCTGGTTCGGCGCCATGCCGAAACGCTGGTCCAGCGAAGCGCCGTAACGGCCACTGTAGCGGCGGCCGCCATTGGACACGTCGGCACGGAAGGTGGCGCCGATGGTAGCCTCGGTCACGTACAGGTTGTCTTTCGGCGACTGGTACTTCAGTTCGGCCAGGGTCACGGTCAGCTGCGGCGCGTTGTAGGCGTTCGGCGTCGGGGTGAAGCCGAGCAGGCGTACGGCGGCTTCGGCCTGGGCCTGCAGCTTGGGCACGATGTCGTTGCCACTCACGCTGATGGTGCTGGTCTCGGGATACATGCCACCGCGAGTGCCCAGGGACTGCGAGGCCCGGCCGTCAACAACCCGGACCACTACCGGCTGGCCATGGCCGACCGGCGCGAGCTGGGCCTTGAGCGTGGGTTGCGGATTGAGTTGTTGCGGGCTGTGGGCACAACCGACCAGGCTGAGGCTGGCCACGGCGATCAAACCGAACAACAGACGTTGCAACATGCGCGTTACTCCAGAAAAAGCGGCGAAGGCCCACAGTATACCTAGCCACGCATCGACCAGTCATCGGTCCGGCCCGCTTGTCACAATCGTTTCATCGCCGCGCCCTTATCCTTGCGCCAAGCCCTAACGCACAGGACTCGCTGCCATGGCCTCGCTCTGGACCCTGCTCTTCCAACGCCCGCGCCACAACACCTATGCCCGCCTCGATGCCGACGGCAAATGCCTGGCCTTCAAGCAATGCAGCCAGGCGCCCAGCGGCAGCGGCTGGGTCCAGATCGGCGAAATCCGGCTCGCCTGGCTGGGCCGCCAGCTGCCCGCCAGTGCCCGGGTTTGCGCCCGCGCAAGCCGCCGCTGGCACCAGCGCATCCTCGCGGCCTGACAAACGCTGCAATAAAAACCACGAATGGCGACATTTCTGCCCGCGACATCGCTATAATCTCCCCCCGATTATAAGGACGTCTCCTGATCGGGCCCCGCACTCGCCGATTGACCCCGGCAACTTCAATGCTTCGCCCACAGAGAGCCTTCCACTCAGGTCTTGCATCGGCTGTCGTGCCTGCTTTTCCGGCCCTTCACACTGCATGAACCTGCGGGTTGCCATCGCGCAGTCCCCTTTTGAGGTTCACGTCTCCAAAAGAGCGTGAAAAAACGGTTTTCACAACTTCACAAGAGTGTGGCGAGCAAATGAACAGTCTGGCATGTGCAAAAGCGGCAGATGTGTCCCGAACAGCCCTGAACAGGCGGCAAATGCGCTCATCCCGTATGAGTGTCTGAGCCGTTCCATAACGCACGCACGACACCTTGACCATAAGTCGAATTGCCGCACCCGTGGCAAACCGCGTTCAATACGCGAACCCGAAGACTGATTGGCGGTGTCCGCGGAAGTTGCAAGAACTGCGAAAAGTCGGACATGGCGACCCTGGCGAACCCAGGTCCTATGCTGTCAATTAGGTAGCTGTAGATTGTGGAGACGCGTTAAATGGCGCAGAACGAATCGGTTGATGTGGTACTGGTAGGCGCAGGCATCATGAGTGCCACCCTGGCCGTACTGCTCAAGGAGCTCGACCCGACCCTGAAGCTTGAGGTCGTGGAGGCGATGGACTCCGGAGCCGCGGAAAGCTCCAACCCCTGGAACAACGCAGGCACCGGCCACGCCGGCCTGTGCGAGCTTAACTACACGCCCCAGGCCGCCGATGGCAGCATCGACATCAAGAAGGCCGTGCACATCAACACCCAGTTCGAGGTTTCGCGCCAGTTCTGGGCCTACCTGAGCAAGAAGGGTAACTTCGGCTCGGCACGTGCCTTCATCAACCCTGTCCCGCACCTGAGCTACGTCGAGGGTAACAAGGGTGTTTCCTTCCTCAAGAAGCGCTATGAGCTGCTCAAGCAGCACCATGCCTTTGCGGACATGGAATACACCGAAGACAAGGCCGTGATGAAGGACTGGATGCCGCTGATGATGCCAGGCCGCCCAGCCGACCAGCACATCGCCGCCACCCGCGTGCTCAAGGGCACCGACGTCAACTTCGGCGCCCTGACCAACAAGCTGCTGAAGCTGCTGGGCGACTCGCAGGACGCCCAGGTCAAGTACAGCAAGAAGGTCGTTGGCCTGCGCCGTAACGGCAAGGGCTGGACCGTGAGCATCAAGGACGTCAACAGCGGCGGTAGCCGTGAAGTGGACGCCCGCTTCGTCTTCCTCGGCGCCGGCGGCGCGGCCCTGCCGCTGCTGCAGCTGTCGGGCATTCCGGAAAGCAAAGGCTTCGGCGGCTTCCCGGTCAGCGGCCAGTGGCTGCGTTGCGACAACCCGGAAATCGTCAAGCAGCACCAGGCCAAGGTCTACAGCCAGGCTGCGGTCGGCGCCCCGCCGATGTCGGTACCGCACCTGGATACCCGCGTGGTCGATGGCAAGAAATCGCTGCTGTTCGGTCCATATGCCGGCTTCACCACCAAGTTCCTCAAGCACGGTTCGCTGATGGACCTGCCGCTGTCGGTGCGCATGGGCAACATCGGCCCGATGCTCGCCGTGGCCCGTGACAACATGGACCTGACCAAGTACCTGGTCAGCGAAGTGATGCAGTCGATGGAGCAGCGCCTGGAAGCCCTGCGTCGCTTCTACCCGCAGGCCAAGGCCGAAGACTGGCGCCTGGAAGTGGCTGGTCAGCGCGTGCAGATCATCAAGAAAGACCCGAAGAAAGGCGGCGTGCTGCAGTTCGGTACCGAGCTGGTCTCGGCCCAGGACGGCAGCCTGGCTGCACTGCTCGGCGCATCGCCGGGTGCTTCGGTGACCGTGTCGATCATGCTGGAACTGATCGAGCGCTGCTTCCCCGAGCAGGCCAAAGGTGCCTGGGCTGCCAAGCTCAAGGAAATCTTCCCGGCTCGCGAGAAGACCCTGGCGACCGATGCTGTCCTGTACCACAAGATCAGTGCCGACAACGACGTGGCGCTGGACCTGGTGGAAAGCAGCCCGGCGGCCAAGCATTACGCCTGATTCGGCCGGTAACGAAAAAACGCCCCTCGGGGCGTTTTTTTGTGCCTGGATCCTAGTAAGCCTGTTTCGGCCCTTTCGCGGGTAAACCCGCTCCCACAAGGACCGCACCACAGCTAATGGCTGTGCTGTTCCTGTGGGAGCGGGTTTACCCGCGAAGAGGCCGGAGCAGGTTTACAAATCAGCCACGGGCCTTGGCGATGATCTCGATGTAATCCGACGCATTGCGCTGGTCGGCAATCTGCTCGACAAAGGTCTTGCCGTGCTCGTCCTTGCCATCCAGGTCCAGCCCAGCCTCGACGAAGAAGCCGACAAAACGCTCGAAATCGTCGATGCGCAGGCCGCGGTAGGCCTTGACCAGCTTGTGCAGCGACGGCGATGTCACGCCATCGGCCGGCTCGAACTGAAGGAACGACTTGATGTAGTCGTCGCTGATCTCGTCACCGATTACCTGTTTCTTGTCTTTACGCATTGCCGACTCCAACTGGACCATCACGAAATTTCGAAGGCCGGCAGTGTACCCCCCGCAGGCCGGGCGCCTCAACGCGTACGTACGGTACCGGTGTGCAGGTCGGCCCAGACGTGGCCGTTGCCGTACGTGAGAAACTGCACATACAGCGTCTCGTTGCGCAGCAGGTCCATGATCACGCGGTAGTCGCTGAGCGGGTAATTCAGGCTCAGGGTGCGGGCTTTTTCGTCGTATACGGGTTTCTTCAGGCTCTTGGCCGCTTCACCGTCAAAAGTCAGCAGCACCTGGGCTATGGTCGCGCCCTTGCTCAGCGGCTTGCCCTTGAGGCGCACCTGCAACGACGAGGTGATCGGGATCGGCTGCTGGTCGGATTGGCGTTGGGTACCCACTACCACCGAGTAGTCGGTCACTTGCAGCAATTGCTGGCCGGTCGGCGCTTCCTGGCGCAGGGACTGGTCGTCAGGTGGCAGGAACTGGCTGTGCAGCGGTGCGGCGGCGAGTGGCAGGCTGACCGCCAGCAGGAGGGGAAGAAACGCACGCATGTGAGGCTCCTTGAATGAAGGAGCACTCTAGCACGGCCTGCACAGGCTCTTGTAGGAGCGGCCTTGTGTCGCGATGGGCCGCAAAGCGGCCCCGGCCATGTTGGTGGCGAAGCTTCAATCGAGGGGCTGCTGCGCAGCCCGATCGCGACACAAGGCCGCTCCTACAGTTGAGTGCGCCGGCCCGACATCAATCGAACTGCGCGCGCATCCAGGCCTGGTACTCGTCCACGCCCTCTTCTCCTTCGCGCGGCGCCCAGTGCGCATGTTCGCCTTCACCCACCGGCCGATACGGTCCGGCCTTGCACTCGAACAGGATGCTGTCCGGCTCCAGCACCACAAGCCCATGGTAAATACCAGGCGCCAGGTCCACACCCAGGCAATCGCCGCCCGCCTGCAGCACTCGCTTGTCGGTCACCGCCCCCTGCTCGTTGAAGAGCAGCAGGCCAAGGCAACCCTTGAGCACGACCAGCGTTTCGGCTTTGTCATCGCTCAGGTGCCGATGCGGCGGGATATAGGTGCTCGGTTGCAGCCCGACTGCCATGCGGTGGCAAGGCTCTTCCATCTCATGGAAATTGTGATGTTGCCGCCCGCGCGGGTTGGCTGCAGCCTTTGCGGCCAGCCCGGCGAACAGCGATTGGTCGATGAACGCAGGCTGGCGCATGATCACAGCCCCTTTACGGCGAAGATGCCGTTGGCGTTGCGCCAGTAGCCTTTGTAGTCCATGCCGTAACCGAAGATATAGCGGTCGACGCAGGGCAAGCCCACGTAGTTGGCCTTGAGTTCCGGGCTGGCCTTGCGGTCATGGTCCTTGTCGATCAGTACTGCGGTGTGCACCGAGCGCGCACCGGCGTGCTTGCAGAACTCGATGATGGCGCTGAGGGTGTGCCCTTCGTCGAGGATGTCATCGACGATCAGTACGTCACGGTCGATGAACGATACTTCGGGCTTGGCCTTCCAGAACAGCTCGCCGCCGCTGGTCTGGTTGCGGTAGCGGGTAGCGTGCAGGTAGCTGGCTTCCAGTGGGAACTGCAGGTGGGTCAGCAGTTTGCCCGAGAAGATCAGGCCGCCGTTCATCACACAGAACACCACCGGGTTCTTGTCGTGCAGGTCCTTGCAGATCTGCTCGCCGACTTTGGCGATGGCCGCTTCGACTTCGGCTTCGGTGTACAGGCAGTCAGCTTCACGCATGACTTGACGGATATGCTCGAGATCGGCGGACATGGCGCTCTCCGGGGGTGCATTTTGGAAAAGCGGGCAAAGGTACGCATCCGCTCGTCACAGATCAAGCATTTATGGACTAACGTCCAGAATGACCAGACGACAGCACAGGCTGAATAGATTAATCTAGCGCGGTTTTTTTGCCCGCCTTTCGGAGCCCCCCTATGCCCACTCGTGAGATCCGCCATCCGCTGATCCGCCACAAGCTCGGCCTGATGCGCCGTGCCGATATCAGCACCAAGAATTTTCGCGAACTTGCCCAGGAAGTCGGCGCGCTCCTGACCTACGAAGCCACCCAGGACCTGCCGCTCGAAACCTACGAGATCGATGGCTGGTGCGGCAAGGTGCAAGTTGAAAAAATCGCCGGCAAGAAGATTACCGTGGTACCGATCCTGCGAGCCGGCATCGGCATGCTCGACGGCGTGCTCAGCCTGATCCCGGGCGCCAAGGTCAGCGCCGTCGGCGTTGCCCGCAACGAGGAAACCCTCGAAGCCCACACCTACCTGGAAAAGCTCGCGCCGGACATCAACCAGCGCCTGGCCCTGATCATCGACCCGATGCTGGCCACCGGCGGTTCGATGGTCGCCACCATCGACCTGCTGAAAAAGGCCGGCTGCAAAGAGATCCGCGCCATGGTCCTGGTCGCTGCGCCAGAAGGCATCGAAGTGGTGGAAAAAGCCCACCCGGACGTGCAGATCTACACCGCCTCGATCGACCAGCGCCTGAACGAACACGGCTACATCGTGCCGGGCCTGGGCGATGCCGGTGACAAGATCTTCGGCACCAAGCAAAAGGACGCCTGACCATGCAGGACGGCTTCAACGACCCGCTCTGGCGCCAGGTCGTTTCGGGCGCGCAGATGCTCTTCGTGGCATTTGGCGCGCTGGTGCTGATGCCACTGATCACCGGCCTCGATCCGAACGTAGCGCTGTTCACTGCCGGCATCGGCACCCTGCTGTTCCAGCTGGTCACCGGCCGCCAGGTACCCGTGTTCCTGGCCTCGAGCTTTGCTTTCATCACCCCGATCATCCTCGCCAAGGGCCAGTTCGGCCTGGCCGAGACCATGGGTGGTGTGATGGCCGCAGGTTTCGTGTACACCTTCATGGGCCTGATGGTAAAAATCAAAGGCACTGGCTTCATCGACCGCATGCTGCCGCCGGTGGTGATCGGCCCGGTGATCATCTCCATCGGCCTGGCCATGGCGCCGATCGCCGCCAACATGGCGATGGGCAAGGCCGGTGACGGCAGCGTGCTGCTGCCGTACAAGACCGCCATGATGATCTCGATGCCGGCCCTGCTGACAACGCTGATCGTTGCCGTGTTCGGCAAGGGCATCTTCCGTCTGGTGCCGATCATTGCCGGCGTGTTCGTAGGCTTTGCCCTGTCGTTCGCCTTTGGCGTGGTCGACACTGCCAAGATCGCCGCCGCGCCGTGGCTGGAGCTGCCCAACTTCACCGCGCCAGCATTCAACTGGCAGGCCATCCTGTTCATCGTCCCGGTTGCCCTGGCACCGGCGATCGAGCACATCGGCGGGGTGATCGCAGTCGGCAGCGTGACCGGCCGCGACTACCTGAAGAAGCCCGGCCTGCACCGCACCCTGCTGGGCGACGGCCTGGCCACCACCGCAGCCGGCCTGTTCGGCGGCCCGCCCAACACCACCTATGCCGAAGTCACCGGCGCGGTGATGCTGACCAAGAACTACAACCCGAAGATCATGACCTGGGCGGCGATTTTCGCTATCACCCTCGCCTTCATCGGCAAGTTCGGCGCACTACTGCAAAGCATCCCGGTACCGGTGATGGGTGGCATCCTGTGCCTGCTGTTCGGCTCGATCGCGGCGGTGGGCATGAACACCATGATCCGCCACAAGATCGACTTGGCTGAAGCGCGCAACCTGGTGATCGTGTCGGTGACACTGGTGTTCGGTATCGGCGGCGTACTGATCGGCAGTGGTGATGGCCCGGATGACTGGGGCCTGAAGGGCATCGCCCTGTGCGCGATCGTGGCTATCGCCCTGAACCTGATCTTGCCGGGCAATGATGGCTGGAAGCACAAGAAGCTGGATGATCAGTTGCCTTGATTCGGCTTTAGCCTGACCTGGCCCTATCGCCGGCAAGCCAGCTCCCACAGGTATCCCACAGATTTCGAGAACTGTGGAATACCTGTGGGAGCTGGCTTGCCGGCGATAGGGCCAGTACAGGCAACCTGAAAGTCAGGCCTTTTCGCACATCCCCGCCAGCGCCTTCACCCACTCCGGGTGATCATTCAGGCAAGGCACCAGCACCAGCTCCTGCCCGCCGGCCTCGACAAACTGCTCGCTCCCGCGCATGCCGATCTCTTCCAGGGTCTCGATGCAATCGGCCACGAACGCCGGGCACATTACCAGCAGCTTCTTCACCCCAGCCTTGGCCAGCTCGTCCAGCCGCGCCTCGGTATAGGGTTCGATCCACTTGGCCCGCCCCAGTCGTGACTGGAACGACACCGACCATTTGCCATCGGGTATGCCCATCTTCTGAGCAAAGGCCCTGGCCGTTGCCAGGCACTGCCCGCGGTAGCAGACCGCGCGCATGTCGGCACTGGCATCCTTGCAGCAATCGGCCGCCTGGAAGTCATGCTTGCCGGTAGGGTCCAGCTTCTTCAAGTGGCGCTCCGGCAAGCCATGGAAGCTCAGCAACAGGTGATCGTAATCCTGCTCCAGGTAAGGCCGGGCGCTGGCGACCAGTGCCTCGATGTAGTCCGGGTGCTCGTAGAATGGCTGCAGCACGCGAAGTTGCAACGGCAACTGGCGTTCACTGACCGTCTGCCTGGCCAGTTCCACCACAGTGGTCACCGTGCTGTCAGCGAACTGTGGATACAGCGGCGCCAGGGTCACCTTGCGCACACCCTGGGCCACCAGGCGCTCCAGCACCTCAGGCAAGGCCGGCTGGCCATAGCGCATGGCAATCTCCACCGGGCCATGGGGCCAGTGCTCGACCATCGCCGCCTGCAGGCGACGGGTCAGCACTACCAGCGGCGAGCCCTCCTCCCACCAGATCGAGCCATAGGCATGCGCCGACTGCTCCGGGCGCTTGATCAGGATCAGCGACACCAGCAGGCGCCGTACCGGCCAGGGCAGGTCGATCACATACGGGTCCATGAGGAACTGGTTGAGGTAGCGGCGCACATCGGCCACCGAGGTGGAGGCCGGGGAACCCAGGTTGACCAGCAGCAGGGCGTGATCGGTCATGCAGCGTCCTATGTCAGAGGCGGCTGGACAGGTTGTCCAGAGCCGATTGCAAATCGTTGAAGCGGAAGGTGAAGCCTGCCGCCAGCAAGCGTGCCGGGCGGGCGCGCTGGCCGCCGAGTAGCAGGGTCGACAGCTCACCCAGCCCCGCCTTGAGCAGCAGTGCCGGCACTGGCAGCAGCGCCGGCCGGTGCAAGGTGCGGCCCAGGCGCCTGGCGAACTCGCGGTTGCGCACCGGCTCCGGGGCGCAGGCATTATAAGGACCGCTGGCATCCTTGTGCTGCAAGAGAAAATCAATCAGGGCGACCTGGTCGTCTATATGGACCCAAGGCATCCACTGCCGCCCGTCGCCCAAAGGCCCGCCCAGCCCCAGTTTGAAGGGCAGGCGCAGGCGCGACAAAAAGCCGCCATCACTGGCCAGAACCAACCCGGTACGCACCAGCACCACGCGAATGCCCTGGGCCTGGGAACGCAGCGCCGTCTCTTCCCAGGCGATGCACAGCTGGCTGGCGAAATCTTCGCGCACCGGCGGTGAAGCCTCGGTCAGCTCGCGTTCGCCACCGTCTCCATACCAGCCCACCGCCGAGCCGGAAATCAACACTTCCGGGCGCTGTTCGCGGCTGCCCAGCCAGGCCAGCAACTGCTCGGTGAGGGTGACGCGGCTGGCCCACAGCAGGTTGCGCCGGGTCGCCGTCCAGGGCCGGTCGGCAATCGGGGCGCCGGCGAGGTTGATCACCGCGTCCAGCTGATCGTCCGCCTCCAGTTGCTCCAGGCGGGCGACGCCACGCACGCCGGTCCCACAAATTTTCGGCACCTGTTCAGGCCGCCGACTCCACACCGTCAGGCGATGACCCTGGCCGAGCCAGTACTGGCACAGGTGCTTGCCAATCAACCCGGTGCCGCCTGTCAGCAATATATGCATGGCTGTGTCCTCGCAGAATGCGGCGGTGGTCTATTTTTAACATCAAGGCACTTTTTTGACCCGACGCTCTCGGATAAACATAGGCCAACCTGCCTGCCAACACGGAATAACCTTATACAACATTTGAGCATTGTACAGGTTTGCCTGACAGCGTAGTCTGCTTACAGCAAGGTTTGAAGAGGCCATCATGACAGTACCTATCGCCATCATCGGGGCCGGTATCGCCGGTCTGTCAGCCGCCCAGGCCTTGCAGAAGGCCGGGCAATCCGTGCATTTGTTCGACAAGGGCCACGGCAGTGGCGGGCGCATGGCCAGCAAGCGCAGCGAAGCTGGCGCGCTGGACCTCGGCGCCCAATACTTCACGGCCCGTGACCGCCGCTTCGTCGAGCAGGTACAGCAATGGGTTGCCGCCGGTTGGGCCGCGCAATGGAAGCCACAGCTGTACAACTACCGGGATGGTGAACTCAGCCCCTCCCCCGACGAGCAGACGCGCTGGGTGGGCGTGCCGCGCATGAGTGCAATCACCCGCGGCCTGCTCAAGGACGTGACGGTCAACTTCGGCTGCCGCATCGCCGAAGTGTTCCGCGGCAAGCAGTACTGGCACCTGCAGGACACCGAAGGCTGCAGCCACGGCCCCTACAGCCGCGTGGTGATCGCCGTGCCGGCACCGCAGGCCACGCCGCTGCTTGCCGCTACCCCGAAGCTCGCGGCCGTGGCCGCCGGTGTGCAGATGGAGCCCACCTGGGCCGTCGCCCTGGCCTTCCAGACCCCGCTGGACACCCCGATGCAAGGCTGCTTCGTGCAGGACAACCCGCTCGACTGGCTGGCGCGCAACCGCAGCAAGCCCGAGCGTGACGAGCAGCTCGACACCTGGGTACTGCACGCCACCTCGGACTGGAGCCGGCAACACATCGACCTGCCCAAGGAGGAAGTGATCGAACAGCTGTGGGGCGAATTCGCCGAGCTGGTTGGCTGTGTGGTGCCCGCACCTACTTTTGCCTTGGCCCACCGCTGGCTGTATGCCCGTCCGAGCAGCAACCATGAATGGGGCGCGCTGGCCGATGCTGACCAAGGCTTGTATGCCTGCGGCGACTGGTGCCTGTCCGGCCGTGTCGAAGGCGCCTGGCTCAGTGGCCAGGAAGCGGCGCGTCGGCTGCTCGAACATCTCGAGTGATGTAGGGTTATACAAAAAAAACTGTTTGCATAACTTCCGGGCTGTGCTGGAATGAACCTGTACAACTATTTTGTCTCGTACAGGTTTTTGGAGGCAGCCCATGCACGACTCATCCGCCCACAGCAAGCCGCGTATCGCCATCAGCGCCTGCCTGACCGGGCACAGCGTGCGCTATAACGGCGGCCACAAGGCCTCCGACCTGTGCCGTATGCAACTCGAGGAACATTTCGACTGGTTGCCGGTATGCCCGGAGGTGGCCATCGGCCTGGGCGTGCCGCGCGACCCGATCCGCCTGGTCGGCGACCCCGAGCAGCCGGAAGTGGTAGGCACCCGCAACCCCGGAATGGACCTGACCGGGCCGCTGCGCAGCTATGGCGAGCAAATGGCGGCGGAACTCGATGATATCTGCGGCTACATCTTCATGCAGAAATCGCCTTCCTGTGGCCTGGAGCGGGTCAAGGTATACCAGGACAATGGCCACCCTGCCTTTCACGGTGGGCGGGGAGTGTATGCCCAGGCGTTCTGCGCACGGCGGCCGGACCTGCCGGTAGAAGAAGAAGGCCGCCTGCACGACCCCGTACTGCGCGAGAACTTCATCAGCCGCGTGTACGCCTACGCCGACTGGCAGCGCCTGCTGGCCGAAGGCCTGAGCCGTGGCGCTCTGGTGCAATTCCACTCACGCTACAAGTACCTGTTGATGGCCAACAACCCGCAGGCCTATCGCAGCCTCGGGCGCCTGCTCGGCAGCATGAGCAAGGACGATGACCCGCAAAGCATCGGCCCGCGCTACTTCAGCCAGCTGATGCAGGCTCTGCGCCGCTGTGCCAGCCGCGGCACTCATTGCAACGTGCTGCAGCATCTGAGCGGCTACTTCAAGGACATCCTCACACGGCAGGACAAAGCCGAGCTGCAGGCCATCATCGGCCAATACCAGCAAGGCGTGGTGCCGCTGGTAGTGCCGCTGACCCTGCTCAAGCACCATTTGCGCAAGCATCCCGATCCGTATCTGCAGCAGCAGGCCTACCTTCAGCCGCACCCCGAGAGCCTGGGCCTGCGCAATGCCGTCTGAGATCCTGTTGCCCATCGGCGAACTGGCTCGCCGCACGGGCGTCAATCCCGTCACCCTGCGAGCCTGGGAGCGCCGCTACGGCCTGCTCAAGCCCCAACGTACCGCCAAGGGCCATCGCCTGTATCGGCTGGAGCAGGTCAAACGAGTAGAAGCGATCCTTGCCTGGCTGCAGCGCGGCGCCTCCGTCGGCCAGGTACGAGAGCTGCTCGACAAACCGGCCAGCACGCCGCCGAAAGGCGACTGGCAAGCCCGGCAGTTCCAACTGATCGAGGCCATCGCCACGCTGTCGCAGCGCGCCCTCGACCAGCAGCTCAACCAGGCGATGGCCCTGTACCCGGCCGTCACTCTGTGCGAGCAATTGCTGTTGCCGCTGCTCGACCTCCTCGACCTGCGCTGGCGCAACTATTTCAACGCACGGCTGGAACAGGTGTTTTTCCACAGCTGGTTGCGCAGCAAGCTGGGCGCCAGGGTCTACCACGACAACCAGTTACTGCATGGGCCTGCCATCTTGCTGGCCGAAGACAGCGAACACACTTTCAGCCCCGGTTTGTGGTTGTGCGCCTGGCTGTTCACCAGCAACGGCCTGCCGGTTGAAGTGCTGGAGCACACCATTGCTGGCGCGCACCTGCAACGCGCAGCCACCATGCTCAAGCCACGCGCCGTGCTCCTGCACCTGGGGCCACGTATCGATGACAAGGCGTTGCACCGTACCCTGTCCAACCTGCCCGTGCCGACCCTAGCTGGCGGGCCGACGCTGGCGCTGCATGAAACCCGGCTGCGCGCCCTGGGGCTGCCCAATCTTGCTCTGTTCGATACCCCGCAGGCGGCATTGCGTTTGCTGCAAGCCCATGACCGCCAGCCTGGAGAGATGACCGCACCATGCACCTGACCTGGCTGCGCAGCGACCTGCGCATCGATGACAACACCGCGCTAGCCGCCGCCAGCGAACGCGGCCCGACCCTCGCACTGTGGCTGGTCAGCCCCGGGCAATGGCTGGCCCACGACGACGCCGCCTGCAAAGTCGACTTCTGGCTGCGCAACCTGCGCGACCTGCGCCAGTCGCTGGAGCGCTTGAACATCCCCCTGCTGATCCGCAGGATCGACACCTGGGACCAGGCGCCACAGGCCGTACTCGATGTCTGCCGCCAACATCAGGTGCAAAGCGTGCACTGGAACGAGGAGTACGGCATCAACGAGCAATGTCGCGACGACGCCACCCGCGCGCTGCTGGAAAAGTCAGCCATCCAGGCCCACAGCCACCTCGACCAGCTGTTGTTCCGCCCGGGCACCATCCTTACCCGCGGCGGCGACTACTTCCAGGTGTTCAGCCAGTTCAAGAAGAGCTGCCTGGAGCACCTGCACCGCAGCCTCCCTGCCCTGGCCCGCCAGATAAAACGCCAGGCACCGCTGCAGGTCAGCAGCGACCCGATCCCACAGCACGTGGACGGCTTCGAAAAACCCGCGCAGGCGCTGCGCGACCACTGGCCGGCCGGCGAAGCCGAAGCGCAGGTGCGGCTGACCCGTTTTCTCGATGAAACCATCGACGATTACCAACAGCTGCGTGACTTGCCTGCAAAGCCCGGTACCAGCCAGCTCTCCGCCTATCTGGCCGCCGGCGTGATCTCGCCACGCCAGTGCCTGCACGGTGCCCTGGCCAGCAACCGCGGCGAGTTCGACAGCGGCAGCAGCGGCGTGCAAACCTGGATCAACGAGCTGCTCTGGCGCGAATTCTACAAACACATCCTGACCGGTTATCCACAGGTCTCGCGTCACCGCGCCTTCCGCGCCCAGACCGAAGCCCTGCCCTGGCGCGATGCACCGGCCGACCTCGAAGCATGGGAACAGGGCCGAACCGGCTTCCCGATCATCGACGCCGCCATGCGCCAACTGCTGCACACCGGGTGGATGCACAACCGCCTGCGCATGATCGTGGCCATGTTCCTCAGCAAGAACCTGCTGATCGACTGGCGCAAGGGCGAGCGGCATTTCATGCGCCACTTGATAGACGGCGACCTGGCCGCCAACAACGGCGGTTGGCAGTGGAGCGCGTCCACTGGCACCGACGCAGTGCCCTATTTCCGCATCTTCAACCCGGTTTCACAGTCGCAGCGATTCGACCCGCAAGGGCGTTTCATTCGGCACTGGCTGCCGGAATTGCAGGGGGTGGATGAAAAAGCCATTCATTTCCCCGTGAAGTCGGCCGATCTTTTTGCTAGATATTCCTACCACAGTCCAATTGTCGATCTCGACAGCAGTCGTCAGCGCGCACTGGAGGCATTCAAGAACCTCCCGCGCCGGCAGGATCAGAGGGCAGCATCTTGAACAACGCACGCAGTATCTGGGTGACGGGAGCAGGCAATGGACTTGGCCTGGCTTTAGTGGAGGGGCTGCTCGGGCAAGGACACCGGGTAGCTGCAAGCGCGAAGCATGGCGAGGCACTGGATGCCTTGGGTGCACGCTATGGCAGCCAGCTGTTGCGCTTGCCGTGGCAGTTGCACGAAGAACATCAGGCGGCCCAGGCCAGCCAGCAGATCTGCCATGCCTGGTGCGCGCTGGATGGCTTGATCATCAACGCCGGTACCAGCGATTACCTGGCGGACGATGTGGCTGACAGCGAGTTGTTCGAGGCGATCGTCACGGACAACCAGTTGGCCGGCGAGCATTGCCTGGCCAGTGCGCTGCCGTTGTTGGCGAAGGGTGACTCGCCGCAGGTGATGGCGGTGTTCAACCGTTATTCAGCGCTGCAGTTGCATGCACCGACGCAGGTGCCTGCGGGCTGGAACAACATGCCGCAATGGATGCGCGAGCAGCGTCAGGCGTTGAAGGCGCAGGGGGTTGAGCTGACCGTGGTGGGGCCGCAGTCGCTGAAGACACCCGTGACACCGGCGCAGGCGATACCGGAGGCGTGGACGCCGCAGAATGCGGCGGAAGAGTTGCTGCGGCGGTGGCCGCAGAGGGAGCCCGAGCTTGTGCTGGAGGCTTTGGATCTCAATGGCCTGTGGCCTTTGTCACACAAGCAATCGATGTAGTGACCGTACCGGCTTCCACCTAGACCACATCGACTTGAAGCCATGCGCAGGGCCTGTAGGAGCAGCCTTGTGCTGCGAAGAGACCATTACTGCAGAAGAACATCTGCTGCCCTACCGCCCCCTTCGCAGCACAAGGCTGCTCCTACAGGGTAATGAGGTAGCCTGAGTAATGGGGCAAGACAGTTGCTCCTCAGGTACCTCAGGCAATGCGAGCCCCCGTGGAAGGAGAGCTCAGAGCGTCATGCGGTAATGCAGGCTATAGCTCTCCACCCCATCGTTGGGCTGCTTGATGCCCGCGTTGGAATAGTGAATCGCCCGCACGCCAATCTCATGCCCACCGGCAAAGCGCAATCCAAAGCCGATGCGATCCTCGAACTGGAATGCCGAGCCCAGCTCGTTGTCTTCCAGCTCGGTGCTGGAGAATGCCGCCACGCCAATCCCAGCCTCTATATAAGGCTTCACCGACTCCCCGGCAAACTCGTAGACGAACACCGGCGCGAACGACAGGCTATGGTTGCTCGCGGTCTCGTCACCATCCCAATAGCTGTAGGCCCCATCCCAATACCCCGTCAGGCGCCCGACGCTGGTCTGCCACCAACTCGCTTCCCAATTCGATTGCAGCCCCAACCGGTAGACCATGGTCGAGTCACCGGTCTGCCCCACCGAAAACGAAACGTCGGCAGCCTGCGCCGACAGTGAGTGCCCCAGGGTGAAGACGGCAGCCGCCGCCAAGCCGAGCAGCTTCTTCATGAGCAACATCCTTCTTTGCTGTTATTGGTATCCGCCTCATTTCAGGCAAGGCGGTAGAAAACGGCAGCGGTACAATAGTTCAGCTTCTTTTCACGTTTTTTTCACAATGAAAAGCTTTGCACACTGTCCGACTTATGCCACAGCAAAGGCAGGATCTTCCTGAGAGATTGCGGATCGGCACTGGTCCAGAAGCGGGTATCCCTGGCCGGCCCATCGGCCAACAGGTCATCCGCGCCCAGCAGCCGCTGCAGTTGGCGCGCCACTGCAGCACCGGTATCGATGATGGCGACGTCGGCTGGCACCATGCCGGCCAGCAACGGGCGCAGGAAGGGGTAATGGGTGCAACCGAGAATCAACGTATCACAGCCAGCGGCCAGCAACGGCTGCACATAACCTTGCAGCAACTGGCGCAGCGCCGGGCTGGCCAGGTCACCGGTCTCGATCAGATCGACCAGGCCCGGGCAAGGTTGGGTGATGACCTGTACGTCATTGGCAAAACGATCGAGCAAGGCAGCGAACTTAGCACTCTGCAGGGTACCGGTAGTGGCCAGCACACCGACCACGCCAGAGCGCGTAGCGGCGGCAGCGGGCTTCACCGCCGGCTCCATGCCCACCAGCGGCCAGTTCGGGTACAACTCGCGCAGGTCGGCCACCGCCGCCACCGTGGCGGTATTGCAGGCCAGTACCATGGCCTTGGCGCCCTGTTCATGGAAGAACGCAGCAATGCGCCGGAGACGCTCACGGATATAGTCCGGCGACTTCTCTCCGTAGGGTATGTGGCCGCAATCGCCCACGTACAGCAGCGTCTCGTTGGGCAGCAGGCGCTGGATCTCGGCGAGTACCGACAAGCCGCCAACCCCGGAGTCCATCACGCCGACCGGCGCCGATCGCTCAGCCATCGCGCTTACCACAGACCGCACAAGCCGGGTCGCGCTTGACCCGCAATTCGCGGATACGAGTGCCGAGAGCATCGATCAACAGCAGGCGGCCGACCAGCGGCTCGCCGAACCCGGCCAGCAGCTTCATCGCCTCCAGCGCCTGCAGGCTGCCTACCAGGCCCACCAATGGGCCGATCACGCCGGCTTCGCTGCAGGTCAGTTCGGCTTCGCTGCCATGGCCGTACAGGCAATGGTAGCAAGGGCTGTAGTCACGCCGTGGGTCGAACACCGACAACTGCCCTTCCAGGCGGATCGCCGCACCGCTGACCAGCGGCTTGCCAGCCGCGACGCAGGCAGCGTTGACCGCCTCGCGGGTACCGAAATTGTCAGAGCAGTCCAGCACCAGGTCGACCGCTGCCACAGCGGCCGCCAGCGAGTCCTCGTCCAGAGCCTGGCGATGGGCAACCAGGCTGATTTCCGGGTTGATTGCCTGCAGGCGCTGCAGGGCCGAATCGACCTTGCTCATGCCCACGCTCGCACTGTCGTGGATCACCTGGCGTTGCAGGTTGGTCAGGTCGACGGTGTCAAAGTCCGCCAGGTGCAGCTCACCGACCCCGGCGGCGGCCAGGTACAAGGCGACGGGCGAGCCAAGGCCGCCAAGCCCGACGATCAGCGCCTTGCTCTGCTTGAGCCGCAACTGGCCGTCGATGTCGATCTGGGCCAGCAAAACCTGCCGGCTGTAACGCAGCAGTTCCTGATCACTCAGCATGGCAGGCGCCCCAGGGTAATGCGTTCATGGCCGCCCAGGTCCGTGCGGCTGACGACCTCGATGAAGCCTTGTTCAGCCAGCAAGGCGCGCACCGCCGCTGCCTGATCGTAGCCGTGTTCCAGCAGTAACCAGCCACCCGGTACCAGGTGCGCGGGCGCCTGGGCAACTATCACGCGCAGATCGTCCAGGCCATCAGCACCGGCCACCAGCGCACTGCTGGGCTCGAAGCGTACATCACCGGCGACCAAATGCGGGTCTGCGGCAGCGATGTAGGGCGGGTTGCTGACAATCAGGTCGAAACGCTCGCCGGCCAGACTGTCGAACCAGTGGCTGAGCCGTACCTGGGCGTTTGCCAGGCCCAGCCGCTGGCGGTTGCGCTCAGCCAGGGCTGCAGCCTCCTCCACGCGGTCCACTGCGGTCACCTGCCAGGCCGGGCGATCGCTGGCCAGGGCCAAGGCAATCGCGCCGGTGCCGGTGCCCAGGTCAAGGACCTTGGCCGGCGTGGCGGGTTGCAGTTCAAGGGCAGCTTCGACCAGCAGCTCGGTATCCGGCCGCGGGATCAGGGTATGCGGTGCCACTTCCAGGTCGATCTTCCAGAAGCCCTGCAGCCCGAGAATGTAGGCGACCGGTTCGCCGCCACGGCGGCGCTGCAGGTAGCCAGCATAGGTCTCGGCATCTTCGCTGCTGACGATTCGCTCGGGCCAGGTGTGCAGGTAGCTGCGCGATTTGCCGATGGCCGCGGCCAACAGCAACTCGGCATCCAGCCGCTCGGTAGGCGACTCTGGCAACTGCGCGTTGCGCAGCAGGCTGGCGATGATGGTCATCAGTCCCCCAGAGCGGCCAGTTGATCGGCCTGGTATTCGGCCAGCAGCGGCTCGATCACCGCCTCTACCCCGCCGGCGAGGATGTCGTCCAGCGAGTACAGGGTCAGGTTGATACGGTGGTCGGTCACCCGCCCCTGTGGATAATTGTACGTACGGATGCGCTCGGAACGGTCGCCAGAGCCGACCAGCAGCTTGCGCTCGGTGGCGATGGCGTTCTGCGCGGCGCTGGTCTGCATGTCGTTGAGCTTGGCCGACAGCCAGGACATGGCGCGGGCACGGTTCTTGTGCTGCGAGCGCTCTTCCTGGCACTCGACCACGATACCGGTGGGCAAGTGGGTGATCCGGATCGCCGAGTCAGTCTTGTTGACGTGCTGGCCGCCGGCACCGGATGCGCGATAGGTATCCACCCGCAGGTCGGCCGGGTTGATCTCGATAGCCGCCTGCTCGTCCGGCTCGGGCAGTACCGCCACGGTGCACGCGGAGGTGTGGATACGGCCCTGGGATTCGGTCTCGGGCACGCGCTGCACGCGGTGCGCGCCAGACTCGAACTTGAGCTTGCCGTACACGCTCTCGCCTTCGACGCGGGCGATGATTTCCTTGTAGCCGCCGTGCTCGCCTTCGTTCTCGGAGAGGATTTCCAGGCGCCAGCCACGCTTTTCGGCGTAGCGCGAATACATGCGGAAGAGGTCGCCGGAGAAGATCGCCGCCTCGTCGCCACCGGTGCCGGCGCGGATTTCGAGGAACACGTTGCGGCCGTCGTTGGGGTCCTTGGGCAACAGCATGCGTTGCAGCTGCGACTCCAGCGTCAGCAGTTGTTCCTTGGCTTCACGCACTTCTTCCACGGCCATTTCGCGCAGGTCCGGGTCACTGTCCTTGAGCAGCGCCTGGGCACCTTCGAGGTCGTCCTGGACTTTGCGCCACTCTTTATAAGCAGCGTAGACCGGCTCGACTTCGGCGTATTCACGGGAATAGGCGCGAAAGCGCGTCTGGTCGGAAATGACCTCGGCATCACCAAGCAGAGCGGTGAGTTCTTCGAAGCGGTCCTGGAGGATTTCCAGTTTGTTCAGCAGCGACGCTTTCATTGCGGGGATTTGTCCGTCGAGCCCTCGTTGAGGGCAAAGAGTTCCTGGGCCATGGCCAGCGCATCGAGGCGGCCCTCGGCCGAGAGCCTTTTCAATTGCACGCTGGGCGCGTGCAGGAGTTTGTTGGTCAGCCCCCGGGCCAGTTGGGCCAGTACGTCTTCGGGGTTGCCGCCGTTGGCCAGCAGCCGCTGGGCCTTTTGCAGTTCTTCGTCGCGCAGGCGCTCGCATTGCTGGCGATAGGCCTTGAGCACATCCACCGCGGCCAGCTCGCGCAGGCGCAGCATGAAGTCCTCTGCCCCCACCGACACCAGCTCTTCGGCGGCCTGGGCCGCGCCCTGGCGACTTTTGAGGTTTTCTGCCACAACGTCGTGCAGGTCATCGACAGTGTACAGGTAGACGTCATCCAGTTCGCCGACTTCGGTTTCGATATCGCGCGGTACGGCAATGTCGACCATGAAAATCGGCTTGTGCCGGCGCTGCTTCAGCGCGCTCTCGACAGCACCCTTGCCAAGGATCGGCAACTGGCTGGCAGTGGAACTGATGACGATATCGCTGTTGGCCAGTTCCTGTGGGATGTCGGCCAGCAGAACCGCGTGCGCACCGAACTGCTCGGCCAGGATGCTGGCCCGCTCAAGGGTACGGTTGGCCACGACGATACGGCGCACGCCCTGCTCATGCAGGTGGCGGGCGACCAGGGTGATGGTTTCGCCAGCACCGATCAGCAGGGCCTGGCTGCGGCCCAGGTCGCTGAAGATCTGCTTGGCCAGGCTGACCGCGGCAAACGCCACCGACACCGGGTTTTCGCCGATGGCAGTGTCGGTGCGCACCTGCTTGGCGGCACTGAAGGTGGCCTGGAACAGGCGCCCGAGCAACGGGCCGACGGTGCCGGCCTCACGCGCCACGGCATAGGCGGACTTCATCTGGCCGAGGATCTGCGGTTCGCCGAGCACCAGCGAGTCCAGGCCGGAGGCCACCCGCATCATGTGCTTTACCGCCTCGTGCTCTTCGTGCACGTAGGCGCTGGCGCGCAGCTCGTCCAGGCTGAGGCGGTGGTAGTCGGCGAGCCATTGCAGCACCACATCGGCGGACAGGTGGTCCTGCTCGATATAGAGCTCGCTACGGTTGCAGGTCGACAGAATCGCCGCTTCGCGGCTGGATGTCAGCCGGCAGAGCTGCTGCAGGGCGTCTACCAGCTGCTCTGGGGTAAACGCCACGCGCTCGCGTACGTCTACCGAGGCAGTCTTATGGTTGATACCAAGTGCAAGAAAGGCCATGCAAGGTCGCTGGTTGTGACGGGAAGCCGATAATTGTCCTCTTTCGCAGGTTTCAGGACAACCACCGTTCGCTATTGCGCTGATAGCGCTGCGGCTATCGCCGGCTTCAGGCCAGCATCAGCGGCAACTTCAGCTCACACCCCCGCTTTTGATCTGGCTTTTGATCTGGCTTTTGATCTTGATCTTGATCTTCGCGACTTCAGGAGGCCGAACGCAGGCCTTGCGGAGGGAGGTGACGGGCATGGATGCCCGTCAAGCGCTGAGGCCCCATGGATGGGGCCTGCAGCGCGTACTCCCGGGAGCAAGGCCGGAGTGAGGGAACCCCGGAGCGCAGCGTAGGGGCCGGATGATGGGAGCGCAGCGTTTTTTGGTTACTTTTTGCCGCGTTTGGCAAAAAGTGACTCGCCGTAAGGGCGAAAAGGTGAGTCAGCGTCGCCATCGCATACGGACTGTTCGCCATATCAAAACCGTCGCTTAAGCTTTTTGGCTTTTTGGCTTTTTGGCTTTTTGGCTTTTTGGAGGTGGGCATTCACATCGAGCAGGCATTCATTCGTGACGGCGGCGCAAAGTCACCTTTCCGCCCTTACGGCGGGTCCCTTTTTGTCGTGGCAAAAAGGAACCAAAAACCGTCGGCTCCCATCATCCGGCCCCTACGCTTCGCTCCGGGGTCCCCTCGCTACGGGCCTGCTCCCGGGAGTACGCGCTGCAGGCCCCATCCATGGGGCCTCAGCGCTTGACGGGCATCCATGCCCGTCACCTCCCTCCGCAGTCCCTTCGCTCGGCCTCCTGAAGTCGCAATCGGCGGCGCCTGAACTACCGCGCGCTTAGAAGCAAGAACCAGAACCATCGGCTCGACATCTCCTTAGTTAATTACACCGACCAAGTCGAGAGGACTTTTGACATATCTCTACAAGACTTATCCACAGTCTTGTAGTCCTTTTCCCAAATACATGCCCAGCTGTTGCTCCACCCTCTTTCCGCGCCTAGCCTTGACGCCGCTACATCGATATTCCTCACCCACATGATGACCAAGGAGCGGTAGATATGGCTTTGGACGCGTATTTGAAAATCGACGATATTCCAGGCGAAGCCTTGGACGAGAAGTACGGCAAGTGGATTGAAGTCACCGGTTATGATTTCGGTGTAAGCCAAAGCCCCTCTGCCACTGCAAGCTCGGCAGGGGGTGCCACTTCGGGGCGCACCGAAGTGAGCCATTTCACTTTTACCAAGTTTCTCGACAGCGCCAGTTGCAAACTCATGGAGGCCAGTTGCGCGGGGCAGCATCTCAAGGAAGTCAAACTCGCGCTGTGCCGCGCGGGCGGTGACAAGCTGAAGTACTACGAGATCATCCTAGAAGAAGTGATCATTGCCGATTACGCCCAGAGCGCCGCCGACGGCGTGCCTATCGAGGTGGTTCGCCTCGATTACGGCAGAATCAAGACCACCTATACCCTGCAGAAGCGCATCGACGGCTCGGGCGGCGGCAATATTGCCGGTGGTTGGGACCGGATCGGCAACAAGAAGTACGCGTGAGGTATCGCCATGTACGAAGCCCGCGCTTTCATCAACCCCAGGATGCAGAACTATCACACGCTCAAGGCCGGCCTTGCGCTTGGCGGGCATGCCGCAAGCAAGTTCGACATCCTGAATGCACACATTTACAACAGTGTGGTCAGAAGCGGCGAACTGGTGATCGTCGGCGACTGGTCTACACCTTCGTGTACCAGTCAGGAGGCTTATCTGATGTCTCAGGCCTCCATCACGCATATGGGGCTGATGCGCAGTGGCCAGGGGGCTGATGAGTTTTTTCTGGATAATTTCGAGTTGCTGAAGAGCTTGCTTGCCCATGCTTCACTGGGCGCAGGCGTGGTCAGCGACGGCTGGAGCAGGCATCTGAAGGCCATTCAGGACACGTTGCTGGAGATCGAGAAATTGCACAGAGAACATCTGGGTTCAGGGACGCTCAAAAACCGTGACCAGTTTTATGCCAAGCGTGCGGCACTGTTCTCGAAGCTTGACGAACAGTTGGGCAAACTGGCGGCGTTCGGCTCGGATTTGCGTAACAAGGGATCGATTAAAAGGACACTGGCCATATCCACGAAACGCTATTTGCACACCGGTGAGATTGCAGGGTATGCGAATAAGGTTGCCGGGGTAGGCAAGGCTGCCAGTTTGATAAAAAAAGGTACTTACATTGGCATAGCGCTTGATGTCGCAGCAACGGGCCTGGCGATTCGCCAAGCCTGTATGCTCGGCAGAGAAGATGAGTGCACGCGTGCAAAATTTCTCAATGGTGCGTCATTAGCCGGTGGTCTGACCGGCAGCGGCATAGGTGGATACATAGGAGGGACCATTGTTGCGCCCTTTGTATGTGCGGCTCTGGGAGTAGGGACGGCCGGTTTGGGGTCAATTACCTGCGCAGTCATTGGTGCTGCCGCAGGGGGGAAGCTAGGCGGTGACTTCGGAGGAGAAAAAGGCGAGGTGCTTGGTGACTTCCTATATCGAGAGTTCTCGCAATGATCAATATGGAACCGGGTCTGATCGCACTTATTCTCATCACCTCAATCGCAATCGCAATTACTGTCCAAATTTACGTTGCACATAAATACACCGAGCACTTTGAGTCTTTCTTACCCACCTCTCGTATCGTATCTGACAACATAAAAAACTATAAGCATGCTGGACTAATAGGAAAACTGATAAGAACTGGTCAAATTGCAACACTACTGGCCACACCCAAAATCTTCACTTATAGGGGCGCAGCAGATATCGAGGAAGTACAAAAATTTCCGCGCCGTGAAAGGCTTGTCTTGGTCAACCTCTGGGCTATTCACATCATATTATTCCTTGCACTCGTGCTGTCTCACTATCTATGACCCAATGGAGATACGACTTCGTATTCTGTTCAAGGACAAAGTTCTCCCGCAGCAATCGATCATTGGAAACTCAAGGCCGGCACTCGACGCGTGGCAAGGACTTGCAAACGACTGAGATTGTGGGGTGTGCAGTTAAGATCATAGGTGTGGTCAGGGCTGCCAACCTGATCAAAAAAGACACCTATATAGGTATTGCGCTGGAAGTCGCCGCGACGGGTCTTGAAATCCATAAAGCCTGCACCGCTGGCCGCGACAATGAGTGTAGAAAAGCTAAATACGTCCATGGATCTTCCTTGACAGGCAGTGTCGCCGTGGGAGGGATAGCAACAAGCTACGGCGGTGCTATTGCCACTAATATTTGTCTCGCTCTTGGCGTGCCCACAGTCGGTACAGGCGTACTTGTCTGCGCTGTTATTGGTGGGGCTGCGGGAGCCACAGGAGGAAGCATGCTTGGCGGTGCTGTAGGGGAAGCGCTCGGCGAAGTATTGTATGAAAAGGTAGGCAGCGAATGAGCACTGAAGCGGGTATTGTTGCATTTATAATTTTGGCCGCCATGACCGTCACGCTTTGCGTATCGTTCTACATATCAATCTATCATCTTGACAGGATCGAATCACTACTACCGAATAGCGCATTCGTGAGCGGGAATAAAAACCTTTTCACAAGCAGGCCTAATTGGAAAGGTAATGCGCACACTCTCAATATCAATACTACTAACAGTGCCAAAAATATATGCGCGAAAAAGCTTGGTTGACCTTGATGAGGTCACGAACTTCCCTATACGCATGAAGCGCACCCTGATCGTCTTAGGGGCTATGCACCCAACACTTATCGGAGCACTTATTTTATTTCGCATTTGGTTGCGCCCCCTTGGGCCTATTCCGTGACATCGGACGCCAAGAGGCTGGCTGTTGAGACATCAGCCCTAAGCTTTTTGCTTTCAGGTGTAGGCATTCACATCGAGTAGACATTCATTCGCGATAGTGGCGCCACGTCACCTTGACGCCCTTACGGCGGAACCCTTTTTGTCGTGGCAAAATGGAACCAAAAACCGTCGGCTCCCATCATCCGGCCCCTACGCTTCGCTCCGGGGCACCCTCGCTATGGGCCTGCTCCCGAGAGTACGCGCTGCAGGCCCCATCCATGGGGCCTCAGCGCTTGACGGGCATCCATGCCCGTCACCTCCCTCCGCAGTCCCTTCGCTCGGCCTCCTGAAGTCGCAATCTGCGGCGCCTGAACTATCGCGCGCTCAGAAGCAAGAGCAAGAGCAAAAATTCTGTGTTCTGGGCGCCGTGGCAGGCTCTGCGGCGAACCGCGCGGGCACAGCGCGGTCTGCATAAGCGAAGCGCAGCTTCATACCTTCGCAGGTGGGTTTGCCACCGCGCTTGTGTCATCATGCTCCGACCGCCGGTGAGTCCTTTTTAAAGCCTTCTATGAACAAACCATACGCATTGCTGCTTGCCTTCGCCCTGCTCCAGGGCTGCCAGAGCCTGGCCCCGCAAAAGGCCGAGCCTCCCGTCGCCGAGGCCGGCAAGAGCGAGGCGGAAAAACCCGTGGTGTATGGCTCGTTCAAGCAGGACACGCTCTACAGCCTGCTGGTGGCCGAACTGGCCGGCCAGCGCAACCGCTTCGACATCGCCCTGGCCAACTACACCGACCAGGCCGCGAAAACCCAGGACCCGGGGGTTTCCGAGCGCGCCTACCGCATTGCCGAATACCTCGGCGCCGACGAACCGGCACTGGACAACGCCCTGGTCTGGGCCCGCAACGACCCGCAGAACCTCGACGCCCAGCGCGCCGCCGCCATCCAGCTGGCCCGCGCCGGCCGCTATGACGACTCCATGACTTACATGGAAAAGGTCCTGCAGGGCCAAGGCGACACCCATTTCGATTTCCTCGCCCTGTCCGCCGCCGAAACCGACCAGAGCACCCGCGACGGCTTGCTGCAAAGCTTCGAACGCCTGCTGGTGAAGTACCCGGACAACAGCCAGCTGGTGTTCGGCAAGGCCCTGCTGCTGAACCAGGACGGCAAGGCCGAAGAAGCCTTGGAGTTGCTCGAGTCGCACCCGCCGCAAAACGGCGAAGTCGCCCCGGTCCTGCTGCGCGCGCGCCTGCTGCAAGCCCTGGACCGCGGCCCGGAGGCCCTGCCACTGCTGCGCGGGGCGATTCGCGACAACCCGGACGACAAGCGCCTGCGCCTGACCTACGCGCGCACCCTGGTCGAACAGGACCGCATCGCCGATGCCAAGGGCGAGTTCCTCAGCCTGGTCCAGCAATACCCCGAGGACGACGAGCTGCGCTATTCGCTGGCGCTGGTGTGCCTGGAAAACAAGGACTGGGATGAAGCCGAGGGCTACCTGCAGGAGCTGATCGAACGCGACAGCAACGTCGACGCCGCGCACCTGAACCTGGGCCGCATCCGCGAAGAGCGCCACGACCCTGCAGGCGCCCTGCGTGAATACGCCCTGGTCGGCCCGGGCCCCGACTACCTGCCGGCGCAGCTGCGCCAGGCCGACATCCTGATTGCCAACGGCCGTGGTACCGAAGCCTCGCGCCTGCTCGCCGATGCCCGCGAATCCCAGCCGGACTACGCCATACAGCTGTTCCTGATCGAATCGGAAAGCTACAGCAACAACAACAAGGACGCCCAGGCCAGCCAGGTGCTGCAGCAAGCCATCCAGCGCTACCCGGACGACCTCAACCTGCTGTACACCCGTGCCATGCTGGCGGAAAAGCGTGACGACCTGCCGCAGATGGAAAAAGACCTGCGCGCCATCATCGCCCGCGAGCCGGAAAACGCCATGGCCCTGAACGCCCTCGGCTACACCCTGGCCGACCGCACCACCCGCTACAGCGAAGCCAAGGCGCTGATCGACAAGGCCCATCAGCTGACCCCGGATGACCCGGCGGTGCTCGACAGCCTGGGTTGGGTCAATTACCGCCTGGGCAACCTCGACGAGGCTGAAACCTACCTGCGCAAGGCTTTTGCCAGCTTCCCAGACCACGAAGTGGCCGCCCACCTGGGCGAAGTGCTATGGGCCAACGGCAAGCGCCGCGAAGCCCGCCAGGTCTGGGCCAAGGGCTTCGAAGCCCAGGCCGACAGCCCCATCCTGCGCAAGACCATCATGCGCCTGACCGGATCCGAGACTCTCTAACGCCATGTTCCTGCGCCATTGCATTACCTTCACCCTGATCGCCCTGCTGGCCGGCTGTGCCGGCTTCGGTAGTCGCGAGGCCCTGCAGGGCCACGGCGACCCGCAGCAGTGGCGCGCCCATAAAGAGCAACTGAGCAGCCTCGATGGCTGGCAGATCAACGGCAAGGTCGGCATCCGTGCCCCGCGCGACTCCGGCAGCGGCACGCTGTTCTGGCTGCAACGCCAGGACTACTACGACATTCGCCTGGCCGGCCCGCTGGGCCGTGGCGCCGCTCGCCTGACCGGCCGCCCCGGCGGCGTGGTACTGGAAGTGGCCAACCAGGGCCGCTACGAGGCTCTCAGCCCCGAAGCCCTGCTGGAAGAACAACTGGGCTGGCAGTTGCCGGTCTCACACCTGGTCTGGTGGGTCCGCGGCCTGCCGGCCCCCGACAGCAAGAGCAAGCTGACCCTGGACGGCGACAGCCGCCTGGCCAGCCTCGACCAGGACGGCTGGCAGGTGCAATACCTGAGCTACACGGAACAGAACGGCTACTGGCTGCCCGAGCGTATGAAGCTGCACGGCAAGGACCTCGACGTGACACTGGTGGTCAAGGACTGGCAACCCCGCCAGCTGGGGCACTGATACATGCAGACCCTCACCCTGCCCGCTCCGGCCAAGCTCAACCTGTGGCTGCACATCATCGGCCGCCGTGCGGACGGCTATCACGAGCTGGAAACCGTGTTCCAGTTTCTCGATCACGGCGACGAACTGAGCTTTGCCGTGCGTGACGACGGCGTGATCCGCCTGCACACCGAGATCGAAGCAGTGCCGCATGACAGCAACCTGATCGTGCGTGCTGCGCGCAAGCTGCAGGAACAATCCGGCACGACGTTGGGCGCCGATATCTGGCTGACCAAGGTGCTGCCCATGGGCGGCGGCATCGGCGGCGGCAGCTCGGATGCCGCCACTACCCTGTTGGCCCTCGCCCACCTGTGGCAACTGGACTGGGACGAAGACCGCCTGGCCGCACTGGGCCTGAGCCTGGGCGCCGACGTACCGGTATTCGTGCGCGGCCACGCGGCATTCGCCCAGGGCGTGGGTGAACAATTGACCCCGGTTGACCCGGAAGAGCCCTGGTATGTCGTGCTTGTGCCGCAAGTGTCTGTCAGCACAGTAGAAATTTTTTCACATCCACAGTTGACACGTGATTCGCTCCCCCTTAAGATGCGCCCCGTTCCCGAGGGAAACAGTCGAAATGACTGCCAACCGGTGGTAGAGCAGAGTTACCCGGAAGTTCGCAATGCGTTGAATTCACTGGGTAAATTCACTGAGGCTCGACTGACCGGTACTGGAAGTTGTGTGTTTGGGGCCTTCCCAAGCAAAGCCGAAGCTGATAAAGTTCTGGCCCTTCTTTCAGCGACCCAAACAGGGTTTGTGGCGAAAGGAAGCAACGTTTCGATGTTGCATCGCAAGCTGCAAAGTCTGGTCAAGAAGTCGAGCGCATAAGCGTTCGCAGCAACAGATACAGGGGCGTCGCCAAGCGGTAAGGCAGCAGGTTTTGATCCTGCCATGCGTTGGTTCGAATCCAGCCGCCCCTGCCATTTTCCTTATACTCATCCAGGTTACCCTCAGCCTTCAGGTACTGCGCGTGTCCAAGATGATGGTCTTTACGGGGAACGCCAACCCCGATCTGGCTCGGCGTGTCGTACGTCAGCTGCATATCCCTCTCGGTGACGTTTCTGTCGGTAAGTTCTCCGACGGCGAGATCAGCACTGAGATCAATGAGAATGTCCGCGGTAAAGACGTCTTCATTATTCAGCCGACCTGTGCCCCGACCAACGATAACCTGATGGAACTGGTAGTGATGGCCGACGCCTTCCGCCGCTCCTCAGCATCCCGAATCACCGCCGTGATTCCTTACTTCGGATACGCCCGCCAGGACCGCCGTCCGCGTTCGGCACGTGTAGCCATCAGCGCCAAAGTCGTCGCTGACATGCTCACTGTCGTAGGTATCGACCGTGTACTCACCGTCGACCTGCACGCTGACCAGATCCAGGGTTTCTTCGATATCCCGGTCGACAACATCTACGGTTCGCCCGTACTGGTCGACGATATCGAGGACCAGCGTTTCGAGAACCTGATGATCGTCTCCCCGGACATCGGTGGTGTCGTGCGCGCACGTGCCGTCGCCAAGTCCCTGGGCGTCGACCTGGGTATCATCGACAAACGCCGCGAGAAGGCTAACCACTCCGAGGTCATGCACATCATCGGCGACGTCGAAGGGCGCACCTGCATCCTGGTAGACGACATGGTCGACACCGCCGGCACCCTGTGCCACGCGGCCAAAGCCCTGAAAGAACACGGCGCTGCCAAGGTTTACGCCTACTGCACGCACCCTGTCCTGTCGGGCCGCGCGATCGAGAACATCGAGAAGTCGGTACTGGACGAGCTGGTGGTGACCAACACCGTTCCGCTGTCCGCCGCTGCTCAAGCCTGTGACCGTATCCGCCAACTGGATATCGCACCGGTTGTCGCTGAAGCGGTCCGCCGCATCAGCAACGAAGAATCGATCAGCGCGATGTTCCGCTAAGCGGAACACACGCTGACGAAAAGCGCCCCGCCCCAACACTGGTTGTTGGGGCGGGGCTTTTTTGCCATCCCCGTTGGCGCTGGTCGCAAACGCCCTCGGGGGGCTACTTTGGAGAAACAAAATGACCGAATTCACTCTGAACGCCCAAGCGCGTACTGACCTGGGGAAAGGTGCGAGCCGCCGCCTGCGTCACTCCGCGAACATCCCAGCCGTTGTCTACGGTGGTAACCAGGACGCTCAGTCCCTGACCATCCTGGCCAAGGAAATCACCAAGCTGTTCGAAAACGAGGCTGCCTTCAGCCACGTTCTGGAACTGAACGTCGACGGCGCCAAGCAAAACGTCGTGGTCAAGGCTCTGCAGCGCCACCCGGCCAAAGGCTTCATCATGCACGCCGACTTCGTTCGCGTCGTTGCTGGCCAGAAACTGACCGCCAAGGTACCGGTTCACTTCATCAATGAAGAAGCCCCGGTCAAGAAAGGCGGCGAGATCTCCCACGTAGAAGCCGAGATCGAAGTTTCCTGCGAAGCCAAAGACCTGCCTGAGTTCATCGAAGTCGACCTGGCCAACGCTGAAATCGGCACCATCATCCACCTGTCGGACCTGAAAGCTCCGAAAGGCGTAGAGTTCGTAGCTCTGGCCCACGGTGATGACAAAGCTGTTGCCAACGTTCACGCTCCACGCGTTGCTCCAGAAGCAGAAGGCGCTGCCGAGTAATCCACTCGCGCGCCGGCGTTGATCGGGTTACAGTGCCGCGCGCCCTGTAACCCACCAACTCCAAGGAAGAGCCCCTGACGTGACCGCCATCCAGTTGATCGTCGGCCTGGGTAACCCCGGCCCCGAATACGAACAGACCCGGCATAACGCAGGGGCTCTTTTCGTTGAACGCATTGCCAGCGCCCAGCGCGTCTCGTTGACCGCTGACCGCAAATATTTCGGCCTGACGGCTAAGTTCAGCCATCAGGGCAACGACGTTCGTCTGCTCATCCCCACCACCTACATGAACCGTAGCGGCCAGTCCGTGGCGGCCTTGGCCAATTTCTTCCGCATCAAGCCGGAAGCGATCCTGGTGGCGCATGACGAACTCGACCTGCCCCCGGGCGTCGCCAAGCTCAAGCGCGGCGGTGGCCATGGTGGGCACAACGGCCTGCGCGACATCATCGCGCAGCTCGGCAACCAGAACGACTTCCACCGCCTGCGGCTTGGCATCGGCCACCCGGGCGACGCCAAACTGGTCTCCAACTTCGTCCTGGGCCGCGCGCCACGCGCCGAGCAGGAGAAGCTCGACGCCAGCATCGATTTTGCCCTCGGCGTGCTGCCGGACGTGCTTGCCGGCGACTTCGCCAAGGCGATGCGCGAGCTGCACAGCCAGAAGGCCTGATTTCCTTTAGAGAGGGGAATACCCATGGGTTTCAATTGCGGCATCGTCGGCCTGCCCAACGTCGGCAAGTCCACCCTGTTCAACGCCCTGACCAAGTCTGGCATCGCGGCGGAGAACTTCCCCTTCTGCACCATCGAGCCTAACAGCGGCATCGTGCCGATGCCCGATGCGCGCTTGAATGCACTGGCTGAAATCGTCAAGCCAAACCGCATCCTGCCGACCACCATGGAGTTCGTCGACATCGCCGGCCTGGTGGCTGGTGCCTCGAAAGGCGAAGGCCTGGGCAACAAGTTCCTCGCCAACATCCGCGAGACCGACGCCATTGCCCACGTGGTGCGCTGCTTCGAAGACGAGAACGTGATCCACGTTTCCAACAGCGTCGACCCCAAGCGTGACATCGAGATCATCGACCTCGAGCTGATCTTCGCCGACCTCGACAGCTGCGAGAAGCAGCTGCAGAAGGTTGCCCGCAACGCCAAGGGCGGCGACAAGGAAGCCCTGGCGCAGAAGGCCATCCTCGAACAGCTGATCCCGCACTTCACCGAAGGCAAGCCAGCGCGCAGCCTGATGAAGAACATGAGCGCCGAAGACAAGGCGGTCATCCGCGGCTTCCACCTGCTGACCAGCAAGCCGGTCATGTACATCGCCAACGTGGCCGAAGACGGCTTCGACAACAACCCGCACCTGGACGTGGTCAAGGCCATCGCCGAGGAAGAAGGCGCGGTAGTGGTGCCGGTGTGCAACAAGATCGAAGCGGAAATCGCCGAACTGGAAGACGGTGAAGAGAAGGATATGTTCCTCGAGGCCCTGGGCCTGGAAGAGCCTGGCCTGAACCGCGTTATCCGCGCCGGTTATGAGCTGCTGAACCTGCAGACCTACTTCACTGCCGGCGTGCAGGAAGTACGCGCCTGGACCGTACGCGTCGGTGCTACCGCACCACAGGCCGCTGGCGTGATCCACACCGACTTCGAAAAAGGTTTCATCCGCGCTGAAGTGGTGGCCTATGACGACTTCATCCAGTTCAAGGGTGAGAGCGGTGCCAAGGAAGCCGGTAAATGGCGTTTGGAAGGCAAGGACTACATCGTCAAGGACGGTGACGTGATGCACTTCCGCTTCAACGTCTAAGCGCCAGACTGCAGTACCTACGAACCCCTTGAGGCCAACGCCTCAAGGGGTTTTGTTTTTTCTGATCATGCACACCCCCTTCAGGAGCAGCCCCAACAATATTTGCAACGCCGCTGAAATCAGGGGCTGCTTTGCAGCCCTTTCGCGACACAAGGCCGCTCCTACAACGGAACGCGTCGCCTGAACCAACGCATTCCCCTGTAGGAGCGGCCTTGTGTCGCGATGGGCCGCAGAGCGGCCCCGGAATTCAGCATCTAAGCTGTGATTCAGCACCCTCCCCTGGACGCACGCACCATGCCCGAAAAAACCCGCCTCGACTGGCAACGCTGGTTACCCGGCCTGGTCACCCTGCTCCACTACCAACCCGCCTGGCTGCCCAAAGACATCGCCGCAGGCCTGGTGCTCACCACCATGCTGGTGCCGGTGGGTATCGCTTATGCCGAAGCTTCCGGCGTACCTGGCATCTACGGCCTGTACGCCACCATCATCCCGCTGTTGGCCTACGCCCTGTTCGGCCCCAGCCGCATCCTGGTGCTGGGCCCGGACTCGGCGCTGGCCGCGCCGATCCTGGCAGTGGTGGTGCAATACGCCGCCAGCGACCCGCAACGGGCAATCGCCATCGCCAGCATGATGGCCCTGGTCGCCGGGGCGTTCTGTGTGATCGCCGGTTTGCTGCGCCTGGGCTTCATCACCGAACTGCTGTCCAAGCCGATCCGCTATGGCTACATGAACGGCATCGCCCTCACGGTGCTGATCAGCCAGTTGCCCAAACTGTTCGGCCTGTCGGTCGACAGCCAGGGCCCGCTGCGGGATACCTGGAACCTGATCCAGGCATTGCTCGCCGGCCATGGCCATTGGCCAAGCTTCGTGGTCGGTGGCGGTAGCCTGGCGCTGATCCTGCTGCTCAAGCCGTTCAAGCGTTTGCCGGGCATTCTCATTGCTGTGGTGCTGGCCACGCTGGCGGTGAGCCTGCTGGGGCTCGACCAGCAAGGCGTGAAAGTGCTCGGCGAACTGCCCCAGGGGCTACCCAGCTTCGTGTTCCCCTGGGTCAGCGATATCGACCTGGTGGAGGTGCTGCTCGGCGGCATCGCAGTAGCGTTGGTGTCGTTCGCCGATACCAGTGTGCTGTCACGTTCATACGCCGCGCGCATGAAGGCCCCGGTCAACCCCAACCAGGAAATGTTCGGCCTGGGTGTGGCCAACCTGGCCTCGGGGCTGTTCCAGGGCATCCCCATCAGCAGCAGCTCATCGCGCACCCCCGTGGCCGAAGCGGCCGGCTCGCAGACTCAGCTCACCGGCATCATCGGCGCGCTGGCGGTGACCCTGTTGCTGCTGGTGGCGCCCAACCTGATGCAACACCTGCCCAACAGCGCCCTGGCGGCAGTGGTGATTGCCGCAGCATTGGGCCTGTTCGAGTTCGCCGACCTCAAGCGCATCTTCCGCATGCAGCAATGGGAATTCTGGCTGTCGTTCACCTGTTTCGTCGGTGTGGCGGTGTTCGGGGCGATTCCCGGTATCGGCATTGCCGTGGCGATATCAGTGATCGAATTCCTGTGGGACGGCTGGCGGCCGCATCATGCGGTGCTGGGACGGGTGGATGGCACCCGCGGTTACCATGATGTGCAGCGTTATCCACAGGCCCGACGCATTCCGGGGCTGGTGCTGCTGCGTTGGGATGCCCCGCTGTTCTTTGCCAATGCCGAACAGTTCCAGAGCACGGTGATGGCGGCGGTGGATGCATCGCCTACCCCGGTACAACGGCTGGTGATCGCGGCAGAGCCGGTGACCAGCATCGATATCACCTCGGCGGACATGCTGGCCGAGCTGGACCGGGCGCTGGAGGCGCGGGGGGTGGAGTTGCAGTTTGCCGAGATGAAGGACCCGGTAAAGGACAAGATGCGGCAGTTCGAGTTGTTCGAGCATATGGGGGAGTCGGCATTTCATCCCACTGTTGGGGCAGCGGTGGATGCCTACCTTGAAGAGAGTGGGGTTGACTGGAAGCCCTAGGTTTTCCTGGGCTGGCCTCTTCGCGGGCATGCCCGCTCCCACAGGGACCGCACAAACCTCAAGGTTGTCGCTGTACCTGTGGGAGCGGGCGTGCCCGCGAAGAGGCCAGTACAGAAGAACTAAGCAGTCCGAACCCGCCGCCGATCAATCCATATGAGCATGGCACTGGCGTACACCGACACCGCCAGAAACAGCGCCATGCGCACGGCAAAGGCGCGGTAAACATCCTGCCCTCCCGCGCTGTCCTGCACCGACTGCCCCAGCAAGATCAGCATGGTCGTCAGGCAACTCACCCAGTACGCCGGGCTTTGCCTGGTATCCACCGCCCGGTAAAGCCTGCGCCCCTGCCAAAGGACGAACAGCAGCACCCACAGGAAAAACATCCACAGGTGCACGAACAGGCTCAACGCGCCCCACATCAATATCGCCAGCAACCCGGCCAGCAAGGTCGAGCCGATCAGTTCGCGGCTGGCATGCCGTGCGCGGGTCTCACCGGCCTGCTGCCCCAGGCTCACTGCCTTCATGATCAGCGGCATGTACTGGTCCGGGGCGATCAGCGCCAGCAAGAAGGCCGGCATGACGATCAACGTAGCACGCAAGGCAACCCAGCTCACCTGGTCACTGTCGAGCAGAGGCGGTGCCGGTTGCGCCGGCGCATCGGCCGGCTCGGGAAACAGCACATGCGCCGCTGCCGTGCCCAGCACCGCCAGCAGCATGCCTTTGGCCAGCGCTTCGACCACCGACAGCGCCAGGCTGAAGTCGCTGGTGCCGGCGGCAGCGATCATGGTCAGGCCGATAACCAGCAAATTGGCCAACAGGCCATTGCCGCCTTTCAGTGCATAACGCAAGGTAAGGAAAACCCCCACACTCACCAGCAACACCCCGCTTACCGGGGCATGGCGCAGCAGCGGAATCAGCAGCAGCCCGCTGCCGCAGGCAAGCAGCACCAGCACCGCCAAGGCCGGTGCCGCACGCAGGGGCAAGGGCTGGCTGCGCATGGCCAGCAACAACACCGCGAACACCGGCGCCAGGATCGGTACCGGCAAGCCGATGCCGAAACTCACCGCCAGGCAAAGCGCCACGCCCCAGGCCAGGCGCAGGGCACGCAGGCGGCGTAGTTCAATAGGCATACGACAGCCAGCTCATCAGCCACATGAACAGCCGGCCTAGCAGGTTCAATGGGTTGCCCTCGCTTGGCAGGGCCATGACTTCGGCCTGGCCACCGACCCGCAATACGGTCTTGTCCTGCAACTGGTCACGCTCCAGTTCGACGATAACCGGGAAGCGCTGTGCGGAGCGCAGCCACTCGCGGCTGTTCTGTACGGTCGGCAACGTACCTGGCGGGGCACTCTGGCCTACGCTCACACCGTAGCCGATGCTGCGAATGCGCCCCTTCAACACCGTGCCGGGCAGCGCATCGAGCACTACCAGCACCGGGGTTTCAGGGCGCAGCCGACCTAGGTTGTTCTCGGTCATGTCGGCACTTATCCACACGTCATGGATGGCGATCAGGGTCATCATCGGGCTGCCGGCGCCGACATAATGGCCAACGTCGGTGCGCAGGTCGGTGATCAGCCCGTTTGCATCGGCGCGTACCACGGTACGCGCCAGGTCCAGCCGGGCTTTTTCCACATTGGCCGCCGCGCTGCGCAGTTGGGCGTTGTCGTCCTGCGCCCCGCCCTGCTGCTCACGGGCCCGCTCCACTTCGGCACGGGCTGCCGCGACCTGGCTGATGGCCTGATCGCGGTTGGCCTGGGCGCCCTCCAGGCGGCGCACCGATACCGTGCCCGGGTCTTCATCGATCAGGCGCTTGAGCCGCTCGGCGTCCTGCCGCGCCTTGCGCTCGTTGGCCTGGGCCGCCACCAGCGCCGCCTGGGCCGAGTCGATGCCAGCGGTGTGGGCACCGATCTGCCGGCGTACCGTGTCCAGGTCGGCTTCGGCGCGGGCCAGGGCGATGCGGTACTGTTCCTGGTCCAGTTCGAACAGCACATCGCCCTTGCGTACTTCCTGGTTGTTGCCCACCGCCACACGCTTCACCTGCCCAGCCACCTCGGCACTCACCGGCACCACGTAGGCCTGCAGGCGGGCCTGCTGGGTATAGGGCGTGAAACGGTCGGCCAGCAGGTACCACAGCAGGCTCACGGCAATCAGCAGCAGCACCCAGCGCATGCCGCGATCGGGGGCTGGCGGGGGTGGCGTCGGCGTAGCGTCGCTCATTTCGTTTCACCTTGTGCATGTGCGCTGGGGCCCGGCTCGTCGAGCAGTTCGCCCCAATCGGTGCGTTGCTGCATCTGCTGGCGGGTGGCCGGGTCGATCGGTGCGCGGCTGGCGTCCCAGCCGCCGCCAAGGGCCTTGTACAGCGTCACCAGGCTGCTGACGGCATTGCCGCGGCTGACCAGGTAGCCGTCCTGTTGCTGCAGCAGCAGTTGCTGGGCGTCGAGCACGCGCTGGAAGTCGGCAAAGCCTTCGCGGTACTGCGAGCTGGCCAGGTTCAGCGAGCGCTGCGCGGCCTGCGAGGCCTGGTCGCGGATACTTGCGCTCTGCAGCGAGCGCACCAGCCCGCTGGCGGCATCGTCGGCCTCACGGGCGGCTTCGCGCACATCCTGGTGATACAGCTCGATCAGTTGCTGCAAGCGGGCATCTTCCACGCGCACAGCGTTCTTGCGTCGGCCGTAGTCGAACGGGTTCCAGATCAGGCTGGGCCCGGCGGCGATGTCGAAGGTATCAGGCAAATGATTGGCCGTGACGAAACTCCAGCCGATGCTGCCCAACAGGCTCAGTTGTGGATAAAGGTCGGCCTCGGCCACCCCGACCAGCGCCGACTGCGCCGCTACCGCCTGCTCGGCGGCACGGATGTCCGGGCGGCGCTGCAGCAGGCGGGCGGGCACATCCTGCAGCACGGCACGGTTCGGCAACGGCAACTGGCCGTGACCGGCATCCAGCTGTGGCAGCGGCCCGGGCGCGCGGCCCAGCAGCGAGCACAGCACGTTGCGCAGGGCATTGAGCTGGTTCTGGAACTCGGGGATGGTGGCCTGGGTAGCCAGATACTGGGTGCGCGCCTGTTGCCAGTCGAGTTCGTCGTTTTCGCCATGACGGAACAGCCGCTCGGTTATCTCCAGGCTGCGCTCCTGGCGGCGGGCGTTTTCTTCGGCGATATCCAGCCGCGCCTCGGCGGTGCGCAGGGCAAAGTAGGTGTCGGCCACCTGCGCACGCAACAGCAGCATGGCATCGGCGTAATTGGCCTGGGAGGCGAAGTAGACGGCGTCGGCGCTTTCGATTGCGCGACTGAAGCGCCCCCAGAAGTCGATTTCCCAGCCGATGTCGAAGCCCGCGCTGGATTGCCAGAACACCGAATCGCGAGCGGTGGCGGTACCGGACTGATCCTGTTTCAGGTAAAGGCTCTGTGCGCGCAGTTGCTGCAGCTGTGGATAACGCCCGGTCTGCACGATGGCCAACTGGGCGCGGGCTTCGGCAACGCGCAAACCAGCCACGCGCAGGTTGCTGTTATTGGCATCGGCCTCGGCGATCAAGGCATCCAGGGCAGGGTCGGCGAACACGGCCCACCACTGGCGCAGGTCGGGCGCCGCGGCCTGCTGCCCGGCCTGCTCCAGCAGCGGGGTGTTCCAGGTGCCCAGCCACGGGTCCTGCGTCGGCTGGAAATCCGGGCCGACCTGGGTACAGCCCACCAACGCGGCAGCCAGGCTCAGTGCACAACCACAGAAGCGTCCGGGCATGGCAGGCCTTGGCTTACGCCGACGGTTCGACGGGATTTTCCGGCACCTGCAGCGCCACCCACTGCCAGAACAGTACATAAGTGACGCCCAGGATCACCGGCCCGATGAACAGGCCGATGATGCCTTTGACCACCATGCCGCCCAGTGCCCCGATCAGCACCACCGGCATCGGCACGTCCACCCCGCGCCCCAGCAGCAGCGGCTTGAGCACGTTGTCGGCAAGCCCGGCGACGAAGGTGTAGATGGCGAAAATGATGGTCGCCACGGTAAAGCCTTCGACGTTGAAGATGTAGATGATCACCGGCACCGTTATCAACGTGGCCGGTGCCTGGGCAATCCCCAGCATGAGGATGACGATTGCCAGCATCCCCGCCCCCGGTACCCCTTTGATGACGAAGCCGACACCGATCAGCAGCATCTGGATGAAGGCAATGCCGATCACGCCCTGGGCCACCGCGCGAATGGTGGCGGTGCACAGCTTGGCCAATGGCTTGCCGCGCTCCTCCCCCGACACCCGCATGGCGATGCGCTGCGCCGCGATTTCGCCGCGGTCACCGAACGCCATGATGATGCCCGAGACGATGATCGCCGCGATGAACAGCAGGAACGCGCCGCCTGCGCTGGCTGCTGCCCCCAGCACCGTGCGCCCGGCACCCTTGAGCTGGGGCATCCACTGGTTCAGCACACCGGCCATGTTTTCCGAGGCGGCCAGCCACAAGGCATGCACCTTCGGCCCGATCAGCGGCCAGGCCGCCACCGAGTCGGGAGGGGCCGGCACGCTCCAGGTACCGCTCTTGAGCAGCGTCACCAGGCTGTCCACCGACTCGCCGATGGACATCACCACCAGGTAGATCGGCACCAGCAGCACGACCAGTACCAGCAGAACGACCAGCGTCGCCGAAAGCCCGTCCTTGAGCCCTGTGCGGCGCTGGATGCGGCAATACAACGGGTACAAGGTCACCGCCAGGATCACCGACCACAGCATCAGCTCCAGGAACGGCTGGAACGTCTGGAAGGCGAATATCACCAGCGCAGCCACCAGGCCGGCCTTGATGAGCACATCGAGCAAGCCCCGCGACAGGCGGCTGTCCATCTTGATACCCGGTTGCATGCTTCACCTCCGAACTCCAGGTGCGCCATGTGGCGCGATTCAGTGGCCCGCTTCAGGGGCTGCCGGTGTGGGGCTGTCGTCACGCAACTGCCGCGCCAGGGCCATCATTACCAACGGCACTACCGCCATCGACAAGGTGATGGCCAGCACCAGCAGGTCATGCACCTGCTGCGCAAGCACCTGATGATCCAACGCCAGCTTGAACACCACGAAGGCAAACTCGCCGCCAGACGCCAGCACCACGCTCAGGCACAGCGCCTGGGCCTGGGTGAGCCCACCTGCGGTGCGGCCCAGGCCATAAAGCAGCGGCAATTTGATCATCACCAGCAGCAGGGTCAGCCCCAGCACCATTAACGGCATGCCGAACAGCAGGCGCAGGTCGGCGCTCATCCCCACGCCAACGAAGAACAGCCCCAGCAGCAAACCCTTGATGGGCTCGATCTGGGTTTCCAGTTCGTGACGGAAAGGCGACTCGGCCATCAATACGCCCGCCAGAAATGCCCCCAGCGCCATCGACACGCCCACGTGCTCCATCACCCAGGCGGTGCCCAGCACCACCAGCAAGGCGGTAGCGGTAGACAGCTCGGGCAGGCCCGAACCGACTGTCCATTTGAAGACAGGGGTCAACAGGTAGCGGCCAAAGATGATCAGCACACCTATGCCAACCACCACCGCCAACACCGGCCAGGCGCCTTCGTCGGCGGTACTGACATCACCACCGAGCAGCGGCACCACGGCAATCAGCGGGATCGCGGCAATGTCCTGGAACAGCAGGATCGCCACGGCCAGGCGGCCGTGCGGCTTGCCCAGGTCCTTGCGCTCGGCCAGTACCTGCAGGCCAAACGCTGTGGACGACAGCGCAAGGCCCAGGCCCAGCACGATGGCAGCCGGCTTCGACTGGCCGAACAGCCAGTACGCCAGCAGGCCAAGCACTACAGCACTCAGGCCCACTTGTAGCGAGCCGACGCCAAACAGCGCCCGGCGCATGCTCCACAAACGTCGCGGCGACAGCTCCAGGCCGATGACGAACAGCAGCATCACCACACCCATCTCCGACAGGCGTGCCACGTTATCCGGGTTGTTCAGCAAGCCAAATACCGATGGCCCTATGAGGATGCCCGCCAGCAGATAGCCGGGCACCGCCCCCATTTTCAATCGCTGCGCCAGCGGTACCAGAAGCACCACGGCCAGCAGGAACACCACCGTCGCCTGCAACAGGCTGCCATCATGTGGCATAGGCTCGCACCCTCGCTGCTCCCCGTGGGGAGAGATCAGAAACGCTCTTCGACGACCTTGAACGGGTAGTTGACGGCCTTGTATTTGCCGATCTTGCCGCGCTTGGGCAACTTCACCAGCCCGTCGCGGGTAATGTCCTTGTAGGGAATGCGCGTCAGCAGATGGCTGATGATGTTCAGCCGGGCACGGCGCTTGTCGTTGGAATGGGCCATGAACCACGGTGCCCAGGACGAATCAGAGGCGGCGAACATGTCGTCGCGGGCCCGGGTGTATTCATCCCAGCGTGTGTATGACTTGAGGTCCATCGGCGACAGCTTCCACAGCTTGCGGCCATCGTTGATACGGTCCTGCAGGCGGCGGGTCTGCTCTTCGGCGCTGACCTCCAGCCAGTACTTGATGAGGATGATCCCCGACTCGACCATCATCTTTTCGAACAGCGGCACCACGGTGAGAAACTTGCTGCTCTGCTCTTCACTGCAGAAGCCCATCACTCGCTCGACACCGGCGCGGTTGTACCAGCTGCGGTCGAAGATCACTACCTCGCCCGCGGCAGGCAGGTGGCCCAGGTAGCGTTGCACATACATCTGGCTCTTTTCCCGCTCGGTTGGCGCCGGCAGCGCCACCACGCGGAATACTCGCGGGCTGACGCGCTCGGTAATGGCCTTGATGGTACCGCCCTTGCCGGCGCCATCGCGGCCCTCGAAGACAATGCACACCTTCAGGCCCTTGGCCACCACCCATTCCTGCAGCTTCACCAGCTCCACATGCAGCTGCTTGAGTTCCTTCTCGTACGCCTTGCCGCCCAGTTTCTCTGGATGGTCCTTGGGGTCTCTCTTCCTGGACGACTTCGACATGGCGCTCTCCTGAGGGCGAATGAAGAGTCAGTATGGTCGATCCATGGCAGTTTGCCGCTTCGCTTGTGGTGAGTGTTCCGGGGAGGGTGTGGGAGCGGGTTTACCCGCGAATGCGTCATTGAAGCTACCGACGCATTCGCGGGTGAACCCGCTCCCACAGGGTACTCGGTGCCTCCAAGGCCGGACTACTTGGCCATCTTGTTATAGCTGGTCATCAGGTTGCGGTAGTCCGGAATATGGTTGGAGAACAGGGTCCCCAGCCCTTCAATGTCATTGCGCCAGTCACGGTGCAGCTCGCAGGCCACGCCGAACCAGGTCATCAGTTGCGCCCCGGCGGCCTCCATGCGCCGCCAGGCCGAGTCACGGGTCAGTTCGTTGAAGGTGCCGGAGGCATCGGTGACGACAAATACCTCGAAGCCCTCCTCCAGCGCCGACAGAGCCGGGAAGGCCACGCACACTTCGGTCACCACGCCGGCGATCAGCAGCTGCTTCTTGCCGGTAGCCTTGACGGCCTTGACGAAGTCCTCGTTGTCCCAGGCGTTGATGTTGCCAGGCCGGGCGATGTACGGGGCGTCGGGGAACTGCTCTTTCAGTTCGGGCACCAGCGGGCCGTTGGGGCCGGTCTCGAAACTGGTGGTGAGAATGGTCGGCAGCTTGAAGTACTTGGCCAGGTCCGACAGGGCCAGGACGTTGTTCTTGAAGCGGTCGGGGTCGATGTCCCTTACCAGCGAGAGCAGGCCGGTCTGGTGGTCGACCAGCAGCACGGCGGCGTTGTTCTTGTCCAGACGCTTGTATTGGAAGGCCATGACGGGTTTCCTTGCTTTAGCAGGTTGGAGTATCAGCGTAGGCAAGGATGGCGGGGTGGGGAGGCCGTCGGTCGATTCGTTTTGGCCTGTCCCGGCCAACACAACAATTGAGTCAGTACTCGCGCCGCTTGCGAAACGCCCAGCGCCCCACCAGCACGGTGAAGGTCGCCACCAGGGCCACCAGCACCCAGAAACCATGGGGGTTTTCCGCCAGCGGCACACCCCCGACGTTCATGCCGAAGAAGCCGGCGATGATGTTGATCGGCAGCGCCAGCACGGTCACCACGGTCAGGGTGAACAGGGTGCGGTTGGTCTGTTCGTTGAGCTTGGCGGCGATTTCTTCCTGCAACAGCTTGATCCGCTCACCGAGGGCGGTGAGGTCGCTGATCACCAGGGTGAACTCTTCTGTGGCCGCGCGCAGCTGGCGTATGTCCTGTTCCTGCAGCCAGTCGGGCGGCCGGTTGAGCAGGCGCAGCAGCGCCCCCGGCTCCAGCGCCAGCAGGCGCTGCAAGCGCACCAGCACCCGGCGCATGCTGCCCAGTTCGGCGCGGTTGTCGCTCAGGCGCTGGGACAGCAACTGGTCTTCGATGCGGTCGACGCTGGCGGTGGTTTCACGCACGATCTGGGTCAGCACATCGCCCTGGTCGCGCAACAGATGGACCAGCAACTCGATGGACGAATGAAAGCGCTCGCCATGCTTGACCGACGAGCGCAGCTTGTCCACCGAATGCAGCGGCTGCAACCGCGCGCTTACCAGCAACTGGCTGCTGGCGCAGGCCCACAGCGTGGAGATGTCCGAGGACACCAGGCCGAAGTTGAACACCACATCGTTGACCACCGCCAGCAGCGCCGAGTCGGCGTGTTCGATACGGGTCGAGCGCGAACCTTCGCGCAGGGTTTCGAAGAAGGCTTCGGGCAACTGCAGGTGGGTGCGCAACCAGCGTTCGCAGGCAGCGTGGGCCAGGTTCAGGTGCACCCAGAGAAACTCGCCAGGTTCCAGCGGCTGGCCGAGCGTGCGCAACAATTGCGCCGAATCGATTTCGCGCCCCGGCTGGCCAGGGCGGAAGGCGAAGGCGTAGAGCAGGCCGAACAGGTCGTGGTCCTGTGGCAGATGCAGCGCGGGATGGCCCATTCGAACTCGCAATGAGGCACGGGGAGATGGCAGAAAGGTTGCTGAATATTCGTTGCAGTCAGATGACAGCAGACTCCGCAAGCACGGCCAGCACAATCCCTGTGGGAGATTACCCAGCCCTTTTGGGCTGCGCTGTCGCGCAGAGAACAAATATCGCTCGTCTGACGCGGCCTTTGTAGGAGCAGCCTTGTGCTGCGAAGAGGCCGGTACAAGCGATAGAAAGGCTTTGTCAGTACCGGCCTCTTCGCAGCACAAGGCTGCTCCTACAGAACCTCGCCGAACCAATGAGTCATGTGCTGTTCTATGAGAGCGGGCACGCCCGCTCCCACAGGACGCGCAGTGCGAAACCTGAGAAAGCGCAGCCATCACTTCACAAATTCCTGAACTGATTATTTGCCCGCAGCGATTTTTCCCCTCGCCAACCGCCACCAGAATCGCTTCACCACAATCACAAGAACCGTGAGGCCACTCCCGTGGACCAGACACTCCAGGTACGGCAAGCCGCCGCCGACCTCGTTGCGGCGTTCGCCAGCAACGACACCGTTCGCTATTTCGCCTGCTTCAGCGAAGACGCCACCTTCCTTTTCCACACCCTGCCGCAACCGCTGCTGTCGCGCCATGCCTACGAGCAACTCTGGGCTCAGTGGCAAGCCGACGGGTTTGCCGTGCTCGCCTGCGAATCGGGCAATGCCCAGGTGAGCCTGCAAGGTGACGTGGCGATCTTCATGCACGATGTGGCCACGCACATCCGCATCGCCGGCGAAGAACACCAGTTGAGCGAGCGCGAGACCATCGTCTTCCGCCGCCACGGCGAACGGTGGCTGGCCTGCCACGAGCACCTGTCGGTCGTATCGCCGGCCTGATCCCCTTTACGCGGCCCTGCCGCCCTGCCATCGCACCCACAAGAAGGCCCGCGCACTGCGCCGGCCCACAACAACCGCGCTGGAGCATCACCATGAGCCACTCGACCGGTATCGAGACCAATGGCGTCGAACAGATCCCCGACGATCAACGCGACGCCTCCCCGCTGGACCTGTTCCGCCTGATCTTCGGCGGCGCCAATACCTTCGCCACGGCCGTGCTGGGCAGCTTCCCGGTGCTGTTCGGGCTGTCGTTCCAGGCCGGTGTGTGGGCGATCCTGCTCGGCGTCGGCGTGGGCGCGCTGATCCTCGCGCCCATGGGCCTGTTCGGCGCGCTCAACGGCACCAACAACGCGGTGTCGTCGGGTGCGCACTTTGGCGTACACGGGCGCATCGTCGGTTCGTTCCTGTCGCTGCTCACCGCGGTGGCGTTCTTTTCGCTGTCGGTGTGGAGTTCGGGCGACGCCCTGGTCGGCGGCGCCAAGCGCCTGGCCGGCCTGCCGGAAACCGACCTGACCCTGGGCCTGGCCTACGGCCTGTTCGCGGTACTGGTGCTGGTGGTGTGTATCTTTGGCTTCCGCTTCATGCTGTGGGTCAACAAGATCGCCGTGTGGGCCTCGAGCCTGCTGTTCCTGCTGGGCATCGTTGCCTTTGCCGGGCCGTTCGACACCGGTTATGCGGGTAGCGTAAACCTAGGCCAGGCGGGCTTCTGGGCGGCATTCGTCGGTGCGGCGATCCTGGCCATGAGCAACCCGGTGTCGTTCGGTGCGTTCCTCGGCGACTGGTCGCGCTACATCCCGCGTGAAACGCCCAAGGCGCGCATCATGCTGGCGGTGATCGCGGCCCAGGGCGCGACACTGATCCCGTTCCTGTTCGGCCTGTGCACCGCCACCCTGGTGGCCACCCAGGCGCCGGACTACATCGCCGCCAACAACTACGTCGGTGGCCTGCTGGCGGTGGCGCCAAGCTGGTTCTTCCTGCCGGTGTGCCTGATTGCGGTGATCGGTGGCATGTCCACCGGCACCACCGCGCTGTACGGCACCGGCCTGGACATGTCCAGTGTGTTCCCACGCCTGCTCAGCCGTGCCGGCGCCACACTGCTGATCGGCGTGCTGGCGATCGGCTTCATCTTCGTCGGCCGCTTCACCTTCAACCTGGTGCAGAGCGTGTCGACCTTCGCCGTGCTGATCATCACCTGCACCAGCCCGTGGATGGTGATCATGATCCTCGGCCTGATCACCCGCCGCGGCTTCTACCATGCCGACGACCTGCAGGTGTTCACCCGCGGCCAACGTGGCGGCCACTACTGGTTCCTGCATGGCTGGAACTGGCGCGGCATGGGGGCGTGGATCCCCAGCGCGGCGGTGGGCCTGTGCTTCGTCAACCTGCCAGGGCAGTTCGTCGGCCCACTGGGCGACCTGGCCGGCGGCATAGACCTGAGCCTGCCGGTCACCCTGGGGCTGGCCGGTGTGCTGTACCTGCTGCTGCTCAACCTGTTCCCCGAACCTGCCGGCGTGTATGGCCCCCAGGGCCCGCGTTGGGTGCGTTGCAAAAGCACCGCGCACTCGCCGGTAACCACCGCCGAAACGGCCTGACTGGAAACCGACCATGACCACTTCCCACTACATCGCCGGCCGCTGGGTCGAAGGCCAGGGCAGCGACTGCATCAGCGTCAATGACCCGGCCCTTGGGCAACCCTTTGCCGAACTGAAGGCCGCCAGCGTCGCCCAGGTAGACCAGGCAGTGACCGCTGCCCGCGGCGCCCTGCCCGCCTGGAAAAACACCAGCGCCAGCGAACGCGCCGCCTACCTGCGCGGCTTTGCCGAACAACTCGGGCAGCGCCGTGAAGCGTTGATCACCTTGCAGATGCGCAACAACGGCAAGCCACGTCACGAGGCGGAAATCGACCTGGACGACGCCATCGCCACCTTCGGCTACTACGCCGAACTGGCCGAGCAACTGCCATCGAAGAACCGCGATGTGCCGTTGGCTGCGCCGGGTTTCAGCGCTCGCACCCGCCTGGAACCGGTGGGCGTGGTCGGCCTGATCGTGCCGTGGAACTTCCCGCTGGTGACCAGCGCCTGGAAGCTCGCCCCGGCCCTGGCCGCCGGTTGCACCGTGGTGCTCAAGCCATCGGAAGTCACCCCGCTGATCGAACAGGCCTACGGCCAGATCGCCGATGCCCTGGGGCTGCCGCCCGGGGTGCTGAACATCGTCAACGGCAAGGCCGAGACCGGTGCTGCGCTGAGCAACCACAATGGCCTGGACAAGCTGTCGTTCACCGGCAGCAACAGTGTCGGCAGCCAGGTAATGCGCAGCGCTTCGGCGCAGTGCCGGCCGGTGACGCTGGAGCTGGGCGGCAAGTCGGCGATCGTGGTGTTCGATGATTGCGACGTGGGCCAGGCAGTGGAATGGATCGTCGCCGGCATTACCTGGAACGCCGGGCAGATGTGCTCGGCCACTTCGCGGCTGCTGGTGCAGGACGGCATTGCCGATGCATTGCTGCCGCGTTTGCAGGCCGCACTGGAACAGCTACGGGTCGGTAATCCATTGACCGAAGAGGTCGACATGGGGCCGCTGACCAGCCAGGCGCAGTGGCTGAAGGTGGCCGGCTACTTTGCCACGGCGCGGGAGGAAGGCCTGCAGTGCCTGGCCGGAGGCAAGGCGCTGGACCGGGAGGGCTGGTTCGTCAGCCCGACGCTGTATGCCGATGTGCCGAAAGACAGCCGCCTGTGGACCGAGGAAATCTTTGGCCCGGTGCTGTGCGCGCGTCGCTTTGCGACCGAGGAACAGGCGATTGCCGAGGCCAACGATAGCCGTTTCGGGCTGGTGGCTACGGTGTGCTCCGCCGACCTGGAGCGCGCCGAGCGGGTGGCCGATGCGCTGGAGGTTGGCCATGTGTGGATCAACTCGGTGCAGGCGGTGTTCGTCGAGACCTCGTGGGGTGGTACCAAGGGTAGCGGGATCGGGCGTGAGCTGGGGCCTTGGGGGTTGTCGGCCTACCAGTCGGTCAAGCATGTGACGCGCTGTCTGGGTTGAAATTTCCGGGGCCGCTTTGCGGCCCTTTCGCGACACAAGGCCGCTCCTACAAGAACCGCGTATGACCATGCATAACGTGCATAACGTGCAAATGACCCGGGCGCTCAACCAGTTGCTGAACCGCGAATAAGGCCTGGAATTGATGCCGGGCTCACCGGCCTCTTCGCGGGTAAACCCGCTCCCACAGGTACCGCGCTGCCCTTCAGGCCTGCGCTATCCCTGTGGGAGCGGGTTTACCCGCGAAGAGGCCGGCACAGGCGATACAAAACTTTGCGTCCGCGTGACTTTCCCCTCCCCCCGCAAAGTCCCACTTCCTGGTACCCCCACAATCACAACACCAGGCCGGACCACCCATGCACCCTCAACGCACCGCCTTGCACAACGAGCTGCACGCCCGCCCGTCACTGTATTTCGACGGCCCGGCGCATGTCTTCCACCTGGCCTTGCTCGGCGGCGATGCTGCCTGTGCGGCACTGCTGCAACGCTGCTGCCCGGATGCCCTGGACACCGCAGCCGCCCAAGGCATCACCCGCCTGGATGGCCATCCGTTCAAGTGGGAACGGCACACCGAGTTCTTCACCCTGACCCTGGTGGTGCCCTGCACTGCCGCCGATACCGAGTGGCAAACGCTGCCGCCGGTGCTGGCCGAGGCTATCGCCCCGCAAGCGGCGCAGGTGATCAACGCGGTGCAGGTGCTGGTCCGTGACGAACAGGAACTGGACCTGCCCCACTACGGTTTCAAGGACCCGTGCGGCTCCTGCGTCGGCGGTGGCGATGCGGTGGTGTGGAGCGATTTTCGCCTGACCGAGGACGGCACCAACCGCTTCCTGTTCATCAACCGTCGCCTCAATGCCTACCGACAGGGCCGCATGATCCGCCGTCTGCTGGAGATCGAGACCTACCGCATGATGGCCTCGCTGACCCTGACCACGGCCAAGGACCTGAGCCAGGAACTGGATGCCTTCGACAAGACCCTGGTCAACCTCTCGGAGCGAAGTGCCGGTGTCGATGACCATGATTCCAAAGGCTTGCTGGAAGCCATTGCCCACCTGTCACGCCAGGTGGTCAGCCGTACGGTGAAAACCCGCCACCGCTTCGGCGCCACGCAAGCCTATGCGCAACTGGTGTTCGAACGCCTGGGCGAGCTGCGGGAAAGCCATGTGGGCGACTGCCAGCGCCTGGGGGTTTTCATCGAACGCCGGTTCAAGCCGACCGTGCGCTACTGCGCGGCCACCGAGCAGCGCCTGGAGCAGCTGGCAAAGAATGTGGCCAACCTGGGCGACCTGTTGCAGGCGCGGGTACAGGTGGAAATGGAAGAGCAGAACGCCGGGATCCTGCGCAGCCTCAATGCCCGGGCTGATGCCCAGGTGAAGATTCAACGGGCGGTGGAGGGGCTGTCGATCATTGCCATCACCTACTACCTGCTGAACTTGTTCAAGCTGCTGTATGGCGGGCTGAATGTGCTGGGGTTGGGGCTGACGGCGCGGGATGGGCTGTTGGCCATGGCGCCGCCTGTGCTGTTGGTGTTGCTGGTGATTTTGCTGAGGATCAGGCAGGCCAAGCAGCATTGAGGCAGGGGGCTGCCTTGCAGCCCAATCGCCGGCAAGCCAGCTCCCACAAGGACCGCGTCGACTTCAAGCCATACGCAGTACCTGTGGGAGCTGGCTTGCCGGCGATTGGCTTCACACCGACTCGTCAGCCGAGCGAGCGCCCTCCTGCACCAACACCATGCTCTGCGGCGACGACAGGGGGATGCCCTCGTCACGCAGGCGCCCAAGGATGGTGAACAACAGGTCACTGCGCGTACCGGACACCTGCCGCGGCCCCGCCACGTAACCACTCACACCTATCACCATGCCGCTGCTGGTCAGGTCCTTGAAGGTGACCGAGGTAGCCGGCGCATCCAGAATCGCCTCGTGCTCCTGGTAAGCCGCCAGCAGCAGTTCACGCACGCGGTTGGCATCGGTCTCCAGCGGCATGGTCAGGGTAATGCCGACCACGCCCAGGGCGTTGCCCATGGTCACGTTACGCACGTTCTGCGAGATGAACTGCGAGTTGGGCACGATAACCGTCGAGCGGTCGGACATCTGGATCTCGGTGGCGCGCACGTTGATACGGCGAATGTCGCCCTCGACACCCGCCAGGCTGACCCAGTCGCCCACCTTGACCGGGCGCTCGGTCAGCAGGATCAGGCCGGAAATGAAGTTCTGCACGATCTGCTGCAAGCCGAAACCGATACCCACCGACAGGGCACTGACCACCCAGGTCAGGCTGGTGAGGTTGATGCGCAGGGTCGACATCACCAGCATGGCCAGGAAGATGAAGCCCAGGTAACCCACCAGAGTCACCAGCGAGGCACGCATGCCGGCGTCCATGTCGGTTTCCGGTAGCAGGCGATCGCTCAGCCAGCGCTTGACCACGCGGATGGCGAACAGGCCGCCGAGGAACATCACCACTGCCAACAGAATGTCCTGGGGGACAATGTTCATGTTGCCCAGCAGCTTGCCGCCGGTCTCGTCCCAATCACCCAGGCTCAACAGCAGTTCGCTGGGGCTGGTGCCCGACGGCATCAGTGCCAGCAACAACGCCAGGAACAGCACCACGGTGCGGCCGATACCGGCCAGGATGGTGCTGGCCTGGGCCTGGTGACGTGGCGCCAGGCCCAGGGTCGAGGCCAGCGCCAGGCCGCCGGGCTGGCGGGGCGACAGCAGGGTTTCGCAGAGGTCGCCAAAGAACGTGGTCAGCAGGTAGGCACAGGTAATCACCAGGCTGACCCACAGCAGCTTGGCGGTGAGGAAGTAGGCGAGTGTCAGGTAACCGGCGAGCAAGGCCAGCAGGATCAACGTAAGCCAGATCACCATCACGAACGGGATCAGCCCGGCCAGGCCTGTGGGGCGCTCCAGGTCATGCTTGCGCAGGGTGCGGCGGTAACGCAGCAGCGCACCGGCGAAGGTGAACGCCACTACCAGCGCGGTCAGGCCGTTGACCGCCACGGTCAGCGCCAGGCTGGCACCGATCACGCTGTTGATGCGTTCCATGGTCATCATGACCATCAGCGCCAACGCCAGCACCTTGGGGAACCAGCCCAGGGCGCTGGCCACTTCATCGTGAATAGGTGGCAGGCGCCAGGACGGGCGCTGCAGCATCAGCATGGCGCGGCCCAGGCCGGTGATGAAGGCACTGAACACCACCAGGGCAAGTACATGATTGGCCAGGCTGGCGATATCGGCGCCCAACTCGGCGCTGCTCTCCAGCCCCCAACGCAGCAGCGAGACCGAGCCGGCGATGGTGCCCAAGGTTGCCAGGCTGACACCCAGCGCCAGCGCACTGCGGCGCAGGCGGCCTTCGGGCAGCCAGCTGACCATGGCGCCGGCGAGAAGGCGCTCGAGCACGCGGCGCACCAAGGTCCAGACCAGGATTGCCGCTACCAGGCTGGTAATGAACAGCCAGCGATTTTCAGCGCTGAAGGCACTGCTGATGGCATCAGCCGTCTCACCACGCAGGTCACGCAGGCGTGCCACATCGTCCTGGGTGGGGCGAATGATGCTCTGCCAGAACGCCGGGCTCAGCGGTGAGGCCGCGCGGCTGGTGATCTGCGAGTTGAACTGGCTGCGGCGCAGGTTGACGATTTGCGTGGACAAGTCGCGCGCCGACTGGGTCAGCTTGGAGGCCTGGTCCTGCTGCGCCACCAAGGCCTTCTTCTCGGCCTCCAGCGCTTTACGCTGCTGGGTCAGGGTAGCCGCCTCGTCCGGCTGGACCGGGCCGATGACCTTGAGCTTGTCGTCGACTTTTTCAACATCAGTGGTGCGCAGGGCAGTCAACGCGTCGGCCTGACGCTGCACCTGCATTGCGCCCAGGCGCAACTGCGAAAGCAGATCATCATTGGCGTCGCTGGTAACGCCCTGGCGTATCTGGTCCAGCCGCTCGCTCAACTGCTCGATGCTGGCGTTTTCATCCAGCACGTCCGCTTCGGCAACCGCCAGATTGGACAATGGCGTGGCCGGGGCCGACCAGGCCGGGCTGGCAATGGCAAGCATCAGGGCCATGAAAACCATCAGGCCTGGACAATAACGGGCAAGGCTGACACGCCTCATCGAATATTCCTCTTTACAATTCGATTTGGCGGAGGATTCTACGCGGCTTCACGCGATCAGGAGAGTGCCGTTTCTCGTTTGAGCAACTGCTGTTTGCGCTCGATGCCCCAGCGGTAGCCACTGATGTCGCCGTCGCGGCGGACCACCCGATGACAGGGGATGGCCACGGCGATGTGGTTGGCCGCGCAGGCCATGGCCACCGCACGCACCGCCTTGGGCGCGCCGATGCGCTCGGCGATGTCGGTGTAGCTGACCCGGCTGCCGGCCGGCACCTCGCGCAGGGCTTGCCACACCCGCTCCTGGAACGCAGTGCCTTGCACATCCAGTGGCAAGGCCAGGCCCAGCGCGGGTGCTTCGACGAATCCCACCACCTCGGCGACCAACCGTTCGTAAGCACTGTCGCCGCCGACCAGGTGGGCCTTGGGGAACTGGTCCTGCAGGTCGTGCAGCAGGGCCTCGGGATCGTCGCCCAGCAGGATCGCGCAAATGCCCTTCTCGCTCTGGGCCACCAGGATGGCACCCAAGGAGCATTGGCCAAGGGCGAAGTGGATGGTTGCCCCGGCGCCGCCGGCGCGGTATTGCCGCGGACGCATGCCCAGGCGCTGGTCGGCGCTTTCGTAGAAGCGGCTGTTGGAGTTATAGCCGGCGTCATAGATGGCATCGGTGACAGAGCGCTGGCCATCTTCCAGGTGGGCGCGCAGGCGCCGGGCACGGAAAGCGGTGGCATAGGCCTTGGGGGTCAGACCGGTTTCGGCCTTGAACAGGCGATGCAGGTGAAAAGGGCTGACGGCCAGTTGGGCGCTGAGTTGGTCGAGGCTGGGTGCCGGGTCGATGGCTTCGATCAGGCGGCAGGCGCGGGTGACCAGCTGGCTGTGGCGGGTGGCGCTGGTGGTGGCGGTGCAACGTTTGCAGGCGCGGTAGCCGGCGGTTTCGGCGGCAGCTGGGGTGTCGTAGAACTCGACGTTGGTTCGCTTGGCAAGACGCGATTTGCAGCCGGGGTGGCAGTAGATGCCGGTGGTGCGCACGGCGTAGACGAAGTGGCCGGTGGCGGCGGTTTCGCGGGATTCTACGGCTTGCCAGCGTTGGTCGGGGGTGGTGTAGGGGTTCATTGGTAAATGTCCAGATAGGTTGTTGCCTGTGCCGGCCTCTTCGCGGGCCGGCACAGGCAGTGCAAAACCTCAGGCCCGCCACAGGTACCAGGCCGCCACGGTGCGGTATGGGCGCCAGCCGCCACCCAGCGAACGCATTTGCGCCGGCGTCGGCGCCTTGTCCAGCCCCTTCAGCCGCCGATAACCCTCGCGCACGCCAAAATCGTCGACCGGCAGAACGTCCGAACGCGCCAGGCTGTAGATCAGCAACATCTCCACCGTCCACCGCCCTACCCCGCGCAATGCCACCAGCCGTTCGATCAACGCCTCGTCAGCCATGGCCAGTGCCTCTTCCCGGCTCGGCACCAGGCCATCCAGCCGGCCTTGGGCAATACCCTGGATCGTCGCCATCTTGCTCGCGGAAAAACCACAGGCGCGCATGGTTTGCGGTGCAACCGCCAGCAACTGTTCCGGCCCAGGGAAACTGGCCTCCGGAAACAGCGCCAAAAGCCGCCCCAGAATTGCCTCGGCAGCACGGGCATGCAACTGCTGGTAGGCAATCGCTCGCACCAGCACTTCGTAAGGTTCACGCCCCGGCGTGGCCTGGTGCAGGCAAGGCCCGGTCGCCTCGATATGCCGCGACCAGTCCGGGTCGAGCGCCGCAAGGTATTCAGTGGCCTCACGGTAGGCTTCAGGCGATAGGTCGGACAGGATCATGGCACCTCCAACGGGTCGATTGCAGGCCCAGCTTAACGCAGCCGTTCATCGGACAAACGCCGATTCTTGCGCGGCTAATTCCTGGCAGGGTATTGCTCGGCACCATCGCCCCGCAACCGCACCGTGCGCCGGTAAGACTGCCGGGCAAAGCACACGAACAACCCGGCCATCAGCGCCAGCGCGATGGGCAGACCATGCGGCGCCACATCCATCGCCGCACCGCTGACCAGCGGCCCGACCAGGCTACCCACACCCCACAGCAAGCCCACGCTGGCATTGGCGGTAACCAGGTCCTGCCCCTTGAAGCGCTGCCCGATCAGTACCAGCGCCAGGGTATAGATGCCGCCTGCCACGGCGCCCAGCAGCACCAGCAGCGGCCATAGCAACCAGGTCAGGTTCAGCAGCCAGGGCAGGCCGATACCGATCGCCATCGCCAGCAGCCCGCATACCAGGTGCAGCCCGGTGCGCTCCACCCGGTCGGCCAACCAGCCAAGCGGCAACTGGAACAACATGTCACCGGCAAACACGACGGTCACCATCAGCGCCGCCACGCCCACGGCAAAGCCATGGCTGGTGGCATACACCGGCAGCAGCGACAGCACCACGGCATCGAAGAACGAGAAGAACAGCACCGCCACGCATAACGCCGGCGCCACACGGAAGAAGCCGGCCAGGCCGAAGCTCTTTTCACCTTCTTCATGTTCCACATGGTCGTTGGGTACGGTCAGCACGATGCACAGCAGCGCCAGGCCATAGCAGGCGGTGACCACACCGGTGATCCACGGGCTGTCGGCGCCCAGCACCGCCAGCATGGCCGGGCCGAGCACCTGGAAGCCGGTAAAGCTGGTGGCGTACAGGGCCATGATCTTGCCGCGGTTGTGCTCCGGGCACAGTTCGTTGACCCACGACTCGCCGAGGATGATGGCGATACCCATGCCCAGCCCCAGGCCCAGGCGCAACAGCGCCAGCTGCCACAGCGAACCGAACGCCGACTCGAGCAAGGCAATGCTGAGCGTGCACAGGCTGAAGCACAGCAGGTAGATGGTGCGCCGGGTCAGGTGGCGACAGCAGGCGTCGACCAGGAACGCCGAGAGCATCATGCCCGCAGCGGGGATGGCCGAGATGATGCCGATTTCCAGGGTGCTCGCACCGGCTTCATGCAGGCGCAACGACACCAGCGGCAGGCTGGCCCCCAAACTGAAACCCACGACCGAAACGGCGAACAACAGGCCCGCCAGCAAACGCATGTTCATGTACCACTCCTTGCAAACCGAAAAGACGTGCAGACACAGGCGCGCACGCCAGGGCGGCGAGCGACGCGAAAGCGCAGATCAGTTCAGGCGAGGTGTGGCGAGAAGGTGAAGGCAAAAAGCACGCTGCGGCGACGCTTGAGCACCGTGTCGCTCGGCCACGCACGACGCAGGGCCTGGAAGGCAGGCTGGCGGGCGTTTGGCAGGGACTGGGTACGGCACATTGCTTTGACTACTACGCAAGTGGTTGAAGAAAGGGCGGACTCTAGGCCAAGGGTGGTCAAGTCGTCAAATTTCGGAGAGCAACCGCCTTGCATGCTCTCCAGACCTGCGCGGGCCCTTGTAGGAGCAGCCTTGTGCTGCGAAGAGGCCGGCAAGACAACAAATTGTCTTCGGCAGTAATGGCCTCTTCGCAGCACAAGGCTGCTCCTACAGGTTCTGTGCATCTTTCAGCGCTTGCCGGTACTCGGCAAGAACACCGCCAGCAACCCGAACAACGGCAGGAACGAACACACCTCGTATACGTACTCGATGCCACGCAGGTCCGCCACATACCCCAGCAAGGCCGCACCGATGCCACCAAAGCCGAACATCAGCCCGAAGAAGATCCCGGCAATCATGCCCACGCTGCCCGGTACCAGCTCCTGCGCATACACCACGATCGCGGAAAACGCCGAAGCCAGGATAAAGCCGATCACCACGCTCAACACGGTGGTCCAGAACAGATCGGCATACGGCAACACCAGGGTGAACGGCGCCACGCCGAGGATCGAGAACCAGATCACGGCCTTGCGCCCGATGCGGTCACCGATCGGCCCGCCAAAGAAGGTACCCGCCGCCACCGCACCAAGGAACAGGAACAGGTGCAGCTGCGAGCTGGCCACCGACACATCGAACTTCTCGATCAGGTAGAAGGTGAAATAGCTGGTAAAGCTGGCCATGTAGAAGTACTTGGAGAACACCAGCAGGCCCAGCACGATCAGCGCCGCCACCACCCGCCCGCGGGAAATGCCGTGGGTCGCCTGCACAGCCTTGCGCGCCTTGGCCTGGTTGAGGTGCTCCTTGTACCAGCCACGCAGCATCAGGGTGACGCCGAGAAAGAACAGCGCAGCCAGGCCGAACCAGGCCACGTGGCTCTGGCCGAACGGAATGACAATGGCTGCCGCCAGCAGCGGCCCCAAAGCCGACCCGGTGTTGCCACCGACCTGGAAGGTCGACTGGGCCAGGCCGAAGCGCCCGCCCGATGCCAGGCGCGCAATACGCGAGGTTTCCGGGTGGAAGGTCGACGAGCCGATACCCACCAGGGCCGAGGCCAGCAGAATCATCGGGAAGCTGCCGACGAAGGCCAGCATCACGATACCCACCAGGGTACACAGGGTGCCCAGTGGCAGCAGGTTCGGTGCCGGTCGGCGATCGGTAAAGAAACCGACCCAAGGCTGCAGCAGCGAGGCGGTGATCTGGAACGTCAGGGTGATCATGCCGATCTGGGCGAAACTCAGGTCGTAGTTGGCCTTGAGCATCGGGTAGATCGCCGGCAGCACAGACTGGATCAGGTCATTGATCAGGTGCGCCAGGGCGCAGAAACCGATTATGCGCATCACCAGCGGCGTGGCTTGGCTCGCCGCTGCACTGGTGGGCGCCGTGGAGGCGCTACTGATAGCCATGTGCCTGAATCTCCGTCCGTAGTTTGGGATCCGATTATCGGAAAACAAATAGATACATAGCTACCTTTTATTTCCTTTGTCCGCGACACACTTGAAAATGGTTATCAATATAATTAGCATCCTTGGCCAAATACCCGTCATCGTTGGGCGAAACGGCCCTAATCGCGAGCACACCAACCCCATGAGCCCAATGCCCGTTCGCGTCCGTCCACGGCAGATCAACGCGCACCGCAGCCATCTGGGCAAATGGCTGGCGCTATTGTTCCTCCTGGGGCTGGCCGCTACCGCCTACCTGTACTGGCCGCTGATACAGCGCCTGGGCAGCGAATTGCATACCGATGCAGGTGAGCGCCGTAGCATCCGCCTGGCCGATGGCACCACCCTGCACCTGGGCAGCGCCAGTGCGATGAACGCCGACCTGCGTGGCCGCACGCGCCAACTGCACCTGGTGCAGGGCCGGGTATACCTGGAAGTGATGCTCGACGGCAGGGCCATGGAGATAGCAGTGGGCGACGCGCGCATCCAGGTGTTCGGTACCCGCCTGCAGGTCGCCCGCCATGCAGGCCATGACGAACTGGTGGTACTCAGTGGCAAGGCCATGGTTATCCAAGGCAGCGAACAGCGCATGGTATCGATGGGTGAGCGGGTAACCTTCGATGGCGCGCATATCGGCCCGGTACGGAAAGCCGACCTCAAGGCCGCCGATGGCTGGCGCAGCGGGCAGTTGAAAGCCGGTGACATGCCGTTGGGCAAGGCAGAACCCGGGCCTGGCCGCTAAGTTTTTGAAAGCGTGCAAATTTTTTTTGAAATGAGTGTTGACAGGGGGGCCGTTCAAGAGAATAATGCGCGCCATCGGCTACATAGCTCAGTTGGTTAGAGCATAGCATTCATAATGCTGGGGTCCGGGGTTCAAGTCCCTGTGTAGCCACCAAACAAGACGAAGGGCTTACCGCAAGGTAAGCCCTTTTTCTTTGTCTGCTGAAAATTACCACAGGCCTGCACCCTTCCCGCACAGGGCATGCAATTGCCACCTCAACGCATTCCGGTCACCGCCACGGCCAGGCCCAACCCGATCAGCGCCAGGCCGATTACCCGGTCCACCAGCCTTTGCCGCTCGATCATCGCCTTGCGCAATGCCGCGCTGGAGAAGAACACCGCCACCAGGCTGAACCACAGCCAGTGGGCAACGGACATGAAAGCGCCGTAGGCAAAATCCAGCGCCAGCGAGCTGCCAGGCTGCACCACCTGGGTGAACGCACTGATCATGAACAGCATGGTCTTGGGGTTGAGGGCGTTGGTCAGAAAGCCCGTGCGCAGGGCCTGCGTTACGCTGGCTGCGGTTGCGGCAACCCCGTCGAGGCTGATACGCCGGGTGTTGGTCAGCGACTGGAAACCCAGGTAGACCAGGTAACCCGCACCCAGCACTTTCATGCCCAGGAACAGGGTCGGGCTCTGGCTGATGATCACCGCGATGCCCAGCACCGTGTACAGGACGTGCACCTGCACTCCCAGGGCAATGCCCACGGCGGCAGCCAGCCCGGCCTTGCGGCCCTGTGCATAACTGCTGCGGGTGACCATGGCGAAGTCGGCACCGGGGCTGATGACGGCGAGCAGGGTGAACAGGGCGACGGCAATGAGTTCGGTCATGCTGGAGGCTCTCGATAGACGATGGAAATGCACAGACCAGGTCATTATCGAGAGCTTATAGCCCAGCAAAAATCGATTTATAGTGAGGTAAATCTGATAGCTTTCCTCACAGATATCTAGCGCCTGTGTCGGCCTCTTCGCGGGTAAACCCGCTCCTACAGGGGCGGCGCATCGCCTGTGTGCGGGTTTACCCGCGAGAGGCCGGCACAGACAAACAGGAATGCCATGAAACTGCCGCCACTCAACGCCTTCCGCTACTTCGACATAGCCGCCCAGACCGAGAGCTTCGTGCGCGCCGCCGAGCACCTGCATGTCACCCATGGCGCAGTCAGCCGCCAGGTGCGTCTGCTTGAAGAAAGCCTTGGTGTGGAGTTGTTCGAGCGCCGCAACCGGGCCATTTTCCTCACCCCTGCCGGCCGTGCCTTGCAGGGCACTACCCAGGCGATCTTCGAGCAGCTCGAAGGTGCCGTGCAGCGTTTGCAACAACAGGCCCGCGACAACGTACTGGTGCTGTCGTGCGAGCCGACCATCGCCATGCGCTGGCTGATCCCGCGCCTGCCCCGCTTCCACGCCGCCCATCCCGACCTGCAGTTGCACCTGGTGGCCGCTGGCGGGCCATTGGACTTCGCACGTAGTGGTGTCGACCTGGCAATTCGCCGCGATGACTTCCACTGGGACAAACAGCTGTACAACCAGAAGATCTGCGACGAATGGATCGGCCCGGTCTGCCACCCCACCGCCCCCCTCCAACTCGAAGGCCAGCGCTTGCTGCACAGCGCCACCCGCCCCGGCGCCTGGCCCAACTGGCTGCGCCTGAGCGGCCAACAGGTCCGGCACACCGAGCGCAGCGACTACCAGCACTTCTACCTGTCGATTCAGGCCGCCAGCGCCGGCTTGGGCCTGGCCATGGCCTCAGCCCTCATGGTGCGCGACGAACTCGACAATGGGCAATTGCAGGCACCGTTCGGCTTCGTGCGTGACGGCTCGGCCTACCACCTGCTCAGCCCCTTGCCGCTGGAAGACGACGGCAAGCGCCAGCGCTTCGCCACGTGGGTGATGGGCGAATGCCGGAGCTGCCTGGCTCATCTGGGCTTGATACAGAACGACGAACCCGCACGGCCGTCACCACCCCAGGTACGGTAACCCGCGGTATCCACATGAATACGCCCGGAGTGGTAGCGCCCCAGGCCCATGTTCCAGGCCTGGCCGTATTGCTGCCAGAACCGGCACAGCGGGTTGGGGTCCGCCCAGTCGGGCAGCAGGATATCGACAGCGAACGCCCGGGCATGGGCGCTGTTGGCCGCCCCGCCGGCGCAGGCATTCAGCCGCGGGGCTCGATAGGCTGAAACCACCTCGAACTGACGCAGGATGCCCTGGTCATGAAGCGTCTTTATCAGCGAGAGCGTCGAGCGCACTGCCGGCCAGTTGCTGGCGGGCGGCACGGCGAAGGGGGACGCGTGGCACAGCTTCCAGTCCGAAGCCGAACGCAGCAGCTGATGGATCGGCACCACGCCATAAAGACGGGCATCCACAAGCATCTCGCGAAATGGCCGTGTCTGATGGTCCCCGGCCCATTGCGCGAACAACCAGATATCACGCTCATCGGCCTGCGCTCCTGCACCCAACATGCCCAGCACCAGCGGCAGCCATCCAGCCCTTTTCATCCCTGCTCCCCTTGCCACAGTATGTGCCACGCTGCCGAATACGGCTGCGCCCAACAAGGAGTTAAGCATGCACAAGATGGCATTACCGAGCCTTGCCGCCCTGGCCTTCAGCGGCCTTGCAGCCGCCGATGCGCGAATCGACCTGGGCGACGCCCAGCGCGTCACCCGCCTTTTCGCCTTCCCCAACAACTGCCACGTGATCTGTTATCGCGACTGGACCCTGGAGCAAACCGTAGAACACTATCTGACACAGAGCGTACGCCGCGACGGCCATGCCGCGGCCCAGGTGCATGTAAGCCGCGACAACGATCGCCTGCACGCAAACATCAGTGGCGTACCCGCCAACTATGCAAAACCCCTGCGCAAGCTGCTCGACAGCGGTGAACTGGCCTATCAGGCGGCCACCCGGCTGAACGAGGACGGCAAATGGTCCTACGACTGGTATCTGTTCCTGCCGCTGGGCATGGCCCTGCAGAACCGCCGCAGCATCGAACTGCTGCACTTCCCGCCGGACTACTCGCTGACCCAGGCCCAGGACTACCTGCGCTCCAACACCACCGACCGCTGGGCTGAGCTGTTGACATTCAACGGCGTCGACGCCAGCCAGACCCCGGCCTACCAGACCATCATCGATATCGCTCCCATCGCCGCACCCGCCAGCGCGGGTGAAACGCTGAAGGAAACCTACAGCTACTTCAAGGACTACCAGGTGCGCATGGTCAGCGAGATGACCCTGCAAAACCCCGCCAGGCCTCTGCCGATGGTGGCATTCGGCGCGCCGGTACGCAGCTGGATCCAGCAGCAGTACGGGCCGCAGGTTAATGTGCTGGGCCTGGTCAGTATCAGCCCGCAGGCAGGTGCCAAGGTACCGGTACTGGGTGCCAACCACCCTAGTGCCATCTGGTATGCGGCAGACAAGGACAGCCACGGCGGCAACCAGGATGCAGCTGATGCTGCCGGCTTGAAAATGATGGGGCAGGACCTGACGGCAGCCTGCTGGCAGGCAGGGATGGGGCGCAATCAACGGGCCGATGCCAAGCTGACGCTGGATGCCTGCTCGACCAAGTGGCAGGTTACACAGAAGAAACAGACCTGCGAGCTGTTCTTCCGCACCATTCGCAAGTACACGCCGGAGCAGGCGGCGGCAAAATGCAATACCGGCAGCGTGACCAGAAGCCTGCGCGACCTGGCCAAGCCGATGGAGGCTCAGCCACAGGACCTGTGATTGAAGCCCGCCCTGCTCAATCTTCGAGCAGGGTGCAGGCCATCACCAAGGCGTCTTCACGGCCGCCGGCAACCGGGTAATAGTCGCGGCGGCGGCCGATTTCGTTGAAACCATAGCGTTCGTACAAACGATAGGCCGACTGGTTGCTGGCACGCACTTCCAGGAAGCACTCGCGGCCATTGAGCTGGTAGGCCCGGGCCATTAGGTGCTCGAGCAGGCGCAGGCCCAGGCCGCGGCCCTGGTTTTCCGGCTTGACGGTGATGTTGAGCAGGTGGGCCTCGTCGATGATCACGTTGATCACGCCATGGCCCACCTGCTGCTGGCCGTCGAACATCAGCCAGACTTCATACGATTTGAGCGCATCCTGAAAGATCCCTCGAGTCCAGGGATGACTGAACGCGGCATATTCGATCTTAAGTACGGCATCCAGATCCGCCTCGGTCATCCGGCGGAAGCTGATCGAGTCACTCATTCAACGCTCTTCCAGCGCGCCATCAGCTGGCGCATGGCTTTCCAGACGTCCGCCTTGCGCTGCGGCTCGTCCATCAACAGTTCAAGGCCCGGCAAGGCCCAGGCTTCGCCCAGGCCCTCGAGCTTCAGGGTTTGGTAATAGGCTTCGCCGTCGACATTGGCGGCAAAGCGCAGCGCCGGCAGGCCGACCAGCCACAGGCAGGTGCACGGGGCGTCCTCCAGGCGCGCCTGGACAAAGCCCTGGACAAAATCGCGCGCCGCCTCCGGGCCCTGGTCCATGTTGCCGCGCACCAGCAGCGGCCAGCGCACCGGCTCGCCGATGATCTGCGGTGCGTCGGGCAGGCCGGCGGCGCGCAGCATGTCCTTGAGCAGCAGGTACGACGGGTCGCGGCTCTGGAACGGCTGGCCGGTGGCCAACTCCACCAGTAGCAGGCAGCTGCCGGCTCGTAGCAGCTGCAGCGAGAAGCGCGGGGGTGGCACCATGGCCGGGCGCGGTGGCGTGGCTTGCTCATCGGCCTCGACAGGCTTGGCGGCCGGCTTGGGCGCACTGCCCGGGCGCGGAATCTCGATTTTCGGCCGCTCGCCGGAGCGGGCCTGGGGGGTGACTGGCGCCTCGTTGGCAGCCGGTGCCGGCCTGACGTCGAAGTCGAGGTCCTCGACCGGCGCCACCGGCAGCAGCAGCTCGGGCCGCGACGGTGCGGCGAACGGCAGTTCGGCGCGCGGCAGCCAGTGCACCACTTGCATGGCGGAAAGGTAGGCGCGGCGACGGGGTTCGGTGAGCAAGGGGCGGGTTTCCGAGGGGTGGAGACAATAGGGGATTCTAACGTGTACGCCGTGTTTTTTGCAGCGCCTATCAGACCGAGCGCCGCGCGGGCGGCGCTCGGTCTGATAGGCAACACAAAAACCAAGACGTACTCCACCATTACAGACCAAGGGGTGAAAACCTCCCCCCCGGATGCAGTACAATCGCCCCCTTTTTCTTGGCAACGAGTCGAAGCCAATGATCGAACCCAAGCGCGTCCTGCGCGCCCTAGCCGAACACTGGGCCCTGATCGAGCCGCTGTGCGAGCGTTTCGACCAGGGCACCCTGAGCCTGGTCGAATTGCGTCAGCATGTGGCCCGCCAGCAGGTCGAGAGCACCCCGCAGGACATCACCCAGCTGCTCGACGTGTGGATCCGCCTGGATATCCTGGTCCCGGTGGCCAAGAGCCCGAACCGTTTCGAGCTCAACGCGCAGATCCACGACTTCCTCGCCTACCTGCGCCGCGAACACCGGCTGGGCCTGTGCCTGGAGATCGAAGCCTACCTGCGCCACCTGGAGCGCCTGGCCGGGCATATCCAGGACGCCTTCGACAACCGCGACAGCGACGACCTGGCGCGCCAGCTGCGCCTGCTCGACATGCGCGTGCGCGATGTACTGAAGAAGCTCGACAACGACGAACAGGCACTGGTGGCCGTGGCCGAACGGGCCAAGACCAGCAACCGCCAGATCCCGCTGCGCCAGCGCTATGCCGAAGTACTGGCGACCTGGGACGAGTATGTCGAGCCGATGATCCAGCTGGTCAACGCCGACGGCGCCTTCGAACAGGGCGTGCGCAAGGTCGAGACCGTGCTGCTGAAGCTGCTGGGCGAACAGGCGCGCCTGGGCCACCTGGTCGACGACGACATGCTGCTGCGCACCCATGCGCGCATCCTGGAAATGCAGACCAGCGCCCAGCTGACCCTGCGCCACGCCCGCGAATTGCTGCTGCCGCTGCGTGAAGAAGCCCGCCGGCACAACGCCGTGACCCGTGGCGCCGCACTGGCCCTGTCGGTGATCCGGCGCAAGGGCATCGACGCCGTACCGCAAGCGGCCATGCCGATGTTCACCCGCCCGCAAAGCACCTTCCTCGGCAGCGCCAGCCAGGTCGAGGCCTATGTCTACGCCCTGGCCCGCTTCGAGCCCAAGCCGGCACGCTTCCCCAAGGCCCACAAGACCCAGTCCGGCGCCCTGCCCCGCGCACCGCGCACGGTCAAGGAAATGGCCGAACGCTGCGAACAGGCCCTGCCGCTGCCCGACCTGATGGTCTGGCTGCTGGAGCAGGAACCCGAAGGCGCCACCGACGAGCTGCTGTACTGGTTCTCGCGCCTGTCGCGGGAAAAGCGCTTCAAGCGCGAACGCCTCGACCGCCGCGAGTACATCACCCAGGAACACCTGGTCAGCCTGCGCTCGTTCGCCCTGACCTCCAGCCGCGAAGACGCCGCCAGCGCGCCTACCGAATCCAACGCGAGCCCAGCCCATGCATCTTGATCTTTCCGAACTGTCCCAGCTCGCGCCGATCTTCCGCGAGCTGTTCAAAGGCTTCCACGTCAGCCGCCGCGACCCCGAGCTGTATGCCCAGCTGTCGAACTTCCAGGACCAGTACCGCACCCTGTTCAAGGCCCTGGGCTTCGAACTGGTGTGCGACACCCGTGGGTTCTACTACTTCGTGCCGGACATGACCGCCGCGCAGGTCAACAAGACCGCGCAGCGCCTGTCGCTGTTCACCTTCATCCTGGTCGAACACCTGGCCGACCAGGGCCGCGACCCGATGGCCGTGCTCGATGGCGGCAGCATCGGCCGTGACGAACTGCCCTCGCTGCTGGACAAATACCGCGACCTGTTCCTGCAGGCCGAAGTGCAGACCGTGGACGAGCTGGAAGAAAAAATCCTGCGCCGCATGACCCAGCTCGGCTTCGCCTTCGAGGAAGGCGGCATCTACCGCTTCCTGCCGCCGATGCATCGCTTCCTCGACGTGTGCCTGGCCGTGCAGCAGGACCGCGACCTGGCAGCCACCCTGCACAGCGACCTGCCGCTGCCGACCCCGGTACTGGTCGAGGAAGAAAGCCCCGAAGAACTCAACCGCACCGACGACCCGCTCGACCTCAGCCCCTTCGAGGGCGAGGAAAGCGAAGAGGAAGCCCTGGCCCGGGCCATCCGCGAAGAGCAACAGGAGATTGACGCATGAGCCAGGAACGCTACGGCATCCGCCGCTTCGCACTGCTCAACACCGCCGGCTACAGCCTTGGCCTGTTCCCGCTGGAGCACCCACTGTCGGTATACGGTGCCAACAACCTGGGTAAATCGGCGTCGATCAACGCCCTACAGTTCCCGATCCTGGCGCGCATGTCGGACATGAGCTTCGGCAAGTACAGCCTCGAGCAGTCGCGCCGCTTCTACTTCGCCAGCGATACCTCGTACATTCTCTGCGAACTGAGCCTGCCCCACGGCCCGCACGTCATCGGCGTTGTCGGCCGCGGCCCGGGCGGCGGTTTCGGCCACCAGTTCTTTGCCTACAAGGGCGAACTGGACCTGGCCCACTACCAGAAGAACGACACCTGCCTGCGCCAGAAAGAGCTGTTCACCAACCTCGAGCGCCTGGGGATCAAGGCCTACGAGCTGAAGCCGGACGAACTGCGTCGTCTGCTGGTCGGTGGCCACACCTCGGTGCCGCTGGACCTGACCATGATCCCGCTGCGCTCGACCAGCGAGCAAAGCCTGAAAACCTTCCGCGCGCTGTTCATCAACCTGCTGCACATGCGCGAAATCACCGCCGCCAAGCTTAAGCAGCTGTTCCTCGACGCCTTCGAGCACAGCCTGCGCTCCGGCAGCGTCGACTACATCGCCGCGTGCGAGGAAGCCTTCCGCGACGTGCGCCGCATGGAACAGGACTACAACGCCCTGGTCGCCGCCGGCCCGCTGGTCGAGGCCCTGGCCGGTGGCGTGGCCCAGCGCGACATCCTGCGCGGCAAGCTGCACCGCATTTCACCAGTGCTCGACACCCTGCTGGGCACCTGGCAGGAATACGCCATGGCGCGCAAGGAAGAGCTGGTGATCCAGGCCGAGCACTACCGTGGCGAGCAGGACCGCCTGCAGAACGACCAGCGCGGCGGTACTCAGGAACTGATGCGCCTGGAGCGTGAAATTACCGGTATCCAGCGCTGGCTGGGCGAACTGTCGGTGCTCAAGCATCGCTTCGCCCTGGTCGATGACGTCAAGGTGCTGGAGCAGCAACTGCTGGCGGCCAAGGACGCCCACGACGAACTGGCCGGCGCCCTGGCCCAGTCGCGGCAGTTCAGCGCCGAAGACCTGGACGAACGCGTCCGCGACCTGGAAAAGCGCCTGAAGCAGGTCAAGCAACAGCTCGACCACGCCGACAACAACAGCTACGCCCGCCTGCGCGAAGAGTTCTCGCAGCAGGACGTCGACCGCCTGATGCGCCTGTTCAATGGCGCGCTGTTCAGCCTGCCGCTGGGTGAGCGCGGTATCGAACTGGACGACAGCGACCTGTGGGTAAAATCGCTGGAAGCGGTGCTCGACGGCTTCAAGGGCGAACGCTTCGAAGCCCCGGGCCTGTCCATCGACCTGTCGCACATCGACCCACCGGCACTGCAGGCCCTGGCCGACCGTGCCGCCCTGCGTGACCAGAAAGAGCGCCTGGAAAAAGAGCTGAAGCAGCTCAAGACCCAGCAAGCCGTGGCCGCCGACCGCTCCGCCTCCAAGGCGCAGACCGAAGCCCTTTACCAGGAAGTACTGGACGCGCAGAAAGCGCTGGAAGACTTCCGCCGCAGCGAAACCCTGGCCGCCGAAGAGCCCGAGAAGCTGGAGCAGCTGTCACAGCTCGAAGCCGCCCAGGACGAACTCAAACGCTCCAGCGACGCCTTCACTGAACGTGTCCAGCAGCTGTCGGCCAAGCTGCAGCTGGTCGGCCGGCAGATCGGCGACCTTGAGGCCAAGCAGCGCACCCTGGAAGACGCCCTGCGCCGTCGCCAGCTGCTGCCGGCCGACCTGCCCTACGGCACGCCGTACATGGAAGCCATCGACGACTCGATGGACAACCTGCTGCCACTGCTCAACGACTACCAGGACAGCTGGCAGAGCCTGCAACGGGTCGACAACCAGATCGAGGCGCTGTACGCCCAGGTGCGCCTGAAAGGCGTGGCAAAGTTCGACAGTGAAGACGACATGGAACGCCGCCTGCAGCTGCTGGTGAATGCCTACGCGCACCGCACCGACGAAGCCCTGACCTTGGCCAAGGCCCGCCGCGCAGCGGTCACCGACATCGCCCGGACCCTGCGCAACATCCGCAGCGACTACGACAGCCTCGAGCACCAGTTGGCGCTGTTCAACCGCGAGATCAACAGGCGCCAGGTATCCAACCTGGAGAGCTTCCGTGTGGTGCTGGCGCCGAACAAGGAAGCGCTCAAGCACATCGACCAGATCATCCACAGCGCCGGTCAGTACGAAGAAGGCGAAACCCTGTCGGTATTCGACCTGACCCAGAGCGCCGAGCAGGACAACAAGAACGAAGAGGCCAAGGAATACCTGGCACGGCTGGTGGCGGCCAACCACAACCAGCTGGGCCTGAAGGACCTGTTCGAGCTGGCGTTCGAGATCACCAAGGTCAACGGCCAGCCGGTGATCCATGCCGACATCGACGGCGCGGCATCCAACGGCACCACCATGACCATCAAGGCGCTGACCAACATGTACCTGTTGCTGCACCTGATGGACCGCGACCTGGCCGGGCGTATCCGCCTGCCGTACTACCTGGACGAAGCGGCGGACATCGACGAACGCAACCAGGCTGCACTGCTGGAGACCAGCCTGCAGCTCGGCTTCGTGCCGATCCTGGCGAGCGTGAAGCCGCAGGTGTCGGCGCGCGTGGCGATCGACCTGGAAGGTGGCAGTGGGCCGAATGGCATCTACATCGACGAGGCGGACTGGAAGTTCATCAGCCGTCGCGATGAGGTGAAGGCGGTTGTGCGTGAGGATCATCAGGCCGAGGAATTGGCCTGATATCGGAGTAGTGGGGCCGCTTTGCGGCCCTTTCGCAGCACAAGGCTGCTCCTACAAAGGTATGCATACGCCGATCAATGTAGGAACAGCCTTGTGCTGCGAATGGAGGCCGAAGGCCTCCCAAAAATCTACCAAGCTATCAATGAGCCCAAGGCAGAATCGGAATCGCGGTCACCGCATTCTGCGGGCTGCCTTCGATCATGCGGTCGCTGTACACCAGGTACACCAGCGTATTGCGCTTCTTGTCGAGGAAGCGCACCACCTGCATGGTCTTGAACACCAGCGAGGTGCGCTCCTTGAACACTTCCTCGCCATCCTTCAGCTCACCCTTGAAGCTGATCGGCCCGACCTGACGACAGGCAATCGATGCCTCCGCCCGGTCCTCCGCCAACCCCAACCCACCCTTCACGCCGCCAGTCTTGGCCCGCGACAGGTAGCAGGTCACACCCTCGACCTTGGGGTCGTCGAACGCCTCGACCACAATGCGGTCATTCGGCCCGAGGAACTTGAACACGGTGGACACCTGGCCGATTTCCTCGGCCCCGGCCAGCATTGGCAGCACCAATGCCGCCACGCCGATTACCCGCTTCAGCACGCTCATACCAGCACCAGGTTGTCGCGGTGCACCAACTCCGGTTCTGCGCTGTAGCCCAGCAGGCTTTCGATGGCATCGGATGGCTGGCCGATGATCTTCTGCGCCTCAAGGGCGCTGTAGTTGGCCAGCCCACGGGCTACTTCCAGGCCGTCCGGGCCGACGCACACCACCATCTCGCCACGACGGAAGCTGCCCTGCACGGTCTTCACGCCAACCGGCAGCAGGCTCTTGTTGGCCTGGCGCAGCGCCTGCACGGCACCGGCATCCAGCACCAGGGTGCCACGGGTCTGCAGATGGCCGGCCAGCCACTGCTTGCGCGCGGCAAGCATGCCGCGCTCGGGCGACAGCAAGGTACCCAGGCGTTCGCCAGCCTTGAGGCGATCCAGCACGCGCTCGATGCGACCACCGATGATGATGGTGTGGGCACCGGAACGGGCAGCCAGGCGCGCGGCGCGCAGCTTGGTCTGCATGCCGCCACGACCCAGCGCGCCACCGGTACCGCCGGCCACGGCATCCAGTGCCGGGTCGTCGGCGCGAGCCTCGTAGATCAGCTGGGCTTCGGGGTTGTTGCGCGGGTCGGCGTCGAACATGCCATCGCGGTCGGTGAGAATCACCAGCAGGTCAGCCTCGACCAGGTTGGCCACCAGCGCCGCCAGGGTGTCGTTGTCGCCGAAGCGGATCTCATCGGTGACCACGGTATCGTTTTCGTTGATCACCGGCACCACGCCCAGGTCGACCAGCGTGCGCAGGGTGCTGCGGGCGTTCAGGTAGCGCTTGCGGTCGGACAGGTCGTCATGGGTCAGCAGGATTTGCGCGGTGTGCTTGCCGTGCTCGCCGAAGCTCGACTCCCAGGCCTGCACCAGGCGCATCTGGCCGATCGAGGCAGCCGCCTGCAGCTCGTTCATCGCACTCGGTCGCGACGTCCAGCCCAGCTGGCTCATGCCGGCAGCCACGGCCCCGGAGGAGACCAGTACCAACTCCACGCCTGCCTCACGCAGCGCGACCATCTGCTCGACCCAAACGGCCATGGCACCGCGATCGAGGCCTTTGCCATCGGCGGTCAGCAGAGCACTGCCAATCTTCACGACCCAGCGCTTGGCGCCCGTCACCTTGCTTCGCATCTTCTTCCAACCTATGTCGAATCTGTAGATACCGTGGATACAAAAACGCCGCTCCAAAGAGCGGCGTTTAGTGTACTGCAACCGGTCAGTCGCGCACGTAAATGATTTCCGGGCCGTCTTCGTCGTCCTCGAAATCATCGTCCCAACCATCATCGTCGCCGATGTCGTGCACGCTCTTGACACCAGTACGGCGCAGGGTACGGGCGTCGTCCAGGGCCTGCAGCTGGGCACGGGCTTCGTCTTCGATGCGCTGGTCGAGGTCGGCCAGCTCTTCGGCGTAGGCCGGGTCGTTGGCCAGGCGGTCGGCGCGGTCTTCGAGGTAGCGCATCAGGTCGTGGCTGAGCTTTTCGGTGCCCTGCTTGGAGATGGCCGAAATCACGTAGACCGGGCCCTCCCACTGCAGGCGCTCGACCACTTCCTTGACCCGCTCGTCGCGCTCGTCATCCATGACCATGTCGGCCTTGTTCAGCACCAGCCAGCGCTCACGCTCAGCCAGCGACGGGCTGAAGCGGGTCAGCTCGTTGACGATGACTTCGGCGGCATCGGCTGGGCTGCTTCCGTCCAGCGGCGCCATGTCCACCAGGTGCAGCAGTACGCGGGTACGCGCCAGGTGCTTGAGGAAGCGGATACCCAGGCCGGCGCCTTCGGAAGCACCTTCGATCAGGCCGGGAATGTCGGCGATGACGAAGCTCTTCCAGCGGTCGACGCTGACCACACCCAGGTTCGGCACCAGGGTGGTGAACGGGTAGTCGGCCACTTTCGGCTTGGCGGCCGAAACCGAGCGAATGAAAGTGCTCTTGCCGGCATTCGGCAGGCCCAGCAGGCCGACGTCAGCCAGCACTTTCATTTCCATCTTCAGGTCACGCTGGTCACCTGGCTTGCCCGGGGTGGTCTGGCGCGGTGCACGGTTGGTGCTGGACTTGAAGCGGGTGTTGCCCAGGCCGTGCCAGCCGCCTTGGGCGACCATCAGTTTCTGGCCCGGGGTGACCAGGTCACCGATCACTTCCTGGGTGGAGGCGTCGATCACGGTAGTGCCGACCGGCACACGCAGGTACAGGTCGTCGCCCTTCTTGCCGGTGCAGTCGGTGCTGCCGCCGTTGGCGCCACGCTGGGCCTCGTGGTGACGGGTGTAGCGATAGTCGACCAGGGTGTTGAGGTTTTCGTCGGCGATCATGTACACCGAACCACCGTCGCCACCGTCACCACCGTTGGGGCCACCGTTCTCGATGAATTTCTCGCGACGGAAGCTCATGCAACCGTTGCCACCGTCACCGGCCTTGACCCGAATGGATACTTCGTCAACAAACTTCATTCAAAACCGCCTCTCGCCTGCTGGCGAGTTGAATACCTGAAAAACCTGAGGCTCTTGCAAAAATGAGCGCGGCGGCCCCGTACGACCGTAGAAACCCACGCCGGCAGCCCATACAAACAGCTTTGCAAGAGGCTCACCACAAACGAAAAAGCCCCGTCGCATGACGGGGCTTCTGGAGCGACGTCGCGATTAAGCGGCGACGATGCTCACGTAACGGCGCATGAACTCGCCTTTTTTCTCGAACTTGATCACGCCTTCGATCTTGGCGAACAAGGTGTGATCCTTGCCCATGCCAACACCGTAGCCAGCGTGGAATTCGGTGCCGCGCTGACGGACGATGATGTTGCCTGGCTTGATAACCTGGCCGCCATACATCTTCACGCCAAGGCGTTTCGATTCTGAGTCGCGACCGTTACGAGTACTACCACCAGCCTTCTTGTGAGCCATGGTTCAATTCTCCAAATAAATTCAGGGGATCTAGGGGATTAAGCCTGGATACCGGTGATTTTGATCTCGGTGAACCACTGGCGGTGGCCCATACGCTTCATGTGGTGCTTACGACGACGGAACTTGATGATGCGAACCTTGTCGTGGCGGCCTTGCGAAACGACTTCGGCCACTACTTTAGCGCCAGCAACAACTGGAGCACCGATGGTGACTTCTTCACCGTTGGCGACCAGCAGGACGCGATCGAAGGTCACGGATTCGCCAGTGGCGACTTCCAGTTTTTCGATCTTGAGGAATTCACCTTCAGCGACTTTGTACTGCTTGCCGCCGGTAACGATTACTGCGTAAGACATGGTATTTCTCCGATAATCCTGCTCACCCAGCGCTTTATATGATGAGTATTGGCTGGCATGGCTGCACAGGGCTGGAACGGCCCGGCGCAATTGCGTAAGGCAGGTGCTGCCCAGGAAGTTAGGGTGCGCGATTGTACGCAACCGCGGTTTTGCTTGCAAGTGCCGCCCCCGGGGCGCTGGCACCGCGCCTTGACACACCGGGACCCGCGACCTAGCATGCCGCGCAACCTCACTGGAGCAGCCGATGCAACCCCAATCCTTCTACCGCGCGGTGGCTGATGATTTCAGCGCCGTCGACGAGATCATCAAGAAGCAGCTGACCTCGCGCGTGCCGCTGGTATCGAAGATCGGCGACTATATCACGTCCGCCGGTGGCAAGCGCCTGCGCCCCCTGCTGGTGCTGCTGTGTGGCAAGGCCCTGGGCCGCGAAGGCGACGACCTGCGCCTGCTGGCTGCCACCATCGAATTCCTGCACACCGCTACCCTGCTGCACGACGACGTGGTCGACATGTCCGGCATGCGCCGTGGCCGCTCCACCGCCAATGCCCTGTGGGGCAACGCGCCGAGCGTGCTGGTGGGTGACTTCCTCTATTCGCGCTCGTTCGAGATGATGGTCGAACTGGGCTCGATGCCGGTCATGCAGATCCTGTCCAAGGCCACCCGCGTGATTGCCGAAGGTGAGGTGCTGCAGCTGTCGCGGGTACGCGACGCCAGCACCACCGAGGAAGTCTACATGGAGGTCATCCGCGGCAAGACCGCGATGCTGTTCGAGGCTTCGACCCACAGCGCCGCCGCGCTGGCCGAAGCAACCGACGAACAGCGCGAGGCCTTGCGTACCTTCGGTGACCACCTGGGCGTGGCGTTCCAGCTGGTCGACGACCTGCTGGACTACAAGGGTGACTCGCAGACCCTGGGCAAGAACGTCGGTGACGACCTGGCCGAAGGCAAGCCTACCCTGCCGCTGATCTACACCATGCGCGAAGGCACCGCCGAACAGGCTGCGCTGGTGCGCCAGGCGATCCAAAAGGGTGGCCTGGAAGACCTGGAGCAGATTCGCGTGGCAGTCGAGGAGTCGGGTGCTCTGAAGTACACGGCGGAGCTTGCGCGTGACTATGTGAAGCGTGCCATCCAGTGCCTGGAAGTACTGCCGGCCAGCGAATATCGTGATGCGCTGGTCGAGTTGAGCGAGTTTGCTGTCGCGCGTACTCACTGATAGACCGAGTCGTCTTCATTCGCGGGCAAGCCCGCTCCTACAGGATTGCGTCGCCTGTATGAGCTGGCTTGCCCGCGATGCTTTTGTACGGACATAATCACTTCTGAAAAAATACCTTATACTATTCGGGTTTTTAACCGCCCGTCTGTTTGTTTGAGGAACCGAAGTGAGCACTCTGCCACCCTGCCCGAAATGCAACTCCGAATACACCTATGAGGATGGCACGCAGCTGATCTGCCCTGAATGCGCCCACGAGTGGTCGGCCAGCGGCGACGCCGAAGCGGCCAGCGACGAGGTGGTGAAGAAGGACTCGGTCGGCAACATCCTGCAGGATGGCGACACCGTCACCGTGATCAAGGACCTCAAGGTCAAGGGCTCGTCCCTGGTGGTCAAGGTCGGCACCAAGGTCAAGAACATCCGCCTGTGCGACGGCGACCACGACATCGACTGCAAGATCGACGGCATCGGCGCCATGAAGCTGAAGTCCGAGTTCGTACGCAAGGTCTGATTTTCCATAAAACCGCCAATTGGCGCTTGCTATTCAGATAATAAGAATTATTCTCATTGGGACTGCTATCCAAGGAGAATAGCCATGACTTATCTGATCGACGCCTGGCTGGACCGCCCTCACCCCTACCTGCGCATTCTTCATCGGGAAACCGGCGAAGTGTGCGCGGTGCTTGAAGAAGAAGCACTCGACGAGCTGCGTGACCAGGGCGACCTGGACATGAGCGGGCTGAATTCGAGTGAACCGGGGGTACTCAAGGAGCTGGTGCGGAATCTGTTTCTGTTCTGCTATGCGCGGGCGTTGCGCCCCGGGGGGACAGACTGGAACTGACGGACCTGGCGAGGGCTTCGCCCTCGATCGCGACACAAGGCCGCTCCTACAAGTGTATGCGTTCCCCTGTAGAAGCGGCCTTGTGTCGCGAATGGGCCGCAAAGCGGCCCCAGCGGCATTACAGAACGTCGAGCAGCTCGACGTCGAACACCAGCACGCTGTGCGGCGGGATGCTGCCAACGCCTTGGGCACCGTAGGCCAGCTCGCTCGGCACGTACAGGCGCCATTTGCTGCCAGCGTTCATCAGCTGCAGGGCTTCGGTCCAGCCAGCGATCACACCACCTACCGGGAATTCAGCCGGCTGACCACGATCGTAGGAGCTGTCGAACACAGTGCCGTCGATCAGGGTGCCGTGGTAGTGGGTGCGCACATTGTCTTCGCGGGTCGGCTTGGCGCCTTCACCTGCGGTCAGTACTTCGAACTGCAGGCCCGAAGCCAGGGTGGTGATGCCGTCACGCTTGGCGTTCTCGACCAGGAATGCCTTGCCAGCGGCAGCAGCGGCTTCAGCCTTGGCAGCTGCTTCGGCTTGCATCACTTCGCGGATCACCTTGAAGCTGGCCGACAGGTCGGCTTCGCTGACGCGGCTGTCGGCGCCGTTGAAGGCATCGGTCAGGCCAGCCAGGATGGCTTCCAGGCTGACGCCCGGTGGCGGGTTGTCGCGCAGCTGGCCGCCCAGCTGACGGCCGATGCCGTAGCTGACGCGCGTTTCGTCGGTGGACAGGTTGAGTTCGGACATTGTCGTGCTCCACTGCAGGGCGCAGTGAAGCCGCGCCCTTGATGAAAAGGGCGAGCAGCCTAGCACACTGGGGCGCTGCGAGCAGCTACCAGGCCGAGCGCTGGGAAATCGGCACCTTCAAGTCTTCTTCCGGGTGCGTGCCCATGCCGCACATTTCGTCCTGCACCGACCAGTGCACCAGGTTCATCGAGACCATGGGGATGGTTTGCAGCAACTTGCGTGCATCCTCCACCGAATGCACGCGCAAGCGTTCACCACGGGCATCGGACAGGGGGTGGGGGTGGCCTTTGATCCGCGCTTCGAGCAGGTAGTCACCGCCTTCGATGGCGATCAGGTTCAGTTCGTCGACATGGCCAGCCCTGGCCTCGGTGTTGAGCTGATGCAGGTTCATGAGAGCACCTCGCGATGGGAACCACGCATGAGAGCTCATTTTTTGTACAGAAAGGGCGAATGCACAAGGCATGACTGACGCCGCTCGTCAGTTGGACCGCGCCGGCCTCTTCGCGGGCTTGCCCGCTCCCACAGGGATGGCGAAGAGGCCTGAAAGGTTCAGTGCTTGGTCAGCTTGTCCAGGTAACCCATGCAGAATGCCGAGACCACGAAGGTCATGTGGATGATCACGTACCACATCAGGTAATCGGTGGAGATGTTCTGTGCGTCCATGAACACCCGCAGCAGGTGGATGGACGAAATGGCCACGATCGACGCGGCAACCTTCATCTTCAGCGACGAAGAGTCCATCTTGCCCAGCCAGTTAAGCTTTTCCTTGCTCTCGTCGATGTCCAGTTGCGAAACGAAGTTCTCGTAGCCGGAGATCATCACCATCACCAGCAGGCCGCCCACCAGCGACATGTCGATCAGCGACAGGATCACCAGGATCAGGTCGGCTTCGCTGAGGGCGAAGACGTTGGGCAGGACGTGGACCACTTCCTGGAAGAATTTCAGCGCCAGGGCCAGCAGGCCGAGGGACAGGCCGAAGTAGATGGGGGCGAGCAGCCAGCGCGAGGCATACATCGCATTTTCGAGGATACGTTCCATGGAGTGTCGGGACTCATCAGGTGACTAAAAAAGCGACGGCGAGTATAGCCAGCCACCTGTTACAGCAAAAGCCCGGGGCTGCCATGCAGCCCATTCGCTTGTAGGAGCAGCCTTGTGCTGCGAATGGGCCGCAAAGCGGCCCCCTGCATCAATCAGGTCTCAGGATGAAACTGGTAATCCCCCAGATTCCGACACCGCTCACCATTGATCCGCCGCAACTGCGCCTGCAAATGCAAACACCAGATCTGCGGATCCTCGGCCACCTGATACCCATGCAAGGTCAGGCTGTCGACAATGGCATTGAGCACAGATTCGGCCACCAGCGGCCCATGGAACGGCCCTTGGGCCTTGATCGCGGACGGTTGTTCACCGGCCATGCCGGCGGCGAACAGCAGCGTCCACATGCCGTTATCCCCGGCCAGCGGACGGATGCTGCATTCGATGCGGGTCACCAGGCCCAGGCACTGGCGTGTGAGGCTGAGATTGCGCATGGCCGCGCCCCCTCCAATAAGCCTTGTTCAGCCTGAACCTCAGGCTGTTTCCATCCTGAACGCTGTTACCGTCCTTAAGTTCCAGCATAGAAGAACGGTACAGAAAGATGGAAAACCGGCGCTGAACGGTAGCACATCGCCGCCAGCGCCGGTTTCTTGACTCAGGCCGGCTTGGCCTGGGCAATCACCTCTTCCAGGCGCTCTTTCTCCGCCTTCTCGATTTCTTCCTCGCTGATCATCTCGGCAATCTCACGCAGGCGCTCCACCACCCGCGCGTTGACGCTGCCTTCGGTGAACTGGCCCTTGTCATCCAGCACACCGGCCTCCTCGCCCACCAGCAGGCTCAACGCCTCGTCGGCCTGGCTGACCGCGTACACGTGGAACATGCCGTTCTCCACTGCCTGCAGCACACGCTCGTCGAGCATCAGCGTGGCAACGTTGGCACGCGGGATGATCACTCCCTGCTCGCCGGTCAGGCCACGCGCCTCGCACAAGCGGAAGAAGCCTTCGATCTTCTCGTTGACCCCACCCACCGCCTGCACTTCACCAAACTGGTTGATCGAGCCGGTGATGGCGAAGCACTGCTTGAGCGGCGTACGCGACAAGGCCGAGATCAGCGTGCAGGCTTCGCCCAGCGAGGCGCTGTCACCGTCCACATAGCCGTAGGACTGTTCCAGGGCGATGCTCGCCGAGATCGCCAGCGGGAACTCCTGGGCATAGCGGCTGCCCAGGTAGCCGGTGAGGATCATCACACCCTTGGAGTGGATCGGCTGGCCGAGGTTTACCTCACGCTCGATGTCGACGATACCGCTGCCGCCCGGGTACACGGTGGCGGAGATACGCGCCGGCATACCGAACGCCGAATCACCCACTTCCAGCACGGTCAGGCCGTTGCACTTGCCGATGGCCGCGCCTTCGGTGTCGATCAGGATGATGCCGGCGAGCATGTCGTCCAGCACCCGCTGCGAAACACGCCCGGTGCGGGTGGCCTTGGCCTTGAGCGCACGCTCGATGTGCCCGGCGTCGGTCATTTCGTCACTGGCCAGCTGGCGGATGAAATCAGCTTCGCTGACCAGCTGGAACAGGTCGCCGATACGTGCCGACAGGCGCGACTGGTTTTCTGCCAGGCGGGCGCTGTAGGTGGCCAGACGCGCCACCGCGTCACTGGTCAGTGGCGCCATGCCCTCTTCGTTGGTGCGGGTGCGCAACAGCTGGGCGAACTGCTCCAGGTTCTCATCGACCATGGGCATGTCTTCGTCGAAGTCCACCAGCACCCGGAACATCTCCTGGAAGTCCGGGTCGTGGTCCTGCAGCGCGTAGTAAAGCTGGCGCGAACCGATGATGACCAGCTTGATGTTCAGCGGGATCATCTGCGGCGTCAGGCTGACGGTAGCCACCCGCCCCAGCTCGCCCAGTGGCGACTCCATCTTCAACTTGCGCGACTGCAGCGCACGCTTGAGTGCGTCCCAGACGAACGGCTCGCCCAACATCTTCTCGGCTTCCAGAATCAGGAAGCCGCCGTTGGCGCGGTGTAGCGCGCCTGGGCGCAGCTGGCGGTACGAGGTGTACAGCGCACCCTGGTCGGTGCTGTATTCGATACGGCCAAACAGGTTGTCGTAGGTCGGGTGCGGCTCGAACACCACCGGCGCACCGCCGTCGGCGTGGTGGCCGACCACCAGGCTTGGCGCGTACTGCTCTTCCAGCAGCTTGCGCGCAGCCGCGTCGGTCTTGCTGTCATCGACCAGTTGCTCGACCACGGTACGCAGCAGGTTCAGCTGCACCGACTGCAGGTAGGCGCAGACCGCAGCGTTCTCGGCGTACTTCTCCGACAGCGGCGCCAGCAACGGCTGCAGGGCCAGGGTGATGGTTTCCTCGTTGAGCTGGCGCAGCTGGTTGTTCGACTCGCGCTTCCATTGCGGCAGGCTGGCCAGCTCTTCGTTCAGGCGTTCCTCGAGCAGGGCGATATCCTCGTGGAACTGCTCGCGCACCTCTTCCGGCAACTGGGCGAATTCGGCTTCATCCAGCGCCTTGCCGTCGGCCATCGGGGTGAAGGCGACGTTGCTGGCATCGCGGTACAGGGCCACGTCCTTTTCCAGCGAGGCGCGCTCGATCACATCCAGGGCGCGGTCGTAACGCTGGTTGAAGGCGCGGTCGATGGCGCCTTTCTTCTGCTGGTAGGACGGGTGCTCGAATACCGCAGGGAAGGTCGACAACAGGTTGTCGATCAGCCCGTTCATGTCGGCGATGAACGCCCCGGCGGTGCCGGACGGCAATTCCAGTGCGCGGGGTTCACGCGTGTCATCGAAGTGGTTGACGTAAACCCAGTCGGCCGGGGTCTGCTGACGCTTGCCCTCGGCCTTGAGGTAGCGCTTGACGAACGAGAAGCGGCCGGTTCCGGGCTCGCCCATCACGTACACGTTGTAACCAGGGCGCGGCATGGCCACGCCAAACTGCAGGGCCTCGACAGCACGTTCCTGGCCCAGGACTCCGCGAAACGGCTCCAGATCGTCGGTATTGGTAAAGGCAAACTGCTCGGGGGAGAAACGCCGGGTCAGGGCTTCAGGCGCGAGACGCAGGCGCGCAGCGACAGGATCGGGCATTGGGTTTCCTTACTTCGGCGGGGCAGATACGCAGCATTCTGGCGCTGCCCGCGCGCGCCTTGCAAGGCTCCGCAGGACTTTATGTCGCAGCCGGTGCGGGTCATGCAACAGCAAATTTTTCGCAATCAACAACGCAACTCTTAGATCGTGCCTAAACTCCAAGCTGCGCGGGTGGGTGAAAAGCTTTCCCGACCTGGCAACCGAGTTGCCAGAAACCCTGACCCTTGGTTAAGTCAAATAGAGAACAAATGCTATGAAACGGATTCTTCTGGGTACTCTGTTCACCGTGGTCTCGATCAATGCCATGGCCGAAGCGCCAGGCGGCCCGAACTGCGGCTGGGGCAACATGCTGTTCGAAGGCCAGCGCGGCACTCCGGCACACTTCCTGGCTTCCACCACCAACGGCACCTCCGGTAACGCCACCTTCGGCATGACCTCCGGCACCAACGGCTGCTCGACCAAAGCGTCGCTGACCTACGGCGGCAAGTCCTGGTTCGCCATGAACGGCATGATGAATGAACTTTCCGAAGACATGGCCATGGGCCAGGGCGAAGCACTGACCACCTATGCCGTGGTTCTCGGCGTGGCCCCTGAAGACCGTGGCTACTTCGCATCGGTCACCCATCAGCACTTCAACCAGATCTTCAGCAGCGCCGACGTCACTGCCGAAACCGTCCACAGCAACACCCTGGCTGTTCTGAAGAACGACCCACGCCTGGCCAAATACGCAACCGAGGCCTGAGTGCAGCTCCTCCCGCCCCGGCCCCGGGGCGGGTTTCGCCTTTTTTCGGCATCGTTAAGAAGTAGTTGCCCGACATGCTCAAACGCTTCGTATCCCTGGCGCTGTGTGCCTGCGCCCCTGCTCATGCCGCGCCCGTGCTGGACCAAGGCCGTGTCCAGCAACTGGCCAACACCCCTTACTGGATTGCCCTGGGCCATTACGAAACCGCCAAGCTGGGTGGCTGGCGCAGCTATGTGGACGATGATGCGTTCTTCCTCGCCGAGGATGGCGCGCACCACCCCGACCAGGAACTGAAAGCCACGGTCGAAGCGCTGTACGCCCCGGCCAGCCTCGGCGACAAACATGCCCAGTGCGTATTCCCGGCGCGCACCCGCTGGCTGCGCGAACAGCTCGACTTGCAAGACTTGCCGCAACCTGACTGCCAGGAGTTCACCACCTGGTACCAGTCTATCGACCCACACAGTGCGGCGCTGATCTTCCCGGCGGCCTACCTGAACAGCCCGTCATCGATGTTCGGCCACACCTTGCTGCGCATCGACCAGTCCAACACCCGCAGCGACGACACCACGCTGCTGAGCTACGCAATCAACTTCGGCGCCTACATCGAAGGCAGCGACAACAGCATCCTGTATGCCTGGAAGGGCCTGATGGGTGGCTACCCGGGCCTGTTCGCGCTGATGCCCTACCAGGAGAAACTGTCCGAATACCGCAGCCTGGAAAACCGCGACCTGTGGGAGTACCAACTGGACCTGACCCCGGAAGAAACCGGGCGCATGGTCGAACATGTGTGGGAGCTGAAGCAGATCCAGTTCGACTACTTCTTCTTCGATGAGAACTGCTCGTACCGCCTGCTGGAGCTGCTGCAGGTGGCCCGGCCGGGCCTTGACCTGACCTCGCAGTTCCCGCTGACCGCCATCCCGACCGACACGGTGAAGGCCGTGAAGCAGTCCGGCATGGTCGCCAGCGAGACGTACCGCCCCTCTCGCGAACGTGAACTGCTGGCCCGGGCCGAGCCGCTCGATCACGACGAAAAGCGCCAGGTGCTGGCTGTAAGTGCCAACACCGGGCAACTGCAGAGCCCCGAATTCAAGGCCCTCCCCCGCCAGCGCCAGGCGCTGGTGCAGGACGCCGCGTACCGCCTGGAGCGTTACCGTGCCAATGGCCAGGAGCGCGACCCTGGGCAGGCGAAACGCAGCTTCGAACTGCTGCGGGCAATCAACAGCAACCCGCCCCCACCCCTGCAGATCGAGCGCCCAGGCCTGCCCGAGGACGGCCATGACTCGCGCACCTGGCAGCTGGGCGTAGGCACCCGCGAAGACCGCGCCTACGCCGAGTACGGCCTGCGCATGGCCTACCACGACCTGAATGACAACGCCTATGGCTTCCCGCTGGGGGCGCAGATCGAGATCCTGCAGCTGAAGCTGCGCCAGTACGAAGGCAATGACTGGCAGGTGCAGCGCCTGGACCTGGCCACCATCCGTTCGCTGACACCGCGCAACGAGCTGCTCAAGCCCTGGTCGTGGCAGGTGGCCGGCGGGCTGGAGCGCGTGCCGGGCAAGCATGATGACGAAGTGCTGGTAAGCCATGTGAACGGCGGGGCCGGCGGCACCTGGCAACTGGCCGACGGGTTGCTGGGCTTTGCCCTGGGCACGGTGCGGGTCGAGCACCACAATGATTTTGCCCAGTTCATCGCCCCGGCGGCGGGCTTCAATGGCGGGCTGCTGTGGCGCAACGGGCTGGGCAACATGACGCTGGAGGCCAAGGGCGATTATTTCACCAATGGCGAAGTACGGCGCAGTTTGAGCCTGAACCAGCAATGGGAGATCAGCCAGAACCTGGGCCTGCGGTTGAGTGCATCGCGAGAGTTCAGCCACCTGGCCACGGCGCAGAACGAGGTGATGCTGGAGTTGAAGTGGTATCACTACTGAGGCCGCTTTGCGGCCTTTCGCGGGCATGCCCGCTCCCACAGGTACTGCACTGGCCTCGAATCCTGGGGTGATCCTGTGGGAGCGGGCGTGCCCGCGAATGGGCCAGTGAGGTCAGCAGAGCAGTGTGAACCAACCGACTCTTTGACACTGTTTTAACGACTCCCCGACAAATCGCCACCTAGACTTTCCAGTATCAACCGGAGGGTTTTGTGGTTATGTCGCGGTACTGGTTCGGCGTGTGCATGGCGTTGTTGCTGTCTGGTTGCGAAACCACCCACGAGCAGATGGTCCACCAGGGTTATCCCCCCGCCTATGCCGATGGCTTCCAGGACGGCTGCAGCAGCGGCCGACAGGCGGCAGGGCTGATGGTCGGCGCTTTTCGCAAGGACGTGCCGCGCTACCTGCACGAGCGCCAGTACGAAAGCGGCTGGGACGACGGCTTTCGCCAGTGCCACGCCATGCAGAACAGCGAAGAACAGCGCCAGTACCACGAGCGCTTCTGGGACCAGCGCGAGCGCGACTGGGAGCAGGAAAAGGACCGCGACGCCGCACGCGCCTATCGCCACAACTGAGTCGCAAACGGACATCCCTTGAAACCGGCGGCCTGCGATGATGGTCTCCTGCAAAAGGAGGCCACGCATGAGCCGAGCATTCGTCAACGAAGACCAAGCCGCCGCCCAGGCTGATCAGCCGGTCGAGCGACGGGTCAGCGAACAACCCAACTACGTCACTGCCAGTGGCCTGCGCCAGCTGCAGGAGCGCGTGACCGAGCTGAATGCCCTGCGCAGCGAACTGCAGGCACAAGGTGAACGTGGCGACAAGCAGCGGCTGGCGGATACCGAACGGGACCTGCGCTACTTCAGCGCGCGATTGCAAAGCGCCCAGGTTGTGCCGGCGGCGACATCGCGCAGCAAGGTGCAGATTGGCAGCCGGGTGCGGTTTGTCGATGCGCAGGACCAGGAGCAAGTAGTAAGGCTGGTGGGCGAGGATGAGGCGGATGCCGGGCGGGGGTTGATAAACTGGGGTTCGCCGTTGGGGCGGGCTTTGCTCGGGGCGGGGCCAGGGGATGAGGTGGTCTGGCGGCGGCCGGTGGGGGAGCAGGTGATCGAAGTGGTTGAGGTTTTTGGTGAAGATTGAGGACCTGGGGGCTGCTTTGCAGCCCATCGCGACACAAGGCCGCTCCTACAAGGACCGCGTCATTTCTGAACATGCGCGATACCTGTAGGAGCGGCCTTGTGTCGCGAAAGGGCCGCAAAGCGGCCCCAACGGCCTCAGATCAAACCACGCCCTGCGCCAACATCGCATCAGCCACTTTCACGAAGCCCGCGATGTTCGCACCTTTGACGTAATTGATGCTGCCATCCGCCTCTTCACCGTAATGCACGCAAGCATGGTGAATCGACTGCATGATGTTGTGCAGCTTGCTGTCCACCTCACCGGCAGTCCACAGCAGGCGCATGGCGTTCTGCGACATCTCCAGGCCCGACACGGCCACGCCGCCGGCGTTGGAGGCCTTGCCCGGGGCGTACAGGATGCCGGCCTCCAGGAAGATATCCACAGCCTCCAGGGTAGTCGGCATGTTGGCGCCTTCGGCCACGCAGATGCAGCCATTGCGCAGCAAGGTGCGGGCGTCTTCGGCGTCCAGTTCGTTCTGCGTGGCACACGGCAGGGCGATGTCGCACGGCAGGCTCCACGGGGTCTGGCCCTTGCGGAACTCCAGGCCGAACTGCGCGGCCAGTTCGCTGATGCGGCCACGCTTGACGTTCTTCAGCTCCATCACCGCATCCCACTGGGCATCGGTCAGGCCAGCTTCGGCGTACAGGGTGCCTTCGGAGTCAGACAGCGAAATCACCTTGCCGCCCAGGTCCATGACCTTGCGCGCGGCATACTGGGCCACGTTACCCGAACCGGAAATCGCCACGCGGCAGCCATCGATACGCTTGTCCTGGCGCTTGAGCATTTCCTCGGCGAAGTACACGCAGCCGTAACCGGTGGCTTCCGGACGGATCAGGCTGCCGCCGTAGGTCATGCCCTTGCCGGTCAGCACCGAAGTGAACTGGTTGGCCAGGCGCTTGTACTGGCCGAACATGAAGCCGATTTCGCGGGCACCCACGCCGATGTCACCGGCCGGGACGTCCAGGTCAGCGCCAATGTGGCGGTACAGCTCGCTCATGAACGCCTGGCAGAAACGCATGACTTCGGCGTCGCTCTTGCCTTTGGGGTCGAAGTCCGAGCCGCCTTTGCCGCCGCCCATGGGCAGCGAGGTGAGAGAGTTCTTGAACACCTGCTCGAAGGCCAGGAACTTCAGCACGCCCAGGTTGACCGACGGGTGGAAGCGCAGGCCGCCCTTGTACGGGCCGATGGCGCTGCTCATCTGGATGCGGTAGCCGCGGTTGACCTGCACCTTGCCCTGGTCATCGACCCAGGACACGCGGAACAGTACGGCGCGCTCGGGCTCGACCATACGCTCCAGAATGCCGGCCTGCAGGTAATGTGGGTTGGCCTCGAGGAATGGCCACAGGCTGCGCAGCACTTCTTCCACAGCCTGGTGGAATTCAGGTTGGGCCGGATCGCGTTGCTTCAGGCGCGCGAGGAAATTGTCGACAGATTCGATCATGGTAGACATCTCACCAAGAGGATTGGACTTATTGGTTTTTTTCAGGAATGTACCAAGAAGCAATCGCACCGGAATAGGGCGAAATGTCGTTTTTTTGAAATTATTTGGTGCGTTTTATATAAGTGTATACAAAACCCGGGACGGCGGCGGCTTCATTCGCGGGCTCGCCCGCTCCCACAGGTTCATCACAGGCCTTGGGTTTCAGGGGCTCCTGTGGGAACGGGCATGCCCGCGAATGAAGCCAGCACCACTTCCCAGTCGGGCACAAAAATGGGGCCTCGAAGGGCCCCATTCTTGTGCATCAGAACACCGGCTTACTGGGCCAGCTTCTTGTGCCGTACACGGTGCGGCTGGGCAGCAGCATCGCCCAGGCGCTTCTTGCGGTCGGCTTCGTACTCGGTGTAGTTACCCTCGAAGAACACCACGTTCGAGTCGTCTTCGTACGCCAGGATGTGGGTAGCCACACGGTCCAGGAACCAACGGTCGTGGGAGATCACGATCGCCGCGCCCGGGAAGTCCAGCAGGGCCTCTTCCAGCGAACGCAGGGTTTCGACGTCGAGGTCGTTGGACGGTTCGTCGAGCAGCAGGACGTTACCGCCCTCCTTCAGGGTCAGAGCCAGGTGCAGGCGGCCACGCTCACCACCGGACAGGTCCTTGACGAACTTCTGCTGGTCGCCACCCTTGAAATTGAAGCGGCCCACATAGGTACGCGACGGGATCTCGTAGTTGCCGATGCGGATCATGTCAGAGCCGTCGGAAACCTGCTGGAACACGGTCTTGCCGCCGTCCAGGTCTTCGCGGCTCTGGTCGACGCAGGCCAGCTGCACGGTTTCACCGATCTCGATGCTGCCCGAGTCCGGCTGTTCCTTGCCCATCAGCATGCGGAACAGGGTCGACTTACCGGCACCGTTACCACCGATCACACCGACGATGGCGCCTTTAGGCATGGAGAACGACAGGTTGTCGATCAGCACGCGGTCGCCGTAGCCCTTGGTGACGTTCTTGAACTCGATGACCTTGTCGCCCAGGCGCGGGCCGGCCGGGATGTAGATCTCGTTGGTTTCGCTGCGTTTCTGGAATTCCTGCGACTGCATTTCTTCAAAGCGCTGCAGACGTGCCTTGGACTTGGACTGGCGGGCCTTGGCGCCTTTGCGCACCCACTCCAGTTCCTCTTTCATGGCCTTTTCGTGGGCGCTCTGCTGCTTGGATTCCTGCGCCAGACGCTCGGACTTGGCTTCCAGCCAGCCCGAGTAGTTGCCTTCGTACGGGATACCGGCGCCGCGGTCCAGTTCCAGGATCCAGCCAGCGACGTTGTCGAGGAAGTAACGGTCGTGGGTAATGGCTACCACGGTGCCTGGGAAGTCGTGCAGGAAGCGCTCCAGCCAGGCCACCGAGTCGGCGTCCAGGTGGTTGGTCGGTTCGTCCAGCAGCAGCATGTCTGGGGCCGACAGCAGCAGGCGGCACAGGGCCACGCGGCGCTTCTCACCACCGGACAGGTGCTCGATGCGTGCATCCCAGGCCGGCAGGCGCAGGGCGTCGGCGGCAACGTCCAGCTGGCGCTCCAGGTTGTGGCCGTCAGCGGCCTGCAGGATGGCTTCCAGCTTGGCCTGCTCGGCGGCCAGCTTGTCGAAGTCGGCATCCGGTTCGGCGTAGGCAGCATAGACCTCGTCCAGGCGCGCCTGGGCGTCCTTGATCACGCTGACCGCTTCCTCGACCACTTCGCGCACCGACTTGTTCGGGTCCAGTTGCGGTTCCTGTGGCAGGTAGCCGACGTTGATGTCGGGCATCGGACGGGCTTCGCCGTCGAATTCCTTGTCGACGCCCGCCATGATCCGCAGCAGGGTCGATTTACCCGCGCCGTTCAGGCCGAGCACGCCGATCTTGGCGCCCGGGAAGAACGACAGGGAAATGTTCTTGAGAATTTCCCGCTTCGGCGGCACGACCTTGCTCAGCCGATGCATGGTGTAGACGTATTGAGCCAAAACCAAGCCCTCTAATCAGATAGGTAAAGACATCGACGATCGCCCCGGCGCGCTGGCCAGGGGGATGTATTTACGGGGTGTCATTGAACAAAGTCGACCATTCTACGCCAACGCGCGGCGTTGCATAGGAGGGGCGGATGGTGGGGGGTAGGACCGGGGGGAATCTATTGCCTGTACCGGCCTCTTCGCGGCTGAAGCCGCGAAAGGGCCGGTACAGCTGCAGATGACTCAGACGTGACGCTGCTTGGCCTTGCCCCGCGGCAAGCGGCAACGGTCGCCCTGCTCGGCCAGGCGCGCGGCCCAGGCGGACTTCACGCTGAAGCCACCGCTACGAGTCGGCTGCTGCTCGGCAGCTTTTGCCGGTTTGGCGGCCGCAGGCACGCTGACAACCTTGACCGCCGGCTTGACCTCGGCCACGGCGACTGCCGGCTCAACTGCCGCCTTGGCGGTCTTGCGCAGTTCGGCCAGCGATGGGCTCTTGCTCTTGGCGACAGCTGCCGCCTCGGGTTTGCTCAGCGAACGCTGGCAAGACTTGCAGGATACGTCCTCGGTCACGGCAGTGCTGACAAGGGTCTGACTGCTGCGCCCGCAGGCGGAATCGAGGCCATTGGAGGAAAAGTGAGTAACCAAAACCGAACATCTCCGATGCGTTGTCATTTGAAGCGGGCGCTATTCTCGCACAGGTTGCAGGGGCTTGCCGAACCACCGGGCAGGCACCACCGGTCACATCGGCTGGCACTTTGCCATAATCCTAGGCATGCTAGCCCGTTTCGGGTGTCCGGCCTTATAGTGCGCCACCGCGGTCTGGCAACCAGACACCGGCACACACCGTGCATGATCCATCCCTGCCATCGCCAGCCCAATCGCAGGATCAACGCTTGACCAATCTTACTCATCCGTCGACATTGCGTTCCGCGCCACAGGCGCCCGTGGCCTCGCTGCGCGGGTCGATCAAGGGTGCGCTGGCGCTGCTGGCCCTGATCCTGCTGGGCCTGCTGCTGTGGCAGCTGTTCGCCCAGTTCAACCATACCCAGGCCGACCTGCGCAAACAGAGCCTGGACGCCACCGCCGAACTGGCCGACCACCTGAGCCTGAACATGGCCCTCAAGGCGCAACAGGCCGTGAATGTGGTGCAGCCCTACGTCAAGGCGCCGACGCCCTCGGCCCTGCCCAGCCTCATGGGCACCCTTCGCGAGCGCCTGCCGGCCCTGCAGAGCATGGCCTGGCTGGACGCTACCGGGCAGGTGCAGGCCGACAGCCTGGCCGGCAGCCCCGACCGCCATTTGCTTGACGAGCTGCTTAGGCTGAACCAGGGCAGCCCGTACTTCTTCACCAATTCGGGCGACAACCGCACCGTCTACCTATTGCTACGCCAGGCCACCGAACAAGGCCGCGGCTACTGGCTGCTGCGCCTGTCGCCGGACTACTACCGCACCCTCACCCTCCACCTGGATGGTGCCGGCCACCCGCTGTGGCTGTTGGAAAACAGCCGCAACGGCGAGGTACTGCAAAGCCATGCGCCGGCCGTTACCAGCAACCAACCGCTGCAAAGCGTGATGCTGGCTTTCATCGACAACAGTACCTGGCAGTTGCGCGGCCTGTTCGACGCCAAGCTGGCCCAACAGAAGCTGCTGCCGGCGCTGCTCGGCAAATGCCTGCTGGTGCTGTTCTGCGCCCTGCTGCCGATGCTGGCCCTGGTCAACATGCGCCGCCGCCAACGGGCGCTGCAGGACGACCGCCGGCGCTATCAGGAAATTTTCGAAGGCACCGGCGTGGCCTTGTGTGTGCTCGACCTGTCCAGCCTGCCCGGCCAACTCGACCGTTACCACCTGCGCAACCGTGCCGCGCTCAAACACAGCCTGGCCCTGGACCCCAACCTGCGCCGCTCGCTGCTGCTGGAGCTGAAGATCACCGAGATCAACCAGGTGGCCCGCCAACTGTTGAACATCGACAGCCACGAAGGTGCCTGGCAGCGCCTGATCGATGGCACTGGCGATGGCCGCGACAGCATCGGCATGCAACTGATCGACGCGCTGATCGAGCAGCGCCCGCTGCTGGAGCTGGAGGTGCGCCTGCCGGCGCCGCTGGGTGGCGAGCTGCACCTGTGGCTGATGGCCCGCCTGCCGCAGCAGCGCCGCGACTACCAGGCGGTCATCCTCAGCATCAGCGACATCACCAGCCGCAAGCAGGTGGAGCTGTCGCTGCTGGAGCGCGAAAGCTTCTGGTCGGACGTGGTGCGCACCGTGCCCGACCAGTTGTATGTGCAGGACGTGCTCAGCCAGCGCATGATCTTCAGCAACCGCCACCTCGGCCAGACCTTGGGCTACGACCGTACCGAGCTGGCGCAGATGGGCGAGCGCTTCTGGGAACTGCTGCTGCACCCCGAGGATGCCACGCACTACCAGGCGCTGCGCCAGCAACAGCGGGACAGCGGCCATGACCAGCCGCTGCACTGCCAGCTGCGTTTCCGCCACCGCGATGGCGGCTGGCGCTGCTACGACATCCGCGAACAAGTGCTGACCCGTGACGCCGACGGCCTGGTGACACGCATCATCGGCGTGGGTAAGGACGTGACGGTGCAGATCGAGGCCAGCCAGTCGCTGCGCGACAGCGAGCAGCGCTACCGCATGCTCGCCGAAAGCATCAGCGACGTGATCTTCTCCACCGACAACCTGCTCCAGCTCAACTACGTAAGCCCCTCGGTGCAAAGCGTGCTGGGCTACCAGGCCGACTGGATCTTCGCCAACGGCTGGCAGTCGATCATCGCCAACCCGTCCCAGCTTACCGGCATCTACAGCCTGATGGAGCGCGTCAGCAAGGCCATGGGCGACCCGGCCCAGCTGGCCCAGCTACGCAACCAACTGCCCACCCAGCTGTTCCTTTTCGACTGCCTGCGCGCCGATGGCCGCAAGATCCCCATCGAACTGCGCCTGGTGCTGGTGTGGGACGATGAAGAGCGCTTCGAAGGCGTGCTCGGGGTTGGCCGCGACATCAGCCAGCAACGCCGTGCCGAGAAAGACCTGCGCATGGCAGCGACGGTATTCGAGCACTCCACCTCGGCCATCCTCATCACCGACCCGGCGGGCTATATCGTCCAGGCCAACGAAGCGTTCAGCCGCGTCAGTGGCTACGCCGTCAGCGAGGTGCTCGACCAGTTGCCGGGCATGCTTACCGTCGACGAGCAGCAGGAAGGCCACCTGCGCTACGTGGTGAAGCAGCTTTACCAGCGAGGCAGCTGGGAGGGCGAAATGTGGCTCAAGCGCCGCGACGGCGACCACTACCCGGCCTGGGTCGGCATTACCGCAGTGCTGGACGACGAAGGCGACCTGGCCAGCTACGTGTGTTTCTTCACCGACATCAGCGAGCGCAAGGCCAGCGAACAGCGCATCCACCGCCTGGCCTACTACGACGCCCTCACCCACCTGCCCAACCGCACGTTGTTCCAAGACCGTCTGTACAACGCCCTGCAGCAGGCCGAGCGGCAAAAGGCCTGGGTGGTGCTGATGTTCCTCGACCTGGACCGCTTCAAACCGATCAACGACTCCCTCGGCCACGCTGCCGGCGACCGCATGCTCAAGGACATGGCCCAGCGCCTGCTGGCCTGTGTGGACAACGACGACACCGTGGCGCGCATGGGCGGCGACGAGTTCACCCTGCTGCTGCAACCGCGCGCGACCCGCGAGATGGCACTCAACCGCGCCATCCACGTGGCCGAGAACATCCTCGGCAGCCTGGTGCGGCCGTTCGTGCTGGAAAACCGCGAGTTCTTCGTTACCGCCAGTATCGGCATCGCCCTCAGCCCGCAGGACGGCAGCGAGCTGAGCCAGCTGATGAAAAACGCCGACACCGCCATGTACCACGCCAAGGAGCGCGGCAAGAACAACTTCCAGTTCTACCAGGCGGAGATGAACGCCAGCGCCCTGGAACGCCTGGAGCTGGAGAGCGACCTGCGCCATGCCATGGAGCAGAACGAGTTCATCCTCTACTACCAGCCGCAGTTCAGTGGCGACGGCAAGCGCCTGACCGGCGCCGAAGCCCTGCTACGCTGGCGCCACCCGACCCGCGGCCTGGTGCCGCCGGGCGATTTCATCCCGGTGATCGAAGAACTGGGCCTGGTGGTGGACGTGGGCGACTGGGTGCTGCGCGAGGCCAGCCGCCAGCTCAAGGCCTGGCACAAGGCCAAGGTGCGCGTGCCCAAGGTGTCGGTGAACATCTCGGCGCGGCAGTTTTCCGACGGCCAGCTGGGTACGCGCATCGCCACCATTCTGGAAGAAACCGGCCTGCCACCGGCGTGCCTGGAGCTGGAGCTGACCGAAAGCATCCTGATGCGCGAAGTGAACGAAGCCATGCAGATTCTCGCCAGCCTGAAAAACCTCGGCCTGAGCATCGCGGTGGACGACTTCGGCACCGGTTATTCGTCGCTGAACTACCTCAAGCAGTTCCCGATCGACGTGCTGAAGATCGACCGCACCTTCGTCGACGGCCTGCCCGAAGGCGAACAGGATGCGCAAATTGCCCGGGCGATCATCGCCATGGCCCACAGCCTCAACCTGGCGGTGATCGCCGAAGGGGTGGAGACCCACGAGCAGCTGGAGTTCCTGCGCGAGCATGGTTGCGACGAGGTGCAGGGCTACCTGTTCGGGCGGCCGATGCCGGCGCATCAGTTCGAGGCGCAGTTCGCCAACGAGAAGCTCTTCATGTTCCATTGACCCCGACGCCTCCTGGCGTGCGCGGACTCTGTAGGAGCGGCCTTGTGTCGCGAAAGGACCGCAACGCGGTCCCGACAATTTCGGCGGCAACGCTGCAATCGCGGGGCCGCTGCGCGCCCCTTTCGCGACACAAGGCCGCTCCTACAGGGACCGCGCCCGGCCTGAGAAGCGCACCCTTAAAAACGGACCTGCGAGTCAACTCCAGTTCCCGCCCAGCCCAGACACGGCGCGGGATGCAACGTGAAGCCCATTGGTCCGCGACTTGATGCCACTTCATATGCCAGCCGCGGATCAATCGGTTAGAATGCCCCCCCAATTCACCCCGATCCTTGAGGACCGCCATGTTCAGCCGTGATTTGACCATTGCCAAGTACGACGCCGAGCTCTTCGAAGCCATGCAGCAAGAAGCTCTGCGCCAGGAAGAGCATATCGAGCTGATCGCTTCGGAAAACTACACCAGCCCGGCAGTCATGGAGGCACAGGGCTCGGTCCTGACCAACAAGTACGCCGAAGGCTACCCAGGCAAGCGCTACTACGGTGGTTGCGAGTACGTCGACGTCGTCGAGCAACTGGCCATCGACCGTGCCAAGGAACTGTTCGGCGCCGACTACGCCAACGTTCAGCCGCACGCCGGCTCCCAGGCCAACGCCGCCGTCTACCTGGCCCTGCTGTCGGCCGGTGACACCATCCTGGGCATGAGCCTGGCCCACGGTGGCCACCTGACCCACGGTGCTTCGGTAAGCTCCTCGGGCAAGCTGTACAACGCCATCCAGTACGGCATCGACAGCAACGGCCTGATCGACTACGACGAAGTCGAGCGCCTGGCTGTCGAGCACAAGCCGAAGATGATCGTTGCCGGCTTCTCGGCCTACTCGCAGGTTCTGGACTTCGCCCGCTTCCGCGCCATCGCCGACAAGGTCGGTGCCTACCTGTTCGTCGACATGGCCCACGTTGCCGGCCTGGTTGCCGCTGGCGTGTACCCGAACCCAGTTCCGTTCGCCGACGTGGTCACCACCACCACCCACAAGACCCTGCGCGGCCCGCGCGGCGGCCTGATCCTCGCTCGCAAGAACGAAGAGATCGAGAAGAAGCTGAACTCCGCCGTCTTCCCTGGCGCCCAGGGTGGCCCGCTGGAGCACGTCATCGCTGCCAAGGCCATCTGCTTCAAGGAAGCCCTGCAGCCTGAGTTCAAGGCTTACCAGCAGCAGGTAGTGAAGAACGCCCAGGCCATGGCCAGCGTGTTCATCGAGCGTGGTTTCGACGTGGTTTCCGGTGGCACCCAGAACCACCTGTTCCTGCTGTCGCTGATCAAGCAGGAAATCTCCGGCAAGGACGCTGACGCCGCCTTGGGCAAAGCCTTCATCACCGTCAACAAGAACTCGGTACCGAACGACCCACGTTCCCCGTTCGTCACCTCGGGCCTGCGTTTCGGCACCCCAGCCGTTACCACCCGTGGTTTCAAGGAAGCCGAGTGCCGCGAGCTGGCTGGCTGGATCTGCGACATCCTGGCTGACCTGAACAACGAAGCGGTTATCGACGCCGTGCGTGAGAAGGTCAAGGCCATCTGCAAGAAGCTGCCGGTTTACGGCAACTGATTGGCGATTGCCTGACAGGAAAAAGCCCGGCCTAGTGCCGGGCTTTTTCGTTTTCAGGTGGCGAATCCTGTGGGAGCGGGCGTGCCCGCGAAGAAGACGACTCGGTGGATGGCACCGGCTGCGCCGGTATTCGCGGGCACGCCCGCTCCCACAGGTTATGATTGCGTTCCTCCCTTCAAGCACAGGCCCTACCTTGACCAGAGAGCAACTTGAAACCCACCAGGTCCCGATCTATTTCGTCGCCGTGCTTGCCGCCGTCACGTTCGGCCTGCTGACCAGCGACACTGCACAGCTCCTGGAGGCGCTGGTCACCCCCGCCATCGCGGTGCTGATGTACGCGATGTTCCTGCAGATCCCCTTCCTCGACTTGCGCCAGGGTCTGGGCAACCGCCGCTTCACTTCCGCCCTGCTGCTGGCCAACTTCGTCCTCGTGCCGCTACTGGTATGGGCCATCACCCGCGGGCTGGTCGAGCACCCGGCGATCCTCATCGGCGCGCTGCTGGTGTTGCTGACACCGTGCATCGATTACGTGGTGGTTTTCACCCACATCGGCAAAGGCGACTCCCGCCTGACCCTGGCCGCCACCCCTGTGCTGCTGTTGGTACAACTGGCAATGCTGCCGCTCTACCTGGCCCTGATGCTGGGTGACAACAGCAGCGTGGCCATCTCCATCACCCCGTTCGTGGAAGCCTTCGTGCTACTGATCGTGCTGCCGATGGTCCTCGCCGTACTCACCAGCGCCGGCGCCCGTCGCTCACGCACGGTCTCGACCTGGAACGACGCCTGGGCGTGGATGCCGGTACCGGCCATGGCTCTGGTGCTGGTGGTGGTCATCGCCTCGCAGATTGCCGTGGTACTGCGTGATTTCGACCGTTTGCTGCCGGTGATTCCGGTGTACATCGGCTTCATGCTGCTGGCGCCAGTGCTCGGGTTCGTTGCGGCGCGCTTGCTGCGCTTGCCGGTGACCGAGGCACGCTCGGTAACCTTCAGCGCCGCCACGCGCAATTCGCTGGTAGTGCTGCCGCTGGCGCTGGCGTTGCCGGAAGACATGCGCGGTTTGGCGGCGGCAGCTGTGATTACGCAGACATTGGTGGAACTGCTAGGCGAACTGGTCTACGTAAAGGCGATACCCCGGTTTGTGCGCTGACCCGGGGCGTCAGCCGCTTTGGGTCAGGAGCGCTCAGGGCACACGGCAAACACCTGCACCTCGACCAGGTACCCCTCTCCAAGGTCTGCGCCTACGCAAGCCCGTGGAGGTTTCGGATACCCCTTCAACCAGGCGTCGTACACCTCATTGACCAGGTCGAAGTGGCTGTAGTCGGCGATCCATAACTGAACCCGGGTCAAATGCTCCTTATCGACGTTGGCCTCTGCCATCAGCCCATCGATCGTACCCAACGCCTGCCGCAACTGGCCCTGTACATCCTGCTGCAGGTCGTCCGCAACCACGCCTGCCGTTTCGAACAGGCCCCTGTAGCAGACCGCCAGCGACATCCGCTCGCCTTGTCCATAACGTTCGATCATCAAGGTTCCCCCTCTCAACCCATCTGGTTGAGGCAGACGACTTTGGGCTGGGTCATGTCCTCGTAGGCGAACCGCACCCCCTCGCGGCCAAGGCTTCCATATTTCGAGCCACCGAATGGCATGGCATCGAAGCGGTAGTCGGACGAGTCGTTGATCATCACGCCGCCCGCCTCGATACGCCGTGCCAGGCTCAACGCCAAGGACAGGTCTCGGGTAAACACACCAGCGTGCAAGCTGTACTCCGGGGCATTGGCCAGCGCTATGGCCTGCTCGATCTCCTCGAAGGGCGCCAGCATCACCACCGGTGCGAACACCTCTTCACGCCACAGCCGGCTGGCGTGGTCAACACCTTCCAGCACCGTCGGCGAATAGGTAGCCCCCTGGCGCTTGTGACCACAGAGCAGGCGAGCGCCGCCTTGAAGGGCCTGGTTCACGCGCTCTTCAATCTGCCGGGCCGAGCCTTCGGTGATCATCGGCCCCATGTCGGTTTCGCGCAGGCCTGGATCACCTACCACCATGGCCTGGGTCAAGGCCACGAAGCGCTGGCGGAATGCCTCATAGATGGAAGCTTCCACCAGGATGCGCTGGGTGCCGATGCAGTTCTGCCCGGCTGCCCAGAACGCGCCAGATACACAAGACTCGACAGTGGCCTCGAGGTCGCAGTCCTTCAGTACCAGCACCGGGGCGTTGCCACCCAGGTCCATGGCCAGTTTTTTCAGGCCCGCCCCCCGGGCAATCTGTTCGCCTGTGGCGAAACCGCCGGTGAAGGAAATCATCCGCACTTCACGCACGGCCACCAGGGCCTTGCCCAGTTCGGCACCGCCAGTGGCCACGGTGACGACGGCCTCTGGCAGCCCCGCGTCGACCAGGTACTGCACCAGCTTCAAGGCAGAAAGCGGGGCCAGCTCCGAGGGTTTGAGAATGACCGCATTGCCCCCGGCAATCGCTGGCCCCAACTTGTGCGCCACCAGGTTGAGCGGGTCGTTGTACGGCGTGATGGCCAGGATCAGCCCCAGCGGCTCGCGTGTGAACCAGCCCTGACGCGATTCGGAGCCTTCGTAGGCATCGAACGGCACCACCTCGCCGGCATTGCGCCGCGCTTCCTCGGCAGACAGCTTGAGCGTGTTGATGCAGCGTTTCACCTCCTTCTCGGCCTGACGCAGGGTCTTGCCCGCTTCGTCGACAATCAGGCCGGCAAAATCGGCTGCATCGCGCTCAATCAGCCGGGCCGCCTGCTCCAGGATGCTCGCGCGACGGTGCCGAGGCAGCGCGGCACTTTCGTGCACGCCCTGCCGAGCACGCACGAGCAGACCTGGCACGGCATCGGCAGCAAGGTTGGCGACGCTGCCGACCAGGCTACCGTCGAACGGGCTGTAGACATCGATCAAGGCGGGTTGCTGGACGGCTACCCGGGACACGGAAGTCAGGCTCATGAAGGTTGCTCCTCAGGCCGAGCGGCCAGCAGTGTGGATGGCGACGATATCCGACAACAGGGCGAATGCCGTTTCGACACGCCCCGCACCCGGGCCGGACACGGTTACAGCGCCCAGCAATTCGGTGTTGAACGCAACCGCATTGGTGGCACCGGAAATACCCGCCAGAGGGTGGTTGCCGGGCAACAGGCGCGCTTCGACGCAGGCACGCACCGAACCATCGGTTTCACGGCTGGCACTGCCGATCAGTTTCCAGCGCTGGCCCGCCGCCTGCGCTTGCTGGATAGCAGCGCTATCGAGGCTGCTGATCCCGCTGCAGGTCACATCATTCACCTGCAAGCAAGCGCCGAGCAGCTCGTTGGCGAGGATCACCACTTTCAGGCGTACGTCATACCCCTCCACATCGGCGCTCGGGTCAGCCTCGGCATAGCCAAGTGCTTGCGCCTGGGCCACTGCATCGGCAAAACCGAGTCCCTCTTCCATGCGCGTCAGCACATAGTTGGAGGTGCCGTTGAGGATGCCCTCGAACCCCACCAGGCCTGCACCGGCCAACGTCTGGCGCGCCATGCGCAGCACCGGCGTACCGCTCATGACCGCGCCTTCGTACTCGAACGACACACCATTGGCCTTGGCCAGGGCCTTCAGCGCCGCAGCATGCAAGGCGATCGGCCCCTTGTTGGTAGTGACCACATGCTTGCCAGCTTCCAGCGCCCAACGGCAGAAGGTTGCCGCCGGTTCACCGTCCTTGGGGTTGGTGAATGTGGCCTCGGCGATGATGTCGGCACCGGACTGCTTGATCACCGATTCGTTGAACGCTTCAGCCGAACCTTGCGGGATCTGCGCCAGCGCCCCCTTCTGAGCAGGCAGTGCAGCCAGCGTGGCCGCATCCAGACCGTTGCGGTCGATTGCCGACCCCAGGAACAGGTCGGTCACGCCAACGATCTTCAGGCCAAAGCCCAGCTCTTGCTGCCAGCGCGCATTGCGTTCGGCGATCAGTTGGGCCAGGGCACGGTTCACACCGCCAAAGCCAACAAGTGCAATTTTGTATTCGGTCATGGTTCGCTGTCCTTTCCAGGCGGTTGGTCGATGGGGACAAGCGTAAGAGCCGTGCAATGCCAGTTGAATATGGCAATCCGCTGTATTTACTGGCCAATCTGACCAGTAGCCGATGCACGCCTGAGCGCCGCCGGAATGCAAAACGCCGCCAGGGCGCAAACCCGGGCGGCGTTGTTGTAGCGAGGGTTACCAAACGGCAAGCGCGCGTCTCAGATCACCGTGGCCAGGACGAACGATGTCACGGTGTTCTCGACCCCAGGCATGGCGGCAATCTCCTTCCATACATGGTGCACCCGTTCCGGGCTGGAAGCCTCGACGCGCAGCAGCAGGTCGAATTCGCCGCTGAGCACTTCACACTGGATCACCTCGGGGATCTGGCGCAATGCATCGAGCACAGCCTCTCCGCGCATGCGGTCGTAGCGGTAGACGAAGATGACCGCGTTGATCAGCGAGGTCGGTCGTCGCCCCTCACCGATACGCAGGGTATAGCCCTGGATGGCCCCGTCACGCTCCAGGCGCTCGATGCGCTGGCGTACCGCATTACGCGACAGGTTCACCTTGAGCCCCAGTTCGGCATGGGCAATGCGTGCATTGGCGGTGAGCTCGGCGAGAATACGCTCGTCCAGGGGGTCGAGGATGCGCTTCATCGTCCTGCCTGCAACCGGGCCAGTATTTCATGAACCCCCGCCAGGTCCTCTGGCGCCAGCAGCGGCCCAACGCCTGCGCTGCCAACACCACAGGCCGGCACCTCGCCATGCCAGGCCCCAAGCTCCGCCAGCAACCCGGCAGACTTTTCCGGGGCAAACTGGCCCAGCGTGACGATCGGCGCACCAATGTTGCGCCGGTGCAGGCGCCCGGCGAATGCCCCGGTGGCAGCGTGTGGGTCTACTGCGCAGCCGGTTTCCTGGAACAGCGTGACGATTTCTTCGCGAATCAGCGCGTCATCCACGGCATAGGAGTCGAACAGCATGCGCGCGTGCAGCCACTGGCGGTTGCCGATGCTCAACTCGCCACAATCCTCGAAATGCTCCATCAGTGCCCGGGTCGCGCCACCATCGCGGTCATACAGCTCCCAGACGAAACGTTCCAGGTTGGAGAACAGCGAAAAGTCCATGACCGGCGACAAGGTCTGGCTGGTGGAGCCACGGCTGTAGCGATTGCAGTGGATGAACCGGTGCAAGGCATCGTTGCGGTTGGTGGAAACAATGATCTGGTTGATTGGCAGGCCCATTTTCTGGGCAATGAACCCCGCGTAGATCTCGGCAAAACTGGCCGTGGGGATGCTGAAACCCACCGGCCGAATCCCCCCACCCAGCTGAAGCGCCGCGTGGAAATAGAACACGATCTGCGCCAGCACGCCGACCCAGTTGGTCGAGTTGAAGCTCACGGGAATCAGCCCGGGGCACGGCCATGCACGCAGCAGCGCCGACACCAGTGACTGGCAGTCATCGAAGCTGCCGTCCACGGCCATGCAGCTCACGCTTTCGGAAGCGGCACTGCGCATCACCGCCGCCCGGTCGGCCGGTGTCCCGGCACTGGGGTAAAGCGCCAGCAAGCGTGCCGTAGGGCAATGCCGCAAGGCTTCGATAGCGGCCACCGCCGTATCGCCGTTGCTGGCACCGACCAGCATGACCCGTTCGCAATCGGGGCCCAGGAAATGGCGGATGAGCCGCGCCTGCAATTGCGCGGCGAAATCCTTGGAGGAACGGGTAGGCCCGTGAAACAGCTGCAGGATCCATTCGTTATGGCCAATCTGCTGCAACGGTGCGATGCCACGGTGCTTGAAGCCGCGGTAGCTGTCGCTTACCAGCGCTCTCAGGGTCGGCTCATCGAGCGTGTCGCCGACAAACGGCGCCATTACCCGCCAGGCCAGTTCGTCGAACGGCAACCACGACCAGCTGGCAATATCCTGCTGGCTGAACGTCGGCACCGCAGTCGGCACGTAAAGCCCGCCATCGTCGGCCAGCCCGGAAAGCAGCGCCGTGCGGAAATCAACCCGTGTCTCGTTGCCGCGCGTGGATGTGTACTGCATCGGTGCTCCAGGTAAATATTTGATTAACGGTGGGCCATCGCCACCAACCAGTGGCTGAAGGCTTGGGCATCCGTGGACAACGCCTCAGCCAGGCCACGTACCAGGTAAAACGACTCGCTCGCCTCGATGCGCTGCGCAAAAGGCGCCACCAGCCGCCCCTCCTGCAGCAAGTCCTCGACCAGCGACGAGCGCGCCAGTGCCACCCCAAGCCCCAGTTCCGCCATGCGCAAGGTCGCCACCAGGGTGTCGAACTGCAGGCCGCTGGAAGAATCGACCTGATCGGCGCCTACCCGCTCCAGCCAATAACCCCACCCCTCCTCGTAACCCAGCACATGCAGCAACGGGACGCGGGCCAGGTCGTGCGGCTCGCGTAGCGGGGAGCCGGCAATCAGCGCAGGGGAGCAGACTGGCACCAGCAGGTCGCGGGTCAGGCGCTGCGCTTCCACGCCAGCCCACTGGCCGCTGCCCCAGCGGATTTCCAGGTCATCCTCTGCATCCAGTTCCTTGACCCACAGGTTGCTGATGTAGCGGATGTCCACCTGCGGGTGCGAACGGCGAAAATCGGCCAGGCGGGGCGCCAGCCAGAAATGCAGGAACGACAGGCTGCCGCGCACTTTCAGGGGCCGACGCTGGCGTTGCCCGAAAATTTCATTGGTGCCTACCGCCAGGCGGCTTATCGCATCCTGCACCACCGGCAGGTAGGACTGGCCTTCTTCGGTCAACCCCAGCCCCCGGGGCAGGCGCTTGAACAGCGCCACCCCCAACTGGCTCTCCAGGTGGCGGATCTGCTGGCTCACGGCCCCTTGGGTGAGGTGCAGTTCCTCGGCTGCATGGGTGAAGTTCAGGTAACGCGCCGACACTTCGAAGGCTCTGAGCCAGTTCAAGGGGGGCAGGGTTTTCTGGGTCATCGGCGGTTTCTCGTGGCAACGTTCCGGTGCCCTAGTATCACCCTGCTCTGGCGGCCTCGGAACCTGTTGCCAAGGCTTCCGGTTGCAGCGGGCGACGGTCGCGGTACTTGCGGGTCAGCCAGTAGGCCAGGTAACACCAGGCGATAAATGGAAGACCAAAGTACAGGGCCACGCGCTGTGCCGGGTCGAAGGCAATGCCGACGCAGGCCAGCACGCAGCAGAAGATGGCCGCCAGCGGCACGAACGGGTAGCCGCGCACGCGGAACTTGAGGTCTTCGAGCTTGCCGCCATTGGCGATGTAATGGCGACGGAATGCCATCTGGCTGGCCGCGATGCTGATCCACACCACCACCACCGCCAACCCGGAAATGGACACCAGCGCCAGGTAGATGGTGTCGGGGGCAAACACACTGCTCAGCAGCGATGCCATGCCACCGGCCATGCTCAGGACGATGGCATTGAACGGCGTGCCACGACGCGACAGCGCCGCGTACCGGCGGGGCATGTTGCCTTGGTCGCTGAGGGTCCACAGCATGCGCGCCGCTGCATAAAGCCCGGAATTGGCCGCCGACAGCAGTGCAGTGATGATGACGAAGTTCATGATGTCCGCCGCATAGGGGATACCGATCATGGCAAAGACCATCACGAACGGGCTTTCAACCACCCCGGCCTGTTCACGCGGCAACAAGGTAGCCAATACGAAGATGGTGCCGACGAAGAACAGCGCCAGCCGCAGGACCGTGGTACGGATGGCCTTGGGTACGTTCTTTTCCGGGTCGCGGGTTTCGCCGGCGGCGATGCCGATCAACTCGGTACCCGAGAACGCGAAGGCCACCGCCAGCAGGGTCATGGCGATCGACCAGAAGCCCGTAGGGAACAGCCCCTCGCGGGTGAAGTTGCCCAGCCCGACACTGTGCGCCTGGGTAATTTCGAAAACGCCCAGGATCGCGCCGCCGCCCACCACCAGGAAGGCGATAACCGCCAGCACCTTGATCAGTGACAACCAGAATTCGGTTTCGGCAAACGACCGCACCGAAATGATATTGCTGATGAACACCGCAAACCCGAACAGCGCACTCCATATCCACACCGGCGTATCGGGGAACCAACGCACCATCAGGATACCGGCGGCGGTGAATTCCGAGCCGATGGCCACGGTCCAGGTCAGCCAGTACATCCAGGCCACCATGTAGCCTGTACCCGGCCCGAGGTAGCGCGTGGCGTAACTGCTGAACGAGCCGACTTCCGGCATGTGTACCGCCAGTTCGCCCAGGCACATCATCACCAGGTAGACCATGATCGCGCCGAGGATATAGGCGATGACCGCCCCCAGCGGGCCCGCCTGGTTGACGGTGTAGCCCGACGTCAGGAACAGGCCGGTACCGATGACACCGCCCAGCGCCAGCATGACGATATGGCGGGTTTGCATATCCTGCTTGAAGCTATGCGCCGAAGCATTTCTCGTTGTCGTTGTCTGCAGGGACATTGTGGTTTACTCATGAAAGTTGGCGGGCAAGGACGTTGCAACGACCTCGTCTTGGCAGAGCGAAGCGAATTGCCTTGCATATTGTTTTTGTTCGACTTCATGAAGTGGCACCCACCGCAAGGAGCGGGTGCTACACGCCTGCCTCAGGCCTGTGCTTCGGCCAGGCAGGCGTCTTCGTCACCGTGCAATTCCTTTGCTGCGGCCAACTCCTGGCGCACCGATGCACAGGCCTGTGCCAGGTCTGCCAGCAGGTCCTCGGTGTCCTCGATGCCCACCGAAATGCGCACCAGCCCTTCGGAAATGCCCAGGGCCAGCCGTTCTTCGAGGGTGTTTTCCACATGGCTGGTGGTACGCGCCGGGCCGTAGATGGTTTCTACCGCGCCCAGGTTGCCCGCCCGATGGGCGTACTTCAGGCGCGGCAGCAGCCGCGCTACGGTGGGCATGCCGCCTTTGAGCACGAAGCTGACAATGGCGCCGAAGCCACGCATCTGCGCCTTGGCGATCGCATGGCCCGGATGCTGGGGCAACCCCGGGTAGTTGACCGCTTCGACCAGCGGTTCGGTAGTCAGGTAATGCGCCAGGGCCTGGGCACTGGCCTGTTGCTGACGCAGGCGCAGGGCCAGGGTCTTGATACCGCGGATGATCAGGTAGGCGGAAAACGGGTCCAGCGCCGCACCGTTGATCTCGCGGTAGTGGCGCACCTGGGCCATCAACGACTCGGCACCGCACACCACCCCGCCCAGTACATCACCGTGCCCGGACAGGAATTTGGTGGCACTGTGCACCACCACATCCACGCCCAGGGCCAGCGGGTTCTGGTTCAGCGGGGTGGCGAAGGTGTTATCGGCCACTACCACGGCGCCAGCCTTCCGGGCGGCAGCGCTCAGGCGCTGGATGTCCAGTACCTTGAGGGTGGGGTTGGTAGGGGTTTCCAGATACAGCAGGTCGCAACCCGCGGCGATCTCGCGCTCCAGTGCTTCGGTGTCGAGGGTGTCGCACAGGCAGACCTGCACACCCATGCGCGGCAGGAACTCTTCGAAGATCTTGTTGGTACCGCCGTAACTGTCACGGGTCGACACCACACGCTTGCCGCTTGAGAGGAAGGTATGCAGCACGGCACTGATGGCAGCCATGCCGCTGCTGAATGCCACCGCCGACTCGGACTGTTCCAGCTCGCAGAGCTTGGCTTCCAGGGTAGCGACTGTCGGGTTGCTCATGCGGCTGTAGATGTAGCCGGGCAGCTTGCCCTGCGCCACGTCGTACCAGGCATCGATGTCGTTGTAGCCGTAGGCGGCACTGACCACGATCGGGGTCTGGGTAGCGTTGTAGGGGTGCTGGACCTGCTCCCCGCTCCACACCACACGCGTACCGATACCGGCCGCTGCATTGCCCTCGAATTTCTCGTTCTTGTTCATATCCGGTTCCCGCACCGCTGAGTTGTGTACACCGATTCGGCATCGGCTTTCAGCGGACTATAGGGGCATGGCGGGGGGACTGAAAAACGATGGAATCCGGGTCTGAGTAACGTTTTTTTTAATGGCTGGGGCCGAGCGGGTGCGGAAGCCGCCCTGCCCCTTCAAGGCTTTACGCCAGGTTGCGTTTCAGCTCGGCGATATGCTCCGGGCCAATGCCACAGCAGCCACCGATCATGCTGGCACCCCGTTCACGCCAATCGTTGGCCCATGCCAGGTAACCCGGCGGGTCAAGGTCTTCGCGCAGCTCATCCAGGCCGTCGTTGGCGGTGGCTTCCTTCGGCTGCGGCGGGAAGGCGTTGGCATAGGCACCAATGGCGATGTCGGCGTTGTGTCGCTCGATTACCGAGCGCGCTACATCCAGTGCAGCGCCAATGACCTCGGGCTGGCTGCAGTTGAACAGCACGGCCGCCGCGCCCAGGCCGACCACGGCTTCGATGGCATCGGCCACTGGCTCGCCGGAGCGCAGGCGTGGCACCTCGTCGACCTCTTCGTCCTGCAGGGTGAACGACACCCAGAACGGCCTGCCGTCTGCCGGCAATTGGCCGTGAATGGCTCGCACCTCGGCAACCGAGCTCTGGGTTTCGGCCAGCCACAAGTCAACATGCGGGGCCAGGCCCTGCAGCAACGGGGCCAGCACCTCCTCGACGCGCTCGGGCTGGAACAGGTCCGGGCGATAGGAGCCGAACAGCGGCGGCAGCGAGCCGGCCACCTTGACCGGGTGCGCTGCGGTATCGGCGGCATGCCGCGCCAGCTGGCCTGCGATATTGGCCAGTTGTCGCCCTTCCTTTGCAAAACGCTCTTCGCCGATGTGGAACGGCACCACCGCATAGCTGTTGCTGGTAATGACCTGGGCACCGGCAGCGATGAACGCTGCGTGCACACCAACCACCGCTTCCGGCGCCTCGCTCAGCGCCAGCGCCGACCACTCGGGCTGACGAAACGGCGCCCCACTGCGCTGCAGCTCACGGCCCATGCCACCGTCGAGAATTACCATCGCTCGCTGTTTCATATAACTACTCTAAAGGTGCTTATGAATAAAATTCATTATGTAGGTGACATTTATAACTATTAAATATCGCTTCCTATAATTGGCCAACATTTCAGGTATGTCCATGCGATTTTCTACTGTGCTCGGTGCGGGCCTTGTGCTGCTCGCAACTGCTTCCCAGGCCTTTGCCGGTGCCACGCTGGAGCGGGTTGAATCGCGCAAGGAACTGGTCAACGTCCTGATGGAAAGCTACCCACCGTTTTCCTTCCTCAATGACCAGAACCAGCTGGACGGTTTCGACGTGGATGTGGCCAAGGCCGTGGCGGACAAGCTCGGCGTCAAGCTGCGCCTGGAAACCCCTTCGTGGGACGTGATCGCCGCAGGCCGCTGGAGCGGCCGCTACGACATCTGCATCTGCTCGATGACCCCGAGCAAGGCCCGCGCCGAAGTGTTCGACTTCCCGGTGGAGTACTACGCATCGCCTGCGGTGATCGTGGTCAACGCCAAGGATGAGCGCATCCATGGCGCCAAGGACCTGGAAGGCCGCAAGGTAGGCCTGACCAGTGCATCGAGCTACGAGAGCTACCTGAACAAGAACCTGGTGATCGAAGGCGACGAAGACAAGAAGATCGAATACCCCTTCGATTTCGTGCAGATCGCGCCCTACGACACCGACAACGTCGCCTTCCAGGACCTTGGCCTGGGTGCCGGCGTACGCCTGGACGCCATCCTCACCAACCTGGTGACCGCGCAGCCGCGCCTGGACCAGGACAAGCGCTTCAAGCTGGCAGGTGCCCCGCTGTATGAAGAGCCGAACTCGGTGGCCATCGAGAAAGGCGACCCCGAGTGGGATGCCAAGGTGCGCCAGGTGTTTGCCGAGTTGAAGGCTGACGGCACCCTGGCCAAGCTGTCGCAGAAATGGATTGGCGCCGATATCAGCAAATGAGCACCTTCCCCTCATCCCCCAAGCCCGTGGCCAAGCCCACGGGTGCCGGCCTGTTCGGCTTTCGCACCCGGCTGTTGCTGACCTGGCTGGCGCTGTTTGGCCTGTTCGTCGCGTTTTTCCTCAGTTTCGATCTGAAGTTCTCGATCATCCTGGAGAAGTTTCCGAACCTCGCCGGTTTCAAGCTGGGGCCCAACGGCTTTCTGCAAGGCGCGGCACTGACCCTGTTCCTGTGCCTGTGCTCGATGCTGGTGTCGGTACTGTTCGGCTTCGCCGCCGCGCTGGCGCGGTTGTCGAACAGCGCGGTGCTGGTGGGTGTCGCCAGCTTCTACACCTCGTTCTTCCGCGGCACCCCCCTGCTGATCCAGATTCTGCTGATCTACCTGGGGCTGCCACAGCTGGGCCTGGTACCGGGCGCCATCAGCGCCGGCATCATCGCCTTGTCGCTGAACTACGGGGCCTACCTGAGCGAAATCTTCCGCGCCGGCATCCTCGGCGTCGCGCGCGGGCAACGTGAAGCGGCACTGGCGCTGGGCATGCGCACGCCGCAGATCTTCTGGCATATCGTCCTGCCCCAGGCCATGCGGGTGATCATTCCGCCTACGGCCAACCAGTTCATCTCGATGCTGAAGGATTCATCGCTGATATCGGTGATGGGGGTATGGGAGGTGATGTTCCTGGCGCAGTCGTACGGGCGGTCGAGCTATCGATACCTGGAGATGCTGACCACGGCGGCGGTGATCTACTGGGTGCTGTCGATCCTGCTCGAGCTGGTGCAGGCGCGGCTGGAGCGGCATTTTGGCAAGGCTTACCAGCGCTAGGGGCCAGGCTGGGTTGGCAGCCCCCCCCTTATTGAACTGCACGTAAACTCATTGAATTAGCAGGGACACTGTGGGAGCGGCTTTAGCCGCGAACACCGGCGCAGCCGGTGCCATGCACCGCGTTGGATTCTTCGCGGCTAAAGCCACTCCCACAGCGTTACAGCGCCTTCATTTCAGCAATATCCCGCGCCACCTGATCAGCCGATTGGTCGAACATCGCCTGCTCCTGCGCATCCAGCGGCAACTCGATCACCCGCGCCAACCCCTCCTCTGCCAGCACGCAGGGCACACCCATGGCAATATCCGTGCGCCCGTACTCGCCTTCCAGAATCGCCACCGCCGGCAAGATGCGGTTTCGCCCGTTGGCGATCGCATCGACCATCTGCGCAATCGCCACGCCCGGCGCATCGCAGGCGCTGCCCAGCTTCTTCAGCCCCAGGATCTCGCCACCACCCTTGCGGGTGCGCTCGACGATCTGCTCGATCTGCTCACTGGACAGGAAGTGCGACAACGGCACCGAACCGATCTGGCAGTAGCGCATCAGCGGCACCATGCTGTCGCCATGCCCGCCCAGGACCAGCGCCGTGATATCCCGGGCAGAGAACCCGGTCTGCTCGGCGATGAAACACTTCATGCGTGCGGTATCCAGCACCCCCGCCTGGCCGAACACCTTGGTGCGCCCTAGCCCGCTCAAGCTCCAGGCGCGATAGGTGAGCACATCGACCGGGTTCGAAACCACCAGCACGGTCGCAGTTGGTGCATGCAGCTTGATGTCGGCCATGATGCCGTCGAGGATTGGCAGGTTGATACTCAGTACATCCTGACGCGACTGCCCCGGCTTGCGCGGCACGCCTGCAGTGATGACCACCAGCTCAGAGCCGTCCAGCATTTCAGCCTTGGCCCCGCCGTGAACCCGGGTATCGGAACCCGACTCGACTGCCGCCTGCCACACATCCAGCGCCTTGCCTTGCGCCATCTCGCCCTGCACATCCATCAACACCAGCTCACGGCACAACTCTTCCCGAGCGATGATCTGCGCCGCCGCCTCGCCGACCATGCCGGCACCCACGATTGTCAGTTTGTTCACACGACACCTCCCAGCGGCGCGCGCCACCAGGAACACGCCTGCGATACACAGAAGTATTGACCGCTGAGGGGAAAAGGCCACTCGAAGGCAAATGTATGCGTCGCCTGGAGCCGCGAGCTATCGGAAAACACGGGCGAAGCTCGTGCCATCCGCCGCAGGGTCCGCGCCCTCAATTCACAAAAAATTCATTTCACTGCTTGCACTACAGCAGTCAGCGTGATCTATTTGTCCCATGTCCCGGGACCAGGGACAAATAGGTGAAATATCATATGAAAGGTCAAGACATAGGTTTATTACTCAAGCTAGTTTGCCTCCACCGGCATGAGTCGCATGGAAAGGCTGTGGGGGCGTGGCCGCACGACTGGAAAGACTGGGAGGAGGAAAGCGATGACCACATTCCGCGTTACCAGGGGCAGCCAGATTTTTTTGAGGAGGGGACCCCACATTTCTCTTCCTACACCGCCCGAGCACTGGAGCTACAAACGGGCATCAGCAAGACCCAGATAAACATCTCCTTGAAGCATTGCACGCAAATTGGATTGGTCAAAGCTGACCGCAAATCGGGCGTGCCTAGAGCGAACACCAAGGCCCTTTTTGAGTTCATCGTTTACGGTCTGAAGTATGTTTTTCCGGTTCGAGCCGGAGAGCTGACTCGTGGCATTGCAACCAGCTTTGCAGCGCCAGTTCTGGACAAGAGCTTGATTAGCGCTGGTGAGCATGTGCCGGTCTGGTCATATGCCCGTGGCAATACCATGGGAATGAAGATCGAGCCGCTGTTCAAGACCGCAGCAGATGCCGCTCGAAGAGATCCGGAAATGTACGCCCTGCTAGCACTGGTCGATGCCATACGGCTGGGACAGCCCCGCGAACGAAACCTTGCGGCAGAACTGCTGCAGGATCGCCTGGAGTTGCCATGAGCGTTTTCAGTACCCTTCGAAGCATGCTATGCGAGGTTGCCAAAGCATTGGGGCCCGAACTTCGCCAGCAGATGACCTTTGTTGGTGGCTGCACCACGGGCTTGCTACTGACGGACGCTTTCACCCGGGAGCAAGTACGCAGTACCGACGATGTTGACCTGATCGTGCACGTCATGGGCCCCATAGGCTTCGCCCGTTTGCAGGAGACGCTCAGCGCGCGCGGTTTCCGGGTCAGCCCACAAGAAGATGTCGATGACTTCCCCATCTGCGCGATGAAACTTGGCGATCTTCGCGTCGATTTCATGCCGGACGACGATTCCCTTGGATTCAGCAACCGCTGGTACAAAGACGCAATGGCCTCTTCTACGGCCTATGACCTAGAGGAGGAAGTTACTATCAACCTGGTCAACCCCGTGTACTTCATGGCCACCAAACTGGAAGCCTGGACAGGGCGCGGACAGGGGGATGCCCTGTCGAGCCGTGACATAGAAGATGTCCTCAACTTGATTGACGGGCGCCCGGAGCTAGCAGACGAAATCGAATCTGCCTCTATCGAAGTACGCGACTACATCAGCCAGGAGATTGGTCAGCTACTGACTGACAGGAACTTTGAATATGCAGTCAACGCCCAGGCCAGAGGCGATGCGGATCGCGAAGGTCTGCTGTTCGAACGGTTAGAAGCCCTGGCAGGAGTGAACCGCTGATGCAGATTGGCTGGCTCAGTCGCCAGGGCAAGGCACGGCTCAGCAACAACGATGCAGCAGCTTTCGGGCGCAATGGTGACTACGTGTTGGCCATTCTCGTGGATGCTGCCGAAAGAGGCGACGGACAAGGCCTCGCCCGACACTGGTCCCGTACCGTGGTCGACGTTGCAGTTGGAGAGGCCCAGCAACTGAGCCCCGAAGGGCTGGTCAGTATCATGCGTGCCGAACAGCAACGCTTGCGACAAGATTATCTACACGCCATCGCCAGCTATTGCTGCGTACTCATCGACCTTCAGCAGCAATTGATCCATGTTGGGCATGTTGGCGATTGCCTGGTGGGACTCCAGCGACCCGGCATGCCCATCAACTGGGTGAACAGGCCGCACAATCTGCAGGAACAGGCGATTTGGCCGGGGGAGATCTCGGGGGTTAACGAATCACGGCATCTGCTGACCCGCTCACTGAACGCAAGGCGCTTTTGCATTCCGGACTGGCAGATGACACAACTCCCATGGGATGGACGGCTGCTGCTATGCAGTGACGGGTACTGGCATGAACATCTACATTCGGGTATCGAACTGCAAAGCGTCAACGATGACGCTAGCATGCTAAGCCTGGAATATGGTGAGCCAGCCATTGAACTACAGGCGGACTGCGACAATTTCCGGGAATGCATTCCGAGCACAGTGACTACTACTTCGGCCTGACGCGTTGTGCTGGCAGGCAGAATGGTAGCCCCTCACTAGCACAGCGCATACCTAAAAAACTGCGCTGTTTCCATCCACATGACATCGATTGATTCCCGTGGCGCTTTGGGCCGGGCGGCATGCCTCTCGGCACGGGTATCGGGCACTGATCCTTGCCGCCCTCCTGGCCTTGCCCTTGCGCGGGCTGATCGCCGGTTGCTGGGAGTCCCCGTGGGCCCTGATTCCGGTACAGGCCCTTGATGGAATCGGGGCAGGCCTGCTGGGTGTCGCCTTGCCTGGGCTTGTCGCTTCCATCCTGCGCGGCACTGGGCACATCAATGCAGGGCTTGGTGCAGTGATGACGATACAGGGAATAGGCGCGGCCATGAGCCACGCACTCGCCGGCTGGATCGCGCAACATTTCGGCTATGGCACCGCCTTCGTTGTTCTCGGTATCGTGGCTGCAATCGGGCTACTCACCTATCAGACAGGCCTTAGGAAGGGACACCCAAGCCGGCAATTGCCAGCTCAGCCAAATAACGTTGACACGATATAGCGTGCTGCACGCCATCCACCAAAGGCTGGCACCCGGCCAAGCCGCGCCAACTCATTCATTCACCTGAGTAAACTGCATGCCTGTATTTGATCCATCCTCGCTCATCTGGGCCGTCGCCGCCGTAGCGACCGGTGGGGTAATCCTGCGCCCCTGGCGGGTGCCGGAATATGTCTGGGCAGTCGGCGCCGCTGTATTGCTGACCGCGTTTGGCCTGGTGCCACTACCCACGGCCCTCGGCGCTGTCGCCGAGGGTGGCGATGTTTACCTGTTTCTGATCGGTATGATGGTGCTGGCCGAACTAGCACGCCAGGAAGGCCTGTTCGACTGGCTGGCCATGTACGCCGTGCAGCACGCACGGGGCTCCGGCCAGCGCCTGTTCGACCTGGTGTTCCTGGTGGGGGTACTGGTAACGGTGTTCCTCTCCAACGATGCCACGGCTGTGGTGCTTACCCCAGCGGTGTACGCCGCATGCAGGGCGGCCAAGGCCGAGCCGCTGCCCTATCTGTTCATCTGTGCCTTCATCGCCAATGCCGCCAGTTTTGTGCTGCCCATTTCCAACCCGGCCAACCTGGTAGTGTTCGGCAGCCAGATGCCGCCGTTGCTGGATTGGCTGCGGCAGTTCACCTTGCCGTCGCTTGCGGCCATCGGCCTGACCTACCTTGTGCTGCGGCTGGCCCAGCGCAAACAGATACGCCAGCCCCTGGCAACGACTATCGACATGCAACCGCTGTCCAGCGGTGCACGCTTGTGCGCGCTGGGTATCGTGCTGACAGGCGCCCTGTTGCTGCTGACCTCCGCCCTGGACCGGCAGCTCGGCTTGCCCACCTTCTGCGCCGGCATCGCCACGGCCGGGCTGATCCACCTGCGCCAGCGGCGCAACCCGATGCCGGTGCTCAAAGGCGTGGCATGGGGCGTACTGCCGTTGGTCGCGGGCCTGTTCGTGCTGGTGGAAGCGGTGGCACAGACGGGTGTGATCGAGCACCTGGCCCATGGCTTGGCCGCGCTGGCGCGCAGCTCCGAGCACCAGGCGAGCTGGGGCGCCGGCGTGGTCGCGGCTATCGCCGGCAACCTGATGAACAATCTGCCGACCGGCCTGATCGCAGGTTCCGTTGGCCATATTGTCGATTTACCCGCGAAAACTACTGCGGCGCTGCTGATTGGCGTCGACCTCGGTCCGAACCTGTCGATTACCGGCTCCCTGGCCACTTTGCTCTGGCTGGTTGCCGTTCGCCGTGAAGGCGAACACGTCGGTGCCTTGGACTTCCTGCGCCTGGGGGCACTGGTAATGCCGCCTGCCTTGATCGGGGCGTTGGGGTTGCTTCATTTGTGAAGCGCTCGCAAGCGGTCCGCGTACCGTGTGGGAGCGGGCGTGCCCGCGAAGAATCCAACGCGATGCCTGGCACCGGCTGCGCCGGTGTTCGCGGCGGTTCGACGCCTCGACACACCCGCTCCCACAAGGTCACTGCCAACTCAATGAGTTATGGCCTGGCAACTTACGCCTTGAACAAACGCTCGGCGATGAAGTCGACGAACACTCGGATCTTCGGCGACAGGTGGCGGCTCGATTGCCACAGCGCCCAGAACTGGCCCTGGTCGGAGGTATGCGCATCAAGCAGGCTTTCCAGTGCGCCGGTCCTGACCGATTCACGTACCAGAAAGTCCGGCATGTAGGCGATACCATGGCCGTCCACCGCAGCCATCAGCATTGCCTCCATGTTGTTCAGCGTCAGCACCGTGGGTAAGCGCAACTGGGTAATCTCGGGATCGGCGCCGAGGCTCCAGTCCATGATCTTGCCGGTCGTGACAAAGCGATAGCGCAGGCAGTCGTGTCGCTCCAGGTCGGCTAGCGTCTGGGGCCGCCCCTTGCGTGCCAGGTAGGTAGGCGCTGCGCACAGGACAAAGCGGAACGGCCCGAGCTTGCGCGACATCAATTTTGAATCGGCTAGCCCACCACTGCGGATCACCACATCGAAGCCATCGTCGATCAGGTCGACCAGGTGGTCGTTGAAGTCCATTTCCAGTTCGATTTCAGGGTATGCCTTGCGAAAAGCCGGCATCAACGGCAGCAGAAAACGGTAGCCGATGGTCGGGAGGCTGACCCGCAAGCGACCACGCGGGGCCTGTATCGCATGGGACAGCATGGCCTCCGCATCCTGGAGGTCGTCGAGGATGCGCCGGCAGCGCTCATAGAACAGCTGGCCTTCCGCCGTCAGGCTGACCTTGCGCGTACTGCGCTGGAACAGCCGCACCTTCAACGAACTCTCCAGGCGGGCAACGTTCTTGCCGACCGCCGATGCGGAAATACCCATCGCCCGCGCCGCGCTGACAAAGCTCAACGACTCGGCGGTTTTCACGAAGGCGAGGATGCCGTTCAGGCTTTCCATGGCATTACTTCCTTTTTATCCATTATGAGTGGAGTTCCAGCCTGTTTATCCAGCATTGCGGCCACTATAGATTTAACGCACACGGTGCTACAACAGGAGGGATAGCGCAATGGATCAGGCTACTGATCACACCCCGCACGCGGGCCGTTACTATGTTCTGGCAGCCATCTGCCTGGCCGCCCTGGTGCTGCCGCTGAGTTTCACCGGTGGCGCCGTGGCCACGCCGGCCATCGGCAAGGCCTTCGATGCCGAGCCGTCCTCGCTTACCTGGATCACCAACGCCTTCATGCTCAGTTTCGGCAGCCTGCTGATGGCAGCCGGAACCCTGTCGGACATTTACGGACGAAAGCGCCTGTTCACGCTGGGCCTGGCCATGTTCGTCATCGTCAGCATCCTGCTGGCGAGCGTCTACAGCATCGTCTGGCTTGATGCCTTGCGGGCAGTGCAGGGCGTTGCTGCCGCCGCTGCCCTGGCCAGCGGTTCCGCCGCCTTGGCCCAAGAGTTCGAGGACCAGGCCCGCACGCGCGCGTTCAGCCTGCTTGGCACCACGTTCGGGCTGGGCCTGGCGTTCGGGCCGATGGTCAGCGGCCTGCTGATCGAACAGTTCGGCTGGCGCTCGATCTTCGTCAGCACCGCGGTCCTTGCTGCGATCTCGCTGCTGGCGGCGTTGTCACGGATGCGCGAAAGTTTCAACCCCGAAGCGCCCAAGCTGGACCTGCCCGGTGTGCTTGCCTTCTCGAGCATGCTCGCACTGTTTACCACTGCGATCATCCTGGGGCCGCAGGCCGGCTGGCGCTCCCCGCTGATCCTGGGCCTGTTCGGCGGCGCGGCACTGAGCTTGCTGGCGTTCGTGACCATCGAGCTGCGCGCCAGGCAGCCGATGCTCGAGCTGAGCCTGCTGAAATACCCGCGCTTTGTCGGGGTGCAGATTCTGCCGATCGGCACCTGTTATTGCTACATCGTGCTGATCGTACTGCTTCCGTTTCGCTTGATCGGCGTAGAAGGCATCGCCCCGATGCACAGCGGCCTGATCATGCTGGCACTGTCGGCGCCGATGCTGGTGGTCCCGCTGCTGGCCGCCTGGTTGACCCGCTGGGTAAGTGCTGGCGTGCTGTCGGCTGCAGGCTTCCTGGTGGCTGCCGCGGGGTTGTACCTGTTGGCCCATGCCGCTATTGGCGATTACCAGCAACTGGTGCTGGCAATGCTGGTGATTGGTATCGGCACCGGTTTCCCTTGGGGCCTGATGGACGGGCTGGCGGTTAGCGTGATCCCCAAAGAGCAAGCAGGCATGGCCGCCGGCATCTTCAACACCACCCGGGTAGCGGGCGAAGGTGTCGCCCTGGCGATCACCATCGCCCTGCTCACCGCGTTGGTAGGTAACAGTCTCGGGCGCGTACTGCCTGCCGGCGATTACAGCGAACTGGCGCAGCGCCTGGTGATGGGCGACCTGGGCCAGGTTCAGGGCGTTGACCCCATGCTGCTGCAGGCCGCGTATCTGGACGGCTTCGGCACCTTGGTGCTGGTGCTGATCGGCTTCACCGTGTTGTCGGCTGGTGCGGCGTTCTTCTTGCTTGGGCAAGACGAGCAGGCAAGGCATGCCAAAGCGCCTCACAGCAGCCTGCCAGCCTCCGATTCGGTGCGGGGCTGACGACGGCATGGCGATTACACGCAACAACGGGATCTTGCCTAACGCTCAGGGGCCTGGCCGCTTCGCTCCATGACCTTCCCACACTGTTCGCTGGCCAAACGGCTGATGATCCGGATCGCCTGATGGATACCGGCCGTGTTACGAAAACTCAGGCGCGGGTTGTGTTCGCACTCCAGCATTTCGTCGTGCTGGAGGGACTAGCGCGGTCCCTGTAGGAGCTGGCTTGCCTGCGATGGGCTGCGCAGCAGCCCCATAACCCTACCCGACAGGAATACACCACCAGGAGGCCTTTAGCAGAGGGCCAGCCGCAAGGGTGATATCTGGCCCGCCATTCATCGATGATCCAGCCTAACGCTCAGGGTCCTGGCCGCTTCGTTCCATGACCTTTCCACACTGCTCACTGGCCAAACGGCTGATGATCCGGATCGCCTGATGGATACCGGCCGTGTTACGAAAACTCAGGCGCGGGTTGTGTTCGCACTCCAGCATTTCGTCGTGCTGGAGGGACTAGCGCGGTCCCTGTAGGAGCTGGCTTGCCTGCGATGGGCTGCGCAGCAGCCCCATAACCCTACCCGACAGGAATACACCACCAGAAGGCCATTAGCAGAAGGCCAGCCGCAAGCGTGATATCCGGCCCGCCGCTCATCAATGACCCTGCCTAACTAACAGGGTCCTGCCCGTTTCGCTCCATCACCTTCCCACACTGCTCACTGGCCAAACGGCTGATGATCCGGATCGCCTGATGGATACCGGCCGTGTTGCGAAAACTCAGGCGCGGGTTGTGTTCGCACTCCAGCATTTCGTCGTGCTGGAGGGACTAGCGCGGTCCCTGTAGGAGCTGGCTTGCCTGCGAAGGGCTGCGCAGCAGCCCCATAACCGTACCCGACAGGAATAAACCACCAGGCGGCCTTGAGCAGAGGGCCAGCCGCAATGGTGATATCTGGCCCGCCGCTCATCAATGATACTGCCTAACCAACAGGGTCCTGGCCGTTTCGCTCCATCACCTTCCCACACTGCTCACTGGCCAAACGGCTGATGATCCGGATCGCCTGATGGATACCGGCCGTGTTACGAAAGCTCAGGCGGGGGTTGTGTTCGCATTCCAGCATTTCGTCGTGCTGCACCAGGGCTTCGCCTAGCAGTTCGAGGGTCCAAGCGTAGCTTTGGATGGTGGATAGGCGTTCTTGGTCAGTCATGACGTGCCTCCCTTGTTGCAGAGACAGAGCGAGATTGACTGGAGGTGAGATCGTCGAAGGCCGCCGAGGTACGACGGTGGAGAACGGATACGAGGATCTTTAGCGGATTTTCGGTGGTCATGCATGAGTTCCTTTCGTGATGGAACTGCCACCGCTCGCGGCCAAGCAAGTTAAGGTGGCAGCAGTACGCGGGTTGGCCGACCGGGACGAAAGGAGCCCGGCACACCCGAAGGTGTCCCGCGCACCACCGCCATAACGCGACATCGCGGGCACAAAAAAAGCGCCTGCGATGAAGACTGGGCGCTGATGCGCCTTTCGATTCCGACCGGCCAAGGTCGCATCACCGATGCTTCGGTGACGGGAGGACTTTATTCCCGAGTGGCTGTTTTCGCAAGTTTCCAAGAGTAGGAAAGGACTATGCGTTTCGTAGGAAGATGGCCATCAGGGGCCTTTAGGGAAACTCCGAACAAGTTGCTCACCAGCCGGAAATGGACGGTTAGGGATGCCGAAAAGCCCGATTTCCAGCCGCAGGGTATTGCAGTGTGTCTGCCGGCTATGTGATGACCAAGCTGGGCCAGCAGCTGGAGATCGTGATGGAAAGCTTGGCCATCTGAAAATATCTCTACCGGTGCAGGCACTATCTAAAAAATTTTCTCCAAACGCCCCGAAAACACTGGGCGAAAGCCAAATGCCAGCCACCCATTATCTTGAAACCAGTGCAATCGGAAGTGAAAAGCCGCAGACCATTCACTCAGGCGAAGCGGTGGGCTGAAGGTAGCCTGAGCGGCCAAACACAGAATGAGGCAGAAAAAAATGCCCGCACAAGGCGGGCATTTTTGGAGGGGCCAAAACCAGGAAAACCTGCATCGTGCCAACAAGATCTGGTGCGGAGACAGGAGTCGCACTAATAGAAAACACCTTGAATTTAATGACTATTATTGTTGAGCATCAAAAATTTTATCTCTAAAACTATCCCCAAGCGATCATCAGATCTAAACAGCATGGGCATTTTGTAAAGGGTACGTCATACCCGACGAGGGGCGGTGCGCTTGGTTCGCCAAATGCAGCAAGCCCTGCGAAAGGGGCGCTAATCAATGTGATCGAAAGCGGCCTAAAAAGCTCTACCACAGTGGCATCAGAGCCATCCTAGCCGCGTTGCTATCGTTCCATAGCTGCCGGTGGCGAAAGGCAGCAATCGGCCAGAAACAATGAATCTTGACCAACGGCTGTAAGTCCGATGCTGAATGTTTCGAACCGCATGCAGTTCCCGGCGTAAACCATCGACGGCCCTACTGTCGCTTCAACCACCGAGTAACTGGCTAAATTCGAGGACTGAGGATAGATGGACCTTGGACTGCCGCCGATAGAGATTCGCTCAGATTCGCAGGGGCCAGCCAATCGAGTTGGCAACTACCTCCGAAGGTGCTATCTCTCAGCATGAGCCCATATGAGTCAATGCGCATCCTCAAAGTGCATCATCCCACGCTGACGTATTTCCTCTACCCACATGTCGGCGACCTGCTTGGAATGACCGCGACTTATCGCGGCCTCGTGTATCAGGTGATACTCCATTCGCAGGGTAGTTGGGATCATTCCGGGGTCGTCTGTGTTGACCGTGACCGGGATAGGCTGCTTGCGGAGATTAAATTGGTTGAATCTGGCTCCATACTCTAAGTCCCTACGATTCGGGGGGTTCCAACGATAAATTGGGTGATCACTATGGGTTTGCAATTGACCGATATAAACGTTGGAGCTGGGATTGGTTTCAATCGAAAGTCCAAGTTTTCTGTAGCGCTCGATGCAGGCGTCCTGCAGAGCCAGCATAAAGCGAAGGTCGTCGGCATCGTCGTGGTCGTGGAGATATGTGACACCATCCGTATCGAATGACTCCAGCCGCCGCTGACCACGTGTGACGCAGTGGTGCGGCATCACGGTCAAACGTACATGGCGCACTGGCTTCTGTGCCTCAGTAGGCGGCCGGCTCTCGAGATGACGAGCCCGTAAGAGATAGAGACCCTCAGCCGCAGTTATCGAAGGGTGCTTGACATGCTCACGTAGCCTTACGATGTCTGGAACGCCCGCATCCAGCTTCGAATCAGTGATTCCTGTATGGATCTGGTGCACAGCCATGTGTGCGCAGTTCTTTCGCAGCGCCCACGCACCGTACAAGTTCTTCAGATCCAACCAAGTCGGGGCGGGAGTTTCTTTCTTCCAAGGAAACCACGAGACATATGGCAACATGCGCGCAATCCGCGATTCAAGCCTCGGGCGGACGCGTCGTGCCTCTTTGAGGAAGCGCAACTCAACTGCTTTGCGCCAAGCCCACACCAGGTTGTCGACATGCTCGTCCACCGACAATAGCGTCTCGCCATGCCTTTCCAGCCATTCGTCGGGCGGGATTCCCAAGGAAAGCGCGTGCCCTAGGCGATCGCCCGCACGCATATCGCAGAATTGAACAGCCTCGTCGACATTGCGAAGGCCGGATAGAGGATGCGCATAGTCCTCCCCAGCGTGGATGCTGAGGTGAAGCTTCAGAATAGGCTCCTGTGATCGACTCGACTCGCTCAGCGGGTCACGCGTGCCTGTAGTTTTCCTCAGCCAACGCAGCATTGGCGCAAACATTTCGATCGACCAACGGGTCTCATCTCCAACAACGTCAAGCCCCCGGATCAACTCCGCCGGAAGAACGAAATGGCTGGTTCCGCTGCCCTGTGAATCCCAGCACGGCTGTCCGAGATCCCAACGGTCCACCGAGCGCAGCAAGTCGCGCAGCCCCCTTGCTTGCTTCCAGAGCTCGGGTCGTGAAGAATCTTTTACACGGTTGAAGTGAACGCAGAAGTGCCAATGACTACGAGAAAAGGCAAATCCCGTGGAGGCAGAGGGAGGACCACTCTTATTAGCAAGTGTCAGAATGTGAGCATGCACGGCACGCGCAAAGGCCAACGCAGCGTCGCGTGCCTTCAAGCTGCCAGAGCAAATCTTGATCTCGGCTTTATCGCCTGTCTTGGCGAAGAGACGCCGTGCAGCCTCCCCCATTGATGTTTCCTGCCATTTCTCGTGAAAAGCAGCCTCGGTCCGCAATGGAGAGTGGAAAAAATCCGTGGTGAACCGCCTCAGTCCGTGGCCGTTCATCAACATCTGCCTCCGGAGAACCATCATGTCTGCAACCATCAAAAGGATGAGTGCCCGCATCACGGGCTTATTTTTTTTGATGCGATAGGTGCGCAGCAGCAGAATGAAGAGCCAGCACCATGCTCGCTGAAACTCATGCTTCCGTGCGGCACCAGCCAGACGTTGAAGCAGCCACTTACTAGTAACCGGCTGTTTGCCTTCGTCAGCGGTAGCACTGCCACAGGGCCCGACTTCGGCTGCTCCCTCTCCCTTTATAACGATCCCGCGCTCCATGAAGTCCCAGTCAATCGTCGGATTGGACGCGACCAGCTCAGCGTCGTCCCAGCATGCCTTGAGCAAATCGATTATTCGCTCATCAGCAACGAAAGAATCCACGGCATCGTCGTGTCCCCAGATTCCGACAAGCACCATGAGACTACGACGAATCCGGCGAATGCGTCGGAATTGGTTCGCGTCCTGCTGTGAGTGAATAGTGTCGGTAGATGGACATTTGTGTCCAAGAATAATCTGCGCCAGAACGACATCGTCCCCGGCTATGCCATTGAGGTGCACATGAGTTTCGGCGAATGGAAGAGAATGAAAGCGCGATCCAACGAACAGTGTCGTGAGTTCGGCCACAGATTTCTCTAATGTCGATTGCTTGCCCTGTCCTTTTGAAGCAGTACGCTTCACCAAGTGCCAAGCGACGAGGAGTGTTGGATCCAGCTCCGATAACACTTCGGCATAGCGTTGCACATGCACATCCCTAAAATGCAAACCACGGCCCGAATCGACCAGAATAGCGTGGTTCAGGTCATCGAGCGCTGGTATCTCCGCATTCTCGAGAAAGGGTTGGTCGCAAAGACGGCTGGCCGCCATTTGGGATTCGTTCAAGCGATGCGCGCAGCCGGTGCGCTGATCAATCTCGGCTTGGATCGCTAGATGGAGTTCATTACGCAGGGCGCCCAACCTGAGTGCAGGAAAAGACGGAGCGGCTTTTTTCTGCGACTCAGGCCGTTCCTCTTCCTTACCGTAGCTTTTGCAGGGGCTGTCGAGGGCAGCGACTGCTTTCGACAGCTGAGCAAGATGCTCATAGAGCTTGTTGGCTGCTAACTCGCCACCGAGCAATGCACCAAGTGCGCGTTCTGGCGTGGAGCGAATAAGCATTAGGCCGGCCCTGAACTCGAATTCTCATTTTCCAATTCGTCGATGGCTTGACGCAAGGTTCCCAGTTGAGACAACTCTGGAAATTTTCGTGAAACATGCGACATCACAGACTCTCCAAAACGCGCTGAAGAAACTCCCCTTGGTGCATTCCGTCGAAGTGCCTTTTTGACTGCCTGAATGGTCAGGCGAGTAACGTTTGTCGAAAGCCCAAGGGACCGCAACAGGAATTTACGGCCATCAGTCTCTTCTGGTTCTGGCACCGTTTCTTCGTCCCGCGCTTTTGCAAATTCGAAGAGCGCCTGTAAGTGCGAGCGCAGTGGATGCGTCCCCAGGGCCCAAGTAGTAGATATCACCTGCTCTCCAAACACTGTTGCATGTTCCACTTTTCGCTCGACTAGTGGTTTGATGTTTTGGATATACAGATTATTTTGGCTGAAGTCGCCTGTACGCTTCAACAAATTCACATTGGAGATCTCGGTACTGAGATCGAATAATGGCCCTTTCTCGAAACTGGCAAGTGCGGCCCAGAAGGAATTGAATGCGGAGAGTCCGGATGCAGCAACATCGCTAAGCGATTCGCCCTTAGGCTGCTCGCTCAATCCCAGTGGGCGAATGAACAGTGGAGCCTGATTAAACGCCTTATTCAAAGCACAGTACACCAGCCATGGAGAACGAGGCAGGCGGTTCGCGTGAACACTTCGCCTCCACTCATTGATAGCAGTTACTAGCTCTTCGATCACTAGCCCCCGGTTTTGCTGCAGATCAAGGTCTTCCACGCCATACCGGATCCCCGAAGCAGAATCACCATCCGCATCGAATTCCGACAACTCGATATCATCAATCGAGAACCTTACGGCCTTGGTCGCTGCAACGCGAACAGCACTGTGGAATGGCGCATTAGCCAAAATGCGATTGATGTCGCTGCTCGATATATCACGAACAAGACTCGTTACAACAAGTTCAAGTACCCGACCGCTACAAATCAATGTAGCCCGCTTACTTGAACTGTAAAAATTGTGATGCGCGATCAGCTCAATGAGAACTCGCGCCCTTTCGGAGAATAGAAGATCTTCGGCCGGCTCGTGACTCACATCCCAATTGGTGGGTACCACGGCGCGACCAACTTCGGGAGTGGCGAACGGAAGGATGGCTTGGTCTTTCAAAGTGCTGACCCAGGATTCTGGAAGCCGTCCACTCAAGTCCATGCCCCATGCGAGCTTTGCTCGCGTCTCGATGTATCTGAGCTCAGGACGAGTGATCTGTCGCAAAGGTAGAAACAGTGGCGTGTCGAGCACCGATCTTTCCGCAGCCTCGTGCCAATGCCGGAGCGCCAGTAACACAAGACAAACCGCACCGGCGGAAGGCTCAAACATGAAGTGGTTCAGTAGCGCCGACTGCCAGTGTTCCAACGATACTTGGTTCAGCTCCGTCGCAGGAGGTGAAAGCTCAGGTGCATTGGTATGACGACGAGCAGGTATAAGACCACGGCGTCGATAGGAAATACGCCGCATCAGGTCCGTTTCCGGCAGCGGAGACGTTTCGTTGAAATAGGCCTTTTCTAGCGCCTGGATATCAGTGCGTACCCGCGACAGCAGCTGAGACAGGGCCCGTACTGTTGGAATGGGTATGCGCAGTAGGCTGTTTTCGTGATCATTGACAGGGCCCGACAACAGTGCCCTCAACCAATCGGCTAATTCAGGTAATGTAAGGCGTGGCGTCCCTTCGGAGCGGCTGTCAGCACCAAGAAACACGTTGTAGTCGTCCAAAAACTCTCCCACCTGGGGCATCCGTAATCGACGATGCAACGGTAAAATCTTACGCAGATACTCATGCGCCAGATCCTCGGCTATTGGCTTCGCTTGGTCATGATAATGGACAACGTCTATCGTCAGCCGCCGAAACGCGTCACGCCATGTGACCTCGCGATAGAGACTCAGATCCCCGCAGACGATAGGTAATATCACCGGACTGGCCAGATAACGCCGCACTACCTCCAGATTCTCGAACGCACGATGCAGTGTCGTGTCGACGTCATCGATTGGCAGCACTAGCAATTTTTTGCCCAGCAACTGCGCTGCCTTAATGAAGAAGTCGTGGACGGCGCCCGCCAACTCCTGCGTGCCCATGAATGCCCGAAGTCGGTCAAGACCGACTCCGTCACTCTGGGTTTCCTTGCCCGCCAGCGCGATCCCCAGTGTCTGAAGGCTCTCGTGTAACGCTTGCCAGAGATCGGGTTTAGCTCCCCGTTGCTCCTTTACTTGCTTATCGCCAAGTACAGCCGCTACTACAACATTTAGGAATAGATCGTCTCCATCCTCGAGCTGTGACGGATCGATGGGCTTTAGGATATGCACTGCATCGGCCAAACCGGCATAGCGCTCCCTCACACCGTCAGCCTCCAAATACTTGGGCAGGTTGACGATAACGGTCGTCTTACCAGTACCCCGATCGCCATCTAGGAAGATTGTCGTATGACCGCGATCCCGCTCGAAGCACTCACTGTCGTCGCCACTGGTTGTCCAGTCAGCTGTGGGACACGACTCGCTCAGCATTTCCGCAAGCTTCTCGTATACCTTACGGGGCAGTAACTGGCTCACAGTCAAATTGCCCGCCCGCTCCCCTTGGTCGAGAGGAAAATAGATGGGCCTCTTCTGGTCCTGGCCCTGCTCTGACGACATGGTTTTTTCCTTTGATCTTGGTTCTCGATGTTGTCCACGTATCTGCAACGGCTCCGGGAGCGATTAGCAGGACTCGATGCAATTTCGCGGGGCAAATTTTACTACGTCAGAACCTACCCGATACCGACTTTGCAATACACGGCGCAAACTTAATATTTTTTAAAGCCAAAGAGGCCACATCCCAAGCCAAAAATGCCAGCTCAAAGCTCTTGAACAAGCAAGCTCGACCAACGAAAGACGTTTCAAAAAAGATGCTTTTTTAGCGAGCGACTATCGGCTTGGAGCCGATGGGGGCTCTCCACGAAAGGATGCCTAGGAGGGCTGTCGGTTGTGACTAACAATGTCAGATTTTCGCTTGGTGCTTGAAGACCCATGGCTTTTCTAAACGACGAGCTAGCAGCCGTGCCGTCAGCAGATAGTAGTACCGAGTCGCCGCACATCGCCTAGCTAGTCGGTGCTCAAGAAACCAAGTCACATGTTTTCTCTGCCAAGCCCAAGGTGTTTCCAGCTGCCAGCGCTCAGATATCTCTGCTTGGATGAGCTTAGCTTGCCGTAAATGGCGCTGCCGCGTTGCGTACGATCCCGTCAGCACCGCAGCCAAGAACAGTTCCATATCGAATGGCTTGCTCATATGCGTCCTCCAATGTAGGCCGCGACCACATCGATCCGACCGTGCCCCAACTCATAGCTGATTTGCCTTCGGGCCTCACGATCTAGGTTCCTATCTGCCTGGCAACATTGGCCGCCGTTGATAGGCGCGGGGTGTTGGGTGATTTGCTCATAGCGTTCACATGCGTACGCCGCTCGTAGCTCATGGAAGCCTTTGAGCTTGTGTGCATGCAGGATGTCCCGTGCAGGGCGGATGATTTCTTGCAGAACATCCAGGTAGCTTTCGTTGGGCGCAATCAGGTTGTGGCTACCCGCAGGCGACACTTGCCGTCCAAACCCAAGTGCACCTTGAACATGGTCGTCCACCGTAATCCATCGTGGCGCCGAGGCGCCAGCGCGGCCGCCTTTGGTGCCATCCTGAATATTAATCTTGCCTAGGTTGTTAGCCTCACGGCTTAGCCGTGGCAGGTCAGCCAAGATGGCCTCACGCAAGCGCATACCGGTGGCTCGTGCCAACAGAGCGATGGCGGCGGCCCGTAACTGATCCTGGCGACAAAGCGCATCGACGATCTGCTTAACCTGTTCGCGATCTTGGCCCTGCGGCACCGACTGGCGAACCCCGTTGCGCTGCATACCCAACGCCTTACTCGGGCTTGGCAACTTCACGTACTGATCACCGCGAAGCGCTGCCATGGTCCTGTTAACGCTGGATAGGCGGTTTTGTGCGGTGCTGACGGCGAGGTCACCGCGGCTAACTACGTCGCGCAGATACGCTGCATAGTCGGCCAACACTTTCCGATCAATCTGCCGCGCATCATTGATACCCGGCCCCTGATCGGAGCGGCACCACTTCACGAATGCCTGCCACCGATCACAGTGCGCTTTGACCGTGCCGTAGTGGCCTCCGCCGAACATGTCTTTCAGCGCCTGCGGTCCTGCGTAGCTCAGTTGCCTGCCGTAACCGAAATTACGACCATCGCGTCTATCCACCAATGCCATGTCAGTCACCTCATCAGCCGATCTCCGATCCTCGCCCCACGTCATCCCGCCAAGAATGTTGAGTGTTATCAGGGATCAAGGCCCCTGCGACCTGTGGGGAATGTCCACTACGCGGGACTGGCGGCTCCTTACGACCGGGAGCAAGGGCATCTCATGATCTGGCCTCCTGAACACCGTTACCGGTGGGCGGGTGGAAGCAGCAATGGCTGACGAGACCAGCGCCTGAAGATCCTGAGCCATGTGCAAGCAGCAATGCGATGACCGGGGCATGCCTGACTGTCAGTCAGGTGCAGTCCATTCCCTGGTCTGCGGCACCATCATCTACAAGGCTGTTGCTGGTGACATCGGCGTTTGTCACGCCGATTGTCACGAGGAGGATTGCCGCAAAGCCATGTGGGATCAGGGCTGCAGCAGTGTTAGAAGCGCCCGTCTCTTTCCAGAGAAAGAGACGGGCACAGGTTGGCGCAAGATTCGGCCAAGCGGATAGGTTGCTGCAGGGCAGCGAGATACGGTGTTTCTGGCGCACGAGGGCCACATGTGTAAGAGCATCCATCACCGGGGAGGTGACCGGGCGAGCTGCCGGATGCGAATCGCCTTTGGGGAGAACCACCGCGAGAGCGGCGTGACCTTGAAGGCTCGGGTCACCTGGGATGCTGTCAACGACAGCCTTTGCACTGTCTTTTCTACGCCCGCAATCCGAGAGGGTCAAGCGACTCGCCGGCTGGATTTAGCGGTTGAAAATGGCATTGGGCGTGTACGGAATCCCGTGACTTCCAGTGGCCGATTGGGTGCTTTTGATTTTTTAGGTGAGGTCCATCCAAACAGGGCGGCTGTGCAGCCCTGTTTGGATGGACCCGCATGGAAAGCGGATCATCGAAACCTCAAAGCCGTGCGTTGGATCGTGCGTTCACTGCCAGCGTCCGGGCACCCCGTCTTGCGGGGATGACCCGGATGCCTATCTCAAGTATGTGCCGACGCAACGGGCCTGCCGGTGCCGGCACGCATATCCGTGGACTCGGTCGAAGCCAAATGGTGTCGATGCGGACCAACGTAGCAGCTCTCAAAAAATGCTGGTACGAGCAGCAGCATTGTCGGCGGGCCAACTCACGTTGATGGGCGTGCATGGATGCTGGATTTCAATGCAAATGCTGGGAGGTTGAGCTTGTGATCCGGGCGAGAGCATCTGGCTATGTGGGTGACCAAGCAGATGGCGCATAGCGATTGGGCTATGATTACGAAGGTTTTTGGTAGGTGGATACCTTCCGATGTAGATGCCGCAGGATCCAAGGCTGTCTCCCAGTTCGAAGAACAAGCAAACGGCAAAAAACCTCCGAGCGGTTAAAGGCGAAATGCCATGCTTGAGGTATAGTGCGCACCTGACGTATGGATGGGATGCCTATGAGCCACCGTGTAGTAGAATTGCACTGCATCATGCCAATCGAGAATCTTCCATCAGTGTTCCAGCACGGAATTCTCTGCCACGACCGAGCTGCAGCGCTTCCGCATTCATCGGTAGCTGCCCAAGCAATTCAGGATCGTAGGGTAGGTAAGACAGTCCCAAACGGAATGCGTCTGCATCAGTATGCGAATCTTTATTTTTGCGCCCGTAATCCAATGCTATACCTCAGGAAAAATGCTCATCCAGACCTTTGTGTTGTCAGGGTCAGCCGTGGAGTGCTAGAGCTCCCCAATGTAGTAGTGAGCGACCAGAATGCTGCCTCGGACTACGTAAGGTTTCATTCCTATCCTGACGGTATGGCAAGAATCAATTTCGACTACGTGTTCGCGGACTCCTGGAAAGATCAGGAACAGATTGTCGAATGGCAAAAAAAGGCTGCGAAATGTGCTGAAACCCTTGTTCCTGGGGCAGTGGCCCCTGGCTACATCACAGGGTTCTACACTTGTGACGACCCAACGAAGCAAAAAGTTGAGACTGTACTCGCTGGGTTGAACTGGCGAATCCCAGTAACATCCAACCCTCATCTTTTCTTCAGGTGAACAGCGTGATCAGAGTTCTTATAGGCGACATGTTCCAAAGCAACGCGCAGACGTTGGTCAATACCGTGAACTGCGTCGGCGTGATGGGCAAGGGCGTAGCATTAGAATTCAAAAAACGCTGGCCGGGCCTAATGCAAGACTACGTGGAAAGATGCTCACAAAAGCTTGTCAAGCCCGGCATACCTTATATTTACACGGACATCCTCGGAACTTCAATTATAAATTTTCCAACCAAAGACCACTGGCGCTCCCCCTCCAAACTGGTGGACATACAAAACGGGCTAGTGATTTTTGTTGAAAACTATAAAACATGGAATATCACATCCGTAGCCTTTCCTCCTTTGGGTTGTGGAAATGGCGGACTGGAGTGGGAACTGATAGGGCCAATCATGTATAAGATGCTTTCGAAGATTGACATTCCGGTGGAAATGTACGCACCATTCGGTACTCCAGCGAGCCAACTCACTACCGACTTTCTTAGCCCGTCACAGCAAAAGCTTTTCGAAGTATCTTCGCACAAAGGCTCGAAAAACCAGAAGATAAATCCAAACTGGATTGTGCTATTAGAAGTTTTACACCAACTTGAGTCTCAACCATACGCACCTAAAGTTGGACGTACCATTTTTCAAAAAATTTGTCATGCCATCACAGCTTTGGGCGTTGACACCAATCTAGACTTCAAAAAAGCAAGCTACGGTCCTTTCTCTGAAGAAGTACAAAGGCTTTTGAGCACCTTAGCGAACGCGAATCTCATAAGTGAAGTTCAATTAGGACGAATGAATTCACTAAGAACTGGACCAGAATATAAATCCGCGCGCGATAAATTTAAAGATGTACTACAACGCAACGATAGTAAAATATCAAAAACCGTTGATCTTTTTAGTAGAATTAAAAACACAGAACAAGCTGAAGAAGTGGCGACCGTTTTTTATGCGGTAAGCAAGCTCAAAGAAGACCAGAAAGTTACAATTGTGCCTGAGCGAGAGGTTTTTGATTTCGTCCTGTCGTGGAAGAAGGCTTGGAATACCGAATCCAAACGAGAAGCTATCGCCTCTGCGATCCGTAGTCTTGCGATCCTTGGATGGATTCGAGTCAGCTCCAGTGACTGCCTACCAGTAGCGGAGATCAGCTGTGACGAGTTTAGTTTCTGCTAAATGACAGCATTTCACCGCAAGCCCTCCCATTTTTAACTGGTTCGGGCTCAAAGAGTGAGGGGGTGCACAATCAAGATTTTGTTGCCCCCTACCTCAGTTACACACGAGCTGCAATGGCTGCGATCTGGGTAGTGAACTCGTGTATTTCACCAATAACCGACTGCAAGTGATGACTAGTGTCATAAGCGATCCAATCAGTTGGGCTACCTACTATCTTACCTAAACTACATTGCTTGATCATTGCATCACCCCAGCTGAAGTTTGGCTGCCTGTAGTGAAGTGAGCTCACAATTGTTTTCGCAAGGGTTTGACTTTGAGCAAAGCCGCCCTCGCCTTTCACAGAGTGACCGCGAACTACAAAGAATGCATTATTTACTGTATATCTAATCTTAGCATTCATATTTGGCGCAATATTATCTGAAGACCGAGGACTCCTGACTCCATAATCACCAAAATAGAGAGAGGCTCGCGGATTAGCGGATAGAAAACCTTTCCATACAATCATTTCCTTTCGCTGAACCAAGCCACTTGAGTCGCGATCTTTTACTGCTTTATCAATAGTGTCTGGTATCGAACTTGCGTTTATGACGATTTTCTCAAAACCTAGGCCTTTCATGTGCCCGTAAGCAGACTCTATGACTTCCATCAGTTCCTGCATTGGCAACCTGGTCACATCACCGATATCAATGATCACTGGAGTGCTGGACTCATTCAGCCCCGCACTCAGTATCATATCTTCAATTATCTCGTTGAGGTGATCAGGGTCTCCAAGGTCCTCAATAGCCAAGTTGTCTAGCCTGATACAGAAAAATGCGTCATTCGGCAAATCCATAGCCTTGATGGTTTCTCGGTACTCTACTGCATCCCATCTGTCATATCCGATCACAGGGCAAACAACAACCCCTAGGTCGTTCAGCCTATTGCAAACATAACTCAATACTTGTTCACCACCTTCGGTAGTGAACTCGGTAGGCCATTGCGAGACATCGAGCATTACGCGCTTACCCCTAAATACCTCAGCGATCTCATGCGCACGCTTATCTAGATAGTACTCATAAGGGGTAACGCTTTTCTTACATGCGACTTCAAGATCTCTACCTTCAAGCTTGGTGATCTCAAATATAGGCGTACAACGCTCAAACGAAGACTTGTCCAACTTTTTCAAGTAAGACAGCGCCTCCATCTCACCAGATTTAGCTCGAACGATGGGGAAATACTGATTATTCATATTTCATACCTCATAGATTTTCGAGTTGAGCCCTAACCATTCCCTGGCCTATTAGATCGGTAAACTGGTTATAATTACCCGCTTCTTTTCTAAGGCGACCAGCTATAATCGCTGGGTGTATCTTAAGCTCTTTAGCTAAGTTAATAATCGTCTCTCTGCTTGGTTTCAAATATGCATCGGTACGCTTCCACATCGCCCGGGGTATGAATGCATCTCGTGCTATTCTATTAGCCTCTGACTCTCTTTTGTCGGTGCTGCCGTGCTCCAAATCATCTAGGATAGCTTCACTGGCGTCATCGATATGTTTCCAAACGTGCACCATTTCATGCACCAGAGTAAACCAGAAATTGTCGACCCTGTCATACCTCAAGGTCAGCGCAATAATAGGGGTACCGTCTACCTCTTTAAGAGCAGCACCATCAAGCATTGTACCTTTTAGCTGAGGCTCAATAATTACTGCTATACCATGTTTTTTAAGCAACTCCACTGCCATTCGAGGCCCTTCCTCAAAACGACTGAGCTGAACGACCTCTTTGATTAAGGCTTCACCGACTTTTGTCTTATCGTACTCCGGAAGCTCACTTTTCATCTCCCGCGTTCTTTGTATAACTCTAGCCAGCCATGCATAAAGCGCATAAGTTGTCGTTGGAGTAGGTGAGTCACCTGAAAGCGTACGCCGGAAAGAAGCTCCACTTTCTTGCAGCCCCATTTCCGCTATAAATCCCTGAACGATGTCCTCAACAGCTTTCTTTGTTTTACTAGTGATGGTGTCAATCCAGCCCCTAGCAACCATTTCCTTAACAGGGAATTTCGACCAGTCTACATTAGACTTATTTTGGCTACTCCCAACTTCATCAAGCCCAACCAAGGTGTCAGCTGAAATACCAAGCCCTACTGCCAGAGCTCTAATCATAGGCACTGTGAGAGGTCGTTTCCTCGCTAATACTTCTGACACTCTACTTCTGGTTCCAAAATATGGAACCAAATCGGCTTGCTTCAATCCCTTTTCGGTCATACGAAAAAGAATAGCGTCAATTGGATCAGGAGCCTCTACTGGATATTTTTGCTTCTCATAGTCCTCTATGAGCATCGAAAGCAGTTCGAGCCTATCACTTTCCTCCGAACCAAGTCTCGGAGAAGAAATTATCAGAGAATGCACCTCATTAAAGTATTCGAGGTATTGTTCCTCTGTTTTGATAATTTTAGGGCTCAAGATTTTCATAATTTTTTCACTATTGCAGTGATTATTGCAATTCCTTGGGCAAAAGCGATCTTCAACTCTAAGAATGTGTTGGACTCACAGATAGAGAAGAGAAAGGTATCTTCGGAAGTTGAAAGGGCATTAGGGTACTGTTCGAGTAGCTCGGCTGGAACCTTCCACTTTGCGTGACCGATCTCACTCACCCATACACAAATCCATTTGCGGATATGCTCGCTTTCCCCCTGAAGAGGAGGCAGTTTCTCTCTACCAAGCAATCTCATGATCGTCGCTTTGTTCCCAATTTGGGAACAAGCTACCTCAACCCCTACCACACGTCAAGGGAGTGTTCCCAAATCGCGAACAACAGCCGGCCTCCACACGCACCTCACTACGCTCACGAGATTTAAAAGACGAGCTGACTTACACGCTGATTTTCTATCTTCCCCAGGAGATACTGGCGATAAACCTGCCTCTTTACGCTAGCGCGTCAAGGCAGATAAATCTGCAAGGAATTGGCGGAACACGCTCAACCGGCGTAACTTAAGCAATTGATTCATAAGGTTTTTGTTGTGAAATCACCAATCAAATACATGCACGGGCGTGTTTTCTTACCTGCTATCCGATAAATAAGGTCACTCGACTGCGCCACGCCTCGCTCTGAGGCGAGAAACGTTTGCCCCGGTCTGATTCGCGAACTCATGCGGCGAGATATGCTCCTGCCGGTTCGCTTCGAGGTAACGGCTCCACCAACTCATGATCATTCGCCGCTCCTCCAGGAACTCGGCCTTGTGGATATACGCCGCCCGAACATTGTTGCGCTCCCTGTGGCTCATCTGCCGCTCGATAGCCGTCTCTGACCAAAGCCCGGATTCGACCAAGGCACTGCACGCCATGGACCGGAAGCCATGCCCGCAGATTTCAGTCTTGGTGTCGTAGCCCATGTTCCGCAGAGCGCTGTTGACCGTGTTCTCAGACATAGGCTTCCACGAGCGAGCGTCACTGGTAAACACCAGATCGAAGTACCCCGTGATCGCGTGAATCTGTTCGAGTAACGCCACCGCTTGCGGTGACAGAGGGACCAGATGGATATCGCCCGCCATCTTCGTCCCTCTGGTCGAATACGGAACGCCGTCCAACGCGGGTCGCGTATCCGGTATCTCCCATATGCCGCGCTTCAGGTCGAACTCACTCCAACGTGCGAAGCGCAATTCGCTGGAGCGCACGAACACGTGTAGCGACAGCATGACTGTCAGCCGAGTGAGCGTGCGTCCCTTGTAGTTCTCGATGCGATCCATCAACTCTGGCAGACGTGAGAGCGGGAGTGCAGGCCGATGCGTAACCCGTGGCGCGCTGACGAAGCCCTCAAGGTCATATGCAGGGTTCACCGTGATCAACCTCAGCCGCTTCGCCTCACGCATGATGCTCTGAAGGTAGTTTTGTACCCTTAAGGCCACATCGATCGTGCCGCGCTTCTTGATCGCCTCAAGCGGCTGCATGAGGTCGAAGGTATCCAGATCGACGATGGCGCGTGCGCCTAGCAGCGGGAATACGTGAGTCTTCAAACGACTCAGCACGGTCCTGGAATGGCCAGGCGCCCACTTCACGGACATTTCCTTATGCCAGTCCAAGGCAACGCGTTCAAATGTATGGCCTCTGACAACCGCCTCGGCCTTGGCCTGCTGCTTGGACGCAATCGGGTCAATGCCTTCAGCCAGCATCCGCTTAGTCTCGAGACGCTTCTGCCGAGCATCTGCGAGACCGATAACGGGATAATTGCCAAACGAGGTCAGCCCCTCGCGCCCATCCGGTTTCACATACCGGAAGCGCCAGCCTTTGCGGCCATTGGGGTAAACGAGGAGGTAAAGACCGTCACCGTCAAAAAGCTTGTACGGGCGGTCGGTAGGCTTGGCCGAGCGGCAAGCGGTGTCGGTCAGGGGAGCAGTAGTACGAGCCATAAGGGTAAACCCCTTTATCGAATCGACTTTATCCCAAACGTTACCCCTAAATCGGCTGGCAGCTGTCGGAATCCGACGGAACGCCATAACGAAAAAACCCGCCAGAATGCGGGTTTTACGGGGGTTCCAGAGATTTTGGTAGCCTTCGCTGGAACCTGAACTGGTGCCGGAGACAGGAATCGAACCTGCGACCTTCGCGTTACGAGTGCGCTGCTCTACCGACTGAGCTACACCGGCGTGTAGCGCAACGTACCACTGCTCGCACCCGTTACGCAAACCCCTGTTTCCGCTAGCTTATTGCCCCACCCTCAAGGCGCCTTGCACCCCTTCGGCGCCAGGTCTTCCTCGATGTCGGTCGTACACGCCCACCCGCTAGCCGAACGCGTCAGGGTCAATGCCTTGCCCAGCGCATTGGCCGGCGCATCCACCAGCGTACAAACGATGCTCCCAGTGCCATCCGCCGCCTTGCCGCTAGCCGTGATCGCACAGTGCGCCGTCGCCGGCTGGCCACCCAACGCGGCCACATCCGGCACATCCTTCCCGTCGTTCAACCGCAGGTCCATCGCGGTCTTCAGCGCGCTGATCTCCAGCAACCCGGCCGCGGCCTTGGAGCGTGACTGGTGGTTGGTGTACATCGGTAAGGCGATGGTCGCCAGAATGCCGATGATCGCGACGACGATCATCAGTTCGATCAGGGTGATACCGCGTTGCCCTTTCATGAACGTTTTCCTTTTTGATACGCGTACTCGTTGAGGTCAGGCTCGACCCCTGCTGGCAGCGGCGCAGTAGGCCTGAACAGACACCTTTTGTCACCCCTGCCCGCTTGGGCGTCGTCTTCGCTGAACTACTCTAGTGAGCATCACGGACGCGCGCCCTTGCATGGACGCGGCAAGCTGTTTCCAGGCTTGTCGCACGGGCAGAAAAAGGACCTTGCATGACCCAATCCACACTCCTCTACACCTGGCACGGCACCGACGCCAACGGCGCGCCGGTCAGTGGGCAAACGTCCGGGCGCAGCCCGGCCTATGTGCGTGCCGGGCTTATCCGCCAGGGCATCAAGGTGGCCAGTTTGCGGCCTGCCGGTGGGCTGACGTTCAGTTTGCCGAAACGGCAGGCAAAGGCCGACCCGGCGGGGTTCAGCCGGCAGCTGGCGACCTTGCTCAAGGCCGGGGTGCCGCTGCTGCAGGCGTTCGAGGTGATGGGGCGCAGTGGCTGTGATGCGGCGCAGGCGGCATTGCTGGATAGATTGAAACAGGATGTGGCCTCGGGCCTGGGGCTGGCGGATGCGTTGCAGCGCCACCCGGGCTGGTTCGATGCGTTGTATTGCAACCTGGTGCGGGTGGGCGAGCAGTCCGGCACGCTCGACCGGCAGCTGGAACAGCTGGCAGGCATGCTGGAGCAGCGTCGGGTGCTGCACAAGAAGGTGCGCAAGGCGATGATCTACCCGTTGCTGTTGTTGCTGACGGGGTTGGGGGTGTCGGCGATCCTGTTGCTGGAGGTGATTCCGAAATTCGAGGGCATGTTCTCTGGCATGGGCGTGGCGTTGCCGGCATTTACCCAATGGGTGATCGACTTGTCCACAGGGCTGAGCCGCTTTGCGCCGCTGTTGCTGGTGATGGGCGTGGTGCTGGGTTTTGCCATGCGCCAGCTCTACCGGCAGCACGCGCCAGCACGCCTGTGGATATCTCGCCGGGTGCTGGGCTTGCCGGTGTTCGGCACGCTGCTGGGGCAGGCGGCGCTGGCGCGCTTTGCGCGCAGCTTGGCAACGTCCTACGCCGCCGGGGTGCCGTTACTGGATGCGCTGGGCACGGTGGCCAGGGTCAGTGGTGGCGACCTGCATGAACAGGCGGTGTTGCGGCTGCGCCAGGGCATGGCCAATGGGCAGGGGCTGCACCAGGCGATGGCCGCTGAGCCGCTGTTTCCGCCGCTGCTGGTTCAACTGACCGCCATCGGGGAATCCAGTGGCACGCTGGACCAGATGCTGGAAAAAGCCGCCAGCCATTACGAGGAACAGGTCAGCCAGGCGCTGGACCAGTTGACCAGCCTGCTGGAGCCGGCCATCGTGCTGGTCCTGGGCCTGCTGGTGGGCGGCCTGGTGGTGGCGATGTACCTGCCGATCTTCCAGTTGGGTAGCTTGATCTGAACATGACTTTATGGACTTTGCTGGCTGAGCAGCCGGCGTACTTTCTCACCCTGGCCACGGTGCTCGGCCTGCTGGTGGGCAGTTTTCTCAATGTGCTGGTGTACCGCCTGCCGATCATGCTGGAGCGGCAATGGCAGCGTGAGGCGCAGGAAATGCTGGAGTTGCCGACCACGCCGCACGAGCGTTTCGACCTGTGGCTACCCGCCTCGCGCTGCCCGCATTGCGCGCATCGGATTCGCGCATGGGAGAACATTCCGGTCATCAGCTACCTGGCCTTGCGCGGGCGTTGCTCAGCCTGCAAAACCCGCATCAGCCCGCGCTACCCATTGGTGGAGTTAGCCAGCGCGCTGCTGTCGCTGGTGGTGGCCTGGCGCTTTGGTGCTTCGCCCGAGGCCTTGCTGGCGCTGCCGCTGACCTGGTGCCTGCTGGCCCTGAGCCTGATCGATGCCGAGCACCAGTTGCTGCCGGATGCGCTGGTGTTGCCGATGCTGTGGCTGGGGCTGATCGTCAACGCCTTCGGCCTCTACGTCCCGCTGACCAGTGCGTTGTGGGGCGCGGTGGCCGGGTACCTCAGCCTGTGGACGGTGTACTGGGTGTTCAAGCTGGTTACCGGCAAGGAGGGCATGGGCTATGGCGACTTCAAGCTGATGGCGCTGATCGGGGCCTGGGGTGGCTGGCAGGTGTTGCCGTTGACCCTGCTGTTGTCGTCGGTGGTCGGGGCGCTGGCTGGGCTGTGCCTGTTGCGCTTGCGCCGCCATGCCATTGGCACGGCGATCCCGTTTGGCCCCTATCTGGCGATTGCGGGGTGGATTGCCGTGCTCTGGGGTGATGAAATATACGCCTCATACACAAACCTGCTTGGATTCTGATGACCACTGCGGCCTTTACCCCCTGGATTCTCGGCCTGACCGGCGGCATTGGTAGCGGCAAGAGCGCCGCTGCCGAGCGTTTCGTCGAGCTTGGCGTGCATCTGGTCGATGCCGACCAGGCGGCGCGCTGGGTGGTCGAGCCTGGCCGCCCGGCCCTGGCCAGCATCGTCGAGCGCTTTGGCGCCGGCGTGCTGCAGGCGGACGGCCAACTCGATCGTTCGGCACTGCGCCAGCTGATATTCGCCGACCCGGCGCAGCGCAAATGGCTGGAGCAATTGCTGCACCCGCTGATCGGGCAGGAGATTTTCAGCTACCTGGCCAAGGCGGAGTCGCCGTATGCGGTGTATGTGTCGCCGCTGCTGATCGAGTCGGGCCAGTACCAGAAGACCCAACGGGTGCTGGTGATCGATGCGCCGCAGGAGCTGCAGGTGGCGCGTACCCTGGCGCGTGACAACACCAGCGCCGAGCAGGTACAGGCCATTCTCAAGGCCCAGCTGGCCCGCGAGGAGCGCCTGCGCCATGCCGATGATGTGGTGGTCAATGACGGCGACCTCGCCGCGCTGCATCAGCAGATTGACCGCCTGCACCACTTTTACCTGACTTTACGAGGAGGCCAGCCATGAGCCAGCCATTGACCGTCGATTGCCCGACCTGTGGCGCACCTGTGGAATGGAACGAGAAAAGCCCGTTCCGGCCATTCTGTTCGGACCGTTGCAAGCTGATCGACCTGGGGGCCTGGGCGGCGGAGGAGCACAAGATTCCGGGGGCGGAAGAGTCCGAGGACGAGCTGTACTCGGGGGATTTGGAGCCGCGGCATTGATCCGATAGCCAAGTGGCTGTGCGGGCCTTTTCGCGGGCATGCCCGCTCCCACAGGCAACCCCACAAGCTTCAAGACTGACGCGGTACCTGTAGGAGCGGCCTTGTGTCGCGATGGGCCGCAAAGCGGCCCTCGATTTCAGCGTTAACCCAAAGTTCGCCGGGGCTGCTCCGCAGCCCTTTCGCGACACAAGGCCGCTCCTACAAGCAAGGACCGCACCGCTGCGGTGGCCTGGTTAGTTATCGCTCATCCTCCTTCCACGGCGCCTGCAGATACCGCGTGCGGTTGAAGGTTTCCAGCCACTCCGGGCAAAACACCACCAGCGCGCTGATCACCGTGCCGTTGATGAACGCTTCGGGGAACATCATCAGCCACAGGTAGCCGACAAAATCGCTGAGCCACTCCGGCATGGCGAAGCGCCCGTCCAGCCACAACAGCCCCAGCGCGGTCGACAGGCAGGCCAGCACGGTCAGTGCCGCCGGGAAGAACCCTGAACAGAAGATATACACAAACAGGTTCCGCGGCTGGGCGCGCTCGACCCCTATCGCGCACGCCTCGGCGATCAGCACCGGCAGGCCAACCAGCAACAAGCCATTCACCCCCAGCGCCGCCAGGTCCTGACGCCCCAGCACCAGCAAACCGAGCTGGGCCATGAACCCGCCAAGCACCGCCAGTGGCCAGTCCAGCAACAGCGTGACCGCCGTCATGCCTATGAAGTGGTACGACACACCGGTATCGAAATCGCGCCGCACCAACCACAAGGCAAACAGGCAGAACACCGTGCCAAACAGCAGATGCTGGCGGCGCCGGTCAGTGAACAGCTCAACCCAGCGCACCTGGCTGACCGCCCAGATCAGCAACGGCACATATCCCAGCCAGCCAAGCGTAAGGGTGGTGCCCGACAACACCTGCGCGCTGATCACCTGACGAATGCCCCTTGCAGCCATTTGGATAAAGCCGAGTCTACACCCATTCTCCGTTTCATTCGGTTGCGCTAGGCTGGCACCCTCACTCGATGCAGGAAGCATTGCTCATGCCGGAAGGAATCAACCTCGCCCTGCTGCTGGCAGCAGCACTCAACGCCATCATCGGCGTACTTCACCTGGTCATCATCGCCGTCGGGCCACGCTGGTACCGTTTGTTCGGGGCCGGCGAGCGCATGGCCGTGGCCGCCGAAAACGGCCGCTGGTACCCAGGGCTGATCACCGCAGCCATCGCCTGCGTGCTGCTGGCCTGGTCGGGGTATGCGCTGTCAGCTGCCGGGGCCATCGGGCGGTTGCCCTTGCTGCTGCCGGCCATCTGCCTGATCACCTTGGTGTACCTGGCGCGCGGCCTGCTGGGGCCGATATTGCTGGCGGGTACCGGGCGCTCGCGGCGTTTCATCGTGGTCAGTTCGCTGATCTGCCTGGGGTTTGGCCTGGTGCACCTGCTTGGTGTGGTACAGCAATGGCCAATACTGGGCTGATTTCTGCGCACAAACAGCATCTTATCGTCATCGATTAACAGCTAAGCTTGTCTGCATGGATGACTCAGACTACCTGCGCCTGCTTACCATCCAGGCGGAACAAGCCAATGCCTTTCTCTCCAACGCCCGCAAGTGGGAGCGGGAGCGTTGGGTGTGCCAACGCCTGTTGCAGGGGCTGAACATCCCCTATCGCAGCGAGGACTTCACCCCGGCCGGGCAAGAACCGCCAGACGTGCTGTTCCGCGACGCGGCGTTCGAGGTGTTTTTCGTGCTCGACGAGGGCCGCCGGCTCAACGATGAATGGCGCGAAGAACTGCAGCGCCGGCGCAGTGCGTTTTCCCTGGCGCAACTGGTGCGCCGCGAAGCGCGCCCGCGGCGCATCAGTGCCACCGAGCTGCTGGGGCGGCTGGCGCCGACCTTGCGCAAGAAGGCGCACAACTACCGGGAACGCGGGCTGGAACTGAACGAGCTGGATATCATTGCCTTCGCCAGCCTCAAGCGCGAAGTGCTCGACCTCAACACCCATTTCCCGCCGCCCACCGAATACCTGCGCCAGGGCTGGCGCTCGCTGTCACTGGTCGGGCCGACATTTGCCCGGGTGCTGTTCGCCCACCCCGATGCGCCGGACTTCCTGCGCGGCAACCTGGGCCGCAGCATTGTGTTCGACGTGGGCATCAGTCTTTGATCCACTGCAGCGAGTGTTTGCGATGGCGTACACTCGGCGCCAGAGATAGAAAGCCTTATCATTTGTTTCAAGCGCTTGCGTGAACGCTGTAGCGTTTACGCAGTCCCAAACGTCTACCTGACGAGGCCCCACCATGACCAGCCGCCTGAATCCGGAAGATCAGCGTCGTGTCGATGAGTATCTGCGAGCCCCCCAGCACCAAGTCGAGCGCAGGCCCTTCCGGCCGTGGCTGCTCCTTGTGCTGGTGGTGGCCGTGACCATCGGGTTGGGTCTCATCAGCCGCCTGCTCAGTGGACTGGTGCTATGAGCTGCTTCGCGCTCGCCCTCCCCTCGTGCAGTTTGCGGCCGGCCCCCGGGGCCACGAATTCCGTAAACCTTATGAGATATCCCCATGACTCATCGCATCGTGATTGTCGGCGGCGGCGCCGGCGGCCTGGAACTGGCGACCCGCCTGGGTAAAAGCCTGGGTAAGCGCAAGCAGGCCGAGATCACCCTGGTCGACGCCAACCTCACGCACATCTGGAAGCCTCTGCTGCACGAAGTGGCCGCCGGCTCGCTGAACTCCTCGGAAGACGAACTGAACTACGTGGCCCAGGCCAAGTGGAACCACTTCAACTTCCAGCTGGGGCGCATGAGCGGCCTGGACCGTGAAGGCAAACAGATTCAACTGGCCGCCACCCTCGACGAAGAGGGCCGCGAGCTGTTGCCTGCGCGCACCCTGGGCTACGACACCCTGGTCATTGCCGTAGGTTCCAACACCAACGACTTCGGCACCTTGGGCGCGGCGCAGCACTGCCTGTTCCTCGACACCCGCAAGCAGGCCGAGCGTTTCCACCAGCAGTTGCTCAACCACTATCTGCGTGCCCATGCCGGTGACGTGGCGAGCGAGAAGATCAGCGTGGCCATCGTCGGCGCCGGTGCCACCGGTGTGGAACTGGCAGCCGAGCTGCATCACGCGGCCCACGAACTGGCGGCCTATGGCCTGGACCGCATCCAGCCCAAGGACATGCACATCACCATTATCGAGGCCGGCCCGCGCGTATTGCCGGCGCTGCCAGAGCGCATCAGCGTGCCGGTGCACAAGACTCTGGAAAAGCTCGGGGTGAAGGTGATGACCAACGCTGCGGTCAGTGAAGTGACCGAGGATGGCCTGAAAACCAAAGACGGTGAAGTGATCCAGGCCAGTTTGAAAGTGTGGGCGGCTGGTATCCGTGCGCCGGCGTTCCTCAAGGACATCGATGGCCTGGAAACCAACCGCATCAACCAGCTGGTGGTGCGCCCTACCCTGCAAACCACCCGCGATGACAACATCTTTGCCTTCGGTGACTGCGCCGCCTGCCCGCAACCGGGTAGCGACCGCAACGTGCCGCCACGTGCCCAGGCGGCGCACCAGCAGGCTTCGATGCTGGCGCAGAGTTTGAAGGCGCGGCTGGAGAACAAGGCGCTGCCGACCTATGAGTACAAGGACTACGGCTCGCTGGTGTCGCTGTCGCGCTTCTCGGCGGTGGGCAACCTGATGGGTAACCTGATGGGCAGCGTGAAGCTGGAGGGCTGGCTGGCGCGGATGTTCTACGTGTCGCTGTACCGGATGCACCAGATGGCGTTGTACGGGTTCTTCCGTACGGCGTTGATGATGCTGGGTAGCAAGATTGGCCGGGGTACCGAGCCTAGGTTGAAGTTGCACTGACACTGAAGATTGCTGGGGGCGCTTTGCGCCCCTTTCGCGACACAAGGCCGCTCCTACAAACGACCGCGCAATATCTGCTTGCTGTAGGAGCGGCCTTGTGTCGCGATGGCCTGCAACGCAGGCCCAAAATTCTGGCAAAAAAAAAGGGCATCTCATGCGAGATGCCCTTTTTTTCATGGTGGGTCGTGTAGGATTCGAACCTACGACCAATTGGTTAAAAGCCAACTGCTCTACCAACTGAGCTAACGACCCGGAAATGGTCGGGGTGAGGGGATTCGAACTCCTGACATCCTGCTCCCAAAGCAGGCGCGCTACCGGACTGCGCTACACCCCGTGATACTTAAAGAAAAAGGGCATCTCGCTTGAGATGCCCTTTTTACATGGTGGGTCGTGTAGGATTCGAACCTACGACCAATTGGTTAAAAGCCAACTGCTCTACCAACTGAGCTAACGACCCGGAAAATGGTCGGGGTGAGGGGATTCGAACTCCTGACATCCTGCTCCCAAAGCAGGCGCGCTACCGGACTGCGCTACACCCCGAGATTGGCTCCGCGACCTGGACTCGAACCAGGGACCCAATGATTAACAGTCATTTGCTCTACCGACTGAGCTATCGCGGAACTGAACTTCGGTACATCTTTACAGCTTCGAAGCTTGTGCTAGCTTCGGTCTCTTTGGCTATCCGCTTTCGCGTTGCAGCTGCTGAGGCCGGCTATTCTACATTCTTCGTTTTGCTTGTCAACCACTTTTTTTCATTCAACTTACTGATTTGTAAGTTGTTTTGCGGTCACCGATGTTGCTGGTGATTCGCTTAGTGCCTGACAACGCGGCGTATATTAGGGGCACCCGATTTTAGATGCAAGCAAAAATTTCAAAAATTTCAGCTAGTTATCCAGGAAGCCGGAAAGGCCCGGATTTGCTGGGGCTGTGACGGCCCCTTCGCGGGCATGCCCGCTCCCACAGGTACGGCACCGGTCCTCGGAATGTGTGAGAGGCCTGGGAGATACAGACAAAAAAAAGCCCCGCAGATGCGGGGCTCATGGTGAAACAGATCAGCCGAAGACGATTTCGTCGCCTTCCACCTTGGCGGTAATCGCCGTGCCCGGCATGAACTTGCCTGCCAGGATCAACTGCGCCAACGGGTTTTCGATCCAGCGCTGGATCGCCCGCTTCAGTGGCCGTGCGCCGTATACCGGGTCGTAACCCACGGCAATCAGCTTGTCCAATGCCTCCGGGCTCAGGCTCAGCGACAGTTCGCGCTCCAGCAGACGGCTGCGCAGGCGGCCCAGCTGGATTTCGGTAATGCCGGCAATCTGCTCGCGGCCCAGTGGCTCGAACACCACCACTTCGTCGATACGGTTGATGAATTCCGGACGGAAGTGCGAACCCACCGCATCCATCACCGCCGCACGCTGTGCCTCACGGTCACCCACCAGTTCCTGGATCTGCGCCGAGCCCAGGTTGGAGGTCATCACGATCACGGTGTTGCGGAAGTCCACGGTGCGCCCGTGGCTGTCGGTCAGGCGGCCGTCTTCCAGCACCTGCAGCAGCACGTTGAACACATCCGGGTGGGCCTTCTCCACCTCGTCCAGCAGCACCACCGAGTATGGCTTGCGCCGTACCGCCTCGGTCAGGTAACCGCCCTCTTCATACCCCACATAGCCTGGTGGGGCACCGATCAGGCGAGCCACGGAATGCTTCTCCATGAACTCGGACATGTCGATGCGCACCATTGCCTCTTCGGTGTCGAACAGGAACTCGGCCAGCGCCTTGCACAGCTCGGTCTTGCCCACCCCGGTCGGGCCGAGGAACAGGAACGAACCACTCGGCCGGTTCGGGTCGGACAGCCCGGCACGCGAACGGCGCACCGCGTTGGCCACGGCGGTTACCGCCTCGTTCTGGCCGATCACACGCTGGTGCAGCAGCTCTTCCATCTTCAGCAGCTTTTCACGCTCGCCTTCGAGCATCTTGGCCACCGGGATACCGGTCCACTTCGAGACCACTTCCGCAATTTCTTCCTCGGTGACCTTATTGCGCAGCAACTGGTTTTCGGTCTTGCCGTGCTGGTCGACCATCTGCAGGCTACGCTCCAAGTCCGGGATCACCCCGTACTGCAGCTCGGCCATGCGGCTCAGGTCGCCTTTGCGACGGGCGGTCTCCAGCTCCTGGCGGGCCTGCTCGATCTTTTGCTGGATCTGCGCCGAGCCCTGCACCTCAGCCTTCTCGGAGGCCCAGATTTCTTCCAGGTCGGCATATTCACGCTCCAACCGGTCGATTTCCTCGGTCAGCTTCTCCAGGCGCTTTTTCGCCGCTTCGTCTTCTTCCTTCTTCAGCGCCTGCGACTCCACCTTCAGCTGGATCAGGCGACGGTCGAGGCGGTCGAGCACTTCCGGCTTGGAGTCGATCTCCATGCGGATGCGGCTGGCCGCTTCGTCGATCAGGTCAATGGCCTTGTCCGGCAGCTGACGGTCAGTGATGTAGCGGTGGCTGAGCTTGGCCGCAGCAATGATGGCGCCGTCGGTGATGGCAACCTTGTGGTGCACTTCATAGCGCTCTTTCAGGCCCCGCAGGATGGCGATGGTGTCTTCCTCGCTCGGCTCCTCGACCAGCACCTTCTGGAAGCGGCGCTCCAGGGCAGCATCCTTTTCGATGAACTGGCGGTACTCGTTCAGCGTGGTGGCGCCAACGCAGTGCAGCTCGCCACGAGCCAGGGCCGGCTTGAGCATGTTGCCGGCGTCCATGGCGCCCTCACCCTTGCCGGCGCCGACCATGGTGTGCAGTTCGTCGATGAACAGGATGATCTGGCCTTCCTGCTTGGACAGCTCGTTCAGCAGGCCTTTGAGGCGTTCTTCGAACTCGCCGCGGTACTTGGCACCGGCAATCAGCGCGCCCATGTCCAGCGCCAGCAGGCGCTTGCCCTTGAGGCCGTCCGGCACTTCACCATTGATGATGCGCTGGGCCAGGCCTTCGGCGATGGCGGTTTTACCTACGCCAGGCTCACCGATCAGCACCGGGTTGTTCTTGGTACGGCGTTGCAGCACCTGTACGGTACGGCGAATTTCGTCGTCACGGCCAATCACCGGGTCCAGCTTGCCCTCTTCGGCACGCTTGGTCAGGTCGACGGTGTACTTGTCCAGCGCCTGGCGCGATTCCTCGGCGTTGGCGTCATTGACCGCCGCACCGCCGCGCAGGTTGTTGATGGCGTTTTCCAGGGCCTTCTTGCTCACGCCCTGGCTCAACAACAGCTTGCCGAGCTTGCTGTTCTCGTCCATGGCAGCCAGCAGCACAAGTTCGCTGGAAATGAACTGGTCGCCCTTCTGCTGGGCCAGGCGGTCGGCCTGGTTGAGCAGGCGCGCCAGGTCCTGCGACATGTTTACGTCGCCGGTGGGGTTCTGGATTTTCGGCAGCTGGTCGAGTTCTTTCACCAGTGCCTGGCGCAGGCTGTTGATGTCGAAGCCTACCTGCATCAGCAGCGGCTTGATCGAACCGCCCTGCTGCTCGAGCAGTGCCTGCAACAGGTGCACCGGCTCGATGGCAGGGTGATCCATGCCAACCGCCAGGGATTGGGCATCGGATATCGCAAGCTGCAGCTTGCTGGTCAAACGGTCTATTCGCATGGGGGTACCTTCCTTTTAAAGGGCAGGTCGGAGCGATGGACAGCGCCTGTTTGTGAAGAAACCTGCCTGAGATGACCTTATAGATAAGGCTGATTCTGGAAGATTCAAGCGTAGCGGGGTTGACCAGGATCAACCTGTTGGATTAGTGCTGGGCCATTCGCGGGCATGCCCGCTCCTACAGGGAATCCGCAATGTTTGAAACCTCTGGATCGGGCGTGCCCGCGAAAAGGCCGGTGCAGGCTAGCGCGGCTCCAGCCACACCAGGGAAGCAAAGCGCCCCCCCTGCGGGGTACGGCGATAGGAGAAGAACCGCTCGTCGCTGACCGTGCACAAGCCACCGCCATGAACAGCAGTCACCCCACGCGCCGCCAAACGAATACGCGCCAGCTCATAGATGTCGGCCATCAACTTGCCCGGCCGGGCACCATCGACAAAGGCCCGGGCCGCTTCCGGGTGCACCGCCGTAAAGGCATCACGCACTTCCAGCCCCACTTCGAACGCCTGTGGGCCAATCGCCGGCCCCAGCCACACCAGCACCTCTTCGGGTGGCAGTGCCAGGCGATCCAAGGTGGCCTCAAGCACACCACCGGCCAGCCCGCGCCAGCCAGCATGCGCCGCCGCCACACGGGTACCGGCCCGGTCGCAGAACAGCGCTGGCAGGCAATCGGCAGTCATCACGGTGCAGGCAATGCCAGGCTGGTCGGTCCAGCTGGCGTCGGCCTCGGCCACCACGGCCGGGTCGGCATTTGCCACTACTAGCCCATGCACCTGCTTGAGCCAGGCCGGCTGGATGGCGAATTCGTCGCTCAGGCGACGACGGTTTTCGGCCACCGCGGCAGGGTCGTCCCCAACATGGTCGCCAAGGTTGAAGGTTTCATAGGGCGGCAGGCTGATGCCGCCCTGGCGAGTGGTGACACAGGCGCGCACCGAGGCCGGGGCCGGCCAGTCGGGGAACAGCAGCGACTGAGTCAGGCCACTCATCCGATAAAGCTCTCGCGGTCCTGGTTCAGCAGCGACAGCAACCAGACGAAGTCATCCGGCAGCGGCGATTCCCATTCCATGCGCTCACCGGTGGTCGGGTGTACCAGCGCCAGGAAGCGTGCGTGCAGGGCCTGACGCGGGAAGGTCTTCACCGCCTCGACCATGGTCGGGCTGGCTGCCGGCGGAATGCGGAAGCGGCCGCCGTAGGTCTGGTCGCCGACCAGCGGGTAGCCGACATGAGCCATGTGCACGCGGATCTGGTGGGTACGGCCGGTTTCCAGCTTCACCCGCACATGGGTGTGCGAGCGGAAGCGCTTGAGCACACGGTAGTGGCTGATCGCAGGCTTGCCGCCGTCGGTGACTGCCATGCGCTGGCGCATGCCGCCGTGGCGGCCGATGGGCGCGTCGATCTTGCCACCGGCAGTCACCACACCAACCACGATGCATTCATAAATGCGGCTGACCGAGCGCTTTTGCAGCTGGTCGACCAGGTTGGTCTGCGCCTGCAGGGTCTTGGCCACCACCATCAGGCCGGTGGTGTCCTTGTCCAGGCGGTGCACGATGCCGGCGCGCGGCACGTTGATGATGTCGGGCACATGGTGCAGCAGCGCGTTCAGCAAGGTGCCGCTGGCATGCCCGGCAGCCGGGTGCACAACCAGGCCGGCAGGCTTGTTGATCACCAGGATCTGGTCGTCTTCATAGACGATGTCCAGCGCGATGTCCTCGGCCTCCCACTCGCCCTGGGCCTCTTGCTCGGCCTCCAGTGCCAGCACGGCGCCACCATGGACGGTGTCACGCGGGCGCAGGACCGCGCCATCGACCGTCAGGCGGCCTTCTTTGATCCAGGTAGTCAGCCGCGAGCGCGAATACTCGTCGAACAATTGGGCGGCGACCTGGTCGAGGCGTTGACCGCCCAGTTCGGACGGGACCTCTGCGCTAAGTTGAATGATCTCGGACATGCTCGATTCGGCGGGCGCACAGCCTTTGGTTTCGGCTGCGAGCTTGTGGTTAAATACGGCTTCTTTTGTCCCGGGGTTGGCCGGGGCGCTCATCATAACAGGACGGCACCGCCCAAGACAGCGGCCGTCAAAGGGACGCAAGCCGCCATGCAAGTGAAACACCTGCTGCTGATCGCCATCCTCGGGCTCACCGCGGCCTGTTCCTCCAATAAGGAAGTGATCGACGAGAACCTCAGCGAGGCCGAGCTGTATCAGCAGGCGCAAGCTGACCTGGACAACTCCAGCTACACCAGCGCCGTGAACAAGCTCAAGGCCCTGGAGTCGCGCTACCCGTTCGGCCGCTATGCCGACCAGGCGCAGCTCGAGCTGATCTACGCCAACTACAAGAACTCCGAGCCCGAGGCTGCCAAGTCGGCTGCCGAGCGCTTCATCCGCCTGCACCCGCAGCACCCGAACGTCGACTACGCCTACTACCTCAAGGGCCTGACCTCGTTCGACCAGGACCGTGGCCTGGTGGCGCGCTTCCTGCCGCTGGACATGACCAAGCGTGACCCGGGTGCTGCCCGCGACTCGTACAACGAATTCGCCCAGCTGACCAGCCGCTTCCCCAATAGCCGCTACGCCCCCGACGCCAAGCAGCGCATGATCTACCTGCGCAACCTGCTGGCGTCGTACGAAATCCATGTGGCCGACTACTACCTGAGCCGCCAGGCCTATGTAGCCGCTGCCAACCGTGGCCGCTACGTGGTAGAGAACTTCCAGGAAACCCCATCGGTCGGCGACGGCCTGGCGGTGATGGTCGAGGCGTACCAGAAGATGCACCTGGACGAACTGGCCGCCACCAGCCTGGAAACCCTCAAACTCAACTACCCGGACCACCCGAGCCTGGTAGATGGCGAGTTCCAGCCAAAGCAGACCGAGTCTGACGGCCGCGGCTGGCTGTCCAAAGCGACCCTGGGCCTGATCGAGACCGACACCCCGCTGCCGCCGGGTGAAACCCGCGCGAACCAGGACGTGGTCAAGCAGTTCCAGGACGCACGTGACGAGATGCCGCGTGAGCTGCTGCCAACCGACGAGAACGGTGATCCGATCGTGCCGGAAGGGCCGAAGGAAGCCGAGAAGGACCGTTCCTGGTTCAGCTACATGACCTTTGGTCTGTTCGACTGATACGTAGCGGTACATGAAAGGGAGGCCCTGGGCCTCCCTTTTTTATTGGCCGCGTCCTAGACTGTCGGCTTCTTCAACCGACAAGCTGGACACCATGGTTCGCCTACTTTTCTGGATCGCCCTGATCGCCGCCGCGTTCTGGCTGTGGCGCAAGTTCAAAGCCAGCCAACAGTCGCACCCCGAGGCGAAGCTGGATGCGCCGCTGAAGATGGTGCGCTGCGCCCATTGCGGCGTGCACCTGCCCAATGACCGGGCGCTGCAGCAGGGCAACGAGTGGTATTGCAGCCAGGCACACCTGCAGCAAGGGCCGGGGCAATCCCGTTAGAAACTGGGGCTGCCTTGCAGCCCTTTCGCGACACAAGGCCGCTCCCACAGGGAATACGCAGCCCCTGTAGGAGCGGCCCCGGCAATCTCAGCTCAACCGCCCGGCTGGCGCATACGGCGCCGGGTCAATGATCGGCTCTGCCCCGGTCAACAGGTCGGTAAACAGCTGGCACGAAGCCGGCGCCAGCACCAGCCCGTTGCGGTAATGCCCGCAGTTCAACCACAACCCCGCATGCCCCGGCACCGGTCCGATATACGGAATACCTTCCGGCGACCCCGGCCGCAGCCCGGCCCAGTGCGCCACCACCGTGGCCCCCTCGAGCTCAGGCAGCAACTCCACCGCCGAGGCCTTCAGGCTCTCCAACGCCTCCTCGGTCGGGGTCTTGTCGTACCCGGCATGCTCCAGCGTGCTACCCACCAGAATATGCCCGTCACGCCGCGGGATCGCATAGCGCCCCTTGGCCAGCACCATGCTCGGCAGAAAGTCTTCGGCACATTTGAACAAAATCATCTGGCCCTTCACCGGCTCCACCGGCAGTTCCAGGCCGAGCGTACGCAGCAGGTCGCCACTCCACGCGCCAGCACTGAGCACCACCTCATCCGCCGCCAGCACGTCGTCTGCCGTCTGCACCCCGGTCACGCGACCGCCTTGCTGGACAAAACCGGTAACCTGGCAGTGCTCACGCAAGGTCACGTTGGGCAACGCCAGCAACGCCGCCTTGAGCGACTTCACCAGGCGCGGGTTGCGCACGTTGGCCACGCCGGCCATGTAGATGGCACGCTTGAAGCCCGGGCCCAGCACCGGCACCGCGTCATAGGCCGCCGAAATATCCACGGCACTCAGCGGCCGCTGCTCACGCTCGGCCCAGGCCAGCGCTTCGGCCTCGTCGTCCAGGTCGAGCCAGTACAGGCCGGTGGTGTGCACTTCGGGGTCGACGCCGGTGCTGGCGAACAAACGCTCGCCCAGCTGTGGATAAAAGTCTTGCGACCAGTGTGCCAAGGCGGTCACGGCCGGGCTGTAGCGCCACGGGTACAGCGGCGAGACGATGCCACCGCCGGCCCAGGACGATTCGCGGCCGACTTCACCCTGATCACACACCACCACCTGCCCGACCTTCGCCGCCAGGTTGAATGCCGTCAGCAGGCCGATCACCCCGCCACCGACCACCACTACTTGCTTGCTCATCTGTCGATCCAACACCTGAAGTAAATCCGCGATGCACCGGGCATCATTCAATCTTCAGCTTCCCCAGCAGTGCACGCTGTCTTCGACGGCACCCGGATTGCGCTGCACGCCGGCCTGGTCGAGCTGGAAATCGCCACAGCGGTCCTGCGCCATCAGCCCGCTCGGCAGCCGCCGGGCGCGCAGCGTGAAGGTGTCGCTGTCGCGCTGGGCCTGCAGGCTGTAATAGCGGGTACCGTCGGGCAAGGCAGGGTCGCCCTCGGCGTATTGGCCAGTGCGTACGCGGTGGCGCTCCAGGCGCAGGGCGGCGTCATGCAGCAGGCCAACCACTTCGCTGCGCGCGGCTCGCCGTAGCTGGTCGCTGTAACTGGGGTAGGCAATGGCTGCCAGAATGCCGGTCACGGCCAGCACAATCAACAACTCGATCAGGCTCAAGCCTTGCTGCATGTCAGTCTCCTCGCAATCTCTGCCGCCAGGCAATGCGCCGGGTTGTGTCGCCGGCCATGGCGTAGACCGCTTCCAGCACATGCCGTGACTGGGTTTGCAGGCTGACGGCGGTGACGCGGTACAGGGTGACCTGCTGCCCTTCCGGCATATGCGCCGCGTGTTCGCTGGTACCCAGATTCTGCAAATGGAAATAGCCGGTTCGCGTGCGCTGCCACTGCCCGCTCAGGTCATGCGGTCGAGCGGGTGGCGGGCACGCCTCGCAAGGGTCGGGGGGAGCCCGCTCGAGCTCGCCTGCCCCTGCCAGCAGCGTGGCCTCGGCCTGCTCCAGCGCCAGCAGGCCTTCGCTCAGATAGCCGGTCATTCGCGTTTGCGCCAGCGCATCACGCAGGGCGGACGCCGCAAGCAGCCCAAGCAGCAGGCTCAGGACCAAGGCCAACAACAGGACTATGCCACGCTGACGATTCATGGGTTCGGCACCGGGTTGCGGATTGCGACGCTCAGTTCATGGTGCTGTTCAAGTTCGAGCGTGGGTTCGTAAAGCGTCAGGGCAATATCCACCCCCTCACCCTGTGCCATTTGCACACGCTGCAAACGCATTGACCGCACATTTTCAACCAGCGGCTGGAAGTTGCTTTTGTTGCGTTTGAATTTCAGCGTATTGCCCTGGAGTTGGTAGACATATTTGCTGATGGGGTAAACCTGTGGGTAGCCCTCCTTCAACTCATCGTCCACAGACACTTTGCTAGTACAGTCCGTGTGCAGGAACCACTGCGGGCCCCCGGCTTGCCCAGGTAACTCCGCAACGACCAGGCTAAGGGTGGATGCTTCGACTTCCATCGGCCGGGCGAATGCGTGCTCTGCGCTCGAACTGCCGAAGTGCTTTGGCCGCAGTCGCAGGCAGCCAAACATCCCGGTCATGCGGATATCCTGGGCCATTCGCAGCAATGCCAGGCGTGCCTCATCCTGCATGCGTACTGCCGTGCTTTGCAGCCGCCAGGTATGGTGGGCCGAGGCGAATAGCTGGCTGGCCGCCGCCAACAGCAGCAACCCGATGGTCAGCGCCAGCATCACCTCAAGCAAGCCGAAACCACACTGGCCCCGACTCATGGCCGCCCCCTTTCCTGCTCACTGTGCGCCGCCATTGCCGCCTTCCCATCGCGGCGCGCGTCCTCCGCAGCCTGCAATGCCTGCAGTTGCAGGCCTGCCGCTGCGAACATACCCACAGCCACCACTACCACCGCCAATAACACTTCCAGAAGCGTCATGCCCCGCTGTCTTGCGTGCATCCCTGCACCTCCTGCGACTTTTCCTGCAATTGCATTGAACCCGGGCGACTGGACCGCGGGTCCAACGACCGTGAAGCTACAGCCAAGCACTTCCAGGGAGGAATGCACGGTGAAGCAACGAGGTGTAACACTGATTCAAATGTTGTCGGCCCTGGCGGTGGCCGTGTTGCTGACACAGCTCGGCATGCCGGCCTACGCCAGATTGAGCGACGACCTACACAGGGCGGCAGCTGCGCGTGACTTGGCGCAGGCGCTGCGCAGTGCGCGCAGCCATGCCATGTTGCAAAGCCAGCCGGTGCTGGTGCAGGCGTTGGACGGTAACTGGGGGAATGGTTGGCAGGTGATGCTGGAGCATAACGGGCAGGTGCTGCGCGAGCAGCGTCTTTCACGGCCGCTGAAGATCACGAGCAATCGCGGTGAGCAGCTGAAATTCAGTGCGCAGGGTGTTCCGCTTGGGGCCAACGGTAATTGGTTAGGTTCAACGATGGAGATTTGCGAGCGCTTGACCGCAACTAGCCAGTATCAAGTGGTGATGGCATCGACTGGCAGGGTCAACGTACAGATGGGAGAGCCAAAAAAATCCCGATGCAAAGACACCACTAGCAGATCAGCGCGGTCAATGTAGGAGCGGCCTTGTGTCGCGAAAGGGCCGCAAAGCGGCCCCGGCAATATCAGCTCTAACGCTGAAATCCTGGGGCTGCTTTGCAGCCCGTTCGCGACACAAGGCCGCTCCTACAGGGGGGATTGCGCAAACTGCGGTCAGATCAGCGACCGAACCCGCAACTCCTTGGGCATGGAGAAGGTGATGTTCTCTTCCCGCCCATCCAGCTCTTCAGCACCGGTGGCGCCCCAGGCCTTGAGCTGCTCGATCACGCCACGCACCAGCACTTCGGGAGCCGAAGCGCCAGCGGTAATGCCGACCCGCGCCGTCTGGTCGAACCAGCCACGCTGCAGGTCCTCGGCACCGTCGATCAGGTAGGCCGGGGTGCCCATGCGCTCGGCCAGCTCGCGCAGGCGGTTGGAGTTGGAGCTGTTCGGGCTGCCGACCACCAGTACTACGTCGCACTCGTCCGCCAGTTGCTTGACCGCGTCCTGGCGGTTCTGGGTGGCGTAGCAGATGTCGTCCTTGCGCGGGCCGCCAATGTTCGGGAAGCGGGCACGCAGGGCGTCGATCACGCGGCTGGTGTCGTCCATCGACAGCGTGGTCTGGGTGACGAACGCCAGGTGGTCCGGGTCCTTCACCTGCAGGTTGGCAACATCCTCCTCGTCTTCGACGAGGTAGATGGCGCCACCGTTGCTGGCGTCGTACTGGCCCATGGTGCCTTCGACCTCCGGATGCCCTTCGTGGCCGATGAGAATGCACTCACGGCCGTCGCGGCTGTACTTGGCCACTTCGATGTGCACCTTGGTCACCAGCGGGCAGGTGGCATCGAACACTTTCAGGCCACGGCCAGCAGCTTCCTGGCGCACGGCCTGGGAAACACCGTGGGCACTGAAGATGACGATGACGTCGTCCGGTACCTGGTCCAGCTCTTCGACGAAGATGGCGCCACGGTTGCGCAGGTCTTCCACCACGAACTTGTTGTGCACCACTTCGTGACGCACATAGATCGGCGGGCCGAAGACTTCCAGCGCGCGGTTGACGATCTCGATCGCCCGGTCGACCCCCGCGCAGAAGCCGCGAGGGTTGGCGAGTTTGATTTGCATGCTCGGCTCCAGGCTTACAGGGCCTTCACCTCGAGGATCTCCACCTCGAAGGTCAGGGTCTTGCCAGCCAATGGGTGATTGAAGTCGATGGTCACCTGGTCGTCATCGAACGCTTTGACCACACCCGGCAGCTCGGTGTTGGCGGCGTCGTTGAAGATGATCAACAGCCCTTCGGACAACTCCATGCCCTCGAACTGGGACCGCGGCATGACTTGCACGTTCTGCGGGTTTGGCTGGCCGAATGCGTTCTCCGGGGCCACCACGACGGTACGCTTGTCGCCGCCCTTGAAGCCGAACAGGGCGTTCTCGAACCCTGGCAGCAGGTTGCCATCGCCAACCTTGAAGGTGGCCGGGGCCTTGTCGAACGTGCTGTCGACGGTGTCGCCGTTTTCCAGGTGCAGCGCGAAGTGCAGGGTGACTTCGGTGTTCTGGCCGATACGGGTGTCAGTCATGGACCGGATCCTCGGACTTCTTGCTCTTGAACATATCCAGCGCCAGCATCACCGCACCAACGGTGATGGCGCTGTCGGCCAGGTTGAAGGCCGGGAAGTAATGGCGGTTCTGCCAGTGCACCAGGATGAAGTCGACCACATGGCCGAGCACGACGCGGTCGTACAGGTTGCCGATCGCGCCACCCAGCACCAGCGCCAGCGCCACGGCCAGCCAGGTCTCGTTGCGCCCCAGGCGCTTGAGCCACACTACCAGCACGGCACTGACCACCACGGCGATCAGGGCAAACAGCCAGCGCTGCCAGCCGGAGCTTTCAGCCAGGAAGCTGAACGCCGCGCCGGTGTTGTAGGCCAGGGTCCAGCTGAAGTAGTCAGGGATGACGACAACCTGCTGGTACATGGTCAGGGCATTGTTGAAATACAGCTTGGTGGCCTGGTCGAGGACCAGTACCACCAGGCTCAGCCAAAGCCATGCAAGGCGCCCGAAGCGCCCCGCTACAGGGTTAGGCATAGTGGCGCACCTCGCCGGAACCGCTCAGGTTGTCGACGCAACGGCCGCAGATTTCCGGGTGCTCCGGGTGGCTGCCGACGTCGGCGCGGAAGTGCCAGCAACGGCCGCACTTGGTGTGGCCGGACTTGACCACTTGCAGCTTGAGGCCTTCGACTTCGGTGGCCACCGCTTCGGCCGGCGCTTGCGCGAATGGCACCACGCTGGCAGCCGAGGTGATCAGCACGAAGCGCAGTTCGTCGCCCAGCTTGCCCAGGTCGGCGCTCAGGCCTTCGTCGGCGTACAGGGTGACTTCGGCCTGCAGGTTGCCGCCGATGACCTTGGCGGTACGCTGGTTTTCCAGCTCCTTGTTGACCGATGCCTTGACGGCCATCACGCGGTCCCAGTAGGCGCGGTCCAGTTCGGTACCTTCCGGCAGCTCGCTCAGGCCTTCGTACCAGCCGTTGAGCATTACCGACTCGTTGCGCTCGCCTGGCAGGTACTGCCAGATTTCGTCGGCGGTAAACGCCAGGATCGGCGCGATCCAGCGCACCAGCGCCTCGCTGATGTGGTAGAGCGCGGTCTGGCAGGAGCGGCGAGCGACACTGTTGGCGCCGGTGGTGTACTGGCGGTCCTTGATGATGTCGAGGTAGAAGCCGCCCAGTTCCTGCACGCAGAAGTTGTGCACCTTGGAGTAGACGTTCCAGAAACGGTACTCGCTGTAGTGCTCTTCCAGCTCGCGTTGCAGCAGCAGGGTGCGGTCAACCGCCCAGCGGTCCAGCGCCAGCATGTCTTCCGGGGCCAGCAGGTCGCGGGCCGGGTCGAAGCCGGACAGGTTGGAGAGCAGGAAGCGTGCAGTGTTGCGGATACGGCGGTAGGCGTCGGCGCTGCGCTGCAGGATCTGCTCGGAAACGGCCATTTCACCGGAATAGTCGGTAGCGGCAACCCACAGGCGCAGGATATCGGCACCCAGGGTGTTGTTGACCTTCTCCGGCTCGATGGTGTTGCCCAGCGACTTGGACATCTTGCGGCCGTTCTCGTCCACGGTGAAGCCGTGGGTCAGCAGCTCGCGGTACGGCGCGTGGCCGTCGATGGCGCAACCGGTCAGCAAGGACGAGTGGAACCAGCCGCGGTGCTGGTCGGAACCTTCCAGGTACAGGTCGGCACGCGGGCCGGTGGCGTGGCCGATGTCATGCGAGCCACGCAGCACGTGCCAGTGGGTGGTACCCGAGTCGAACCACACGTCGAGGGTGTCGGTGATCTTGTCGTACTGCTCGGCTTCAGCGCCCAGCAGTTCGGCGGCGTCCAGCTTGAACCAGGCCTCGATGCCTTCCTGTTCGACGCGCTTGGCCACTGCTTCCATCAGCTCGACGGTGCGTGGGTGCAGCTCGCCGGTCTGCTTGTGCAGGAAGAACGGGATCGGTACACCCCAGTTGCGCTGTCGGGAGATGCACCAGTCCGGGCGGTTGGCGATCATCGAATGCAGGCGCGCCTGGCCCCAGGCCGGGACGAACTTGGTGTCTTCGATGGCTTTAAGTGCGCGCTCACGCAGCGGCTCGCCGGTGGTCGGCTGCTTGTCCATACCCACGAACCACTGCGCGGTGGCGCGGTAGATCAGCGGGGTCTTGTGGCGCCAGCAGTGCATGTAGCTGTGGCTGATGGTTTCGGTGTGCATCAGCGCGCCGACTTCGCTCAGCTTCTCGACGATGGCCGGGTTGGCCTTCCAGATGAACTGGCCGCCGAAGAATGGCAGCGAGTCCACATACACGCCGTTGCTCTGCACCGGGGTGAGGATGTCGTCGTTGACCATGCCGTAGCGCTTGCAGGTGACGAAGTCGTCTTCACCGTAGGCTGGCGAGGAGTGCACCACGCCGGTACCGGCGCCCAGCTCGACGTAGTCAGCCAGGTAGATTGGCGACAGGCGGTCATAGAACGGGTGGCGGAAGTTGATCAGTTCCAGTGCCGAACCCTGGGCGGTGGCGATGACCGAGCCTTCCAGGCTGTAGCGCTTGAGGCACGACTCGACCAGCTCTTCGGCCAGAACCAGCAGACGCTCGCCGGTGTCGACCAGGGCGTACTTGAACTCCGGGTGGATGTTCAGCGCCTGGTTGGCCGGGATAGTCCACGGGGTGGTGGTCCAGATCACGATGGCAGCCGGCTTGGCCAGCGAAGCCAGACCGAAGGCAGTAGCCAGCTTGGCGTCATCGGCTACCGGGAAGGCAACGTCGATGGTCTGCGATTTCTTGTCGGCGTACTCGACTTCGGCCTCGGCCAGGGCCGAACCGCAATCGAAGCACCAGTTCACAGGCTTCAGGCCCTTGAACACGAAGCCTTGCTTGACCATCTCGGCCAGGGCGCGGATTTCGCCGGCCTCGTTGGCAAAGTTCATGGTCTTGTACGGGTTGTCCCAGTCACCCAGCACGCCCAGGCGGATGAACTCGGTCTTCTGCCCCTCGATCTGCTCGGCGGCGTACTCGCGGCACAGCTCGCGAGTGCGGTCGGCGGACAGGTGCTTGCCGTGGGTGACCTCGACCTTGTGCTCGATCGGCAGGCCATGGCAGTCCCAGCCCGGCACATACGGCGCATCGAAGCCGGCCAGGGTCTTGGAACGGACGATCATGTCCTTGAGGATCTTGTTCAGCGCATGACCGATATGAATCTTGCCGTTGGCATAGGGCGGGCCGTCGTGCAGGACGAACTTGGGACGATCCTTGCCAATTTCGCGCAGCTTCTGGTACAGGCCAATGCTGTCCCAGCGCTGCAGGATCTGCGGTTCGCGCTGAGGCAGGCCGGCCTTCATGGGGAAGGCGGTGTCCGGAAGGTTAAGCGTGGCTTTGTAGTCGGTCATTTCAGGCTCTTCGTTAGCGGTTGAGCGTGCCAATGTGCACGTGCGGCGGCGATATCCGCATCGATCGCCGACTTCAGCGCCTCCAGGGAGGCGAATCGCTGCTCTTCACGCAGCTTGTGGTGGAACTCCACCGTCAGGCGCCGGCCGTAAAGGTCGCCGGCATAGTCCAGCAGATGAATCTCCAGGTGCGGGCGCCCGTCACCGGCAACGGTGGGGCGCACGCCGATATTGCCGACACCCGGCCAGGCCTTGCCGTCGATTTCGATGCTGGCCAGGTAGACCCCGGACAGCGGCACGCGGCGGCGCTTGAGCTGGATGTTGGCGGTAGGTGTGCCGAGCTGGCGGGCCAGCTTCTGGCCATGCAGCACGCGGCCGCTGATGCGGTATGGGCGGCCCAGCAGGTGCTCGGCCAGCTCGAAGTTGCCTTCGGACAGGGCCTTGCGCACTTCGGTGCTGCTGACCCGCAGGCCGTCCTGGATCACCGTGTTGGCAGCCTCGACGGTGAAGCCGTACTGCTTGCCGGCCTCGACCAGGAAGGCGAAGTCGCCGGCGCGGTCGCAGCCGAAGCGGAAGTCATCGCCCACTTCGAGGTGGCGTACACCCAGGCCGTCGACCAGGATGGCCTTGACGAAGGCATCGGCGCCGAGATTGCTCAGGCGCTGGTTGAATGCCAGGCACAGCACCCGGTCGATACCCTCGGCCGCCAGCAGCTCGATCTTGTCGCGCAGCCGGGCCAGGCGGGCCGGCGCGGTGTCGGGGGCGAAGTACTCGCGTGGTTGCGGTTCGAAGATGACCACGCAGGTCGGCAGGCCCAAGGCCTGGCCGCGCTCGCGCAGGCGCGCCAGGATAGCCTGGTGGCCGCGGTGAACCCCGTCGAAGTTGCCAATGGTGGCGACACAGCCCCGGTGCTCGGGGCGCAGGTTGTGAAGACCTCGAACCAGCTGCATAACGCGCTTCTTGCTCATAAAGTGGCCGATTATAACCACACCCGGGCGCCGGTGACAGGCAGCAGCGCCCAAGGGCGGCGTGGAATGCGAAAAACCGACGCCTGACCCGCCCGATGCCTCAGTGCAAGGCCTTGCGGGCGAAATGCCGAGGCCGGAAGCCGCACAGGTACAGGCAGCCGAAATAGGTCACGACGCCCGCCAGTACCAGAGCCCCCAGGCGCACCAGGCGCTCGAGCATGTTGCCCTGTTCCCAGGCTGGCAGATAATGCATGCCGGCCAGCAACACCGCCGACATCAGCCCCACCGCCAGCAACAGCTTGAGCAGGAATATCGCCCAGCCTGGTTGCGGCTGAAACAGCTGCTGACTGCGCAGTTTCCAGAACAGCAGGCCGGCGTTCAGGCAGGCCCCCAGGCTGATCGCCAGGGCCAGGCCGGCATGCGCGAGCGGCCCGATCAGGGCCAGGTTGAACAGTTGGGTGCAGACCAGGGTGAATACCGCGATCTTCACCGGTGTACGGATATTCTGCTGCGCATAGAAGCCCGGTGCCAGTACCTTGACCAGAATGATCGCCAGCAAGCCCACCGAATAGGCGATCAGCGCCTTCTGGGTCATGGCTGCGTCGACGGCAGTGAACTTGCCGTACTGGAACAGCGCCACGGTCAAAGGCTCGGCGAGGATGGCCAGGGCCAGGGTGCAGGGCAGCACCAGCAGGAAACACAGGCGCAGGCCCCAGTCGAGGATCCGTGAGTACTCCTCGCGGTCCTTGTTGGCGTAGGTCTTGGCCAGGGTCGGCAGCAGTATGGTGCCCAGGGCCACGCCCAGTACACCGGAAGGCAGCTCCATGAGGCGGTCGGCGTAGTACATCCACGACACCGAGCCGGCTACCAGGAAGGAGGCGAAGATGGTGTTGATGATCAGCGAGATCTGACTCACCGACACCCCGAGGATCGCTGGCAGCATCTGCTTGAGCACCCGCCACACGCCGGCATCACGCAGGTTCAGGCGTGGCAGCACGAGCATGCCGATCTTCTTCAGCGCTGGCAGCTGGTACAGCAACTGTGCCAGGCCACCGGCCAGCACGCCCCATGCCAGGGCCATGATGGGCGGGTCGAAATACGGCGTGAGCAGCACGGCGAAGGCAATCATCGCCACATTCAGCAAGGTCGGGGTAAAGGCCGGCACCGAGAAACGGTTCCAGGTATTGAGGATTGCCCCGGCCAGGGAGGACAGCGAGATCAGCAATATATAAGGAAAAGTCACCCGCAACAGGGCGGTGGTCAGTTCGTACTTTTCGGCACTGTCGACAAAGCCTGGGGCGGTCGCCCACACCACCCATGGCGCCGCCAGGATGCCGATGGCGGTCACCAGCGCCAGAACCAAGGTCAGCAGGCCACTGACATAGGCGACGAAGGTGCGGGTCGCCTCCTCGCCTTGCTGGGTCTTGTATTCGGCCAGGATCGGCACGAAGGCCTGAGAAAACGCGCCCTCGGCGAAGATGCGCCGCAGCAGGTTGGGCAGCTTGAAGGCGATGAAGAAAGCATCGGTGGCGATGCCGGCGCCGAAAACACGCGCCAGGATGGTGTCGCGGACAAAGCCTAGCACCCGGGAAATCATGGTGATCGAGCTTACCGCAGCCAGGGATTTGAGCAGGTTCATCGAAAAGATTCACGCCAAGGGCAGAGGACGCTGCCAGACAGCGTCCGAATGTGCGATACTCCCGCGCCTTCGCAGGGGAGCCAAAAATTCCCGAGTTTACAGGTCGCGCAGCAGAAAGGAATATTTCCCTCTTGTTGGCGCACCGCTCGGCGGAACCTTGCAGGTGGCCTTGACATCCGTTCGACTGATCGGCATGATTCGCGGCCTATTTTGTTTGCTATTTACCTAAAGTCTTTCGAGGAGCTCGACGGTGGCCAACACACCTTCCGCCAAGAAACGTGCAAAACAGGCTGAGAAGCGTCGCAGCCACAACGCCAGCCTGCGTTCCATGGTCCGTACCTACATCAAGAATGTAGTTAAAGCCATCGACGCAAAAGACGCCGAAAAAGCGCAAGCCGCTTACGTTCTGGCTGTGCCTGTAATCGACCGTATGGCCGACAAGGGCATCATCCACAAGAACAAGGCTGCTCGTCACAAAGGCCGTCTGAATGGCCACATCAAGGCGCTGAAAGAAGCTGCAGCTGCCTAAGCGACGCGCTAGTCGAAAAACCGACCCTAGGGTCGGTTTTTTGTTGCCTGCGATTTGTGCAAGCATCCCGCCCAGTTGATTACGATCGGCTTTTTGTAGGAGCAGCCTTGTGCTGCGAATGGGCTGCATAGCAGCCCCAGGCTTCAGCTGGCAGCGGACATTGTCGGGGCTGCTACGCAGCCCATTCGCAGCACAAGGCTGCTCCTACGGAAAAGCGCAAGGCTGCACTTGGCAGCCCTGCCTCCACATCACTTGGCAATCTGAATCTTCGGCGCCCACTGCAGCCATTCATCCTCGGCCTTGTCGAACAAGGCGAACGTCTGCTGCGGCCGTGCCGGGTTGCCCATCTGCTCGCCATCCGGCGTGGCGAAGGCGATACCGCCGTCGATCATGGTCTCCACCGACTCGGTACGCACCGTAACCCCCTTGACCAGCCCCCAGTCGAAACCGAAGCCGCTGCTGTTCCAGAAGCGGCTGCCGCTGCGCACCAGGGCCGCATAGCGCGGTTCGATCAGGATATGGATCAACACGCGGTCAGCGCTCTGGCCCAGCTCGAAGCCCGTCACCTTGCCCACCGCAACCTCACGGTAGGTCACCGGCACGCCCGGCTTGATCGAGCCACGGCGCGGAGCGCTCAGCGTCAACGGCAGCCCGACTTCAGGCCCTGCCACCTGCGGGGCGTCGGCCAAGGCGATGAAATCGCGCTGCGGGCCACGGTCCTTGGCAGCCGGCTGCACTTCCAGGTACTGCCCACCCACCAGAGTGTCGAGGTTCTGCGTGCGCACCAGGCCAAAGGCTGGCTTGACCACCCAGAACTGCGTACCGACGCGGGCGATACGGTCCGCCGCTTCGGTAATGCGCGCCCGCAGCAGCACCGCCTGCAGGTCATCGGTCAGGTCGACGCTCTCGATGCTGCCCACATCCAGGCCACGGAAGCGGATCGCCGTGCCTGGCTTGAGGCCGTCAGCACGGTCCACACGAATGGTGATCAACGTTCCTGCGCGGTTGACCGCCTCCTGGCTGTCATGCAGGCGGAAGCGTGGGATGTGGCGTTTGAGCGGCACATCGGGCCGTGGCGTGTCGAACGCGATACCACCGGCCATCAGGGTTTGCAGTGATTCACTCTTGATCTTGATGCCCGACAGGCCGCCCGTCAGGGTGATGCCACTGACATTCCAGAAGCGCGACGAACCGTTGACCAGCTTTTCGTATTCCTTCTCGATATGCACACCGATCAGGATGCGGTTGCTGTTGCGGGCGAACTGGTAGCTCTGCACGCTACCCACCTTCACCTGGCGGTACATGACCGGGCTACCGACTTCCAGCGAACCCAGGGTGTCGGCGAACAGCACCATGTGCAGGCCTGGTGCCTTGAGGTCGAGCGGAGGCGCCTTGGCGCGGGCTTCGAACTCGCGCTCGGGCCGCGCGCCCTTTTCACCAGGGCGAATGGCAATGTAGTTACCCTTTACCAGCGCCTCCAGGCCGGTGATACCCGCCAGAGAAATCGACGGCTTTACCACCCAGAACTGCGTGCCCTCGACCAGGTAATCCTCGGCCAACGGGTCCAGCGTAAGCTCGGCCGAGGCACTGGCCAGGTTGTCTGCCATTGTCAGGGCTTTCAGCGAGCCTACCTGGATGCCCTTGTACATGACCGGTGTACGGCCCGCCTGCAGGCCCTCGTAATCGCTCAATTTCACCTTCACCCGGATACCGGCCTGGGCCGCATCAAAGTCCTCATACAGACGGAACGGCAGGTTCGAGTCGGTGGGTGGACTGTCCTTGCGGTGTTCCGGCGTGGCAAAGGCGATACCACCGGCGACAATGCTCGACAGCGATTCACTACGCACTTTCACGCCCGACAGCGAGGCATCGATGCTGACGCCGCTGGCATTCCAGAAACGCGTGTGCTTGCGCACCAGGCTGGCATAGGCCGGCTCGATGAAGACCTTTATCTCGACAGTGCTCTGGTCCTCGGACAGGCGGTAGCTTTTTACCCGGCCAACCTGGATCTGCTTGTAGAACACCGGGCTGTCACGGTTGAGCGACCCAAGCCGCTCAGCCTTGAGGGTAAGGTGCAGGCCCGGCTCGGTGTCCGACAGCGGCGGCGCAACCTTCAAGGCAGTAAAACGTTTGGTGCGCTCCCCCTCCCCTGGGCTGACGGCGATGTAGTTGCCTGACACCAGAGTTTCCAGGCCGGAAATACCCGCCAGGCTGACGCTCGGCTTCACCAGCCAGAAACGCGTGCCTTTGGTCAGATGCGGCTCGGCAGCCTTGTTCATCTCGATGGTGGCGATCACCCCCTGGTTCTCACCCTTGGCGTCGAGCACCAGGCTCTTGACCTTGCCAACCGGCATGCCCTTGTAGATCACCTCGGTCTTGTTGGCGACGATACCCTCACCCGACTCGAAGCGGACTTCAATTTCCACACCGGCATCACGGTAAGCCTGCCACGCAAGCCAGCCACCGATCATCAAGGCGATCAAAGGCAGGATCCATATGGCCGACCAGTTCGAGGCTGGGCGGGTTTTAGCCGTTGGCAGGTCACTCATGGTCGTCATCCGACTCCGTGTTATCCCAAATCAGTCGGGGATCGAAAGTTAAAGCGGCAAGCATTGTCAGGATCACCACAGTTGCAAAGGCGACAGCGCCCAGGTTGGCTTCGACACTGGCTATTCGGCCGAAATTCACCACCGCCACCAGGATGGCGATGACAAAGATATCGAGCATGGACCAGCGCCCAATGAATTCGATGAAGCGGTACATCAATATCCGTTGCCGTGCCGAAAGCGGCTGACGACGCTGAACGGAGTACAACAGCAAGCCGATGCCCACCAGTTTGAACGTGGGCACCAGGATACTGGCAATGAACACCACGGCAGCAATGGGCACCATGCCATGCTTGAGCAAGGTGATGACACCGGACATGATCGTGTCGGGGCTGCCTTGGCCCAGGGTGCTCACGGTCATGATCGGCAGCATGTTGGCCGGGATGTACAGGATCGACGCGGCAATCAGCAGCGCCCAGGTACGCGCGATGCTGTTCGGCCGACGGGCATGCACGATGGCACCGCAGCGTGTACAGGTTTGTGAAGTGCTGTCTGGCTGTTGCCGGTTCAGCTCGTGACATTCATTGCAGACAAGAATGCCTGCATCAATCGCCCGCATGCAGGTCCTCCCCTGATAGCGCACTCCAGATCTGGTGCGGTGACATCACCACCTCGAGCCACACCTGGATCAATAACAGGCTGATGAAGCAGAACAGCCCCAGGCCTACCGTCAGCTCGGCCAGGTCCACCAGCTTGACGATGGCTACCAGCACGCCCATGAAATAGACCTCGAGCATGCCCCAGTCACGCAAGTGGTGATAGATGCGGTAGAACAGCAGGCCGAAACTACGCCCCACGTTCAGACGGATACTCAAGAGCACAACCAGCTGACAGAGCAGTTTTGCCAAAGGGATGGCCATACTGCACAGGAAAACCACGACGGCCACACCGCGCATTTCCGAGTTGTACAGGCCCAGCACGCCGCTCCAGACGGTATCGTCCGATGTCTGGCCAAGCAGGTGCAGCTGCATGATCGGCAGGAAATTGGCAGGCACAAACAGCAGCAAGGCGGTGAGCACCAGGGCCAGGCTGCGGTTGACCACATTGTGCCGATGGGCGTACAGCTCATAGCCGCAGCGCGGGCATTGGGCTTTCTCATCATGCTGGAGCACGGGCTTGCGCAGCAGCAGGTCACATTCATGACAGGCGACAAGCTCGTCCAACGGCAACTGGGCCAGGGTTTCAGGTTCGACAGGATTGGGCATATAGCGCTTCTGAATAGGTGCGTGGGCCTATTCTAGTGTTCTGGCTCGAATTGTGGGAGGCGACGATCGAACGGAGACCAGTGCGGGCGAGTCGAGGCGTCGAACCGCCGCGAACACCGGCGAAGCCGGTGCCATACACCGGGTCGTCTGCTTCGCGGGTGAACCCGCTCCCACAGGGACTGCGTATGCCCGGGAATTTTTGCGCCACAAAGACAAAACCCCTACCTGCATGTGCAGATAGGGGTTTTGCGAAATGAATCTTGACGATGACCTACTCTCACATGGGGAAACCCCACACTACCATCGGCGATGCATCGTTTCACTGCTGAGTTCGGGATGGGATCAGGTGGTTCCAATGCTCTATGGTCGTCAAGAAATTCTGTTGCCAGAATGTCCAGATGGACAGCCCAGCGAATTCGGATATGCGATATTTGTGATGTTGCGAACTTTCGGTTGTTTCGTCTTCACCACCGCAATCTGCGCTAGCAAATTGCTTGGGTGTTATATGGTCAAGCCTCACGGGCAATTAGTATTGGTTAGCTCAACGCCTCACAGCGCTTACACACCCAACCTATCAACGTCGTAGTCTTCGACGGCCCTTCAGGGGATTCAAGATCCCAGTGAGATCTCATCTTGAGGCAAGTTTCCCGCTTAGATGCTTTCAGCGGTTATCTCTTCCGAACATAGCTACCCGGCAATGCCACTGGCGTGACAACCGGAACACCAGAGGTTCGTCCACTCCGGTCCTCTCGTACTAGGAGCAGCCCCTCTCAAATCTCAAACGTCCACGGCAGATAGGGACCGAACTGTCTCACGACGTTCTAAACCCAGCTCGCGTACCACTTTAAATGGCGAACAGCCATACCCTTGGGACCGGCTTCAGCCCCAGGATGTGATGAGCCGACATCGAGGTGCCAAACACCGCCGTCGATATGAACTCTTGGGCGGTATCAGCCTGTTATCCCCGGAGTACCTTTTATCCGTTGAGCGATGGCCCTTCCATACAGAACCACCGGATCACTAAGACCTACTTTCGTACCTGCTCGACGTGTTTGTCTCGCAGTCAAGCGCGCTTTTGCCTTTATACTCTACGACCGATTTCCGACCGGTCTGAGCGCACCTTCGTACTCCTCCGTTACTCTTTGGGAGGAGACCGCCCCAGTCAAACTACCCACCATACACTGTCCTCGATCCGGATAACGGACCTGAGTTAGAACCTCAAAGTTGCCAGGGTGGTATTTCAAGGATGGCTCCATGAGAACTGGCGTCCCCACTTCAAAGCCTCCCACCTATCCTACACAAGCAAATTCAAAGTCCAGTGCAAAGCTATAGTAAAGGTTCACGGGGTCTTTCCGTCTAGCCGCGGATACACTGCATCTTCACAGCGATTTCAATTTCACTGAGTCTCGGGTGGAGACAGCGCCGCCATCGTTACGCCATTCGTGCAGGTCGGAACTTACCCGACAAGGAATTTCGCTACCTTAGGACCGTTATAGTTACGGCCGCCGTTTACCGGGGCTTCGATCAAGAGCTTCGCTTGCGCTAACCCCATCAATTAACCTTCCGGCACCGGGCAGGCGTCACACCCTATACGTCCACTTTCGTGTTTGCAGAGTGCTGTGTTTTTAATAAACAGTCGCAGCGGCCTGGTATCTTCGACCGGCATGGGCTTACGGAGCAAGTCCTTCACCCTCGCCGGCGCACCTTCTCCCGAAGTTACGGTGCCATTTTGCCTAGTTCCTTCACCCGAGTTCTCTCAAGCGCCTTGGTATTCTCTACCTAACCACCTGTGTCGGTTTGGGGTACGGTTCCCAGTTATCTGAAGCTTAGGAGCTTTTCTTGGAAGCATGGTATCAACCACTTCGTCGCCTAGAGGCAACTCGTCATCAGCTCTCGGCCTTGAAATCCCGGATTTGCCTAAGATTTCAGCCTACCACCTTAAACCTGGACAACCAACGCCAGGCTGGCCTAACCTTCTCCGTCCCTCCATCGCAATAACTGGAAGTACAGGAATATTAACCTGTTTTCCATCGACTACGCTTTTCAGCCTCGCCTTAGGGACCGACTAACCCTGCGTCGATTAACGTTGCGCAGGAAACCTTGGTCTTTCGGCGTGCGAGTTTTTCACTCGCATTGTCGTTACTCATGTCAGCATTCGCACTTCTGATACCTCCAGCAAGCTTCTCAACTCACCTTCACAGGCTTACAGAACGCTCCTCTACCGCGTCATCAAAGATGACACCCGTAGCTTCGGTGCATGGTTTGAGCCCCGTTACATCTTCCGCGCAGGCCGACTCGACTAGTGAGCTATTACGCTTTCTTTAAAGGGTGGCTGCTTCTAAGCCAACCTCCTAGCTGTCTAAGCCTTCCCACATCGTTTCCCACTTAACCATGACTTTGGGACCTTAGCTGACGGTCTGGGTTGTTTCCCTTTTCACGACGGACGTTAGCACCCGCCGTGTGTCTCCCATGCTCGGCACTTCCAGGTATTCGGAGTTTGCATCGGTTTGGTAAGTCGGGATGACCCCCTAGCCGAAACAGTGCTCTACCCCCTGGAGTGATACATGAGGCGCTACCTAAATAGCTTTCGAGGAGAACCAGCTATCTCCGAGCTTGATTAGCCTTTCACTCCGATCCACAGGTCATCCGCTAACTTTTCAACGGTAGTCGGTTCGGTCCTCCAGTCAGTGTTACCTAACCTTCAACCTGCCCATGGATAGATCGCCCGGTTTCGGGTCTATACCCAGCGACTAAACGCCCTATTAAGACTCGCTTTCGCTACGCCTCCCCTATTCGGTTAAGCTCGCCACTGAATATAAGTCGCTGACCCATTATACAAAAGGTACGCAGTCACCTAACAAAGTAGGCTCCCACTGCTTGTACGCATACGGTTTCAGGTTCTATTTCACTCCCCTCTCCGGGGTTCTTTTCGCCTTTCCCTCACGGTACTGGTTCACTATCGGTCAGTCAGTAGTATTTAGCCTTGGAGGATGGTCCCCCCATATTCAGACAAAGTTTCTCGTGCTCCGTCCTACTCGATTTCATTGATAAGAGATTTTCGTGTACGGGGCTATCACCCACTATGGCCGCACTTTCCAGAGCGTTCCACTAATCTCAAATCAACTTAAGGGCTGGTCCCCGTTCGCTCGCCACTACTAAGGGAATCTCGGTTGATTTCTTTTCCTCAGGGTACTTAGATGTTTCAGTTCCCCTGGTTCGCCTCTTGCACCTATGTATTCAGTACAAGATACTCAGCTTGTGCTGAGTGGGTTCCCCCATTCAGAGATCTCTGGATCACAGTCTGTTTGCCGACTCCCCAAAGCTTATCGCAGGCTACCACGTCTTTCATCGCCTCTGACTGCCAAGGCATCCACCGTATGCGCTTCTTCACTTGACCATATAACCCCAAGCAATCTGGTTATACTGTGAAGACGACATTCGCCGAAAATTCGCATGTTGCTCTTTCGAGCAGAACTCACAAATTTTACCTTAGCCTGATTAACCAGCAGTGAAACTGGTCATCAGTCTATATCTATCACATATCCGAATTTTTAAAGAACGATCTGACAAAAGTCAGAAATCAACATTCGATGCGAATGTTCATTTCTGAGTTTGATCAAGTAAAGCAAGTGGTGGAGCCAAGCGGGATCGAACCGCTGACCTCCTGCGTGCAAGGCAGGCGCTCTCCCAGCTGAGCTATGGCCCCAAATATTGGTAGGTCTGGGCAGATTTGAACTGCCGACCTCACCCTTATCAGGGGTGCGCTCTAACCAACTGAGCTACAGACCTATATAGGGTCTTGATCGTCTTCAACCATGAATCAAGCAATTCGTGTGGGAGCTCATCAGCAGGCTGATGTCGTCGATTAAGGAGGTGATCCAGCCGCAGGTTCCCCTACGGCTACCTTGTTACGACTTCACCCCAGTCATGAATCACACCGTGGTAACCGTCCTCCCGAAGGTTAGACTAGCTACTTCTGGTGCAACCCACTCCCATGGTGTGACGGGCGGTGTGTACAAGGCCCGGGAACGTATTCACCGCGACATTCTGATTCGCGATTACTAGCGATTCCGACTTCACGCAGTCGAGTTGCAGACTGCGATCCGGACTACGATCGGTTTTGTGAGATTAGCTCCACCTCGCGGCTTGGCAACCCTCTGTACCGACCATTGTAGCACGTGTGTAGCCCAGGCCGTAAGGGCCATGATGACTTGACGTCATCCCCACCTTCCTCCGGTTTGTCACCGGCAGTCTCCTTAGAGTGCCCACCATAACGTGCTGGTAACTAAGGACAAGGGTTGCGCTCGTTACGGGACTTAACCCAACATCTCACGACACGAGCTGACGACAGCCATGCAGCACCTGTGTCAGAGTTCCCGAAGGCACCAATCCATCTCTGGAAAGTTCTCTGCATGTCAAGGCCTGGTAAGGTTCTTCGCGTTGCTTCGAATTAAACCACATGCTCCACCGCTTGTGCGGGCCCCCGTCAATTCATTTGAGTTTTAACCTTGCGGCCGTACTCCCCAGGCGGTCAACTTAATGCGTTAGCTGCGCCACTAAAATCTCAAGGATTCCAACGGCTAGTTGACATCGTTTACGGCGTGGACTACCAGGGTATCTAATCCTGTTTGCTCCCCACGCTTTCGCACCTCAGTGTCAGTATCAGTCCAGGTGGTCGCCTTCGCCACTGGTGTTCCTTCCTATATCTACGCATTTCACCGCTACACAGGAAATTCCACCACCCTCTACCGTACTCTAGCTCGCCAGTTTTGGATGCAGTTCCCAGGTTGAGCCCGGGGCTTTCACATCCAACTTAACGAACCACCTACGCGCGCTTTACGCCCAGTAATTCCGATTAACGCTTGCACCCTCTGTATTACCGCGGCTGCTGGCACAGAGTTAGCCGGTGCTTATTCTGTCGGTAACGTCAAAACAGCAAGGTATTAACTTACTGCCCTTCCTCCCAACTTAAAGTGCTTTACAATCCGAAGACCTTCTTCACACACGCGGCATGGCTGGATCAGGCTTTCGCCCATTGTCCAATATTCCCCACTGCTGCCTCCCGTAGGAGTCTGGACCGTGTCTCAGTTCCAGTGTGACTGATCATCCTCTCAGACCAGTTACGGATCGTCGCCTTGGTGAGCCATTACCTCACCAACTAGCTAATCCGACCTAGGCTCATCTGATAGCGCAAGGCCCGAAGGTCCCCTGCTTTCTCCCGTAGGACGTATGCGGTATTAGCGTTCCTTTCGAAACGTTGTCCCCCACTACCAGGCAGATTCCTAGGCATTACTCACCCGTCCGCCGCTGAATCAAGGAGCAAGCTCCCGTCATCCGCTCGACTTGCATGTGTTAGGCCTGCCGCCAGCGTTCAATCTGAGCCATGATCAAACTCTTCAGTTCAATACTGCTTGGGTTTTTAAGAAACCCTAAACTTGGCTCAGCAATCTCAAATGACTATGTGATTTCTCGCATGGCCACTTGTGATGCTGATAATCTTTGTGACTATCAGTCCGTACTCACAAGCACCCACACGAATTGCTTGATTCGATTTGTTAAAGAGCGTTTGGTTAAGAGCCTTTCGTCTCAACCGAGGCGCGCATTCTACGCTTTCCTCATTTGCTGTCAAGCGTTTATTTTGAAGTTTTTTGCGAGAAACTCGTTTAGCTTCAAACACTTGACTCGCCGCGATCTCTCGTAGCGGGAGGCGAATCATACAGCGTTTAGAAGCGCTGTCAACCATCATCTCAACCGCTGCCGATCATTTGATCGTAGCCCTTTCAACTTCGCTTCAACTATCTAACTCTTTGAAAATCAAGGAGTTTGTCGTTCCGGCGTCGCTGGAAGTGGGGCGCATTATAAGGGGATTCAGAAGGCGGTCAAGGGTTAATTTCATTTATTTGAAATATCCCAGGCGAAGACCTTATAAAGGCCACCAGATGTTCGCCACAACACCTTCTGCGCCTATGAGATCGAGCGCCGCCCGCGCGGCGCTTCGCAGCACAAGGCTGCTCCTACATCTGTTTCGGGCCAGTCACGCCTGTGCCTGCGCACGCGACCGCCTTGTTTGCCCGACGCGACATCGAGGTGGACGCCAAGGCGGTCGCGTGCCGTTCTCACAGGAATAATTGGCCCGAAACAAACGGTAGGAGCAGCCTTGTGCTGCGAAGCGCCGCGCGGGCGGCGCTCGATCTCACAGGCGCCAGAAAACCCAAGACAGGCACCTCTCAAAGCCAATGCCATCTCAAGACAGGCCCATAGCCGCCCTGACGCACACGACAACAAAAAGCCAAAACACCAAACCCCAAAAACAAAGCGGGGAGGCCTGTCGGCCTCCCCGCTTCTGCTTCATCCCTTACAAACTAGGGAACGCAAACTGCGAAGCCTCATGGCTGGCCCGCTGCGGCCAGCGCTGGGTAATCGCCTTGCGACGGGTATAGAAGCGCACACCGTCCGGACCATAGGCATGCAGGTCACCGAACAGCGAGCGCTTCCAGCCACCAAAGCTGTGGTAGGCCACCGGCACCGGCAGCGGTACGTTCACACCGACCATGCCCACTTCGATCTCGTCGCAGAACAGGCGCGCCGCTTCACCGTCACGGGTGAAGATGCAGGTGCCGTTGCCATACTCATGATCGTTGATCAGTTGCATGGCCTGCTCCAGGCTGTTCACACGCACTACGCACAGCACCGGGCCGAAGATCTCTTCCTTATAGATACGCATCTCCGGGGTCACCTTGTCGAACAGGGTGCCACCGACGAAGTAGCCATCCTCATTACCAGCCACACGGAAGCCACGGCCATCCACCACCAGCTTGGCGCCAGCAGCAACACCGTCATCGATGTAGCCCACTACCTTGTCACGGGCAGCAGCCGTCACCAGCGGCCCCATGTCCAGGCCGCACGAGGTGCCGGCCCCAATCTTCAGTGCCTTGATCTGCGGTTCCAGCTTGGCAATCAGGGCGTCAGCCACCTGGTCACCCACGCATACCGCCACCGAAATGGCCATGCAACGCTCGCCGCACGAACCGTAGGCCGCACCCATCAGTGCGCTCACGGCATTGTCCAGGTCGGCATCCGGCATCAGCACCGCATGGTTCTTTGCACCACCCAGGGCCTGCACACGCTTGCCGCGCTTGGTGCCTTCAGCGTAAATGTACTCGGCGATCGGAGTCGAACCGACGAAGCTCAGGGCCTTCACTTCCGGCGCTTCGATCAGCGCATCCACCGCTTCCTTGTCGCCATGCACCACGTTGAGGATACCCTTCGGAAGGCCGGCTTCCAGCAGCAGCTGGGCGATGAACAGAGTCGAGCTCGGGTCGCGCTCGGAAGGCTTGAGGATGAAGGCGTTGCCGCAGGCGATGGCCAGTGGGTACATCCACAGCGGCACCATGGCCGGAAAGTTGAACGGGGTGATACCGGCAACCACGCCCAGCGGCTGGAAGTCGGACCAGGCATCGATGTTCGGGCCGACGTTGCGGCTGTACTCGCCTTTCAGTACTTCCGGCGCGGCGCAGGCGAACTCGACGTTCTCGATGCCACGCTTCAGTTCGCCGGCAGCATCTTCCAGAGTCTTGCCGTGCTCTTCGCTGATCATCTGCGAGATTCGTGCTTCATTCTGCTCCAGCAGTTGCTTGAAGCGGAACATCACCTGGGCGCGCTTGGCCGGTGGGGTGTTGCGCCAGGCCGGGAAGGCAGCCTTGGCCGAATCGATCGCTTCCTGCACGGTCGCGCGGCTGGCCAACTCGACTTTGCGCACGGCCTGGCCGCTGGACGGGTTGAAGACATCGGCGGTGCGCTCACCCTTGGTAACCAGTTCGCCATGGATCAGGTGCTGAACAATGCTCATGCAAAACTCCAGATAAAGAAGGTTGAGGCAGGCGCGCGATGCGTTCACGCGCCAGGCATCAGAATCGGAAAGATCAGTCGATCAGGTTCAGGGTTTCGCCTACTGCGTCGAACAGGCGATCCAGTTCCTGCGGCGTGGTGTTGAAGGTTGGGCCGAACTGCAGGGTGTCGCCACCGAAGCGTACATAGAAGCCTGCCTTCCACAGTTTCATCGCTGCCTCGTACGGACGCACGATGGCATCACCGTCGCGGGCAGCGATCTGGATCGCGCCGGCCAGGCCGTAGTTGCGGATATCGACGATGTTCTTGGTGCCCTTCACGCCATGCAGCAGCTTCTCGAAGTGCGGCGCTAGCTCGGCGGCGGCCTGCACCAGGTTTTCCTTCTGCAGCAGGTCCAGCGCGGCGATACCGGCGGCGCAGGCTACCGGGTGGGCCGAGTAGGTGTAGCCGTGCGGGAATTCCACGGCGTACTCCGGGGTCGGCTGGTTCATGAAGGTCTGGTAGATCTCGCTGCTGGCGATAACCGCGCCCATCGGGATAGCGCCGTTGGTCACCTGCTTGGCGATGCACATAAGGTCCGGGGTCACGCCGAAGGCTTCGGAGCCAGTCATCGCGCCCATGCGACCGAAGCCGGTAATCACTTCGTCGAAGATCAGCAAGATGTTGTGCTGGGTGCAGATTTCACGCAGGCGCTTCAGGTAACCCTTCGGCGGCGGCAGAACACCAGCCGAACCTGCCAGCGGCTCGACGATCACGGCAGCGATGTTGGAGGCGTCGTGCAGCTCGATCAGCTTGAGCATCTCGTCAGCGAGGGCGATACCACCCTCCTCGGGCATGCCTTTGGAGAAGGCGTTGACCGGCAGCACGGTGTGAGGCAGATGGTCGACATCCAGCAGCTGACCGAACAGCTTGCGGTTACCGTTGACGCCACCGAGGCTGGTGCCGGCGATGTTCACGCCGTGGTAGCCGCGAGCACGGCCGATGATCTTGGTCTTGGTCGCCTGGCCTTTCAGGCGCCAGTAGGCACGCACCATCTTCAGCGCGGTGTCGGCACACTCGGAACCGGAGTTGGTATAGAACACATGGTTCAGGTCGCCCGGGGTAAGTTCGGTGATCTTCTCGGCCAGCTGGAACGACAGCGGGTGGCCGAACTGGAAGGCAGGGGAGTAGTCCAGTGTGCCGATCTGGCGAGCCACCGCTTCGGTGATTTCCTTGCGGGTGTGCCCGGCGCCGCAGGTCCACAAACCGGACAGGGCATCGAAGATCTTGCGCCCCTGGTCGTCGAACAGGTAGCTGCCTTCGGCCGCCACGATCAGGCGTGGGTCGCGCTGGAAGTTGCGGTTGGCGGTGTAGGGCATCCAGTGCGCATCCAGCTTGAGCTGGCTGGCGATACCGGCGGGGGCGGTTTCGGGCATGTTCATCGGCGGTTCCTCGGAAGACGATTAGGCAACGATGGATGTTGTTGCAGCTAAATTGGCACGGCGATAAAGTCTGGAAAAGCCAACATTTCTAATCTTCAGACAGGCCCTGACTAAACTAATGAGCCGACGCCCCGATCCACTCGCCCAAGTCAGCGATTTTGACATCCGCCTGCTGAAGATCTACCGCAGTGTCGTAGAGTGCGGCGGTTTCTCGGCCGCCGAAAACGTGCTGGGCATTGGCCGTTCGGCCATCAGCCAGCAGATGAACGACCTCGAGCAACGCCTCGGCCTGCGCCTGTGCCAGCGCGGCCGCGCCGGGTTCTCACTGACCGAGGAAGGCCGCGAGGTCTACCACTCGGCGCTGCAACTGCTCAGCGCCCTGGAAAGCTTCCGCACCGAGGTCAACGGCCTGCACCAGCATTTGCGTGGGGAGCTGAACATTGGCCTGACCGACAACCTTGTGACGCTGCCGCACATGCGCATTACCCATGCCCTGGCCGAGCTCAAGGACCGCGGCCCCGATGTGCGCATCCAGATCCGCATGATCGCACCCAGCCAGGTCGAGCACGGTGTACTCGATGGCAGCCTGCATGTCGGCGTGGTGCCGCAGACCAGCCCGCTGTCGGGCCTCGAGTACCAGCCGCTGTACAGTGAGCGCTCACTGCTGTACTGCGCAGTCGGCCACCCGCTGTTCTATGCCGATGACCAGCAGATCGACGACGACCGCCTCAACAGCCAGGAAGCCATCACCCCCACCTTCCGCCTGCCGGCCGAAATCCAGGCGCATTACCAGGCACTGAATTGCACGGCCAGTGCTTCGGACCGCGAAGGCATGGCGTTTCTCATCCTTACCGGGCGCTACATCGGCTACCTGCCAGACCACTACGCCACGTTCTGGGTGCAGCAAGGCCGCTTGCGTGCCCTCAAGCCCCGGGAACGCTTCTATGACCTGAGTCTCAGCTGGGTAACGCGCAAGGGCCGGCGGCCGAACCTGGTACTGGAAAGCTTCCTCGAAAGCCTGGCTGCGACACGCTGATGCCAGTCTGTGCCGCAAACGCTTGTCACTTCGGCACAGGCAGGTAATCTTGTCCGACAGCCGCAGCCACTGACCCGTACGGAATCGTCCATGACCCTAGAAGTCCCTGCGCATCGCCTCTCCGCCTCGGGCAAGCCCGCGGGCCGCATCCGCCAGAAGAACGAACAGGCCATTATCCAGGCCGCCGAAGACGAGTTTGCCCGCCATGGTTTCAAGGGCACCAGCATGAACACCATCGCCCTCAAGGCGGGGTTGCCCAAGGCCAATCTGCATTACTACTTCACCAACAAGCTGGGCCTGTACATTGCCGTACTCAGCAACATCATCGAGTTGTGGGACAGCACCTTCAACGCCTTGAGCGTCGACGACGATCCGGGCGAAGCCCTGAGCCAGTACATCCGCACCAAGATGGAGTTCTCCCGGCGCAACCCGCAAGCCTCGCGGATTTTCGCCATGGAAGTGATCAGCGGCGGCACCTGCCTGAGCGAATACTTCAGTGCCGACTACCGCGAATGGTTCCGCGGCCGGGCCGCGGTGTTCCAGGCCTGGATCGAAGCCGGAAAGATGGACCCGGTCGACCCGGTGCACCTGATCTTCCTGCTGTGGGGCAGCACCCAGCACTACGCCGACTTCGCCACCCAGATCTGCCAGGTGACCGGCCGCAGCCGCCTGACCAAGCAGGACATGGAAGACGCGAGCAACAATCTTATCCACATCATTTTGAAGGGCTGCGGCATCAAGCCGGCTGCCTGATCGTCATTTATGCCTTCTACCCTGCTCGACCTCTGCGAGTACCGCGAGGAAATCCGCAAAAGCCGCTTCATCACCCTGGCCGGGCCGATCAGCAGTGCCGCCGACGCGATGAGTTTCATCGAACGCCACAGCGACCTGGCCGCCACCCACAACTGCTGGGCCTGGAAGCTTGGCGCCCAGTACCGCAGCAGCGATGACGGCGAACCTGGCGGTACCGCGGGGCGGCCAATCCTCGCGGCCATCGAGGCGCAGGACTGCGACCAGGTGGTGGTGCTGGTAATCCGCTGGTACGGCGGCATTCAGCTGGGAACTGGCGGCTTGGCCAGGGCCTACGGCGGCGGCGCAAACAAATGCCTGCAACAGGCACCCAAGCGGCTTCTGGTGCAGCGCAGCGAATTCACCTGCAGTTGCAGTTTCAGCGAACTGGCACTGGTGAAGCTGCGCCTGGCAGAGGTTGACGGCCTGGTTCTGGACGAACAATTCACCGCCAATGGCGTGGACCTGCTGATTGCACTCGGCGACACCCATCTGGCGCAAATTCAGCAGCAGTTGGCCGACTTGAGCCGCGGGCGCATTCTGCTCGAAGCACGTTGAACATTGCCCACAACAACTGTGGGCCGGCCTGTGGATAAGCTTGGGGCATTCGCTTGCAGGCAGCATTAATCAAGGGCTACAGAGGCTTGATCATATTTTGATCACCATTTGATGACAGCCGCAAACCGTTGATGCTCCTGAGGTTATCCCCAAGTCCCCAGCCTGCGTACCCCCCGCAAGCCATCTGCGCTTGCACACAATAACTGTGGACCAGCTTGTGGATAACCCGTGCGCCAACAGGCCGAAGGCCACGCCGTACAAGGGCCTGACGCAACTGGTGATTTTTCGTACAGCCCACCACGAGGCGCTCGGCACCACAGTGCATTATCCTCAATATCCTTCTTCGAACCGATCACGGAGCGCATCCAAATGGCTAACGCAAAAACCGCACTCATCATCGGCGCCTCACGCGGGCTGGGCCTGGGCCTGGTGCAACGCCTGCAGGAAGACGGCTGGAACATCACCGCCACCGTGCGCAACCCGCAGCAGCCCGGCGCCTTGGCGAACGTGCCCGGCGTGCGCATCGAACAGCTGGAAATGAACGACACGGCCCAGCTCGATGGCCTCAAGCAACGCCTGCAAGACCAAGTCTTCGACCTGGTGTTCATCAACGCCGGGGTCATGGGGCCTCTGCCGCAAGACCTGGAGACGGTGCAGAACAAGGACATCGGCGACCTGTTCATGACCAACGCCGTGGCGCCAATCCGCGTGGCCCGCCGCCTGGTCGGCCAGGTACGCGAAGGCAGCGGCGTGCTGGCCTTCATGAGCTCGATCCTGGGCAGCGTGACCATCCCCGATGGCGGCGAAATCTGCCTGTACAAGGCCAGCAAGGCGGCCCTGAACTCGATGATCAACAGCTTCGTCGTCGAGCAACAACGCCCCGACCTTTGCGTACTGGCCATGCACCCGGGCTGGGTGAAAACCGACATGGGCGGTGAAAACGCCGAGATCGACGTGCTGACCAGCACCCGCGGCATGCTTGAACAGATCAAGGCGCAAAGCGGCAACGGCGGCCTGCGCTTCATCAACTACAAGGGCGAACCCTTGGTCTGGTGATTCACCAGGTCGCAGCCTGGCCGTGCGCAATGCCCGGCCAGGCTCTGTAGAATGGCGGCAACCGTACCTGATCGAGATGACCCACCATGTATGACTGGTTGAACGCCCTGCCCAAGGCAGAACTGCACCTGCACCTGGAAGGCTCGCTGGAGCCCGAGCTGCTGTTCGCCCTGGCCGAGCGCAACAAGATCGCCCTGCCCTGGGCCGATGTGGAGACCTTGCGCGGTGCCTATGCCTTCAACAACCTGCAGGAGTTCCTCGACCTGTATTACCAAGGCGCCGACGTGCTGCGCACCGAGCAGGACTTCTACGACCTGACCTGGGCCTACCTGCAACGCTGCAAGGCGCAGAACGTGATCCACACCGAACCGTTCTTCGACCCACAGACCCACACCGACCGCGGTATCCCCTTCGAGGTGGTGCTCAACGGCATCAACCAGGCGTTGAAGGACGGTCGCGAGCAACTGGGCATCAGCAGTGGCCTGATCCTCAGCTTCCTGCGCCACCTCAGCGAAGATGAAGCACAGAAAACCCTCGACCAGGCCCTGCCATTCCGCGATGCGTTCATCGCCGTTGGCCTGGACAGCTCGGAAATGGGGCACCCACCGAGCAAGTTCCAGCGAGTGTTCGACCGCGCCCGCAGCGAAGGCCTGGTCGCCGTTGCCCATGCCGGCGAGGAAGGCCCGCCCGAGTACATCTGGGAAGCCCTGGACCTGCTGAAGGTCAAGCGTATCGACCACGGTGTGCGCGCCATCGAGGACGAGCGCCTGATGCAGCGCATCATCGACGAGCAGATCCCGCTCACGGTGTGCCCGCTGTCGAACACCAAGCTGTGCGTGTTCGACCACATGAGCCAACACAACATCCTCGAGATGCTCGAGCGCGGCGTGAAGGTCACGGTCAACTCTGACGACCCGGCCTACTTCGGCGGCTATGTCACCGAAAACTTCCACGCCCTGTACACCCATTTGGGCATGACCGAAGACCAGGCCCGTCGACTGGCCCAGAACAGCCTGGATGCCCGGCTGGCCTGAATGACCTGACGGCGACATATCTGTGGCGCCGTCAACCTACCTGCAACGTCGGCACGCGGGCAATGCGATTGATCTGCTGGATACCCAACGCAGAAATATGCAATGCCCGCGAGTCCTCGGCCTCGCGCATCCAGCCAGATTGCAGGAACAGCCGGAACAAGGCCTGCCCCAGCACGCCGCCCAGGTGCGGCCCCTGGTCGTTCCACTCGGTGCAGCGGCAGATCACGCAGCCACGTTGCTGGTGCGGCGCCAAGGCATCGATGTAGACCCCGACCAAAGCCAGCTGCGTCCGCCCCTCTTCGCTTACCATCAACTGCCGACCACTACCCTCCAGCCAGCCGGCCACCACCAGACGGTGATACAGCTCACCGGCCAGTTCCCCACCCAGGTGATCGCCACAGCGACGCGCCCTGCGTATCGACATGGGCAGCGGTGATACCGGTGCCTTGGCCCGCTCCCCCCTGGCACTCTCCAACTGGACACTGGCCAGGGCCTCCACCGCTGCCCCGACTTGCGGGGTGGCCAGCCGGAAGTAGCGCTTGCGCCCCCGCGCTTCGTGCCGGAGCAAACCGGCCGACGACAACAACGAAAGATGAGCGCAGGCCGATGACGAGGTCAGGCCTGTCATTACCGCGAGCTCGTTGGCCAGCCGCGGCGTACCATCGATCAATGCCCACAACATGGCACTGCGCTTGGGGTCGGCCATCAGGCTGGCAATCTGGCTGATACTGCTGGCTGCGTTCATGTCCCTGTAACTCCCTGCAAGTTCACTGTGTGGATGCGATGGCCACCCTTGGCAGGGAAGCGCCTCTCGCTGGCACTGGCCTGGTTCGCCAGTATAAGCCGCAAAAAACGCCATTCAGGCAGCGCCGCGCAGTGGTGCCACAGGCAAAATACCACTGGGTATGCCTACCCATGGCAAGCAGTGAAGCAGTGCGTGAAAGCTGCCCGGACCGCGTGGGCAAGCAGCCCGGCACACATGGCAGGAGCCCGGGAACGACAGGCGGAAAAAACACCGGATGCAACTTCGGACGCGGCCGACAACCAATTTCCACAAGTAGCGCAAGCCAAAGCGAAGGTTCCACGTGCTTGCGGGCATTGCACCCCAAGCAGGAAAAAACATGTAGAAAACATTCTTGCCGACCGTCAGTCAGGACACTGATGCAGGTCATGGCGGGCAGAAGGTGCAGCGCTACACTTCATCCGCTCTCCCCCTTTGGAGGTATGCCGCGATGAAAATTGTCGTCAGTGCGTCGAGCCGAAACCCCGCTTGCCCCTGGCAGGTCCAGCTCGATCAACACGTGGTCAGTTTCCGCAGCGAGGCCGAGGCGCGTGCCTTCGTCGCCACGCTGGAAACCCGCCTGCATGCACCTCACCCGCTTATGCGGGAGCCTTGGCCGGCAAGCGTCGGGTCAGCAGCGCGACACTGACCACCAGCGCCCCGCACAGGCTGATCACCAGCGCCATCGGTACCGCACTGCCATCATGCAGCAGCCCGACCAGCGCTGCTGCGCCGGCGGCAACGCTGAACTGCAGGCAGCCCATCAGCGCCGAGGCACTGCCGGCCCGCGCCCCCTGCCCGCTCATGGCACAGGCAGAGGCGTTGGGGATGATGCAGCCAAGGCTGGAGATGCAGACGAACAGCGGTACCAGCAGTGGCCACAGCTGTGTTGGCCGCATTGCCGCCACGGCCAGCAACACCAAGCCCGCAGCCAGGTACAGCCACACCGCACGCGCCAACAGAAACGCCGGCCCGCGCTTGGCCAGCAAGCGTGCATTCACCTGCGCCACCAGGATGAAGCCGGCGGCATTGGTGCCGAACAACCAGCCGTAATGCTCGGCCGGCACGCCGTAGAGCTTGATGAACACGAAAGGTGAACCGGCGATGTAGGCAAACATGCCGGCGATGGCGATACCACCGGTCAGGGCATGGCCGACGAACACCCGGTCAGCGAACAGACGCAAGTATTGGCGCATGGCGCCAGACAGCGGTTGCCGCGGTATGTGCTCGGGCAGGCTTTCCGGCAGGCCCAGGCTGACCGCCAGCAGGCAGCCGGCACTGAACAGGCTCAGGGCGAGGAAGATCGATTGCCAGCCGGCCACGTTCACCAGCACCCCGCCCAGCATCGGTGCCAGGATTGGCGCCAGGCCCATGACTAGCATCAGCTGCGAGAACACTTTGGCCGAGGCCACCGGGTCGCACTTGTCACTGACGATGGCCCGCGAAAGCACCATCCCGGCGCAACCGCCCAACGCCTGGACAAACCGCGCCAGCACCAGGGTATCGAGGTTGGGGGCATAGGCACAGGCCAGTGACGCCAGGGTGAACAGGGTCACCCCGAACATCAGCGGCTTGCGTCGGCCAAAGCGGTCAGCCACCGGCCCGTAGGCCAGTTGCCCGATGGACAGGCCAAGGAAGTAGGCGGCCAAAGTGGCCTGGACGTGTTTTTCATCGGTGGCGAACGCCTGCGCCATGGCCGGGAAAGCAGGCAGGTAGAAGTCGATCGCCAAGGGCCCGAACGCACTGAGTGCGCCCAGGATGAGCACCATTCGCAGGTTCATCAGGAATCCATAGCAGGCTAAGCAAGTGCTCGATTCTACCTGCTGCGGGCCCTATCGACATGAAAACATTTGCAACAATACAGGCCCTGGCGCGGCCCCTGTAGGAGCGGCCTTGTGTCGCGATGGGCCGCAAAGCGGCCCCAGCAAGTCATGCATCGATGCCAATATCCTGGGGCCGCCTTGCGGCCCATCGCGACACAAGGCCGCTCAGAGTTCAGCGCATAGCCTGATCAGGCTACGTCGGCCTGATAACCCTCATCGCGAATGGCCGTGAGGATCTGCTCCTGAGCCAACTCGCTCTGCACCCGTACCTGCCTGGCCGCCAGATCGACCTCCACCTTGGCCGCGGCATCCTGTTCCTGCACCGCCCGGGTCACGGCTTTCACGCAATGGCCACAGGTCATGCCTTGTACATTGAACACTTGCATGGGGGTTACCTCCTTCGGGTTTTCCACAAGTCTCAAGCTTGCCATCGGGGCAAGGTCAAGACTTGCCGACACCAGCCGGGGTGGAAATCCGCGCGCGCGTCGGCCAAGCTGCGCCTTTGATGATCAGGCAAGCAGGAGATTCTTCATGTTCAGGGCAGCATTGGGCGTCGTCGGGCTATTGAGCACGCTGGCTGCAGTGCCACCGGCCAGCGCCGAGGGCAACTCGGACTACAGCGTGCTGATCATTACCCGGGAGCGTCTGGAAGTGGCCACCAGTTGCGAAATCGGCATCTACCTCAACGACCAGCTCTCCGGGCGCGTGTTCCAGGAGCAGTCCACCTCGTTCAACCTGCCGCCCGGCCCGGTGGACGTGCGCCTGCGCCTGCTGCCCGGGCAAATGCCCGGCTGCGCCCCGGGTGTCGAGGACCAACGCAGCACACGACTGGACCTGCAGGCGGGCCAGATCAACAAATACCGCATCGCCATGGGGCAATATGGGCTGGAGTTGAAGCGAGCCGGCCTGGGCTATTGACCTTACCTGCGTGGCAAGGTTGATGCTGGAGGCCTGTCCAAGGAGGAGAGCCATGCCCGCATCCACCACATACGACCTGCCGATCTCCGGCATGACCTGCGCCAGTTGTGCCGGCCGGGTCGAACGCGCCCTGCGCAAGGTCACCGGCACTGAACAGGTCAGCGTCAACCTCGCCACCGAACAGGCCCGGGTCCAGGCCCCGGCCAACAGTCTGCCCGCGCTGGTCGAGGCCATACGCGAAGCCGGCTATGGCGTGCCCACCCGCACCGTCGAACTGCAGATTGGCGGCATGACCTGCGCCAGTTGCGTCGGCCGCGTAGAGCGCGCTCTCGGCAAGCTGCCGGGTGTTGAACGGGTCAGCGTCAACCTGGCCAGCGAACGCGCTCACCTCGAAGTGCTCGCGGCCCTCGACGACAACCTGCTGATCGACGCCGTGCAAAAGGCCGGCTACAGCGCCAGCCTGCCGCAAACCGCCAAGGACGACCAGCACGCTGCCCAGCACCGCCTGCGTAACGAACGCCTGGCGGTCGGCGCAGCGTTGCTGCTCGCCCTGCCGCTGGTGGTACCAATGGTGGTGCAGCCGTTTGGCGTGCACTGGATGTTGCCAGCGTGGGTGCAGTTCCTGCTGGCCACACCGGTGCAGTTCATTCTCGGCGCGCGGTTCTACGTGGCCGCCTGGAAAGCCGTGCGCGCCGGGACTGGCAACATGGACCTGCTGGTAGCCCTGGGCACCAGCGCCGGCTACGGCCTGAGCCTGTACCAGTGGGCGCAAGCCCCCGCCGGCATGGCCCCTCACCTGTACTTCGAAGCTTCGGCCGTGGTGATTGCCCTGGTGCTGCTGGGCAAGTACCTGGAAAGCCGTGCCAAGCGCCAGACTGCCAGCGCCATCCGTGCCCTCGAAGCCCTTCGCCCGGAACGGGCCGTGCGCCTGGTCGATGGCCAGGAAGAGGACGTGGCCATTGCACAACTGCGCCTCGGCGACCTGGTACTGGTCAAACCCGGCGAGCGCTTCCCGGTCGATGGCGTGGTGGAAGACGGCAGCAGCCATGCCGATGAAGCCTTGATCAGCGGCGAGAGCCTGCCGGTGCCCAAGCAGCCAGGGGACAGGGTCACCGGTGGCGCCATCAACGGCGAAGGCCGGCTGCTGGTACGCACCCAGGCACTGGGTACCGAAACCGTGCTGGCACGCATCATCCGCCTGGTGGAAGACGCCCAGGCGGCCAAGGCACCGATCCAGAAGCTGGTCGACCGGGTCAGCCAGGTATTCGTCCCGGCCGTGCTGGTACTGGCGCTGATCACCCTGGTCGGTTGGTGGTTGGCTGGCGCGCCACTGGAAACCGCGCTGATCAATGCCGTCGCGGTACTGGTCATCGCCTGCCCCTGCGCCCTCGGCCTGGCCACACCCGCCGCGATCATGGCCGGCACCGGGGTCGCCGCCCGCCATGGCATCCTGATCAAGGACGCCGAAGCCCTGGAGCGCGCCCATGCGGTCAACCGTGTGGTGTTCGACAAGACCGGCACCCTCACCTCCGGCAGCCCGCGCGTTGTCCACAGCCAGGCGCAGGTGGGCAGCAGCGCCGACCTGCACCGCCTGGCCGGTGCCCTGCAGCGCGGCAGCGAACACCCGCTGGCCAAGGCGGTACTGGATGCCTGTGCCGAACAGGGCCTGGACGTGCCTGGCGTTGCTGACAGCCAGTCGCTGACCGGGCGTGGTATTGCCGGGCGTGTGGAAGGCCGCGAGTTGGCCCTGGGCAACCGCCGCCTGCTCGATGAAAGCGCCCTGCCACCCGGCGACCTGGCCGCCAAGGCCCAGGCCTGGGAAGCCGAGGGGCGCACCCTGTCATGGCTTATCGAACGCGGCGCGCAGCCGCGTGTGCTGGGCCTGTTCGCCTTTGGTGACAGCCTCAAGCCCGGCGCCGCGCAGGCGATCGATACCCTGCACGCGCAACACATCAGCAGCCACCTGCTGACCGGCGACAACCGCGGCAGCGCCAAAGTGGTGGCCGATGCCCTGGGCATCGACGACGTGCATGCCGAAGTGCTGCCGGCCGACAAGGCCGCGACCGTGACTGCACTCAAGCAGGATGGCGTGGTCGCCATGGTCGGGGATGGCATCAATGATGCGCCGGCGCTGGCCGCCGCCGATATCGGCATTGCCATGGGCGGCGGTACCGATGTGGCCATGCAGGCCGCCGGCATCACCCTGATGCGCGGCGACCCACGCCTGGTACCGGCCGCCCTGGAGATCAGCCGCAAGACCTATGCGAAGATCCGCCAGAACCTGTTCTGGGCGTTCATCTATAACCTGATCGGCATCCCGCTGGCCGCGCTGGGTTACCTCAACCCGGTACTGGCCGGCGCCGCCATGGCCCTGTCCAGCGTCAGCGTGGTGAGCAACGCGCTGTGGCTCAAGGCGTGGAAACCCACCAGCAACACCCAGGAGGCCCCATGAACATAGGCCAGGCCGCCCGCCGCAGCGGGCTCAGCACCAAGATGATCCGTTACTACGAGTCCATCGGCCTGCTCAAACCCGCCACGCGCAGTGACAGCGGCTACCGCCTTTACCAGGCGGAAGACTTGCACAGCCTGGCCTTCATCAAGCGCTCCCGCGACCTGGGCTTTTCCCTCGAGGAGGTCGGCAAGCTGTTGACCTTGTGGCAGGACCGCCAGCGTGCCAGCGCCGATGTGAAAGCGCTGGCCATGCAACACATCGATGAGCTGAACCGGCGCATTGAAGAGCTGGTGAGCCTGCGCGACACCCTTGGCGAACTGGTATCGCACTGCCAGGGAGACGAGCGCCCGGACTGCCCGATCCTCAAGGATCTGGCCAATGGCTCTGCTAATGGCTGCTGTCACTGAGCCACCCGCAACGTTTGGTATGCCATATACGTCCAAACACGACCGAATAGTCACCAACTGCGACTTTATCCAATAAATACGGGCGTTTTCCTACATTAAACCCGGATGCTGCCGATGCAATTGTTACCTGCCTCGTGTGTCGAAAATAACAAATCCGGGAGCGTCGATGAGCATCAAACAGAAACTGACCTGGGCATTCGCGGTCATCGCCGGCTTGCCCATAATCCTTGTGGCCACCTTGGTGGTCCTCAACCTGCGTGGCGAAGCCCGCGACGGATTCCTCGATGGCAGCAGCCGGGAAATCCGCCAGGTCAGCAACGCGATGAACATCTTCTTCCAGGGCATCAACCAGAATGTCGAGTACCTGGCTGCGCAGCCGATGGTCGCCGCCACGGGTAGCGAACTGAACAAGTACATGAGCGCAACCCCGTCCAACGAATTGGGCGACCAGGCCAACAAGCTGCTGGAGTTCATGACCCGCCTGGCCACCACGCATCCCAGCTATGCGTACCTGTCCTACGGGGTGAATGACGGTGGCTATGTCGGCTGGCCGGCCGGGCAGAAGTTCGTCAATTACGACCCGCGCACCCGCCCCTGGTACCAATTGGCAATGGCCAACCCTGGCAAGACCTTGCGTACCGGCGCCTACTACTGGGCTGCCGACGACGCCGTGCTGGTCAGCACCGTGCGCACCGTCGCCAACCAACTGGGCAACCCTGGTGGCGTGGTCAACGTCGACGTCTCGCTCAAAGGCCTTACCGAGATCGTCCAGCAGATCAAGCTGGGCGAAAGCGGCTACGTGCTACTGGTGGAAAACAACGGCAACGTACTGGTCGACCCTCGTGACGCCAAGCATAACTTCAAGCAACTGGCGAGCTTTGGCGACGGGTACGCCGAGCTGGCCAAGCACGGCAAGGGGCTGGCCGAAGTGGAACTGAATGGCGTGCGCTACATGGCCAACATCTACCCGGACGAACAGCTGGGCTGGACCCTGATCGGCCTGATCGAACAAAGCGAAGTGATGCAGACCACCACCCGCCTGACTTGGCTGATCGGCGTGGTGGCCCTGGTACTGGCCGCGCTGTTCGCCGTGGTCGGTGCCACCTTCGCCAAGCTGATCGTACGCCCGATCAACAGCGTCACCAGCGGCCTGGAAGATATCGCCCAGGGCGAGGGCGACCTGACCCGCAACCTGGAGATCCGTGGCCGCGACGAAACAGCGCAACTGGCCAGCTGGTTCAACCAGTTCCTCGGTGCCATTCGCAGCCTGATCCAGCACATCGGGGCTGCCGCCAGCAAGATACTCAGCACCTCCAGCAGCTCGACCCGCGTTTCCAGCGACATGGCCGAAGCCGCAGGCCGCCAGCGCGAAGCGGTGGACATGGTCTCTACCGCCTTCCACGAAATGGTCGCCACCGCCAACGAAGTGGCACGTTCCTGCAGCCAGGCGGCACAGTCGGCCGACAGCGGCCAGCAGCAGGCCCGCGAAGGCCAGCAGCAAATCGATGCCGCGGTACATAGCGTTGACCGCCTGAGCCAGGAGATAGAACAGTCGGCGCAGTCGATCCAGCAGCTGGAGCGTGACAGCAACGCCATCCAGTCGATCCTCGGCACCATCCGCTCGATTGCCGAGCAAACCAACCTGCTGGCACTCAACGCCGCCATCGAAGCGGCCCGTGCCGGCGAGCAGGGCCGTGGCTTTGCCGTGGTTGCCGACGAGGTGCGGGCGCTGGCCAAGCGCACTGCCGACTCCACCGCAGAGATCGACGGCCTGCTGGGCAACCTGGCCAGCCGCACTGCCGAAGTGGCCGCACAGATGCACGCCAGCCTGGAGGTTTCGCAGCAGTCGGTGAGCCGCATCGGCCTGGCCCGTGACAGCTTCGGGCAGATCCGCGAGTCGGTGGATGTGATCCGCGACATGAACACCCAGATTGCCACGGCGGCCGAAGAGCAGCACCAGGTGGCCGAAGACATCAACCGGCACATCAGCCAGATTCATGGCGATGCGCAGCTGGTGGCCGAACTGGCCCAAGCGGCGCGGATGGATTCGGAGAGCCTGGCCGGGTTGTCCAATGAGCTGGATGCACTGGTGCGCAGGTTCCGTACCTGATGTTTTGCCTGCCCCGGCCTTATCGCCGGCAAGCCGGCTCCCACAGGTACTGCACAGGCCCTGAGTGCAGTGGGATCCTGTGGGAGCTGGCTTGCCGGCGATAAGGCCGGTGCAGGCAAACAATGCCTGATTGCCTAAAGCTTCAATTCCCCCGGCGTCGCGCCGAACAATTGCTTGAACGCCGCAATGTAAGCCGAGGTGGAGTCATACCCACACCCCAACGCCGCCTCGGTCACACTCTCCCCGGCCTCCAGCAGCGCCAGCGACGACAACAGCCGCATACGCTGCCGCCAGTTGCGAAAACTCAAGCCCGTCTCTCGCTGGAACAGCCGCATCAGCGTCTTCTCCGAGCACCCCAGCTCTCGCGCCCACTGCTGCAAGGTCTGCGACTGGTCCGGTGCAGCGATCAGCCCATTGCACAGCGCCAGCAACCCCGGGTGCCGTGGCAGTGGCAGCGAAAAACCGACCTCGGGCAGCATGCGCAACTGGTCGAGCAGCACCACCACCAGCCGCGCCTCGGCGCTGTCACCCTCCGGGTAGTCTGCCGGGAACAGGCAGAACTGCTTGATCAGTTCGCGCGCCAGCGGGGTCACTTCCAGTACCCGGCATTGCTCCGGTGCCCACGGGCAGGCATCCCGGCGCACGTAAAGGCTGCGCATTTCGGCCTGCATCGAGGTGACCACCTCGTGTTCGAAATCGGCTGGGATCCATACGCCCCACTGGGGTGGGGCGAAGTAGCTGCCTTCCTGTGTATACACCCCGAGGACGCCGCTGATGGCATAGGAAAACTGCACCCAGTCGTGCTGGTGGCGGGTGGTCCAGGAGCCGGCGCCGAGGCTTTCGGCACGGGCATAGAGTGGCCTGGGCAGGTAGTCCAGCGCCGGAATGGGGCGGGGGTGTCCGATGATGGGCATGGTGGTTTCTTGTAGTTCTGACCAGACAAGCCTAACAGCTCAGCGCTCGACGATGACGGTCACCCCCTGCCCACCCGCAGCGCAGATCGATATCAACCCCCGCCCCTTCCCCGACCTCGCCAGCAGCTTGGCCAGGTTGGCCAATATCCGCCCCCCGGTCGCGGCAAACGGGTGCCCGGCCGCCAGCGAACTGCCCTTGACGTTGAGCTTGCTGCGGTCAATCGCCCCGAGCGGCGCATCCAGCCCCAGCCGTTCGCGGCAATAATCGGCATCTTCCCAGGCCTTGAGCGTGCACAGCACCTGGGCAGCAAAGGCTTCGTGAATCTCGTAATAGTCAAAGTCCTGCAGCGTCAGGCCATTGCGCGCCAACAGCCGCGGCACCGCATACACCGGCGCCATCAACAGCCCTTCGCGACCAGTAACGAAATCCACCGCAGCGGTTTCACCATCGACCAGATAGGCCAGCACCGACAGCCCCTGCTGCTCGGCCCATTCCTCGCTGCCCAGCAACACCAGCGAAGCACCATCGGTCAGCGGTGTGGAGTTGCCCGCCGTCAGCGTGCCCTGCCCGCTGCGGTCGAAGGCTGGCTTGAGCTTGGCCAATTGTTCCAGCGTCAGGTCGGGGCGCAGGTTGTTATCACGGGTCAACGACAGAAACGGCGTCAGCAAGTCATCCTGCCAACCTTCGGCGTACGCGGCAGCCAGCGCCTGGTGGCTGAGCAGCGCCAGCTCGTCCTGTTCGGCACGGCCAATGCGCCAGGCCTGGGCCATGCGTTCGCAATGCTCGCCCATCGACAACCCGGTGCGCGGCTCGCCGTTGCGCGGCAATTCGGGTTTCAGGTGGTGAGGGCGCAGCTTGAGGAATGGCTTGAGCCGCTCGCCCAGGCTTTTGCCACGGTTGGCCTGCAGCAAGATGTGGCGCAGGCCTTCGTTTACCGCAATCGGCGCATCGGAGGTGGTGTCCACGCCGCCGGCAATCCCGCAGTCGATCTGCCCCAGGGCAATCTTGTTGGCCACCAGCAGCGCTGCCTCCAGCCCGGTGCCGCAGGCTTGCTGGATGTCGTAGGCCGGCGTCTGCGGCGACAGCCGCGAGCCCAGCACGCACTCCCGGGTCAGGTTCATGTCACGCGAGTGCTTGAGCACCGCACCGGCCACCACTTCCCCCATGCGCAACCCATGCAGGCGGTAGCGTTCGATCAGCCCTTCGAGGGCGACGGTTAGCATCGCCTGGTTGCTGGCCGTGGCGTAGGCGCCATTGGAACGGGCGAAGGGAATTCGGTTGCCGCCCAGGATCGCGACCCGGCGAAGTGAACGCATGCGCTTGTTCCTCCTGAAACAATTTGATCCGTACAGCCTAGGTGTTTTTACCGCATTCGAACGACCTTGCCACAAAGTTGGTCCACACTTTCAAGCTTGCCTTCCGGGAGACCCACTCATGAGCGATCGCTACCTCGGCTTTGCCAACTCCAACCTCGGCCGCCGCCTTGTGGATGCCCTTGGCCTGCCACGTCCAGCGCCGCTGGAGCGTTGGCAGGCAGGCCGCCTGCGCCCGGTCGAAGGTGCCCTGGTACTGGGTGGCGGGCCACTGGCGAGCCAGGTCGAAGCCATTGCCCCGCGCCTGACCGACACGCTTTACAGCTTCAATACCGACAACCTCCAGGCCGAGGCATGGGTGGCTGGCCTGGGGCCGAAGATCAAGGCCGTGGTATTCGATGCCAGTGACCTGTCCGACAGCGACGCGTTGAAGCAGTTGCGCGAATTTTTCCAGCCACTGCTGCGCAGCCTGGCATCGTGCGCCCATGTGGTGCTGCTGGGCCGCGCGCCAGAAAGCCTCGACGACCCGTTGGCCAGCATTGCCCAACGAGCCCTGGAAGGCTTCAGCCGCTCGCTGGCCAAGGAACTGCGCAACGGTGCGACCGCGCAGTTGCTGTATGTCGGCCCAGGCGCGGAGGGTCAGCTGGAAGGCGCCCTGCGCTTCTTCCTCTCGCCCAAAAGCGCTTTTATCTCTGGCCAGGTGCTGCGCCTGCATGCCTGCGCCAGCCAGGTCAAGGACTGGACCCGGCCGCTGGCTGGGCGCCGCGCCCTGGTGACCGGTGCCGCGCGGGGCATCGGTGCCGCCATTGCCGAAACCCTGGCCCGGGACGGTGCCGACGTACTGCTGCTGGATGTGCCCCAAGCCAGCCAGGATCTCGACGCCCTGGCCGCGCGCCTGGGCGGCAAGGCGCTGCCCCTGGACATCTGCGCCGGCGACGCGGCAACGCAACTGCTTGCGGCCCTGCCCGACGGCGTCGACATCGTGGTGCACAATGCCGGTATCACACGCGACAAGACCCTGGCCAACATGACCCCGGAATACTGGGACGCGGTGCTGGCGGTAAACCTCAAGGCACCGCAGGTGCTGACACAGGCGCTGTACGACAACGGCGCCCTGGGTGAAAACGCGCGCATCACCCTGCTGGCCTCGGTCAGCGGTATCGCCGGCAACCGCGGGCAGGCCAACTATGCCGCGAGCAAGGCCGGGCTGATCGGCTTGGCCCAGGCGTGGGCGCCCCGGCTCGCCGAGCGCGGCGGCAGCATCAATGCCGTGGCACCCGGTTTCATCGAAACCCACATGACCGCCGCCATGCCCATGGGCCTGCGCGAGGCCGGGCGACGCTTGAGTTCGCTTGGCCAGGGCGGCCGCCCGCAGGATGTCGCCGAAGCCATCGCCTGGCTCAGCCAGCCGGGCTCCGGTGCAGTCAACGGCCAGGTGCTGCGGGTATGCGGCCAAGCCTTGATGGGGGCCTGAACATGAGCCGACACTGGCACGACCTGCACAGCCCGGCTTCGCGCGCCAGCCTGTACCTGCGCGCGGCAAGCAAGCGCACCATCAGCGGCGACCAGCTGCCGGACGACGGCCTGCGCTGCTTCATTCGCGTCCAGTCGGGCAACCTGGCCGCCTATCGTCGGCTGTGCCACTTCACCGACGATGGCCGCCTGCCGGGTACTTATCCACATGTCATGGCGTTCACGCTGCAGCTGCAGTTGATGACCGCGCCAAACTTCCCCTTCCCGCTGCTCGGCCTGGTGCACCTGCACAACCGCATCGAAGTGATGCGCCCGCTGGGCGGTATCGAAGGGCTGCGCTTTGCGGTGCATGCAGGCAATCTGCAAGCGCATGCCAAGGGCGGCACCTTCGACCTGGTCACCGAAGCCGAAGACGGCATCGGCCTGCTCTGGCGCGAGACCAGCCGCATGCTGGTGCGCGGGCTGAAGCTGGAAAGCCAGGCAGGTGAGCCTGCCGAGGACGAACCGCAAGCGCTGCCAGAGGCGACCCGCTGGTACGCCGACAGCGATATCGGCCGGCGTTATGCCAAGGTCTGCGGGGACTACAACCCGATCCACCTCAGCGCGGCCAGTGCCCGGCTCTTCGGCTTCCCCACGGCCATTGCCCATGGCATGTGGAGCAAGGCCATGGCCCTGGCGGCACTGCGCGGGCACCTGCCGCACAGTGGCTTTGCCTTCGAGGTGGATTTCCGCAAGCCGGTGCGGTTGCCATCGGAGGTGGTGCTCGGTGCCAGTGAGGCGGGGGCTGCGGGAGAGCTGCGGCTGGATGGGCATGGCGGGGTGCTGCACATGGTCGGGCGCTGGGCCCCCCTGTAGGAGCGGCCTTGTGTCGCGATGGGCCGCAAAGCGGCCCCGGCGATGCCAGCGGCGAAGCTGATAATTTGGGGCCGCTTCGCGCCCCATCGCGACACAAGGCCGCTCCTACAGGGACCATGTCTGTCTTGGCGGTATACGCTTGCTTTGCATCGGGCCTGCGCAGAAGCTATGCAGCATTAGGAGACCCCCGATGAACCTGCAAGAACTCACCCAACGCCTGCACCAGATCCGCGACAACAACGACTGGCGCGGCTTTCACAGCCCGAAGAACCTCGCCATGGCCGCCAGTGTCGAAATGGCCGAGCTGGTGGAAATCTTCCAGTGGCTGAGCGAAGACCAATCGCGCCAGCTGCCAGCCGATAAGCTGGCCCATGCCGGCCAGGAAATCGGCGATGTGGTGCTCTACCTGTTGCTGCTGTGCAGCGAACTTGGCCTGGACATGGACCAGGTAGTGCGAGCCAAGCTGGCCGACAGCGAGAGGCGCTTCGCCCGATGAGCGACCGTCACTTCGATGAGCTGGCTACCCGCTTTGCCGAAAAGATCTACGGCGGCGCCAAGGGCGCGATCCGCCTGGCCGTGCTGCAGGCCGACCTGGCCGAAGCCCTGCCTGACCGCCCGCTGCGCATCCTCGACATCGGTGCCGGGTTGGGTCACATGGCTTTGTGGCTGGCCCAGCGCGGCCACCAGCTGACCCTGGCCGAACCCGCCGCGCCCATGCTCGACGGCGCACGGGCGCGCTTTGCCGAAGCCGGCCAACCGGCCACCTTCATCCAGGCCCCCTGGCAAGACCTGCTTGGCCAGCTGACCGAACCCTACGATCTGGTGCTATGCCACGCCGTACTCGAATGGCTGGCCGAGCCCGAAAGCATCCTGCCGGTGCTGCACCAGCTCACGGCCCCTTCCGGGTGGTTGTCGCTGGCCTTCTACAACCGCGACGCCCTGGTCTATCGCAACCTGCTCAAGGGCCATTTCCGCAAGTTGCGCAGCAACCGGCTGGAAGGTGAAAAGCAGAGCCTGACCCCGCAAAAACCGCTTGATCCACGCGAACTCAGGGCGCAACTTGAACCCATGTGGCAGGTTGAAAGCGAAAGTGGTGTGCGGGTATTCCACGACTACATGCCCAAGGAATTCCAGGGCAAGGCTGAACTGCTCGACTTGCTGGAAATGGAACTGGCCTACCGTCGCCACCCCAGCTTCGCCGGGCTCGGCCGCTACCTGCACTGGGTCTGTCGCCCCCGTTGACCTGCCCGCCGGGAGGAATACATGCCGTACCGTCTGTTGTGCCTGGCCGTGCTGCCGCTTGCCCTGGCTGGCTGCCAGGGCAGCAACCCCTACGTGGCCAGCAGCCGCCCGTTACCACCGGCACCGGTCCAGGCGGCCAGCACCTTCGATGCCAGTGCCTACCCGACACCGGCCCGTGATTACGGGCACTACCGTAGCTGGAGCTGGCTCAACGGCCAGTTGCCCAGTGGCTCGGTCGATACCGACCCGGCGCAACTGGCCGATGCCGTCAGCGGCGCACTGGACCAGCATGGCCTGCGTCCCGCCCGGGGCGGCCCCGGCGACTTGCTGGTCAGCGCCGACATACGCCTGGAAAAGCGCTTGCGCCAGGTACGTGACTACGATGCCTACGACCCTTACTACGGCCCGTATCCCTATGGCGGTGTCGGCTATGGCGGCTACCGCCATGGCTATGGGGGCTATGCCAGCGTGCCCATCGTGCGCACCTACGAAGTGCAGGTGATGGTGGTGCGTATCGACCTGTACGACGCCCGCAGCGGCCAGCCGGTATGGAGTGCCAGTGCCGAAAGCGGCAGCGACAAGGACTCGCCGCGTGAACGCGAAAGCGCCCTGCGCGATTCTGTGCACAAGGCGCTCAACGGCTATCCTCCCAGTTGATATCCAACGGAGAACCATCATGTTGCGCCGTCTCGTTCTACTGTCATTCGCGTTGTTGCTCGCCGCCTGCTCCAGCAATAACGTCCAGCAGGATTTCGATGCCAGCCGTGACTTTGCCGCCTACCGCAGCTGGGCATGGCAGGAACCGGGCCTGCAGTACCGCCCGGATGACCCACGAATCAAGAGCGACCTCACCGAGCAACGCATTCGCCAGGCAGTTGCAAGCCAACTCGACCAGCGTGGCCTGCGCCCGGTACAAGGCGGCGCCCGGCCGGACGTGACAGTGCGCGCGTACCTGATCGTCGAGCAGCGCCAGCAACAGATCACCACCAACTACGGCGGTGGCTGGGGAGGCTACTGGGGCGGCTACTGGGGTGGCCCGATGTACAACGAAACTCGCAGCGTCGACTACAAGGTCGCCACTATCCAGATCGACCTGTTCGATGGGCGTGACGGCAAGCTGGTGTGGCGCGGCAGTGCCGAGCAGATCATGAACAACTACCCGCCAAGCCCCGAGGAACGCAACAGCGCGATCCAGAACACCGTGACCAAGGTGTTGGCCAACTACCCGCCGGGGAGCAAGAAGTAACACCGAGCGCGGTTATGCAGGCACCGCAGCCCCTGTGGGAGCGGGTTTACCCGCGAAGAAAACAACGCGGTGCATGGCACCGGCTTTGCCGGTGTTCGCGGGTGAACCCGCTCCCACAAGGGTCGCCTGCGAGGCCTGTTTCAACAGCGACAAAATCCATCCCGGCCACGCCTTTTTCCCTCTCCCGCTCCACTCCCCGCAGGTTCCCGTCTATCTTCACTTAAGGAAACCTGACTGACCGGGTAGATGTGTTCAACATTTGGGAAGGGCGACCTGCCAATGCAAAGCATTGTTCTCCTGCTGTGGCTTGCCTTGTGCTCCGAACAGGACGTGCGTCAACGCCAGATATCCAACATGCTCACCCTGGGTGTGGCTGCCTGTGCCCTGGCTTGGCTTTTCGCCACTGGCCGCAGCTGGATCGGCGCCGATGCCAGCGATGCCGGATGGGCGCTGGCCATCGTCATGTTGCTGACCCTGCCCGGCTACATGCTCGGCCGTTTCGGTGCCGATGACGTCAAGCTGATGGGCGCCCTGGCCCTGGCCACCAGCCCGCAATACGTGCTTGGCACCTTCATCGGCGCCGGCGTCAGCGTGCTGCTGTGGCTGCTTACCCGCCGGCGCCTGTGGACGTTGCTCAACCCCAAGGTAAAAAAGCGCTTGCAGGCTTTGACCGAGGAAATGGGTGACAAGCAGGCGTTCGTCCCCTATGTGCTCACCGGTTTTCTTTTGACTGCTGTATGGATCCAGTGAGCAATCTCGTGGTCCGATGGCTGTACAGAATATGTAATTTGTACAAATCCACTACCCCCGACTATTTTTAGTTTGCAGAGCGCTTGGCCCGGGAGCAGGACCGCGTAACGACAGGGAGTTGATCGTGTCCAGAGCATTCAGTGATGTGAAGATATTGGTGGTCGATGACCAACCAGTGATAGTCGAACAATTGTGTGAGTTTCTCGAAACCAAGGGTTACCGCTGCCTGCCGGCCCACTCCACTGACGAAGCCCTGGAACGTTACCTGGCAGACGAGACCATTGGCGTGGTCATCTGTGACCTGCACATGCCTGGTCGTGATGGTATTGAACTGGTCCGCGAACTGAAGATACAAGGCGGGCAGCGCGCGTTCGAGGCCATCATGGTGACCGGTCGAGCGGAGAAGCAGGATGTGATCCGAGCGTTGCGCGAGGGCTTTGCCGATTACTACCAGAAACCCATGGACCTCGATGAACTGCTGGAGGGCGTACGCCGCCAGGAACAGGCCGTGCAGGAGCGCCAGCGCAGCTTCCGCGAGCTGGGCGGGTTGAGCCAGCGTCTGCAAGAGCTGGCAGAGTCGATGGACGAGCTTTACCAGGACCTGCAAAAAGCCCGGGGCCAGGGCATGCACCGGCGTGCCAGCGATGTGGACGAGAGTGAAAGCGAACTGCCAGCGGCGTTCGAGAAGCTGTCGCCACGCCAGCTGGAAGTAGCCCGCCTGGTGGGCAAGGGCCAGACCAACTACCAGATCGCCTGTGAGCTGGGCATTACCGAGAATACCGTGAAGCTGTATGTGTCGCAGGTGCTGCGCCTGACCCACATGCACAACCGCACCCAGCTGGCACTGGCACTGACACCCAGTTCGTCGCCGGTGCATCAGCGGTTTACTACCCATTGAGTGACCGGTAGGCACACCGCTTTTTTGTAGGAGCAGCCTTGCGCTGCGAAAGGGCCCTCATGGCATACAAAAGATTGCGCCTGAAATGGCCTCTTTGCAGCACAAGGCTGCTCCTACAGATCCTCGGTTCACCTGTTACAACTGGATAGCCAGTTTTAACGTCACGCGCGGCGCGCGGTCCAGGCTGTCCAATGCCACATCGGCCAAAGGCTTGGCCACCTCCAGCGCCACATTGAACAAGCGCCCATCGCCCAATCGCACCCCAAGCGCCGCCGAAGCCAGGTGGGCATCCTCCACAGGCCCTCGGTTATGCCATGCCTGCGCCGTGTCCACCACCACATAGGGCTGCACCAACGCCAGCCAGCTGCCGTGCATGCTGTAGTTCACCTCGTAAGCCAAACCCCAGCCCTTGTCGCCGTCCGCCTGGTCGCGCGGGTAGCCACGGCCGAAATTTTGCCCGCCAAATCCCGCACGCTCGCTGTCAGGCAGCTGGTCATCGCTCCAGTACAACGCCCCGGACACCACCCCCTGCCAGTTACCTAGCAACGTGTTGCTCTGCAAGCCGGAAAGCCGCAACCGCAGAAAATCCAGATCGTAGTCGGCATCGCTACGCGCCCCCAGATAATCCAGGCCCTGATAGACCCCGGCGCTGACGATGCGCAAACGGCCCTCTTCCACCTTGCGCCAGTCGCCCTCGAATGACAGCGCACGCACGTAGGTGTCGTAGTCCCGTGCCGATGGCAACCCATCTACCCGGTCCTCGAAGTGCTCACTGACCGAATACACCTGCCCCTGCACCACCATCCATTCATCCGGCCTGACGATCACCGGCTGGCGCAGGCCGATCGCATAGCGATCGCTGTCGCGCTTGCGGGTGATGTCACGGCCATCGTCCAGACGAATCCGCGTGCCGGGTTCGCTGCGGTAGCGCGAAGCCGACAGCAGCAGCTGGCTGCCGCCCGCGTCCAGGTACTGGCTGTAGGCCAGGCGCTGGTAATGCACCTGGTCATCCCCCGGCGGCAGCAACAGGCTGGCCTCGATCTGTTCGGCAAAGCGGGTCTGGGCGTGGCTGGTTGCCGTCAGCAGCGCCTGCGCATCGTCGCGGTTGCCATCAGCAACGATAACAGCAGCGCTGAACGGCTTGCGCTGCGCATGCACGGTCAACCGCGCAGCACCATCAGCGGTTTGCGCCACGGCCAGCTGCGGCTCTATCGTTACCCCCGGCAGGCGCTCGGCCAGGCCCAGGTAGCGCTCCAGCGTTTCTCGGGTCAGCGGGCGCTCGGTGGCAAGCCGCTCCAGCAGCTGATGCAGATAGGCGCCGGCCGGGCCGATATCGCCGTCCACGCGGTAATCACGGATATAACCTTCGACCAGCACCACATTGACCCGGCCATCGGCCACTTCCTGCGGCGGCAGGTAGGCGTACGACAACAGGTAGCCTTCCTGCCGATAGCGCTGGGTCAGGCGCGCGGTGTACTGCTGCAGCTCGCCCAACGTGGTCTGGCGCCCGATCAGCGGTTGGTAGTGTTCGCGCAGGTCGCTCAGGGGGAACACCGTGCCGCCTTCGAAGCGCACTTTATGCAGCACCAGCCGGGTATTCGCAGGCGCCCACGCGGGGCTGTCACCCTCCACCCCAGCCAGCTGCAGGTGAGCGCTGACCGGGCGGTAGGCGTCTATTGGAAGGTTGGCGCTGGGCAGGCGACGTTCGTACTCATGGCTGTCGAGAAAACCCGGCAAAGGCTCGGCATGGGCCGCAAGTGCCCAAGGCAGCAACAATAGGGGCACGGCCAGAGGACGCATAGGGCGCTCCATGTTCCCTGGGGCTGCGTTGCAGCCCTTCGCGGGCGCGCCCGCTCCCACCGAGATCGCGCTTTCCTGAACCCAGCACCAAACCTGTGGGAGCGGGCGTGCCCGCGAAGGGCCGCAAAGCGGCCCCAAATTGCTTGACTTACAGGCATCAGGGGCGCCAGCCGGTCACACCCGTTACCTGCAAGCGTAGGTGCTGCCTCGGCCCTCGTCGAACGGCTACTCGCTGACCTGGAACGCCACGCGCGCCGTCTCGCCGCTTTCATCCAGCGCGCTGATTTCGGCCTGGCCTACCTGTTGGAAGCGCACCAGCAGGCTGTCCTGGCCCTGGGTTTCGCCCAATGGCTGGCCGTTGAGGAACCACCAGCGCCGACCGCCGCCGCCCAGCGCCGACACATGCAGTTGCAACGGCTCGCTGCTGGTGGCCGGGCGGCGCAGGTTGTCGCCCGGGCGCACGCCCACGATCGAAAGCGGTGGCGCGCTGGCCGGCACATGCGGCGGGCAGGCCGGATCGATGGCCGGCAGGCGCGCCGCACGCCGCTCCACACGTGGCAGCCAAGGCTCCAGCGGGGCGGGCCATAGGGCGATATCGCGGGCCTTGGCGCCCGGGCAACTGCCATCGACGCGCAGCCCCTGGTCGTTGACCCATACGCTTTCGCGCAGGCCCAGGCCGAGTGGCTGGTCGGCGGCCTGCAGGGTTGGCGGCGTAGTGCCGTCCAAAGTCCAGGCGAAACGCTGACGCCGGCAGTTGGGGTCCTTTTTGCTCATCGGCTGGCCCAGTGGCCAACAGATCGCAGCCACGCCGACGTTCGCCGGCACCCGCTCCACCGGCACGCTGATGCCACGCTGGCTGTCACGGTTGCTCAGCAGGTCGTGCACCTGCAGCATCAGCGGCGCTGCCGAAGCCAGCCCGAATTGGCCGGGGACCGGTGTGCCATCGGGGCGGCCAATCCATACGCCGATCAGGTAGCGCGGGCCCACGCCGATCGACCAGGCATCGCGAAAGCCGTAGCTTGTGCCCGTCTTCCACGCCAGTTGCGGGCGTTGCACCAGCTCGGCATGCGGGTCGCGGTCGGGGCGCGCCTGGCCGCTGAGGATGCGCCGGATGATCCACGCCGCCCCTGGCGACAGCAGGCGCCGTTCCAGCAACGGATCCTGTGGTTGCAGGCGCACCCTCGCACTATTGCCACCCCGCGCCAGCGCAGCGTAGCCACCCACCAGGTCCTCCAGGCGGCTGCCCGCGCCACCCAGGATCAACGACAGGTTGGGCTCTGCCAGAGGCGGCAATATCAGCGGCATGCCCGCCATGCGCAGTTGCGCGGCAAAGCGTTTCGGACCATAGGCCTCCAACAGCTGCACCGCCGGCAGGTTGAGCGACCGCGCAAGCGCCGAACTGGCCGACACCGGCCCGCTGAAGCCCATGGAGAAGTTGCCGGGGCGGTAGTCGCCATAGCGTCGCGGCACATCCTGCAACAACGACTCGGAATGGATCAGGCCATCATCCAGTGCCATGCCGTAGAGGAACGGCTTTAGAGTGGAGCCCGGCGAGCGCAACGAACGCACCATGTCGACATGCCCGAAGCGGCGCTCGTCGGCCAGGTCGATAGAACCCAGGTAGGCACGCACCGCCATCGTCTGCGCATCGACCACCAGGATGGCGGCGGAGGTGCGCTCCGGCAGCCGTGCCCGCCAACCCAGCAGCAGGTCTTCGAGACGCCGCTGCAGTGCGGCGTCGAGCGTGGTACGGATCAGCGGCGGGCTGTCGGCGCTGTTCAGGCGCCGGGCCAGCAACGGCGCGAGAGCCGGCTCCTGACGTGGCGCCAGCACAAGCGGCTCTTCGGCAGCCTCACGGATTTGCTGAGCCGGCCACACCTGGTATTCGGCCAGGCGTTGCAGCACCTTGTCCCGGGCGCGCTGCGCACGCTCGGGGTGACGGTCCGGGCGCAAGCGGCTGGGCGCCTGGGGCAGCACGGCCAGCAGCGCCGCTTCGGCCGGGGTCAGGTGCATGGGCGACTTGCCAAGGTAGGCCCAGCTGGCCGCCGCCACGCCCTGCAGGGTGCCGCCGAAGGGCGCGCGGTCCAGGTAGATCTGCAGGATTTCGCGCTTGGACAAGTGCCATTCCAGCTGCGCCGTGCGCCATAGTTGGCGCAGCTTGCCGGCCAGGGTGCGCTCATGCGGGTCGAGCAGGCGTGCGACCTGCATCGACAGCGTGCTGCCGCCCGACACCACACGCCCGCCACGCAGGTTCAGCCAGGCAGCGCGAGCCAGGGCCAGCGGGTTGACTCCGGGGTGGCTGTAGAACCAGCGGTCTTCGTAGGTGAGCAGCGCCTGCAGATACAGCGGCGAGACTTCGTCGGAGCTGACCGGGTAGCGCCATACGCCATCGGCATCGGCAAAGCGCCACAACGGCGTGCCGTCCTCGGCCAGCACCACGCGGGCCAGGTCGTCTCCGGGCATGGGCAGCGGCCATAGGCGGTCAGCCAGCCACAACAGGCCGAACAGTACCAGCATGCCGATCACCGTGGCGCGCAACAGCCTGCCCGCACGGGTATGCGGCCGCGTTAAGCTTGGCATCGGGAACCGACCTGGCCAGGTGATGGCCAAAGGCTTGGGAACGGCAACATCGCCGATTCGTTCATCAGGAAGCAACTATGCATGTAGAAGGTTTTTTCGAGTGGCTGGGCCAGGCGCTGGGGTCATTGATCCGCTTCATCGTCGACGCATTGAGCGGGCTGTTCAACCTGCTGGCCAATGCCGGTGGCAATTTCATCGATGGCCTGGCGCGCACCTTGGGCATGGAGACCTCGCTGCTCAGCATCCTCGCCCTGATCATCGGGCTGGTGCTGCTGTACTCGGCAATCCGCGCGTTCATGCGCGCCTCGATCATCCTCGGGATCATCTGGCTGTTGCTGGGGTTGTGGGTGATGAGCTGGGTGATTCACTGAACAGGGCCGGGGGCCGCGTTGCGGCCCAATCGCCGGCAAGCCAGCTCCCACCTCGACCGCGTCGCCCTCAAGCCATGCTCCATCCTGTGGGAGCTGGCTTGCCGGCGATGAGGCCGGTAAAGGCGACAAAATTCTAGCGGGCTTTTACGGTCATCTCCCCTTGCCCATCCCCCACGGCCTGCAGGTTTGGCCGGTACATCGATTCAACCTGCGGCGGCGGCACGCGATAGGTGCCCGGGGTCACCGCCCGAGCCAGGTACAGCAGGTGGGTGGTGCCATAGCTGTCCAGCTTGAGCGCGGCGACGTAACGATCATCGCGATACTCCTGGTGCACCACGCTGGCGTTCTGCATCGATTCGCGCCATTCCTTCACCGCACTGCTGGCGTTTTCCAGGCTGGCGGCACTTTGCGCCAGATTCTGGTTTTCCAGCTCCAGGCCCGCCGGTAGCAAGTCCACCACCAGCGCATCCGGCACCCGGTCTTCAGCCTTGAGCGCCAGGTGCACCAGCACCAGGTCGCCGCTGCGCAGGTTATGCAGGTCCAACGGCTGGCCATTCATGCCCAGGTACTCACGGCGGATCTGCATGCCATTGCCACCGGCCGCAGGCGCCTGGCGTGGGTAACCCGACAAGGTCAGTTGCTGGTACAGCGTTTCGCTACCTTGGTTCTGCACACTCAATGGCGAAGCCAGCAACGGGCCTTCGAGCTTCATGCCGGACTCGGCATTGTTGAACTCGCGCACTTCGCCCGCGCTGTCCAGGCGCGCCTGCCACTGGCCTTCCGGCTTGCCCAGCAGGCCACGGCCGGCCAGGAACAGTGCATTGCGCTCCTGGGTCGACAGCCAGCGGTTGGCCGCCAGTTCATCCGACAGGGCGAACAGGCGCTGGTCGACCTGGCGGCTGGCCAGGTTGCTTTCCTGCAGCAGCGCCAGGATCAGTGCCTGGTCACGCAGGGCGCTACCATAGTCGGCCATCCAGCCTTTACCGCGGCTGATGCCCAGGCCTGCCTGCAGGGCCTGCTCGGCACGCGGCTTGTCGCCCATCTTGTCCAGCGCCACCGCCAGTTGCACCAGTGGCAGGCCAGAGCGGGCGTCGGCGCGGCGTTCGAACAGGCCACGCAGGGCACCCAGGGGCGCCTGCTGGCTGCGCGACAGCACCAATGCCGCATAGGCCTGCACGGCGAAGCGGGTGTGTTCGGCGTTCTCGCTGTAGTCGACTTCGATCAGGTTGCGCTCCTGCAGGTAGCGCAGCAGGCGCTCGCTGGCCTTCTTCAGCGCTTCGGCGGGCACACCATAGCCTTGGTCACGGGCGCGCAGCAGGAAGTCGGTGACATAGGCGGTCAGCCAGTATTCTTCTTCGCTGTCCGAGCTCCACAGGCCGAAGCTGCCGTTGTAGCGCTGCATGCCCAGCAGGTGCTCGATACCCATCTCGATCTTGCGCTTGCGCACATCGGCTGGCTCGCCCTTGATGCCCAGGCGCTTGAGGCTGTCGGCATCGGCGTACAGCGACGGATAGAGGCCGCTGGTAGTCTGCTCCAGGCAACCGTAGGGGTATGCTTCGAGGGCACGGATCTGCTCGGCCAGGTTCAGCGGTGGCCGGCTCGACAGGGCCAGGCTGGCTTCAAGCCCGGCGGGTTCGAAGGCAGCCAGGTCTGCTTCAGGCAGGGTCCATGGCTGGTCCTTCAAGGCCACGCGGTAGTGCTTGAGCATCGCCGGGTAGGCCGGGCGCACGCCCAGCGTCCACTCGCGTTCGAACGCGCCGGTCGGCTCGTTCGGCAGCTGCAGGCCAGTAACCCGCACATGTACCTTGCCCTGCCCCAAGCCACCCTGGGCCTGTACCGGGATCATCAGCGTCGAGCGCTGGCCTTCAGCCAGGGCTACGTTTTGCACGGCGTTGGCCGCCAGGCTCAGCTGCCCTTCGGTGCTGATTTCAACATTCAGTTGCTGGGCACGACCAGACAGGTTGGCCAGGTCCAGCGCCAGGCTGGTACGGTCGCCACCGGCCAGGAAACGCGGCGCCGAGAGTTCGGCGATCAGCGGCGCGGCGACCACGGTCTTGCCTTCGGCCATGCCGAACTGTTCCTCGGTCCAGGCCTGGGCCATCAGCCGCAGTTCGCCATTGAAGTCGGGGATATCGACCGTGGCCTGGCCCTCGCCCTTGTCGTCCAGGGTCACCGGCAGGCTCTGCTGGGCGACGATGGTCACCGTGGTGTTGGGGCGCTTGCCACCCTTGGCCATCGCTGCGTCACCACCAAATGCCAGGCTGGCCAGGCGGCCCTGGCCGGCTTCGATCAACTGGCCGTAGATATCCAGCTGGTCAGCACCGTAAGCCTTGCGCCCGAACAGGCTGGCGAATGGGTCGGGGGTCTTGAAGTCGGTGATGTTGAGGATGCCCACGTCCACCGCCGACAACAGCACATGCACCCGTTCAGGCACGCTGCCATCGGCATTTGCAGCCTTGATCTTCACGGTCAGCGGCTGTTTCGGGCGCATTTTTTCCGGAGCCTGCAGGCTCACCGCCAGCTTGCGTTCGGCGCGGTTCAGCGGCAGGTGCAGCACGCCCACCGCGCGTTTCGGCGTGGCGTTGGCCTTGCGCTCACCCGGGCGGATCACCAGCGCGCTGATGTACAGGTCATGGCGTGCCCACTGCTTGTCCAGTTGCACATCGAACGTCTTGCCCTCGGCGGGAACGTCGATCTCCTGCCACCACAGCGGGCCATCGCTGGACTCGATCATCAGGTAGCCACTGCCGGCTGCGGGCGGGGTGACGGTGACCTTGGCGGTAGCGCCGTCGGCGTAGGCCGGTTTGTCCAGCGCCAGCTTGACCTGGTCCGGCCGCACCGCGCCGCCTTCGGCGTTGTCCTGGGCGCGATAGCCTGCCCAGAAGCGCGCGCTGGACACCAGGCCCGTCTCCGGGTCCTCCACCTCGACACGGTAAGGGCCCCATTCCACCTGGAAGCTCAGCTTGGCGGTGGAGCCGGCCTTGACGCTTACGGTCTCTTCGCTCTGGGTCAGGAACTTCTCGTTGTAGGCGTAGCTCCAGCCATCGCTCTGCGAGTAGTTCCAGTAGTAGTCGCGGCGCTCGCGCACCAGCCGCACCTTGAGGTCGTTGGCCGCCAGTTTCTTGCCGTTGCGGTCGGCCACCAGGAACTCGAACTCCACCGGCCCGTCACTGTCGGTTTCCTCGCCGTCGAACAGGCCACGCAGGCCCGGCAGGCGCTCGGCCGGCCAGATGGGTTGTTCCAGGCGGCGGGTAATCGGCCGGCCACCGGACTCCTGCAGGCTGGCCTGCACGGTCAGTTGCAGCGGCGAGCGGGCTTCGGCCCAGCGGCTTTCGATATCGACCACGGCCTTGCCGGCCTGGTCGAGGGTAACTTCGTCCAGCTCCAGGTCCTGGTTCAGCTCGGTTTCGGTGACCGAGCCGAACTGGTAGCCAGGCAGCGCCGGTACCGCCTCGCGCAGCGGGCGAACATAGGCCTGGCCGCTCAGGCGGTTGCCGGCAGCCGGGGCGCCGTAAAGGTAACGGCCATTGACCTGGATACGCGCATCCTGATCCGGAGACAACGGTTTGCTGCTGCCTTTGAGTTCCAGCGCCAGGCGCTCGGGCAGGAAGTCTTCGACGAGAAATTCATACACCTGCTTGCGCCCGCCCCCCAGGTCGAGCAGCAGTTGCCAGCGGCCGGTCGGGGCCTCGCTGGCCAGCTGCAGCTGGTACTGGTACAGGCCATTGCCGTCGGCTTCCCAGACGAACTTGCGGCTGACCTGCTCATCCGGGCGACGCACTTCCACGCTCACTGGCTGCGCCTTGACCGGCTTGCCGTCCTGGTCGCGCAGCAGGCCGTTGAGCAACACCGTTTCACCGGGGCGATACAGGTCACGCGGGCCGAAGATGAAGAACTGCAGCGGGTTGGCCTGCGGGCCGGTGATGTCGAACTCGGCCAGGTCCAGCGCCGCGCTGCTCAGGCGCAGCAGGGTGGTGTGCACGCCCTGGGTGGCGATCAGGGTGTCGGCCTTGGGCGTGATCGGCAGCTGGGCGTGGCCATCGCTGTCGGTGCTGGCCTGAGCCAGCAGCTTGCCCTTGTCGTCATGGATTTCCAGGTTGACGCCGTTCATCGCCTTGCCACCTTCCAGGGCCTGGGCGAACACATCGAGGCGGTCACGGTAGCGATGCGCGGACACACCGATGTCGCTGAGAGTGAACAGGGTCGCTGGTTGCGAGTAGTCGTAAGTGCCCGAGGCTCGCATCACCGCCAGGTACACGCCTGGCTCCTGCAGCGGCTTGATGCCGGCGATCGGCAGCAGCACGGTCTCGCGGGTGTTGCGTGCGGGGTTGAGGTCGAAGCGGCCGCTGTAGACCAGATCGGCCATGTCCAGGGTTTCCTTGGACTGGTAGTAGTAAAGGCTGCTGTTGCGCCCCCAGTTGACCAGGAAGGTCGAGAGCATGTCCGGCTTCACGCGGAAGAACTCGACATCGACCTTGTCGACGTTGAGGGCGATCACCGGCAGGCCCTCGGCCAGGCGCGTGGGCAGCAGCGAACCGCGGCTGGCGAAGCCGATGGTCGGCTGCATGTCGCGGGTTTCCAGGCGGCTGATCGACTCGCTGTCCAGTTGCTTGCCATTGACCGCCAGCAGGCCCTTGTCGACGGTCAGCACCAGCTTGCGCTGCGGCTCCAGATGGCGCAGACGCAGCTCCATCTGGTTGTCGGACAGTTCCCAGGCGCCGTCGAGCTTGCCTTTGACGGTGTCGACCAGGTGCACTTTGCTGGCGAAGTCCTGCTTGGCATCCAGCGGCGCGGAGAAGCTGATCGACAGCGTCGCGGCGCCATCGAGCTGCACTTCGGAAACATCCAGCACCGTCAGCTCGCGGCCCTCGTAGCGTTTGGCGAGTACGGCCTGGTCTTCGCGTTGGGGTGCCGGGGTGGCGGCGGGCGCTGTGGCCGCCGGCTTTTCGGATGGCGCCGGCTTGTCCGGCGTCGAAGAGTCACAGGCACTGAGCAAAGCCAGCGCGCAGGCCAGCAACAATCCTTTGTTGAACATGGAGTAGAACTCTTTGGCAGCGTGTACGTGAGGGCAGCAACTATAGCGCAACTATGGTCGCGCGAATTAGCTGCATGGCCGGTACACTGCTGGCAATTTAGAAAAGCGGGGGGCGCTTTGCGCCCCTTTCGCGACACAAGGTCGCTCCTACAGAGACCGCGGCAACCTGGAAGGCCTTGCGGTTCCTGTAGGAGCGGCCTTGTGTCGCGAAAGGGCTGCGCAGCAGCCCCAGGATTCCCCAGGACGCCCGATGACCTCACTGACCACCGACTGGCAGCACCGCCCCACCCACCACAAGGTCTGGGCCCTGGCCGCGCCGATGATCCTGTCCAACATCTCCGTGCCGCTGGTAGCCCTGGTCGACAGCACGGTCATCGGCCACCTCCCCCACGCCCACCAGTTGGGTGCCGTAGCCGTGGGCGCCACGCTGTTCACCTTCATGGTTGGCCTGATGGGCTTCCTGCGCATGGGCTCCACCGGCTTCGCCGCCCAGGCCGCCGGCCGAGGCGACGGTGCAGCGTTGCGCCAGGTACTGGTACAAGGGCTGTTGCTGGCGGTCGGCTTCGCCCTGCTGATCGGCCTGCTGGCCCTGCCCTTCAGCCAGCTGGCGCTGCACGCGATGCAACCCAGCGCGGCCCTGCAGCAAGCCACCGAAGACTTCTTCCATACCCGCTTGCTTGGCCTGCCCGCGGCACTGGCCAGCTACGCCCTGGTCGGCTGGTTCCTCGGCACCCAGAACGCGCGGGCGCCACTGGCCATCCTGCTGACCACCAACCTGCTGAACATCGCCTTGAACCTGTGGTTCGTGCTTGGCCTGGGCTGGGGCGTGCTAGGTTCGGCGCGGGCGTCGGTGATTGCAGAATGGAGCGCCGCCCTGCTCGGCCTGGCCCTGACTCGCCCGGCCCTGCGCGCCTACCCGGGGCAGATCGTGTGGGCGGCGCTCAAGCGCTGGCAGGCCTGGCGACCGCTGCTGGCGGTGAACCGCGACATCTTCCTGCGCAGCCTGGCGCTGCAACTGGTGTTCCTGCTGATCACCGTGCAAGGCGCTCGTCTGGGCGAAGCCACCGTGGCGGCCAATGCCCTGCTGCTCAACGGCCTGCTGCTGACTGCCTATGCGCTTGACGGGTTGGCGCACGCGGTAGAGGCCCTGTGCGGCCATGCCATTGGCGCCCGCGACCGCGACACATTGCGCCGCTCGCTGGTGGTGGCCTGTGGCTGGTCGCTGATCATCAGCCTGGGGTTTGCCGGGTTGTTCCTGCTGGGCGGGCACCTGTTCATCGATTTGCAGACCGACATCGAGAGTGTGCGGGCAGCGGCTTATCCGTACCTGCCGTACCTGGCATTGCTGCCGTTGATTGCGGTGTGGAGTTATTTGCTGGATGGCTTGTTCATAGGCGCGACCCGGGCGCGGGAGATGCGTAATGCGATGTTGGTTTCGGTGGTGATTGCGCTGCCCTTGGGGGTGCTCATGAGTGGGTTTGGCAACCATGGGTTGTGGTTGGCGTTTCTCGGGTTCATGGGGTTGCGGGCAGTGACGTTGGGGTGGGTGGGATGGCGGTTGCAGGAAAAAGGTGAGTGGATTCAGTAATGCCGGGGCCGCTTTGCGGCCCATCGCGACGCAAGGCCGCTCCTACATGGAGATGGCCTGGTATCGCGATCACCTGCGGATTCACAGCCACACACAATCCCAATGTGGATAATCACCAGCCCGCCGCACCAGACCAGCCCGAATGGGATTGGCGATGATGTAGCGGGCAGCGGCCTTTACATCCTCCTCCTTGCGCAGCGCTCGGTCGTAAAAGCCGGGTTGCCAGATGTGCTGTCGCTCGGCACCTGTACGGTAGAGCGCGCAACTGCTTCGCGACTTGAAGGCACACATGAGTTTGCCCAGGCTGGTCGGGCCAAGCTCGATCAGCCAGTGCAAATGGTCCGGCATCAAGACCCAGGCCAGCGAACGGCAACTCCCCTCTCGATCACTCAGCCGCAATTGCTGAATGGCCGAACGCGCAAACCAGAGGTTCTCGAACAACGGGAGGCGATGGCGTGTGATGGTGGTTAGCAGATAGAGCCGGCCTGGCTCTGAAAAGCGCCCTTGGCGCAAGCGATGGTTGCCGTGACGATCCATGTCGACTTCCTTTGAACATTGCATTCACAGGATAGGCATGGCGATGAAATGCATCGCCGGTGGATCATTACCGAGTATGACGCGGTGAGGGCTGCGCCCTCAGATCGCGACACAAGGCCGCTCCTACAAAAGCTCGCGCCGCGATTTCCCGCGAAACCGCAATTCCATGTGGTTTCGCGGTCCCCTGTAGGAGCGGCCTTGTGTCGCGATGGGCCGCAAAGCGGCCCCCGAGGATCACGACGACAGGTACGAAGACCGAGTCAGACCAAGGCGCAAAGCATCCAGGAACTGAGTCCGCTCCCGCGCAGTGATCTTGGCGCTGGCCACCTTGTCACGGTAATGCGTCATCAACTCCTCCGGCGACAGGTGCACATAGCGCAGCATGTCTTCGATGGTGTCGTGGGTCTCGATACCGGCGTGGTACACGCTACCGTCGGCGTTCTGGTAGATGTTCACCGAGTCGGTGTCACCGAACAGGTTGTGCATGTCACCGAGGATTTCCTGGTAGGCACCGACCAGGAACACACCCAGCAAGTAGTCCTCGCCCTCCTTCACCGCATGCACCGGCATGCTGGTCTCGATGCTCTGCTCGTCGACGTACTGGTTGATCTTGCCGTCGGAGTCGCAGGTCAGGTCCTGCAGCACGGCACGACGCATCGGCTCTTCGTCCAGGCGGTGCAGCGGGATGATCGGCAATACCTGGCCGATGGCCCAGGTGTCCGGCAGGCTCTGGAACACCGAGAAGTTGCAGATGTACTTGTCGGCCAGCTTGTCGTTCAGCTCGTCCAGCACCTGGCGGTGCGAGCGCTGGCGGGCTTTCAGCGAGTTGTGCAGGCGGCGGCACACGGCAAAGTAGCACTGCTCGGCCAGGGCCTTCTCGGCCAGGCTGATCTTGCCATCGGCATACTGCGCAGCCACGTCACCCATGTAGTGGGTGGCGCGCCAGTAGGTCTCGGTCACCATCTCGATATCGGTCGGGCCGAGCAGGTCGACCAGCCACTGCACGGTCTCGGGCAGGGCTTCCTTGTTCTCGATGGTCGGCACGTCGTCGTTGTGCTTCTCGACGTCGGTCACCTGGATCACCAGCATGGCGTGGTGGGCGGTCAGCGAACGGCCGCTCTCGGAGAAGATGTGCGGGTGCGGCAGGCCCTGCGCGTCGCAGAATTCCTTGAGCATGCCCACCACCACGCCGGCGTAGTCGTCCATGTCGTAGTTGATCGAGCTGGCATTGCGCGAATGGGTACCGTCGTAGTCCACGCCCAGACCACCGCCAACGTCGATATGGTCGACCGGCAGGCCCAGCGCACGCAGCTCACCGTAGTAACGGATGGCTTCCTTGAAGCCGTGTTGGTAGTCCGCCAGGTTGGCGATCTGCGAGCCCATGTGGAAGTGAAGCAGGCGGATACCTTGGTCCAGGCCGGCATCGCGGAAGCGCTGTACCACCGAAATCAGCTGGGCGGCGGACAAGCCGAACTTGGACTTCTCGCCACCGGTGTCGGCCCACTTGCTCGAGGCCAGCGACGACAGGCGCACGCGCAGGCCGACTTGCGGCTTGACCTTGAGCTCGGCGGCCTCGTCGATCACCAGGGCCACTTCCGACTCTTTCTCGATGACGATGAACACGTTGTGGCCGAGCTTCTGGCCCATCAGCGCCAGGCGGATGAACTCGCGGTCCTTGTAGCCGTTGCAGACGATGGTGCCACCCTTCGGCGCCAGCGCCAGCACTGCCAGCAGCTCAGGCTTGGAGCCGGCTTCCAGGCCAATGGAGACGTTCTGCGTGGCGATGATGTTTTCCACCACCGCTTCCTGCTGGTTGACCTTGATCGGGTACAGCGCGGTGTACTTGCTCTGGTATTCCAGGCGCGCGATGTTGGCATCGAAGGCGCCGGTCAGCTGGCGCACGCGGTCCTGCAGAATGTCGGGGAAGCGCACCAGCAATGGCAGCGACAGGCCGCTCTGGCGCAGTTCGTCGACCTGTTCGAACAGGTCGATCGGTGCGCTTTTCGGGCCGTTGGGGCGTACTTCGACGCGCCCGGCTTCATTGATGGCGAAATAACCAGCGCCCCAATGGCGGATGCCATAAACACTGCGGCTGTCGGCCACGGTCCATTGGCTACCATCGTCTTTGCGTGTGCGTCGTACGGACATTCAAGTCCCCTATAGATAAGTCGAAGACACTGCCCCGCAAGGAGGCGGGCGCAGTGTAAAAGCCAAAAATGACGATTCGTCCGTGCCCTGGATAGACCCTGGTCACGGCAACGAGTTTAGAAAGCACTGGGCAAAAAATCGCGTGGCCGCATCAGCCGCCGGATTTTTTCGCCTTGAAGCCCTGCTTGGTCAGCTCACCGATCAGCAGTTCGACATGGTCGCCCTGGATTTCGATGACCCCATCCTTCAGGGCGCCACCGGTACCACAGCGGCGCTTGAGGGTAGAGGCCAGCTCCTTGAGCTGATCGAGCGGCAGCGGCACGCCGGTGACGGTGGTCACGGTCTTGCCGCCGCGGCCCTTGCTTTCGCGGCGCACACGGGCAATGCCATCGCCTTCGGGGATGACCTGCTGCTTGCAGGTACAAGCATCCACCGGCTGGCTACAGTCGGGGCAGTGCCGACCGGTGTCGGTGGAGTAAACGAGACCGCCAAGGGCGGCGAAGGAAGAAGCTTTCTTGGCCACTTTTGTTCCTCTGTGCTGAGGACAAAAACTGGTCGGCCCCTGGGGGTTGAGCCCGACCGCGAAGCCCCACTCTGGCAGGGGCGGCGCTACTGCCACAAGACCTGCGGCAGCCCGAAAAGGGCGCGCAGTGTAACGATAAATCCCGCTGTTGCTAAGTACTGGAATGCGGCATTTTGCGAATGTTTTGCGACTCCTTTCGACACTGGGGCTGCTTTGCAGCCCGATCGCGACACAAGGCCGCTCCTACAAAGCCCTGCGTACCCCGATCAATGTAGGAGCGGCCTTGTGTCGCGAAAGGACCGCAAAGCGGTCCACGGCGTCATCCCAGGCTGGCTTTATAGCGCTGCAACGCCGCCAACGAGTCCGGGCAATACGGCTTGGTCAGACTTTCTTGCTCAGCCTGCTCCAGGCCAATGAACCGCGCCTCGATCACCTCTTCCGGCTGTAACCGCAACGGCGCATCCGACACCGCCGAATACACCGCACACCACAAGTGGTTATCCGGCTGGTCAAAGTAGAACCGCTCATGAAAACGCAGCTCCACACCGTCGATCCCCAGCTCCTCGGCCAGCTCCCGCGCTGCCGAATCGGCATACGCCTCCCCGGCCGTCACCATGCCGCCTGCCGCCACATCCCAGTAACCCGGGTACAGCGCCTTGCTCAGGGTGCGCCGGTGCACACACAGTTCACCGGCACTGTTGAACAGCAGAATGAACGTGCAACGCCCTATCAGGCCGCGCTCGCGCAGTTCGGCCCGGGGCAAGGCACCCAGCACCCGGTCGGCTTCATCCACCCAGGTGACCAGTTCTCGGTCGGAAGCCGCCCGGTGGGCGGCCTCGTTCGGGCTGATCGCCATCATCAACCCTGCGACAGCAGCTGACGCAGGTCGATGACCGCCGCGTTGGCCCGGGAAATGTAGTTGGCCATGACCAGTGAGTGGTTGGCCCACATGCCGAAGCCGCTGCCGTTGAGCACCATCGGGCTCCACAGGGCTTCCTGCGAGGCTTCCAGCTCACGGATGATCTGGCGCACGCTGACCGTGGCGTTCTTCTTCGCCAGCACGTCGGCAAAGTCCACCTCGATGGCGCGCAGCAGGTGCGACAGCGCCCAGGCCTGGCCACGGGCTTCGTAGAACACGTTGTCGATCTGCAGCCATGGGGTTTCCACCAGCTCCTCGTCCACCTGCGGCGCCTGGCCGGCGACCAGCGACTCGGTCTTCAGCGTGGTGTTGAGCTTGACCCGGCCAACGCTGGCCGACAGGCGCTGCGACAGCGAGCCCAGGCGGGTGGCCACGTCACCCAGCCAGTTGTTCAGGTTGTCGGCACGGGTATAGAAGATTGCGCCCTTGTCGCCGGCAGCCAGACGGGTCTGGTAGCGGGTCAGCGACTTGATGCCCTCTTCGAACTCCGACTCGCTCGACGGCAGGATCCAGCTCTTGTTGTCGAAGTTGAAACGCGGCTCGGCCTTGGCCAGGTCGGCGTCTTCGGTCGACTGCGACTGCGAACGGGCGAAGTCCTTGCGCAAGGCACGGGACAGGTCGCGCACCTGGACCAGCACGCCATATTCCCAGCTCGGCATGTTGTCCATCCACAGCCCTGGCGGGAAGCGGTCGTTGGAAATGTAGCCACCAGGCTTGTTCAGCAAGGTGCCGGCCACGGTCTTGAGGGTTTCGATAGTGGTGTAGCCCACCACCATCTGCTGGCCGGTACGCTCGGCTGCGGCCTGGGCGTTCTGCTGCACCGGGAACAGCTCCGGCTCCTGGCTCCAGTACCAGCCCAGGCCGATGCACACCAGCAGGTACAACCCGATCAGGGTCCCCAGGGCACGGCTCCAGAGGCCGCCAAGATAGCTACGGGCGGCGGCGCCACGGCCGTCGACACGCTCGCGGGGCTCGGCTTTGGCCTCGCGGTTTTTCCAGTCCAGCATGGCTTTGTCCTTAATCAGTCACGACGGTTCAGGGGCTTGGACCACAGGCCTACGCCAGGGTGCCACGGCAAGCCCGCGTGGCAGCACTATAAAGCAGACACCGCCTTACGCATAAGCGACCAATCGGTCAGCAACTGAATATTCGTTCTGGCCGCTTTGTTGACACAGGGCACTCACGCACCTGAAAAGAACTGCTAGCATAGAGCCATCATTGCCCCTGCACACCCCAACCTACAAGTAGCCAGGACATGAGCCAAGCAGCCGAGCCGAGCCCGCTGTGCCCCGCCCAACAGCTGACGCGTAGCGGCCTGCGCAAGGACGACCCGCTCGATCAGGTGCTGCTGCCGCCCCTGCGCAAGCCGGTGTACATCCTGCTGCAGGACCACGAACGCGCCCAGCGCCTGGCCCAGCAACTGGAATTCTTTGGCCTGGTGGTGCAGGCGCTTGCCAGCGCCGCGGCGTTTCAGGCCTCGATCAGCGAATACCCGCCCTCGGCCATCATCATGGATGTCGACTTCAACGGTGCCGGCCAAGGCCTGCTGTTGGCTGCCCAGATGCAGCAGGGGCTGGCCCGACATATACCACTGCTGTTCTTCAGCCATCACGAAACCGACACCCCGACCCGCCTGGCCGCCGTGCGCGCCGGTGGCCAGGACTTCCTCACCGGCACCCTGGAAGCCTCCAGCCTGTTGGAAAAGGTCGAACTGCTGACCAATGCAACCCAGCACGACCCGTTGCGCGTACTGGTCATCGACGACTCACGCACCCAGGCGCTGTACACCGAGCGCGTGCTGGCCAGCGCCGGCATGATCACCCGCAGCCTGACCGACCCGATCCGCACCATGGCCGAGCTGGCTGACTTCCAGCCCGACCTGATCATCCTCGACCTGTACATGCCGGCCTGCACCGGCCCCGAACTGGCCAAGGTGATCCGCCACAGCGACCGTTATGTGAGTGTGCCGATCATCTATCTGTCTGCCGAGGACGACCTGGACAAGCAGCTGGATGCCATGAGCGAAGGCGGTGATGACTTCCTGACCAAGCCGTTTCGCTCACGCCACCTGATCACCACCGTGCGCAACCGCGCCGCCCGCGCCCGGCACCTGAAGGCGCGCATGGTACGCGACAGCCTGACCGGGTTGTACAACCACACCCACATCCTGCAATTGCTGGAAGACTGCAGCTTCCGCGCCCGTCGCGAGCAGCTGCCGTTGTGCTTCGCCATGCTCGACATCGACCACTTCAAGAAGATCAACGACCGCCACGGTCACCCCATGGGCGACCGGGTGATCAAGAGCCTGGCGCTGTTTCTCAAGCAGCGCTTGCGCAAGACCGATTTCATTGGCCGTTACGGCGGTGAAGAGTTCGCCATTGTCATGCCCAATACCGCACTGGACGCGGCGCACAAGGTTCTGGACGAAATCCGCAGGCGCTTTGCCGAGATCCTCTACCCGGCGCAGCCACGGGACTTGCAGTGCACCTTCAGTGCAGGGGTGGTGCAGTTGGATGAGGGGCTGGATGCGCTGACCATGGCCAGTGCGGCGGACGAGGCGCTGTATCGGGCCAAGCATGCCGGGCGTAATTGTGTAGTCCGTGTGGAGCCTTGAGTTTCTTATAGCCTGCACTGGCCTCTTCGCAGCACAAGGCTGCTTCTACAGGTATCGCACGCGCTGTAGGAGCAGCCTTGTGCTGCGAAGAGGCCAGTGCAGGCGGCCACCAATAGAGGCACTGTGCCACTTTTTTATGGCGCCAACCCCCTGTCGTCATCACCCCGTCACAAAATCGCAATAACTTCAGCCACCGACCTCTCCCTCCCCCGCAGGAAGCTCGCGGCTATGCGCCTGAAGTGGCTGACCAATTTCAACACCCTGTTGCTGGTAACCGTGTGTATCGCCCTGGGCGCCACCTTGTGGTGGTCGCAACGGGCCCTGGAGCGCCCCTACCAACTGATGGAGCGCTACCTGGGCCTGTCCCAGCAGTTCCAGAACCAGGCGGCCCGCAACATCCAGGCGTACCTGGGCAGCGGCGATGCCCTGCGCCATGCCGCGGCGATGGAGGCCAACCAGCAGTTGCAGGCCGCGCTGGCCGACTGGCCCAGCGAACTGGCCGACAAACTGCGCCCCAGCCTGGACAGCCTGCAGGCCTTTACCGCCGAGGAGCTGCTGGCCGCCGGCAAGCTGGCCGGCGACCCGCAAGCCCTGCTGCTGCAGGCCGAGCGGGAACTGGGTGCCAACTTCGAACAGATGGCCGGCTACGCCCGCGACAGCGGCAACGCCGACGCAAACCGCTACCTGGTGCCACTGCTCGACGCCACCGTGCACCTCGGTCGCCTGTCGCTGGCCCGGGACAAGCTGGTCAGCAGCGGCCGCCCGGAGCTGGCCGACGAAGTGGAGCGTGAGCTGCAGCTGATCCGTGCCCAGGCCCAGGCGATCGATGCCTTGCCCTTGCTCGGCGTAACCCATACCGCCGAATCCGGTGCCGACGACTTCGCCGCGATGATGGGCCTGGAAACCCAGGCCAGCGCCCAGCAGGAAGACATTGCCGTCGGCCTCAAGCGCGAACTGCAGAGCCTTCTCGGCCGCTACCCGGCCGAGCTGCAGCGCACCCGCGAACAGATCGAGCGCCGCGTCGCCCTGGCCGCCAGCACCGGCCAGCGCCTGGAGGCCGTGCAACAGGCCATTGCGGCGCTGGAGCCCGAGGTACGCGCCCAGCATGCGAAAATTGCCGCTGAAGTGCGAATCATCCAGGGCCTTATGATCGGCCTGATCCTGCTTATCGCCCTGCTGATCGACACCTTGCAACGCCGCCTGGCGCGCACCCTGACCGGCCTGGCCCCTGCCCTGTCGCGCTGGGCCGAGGGTGATTTCGCCGAGGCCATCGCCCTGGGGAGGACCAACCGCGAACTGCGCGACATCCAGGAATCGCTCAACCGCCTGCGTCAGTATCTGGTAGAGCTGGTCGGCACCATACGCCACAACGCCGAGCAGGTGGCTGGCAGCAGCCACGCCCTGGCCGGCATGAGCGCCGCCCTGCATGACGGCGCCGAACGCCAGGCCGGCGACACCGGGCAGATCCGCGATGCCTTGGGTGAACTGGAAGCGACCATCCAGCAAGTGGCCGGCGACGCCAGCGCCGCAGCTGACGCCAGCCGCGATGCCGGGCGTGCAGTGGAGCAGGGCCAGGCGGTGATCGGCCAGAGCCTGTCGGGCTTGCGTGAGTTGGTCGACGAGGTGCAGGGCAACGCCCGCATGATCGAGCAACTGGCGGAGGAGTCGGCCACCATCGGCGGCGTCCTGACGGTGATCCGCTCGATTGCCGAGCAGACCAACCTGCTGGCGCTGAATGCCGCGATCGAAGCGGCCCGCGCCGGTGAGATGGGCCGTGGTTTTGCCGTGGTGGCCGATGAGGTGCGTTCGCTGGCACAGCGCACCACCGGGGCGACCGGCGAGATTCAGGCACTGATCGACCGCTTGCAGCAGGCAGCCAGAAGTTCGGTGGCCGGGATGCGTGCGCAGCTTGAGCATGCCGAGGCCACGGCCAACCAGGCCCAGGCGGCGGACGGGGCGCTGGACGAGATCGTCTGTGCCATTCGCACCATTTCGGACACTGCGGTGCGGATTGCCGATGTCACGGCGCAGCAGAGTGGTGCCGTGAGTGAGATTCGCGACCACAGCGAGCGGATTCATGAGCTGGGTGAGGACAACCTGCAGCGCATTGGCGAGGGGCGCGAGCAAGGCGAGCAGTTGCTGAGCCTGGGTGGTGAACTGAACCGGGCGGTGCGGGCCTTCAGAGTCTAGGTTGGCCTGTACCGGCCTCTTCGCGGGCATGCCCGCTCCCACAGGGATAGCGCATGGCTTGAGGTTTATGCGGACGAGGTGGGTGCGGGTTTACCCGCAGCACATGAGCCAGCGGCCATGTGTCGCCCCCGCCACCAGCATGGCCCCAACCCGCACCAACTCCGCTATCATGCCCAGCACGTTCCACCTCGCGAGTCCGCCATGCGCCGCCTGTTTTTCCTGCTGTTCCTGCTGCTGGCCAGCCCTGCCTTCGCCACGGGCCTGCTCGACAACCGCCCCAGCGCCACCCTCGGCGCAGCTTCGCTGGCCAACAACGCCGACTTCCTGCCGGTACACGAAGCGTTCAAGCTCAGCCTGGTCCAGGCCGATGCGCAAACCATCAAGCTGCGCTTCGTCGCAACCGACGGCTACTACCTCTATCGCCACCGTTTCCAGTTCCGCACCGAACCGGCCGACATTGCCCTGGGCACACCAAGCATCCCCAAGGGCGAGGCCAAGCACGATGAGTTCTTCGGCGATGTCGAGGTGTACCACGGCGTGCTCGATATCGAGCTCCCGCGCAATGACCCGCGCGCCTTCACCCTGCTGGTGGGCTACCAGGGCTGCGCCGACAAAGGCCTGTGCTACCCGCCAGAAACCGCACGCCTGAGCATCGATGGCGAAGGCGGCAAAAGCACCCCGGCCGGCGGTGAACACGCCTGGACCTGGAAGTCGCTGCTGCTGTTCTTCCTCGCTGGGGTCGGCCTGACGTTCACCCCCTGCGTGCTGCCGATGCTGCCGATCCTTTCCGGCGTGGTGCTGCGCGGCCAGGCTGGCGGCCTGCGCGGTTTGGCGTTGTCGCTGGCCTATGTGCTGCCGATGGCGGCCAGCTTCGCGGTACTCGGTGCGTTGATGGGGTTGTTCGGCGCCGGCCTGAACCTGCAGGCGCGCCTGCAGTCGGCCTGGGTACTGGTGCCCTTCGCGCTGTTTTTCGTGGTATTTGCCCTGGCCATGTTCGGCCTGTTCGAACTGAAACTGCCGCAAGCCCTGAGCAACCGCCTGAACAATGTGGCCAGCCACACCCGGGGCGGCTCGCTGCTGGGCGCGGCAATACTGGGCGTACTCTCCAGCCTGCTGGTTTCGCCCTGTGTGTCGGCGCCGCTGGCCGGTGCGCTGCTGTACATCAGCGCCAGCGGCGATGCCCTGGGCGGCGCACTCAAGCTGTTCGCCCTAGGCCTGGGCATGGGCGCACCATTGCTGCTGGTGGCTACCGGTGGCGCGGCCTGGCTGCCGAAAAGCGGCCCTTGGCTGAACACGGTGAAGAACGCCATCGGCGTCCTGCTGCTGGGCTTGGCCATCGGTTTGCTCAGCCGTGTGCTGCCAGGCCCGCTGACCTTGCTGCTGGTCGGTTTCCTCGCCGCTGGCGTGGCGCTGTTCCTCGGTGCCCTCGAATTTGTCGTCAAGACCGCGCGCCAGCGCCTGGCCCAACTGCTCGGCCTGGCCCTGCTGGTGTACGCCCTGGCCTGCTGGTACGGCGCCCTCAGCGGCCACGGCGACCCACTGCGCCCGCTGCCGCCGGCAACCCTTGTGGCCACCGGCAACGGGCCCGCGGTGCAGGCGGATAGCTGGCAGACGATCACTACCCCCGCCGCACTGGACGCTGCCCTGGCCCAGGCCAAGGCAGCCGGCCAGCCGGTGCTCTTGGACTGGTACGCCGACTGGTGCATCAGTTGCAAGGTGATCGAACGCGAGGTGCTCACCACGCCGCAGGTGCAAGCGCAACTGGCCGGCTTCAAGCTGCTGCGTTTTGACATCACCGAAAGCAATGCCGAACAACGCAGCCTGCTCGATCGCTACCGGCTGTTCGGCCCGCCCGCCCTGCTGTTCTTTGCCGCGAACGGTAGCGAAATAACCGCTGATCGGGTCATTGGCGAGATAAATGCCAGTGAATTTGCGCAAATTCTCACACGCGTGCGCGGTAAAGTCGGTCTATAACTTCCCGCGAGCTGTGAAAAATCCAGAAATCAGTGACCAAATTTAGTTATTTGGTCACATACTTCGCGCGAACCTCGGACATCGTGCTGGCTATTGCCGGGAACTGGACACTTGCCGTCGCTTTACGGCACACTCGCCGCGCTGTGTCGAATTGCCCTACAAATCCAAGGAATCCGCAGATGGCAACGCTACTGGTGCTCCACGGCCCCAACCTCAACCTGCTCGGTACCCGCGAGCCTGGCCACTACGGCGCCGTGACCCTGGCCCAGATCAACCAGGACCTGGAGCAACGTGCCCGCGCCGCAGGCCACCATCTGCAGTACCTGCAGAGCAACGCCGAATACGAACTGATCGACCGCATTCACGCCGCACGCAACGAGGGTGTGGACTTCATCCTGATCAATCCGGCTGCTTTCACCCACACAAGCGTCGCATTACGTGACGCATTGCTTGCGGTGAGCATCCCATTCATCGAAGTGCACCTGTCCAACGTGCACAAACGCGAACCGTTCCGCCACCACTCCTACTTTTCCGATGTTGCAGTAGGGGTGATCTGCGGCCTGGGCGCCAGCGGTTATCGCCTGGCCCTGGAGTCCGCGCTGGAACAACTGGCTGCCAACGCACAGCCCAAATGATGAAAACCCTGGCCTCAGTGGGCCAGGGTTCGAGAGAAACGTTTCAGATACGTTTTTTTGTATTTCGCCCCCTGACCGAACCTTTGGGAGTTGATGATTAATGGATATCCGTAAAGTCAAGAAACTGATCGAGCTGCTGGAAGAGTCTGGCATCGACGAACTGGAGATCAAGGAAGGCGAAGAGTCGGTCCGTATCAGCCGTCACAGCAAGACCCCGGCTGCCCAGCAGTACTTCGCACCGGCTCCGGTAGCCGCCGCTCCTGTTGCTGCCCCGGTCGCCGCTGCCGCTCCGGCCGCTGAAGCCGCTGCCGCCGCCCCGGCCCTGAAAGGCACCGTGATCCGCTCGCCGATGGTAGGTACCTTCTACCGCAAGCCTTCGCCGACCTCGCCGAACTTCGCTGAAGTTGGCCAGACCGTGAAGAAAGGCGACACCCTGTGCATCGTCGAAGCCATGAAGATGATGAACCACATCGAAGCCGATGTTGGCGGTGTCATCGACGCCATCCTGGTAGAAGACGGCCAGCCGGTTGAGTTCGACCAGCCGCTGTTCACCGTCGTTTGAATCGCGGAGAGCCAACGATGTCTGGGAAGCTCGAAAAAGTCCTGATCGCCAACCGCGGGGAAATTGCCCTGCGGATCCTGCGTGCCTGCAAAGAGCTGGGTATCAAGACAGTCGCCGTGCACTCCACCGCCGACCGTGAACTGATGCACCTGGGCCTGGCAGACGAGTCGGTCTGCATCGGCCCTGCATCGTCCAAGGATTCCTACCTGCATATCCCGGCGATCATCGCTGCCGCCGAAGTGACCGGCGCCACCGCGATCCACCCGGGCTACGGCTTCCTGGCGGAAAACGCCGATTTCGCCGAGCAGGTGGAAAAATCCGGTTTCGCCTTCATCGGCCCGAAAGCCGACACCATTCGCCTGATGGGCGACAAGGTTTCGGCCAAGGACGCGATGATCAAGTCGGGCGTACCGACTGTGCCGGGCTCCGATGGCCCGCTGCCGGAAGATGAAGAAGTCGCCCTGGCGATTGCTCGTGACGTCGGCTACCCAGTGATCATCAAGGCCGCCGGTGGCGGTGGTGGTCGCGGCATGCGCGTGGTGCACAAGGAAGAGGACCTGATTTCCTCGGCCAAGCTCACCCGTACCGAAGCCGGTGCAGCCTTCGGCAACCCGATGGTCTACCTGGAGAAGTTCCTGACCAACCCACGCCACGTGGAAGTCCAGGTACTGTCCGACGGCCAGGGCAACGCCATTCACCTGGGCGACCGTGACTGCTCGCTGCAGCGCCGTCACCAGAAGGTACTGGAAGAAGCGCCAGCCCCGGGCATCGACGAGAAAGCCCGTCAGGAAGTGTTCAAGCGCTGCGTCGATGCGTGCATCGAGATCGGCTACCGTGGTGCGGGTACTTTCGAGTTCCTGTACGAGAACGGCCGCTTCTACTTCATCGAGATGAACACCCGCGTGCAGGTTGAGCACCCGGTGTCGGAGATGGTGACCGGTATCGACATCGTCAAGGAGATGCTGAGCATCGCCGCTGGCAACAAGCTGTCGTTCCGCCAGGAAGACGTGGTCATCCGTGGCCATGCGCTGGAATGCCGTATCAACGCCGAAGACCCGAAGAAGTTCATCCCGAGCCCAGGCAAGGTGAAGCACTTCCACGCCCCGGGTGGCAACGGCGTGCGTGTTGATTCGCACCTGTACAGCGGTTACTCGGTTCCGCCGAACTACGACTCGCTGATCGGCAAGCTGATCACCTACGGCAAGGACCGCGACGAAGCCATGGCGCGCATGCGCAATGCCCTGGACGAGATCGTCGTCGACGGCATCAAGACCAACATCCCGCTGCACCGCGACCTGGTGCGTGATGAAGGTTTCTGCAAAGGCGGCGTCAACATTCACTACCTCGAGCACAAACTGGCCAGCCAGGAGTGATCGCGTAGTGTGATGTACTGAAAACCCCGGACTTGTTCCGGGGTTTTTTATTGCCTGTCAGGGCCTCATCGCCGGCAAGCCAGCTCCCACAGGGATTGCACACGGCTTGAGGTCTATGCGGTCGAGGTGGGAGCTGGCTTGCCGGCGATTGGGCTGCAAAGCAGCCCCCGGGTCCTACCCCTTCATCCGCGGCATCTCGATGTGGTGCTCATGCACCCGCCGGTACAAAGTTGCCCGCGATATCCCCAGAGCCCGCGCCGCATCGGCCGGCTTCCAGCGATGGCGGATCAGCGCATCCAGCAGCAACTGCCGGGCCGGACAGGACATGCTGCTTTCAGCCGATGCGACTACCTCGCCGCGCACCTCCTGCGGCAGGTCCTGCATCTGCACCTGCCCGCCCTCACTCACCGCACAGGCATAGCGCAACACCTGCCGCAGCTGGCGCAAGTTCCCCGGCCAGCGATAGACCAGCAGCGCCTGCAGCGCATCATCCGCCAACACCACCTCGACCCCGCAGGCCTCGGCCTCCTCGACCAGCAACTGGTGAATCAACCCCAAGCGGTCCTCACGCTCGCGCAGCGGCGGCAATTCGAAGCGGGCATTGGCCAGGCGGAAGTAAAGATCCTCGCGAAAACGCCCATCCTCCACCATCGCCGCCAAATCGCGGTGGGTCGCGCAAATCACCTGGATATCCACCCGCTCCCGCCGCGCCGCGCCCAGCGGCGCCACTTCACCCTCCGCCAGCACGCGCAGCAACCGGGTTTGCAGGTTCAGCGGCATGTCACCGATTTCGTCGAGGAACAGCGTGCCGCCATCGGCCTGCTGCAACAGCCCCTGCATACCTTTGCTGGAAGCCCCGGTGAAGGCCCCGGCCACATAGCCGAACAGCTCGCTCTCGATCAGGCTTTCCGGGATGGCCGCGCAGTTCAGGGTGACGAACGGGCCATCGCGACGCAGGCTTTGCTGATGCAGCTGGCGGGCGAACACCTCTTTGCCAGCCCCCGTCTCGCCTTGCACAAGCACCGCCAGATTGCAGTCCTTGACCCGCGTGGCCAGGCGCAGATGCTGCTCGATACGGGCGTCCTGGGCCTGGCGCAACGGCTGCGCACGCTGGCGCTGGCGGGGTGCGCTGACCCGGCCGTACAACCCACCCAGGCCCGGCAGGCGTTGAGCGGACGATGCGTTCACGCGGCGCAACTGATCCATGTCGAACAGCTCGCCAATGTGCTCGGGCAAACGCCCCAGATGCTCCACCAGGCGCTGGCGCGCCAGGCTGTTGATCGCCTGCAGGCGGCCATCGCCATCCCAGGCCAGCAGGTAGTCGGGCTGGCTTTCCACATAGCCAGGCGTGCCATGGGCACGCATTACCCAATGGCCCTGGGCACTGTGCATGAAGAAGGCATTTTCGATCTCGCGCGCAGTCTGCTCGACCAATTGGCGGATCAGGTGCTGGCTGCGGCGGTCGTCCGGCGACTGCAAGGCCGAGACATCCACCACGCCCAGCAACTCGCCCAGCGGGTCGAACACCGGTGCCGCCGTACAGGTCAGGCCAATGAACGCGGCGCGGAAGTGGTCGCGCTTGTGCACCGTGACCGGCGCCTTGCTGGTCAACACCGCCGCCACGCCGCAGGTGCCCTCCTCGCCCTCCGACCAGCAGGTGCCCAGGTACAGCCCGGCCTTGCGGCAGTCGTTGCGGATGGCCGACTCGACCCGGTAATCGATGGTGCGCCCCAAGGCGTCGGTGAGCAGCACGCAGTAGTCGGCACCGCGCACCCGCTCATGCAGGCGGGCCACGGCATCGCTGGCGATACGCAGGAACAGTTCGGCGCGCTCACGGCACTCGTTGAGCAGGCTTTGGGACAGAATGCGCGGCCCCTGCTGGGACCCGGGGTCGAGGCGGTACAGCTCCATGGAACGGCGCCATGAATCGAGAATCAGCGGTGGCACCGGCGCCTGCGGCAGGCGGTCGGCATTCTTCAGCACCCTGCTGACGCAGTCGACATGGGCTCGGGAGTTCGCGGCAAGCATTCAGGCCCTCCGGTTCTCGTTGCTGTTTTTATCGTTGTCCGGCCATTAAGCGCTTCCAGGCATGCCCCGACAAGCACTGCGTGATTACCGGCCGGCTTGAGACGCAGCGTCTCAGCGTCTCGGCCATGCCATACCTCGGCTGGCACCCGGCGTCTCGCCAGCCCGGCCATACGTTCCGGCCAGAGCGCAACGAAACCGCTCTGCCCCGGCGATTTCAGCCAACCCAAGGAAAACTGGCACCGCGCTTGCTCCGGCACTGGCAAACAAGAAACGAGGTGCGCCATGCCGCTACCCGCCCCAACTGTCGGCATCATTGCCAACCCTGCCTCCGGCCGCGACCTGCGCCGCCTGACTGCCAATGCCGGGCTCTATTCGAGTACCGACAAGGCATCGGCGATCCAGCGCCTGCTCGCTGCCTTCGGTGCTACCGGCATCGGCCAGGTGCTGCTGCCCAGCGACATGACCGGCATCGCCGCTGCCGTGCTCAAGGCCAGCCAGGGCCCGGTCGCCCATGACCAGCACTGGCCGGCCATCGAAATCCTCGACCTGCCGCTGACCCAGACTGTTGCCGATACCCGCCTGGCCACCCGCCAAATGGTCGAGCGCGGTGTGGCGATGATCGCCGTGCTTGGCGGCGACGGCACCCACAAGGCAGTCGCTGCCGAGGCCGGGGACGTGCCGCTGCTGACCTTGTCCACCGGCACCAACAATGCCTTCCCCGAACTGCGCGAGGCCACCAGCGCCGGCCTGGCCGGCGGCCTGCTTGCCAGCGGACGGGTACCAGCCAGCATCGGCCTGCGCCGCAACAAGCGCCTGCTGGTGAAGGTGCCCGAACAACAGCTTGCCGAATGGGCACTGGTGGAGGTGGCGGTGTCGCCTCAGCGCTTCATCGGCGCTCGGGCACTGAGCCGCAGCGAAGACCTTTGCGAAGTCTTCGCGTGTTTCGCCGAACCCCATGCCATCGGCCTCTCGGCCCTGTGCGGCCTGTGGTGCCCGGTCTCGCGCCAGGACCCGCACGGTGCCTGGGTACGCCTGAACCCCGGTGCTGAACAAGCGCTGCTCGCACCACTGGCACCCGGCCTGCTGCAAGGCTGCGGCATCACCGCCAGCGGCGCCCTGACGCCCGGCGTAGCCCATCGCCTGAGCCTGGCCAGCGGCACCCTGGCGCTGGACGGCGAGCGCGAAATCGAATTCGCCGAGCATGACAGCCCCACCATCACCCTCGACCACCAAGGCCCATTGAGCGTGGACGTCGAGGCCGTACTGGCGCACGCCGCCCGCCATCACTTGCTGGCCGTGCCCCGTGGCCATCGGCTGCACCCTGCAAACCCGTGTTGAGACAACCCCGGAGAACAACAAGATGTCCAATCAACTCAGTACCGAACAACTGCTGCATGCCTATGAAGTGATGCGCACTATCCGTGCCTTCGAAGAACGCCTGCACGTCGAGTTCGCCACCGGCGAGATCCCTGGCTTCGTGCACCTGTATGCCGGCGAGGAGGCTTCCGCCGCCGGAGTCATGGCCCACCTGCGCGATAGCGACTGTATCGCCTCGACCCACCGCGGCCACGGCCACTGCATCGCCAAGGGTGTGGACGTATACGGCATGATGGCCGAGATCTACGGCAAGAAGACCGGCGTGTGCGGCGGCAAGGGCGGTTCGATGCACATCGCCGACCTGGAAAAAGGCATGCTCGGCGCCAACGGCATCGTCGGTGCCGGCGCTCCGCTGGTGGCCGGGGCGGCGCTGGCGGCCAAGATCAAAGGCCGCGACGATGTATCGGTGGCCTTCTTCGGCGATGGCGCCTCCAACGAAGGCGCCGTGTTCGAAGCCATGAACATGGCCTCGATCATGAACCTGCCGTGCATCTTCGTGGCCGAGAACAACGGCTACGCCGAAGCCACCGCCTCGACCTGGTCGGTTGCCTGCGACCATATCGCCGATCGCGCGGCCGGGTTCGGCATGCCCGGTGTCACCATCGACGGTTTCGACTTCTTTGCCGTGTACGAGGCCGCCGGCGCTGCCATCGAACGTGCGCGTTCCGGGCAAGGCCCGTCGCTGATCGAGGTCAAGCTCAGCCGCTACTACGGCCATTTCGAAGGCGATGCACAAACCTACCGCGCCCCGGACGAAGTGAAGAACCTGCGCGAATCCCGCGACTGCCTCATGCAGTTCCGCAACAAGACCACCCGCGCCGGCCTGCTCACGGCTGCGCAACTGGACGCCATCGACGCCCGCGTCGAGGACCTGATCGAAGACGCCGTGCGCCGCGCCAAGTCCGATCCCAAGCCACAGCCCGCCGACCTGCTCACCGACGTCTACGTCGCCTACCCCTGAGCCGCGGATTACAAGAACAACAGGAGAATCACCATGGCAAGAAAGATCAGCTACCAGCAGGCCATCAACGAAGCCCTGGCCCAGGAAATGCGCCGCGACAACACTGTATTCATCATTGGCGAAGACGTTGCCGGCGGCGCCGGTGCCCCCGGCGAGGATGACGCCTGGGGGGGCGTGCTGGGCGTGACCAAGGGCCTTTACCATCAGTTCCCGGGGCGCGTGCTCGACGCACCGCTGTCGGAAATCGGCTACGTCGGCGCTGCCGTCGGTGCTGCCACCCAGGGCCTGCGCCCGGTGTGCGAGCTGATGTTCGTCGACTTCGCCGGCTGCTGCCTGGACCAGATCCTCAACCAGGCCGCCAAGTTCCGCTACATGTTCGGCGGCAAGGCGGTAACCCCGCTGGTGATGCGCACCATGTACGGCGCCGGCCTGCGCGCGGCGGCCCAGCACTCGCAGATGCTCACCTCGCTGTGGACGCACATTCCCGGCCTGAAGGTGGTCTGCCCGTCCTCGCCGTACGATGCCAAGGGCCTGTTGATACAGGCGATCCGCGACAACGACCCGGTGATCTTCTGCGAGCACAAGCTGCTCTACAGCATGCAGGGAGAGGTGCCGGAAGAGGTGTACACCGTACCGTTCGGTGAGGCCAACTTCCTGCGTGATGGCGACGACGTGACCCTGGTCACCTATGGCCGCATGGTGCATGTGGCGCTGGAGGCCGCCAACAACCTGGCCCGCCAGGGTATCGACTGCGAAGTGCTGGACCTGCGCACCACCAGCCCGCTGGATGAGGACAGCATCCTGGAAAGCGTGGAAAAGACCGGCCGCCTGGTGGTGATCGACGAAGCCAACCCGCGTTGCTCCATGGCCACCGACATCAGCGCGCTGGTGGCACAGAAGGCCTTCGGCGCGCTCAAGGGCCCGATCGAAATGGTCACCGCCCCGCATACTCCTGTGCCGTTCTCCGATGCACTGGAAGACCTGTACATCCCTGACGCGGCGAAGATCGAGGCTGCGGTACGCAAAGTGATCGAAGCCGCAAGGAGTGCCGCATGAGCCAGATCCATACCCTGACCATGCCCAAGTGGGGCCTGTCGATGACCGAGGGCCGGGTGGATACCTGGCTGAAGCAGGAAGGTGACGAAATCAACAAGGGCGACGAGGTGCTGGACGTCGAGACCGACAAGATCAGCAGCAGCGTCGAAGCCCCGTTCAGCGGTGTGTTGCGCCGCCAGGTGGCCAGGCCTGATGAAACCCTGCCGGTCGGTGCCCTGCTGGCGGTGGTGGTGGAAGGCGAAGCCGAAGAAGCCGAAATCGATGCCGTGGTGCAGCGCTTCCAGGCCGAGTTCGTCGCCGAGGGGGGCGCCGACCAGGCCCAAGGGCCAGCGCCACAGAAGGCTGAAGTGGCTGGCCGGCAGTTGCGCTGGTTCGAGCTCGGTGAAGGCGGCACGCCGCTGGTGCTGGTGCACGGTTTTGGTGGCGACCTCAACAACTGGCTGTTCAACCACCCGGCGCTGTCTGCCGAGCGACGGGTAATCGCCCTCGACCTGCCGGGCCATGGCGAGTCGGCCAAGGCCCTGCAACGGGACGACCTGGATGAGTTGAGCGAAACCGTACTGGCCCTGCTCGACCACCTGGACATCGCCAAGGCCCACCTGGCCGGCCACTCCATGGGCGGCGCGGTCAGCCTGAACGTGGCGCGCCTGGCGCCGCAACGGGTGGCCAGCCTGAGCCTGGTGGCCAGTGCCGGGCTGGGCGAGGAGATCAACGGACAGTACCTGCAAGGCTTCGTCGCTGCCGCCAACCGCAATGCCCTCAAACCGCAGATGGTACAGCTGTTTGCCGACCCCGCACTGGTAACGCGGCAGATGCTGGAGGACATGCTCAAGTTCAAGCGACTGGAAGGCGTGGACGACGCGTTGCGCCTGTTGGCATCGGCCATCGCTGACGGCGACCGGCAGCGCCACGACCTGCGCGGGGTGCTGGGACAACACCCGGCCCTGGTGGTGTGGGGCGGCAAGGACGCGATCATCCCGGCCAGCCATGCCGAAGGGCTGGAGGCTGAAGTGCTGGTGCTGCCCGAGGCTGGCCACATGGTGCAAATGGAGGCGGCCGAACAGGTCAACCAGCAACTGCTCGCGTTCCTGCGCAAGCACTAAGCCCTTTCCGTGAGCCTGGAGAACAACAATGAACGACCTGAGCCACACCCACATGCGCGCCGCCGTCTGGCATGGCCGCAATGATATTCGCGTCGAACAGGTGCCCCTGCCGGCCGACCCTGCGCCCGGCTGGGTGCAGATCAAGGTGGACTGGTGCGGCATCTGCGGCTCCGACCTGCACGAATACGTCGCTGGCCCGGTATTCATCCCGGTGGAGGCACCGCACCCGCTGACCGGCATCCAGGGCCAGTGCATCCTCGGCCACGAGTTCTGCGGCCAGATCGCCAAGCTGGGTGAAGGCGTGGAAGGTTTTGCCGTCGGTGACCCGGTGGCTGCGGACGCCTGCCAGCATTGCGGCACCTGCTACTACTGCACCCACGGCCTGTACAACATCTGCGAGCGCCTGGCCTTCACCGGCCTGATGAACAACGGCGCCTTTGCCGAACTGGTCAACGTGCCCGCCAACCTGCTGTACCTGCTGCCGCAGGGTTTCCCGGCAGAGGCCGGGGCGCTGATCGAACCGCTGGCGGTGGGCATGCATGCGGTAAAGAAGGCCGGCAGCCTGCTTGGCCAGACGGTGGTGGTAGTTGGAGCCGGCACTATTGGTTTGTGCACCATCATGTGTGCCAAGGCGGCAGGCGCGGCGCAGGTGATCGCCCTGGAAATGTCCTCGGCGCGCAAGGCCAAGGCTAGAGAGGTTGGCGCCAGCGTAGTGCTGGACCCCAGCCAGTGCGACGCCCTGGTGGAAATCCGCAAGCTCACTGCCGGGCTGGGCGCGGATGTGAGTTTTGAATGCATCGGCAACAAACACACGGCCAAGCTGGCCATCGACACCATCCGCAAGGCGGGCAAGTGCGTGTTGGTGGGGATATTCGAGGAGCCTAGCGAGTTCAACTTCTTCGAAGTGGTGTCCACCGAAAAGCAGGTGCTGGGCGCGTTGGCGTACAACGGCGAGTTTGCCGATGTGATTGCCTTCATCGCTGACGGCAGGCTGGACATTCGCCCGCTGGTGACCGGGCGGATCGGGCTGGAGCAGATTGTCGAGCTGGGCTTCGAGGAGTTGGTCAACAACAAGGAGGAGAACGTGAAGATCATCGTTTCGCCGGGCGTGCGCTGATTGCACCTCAAAGGCAACACGGAACCTGTGGGAGCGGGCGTGCCCGCGAACCAGGCAACTCGGTGGATGGCACCGGCTTCGCCGGTGTTCGCGGCTAAAGCCGCTCCCACAGGTATTGCGCAAAGCTGAAGGTCACCGCAATACCTGTGGGAGCGGGTTCACCCGCGAAGAAGACCACACGGTACATGGCACCGGCTTCGCCGGTGTTCTCGGGCACGCCCGCTGCCACAGGTTCCGTGCCAGCTTTTCAATGCAGTGCAGGCTCGAGAGCTGCGCCAGCACATGCGTTCGCTGTTTCAGGACCCCATTCTGCGTCATACTCGGCAGACCTATTGCCCGGTTCTCGCCATGCGTTCACTGCTCCCCGTCACCCTGGTCCTGCTGCTCGCCGCCTGCGGCGATGGCGAATCGCTGCTCCCGCCGGACGCGCGCCTGCCTGACGGTGGGCGGTACCGGGGGCAGGTGGTCGATGGCCTGCTGCAAGGCGAGGGCCGGATCGACTACCCCAACGGCAGCTGGTACGCCGGTACCTTCAAGGACGGCCAATGGCACGGTCAGGGCGAATGGCACGGCCGCAACGGCGAGGTGTACCGCGGCCAGTTCGCCGCAGGGCTGTTCCAGGGGCTGGGCGAGCTGACTACCCCGGGTAGCCACTATGCCGGCACCTTCAGCCACGGCCGCCGCGACGGCGAAGGCACCCTCAAGCAAGCCGACCAGACCTACCGCGGCCAGTTCAAGGACGACCTGTACGAAGGCGCCGGCGAGCTGGAACTGGCCGACGGCAGCCGCTACCAGGGCCTGTTCGCCAAGGGCAAGCCCAACGGCGCTGGGGTGCGCAGCGATGCCAGCGGCAACCAGTTCAGCGGCCACTTCATCAATGGCCAGCTGGAAGGCAGCGGCACCTACGACAGCGTTGACGGCGAGCAGTACATCGGCGAGTTCAAGGACAACCGCCTGGAAGGCCGTGGCCGCTACGAAAATGCCGATGGTGATGTGTGGATCGGCGAATTCAAGGACGGCTCGCTGGTTGGCGAAGGCGAACTGCTGGGCAGCGATGGCAGCCACTACAAAGGCACCTTCGCCGACTGGCGCCTGTCGGGCCAGGGCAGCCTGCAACTGGCCGACGGCAGCAAGTACATCGGTGGCTTTCTCAACGATGCCTACCACGGCCAGGGCCGGCTGATCCTGGCCAACGGCAAGGTCGAAAGTGGCACCTGGAGCAACGGCGTGCGCGTACGGGACCAGAACGGCAAGCTGTTGCCCGACCCGCTGGACCTGACGCTGCTCAACCAGGGCCGTTTGCTGGATGAAGCGCTGGCCCGGGTACCGCGCTCGGCGCCACCAGTTCAGCTATACAGCCTGGTGGTGGCCGGCGATGGCCAGCAGAGCGTGTTCATGCGTGAAGCCGACTATGTCAGCAACATGCTCAAGGTGCGCTTTGGCGCCAGTGGCCAGGTGACCCTGGTCAACCACCGCGACCACATGACCACCCGAGCCATGGCCACACGCGAAAACCTGACCCGCGCCGCCCGTACCCTGGCCGAGCGCAGCGGCCCCGAAGACCTGGTGTTCATCTATCTCACCAGTCATGGCAGCCAGGACCATCAGCTGGTACTCGACCAACCGCGCCTGCAGTTGGCCGATCTGTCTGCCGACGAGCTGGCGAGCGCGCTGGCACCGCTGAAGAACCGCGACAAGGTGATTGTCATATCCGCCTGCTATTCAGGGGGCTACATCACGCCGCTCAAAGATGAGCGCACGCTGATCATGACCGCCGCCCGGGCCGACCGCGTGTCTTTCGGTTGCTCGGAAGAAGCCGATTTCACCTATTTCGGCGATGCCCTGTTCGCCGAAGCGCTGAACCAGACCGACGACCTGAAACAGGCGTTTGAACTGGCGCGCGCCAGCGTTGCCGAAAGAGAACAAAGGGAAGGTTTCGAGGCCTCCGAACCGCAGCTGTGGGCGCCGCCGAACGTGCTTGAGCACTGGCAGCACCTGCGCCGGCAACAGGCCGAAGAAGCATTGCGTAACGCCGCACAGGCCAACGTGGGGGAACAGGCGGAAACGCCACGCAGCCACTAAGCTTGTGTGTAACAAGGGAGAGACATCATGTATTTGACGCCTCAGCATGTCCTGCTTGCCGGTGCCACGGGTCTGACAGGTGAACACCTGCTCGACCGCCTGCTCAACGAGCCCACCATCACTCGCGTACTGGCGCCTACCCGCCGGCCATTGGCCGAGCACCCGCACCTGGAAAACCCGGTAGGCGACCCGGCTGTGTTCCTTCCACAACTGGGTGGGCGGGTCGATATCGCCTATTGCTGCCTGGGCACCACACTGAAGCAGGCCGGTTCCGAATCGGCCTTCCGCGCGGTGGACCTGGACATGGTGGTGGCGTTCAGCAAGCGTGCCCGGGAGTTGGGCGCGCGGCATCTGCTGGTGGTCAGTGCATTGGGCGCCGACCCGAAATCGTCGATTTTCTACAACCGGGTCAAGGGTGAGATGGAGGAGGCACTCAAGGCTCAGGATTGGCCGCAGCTGACCATCGTGCGGCCATCGTTGCTGCTGGGTGAGCGGGTCGAGCCTCGGCTTAGTGAACAGTTGGCTTCGCCGTTTGCCAAGCTGATACCCGGGAAGTATCGGGGGATCGAGGCTTGTACCTTGGCCCGGGCGCTGTGGCGGCTGGCGCTGGAGGAAGAGGACGGGGTGCGGATTGTGGAGTCGGATGAGTTGCGCAGGTTGGGCAAGAAGTAGGCTTCACTTGTGATGGCCTCTTCGCGGGCACGCCCGCTCCCACAGGTACAGTGATCACAAGAAGATTACACAGATCCTGTAGGAGCGGGTTTACCCGCGAAAGGGCCCTTACAGGCCACCAGTGGCCTGGAAGCCTACACCGGCTGCCGTGAGCAACGACAACGGCAGCAACAGAGTATCGAGCAACATGCTCCCCGGCAGGTCCAGCCCCGGATACGCTGGCGCCTCAGCCCCGTAACGATCCCGCGGGCAGCACCCGCCATTGATCACATACAAGTCCAACCGGGTACCGGCATACACCACCGGTGCCCCGGGTTTGTTGGCATCCAACGTGCGCACCGTGGCGCAGCCACCGAGCAGCACCAGCGCCAGCAAGCCCACCAGCGCTCGCTTCAATCATCCACCCCGAAGTGGTGCTCACCCCAGCGCGGCAACATGTCCTGGGGAATGTTCAGCAGGTTGAGAATGCGCGCCACCACGAAGTCGACCAGGTCGTCGATGGTCTGCGGCTGGTGATAAAAGCCCGGTGCCGCCGGCAGGATCACCGCGCCCATCTGCGACAGCTTGAGCATGTTCTCCAGGTGGATGGTGGAGAACGGCGCCTCGCGCGGCACCAGGATCAGTTGGCGACGCTCCTTGAGGGTAACGTCGGCAGCACGTTCGATCAGGTTGTTGCAGGCACCGGTGGCAATCGCCGACAACGTGCCGGTGGAACAGGGCACCACGACCATTGCCGCCGGGGCGCCGGAGCCCGAGGCTACCGGCGACATCCAGTCTTCCTTGCCATACACGCGGATCTGCCCGTCGGCAGCGCCGGTATATTCGGTGAGGAAGGCCTGCATCGCCTGTGGCTTGGCCGGCAGCACCACGTCCGTCTCGGTGGCCATCACCAGTTGCGCGGCCTTGGAGATCAGGAAGTGCACCTCGCGGTCCTCACGCACCAGGCAGTCGAGCAGGCGCAGGCCATACTGGGCACCAGAGGCGCCCGTCATGGCCAGGGTGATGCGTTCCGGCCCGCTCACTTCAGTGCCTCGGCCAGCTTGCCGTGCAGGCCGCCGAAGCCGCCGTTGCTCATGATCACTACATGGGTACCCGGGCGGGCCTGCCCCTTGACCCGTTCGATGATCGCTTCGAGGCTGTCGGCCACCACGCTGGGCACTTTGCATTGCGCGGCGGTGGCAGCCAGGTCCCAGCCAAGGTTGGCCGGGGCGTACCAGATCACCTGGTCGGCGTCGTTGACGCTTTCCGGCAGGCCGTCACGGTGGGCACCGAGCTTCATCGAGTTTGAGCGCGGCTCGATCACGGCGATCACCGGGGCTTCGCCAACGCGCTTGCGCAGGCCGTCTAGGGTGGTGGCGATGGCGGTCGGGTGGTGGGCGAAGTCATCGTAGATGGTCACGCCCTGCACTTCGGCAACCTTCTCCATGCGCCGCTTGACGCTCTTGAAGGCGCTCAGGCCTTCGATGCCCATGGCTGGCACCACGCCTACATGGCGCGCCGCTGCCAGGGTAGCCAGGGCGTTGGCGACGTTGTGCTGGCCAGTCAGCGCCCAGTCCACCACGCCCTGCGCTTCGCCGTCGAACAGCACTTCGAAGCGCGAGCCGTCGGGGCTGAGCAGACGGGCTTGCCACTGGCCACCTTCGCCGGTGGTCTGCACCGGGGTCCAGCAACCCATGCCGATCACTCGCTCCAGCGCCTGCTCGGTGGTGGGGTGGATGACAAGGCCTTCGCTGGGGATGGTGCGCACCAGGTGGTGGAACTGCCGCTCGATCGAGGCCAGGTCGGGGAAGATGTCCGCATGGTCGAACTCGAGGTTGTTGAGGATCGCCGTGCGCGGGTGGTAGTGGACGAACTTCGAGCGCTTGTCGAAGAAGGCGCTGTCGTACTCGTCGGCTTCGACCACGAAGAACGGCGTATCGCCAAGGCGCGCCGACACCGAGAAGTTCTGCGGCACACCGCCAATCAGGAAGCCCGGGCTCATGCCAGCGTGTTCCAGCACCCAGGCCAGCATGCTGCTGGTAGTGGTCTTGCCGTGGGTACCGGCAACGGCCAGCACCCAGCGGCCCTGCAACACGTGGTCGGCCAACCACTGCGGGCCGGAAACATAGGGCAGGCCCTTGTTCAGCACGTACTCCACCGCCGGGTTGCCACGCGACATGGCGTTGCCGATGACCACCAGATCTGGCGCCGGGTCCAGCTGGGCCGGGTCATAGCCTTGGGTCAGCTCGATGCCCTGGGCTTCAAGCTGGGTGCTCATCGGGGGATAGACGTTGGCGTCCGAGCCGGTGACGCGGTGGCCAAGTTCCTTGGCCAGCACCGCCAGCGAGCCCATGAAAGTGCCGCAAATACCGAGAATGTGAATATGCATGGTCGACCTCGCAAAACATCGAGGCAGGGTAGCCCAGGGCGCGACAAATCGCACCAGATGTTTCGCTCAGTCGGCCCTGGTGATGCCGTGTTTGCGCAGTTTTCGATACAAGGTATTGCGGCTGATGCCCAAGTGCTCGGCGACACGGGTGAGGTGCCAGTGTTTTGCCTCTAGCGTCTCCAACAATGCTTGCCGCTCCGCATCCTGTAGGAGCGGCCTTGTGTCGCGATCGGGCTGCGCAGCAGCCCCTGCAAATTGGTCGGCGCGGCTGGGCCCCTGGGGCCGCTCTGCGGCCCTTTCGCGACACAAGGCCGCTCCTACAGGGACGGTGCTGTTGCGAACAATGGCGGGGAGATCCGGGAACACGATGCGGGAGTCTTCGCAAAGTGCCACCAGGGTACGCAGCACGTTGCGCATCTGCCGCACGTTGCCCGGCCAGGCGAAGTCGAGCAGTGCCTGCCGCGCCCTGGGCTCGATATCGATCGGTTCTCCCTGCGCCTCCTGACGCAGCAGAAAGTCCAGCAACTGCGCCTTGTCACTGCGCTCGCGCACCGCAGGCAATGCCACTTCCAGGCCATTCAGCCGGTAATACAGGTCCTCGCGGAAACTGCCCTGCTCCACCCTCTCCAGCAGGTCACGGTGAGTAGCGCTGACAATGCGCACGTCGACCGCCTGCGGCTCGCCACCGATCGGCACCACCTGGCGCTCCTCCAGCACGCGCAGCAGGCGGGTTTGCAGGGCCAGTGGCATGTCGCCAATCTCGTCCAGCAGCAAGGTGCCGCCATCGGCCTGCAGCAGCTTGCCGCGCATGCCTTCCTTGCGTGCACCGGTAAAGCTGCCGCCGCGATAGCCGAACAGTTCGCTCTCGATCAGGCTTTCCGGGATCGAGGCGCAGTTGATGGCGACGAACGGCTTGCCGCGCCGCTCGCTGGCCTGGTGCACGGCCTGGGCAAAAGCCTCCTTGCCACAGCCGGTCTCGCCGCGCAGCAACAGCGGCACATCGCGCTCGAACACCCGCACGCTGCGACGGAAGTCGTTCTGCAAGGCGGGGTCGAGCAGGCAGATAAGCGGCTCCACTTCCCGCGTGGGCCGCGGCTGGGCGGCTGGTACCGACCACACCGGTGCGCGCGCCTGGCCACGCAGGCTGGCGAACACCTGGCGCCCGTCCAGGGTATGCAGCGGCCAGGCCGTGCTGCCGCTGGGCGTGGCGCGGCTGAACAGTTCGTCGTGGCTGCAAGCGAAAAAGCGTTCCAGCGGTTTGCCCAGCACGCCACCACGCACCGTGCCCAGCAGGTTCAGCGCACTCTGGTTGGCGGCGCAGATGCGCCCGTCACCGTCGAACGCCAGCAGGCCTTCGCTGAACAGGCCGACCGACTCGGCCTGCAGGTGAAAACGCAGCAGCCATTGCTGTTCGAAATGGCGCAGGAAGTAGCAGCTTTCGATCATCTTCGCCGACAGGTTGACCAAAGCCATGGTGTGGAACTGGCTCTGCCGGGAAACGTCGGGCCGCGCCGAAGACACATCCAGCACTGCAAGCAACTCGCCATGCGGGTCGAACACCGGGCTGGCCGAGCAGGTCAGGCCGGTGTGGCGGCCACGGAAGTGCTCGTTCTGGTGGATGGTCAGCGCCTGGCGCTCGACCAGGCAGGTGCCGATGCCGTTGGTGCCCTCGCGCGCCTCGCTCCAGTCAGCGCCCAGCCACAGCCCGGCACGCTCGAAGCTGCGCCGCTCGGTCGGCGCGCTGACGCAATTGAGGATCACCCCACGGGCATCGGTCAGCAGCACCGCATGGCCGGCCCCGGAAAGCTGCTGGTGCAGGCTGTTCATTTCATGGTCGGCAATCTGCAGCACCTGGCGCAGGCGCTCGCGGCTTTCCAGCAGGCGCCCATGCTCGAGCACCACCGGGGCCTCGATCACCGACGGGTCGAGGTGGTAGTCCTCCAGGCAGCGCAGCCAGGAGCGGGCGATGGACGGGTCACTTCCACCCTCTCCGGCCCCACCATGGGCGACGGTATGGACTTGCTGGGCATGGCGACTGAAATGATTGCTCTGCATTGTTGTAGTTCTCCGCAGATAGAGAGTCCCGCCAGCATCCTCCACCCGGCAAGGCTTTGCAATGCACCCTCCGGTTACGTGTCGCAAATGGCACAAAGTGTCACCCCCGCGCGTACCGGCGCTGGCACAGAGATCGTGGGCCAGGCCCAAAGAACCGAGCCAAGTCATTGATTTTCCTGGCGCTCGAAACGCTGGCCCAACCTTTGCTCTACGCTTTCCAACTCCCTAACAAACACAATAGCCAGGAGACACACCATGCGTTACGCACATCCCGGTACCGAAGGCGCGAAGGTTTCCTTCAAGAGCCGCTACGGCAACTACATCGGTGGTGAGTTCGTTCCTCCGGTAAAGGGGCAGTACTTCGAAAATACCTCCCCGGTGAATGGCAAGCTGATCGCTGAATTCCCTCGCTCCACTGCCGAAGACATCGATAAAGCCCTGGATGCAGCCCACGCTGCGGCCGACGCCTGGGGCCGCACTTCAGTGCAGGACCGCTCCAACGTTCTGCTGAAGATCGCCGACCGTATCGAGCAGAACCTCGAACTGCTGGCCATTACCGAAACCTGGGACAACGGCAAGCCGATCCGCGAAACCCTCAATGCCGACATTCCGCTGGCGGTCGACCACTTCCGCTACTTCGCTGGCTGCATCCGCGCCCAGGAAGGCGGCGCCGCGGAAATCAACGAAGGCACCGTGGCCTACCACATCCATGAGCCACTGGGCGTGGTCGGGCAGATCATCCCGTGGAACTTCCCGATCCTGATGGCCGCCTGGAAGCTCGCCCCGGCACTGGCCGCCGGCAACTGCGTGGTGCTCAAGCCAGCCGAACAGACCCCGCTGGGCATCACCGTGCTGCTGGAAGTGATCGGTGACCTGCTGCCACCTGGTGTGCTCAACGTGGTGCAAGGCTATGGCCGCGAAGCCGGTGAAGCACTGGCCACCAGCAAGCGCATCGCCAAGATCGCCTTCACCGGCTCGACCCCGGTGGGCTCGCACATCATGAAATGCGCCGCCGAGAACATCATCCCGTCCACCGTCGAACTGGGCGGCAAGTCGCCGAACGTGTATTTCGAAGACATCATGCAAGCCGAGCCAAGCTTCATCGAGAAGGCGGCCGAAGGCATGGTGCTGGCGTTCTTCAACCAGGGCGAGGTATGCACCTGCCCGTCACGGGCACTGGTGCAGGAGTCGATCTACCCGCAGTTCATGGAAGTGGTGATGAAGAAGGTGCTGCAGATCAAGCGCGGCGACCCGCTGGACACTGACACCATGGTCGGAGCGCAGGCCTCGCAACAGCAGTTCGAGAAGATCCTGTCGTACCTGGATATCGCCCAGAAGGAAGGCGCCGAGTTGCTGACCGGCGGCAAGGTCGAAAAACTGGAGGGCTCGCTGGCCACCGGTTACTACATCCAGCCGACCCTGCTCAAGGGCAACAACAAGATGCGCGTGTTCCAGGAAGAAATCTTCGGCCCGGTGGTCAGCGTCACCACCTTCAAGGACGAAGCCGAAGCCCTGGCGATCGCCAACGACACCGAGTTCGGCCTGGGTGCCGGCGTGTGGACCCGCGACATCAACCGTGCCTACCGCATGGGCCGTGGGATCAAGGCTGGCCGCGTGTGGACTAACTGCTACCACCTGTACCCGGCGCATGCCGCGTTCGGTGGCTACAAGAAGTCGGGGGTCGGGCGTGAGACGCACAAGATGATGCTTGACCACTATCAGCAGACCAAGAACCTGCTGGTGAGCTACGACATCAATCCGTTGGGCTTCTTCTAAACCTGGGATGGCCTCGGGGCTGCTTTGCAGCCCATCGCCGGCAAGCCAGCTCCCACAGGGATCGCAGGGGATTCCAGACCTGTGCAGTACCTGTGGGAGCCGGCTTGCCGGCGATGAGGCCGGACCTGCAAACACAATATCCAGAGCACCAACCGCTCTGGCTCGCTTCCTGCAGTACCCATCACCATCGGCCCGGAACCCGTCCGGCCACCAAGAAAAACAACAGGTGAATCTATGCCAAGCGATCATTCCGCCGGCTCGCCGGCAGGCTCTTCCGTCGACTTCGAAAAAGTCGGCTCGGACTATTTCCAGCAACGTGAACTGAAAAAAGGTGCCGCCGGCTGGGTCCTGCTGGTCGGCCTGGGCGTGGCCTACGTCATCTCCGGCGACTATGCCGGCTGGAACTTCGGCCTGGCCCAAGGCGGCTGGGGCGGCATGTTCCTCGCCACCCTGCTGATGGCCACCATGTACCTGTGCATGTGCTTCTCGCTGGCCGAGCTGTCGTCGATGATCCCCACCGCAGGCGGCGGCTACGGCTTTGCCCGCAGCGCCTTCGGCCCCTGGGGCGGCTTCCTCACCGGCACGGCAATCCTCATCGAGTACGCTATCGCCCCCGCCGCCATCGCCGTGTTCATCGGCGCCTACTGCCAGTCACTGTTCGGCATCGGCGGCTGGATGATCTACCTGGCGTTCTACATCGTGTTCATCGGCATCCACATCTTTGGCGTGGGTGAGGCGTTGAAGCTGATGTTCATCATCACCGCCATCGCAGCCATCGCTCTGGCCGTGTTCCTGGTGAGCATGGTGCCCCATTTTGATGCAGCCAACCTGTTCGACATCGCCAAAACGGACGCTGTGGGCGCCAGCAGCTTCCTGCCGTTCGGCTATGTCGGCGTGTGGGCGGCCATCCCCTATGCCATCTGGTTCTTCCTTGCCGTAGAGGGCGTGCCGCTGGCTGCCGAAGAAACCAAGAACCCCAAGCGTGACCTGCCACGCGGCCTGATCGGCGCCATGCTGGTGTTGCTGGCCTTCGCCCTGCTGATCCTGGTGGTCGGCCCTGGCGGCGCAGGCTCCGAAGCACTGAAAGCGTCCGGCAACCCGCTGGTGGAAGCATTGTCCAAAGCCTACGGCGGTAGCACCTGGATGGGCGGCTTCGTCAACCTGATCGGCCTGGCCGGGCTGATCGCCAGCTTCTTCTCGATCATCTACGCCTACTCCCGGCAGATCTTCGCCCTGTCCCGCGCCGGCTACCTGCCGCGCAAGCTGTCGGAAACCAACAAGAGCAAGGCCCCGGTACTGGCCTTGATCATCCCCGGGATCATCGGCTTTGCCCTGTCGCTGACCGGCCAGGGTGACCTGCTGATCCTGGTGGCGGTGTTCGGCGCTACCCTGTCGTACGTGCTGATGATGGCCGCGCACATCACCCTGCGCATCCGTCGGCCGAAGATGGAGCGCCCATACCGCACCCCTGGTGGCATCTTCACCTCGGGCCTGGCACTGGTACTGGCCTGCATCGCTGTGGTCGCCGGTTTCCTGGTAGACCCACGGGTGGTGATTGGCGCCGCAGTGATCTATGCGGTATTAATTGCCTACTTTGCTTTCTACAGCCGCCACCACCTGGTCGCGGGTACACCGGAAGAGGAATTCGCCGCGATCCAGAAGGCCGAAGAGGCCTTGCACTGATCGCCGCCACCCGCCGCGGGGCAACCCGCGGCTCTGGAGAGTCTGTATGGCAAGTTTCGTACACACGGTCGGCCACCTGGTCTACCGCTTCGACAGCCTCAAGGAAGTGATGGCCAAGGCCAGCCCCGCCCGCTCGGGGGACTACCTGGCGGGCGTCGCGGCCAGCAATGATGGCGAACGGGTCGCCGCGCAGATGGCCCTGGCCAATATCCCGCTGACGCATTTCCTCAACGAAGCGCTGATCCCTTACGAAGATGATGAAGTCACGCGCCTGATCATCGACACTCACGACGCCCAGGCCTTCGCCCCGGTCAGCCACCTGACCGTGGGTGGCCTGCGCGACTGGCTGCTGAGCGAAGAGGCCAACGAGGACAGCCTGCGCAGCCTGGCACCCGGGCTGACGCCGGAAATGGCCGCAGCGGTGTCGAAGATCATGCGCGTGCAGGACCTGGTGCTGGTGGCACAGAAGATCCGCGTGGTCACCCGGTTCCGTGGCACCATGGGCCTGCGCGGGCGCCTGTCGACCCGGCTGCAGCCCAACCACCCGACCGACGAGCCGGCCGGCATCGCCGCCAGCATTCTCGACGGCCTGCTGTACGGCAACGGCGACGCCATGATCGGCATCAACCCGGCCACCGACAGCATCGCCTCGATCTGCGCCCTGCTGGAGATGCTCGACGCCATCATCCAGCGCTACGACATCCCCACCCAGGCCTGCGTGCTGACCCACGTCACCACCTCGATCGAGGCGATCAACCGTGGCGTGCCACTGGACCTGGTGTTCCAATCCATTGCCGGCACCGAGGCGGCCAACGCCGGGTTCGGCATCAACCTGAACGTGCTGCAGGAAGGCTACGAAGCGGGCCTTTCGCTGAAACGCGGCACCCTCGGGCAGAACCTGATGTACTTCGAAACCGGCCAGGGCAGCGCGCTGTCAGCCAACGCCCACCACGGCGTCGACCAGCAGACCTGTGAAACCCGCGCCTATGCCGTGGCCCGCCACTTCAAGCCGTTCCTGGTCAACACCGTGGTCGGTTTCATCGGCCCGGAGTACCTGTACAACGGCAAGCAGATCATCCGCGCCGGCCTCGAAGACCACTTCTGCGGCAAGCTGCTGGGAGTGCCAATGGGTTGCGACATCTGCTACACCAACCACGCCGAAGCCGACCAGGACGACATGGACACCCTGCTGACCCTGCTGGGCGTGGCCGGGATCAACTTCATCATGGGTATCCCAGGCTCCGACGACATCATGCTCAACTACCAGACCACCTCGTTCCATGACGCGCTGTACGCGCGCCAGACCCTGGGCCTGAAGCCCGGGCCGGAATTCGAGGCATGGCTGGCCCGCACCGGCATCTTCACCCAGGCCGATGGCCGGGTGCGCTTTGGTGACAACCTGCCGCCGGCCTTCCGCCAGGCCTTGGCACAGCTTGCATAGGGATGACCATGGACCACCGCACGCCTACCCCCGAAAACCCCTGGCTGGCCCTGCGCAACCTGACCCCGGCGCGCATCGCCCTGGGCCGCACCGGCACCAGCCTGCCTACAGGTGCACAACTGGACTTCCAGTTCGCCCACGCCCAGGCACGCGATGCCGTGCACCTGGCCTTCGACCATGCCGGCCTGGCTACCCAGCTGAGTGACCGCGGGCGCGAAAGCCTGGTGCTGCACAGCGCCGCCAGCGACCGCAACCAGTACCTGCAACGCCCGGACCTGGGGCGACGGCTGAACGAAGATTCGGTTGCCGCGCTGCGCCAGCATGCCCAGGCCAACCCCGGCGGGGTCGACCTGGCCATCGTCGTCGCTGACGGCCTCTCGGCACTGGCCGTGCACCGCCACACCCTGCCGTTCCTGGCGCGCTTCGAGGAACAGGCCGCCGCCGACGGCTGGACCAGCGCCCCGGTGGTGCTGGTGCAGCAGGGCCGCGTGGCAGTGGCCGACGAGGTTGGTGAGCTGCTGGGCGCACGGATGACGGTGATGCTGATCGGCGAACGCCCGGGGCTCAGCTCGCCCGACAGCCTTGGCCTGTACTTCACCTATGCGCCAAAGGTCGGCCTGACCGACGCCTACCGCAACTGCATTTCCAACATCCGCCTGGAGGGCCTGAGTTATGGCATGGCGGCGCACCGCTTGCTGTACTTGATGCGCGAAGCCTGCCGGCGCCAGCTTTCCGGGGTGAATCTGAAGGACGAGGCCGAGGTCCATAGCCTGGAGAGCGAAAACAGCACCGGCCAGAAAGGTAACTTCCTGCTCGGCAAAGGATAAAAAACATGTCACGGAAGGCGGATTGCACTTGCGCCAAGCATTGGGCAGCATGCCTTTGAAAGCTGCTGGCAATCCGCTGTTTCCCCTAATGGACTCTGAGGGCCGCACATGCGCATCATCAAGGCAACCCTGGAACACCTCGATCTGCTTACGCCGATGTTCGTCAAATACCGCGAGTTCTATGGGCAGCTACCCTACCCCGACAGTTCGCGCAGCTTCCTGGAAAAGCGCCTGAAGCGGGATGAGTCGGTGATCTACCTGGCGCTACCCGATGATGATGACGGCAAGCTGCTGGGCTTCTGCCAGCTGTACCCGAGCTACTCGTCGCTGTCGCTGAAGCGGGTATGGATTCTCAACGATATCTACGTGGCCGAGGACTCGCGGCGCATGCTGGTGGCCGACCACCTGATGCGTGAGGCGAAGAAAATGGCCAAGGAAACCAACGCCGTGCGCATGCGGGTGTCAACCAGCGCGGACAATGAGGTAGCGCACAAGACTTACGAATCCATCGGGTTTCGTGAGGATAACGAGTTCAAGAGCTATATCCTGCCGATCAGCCAGGATTGACCTGCACCGGCCCTTTCGCGGGCTCGCCCGCTCCCACAGGTACAGCACAGCCTTAGGAAGCAGTGATATCTCTTTGGGAGCGGGCATGCCCGCGAAAGGGCCGGTACAGGAATACCCCCTGCCGTAACCCCCCGCTACAAACTCCCCGGGCATGATCCTGACTTAGCCGTATAATGGCCCACCTGTCGTGTGTGAAAATTTACCCATCCGCAGGTAACCGAGCCTACGCCCAAGAACACAGGTGCTGTACATGGATTTCAACCCGCTGGACCTTATCCTGCATCTCGATGCCTACCTCGATCTGCTGGTCACCAACTACGGTCCCTGGATCTACGCCATCCTCTTCACCGTGATCTTCTGTGAAACCGGGCTGGTGGTCATGCCCTTCCTGCCTGGCGATTCGCTGCTGTTCATTGCCGGCGCCGTGGCCGCCGGTGGCGGCATGGACCCGTTGCTGCTGGCCGGCCTGCTGATGGCCGCCGCGATCCTCGGCGACAGCACCAACTATGTGATCGGCCGCACGACGGGCGAGCGGTTGTTCAACAACCCCAACTCGAAGATCTTCCGTCGCGACTACCTGCAGCGTACCCACGACTTCTATGAACGCCACGGCGGCAAGACCGTGACCATGGCGCGCTTCCTGCCCATCCTGCGCACCTTTGCGCCGTTCGTCGCCGGCATCGCCCACATGCACTACCCGCGCTTCCTCGGTTTCAGCGTCGCCGGTTCGCTACTGTGGGTCGGCGGCCTGGTGACACTGGGCTACTTCTTCGGCAACGTGCCATTCATCAAACAGCACCTGTCGCTGATGGTGGTGGGCATCATCATCCTGTCGCTGGTACCGATGATCCTCGGCCTGCTGCGTGGCCGTCTGGGCCGCACGGCCAAAGCGCACTGAAACTTGCCGATGTGGTCGTTCAGCGCCTGGCGGCGCAAGCGCACCCTGGCGCGCTATCCCATCACCCCCCAGCAATGGCAGGCCGTGCGCGAGCGCCTGCCAATGCTGGACGGCATCACTGACGAAGAGGATCGCTGGCTGCGTGAAGCCTGCATCCTGTTCCTGCTCGACAAGCACCTCACCTGCCTGCCCGGCGTCGAGCCGGATGACGAGCAGCGCCTGTTGCTGGCGGCCCAGGCGCAATTGCCGCTGCTGCACCTGGGCGAGCTGAACTGGTACCAGGGTTTCCACGAAATCATCCTCTACCCCGACGACTTCAAGAGCCCCCAGCGCCACCGCGATGCCAGTGGCGTGGAGCACGTGTGGGACGGTGAGCACAGCGGCGAAGCCTGGCAGCAGGGCCCGATCATCCTCGCCTGGAGCGGCGTGCTGGCCAGTGGTGGCTGGGAGGCCTACAACCTGGTCATCCATGAACTGGCGCACAAGCTCGACATGCTCAATGGTGATGCCAACGGCCTGCCGCCGCTGCACAGCGGCATGCCCGTGGATGAATGGGCAACCGCCATGCAACAGGCCTATGACGACCTCAACCGCCAGCTGGACGCCAACCCCGACGCCGAAACCGCCATCGATCCATATGCCGCAGAGAACCCCGCAGAGTTCTTTGCCGTAACCAGCGAGTACTTCTTTAGTGCTCCCGACCTGCTGCAACAGGCTTATCCACAGGTCTACCGCCAGTTGTCGCTGTTCTACCGCCAGGACCCGCTGGCGCGCCTGTGCCGGCTGCAGGCCGAACACCCGGAATACCGCGAAAGCCACGCCTGACGGGGCCGCACATCAGGCCAGGCGTGGCATGCCCATGCAGAATGTGCCTATAATCGCCGCCACTTTTTTGGTCAAACACGGGGGCACTGCCCAATGAGCTACAGCAAGATTCCGGCGGGCAAAGACCTGCCGAACGACATCTACGTCGCCATCGAGATCCCGGCCAACCACGCGCCGATCAAATACGAGATCGACAAGGACAGCGATACCCTGTTCGTCGACCGTTTCATGGCTACCCCGATGTTCTACCCAGCCAACTACGGCTTCATCCCGAACACCCTGGCCGATGACGGTGATCCGCTGGACGTGCTGGTCGTTACCCCTTACCCGGTAGCCCCAGGTTCGGTTATCCGCGCCCGTCCGGTCGGCGTGCTGAACATGACCGACGACGGCGGCGGCGACGCCAAGGTCATCGCTGTTCCTCACGACAAGCTGTCGCAGCTGTACGTCGACGTGAAGGAATACACCGACCTGCCAGCCCTGCTGATCCAGCAGATCGAGCACTTCTTTGCCAACTACAAAGATCTCGAGAAGGGCAAGTGGGTCAAGATCGAAGGCTGGGAAGGCGCTGACGCCGCCCGCGCCGCGATCACCAAATCGGTTGCTGCCTACAAGGGCTGATGCCGGTTGCATGAAGAACCCCGCCTCGGCGGGGTTTTTTATGGCCATTCGTCAACACCTGCGTTCGCGGCCCTCTTGTTGAATGACCTGCCTTCGCGGTCGGTTGTAGGAGCGGCCTTGTGTCGCGATCGGGCGCGAAGCGGCCGTAAAATCAGCAAATGCGGTCTCTCAGGTACATCGTGCGGGATGGTTTGGGGCCGCGTCGCGCCCCGTCGCGACACAAGGCCGCTCCTACAGCTACCGCGCCAACGCCTGATGCGGTAATAAATCCTACGCAGTCCTACTCCAACGCCCTACAAACAGGCGCTTTTCACACAAGCTCCATCAACATCCGGTTCATATCCTTGCTGGCACCCCGCCGCTACACTCGCCGCCATGAACACATCCGGTGACAGACTCAAAGCCCTCCTCCACGAATGTGGCCTGACCCCTTCTGATTTCGCCGCCCAGCGCAGCGTCACGCCCCAGCACGTCAACAACTGGCTCAAGCGCGGCGTGCCCCTGGCCCGGCTGGACGAAATGGCGGACCTGTTCTGCGTGCATCGTCGCTGGTTGCGCACGGGCGAAGGCCCCAAACACCACAACCCGATCCTGCGCACCTGCCCACCGGGGCCGGCGCCCGCCAACCCGCCCACGCCGCTATCGGCGCAAGGCGGCCGTACATTGAAGGTGCCCTTTTACGAGCTGCACAACGGCCTGCTGTCGCCCGTGGCCGGCAAACACCTGTGCCTGCCCGCAAAAGCCCTGAAAGGGTTGGGAGTGCATGCCGACGACGCCATCTGCCTGGCCATGCCCGCCAGCAACATGACCCCGCTGATTCCGCTGCAAGCTACCCTGGCCATCGACCTGGGCATGACCCAGGTGGTCGAGGGCGAAACCTATGCCCTGCTGCACAACGGCGTGCTCAGGGTTAACAACCTCAGCCTCGGCCAGCACGGCACGCTGTACCTGCACAGCCATGATCGGCGCAACTATGCGGTCGAACGCTACACCGCCGCCCAGCGCCAGACACAAGGGCTGAAGATACTGGGCTGGGTGTTCCACTGGTCGCATTTCCGCCAGCAACGGCCCGACTGAAACAACCTGTGCCATTTTTTGCTGGGCATCCTGCGCGCGCCCTTGTATGCTACGCCGCACATTCAGCCCCGACCGGCGCAAGCCGCGGTCCAGAGGGCTCGGCGATATCCCACACGGGCATCTGCCATCTCTTTCGGCCCCTTGATGGCCACACAGTTAAGGCGATTGCGGCTTACCATAAATTAGTCGGAAGCGTCCCCGAGAAGCCGGCCACAAGCCGGCTTTTTAATGCCCGCCATTCTCATCCTCTGAACTTTCTGCAGCCTTCCCATGGCCGGGGAATCGCCGTTGCGTGAGCGAAAAAAATCTCATTCGCCATTTTTATGACACTATACTAACGCTCATCCGAAAATCGTCGGATAAATGACGTTTCGCGTGGAGCTTTCACCCTCCTGATCTAGGCTCAAGCCATATGGGAGGAGGTGTAGTCCATGCGCAAATTATTGATTGGCTCGTCGATCCTGGCTTGTCTCGTGGTGTTGGGCGGCTGGTTGAGCCGCCCGCAGCCGTTGCCGGTCAGGCTGCTGGAAGTTGAGCGGGGGCCGGTTGAGACGGTGGTGGCCAACACGCGCGCGGGTACGCTGAAGTCCTGTCGACGCTCGCACCTGTCCTTCAATGTCGGCGGCCAGGTTGCCGAGTTGCTGGTCAGCGAGGGCCAGCGGGTCCAGCCGGGTCAGGTGCTCATGCGCCTGCGGCAGGACGAGCAACAGGCCAGGCTGCAGGAAGCCGAGGCGCGGCTGGAGGCCCAGCGCAACACCCGCGAACAGCGCTGCCAGCAAGCTCTCCTGGACCGACGCGACCTTGATCGCCTGGGCCAGCTGGCCGACCGCAAGTTGATTGCCGCCGATCGCCTCGATCAGGCGGCAACCAAGGCCAACCTGGCGAAGCTGATGTGCAGTGCCAGTGCCGTGTTGATACGCGAGGCCGACGCCAGCCTGCAGTTGCAGCGCTCACTGCTGGAACAGACGACTCTGCGCGCGCCATTCGCCGGCATCGTCGCAGAAATCAACGGCGAACTCGGCGAGTTCGTCACCCCTTCGCCGCCAGGTATTCCCACGCCGCCAGCAGTCGACCTGATCGACGACAGCTGCCTGTATGTAGAGGCACCGATCGATGAGGTGGACGCTGCCCGGGTTCACCCAGGAACCGCCGTACGGATCAGCCTGGATGCCTTCCGTGGTCAGCATTTCACCGGCCGCGTCAGCCGCATCGCGCCCTATGTGCGCGAACTGGAGAAGCAGGCGCGCACCGTCGATGTCGAGGTGCGCTTCGACCAGCCGCCGGCAGACCTGGCCCTGCTCACCGGTTATAGCGCCGATGTCGAGATCCTCCTGGAGCAGCACACGGGTGCCTTGCGCATCCCCACCGAGACCCTGCTGGAGGGGCAGCGCGTGCTGCGATATGACCCGAGCGCCCGGGTGTTGCGCGAGGTGCAGGTGCAAACCGGGCTGAGCAACTGGCGCTGGACCGAGGTGCTTGCAGGGCTGGACGAGGACGCACGCATAGTCGCCAGCCACGAGCAGGAAGGGCTCAAGGATACCGTGGCGGTGATCCCTGTGGATGCCGCGGAGACCGAGAAATGATCCGCCTGCGCGGCGGTAGCCGCAGCTTCCAGTTGGGCGAGCAGCAGGTGATGGGGCTGGATGGCCTGGACCTGGACATCGCCGCCGGTGACTACATGGCGGTGATGGGCCCGTCAGGCTCGGGCAAGTCGACCCTGCTGAACATCCTCGGCCTGCTCGACGCGCCGAGCGCCGGCGAATACTGGCTGCAGGGCGAGGCCACGGCGTCGCTGAGCGAGGCGCGCCGCGCCCAGTTGCGCAGCCGACTGATAGGTTTCGTGTTCCAGTCCTACCACCTGATCGCACGGCTGACGGTGCTGGAAAACATCGAGCTGCCGATGGTCCTCGCCGGCATTGGTGCGGCACAACGGCGCAAGCGCAGCAGCCAATTGGTGGCACGCCTGGGGCTGGGCGAGCGCATTGCCCACCGCCCGGCCGAGCTGTCCGGTGGCCAGCGCCAGCGCGTCGCGATCGCCCGGGCGATGGTCATGCAACCGGCGCTGCTGTTGGCCGACGAACCCACCGGCAATCTCGATAGCCAGGCCGGCGCAGAGGTCTTCAGCCTGCTGGAGGAGCTCAACGGCGAGGGCCTGACCCTGATAGTGGTGACCCACGATGCCAGCCTGGGCGCCCGTGCACAGCGCCAGCTGCACATGCGTGACGGGCGGATCCACAGTATTGCGCCGCAGTGGGCGCGGGCCTGATGCGCGCTGCCGATGCCCTGGGCTTCTGGCTAGGTGCCTTGCGTGGGCATCGCTCACGCAGCCTGATGCTACTGCTGGCCATCGCTATCGGGGTGGTCGCGGTCAATCTGCTCACCGGTCTTGGCGCGGGGGCGCGGGCCTTCGTCCTGAACGAGTTCTCGCTGCTCGGGCGCGACATACTCATCGTTTTCCCGGGGCGCAAGGAAACCACCGGGCGAATGCCGCCGCTCACCGGGCTGACGCCACACGAGTTGACCTTGCAGGATGTCCAGGCCATCACCCGGTTGCCGGGCATCCGCCGGGTCGCGCCGCAGCAGGCCGGGCAGATGGAGGTAATAGTCGGCAACCGCAATCGTGAGGTGCTGACGCTGGGCACCACCCGGGACTTCTTCGCCATTCGCCAACTGACGGTCGTACAAGGCCAGCCCCTACCGACGCTGGACCCTGAGCAGGCTGAAGCCGTCTGCGTGATCGGCGGCAAACTCCGGCGCGAACTGTTCGGGGCTCGCCCGGCCCTGGGTGAATGGTTGCGCGCCGGCGACCGGCGCTTCCGGGTGGTCGGCATTCTCGGTGAGCGGGGCGAATCGTTGGGGATGGATTTCGCCGAGATGTTGATCATCCCGGTGGCCAGTGCACAGGCCTTGTTCAATAGCGAGGGGTTGTCGCGGGTGTTTGTCGAGGTGCATGGTCCGAGCTTTCTCGACCGTAGCAAGCAGCTGATACTCGCCGCGCTCAAGGAGCGTCACGAGGGTGAGGAGGACGTTACCCTGGTCAGCCAGGACAGCCTGCTCAGCGCCTTCGACCAGATACTCGCGGTGCTGACCCTGGCGGTGGCTGGCATTGCCGCGATCAGCCTGCTGGTGGCAGGCATCCTGATCATGAACGTGACCTGGATTGCAGTGAGCCAGCGCAGCGCCGAGATCGGCCTGCTCAAAGCCATAGGCGTGACGGCGGCGCAGCTGCGCCTGCTGTTCCTCGGCGAGGCAGCGCTGTTGGCCCTGACAGGGGCACTGGCAGGGCTGCTGCTGGCCGAAACCTTGCTCTGGCTGGGGCGCCTGGCGTTCGATCTGCCGCTCTATGCCCCCTGGTGGGCGCGGGCTGGAGCAGTGCTGCTGGCACTTGGCACGGCGCTGCTGTTCGCCTGGCTGCCGGCCGCTCGGGCCTCGGCGCTGGAGCCGGTGGCGGCGCTACGCCCGCCGGGGGCGCACTGATGCGCTGGCAAGATGGTTTCCGGCTGACCAGCTCGGCGCTGACCTGCCGCCCGCTGCGCAGCCTGCTGACCCTGCTCGGGGTAGCGATCGGCATAGCCGCCGTGGCGCTGCTCACGGCCATCGGCGAGGGCGTGCGCGGCTATGTGCTGGAGAACTTCTCGCAGTTCGGTACTCGGATCATCACCGTGCGCCCGGGCAAGACCCAGACCAGCGGCCTCGGCGGCCTGCTCGGCAGCGTACGGCCACTGACCATCAGTGACACCGATGCCCTGCGGCGCTTGCCGCATGTCGAGGCAGCTGTGCCGATCATTCAGGGTAGCGGGGATGTCCAGTTCGGCCAGCTGAGCCGGCGCAGCGACATTCTCGGTAGTGGCCATCAATTGGCACAGGCCTGGCGCATGCAGCTGAGCCTGGGCGAGTTCCTGCCCGCGGCCCGTGACGGTCGTTCGCCGCCCTATGTGGTGCTCGGCCATCAGCTGCGTGCCGAGCTGTTCGGTGCGCGCAATCCGCTGGGCGAGTTGATTCGCGTCGGCGGCGTGCGTTTCCGGGTGATCGGCGTGATGGAAAAGAAGGGCCAGTTGCTCGGTTTCAACCTCGACGATATCGCCTACATCCTGGTGGATTGGGCGCAAAGCCTGTTCAACCGCACCGGGGTGGTCAAAGCCCATGTAGTGTTCGGCGCAGGCACCACTTCAAAGGCGTTGAGCCGGCAGATTCGCGAGGTGCTTGGCGAACGGCACGGCGCGGAGGACTTCAGCCTGACCACCCAGGATGACATGCTGCGCAGCTTCAACCGCGTGCTCGGCACCCTGAGCCTGGCCATCGGTGCCTTGGGGGGTATTTCGCTGTTGGTTGGCGCGGTCGGCATTCTCACCATCATGACGACCGCTGTGGGCGAGCGCACGGCGGAAATCGGCCTGTTGCGGGCGATTGGCGCCAGCCCGCGGCAGGTGCTCGGGCTGTTTCTCGCCGAAGCGACGCTGCTGTCCATGGCCGGTGGCTTGCTTGGCCTGCTGTTGATGGGCCTGCTGCTCGGGCTACTGCACCTGGCCATGCCGAGCCTGCCCTTGGCGCTGCATCCGCTGTTTCTGCTACTGGCGCTGCTGCTGGCGGCGGTGCTCGGCATTCTCGCCGGCCTGGCTCCGGCCGTGCGGGCGGCCCGCTTGCATCCGGTGGCGGCGCTGCGCATCGAGTAGCGGCCAGGCCAAAGAGCCCCTTGATGGGGCTGCTTTGCAGCCCTTCGCGGGCACGCCCGCTCCCACAGGTCCCGCGCATGTCCTGGCTACAGCGCCATCCCTGTGGGAGCGGGCGTGCCCGCGAAGGGCCGCAAGGCGGCCCCAGATTCTGCATGCCATGCGCTTCGTCAGTCATACCCACCGCAAGCTGACAGAAAAGTAATCTGAAGCTCAGCCAGCTGACAGCGCAGGTCCGCTAGCGTGAAGGAAGATTGTGGGGCTTCTCGACCCACGGGCTGGGGCGTTCAACCGCCTGAACACCAGCAACTTTTCGACTGACTGGACGCAACGGCATGCAAAGCAAAACCACCAGACGCTCCTTCGTCAAAGGCCTTGCCGCTACCGGACTGCTTGGCGGGCTGGGCATGTGGCGCACGCCGGTCTGGGCCGTGACCAGCCCCGGCCAACCGAATGTGCTGAGCGGCACCGACTTCGACCTCTACATCGGTGAGCTGCCGGTCAACATTACCGGCGCTGCGCGCACAGCGATGGCCATCAACGGCTCCATTCCCGGGCCCATCCTGCGCTGGCGCGAAGGCGATACCGTGACGCTGCGTGTGCGCAACCGCTTGCAGCAGGACACCTCCATCCACTGGCACGGCATCATCCTGCCGGCGAACATGGACGGCGTGCCGGGCCTGAGCTTCCATGGCATCGCCCCCGACGGCATGTATGAGTACAAGTTCAAGGTCCAGCAGAACGGCACCTACTGGTACCACAGCCACTCCGGTTTCCAGGAGCAGGTCGGGGTGTATGGCGCCCTGGTCATCGACGCGAAAGAGCCTGAGCCGTTCACCTATGACCGGGACTACGTGGTCATGCTCAGCGACTGGACGGATGAAGACCCTGCACGGGTGCTGTCCAAGCTCAAGAAGCAGTCCGACTACTACAACTACCACAAGCGCACGGTGGGCGATTTCGTCAACGATGTGAGCGAAATGGGCTGGTCCGCCGCGGTAGCCGACCGCAAGATGTGGGCCGAGATGAAAATGAGCCCCACCGATCTCGCTGACGTGAGCGGCTACACCTACACCTACCTGATGAACGGCCAGGCCCCCGACGGTAACTGGACGGGCGTGTTCAAGCCGGGCGAAAAAATCCGCCTGCGCTTCATCAATGGCTCGGCCATGACGTATTTCGATGTGCGAATTCCCGGCTTGAAGATGACGGTTGTCGCGGCGGACGGGCAGCATGTAAAGCCCGTTTCGGTCGACGAGTTCCGCATTGCCGTTGCCGAAACCTACGATGTCATCGTCGAACCCGAAAGCGAGCAGGCTTACACCATTTTCGCCCAATCCATGGACCGTACCGGGTATTCCAGGGGCACCCTGGCGGTTCGCGAGGGCTTGCAGGCCCCTGTTCCCGCTGTCGATCCACGGCCGACCATTTCCATGAGCGATATGGGCATGGACCATGGCGGTATGGGCGGCATGGATCACGGCAGCATGGCCGGCATGGACCACGATGACATGGCAGGCATGGACCACGGCAGCATGGCCGGCATGGACCATGGCGAAATGGCTGGCACCAGCGCGCCCATGCAGAGCCACCCAGAGTCCGAGACCAACAACCCCCTGGTCGACATGCAAACGATGACCCCGACGCCAAAACTGGGCGATCCGGGCATCGGCCTGCGTGACAACGGCCGCCGTGTGCTGACCTATGCCGACCTGCGCAGCACCTTCCCGGACCCGGACGGCCGCGCGCCTGGTCGCACAATAGAGTTGCACCTAACCGGCCACATGGAAAAGTTCGCCTGGTCCTTCGACGGCATCAAGTTTTCCGATGCCGAGCCACTGCGCCTCAAGTATGGTGAGCGCCTGCGCATCACCCTGGTCAACGACACCATGATGACTCACCCCATCCACCTGCATGGCATGTGGAGCGACCTGGAGGATGAGAACGGCAACTTCATGGTGCGCAAACACACGATCGACATGCCGCCTGGCTCAAAACGAAGCTATCGCGTCACGGCAGATGCCTTGGGGCGTTGGGCCTATCACTGTCACCTGCTGTTCCACATGGAAATGGGCATGTTCCGCGAAGTCCGCGTGGACGAATGAACTGGAGATCCGAGATGAGCAAACCAATGAAACGAAGCGCGTTTTTTCTCTCTGCTGCGATAGCCGGCCTGTTTGCAGTTTATGCCCCATCATCCTGGTCCGACGGCAACGATCAGCAGTCTGCCGATGCCAAGGAAGCCAGGAGTGCCCAAGGCATGGACCATGGCGCCATGAAAGGGATGGATCACAGCTCGATGAAAGGTATGAACCATGACGCCATGAAGGGTATGGACCATGGTTCGATGCAGGGCATGGACCACGGCAAGATGATGGAATCCCATGGCAGTAACAAAGCCAAGGCAGGGAAAGATGCTCAATAGCCTGGCACGACCATCGCTGCTGGCACTGACCGTTACGCTGGGGGCGCTGGGTGCTGCGCCCAGCTTCGCCGCTGAAGAAATGGACCATTCGATGATGGACCACGGCGAGATGGATCATGGCAGCATGCAGGGCATGGACCATGGCGCGATGAATCATGGAGCTATGAATCATGAGGCTATGGACCATTCGACAATGAACCAAGGCTCGGCGGATACACCGACAACAAGCCGTACCCCGATCCCGGTGCTGACCGATGCCGACCGCCAGGCAGCCTTCCCCCCATTGGGTGGGCATCAGATGCACGACAGTGCTATCAACAGCTTCTTCCTGCTGGATCAGCTCGAGTACCAGGATGCGGATGAAGGCAGCACGCTGGCCTGGGATGCTTCTGGCTGGGTAGGCGGCGATATCAACCGGCTGTGGATCCGCTCCGAAGGTGAACGCACCAACGGTGTCACCGAGGATGCCGAATTGCAGCTGCTGTACGGCCGCTCGATCAGCCCATGGTGGGATGTGGTTGCCGGGGTGCGCCAGGACTTCAAGCCTGAATCCCCCCAGACCTGGGCGGCGTTCGGTATCCAGGGCATGGCGCTTTACGACTTCGAAGCCGAAGCCACCGCGTTCATTGGCGAGAACGGCCAGACTGCCGCGCGCCTGGAAGGCGACTACGACATTCTGCTGACCAACCGCCTGATCCTGCAGCCGACCGCTGAAGCCAATTTCTATGGCAAGAACGACCCTGGGCGCGGTGTGGGTTCCGGCCTGGCAAATACCGAAGTCGGGCTGCGCCTGCGCTATGAAATTGTCCGCCAGTTCGCCCCCTACATCGGCATCACCTGGAGCCGCTCCTACGGCAAAACCGCCGATTTCGTCCGCGACGACGGTGGTGATGTGGATGAAGCGCGTTTCGTGGCCGGTATCCGCATGTGGTTTTGAGAACCAGACATGAAAAGAACAATAACAACGCTTGTTGCAGCAGGCGCGGTGGCCAGCGTGGCCGTGCTGGGTGCTGCGTACTCTGGCCTGGTCAATGTGGGGGCCGATGATCCCCATTTCCCCGCCGTGCATGCCTTTCTGGCCATGGCACGGGACCGCTCGATCGCAGTACGGGCCAGGGACATCGAGGTGCCAGACCTGAAAGATGAAGCGCTGATTCGTACCGGCGCCGGTAACTACAATGCCATGTGCATCGGCTGCCACCTTGCCCCTGGCGTCGAGAAGACCGAGCTCAGCCAGGCTCTGTATCCATCACCCCCCAACCTGACCAAAAGCGGGATCGGTAGCGACCCCGCTGCGGCGTTCTGGATCATCAAGCACGGCATCAAGGCCTCCGGCATGCCGGCCTGGGGCAAGAGCATGGGCGATGAATACATCTGGGGCATCGTCGCCTTCCTGGATCAGCTACCCCAGTTGAACGCCCAGCAGTACAAAACGATGGTCGCGGCCAGTGGCGGCCACCAGCATGGTGGTGGCGAAAGTGAAATGCACAACCATGAAGGCCAGCACCGCGGCAACGTGCCTGGCCACCATGGTGAGCAGGCCTCGGGCGCAAGCCAGCATGATGAGGGGCATTCAAAGGCCCATACTCATCGCGATGGCAAGCAGCACATGCATAAAGACTGAAGGCAGGTTACGCAGCACGCGATCCGCCGGGTCCAGCGGGCCAGCAGGTGTATACCGACAGGTTTGCAGCGCCTATGAGACCGAGCGCCGCGCGGGCGGCGCTCGGTCTCATAGGCGCTGAAATTGCTAAGGCGAACACCTTGCGGCCTTCACACAACCTGAAGGCAAACGCTCACTGCCCCATGCCCAGCTCGGCATCATCCATCAGCGCCTTGGCCATCGCACTCAGGTAGTGCGCAGCCCAGATCATCATCGGCTTCTCATCCATCAGGCCGGTGATGGTCAGTTCGCGGACATAGCCCATCAACTCTGAGGACTGCTCGCGGGCATCGCGGCAGGGGATGCCGGGCTCGATGCGGAACAGTGGATGGGTGCCGTGTTCGCCTTGGTAGAAGGTGGTTTTGCCGACGGTGAACTGGGTGTCTTCTGTGGTCATTGTTGAATCCCCCTGAAATTTCTCGACTGCTTGCTCTGGCCCTTTCGCGGGCACGCCCGCTCCCACAGGTACTGTGCAAGTCTTGAGTACTGTGAAGATCCTGTGGGAGCGGGCGTGCCCGCGAAGAGGCCGGAACAGGCAACACATTGCTTAGGCCCTAGTGCAAAGTCCTGGGCCCAGTGGGCATCTGCACCTGAATCAATGCCGACTCCAGCAAAGCCCGCAGCGTCTCCAGTTCATGCATCGACGTCATCATCAAAACCGACGCCGGCGACTTGGGCGGCAGCAGCATGGCCTGATGCACAACGGTCGCAGCGCACAGCGCATAGTCCGTGGCCTGGATCAGGGTGTCTTCAAGGGAATGAATATCGTGGGGTGGATCGGGGACAATCTTAAGCATGGTGACACTCTCTATAGGTTGGCTAGAGCTGCCACTCATGACTTGCAGTGTGATGGGTGGCAGCCACGTACGGGTCTGCAAGACCGGCAGAGAGCAAAATCCGGCAGGTTCGAAAACCTCCCGTACGCAGCCACCATTAAGCGCGCGCAATGGCATGCCATTGGCATCGGTGATCGGCATTTTGCTCTGGACAGGCTTGCAGGCCCGGTCGCTGATTTGGCAACGACAGGGCCACACTAGGCCGCCAGGAACACCACCGCAATGGCTCAAGGGCGCTAGGAAGCTATTTCAGAAACGCCCTACGCGCAACGGGAAAAATCTGATTATTACCGGCGCGATTGAGGGGATGTCGCGGTAAACCCGTCAGCCCTTCACACACACCACCTGCCGCAAGGTGTGCACCACCTCCACCAAGTCCTGCTGCGCGCGCATCACCGCATCGATGTCCTTGTAGGCCATGGGGATCTCGTCGATCACCTCCTTGTCCTTGCGGCATTCCACATGCGCCGTGGCCCGCCGCTGGTCTTCCACGGTGAAGCGGCTCTTGGCCTTGGTCCGGCTCATCACCCGGCCGGCACCATGGCTGCAGGAACAGAAAGACTCCTCGTTGCCCAGCCCTCGCACGATGAAGCTCTTGGCCCCCATCGAGCCGGGAATGATGCCCAACTGCCCTTTCTGCGCCGACACCGCCCCCTTGCGCGTCACCAGCACCTCTCGGCCAAAATGCTGCTCGCGCTGCACATAGTTATGGTGGCAGTTCACCGCTTCCAGGCTGGCCTCGAACGGTTTGCCCAGCGCCTTGCGAGCCGCACCGACCACCGCCAGCATCATCAGTTCGCGGTTCTGCCTGGCGTAGTCCTGCGCCCACTCCACCGCTTCGACGTAGTCGGCGAAATGGCGGCTGCCTTCCTCGAAATACGCCAGGTCCTTGTCCGGCAGGTTGGCCAGGTGCTGGCGCATGTCGGCCTGGGCCAGTTCGATGAACAGGTTGCCGATGGCATTGCCCACGCCCCGGGAGCCGCTGTGCAGCATGAACCAGACGCGGTCGGCCTCGTCCAGGCACACCTCGATGAAGTGGTTGCCGCCGCCCAGCGTCCCCAGGTGATGGCGGTTATTGGTCTTCTCCAGGCGCGGGTACTTGTCGGTGATGGCCTTGAAGCGCCCGGCCAACTGCCCCCAGGCCTTGTCCGCCTTGGCCGGCACATCGGCCCAGGCGCCCTGGTCACGTTTGCCGAAGGTCTTGCCATGCGGCACGGCGTGCTCGATGGCATTGCGCAGGCCATGCAGGTTGTCCGGCAGGTCGCGGGCGTGCAGCGACGTGCGCGCGGCGATCATGCCGCAGCCGATATCCACCCCCACCGCGGCGGGGATGATCGCGCCAACCGTGGGGATCACACTGCCGATGGTCGAGCCCTTGCCCAGATGCACGTCCGGCATCACAGCCAGGTGCTTGAAGATGAACGGCATCCTCGCCGTGTTGAGCAGTTGCTTGCGCGCGTCGTCTTCCACCGGTACGCCGTCGGTCCACAACTTGACCGGCTTGCCGCCGGCAACCTGAAGAATGTCCATGGGGCTGTTCCTCGAATGCATAGCCGAATGATACCGCCAAAGGTCGTAGAGCCGTCGGTTGCCAGCGAGGTGGCAATGTGCTGTATGCTTGGCGGGTCTTCAGGGCGGGGTGAAAGTCCCCACCGGCGGTAAATCGAAAGATGAGCCCGCGAGCGCCCCGGCCATGCCGGGGGTCAGCAGATCTGGTGAGACTCCAGAGCCGACGGTCATAGTCCGGATGAAAGAAGGCGTCAGGCAGGGGCCATCCGGGCGCCCCTGCGCGCGCATTTTGTTCGCCCCGAGACGTTCATCGATCATTCACGAGGAGCGTTTCATGTCCACCATGCACCACCCGCAATTCCCCAATGTCAGCGCCGCCATCGCCGCCTTCAAGGCCGGGCGCCCCGTGCTGCTGCTCGACGACGACGACCGCGAGGACGAAGCGGACATCATCGCCGCCGCCGAGAACATCTCGCTGCAGACCATGGCCATGATGATTCGCGATTGCAGCGGCATCGTCTGCCTGTGCCTGGACGAGGCCACCGTCGACGAACTGCAACTGGCACCCATGGTGCAGAACAACCAGGCACGCCACGGCACCGGCTTTACCGTCACCATCGAGGCGGCGGAAGGCATTACCACCGGGGTGTCCGCCCAGGACCGCATCACCACCATTGGCGCGGCATTGCGCTCTACTGCGGAGCAGCGCCATATCGTCAGCCCGGGGCATGTATTCCCGCTGCGCGCCCGCAATGGCGGGGTGCTGACCCGCCGTGGCCACACCGAAGGCTCGGTGGACCTGGCACGCCTGGCCGGGTTGCGCCCGGCGGCAGTGCTGTGCGAACTGATGAACCCCGATGGCACGATGGCCCGTGGCGAGCAAGTGGCGGTGTATGCGCGGCAATACAATCTGCCGGTGCTGACCATCGAGGAACTGGCGCGGTACCGTGAGGCCATGCTGGAGCTGGAAGCAGAGCCAGCCTGACAGGCCACCTTGGGGCCATTCGCGGGCTTGCCCGCTCCCACAGGTGCACTACAGGTCTTGAAGACTGTGATGTACCTGTGGGAGCGGGCAAGCCCGCGAAAGGGCCCTTGAAACCAACAGCGTTGCCCCTGAAGTTTGCTCCCCCCGCCCCGCTCTGCTAGTGTCGCGCCGTTCTGAATGCCACCGAGACAGTCGCCATGGCCCGCAAAAAAGCCTCCCTCGATTTCGAGCAATCCCTCGCAGACCTGCAAGCACTGGTCGAGCGCCTGGAGAACGGCGAGTTGTCGCTGGAAGAGTCGCTGGCCGCCTTCGAGCAAGGCATCGCCCTGACCCGCGATTGCCAGGGTGCCCTGGCCCAGGCCGAACAGAAGGTGCAAATCCTGCTGGAACGCGATGGCGAACTGGCTGCCCAGCCCTTCGACGCGGAGCCGGAAGCATGATCGGCACCTACCAGGCCAGCTGCCAGGCGCGGGTCGACGCCGCCCTCGAACCGTTGTTCGTCGCCCCGACCAAGGAACTCGAACGCCTTTACGCCGCCATGCGCTACAGCGTGATGAACGGTGGTAAACGCGTTCGTCCGCTGCTGGCTTACGCGGCCTGCGAAGCATTGGGCGCCCCGGCCGAACAGGCCAACGGCGCAGCCTGTGCGGTGGAACTGATCCACGCGTACTCGCTGGTGCATGACGACCTGCCGGCCATGGATGACGACGACCTGCGCCGCGGCCAGCCGACCACCCACAAAGCCTTCGATGAAGCCTGCGCGATCCTCGCCGGCGACGGTTTGCAGAGTCTGGCCTTCAGCGCCTTGCTCGACCCGCGTCTGAGCCCGCAGGCTGACAGCATTCGCCTGGCCATGGTCCAGGCCCTGGCCAAGGCTGCCGGCCCGGCAGGCATGGTCGGTGGCCAAGCCATCGACCTGGGCTCGGTTGGCCTGAAGCTGGACCAGCAGGCGCTGGAGTTCATGCACCGGCACAAGACCGGCGCGCTGATCGAAGCCAGCGTGCGCCTCGGCGCCCTGGCCAGCGCCCGCGCCGAACAAGCGCAACTGGATGCCTTGCAGACCTATGCACAGGCGATCGGCCTGGCCTTCCAGGTGCAGGACGACATTCTCGACGTGGAAAGCGATACCGCCACCCTGGGCAAACGCCAAGGGGCCGATATCGCCCGTGACAAACCGACCTACCCGGCGCTGCTGGGCCTGGAAGCGGCCAAGGCCTATGCAATCGAACTGCGCGACCAGGCGCTGGTCGCACTGCAAGGGTTCGGCGAAAAGGCCGAACCGCTGCGGGCGTTGGCGCGTTACATCGTCGAACGCCGCAACTGATTTGACTGGGGCCGCTGTGCGGCCCTTCGCGGGCAAGCCCGCTCCTACAGGACAGCGCTGCACCTGTGGGAGCGGGCTTGCCCGCAAAGGGCTGCACAGCAGCCCCATGCGACACCCGTCTGAATGGGCAGTATTTCCTACAATGGGGTAAACTGCCGCGTCTTCACACACCTATAACGACTCGCCTGATGCCCACGACGTTTCAAGAGATCCCCCGCGAACGCCCGGTCACGCCGTTGCTCGACCGCGCTGACACGCCTGCCGGCCTGCGCCGGCTGGCCGAAGCCGACCTGGAGACCCTGGCCGACGAACTGCGCCAGGAACTGCTCTACACCGTGGGTCAGACCGGTGGGCATTTTGGTGCCGGCCTGGGCGTCATCGAGCTGACCATCGCCCTGCACTATGTCTTCGACACCCCCGACGACCGGCTGGTGTGGGACGTGGGGCACCAGGCCTACCCGCACAAGATCCTCACCGGGCGCCGTAACCGCATGCTCAGCCTGCGCCAGAAGGACGGCATCGCCGCCTTCCCGCGCCGCAGCGAGAGCGAGTACGACACCTTCGGCGTCGGCCACTCCAGCACCTCGATCAGCGCTGCACTGGGCATGGCCATTGCCGCCCGCCTGCAGAACAGCGACCGCAAGTCGATCGCGGTGATCGGTGACGGCGCGCTGACCGCCGGCATGGCCTTCGAGGCGTTGAACCACGCCCAGGAAGTCAACGCCGACATGCTGGTGATCCTCAACGACAACGACATGTCGATTTCGCGCAATGTCGGCGGCCTGTCCAACTACCTGGCCAAGATCCTCTCCAGCCGCACCTACGCGAGCATGCGCGAAGGCAGCAAGAAAGTGCTGTCGCGCCTGCCAGGCGCTTGGGAAATCGCCCGCCGCACCGAGGAGTACGCCAAGGGCATGCTGGTGCCGGGCACGCTGTTCGAAGAACTGGGCTGGAACTACATCGGCCCGATCGACGGCCACGACCTGCCGACCATGATCGCCACCCTGCGGAATATGCGTGACCTCAAGGGCCCGCAGTTCCTGCACGTGGTGACCAAGAAGGGCAAGGGCTTCGCCCCGGCCGAGATCGACCCGATCGGCTACCACGCCATCACCAAGCTGGAGCCGGCCGACAAACCCGCCGCACCGAAGAAAGCCAGCGGCCCGAAATACTCCGCGGTGTTCGGCCAGTGGCTGTGCGACATGGCTGCCGCCGACAACCGCCTGGTGGGCATCACCCCGGCGATGAAGGAAGGCTCCGACCTGGTCGAGTTCAGCGAGCGCTACCCGGAGCGTTACTTCGACGTGGCGATCGCCGAGCAACATGCCGTGACCCTGGCGGCCGGCATGGCCTGCGAGGGCAGCAAGCCGGTGGTGGCGATCTACTCCACCTTCCTGCAGCGCGCCTACGACCAGCTGATCCACGACGTGGCGGTACAGAATCTTGACGTGCTGTTCGCCATCGACCGCGCCGGCCTGGTCGGCGAAGACGGCCCGACCCACGCGGGCAGCTACGATCTGTCATACCTGCGCTGCATCCCGGGCATGCTGGTGATGACCCCAAGCGACGAAAACGAGCTGCGCAAGATGCTCAGCACCGGCCACCTGTACAACGGCCCGGCGGCTGTGCGCTACCCGCGTGGCACCGGCCCGAACGCGCCGATCAGCGGTGACCTGGAGCCGCTGGAAATCGGCAAGGGCGTGGTCCGTCGCCAGGGCGAGAAAGTCGCCTTGCTGGTGTTCGGCGTGCAACTGGCCGAGGCCATGCAGGTGGCCGAGCAGATCAACGCTACCGTTGTGGACATGCGTTTCGTCAAACCGCTGGACGAGGCGCTGGTGCTGGAACTGGCCGCAAGCCATGAGCTGCTGGTGACCATCGAAGAAAACGCCATCATGGGCGGTGCCGGTGCGGCTGTGGGTGAGTTCCTGGCCAGCCAGGCGATCGTGAAACCGCTGCTGCACCTGGGGTTGCCGGACATCTATGTCGAGCATGCCAAGCCGGCGCAGATGCTGGCTGAGTGCGGGCTGGATGCGGCTGGGATCGAGGCTTCGGTGAAGGCTCGGATGGCCAGGCTCGGGCTTTGAGATTTTGGGGCCGCTTTGCGGCCCATCGCGACACAAGGCCGCTCCTACAGGGGCCGCGCAGTTCTTTGTAGGAGCGGCCTTGCGTCGCGATCGAGGGCGCAGCCCTCGCAAAAGCTTACTTGGACGCCGGCGCGTTAGCCTCGAGCAACGCACACAAACGCGCCGTAGCTTCGATCATCTGCCCACTAGGCCGCTCCAGGCCTTTGTCTGGCACCACCAGTAAACGATCATCGGCAACCGCACGCAGTTGCGGCCAGGCCTTCCAACTCTCCAGCTGCGCCTGATCACCCGCCAGAATGACCTGTGGGTTGCGCAGCAGCACAGACTCCACATTTACCTGCGGCGCCGCCTGGGTGAGATCGGCGAAGACATTACGCGCGCCGCAAACGGCCAGGGCATCGCTGACCACCTGCCGGCCACCGAGCGTGTACAGCGGTCGGTCCCAGACCTGGTAGAACACCTGCAAGGGCTCGTCCCGTCGATACTGCTGGCGCAGCTGCCGCAGCCGGTCACGCAGGGCCTGGGCATACCGATGGCCCTGTTCGGCACGGCCGATTCGTTCGGCGATGGCTTCGATCTGCTCGATCAGCTGGTCGATGTCATGGGGTTCTGCGCTATACGTTGCGATACCCAGGCGCTTGAGCTGGTCGCGTTGGGCCGGCGGCACGCTGCCCGGCCACAGCAGCAACAGGTCGGGGCGCAGGCTGAGCAGGCGTTCGAGGTCCAGTTGCCCCTGGCGCCCCACCGAGGGCAACTCGCGCAGCGCCGCCGGCCGTTCGCCACCGTCGAGCACACCGACCAGCAGGTCATCGGCCTGCAGTTCGAGCATGATCTCGCTCATCGACGGGGCCAGGCTGACCACTCGCAGGGGTTCGGCGGGCAGTGCGGAGCAGACGAGCAGCGCCAGCAGGCCGGGCAGCAGGCGCATCAGCCGAGCTGGCGTGGAATACGATAGAGGTACAGCACCACTGCGGTGGACAACGCCAGCAGGATCTGCGGCACCGCCTCGAGGCCGACCAGCACCGACAAAGCGGCGACCCAGGCCGGGAAGCAGGCATACAACATAGCCAGGCGCCGCACCCGCGCCAGTTCGATCCAGGCGGCGGGCTCTTCTCCAGTGCCGAGCACCTTGGAAGTGGCGATGAGGGCGCGCTTGTAGGCACTAAAGCGCGGCAGGCTGAGGAACATGGTCGCCGCGCCGGCAATGAACAGTGGCATGGCCAGCACCGAGGCCAGCGCATCACCGCCACCGAAGGCCCAGGCCATCACTGGCAGCGGCACCAGGCCCACCGCCAGGTATTGCCACCAGGCCAGCGCCAAGCGCCGCTTGACCTCGGCGCGGGTCACGCCTGAGGCACCTCGCCCTGGTGCTCGTTACCCAGCATGTGGCCCAGCTTGCCGGCCTTGGTTGCCAGGTAGTAGCGGTTGTGCGGGTTGTGCCCGGTGTGCAGCGGTACGCGCTCGGCGACGACGATGCTCATGTCGGTCAGGGCTTTGACCTTGCGCGGGTTGTTGGTCATCAGGCGCAACGACTTCACGCCCAGGTGCTCCAGCATCGGCAGGCACATGGCGTAGTCGCGCTGGTCGGCGGCGAAGCCCAGGCGCTCGTTGGCCTCGACGGTATCGGCGCCACCGTCCTGCAGCTCGTAGGCGCGAATCTTGTTCAGCAGGCCGATGCCACGGCCTTCCTGGCGCAGGTACAGCAGCACGCCACGGCCTTCACGGGCGATGGCCTGCAGCGCGGCTTCCAGCTGCGAGCCGCAGTCGCAGCGCTGGCTGAACAGGGCATCGCCGGTCAGGCACTCGGAGTGCAGGCGCCCCAGCACCGGCTGGCCGTCCGCGATGTCACCCAGGCTGAGCACCACGTGCTCACGGCCAGTGGCTTCGTCGAGGAAGCCATGCATGGTGAAGGTCGCGAAGGGAGTCGGGAGTTTAGAGGCGGCAACAAAGACGACGGGCACGTTGTGCTCCTGGAATAAGTTTAAATTTCTCGTGGGCCGATTGTATCAGCAGGTTGGGGGATGTGGGCTGGCTGAATACCGTGGGGTAAGATCGAAAAGTTCGATGCTTAGCAAAGGTCTGTACTCAATCCTGTGGGAGCGGGCATGCCCATGAAACGGGGCGCTCAATGTGGTTTGCTATCCGGGCTGAACGGATACGGCTGCTGCCAGTGCTCGAAGATCGGCTTCAGCTCACCACTGCGCACCAGCTCGGTCATGCGCTTGTCGAACAGGTCGCGCAGGGCCTTGGCCTGGTCGCTGCGGGCAAAGGCCAGGTACAGCGGCAGTTCGGCCACATGGGTGCGGCGGAAGCGCTCGGGCTGGGAGGTCTGGCCGAGCACATAGTCGATCTCGGTCAGCGCATCGATGTAGAAGTCCACACGGTCATGCTCGAGCATCGGCAGGATGCCTTCGCGGCGCTGGACTTCGCGGAAGTCATGCACATCGGGCAGATAGCTACCGAAGTCGTAGCCACGCACCCAGGCCAAGCGGTAGCGACCTATGGTCTGCCGAGTAGGTACTGGCTTGCTGACCAACCCTAGCGCGTAGATGTGGTCCATGTCGAAGTGCCAGCGCGGGTACAGGTTGTCGTCGTTCTCTTCCTTGTACGAGCCTACCCAGGCGTCAGCCTCGCCACGCTTCACCAGCCCGACCGCACGGCTGTAGGGCGCGCTCTGGGTCACTACCTTGACCCCGGCCGGCTCGAACACCTTGCGCAGCACGTCCCAGGCTACCCCGGTACCGTCGGCGTTGGTGTAGTCGAGCCACTCTTCGCTGACCAGGTGGATCTGCTTCGGCACACCCTCGGCAGCCGCCGCCCACGGGGCAAGGCTCAGCAGCATTGCCAGCAGCACGGTCCTCATGGCCATTCACACGCTCCCTGTATCAGGCAACCGCCCAAACCAGAACCTGCATCCCCAGCCAGGCAAACACGCCAGCCAGGATATCGTCGAGCATGATGCCAACGCCCCCATGCACATGGCGGTCGACCCAGCGGATCGGCCACGGCTTGAGAATGTCGAAGAAGCGGAACATCAGGAACCCCGCCAGCAGCCACTGCCAGCCTTCCGGCACCAGCCAGAGGGTTATCCACATGCCGACGATCTCGTCCCAGACAATGCCTTCATGGTCGTGCACGCGCAAGTCATTGGCGACCTTACCGCATAGCCAGAAGCCGAACAGCATGCTCACGCCCAGCAACAGCCAGTAGCCCCAGTCGGGCAGCATCTGCCACATCGGGATGAACGGTATGGCCACCAGCGAGCCCCAGGTGCCCGGCGCCTTTGGCAAGGTGCCAGAACCGAAACCGAAGGCGATGAAGTGCCACGGGTTGCGCCAGACCGAAGGCGGAACAAACTCCGCAGGCACCTGGTTGGGGTGATCGGTCACGGTGTCTCCCTAAAATGTTGATAGCCGCGTTGCCGCGGGGTGATGTCCTGGCCCTGCCGGTCGCGCAGGCTCACACCCTGCCCTTCGAGCACCCGCCCGATGACGTGGAATGCCGCCAGGCCTTGTGCCTGCAGGGATGAAAGCTCGGCTGGCGGCAAGGTGAACGCCAGCACGTAGTCATCGCCACCGGTCAGCGCCGCATGTACGGCCGCCTCGGCGCCGAGCAAGCCCTGCAGGGCGGATGACACCGGCACCTGCTCCAGGTTCACTTCGAGCGCCACGCGGGAGCCCTTGGCGATATGCCCGCAGTCGGCCAGCAGGCCGTCGGAAATATCCAGTGCCGAAGTTGCACGCCCGCGCAGCAACTGGCCCAGGGCGAGCTGCGGCGACGGCGACCAGTAATGGTCGAGCAACGGTTGCGCCAGCGCGGCATCGGCCTGGCGCTGGCCCAGCACCAGCGGCAAAGCCCCTGCCGCGTTACCCAACTCGCCCCCGACGCAAAGCAGGTCGCCCGGGCGAGCGCCATCACGGCGCAACGCCTGCCCCACCGGAACCCGGCCGAACACGGTCATGGTGATACTCAGGGGGCCGCGAGTGGTGTCGCCACCGATAAGGCTTAGCTGGCAGTGGCCGGCCATGCGGTTGAGGCCGCTGGCGTAGGCTTGCAGCCAGTCGGCGCTGACCTCGGGCAAGGTCAGGGCAAGGGTGAAGCCGATGGGGGTGGCGCCCATGGCAGCCAGGTCGCTGGCCGCCACGGCCAGCGAGCGCTGGCCGAGCAACCAAGGGTCGCACAGAGCCGGAAAATGCACCCCGGCAACCAGGGTGTCGGTGGACACCGCCAGTTGCTCGCCGGCAGGAAGGCCCAGCAAGGCGCAGTCGTCACCAATGCCAAGGGCCACGCCTTCACCGCCTTGCGCACAGGGCGCGGCGGCGAAGTAATGGCTGATCAGCTCGAACTCACCCATGGTCCGCAAGCGCCAGGATCAGCGCTTGTTCGCCTTTACTTCTGCTTCGCGCAGGTTCGGGGCCAGCTTGTCCAGCACACCGTTGACGAACTTGTGGCCATCGGTGGCACCGAAGACCTTGGCCAGCTCGACACCTTCGTTGATCACCACGCGGTACGGTACGTCGACGCGTTTGATGAACTCCCAGGTAGACAGACGCAGCACGGCCAGCTCGACCGGGTCGAGCTCTTCCAGTGCCAAGTCCAGGCATGGCTTCAGGGCGCTGTCGATTTCGCTCTTGATCGCCGGGACCCCATGCAGGATCTCGCGGAAATAAGCGCCGTCGACATCGGAGAAATCGTTATCGACCCGGAACTGCGCTTCGATCTCGTTCAGCGAATGCTGCGCCATGTGCCACTGGTACAGTGCCTGGGTCGCGAGCTTGCGGGCTTCGCGGCGCTTGGCACTCTTCGATGGCTTGCCGGCATCCGCAGGTTTTGGATCGCGCGGGTTGAAACGATCGCTTTCGTCGCTAATCACTTGGCCTCCAACTGCGCCAGCAGGCTGACCATTTCCAGAGCGGACAGGGCAGCTTCAGCACCTTTGTTGCCGGCCTTGGTGCCGGAACGCTCGATGGCCTGCTCGATGGAGTCGACGGTCAGTACGCCGAAGGCCACCGGAACACCGAACTCCATGGACACCTGGGCCAGGCCCTTGGTGCATTCGCCCGCCACGTATTCGAAGTGCGGGGTACCACCACGGATCACGGCGCCCAGGGCGATGATCGCGTCGTAGGCGCCTTGCTGGGCGACCTTCTGTGCCACCAGCGGGATTTCGAATGCACCCGGGGCACGGATGATGGTGATGTCGCTTTCGCTGACACCGTGGCGTACCAGGGCATCAACGGCACCGCTTACCAGGCTTTCGACGACGAAGCTGTTGAAGCGGCCAACCACCAAAGCATAGCGACCTTTGGGGGCGATGAAGGTACCTTCGATGGTCTTCAGGGTCATTCCGATATTCTCATCTTCAAGAGCGAGGCCGCATGCTGGCGGCCTCGACAGGGGTATGGACTCGAGCTGGAGGGCGTCACTGCCGCCTCAAGTCACTCGGAGGGCACGTATTCTACAACTTCCAGATCGAATCCGGATATCGCGTTGAACTTCATCGGCGAACTCATCAGGCGCATCTTGCGCACACCGAGGTCGCGCAGGATCTGCGAACCTGCACCCACGGTGCTGTAGGTGGTCGGTGCCTTGACTGGTGCATCGCCAGCGCTTTCGCGGATGTGCGCCAGCAGCACGTCGCCGTCCAGCGGGTGCCCCAGCAGCAATACCACGCCGCTGCCGGCCTCGGCCACGGCAGCCATGGCGGCGCGCAGGCTCCAGCGGCCCGGTTGCTTGACCAGCAGCAGGTCGCGCAGCGGGTCCATGTTGTGTACGCGGACCAGGGTCGGCTCTTCGGCGCAGATCTTGCCCAGGGTCAAGGCCATGTGCACGTCACCTTCCACCGCGTCGCGGTAGGTGACCAGGTTGAACTCACCCAGCTCGCTCTCGACCGGTTGCTCGGAGACGCGCTGCACGGTGCGCTCGTGGATCATGCGGTAGTGGATCAGGTCGGCGATGGTGCCGATCTTCAGGCCGTGCTCGGCGGCAAACACTTCCAGTTCGGCGCGGCGCGACATGGTGCCGTCGTCGTTCATCACTTCGCAGATCACGCCACTTGGCTCGAAACCGGCCATGCGTGCTAGGTCGCATGCGGCCTCGGTGTGGCCGGCACGGGCCAAGGTACCGCCAGGCTGGGCCATCAGCGGGAAGATGTGGCCAGGGCTGACGATATCTTCGGCCTTGGCGTCCTTGGCAGCGGCCGCCTGCACGGTACGTGCGCGGTCAGCGGCGGAGATGCCGGTGGTGACACCTTCGGCGGCTTCGATCGACACGGTGAACTTGGTGCCGAAGCCCGAGCCGTTGCGCGGCGCCATCAGCGGCAGCTTCAGGGTCTCGCAGCGCTCGCGGGTCATCGGCATGCAGATCAGGCCGCGGGCGTGCTTGGCCATGAAGTTGATGTGCTCAGGCAGGCAGCACTCGGCCGCCATGATGATGTCGCCTTCGTTCTCGCGGTCTTCGTCATCCATGAGGATGACCATTTTGCCCTGGCGGATGTCTTCGACCAGTTCTTCGATGCTGTTGAGCGCCACGCGGCACCCCCTTCTCAATCAGGATTTCAAGAAGCCGTTGGCGGCCAGGAAGCTTTCGGTAATGCCACTGCCCTTGCTCGGTTCGGCAGCCTTGTCACCCAGCAGCAGACGCTCCAGGTAACGGGCCAGCAGGTCGACCTCAAGGTTTACCCGACGCCCTGCACGGTAGTCGGCCATGATGGTTTCGGACAGGGTGTGCGGGACAATGGTCAGCTCGAACTCGGCGCCATTGACCTCGTTGACCGTCAGGCTGGTGCCGTCGACGGTGATCGAACCCTTGTGGGCGATGTACTTGGCCAGTTCCTTCGGTGCACGCACGCGGAACTGGATGGCGCGGGCGTTATCGCTGCGCGAGATGATTTCGCCGACCCCGTCGACGTGGCCGCTGACCAGGTGCCCGCCCAGCCGGGTAGTGGGAGTCAGGGCTTTTTCCAGGTTGACCTTGCTGCCGCTCTTGAGGTCGATGAAGGCGGTGCGCTTGAGGGTTTCGACGCTGACGTCGGCCCAGAAGCCGTCGCCCGGCAGCTCGACGGCGGTCAGGCACACGCCGTTGACGGCGATGCTGTCGCCGAGCTTGACGTCACCCAGGTCGAGCTTGCCGGTTTCGACGTAGACGCGCACGTCGCCACCCTTGGGGGTCAGGCTGCGGATGGTGCCGATGGATTCGATGATGCCGGTGAACATGGGGTCTTCCTCAAAAACGTTTTGCGCAGGGCAAGCCAGGCATTATACGCGGGGTGCCGGCAGGGGGATGGCCGTGACCCGCCAGTCATCGCCCACTGCGCGCATTTCGGTAATTTTCAGCCGCGGCGCTTCGCTCATCTTGTCCAGTGGCCAGTCCAACAGCGGACGGGCCTGGGAACCGAGGAAAGTGCCGGCGACGAACAGCTGGTACTCGTCGATCAGGCCTAGCCGGGAGAAGGCGCCGACCAGGCCGGCACCGGCTTCCAGCAGGACTTCGTTGATGCCGCGGGCCGCCAGTGCCTGCAGCAACGCCGACAGGTCTACCTGGCCATTGTCACCCGGCAAGCTGAGCAGTTCGTGGCCGGCAGCGGCATAGCGCGGGTCATCTGCGACAGCGGTCACCACCAGCGCCGGGCCAGCCTGGAAAAACGGCGCATCCAGCGGCAGGCGCAGGTGGCCATCGATCAGCACGCGCAGCGGTGTGCGGCTGAGAGCCAGGGCAGTGGTTTCGGCATCCAGGCCCAGCTCGGCGCCGCGCACGGTCATCCGCGCGTTGTCGGCCAACACGCTGGTGGCGCTGGTCAGTACCACGCTGGAGCGGGCACGCAGGCGCTGCACCGCCGAGCGGGCGGCCGGGCCGGTGATCCACTGGCTTTCGCCACTGGCCATGGCGGTGCGGCCATCCAGGCTCATGGCCAGCTTGGCGCGAACGAACGGCAGGCCGTGCTCCATGCGTTTGAGGAAACCGGGGTTGAGTGCGCGGGCCTCGGCCTCGAGCACGCCGCTGGCCACTTCGATACCGGCCTCGGCCAGGCGCCGCAGGCCCTGCCCCGCCACTTGCGGGTTGGGGTCCTGCATGGCGGCTACCACCCGTGCCACGCCTGCCTTGACCAGCGCTTCAGCGCACGGTGGCGTGCGGCCATGGTGGCTGCACGGCTCAAGGGTGACATAGGCACAAGCGCCACGGGCACGCTCACCGGCCTGGCGCAGCGCATGCACTTCGGCATGCGGCTCGCCGGCGCGCACATGCCAGCCTTCGCCGACCACCTCGCCATCGCGCACGATCACGCAGCCTACGCGCGGGTTCGGGTGGGTGGTGTACAGGCCCTTGCGCGCCAGCTCCAGCGCGCGGGCCATGTAGTGGGCGTCGAGGATGGCAGCTTGGCTGGGCATGGTCACTCTTTAGCCGGCTCGCGAGCCAGGCGGTCGATTTCTTCGCGGAACTCGTCGAGGTCCTGGAAGCGGCGGTAAACCGAGGCAAAACGGATATAGGCCACTTCGTCGAGCTTGCGCAGCTCGGCCATGACCATCTCACCCACTACCAGCGATTTGACTTCACGCTCGCCGGTGGCACGCAGGCGGCTCTTGATATGCGCCAGCGCAGCTTCCAGGCGCTCGACGCTGACCGGGCGTTTTTCCAGTGCCCGCTGCATGCCGGCGCGCAGCTTTTCTTCGTCGAAGGGTTGGCGCGTGCCGTCCTGCTTGATCAGCCGGGGCAGCACCAGCTCGGCGGTTTCGAAGGTGGTGAAGCGCTCGCCGCAGGCGACGCATTCACGGCGGCGGCGCACCTGCTCGCCCTCAGCGACGAGACGAGAGTCGATTACCTTGGTGTCGTTGGCACCGCAAAAGGGACAGTGCATGGTGGCAGGCAACAAAAAAAGGGAGGGCCATGGTAGCGCATCCCACTGGCAAGACAAGCCAAAGGGGTTAACATCCATGGGAAATCTACCCGTGAAGGACTACCCCATGCACTACCGAGCGCTCGTCGTGCTGTGCTGCGCCGCCCTGCTCGCTGCCTGCGGCAGCGACAGGCCGAAGCCCGACACCCCTCCGGCACCCACGCCAGCCCGCACGGCCAAGCCGGCCACAGTACTGGGCCCGCTGCCGGCCTACCAGCGCGAGCTGAGCGGCACCTTGCTGGAAATCCCCGCCGGTGCCGACGTGGAGCTGGCCTTGCTGGTCATCGACGAACGCGACCGCCCACAACGCTTGCTGGCCAGCAGCAACCTGACCGGCACCGGCCAGGCCCTGCCCTACCAACTGCGCTTCAACCCCGAGGCCTTCCCCGCTGGTGCCCGGGTCGAGCTGCGCGGCCGCGCCAGCAGCTCTGGCCAGCTGATCATGCACCTGCCGCCGGTGCGCATTACCCAGGCCCAGACCCAGGCCATCGGCCCGCTGCGTTTCGAGAAGGCGCCGTAAGTGGCGCCAGTCTCCCTACAACAGCCCCTGCAACAGGCCCTCAGCGGCCTGATCGGCGAAGCGCGTCTTGTCGTCAGCGAGCTGCCCGGCTGCGACCTCAAGCTGTGGCTGATCGACGACCAGAACATGGACCGCGCCTTCAGCAGCGAAGAGACCCGGCGCATTCTTGAAGAACCGCCCTACTGGAGCTTCTGCTGGGCCAGCGGCCTGGCCATGGCCCGTTACCTGGCCCAGCACCCGGAATGGGTAGCCGGCAAGCGCGTGCTAGACTTTGGCGCCGGCTCCGGTATCGCCGGTATTGCCGCCGCCCGCGCCGGTGCGCTGGAAGTGGTGGCCTGCGACCTCGACCCGCTGGCACTCGATGCCTGCCGCGCGAATGCCGCGCTGAACGGGGTGGAACTGGGTTACAGCAGCGATTTCTTCGCCGAAGACGACCGCTTCGATCTGATACTGGTTGCCGACGTGCTGTACGACCGCGCCAACCTGCCGCTGCTGGATGCCTTCCTCGGCCGCGGCCGCCAGGCGCTGGTGGCCGACTCGCGGGTACGCGACTTCAGCCACCCGCTGTACCAGCAGCTGGGTGTGCTGGAAGCGCTGACCCTGCCGGACCTGGCCGAGCCGCACGAATTCCGCCGGGTCAGCCTGTACCACGCCAGCCGCGACACCTTATAGTGGTGTTATCCACGAGTTTGCGAGAGTCGCGATGACCCAAGACACGCCTTACATTTTCGACGCTACCGATGCCACCTTCCAGCAACTGGTTATCGAGAACTCCTTCCACAAACCGGTGCTGGTGGATTTCTGGGCCGAGTGGTGTGCGCCGTGCAAGGCACTGATGCCGCTGCTGGCGAAGATCACCGAGGGTTACCAGGGCGAGTTGCTGCTGGCCAAGATCAACTGTGACGTGGAGCAACAGGTAGTTGCCCAGTTCGGCATCCGCAGCCTGCCGACCGTGGTGCTGTTCAAGGACGGCCAGCCGGTGGACGGTTTTGCCGGTGCGCAGCCGGAATCGGCGATCCGCGCCATGCTCGAGCCGCACGTGCAACTGCCTGCCGCGCCCACCGCCTCGCCGCTGGAGCAGGCCAAGGGACTGTTTGCCGAAAGCCGTTTTGCCGAGGCCGAAGCGCTGTTGCAGGCGCTGCTGGGTGAGGACAACAGCAATGCCGAGGCACTGATCCTGTATGCCCGTTGCCTGGCCGAGCGCGGGGAGCTGGGTGAGGCCCAGGTGGTGCTGGATGCGGTCAAGACTGACGAGCACAAAGCTGCACTGGCCGGTGCCAAGGCACAACTGACCTTCCTGCGCCAGGCCGCCAGTCTGCCGGAAGTGGCTGACCTGAAAAGCCGCTTGGCGCAGAACCCGCAGGATGATGAAGCGGCTTATCAGCTGAGCGTGCAGCAGTTGGCGCGCCAGCAGTATGAAGCGGCGCTGGAAGGGTTGTTGAAGCTGTTCCAGCGTAACCGTGGTTATGAGAACGGGCTGCCGCAGAAGGCGTTGCTGCAGGTGTTCGAGCTGCTGGGCGGTGATCACCCGCTGGTCGGCGTGTATCGTCGCAAGTTGTCGGCGGCGATGTTCTGACAATGCCGGGGCCGCTTTGCGGCCCATTCGCAGCACAAGGCTGCTCCTACACCACGTGTTGCGCAGTCCCTGTAGGAGCAGCCTTGTGCTGCGAATGGGCTGCAAAGCAGCCCCCAAAATCCTGAAAGCCTTCACCCAACCCAGTGATACACCGGCGCGTCCACGCCACTTTCCACCTTGACTTCACTGCTATGCCGCAAGCGCACCAGCAGCCGCTTACCCGCCGCCGTACTTCCCGCCAGCCCTTCGAGCCGATCCAGCAATTCCGGCCCGCTCATCTGCCCCGCCAGGCGCAACACCTCACGCGCCGCAGTCCATTGCCCGTCATCCTGACGCGTTGTCGCCACGGTTTCGGTTGCTGCGGTCTGCGCCACTGCGGGCAATTCGATCTGCCGCCCCAGTTGTGCCCACTCTTCAGGCGCCAGCTCGATGGTCAGGTCCACAGGCCAATCACCAATCTGTCCACGAATTCTCATGCTGCATTCCCTGAACCCAAGTCTAATGCCGCCATCCTACCCCAACATGAAACCTGCGCCACGCAGGCTGGCAGCACGGGGAAAAGCTGTTATAACATAACCCAATCTTCTTGCCCGCTCCGGAGTCATCCATGCGTCGCCTGTTGCTTGCCCTGCCCTTCGCCTTGCTGCCACTGGCCGTGGCCCATGCCCACGATGATGACCACAATCACGACCACGCCCACGGCACCCTCGGCGCCCACGAGCATGGCGTGGCCAAGCTCAATGCCGTGCTCGATGGCAACACTCTGGAGCTGGAGTTGGACAGCCCGGCAATGAATCTGGTCGGCTTCGAACACGCTGCCAACAGCGACGCCGACAAGGCCAAGGTCGCGGCGGTGCGCCAGCAGCTGGAGCAGCCACTGAAGCTGTTCGGCCTGCCCGCCGCTGCCGGTTGCAAGGAAGACCAGCAGGAACTGGAAAGCCCGCTGTTCGGTGATGCCCCGAAAGCCGACGACGATGGTGACGACCACGAGCACAGCCACCAGCACAGCGACATCGGCGCCCATTACCAGCTGACCTGCGCCAACCCCGACAAACTGGCGCAGGTGGACCTCGCTCCGCTGTTCAAGGCGTTCCCGGCTACCCAGAAAATCACCGTTCAACTGATCGGCCCCAATGGCCAGAAAGGCGCGGAAGCCACGCCAGCCAAGGCTGCGGTCGTGTTCTGAATGCGCCAGCCGTTGATCGAACTGCATGACCTGGTCTTCGCCTGGCCCGGACAGCCGGCGCTGCTGGATATTCCGGCATTCCGCCTGGAAGCTGGCGAAGCCCTGTTTCTCAAGGGCCCCAGCGGCAGTGGCAAGACCACATTGCTGGGCCTGCTGGGCGGGGTGAACGTAGCGGGCCAGGGCCGCATCCAGTTGCTCGGCCAGGACCTCGGCCGCCTGGGCCAAGGCGCCCGTGACCGCTTCCGGGTCGACCACACCGGTTATATCTTCCAGCAGTTCAACCTGCTGCCGTTCCTCTCGGTACGCGAAAACGTCGAGCTGCCCTGCCGCTTCTCGCGCAGCCGCAAGGCCCGCGCCGAGCAGCGCCATGGCAGTGTCGACCAGGCAGCCAGCACCTTGCTGGCCCACCTGGGCCTGGACGACCCCGCCCTGCTCGCCCGCCGCGCCGACAGCCTGTCGATCGGCCAGCAGCAACGGGTCGCTGCCGCCCGCGCACTGATCGGCCAACCCGAACTGGTGATCGCCGACGAACCGACCTCGGCGCTGGATGCCGACACCCGTGAAGCGTTCATCCGCCTGCTGTTCGATGAATGCCGCGCCGCCGGTGCCAGCCTGCTGTTCGTCAGCCACGACCAGAGCCTGGCGCCGCTGTTCGACCGCCACCTGTCGCTGGCCGAACTCAACCGTGCCGCCAAGCCCCGGGAGGCCTGATGTACCTGCTCCGCCTTGCCCTGGCCAGCCTGGCCAACCGCCGCTTCACCGCATTCCTCACCGCCTTCGCCATCGCCCTGTCGGTGTGCCTGCTGCTGGCCGTGGAACGGGTCCGTACCGAGGCCCGGGCCAGCTTCGCCAGCACCATCAGCGGTACCGACCTGATCGTCGGCGCCCGCTCCGGCTCGGTGAACCTGCTGCTGTACTCGGTGTTCCGCATCGGCAACGCCACCAACAACATCCGTTGGGACAGCTATGAGCACTACGCCAAGGACCCGCGGGTGAAATGGGCCATCCCCATCTCGCTGGGCGATTCGCACCGTGGTTATCGAGTGATGGGCACTACCGGCGACTACTTCAGCCATTACCAGTACGGCCGCCGCCAGCACCTGGAATTGAGCCAGGGCCGCGCGTTTGCCGATGATCCGTTCGAGGTGGTGCTGGGTGCCGAAGTGGCCGAGGCGTTGCACTACAAGCTGGGCGACAAGCTGGTGCTGGCACATGGTGTCGCCGCGATCAGCCTGGTCAAGCACGATGACAAACCGTTCACCGTGGTCGGTGTGCTCAAGCGCACCGGTACGCCGGTCGACCGCACGCTGCATATCAGCCTGGGCGGCATGGAAGCCATCCACATCGACTGGCACAACGGTGTGCCGGCCCGTGGCGCCGGGCGTATCAGCGCCGAGCAGGCACGGACCATGGACCTGCAGCCGGCCGCCATCACTGCGTTCATGCTCGGCCTGAACAGCAAGATCGCGACATTCAGCCTGCAGCGGGAGATCAATGAATACCGCAGCGAGCCGTTGCTGGCGATCCTGCCCGGGGTAGCCCTGCAGGAGCTGTGGAGCCTGATGGGCACCGCGGAGCAGGCGTTGTTCGTGGTGTCGCTGTTCGTGGTGCTGACCGGCCTGATCGGCATGCTTACGGCGATTCTCACCAGCCTCAACGAACGCCGCAGGGAGATGGCGATATTGCGCTCGGTTGGCGCCAGGCCGTGGCATATCGCAGGGCTGCTGGTGCTGGAGGCACTGTCGCTGGCGGCGATCGGGATCGCTGCCGGGCTTGGCTTGCTGTATGCGGGAATCGCCCTGGCGCAGGGGTATGTGCAAGCCAACTATGGTTTGTATTTGCCGCTGGCCATGCCGAGCGCTCATGAATGGACGTTGCTGGCTATCATACTGGGAGCTGCGCTGTTGATGGGCAGCGTGCCGGCGTGGCGGGCCTATCGGCAGTCGTTGGCCGATGGCTTGTCCATTCACCTCTGAGGGCGTGCAATGATCCAATACCTCACTGCCTTCTTCGCGGGTGAACCCGCTCCCACAAGGTCCACCACAAGCTTCAAAGCCTGTGCAGGACCTGTGGGAGCGGGTTCACCCGCGAAGAGGCCAGTACAGGCAGTACAACTACTCCTGGTCATGCTGCTTTCACTGGCATCGCCCACCTGGGCCTCGGAACCCCGCGAACTTGACTGGCCCGCCCTCATCCCCGAAGGCGCCCCGGTCATCCCGCCCCAACTCGCGCCGCTGCACGACATGTCGCAGCTCAGCAACGCCCTGTCCGCCGAGTCCGCCCCGCCGGCACGCCAGCAGGCACCCGACGCCCCGGTGGTAAAAAGCCTCGACGGCCAGCAGATCAAACTGCCCGGCTACATCGTGCCGCTGGAGGTGAGCGAAGAAGGCCGCACCACCGAATTCCTGCTGGTCCCCTACTACGGCGCGTGCATCCACGTGCCACCTCCACCCTCGAACCAGATCGTGCACATCTTCAGCGAAATGGGCGTGCGCGTAGAAGACCTCTACCAGCCCTACTGGATCGAGGGAAAGCTGCAGGTTAGAGCCTCCAGCAGCGAACTGGCCGATGCCGGCTACCAGATGGAAGCCGAGAAAATATACGCTTATGAGCTGAGATGAGAACTGTTTCGAATTCGTGACGACGCTTCTTTGAGCTGGGTCAAACTTTCTGTTTAACGGCATCCGTACCATTGGACTACTCGATTACTCACGTCCTCTGGGAGCTTCCATGAACAAGTCCTTGCTCAGCGCCGCCCTCGCGGCCCTGGCGCTCGCTGCCCCTGTCGCCCACGCCCACCAGGCAGGCGATATCATCGTCCGCGCAGGAGCCATTACCACAGCTCCCAACGAAAGCAGCGGCGACCTGAAATTCGACGGCAACAAAGTCTCGGGCACCAAGGCGACTCTGGACAGCGACACCCAACTGGGCCTGACCTTCGCCTATATGCTCACCGACCATATCGGCCTCGAGCTGCTGGCTTCCACCCCGTTCAAGCACACCGTCGGCGTCAAAGGCCTGGGCGGCGGCCTGGACGGCAAGCTCGCCGACATCAAGCAGCTGCCACCGACCCTGTCGTTGCAGTACTACCCGATGGAACCGACTTCCAAGTTCCAGCCGTATGCCGGCGTCGGCATCAACTACACCCTGTTCTTCGACGAAGACCTCAGTAGCGCACGCAAGCAGCAGGGCTTCAGCAACCTGAAGCTGCAAGACTCGGTCGGCATCGCCGGTCAGCTGGGCATGGACTACATGATCACCGACAACTTGCTGGTCAACGCATCGGTCTGGTACGTCGACATCGACACCAAGGCCAGCGTCAACGGCCCGAGCGCACTGGGCTACAGCAAGACCAAGGTCGACGTCGATGTCGACCCGTGGGTGTACATGGTCGGCCTTGGCTACAAGTTCTGACCTGAACACTGCAGGGCGGCTTCGGCCGCCCTCGCGCGTTGCAGCCATAGCCAGTACCCCAGCGCCACCGCGCTGATGCCCATCCCAAGCCAACACACCGCTGCCCAACCCCAATGGGCATACACCCAGCTCGCCAGCACTGCCCCCACTCCGCTGCCAAGCGAATAGCAGCACATGTAGGCGCCGATCAACCGGCTGGCCATTGCGCCACGCCCGGCCAGTAGCAGGCTCTGGTTGGTGACATGCACCGCCTGCACGGCAAAGTCCAGCATCAGCACACCCAACCCGAAGGCCATCAGTGAATGCCCGACGAAGGCCGTGGGCAGCCATGACAGCACCAGCAGAACCAGCGCCAGACCGGTGGTGCGCTCCCCCAGCCCCTGGTCGGCCAGGCGACCGGCGCGCGCTGCCGCCAATGTGCCGGCAACACCCGCCAGGCCGAACAGACCGACCTCGGTATGGCTCAGCGCCAGTGGCTCGGCACTCAGGGGCATGACCATGGCACTCCAGAGCACGCTGAACGCAGCGAAGATCAACACGCCGAACAGCCCGCGCTGACGCAGCAGCCGGTCGTGCCGGTACAGCCTGAACTGGGCAACGATCAGCGCCCGGTAGCCAGACCGCAGCGACACCGGTTGCCCCGCGGGCAGGCTGCGCCACAGCACCAGGGCCAGCAGCATCAACAGCCCTGCGGCAATCAGGTACACGCTGCGCCAGCCAGCCAGGTCGGCAAGCCCGCCCGAGACCAGCCGTGCCAGCAGAATGCCCAGCACTATGCCGCTGGTGACGATGCCCACGGCCTGCCCTTGCTGGCCGGGGGCGGCAAGGCTCGCTGCATGCGCCACCATCACCTGCACCATGACCGCCATCAGCCCGGTGATGGCCAGGGCCAGCAGCAATAGCGCCCAGTTGGGCGCCATGCCTACCCCAACCAGCGCCAGGGCCGAGAACAGCAACTGCCCGAGCAACAGGCGCTTGCGGTCGATCAGGTCCCCCAGCGGCACGATCAGCAACAACCCCAGGGCATAGCCCGCCTGGGTCGCGCCCACTACCCAACCGATCTGCTGCTGCGCCACGCCCAGGTCAGCGGCCATCGACTCGAGCAGAGGCTGGGCGAAATACACAGTCGCCACAGCCATGGCGCTGGTGATGGCCAGCAGCAGGGTTATCCAGCGTGTCAGTGCAGGGTTCATCGGGCTGGTCTCGTCAATCTGGTTTCGAATTGAAACCACATACTGGCTATTTAGCAAATGTGGTTTTAATCTGCAACCAGATGATCACGAAAGGCCCCGTCCATGCTCGATGAAAACAATGCGCAATGCCCCGTAGCCCGGGCGCTGGAGGTACTGGGAGACCGCTGGGCGCTGATGATCCTGCGCGACGCATTCGATGGGCTGCGGCGCTTCAGTGAATTCCAGAAGAACCTGGGGCTGGCGAAGAACATCCTCGCCTCACGGCTGAAGTGGCTGGTGGAGAGTGGGCTGCTGACGCTGCAACCGGCGTCGGATGGCAGTGCCTACAAGGAGTATGTGCTGACCGAGAAAGGGCGATCGGTGTTCCCGGTGGTGGTTGGCTTGAGGCAGTGGGGGGAGCGGTTTCTGTTCGAGGCGGGCGAGGTGCGTTCGGAGTTGGTGGATAGTGATACGGGGCAGGCGCTGGAAACACTGCAGGTGCGGGCCCGGGATGGGCGGGTGCTGGCGGCAGGGGATTGCCTGCGAAAAGTGGTGCGGCATGAGTGATTCTGGGGCTGCTGCGCAGCCCATCGCGACACAAGGCCGCTCCTACAGCTACCGCGCAACCTCGGCCTGGCGCGATCGCTGTAGGAGCGGCCTTGTGTCGCGATAGGGGCGCAAAGCGCCCCCAAGAATTTCAGCCCTTACCCAGAAGCCGCGACAAGCCCTCGACCATCGGCGTCGCCTGCGGAAACTCGAACCGCGCCAACAAGCGCTGGTTATCCGCCCGCGAATGGCGAATGTCACCCGAACGTGCCGCCACATAGCTGACCACCGGCAAGCTACCCACCACCTTCTCAAGTGCTGCCAGCAACTGGTTGAGCGAAGTGGCCTGGTTGAGGCCGATATTCACCGCGCCCTCCTCGACCTGCGGCTGCTCCAGCGCCTGCACCATCACCTGCACCAGGTCGCCCACGTAAAGGAAGTCCCGGGTCTGCTCACCATCACCGAACACGGTAATCGGCAAACCCTGCACAGCACGTTGGGAGAAGATGCTGATCACCCCGGAATACGGCGAGGACGGGTCCTGGCGCGGCCCGAAGATATTGAAGAAGCGGAACACCACCGGCTCCAGGCCATGCTGACGACGGTAGAAGTCCAGGTACTGCTCACTGGCCAGCTTGTCCACGGCGTAGGGGGTCAGCGGCGCCTTGGGAGTGTCTTCGGCAATCGACTCGCCTTCACCATTGTTGCCATACACCGCCGCACTGGAGGCGAACAGCACCCGGCGCAGCCCATGCACGCGCATGGCTTCGCACACGTTGAGGGTACCGATGAAATTGCTCTGGTGGGTCCGCACCGGGTCCTCGACCGAGGCCTGCACCGAGGCCACCGCTGCCAGGTGCACCACGGCACTGCAGCCAGCCGTAACCTGCGTAACCAGCTCGGCATCGGCGACATCGCCTTCAACCAGTTCCAGCCGAGGGTGGCCAACCTGCAGGTTGCCCCGCTGGCCAGTGGAGAAATCGTCGAGAATGCGTACGGCGTAGCCTTTCTCCAACAACGCATCGCACAGGTGGGAGCCAATAAAGCCGGCACCGCCGGTGATCAGGATGGGGGCGTCAGCCATGGCGGTAGAACCGGTCCAGTAGAGGCGGCAAGCCGGCGCGCCAGGCGCGCGGCTTGATGCCGAAGGTATGAAGGATTTTCTTGCAGGCCAGTACCGCGTGCTGCGGCTCTTCGCTGGCATCCGGCCGTGCGGCATGTGCCTGCGGCGTCGGCGCCTGCACGGCCAGCTGCCGGTACTGGCCTGCCTCGGCGAGGATCGCCTGGCCCAGCGCCAGCGGCGTGGTCGCCTCGTTGCCGGCGTAATGGTAGGTGCCCCACAGCGGCGCACTGCAATCGAGTTGTTTGAGCACCGACAGGATCACCCGGGCGGCGTCGTCGACCGGCGTAGGGTTGCCACGCCGGTCATCGGCCAGCAGCAGCTCCTGGGGTTGCTCGGCGCGGGTCAGGAAGCGGCCCAACGCCCCGTCGATGCTTTCGTCGAGCAGCCAACCAAAGCGCAACAGCACGTGTTGCGGGCAAGCCGCGCGAACGCTCTGCTCGATGCGCCACAGGGCCTGGCCACGCAGGCCCAGCGGTACCGGCTCGTCCTTTTCGCTGTAGGCCGTGGCCCGAGAACCATCGAACACCCGGTAGCTGGATGGCTGAACCAGGGTGATCTGGTGGTGCTGGCACAGCTCTGCCAACCGCTCCACAGCCCGCTCCTGCTGGGCCAGGCGCTGCTCGCTGACCGACTCGGCCTGGAACCAGTCGAAGTAATAGGCCAGGTTGACCAGTGCATCGGGACGATGATCGTCGAGCAGCTGGGTGAGGCTGGCCGGCGTCCAGCCGTTCTCGGGCGGGCGCGGAGCCAGGAATGCGATGTCCTCCTCGGCCCCAAGACGAATCAGCGCTTGCCCGAGGGCATTGCCACCACCCAACAGCATTAGGCGCATACGCATAGAGTCAGCAGATCCGGAGAGGTTGATTGAAGGAAAGGGGTCATTTTGCGGTTTCCGGGCGGGGAAGTCCAACACCGGACCCGTTCGATGCCACAGGCGGTAGTGATTTCAAAGTTCCACCGTTCAATACCGCAACACGCAGAAATCTCCTACGACATACCAGGAACGAGCTGACTTCCGCGCAACAGCACAACCGCATTGAATAGTTGACTCCCCCACTTGCCAGCCGGGGAGCTTCACAAAAACAAGTACAGGGAACGTTCAATGCCTCGTTCGGAAGTTGCATACCTGGATTTCAGCCCGGAGCAAAGCAAGGCCATAGCCTTTGCAAGCCAGACCATTGCTGACCTGGGTGGCCCAGAGGCCAAAGGAGTAGCACTTCAGGCTCGTATATTCGCCGATCAACTCGAGCAAGCCTTGAGCGTGGAACAGCGTGGGTTGCTACAACGCTTCAGTGAAGGCCAGCTATCTGCCTTGATGTACAGGCATATGCCTTGTGCCGACGAGCCAATACCAGAATATCTGCCCCACATTTCCGCCCTGGCGCAAAACCCACGCTGCCAATACCTTGCCTCACGCAATCAACTGCTGCTGGAGCTCGTGCGCCACCGCAGTTTCGCCTTCGATATAGATAACGAGGGTAAGCAGGTTCGCCTGGTGGGCAACTTCAAGGGCGGTGGCCGCATTCCGCGACTCGACGAAGATCCCTGCCTGAAAGTTGAAACCAGCTCGCATGCGGGCTTGCGCTTGGGGCCGCACACTGAAGCGCCTTACAACTGCTCGACAATTTCCAGCAACGCTCACTCCCCTGCTCCCTCTGCACTGATTCTGACTGCGCGCTGGAACCCCGCCAATGAACCTACGCATGTCTTCCCGCTCCGGGGAATCATTGAACGCTTGGGTAGCATGGGCACACTTGCACTGACTTCAGCGTCTTTCGACTTCACCCGCAGTGACTGCTTCGGTCACGGGCAAGGCAATGCAGGCAAAGCAGTTTCAATACTGCAATTCGAGCCAAATGGTGGTTTCTCTGTTCGTTACAATAGCTATCGCTTCAGTCTGAATGAACGCGCCTGCAGCGCTGCTGCGCGCGCTTTCGACTCCTTTCAAAAAATACTGGATACCACACAACCGTTGGCGTTTGTCCTGCAGCCTGACACCGCACTGCTGATCAACAACAGCCGAGCCTTGCACGGCCGCGACATGGTTCAGGACAACCGGCGCCTGCTTATCCGTCAATTCGGATATTCCCCCTTCGCCGAACCGCTGGTGCTCGCTGAAGACCCGCTGCTGGTGCGTGGCTGATCATAGGAAAACACGCAATGATCGAATTAGATTTAACGCTTGTTCTGACCCTCGCACTGGTGGCACTGATGGCCGGCTTTTTCGATGCTATCGCCGGTGGCGGGGGCCTGATCACGCTCCCGGTGTTGTTCATTGCCGGTATCGAACCCTTGGCGGCAATTGCCACCAACAAGTTCCAGGCGGCTTCGGCTACGGTTTCGGCTACGTGCGCCTTCGCCCGCAAAGGCATGATCGACTGGAGACAAGGCAGTCCAATGGCTGTCATGTCGTTTATCGGAGGGGCGTTGGGTGCCTTGTCGATAACTTACGTGCCCAAAAGCGTTCTGCAGGCGTGCGTTCCACCTCTGCTGATCCTGATAGCCGCCTACTTTGCCTTCAGTCCAAAGCCGAATGAACAAGCGCGCAAGGCAAAGATATCGACCAGCCTGTTCTGCATCACGGTTGCACCGATCATTGGCTTTTATGACGGGATCTTCGGCCCTGGCGTCGGCTCGTTCTTCATGCTGGCCTGCGTGATCCTCTTGGGCCAGCACTTGATACAAGCCGTGTGCACAAGCAAGCTTTTGAACGCAGCCTGTAACCTGGGCGCGTTGTCAGTCTTTTCACTGAGCGGGGCGATCATCTGGCCGCTGGCACTGGCAATGGCATTCGCTGCTTTTGTGGGGGCTCAACTGGGCGCACGCTGCGCAGTACACTTTGGCCCCCGTCTGATCAAGCCATTGCTGGTCTGTGTTTGCTGCATCATGGCAATCAAGTTGCTGCTCGACCCAGGCAACCCTGTTGGCGAGTGGTTACATCAACTTGTTCTCTGAAAAAAGCATCACTCGATTTCGAACAGACTGTTACGCAACGGCCCCACGCTGAGGCGCTCACGCACATCGTCATCTATGCGTGGATCATCCGGCTGGTACAGTTTTACCTGCCGGTAGACATTGATGCGATTGATCTCCTCTCCCAGGTAGTCCCACACAACCCGAGTGCAGGCCGGGTTTCGCCGGTCTCCGCTGGATACGCCGGCCTTCAGGCCGTTGAGGCGGGTAATGCGGCTTTTGAAACTGGGGATGAGGATAGTCTGGCTCATCTCGTTGAACGTCAGCGACTCGTAATCGACCAGGAACATCCGGTCCTGCAGCTGGAACGCCGCTCCCAGATAGCGGCAACGCACCTCGGCATGGGGGTTGGTGGCGCTGGAACGCTCCTGGCGTTCCTGGCGTTCGAAAAGGAACTGCCCGCGCTCCTCCCACAGGTGCACCAATGACACCAGGACCGTGCCCGGAACCGACATGCAGTTGGAATATTCCAGGTAGTAACCGCAATAGCGCGACAGGTTCCCCGCATGGGCGTGCAACGGACGGAACAGATCACTGATCGGGTCGCCAGGCTGCTCGGCCGGGGTCGACACGCGAGCACCGATCAGGCGGCTGAACTGCTCGGGTGGCAAATTCAATTCGTAATCTTCGACCCCGAAGAAATCGCCGATGCGCTTGAGGTTGTAGGCCGTCGGGCGGCTTTGCCCACTCAGGTACTTGTTGAACTGCGCGCGGTTGATCGACAGCTGGCGGCAAACTTCGGAGATAGAGCGGTAGTGGCTGCAGGCCAGTTTGAGGTTGGTAGCGAAATGATCGCTCATGACTCGGGACTCAGGTGACGCGAATGGCGCAATTGTAGCATCAAGTTGCACCAAATCAGAGCAACCCGCGAAATTGTAACCGCTCTTGTCATAGCCAACCATGCGCCCCACGAATAGCGGTGCGCCTGCCGTCCGCTGATCTTTCCACACGAACAATAAGAATCGAGGTCATTTTCCAATGCTCGAAGTACTCAACGATTTCCTCTCGGGGAAACTTCTCATTGTGCTGATCGTAGGGCTGGGTAGCTACTTCACTATCCGCTCCCGGTTCGTCCAGTTCCGCCACTTCGGCCACATGTTCGGTGTGTTCAAGGAATCGCTGCGTGGCCAGGCAGGCCAGCTGAGCTCCTTCCAGGCCCTGATGCTGAGCCTGGCTGGCCGCGTTGGTGCCGGTAACATCGCCGGTGTCGGCATTGCCGTGACCCTGGGTGGCCCGGGCGCCGTGTTCTGGATGTGGGTCACCGCACTGGTGGGTATGTCCAGCAGCTTCTTCGAATGCACCCTGGCCCAGGTCTACAAGCGCGCCGATGGCGACGGCCTGTACCGTGGTGGCCCGGCGTACTACATCCAGCACGGCCTGAAGCTGAAAAGCATGGCCATCGTGTTCTCGGTCCTGCTGCTGGTCACCTACGGCTTCGCCTTCATCGGCCTGCAGTCGTACACCGTGACTCACTCGCTGCAGAACGCCTTCGCCTTCGACCCCAAGCACACCGGCATCGTCCTCGCCGTGCTGCTGGCCATCACCTTCATCGGCGGTATCAAGCGCATCGCCGCGGTGTCGGACCTGCTGGTACCGGTCAAGACCCTGGCGTACATCGGCGTGACCCTGTACGTGATCGGCACCCAGATCGATCACGTGCCAGCCATGCTGGAAACCATCTTCAAGAGTGCCTTCGGCCTCGACCCGGCGTTCGGCGGCCTGCTCGGCAGCGCCATCGTCATGGGCGTGAAGCGTGGTGTGTTCGCCAACGAAGCGGGCCTGGGCAGTGCGCCAAACGTCGCAGCCGTGGCCGCCGTGAAACACCCGGGTGCGCAGGGCGTTGTCCAGGCATTCAGCGTGTTCCTCGACACCTTCGTGATCTGCACCTGCACCGCGCTGCTGATCCTGTTGTCGGGCTTCTACACCCCGGGCTTCGAAGGTGACGGCATCGTCCTGACCCAGAACTCGCTGGCCGCCGTGGTTGGTGACTGGGGCCGCGTGTTCGTCAGCGTGGCACTGTCGCTGTTCGTGTTCACCTGCATCCTCTACAACTACTACCTGGGCGAGAACAGCCTGCAATTCCTCAGCCGCAATCGTGTGGTACTGATGGTATTCCGTGGCCTGGTACTGGCGCTGGTTGTATGGGGCTCGTTGCAGGACCTGTCGACTGTGTTCGCCTTTGCCGATATCACCATGACCTGCCTGGCCTTCGTCAACCTGGTGGCCCTGGCCCTGCTGTTCAAGGTCGGCCTGCGGGTGATGCGCGACTACGACGACCAGCGCAAGGCGGGCGTCGACCAACCGGTGTTCGACTCGGCCAAGTTTGCCGACCTGGACCTGGATCGCAATGCCTGGCCTGCCAATCCGCAGGCGGAAACAGCCACTGACAAAGCAGTCGGCGAAGTCCAGACGCAGCGCTGATATTCTCCCCTGCCAGCCGCCCCGTCCGTGGGCGGCTTACCTTCTTCCGCTCACCGCTACGGATACTTCCCATGCGAGCAGTAAAGAATCTCCTCGTGCTCTATACCGGGGGCACCATCGGCATGCTCGAAACCCCCGAAGGCCTGGCGCCGGCCGGTGGCTTCGAAGCACGCATGCGCGAACACTTTGCCCAGTTGGCCGATGCACCCCAGGTGCAATGGACCTTGCAGGAACTGAACCCGCTGCTCGACAGCGCCAACATGCAACAGCACAACTGGCTGGCGATGCGCGATGCAATCGTCGCAGCGGTAGAGGTGGCTGGCCATGATGGCGTGCTCGTACTGCATGGTACCGACAGCCTGGCCTACAGCGCCGCGGCGTTGTCGTTCCTGCTGCTGGGCCTGCCGGTGCCAGTGCTGCTGACCGGCTCGATGCTGCCTGCAGGTAGCGCGGACAGCGACGCCTGGGGCAACTTGTGCGGCGCACTGCGCCAGTTCGAACAAGGGCTGGAAGATGGCGTGCAACTGTACTTCCATGGGCAGCTGCTGCATGGCTGCCGGGCGTCGAAGCTGCGCAGCGAGGCGTTCGATGCCTTTGCCGCGCTGCCGCGCCATCGTGACAGTGAGCGCGCAACGGCGATCCCTGCCGAGCTTGGCTACAAGCACCCGCGCCAGCCGGTCAACCTGGCGATAGTGCCGGTGTTCCCGGGCCTGCAGGCCGGGCACTTGCAGGCACTGCTGGGCAGCGGCGTGCAGGGTTTGCTGCTGGAGTGCTACGGCAGCGGTACCGGGCCGTCGGATGACCAGGCGTTGCTGGATGCGCTGAGCGCGGCACGCCAGCGGGGTGTGATGCTGGCAGCTATCAGCCAGTGCCCTGAGGGGTCGGTGGTGTTCGATACCTATGCGGCGGGTAACCGCTTGCGCGGGGCCGGGCTGGTCAGTGGCGGGGGCATGACCCGGGAGGCGGCGCTGGCCAAGATGGTTGCGTTGCTGGGGGCCGGGCTGGATGTCGACACGGCGGAGCGGTGGTTTGCCCTGGATCTGTGTGGGGAACGGGCCTGAGTGTTGCCTGGTCTGGCCCTATCGCCGGCAAGCCAGCTCCCACAGGGATAACACAAGGCCTGAGGCCTGTGGAGTACCTGTGGGAGCTGGCTTGCCGGCGATAGGGCCCTGACAGGCAAAGGAAAATGGCGGAAGGCAGCGGGAGTCGAACCTGCCCGGGAACGGCTGCCGTCCCCAACCGGGTTTGAAGCCCGGCCGCGCCACCGGGCGCGATTGCCTTCCTTGAACTCAGTGCCTGGCCTGCTGCTGGGCCAGGGCGCTGTCGGCGCGAATGTGACGCTGATCGGCCACCCTCCGGGTCAGGCCGATGCGGTCGAAGTACTCCAGAATCTGTACACTGCGCTTGCGACCGATGCCCAACATATCGCGAAACGCGGCAACCTGCACTATCGGCGTTTCACTGGCCTGCCCCAGCAGCAGCTCTGCCATGCGCTGTAGCGTCGCCTCGGGGTAGAACAGGTCGCGCACCACCTGGTGCACCAGGCCCAACCGGGCCAGCTTGCGCAGCAACAGGCGCACATCGGCTTCGGCACAATTTTCCTCGCTCGCCAGCGTCCGGACCCAGGGCGGATCGTATTGCCCCGCCAGCAACTTCGGTTGCAGACTCGCCCATAATGCACTGTCGGCTTCGCTCAACTGCACCTTGTGATCGGGCAGGTGCAGCCAAGGCCCGCTGCTGGCAATGGCGCCGTCTTCGAGCAACTCATCCAGCAGGCTGACAAAAGCGGGCCGCTCCAGCGGCAAGGCAGCAAAGCGGCGCAGGCGGTCGCGGTCCGGGCCGAGCTGGTCGGGCTCCTGTTCATGGAACCGCACCAACTGCTCCAGCACCTGGCGCTTGAGCGACTGCCACCGGACACTGGCAAACAGCAGTTGGCCCTGCCGCGTGGCCACCACCAGCACATCTTCCGGCAACTGCCAGGTTTCGCGCAGGCGATTGAACTGCCGTTCCAGACGTTGCGGGTCGATCCCCCCGGGTGCGCTGGCAAGCAGTGCCGGCAAGGCCTGCTCCAGGTCCTCGGCATCACGCAGCACCTGCAATTGGCGCAGGCGCTCATCACTGCGACGCTGACGGCTTGGCGCGAACGGATCGAGTACCTTGCCGCCCCCCAGTGTGCGCTGGGCACGCTGATCGCGCAGCACCAAGCGGTCGCCGTGTACCGCCTGCAGCGGCGCGTTGAGCAGCAACTGGGCGAACATGCGCTGGCCTGCCACCAAGGTTTCACCCTCGAGCAAGGCTACCCGGGCCGTTACATCCTGGGTGCCCAGGTGCACGTGCACAGCGCTGAAATGCTCGAAGGTACGGGTCTCGCCCGGCAACAGGTTCAGCTCGATATCCACCCGCACGCTAGGCGCATGCAGCCACTCGGGCACTAGCCAGTCCCCCCGGCGCACCTGCTCCACCGCCAGGCGTTCGGCAGCAATGTTCAGTGCCACCCGCTGGCCCGCTTCGGCCACCAGTGCGGCCTGGTTCTGCGCATGCAGGCCACGCACCCGCACCGGTTTGCCGGCCTTGCCCAGTAACAAGGTGTCACCGGCACTGACCCGCCCGGCCAGCGCCGTGCCCGTGACCACCACACCCGCACCGGTAACGGCAAAGGCGCGGTCGACGGCCAGGCGGAAACCGCCGCGCACGCTGCGCTGGCACACGCGCTGTTGCGCGGCCAGCAAGGCCTGGCGCAAGGCATCGATACCTTCGCCGGTCACACTGGACAACGGAAACTGCCGCGCACCGGCATATGGGCCCGGCGCGAGAAGTTCGCTGACCTGTGCCTGCACTTCGGCCAGGCGGGCCGGCTCTACACGGTCGCATTTGCTGATCGCCACCAGGGCTTGTGGGATGCCCAGCAACTCGATGATCGCCAGGTGCTCGCGGGTTTGAGGCATCACCCCGTCGTCGGCCGCGACTACCAGCAGCACCAGATCGATACCATGGGCGCCGGCCAGCATGTTGTGGATAAAGCGCTCGTGACCGGGCACGTCGATGAAGCCGGTCAGCGCTGCGCCCTCGGTCAACGCCGCATAGCGATAGCCAAGGTCGATGGTCATGCCACGGGCGCGCTCCTCCTGGCGCTGGTCACCGGCCTGGCCGGTCAGGGCCTGGAGCAGTGCGGTCTTGCCGTGGTCGATGTGGCCGGCGGTACCAACGATCACTGTACCGGCCCCAATTGCAGGGTGGGCAACTGAGCCAGCCACTGGGCCTCGTCATCCAGTTGGCGCAGGTCCAGCCACAGGGCGTCATCGTCGATTCGGCCGAGCACTGGCACGGGCAGACCGCGCAAGGCGCGCTCCAGTACATGCAGGCTGCGCCCGCGCAACTTCTTCGACACCTGCGGGCGCAGGCACAATGCCGCGCTTGGCAGGCGGGCCACCGGTTGGCTGCCACTGCCAATCATGCCCAACGCCGGCTCCACACTGACCGCCCATTGCTCGCCGAGCCGGGCTTTGATTTCAGGGGCCAGGCGCTCGGCCTGGGCCTGGATTTCGGCCTGACTGCGGGTCAGCAGGCGCAGGCTGGGCAGGCGCTCGGCCAGGCGGTCGGGGTTGCGGTACAACGCCAGCACCGCTTCGAGTGCGGCAAGGGTGATCTTGTCGACCCGCAGCGCGCGCTTGAGCGGGTTCTTCTTGATTCTGGCGATCAGCTCCTTGCGCCCGACGATGATTCCGGCTTGCGGCCCGCCCAGCAGTTTGTCGCCGCTGAAGGTGACGATATCGGCGCCGTCAGCCAGGGCCTGACGCACAGTAGGCTCGGCGGGCAGGCCCCAGCGGGTAAGGTCAAGCAGGCTGCCGCTGCCAAGGTCTTCAAGCAACGGCAAGTCATGTTGGTGGGCGATACGCGCCAGCTCGGCGGTGGGCACCTGGGTAGTGAAGCCCTGAATGCTGTAGTTGCTGCAATGCACCCGCATCAGCAGGCCCGTACGCGGGCTGATGGCGGCCTCGTAGTCACGGGCATGGGTGCGGTTGGTGGTGCCGACTTCGTGCAGCTTCACGCCGGCGCGGGCCATGATGTCGGGGATGCGGAAGGCACCGCCGATCTCGATCAGTTCACCGCGTGAGATGATCCCCTCCTTGCGCGCACCCAGGCTGTTGAGCGCCAGCAGCACGGCGGCGGCGTTGTTGTTGACCACGGTGACGGCTTCGGCGCCTGTCAGCTCGCGGATCAGGCCCTCGATCAGATCGTCACGGTCGCCGCGCTTGCCGGTGGCCAGGTCGAATTCCAGGTTGAGCGGGTAGCGGGCGGCGGTCTGCATGGCCTCGATGGCCTCCTCTGGCAACAGGGCGCGGCCGAGGTTGGTGTGCAACACGGTGCCGGTGAGGTTGAACACTCGGCGGACCTGGCTGCGTTGCTGGGTGGCCAAGCGTTCGCCAGTGCGGCCCAGCAGGACTTCAGCGGCCAGTTCGGCGGTGCTGAGCTGGCCGGTGCGGGCGGGGTCGCGCAGGTCGTCGAGCAGTTGCCGCAGGGTGGCGAGGACCGCGTCGCGACCGTGGCGGTCGATCAGCGGGAGGCAGGCTGGGTGGCGCAAAAGGGTGTCGATGGAGGGCAGGCGTGGGGTGTCGCTGGCTAGGCTGGAGGACATGCGGTACTACCTTGGACTGATCCGTTGTCTGTACTGGCCTCTCGCGGGTAAACCCGCTCCTACAAGGGCCGCGCAAGCCTCAAAAGCTGCGCGGGCCCTGTGGGAGCGGGTTTACCCGCGAAGAAGGCGACTCGGTCTTACAGTGTAGACACTCTCCATTACCCGGGTGCGAGCATCAGGTTCGGTGCCAACCGATGGAAGCCCTCCTCGTCCAGGCGAATGTCCAGTGCCAGGCTGGCCAGGTCATCGGCCAGCGGCTCGGCCGCCGCGTCGTTTTCCAGGTAGTTCTGCTTCAGGTAGCTCTCGCACTCCGGGCAGCACTCCGCCCGTAGCGGCGCCTTGCCCGGCGCATGGCGGTCATCGTCAAGGCTGGTATAGCGCAGGTCCTTGCTCGACTCGCAGTACACGCATTTGACCCGCACCACGTGCCATTCGCAGGCACACAGCGAACAAGCCAGGTAGCGCAGGCCATTGTGCTTGCCGCGGTTGCGCACCACCCCGGCCATCGCCGGCGAACCGCAGGCCGGGCACTGGGCCAGGCTGTCGGCGGGCTTGAGCTCTGGCGCGGGCAGCGCCAGCAACCAGCTGGACCAGGCCGCCTGCAAGGCCGCCCCAATGAACGGCACCAGTGCTGCGGGCACTGCGTCGTACTGGCCGGCGAGCAAGGCGATGCCCCAACCCTTGCGTTGATGGTCGTCACTGCTGCGCAGGGTTTGCAGCGCCTCCCCCAACGGACCGCTGGTGTCCGCGTCGAGATGCTCGAGCAAGGACAGCAACCAGACCAGCCATGGCCCTTCACGCACCAGGCTGTCCGCCGCCAGTGGCGGCAAACCATGACTTATGCACAGGCGCTGACGCTCCTCTGCCACCGGCATGCCAGCGGGCGGGTTATCCACAAGCTGCTGCTGGATACGGCACAAACGAGCCACCAGCTTCAGGTATTCGCCAAGGGCATTGCCCTCAGCCAGCTGCTCCAGACGCGCGGCGCGCAGTTCGAACAGGTTGGCGGGGGGCAGGTGCAGAAACGGCGGCATCACTGCCGACGCTTCGATCTGCCCGGGTTCGAGTATCGTGCTCAAGCGCTCATCCTTCTTTTCGTCCGTGATTGCCCGGCGTCTTGTCACCAGTCACTTCGCGGTACCACAACTCATGGTGCTTGCGCGCCCAGGCGCGGCTGACCCAGCCATGCAGCATGGCGCCGATCGAGCCCTTGATCCAGATACCGGCGTAGATGTGCACGATGATGCTGAGGATCAGCACGAACGCCGCCAGGGCGTGGAGCAGCGTAGACAGGCGAATGACCTCGATGCCGAACAAATGGCTGAAGTATGCGCGCCAGATCACCACGCCGCTGACCAGCAGAACCAGCATGCACACCAGCAGGGTCCAGAACAACAGCTTCTGCCCGGCGTTGTACTTGCCGATCGGTGGCACACCCTCCTCCTTGTTGAGCATCACCCGGTCCACCCGGCGCAGCCACAGTCGGTCATTGGCAGTGATGAAATTAGCGCGCCAGAAACGCAGCACCAGGCCGAGGAAGAACACGAACATCGCCACCCCGAGGAAGGGGTGCAGGATGCGTGTCCAGGGCCCACCGCCGAACAGGTTGCTGAGCCAGAACAGCGCCGGATGGAACAGCGCCAGCCCCGACAGGCCAGCCAGGATGAACAGGATCGCGACGACCCAGTGATTGCTGCGCTCGTTGGCGTTGTAGCGCAGGATGGGTTTGTTGTCGTTCATGGTCGCTGCTCCCCTTGCCCACCGGGCTTGGTCGGATCATAGACATGGACCGACGGGTCCACCTGGTGCACGCTTTCATCCGCAGGTGCCGGGTGTTCGTCCTCCTCCACCCGCTGTGGCCCTACCCGCACATAGTGGAAGAACCCGGCCAGCACCGCAGCCCCCATGGCCAGCAGCGCCAGCGGCTTGGTAAAGCCCTTCCACAGCCCCACCAGCGGGCTGATCACCGGCTGGTCCGGCAGGCCGGCGTACAGCTTCGGTGTGTCGGCATGGTGCAGCACATACATCACGTGGGTGCCACCGACGCCGTCCGGGTCGTACAGCCCGGCCTTGTCGTAGCCCCGCGACTTGAGGTCGACGACGCGCTCGGCGGCATGCACCTTCATCTCATCCTTCGTGCCGAACACGATCGCCCCGGTCGGGCAGGTTTTCACGCAGGCCGGCTCCAGGCCCACGGTTACGCGGTCGGAACACAGGGTGCACTTGTACGCCTTGTGGTCCTTCTGCGAAATACGCGGGATATTGAACGGGCAACCGGTGATGCAGTACCCACAACCGATGCAGTGGTCCTGGTTGAAGTCGACGATGCCGTTGGCGTGCTTGATGATTGCTCCCGGGCTTGGGCACGCCTTCAGGCAACCTGGCTCGGCGCAGTGCATGCAGCCATCCTTGCGAATCAGCCACTCCAGGTTGCCGTCGTCGCGCTCGTGCTCGGTAAAGCGCATCAGGGTCCAGGTCTCGGCAGTGAGGTCCTGGGGGTTGTCGTAGGTGCCGTGGTTGTGGCCGACCTCGTCACGCAGTTCGTTCCACTCCGAACACGCCACCTGGCAGGCCTTGCAGCCGATGCACTTGGTGGTGTCGATCAGCTTGGCGACTTCCTGCTGCTGGCGTACCGAAGGCGGTACGGTGGTGGTGGCCGAGCGGGCGATGATGTCTTGGCTGGCCATCAGAGTTTCTCCACTTTGACGAGGAACGACTTGGACTCTGGCGTCTGGGTATTGCCGTCACCCAGGAAAGGCACCAGGGTGTTGGTCAGGTAGCCATGCCGCGTAGCCCCGGTGAAGCCCCAGTGCAGCGGGATGCCGATCTGGTGCACGGTCTGGTTATTGACCTGGAGCGGGCGAATCCGCTTGGTCACTACCGCCACCGCATCGATGTGTCCGCGCTTGCTCGATACCCGCACCCGGTCGCCGGCCTTGATACCTTTCTCGTTGGCCAGCACCTCGCCGATTTCGACGAACTGCTCGGGCTGGGCAATGGCGTTGAGCCGGCAATGCTTGCTCCAGAAGTGGAAGTGCTCGGTCAGCCTGTACGTGGTCGCCGCGTACGGGAACTCGTCGTGCTTGCCGAGGGTGTCCCACACCGAGTCGAATACCCGCCCGGCCGGGTTACTGGTGGCCTTCTTGTTCTGCGGGTGCAGCGGGTTGATGCCAATCGGCGTCTCGAACGGCTCGTAGTGCTCGGGGAACGGGCCTTCGGCCATCTTGTCGATGGCGAAGAACCGCGCCACGCCTTCGGGGTTCATGATGAACGGGTTCATCCCCGCCTCGGGCGGCGAGTCGACCTTGAAGTCGGGCACATCGGTCCCGGTCCAGGCCTTGCCGTTCCACCACACCAGGCGCTTCTTCTCCGGGTCCCACGGCTTGCCTTGCGGGTCGCTGGAGGCACGGTTGTAGAGGATGCGGCGGTTGGCCGGCCAGGCCCAGGCCCAGTTCTGCACTTGGTGCATGCCGTACGGGTCGCTGTTGTCACGGCGAGCCATCTGGTTACCCTGCTCGGTCCAGCTGCCGGAGAAGATCCAGCAACCGGACGCAGTGCTGCCGTCGTCCTTGAGCTGGCCAAAGCCCGCCAGTTGCTGGCCGGCCTTGAGCACTGCGCCAGTCGGATCGGTGACGTCCGTCACCGCCCAGCCGTTCATTTCCTTGGCCAGCTCCTCCGGGGATGGCTCTTCAGGGACCTTGTATGGCCAGTTGATGTTCATCAGCGCGTCAGGATAGGCGCCGCCTTCGGCCTGGTAGCGTCGGCGCAGGCGCAGGAACAGCTCGCTCATGATGTGAACGTCGGTGCGGGTCTCGCCCGGGCCGTCGGCGCCCTTCCAGTGCCACTGCAGCCAGCGGCTGCTGTTGACCAGCGAGCCGTCTTCCTCGGCAAAGCAGGTAGTGGGCAGGCGGATCACTTCGGTCTGGATGTTGGCCGTATCGACATCGTTGAACGGCCCGGCGTTGCGCCAGAACTCCGAGGTCTCGGTGGCCAGCGGGTCCATGATCACCAGCCACTTGAGTTTGCTCAGGGCGGCAGTGACACGGTTCTTGTCCGGCAGCGCGGCAATCGGGTTGAAACCTTGGCACATGTAGCCGTTTACCTTGCCCTGGCCCATCATCTCGAACATGCGCAGCACGTCGTAGGCCGGCACATCGAGCTTGGGCAGCCAGTCGTAGCCCCAGTTGTTCTCCGCCGTGGCATTGGCGCCGTACCACGCCTTCATCAGGCTGACATGGAACTTGCCGTAGTTCTGCCAGTACGACAGTTGGCCAGGACGCAGTGGCTTGGAGGCGCGCTTGTCGATATAGGCGGCATAGTCCTGCTCGGCATCGCCGGCAAGGGTCAAGTAACCCGGCAACGAGTTGGACAGCAGGCCGAGGTCGGTCAGGCCCTGGATGTTGGAGTGCCCGCGTAAGGCATTGACCCCGCCACCCGGCATGCCGACGTTGCCCAGCAGCAACTGCACCATGGCCGCACTGCGGATGATCTGTGCGCCGATCGAGTGCTGCGTCCAGCCAAGCGCATAGAGGATCGTCATGGTCTTGCCCGGTACCGAGCAGGTGGCGATCTCTTCCCAGATCTTCAACATGGCGTCCTGCGGCATGCCACAGGTCATGCTTGCCAGTTCCGGTGTATAGCGGCTGTAGTGCTGCTTCATCAGCTGGAACACGCAGCGCGGGTGCTGCAGCGTCGGGTCGACCTTGGCAAAGCCGTCTTCACCCAGCTCGTAACCCCAGCCGGACTTGTCGGAATACACGCGCTTGGCCTCGTCGTACCCGCTGAACAGGCCATCCTCGAAGCCATAGTTCTCTTTGACGATGAACGACACATCGGTGTAGTTGCGCACGTACTCGTGCTGGATCTTGTCATTGCTCAGCAAGTAATTGATCAACCCGCCCATGAAGGCGATGTCGGTACCGGTACGAATCGGTGCGTAGTAGTCGGCCACCGAAGCGGTACGGGTAAACCGCGGGTCGACCACGATCAGCCGCGCCTTGTTGTGCGCCTTGGCCTCGGTCACCCACTTGAAGCCGCACGGATGCGCTTCTGCTGCGTTGCCACCCATCACCAGGACCAGATTCGCATTGGCGATATCGGACCAGTGGTTGGTCATGGCGCCACGGCCGTACGTCGGGGCAAGACTTGCCACCGTCGGGCCATGTCAGACACGAGCCTGGTTATCGAACCCCAGCATGCCTGTTGCGCGGATGACCTTGTGGGTCAGGTAGCCGGCCTCGCTGGAGGCGGCGGAAGCAGCAAGAAAGCCGGTGGTGAGCCAGCGGTTGACCGTTTGCCCCTGGGCGTTCTTTTCGATGAAGTTGGCGTCGCGGTCCTGCTTCATCAGGTCGGCAACGCGATCGAGCGCCTCGTCCCAGCTGACCCGCACCCACTCCTTGCTGCCCGGCTTGCGTACCTCGGGGTACTGCAGGCGGCTCGGGCTGTGGATGAAGTCCAGCAGGCCAGCGCCTTTCGGGCAGAGGGTGCCGCGGTTGACTGGGTGGTCGGCGTCACCTTCGATATGGATGATGTTCTGTTTGACGTTCTTGCCCGCATCGCCCTGGCTGTACATGATCAGGCCGCAGCCGACCGAGCAGTAAGGGCAGGTGTTACGGGTTTCCTTGGTATGCGCCAGCTTGAAGTGACGCACCTGCTCGGCGAATGCGGGTGTCGGGGCCATGCCCAACGCCGCAAGGCTCGAGCCTCCAAGGCCGACGGCGGCGACCTTGAAGAACTGCCGACGGTTCAGGTCCATCGTGCACTCCTGATCAGGTGGTGGACGCACGGAACATGGCCGGCGCCTCTTGGTAGTCACGGTGGCGGCCAATTGATGGCCGCCAACAGTTAAGACTAGCCAAGAATCGAGAAGGTGCGATGACATGGGTCAGCTGAAGGCGCTGTGTTGCCTGATTCGCGGGTGAACCCGCTCCCACAGTTACTGCACATGCCCGAAGCAAAGCGCTATTCCTGTTGCAGCGGGCGTGCCCGCGAACACCGGCAACGCCCGGCCATCCACCACCGGCCGATCAGCAAAGCGGCAGGTTGCGCACCACGTTCAGCGCCGCACTGCTCTGGGCCACCGGCATGATCTCGATGGTATTGATGTTCACATGCGCCGGCTGCTCGGCAATCCAGGCCACCGTGGCCGCGATGTCCTCGGGCAGGATGGCCTCCACGTCCCGATACAGCGCCTGCACGGCATCCAGATCACCGTTCAGGCGCACCACCGAGAAATCGGTCCCCGAGCACAGCCCAGGCTCGATGTTGCTCACTCGCACGCGGGTGCCCGCCAGGTCGGCGCGCAGGTTGAGGCTGAACTGGCGAACGAAGGCCTTGCTGGCGCCATACACGTTACCGCCCGGGTAGGGATAGGTGCCGGCGATCGAGCCGATATTGATGATCATGCCGCTGTCAGCTTCCACCATCTGCGGCAGGATCTTGTGGGTGACCATGGCCAGGCCAGTGATGTTGGTGTCGATCATCCGCTGCCAGTTTTCCGCACTACTGGCCTGGGCACGGTCCACGCCCAGCGCCAGCCCGGCATTATTGACCAGCAGGTCGACCTGCAGTGACGCATCACTAATCTGCTCGACCGCCTTCTCGAGCGACACCGGGTCGGTGACATCCAGCGCCAGCGGAATGAAATTGACGCCTAGCTCGGCGGCCAGCGCTTGCAGCTTGTCCATGCGCCGGGCGCCACCGATCACGCGGTAGCCTTTGCCGATCAAGGTACGGCAGATGGCGCGGCCAAAGCCCGAGGAGGCGCCGGTTACGAATGCAGTTTTCATCAGTTGTCTCCTATGGAAGGGTCAGGCCAGGTACTTAACGCCCAGGCTGGTGAACAGGCAGAGCATCGAGAACACCAGCGCCTTGCGCACCACTTCGTTGCCCTTGCGCAGGGCCAGTGCACTGCCAAGGTGGTTGCCGAGGATGTTGCAGGCCACCAGCGGCACCGCCAGCAGGTAGACGACCTTGCCGGCAATGACGAAGGCCACCAAAGCGCCGATGTTGGATGCGAAGTTGAAGGTTTTTGAATTGGCCGAGCTGGAGACCAGGTCCATGCGCAGCAGGTAGTGGAACGCGATGATGAACATGCTGCCGGTACCCGGGCCGAAGAAGCCGTCGTAGAAGCCGATGGCCAGACAGGTCAGCGGTACCACGGTGAAGAGCATGCGCGATGACAGTTCGCGCTCCTCGACCGGGCGGTCCTTGGGGGTGAGGAAGATGAGGATGCCGAAGGGGATCAGCGCCAGGATGATCTTGCCCACAGCTTCCTGGGAGATCGAGACGATCAGGTGCGCTCCCAGGTAGGCACCGAGCAACGAGAATGGCACGCCGACCAGCGCCACCTGCCAGACCATCTTGCTGTTGGCCAGGAAGTTGCGAATGGCTGCCAGTGTGCCAACGGTACTGACCAGTTTTTCCTGGCCGAGGGCAACCTGCGGTGGCATGCCGACCAGCAGAAAGCCCGGCACCAGGAACAACCCGCCGCCACCGGCAATGCTGTCTACGAAGCCGGCAACGAAAGCGATAGCCCCAAGCATGAGCACCGCCAGCAACCAGTGTTCCGCCCAGAAAGCGCCCAGAATTTCCATAGCGAAGTCCATCCAGTGGAGTGTCCTGCCAAGCACAACGCAAATGTGCATGTCCCAATCAGCGCGATGATTGTAATTACAACAATTGAATCGATGCAATATCGAATTAAATCGACTCAATGGCGAAGATTGCCATCATTACCCGCATCTTGGCTTTCATGTTAGGCTGCGCGCAATTGCAGAATCTGGTGCCATTTCCATGTGGGTCCCTCAATACGGCGATCAAACCCAGCCGGTTTACCTGATGATCGCTAATGCCCTTGAACAGGACATCGAAAGTGGTCGGCTTGCAGCAGGCGATCGTTTGCCCACCCTCAAAGACCTTGCCGAGGCACTGAATGTAACCCCCGGCACAGTTGGAAGAGCCTACGACGAAGCCGCCAAGCGCGGCCTGGTGGTTGGAGAGGTAGGCCGTGGCACATTTGTCAGGCAGTTGCGACAGCGGTTATCCGCCCCGTCGGTGCACACACCAGCTACTGGCGAAAGCAGCCAGATCGATCTCTCGATCATCAAACCCAACGACGCCCACATGAGTGAGTGGCTGGGTGCGGCGATCAGCGAGCTGGCCACCTCTGCGGACCTGGGACAGGTACTCGACTATGTGACAGAAGGTGGTCACACCTCCCACAAACAAGCAGGTGCAGACTGGATTCGGCGCTGGCTGCCTGGCGCGCGCTGGCAACAAGTTGTACTGACCTCTGGCGCCCAGCATGGACTATTGGTGGCCATAAGCAGCCTGTCGAAGAGCGACGATGTGGTGCTGTGCGAATCGTTCTGCTACCCAGGCATCATCTCCCTGGCCCACAGCATGGGCCGCCGCCTGCGTGGCGTGGCCATGGACGAGCATGGCCTTATTCCCGAGGCATTGCGCGCGGCCTGCCTGGAGCATCGCCCTTCCCTGTTGGTGTGTGTCACCACCCACCAGAACCCCACCAACTCGATCATGCCCCACGCACGGCGCCAGGCCATCGCAGAGATCGCCCGCGAGTTCGACCTGTTCATCGTCGATGACGATATCTACGGCTTCCTTGAACCCGCACCGGATTACCAGCCACTGGCGGCGTACGCGCCAGAACGTTCGGTGTATCTCACCAGCCTGTCCAAAAGTGTGCTGCCGGCGCTGCGTATCGGTTACCTGTACGCCCCACCGCAAACCCTCTCGCGGCTATCGTCGATGGTACGCAGCAGCGTCTGGATGCCATCGCCGTTGATGGCACAACTGGCCAGCAACCTGATCAACAGCGGCATGGCCGACCAGTTGGTGCGAGAACAACAGGAAGAGGCTGCCGCGCGCCAGCAAATGGCCCAGGAGATCCTTGGCAAGTACAAGATCCGCAGCCAGCCCAACAGCTTCCACATCTGGCTGGAGTTGCCCGAGCCGTGGACCAGCGACGAATTCGCCAACCTGGCGCGTAACAACGGCGTCACTGTAGTCAGTGGCAGCCAGTTCCTGCCAGAGCGCAGCCACGCCAGCTGCGGCGTGCGCATCGCCTTGATGGCCCCCAGCCGTCAGGAGTTGGGCTTTGCCCTGACCAAGCTGGTCAGCCTGCTGGACTCGCCAGAGCCACGGTTGTTCTATTGATCAGGCTCGCTATTGGAGTGGCAGTCGGTACCAATTCATTCTCGGGCAAGCCCGCCCACAAAAAGGTACGCGGCACCGCCCATAAAAAAACCCAGAGCAACTGCCCTGGGTTTCTGGTCTTGCCAGACGCCTAACCGTTCTGATCAGAACGGAATATCGTCATCGAAGCTGTCGAAGTCAGCCGCCGGCTGCGGGGCTGGCTGCTGCGGGGCCGGGCGCTGAGGAGCCTGTTGCGGGCGCGGGGCCTGCTGGCGTGGGGCCTGGTTGTACTGCTGCGGCTGGCCGCCACCGTAGTTGCCGCCACCCTGGTTGTACGGGTCACCGCCCTGCTGCTGGTTCTGCGGGCGGCCGCCGAGCAGCTGCATGGTGCCGTTGATGTCGACGATGATCTCGGTGGTGTAGCGCTTGATGCCGTCTTTTTCCCACTCGCGGGTCTGCAGCTTGCCTTCGATGTAGCACTGCGAACCTTTGCGCAGATATTCGCCGGCGATTTCGGCAACCTTGCCGAACAGCGACACACGGTGCCACTCGGTACGCTCGACCTTCTGGCCCGACTGCTTGTCGGTCCACTGCTCGCTGGTAGCCAGGCTCAGGTTGGTCACGGCGTTACCGTTGGGCAGGTAGCGGACTTCGGGATCCTGGCCACAGGTGCCGACCAGAATGACTTTGTTAACCCCACGGGCCATAACGTTCTCCTAGGCTTCGCACGCCGAAGAGGCCGGGTTTACCAGGCGCTCGAGGGTCGTACGGTCCAAAATTTTCGTATCCAGTTTGATATAGATGGCGGCTTCTTCCGCCACCACGACGGCGTCGGTCACACCTGGCACAGCCATCAGGCGCTCGGTCAGGCCGGCTTCCCGGACTGCCTCTGGCGTCAGCGGCATGCGCAGGCTGGTCACATAGGGCGGCTCGTTCATGCGCAAGGCGACGACCAACCAGATGGCACACAGTACCGCACAACCGAGGAACACCATGTTCAGCCCGCCGTGCTGGAACAACCAGCCACCGAGGATTCCTCCCAGGGCAGCGCCGAGGAACTGGCTGGTGGAGTAGACCCCCATTGCCGTCCCCTTGCCACCTGCAGGCGACACCTTGCTCACCAGCGAAGGCAGCGATGCCTCCAGCAGGTTGAATGCAGTAAAGAATACCACGGTGCCGATCACCAGTCCGCGCAAACCGTCAGCCCACTGCCAGAAGAACACCTCCACCAGCAGCAACACACTGACCGCCCCGGCCAGCACGCGTTTCATCTTGCGCTTTTTTTCGCCATAGATGATGAACGGGACCATTGCAAAAAATGAGATGAACAACGCGGTCAGGTACACCCACCAGTGCTGTTCCTTCGGAAGACCGCCGCGCTCGACAAAGGCCAGTGGCAATGCGACGAAGCTGGCCATGAGGATGGCGTGGAGGATGAAGATGCCCACATCCAGGCGCAGAAGGTCCGGATGGCGCAGGGTCGGGCCGATGGCCTGGCGCGCCACACCCGACTCACGGTGCTGCAGGATGCTGTGGGTATTGGGCACCACAAAGGCGATCAGCAGGATGCCGACCAGGGCAAGTCCTGCCGTGGCGAGGAACAATCCTGACAAGCCAAAGGCACGAGTCAGCAATGGGCCGACGACCATGGCGACGGCAAACGAAAGGCCGATGCTCATGCCGATCATGGCCATGGCCTTGGTCCGGTGCTGCTCGCGGGTGAGGTCGGACAGCAGCGCCATGACCGCAGCGGAAATCGCCCCGGCACCCTGCAGGATACGCCCGGCAATCACACCCCAGATGGAGTCGGCCTGGGCCGCCAATACACTGCCCAGGGCAAAGATGACCAGCCCCAGGTAAATCACAGGCCGGCGGCCGATGCGATCGGAAATCATCCCGAACGGGATCTGCAATACGGCCTGGGTCAGGCCATAGGCACCAATGGCCAGGCCGATCAGCGCAGGCGTGGCACCGGCCAGGTCCATGCCGTAGGTGGCCAGCACCGGCAAGACCATGAACATGCCCAGCATACGAAAGGCAAAGACCAGGGCCAGGCCGCCAGCGGCGCGGGTTTCGCCGCCACTCATACGCTCGTTGTGGGTGTCGTGCATGGATTAACCTCGTGTGAACCGGCGGCGATTCTATCAGTCCGACAGCTTGACGGCATCTACGCGACGCTTTGCCGCGTAATGGCAGGGCGCCGTATACTTCCTTGTTTATGCCCGCCGAGCGAGGCCGCAGTGGACAAGATCCTGATTCGTGGGGCACGTACCCACAACCTGAAGAACATCGACCTGACCCTGCCCCGGGACAAGCTGATCGTGATCACCGGCCTATCCGGTTCCGGCAAGTCGTCCCTGGCGTTCGACACTCTGTACGCCGAAGGCCAGCGCCGCTATGTGGAATCGCTGTCGGCCTACGCCCGGCAGTTCCTGTCGATGATGGAAAAGCCCGACGTCGACACCATCGAAGGCCTGTCGCCGGCCATTTCCATCGAGCAGAAGTCGACCTCGCACAACCCCCGCTCCACGGTCGGCACCATCACCGAAATCTACGACTATCTGCGCCTGCTGTACGCTCGCGTGGGTACCCCACGCTGCCCGGATCACGATATCCCGCTGGAAGCGCAAACGATCAGCCAGATGGTCGACCTGGTGCTGGAGCGACCGGAAGGCAGCAAGCTGATGCTGCTGGCGCCGGTGGTGCGCGAGCGCAAGGGCGAGCACCTGGCGGTGTTCGACGAGCTGCGGGCCCAGGGCTTTGTGCGTGCCCGGGTCAACGGCAAGCTCTACGAGCTCGACGAACTGCCCAAGCTGGACAAGCAGAAAAAACACAGCATCGATGTGGTGGTGGACCGTTTCAAGGTCCGCGCCGACCTGCAACAGCGCCTGGCCGAGTCGTTCGAGACCGCGCTCAAGCTGGCCGACGGCATAGCCCTGGTCGCGCCGATGGATGACGAGCCCGGCGAAGAGACGATCTTCTCCGCGCGTTTCGCCTGCCCGGTCTGTGGCCATGCCATCAGCGAGCTGGAGCCGAAGCTGTTCTCCTTCAACAACCCCGCCGGCGCCTGCCCGACCTGCGATGGCCTGGGGGTGAAGCAGTTCTTCGACACCAAGCGCCTGGTCAATGCCGAGCTCACCTTGGCCGAAGGCGCGATCCGCGGCTGGGACCGGCGCAACGTGTACTACTTCCAGATGCTCGGCTCGCTGGCCGCGCATTATGGCTTCAGCCTGGAGGAACCATTCGGCCAGCTTTCGGCCGAGCACCAGAAGGTGATCCTGCAGGGCAGCGGCAAGCAGAGCGTCGACTTCAAGTACCTCAACGACCGTGGCGACATCGTCAAGCGCTCGCACCCGTTCGAAGGCATCGTGCCGAACCTGGAGCGTCGCTACCGCGAGACCGAGTCGGCCACCGTGCGCGAAGAACTGGCCAAGTTCCTCGGCACCCAGCCGTGCCCCGATTGCCGCGGCACCCGCCTGCGCCGTGAGGCAAGGCATGTGTGGGTGGGCGAAAAAACGCTACCGGCAGTGACCAACCTGCCGATCGGTGAAGCCAGCAACTACTTCGGCGAGCTGACTCTGACCGGACGCCGTGGCGAGATTGCGGCGAAGATCCTCAAGGAAATCTGCGAGCGCCTGCAGTTCCTGGTGAACGTCGGTCTCGACTATCTCACCCTGGACCGCAGCGCTGATACCCTGTCCGGTGGCGAAGCGCAGCGTATCCGCCTGGCCAGCCAGATCGGTGCTGGCCTGGTGGGAGTGATGTACATCCTCGATGAGCCGTCCATCGGCCTTCATCAGCGTGACAACGACCGCCTGCTGGCCACCCTCAATCACCTGCGCGACCTGGGCAACACGGTGATCGTGGTGGAACACGACGAGGACGCCATTCGCCTGGCCGACTACGTGGTGGACATCGGCCCTGGGGCCGGCGTGCACGGCGGTCAGATCGTCGCCGAGGGGTCGCCGCAGGAGGTCATGGAGCACCCCGACTCGCTGACCGGCAAGTACCTGTCAGGGCGAAAGAAGATCGTAGTGCCGGCCAAGCGCACGCCGCGCAACAAGAAGCTGCAACTCAAGCTCAAGGGCGCGCGTGGCAACAACCTGCAAAACGTCGACCTTGAAATCCCGATCGGCCTGCTGACCTGCGTGACGGGGGTGTCCGGTTCGGGCAAGTCGACATTGATCAACAACACCCTGTTCCCACTGGCCGCGACCGCCCTGAATGGCTCAAGCAGCCTGGAAGCGGCGCCGCATGCCAGCATGGATGGCCTGCAGCACCTGGACAAGGTAGTGGACATCGACCAGAGCCCGATCGGCCGCACCCCTCGCTCGAACCCGGCGACCTACACCGGCATCTTCACGCCGATCCGCGAGCTGTTCTCCGGTGTGCCGGAATCGCGTTCGCGCGGCTATGGTCCGGGGCGTTTCTCGTTCAACGTCAAGGGAGGCCGTTGCGAGGCCTGCCAGGGCGATGGCCTGATCAAGGTGGAGATGCACTTCCTGCCGGACATCTATGTGCCGTGCGACGTGTGCAAGAGCAAGCGCTACAACCGCGAAACCCTGGAGATCAAGTACAAGGGCAAGAACATCCACGAGGTGCTGGAAATGACCATCGAGGATGCCCGCGAGTTCTTCGACGCAGTGCCGGCGCTGGCGCGCAAGCTGCAGACGTTGATGGATGTGGGGCTGTCATACATCAAGCTGGGCCAGTCGGCGACCACGCTGTCGGGCGGTGAGGCACAGCGAGTGAAGCTGTCGCGCGAACTGTCCAAGCGTGACACCGGCAAGACCCTGTACATCCTCGACGAGCCGACCACGGGCCTGCACTTTGCCGATATTCAGCAGTTGCTGGACGTGCTGCATCGCCTGCGCGACCACGGCAATACCGTGGTGGTGATCGAGCACAACCTGGATGTGATCAAGACCGCGGATTGGCTGGTGGATCTGGGGCCGGAGGGTGGCTCGAAAGGCGGGCAGATCATCGCCTGCGGTACGCCGGAAGAACTGAGTACGATGAAGCAGTCGTATACCGGGCACTACCTGAAACCGTTGCTGGAGCGGGATCGGGCGTAAGGCCTCGGGGGGCGCTTTGCGCCCCTTTCGCGACACAAGGCCGCTCCTACAGGCGATCGCGTAATCTCTGGATTGACGCGATCAAATGTAGGAGCGGCCTTGTGTCGCGATAGGGCTGCAAAGCAGCCCCAGGCTTTTACATCTGCGACTGCAGGTAATTCTCCAGGCCAATGGCCTTGATCAGCCCCTGCTGCTTCTCCAGCCAGTAGGTGTGATCTTCTTCGGTATCAGCCAACTGTGCGCGCAGGATATCGCGGCTGATGTAGTCCTTGTGCAGTTCGCACAGTTCGATGCCTTTGCACAGCGCGCCGCGTACCTTGTACTCGAGCTTGAGGTCGGCCTCGATCATTTCCGGCACGGTGCTGCCCACTTCCAGGTCATCCGCGCGCATGTCAGGGGTGCCTTCGAGCATGAGGATGCGACGCATCAGGGCATCGGCGTGCTGCGTCTCTTCTTCCATTTCGTGGTTGATGCGCTCGTAGAGCTTGGACAGGCCCCAGTCTTCGTACATACGCGAGTGAATGAAGTACTGGTCGCGAGCCGCCAGTTCGCCCTTCAGCAGCGTAACGAGGTAGTTGATTACGTCCGGGTGACCTTGCATCGCCCTGCTTCTCCATGTGAAAACGTCTATGCCATATAGTGTGAACCAGCTTTTGCCTGCGGTCACTGAAAAACCGCGCAATTAGAAGCAAAAAATCGGTTAAACAGTAGTGATATTCATTGAAAAACCGCCCAAATGAGGGCGGTTCTTCTTATCACTTCGACTTAGGCGAGATTGATGCCCAAGGCCTTGGCAACCCCTTCGCCATAGGCCGGATCGGCCTTGAAGAAGTATTGCAGCTGACGCCGGATCACGTCTTCGCTGACGCCTGCCATGGTGCCGGCAATGTTGTTTATCAGCAGGGCTTTCTGCTCATCGTTCATCAGGCGGAACAGCGCGCCGGTGTGGCTGTAGTAGTCGGTGTCCTCGCGGTGGTCGTAGCGGTCTGCCGAACCATTCAGGGCCAGTGCAGGCTCGGCGTGGCTTGGCGACTGCTTCGGCGCATCGCTGTAGCTGTTGGGCTCATAGTTCGGCGCGCTGCCGTAAGTAGCAGTGGCCATGGAACCATCACGCTGGTAGCTGTTGACCGGGCAGCGTGGTGCGTTCACCGGCAGTTGCTGATGGTTGGTGCCCACCCGGTAGCGGTGCGCGTCGGCGTAGGCGAATACCCGCCCTTGCAGCATGCGGTCCGGCGACAGGCCAACACCCGGCACCATGTTGCTCGGGCCAAACGCAGCCTGCTCGACCTCGGCAAAGTAGTTGAGCGGGTTACGGTTGAGCTCCAGCACGCCCACTTCAATCAGCGGGTAGACCTTCTGCGACCAGGTCTTGGTCACGTCGAAGGGGTTTTCGTCGCGGCTGGCAGCCTCGGCCTCGCTCATCACCTGGATGCATACGGTCCAGCGTGGGTAATCGCCCCGCTCGATGGCTTCGAACAGGTCGCGCTGGGCGTAGTCCGGGTCAGTACCTGCCAGGCGCGCAGCATCTGCCGGTGCGAGGTTCTTGATGCCTTGCTGGGTCTTGAAGTGCCATTTGACCCAGGTGCGTTCACCCTTGGCATTGATCAGGCTGTAGGTATGGCTACCGAAGCCGTGCATGTGGCGGTAGCCGTCCGGAATGCCGCGATCGGAGAACAGAATGGTGACCTGATGCAGCGCCTCGGGAGAGTGTGACCAGAAGTCCCACATCATCTGAGCGTTCTTCAGGTTGGATTGTGGGTGACGCTTCTGGGTGTGGATAAAGTCCGGGAACTTCAGTGGGTCACGGATGAAGAACACCGGCGTGTTGTTGCCGACGATGTCCCAGTTACCTTCCTCGGTGTAGAACTTGACGGCAAAACCACGGGGATCGCGCTCGGTATCAGCGGAGCCACGCTCACCACCAACGGTGGAGAAGCGCAGGAAGGTTTCGGTCTGCTTGCCAACCTGTTCAAACAACTTGGCACTGGTGTAACCGGTGATATCGCGGGTGACGGTAAAGGTGCCGTAGGCGCCCGAGCCTTTTGCGTGTACGCGGCGCTCAGGAATGTTCTCGCGATTGAAGTGGGCGAGCTTCTCGATCAGGTGGAAGTCGTCGAGCAGCAGCGGGCCGCGCGGGCCGGCGGAACGGGAATTCTGGTTGTCTGCTACAGGTGCACCGCTGGCGGTGGTGAGAATCTTGCTCATGGGCTCTCCTTATCGGTCTTCAAGCGCCGGCTAATCGGCTCTGGAGAGAGTATTGACGAGCAAGGTTACAAGAACAAATGCATTACATGACTTGAATCAATAGAAATAAACAATACATCTTGAAACAAAAAACCGGGCACTAGGCCCGGTTCTTTGTAGCAGACAGAACGTCTTACTCAGCAGCTTCTACAGCACCGCCGACCGGACGATCAACCAGCTCGACGTACGCCATAGGAGCGTTGTCGCCAGCGCGGAAACCGCACTTCAGGATGCGCAGGTAGCCGCCCTGACGGGTGGCGTAACGCTTGCCCAGGTCGTTGAACAGCTTGCCAACAGCGGACTTCGAACGGGTACGATCGAAGGCCAGACGGCGGTTAGCTACGCTGTCTTCCTTGGCCAGGGTGATCAGCGGCTCGGCAACGCGGCGCAGTTCCTTGGCTTTCGGCAGGGTGGTTTTGATCAGCTCGTGCTCGATCAGCGACACTGCCATGTTCTGGAACATAGCCTTGCGGTGAGAGCTGGTACGGCTCAGGTGACGTCCACTTTTACGATGACGCATGATTCATTCCTTACCAAACACTACGTTCGGTGATTACGACGATCAGGCGGTCGCCTTGTCGTCTTTCTTAAGACTTGCAGGCGGCCAGTTGTCGAGGCGCATGCCGAGAGACAGACCACGAGAGGCCAGGACGTCCTTGATTTCAGTCAGGGACTTCTTGCCCAGGTTAGGAGTCTTCAACAGCTCTACTTCGGTACGCTGAATCAGGTCGCCGATGTAGTAGATGTTCTCCGCCTTGAGGCAGTTGGCCGAACGTACAGTCAGTTCCAGGTCGTCAACAGGACGCAGCAGGATCGGATCGATCTCGTCTTCCTGCTCGACTACGACAGGCTCGCTGTCACCTTTGAGGTCGACGAACGCGGCCAGCTGCTGTTGCAGGATGGTCGCAGCGCGGCGGATAGCCTCTTCAGGATCCAGGGTGCCGTTGGTTTCCAGATCAATGACCAGCTTGTCCAGGTTGGTACGCTGTTCAACACGGGCGTTCTCGACCACATAGGCGATACGACGCACCGGGCTGAACGAAGCGTCCAACTGCAGACGGCCAATGCTACGGCTTTCGTCTTCGTCGGTTTGACGGGAGTCGGCCGGCTCGTAACCACGACCACGAGCTACAGTGAGCTTCATGTTCAGGGCGCCGTTCGACGCCAGGTTCGCGATTACGTGATCGGGGTTGACGATCTCGACATCGTGATCCAGCTGAATATCGGCAGCGGTAACCACCCCCGAACCCTTTTTCGACAAGGTCAGCGTAACTTCGTCACGACCGTGCAGTTTGATAGCCAGGCCTTTCAGGTTCAACAGGATTTCAATGACATCTTCCTGAACACCTTCGATCGCGGAGTACTCGTGGAGTACGCCGTCGATCTCGGCCTCGACTACTGCACAGCCAGGCATGGAGGACAACAGGATGCGGCGCAGCGCGTTGCCCAGGGTATGGCCGAAACCACGCTCGAGAGGCTCGAGCGTAATCTTGGCGCGGGTCGGACTGACTACCTGCACATCAATGTGGCGGGGAGTCAGGAACTCATTTACCGAAATCTGCATGGATGCACCTATTTTCTAGCCCTTACTTGGAGTAGAGCTCGACAATCAGGTTCTCGTTGATGTCGGCAGACAGGTCGCTGCGAGCAGGAACGTTCTTGAAAACGCCCGACTTTTTAGCAGCATCCACGTCAACCCACTCAACGCGGCCACGCTGGGCGCACAGTTCAAGGGCTTGAACAATGCGCAGCTGGTTCAGCGACTTCTCGCGAACCGCGACCACGTCACCCGGACGAACTTGGTAGGATGGAATGTTTACAGTCTTACCGTTGACGCTGATCGCTTTGTGCGAAACCAGCTGACGGGACTCGGAACGAGTCGAGCCGAAGCCCATACGGTAGACGACGTTATCCAGACGGCACTCGAGCAGTTGCAGCAGGTTCTCACCGGTTGCGCCTTTTTTCGAGGCTGCAGCCTGGTAGTAACCGCGGAACTGACGCTCCAGAACACCGTAGATACGACGAACTTTTTGCTTCTCGCGCAGCTGGGTACCGTAGTCGGACTGACGGCCACGGCGCTGGCCGTGGATACCTGGGGCTGCTTCGATGTTGCACTTCGATTCCAGAGCGCGAACGCCGCTCTTCAGGAACAGGTCAGTGCCTTCACGACGAGACAGTTTGCATTTTGGACCAATGTAACGTGCCATTTATCTGTCTCCTGATTACACGCGACGCTTCTTCGGCGGACGGCACCCGTTGTGCGGGATTGGCGTCACGTCGGTGATGCTGGCGATCTTGTAGCCGCAGCTGTTCAGTGCACGAACGGCGGACTCACGACCTGGACCTGGACCCTTGACGTTTACGTCGAGGTTCTTCAGACCGTATTCCAGCGCAGCTTGACCAGCACGCTCAGCAGCGATCTGTGCTGCGAACGGGGTGGATTTGCGCGAACCACGGAAACCCGAACCACCGGAGGTCGCCCAGGACAAAGCGTTGCCCTGACGGTCGGTGATGGTCACGATGGTGTTGTTGAAAGAGGCATGGATGTGGGCGATGCCATCAACCACTGTCTTTTTGACTTTCTTACGAGGACGAGCAGCAGGTTTTGCCATGTCTATATTCCTGGGCGATTACTTGCGGATCGGCTTACGCGGGCCCTTACGGGTGCGTGCGTTGGTCTTGGTGCGCTGACCGCGAACCGGCAGACCTTTACGATGACGCAGGCCGCGGTAGCAACCCAGGTCCATCAAGCGCTTGATCTTCATGTTGATGTCACGACGCAGGTCACCTTCGGTGGTGAACTTCGCGACTTCGCCACGCAGGGTTTCGATTTGCTCGTCGCTCAGATCCTTGATCTTAGCGGCTGGGTTTACACCAGCGTCTGCACAGATCTTCTGTGCAGTAGTGCGACCGACACCATAGATGTAGGTCAGCGAGATAACAGCATGCTTGTTATCTGGAATGTTGACGCCTGCAATACGGGCCATTCAGTGGGACTCCAATTGACAGCTACCTACGCCCCGGAAGCCAAGAAATAGGGCGCGAGATAATATCGCTGTAGAAACGAATAATCAACCCAGCAGCACACTAGCTGCTGGGTTTGAAGCGCAGATCACACTCAGCCTTGGCGCTGTTTGTGACGCGGTTCCGCGCTGCAGATCACTCGTACGACGCCTTCGCGACGGATGATCTTGCAGTTACGGCACAGCTTTTTCACCGATGCACGAACTTTCATTACCGACTCCTCGAACCTTAGGGGCGTATCAGCGCAGCAGACCGCTGCCACCGTAGCCTTTCAGGTTGGCTTTCTTCATCAGGGATTCGTACTGGTGCGAAACGAGGTGCGATTGTACTTGGGACATGAAGTCCATCACAACCACTACCACAATCAGCAACGAGGTCCCGCCAAGGTAGAACGGCACATTTGCTGCCACCACCAGGAACTGGGGCAGAAGGCAGACGGCCATCATGTAAAGAGCACCGAACATGGTCAGACGGGTCAGAACGCCATCAATGTAGCGTGCCGACTGCTCACCAGGACGGATACCCGGAATAAAGGCACCGGACTTCTTCAGGTTTTCCGCTACGTCTTTCGGGTTGAACATCAGCGCTGTGTAGAAGAAGCAGAAGAAAATGATCCCTGCACTAAACAGCAGAATGTTCAACGGCTGACCAGGAGCGATCGACTGCGAGATGTCCTGCAGCCAGCCCATACCTTCGGACTGACCGAACCAGGCACCCAGCGAAGCCGGGAACAGCAGAATGCTGCTCGCGAAAATGGCCGGGATAACCCCCGCCATGTTCACCTTCAGCGGCAAGTGGCTGGTCTGCGCAGCGAAGACCTTGCGGCCCTGCTGACGCTTGGCGTAGTGAACGGCGATACGACGCTGACCACGCTCAATGAACACCACAAAACCGATAATCGCTACTGCCAGCAAACCGATAGCGACCAGGGCGAAAATGTTGATATCGCCTGTGCGCGCAGACTCGAAAGACTGCCCGATTGCTCTCGGAAGACCGGCAACGATACCCGCGAAGATCAACATCGAGATACCGTTGCCCACACCGCGCTCGGTGATCTGCTCGCCCAGCCACATCATGAACATCGCGCCTGCCACGAAGGTGGAGACGGCAACGACATGGAAGCCCAGGCCTACAGAAAACGCAACGCCCTGGTTGGCCAGGCCAATGGACATGCCAATGGCTTGAACCAGTGCCAGGATAACGGTGCCGTAGCGGGTGTACTGGCTGATCTTGCGACGGCCAGCTTCACCTTCCTTCTTCAACTGTTCCAGTTGCGGGCTGACCGCCGTCATCAGCTGCATGATGATCGATGCCGAGATGTACGGCATGATCCCCAGTGCAAAGATGCTCATGCGCTCAAGCGCGCCACCGGAAAACATGTTGAACAAGCTAAGAATGGTCCCCTCATTCTGCCGAAACAGATCCGCCAGACGGTCTGGATTGATGCCAGGAACCGGGATATGCGCACCTATCCGATAGACGATGATCGCCATAAACAGAAAGCGCAGACGAGCCCAGAGTTCCGACATCCCGCCCTTACCGAGCGAAGAGAGAGCACCTTGCTTAGCCATTTATTCCTCGAACTTGCCGCCAGCTGCTTCGATAGCCGCACGCGCACCCTTGGTGGCTGCGATACCCTTGATGGTGACTGCGCGAGTGACTTCGCCAGACAGCATGATTTTCACGCGCTGTACGTTCTGGCCGATCACGTTGGCATCCTTCAGGGATTGCACGGAGATCACGTCGCCTTCCACCTTGGCCAGCTCGGACAGACGCACTTCGGCGCGGTCCATGGCTTTCAGGGAAACGAAGCCGAACTTCGGCAGACGACGGTGCAGCGGCTGTTGACCGCCTTCGAAGCCAGGAGCGATCGAACCACCCGAACGGGAAGTCTGACCTTTGTGGCCACGGCCGCCGGTCTTGCCCAGACCGCTACCGATACCACGACCTGGACGATGCTTCTCGCGACGGGAACCCGGCGCTGGACTCAGATCATTGAGTTTCATCGATTAACCCTCGACCTTCAGCATGTAGTAAGCCTTGTTGATCATCCCGCGGTTTTCGGGAGTATCCTGGACTTCTACAGTGTGACCGATGCGACGCAGACCCAGGCCCTTAACGCACAGCTTGTGGTTAGGCAGACGGCCCGAGACGCTCTTGATCAGCGTTACTTTTACGGTTGCCATGATCAGAAGATCTCCTCGACGCTCTTGCCGCGCTTGGCAGCAATGGATTCAGGAGATTGCATGGCTTTCAGACCCTTGAAGGTGGCGTAAACCACGTTCACAGGGTTGGTCGAACCGTAGCACTTGGCCAGAACGTTCTGAACACCAGCAACTTCCAGGACAGCACGCATTGCGCCACCGGCGATGATACCGGTACCTTCCGAGGCAGGCTGCATGTAAACCTTCGAGGCGCCGTGGGCAGCCTTGGTGGCGTACTGCAGGGTGGTGCCCTTCAGGTCAACCTGGATCATGTTGCGGCGAGCAGCTTCCATGGCTTTCTGGATCGCGGCAGGTACTTCGCGCGATTTGCCACGGCCGAAGCCAACACGGCCCTTACCATCACCTACCACGGTCAGCGCGGTGAAGGTGAAGATACGGCCGCCTTTTACGGTTTTGGCAACGCGGTTAACTTGAACCAGCTTCTCGATGTAGCCTTCGTCGCGCTTTTGATCGTTATTTGCCATAACTTAGAACTCCAGCCCGCCTTCACGAGCAGCATCGGCCAGCGCTTTGACGCGGCCATGGTACTTGAAGCCGGAACGGTCAAAGGCAACTTGAGATACACCGGCGGCTTTCGCACGCTCAGCTACCAGCTTGCCAACCTTAGTGGCCGCGTCGATGTTGCCAGTGGCGCCATCACGCAGTTCTTTGTCCAAGGTCGAGGCGCTTGCCAGAACCTTGCTGCCGTCGGCCGAAATGACCTGGGCGTAGATGTGCTGCGAGGAGCGGAACACGCACAGGCGCACGACTTCGAGTTCGTGCATCTTGAGACGTGCTTTGCGAGCGCGACGCAGTCGAGTAACTTTTTTGTCGGTCATTTGCTAGGCCCTACTTCTTCTTGGCTTCTTTACGACGGACTACTTCGTCCGCGTAACGCACACCCTTGCCTTTGTAAGGCTCTGGCGGACGGAAGTCGCGGATTTCAGCGGCCACCTGACCCACCAGCTGCTTGTCGATACCCTTGATCAGGATGTCGGTCTGGCTTGGGGTTTCAGCGGTGATACCGGCTGGCAGTTCGTAGTCCACTGGGTGCGAGAAGCCCAGGGCCAGGTTCAGGACGGTGCCCTTGGCCTGTGCCTTGTAACCAACACCGACCAGCTGGAGCTTGCGCTCGAAGCCTTGGCTTACGCCCTGGACCATGTTGTTCACCAGAGCGCGGGTGGTACCGGCCATGGCGCGAGCTTGCTGGTCACCGTTACGAGCGACGAAACGCAGCTCGCCAGACTCTTCGGTAACTTCAACAGACGAGTGAACGTTCAGTTCGAGAGTGCCTTTGGCACCCTTCACCGAAAGCTGCTGACCGGCGAATTTGACTTCGACGCCTGCTGGCAGCTTAACGGGGTTCTTAGCGACGCGAGACATGCCTATCTCCCCTTAGAACACTGTGCACAGAACTTCGCCGCCGACACCGGCAGCGCGCGCAGCGCGATCAGTCATCACACCTTTGTTGGTGGAGACGATAGACACGCCCAGACCGCCACGTACTTTCGGCAGTTCTGCGACGGACTTGTACTGGCGCAGGCCTGGACGGCTGGAGCGCTTCAGTTCCTCGATGACCGGACGGCCTTCGAAGTACTTCAGTTCGATCGACAGGGAAGGCTTGGCCTCACCAGTTACCTGGTAGCCGGCGATGTAACCTTCGTCTTTCAGAACTTTGGCAACCGCGACCTTCAGGGTGGAGGAAGGCATGCTTACGACGGACTTTTCAGCCATCTGGGCATTACGGATGCGAGTTAGCATGTCCGCTAACGGGTCCTGCATACTCATGGGCTAGATGCTCCTGATACAAGAATTATTAGCCTTGCGGCTATCACAACCACCCGAGCGGACAGGGCAAAAAACCCAGGCTCAGGTGAGCCGGTCATTCTAGACACAAGGTAGAAACGAAACAAGCCCCATATAGGGGCTTGTTTGTTGGCGAGGTCACCGGCGGTCGGAAGATTGCTCCCCTTCCGCCGGGATCCAGCCTGCTGCGATTACCAGGAGGCCTTGACCAGACCTGGTACGTCACCGCGCATTGCAGCTTGACGCAGCATGTTACGGCCCAGGCCGAACTTACGGTATACACCGTGAGGACGACCGGTCAGGCGGCAACGGTTGCGCAGACGCGAAGCGCTGGCATCACGTGGCTGCTTCTGCAGGGCGACAACGGCAGCGAAACGCTCTTCAGGAGAGGCGTTCAGGTTGACGATGGTCGCTTTCAGCTCGGCACGCTTTTTGGCGTACTTGGCTACCGTGAGCTGACGCTTCAGCTCGCGGTTTTTCATGCTCTTCTTGGCCATTTTCCTACTCCAATCAGTTGCGGAACGGGAACTTGAAAGCACGCAGCAGAGCGCGGCCTTCGTCGTCCGAACGAGCAGTGGTGGTCAGGGTGATGTCCAAACCGCGCAGAGCATCGATCTTGTCGTAGTCGATTTCCGGGAAGATGATCTGCTCTTTCACGCCCATGCTGTAGTTGCCACGGCCATCGAAGGACTTGGCATTCAGGCCGCGGAAGTCGCGAACCCGAGGCAGGGAGATCGCCAGCAGGCGGTCCAGGAATTCGTACATCTTGTCGCGACGCAGGGTCACCTTGACACCGATCGGCCAGCCTTCACGGACTTTGAAGCCCGCGATGGATTTACGAGCGAAAGTCACGACCGGCTTTTGACCGGTGATCTTTTCCAGGTCGGCAACAGCGTGCTCGATGACTTTCTTGTCGCCGATCGCTTCGCCCAGACCCATGTTCAGGGTGATCTTGGTAACGCGCGGAACTTCCATCACGTTCGACAGCTTAAGTTCTTCCTTAAGCTTAGGAGCGATTTCGTTCCGGTAAATCTCTTTCAGTCGTGCCATGGTCTTCTACCTAGCAGTGTTCAAGCATCAACCGCTTTTTGGGTCGACTTGAAGACACGAATTTTTTTACCGTCTTCTACTTTGAAACCAACGCGGTCAGCCTTGTTGGTTTCGCCGTTGAAGATGGCAACGTTGGAAGCGTGCAGAGGCGCTTCTTTTTCGACGATACCGCCCTGTACGCCCGCCATCGGGTTAGGCTTGGTATGACGCTTGACCAGGTTCACACCACCAACAACCAGACGGTTGTCAGCCAGAACCTTCAGCACCTTACCGCGCTTACCTTTGTCTTTGCCGGCGATCACGATGATCTCGTCGTCACGACGAATCTTTTGCATGTCGGATCTCCTTACAGCACTTCAGGGGCGAGCGAGACGATCTTCATGAACTTCTCGGTACGAAGTTCACGGGTCACTGGCCCGAAGATGCGAGTGCCGATCGGCTCTTGCTTGTTGTTCAGCAGAACAGCAGCGTTGCCGTCGAAACGAATGATGGAACCGTCAGCGCGACGAACACCGTGACGGGTGCGCACGACAACAGCAGTCATCACTTGGCCTTTCTTGACCTTACCGCGCGGAATTGCTTCCTTGACGGTTACCTTGATGATGTCACCGATGCCGGCGTAACGGCGGTGCGAACCACCGAGCACCTTGATGCACATGACGCGACGAGCGCCGCTGTTATCGGCCACATCGAGCATGGATTGAGTCTGAATCATAAAATTTCTCCGACCCCTAGCCCTTAGACTTCAACAGCGCGTTCGAGGACTTCAACCAGTGCCCAGGACTTGGTCTTGGCCAGCGGACGGGTTTCACGGATGGAAACCTTGTCGCCGATCTTGCACTGGTTGGCTTCGTCGTGCGCGTGCAGCTTAGTCGAACGCTTAACGTATTTACCGTAGATCGGGTGCTTTACGCGACGCTCGATCAGAACGGTGATGGTCTTGTCCATTTTGTCGCTGACGACACGGCCAGTCAGCGTACGGACGGTTTTTTCAGCTTCAGCCATGATCACTTACCTGCCTGCTGGTTGAGCACAGTTTTCACGCGAGCGATGTCACGCTTAACTTGCGAGAGCAGGTGCGACTGCCCCAACTGGCCAGTTGCTTTCTGCATACGCAGATTGAACTGGTCGCGCAGCAAGCCGAGCAGTTGCTCATTCAGTTGCTGTGCCGATTTTTCACGAAGTTCATTCGCTTTCATCACATCACCGTCCGCTTAACAAAGGAGGTGGCGAGAGGCAGCTTTGCAGCAGCCAGGGCGAAAGCTTCGCGCGCCAGCTCTTCAGAAACACCCTCGATTTCATACAGGACTTTGCCTGGCTGAATCTGGGCAACCCAGTATTCCACGGAACCCTTACCTTTACCCATACGAACCTCGAGAGGCTTCTTGGAGATCGGCTTGTCCGGGAACACACGGATCCAGATCTTACCGCCACGTTTTACGTGACGGGTCAGCGCACGACGTGCGGACTCGATCTGGCGAGCGGTGAGGCGACCGCGAGCAACAGCTTTCAGGGCGAATTCGCCGAAGCTGACTTTGCTACCGCGCAGTGCCAGACCACGGTTGTGGCCAGTCATCTGCTTGCGGAATTTTGTACGCTTTGGTTGCAACATTTGGCGTACCCCTTACTTAGCAGCTTTTTTACGAGGCGCTGGTGCTTGTGGTTTCAGTTCTTCTTGGCGACCACCAATAACTTCGCCTTTGAAGATCCAAACCTTCACACCGATCACACCGTAAGTGGTGTGAGCTTCGTAGGTGTTGTAGTCGATATCGGCACGCAGGGTGTGCAGAGGCACACGACCTTCGCGATACCACTCGGTACGAGCAATCTCAGCACCGCCGAGACGACCGCTCACCTGGATCTTGATGCCCTTGGCACCAATACGCATGGCGTTCTGTACGGCGCGCTTCATGGCGCGACGGAACATTACGCGGCGCTCCAGCTGCTGAGCTACGCTCTGCGCAACCAGCATAGCGTCGAGTTCCGGCTTGCGGATCTCTTCGATGTTGATGTGCACAGGCACACCCATCTGCTTGGTCAGGTCCTGACGCAGCTTCTCGACATCTTCACCTTTCTTACCGATAACGATACCGGGACGAGCGGTGTGGATGGTGATGCGTGCAGTTTGAGCCGGACGATGAATATCGATACGGCTTACGGACGCGCTTTTTAGTTTGTCTTGGAGGTACTCACGCGTTTTCAGATCCTTCAACAGGTAATCTGCGTAAGTAGCACCGTCTGCGTACCAGACGGAGGTGTGCTCCTTGACGATTCCCAGGCGAATGCCAGTGGGATGTACTTTCTGACCCATCTGATCGACTCCGTTACTTGTCCGCAACCTTGACAGTGATATGGCAAGACCGCTTGACGATGCGATCAGCACGGCCTTTGGCACGTGGCATGATGCGCTTCAGCGAACGCCCTTCGTTGACGAAGACGGTGGAGACCTTCAGGTCATCAACGTCTGCGCCTTCGTTGTGTTCGGCGTTGGCAACGGCCGACTCGAGGACTTTCTTCATGATTTCAGCGGCTTTTTTGCTGCTGAAGGCCAACAGGTTGAGCGCTTCGCCCACCTTCTTCCCGCGGATCTGGTCGGCGACCAAGCGGGCTTTCTGGGCGGAGATGCGAGCGCCCGACAACTTAGCGGCTACTTCCATTTCCTTACCCCTTAACGCTTGGCTTTCTTGTCAGCCACGTGCCCGCGATAGGTGCGGGTACCGGCGAACTCGCCCAGTTTGTGGCCGACCATGTCTTCGTTCACCAGAACTGGGACATGTTGACGACCGTTGTGTACCGCGATGGTCAGACCGACCATTTGTGGCAGGATCATCGAACGGCGCGACCAGGTTTTAACTGGCTTGCGATCGTTCTTCTCCACCGCCACTTCGACCTTCTTCAGCAGGTGAAGATCGATAAAAGGACCTTTTTTCAGAGAACGTGGCACTGTCGTATCCCTCTAGTTACTTGCGACGACGGACGATCATGTTGTCGGTACGCTTATTACCACGGGTCTTCGCACCCTTGGTTGGGAAGCCCCATGGCGATACCGGATGACGACCACCGGAGGTACGACCTTCACCACCACCATGTGGGTGGTCAACCGGGTTCATGGCAACACCACGAACGGTTGGGCGAACGCCGCGCCAGCGTTTGGCACCAGCTTTACCCAGCGAACGCAGGCTGTGCTCGGAGTTCGAGACTTCGCCCAGGGTCGCACGGCACTCAGCCAGTACTTTACGCATCTCACCGGAACGCAGACGCAGAGTCACGTAGACGCCTTCACGAGCGATCAGCTGAGCCGAAGCACCAGCGGAACGAGCGATCTGAGCACCTTTACCCGGCTTCAGTTCGATGCCGTGAATGGTGCTACCTACTGGGATATTGCGCAGCTGCAGGGAGTTACCGGCCTTGATTGGGGCCAGGGCACCTGCGATCAGCTGGTCACCAGCGCTCACGCCTTTAGGGGCGATGATGTAGCGACGCTCACCGTCTGCGTAGCACAGCAGGGCGATGTGAGCAGTACGGTTCGGGTCGTATTCGATACGCTCGACAGTGGCTGGAATGCCATCTTTGTCGTTGCGACGGAAGTCGACCAGACGGTAATGCTGCTTATGACCACCACCAACGTGACGAGTGGTGATGCGGCCATTGTTGTTACGACCACCAGACTTCGATTTTTTCTCGATCAGCGGTGCGTGAGGAGCGCCTTTGTGCAGCTCCTGGTTGACCACCTTGACCACGAAACGGCGGCCAGGGGAAGTCGGTTTGCATTTAACGATTGCCATGATGCACCCCTTCCTTACTCAGCACTGCTGCTGAAATCGAGATCTTGGCCTGGCTGAAGGGAGACGATCGCCTTCTTCCAGTCATTACGCTTGCCCAGACCACGTGCGGTACGCTTGGTTTTACCCAGAACGTTAACAGTCGACACGTTTTCAACCTTTACGTTGAACAGGCCTTCGACAGCTTTCTTGATTTCCAGCTTGGTTGCATCGGTAGCAACCTTGAATACGAACTGGCCTTTTTTCTCAGCCAGAACGGTAGCCTTCTCGGAAACGTGCGGGCCAAGGAGGACTTTGAATACGCGTTCCTGGTTCATCCCAGCAGCTCCTCGAATTTCTTCACGGCCGAGACAGTGATCAACACTTTCTCGTATGCGATCAGACTGACCGGGTCGGAACCTTGTACGTCACGTACGTCAACGTGCGGCAGGTTGCGAGCAGCCAGGTACAGGTTCTGATCAACAGCGTCGGAAACGATCAGTACGTCGTTCAGACCCATGCCGTTCAGCTTGTTCAGCAGATCTTTGGTTTTCGGTGCTTCAACAGCGAAGTCCTGAACCACGACCAGACGGTCGCTACGCACCAGCTCAGCGAGGATGGAGCGCAGGGCTGCGCGGTACATCTTCTTGTTGAGCTTCTGCGAGTGATCTTGAGGGCGAGCTGCGAAGGTTACACCACCGCCACGCCAGATCGGACCACGAGTGGTACCAGCACGAGCACGGCCAGTACCCTTCTGACGCCATGGGCGCTTACCGCCACCAGCCACGTCGGAACGGGTCTTCTGCTGCTTGGTGCCCTGACGGCCGCCGGCCATGTAGGCCACGACTGCTTGGTGTACCAGCGTCTCGTTGAATTCGCCACCGAAAGTCAGTTCGGAAACTTCGATCGCCTGAGCGTCATTTACATTGAGTTGCATGTCAGTTTCCCCTTAACCGCGAGCCTTGACAGCTGGACGTACAACCACGTCGCCGCCAGTAGCGCCTGGAACGGCACCCTTGACCAGCAGCAGGTTGCGTTCAGCGTCTACGCGAACTACTTCCAGGGACTGAACAGTCACGCGCTCGGCGCCCATGTGACCGGACATTTTCTTGCCCTTGAACACACGACCAGGAGTCTGGCACTGGCCGATGGAACCTGGGACACGGTGCGACACGGAGTTACCGTGGGTGTTGTCCTGGCCACGGAAGTTCCAGCGCTTGATGGTACCGGCGAAGCCTTTACCTTTGGACTGACCAGTAACGTCTACCAGCTGGCCTGCAGTGAAGAGTTCAGCTTTGATCAGATCGCCAGCCTGGAAATCGCCTTCTTCAAGACGGAACTCCCAGACACCGCGACCAGCGGCAACGTTGGCCTTGGCGAAGTGGCCTGCCTGAGCGGCAGTCACGCGCGAAGCACGACGCTCGCCGACAGTGACTTGCACTGCACGGTAGCCATCGGTTTCTTCAGTTTTGAACTGGGTGACGCGATTCGGCTCGATCTCGATGACCGTGACCGGAATGGAGACACCTTCTTCGGTGAAAATGCGGGTCATACCGCACTTGCGACCGATTACACCAATAGTCATGTTGTAAACCTCATGAGTGTACGGGGCTTTCACCCGCTATGGCCGCCCATTTCAGAGCGTTACACGACCAGACCGAAGTCTTAGCCGAGGCTGATCTGTACTTCCACACCTGCCGCCAGATCAAGCTTCATCAGCGCATCAACGGTTTTATCCGTTGGCTGGACGATGTCCAGAACACGCTTATGAGTGCGGATCTCGTACTGGTCACGCGCGTCTTTGTTGACGTGCGGGGAAACCAGAACGGTGAAACGCTCTTTGCGGGTAGGCAGTGGAATTGGACCACGCACTTGTGCACCAGTACGTTTCGCGGTTTCCACGATTTCCTGGGTGGATTGGTCGATCAGGCGATGGTCGAAAGCCTTCAACCTGATACGGATTTGCTGATTTTGCATTGGATTTCAGACTCCAGGCTGTTCCCAACGGACGCACTACGCCCGCTAAAAGGAGGCGTGATTCTATAGACGCCCCCATTTAGTGTCAACCCAATAAAAAAAACCCCCGCTGAGCGGGGGTTTTTTCAATCGGTCGAGTGATTACTCGATGATTTTTGCTACGACGCCGGCGCCGACGGTACGACCGCCTTCACGGATAGCGAAGCGCAGACCGTCTTCCATTGCGATGGTCTTGATCAGGGTGACAGTCATCTGAATGTTGTCACCTGGCATTACCATTTCAACGCCTTCCGGCAGTTCGCAGTTACCGGTCACGTCAGTGGTACGGAAGTAGAACTGAGGACGGTAGCCTTTGAAGAACGGAGTGTGACGACCGCCTTCTTCCTTCGACAGAACGTAGACTTCTGCGGTGAACTTGGTGTGCGGCTTGACCGAACCTGGCTTGACCAGAACCTGGCCACGCTCAACGTCGTCACGCTTGGTACCACGCAGCAGAACGCCGCAGTTCTCGCCAGCACGACCTTCGTCCAGCAGCTTGCGGAACATCTCAACACCGGTGCAGGTGGTGGTGGTGGTGTCACGCAGACCAACGATTTCCAGCGGATCCTGAACGCGGACGATACCACGCTCGATACGACCGGTAACAACGGTACCACGACCCGAGATCGAGAATACGTCTTCGATCGGCATCAGGAACGGCTGGTCAACGGCACGAACTGGCTCAGGGATGTAGGCATCCAGAGTTTCTACCAGCTTCTTGACAGCGGTAGTACCCATTTCGTTGTCGTCTTTGCCTTCCAGGGCCATACGAGCCGAACCGATGATGATCGGGGTATCGTCGCCTGGGAAGTCGTAGGTGGACAGCAGGTCGCGAACTTCCATCTCGACCAGTTCCAGCAGCTCGGCGTCGTCTACCAGGTCAGCCTTGTTCAGGAAGACCACGATGTAAGGAACGCCTACCTGACGGGACAGCAGGATGTGCTCACGGGTTTGTGGCATCGGACCATCGGCGGCCGAGCAAACCAGGATCGCGCCGTCCATCTGGGCAGCACCGGTGATCATGTTCTTCACGTAGTCAGCGTGACCTGGGCAGTCAACGTGAGCGTAGTGACGAATGTTCGAGTTGTACTCGACGTGAGCGGTGTTGATGGTGATACCGCGCGCTTTTTCTTCCGGAGCCGAGTCGATCTTGTCGAACTCAACGACTGCCGAACCGAAAACTTCGGAGCAGACGCGAGTCAGAGCTGCGGTCAGAGTGGTCTTACCGTGGTCAACGTGGCCGATGGTGCCGACGTTAACGTGGGGAAGGGAACGATCAAATTTTTCTTTAGCCACGACAGTGAACCTCTTGCCTAAAGGGGATTAGCCTTGTTTTTTAACGAGTGCTTCGACGATGTTCGACGGAGCTTCGGCGTATTTGGAGAATTCCATGGAGTAGCTTGCGCGACCCTGAGACATGGAACGAACGTCGGTTGCGTAACCGAACATCTCTCCGAGCGGAACTTCAGCGCGGACGACACGGCCAGAGACCGATTCATCCATACCCTGGACCAGACCACGACGACGGTTCAGGTCACCCATCACGTCACCCAGGTAGTCTTCCGGAGTTACAACTTCGACCTTCATGATCGGCTCGAGAACCACGCCACCGCCCTTCTGGGCCAGTTGCTTGGTTGCCATCGAAGCGGCGATCTTGAACGCCATTTCGTTGGAGTCGACGTCGTGGTACGAACCGTCGAATACCGCGGCCTTCAGGCCGATCAGAGGATAGCCGGCAACAACGCCGTTCTTCATCTGCTCTTCGATACCCTTCTGGATCGCAGGGATGTATTCCTTAGGAATCACACCACCAACGACTTCGTTGGCGAACACCAGACCTTCGGTGATGTTGCCCTTGTCGTCCTGATCCGGCTCCGAGAAACGGATCCAGCAGTGACCGAACTGACCACGACCGCCCGACTGACGAACGAACTTGCCTTCGATCTCGACGTTGGACTTGGTGATCTTCTCGCGGTACGAAACCTGCGGCTTGCCGATGTTGGCTTCGACGTTGAACTCGCGCTTCATGCGGTCAACGAGGATGTCCAGGTGCAGCTCACCCATACCGGAGATGATGGTCTGACCAGTTTCTTCGTCGGTCTTGACGCGGAACGACGGGTCTTCCTGGGCCAGCTTGCCCAGTGCGATACCCATCTTCTCCTGGTCAGCCTTGGTTTTCGGCTCTACGGAGAGCGAAATCACAGGCTCCGGGAAGTCCATACGTTCGAGGATGATCGGCTTGTCGGCGTTGCACAGGGTGTCACCAGTGGTGACGTCCTTCATGCCGATCAGAGCGGCGATATCGCCCGCACGCACTTCCTTGATCTCTTCACGCTGGTTGGCGTGCATCTGCACCATACGACCAACGCGCTCTTTCTTGCCCTTGACCGAGTTGATGACGGAGTCACCGGAGGTCAGGAAGCCCGAGTAAACGCGAACGAAGGTCAGAGTACCAACGAACGGGTCGGTGGCAATCTTGAACGCCAGAGCCGAGAACGGCTCATCGTCGTCAGCATGACGCTCGTCGTACTGCTCTGGGGTGACTTCATCCTTCGGCACTTCGGCCAGATCAGGATGGATACCCTTGATCGCAGGAATTTCGGTCGGAGCAGGCAGGTAGTCGATAACGGCGTCGAGAACCAGGGGAACGCCCTTGTTCTTGAACGACGAACCGCAGACAGCCGGAACGATCTCGCTGGCCAGGGTGCGCGCGCGCAGGCCTGCCTTGATTTCTTCGACGGTCAGCTCACCTTCTTCAAGGTACTTGTTCATCAGCTCTTCGCTGGCTTCGGCGGCGGCTTCAACCATGTTGTTGCGCCATTCGTTAGCCAGGTCGACCATGTCCGCTGGAATTTCTTCTTCGCGGTAGGTGGTGCCCTTGTCGTCTTCGTTCCAGTAGATGGCTTTCATCTTGATCAGGTCGACCTGACCCTGGAAGTCGTCTTCTGCACCGATAGCCAGCTGGACCGGAACCGGGGTGTGACCCAGGCGGTTCTTGATCTGACCGACAACGCGCAGGAAGTTGGCACCAGCACGGTCCATCTTGTTCACGTAGACAACACGTGGAACGCCGTACTTGTTGGCCTGACGCCATACGGTTTCGGACTGCGGCTCAACGCCGGAGGTACCGCAGAACACAACGACCGCGCCGTCGAGTACACGCAGCGAACGCTCTACTTCAATGGTGAAGTCAACGTGGCCGGGGGTATCGATGACGTTTACGCGGTAGTTGTCGTACTGACCACGGGAACCTTTCCAGAAGGTGGTAACGGCAGCGGAGGTAATGGTGATACCGCGCTCCTGCTCCTGCACCATCCAGTCGGTGGTCGCGGCGCCGTCGTGCACCTCGCCCATTTTGTGGCTCAGACCTGTGTAGAACAGGATCCGCTCGGTAGTGGTAGTCTTGCCCGCGTCAACGTGGGCGCAGATACCGATGTTACGGTAGCGGTTAATTGCTGTAGTACGAGCCATAAAGCCCTCGCAAAATGATTGATGCTTGAATTAGAAGCGGTAGTGCGAGAACGCTTTGTTGGCCTCGGCCATACGGTGCACGTCTTCACGCTTCTTGACTGCAGCACCCTTGCCTTCAGCAGCATCCAGCAGTTCGCCGGCCAGGCGCAGGGCCATCGACTTCTCGCCGCGCTTGCGGGCGTAGTCTACGAGCCAGCGCATTGCCAGAGCGTTACGACGGGACGGACGAACTTCAACCGGAACCTGGTAAGTGGCACCGCCAACACGGCGGGACTTAACTTCGACCAGCGGAGCGATGGCGTCGAGAGCTTTCTCGAAGATTTCCAGGGGGTCGCTGTTCTTGCGTGCTTTGACGGTATCCAGGGCACCGTAAACGATGCGCTCGGCTACGGCCTTCTTGCCGCTTTCCATCACGTGGTTCATGAACTTGGCGAGAATCTGGGATCCGTACTTCGGATCGTCAAGGATCTCACGTTTTGCTGCTACACGACGTCTTGGCATGATAAGCCCTCAAACGGTCTTCAGGTTAGCCCGGGACCAGGTCTTTCGACCCCTGCCCGACCTTACTCTTATCGACTCAAATAAATGGATGTCTGCAAACGGCCGATTACTTCGGACGCTTGGTACCGTACTTCGAACGACCCTGGTTACGGCCTTTAACGCCCGAAGTATCCAGAGAGCCGCGAACGGTGTGGTAACGAACACCTGGCAAGTCTTTTACACGGCCGCCACGGATCAGGACGACGCTGTGCTCTTGCAGGTTGTGGCCTTCACCACCGATGTACGAGGAAACCTCGAAACCGTTGGTCAGACGCACACGGCATACTTTACGCAGTGCCGAGTTAGGTTTTTTCGGCGTGGTGGTGTACACGCGGGTGCACACGCCACGACGCTGCGGGCAGTTCTGCAGCGCAGGTACGTCGGATTTCTCGACGGTACGCTTACGCGGCTGACGTACCAGCTGGTTGATAGTTGCCATCTACTAGCTCCACTGATTGTCTTGCGACGCTATTGTCTTGCAAGAAAGCCAAAAATTGGCGAGACGGAGCCTCACCAAATTTAAGGGTACAAAAGTCTAAAGAGGATCTTGCACCCAGTCAAGACGAGGCCCCGGCCCTCCCCGCCCGATCATCGGCAACATTTCATGTCGCCGCTGATCGCTCGGGGCTTGCCGGGGCCCTGCCCTGTACTTAGTTACCGCTGGAGTTCAGCGCTTCGGTCAGTGCGGCTTCCACCTCACTGGCGCTCACACGCAGCGGCTTGTCGGCATCACGGCGACGCTTACGCTCGCTGTGGTAGGCCAGACCAGTACCGGCCGGAATCAGACGACCCACGACCACGTTCTCTTTCAGGCCGCGCAGGTAGTCGCGCTTGCCGGTTACCGCCGCTTCGGTCAGTACGCGGGTGGTTTCCTGGAAGGAAGCCGCGGAGATGAACGACTCGGTCGACAGCGAGGCCTTGGTGATACCCAGCAGCACGCGGGAGAACTTGGAGATGAACTTGTCCTCGCTGGCGAGACGCTCGTTCTCTACCAGTACCTGGGTCAGTTCCATCTGGTCGCCCTTGATGAAGCTGGAGTCACCCGACTCGGTGATCTCGACCTTGCGCAGCATCTGACGCAGGATGGTCTCGATGTGCTTGTCGTTGATCTTAACGCCTTGCAGACGGTAAACGTCCTGGATCTCGTTGACGATGTACTTCGCCAGCGCGCTCACACCCAGCAGACGCAGAATGTCGTGCGGATCGCTCGGGCCGTCGGAGATAACTTCGCCGCGGTTTACCTGTTCGCCTTCGAAGACGTTCAGGTGGCGCCACTTCGGAATCAGCTCTTCGTACGGATCGCTACCGTCGGTCGGGGTGATGACCAGACGACGCTTGCCCTTGGTCTCCTTGCCGAACGCGATGGTGCCGCTGACTTCAGCCAGAATCGAGGCCTCTTTCGGACGGCGCGCTTCGAACAGGTCGGCAACGCGCGGCAGACCACCGGTGATGTCACGGGTCTTCGACGTTTCTTGCGGGATACGCGCGATAACGTCACCAACACCGATCTGGGCACCGTCAGCCACGCCGACGAGGGCGTTGGCCGGCAGGAAGTACTGGGCAGGTACGTCGGTACCTGGCAGGTACAGATCCTTGCCAGAAGCGTCGACCATCTTGATAGCAGGACGGATTTCCTTGCCAGCGGCAGGGCGATCCTTGACGTCCAGTACTTCAATGTTGGTCAAACCCGTCAATTCGTCAGTCTGACGCTTGATGGTGATGCCTTCTTCCATGCCAACGAAGGTCACGGTACCTTTCAGTTCGGTAACGATCGGGTGGGTGTGCGGGTCCCACTTGGCGACGATAGCGCCAGCTTCGACCTTTTCACCTTCCTTGACCGAAATTACCGCACCATAAGGCAGCTTGTAGCGCTCACGCTCACGACCGAACTCGTCGGCAATGGCCAACTCGCCCGAACGCGATACGGCAACCAGGTTGCCATCGGCACGTTCTACCTGCTTCAGGTTGTGCAGACGCACCATACCGCCGTTCTTCACCTGGACGCTGTCGGCAGCCGAGGTACGGCTTGCAGCACCACCGATGTGGAACGTACGCATGGTCAGCTGGGTACCCGGCTCACCGATCGACTGCGCAGCGATAACGCCGACAGCTTCACCGATGTTCACCTGGTGACCGCGAGCCAGGTCACGACCGTAGCACTTGGCGCAGATGCCGTAACGGGTTTCGCAGTTGATCGGCGAACGCACGACCACTTCGTCGATGCTGTTCAGCTCGATGAATTCGACCCACTTCTCGTCGACCAGGGTACCGGCCGGAACGATGACGTCCTCGGTGCCTGGCTTGAACACGTCACGGGCGATGACACGACCCAGCACACGCTCACCCAGCGGTTCTACAACGTCACCACCTTCGATGTGCGGGGTCATCAGCAGGCCCTGGTCGGTGCCGCAGTCGATCTCGGTAACAACCAGATCCTGGGCAACGTCTACCAGACGACGAGTCAGGTAACCGGAGTTGGCGGTCTTCAGTGCGGTATCCGCCAGACCCTTACGAGCACCGTGGGTCGAAATGAAGTACTGCAGAACGCTCAGACCTTCACGGAAGTTCGCAGTGATCGGCGTCTCGATGATGGAGCCGTCCGGCTTGGCCATCAGGCCACGCATACCGGCCAGCTGACGGATCTGGGCTGCGGAACCCCGCGCACCGGAGTCAGCCATCATGTACATCGAGTTGAAGGACTCTTGCTCGACTTCCTTGCCTTCGCGATCGATGACCTTCTCTTTCGAGAGGTTGGCCATCATCGCCTTGGACACTTCGTCGTTCGCCTTCGACCACAAGTCGATGACCTTGTTGTACTTCTCGCCCTGGGTTACCAGACCGGAGGCGTACTGGCTCTCGATTTCCTTCACTTCGTCGGTAGCGGTACCGATGATGCGTGCTTTCTCGTCCGGGATAACGAAGTCGTTAACACCGATCGAAACGCCGGAAATGGTCGAGTAAGCGAAACCGGTGTACATCAGCTGGTCAGCGAAGATAACGGTCTCTTTCAGACCAACCACGCGGTAGCACTGGTTGATCAGCTTGGAGATCGCCTTTTTCTTCATCGGCTGGTTGACCACGTCGTAAGGCAGGCCTGCCGGTACGACCTGGAACAGCAGCGCACGGCCGACGGTGGTGTCGACGATGCGGGTGTTCTTGACCACGGAGCCGTCACGCTCTTTCACGGTTTCGTTGATACGAACCTTGATTTTCGCGTGCAGGGCAGCCTCGCCGGCGCGGAATACGCGGTCGACTTCCTGCAGGTCGGCGAACACGCGACCTTCGCCCTTGGCGTTGATGGCTTCACGGGTCATGTAGTACAGACCCAGTACCACGTCCTGCGACGGAACGATGATTGGCTCACCGTTGGCTGGCGACAGGATGTTGTTGGTCGACATCATCAGCGCGCGCGCTTCGAGCTGGGCTTCCAGGGTCAGCGGCACGTGAACGGCCATCTGGTCACCGTCGAAGTCGGCGTTGTACGCGGCACAGACCAGCGGGTGCAGCTGAATAGCCTTGCCTTCGATCAGAACCGGTTCAAATGCCTGGATACCCAGACGGTGCAGGGTCGGTGCGCGGTTGAGCAGCACGGGGTGTTCGCGGATCACCTCGGCGAGCACGTCCCACACCTCTGGCAGCTCACGCTCGACCATCTTCTTGGCAGCCTTGATGGTGGTCGCCAGACCACGCATTTCCAGCTTGCCGAAAATGAACGGCTTGAACAGCTCGAGAGCCATCTTTTTCGGCAGACCGCACTGGTGCAGACGCAGGGTCGGGCCTACGGTAATTACCGAACGGCCGGAGTAGTCCACACGCTTACCGAGCAGGTTCTGACGGAAGCGACCTTGCTTACCTTTGATCATGTCGGCCAGGGACTTCAGCGGACGCTTGTTCGAGCCAGTGATGGCGCGACCGCGACGGCCGTTGTCCAGCAGGGCGTCGACCGCCTCCTGCAGCATGCGCTTTTCGTTGCGCACGATGATGTCCGGCGCCGACAGATCCAGCAGGCGCTTCAGACGGTTGTTACGGTTGATCACGCGACGATACAGGTCGTTCAGGTCAGAGGTCGCGAAGCGGCCGCCATCCAGCGGTACCAGCGGACGCAGGTCCGGCGGCAGCACTGGCAGGACGGTCAGGACCATCCACTCAGGCAGGTTGCCCGAACCCTGGAACGCTTCCATCAGCTTCAGGCGCTTGGACAGCTTCTTGATCTTGGTTTCCGAGTTGGTCTGCGGAATCTCTTCGCGCAGGCGGCCGATCTCGTGCTCTAGGTCGATAGCGTGCAGCAGCTCGCGGACAGCCTCGGCACCCATGCGGGCGTCGAAGTCATCACCGAACTCTTCCAGCGCTTCGAAGTACTGCTCGTCGTTCAGCAGTTGGCCTTTTTCCAGGGTGGTCATGCCCGGGTCGATAACGACGTAGCTCTCGAAGTAGAGCACGCGCTCGATGTCACGCAGGGTCATGTCCATCAGCAGGCCGATACGGGACGGCAGCGACTTCAGGAACCAGATGTGGGCAACCGGCGAGGCCAGTTCGATGTGCGCCATGCGCTCACGACGAACTTTTGCCAGGGCGACTTCAACGCCGCACTTCTCGCAGATCACGCCGCGGTGCTTGAGGCGCTTGTACTTACCGCACAGGCACTCGTAGTCCTTGACTGGGCCAAAGATCTTGGCGCAGAACAGGCCGTCACGCTCAGGCTTGAACGTACGGTAGTTGATGGTTTCCGGCTTCTTAACTTCACCGAACGACCACGAACGGATCATTTCAGGCGACGCCAGACCGATGCGGATGGCGTCGAACTCTTCGACTTGACCCTGGTTTTTCAGCAAATTCAGTAGGTCTTTCAAGGCCTTTCCTCCTGGCGGAGCAGGGAGCGGGCATTACCTGCCCCACTCCCCTTCGCGTCACGTGTTATTCGGTTTCCAGATCGATATCGATACCGAGCGAACGGATCTCTTTGATCAACACGTTGAAGGACTCGGGCATGCCCGGCTCCATACGGTGATCGCCATCCACGATGTTCTTGTACATCTTGGTACGGCCGTTCACGTCGTCCGACTTCACTGTGAGCATTTCTTGCAGGGTGTATGCCGCGCCGTATGCTTCCAGCGCCCACACTTCCATCTCCCCGAAACGCTGACCACCGAACTGCGCCTTACCACCCAGCGGCTGCTGGGTAACCAGGCTGTAGGAACCAGTGGAACGCGCGTGCATCTTGTCGTCCACCAAGTGGTTCAGCTTGAGCATGTACATGTAACCAACGGTCACAGGACGCTCGAACTTGTTGCCGGTACGGCCATCGAACAGCACCATCTGGCCGCTCTCTGGCAGGTCGGCCAGCTTCAGCATGGCCTTGATCTCGCGCTCCTTGGCACCGTCGAAGACCGGGGTAGCCATTGGCACGCCCTTCTTCAGGTTGTGGGCCAGGGCCAGGATCTCTTCGTCGGTGAACTCGTCCAGGTTTTCCTGACGACCGCCGATCTCGTTGTAGACCTCGGTCAGGAACACGCGCAGTTCAGCGGCCTTGCGCTGCTCTTCGATCATGCGGTCGATCTTCTCGCCCAGACCTTTGGCCGCCAGGCCCAGGTGGGTTTCGAGGATCTGACCGACGTTCATACGCGAAGGTACACCCAGCGGGTTCAGTACGACATCGACCGGAGTACCGTTGGCGTCGTGCGGCATGTCTTCGACCGGCATGATTACCGAGACGACACCCTTGTTACCGTGACGACCGGCCATCTTGTCACCCGGCTGGATGCGACGGCGGATTGCCAGGTAAACCTTGACGATCTTCAGTACGCCCGGTGCCAGGTCATCACCCTGCTGCAGCTTGCGCTTCTTGTCTTCGAACTTGTCGTCCAGCAGACGGCGACGATCGACGATGTACTGCTGAGCCTTTTCCAGCTGCTCGTTCAGTGCATCTTCGGCCATGCGCAGTTTGAACCACTGCCCGTGCTCCAGACCATCCAGCACTTCGTCAGTGATCACGGTGCCTTTCTTCAGGCCCGCGCCACCGTCGACCACCTGGCCGTTCAGAGCAGAACGCAGACGCTCGAAGGTTGCACCTTCGACGATGCGGAACTCTTCGTTGAGGTCCTTGCGGATCTCGTCCAGCTGCATCTTCTCGATGGCCAGAGCGCGGCTGTCGCGCTCGACGCCATCACGGGTGAAGACCTGTACGTCGATGACGGTACCCTTGGTGCCGGTTGGCACGCGCAGGGAGGTGTCCTTAACGTCGCTGGCCTTCTCACCGAAGATTGCGCGCAGCAGTTTTTCTTCCGGAGTCAGCTGGGTTTCGCCTTTTGGCGTTACCTTGCCGACCAGGATGTCGCCAGCGCCGACTTCGGCACCCACGTAGACGATACCGGCTTCGTCCAGCTTGTTCAGTGCGGCTTCACCCACGTTCGGGATGTCCGCAGTGATTTCCTCTGGGCCAAGCTTGGTGTCACGCGCCACACAGGTCAGTTCCTGGATGTGGATGGTGGTGAAGCGGTCTTCCTGAACCACACGCTCGGACAGGCAGATGGAGTCTTCGAAGTTGAAGCCGTTCCACGCCATGAACGCGATGCGCATGTTCTGACCCAGTGCCAGTTCACCCATGTCGGTGGACGGGCCGTCGGCCATGATGTCGCCACGCTGAACCTTGTCACCCTTGCTCACCAGCGGACGCTGGTTGATGCAGGTGTTCTGGTTCGAACGGGTGTACTTAGTCAGGTTGTAGATATCCACACCTGCTTCGCCGGTTTCCACTTCGTCGTCGGCAACGCGAACAACGATACGGCTGGCGTCGACCGAGTCGATCACGCCACCGCGACGAGCAACCACGCAGACACCGGAGTCACGGGCAACGTTGCGCTCCATGCCGGTACCTACCAGCGGCTTGTCGGCGCGCAGGGTCGGTACAGCCTGACGCTGCATGTTCGAACCCATCAATGCACGGTTGGCGTCGTCGTGCTCGAGGAACGGAATCAGCGACGCAGCGACGGAAACAACCTGCTTCGGCGAAACGTCCATCAGGGTGACGTCTTCCGGCGCCTTGACGGTGAATTCGTTCAGGTGACGAACAGCTACCAGCTCATCGATCAGCTGCTTCTTCTCGTTCATCGCGGCCGAAGCCTGGGCGATGACGTGATCCGCCTCTTCAATGGCCGACAGGAACACGATGTCGTCACTGACCACGCCTTCCTTCACTACGCGGTACGGGCTTTCCAGGAAGCCGTACTGGTTGGTGCGGGCATAGGCTGCCAGGGAGTTGATCAGACCGATGTTCGGACCTTCAGGGGTCTCGATCGGGCACACACGGCCGTAGTGGGTCGGGTGTACGTCACGGACTTCGAAGCCGGCACGCTCACGGGTCAGACCGCCTGGGCCGAGTGCGGAGACGCGGCGCTTGTGGGTGATCTCGGAGAGCGGGTTGTTCTGGTCCATGAACTGGGACAGCTGGCTGGAACCGAAGAACTCTTTCACCGCTGCCGCAACCGGCTTGGCGTTGATCAGGTCTTGCGGCATCAGGCCTTCGCTTTCCGCCATCGACAGGCGTTCCTTGACCGCGCGCTCGACACGCACCAGGCCAACGCGGAACTGGTTCTCGGCCATCTCACCGACGCAACGTACACGACGGTTACCCAGGTGGTCGATGTCGTCGACGATGCCTTTGCCGTTACGGATGTCGACCAGGGTCTTCAGAACCTCGACGATATCTTCCTTGCTCAGCACGCCCGAACCTTCGATCTCGGTACGACCGATCCGACGGTTGAACTTCATGCGGCCAACGGCGGACAGGTCGTAACGCTCGGCGCTGAAGAACAAGTTGTTGAACAGGGTCTCGGCAGCATCCTTGGTTGGCGGCTCGCCAGGACGCATCATGCGGTAGATCTCGACCAGGGCTTCCAGCTGGTTGCTGGTGGTGTCGATCTTCAGGGTGTCGGAGATGAACGGACCGCAATCGATGTCGTTGGTGTACAGGGTCTCGATACGGACGACCTGAGCCTTGGCGACCTTGATCAGCAGTTCAGTGGTCATCTCGGTGTTGCATTCAGCCAGGATCTCGCCGGTAGCCGGATGCACAATAGCCTTGGCAGTAGTGCGGCCCAGGACGTATTCCATTGGAACGTCCAGCTGCTTGACGCCGGCCTTCTCGAGCTGGTTGATGTGGCGCGCAGTAATACGGCGGCCCTGCTCGACGATGACTTTGCCGGTTTCGTCATGGATATCCATGACTGCAACCTCACCACGCAGACGCTGCGGTACCAGTTCCAGGCTGAGTTTCTCGCCGGAAATGTGGAACACGTTGGTGGTGTAGAAGGTGTTCAGCACTTCTTCAGTGCTGTAACCCAGGGCACGCAGCAGCACCGAGGCCGGCAGTTTGCGGCGACGGTCGATACGCACGAACACGCAGTCCTTCGGGTCGAACTCGAAGTCCAGCCAGGAGCCGCGGTAAGGGATGATGCGAGCGGAGTACAGCAGCTTGCCGGAGCTGTGAGTCTTGCCACGATCGTGGTCGAAGAACACACCAGGCGAACGGTGCAGCTGGGAAACGATCACACGCTCGGTACCGTTGATAACGAAGGTACCGTTCTCAGTCATCAGGGGGATTTCACCCATGTAGACTTCTTGCTCTTTGATGTCCTTGATCGCTTTGTTCGACGATTCCTTGTCGAAGATGATCAGGCGCACCTTGACCCGCAGTGGGACCGCGAAGGTCACGCCACGCAGGACACATTCCTTCACATCGAAGGCGGGTTCGCCCAGGCGATAGCCTACGTACTCCAGGGCAGCATTGCCGGAGTAGCTGATGATCGGGAATACCGATTTGAAGGCCGCGTGCAGGCCGACGTCGCGGAACTGATCCTTGGATGCTCCCGCTTGCAGGAATTCGCGATACGAATCCAGCTGGATGGCCAGGAGGTAAGGCACATCCATGACGTCCGGCAACTTGCTAAAGTCCTTGCGGATACGTTTTTTCTCAGTGTATGAGTAAGCCATCAGCGTTCCCCAGCTTGGTCACCTGCTTGTTTGGCTTCTCCCGGCGGGAGCAGCCAGAAAATCGTGCAAACCTCTTGGTTTGCGCCACCCACATGGGTGTCTTGCAGCTTGTTATCGGGGCCGGCCTGACCGGCCACCAATAACGGAAAAAGGCCGGTGGCATAAGCCACCAGCCATCAGCCCTTCGCTCAACGCTCGGACTGGAGTCGCAAGGTCGAGATTACTTCAGCTCGACTTTAGCGCCAGCTTCTTCCAGCTTCTTCTTCGCGTCTTCAGCGGCTTCTTTCGAAACGCCTTCAGCGATAACCTGAGGAGCGCCGTCGACTTTCTCTTTGGCTTCTTTCAGGCCCAGACCGGTCAGTTCACGAACGGCCTTGATCACGTTTACTTTCTTGTCGCCAGCTTCGGTCAGAACGACGTTGAACTCGGTCTGCTCTTCAACAGCGGCAGCAGCGCCAGCAGCTGGGCCAGCAGCAACAGCGGCAGCAGCGGTAACGCCGAAGGTTTCTTCCATCGCTTTGATCAGTTCAACAATTTCCAGAACAGTTTTCTGGCCGATCGCTTCGATGATTTGTTCGTTAGTCAGAGACATGACTTAAATCCTGTATTGGGGTGACAGCCTACGCAGCCATCAAATTAAACGTATGATTTTGAAAGAGTTGCGCGTGCCTTAGGCAGCAGCAGCTTCTTTCTGGTCGCGCAGAGCTGCCAGGGTACGAGCCAGCTTGCTGGTTGCACCTTGGATTACGCTCATCAGCTGTGCGATAGCCTCGTCGCGGGTTGGCAGGGTTGCCAGCACGTCGATCTGGTTAGCGGCAAGGAACTTGCCGTCGAACGCAGCTGCCTTGATCTCGAACTTGTCCTGACCCTTGGCGAACTCTTTGAACAGACGAGCAGCAGCGCCCGGGTGTTCGTTGGAGAAAGCAATCAGGGTCGGGCCTTTGAACGCGTCGTTGAGGATCGAGAATTCGGTGCCTTCAACAGCGCGCTTCAGCAGGGTGTTACGTACGACACGTACGTATACGCCAGCTTCGCGGGCCTCTTTACGGAGTCCGGTCATTGCGCCTACAGTCACACCACGGGCATCAGCCACGACAGCGGACAGAGCGACTTTGGCAGCCTCGTTGACTTCAGCGACGATGGCCTTCTTGTCTTCGAGTTTAATTGCCACGGGTTTACTCCTGGTTTTTACCGTTTCATCTGGCCGAAGCCGGATGTCGTTTTGGTGTCTGATTCGGTAACGAATCGGGAGCACCATCTGCGTGGGCTGGTATTTTAAGGCTTGCGCCGCCTACGGTCTTGGATAGCCCCCGCCAGGCAGGGACCCCAATTTTTGCTGGTGGCGCGACAGGTCGCGCCACCATGTTCTTACACGTTCAGCGAGCTCTGATCGATGACCAGACCTGGGCCCATGGTGGTGCTCAGGGTAACGCGCTTGACGTAGATACCTTTCGAGGAAGCTGGCTTGATACGCTTCAGATCAGCGATCAGGGCTTCAACGTTTTCCTTCAGCTTGCCGGCTTCGAAGCCGACCTTGCCAACGGAGGTGTGGATGATACCGTTCTTGTCGGTACGGTAGCGAACCTGACCAGCCTTGGCGTTCTTGACAGCGCCGGCTACGTCTGGGGTCACGGTACCAACTTTCGGGTTAGGCATCAGGCCGCGAGGACCCAGAACCTGACCCAGTTGACCTACAACGCGCATGGCATCAGGCGATGCGATGACGACGTCATAGTTCAGGTCGCCGCCTTTCATTTCGGCAGCCAGATCGTCCATACCTACGCGGTCAGCGCCGGCAGCCAGAGCGGCTTCAGCAGCTGGACCCTGGGTGAAGACAGCAACGCGAACGGTCTTGCCAGTGCCGTGTGGCAGCACGGTAGCGCTACGTACGACCTGGTCAGATTTACGCGGGTCAACACCAAGGTTAACGGCGATGTCGTAGGACTCTACGAACTTGGCAGCCGGCAGCGAAGCCAGCAGAGTGGCCGCTTCTTCGAAGTTGTAGGCCTTGCCTGCTTCGATTTTCTCGGCGATTGCCTTTTGGCGTTTGGTCAGCTTAGCCATTACACACCCTCCACGTTCAGGCCCATGCTGCGGGCAGAGCCAGCGATGGTGCGTACAGCAGCGTCCAGGTCAGCGGCAGTCAGATCAGCCTGTTTAGCTTTGGCGATGTCTTCCAGCTGAGCACGGGTAACGGTACCGACTTTAACGGTGTTCGGGCGAGCCGAACCACTGGTCAGGCCAGCAGCTTTCTTCAGCAGAACCGAGGCAGGGGTGCTCTTGGTCTCGAAGGTGAAGCTACGGTCGCTGTAGACAGTGATGATCACAGGAGTCGGCAGGCCGGCTTCTTGACCCTGGGTACGGGCGTTGAAGGCCTTGCAGAATTCCATGATGTTCACACCGTGTTGACCCAGTGCTGGACCAACGGGTGGGCTTGGGTTGGCCTGGCCGGCCTTAACTTGCAGCTTGATGTAAGCCTGAATCTTCTTAGCCATGAGCTACTCCAAAATCGGGTACGAACGCCTGTTGGCTCCCCGGATGACTTGCGTTTTATCCCAGTGACGACAAAACCCCGCAGCACACAGGGCTGCGGGGTATGGGATGCTTCGTCCGCCTAGACCTTTTCGACCTGGCTGAACTCGAGCTCCACCGGAGTAGAGCGACCGAAAATGAGCACCGCTACCTGCAGGCGACTCTTTTCGTAGTTAACCTCTTCGACACTACCATTGAAGTCAGCGAACGGACCGTCAATGACTCGAACCACTTCACCCGGCTCGAACAGCGTCTTCGGCTTCGGCTTGTCGCTACCGTCGGCAACGCGACGCAGGATAGCCTCTGCTTCTTTATCGGTGATCGGCGCAGGCTTGTCTGCGGTGCCGCCAATAAAGCCCATCACACGAGGGGTGTCCTTGACCAAGTGCCAAGTCCCTTCGTTCATCTCCATCTGGACCAGTACATAGCCAGGGAAGAATTTACGCTCACTCTTGCGCTTCTGGCCATTGCGCATTTCGACGACTTCTTCGGTCGGGACCAAGATCTCGCCGAAACCGTCTTCCATGCCAGCCAGCTTGACGCGCTCGATCAGGGAGCGCATTACATGCTTCTCGTAACCCGAGTAAGCATGCACAACATACCAACGCTTAGCCACGGGACACCTTTAGCCAACGATCAAGGAGACCGCCCAGCCGAGCAGGGAATCAAGACCCCACAGCAGCAGTGCCATAACCAGCACGACAGCCACGACAATCAGCGTGGTCTGGGTGGTTTCCTGGCGGGTCGGCCACACGACTTTACGAATCTCGGTACGAGCTTCCTTCGCCAGCGCAAAGAACGACTTGCCCTTCGCAGTCTGCAGAGCTACAAAGCCCGCGACAGCAGCCAGGACGAGAAGTGCAAGGACGCGATACAGGATCGGGGAGGCGGAGTAATACTGGTTACCCACTACACCGACAACCACCAAAGCCACTACAGCCAGCCACTTGAACAGATCAAAACGCGATTCTTGGGCTTCAGTTTTGGGAGTCATCGAGGAGGATCCTGTGAGAAGAAAGCCATCACACCGAGGTGAAATGGCAGGTCAGGAGGGAATCGAACCCCCAACCTACGGTTTTGGAGACCGTCGCTCTGCCAATTGAGCTACTGACCTGTAACGCTGTATCAGGCCGGCCATTATACCGGCCTGATCAAGTAAATCAACTACTTATTCAATAATTTTTGCTACGACGCCGGCGCCGACGGTACGACCGCCTTCACGGATAGCGAAGCGCAGACCGTCTTCCATTGCGATGGTCTTGATCAGGGTGACAGTCATCTGAATGTTGTCACCTGGCATTACCATTTCAACGCCTTCCGGCAGTTCGCAGTTACCGGTCACGTCAGTGGTACGGAAGTAGAACTGAGGACGGTAGCCTTTGAAGAACGGAGTGTGACGACCGCCTTCTTCCTTCGACAGAACGTAGACTTCTGCGGTGAACTTGGTGTGCGGCTTGACCGAACCTGGCTTGACCAGAACCTGGCCACGCTCAACGTCGTCACGCTTGGTACCACGCAGCAGAACGCCGCAGTTCTCGCCAGCACGACCTTCGTCCAGCAGCTTGCGGAACATCTCAACACCGGTGCAGGTGGTGGTGGTGGTGTCACGCAGACCAACGATTTCCAGCGGATCCTGAACGCGGACGATACCACGCTCGATACGACCGGTAACAACGGTACCACGACCCGAGATCGAGAATACGTCTTCGATCGGCATCAGGAACGGCTGGTCAACGGCACGAACTGGCTCAGGGATGTAGGCATCCAGAGTTTCTACCAGCTTCTTGACAGCGGTAGTACCCATTTCGTTGTCGTCTTTGCCTTCCAGGGCCATACGAGCCGAACCGATGATGATCGGGGTATCGTCGCCTGGGAAGTCGTAGGTGGACAGCAGGTCGCGAACTTCCATCTCGACCAGTTCCAGCAGCTCGGCGTCGTCCACCAGGTCAGCCTTGTTCAGGAAGACCACGATGTAAGGAACGCCTACCTGACGGGACAGCAGGATGTGCTCACGGGTTTGTGGCATCGGACCATCGGCGGCCGAGCAAACCAGGATCGCGCCGTCCATCTGGGCAGCACCGGTGATCATGTTCTTCACGTAGTCAGCGTGACCTGGGCAGTCAACGTGAGCGTAGTGACGAATGTTCGAGTTGTACTCGACGTGAGCGGTGTTGATGGTGATACCGCGCGCTTTTTCTTCCGGAGCCGAGTCGATCTTGTCGAACTCAACGACTGCCGAACCGAAAACTTCGGAGCAGACGCGAGTCAGAGCTGCGGTCAGAGTGGTCTTACCGTGGTCAACGTGGCCGATAGTGCCGACGTTAACGTGGGGAAGGGAACGATCAAACTTTTCCTTAGCCATCGATACAATCCTCCGCAGAAGAAATAGTCTTGCGCTGATAAAACAAAGGCAGATATTTTCATATCTGCCTTGTTTATATGGAGCTCTTGAGCGGACTTGAACCGCTGACCTCACCCTTACCAAGGGTGTGCTCTACCAACTGAGCTACAAGAGCGAAACACTTTGTGCAAAATCCAGCAAACTTGGAGCGGGTAGCGGGAATCGAACCCGCATCATCAGCTTGGAAGGCTGAGGTTCTACCACTAAACTATACCCGCGGAGCTTGCGGCTCTCGCTAAAACTGGTGGAGGGAGAAGGATTCGAACCTTCGAAGCTCTCGCAACGGATTTACAGTCCGTCCCCTTTGACCGCTCGGGAATCCCTCCAGATGTGGCCGGCATTCTATTTGTCTGCCGCCCTAGTGTCAAGCGTTTTTTCAAATTTTTTCAATCAAATCTGAAACTTAGCTGCTTTGACACTGCTTCCAGTTCTGCCACCTGAGTGGTCTTCCCTGTGAAGCGGGCGCCATTCTATCAAGCTATTCGCCAGTTGCAATACCCTGGCAGAAAATAATTTTGTGTTTTAAGTCTTTGAAATCGTTGGAAAGAGTCGCAAGGACGGTTTGGTCCAGCAAACGCTCGCTTTCCGGGGCAACCTTGAGCCAACGACCGTCCGCCCCTGGCAGCTGCCCCACCACCGGCAGCGTGGCAATATCCAAGCTCATCAAACGCTGACGCAGCGCATCGAGCTGCCCCTGCCCCATCACACCACCGACCACCAGGCACTCGTCCCGCCGCTTGGGCGGTGCCGACACCCCTGTTTCGCGCAACAGGCGGATTTCTTGCTGATTGCCCTTGTACAGCGACAAGGGCGCGACTTCCTTGACCTTCAGCGGGGCTTCCTGCTGGTGCCACACGTAATAGAAGACGTTAAGCACCAGTAACAGCAGAAACAACCAACGCATAGGCACCTCAATCCAATGGGCAGGCCATGGCCAGGCCTACGAAAACCAGGTCAGGCACGACACGCGCCTGGGGGACGGCCTCCTTTACCAGCGGCGCATCGCCACCTGTGAGGAACACCGTGAAATCCTCCCCCCACAATGCACGCGCCTGTTCGAGCTGGGTACGCGCAAAACCCTGAAGCATCAACACGCAACCGCGCTCGACCGCCTCGACCGTCGAGCGTCCCGGCGCCAGACTGGCCAATGCCCGCTCGGCGGAAGCATCGTCATAACGGATACGCCGGGTGTGCGTACGCAACTGGCTACGCATCAATGGCATCCCCGGGCAGATGTAGCCACCCAGATGCTCGCCATTCGCCGCCACGAAATCCGCTTTTGCAGCGGTCCCCAGATCAATGACCAGGCAGGCGCCCCTGGCCAAGTGAAAGGCTCCTAGCGCCGCCAACCAACGGTCCATGCCCAGGCGCTGGTAATCGTCATAGCCATTGCGCACACCCGCCATTTCCCGGGCCGGGTGCGCCACCCGTGCCTGCACGGCAAACGCCTGGGCAATCAGCGCGCAAAGCGCATCGGTTTCGTCCTCACTGCGCACACTGACAATGCGGCAACCGCTGAGACGCACCGAAGCCAGTGCAGCCACTTCGGCCACCAGCGCCTGATCGGAGTCGACGATACCGCCGCTTTCAATCACTGCATCAGCGACATGGATTACTCGCCATTTGATGAAGCTGTTACCGCAATCGAGCTCAAGAATCATCACGCAACCTCAAACTGAGCTCACCACCACTGAAGCTCTTCTCCACCCCGTCCACCTCAAGGCGCAAGCCGCCCTGCCCGTCGACGCCAAGAACCACGCCATCAATACGCGTGCTACCGGCAACCAGAGAAACACTGCGCCCCTGCCAGAGGTGCGCCTGTTCCCATTCTTCCTGGAATGCGGCAAACCCATAGCGACGATGCCGTGCCAATTCGTGCTGCAACTGCTGACTGAGCAACGCTACCAGCCGGTTACGGTCTATTGCCGCACCTATTTCGCGACGCATCGAGGTCCACATCTGGTCGACCTGATCGTTGGTTTGCATGTTCACATTGATGCCAATACCCAGCACCACATGACAAACATCTGCCGGGTCGCCCACTAACTCCAGGAGGATACCGGTGATCTTTTGCCCGCGAACGAGGACATCGTTGGGCCATTTGAGCCCCACATCCCTTACACCAAAAGCCTGCAGGGTACGCATTACCGCCAATCCAACCACCAGGCTCAAGCCCTCGAGCTGGCGCATGCCACCATCCACGCGGAGAACCAGGCTGTAATAGAGGTTTTCGGCAAACGGGCTGACCCACTGCCGACCGCGCCGACCACGGCCGGCGCTCTGGCGCTCGGCCAGGACCAGGAATGGAGCGATCTGCCCTTCCCCGGCGAGCCGCAAGCCTTCGGCATTGGTCGAGTCGATGGTTTCGTGGATGAACACGGGCCAACGCTCGCCTTCGGCAAACTCGGAGATCGCCTGTGCATCGAGCAAAGCCAGTGGCGCCGCCAGCTGATAGCCGCGCCCACGAACCTTGTGAATGGTGAGGTTCAGTTCGCTCTCCAGGTGCTGCAGCTGCTTCCAAACGGCGCTGCGACTTACCCCGAGGGCCGACCCCAGAGCTTCTCCGGAATGGAACCGACCATCCTTGAGGAGATTCAACAACTTCAGCATGCCAGTCTCGACTTGGAATAAGGCAGGCATGATAGCTATGGGCCGTTGGCTTGCATAGGAAAAGGGCCCGCCGGCAGGGCGATGGGGATCCTGCAGCATACCCTGAAGACCCCGCCGCACTTATGGGCTTTCGCCGCAAAGCAGGCGACGCGGTGGATGGCACCGGCCTTGCTGGTGTTCGCAGGTGAACCCGCTGTATGCCCGGGAATTTTTGCGCCACAAAGACAAAACCCCTACCTGCATGTGCAGATAGGGGTTTTGCGAAATGAATCTTGACGATGACCTACTCTCACATGGGGAAACCCCACACTACCATCGGCGATGCATCGTTTCACTGCTGAGTTCGGGATGGGATCAGGTGGTTCCAATGCTCTATGGTCGTCAAGAAATTCTGTTGCCAGAATGTCCAGATGGACAGCCCAGCGAATTCGGATATGCGATATTTGTGATGTTGCGAACTTTCGGTTGTTTCGTCTTCACCACCGCAATCTGCGTTAGCAAATTGCTTGGGTGTTATATGGTCAAGCCTCACGGGCAATTAGTATTGGTTAGCTCAACGCCTCACAGCGCTTACACACCCAACCTATCAACGTCGTAGTCTTCGACGGCCCTTCAGGGGATTCAAGATCCCAGTGAGATCTCATCTTGAGGCAAGTTTCCCGCTTAGATGCTTTCAGCGGTTATCTCTTCCGAACATAGCTACCCGGCAATGCCACTGGCGTGACAACCGGAACACCAGAGGTTCGTCCACTCCGGTCCTCTCGTACTAGGAGCAGCCCCTCTCAAATCTCAAACGTCCACGGCAGATAGGGACCGAACTGTCTCACGACGTTCTAAACCCAGCTCGCGTACCACTTTAAATGGCGAACAGCCATACCCTTGGGACCGGCTTCAGCCCCAGGATGTGATGAGCCGACATCGAGGTGCCAAACACCGCCGTCGATATGAACTCTTGGGCGGTATCAGCCTGTTATCCCCGGAGTACCTTTTATCCGTTGAGCGATGGCCCTTCCATACAGAACCACCGGATCACTAAGACCTACTTTCGTACCTGCTCGACGTGTTTGTCTCGCAGTCAAGCGCGCTTTTGCCTTTATACTCTACGACCGATTTCCGACCGGTCTGAGCGCACCTTCGTACTCCTCCGTTACTCTTTGGGAGGAGACCGCCCCAGTCAAACTACCCACCATACACTGTCCTCGATCCGGATAACGGACCTGAGTTAGAACCTCAAAGTTGCCAGGGTGGTATTTCAAGGATGGCTCCATGAGAACTGGCGTCCCCACTTCAAAGCCTCCCACCTATCCTACACAAGCAAATTCAAAGTCCAGTGCAAAGCTATAGTAAAGGTTCACGGGGTCTTTCCGTCTAGCCGCGGATACACTGCATCTTCACAGCGATTTCAATTTCACTGAGTCTCGGGTGGAGACAGCGCCGCCATCGTTACGCCATTCGTGCAGGTCGGAACTTACCCGACAAGGAATTTCGCTACCTTAGGACCGTTATAGTTACGGCCGCCGTTTACCGGGGCTTCGATCAAGAGCTTCGCTTGCGCTAACCCCATCAATTAACCTTCCGGCACCGGGCAGGCGTCACACCCTATACGTCCACTTTCGTGTTTGCAGAGTGCTGTGTTTTTAATAAACAGTCGCAGCGGCCTGGTATCTTCGACCGGCATGGGCTTACGGAGCAAGTCCTTCACCCTCGCCGGCGCACCTTCTCCCGAAGTTACGGTGCCATTTTGCCTAGTTCCTTCACCCGAGTTCTCTCAAGCGCCTTGGTATTCTCTACCTAACCACCTGTGTCGGTTTGGGGTACGGTTCCCAGTTATCTGAAGCTTAGGAGCTTTTCTTGGAAGCATGGTATCAACCACTTCGTCGCCTAAAGGCAACTCGTCATCAGCTCTCGGCCTTGAAATCCCGGATTTGCCTAAGATTTCAGCCTACCACCTTAAACCTGGACAACCAACGCCAGGCTGGCCTAACCTTCTCCGTCCCTCCATCGCAATAACTGGAAGTACAGGAATATTAACCTGTTTTCCATCGACTACGCTTTTCAGCCTCGCCTTAGGGACCGACTAACCCTGCGTCGATTAACGTTGCGCAGGAAACCTTGGTCTTTCGGCGTGCGAGTTTTTCACTCGCATTGTCGTTACTCATGTCAGCATTCGCACTTCTGATACCTCCAGCAAGCTTCTCAACTCACCTTCACAGGCTTACAGAACGCTCCTCTACCGCGTCATCAAAGATGACACCCGTAGCTTCGGTGCATGGTTTGAGCCCCGTTACATCTTCCGCGCAGGCCGACTCGACTAGTGAGCTATTACGCTTTCTTTAAAGGGTGGCTGCTTCTAAGCCAACCTCCTAGCTGTCTAAGCCTTCCCACATCGTTTCCCACTTAACCATGACTTTGGGACCTTAGCTGACGGTCTGGGTTGTTTCCCTTTTCACGACGGACGTTAGCACCCGCCGTGTGTCTCCCATGCTCGGCACTTCCAGGTATTCGGAGTTTGCATCGGTTTGGTAAGTCGGGATGACCCCCTAGCCGAAACAGTGCTCTACCCCCTGGAGTGATACATGAGGCGCTACCTAAATAGCTTTCGAGGAGAACCAGCTATCTCCGAGCTTGATTAGCCTTTCACTCCGATCCACAGGTCATCCGCTAACTTTTCAACGGTAGTCGGTTCGGTCCTCCAGTCAGTGTTACCTAACCTTCAACCTGCCCATGGATAGATCGCCCGGTTTCGGGTCTATACCCAGCGACTAAACGCCCTATTAAGACTCGCTTTCGCTACGCCTCCCCTATTCGGTTAAGCTCGCCACTGAATATAAGTCGCTGACCCATTATACAAAAGGTACGCAGTCACCTAACAAAGTAGGCTCCCACTGCTTGTACGCATACGGTTTCAGGTTCTATTTCACTCCCCTCTCCGGGGTTCTTTTCGCCTTTCCCTCACGGTACTGGTTCACTATCGGTCAGTCAGTAGTATTTAGCCTTGGAGGATGGTCCCCCCATATTCAGACAAAGTTTCTCGTGCTCCGTCCTACTCGATTTCATTGACAAGAGATTTTCGTGTACGGGGCTATCACCCACTATGGCCGCACTTTCCAGAGCGTTCCACTAATCTCAAATCAACTTAAGGGCTGGTCCCCGTTCGCTCGCCACTACTAAGGGAATCTCGGTTGATTTCTTTTCCTCAGGGTACTTAGATGTTTCAGTTCCCCTGGTTCGCCTCTTGCACCTATGTATTCAGTACAAGATACTCAGCTTATGCTGAGTGGGTTCCCCCATTCAGAGATCTCTGGATCACAGTCTGTTTGCCGACTCCCCAAAGCTTATCGCAGGCTACCACGTCTTTCATCGCCTCTGACTGCCAAGGCATCCACCGTATGCGCTTCTTCACTTGACCATATAACCCCAAGCAATCTGGTTATACTGTGAAGACGACATTCGCCGAAAATTCGCATGTTGCTCTTTCGAGCAGAACTCACAAATTTTACCTTAGCCTGATTAACCAGCAGTGAAACTGGTCATCAGTCTATATCTATCACATATCCGAATTTTTAAAGAACGATCTGACAAAAGTCAGAAATCAACATTCGAAACGAATGCTCATTTCCAAGTTCTGACCAGGAACAACACAAGATCCATACAGGATCTTGATCGTCTTCAACCATGAATCAAGCAATTCGTGTGGGAGCTCATCAGCAGGCTGATGTCGTCGATTAAGGAGGTGATCCAGCCGCAGGTTCCCCTACGGCTACCTTGTTACGACTTCACCCCAGTCATGAATCACACCGTGGTAACCGTCCTCCCGAAGGTTAGACTAGCTACTTCTGGTGCAACCCACTCCCATGGTGTGACGGGCGGTGTGTACAAGGCCCGGGAACGTATTCACCGCGACATTCTGATTCGCGATTACTAGCGATTCCGACTTCACGCAGTCGAGTTGCAGACTGCGATCCGGACTACGATCGGTTTTGTGAGATTAGCTCCACCTCGCGGCTTGGCAACCCTCTGTACCGACCATTGTAGCACGTGTGTAGCCCAGGCCGTAAGGGCCATGATGACTTGACGTCATCCCCACCTTCCTCCGGTTTGTCACCGGCAGTCTCCTTAGAGTGCCCACCATAACGTGCTGGTAACTAAGGACAAGGGTTGCGCTCGTTACGGGACTTAACCCAACATCTCACGACACGAGCTGACGACAGCCATGCAGCACCTGTGTCAGAGTTCCCGAAGGCACCAATCCATCTCTGGAAAGTTCTCTGCATGTCAAGGCCTGGTAAGGTTCTTCGCGTTGCTTCGAATTAAACCACATGCTCCACCGCTTGTGCGGGCCCCCGTCAATTCATTTGAGTTTTAACCTTGCGGCCGTACTCCCCAGGCGGTCAACTTAATGCGTTAGCTGCGCCACTAAAATCTCAAGGATTCCAACGGCTAGTTGACATCGTTTACGGCGTGGACTACCAGGGTATCTAATCCTGTTTGCTCCCCACGCTTTCGCACCTCAGTGTCAGTATCAGTCCAGGTGGTCGCCTTCGCCACTGGTGTTCCTTCCTATATCTACGCATTTCACCGCTACACAGGAAATTCCACCACCCTCTACCGTACTCTAGCTCGCCAGTTTTGGATGCAGTTCCCAGGTTGAGCCCGGGGCTTTCACATCCAACTTAACGAACCACCTACGCGCGCTTTACGCCCAGTAATTCCGATTAACGCTTGCACCCTCTGTATTACCGCGGCTGCTGGCACAGAGTTAGCCGGTGCTTATTCTGTCGGTAACGTCAAAACAGCAAGGTATTAACTTACTGCCCTTCCTCCCAACTTAAAGTGCTTTACAATCCGAAGACCTTCTTCACACACGCGGCATGGCTGGATCAGGCTTTCGCCCATTGTCCAATATTCCCCACTGCTGCCTCCCGTAGGAGTCTGGACCGTGTCTCAGTTCCAGTGTGACTGATCATCCTCTCAGACCAGTTACGGATCGTCGCCTTGGTGAGCCATTACCTCACCAACTAGCTAATCCGACCTAGGCTCATCTGATAGCGCAAGGCCCGAAGGTCCCCTGCTTTCTCCCGTAGGACGTATGCGGTATTAGCGTTCCTTTCGAAACGTTGTCCCCCACTACCAGGCAGATTCCTAGGCATTACTCACCCGTCCGCCGCTGAATCAAGGAGCAAGCTCCCGTCATCCGCTCGACTTGCATGTGTTAGGCCTGCCGCCAGCGTTCAATCTGAGCCATGATCAAACTCTTCAGTTCAATACTGCTTGGGTTTTTAAGAAACCCTAAACTTGGCTCAGCAATCTCAAATGACTATGTGATTTCTCGCATGGCCACTTGTGATGCTGATAATCTTTGTGACTATCAGTCCGTACTCACAAGCACCCACACGAATTGCTTGATTCGATTTGTTAAAGAGCGTTTGGTTAAGAGCCTTTCGTCTCAACCGAGGCGCGCATTCTACGCTTTCCTCATTTGCTGTCAAGCGTTTATTTTGAAGTTTTTGCGAGAAACTCGTTTAGCTTCAAACACTTGACTCACTGCGATCTCTCGTAGCGGGAGGCGAATCATACAGCGTTTAGAAGCGCTGTCAACCATCATCTCAACCGCTGCCGATCATTCGATCGAAGCGCTCCTGACACTACCTGAATCGCCTAACTAATTGATTTGCAAGAAGTTTTGCGCTTCGACTACGTCAGAAGTGGGGCGCATTATAAGGGGATTCAGAAGGCGGTCAAGGATTAATTTCATTTATTTGAAATATCCCAGGCGAAGACCTTATAAAGGCCACCAGATGTTCGCCACAACACCTTCTGCGCCTATGAGATCGAGCGTCGCCCGCGCGGCGCTTCGCAGCACAAGGCTGCTCCTACATCTGTTTCGGGCCAGTCACGCCTGTGCCTGCGCACGCGACCGCCTTGTTTGCCCGACGCGACATCGAGGTGGACGCCAAGGCGGTCGCGTGCCGTTCTCACAGGAATAATTGGCCCGAAACAAACGGTAGGAGCAGCCTTGTGCTGCGAAGCGCCGCGCGGGCGGCGCTCGATCTCACAGGCGCCAGAAAACCCAAGACAGCCACCTCTCAAAGCCAATGCCATCTCAAGACAGGCACCCGGCAGCCCTGACACAACCAACAACCAACAACCCAAAAACAAAGCGGGGAGGCCTACCGACCTCCCCGCTTTTACATAGCTACACCTACCGGCTATCACTCAGCCTTGAGGGTAACCCGAGCAAACGACTTCTTGCCCGCCTGGCACACATGGGTTGCACCCAGCGCAAACACGAAGTCACGATCGACCACCGCGCCATCAACCTTGACCGCACCACCACTCAGCAAATCACGCGCCTGAGCCGAGTTCTTCACCAGGCCAGCCCGGTTCAGCACGGCAGCAATTGGCAGGCTTTCAGCCGCAGCCACTTCGACCTCCGGCAGATCTTCCGGCAACTCGCCCTCCTTCATGCGGTTACCCGCGGCACGGTGAGCATTGGCCGCAGCCTCCTCGCCATGGAAGCGTGCAACGATCTCTTCCGCCAGCTTGATCTTGATGTCGCGTGGATTTGCGCCATTGGCGACGTCGGTACGGAACTGCTCGATCTCTTCCATGGAACGGAAGCTCAGCAGCTCGAAGTAGCGCCACATCAGGGTATCCGGGATCGACACCAACTTGCTGTACATAACCCCCGGTGCTTCCTGGATACCTACATAGTTACCCAGCGACTTGGACATCTTCTTCACGCCGTCGAGCCCTTCGAGCAGCGGCATGGTCACGATGTTCTGCGCCTCCTGGCCATAGGCGCGCTGCAGTTCACGCCCCATCAGCAGGTTGAACTTCTGGTCAGTGCCACCGAGTTCGACATCAGCCTTCAGTGCCACCGAGTCATAGCCCTGCACCAGCGGGTACAGGAACTCGTGGATGGCAATAGGCTGGTTGGTGGTGTAGCGCTTGTCGAAGTCATCGCGCTCGAGCATGCGCGCCACGGTGTACTGCGACGCCAGTCGAATGAAATCAGCCGGAGTCAGCTTGTCCATCCAGGTGGAGTTGAATGCAACCTCGGTCTTGGCCGGGTCAAGGATCTTGAACACCTGCTGCTTGTACGTCTCGGCGTTTTCCAGCACCTGCTCGCGGGTCAGCGGCGGGCGCGTGGCGCTCTTGCCGCTCGGGTCGCCGATCATGCCGGTGAAGTCACCGATCAGGAAGATGACCTGATGCCCCAGATCCTGGAACTGGCGCAGCTTGTTGATCAGCACCGTGTGCCCAAGGTGCAGGTCAGGCGCGGTCGGGTCGAAGCCGGCCTTGATGCGCAGAGGTTGGCCGCGCTTGAGCTTCTCCACCAGTTCCGACTCGACCAGTACTTCTTCCGCGCCGCGCTTGATAAGCGCCAGCTGCTCTTCAACCGACTTCATAGACAAACCCGCAAGGCTCAGATTCAGGGGGAGCCAACCATACAAGATCGGCCGTCAATTACAAGTTTCGCAAAGGAATGTGACCCGAGCCCGGGCTTGCGGCGTCTACGCGCCCTTGCGTGAAAATGGTTTTGGTTATATTTTATACAGTTATTTCATCTTCATCATGTCATTCATCTTTTCCATTTCACCTTTTTCAAAGTCACCTTGCCCATGACCAACGAACCGCCTAAAGCGCCCCCGCTTTATCCGAAAAGCCATCTGTTGGCCGCCAGCGGCATAGCCGCCCTGCTCAGCCTGGCCCTGCTGGTATTTCCTTCCAGCGAAGTGGAAGCCAAGAAAACCACCCTCAACCTCGAGCTGGAGAGCCCTGCCGAGCAGTTGAAGGACGAATCCCGCGCTGCGCCGCTGGTGCAGGCAGAAGGTGAGCAAGGCTCACCATTCGCCCAGATCGAAGAGGCCGCCCCCGAGACCCAGAAGGCCGAGCAGGAAGCCCCTGCGGCCGAACCGGTCGTCGAAGCTGCCAAGCAGCCCAGCCACCGTGAAGTCACCGTGGCCCGTGGCGACACCCTTTCCACACTGTTCGCCAAGGTCGGCCTGCCGAGTAACGCGGTGCACGACCTTCTGGCCAGCAACAAGCAGGCCAAGCAGTTCAGCCAGCTCAAGCATGGCCAGGTGCTGCAGTTCGAGCTTGACAAGGACGGCCAGCTGGCCAGCCTGCACAGCAAGGTCAGCAACCTCGAAACCATTCGCCTGACCAAGACCGACAAGGGCTATACCTTCAACCGCGAGATCAGCAAGCCGGTCGTGCGTACCGCCTACGCCCACGGTGTGATCAAAAGCTCGCTGTCGGCCTCGGCCCAACGTGCCGGCCTGTCCCACAGCATGACCATGGACATGGCTCGCGTGCTGGGTTACGACATCGATTTCGCCCAGGACATCCGCCCGGGCGATGAATTCGACGTGGTCTACGAGCAGAAGGTGATGGACGGCAAGGTCGTCGGTACCGGCAACATCCTCTCCGCGCGCTTCACCAACCGCGGCAAGACCTACACCGCCGTGCGCTATACCAACAAGCAGGGCAACACCAGTTACTACACCGCAGATGGCAACAGCCTGCGCAAGGCATTCATCCGCACCCCGGTCGACTTCGCCCGCATCAGCTCGCGCTTCTCTGCCGGCCGCAAGCATCCGATCCTGAACAAGATCCGTGCCCACAAAGGCGTCGACTACGCCGCCCCACGCGGCACTCCGATCAAGGCAGCCGGTGACGGCCGCATCGAACTGGCCGGGCGTCGCGGTGGTTACGGCAATACCGTGATCATCCAGCACGGCAACCGCTACAAGACGCTGTATGGCCACATGCAGGGCTTTGCCAAGGGCATCAAGACCGGCAGCTCGGTCAAGCAGGGCCAGATCATCGGCTACATCGGTACCACCGGCTTGTCCACCGGACCGCATCTGCACTACGAGTTCCAGGTCAACGGTGTGCACGTTGACCCGCTGAGCCAGAAAGTGCCGATGGCCGACCCGATTGCCAGGAACGAACGCCAGCGTTTCCTGCAGCAGAGCCAGCCCTTGATCGCCCGCATGGATCAGGAAAAGGCCACCCTGCTCGCAGCGAACAAGCGCTAAGCACATGGCGCTATACTTGGGGGTGATGTCCGGCACCAGCCTCGATGGCCTGGACATTGCCTTGATCGAACAAGGCGAGCAGCTCGAACTGCTCGCCACCCACTACCTGCCCATGCCCGGCGACCTGCGCCAGGAACTGCTGGGCCTTTGCAGCAGCGGCCCTGACGAGATCGCCCGCGCTGCACTGGCGGAAAACCGCTGGGCCAGCCTGGCAGGCGAAGGCATCTGCCAACTGCTGGCCAGGCAAGGACTGCCGGCCGGAGCCATCCGCGCCATCGGCAGCCACGGCCAGACCATTCGCCACGAACCTGCACGCGGCTTTACCGTGCAAATCGGCAACCCGGCGCTGCTGGCCGAGCTTACCGGTATCAGCGTGGTCGCCGACTTCCGCCGCCGCGATGTGGCCGCCGGCGGCCAAGGTGCGCCACTGGTGCCGGCCTTCCATGAAACCCTGTTCAGCCATCTGGGCCAGCGCCTGGCAATTCTCAACGTGGGCGGCTTCAGCAACCTCAGCCTGATCGAACACGACAAGCCAGTCCACGGCTTCGACTGCGGCCCGGGCAACGTGCTGCTGGATGCCTGGATCGAACGCAAGCGCGGCCAGGCCTACGATGCGGATGGGGCTTGGGCTGCCTCGGGCTTGGTGCAAGCCGGCTTGCTCAGCGCACTGCTGGCCGACCCGTTCTTCGCCGGAATCGGCCCGAAGAGCACCGGTCGCGAAGTATTCAACCTGCCCTGGCTGGAAGGTCACCTGGCCCGCCTGCCCGCTTACCGCGACGAGGACGTACAGGCAACTTTGCTGGAACTGACCGCACGCAGCATCATCGACTCGTTGAGCAACGCCCAGCAAGGCACCGAAGCGCTGCTGGTCTGCGGTGGCGGTGCGCGCAACGGCGCCCTGATGGCACGCCTTGGCCAGTTGCTGCCCGACGCCCGTGTCGCCAGCACCGGCGCCCATGGCGTGGACCCGGACTGGGTCGAAGCCATGGCCTTCGCCTGGCTGGCCCACTGCTGCCTGGAAGGCATCGCTGCCAATCGCCCTAGCGTGACAGCGGCCAAGGGCCTGCGCGTACTCGGCGCAATCTACCCGGCCTGAACGTTACGCCAGAAAGCAAAACGCCGCGCAATTGCGCGGCGTTTTCGTATGGCCAGGCCTCAGATCGAGAACGAGGAGCCGCAGCCACAGGTGGTGGCAGCGTTCGGGTTCTTGATCACGAAGCGCGAGCCTTCCAGACCTTCCTGGTAATCCACCTCGGCGCCGGCGAGGTACTGGAAGCTCATTGGGTCGACCACAAGGGAAACACCTTCGCGCTCGACGATGGTGTCGTCTTCAGCCACGTCTTCATCGAAGGTGAAGCCATATTGGAACCCCGAGCAGCCACCACCGGTGACGAACACGCGCAGCTTCAGACGATCGTTGCCTTCCTCGGAAACCAGGTTCTTCACCTTTTGCGCAGCGCCGTGGGTGAATTCCAAAGCGGTGGGGGTGAAGGTTTCGACGCTCATGTTGATTCTCCCGGCGTGGTAGCCGCCATAAAACTCGATGACGCGCATTATCCGCTTTCCCGAGAAAATCGGTCAAGAATTGTGCGGCTTTAGTCGCGACCTATAAAAAGGCCCGCACGACGCGGGCCTTTTTGAACGCTGGCGGCTTACGGCAGCAGGCCCGCGTGTGACAAGCCCATGCGCTCATCCAGGCCGAACAGGATGTTGAGGTTCTGCACCGCCTGGCCGGACGCGCCCTTGACCAGGTTGTCGATCACCGACAGCACCACCACCAGGTCACCACCTTGCGGGCGATGAACGGCAATGCGGCAGACGTTGGCGCCGCGCACACTGCGGGTTTCCGGGTGGCTGCCAGCCGGCATCACGTCGACGAACGGTTCATCGGCGTAACGCTTCTCGAACAGCGCCTGCAGGTCGACCGAGGTGTCGGCGACGGTAGCGTACAGGGTTGCATGGATACCACGGATCATTGGCGTCAGGTGCGGCACGAAAGTCAGGCCGATATCCTTGCCAGCGGCCAGGCGCAGGCCCTGGCTGATTTCCGGCAGGTGGCGATGGCCCTTCACTGCATAGGCTTTCATGCTTTCGCCGGCCTCGCAGAACAGCGAGCCCACCGCCGCACCACGGCCAGCGCCGCTGACACCCGACTTGCAGTCGGCGATCAGGCGCGACGGGTCGGCCAGGCCAGCTTCCAGCAGCGGCAGGAAGCCCAGTTGGGTAGCAGTCGGGTAGCAACCCGGCACAGCGATCAGGCGCGCCTGGCGAATCTTCTCGCGGTTGACTTCAGGCAGGCCGTATACCGCGTCCTTGAGAAGCTCTGGCGCACCGTGCGGCTGGCCGTACCACTTGCCCCACTCGGCAGCGTCCTGCAGGCGGAAATCGGCCGACAGGTCGATCACCTTGGTACCGGCCGCCAGCAGTTCGCCAGCCAGGGCGTGGGCAACACCGTGCGGGGTGGCGAAAAACACCACGTCGCAGGCTGCCAGGGTCTTGCTGTCCGGCACGCTGAACGCCAGCCCGTCATAGTGGCCGCGCAGGTTCGGGTACATGTCCGCCACTGCAACGCCCGCCTCGGAGCGCGAAGTGATGACCGCCACTTCGGCCTGTGGATGCTGTGCCAGCAGACGCAACAGTTCGACGCCGGTGTAACCCGTGCCGCCGACGATACCGACCTTGATCATAACGCTTGCCCCTTATCAACGAGCCGTCTGGAAAGCGCACGATAATAGGGGCGCAAGGCGCCTGTAACAACTCTTCGGGTGACCCTTCGGGCGCTTGACCACTACTATCTGACGACCGTGAATACCTGAAGGAACTCCCCCATGCTTTACCTATGGATCAAAGCGCTGCATATCGTCAGCGTGGTCTGCTGGTTCGCCGGCCTGTTCTACCTGCCGCGGCTGTTCGTCTACCACGCCCAAAGCCAGGACAGCATCAGCCAGGAACGCTTCGTGACCATGGAGCGCAAGCTGTTTCGCGGCATCATGAACCCGGCGATGATCGCCACCTACGTGTTCGGCGCGTGGATGCTCTATCTCACGCCCGGCTGGCTCAGCCAGGGCTGGCTGCATGCCAAGCTGACCCTGGTCATCCTGCTGACCGTCTACCATCACATGTGCGGCGCCCAGCGCAAGCGCTTCGCCAGCGGCAGCAACACCCGCAGCCACGTCTACTATCGCTGGTTCAACGAAGTGCCCGTGCTGTTCCTGCTGGGTATCGTAATTCTGGTGGTGGTCAAACCGTTCTGACATAGCCACCCGCTCAAGGAGCCTTGCCATGTCGTTACCTGCCTCCCTCGAACAACGCCTGCGCCTGCCCGTGGTTGCCGCACCGATGTTCCTGATCTCCAACCCCAGGCTGGTACTGGCCTGCTGCTCCAGCGGCGTGGTCGGCAGCTTCCCGGCCCTGAACCAGCGCGACAGCACCGGCTTCAAGGCCTGGCTGGAGGAAATAGAGGCAGGCCTGGCACAGCTGCAGGCGCCAGCACCCTATGCCGTCAACCTGATCGTCCACCCGACCAACCCGCGCCTGCAGGCCGACTTGGCGTTGTGCGTGGAACACCGCGTGCCGATCGTCATCACCAGCCTCGGCGCGGTGAAGGAAGTGGTCGATGCCGTGCATGGCTACGGTGGCCTGGTGTTCCACGATGTCACCACCCGCCGCCATGCCGAGAAAGCCGCCGAAGCCGGTGTCGATGGCCTGATCGCCGTTGCTGCAGGCGCAGGCGGCCATGCGGGCACCTGGAGCCCGTTCGCCCTGGCCGCGGAGATCCGCCAGTTCTTCGACAAGACCCTGCTGCTGGCCGGTTGCCTCAACCACGGCCACGAGATCCTCGCCGCGCAAATGCTGGGTGCGGACCTTGCGTACATGGGCACCCGCTTCATCGCCACCGCAGAAAGCCAGGCCCCGGGCGCCTACAAACAGATGCTGCTCGATTCCCATGCCGCCGACATCGTCCACACCCCGGCGGTGTCCGGCGTCCCCGCCAGCTTCCTGCGCCCGAGCCTGGAACAGGCCGGCTATGACATGAACGCCATCAAGGGCGGCCATGAGCAAGGCAAGCTCAAGCCGATCGACGACGAAGCCAAGGCCTGGAAGACCGTGTGGTCGGCGGGCCAGGGGGTCGGCGGTATAGACGACCTGCCCAGCGCCAGCGCGCTGATCGGACGGCTGCATGACGAGTACCGGGACGCCCTGGAGCGCTGCCAGGCCCTGCGCGCCCGTACCTTGTAGCAAAAGGCAACACCTTGACTGGCCAAGCTGTACACTAGGCGCCCTCTTCAGCCCCCAGGAGCCTTGCATGACCCGTTACGCCATGATCACTGGTGCTTCCAGCGGCCTGGGCCTCGCCCTGGCGGAAGCCCTGGCGCGGCGCGGGCGCAACCTGATCCTGGTGGCTCGCCAGCGTGAAACGCTGGAGCCGGTGGCCATCGAACTGACCCAACGCTTCGGTGTCGAGGTGCTATTCCGCGCCTGCGATCTCAGCCAACCGTTACGCCTGTCAGGCTTCGTGCTTGAACTGGAGGAAGGCGAGCGACGTATCGACCTGCTGGTCAATTGTGCCGGCCTGCGCACCTACGGGCCATTCCTGGCCCATGAGTGGGCGGACGAGCAGGACCTGCTGGAAGTCAACGTGCTGGCCCTGAGCCGCCTGTGCCACGCCATCGGCAACCTGATGGCCGTGCAGGGCGGTGGGCAGATCCTCAATGTCGCCGGCCTGGCCGGGGTGGCGCCAGGCCCGTGGATGGCCGCCTATGCCGCTAGCAAGGCCTATGTACTGAGCTTCTCCCAGGCCTTGCGTGAAGAACTCAAGCGCACCGGCATCAAGGTTTCGGTACTGTGCCCAGGCCCGGTGCACTCCTCGCGCCGGCGCATTCCGCGGCTGGATGGCAAGCCACGCTGCCTCAGCCCTGAGGAAGTTGCGCTGTACACGGTGCGCGCGCTGGACAAGAACCGCGCGCTGATCATGCCCGGCCGGCGCAACCGCTGGCTGGCGTTCGCCCCGCGTCTGCTGCCGCGCTGGCTGGTGCGCAAGCTGGCCGGTGCCATCCACCGCCGCTATTGCCCGGTTGGTATGGAATAGCTACTGGGCGAGCGGCGCCCGGCTGAGTACACTCGGCCCGACCCTCACCATGGAGCAAGTGTTGTGGACGATTTATTCATCAAGATCATCAACCGGGAAATCCCGGCGAAGATCATCTACGAGGACGACCAGGTTCTGGCGTTCCACGATATCGCCCCCCAGGCGCCCGTGCATTTTCTGGTCATCCCGAAAAAGCACATCCGCACTCTCAATGACTTGACCGAGGAAGACAAAGGCCTGGCTGGTCACATCTTGTTCACCGCCCAGCGCCTGGCCAAGGAACTTGGCTGCGAAGAAGGCTTCCGCGTAGTCATGAACTGCAACGAGCAAGGCGGCCAGACCGTCTACCACATCCACATGCACGTGCTTGGCCAGCGCCAGATGCACTGGCCACCGGGCTGATCCACGGCAAGCGACCCTGCCACTATTGCGGTAAACTGTCGGGCACATTCTTGCGGAGGTGCCCGATGGCTACCGAACGTCACTACTCGCCGCTCGACCGCTTGTTGCTGCAGGCCGATACCGCCATGCGCACCTTGCTGCCCTTCAGCGGCCAACCCACCCGCCCTTCGCCGGCCATCGTCCAGCCGGACGTCGACCTTGACGAACAGCAGGCCCGCCATGTTGCCGGGTTGATGCGTATCAACCACACCGGTGAAGTCTGCGCCCAGGCGCTGTACCAGGGCCAGGCCCTGACCGCCAAGCTGCCCGAAGTGCGCAAGGCCATGGAACACGCCGCCGAGGAAGAAGTGGACCACCTGGCCTGGTGCGAACAGCGCATTCGCCAACTGAACAGCCACCCCAGCGTGCTCAACCCGTTGTTCTACGGCATGTCGTTCGGTATCGGTGCACTCGCCGGGCTGGTCAGCGACAAGGTCAGCCTTGGCTTCGTCGCCGCCACCGAGCATCAGGTGTGCAAGCACCTCGACGAGCACCTGGAGCAGATTCCGCAGGAAGACGAAAAGTCCCGGGCCATCCTCGAACAGATGCGCGTCGACGAGGAACAGCACGCCGAGTCTGCACTGGAAGCCGGCGGTTATCGCTTCCCTGCCCCAGTCCGTTTTGGCATGAGCCTGTTGGCCAAAGTCATGACCAAGAGTACCTACCGTATCTGAAGGCATCACCATGACGGACCGTTTCGACGCCAAGGACCTGGCGCGCGCCGTGCACGCCGGCATTCTCCAGCCAGGCCAGGACCAGGCCCTGCTGGCGTTCCTGCGCCAGCGACCAGCACAGCGTGGCAGCTTCCAGCTGGCCCATGTCGCGTTCTACTTCGGCGCCATGCTGATCATGGCAGCCATGGGTTGGTTGCTCACCGAAGCCTGGATGCGCATCGGCGACTGGGCGCTGCTGCTCATCGCCAGCCTCTATATTCTGCTGCTCACACTGTTCGCCGTTAACCTGCAACGGCGCGTACAGCCCGTCGCGGCCGGGGTGCTGGCGGCGGTGGCGGTCAGCATCGTGCCGTTGGCGGTGTTCGCCATCGAACGGCTGGTCGGCTGGTGGCCAATGGATGATGCGCAGGCGAACTATCACCAGTACTACACCTACGTGCAGGGCGGCTGGCTGGCAATGGAAGCAGCCACGGTACTTGCCGGACTGTTGATGCTGAGGCTGATCCCCTACCCGTTTATCGTCATGCCGATTGCCGTCGCCCTGTGGTTCATGTCGATGGACTTGAGCGAATGGTTCTTCGGCTCGCCATTCAGCTGGGAACAGCGCCGCGAGGTTTCGCTGTGGTTCGGTCTGGGCTTGCTGGTGTTTTTTGTTGGTGTGGACGGCCGCACCCGCGAAGACTATGCCCACTGGGGCTACCTGGCCGGGCTGGCGGCATTCTGGGGCGGGCTGACGCTGGTGGACAGCGGCAGTGAGCTGGGCAAGGCCCTGTACTGCCTGATCAATATTGCCCTGATGGGTATGGCGGTGCTGTTGCGCCGGCCGGTGTTCATGGTGTTCGGGGCGTTGGGTGTGGCGGCTTACCTGGGGTACCTGTCGTACGAGGTGTTTGCCGACTCGCTGCTGTTCCCGGTGGTGGTGACCCTGATCGGGCTGGGGGTTATCGGGCTGGGGCTGGTTTACCAGAAGCGGCGGGAGCGGTTGAGCCGGGTGATGCGCGATTGTTTGCCGGGATGGGTGCGGGCTGCGCTGCCGGCGCTTCGCAGCTGAAATTGCCAGGGCCGCTCCGCGCCCCATCGCGACAGAAGGCCGCTCCTACAGGTGGTACGCGATCCCTTGTAGGAGCGGCCTTGTGTCGCGATGGGGCGCAAAGCGGCCCCAAAATGTCAGCCTTGACCCAGCTCTACAATCTCGTACCCGTGGGAAATCTCAACCCCGGCACGCTCGAGCATGATCGAAGCCGAGCAATACTTCTCCGCCGACAGCTCCACCGCACGCTTGACCTGGGCTTCCTTGAGCCCACGCCCCTTCACCACGAAGTTCATGTGGATCTTGGTAAACACCTTCGGGTCTTCGCTGGCACGCTCGGCCTCCAGGAACGCCTCGCAGCTTTCCACCGCCTGGCGCGACTTCTTCAGAATGCTGACCACGTCAAAGCTGCTGCAGCCACCCAGGCCCAGCAACAACATTTCCATCGGGCGCACGCCCAGGTTACGGCCACCGGCCTCGGGCGGGCCGTCCATCACGACGACATGGCCGCTCCCCGATTCGCCGAGGAACATCGCCTCACCGGCCCACTGGATACGTGCCTTCATCTACCCGGACTCCTGATTTACGAAAAAGGGTGTCAGCTTAGACCTTGTACGGCTGTGGGAAAAGTACGAGTCATGTCGGTTTAGTACCGAAACATCCTGTAGTGTCTGATAAGCTGGCGCCAAATGACTGGCGCGCTCCGCCAGCCAACCTTTATATAAAGCCTATGCGTCATATCGAACAGGATTTCGTGATGGTTGCTTCCGCCCTACCCGCCAAGATCAAGAACATCGACAAGCTGCTGGTGCACTGCCAGCGCCGTCGCTATACCGCCAAAAGCAACATCATCTGCGCCGGCGACCGGGCCGAGACACTGTCGTTCATCATCAAGGGTTCGGTCACCATCCTCATCGAGGACGATGACGGCCATGAAATGATCATCGCCTACCTCAACAATGGCGACTTCTTCGGCGAGCTGGGCCTGTTCGAACCAGTCGAAGGTGAACAGCAGCGCAGTGCCTGGGTGCGCGCCAAGACCGAATGCGAAGTGGCCGAAATCAGTTATGAGAAATTTCGCGAACTCGCGCGCCAAGACCCGGAAATCCTTTATGCCTTGGGCAGCCAGATGGCCCAGCGCTTGCGCAACACCACGCGCAAGGTCGGCGACCTGGCGTTCTTCGACGTTACCGGGCGTGTCGCACGTTGCCTGCTGGAGCTGTGCAAGCAACCCGACGCCATGACCCACCCCGATGGCATGCAGATCAAGATCACTCGTCAGGAAATCGGCCGCATCGTCGGTTGCTCGCGGGAAATGGTCGGCCGCGTCCTCAAGGACCTTGAGGAACGCAGCCTGGTGCAGGTCAAAGGCAAGACCATGGTGGTCTACGGTACCCGCTAGTCTCTGGGCAGGTCGGTCAGCACCTTGGCATAGGCCTGCGACAGCCGCTCGAACCATGGGGCCGCGGGCGCCACTTCGTGCAGGGCGATGTGCGCATCGGCACGGCAGCGCTGCTCCAGTTCGCAGCACTCATTGAAGCGGTTGACCGCAGCCACCATCGAATCACGCTCGTTGTCCAGCAGCAACGCACCGTGCACCAGCACCACCGGGCGCTTGCCACCCAGCCCCTGGCGCCAGCGCTGGGCGGTGCCGACCAATTTGCGGCCATTGAGGTTGACGTTGTAACGGCCATCGCAGAAGGCACCGTCGATTTCGCCCACCGATGCCACCCCACCCCACTCGCGCAGCACGTCGCATAGCGGCAGGCACAAGCGCTCGTAGGCGTTTTCGATACGGCCGTGGTCTCCTTCGCTGCGGGGGGCAACATAGACCAGGGCTACGTTCACCGTGGAGTGTGACTGCGGCACCGGTTCGCCGCCGGTTTCGCGCAGCAGCACCGGCCAGCCGGCAATCGCCAGCTCCGCGCAGGCGGCTTCGAAGTTTTCCAGACGGCTCATGCGCCGGGGCATGACCAGGGCGTGGTCGGTCGGGCGCCAGAACAGCACGCCACTGTCGCACTCCCCGCGGCAGACGGCGGCCAGCAATTCCTGTTCGGCGTGCAGGCCTTGTTCTACGGTCAGGGTCAGGGGTTGATCGGTCATTGATCCACCTATGTCTTTTTTTACCGGCCTCTTCGAGGGCTCGCCCGCGAAGAGGCCATTGCAGGCATACAAAAAAGCCGGCAATAACGCCGGCTTCATTCGATCAGTCCAGTTGCTGAACAGTCTTCTTCACCTGTTCCGGGAAGAACAACCGCTGCAATTCAAGCCCTGGCTGCTCGGCGCGCATGAATGCCTCACCTACCAGGAACGAGTAGACCTCATTGATCGCCATCAGCTCCACATCGGCCCGGTTCAAGATGCCGCTCTCGGTAATCGCCAGGCGATCACGCGGAATACGCGGCAGCAGGTCGAGGGTGGTTTCCAGGCTGACCTCGAAGGTGTGCAGGTTGCGGTTGTTCACCCCCACCAGCGGTGTATCCAGGGTTTTCAACGCGCGCTCCAGCTCATCGCCGTCGTGCACTTCCACCAGCACGTCGAGGCCGACATCCTTGGCCGTGGCCGCCAGTTCAGCCATCTTCACGTCATCCAGCGCCGACACGATCAGCAGTACACAGTCCGCGCCCAGGGCCCGGGCCTCGACGATCTGGTACGGGTCGACCATGAAGTCTTTGCGGATCACCGGCAGCGACACCGCCGCGCGGGCCTGCTGCAGGTACTCGTCGGCGCCCTGGAAGTAATCCACATCGGTCAGTACCGACAGGCAGGTCGCCCCGCCCTTCTCGTAGCTGACGGCGATTTCCGCCGGCACGAAATGCTCGCGAATCACGCCTTTGCTCGGCGAGGCCTTCTTTATTTCGGCAATCACCGCCGGCTGCTTGCGTGCGGCTTGCTCGATCAGAGCCTTGGCAAAACCACGCGGGGCGTCGGCAGCCTTTGCAAGGCCCTCCAGTTCGGCGAGGCTGACGCGCGCGCTGCGCTCGGCCACTTCCTGAAACTTGCGGGCAATGATCCTTTCCAGCACCGTCGGCACACTCATGCTTCGTTCTCCACCTTGAATACTGCAGTAAAGGCACCCAGCTCCTGCAGCTTCTCCCAGGCCAGCCCGGTGTGCAGTACGTCGTGGGCCAGTTCCACACCGGCTTTCAGGCTCATGGCATGGTCAGCGGCATATAGCGCCGCGCCGGCATTGAGCACGATCATCTCGGCGGCCTTCTGGCCGTTTTCGGTCTTGCGTCGGCCCAGTGCATCGCGGATCAGCTCCAGCGACGCCTGCGGGTTCTCGACGGCCAGGCCGTGCAGGCTCTGGCTCTTCATGCCTAGGTCTTCCGGCTCTACCCAGTATTCGGTGATTTCGCCATTCTTCAGTTCGGCGACGAAGGTCGGTGCAGCCAGGCTGAACTCGTCCAGGCCGTCTTTCGAGTGCACCACCAGCACGTGCTTGCTGCCCAGGCGCTGCAGCACTTCAGCCAACGGGCGGCATAGGGTCTGGGCGAATACACCGACCACCTGGTGCTTCACCCCGGCCGGGTTCGTAAGCGGGCCGAGCATGTTGAACAGGGTGCGCAGCCCCAGGTCGCGACGCGGGCCGGCTGCGTGCTTCATGGCCGAATGATGGCTTTGCGCGAACATGAAGCCGATGCCCAGGCTATCGATGCAGCGGGCCACCTGGGTGGGCGTCAGGTTCAGGTAGATACCGGCGGCCTCCAGCAGGTCGGCACTGCCGCTCTTGCCCGATACCGCGCGGTTGCCATGCTTTGCCACGGTGCAACCTGCCGCCGCCAGTACGAACGACGAGGCGGTGGACACGTTGAAGATGTTGGCGCCATCACCGCCGGTACCGACGATATCGACCACGCCATCGAGGCTCTGCAGTTCGACCTTGTCTGCCAGCTCGCGCATCACCGACACCGCACCGACGATCTCGTCGATGCTTTCGCTCTTCATGCGCATGCCCATCAGGAAGGCGCCGATCTGCGCTTCGCTGCACTGGCCGGTCATGATCTGGCGCATGACGTCGCGCATTTCTTCGGTAGAAAGGTCCAGCTGACCGACGATACGGCTCAACGCACTCTTGATATCCATGTTCGATCCTTAGCGGCGGCCGCCGGTCTGCTTGAGGAAGTTGGCGAACAGTTCGTGGCCCTGTTCGGTCAGGATCGACTCGGGGTGGAACTGCACCCCTTCGATATTCAGCGTCTTGTGGCGCAAGCCCATGATCTCGTCGACCGAGCCGTCAGCATGGGCGGTCCAGGCGGTCACTTCCAGGCAGTCGGGCAAGGTTTCGCGCTTTACCACCAGCGAGTGGTAACGGGTAACGGTCAACGGGTTGTTGAGGCCGGCGAACACGCCCAGGTCACGGTGATGTACCGGGCTGGTCTTGCCGTGCATCACCTGGCGGGCACGTACCACATCACCACCAAAGGCCTGGCCGATGGACTGGTGGCCCAGGCATACGCCAAGGATCGGCAGCTTGCCGGCAAAGTGCAGGATGGCCTCGATGGACACGCCCGCCTCGCTCGGCGTGCACGGGCCTGGAGATACGACGATGCGCTCGGGATTGAGGGCTTCGATCTGGGCAATGGTCATTTCGTCATTGCGAATGACCTTTACATCGGCACCCAGCTCGCCAAGGTACTGAACGACGTTGTAAGTGAATGAGTCGTAATTGTCGATCATCAGTAACATCGGGTTAAACCTCTTGAATCTACTGACTTCAAAATTCGAACCTTCCTGCTTCTGCCAAAGGCGCAGCTTGGCCATTCAGGGGCGGTAGTCAGGAAGGCAAACGGGGGCGGGCCGGACGGGCCGGCAGGGGATAAAGTCAGGCGCGCCAACGCCAACGGGCGTGGGCCTTGATAACGCGCATCAAGAGTTTGCTGACGATCAACACAGGATAGGTCTCGCTCATACGTTCCGGCACAGTAGCCTACCGGGGCGGCGGGCGCAATATGCCCGTAAACACGGGGAAACGAATGGACTTGGGAGGGATGCACTGCGATTTGCTAAGGTCGATGGGGTTGTCCTGATAAAAACAAAGAAAAGGATGTTCCCTGATGCGAAAAGCACCGTTATTGCGCTTTACCCTCGCCTCATTGACGTTAGCCTGCAGCCAGGCCTTCGCGACACCCTCGCCCTACTCCAGCATGATCGTGTTTGGTGACAGCCTCAGCGACGCCGGGCAGTTTGGCGGGGTGCGCTTCACCAACCGCGATGCCAATGGCAATTATGCGCCAGTGTCACCGATGATCCTGGGCGGGCGGCTCGGTGTGAGCCCGACCGAGCTTGGCCCTTCCACCTCACCGGTCAATCCGGTGCTGGGCCTTCCCGACGGCAACAACTGGGCAGTCGGTGGCTACACCACCCAGCAGATCCTGGACTCGATAACCAGTACCTCCGAAACCGTCATCCCGCCAGGGCGACCCGGCGCCGGGCTGGTACTGCGTGATAAACCGGGCTACCTGGCCAACGGCCTGCGCGCCGACCCCAACGCGTTGTATTACCTGACTGGCGGCGGCAATGACTTCCTGCAAGGCCTGGTCAACAGCCCGACCGATGCCGTGGCCGCCGGCGCCCGCCTGGCCGCCAGCGCCCAGGCCCTGCAGCAAGGCGGCGCCCGCTACATCATGGTCTGGCTGCTGCCCGACCTCGGGCAAACACCGAACTTCAGCGGTACGCCGCAACAAAACCCACTGTCGCGGCTATCCGGCGCGTTCAACCAGTCGCTGCTCAGCCAACTGGGGCAGATCGATGCCGAAATCATTCCGCTGAACATCCCTGTGCTGCTGAGCGAAGCGCTGGCCAGCCCCGAGCAGTTCGGCCTGGCCAGCGGCCAGAATCTGGTCGGCACCTGCTACAGCGGCGAAGGCTGTGTGGGAAATCCCGTGTATGGCATCAACGGCGCCACGCCAGACCCGACCAAGCTGCTGTTCAACGACTCGGTGCACCCGACCATTGCCGGCCAGCAACTGATTGCCGACTACGCCTATTCGATCATCGCCGCCCCCTGGGAACTGACCTTGCTCCCGGAAATGGCCCACGCCAGCCTACGCGCTCACCAGGACGAACTGCGCAACCAGTGGCAGACACCCTGGCAGGCAGTTGGCCAGTGGCAGGCCTTCGTTGCCACCGGCGCACAGGACCTGGACATCGACGGCCAGCGCAGCGCGGCCAGCGGCGACGGCCGCGGCTACAACCTGACTCTGGGCGGCAGCTACCGCCTGAACGATGCATGGCGCCTGGGCCTGGCCGGAGGCGTGTACCGGCAGAAGCTGGAAGCCGGCGCACAGGACTCGGACTACAAGCTGGACAGCTACCTTGCCAGCGCCTTCGCCCAATACCGCCAGGACCGCTGGTGGGCCGACGCGGCGCTGACCGCCGGGCACCTGGACTACAGCGACCTCAAGCGCACCTTCGCCCTTGGCGTGAACGACCGCAGCGAAAAGGGCGACACCAATGGCGAGGCCTGGGCGATGTCGGGGCGACTGGGCTACAACCTGGCAGCCGAGAGCAGCAGCTGGCAGCTGGCGCCGTTCATCAGCGCCGACTATGCGCGAGTGAAGGTGGATGGCTATGACGAGAAGACCGGGCGCTCGACGGCGCTGGGTTTCGATGACCAGGAACGTACATCACGCCGTTTGGGCGTGGGGTTGCTGGGTAGCGTGCAGGTGCTGCCAGGTACTCGGCTGTTCGCCGAGGTGGCGCAGGAGCACGAGTTCGAGGATGACCAGCAGGATGTGACGATGCACCTGACCAGCCTGCCGGCGAACGATTTCACCCTGACAGGGTATACGCCGCACAGCGACCTGACCCGGGCGAGCCTGGGGGTGAGCCATGAAGTGGTGGCGGGGGTGCATTTGCGCGGCAACTACAACTGGCGCAAGAGTGATGAATTGACGCAGCAGGGAGTGAGCTTGGGCATCAGCGTCGACTTTTGAATTGATGGGGCCGCTTTGCGGCCCCGATCAACTTATTTGGCGGAAGTCTGCTCAGCCAACGCCACCGCGCGGAACATCGCTCGGCGCTTGTTGATGGTCTCTTCCCATTCCAGCGCCGGCACCGAGTCGGCAACGATGCCACCCCCGGCCTGCACATGCAGCTCACCGTCCTTGATTACCGCGGTACGGATGGCAATGGCGGTATCCATGTTGCCGTTCCATGCGAAGTAACCGACGGCACCACCGTAAACCCCACGTTTGACCGGCTCCAGCTCGTCGATGATTTCCATCGCACGAATTTTCGGCGCACCCGACAGCGTACCGGCCGGCAGTATCGCCCGCAGTGCGTCCATCGCCGTCAGCCCTTCGCGCAGCTGGCCAGTGACGTTGGACACAATGTGCATCACGTTGGAGTAACGCTCGATCACCATCTTCTCGGTCAGGCGCACGCTGCCGGTCGAGGACACGCGCCCGACGTCGTTACGGCCCAGGTCGATGAGCATCAGGTGCTCGGCAATTTCCTTGTCGTCCGACAGCAGGTCGTCTTCCAGCGCGCGGTCGGCCTCTTCGGTAGCACCACGCGGGCGGGTGCCGGCAATCGGGCGTACGGTGACCAGGTTGTCCTCGACGCGTACCAGCACCTCGGGCGAGCTGCCGACCACATGGAAGTCGCCAAAGTTGAAGAAGTACATGTACGGCGTCGGGTTGAAGCAGCGCAGCGCGCGGTACAGGTCGATAGGCGCCGCCTTGAAGTCGATCGACATGCGCTGCGACGGCACCACCTGCATGCAGTCACCAGCCAGGATGTATTCCTTGATGCGGCCGACGGCGTTCTCGTAATCCTCGCGGGTATAGCTGGAGCGGAATTCCGGCTCGGCAGCCTGCGGGCCACTCAGGTCCAGGCCACGGCGTGGAGTGATCGGCTGACGCAGGGTTTCAAGCAGGCCTTGCAGGCGTGCCTGGCCCTGTTCGAAAGCCTGCTCTTCCGCCGGGTCGACCAGCACGATCGCGTGCATCTTGCCCGCCAGGTTGTCGAACACCACCACCGCATCGGACACCATCAGCAGGATATCCGGCACACCCAGCGGGTCCGGGTTGGGGCTGGCGCCCAGGCGCTTTTCCACATAGCGCACGCAGTCGTAGCCGAAGTAGCCGACCAGGCCGCCGTTGAAGCGCGGCAGGCCAGGGATATCGGCGACCTTGTAACGGTCCTTGAAGGTTTCGACGAAGGCCAGCGGGTCTTCGACATCGTGGCTTTCCACCTCCACGCCATCCTGCAGGATGCTGACGTGGTAACCGTGCACACGCATCACGGTGCGCGACGGCAGGCCGATCATCGAGTAACGGCCCCATTTCTCGCCGCCCTGCACCGATTCGAGCAGGTACGAGTTGGGCTGGTCGGCCAGTTTCAGATAGATCGACAACGGCGTGTCGAAGTCGGCCAGGGTTTCGCAGGCCAGGGGAATGCGGTTGTAGCCGGCAGCGGCCAGGCGCAGGAATTCTTCGCGGGTCATGGGTAGCCTCGTGGCAAGCAGCAATAGGTCAGGCAAACGGACGGGCCGGCACGCGCCGGCAGGCTGAAGTCAGGCGCGCCAACGCCAACGGGCCAAGGCCTTGATGACTTTCATCCAGAATTTGCCGGTAACCGCCACGGTGGACTCTCTGTCTTGTGAGGCTTGAAGGTCCGCCAACGTTATCCCAGTGGCCGGGTCTGCGCAACCGGGCAGCAATGCACGCAGGTCGTCGATCACCAGACTGGGGGATTCGTCGTGGATCGGCCGGCCATGGTTGTAGCCGTAGGTCAGGCCGACGCACTGCACGCCAGCCGCCTTGGCCGCCAGCACGTCACTGCGTGAATCGCCGACAAACAGCGACTGCTGCGGGGTGACACCGGCCATCTGCATGACGAACAGCAACGCCGCAGGGTCGGGCTTTTTCTGCGGCAGAGTGTCGCCACCGATGATCCAGCGGAAGTAGTTGCCGATCTTCATCTGGTCCAGCAGCGGGCCAACGAAGCGCTCGGGCTTGTTGGTGATCAGAGCCATCTCCACGCCCTGCTTGCGCAGCCAGCGCAGGGTGTCCTGCACACCGGGGTAGACCACGGTCAGTTCGTGGCTTTCGGCATAGGCGTCCATGAACAGCGCCAGCGCCTGGTCGGCCAGCGCATCTTCCACGGCAGCGTGGTCGATGCCGCCGGCCAGCGCCCGGCGCACCAGCACCTGGGCACCGTTGCCCACCCAGTGGCGCACCGCCTCCAGGCCGGCAGGCGGGCGCCCCAGTTCGAGCAGCATGCGGTCCACGGCGGCGGCCAGGTCTGGCACGGAATCGATCAGGGTACCGTCCAGATCGAACATCACCAGCCTGGGCAGCGTCCCGGGGAACAGCTGCTCGAAGCCGCTCATGGGCGGGCCTGAGCCAGTTCGGCGCGCATCCTGGCGATTACTTCCTGGTAATCCGGGGCGTTGAAGATCGCCGAGCCGGCCACGAAAGTGTCGGCGCCAGCGGCAGCGATTTCGCGGATGTTGTTGACGTTGACGCCACCGTCGATTTCCAGGCGGATATCACGGCCGCTGGCGTCGATCAGCGCACGCGCCTCGCGCAGCTTGTCGAGGGTGCCAGGGATGAACTTCTGCCCGCCAAAGCCCGGGTTGACGCTCATCAGCAGCACCATGTCGATCTTGTCCATCACATACTTCAAGGCATCCAGGCTGGTGGCCGGGTTGAACACCAGACCGGCCTTGCAACCACCGTCCTTGATCAACTGCAGAGAACGGTCGATGTGCTGCGAGGCTTCCGGGTGGAAGGTGATGTAGGTGGCACCAGCTTCGATGAAGTCGCCGATGATGCGGTCGACCGGGCTGACCATCAGGTGCACGTCGATCGGGGCGGTGACGCCGTACTTGCGCAAAGCGGTGCAGACCATCGGACCGATGGTCAGGTTGGGGACGTAGTGGTTGTCCATCACATCGAAGTGGACGATGTCGGCACCCGCGGCCAATACCTTGTCGACGTCCTCGCCCAGACGGGCGAAATCGGCGGAGAGAATGGAGGGGGCAATAGCGTAGGGCTGCATGGCGCACCTGTTGGCAGAATCACGGTGGCGCGCATTGTAACCCAGGGAAGCGGATGAAGGCTGATTAGCATCAACCTGTACCGGCCTCTTCGCGTCTGTAGGAGCAGCCTTGTGCTGCGAAGAGGCCGGTAGGGCCGAAGAATAGCTTTTGTCTTACCGGCCTCTTCGCAGCACAAGGCTGCTCCTACAAGGGTAATGCGCAGGCCTTGAGCTACTAATCAAGTCGGCTGCTGGGTCCTCAGCTTCTCGCTACGCCCACGCAACCATTCCAGGGTCAGCAGCAACACTACCGAGAAGGCAATCAGCAAGGTCGCCGCCGCGGCAATGGTCGGGCTCAGGTTCTCGCGAATACCACTGAACATCTGTCGCGGCAGGGTCGCCTGCTCCGGCCCGGCCAGGAAAAGGGTCACCACTACTTCGTCAAACGACGTGGCAAAGGCGAACAACGCCCCCGAAATCACCCCGGGCGCGATCAACGGCAGGGTTACCCGGCGGAAAGTCAGCAGTGGCGAGGCGCCCAGGCTGGCTGCCGCACGCACCAGGTTGTAGTTGAAGCCCTGCAAGGTCGCCGACACGGTAATGATCACGAACGGCACGCCGAGTACCGCATGCACCAGAATCAGCGAGGTGAAGCTGTTGCCCATGCCCAGCGGGGCGAAGAACAGGTAGCTGGCCACACCGATGATCACCACCGGCACCACCATCGGCGAAATCACCAGCGCCATCACCAGCGACTTGCCCGGGAAGTCGCCACGGGTCAGGCCGATGGCCGCCAGGGTGCCGAACACCATGGCCAGCACCGTGGCTGCCGGGGCGACGATGATGCTGTTCTTCAAGGCCCGCATCCACTCGGCCGAACCGAAGAAGTCCTGGTACCACTGCAGCGAGAAGCCCTGCAGCGGGTACACCAGGAAGCTGCCACTGTTGAACGACAGCGGCACTATCACCAGGACCGGCAGTATGAGGAACAGCAGGATCAAGCCGCAAAGAATGCGCAGGCTGTAGAACCACACCCGCTCCACGGGCGACATGTAAGGGCTCAGCATGACAAGGCTCCTCAGCTCAGGCGCAGGCGGCTGGCGCCGACCAGCCAGCTATAGATCAGGTACAACAGCACGGTCGCCAGCAGCAACAGCCCGCCAAGCGCGGTGGCCATGCCCCAGTTGATGCTGGTGTTGGTGTAGAAGGCCACGAAGTAGCTGACCATCTGGTCATTCGGGCTGCCCAGCAGTGCCGGGGTGATGTAGTAGCCGATGGCCAGAATGAACACCAGCAGGCAACCAGCGCCAACCCCGGCGTAGGTCTGCGGGAAGTAGACCCGCCAGAAACTGGCGAACGGGTGGCAGCCCAGCGAGATCGCCGCACGCATGTAGCTCGGCGAAATGCCCTTCATCACGCTGTACAGCGGCAGGATCATGAAAGGCAACAGGATGTGCACCATCGAGATGTACACGCCGGTGCGGTTGAACACCAGTTCCAGCGGCTGGTCGATGATGCCCATGGCCATCAGCGCGCTGTTGATCAGGCCGCCCGACTGCAGCAGCACGATCCACGCCGCCACCCGCACCAGGATCGAGGTCCAGAACGGCAGCAGCACCAGAATCATCAGCAGGTTGCTCTGCCGGGTCGGCAGGTTGGCCAGCAGGTACGCCAGCGGGTAGGCCAGCACCAGGCAGATTGCGGTAATCACCACACCCATCCACAGGGTGCGGGCGAAGATGTCCAGGTAAATGGCCTGGTCCGGGGTGGCCTTGGCCAGTTCGCCAAGGTCATCGATACGGTGGTCGAGCGAAGCCAGCAGGTAGAAAGAGGTGACCGTACTGGTGTTGCGGCGGATTGCCTGCCAGTAGGCCGGGTCGCCCCAACGCTCGTCGAGAGCCTGCAAGGCATCTTTATACGAAGCGGGTTCGCTCTTGAACGGCAGCGCCCGCGCGGTCTTTGCCAACAGGCTGCGGTAACCGGCGAGCTCCATGTTCAGGCGCTTGGAAAGGTCGCCCAAGGTCTGGTTCTTGCGCGATTCGGCCAAATCCTGGCTCAACGCCTTGTAAACGTCCTCGCCCGGCAGGCTCTTGCCATCCCACTGGGTGATGACGCCAACGGTGCGCGGCAAGCCGCCAACCACTTCCGGGTTGCCGACGCTCTTGTACAGCAGCGCCGCAATAGGCACCAGGAACACCAGCAGGAGAAACAGCGCCAGCGGCGCGATCAACGCCTGCGCCTTCCAGCGGTTGACCCGCTCGGCATGCTTGAGGCGCTGCTTGAGACTTGGACCTGCGCCTTCTTTGAGGGGCACTGCAATGGCCATGGCGAACTCCGCGATACGAACTGAAAATGGGGCTGCTGCGCAGCCCATCGCAGGCAAGCCAGCTCCTACAGATACTGCGCTGGCTCTAGAGCGGCCCCCTGTGGGAGCTGGCTTGCCGGCGATGGGCCGCAAAGCGGCCCCCTACACTGGTCGTTTACTTCTTCGCCGCCCAGGCGTTGAAGCGCTGCTCCAGCTGCTCGCTGTTGTCGGCCCAGAAGGCCACATCGATCTGCACCTGGTTGGCGATGTTTTCAGGCGTGGTCGGCATGTCCTTCTTCACAGCGTCCGACAGCAGGCTCACGGCCTTGGAATTGGCCGGGCCGTAGGCGATGTTCTCGGAGTAGGTCTTCTGCTGCTCTGGCTGCACGCTGAAGGCGATGAATTTCTTCGCTTCCTCGACATCCTTGGCACCTTTCGGGATGGCCCAGGCATCGAAGTCGTAGATGCCGCCGTTCCACACCACCTTCAGGTTGCTCTCTTTCTGCACCGCAGCGATGCGGCCGTTGTAGGCAGAGCTCATGACCACGTCACCCGAGGCCAGGTACTGCGGCGGCTGGGCGCCGGCTTCCCACCACTGGATGCTTGGCTTGAGTTCGTCGAGCTTCTTGAAGGCGCGGTCCACGCCCTCTTTGGTGCCCAGCACCTGGTACACATCCTTCGGCGCCACACCGTCGGCCATCAGGGCGAATTCCAGGGTGTACTTGGCGCCCTTGCGCAGGCCGCGCTTACCCGGGAATTTCTTGGTATCCCAGAAATCGGCCCAGCTGGTCGGTGCGGTCTTCAGCTTGTCGGCGTTGTAGGCCAGCACCGTGGACCATACGAAGAAGCCAACACCACATGGCTGAATGGCACCCGGCACATAGTCGGCCTCATTACCGAACAGGGCCGGGTCGAGTTCTTCGAACATGCCCTCGTCACAGCCACGGGCCAACTCTGGCGACTCCACTTCCACCAGGTTCCACGACACGCTCTTGGTGTCGACCATGGCTTTGACCTTGGCCATCTCGCCGTTGTACTCGCCTGCGATGATCTTGCCCTTGCCGGCCTTCTCCCACGGTTCGTAGAACGCCTTCACCTGGGCCGCCTTGTTGGCACCACCAAACGAGACAACAGTCAGGTCTGCGGCCATGGCCTGGCCAGCGGCGAACAGCCCCAGGGCCAGGGCGGTCAGTTTCAACTGCTTGCGCATTATTATTCTCTCCACAGTACAGGGTTGGTGAAGCAATCCATCAATGGGCTTCGGCAATCGGATCGAGCGCGCGGGCGTGCTCCACCTCCCAGCCCAGCGGTACCACATCGCCCACGGCCAGGGCCGGGTCGAGCTCGGCAATCGGCTGTTTCACGAAGAAATCGCCCTTGCCGCAAACTTCCAGGCGCACCCGCACGTGGTCGCCCAGGTAAATGAATTCCGCCACCCGGCCCGAGAAACGGTTAACACAGCTTTCGCTGTGGCCATTCAGGCGCACGCGCTCCGGGCGGATCGACAGGGTCACCGGCTCGCCGGCCTGGCCGACATTCACCGCCAGCGCCTCGACCCGCTCGCCACGCGGCAACTGCACCTGGCAGCGCTTGCCATCACTGGCCAGCAAGGTGCCGTTGATGCGGTTGTTCTCGCCGATGAAGTTGGCGACGAAGGTGTTGCAGGGTTCTTCGTACAGCGTGCGCGGGTCGGCGATTTGCTGGATTTCGCCCTGATGGAACACGGCCACCCGGTCGGACATGGTCAGCGCTTCGCCCTGGTCGTGGGTCACGTACACCACGGTCACGCCCAGGCGCTGGTGGATGTGCTTGATCTCCATCTGCATGTGCTCGCGCAGCTGCTTGTCCAGCGCGCCCAGCGGTTCGTCCATCAGAACCAGCTGCGGCTCGAACACCAGTGCCCGGGCCAGGGCCACACGCTGCTGCTGGCCGCCGGACAGCTGGCCGGGGTAGCGTTTGGCGAAGGCATCGAGCTGGACCATGTTCAGCACCCGCTTTACCCGCTCGCTGATGTCGGTCTTGCTCAGGTTGCGCACGGTCAGCGGGAACGCCAGGTTCTCGGCCACGGTCATGTGCGGGAACAGCGCGTAGTTCTGGAACACCATGCCGATGTCGCGTTTGTGCGGCGGCACGTTGTTGATCGAACGCCCGGCCAGCTGGATTTCACCGGCGGTGGGGGTTTCGAAGCCAGCCAGCATCATCAGGCTGGTGGTCTTGCCCGAGCCGGACGGGCCAAGCAGGGTAAGGAACTCGCCCTTGCGAATATCCAGATTGAGGTCTTTGACGATCAGCGACTCGCCGTCGTAGCTCTTCTGCACACCACGGAAGCTGACCAGCGTTTCGCTGGTTGCAGCGTTCGACTTCGCCTCGCTCATGCCTGCACCTTCTTGTTGGATGACTGCGTAGGCATAGACTAGACAAGCGGCAAGCACCGGAAAATCGGGGGTGCTGAGAGAATGCCATCATCCGGATGGAAGATTTGTTGTAGGGATTCCCCTACAAAGATGGCGGGTTTGGAATACTTCTCTCAGCCCTCCGGCGCACCCCTGTGGCGGGTTTACCCGCGAAGAGGCTAGCCCAGGCAGCGCAGATGGCAGGTCAGGCCCTTTCGCGGGTAAAACCGCTCCCACAGGGATTCGCTACAGGACCTAGGAAGCGCATGTCGCAATCAGACCAGCTTGTGCTCCATCGCGTACTTCACCAGCTCAGCCAGCGAATTCACTTTCAGCTTCTGCATCAGGCGCGCCTTGTGGGTGCTGATGGTCTTGCTCGACAGCGCCAGCTGCTGGGCGATGTCGTTGACGTTGGCGCCCTGGGCCAGGCGTTCGAACACCGAAAACTCTCGCTCCGACAGCAGGGTGTGCAACGGCCGCGACTCGGTCAGGCCCACCTCGAAGACCATGCGGTCGGCCAGCGCCGGGTCGATATAGCGCCCGCCAGCGGCAACCCGGCGAATCGCCGTCAGCAACAGCGCCGGGTCGCTGTCCTTGGTGGCATAGCCCGCCGCTCCGGCCTTCAGCGCCCGCGCCGCCATCTGCGCTTCATCGTGCATCGACAGCATCAGGATCGCCGGGGCGTCCTGCAACGCGCGGATTCGCGGAATCGCTTCCAGGCCATTCACGCCCGGCATCGAGATATCCAGCAGTACCACCTCGCACGGGGTGTGGCGCAAGGTTTCCAGCAACTGCTCGCCGTTACCGGCTTCCCCCGCCACCTGCATGTCCTTGGCCAGGCCAATCAACTGCTTGATGCCCTCACGGACAATGGTGTGGTCTTCGGCCACCAGCACTCGAATCACGATCGCTCTCCTACTCCAACGGTATGGCCACGCTCAGGCTGGTGCCTTCGCCCGGTTCACTGTCCAGCGCCATGCTGCCGCCCAGCATCAGCACCCGCTCACGTACCCCTACCAGGCCGAACGAGGTGGGCCGAGGCTGGTCGCGGCAAAAGCCCTGGCCGTCATCGCTGACGGTCATGCGCAATTGCCCGTGCTCACGCACCAGTTCGATCTCCACGCTATGGGCCTGGGCATGGCGCATCACGTTGGTCAGCGCCTCTTGGAGGATACGGAACAGCCCGATGGCCTTGGCATCGCTCAATGCTGGCAGATTATCCGGTACTTGCACCAGGCAGGGGATTTGCGTGCGTGCTTCAAAGCGCCGCGCCTGCCATTCAATGGCCGAGGCGATGCCGGCATCGAGAATCGGAGGACGCAAGGCAGTGGCTACGTCGCGCACCAGCTGGAACAGCTGGGCGATCAGGCGCTTCATGCTGGCCAGCCGCTCGTTCAGCCCCGGGTCCAGCTCGGCGAAGGCCAGCTCGCACATCGACACTTCCAGCTTGAGCACGGTCAGCATCTGCCCCAGTTCATCGTGCACTTCTCGGGCGATGCGGGCTTTTTCTTCCTCACGCACGCTTTCCAGGTGGGCCGACAGTTCGCGCAGCTGCTCCTGGGACCTGGCCAGCGCCAGCTCGGCCCGCTTGCCCTGCGTGATGTCCCAAACCACACCGTCCCATACCACCCGGCCGTTACCCAGGCGCCGGGTACTGGCTTTGATGTCGGCCCAGCGCTGTTCACCCTGGCGGGTGAGGATGCGCCCCTGCCAGGACCAGTCCTGGTCGCTGGCCAAGGCCAGGTCCTGCACCCGGTGGTAATCGGCACGGTCCTCAGGGTGCACCAGGTTGCGCAGGCCCATCTGCGGGTCCTGGATCTCACTGGGCGAATAGCCCACCAAGGCCTCGCTGCCTTCGCTGATGTAGGGGAATTCCAGGTCGCCCTCGGCCGGGTCGCGCTCCAGGCGGAACACCAGCCCCGGCACGTTGCCGGCAATGCCCTTGAGCCGCGCCTCGCTTTCGCGCAGGGCCGCCAGGGCGCGGTAGCGCTCGGTGACATCGGCGAGGTACACAACCAGGTACTCGGAGTCACGAAAGCGCAGAAAACTCAGCGACAGCTCGACCGGCAACAGGCTGCGGTCAGCCCGGCGGCACTGCGTCTCGAACTGACCAACACCGCCCGCCCCGGTACGTGCGCCCTTCCACAGCTCCAGCCAGCGATCCATGGTCAGGCTGGGTTCAAAGTCGCTCAGCGGCCGCTCCAGCAGTGCGCCTTCGCCGTAGCCCAGCATGCGCTCGGCGGCATGGTTGGCGTAGCGTACGTGGCTGTCCCAGTTGACCCAGAGGATGCCCACCGTGCTCTGGTCGATGGCAAACTGACTCAGGCGCAACGCTTCTTCGCGCACTTGCCGCTCCACAAGACTTTCGCGCGTGGCCAACAGGCTGCGCTCCAGCTGGCGCTGTTGCCGACGCTGCCACACCAGGGTGGCCAGCGCGCACAACAGCAGCAAGCCGAACAGCAGTGCCAGGTTCTTCCAGAATCCTGTCGACTCGCTCAAGCGTGGGTACTTTGGCTGCAGCCAACGCTGGTGCAGTTGCTCAAGTTCCTTGGCCGGCAGCGCCTGCAGGCCACGCTCCAGCACATCAGCCAGCAGCGGCCAGTCGCGCCGCGAACCGATGCGCAACAGTTGCGGCAGGCCGATATCGCCGACCACAGCCAGCTCGCCAAACTCGCTTTCGCGCGACAGGCGGCTGAGCTGAGCTTCATCCAGCACGGCGAAACTGGCCTGGCCGCCCACCACCAATTGCAGGGCCTCGCGCTCGTTGGGTACCCCTTGCAGGTTGAGGTTGCTGTAGTTACCGCGCAGGTAGTCCGCCAGCTGGCTGGGCATGCGCACCGCCACCCGCTGCTCGGCTCCGAGCGTTTCCAGTTCCACGGCCATCGTCCCGGTGCGCGGCCCCACCACCAGTTGCGGCACGCGCATGTAAGGGTCGCTGAACAGCCACAGACGCAGGCTGGCAGGGGTCTGGGTAAGCCCCGGGGCAAAGTCGATTTCGCCGGCCTGGAGGGCATGTTCGAGGCTGGCCTGGTCGGCGAAGTTGCGCCAGGTAAGGTCCAGCCGCAGCGCCTGCGCCAGGCTGCTCACCAGTTCCACGTTGGCACCGTACAGTTGCTGCAGGCGCCGGTCGAACTGAGCGTAGGGCGCCTGCAACACCAGGCCGACACGCAGGCTACGATGTGTATCCAGCCATTGCTGCTGGGCAGGTTCCAGGGCAACCGTGGGCACCGCTTCGGGCCTTGCCAATGCAATCAAGGGCAGCCAAAAGCAGCCGATAACCAACAGGCGACGCACTCGCTTCATCTACACGCTCGTCTTGGCAAAGCGGCCATGCAGCATGGCCGTCACGGGCAAATACCATTAGGCTGCCGGTATCATTCTGGCCCCGGGTTGACTCATGTCCACACTTTATCGCACGACGCTGGCAATGTGCTGCCTGGCCTCGATCCTTCCACTCGGCGCCCTGGCCGCCGATGCCGAAAAACCATCCACCACCACCGAGGCACCCGTTGCCCAAGCTCCTCGCCCGCCGCTGCTGGAACGCAGCCAGGAGGATGCCCAGGCACTTGAACGGCTGGTGCCCAAGGCCGAACAGCAGACCCTTCAGGCCGGTGCCGACAGCTTCCTGGCCTTGTGGAAACCAGCCAACGACAGCGATCCACAGGGCGCGGTCATCATCGTCCCGGGGGCTGGCGAAACGGCTGACTGGCCGAATGCGGTCGGCCCGCTGCGGCAGAAGTTCCCCGATATCGGCTGGCACAGCCTCAGCATCAGCCTGCCTGACCTGCTCGCCGACAGCCCGCAGGCGCGAGTCGAGGCCAAGCCGGCTACCGAGCCGGAGCCAGACAAGGGCGAAAGCGCCCCGGCCAAGGACATGCCGGCCGATGCCAATGCTAACGTCGCCCAGGCTACCGCAGCCGATGCCGACACCGCAGAGAGCACTGACGCCAAACAGGCCAGCGAACAAACCGACCCAGCCGATGCCGAGCGCATTTTCGCCCGCCTGGATGCTGCGGTGGCCTTTGCCCAGCAGCACAACGCCCGCAGCATCGTGCTGATCGGCCATGGCAGCGGCGCATATTGGGCGGCCCGCTATCTGAGCGAGAGGCAGCCACCACAGGTGCAGAAACTGGTAATGGTTGCCGCGCAGACACCAGCACGGGTGGAGCATGACCTGGAAAGCCTGGCGCCAACCTTGAAAGTGCCGACTGCCGACATCTACTACGCCACCCGCAGCAGTGACCGCAATGCAGCCGCACAGCGCCTGCAGGCCAGCAAGCGGCAGAAGGACAACAAGTACCGGCAGTTGTCGCTGATTGCCATGCCGGGGAACAAGGCGGCCGAGCAGGAGCAACTGTTCCGCCGGGTGCGGGGGTGGATGAGTCCGCAGGGGTAAGGTTTGCCATGATGGCCCTGTCGCCGGCACTCCAGCTCCCACAGGTACACCACAGTGTTCAGGGTCAGTGCAATACCTGTGGGAGCTGGCTTGCCCGCGATAGGGCCATCAAAGCCCGCGCCGCTTGCGGATCATGGCATAAGCCTGATGCAGCTCCCGGGTCCGCTCGGTTGCTTCACGCACCTGCGACTCACTGGCACCAGTACCCGCCAGCTTGTCCGGGTGGTGCCGGCTGACCAGCCGACGATACGCCTGCTTGACCTTGTCGCCATCGGTATCCGCCTCGACCGCCAGCAAGCGCAACGCCGCCGCATAGGTCATGGCGACCCCTTCCGGCCCCGCCGCCTTGCGTGGTTCGTACTCCAGCGACATGGCCTGCACCTGCCGCCGGCTCAGGCCCAGTTTCTGCCCCCAGTCCAGCAGCAGTTCACGCTCCTTGTTGCCCATCTTGCCGTCGGCCCAGACCATGCGCCAACAGGCACGCAGGGTACCTTCGGCCGCATGCGGCTGCTGGCGAATGCGCCGCAGGTGCCCACCCAGCCGGTCCTTGCCCGCCTTGCCGCGGTTGAACGCAGCAATCGCACGCAGCCGAGCCTCTTCGGCCAGGTCCAGGCGCACCATCTCCTGGCGCGCCTGCTGAATATGCTGCTCGCCCACCCGGCCATCGCACTTGGCCAGGCGCCCGAGCATCACGAACAGCAATTCGTCGTCCTGCAACGCCGGGCGCCCACCCAGGCGTTCACGCATGTCCTCCCAGCCTTGCAAACGCAGGCGACGGTCCATGGCCTGCCCGAGCAACGCCCCGAGCAAGGCCCCGGGGATGCTGGCAACGGCAAAGCCGGCACCGACACCAATCACCGTGCTTGGCCACCACATGTCAGGCACGCTCGCGGATCAGGCGCTCGGCCTCGGCCAAGCGTTCGAGCGTACCGACATCAACCCAGTGCCCACGGTAGTGCTCGCCACTGACCTGGCCCGCAGCCATGGCCTGACGCAGCAACGGCGCCAGCTTGAAGGCGCCAGGCTGGCAGCCTTCGAACAGCGCCGGGTGCAGCACCGAAAGGCCACTGAAGGTCAGCGTGCCAGGCGCATCATCACCATCGACCACCCGCTCACCCACCAGGCGGAAGTCGCCGCGGCCGTGATGGCCTGGGTTGTCGACCAGCACTAGGTGAGCCAGGCCTTGCAGGGGAGCCTGCAGGCGCGCGAAGTCGTAGTCGGTCCAGACATCGCCGTTCACCAACAGGAACGGCGCGTCACCCAGCAATGGCAGGGCCTTGAAGATGCCACCGCCGGTTTCCAGCGGCTCTCCTTCGGGCGAATAGCGGATGCTCAGGCCGAAACGGCTGCCGTCACCCAGGTGGTCCTCGATCTGCTGGCCGAGCCAGGCATGGTTGATCACCACCTCGGTGACGCCCGCCGCAGCCAGGGCCCGCAGGTGGTACTCGATCAATGGCTGGCCGGCGACCGGGACCAGCGGTTTGGGGGTGTGCAGGGTGAGCGGGCGCATGCGCTCGCCTTTGCCCGCTGCCAGGATCATTGCCTTCATGCACGCGCTCCGGCCTGCAACTCGGCAATCAGCTCACCCAGCTCCGCCAATTCGGGCCGGCGGCTGATCACTTCTTCTATATAGGCGAAGAAGCGCGGTACGTCGCCCAGGTAACGGGGTTTGCCGTCACGGTGGCAGATACGGGCGAAAATACCGATCACCTTCAGGTGGCGCTGTACACCCATCAGGTCGCTGGCACGCTGGAACGCCTCGAAATCGGCCTGCACCGGGATGCCGGCAGCCTGCGCCTTCTGCCAGTAGTCGCGCAGCCAGCCTTCGACCCGCGCCTGCGGCCAGCTGAGGAACGCGTCCTTGAACAGGCAGGTGATGTCGTAGGTGACCGGGCCATACACGGCATCCTGGAAGTCCAGCACGCCGGGGTTGGGCGTGCTCTGCATGAGGTTGCGCGGCATGTAGTCTCGGTGCACCAGCACCTTGGGCTGGGCCAGTGCGCTGTCGATCAGCAGCTGGCTGATTCGTTGCCAGGTGGATTTCTGGGCATCGCTGAAGGCCAGGCCAAGCTCACGACCCACGTACCACTCCGGGAACAACTCAACTTCACGGCGCAACAGCGCATCGTCGTAGCTGGGCAACGGCGCGTCCATCGGCAGGCGCTGAAACGCCAGCAGTGCGTCGATGGCATCGGCGAACAGGCCGTCGGCGTTGTCCGCATCAATGATATCAAGGTATGTCTGGTGGCCCAGGTCACCCAACAGCAGGAAACCACGTTCCAGGTCCTGGGCATGGATCAGCGGCACGTGCACGTCGGCGCTGGCCAGCAGGTGGTCGATGGCGACGAACGGTCGGCAGTTTTCCTGTGGAGGTGGTGCATCCATGATCACGAAGCTGTGGCCGGCACCCTGCCAGCGGAAATAACGGCGGAAGCTGGCGTCGCTGCTGGCCGCGGTCAAGCTGCCTGCAGGCACGTCGCCCCAGGCATTTTTCCGGAAAAGATCATTGAGCTGCTCATCGAGCCAGACCGTCAGTTGTTGCAGGCGTACATCGTGTTCAGGCATTACAAGGGTCTCCGACGGCCCTAGCCGTCAAGCGGGTCATGCTTTATTATCCAGCATCTTTTTCAGACCATCGAGAGGCGTGCGGCCCCACACGCGGGCAGATGGCACGCAGGAAGCCCGGACTAATAAGATGGCATTGAAATCCCCCGCGTTTCGTAGAAAGTTTCCGTTGCTGGTAACCGGCGGTCTGCTGGCCCTGCAACCTCTGGCCACGTCTTACGTGGTGGCAGCCGAACAGTTCGACTGCCAAGTGTCCGCCTCCGGTGGTTGGGACTGCAAGCCCAAGACCCCAACCAACAACCTGCCGCCGCGCCCGGTGCACGAGGGTGCTGCCGTCAGCACCGGCACCGAAGCCGCGAGCGAAGGCGAAACCGCGGACCGGCCGATGCTGGTCACCGAGGCCAAGGGCCGTGGCCTGAAGTCGCGTAGCGAAGACTACAGCCACCTGGACTGGGTTCCGCGTGAAAAGCTCACTGCCGCACAGTTGGCCGAAACCGGCCCGTACTGCGGAGGCGCCTACATCGAGCCAACCCGCCCTGGCATGGCCGACACCACGCCGAAGGACGAGTCGCCGACCTACATCAACGCCAAGGTATCCAAGTACCAGCAAGAGCAGCAGATCGCTACCCTCGCCGGTGACGTGGTGATGCGCCAGGGCAGCATGCAGGCCGAGGCCGACGAGGCCAACCTCTACCAGACCGAAAACCGTGGCGAGCTCAAGGGCAACGTCAAGATCCGTGACAACGGTTCTCTGGTGGTCGGTGACGAGGCACAGATCCAGCTCGACACGGGCGAGGCCCAGGTCGACAACGCCGAATACGTGATGCACAAGTCGCACATCCGCGGCAGTGCCCTGTACGCCAAGCGTGGCGAGAACGCCATCATCCGCCTCAAGGACGGTACGTACACCACCTGCGAACCGGGCAGCAACGCCTGGCAGCTGAAGGGCAACAACATCACCCTGAACCCGGCCACCGGTTTCGGTACCGCGACCAACGTTACGCTGCGGGTCAAGGATTTCCCGGTGTTCTACACACCGTACATCTACTTCCCGATCGACGACCGTCGCCAGTCCGGCTTCCTGCCGCCATCGTTCAGCAGCACCAGCGATACCGGCTTCATGCTGGTCACGCCGTACTACTTCAACCTGGCGCCGAACTACGATGCCACGTTGTATCCGCGCTACATGACCAAGCGCGGCCTGCTGATGGAAGGCGAGTTCCGCTACCTGACGCCTTCCAGCGAAGGCCAGTTCGGTGGCGCGTACCTCAACGACAAGAACGACGACCGTAAAGACCAGACTGACTACAAAGAGCAGCGCTGGATGGTCAACTGGCAGCACAAGGGCGGCTTGGACGAGCGCCTGATGGCTGAAGTGGACTACACCGACATCAGCGATCCGTTCTACTTCCAGGACCTGGAATCCGACCAGATCGGTATTGAAACCCAGGACTTGCTGAACCAGCAGGGTGCACTGACCTACCGTGGTGACAGCTACACCGCACGGTTGAATGTGCATGCCTACGAAATGGCGACCATCTCGAAGATCACCCCGTATGATCGCCTGCCGCAGATTACCTTCAATGGCAAGCTGCCGTACGAGCCAGGTGGGCTCAATATTGCTTACGAAACCGAGGCAGTCCGTTTCGATCGTGACCTGAAAGACGACTTCGTATTGAACGAAGATGGCCTTCCCGACACTTCGGCGGGTGCGCCTGGTCGCCGCCTGGACCAGAACGTCAGCGGCATCGCCCGCGCCAACGGCAACCGTTTCAACGTCGCACCATCGATCAGCCTGCCGATGGAAGCCAGCTACGGCTTCCTGACCCCCAAGCTGAAATATGCGTATACCCACTACGATCTGGACTTGGACAGCCAGGGTAAAACCCAGGCTATCGCGCAATCGGCCAACCCAGCGTATGGCAGCTACAACAGCTCGCTGAACCGCGACGTACCGATCTTCAGCGTGGACAGCGGCCTGTACTTCGACCGCAAAACTTCGCTGTTCGGCACCAACTACAAGCAAACCCTCGAACCGCGTATGTACTACCTCTACGTCCCGTACAAGGACCAGAAGGACATCCCGCTGTTCGACTCGGGTGAAACCCTGTTCAGCTACGATTCGCTATTCCGCGACAACCGCTTCAGCGGCACCGACCGCATCGGTGACGAGAACAAGCTGTCGCTGGGCGTGACCACCCGCTGGATCGAAGAAAACGGTTTCGAACGCCAGAACTTCAGCATCGGTCAGGCTTTCTATTTCAAGGACCGCAAAGTTCAGCTCCCTGGTATCGATTACCGTACCCGCAGCGACTCGCAGTCCGATGTGTCGCCATACGCGTTGGTGTACAACTACTACTTCAACCGCGACTGGCGCTTCAATTCGGACTTCAACTGGGACCCGGACAGCCGCAGCACCCGCTCGGGCAGCGCGATGTTCCATTACCAGCCTGAAGACAACCCGAACAAAGTGGTCAACCTCGGTTATCGCTACCGTAACGACACCATCTCCTACGACTCCACGACCGGTACCTGGAAAGTGGGCGGTGGCGACTACGGCGTCCCAGGCAGCGAGAACTACATCAAGGACTACTACAAGATCCAGCAGCATGACTTCTCGGTCATCTGGCCGATCGTTCCGCAGTGGAGCGTCATCGCTCGCTGGCAGCATGACTACAACCGCAATCGCACCCTGGAAGCCATGGGCGGTTTCGAGTACGACAACTGCTGCTGGAAGCTGCGTCTGATCAACCGTTACTGGATCGACTACGACGACTTCAGCCAAGCCCTCCCGGCGAACGAAAAAGGCGACCACGGCATCTTCCTTCAGATCGTCCTGAAAGGCCTCGGTGGTGTAGTCGGCAACAAGGTCGAATCTTTCCTCGACCAAGGCATTCAAGGTTATCGTGAACGTGAAGACCAAGCTTATTGATCGACTGCGCCCGGCGTTGCTGGGCGTTGCATTGCTGAGTGGCGCGGTGCATGCCGCGGTGCAACCTCTTGATCGCGTGGTGGCCATCGTCGACAACGACGTGGTCATGCAAAGCCAGCTGGACCAGCGTGTCCGCGAGGTCCAGCAAACCATCGCCAAGCGTGGCGGCGGCATGCCGCCTGCCGGTGCGCTGGATCAGCAGGTGCTGGAACGCCTGATCGTCGAGAACCTGCAGTTGCAGATCGGCGAGCGTTCCGGCATCCGCATCACCGACGAAGAGCTGAACCAGGCCATGGGCACCATTGCCCAGCGCAATGGTATGTCGCTGGACCAGTTCCGCGCCGCCCTGGCTCGTGACGGCATGTCGTTCGACGACGCCCGCGAGCAGGTCAAGCGCGAGATGATCATCAGCCGCGTGCGCCAGCGCCGCGTGGCCGAGCGTATCCAGGTCTCCGAGCAGGAAGTGAAGAACTTCCTCAACTCCGACCTTGGCAAGATGCAGATGTCGGAAGAGTACCGCCTGGCCAACATCCTGATCCCGACCCCGGAAGCGGCCAATTCGGAAGCCATCCAGGCCGCCGCGCGCCAGGTTGGCGATGTGTACCAGCAGCTCAAGCAGGGCGCGGACTTCGCCCAGATGGCCATTGCCCGCTCCGCCAGCGAAAACGCCCTGGAAGGTGGCGAGATGGGCTGGCGTAAAGCCGGCCAGCTGCCACCAGACTTCGCCAAGATGCTCAGCAGCATGCCGGTTGGCGAAATTACCCAGCCCATCCGCATCCCCAACGGCTTCATCATCCTCAAACTCGAGGAGAAGCGCGGTGGCAGCGAGAACGTGCTGCGTGACGAAGTGCACGTTCGCCACATCCTGATCAAGCCGAGCGAGATCCGCAGCGAGGCGGCCACCGAGCAACTCGCCGAGCGCCTGTACGAGCGCATCAAGAACGGTGAAGACTTCGGTGAGCTGGCCAAGAGCTTCTCGGAAGACCCGGGTTCGGCGCTCAACGGCGGCGACCTCAACTGGGTTGACCCGAACAGCCTGGTACCGGAGTTCCGCGAGCAGATGGCCAACGCCGCCCAAGGCGAGGTCACCCGTCCGTTCAAGACCCAGTACGGCTGGCATGTCCTGGAAGTGCTGGGCCGTCGCGCCACCGACAGCACCGAACAGGCTCGTGAGCAACAGGCCATGAACGTACTGCGCAACCGCAAGTACGACGAAGAGCTGCAGACCTGGCTGCGCCAGATCCGCGACGAGGCCTACGTTGAAATCAAGCTGCCTGGCGCTGACCAGGCCGCCCAGTGAAGCCCCTGCGCTTCGCCGTCACCCCCGGCGAGCCGGCCGGCATAGGCCCTGACCTGTGCCTGCTGCTCGCCGCAGACGCCCAGCCCCACCCCCTGATCGCCATCACCAGCCGTGACCTGCTCGCCGAGCGGGCCACGCAGCTGGGGCTGGCCGTCAACCTGCTGCCGGTAGCGCCGGGCCTATGGCCCGAGCAGCCGGCGCCAGCGGGTAGCCTGTACGTCTGGGATACCCCCCTGGCGGCCCCGGTAGTGCCGGGCCAGCTCGACAAGGCCAATGCCGCGTTTGTGTTGGAAACCCTGACCCGTGCCGGGCAAGGCTGCCTGGAAGGGCATTTCGCCGGGATGATCACCGCCCCTGTACACAAGGGCGTAATCAACGAAAGCGGTATCGCCTTCTCCGGGCATACCGAATTCCTTGCCGAGCTGACCCACACCGCACAAGTGGTGATGATGCTGGCCACCCGTGGCCTGCGCGTGGCCCTGGTGACCACGCACCTGCCGCTGCGCGACATTGCCGACGCCATCACTGCCGAGCGCGTCGAGCGTGTAACCCGTATCCTGCATGCCGACATGCGCGACAAGTTCGGCATTGCCAACCCGCGCATCCTAGTGTGCGGCCTCAACCCACACGCGGGCGAGGGCGGCCACCTGGGCCGCGAAGAAATCGACATCATCGAGCCGACCCTGGCCCGCCTGCGCACCGAAGGCATGGACCTGCGCGGGCCGCTGCCGGCCGATACCCTGTTTACCCCCAAATATCTGGAGCACTGCGACGCGGTGCTGGCGATGTACCACGACCAGGGCCTGCCCGTACTCAAGTACAAAGGCTTCGGCGCTGCGGTCAACGTGACCCTGGGCCTGCCGATCATCCGCACGTCGGTCGACCACGGCACCGCCCTCGACCTGGTCGGTACCGGCAAGGTCGACACCGGCAGCCTGCGCGTCGCGCTGGAAACCGCCTACCAGATGGCCGAGAACCGACCATGAACGAGCAATACCAACACCGGGCGCGCAAGCGCTTCGGCCAGAACTTCCTGCACGACGCCGGCATCATCGACCGCATCCTGCGTGCCATCAACGCCAAGGCCGGCGAACATCTGCTGGAAATCGGCCCCGGCCAGGGCGCCCTGACCGAAGGCCTGCTGGGCAGCGGGGCACAACTGGACGTGGTGGAACTGGACAAGGACCTGGTGCCGATCCTGCAGCACAAGTTCGCCGACCGCAGCAATTTCCGCCTGCACCAGGGCGACGCCTTGAAGTTCGACTTCAACCAGCTAGGCGTGCCACCGCGCAGCCTCAAGGTGGTGGGCAACCTGCCCTACAACATTTCCACCCCACTGATCTTCCACCTGCTCAGCCATGCCGGGTTGATCCGCGACATGCACTTCATGCTGCAGAAGGAAGTGGTCGAGCGCATGGCCGCCGGCCCTGGCGGTGGTGACTGGGGGCGTCTGTCGATAATGGTGCAGTACCACTGCCGGGTCGAGCACCTGTTCAACGTTGGCCCGGGCGCCTTCAACCCGCCGCCGAAAGTGGACTCGGCCATCGTCCGCCTGGTGCCGCACGAAGTGCTGCCACACCCGGCCAAGGACGCAAAGCTGCTGGAGCAGGTGGTACGCGAAGCCTTCAACCAGCGTCGCAAGACCCTGCGCAACACCATGAAAGGCCTGCTCGACAGCACGGCCATCGAAGCTGCCGGCGTGGATGGCAGCCTGCGCCCTGAACAGCTGGACCTGGCCGCCTTCGTGCGCCTGGCTGACCAGTTGGCCGATCAGCAAGCCTGATATCGCCTGTACCGGCCTCTTCGCGGGCAAACCCGCTCCCACAGGTACTGCACAGCCCTCAAAATCTGCGTAGTACCTTGTAGGAGCAGCCTTGTGCTGCGAAGAAGGATTTTCTTCGACAGTAATGGCCTCTTCGCAGCACAAGGCTGCTCCTACAGGTCCTGTGCATACCTTGAAACCCATGCTCTCCAGGTAGGAGCGGGTTTACCCGCGAAAGGGCCGGGACAGACAACACAAACCCCCAAGCCCCTCACCGCTGGCCCTCACCCCTCCCAATGGCCTAGACTGCATTACTGCGTCAGTTTGCCCAAGGCCCTTGCATGTCCGACCCTCGCTATAAAATCGACGTTAGCGTCGTGACCCGCTACCTCAAAGAACAATCCGACCCCGAAAACAGTCGTTTCGCTTTCGCCTACACCATCACTGTGCAGAACAATGGCTCGCTCAAGGCCAAGCTGCTGTCGCGCCACTGGCTGATCACCAACGGTGACGGCGAGGTCGAGGAGGTGCGTGGCGCCGGCGTGGTCGGCCAGCAGCCCAATATCGACCCGGGCCAGAGCCATACCTACAGCAGCGGCGCGGTCATCAGCACCCGCGTGGGCACCATGCAGGGCAGCTACCAGATGTTCGCCGAAGACGGCAAACGCTTCGATGCCGAGATCGCCCCCTTCCGCCTGGCGGTGCCCGGGGCGCTGCACTGATGGCTACCTATGCCGTCGGTGACCTGCAGGGCTGCCTGCAGCCACTCAAGTGCCTGCTCGAACGGGTCAATTTCAACCCCGCCGTCGACCACCTGTGGCTGGTCGGCGACCTGGTCAACCGCGGCCCCGAGTCACTGGAAACCCTGCGCTTCCTTTATTCGATCCGCCAGTCGCTGGTGTGCGTGCTAGGCAACCATGACCTGCACCTGCTGGCCGTCTGGCATAACGTCGAACGCCTGAAGAAAAGCGACACACTGCGCGAGATCATCGAAGCACCGGACGCCGATCAGCTGTTCGACTGGCTACGCCAGCAAAAGCTGCTGCATTACGACGAACCCCGTGGCATTGCGCTGGTTCACGCCGGTATTCCACCGCAATGGACCTTGGGCAAAGCCCTGGAACTGGCCGCCGAGGTAGAGGAAGTGCTGCGTGACGATGAGCGCCTGAAACTGTACCTGGACGGCATGTACGGCAACGAGCCGAACAAGTGGAGCAAGAGCCTCACCGGCATCGAACGCCTGCGGGTCATCACCAACTGCCTCACGCGCATGCGCTTCTGCACCGCCGAGGGCAAGCTCGACCTCAAGAGCAAGGAAGGCCTGGATACCGCCCCCAAGGGCTACAAGCCCTGGTACGCACACAAAGGCCGCCGCTCACGCCACGTGAAGATCATCTTCGGCCACTGGGCCGCCCTGCAGGGGCAGGTCGACGAGCCCGGCATCATCGCCCTGGACACCGGTTGCGTATGGGGCGGTGCCATGACCCTGTACAACGTCGACAGCGGCGAATACCACCGCTGTGACTGCAGCGACGACGGCAACTTACGCCTTCCCACCCAAACGCCTACACTGAACGATCAATCCTGAAGGAAGCCGTACCCATGAGCGAATTCAAGCGCATCCATCCCGAACAGGCCCTGGCCCTTCGCGCGCAAGGTGCGGTAGTCGTCGACATTCGCGACCCGCAGGCCTTTGCCGCCGGCCACATCACTGGCGCCAAGCATCTGGATAACCATTCTGTCGCCGAGTTCATCCGCAATGCCGACCTCGACGCCCCAACCCTGGTGGTGTGCTACCACGGCAATTCCAGCCAGAGCGCTGCGGCCTATCTGGTGAACCAGGGTTTCTCGGACGTATACAGCGTCGACGGCGGCTTTGAGCTGTGGCGCGCCACCTACCCGGCCGAAACCGCCCAGGGCACTGCCGAATAATTTTTTCATTTTTACTGCAGCCCGCGCCCCATGCGGGCTTGCGGCTTATCTGACGAACGGTCGTTCGCAACTTCTCCACGCCTCGCCCTTGACCTTGCGGATAACCAACTATTCTTAAGCGCAGGCCATCCAGAAAAAGGGGAGAGCCGGTACACCGGCGTGCGGGTCATCGGTAGCGTTAAAGGGTGTTCTGGGGGGTATACAGCAATCGGCAGCCCCGGTTGCATGCCAGCATCAGCTGACTGATCCGGCGTCGTCTCCACGTATCGAGCGAGGTGACGTCATGAGTATTTTTAGCCACTTCCAACAACGTTTCGAGTCTACGCGCCAGGAAGAACTCTCGCTGCAGGAGTACCTCGAGCTGTGCAAAGAGGATCGCAGTGCCTACGCATCGGCGGCCGAACGGCTGTTGCTGGCCATCGGTGAGCCGGAGCTGATCGACACCTCAACCAACTCCAGACTGTCGCGAATCTTCTCCAACAAGGTTATCCGCCGCTATCCGGCCTTTGCCGACTTCCATGGCATGGAAGAGTGCATCGACCAGATCGTGTCCTACTTCCGCCACGCCGCCCAAGGCCTGGAGGAGAAGAAACAGATCCTCTATCTGCTGGGCCCGGTGGGCGGCGGTAAGTCGTCGCTGGCCGAAAAACTCAAGCAGCTGATGGAAAAGGTACCGTTCTACGCCATCAAGGGCTCGCCGGTATTCGAGTCGCCATTGGGCCTGTTCAATGCCACCGAAGACGGGGCCATTCTCGAGGAAGAGTTCGGCATCCCGCGGCGCTACCTGAACACCATCATGTCGCCCTGGGCCACCAAGCGCCTGCAGGAGTTCGGCGGCGACATCAGCAAGTTCAAGGTGGTGAAGCTGTACCCGTCGATCCTCAACCAGATCGCCATCGCCAAGACCGAACCTGGCGACGAGAACAACCAGGACATTTCGGCCCTGGTCGGCAAGGTCGACATCCGCAAGCTCGAGGAATTCCCGCAGAACGACGCCGACGCATATGCCTATTCGGGCGCGCTGTGCCGGGCCAACCAGGGCCTGATGGAATTCGTCGAGATGTTCAAGGCCCCGATCAAGGTCCTGCACCCGTTGCTCACCGCCACCCAGGAAGGCAACTACAACAGTACCGAAGGCCTCGGCGCCATCCCCTACTCCGGGATTCTGCTGGCCCACTCCAACGAATCGGAGTGGCACACCTTCCGTAACAACAAGAACAACGAGGCGTTCATCGACCGGATCTACATCGTCAAGGTGCCGTACTGCCTGCGCGTCAGCGACGAAATCAAGATCTACGACAAGCTGCTGATCAACAGCTCGCTGGCCAAGGCGCACTGCGCGCCAGATACGCTGAAGATGCTCGCCCAGTTCACCGTGCTGTCGCGCCTGAAAGAGCCGGAAAACTCCAACATCTACTCGAAGATGCGGGTGTACGACGGGGAAAACCTCAAGGACACCGATCCGAAGGCCAAGTCGATCCAGGAGTACCGCGATGCCGCCGGCGTCGACGAAGGCATGAACGGCCTGTCGACCCGCTTCGCGTTCAAGATCCTGTCCAAGGTGTTCAACTTCGATCCGCATGAAGTGGCCGCCAACCCGGTGCACCTGCTTTATGTGCTGGAGCAGCAGATCGAGCAGGAACAATTCCCGGCGGAAGTGCGCGAACGCTACCTGCGCTACCTGAAGGAGTACCTGGCCCCGCGCTATATCGAGTTCATTGGCAAGGAAATCCAGACCGCCTACCTGGAGTCCTACAGCGAGTACGGCCAGAACATCTTCGACCGCTACGTGCTGTATGCAGACTTCTGGATTCAGGACCAGGAATACCGCGACCCGGAAACCGGCGAAATCCTCAACCGTATCGCCCTCAACGAAGAACTGGAGAAGATCGAGAAGCCGGCCGGCATCAGCAACCCGAAAGATTTCCGCAACGAAATCGTCAACTTCGTGCTGCGCGCCCGCGCCAACAACAACGGCAAGAACCCGAGCTGGCTGAGCTACGAAAAGCTGCGGGTGGTGATCGAGAAGAAAATGTTCTCCAACACCGAAGACCTGCTGCCGGTCATCAGCTTCAACGCCAAGGCAAGCAAGGAGGACCAACAGAAACACAACGACTTCGTCACGCGTATGGTAGAGCGTGGCTACACCGACAAACAGGTTCGTCTGCTGTCGGAATGGTACCTGCGGGTCAGGAAATCGCAATAAAGCGACAAGCTACCCACCGCGCGCCCAGGGCTGCCATGCCAGCCCTGGGCGGCGGCAGCTGCTTTGCTGCCTTTATGTGCAGCAGCTCGTAGCTTGAAGCGTGCAGCTGTTCCCAGCTACCGGAGGGACCATGAGCTACGTTATAGATCGACGCCTGAACGGCAAGAACAAGAGCACGGTGAACCGCCAGCGCTTCCTGCGGCGGTACCGCGAACACATCAAGAAAGCCGTCGAAGAGGCGGTAAGCCGCCGTTCCATCATGGACATGGAACATGGCGAGCAGATCAGCATTCCGGGGCGCGACATCGACGAACCGGTGCTGCACCATGGTCGCGGGGGCAAGCAGACCATCGTGCACCCAGGCAACAAGGAATTCACCGCCGGTGAACACATCCCCAGGCCACAAGGCGGTGGCGGTGGCAGCGGCCGAGGCAAGGCCGGCAACTCCGGCGAAGGCATGGACGACTTCGTATTCCAGATCACCCAGGAAGAATTCCTCGAGTTCATGTTCGAGGACCTCGAGCTACCCAACCTGGTCAAACGTCACCTGACCGGGGCCGACACTTTCAAGACCGTGCGCGCCGGTATCGCCAACGAAGGCAACCCGTCACGCATCAACATCGTGCGCACCCTGCGTTCGGCCCATGCCCGGCGCATCGCCCTGACCGGCAGCAGCCGCGCACTGCTGCGCGAAGCGCAAAAGGAACTCGCCCGCCTGAAGGTCGAGGAGCCAGACAACTTCACCGATATCCAGGAAGTCGAACACGAGATCGAACGCCTGAAGGCACGCATCAACCGCCTGCCCTTCCTCGACACCTTCGACCTCAAGTACAACCTGCTGGTCAAGCAGCCCAACCCCAGTTCCAAGGCTGTGATGTTCTGCCTGATGGACGTGTCCGGCTCGATGACCCAGGCCACCAAGGACATCGCCAAGCGCTTCTTCATCCTGCTGTACCTGTTCCTCAAGCGTAACTACGACCGCATCGAAGTGGTGTTCATCCGCCACCACACCAGCGCTCGTGAAGTCGACGAGGAAGAATTCTTCTATTCGCGGGAAACCGGCGGCACCATCGTTTCCAGCGCACTCAAACTGATGCAGGAGGTCATGGCCGAACGCTACCCGGCCAGCGACTGGAACATCTACGCCGCCCAGGCTTCCGACGGCGACAACTGGAACGACGACTCGCCGATCTGCCGTGACATCCTGGCCAAGCAGATCATGCCGCATGTGCAGTACTACACTTACGTTGAAATCACCCCGCGTGAACACCAGGCGCTGTGGTACGAATACGAGCGCATCGGCGAAGCCTTCCCCGACACGTTCGCCCAGCAGCAGTTGGTATCGGCCGGCGATATCTACCCGGTCTTCCGTGAACTCTTCCAGCGCAGGTTAGCCACATGACCGCCAGAGCACAGAGACGCCAACCTATTTCCACCGGGTCCGAGTGGACGTTCGAACTGATCCAGACCTACGACCGGGAAATCAGCCGCCTGGCCGAGCGTTACGCCCTGGACACCTACCCCAACCAGATCGAGGTCATTACCGCCGAGCAGATGATGGACGCCTACGCCTCGGTCGGCATGCCGCTGGGTTATCACCACTGGTCCTATGGCAAGCAGTTCCTCAGCACGGAGAAGTCCTACAGCCGTGGCCAGATGGGCCTGGCCTACGAGATCGTGATCAACTCCGACCCGTGCATCGCCTACCTGATGGAAGAAAACACCATGTGCATGCAGGCACTGGTGATCGCCCACGCCTGCTACGGCCATAACAGTTTCTTCAAGGGCAACTACCTGTTCCGCACCTGGACCGACGCCAGCTCGATCATCGACTACCTGGTGTTCGCCAAGCAGTACATCGCCCAGTGCGAAGAGCGCCATGGCATTGATGCCGTGGAAGACCTGATCGACTCCTGCCATGCCCTCATGAACTACGGCGTCGACCGCTACAAGCGGCCTTATCCGATTTCCGCCGAAGAGGAGCGGCGGCGGCAGAAGGAGCGCGAGGAGCACCTGCAGCGGCAGATCAATGACCTTTGGCGGACCATTCCGAAGAGCGCCGACAAGGGTAACGAGCGAGATGATGCGCGCTTCCCCGCCGAACCGCAGGAAAACATCCTGTATTTCATCGAGAAGAACGCCCCGCTGCTGGAGCCCTGGCAACGTGAAGTGGTGCGCATCGTGCGCAAGATCGCCCAGTATTTCTACCCGCAGCGCCAGACCCAAGTGATGAACGAAGGCTGGGCGACGTTCTGGCACTACACACTGATGAACGACCTGTACGACGAGGGGCTGATCACCGAAGGCTTCATGATGGAGTTTCTGCAGTCGCACACCAGCGTGGTATTCCAGCCCGGCTTCGACAGCCCCTACTACAACGGCATCAACCCCTACGCACTGGGCTTTGCGATGTATACCGACATCCGCCGCATGTGCGAAAACCCGACCGAAGAAGATCGGCGCTGGTTCCCCGACATTGCCGGCAGCGACTGGCTTTCTACCATCAAGTTCGCCATGAGCAGCTTCAAGGACGAGAGCTTCATCCTGCAGTACCTGTCGCCGAAGGTCATTCGCGATCTGAAGCTGTTCAGCATCCTCGATGACGACCAGCGCGACGACCTGTATGTACCTGCCATCCACGACGAGGCCGGCTACCGGACCATTCGCGAACTATTGGCGGCGCAGTACAACCTGGGCAACCGCGAACCGAACGTGCAGATCTGGAGCGTTGACCGCCGCGGCGACCGCTCGCTGACCTTGCGTCACCAGCAACACAACCGCAAACCGCTGGGCGATTCTACCGATGAAGTGCTCAAGCACCTGCACCGCCTGTGGGGCTTCGACATCCACCTGGAGACCGTCCAGGGCGAGCAGGTGATGAAAACCCACCACATGCCACCACGCGGCGAGCACGGCGAAAGCGCCGACTATGGCCGCATGGATCTGGCTGTCATTCACCACCTCTAGTGCAACTTCAAGGCTGCCGACGGGTTATCCTGTCGGCAGTTATGGAGAGCTGCACATGCACATCTACAAAGTCGGCGGCGCCGTGCGCGACCGCCTGCTCGGCCGCCCTGTCAGCGATATCGACTGGCTGGTGGTCGGCGCCACGGTCGAGGAAATGCACGCCAAGGGCTTTCGACCGGTCGGCGCTGATTTCCCGGTGTTCCTGCACCCGAAAACCGGCGAGGAATACGCCCTGGCGCGCACCGAGCGCAAGAGCGGGCGTGGCTACGGCGGCTTCACTTTCCACGCCAGCCCCGATGTGACCCTGGAAGAAGACCTGATCCGTCGTGACCTGACCATCAATGCAATGGCCGAGGACGAGACGGGTACGGTATACGATCCCTATCATGGCCAGGACGATATCGATCAACGCCTTTTACGCCATGTTTCCCCGGCATTCGCCGAAGATCCGTTGCGCGTACTGCGTGTCGCGCGCTTTGCTGCCCGTTATGCACCGCTGGGATTCCGGGTTGCCGATGAGACGCTTGAGCTGATGCGTCAGATCAGTGCCTCTGGCGAATTGCAGGCGCTGACCGCCGAGCGCAGCTGGAAGGAAATCGAGCGGGCGCTGATGGAGGCGCAGCCGCAGGTGTTCTTCCAGGTGCTGCATGCTTGTGGGGCCCTGCAGGAGCTGCTGCCAGAGCTTGGTGACGCCCCCCAGGCCCTGGCGGCGCTGGAACAGGCGGCAATGCATGAAAAGCCCCTGCATGTACGCTGGGCCTGCCTGCTGCAGTCGCTGGCATCAGCCGCGATCAAAGCCATCAACCAGCGCCTGAAGGCGCCGCGGGAGTGCCAGGAGCTGGCGCTGCTGACGGGTGAGTGCCTGAAGCTGGGCAACCAGGCGCAGGAGCTGCCTGCCACGACACTGCTGGAGCTGTTGCAGAAGTTCGATGTGTACCGGCGGCCACAGCGGTTCGAAGACTTCCTGATCGCTTGCGAGATGACAGCGCTGGGCGAGGGCAAAGCGGGTTATCCACAGGCCGACTACCTGCGAGGGGCAGCGGCGGCGGCGCGGGCAGTGGATGTCAAGCCGTTGGTGCAGGCAGGGCTGACTGGCCAGGCCTTGGGTGAAGCGCTCAAAGGTGAGCGGCTGAAAGTCCTCGAGGCTTACAAGCTCGGTTGAACATACCGGCCCTTTCGCGGGCTCGCCCGCTCCCACAGGAACTGCGCATTTTCCGAGCGTCGCACCTAACCTGTGGGAGCGGGCAAGCCCGCGAAGGGCCGCAAAGCGGCCCCAATTTGCTTAACTGACCGGCATTAAGGCTCGCCCGCTCCCACAGGGATCGCATGATGCCAAGTGTACGATCCCCGTGGGAGCGGCTTTAGCCGCGAAAGGGCCGGAACAGGCTTACGCGGGAGTCAGCTGCAACCCACGCCACTCAAAGGCAACCGGCGCCAGCACCTGATCAATTTGCGCCTCCTGCCACAACTGCGCCATTGTCTTGCTTACCCCCGGATGCACAAGCTCCGGCGCCAGCAGCGACAGTGGCCACAGCACAAAGGCGTTCTTCAGGATCTCGGCCCGAGGCAACACCAGCCCATCGAACGTGCCGTGCAAGTCGTCATACATCAGCACGTCGATATCCAGCGGCAGCCCCTTGCGGTCCGGGGCATAGCGGCCATTGTCGGCCTCGATGAACTTCAACCGGCGGTCCAGTTCGATCAACGGCAACGCAGTCTGCCCAGTCACCACGAAGTTGATGAACGGACCGCTCTTGATCCCCACCGCCTGGCTTTCGAACGCCGGCGAGCAGCGCATGTCGGTCAGGATGCCTGCCAACGCATCAAGCCCGGCGCACAAATGCACCTCGCGATCAATGTTGCTGCCAAGGCCCAGGTAAACCGTGCTCAGAGACATCCGCGCTCGATCTCCACGCCAACACCGCCACGGGCTGCCGGTACCGCACCCGGCTTGGTCAGCTTCAACCGCACCCACGGGATGTGGAACTCCTCCATCAACGTCGCCACCAGGCGCTCGGCGAAAGTTTCAACCAACTCGAAACGCGCCTGTTCGGCAAACGCCTGGATACGGGCCGACACACTGGCATAATCCAGCGCCAGGTTCAGGTCGTCACCCGCCGCAGCCGGGCGGTTATCCCAGGCAAAGCTCAGGTCCAGGCGCAAGCACTGGCGAATATCCCGCTCCCAGTCATAGGCACCGATGACGGTATCGACTTCCAGGCCTTCGATGAACACTCTGTCCAAGCACTTCTCTCCACAGCACGACAAGGGCGACTGGCGCCGTTAGAATCAGGGCGTCCTCGCCCGGAATAGTTAGCATGTTTTGGTTACTGGCGTTGCTCGCCTACCTGCTTGGCTCGCTGTCCTTCGCCATCGTCCTCAGCCGCCTTACGGGCAGCCCGGACCCGCGTTCCAGCGGTTCAGGCAATGCCGGCGCCACCAACATGCTACGCCTGGCAGGCCGCAAACTGGCGATCCTGACCCTGCTTGGCGACCTGTGCAAGGGCCTGTTGCCGGTATTGCTCGCCCGCGGTGCCGGCCTGGACCTGCAAGCGCAGGCCTGGATTGGCGTTTGCGCAGTGCTGGGCCACCTGTTCCCGCTATACTTCCGCTTTCAGGGCGGCAAGGGCGTGGCAACCGCCGCCGGCATGCTCATGGCCCTGTATTTCCCAGCCGCGCTGCTGGCCATCGGCGCCTGGCTGCTGACTTTCTACCTCACCCGCACCAGTTCGCTGGCGGCACTGATCGCCACACCACTGACCTTGCCGTTGCTGGCCTGGCGCGAGCCAGAGGCCCTGCTGCCGATCACTGTGTTGACGGCAATGATCGTATGGCGCCATCGCAGCAACCTGCGCGACCTGTTCGCAGGCCGCGAACGGCACTTCTGAAGCTTAAAGCGGCGGCAACTGCTCCATCGGCCAGCGTGCCTGCACACTGATTGCCAGGTCTTGCTGTTGCCCGGCCAACAACCGCTGGCAGCCGGCATAGGCGATCATCGCACCGTTGTCGGTACAGAACTGCGGGCGCGCGTAGTACACGTTGCCCTTGATGCTGCCGAGCATGTCCTCGAGGGCCGCACGCAGTGCCTTGTTGGCGCTGACGCCACCGGCAATGACCAGGCGCTTGAGGCCAGTCTGTTTCAACGCCCGCTTGCACTTGATGGTCAAAGTCTCCACCACCGCCTGCTGGAATGCCAGGGACAGGTCGCAACGGGTTTGCTCACTGTCGTCGCCGGCATCGCGGCACTGCTGCCAGGTGTTCAGGGCAAAGGTTTTCAGGCCGCTGAAGCTGAACTCCAGGCCCGGGCGGTCGGTCATCGGCCGCGGGAACACGAAGCGGCCAGGCACGCCGCGCTCGGCCAGGCGGGCGATTTCCGGGCCACCGGGGTAGTTCAGGCCGATCAGCTTGGCGGTCTTGTCGAACGCTTCGCCGGCGGCGTCGTCCAGGCTCTCGCCCAGCAGCTCGTACTGGCCGATGCCATCGACCCGCACCAACTGCGTGTGGCCACCAGAAACCAACAAAGCGACGAACGGAAACTCCGGCGGGTTTTCTTCCAGCATGGGTGCCAGCAGGTGGCCTTCCATGTGGTGTACGCCAATCGCCGGGATGTCCCAGGCAAAGGCCAGCGCCTGGGCACAGGAGGCCCCCACCAGCAGGGCACCGACCAGGCCAGGGCCCGCGGTGTAGGCGATGGCGTCGATTTCGGTGGCGACGCAGCCGGCCTCATCCAGCACCTGGCGGATGAGTGGCAGCATGCGCTTGACGTGGTCGCGCGAGGCAAGCTCAGGCACCACACCGCCGAACACGCGGTGCAGGTCGATCTGGCTGAACAGCGCGTCGGCCAACAAACCGCGTTCGCTGTCGTATAATGCGACGCCAGTTTCGTCGCAGGATGTTTCCAATCCCAGTACTAGCATGGGTTCGTCCCTTGTGGGGGCTGAATTCGAAGCCGCGCATGATAGTCCCCGTGTCGGATGCCGACCAGCGGTTTTCGATCAGAGGCTTTGCATTCCGGCTTGCTAAGGGTTAACATCCGCAACCCTTGAAAACCGACGTTCTCCAGCACACCTTTGTTTTGCCAGGAGCACGTCTACCCCGGTAATGAATTAAGGTAGCCCTGGATGCCAGCCGTCAAAGTTAAAGAGAACGAACCCTTCGACGTAGCTCTGCGTCGTTTCAAGCGCTCCTGCGAAAAAGCCGGTGTACTGGCTGAAGTTCGTAGCCGCGAGTTTTACGAGAAGCCGACCGCCGAGCGTAAGCGCAAAGCAGCTGCTGCTGTTAAGCGTCACGCCAAGAAAGTTCAGCGCGAACAGCGCCGCGCCGTTCGTCTGTACTAATACAGGCGTTCTACGCAAAGCTTCTGCCCTGCCCGGCTAACCGCCGGGCGATGGCAGTGGTCGTTTCAAACTTGAGCAGCTAGCTCAAGGCCCTGCACAAGCTTCATGCGAACTGCACATGGGCAACCTGCCTGAAACGTCAGAGCTGGTCCTCCTTGTTGTATGACCAGACGTGCACGTCCGACTGACGGGCCCTCAGGGGCTGGCGACGAGCACACATTCCCTCGCACTTTCCCAAGCGGCACTCGCCCCATTCGGCGCGTGAGCGATTAGACTTGCCAGCTGCCAGATGACGAGACTGCCATGGCCGGGCTGATTCCCCAGAGTTTCATTGACGACCTTATCAACCGCCTCGACATCGTCGACGTGGTGAGTTCGCGCGTCCAGCTGAAAAAAACCGGCAAGAACTATTCCGCCTGCTGCCCGTTCCACAAGGAAAAAACCCCTTCCTTCACGGTCAGCCCCGACAAGCAGTTCTACTACTGCTTCGGCTGCGGCGCCGGCGGCAACGCCCTAGGCTTCGTCATGGACCACGACAACCTGGACTTCCCCCAGGCGGTCGAGGAGCTGGCCCGCGCCGCCGGCATGGAAGTACCCCGCGAGCAAGGTCGCCGCGACCACAAGCCGCGCCAGCCAACCGATTCGCCGCTGTACCCGCTGCTGGACGCCGCCTCGGAGTTCTACCGCCAGGCCCTGCGCAGCCACCCGACCCGCAAGGCAGCGGTGGATTACCTCAAGGGCCGCGGCCTGTCCGGGGAAATCGCCCGTGACTTCGGCCTGGGCTTCGCCCCGCCAGGCTGGGATAACCTGCTCAAGCACCTGGGTGCCGACACCTTGCAGCAGAAGGTGATGATCGATGCCGGCCTGTTGATCGAGAACGCCGAAAGCGGCAAGCGCTACGACCGTTTCCGCGACCGGGTGATGTTCCCGATCCGCGACAGCCGCGGACGCATCATCGCCTTTGGTGGCCGAGTGCTCGGCGACGACAAGCCCAAGTACCTTAACTCCCCGGAAACCCCGGTGTTCCACAAAGGCCAGGAACTCTACGGCCTGTACGAGGCACGCAAGCACAACCGCAACCTCGACGAAATCATCGTCGTCGAGGGCTACATGGACGTCATTGCCCTGGCCCAGCAGGGCCTGCGCAACGCCGTGGCCACCCTCGGCACTGCCACCAGCGAAGAGCACCTCAAGCGCCTGTTCCGCGTGGTACCCAGCGTGCTGTTCTGCTTCGACGGTGACCAGGCCGGGCGCAAGGCTGCCTGGCGCGCCCTGGAGTCGACCCTGTCGAACCTGCAGGACGGCCGCCGCGCGCGCTTCCTGTTCCTGCCCGAGGGCGAAGACCCGGACAGCCTGGTGCGCGCCGAAGGCACCGACGCCTTCATGGCCCGCATCAACCAGCACGCCCAGCCGCTGGCCGATTACTTCTTCGAGCAGCTAAGCGTCGAAGCCGACCCGCGCTCGCTGGAAGGCAAGGCGCACATGGCGACCCTTGCCGCACCGCTGATCGAAAAGATCCCCGGCGCCAACCTGCGCCAGCTGATGCGCAACCGCCTTAAGGAAATCACCGGCCTCGACCCGCAGCAGGTCGAGCAACTGGCGCAACACGCCCCGGCCACCAGCAGCGTGCCGGACTACGACCCTGGCTACGACTATGACGCCATGGCCAGCTATACCCCCGATTACGGCGACATGCCGCAGCACGACTTCGCCCCCGTTCATCAGGAACAGGAGTGGAAGCCGAACAAGGGCGCTGGCAAGAAGCAGTGGGGCGACAAACCCTGGGACAAGAACCGCAAGGGTGGCAAGCCATGGCAGCAGCGTGACGAAGCACCACCACGCGTACCGGCCCCGGTCGAGCCACCCACCCTGGCCGCCCTGCGCACCTTGCTGCACCACCCTCTGCTGGCCGGCAAGGTGGAAGATGCCAGCCACTTCGCCGATGAAGAGCACTTGTACAGCCAGCTGCTGGTGGCACTGATCGAAGCCGCGCAGAAAAATCCTGGGCTAAGCTCAATGCAGTTGATCGCACGTTGGCACGGCACCGAACAGGGGCGCCTGCTGCGGGCCCTGGCGGAAAAGGAATGGCTGATCGTGGCCGACAACCTTGAACAACAGTTTTTCGACACTATAACTAGCTTGTCCGCCCGCCAACGCGAGCGCAGCCTGGAACAACTGCTCAGGAAATCACGTCAAAGCGAATTGACCAGCGAGGAAAAAACCCAGCTCCTCGCCCTGCTGAGCCGGAATGTTCCCGCACAAACGCCGACCTCATCTGGCGCGTGAGGCCCATGCTCGGGTATAATCCTCGGCTTGTTTTTTGCCCGCCAAGACCTTCAGTGGATAGGGTGTTATGTCCGGAAAAGCGCAACAGCAGTCTCGTATCAAAGAGTTGATCACCCGCGGTCGTGAGCAGGGCTACCTGACTTACGCGGAGGTCAACGACCACCTGCCTGAGGATATTTCAGATCCGGAACAGGTGGAAGACATCATCCGCATGATCAACGACATGGGGATCAACGTATTCGAGAGTGCTCCGGATGCGGATGCCCTTCTGTTGGCGGAAGCCGACACCGACGAAGCCGCGGCCGAAGAAGCCGCTGCTGCGTTGGCGGCAGTTGAAACCGATATCGGCCGCACGACCGACCCGGTGCGCATGTACATGCGCGAAATGGGCACCGTCGAGCTGCTGACCCGCGAAGGCGAGATCGAAATCGCCAAGCGTATCGAGGAAGGCATCCGTGAAGTCATGGGCGCCATCGCTCACTTCCCGGGCACTGTCGACTACATTCTCAGCGAATATGACCGTGTCACCAGCGAAGGCGGCCGTCTGTCGGACGTTCTCAGCGGTTACATCGATCCTGACGACAATATCGCCGCGCCGACCGAAGAAGTGCCGATCCCAGGCACCAAGGCCGCCGCTGCGAAGGAAGAGTCCGACGACGACGAGGACGAATCCGAAAGCGGTGACGACGAGGAAGAGGCCGAGAGCGGCCCGGACCCGGAAGTCGCCCGTCAGCGTTTCGGCGCGGTCAACGACCAGCTTCAGGCCACCAACAAGGTTCTGAAGAAGAATGGTCGCACCCACCAGGAAAGCATCGACGCCCTGCAGGCCCTGGCCGATTTGTTCATGCCGATCAAGCTGGTACCGAAGCAGTTCGAGGTACTGGTAGAGCGTGTTCGTGACGCCCTGAACCGCCTGCGCCAGCAGGAACGCGCCATCATGCAGCTGTGCGTGCGTGACGCCCGCATGCCGCGTGCCGACTTCCTGCGCATGTTCCCGAGCAACGAAACCGACCAGACCTGGAGCGGTGACCTGGCCAAGCGCAACACCAAATGGGCTGCCGCCCTGGGTGAAAAGGACGCTGCCATCGTCGCTTGCCAGCAGAAGCTGATCGACCTTGAGACCGAAACCGGCCTGACCGTTGCCGAGATCAAGGAAATCAACCGTCGCATGTCGATCGGTGAAGCCAAGGCCCGCCGCGCCAAGAAAGAAATGGTCGAGGCGAACCTGCGTCTGGTGATCTCCATCGCCAAGAAGTACACCAACCGTGGCTTGCAATTCCTCGACCTGATCCAGGAAGGCAACATCGGCTTGATGAAAGCGGTGGACAAGTTCGAATACCGTCGCGGCTACAAGTTCTCGACCTATGCCACCTGGTGGATCCGCCAGGCGATCACCCGTTCGATCGCCGACCAGGCGCGCACCATCCGTATTCCGGTGCACATGATCGAGACGATCAACAAGCTCAACCGTATTTCCCGCCAGATGCTGCAGGAAATGGGTCGCGAACCGACCCCGGAAGAGCTGGGCGAGCGCATGGAAATGCCTGAGGACAAGATCCGCAAGGTACTGAAGATCGCCAAAGAGCCGATCTCCATGGAAACCCCGATCGGTGACGACGAAGATTCGCACCTGGGCGACTTCATCGAGGACTCGACCATGCAGTCCCCGATTGACGTGGCCACGGTCGAAAGCCTCAAGGAAGCCACTCGTGACGTGCTCTCGGGCCTGACCGCACGCGAAGCCAAGGTGCTGCGTATGCGCTTCGGTATCGACATGAACACCGACCACACCCTCGAAGAGGTGGGCAAGCAGTTCGACGTGACCCGCGAGCGGATCCGTCAGATCGAAGCGAAGGCGTTGCGCAAACTGCGCCACCCGACTCGCAGCGAGCATCTGCGCTCCTTCCTCGACGAGTGATGACAAAACCCCGGCCCAGGCCGGGGTTTTTCTTTTCCGGCTGTTGCGCAAAATCTGAATTCTGGCGCGATCTCTGTAGGAGCAGCCTTGTGCTGCGAAGAGTCCATTGCAACAGTAGATGATCTTTCGCCTGACTGGCGTCTTCGCAGCACAAGGCTGCTCCTACAGGGGGTGCGCATGCCATGAAGGCCATGCAGGCCGCCCCACACCCGCAAGGCCCTGTTGCCTCTGACAAAAGACCCTGCCCTCCACCGCACACCTGCAGCAATGCCCGTCTACACTCGACTTCATACCACTTGAATGTGAGGCCGCTATGCCGCTGATGCCGGCCATCCTGTTGCTGCTCCTGATCTTGTGGAACACAACGGCCGGCGCCCTGACCCTGACAGACGAGGAGAAAGCCTGGTTGGCTGCCCACCCGCAGCTGAGCCTGGGTGTAGACGCCTCTTGGCCACCGTTCGAGTTTCGCGACCAGGAGGGCCGGTACCAGGGATTGGCCGCCGATTACATCGCCACGATCCAGCAACGCCTGGGCGTGACGCTCAAACCGGTCGAACCCAGCAGCTGGACCGAGGTACTGGCGCAAGCACGCGAAAGCCGCATCGACCTGCTGCCCGGCATCATGTCCACCCCCGAGCGCCAAGGCTACCTGGCCTTCACCCGGCCGTACCTCGACTTTCCCATCGTTATCCTCGCCCACAAAGGCGGTGCACAGCCGCGCAACCTGGACGACCTTTACGGCCTGAAGATTGCCGTGGTCGAAAACTACGCCCCGCACGAACTGCTGCGCACCCAACACCCAGACCTCAACCTGGTGGCCCTGCCTAACGTCAGCTCTACCCTGCAGGCCCTGGCCACCGACGAAGTGGACGCCGTGGTCGGTGACCTCGCTTCAAGCATCTGGAGCCTGCGCCAGCTCAAGCTCGACGGCCTCTACGTCAGCGACGAAACGCCCTACCGCTACCAATTGGCCATGGCCGCCCCGCGCGACAAGAAAGTACTGGTCGGCATTCTCGACAAAGTGATAGCCGACATGAGCAGCAGCGAAGTCAGCCAGATCCAGCAACGCTGGGTGGGCAATGTGGTCGACCAACGGATGTTCTGGTCGGACCTGCTGGTGTATGGCCTGCCCACGGTGCTGGTATTGATGGCCGTGCTGGCAGCGGTCATCCGGATCAACCGCCGGCTCAGTTCGGAAATTTCACGGCGCATCGCCCTGGAGCAGGAACTGCGCAGCAGCGAGTACCACTATCGCAGCCTGGTCGAGAGCCTGTCCGCCATAGCCTGGGAGGCCGACGCCAACGACTTCACCTACAGCTACGTCTCGCCCCACGCAGAAGGCCTGCTCGGCTACCCATTGGCCGACTGGCTCAAACCTGGCTTCTGGCGCAGCATCCTGCACCCGGAGGATGCCCTCTGGGCCCAGGCCTACTGCGACAGCGAGACTGCCGCCGGCCGCGACCACAGCCTCGACTACCGGGTGATCAGGGCCGATGGCCAGCCACTGTGGGTACGCAACATCGTCAGCATGATCGAGCATGGCCACCAGCCGGTGATGCGTGGCCTGATGATCGACATCAGCGAGACCAAGCGCACCGAGGACGCCCTGCGCCTGTCCGAACAGAAGTTCGCCTCGGTGTTCCAGCAGTGCCCCGACATCCTGCTGATCGCCCGCCACAGCGACGGCTGCCTGCTGGAGGTGAACGAGGCCTTCGAAGAGCAGATCGGCCTCACCCCGAGCCAGGTAATTGGCCGCACCGCCACCGAGCTCAACCTGTGGGGCGTCGAAGGCGACGGCCCGCGGCTGCTCGAACGCCTGCACCAAGGCGGTATCCGCAACCTGGAAATGAGCTTCCGCCGCAGCAACGGCCAACTCTTCACCGGCCTGACCTCGGCCGAAACCTTTGAACTCGACGGCAACCTCGCGCTCGTGGTGGCGGTACGCGATATCAGCCAGCTCAAGGAAACCCAGGAGCAGCTACAAACCTCGGAAGAGAAATTCGCCAAGGCCTTCCATGCCTCGCCCGATGGCCTGCTGCTGTCGCGCCAGAGCGACGGTTTGCTGCTCGAAGTGAACGAAGGCTTCTGCCGCCTGACCGGCTATGATCTCAGCCCGACCATCGACCAGACCTCGCTGGACCTGGGCATCTGGGTCGACCTCAACGAGCGCAAGCGTCTGGTCCAACAGCTAAAACGCGACGGCTTCGTACGCGACTTCACGTGCCACCTGCGCCGCAGCGACGGGCAGATTCGCCTCTGCGAACTCTCTGCACGGCCGCTGCCGATTGCTGGCGACGACTGCATACTGACCATCGCCCGCGACATCACTGAGCGCCATCTGATGCAGGAAAAGCTGCAGCTGGCCGCCACCGTGTTCGAGAACACCGCCGAAGGCGTGCTGATCACCGACATCGACCAGCACATTAGTGCCGTAAACCGCGCCTTCAGCGAAATCACCGGTTACAGTGAGATCGAAGCCCTCGGTCAGACCCCACGCCTGCTCGCCTCCGGCCAGCACGACAGTGCGTTCTATGCCGCCATGTGGCACCAGCTGACCGATGAAGGCCATTGGCAAGGCGAGATCTATAACAAGCGCAAGAACGGCGAACTGTACCCCGGCTGGCTGACCATCAGCGCCGTACGCAACAGCGAGCGCGAGATTACCCACTTCGTCGCTGTGTTCGCCGACATCTCCAGCCTCAAGCACGCCCAGGCCAAGCTTGACTACCAGGCCCACCACGACCCACTGACCGGCCTGCCCAACCGTGCCCTGTTCGAGAACCGCCTGCAGGCCGCGCTCACCTGCGCGCAGGTCTCCAACCGCAAGGGCGCGGTGCTGTTCCTTGACCTCGACCGTTTCAAGCACATCAACGACAGCCTCGGCCACCCGGTCGGCGATCTGCTGCTCAAGGGCATCGCCCAACGCCTGAAAGAGCAGGTGCGTGATGTCGACACCGTGGCCCGCCTGGGTGGCGATGAGTTCATCATCCTGCTGCCCGGCCTGCACAAACCCAGTGACGCCAGCGCCATCGCCAACAAGCTGCTGACCTGCTTCAACGCGCCATTCCAGGCTGGCGAGCATGAGTTCTTCACCAGCGCCAGCATCGGCATCAGCCTTTATCCACAGGACGGTACCGACGTTGCCACACTGATTCGCAACGCCGACGCCGCCATGTACCGCTCCAAGGCCAAGGGCCGTAACCGCGTCGAAGCCTACACCCTCGACCTCACCGCCCAGGCCAGCGAACGCATCGCCCTGGAGCACGAACTGCGCCGCGCCATCGAGCGCAACGAACTGAGCCTGTGCTTCCAGCCCAAGCTCAGCCTCAAGACACAGAGCCTGGTCGGTGCCGAAGCGCTGATACGCTGGAGCCACCCGACCTTTGGTGAAGTGCCGCCGGAGCACTTCATTCACCTGGCGGAAGAGAACGGCACCATACTCCAGATCGGTGACTGGGTACTGGAGCAGGCCTGCCGGCAGATGCAGGCCTGGAAGATGCACTACGACCCCTTCGGCCCGCTGTCGATAAACCTCGCCGGCGCCCAGCTACGCCATCCCCACCTTGCCAGGCGCATCGAACAGTTGCTGAAGCACTACCAGCTCACAGCCGGTGACCTGCAGCTGGAAATCACCGAAAACTTCATCATGAGCCAGGCAGAGGAAGCCTTGGCCGTGCTGTACCAGCTGAAGAAACTGGGCGTGCAACTGGCCATCGACGATTTCGGCACCGGTTATTCATCGCTGAGCTACCTCAAGCGCCTGCCGCTGGACATTCTCAAGATCGACAAGTCGTTCATCCGCGGGCTGCCCGACGACCCTCATGACGCCGCCATCGCCCGCGCCATCATCGCCCTGGGCCGCAGCATGCAGCTGACCATCATTGCCGAGGGCGTGGAAAACCAGGCCCAGCAACGGTTCCTGGCGGCAGAGGGCTGTGAGCAGATCCAGGGCTACATCGTCAGCCTGCCCCTGCCCCCGGACGACTTCGCGGCGACGTTTCTTCGCATAGCACTATCGGATCTTTCAGATGGCACAGGTGCGAAACCCTCGTTATAATCCGGCCACTTACTGAGGGCCTATAGCTCAGTCGGTTAGAGCAGAGGACTCATAATCCTTTGGTCCACGGTTCGAGTCCGTGTGGGCCCACCAGAAAACTCAAAGGCCTACGTTGCAGAACGTAGGCCTTTGTCATTTCAGGGACTGCAGTCGTCATGTTCTCCTGACTAGGGCAACTCCTCTTGCTGGGCTATCCAGCTGTGTATGTACTGAAGAACCCGTGTCGCACCTTCGGCAGTTTCCACCAGCTCTATCGGCCGCTCACCACTGAGGAACTGATTGGGCTGCTCCATCCACTTGAACGCTGCCGCCCTGCTTCCGCGTACAGGAATGGCCAAATCCAGAATTTCCTGCAGCAGTTCAGGTTGTCCATACCAGGACTCCGGCTTGATGGTTGGTTTCCTCCCTGGAATCACTCTCGGTAGCTGACAGGCCGCAAGCTCGCCTGAATTGATGTGCTCTCGCTTCCAGTGCGCAAACTTGATCAGGTCGGTATTCGCCGAGCGGTTTTGCCCCGACGTCGGCACAACCACGCCAATCCGCACATCTGTGTGAGCACGAATCATCTGAAGTGCAGGAGCGATGTCAGTATCGTTGGTAACGATGACGGCATGGTCAACCTGCCCCGTGATCGAATCATGGTAAGCCTGGAGGGCCAGATTCACGTCGCTCTGTTTCTCCTCCACCTTCCAGGCCTGGATTTCCTGGCACTCACGCGGAGCCTTGTCCGGATTTTCAGGGTCGACGATCTTCACCTTCATTTTATTGACGGCGTAATAACCTTCGATGAGCTCTATTCGACCGTCATGCAGCTTGCGCAAAGCAGTGTGGTAGCGAGCTTGTGACGACACTGAATCGCCAGCACGGGCGACCGACTCGATGATCTTTGCCGTGAAATATTTGATCGAGGGGGATTCCAGGAGCCGCCATGCCCTGATCTGGCCATGGCTGTCCGTGACCAGTATGGAAGGCAAGATGTGCTTTTCAAAGAGAGGTAGCAGGTCGAGCCACTTGTACGGTGTGCCGCGCAAGCAGCCGTAGTAGAAGTTGTAGCCGTCGATATAGATACGAGTGCGCAGAGGCTCAGAATCAAGCTTTCTCTGCATTTTTTGCACTCCAGAAACGAAAAAACCGGCTTAAGCCGGCTTTTTCCCCCTCCAACCAGATGGTCATGCCACGCCGGTCGTGAGGGTTAGTTGTTGTCGGCAGTATTGCGCAATGAGGGAGCTGATGCAAGGTAGTAGGCTGGCATCCTCGTCCTCCGAAACACAACGTTCGTGAGAGGGCCATTCTCTGCTCAGGCATGGCTATCTAAACAGCTATAAATCGTTAGATTTTGTGAGCTCCTATTCCACCCTAGACCGCACCTCGACCTGCCGGACCAATCGAGCAGTTCTGTCATTGCGCCCGATGCTTACATGCCGGCGCAGCAGCTGTAGGAGCGGCCTTGTGTCGCGAAAGGGCCGCGAAGCTGCCCCGGGATTGCAGCACTGATGCAACGCATGGCCAACTGTCTACCCTTGCCCTGCTTACCGCAGGCTGGCTAGGCTAGCGGGTCAACCGTAGAGACTCGCCATGTCGGATTCCCGCTCCATCACGCTGGATGAAATCGATCGCCAGCTGATCGCCCTGTTGCAGATAAACGCCCGCGAAAGCGTCGCCACCCTCGCCCGCCAGCTGGGCATCGCTCGTACTACCGTCAACTCGCGTCTGGAGCGGCTGGAGAAGAACAAGGTCATCTCCGGCTATGGCGTGCGCCTGGGCCAGCGGGTGATGGGGGGTGGGCTGCAGGCGTATGTGGGGATCAAGGTGCAGCCGCGCTCGGGCAAGGAGGTGGTGCGGCGCCTGAGTGCCATGGGCCAGGTACAGCAGCTGTGCGCAGTGAGCGGCGAGTTCGACTATGTGGCCTGGCTGCGTACGGATTCGCCCGAGCAACTGGACCAGTTGCTCGACCAGATCGGCAGTGTCGACGGGGTGGAGAAGACCACCACGTCGATCATTCTCAGCAGCAAGGTGGACCGAGGGCAGCCGCTCTGAACCTGGCTGGCGGTCAGGCCTCCTGGCCGTCGAGCAGGCCTTCCAGAATCGCCGAAAGGCTTTCGGCGGAATGCTGCATCGACCAGACGATGTCACGGCTGCGCTCGGGGGCGTGATGCTGGGCATAGTCGGTGGCGATCTGATTGAGGCCACGGGCCAGCAGGCAGGCGTGGACCAAGGCGTCTGCGGCGTCGATGCCGGGGCGTATGGCGAATAATGGCGGGTGGCTGGTTTCGCAGTTGCAGAAGGTTTTTTCTGCGGTGGGTTTCAGTTTTTCGGGTTGGTCGGAATAAGTCTTCTTCATGATGCAGTTTCCAAATTGAGTCTTGAGAAAACCGCCTACCAACTCCTTCTCACGGGAAATAGGTGGCAGCCATGCACGGGGTGAGAACCGGCCAACTTGGAAATCCGGCCAGGCGAAAGCCTGCCCGCGCACAGCTGCCATGAAATAAGCCTTGGTACGAAGTTGGAGATGGGTTCTCACACCCAGTCGCCCGAACAGCGGCGACCCAGTGAAGTTAACGATGAGGCGTTTCCCACGCAGCCAGACCGAGGCTATAGCGGGCGTAGGGTAATTCTTTAATTCATGGCATGGGTGTAGGAACTGTCTGATCACACCCTGTGGGAGCGGGCGTGCCCGCGAACACGGGCGAAGCCCGTGCCATACACCGCGGGGGCTTCTTCGCGGGCTCGCCCGCTCCCACAGGGGGCCGATGCTGTGCTTGAGATGGGTAGGCTTCCTGTTCGTCATAAAGCAATCTTGTTTATACATTTCGACGATTCAAGCTACATTCAGACAACAATATGCACCTTAATAACGAACACCCCACTCCCTAAAATGGCCTCCAGGCATCTCCTATACTCAGGCTCCGCCCCTGCGCAGCCTCTCTGGCAAGGTCACTTCATGAACAAGAAAAACCGCCACCCCGCCGATGGTAAAAAACCCGTCACCATCTTCGGCCCGGATTTCCCCTTCGCCTTCGACGATTGGCTGGAACACCCCGCAGGCCTGGGCAGCATCCCGGCCGAGCGCCATGGTGAGGAAGTGGCAATCGTGGGCGCCGGTATCGCCGGCCTGGTGGCGGCCTACGAGCTGATGAAGCTGGGCCTAAAGCCGGTGGTGTACGAAGCATCCAAGCTGGGTGGCCGGCTGCGCTCGCAAACCTTCAACGGCACTGACGGGATCATCGCCGAACTGGGTGGCATGCGCTTCCCGGTGTCGTCCACTGCCTTCTACCACTACGTGGACAAGCTGGGCCTGGAGACCAAACCGTTCCCCAACCCACTGACCCCGGCCTCGGGCAGCACTGTGATCGACCTGGAAGGCCAGACCTACTACGCCGAAAAACCCACCGACCTGCCCAAGTTGTTCCACGAAGTGGCCGATGCCTGGGCCGACGCGCTGGAAAGCGGTGCCCAGTTCGCCGACATCCAGCAGGCCATCCGCGACCGTGACGTACCGCGCCTGAAAGAGCTTTGGAACAAGCTGGTACCGCTGTGGGACGACCGCACGTTCTACGACTTCGTCGCCACCTCGCGCTCGTTCGCCCAGCTGAGCTTCCAGCACCGCGAAGTGTTCGGCCAGGTCGGCTTCGGCACCGGCGGCTGGGACTCGGACTTCCCCAACTCGATGCTGGAAATCTTCCGCGTGGTGATGACCAACTGCGACGACCACCAGCACCTGGTAGTCGGCGGTGTGGAACAGGTACCGCAAGGCATCTGGCGCCATGTACCGGAGCGCTGCGTGCATTGGCCGGAAGGCACCAGCCTGAGCGGGCTGCATGGCGGCGCACCGCGTACCGGGGTCAAGCGCATCGCCCGCGCTGCCGATGGCCGCCTGGCGGTCACCGATAATTGGGGCGACACCCGTCACTACAGCGCCGTGCTCGCCACCTGCCAGACCTGGCTGCTGACCACCCAGATCGACTGCGAGGAATCGCTGTTCTCGCAAAAGATGTGGATGGCCCTGGACCGCACCCGCTACATGCAGTCGTCGAAGACCTTCGTCATGGTCGACCGGCCGTTCTGGAAAGACAAAGACCCGGAAACCGGCCGCGACCTGATGAGCATGACCCTCACCGATCGCCTCACCCGTGGCACCTACCTGTTCGACAACGGTGACGACAAGCCGGGGGTGATCTGCCTGTCGTACTCGTGGATGAGCGACGCGCTGAAGATGCTGCCGCACCCAGTGGAAAAACGCGTGCAACTGGCCCTGGACGCACTGAAGAAGATCTACCCGAAGACCGACATCGCCGGGCACATCATCGGCGACCCGATCACCGTTTCCTGGGAGGCCGACCCGCACTTCCTCGGCGCCTTCAAGGGCGCGCTGCCTGGGCACTACCGCTACAACCAGCGCATGTACGCGCACTTCATGCAGCAGGACATGCCTGCCGAGCAGCGCGGCATGTTCATCGCCGGTGACGACGTGTCGTGGACGCCGGCCTGGGTGGAAGGCGCGGTACAGACATCGCTGAATGCGGTGTGGGGTATCATGAACCACTTCGGTGGCCGCACCCACCCGGACAACCCCGGCCCAGGCGACGTGTTCGACGAAATCGGCCCGATCGCCCTGCCGGACTGAGACAAGGAGGCAGCATGCGTATCGCTCTGTTTCAGGGCTCGCCCAAGCCACTCGACGTGCCCGGCAACCTGCAACGGTTGCGCCACCAGGCGCAACTGGCGGCCGAACGCGGCGCCAGTTTGCTGGTGTGCCCGGAGATGTTCCTGACCGGCTACAACATCGGCCTGGCCCAGGTCGAGCGCCTGGCCGAGGCCGCCGATGGTCCGACGGCCATGGAGGTGGTGGAAATCGCCCAGGCGCACCGCATCGCCATCGTCTACGGGTATCCGGAGCGTGGCGATGATGGCGCGATCTACAACAGCGTGCAGTTGATCGATGGTCACGGCCGCAGCCTGAGCAACTATCGCAAGACCCACCTGTTCGGCGAGCTGGACCGCTCGATGTTCAGCGCAGGTGCCGATCACTTCCCGGTGGTGGAGCTGGATGGCTGGAAGGTCGGTCTGCTGATCTGCTACGACATCGAGTTCCCGGAAAACGCGCGACGCCTGGCGCTGGACGGTGCCGAGCTGATCCTGGTGCCGACGGCGAACATGTCGCCGTACGACTTCATCTGCCAGGTGACCGTGAGGGCGCGGGCGCAGGAGAATCAGTGCTACCTGGTGTATGCCAACTACTGCGGCTCGGAAGACGATATCCAGTATTGCGGGCAGAGCAGCATCGTCGGCCCGGATGGTAGCCTGCTGGCCATGGCCGGGCGGGACGAGTGCCAGTTGCTGGCGGAGCTGGAGCATGAGCGGGTGGTACAGGGGCGGGTGACGTTTCCTTACCTGAGCGATCTGCGCCAGGAGCTGCACCTGCGTAAAGGCTGACAGGGGCCGCTGTGCGGCCCATTCGCCGGCAAGCCGGCTCCCACCTCGACCGCACCGGTTTCAAGGCATGTGCATTCCCTGCGGGAGCCGGCTTGTCGGCGATAGGGCCAAGCCTGCCAACACAAATGGGTTAGCATGAACACCTGCCCCGGAGTTTCCATGCCTGACGCCACCCGCCACCTCACCCTCGCCAACGGCCTGCAACTGACCCTGCGCCACGCCCCGCGCCTGAAGCGCTCGGCCGCGGCCCTGCGGGTGCACGCGGGTAGCCACGACGCGCCGACCAGATGGCCCGGCCTGGCCCACTTCCTGGAGCACCTGTTCTTCCTCGGCACCTCGCGCTTCCCTCTGGACGACGGCCTGATGCGCTACGTGCAGGCCCTCGGCGGCCAGGTCAATGCCAGCACTCGCGAACGCACCACCGACTTCTTCTTCGAGGTCCCGCCCAGCGCCCTGGCCGGGGGGCTGGAGCGCCTGTGCCAGATGTTGGCCGAGCCAGACCTGGGTATCGAGCGCCAACGCCGCGAACGCGAAGTAATCCATGCCGAGTTCATTGCCTGGTCGCGCAGCCCGCAGGCCCAGCAGCAGTTCGCCTTGCTGCAATCGGCAGCGCCCGGCCATCCATTGGGCGCTTTTCATGCCGGTAACCGGCACACCCTGGCCTTGCAGGATCCTGCCTTCCAGCAAGCGCTCGGTGGCTTTCACCAGCGCTTCTACCAAGGCGGCCAGGTCACCCTGAGCCTGTGCGGCCCGCAATCGCTGGATGAACTGGAATTACTGGGCCGGCAGCATGCCAAGCTGTTCGCAACAGGTGAACGGGTGCCACAAGCTCTGCCACCGCCTTTATCGGCGACCGACACGCACCTGCTGTTCAGCCACGAAAACCTGCCGGCAGGTACCGAGCAGGCCCTTGAGTTGCTCATCGCCTGCCTCGGCGATAGCCGCCCGGGCACCTGGCTGCATGCGCTTCGCCAGCGTGGCTGGCTGCAAGGCTTCAAGGCCGAGGCGCTGTATGCCTTCGCCGGGCAGTTGCTGTGGCACATTGACCTGAAGCTGAGCGAGGACGCCTGCCCAGAGGAAGCCGATGCCCTGTTGCAGGGCTGGTTCGGCTTCATCCGCCAGGCCGCCCCTGAGCAATTGAGTGCCGAATTCGAGCTGCTGCAGCAAAGCCGCGAACGCAGTGCCAGCGCGCTTGAGCTGGCCCGCCGGGACAGCGCCGGCCAGCCGTTCAGCGGTTTGGACACACAAGGCTTGCAGGCGCTCCGTGCCCTGCTGGAAGGCCTGCCGGGCCGCGCACATGGGCATTGGCAACTGCCCGCAGTCGACCCCTTGCTCCTGGCCGACTTGCCTGATGCCAGGCCGCACCCGCTGCCAGCGGTACTGAAAGTCAGCGACCAGCTGCCTGGTGCTCGTCAGTACGCGGCGCTGTACCTGCGCTGGCATGTCCCTTCGCCGTTGCGCCAGCGCCTGCATGCGCTGCTCGAGCGCGCCTTGCACCCCCTGCAGGAGCGCTGCGAGCGCGTATCGGTGCAGCTGCAGTTCAGTACCGCTGGCGAATATTGGCAACTGCGCTGCGCCGGGCTGCCGGCAGCGGTATTGCGCACTGTGGAACAGGCCTTGGCACTGATGCTCAAGCCCCCGGCAGGAAGCTGGCTGCCGAGTTCGACGCAGCCTCCGGCACTGATCCCCATCCGTGCCCTGCTCAAGCAGCTACCCGACGCAGTTCTGGGCGCCGCGCCTGCACCTGCTCCGGCCTGCACCCTGGCACAGACGCATCTCGACAGCCTGTGGCAGCAAACACGCTGGCACGGCCTGGCTGCCGGCTTCGACGATGCCGCCCTGAACGCATTGGGCACCGTGCTGCAGCACTGCCCTGGCCAAGGCTCGGCGCCTGGCCCTCTGCCCGCCTGGGCCAAGCACCGTTGGCAACATGCCGAAGTACCCGGCAGTGAGCATGCCCTGCTGCTGTTCTGCCCACTGCCAGCGGCCATGGAAGCCGCTGGCCGCCTGCTCGCGCAGTTGCTGCAAGGGCCGGTTTACCAACGGCTACGGGTAGAACTGCAACTCGGCTATGCGGTGTTCAGTACCTTTCGTCAGGTCGAGGGGGTCGGCGGCCTGCTGTTCGGGGTCCAGTCGCCTCATGCTAGCCAGGTACAGATCCTCGACCACCTGCTCACCTTGCTGCGCCAGGGCGTTACCCTGGCCCCTGCCGCTGGTCAGGCCCTGGCCGCGCAATTCGATGAACCGGCGATGGGCAACGCCGAAGTCGCCGAATGGGCGTGGCAGACATTCCTGGCCACACAACCCGGCAGGCTGGATGCACTGCGCAGGTCTATCCTGAAAACGCGACAGACGGATCTGGACCAGTTTCTGAACCACTTGCTCGATACAGATTCCACTTGGCTATGCCTTGCCAACGCAGCCGCACCAGATGCTTCCTGGCTGGGTTCAAACCCATGATTGTTACGAAAACCGCAACGGAGTTTTCGAATAATTAACCTTTCGGTACAAATTTTTCTTGTAAGATAGCGCAATCCCAGCCATGGGAACCTCCAGCCATTGGCGGTACCCAAGTAGTAGCTGACAAACCCACCCCCTCATCCGGAAGGAGTAATTCCATGTGGACCAAACCTGCATACACTGATCTGCGCATCGGCTTCGAAGTCACCATGTACTTCGCCAACCGCTAAGCCCGGCTTACGGTTCAACGCCTCGGCCTGCCGGGGCGTTTTCGTTTTTTCGCTACGGTTTCTGCAGAGAGAGTGGCCATGTACATCCAGGTTCTCGGTTCCGCCGCCGGCGGCGGGTTCCCCCAGTGGAACTGCAACTGCGTCAACTGCAAGGGCTTGCGTGACGGCACCTTGCGGGCCACGCCGCGCACCCAGTCCTCCATCGCCCTGTCCGACGATGGCGTGCACTGGGTGCTGTGCAATGCCTCGCCCGATATCCGCGCCCAGCTCCAGGCCTTTGCGCCGATGCAGCCGGCCCGTGCCCTGCGCGACACCGGCATCAACGCCATCATCCTGCTGGACAGCCAGATCGACCACACCACTGGCCTGCTCAGCCTGCGCGAAGGCTGCCCGCACCAGGTGTGGTGCACCGACATGGTCCACCAGGACCTGACCACGGGCTTTCCGCTGTTCAACATGCTCAGCCACTGGAACGGCGGCCTGCAGTGGAACCGCATCGAGCTGGAAGGCAGCTTCGTCATCGACGCCTGCCCCAACCTGCGCTTCACCCCGTTCCCCCTGCGCAGCGCCGCGCCGCCCTACTCGCCACACCGCTTCGACCCGCACCCGGGCGACAACCTTGGCCTGCTGGTCGAGGACACCCGCACCGGCGGCAAGCTGTTCTACGCCCCAGGCCTGGGCCAGGTAGACAACAAGCTGCTGACGATGATGCAAGGCGCCGACTGCCTGCTGGTCGACGGCACCCTGTGGGAAGATGATGAAATGCAGCGCCGTGGCGTGGGCACCCGTACCGGCCGCGAGATGGGCCACCTGGCACAGAACGGCCCCGGCGGCATGCTGGAGGTGCTGGATGGCTTCCCGCGCCAGCGCAAGGTACTTATCCACATCAACAACACCAATCCGATTCTCGACGAAGACTCGCCCGAGCGTGCCGAAGTGCTGCGCCGGGGTGTGGAAGTGGCCTTCGATGGCATGAGTATCGAGTTGTAACAGCCAGATCGCACAAGCAACACAGCCCCTGTGGGAGCGGGTTCACCCGCGAAGAATCCCAAAAAGTGTATGGCACCGGCTTCGCCGGTGTTCGCGGGTAAACCCGCTCCCACAGGGATCGAGCCGAGACTCAGCTTTACAGGAGCCAGCCGAATGAGCGACGCACTGCCAATGTCCCCTGCCGAATTCGAGCAGGCCCTGCGCGCCAAGGGCGCCTACTATCACATTCATCACCCGTACCACGTGGCGATGTACCAGGGTCGCGCCACCCGCGAACAGATCCAGGGCTGGGTAGCCAACCGCTTCTACTACCAGGTCAACATCCCGATGAAGGATGCCGCGATCCTGGCCAACTGCCCGGACCGCGAAGTACGCCGCGAGTGGATCCAGCGCCTGCTCGACCACGATGGCGCGCCCGGCGAGGACGGTGGTATCGAAGCCTGGCTGCGCCTGGGCCAGGCCGTGGGCCTGGACCCGGACCAGCTGCGCTCCCAGGAGCTGGTACTGCCCGGTGTACGCTTTGCCGTGGACGCCTACGTCAACTTCGCCCGCCGGGCCAGTTGGCAGGAAGCGGCCAGCAGCTCGCTGACCGAGCTGTTCGCCCCGCAGATCCACCAGTCGCGCCTGGACAGCTGGCCGCAGCACTACCCGTGGATCGACCCGGCCGGCTACGAATACTTCCGCACCCGCCTGGGCCAGGCCCGGCGTGACGTGGAGCATGGCCTGGCGATTACCTTGCAGCACTACACCACCCGCGCGGGCCAGGAGCGTATGCTGGAGATACTGCAGTTCAAGCTGGATATTCTCTGGAGCATGCTCGACGCCATGAGCATGGCCTACGAGCTGAACCGCCCGCCCTATCATTCCGTCACCCAGGAACGGGTGTGGCACAAAGGGATCACCCTATGAGTTTCGACCGTAATCAAGTGCCAGCCTGGCGCCCCGGCTACCGCTTCCAGTACGAGCCGGCGCAAAAGGGCCATGTGCTGCTGTACCCCGAGGGCATGATCAAGCTCAACGACAGCGCGGCCCTGATCGGTGGCCTGATCGACGGCCAACGCGACGTTGCCGCGATCATCAGCGAACTCGAACAACAGTTCCCCGGTGTCCCGGAAGTGGCCGATGACATCGAGCAGTTCATGGAGGTGGCCCGTGCCGAACACTGGATCGTCCTCGCCTGAGTTACCGCCCACGCCCGCAGTCGGCCTGCCGCTGTGGCTGCTGGCCGAGCTGACCTACCGTTGCCCGCTGCAGTGCCCGTACTGCTCCAACCCACTGGACTTCGCAGCCCAGGGCCAGGAGCTGAGTACCGCACAGTGGTTCAAGGTGATGGCCGAAGCCCGGGAAATGGGTGCCGCGCAAATCGGTTTCTCCGGCGGAGAACCGCTGGTACGTCAGGACCTCGCCGAACTGATCGGCGAGGCCCGCCGGCTGGGCTACTACACCAACCTGATCACCTCGGGCATCGGCCTGACCGAGGCGCGCATCGCCGACTTCAAGAAGGCCGGCCTGGACCATATCCAGATCAGCTTCCAGGCCAGTGACGAGCAGGTCAACAATCTGCTGGCCGGCTCGAAGAAGGCCTTTGCGCAAAAGCTGGAAATGGCCCGTGCGGTGAAGGCCCATGGCTACCCGATGGTGCTCAACTTCGTCACCCACCGGCACAACATCGACAAGATCGACCGCATCATCGAGCTGTGCATCGCCCTGGAAGCCGACTTCGTCGAGCTTGCCACCTGCCAGTTCTACGGCTGGGCCCACCTCAACCGGCTGGGCCTGCTGCCAACCCGCGCGCAGCTGGAACGGGCCGAACGCATTACCAACGAGTATCGGGAAAAGCTCAAGGCCGAGGGCAACCCGTGCAAGCTGATCTTCGTCACCCCGGACTACTACGAGGAGCGCCCCAAGGCCTGCATGAATGGCTGGGGCAGCCTGTTCCTCACCATCACCCCGGACGGCACCGCCCTGCCCTGCCACGGCGCGCGCCAGCTGCCGGTGCAGTTCCCCAACGTGCGCGACCACGACCTGCACCACATCTGGTACGACTCGTTCGGCTTCAACCGCTTCCGTGGCTATGAGTGGATGCCCGAACCCTGCCGTTCCTGCGACGAGAAGGAAAAGGACTTCGGCGGCTGCCGCTGCCAGGCCTTCATGCTCACCGGCGATGCCAGCAACGCCGACCCGGTGTGCGCCAAGTCGGCCGACCACGGCATCATCCTCAAGGCCCGCGAGGAGGCGGAAAGCGCCCAGCTCACCATTGAAGAGATGACCTTCCGCAATGAACGAAACTCCCGTGTCATCGTCCGCGGCTGAGTTCAGCGCGGTCCAGGCAGTTGCCGCCGGCACCGACTTCGCCGAACTCAAGGTCAGCGCTGCGGGGCTGTTCTGGAACGAGTTTCGCCCGGCCGATGGTGCCTGTCGCATCTGGCACTGGCAGCACCAGCAGGCCCGCTGCCTGACCCCCGATGGCTTCAGTGTGCGTAGCCGGGTTTACGAATACGGCGGTGGCAGCTTTTGCCTGGGTGGCGATGGGCTGCTGTTCGTCAACGAAAAGGACCAGCAGGTCTATACCCAGGCCCTGGAAGGCGCAGCACCGCGCGCCCTGACCGATGATGCCAGCTGCCGCTACGGCGATGTGCAGTGGCAGGACGGCCTAGTGCTGGCGGTCGAGGAGCAGCATGGCGAACGGGTCGAGCATCGCTTGGTCGCCCTGGGTGAACAAGCCCGCGAAGTGCTCGCCGAGGGAGCCGACTTCTATGCATCGCCTACGGTAAGTTCCGACGGCCAGCGCCTGGCGTGGGTCGAATGGGACCGACCGGCACAACCCTGGACCGTCACCAGGCTGATGTGCCGCACACGTGATGCAAGTGGCCACTGGGGGCCCGCGCAATGTGTGGCTGGCGCCGACGAATCGCTACAGCAACCACGCTTCGATGGCGAAGGCCGACTTTACTGCCTGTCCGACCGCAATGGCTTCTGGCAACCCTGGGGCGAGGTCGATGGCCGTTGGCAGGCCCTGCCTGCCGAACCGGCGGACCACGCCGCAGCCCCCTGGCAACTGGGCACCAGTACCTGGTTGGCGCTGGGACCGCGAAGCTATCTGGCCAGCTGGTTCGAAGACGGCTTCGGGCAACTGGGCCTGCGCACTGCCGATGGCCGCCTGGAGCGTTTCGCCAGCGCCTACACACGCTTTCGCAGCCTGGCCATGGATGCCGAACACCTGTATGCCATTGCCGCCTCGCCGATCAGCCCGCCGGCGGTCATCGCCATCGCCCGCGACGACCACGAGGTCAGCGTATTGGCTGGTGGCGCCGAAGTGCTGCCGGCAAGGCATATCAGCCTGCCGCAGTCGATCCACTACGGCAGTGACGGCCACCGTGCCCATGGCTTCTTCTACCCGGCGGCCCGGTCGCAAGGAGCCGCACCGCTGGTGGTGTTCATCCATGGCGGCCCGACCTCGGCCTGTTATCCCGTGCTCGACCCGCGAATCCAGTACTGGACCCAACGCGGCTTCGCCGTCGCCGACCTCAACTACCGGGGCAGCACCGGCTATGGCCGTGAATACCGCCAGGCCTTGCACCTGCGCTGGGGCGAAAGCGATGTGGCCGATGCCTGCGCAGCGGTGGATTACCTGGCCGGACGTGGGCTGATCGACAGCCGCAAGGCGTTCATCCGCGGCGGTAGTGCGGGCGGCTACACCACCCTATGCGCCCTGGCGTTCCATGATGTGTTCCGAGCCGGTGCCAGCCTGTACGGGGTCAGCGACCCGGTTGCCCTGGGCCGGGCCACCCACAAGTTCGAAGGGGACTACCTGGACTGGCTGATTGGCGACCCGCTGCAGGATGCCGAGCGCTATCGCCAGCGTACGCCGCTGCTGCATGCGGGGCAGATCAAGGTACCGGTGATTTTCTTCCAGGGCGAACTGGATGCGGTGGTGGTGCCGGAGCAGACGCGGTCGATGCTGGCGGCACTGCAGGCTAACGGGATCGAGGCTGAAGGGCACTTCTACGCGGGGGAGCGGCACGGGTTCCGCAAGGCGGAAAACCTGGCGCATGCGCTGGAAGAAGAATGGAAATTCTATTGCCGGGTGTTGGTGAGCTGAGATTTTGGGGCCGCTTTGCGGCCCTTTCGCGACACAAGGCCGCTCCTACAAGGATCGCACAAGCCCGAATGTGGCGCTGTACCTGTAGGAGCGGCCTTGTGTCGCGATGGGCTGCAAAGCAGCCCCAAAAATCTCAGCGCTTGGCGATGATGTACACCGCATGCACGATCCCCGGAATGTACCCCAGCAAGGTCAGCAAGATATTCAGCCAGAACGCCCCGCCAAACCCCACCTGCAGGAAAACGCCCAGCGGCGGCAGGATGATGGCGATGATGATGCGTATAAAGTCCATGCGAGTCTCTCCTGAAGGGGTTACATCAGAGACTAGCCGCCCGCCACAGAGGTTCAACAGGCAAAAAAAACGCCCCGGGCCGAATGAAACAGGCCAAGGGCGATGCGCAGGAACGCCAGACGGTTCGTAGAATTCTCGATGTCACCAGGCCGCTAGGCTGGCATTTCGCGGCGGGCCTGCTGCTGGGCATGCAGACGGGCAAAGGCACGGGCCAGGCGCAGCAGCATTTCGTCGATGTTGCCCTTGCTCACGGTCAGCGCTGGCGAAAAACGCACCACATCCGCCTGCGGTGCGTTGAGCAACAGGCCTTCGTGCAAGGCAGCCGCCACCAGCTCGCGGGCCAGGTTTTCTTTCATCTGCAGGGCCCACAGCAGGCCTTGCCCGCGCACTTCGCCCTGGCCATAGCGCCCGGCCAGCCGGCTCAGGCCTTCACGCAGGTGGCGGCCGTTGTCCCGCACCTGGGTGAAGAAGCCAGGCTCCAGCACAGTATCCAGCACGGCCAGGCCGGCGGCGCACATCAGCGCGTTGCCATGGTGACTGCCTTCCAGTTCGCCAGGCTCGGCGCAGCACGCCGTGCCCCGGGCCAGCAAGGCCGCCAGCGGCACACCACCGCCCAAACCCTTGCCCAGCGTGATGATATCGGCGCGCACGCCGTAGGTTTCCTCGGCCAGCAGCGCGCCACAGCGGCCAATGCCGGTCTGCACCTCGTCGAGGATCAGCAGGATGCCCAGTTCGCGGCACAGCGTTTCCACACCCTTTAGGTATTCCTGCGTGGCCGGGATGACACCCGCCTCACCTTGGATCGGCTCGAGCATGATCGCCACGGTGCGCGAGTCCACCTCGGCGTGCAGCGCCGCCAAGTCGTTGAATGGCACCTTGCTGAAGCCAGGCAGGCCCGGTTCGCAGCGGTTGCAGGGCAGCGGGTCGGACGCTGACAACGCGCCCAGGCTGCGGCCATGGCAGGCCTGGGTGGCGGTGATGATGTGATAGGCGCCGTTGCGGTGCAGCTGGCCCCACTTGCGCGCCAGCTTGATCGCGCCTTCGCAGGCTTCGGCACCGCTGTTGAGCAGGTAGGCCTGGTCGCTGCCGGTGCTCTGGCACAGGCGGTTGACCAGCCCCAGCAGGCCACGGCTGTGGAAGCCCGAGCCCGGGTTGATCAACGCCTGGGCCTGGCTGCCCAGCGCCTTCGCCAGCACACTGGGGCTGTGGCCCAGGCTGTTGACTGCACCACCCTGGGTGAAGTCCAGGTAGGCATGCCCTTCGTTGTCCCACAACCAGGAGCCCTGGCCACGCACGAATACCTGCGCTGCGCGTTCGGTGCTGGGCATCAGGCGCTCACGCGACAGCTGCGGCGCTTCCGGCGCGATCACCGGCGCACGCTTGGGCTCGGCGACGGCGGCAGGGGCCGGGCGGCGCAGGTTGAACAGGTTCATCAGGGCTCCAACCAATCACGACAGGGGCGGTCACGGTGCGGCTTGGGTGCGGCACTCGATATTTTGCCTTGCCTATCAAAAGTGTTTTTCATCCGGGGTAACAATCGATCGATTCATCGCTGTAACCCTTTGGAATACGGCGATAGACTAGGCCTCGCGAGGGGTTTCGACCATTTCGTTTTTCCAGCATTTTCGATAAGTATCACTTATGGATTTCCGCCAACTGCGTTATTTCGTCGCGGTGTATGAAGAAGGCCACGTGGGCCGCGCCGCCGAGCGCCTGTCGCTGTCCCAGCCAGCGCTTTCCCAGCAGATACGCCAGCTGGAGCACAGCCTCGACCTGAGCCTGTTCGAACGCAGCAACAAGCGCCTGCTGCCGACTCTGGCCGCCCACACCCTGTACAACCACGCCCTGCCGTTGCTCGACGGCCTGCAGCGCGCCCACGAGGCCATGCGCAACTTCAAGGGCCAGTCGCTGCGTACCTTGGCCATCGGCGTGCTGCAGACCGTGCGGCCGAGCCTGGTGCCGCAGCTGCTTGAACGCCTGCGCAGGGCACAGCCGCACCTGGTGGTGCAGATCTACGAATTGTCAGGGCTGGAGATCGAACGGCGCTTGCTCAATGGCAGCCTGGACATCGGTATCAGTTACCTGCCGCCACGCCAGCCGGGGCTGCATGGTCTGCTGCTCTATGAAGATGAACTGCAACTGGTCATCCCCGCTACCCACCCGCTAAAGGACTTCAAGAAGGTGTCCATTCGCCAGGCCGCCGAGCTGCCCATGCTGATGCTGGGCGAGGAATTCCAGATCCGCCAGATCTGGCAGGCGCAACTGGCCAGCCAGGGGCGTCGGCCGCAGGTGCAGGCAGAGATGAACAACATGGCGGGGATTCTCGACAGCCTGGCCCATACCGCGCTGGCCACCATCCTGCCGGGGCGGGCCAAGGAGGCCGCCGAGGATGACCAGGGGCTGCTGTGGAAGCCATTGAGCGAGCCACGGGTACCGCTGAAGGTTGGCTTGGTGTTCCGCGATGCCCAACGCCAGCAGGCATCTGTGGAGCTGCTGCGCACGCTGCTGGAGGAAGAGACGGACGCCCGCCTGTTGGGTGCATCACCGCTGGATGTGCTGGGCTGAAAAAACACGCGCACAAAGAAAACCCCGCCGAAGCGGGGTTTTCCAGACTGTTTCCCTGTGACATCCGTATCGCCCCGCCATCCTGGCAGGTGTCCTTCGTCGTCATCCTTGATCTGTCCTTTGCGCTTCCTGCGCAACGTCCATGTGGTAAAGAATAACCGTGGATCCAATCTGAGAACAGTGGTGAAAAGTCACCACGTTGTGTAGGAAAAGGCTTACACGACAGGGGCCGCTTTGCGGCCCATCGCGACACAAGGCCGCTCCTACAGGGGAACGCATAGCCATTCGAGCTTGCGCGGTACCTGTAGGAGCGGCCTTGTGTCGCGATGGGCTGCAAAGCAGCCCCCCAAAATCCCTCAGAATTGCTCGGCATCCAGCAGGTACAACGACTCACTCCCCGCCTTCACCGAAGCCACCAGCGAATCCACCCGCGGCAGCAACCGCGCAAAGTAGAACTGCGCCGTACCCAGCTTGCCCGAATAGAACGCTGCATCCCCCTCACCCGCCTGCGCCGCCCGCGCCATCAATGCCCACATGTAGGCATAGGCGACATAACCAAAGGCATGCAGGTACTCGACAGAAGCCGCGCCAATCTCGTTCGGGTTGCCCTTGGCCTGTTCCAGCACCCACTCGGTCAGCCCGTCGAGCTGATCGAGACAGGCACCCAACGGCTTGGCAAATTCATCCAGCTCGCTACCTGCGCTGGCAATGAACTGGCGAATCTCGTCGGAGAACAGCCGGTAGTACGCCCCGCCACTGGCCACCACCTTGCGCCCCATCAGGTCGAGGGCCTGGATGCCGTTGGTGCCTTCGTAGATCTGCGTGATACGCACATCGCGCACCAGTTGCTCCTGCCCCCATTCGCGAATGTAGCCATGCCCGCCGAACACCTGCTGGCCGTGCACCGCGCACTCCAGGCCCAGGTCGGTGAGGAAGGCCTTGGCAACCGGCGTCAGCAGTGCCACCAGTTCTTCGCTGCGCTTGCGCACGGCGGTGTCTTCGCTGAACTTGGCACTGTCCAGCTGCATGGCCACGTAGCTGGAGAAGGCACGGCCACCCTCGATCAGCGCCTTCATGGTCAACAGCATGCGGCGCACGTCCGGGTGGACGATGATCGGGTCAGCGGCCTTGTCCTTGGCTTGTGGCCCGGTCGGGGCGCGGCTCTGCAGGCGGTCGCGGGCGTACTCCACGGCATTCTGGTAGGAGCGCTCGGCCGAGGCCAGGCCCTGGATACCAACGCCAAGGCGCTCGTAGTTCATCATGGTGAACATGGCCGCCAGGCCCTTGTTCGGCTCACCGACGATATAGCCGACCGCTTGATCGAAGTTCATCACGCAGGTGGCCGAGGCCTGGATACCCATCTTGTGCTCGATCGAGCCGCAGGTGGCCGGGTTGCGCGCCCCCAGGCTGCCGTCTTCATTGACCAGGAACTTCGGCACCAGGAACAGCGAAATGCCTTTCGGCCCCGCTGGTGCGTCCGGCAGCTTGGCCAGCACCAGGTGGATGATGTTCTCGGTCAGGTCGTGCTCGCCGCCGGTGATGAAGATCTTGGTGCCGCTGACCTTGTAGCTGCCGTCGGCCTGGGGCTCGGCCTTGGTGCGGATGATGCCCAGATCGGTACCGGCGTGCGGCTCGGTCAGGCACATGGAGCCGGCCCACACGCCGGCGTACATGTTTGGCAGGTACTTTTCCTTCAGCGCTTCACTGGCGTGGGCGTTAATCGACAGACAGGCGCCAGCAGTCAGCATCGGGTACAGGCCGAAGGACAGGCTGGAGGCGTTGACCATTTCCTCGACCTGGGCCGAGATGACCTTGGGCATGCCCATACCGCCGAACAACGGGTCGCCACCCACACCCACCCAACCGCCTTCGGCGTAGGTTTTGTACGCCTCGATGAAACCGGCTGGGGTACTTACTGCGCCGTTTTCCCAGTGACAGCCCTCTTCGTCGGCGGCACGGCTGAGCGGTGCGATGGACTTGGCGGTGACCTTGCCGGCTTCTTCCAGCACGGCCATGGCTGTGTCGGCATCGACAACCTCGGCCAACCCGGGCAACTGCGCCCACTGCTCGGCCACGTTGAAGACTTCATTCAGTACGAAGCGCATGTCGCGCAGGGGCGCTTTATATTCAGCCATGACAACCTCTCGCTAGTCGGGTCGGAGCGGTCTCGGGGAACCGCGACACTGGGTTGCAGCCAGTGTAACCGAACAACTTTTACGAGACATAGGGTCATCAATAGACCGTATAGTCTAACTCGGTCACGCCGTGCGCACCGCCCCTCGCTGCGCTTGTTGCCCATGTACCATGACACAATTGCGCCCTGCGCCCTTGGCGCTGTACAGCGCTTGGTCAGCGGATTTCAGCACCGCTTCGGGGTTACGATGATCGGCCTGGCGCTCCGCCACACCGATGCTGATGGTGACCGAAACCGTACCCCCACTGCTGCCCGCCCGCCGCTGGCGCCCGGCGGTATCGTCCTGCGGGCGGTTGTGCTGGTCGCGCAGGTGCATCACGTAGTTGGCGATCATTTCGCGCACGGCTTCCACATGGGGCACGCATTCCTCGGCGGTCTTGCCGGCAAACACCAGAGCGAACTCCTCGCCGCCATAGCGGTAGGCACGGCCCCCCCCGGTAACCTTGGACAGGCGGCTGGCAACCAGGCGCAGCACCTGGTCGCCGACATCGTGGCCGTGGGTGTCGTTGAATTTCTTGAAGTGGTCGACATCGGTCATGGCGATCACATAGTTGCGTCCCAGGCGCTGCATGCGCTCGTTCAGCGCACGGCGCCCCGGCAGGCCGGTCAGTTCGTCGCGGAAAGCCATCTGGTAGGCCTCGTGCGCCACCGCTGCGGCGATCATCAGCATGACCTGGCTGCACATGATGTTCAGGGTAAACGGCAGGATGAAGGTTTGCGGCAACATCCAGAAGATGCCCAGCAGGCCCATCACCTGCGCAGCGTGCAGCGGCCGTGGTGCACGCAGGTATTGCACCACCAGCAGGATGAACACGCCGAGGAACAGCGGATAGACCATCTGGATCAGGCTCATCCACTGGCCATGCAAGGTTGGCCAGCGGATTTCCGCCAACCAGGTCAGTAGTGCTTGGGGGTAGCTTTGCTCCAGGGCCACCGCCACGCTACCCACGGCGAACAGCACGGCGCCACGGGCGACCAGGTCCTGCAGCAGGTGGGTGCGCTCCTGCCAGGCACCATACAGCCCGAACAGGGCGGGTAGCAGCAGGCACACGAGGTGGAAGATCACCGCCGCGTCCTCGCGAACGCGGCCATGGTCACGGTAGAAGTCGGTCTGGGTGTCGAGCAGGTAGTAGGCGATGTACACCGTGAGCATCAGGAACAGCTCGCGCTGGCGACGGTACACCGCACAGTAGGCGCCACCCAGCAGCAGGACCAAGGTGGGCAGGACGTTGAACAGCGATGTGAAAAAGACACTGAGGTCTCTCACATAGGCCGCGGCGAGTCCTGCCAGCAAAAGAATCAGCGAAGGCAGGAAGTGACTCGCGCGAACAGCGTTAAAACGAAACAAGGGTAATCTCCAACCCGGCAGATCAATGGTGGCATTGTGCCCTTACTTCATCGGCAGTGCACATGAACAGTTGAATATCGAATCAGACGCTTTTCCTTGTAGGAGCAGCCTTGTGCTGCGAAAAGGCCGCAATGACAAAAGATTTTCTGTGGCAGCTATGGCCTCTTCGCAGCACAAGGCTGCTCCTACAAAGATAGGCATCAGGCCACAGAATGAAAAAACCCGCCTGCCGGTGAAGGCAGACGGGTTTCGTGTACAGCGGCAGGATCAGTACGACAGGCCGAAGTGTTCTTCGTCCATCGCCATCAGGTTGTTGGCACCCGACAGCATGGTCGCCACATGGGTACGGGTACGCGGCAGGATGCGCTGGAAGTAGAAGCGCGCGGTCTGCAACTTGGCGGTGTAGAAGGCTTCTTCGCTGGTGCCGGCAGCCAGTTTCTCCGCCGCCAGGCGGGCGATGTCAGCCCAGAAGTAGGCCAGGCAGGCGTAGCCGGAATACATCAGGTAATCGACCGAGGCCGCACCCACTTCTTCGCGGTCCTTCATGGCGGCCATACCCACTTTCATGGTCAGCTCGCCCCATTCCTTGTTCAGCGCCGCCAGCGGTTCGACGAACTCCTTGACCGCTTCGTTGCCTTCCTGCACCTGGCAGAACTTGTGCACGATCTTGGTGAAGCCCTTCAGCGCTTCGCCTTGGGTCATCAGCACCTTGCGGCCGAGCAGGTCCAGGGCCTGGATGCCGGTGGTGCCTTCGTACAGCATGGAAATGCGGCTGTCCCGTACGTTCTGCTCCATGCCCCATTCGGCGATGAAGCCGTGGCCACCGTAGATCTGCACGCCATGGTTGGCGGCTTCGAAGCCGACCTCGGTCATGAACGCCTTGGCGATCGGGGTCAGGAACGCCAGCAGGGCATCGGCCTTCTTGCGCTCTTCTTCATCCTGGCTGTACTTGACGATGTCCACCTGCTTGGCAGTGAAGTACACCATCGCGCGGTTGCCTTCGGCGAAGGCCTTCATGGTCAGCAGCATGCGACGCACGTCCGGGTGGACGATGATCGGGTCAGCAGCCTTGTCCGGTGCTTTCGGGCCAGTCAGGGAGCGCATCTGCAGGCGCTCACGGGCGTACTTCAGGCCACCCTGGAACGCGACTTCGGCGTGGGCCAGGCCTTGCAGCGCGGTACCCAGGCGAGCGGTGTTCATGAAGGTGAACATGCAGTTCAGGCCTTTGTTAGCCGGGCCGATCAGGTAGCCGGTAGCGCCGTCGAAGTTCATCACGCAGGTGGCGTTGCCGTGGATACCCATCTTGTGTTCGATCGAGCCGCAGCTCACGCCGTTGCGCTCGCCCACACCGCCTTCGGCGTTGGGCAGGAACTTCGGCACGATGAACAGCGAGATGCCCTTGGTGCCAGCCGGTGCGTCCGGCAGGCGGGCCAGGACGATATGGACGATGTTGTCGGCCATGTCGTGCTCACCGGCCGAAATGAAGATCTTGGTACCCGACACCTTGTAGCTGCCGTCGGCCTGTGGCTCGGCCTTGGTGCGCAGCATGCCCAGGTCGGTACCGCAGTGCGGCTCGGTCAGGCACATGGTGCCGGTCCACTCGCCGGATACCAGCTTGGTCAGGTAGGTGTGCTGCTGCTCGGGGGTGCCGTGCGCAGAGATGGTGTTCATCGCGCCATGGGACAGGCCCGGGTACATGCCCCACGACCAGTTCGCACCGCCGACCATTTCGCTCAGCGCCAGGCCCAGCGACTCCGGCAGGCCCTGGCCGCCGTGCTCGACGTCATGCGCCAGGCTCGGCCAGCCGCCTTCTACGAACTGTTCGTAGGCCGCTTTGAAGCCGGTCGGGGTTTTAACGCCCGACTCGCTCCAGGTGCAGCCCTCCTGGTCACCCACGCGGTTCAGCGGCGACAGCACCTGCTCACAGAACTTCGCGCCTTCTTCGAGGATCGCGTCGACCATGTCGGGCGTGGCGTCCTGGCAACCCGGCAGGCTCTGATAGTGCGCCTCATAGCCGAGCAGCTCGTCGCGAACGAAGCGGATATCACGCAAGGGGGCTTTGTAATCAGGCATTGCGATGAACCTCTAGGTGAGTTCTGTGGGGTGACCAGCACGTGGCGGCCGTCGATCAAACAGTTGTTTGAAACTTACGTTTAGCTCCGCCTTATGTCAAGGATGGACTATGGTGCCATTTACGCCACGAAAAATGGCAAAAGCGTCAAGCCATGATAAGTCCCCCTGTGGGAGCGGGTTTACCCGCGAATGGGCCAGCCCGGAAAACAGAGGTTTCCGGGCGGACGCATTCGCGGGTAAACCCGCTCCCACAGGGATAGCGTTATGTTCGGGAAAGGCCGCCGTGTCAGGCGTAGGTGTCGATGATCCGGCCGAGCATTTCGTCGGATGCCTTGGCGACCTTTGCGCCAAGCTCGACTTCGAGTTTGCCCACGGCCAGCTGCACGGTGCTGGTGGCCAGGTCCATTTGCTGGCTGCGGTCGACCGCGCGCAGGCGTTCGGCCTGAAAATCGCTGGACTGGCTGGTGGCGCTACGTTCGGCGGTGGTGCTGGCGATCTGGCTGGCAGCCTGATCGACGCGGTTCTGGCCGGTCTGGATTGCGCTCAGGCCCGCGTAATAGGCGGAGCTACCGGTGATTTCCATGTCAGGACTCCATTGACGCTGGATGGCGAACAGGCCCATTAAAGCAGGCCAGGGGCGAAAAGGCCCGTTTAAATCCCTAATGGCCTCGTGCCATTTGATAGGCCTTGGGTATTCCTGTACCGGCCTCTTCGCGGGCTTGCCCGCTCCTACAGGGGACCGCGCGATACCTGAACCCTGCGCTGTACCTGTGGGAGCGGGCAAGCCCGCGAAAGGGCCAAGCCTGGAAACGGCTAATCCAGCAGATCCAGCTGAAGGTGTTCAGCAACCATGTCGGCACTGGCCTGCTTCAACTTGGGCACCCGCCCCAGGCATGGCGCCGGCAAACGCTCGGCCAGGCTGGCCAGGTTCTCTTCCAGGCGCGAAGTACGCGGCTCGATGATGTTCGCCACCCATCCAGCCAGTTGCAGCCCGTCACGCTCGATCGCCTCAGCGCTTAACAAGGCATGGCTGATACAGCCGAGCCGCACCCCGACCACCAGAATCACCGGCAGCCGCAGGGCCACCGCAAGGTCGGACAGGTTTTCCAGCCCCGACAACGGCACGCGCCAGCCTCCGGCTCCCTCGATCAGGGTGAAATCGGCATTTTGTTGCAGCACATTCCGCATCGCAGCCAGCAGGTCCGACACGGCCAGCGTCACCCCTGCCTCACGTGCGGCCACATGCGGCGCAATCGCAGGCTCGAAGGCAAACGGGTTGACCTGTTCGTAGGGCATCTTGATCGTGCTTTCATCGATCAGCGCCTGAGCGTCGCTGTTGCGCAAGCCTTTGGGCGTCATCGTGCAACCGGAGGCCACCGGCTTGGCTCCCAACGTGCTCATGCCCTGCAACCGTGCCGCATGCAGCAGGCCGGCAGCGATGGTGGTTTTGCCGACATCGGTATCGGTACCGGCAATGAAATAGGCCTGGCTCATCTCGCTCCCCTTAAGCCTGTGGCTTGCGCAACACACCATAGACCACCTGGTAGGTGGCTGGCAGCCCCTCGGGCTGGCGAAATGCCTCATACGCCTGCAACAGGCCCTGCATGCGTGCCCGGCCGGTAAGCCCGGAAGGTCGGCCGGGGTTCAGGTTGTGGGCGCCGAGAGCCTTGAGTTCATGGGTAAGGCTGCGTACATCCGGGTAGTGCAGCACGTGCGGACAACGCTGCAGACCAAGCTGTTCGAAGCCGCTGGCTGCGCACAGGCGCTGATAGTCCTCGAAACGGCGGAAGCGGTTCACATGCACTAGGCCATCCACCGCCTGCCAACTGGCGCGCAGTTCATCGAGGGTACCCACACACAGGCTGCTGAAGGCCAGCACGCCGCCCGGGCGCAGCACTCGCAGCGCTTCTGCCAGCACGCTGGCGAACTGGCCGCACCACTGCACGGCCAGGCTGGTAAACACCAGGTCGACACTGGCATCACGCAGCGGCAAACGCTCGGCGTCACCGGCCACGTGATAGAGCGCCCCGCCCTGTTCGTTGCGGGCATGGCACAACATGCCTTCGGCGATATCCACCGCAACGCCGCTGGCCTGGGTGAACCGCTCGGCCAACGCCCTGCTGAAATGACCGGTGCCGCTGCCCAGGTCCAGCCAGCGTGACGGCTGCAGGCCTTCCGGCAACTGCTCCAGCAAGCTCGAACCCACCGCACGCTGCAAGGCTGCCACGCTGTCGTAGCTGGCTGCGGCGCGGGAGAACGAGGCCGCTACCTGGCGCTTGTCGGGCAGCGCGCCGGGCAGGGTCGGACGGGAAAGGTCAGTCATCGCCACTCTCATGCAGGAAACTCTTGATGCCCGCCGCCAGTTCCTGCGGGTATTCCAGCAGGAACGCGTGGGAGCTTTCTTCGACCAGGCCCACTTCCACATCGGGCAGCAACTCGCTCAGCGCCTTTGCCGCCTCTGCCGGCACCAGCGCATCGCTGCCGGCGAACAGGTGCAACTGCGGGCCTCCGTAGGCCTGCAGTGCTTCGCGGGTGTCCAGCTTGGCCAGCACTTCAAGGCCGGTGGCCAGGTACAGCGGGTCGGTGTCCGGTACGCCGACACCCAGTTGGCGTAGCAGGGTGCGCGGTTGCAGGGCACCGTCACTGCACAAGGTACGGAAGCGCTTCAGGGTGACCTGGGTATGGCTGCGGCAGCCGTCGAGGAACGTGCCAAAAGTGTCTTCGGCCATGCCGTGGGGCCAGTCGGGGCGAGCCACGAAACTGGGGTTGCTGGCCAGGGTCAGCAGGCCGCAGCAATGGTCGCCGCGCTTGTGCGCCAGCGCGCTGGCCAGCATGCCGCCTAACGACCAGCCACCCAGCCAGACATCACTTGGCAGCTTGCGGTCGAGGTGGTCGACCCAGGCCTGCACATCGCTATGGGCCAGTTCCGGCAAGGGCATCAGCTCTACCTGCAGGCGGGCGTCCTGGGCACGCAGGCTGGCGGCCAGCGGCTCCAGGGAAGCAGTGCCCAAGCCCCAGCCAGGCAACAGAACAAGTCGATTACGCATCGGCGCTCTCCAACTGTGGATAACACTCGGCCAATGCATTCAACAATAGCTGCACCTGCGCCCCGCTGTGCGCGGCGCTCAATGTCACCCGCAGGCGTGCGCTGCCCGCCGGCACGGTGGGCGGGCGGATGGCCGTCACCAGCAAGCCGCGCTCGCGCAGCATGCGTGACAGGCGCAGGGCCTTTGCGCTGTCGCCGATGACGATGGGCTGGATCGGCGTCGGGCTGTCCATCAATTCCAGGCCGATCTGCTGCGCACCTTCACGGAACTGGCGGATCAGCGCGGCCAGGTGCTCGCGGCGCCAGGTTTCGCGGCGCAGCAATTCCAGGCTCTTGAGGGTGGCGCAGGCCAGCGCCGGTGGCTGGCTGGTCGTATAGATGTACGGGCGGGCGAACTGCACCAGCGCCTCGATCAGCTCTTCGCTGCCGGCCACAAAGGCACCGGCGGTACCACAAGCCTTGCCCAGCGTACCGATCAACACCGGCACATCCTCAACGCCCAGACCGAAGTGCTCGACGATACCGCCGCCCCGGGTGCCGAGGGTGCCCAAGCCATGGGCATCGTCAACCATCAGCCAGGCACCGCGAGCGCGGGCGACATCGGCCAGCGCCGGCAGGTCGGCAAGGTCGCCGTCCATGCTGAACACGCCATCGGTCACTACCAGGGTATTGCCTATGGCCTTGTCCAGGCGGCTGGCCAGGCTGGCCGGGTCGTTGTGCAGGTAGCGGTTGAAACGGGCACCACTGAGCAACCCGCCATCCAGCAGCGAAGCGTGGTTCAGGCGGTCCTGCAGCACCGTGTCGCCCTGCCCCACCAGCGCGGTGATGGCGCCCAGGTTGGCCATGTAGCCGGTGGAGAACAGCAGCGCGCGCGGGCGCCCGGTGAGTTCGGCCAAGGCCTCTTCCACCTGATGGTGCGGCGTACTGTGGCCGATCACCAGGTGCGAGGCTCCGCCACCGACACCCCAGCGCTCGGCGCCGGCCTGCCAGGCGGCAATCACCTCGGGGTGGTTGGCCAGGCCCAGGTAGTCATTGCTGCAGAAGGCCAGCAAACACTGGCCATCGACCACCACTTCCGGCCCCTGCGGGCTTTCCAGCAGTGGCCGCTGCCGATACAGGTCTGCGGCGCGCCGTTCGGCCAGGCGCGCCGCCAGGTCAAAGGCCATTTCAGGCTGTCGCGGCGTTGTAGAACATCTCGCTGCTGCGCTGCTCGACCAGCGCCTGCTCGATGGCCGCCTGGTGCACTTCGTCGGCGTGCTCTTCACGCGCTTCGGGCTTGATGCCCAGGCGTGCGAACAGCTGCATGTCCTTGTCGGCCTGCGGGTTGGCGGTGGTCAGCAGTTTTTCGCCGTAGAAGATCGAGTTGGCGCCAGCCATGAAGGCCAGCGCCTGCATCTGCTCGTTCATCTGCTCGCGGCCGGCGGACAGGCGCACGTGCGACTTGGGCATGAGGATACGGGCCACGGCCAGCATGCGGATGAAGTCGAACGGGTCGACGTCTTCTTCCTCGGCCAGCGGCGTACCGGCCACCTTGACCAGCATGTTGATCGGTACCGACTCCGGGTGCTCGGGCAGGTTGGCCAGCTGGATCAGCAGGCCGGCGCGGTCGTCCAGCGACTCGCCCATGCCGAGGATGCCGCCGGAGCAGATCTTCATCCCGGCATCGCGCACGTAGGCCAGGGTCTGCAGGCGCTCGCTGTAGGTGCGGGTGGTGATGATGCTGCCGTAGAACTCAGGCGAGGTGTCGAGGTTGTGGTTGTAATAGTCCAGGCCGGCCTGGGCCAGGGCCTTGGTCTGCTCCTGGTCGAGCTTGCCGAGGGTCATGCAGGTTTCCAGGCCCATGGCCTTCACGCCTTTGACCATCTCCAGCACGTAGGGCATGTCTTTGGCCGACGGGTGCTTCCAAGCCGCGCCCATGCAGAAGCGTGTAGAACCGATGGCTTTGGCGCGGGCGGCTTCTTCCAGCACCTTCTGCACTTCCATCAGCTTCTGTTTTTCCAGCCCGGTGTTGTAGTGGCCGGACTGTGGACAATATTTGCAATCTTCCGGGCAGGCGCCGGTCTTGATCGACAACAGGGTAGAAACCTGCACGCGGTTCGGGTCGAAATGCGCGCGGTGCACGGTCTGCGCCTGGAACAGCAGGTCATTGAACGGTTGCTGGAACAGCGCCTTGACCTCGGCCAGGGACCAGTCGTGACGTCTTGTTGCAGTTGTGCTGGCGCTCATTGGCGTTTCCTTGTTTAGGCTGAAGCAGGCGCCGGGACAGGAAAGCCCGCCAGCGCATCACGGATAGCTCGCATAGTCATGGAAGGCCTATGAACTGTCAACCACACTGGAAAAGACTGGTTTACAAGTGCTCACTTATTAATCAATTGTGTTTGCTGTGCGATGAACCTGCCGAGCAGGCCTACCCGCTGTGCGTCGCCTGCGAGCAGGAACTGCCCTGGCTGGGCGATCATTGCCTGCGCTGCGCCCTGCCATTGCCGATAGCCGGCCTGACCTGCGCTCAATGCCAGCGCCGCGCACCGGCCTTCGAGCAGGTGCTTGCACTGTGGCATTTCGGCTTTCCGGTGGACACGCTGATCAGCCGTTTCAAGCACAACCGCCAGTGGCCCTTGGGGCGCCTGATGGCCGAATTGCTCGCGCATGGGCTGCTGCACCGCTTTACCGAAGGGCTGCCGCGCCCCGACCTGTTGTTGCCTGTACCCTTGGCCAAACGTCGACTACGGGAGCGGGGGTTCAACCAGGCGGGGATGCTCGGGCGCTGGCTGTCGTCGCACGTGGGGGTACGTTGCGACGAGCGGTTGCTGCTGCGCACACGGGAGACACCTGCGCAGCAACAACTGGACGCCAAGGCCAGGCGACGCAACTTGCGCCAGGCGTTTACCGTCACGGGCAAGCTGACGGGCAAGCATGTCGCCATTATCGATGACGTGTTGACCACCGGTGCGACCGCGCAAGCGGTTGCCGAAGTGCTGCGCAAGGCCGGTGCGCGGCGGGTGGATGTGTATTGCCTGGCGCGTACGGCCAAGCCGGGGTATGTATGAGCAAGCGCGGATCGCCCGGTGTAGGAGCGGCCTTGTGTCGCGATCGGGCTGCGCAGCAGCCCCAGCGATATTTGCCAAGGCATGAATCCGTGGGGCCGCTTCGCGCCCCTTTCGCGACACAAGGCCGCTCCTACACACTATCCATCCTCAGGCCCCCACAAGACCAAATGCCCATGCCCCTGCCCCCCCACCTCACCCAGCACATCGCCCGCCGCCCCCAGCGCATCGCGCTGCTGCAGCACATTGCCGAAGAAGGTTCGATCACCCGCGCCGCCAAGGCTGCGGGCATCAGCTACAAGGCCGCCTGGGACGCCATCGACGAACTCAACAACCTGGCCAGCCAGCCCCTCGTCGAGCGCAGTACCGGCGGGCGTGGTGGCGGTGGTGCCCGTCTGTCGCCGGAAGGCCAGCGGGTGCTGCGCCTGTACCAGAGGCTGCAGGCCCTTCAGGCGCAAATCCTCGAAGCGGCCGAGGAGTCCAGCGACCTCGACCTGCTCGGCCGGCTGATGCTGCGTACCAGCGCGCGCAACCAGTTGCAGGGCCAGGTCAGCGGCCTGCGCCGCGAAGGACGGCATGATCGCGTCAGCCTGGCGTTGGGCGGAGGGTTGGAGATCGAAGCGTTGATCACCCACGACAGCACCGCACGGCTGGAACTGACGCTGGGGACGACGGTAGTGGCGCTGCTCAAGGCGGGGTGGGTGAGGTTGCTGGCCGACGAGGAACAGGCCGAAGCGGATAGCAATTGCCTACGGGCGACGGTAGAGGAGGTGCTGGCGGAGGCTGATGGGCCTGGTGAGGTCCGGTTGGCGTTGGGGAATGGGCAGACGTTGTGTGCGTTTGCCGAGACGGATTGGTTGGCTGGGCAGCGGGTGGCAGCAGGCAGTTCGGTGCGGGTTCAATTTCATCCCTCTTATGTATTGCTTGGGATTCCTGCATAGCCTGGCCGCGCTTTGCGCGGTTCGCGGGTTTACCCGCGAAGAGGCCGGTACAGGCATAACGCGTTACCATGGTCCCCACGCCGCCTATCCCCGGAGCCCCCATGTCCCACCCCTTCGATACCCTCACCCCCGACCTGGTCCTGGACGCCGTGGAAAGCCTGGGCTTTCTCAGCGATGCCCGGGTGCTGGCGCTGAACAGCTACGAAAACCGCGTCTACCAGGTGGGCATCGAGGGCGCGCAACCGCTGATCGCCAAGTTCTACCGCCCAGGCCGCTGGAGCGACGCGGCCATCCTCGAAGAGCACAGCTTCACTGCCGAACTGGCCCAATGCGAAGTGCCGGTGGTCGCCCCGCTGCAGCACGACGGCCGCACCCTGTTCGAACACCAGGGCTTCCGCTTCACCCTGTTCCCCCGCCGCGGCGGCCACGCGCCAGAGCCGGGTAACCTCGACCAGCTCTACCGTCTTGGCCAGTTGCTCGGCCGCCTGCATGCCGTGGGTGCCAGCAAACTGTTCGAGCACCGCGAAGCGCTGGCTGTGGACAACTTCGGCCACGCCTCGCTGAATACCCTGCTGGAAGGCGATTTCGTCCCTCGCGAACTGCTGCCGGCGTTCGAATCGGTGGCCCGCGACCTGCTCAAGCGAGTGGAGGACATCTATGCCCGCACCCCGCACAAGCTCATCCGCCTGCATGGCGACCTGCACCCCGGCAACCTTATGCACCGCGACGAGGTGTACCACGTGGTCGACCTCGACGACTGCCGCATGGGCCCGGCGGTGCAGGACTTGTGGATGATGCTGGCCGGCAGCCGCGAGGAGCGCCTGGGGCAACTGGCCGAACTGATCGACGGCTACAACGAGTTCCACGACTTCGACCCGCGCGAGCTGGCCCTGATCGAGCCCCTGCGCGCCCTGCGCCAGTTGCACTACAGCGCCTGGCTGGCGCGGCGCTGGGACGACCCGGCATTTCCGCCGAGCTTCCCCTGGTTCGGCCAGCCACGCTACTGGGGAGACCAGATCCTCGCCCTGCGCGAGCAAATGGCCGCACTGGATGAAGCGCCGCTGAAATTGTTCTAGAAGCACGACCGCCTCTGTCTACAATAGGCGTCGCTTTATTTAGCTACCTAAGCAAGGATTCTGCATGCACGCCGCAAACCCGCGTCGCGGGTACCTACTGGGCCTCAGCGCCTACATCATCTGGGGTCTTTTCCCCCTGTACTTCAAGGCAATCCAGAGCGTTCCGGCGGTGGAGATCATTGTCCACCGGGTGCTGTGGTCGGCACTGTTCGGCTCGCTGTTGCTACTGGTGTGGAAACACCCCGGCTGGTGGCGTGAACTGCGTGACAACCCGCGCCGGCTGGGCATCCTGGCCCTGAGCGGGGCGCTGATCGCCGGCAATTGGCTGACCTACGTATGGTCGGTGAACAACGGGCGCATGCTCGAGGCCAGCCTGGGTTACTACATCAACCCGCTGATCAATGTGCTGCTGGGCATGCTGATTCTTGGCGAGCGCCTGCGTCGGCTTCAGTGGCTGGCCGTGGCCATGGCCGCGGTGGGTGTGGCTCAGCAGGTGTGGCAGGTGGGCAGCCTGCCGTGGGTGTCGCTGGTACTGGCGCTGAGCTTCGGCTTCTACGGGCTGATTCGCAAGCAGGCACCGGTAGCGGCGCTGCCGGGCCTGGTGGTGGAAACCTGGATGCTGGTACCGCTGGCGCTTGGCTGGCTATTGCTGCATCCGGCGGCGACAAGTGCCCAAGGCGCGTTCTACACCAGCAGCGAAGCGTTGTGGCTGATGGCTGCGGGGCCGGTGACACTGGTGCCGCTGGTGTGCTTCAACGCTGCTGCGCGGCACTTGCCGTACACCACGCTGGGCTTCCTGCAGTACCTGGCGCCGACCCTGGTGCTGCTGCAGGCGGTGCTGCTGTTCGATGAGCATTTGTCGCCGAGCACCTTGGTGGCGTTCATGTTCATCTGGGCGGGTTTGGCGATTTACAGCGTCGATGCGTGGGTCAGTTTGCGCAAGCGCAGCTGATCAAAAAATGATCACAACTCTGCAGCCCCTGTAGTTCATGGCCTGCAGAGACATCTCCAAAGGTTATCCACACCCTCGTCCCCGTGCTTTGTGCACAAGCTGCTGATTTTTGGGTGTTTTTTGATCAAAGCCGTGTAAGGCGCGCGCGGCCTGGGCTGGAGAGGGGAACCCCCAGGTTATCCACAGGGCCTTCCCCGTGATATCGGGATAACCGCAGGGGGCTGCTTTGCAGCCCATCGCGACACAAGGCCGCTCCTACAGGGGAACGCGTAACCCTTGTAGGAGCGGCCTTGTGTCGCGATGGGCCGCGAAGCGGCCCCGGCAATCTCGGATCAATCCTCCGGCCGCAGCTTCAACTCCACCATCAAGTCATCCGCCAGACTCTCCAGTCGCTGCTGCAGTTCTTCGAGCGGTAGAGTCAGCGGCAAAGCCAACAACGCATCTGCATGAAACAACGGCTCGCTGCTCATCGGCGCCGGCCGCACTTCTGTTGAAAACCGCTCGACGTTCACCTGCAATTCAGCCAGCAAACGGGTGATATCACGCACGATCCCCGGCCGGTCATTCCCTACCAGCTCCATGGCAATCGGTTTCCAGGTACACGAAGGCTCGATGCCACTCTCGGCGATCAGCACGCGAATGTCATATCGGACCAACCCCTGCAGCGAAGCCACCAGCTCGTCGTAGTTTTCCGCCGGCACCGCCACCCGCAGGATGCCGGCAAACTGCCCGGCCATGCGCGACATGCGGCTTTCCAGCCAGTTGCCACTGTGGTCGGCGATGCACTGGGCAATGCGCTCGACCTGGCCGGCCTTGTCAGGGGCAATCACAGTCAGTACAAGATGATCCACAAGCCCTTCCTCGTGTCGGACCGCGCCGTGCGGCAGAAAATCGGGGGATCGACTCAGTATAGGCAAGGCGCGGCAACCTGCCGCAGGGCAATCCGCATAACGAATCGTGTACTGTTTCAAGATTTATCTGGAACAATCCACCTGTTTTTTGCGAACATACTCACTCCCAGCGTGACCATACGCGACCAACGGGTCGCATAACGGCGCTTTTAGTCTGATTTTGCCCCGCCTACTGCTTCATGTAGTATCCCGTGGCGCGGACTACAAAACGTCGTTTGGATGTCTGCCAAGGCGCCTGTGAAAATACGCACACTGTCTGCCAGCCGGTCTGGCAGGCCGCACCCAGCCGCGCTCGGGGCTTTACTCGGGGGCATGCACTGGTGCCGTGTTTAGAGAAGCGCTACAGGCTTAATACAGAAGAGCGAAATAGCTGAGCAGAGTGAGGCAAGCAATGACTGGATACGTTCAAGTCGGTGGCCTTCAGGTCGCCAAGGTCCTGTACGACTTCGTGAACAACGAAGCCATCCCAGGGACCGGCATCGTCGCCGAGCAGTTCTGGGCCGGTGCAGAGAAGATCATCAATGACCTCGCTCCAAAGAACAAAGCCCTGCTCGCCAAGCGCGACGAGCTGCAAGCCAAGATCGACGCCTGGCACCAGGCACGCAAAGGCCAGGCCCACGACGCCGTAGCCTACAAAGCATTCCTCCAGGAAATCGGCTACCTGCTGCCACAAGCCGACGATTTCCAGGCAACCACCCAGAACGTGGACGAAGAAATCGCCCACATGGCCGGCCCGCAGCTGGTCGTACCGGTGATGAACGCCCGCTTCGCCCTGAACGCCGCCAACGCCCGTTGGGGTTCGCTGTACGACGCGCTGTATGGCACCGATGCCATCAGCGATGAAGGCGGCGCCGAGAAAGGCCAGGGCTACAACAAGGTACGTGGCGACAAGGTCATCGCCTTCGCCCGCGCCTTCCTCGACGAAGCCGCGCCACTGGCGGCCGGCTCGCACGTCGACTCCACCGGCTACCGCATCGAAGGCGGCAAGCTGGTAGTTGCCCTGAAAGGCGGCAGCAACAGCGGCCTGCGTGACGATGCCCAGCTGATCGGCTTCCATGGCGATGCCGCTGCGCCGACCGCCGTGCTGCTCAAGCACAACGGCCTGCACTTCGAAATCCAGGTCGACGCCAGCACCCCGGTCGGCAGCACCGACGCCGCCGGCGTGAAAGACATCCTGATGGAATCGGCGCTGACCACCATCATGGACTGCGAAGACTCGGTTGCAGCCGTTGACGCCGACGACAAGGTGATCGTCTACCGCAACTGGCTGGGCCTGATGAAAGGCGACCTGGCAGAAAGCGTTAGCAAGGGTGGCAAAACCTTCACCCGCACCATGAACCCGGACCGCGAGTACGCCGCGCCCAACGGCGGTAGCGTGACCCTGCATGGCCGTTCGCTGCTGTTCGTGCGCAACGTTGGCCACCTGATGACCAACCCGGCGATCCTCGACGCCCAAGGCAACGAAATCCCCGAAGGTATTCAGGACGGCCTGTTCACCAACCTGATCGCCCTGCACAACCTCAATGGCAACACCAGCCGCAAGAACACCCGCACCGGCAGCGTGTACATCGTCAAGCCGAAGATGCACGGCCCGGAGGAAGTAGCCTTCGCCGCCGAAATCTTCAGCCAGGTCGAAGACCTGCTGGGCATGAAGCGCAATACCGTCAAGGTCGGCATCATGGACGAGGAGCGCCGTACCACGGTCAACCTCAAGTCGTGCATCAAGGCCGCAGCCGAGCGCGTGGTGTTCATCAACACCGGCTTCCTCGATCGCACCGGCGATGAAATCCACACCTCGATGGAAGCCGGCGCCGTGGTGCGCAAGGGCGCCATGAAAAACGAGAAGTGGATCGGTGCCTACGAGAACAACAACGTCGACGTTGGCCTGGCCACCGGCCTGCAAGGCCGTGCGCAGATCGGCAAAGGCATGTGGGCCATGCCCGATCTGATGGCAGCCATGCTCGAGCAGAAGATCGCCCACCCGTTGGCTGGCGCCAACACCGCCTGGGTGCCGTCGCCGACTGCAGCCACCCTGCATGCCCTGCACTACCACAAGGTGGACGTACAGGCGCGTCAGCGTGAACTGGCTTCGCGCACACCCGCGTCGGTGGATGACATCCTCACCATCCCGCTGGCCGCCGACACCAACTGGTCGGCCGAAGAGATCCGCAACGAACTGGACAACAACGCTCAGGGCATCCTCGGCTACGTGGTGCGCTGGATCGACCAGGGCGTAGGTTGCTCGAAGGTGCCGGACATCAACAACGTCGGCCTGATGGAAGACCGCGCCACCCTGCGCATCTCGGCCCAGCTGCTGGCCAACTGGCTGCGCCATGGCGTGGTCAGCCAGGAGCAGGTGCTGGAAAGCCTCAAGCGCATGGCCGTGGTGGTGGACCAGCAGAACGCCAGCGACCCTCTGTACCGCCCGATGGCACCGAACTTCGACGACAACGTCGCGTTCCAGGCGGCGGTAGAACTGGTGGTGGAAGGTGGCAAGCAGCCGAACGGCTATACCGAGCCGGTACTGCACCGCCGTCGCCGCGAGTTCAAGGCGCGTAACGGGCTGTAAGCGACATCTGCGACAGGGGGCCGCTTTGCGGCCCAATCGCCGGCAAGCCAGCTCCCACAGGGACTGCACAGGCCCCAAACGCTGTGCGGTCCCTGTGGGAGCTGGCTTGCCGGCGATGAGGCCGGAACAGGCTCCTCAGCTAACCGATCTGCAGTTCTTTCTTCACCAGCTCCAGCAGCCTGTCCAGGTCGACCGGCTTCAGAAGAAAATCCACAACCCCCAGGTGCATCACGTCCACCGCCTCTTTCACGTCGGTATCGCCCGACACCACGATGATCGACAACGCCGCCCGCTCTGATTCGCGAACCTTGCGGATCAGGTCCAGGCCATCCTCGGGCTGCATGCGCAAATCCGTGATCATCAAGCCGATTCTTTGCTGGTAGTGCAGGTACAGCCTGGCCTCCTCGGCCCCATCCGCCCCGACACAGTCAATCCCCCGGCTTTTCAGGTACAGGATCAGCGCCTCACGATTCACCGCATTGTCATCCACCACCAGCACCAGGGGCTTGGCAACCACGGGCGCACTTACGAGGGCCAATGCCTCGCGCTCGGCGTCACTCAGGATGTCGTGTTGCTCAGGCATGCTCATCTCGTCAAAAAAGATTCCGCTTCAGCATTAGGACCGCAGAACTTGCGTAACCCGGTTGGCCTTTCGTCGGGTCTTTGACAGGGGCGCTCATAGACTTACGTCCAATGGGCACCATCCCGCCGCAAGCCGACCATGGAGGCAGAGAACAACATGGCCGGCACCTATATATATAGATATATAGTTCGGCATAGCGATACGGTCAGTTTCATGAGCAAAAAGGACGCCTACACCCAGGCGGGCAGGACAGCAGTGCTGCAGAACATCCAGGGCACCCTGCAGTTCCTGCAGCGTTTTCCGCCGTTCAACCAGATGGAACACAGCCACCTGGCCTACCTGGTCGAACAGTGCCAGCTGCGCTTCTATGCCAGCGGCGAAAGCATCGTCAAACCTGCCGATGGGCCGGTCGAGCACTTCTACATCGTCAAGCAGGGCCGCGTGGTCGGCGAACGCCAGCATCTGGTCAAACCTGGTGTGGAGACTACCTTCGAGATCACCAGCGGCGAATGCTTCCCGCTGGCTGCCCTGCTCGGCGAGCGGGCGACCCGCACCGAGCATCTGGCAGGTGAGGACACCTTCTGCCTGCAGTTGAACAAGGCCGCGTTCATCCGCGTGTTCTCGATGTCGGAAGTGTTTCGGGATTTTGCCCTGCGCGGGGTCAGCAGCCTGCTCGACCAGGTCAACCAGCAGGTACGCCAGCGCGCGGTGGAAACCCTTGGCACCCAGTATTCGCTGAACACGCCACTGGGTGAACTGGCCATGCGCCACCCGGTGGTGTGCAGCCCCGAAACGCCTCTGCGAGACGCCGTGCGACTGATGCACGAGCAGCAGGTCGGCAGTATCGTAGTGGTCGACCAGCAGCGTTACCCCACCGGTATCTTCACACTGCGCGACTTGCGCCAGGTGGTGGCTGCGGCCGATGCCGACCTGGGTGCACCCATCGCGCGCCACATGACCGCCCAGCCGTTCTACCTCAGCCCCCAGGCCAGCGCCTTCGACGCAGCCATGGCGATGACCGAGCGGCACATCGCCCACGTATGCCTGGTGGAAAACCAGCGCCTGTGCGGTGTGGTTTCGGAGCGCGACCTGTTCTCCCTGCAACGGGTCGACCTGGTGCACCTGGCACGCACCATCCGCCATGCGCCACGCCTGGATACCCTGGTCTCGCTGCGCGGCGAAATCAGCCAGCTGGTCGAGCGAATGCTGGCCCATGGCGCATCCTCCACGCAGATTACCCAGATCATCACCCTGCTCAACGACCACACCGTGTGCCGGGTGATCGAACTGGCGCTGGCCGAGCGCGGTGACCCGGGCGTGCCGTTCAGCTGGCTGTGCTTTGGCAGCGAGGGGCGACAAGAACAAACCCTGCACACTGACCAGGACAACGGCATCCTCTTCGAAGCCGCCGACAGCATCGAAGCAGACGCCATCCGCGCACGCCTGCTGCCGCTGGCGCAATACATAAACCAGTGCCTGGCCCAGTGCGGCTTCACCCTGTGCAAGGGCAACGTCATGGCCGGCAACCCCGAGCTGTGCCTGTCGCGCATTGAATGGGCGCGGCGTTTTGCCAGTTTTGTCCGTGAAGCCAGCCCGGAGAACCTGCTGGGCTCGAGCATCTATTTCGACCTGCGTGTGGTGTGGGGCGACGAGCAAGGTTGCGAGCAACTGCGCCAGGGCCTGCTGGAGCAGGTGGCCGACAACCGCATCTTCCAGCGCATGATGGCTGACAACGCCCTGCGCCAGCGCCCGCCGGTGGGCCGCCTGCGCGAGTTCGTACTGACCCGCCAGGGTAACGACAAGGCCGCCACCCTCGACCTCAAGGTCCAGGGCCTGACGCCCTTCGTCGATGGTGCGCGGCTGCTGGCCCTGGCCAACGGCATCGGTGCCTGCAATACCTTGGAGCGCCTGCGCCAGCTCGTGGCCAAGGGCGTGATCGAGGCACTGGATGGCGCAGCGTATGAAGAGGCCTACCACTTCATCCAGCAAACCCGCATGCAGCAGCACCAGCGCCAGACCCGCGACAACCTGCCCTATTCCAACCGCCTGGACCCGGACAGCCTCAACCACCTGGACCGGCGCATCCTGCGCGAGTCCCTGCGCCAGGCCCAGCGCCTGCAAAGCAGCCTGGCCTTGCGGTACCAGCTATGAGCCTGTTCGCCTGGCTGCGCCCCAGCGCGCCGGAACTGGACCACGCCACGCGCCAGCGCCTGGCCCGGCTGCCCAAGTCAGCGCCATTGGGGGTGTGTACCCTGCGCGAGCAGCGCTGGGTGGTGCTTGACCTGGAGACCAGCGGCCTGAACACCAACCGTGACCAGGTGTTATCGGTTGGTGCCGTCGCCATCGAAGACGGCGCCATCGACTTTGCCCAGCAATTCGAACGCACCTTGCACCGGCCTTTGCAGAAGACCAACGCCAGCGTGCTGATCCACGGCCTGGGCCCGAGTGCCCTGGCTGCCGGTTGCGACCCGGCCGAGGCCTTGCTCGATCTGCTCGACTTCATTGGCAACAGCCCGGTGTTGGCATTCCATGCGCCGTTCGACCAGCGCATGCTCGCCCGCGCGCTGAAGGAAAGCCTGGGCTATCGCTTGCAGTCACCTTTCCTGGATGTTGCCGAGCTGGCGCCGATGCTCAACCCCGACACAGTGCTGCGCGAGGCCGGGCTGGATGACTGGGTGGCGCGGTTTGGCCTGCAGGTAGAGGAGCGCCATCACGCCAGCGCCGATGCGCTGGTTACCGCCGAACTGGCGCTGATCCTGTTCAGCCAGGCCCGGCGCCAGCAGCTGGACAGCCCGCTGCAGCTGGAGCAGCGCTTGCGCGGGTGGCGCAGGCGCAAGGTGCACAATCACGGTTTGTAGGGCGTGAGCGCTGAGTCGCCTGTGAGATCGAGCGCCGCGCGGGCGGCGCTCGATCTCATAAACGCTACATCACCCACGCCCTACACCCCGTCAGCCCCAACCATGATGGCCATCCGATAAGCGTCCATTGCACCCACCCCCTCCCCCCTGCAACAATCGCGAATAATTATCGTTAGTTAATGCATTCGTTCCGGGGGGACGCTGCTTGTCTTCTGCACAGAGCCCACACGCCGATCTGGTCGGTGCGCTGTACCGCGACCATCGCGGCTGGCTGCTCGCCTGGCTGCAACGCAGCATGGCCTGCCGCCAACGTGCCGAAGACCTGAGCCAGGACACCTTCGTGCGCCTGCTCGGCCGTGCGCAACTGGATACGCCCCGCGAACCCCGCGCGTTCCTGGCCGCCGTGGCCAAGGGCCTGATGTTCGACCACTTCCGCCGCGCCGCGCTAGAACAAGCCTACCTGGCTGAACTGGCCCTGATGCCGGAAGCCGAACAACCTTCCCCGGAAGTGCAACACCTGATCCTCGAGGACCTCAAGGCCATCGACCGCCTGCTAGGCAAGCTGTCGAGCAAGGCCCGCGCAGCATTCCTGCACAATCGCCTGGACGGTATGAGCCATGCCGAAATCGCCGAGCGCATGGGGGTTTCGGTTTCGCGGGTGCGCCAGTACATCGCCCAGGGCATGCGCCAGTGCTACGTGGCCCTGTACGGGGAGCCGACGTGAGCAGTTCACCGGTTTCGTCCCGGGTGCTGGAAGCCGCCATTGCCTGGAAGCTCAGCCTCGACAACGGCAGCGGCACACCTGACGAGCGCAGCGAATTCATGCGCTGGCATGCCGCCAGCGAGGAGCATGCCCGCGCCTGGCACCAACTCGGTGCCATGGACCAGCGCGTGAGCGCCGCTGCCGGCCCGGCACGCCAGGCCCTGCTGCAATCGCGCGCCGGGCTGCGCCGACGTATCGGCAAGGTCGGCGGCGGGCTGGCCGGCATGTTTCTGCTGAGCTCGCTGCTGGCCTGGGTCGGCGCACCATCGCTGGCACCGAGCTACTGGCTGGCCGACCAGCGTACCGCCACCGGCGAACTGCGTACCCTGCGCCTGGAAGACGGCACCTTGTTGAGCCTGAACAGCCACACGGCCGTGGATATCGACTACGCCGGCAAGCAACGGGTGATCGTGCTGCACCAAGGCGAGATTTCGGTCGAAACCGGCCATCAGGACCCGCGCCCGCTGCTGGTGCGCACCGACGATGGCCGCCTGCGCCCGTTGGGCACGCGCTTCCTGGTGCGCCGCGAGGACGACGGCACGCGCCTGGAAGTGCTGCAAGCTTCGGTCGCCGCCATGCCGCTGAACAGCGGCGACGAACAGGTGCTGCGCGAAGGCCAGCAGGTTCTGATGAACGCCAACGGCCTTGGCCGGATCGGCACGGTGCCAGCCGGTGCCGACGCCTGGACCCGCGGCATGCTGGTGGTGGACAACGTGCGCCTGGCTGACCTGCTGGCCACGCTTGGCCAGTACCGCAGCGGTTACCTTGGGGTAGACGACCAGGTCGCCGACCTGCGGGTGACCGGCAGCTTCCCGCTGAACGATACCGACCTGGCGCTGTCGTCGCTGGTGCCGGCACTGCCGGTGAAGGTCGAGCGGCATACCCAGTGGTGGGTGACCGTCGGTCCCAAGTAGGCCTGCACTGGCCTCTTCGCGGGTAAACCCGCTCCCACAGGATTGCACCAGCCTCAAAGCCCCCGCGATCCCTGTGGGAGCGGGTTTACCCGCGAAAGGGCCGGTACAGGCAAAAGCCAACTTCAAATAATTCTCAATTTTTTTCAGATTCGCCCTGTCACTTTTCAAATCTCGCTCGGCAAGGAAGCAGAAAGCACTTATCCGTCGAGGAGCCTCTGCATGTCCCGTGCTGTTGATCGTATCCTGCGCCCCAGCCTGATGGCCCTGGCCATCGCCGTGACCGCACCATTGGCCAGCCCTGCCCTGTTCGCCGCCGAGCAATCCGCTCAGCGCGCCTACGACCTGCCCAGCGCCCCGCTGGCCACCACTCTCAACCAGATCGCCAGCCAGGCCGGCATCACCCTGGCCATCGACCCGGCACTGGTCAGCGGTCGCACCTCGGCCCCGGTGAGCGGGCAGTACGATGGCCTTGGTGCCCTGCAGGCCGCCCTGCGCGGCACCGGCCTGCAACTGCAGCAAAGCAGCGTGGGCAGCTACAGCCTGGTGGCTACGCCGGAAGGGACACTGGCGTTGCCGGAGACTGCGATCAATGCGACTTCCAGCTATGAAAGCGCCTGGGGACCGGTAGAGGGTTACACCGCTACCCGGACAGCAGCAGGCACCAAGACCGACACCGCCATCGCCGAACTTCCCCGCTCGGTAAGCGTGATCACCCGCCAGCAGATGGAAGACCGGCCGGTGCTCAGCCTGAACGACGCCCTTCGCTACACCGCTGGCGTGCAGAGCAGCGGCTATGGATCCGACTCGCGCAGCGACTGGTTGCTGGTACGGGGTTTTGTGCCTACCCAGTTCCTCGATGGCCTGCCATTGCCCAAGGGCAACTACGCCACCCCCAAGATCGAGCCCTGGAACCTGGAGCGCATCGCCGTACTGCGTGGCCCGGCCTCTTCGGTCTACGGCCAGACTCCACCAGGCGGCCTGCTTGACATGACCAGCCGTCGGCCGCAATTGGAAAGCAGCCACGAAGTCGAAGCCCAGGTTGGCAGCAACAACCACAAGCAGATCAACTTCGACAGCACCGGCAAGCTCGACGATGCAGGCCAGTTCCTGTACCGAGTGAGCGGCACCGTGCGTGACAGCGGTTCGCCGGTCGATCACATCCCGGACAAGCGCTACAACATCGCGCCCAGTCTGACCTGGAACATCAACGACGACACCAAGCTGACTTTCATCAGCCAGTACACCCGCGATGACACCGGCATCACCGGCCAGTTCCTGCCACTGCAGGGCACCAAACTGGATAGCCCCGCAGGCAAGATTTCGCACCACAAGAACCTGGGCGACCCGGATTGGGAGTCCTACGACCGCACCTACTACCACCTGGGCTATGCGTTCGAAACACGCCTGAACGACACCTGGCAGTTCCGTCAGAACCTGCGCTACGCGCGTAACGAACTGGACTTCAAGGGCATTACCGCCGGTGGTTCGATCTGGCCAGCCGGCCCGGACGAAGCTGTCAGCGCCGATGGCACCGTGCAACGCACCGCCGGTATCGTCGAGGAGGACATCTCACAGTTCGCCCTGGACAACAACTTCCAGGCCGACTTCCAGACCGGGCAGGTTGCCCATACCCTGCTGCTGGGGCTCGACCACCAGCGCTCGGACAGTAATGCCCGCTGGCGCTGGGGCTCGGCGGGTGTGCCACCGAGCAATATCCACAACCCCATCTACGGTCAGGATTTCTCGAACGTTCAGTACTTCGACATGTACGACTACGACCAGAAAACCCAGCAGACCGGCCTGTATATCCAGGACCAGATGGCGTTGGACAACTGGCGCCTTACCCTTGGTGGCCGTGAGGACTGGGTGCACACCGGCACCACCTTCCACAACCAAGGCGACGCAACCAACACCCAACGCGACAAGAAGTTCAGTGGTAACGCAGCTCTCAGCTATGTATTCGATAACGGCCTGACTCCTTACATCTCCTATGCCGAGTCGTTCCAGGCTGCCACCGGTTCCACCGTCAACAGCACCGATGCCTTCAAACCGACCGAAGGCAAGCAATACGAACTGGGCATCAAGTACCAGCCTCCAGGCAGCAATAGCCTGTTCACCGCTGCTGTGTTCGACCTGACACAGGAGAACATGTCGGTGACCGAGGGTGGTGTCACCCGCCAGGTAGGCGAAGTGCGTGTCAAAGGCCTGGAGCTGGAGGCTACCTCGGATGTGACCGAGAACCTCAAACTGGTGGGTTCGTACACCTACAACGACAGCGAAATCATCAAAGGCACCAGTGACGAGAAAGGCAAGCGCATGGCGCAGGTGCCGCGCAACCAGGCTACTGCCTGGGCTGACTACACCTGGCACAGCGGACCACTGGATGGGTTCGGGGTCGGCGTTGGCGTGCGCTACGTGGGCGATACCTACGGTAATACCACTAATACCGATTGGGGCCATGTGGGGTCATACACCGTCTACGACGCATCGGTGCACTACGACCTGGGCCGCCTGAACAGCACCCTCAAGGGGGTGACCGTAGCCGTGGATGCGAAGAACCTGTTCAACAAGGACTACTTGTCTACCTGTGACGGGTACTACTGCTACTACGGCGACGAGCGCAACGTGGTGGCCAGTGTCAATTACAAGTTCTGAGTGAGCCGGGCCATTCGCCGCACAAGGCTGCCCCTACAACGGCCAACGCGGTCCCTGTAGGAGCAGCCTTGCGCTGCGAAAGGGCTGCGCAGCAGCCCCAGCTTCCAACAGGCAAAAATCGGTACCGTGATGAAAAGCCCAACCATCCGCCGCTGGTCGGTGATCCACACCTGGAGCAGCCTGGTCTGCACCCTGTTCCTGCTATTGCTGGCAGTCACCGGCCTGCCGCTGATCTTCAACCACGAACTCGAACACCTGCTGGGCGATGCCCCTGAACTGCGGGAAATGCCGGCCAATACCCCACACCTGGACCTGCAGCAGTTGGTGATCAAGGCCGAGCAGCACCGCCCCGGCGAGGTCATGCAGTACTTCGGCTACGACGAGGACGAAGCCAACGGCGTAGTGGCCATCACCGCCGCCACCGCCGGCACCGAACCCAATTCGTCGCACACCTTCATGCTCGACGCACGCACCGGTGAAGCCGTGGCCATGCCGGCCGCCAACGGCGGCTTCATGATGACCATGCTGCGCCTGCACGTTGACATGTTCGCCGGCCTGCCCGGCAAGCTGCTGCTCGCCTTCATGGGCGTGCTGTTCGTCGTGGCGATCATCTCCGGCACCGTGCTCTATGCACCGTTCATGCGCCGTCTGGACTTCGGCACGGTGCGCCACGGCAAATCCCGTCGCCTGCGCTGGCTCGACCTGCACAACCTGATCGGCGTGGTCACCTTGGCCTGGGCACTGACGGTAGGCGTGACCGGTGTCATCAGCGCGCTGTCGGACCTGGTCATCGCCGCCTGGCGCAACGACAGCCTGGCCGCCATGGTTGCCCCATACCGTGATGCCCCACCGCTCACCGAGCGCGCCCCGGCCACCCACCTGCTGACCATCGCCGAACAGGCCGCCCCCGGCATGCGCCCGGACTTCATCGCCTTCCCCGGCACCCGCTTTTCCAGTGAGCACCACTATGCGGTGTTCATGAAGGGCGCCACGCACCTGACCTCGCACTTGCTCACGCCCGTGCTGATCGATGCGCGAACACTGGCGGTGACCGCCGTCGGCGAACGCCCCTGGTACATGGATGCCATGGGCCTGTCGCAACCACTGCACTTCGGCGACTACGGCGGCCGGCCAATGCAAATCCTGTGGGCGCTACTCGATGTGCTGACCATCATCGTCCTCGGCAGCGGCTTGTACCTGTGGTGGGGCAAACAACGCACGAAGCGGGAGGCGCGGGCATGAGCCACAAGTCACAGCCGACCTGGCGCATCTTCATCTGGCCGATGGTCGTGGCCTTGCTCACTGCCGTGGGGCTGTTTGCCGCCTTGCTGGGGGACGGGGTCTGGGACAGCCTGGCCTGGCTCGGCCTGGGGGTGTCGACGGCTCTCGGCCTGCAAGGTTTCTACCCTCGTCCACGGCAGTAACCGGATAATACCCGCACCCTCTTTTGCCGCGACATGGTTGGCTGCCATTTTCCAAGGAGCCATACCATGACACCTTTGCAGCGCCTCGAAGCGCTCGATCAACAACTCATCGCCCTTGAGCAAGGCAAACCCGAACTGGCGAGCGAAACGGAACCGGCCGCCCTGCGCCAGCGTTTTTTTGGTGACCTGGCAGCGTTCTGGAACGACCCTGTCGAAACAGGCCACAGCCGCGTCCGGCAACTGCGCGAACTGCGTCATGAGCAACTTCTGGCCGAACTGGAACTGCGCCTCGCCGACCAGACCCTGGACTACAGCCACATTAGCCTGCTGCGCACCTCACTGGAGCTGCCGCTACCCTGGCAGCGCAACCACCTGCCAGACACCCACCGGGCCCAGGTTTATCGGCCGGTATTCAACCGTTCAAGCCCCCATGGCCGGTTGCCGTTACCCGGCGTGCTGGTATTGGTGGCAGACGCACCGGAAGGGGCCGTTGCCGAGCCTGCAACAGCCACAGGCCAGGCACTGCTGTGCAGCGTTTCTCATGGCGTTGAAGGCTTCGCCAACCTGGCTGAACTGCATAGGGAGCTGTGCGAGCGCCTGGACGACCCCATGCAAAGCCGGCCAATGCTGCAACTGCTCCCCCGCCTGCAGGACCAGCAACTGGTCCGGTGTGCCGACCGGCTGCGCTACGAGTGGTTTACCGGCGACCTGGTCGAACAACAGGCCACTGACGTGATCGACGCGCAGCATCAACGGCTTACCATCGCCTGGCATGCCGCCTGGGTGCTTGACCAGAACCCGGATCTACCGGCACTGAAAAGCACCCTGTCCAAACAGCAGTCACTGACCGATCTCATGGGCAGCCAATATGCGTTGTCCACCCGTTATGCGCTGCTGCTGGAAAAACACCTGCCCGCCTGGCTGCGCCAGAGCTCCACGCAAAGCCTGACGCACATCATGCAAACGATCCAGGAGCTCGCCGGGGCCATCACACAGGCCGCTGCACCCGGCCTTTTGACCCTTGAGGCGTTCGGCAGTCGCCACCACCTGCTGGCATGGGTGCGCGAACGCCTCGGCAAGGCGCTGCGGCGCGAATTCTCCATCGAATTGCCTGCCGAAAAAATCTGCATAACCGTCACGCTTGCACACCGCACCGGCCCGCTGATCAACCCGCTGGCACCTTCGGGTTACGTGGCCGTTGCCAACCGTCGCCATGTCGGTGACACCATCGAGCTGGTAACCACCACCTACCGCCTGGACGAGCTGGCCCTGTTGAACATCGGCTGGTTCGACGTCGATTACTGGCTGACTGCCCGAATACACCACGAAGACGGCTCCACGCTGGAATCAATATCCGCGGAAGGGGTAAAGCGCCTGGTGCGTGAGCTAGACGCCGGCAGTGGCTACATCCGCTACCTGCGAACCCACCTGCTGGAGTCTCCAGGTGCGCGCTGGCGCATGCAATGCCACGGCAACATGAACCGCGCCCGCATGCGCGCCGAGGCGGCCAAGGCCCGCTATGCCAGGCACTTTCTGAACGATACCCACGAGCGGGGCTATCGCTGGGTCAAAGCCGTCACCGACCACCCCGACAACAATTGGCGCCCTACCATCGACGAGCATCGTATCGCGGTGCGCCAACTGATCATCGACGGGCACACGCTGCAAGGGGTACTGCTGCTCAATGCCGAGAGCGACAACCAGCCGTCGCTGGTGCTGTATACGCCGGACGCTCCCGACCGGCGCGCATGGCGTGAATACCCCGATACCCGGGCGCTGCTCAGAACCCTTCGCAGCACGCCGTCCTTGCGAAAGTACATGATCCAGCGCGCGCCTCTGGCTGATGGCAAGCGGCTCGACAAGTTGGTGCGCAAAGGCCGCCTCGGGCCATATGTGCAAAGACCAATGATCAACGGCAACCTCTTCGATGCCCTTTACAAGGCCCAGGTCCACGCCATGATCGCCGAGGCCGATACCAACAGCCGCAGCAACCGCGAGCTGCTCGGCGAGTACGGGCTGTCGACGCTGCGCCTGGTTCTCGACATGATCAGCCTCGTGCTACCGGCCCCGACAATGTCAGCCCTGGCCTTCGGCCGTATGTCGATTTCGCTGTGGGACGGCTTCGAAGCCCTGGAAAAAGAGGATTATGCAGCGACCTTCCACCACGCCATGGCTGCTTTGAGCCACAGCGCCGACGGGTTGTCCAGTTTCGCTGGTTCGCCCCTCATGCGCCGGGCGATGCGCGGCCTGCCGCCGCAACCTCCGCGCCCACTGCCGAATACCCACGAAGCGGCCGTGGATGTGAGCAAGCTGCGCTACCGGATCGACGGCGTTCATGGCGAGGAAGTGTACGAACAGATCAACAGCGTGCCAGGCCCGGACCGGTACTTCGTCAAGGACAGCCAGGGGAGGTTGTACAACGTCCACTTCGACGGCTATCGCTGGCGGGTTCTCGACCCCAGGCAGCCGGATGCCTACGCGCAACTGCCGATCAAACGGCTGCGCAACGGCAATTGGGTGGTCGATTCCATCGTGCTTTGGCATGACGGGTTGCCTGACATAGCCCACCTGTTGGAAGAGGTACGCCTGCAACAACCATTAGCGGGCGAACCGGTGGCAGGGGACGCCGACCTGCACGACGCTGGGGGGCAACTCTATTTGCAGTTGGGTAACCATCAGTTGCCGGTTCGACGGCACCTGCTTGCCGGGCAATACCATTTGCTGCTGCCCGAGAAGGCACTGGGCGCAGTCCACGCCTGGGCAGTATTGCGCCAACAGGGCGGCCAATGGCGCATTCGCGTGCGCCAGCCAGGCCGCAGCAGCGACTGGCTGGCACTGCCGGCGGATTACTCGGCCAGCTTGGGCAACAGCCGGTCCAGCCGCTGATGCAAGGCACTGCCACTCGGCCAGTTGCGCAGCAGCCGCGCCCGATCACGGGCGTAGGCCGGGGCGAAGCTGAGCTGGGTGGCGTGCTGGCACATGGCGTCGAGGTCGATCAGCGACCATTGGCCGTTGTGCCAGAACAGGTTGTGGCCCTTGAAGTCGCCGTGGCTGATACGCTCGCGAATCAGTTGCTGCATCACATGCACCAGGGCATCCACCTGCTCCTCAGGCGCATCGCCGTTATCCACGTAGGGCGCGAAGCATTCGGCCAGGTCTGGGCCATCGATATACTCGGTGACCAGGTAGGCACGGCTTCGCAGCCCCATCACCCGTTGCTCCAGCACCGCGAGTGGACGCGGCGTGGCAATGTCGAGGAACTCCAGGCGATGGCCTTCGATCCAGGAATGCCAGGCCCGGCTCGGGCGCCAGAAGCGCTTGAACCAGTGCGCGGTGTTCTTGATGTTGTAGCGCTTGAGCACCAGCGTGCGCCCGCCAACCTCGATGCGCGCCACACTGGCCGCACCACCGGTCTTGTACAGGTGACCCTGGTCGATCAACGCATCGGCCTGCTCCAGTACCGGCAGCATGGCTTCGACCTCGTCGCGGCGGATTGCCCGCAAGCCCGAAAGGCTGCGCTCGACACTGAACAGGCTGCATTCACGACCAGCCTTTTCCAGGTAATCCTTCTGGCGCCAGCTGCGCACCTTGTCTACCTGCTTCTGCAGGGCTTCCAGCGGCAGCGCATGCTCGGCGTTGGCCAGCAGATAGTGCACCAGCAATTCTTCGATGAAAGGCTCCAGGCGCTTGGGGAGCTGAGCGAAGAACACCCCCAGGTTTTCCAGCACACGCGGGCGTGACAGCTGCTGGCCAGGCGTTTCGGCCTTGATGCCGGCGCCGTCGATCAGGTACAGCTTGCCGCCGTGGCGCAGCAGGTTGTCCAGGTGCAGGTCTTCCTGCCACAGGCCCCGGGCGTGCATGTGCGCCACTGCGGTGAGCGCCTCGCCCAGCACCAGATGCTGCTCGTCTGCCAACACCGGCAAGCTCTCCACTGCCGCCCAGGCATCGGCCAGGCTCTCGGCGCCGTCGAGGAATTCGAACAGCAGCCAGCCGCCCTCGCCTTCCTTGAGGCCGTCGGCCAGCAGCTTCGGCGTGGTCAGGCCCTGCTCGGCCAGCAGTTTCACGCCTTGCAATTCGCGCTGGAAATGCCGTGCAGCGTTACCACCGACCAGCAGCTTGGCCAGCACCGGGGTACCGCGCCACACGCCGGCACCCACATAGCGCTGGCCCGGCAGCACGCGCAGCAGGCTGAGCAATTGCAGGTCGGCCGTGCCGGCGGCATCGGCCAGGGTGATGCTCAGGGGCAACGAGGGGCTGCGCCCGGCCTCTTTCAATTCAGACAAACGCATCAGCGGGCCTCTTTTTCACGACGGCGTTGCGTCAGGCGTTGCAGCCAGGTATCGACCAGCGTGCCATCGGCAGGCTGCGCCAGGTAGCTGGCCAGCAAGGTACGTACATCGCGCTCGCCCCAGACCGGTGCGCGGCGCAGCAACGGCTCCAGGTCCTTGAGGCGGTCACGCATGCCGAACAGCAGGGGTCGGGTCTTCTCCAGGTCGATCAGTTGCGCGTCCCAGCCTTCGCGGCGCTGACGCAGGAAGATGTGCTTGGGGTAGAAGCAACCATGCACCTGGCCGGCACGGTGCAGGGTGCGCGCCAGCTGGCCGCAGGCCTGCAGGACACCATTGCGTTCGGCATCGCTCAGTTGTGGCCACCGGGCCAACAAGCTGTCGAGGTCGGCCCATTCGTCCAGAGCACGAGTCATCAGGATCGCCCGGTGCGTGCCGCCTTTCTTGCGCTCGCCGTAGAACACCGCCTGCAAGGCCGGAATCTGCAGTTTCTGGTAACGGCTGATGTTGCGGAATTCGCGGGCGAAGGTCGGCTCGCCGAATGGCCGGTGGAGGGTACGGGTCAGGTAGTCGCTCTGGCGCTTGAGGTAGTAGCCCTTGCCCTCGAGTTCCAGGCGGTACACGCTGCTCCAGCCACCGCGGCCGGTGTTCGGTTCGTCCACGGCATCCAGTTGCAGCGCCCACAGCGCCTCGAAGTCGTCCAGGCCATGGCGCTTGAGCAGCGCGAGGTCCGCGCTGGCCAGGTAATCGGTCATTCCCTTCCCTCGAAAAAGCTCACCACCTGGCGAATGCGCTTCTTGTCACGCACATTCAGCCGATCGCGGCCACGATATTGCAGGTAGAAACGCAGGCGCTGGGTCGCCGACAGATGGTATTTGGCCACTTTGTCCAGGCATGCAAGGTCCTTGATCATCCGGTGCCGCCACATGAAGCCGCGCCAGAAATCGCCGGTGGGGCAGTCGATGAAGAATAGCGTGCCCTGGTCGTCGACCAGCAAGTTGCGCCATTTCAGGTCGTTATGGGCGAAGTGGTGCTGGTGCATGACCCGGGTGTGGCGCGCCAGCTGGCTGCTGACATGCCCGACCCAGGCGCGATCGGCCAGGCGTGCATCGTTGCGCTCGGCCAGCGCCGACAAGTCTTCGGTATGCGGCAGTTCGCGGGTGATCATGGCCCCCCGGCCAAAGGCCAGGCCATTGCGCTCCAGGCCCCAGGCCACCACTTCGGCAGTGGGGATGTCCCACTTGGCGAACTGCTTGAGGTTCTGCCATTCGGCCTTGATCCGCGGCCGGCCCAGGTAACGGCGCATGTGCTTGCCGGCCCCGGTGTAGCGCTTGACGTAATAATTGACCCCGTCACGCGTGATACGCACCACCTCACTGAGCGGGTCGCGGGTCAGGCGCTCGCCTTGCAGGGCAAATACAGCATCGAGGCTGCCGAAGTCCGCCGCCAGGTGTTCGTAGCCCGGCGCCAGTGTCCACCCCGCCATCAGAGTGCATCCCCATAGCGTTGCTTGCGATCGTAGAGTTTCTGCGCCTTGCGCTCCAGCCAGGCGAGCAGCGCGGCTTCATCCTTCAGGACTTGCCGCAGCGGGCGCTGGAAGTAACCGCGCAGGAAGCGCAGCTTGTCGCGCTGGGTCAGGCCGATGTCCAGCGCCGAGAAGTACAGCGCGGCCAGGTCCTTGTCGCGCCAGCGGCGGCTGATTTTCGCCCGGGTCTGCGCGCGGTGCAGGTCGATTACCGACAGTTTGAAGTCTTCCGCCGTCACCGGGCGGTCGGTGTGCAGCAGGAAGTGGCAGATGTAGCAGTCGCGGTGGTTGACCCCGGCGCGGTGCATGCCGCCGGTCATCTTCGCCACTTCGGCGATCAGCGCGCGCTTCAGGCGCGGCTCGGGCGGCTGCCTGACCCAGTCGATGCTGAAGTCTTCCAGGCTGATGGTCGGCGCCAGCTCTTCGGTGATGATGAACGAGTGCTGCGCGGCCGGGTTGCTGCCACGCTCGCCATAGGCGACGGCTGTCATGGTCGGCACGCCAACCTGGTGCAGGCGCTGTATGGCCTGCCATTCCTGGCCGGCGCCGAGTACCGGCAGCTTGGCGGTGAGCAGGTTCTTGAAGATCTCGCCCCAGCCGATGCCGCGGTGGATCTTGACGAAAAAGCCCTCGCCAGCGACTTCGGTGCGCAGCGTGCGGCGCCCTTCCAGTTCGCGATAGACCTCGCCTTGCAGCGCCTCCACGGCATCGAAGGCATCACGCCCGGCCCACAGGCGCTTGAACGGTTCGGCCAGTATCAGCTTCATGCGGACTCCTGCCCCAGGATCACGTCGGCGGCATGCTGCGGCATGCTGTACAGATCGGCGGTTTCAGCAAACGCCAGGCCGTTGCGCGACCAACTGGCGCGGGCCTGCTGGTCTTCGAGCATGCGCTGCAGGTAGCCATTGAGCTGTTCCTGCTCGAACGGCTCGTCCAGCACCAGGCCACTGTCGGCCTCAGCGATATAGTGGGCGTAGCCGCATACTTTGGAGACCAGCACCGGCAGGCCGGCCACCAGTGCCTCGAGCAGCACCGTGCCGGTGTTCTCGTTGTACGCCGGGTGGATCAGCAGGTCGGCGCCAAGCAGAAAGCGCGGGATGTCGCTGCGGCCCTTGAGGAACTGCACCTGCTCGCCCAGGCCCAAGGTAGCGCTTTGCAGCTGGAACACCTTGGGGTCATCCTGGCCGATCACCATCAGCCTGGTGCGTTTGCGCAGGGTCGACGGCAGTGCGGCCAGGGCCTTCAGGCTGCGGTCAACACCCTTGGTCTTGAAGCCCGAGCCAATCTGCACCAGCAGCAGGTCGTCATTGCCCAGGTTGAATTCCTTGCGGAACTCGGTGCGGATTTCGCCGGCATTGGCCGGCGCGCGGCGGTCCTGGGAAATGCCCGGCGGCAGCAGGTGGAAACGCTCCACCGGGGTGCCGTAGTGCTTGATGAACAGCGGCTGCTGCACTTCGGAAATCATCAGCACTTCGGTATGGGCGTCCTTGGCGAACACCGCGCGTTCGTATTCGGCAAAGTGCCGGTAACGACCCCAGCGGCGGTACAGGCCGCCACGCAGGGTCTGCGCCTTGTCCTCGAAGCAGCCGTCGGCGGCGTAGTACACATCCAGCCCAGGCATCTTGTTGAAGCCGATCAGGCGGTCGACCGGGCGCTTGGCCAGGTCGGCGGCCATCCAGGCGCTGAGCTTCTCGTTGCGGCGGTGGTTGAAAATCGCCTTCACCGGCGCCACCAGCACTTCGAAGCCCGGCGGAATGTCACCCTCCCAGATCAACGTGTACACACGGATCTGGTGGCCCCGCTTCTGGCATTCCAGGGCAATGCGCATGAAGTCGCGCTGCAGCCCGCCGAAGGGGAAATATTTGTAAAGCACGAAAGCCAGTTGCATCAACGGACATCCTCAGCCAGCAGCAACGCGCTCAAGCGGCTCGCCACATGCTCGGGATTCAGGCGAGTGAAGCACAATGGCCACTCGCGTTTCAGATCGAACCGGCGCAGGTCGTCGGCGCTCGGTTTGTAGGTGCACTTCTTCTGCAGGCAGGGCGCGCAGGGCCAGTCACTGGCCTGGTGAATCTGGGTCCGTCCGTAGGCGCCAGTCAGGCCCGGGTTGGTAGGGCCGAACAGCGAAATGGTGGGCACATCGAGTGCCGCCGCCAGGTGGCCGAGGCCGGTATCGACCGCCACGCAGGCTTTTGCCGCCGCCAACACGCGTGCGACGCCGGCAAGGTTCAATTTGGGGAGCACCTGGCAGTTGTTCAAGCCCTGGGCGATGCGCTCGGCCCGCGCCTTCTCGGCCGGGTTGCCCCACGGCAGGCGCACCTCCAGCTTGCGCCGGCCCATGCGCTCGGCCAGTTCGCGCCAGTAGGCTTCGGGCCAGTGCTTGGTCGCCCAGGTGGTGCCATGCAGGAACACCACATAGGGGGCGGCCGGCGGCAGTTGCAGGCGCTCGAGGTCCAGGCCGTAGTTGCCGATGCCTTCCGGCAGGTCGTAGGCCAGGGCCATGGCGAACAGCTGGCGCACCCGCTCCACCGCGTGCTGGCCGGTGGCAACCGACAGGCGCCGGTCATAGAAGCGGCTGGCCCAGCCTTCGCGGGCCGAATAGCGGTCCAGGCCGGCCACCGGAGCCTTCACGTAGCGGGTCAGCCAGGCCGATTTGACCAGGCCCTGGGCGTCGATCACCAGGTCGTACTTGCGCTCGCGTACACGTTGCTTGAACGCCTTCCACTCGCCGCTCTTGATGGTTTGCCAGAGGTTCTTGCGCCAGCGGCGAATGGCCACCGGGATCACCTGGTCGACCGCCGGGTGCCAGCTGGGGATTTCGGCGAAGCCTTCTTCCACCACCCAGTCGAAGCGGATGCCCGGGATGGCGTGGGCGGCATCGGTAAGCGCCGGCAAGGTGTGGATCACATCACCCAGCGACGAAGTCTTGATGATCAGTACCCGCACTTAGTCGACCTCGGCCACGGTATCGATCAGGTCCGGCCCGGTCAGGCTGTGCAGGGCAGCGATGACTTTGCCCGGTTCCAGCAGGCGCAGGCAGTTGTAGTGGCCGAAGCGGCAGGTGCGGTCGAAGCACGGGCTGCACTCGATGCCGGTGCGCACCACTTCCACGTGCTCGGCCAGCGGCGGGGTAAAGCCCGGCGAGGTCGAGCCGTACACCGCCACCAGCGGGCGGTTCAGCGCGGCGGCCACGTGCATCAGGCCCGAGTCGTTGGACACCACGGCATGGGCGCAGGACATCAGGTCGATGGCCTCGGCCAGCGAGGTTTCGCCGGCCAGGTTGGACGACTCTTCACGTAAGCCCGGGATCAGCCGATCGCGAATCTGCTCACCGACCGGGTGATCGTTCTTCGAGCCGAACAGCCACACCTGCCAGCCCTGGCGGATCATCGCATCGGCCACGGTGGCGTAGTGCTCGGCCGGCCAGCGCTTGGCCTCGCCGAACTCGGCACCGGGGCACAGCGCCAGCACCGGGCGGTCCAGCTCCAGGCCGAACTTGGCCAGGGCGGCGTCGCGGCTTTGCGCTTCGATCTGCAGGCTGGGGCGCGGGTACGGCTGCGGCAGCTCGGCGCCGGGTGCGTAAGCCAGGGCCATGAAGCGCTCGATCATCAGCGGGTAACGGGCCTTGTCCAGCTTGCGCACGTCGTTGAGCAGGCCGAAGCGCATTTCGCCGCGCCAGCCGGTGCGCTTGGGGATACCGGCAAAGAACGGCACCAGCGCCGACTTCAGCGAGTTGGGCAGCAGGATGGCCTGGTCGTACTGGCCGGCCAAGGACTTGCCGATGCGTCGCCGCGTGGCCAGTTCCAGTGCGCCGTGGCCGAGCGGGAAGCTCAGGGCCTGACGGACCTCGGGCATGCGTTCGAGGATCGGCCGGCTCCACTCGGGGGCCAGCACATCGATCACGCAGTCGGGATGCTGCTGTTTCAGGCACTGGAACAGGGTCTGCGCCATCACCATGTCGCCGACCCAGCTGGGGCCAATGATCAGTATTCTCATGCTTAGTCCAGAAACGCTCGGGGAGGCTACAGGCTGCGGTACAGCCTGGCCTCCCCTCTTTATATTCAGGCTATGTGGCGGACAGTGTACCACCGGTGGTGAGGCATGAGCCTTTGGGGCTGCTTTGCAGCCCATCGCGACACAAGGCCGCTCCTACAAGGGAATGCGATCTCCTGTAGGAGCGGCCTTGTGTCGCGATGGGCCGCAAAGCGGCCCCAGCAATCTCAAGTCAAACCCAATTCACCCCAGATCCGCCGCACTTCGCGGCGTTCATCGGCAAACTGCGCCGCATCGATAACCCCGGCCTGCTTCTGCAGGGCCTGGCGGTGCGAGGCCGAGCGGAACGCCTTGTACACTTCACGCAACAGCACCGCGTCACTGGCCGGCATCAAACCCGCCTGCTCCAGCTCTTCCAGAATGCGGATGTTATCGGTCCATCGGAGTATGGCCGGGTGGTCGTGGGACCAGGCCAAAGCGGCGTATTGCACCATAAATTCGATATCGACGATACCGCCGGCATCCTGCTTGATATCGAACGGCACACCGGCCTCGAAGGCGTTGGCTGCGGTACCGGCAGCGGTGGCCTTGGTGCCGAGGTTGTCGCGCATCTTGGCGCGCATTTCGCTCACTTCGCTGCGCAGTTTTTCCAGGTCGCGGGCCTGGCCCAACACCTTGGCGCGCACGCCTTCGAATGCCGTGCCCACCTGCTTGCAGCCCACCAGCACCCGGGCCCGCACCAGGGCCTGGTGCTCCCAGGTCCAGGCCTCGTTCTGCTGGTAGCGCTCGAACGCTCCCAGCGAGCTCACCAGCAGGCCCGAGGCACCCGACGGGCGCAGGCGCATGTCCACGTCATACAGCTGGCCCGAGTTGGTCTGGGTGGTCAGCAGGTGAATGATGCGCTGGCCGAGGCGCGTGAAGAACTGCGCACTGTCGATCGGCTTGGCGCCGTCGGTTTCCGCCTGCGGGTCGCCGTCATGGATGAATACCAGGTCCAGGTCCGATCCGTGACCCAGCTCCAGGCCACCTACCTTGCCGTAGCCGATGATGATGAAGCCCGGGTCGCACAGGCTGCCGTCGCTGCGCTTGGGCTGGCCGTGGCGGGCCACGGTCTGGCGCCAGGCCAGGGCCAGTACCTGGTCGAGGATGGCCTCGGCCAGCCAGGTCAGGTAGTCGCTGACTTTCATCAGCGGCAGGTTGCCGCTGATTTCCGAAGCGGCCACGCGCAGGCTGTGGGCCAGCTTGAAGTGGCGCAGCGCCTCCATTTGCTGTTCCAGGTCGTCCTCGGGAATGCGTGTCAGGCGTTCGCGCAGTTCGCTGGCCAGCTCCGGCGCCAGTGGCGGGCTGAACAGGCGGCCTTCGTTAAGTAGCTCGTCGAGCAGCAGCGGGTAGCGGGCAATCTGCTCGGCAATCCACGGGCTGGCGGCGCACAGTGTCAGCAAGCGGCGCAAGGCCCCGGGGTTTTCGGTGAGCAGCACCAGGTAGGCGGAACGCCGTGCCACGGCCTCGACCAGCGGCAGCACGCGCTCGAGCACCAGGTCGGGGTTGTCATGTTCCACAGCCTGGGCCAGCAACCGTGGGATAAAGGCGTCCAGGCGCTCACGGCCAATCCGCTGCATCGAACGCAGCTGCGGGCTGGAGCGCAGCGCGGCCAGGCGCCGCAGGGCTTCGGCAGGCTGCTGGAAACCAGCCTCTTGCAGCTGACGGCCAGCCGCATCTTCATCCTGTGCCTGCTCCCACAGCGGTGACCATTCCCCCCCCACCACCAGCTCGCCCTCGCCGTCTTCATCATCCGGGTCGGCGATCACTTGGCGGAAGTGCCAGTCAATACGGCCACGCCAGTGCGTCAGCTGGTCATGGAAGCTTTGCCAGTCGGCATAGCCAAGCATGTAGGCCACCCGCGCCTGATCGATCTCGTTGTCCGGCAGCATCTGCGTCTGGCGGTCGGCGATGGCCTGGATGGCGTGTTCGGTATAACGCAGGAACTCATAACCCTCGCGCAGCTCGGCGACCACGGCTGGCGGTAGGTAGCCCTGGCCCTCGAGGGTGGCCAGCACTTTAAGCAGCGGCCGCTGTTGCAGGCTGAGGTCGCGCCCGCCGTGGATCAGCTGGAAAGCCTGAGCGATGAATTCCACCTCACGAATCCCCCCGGCACCCAGCTTTATGTTGTCGGCCATGCCCTTGCGCCGCACTTCCTGCTGGATCAGCTGCTTCATGCTGCGCAGCGCTTCGATCGCGGAAAAGTCCAGGTAGCGGCGGTACACGAACGGCCGCAGCATCTCCTGCAACTGTGCCCCGGTCGCCTGGTCGCCGGCCACAACCCGCGCCTTGATCATCGCGTAGCGTTCCCAGTCACGGCCCTGGTCCTGGTAGTACTGCTCCAGGGCATTGAAGCTGAGCACCAGCGCGCCGGCCGAACCATACGGGCGCAGGCGCATGTCGACGCGGAAAACGAAACCGTCGACGGTGACCGGGTCCAGCGCCTTGATCAGGCGCTGGCCCAGGCGGGTGAAGAACTCCTGGTTGTCCAGCGAGCGCTTCACCCCTTCGGTTTCGCCGCCTTCGGGGAAGGCGAAGATCAGGTCGATGTCCGACGACAGGTTCAGCTCCACCGCGCCCAGCTTGCCCATGCCCAGCACCACCATGTGCTGCGGCTGGCCGCTGCGGTTGCCGACAGGCGTGCCGAACTGCTGACAGTGGCGCGGGTACAGCCATTGGTAGGCTTCGTCGATGGCGGCGTCGGCCAGGTCGGACAGGTCGCGGCAGGTTTCGCCCAGCGCGGCCTGGCGGGTGATGTCGCGCCAGATGATGCGCAGCTGTTGGCGGTTGCGCTCGCGGCGCAGGTTGCGCGCCAGCTCCTCCTCGCTTTGCGCCGCCTGGGCGGCTGCAGCGATGTGCCCGCACAGTTCACCCGCGGCGTAACTCCGATCCAGCTCGCCACTGGCCAGCAGGCCGAACAGCATCGCTGGCTCGCGTCGGACCAGGCCGAGCACGAAGTCGCTGGCGGCGGCTACCTGGTCGAACTGTTGCCGGTGCAGAGGGCTCCAGGCCTGGGGGTCGAGTTCCGGGTGGGCAGCCACGGCATCGCTGATGAATTGCTGGTTGCGAGCGACCAGTGGCTGCAGGGAAGCGGGCAGATCGGACGGCAAAGGTAGGCGCATGGTCTATCCTTGATCGGCGTGAAATAGAGGGGAAGAAGCGGCCAAGGGGAAGCCGGACCACGGTTGGACTGTCGTACAAAAGTTGGAAATAGCTGAAAGAAGCGAAAAAATGGCAACAAACATCAAGAATTACCCGTTCGCGACACAATGCCAACCAACATGAACGTTTTTCCTCACAAGCCAACATGCGACGAAACGTCGCACAAATGTAGTTTTACTACTACTCGTGTCGTGTAAAAGCATGAAATGCGAAAGCAAATGTAGTAAAACTACACGGCGCCGGAGGACACCCCGGTAATCCAAGAATTCACGACGTCTGCCCATAAGGCCAGTCGCAATCTCAGGCAATCGATTCTGGTTGCCTTTCCGCCCTGGAGCAAGCCATGCAAGACCTCGATCCAATCGAAACCCAGGAATGGCTGGATGCCCTGGAGTCGGTCCTCGACAAAGAAGGCGAAGACCGCGCTCATTACCTGATGACCCGTATGGGCGAGCTGGCCACCCGTAGTGGCTCCCAGCTGCCGTATGCGATCACCACGCCATACCGCAACACCATCCCTGTCACCCACGAAGCACGCATGCCTGGCGACCTGTTCATGGAACGCCGCATTCGCTCGATGGTGCGTTGGAACGCCCTGGCCATGGTCATGCGTACCAACCTGAAAGACTCGGACCTGGGCGGACACATCTCCAGCTTCGCCTCCAGCGCCACCCTGTACGACATCGGCTTCAACTACTTCTTCCAGGCCCCGACCGAAGAACACGGCGGCGACCTGATCTTCTTCCAGGGCCATGCTTCGCCAGGCATCTACGCCCGTGCGTTCATGGAAGGTCGCATCAGCGAAGACCAGATGAACAACTTCCGTCAGGAAGTGGACGGCAACGGCCTGTCTTCGTACCCGCACCCATGGCTGATGCCTGACTTCTGGCAGTTCCCGACCGTTTCGATGGGTCTGGGCCCGATCCAGGCCATCTACCAGGCACGTTTCATGAAGTACCTGGAAGCCCGTGGCTTCATCCCGGCCGGCAAGCAGAAGGTCTGGTGCTTCATGGGCGACGGCGAGTGCGACGAGCCGGAATCCCTGGGCGCAATCGCGCTGGCCGGCCGCGAGAAGCTGGACAACCTGATCTTCGTCATCAACTGCAACCTGCAGCGCCTCGACGGCCCGGTTCGCGGCAACGGCAAGATCATCCAGGAACTCGAAGGCGTGTTCCGTGGCGGTGGCTGGAACGTCAACAAGGTCGTGTGGGGCCGCTTCTGGGACCCACTGTTCGCCAAGGACACCAACGGTGCCCTGCAGCGCCGCATGGACGAAGTCATCGACGGCGAGTACCAGAACTACAAAGCCAAAGACGGCGCGTACGTTCGTGAGAACTTCTTCAACACCCCAGAGCTCAAGGCCATGGTCGAAGACCTGTCCGACGAAGAGATCTGGAAGCTCAACCGTGGCGGCCACGACCCGTACAAGGTCTACGCGGCGTACCACCAGGCGGTCAACCACAAGGACCAGCCTACCGTCATCCTGGCCAAGACCATCAAGGGTTACGGTACCGGTGCCGGCGAAGCCAAGAACACCGCGCACAACACCAAGAAGGTCGACGTCGACAGCCTGCGTCACTTCCGTGACCGCTTCGACATCCCGGTCAAGGATGCCGACCTGGAGAACCTGCCGTTCTTCAAGCCGGAAGAAGGTTCTGCCGAAGCCAAGTACCTGGCCGAGCGCCGTGCTGCCCTGGGCGGTTTCGTGCCACAGCGCCGCGCCAAGAGCTTCAGCGTACCGACCCCGCCACTGGAAACGCTGAAAGCGATCCTGGACGGCTCGGGTGACCGCGAAATCTCCACCACCATGGCCTTCGTGCGTATTCTGGCGCAGCTGGTCAAGGACAAGGAAATCGGCCAGCGCATCGTCCCGATCATCCCGGACGAAGCCCGTACCTTCGGTATGGAAGGCATGTTCCGCCAGCTGGGCATCTACTCGTCGGTCGGCCAGCTCTACGAGCCAGTCGATAAAGACCAGGTGATGTTCTACCGCGAAGACAAGAAGGGCCAGATCCTCGAGGAAGGCATCAACGAAGCCGGCGCCATGTCGTCGTTCATCGCTGCCGGTACCTCGTACAGCTGCCACAACCAGCCGATGCTGCCGTTCTACATCTTCTACTCGATGTTCGGCTTCCAGCGTATTGGCGACCTGGCCTGGGCCGCTGGCGACAGCCGCACCCGTGGCTTCCTGATCGGCGGTACTGCCGGCCGTACCACCCTCAACGGTGAAGGCCTGCAGCACGAAGACGGTCACAGCCACATGATGGCGGGCACCATCCCGAACTGCCGCACCTATGATCCAACCTACGGCTACGAGCTGGCGGTGATCATCCAGGACGGCATGAAGAAGATGACCGAAGAGCAACAGGACATCTTCTACTACATCACCGTGATGAACGAATCCTACCAGCAGCCAGCCATGCCGGCCGGTGTCGAGGAAGGCATCATCAAGGGCATGTACCTGCTGGAAGAAGACACCCGCGAAGCCGCGCACCACGTACAGCTGATGGGCTCCGGCACCATCCTGCGCGAAGTCCGCGAAGCAGCGAAGATCCTGCGTGAAGAGTTCAACGTCGGTGCCGACGTGTGGAGCGTCACCAGCTTCAACGAACTGCGTCGCGACGGCCTGGCCGTGGAACGCGCCAACCGCCTGAAGCCTGGCCAGAAGCCACAGCAGACCTATGTCGAGCAGTGCCTGAACGGTCGCAAGGGCCCGGTCATCGCCTCCACCGACTACATGAAGCTGTTCGCCGAGCAGATTCGCCAGTGGGTACCGAGCAAAGAGTTCAAGGTCCTGGGTACCGACGGTTACGGTCGCAGCGACAGCCGCAAGAAGCTGCGTCACTTCTTCGAAGTCGACCGCCACTTCGTGGTGCTGGCTGCCCTGGAAGCCCTGGCTGACCGCGGCGAGATCGAACCAAAGGTTGTTGCAGACGCTATCGTCAAGTTCGGTATCGACCCGGACAAGCGCAACCCACTGGACTGCTGAGGAGTATTTTTAAGTGAGCGAACTCATTCGCGTACCTGACATCGGCAGCGGTGAAGGTGAAATCATCGAGCTGTTCGTCAAGGTCGGTGATCGTATCGAGGCTGACCAGAGCCTGCTGACCCTGGAGTCCGACAAGGCCTCCATGGAGATCCCGGCCCCGAAAGCCGGCGTCATCAAGGAACTGAAGGTCAAGCTGGGCGACCGCCTGAAAGAAGGCGACGAGCTGCTGGTCCTGGAAGCCGAGGGCGCCGCTGCAGCGGCCCCTGAGGCTCCGGCCGCCGCTCCGGCCCAGGCTGCTGCGCCGGCTCCGGCCGCCGAAGCCGCCCCTGCCCCAGCTCCGGCAGCAGCCCCGGCTGCCGCCAGCGTGCAGGACATCCACGTGCCGGACATCGGTTCGTCGGGCAAGGCCAAGATCATCGAAGTGCTGGTAAAGGTCGGCGACACCGTCGAAGCCGACCAGTCGCTGATTACCCTGGAGTCCGACAAGGCCTCCATGGAAATCCCGTCGCCGGCTGCCGGCGTGGTCGAAGAAGTCCTGTGCAAGCTGGAAGACGAAGTCGGCACTGGCGACCTGATCTTCAAGCTGAAAGTCGCGGGCGCTGCCCCGGCTGCTGCTCCGGCACCTGCCGCTGCTGCCCCGGCCAAGGCTGAAGCGGCTCCGGCCGCCGCACCTGCCGCTGCAGCCCCGGCTGCTGCCCCTGCACCGGTTGCTACCGCACCGGCTGCCGGTAGCAACGCCAAGGTTCACGCAGGCCCGGCGGTTCGTCAGCTGGCCCGTGAATTCGGCGTCGACCTGGGCGCGGTTGCCGCGACCGGTCCGCACGGCCGCATCCTGAAAGAAGACGTGCAGGTCTACGTCAAGGCGATGATGCAGAAGGCCAAGGAGGCACCGGCAGCCGCCGGCGCAACCGGTGGCGCCGGCATCCCGCCAATCCCTGCCGTGGACTTCAGCAAGTTCGGTGAAGTGGAAGAAGTGGCCCTGACCCGCCTGATGCAGGTCGGTGCTGCCAACCTGCACCGCAGCTGGCTGAACGTGCCGCACGTGACCCAGTTCGACTCCGCCGACATCACCGAGCTGGAAGCCTTCCGCGTTGCGCAGAAGGCCGTGGCCGAGAAGGCTGGCGTTAAGCTGACCGTGCTGCCCCTGCTGCTCAAGGCCTGCGCCTTCCTGCTCAAGGAACTGCCAGACTTCAACAGCTCGCTGGCGCCAAGCGGCAAGGCCATCATCCGCAAGAAGTACGTGCACATCGGCTTTGCCGTGGACACCCCGGACGGCCTGCTGGTCCCTGTGATCAAGAACGTCGACCAGAAGAGCCTGCTGCAACTGGCTGCCGAAGCGGCTGCGCTGGCCGAGAAAGCCCGCACCAAGAAGCTGTCGGCCGACGAGATGCAAGGCGCCTGCTTCACCATCTCCAGCCTCGGCCACATTGGCGGCACCGGCTTCACGCCGATCGTCAACGCGCCGGAAGTGGCGATCCTGGGCGTCTCCAAGGCGACCATGCAGCCAGTCTGGGATGGCAAGGCCTTCCAGCCGAAGCTGATGCTGCCGCTGTCGCTGTCCTACGATCACCGTGTGATCAACGGCGCTGCCGCCGCGCGCTTCACCAAGCGCCTGGGCGACGTGCTGGGCGATATCCGCACCATGCTGCTGTAAGGCAGCCCGCTGCCCCTCCCTGCGAGGGGCAGTATGCTTTTCGAGCTGCCACGCTCGTACCTCAACCCCGTCGATTGGCGGGGCTTTTTTTTGCCTCGCATAAGGCACATTGGGGCCGCAAAGCGGCCCCGGAAATATCAGCCAGACTACAGATTCCCACCCACCAGCCGATAACCCGTCCACAGCATCACGCATGGCTGCTTGCCAGCCCCCGGGACATGATGCAACCTTGCCAGACCTGCCGCCCCCAAAGGCCGCGTTTCCTCTTCAAGCGAGTCTTCGATGAAAAGCCAACCCGATGCCGCCAGCCGTGTGGCGGCCGAGGTCGTCACGCAGTTACCCGTGCCCTCGCGGCTCGGCATGCTGCGCTTCGAAAGGCTCAACGAAGCCACTTGGGCCATGCTCTACCTCGACCCGGCCTGCGAGCGCCAGTTCGGCCTGCACGCTGGCGACCTCTGCGCCCTGGTAGACGCACCCTACGCCAGCCTGATGGAACCCGAGGCCCGCTACCGGCTACACGACGAGATCCAGCTGCAACTGGCCCAGCGCGGGTACTACCGCGTGCGCTACACCTTGCACACGCCAACTGCTTCGCTACGCCTGCTGGAGGCTGGGGAAGCCTACAAGCAGCACAACCGCCATCTGTTGCGCGGCTACCTGAGCGTGCTCGACGACCAGGCCGAAGAAACCAGCGAGGCCGGTGCCAGCGACCTGGAATCGCGCAACAACCGCCTGCAACTAGCCCTGCAACTGAACCAGCGCGCGCAGCAGGAACAACTCGAACACCTGGAACGGGTACGTGGCCAGCAAGACCTGATCCTGCGCCTGGCCCGCCAGCGCTACAGCGCAGGCAACTCTCTGCGGGAAGCCGCCCAGCTGATTACCCAGAGCGCCTGCGAAATCTACAAGGTCGATATTGCGAGTATCTGGCACCTTGAAGACCAGCGCCTGGAGCCGATCATCGCCTGGTACCGGGACGCGCAAGAACACCGCCAGCCCGAAGCCATCGATGCCAGCCGCTTCCCCGACTACCTTGACGCGTTGCACGCCAGCCGCGCCATCGACGCCCACAATGCCGGCCACGACCCGCGGACCCGAGCCCTGACACAAAGCCTGTGCCCGGATAACAAGGCCATGCTCGATGCCAGTATCCGTGTCGATGGCCAGGTCGTCGGCGTGCTGTGCCTGGAGCAGACCGGCCAGACACGGGCCTGGCAGTCGGACGAAATCGCTTTTGCCGGCGAACTGGCCGACCAGTTCGCCCAGGTCATCACCAACCACAACCGGCGCACCGCCGCCAGCGCCCTGCACCTGTTCCAGCGCGCAGTCGAGCAAAGCGCCAGCGCCTTCCTGCTGGTCAACCGCGACGGTGTGGTGGAATACGTCAACCCCAGCTTTACTGCCATCACCCAGTACAGCACCGAAGAAGTGCAAGGCCGCCACCTGGCTGAGCTGCCAGCGCTGGAGAACCTGAGCGAGCTGCTGTTCGACTCTCCGTCGAGCCTGGCCATGGGTAACAGCTGGCAGGGCGAGTTCAAGAGCCGGCGCAAGAACCTCGAACCCTACTGGGGCCAGCTTTCGATTTCCAAGGTATATGGCGACAACCGTGAGCTGACCCACTACATCGGCATCTACGAAGACGTCACCCAGACCAAGCTGGCCCAGCAGCGCATCGAGCGCCTGGCCTATACCGACAACCTGACCAACCTGGGCAACCGCCCGGCGTTCATTCGCAGCCTGGACGAGCGCTTTGCCCGTGATGGCGAATACTCGATGTGTCTGCTGCTGGTGGACATCGACAACTTCAAGCGCATCAACGACAGCCTCGGCCACCAGACCGGCGACAAGCTGCTGATCAGCCTGGCCCGGCGCCTGCGCAACAGCCTGCACTCGGGCGGTATCCTGGCGCGCTTTGCCAGTAACGAGTTCGCGGTACTGCTCGACGATACAAGCCTTGAAGATGGCCAGGGGGTCGCCCAGCAATTGCTGCGCACCCTCGACAAACCGATGTTCGTCGACAACCAGCTGATCAACGTCACCGCCTCGGTGGGCCTGGCCTGCGCGCCACTGCATGTGATGAAGAACGCCGGCCTGGCGCTGCACAAGGCCAAGGCCAACGGCAAGCATCAGGTGCAGGTGTTTACCGAAGTGCTCAATGCCGAAGCCAGCTACAAGCTGTTCGTCGAGAACAACCTCCGTCGTGCCCTGACCCAGAACGAGCTGGAGGTGTTCTACCAGCCCAAGCTGTGCCTGCGCAGCGGCCGCCTGTTGGGGCTGGAAGCGCTGCTGCGCTGGAACCACCCTGAGCGCGGGATGATCCGCCCGGACCAGTTCATCAGCGTGGCGGAAGAAACCGGCCTGATCATCCCCATCGGCAAATGGGTGGTGCGCCAGTCGTGCCGCATGAGCCAGCAACTGCGCGAAGCCGGCATGGGCAACCTGCATGTGGCCATCAACCTGTCCCCCAAGCAGTTCTCCGACCCGGACCTGGTGGCATCGATCAGCACGATCCTAGAGGAAGAAGCCCTGCCCCCGCACCTGCTGGAGCTGGAGCTGACCGAAGGCCTGCTGCTGGAAGCCACAGAAGATACCCACCGCCAGCTGGATGAACTGAAGGCCCTGGGCCTGACCCTGGCCATGGACGATTTCGGCACCGGTTATTCGTCGCTGAGCTACCTGAAGAAGTTTCCGATCGACATCCTCAAGATCGACCGCAGCTTCATCAACGAGATCCCGGACAACCAGGACGACATGGAAATCACCTCGGCGGTGGTAGCCATGGCTCACAACCTCAAGCTGAAGGTGGTAGCCGAGGGTATCGAGACGCCGGAGCAGCTGGCGTTCCTGCGCCGGCACCGCTGCGACGTGGGCCAGGGCTACCTGTTCGACCGGCCGATTCCGGGGCGCGAGCTGGCTGAACGGCTGAAGCGCTATCCGCGTGGCCCAGTGGCCTGACAGCCGCGCAAACCTCGGGCACTATAGAACCCATTCGGGCCCTATCGCCGGCAAGCCAGCTCCCACAGGGACCGCTCATATCTCAAAATCTGTGATATCCCTGTGGGAGCTGGCTTGCCGGCGATGGCCCCACCACCTATCCAACTGAATAAACACAGAGGAACGGCCATGGTCCTGCGTTCGGAAATCCTGGTGAACAAAAACGTCATGCCAACCGCGGAACAGGCCCTGCCTGGCCGCGAAACGCCAATGAGCCTGCCCGAGTTCCACTACGTGTTCAAAGACACGCCGCTGCTCGGCCCTTTCTTCGAAGGCGCCATCGACTTCGCCATCTTCGGCCTCGGTTGCTTCTGGGGCGCCGAGCGTCGCTTCTGGCAACGTGAAGGCGTAGTAAGCACCGTGGTCGGCTACGCAGGCGGCTTCACCCCCCACCCCACTTACGAAGAAGTCTGCTCGGGCCTGACCGGCCACACCGAAGTGGTGCTGGTGGTGTTCGACAAGGACAGAGTCAGCTACCGCGAGCTGCTGGCGATGTTCTGGGAGCTGCACAACCCGACCCAGGGCATGCGCCAGGGCAACGACATCGGCACCCAGTACCGCTCGGCCATCTACTGCACCAGCCCTGAACAGCTGGAACAGGCCAAGGCCAGCCGCGACGCCTTCCAGGCCGAACTGAGCAAGGCCGGCTTCGGTGAGATCACCACCGAAATCGACCAGGCACCGACCGTGTACTTCGCCGAGGCCTACCACCAGCAGTACCTGGCCAAGAACCCGGACGGCTACTGCGGTATCGGCGGTACCGGCGTGTGCCTGCCACCGAGCCTGCAGGGTAACTGAAGCATGAGCACGATGACTCTGTTCCACTCGCCGTTGTCGCCTTTCGTGCGCAAGGTCATGGTGGTGTTGCACGAGACCGGCCAACTTGAGCGCGTGCAGCTGCAGCCGGTGAACATCAGCCCGGTCAGCGGCGACCCACAGCTCAACCAGGACAACCCGATCGGCAAGATCCCGGCCCTGCGCCTGGAAGACGGCACCGTTCTGCATGACAGCCGGGTGATCTGCGAGTACCTCGACCTGCAGCACGTCGGCCTGCCGCTGCTGCCGCGCGAAGGCTCGGCACGCTGGCGGCGCATGACGCTGGTGTCGCAGGCCGATGCCATCATGGATGCGGCGGTATCGAGCCGCTACGAGAGTTTCCTGCGCCCTGAAGACAAGCGCTGGGATGGTTGGCTGCAGGCACAGGGCGACAAGATCCGCCGTAGCCTGGCCAATCTGGAGCAGGAGCATTTGCCCGAGTTGATGTCCGGGTTCGACCTGGCAGCGATTGGCGTGGCCTGTGCGCTGGGGTATCTGGATTTGCGCCAGCCCGAGTTTGGCTGGCGTGAACACCAGCCTGGATTGGCGGCGTGGTATGCCGAGGTGGCCAAGCGGCCGTCGATGGTGGCAACAGCACCGGCAGCCTGACAGGCCCATTCGCAGCACAAGGCTGCTCCTACAGGCACTCGTGCTCCCCTGTAGGAGCAGCCTTGTGCTGCGAATGCCTCACCTCGGTATCACAGGAAACAACTGCCCGATCCTGAGGGCCAACCACCGCCCGATCTCTCTGTCCTCCCTCATGCCACCCTCCCCACCCGGGCCCAATCCAGCCGCCGGGTCAGCACCATGAATACCCCCAGCAGGCCAAAGCACAGCAACGAGCCCATCAACAGCGCATAGTCCTCGGCACTCAGCAGCCCGTACAGCAGCGCATACAACGCCGCCAACCCCACCGCAAAGCCCACCCCACGCCCCAGGCTGCGCAGCACATGGCTCAGGTAGAAGCCGATCAGCAGCACACACGCCGAAGCTGACAACCCATACGCCAAACCAAAGCCGATGTGCTCGGACAACGACAGCAACAGCAGGTAGAAGAAAGCCAGCGCCACCCCCACCAGGATGTACTGCACCGGGTGTACGCTGAGGTTCTTAAGCACTTCGAACAGGAAGAAGCCGGCGAAGGTCAGGGCGATGAACAGCAAGGCGTACTTGATCGCCCGCTCGCTCTTCAGGTACTGGTCGACCGGGTCGACGAAGCTGACACCGAAGCTGCGCTCGCTGAAGTCCGCACACTGCCCGGCGGTAGCGCACTGGCGCAGGGCGTCTTCGAGGTTGGTGGCAAAGAACGAGGTCTGCCAGTGGGCACTGAAGCCTTGGGCGTCGATATCGCGGCGACTGGGCAGGTAGTTGCCGACGAAGCTCGGGTGCGGCCAGTTGGCACGCAGGTCCACGGCACTGGTGCGGCCCACCGGCACTACGTGCAGCTGGCCGGTGCCTTGCAGTGCGAGATCGAAACCATAGCTGAATTCACGCGCCTGCAAGCCGTCCAGCCCCGGCAGGCTGGCGTGCACGCCGCCGCGCATCCAGTCGAGCCGGGTACCGGCTTCGAACGGTACTTTCTGCTCGCCGATGCTCAGCTCAAGGCCGTTCTCGATGCCGCGGATATCGCTGATGCCCACCACCAGGAACGGCTTGTCGAAGCGGTAGTCGTCGAAGTCCTTGTCGATGCCCCAGCGTTCCGGGAGCTTGAAGCGGCCACTGATACGGCCCTTGGCGTGGAACAGCCGGGCCTGGTAGATGCCACGGGCGCGCAGTTCGGTGTCCACGCCCAGGTCGGCGTCGAAGGTTTCCGGCAGGAAGTACAGGTGACCGGCAATGGTGCTGGTTTCTTGCGTGCGCTCGCCGTCCTTTTCGATCCAGCGGCGCTGGTACTTGCGGTAGGGCACCACCAGCAGCGGGCCGCTGAGTTGCTGGTCGAAGCTAGCGCTCTGGGCGATATCGCGCAGCACAGTGTCGCGCAGGGCCTGGCGTTCACCGATCAGGCCGCTGATCAGCAGTAGCGGGACGAGCAGCAGCAAGATCAATACGGCGATCATGCCGAGTTTGAAACCGAGGGTCTTGTTCATGGGGCCTCCTGTGGCAGTGGGCGCAGTGTCTGCGCCTTGCGTGGAGGCCTCGGGGAGATGGTGTGGAGATTGTGTGTTTTTGGGGCCGCTTTGCGGCCCATCGCGACACAAGGCCGCTCCTACAGGAGGACGCGCGCTCTTGTAGGAGCGGCCTTGTGTCGCGATGGGCTGCGCAGCAGCCCCGGCAATGTCAGCTGATACGCCGCACCGGCAGCCACAACCTCACCCGCACCCCACCATCGACGTTATCCACCGCCAACGCCCCGCCATGCAGCTGCATCACCTCGGCCACGAAATTCAGCCCCAGCCCGGTACTCTTGCGCCCACTCCCCGGCCGCGGCAGCGAGTAGAACCGCTCGCTCACCCGCCCAATGGCATAGGCAGGTATCGCCTGCCCCTGGTTGAACACACTCAGCGCCACCCGCTCGCCATCGCGCTCCAGGTCGAACAGCAGCGCGCCGCCCTCCGGGGTGAAGTCCAACGCGTTGTCGAGCAGGTTGGCCAGCGCCTGGCGCATCAGAAACGGGTCACACAACAGGCGCAAACCAGCCGGCACCCGCTGACGCACCTGCAAATCGGCACCTTCGATACGCGCCGCATGGGCCAACAGCAACTCGTCCACCAATGCCGCCAGCGCCACCTGCTGCTCATCCTCCAGCGCCTGCATCTGCTCGACCCGGGCCAGGTTGAGCAGGCGTTCGATCATCTGCTGCAAACGCTCGCTCTCGCGCTCGATGTTGCCGGCAAAGCGCGCCCGCTGGTCAGCCGGCATGTCATCGCCCTGCAACAGCTCGGAAGCGCCACGAATGGCCGCCAGCGGGCTTTTCAGCTCGTGTGTCAGGGTATGCACATACCGCTCGACATAAGCCTTGCCTTCCAGTTGGGTGCGCATGTGCTCGACCGCCTGGGCCAGGTGAGCCAGTTCACCACCCTTGTAATGCGGCAGGGCGGCGCGCTCGCCCTCGCTGACCGCCTGAGCGTAGCGGGCCAGCCGGCGCAGCGAGCGCGCCAGCCACCACGACAACGCGGCACCGATCAGCAGGCCCAGGCCGATCAGCCCCAGCCCCAAGGTGAGCAAGCGCCGTTCTGAGCGGTCGATGTACGGTTGCAGCGAGCTGTTGGGCTTGGCCACGGTGACCACGCCGATGATCTTGCCATCGTCGATGATCGGCGCGCCTACATGCATCACCGAGGTGCTTTCATCTTCGGGGTCGCTGCGGGTGGAACGGGCGCCATACTGGCCACGTAGGGTCAGGTACACGTCATTCCACTTCGAGTAGTCCTTGCCCAGGTCCTCGCCGCTGGAGTCCAGCAGTACGGTGCCCTTGGCATCGGTGACGTAGATGCGGTGGCTGACCTGGTTCTTGGCCAGCCCCCAGATCTGCGCACCCGGGCTGCGCGAGCCGTAGGCCTTGAGCACTTCGGGCAAGCGGCTCTGGTTCAGGGTGCCGGCCTTGACGTCATCGTGCAGGATCTCGGCCAACAGGTTGGCGGTGTCCACCAGCGTTTCTTCCGAGGACTGTCGCACTACCGGACGGATCTGTTCACGCACCGTGTTGAGCAGAAAGTAGCCCGCCAGCCCGACGAACAGGAAGTACACCAGGAAGATCCGGATGCCCAGGCGCATCAAGCATGGTCCGGGCTGTAGCTGTAGCCGAGGCCACGGTGGGTCTGGATCGGTTCGGCGTCGCTGGCCACCTGGCGCAGCTTGGCGCGCAGGCTCTTGATATGGCTGTCGATGGTGCGCTCGTAGCCAACGTCAGAGGCCACGCCCACGGCGTCCAGCAGCTGTTCGCGGCTGAATACCCGGTGCGGTTGCTCGAGCAGGCATTGCAGCAGGCGGAATTCGTGGCGGGTAAGGGGGAGTGGCTGGCCGCGGTAGGTGATCTGCATGCGCAAGGTGTCGAGCTGGAACAGCGCGGTCTCGACAGCTGGCTCGACCCTGGGGCCCATGCGCTTGAGGATCGCCCGTACTCGCGCCGCCACTTCACGCGGGCTGAAGGGTTTGACCACATAATCGTCTGCGCCGATTTCCAGTCCCACCACCCGGTCGATTTCGCCGTCGCGGGCGCTGAGGAACATTACCGGTACTTCGCTGAAGCGGCGCAGCTGACGGCAGGTTTCGAAGCCACTGATATCGGGCAGGCCGATATCGAGGATGACCAGGTCGGCCGGGCGCTGGCGCTGCTGGTCGAGGGCGGCGCTGCCCAGGGTTACCCATTCGGTGCTATGGCCGTCGGCCTGCAGGGCATAGACCAAGGTGTCGGCGATGGCGGCTTCGTCTTCGACGATGAGGATGTGGGGCATGGCGTCCGGGCCTGTGCAGATATCTATGGCGACGCACTATTGTGTAGGAGCGGCCTTGTGTCGCGAAAGGGCCGCAGAGCGGCCCCGACAATGTCTGCATCAACGCTGAGATCGTGGGGCCGCTATGCGCCCCATCGCAGGCAAGCCAGCTCCCACAGGTACCGCGCAGCCCACAAGGACACGCGCCATCCCTGTGGGAGCGGGCGTGCCCGCGAAGAGGCCGGTACAGGTGGCTTGCGATCAGCAGCCTGGCTTGCCAGCGGTGAACTTCTTGGCCGGATTGACCGCCGCCTTGAACTCGCGCAAAGCCTTGGAACCCACCAGCAGCGGGTAGTTGAAGCTGCTGCGGTCCACCAGGTTGACCTCGACGGTGCGCTTCACGTCCCCCAGGCACAGCTCCAGGTCGACCACCGGGCGCTTGGAGATTTCCGGCGCATCGCCTTCCTCCTCTTCATCGGCACGGCCCTTGATCTTGCTGATGCGCGAGACCTTGTGCTCGTACACCTTGCCGTCCGAGTCCTTGGTGGCCAGGCGGAAGCGCACCCACTCGTCGCCATCACGGGTGAACAGCTCGATATCCTTGGCCGACAGCGACGCGGTGAAGGCACCGGTATCCATCTTGGCTTTCAGGGTTTCGCCCAGTTCGGGCAGGGCTATGTTCTCGTAACGGCCATAGATTGTGGGCTCGGCGGCCATGACCGGCAGCGCCAACAACGACAACAGGGCAAGCAGAGGTTTCACAGGCAAGCTTCCTTGAGGAGGGTCAGTGCTTAGACTGCACTGGCAGGATAGGTTCGCTGTCACAAGCCTATCCAACATAATGTGAAACATTTGTCCTCGCCGCAGGGCACTGGAAATTTGGCGTAGGGCACGGCCCTGCTTATCATTGCCAACCGTTTATCTCCTACAACAAGAGTCTCTTTATGCGTCGCCTGCTGACCGGCATCCTCACTACCACCCTGCTGCTGCTCAACACCCTGGTGTTGATCTGCCCGCTGCTGGTCTTCGCCCTGCTCAAACTGGTGCTTCCGGGGCGTGGGCGTGACTATGCCTCATGGGCGGTGATGTGGGTGGCCGAGACCTGGTCGGAGATCGACAAGGCCATCTTTGCCCTGTGCATTCCTACCCAGTGGGATATCCGCGGCGTCGAGAACCTGCGCAAGGACACTTCGTACCTGGCCGTCAGCAACCACCAGACCTGGGTCGATATCCCGGCGCTGATCGAGAGCCTCAACCGCCGTACACCGTTCTTCAAGTTCTTCCTGAAGAAGGAGCTGATCTGGGTACCACTGCTGGGCCTGGCCTGGTGGGGGCTGGATTACCCGTTCATGAAGCGCTACAGCAAGGCCTTCCTGGAGAAGCACCCCGAGCTGAAAGGCAAGGACCTGGAAATCACCAAGGCTGCCTGTGAACTGTTCAAGCGCCAGCCGGTGACCGTGGTGAACTACCTGGAAGGCACCCGCTTCACCGAAGCCAAGCGTCAGCAGCAGCAATCGCCGTATCGCTACCTGCTCAAGCCCAAGGCTGGTGGCGTGGCGTTCGTGCTGGCGGCATTGGGCGAGCAGCTGGATGCCTTGCTGGACGTGACCATCGTCTACCCCGGCAACAAGGCGCCGGGTTTCTGGGATTTGCTCAATGGCAGCATCAGCCGGGTGATTATCGACATTCGTGTGCGTGAACTGGACCCGATGCTGTGGGCGGGGGATTACGAGAATGATGCTGAGTTCAGGCAGACCGTGCAGGCCTGGGTGAACCAGTTGTGGGTGGAGAAGGACTTGCGGATCGAGCAGCTGCGGGTGGAGATGGGCTGAGATCTTTACTGCCTGATCCGGCCTCTTCGCGGGCATGCCCGCTCCCACAGGATCTCCACAGTTTTTGAATTCTGTGCAGGTCCTGTGGGAGCGGGCGAGCCCGCGAAGAGGCAGGTACAGGCATTACAAGAATCCGATTAAAAACCTGGCTAATAATCAGCATTAGGATTACTTCTTTGTCACACCCCACCTAAGTGGATAAAAATCGACCAAAGCACAACTACAAAAAATGCTCTGGATCGAACGATGGCCAACCCCCCCAGCTCCACCCCCGTCCAGCTCCGCCGTGTCCTCGGCCTGCCCGCCCTGGTGTTCTTCGGCCTGGTGTACATGGTCCCGCTGACCATCTTCACCACTTACGGCATCGTCACCGAACTTACTGGTGGTCGCACGGCCGGCGCCTATATCGTCACCCTGGTGGCCATGCTGTTCACCGCCACCTCCTACAGCTTCATGGTCAAACGCTTCCCGGTCGCGGGCTCGGCGTACTCCTACACCAACATGGCCTTCGGCCCGAACGTTGGCTTCCTGGCCGGCTGGTCGCTGCTGCTCGACTACCTGTTCCTGCCGATGATCAACTACCTGCTGATCGGCTTGTTCCTGAACATCGCCTTTCCGGCCATCCCCGCGTGGTCGATCGCGCTGGCCTCTATCGCCCTGGTCACGGTGCTCAACGTGGTCGGTATTCACTCTGTGGCCAAGACCAGCAACCTGATCGTCGGTGCACAGATCGTCTTCATCGTGGTGTTCGTCGCCCTGTCCTGCCAGTCCCTGGCCGGCCAACCGCTCGACCTGCTTTCACCACTGCTGGGCGACGGTTCGCAGCCGGGCTTCGGCGCGCTGATGGCTGGTGCGGCGGTGCTGTGCCTGTCGTTCCTCGGCTTTGACGCTGTCTCGACCTTGGCCGAAGAATGCCGCGATGCCCGCCGCGATGTGCCACGGGCAATCATCCTCACCACCCTGTTCGCCGGCGTGCTGTTCACCGTGCTGGCCTATGTCAGCCAACTGGTACTACCCGGCACCACCTTTGCCAATGCCGATGCGGCGGCCAACGAGGTGATGTTCAAGGCGGGCGGGCAGTTCCTGGCCAACTTCTTCACTGCGGCCTATGTGGCTGGCAGCTTGGGCTCGGCGCTGGCCTCGCAGGCGGCTGTGTCGCGCATTCTATTCACCATGGGTCGTGACAAGGTGCTGCCGCAGCGAACGTTCGGCTACCTGTCACCGCGCTTTGGCACGCCGGTGTTCGCCATTCTGCTGGTTTCGGCGTTCTCGTTGCTGGCGTTGGTGATCGACCTGGCGACCCTTGCCTCGCTGATCAGCTTTGGTGCGCTGGTGGCGTTTTCGGCGGTGAACCTGGCGGTGGTGAAGACCCACCTGGTGGACGATGCCTCGCAGCGCAGCCTCAAAGGGCTGCTGAGCTATGGCCTGGTGCCGCTGGTGGGGTTGGGGTTGACACTGTGGCTGTGGACCAGCCTGTCGGCGCTTACCTTGGTGATTGGCCTGTGCTGGTTTGCGCTGGGTCTTGCGTACCTGGCAGTACTGACCGCCGGCTTCCGCCGCCCGGTACGCCTGGTAGACTTTACGGAAGCGACCTGACAGGACGCGATTCCGTGTTTGCGGGATACACCATTCTCATGGCCTGCGCTGGCCTTTGTAGGAGCGGCCTTGTGTCGCGAAGGGCCGCAAAGCGGCCCCAGGATTTCAGCGTCACCACACAGATTGCCGGGGCCGCTTCGCGCCTCTTTCGCGACGCAAGGCCGCTCCTACAGGTACAGCGTAAGCCTTCAAGGCTGTGATGCTGGCAAAACCCTCAGACCGAAGGTCGAGTCAATGGAGCAGGAGTGGTCCACAAACTCCCCAGGTTCTGCAACAACGACCCAGCAATCCCCTGCTGCCCCAGGTACTGCAGCAGCAACGGCGCAAACTGCCCGATCATCCCGGTATCCATCCCCAGCGCCTTGAACGCATTGTCCAGGTCGCTGCGGTTTTCCACATTGTTGCCCAGCGCATTGCTCAAAGCCGACTGGCTCTCGCTGTTCTTGCCCAGCAACTCACCCAGGCCACTCAAGCCACCCAGTGCATTGGCCCCGGCAAGCAGGTCCAGCCCTGGCACGGCCTTGGTCAATTGGCCGTAGTCGTCGCTGCTCAGGTTGTTGCGCGCCAGCCCAAGCATGGCCCCAGCACCACCCACGGCTTGCTCCGGGGTGATATTCAATTGGCTGCCCAAGGTATTGAGCAGGTTTGCCTGCGCCTCGGGTGCCTGCACCTGGCCTTGCTGGCTATGATTCTGGTTCTGCATGGCCGACACGGCGTTGGCGGCGTCGCTGAGGTTGAAGGCAAACACCGGGCTTGCGGCCAGGGTCATCAGGGTTGCCAGGGTGAATGCTTTCATCGGGGGGGGGACCTCGTGGGCCGGGATGGCGTGGGAAACGAGGGGTTTGACTCATGGTTTTGGGGTTTGTTCCAGCCGTTCGTTACCTAGCAGAATTGCTAGTTGTCACCACCTAAACATGGCGCGCAATGTAAAGCGCCATCGCAAAATCGCAAGCGCCCAGAAAGAAATTTATGATGGACAACACCGGAAATAGAAGAGAATTGGTTTCAACATCAATCAGCCCGCACTCCCAAAAGGTCTCAGATAGAAGCACCATGACCTTCTATAAAAATGGCAAACTTACTACCGAGATATCTGCGCAAGGCTATTGTCATGTTTTCGGGGCGCAAGCCACCCATATGGCTCAGTTTGACCAGACTCAGGAGCCTAACTTTTTTAGAGTCGATGAAGCCAATACAGTCCTTGGCATGCGGAGTGACTCAATGTCGTACTCCCCCTATGGCTATCTAAATATTGAAAAAATGGCAGCACTGCTCGGATTCAATGGGCAGCGGCGAGACCTTTTGACTCAAGGATATCTACTGGGCAATGGGCACCGACTATACATCACATGCCTGATGCGGTTCGGCAGTCCGGACACGTTCAGCCCCTTCGACAGAGGAGGTGTGAATGCTTACGCTTACTGCCAGAACGACCCTATCAATAAAGTAGACCCCTCGGGGAACATTCCCCATTATTTACGTAGCGTTGCCAAGTGGATCGGTAATATTACGGGATTGAGAAAGCCTTCATCCAACCCAGGGGGTACCTTAAGCATCATCAATGAACCAGGTGTACGAGATAAGATATTCAGTCAACTTCCAGCAAAAGACCTGGGGAACCTTGCCTCCACATCAAAGGCATTCCACTTGGAGATTGGGGAATTATCCATAAAAAATGTCAAAAAACTAGATGCAAACTTAGTACCTGCGGCAATCCAAGGAAAAGTTGAGGGCATTCTTCCAATTGACACAAAACGTAAGCGCGCCCTTCATAATAGTGTCATACAGAAAATTGAAAATTTACCTATACAACAACTGGAAAACAGCGACGCATTTGCTGACCTGCACCCAGGAGCCGCACTCTTACGTATAAATAGAAATAACCAAAAAATGCTAAACTTTCCCCATGAATCCGGAGTTCCCATAATCGATCCAGTAAGTGGCAGGCGAAATGCCATTCGCTTAAACCGCTAGCTACAAATACCACTCCCATAGGTAGTACATAACGCCTTTGTGTCTATATTTGTACTACAACGCCCCAAAAACCCCTCACCTCCTGAGGAGCTGTCATTTTCAAGACGCACGGAACATACTCCCAACTTCCTCCAAGCCATTGTGGTGTTCAGGGTTGCGTCCTGGTCTCGGGCGGTCGCTGCACATCAGCGATCGGCTTTGACAGGCCGACTCAAATTAAAAGCTATGCCCTGCCTTTCATGGCGGCTGTGCGTGGGGCACCTTCGGGTGCGCCGGGCCCCTCAATTTGACCGGTCTGTCAACCCATTGCACAACTGCCGCCCTTTGTTTGACAGCAAATGGCGGCGGCTTCATCGCAAATTGAGGGTTACACCATGCTGAAAACTGTTTCTGATCCGCCCCATAATCCCCACTCCCTTGAAGGCGGCATCCTCCATACCATGGAGTACGCCTAGTGATGATCGCCGACGGGCATATTCAAACCTTCAGCAGACACCGACGTTACGTCGCGACGGGCACCGAGATATTTCAGGAATACAGCAATTATTTTGAGCGTATTGGAAGGAGAGCAGAAGAGATCCGCCAACAACTCGGGACTGATCAACTCCGATGGTTTCACTTTTAAAGCAGATATCCAGATACTCAAAGGAGTCGGCCCCTAATCACCCGCTACCTGATAAAACTGCCGGCCGCTGGTGATAGGGCCTGCACTACACGTCCAAAAATTTCAGACTGAAGGCTGAACCAAAGGCGCCGGCTTTGCCCACAGTGAAGGAAGAGATGACACCGCACAGTCAGATGTCCCCCATCCTTTGCCGGAGCGCCTGGATATCGCGCGCCATTTGCTCTTCCGTAGTTATAAAACTGCCAAAATCTGTGGGTTCGCCTGGACTTGAAACTCGCTTGAACGTAAGTACGTGGTGCGCCGCCCCAGGAATCCTCAGTTCATTTATACCTGTGCTCCGTACCACTCCCCGTGAGGATTCTTTCTTAACCACTGCAAAATCAACTGTACTTACCGCTAACACAGCACCTTTTTTCTTTAAACCTGCATAGTTGAGCGCATTCTCGTACGTATCGGTCACAAACAATGTGCCAGTTGGACTTTTAAAACCTTCCTTCAAAATTTTCTTTGCTGCGGCCTTACTTGTACCATGATAACCAATCCGGACGTCTTGGTCTGCCTGCTTTCCGCCAGGGCTTTTAGAGGACCAAAGAAGACTCCTAAAAAAGTTGAAAATCCGCCCATGACCTGTCGGATCGGTAAAGTTTACAGGGTCACCAATGCAGTACACGTACGAATTCGCTCCCCCTCTACCAAATGGGCTCAAGTTATCCGGACTGGTAAATCGCATCAGACTGGGACTATACGCACGATATCCATTACCTAATAAGTAACGAACTGCGACTTCATCAAATCGCTCACCACTGAACCCAAGCAAAGCATCCTTTAAATTTTCTAAGGATGCACAACCATAGGGCGCGTAGGCGACTCCAAATTTCGCTCCATATTTCGGCACACGCGAAACAGATAGTTTTTCATCATGATAAAGCAGTCCTATCTCGTATCGACCGTCATGAATTTCACGCCGTGCTCGAACCTATAAATCGATTGGCATTTATAGCTTTGAATTTTTGCATGTAGATTATCACCTTGATAGAAATACTGAGCGAAGGCCAGTTCCAACTTGGAATCATATTTCTCAGACATTCCTTGTTCAGGTACAGGTTTAATAGGCATAGATATCACCTCCAGCAGCATGATCACCTCTATCCATACACTCGCCCACTCAGGTTATGCCGTCTACTAGCAAAAATATCAGTTGATGGCGCTACTCACAGCGCAATCGGACATTTCCTCAGAGAAGGGCCGGAGAGCCATGTCGCTCCAAAAAAGCAACTGTCAAATTTGCCAGTAGCAGAATCGACATAGATTAAGTTAGTCTAATTTATACTTCCGCGACTCCGCCATCGTACCGCCAAGCGCCACGAGGCTAGCTCAATCAATTTGTTGGAGGACTATCATGGCACACCTCTTCTACCAAAGCGGTAATCTCATCACTTTAAAAATAGGCGATCATTACCGTTCGACTTTCCGGTCCACCAAACATATTTTCGCTGAATCCTCTAATGATAGCGCCCGAAAACTTGAACTGTTAGCGACAGATACGAAAAACTCAATAATGTACACCCATGACAGCGCAAAAAAAGAAGAGTATGCATATGCCGCTTTTGGGCATTCTAGAAACCTACCGTCCAAACGGACGTTGCAAGGATTCAATGGCGAATTCATAGATATACTATTAGGAGTCTATCACCTTGGATTGGGGTATAGAGCATACTCCCCGGATCTAATGCGTTTTCAATCACCTGATAGCCTCAGCCCCTTTGGAAAGGGTGGAACGAACTGTTACGCATACTGCGGCGGAGATCCAGTCAACTATACAGACCCGACAGGTCATGTACTCGTACATTTGGAAAATGGCCAGGTCATGAAGGTGAGCAAGAACGCTGCCGTAGCGTTTCATAGATTCAAGCCCTCCACGCTCAAGCGTACCACCTCGCATGCCAGTGCATTGCGTCCAAACGCCCCACGCTACTCTGCCACACCTGAACCCATTAATCACTTTGATAAAATAAGGGAGCCCGATATATTCGAGTCCATTATTAGCAATCTACTCCCCCAAGAGGCAGCCGCACTCTCAAAAACTTCTAGATCCATTAATAGCTATACCACCCCAATCATTCAAAGATACATAAAAGCAATAACCACAAGCGATCAAACAATGAGCGCTGCGAGGGCGGGAACACTCTCCGGCGTACCGGGTAATTTCAGCAGAAGCGCTGTAGCAAGGCTTGACCTATTAGAAGATATAAACAGCATAGAAGCTCTTGGTGGTGCAAGAATTTATTTGAGAGAGATCAGATATGGCCGACAGCAAGCTCGTCGAGACGCCCGGAGAGAGCGACCTGGTAGCCTTGAGGACCTCATCTTCGATGCTGATTAAATTATGAGAGCGAACACTTCAAAGCCGCCCTCTACAAGCGGCTTTGAATGTTCAATACATTTCTCATATTTATTGTATTCGTCCGGCCAATAGATCTTCCTGCCGCAACCGCCGAAGGCCATGCTGTCCACCTAATTTAAGTGGGCTTCGGTTGCACGGTCAGAAAGCCGTAGCGGTATGTGCGGGATATGACCATTGACGGACTGATGGACAACAAGCCGCAGTTGCTTTGGGCTTCACATTACCTGAGCGCGTTGGCCAAGGCGCTGATGGATGATGCCGAGCTGGGGATGATGCGCTGAGCCTTGTATAGCTTGGCCGGTTAGCGCGGTCAGCTGTAGGAGCGGCCTTGTGTCGCGAAAGGGCTGCGCAGCAGCCCCGGCAATTTGTGCATTTGCGCCAAAACCCTGGGGCTGCTTGGCAGCCCTTTCGCGACACAAGGCCGCTCCTACAGGGCAGTGCAGGCTTGAGATCAGTGCAACAGCCACAAAAAAGCCCCTCGATTCGAGGGGCTCTCGTTAATCGGCGCTGATTACGCCGCCCCCCACATCTTGTGCGGGTCAATAACGAACTTCTTCGGCACACCCGCATCGAACTCGCCATAACCTTCCGGCGCCTGGTCGAGGTTGATCACCTGCACACCCACCACTTCGGCAATGTTGATACGGTCCCACATGATCGCCTGCATCAGCTGGCGGTTGTACTTCATGGTCGGGGTCTGGCCGGTGTGGAAGCTGTGCGACTTGGCCCAGCCCAGGCCGAAGCGAATGCTCAGCGCGCCGATCTTGGCGGCAGCATCCACCGCACCCGGGTCTTCGGTCACGTACAGGCCCGGGATACCGATGTTGCCGGCAACGCGGGTAACCTGCATCAGCGAGTTCAGCACGGTAGCTGGCGCTTCATGCTTGGCACCTTCGTGGCCATGGCCGCGGGCCTCGAAGCCAACGGCGTCGATGGCGCAGTCCACTTCAGGCTCGCCGAGGATATCGACGATCTGCTCGTGCAGCGGGGTGTCCTTGGACAGGTCGACCACTTCGAAACCCTGGGACTTGGCGTGAGCCAGGCGGGCTGGGTTGAGGTCGCCAACGATGACGCAAGCAGCGCCCAGCAGACGTGCCGAGGCAGCGGCAGCCAAACCGACCGGGCCGGCACCGGCAACGTAGACGGTGCTGCCTGGGCCAACGCCGGCAGTCACGGCACCGTGGTAACCAGTAGGCAGGATGTCAGACAGGCAGGTCAGGTCACGGATCTTTTCCATGGCCTTGTCGCGCTCGGGCAGTTTCAGCAGGTTGAAGTCGGCGTACGGCACCAGCACGTACTCGGCCTGGCCGCCGGTCCAGTCGCCCATGTCGACGTAACCATAGGCACCGCCAGCGCGGGCAGGGTTGACGGTGAGGCAGACACCGGTGTGCATTTCCTTGCAGGAGCGGCAGCGGCCACAGGCGACGTTGAATGGCACCGAGACCAGGTCGCCAATCTGCATGCGCTCGACGTCACGGCCCTTCTCGACGATCTCGCCGGTGATTTCGTGGCCCAGGACCAGGCCGACCTGGGCAGTGGTGCGACCGCGGACCATGTGCTGGTCGGAGCCGCAGATGTTGGTGGAGACCACCTTCAGGATCACGCCGTGCTCGATCTTCTTGCCGCGTGGGTCCTGCATTTTCGGGTAGTCGATCTTCTGCACCTCGACCTTGCCGGCGCCGAGATATACCACTCCACGATTGCCAGACATGCTCTTACCTCGCTTGATTTATATTTATGCAGCGGTGGTTGAACGCGCCGCCATCCGTGGGCGGCATGTGTTACTGGAATGCAGGGAATTGTGGGCCTGATGGGGACGGATGCGCTGACTGGAAACGACAGGCAAATACCTCTGAACGGCAATCGGCCAGGTGGTGGTCGCGCGCATGCCCGGGGCGATGAATATCTACCGCAATACGTTGGCGACCGAGTGATTCGATAGGGATGCAGTAACCCATCGTCTATCAAACTGGAGAACCACCATGACGGATACTGAGCGCCCCGAGGACGCCTTCTGGCCATACTGGGTCGAGGCTGCCAGGCAGCAGGGCTTCGACCCAGACATCGAAGCAGCATTGTTCGGCAAACAGCGGTACTTTCTGGACGCCGACAAGATCTTCTATTACGCGGCTTATGGTCCAGGCTACGACTTCGACGAAGAAGCCGAAGGCATGGATCTTCACGAGTTCAAAGCAGGCTGGGTGGACCGCGACGGCGATCCAATCCCAGGTAACAAACTGGGTGCGGACATGCGCCAGAGGTTCCTTACAGCCATCCGCGAAACCCTGAAAGCCCATGCCCGCGATAAAAGCTAGACGCGGTCAGAGCACCACAGTCCTGTTCGCATTGAGGAACACTCGTCGCTCGATGTGATACCCCACCGCTCGCGCCAGGGTCAGGCACTCGATGTCGCGCCCTTTGGCAATCAGGTCTTCGGGGTAATGACTGTGGTCGACCACCTCCACACCCTGGGCGATGATCGGGCCTTCGTCCAGGTCGTTGTTGATGTAGTGCGCGGTAGCGCCAACCATCTTCACGCCCTTGTTGTACGCCTGGTGATAAGGCTTGGCGCCTTTGAACCCTGGCAGCAACGAGTGGTGAATGTTGATCGCCCAACCATCCAGGCGCCGGCACAGCTCCGGTGACAGCACCTGCATGTAGCGCGCAAGAATCACCAGTTCGGCGCCGGTTTCCTCGATCACCTGAAGTACCTTGCGCTCTTGCCCGGGCTTGTCCTTGGGGTCGAGGGCAAAGTGGTAGTAAGGAATCTTGTGCCAGTGTGCCAGGGGTTCGAGATCAGGGTGGTTGGATACCACCGCGACCACGTCCATGGCCAGCTGACCGATACGCTGGCGATACAGCAGGTCGTTAAGGCAGTGGTCGGCCTTGGACACCATGATCACCACCTTGGGGCGATGGTTAGGTGCGGTCAGCTCGAAGGTCATGCCGAACGCCTCGCTGCGCTCGGCAAGGCCGGCCCGGAAGCCGGCTTCATCGAAATCATCCGGCTGGCGGAACTCCACGCGAATGAAGAAACGCCCCGACAGCCGGTCATCGAAGGAGTGGTGCTCCGTCACGTAGCAGCGCTGCTCGAAGAGGTAACGCGTCACCACGTCGACGGTGCCGAGCATGCTCGGGCAGTCGGCGGTGAGAATCCAGGTATCCGGTGCCCGACTCATGTTCTGTTCTCCTTAAGCCTCGATGCTCAGGCCGTACTCGGCCGAAGCGTCCTGCAGCCACAGCCACCAGTAGTCGGCGAAGCTGCGGCGAATCACCAGCTCCCAGGTATCTTCGGCGGTGCGGCGGATCACCAGTTGCGACTTGGCGAAGACAGTGCCGACTGCCTTGCCCACCGGGAAGTTGTTCGGATGAACATCATAGCTGGTGGACTTCATCAGCACTTCGCGCACGTTCGGGCCGCGCAGTTCCAGCAGGCTCTGCCCACCGCTGACATTGACCACCTGGATGTGCTGGCCTTCGAGGGCCGCGCGCAGCTTCTGCTCGACGGCAAACTCCTGGCCCCCCGGGACGATCAGCAGCCACTCGTCCGGCCCCATCCATTGCAGCGACATTTCGTTGTTGGCGACCACGGTCAGTGCCACTGGCAGCTCCAGGCCCAGGGCCTTGTGCACGCCGGCGGCAAATTCCGGGTCGTGGCCGTCGCCACGGAGGGTCAGGTGGCCGAGGAACTTGCGTTCACGCAGGGTCACGCCTGCGTTCTTGCGGCCTTTGCCAACCAGGCTGGCCAGGTCGGCGTGGTGCAGTGGCGACTGGGCCTTGGCCTCGGCGCCGGGGTTTTGCTGGAAGACGTTGATAGCGCTCATTTCTTACCTGCCTTGAATTCTTGTTCGTCGATGCGACGCAGCTCGTGTGTTGGGGCTACCGGCCTCATCGCCGGCAAGCCAGCTCCCACAGGGAGCTCGCCAACCTTCAAAGCTGCATCGATCCTGTGGGAGCTGGCTTGCCGGCGATTGGGCCTGGCCTGCCCCCACAGGGCCCGGAGTCAAACGTTCTGCCGCTCACCCTTCGGATCGAAGAACACCGAAGACACGATCTCCGCCTCGATCACGCTGCCATCCGCCTGCGGCGAGTAGACGCGCTCGCCCATGCGCTTGAGGCCGCCTTTGACCACACCCATGGCGAACGAATAGCCCAGGGAGTTGGACGCATAGCTGGAGGTGACGTGGCCAACCATGTCCATCGGGATCGGCTGTTTCGGGTCGAACACCAGCTGGGCGCCTTCCGGCAGCCACTTGGTCGGGTCGACCGGCTTCAGGCCCACCAGCTGCTTGCGGTTTTCGCGCACGCAGTCTTCGCGGTTCATGCCACGCAGGCCGATCCACGAATACGGCTTGTTGCGGCCCACGCACCAGCTCATGTTCAGGTCATCCGGGGTCATTGAGCCGTCAGTGTCCTGGCCAACGATGATGAAGCCCTTCTCGGCACGCAGTACGTGCATGGTCTCGGTGCCGTACGGGGTCAGGTTGTACTTCTTGCCTGCCTCGATGATCTGTTCCAGCACGCCCATGGCGTAGTTGGCCTGTACGTTGACTTCGTACGACAGCTCGCCGGTGAACGAGATACGGAACACCCGGGCCGGTACGCCGCCGACGTTGCCTTCTTTCCAGGTCATGAACGGGAAGGCTTCCTTGTCCATGTCGATGTCGGTCAGCTCGCTGAGCAGCTTGCGGCTGTTCGGGCCGGACAGGGTCATGGTGGCCCAGTGGTCGGTGACCGAGGTGAAGTACACCTTCAGTTCCGGCCATTCGGTCTGGTGGTACAGCTCCATCCACTGCAGCACGCGGGCGGCGCCACCAGTGGTGGTGGTCATGATGAAGTGGTTGTCGCCGACGCAGGCGGTTACGCCGTCGTCGAAGACCATGCCGTCTTCCTTGCACATCAGGCCATAGCGGGCCTTGCCCACGTCGAGCTTGGTCCAGGCGTTGGTGTAGATGCGGTTGAGGAACTCACGCGCGTCCGGGCCCTGGATGTCGATCTTGCCCAGGGTCGAGGCGTCCAGCAGGCCCACGCTGTCGCGCACGGCCTTGCATTCACGGGCCACGGCGGCGTGGATGTCTTCACCGGCTTTCGGGAAGTACCATGGGCGCTTCCACTGGCCGACATCTTCGAACTCGGCGCCGTTCTTCACGTGCCAGGCATGCAGGGCGGTGAAGCGTACGGGCTCGAACAGGTGACCACAGTGACGGCCCGCTACCGCGCCGAAGGTAACCGGCGTGTAGTTGGGACGGAACATGGTGGTGCCCATTTCCGGGATGGTGATGCCGATCGAACGGGCGGCAATGGCCAGGCCGTTGATGTTGCCCAGTTTGCCCTGGTCGGTACCGAAGCCCAGCGCGGTGTAGCGTTTCACGTGCTCGACCGACTCGAAGCCTTCGCGGGTGGCCAGTTCGATGGCGGCTGCGGTGACGTCGTTCTGCTGGTCAACGAACTGCTTGGGTGCACGGGCAGTGCCTTTGTCGTGCGGCACCTGGAACAGCGCCACAGTGGCCTCTTCCTTGCGTGCAACGGTTTTCGGCAGGCTGCCAACGGTGGCCTTGAAGCCCGCTTCGGTGGCTGCGCGAACGCCGCCCTCGAAGCCATCGGCGATCACGTCGCCCAGGGCGTAGACGCCGTTGATGCCACCCACGCATTCGCGTTTCTGCGGAGCATCGCCCGGCACGAAGCCGAGGATGTCTTCACGCCATACCGGGCGACCGCCCAGGTGCGAAGCCAGGTGCACGATCGGGCTGTAACCGCCGGAGGTGGCGATCAGGTCGCACTCGAGAGTTTCGCCAGGGCTGGTGACCTTGTGTGCCTGCACATCGATGGCGGCCACACGGGCGCCGGTGACGTGCTTGCTGCCCTTGGCCTCGATCACGGCGCTGGAGGTGAGGATGCGGATGCCTTTGGCACGTGCTTCTTCAACCAGCGAGCCACGCGGGTTGTGGCGGGCGTCGGCAATGGCGACCACTTGCAGGCCGGCGTCGTGCCAGTCCAGCGCGGCGCGGTAGGCGTGGTCGTTGTTGGTCGACAGCACCAGCTTGCGGCCCGGGGCCACGCCGTAACGGCGTACGTAGGTGGAAACGGCACCAGCCAGCATGTTGCCCGGCACGTCGTTGTTGCCGTACACCAGCGGGCGCTCGTGGGCGCCGGCAGCCAGCACCACGCGCTTGGCACGCACGCGGTGCACGCGGTGGCGAACCTGACCGATCGGGGCGCGGTCGCCGAGGTGGTCGGTGAGGCGCTCGTGGATGGTCAGGAAGTTATGGTCGTGGTAGCCGTTGACCGTGGCACGTGGCAGCAGGGTCACTTCCGGCAGGCTTTCCAGCTCCTTGACCACGGCGTTGACCCAATCGGTAGCAGGCTTGCCGTCGAGGGTTTCGCGGGTGTCGAGCAGGCTGCCGCCGAACTCTTCCTGCTCGTCAGCCAGGATCACGCGGGCACCGCTGCGGGCAGCGGCCAGTGCGGCGGCCAGGCCAGCAGGGCCGGCGCCGACGATCAGCACGTCGCAGTGCTGGTTCATGTAGTCGTAGCTGTCCGGGTCGTTCTGCAGCGGCGCACGGCCAAGGCCGGCGGCTTTGCGGATGTACTTCTCGTAAGTCATCCAGAACGATTTCGGGTACATGAAGGTTTTGTAGTAGAAGCCCGGCGGCATCATGCTGCCGCCCACCTTGCCCAGGATGCCCATGACGTCGTTGTTGACGTTCGGCCAGCCGTTGGTGCTGGTAGCTACAAGACCTGCGTACAGCGCCTGCTGGGTGGCACGCACGTTGGGGATCTGGGTGGCTTCGCTGGAGCCGATCTGCAGGATGGCGTTCGGCTCTTCGGTACCAGCGGCGATGATGCCGCGTGGGCGCGAATACTTGAAGCTGCGGCCGACGATGTCGACGCCGTTGGCCAGCAATGCGGCGGCCAGGCTGTCACCGGCATAACCTTGATAGGTCTTGCCGTTGAAAGTGAAGTTCAGGACCTTGCTGCGGTCGATACGGCCGCCGCTGGCGAGGCGATAGGTCTGGCTCATACTTTTTCCCCTTGGCCTTTGACGGTCGACGCGGCGCTGCTCTGCTTGCCGCTGGCGGTCACTTGCGGCTTCTCGCCAATCTTGTAGGTTTCCAGAATCTCGTAGGTCACGGTGTCGCGGGTGACGTTGAAATACTGGCGGCAGCCGGCAACGTGGTCCCACAGTTCGTGGTGAATACCGCGTGGGTTGTCACGGTAGAACATGTAGGTACCCCACTCCTCGTCGGAGCAGGCGTTAGGATCCAGCGGGCGGGCGATGTGCGCCTGGCCAGAGGCGTGGAACTCTTCTTCGGAGCGCAGCTCGCCGCAGTGGGGACAGAAAATATGCAACATGACGGTGTCTCCGGTTAGTGGGCGACGGCGGCGGCGCCGTGTTCGTCGATCAGTGCGCCGTTGTAGAAACGGTCCATGGAGAACGGCGCGGCCAGTGGGTGCATTTCGCCCTTGGCCAGGCTCGCGGCGAAGACGTTGCCCGAACCCGGGGTCGCCTTGAAGCCGCCAGTACCCCAACCGCAGTTGAAGAACATGTTCTTGACCGGGGTCTTGGTGATGATCGGGCAAGCGTCCGGCGAGGTATCGACGATGCCGCCCCACTGGCGGTTCATGCGCACGCGCGAGAGGTTGGGGAACATCTCGACGATGGCCTGCAGGGTATGCTCGATCACCGGGTACGAACCGCGCTGGCCGTAGCCGACCCAGCCGTCGATACCGGCACCGATCACCAGGTCGCCCTTGTCGGACTGGCTGATGTAGCCGTGCACGGCGTTGGACATGATCACGCTGTCGATGATCGGCTTGATCGGCTCGGATACCAGTGCTTGCAGCGGGTGCGATTCCAGCGGCAGGCGGAAGCCGGCCAGCTTGGCCATGTGCCCGGAGTTACCGGCGGTGACCACGCCGACGCGCTTGGCGCCGATGAAGCCTTTGTTGGTTTCCACACCGATGACCGCGCCGTTTTCCTTGCGGAAGCCGATCACTTCGGTCTGCTGGATCAGGTCCACGCCCAGGGCGTCGGCGGCACGGGCGAAGCCCCAGGCCACGGCGTCGTGACGGGCCACGCCGCCACGGCGCTGCACGGTGGCACCAAGGATCGGGTAGCGGGTGTTCTTCGAGCAATCCAGGTACGGGATCTCGGCCGCGACCTGGGCGGTGTTGAGCAGCTCGCCATCCACGCCGTTCAGGCGGTTGGCGCTGACCCGGCGCTCGGAGTCACGCATGTCCTGCAGGGTGTGGCACAGGTTGTACACACCGCGCTGGGAGAACATCACGTTGTAGTTGAGGTCCTGGGACAGGCCCTCCCACAGCTTCATGGCGTGCTCATACAGGTGCGCCGACTCGTCCCACAGGTAGTTGGAACGCACGATGGTGGTGTTACGGGCGGTGTTGCCGCCGCCCAGGTAACCCTTCTCGATCACGGCAACGTTGGTGATGCCGTGTTCTTTGGCCAGGTAGTAGGCCGTGGCCAGGCCATGGCCGCCACCGCCGACGATAACCACGTCGTAGACCTTTTTAGGGGTTGGCGTGCGCCACATGCGCTGCCAGTTCTCGTGGTGGCTGAGGGAGTGCTTGAAAAGGCCGAAGCCCGAGTAACGTTGCATGGTGTGTGACTCCACTCAGCGGTAAACAGGGAAATCTGCGCAAAGGGCCGCGACGTTCTTCGCCACATCGGCTTCGACGTCTGCGTCACCGAGGTTGTCGAGGATGTCGCAGATCCAGCCGGCCAGGGCCACGCACTGAGCGACCTTGAAGCCGCGGGTGGTAACGGCCGGGGTACCGATGCGCAGGCCCGAGGTGACGAATGGCGACTGCGGGTCATTCGGCACGGCGTTCTTGTTGACGGTGATGTGCGCGCGGCCCAGGGCGGCGTCGGCATCTTTGCCGGTGAGGCCCTGGCGGATCAGGCTGACCAGGAACAGGTGGTTGTCGGTGCCGCCGGAAACCACGTCGTAGCCGCGGTCGATGAACACCTGGGCCATGGCCTGGGCGTTTTCGATCACTTGTTGCTGGTAGGCCTTGAATTCAGGCTCCAGCGCTTCCTTGAAGCAAACGGCCTTGGCGGCGATCACGTGCATCAGCGGGCCGCCCTGGGCGCCAGGGAACACCGCGGCGTTCAGCTTCTTCTCGATCTCTTCGTTCGACTTGGCAAGGATCAGGCCGCCACGTGGGCCGCGCAGGGTCTTGTGAGTAGTGGTGGTAACCACATCGGCGAACGGGATCGGGTTCGGGTACAGGCCAGCGGCAACCAGGCCGGCTACGTGGGCCATGTCGACGAACAGCAGCGCACCGACCTTGTCGGCGATGGCGCGGAAGCGTGGGAAGTCGAGGGTCTTGGAGTAGGCCGAGAAGCCGGCAACGATCATTTTTGGCTTGTGCTCGACAGCCAGGCGCTCGACTTCGTCGTAGTCGATCAGGCCGGTGTTGGTGTCGATGCCGTATTGCACAGCGTTGTACAGTTTGCCCGAAGACGACACCTTGGCACCGTGGGTCAGGTGGCCGCCGTGGGCCAGGCTCATGCCGAGGATGGTGTCACCAGCCTGCAGCAGGGCCAGGTAGACCGCAGCGTTGGCCGAGGAGCCGGAGTGCGGCTGGACGTTGGCGTAGTCGGCACCGAACAGCTGCTTGGCGCGCTCGATGGCCAGGGCCTCTACCTTGTCCACGTGCTCGCAGCCGCCGTAGTAGCGCTTGCCCGGGTAGCCTTCGGCGTACTTGTTGGTCAGGCCGCTGCCTTGGGCCTGCATCACGCGCTTGGAGGTGTAGTTTTCCGAGGCGATCAGCTCGATATGGTCTTCCTGGCGCTGTTCTTCGGCATTCATCGCCGCCAGCAGTGCATCGTCGTAACCCTGAATCTGGTCTTGCTTGCTGAACATCGTGTATCTCCCGGCAGCGATCGTTTTTTGTCGTGGGGCACTGTGGCCCTTTGTGGCGATGTTATGACTGGCCGGGGCGGGTCAGATGCCTGCGCACGCCTTGCAATGGCGCGTTTACGACATTCGTTTTGCACTGGCCTCTCTGGCCTCATCGCCGGCAAGCCGGCTCCCACAGGAATGACATTGCTCTCAAGCCCTGTGGAGTACCTGTGGGAGCCAGCTTGCCGGCGATAGGCCCAGTACAGGCACCGCTGAAATCAGCCGATGCACCGCTTGTATAGGCAACTGCTGAATCGATGGTTTAGAGTGCTGTTCTGCGTCGTTCACAGGACAGTGTCATGACAGATAAGAGCCAACAATTCGCCAGCGACAACTATTCCGGCATCTGCCCCGAAGCCTGGGCAGCGATGGAAAAGGCCAACCATGGCCACGACCGCGCCTACGGCGACGACCAGTGGACCGAACGCGCCGCGGAATACTTCCGCAAGCTGTTCGAAACCGACTGCGAGGTGTTCTTCGCCTTCAACGGCACCGCCGCCAACTCCCTGGCCCTGGCCTCGCTGTGCCAGAGCTACCACAGCGTGATCTGCTCCGAGACCGCCCACGTCGAAACCGACGAGTGCGGTGCGCCAGAGTTCTTCTCCAACGGCTCCAAGCTGCTGACCGCGCCCAGCGTCAACGGCAAGCTGACACCACAGTCGATCCGCGAAGTGGCGCTGAAGCGTCAGGACATCCACTACCCCAAGCCACGGGTGGTGACCATTACCCAGGCCACCGAGGTGGGCACCGTCTATCGCCCCGACGAGCTGAAGGCGATCAGCGCCACCTGCAAGGAGCTGGGGCTGAACCTGCACATGGACGGCGCACGCTTCAGCAATGCCTGCTCGTTCCTGGGCTGCAGCCCGGCAGAGCTGACCTGGAAGGCCGGTGTCGATGTACTGTGCTTTGGCGGCACCAAGAACGGCATGGCGGTGGGCGAGGCGATCCTGTTCTTCAACCGCCAACTGGCCGAGGACTTCGACTACCGCTGCAAGCAGGCCGGGCAACTGGCATCGAAGATGCGCTTCCTGTCGGCGCCTTGGGTGGGCCTGCTGGAAGATGGCGCCTGGCTTCGCCATGGCACGCATGCCAACCATTGCGCGCAGTTGCTCGCCTCGCTGGTGAGTGACTTGCCGGGGGTGGAGCTGATGTTCCCGGTCGAGGCCAACGGGGTGTTTCTGCAGATGCCAGAGCACGCGATCGACGCACTGCGCGCCAAGGGGTGGCGGTTCTATACCTTCATTGGTAGCGGCGGGGCGCGGTTCATGTGCTCGTGGGATACCGAGCAAGAGCGGGTGCGCGAGCTGGCGGCGGATATCCGCAGCATCATCGGCGCCTGACAGCCCGCATTCGCGGGCATGCCCGCTCTCATAGAGCAACACATGACTCATTGGTTCGGCGAGGCCCTGTAGGAGCAGCCTTGTGCTGCGAAGAGGCCGGGGCTGACAAAGCCTGTCTATTGGCTGTACCGGCCTCTTCGCAGCACAAGGCTGCTCCTACAAAGGACGCGTCAGACGAGCGATATTGGTTCTCTGCGCGACAGCGCAGCCCAAAGGGTTGGGCAATCTCCCACAGGAACATCGCAGCCGTCGAGAGCTGTGCAGTACCTGTGGGAGCGGGCAAGCCCGCGAAGAAGCCCTGATCTAAAGCCTGAACCCACCCATCTGCCGCGCCAGGTCATCCGCCAAGCCACGCAGCGCCTGGCACTCTTCACGACAGCCCTGCACCTCCGCCGCGGTCTCCCGCGCCAGGTCGGAAATCCCCTGCACCGTACGATTGATCTCCTCGGTCACCGCCGACTGCTCTTCGGTCGCAGTAGCTACCTGATGGTTCATGTCGCTGATGTGCTCGACCTGGTCAGTGATCGCCCCCAATGACGCTCCGGTGCGCTGGCTCGACTCCACCCCGCTACCCGTCGCCTGCTGCCCAGCCTGCATCGAACTCACAGCCGAACCCGCGCCCTGCTTCAAGCGCTGGATCATCTGCTGCACTTCGTCGGTGGACAGCTGCGTGCGCCGGGCCAAGGTACGCACCTCATCGGCCACCACGGCAAACCCACGGCCCATCTCCCCTGCCCTGGCCGCCTCGATGGCGGCATTCAGCGCCAGCAGGTTGGTTTGCTCGGAAATACTACGGATAACCGCAAGAACTTCGTCGATCGAAGCTACTTCCTCGGCCAGCTGGCTGACTGCATCGGCCGCCTTGCCGATATCACCCGACATCCCCTCGATACCACGGATCGAGCGTTGCACCACTTCACGCGCCTGCAGGGCTTCGTCCCTCGCCGACTGCGAGGCCTGGGCCGCATCACCGGCATTGCGGGCAATGTCCTGCACGGTCAAACCCATTTCGTGCACGGCGGTAGCGACCATTTCGGTCATTTCCTGCTGGCGCCCGGAACGCTCGGCGGTGTTGTCCACCACCTGTGTCACCTGCTCGACCGCCAGGTGCAGCCGCTCGGAAGTGTGCAATACCTCGCCGATCAACCGGCGCTGGCTGTCGAGGAAGCGGTTGAAACCACGCGCCAGGTCGCCCAGTTCGTCCTGGCGTGAATCGTCCAGCCGGTGGCTGAGGTCACCCGCGCCGCTGCCAATCTGCACCAGCGCCGCTGTCACGCGGCGGATCGGCCGCACCAGGCCACGCGCCAGCAGCACCACCAGCAGCAGCGACACCAGGGCCACGGCACCACCGATCAGGCTGGTCAGCCATACCGCCTGGTGCATTGGCGCGTAGATTTCCTCCTCGGGCACCTCGGCCACCAGGGTCCAGTTGAGGTCGCGAAGGGGCAGTCCGAGCGCCAGGTAGCTTTCGCCGTCACGGCTGAAGCGGCTGCTGCGCAGGCCTTCGCCGCCAGTCATCAGCACCTTGGCGGCATCCGCGCCGAGCTGTTCGGTGAGCTGGCGTTTGCCGCTGAAGGCAGCGTCCGGATGAACCTGGATCAGGCCATCGTTACGCACCAGGAACACCTTCCCGTGCTCGCCAAATTTGAAGTCATGGATCAGCTTCGACAGTTCGGTCATGCGCAGGCCCATACCGGCCACACCGACCAGTTGGCCATTCTTTTCCACACGATAGTCGATGAACAGCGCGAGCTCGCCGGTGGCACCGTCGATGTCGATGTTGATCAGGCGTTCGGCACCGCTGTCGATGTAGCCGTAGAACCATTTGTCCTTGGGGTTGCCGCGGCTGAGGGTACGGTCCATGCCATTCTCGTTGTAGTAGTGGCCGGTTTCGGTCGAAACGAACAAAGTGGTGAAGGCCCGGTTGCGCTGCTTGGCGGCGGTCAGGTATTCGATGAATGAAGCGGCATGGGCGGGGTCTTCACCGGCGGCAAGCCAGTCGCGCAGCAGGGTGTTGCCGGCAATATCTGCCGCCGCCACCAGCGGCTGGCCGAGCATGCGCTCGATGTCGTTGCGGATGGCCTCGATGCTGGCGGGCAGCGCGGTATCGACCAGGTAGCGTTCGGTGAGACGGTTTAGCGCCACCGTGAAAATGATGACCACCACCAGGATGCTCGCCAGCAGGGCTGCGCCCATGCTGGAGATCAACTGCCACTGGATGCTTTTACGCCAGATACGCATGCCCTACTCCCCGCATAATTATTGTTTGCGGAAAGTGTATACACTTGCGTATGCAGTTAATCTAGTGACCTGAAGCAATCAGATACCCTGTGGGAGCGGGTTTACCCGCGAATGCGATGCTGACTGCACTGACGCATTCGCGGGTGAATCCGCTCCCACAGAGGTCGATGCAAGGCCTTATTGTTCGGCTATGGTCCGCACGATGGCGTCCACCGTGGCATCGATCTGCGCCTGGGTACGCTCCAGCGTCTTGCGGTGCTCATCCTGCAGCTCGATCTGCCGCGAACACAGGTTCAGCGCGGCCAGCACCAGCAGCTTGTCGCCGATCAGGGTCGGGTACTGACGCTTGGTCTGGGCCAGGGCGGTGTTGAGCATCTGCACCGCCTGGGCCAGGGTCGCTTCCTGGCCTTCAGGCGCCTTGATCGAATAGTCGTTGCCGAGGATCGACACGACATTGATCGGCTGCGCTCGCAGTGTCATGCGCCTACGACGCCGGCGTTGGCGCGCTCGAGCAGGGCCTGCAGGCGTGCGGCGGTGCTGCCGTTCTTCTCTTCCTGCTCCATCAGCGACAGCTGCAGGGTTTCGTTCTCTTCCTTGGCCTGGGCCAGTTCCTGACCGAGGGCGGCGTTCTGCTCGGTGAGTTGAGCGTTCTTCTGCATCAGGTCGCTGACCAGTTGCTCGATTTGATTCAGGGAAGCTTCCAGCATGGGTCTATCTCAGGTTGTTGCGAGGGGCGCACACGATAAAGAAAAGTGCGGCCCATCGCCATTAAATATCGGATTCACAAAGTGTCTAACCCGCAGATTGACAGGGTAGCCGGCCCCTTGTTCCGACCTGGATCAACCGCCGGTCAGGAAAAGGACTGACGAAAGCGCCCGTGGCCAGCAGCAGAACAACGAAATCGAACAGGCGGCCAGCACCCTCATCGAGATGATCAGCGCTGTGGAAGAAGTGGCGCGGAAAGTGGACGCAACCTGGCAAACATCAATGAGCTGTCGGTGCAGAGTGCTACCGGGGCGCAACAGACCCGTGCGGTGATTGCAGAATTGTCACGCCTTGCCTTGGACTTTAATGGGTTGGCGAGATGCAGCCCTGATCTGTTCAGCAAGCTCCAAGGGGCTTGGAGACTCGCTGGCGGTGGTAGGGCCAACGAAGGGCGAAAATTCAGCCCCAGCCAAATCCATCATGAGAGGCCCAAAACTATTCTCAACCTCTTTCTGCAGCGCCCTGCCGACTGAAAATCCTTTTAACCCGGCCTTCACAATACTCCCAGCAGTCGCCAACTCTTTACCACCAGGTACTCCGTAAAAAGCCAGGCTGCCTCCGATACCGGCCGTCCATTTAGCCGCTTCAGCCAACACCTTCAATCCAGCTGGACGAGCCCAAGCTGCTTTAATCCGCGAGCCTAGCCATATCGCGCTTTTGAGAAACGAGAGAATGCTGAATGCTCCGCTCGGATCTTGCCTGTTAACCGGATCTCCCAAGCAATAGGCATAAGCATTGATACCCCCCTTGGAAAATGGGCTCAGCTGGTCTGCAGACAAGAATCGCCTTGATGCGGAGCTATATGCTCTTCTGCCATTGCCGAGCAGATAAAAGCCTGTGAGGTTATCTCGGCGCTCGCCATTAAATGCGAGTACCCAAGCAGCATTGCCCGGATGTGCACCATAGGGGTCATATGCGCCGTGTGTTCTGCAGTGGCTGCGGTAAAACACTGAACCGCTCATATCCACAACTAGCAAATGGCAACGGTTCATGCTCAATACTCAAAGAGGACTGAGGCAATTCTATTTGGTACCTCGGGTAATCTGGAACTGTCGGAAATACCAGTTGTGAAACAGAACAGGGCCGCTTTGCGGCCCTGGGAACACCGGATCAGTAATCGATCCGCACATCCCCTTTCGGCACACTGCAGCACGACAGGATGTAGCCCTCGGCTTCGTCCTCTTCGGTAATGCCGCCGTTGTGCTCCATCTCCACTTCGCCGCCCAGCTTGAGCACCTTGCAGGTGCCGCAAATGCCCATACCGCAGGCTTTCGGGATCATCAGGCCAACCTTGGCCGCCGCCGCGTGCACGGTCTCGCCCGGGGCGATGCGGATGCTCTTCTCGCTGCCGATGAACTCCACCAGGTTGAGGTCGGCCGCATCCAGTTCCGGCGCGTCGGCAGCCTGCTCGGCATGCTCCACCGCATCGGCTTTGGCCTCAGGCGGCGTCGCACCGAACGATTCCTCGTGATAGTTCTTCATGTCGAAGCCGACCGCTTCGAGCATGCGCTTGACCGCAGTCATGTATGGCGTCGGGCCGCAGCAGAACACCACACGGTCCATGTAGTCCGGCGCGATCAGCTCCATCAGGCGCTGGTTGAGGTAACCGCGATAACCCGCCCACGGCTCACCCAGGCCATGCTTTTCACAAATGATGTGCAGGCTGAAATTGGGGATGCGCGAGGCCATCTGCTCCAGTTCACGATGGTAGATGATGTCCTTCGGCGAACGGGCGCTGTGCACGAACACCATGTCGACATTGCCGTTGGTGTCGTAGAACCAGCGCGCCATCGACATGACCGGGGTGATCCCGACACCGCCCGAGAGGTACAGCACCTTTTGCGCCGGGAAATCGATGGCGTTGAACAGCCCCACCGGGCCATGCACCGGCAGCTCGGCGCCTTCGTGCATGGTGTCGTGAAGGAAGTTGGACACCAGGCCGCCCGGTACGCGCTTGACCGTGATCGAGAAGCTGTAGGGCACCGACGGCGAACTGGAGATGGTGTAGGAACGCATCACCGGCTTGCCTTCGATCTCCAGCTCCAGGGTGACGAACTGCCCCGGCTTGAAGAAGAACATGATCGGTTGATCGGCCATGAAGCAGAACGTGCGCACGTCCCAGGTCTCCTGGATGACCTTGACGCAGCGCACGATGTGGCGGCCGTTGGCCCAGGTCTGGGTAGTGACCGGATTGAGGAAGGTATCGGACATGTTCATCTCCAGCAGCCGACTATTGGCCGTTTTATGGCTTGGATAATGCGCAAGCTGAAGACGACGTACATTCCTGCCAGCGACATCGGCGTGCTTATCGCGACCAGCCCCGCACTGCAAGGGCTGGCGCGTCGTAATTCAAATCGGCCATGTCGCCCATGGATACGGTTCATGACGCCTTCGGACGCACACTCCACGGCAAAACAACTAGCTGTTTCTGATGAGCAGCCTTGCGGCACCACAACAACGATTAGCCACCTTTTGCCGGCCGCACACGGCCCCGAGGAATACACGATGGACGTCACCGCAACCCTGAGCCTGGGCGATCCACTGGAACCTGCACGCAAGGCCACCGCCGAGATGCTGCAGACCCGCGAGCGCACCTACTCGCTGCCCCAGCCTTTCTACACCGACGAGCGTCTGTTCCAGATCGACATGCAGGAGATCTTCCACAAGGAGTGGCTGATCGCGGGGCTGGTAAGCGAGATTCCGACAAAGGGCAACTTCCTGACCCTGCAGATCGGCAAGAACCCGATCATCGTGATCCGTGGTGCCGAGGGTAAGGTGCATGCCTTCCATAACGTCTGCCGCCACCGCGGCTCGCGTCTGTGCACCAGCGAAAAAGGCAAGGTGGCCAAGCTGGTCTGCCCTTACCACCAGTGGACCTACGAGCTGGACGGCCGCTTGCTGTTCGCCGGCACTGAAATGGGCGCCGACTTCGACATGAACCAGTATGGCCTGAAGCCGGTGAACGTGAAGGTCGCTGGCGGCTACATCTTCATCAGCCTGGCGGAAAACCCGCCCGCCATCGACGAGTTCCTGGCCACCCTGGACCACTACATGGAACCGTACGATATGGAAAACACCAAGGTGGCGGTACAAACCACCTTGATGGAAAAGGCCAACTGGAAACTGGTGCTGGAAAACAACCGCGAGTGCTACCACTGCAATGGGTCGCACCCTGAACTGCTGAAAACCCTGCTGGAGTGGGACGACACCAACGACCCTCGCGCCGACCAGGCCTTCAAGGACCACGTAGCCGCCTCCGCCGCTGCCTGGGAAGCCGAGAAGATCCCGTACCTGCACAAGAGCCATGGCCTGCGTAACCGTATCGTGCGCATGCCGCTGCTCAAGGGGACCGTGTCGATGACCATGGATGGCAAGCAGGCATGCAAGAAGCTGATGGGCCGCATCAAGAACCCCGACCTGGGCTCGATGCGCATCCTGCACCTGCCACACTCCTGGAACCACTGCATGGGCGACCACATGATCGTGTTCACCGTGTGGCCGATCAGCGCCCAGGAAACCATGGTCACCACCAAGTGGCTGGTGCACAAGGATGCCGTGGAAGGCGTGGACTACGACCCTGAGCAGATGCGCAAGGTCTGGGACGCAACCAACGATCAGGACCGTCGTTTGGCTGAAGAGAACCAGCGTGGGATCAACTCCACTGCTTATCAGCCTGGGCCTTACTCGAAGACCTACGAGTTTGGCGTGGTCAACTTCATTGACTGGTATAGCCAGCGCTTGCTGAACAATCTGGGCGCGGAACCTGCGCCTTACCTGAAAGAAGTGCAGGCGCAGTAACTGCCCGGGATAAGCGGATAGCGACAGATGTCGCTATCCGTATTTCTGGGATGGGGTCATGCCTCTGATCTCGGCCGCTGAAGTGTTCACATCATCTGCGGTAGGCGGAGATTCTCGCCGCCTCACAGCGACAGGCGTATCCGGTTTCCATGGCTTCTCCTGAGCCAGCCCCCATGCCTCATAGCCCGTCGTTGCGAGCGACACAACGGTCAGCGTAGCCAAGGCCCATGTCTGCCAGTTGTTTTCAGGATCGGCCGTTCTCACAACACCAATGGTCAACCCCGCAACGCCAGCGACCGCACTCACGCTGGACAAAGCCCAATCCTGTCGTGTTGGCGGCATAATCGACGGTGAAAGGCTTTCCACGGCAATTCTTCGACTAGCACCCACCTGCTTGACGAAAGCTCTGAATCGTAGCCCGCTGATAAACAGACCTAGCACGTTGGTAAGGATACTCAGCACTGGCAGTACATAATCCTCTGCCTTCTGCCCTGTGGGATCGCGGTGGTTGACCGGGTCACCAAGGCAGTACAAATAAGCATTGAGCCCGCCCTCGCCGAACGGGCTTTGCGTGTCGGGTGACTGGAAACGCATGAGCGAGGGTGTGTAGGTACGATGGCCATTTCCTAGTGGGTAATTCCCAGTCACTGGGTCCCGATACTCTCCACAAAATGCCAGCCCTGGTGCGCAGGCGGCGCTCATGACTCCATAAGGCGCATAAGCACGGGGGCCGCCGGGATACGTACCCAGTACAGAGTGCTGCCGATCGGCATTTAGCAGGTATGTCGCCATGAGTTATTCACAAATACGAAGACCTGTGGATACGGTAATGGTCGGTTTAACATTTGCGTACTGGCAAAAATGTCAGGTAGGACCTTGATCATTATTTGACCATATCAGCCAAGGTCGCGTATTAACTGGGCTACAGCGGAGTTCATACATCTTGTCCACAGAAACACCAACAGACTTTGTGGGCAACCAATGAGCTTTTTGCTATCGCCCTGTTGATAAGTGACCCAAGGGCTTGATTTTCAGGCATCGCGTAGCATCCGGGCGGGATTGTTCAATTTTTGAACAGATCTGCCAAAGCCTTTGACTACGCCGCTTACAGGTGATGCCGAACAGATTATCCACAGACCGACTAACAGCGATTGTGGGCAAAATCAGCAGGGTGCTGCCGTGCTTTGCATGCGAAGGCAGGGATAATACTGATCGTTTTTTGATCAAAAGCTTGGAGGTCACGTCATACAAGGGCTGCGGCCATGCGCCAACACTTTATCCACACCTTGGCGAACAGATTCGGTGGGCAAAAGCGACCGATCGAGGCTGTGTATGGAATGTAGGAGCGGCCTTGTGTCGCGATGGGCCGCAGCGCGGCCCCAGGATCTCGACTACGAATCAAGATAACCGGGGCTGCTGCGCAGCCCATCGCGACACAAGGCCGCTCCTACACCGGGACCGCGTGAGGCTCTAGCGCAGCACGCCTTCTTCCACCAGCAGCTTGAGGATGGCCTCGGCGCCTTCCTGTGGAGAAACGTCCTTCAATACCTTGCCACCGCCACCACTGGCCTTGGCCGTCGCCGCCTTCATCCGGTCGGCACCGCTCTTGGCCTTGATCACCTTAAGCCGCTTGGGCCGTGGGCGGGCTGGCTGCAGTTCGGCTTCGGCCAGCAGTTCGTCCTCGACGATAGCCACGTTGCGTGCCGCCAACACACCCCGACGCGCCGGCCCGAAAGCGCTCTGGCGCGGCTTGGGCGCAGCGTTATCCACAGTCGCCAGCAACGGCAGACGCACCTTCAGCCGACGCCGCTGACCGCGCGGCAGCGCCTGCAATACCTGGGCGGTGCCGTTGTCGATCGACTCCACTTCAGCCAACCCCACAATCAGCGGCCAGCCGAGCTTTTCGGCCAGCAGGAACGGCAACATGCCCGACCCTTCGCCGGTCTCGGCCTGGCTACCAGTCAGCACCAGCTGTGCCCCGGCATCGCGCAGGTAATCCCCGAGCACGCCCAGCACGTCGGCACCAGCCGGCTGCTCCAGCACATCCAGATGGTCCAGGCCCATCCCCAGGTAGGCGCGCAGCGCCTCTTCCCGTGGGTCGCCGGCATGCACCACCTGCAAGTTATCCCCAGCCAGCTGCAAACCCAGCTCCACGGCGCGCGCATCCTGCTCGGCGCGGCGAGCGCGGCCGGAGCTGGGGTGGGCACCGATGGAAACCAGGCTGATCACTTTCGTACTCATGCTCGTGCCCTTATGCCGCGTCGCGCTGGCCGCCGCTGCGGTAGTTGTCCACAGCCTCGATCAGTGCCTGGAGAATCGCCGAACTGTCGCCAATTACCGACAGGTCGGCCCGTTTGATCATGTCGCAGCCCGGGTCCATGTTGATCGCCACCACCTTGTCGCAGGCGCCGATGCCCTGCAGGTGCTGGATCGCGCCCGAGATACCCACAGCCACGTAGACCCGTGCGGTAACCCAGGTACCGGTGGCACCCACCTGGCGGTTGCGCGGCATGAAGCCGTCGTCCACCGCCACCCGCGAGGCGCCTTCGGTGGCGCCGAGGGCCGCGGTGGCCTTGTGATACAGGTCCCAGTCCTTGACCCCGTTGCCGCCCGAGACGATGAACTCGGCTTCGGCCATGGCAATGGTGGCCGGGTCCACGGCCACCGAGCCGAGGTCTTCGATGCGCGACAGGCTGCGCGCCACGCTTGTGGACAACTCCACCGGCAGCGCTTCGTGACGGGTTTCGCTGACTGGCTCGGCGCACTCGGCCGCCGCCAGGATCAAGCGTGGTACGGCGCGCTGCAGGTCTTGCTGGCCGGCACCGGCACGGCCGATGCACTGGCCGTCCTTGACCTGCCATACCCGCGTCGCCGGGCGCTCGCCCAGTGCCGCGCCCAGGCGCCGGCCCAGTTCGCCGCCACCGGTGCGGCTGTCGGGCAGCAGCCAGTGGCGCGGGGTGAACTGGTTATCCACAGCCCGCAAGCCTTGTACCAGTTGCTCCGGTGCATAACCTTCGAAAGCCTCGCCTTCGATGACCAGCAGGCGGTCGACCCCGGCTGTGGAAAAGTTGCTTTCCTTGTGCTCGCCAAACACCACTGCCAGCACCGCACCGTCGCTGCCGGCCAGACTGTGGGCCAGGCCGAGCAGGTCGCGGTCGTGGCTGCTCAGGCGGCCGCCGACCATGTCTGGCACCACGGCGATGTAGAACGCCGGCGCCGGCACCTGGTGCAGCGGCAGCTTGACCTCGGCCGCCGCCGTGCGTCGCCCGCCCACGGCGGTGCCCTGCTGGGCGCCGCTGCGGTCGATGCGCTTAATGCCGGCCGGGCCGATGAAGCCTGCGGCAATCGCATGGGGGTTCTTGCGGATGAGGCCGTTGGGCCCCATCCAGCTGGTCTGCTGCGTCTGCATCGCTGCATGCAGCGGGTGCAGACGGTTACGGGCGATCCACTCGGCGCGTGGGTCGCGGCGGATAATGTCGCTCATCAGTGCACCTCCGCAGGTTCACGTTTGGCCGTTTGCGGCTTTGGGGCAGAGGGCGCGTCCTCTTCGATCAGCACGTCGGCCACCAGTTCGGCCAGGTCCTTGATCTGCGGCCGCGGTTCGACCACACCTTCGAGCATGGCGGTGCACTGTGGGCAACCCACAGCTACCAGCTCGGCCTCGGTCTCGCGGATGTCGTCCATGCGCATGTCCGGGATACGCTGCTTGCCAGGGATGTCGGTGATCGGCGCACCGCCGCCACCGCCGCAGCAACGGGAACGGAAGCCCGAGCGCTGCATCTCGCGCACTTCGATACCCAGGGCCTTGAGCACGGCACGCGGAGCTTCGTACTCACCGTTGTAACGACCCAGGTAGCACGGGTCGTGGTAAGTGACGCTGCCACCCTTGTGCTGGCCGAGGTTGAGCTTGTTGGCCGCGATCAGTTCGGCGATGTAGGTGCTGTGGTGCTGCACCTGGTAGTCGCCGCCCAGGGCGCCGTACTCGTTCTTCAGCACGTGGAAGCTGTGCGGGTCGCAGGTGACGATGCGCTGGAACTTGTACTTGGCCAGGGTCTGGATATTGCGTTTGGCCAGTTGCTGGAAGGTCGCTTCATCGCCCAGACGGCGCGCCACGTCGCCGCTGTCGCGCTCTTCCAGGCCGAGCACGGCAAAGTCCACGCCCGACGCCTTGAGCACTTTGACGAACGAGCGCAGGGTGCGCTGGTTGCGCATGTCGAAGGCGCCGTCACCGACCCAGAACAGCACCTCGGTGGTTTTCACCTCCGACAGCAGTTGCAGGTTGAGGTCGGCGGCCCAGTTCATGCGCCCGCCAGGGGCGAAGCCGCCCGGGTTGTCGGTAGCGATCAGGTTGTCCAGCACTTCGGCGCCCTTGTTCGGGGTAGCGCCTTTTTCAAGGGTGAGGTGACGGCGCATGTCGACGATGGCATCGACGTGCTCGATCATCATCGGGCATTCCTCAACGCAGGCACGGCAGGTGGTACACGACCACAGCGTTTCGGCGTCGACCAGGCCATTGACGATCGGCTGGTGCGGGTGGCCGCCATGCTCACCGATCGGTTTGCCCGGGTATGGGCTGCCGGCAAACTGCGCGTCAGTACCACCGGCCAGGCCGATGACCATGTCCTGGATGAGCTTTTTCGGGTTCAGCGGCTGGCCGGCGGCAAAGGCCGGGCACATGGCTTCGCATTTACCGCACTGCACGCAGGCGTCGAAGCCCAGCAGCTGGTTCCAGGTGAAGTCCACCGGCTTTTCCACGCCCAGTGGCGCGTTCGGGTCTTCCAGGTCCAGCGGCTTGAGGCCGGTGGAACGGCCGCCGCCAAAGCGTTCGGCGCGGCGGTGCCAGGCCAAGTGCAGGGCACCGGCGAAGGCGTGTTTCATCGGGCCGCCCCAGGTCATGCCGAAGAACAACTCCGACACGCCCCACAGCACGCCCAGCCCGAGAATGCCCACCATCACCCAGCCACCGGTGTTGGCCGGCAGGATGCCGGCAACCGGCAAGGTGGCGATGAAGAAGCTCACGGCAAACGCCAGCAAGCTCTTCGGCAGGCGCATCCACGGGCCCTTGGACAGGCGCGAAGGCGGGTTGAGGCGGCGCTTGAAGACGAAGATGGCGCCGCTGAACATGATCACCGTGGCCACCAGCAACGCGTAGCCGAGGATCTTGCTCTGCAGGCCGAAGCCGTGCACCAGGATCGCCAGCACGGCCGACAGCACGAAGCCGCCAGCGGTGGCCACGTGGGTCTTGGACATGTACTTGTCGCGCTCGACCACATGGTGCAGGTCCACCAGGTAGCGGCGCGGCATGGCCAGCAGGCCGCCGATCAGGTTGACCTTGGACGGCCGGCCACGCCGCCACATGCGCACCCGGCGCAGGGCGCCGAGCACTGCCAGGCCAAGGGCAGCGAACAGCAGGATTGGTAGAAGGGTGTTCAACATGGGAGGCTCCCACAACAGCTGGATTCTTGCGCCACTCTGAAGGTGGGATTGGCCCCTTGTGGGAGCGGGTTTACCCGCGAATGCGTCAGATCAGACAACTCTGTTGCTTGTGCTGACGCTTTCGCGGGTGAACCCGCTCCCACAGGGACCGCGCCCGGTGGCGACGATTTTTCTCGATCAGAAGTCCTTGCACAGGCGCAAGGCGTCGTAGATCGCCGCATGCACGTTGCGCTGGGCCACGCAGTCGCCGATGCGGTACAGCAGGTAGCCTTCGCCCGGCTGGCTGAGGATCGGCTGTGGCTTGATGGCGAACAGCGCCTCCACGTCGATCTGGCCTTTGTTGCGCGAACCTTCTTTCAGTGCGTAGTACAGCTGCTCGTCAGGACGCACGCCGTTCTCCACCACCACCTGGTCGACCACGCGCTCTTCCTTGGCACCGGTGTATTCGTTTTCCAGCACCGCCACCAGCTTGTCGCCTTCGCGGTAGACCTTTTCCAGCATCATGTCGCCGGTCATGATCACTTCTTTCGGATACATGCTGCGGTAGTAGGTCGGGAAGGTTGTACCGCCCATGGCCACGCCTGGCTTGATGTCGTCGGTGACGATCTCGACCTGGCTGCCCTTGTCGGCGATGAAGTCAGCCACCGACATGCCAGTGAACTCACAGATGGTGTCGTACACCAGCACGTTCTTGCCCGGCGCAACCTTGCCGTCGAGCACGTCCCAGCTGCTGACTACCAGCCCTTCGGCGGCGCCCCAGTGCTCGTTCTGCTCCAGGAAGGAATGCCCACCTACCGCCAGCACGATGATGTCCGGGCGCAGGTCCTGAATGGCAGCCACGTCGGCGGCGGTGCCCAGGCGCAGGTCGACCTTCAGGCGCGCAAGCTCCAGCTGGTACCAACGGGTAATACCGGCGATCTGGTCACGCTGCGGGGCCTTGGCGGCGATGGTGATCTGCCCGCCAATCTGCTCCTTCTTCTCGAACAGGGTCACGTCGTGGCCACGTTCGGCAGCCACACGGGCCGCTTCCATGCCGGCCGGGCCGGCACCAACCACCACCACCTTGCGCTTGGCGCCGGTGGTCTTCTCGATGATGTGCGGCACGCCCATGTATTCACGGGAGGTCGCGGCGTTCTGGATGCACAGCACATCCAGGCCCTGGTACTGGCGGTCGATGCAGTAGTTGGCACCGACGCACTGCTTGATCTGGTCGATCTGGCCCATCTTGATCTTGGCGATCAGGTGCGGGTCGGCCATGTGCGCACGGGTCATGCCGACCATGTCCACGTAGCCGCCTTCGAGGATACGCGTGGCCTGGTTCGGGTCCTTGATGTTCTGCGCGTGCAGCACCGGGACCTTGACCACTTCCTTGATGCCGGCCGCCAGGTGCAGGAACGGCTCCGGCGGGTAGCTCATGTTCGGGATGACGTTGGCCAGGGTGTTGTGGGTGTCGCAACCCGAACCGACCACGCCGATGAAGTCGAGCATGCCAGTGGCGTCGTAGTAGGCAGCGATCTGCTTCATGTCCTCGTGGCTGAGGCCATCGGGGTGGAACTCGTCGCCACAGATACGCATGCCCACGCAGAAGTCGTCACCGACCTCGGCGCGCACAGCCTTCAGTACTTCCAGGCCGAACTTCATGCGGCCTTCGAAGGTGCCGCCCCATTCGTCGGTACGCTTGTTGACCCGCGGGCTCCAGAACTGGTCGATCATGTGCTGGTGCACGGCCGACAGTTCCACGCCGTCCAGGCCACCTTCCTTGGCGCGGCGGGCAGCTTGCGCGTAGTTGCCGATCACGCGCCAGATCTCTTCCACCTCGATGGTCTTGCAGGTGGCGCGGTGCACGGGTTCACGGATACCCGACGGCGACATCAGGGTCGGCCAGTTGAAGCCGTCCCAACGCGAGCGACGGCCCATGTGGGTAATCTGGATCATGATCTTGGCGCCATGCTTGTGCATGGCGTCGGCCAGGTTCTGGAAGTGCGGGATGATGCGGTCGGTCGACAGGTTGACCGACGACCACCACTCCTGCGGGCTGTCGATGGCCACCACCGACGAGCCGCCGCAGATCGCCAGGCCGATACCGCCCTTGGCCTTTTCTTCGTAGTACTTCACGTAGCGGTCGGTCGTCATGCCGCCGTCAGTGGCGTAGACCTCGGCGTGCGCGGTGCTGAGCACACGGTTGCGGATGGTCAGTTTGCCGATCTGGATCGGCTGGAACATTGCTTCGAATGCCATGACGCTATCTCCGGCTTACAACGGCTTTGTAACGAACAGGCCATCTTCGTGGCCTTCTTCCGACCCGCCATAGACCTGTTCGGCCACAGTGCGGATCGAGCTGCCGCGGGCAGCGAGAATCTGGTCCATGGCGCCGGCGAACCAGCCGGTGAACATGTAGTCGACCTTGCGGCCGCACTTGCCATAGACGTACACGAACGCGGAGTGCTTGAGCTTGACGCTGCAGGTGCCCTTGTCGAGGTCGATGTCCTGGATTTCGAACAGGCCCCAGCCGCGCTGGCTCAGGCGCTTCATGTAGTGCTCGAACACCGCAACGCCTTCCAGGCCATGGCACTCGGCTTCTTTTTCACACCAGTGCCAGGCGGACTTGTAGCCGGCCTTGTAGAGGATCTCGGCGTACTTGTCGGCGCCCAGGACTTCTTCGATGCCCATGTGGTTGTTGACGAAGAAATGGCGCGGCACGTACAGCATCGGCAAGGCGTCGCTGGTCCAGACACCGGTCTCGCTGTCTACTTCGATTGGCAATTGCGGGGCGATCTTGGCCATGGAAACTCAACTCCATAAAATTTTTTATCGGGATGCCCCGGCGTTGCTGGCAGGGGCTTTCAGGCTTGGAGAGCGGCTTACTCGCCCCACACGTCCTTGAGGACGTTGACCCAGTTCTCACCCATGATCTTGCGCACCACGCGCTCGGAGTGGCCGCGCTTGAGCAAGGTTTCGGTGAGGTTGGGGAATTCGCCCACAGTGCGGATGCCCAGCGGGTTGATGATCTTGCCGAAGTTGGTCAGGCGACGGGCGTAACCCTTGTCGTGGGTCAGGTATTCGAAGAAGTCCTGGCCGTGGCCCTGGGTGAAGTCGGTACCGATACCGATGGCGTCTTCACCGACGATGTTCATGGTGTACTCGATGGCTTCGGCGTAGTCGTCGATGGTCGAGTCGATGCCCTTGGCCAGGAACGGCGCGAACATGGTCACGCCGACGAAACCGCCGTGGTCGGCGATGAACTTCAGCTCTTCGTCCGACTTGTTGCGCGGGTGCTCTTTCAGGCCCGAAGGCAGGCAGTGCGAGTAGCAGACCGGCTTTTTCGACTCGAGGATGACTTCTTCGGAGGTCTTGGAGCCCACGTGGGACAGGTCGCACATGATGCCGACGCGGTTCATTTCGGCAACGATCTCGCGACCGAAGCCCGACAGGCCGCCGTCTCGCTCGTAGCAACCGGTACCGACCAGGTTCTGGGTGTTGTAGCACATCTGCACGATACCCACGCCCAGCTGCTTGAACACGTCGACGTAGGCGATCTGGTCTTCGAAGGCGTGGGCGTTCTGGAAGCCGAAGAGAATGCCGGTCTTGCCCAGTTCCTTGGCCTTGCGGATGTCGGCGGTGGTGCGTACCGGCATCACCAGGTCGCTGTTATCGCGGATCAGCTTCTGGCTGGCGGCGATGTTGTCGACGGTAGCCTTGAAGCCTTCCCAGACCGACACCGTGCAGTTGGCCGCAGTCAGCCCGCCTTTGCGCATGTCTTCGAACAGCTCGCGGTTCCACTTGGCAATGATCAGGCCGTCGATGACGATGCTGTCGGCGTGAAGTTCGGCTGGGCTCATCAGGCTGTCCCCTTTTATTGAATGGGTTTGCGCCAAACCTTATTGCCGGCGCTTTGGGGCCAGCATATGCCTGTGCCCAAAGGCGCCCCGATGCAAAAACGACAGGGGGTTTGCCGAAAGCGTCAATGCGCGACATCGCGCCCTCTGGCGCGCCGTCTGGCGATGAGAGACAGTCTCGATAACGACATTTCCGGCCGTTTCATGAACATTTCTTCAGGGAGCTATCGTCTTGTCGGCGGCTGAGCGAGAATCCAGCCGATTCGTCAGCCTTGTTGAGGAGAAAACGGATGAAATCAATGGCATGGCTGGTACTGCTGGCTGTCGTATCGGGCGCCCAGGCCGGCGAGGAAGAAAGCACCCCGTGCGACAACGTCGAGACCGACCAGCAGACATTCGCTTGCGCGGCATTCAACAAGCAGACGGCCGAGCGTGAACTTAAGTCGGCGTATGACGACCTGATACAGCGCATTCGCGACCAGTACGCCGACGAAGGCGACAAGGCAGACGCCTTGGCCGGGCGCATGGAGGCGGCCGAGAAACTGTGGACGCAACTGCGCGATGCCGACTGCAAGGTCGAAACCTATGCCGAGAAACCGGGCAGCAAGGCGTTCGAAGCAGCGTGGAACACCTGCGTGGCACAACGCAGCGATGACCGCTCGGAGTACCTGCAGTCCATCGGCCAGCAGTAAGGGAGTTCCTCGGCAGGAAAGGCTTTCGGCTTATCTGTCTTGACGATCCGAACCAAAGTGCGTTCCCGGCGCCTCACCCGAGGTGCCGATGATGAACTCGATCGGAAACCAAGACATGACCTCTACTATCAGCAAGACCGACATGAACAGCGCCATTGCCGCCCTGAAGAAAGAAGGCGAAGAACGCGCCGTCATGGTTGCCAACACCGTCTGCATCTTTGCCCCGGATGTACCTGCCAGCGTTGCCGAAGACGTGCTCGATGGCATGCGCTTGATGAACCTGTCAGCAAACAAGAAGTTCGACAAGGAAACCCAGCAGCGCGAGTGGTACAACTTCTACAACGACGGCCTGGGCAAGTTCGGCTGGACGCTGACCGGCGCCGCCCATGTCGAGGAGGCAATCGACAAGGACACCCACACGCTGGCCACCCTGGTGCCGCAGATCGTCACCGTCCAGATCGGCGCCAGCCACCGCCTGAGCCGCTGTGTAAAACGCTCCTTCGAAGTGATCGTGCAAACACCCAAGGCGCAGCAACTGCTCGAAGAAAGCAGCGTGAGCGTTTCGGGCAAATCCAGCACCATTCAGATTTCGGCCTGCGAGATGACACCGCAAGGCCTGCCGATCATGCACATGACCAGCGTTCAGCTGAGCTATGACAAGGCTGAGAAAACCGCAGGTTCCGCTGGCCGCATCATCGACAAGTCGAACACCAGGGTATACCGGGCCTCGCAGCAGGGCTCGTTCAGTGTTCGCCACTTCGACGCCATGCGCGAAGCCGTCAGGATGAAGCTGGCCAGCCAAGCGTTCGACATCCTGGCGCTGGACATCTGACCTGCGCCTGGCGCCGCCATGCGGCGCCAGGTTCCCCTTCCTACGCCTACGGCGAGGGCCAGAAGCATGCCCACCAAACCTGCCACCCAACCCTGGGAAGACCTTCATGCCTGCTTGCGCCTGGCGCAACTGGAAGCCAACCAGGTTCACGATCGCCAACAGGATGGCCAGCGCTGGTTCAACCGTTTTCTGCAGGGCCTGGAAAACAGCGGTGTCGAACTGATCGAGCGGACAACGAAAAGCATCAACTGCGTACCCACGGATGCTGTGTTTCAAGACGTCTTCAACGGCTGGATTCCAGCGCCCCAGCGTCGCAACCTCAAGTTCGAGCGGGTTGCCAACGACATACTTAATGGCTTGAAACAGCCAGACCTCGCCCTGCTGCGCAGCACCTCGGCCAGCTCGCACCTGCGCATCGAATTTGACCTGGATGATAGCGGAAGCCCGCTGGCGATCGTCTTCAACCTGTGCTGTTCGACCGACCCGGATGCCCCACGTACGCGCCTTGCCCTGCAACTGGACCACATGGGCGCGAAACTCGACGCCCGGGCTTTCGAGGCGCGGCGAGTACAGGTCGAAAACCGCCTCCAGGCGCTTTCTGACCTCGATCAGTTCTAACCAGGCGGCATTGCACGCTCCAAGGCTGAGGGTGGTCGCCACCGTGCAAATATTGGTCGCCAGAACGCACGGCACAGAGCCTCCATGGGCCGCGCGAAAGATTTCAGTTACTTTTTCCCAGTTTGGCTTCTGTTCGGTAGGTAACTTGGCCGATTCGCTCGATACCTCCTACCGATTGCGCCATGCTCAGCCCCTCAGACAGCGGATACTCCTGATCCATATCTGAGACGATGAAAGCCCCTTCATCGCCGCCCCGATAATTGCGGTGCGCTGCGCGACCTAATCCAGCACATTCTCGACCAGTATGCCGATCAAAGCGACAAGGACACTGCCTTGGTCGGCGCATGGACGCAGCCGAAAAGCTCTTGGCGCAGCTGCGGGATGCTGACCGAGAGGTCGAGCCCTATGCCGACAAGCCTGGCAACAAGGCGCTTCAGGCGGTCTGGGATACTTGCTTTACGTAACGCAGCAATGACCGCTCGGAATACCTGCAGTCCATGGGGCAGCAGTCATCACGCACCGCTCCTCACTTACATTGTAAAAAATCAAAACAACCATCATGAGATGACTTAAAAAGCGAAATTCAGCTCTCGATCTCAGTATTGGCTGCCGCCCTAGCCCAACACAGCTAATAATACGGTCATTAGATGCGCCGTGAAATCCAAGCTAAGTCAAGAAACACCAGATAGCCGGGAACTATATCTCTCTCCATTAAACCCTGCCAAATGCCGAAGATTCCAAGCTCCGCAGCTAACTGCTGCTTTTCAATTGGAGCGTCACATGCAGGGCCCTTTAGTTCTACCTGACCAGTATGTCTATCCTACAAATAGAATCCCAGTAATACTCCCCACACTTTATCCCTTTGGGTTACCTCACTGGCCATATGCCGCGCCTGGCCCATTCATCTCTGATATACCACCTGCCACTCCTTCTCCAACGGCACTCCCGAAACCAGAGCAACTGCTGGATGCAATCAGAAGTGAGAACACCAGCAAATTTGAATTAGGCAACATTATTCAATCAGTAACTGAAGAAGTTGAGGAACTGGCAGCCACTCTCTACGCAAATGACATCAACGCGCGAAAATATGCAATGGAGGACCTAATTCTACAAAAACTAGATGAGATACCGCTTCTCGACACTAATGCCAGACAACTATTAGGTTTCAATTCTACATGGAGGTCTTCTGCATCCGTCATCTCCAGTTACGAGCAAAAATATGGAAAAATAAGCGACAACCCAGACCTTTTCGTTCAGAGAGCCACACAGAGCTACGCCCACTCTAAGACTAGGGACTTTATTGCACTCCAGATTTATCATCTATCGCAACAATTGCAGGGCAGCACTACAGAGCAAGTACGGGCCCGCGTCCAAGCCCGAGAAGCCGCGCGTATGGCAGCCAGAGCTGCCGCAAATGCCGAAGCAGAGCGTATCGCCGCTGAGGCTGCCGCGAAGGCCGAAGCCGAGCGTATCGCCGCCGAGGCTGCCGCGAAGGCCGAAGCCGAGCGTATCGCCGCCGAGGCTGCCGCGAAGGCCGAAGCCGAGCGTATCGCCGCCGAGGCTGCCGCGAAGGCCGAAGCCGAGCGTATCGCCGCCGAGGCTGCCGCGAAGGCCGAAGCCGAGCGTATCGCCGCCGAAACTGCCACAGTCCGAGCAGCAAATACATACTCTACATCTGGTTCCATTGCACAAATCAGCTCGGTCGTGCTTACGGCTGCAGGCACAGTGTCGAGTAATACCCCCCTGTTCTCACTTCGCACAGTATTAGGAACTGCGATTGGAGCACTAGAAGGTTATGCGGTCGCTGTAGGCTCGGGTTTCATCGTCGGTGTTTCGGCTTTGCTCTACTCGCCTCGGCTCGGTAATGGTGAGCTCCCTGATCGCTACAGCCTGCAAACGCCGCTGTCAGATCTAGCTCCCCAAGTAAGCATAGCATTGGCAACCAATGAAGGCATAAGCAGCACAGCTGAGATGCCCTACCGTTTCAGCTCCCGGACCACGGCCGAGGGCGCCTCGGAAATTTTCGTAGTCAAAGCTAACGGCGGCCCCGTTCCATTTGAGGTACGTGTACTTACCGCTTCATTCGACGCACAACGCAACATCTATACCGCGACCACCGCAGACTCACCGCCGCGGACCCTCACCTGGACTCCTATCGACAAACCAGGAGACTCCTCTACCAGCCTGCCCTCTGAGCAAAAACCTCCGAAGATTTATCCCGGAGCTGAATTGCTACCGGTTGAAATCAGGATTGACAGCTACCCAGGTATTGCTGACGCCAACCTTGATGACTACATCGTTGTTTTTCCTGCAGACTCGGGGCTGCCGCCAATCTACACAATGTTCAGGGATCGGCGAGAAGATCCTGGTACGGCAAGTGGGTACGGCCCTCAAGTTGACGAATCGTGGTCTAGAGGCGCTTCGACAGGTGAAGGAGCCCCCATTCCAATGCAGGTTGCTGACTTGCTGCGGGGGAGAAACTTCCCAAATTGGCGGTCCATGAGGGAAGCGATCTGGAAAGCAATTGGCAATGACGAAATGCTTTCAAAACAATTCAGTCGGGTGAACATTTCTAGGATGAGAAAAGGGCTCGCTCCGTACGTTCCCAAAAATGCTCGTGTCGGGAAACGAGTTGTGGTGGAACTGCATCATAAAACATTGATTTCTCGGGGCGGAGAAGTGTACAACGCAGAGAACATTTTCCTTACGACTCCCGACCTCCATATCCAAATTCACCAAGGCAATTAAAAATGAATGATTCTATTAGCGATATTAAAGAAACAGATTTTTTGGAGTTTGTAAAAAAAATATACATAGTTGACTACCCTAGCGACGAAGCGCACCGTAGCGCTGTGGAGAAATTTGAGCAACTGTCAGAGCACCCTGCTGGATCAGATCTTCTTTTTTACCCAGAGGAAGGGAAAGATAGCCCTGAGCAAATTGTGGCCGAGGTGAAGGCTTGGCGTGCTGCAAACGGCAAACCAGGATTTGCTCAACCCTAATATGTGCCCCCCCGATCAGTTGTAAAGGCGGTCAAATAACTGATCGGGGCTCCCACCTCGTCTAACCAAACAAGTTTTCCAAGGAGGCGAGAGTTGAACCTCAATGGCTCACGAGGACCAGTCACACCACCCGGGCCAACCGATCCTCCCGCGGACACCGCTCGAACCGTGCCCGGTAGCTGCGTGTGAAATACGACGCCGACTCGAACCCGCACGCCACCGCCACCTCCAGCACACTCATGTCGGTCTGGCGCAATAGCTGCCGAGCCTTGTCCAGTCGCAATCGCAGATAGAAGCCACTGGGCGTGTCGTCCAGATGCAAGCGGAACAGGCGCTCCAGTTGCCGCCGAGTCACCTGCACTGCATCGGCCAGCACCTGGGTGTTGAGCGGCTGCTCGATATTTCGCTCCATCTCGCCGATCACCTTTACGAGCTTCTTGTTGCTGATGCAGTAACGGCTGGCGATCTGCATGCGCTGGTGGTCCTGGCGCTGGCGAATACGCCCGAGCACGAACTGCTCGGACACCTGCACCGCCAGCTCGCTGCCATGGGCCTGGCCGATCAGGTCAAGCATCAGGTCGATTGACGCGGTACCGCCTGCGCAGGTGATGCGACGCCGATCGATCTCGAACAGCTCCTGGGTCACCTGCAAGCGTGGATAGCGCTCCTTGAACGCCTCCAGCGCCTCCCAGTGCACGGTGGCGCGGTGGCCGTCGAGCAGGCCGGCCTCGGCCAGCACCACCGCGCCGGTATCGATGCCACCCAGAACCACCCCCTCATGGTCCAGGCGGCGTAACGCCTGCTGCAGCGCCGGCCCGTAACAGGCCAATGGCTCGAAACCGGCGACGATCAGCAGGATGCCACCAGGTTCGCCCGCCGCCAGCGCTGCATCGGCGTTCACCGACATGCCATTGCTGGCCTGCACCGCCCCACCGTCCAGGCTCAATACCTGCCAGCGATACAACGGGCCCTTGAAGCGGTTGGCCACCCGCAGTGGTTCCAGGGCACTGATGAAACCCATGGCCGAGAACCCGGGCAACAACAGGAAGTGAATGATTTGCGGCATTGCATGCTCCACGGCAAAGGTGGTCGCCTCCGTGCAAATGTTGGTCGCCAGGGTGCGATTTTCCACCCTGACAGCAGCGTAGCTTCTTCATACGACCCAGAGAGGTCGAACCCCAATAACAATATGCACTGCCGATGGAGAGCCACCATGCACAGCTTGATCCGCCGCAGCCTGTTGACCCTTGCCCTGAGCAGCATCGCCACTTCCCCACTATTCGCCGCCGAGCCCGCGGCTTGCAAGAACGTCCGTCTGGGCGTGGTCAACTGGACCGACGTCATCGCCACCAGCGCCATGGCGCAGGTGCTGCTCGATGGCCTTGGCTACCAGACCAAGCAGACCAGCGCTTCACAGCAGATCATCTTCGCCGGCATCCGCGACAAGCGCCTGGACATGTTCCTGGGTTACTGGAACCCTATCATGACCCAGACCATCACACCGTTCGTCGACGCCAAACAGGTCAAGGTGCTCGACAAGCCGAGCCTGGAAGACGCCCGCGCCACCCTGGCGGTGCCCAAGTACCTGGCCGACAAGGGCCTGAAGACCTTCGCCGACATCCACAAATTCGAGAAGGAACTGGGTGGGAAAATCTACGGCATCGAACCAGGCTCCGGCGCCAATACCCAGATCAAGGCGATGATCGCCAAGAACCAGTTCGGCCTGGGCAAGTTCCAGCTGGTCGAGTCCAGCGAGGCCGGCATGCTCGCCGCCGTCGACCGCGCGGTGCGGCGCAACGAGGCTGTGGTGTTCTTCGGCTGGGCACCGCACCCGATGAACGTGAATATCGACATGGTCTACCTGGGCGACAGCCAGGACGCCCTGGGCCCTGACGAAGGCCGCGCGACAGTGTGGACGGTGACCGCGCCGGACTACGCCGAACGCTGCCCCAACGCCCACCGCCTGCTGGCCAACCTGAATTTCAGTGCCGAGGACGAGAGCCGCATGATGCAGCCGCTGCTCGACCACAAGGATGCGCTGGAGTCGGCCCGCCAGTGGCTCAAGGACCACCCCGAGGACAAGGCCCGCTGGCTGGAGGGTGTGACCACCTTCGATGGCAAGCCGGCTGCTGACAACCTCAAGCTCACTGCCAACTGACAGCCCCCCTTCGCAGCACAAGGCTGCTCCTACAGGTACAGCGCATAGAACAAGGTCTGCGCAGACCCTGTGGGAGCGGGCATGCCCGCGAAAAGGCCACCACAGCTCTCTCAAGGAACCCCGACATGAACCACGACGTCATCATCACCTGCGCCCTCACCGGCGCCGGCGACACCGCCTCGAAAAGCCACCTTGTTCCAGTCACCCCCAAGCAGATCGCCGAGTCTGCCGTAGAGGCCGCCAAAGCCGGCGCCACCGTGGTCCACTGCCACGTGCGCGACCCGCAAACCGGCCGCTTCAGCCGTGACGTGGCGCTGTATCGAGAAGTCATGGAGCGCATCCGCGAAGCCGACGTGGACATCATCGTCAACCTTACCGCGGGCATGGGTGGCGACCTGGAAATCGGCCCGGGTGAAACACCACTGGAGTTCGGCGCGGGTACCGACCTGATCGGCCCACTGGAGCGTCTGGCCCATGTCGAAGCGCTGCTGCCGGAAATCTGCACCCTCGACTGCGGCACCCTCAACTTCGGCGACGGCAACTCGATCTACGTCTCCACCCCGGCACAACTACGCGCCGGCGCCAAGCGCATTACCGAGCTGGGGGTAAAAGCCGAGCTGGAAATCTTCGACACCGGCCACCTGTGGTTTGCCAAGCAGATGATGAAGGAAGGCCTGCTCGAAGACCCGCTGTTCCAGCTGTGCCTGGGTATCCCGTGGGGCGCTCCGGCCGATACCACCACCATGAAGGCGATGGTCGACAACTTGCCGCCAAACGTCACCTGGGCCGGGTTCGGTATCGGTCGCATGCAGATGCCGATGGCCGCACAGGCGGTGCTGCTGGGCGGCAACGTGCGGGTGGGCCTGGAGGACAACCTGTACCTGGACCGTGGTGTGCTGGCCAGCAACGGCCAGTTGGTCGAGCGCGCGGTGGAAATCATTTCGCGCCTTGGCGCCCGTGTGCTGACCCCGGCCGAAGGCCGGGAAAAGATGAACCTCAAACGCCGCTGACACTTTCAGGAGCCCAACATGACCTTCATCACCGAGATCAAGACCTTCGCCGCGCTGGGTAGTGGCGTGATCGGCAGCGGCTGGGTCGCGCGCGCCCTGGCCCACGGCCTGGACGTGGTCGCCTGGGACCCGGCGCCAGGCGCCGAGCAGGCCTTGCGCAAGCGCATCGCCAACGCCTGGCCGGCACTGGAAAAGCAAGGCCTGGCACCAGGCGCATCACAAGACCGCCTGAAGTTCGTCGCCACCATCGAGGAATGCGTCCGCGACGCCGATTTCATCCAGGAAAGCGCCCCTGAACGCCTGGACCTGAAGCTCGACCTGCACGCAAAGATCAGCGCCGCCGCCAAACCCGACACGATCATCGGTTCCAGCACCTCGGGCCTGCTGCCCAGCGAGTTCTACGAGTCGGCCACCCACCCCGAGCGCTGCGTGGTCGGCCACCCGTTCAACCCGGTGTACCTGCTGCCGCTGGTGGAAATCGTCGGCGGCAACCGCACCGCTCCCGAGGCCATCGAAGCGGCCCGGACCATCTACACCGCCCTGGGCATGCGCCCGCTACACGTACGCAAGGAAGTGCCCGGGTTCATCGCCGACCGCCTGCTCGAAGCGCTGTGGCGCGAAGCACTGCACTTGGTCAACGACGGCGTGGCCAGCACCGGCGAGATCGACGATGCCATCCGCTTCGGCGCCGGCCTGCGCTGGTCGTTCATGGGCACGTTCCTCACCTACACCCTGGCCGGTGGTGATGCGGGCATGCGTCACTTCATGGCCCAGTTCGGCCCGGCGTTGAAACTGCCCTGGACCTACCTGCCGGCGCCGGAACTCACCGACAAGTTGATCGACGATGTGGTCGAAGGGACTTCCGAGCAACTGGCGGATCGCAGCATCGCCGCGCTGGAGCGCTATCGTGATGACACCCTGTTGGCAGTGCTGGAAGCGGTAAAGACCAGCAAGGCCAGCCACGGTATGGCTTTCGGCGACTGAGGAGACCGCGATGCCCGCACTGATCACCTACCGCACCCCGGTCCAGGAGGACTGGGTCGACTACAACGGGCACCTGCGCGATGCCTACTACCTGCTGATCTTCAGCTACGCCACCGACGCGCTGATGGAGCGCATCGGCCTGGATGCCGACAGCCGCGGCCAGAGCGGTAACTCGCTGTTCACCCTGGAGGCGCACATCAACTACCTGCACGAAGTGAAGCTGGGCACCGAGGTATGGGTGCAGACGCAGATCATCGGCTTTGATCGCAAGCGCCTGCATGCGTACCACAGCCTGCACCGGGCAGGGTTCGCCGAAGCGCTGGCGGCCAGTGAGCAGATGCTGCTGCATGTGGACCTGGCGGGGCCGAGGTCGGCACCGTTCAGTGAGCGTGGTGTCGAGTTGCTGCAAGGGTTGGTGGATGAGCAGCAGGATGTGCCCCCGGCTGAGTTCGTCGGCCGTGTGATAGCCCTGCCTACACCAAACTGAGCAGCAACATATAACCTGTGGGAGCGGGCGTGCCCGCGAATGCGGCGGTAAATCCACCATCGCATTCGCGGGCACGCCCGCTCCCACAGGTCATGTATTCAGTCAAAAAAATAACCCCGGAAAGCCGTGAGCATCCGGGGCCAAGAGCGAGCAACATCCACTGTACACGAACGAGGGTGACCAAACCCTCCGTTGCGGCAGATGGCTTGAGTTTGCGCACTTCCCGAACACTGGATTTAGCCGTAAACGACCTGTTCTTAGCCAAAGCAGCCATGGCGCCATTCTGTTGTTGCGGGCATGTCGCCGGCGTCACAGAATCGGTCGTAAATCACAGCAGCACTCTCTTAGCGATAAAAGGGACAACAGCCATGATGCATGCGGATTTGATTGACCAGGACGATCTGGCAGGCCACCTGCGCGCGCGCGGGTTCGAGATTCCGGCCGGCGCTACTGCCGAGCAGGCGTGCGAAGCGGTGGTGCGTGGGCTGACCGAGCCCAATGCACGGGCGTTGAAGGGGATGGTGGAGCAGATGTATACCGGTAGTGCGACGATCCTGCCGGCGGTGCGCCAGGCTATCGACAAACAGCTGTTGCCGGCGTTGGCGCAGTTCAACAAGCGCGGCTGACAGAGTTTTCCTGCACCGGCCTCTTCGCGGGCTTGCCCGCTCCCACAGGGATTGCACAGAGTTCAAATACTGTGCACATCCTGTGGGAGCGGGCAAGCCCGCGAAGAGGCCGGCTCCGTTTCAGAGCCTTACACTGGCAAAGGTCGACTCATTGCGCGCCTGGCTCAGGGCCGCCATCGGCCCGCTGTGCGGCGACAGGGTCATGGCCTGCGGGATCGGCATCATCGCCACCTGCTGCGCGGTGTTGGAGCCCACGCGCTCGTCACGCGGCGGAATGCCGAAATACTCGCGGTAGCATTTGGAGAAGTGCGGGGTAGACACGAAGCCGCACACCGACGCCACTTCGATGATCGACATCGGCGTCTGCTTCAGCAGCTGCCGGGCGCGGATCAGGCGCAGCTTCAGGTAGTAACGCGACGGCGAACAGTGCAGGTACTTCTGGAACAGGCGCTCGAGCTGCCGGCGCGATACCGACACGTATACCGCCAGTTCGTCCAGGTCGATCGGCTCTTCGAGGTTGGCCTCCATCAGCGCAACGATTTCCTGCAGCTTTGGCTGGTTGGTGCCAAGCATGTGCTTGAGCGGCACGCGCTGGTGATCCTGCTCGTTGCGGATGCGCTCGTAGACGAACATTTCGGAGATCGCCGCCGACAGTTCACGGCCGTGGTCGCGGCTGATCAGGTGCAGCATCATGTCCAGCGGCGCAGTACCGCCGGAGCTGGTGAAGCGGTTACGGTCGAGGGTGAACAGGCGGGTGCTCATGTTGACGCGCGGGAAAGCCTCTTGCATCGCGGCCAGGCACTCCCAGTGCACACTGCAATCGAAACCATCCAGCAGCCCGGCACAGGCCAAGGCCCAGCTGCCGGTGCATACCGCGCCCAGGCGGCGCGACTGGCGGGCCTGGGTTTGCAACCAGGTGACATGCTCGCGGGTGACACTGCGCTGGATGCCCACGCCGCCGCAAACAATCACGGTATCGATGGGAGGCGCACTGTGCATCGCGGCGTCAGGGGTTATCTGCAAGCCATCGCTGGCCCACACCTGTCCACCATCGGCGGTTAGGGTGTGCCAGCGGTACAGCTCGCGGCCGGACAGCTGGTTGGCCATGCGCAGCGGCTCGACGGCCGACGCCAGGGAAATCAGGGTGAAATTGTCCAATAGGAGAAACCCGATGGACTGGGGGGCTGTGCGGTTCTGGGTTGGGTTCCCGGAGGTGTACGACGTCATCGCGATTTCTCCTCACACAAATGCAGGGGGTGCCTCAGGCGAGCACTGATTTCTTGTTATGTATGGCCCCGGTTTCATGTGTGGGGGCCTTGGTACCAATCTCTACGCAAACGCCGTGCCTGAAGTTGAACGGCCATCCAAAAAAACCTGAAAACGACGCCTTTGTTAGGCAAATCAGGTGCTTTGATCGAGTTGGTCAATCATCGTAGAACGGGCGTGCTAGGCGGTGTGCGTGGAATGGCTGAGCAATTTGGTGACACGCGCAGTGTAGGATGCCCAGAAACGACACTCTTGAGTGTCACCGACAATGCCCGCACTGATTACGACACCCGACGATTGGTATGCGTCGCGCTGCACCATAAGGATGCATTGGGGGGGCTGTGCTGCACCTGCGTCAAACTCAAGGGCCTCTTCACGGTTTCACCCGCGAAGAGGCCCTTGAGTTCCGGTCAAGCTATCAGCACTCGATCGCGCTGACCGCCAAACCACCGCGCGAAGTCTCTTTATACTTGTCGTGCATGTCGGCCCCGGTATCGCGCATGGTGCGGATCACCTGGTCGAGGGAAATGAAGTGCTCGCCGTCACCACGCAAGGCCATCTGCACTGCGTTGATGGCCTTGACCGCAGCAATAGCGTTGCGCTCGATGCACGGCACCTGCACCAATCCGCCAACCGGGTCGCAGGTCAGGCCCAGGTTGTGCTCCAGGGCGATCTCGGCAGCGTTCTCCACCTGTGGCGGGGTCGCGCCCAGCACTTCGGCAAGACCCGCCGCTGCCATGGCGCAAGCCGAGCCGACTTCCCCCTGGCAACCCACTTCGGCACCAGAGATCGAGGCGTTCTTCTTGCACAGGATGCCCACCGCGGCAGCACCGAGGAAGAAGTCGACCACGCTGGACTCGTCCACCGCATCGCTGAAGCGCATGTAGTAGTGCAACACCGCCGGGATGATGCCCGCCGCACCGTTGGTCGGTGCGGTAACCATACGCCCCCCGGCAGCGTTTTCTTCATTGACCGCCAAGGCGAACAGGTTGACCCACTCCATGGCGCTCATGGTCGAGCCGATCACGTTGGGTTTGCCGATTTCCTGCAGGCTGCGGTGCAGCTTGGCGGCGCGGCGGCGCACGTTCAATCCGCCGGGCAGCGTGCCTTCGTACTTGAGGCCGTTGTTGACGCATTCCTGCATGGCTTCCCAGAGCTTGTGCAGGCCGGCGCGGATCTCTTCCTCGCTGCGCCAGACCTTCTCGTTGGCCATCATCAATTGCGACACGCTGAGGTCGTTTTGCTTGCACAGGCGCAGCAGTTCGGCAGCGCTATTGAAATCGTACGGCAGCACCGTCTGGTCAGCATCCAGCACGCCGCTGGCGGCCTGGGCGGCATCGACCACGAAGCCGCCACCCACCGAGTAGTAGGTGTCGCGGTGCAGCTCGCCCTGTTCGCCTTCGGCAACCAGGGTCATGGCGTTGGGGTGGTACGGCAAATTCTCGTCCAGCAACAGCATGTCGCGGGCCCAGACGAATTCGATGGGCAGGCGGCTGTCCAGCTGCAGGGTGTTGGTTTCGCGCAGGTCGGCTATACGCGGCGCGATCTGGGTCGGGTCGATGGCGTCAGGCCATTCACCCATCAAGCCCATGATGGTGGCATTGTCGGTGCCGTGCCCCACACCTGTGGCCGACAGCGAGCCATACAGGCGCACTTCGATCCGCTTCACACGTTCCAGCTCGCCGCGTTCGCGCAGGCCCTGGACGAACAGGGCGCCAGCACGCATGGGGCCTACGGTGTGGGAGCTGGAGGGCCCGACACCGATCTTGAACAGGTCGAACACGCTGATGGCCATTGTCGAATCACCTCTTGCTGGGCTTGTCTCTGCGCGCCATGCGCAGGGCGGGGTAACTGCTAGGCTGAAGCAGCGGGCCGCCTTGAATGCACGCATCATCGGGCTTTTACCAACCCCCTCGCCGTCTGCAACCGACGTACTTTTGTCCAGCAGCGCCGCGCTGTTTTCAACCGGGGAGCTGCCCTTGCCACGCCGCTTTACGGCGGCCTGGTGACGTAAAAATGCGGCTGAGGGGGTGGAAAAATCCATAAACGACATCGCCCATACTGGATACGACCCGTTCCGTACTGGTTACGACCCCACCAGTAGGCGATTGCACGGCGCTGGAGGATTATCGAAAGCGACTCGTAAAGCACGGCCACGCATCCTGCCCTCTGCAGGCCTGGTCGACCGGACCCTGAGAAAGCCCGGCGACCCACGCGAACCCGAAGACAAAATCACAGGAGTCCATCCATGAAAGGTTCACCCTCGCTGTTGCTGGTTGCGTTGCTGTCCGCGCCTTTGCTGGCCCAGGCCGCCGAACCCGAGCAATGCAAGACGGTACGGTTCTCGGATGTCGGCTGGACCGACATCACGGTCACCACCGCGACCACCAGCGTTGTGCTCGAAGCACTGGGTTACAAGACCCACACCACCATGATCTCGGTACCGGTGACCTACAAGTCGCTGGCCACCGGCAAGGACCTGGACGTGTTTCTCGGCAACTGGATGCCGACCATGGAGAACGACATCAAGCAGTATCGCGACGCCGGCACCGTGGAAACCGTGCGCGCCAACCTGGAAAACGCCAAGTACACCCTGGCCGTGCCCCAGGCGCTTTATGACAAGGGCCTGAAGGATTTCAGCGACATTCCCAAGTTCAAGCAGGAACTGGACGGCAAGATCTACGGCATCGAGCCCGGCAACGATGGCAACCGCACCATCCAGAGCATGATCGACAAGAACGCCTTCGGCCTGAAGGACGCCGGATTCAAGATCGTTCAGTCCAGCGAGGCCGGCATGCTGTCGCAGGTCGACCGCGCGCAGAAACGCGGCGAGGCCATCGTGTTCCTCGGCTGGGAACCGCACCCGATGAACACCCGCTTCAAGATGCAGTACCTGACCGGCGGAGACGAATTCTTCGGCCCCGACTTCGGCAAGGCGACCGTATTGACCAACACCCGCAAGGGCTATGTGCAGGAATGCAGCAACGTTGGCCAGCTGTTGAAGAACCTGTCGTTCGAGCTCAAGGATGAAAGCACCATGATGGGCTATGTCCTGGACGACAAGATGAAACCCGAGGCGGCTGCCAAGAAGTGGCTCAAGGACAACCCTGGCAAACTGGATGCCTGGCTGGCCGGCGTAACCACCGTGGATGGCAAACCCGGCCTTGAGGCGGCCAAGGCCAAGCTGACGCAATAACGAAATACGCAATAGCGCTACCTCGGGGCAGGACCGTGCCTGCCCCGGGTTGAGTTCAATCTATGCAGGTGGAAGCTCGCTATCATGCTTATCGATCAGAAAATACCCCTGGGCCAGTACATCGCGTCGTTCGTCGAGTGGCTGACCCAGAACGGCGCGAATTACTTCGACGCCATCGCGCAAGGCCTGGAGTTCATGATCCATGGCGTAACCAGTGCCCTGACTTTCTTCAATCCGTTCGTGCTCATCGCTCTGTTCGCCGCCCTGGCGCATTTCATCCAGCGCAAGTGGGCGCTGACCGCATTCGTCGCCCTGTCGTTCCTGCTGATCCTCAACCTGGGTTACTGGCAGGAAACCATGGAAACCCTGGCGCAGGTCACCTTCGCCACGGTGGTTTGCGTGGCCATCGGCGTGCCACTGGGCATCGTCGCCGCGCACAAACCGATGTTCTATACCGCCATGCGCCCGGTACTCGACCTGATGCAGACGGTACCTACCTTCGTCTACCTGATCCCCACCCTGACCCTGTTCGGCCTGGGTGTGGTGCCGGGGCTGATCTCGACAGTGGTGTTTGCCATCGCCGCGCCAATCCGTCTCACCTATCTGGGCATCTGCGACGTCCCGCAGGAGCTGATGGATGCCGGCAAGGCCTTTGGCTGCTCACGGCGCCAGCTGCTCACCCGTATCGAACTGCCGCACGCGATGCCAAGCATCGCCGCCGGCGTTACCCAGTGCATCATGCTGTCGCTATCGATGGTGGTGATCGCCGCCCTGGTCGGCGCTGACGGCCTGGGCAAACCTGTGGTCAACGCACTGAACACCGCCGATATTTCCCTGGGCTTCGAAGCGGGCCTGGCAATCGTGCTGCTGGCGATCATGCTCGACCGTATCTGCAAGCAACCGGACCTGCCGGTAAGGGGTGAAGCATGAGCATCATTCGTTTCGAAGACGTCGACGTCATCTTCTCCAACAAGCCGCGCGAAGCGCTGGCACTGCTCGACCAAGGCCAGACCCGCGAGCAGATTCTCAAGCAGACCGGCCTGGTGGTGGGTGTCGAGAAGGCCAACCTGGATATCCAGAAGGGCGAGATCTGCGTGCTGATGGGCCTGTCCGGCTCGGGCAAGTCGAGTTTGCTGCGCTGCATCAACGGCCTCAACACCGTCAGCCGCGGCAAGCTGTTCGTCGAGCACGAAGGCAAGCACATCGATATTGCCCACTGCACCCCGGCCGAACTGAAGATGATGCGCACCAAGCGCATTGCCATGGTGTTCCAGAAATTCGCCCTGATGCCCTGGCTGACGGTGCGCGAGAACATCAGCTTTGGCCTGGAAATGCAGGGCCGCCCCGAGAAGGAACGACGCAAGCTGGTAGACGAGAAGCTCGAACTGGTGGGCCTGACCCAGTGGCGCAACAAGAAGCCGGACGAACTGTCTGGCGGCATGCAGCAGCGCGTGGGCCTGGCCCGGGCGCTGGCGATGGATGCCGACATCCTGCTGATGGACGAACCGTTCTCGGCACTGGACCCGCTGATCCGCCAGGGCCTGCAAGACGAGTTGCTGGGCCTGCAGGCCAAGCTGAGCAAGACCATCGTGTTCGTCAGCCACGACCTGGACGAGGCGCTGAAACTGGGTAGCCGCATCGCCATCATGAAGGACGGGCGGATCATCCAGTACAGCAAGCCGGAAGAGATCGTGCTCAACCCGGCCGACGAGTATGTGCGTACATTTGTCGCCCATACCAACCCACTGAACGTGCTGTGCGGGCGCAGCCTGATGCGCAGCCTGGACAACTGCAAGCGGGTGAACGGTTCGGTGTGCCTGGACCCGGGCATCGACTCGTGGCTGGACCTTGGCGAAGGTGGCTCGATCAAGCGCGCACGCCAGGGGCAGAACGGGCTTGACCTGCAGAACTGGGCACCAGGGCAGGATGTGGAGCTGCTGGGCCGCCGCCCAACGTTGGTAAATGCCGATATCGGAATGCGCGAGGCGCTACAGATTCGTTATCAGACCGGCAACAAGCTGGTGTTGCAGGATAACGACAAGGTGGTGGGGATACTTGGGGATACCGAGCTTTATCACGCATTGCTCGGCAAGAACCACGGCTGATGCCATTGGGGCCGCTTTGCGGCCCTTTCGCGACACAAGGCCGCTCCTACAGGGGAACGCATATCCCTGTAGGGGCGGCCTTGTGTCGCGAAAGGAGGGCAAAGCCCTCCCAACAATGGGTCAGCGAACGACGATCCCGCGCGAAGCCATGTAGGCCTTGGCTTCCGGCACCGTGTACTCACCGAAGTGGAAGATACTGGCAGCCAGCACCGCACTGGCATGCCCTTCCAGAATGCCGTCAGCCAAGTGCTGCAGGTTACCCACACCGCCCGAAGCAATCACCGGAATACCCAGCGCATCACTGATCGCACGGGTAACACCCAGGTCGAAGCCGTTCTTCATGCCGTCCTGATCCATGCTGGTCAGCAGGATCTCGCCAGCACCCAGGCCTTCCATCTTCTTCGCCCATTCAACGGCATCCAGCCCGGTCGGCTTGCGCCCGCCGTGGGTGAAGATTTCCCAGCGTGGTTCTTCGCCAGGCCCGGACACCTTCTTGGCATCAATGGCGACGACGATGCACTGCGAACCGAAACGGTCCGCGGCCTCGCCGACAAACTCTGGGTTGAACACCGCGGCCGTGTTGATCGAGACCTTGTCGGCACCGGCATTGAGCAGGTTGCGGATGTCCTGCACGGTGCGCACGCCACCGCCCACGGTCAGCGGGATGAACACCTGGCTGGCCATGCGCTCGACGGTATGCAGGGTAGTGTCGCGGCCGTCGACGCTGGCAGTGATGTCGAGGAAGGTGATTTCGTCGGCACCTTGCTCGTCGTAGCGACGGGCGATTTCCACCGGGTCGCCAGCATCACGGATGTTCTCGAACTTGACGCCCTTGACCACCCGGCCGTTGTCCACGTCCAGGCAAGGGATGATGCGCTTGGCCAGTGCCATGGTTCAGTCCTCAGCCTTGGTAGTTGTCGCAGAAGGTCTGGGCCTCGGCGACATCGAGGGTGCCTTCGTAGATGGCACGGCCGGTGATGGCGCCGATGATGCCCGGGGCCTTGGCGTCCAGCAGGGCCTTGATGTCGCCCAGATTGTGGATGCCGCCCGAGGCGATCACCGGGATCGAAGTGGCTTCTGCCAGCGCCTTGGTGAACGGCACGTTGCAGCCTTGCATCATGCCGTCCTTGGCGATGTCGGTGTAGACGATCGCCGAGACGCCATCGGCCTCGAAACGCTTGGCCAGGTCGATGACCTGAACCGAGCTCACTTCAGCCCAGCCGTCGGTGGCGACAAAGCCGTCCTTGGCGTCCAGGCCAACGATGACCTTGCCCGGGAAGGCCTTGCACGCTTCGGCAACGAACTCTGGCTGCTTGACCGCCTTGGTGCCGATGATCACGTAGCTGACGCCAGCCTTGACGTAGTGCTCGATGGTTTCCAGCGAGCGGATGCCACCGCCGATCTGGATCGGCAGGGTCGGGTAGCGCTTGGCAATGGCGGTGACCACTTCACCGTTGACCGGCTGGCCTTCGAAGGCGCCGTTGAGGTCGACCAGGTGCAGGCGGCGGCAGCCACCCTCGACCCACTTGGCGGCCATGCTCACCGGGTCGTCGGAAAATACCGTGGAGTCTTCCATGCGGCCCTGGCGCAGGCGCACGCAGGCACCGTCCTTCAGATCGATAGCGGGGATAATCAGCATCTTGGGAACCTGTCTGTTCTTGGGGTTTCAGGGCTTCTCGAGCGCCCACAGATCGCTTTCGATGCTCTCGAACCGCTCCTTGAGGTGCAGCTGAACATCGGCAATCGCCCTGTTGTAGTAAAGGGGTGCAATTTCTTTGCTGAACAGTTCGAGGACTTCGGCCACTTCGAACGACCCCAGCTCCAGCTCGAAACGATCTTCGAGGAAGCGCTTGAGCGTGTGCAGCGCTTCGCGCTCCTGCTCGGGGGCCAGGGTGATGACCGGGGCCTTGGTCTTCGACCTGCTCATTTACCAGCGCCCGTCCCAGGCGACGAAGTTCTGCAGCAGCTGCAGGCCATGGGTATGGCTCTTCTCCGGGTGGAACTGCACGGCAAAGCGCGAGCCATCGGCCAGTGCAGCGGCGAAATCGACACCGTAATGGCCGCGGCCGACCACCTGGGCCGGCTTGCCGGCATTGATGTAATAGCTGTGCACGAAGTAGAACCGCGCACGGTCGGGGATGTCGTGCCACAGCGGGTGGTCGTTGGTCTGGCCGACTTCGTTCCAGCCCATGTGCGGCACCTTCAGGTGCTCGCCGTCTTCCTGCAGGTCTTTGCCGAAGAAGCGAACCTGGCCGGGGAACAGGCCGATACAGTCGACACCGTCGTTTTCTTCGCTGTGGTCGAGCAGTGCCTGCATACCCACGCAGATGCCGAGGAACGGGCGGTCCTGGCTGACTTCACGCACCAGGCTGTCGAAGCCCAGGCGGCGGATTTCTGCCATGCAGTCGCGAATCGCGCCCACGCCCGGGAATACCACGCGGTCGGCTTCGCGGATGACCGTGGCATCACTGGTGACCAGTACCTTGCCGGCACCTACATGCTCGAGCGCCTTGGCCACCGAGTGCAGGTTGCCCATGCCATAGTCGATTACGGCTACCGTCTGCATTTACAGGCACCCTTTGGTGGAAGGCATCTGCCCGGCCATGCGCTCGTCGAGGGTAATGGCCATGCGCAGGGCGCGGCCGAAAGCCTTGAACACGGTCTCGATCTGGTGGTGGGTGTTGTGGCCACGCAGGTTGTCGATGTGCAGGGTGACCAGGGCGTGGTTGACGAAGCCCTGGAAGAACTCCTGGAACAGGTCGACATCGAAGCCACCGACGCTGGCGCGGGTGTACGGCACATGCATCTGCAGGCCCGGGCGACCGGAGAAGTCGATGACCACGCGCGACAGCGCTTCGTCCAGCGGCACATAGGCGTGGCCGTAGCGGAAGATGCCCTTCTTGTCACCGATGGCCTGGGCAAATGCCATGCCCAGGGTGATGCCGACGTCTTCGACGGTATGGTGATCGTCGATATGCGTGTCACCCTTGCACTCGATATCCAGATCGATCAGCCCATGGCGGGCAATCTGGTCCAGCATGTGTTCAAGGAAAGGCACACCGATATCGAATCGGGCCTTGCCACTGCCATCGAGGTTGATCGAGCACTTGACCTGGGTTTCCAGGGTATTGCGCTCGACGGAAGCCTTACGTTCGACCATCACCAGCTCCGCAAAATCATTAGGCGAAAAGGGCTTCATTATAGGCCTAGAACGCGCCGGCTTGAAACGCGGATGACATATGGCAAAACGCGGAATTACGCAGGCTGGATACCGTTACAGGTCTATACAACCGCATGGCTTGGGGCTGCTTTGCAGCCCATCGCCGGCAAGCCAGCTCCCACAGGGGCCTCACAATCTTCCAGGCCTGTAGCATACCTGTGGGAGCTGGCTTGCCGGCGATAGGGCTAGTACAGCCAGCAAAGTCAGCCGGTTTTACCACTGATCAATGGAACAGCACAGCCGTCTTCTGCAGGGTAATCCAAACGCCCCAGGCCAACGGCACGACCACCACTGCCCAGGCCAGCAGCACCAGCGGCAGGCTACCCGGCGCCGCCTTCCACTCCAGCGAGCGCGCCCCGTCGGCGCCCTTGTCATGGCTCAACGCCCGCTCGGCAGCCAGTTCGGCATCGCTCATGAAATGCTTGTCGGCCACCGGTCGCACCAGCATGTTGCAGACAAAGCCCAGCACCAGCAGGCCGGCGAGGATGTACAGGGTCATGTCATAAGCAGCCGCACGCTCCACCCCGGCCGCCAACTGGTACTCGCGCAGGTAGGTGATAAGCACCGGCCCCAGCACCCCCGCCGCCGCCCAGGCGGTCAGCAGGCGGCCATGAATGGCGCCGACCATCTGCGTGCCGAACAGGTCGGCCAGGTAGGCCGGTACCGTGGCAAAACCACCACCGTACATCGACAGGATGATGCAGAACGCCGCCACGAACAGCGCCACGTTACCCAGGTGCCCCATGTTCGGCACCAGGCTGTACAAGCCCACGCCCAGGGCAAAGAAGGCGAAATAGGTGTTCTTGCGGCCAATGTAGTCCGAGAACGACGCCCAGAAGAACCGGCCGCCGATGTTGAACAGGCTCAGCAGGCCGGTGAAGCCGGCGGCGATCGCGGCAATCTGCGCCAGCTGGGCGCTGTTCAGCTCGCTGAAGCTCAGCCCGTTGCCCAGCAGCTTGCCGGCGAACACTTCCTGCAGCAACGGCGAAGCCATGCCGAGGATGCCGATACCCGCTGACACGTTCAGGCACAGCACCAGCCAGATCAGCGCGAACTGCGGGGTCTTCCAGGCCACGCTGACGTGCACGTGGCGGTCGGTGACCATGGTGTTGCCAGCTTTCTTCACTGGGGCGCTCCAGCCTTCGGGCTTCCAGCCGGTTGGCGGTACGCGATACGCCAGGGCACCGGCGGTCATGAACACGAAGTAGATCGCCGCCATGACGACGAAGCTCTGCCACACGCCCACTTCCTGCGCATTGCCGAAATGGCCCATCAGCGCGGTGGCCAGTGGTGCACCGACCATGGCCCCGCCACCGAAGCCCATGATCGCCATGCCGGTGGCCATGCCGCGCTTGTCCGGGAACCACTTGATCAAGGTCGACACCGGCGAGATGTAGCCCAGGCCCAGGCCGATACCCCCGATTACGCCGGAACCCAGCCACATCAGCCACAGCTGATGGGTTTTCACGCCAATCGCCGAAATCAGCATGCCACCGCACCAGCACAGCGCCGACACCAGGCCGGCCTTGCGCGGGCCGGCGTGTTCCAGCCAACCACCCAGCACGGCCGCCGAGCAACCGAGGAAGACGAAGAACAGGGTGTAGATCCAGCTCAGCATGGAAATCGGCCAATCGCATTCGGCGCTGAACATACGGGCCATGAAGCCCATGTCCGCCGCGCAGACGACCGGGGCGGTGATGCCTAGGGCTTGCGACAGCGGCAGCCAGAACACCGAGAAGCCATAGGCCATGCCGATGCACAGGTGGATGGCAAGGGCGGCCGGTGGGACCAGCCAGCGGTTGAAGCCCGGACGGGCGATGATGCGCTCCTTCGACAGGAAGCCTGGCGCACTGGCCAAGGTCCCCGCCGCGACGGTACTGCTCATGGATCAGATCCTTCTTATAGGGAGGGTGCAGGCAAAGCGGCGCAAGGGTAGCAGTATCAAATAGCGTGAAAGCAATCTGATATCGTTAATTTTTGCTCGGCTGAAACGGTCATGTTGCCTATACCGGCGATAGGGCCAGTACAGGCCACACATTCGGAACTGACAAAATCATGGCTGTCGAAAGCCGTACCATCTGCTGTACGCGTAGGAAATGCCCCGTATCTCTAGTCGAATACGCAGGGGTAACCACTGCGGCGCTATACTCTGGCGCTTGAATTTAAAAAACGGACTACAAGGACTCGCCCATGAAAGCGTTCGGCAAAATCCTGGGACTTGGGCTTCTCGGGTTGCTGCTGATCATCGTGGCGCTGGGCTTCGCCCTGACCCACCTCTTCGATCCCAACGACTACAAAGACGAGATTCGCCAGCTGGCACGTGACAAGGCTCACGTCGAGCTGACCCTCAACGGTGACATTGGCTGGAGTCTGTTCCCGTGGCTGGGCCTGGAGTTGCACGATGCGAGCATCGCCACCTTGAACAAACCCAAGGAGCCCTTCGCCGACCTGCAGATGCTCGGGCTTTCTGTACGTGTGCTGCCACTGCTGCGCCGCGAAGTGCAGATGAGCGACGTGCGCGTCGAGGGCCTGAACCTGACCCTGGCCCGTGACGAACAGGGCCATGGCAACTGGGAAGACATCGGCAAGCCGCTGCCCACGCAGAACGGCGCCAGTGCCGATGGGCAGGCCAGTGCTCCAGCCCAGGCACCGGCCGAACAGGCGTCGGCACCAGTCGCCAGCAATGAACGCGCCGTCAAGCTGGACATCGACAGCCTGACCGTGAACAACGCCCGCGTGCAATACACCGATGCCAAGACCGGCCAGAGCTACAGCGCCGAAAGCATCCAGCTGAGCACCGGCCCGGTCCACGAAGGGGCGAACATTCCACTCAAGGCCAGCGCCTTCCTCAGCGCCAGCCAGCCGAACATCAAGGCCCGCACCGAACTGGCCGGCGAGCTGCGCTTCGACCGCAAGCTCAAGCGCTACAACTTCGAAGACATGCGCCTGTCGGGCGAAACCTCGGGTGAGCCCACCGGCGGCAAGACCGTGACCTTCGCCGCCCAAGGCCAATTGCTGGTCGACCTGGCCGCCAATGTCGCCTCGTGGAACGGCCTGAAAGTCTCGGCCAACCAGCTGCGCGCCCTGGGCGAGCTGAACCTGCGAGACCTGGACAAGGCACCGCAGCTGAGCGGCGGCCTGTCCATCGCCCAGTTCGACCTGCGCACCTTCCTCGACAGCATCGGCCGCCCGCTGCCGGCCACCAACGACCCGGCGGCCTTCGCCAAGCTGGAACTGGTCACCCGCCTGCAGGGCACGCCGAACAGCCTGGCCCTGGAAGACCTGGCGGTGAAGCTGGACGACAGCACCTTCACTGGCCGCGTGGCCGTCGAAGACTTCGCCAAACAGGCCCTGCGCCTGCAGCTCAAGGGTGACACCTTCAACGCCGACCGCTACCTGCCGGCCAAGAGTGAAGAGGCCAAGGGCGCCACCGCCGCGCGTCAGGCCGAGGTCAAGCAACAGGAAGCCACCGCGGTCGCCGGCCCTGGCACCACGCCACTCCCCAACGCCCCGACCCAGGTCGCCTGGAGCGACGACAAGCTGCTGCCGGTCGACCGCCTGCGCGTCCTCGACCTGCAAGCCGACCTGGCCTTCGGTTCGCTGACCCTGGACAAACTGCCGATCGAAGACGCCCAGCTCAAGGCGATCGGCCAGGGCGGCCTGCTGACCCTGCAAACCCTGCGCGGTGAACTGTACAACGGCACCTTCGAGGCCAAGGGCACGGTCGATGTGCGCCCTGCCGTGCCGCAACTGGGCGTCAACACCAGCATCCAACGGGTGCCGGTGGAACACTTCATCAAGACCGAGGGCAAAGAGCAGACGCCACCGGTCAAAGGCCTGCTGACCCTGACCAGCGACCTGACCGCCACCGGCAACAGCCAGAAGGCCCTGGTCGACACCCTCAACGGCAACGCCAACTTTGTCATCAATGATGGCGTGCTGGTCAATGCCAACCTGGAACAGCAACTGTGCCAGGCCATCGCCACACTGAACCGCAAGCCCCTCAGTGGCGAGCCACGTGGCAAGGACACCCCCTTCCAGGAACTGCGAGGCAGCCTGGTGGTACGCAATGGCGTTGCCAGCAACCCGGACCTCAAGGCGCGTATCCCGGGCCTGACCGTCAACGGCCATGGTGACCTCGACCTGCGTGTACTGGGCATGGACTACAACGTCGGCGTGATCGTCGAGGGCGACCAGCGCGCCATGCCGGACCCGGCCTGCCAGGTCAATGAGCGCTTTGCCGGTGTCGAGATTCCGTTGCGCTGCCGCGGGCCGCTCGAGCTGGGCGCCAAGGCATGCCGCATGGACCGTGACGGCCTGGGCAAGGTAGCCGCCAAGCTTGCAGGCAACCGCCTGCAAGAAAAGATCGATGAGAAACTCGGAGACAAAGTGAATCCCGAACTGAAAGATGCGCTCAAGGGGCTGTTCAAGCGATGAGCCCCGAGCAGTTCTCCAGCGCTGTGCTGGATTGGTATGACGAACACGGCCGGCACGACCTGCCCTGGCAACAGGGCATCAACCCGTACCGGGTGTGGGTGTCGGAAATCATGTTGCAGCAGACCCAGGTCAGCACCGTACTCAACTACTTCGACCGCTTCATGCAGGCCCTGCCGACCGTGCAGGCCCTTGCCGAAGCGCCGGAGGACGAAGTGCTGCACCTGTGGACAGGCCTGGGTTATTACACCCGGGCACGCAACCTGCAAAAGGCCGCCAAGATCGTGGTCGCACAGCATGGCGGCGAATTCCCGCGGAGTGTCGAGCAGCTCACCGAGCTGCCCGGCATCGGCCGCTCCACCGCCGGCGCCATCGCCAGTATCAGCATGGGCATCCGCGCACCGATCCTCGACGGCAACGTCAAGCGCGTGCTCGCCCGCTACACCGCCCAGGCCGGCTACCCCGGCGAGCCCAAGGTGGCCAACCAGCTGTGGGCCACGGCCGAACGCTTTACCCCACAGCAGCGCGCCAACCACTACACCCAGGCGATGATGGACATGGGTGCCACGCTGTGCACCCGCAGCAAGCCCAGCTGCCTGATCTGCCCGCTGCAGCGCGGCTGCGAAGCGCACCTGCACGGTGAAGAAACCCGCTACCCCGAGCCCAAGCCGCGCAAGGCACTGCCGCAACGCCGCACGCTGATGCCGCTGCTGGCCAACAACGAAGGCGCCATCCTGCTTTACCGTCGCCCGTCCAGCGGCCTGTGGGGTGGTTTGTGGAGCCTGCCGGAACTGGACGACATTGCCCAGCTCGACGACCTGGCCTACCAGCACGGCCTGCGCCTGGCTGACAGCCGCGCCATGGACGGCCTGACCCATACCTTCAGCCACTTCCAGCTGGCGATCGAACCCTGGCTGGTGCGCGTCGACCCGGTCGGCCAGCACGTGGCCGAGGCCGACTGGCTCTGGTATAACCTCGCCACCCCGCCGCGCCTGGGCCTCGCCGCCCCGGTGAAAAAGCTGCTCAAACGCGCGGCCGACGAACTGATTGCAGGAGATGCCCGATGACCCGCACCGTGATGTGCCGCAAGTACAAAGAAGAACTGCCAGGCCTGGAGCGCCCGCCCTACCCCGGCGCCAAGGGCCAGGACATCTTCGAACACATCTCGCAGAAAGCCTGGGCCGACTGGCAGAAGCACCAGACCATGCTGATCAACGAAAAGCGCCTGAACATGATGAACGCCGAGGACCGCAAATTCCTCCAGGGCGAGATGGACAAGTTTTTCGCCGGCGAAGAATACGCCCAGGCGGAAGGCTACGTTCCACCCTCGGAATGACCCCACGGAACGTAAGCGACGGAATTAATTTAAAATTTTTTCAAAAAGTCGTTGACGAGCGGTCTGAAAGTCTATTTAATTCACCTCGTCGCCCAGATAGCTCAGTCGGTAGAGCAGAGGATTGAAAATCCTCGTGTCGGCGGTTCGACTCCGTCTCTGGGCACCACCTTCAAGCTTCTGGTGGTTGCAAAGTTACCCGAAGCGACAACAAGAAACCCGCCTAGTGCGGGTTTTTTGTTGTCTGTCATTTTTGCTGGAGGCTTGGCAGTTACCTGCCGTTACTGCCCTTCCCGATCGCTAAACCTTACCCCGCCGCGCGCGGCAGCACCTCGGCATGAAGCCTGACCCCGAGGGCCGCCATCACCTTCATGATGGTCGCCAAACTCGGGTTACCCTCCGCAGACAACGCCTTATACAGCCCTTCTCGTGTCAGGCCGGTATCACGCGCCAACTGAGCCATACCCCGGGCACGAGCGATATCACCAAGGGCAGCAGCAAGCAGTGCTGGATCGTTTTCTTCAAGACAGGCCTCAAGGTAGAGGGCCATGTCTTCCTCTGTCTTCAAATGGTCTACAGCGTCCCATTTGGTCAGCTTGATATTTGTCATGGCGGCCTCCTAAAGGTCGCGTGCCAGCTTGAGGGCAGATTTGATATCGCTGGCCTGGCTGGTTTTATCGCCACCCGCCAGGAGGGTGTGCACATAAAAAAATGTGAACCACAGTTCACACTACATTCAATTTTTCGCTGTTTCGAACTGTTTGTGGAAGCGCCGTTGACCGATATCAAAGTGCCGCCAATCGCTCGACTTAAAATGCCAGATGGACATCCGACCCGACCCGCAAGGACCTCCATGAGCGAAGAATCCCCCCTCCTACTCCCCGCCCCCAGCGAGCCCGCCATCACCCCAGCCCGCACGCGCCGCCCACGCCAGCGCAAGCCGGAGCCGACGATCACCAGCATCAGCCAGCAACCTGCTGCACTGGAAGTCGCCACCGCCCCCAAGGGCAGCAACGAAGACAGCACCTCGGCCCGCTTGCCCACCAGCTACCCGTACCGCACCCGCATGCGTCGCCAGGACTACGAGAAGGCCAAGCATGCGCTGCAGATTGAGCTGCTCAAGGTACAGAGCTGGGTGAAGGAAACCGGCCAACGCGTGGTGATCCTGTTCGAAGGGCGCGATGCCGCAGGCAAGGGCGGCACCATCAAGCGGTTCATGGAGCACCTCAACCCACGCGGCGCGCGCATCGTGGCCCTGGAGAAGCCTTCCGAGCAGGAAAAAGGACAGTGGTACTTCCAGCGCTACATCCAACATCTGCCCACGGCAGGTGAAATGGTGTTCTTCGACCGCTCCTGGTACAACCGCGCCGGTGTCGAGAAGGTGATGGATTTCTGCTCGCCACTGCAATACCTGGAGTTCATGCGCCAGGCGCCGGAGTTGGAGCGCATGCTGTGCAACAGCGGCATCCTGTTGTTCAAGTACTGGTTCTCGGTGAACCGAGAAGAGCAGCTGCGCCGCTTCATCTCGCGCCGGGACGACCCGCTCAAACACTGGAAGCTGTCCCCCATCGACATCAAGTCGCTGGACAAGTGGGAGGACTACACCGCAGCCAAGGAGGCGATGTTCTTCCATACCGACACGGCCGATGCACCTTGGACGGTGATCAAGTCCGATGACAAGAAGCGTGCGCGGATCAATTGCATCCGGCACTTCCTGCATTCGCTGGACTACCCGGGCAAGGACCGCAGCGTGGCGCATGCGCCGGATGCGCTACTGGTCGGGCGAGCGTCCCACGGCTTCGAGGAAGATGAGGCAGAGCCGCAGGCCAGTTGAATCGGCGTGCCTGCTGCGCTTCAATACGCGCAATTTCCGCCCCACCAAGGATTCACCATGGCCACCCCAACCAAGCAACAGAAACGCGCCAAGCGCGCCGCCAGCAAGGCCAAGCAGAACCGCATGGTACGCAGCGGCCAGGCGGTCAAGGCCAGTGCCGGTGACAGCGCCAGCATCGAGCAGGTGTACAACAAGGCCATGGAGTCGGGCAGCTACGACCCGCTGTTCAAGAAGATGAAGGAAGCCCAGGAAGGCGGCCTGGTACCGATGATTTCGGTGTTCCTGGTAGACCCTCTGCTGGCCCTGGTGCTCAAGGGGCACAAGGAAGAGCACGCCACCGATTACATCGTGCTGGTGTTCAATGCCTACCGCAAATGGCTGGATGGGGCCGACGAAGAAGCCACCATGGCCTGGCTGGAGAGCGATGAGTTCCAGGCCGCCTACGTGGCGGCTTCGGAGCTGGTTGCCAAGCAGCAACAGCAGCAGAAGCAATTTGGCTGACAGGGCTGTGTAGCCTGCCCGGGCCCTATCGCCGGCAAGCCGGCTCCCACAGGTACACCCCAGGCTTAAAGGCAATGCCGTCCCTGTGGGAGCGGGCAAGCCCGCGAAAGAGCCGGAACAGGCAACAAAAAGGCCGCGCCCTTCACAGGACGCGGCCTTTTCATTTCAGCCAGCGCGGGTCAGTTATCCAGCGCCACCCGCCCGGCAGCTTCACGCTTGCGGTGCACCAGCAAGCCAGCCGCCACCACACCAATGCTCAGCAGCGCGGTCGCGATGATTTCGGCGCGGTGGTCCTCACGCAGCGCCATTACCACCAGAATGGCAATGATGAAGGCAATGGTCGCCCAGGTAAGGCCCGGGAACAGCCACATCTTGAAGGTGATCTTCTCGCCGCGTGCCTCACGCTGGGCGCGCATGCGCAGCTGCGATACGGCAATCACCAGGTACACCAGCAGCGCAATGGCACCAGAGCTGGCCAGCAGGAACTCGAACACCTGGGCCGGGGCCACGAAGTTGGCGAACACACAAAGGAACGCTGCTGCGGTAGACAGCAGAACCGCCACATGCGGGGTAGCCGACTTGGTGGTGCGCTGGGCAATGGCCGGGGCGTCACCACGCTTGCTCAGCGAGAACAGCATGCGCGACGAGGTGTACAGCGCCGAGTTCAGGCAGCTGGTCACGGCGATCAGCACGACGATGTCGACAATCAGCTTGGCATTCGGCACGCCGATGCGGCTCAGCACGGTCTGGTAGGAACCGGTCTCGGCCAGGGCCGGGTCGTTCCACGGTACCAGGGCCACGACCAGAAAGATCGACACCAGGTAGAACAGGCAGATACGCCAGATCACCGAGTTGGTGGCGCGGCTGATCTGCTTGCCCGGGTCCTTCGACTCGGCAGCGGCAATGGTAACGATTTCGGTACCCATGAACGAGAACATGGTGGTCAGCATGGCTGCCAGCACCGCGCCCAGGCCGTTAGGCATGAAGCCCTGGGTGTCGAACAGGTGGCTGGCACCGCTTACCTGGCTACTCGGCACAAAGCCGAACAAGGCAGCACAACCCACAGCGATGAAGCCGATGATCGCCAGAACCTTGAGCAGAGCGAACCAGAACTCGAACTCGCCGTAGTTCTTCACGCTGCACAGGTTGGTCAGGGTCAGCGCCAAGGTGATGACCAGGGAGAACGCCCACAGGTCGACCGCAGGGAACCAGGCATGCAGGATGGCCGCTGCGGCGTTGGCCTCCAGCGGAATTACCAGCACCCAGAACCACCAGTACAGCCAGCCAATGGTGAAACCGGCCCAGCGCCCGATGGCGCGGTCGGCATATGTAGAGAACGAACCGGTGTCAGGCGAGGCGACAGCCATTTCACCCAACATGCGCATCACCAGCACGACCAGCGTACCGGCGGCAGCGTAAGCCAGCAGCACGGCTGGGCCGGCAGCAGCGATGGCGTGGCCGGAGCCAACGAACAGGCCGGCACCGATGACGCCAGCGATGGACAGCATGGTCACATGCCGTTGTTTGAGCCCCTGAGCGAGGTCATTGGAATTGTTACCGCTCATTAAAACTACCTTTGTAAGGAGTGGACCACTCCGACTGCGGTTACGGAGCGCGCCTGGGGTTGACCCGGGCGTCGCTGCAATCGGCGGTTTCCTGCTGGCAATAAGCGCGCCATGTGCAGAATACATTCGTCAGAAATGCCGACAGGCCTTTTACCGCGCGGTTTGGAGGGCTTTCGGCCAATGGCTGACCGAAAGGCCACCAAATCATCGGATTACTGAAATACCCACTTACAAACGCACCAAAGGCGCTCCCCGGTAACACCTGTGCACCGCTGCAATGCAAAAAAGTGCAACCTGGAGGTACAACCTAAAGACCTGACCGCACCCGTTCGCGGGCATGCCCGCTCCCACAGGTCAGGTGCAACCATTTGAGCTTTTCAAAGAACCTGTGGGAGTGGGCGTGCCCGCGAAAGGTCTAAAACCGCTTCCATGAGCGGGCCAAAGCTGGCACCATCGCGCCTTTTTTCATCAAGGCTCTGGTGCTGGGCGACACCTTCGCGGACATCCGCGCGACGTTGCGCTGCAACGATGCGACAAACTGCCCCACCAGCGCCCCGAGTCCCCAGCGACCCTGTTGGCCGTGATAATGCCGCTATGCTAGCGTGGCGCACGCCAGGAAGGCCGCCAACAGCTGGGAACGCACCCGTACACATGAGGACCGCACATGGCTCAGGCCACGCCCGCGCTGGAAATCCGCAATCTGCACAAACGCTACGGCGAGCAGGAAATTCTCAAGGGCATTTCGCTGACCGCACGCGACGGTGACGTGATCTCCATCCTGGGGTCGTCCGGCTCCGGCAAATCCACCCTGCTGCGCTGCATCAACCTGCTCGAAAACCCGCACCAGGGCGAAATCCTGGTTGCCGGTGAAGCCCTCAAGCTCAAGGCCGCCAAGAACGGCGACCTGGTCGCCGCCGACAACCGCCAGATCAACCGCCTGCGCAGCGAGATCGGTTTCGTCTTCCAGAACTTCAACCTGTGGCCGCACATGTCGATCCTCGACAACATCATCGAGGCGCCACGCCGCGTGCTCGGCCAGAGCAAGGCCGAGGCCATCGAAGCCGCCGAAGCCCTGCTGAACAAGGTCGGCATCTACGACAAGCGCCACAGCTACCCCGCCCAGCTTTCCGGTGGCCAGCAACAGCGCGCCGCCATTGCCCGTACCCTGGCCATGAAGCCCAAGGTCATCCTGTTCGACGAGCCAACTTCGGCGCTCGATCCGGAAATGGTCCAGGAAGTGCTAAACGTTATCCGCGCATTGGCCGAAGAAGGCCGTACCATGCTGCTGGTGACGCACGAGATGAGCTTTGCCCGCCATGTGTCCAGTGAAGTCGTCTTCCTGCACCAGGGCCTGGTCGAAGAGCAGGGATCGCCGCAGCAGGTCTTCGAGAACCCGACCTCGGCGCGTTGCAAGCAATTCATGTCCAGCCACCGCTAACGGAGCAATACATGCACACTTACAAGAAGTTCCTCCTGGCAGCTGCTGCCACGCTGGTGATGTCGGCCAACGCCCTGGCCGCAGAAAAACTGCGCATGGGTATCGAAGCCGCCTACCCACCGTTCAACAACAAGGATGCCAGCGGTAACGTGGTCGGCTTCGACAAAGACATCGGCGACGCCCTGTGCGCCAAGATGAAAGTCGAATGCTCGGTCGTCACCTCCGACTGGGACGGCATCATCCCGGCCCTGAACGCCAAGAAGTTCGACTTCCTGGTGTCGTCGCTGTCGATCACCGACGAGCGCAAGCAGGCCGTGGACTTCACCGAGCCGTACTACTCCAACAAGCTGCAGTTCATCGCGCCGAAAAACGTCGACTTCAAGACTGACAAGGCCTCGCTCAAGGGCAAGGTAATCGGTACCCAGCGCGCCACCCTGGCTGGCACCTGGCTGGAAGACAACTACGGTAACGACGTAGAGATCAAACTGTACGACACCCAGGAAAACGCCTACCTCGACCTGGTTTCCGGCCGCATCGACGGCATCCTGGCCGACAAGTACGTGCAGTACGAGTGGCTGAAGAGCAAAGACGGCTCGAACTTCGAGTTCAAGGGCGAGCCAGTGATGGACAGCGACAAGATCGGCATCGCCGTTCGCAAGGGTGACACCAAGCTGCGCGACGACCTGAACAAGGCCCTGGCAGAAATCAAGGCCGACGGCACGTACAAGAAGATCAACGACAAGTACTTCCCGTTCAGCATCGAATGATCCGCCCCGACCGGCGCGCCCTTGCGGCGCGCCAGTCCCTAGAATGACCTGCCCATGAATATCGACCTGCACGGATTCGGTCCGGCCATGATGGCCGGCACCCTGATGACCGTAAAACTGGCGCTTTGCGCCTTGCTGCTGGGCCTGGTCCTGGGCCTGCTCGGCGCCCTGGCCAAGACTTCCGCGACCAAGCCGCTGCAATGGCTTGGTGGCTTCTATTCGACCCTGGTTCGCGGCGTGCCCGAACTGCTGTGGGTACTGCTTATCTATTTCGGCACCGTCGGCTTGATGAACGCCCTCGGTGAAGCGCTGAACATGCCGGGCCTGGAGCTCAGCGCGTTCGCTGCGGGCGTGATCGCCCTGGGCCTGTGCTTCGGCGCCTATGCCACCGAAGTGTTCCGTGGCGCCATCCTGGCGATCCCCAAGGGCCACCGTGAAGCTGGCCTGGCGCTTGGCCTGTCCAAAGGCCGCATCCTGTCGCGGATCATCCTGCCGCAAATGTGGCGCATCGCCCTGCCCGGCCTTGGCAACCTGTTCATGATCCTGATGAAGGACACCGCCCTGGTGTCGGTAATCGGCCTGGAAGAAATCATGCGCCACGCACAAATCGGCGTGACCGTGACCAAAGAGCCGTTCACCTTCTACATGGTCGCGGCCTGCATCTACCTGAGCCTGACCATCATTGCCATGACCGGCATGCACTTCATGGAAAAACGCGCCGCTCGCGGCTTTGCGAGGGCTGAATAATGAATTGGGAAGTCATCATCAAATGGCTGCCACGCCTGGCCCAGGGTGCGACCCTGACCCTGGAGCTGGTAGCCATCGCGGTGGTTGCCGGGTTGATCCTGGCCATCCCGCTGGGCATCGCCCGCTCCTCGCGCCATTGGTATGTGCGCGCGGTGCCGTTCAGCTACATCTTCTTCTTCCGTGGCACGCCGCTGCTGGTGCAGCTGTTCCTGGTCTACTACGGCCTGGCGCAGTTCGACGCGGTGCGTTCGAGTTCGCTGTGGCCGTACCTGCGCGATCCGTTTTGGTGCACCGTGCTGACCATGACCCTGCACACTGCTGCCTACATCGCCGAGATCCTGCGCGGCGCGCTGCAGTCGATCCCCAAGGGTGAGATCGAGGCGGCGCGGGCGCTGGGCATGTCGCGAGGCAAGACGCTGTTCTACATCATGCTGCCACGCGCCGCGCGCATCGGCCTGCCGGCGTACAGCAACGAAGTGATCCTGATGCTCAAGGCCAGCGCCCTGGCCAGTACCGTGACCCTGCTGGAACTGACCGGCATGGCCCGTACCATCATCGCCCGCACCTACTTGCCGGTAGAGATCTTCTTTGCCGCCGGGGTGTTCTACCTGGTGATCTCGTTCGTGCTGGTGCAGGGCTTCAAGCTGCTGGAGCGCTGGTTGCGCGTGGATGCGTGCCAGGGCCGCTGAGACCTCACTGACTGCTTCGCGGGCACGCCCGCTCCCACAGGTGTAGCGCCTACCTTGAATGTGGCGCTATACCTGTGGGAGCGGGCGTGCCCGCGAAGAGGCCCTCAAAACCACCACACATCCTTGCCATGCCCAACCACCTCCACAGCCCCCACCTAAGCACCCGCTTCCAGGCCCTCGACCAGTTCCTGATCGAGCACCAGCAGCTGTGGAAACCCCGCCCCTTCACCAGCCTGAAGCTGGCTTGGGAAACCGCCCACCCCGAGCTTGCCGCCCACCTGCGCCAATGCTCCCTGGCAGACGCCGAAACCGACACCACCGCTGCCCCGTTGCCCGCCCCATTCCCGCAACTGGCCCAGCAAGCCCGACAGCTTTCGGCACTCGGCAACCTCCCGGAAACCGACCTGCCCCCCGCCGCGCACCGCCTCGACGTAGCCGTCCCCGGCCGCAAATGGCAGCAGATCGAAGCGTTCGCCAGCCACCTGGCCTTCCGCGAACAGCCCCGTCACTGGCTGGACTGGTGCTCCGGCAAAGGCCACCTGGGCCGCCGCCTGCTGCAACCCGGCCAACAACTGACCTGCCTGGAATACGACGCCGAACTGGTCGCCGCCGGCCAGGCCCTGAGCGCGCACCACCACTTGCCGGCGCAGCATGTGCACCAGGATGTGATGGCCAACGACAGCGCCCGCCACCTGGCTGGCGACAAAAGCGTGGTTGCCCTGCACGCCTGTGGCGACCTGCATGTGCGCCTGATGCAACTGGCCAGCCAGCAAGGTTGCCGACAACTGGCCGTGGCGCCCTGCTGCTACAACCGCATCGCGGCGCAGCAATACCAGGCGTTATCCACAGCCGCCCAAGCCTCCGGCCTGCGGCTGTCACTGGACGACCTGGGCCTGCCCCTGAGCGAAACCGTTACCGCCGGCGCCCGTGTGCGGCGCCAGCGCGACACCTCGATGGCCCGGCGCCTGGGCTTCGACCTGCTGCAACGCCAGCAGCGCCAGACCGACGAGTACCTGCCGACACCGTCGCTACCCGTGGCCTGGCTGGAGAAGCCCTTCGAGCAGTACTGCCGCGACCTGGCCGAACTCAAGCAATTGCAGCTGACTGGCAACCCGGACTGGGCTGCCCTGGAAGCCGCCGGCTGGCAACGCCTGGCCGAGGTCCGCAACCTGGAGCGCGTGCGCAAACTGTTCCGCCGGCCGCTGGAGCTGTGGCTGGTACTCGATCGGGCCCTGTTCCTCGAAGAACAAGGCTACAACGTGCGCCTTGGCTTGTTCTGCGACTACCCACTCACCCCGCGCAACCTGCTAATCCTTGCCGAACGCGACCGTTAGCCGCAGCACAACCTGTGGATAACTCTGTGAACAAGCTTGTGATTACCTGTTGGATCCAAGCGCTATTTCAAGCGTTTGGCTTATTCCGGCTTGCGCGTCAAGGCCAGTAAAAACAGGCGTTTGCGCAAAGACCGGCGGTGTATCGATCCGGCATGCCTTTCGCGCACGTCGCCGATGCCACTTGTGCATAAACATTTCTTGTGGTTGGCGCAAGCATTGTTTGCACGGCCTTTGTGGGTTCTTTTTCTTGCTCAGAAATCTGCAGGTTTACGCGATTCCTGTGGGAGCGGGCGTGCCCGCGAACACGGGCGAAGCCCGTGCCATGCGATGCGGTACCCGCTCCTACGACTTTCAATGCACCTTGTTCTTGGCAATCTCGATATCGTTCATCAGCGCCTTGGCCATGTCGCACAGATAATCGGCGGCGCCCAGGAATTTATGGTCATCCTCCATATCCCCCTCGCGCACCAGATGCTTGATGTAGCCCATCAGGATCGAGACATGCTCATAGGCAGCATCGACGGGGACGCCAGGCTCCACGCGTAGCAGATTGAGGGATGGGTTACCGGCTGCGAGGAAGGTTTCCACGCCTGCGGTAGTGATGGGTTCGATGATGGTTTTCTTCATGGCATAAATCCTTACTCGAGGAGGGGACTGCCAGAAATCTTTCTCACGGATTTGGGTGGCAGCCGTACGCGGGGTGAGAAACCGGTCGAATAAGGAAGCCCGGCCAGACCGAAGTCTGCCCGCGTACGGCCACCATAAATGGGTAGCGCTTATTCGATCAGGGTTCTCACACCCGGTCGCCAGAGCGACCCGAAAACGGTATCCGTGAGCCATTTCCCCGACAACAGCGATACTTCGGCGGCGCGCGTAGGATAGTTCCGAAGCCACCAACCCCTGAAGCTGTTAGCCCTAAAGTTCAGAATCTTCGTACAGCTGATGGCCTATTCGCGGGCGCGCCCGTTCCCACAAGTACTACACAGTTTCAAGGCTTGTGGAGATCCTGTGGGAGCGGGCAAGCCCGCGAATAGGCCATCACAAGCAACACAAAGCTAATGCCCGACCGCCGCAACGGTGTATCATCCGCCGCCCCAAATGATTAAAAAGTGACGTCGCGCGCTACCCGCCAGCCCCGCGACCTTCTGGCGTTGCGCCAGAACCGACAATGGACTAACGGACCCGACCATCGTGACCCAAGCCAAGCCCCTCGCCCTGCTGACCCTCGCCCTGGCCCTGACCGGCTGCGCCAGCGGCACCGCTCCCCACCCCACCAGCAGCCTGGGCTGGAACCACCCCGGCATGCAGCTGGGCGGCGACAACGGCCTGCCCCTGCGCACCGAAAGCCCCTGCCGCAAGCGCGGCTGCGACAACGACAAGCTGTTCTTCAACCCGGGTAAAACCGAGCCAAGCGTCACCACCATCCATCGCGGCTGGTAGGAAAATTCTTCTTTCAGGTCGGTGACTTAGGTCATTTGCGAACATTCGCAACGAAGTGGTTTACAGGCGCCAACCGATCGTTATAATGACGCCCCATTGCCGGTATAGCTCAGATGGTAGAGCAACTGACTTGTAATCAGTAGGTCCCGGGTTCGATTCCTGGTGCCGGCACCATACGCAGTATCAAAATAGGCTCACCGAAAGGTGGGCCTTTTTTGTTTCCAGCACGCTCTGCATGATCCCTTCCCCCAAGATTGATCTCAATCAAGCCTGACGCCGGCACGCAGCTTAGCCTGAGATCAGTCAGCCCTTGAGGGAAGGAAACCATGGCCAAGAAATTCCCCAAAACCCCCAGCCACCCGGAGCGCATCTGCTGGGGCTGCGACCTGTACTGCCCGGCCAAGTCATTGGCCTGTGGCAATGGGGCGAGTCGGACCATGCACCCAGCGGAACTGTTTGGCGAGGACTGGGACAGTTTCGAGGACCGGCTGGAGAAGCCGGTTGATCGCCAGCAAGAGACTGGCCCTAGGTGAAACAGGGCAGCTTTGCGGCCCATAGCCGGCAAGCCGGGCTCCTACAGGTACAGCGCATGCCTTGAGGCCGATGCGGCCCAGCGAATGAGGTGCTGCGGTGGATGGCACGGGCTTCGCCCGTGTTCGCGGGCGCGCCCGCTCCCACAGGGATCGCGCCACCTGTTAGAAATTGAGCACGGCAGTTGCTACCAACGGGGCGCGCCGGATTCAAGATGTGCGCTGTATATGTGGGAGCCCGGCTTGCCGGCGATGGGCTGCGCAGCAGCCCCAGGTGCGGTTGATCAGAACGCTGTGCTGACCGTCAGCGACAGGTTGCGTGGGTCACCATAAATTGCCCCGGCATAGAACCCGTAGCGGGTGTAGTAGTGCTTGTCGAACAGGTTGTTGGCGTTAAGGCTGACGCTGGTGTCGTCGGTCAGCTGGTACTTGGCCATGGCATTCCAGATGGCATAACCGGACCAATTCACGTCAGTGGCACCGGTGCTCACACCATTGCTCGGCTGGCCTGCCGGGCTGGAGATTGCGCGGATGTTGCTCTGCGCAGTAACCCCGGCGCCCAGGGTCAGGCGGTCGAGAGGGCCGGAAAGGCGGTAGGTGGTCGAGGCCTTGAACAGGTGCGATGGGTCGCTGCGGCCGTCGCTGTCGACGCGGCGGAAGTGCAGGTAGGTGTAGCCGGCGTACACGTTCCAGCTGGGGGTCAGGGCGCCGGCGATTTCCAGGTCGATACCGTCGGTTTCCTGGCCGGAGCCGGCTTTGTAGGCGTCGCCACCGGTGGGCGTGGTCAGGTCGCCGTCGAGCACTGCCTTGTTTTCCTGCTTGGTGCGGAAGTACGCCGCCGAGGCGTTCAGGCGGCCATCGAACCACTCTCCCTTGATACCCGTCTCGTAGCTTTGCCCGCGAATCGGCTCGACCTTGCTGCCGCTGCTGGTTTCAGCGGTTTGCGGGGTGAAGATGTCGGTGTAGCTGGCATACAGCGAGTAGTTGTCGTTGAGGTCGTACACGGCCCCCAGGTACGGGGTGACGATGCCGTTCTCTTCCTGGCTGGTACGTGCGCCAGCCACGCTGCGGGTGGTGGCCGAGTAGTTGCTGGTGCGCACGCCGAGGATGACCGACAGTGGGTCGGTGATGCTCAGGCGGGTTGCCGCGTACATGCCCTGCAGGCGGGTGGTGGTCTTGCTGTGGCGGCCGGTGCGCGAGGCGATGATGTTGTAGTCGTCATCCACGCCATTGCGCCAGTCGGTCAGCGGGAAGCCGTTGTTGGCGCGGAACTGGCAACCCAGCGCAGGCGCACTGGCCATGCCGTCGCCAACCATGGTGCAGGTGTATTCCGGCGACCAGGCCACGGTGCGGCTGTCGTTGTAGCCAACCATCGCCTGGTGGGTACGGCCGAACAGCTGGAACGGGCCGGACAGGTCGATCTGCGCCGACTGCTGGGTGGTGTCGGTGGAGCTGTGCAGGCCGTTGAGCACGGCGCCGCTGCCATCCTGGTCCCAGTAGCCGCCGTAGCTGCCACGGCCCGCCGAGTTGACCTTGGCCAGGCCGCGGTGGTTGAGGGTTTCGGCGGTGCTCTGGGCGGCTTTCAGGTCCAGCGTCCAGTCGTTGTCGAAGCGGTGCTCCAGCGAGCCGAACGCGGTGCGGGTGGTGTACTCGCCAAAGCTCCAGCTGGGTACCACGTTGGTGCTGCGCGGCAGGTCGGTCTTGCTGCCATCGCTGTACCAGATCGGGATGTTCGCACCCCAGCCACCGCCAACAATCTTGTTGTACTCGTACTGGTAGCCGGCACCAAGGGTGGTGGCGTCGTCCAGGTCGAACTCGAAGTTGGCCAGCGCGGCGCGGGAGCGCTCGGACTGGTTGTCGCGGAATGAGTTGGCGTCCTGCTGGGTCATCACGAAGCGCGAACGCAGGCGGCCGTCTTCGGACAGCGGCAGGTTGAGGTCGGCGCCCAGGCGGCGCTTGTCCCAGCTGCCGTAGGTGGCATAGGCACTACCGCCGAACGTCCTGGTCGGTGCCTTGCGGATCAGGTTGACGGTGGCCGACGGGTCGCCGGTACCACCCAGCAGGCCGTTGGCGCCGCGCACGATGTCGATGCGCTCGTACAGGTCCATGTTCAGTGCGTTGCCGCCGCCACTGAAATCGGACCCGCCCTGGAACTGCAGGCCATCGACCTTCCAGTTGCTGATCGAGTAACCACGGGCACGGTAGTCGGTACGCCCGCCCACTTCGGACTTGCTCGCGGTCACGCCTGGGGTGGTTTCCAGCGCTTGCTCGATGGTGTGGATGTCGTGGTCATCCATCTGCTGGCGGGTAATGGTGGTGACCGACTGCGGCGTCTGGCGCGGCGTCAGGGCCAGGCCGGTGGAGCTGCGGGTGCTTTCGACGGTGTAACCCAGCTGACCAGCTTCGTCGGCAGGCAGCAGGGCGCTGTCTTCGATCTGCGTGGCCTCCAGTTCCAGGGGCTTGCTGTCGGCAGCCATCGCGCCACCGCTGACGGCCACGGCAATGAACAGGGCCAGCGGTTTGAGGCGTGTGCCGCCTCGGCTGATGGAGGGGAAGGCGTTCGGGGTGCTCTCGGAGTTCATTTGGGAAGGCTTCGTATTTGCAGATGATTTTTTGTTAGGATTCTAGGGATCGGCCCCCCCGGCTCCAGACCCGGCTTGTACGGGGATGTAATCGAACGTAACGAGCGCCACCGGCCCTCACCGAACAGGTGTTTTTCTGCATGAGCACAACTTTGCTTGTTGTCGACGATGACGACGAGATCCGCGAACTTCTTTGTGATTACCTGACAGATGCCGGCTATAACGTACTGGCAGCGGCTGACGGCGAGCAGATGCGCGAGCAACTGGCCCGGCACAAGGTGGAGCTGGTGGTGCTGGACCTGATGCTGCCGGGCGAAGATGGCCTGAGCCTGTGCCGCCAGCTGCAAGCCACGCCGGGGCTGGCGGTGATCATGCTGTCGGCCAAGGGCAGCACGCTGGACCGCATCATCGGTCTGGAGGTGGGTGCCGATGACTACCTGGCCAAGCCCTTCGAGCCACGCGAGCTGATCGCCCGGATCAAGGCCGTGCTGCGTCGTCCGCAACGCCTGGATGCGCCCGCCGAAGAGCCGGTAGAAGATGCCCAGCTGTTCGCCGGCTTCCGCCTGGAACACGTGAAACGCCTGCTCACCCGCCCCGATGGCGAGACCCTGACCCTGCCCCGCTCCGACTACCGCGTACTGCGCGAGCTGCTGGAAGCCAACAACCGTGTGGTGTCCCGCGACCAGCTGACGCGCAGTGCGTTCGGCCGCGACCACCTGCCAGACGACCGTTCGGTGGACATGTGCGTCAGCCGCCTGCGCCAGCACCTGCGCCACGCGCCGGCGGGTGCCGCGCAAATTCTCACTATCCGCAACGAAGGCTATTTGCTGAGCATCGCCGCCAACGGGGCCGATGCCTGACATGCGCTGGCTGCGCCGGCTGTGGCCACGCACGTTGTTCGGCCAGTTGCTGCTGATAATGGTCAGCGGCACCGTGCTGATCCAGTTGATGTCCAGCAGCATCTGGTTCGATGTGCGTTTTGCCCAGGTTCTCGAGGCCCCTGTCCGGCTGATTGCCGCACGCAGCGCGCCGTTGATCGCCCAGGCTGACTGCCGTGCCGGTGCATTGCAGGCGCCAGCGCATTACCAAGTGCGTTGCAGCGAAGCCCTGCCCACGCCGGTGCAGGACGAGCGCCGCGGGCGCAGGCGTGTCGAGCTGTTGCTGCACCAGGCCCTCGAGTACGAGTTGGGGCATGCCCAGGACGTGCGCCTGATGAAGGTGCAGCTGACCGACGAACAGGGCCAGCCGATCGTCTGGCGCAGCCTGTTCGGCCTGCGCACGGCCCAGGCGCATCTGCAGTTCGCGGTACCGTTGGCCGATGGGCATTGGCTGACCATCGAGGGCCAGGAACTGCAAGGCTGGAGCGGCGAGTCGGCCTGGGTGCTGATCAGCGATTACCTGTTGCGGGTGTATGCGCTGCGCATCGTCGCGGTATTGCTGGTGTGCCTGATAGCCGTGCGCCTGTGCCTGCGCCCGCTGCGGCGCCTGGCCGATGCCGCGCGCGGCCTGGGCAGCAACCTCGAGCAGCCGCCCTTGGCGCTGGATGGCCCGGAGGAAGTGCGCCAGGCGGCCCAGGCCTTCAACGCCATGCAGCAGCGGCTGATCGCGATGGTCAACGACAAGGCCTACTTCCTGGCCGCCGTATCCCACGACCTGCGCACCCCGCTGACGCGCATGCGCCTGCGCCTGGAGCGCCTGCCGGACGACGACAACCGGCAGCGCCTGCGGCAGAACATTGCGCAGATGGACAACATGATCGGCCAGGTGCTCGATTACCTGCGCGCGGGGGAGCAACAGAACTTGCAGCAGGTAGACCTGGACCGGCTGGTGGTGCGCCAGTGCGCGGAGCTGGCCACTGCCGAAGAGCCGTTGCCGGTGCATGGCCAGGCGGGCAGCCTGCGGGTCGATGCCCTGCTGCTGCAGCGCTGCCTGCAGAACCTGCTGGTCAATGCGTTGCGTTATGCCAAGGAGGTTTCGGTCACGCTGGAACAGGCGAGCACAGGGGTGTTCATCCATATCGATGACCGCGGCCCGGGGATTGCGCCGAGCCTGCTGGCGACCATCATCGACCCGTTCGTGCGTGGTGAAGGGTCGCGCAACCAGGCGTCCGGGGGGTATGGGCTGGGGTTGAGCATCGCCCAGCGGATTGCTGCCAGCCATGGGGGCGAGTTGCTGCTGGCGAACCGCGAGGGGGGTGGGTTGCGGGTCAGCGTGTTGCTGCCTCGCTAACACTTTTGTGGAGGAGGGACTGTGCCGCCTGTGCTGGCCTCATCGCCGGCAAGCCAGCTCCCACCGGAACTGCGCATGGCTTGAAATCGGTGCGGTCGAGGTGGGAGCAGGCTTGCCGGCGATGAGGCCAGCACAGGCAACACAACCACAATCAGGTAACAGTCTTTTACCGATTACCCAGGTTTTCCCCTCCCCGCCTTTGCCTATCCTATGCCCGGTCATCCTGCCTGCGATGGACCCATGAAACACTCTCTACCCAGCCGCTACGCCTGCCTCGCCCTCTGCCTGCTGTTCACCTTCGCCAGCCTGCCGCTGCTACCCCAGCATGCCTGGCTGTGGCCGTTGACACTGATCACCGCGCTGCTCAGCCTGGTCGGCCTGAACGACCTGCGGCAAAGCCACCACGCCGTGCGCCGCAACTACCCGATCCTGGGCAACATCCGCTACCTGATCGAAACCATCCGCCCGGAGATCCGCCAGTACCTGATCGAGGGCGACGACGACAAGCTGCCGTTCTCCCGCTCGCAGCGCTCGCTGGTCTACGCCCGGGCCAAGAACGAAAGCGCCGAGAAGGCCTTCGGCACCCTCAACGATGCCTACAAGCCCGGCTTCGAGTTCATCAGCCATTCCATGCTGCCAGTGGCCACGCCAGACCCGGCATCGTTCCGCATCGCCATTGGCGGGCCGCAATGCCGCCTGCCCTATTCGGCATCTATCTTCAACATCTCGGCCATGAGCTTCGGCGCCCTCAGCGCCAACGCCATCGCTGCCCTGAACCGCGGTGCACGCATGGGCCGTTTTGCCCATGACACCGGCGAAGGCAGCATCAGCCCGTACCACCGCGAACATGGCGGTGACCTGATCTGGGAAATCGGCAGTGGCTACTTCGGCTGCCGCACCGAGGACGGCCGCTTCGACCCACAGCGATTCGCCGAGCAGGCGCGCTCGCCACAGGTGAAGATGATCGAGATCAAGCTCAGCCAGGGCGCCAAGCCGGGCCACGGCGGCATCCTGCCGGGGCACAAGGTCAGCCCCGAAATTGCCGCAACCCGTGGCGTGCGCGTGGGCGAAGATTGCATCTCGCCAGCGGCGCACAGTGCCTTCCGCACGCCAGTCGAGTTGCTGCAGTTCGTGGCCAGCCTGCGCGAGCTGTCGGGCGGCAAGCCGGTGGGGTTCAAATTCTGCCTGGGCCACCCTTGGGAGTTCATGGGCATTGCCAAGGCCATGCTGGCCACTGGCATCACTCCAGACTTCATCGTCGTCGATGGCAAGGAGGGCGGCACCGGTGCGGCGCCACGCGAGTTCAGCGACAACATGGGCGTGCCGATGCGCGAGGGCCTGATGTTCGTGCACAACACCCTGGTCGGCCTGAACCTGCGCGCCGGCATCCGCATTGGCGCGGCGGGCAAGATCGTCAGCGCCTTCGACATCGCCAGCGTGCTGGCCATCGGGGCGGACTGGGTCAACTCCGCGCGCGGCTTCATGTTCGCCATTGGCTGCATCCAGTCGCAGAGCTGCCATACCAACAAATGCCCGACCGGCGTGGCCACGCAAGACCCGCTGCGCCAGCGCGCCCTGGTGGTGCCGGACAAGGCCGAGCGGGTGGCCAGCTTCCACCGCAACACGCTGCATACGTTGGCCGAAATGTTGGCTGCCGCGGGCCTGGAGCACCCTTCGGAACTCAAGCCCAAGCACCTGGCGCGGCGTATCAGCCCTAGCGAAATCGGGCTGTTCTCGGACCTGCACACGTTCCTCAAGCCGGGCGAATTGCTCAGTGGCTCGATTGAAAGCGAGTTTTATGCGCGGATGTGGCGGATGGCGCGTAGTGACAGCTTTGCGCCGGAGACTGGGGAGGGAGAGGTGAAGGTTGTTGGTGTGCGGCGCAGGGAAGTGGTGGAGACGGCTTGAAAGCCGGGGGCCGCTTTGCGGCCCTTTCGCGACACAAGGCCGCTCCTACAGAATCGTGTGGGAGCGGCCTTGTGTCGCGATGGGCTGCAAAGCAGCCCCTAGGCCATCAGATCAGGATCAGAAGATGCTGATCGGGTACTCGACGAATACGCGGACTTCGTTGCCGTCGTCGTTGTAACCGTTCTGCTGCACGGCGTTGTTGGTCCGCACGAACGAGCTACGCAGCTTGATCGACAGGTCCTTGGCCGGGCCATCCTGCACCACGTAACGGATCTGGTTGAAGATCTCGCGCTCTTTACCTTCACCGAAGCCCTGCGGGTTGTCGACGTTGCGGGTGTTGATGTTGTCACCCACCACGTAGGCCAGCTTGTAGGTCAGGCCCGGAATGCCGTAGGCACCGAAGTCCAGGCCGTAGCCCAGCTGCCAGGAGCGCTCGTCTTCGGCGTTGAAGTCGGACCAGTACGAGTTGGCCAGGTAGATGGTCGAACCACCGTCACCCACGCCACCCTCGTTCTGGTACCAGCCGTAGTTGTAGCCGGTGCTGCCGGTGCTGCGCTGGTGGGCGATGGTGAACGAGTGCGCACCGAACGCGTAGGTCGCTGCCAGGCTCCAGATGGTGTTGGAGTCGCCGTTGAGTTTGGCGCTCTTGACGAACTTGTTGTCGATGTCCGACTTGTAGCCGTTGAAGTCCAGGGTCAGGGACTGGTCGTTGGCAATCGGGAAGACGTAGTTCAGGCCCAGGTAGTGCTTCTTCATCACGTCTTCGTTGTCGGCGGTGTACAGCGAAGCGGTGAAGTTGTCGGTGAACTTGTAGCTACCACCGAGGACGTTGATCGACTTCAGGCCACCACCGTCACGGCGCTCGGCGCTCTTGCGCGCTTCCTGGGTGAAGCGGCCGGCGTTCAGTTCCAGGCCCTGGATCTCTTTGGAGGTGATCAGGGTACCGGTGAAGCTTTCTGGCAGCAGACGGGCGTCGTCGTACTGCAGCACTGGCAGTGCCGGCATCTGGTCACCGTACTTGAGCACGGTGTTGGAGATGCGGAACTTCACTGCAGCGCCACCACGGGCCAGGTTGTGCGGCGAGTTGGCGTTGCCGTTCTCGTCCTTGAAGTCCGAAGGCTTGAAGAAGTCGACACCGGCGCCACCGTTGTGGCCCTTGCCGCCATCCAGACGCACGGCGTACAGGCCGAATGCATCGACGCCGACACCGACGGTGCCCTGGGTGAAGCCGGAGGAGAAGTTGGCGATGACGCCCTGGCCCCATTCGATCTGGTCGTCGGTGCCGTGCTTCTTGTCACGATTGATGTAGGCGTTACGCAGCAGGACGTTGGCGTGGCTGTCCTCGATGAAGCCTTTGCTGTCGGCCTGATCATTGGCCTGTGCCTGGGTCGCGGCGATCATCGCCAGGGCGACCAGGCTGATCCTGGTTTTCAACATGTTGTTTTCCTTATTTCTTAATCAAAAACGCTCTGCAATATGACGCCAGGAACCAACGCCCCTTCGTAGGTTCGACGCTATGCGGATCCAGACTGGAAGGCCTGCCGGAAATCACACGGCGGCCTCTGGCAGCAGCATGGCCAAGATCATGGCCAGCAGGCGTTGGCCGAATCCTAGCCGTGTGCGATTACAAATGTCAAAAAGTCGTGAAATGCAGGTTGATATAACCAAAATCGCGCGCTTGCCTGGTGCATTTCCATGCAGGTTTGCGCTATCAGCGGACAATTTATCTCGTGTGAGAAATAGCCTTTTGATCGAATGGACAATTTCCTGCGAGGGCTTTCGCAGCACAAGGCTGCTCCTACAGGGAAACGCGGCGCGGTGGAGACCGTAACAAACTGACACAGATGTAATGACAAGCCTTTACAAATACTCAAGCAATAGCAAATAACAAGCATTACCATCCGCATCTCTTTTTCACCTGCTCGATCCGGATGTGCCCATGCTTGTACCCTGCCGTCTTTCACCCCTGACGCTTGGCCTGTCGCTGCTGTTCGGCGCCAGCCTGGCCAGTGCCGCCACCACCACCCTGCCGGAACTGTCGGTAACCGCCGACAGTGAGCGCGAAGAGGACAACCCGCGAGTCAAGGAGGTAAGCACCGCGACCCGCACCTCGACGCCGGTACGCTATGTGCCGCAGGCCATCGACACGGTAAAGACCGTCAACGTGCTGGATTACGGCAGCAACACCCTGGGCAAGGCGCTGGAAGGCATCCCCAACGTCAGCAGCGGTGCCGACACCCGCTTCGACAGCGTGCGCATCCGCGGCTTCGAAGCCAGCAACGACTTCTACCTGGACGGCATTCGCGACGACAGCCAGTACATCCGCGACCTGCATAACATCGAGCGGGTCGAAGTGCTCAAGGGGCCGGCAGCGGTGCTTTATGGCCGTGGCAGCCAGGGCGGTATCGTCAACCGGGTGAGCAAGGCGCCGGAGCACGGCCGCCGTTCGAGCATCGAGGCGCAGGCAGGCAGCGAAGACCTGCACAGCCTGTATGCCGACCTCAGTGCCGACCCCAGCGACACCGTCAGCCTGCGCCTGAACATGGGCAACCAGGACAACAACAGCTTCCGCGACGGCATCGACGGCAACCGCCAGCTGTTCGCCCCGTCGATCAGCTGGCAGGTCACCCCCGACCTGAACTGGCTGGTGCAATACGAATACAGCCGCTACAACCGCACCCCGGACCGAGGCATCCCCGGGGTCAACGGCCGCCCGGCCGATGTCGGCCGCAGCACCACTTATGGCGACACACAGCGCGACTATATCGACGACCGCGCCCAGTCGCTGCGCTCGCGCCTGAACTATCAGCTGAACGAAACCTGGCAGTTGCGCCATACCCTTGGCCTGTTCAAGCTCGACAGTGAGTTCGACAACACCTACGTCACGGGCTACGACGCCAGCACCGACACCTTGACCCGCCAGCGCTGGCAGCAGGACCTGAACACCAGAAACCTGTTCAACACCCTGGAGGCCGAGGGCGACTTCGACACCTTGGGCCTGGAGCACAAGCTGTTGCTGGGCCTGGAGTTCGGCAACCAGAAGCGCGACCCGGTGCTGTACAAAGCGGTCGACCAGAAACTCCAGGGCCTGGGCAAGCCCGGCCGCAACCAGCAGCTCAATGGCCCAATGACGTTGTTTAGTGACAACCATACCGTGGTCGATAGCCGCGGCCTTTATCTGCAAGACCAGATCCGCCTGAACGATCAGTGGCAGGTTCTTGCCGGTGTACGCTTCGACCAGTTCGACGTGCAGACCACCAACAAGGATGGCGTGCGCGAAACACAGGACAGCAACAGCACCAGCCCACGCTTGGGTGTGGTCTATACACCGTGGCGCGACCATTCGTTCTACGCCTCGTGGAGCAAGACCTTCTCGCCGGTTGGCGGCGGGCTGATCGGCATCACCCCAGGCGCAAAAGGCAACGGTAACGACGCCAAGCCGGAAGAAACCCGTCAGAAGGAAATCGGCGTGAAGAGCGACTGGCTCGACCAGCGCCTGACCACCACCCTGGCCATCTACGAGCTGGAGCTGTACAACCGCCGCACCCGCGACCCGCTTGTCCCGGAAAACATCTTGCTCAGCGGCATGCAGCGTTCGCGCGGTATCGAGCTGACCGCCACCGGCAACATCGTTGGCAACTGGTACGTGCGCGGTGGCATCGGCCTGCAGGACGCGACCATCGTCAAGGACAACAACGGCCAGGAAGGCAACCGCATCAATGACGTGGCCAAGCGCAACGGCAGCCTGTTCGTGACCTGGAAACCGGAACTGGGCTGGTACGCCGAAACCGGCCTGACGTTGGTAGGCGAGCGTTATGCGGACAACCAGAACACCACGGTGCTGCCGGGGTATGGCCGCTGGGATGCACTGGCGGGGTACCGCACGCATGACTGGGATGTGCGGGCGGCGCTGAGCAACATTGCCGACAAGACCTACTACAGCTCGGCGACCAGTGCGGCGCAGATCCAGGTGGGTGACCCGCGCAGCCTGGTGGTGACTGGCAGCTACAGCTTCTGATCTTTAATGCCTGTGCCGGCCCCTTCGCGGCTAAAGCCGCTCCCACAGCTACCCCACATGCATCGAGCCCAGTGGGGTACCTGTGGGAGCGGCTTTAGCCGCGAAGGGGCCAGCACAGGTTGAAGCAATCGATCAGTGCCACACCGCCATCAGCGCCTGCATTTCTGCTTCGCTGATCAGCCCTTGGGGGTATCGTCCGGCAAGCAGACGTCGTGGGTCGGTCGTCCTGACCCTGATGCTTCCATGGTGTTTCAACCACTTCGCCACAAGTCTGAGCGATTGGTGATTCACTGCCGATGGGCGCAAAGCCGACTCACTTGCTGCATTCATTTCTACACGTACTCCCTGGCCCGTGAGCGGCTAATCTACGTAAGGATTGTTACAGATTCGAGAGCTCAGCATGGCCGAGCTATCTGTCTGAAAAACAATACAAAACATATGCCAGTACAGGCCTGCGGACGGCCCCTGGAAACAAAAAAGCCCGTCATGTGACGGGCCTCTTCATTCACCGTGCGCTCAACGCTTGAACGGCGCCGGCTGCTGCTGTGTCAGGCAGTGGATGTTGCCACCGCCCAACAGCAGCTCACGACCAGGGATCATCACCACCTCGTGGTCGGGGAAAATCTTCGCCAGGATCGCTCTGGCCTCGGCATCTGCCGGGTCGTCGAAGCTAGGCGCAATGATGCCGCCGTTGACGATCAGGAAGTTCACGTACGAGCCGGCCAGGCGCACCGATGGGTCACGCTCCTGGCTGCCTGCCACCTGATCGACCCCGGCGCACTCTTCGGCAGTAGCGAACAGCGGGCCCGGGATCGGCATTTTGTGCACGATGAACTCGCGGCCCTTGGCATCGCGGGTGTTCTTCAGCACCTCCATGGCGGCATGGCAGCGTGCATAGTTGGGGTCGTTGGAATCATCGGTCCAGGCCAGTAACACTTCGCCCGGGCGCACGTAACAGCAGAAGTTGTCGACATGGCCATCGGTCTCGTCGTTGTACAGGCCATCCGGCAACCAGACCACGGTGTCCACCGCCAGATGATCGCGCAGCACCGCTTCGATCTGCTCGCGGTTCAGGTGCGGGTTGCGGTTGCGATTGAGCAGGCATTCTTCGGTAGTAATCACCGTGCCTTCGCCGTCCACGTGGATCGAGCCGCCCTCGAGCACGAAGCCTTCGGTGTGGTAGCGCTGGCAGCGCTCCATTTCCAGGACCTTGGCCGCCAGCTCCTCGTCACGGTTCCACGGTGCGTACAGGCCGCCGTCGAAGCCGCCCCAGGCATTGAAGCCCCAGTCCACACCACGCACTTCACCCTGGTCGTTGATGACGAAGGTCGGACCGGTGTCACGCACCCAGGCATCGTCATTGCTGATCTCGACCACGCGAATGTTCGGCTGGTCGAGCTGGCGGCGGGCATTCTCGTACTGGCCAGCGGAAACCGCGACGGTTACCGGCTCGAAGCGGGCAATGGCCTTGGCCAGGGTCACATGGGCAGCCTGCGCCGGCTTGCCGCCCAGGCGCCAGTTGTCCGGGCGCTCCGGCCAGACCATCCACACCTGGGTTTGCGGGGCCCACTCGGCGGGCATGTGGAAACCATCGGCACGGGGAGTGGAGTTGAGGGTTTTCATGATTGACCTCTGTGATGGCCCTGAGCCGGACTGTGCTGGGGCGTTTGTCAATTTATAACCGATATATATCGATATTTGAAGCCCGATAATCGGGAAAATCATGAGCGATCAAGGAAATTAAATCGATAAGAATCGATACAACCCCAACCTTGGCCGAGGAGCGAAACGGCACGACATCTACCATAGCCAGCCCTTGTGAATGCCGTTGAAGCCCGAGGCGGAAAAAACGGCCAGACCGGCTAGGGTCAATACATGAGCAGAACGGGCCAGCGAACCGCCATGAACATCATCCCTACCGCGATCCCTGAAGTACTGATCATCGAGCCGAAGGTTTTCGGTGACAGCCGTGGTTTTTTCTTCGAGGCATTCAACGCCCGCGAGTTCGCCCGGCAAACCGGCGTGAAGGCCGAGTTCGTCCAGGACAACCACTCGCGCTCCATCAAGGGTGTGCTGCGTGGCCTGCACTACCAGGTGGAAAACACCCAAGGCAAGCTGGTGCGCGTGGTGCAGGGGGAAATCCGTGATATTGCCGTGGACGTGCGCAAGAGCTCGCCAACCTTCGGCCAATGGGTCGCGGTGCAGCTGTCGGCCGACAATCATCGCCAGTTATGGATTCCACCAGGCTTTGCCCACGGCTTTGCGGTGATGAGCGAGTCGGCCGAGTTCCTCTACAAGACCACCGACTACTACAACCCGGGTGCCGACCGCTGCATCCGCTGGGATGACCCGACGCTGGCCATCGACTGGGGGCTGCAGCAGCCACCGGTGCTGTCGGACAAGGACAAGCTCGGCCTGCCGCTGGCAGAGGCGGAACTGCTACCTTAACTAGCGCATAATTGCGGCAGACTTTTCTGGCGCATTTACGTGATGATTGCAAAACCCACGCCCCCACGCCGTCCCCGCTGGCGCAGCCTGGCCCTGTTGGCCGTGTGCCTGGTCCCGTTATTGTGGCCCCTGCATCACCTGGCCGAACGTTACTACCAGGAAGAACTGGCCTCGCAGAACCGCCAGACCCTCGACCTGTATGTCGCCAACCTGCTCGGTACCCTGCACCGCTATGAAACCCTGCCGCAGATACTCGGCGACCTGCCGGCGCTGCGCGGGGTGCTGGCCGACCCGTTCCGCCTGGAAGCGGTGACCAATGCCAACCGCCTGCTCAAGGACATCGTCCAGCAGACCGGCGCCGAGGTGATGTACCTGATGGACGTCAGCGGCAACACCCTGGCCGCCTCCAACTGGGACAAGCGTGACAGCTTCGTCGGCCGCAACTTCGCCTTCCGCCCGTATTTCAACGAAGCCATGGCCGGCCGCCTGGGGCGCTTCTTTGGCCAGGGCACCACATCGGCCAAGCGCGGTTACTTCTTCGCCGCCGCCGTGCGAGACCGTGAACGCATCGTTGGCGTACTGGTGGTCAAGGTCGACCTCGACCACACCGAAACCTTGTGGGGCCGCACCCCCGAGCAGCTGTTGCTGACCGACCACAATGGCGTGGTCATCCTGACCTCGCGGCCCGACTGGCGCTTCCGCGCGACCCGTGCGCTGACCGAGGCCGAGCGCCAGGCCATCATCGCCATCCAGCCCTACCCGACCCAAGCCCCGCAACCGCTGGTACTCAACCCGGACGCCTGGATCAGCCAGACCCGCGACATCAAGGAAACCGGTTGGCAGGTCAGCATCCTCGCTCCGCGCATGCTGGTCGACCGTTCGGTGCAAACCGTCATGGCCATCGGCGCTGGCACCCTGCTGGTGCTGATACTGCTGGCTGGCCTGGTGATGCAGCGGCGCCGTCACTACATCGACCGCATCGACTTCGAGGCACGCGGCCGCCAGGAACTGGAAAAACGCGTGGCCGAGCGCACCGCCGACCTTGAAGGCCTGAACACCCGGCTCAAGAGCGCCGTACTGGAGCGTGAGAACGCCCAACAGGAGGCCGTGCGCGCCCAGGACGAACTGGTACAGGCCGGCAAGCTGTCGGTGCTCGGCACCATGTCGGCCAGCATCAGTCACGAACTCAACCAGCCGCTGGCCGCCATCCGCAGCTACGCGGAAAACGCCGAGATCCTGCTCGACCACCAGCGAACCGAAGAAGCCCGCGGCAACCTCAAGCTGATTGGCGAGCTGACCGGGCGCATGGCCTCGATCATCGCCCACCTGCGCGCCTTCGCCCGCCGTGACCGCCATGCCCCGGAGAGCGTGGCCTTGCAGCCAGCCCTGGACGACGCCCTGGCGCTGCTGGCCAAGCGCCGCCGGGCAATGGCCGTGGAGCTGATCCGCGACCTGCCGGAGGCCACCTTGTGGGTACAGGCCGGCGAGACCCGCCTGCGCCAGGTGCTCGGCAACCTGCTGGCCAATGCCCTCGACGCCCTGACCGAAAAAGCCAACCCGCGCCGCCTGTGGCTAAGTGCCGAACAGCGCGATGACTGCGTCTACCTGTACATTCGCGACAACGGCCCCGGCTTCAGCCGCCAGGCCCTGGAGCACGCCAAGGAGCCGTTCTTCACCACCAAGACCCGCACCCAGGGCCTGGGCCTGGGCCTGGCCATCTGCGAAAGCCTGATGCGTGCCCTGGGCGGTGAACTGCTGCTGGCCAACCACCCGGAAGGTGGCGCACTACTGACCCTGCAGCTGCGTGTGGCCGCGCCTGGCGCTACTTTGCCCAATTCGGAGGACCCCTCGGCATGACCACCGAGACACTGATCGACAGCCGAGCCCAGGTCATCTTGGTCGATGATGACCCGCACTTGCGCCAGGCCCTGAGCCAGACCCTGGACCTGGCCGGGCTCAAGGTGGTCGCCCTGGCCGACGCCCAGGGCCTGGCCGAACGCATCGAGGCCGACTGGCCCGGGGTGGTGGTCAGCGACATCCGCATGCCGGGTATCGATGGCCTGCAGCTGCTGGAACAACTGCACGGCCGTGACAACGAGCTGCCGGTATTGCTGATCACCGGCCACGGTGATGTGCCGCTGGCGGTGCAGGCAATGCGCGCCGGGGCTTATGACTTCCTGGAAAAACCCTTTGCCAGCGACGCCCTGCTGGACAGCGTGCGCCGCGCCCTGGCCCTGCGCCGCCTGGTGCTGGACAACCGCAGCTTGCGCCTGGCCCTGAGCGACCGTCAGCAATTGGCCACCCGCCTGGTGGGCCAGTCGCCGTCCATGCAGCGCCTGCGCGAGCAGATCGGCGCCCTGGCCGGCACCCGCGCCGATGTGCTGATCCTGGGTGAGACCGGTGCCGGCAAAGAGGTGGTGGCCCGCGCCCTGCACGACCTGTCCAGCCGCCGCGACGGGCCGTTCGTGGCGATCAATGCCGGCGCACTGGCCGAGTCGGTGGTCGAAAGCGAGCTGTTCGGCCATGAGCCCGGGGCGTTCACCGGCGCGCAGAAACGCCGCATCGGCAAGTTCGAGTTCGCCAACGGCGGCACACTGTTCCTCGACGAAATCGAGAGCATGAGCCTGGATGTGCAGGTGAAACTGCTGCGCATGCTTCAGGAACGGGTGGTTGAGCGCTTGGGTGGCAACCAGCTGATCCCGCTGGACATCCGCATCATCGCCGCGACCAAGGAGGACCTGCGCCAGTCCGCTGACCAAGGGCGGTTCCGCGCCGATTTGTATTACCGCCTGAACGTGGCGCCGCTGCGTATTCCACCGCTGCGCGAACGCGGCGATGACATCCTGGTGCTTTTCCAGCACTTCGCCGACGCCGCCAGCGAGCGCCATGGTCTGCCGCCACACGCCCTGCAGCCGGCCCAGCGCGCCATGCTGCTGCGTCACGACTGGCCCGGTAACGTACGCGAGCTGCAGAACGCCGCCGAGCGTTTCGCCCTTGGCCTGGAACTGGCTCTGGACGGTCAGGCGCCGCCGGCGGCAATGCCTTCGGTACCGATGCCGAGCGGCAACCTCAGCGAACAGGTCGAGCAGTTCGAGCGCTCGCTGATCGCTGCCGAACTGGCCCAGCCACACAGCTCCATGCGCAGCCTGGCCGAGGCGCTGGGCATCCCCCGCAAAACCTTGCACGACAAGCTGCGCAAGCATGGCTTGAGCTTTGATGGCGGTAGCGGCGGACATGACGATCAAGAGGACAACCGTTAATGAACACCGATAGCCAGTACCTGCAGACCGTCCTGCACGGCGACATCCCCCTGACCCGCGAGATGGGCCTGGAAGTGCTCGATTGGCAGCAGCACACCCTGCGCCTGCAATTGCCGCTGGCGGCCAACGTCAACCACAAGAGCACCATGTTCGGCGGCAGCCTGTACTGCGCCGCGGTGCTGGTGGGTTGGGGCTGGCTGCACCTGCGCCTGCGCGAGTCGGGTATCGATGACGGGCATATCGTCATCCAGGAAGGGCAGATCAGTTATCCGCTGCCGGTTACCGGGGCGGCGGTGGCGCGCTGTGCGCCGCCGGATGAGAAGACCTGGGAGCGGTTCCTGACCATGTACCAGCGGCGCGGGCGGGCACGGTTGACGCTGGAGACCACGGTGAGCAATGCCGGTATTGACGAGCCTGCTGTTACCTTCAGCGGCCAATACGTGCTGCACCGCTGACCGCGGGCAAGTACTGATGCCAGTCAGTTAGTGCTGTTGGGTCTGCTGCGCAGCCCATCGCCGGCAAGCCAGCTCCCACAGGTGCAGCGCCATGCTGAAGGTCTGCGCAGTACTTGTGGGAGCTGGCTTGCCGGCGATGGGCCGCAAAGCGGCCCCGGCGATATAGGCGGCGAAGCTGAAGTCCTGAGCTCCAACAGAGTGTGATGATACCCGTCAGATCAGGCTCAGGAAGGCTTCGCGCCAAGCAGCATTTGCCGGCAACGCCAGGAAATGCGGGTTGAGCAACAACTCCCGCGCCGGGTACCGGAACGGCAAGCCATCCAGCCCGATTACCTCCCCACCAGCCCCTTCCACCACCCCCTGCGCCGCCGCGGTATCCCACTGCGAGGTCGGTGCCAGGCGGGGATAGCAATCGGCGCTACCCTCGGCCAACAGGCAGAATTTCAACGAACTGCCGATATTGGCCAGCTCCAGTTCACCCACCGCCGCCCCCAACCCGGCCAACAGCGCTTCCTGTTCCGGGCTGGAATGGCGACGGCTGGCAACCACGGTGAAACGCCCACCTGCCGGCGGCGCGTCGCGAACCTGGATCGGCTGCGGAGCCTCACCCGCTTCCGCACGCCAGGCGCCCAACCCACGCCCACCGAAGTAGCAGCGCCCGTTGGTCGGCATGGATACCACGCCGAACACCACCTCGCCGTTTTCGACCAGGGCGATGTTGACCGTGAACTCCTCGCTGCCGGCGATGAATTCCTTGGTGCCGTCCAGCGGGTCGACCAGCCACCAGCGGCTCCAACCCTGACGCTCGGCCAGCGGAATGTTGCAATCCTCTTCAGACAGCACCGGGATCTGCGGCGCCAGCGCCAGCAGGCCATCGGCAATCACCCGGTGCGCCGCCAGGTCGGCGGCGGTGACCGGTGAATCGTCGGCCTTGTTGGTCACGGCCACATCGGCGCGCCAGAACGGCAAGATCGCTTGGCCCGCCGCAAGGGCCAGCTTGACCACTTCGTGCATCAATTGCAGGTCGTTCATGCTTCCAGCAGCCCCCGCTGAATCAGTAGGTCACGCGCCAGATACAACGCCGCCAAGGCACGCCCCTCGGTGAACTGTGGGTGCATGGCCAGGGCCGAGAGTTCGCGCAGGTTAACCTTGTCGACCCGCATCGGCTCCGGCTCATCGCCCTCCAGGCGCTCCTCGTACAGGTCGCTGGCCAGCACCACCTGGATCTTCTGGCTCATGTAGCCCGGCGACAGCGACAGCTCGGTCAGGTGCTCCAGCTGGCGCGCGCCAAAACCGGCCTCTTCCTTGAGCTCCCGGTCGGCTGCCGCCAGCACGTCCTCGCCCGGCTCGATCAGGCCTTTGGGCAACGACAGCTCGTATTCGTCGGTGCCGCCGCAGTATTCCTCTACCAGCACCGCGTGCTCGGCATCGAGCATGGCCACGATCATCACCGCGCCGTAACCATTACCCCGGCCCACCAGGCGCTCGTAGGTACGCTCGTTGCCATTGCTGAAGCGCAATTGCACGGCTTCGACGCGAAACAGGCGGCTGCTGGCGACGATTTCGCGGCTGAGGACGGTGGGTTTCTGGCGCATGGGGCGGCTCCTTGGCGTGAACGGGTTACTATACCGTGGCTTGCCGACTGATCGAGAGTTTCCCATGCCTGTTCTTCCCTGGTCCGCCATCGATACCGTCCTGCTGGACATGGATGGCACCCTGCTCGACCTGCATTACGACAACCGCTTCTGGCTGGACCACCTGCCCCAGCGCTATGCCGAGCTGCACGGGGTGAGCCGTGCCATGGCGGAAATGGAACTGCAGCCGCTGTTCGAACGCAATGCCGGCACGCTTAACTGGTATTGCCTGGACTTCTGGAGCCGCGAATTGCGGCTGCCGATCCGTGAGCTGAAACAGGAAATCGCCGACCTGATCGCCCTGCGCCCGGATGCCGATACTTTCCTTGCCGCGATCCGCGACGCGGGCAAGCGCGTGGTGATGATCACCAATGCGCACCGGGATTCGCTGTCACTGAAGCTGGAGCGGGTGGAGCTGGCGCCGTACTTCGAACGGCTGATCAGCTCGCATGACTACGGCTACCCGAAGGAAAGCCCGCAGTTCTGGGACGCGTTGCAGGCGGACATCGGCTTTGAACCGGAGCGCAGCCTGTTCATCGATGACACCTTGGCGATTCTGCGCAGTGCGCGACGGTTTGGCGTGGGGCATCTGCTGGCGGTGCGCCAGCCGGATAGCCAGGCAGGGCCGCGGGATACCGAGGAGTTTGCGGCGGTGGAGGATTACCGGGAATTATTGGTAGGCCTGTGAGGGCCCTTTCGCCGGCAAGCCAGCTCCCACATGTACCTCGCAGGCCCTCAGGCCTGTGGTAATCCTGTGGGAGCTGGCTTGCCGGCGATAGGGCCGGTACAGGCTGCAGAGATCAGTCAGGAATACGCAACACCTGCCCCGGATAGATCTTGTCCGGGTGCTTGAGCATCGGTTTATTGGCCTCGAAGATCTTCTGGTACTTGTTGGGGTCGCCATACACCTTCTTCGCAATGGCACTCAACGTATCACCCTTCTCCACCGTCACGAACCGCGCCGCCTGGGCCACCGGTCCGGTCACGGTGATCTGGTCATCCACACTGGCAACGCCTGCGACGTTACCCGCCGCCAGGATGATCTTCTCCTTCTCCTCCTGGCTGGCCACCTCACCCTTGAGGATGATCGTGTCTCCCTCTACAGTGGCCGTGATATTCGGGTTGCCCAGGCCGACACTTTCCACGTGTTTCTTCAGTTGCTCTTCGGCATTGGCATTGCCGGGGGTCAGCAGGTCGATCAACTTCTCGCCCGCTTCCTTGACGAAACTGAACAAGCTCATAACGCTCTCCTTGTTGACGAAACCTCGGACACAGCAGTCTAGGCCAGCTTTTCCCCTGGCGCCCCATGCGACCAATCGACGCGGTCTATCAAGGCATAGACCCTAGCGATTAGACGCCGCCAGCCCGCACGCCTAGGCTTGTGCTATCTGAAAGTTGCCGATAGCCCGATGAACAGTCAGCTCCGATGAACAGCAAGCCTCCGGTCTGCGCGGCCTCATCGCCCTTGACCATGCCCGCCGCCAGCAACACCTACGATTACGTCCAGCTCAACGATGCCAGACGCGACAGCACGCCCCTGGCCGAAGAAGTGGCCCTGGCCATTGCCTACAACGGCCTGAACCAGGCGGTGATGCTGGTCAGCCCCACCGACCTGGAAGACTTCGCCGTCGGCTTCAGTGTCGGCAGCGGCATAGTCGAAGGCACAACGGAAATCTACGACCTGAAACTCTCCGGCAGCGGCTCGGCAATGTACGCCGACCTGGAGATTTCCAGCCGTGCGTTCTGGAACCTGAAAAACCAACGCCGCCAGTTGGCCGGCACCAGTGGTTGCGGCCTGTGCGGGGTCGAAGCGCTGGAGCAGGCACTGCCAGAGCTGGCCAAGCTGCCTGGCGCACCTTTGCCACCCGCGCAATGGTTGGTCGGCCTGCGTGAGCGCATCGATGCCTTCCAGCCCCTCGGCCAACACTGCGGCGCGGTGCATGCGGCGCTGTTCATGGACCGCCACGGCGAACTGCTGCTCGGCCGCGAAGACATCGGCCGGCACAACGCCCTCGACAAGCTGATCGGCGCCTTGCTGCGCCAAGACATCGACAGCCAGGGTGGCCTGGCCATCGTCACCAGCCGCTGCAGCCTGGAGCTGATCCAGAAGGTGCTGCGGGCCGGTATCCAGACCCTGGTCAGCCTGTCGGCGCCCACCGGCCTTGCCCTGCAATGGGCGCGCAAGCACAACCTCAACCTTATCCATCTGCCCAAGCACAGCGCACCGCGGGTCTACAGCCCAGCGGCGGAGTCGTAACAGTCGTGACCTCGTACCAACACCTCCCGGACAACGCCCCAGCCTCTCCACCTCGTTACAAGCCCTACCACGGCCCCGCCGGTGGCTGGGGCGCGCTGCGCAGCGTGGCCAAGGCCTGGGTTGGCAGCGATAACGCGCTGAAGAACATTCGCGCGCTGCTCAAGACCAACCAGAACGGCGGCTTCGATTGCCCCGGCTGTGCCTGGGGCGACTCGCCGGAAAGCGGCATGGTCAAGTTCTGCGAGAACGGTGCCAAGGCAGTGAACTGGGAGGCGACCAAGCGCCGCGTCGATGCCGCCTTTTTCGCCCGCTACAGCGTCACTTCGCTGCTGCAGCAGAGCGACTACTGGCTGGAGTACCAGGGGCGCCTGACCGAGCCGATGGTCTATGACGCGTCCAGCGACCGCTACCGGCCGATCAGCTGGGAAGCCGCCTTCACCCTGATCGCTCGCGAGTTGAACAAGCTGGCCAGCCCTGACCAGGCCGAGTTCTACACTTCGGGGCGCGCCAGCAACGAAGCAGCGTACCTGTACCAGCTGTTCGTGCGGGCCTACGGCACCAACAACTTCCCCGACTGCTCGAACATGTGCCACGAGGCCAGCGGCGTGGCCCTGGGGCAAAGCGTCGGGGTCGGCAAGGGCACCGTCACCTTCGACGACTTCGAGCACGCCGACGCGATTTTCGTCTGGGGCCAGAACCCCGGTACCAACCACCCGCGCATGCTCGACCCGCTGCGCGATGCGGTAAAGCGCGGTGCCCAGGTGGTGTGCATCAACCCGCTCAAGGAGCGTGGCCTGGAGCGCTTCCAGCACCCGCAGAACCCGCTGGAGATGCTGACCAACAGCGACCGGCCGACCAACACCGCATTCTTCCGCCCGGCCTTGGGCGGCGACATGGCGCTGCTGCGCGGCATGGCCAAGTTCGTCCTGCAATGGGAACGCGAAGCCCAGGCCAACGGCGAACCGGCAGTCTTCGACCACGCCTTCATCGCCGAACATGGCCATGGCGTCGACGACTACCTGGCGGTAGTGGATGCCACCCCGTGGGAGCACATCCAGACCCAGTCCGGCCTGGCGCTGGCCGACATCGAACTGGCCGCGCGCATGTACTGCCGTGGCAAGCGGGTGATCATGTGCTGGGCGATGGGCATTACCCAGCACCGCCACTCGGTGCCGACCATCCAGGAAATCGTCAACCTGCAGATGCTGCGCGGCAATATCGGCGTGCCAGGCGCAGGACTGTGCCCGGTGCGTGGCCACAGCAACGTGCAGGGTGACCGCACCATGGGCATCAACGAGCGCCCGCCGGTGGCCCTGCTGGACGCCATCGAGCAGCGCTTCGGCTTCCCCGTGCCCCGGCACAACGGCCACAACACCGTCGAGGCGATCCATGCCATGCTCGACGGCCGGGCCAAGGTATTCATCGGCCTGGGCGGCAACTTCGCCCAGGCAACGCCGGACACCGAGCGCACCGCCCAGGCACTGCGCAACTGCGAGCTGACCGTGCACATCAGCACCAAGCTCAACCGCAGCCACCTGGTGCACGGCAAGCAGGCACTGATCCTGCCGTGCCTGGGGCGCACTGACATCGACCTGCAGGCAGAAGGGCCACAGGCGGTAACGGTAGAGGACTCGTTCAGCATGGTCCACGCCTCCAATGGCCAGCTGAAGCCGCTGTCAACGCAGATGCGCTCGGAGCCGGCGGTCATCGCCGGTATCGCCGCCGCCACCCTGGGCAAGAAGCCCGTGGACTGGCACTGGCTGGTGGCTGACTACGACCGTATCCGCGAGCTGATCGGCGACACCATCGCCGGCTTCAGCGGCTTCAACCAGCGCCTGCGCGAGCCGGGCGGTTTCTACCTGGGCAACAGCGCCGCCAGCCGCGAATGGAATACCAGCACCGGCCGCGCGAACTTCAAGGCCAACCTGCTGCCCGACACGCTGCTCGACGAGCGTGTACGGGCCAGCGGCCAGGTGCCAGACCTGATCATGCAGTCAATGCGCTCGCACGATCAGTACAACACCACCATCTACGGCCTGGACGACCGCTACCGTGGCGTGCGTGGCCAGCGCGAGGTGCTGTTCGCCAACGAAGCCGACATCATCCGCCTGGGCTTCCAGCCGGGGCAGCAGGTCGACATCGTGTCGTTGTGGGGGGATGAGCATGTGCGCCGTGTGCACGGCTTCACCCTGCTGGCCTTCGACATCCCGGCCGGGCAGGCGGCGGCGTACTACCCGGAGGTGAACCCGCTGGTGCCGCTGGAGAGCATTGGCGATGGCAGCCATACGCCGACGTCGAAGTTCATTGCCATCAAACTGGAGCGGGCGCGGGACGACGGGCGCATCCTGTAGGAACGGTGTTGGCCTCTTCGCGGGTAAACCCGCTCCCACAGAGGCAACTCAAGGACCGAGAGCGGTGATATCCCTGTGGGAGCGGGTTTACCCGCGAAGAGGCCGGAAGCCCCTGCGCAAAAATCAAAAAAGCCCTGTTCCATAGCGGTTCAGGGCTTCGTCATAAAGGTCTCAGACAGCGAAAAAACGATAAAGTTTCACAGTAAATACAGTAAGTTAGAGAATTGTGTACAACTCGTGTTACTCGTCGGATTTCCGTTGCCAGCCGCGCCTGTAAGGCTCAAAAATCGCCCCGTCATCCTAATGAGGCTCTCTTGATGAAGAAGTACTCCTCGATACTGTTGTTGTCTTTCAGCTTGCTCAGCGGCGTTGCCATGGCAGGCGGCACCACCGAGGCCGGCATTGGCGGCGCATTGGGTGGGGTACTGGGCTCCGTGGTGGGCAACTCCATCGGTGGTAGCACCGGCGGCGCCATTGGTGCCGGCCTGGGCGGCGCGGCTGGCGGTGCCCTGGGTGCCGACAAGCGTCAGCGTGGGGAAGCCGCAATCGGCGGCGCGCTGGGCGCAGCAGGCGGTAACGTGGTCGGCCGCTCCGTGGGCGGCACTACCGGTAGCTACATTGGCGCAGCAGCCGGCGGTGGTGCCGGTGGCGCACTGGGTAACTACCTTGGTAAAGAGGCCGACAGAGACGATTACCACGATGGCCGCCGTTACCGTCGTGGTTATGACGACGACCGCCGCCACTGGGACCGCGGCCATCATTACGGCCATCGCAAGCACAAGCGCCACTGGCGCGACTAACGCCTGAGGGCCCTGCCCCGGCAACAAAAGCCCCGCCCCTGCCAGCGGGGCTTTTTTATGCCTGCTGTTCCAGCACTACACCAGACAGGATCACCTGCAGCGTCTCTGGCAATGCCACTGGCCGGCCACTGGCGCGTTCGATGAACACCTGCACCACCGTGCCTGCCGCACACGCCTCCGGCTCCCCTGGGCGGAACAGGGCCAGGCGGTACTCCACCGTGCTGCCCGCCAGGCGCGTCACCCCCAGCCCCACTTCCAGTACATCCGGGAACCCTGGCAGCGCGTAGAAATCCGCCGCCGAACTGACCACGAAGGCCGCCAGCTCGCCGTCACGCAGGTCCAGTTCGGCCTGTTCGACGAGGAACGCTTGGATGGCGGTTTCGAAAAAGCCATGCACGGTGGCACCGGCGACGTGGCCATTCAGGTCATTGTCCTGGGGGCGAGTGAGGATGGGGTGGAAGTGGGAGAAGGCAGTGCGCTGAGGGGATTCGGTCATCTGGCTGGCTCTTGTCTTCGCAATGAATGCTGACAGTGAAACAGAAAAACCGGATTTCCGCTGCTTGTGCCGGCCTCTTCGCGGGTCACGCTCCTACAAGAGACTGCACTCGCCGGGAATCAGAAAACAAAAAAGCCGCCCCAAGGGGCGGCTTTCTCGTTGCGGGCGGGTGCAGCTTACAGCTGCGGGCCAGCGGCCTTGATGGCGTCGGAAACTTCGAACTTCTTGAAGTTTTCGATGAACAGCTTGGCCAGGCCTTTGGCGGCCTCGTCGTAGGCAGCCTTGTCAGCCCAGTTGGTGCGCGGGTTGAGCAGCTCGGTATCAACGCCCGGAACGGCCTTAGGCACGTCCAGGTTGATGATGTCCAGGTGCTCGGTTTCGGCACCGATCAGCGCGCCGCTCTGGATCGCAGCGATCACGGCACGTGTGGTCGGGATGCTGAAGCGCTTGCCAACGCCGTAGCCACCGCCGGTCCAGCCGGTGTTGACCAGGTAGACCTTCGAGTCGAAGCCCTTGATACGCTTGATCAGCAGCTCGGCGTACTCGCCAGCCGGGCGCGGGAAGAACGGGGCGCCGAAGCAGGTGGAGAAAGTCGACTTGATGCCGCTGCCCGAACCCATTTCGGTGGAACCGACCAGCGCGGTGTAGCCGGACAGGAAGTGGTAGGCAGCCTGCTCGTTGTTCAGGATCGAAACCGGAGGCAGAACACCAGTCAGGTCGCAGGTCAGGAAGATGACTGCGTTCGGCTCGCCGCCCAGGTTCGCTGCGGAACGCTTGGCAACGTGCTCCAGCGGGTAGGCCGCACGGCTGTTCTGGGTCAGGCTGACATCGGTGTAGTCGGCGTGCTTGTTGGCGTCGAGGACGACGTTTTCCAACACGGCGCCATGCTTGATGGCTTTCCAGATGACCGGCTCGTTCTTCTCGGACAAGTCGATGCACTTGGCGTAGCAGCCGCCTTCGATGTTGAAGACCACGCCCTCGCCCCAGCCGTGCTCGTCGTCACCGATCAGGTAACGGCTTTCGTCGGCCGACAGGGTGGTCTTGCCGGTGCCGGACAGGCCGAAGAACAAGGTCACATCGCCTGCTTCGCCGATGTTGGCGGCGCAGTGCATCGGCAGCACGTCGGCAGCCGGCAGCAGGAAGTTCTGCACCGAGAACATGGCTTTCTTCATTTCGCCGGCGTAGCGCATGCCAGCGATCAGCACCTTCTTCTGGGCGAAGTTGATGATCACGCAACCATCGGAGTTGGTGCCGTCACGCTCAGGCTCGCACACGAAGTTGGCGACGTTGAGGACCTGCCACTCGCCACGGCCAGCCGGGTTGTACTGCTCCGGGTTGATGAACAGGCAACGACCGAACAGGTTCTGCCAGGCAGTCTGGGTGGTCATCTTCACCGGCAGGTAGTGCTCGGCGGCCGCCCCTACGTGAACGTAGGAAACGAAGTGATCCTGGGCGTTGTTGAACGCCTCGACGCGGTCCCACAGGGCATCGAACTTGTCGGCCGGGAACTTGCGGTTGATCGGGCCCCAGGCAATGGCGTCCTGGGTGGAAGGCTCTTCGACGATGAAACGGTCAGCCGGCGAACGGCCAGTACGGTGACCGGTCTCCACGACCAGTGCGCCAGTATCGGCTAGTACGCCTTCACCGCGTTGCAGCGCTTCTTTTACCAGCTCATCGACGCTCAGGTCGGTGTACACGGTGTTGTTGGCTTGCGTCATGAGATACCCCATCCGGCCCGAGGCCGAGTGCTCCAAACGTTTTGTAGTTGTCTTGAAAAAACTACTACAGCGAAAAAAGTGGCCGGATTATGCCAGAAACGCCCAAAAAAAGTAGGCCCCTCCTGTCAGAACTGCGCTTTTGCGCAATTCGACAGGAGATTGTCCTGTAGTTAAACGTTTCAGTGACGAGTTTCTGAGGCTACGTCAGTGCCGCCACCGGCAAACAGTTGCGCCACATCGCTGGCGTCGAAGAAATAGCGCTCGTTGCAGAACTGGCAATCGATCTCCACCTGCCCGCCGCATTCTTCCACCAGCGCCTTGGCATCGTGCTCGCCCAAACTGACCAGCGCATTGCCGGAACGTTCGCGAGAGCAGCTGCAGTTGAAGCGCAACGGCTGGATATCGAACAGGCGCACGGCATCTTCGTGGTACAGGCGGTGCAGCAGGGTTTCGTTGTCCAGCGCCCACTCATCGGCCTTGAGCGTGGTGGCCAATGCCACAACGTGCTGCCAGCTTTCTTCACGCTCTTCATCGTCCGGCTGGCGATCGCGCGGCAGTTGCTGCAGCAGCAGACCACGGGCCTTGCCGCCTTCGGCGTTGAGCCAGAAGCGCGTGTTGAGCTGTTGCGACTGGACGAAGTAGTTGGTGAAGCACTCCGACAGGGTGGCGCCGTCGAGGTCGACGGTGCCCTGGTAGCGCTGGCCCTTGACGGGATCGATGGTCAGGGTCAGGTGGCCGTCGGGCATCAGCTGCGACAGGGTAGCATCCGCCGGGATCTGGTCCGCTTCGTAACGGGCCATGCCACGGATGTCCCGGTCACCCGAACATTCGACCATCAACAGCGGGATCGGCCCTGCGGAACGCGCCTGCAGAATCAGCAGGCCGTCGAACTTCAGCGCCCCCACCAGCAAGGCGGTGGCGGCCATCAGCTCGCCCAGCAGTGCCTGCACCGGCTGCGGGTACTCATGACGCGCCAGCACCGCGGCGTAGCTGTCATCGAGAGACACCCACTCGCCGCGCACATCGCGCTCGTCGAAGATGAAACGTTGGGTGAAATCGGTATCAGGCAAGTCGCTCATAGGTTTTGGCTATCTGAAAAATGATGACAAAATGGTTACAAGGGTTGTCGGAAAACATGCGAGAACCCCGTGACAGAGCGCTCACAAGGCGCTCCGATTCCTGTTTGCAATAGAGGTATTTTATGGACAATCGACCACTGTTCCAAGCAAGGTGGTCCTGGGGGCCATTGGCAGCCTGTACGCTGCTTCCTATCGCTCTACTGTGTTTCTGGTTATGGCCCATTGGCCAGATCTTGTGCCTGACTTTCGACGAGTGGCTGTTCCACAGCCTGAATGCGCCGCTGGCCGACAACACCACCTGGCGCTACATCTGGACCGTCGGTAGCCTGCGCCCATTCGACATCGTCGTCGGCCTGATCCTTCTGGCAGTGCTTATCCGTGGTGACTGGGTGTTCAAGGCAACCCAGGTGCGCCAGGCCTTTTTCGGCTTCCTGGTCACGCTAATCCTCTTAGTGGTGATTCGCGCGCTGTTTTCCAAGTGGGTGGATGCAGCCGGCTGGCAGCACAAGAGCCCGTCGATGATGTTCGACGAGGTGGTGCACCTCAGCGACTACTATCCGAACCTGGAGGCGGCCTGGGAGCTCAAGGACCGTTCCAGCAAGAGTTTCCCGGGGGATCATGCCTCGGTACTGCTGGTCTGGGCGCTGTTCATGAGCGTGTTCAGCCGCCGCCTGGTGCAGTACCTGGTGGTCTGGGGGCTGGCGGTATTGTTCATGTTGCCGCGTCTGGTGGCCGGTGCCCACTGGGGGCAGGATGACTACATCGGCGGGCTGCTGATGGCGGTGCTGGCGTTGGGCTGGAGCTGCTATACGCCGCTGGCGGCCAAGGGGAGTGCAGTGCTGCTGCGCTGGACGGCGCCGTTGTTCGCGATAGCGGCCAAGTTACCGTTGGTCGGGCGCTTGGCGGTGACCCGCTAGATCCTTGGGGCTACTGCGTAGCCCATCGCGGCACAAGGCCGCTCCTACAGGGGGGCGCAGGCCTCAGGCCTTGTGCTGGCTGCCGTGGCCTCATCGCCGGCAAGCCAGCTCCCACAGGGATTGCACAAGTTTCAGGGCTTGCGCAGTACCTGTGGGAGCTGGCTTGCCGGCGATGGGCCGCAAAACGGCCCCGGCTATTCGAAGCTCCCATGCAACTGGTGAATCTGCCGCCGCTGCTTCTTGGTCGGCCGCCCATCGGTGGTCACGCCCATCGCCCCGGCCTTGCGCAGTTCCGCCGCCTGTTCACGCCGGCGCACGCTGTCCTCGGTCTCTTCGTACAACGTCTGCGCCTCTGGCGCCCCACGCCGCACCACCGACAGAGCCTTCACCACCACGGTGCGCTCGTCGAATCCGGTGCGCAGCACGAACTCGTCACCCACCCGCGGCTCCTTGCCCGGCTTGCAGCGCTCACCCCGGCAATGCACCTTGCCGCTCTCGATCGCAGCCTTGGCCAGCGCGCGAGTCTTGTAGAAGCGTGCCGCCCACAGCCATTTGTCCAGGCGGACCTTGTCGTCGTCTTCGGCTTTTTGTGCCATCCCGTTACCTCGAACGCTGTGTTTCATCGAACTGTACTACCGTAACGATCGGATGCAAAAAATCCCCGCCGTGCTTACAGTTCACCACCTCATCCGCAGGGTGCGTTTCGTGAAGACATTTGACCATTTGACTGTGATCGGCCTGCGCGAGTGGGTCGCCCTGCCCGACCTTGGAGTGGCCGGGCTGCGCGCCAAGATCGACACCGGTGCCAGCACCTCCAGCCTGCACGCCACCGAAGTGGAACCGTTCGAGCGCGACGGCCAGCCCTGGGTCCGCTTTACCGCACATCTTGGCTCGGTGGTGCAGTTGCGCCACCGCCGCTGCGAGGCACCGCTGGTGACCATGAAAACCATCAAGAGCTCCAACGGCCAGGCCCAGACCCGCTATGTCATCCGCACGTCACTGGCCCTGGGCGACGGTGTGTGGGAAGTGGAGTTCACCCTGGCCTGCCGCAAGAACATGCGTTATCGCCTGTTGCTGGGTTCCAAGGCCCTGATCCATGGTCAGCTGGTGGTCAACCCTGGCCTCAAATACGTACAAGACAAACCGGCCTTCCCGGCCACCCTTTCTACTGCCACAGGTGCTGCATGAAGATCGCTGTGCTGTCGCGCAATCCGCGTCTGTATTCCACCCGCCGCCTGGTCGAAGCCGGTACCCAGCGGGGCCACGAAATGGTGGTGATCGACACCCTGCGGGCCTACATGAACATTGCCAGCCACAAACCGCAGATCCACTACCGCGGCAAGCCGCTGGAAGGCTTCGATGCGGTGATCCCGCGCATCGGTGCATCGGTGACCTTCTATGGCTGCGCAGTGCTGCGCCAGTTCGAGATGATGGGTGTGTATCCGCTCAACGAGTCGGTAGCGATAGCCCGCTCCCGCGACAAGCTGCGTTCACTGCAATTGCTGTCGCGGCGCGGCATCGGCCTGCCGATTACCGGCTTCGCCCACTCGCCGGACGACATCCCCGACCTGATCCAGATGGTCAACGGCGCCCCGCTGGTGATCAAGGTGCTGGAAGGCACACAGGGCATCGGCGTGGTGCTGTGCGAAACCACCAAGGCCGCCGAATCGGTGATCGAGGCGTTCATGGGGTTGAAGCAGAACATCATGGTGCAGGAATACATCAAGGAAGCGGGTGGCGCGGATATCCGCTGCTTCGTGGTCGGCGACAAGGTCATCGCGTCGATGAAGCGCCAGGCCAAGCCGGGGGAATTCCGCTCCAACCTGCACCGAGGTGGGGTGGCCAGCCTGATCAAGATCACCCCGGAAGAACGCATGACCGCCATACGCGCGGCCAAGGTGATGGGCTTGAGTGTGGCGGGTGTGGATATCCTGCGCTCCAACCACGGGCCGCTGGTGATGGAGGTGAACTCGTCGCCGGGGCTGGAGGGGATTGAAGTGACCACCGGCAAGAACGTGGCCGCCATGATCATCGAGCATCTCGAGAAGAATGGCGGGCCTAATCAGACTCGGACCAAGGGTAAGGGCTGAGATTTTGGGGCTGCTGCGCAGCCCATCGCGACACAAGGCCGCTCCTACAGGATTACGCGATCCTCTTTAGGAGCGGCCTTGTGTCGCGAAAGGGCCGCAAAGCGGCCCCGGCAATCACACGGCATTACGCGGCAGCAACAGCCCCAAAGGCAACCGTACCCGCGCCTCGATCCCACCCCCGGACCGATTGCGCAACTCCACATTCCCGCCATGCTGCGCCGCGATCCGCTTGACGATCGCCAGCCCCAGCCCGGTGCCCTTGCCCCCCCGGGCCCGGTCACCACGAATGAACGGGTTGAAGATGGTCTCCAGCTCCGACTCGTCGATCCCCGTCCCGCGGTCCAGTACGCTCAGCACCACATACGGTGCACTCTCGTCGCCCGACACATAGGCGGCCACCTCGACCCCCTTGCCGGCGTGGTGCAGGGCATTGCCGATCAGGTTGCCCAGCATGCGCTTGAGCGAAACCCGGCGCAGCGGGAACGGTGGGATCGGCTCCAGGCACAGCCGCACCCGTTCTTCCGGCTGGTTGTACGGCGCCACCACTTCGCGCACCAGGTCGGCCAGGTCGACCTCCTCAACCGGCTCGTCACGGCCGTCGCGGATAAAGGCCAGGAACTGGTCGAGGATCGCGTCCATGTCCTCGATATCGCGGACCATGTCGTCACTCAGTTCGCTGTCGCTGTCCAGCAACGACAACGACAGGCGCAGGCGCGTCAGCGGTGTGCGCAGGTCGTGGGAAACCCCGGCCAGCATCAGCTCGCGCTCGCGCCCGGCCTGCTCGACATCCTCAGCCATCTGGTTGAAGGCCTTGTACACCTCGGTCATCTCGCTGGGCGTATCGCTGATCGGCAGGCGCACGCTGCGCCCCTGGCCCAGTTGCCGGGCGGCGAACACCAGGCGCTTGAGCGGCTGGTTCAGCTGGCGCACGAAGATCCAGGCCGAAGCTGTGGACAACAGGCCGATGGCCAGGAACCAACCCAGCACGTTCCAGATCTTCTGCCCACGCAGCGGGTGCGGGTACAGCGGTACCTTCAACCAGCCCGGCCCCAGGCTTGGCGCATTGACCCACAACGCCGGCGGTGCATGAATGCGCAACCGTACCTCGGTGTCTTCGCCCAACTCGGCCTGCATCTGCCGTTGGTAGATTTCGCTGTAGGGCCAGTGCTGCTCACCCTCGGGCACGCCCGAGCCGGTGACCCGGATAAGGCCTGCCGCTTCGGCGATCTTGTCGCGGTTTTCTTCGTCGGCTGCCCAATAGGCGCGCAGGGTCAGCGCAACACCGTGGCTGTACTGACGGTCGACCAGCACGTCCTCGTTCATCAGCAGGTAGACCAGGGTCAAGGCCTTGGAGAACAAGACGACGATCAACACCAGCCACAGGGTGCGGGCGAAGAAACTTTGCGGAAACCAGAGCGGTGTTTTCATCGACGGCGCGGCATCATTTACCGGCGTTTCCGTCCGGCACGAACACGTAGCCCACGCCCCACACGGTCTGGATATAACGCGGCTTGGACGGGTCCGGCTCGATCATGCGGCGCAGACGCGAGATCTGCACGTCGATGGAGCGTTCCAGCGCATCCCATTCACGGCCACGCGCCAGGTTCATCAGCTTGTCGCGGGTCAGCGGCTCGCGCGCGTGCATCACCAGCGCCTTGAGCACGGCGAACTCGCCGGTAGTGAGCATGTGCACTTCGTCGCCACGCTTGAGTTCGCGGGTGGCCAGCGACAGCTCGTAGTCGCCGAAGGTGACCGACTCGTCTTCGCTACCCGGCGCACCCGGCACGCTCGGTGCCTGGCGGCGCAGCACGGCCTTGACCCGGGCCATCAGCTCGTCGGGGTTGAACGGCTTGCCCAGATAATCGTCAGCGCCCAGCTCCAGGCCCTTGATACGGCTGAGCTCGTCGCCCTTGGCGGTGAGCATGATGATCGGGATCTGGTTGTTCTGCTGGCGCAGGCGCTTGCACGCCGACAGGCCATCCTCGCCGGGCAGCATCAGGTCGAGAACCACCAGGTTGAACACCTCACGCTGCAGCAGGCGGTCCATCTGCTCGGTGTTGGGCACCGCGCGGGCACGGTAGCCCTTGCTGGTGAAGAAACGTTCCAGCAGGCTGCTCAGCCCCGGGTCGTCGTCGACGATGAGAATCTTGTCACCTTCAGCGGTGTTTGGCGTGCCGGTCATGAATAACTCCTCTGATATCGCCGCGCATTATGGCGTAGCCATTGCTGCACGTTGCGTGAGCATTGTTAGCAGATTTTTCCCCCGGCGCCAGTTCCGGCTGGCCGGGCGCCATCACCGCAAGCCGTTTGCGATGGGTATAATGCGCGGCTTTCATCCAGCGCCGCCGGGCGACAGGCCCACAGGCGACCCCCGTATTCACAAATGTCAGGTGGTTTACATGGACAGCATCAACAGCCGTATCGCCGAGGAACTGGGCGTACGCCCCCAGCAGGTCGAGGCGGCCGTGGGCCTGTTGGACGAAGGCTCGACCGTGCCCTTCATCGCCCGCTACCGCAAGGAAGTGACCGGTAGCCTGGACGACACCCAGCTGCGCCATCTGGAAGAGCGCCTGCGCTACCTGCGCGAACTCGACGAGCGCCGTGCCAGCATCCTGGCCAGCATCGAGGAGCAGGGCAAGCTGACCCCGGAACTGGCCCGCGAGATCAAGCTGGCCGATACCAAGACCCGCCTCGAAGACCTGTACCTGCCGTACAAGCAGAAGCGCCGCACCAAGGGCCAGATCGCCCTGGAAGCCGGCCTCGGCGAGCTGGCCGACGGCCTGTTCAACAACCCAGACCTTGCCCCGGAAAGCGAAGCCGCACGCTTCGTCAACGCCGACAAGGGCGTGGCCGACGTCAAGGCCGCGCTGGAAGGCGCCAAGTACATCCTCATGGAGCGCTTCGCCGAAGACGCCGCCCTGCTCGACAAGCTGCGCAGCTTCCTCAAGCAGGAGTCGGTGCTCAGCGCCCGCGTCGTGCCTGGCAAGGAAGAGGAAGGCGCCAAGTTCCGTGACTACTTCGCCCATGACGAACTGCTGCGCAACGCGCCGTCGCACCGCGCCCTGGCAATTTTCCGCGGGCGTAACGAAGGCGTGCTGAGCGCCTCGCTGAAAGTCGGCGAAGAACTGCCCGGCACCCTGCACCCGTGCGAACTGATGATCGGCAACCACGTCGGCATCGAGAACCGCAACCGCCCGGCCGACAAGTGGCTGGGCGAAGTGGTGCGCTGGACCTGGAAGGTCAAGCTCTACACCCACCTGGAAACCGACCTGTTCGGCGAGCTGCGCGACAACGCCGAAGGCGAGGCGATCAATGTGTTCGCCCACAACCTGCACGACCTGCTGCTGGCCGCCCCGGCCGGCCCGCGCGCCACCCTGGGCTTCGACCCGGGCCTGCGTACCGGCTGCAAGATCGCCGTGGTCGATGCCACAGGCAAGTTGCTGGACCACACCACGGTCTACCCGCACGCGCCGAAGAACGACTGGGACCGCACCATTTCGATCATGGCTGCACTATGCGCCAAGCACTCGGTGGAGCTGATCGCCATCGGTAACGGCACCGCCAGCCGCGAAAGCGACAAGCTGGTGGCGGAGCTGGTCAAGAAGTACCCAGCGCTGAAGATCACCAAGATCATGGTTTCCGAGGCCGGCGCTTCGGTGTACTCCGCATCGGAACTGGCCGCCCGCGAATTCCCGGACCTGGACGTGTCGATCCGTGGCGCCGTGTCGATTGCCCGCCGCCTGCAGGACCCGCTGGCCGAGCTGGTGAAGATCGACCCGAAATCCATCGGTGTCGGCCAGTACCAGCATGACGTGTCTCAACTGAAACTGGCGCGCGGCCTGGACGCCGTGGTCGAGGACTGCGTGAACGCCGTGGGCGTGGACGTCAACACCGCCTCGGTGGCCCTGCTGACGCGCATCTCCGGCCTTAACGCTACCCTGGCGCAGAACATCGTCGCCCATCGCGATGCCAACGGCCCGTTCGCCACTCGCGCGGCACTGAAAAAGGTCAGCCGCCTGGGTGAGAAAACCTTCGAACAAGCCGCCGGCTTCCTGCGTGTGATGAACGGCGACAACCCGCTGGATGCCTCCGCGGTGCACCCCGAGGCCTACCCGCTGGTGCAACGGATTGCCGCCGATACCGGCCGTGACATCCGCTCGCTGATCGGTGACAGCAGCTTCCTCAAGCGCCTGGACCCGAAGAAATTTACCGATGAAACCTTCGGCCTGCCGACCGTCACCGACATCCTGCAAGAACTGGACAAGCCTGGCCGCGACCCACGCCCCGAGTTCAAGACCGCCACCTTCCAGGACGGCGTCGAAGACCTCAAGGACCTGGAACCGGGCATGGTCCTCGAAGGCGTGGTGACCAACGTCACCAACTTCGGTGCCTTCGTCGACATCGGCGTGCACCAGGACGGCCTGGTGCACATTTCGGCGCTGTCCGAGAAGTTCATCAAGGACCCGCGTGAAGCGGTCAAGGCCGGCGACGTGGTCAAGGTCAAGGTCATGGAAGTGGACATCCCGCGCAAGCGTGTCGGCCTGTCCATGCGCATGAGCGACACCCCTGGCGAGAAGGTCGATGGCAACCGCGGCGGTAACCGTGGCAATGGCGGCAACCGCCAGCAGCAGGCGCCGCGCCAGCGCGAAACCGCCACCGCAGCACCGGCCAACAACGCCATGGCAGCCCTGTTCGCCAACGCCAAGCAGCTGAAGAAGAAGTGATGGACGTTCCACGCGAATACGTCGAAAGCGCCTTCAGCCAGCTCCTCGGCTGCCGCCTGCAACGCCTGGAGACAGGTGTTGCCGAGGTAGCCCTGGCGCTCGAGCCACACTTGCGCAACCGTGGCCAGAAGCTGCACGGCGGGGCGATCTTCAGCCTGGTGGACATCGCCATGGGCCTGGCCTGCTCGGCCAGCCATGGTTTTGACCAGCAAAGCGTCACCATCGAGTGCAAGATCAACTACATGCGCGCCGTCAGTGACGGCGAGGTGCTGTGCACCGCCCGCGTGCTGCACGCCGGGCGGCGTACCCTGGTGGTCGACGCCGACGTAGTTCAGGGCGACAAGCTGGTGGCGAAAGCGCAAGGAACCTTCGCGGTTCTCTAGCTCACCAAGCATTATCTGCGGTATTTTCAGCAGTGCGCTGGCACTGCTGGATCCGCGTTAACCAGGCGACAACGCCAGTTCCTTTCTTCCTACCCTTGTAGACCGTTATCTCTACCCCCATATTGGGGCGACTGACGCGTGAAGGAATACATCTTGAGCGACCTCCTCAACCGCCGCCTGAGCCTGCTCGGCGCCAATCTTCCCCTGCTCAAGCAGTGCCTGCACGGTATTGAGCGCGAATGTCTGCGCGTGACCGACGAAGGTCGCCTGGCCCAGACCCCGCATCCGCAAGCCCTGGGATCGGCGCTGACCAACGAGCAGATCACCACCGATTATTCCGAGTCGCTGCTGGAGTTCATCACCCCGGCCCTTCCCGACCCGGCCAAGGTGCTGGAAAGCCTCGAAGAGACCCACCGTTTCGTCTACAGCAAGCTGGGCGACGAATATCTGTGGAGCCCGTCGATGCCCTGCACGCTGCCAGCCGAGGAGGACATCCCGATCGCCGAGTACGGCAGCTCGAACATCGGTAAGCTCAAGCATGTCTACCGCAAGGGCCTGGCCCTGCGCTACGGCCGCACCATGCAGTGCATCGCCGGTATCCATTACAACTTCTCGCTGCCCGAAGCGCTGTGGCCGTTGCTGCGCGCCGCAGAAGGCGGCAGCGAGAGCGACCGCGACTACCAGTCGTCGGCCTATATCGCGCTGATCCGTAATTTCCGCCGCTACAGCTGGCTGCTGATGTACCTGTTCGGCGCCTCGCCGGCCCTGGACAAAGGCTTCCTGCGTGGCCGCCCGCACCAGCTCGAAGAGCTGGACGCCGAAACCCTGTACCTGCCCTACGCCACCAGCCTGCGCATGAGCGACCTTGGCTACCAGAGCAACGCCCAGGCCGGCCTCACGCCGTGCTACAACAACCTGGCCAGCTACACCGACAGCCTGCGCAAGGCGGTGGGCACGCCCTACCCGCCTTACGTCGAAGTCGGCACGCACGTGGATGGCGAGTGGGTACAGCTGAACACCAACATCCTGCAGATCGAAAACGAGTACTACTCGAACATTCGCCCCAAGCGCGTCACCTACACCGGCGAGCGGCCGATCCAGGCCCTGACCTCGCGCGGCGTGCAGTACGTGGAAGTGCGTTGCCTGGACATCAACCCGTTCCTGCCGGTGGGCATCGACCTGACCGAGGCGCGCTTCCTCGACGCGTTCCTGCTGTTCTGCGCGCTGGAAGACAGCCCGCAACTGGACAACGGCGAATGCGGCCAGTGCACCAACAACTTCCTGACAGTGGTCAAGGAAGGCCGACGCCCGGGCCTGGAACTGCGCCGCAATGGCCAGCCGATCGGCCTGAAGGCCTGGGCCAGCGAGCTGATCGAGCGTATTCGGCCACTGGCCGATCTGCTCGACCAGGCGCAAGGCGGTGCAGAACACGGCAAGGCCCTGGATGCCCAGCAGGCCAAGGTCGACGACGCCTCGCTGACCCCGTCGGCCCAGGTACTGGCGCGCATGACCGAGCATGACGAAAGCTTCGTCAAGTTCTCCCTGCGCCAGAGCCGCATCCACGCCGAAACCTTCCGCGAGCAGCCTCTGCCGGTCGAGCGCCAGCAGGCCTTCGAAACCCTCGCCCGCGACTCGCTGGCCGAGCAGTCGCGCCTGGAACAGCAGGAAGTCGGCGACTTCGACCTGTTCGTCGGCGCCTACCAGGCCAGCATCCTGGCGATCAGCAACTGATGACCCGCACTGCCACCCCGCGCAAGCCGCGCGCCAGCAGCCAGGCCAGGATCGAGGCGATCCTGGCGGCTGCACGCGAGTTGCTGGCCGAGCTGGGGGTGGCGAGCCTGTCGATCTACAGCGTGGCCGAGCGCGCGCAGATTCCACCGTCGTCGGTGTACCACTTCTTCGCCAGCGTGCCGGCGCTGCTGGAGGCGTTGACGGCCGATGTACACCGGGCCTTCCGTGAAGCGCTGAGCGCGCCGATCGACAGCAGCGCGTTCAACACCTGGCACGAACTGTCACGGCTGATCGAGCAGCGCATGCTGGATATCTACAACGAGGACGCGGCGGCGCGGCAACTGATCCTGGCCCAGCATGGCCTGAGCGAAGTGGTGCAGGCCGACCGGCAGCACGACATGGAACTGGGCGACTTGATGCACAAGTTGTTCGACCAGCACTTTCATCTGCCTGTGATGCCGGCGGATGTGGATGTGTTTGCCCTGGCCATGGAGTTGAGTGACCGGGTGTATGCGCGGTCGGTGCAGCTGCATGAGGCGATCACCCCGCGCATGGCCGAGGAAGGCAAGCGAGTGTTCGAGGCGTATCTGGGGTTGTATCTGCCGCCATTTCTGGCCAAGCGCTCCAGCTGAGATCATTGGGGCCGCTGTGCGGCCCTTCGCGGGCACGCCCGCTCCCACAGGGTCCGCGCAAAACCTGAAACCTGCGCAGTACCTGTGGGAGCGGGCGTGCCCGCGAAGGGCTGCAAAGCAGCCCCATGGCCAACACCCATCACAGCTTGGCGATGGACACTTCAGTCGACTTCACGAAGGCAATCACTTCACTGCCCACCTGCAGCTCCAGCTCGCGCACGGAGCGGGTGGTGATGACCGAAGTGACGATGCCCGAGGCGGTCTGCACGTCGATTTCCGACAGTACCGGGCCTTCCAGGATTTCCTTCACGGTGCCTTTGAACTGGTTGCGAACGTTGATGGCTTTGATGGTCATGATTTGATTCCTTCTCTATGGCTTCAGTCTGGTAAGTGAATCAGTGCGCCCAACGCAGTTGCGTGGGCAAAGGGGCTACAGGATCCGGCTCGGGCGCAGCGCCCGGGGCCGATAGAACACGGTTGAGCACTTCGCTTTCCAGCGCGGCCAGGCGGTGCGAACCACGCGCCCGAGGCCGTGCCAGGTCGACAGTGAGGTCGAGCCCGACCTCGCCGTCCTCGATCAGGATCACCCGGTCAGCCACGGCGACTGCCTCGCTGACATCGTGGGTAACCAGCAACACGGTGAAGCCGTGCTGACGCCACAGGCGTTCGATCAGTTGCTGCATCTCGATACGGGTCAATGCATCCAGCGCACCGAGCGGCTCGTCCAGCAGCAGCAGGCGCGGCTGGTGAATCAGCGCCCGGGCCAGGGCCACACGCTGCTTCTGGCCGCCCGACAGAGCCGCCGGCCATTCATTGGCGCGGTCGGCCAGGCCAACCGACTCCAACGCTTCCAGCGCACGCGGGCGCCAGTCGCCAGAGAGGCCCAGGCCAACGTTGTCGATCACCTTCTTCCATGGCAGCAGGCGCGCGTCCTGGAACATCAGGCGGGTTTCTTCGCGGGCCTGCTCCAGCGGCGCGGCACCGGCCAGCAACTGGCCTGCAGTGGGCTGGTCGAGACCGGCCAGCAGGCGCAGCAAGGTGCTCTTGCCGCAGCCACTACGGCCGACGATGGCGACGAACTGGCCGGCAGGAATATGCAACTCGATACCCTTCAGTACCTCGCGCTGGCCAAAGGTCTTGCGCAGGCCGCTGGAAGCCAGCGGGATGCCACGCAGCAGGCGTGGCGGCTGTTCCTTGAGTACGGTCATGCGCCCTCCTTCTTCGCCACTTGATAGGCCGGGTGCCAGCGCAGCCACACACGCTCCAGGCCGCGGGCGGCGAGGTCGGCAAGCTTGCCGAGCACGGCATACAGGACGATGGCCAGCACTACCACGTCGGTCTGCAGGAACTCACGGGCGTTCATCGCCAGGTAACCGATACCGGCATTGGCCGAAATGGTTTCGGCAACGATCAGGGTCAGCCACATGAAGCCCAGGGCAAAGCGCACGCCTACCAGGATCGAAGGCAATGCCCCGGGCAGGATCACCTGGCGGAACAGGCTGAAGCCGGACAAGCCATAGCTGCGCGCCATCTCCACCAGCGCCGGGTCGACGTTGCGGATGCCGTGGTAGGTGTTCAGGTAGATCGGGAACAGCGTGCCCAGCGCGACCAGGAAGATCTTTGCCGACTCGTCGATACCGAACCACAGGATCACCAGCGGGATCAGCGCCAGGTGCGGCACGTTGCGGATCATCTGCACCGAGCTGTCGAGCAGGCGTTCGCCCCAGTTCGACAGGCCGGTGATGAAGCCCAGCACCAGGCCGATGCTGCCACCGATGACGAAGCCCAGCCCGGCACGCCAGCCACTGATGGCCAGGTGGGTCCAGATCTCGCCGCTGCGCACCAGCTCGACGCCGGCGCTGACCACGGCGCTGGGCGCGGGCAGGATGCGCGTCGACAGCCAGCCGGCGCTGACCGCCAGCTGCCAGGCAGCCAGCAGCAGTACCGGCAGCGCCCATGGCGCCAGGCGCTGGCCAAGGTTGTTGGAAGTTGCACGACTCATGGCCTGGCCCTCAGCTCTGCGCAACGGACTTGGGCAGGATGTCGTTGGCCACCATTTCGCCAAACGGGCTCACATAACCACCGGTCTTGGCTTGCTCCGGGCGTTGCACATCCAGGTGCGGGAACAACAGCTCGGCCACCCGGTACGACTCTTCCAGGTGCGGGTAGCCGGAGAAGATGAAGGTATCGATGCCCAGCTCGGCGTATTCCTTGACCCGCGCCGCGACGGTCGGGCCATCCCCCACCAGCGCGGTACCGGCACCACCACGCACCAGGCCGACACCGGCCCACAGGTTGGGGCTGACTTCCAGCTTGTCACGGTTGCCGTTGTGCAGGGCGGCCATGCGTTGCTGGCCGACCGAGTCGAAGCGCGCCAGCGAGGCCTGGGCGCGAGCGATGGTGTCGTCGTCCAGGTGCGAGATCAGCTTGTCGGCAGCGGCCCAGGCTTCTTCGTTGGTTTCCCGCACGATCACGTGCAGGCGGATACCGAAGCGCACTTCGCGGCCCTGGGCGGCGGCTTTCTCACGCACCTGGGCAATTTTTTCAGCGACCGCACTCGGCGGCTCGCCCCAGGTCAGGTACAGCTCGACTTGCTCGGCGGCCAGGTCCTGTGCGGCTTCGGAGGAACCGCCGAAATACAGTGGCGGGCGTGGTTGCTGGATCGGCGGGTAGAGCAGCTTGGCGCCCTTCACCTGGATGTGCTTGCCGTCGTAGTCGACCACCTCGCCTTCCAGCACCTTGCGCCAGATACGGGTGAACTCCACAGAGGCTTCATAACGTTCCTGATGGTTCAGGTGCAGGCCGTCACCGGCCAACTCGTCCGGGTCGCCACCGGTCACCAGGTTGAACAGCGCGCGGCCGTTGGACAGGCGATCAAGGGTTGCTGCCTGGCGTGCCGCCACGGTCGGCGAAATGATCCCGGGGCGCAGGGCGACCAGGAACTTCAGGCGCTGGGTCACCGGGATCAACGATGCCGCGACCAGCCAGGAGTCCTCGCAGGAGCGTCCGGTAGGGATCAGCACGCCACCAAAGCCGAGCCGGTCGGCCGCCTGGGCGATCTGCTGCAGGTAGCCATGGTCGACGGCTCGCGCGCCATCGGAGGTGCCCAGGTACTTGCCGTCACCGTGGGTAGGAAGGAACCAGAAGATGTTAAGGCTCATTGGAGTTGTCTCCTCAAGGGGGCTCAGCCAGGGCGGCGCCCCGGCGCAGGCAAATCAATCAAGGCGCACTGGCGACCTTGGCCGGGGGTGTCCAGATCACGTCCTTGACGCTCAGCGGCTTGGGAATCAGCTTCAGTGCCTGGAACGTGTCGGCGATCTTCTGTTGCGCGGCTACCACTTCCGGGGTGAGCGGCGCGGCACCGTAGCCTTGGCGCTTGACCGAAGTCAGGGTGATATCGGCGGGCAGGCCGAGCAGCGGCGCGACCTGGTCGGTCACTTCCTGCGGGTTGGCCTGGGACCATCCACCCACGGCACGCACTTCTTCGATCAGGGTGTTGATCACTGCCGGGTGCTGGGTCGCGTAGTTGCGGGTGGCCAGGTAGAACTGATGGTTGTCGACCAGGCCCTTGCCATCGCGCAGGGTATGAGCCTGCAGCTGTTTCTCGGCGGCAGCCTGGTACGGGTCCCAGATCACCCAGGCGTCCACGCTGCCGCGTTCGAAGGCGGCGCGGGCGTCGGCCGGGGGCAGGTACACCGGCTGGATGTCGCTGTATTTCAGGCCTGCGTCTTCCAGGGCGCGAACCAGCAGGTAGTGAACGTTGGAGCCTTTGTTGAGGGCGACTTTCTTGCCCTTGAGGTCTTTGACCGACTGGATCGGCGAGCCCTTCGGCACCAGGATCGCCTCGCTGTGCGGCGCTGGCGGCTCGTAGGCGACGTACAGCAGGTCGGCACCGGCGGCCTGGGCGAACACCGGCGGGGTTTCACCGGTGACGCCAAAGTCGATGGAGCCTACGTTCAGCCCCTCAAGCAGCTGCGGGCCGCCGGGGAACTCGGTCCATTGCACCTGCACGCCCTGCTCGGCCAGGCGCTTTTCCAGCGTGCCCTTGGCCTTGAGCAGCACCAGGGTGCCGTATTTCTGGTAACCGATACGCAGGCTCTCGGCCTGGGCTTGGGTAATGGCGCCGAAGGACACAGCCGCCGCAAACAGGGCGACCAGACCGCGACGCAAGAAGACTGTGCGCATGGCGCTCTCCTGTGCGAGTGGGTTCGGGTTGCACCTGCTTGCCTCGTTGTCGGGCGAGTAAGGTGGTGAAGCGGGTTGGGCCGGTCAGATGCTCCAGCGAGCGCTGATCAGGCGTTCGTTCAATACGCCGGGGGCCACGGGGCGCGGCCGACGGGCCAGTGCAACGTGGAAGGTTTCCAGCGCGTCCTGCAGGCGTTCTTCCAGCGCCGCTACCAGCTGCGCGGGCCTGGAGCCTTCTGCGTAGGCGACCTGGCTGTCGTCGGCGAAGATCCCTTGCAGGGTCTCTTGCGCCTTGAGTGCCGACAGCACGGGTTTCAGCGCGTAATCCACCGCCAGCATGTGGGCGATGCTGCCGCCGGTGGCGATCGGCAACACGATCTTGTGTGCCAGGGCGCGTTCGGGCAGCAGGTCGAGCAAGGTTTTCAGGGCACCGGCGAACGAGGCCTTGTACACCGGCGTGGCGACGATCAGGCCATCGGCCTGGGCCACCAGCTGCTGGAAGTGCTGCACCTGCGGGCTGTCGAAACGGGCGTGCAGCAAGTCTTCGGCGGGAAAGTCACGTACCTGGAACGTTACTACCTCGACGCCACGGTCCTGCAGCCACTGGCGAGAACGCTCCAGCAGCACGCCGGAGCGTGAACGGGTACTGGGGCTACCACCGATTGAGACGACCAGCATTGCAGCGCTTCCTTGTGTTTTGTTGGAGGTGACATTAACAGTCACCGCATATATCTAGAAATCATATTTTTTCATTTGTTTATTCCATTTTTATCAATCTCCTGTTTTGGCCCTTTCGCGGGTAAACCCGCTCCCACAGGGATCGCACAAGGCCTGGGACTTGCACTATTCCTGTGGGAGCGGGTTTACCCGCGAAGAAGCCCACGCAGTTTCAGCAGGCATAAAAAAGGGCCGTCGAAACGGCCCGAATATCCCTGCTTTGGCTAAGAGCAATGCAACGAGGAATCCTTTAACGATTGGGCTGCGGAGTCAGCCGCAGATAGGGTTTGACCGCCCGGTAACCTTTGGGGAAACGCTGCTTGATCTCTTCCTCGTCCTTCAGCGAGGGCACGATTACCACGTCGTCACCGTCCTGCCAGTTACCTGGCGTGGCGACCTTGTGGTTGTCGGTCAGCTGCAGCGAGTCGATCACCCGCAAGATTTCGTTGAAGTTGCGCCCGGTACTGGCCGGGTAGGTGATGGTCAGGCGCACCTTCTTGTTCGGGTCGATGACGAACAGCGAGCGCACGGTCAGGGTGTCGCTGGCATTCGGGTGGATCAGGTCGTACAAGTCGGACACCTTGCGGTCGGCGTCGGCAATGATCGGGAAGTTGACCACGGTGTTCTGGGTTTCGTTGATGTCATCGATCCAGCGGTGGTGTGAATCGACCGGGTCCACCGACAGGGCGATGGCCTTGACCCCGCGTTTGGCGAAATCGTCCTTCAGCTTGGCGGTCAGGCCCAGCTCGGTGGTGCACACCGGGGTAAAGTCGGCTGGGTGAGAGAACAACACCCCCCAGCTGTTGCCCAGCCACTCGTGGAAGCGGATCTTGCCTTCGCTGGAATCCTGTTCGAAATCGGGGGCGATATCGCCGAGTTTTAGGCTCATGGGCTGCGGCTCCTGTGCTGGGTTCTGTACCGTGTGGGTTCAATGTGCCTGCATTCGATTAAAAACAAAAAGAATAAATACTGATTTGTTTATAACCAAAAAACATACGAAATTGCAGACACAAAAAAGCCTCGCACTAGGCGAGGCTTCTTGTTCAGCTACGGCTTACAGGAAGTTGTAAGTGTAGTTCACGATGAAGCGAGTCTGGTCTTTGTCCCCGATGCTTTCGCCGCTACCACGGTAAACACCCTGACGCAGGCTGAAGCCCAGGCCTTTGAGGGAGCCTTGCTGAATGGTGTAGTCGACGCGTGCGTCACGTTCCCATTCGTTGTAGCTGCCGTCGCCCGACTTGTTGCGGATGTCGTCACCACGCAGGTAGGCCACCGAAGCCTTCAGGCCTGGAACGCCCAGGGACGCGAAGTCATAGGAGTACTGACCGAAGGTGGTGTTCTCACCGGCACGAGCGAACTGGTTGATCATGCTGTCGGTGAACAGGTAGAAGCTTGCGCCGCCATTGCCTTCCAGCGAGGAAGTGGCGCCGTCCTTGCGGACGCTACCTTGGTTCAGCCAGACGAAACCACCATCGTCACCCACTTGCTGGTGACCGAGCATCAGCGCATGGCCACCCAGGGTGTAGGTGAACATGGCGCTCCAGGTCTTGTTGTCGACCTCGCCCCCGTTCTTCGCGTAGCCACCGTTGTTGTCGAAGGCGTAACCGGTCTCGCCATTCTTGCCGTCGCTGCGGCTATCGAAGTAGCGCAGGTCGGTCTTGAACGACTGGTTGTCGGCGATCTTGAAGACGTGGGTAGCACCCAGGAAGTGCTGCTTGTAGAAGTCTTCCAGGTTCGAGTAGTAGTACTGCAGGGTCAGGTCGGGAGTGAGCTTGTAGTCACCACCGGCGAACTGGAACTTGTTGCTGTCGCGGAAGGCGCCAGAAACGGAAAGACCGGTACGGTTGCTCGAAGCACGACCCATGGCGTGGGTCAGTTGACCTGCGTTGAAGGTCAGGTTGTCGATTTCCTTCGACTGGAGGGTGCCACCCTCGAAGGTCTGCGGCAGCAGACGGCCGTCGTTGGAGACCAGGATCGGCAGCATAGGCGCCAGGGCGCTACCGTAGTGGACCTCGGTCTTGGAGAAGCGAGCCTTGGCGTTACCACCAATGCGTGCCCAGTCGTGAACTGCCGAACCATCGGAGTCGCTTGGGAAGAAGGTGTTGTTGGCATCTGGACGGCTACCACGGCCACCATCCAGGTGAATGCCCCACAAAGCCTGGACGTCGACACCAAAACCTACGGTGCCTTCGGTGAAACCAGACAGGTAGTCGAGCTTGAAGCCCTGACCGCTTTCTTTCTGGTCGATACCGCTTTCGCGGTTGTCATCGTTGAAGTACATGGTGCGCGAGCTGAGCGACAGCTTGCTGTCTTCAACGAAACCGGCAGCGCCTGCTTGTTGGGCGAGAACCCCCAGTGCCACGGCCAGGGCCAGGCTGGACTTGTACATGTTTTGCTCCTCTACGTTCTAATTCTTGTGTATCTCTGGTGGCGGGATCTGCTGCCCCGCTCACCGTGGATTGGCGATTTAGTCCCAAAGCGTGACCGTAAAGTCAATCGTTTCTAAACGTTTCGCGACTTTGGTCTAAGACGCCAGCTGCGCTACAGGATAATGACAATCCTATAAATCCAAAATGACCGTTTTATGAATTGGTAAGATTTTTAAGGAATATGTTAGGAATTATTACTGCTATTCGTTAGAAGCAGCATTCTTTTCATAACCAATAGTTATTTGCAAACGTTTGCTCATAACCTAATTCCGTATCGTTCTATCGGGACGAAAAAGCCTAGCAGCACTCTCGGATTTCACCATTGAGCGAAATCACAGCGTTTCCCTGTTAACGCGTCTCAAACCATTGGCTCCTAAGCTAATGCAAAAAAGTTATTTATTTTACATTTCTTAGATCAATTAGCCTTCTCGTCATCCACCACACCGATTGCCTGACGAGAGGTTCACCATGATCCCGCACGCCCCGCTGCGCCTGTTCGCCGCCCTGACCCTCGCCAGCGCCAGCTGGTTGGCCCAAGCTGCTGACCTGACCGTGGCCTACCAGACCACCGTCGACCCGGCCAAGGTGGCGCAGGTCGATGGCGATTACGAAAAAGCCAGCAAGGCCAGCATCGACTGGCGCAAATTCGATAACGGCGCCGACGTGATCACCGCCGTAGCCAGCGGCGATGTACAGATCGGCTACCTGGGCTCCAGCCCGCTGGCCGCCGCAGCCTCCCGCAAGCTGCCGGTCGAGACCTTCCTGATCGCCACGCAGATTGGCGCCGGTGAAGCACTGGTCGCCCGCGACAGCATCAAGACTCCGCAAGACCTGGTCGGCAAGAAAGTCGCCGTGCCTTTCGTCTCCACCGGCCACTACAGCCTGCTGGCCGCGCTGAAGAGCTGGAACATCGACCCGGCCAAGGTGCAGATCCTCAACCTGGCGCCACCGGCAATCATTGCCGCCTGGAAGCGCGGCGACATCGATGCCACCTACGTCTGGGACCCGGCCCTGGGTGTGGCCAAGGAAAACGGCAAGGTGCTGATCACCTCCGGCGAGCTGGCCGAGAAAGGCGCACCGACCTTCGACGCATGGATCGTGCGCAAGGACTTCGCCGCCAAGCACCCCGACGTGGTCAAGGCCTTCGCCAAGGTCACCCTCGACGCCTACGCCGACTACCGCAAGAACCCGCAAGCCTGGCTGGCAAACCCCGACAACGTGAGCAAGCTGGCCAAACTTTCGGGCGCCAAGCCTGCCGACATCCCGGTGCTGCTGCAGGGCAACGTGTACCCACTGGCCGTCGACCAGGCCAATGCACTGGGCGCATCGACCACCCAGGCGCTGACCGACACGGCCACCTTCCTCAAGCAGCAAGGCAAGGTCGACGCGGTGCTGCCGGACTACTCGCCCTACGTCAGCGCCAAGTACCTCCCCAACTAAGCCTGTAGAAACCGACCGGAGCCTGCCATGGCCTTGCTCGAACTGGAGCGCATCAGCGCACAGTACCCCGGTGCCGAAACCCCGGTACTGGCCGACATCAACCTGAGCCTGGGGCCGCGCCAACTGCTGGTGGCCCTGGGTCCTTCCGGCAGTGGCAAGACCTCGCTGCTCAACCTCATCGCAGGCTTCGTCGCCCCCAGCGGCGGGCGCATCACCTTGGACGGCGTGCCCGTCCAGGGCCCCGGCGCCGAGCGCGGCGTAGTGTTCCAGGACGATGCGCTGCTGCCCTGGCAGAACGTGCTGGGCAACGTCGCATTCGGCCTGGAACTGGCCGGCGTGCCACGCGCCGAGCGTGAGGCCAAGGCCCGCGAAATGCTGGCCCTGGTCGACCTCGACGGCTTTGGCGAACGGCGTATCTGGCAATTGTCCGGTGGCCAGAAGCAGCGTGTTGGCCTGGCCCGGGCGTTGGCAGCCGATCCACGAGTGTTGCTGATGGACGAACCGTTCGGCGCACTTGATGCCTTCACCCGCGAGCAGATGCAGGAGTTGTTGCTGCAGGTATGGCAACGCACCGCCAAGCCGGTGTTCCTGATTACCCACGACATCGAAGAAGCCGTGTTCCTCGCCAGTGAACTGGTACTGCTGGCGCCCAACCCGGGGCGCGTGGTGGAGCGCCTGCAACTGGACTTCGGCCAGCGCTACGCAGCGGGTGAATCGGCGCGGGCTATCAAGTCCGACCCGGCTTTTATCGAAACCCGCGAGCACGTACTTGCGCGGGTGTTCTCTCAACGCCAAAGCCTGCAGGAGCGCGCATGAGCAGCCTGGACCTGCCGGTCACCGGCAAGCGCAACACCCAACCCCGGCCAGCCACCAAGCTGCGCCGCCCCCTGCCCACCCGCTGGATCAGCACCCTGACCCTGGCCAGCCTGCTGTTGGCCTGGTGGCTGGTGACCGCGGCCGGCTGGATCGAGCCGCTATTCCTGCCCTCGCCCGCCGACATCCTGGCCAAGGCCGGGACCCTGCTGACCCAAGGCTATATGGATGCCAGCCTGTGGCAGCATCTGGGTGCCAGCCTGGGGCGCATCGGCGTGGCCCTGCTTGCCGCCACCCTCACCGCCATCCCGGTGGGTATCGCCATCGGCTACAACCGCGTGGCCCGAGGCATTCTCGACCCGCTGATCGAGTTCTACCGGCCGATCCCGCCGCTGGCCTACCTGCCGCTGATCGTCATCTGGTGCGGCATCGGCGAGCTGTCCAAGGTGCTGCTGATCTACCTGGCAATCTTCGCCCCCATTGCCATTGCCACTGCCACCGGCGTGCGCACGGTCGACCCGGCCAAGCTGCGTGCCGCGCAGTCGCTGGGCGCGACCAAGGCCCAGCTGATCCGCCACGTGATCCTGCCCAGCGCCCTGCCCGACATCCTCACCGGCATCCGCATTGGCCTGGGGGTTGGCTGGTCGACCCTGGTGGCTGCCGAGCTGATCGCCGCCACCAGCGGCCTGGGCTTCATGGTGCAGTCGGCGGCGCAGTTCCTGGTCACCGATGTGGTGGTGCTGGGGATTTTGCTGATCGCCCTGATCGCCTTCGCACTGGAAATGAGCCTGCGTGCCCTGCAACGCAAACTGGTGCCTTGGCACGGGCAGAGCCACTGAATCCTGTTGACCACGCCAGCAGCCTGGCGCCTGATTGAAGAGACCGACATGAGCCTGACCATCACCCCCCTCAGCCCGGCGCTCGGCGCCCAGATCAGCGGCGTGGACATCAGCCGCGATATCACCGTCGAAGAACGAGACGCCATCGAGCAGGCGCTGCTGCAGCACCAGGTGCTGTTCTTCCGCGACCAGCCGATCAACCCGCAGCAGCAGGCGCGGTTTGCCGCCCGCTTCGGCGACCTGCACATCCACCCTATCTATCCCAACGTGCCGGAAACCCCGCAGGTGCTTATCCTCGACACGGCGGTGACCGATGTGCGCGACAACGCCGTGTGGCACACCGATGTGACCTTCCTGCCGACCCCGGCCCTGGGCGCGGTACTCAGCGCCAAGCAGTTGCCGGCCTACGGCGGCGACACCCTTTGGGCCAGCGGCATCGCTGCCTTCGAAGCCTTGTCGGCGCCGCTGCGCGAGATGCTCGACGGGCTGACAGCCACCCATGACTTCACCAAGTCGTTCCCGCTGGAGCGCTTTGGTACCACGCCGGAAGACCTGGCGCGCTGGGAAGCAACCCGGCGGAACAACCCGCCGCTGTCGCACCCGGTGGTGCGCACGCATCCGGTGAGCGGGCGCAAGGCGCTGTTCGTCAATGAGGGGTTCACCACGCGCATCAATGAGCTGGGCGAACTGGAAAGCGAGGCACTGTTGAAACTGCTGTTCGCCCATGCGACGCGGCCGGAGTTCAGCATTCGCTGGCGGTGGCAGGAGAATGACGTGGCGTTCTGGGACAACCGCGTGACCCAGCATTTTGCGGTGGATGACTACCGGCCGAACCGGCGGGTGATGCATCGGGCGACCATCCTTGGGGATGCGCCCTTCTGAAACTGGGAGGCCTTTGGCCTCCATTCGCAGCACAAGGCTGCTCCTACAGGGAAGCGCGATCCCTTGTAGGAGCAGCCTTGTGCTGCGAATGGGCCGCAAAGCGGCCCCAGCGATCTAGCGGACCAGATGCAGGTACTGCATGTGCCGTTCGTACTGGTCGAGGATGTCGTTGATGATCTGCTCCTTGCTGTAGCCCACCAGGTCATAGTTCTGGCTGCCTTCGCTCAGGTGCACCTCCGCCCGGTAGTAACGGCGGTTCTTCAACTCTTGCGTACCCAGCCCACCCAGGGCGAACGATGGCGTGAAGTAACCACGCATCTGCACCTGGTAAATGAACGGCTGTTCCTCGCCATGGCCAATCTTCAGGCTGACGTTGTCGTGGCTCGGGTCGTCCTGGGTAATCAGCACCAGGCCCTTCTGCTCGAACACTTCACGCACATCGGCAATTGCCGGGCGGACCACGTCGTCCATGAAGCGGTATACCTCATCACGCGACGGGAAGTGCACCGCCTGGCTCAGGCGCTGGCGCCAGCCGCCACGGCCGCGGCGTGACTGGGCGAACGGGGCCAGCGAATGCATCTGTGCGATCTGCCGTTGCGACTCCAGGTAGAACGCCTTGTGCAGCCCCCACATCATGCACAGCAGGATCAGCGAGAACGGCAACGAGGTCAGCACCACCGCCGACTTCAGCGAGTCGATGCTGCCGGCGAACAGCAGCGCGCTGGTGATCAGCGCGGTCATCGCCCCCCAGAAGATACGCAGCCAGTTCGGCCCATCCTCGTCCGCATCACCGCCCTTGGCCGACAAGGTCGACAGCACCACGGTGCCCGAGTCGGCCGAGGTGACGAAGAACACAAAGCTGATGAACACCGTCACGGCGATCACCGTCTTGCTCCAAGGGTAGGTCTCCAGCAGCAGGTACAGGCTCATCGACGGGTTATCCAGCGCCGACTGGCCCAACGCTGTCATGCCGTGGTTGATGACTTGGTCCAGGGCACTGTTGCCGAAGATCGACATCCACGCCAAGGTGAAGCCCAGCGGAATCAACAGCACACCAAAGACGAACTCGCGGATGGTGCGGCCACGGGAGATGCGGGCGATGAACAGGCCCACGAACGGCGCCCAGGCAATCCACCAGGCCCAGTAGAACACCGTCCAACCGCCCAGCCAGTCACGGTTCTCGCCGTAGGCATAAACGTCGAAGCTCTTGCGCGGCAAGGCACCCAGGTAGTCGCCGAGGTTCTGGATCAGCGTGTTGAACAGGTGCTGGGTAGGCCCGGCGAACAACACGAACAGCAACAGGGCGCAGGCCAGGAACAGGTTGATGTCGCTCATAACCCGCACGCCCTTCTCCACCCCGGCGACCGCCACGGCCACCGCCGCGCCCATCATCAGGGTGATGAGCAGCACTTGCACCCACTGGCTGTGGTCGATGCCGAACAGGTAGTCGAGGCCGGCGTTCAGGTGCAGCACGCCAAAACCCATGTCGGCACCCAGGCCGAACACCGTGGCGATGATGCCGAAACCGTCCACCGCATAACCGATCGGCCCGTTGATGCGCTTGCCGATCAGCGGGTACAACGCCGATCGCAAGGCCAGCGGCAGGTTGTGCCGATAGGCGAAGTAGGCCAGGGCCATGCCGACGAAGGCGAACACGCCCCAGCCATGCAGGCCCCAGTGCAGGAACAGGATCTGCATCGCCTGGCGCCCGGCCTCGGCCGTGCCCGCTTCGCCCTGGGGCGGCTGCAGCATGTGGGTCAGGGGTTCGGACACGCAAAAGAAGAACAAGGTGATACTGATGCCGGCGGCGAACAGCATACCGGCCCATGACAGGTAGCTGAACTCGGGTTCGTCGTGGTCGGCACCGAGCTTGATCTTGCCGTAGCCGGACAAGGCGGTGACCACCACGAAGACCAGGTACAGCGTCATCGCCAGCATGTAGTACCAGCCGACCGTGTTGGCCGCCCAGTTCTGCGCCGCCAGCAACCAATCGCCTGCTGCTTGTGGATAGGAAATGACCACGAGGCCGAAGATGAGGATGAAACTTGCCGCGAAATAGAACACCGGGGGGTTCATGCGGATCTTGCCATTGGCAAGGGAAGGGTTCGGTGCACTCATTGGGGGCGCACCTCGTCGAATGACGTAAGGCTCGGAATGAACGGGTTCAGCAAAGGAATCCTCCTGTTGAACACCGGCAGCGGACCAGCGTTTTTTCATTGAACAAGCGTTCAAGTTAAACATGGATCGGATTTCAATGCGAATTGGGGCGCTGATTGGTGCCCTCCTGCACTGACCTCTTCGCGGGCTCGCCCGCTCCCACAGGGACCGCACGAACATTGAATTTTGTGCAGTAGCTGTGGGAGCGGGCAAGCCCGCGAAGTGGCCGGTACAGGCCAATGAAATGCCAGATCAGTTCTTGTCCTGGCAATCCAGCTGCAGGTTGGCCTGGGTAATGTTGCTCTCGGCCGGCACACTGCGGGTCAGCCACACATTACCGCCAATGGTCGAGCCTTTGCCGATGGTGATCCGCCCCAGCACCGTGGCCCCCGCATAGATCACCACATCGTCCTCAACGATCGGGTGGCGTGGCAGCCCCTTGTGCAAGGTGCCCGATTCATCGCTGGGGAAGCGCTTGGCGCCCAGGGTCACCGCCTGGTAGATGCGCACACGCTCGCCGATGATCGCGGTTTCGCCAATCACCACGCCGGTACCGTGGTCGATGAAGAAGCTCGGGCCGATCTGCGCCCCGGGGTGAATGTCGATCCCCGTGGCCGAATGCGCCAGCTCCGAGCTGATCCGCGCCAGCAGCGGCAGGCCGGCCTGGTACAGATGGTGCGCCAGGCGATGGTGGATGATCGCCAGGATGCCCGGGTAGCACAGCAGCACTTCATCGACACTGCGCGCAGCCGGGTCGCCGTGATAGGCGGCCAGAACGTCGGTGTCCAGCAGCACGCGCAGGCCCGGCAGGGCGGCGGCGAATCCCTGCACCAGGCTCAGCGCATGGGCATCGACGCCGGCCAGTTCGCCCTTGCTTTGTCGTGCGGCGTAGCGCAGCTCCAGGCGGGCCTGGGCCAGCAAGGCGGTCAGGGCGGCATCCAGCGTATGGCCGACGTAGAAGTCTTCGCTTTCTTCGCGCAGGTCGACCGGGCCAAGGCGCATGGGGAACAGTGCGCCGCACAGTTGCTCCAGGATGTGCCGCATCGCTTCGCGCGAAGGCAGCTCACGCCCGCCCTGCTCGCCGCTGCTGCGGCCATTGCGGGTGCGCCATTGTTCACGGGCGCCGCGCAGGCCGGTGACGATGCTCTGCAACTGCCAGTGCCCGGATGAAGATTGTTCGCTCACGGTTTTCTCCTGCCTGAGAGGCCAACTATTTTTATCGCCAGGTCCGGCCTCTTCGCGGGTAAACCCGCTCCTACAGGGACTGCACAGGTTTCGATGCCTGTGCGGTCTCTGTAGGAGCGGGTTTACCCGCGAAGAGGCCGGACCTGCCTACATGCAATTCACTCTACGGCAAATCCATCCCTTGGAAAAAACAACGCTTTATTCCATCCTGCGCTAAGTCAGGCATAAGCCGCGATGACGGAGCAGGCAACCTCGCCTACCCTCAATGCAGCCAGCACCTGGCAAAAACCAAAAGGAAATAACAAAATAATTTTTTAGTATTTCCTGGCCTAAGCAGCCGACCCTATAGTCGCCACCCACTACTTACACAACAAGCGCGGGGCTCTGAAATGTCGAAATTCGCCAAACCGCTACTCAACGCCAGCCTGGCACTCCTGCTGGGTGCCGGCCTGCTCAGTCAGGCCTTCGCTGGCGAGCAGCTGAAGACCATCCAGGAAAAAGGCGTGATCAACGTCGGCCTCGAAGGCACCTACCCACCGTTCAGCTTCCAGGACGAAAACGGCAAGCTGACCGGCTTCGAAGTGGAACTGTCCGAGCTGCTGGCCAAGGAGCTGGGGGTAAAGGCCAAGGTGCAGCCGACCAAGTGGGACGGCATCCTCGCCGCACTGGAATCCAAGCGCCTGGACGTGGTGATCAACCAGGTAACCATTTCCGAAGAGCGCAAGAAGAAGTATGACTTCTCCGAGCCTTACACTATCTCCGGCATCCAGGCGCTGATCCTGAAGAAGAAGGCCGAGCAGCTGAACATCCACAAGGCCGCAGACCTGGCAGGCAAGAAGGTCGGTGTAGGCCTGGGTACCAACTACGAGCAATGGGTCAAGAAGGACGTGCCGCAAGCCGATGTACGCACCTATGAAGACGACCCGAGCAAATTCGCCGACCTGCGCAACGGCCGTATCGACGCCATCCTGATCGACCGCCTGGCCGCGCTGGAATACGCGCAAAAAGCCAAGGACACCGAACTGGCCGGCGATGCCTTCTCGCGCCTGGAAAGCGGCGTGGCCCTGCGCAAGGGTGAACCGGAACTGCTGGCAGCGATCAATAAGGCGCTGGACAAGCTCAAGGCTGACGGCACGCTGGCCAAGCTGTCCGAGAAATACTTCGGTGCCGATGTCACCAAATGATCGCTGAAAGCCTGCAACTCGTTGTCGACTCCGCGCCCTTCCTGCTGAAGGGCGCGGGCTATACAGTGCTGCTCAGTGTTGGCGGCATGTTCTTCGGCCTGGTGCTGGGCTTTGCCCTGGCACTGATGCGGTTGTCGAAGATATTGCCCCTGAACTGGCTGGCGCGGGTCTACGTGTCGTTCTTCCGCGGCACGCCGCTGCTGGTGCAGCTGTTCGTCATCTACTTCGGCATGCCGCAGATCGGCATCGAACTCGACCCGATCCCGGCTTCGCTGATCGGCCTGTCGCTGAACATGGCCGCCTACATCTGCGAAATCCTGCGCGCGGCGATTTCCTCGATCGACCGTGGCCAGTGGGAAGCTGCAGCCAGTATCGGCATGACCCGCGTCCAGGCCATGCGCCGGGCGATCCTGCCCCAGGCCTTGCGCACCGCACTGCCGCCGTTGGGCAACAGCTTCATCTCGCTGGTCAAGGACACTGCCCTGGCGGCAACCATCCAGGTGCCCGAGCTGTTCCGCCAGGCCCAGCTGATCACCGCACGCACCTTCGAAGTGTTCACCATGTACGTGGCGGTGGCGGTCATCTACTGGGTGTTGTGCAGCATCCTCGCGCACTTCCAGAACCGCATGGAAGCGCGAGTCAACCAGCATGACCAGGAGCATTGAGCATGATTGAAGTCAAAGGCCTGACCAAGCGGTTCAAAGGCCAGACCGTGCTCAACGGTATCGACCTGACAGTACAACCCGGCGAAGTGGTGGCCATCATCGGCCCCAGCGGCTCGGGCAAGACAACCTTCCTGCGTTGCCTGAACCTGCTGGAAACACCCGATGCCGGGCAGATCCAGATTGGCGATATCAGCATCGACGCCAACCGCCCGCTGGGTGGGCAGCAAAGTGCGATTCGCCGCTTGCGCCAGCAGGCCGGGTTCGTGTTCCAGAACTTCAACCTGTTCCCTCATCGCACCGCCCTGGAAAACGTGATCGAGGGGCCGGTGATCGTCAAGAAGACACCCCGCGAGCAGGCGATCGAACTGGGCCGGCGCCTGCTGGCCAAGGTCGGCCTGGCCGGCAAGGAAGACGCCTACCCGCGGCGCCTGTCCGGTGGCCAGCAACAACGGGTGGCCATCGCCCGCGCCTTGGCCATGGAGCCGGAGGTGATCCTGTTCGACGAGCCGACCTCGGCGCTGGACCCCGAACTGGTGGGTGAAGTGCTGGCGACCATCCGCGGCCTGGCCGAGGAGAAGCGCACCATGATCATCGTTACCCACGAGATGAGCTTTGCCCGCGATGTGGCGAACCGGGTGATCTTCTTCGACAAGGGCGTGATCGTTGAGCAGGGCGAGGCCAAGGCGCTGTTTGCGGCGCCGAAGGAAGAGCGTACCCGGCAGTTCTTGCGCAAGTTCCTGGGGACTGCTGCCTCCGAGTAAACCTGCACTGGCCCTATCGCCGGCAAGCCAGCTCCCACAGATACCCCACAGTAATCAAGACCTGTGGCGTCCTGTGGGAGCTGGCTTGCCGGCGATAGGGCCAGTACATCCACAGCAAATCCCTCCTTCTATATATATTCCAAAGAGTTAGTTCATAAACTTTTTATAAAGCATTAGGGTATATAAACCGGACCACCGGACCAGCACACATCTGTCGCGATCAGCTGTTAGCGACATAATTCATTTGTGAGGTCAGGAATGGTCAGGATCACGATCACCCCAGTGCGGAACGCCAGGGCATTGAGTGCAGCCAAGGAGCGGTACTGATGTCCAGCCAACCCGATACCCAATTCCACAGCGATCTCGACAGCTCGCCCCTGCTGCTGCCGGCCAAGGTTCTACGCAACGACACCGAAGCCCTGCAAGCAGCCCGCGAACTGGCCGAGGTCGCCCGCGAGCAGGCCGCCCGCCGCGACCAGCAACGCAAACTGCCATGGGCCGAGATCGAACTGTTCACCCGCAGCGGCCTTGGCAGCATCAGCGTACCCAAGGCACATGGCGGCCCGGAGGTGTCGTTCGAGACCGTGGCTGAAGTGTTCCGCCTCATCAGCGCCTCCGACCCGGCCCTGGGGCAGATCCCGCAGAACCAGTTCGGCATGCTGCAACTGTTGCGCCTGACTGCCACCGAGGCGCAGCAGGCGGTGATCTTCCGCAGCGTGCTCGATGGCTGGCGCATCGGCAATGCCGGCCCCGAACGCGGCACCAAGGACACCCTGACCCTCAAGGCCAGGATCACCCGCGTCGGCGACAGCTATCGCATCAGCGGCGAGAAGTTCTATTCCACCGGCGCCCTGTTCGCCCACTGGGTGGCGGTCAAGGCACTGGACGACGAAGGTCGCCAGCGCCTGGCATTCGTCCGCCGAGGCAGCCCGGGGCTGCGCATCGTCGATGACTGGTCCGGTTTCGGGCAGCGCACCACTGCAAGCGGCACCGTGCTACTCGACCAGGTCCCGGTGGATGCCGACCTGGTGATCGACAACTGGCGCCAGCGCGACATTCCCAACATCCAGGGCGCTGCCTCGCAGCTGATCCAGGCGGCGATCGATGCTGGCATTGCCGAAGCAGCGATCGAAGACGCCATCAGCTTCGTGCGCGAAAAGGCCCGGCCATGGATCGAAGCCAAGGTCGACCGCGCCAGCGACGACCCTTACGTAATCGCCGACATCGGCCGCCTGAAGCTCGAGCTGCACGCCGCCGAAGCCCTGCTGCGCAAGGCCGCGCGGGTCCTCGACGAGGTCAACGCCGAGCCGATCGATGCAGCAAGCGCAGCGCGGGCCTCGATCGCGGTGGCCGAGGCCAAGGTGCTGACTACCGAGATTGCCCTGCAGGCCAGCGAAAAGCTGTTCGAGCTGGCCGGCAGCCGCGCCACCCTCGCCGAGTTCAACCTCGACCGCCACTGGCGCAATGCCCGGGTGCACACCCTGCATGACCCAGTGCGCTGGAAGTACCACGCAGTTGGCGCTTACCACCTCAACGGCACCTTGCCTGCACGGCATTCCTGGATCTGATTTAAGGGCCTTGGGGCTGCTTTGCAGCCCATCGCGACACAAGGCCGCTCCTACAAGGGATCGCGTACCTCCTGTAGGAGCGGCCTTGTGTCGCGATGGGCCGCAGAGCGGCCCCGAGGCCCCGGAGAAACACCATGACTACAAACATCATCACCAGCGACACCCAGGCCCTGAACGTCGCCGAAGAAGTCGCCCGACACCTGCGCCGCGACAGCGCCCTGCGCGACCGCGAGCGCCGTCTGCCGCACGCCGAACTGGAACTGTTCACTCGCTCCGGCCTGTGGGCCATCAGCGTACCCAAGGCCTTCGGCGGCGCCGGCGTGTCCAACATCACCCTGGCCAAGGTAATCGCCCGCATCGCCCAGGCCGACGGCTCGCTAGGGCAGATCCCGCAAAACCATTTCTACGGCCTGGAAGTCCTGCGGGTAAACGGCACACCCGAACAGCAACAGCGCTTGTACGCCGAAGTACTGGCGGGCAACCGCTTCGGCAACGCCCTGGCCGAACTGGGCACCAAGACCGCCAACGACCGCACCACGCGCCTGTCCCGCGACGGCGATGGTTTTCGCATCAACGGCCGCAAGTTCTACTCCACCGGCGCCATATACGCCCAGCGCATTCCCACTTCGGTGGTCGATGAGCAGGGCGTGCAGCACCTGGCCTTCGTCCCGGCCGACAGCCAGGGCCTGCAGGTGATCGACGACTGGAGCGGCTTCGGCCAGCGAACCACCGGCAGCGGCTCGGTGGTGTTCGATAACGTGTATGTCAGTGCCGCCGACGTGGTGCCGTTCCAGAGCGCCTTCGAACGCCCCACCCCGGTCGGCCCGCTGGCGCAGATCCTTCATGCCGCCATCGACACCGGCATCGCCCGCGCCGCATACGAAGATGCCCTGCACTTCGTGCGCACCCGCAGCCGCCCCTGGGTCGACTCCGGCCTGGACAAGGCCAGCGATGACCCGCTTACGCTGAAGAGTTTCGGCCATCTGGCGATCCGTCTGCACGCCGCCGAAGCCTTGCTGGAGCGCGCGGGCGAATATCTGGACCGCGCCCGCGACGACAGCACTGCCGAAAACGTGGCCGCCGCGTCCATCGCGGTGGCCGAGGCCCGCGCCATCAGCACCGAGATTTCCCTCGCGGCCGGCACCACCCTGTTCGAACTGGGCGGCAGCCAGGCCACACTGGCCGAACACAACCTTGACCGCCACTGGCGCAACGCCCGCGTGCACACCCTGCACGACCCGGTGCGCTGGAAGTACCACGCCATCGGCAACTACTACCTCAATGATGCCAACCCACCACGCCGGGGGACCATCTGATGGCCAAGCAGATCCTGCTCAATGCTTTCAACATGAACTGCATCGGGCACATCAACCACGGCCTGTGGACCCACCCACGGGACACCTCGACCCAGTACAAGACCCTGGACTACTGGACCAGTCTGGCGCGGCTGCTGGAGCGCGGCTTGTTCGACGGGCTTTTCATCGCCGACATCGTCGGCACCTACGACATCTACGGCCAGTCGCTGGACGTCACCCTCAAGGAGTCGATCCAGCTGCCGGTCAACGACCCGCTGCTGCTGGTCTCGGCCATGGCCGCCGTCACCCGCCACCTGGGCTTCGGCCTTACCGCCAACCTCACCTACGAAGCGCCGTACCTGTTCGCTCGCCGCCTTTCCACCCTGGACCACCTGAGCCATGGCCGAGTGGGCTGGAACATCGTCACCGGCTACCTCGACAGCGCCGCCCGGGCCATGGGCCTGGCGCAGCAACCCGAGCATGACCGCCGCTACGACCAGGCCGACGAGTACCTGCAGGTGCTGTACAAGCTGCTGGAAGGCAGCTGGGCTGACGATGCCGTGGTCGCCGACCGCCAGCAGCGCGTCTATGCCAGGCCCGACAGGGTGCGCAAGGTCAACCACCAGGGCGAGTTCTACCAGGTCGACGGCTACCACCTGTGCGAACCCTCACCGCAGCGTACACCGGTACTGTTCCAGGCCGGCAGCTCGCAGCGTGGCCTGGCCTTCGCCGGCAACCATGCCGAATGCGTGTTCATCAGTGGCCAGGACAAGGCCGCCACCCGCGCCCAGGTCGACAAGGTGCGCGCCGCCGCCCAAGCCGCTGGCCGCGACCCGCAAGCGGTCAAGGTGTTCATGGGCATCACGGTGATCGTCGCCGCCACCGAGCAGCAGGCCCAGGCCAAGCATGCCGAGTACCTGCGCCATGCCAGCGCCGAGGCCGGGGTCGCGCACTTCGCAGCGTCCACCGGCATCGACTTCGCCGCCTACGCCCTGGACGAGCCGATTGCCTTCAGCCAGGGCAACGCCATCCAGTCGGCCACGCGCCAGTTGCAGGACAACGTCTGGACCCGCCGGCGCCTGCTGCAGCAGCACGCCCTGGGTGGCCGTTACGTGACCCTGGTCGGCGCGCCCGAGCAGGTGGCCGAACAGCTGATCGCCTGGGTCGATGAAACCGGTCTGGACGGTTTCAACCTGACCCGCACCGTAACCCCGGAAAGCTTCGAGGACTTCATCGACCTGGTCATCCCGCAGTTGCAACAGCGTGGCCGCTACAAGACCGCCTATGCCGAAGGCACCCTGCGCGAAAAACTGTTCCAGGCCGACCACCCGCATTTGCCCGCCGACCACCCTGGCTCGGCCTACCGCTTTACCTCTACCCCTGCCCCGACTGGAGCCCTGCACCATGCTTGATAAATTGTTCCGGCCCGTCGCGGCCATTGCCCTCTCCCTCGGTCTGTCCGCCAGCGCGCTGGCTGCCGAACCGCTGAAGATCGGCACAACCTCGGCCTTTGCCATCCCGCTGGAAGCCGCAGTGGAAGAAGCGCACAAGCAAGGCCTTGAAGTGAAGCTGGTCGAGTTCAGCGACTGGATCGCACCCAATGTCAGCCTCAATAGCGGCGACATCGACGTGAACTACTTCCAGCACATCCCGTTCCTGGAAAACGCCAAGGCAGCCGCAGGCTTCAACCTGGTGCCCTACGCCCCGGGCATCATCAACAACGTCGGCCTGTACTCGAAAAAGTACAAGAGCTTCGCCGACCTGCCCGAAGGCGCCAGCGTGGCCATCGCCAACGACCCGATCAACAGCGGCCGTGGCCTGCAGCTGCTGGCCAAGGCCGGGCTGATCACCCTCAAGCCGGGGGTCGGCTACAAGGCCACCGAGGACGATATCGTCGCCAACCCGAAAAAACTGAAAATCCTTCAGGTCGAGGCCGTACAGCTGGTTCGCGCCTATGACGACGCCGACCTGGTGCAGGGCTACCCGGCCTACATCCGCCTGGCCAACAGCTTCGACGCCGGCTCCGCACTGCTGTTCGACGGCCTGGAGAACAAGGAGTACGTGATCCAGTTCGTCATTCGACCGCAAAGCAAGGACGACCCACGCCTGGCCAAGTTCGTCGACATCTACCAGCACTCGCCAGTGGTGCGCGCAGCCTTGGACAAAGCCCACGGCAAGCTCTACCAGGCCGGTTGGGAGGGCTGACATGAGCCAGGCCAGCGCGCTGCGGGCGCCCACCACACAACCACTGCCGCCAACGGCCAGGGAGCAGGCCCTGCGCCCGGAGGTCAATGAAGCCCACGTGCGCTTCATCGGCCTGGGCAAGACCTACCCGGGCCAGGCGCAACCGGCCTTGCAAGGCATCGACCTGAACATCCGCCATGGCGAGATCTTCGGCATCATCGGCCGCAGCGGCGCCGGCAAGTCATCGCTGCTGCGCACCATCAACCGCCTGGAGCAACCCAGCCAGGGCCGGGTGCTGATCGACCAGGTGGACATCGCGCCCTTCGACGAGGACCACCTGGTAGCCCTGCGCCGGCGTATCGGCATGATCTTCCAGCACTTCAACCTGATGTCGGCCAAGACCGTGTGGCAGAACGTCGAGCTGCCCCTCAAGGTGGCCGGCGTGGCCAAGGCGGAGCGCCAGCGCAAGGTACGCGAACTGCTGGAGCTGGTCGGCCTGCGGGAAAAGCACCACGTGTACCCGGCGCAGCTGTCCGGCGGGCAGAAGCAGCGCGTGGGCATTGCCAGGGCGTTGGTGCATGACCCCGAGATCCTGCTGTGCGACGAGGCCACCTCGGCGCTGGACCCGGAGACCACTGCTTCCATTCTCGAACTGCTGCGCGACATCAACCAGCGCCTGGGCCTGACCATCGTGCTGATCACCCACGAGATGGCGGTAATCCGCGATATCTGCCACCGCGTAGTGGTGCTTGAACGTGGAGAAGTGGTCGAGCAGGGTGAGGTCTGGCGGGTGTTTGGCTCACCACGCCACGAAGTCACCCGTACCCTGCTGGCACCGTTGCAAGCCAGGTTGCCAGCCGCGCTGCGAGCCAGCCTGCGGGCCAGCCCGGCAAGCCGCGACAGTGCCGTGGTACTGAGGTTGACCCTGCTCGGCGAGCCCGAACTGTCTGCCCTGTTCAACGAGCTTGGCGGCCGCATACGCCTGCTGCAGGGTGGTGTGGAAACCATTGGCGAGCATGCCCTGGGGCAGCTGATCCTGTCGGTGCAGCACTCACCGCACGACACCCATCAATTGCTGGAGCGCGCCCGCCGCTGGGCCGAGGACGTGGAGGTACTGGGCCATGTGGTTTGATCGCCTGCTGGAAGGTTTGCTCGATACCCTGCTGATGGTCGGCGTGTCGTCGCTGATCGCCCTGCTGGTGGGGGTACCGATGGCGGTGCTGCTGGTCACCAGCGACAAGGGCGGGATCTTCGAGGCGCCGCTGCTGAACCGGGTGCTGGGTGCATTCGTCAACCTGTTCCGCTCGATCCCGTTCCTGATCCTGATGGTCGCGCTGATCCCCTTCACCCGCTTGGTAGTGGGTACCACGTATGGCGTGTGGGCGGCAGTGGTGCCACTGACCATTGCCGCCACTCCGTTCTTCGCGCGGATTGCCGAGGTCAGCCTGCGCGAAGTCGACCACGGCCTGGTGGAGGCTGCACAGGCCATGGGCTGCCGGCGCTGGCACATCGTCTGGCACGTGCTGCTGCCCGAGGCGCTGCCGGGAATTGTCGGGGGCTTCACCATTACCCTGGTGACCCTGATCAACTCCTCGGCCATGGCCGGAGCGATCGGTGCCGGGGGACTGGGGGACATCGCCTACCGCTATGGTTACCAGCGCTTCGACAGCCAGATCATGCTGACCGTGATTGCCATGCTGGTGGCGTTGGTGGCGTTGATCCAGTTGGGTGGAGACCGGTTGGCGAAAGGCTTGAACAAGCGCTGAAGTCTTCGCGGGCACGCCCGCTCCCACAGGTACTGCACAGGGCTTGAATACAACGATATCCCTGCGGGAGCGGGCATGCCCGCGAAGGGGCCTTCAACCCCAGCGAAGATCCCCGGCAGGCACCGGCCGCCCGAACCAGTACCCCTGCCCAAGCTGACACAGCTCATGCAGCAGGAAGCTGGCCTGCTCGGCCTGCTCGATGCCCTCTGCATGCACTTGCATGCCCATGCTGCGGGCCAGGGCGATGATCACCCGGACGATCGCGATGTCGTCCTCATCCAGCGGCAACCCGGCAACGAAGCCTTGGTCGATCTTCAGCTTCTGCACCGGCAAGCGCTTGAGCCGCAGCAGCGATGAATATCCGGTGCCAAAGTCGTCGATAGCCAAGGTCACCCCCAGCTCGCGCAGGCGATGCAACTGCTCCAGCGCCACCTCCGGGTCCTCCATCACCGCGCTCTCGGTCACCTCCAGCTCCAGCAAGGCCGGGGCCAGGCCGGTTTCGTCCAGCACCTCGGCCACCTGCTGGTACAGCTCGTGCTGGCCAAACAGGCGGCTGGAAATGTTCACCGCAACGAATGCCAACCGCCGTCCTTCACCCTGCCATCGCACCATCTGCCGACACGCCTGGCGTAGTACCCAGGCGTCGATCTCGGCAATCAGCCCGGTACGCTCGGCAATCGGGATGAACTCGCCCGGTGGCACCAGGCCGCGCTGAGGGTGCTGCCAACGCACCAAGGCTTCGACGCCGACCTGGCGGCCGGTCGCCAGGTCGTGCACCGGCTGGTAGAACACCCGCAGCTCGTCCTGCTCCAAGGCTCGGCGCAGCTCGCCGGCGGTTTCGACCCGGTGTTGGGCGTGAGCGGTCAGTTCTTCGGTGTACAGCGCATAGCAGGCCCGCCCATTGCTCTTGGCCTTGTACAACGCCGAGTCGGCATTGCGAAGCAACTGCTCGGCACTCAAGGCATCGCTGGGAAACAGGCTGATGCCCACGCTGACGCTGATGAACAGGCGGTGACCGTCGAACTGGAACGGCTCGCGCATGCGCTCGATGATGCCCTGCGCCAGCTTGCCCGCCTGGCCAACCTCATGGCAGTTTTCCGCCAGCACGCCAAATTCGTCGCCCCCCAGGCGCGCCAGGGTCACGCCGCTGCGCAGCACCTCTGCCAGGCGCTCGCCCACCAGCTTCAGCAACTGGTCGCCAATGGTGTGGCCGAGGCCGTCGTTGATGCTCTGGAAATGGTCCAGGTCCAGCAACAGCAGGGCACAACCACGCTTGTTGGCCTGGGCTGCGGCCAGCGCCTGCTCGACCCGGTCGTTGAACAGCAGGCGGTTGGGCAGGTCGGTCAGCGGGTCGTGGTGAGCCAGGTAGGCCAGTTCCTGTTCAGAATGCTTGATCGCGCTGATGTCGCTGAACACCGCCACGTAATGGCTGAGCTCGCCTTGATCGTCGCGGATGGCGCAAATGGTCTGCCATTGCGGGTAGATTTCACCGCTCTTGCGCCGATTCCATATTTCGCCGCTCCACTCGCCCTTTTCCGCCAGAGTGGCGAAGATCTGCTGGTAGAACGCCAGGCCATGGCGGCCCGACTTGAACTTGTTCGGGCGCTGGCCGATGACCTCGTCCTGCTGGTAGCCGGTGATACGCATGAAGGCACGGTTGACGTGCACGATCAGGCCATGGCGGTCTGTCACCAGCACGCCTTCGAGGGTGCTGTCGAACACTGCCGCAGCCATGCGCAGGCGTTCACGGTCTTCACCACGCATACGCGCGCCAACACCGATGAAGTCGAGCAGCCGCACCCGCGACACATAGATCAGAAAGGCGCTGAGCAGCACCCAGACCACCACGTTGATCTGCCGGCCCACGGTCAGTGCCAGGGGGTCGTCGGTCATGCCGTGCAACACCACCTCGGCCAGCGTCAGCCAGAGGATCGAGAGCACCACATACAGCGCGGCCATGCGCAAGGCGTCGCGAACGGAAACAGACATGTCGGGTGCAATTGCCCATGAAAAATGATGGGGCATTATAAAGGCTGAAACATGTCGTGACTTCCTATCTGAACGGGTAACTGTATTTATTTCCTGCCCAAGGGATAATCAGCCCCTCCTCCTGCATTCCGAGGGTATTTACACCTATGTGGTACAACGGCCTGCTCGACTTCTCGGCCTGGCAACTGGTCGGCATTACACTGTTGATGACCCACGTGACCATCGTCAGCGTCACGGTCTACCTGCACCGCTACTCCGCGCACCGGGCCCTGGAGCTCAATGGCGCGCTCAAGCACTTCTTCCGTTTCTGGCTGTGGCTGACCACGGCGCAGAACACCCGCGAATGGACCGCCGTCCACCGCAAGCACCACGCCAAATGCGAAACCCCCGACGACCCGCACAGCCCGCTGTACAAGGGCCTGGGCACGGTGCTGCGCAAGGGTGCCGAGCTTTACCGGGAAGAGGCGCGCAACCCTGAAACCCTGCGCATCTATGGCAAGAACTGCCCGGACGACTGGATCGAGCGCAACCTCTACTCGCGCTACAAGCTGGGCGGCATCGCGCTGATGGCGGTAATCGACCTGCTGCTGTTCGGCACCATCGGCATCACCATCTGGGCAGTGCAGATGATGTGGATTCCGTTCTGGGCCGCCGGCGTGGTCAACGGCCTGGGCCACGCTCTCGGCTACCGCAACTTCGAGTGCCGCGACGCCGCGACCAACCTGGTGCCGTGGGGCATCGTCATCGGTGGCGAAGAGCTGCACAACAACCACCACACCTACCCCAACTCGGCCAAGCTGTCGGTCAAGCGCTGGGAGTTCGACATGGGTTGGGCGTGGATCCGCCTGTTCTGCCTGCTGCGCCTGGCCAAGGTACAGCGCGTGGCGCCCATCGCCCACCGGGTGGCAGGCAAGGCCAGCCTGGACATGGACACCGCCATGGCCATCCTCAACAACCGCTTCCAGATCATGGCCCAGTACCGCAAGCTGGTGATCGGCCCGCTGGTCAAGCAGGAGCTGGCCCGCGTCGATGCTTCGCTGCGCCATCACTTCCGCCGCGCCAAGCGCCTGTTGTCGCGCGAGACCAGCCTGCTGGAAGACCGTCACCATGTGCGCATCGAGTCGATGCTCGCCCACAGCCAGGCGCTGAAGACCATCTACGAAAAACGCCTGGCCCTGCAGCAGATCTGGGCGCGCACCAGCGCCAACGGCCACGACATGCTGGCCGCCATGAAGGACTGGGTACATGAGGCGGAAACCAGCGGCATCCACGCCCTGCGGGACTTCGCGGCACAGCTGAAGACGTACTCCCTGCGCCCGACCGGCGCCTGACCGCCGTTGATCGGCACGCCCCTTTGGCTGGGCGTGCCGCCCGGAACTTCGCCCTCTCGTTTACACTCATATCTGGCACATCGCCCGCGTGGCGGGCCAGATGCTGGCCGCACGCTTTCACGCCGAGATCTGCTCCGTGCACATGGCCAAGAACATTCCGACGACACTGCCCGGCACCCCGCCTCCGGAAGCCGCCCAGACCTTGCTTGCGCTACTCCACGCCCAAGGCGAGGTTGCCCGCCTGAGCGAGCGCGAACAGCTGTTCAGCTCGCTGCTCGATAGCGTCAATGCGGTGCTATGGGCCTTCGACTGGGAAACCCGTCAGGTGCTTTACGTCAGCCCCGCCTACGAACGCATCTTCGGCCGCTCGGCCAGCCTGGTGCTGGCCGACTACAACGAGTGGCGAGACAGCATCTACCCCGACGACCTGGAGTTCGCCGAACGCAGCCTGGCCCAGGTACTGCTCAAGGGCTCGGTGGAAGACCGCGAGTACCGCATCCTCAATGCCGACGGCCAGTTGCGCTGGCTGAGCGACAAGTGCTACATCAACCAGCAACGCGATGGCGACCGGGTGATCATCGTCGGCATCGCAGAAGACATCACCGAGAAGAAGCAGCTCGAAGGTGAACTGCATCGCCTGGCCACCACCGACGTGCTGACCCAGAGCAGCAACCGCCGGCACTTTTTCGAATGCGCCCAGCAAGCCTTCGACAGCGCCCGCGAAGACGGTACACCACTGGCCTTCCTGCTGCTGGACATCGACGACTTCAAGCGCATCAACGACAGCTACGGTCACCAGGAAGGCGACCAGGTGTTGCAGCAGATCGCCGACAGCGGCAAGGCCGTGCTACGCCGAGGTGACCTGTTCGGGCGCATTGGTGGCGAGGAGTTCGCGGCAGTGTTCCCCGGCTGTAGTGCCCAGGTCGCGGAGCAGATTGCCGAGCGCTTGCAGCGGCAGATCCAGCGGCTGAGCTTCAGCCATGGGGAGCAGACCTACGGGGTGACGGTGAGCCAGGGGGTGACCGGGCTGACTGACGAGGATGTGGCGCTGGACAGCCTGTATGCCCGGGCCGATGCGGCGATGTACCAGGCCAAGCGCCAGGGCAAGAACCAGATCGTCCGCGGCTGAGCCTTGGGGGGGCTTTGCCCCCCTATCGCGACACAAGGCCGCTCCTACCGGCAACCGCGTACCCGTGTAGGAGCGGCCTTGTGTCGCGATGGGCCGCAAAGCGGCCCCAAGACCTCAGCCCGAAACTTCACCCTCAGCTAAAGGCGGTTCTTCCTGCTGCGGCTTCACCTCCGGGTTCTCCACCTTACGCAACCGCCTCAGCTCCGGCAGGCCAAGCTTGAGCAGGCGCGCGGTCTTGCTGCTGGCCACCTTCTCCAGCCCCTGCTCGGCCGACAGCCGCGACAACTGCCCGGCCAGGTTCATGGCCAGGATCTCCCGCGAGTACACCCCGCCGCCCAGCTGGTAGATCGCCGCGATCAACTCTCGCAACCCCAGCGGCAACCGCCAGCGCGTACGCAGCGCCGAGCCGAACGCCGCACCGAACTCATTGAGCGACAGCTGCACCTGATCCTCATCCAGCTCGCCCCCGGCCAGCCGCCACTCCTGCAGGCAGCGCAGCACCGCCAGGTCGCCCAGGCAATGCAGCAACCCCGCGCAATAACAACGCCCTTCGTCCAGCTCGAGCATGCGTGCCAAGGTGCGGCCATATTCGGCAGCGTGCAGCGACAACTCCCAGTAGCGGGAAGCATGCTCCGCCAGCAGCGGGTCGCTGAGGCGAGCGCTGCGCTTGAGGGTCATGCCCAGGATCAGGTTCATGCTCTGGGTGCTGCCAAGCTTGTTCAAGGCCTGCAGCAGCGTCTGCACTGGTGCTTCGCGGTGCAGCGCTGCGCTGTTGGCCGCCGCAATCAGCACAGCGGTGATCTGCGGGTCGCCCTGCACTTCCTCTTCGAGCACTCTCAGGTTCAGGCCCTGGGGGTTTAGCGCGCGCTTGATCGCCACCTGCACATCGGCCAGCAGCGGCCCGCCATCGGCGGTAGCGCGACGCTGCTCGAGGTAGGCCGGCAGGCTGGCACCTGGCTGCAAGGCCGGCACCGGGCAGGCGATTTCTTCGCCAACCGCCAGCAGCAGCTCTTCCAGGCGCTTGCGAAGAGTTTCCAGGTTCAGCGGCTTGCTCAGGTAGGCAGTAGGGTGCAGGGGCAACGCCTCATGCACACTGGCACTGTCAATGCGGTTGCTCATGAGGATGAACGGCAACCTCGAGTCTTTCGCGCGTACCTTGCGCAACAGGTCGAGCCCATCGACACCTGCCAGTTCGCGCGCGGCAATGATCAGGTCGGGCTTGCTCGACAGCGCGCTCAAGGCCTGCGAGCCGTCGGCGCAGAGCTGCAGGCGGGCATCACAGCGCACGCTCAGCAGCATTTCGCTGAGCATGTCACGTACCCAGGGGTCGCCCTCGACAATAAGTACGCTTGGTGGGGTGGGGTCTGCAGCGTTCATCGCCAACTCCTGAATAGCCCTGCCACACAGTCCGTCGCAGCTTCCTGAGCAAATCCTCCGACAACGATAGCGCCCCAAGGCTTTCCTGGGCACAAAAAAAACCCGCCGAAGCGGGTTTTTTCTGAAGCAGGTCACATCAGGCGATTTCAGCGAAGCACTCTTCGATGATAGCCAGGCCTTTGTCCAGCAGAGCATCTTCTGCGGTCAGCGGAACCAGGATACGCAGAACGTTGCCGTAGGTACCGCAGGACAGCAGGATCAGGCCCTTCTCGCGAGCCTTGGCGACAACCTGGCCAACGGCAGCTGCGTTCGGGGTGTGAGTGCCTTTCTCGAAGACTTCGACAGCGATCATCGAGCCCAGACCACGGACGTCGCCGATGATCGGGTACTTCTTCTGGATTTCGCGCAGGCCGGTGGTCAGGCGCTCACCCACAGCTTTGCTGCGGTCCAGCAGTTTCTCTTCTTCGAACACTTCGATCACGGCCAGGGCCGCGGCGCAAGCGATCGGCGAACCGGCGTAGGTACCACCCAGGCCGCCAGGAGCGATGGCGTCCATGTATTCGGCCTTGCCGCACACACCGGCCAACGGGAAGCCGCCAGCGATGGATTTGGCGAAGGTGGTCAGGTCAGGCGCAACGCCCATCTGTTCCATGGCGAAGAAGGTGCCAGTACGGCCAGCGCCGGTCTGTACTTCGTCGGCGATGAGCAGGATGCCGTGCTGGTCGCACAGGGCGCGCAGGCGCTTCATCAGCTCTTTCGGCGCTGGCAGGAAGCCGCCTTCGCCTTGTACCGGCTCGAGGATGATCGCGGCGATGTCGCGCGGCTCGGCGTCGTTCTTGAAGATGCGCTCGACCGAGGCGATGGCGTCGTCAACGCTGATACCGTGCAGTTCGCTAGGGAACAGAGCGCGGAAGATGCCACCTGGCATCAGGCCCATGCCAGCGGAGTACGGCACGACCTTGCCGGTCAGGCCCAGGGTCATCATGGTACGGCCGTGGTAGCCGCCGGTGAAGGCGATTACGCCAGCGCGGCCAGTGGCGGCACGGGCGATCTTGACGGCGTTTTCAACGGCTTCGGAGCCGGTGGTGACCAGCAGGGTCTTCTTGTCGAAGTCGCCTGGGACCAGCTTGTTGATCTTTTCGCACAGCTCTACATAGGGTTCGTAGGCCAGCACCTGGAAGCAGGTGTGGCTGACCTTGGTCAGCTGGTCTTGCACGGCCGCAACCACTTTCGGGTGCAGGTGGCCGGTGTTCAGTACTGCGATGCCGCCGGCGAAGTCGATCAGTTCGCGGCCTTCAACGTCGATCACGGTCGAGTTCTTCGCGGTATCGACGAAGATCGGGTGGATCTGGCCAACGCCACGTGGGACGGCGGCGACACGACGTTGCATCAAGGATTCGTTGGTCTTGCTCATAATGCCCTCATTGCGCCGGTCTGGAGTGGCGCTTTTATTCGGGGGTGGCTGGGAGTGCTCGCGAACAGTATTCGTTGATCGACTGCCGTGAACGCCCTGGCCACCAGGTACTGCGATGTAAAAAAGGCCAGCGAGACGTCGCTCTCGCGCCCCGCTGGCAGAGGTAAAGCCTTTACCGTGCTATCAGACGCTGATGCACAGGTATTTGATTTCGAGGTAGTCCTCGATACCGTACTTGGAACCTTCGCGGCCCAGGCCCGAAGCCTTGATGCCACCGAACGGTGCCACTTCATTGGAGATCAGGCCGGTGTTGATACCTACCATGCCGTATTCCAGGGCTTCGGCAACACGGAACACACGGCTCATGTCGCGGGCGTAGAAGTACGAGGCCAGGCCGAACTCGGTGTCGTTGGACATGGCGATCACTTCGGCCTCGTCCTTGAAGCGGAACAGCGGCGCCAGCGGGCCGAAGGTCTCTTCCTTGGCGACGGCAGCGGTCTTCGGTACGTCGACCAGAATGGTCGGCTCGAAGAAGTTGCCTTCGATGATCTTGCCACCGGACAGTACCTTGGCGCCTTTGCCAACCGCGTCTTCGATGTGTTCCTGGACCTTGGCGACAGCCTTGCCGTCGATCAGCGGGCCAGTGGTGGTGCCTTCTTCCAGGCCGTTACCGATCTTCAGCTTGGCAACAGCGGCGGCCAGCTTCTGGGCGAACGCGTCGTAGACGCCGTCCTGCACGTAGATACGGTTGGCGCAGACGCAGGTCTGGCCGTTGTTGCGGTACTTGGAGATGATCGCGCCCTCGACCGCCTTGTCCAGGTCGGCGTCGTCGAACACGATGAACGGGGCGTTGCCACCCAGCTCCAGGGAAACCTTCTTGATGTCCTTGGCGCATTCTTCCATCAGCTGGCGACCGATTTCGGTCGAGCCGGTGAAGGACAGCTTGCGGACCAGGGAGTTGCCGGTCAGTTCACCGCCAACTTCGCCAGCGCTGCCGGTAACCACGCTCAGCACGCCAGCCGGGATGCCGGCACGGTGGGCCAGCTCGACCAGGGCCAGGGCGGAGTATGGGGTCTGCGAGGCAGGCTTGAGCACCATGGTGCAGCCGGCGGCCAGGGCCGGGCCGGCTTTACGGGTGATCATGGCGGCCGGGAAGTTCCACGGGGTGATGGCCGCGGTAACACCGATTGGCTGCTTGATGACGATCAGGCGCTTGTCTGGCTGGTGGCCCGGGATGGTGTCACCGTAGACACGCTTGGCTTCCTCGGCGAACCACTCGATGAACGAGGCAGCATAGGCGATTTCGCCCTTGGCTTCGGCCAGCGGCTTGCCTTGTTCGGTGGTCATCAGGCGAGCCAGGTCGTCCTGGTTCTCGATCATCAGTTCGAACCAGCGACGCAGCTTGGCCGAACGCTCCTTGGCGGTCAGGGCACGCCAGGCCGGCAGAGCCTTGTCGGCGGCTTCGATGGCGCGGCGGGTTTCCGCGGTGCCCATCTTCGGCACGGTACCGATGACTTCACCAGTGGCCGGGTTGGTGACCTTGATGGTCTGGCCGTTGTCCGCATCCAGCCACTCACCATTGATGTAGGCTTGCTGGCGGAACAACTGAGCGTCTTTGAGCTGCATGTCGGCTTCCCGAATTGTTGATTGTTGAAAAGCGCCCAAGGCAGGGCATCGAGCGTTTGAAATCTCAAACGAATGCTAAGCGGCTGCTGGGGTGTTGGACAATAGGCTGTTCGAAAAAAAGAACGAATGGTTGAACACCCTGGCGGAAATTTCACATTTCTGTGCCGTAGCAACCGGCCCTATCGCCGGCAAGCCAGCTCCCACAGGGACCCCACAAAATTCAGCACCTGTGGGGTCCCTGTGGGAGCTGGCTTGCCGGCGATAGGGCCAGTACAGGTTAGACGAACGAGCTGAAGGAAATGTGATGGGAGGACCGACGGCCCTCCCGGAGGGATGGGTCAGAAGGCCTTGGCCAGGTCGATCACCAAGGCTCGGTAACCCACGCTGCCCGGCTGCCGGCTGTGCACCTTCAGCTCCACCAGCACCTCCTGGGTCCCGCGCCGCACCTCGTTGAGCACGGTGGTGGTCAGTTTCTCCGGGGTCAGGAAGTTCACCGACGCCGAGTAAATGAACTGGGTGTCGGTCTCCGGCCGGTAGGCCACCACCGAGGTCACCGGGCTGTACCACTCGTCGCCGCGCTCCTTGCCGTATTCCCACACCTGCTCGACCGTGCCCTTGGCCTCGTCGATGCGGTATTCCACCGCCCGACTGTAGTTGCCCGTCAGCCTGGTCGGCGCAAAGTCGCGGCCCCAGCCGTTGTCGAACACGGTCAGCGTGCCTTTGCCGGTCAGCCAGGCGGTGTGCTGTGTCCACGACCAGTCGAAGCCTTCGCTCGCCACCGGCGTCAGCACCTTCTCGCGCAGACGCTCAGGCCAGCCTTGAGGCGAGGCGAGAATCCACTTCACCTGCTTGTCGCGGCCTATCTTCACCACGCCCTGGTGCCGTGCTGAAACGATGATGCTGTCGTCATCGGCGTCGTAGTCGATGGCATTGACGTGTGCCCAGTTACGGCCTGTGCCCACGCCCGGGGTGTCACCAAAGGGCAGGTCACCTTCGGCCAGTTCGTTGGCCAGCCGCTCGTCCTGTTTCTGCACCCCGGCCGGCAATTGGATGGCTGCCTTGCCCAGGGTTTCCAGCAGGTCGCCACGGTACGGGTCGAGAATCTGGTTGAGGTCCCAGAAGTCCAGCACATCACCGGCCTCGTTGACCTCGATGATGTGATCACGGATCGAGCGCACGCGCTTGCCGTCGGGCCGGCGATAGTCGCTGGTGCCCACCCGCAGCAGGTAGGTGCCATTGGCGGTCTCGCGGATTTCATGGGAGAAGTCGGCAAACTTGTCGGGCAGGCTGCGCTGCCAGATGCGCCGGCCCAGCAGGTCGTACTTGGAGTAGGTCTGGCCCTGGCCCCAGATCAGCTTGCCATCGCGGGTCTGCTGGAAGCCCATGGTGCCGCCCAGGCCATCGCGGCGGTTGGAGTCGTGGATCTGCTCGATGTCCAGGTACCAGCGCACGTCGCCATTGCTGTCGGCGATCCAGTTGTTACCCACCTGGTCCCATTCCGCCGCGCCGCCCAGGGCATTCCACTTGAAGGCGCGCCCGCCCGGGATGTCCCCCTGCAGGTGGTTGAACAGGTACAGGCGCTGTTCAAAACCTGGCGCTACCTTGACTGGCTGCACTTCAGGCAAGGCAGCGGTCTGCCTGGCCACCACCGGCAGGCGCACGGCCGGAGCGTAGATCTGGTACTGCTCGCGGATGCGCTCGCCGTCGAGCTTGTAGGTCACTTCCACCTGGTTGACGTGGTCCGGGTACAGGCCGAATACCGGGATGCCGCCATAGGTCCACAACGAACGGTCGGACACCTCGTAGGCGATGTCCACACCGCGCTCACCCCGGCCCAGCACGCGCACGTGCGCGGCACTCAGGCTGCGCCCACCGTCGCGAATGATCGCGGTCAGCGGCGCCAGGCGATAAGGGTTGACCACCACGTCGCCGAGCAGCGCCTCGTCACGTTCGGGGACCTTGGCGGTCAGGCAGGCGCCCTCAGGCAATACAGGGGTTTCGGTCTTGGCATTCATGGCAAAGCTCCTTGTGCTCAGAAGTCGTAACGGGCGGTGGCGCCGAAAGTGCGCGGGGTACCGAGCACGCCGGCATAGCCACCGTTGGCGGAGTTCCACAGGCTGGTGAAGTAGGTCTTGTCACCGGCGTTCTTCACCCACAGCGACAGGTCCACCACGCCGTCGCCCTGGTCCAGGCGCACACCGGCGGAGAGGTTGACCAGCGCGTAGCTGGGGATCTGGCCGAAATCGGAGTCGTCGATGGTGCCCACCGCCTTGGAGCGGAAGGCGTAGCTGGCGGTGACGTAGGGTTCGATGTGCTCGCTGGCCTGCCACTTGTACTGGGTATTGAGGTTGGCGATGTACTTGGAGGCGCCGACCACCTGGTGGCCGGACAAATCGCAGGTGGCAGTGGCATTGGCCAGGCTCACTTCCGGCGGGCATGGGGCGTCCTTGTACTCGGTGTAGCGCACGTCGTTCCACGAGCCGTTGAAGTTGACCGTGAGGCCGCGCAGCGGCAGTGCCGTGGCTTCGAACTCCAGGCCACGCGAGCGCACGCGGCCGGCGTTGGCCAGGTACTGCACGCGGTTGATCTGGTCGTAGACGTTGGCCTGGTAGCCATGCACTTCGGCCCAGAACAGGTTGGTATTGAGTTGCAGGCGGTCGTCGAACAGCGAGCTTTTCAAGCCGAGTTCGGCGTTGTTGACCCGCTCGGTGCCGACCAGCAGCGAATCGGTGCCCAGCCGTGGCGCAGCGCCAACGGTAAGGTTGATACCGCCAGACTTCTCGCCGTGGGTCAGGGTGGCGTAGCCCAGCAATTGCTCGTTGAAGCGGTAGCTCAGGCCCAGCAGGCCAGAGGGGCTGAAGCTGTACTGGTTGAGGTCGCCTGAATCGTAGGCGCCTACCCGGCCCTGGCGTGCTGCTGCGGCGGCCCCGGTTACTGCCGCACCGCCGGTTGGTGCATCGCGGGTCACCCAGGCGCTCTTTTCTTCATAGGTGCCGCGAACGCCGGCGGTGAAGTCCAGGCGGTCGGTGATGTGCCAGGTGCCTTGGGCGAACAGCGCGTAGCTGTCCGTGTCGATGTGCCCGTTACCAATGGTGTCGACGTTGGCCAGGGCGCCGGCCGGGGTGAGGTTCCAGATGTCCGCCTGCGGCCCGTAGAAAGTGAAGGATTTGTTGTCCAGGTCCTGCTTGAAGTAGTACGCGCCCAGCACGTAGTCGAAGGCACCACCGGTGGGCGAAGCCAGGCGGATTTCCTGCGAGTACTGCTTGTCGCGCACCGACACCCCGGCGCTGTAGAACACCGGCACGTTGAGGCCGTCGTCGTTGCGCGGGGTGAAGTCCCACCAGCGGTAGGCGGTGATCGAGGTCAGGGTGAAGTCGTTGGGCAGGGTCCAGTTGGCCTCCACCGAGGTGCCGCCCTGGAACACCGTCACCTGCTGGTCGGCGTCGAAGTTGACCTTGCGGTGCTTGCCCGACACCAACGTCGCGCCGGCCTGGGCGGCCAGGCTTTCGTAGCGGTTGACGCCATTGATGGTAGGGCCGGTGCTGTACAGGCTGAGGATGCCGTTGTCGGAGTCTTCTTCGTTGTATTCGCCGATCCAGCGCAGGTTGAAGGTTTCGCTCGGTTTGAACAGCAGCTGGGTACGAAAACCTTGGCGCTTGCCGCCGTTGAGGTCGTCGCCGTTGTGGATGTTCTTCACATAGCCGTCGTCTTCGGTGCGATAGGCGCTGATGCGCCCGGCCAGTGTGTCGCTGATCGGCCCCGAGAAGCTGCCTTGGGTTTGCAGGTAGCCGTCTTCACCAATCGACTGCTGGATGCTGCCCTCGCGGTGGAAGGTGGGCTTGCGCGTGGTGATGTTGAGCACGCCGGCGGTGGTGTTCTTGCCGAACAGCGTACCTTGCGGGCCGCGCAGCACCTCCAGCTGCTCCACGTCCAGCAGGTCGAACACCGCCATGCCGGGGCGGCCGAGGTAGACGTTGTCCAGGTAGATGCCGACGCTGCCTTCCAGGCCATCGCTGGCGGGGTTGTTGCCCAGGCCACGGATCGAAATGCTCGACTGGCGGGCATGAACGTAGGCGACGTTGGTGCTGGGTACCAGTTGCTGCAGGTCCTGCACGCGGTAGATGCGTTGGGTTTCCAGGGTTTCGCTGTCGAGCACGCTGATCGGCGTGGGCACGCTTTGCGCGGTTTCTTCGCGGCGGCGGGCATTGACCGTGACAGTGCCGAGCTTGGCTTCCTGCTCCACCGCCGGGGTGGCGCTGACCGGCTCTTCGGCGAAGCTGGCAGAGGACGCCGCCAGCAGCACGCCGGCAGCCAGGGGTTGCAAGGTGAAACGCGACGCGCGCGCAGGCCAACGGGAAACTCCGGACATGCAAATGCTCCTTGAGGCATGGGCCCTGGCGAGCATTTCCGTTGGCGGAACCGAATCGCGGTCAGTCGGGCTTATATTCTTTTAGGCGATATAAATATTTGTAATTCATATTTTGTGGAATAAGTGACTCCCTTTATAAGGGGGCTAACCCTTGTCAGCAATTGCATTCGACCGAAAGTTTCAATGTAAAAAATGCATATCGATCTCCGTCAGCTGCGCCACTACATCGCCCTTGTCGAGCACCGCAGCTTCGTTGCTGCGGCCGCTGCGGTGAACCTGTCGCAATCAGCGTTCAGCCGCAGCATCCAGACCCTCGAGCACAACATCGGCTGCCGCCTGGTCGACCGCGCCAGCAAGGAGCTGGCGCCGACTCGCCAGGGCCTGCTGGTGCTGGAGCATTCGCGGCGGCTGGTGCATGGGGCGCACAACCTGGTCAACGAGATCCACCAGTTCAATGGTGCCACTACCGGCGTTGTACGCTTTGGCTCCGGCCCGGCGCCGGCAGGGGGTTTGGTACCGCGGGCGGTGGCACGCTTCGTCGCCGAATACCCCGCGGCACGTACCTGCTTCCAGGTGGATAACTGGCAGGCGCTGAACCGCAAGCTGGTTGCCGAGGAGATCGAGTTCTTCGTCGCCGACACCCGCCAGTTCGAGTCTGACCCGGACTACCAGGTGCACAGGCTGGCGCCGCAGCGCTGGCACTTCTGCTGCCGCGTCGGGCACCCGTTGACCGGGCGCGAGAGCGTGCGGGCACGTGACCTGTTCGAATACCCCCTGGCCACGACCTTCCGCCCGCCGAACATCCGCAAGATCCTCAGCGACCTCAGCGGGCGGCAGGATTTTCTGCCGACGGTAGAGTGCGAGCACGGCTATGCACTGCTGAATGTGGTGATGCATTCGGACACCATCGGCATTGCCTGCAATGCCAACTTGCGGCCGTATCAGCGTGACGGGGGATTGGTGGCATTGCAGCTGGCCGACCTGACGGTGGAGCAGGAAGAAGCGTTCTATACCCGTTATGGGGTGGTGAGCCGGGTGGGGTATGGGCTATCGCCGTTGGCTCAGGGGCTGGTCAGGCAGTTGATTGCCTGCGATACCGAGTTTTAGCTGACGGGGGCTTTGCCCCCGAATCGCCGGCAAGCCAGCTCCCACAAGATCACCGCAGCCTTCTGGCCTGTGATGTACCTGTGGGAGCTGGCTTGCCGGCGATAGGGCCGCAAAGCGGCCCCGGCGATATCAGCCTTTACGCGTGGTGCGGCTCAACTGGCCATCCACCCCGACCGGCACCTCACCCGCCAGGGTCACCCGCCGCACCACCCGCGGCTGGGTCCCGTAATCATCCACCGCATAATGCTGCGTCGCGCGGTTATCCCAGATCGCCACGTCCCCCGCCTGCCAGCGCCAGCGAACGGTGTTCTCCAGACGCGTCACATGCCCTTGCAGCACCGCGAACAGGTGTTGCGAATCCGCCAGCGAATAACCTTTGATGCGCTTCACAAAATGCCCCAGCTGCAGCACCCGCTCGCCACTGATCGGATGCACGCGCACCACCGGGTGCTCGGTCTCGTACACCGTGGAGGTGAACACTTTGCGATAGCGCTCCAGCTTGGCCTGGTCCACATCGGGCTTCACGCTGGCGTAGTCGTATTCGTTGCTGTGCACCGCCCATAGCTTGTCGGCCAGCTCGCGCAGCGGCTCGGGCAGCTCCTGGTAGGCCGTGGCGGTGTTGGCCCACACGGTGTCACCACCGGATGCCGGCGCCACCACGCTGCGCAGGATCGAGGCCTTGGGGTAGGCGTCGACGAAGGTCACGTCGGTATGCCAGGAGTTGGCCCGCTGACCTTCGGCACCATCGAGCTGCAACAGGTAGCTGGTGCCATCCACCACCGGCACGGTAGGGTGGGCGACCGGCTCACCGAGCAACTTGGCGAAAGCTTCCTGGGTTTGGTCATCCAGGTGGGTCTGGCCACGGAAGAAGATCACCTTGTGCTTCACCAGCGCGGCCTGGATGGCGTCGAGGGTGGCGGCATCAAGGTCGGCGGACAATTTCACCCCGCGAATTTCGGCACCGATGCGGCCGGCAACCGGGTGGATGTCGAGTTCGAGGGTTTGTGGCGCGGTGGCCAGGGCGGCATTGCTCATGGTCGTGTCCTTGCGGTCATTGTCGGGTTTTCGGGGTTCAGCGGGCGGCCTGCACGGCCTGTTTTTATTGCAGCGCAACATCGAGGAAACGTGGTTCGATCCAGTCGGCCACCTGGAAGCCACGGCGGATCAGGCGCTCCTTGGCGGCCAGGTCCACACCCTGTTGCAACTGGCCGACGAATTCGGCGTCCAGCCGTGGATCGAAGTAATGGGCCAGGTCTTCCTTGGCCAGGTCGTCATTGAGGATGCTGCGCGGCCAGTTGGCATTGCTGGCCACCAGCTCGACATAGGCCTCGCGGTTGTGTTCGTCGCGCAGCCAGGCGCTGGCCTGTTGCTGGGCATTGACCAGGCGCTGCACCAGCTCGGGGTATTTGCGGATGAAATCGCCAGCGCCCAGCAGTACCGCCTGGGTACTGCCGGCTCCTTCCAGATCACGCGAGTTGACCGGTAGCTCTACCAGCCCGCGCTCGCGCAGCGACAGCAGGTTGGACAGGCCCCAGGTGGCGTCGATCTGCTTGGCGGCCAGTGCGGCATTGGCGGCGTTGAAGTCCAGGTTGATCACCTTCAGCTCGCGCTCGCTAAGCCCCTGGCTGGCCAGGGCGCTGGCGAACGACAGCTGGTTGGCGGTGCCACGGAACACCGCCACGCGCTTGCCTTTGAGGTCGTGCAGGGTCTTGATGCCGGAACCGGGCACCACGCCCAGGTAGCTCTTCACCCCACGTACCCCCGCCGACAGCACGCGGGTATCCAGGCCATTGGCCTTGCCGACGATGGCGGCCAGGTCGCCGAGGTAGGCGAAATCGGCCTGGCCGTTGGCCAACGCTTCGTTCACCACCGGCCCGGCGCCCTTGAAGAAGTGCCAGTCGATGCGAATGCCGTCCTTGGCGAATTCCTTCTCCAGCAGTTGCTGGTCACGCAGCACGTCGACCACGCCACCGGCGCTGGGCTTGCTGCCCGCGCTGAGGTCGGGCACGGCGATGCGGATGCTTGCTGGCTTGGCCGGTTCAGCTGCGTGGGCGCTGAGGGTGAAGGCCAGCCCAAGGGCGGTGATCAGGTGGCGCAGCGGGATTTTCATGGCAAGGCTCCTTGGCAGGCTGCCACCGGCGATGGCCGGCGCTTTGGCCAGAAGCTAGGCAGGTCTGGCTAGAACCTACAAAGACAGAAAATTCATTCTTCAGTAACTGAATGGCATAAATCAGGCGGCATGCGGGCCTGCGACAGGCTTGCGAAAAGCGCATGGAAAATATGAGGAAAACGCAACGGCGGGGGGCTTCCGTATGCATGAAACGCATGCTCTTATCTCTTGAAAGTCATTTTTCAGAATTTTTAATTCCATAAATGAATAATCTAACAACGTCTTGAGAGATGGCCGATGAATGGAATTCTGAGCAGGAATCGGAGGTGGCTCCGGGGGCCGCTGTGCGGCCCTATCGCGACACAAGGCCGCTCCTACAAAGGCCTCGCATACCTGGTGCCTGCAGCAATTGCCGTGCTGTGGGTAGTGGCCAGCCGGGAGCACTGGATGAGCGAGCAGATTCTGCCGGCGCCAGCATTGGTTTGGCAGAGCGCGGTGGAGTTTGGCTCCGGCGAGCTGTGGGGGCACCTGTGGATAAGCTTGCAGCGGTTGTTCTGGGGGCTGGCGGTCGGCATCGGCAGCGGGTTGCTGCTGGGTGTTTGGCTGGGAGCTTCGCGGCGGGCGCAAACGCTGGTGCTGCCGACCTTCGTGGCGCTGGCACAGATTCCTACCCTGGCCTGGATCCCGTTGTTCATGCTGTTCTTCGGGATCGGCGAGTTGCTCAAGCTGGTGGTGCTGGTGAAAGCCGTGGTGGTCCCCGTCACCTTGCACACGCTGGTCGGTGTACGCGATGCCCAGCCCAAGCTGCGAGAGGCCGCTGCGGTGCTGCGCCTGCCTCGCCATCTACTGTTCCTGCGCCTGCTGCTACCGGCTGCCCTGCCCGCCTTCCTCACCGGCGTACGCCTCGCCCTGGCCACCGGCTGGACCTCGCTGCTGGCGGTCGAACTGCTGGCCTCCAGCGAAGGGATTGGCTACCTGATGGTGTGGGGACGGCAGCTGTTCATGCTCGACCTGGTGCTGCTGTGCATCCTGGTGATCGGCCTGGTCGGCGCACTGCTGGAGCGCGGCTTCTCGGCCCTGGAAAAGCGCCTGCTGTACTGGCCGCAAGCGGCCACAGGGGAGCAGCACCGTGGCCCCGTGCCGCGGGGTTGGCAAAGCCTGCTGCTGCCACTGGCACTGTTGGCCCTGTGGCAGTTCAGTAGCAGTTTTGGCTGGGTAGACAGCAACATCCTGACCTCACCACTTGAAGTGTTGCGCACCCTGCTGACCGGCCTGGCCGATGGTTCGCTGCCGCAAGCCTTGCTGCTGAGCCTGCAGCGCGCTTTGGCCGGCTTGCTGCTGGGCGGTAGCGCTGGCCTGCTGGCCGGTTTGCTGTTGGGGCTTTCGGCCAATGCCGAACGTATCTTCGGGCCTAGCCTGTCGGCGTTGCGTCAGGTGGCGCTGTTTGCCTGGGTGCCGCTGCTCACAGCCTGGTTCGGCCTGGGTGAAGGGGCCAAGCAGGTATTCGTCGGCATGGCTGCGTTCTTCCCGTTGCTGATCGCCACCCAGCGCGGTATCGCCAGCCTCTCGCCACAGCTGGGCGAAGCGGCGCGCACCCTGCGCCTGAACCTGTGGCAACGCCTGCGGCTGCTGGTGCTACCCGGCGCAGCCCCGGCCATTTTTGCCGGCCTGCGCCTGTCGCTGATCTACGCCTGGCTGGGCACCATCGGTGCCGAATACTTCATGCCCTCGGACGGAGGCATCGCCAGCCTGATGATCGGCGCCCAGCAGCTGTTCCGCATGGACCAGGTAATGGCCGCCATGCTGCTGATCGGCCTGGTCGGCGCCCTGCTCGGCACCCTTGGACAACGCCTCGAATCGCGCGCCACGCGCTGGAGAACCGCATGAACGCCTTCAACACCTCGCACCTGCACGCGGCCAACCAGCCCGATGCCACCCCACCCCTGGTCAGCTTCGAGGGGGTCGGCAAAGTGTTCAGCGTCGATGGCCAGCCGCTGGAAGCCATCCGCAACTTCAACCTGTCGATCAACCAAGGCGAATTCATCGCCATCGTTGGTGCTTCCGGCTGTGGCAAATCTACTCTGCTGCGCCTGCTGGTGGGGCTGGATACCGACTACAGCGGCAACATCCGTGTGGACGGCCACACTGTCAGCGGCATTGGTAGCGAACGCGGCATCGTGTTTCAGGAGCACCGGCTGTTCCCCTGGCTGAGCGTGGAACAGAACATTGCCCTGGGCCTGGTCAACGAACCGCTCACCCAGGGTGAGCGCGCGCGGCGGGTACACGAGTTCGTGCAACTGGTGGGGCTGGTCGGCTTCGAGTCAGCCTACCCACACCAGCTGTCCGGCGGCATGGCCCAGCGCGTGGCGATCGCCCGAGGCCTGGTAGCCAGCCCGCGTATCCTGCTGCTCGACGAGCCGTTCGGCGCGCTGGATGCGCTTACCCGCCAGCAACTGCAGGACGAGCTGCTGGCTATTCGCGAACGTGCAGGCATCACCACGCTGCTGGTCACCCATGACGCCGAAGAGGCCACCTACCTGGCCGACCGGGTGGTGGTTCTGGAACCGCGCCCGGGGCGGATCAAGTCGGTGGTGGAGATCGACCTGCCACACCCACGGTTGCGTACGGGCGCGGCACTTCACGAGCTGCGGGAGAAGGTGCTGCACCAGGTCACCGGGGATGGCGGCTACCTGACGCCGCCGGTGCGCCGGGTCGAAGGGTTGAGGCCGGAGCTGATTGCGCTCTGAGCCTGTGGGAGCGGGCATGCCCCTCCTCATAGAACTACACCGTGTGGGAGCGGCTTTAGCCGCGAACACCGGCGCAGCCGGTGCCATGCACCGCGTTGGATTCTTCGCGGCTAAAGCCGCTCCCACAGGGTACGCGGACCGCTTGCGAATTCAGGTCTCTATGCGACAGCGAATGCCCGCGAAGAAGACTCACAGGGCAATCAGGTCACGCAGGTAAGCCCAAGGGTAGATACCCCGTTCATGCCCATCGCTGAACACCAGCTGCACGCCATATCCTTGCGGCTCGATTTGCACCACGCGCACATCATCGCGCACCAGACTGATGGTCCCCTGCAGCCGTGCCGTTCGGCATTGTGAACAGGGGCAAGCACCGCGCAGGCGGGCATGGCTGAGGCTGTGTTCGCCGTCTTGCCATTGCAGCACCAGTTGCCCGGGCCCGCGCATGTTGCGAATAGCTTGCGGGGCTTTCATCAGTAGGCCCCGCGCAGTTGCGCCATGGCGATCCGCACAGCCTTGCGCACCTCGGGATCGCTATCGGCCTCGGCGGCCTGCAGCACCGGCAAGGCACGCGCCTGGCCCAGCTCACCCAGGGCCAGAGCCGCCTCCTTGCGCAGGTTGGCAATGCCGTGGCCAAGCAACTCGCCAAGCGCGTCCAGGGCCGCAACGTGACGCAGCCGCCCCAGAGACCGCGCCGCACGCAGACGTACTTGCCAGAAGTCATCGGCAAGAGCATTTACCAGTGCCGGGCCTGCTGGGGCCAGGCCCACCTTGCCTAGCGTGGTGGCGGCTTCTTCACGCACTTGCCAGGCCTTGTCAGCCAATGCAGCCACCAATGCTGGCACCACCGCGCTGTCGCGGGCGAGGCCCAGCGCACCAATGGCCGCGCGGCGCACCTCGGTGTCCGGCTCGTCTGCGGCAAGCTTTGCCAATGCTGGCAATGCCGGCTGGTGCTTGAGCCAGCCAAGAATACCCACTGCCTCACGCCGGACCGCGGCGTCGCCATCGGCCAGGGCCAGCAGTGCAGGCTCTGCAGCATCTTCCAGGCGCAACTCGCGCAAGGCACGCAGGGCGCTTGCACGGACGAAGGCATCGGCATGCTTGACCCATGGCAGGATCAGCTGACCGTTTTCAAGGCTCTTGAGTTCGCTGAGGCTCTGGGCGGCAGCCAGCCGTACCGGCTCGGCAGCATCGGCCAGCGCAGCACACAGGGCCTGCACAACTTCGGGTTCTTCCCAGGCCTCGAGCAGGCGCGCGGACTCGGCACGCACCTCGTCGGCGACATCCACCAGCAGTGCATCGGTGAGCCATGGCAAGCCATCCGGGTCTTCCAGGTCGGCCAGTTCGATCAGGGCGATGCGGCGCACGCCTGCATCAGCGGCACCAAGGCGAGGCAGAAGAGCAAGGATGTCGGGGTTGTCAGTCGTTCGTTCAGTCATAGCGCGATCCGTAGCGGTGGGTGCTCAGTGTCCGGCAGGCCCAGCGGGGTCAGGCGCGGGAGTTCGCGGCCTTCCTCGTGACGGAGCAAGGCCAGACAGTGACGCTTGAGGTGAGTGAATTCAGGGCTGGTCAGCAGGCTGGCGCGGCGTGGGCGCGGAAACTCCAGGTGCAGGTCTTCGATAAAGCGGCCAGGTCGCGGGCTCATCACCAGGATACGGTCGGCCAGGAACAGCGCCTCGTCGATATCGTGGGTGACGAACACCACGGTGGTGCGGATGCTTGCCCAGATATCCAGCAACAGCTCCTGCATGCGTGCACGGGTTTGCGCATCCAGGGCACCGAAGGGTTCGTCCATCAGCAAAAGGCGCGGTCGGTTGATCAGCACCCGGGCAATCTCGGCCCGTTGCTGCATACCGCCGGACAACTGACTGGGCCAGCGCCCGGCAAAGTCGGCCAGCCCCACCAGTTGCAGCATTTCACGAGCCTGCCGGCGACGTTCGGCGCGGCCCTGGCCCTGCATCTTCAGGCCGAAGGCCACGTTGTCGAGCACGCTACGCCAAGGCAGCAAGGTGTGGTGCTGAAACACCATGCCACGCTGTGGTGACGGCCCGCCAACGGCCTGGCCATCCACGCTCAACTGGCCGCTGCTGGGCACCAGGTGCCCGGCCAGGGCGCCAAGCAACGTCGACTTGCCGCAACCGGAGGGGCCAAGGATGCAGACGAACTCGCCAGGCTCTACGGCAAAGTCCAGACGCTGCACCGCCTCGAATGCTTCGCTGCCATGCCCCAGTCGTATCGACAGGCCACGCCCGTCGATACGCCCTGGTGCTGGTTGATAACTGTTCATCAACTGGCCCTCCGCGTGCGGTACCAAGGCGTGGCCAACTCCCCAAGGCGCTTGACCAGGGCGCTGCTGCCCATGCCCAGCACGCCGATCAGCAGCATGCCGACGATGATGTCCGGGTAGTTTTGCAAGGTGTACGACTCCCAGGTGTAGTAGCCGATACCGAACTGTCCGGAAATCATCTCGGCGGTGACCAGGCAGAACCATGAAGTACCCATGCCGATGGCCAGGCCAGTGACGATGCTTGGCAACGCTCCAGGCAACACCACTTCGCGCAGGATCGACCAACGCTCTGCACCGAGGCTGCGCGCCGACGCCACCAGGCGCGGGTCGATGGCCTCGACGCCGTGCACGGTGTTCAGCAGGATCGGGAAAAGCGCGCCAGTGAACGTTATGAACACCATCGACAGTTCCGATGATGGGAACATCAGGATCGCCAGCGGGATCCACGCCACCGCCGGAATCGGCCGCAGCACTTCGAGTGGCGGCAGCAGGGTGTCCTCGGCCCATTTCGAGCGGCCGATCAACAACCCCAGGGCCACGCCAATCAGCGCCGCGGCGCCATATCCGGCAAAAACCCGTGACAGGCTACTGCCCAGGTGCGCCAGCAGGGTGCTGGAGGTCAGCAACTGCCAGCCAGCTGCCAGCACCGCCTTCGGTGTGGGGACATAGGTGAACGTCAGCAGCCCGAGGTCCAGCTTCACGCTCGCCGCGACCTGCCAGAACAGCAGGCAGGCCAGCAGCGAAACCAGGCGCACCGTCCAGCGCTTGAGGTTGCAGGTCATGTCGGTGCCTCCCGGTCAGCGCTGGGCGACCAGCTTCTGGTTGGCGCTGACGAAGTCCAGCGCTTCACCGCCATGGGCCTTGGCATACTGCTCGGCCTGGTCCTTGAGCAGGAACGCCGCCAGTTCACCCTTGGCGTTACGCACGAACCAGGCCTGGTTCGCCAGCAACTTGATTCCGCTGTCGGCGGCCTGGGCGTAGATGGCGCGGATGTCCTTGCCCTCGTGCTCCAGCTGGGCCAAGGCGCCAAGCGCGGCCTCCGGCGAAGCGTAGTGGCGGACCTTGCCTTCGCCGCGCACCCAGATCTGTGCCAGGCGGCTGAAGTCGGTGATCGGTTTGCCTGTCAGCGCGTCATTGGCCTTGAGTGGCTGCGGATCATAGTCTTTCAGCGCCTTGTCGTAGTCCAGGCCAGCCTCCTTGAAGGCCGCACGGATGTACTGGTCGTCGATGAACTTGTCGGTGTCGAGGCCGCGGTCGGTCTTTTTAAGCAGCTTGAGCGTATCGATGGAGGTTGCGACTGCCTGACGGTATTCAGGCTTCCATGTCAGGTCGCGGGTCTGCAGGCCGAGCGGGCCGTGGAACAGGTAATTGACCTCGGCCTCGATGCCGGTGACTTTCTCGATCAACTCGCTGTACTTCTCAGGTTCCGCAGCGATCAGCCGATCGGCTTCGAGGCTGGCGCGCAGGTAGGCGGTGACCACTTCGGGGTACTTCTTCGCATAATCGGCATCGACCAAAGCGCCATGGAAGGTCGGTGCGTTGGCTTGGGCGCCGTCATAGATCTTGCGGGCGAAGCCGCGGTTGGGGAACAGTTCGGCGAACGGCACGAAGTCGGCATGGGCCTCGATGCGGTTGCTACGCAGGGCGGAACCGGCGATTTCCGGCGCCTGGGCGATGATTCGCACATCCTTCTGCGGGTCCCAGCCCTGGGCTGCTACGGCACGCAGCAGCATGCCGTGGGCGGTGGAGGCGAACGGCACGGAAATGGTCCTGCCCTTGAGTTCAGCCAGCGACTGCACGCTGGACGCCGCCGGTACGACGATGCCATTGCCGCTGCCGTGCACGCTGCCCGACAGCACGCTTATGAACAGGCTGCGCTTGCCGGCATCCAGGTGAGCAACACCGTTGAACGACCCGGGGAAGTCGGCCATTGCACCGAAGTCGAGTTTGCCAGCGACCATTTCATTGGTCAGTGGCGCACCGCTGGTGAAGTTCTTCCACTCCACCTGATACTTGGCATCTTTGTATTTGCCGTCATGCGGCAGGTACTTGTCCAGCAGGCCAAGCTCGCGTATCAGCAGGCCACCAGTGGCGCAGTTGATGGTGGTGTCCTGGGTGCCAATGGCGATGCGGATGGTTTCGGCGCTGGCATTCAGGCCAGTGAGCGCCAGCACGAGGCCGGCCACGGTTGCAACAAGGCGCATGGGTGTTTCCCCTCGAGTCGTTATAAGAGTTGGGTCGTCTCCGCCGCCCGGCTTGGGTGGTGGGAAACGAGGGGCACAGCAGGAGGGCGTCCGGTGGTGCGCCGGATGGCGGGATGAATCAGCGCAGCAGGTATGGGATGTCGACCTTCACCGCACCCGTGGGGCAGTCCTTTTCGCAGGGCATGCAGTACCAGCATTCGTCGAAGGCCATGTAGGCCTTCTGCGTGGCCGGGTTGATCGCCAGCAGGTCCATGGGGCAAACCTCCACGCAGACGGTGCAGCCTTTTTCGGCGATGCACTTGTCTTCGTCGATGGTGACGGGGGCGCTGCTGCGGAAGAAGATTTCTTGCGGCTGGTAGGCCATTTCACGGAGTCCTCGGGGCCTGCGGCCCTCGTTCTTCGAAGTGTTCACAGGACACAGCGTCGCCTAGGCTGCATCGGCCTTTACCCGCAGCTGGTCGTAGGCGGTCTGCTCTTCTGCGTCCAACGCAATCAGGTAAGGCTCGACCGCTTTCCTGAAGCTGGTCATTTCACCGTTTTCGCCCTTTTTCAGATGGCAATGGCAGAACCACTCGCCATCATTGCGCTCAGGGAAGTCCACCCGGTGGTGGTACAGCCCCCAGCGGCTTTCCTCGCGGAACAGCGAGGCCCGCGCCGCCATCTCGGCGCAATCGCGAATCACCGAAACCTCCATCGCACGCATCAGTTCATGAGGGTTGCTGGCCTTCATCTGGTCCAGGTCACGTTCGATCTCGGCAAAGCGCGCCAGGCCGATTTCCATCTTTTTGGTCACCTTCGGCGGTTGCAGGTAATCGTTGACCATGCGTCTGAGCTTGTACTCGACCTGCGCCGGCGGCAGGCCATGCTGACGCTGCAGCGGGGCAAACACCCGCGCGCGCTCGCGCTCGACCTGTTCGGCATCGACCTCGGCGAGTTCGCGCCCGGTCACGTAATGCGCAGCGTTCACACCGGCAAACCAGCCATAGGTGAAGGCCCCGAGCATGTAGTTGTGCGGCACCGCTGCCATATCGCCCGCGGCATACAGCCCTTTGACGCTGGTCTCGGCCTTTTCATTGACCCACACCCCCGACGCCGAATGCCCGGAGCAGAAACCGATCTCCGAGATATGCATCTCGACCATGTGCTGGCGATAATCGGTGCCACGCCCGGCGTGGAACTGGCCACGACTGGGGCGCTCGTTGCTGTGCAAGATCTCTTCGATGTTCTGGATGGTTTCCTCGGCCAAGTGATCGAGCTTGAGGAACACCGGGCCATTGCCGCCCTCGAGTTCCTGATGGAACTCCCACATCATCTGGCCGCTCCAGTAGTCGCACTCGATAAAGCGCTCACCCTTGCTGTTGGCGGTATATCCACCCAGTGGGCCGGTGACGTAGGCACAGGCCGGGCCGTTGTAGTCCTTGATCAGCGGGTTGATCTGGAAGCACTCGAGGTTGGCCAGTTCGGCACCTGCATGGTAGGCCATGGCGTAGCCATCACCGGCGTTGGTCGGGTTCTCGTAGGTGCCCATCAGATAGCCCGACGACGGCAGGCCCAGGCGCCCGGCCGCGCCGCAGGCAAGGATCACCGCCTTGGCCCGCACCACGCGAAACTCGCCGCTACGGCAATCGAAACCCAGCACACCAGCGGCCGCACCTTCACCATCGAGTAGCACACGAGTGCAGACCATACGGTTGCTGATTTCGACCCGGGCACGCTTGAGCTGACGGTACAGCACCTTTTTGATGTCGTGGCCTTCGGGCATGGGCAGCACGTAGGCGCCCATGTGGTGAACCTTTTTCACCGCGTAGTCGCCGGTCTCGTCCTTCTCGAACTTCACCCCCCAGCGGTCGAGTTGCTCGATGGTTTCAAAGCTGTGGGTAGCGTAGGCATGCACCGTGGCCTGGTTGACGATGCCGTCATTGGCCACGGTGATTTCCTTCGTGTACTGCTCGGGGGTGGCATGGCCTGGGATGATCGCGTTGTTCAGGCCATCCATGCCCATGCTGATGGCTCCGCTGCGCTTGACGTTGGCTTTGTCCAGCAGCAGCACGCGCAGGTTTTTGTCCTGCTCCTTGGCCTTGATCGCCGCCATCGGCCCGGCGGTACCGCCACCGATGACGATGATGTCGTAGTCCTGGGTCTGGATGCTCATGCCTTGCTCCCCTTCTGGCGGTCGATGCGCAGGCGGTACTGGAAAGCATCGCCGCGGTAGTAAAGGTGTTCGAAGTCCAGTGGCGTACCGTCGGCAGCATGGGTCAGGCGCTCGATGCGCATGATCGGCGAGCCTTCTTCAACATCCAGGGCCTGGGTCAGGTCGCTGTCGGCCAGCACGGCATCGATGGCCAGGTCGGCGTGGCCAAGGGCAATGCCGCAGTCGTTTTCCAGGAGCAGGAAAATGTCGCGAGTGACAAGGTCGGCCTTTTCCAGTTTTTCGCCGACGGCCTTGGGCAACCAGGTCAGCTCCAGCGACACCGGCTCGCGGTTGATCAGCCGTACTCGGCGGATCTCGGTGACCAGGCTGCCCTCCTCGACCTGCAGCCGCGCGGCCACCAATGCATTGGCTGGCACATGGCGGAAACTGCGCAGGCGGTTGATCACCTCGTAACCCATTTGCGTCATCGACTCGCCCAACCCCTGCAGGGTACTGACGTTCTGGAAAGCCTTGGGCTTGGCGACGAAGGTGCCCTTGCCGTGGATCTTGAAAATCAGCCCTTCCTTCTGCAGGTCGCCCAGCGCCTGGCGCACGGTGATGCGGCTGACGTCGAAAGCCTTGCCCAGTTCGCTTTCCGAGGGCATGCGGCTATGCGATGGATAAGTGCCGTCGAGGATGCGCTCGCGCAGCAATTCCTTGAGCTGGGTGTAAAGCGGTACCGGGGACAGGGGGAGCAGTTCGGCCATGGGGTCTCTTCGCTGATCGGATACTTGTTATAACAAGTTGTGACCAGAGAATAGAGGGCATAATAACTGCCGTGGAAATATCGATATCGCATATGGATAGATGCGTTTGTGATTGCTTCTGCCGGCCTCTTCTCGGCGAAAGGTAAAAACAGCTACAGATCAAGGCGATGGACGCCATCGGATCAGATGGGTATCATGCGTGCGCGTTGCACTCGTAGCTCAGCTGGATAGAGTACTGCCCTCCGAAGGCAGGGGTCGTGGGTTCGAATCCCGCCGAGTGCGCCATACCCCTCACAAAGCCCGCCTTGCGCGGGCTTTGTCGCTTCTGCAAGACAGTGTCGGCCTGCTCGCGTTATTTCGTTTGGCGCTTACTGAAGCCGGCTTTAGTCCTGATGGCTTTACCTGGTTGGATCCATCTGCTTAGAATAGTGGCATTATGCCTCATCCTTCAGATGGATCGTCGCAAGGTTAACCATACCCTCCAGGGAATCAGGAATGAAAATGCTGAAACACTGTCTGGCCTTGACCATCGCCGCCACCCTCGTGGGTTGCCAGGCGACCGGTGAGCAATACCAATCCGATGTGTTCGATGCCAGCCAGGTAAACACCCAGCAGGAAGCCAAGACCGTGAAAATCATCACGGTCTCGCCGACCAAGATCAAGGTCAGCAACGAGAAGAACCAGAAAGCCGCAATGATGGTGGGTGGTGTACTGGGTGCGCTGGGTGGCGCGGCGCTGGGTGCAGGCCACAACAAGGACACCGCGATCATCGGCGGCGTGGCAGGCGGTGGCGCCGGCGCACTGGCAGGGTCCCTGGTCAGCGATACCTCGCTGGTGCCCGGCGTACTGATCGGCTACTCGGAAAACGGCAAGATCTACACCTCCGCCCAGGTTGGCCGCCCGTGCGATTTCGAAGTGGGGGGCATCTCCCTGATGGTCATGACCATCTCCAACGAAACCCGCATCCAGCCAAATGCGACCTGCCCAGATCCGAAAAAGAGCTGAGGCCTGAGCACATGAAGCACATTGTTCTGGGCACCGCCCTCGCACTGTCTGCCGCCACTGCCATGGCAGGCCAGTTCGATCAGCTCTACCAGATCGAACAGCAGACCAAGCAATCCGAAGCCGCCCTGGAAACCGAACGCCTGCGCCAGGCCGCCGCCGCCGAGCAGCGCGCCGAAGCTCGCGAAGCTGCTGCCCGCCAGCAGCGCGCAGCGGCCCAACGTGCCTCCGCGCAGCGTGCCGCCGAGAAACAGCAGGCGCAAGCAGCCGAGCGCAAGCGCGTGCAGACCCGCGAAGAAGCCTACGAGGACGACCTGCGTGCGCTGGAGCTGGAAGAGCGTCGCCTGGCCCTGCAAGCGAAAAAGGCAAAGGTCGCCCGCGCCAACGACTACATCGATGCCGAACTGCGCGACAGCGCTGCACGCACCGACGTGATCCAGTCCAATGCAGACTCCGCACGCAACGTCACCTCGGGCGCCAAGTCGCTGCTCGAGGACGCCGGCAAGGCGGAAGTGAAACGCGCCGGCAGCCTGTTCGGCGAGTAACCATCCAGGTGCGGTCCCGGCCCGCAGGCCGTGACCGCCCGTTGCAGAGACAACATCATGCTACGTCTGATCATGCTGGCCACGGCCGGCCTGCTGCTGAGCGGCTGCCTGCAGGAAGAAGCCAAGTTCCCCACCGTCGACCTGCACGGTCGCCTGGTCGTCGACCAGGAAATGACCGCATCGCGTCAGGCGCAGGGCATCCAGGGCGAGTACTTCAAGCGCGTCCTCAGCGTGAATGGCCAGGACATGGCCTTCAACGACTTCGTCCAGCAATACTGCCCGGACAGCAATACCCGCAACGAAACCTGTATCAAGGCCTTCCGCATCAAGAAGATCGACGATGTCAGCGGTGCCACGAGGTTCCTGCCCAACGGGCTGTAATCACCGTTGGAAGCACTGGAAAGGCCCCGGCAACGCGCCCGGGGCTTTTTCGTTTGTGCGACATGTCGCGTTTCTGGCACTCCCGTGCCACGGGTCATTGGTGTTAGCGTGGGCGTCTTCCCGTTTCCCGACGGGTAACCCACAACAATGATTGGCGAAGGAATGCGCACAACCATGCACCTGAAAAAACTTACCGCCACCACCCTGCTGCTGGCCAGCATCGGCCTGTTCACCCAACCGGCACAGGCCAACCTTACCCAGCAGCAGTCCGCGGCCATCGTCAAAGCCTTCGACGGCAGCGACCCAAGCGACTTCAAGCAGTTCCTCGGCAAGCTCAAAGGCAGCGACCTGGCCAAGGCCGACAACCTCGCGGCAACCCTGGATGCCTACCTGGCCGGCAAGCCATTGGCCGCCGAGCAGCAGAACGAGATCAACCGCCTGCTCGGCCTGTATACCCGCATCAAGTACGGCAAGGCTGCCAGCGAAACCCTGCGTGAACTGGTGGCCATCCCCACCTTCAATGTCGAAGGCACGCCGCAGCACGAGAACCCCGAGTTCCTCAGGATCGCCGAAAAGATCAAGGCCCTGGCCGACAGCTTCGGCCTGGCTTTCCGCAATATCGACAACCGGGTGTACGAGATTTCGCTGGGCAGCGGTAAGGAAGTGGTCGGCATCCATGCCCACGCCGACGTGGTGCCGGTCAACCCGGACAACTGGAAGCTGGCCGATGGCACGCGCCTGGACCCGTTCAAGGTCACCCTGGTCGGTGACCGCATGTACGGCCGCGGCACCGAAGACGACAAGAACGGCATTGTCGTGGCGATGTACGCGCTGAAAGTGGCCAAGGACGAAAACCTGCCGCTGGCCCGCCAGTTCAAGCTGCTGATCGACACCACTGAAGAAACCAGCGGTGATGCCATCCCCTACTACTTCGAGCGCAACCCCACGCCCGACTACAACCTGGCCCTCGATGGCGGCTACCCGGTGGTCATCGCCGAGAAAGGCTACGGCACGATCATGGCCAGCTTCAGCAAGCGCCAGGCCAGTGGCAAGGGTGCCGAGATCGTCAACCTGACCGGCGGCCTGGCCACCAACCAGATCCCGACAACCTCGGTCGCGACCCTGGTCACCGACAACCCGGCGAAGCTGGCCAGCCAGCTGGAAAAAGCCGGCGCCGATTACGTGAAGCGCAATGGCGGCGACTTCAGCATCGCTGCCAAGGCCGATGGCAAGCAGGTGTTGCTCACCGTGACCGGCGTTTCCGCCCACTCTTCGGAGCCGGAGTCCGGGGTCAACCCGGTGGCGCGCATGCTTGGTTTCATCAACGGCCTGGGCAAGGATGTGCCGCTCAAGCACAACCACTTCACCGATGCCGCCCGCTATGCCGCCGACAACTGGGGCCTGGACTACCTGGGCAACAAGCTCGGCGTGGCCTTCAAGGATTCGTTCATGGGCCCGCTGACCGCCTCGCTGACCTTTGTCGGGGTGGATGAAAAAGGCCTGAAACTGGCGGTGAACCTGCGCATTCCGAAGGGCAAGCCCATTGCCAAGATCAAGGACGAACTGGCTGACAAGCTGGGCAAATGGACCCGGCAGAGCCATACCTCGGTGGCCTTCGACTACAGCCTGGACGAGCCGATGTACCGCAACCCCGAAGGCGAATGGGTCAGGGCCTTGCTGGACGTTGCCACCGAGAACCTGGGCATGAAGCACGAGTTCGGCACCTCGGCGGGTGCTACCTCGGTACACGACCTGCCTAACGGCGTGCAGTTCGGCCTGGCCATGCCGGATGTGAAGTACACCGGGCACAACGACAACGAGTTCAAGACCGTGGAGCAGTTCATGCTGGACTTGCAGGTGGTGAGCGAGATGGTGGCGCGGATCGGGCAGATGCCGAAGCTCTGAGCCAACTCTACCGGCCTCTTCGCGGCTAAAGCCTCCCACCTCGACCGCATCGGCCTCGAGCCAGGTGCTATCCCTGTGGGAGTGGCTTTAGCCGCGAAGAGGCCGGCACAGGCGACAACTCATGACGTTTTTCAATCGACTCGATGCCGTTTCCTGCATTGCCGTGCAGAGCGCCGTGCCGGATGCTTTATTTACTCCGAGACATCGCTTTTTCCCCAGCAGAGGCCCGTATGAAGACCGTCGAACAAATCCTCAAGACCAAGTCCCAGCATCAGACCGTGTACACCATCGGCCCGGATGACTCGGTACTCGACGCACTGAAAATGCTGGCGGAAAAAAACGTCGGTGCGCTCCCGGTGGTCGAGGCCAACCAGGTGGTGGGTATCGTCAGTGAACGGGACTATGCGCGCAAACTGGTGCTCAAGGGCCGCTCGTCCGCCGCCACCCCTGTGCGCGAGATCATGAGTGCGCCGGTGGTCACCGTGGAACCGAAGCAGAAGCTCGACTACTGCATGAACCTGATGACCGACCGCCACCTGCGCCACCTGCCGGTGGTCGACAATGGCCAGCTGCTCGGCCTGCTGTCGATCGGCGACCTGGTCAAGGAAACCATCGCCGAACAGGCCAGCCTGATCCTGCAACTGGAGCAATACATCCGCGGTGAATGAAGCACCTCAATGGTAGGCGCGCTCCAGTTCGTCCAGCTGATGGTCGAAGCTGCGCAGGCGCGCCGACCAGGTGTACACCAGCACTTCCAGATCCCGATTGAGCACGGCAGTGTTGCCATTGCCGCTGCGGGTTGGTTCGCCCAGATCCAGCTGGTAGCGTTCACGGGCCATGGCCTGGGCCACGCTGGACAGGTCGCGGGCATTGGCCAGCCAGTGGTGGTGGTGGTCATGAATTTCGCGGTCGAGCAAGCGGCACTGGCGTTTCAGGGCATCCAGGCTCTGCTCCAGCGGCGTGCCCTTGAGCTCGCCCATGACCTCTTCGAAGGTGCGCCCCGAATGCCAGTAGCTGCCCCAGAAGTAGCGGTCGAACACCGTCTCGACGCGGCGCAGCGCAACCTTGGTGTTCCAGATGGTCAGCAACGTTCGCCCCTGCACCACCTCGCGCTTGTTCAGGTGCAGTTGCTGCCAGGCGATCCAGGCCAGCGCCACCAGTGCAACCGCCACGGTGACGGCGGCAGCGGCATACAGGAAGTGCACTGCCTGGTTCATCTGTTGCGATTGCCTGATGCCGTAGAAGTAACTGGCCGTCAGGGTGCCCAGGATCGTCACGGAGCACCAGAAACCCGGTGCGTAGGGATCTTTCATCGCGCTATCCCCTTGTTGTTTTCCTGAGCATAGCAACGGCCAATCACTCGTCAGGTGCCACTCGGCGCTTTATTTTCGAGGGCGGCGCAACGCTTCGTTGAGTTGATCGAATGGCTCCGCCCAGTCGGCATCCTCATTGATGCTGTCGTTGAGAAACTCGCGCTGGGAAGCGGTCCAGAACGGCGCATCCACCAACTTGATGTCGTTCTTCAGTGGCGAGTGGCTGGCGATGAACTGATCGATGCTCACCGCATCGTCAGGCAGGCCCAGTTGTTTGAACAGCTCGGCAAAGGGATGAATCGGCGCTTCCATGGTTCCTCCTGAGAGCCAGGCAAGCCGTCCACGACGCCCGCCCGGCATTGGTGTGAAAACATCAGCACAGCTCGCGCACTTCGGCGTGCGGCACCAGTTTCATGTACTGCTCCATGCTCATGTGGATCAGGTGATCGTGGTCACCCGCTTCCAGGTAGACATCGCCCTGGCGGGTCAAGCTCGGGTCGACCAGCATTTTTATCTGGTAGGCATCGCCAAGGGCCGGTACGGCACCGCGCTCGCAGTCGCCGAACAGGCTCGGCAGGCCGCTTTCACGGGTCAGTTGCCAGGCCCCGGACATGCGCACCTTGGTCATGTCCAGATGCCGGTTGGCCGGTAGCACGGCCATGATGTAGTTGCCATGACGGTCATCGAGCATCACCGACTTGGCGACCCGCTCGGCGGGCACGCCGGCCGTACGGGCCGACTCCAGGCTGGTGGCCGAATGTGGATGGGGAATGATGTCGTAATCGCAGTTGGCCTTGTCCAGGCGATCCTGCAGGGTCTTTGCCATACGCATGATGCACCTCCGGTTTCGCCCCCCAATTTCCAATTTTAGGCCGGGTACCAGCAGGCAGGGCTAAACTTGTGCAATAGAGGCAAACGAGGTGACGACAGGTGATCGCCCGCTGCTGGCGCTGGCTGTTGCTGGTGTTGCTGCTTGGCATTACGCCAGGCGGTCAGGCAGCGCCTGGTGCAGTCTGGGTGCTGGGTGTCGATGACGCCATCGGCCCTGCCAGCGCAGACTACCTGGTGCGCAGCCTCGACCAGGCCAAGGCACAGGGTGCACAACTGGTGGTTATCCGCATGGACACCCCGGGCGGGCTGGACAGCGCCATGCGCCAGATGATCAAGGCGATTCTCGCCAGCCCAGTGCCGGTCGCAACCTTCGTCGCCCCCAGCGGAGCCCGCGCCGCCAGCGCCGGCACTTATATCCTCTATGCCAGCCATGTCGCGGCCATGGCGCCCGGTACCAACCTGGGGGCCGCAACCCCCGTGCAGGTCGGTGCTCCGCCAGGCACGCCCAAGGATGACAAGGCCAAAGGCAGCGATGACGATACCCTCGCGCGCAAGCAGGTCAACGATGCGGCGGCCTACATCCGTGGCCTGGCGCAGCTGCGCGGGCGCAATGCCGACTGGGCGGAGAAGGCCGTGCGCGAGGCGGTCAGCCTGTCCGCCAGCGAGGCCTTGAGGCTTGACGTTATCGACCTGATGGCCGATGACCTGCGTGACCTGCTGCACAAGCTCGATGGCAAAACGCTCACTGTCGCTGGCCAGCCCCTGCAACTGCAGACCGCCGGCGCCAACCTGGTCGAGCACCTGCCGGACTGGCGCACACGGGTGTTGGCGGTCATCACCAACCCCAGCGTGGCGCTGATTCTGATCATGATCGGTGTGTACGGCCTGCTGTTCGAATTCATGAACCCCGGCTCGACGGTCGGCGGCGTGGTAGGCGGTATATGCCTGCTGCTGGCGCTATATGCCCTGCAGCTGTTGCCGGTGAGCTTCGCCGGGGTGGCGCTGATATTGCTCGGCATCGCCTTCATGATCGCCGAAGCCTTCCTGCCCAGTTTCGGCGTGGTCGGCTTTGGCGGCATTGTCGCCTTCGTGGTCGGCGCGCTGATCCTGATCGACACCGATGCCCCTGGCTTCGGTATCCCGCTGGCCCTGATCGGCATCCTGGCGGTGCTCTCGGCGCTGCTGATCGGCGGTGTGCTGGGCATGGCGCTCAAGGCCCGCCGACGGGCGCTGGTCAGCGGTGACGCCGGCCTGGTCGGCAGCCTGGTCACCGTCACACAGGTGATGGCGGGCAACCCGTTCTGTGGCTTTGTGCTGGCCCAGGGCGAGCAATGGCAAGCGCAGTGTGCAACGCCACTGCAAGCGGGCCAGAACGTGCGGGTGACCGCGCGCCATGGCGTCATGCTGGAAGTGAGCGCCGCCGCGCCCGCGGCGCAAGGAGAATGACCATGTTCATGCAATTGGGCTTCGGCGCGGTGCTGATCGTGCTGGCGATGCTGTTGCTGTCGGCGTTCCGCATCCTGCGCGAATACGAGCGCGGCGTGGTGTTCCAACTGGGGCGCTTCTGGCAGGTGAAGGGGCCGGGGCTGATCCTGCTGATCCCGGTAATCCAGCAAATGGTGCGGGTGGACCTGCGCACCGTGGTGCTGGATGTACCACCTCAGGATGTGATCACCCGCGACAACGTCTCGGTCAAGGTCAACGCCGTGCTCTACTTCCGAGTGCTCGACCCGCAGAAGGCGATCATCCAGGTCGAGGATTTCCTCGTGGCGACCAGCCAGCTGGCCCAGACCACGCTGCGCGCGGTGCTCGGCAAGCACGAACTGGATGAACTGTTGGCCGAACGCGAGCAACTGAACTCGGACATTCGTCAGGTGCTTGATGCACAGACCGATGCCTGGGGTATCAAGGTGGCCAACGTCGAGATCAAGCACGTCGATCTCAACGAATCGATGGTGCGCGCCATTGCCCGCCAGGCCGAGGCCGAGCGTGAACGTCGGGCCAAGGTGATCCATGCCGAAGGTGAGTTGCAGGCGTCGGAGAAGTTGATGCAGGCGGCGCAGATGCTGAGCAAGGAGCCAGGGGCGATGCAGTTGCGCTACATGCAGACGCTGGGGACGATTGCCGGGGACAAGAGCTCGACCATCGTCTTTCCGCTGCCGGTGGATTTGCTCAAGGGGTTGGTGGACAAGCAGAAATAGAGGTGGCCCATTCGCGGGCAAGCCCGCGAATGGCCTACATACGGTCTGTCAGACTGGCGCGCGACGCAGAGTCGCCAGGAAGGTGGCCGCGCCAATGAACAACCCGGCGAAAGTCCGGTTCAAACGCTTCTGCTGTTTGGGCGTACGCAGCAAGCGCAACACCCGCGCAGCCAACCCGGTATACCCCGCCATCACCAGCATATCCACGGCGACCATGGTCACGGTGATCGCCACATACTGGGGCAACAGCGGTTCATGCGGATTGATGAACTGCGGCAGCACCGCCAGCATGAACACCAGCGCCTTGGGGTTGCTGACGTTGACCAGGAAACCACGGAACACCAGGCTCAGCGGTTTGCCGATCGGACGCACGGCGGATTCATCGCTCATGTCCAAGGGCAGCGCACGCCACTGTTTGTAGGCCAGGTAGACAAGGTAGGCGACACCGAACCATTTGATTATCTGGAACGCCGTGGCCGAGGCAGCCAGAACAGCACCGACGCCGGCGGCGATGATGGCGATCTGCAGGATCAGGCCCAGTTGCAGGCCCAGGGCGTTCCAGTAACCACGCCAGAAACCGTATTGCAGGCCACTGGACATCGAGGCAATCGCCCCGGCGCCGGGTGAAAGGCTGATCACCCAACAGGCGGCAAAGAAGCCCAACCACACTTCCATCGACATCACACACCTCGCTCGGACATATGTTGCAAAACGTTAAGCTAAGGTGTTGGTGAAAAAATAACCAGTAAATTTTGCAGGATTTACTCCGTCAGTACCGGCCTCTTCGCGGGCTTGCCCGCTCCCACAGGTATTGCGCTGCTCTCAAAGGCTATGGATTTCCTGTGGGAGCGGGCAAGCCCGCGAAGAGGGCCGTACAGGATTAATCAATCCACCTCGGCGGACGACTCTTTGTGCATGGACTGCACCTCAGCCCCGCGCCAGCGCCGTACTGACTTCTGGAAGAACTGGCTATTGGGCACCTGCACCAGCGCCCCGCCCGCCTCGGGCATTTCCATCAGCGTGGTGAACAGCAGGTTGATGGCAATCACCCGGCCCTTGACGCCCGGCTTGTCGAGGGTGTCGACCAGTTCGACCACATCACCAATACGAAACGGCCCGACGGTGAAGATCAGCACCGCGCACAGCAGGTTGGACAGCACGCTCCACATGGCGAAGAAAGCCACTGCTGCCACCGCGACGAAGCCGGACAGTGCTGTCCACAGTACCGTCGCCGATACACCCAGGCGCTCCAGCACGAACAGCAACGCGCTGCCCATGATCAGCCAGCGCAGGCCACCACGCACCGGCACCAGCAGCTCCGGCGGCAACGGGTAACGCTGGCTCAGGCGGCTCAGCCCGCGTGCAACGATGCGCTGCAGGACGAAGGCCACTACCAGGATCAACAGTATCTGCAAGCCCAGCCAGAAGGTGTCCATCCATTGCCCTGGCAGCAGCGAACGCAGTTCCTCCATCAGGACAGCGCCTCGAGCTCGGCCTGCATGCTTTCGAGGGTTTCCAGCGCTTCCATCCAGGCCTCTTCCAGTTCGCCTTCGCGCTGCTTCAGCTTGGTCTGGCGCGCCAGCAGGTCACGCAACTCGTCCTTGCGCGACGCGTCGTAGAGGCCACCATCACCCAGCGCGGTCTCGATCTCGGCCAGTTGCGCGTGCACCTGGTTGAGCTCGGCTTCCAGCTTGTCGGCAGCCTTCTTGTGCGGGGCCAGTTGCTGACGCAAGGCTGCGGCAGCCTGGCGTTGGGCCTTCTTGTCGGTCTTGTCCGGGTTGACCGGGGTGGTACTGGCCGGCGCGCTGCGCTGGCGGTACTCGACCAGCCAGCGGCTGTAGTCGTCCAGGTCACCATCGAAGATGTCGACCTTGCCGTCGGCCACCAGCAGGAAGTCGTCGGTGGTGCTCTTGAGCAGGTGACGGTCGTGCGACACCACCACCACGGCACCGGCAAACTCCTGCAGGGCCATGGTCAGCGCCAGGCGCATTTCCAGGTCGAGGTGGTTGGTCGGTTCGTCGAGCAGCAGCAGGTTCGGTCGCTCCCAGGCGATCAGGGCCAACGCCAGGCGGGCCTTCTCACCACCGGAGAAGTTCACCACCGGCTCGTCGACGCGATCGCCATGGAAGTCGAAGCCGCCCAGGAAGTCGCGCAGGGTCTGCTCACGCTCGGTGGGAGCAATGCGCTGCAGGTGCAGCAGCGGGCTGGCCTTGTCGTCCAGAGAGTCCAGCTGGTGCTGGGCGAAGTAGCCCACGGCCAGGTTCTCACCCCGCACCAGGCGGCCCGATAGTGGCTCGAGCTCGCCAGCGAGGTTCTTGATCAGGGTCGACTTGCCAGCGCCGTTGGGGCCGAGCAGGCCAATGCGCGCACCGGGGGTGAGCTGCAGCTTGACCTTGTCGAGGATCGCCTTGTCACCGTAGCCCAGGCGGCCTTCGGACAGGCTCAGCAGCGGGCTGGAGATTTTCTGCGACTCGCGGAAAACGAAGTCGAACGGCGAATCGACATGCGCCGCCGATAGCTCCTCCATGCGCTCCAGGGCCTTGATCCGGCTCTGTGCCTGGCGGGCCTTGGTGGCCTGGGCCTTGAAGCGGGCAATGTACTTTTCCATGTGCGCACGCTGGGCCTGCTGTTTCTCGTAGGCCTGCTGCTGTTGCGCCAGGCGCTCGGCCCGGGTGCGCTCGAAGGCAGTGTAGCCGCCCTTGTACAGGTTCAGCTTGCGCTGCTCGACGTGCAGCACATGGTCGACCACGGCATCGAGGAAGTCGCGGTCGTGGGAGATCAGCAACAACGTGCCGGGGTAGCCCTTGAGCCAGTCCTCCAGCCACAGGATAGCGTCCAGGTCCAGGTGGTTGGTGGGCTCGTCGAGCAGCAGCAGGTCGGAGGGGCACATCAGGGCCTGGGCCAGGTTCAGGCGCATCCGCCAGCCACCGGAGAAGTCGCCGACGCGGCGGTCCATCTGTTCGTTGGTGAAACCAAGGCCGGCCAGCAACTTGCGTGCGCGGGCGTCGGCGGTATAGCCGTCGGCGCTATCCAGCTCAATGTGCAGGCGCGCCAGGGCGGTACCGTCGTGGGCCTGCTCGGCCGCAGCGAGTTCGGCCTGGACCTTGCGCAGGCGCACGTCACCGTCGAGCACATAGTCCACGGCCAGGCGGTCGAGGGTATCGACCTCCTGGCGCATGTGGGCGATGCGCCAGTCACCGGGCAGCTGGCAATCGCCGGCATCGGGCGACAGCTCACCGCGCAGCAAGGCGAACAGGCTGGATTTTCCGGCGCCGTTGGCGCCGATCAGGCCGGCCTTGTGACCGGTGTGCAGGGTCATCTCGGCGCCTTCTAGCAAGCGCTGCGGACCACGCTGTAAAGTGAGGTTGGATAGTCTGATCATGATGGTCGCGGAGTCTACCAGCTTCCTCGGCCCATAGCGCGAGTGGAACCATGCACACCGACCTGTGGAATCACGCCCTGGCCCTGTACGCCAGGCCCGGCGTGGAAGCCGCCTGCCTTGAACTGCAGGCGCTGGGTGGCGATGTCTGTCTGCTGCTGTGCGCAACCTGGCTGCAGGCGCGTGGCGTGGCCGTGCGGGACGAACGCGTACAGGCATTGCGCGAGGTTACCGAGCCCTGGCAGCGCGAAGTGGTCAACCCATTACGTAGCTTGCGCCAACAGTGGCGAGCAGCAGCGCAAAGTGATGCGCAGCTGGCGGCGTTGCGTGAGCAGGTTAAAGGGTTGGAATTACAGGCCGAGAAAGCCTTGCTGGAACGCTTGCAGGAGCGTTCGCGACAATGGCCGGCAAGCGCCCATGAGCCCATGGACGACTGGCTGGCCCGGCTGGCGCCGGACCAGGCCCGCCACCACGACGCGCTGGTTGGATTGCGCGTCGCGGCGGCAGCGCTTCAGGACGCCGAAGACGGTGCCTGAGCCGGGGTGCTGGCAGGTGCCGATGGCGCTACCGAAGCTGCCGGGGTGGCCGAGTTGGTCGCGGCGGCCAGATTGCTGGCGGCTGGCGTAGCCGGTTTGGCTTCGGCTGGCTTGCTGGCAACAGGCTTGGCAGCTGCTGGCTTGGCGGCGGGTTTGGCGGCCGTACGTGCTGGGGCCTTGGCGGCAGCTGGTTTCGCGGCCGGCTTGGCAGCAGCGGCTTTGGCTGGCGTTTTGGCCGCCGCTGGCTTGGCTGCAGGTTTAGCGGCTGCGGTGGCTTTGGCTGCTGGCTTGGCTGCAGGTTTGGCAGCAGCAGTGGCCTTGGCGGCTGGCTTGGCCGCAGGTTTGGCAGCAGCAGTAGCCTTGGCAGTTGGCTTGGCTGCAGGTTTGGCAGCAGCAGTGGCCTTGGCGGCTGGCTTCGCTGCAGGCTTGGCAGCAGCAGTGGCTTTGGCGGCTGGCTTCGCTGCAGGTTTGGCAGCAGCAGTGGCTTTGGCAGCTGGTTTGGCTGCAGGCTTGGCAGCAGCAGCGGCCTTGGCGGCTGGCTTGGCCGCAGGTTTGGCAGCAGCAGTGGCCTTGGCGGCTGGCTTGGCTGCAGGTTTGGCAGCAGCAGTGGCCTTGGCGGCCGGCTTGGCTGCAGGTTTGGCCGCAGCAGCCTTGGTGACGGGTTTGGCGGCTGCCGGTTTGGAGGTCTTGGCAGCACGCTGGTCAAGCGCCTTGGCTGCAGCTTCGCGAACCTTGCCTACACCTTGGGCCAGCTTGAGGCTGTCCTGGGCATCGCGCTTGAGTTGCTGAATATAAGAACGAGTCTGGGTTTGACGTTCCTTGAGGGAGTCGAGCAGTTCTTCAAGTTCGCCAATGACTTTTTGCGCCTTGGTCTGCGCCTTGGCTTTACCTGCCTTGGCCGCGTCTTGCAGTTTCAGGCGACCGTTGTGCAGTTTTTCCTGGGCCTTGCCACGCTGCTTTTCCAACTTGGCCAGCAGTTTTTCCGCATCAGCCAGCGCTTGCGAGCAGGCATCTTCCAAGTGTTCGAGCAAGCTGCCCGAAAGTTGCTGGAGCAGGTGTAACGGCGTGCTTACTGGCTTCTTTTTAGCCGACATGGTTTACCTCCTGGCTGACGAGATTGCGGCTCATACTATGCTTCTGCTGCTACCGCCGCTAGGGCATGTTGACAGTATTGTTTACGCCGCGTTGCATGCCTGGGCAAAGTTGTTATCTTGCAGCTCCGAGCAAGTGTAGTTGCTGAATAAATCATTGCTGATATTTGGCAGTTATCTGTATTGCACAGCACTCCTGTAGGAGCGGCCTTGTGTCGCGATGGGCTGCGGAGCAGCCCCTTGATTTCAGCACCACCGCAGATATTGCCGGGGCTGCTTTGCAGCCCTGTCGCGACACAAGGCCGCTCCTACAGGGACCGCGAGCACACAATACAAATCGGAACACTGGCATACTTCCCCGCTCATTGGCGCAGGAACTGACCATGCCTCGATATCTTCTTTTAGGTTTATGCCTGCTGGCACCCATCGCCCTGGCCGACAGCGAAGAACATGACCTCGCCTACAGCATCGGCGCCAGCCTGGGTGAGCGGCTGCGCCAGGATATGCCGGGCCTGCAGTTGGATGCGCTGGTAGAAGGCCTGCGCCAGTCCTACCAGGGGCAACCGCTGAAACTCGACAAGGCACGCATGCAGGCTTTGCTCCAGCAGCAGGAAGCACAGGAAGGCGATGCCGCCATGCAGAAGCTGCAAGCTGCCGAAACACGCTTCATGGCCAACGAGCGTGGTCGTTATGGCGTGCACGAACTACCGGAGGGTGTGCTCTACAGCGAACTGCAAACAGGCACGGGCGCGCAGCCCAAAGCCGGTGGCAAGGTGCAGGTGCGCTATGTGGGCAGGCTGCCAGACGGCTCGGTGTTCGACCAGAACCAGACGCCCCAGTGGTTCAGCCTGGACTCAGTCATCGAAGGGTGGCAGGTGGCCTTGCCAAAAATGCACGCTGGCGCCAAATGGCGCCTGGTGATCCCGTCGGCGCTAGCGTATGGCGCCGAGGGTGCGGGCGACCTGATTGCACCCTACACCCCCCTGGTGTTCGAGATAGAACTGCTGGCGGTTGGCGACTGACGCCAACACTCACGCCGGTAATGCGCCTTCTTCCTTGTGCGCGTTGTGCAACACTTCGATCAGGCAGTCTTCCAGTTCGAAGCGCTCGTGCAGCAGGCCACCCAGCTTGCCCAGCTTTTCGGCAAAGCGCTCGGTGTTTTTGCACTCACCCTTGGCGCAATGGTCATTGAAGGCCAATGCGACCTGAGTACTGTCGTTGATCCGTGGGTTGATCTCTTCGGCCAGCTTCAGCGCCTTCTCGTCGCCGAAGGCCTTGGCCTCACTGACCAACTGCTCGCAGACTTCGAAATGCCACGCCGAAACGTAGTCAACGAGGAGCGCGCAAAAGTCCCCGTTCGTGTCCTTGTCGGCGAAGGCCGGCTTGGCATCGCGCAGCGCGCGGAAAGCCTGCACCAGTTCCTGGCGCTCCTCCAGCCAGCGGTCGATCAGTTTGTGAACCCCACCCCAGCGTTCCTGAGCGTTCTGACAACTATCGAGCATGGCGATCTCTTCCCTTCTGGGTAGATGCCGCTGCACCTCGCACCACGACCGTGCAGCACAAAGGTGACATCAGCAGGCGGCATCGAGCAGTTGTGTTTTCGGTATGCGTGCAGGGAGATTATTCCCGCGCGTGCTGCCCTTCAAGGTACGCAGCGGACAAAGTTCATACAAGTGTTTAATACCCAGTTACACGGCCATTGGTCGTGCCAATGGTGCAACCTTGCGCCAAGTCATGTTCTCGCCAGGGTGCGGAAACGATACGCCAGCAGACAACTCAAGGGCAGCATTGCCAGCAGCAGGAACGCCAACAGGCTCCACTCGGGCAGGGTCAGGTCGAGGAAGCTCCAGGTCAGCGAGTTGCAATCCGGGCCGCCGAACAACAATTGCCGGGCTGCCTCGCCCCAGGATTGCTCGATCAGCCGCCCGAGCGGCACCGGGCAGACAGCGATGGCCCCGTCATCCCCCTGCAACCACACATGTCGCGCTGCCAGCAACGCCCCGGCCAGCGAACAGCCCAGCGTCGCCCGCGCATAACAACGAATGCCCGCCGTACCCGGTGCCTGCAGCACTGCCGCCAGGCACAGCATTGCGTACACTCCAAGCAGCAACCGCTGGCTGAAACACAACGGGCAGGGCACCAGCCCGAGGACGCTTTCCAGGTGGAAGGACGCAGCCAGTACCGCCAGTGCAGCAAGGCAGGCAGGTAGGAAAAAGGTGCGCAAACGGGCCGGCAGCATGGGCGGTGAAGGTCCCGGGATAATGAAGAGGCTTGAAACGGTAGAGGAAAGAAGCGCTTTGTTTCAAGGCGCGACAGTAAGGACAAGTCGCTGAATCGCTAAGGAAATTTCCAACCATGCGGTAGGAAACGTCTGAAGAAATGGACTGCAGATCTAACTTACACAGAGAGAAAAGTTACCCGCCCCCGAAGCCCGCACCTTTGCGCGGGCCCTGGGGTAGGTCAGGCGCGTACGCCTTCGGGCAAAGGCAGGGCCAGCAGGCGCTCGTCCAGCAGGCCGAGGCCCTCTTGGAACAGCTGGTTGCTGCGCTCGGTCTCGCCAAGGCCGGCGAGCAGGCGCGCCAGCTCGGCACAGGCCTCGGGGTTGCGTTCCATGCGCAGGCTGCTTTCCAGATAGTCCCGTGCCTTGCCCCACAAGCGGTTCTGCAGGCTCAGACGGCCCAGGGTTAGCAGCAGGCTGGCATCTTGCGGGTGGGCCTTGAGCCAACCTTCGGCTGTTTGCAGCTGGCGCGCCGGGTCATCGCCGCGCACCAGGCCGTACAGGCGTGCCAGATGGCTTTCGTATTCACGCTTGAGAGCGGTGCGAAGCACTTGTTCCGCTTCGCTCTGGGCGCCCACCTGACGCAATTGCTCGGCATAGGCCAGCACCAGTTGTGGCTCCTGGCGCTGGGCAGCAGTCAGTTGCTGCCAGGCGCGCTCCAGAGCCTGACGGGCGCTTTGCGCATCCTCGCCACGGGTGGTGGCCAGGCTCAGGTTCTGGCCCCAGGCACGTTGCTCCAGGGCAGCCAGCTCGGCGGCCGGCAGCACCTTGCCCTTGCGCAGGTCAGGCAGCAGGCGGATCAGGGCAGACCAGTCGCCGCGTTCCAGGTGCAGGCGCTGCAGTAGGCGCAGCACCTGGCCGTTGTGCGGGTGGCGCTCCTGCATCGCCAGCAGGGTTTCCAGCGCGCCGTCGCTTTCGCCACGGTCCATCTGCAATTGCGCATGGGTCAGGGCAATAGCCAGCTCCGCTTGCGGCTGGCGCTCCAGAGCACGTTCCAGCAGGTTGTCGCTGTCTTCGGTTCGGCCTTGCTCGTTGGCGGCACGCGCGGCACCAAGGTAATACAGCAACGGCTGGCGCTCGGCCTCGGCGGCACGGTGCAGATGGCGCTGGGCACTGGCCCAACGGCCCTCGGCGAGGTCCAGCTGGCCCTGCTCGATGGCCAGACGAACACGCCGGCTGCGATTACGCCGCGACCACGGGTTGACCACGCCACTGGAAGTCAGCACCAGGCCGACCAGGTAGCGCACCAGCCACAGCAACAGCACCACAACCAGCAAGCCGGCCAAGGCCGCCCACAGCCCCGACTGGTAGCGGAAGCTGCCATAGGAGATCAGCACGTAGCCGCTGTGCTTGGCGACCGCGATACCTAGCGCCGCGGCGACCACGATCGCCAGCACGGCCAGCAGGTAGACACGCTTCATGGCTTGCCCCCTTCAGCATCGGCCGGCAGGTGGCGGCGCTGGATATAGGCCTGCACTGCGGCCAGACTTTCGCTGAGGTCAGGGGTAACCACCGACACCGGCTGTTCGGCCAAGGCATTGAGGCTGTCAAGCATGGCCTTGCTTTGCGGGTTGTCGGCGTTGAAGTTGGCCAGCAGCACGCTGCGGGCGTCGTCCAGCGCCTGGGTGTAGACCTTGCTATCGCCATTGAGCGCTGCCCACTGGGCCTGCTCGATGGTCAGGCTCAGGGCCAGACGCAGCTGGTTCAGTTGCTGCCCGGCCAGCAGCGGACGCACGTTGTCATCGGCGTTGAAGTCGATCTGGAAGTACTTGGAGATTTCGGCCCACCATTGGGACAGGCGACTGGCGCCATCACCATCGGCGGTGAGCGCGCCCAGGGCATCGGCATTGGTGTCGAACTCTGGCGACTGGGCGCTGAGTTGCTGCACCAGCTCGCGCTGAGCGGCGAGTTTCAGGAACAGGCCGGTACGGTCCGGTTGCTGAGTGCTGTTGAGCGTGGCCAGGCTGCGCGCCAATTGCTCACGGGCGGCGAAGGCACCCGGATCGCTCTGCTCGCGCAGGATCTCGTCCGCCCCCTCGACCAAGGCCTTGGCACTGGTGATGTCCTGCAGCGCCGACAGGCGCAGGGTGGCCAGGCGCAGCAGGTGCTCGGCCTCGGCCAGGCGCCATTCCTTGCGGCTTTCGCCCAGTATGGTTTCCAGGCGCTGGCTGAGACGTTGCTGGTCACCCTGCAACTGTGCCACCAGGCGGCGGCGGTCTTCCAGCTCGCTGGCTGCCGGCAGGCTGGCCAGTTGCGCGCTGATCTGCTGCTCACGCTGCTGCAGGGCCTCGGCGCGCTGGTTCAGCGCCTCGATGTGCTGGCCCTGGTTGAATTCGCTGCCTTGCAGTTGACGCACCTGCCAGACACCCCAGCCACCTACCGCCACCCCGGCCGCGCCCAACAGCAGGGCCAGCGTTGCCAGGCCACTGCCGGAGCGCTTGGCAGGTGGGGTGGTGACGGGTTCCGCCGGCGCCTGTGCCGACGGCTGATCGTTATTGGACAAGACAGTCTCGCTCACGTATCCATCCTTTGCATGGGGGCGCATCGCGTTCAGCTTAGCGCCTTAAGAGGCAGGTGCAGCGCTGCGCTGCACGGCTGCCAGCAAGGCCGTGGCACTGGCGCCACGGCAATCCACAACCTGTTGGGCCCCGGCGGCCCTGGCCTGATCGGCAACCCGAGGGCTGGGCACGAACAGCGGCAGACGCGCCAGCTGCGGCCAATCGGCGCCGGCCATCTGCTGCAAGTGTTCAAAACCCTGCCCACTGCTGACCACCAGGCCATTGAGGCGTTCCGCTTCGATGCGGCGCATCAGGGTGCCCGCCGGGTAAGCCGGCAGGCAGCGACGATACAGTTCCAGATAATCGACACTAGCACCTTGCTCTGCAAGACGCTCTGCCAGCAGTTCGCGACCTCCCACACCACGAACGATCAAGATCCGCGGTGCCGGCACGGCAACTGCCTGGCGCAGGGCTGGCAGCGCCAGCAACGCTTCGCTGTCATCGCCGCGTGGCGGGACGCTCACCGCCAGGCCTGCACCCTGAAGCACGGCGGCGGTCGCCTCGCCCACGGTGAACCAACCTTGCATGGGTGGCCGCAGGCCGGCCTCGGCCAATTGCTCAAGCAACAAACGGGCTGCCGGCTTGCTGACCACGATGATCGCCTGGAAGGCGTGCAGGCCTTCCAGCAACAGGCGTTGCTGGTTGTCCACAGCGACGGGCTCGATTGCCAGCAGCGGCAGGCAGCTGCTGGCTACCCCCGCCGCTGCCAGGCTTTGCGCCAGTGCCGCACAGTCCTCGGCAGGCCGGGTCAGCAACAGGCGCCACGAACTCACGGGTGGCCGGCCTCGCCGTAGACTTCCTTGAGGATGGCCTCGGCGCCCTGCCCCAGCAGGTCCTCGGCCACCTGCACGCCCAGGCTTTCGGCGGCAGTACGTGGTGCGCGGGCATCGGCCACCAACAGGGTACCGCCGCTGGGCTGGCCTACCAGGCCACGCAGCCACAGCTGGTCACCTTCAAGCACCGCATAGCAGGCAATCGGTACCTGGCAGCCACCATTCAGGCGCTTGTTCAGGGCACGCTCGGCCACCACCCGGTCGGCAGTATCGGCATGGTGCAGCGGTGCCAGCAGTGCATGGATTTCGTGGTCGGCACTGCGACATTCGATACCCACCGCACCCTGGCCGCCTGCCGGCAGGCTGTCATCGACGCTGATGGCGGAAGTGATGCGGTCCTCGAAACCCAGGCGAATCAAGCCGGCAGCGGCAAGGATGATAGCGTCGTACTCACCGGCATCTAGCTTGGCCAGGCGGGTGTTGACGTTGCCACGCAGGAAGCGGATTTCCAGGTCCGGGCGACGCGCCAGCAACTGGGCCTGGCGACGCAGGCTGGAGGTACCGACAATGCTGCCGGCAGGCAGCGCATCGAGGCTGTCAAAGGTATTGGAAACGAAGGCATCGCGCGGGTCTTCGCGCTCGCAGATGCAGTACAGGCCCAGGCCTTCGGGGAAGTCCATGGGCACGTCCTTCATCGAATGCACGGCGATGTCGGCTTCGTTGTCCAGCAGGGCGGTTTCCAGTTCCTTGACGAACAGCCCCTTGCCACCGATCTTTGCCAGCGGCGCGTCGAGCAGCTTGTCGCCACGGCTGACCATGGGCACCAGGGTCACCAGCAGACCGGGGTGGGCCTGCTCGAGGCGGGCTTTGACGTATTCGGCCTGCCACAGGGCCAAGGCACTTTTACGGGTGGCAATGCGGATTTCGCGAGTGGACATGGAACGCCCCGATCCAGAGAAATGCTGTCGATGATAACAGCATCGCCGGTATCGCTAGCAGATGTGGATCAGGATCCTGTGCTTACCTGTACCGCCCAATCGCCGGCAAGCCAGCTCCCTCAGCCGTGCAAGGCTCAAGGCTGACACTATACCTGTGGGAGCTGGCTTGCCGGCGATTGGGCCGGTACAGGCTCAGAGGGTTTGCATCATCTTGCGCACACCGGCCACATGGCGCCGGCTGACGGTCAGGGCGTCACCGTCCAGGCCTTTCAGGTATAGCTGGAAATGCCCCAGCGGCGTGCGCTGCAGGCGTTCGATACGCTCACGGGCGACCAGGGCATTGCGGTGGATACGCACGAAGCGTTCGCCAAACTCGTCTTCCAGGGCCTTGAGCGGCTCGTCGAGCAACACTTCCCCGGCCTCGTGGCGCAAGGTCACGTACTTGTGGTCGGCAATGAAATAGATGACCTGGGGCAAAGGGATCAGCTCGATGCCTTTGCGCGTGCGGGCACTGATGTGGCTACGCGGGCCGCCGCCTTCGTTGGCCGGCCTGGTGAGCGCCGCCAACTGGGCGCGGTTGGGCTTTTCGGCCTTGCGCAGGGCATCGCGCAAGGCCTGGGCCTGGAAAGGTTTGGTCACATGGCTGAGGGTACTGTCCTTGAAAGCCTCGGCACCGTATTCATCGTCCCCGGTGCAAAACACCACCGCCGGAGGCGCCTCGCGCTCGCACAAGCGAGCAGCAACCTGCAGGCCATCCAGGCCTGGCATGCCGATGTCCAGCAGGACCACATCGGGCTTAAGGCTTTCGATCAGCGCCAAGGCCTCCTCGCCGTTGGTGGCGCTAGGCTCCAGCACGGTGTAACCCTCCAGTTCGCCGAGCAGCCGGCTAAGGCGCTCACGGCCTTGGGGTTCGTCATCAACGATCAGGACATTCATAATTGCGCTGGATTCCTGAATGAGTCTCGCACAGGTATAGCGTAGACAGGTATGGTTCGAGCGACACTAAGGTCACGCTCTAGACCGGTGCGAAGGCCAAAGATTCACTCGGCCGGCAGATTCACTGCCAGTCCTCCTGTCCAACTGTAGACGGTCCGTGGAACACTGCCGTTCATTCCTGCAAATCCTTCTCTATCGTTTTCCGCGCAATTCTGTCGACCAGCGCCCTGCGGCGGCCGGCCCAAACCCTGCTATCATCGGCGCCACTTTTTCGTTCACGCCTGCAATGAGTGAATCCATGAGCACCGACAAGACCAATCAGTCCTGGGGCGGCCGCTTCAGTGAACCCGTCGACGCCTTCGTCGCCCGTTTCACCGCCTCGGTCGATTTCGACAAGCGCCTGTACCGCCACGACATCATGGGTTCGATCGCCCATGCCACCATGCTGGCGCAGGTCGGCGTGCTCAGCGATGCCGAGCGCGACACCATCATCGATGGCCTGAAGACCATCCAGGGTGAGATCGAAGCCGGCACCTTCGACTGGCGCGTCGATCTCGAAGACGTGCACATGAACATCGAGGCACGCCTGACCGACCGTATCGGCATCACCGGCAAGAAGCTGCACACCGGCCGTAGCCGCAACGACCAGGTGGCCACCGACATTCGCCTGTGGCTGCGCGACGAAATCGACCTGATCCTGGCCGAGATTACTCGCCTGCAGCAGGGCCTGCTGGAGCAGGCCGAGCGTGAAGCCGAAACCATCATGCCCGGCTTCACCCACCTGCAGACGGCACAGCCGGTCACCTTCGGCCATCACCTGCTGGCCTGGTTCGAAATGCTCAGCCGCGACTACGAGCGCCTGGTCGACTGCCGCAAGCGTGCCAACCGCATGCCCCTGGGCAGCGCCGCGCTGGCAGGCACCACCTACCCGATCGACCGCGAGCTCACCTGCAAGCTGCTGGGCTTCGAAGCCGTGGCCGGCAACTCGCTGGACGGCGTGTCGGACCGCGACTTCGCCATCGAATTCTGCGCCGCCGCCAGTGTGGCGATGATGCACCTGTCGCGCTTCTCCGAAGAGCTGGTGCTATGGACCAGCGCGCAGTTCCAGTTCATCGACCTGCCAGACCGCTTCTGCACCGGCAGCTCGATCATGCCGCAGAAAAAGAACCCGGACGTGCCGGAACTGGTACGTGGCAAGAGCGGCCGTGTGTTCGGCGCCCTGACCGGCCTGCTGACCCTGATGAAAGGCCAGCCGCTGGCCTACAACAAGGACAACCAGGAAGACAAGGAACCGCTGTTCGACGCCGCCGACACCCTGCGCGACTCGCTGCGTGCCTTTGCCGACATGATTCCGGCCATCAAGCCCAAGCACGCCATCATGCGTGAAGCGGCCCTGCGCGGCTTCTCCACCGCTACCGACCTGGCCGACTACCTGGTACGCCGTGGCCTGCCGTTCCGTGACTGCCATGAGATCGTGGGTCACGCGGTGAAGTATGGCGTGGAAACCGGCAAGGACCTGGCCGAAATGAGCCTGGACGAACTGCGCCAGTTCAGCGACCAGATCGAGCAGGACGTGTTTGCCGTGCTGACCCTGGAAGGCTCGGTGAATGCCCGTAACCACATTGGTGGTACCGCACCGGCGCAGGTGCGTGCGGCCGTCGCCCGCGGCAAGGCGCTGCTGGCTTCGCGTTAAGGCCTCAAGGCGAGGGCTTTGCCCTCGAACGCCGGCAAGCCAGCTCCCACAGGTATGGCGTGACCCTCAAGGTAAGCGCTGTAACTGTGGGAGCTGGCTTGCCGGCGATGGGCTGCGAAGCAGCCCCAGCTTTTAGCGTTTACCGCTGCGAATCATCTCCATGAAGGCCGGCATCGCCGCCTCCTTGTCCGCCACGATCCGCGCCATGTGCGGGTTGTCGCCCATCAGCTGCAGCAACGCCTTGGCCTGCGGGAAGTCCGCCAGGAAGTCGATGTTCAGCACCTTCTTGCCCACCGCGTAGGCCAGGTCGACCGAGAAGCAGAACATCAGGTCTGCCAGGGTCAGTTGCTCACCCGCCACATAGGGGGCGAAGCGGCCGTTACGCTTGAGCGTGGCAAAACCGGCCAGCAGATCCGCGCGAGCTTTTTCCTTTATCAGTGGCTCGACCTGCATGCCAAAGAAAGACTCGGCATAGCAGGTACGCGCCGGCAGCTCGATGTAGAGCTCGATTTCCTTGAGCAGCTCACGCACCTTGGCCTGCCCGAACGGGTCGGCAGGCAGCAGCGCCTTGCCGCCCTGGGTCTGCTCGATATAGTCGAGAATCACACTGGTTTCGCTGAGGAAGCCGTGTTCGGTCTGCAGCACCGGCACCTTGCCTCGCGGGCTCACTTCCAGCGCCTGTGGCGCCTGGCCGCCATAGAAGATGACTTCTTCGAAGGGCAGGCCTTTTTCCAGCAGGGCCAGCTTGACCATGTTGTAGTAGTTGCTGACCGAGAATCCATGAAGCTTGAGCATGAGGTAACAGCCTCCAGGCCGTAAGGGGTTGGCCCGGCTTTTATAGACCGTACGACCGCCCCTGACCAGCGTCATGCACCCTGTCAATGCCCGGGCATTGCCGCCACGGGCGTGGCACACTGTGCATCCCATCACAGGAGTACCGCCATGAGCGAGCCCACCGAAATCGACAATGACGACGAAGCCTTCGCCGAGGCAACGCTGACCCAGGCTATCGAGAACCAGATAGAAAGCGGCGAGCCGCCTGCGGCCAAGGCCACCTTCAACAAGCTGACCCTGGTTGGCTATGAGCGTGAAGACATTCTCAACCTGATGGCCCATGTGCTGGCCTTCGAGATCGACAACATGCTGGTGGAAGACCGCGCGTTCAACAGCGAGTGGTATGAAAGCGCGCTGCGGGCGCTGCCAGAGTTACCACCTGAGATGGATCAAGGCGAGGACGAATAACCCGGCTACACTCGAAGATCAGGCACCGTAGAACGGTGCCGTCATCCTTGTCTGGAAGTCAGGAGTCGCCATGCCTTTTACCCCCGATCTGATTGCTGAACTGGAAGTACTTTCGCTGTTCAAGCACGACAGCAGCCAGGAAGGCATCAAGATTCACAAGAACGCTTCCCCTGCCCTGGTAGCCGCCGCGCAACGCCTGCATGAAAAGGGGCTGACCGATCAACCTGATGGCGGCTATCTGACCAGCCTGGGTCATGACGCTGTCGAAAGTGTCCAGTTGCTGCAGAACATTCTCAAGGCGCCACAGCCGGCCTGAACTGATAATGCCAGGGGCTGCCTTGCAGCCCATCGCCGGCAAGCCGGCTCCCACAGGTACAGCAAATGGCTTGAAGCCGATGCGGTCGGAGTGGGAGCTGGCTTGCCGGCGATGGACCGCAGCGCGGCCCTAATCAGTTGGCCGCTGCCCTGCGCCTTTCCGCCAGGCGCGAGCGCCCGTACAGGAACACGATGGCCAGCAAGGCCAGCGCCTGCGCCGAAAGCGAGTAGGCGTCAGCGTGAACCCCCAGCCAGTCGAACTCGAAGAACGCCACCGGCCGCGTGCCAAGTACCCCGGCCTCTTGCAGCGCCTTCACGCCATGCCCGGCGAACACCACCGACAAGGCACATAGCAGCGCGGCGTTGATACTGAAGAACAGCGACAGCGGCAGCTTGGCCGAGCCACGCAGGATTACCCAGGCCAACCCCACCAGCAGCACCAGCGCCGTGGCGCCACCCGCCAGCACCGCCTGGTGCCCGGCTGGGCCGGCCTGCAGCCACAGGGTTTCGTAGAACAGGATCACTTCGAACAGTTCGCGGTAAACCGAGAAGAACGCCAGCACGGCAAAACCGAAACGTCCGCCACCACTGACCAGGCTGCTCTTGATGTAATCCTGCCAGGCGGCAGCATGGCGGCGGTCGTGCATCCACACGCCAAGCCACAGCACCATCACCGCGGCGAAAAGCGCCGTGCAGCCTTCCAGCAGCTCGCGCTGGGCGCCACCAACGTCGATCACGTAGGCTGCCAGCGCCCAGGTTGCGAAACCGGCCACCAGCGCCAGGCCCCAGCCGATGTTGACGCTGCGCACCGCCGACTGCTGGCCGGTATTGCGCAGGAAGGCCAGGATCGCCGCCAGCACCAGAATCGCCTCCAGGCCTTCGCGCAGCAGGATCAGCAAGCCGGATACAAAGCTCAGCGACCAGCTCAGGCCATCGTTGCCCAGCAGTTTGGAAGCCTGCTCGAGCTTGGCCTTGGCTTCGCTCAGGCGTTGCTCGGCCTGGGCCACGGGCAAGCCGTCCTGCAGCGACTGACGGTAGGCCATCAGCGATTTTTCGGTGTCCTTGCGCGCCTGGGTGTCGATGTTGTCCAGCGAGCTTTCCACCAGCTCGAAGCCTTCCAGGTAGGCCGCTACTGACAGGTCATAGGCCTGGTCGTGATCACCTGCGCGGTAGGCCGCCAGGCTCTTGTCCAGAGTGCTGGCGGTGTATTCGAGCAATTGCGCCGGGCCACGTTTGACCTGCGGCGGCTGCGCGCGCTGGGCGCGGAACGCCTCCACGGCCGTGGCACCTTCGCTGGCGGCGACTTCGGCCGGGGTCTGGCGGGCCAGGTCGGCGATGTTCCAGGTCTTGTCGCCTTTGCCGGCTTCTGGTTTGGCGGTGAAGCTGGCGATGTAGGCAGCCACATCCCAACGCTGGCGGTCGTCCAGCTGGTCGGCAAACGAAGGCATCTCGGTGCCATCGATGCCCAGGGCCAGGGTGTTGTAGAGGTCGAACAGGCTCAACTGGTCGAGGCGCGAAACATCGCGCAGGTTGGCGGGTGCAGGCTCCAGGCCCACGCCGGCCGGGCCGTCGCCGGCGCCAGTTTCGCCGTGGCAGATCGAGCAGTTTTGCGCATACAGCGAAGCGCCACGGGCCGGGTCCGGGGTAATCACCGGAGCCTGGCTGACCTCGTAGGCCACCGCCAGGCGTGCACCCAGCTGGCGGGCCTGCCTGGCAACAGCCGGGCCGTCCTGGCGCTGGTCGATGGCCTGGCGCAGCGCCTGGACGCCCTGCTCGAGGGCTGCTTGTTCAGCATGCGCAGGCAGGCCTTTGACCAAGTCGGCCAATACCGCGCTGAACTCCTGCTGCTCGCGGTATTCACCATCGTCGATCACCTTGCCGTCTTGCACGGTGGGCGGGTAGTCGGCGCCAATGTAGTCCAGCAGGTGCAGGGCCTTGGAGGCCTCGGCGGGGGCTTCGGCCAGCGCCAGGGTACTGCACAGCGCCAGCACCGGGCCGAGCAAAATAACCGGCAGCCAGGCAAGCAGACGGGAACGGGTTTTCATGGCCAGTCTCGAAGGGAATGCGAAAGAGAACATTGTTCACTCCCACTTTGCTTCACTCAAGGGTGCTGGGCGGATTTCATGAAAAATCTTGCTACAAATCAGATGAAGAGGGGGAATGCGCTGAACCTGTGGGAGATTCTGTCTTGTGTTGCCGGTTCGGGCCTCATCGCTGGCAAGCCAGACTCCCACAGGTATTGCACATGGCTTGAGGGAGATGAGGTCGAGGTGGGAGCTGGCTTGCCGGCGATAAAGGTTGCGCCGATGTCACTGGAAACACCGGGTACCAATTGATTGGTTATTCGCAGATCCATAGCCACTAGCCTGAGGAGCAACCCATCAGGAGACAGGGAACATGGATCGTCCCCACTCAGACCAGTTACGGCTTGGCCGTTTTTCGGAAACCAGTCGATTGTATCTGCTTACCAGCACAACCCTCGACCGGGCCCCAATATTCAATGACTTTCACTCAGCCCGCTTTCTGGTTGCCGAGTTGCGCCAGGCTGAAGAGGAAGGTGCCGTCAGATCGCTGGCCTGGGTGGTGATGCCAGATCATTTTCATTGGCTGGTCGAGCTTGGACCGGGCAGCCTGAAGCGCTTGATGCGCAGGGTGAAATCTCGCAGCACCATGATGATCAACAGGTATCAAGGGCGAAGCGGCCAGCTCTGGCAGAAGGGATTTCATGACCGGGCCTTGCGCCGGGAGGAGGATGTGCAGGCGGTGGCGCGGTACATCGTCATGAATCCGAAGCGGGCAGGATTGGTCGCGAGGGTGGGGGATTATCCGCATTGGGATGCAATTTGGCTTTGATGGGGCTTTGCCTGTCAGGGCCCTATCGCCGGCAAGCCAGCTCCCACAGGGTACACATCAGGCCTGTGGCAGGCGCTGACCTGCCTGGGCCTCATCGCCGGCAAGCCACACAGGTCAGTCACAGGACTCGATAGCAGTGAACGTACAGGTGTGGGAGCTGGCTTGCCGGCGATGGGCCGCACAGCGGCCCCGGGGTCTTTAGGGTTATTGAAGAACCTTGTTCATCCCCCGCTCCATATCATCGATCAAGGCCTTGGCCATCTCGCTTAGTATCCGCACAGCGCTACCGGCAATGCGGTCGTTTTCCATTTCCGCTTCGGTGGTCAGGTGGCGAATACAGCCCAGCAGCACAGATAGCTGCGAGAAAGCATGGCTGAACGGCACATTTGGCTGCAGGCGGAACAAGTCGAAGGTTTCCACACCTGCGGTTGCAGAGTCTCTTGGATCATCGCTCATCGGGTCGCTCCTTGATCGTGGCGGGTTGCATGGGTGCGGTCGCACACGGCATTGATCAGGCGGCAGAGCAATCGAATATTCATGCCCATGGCATTGCGCATGTCGCCGGGAGGGTTGTCGAGCAGGACTGTGGTGGTGTGGTCGATGGTCAGGGTGATGGCGCTGATCAGCTCTTCGCAGTCTTTGGGGCTGAGTGGATCGATTAGTGAGAGTGCGGGAGGGTCGAGCAGAAGCAGATCGGTAATCTGGTGGATCGGGGACGAGCTTGTTCATAATTGCATTCCCTGTGAATAACTATGAACTGCAATCCTCTTCGTCTCACGGAATTGGGTGGTAGTCGTGCGAGGGGTGAGACCCGGGCTCACAGGAAAACCCGACCAGACGAAAGCCTGCCCGCGCACGACCACCATTAAGCGGTGCGTTCTGTGAGTCCGGGGGTCTCAATCCCGATCGCCTTGCGAGGCGACCCCGCGACAGTATTCCGGGAACACTTTCCAGCCAAAACAGCACCTTCCGACAGGTGCTGTAGGATAATTCGACAGGGCGTTCGAACTGAAGCAGTTGGTTTCTGGTTCGGAAATGTCTTACAGCTCTAGAACCTAGGCGAGGGCGTTGCCCTCGATCGCCGGCAAGCCAGCTCCCACAGGGTATGCACCAACTTCGAGGCATGTACAAGCCGGCTACCACAGGTGCACCACAGGCCTCAAAAGCGGTGGAGTACCTGTGGGAGCTGGCTTGCCGGCGATTTGGCCTCAAGGCTTGGCGGTGCCCTTCCAACCCCCACCCAACGCCAGGAACACACCGATCTGCCCCTGAGCCACTTGGCTATTGGCCGCTGCCAGCTGCGCGCGCATGTCGGTATAGGTACGCGTCGCCTGCAGGTCGGCCAGGAACGATTCACGCCCCGCCTGGTAATACCGGTGCGTCTGGTCCGCCGCTTCCTTGGCCGACTTCTCCGCCTCGGCCAGCGCGTCACGCCGGTCCAACAGGGCGCTGTACTGCGCCAGGCGGGTCTGGGTCTCGCGAATGGCGTTCAGCACTACCCCATCAAAATTCGCCAGGGCTGCCTGGGTCGAGGCTTCGGCCATGCGAATGCGGGCACGGGTGCCGTTGGTGGGGATGGTCCAGCTGATCTGCGGGCCAAAGCCCCAGCGGTTGGTCGCCGGCTCGCCAAGGTTCTCGAGGATACCAATGGTGCCAACCTGGGCGCCGATGCTGATGTCGGGGTACAGGGCGCCGGTAGCCACCCCAATGTAGGCAGTGGCAGCGGCCAGCTGCCGTTCGGCCTGGCGCACGTCTGGACGGCGCTTGAGCAGCGCCGCGCCATCGCCCACCGGCACCAGCTGGTTCAGGTGCGGCAGCTCGGCACAATCGGCAGTGCCGGCAGGCAGCTGATCGACCGGTTTGGCCAACAAGGCAGCCAGTGTGTACATGCCGGTCTCGCGCTCTGCCTTGAAGCGTGGCAGTTCGGCGCGCAAGGATTTGAACTGGGTCTGCGAGCGGGTGACCTGGGTTTCGTCGCCACGCCCGGCATCACGCAGGCGCTGGTTGAGCTTCACGCTCTGCTCCTGCAGGTCGAGCGACTCGCGGGCAATGTGGTATTCCTCGTTGGCCGAGCACACCTGGGTGTAGGCCTTGACCACATCCGCCACCAGGGTAATGCGGGCGGTATCGGCGGCGGCCTGCACTGCGTCGGCATTGGCCTTGGCCGCCTCGGTGCCACGCTTGAAAGTACCCCACAGGTCGAACTGGTACGAGGCACTGATGATGGCTTCGCCGATGTTGGCCACCGGCACTTTCTCTGGCAGCAGGAAGGCCTCGCCCGATTCCTGCAGGCGCTGGGCGCCAAGCTTGACGCCGCCGTTGAAGCCACCTTGCGACTCAGCCACTTCGACCTGGGCGCGCGCCTTGGCAATGTTGGCGGCAGCCACGCGCAGGTCGGTGTTGGCACTCAGGGCCTGGCGCACCAGCTCGTTCAGCCGTTGATCCTGATACAGCTGCCACCAGTCCTCAGGCACCGGTGCCGATACCACGCTGTCGGCATCCTGGCGCAGCGGGCCGTTGAGGTCGCTGCGTTGCACCGCCGCGTCCTTCGGCACCTCATAGTCGGGGCCGACCATCATGCAGGCCCCCAACGACAGGCACAGCCCCGCCAGGATCAGCTGTTTCATGGGCGCTGGCCCTCGATGATCGACACCGTGGCGGTTCGCCCGGCAATCATGCGGAAGTCTTGCGGCACTTCATCAAAGGCGATGCGCACCGGAATACGCTGAGCCAGGCGCACCCAGCTGAATGCCGGGTTGACGTTGGGCAACAGGTTGGCACCACTGCTGCGGTCACGGTCTTCGATGCCGGCGGCGAAGCTTTGCACATGGCCACGCAGGCGGGTGTTGTCGCCCATGACGCGAATGTCCACGGCATCGCCGATGTGGATACCGCCAAGCTTGGTTTCCTCGAAGTAGCCATCGACGTGGTACGAGGCGCTGTCGACCACCGACAGCACCGGGCGGCCGGCGGTGACGAATTCGTGATTACGCGGTGCTCGGTCGTTCAGGTAACCGTCCACCGGGCTGCGCACCACCGAGCGGTCGAGGTTGAGCTGGGCGGTATCGACGGCCACCTGCGCTTCGCTGACGGCGGAACGGGCACGGGCCTCGCGGGACTGGCTTTCTTCCAGCTGTTCGGCGGCCACCAGGTTGCCCAGCTTGCGGTTGCGCTGCGCTTCGCGGGAGGCCTGGGCCAGGGTTTCCTGGCGCTCACCCAGGGTCGCCTTGGCCTGGCGCAGGGCCAGGGTGAAGCGGTCCTGGTCGATGGTAAACAGCACATCGCCGCGCTTGACGGTCTGGTTGTCACGCACCTCGACCTTCTGGATCAGCCCGGACACGTCCGGGGCAATCTGGATCACGTCGGCGCGGATGTGGCCGTCGCGGGTCCAGGGGGCGAACATGTAGTACACCACCATCTGCCACACGAGCACGGCGGCGAAGGTCACTACCAGCAAGGTCAGGACCACACGGCCCAGGGTCAGCAAAGGTTTTTTCATGGCAGCATCAGGTTTCGGCAAAAGTGGTCCACCGCACCAAGCAGCACGGCATAAAGAGCAACGTTGAACAACGCCCGGTGCCAGACCAGGCGGTAGAAATGCAGGCGCACCAGCACCGCGTGCACCCCGAGGAACAGCAGGTAGGTGCCAAACATCATCACCAGCAGCGTGGGCAGGAATACCCCGCTGATATCCAGTTCACCAATCACAGGGGCGCTCCGTCGAGGCCGGGGGGCAGTTGCGGTTGTTCGGCTGGCTCGAGCATCACCTCCACGCCCGGCAGCAGCGCCAGGCGCAGGCCGCTCAGCGCGTGCAGCAGGTGGGTACGGGCATCGCCGCGCTCGTACAGCTCATCCAGGTTCAGCGCCAGGCGCGCGCGCTCCATGTTGCGCAGCAGCGCGGCCGGGGCGTGCAGGCGCTCGCCGGCGCGCAGGCAGGCGGCGTAGTGTGCGCCGACTTCCTCGACCACTGTGTTCAGGCGCTCACGAGCCTGCTGCCCGGCACGCGGCATATAGGCCAGCAGGTCGAGCAGGTTCAACCCCACGCGCAGGTCGCGCAGTGCCACGCCGCTGTCCTGCCCGGTTTGCGACAAGCGCGGCAGGTGCTGCATCAGGCGGTCGAGCATCTGCACACCGACCTGGCGGTGCTCGGCCAGGGTAGCCGGCTCGGTCATTTCGACGATGTCGCGCCAGGCGAAGCGGGTCATGCGCTTGGCTGCCAGCTCCACGCCGAACGGGCGCATCACCAAGGTCCAGATGAAGGCGAACAGCAGACCCACGGGGCCGGCCAGGTTGGAATTGAGGAAGGTGAAGAAGTCAGCATCGTAGGCACCCTGGATGCTGATGAAGGTCGAGGTGTTGACGATGGTCAGCAAGGTACCCAGGTAGAAGCGCGGCTGCACGGTCAGGGTGCCAACGCAGATGAATGGCACGGCGAAGGCCAGCACCAGCATCGGGAAGTCGTGCAGGTTGGGCAGCACCAGGAACAGGTACAGGCTGGAGAAGATGACCGACATCAGCGTCCAGAAGAAGAACCTGTAGATCTGCGGCGCCGGGTCGTCCATGGCGGCGAAGAAGCTGCACGACACGGCGGCGAGGATCACTGCGCTGGCGCCGTCGTTCCAACCCAGGCCAATCCACAAGCCGCAGGCTACAACGATCGCCAGCACGGTTGAGGCCACCGAATACAGCATCAGGCCACGGTCGAAGAACGCCGTCAGGCGGCCCAGGCGCCAGTGGCGGTACACCGCGCGCCAGGGTTTGGAATCGTCGCTGCGCAGGGCATGTTGCAGGCTGCAGCAGTCCTGCCACAGGTCGGCCCATTCGGTCAGGCGGTACAGAGCGTTGGACAGTAGCAGTTCGGCGCGCTGGTCGAGGGCAGCGGCGCCCGGCTGCAGGCGCTCGATCTGTTCGTGCAGGGCGGTCCAGCGGGCGACCGAGGCGCTGTCGACAGTGCCCTTGAGCCATTCGCGGGCGGCATCGAGCAACGGTTGCAACTGGGCGAACTGTGCCGGGGCGCGGCCTTCGAGGGCGACCAAGGCGTCGTCGAGGGCATCGATCACGGGCAGCAGGTGGATCATGCGCCCGCGCAACTCGCGGGCATTCTTCAGGGTGTGCGGACCGGCACCTTCATGGCCGAGCTGGCCGATCATCAGCTCCAGCGAGTTGAAGGTGGCGACCATCGCCCCGCGCATGCCGCCAACCTGGTCTGCGCTGGCCTGGCGGGCCAGGTAGGTGTCGCTGTAGCGGATCGCTTCGGTGAACCAGCTACCAGTGGCACCGACTACAACTGGCGCCAGCCGGCGTGGCCAGAAGATCGCTCCGACCACCGCCGCGCAGACGATCCCCAAGCAGATTTCCTGGGCGCGGGAAGACGCCACATCGAACACAGCAAGCGGGTTGTCGACCACCGCCAGGGCAATCATCGGCAAGGTGTAGCCGGCCAGCATCAGCACATAGTTGTTGGCGGTGCGCAGGTTCAGCGAAAGGAACAGCAAGGTGCCGGTCCACAGGGCGATGGCGATGCTCAGCAGCAACGGTGACTGCACCAGCGGTGGTACCAGGAAAATCGCCCCGCCAGCACCGAGCAGCGTGCCCACGGCACGGTACAGGGCCTTGGAGCTGGTGGGGCCAAGGAACGGGCTGGAGACGATGTACACCGTGGCCATGGCCCAATAGGGGCGCGGCAACTGCATGAGCAGGGCGATGTACAGGGCGATCATGGAGGCGGCAAAGGTACGCACGCCATAGAACCAGTCGCGGGCCGGGGGCACCGAGCTGAAGAAACCGCTCATGCTGTCCCGCCTGTGTTGCCCAGGCCGGCGGCTTCGAAGGCACGCAGCACGCGCAAGGCGGCTTCCAAATCGGCCTGGTCGATGCCATGCAGCACCTCGCGGCGCAGGCGCACCAGTTCGGCTTCGATGGACTCGGCCAACGTGCGGCCTGCGGCGGTCAGGCTCAGGGCCTTGGCGCGGCGGTCCAGCGGGTCCTCGCTGCGGCATACCAGGCCGGCCTTGCACAGTTGGTCGAGCAGGCGCACCAGCGACGGGCTTTCCAGGCCGGCGGCCTGGGCCACGGCCACCTGATGCACGCCGTCACCCAGGCGCACGATCATCAGCAACGGCACGGCACAAGCCTCGGAAATGCCGTAACCGGTCAGGGCGGTATGGCAGATACGCCGCCAATGGCGGGCGGCAACCACCATGCCGCTGCTGACTTGCAGGCGCAGGAGATCAAGGGACATGACAGGAACCAAGGATATTCATAGTTTGCTAACTATCAATATACGCCTTTGCCTCCCCCTTTCGTCAACCGGGGGTGACGGATAGCCTGGGTGAAATGTTGTTCATGCTTTTGTCTTACTGGCCCTTTCGCGGGCTTGCCCGCTCCCACAGGGACCTCCCTCACAGGACCTGAAGTTTGTGCAATTCCTGTGGGAGCGGGCGAGCCCGCGAAAGGGCCCGGACAAGCAGCAGCAAATTCAGGGCTGTATCTGGTCTTCCAGCTTCATGGTCAAGGCCAATGTACTGCCCATCTGCACCGCCCGGTCACGCCACTCCTGGTAGCGGCCCTCGTCACGGCTGCTGAAGTGTACCGCCAGCTCTTCGGCCGCCTGCACCACCCCCGCAGCTGCCGCCAGTTCCAGCCAGTACAGTGCGGCCTTGAGATCAACCTCCACGTACAGCCCGTGCATCAACCGGTAGCCCACCTCGAAACGGCAGCGTGCCTCGCCCTGCTCGGCCCCGCGCAGGAACCACTGGTAGGCCTGTACAAGATCTACCTGCCACTGCAGGCTGCCATCGCACACTTCTTCCTCGTACAGGTCACCCAGCGCAGCAGCGGCATGCAGCATGCCCCGCTCGAAAGCCTGCCGGTAGCACTCCGCCGCCTGTAGGTAAGAGGGTTCGATACCTTTGCCGAAGTAATGTTGCTGCCCAAGGTTGAACCACGCCGCGGCATTGCCTTGCAGGGCCGCCATGCGCAACAGGTGGCCGGCCAACACGGTGTCAGCACGCCAGTATTTGCCGTTGAGCCAGATCCAGCCAAGGTCGTTGAGCGCCGCCACGTTGCCTTGCAAGGCCTGGCGGCGCAGGTCGACGTAAACCGTCTGCAAGTCGCTGGCTTCGTCCAGGCGACTGACCAGCAGCGAGCGCTGGCTGGGCAACCCTATCCCGGCAAACAGTCGCTGTCGCCTCCCGACAGCGGCCGGTGGGGCAATGACCCGCTCGGGCAAAAGGCGGGCAAGCAGCGAATGGATATTGCTGGCAGCAGACATGTTCATCCTCATTGAACGACACACAACCCCAACCTTCGGCTGTGATGAGGCGTGATTCTGCGTGACGTAACGTCAAAACCTGTCGCGAACGATTCGGCACCAGGCAACCAAATGCGACTTCCTTGATCTGAGCAGGCTGTGGCCAATTGCCATGACCCACGCCTGCCGCCATCCTATTGCGGCAAGCCTAGACAAGGACGTTATCTTTTGCCGTTCGCCACCACTCGCGCCACCCTCAGCCGACAGTGGGCGCTGCTGCGCCAGTTGCCCAGCCGTTCCCCTGGCATTACCAGCGCCGAATTGGTCTGGCGCCTGCGTGACGTGGGCTTCACCGTCAGCAAACGCACTGTCGAGCGTGATCTCAATGAGCTGTCGCTGATATTTCCGCTGGAGCGCAATGACAAGAGCATTCCGTTTGGCTGGCACTGGTCGGCGAGCGTTGCTGGCGAGTTGCGTGGGAATTTCGATCTGCAGGGTTTTTTGCGCGGTGGTTCGCTGCAGCCGGCGCAAGGTGAAGGGGTCGAGCTACAGGCCTGGGTCAGCGACCTGCTGGCTCGACAGTTGCGCGAAGCGCCGTTGAGTGTCGATATGCAGCTGACAGCGCTGGAGCATGGCCATCGGCTGCGGGCCACCGTGGAAGATGGCTGGGGGTTGCGCTGGTGGGTGCTGAGCCAGGGAGCAGGCGTGGTGATCGAGCAGCCCAGCCAGCTACGCATGGAGATTGCCAGGACACTCGTTGAAGCGGCTGCACAGTATCAGGATGGCCATTGAGCTTAAGGCTCACCCACCAGCAAGTCTCGATTTCCCATGGCTAAGAACCTGGCCTGCAATTGCGAGATGAAAGTAGAGCACAAGCCGCTTATAGCAAAGTGGCACTTTACCCCTCCAATTAATAATAAATTAAGCCGATAGAATCAACTGGGCAAGCTTAAAAGCTTCAGAACATTATGGGCAACAACAAAAATAACCGTAGAAGTCATTAGCCCTCCCCACGAAACTAGAATTTTAATTTTCAGATCCTTTGGAAAGCGCAATATTTCGGAAGCATCCGCAACACCTTTGCTAACAAAGACACCGGGCATCATAAGCATATTTGCGGCCAGACAGATGCGCAACACTCTACCTAGCAAACCCGCTGATGAGAAACTTAACCGATTATCTCGTACATAACTGCATCCCGACAGGTTCGATTCAACCAAATCAAGATATCGGCAGGCTAGGTAAATCATAATACCCACACTGATCATTATCCAGAATAACAACATGGACATTCCTATTACTTCAGCTGTCGATTTCATTCAATCCTCTTTCCACACACTCGCCTCCCAAGCTGGTCAAACCAACAACCGTGTTGCTCCCATCTTCCCGGCAAGCTTCCTCAGACAAGGCGAAATTGAGCACCGCGTATCACACTGCAGCCTGCGCGCTTCCTCCAAACACTTTCTTAAAAAGACCCGAGCGCGAGGAATGCGACTGAAGAAATACACATTGTGCACCACGTTACTATAAGCAGTCTTTTCATACGCGCCGGAAAGTTCTGCAGTTGCGCCTCGTCAACCAATCCCTTGCGAGCAAATAGGTATGGCGCGCTCAGAAGTGTTGATATGGTACAGATACGCATAATTTTACCGAGGATGCCCGCATGCAAATAAAGCTTCCTATTCCCCGATACAAAATCACTTTTCCATAGCAGCCCTTCAATCCTATCAAGATATCTTATGGCGATATATATCTGCACTAAAAGCGCGACTATGCCCAAGAAGAAAAAACAAATCGCAACCACATTCATCTCAAATGAGCTCATGGCTTAATGCTCTCGTAGAGAATTTCCCCAAGCCACTCACCACCCTCTTTACCATTTTCACCACCAATCTTTCCACCTACGGCTCCACCGACCACCGCGCACGCTAATGCACCGGCCCCTCCACTAGGTAGGTACGCCGGCATGCGCGCTTTGTGCGTAGTCGGCGATGATCACTTCTTCGAGCACCACTTCGTAGTACTTGAGTTTATCGCCGCCAGCGCGGCAAACGACCAGCCTCACCTCTTTCAGGTGCTGCCCGGCGCAACTGGCTTCGAGCAGTTTGCAACTGGCGTTGTCCAGGTACTTGGTGAAGGTGAGGTTGCTCAGGGTGGTACGCCCGGAAGTGGCGCCGCCTGCGGAACTGGCGGTGGCGGAGGCGCTTTGGCTGCTGCCGAACGTGTAGCCGAGGATTTCGATCCAGTTACTGTACTGCTCGTCCTTTGCTTCGCCAGCGATTTCCGCGATTTGAATATAAGCGTCGAAAGCCATGGTTACTGTTCCTTGTAAACAATTGAGCGGAACAGGCTAGGCACGGAAAAACTCCAACGCAATCATTCTGCGGAGATCGATGCTAAATTAGGAATTTTCTTACAATTTATGCGACAAGTCGGCTTGAAAACATTTGAAAGTGTTTCAGGGTTACGCCATTTGGGCCGACAACATTAGCCCGATCACCGGCAAGCCGGCGATCGGGCCAACCAAGCACATGCGCGTCAGCGCTGCATCCCCCAGCGGCGAACGGTCAACCGCTCCAGCGTGTTGAACACCAGCCCCTCCACCAGTAAACCGATCAGGATCACCACCGCCAACCCGGCAAACACCTTGTCGGTGTACAGCTCGTTGCGGTTCTGGAAGATGTACCAGCCCAACCCGCCTTTGCCACTGCTGGCGCCGAACACCAGCTCGGCAGCGATCAGTGTTCGCCAGGCGAATGCCCAGCCGATCTTCAGCCCCGACAGGATCGACGGCAGCGCCGCCGGGACAAGGATATGCAGTACCAGCCGCAGCCCTTTCAGGCCGTAGTTGCGCCCGGCCATGCGCAAGGTTTCCGACACGCCTAGGAAGCCCGCATAGGTGTTCAGCGCCAGCGCCCAGAGCACCGAGTGCACCAGCACAAAGATCAGGCTGTTGTCGCCCAGCCCGAACCACAACAAGGCCAGCGGCAACAGAGCAATCGCCGGCAACGGGTTGAACATCGAAGTCAGAGTGCCCAGCAGATCGCGCCCAAGCTGGGTCGACACCGCCAAGCTGGTGAGGCCGAAGGCCAGGATGATCCCCAGCAGGTAACCCTTGAGCAGAATCACCAGCGACACGCCAACCTTGGCCGGCAACTCACCGCTGACCATGCCGTCCCACAACGCCGTGGCCGTCTGCAGGAAGGTCGGTAGCAGCAGATCGTTGCCCTGATAGCGGGCAATGGCCTCCCACAGTACGGCGATCACCAGCAGGATGACCGCCTTGCGCAACCAGCCGTGCTGCCACAGGCGCTGAGCCAATGGCAGGTTGCGTTCCACAGGCACACTGAGCAAAGGCTCCAGCTGCACCTCGTATTCCTGGCGTACAGGTGTAGTGGTCATGGCTGAAGCTCCTGTCAGTAGGCGATACGGATATCGTTGAAACCAAGATCGTCGGGCTGTTCGGGGGCATCCGCCTCATCGAACAGCAAACGATGGATGCGCCGGGCACTGGCCTGGAAGTCGCTACCACCCAGGCTGCCCAAGTCGTACTGGTGGCTGTGCACTTCGGCCCGCACCCGCCCCGGGTGGGGCGACAGCAGCAGGATGCGGTTGCCGACCACCAGCGCTTCTTCGATGGAGTGGGTAACGAACAGCAGGGTAAAACGCACCTCCTCCCATAGCAGCAGCAGTTCTTCCTGCATCTTGCGCCGGGTCAGCGCATCAAGTGCCGCGAACGGTTCGTCCATCAGCAGGATCTTCGGCTGAGTGGCCAAGGCCCGGGCAATCGCCACGCGCGCCTTCATACCGCCCGACAGGGTGTGTGGGTAGGCATCGGCGAAGGCGGCCAGGCCGACTTTTTCCAGGTAGTGCAGTGCCCGCTCCTCGGCCTCGGCGCGTTTCAGCTGGCCCGACACCAGCAGAGGGAACATGACGTTCTGTTTCACCGTCTTCCATGGCGGCAGCTGGTCGAACTCCTGGAACACCACGATGCGGTCGGGGCCCGGACCGCTGACTGGCTGACCTTGCAGCAGAATCTGCCCCTCCTGGGGCGAGATAAACCCGGCCACGGCCTTGAGCAAGGTGGACTTGCCGCAGCCGGAGGGGCCGAGCAGCACGAAGCGGTCGGCACGGTCGACTTCGAAGCTGACCTGATGGGTGGCCCGCACCACGCGTTGCGAGGTGCGGTATTCGAGGCTGAGGTTATTCACCTTGAGCAAAGGCGGCGTTGCGACACGGCTCAGGTTGCTGGCCGTGTGGCCTGGCAATGGGGCGGTCATGATCGGTCAGCTCCCCTGCAGCGGGCGTTCATCCTGGAAGAAGTAGTCCTTCCACGATTCCGGCTTGTGCTTGATGGCGCCTACCCGATAGAGGAAGTCGGCCAACTTGTAGGTGTTCTTTGGCGTGACGGTGAATTCGTACTGCGGGTTGTCGATCAGCCTGATCAACGTGTCGCGGTCGATCTTGGCCTTGGTCACGCGGATGTAGGTGTCGGCGGCAGCCGCCTTGTCCTTCTGGGCGAAGTCCGCGGCTTCGGCCAGCGCATCAACGAAGGCCTTGTAAGTCTTGGGGTTGTCCTTGCGGAATTTTTCAGTGGCGAACAGCAAGGTCGGCGAGTTGGGGCCGAGCAGGTCGTAGCTGTTGAGTACAACGTGCACGTTCTTGTTGGCGAGCACCTGGTCCTGGAACGGCGGGTTGGAGAAGTGTCCGTTGAGTTCGGTGCCGCCGGCCAGCAGCGCGGCAGTGGCATCCGGGTGCGGCACGGCCAGGGTGTACTTGTCGAGGCGGTTGTATTCCTTGTCGCCCCATTGCTGGGCGGCGGCGTACTGCAGGAAGCGCGACTGCACCGAAACGCCTACCGCCGGTACGGCGATGCGGTCCTTGTCGGAGATGTCGGCAATGGTCTTCACATTGGGGTTGCTGCTGACCAGGTAGTACGGGAAGTTGCCCAGCGAGGCCACGGCCTTGACGTTCTGTCGGCCCTTGGTACGGTCCCACACGGTCAACAGCGGGCCGACGCCGGCACCGGCGATGTCCACCGAACCGGACAGCAGTGCGTCGTTGATAGCCGAACCACCCGACAGCTGGGCCCAATCGACTTCGATGTCGATGCCCTGCTCCTTGCCATGTTTTTCGATCAGATGCTGGTCACGCACTACGTTCAGCAGCAGGTAGACGATACCGAACTGTTCGGCGATGCGAATCTTGCCTTCTGCTTGCGCCGTGGCGGGGGCCGCCAGGCTGCCGACGACAAGGCTTGCGCCCAGGCCGATGCTTGCCGCCAGGCGGCTGATGGATTTACGCATGATGGGTTTCCTCAGTCGTCAGAACGGGGCATCGCCCTGGATGGTGGTGCGATACAGCTTGCGCCGCAGGTGTGCGGGGCAGCCAGTGGCCAGGTGGATCAGCGAGCGGTTGTCCCAGAACACCAGGTCGTGAGGCTGCCACTGGTGGCGATAGATGTTCTGCTCCAGCACGCTCAGGGCATACAGCTGTTGCAGCACGTCGCGGCTTTCGTCACTTGGCAGGCCGACGATACGGGTGGTGAAGCCTTCGCTGACGAACAGCGCCTTGCGGCCGTTTTCCGGGTGGGTACGCACCACCGGATGGATGACTTCCTGTACCTGCGCCAGCTGCTCGGCGGTCAGGGTCGGGCGCCAGTTGCCTTCGAACTTGGTCTCGGCGTAACGGGCGGTGTAGGAGTGAGCGGCACTGCGGCCCTCGACCACCTTGCGCAGGGCCGCGGGTACAGCGTCCCAGGCCTTGTGCATGTCGGCGAACAGAGTATCGCCGCCCTCGCCGGGCAGTTCCTGGGCATGCAGCATGGAACCGAGGCTGGGCAGTTCCTTGTACGACAGGTCCGAGTGCCAGAACTTGCCGGCATCACCCAGGCCGATGTTCTGGCCATTCTCGATGATGTTGGAAACGATCAGGATCTCGGGGTGGCCGGCGAGCAGGAACTGCTTGAGCACATGGATCTGCAATGGACCAAAACGGCGGCTGAAGGCGATCTGCTGGTCGGGACTGATGCGTTGGTCGCGAAACACCAGCACATGGTGGTCGAGGTGGGCGCGATGGATACGGGCAAAATCCACGGCGTTGACCGGCCTGGCCAAGTCCAGGCCGATGATCTCGGCACCTACAGCACCGGAAAAAGGGCGGATTTCGAAGCGTTGCGGCAGTGCGCTGTCGATGATCGACAAGGCGTTCGAGGCGGCTGACATTTTTCACTCCCACGCAGTGCGCGACTTCAATGGCGCGCAACGATCAGAAACGCACGGGGATTTCCCGTGTGGGTTCAAGTCGTGCGGCGCATCGATTGGTCGACGGGTACGCAGTGGAAGCGACTATAAAGTCATAAGGGTTTTATTTTAAATACCGATAAAGAATAACCATAGCACGGCTGTCAGAGGCGGCGCGCAATCAGATCAACCCGCCCTGCTCTTCCTCATCGATGAGGTTGTTCAGGCTGCTGAGCGCCTTGCGCGCTGTAGAACGGTTGAGCAGCTTGGCCTGCGCACCGGGGGGCAGGTCGGTGATCTTGAACACACCCTTGGCAGTCAGCACATCGATCAAGTCCTCGAGCACGCGGATCATGTCGAGATCGCTTTGCTTGAGCTGGTTGAGGCTGTTTTCCACGACGTCATCGGCAAACCATTCCTGGATATCGGCATGGTCGGCGGGGAGCATTTCGGTGAACTGGTCAAAAGCGGCTGCTTCGACCCGCTGCAACTGGCCAGCGGCATCGCGTTGCACGTAGAACATGGCGGTGTCCCTCGTCACATTGGTTCCTGGGTGGTAGACAGCAGCATAGGCAAAGATCACCGGGCACGCAGGCCCGACGCCAGAGTATGCGCTGTCATGGAGTTGCGGGAAAGGCCCAGGCACGCGTCCTGTAGGAGCGGCCTTGTGTCGCGACAGGGCCGCAAAGCGGCCCCACGGTTTCGGCAACAATGCCGGAGACCTGGGGGCTGCTCTGCAGCCCATCGCGACACAAGGCCGCTCCTACAGGGACAGCGCCAGCCTGAAGCCGGTGATGGCGATGGGCTGCAGGGCAGCCCATTGGCGCATCAGCTGTCCTTGTTGTGGACGATGATGGTCGGGTCAGCACCGCTGATCAACGAGTTGATCGTGGTGTTGGACCAGTTCACCCCTTCCAGCTTGATGGTCACGTCGGCATTGGCGATACCACCGGCGGCATTGAGCTTGCCTTCGCTGCTGACCTGCAGCGTCGTCGTGCCTTCCACCGTGGTGAGCTTCAGGTAGTTGTCGATGGTGCTGCCCTTCTCGCCCTGGAGCAGGTCCTTCAGGTCGATGCGGTCGCCTTCGGCCACCTTGAAGTCCTTGATCACGTCATTGCCGGTATCGCCAGCCTTCCATACGAAGGTGTCGGCACCGCTGCCACCGGTCATGGTGTCATCGCCCTTGCCGCCAAGCAGGATGTCATTGCCTTCACCACCGAGCAAAGTGTCCTTGCCCAGGCCACCGATCAGGATGTCATTGCCCTTGCCACCGTCGAGGGTGTCGTCGCCGCCCTGGCCGAACAGGAGGTCATTGCCCGCGCCACCGTTGAGAATGTCATTGCCATCGTTGCTGCGCGAGACATCGAATTCGCTGACGTGCTCGACGATGTACTTGTGCAGCACGCGACCGTCGACATCACCCAGGGCCACACCCAGCTGGCCTGCAACATAGCTCTGTATGGCTTCGACACCGTTGCCGGCGAGCGAACCGAAGCTCACCAGGTCACCGAAGATGATGTCGTTGCCATCACCACCGTTGACGGTGTCATTGCCCGGCACGGTGGCTTCGGTGTGGCCCAGGATCGCTTCCGCCAGTTTGCTCGGGTCGATGTTGGTCTGCGGCTTGCTATCGGTGTCGTAAGGCTTCAGGTCGTTGACATTGACCGCGCTGTTCAGGCCGATGGCTTCCACGCCAGACAGGTTGGACAGCAACAGGAAGCTTTGTTGCGAGTTGTAGTCCACATAGTAGTAACCGCTTTCAGCGTAGGAGAACTCAAAGGTGCCATCACCTTGGGCATGCAGCTGTCCAGACGCACCATTGTCGTTGGTCCAGCCCTTTTTGCCCCAGTATTCGGCGGTCATGTTGCCTTTGGCATCGATGCTGAAGCGGTTGTCGCTGCCCACCATCTTGTTGGTGACCACGTCACCCAACTTGTAGCCGATCGACTTGAGCACGGAATCCACCGTTGTGCCGATGTTCCTGAAGGTGCCCTCACGTTCGCCAGCCTGGTACACGTTCGGCTGGCCGTCGGTGATGAAGAACGTCTGGCGGCTGCCGGTGTTGCCCACGTCCATCAATTGCTTGAACCAGTTGGCGGTGGTCTTGAAGGCATCCTCGTAGTTGGTCGAGCCGCTGGAATAGAGCGTATTGAGCGCAGTGTAGAGCGTGCTCAACGCGTTCTTGTCGCCCAGGTTGACCGAAACCGTACTGTTCACCTGGGTGGAGAAGTCCACCAGCAGGATGTTCACTGTACCGGACTGCGCGCCCTTGACGCTGTTGGCCAGCGTATCGAACACCGACTTCAGCGAGTTGCGCGCGGCATCGACCGCGCTGCCCATGCTGCCTGAGGTATCGACGATGAACGCAATGTTGTAGTCCTGACCCGGCGTCACATGCAGGCCACTGATGTCGGCAACGATGATGTCACTGGTGGTGGTGCCGGTGAAACTGTCGCTGTCGGTAGTCAGGTTGCTGGCGGTATAGCTGTCCGGATAGACAGTTACCTTGATCGTGCCTTCGGTGGAGGCTTTGCTGCCGCCCACGCTTTCGGTAGCGGTCGAGGTGACCTTCACATCGAAACTGCCCTGGTAGTACGCCGGCGGCTTGATGCTCAGGCCGTTGAGGCTCCAGCCGGTGACGTCAACCGACGTGGCGCCGACGGTTACGGTATGACCGGCGCCATCGCTGAGCACCGAACCTGCCGGAATGCCGTCCAGCTTGACGCTCAGGCTCTCGGAGCCGTCGGTGTCGGTCAGGTTGGTGGAAATGCCGACCAGCTTGACGGTGCCGTTCTCCGGCCCTTCGTTGAGCTTGTAGCCGTCGTAGTAGCCCTGGCCGTCACTGCCATGGAAATCGGACACGGAAAGCCCCGCGCTCCCCATCGCCGCAACGTTCGGGTACATCGGGATGGCCGAGCTGCTCAGGTCGGTCACCGGGCCGTTACCGACCTTGACGTTGATATCCAGGCTGCCCGGGCCGGACTGGTTGGCGTGGTAGATCTCCAAGGTGTAGTAGCCGCTGACAGGCGGCGAGAAGCTGCCGGAGATCGTACCGCCCGCCCCCCAGGTGGCGCCGACCACGCTGGTTTTGCCGATATAGACCTGCAAGCTGTCATCGGCGGTGCCGCTGAAGGTGTAGGTCTGGCCGGCTTCCAGGTAGATCAGGCCGGAGGTCTTGGAGCCCGTACCGGCGGCAACGCTGCCGCCCGAATCGGCGCTGGTAACCTGCTCGGTCTTGCTGGCACTGCCAGAGTTGGCGAACACGTTCTTCAGCGCAGTACCGCTGATGCCGTTGCCGTTGGTGCCCAGGCCCGTGAGGCTGTTCCAGGTTTCCTTGGTCAGGCCAAGCGATTCGGGAGTGTTGCTGCCGATGTTCAGGCCAGGCTTGTCGGCTACAGGTGCAATATCGACCTTCAGCGTGGCCTCGCCACCAGCAGCGGTACCGTCGGTAGGCTTGTACTTGATCTGGGCATAGTCGGCCTGCTTGTTGCCGACGCCCGTTCCGCCATATCCGTCGATACCCGACTCGTTGGATTTTGGCACGAACCGCAGGTTGCCGGCAGCGATGTCAGCCTGGCTGACGGTCTGGTTCTGGGCGACGTTGACCCAGGCGGTGCCGTTGAAGAGCTGCAGGGAACCCGCTGGCAGCTGGGTGAAGGTCACACCCAGGCTCGACAGGGCGCTGTCGACGTCGGAAATGTTGAAGTCGTTCCAGGTCAGCACCAGCGGCGTGTCTTCGACGCCAGTGACGGCGCCGCCAGTGGCGACCGGTGCGTCGTTGACAGCGATCACATTCACCGTGGTCGTGGCGGTGTTCGAGGTATTAACGCCGTCGGTCACCGTCACGGTGATGATGCGAGGCGTGGTGCTCGGGTTCTCGCTGCTGTTGATGAAGGTGATGTTCTTGATCGCCTGGATATAGTCGGCCAGCGACGCAGCGCCGCTCAGGGTCAGGACTACCTTGCCGTCTGTGCTGTTGGCGTTGATCGTGATGCCGTTGACACTGTTGCCTAGGTTCAGCGCATCACCCGGCTGGCGGTTGGTCAGGGTGACCGTCGCGCCCGTCAGCTGCGAGCTGTCGAAGTCGGTGATAGTGACGTCCACATCGCCGATCGACACACCACTGCCTGGCTGGTTCTCGGTGAAGGTGGTCTGGTAGTCGGCTCCGGTCTTGCCGCTGGAGTCGTTGCCATCCAGGTCCAGAACCGGAGCTGGCTCGAATATCTGGGTGGTCACGCTGCCGGCGCTGGAGCTGATGTCGAGCTTCTCGAAGTTACCGCCAGTGGCCGAATCGATCTTGACCGTGAAGTGCTCGGTACCCTCGGTGGCGTTGTCCTTGAAGGTCGGGACGGTGAACGTTGCCTGCGAGCTGTTGGCCTTGATCACTACGGTAGCCACGCCGGTGTAGTCCGTGCCATCGGCCGCGGTGCCGGTGTAGGTCAGTTTGACGGTGACGTCGGTCTCGGCCTTGTTGGTCAGGTTCAGGACGTACGTGGCATTACCACCTTCGGCGACCGCGGCGGTGCCGCTGATGCTCAGGGTGGTGGTCTGGATGGTATCCGTGACCGCAGTGACCGCCGCCGTATCGCTGACGTTCAATTTCTCGAAGTTGCCACCGCTGGTTTCGGTGATCTTCGCCGAAACGTTGCCTGCATCGATATAGACGTCATCGGCTGGCGCCGGAACGGTCACGGAGCCGGAGAGCTTGCCCGCATCGATGCTGATCACAGCGCCGTTGCTCAGCTTGATGGTCATGTCGGTGCCAGCCTTGTTGGTCAGGGTGGCGGTGTAGGTGATCTGGCCACCTTCTGCGACGGTTGGCGTGGCGCTGAGGCTAAGGCCAGTGTGGTCGATGGTGTCGCTGACCTTGGTTACCGCATAGGCTCCACTGGTAGCCAGCAGCTCGAAGTCGCCGCCAGTGGTGCCATCGATCTTGGCCTGAACGGTACCGGCATCAATGTACACATCGTCGCTCGGCGCATCGATGGTGATCGAACCTTCTTTCTGACCCGCCGCGATGGTGATGGTCTCGCCGTTGCTCAGCTTGACGTTCAGCGCGGTACCCGCCGGGTTGGACAGCGTTGCGGTGTAAGTGATCTTGCCGCCTTCGGCCACGGTATCTGTCGCAGTCAGCGTGAGCGTGGTGACGTCCGGGGTCGCCGGGTTGTCGGTGACAGTGGTCACTGGCTCGCCAACGGCCACGGTCTTCTCGTAGTTACCACCCGAGATGTCGGTGATCTTGTTGGTCAGGTCCAGGTTGGTGTTATGGACGTTGTTCGGCGCGGTGAACGGCACCGACGCCGACGACTCGCCCACCGGAATGGTGATGGTCTGGCCGTTGGCCAGTTTTACCACCAGGTCCGAACCGGTAACTTTGTGATTGACCGATGCGGTGTAGGTCACCACACCACCTTCAGCGACGGTCGAGGTCGCGGTCAGGGTCACGGTAGTGGTGTCGATGGTATCGGTGACCTTGGTCACAGCCGCCTTGCTGCTGACGTCCAGCTTCTCGAAATCACCACCGGTGGTACCGGTAACGGTCACGCTCAGGTCTTCGGCATCGATATACACATCGTCGCTCGGCGCGTCGATGGTGATCGAGGCTTCCTTCGAACCGGCGGCGATGGTGATGGCTTCGCCGTTGCTCAGCTTGACGGTCAGCGCAGTACCCGCCGGGTTGGACAACGTTGCGGTGTAGGTGATCTTGCCGCCTTCGGCCACGGTATCCGTCGCGGTCAGCGTGAGTGTGGTCACGTCCGGAGTCGCCGGATTATCGGTGACAGAGGTCACTGGCTCGCCAACGGCCACGGTCTTCTCGTAGTTACCACCCGAGATGTCGGTGATCTTGTTGGTCAGGTCCAGGTTGGTGTTATGGACGTTGTTCGGCGCGGTGAACGGCACCGACGCCGACGACTCGCCCACCGGAATGGTGATGGTCTGGCCGTTGGCCAGTTTTACCACCAGGTCCGAACCGGTAACTTTGTGATTGACCGATGCGGTGTAGGTCACCACACCACCTTCAGCGACGGTCGAGGTCGCGGTCAGGGTCACGGTAGTGGTGTCGATGGTATCGGTGACCTTGGTCACAGCCGCAGTGCTGCTGACGTCCAGCTTCTCGAAGTCACCACCGGTGGTACCGGTAACGGTCACGCTCAGGTCTTCGGCATCGACATACACATCGTCGCTCGGCGCGTCGATGGTGATCGAGGCTTCCTTCGAACCGGCGGCGATGGTGATGGCTTCGCCGTTGCTCAGCTTGACGGTCAGCGCAGTACCCGCCGGGTTGGACAACGTTGCGGTGTAGGTGATCTTGCCGCCTTCGGCCACGGTATCTGTCGCGGTCAGCGTGAGTGTGGTGACGTCCGGGGTCGCCGGGTTGTCGGTGACAGTGGTCACTGGCTCGCCAACGGCCACGGTCTTCTCGTAGTTACCACCCGAGATGTCGGTGATCTTGTTGGTCAGGTCCAGGTTGGTGTTATGGACGTTGTTCGGCGCGGTGAACGGCACCGACGCCGACGACTCGCCCACCGGAATGGTGATGGTCTGGCCGTTGGCCAGTTTTACCACCAGGTCCGAACCGGTGACCTTGTGGTTGACCGACGCGGTGTAGGTCACTACGCCGCCCTCGACCACACTTTGCGTGGCGGTCAGGGTCACGGTAGTGGTGTCGATGGTATCGGTGACCTTGGTCACAGCCGCAGTGCTGCTGACGTCCAGCTTCTCGAAGTCGCCGCCGTTGGTGCTATCGATATTGGCCTGAACGGTACCCGCATCGATGTACACATCGTCGCTCGGCGCGTCGATGGTGATCGAACCTTCTTTCTGACCCGCCGCGATGGTGATGGTCTCGCCGTTGCTCAGCTTGACGGTCAGCGCAGTACCCGCCGGGTTGGACAGCGTTGCGGTGTAGGTGATCTTGCCGCCTTCGGCCACGGTATCTGTCGCGGTCAGCGTGAGTGTGGTGACGTCCGGGGTCGCCGGGTTGTCGGTGACAGTGGTCACTGGCTCGCCAACAGCCACGGTCTTCTCGTAGTTACCACCCGAGATGTCGGTGATCTTGTTGGTCAGGTCCAGGTTGGTGTTATGGACGTTGTTCGGCGCGGTGAACGGCACCGACGCCGACGACTCGCCCACCGGAATGGTGATGGTCTGGCCGTTGGCCAGTTTTACCACCAGGTCCGAACCGGTAACTTTGTGATTGACCGATGCGGTGTAGGTCACCACACCACCTTCAGCGACGGTCGAGGTCGCGGTCAGGGTCACGGTAGTGGTGTCGATGGTATCGGTGACCTTGGTCACGGCTGCGCCGCTGTTTACATTCAGCTTCTCGAAGTCACCACCCGTGGTTTCGGTCACTTTGACCTGCAGTACTTCAGCATCAATGTAGACATCATCGCCTGGGGCGTCGACGATGACCGAAGCCTCCTTCGAGCCGGCGGCAATGGTGATGGTTTCACCGTTGCTCAGCTTGATCACCAGATCGGTGCCGGCCTTGTTGGTCAAGGTCGCGGTATAAGTGATCTTGCCACCCTCGGCAACCGTCGGTGTCGCGCTCAGGGTAAGGTGGGTAATGTCCTTGGTGCCTGGTCCGTCGGTCACGGTCGTCACCGGCTCGCCAACGGCTACGGTCTTCTCGTAATTGCCGCCCGAGATGTCGGTGATCTTGTTGGTCAGGTCCAGATTAGTGTTGTAGGCATTGTCTGGCGCGGTGAAGGGCACCGACGCCGACGACTCACCCACCGGAATGGTAATGGTCTGACCGTTGGCCAATTTCACCACCAGGTCAGAACCGGTGACCTTGTGGTTGACCGACGCGGTGTAGGTCACCACACCACCCTCGACCACGCTTTGCGTGGCCGTCAAGGTCACGGTGGTAGTGTCGATGGTATCGGTGACTTTGGTCACGGCCGCCTTGCTGCTGACATCCAGCTTCTCGAAATTGCCACCCGTGGCATCGGTGATGGTCACGCTGAGGTCTTTGGCATCGATGTACACATCGTCCCCTGGGGCGTCGACGATGATCGAAGCTTCCTTCTGGCCTGCCGCGATGGTAATGGTTTCGCCGTTGCTCAGTTTGATGACCAAGTCAGTGCCGGCCTTGTTGGTCAAGGTGGCGGTGTAGGTGATCGTGCCACCTTCGGCCACTGTCGGTGTGGCAGAAAGCGTCAGGCAGGTAATATCCTCTGAGCCTGGGCCATCAGTAACCGTTGTGCTGACTTCCGATTTGTCCAGGGTCAGCTTTTCAAACTTCCAGGCATCTGCACCGCTGACCGAGTCGATCGCATTCACTACAGGCTGAGCACCTACATAGACATCATTAGGCGCGGTAACGGTGATCGAGCCGGTGTTGCTGTTGGCCGGCACCACAACTACGGTCTTGCCGTCGCTGAGGGTGAAGTACAGCGGCGAGTGGTTGTTGATCGGCAGGCCGTCTTGGCTGGTCAGCGTGACGGTATAGGTAATTTCGCCACCCTCGGTGACGGAATCGGTAGCCGTCAGCTTGGCCACTACTTCGTTGATGGTGTCAGTCACTCCCACCGACGCGGCTCCGCCAAATTGCAGATTCTCGAAGGTGCTGCCTGCGGTATCGGTCGCCGACTTGAGGCCGACACTGATAGTGCCGGCGTCTTGGTAAACGTCGTCGCCCTGTACGGCATGGGTGTACTGCGCACTGGTTTCTCCCGCCTTGATCGTGACTTGGGCATCGTTGCTCAAGGTCACGACAAGATCGTGCGCCAGCACGGTGTTGACCTTCACGGTAAAGGTCGGGTTCTGGTTCTCGAGGACCGATACCTGGTCGGCCTCGATGCTAACCCACACAAGGTCACCACCAGAGCCTGGGGTGCCGGATTCATCAGTCACGGTGGTAGTGACCTCGGTTTTGTCCAAGGTCAGTTTCTCGAACTTCCATACATCAGCACCGCTGACCGAATCGATCGCATTGACTACCGGTGGATTGGCGCCCATGTAGACGTTGTCCGGCGCGGCAACGGTTATCGAACCGGTTGTACTGTTGGCCGGTACCTCAATAACGGTCTTGCCATCGCTGAGAGTGAAATACAGCGGCGATTGGATGTTGAGCGGCAGTCCATCCTTGCTGGTCAGCGTGACGGTGTAGGTAATTTCGCCACCTTCGGTTACGGACTCAGTAGCGGTCAGTTTGGCGACGACTTCACTGATGGTGTCCGAGATCTCAACGGTAGCCGGGCCTCCGAACGCCAGCTTCTCGAAGGTGGCACCCGAGACGGTGGCATCTGTCACGCTGAGCGTGACGGAGCCGGCATCCTGGATGACATCATCGCCTTGGGCTGCGGTCTTGTATTCCACTTCGGTCTTGCCGGCCTCAATGGTCACGGTATCGCCGTTCGACAGAGTAACTGTCAACGGACGGTCCAGTGCCTGGCTTACCTTCACAGTAAAGGACGGCTGCTGGTCCTCTGTCACGTTGCCATTACTGACGATGCTTACGGTGACGGTATCGATACTGTCATTGATGACAGTCGATGCAGGCGTCGGGTCTGGCGTCAGCTGCTCGAAGTTGCCGCCGGTCGCACCGGTAATCGTGGTGCTGACAGTCGAACCGTTGTTATAGACGTCGTTGGCCGGGGTTTCGAAGTCGACGCTGCCCTGGGTCTTGCCGGCTTCCACGGTGATGGTCTGGCCGTTGGACAGGGTCACGGTCACCGGGGTCTGAGCCGGGTTGCTCAGGGTTACGGTGTAGGTGATCACCCCGCCTTCGGTCACCGACGGAGTGGCCGTCAGGGTCGCAGTGGTGGTGTCGACCGAGTCGTTGATCGTGGTCTGCGCCGGGGTTGGGTTCGGCGTCAGCTGTTCGAAGTTGCCGCCGGTGGCGCTTTCGATGGTCACGCTAACGGTCGAGCCGTTGTTGTAGACGTCGTTGGCCGGGGTTTCGAAGTCGACGCTGCCCTGGGTCTTGCCGGCTTCCACGGTGATGGTCTGACCGTTGGACAGGGTCACGGTCACCGGGGTCTGAGCCGGGTTGCTCAGGGTCACGGTGTAGGTGATCACCCCGCCTTCGGTCACCGACGGGGTCGCCGTCAGGGTCGCGGTGGTGTTATCGACCGAGTCGTTGATCGTGGTCTGCGCCGGGGTCGGGTTCGGCGTCAGCTGTTCGAAGTTGCCACCGGTCGCACCGGTAATCGTGGTGCTGACAGTCGAGCCGTTGTTGTAGACGTCGTTGGCCGGGGTTTCGAAGTCGACGCTGCCCTGGGTCTTGCCGGCTTCCACGGTGATGGTCTGGCCATTGGACAGGGTCACGGTCACCGGGGTCTGGGCCGGGTTGCTCAGGGTTACGGTGTAGGTGATCACCCCGCCTTCGGTCACCGACGGAGTGGCCGTCAGGGTCGCGGTGGTGTTATCGACCGAGTCGTTGATCGTGGTCTGCGCCGGGGTCGGGTTCGGCGTCAGCTGTTCGAAGTTGCCGCCGGTCGCACCGGTAATCGTGGTGCTGACAGTCGAGCCGTTGTTATAGACGTCGTTCGCCGGGGTTTCGAAATCGACGCTGCCCTGGGTCTTGCCGGCTTCCACGGTGATGGTCTGGCCGTTGGACAGGGTCACGGTCACCGGGGTCTGAGCCGGGTTGCTCAGGGTCACGGTGTAGGTGATCACCCCGCCTTCGGTCACCGACGGGGTCGCCGTCAGGGTCGCGGTGGTGTTATCGACCGAGTCGTTGATCGTGGTCTGGGCCGGGGTCGGGTTCGGCGTCAGTTGCTCGAAGTTGCCGCCGGTGGCGCTCTCGATGGTCACGCTAACGGTCGAGCCGTTGTTGTAGACGTCATTGGCCGGGGTTTCGAAGTCGACGCTGCCCTGGGTCTTGCCGGCTTCCACGGTGATGGTCTGGCCATTGGACAGGGTCACGGTCACCGGAGTCTGAGCCGGGTTGCTCAGGGTCACGGTGTAGGTGATCACCCCGCCTTCGGTCACCGACGGGGTCGCCGTCAGGGTCGCGGTGGTGTTATCGACCGAGTCGTTGATCGTGGTCTGCGCCGGGGTCGGGTTCGGCGTCAGCTGTTCGAAGTTGCCGCCGGTGGCGCTCTCGATGGTCACGCTAACGGTCGAGCCGTTGTTGTAGACGTCATTGGCCGGGGTTTCGAAGTCGACGCTGCCCTGGGTCTTGCCAGCTTCCACGGTGATGGTCTGGCCGTTGGACAGAATCACGGTCACCGGGGTCTGAGCCGGGTTGCTCAGGGTTACGGTGTAGGTGATCACCCCGCCTTCGGTCACCGACGGAGTGGCCGTCAGGGTCGCAGTGGTGGTGTCGACCGAGTCGTTGATCGTGGTCTGGGCCGGGGCCGGGTTCGGCGTCAGCTGTTCGAAGTTGCCGCCGGTGGCGCTTTCGATGGTCACGCTAACGGTCGAGCCGTTGTTGTAGACGTCATTGGCCGGGGTTTCGAAGTCGACGCTGCCCTGGGTCTTGCCGGCTTCCACGGTGATGGTCTGGCCATTGGACAGGGTCACGGTCACCGGAGTCTGAGCCGGGTTGCTCAGGGTCACGGTGTAGGTGATCACGCCGCCTTCGGTCACCGACGGAGTGGCCGTCAGGGTCGCGGTGGTGTTATCGACCGAGTCGTTGATCGTGGTCTGCGCCGGGGTCGGGTTCGGCGTCAGCTGTTCGAAGTTGCCGCCGGTGGCGCTTTCGATGGTCACGCTAACGGTCGAGCCGTTGTTATAGACGTCGTTCGCCGGGGTTTCGAAGTCGACGCTGCCCTGGGTCTTGCCGGCTTCCACGGTGATGGTCTGGCCATTGGACAGGGTCACGGTCACCGGAGTCTGAGCCGGGTTGCTCAGGGTTACGGTGTAGGTGATCACCCCGCCTTCGGTCACCGACGGAGTGGCCGTCAGGGTCGCAGTGGTGGTGTCGACCGAGTCGTTGATCGTGGTCTGGGCCGGGGCCGGGTTCGGCGTCAGCTGTTCGAAGTTGCCGCCGGTGGCGCTTTCGATGGTCACGCTAACGGTCGAGCCGTTGTTGTAGACGTCATTGGCCGGGGTTTCGAAGTCGACGCTGCCCTGGGTCTTGCCAGCTTCCACGGTGATGGTCTGGCCGTTGGACAGAATCACGGTCACCGGGGTCTGAGCCGGGTTGCTCAGGGTTACGGTGTAGGTGATCACCCCGCCTTCGGTCACCGACGGAGTGGCCGTCAGGGTCGCAGTGGTGGTGTCGACCGAGTCGTTGATCGTGGTCTGGGCCGGGGCCGGGTTCGGCGTCAGCTGTTCGAAGTTGCCGCCGGTGGCGCTTTCGATGGTCACGCTAACGGTCGAGCCGTTGTTGTAGACGTCATTGGCCGGGGTTTCGAAGTCGACGCTGCCCTGGGTCTTGCCGGCTTCCACGGTGATGGTCTGGCCATTGGACAGGGTCACGGTCACCGGAGTCTGAGCCGGGTTGCTCAGGGTCACGGTGTAGGTGATCACGCCGCCTTCGGTCACCGACGGAGTGGCAGTCAGGGTCGCGGTGGTGTTATCGACCGAGTCGTTGATCGTGGTCTGCGCCGGGGTCGGGTTCGGCGTCAGCTGTTCGAAGTTGCCGCCGGTCGCACCGGTAATCGTGGTGCTGACGGTCGAACCGTTGTTATAGACGTCGTTGGCCGAGGTCTCGAAGTCAACACTGCCCTGGGTCTTGCCAGCTTCCACGGTGATGGTCTGGCCATTGGACAGGGTCACGGTCACCGGAGTCTGAGCCGGGTTGCTCAGGGTTACGGTGTAGGTGATCACGCCGCCTTCGGTCACCGACGGAGTGGCCGTCAGGGTCGCGGTGGTGTTATCGACCGAGTCGTTGATCGTGGTCTGCGCCGGGGTCGGGTTCGGCGTCAGCTGTTCGAAGTTGCCGCCGGTCGCACCGGTAATCGTGGTGCTGACAGTCGAGCCGTTGTTATAGACGTCGTTCGCCGGGGTCTCGAAGTCAACACTGCCCTGGGTCTTGCCAGCTTCCACGGTGATGGTCTGGCCATTGGACAGGGTCACGGTCACCGGAGTCTGAGCCGGGTTGCTCAGGGTTACGGTGTAGGTGATCACCCCGCCTTCGGTCACCGACGGAGTGGCCGTCAGGGTCGCAGTGGTGGTGTCGACCGAGTCGTTGATCGTGGTCTGGGCCGGGGCCGGGTTCGGCGTCAGCTGTTCGAAGTTGCCGCCGGTGGCGCTTTCGATGGTCACGCTAACGGTCGAGCCGTTGTTGTAGACGTCATTGGCCGGGGTTTCGAAGTCGACGCTGCCCTGGGTCTTGCCGGCTTCCACGGTGATGGTCTGGCCATTGGACAGGGTCACGGTCACCGGAGTCTGAGCCGGGTTGCTCAGGGTCACGGTGTAGGTGATCACGCCGCCTTCGGTCACCGACGGAGTGGCCGTCAGGGTCGCGGTGGTGTTATCGACCGAGTCGTTGATCGTGGTCTGCGCCGGGGTCGGGTTCGGCGTCAGCTGTTCGAAGTTGCCGCCGGTCGCACCGGTAATCGTGGTGCTGACGGTCGAACCGTTGTTATAGACGTCGTTGGCCGAGGTCTCGAAGTCAACACTGCCCTGGGTCTTGCCAGCTTCCACGGTGATGGTCTGGCCATTGGACAGGGTCACGGTCACCGGAGTCTGAGCCGGGTTGCTCAGGGTTACGGTGTAGGTGATCACGCCGCCTTCGGTCACCGACGGAGTGGCCGTCAGGGTCGCGGTGGTGTTATCGACCGAGTCGTTGATCGTGGTCTGGGCCGGGGTCGGGTTCGGCGTCAGCTGTTCGAAGTTGCCGCCGGTCGCACCGGTAATCGTGGTGCTGACAGTCGAGCCGTTGTTATAGACGTCGTTCGCCGGGGTCTCGAAGTCAACACTGCCCTGGGTCTTGCCAGCTTCCACGGTGATGGTCTGGCCATTGGACAGGGTCACGGTCACCGGGGTCTGAGCCGGGTTGCTCAGGGTCACGGTGTAGGTGATCACGCCGCCTTCGGTCACCGACGGAGTGGCCGTCAGGGTCGCGGTGGTGTTATCGACCGAGTCGTTGATCGTGGTCTGCGCCGGGGTCGGGTTCGGCGTCAGCTGTTCGAAGTTGCCGCCGGTCGCACCGGTAATCGTGGTGCTGACGGTCGAACCGTTGTTATAGACGTCGTTGGCCGGGGTCTCGAAGTCAACACTGCCCTGGGTCTTGCCAGCTTCCACGGTGATGGTCTGGCCATTGGACAGGGTCACGGTCACCGGAGTCTGAGCCGGGTTGCTCAGGGTTACGGTGTAGGTGATCACGCCGCCTTCGGTCACCGACGGAGTGGCCGTCAGGGTCGCGGTGGTGTTATCGACCGAGTCGTTGATCGTGGTCTGCGCCGGGGTCGGGTTCGGCGTCAGCTGTTCGAAGTTGCCGCCGGTCGCACCGGTAATCGTGGTGCTGACAGTCGAGCCGTTGTTATAGACGTCGTTCGCCGGGGTCTCGAAGTCAACACTGCCCTGGGTCTTGCCAACTTCCACGGTGATGGTCTGGCCATTGGACAGGGTCACGGTCACCGGAGTCTGAGCCGGGTTGCTCAGGGTTACGGTGTAGGTGATCACGCCGCCTTCGGTCACCGACGGAGTGGCCGTCAGGGTCGCGGTGGTGTTATCGACCGAGTCGTTGATCGTGGTCTGCGCCGGGGTCGGGTTCGGCGTCAGCTGTTCGAAGTTGCCGCCGGTCGCACCGGTAATCGTGGTGCTGACGGTCGAACCGTTGTTATAGACGTCGTTGGCCGGGGTCTCGAAGTCAACACTGCCCTGGGTCTTGCCAGCTTCCACGGTGATGGTCTGGCCATTGGACAGGGTCACGGTCACCGGAGTCTGAGCCGGGTTGCTCAGGGTTACGGTGTAGGTGATCACCCCGCCTTCGGTGACGCTTGGCGAAGCGGTCAGGGTCGCGGTGGTGGTGTCGACGGTATCGGTAACCTGAGTAACCGCTGGTGTTTGCGGCACAGTCACTATCAGCCCGCCGCCCCCGGTGGTGCCCGTTACGGTCGCCGAAATCTGGCCGCCGTCGATATACGGGGTATCGTTCGCGGGGACCACGACGTTTACGCTCCCAGTGGTCTGCCCGGCCGGAATGACAATCACGGCACCGTTGGACAGGGTGACCACCAGGTTTGTGGTCGGCGCCTGGCCAACCGTAGCGGTATAAACGATTACGCCACCCGCTTCACTGATGGAAGAGGTAGCGCCCAGAACCAGGTCGGTAGCAACATTGGTATCGGTCGTCGGAGTAGTCACCTGGTTGTTGCTGGTGGCATCCAGCTGGCCAACCTCTTCGCCATCGAGCACGGCAGCAAAGCCCAGCCCATCAGTCGGAAAGCCGACGGTAGGGTCGACCCGGCCTGCGGTTTCTTCGAGCATGACAAAGCTGTGGCCACCGCCAAGTGCACCACCACCGCCCGCCGACGACGGGCCAGCCGCAGTTGCTTCAAGCTCGGTAGTCGGGTCGACACCGGCGGCGATCGCCTGTTGCAGCTCTTCCACTGACGGCGCGGCCTGCGCGGTAGCCTGACTCAGGTCGGTGCTGCTGTCAGGCGCATCAGCGCTCCACTGGCTGTCTCGACCCAGGTCAAGCAAACGGCCGTCGGCCAGCTCCAAAGTAACTGCACCGCCTGGGCCGGTGAGCACTTCTTCACCAGCCAGCAGGCGGTCCCCTTCGATCAGAACACGCCGAATGCCCTCTGGGGATACCGCAATAACCTGGCCAACAAGACTTTTGACGATGGCTACAACGCTGCTCATTGGACTCTCCGTGTGACCCGATAGGTACTTCCCTGCCAGAGCGGCACTCGCAGACCACTTCAGGCGGAAATATGTTGATGATCTTTCGACGCTTACCGGCGTCAATATTCCGTCTATAACTTATTTAAATTTACCAAATGCCAAACTATTGACCTGCATTCTGCCATCCTAAACAATCGCCAATGTAATGTCACATTGATATTCGCATATTAACCATGTGCTTTCTGGGGACAAGTGTCATACATCACCTAAAGCGCGCGCAACGCGACATTCAGAGCATCTTTCTCGGCGCTTAGGTGATGGTATCGGATGGGTCAGGACACCCTTTCATCGGCAACTGTCAAAATTCGAGCGTCAATTTACAAATCACCTTCAGCTCGTTCAAACAATAGCTTTGTCAAAAGCACAAACCTTGCCTAAAGGGGGCCCGACGGTGACTGGAGGCCGCGCAGAACCTGGGCCTTGTGACAGTTCGCGACTCTCGGTAGCCAGTACAGTTGCACAATAAGGGTGCCAATTTGCCGCAGATCAAAGAGATAGCGAACCACAGCGTAAATACTGCCAGCCCTAATACGAGAAAGCGTCACCGTTTGTATAGACCAGGTTTGTCAGAGAACGCTTTTCTAATAGATGAATTTTGCCTAATTAGTCGCGCAAGTTCGTCAACAAATCAGCGCCTGTTTCTTGACCATGGTGCAGAGCAATACCGCAACACCTCTGTCGCCAGCTGGATGGCAGGCTATGCTGAAAACTGATTCGATCTGGATGCTGACTGGATCAAAAATGAAACATCCACCACCCAGCACCGTCTGCCAGGAATGAAGACCGCAGAACTGTTTACTCAATACCGATTCAAGGCGACCATTAGCCGGTTGCCCAAGCGCCAGGGTGCCGTAGCCTCATGACCACTGCCTGGCAGCACGGGTGAGCCAGCCTGAACGGCGGCACACCCACCCCACCCACCACAAGGATGAAGAGAGCGCCGCGTGGAATCCGAAGTCAGTCGAGTCCAACTCAGCCACGATCCACGCAGTCAGCATGACGATCCCCTGCTGGATAGTCTGTTGAGCCTGTGTGTCCTGCACCAGAAACCTGCAAGCCGGGTCATGCTGACCACCGGCCTGCCGTTGCCGGCCCAGCGCCTGAGCCCCGAGTTGCTGCCCCGCGCTGCCGCCAGGGCCGGCCTGCAGGGGCGCCTGCTGCAGCGTAAGCTGGAGCAGATCCCGAGCATCGCCATGCCAGCCATGTTGCTGCTCAAGGAAGGCCGCAGCGCCGTCCTGCTGGGCTGGGAGAACGAAGACACCGCACGCCTGTTGCTCAGCGAGAGCGATGGCGGCGAGGTGCATGTCAGCCGCGAAGCCCTGCAGAGCGATTACAGTGGTCGGGTATTCTTTGCCCAGCCGCAGCACAAGTTCGACGTCAACCACGGCAACCTCATCCCGCGGGCGAAGTCGTGGTTCCGCGATACCTTGCTGCGCAGCAAGTGGCTGTATATCGACGCCATCGCCGCCAGCCTGGTGATCAACCTGATCGCCCTGGCCGCGCCACTGTTCGTGATGAACGTATATGACCGGGTGGTACCCAACCAGGCCACCTCGACCCTCTGGGTACTGGCCGTCGGCATCGCCGGCGCCTACATCTTCGACCTGATCCTCAAGGGCCTGCGCGGCTTGTGCCTGGACCTGGCTGGCAAGAAGACCGACCTGATCATTTCGGCAACGCTGTTCGAACGTATCGTCGGCATGTCGATGAAGTACCGCCCTGCGAGGGTCGGCAGCTTTGCCCAGAACATTCATGAGTTCCAGGGCCTGCGTGACTTCCTCGCTTCGCTGACCCTGACCAGCCTGATCGACCTGCCGTTCACCGTCCTTATTCTGATTGTCATCGCCATCATTGGCGGGCACCTGGTGTGGATCCCGATCATCGCCTTCCCACTGGCCCTGGGCATCGGCTACGCACTGCAACGGCCACTGATGGCGACCATGGAACGGACCATGGCCCTGGCTTCGGAGCGCCAGTCCAGCCTGATCGAGACCCTTGCCGGCCTGGATGCGGTAAAGGTCAACAACGCCGAAAGCGAACGCCAGTACATGTGGGAGCAGACCCTCGGTACCCTCAGCCGCCTGGAACTGCGGGTGAAAGTGCTGTCGAGCCTGGCGATGAACATCACCCTGCTGATCCAGCAACTGGCAGGCGTGGCAATGATCTGCGTCGGCGTATACCTGATCATCGACGGCAACCTGAGCATGGGCGGCCTGGTAGCCTGCTACATGCTCAGCGGCCGCGCCCTCGGGCCGCTGGGCCAGCTCAACGGCCTGCTCGCCCGCTATCAGCAAGCCAAGGTGACCATGGTCTCCACCGACCACATGATGGAACTACCGCAAGAGCGCAACTTCGAAGAACGCCCGCTGAGCCGCAAGGTGCTGCAGGGCAGCGTCGAGTTCCGCGGGGTCGATTTCACCTATCCGAACCAACAGAACCAGGCCCTGAAGAACATCAACCTCACCATCCGCCCCGGCGAGAAGGTGGGCATTATCGGCCGCAGTGGCTCGGGCAAGAGCTCGTTGGCCAAGCTCATCGTCGGCCTGTACGAGGCCGACAGCGGCTCGCTGCTGGTCGACGGCGTGGACATTCGCCAGATTGACGTCAGCGAACTGCGCCACAACATCGGCTACGTGCCGCAGGACATTCAGCTGCTGGCCGGTACCCTGCGCGATAACCTGGTCAGCGGGGCCCGCTACATCGAGGATGAGTTGATCCTGCAGGCTGCTGAACTGGCAGGCGTACATGAATTCGCCCGGTTGCACCCGGACGGCTACGAGCTGCAGGTGGGTGAGCGCGGGCAGAACCTGTCCGGCGGCCAGCGACAGAACGTCGCCCTGGGCCGCGCGCTGTTGCTCAACCCGCAGATCCTGCTGCTGGACGAACCGACCAGCGCCATGGACAACACCGGCGAAGAACGCCTCAAGCAGCGGCTGCAGGCGGTAGTGGAAGGCAAGACGATGCTGCTGGTCACTCACCGTGCCTCGCTGCTGTCACTGGTGGACCGACTGATCGTGATCGATCGCGGGCAGATTGTCGCCGACGGCCCGAAAGCCGCGGTCATGGATGCGCTGAAGAAGGGGCAGATCAGTGTTGCATAAGCTGGATGTAGGGCAATTCAAGGAAGGCCTGCGGCGCTATTTCAAAGGGTCCGATTCACTGGGCGGGCAGCCGCTGCCAGAGGTCAACAAGGCCCTGATCGAGGATGCGCCGCGAGTCGTGCGGCTGACCATCTGGGGCGTGATCCTGTTCTTCGTGTTCCTGATCGTGTGGGCCAGCGTCGCGCCCATCGACGAAGTTACGCGGGGTGAAGGCAAGGCCATTCCGTCGTCCAAGGTGCAGAAGATTCAGAACCTGGAGGGGGGTATAGTCGCCGAGATCTTCGCCAAGGAAGGGCAGATCGTCGAAGTGGGCCAGCCATTGCTGCGCCTGGATGAAACCCGATTCGCCTCCAATGTGGGTGAAACCGAGGCCGACCGCCTGGCCATGGCTTTGCGCGTCGAGCGCCTGAGTGCCGAAGTGGGCGACACCCCGTTGAAGATCGATGAGGAACTGCGCAAGGCCGCGCCAAGCCAGGCAGCAAGCGAAGAGTCGCTGTACCAGAGCCGGCGCCAGCAACTGCAGGACGAGATTGGTGGCTTGCAGCAACAACTGGTCCAGCGCCAGCAGGAGCTGCGCGAGTTCAGCTCAAAGCGCGCCCAGTACGCCAACAGCCTGGAACTGTTGCGTAAAGAGATCAGCATGTCCGAGCCACTGGTGGCAACCGGCGCAATCTCGCAGGTTGAAGTGCTGCGCCTGCGTCGTGCCGAGGTGGAGAACCGCGGTCAGCTGGACTCCACAGCGCTGGCTATCCCGCGTGCCGAGGCGGCCATTCGCGAGGTGCAAAGCAAGATCGAAGAGACCCGTGGCAAATTCCGTAGCGAAGCGCTGACCCAGCTGAACGAAGCGCGCACAGAGCTGAACAAAGCCACGGCAACCAGCAAGGCGCTGGATGATCGCGTGCACCGCACCATGGTTACTTCGCCGGTACGCGGTATCGTCAAGCAACTGCTGGTGAATACCATTGGCGGGGTGATCCAGCCGGGCAGCGATATCATAGAAATCGTGCCGCTGGACGACTCACTGGTTATCGAGGCGAAGATCCTGCCCAAGGACATCGCCTTCCTGCACCCTGGTCAGGAAGCGACGGTCAAGTTCACGGCCTATGACTACACCATCTACGGTGGGCTGAAGGCCAAGCTGGAGCAGATCGGTGCCGACACCATCACCGATGAAGACAAGAAGACCACCTATTACCTGATCAAGCTGCGCACCGACCGCAGCCACCTGGGCACTGACGAGAAGCCGCTGCTGATCATTCCGGGGATGGTGGCGACGGTCGATATCATGACCGGCAAGAAGACCATCATGAGCTACCTGCTCAAGCCGATCATGAAGGCGCGTTCGGAGGCGTTGCGCGAGCGTTGACCGCCATTCCTACCGTGTTCGTTGTAGGAGCAGCCTTGTGTCGCGAAAGGGCTGCACAGCAGCCCCAGCGATTTTTGCGTCTTTGCTGAAATCCTGGGGCCGCTGTGCAGCCCTTTCGCGACACAAGGCCGCTCCTACAAGGGACCGCATACCCTCAGCGCCAGGGGGCAGGCTCACCAACCAACTGCCCCTGAATCCCGCCTACACCCATCTCCCGCAACACCAACCGCTCACCTTCCGTCTCGACCCGCTCGGCAATCAGCGGCAGGTCGATACTGTGTGCGGCACGCTGGACCGCTTCGATGAACAGCCGCTTGTGCTGCTCTTGGTCAATGTTGCGGATGTAGCTGCCATCGATCTTCAGGTATGCCAGGCCCAGGTGCGCCAGGTTGCCGATCATGCTGAAACGCCCACCAAAGCGTTGCAGCGCCAAGCCGAAGCCAAGCGCGTGCAGGCGCCGGGTGAGTTGTTCCAGAACCGCCTGCTCAGGCAACTGTTCCTCGCCAATTTCGAAAACCAGCCGCGGACCAAGCGCCGTGTTTTGGCCCAGAAGCTCGAAGACACGCTGCAGGGCCTTGGGGTCGGCCAGGGTGGCGGCGGACAGGTTCAGCGCCAACACCTGTTCATGCCCTCGAAGGTGCGCCAGCACCTTCTCCAACACCAGCACATCAAGCCGCGGCATCCAGCCGAAGCGCTCCAGCCAGGGCAGGAAGCGGCCTGCCGGCAGCGCCTCGCCCTGGCCATCCTGCAAACGCGAAATCACCTTGTGGTGCAGTACCCGTTGTACAGAAGCGCAATCTACGACTGGCTGGAAGAACAGTTCAAATTGCCCATTATTGAATGCCTGGTCCAGCCGCTCATGCCAGACATGCTGACTATCCGCAGCAACTGCGGCCACACCTTGTTCAAGGCATACCCAACCCGGTGTTGGCTGGTTCTCGGCGAGTGCCAGCGCCTCGTCGGCAAGCTTCAGCAATGCCTGTGGTGAATCACCGGGGTTGAACGGCGCCAGGCCGATACAAGCCACCGGGTCTATATCACTAGCGCCTGTTTCGTGCAGGCTGTGCAGCGTTGCTTCCAAGGCCTGGGCAAGCTGTACCGCCTCTTCATGCACCATGCCCGGCGCCAACACGGCGAACTCGCCCCCGCGGCTGCGGGAAATCAGGTCGTTGGTTTCCGGGTAGCTGGCACAGGTGCGACGCAACTGCTCACCCACAGCCTGTAGCAACTGGTCGGTACGCTGGCCGCCAAGACGGGCGTTCAACCCCGCCAGCCCCTGGACCCGCAGCAACAGCAGGTAGCCGGCGCGCGCTTCTTCCAGGTTGCTCACCCGGGTGTTCAACTGCATCTCGAAATAACGGCGGTTGGAGAGCCCGGTCAGGCTGTCCTGATAGGACTCGGCACGCAGCCGCTCGCTGCGCTCGGCCTGCTCGGTGAACAGTGCCTTGAGCTTCTCGACCATCTGGTTCATCGCCTGCACTACCCGGCGCAGCTCCGGTGTGCGCGGCAACTCAGGCAGGCTGAGGAATTCGCGGCGGGCAATGGCGTGGGACTGCTCGACCATGTAGTCCAGCGGCCGCAACTGGCGACGCAGGAGCAAGGCGCCGAGTACGGCGCTGGCCGCGCCACACAGCAGCAGCCAACCCAGGCTGCCCAGGGCGCTTTGCCAGAGCTTGGCAATGGCGAACATCGGGTGGCTGATCACCTCAACACGCGCAGCCTGCTGCCAGCCACGGCTGACGATGGCGTCGCCGCCGGCAGCTTCCAGGCCGATCAGGCCCACGAACCAGCGCGGTACACCGCCGGGGTCCGGCTCGGCGTGGCGCTCTACCAGCACAGCATTGGAACCTAGGTCGACAACCTTGATACTTGAGTAATAACCACTGTCAAAGATCGAACTGACCATCAGCTCGACCATCGCCGGGTCATCGATATTCGGCGTCAGCGACAGCGCCAGCGCTGTCGCCGCATCCTGGGCGTGCGAGCGCAACTGGTTGACGTACTGGCTGCGCGAGCTTTCCAGGCTGACCATGAAACTGCCACTGAAGGCGACCACCAGGAAGAGGCAAATGGCCAACAGCAATTGTTTGAACAGTGACATCTGTGCTCCTTCAGTAAACCGGCTCGGCCGGGAACCCTTCGGCCTGCATTTTCTTCAGCAAATCCTGCCAGCGTGACAGCCGCTTGGTATCGCCGACCTTCTTGTTGCCTGCGGCGCCCGTCAGCCACAAACCCTCACCATTGAAGGCGTACACCGGCAGCAGGTCGGTACGCTGGCTGGCCGGCTTGATGGCATCCATTAGGCTGTCGAGTACCAATGGTTGAGCCTGTGGGCTTGAATAATAGGTCAGGACCATGTGCGCCCGGTTCTGCCGCAGCGCCTTTACGTAGGTAATGCGCAGCTTTTCACTGGGAATACCCATGCGCCGCAGGCTGAAATACTTGGCGATGGCGTAGTCCTCGCAGTCCCCTGCACCCTTGATCAGCGCCTGCACCGGCGTGGCCCAATAGTCGACCTCGTGCCACAGGTCGATGTCCTCTACATAGCGCAATTGCTGGTTGAAGAAGCGGTTGACCACCTGCAATCGCTCAAGCTCCGTACCCTGCTTCTGCGTAGCCATCAGGCTCTGCCAGGCATCGATACGGCCCTGCCCGGCGCCCAAGGGGCCATACAGGGCCTGCGACTTGCGGCTGATCTGGGAAAAGTCCCAATCCGCGTACAGCCCGCCCAGCAGCAGGCTGCCCAGCAGCGCAGCAAGGCCGACACGTTGCACAACGGTTTTGAGCATCCAGGATATCGCCACTGCCAAGCCCTGTTCAGGCCAGTCGAAAGCAGCGATGGTGCGGCCTGCAACGGCAAAAGACAATGGCATCCTGCAATCATGCACCCGCCGGTCAGTCGACCTACACTTTCTGGTTATAACCTTGTGTGGGCCGCTTCCTTTGCCCTTCGACTTCATCCACCATAGCCGCGCTTTTGGGGGCGCCTGCTCCATTAGGTGTACAGGTTTGACACCCCCAAGAGCTGTTACTAGCTTCATTGGATCCAACTTTAGTCATCGTTGAGGCAGACGTCGCGTGGCCGAGAAAATCAAATTGAGCAATGTGCTGGCCAGCGAGCAGCTGTTGCCGCACCAGGCCCGTGGCGTGATCGAAGAACGCCTGCGTAGTGCCATTCTTGATGGCCGTTTGCCCCCTGGTACTGCCATCCGCCAACAAGAGCTCGCTACCTTGTTCGGTGTAAGCCGCATGCCCGTTCGCGAAGCCCTGCGCCAGCTGGAAGCGCAATCACTGCTGAAAGTGGAAATGCACAAGGGCGCGGTTGTTGCGCCGCTGATCGGCGAGGATGCGGTGGACACCTATGCCCTGCGCGTGCTGCTTGAGACCGAGGCACTGCGCCAGTCCATTCCGCTGCTCGATGCCAACGACATCGCCAGTGCCCGCGGGTATATCCAGCAACTGGAAAACGAAACCCGTCACGCCGAAATCGGCCGCCTCAATCGCCTGTTCCACATGTCGCTGTACAGCAAGGCGCCGAACAAGAAGCTGCTGCGCCTGATCGAGGACGAATTGAACGAGGAAGAGCGCTTCCTGCGGTTTCATCTTTCGTCCATGGGCCTGGGCAAGCTCACCCAGGACGATCACAACGCACTGGCGGATGCGGCTGGCGACAAGCTGGTGGATGAAGCAGTAACGGTGCTGGAACGGCACCTGAATAACGCATCGCGGGTAATCCGCAAGTACCTGGATACACAACGGAGCCGCTAGCGAGCAGTGACTGCATCAAGGTGCGGTCGAATAGGTTGCAAATTGATCTGCCCTTGTCAACAATGAGACTAATTATCATTCATGTCCATTGGTGGCAGCGCCCTCCCATGCCCAGCAACGATTCCGTGCAAACGCTCTACAGTGACCACCACGGTTGGTTGCATGCCTGGCTACGCAGCAAGCTGGGCAACGCCGCCGATGCCGCAGACCTGGCTCAGGACACCTTCGTACGCCTGTTGCAACGTCGCGAACATCTGCAACTGAACACACCCCGGGCTTTCCTGAGAACGGTTGCGCGTGGGCTCGTGATCGACCACTGGCGGCGCGAGGAACTGCACAGGGCCTATCTCGAAGCACTGGCACAGTTGCCGGAAGCGCAGGCCCCTTCGGCCGAAACCCGTGAGCTGCTGCTGGAATTGCTGGAGCGCATCGCGCGCATGCTCGAAGGCCTCAAGCCCAAAGTACGTCGTGCATTCCTGCTTGCCCAATGCGAGGGGCTGAAGCACCAGGCGATCGCCGACCAGATGGGGATCTCGGTGCGTACCGTGGAGCGCTATATCGCCGACGCGCTCTACCATTGCTACTTGCTGCGCTACGCCGACGAGTGTTGACGTAATGACCGCTTCACAGCCCGGCGCAACAGCAGTCAAGCAGGCCATCCAGTTGATGCTGAGGCTGCGCGAGAGCGGGCATGCCCCTGCCCTGCAACAAGAGTGCAGGCAATGGCGCACTGCCCACCACGAACACGAGCAGGCTTGGCAACGAGTAATTCACCTGCATCAGGACCTCGACCTGCGTGCCATACCCGGTGCCGGGCTGGCTTTGCAAACCCTGGAGACCAGCCAGCGCCGCCTGCATCGTCGGCAGGCGCTGAAACTGCTTGGCGGCGTTGCCATGGTAGGGACGGCGGCATGGCTGGGAAAAGACCTCGATGCGGTCAACGCCTGGACATCAGACTACGCCACCGGCACGGGCGAACGACGCAGCTTTGCGCTTCCCGATGGCTCGCAGATGCAACTCAACACCCGCAGTACCGTCGACCTGGCCTTCAATGACCAGCAGCGCCTGGTCCGCCTGAAGCAGGGGGAATTGATGATTGCCTGCAACCCGCAGCGTTCCTTGCTTGTAGAAACTCGTGACGCGTTACTGGAAGGGTTCGAAGGACGCTTTGTGGCACGTCAGGACAGCGACTGCACGCAGGTCAGTGTCAGCCATGGCAGGGTGGCGATACACCGGCCTGACAATGGCCAGCTGCAATGGATCGAAAGCGGCCAGAACTGGCGCCTGGATGCGCTAGGCACACACCAGCTCGAACAGGTGGACATGGATGCGATGGCCTGGACAGAAGGCCTGATCGTCACCCGGGACATGCGCCTGTTCGACTTCCTTGCGCAGGTCAGCCGTTATCGCCATGGTTACCTGGGCTGTAGCGACGACATTGCCGATTTGCGCCTGTCGGGTGTATTTCGCCTCGAAGACCCGGAGCAACTGCTACAGCTGATACCACGGACGCTACCCGTACGGCTTCGCCAACGTACACGCTGGTGGGTGCGCGTGGAGGGGCTGGCCTGAACTGACGGCGGCTTTTGCGTTCAGGGCTGCTATGCAGCCCATCGCCGGCAAGCCAGCTCCCACAGAGATCGCAAAAGGCCTGAGGGCTATGCAATACCTGTGGGAGCTGGCTTGCCGGCGATGGGGCGCGTGGCGGCCCCAATAACTTTTTTGACGGGTTTTGAATGTCGGTCCGGCTAGGACAGTAAGCGACACCTCCTGCCCTCTCACTTCAACGGACCCCTCATGCCTACCGCTCCCGCGCATATGCGCACATTTAACGCGAATGATTTTCGACCTGTCTTGCACTCAGTATATTTACGCAATGCAGTCCGGGCTGCCCTGTTTGGCACCTCCTTGGGCCTGACAGCCGTCACACCACTGTCCATAGCAGCAGAAACGGCCCAGGTAAGCCACCACTACGCGATCCCGGCCGGCCAGTTGGATGATGTGCTCAACCAGTTCGCCCGCCAGGCTGGCATCACCCTGTCGAGCACACCCCAGCTCACCCAAGGCTTGCAGTCGAATGGTCTGCAGGGGCAGTACTCTACCGATCAGGCACTGCGCCAGTTGCTAAATGGCAGCGGCCTGGGAGCCGTTAACCAGAACGGCCGCAGCTACGTGCTGCAGGTACAACCCCAAGGCGCTGCATTGTCATTGCCAGACACCGATGTCCGTAGCTTCACACTTGGCAATGCATTGGGCAGCATGGAGGGTTACAACGCTACCCACAGCCAGGTGGCGACCAAGACCAGCATGCCGCTGGTAGAGACATCACAATCGGTCTCGGTGGTTACCCGACAGCAGATGGACGACCAAGGCTCACAAACGGTTGCCCAAGCCATGCGCTACACACCTGGGGTACTGACCAACCCCTACGGGGCGACCCATCGTTATGACTATGTGGCCATGCGTGGCTTCAACGACGGCTCGGTAGACAACATCTACGTCGACGGGCTCAAGTCGATGGGAGACAACGGCACCTACAGCACCATGCAGGTGGACCCGTACTTCCTGGAGCGCATCGATATCCTCAAGGGACCGTCTTCGGTACTGTATGGCCGTAGCTCGCCAGGAGGCCTGGTGGCACTGACCACCAAGAAGCCGCTGTTCACCCCCTACCATCAAGTCCAGGCCACCCTCGGTACCCAAGGCCAGCGCGGCATGGGTTTCGATTTCAGCGGCCCCGTGGATGACGACAAGCGTATCGCTTATCGCCTGACAGGCCTGGCGGATGCTTCCGACACGCAGTTCGACCACAACAAGGAAGAACGCTATGCCATCGCGCCGGCCGTCAGCATCGACTTCAGCGAAGACACTTCGCTGACCCTGCAGGCCTACCTGCAACATGACCCCAACGGCGGCTATCACGGCGGTAACCCCGCAGATGGCATGCTGCACAAGCGCAACGGCTTGCGCCTTTCGGACCATTTCTTCGAAGGCGAGCCGGGTATCGACAACTACGAGCGTACCCAACAGTCCTTCAGCTATCAGTTCGAGCATCGCTTCAACGATGTGTTCACGGCACGCCAGAACTTCCGCTATCAGGATTCCGACGTGTCGATGGACCAGGTGTATTCCGCCGGCTGGGCGGATGCCGACAGCAATATCCTCAACCGCGCCTATACCGGCGGCGACGAACGCCTGCATTCGTACATCATCGACAACATGCTGCAGGCGGAATTCTTCACCGGGGCCGCCAAACACACCTTGCTGCTGGGCACCGACTACCAGCGACGCAAGGCTGACGTGGCCTGGCGTTATGGCACAGTCGATCCGCTGGATGCAGGCAACCCGCAGTACGGCAACGGCAACCTTCAGGTGCTGGGCGAGAACCGCTACCAGCGGCGCTTGCAGCAAACGGGCGTTTACCTGCAGGACCTGGTGGAGCTGGACCAATGGCGCTTCTCGTTGGGGCTGCGCCAGGACTGGGTGAAGGTGTCCGAGGAAAATCGCGACAGCAACACAAAGGTCAGTGACCAGCGCTCCAGGTTCACTACCCGCGCAGGGGTGCTCTACCTGTTCGAGAACGGCATTGCGCCCTATTTCAGCTACTCGGAGTCGTTCAACCCCAATACCGTGTCCGACCAGGAAGGACGCCCTCTGGCACCGACCGAAGGCACTCAATGGGAGGCTGGCATCAAGTATCAGCCGCCGGGTAGCGACAATCTGTTCACCGCATCGGTGTTCCGCATCGAGCAAGAGAACCTGGCCTCGAAGCAGCCTGACGAGGACTTCTATCGCCCTGTAGGGCAAGTTCGCTCACAAGGGCTTGAACTGGAGGCCCATGTGCAACTGACCGACAGCTTGAAGCTGCTGGGCGGCTATACCTTTACCGATATCGAGTACGCAAAGTCGATGCCCAGCCTGGTGTCCGGCAATCTGGATAACAAGGGCAATTCGCCAACCCAGGCACCGAAACAGATGTTCTCGCTTTGGGCTGACTACAACTTCCACCAGGGGGCCCTGGATGGCATGCGCTTGGGTGGTGGGGTGCGGTATGTGGGGTACAGCTGGGTGGATGCGGAAAACAGTATGAAGGTGCCCTCCTATACCCTGTTCGACGCCTCGATCGGCTATGACCTGGGCAAGGTCGGGCTGCGGGGGATGGATGTGCGCTTGAACGCCAACAACCTTACCAATGAAAGCTACATCACTTCGTGTGCCAGCTTGAACTACTGCTACATGGGTGAAGAGCGCAATGTCAGTGCCACGGTCAGCTATCAGTTCTGAGCTGATTGCGACGCACACAAGCCCTGGGGTCTTTGGGCCCTGAAAGACAAAGCCCCTGTCTGCATCGCAGACAGGGGCTTTGGATTTGAATCTTGACGATGTCCTACTCTCACATGGGGAAGCCCCACACTACCATCGGCGATGCATCGTTTCACTGCTGAGTTCGGGATGGGATCAGGTGGTTCCAATGCTCTATGGTCGTCAAGAAATTCTGTGTGCTGGCCCGTCCCTCGGACGTACCTGCGAATCTCTGTAGTTCCTACTTAAAGACAAAACCCCTACCTGCATGTGCAGATAGGGGTTTTGCGAAATGAATCTTGACGATGACCTACTCTCACATGGGGAAACCCCACACTACCATCGGCGATGCATCGTTTCACTGCTGAGTTCGGGATGGGATCAGGTGGTTCCAATGCTCTATGGTCGTCAAGAAATTCTGCTGCCAGAATGTCCAGATGGACAGCCCAGCGAATTCGGATATGCGATATTTGTGATGTTGCGAACTTTCGGTTGTTTCGTCTTCACCACCGCAATCTGCGTTAGCAAATTGCTTGGGTGTTATATGGTCAAGCCTCACGGGCAATTAGTATTGGTTAGCTCAACGCCTCACAGCGCTTACACACCCAACCTATCAACGTCGTAGTCTTCGACGGCCCTTCAGGGGATTCAAGATCCCAGTGAGATCTCATCTTGAGGCAAGTTTCCCGCTTAGATGCTTTCAGCGGTTATCTCTTCCGAACATAGCTACCCGGCAATGCCACTGGCGTGACAACCGGAACACCAGAGGTTCGTCCACTCCGGTCCTCTCGTACTAGGAGCAGCCCCTCTCAAATCTCAAACGTCCACGGCAGATAGGGACCGAACTGTCTCACGACGTTCTAAACCCAGCTCGCGTACCACTTTAAATGGCGAACAGCCATACCCTTGGGACCGGCTTCAGCCCCAGGATGTGATGAGCCGACATCGAGGTGCCAAACACCGCCGTCGATATGAACTCTTGGGCGGTATCAGCCTGTTATCCCCGGAGTACCTTTTATCCGTTGAGCGATGGCCCTTCCATACAGAACCACCGGATCACTAAGACCTACTTTCGTACCTGCTCGACGTGTTTGTCTCGCAGTCAAGCGCGCTTTTGCCTTTATACTCTACGACCGATTTCCGACCGGTCTGAGCGCACCTTCGTACTCCTCCGTTACTCTTTGGGAGGAGACCGCCCCAGTCAAACTACCCACCATACACTGTCCTCGATCCGGATAACGGACCTGAGTTAGAACCTCAAAGTTGCCAGGGTGGTATTTCAAGGATGGCTCCATGAGAACTGGCGTCCCCACTTCAAAGCCTCCCACCTATCCTACACAAGCAAATTCAAAGTCCAGTGCAAAGCTATAGTAAAGGTTCACGGGGTCTTTCCGTCTAGCCGCGGATACACTGCATCTTCACAGCGATTTCAATTTCACTGAGTCTCGGGTGGAGACAGCGCCGCCATCGTTACGCCATTCGTGCAGGTCGGAACTTACCCGACAAGGAATTTCGCTACCTTAGGACCGTTATAGTTACGGCCGCCGTTTACCGGGGCTTCGATCAAGAGCTTCGCTTGCGCTAACCCCATCAATTAACCTTCCGGCACCGGGCAGGCGTCACACCCTATACGTCCACTTTCGTGTTTGCAGAGTGCTGTGTTTTTAATAAACAGTCGCAGCGGCCTGGTATCTTCGACCGGCATGGGCTTACGGAGCAAGTCCTTCACCCTCGCCGGCGCACCTTCTCCCGAAGTTACGGTGCCATTTTGCCTAGTTCCTTCACCCGAGTTCTCTCAAGCGCCTTGGTATTCTCTACCTAACCACCTGTGTCGGTTTGGGGTACGGTTCCCAGTTATCTGAAGCTTAGGAGCTTTTCTTGGAAGCATGGTATCAACCACTTCGTCGCCTAAAGGCAACTCGTCATCAGCTCTCGGCCTTGAAATCCCGGATTTGCCTAAGATTTCAGCCTACCACCTTAAACCTGGACAACCAACGCCAGGCTGGCCTAACCTTCTCCGTCCCTCCATCGCAATAACTGGAAGTACAGGAATATTAACCTGTTTTCCATCGACTACGCTTTTCAGCCTCGCCTTAGGGACCGACTAACCCTGCGTCGATTAACGTTGCGCAGGAAACCTTGGTCTTTCGGCGTGCGAGTTTTTCACTCGCATTGTCGTTACTCATGTCAGCATTCGCACTTCTGATACCTCCAGCAAGCTTCTCAACTCACCTTCACAGGCTTACAGAACGCTCCTCTACCGCGTCATCAAAGATGACACCCGTAGCTTCGGTGCATGGTTTGAGCCCCGTTACATCTTCCGCGCAGGCCGACTCGACTAGTGAGCTATTACGCTTTCTTTAAAGGGTGGCTGCTTCTAAGCCAACCTCCTAGCTGTCTAAGCCTTCCCACATCGTTTCCCACTTAACCATGACTTTGGGACCTTAGCTGACGGTCTGGGTTGTTTCCCTTTTCACGACGGACGTTAGCACCCGCCGTGTGTCTCCCATGCTCGGCACTTCCAGGTATTCGGAGTTTGCATCGGTTTGGTAAGTCGGGATGACCCCCTAGCCGAAACAGTGCTCTACCCCCTGGAGTGATACATGAGGCGCTACCTAAATAGCTTTCGAGGAGAACCAGCTATCTCCGAGCTTGATTAGCCTTTCACTCCGATCCACAGGTCATCCGCTAACTTTTCAACGGTAGTCGGTTCGGTCCTCCAGTCAGTGTTACCTAACCTTCAACCTGCCCATGGATAGATCGCCCGGTTTCGGGTCTATACCCAGCGACTAAACGCCCTATTAAGACTCGCTTTCGCTACGCCTCCCCTATTCGGTTAAGCTCGCCACTGAATATAAGTCGCTGACCCATTATACAAAAGGTACGCAGTCACCTAACAAAGTAGGCTCCCACTGCTTGTACGCATACGGTTTCAGGTTCTATTTCACTCCCCTCTCCGGGGTTCTTTTCGCCTTTCCCTCACGGTACTGGTTCACTATCGGTCAGTCAGTAGTATTTAGCCTTGGAGGATGGTCCCCCCATATTCAGACAAAGTTTCTCGTGCTCCGTCCTACTCGATTTCATTGACAAGAGATTTTCGTGTACGGGGCTATCACCCACTATGGCCGCACTTTCCAGAGCGTTCCACTAATCTCAAATCAACTTAAGGGCTGGTCCCCGTTCGCTCGCCACTACTAAGGGAATCTCGGTTGATTTCTTTTCCTCAGGGTACTTAGATGTTTCAGTTCCCCTGGTTCGCCTCTTGCACCTATGTATTCAGTACAAGATACTCAGCTTATGCTGAGTGGGTTCCCCCATTCAGAGATCTCTGGATCACAGTCTGTTTGCCGACTCCCCAAAGCTTATCGCAGGCTACCACGTCTTTCATCGCCTCTGACTGCCAAGGCATCCACCGTATGCGCTTCTTCACTTGACCATATAACCCCAAGCAATCTGGTTATACTGTGAAGACGACATTCGCCGAAAATTCGCATGTTGCTCTTTCGAGCAGAACTCACAAATTTTACCTTAGCCTGATTAACCAGCAGTGAAACTGGTCATCAGTCTATATCTATCACATATCCGAATTTTTAAAGAACGATCTGACAAAAGTCAGAAATCAACATTCGAACTGAATGTTCATTTCTAAGTTCTGACAAGCTACTGCGTACGGCGAAAATGGTGGAGCCAAGCGGGATCGAACCGCTGACCTCCTGCGTGCAAGGCAGGCGCTCTCCCAGCTGAGCTATGGCCCCGTATTCTACGGCTGAACCATGTAATGGTAGGTCTGGGCAGATTTGAACTGCCGACCTCACCCTTATCAGGGGTGCGCTCTAACCAACTGAGCTACAGACCTATAACAGGGTCGCGTTACAGCATCGTCTTTTACAATGAATCAAGCAATTCGTGTGGGAGCTCATCAGTAGGCTGATGTCGTCGATTAAGGAGGTGATCCAGCCGCAGGTTCCCCTACGGCTACCTTGTTACGACTTCACCCCAGTCATGAATCACACCGTGGTAACCGTCCTCCCGAAGGTTAGACTAGCTACTTCTGGTGCAACCCACTCCCATGGTGTGACGGGCGGTGTGTACAAGGCCCGGGAACGTATTCACCGCGACATTCTGATTCGCGATTACTAGCGATTCCGACTTCACGCAGTCGAGTTGCAGACTGCGATCCGGACTACGATCGGTTTTGTGAGATTAGCTCCACCTCGCGGCTTGGCAACCCTCTGTACCGACCATTGTAGCACGTGTGTAGCCCAGGCCGTAAGGGCCATGATGACTTGACGTCATCCCCACCTTCCTCCGGTTTGTCACCGGCAGTCTCCTTAGAGTGCCCACCATAACGTGCTGGTAACTAAGGACAAGGGTTGCGCTCGTTACGGGACTTAACCCAACATCTCACGACACGAGCTGACGACAGCCATGCAGCACCTGTGTCAGAGTTCCCGAAGGCACCAATCCATCTCTGGAAAGTTCTCTGCATGTCAAGGCCTGGTAAGGTTCTTCGCGTTGCTTCGAATTAAACCACATGCTCCACCGCTTGTGCGGGCCCCCGTCAATTCATTTGAGTTTTAACCTTGCGGCCGTACTCCCCAGGCGGTCAACTTAATGCGTTAGCTGCGCCACTAAAATCTCAAGGATTCCAACGGCTAGTTGACATCGTTTACGGCGTGGACTACCAGGGTATCTAATCCTGTTTGCTCCCCACGCTTTCGCACCTCAGTGTCAGTATCAGTCCAGGTGGTCGCCTTCGCCACTGGTGTTCCTTCCTATATCTACGCATTTCACCGCTACACAGGAAATTCCACCACCCTCTACCGTACTCTAGCTCGCCAGTTTTGGATGCAGTTCCCAGGTTGAGCCCGGGGCTTTCACATCCAACTTAACGAACCACCTACGCGCGCTTTACGCCCAGTAATTCCGATTAACGCTTGCACCCTCTGTATTACCGCGGCTGCTGGCACAGAGTTAGCCGGTGCTTATTCTGTCGGTAACGTCAAAACAGCAAGGTATTAACTTACTGCCCTTCCTCCCAACTTAAAGTGCTTTACAATCCGAAGACCTTCTTCACACACGCGGCATGGCTGGATCAGGCTTTCGCCCATTGTCCAATATTCCCCACTGCTGCCTCCCGTAGGAGTCTGGACCGTGTCTCAGTTCCAGTGTGACTGATCATCCTCTCAGACCAGTTACGGATCGTCGCCTTGGTGAGCCATTACCTCACCAACTAGCTAATCCGACCTAGGCTCATCTGATAGCGCAAGGCCCGAAGGTCCCCTGCTTTCTCCCGTAGGACGTATGCGGTATTAGCGTTCCTTTCGAAACGTTGTCCCCCACTACCAGGCAGATTCCTAGGCATTACTCACCCGTCCGCCGCTGAATCAAGGAGCAAGCTCCCGTCATCCGCTCGACTTGCATGTGTTAGGCCTGCCGCCAGCGTTCAATCTGAGCCATGATCAAACTCTTCAGTTCAATACTGCTTGGGTTTTTAAGAAACCCTAAACTTGGCTCAGCAATCTCAAATGACTATGTGATTTCTCGCATGGCCACTTGTGATGCTGATAATCTTTGTGACTATCAGTCCGTACTCACAAGCACCCACACGAATTGCTTGATTCGATTTGTTAAAGAGCGTTTGGTTAAGAGCCTTTCGTCTCAACCGAGGCGCGCATTCTACGCTTTCCTCATTTGCTGTCAAGCGTTTATTTTGAAGTTTTTGGCGAGAAACTCGTTTAACTTCAGACACTTAACTCGCTTCGATCTCTCGTCGCGGGAGGTGAATAATACAGCATTCAGAAACGCTGTCAACCACCTTTTTACCACCACCGGCTGGCCTTCAGCCTACCAGGAGAAGCGATAGCTTCTACTTAAAGACAAAACCCCTACCTGCATGCGCAGATAGGGGTTTTGCGAAATGAATCTTGACGATGACCTACTCTCACATGGGGAAACCCCACACTACCATCGGCGATGCATCGTTTCACTGCTGAGTTCGGGATGGGATCAGGTGGTTCCAATGCTCTATGGTCGTCAAGAAATTCTGTTGCCAGAATGTCCAGATGGACAGCCCAGCGAATTCGGATATGCGATATTTGTGATGTTGCGAACTTTCGGTTGTTTCGTCTTCACCACCGCAATCTGCGTTAGCAAATTGCTTGGGTGTTATATGGTCAAGCCTCACGGGCAATTAGTATTGGTTAGCTCAACGCCTCACAGCGCTTACACACCCAACCTATCAACGTCGTAGTCTTCGACGGCCCTTCAGGGGATTCAAGATCCCAGTGAGATCTCATCTTGAGGCAAGTTTCCCGCTTAGATGCTTTCAGCGGTTATCTCTTCCGAACATAGCTACCCGGCAATGCCACTGGCGTGACAACCGGAACACCAGAGGTTCGTCCACTCCGGTCCTCTCGTACTAGGAGCAGCCCCTCTCAAATCTCAAACGTCCACGGCAGATAGGGACCGAACTGTCTCACGACGTTCTAAACCCAGCTCGCGTACCACTTTAAATGGCGAACAGCCATACCCTTGGGACCGGCTTCAGCCCCAGGATGTGATGAGCCGACATCGAGGTGCCAAACACCGCCGTCGATATGAACTCTTGGGCGGTATCAGCCTGTTATCCCCGGAGTACCTTTTATCCGTTGAGCGATGGCCCTTCCATACAGAACCACCGGATCACTAAGACCTACTTTCGTACCTGCTCGACGTGTTTGTCTCGCAGTCAAGCGCGCTTTTGCCTTTATACTCTACGACCGATTTCCGACCGGTCTGAGCGCACCTTCGTACTCCTCCGTTACTCTTTGGGAGGAGACCGCCCCAGTCAAACTACCCACCATACACTGTCCTCGATCCGGATAACGGACCTGAGTTAGAACCTCAAAGTTGCCAGGGTGGTATTTCAAGGATGGCTCCATGAGAACTGGCGTCCCCACTTCAAAGCCTCCCACCTATCCTACACAAGCAAATTCAAAGTCCAGTGCAAAGCTATAGTAAAGGTTCACGGGGTCTTTCCGTCTAGCCGCGGATACACTGCATCTTCACAGCGATTTCAATTTCACTGAGTCTCGGGTGGAGACAGCGCCGCCATCGTTACGCCATTCGTGCAGGTCGGAACTTACCCGACAAGGAATTTCGCTACCTTAGGACCGTTATAGTTACGGCCGCCGTTTACCGGGGCTTCGATCAAGAGCTTCGCTTGCGCTAACCCCATCAATTAACCTTCCGGCACCGGGCAGGCGTCACACCCTATACGTCCACTTTCGTGTTTGCAGAGTGCTGTGTTTTTAATAAACAGTCGCAGCGGCCTGGTATCTTCGACCGGCATGGGCTTACGGAGCAAGTCCTTCACCCTCGCCGGCGCACCTTCTCCCGAAGTTACGGTGCCATTTTGCCTAGTTCCTTCACCCGAGTTCTCTCAAGCGCCTTGGTATTCTCTACCTAACCACCTGTGTCGGTTTGGGGTACGGTTCCCAGTTATCTGAAGCTTAGGAGCTTTTCTTGGAAGCATGGTATCAACCACTTCGTCGCCTAAAGGCAACTCGTCATCAGCTCTCGGCCTTGAAATCCCGGATTTGCCTAAGATTTCAGCCTACCACCTTAAACCTGGACAACCAACGCCAGGCTGGCCTAACCTTCTCCGTCCCTCCATCGCAATAACTGGAAGTACAGGAATATTAACCTGTTTTCCATCGACTACGCTTTTCAGCCTCGCCTTAGGGACCGACTAACCCTGCGTCGATTAACGTTGCGCAGGAAACCTTGGTCTTTCGGCGTGCGAGTTTTTCACTCGCATTGTCGTTACTCATGTCAGCATTCGCACTTCTGATACCTCCAGCAAGCTTCTCAACTCACCTTCACAGGCTTACAGAACGCTCCTCTACCGCGTCATCAAAGATGACACCCGTAGCTTCGGTGCATGGTTTGAGCCCCGTTACATCTTCCGCGCAGGCCGACTCGACTAGTGAGCTATTACGCTTTCTTTAAAGGGTGGCTGCTTCTAAGCCAACCTCCTAGCTGTCTAAGCCTTCCCACATCGTTTCCCACTTAACCATGACTTTGGGACCTTAGCTGACGGTCTGGGTTGTTTCCCTTTTCACGACGGACGTTAGCACCCGCCGTGTGTCTCCCATGCTCGGCACTTCCAGGTATTCGGAGTTTGCATCGGTTTGGTAAGTCGGGATGACCCCCTAGCCGAAACAGTGCTCTACCCCCTGGAGTGATACATGAGGCGCTACCTAAATAGCTTTCGAGGAGAACCAGCTATCTCCGAGCTTGATTAGCCTTTCACTCCGATCCACAGGTCATCCGCTAACTTTTCAACGGTAGTCGGTTCGGTCCTCCAGTCAGTGTTACCTAACCTTCAACCTGCCCATGGATAGATCGCCCGGTTTCGGGTCTATACCCAGCGACTAAACGCCCTATTAAGACTCGCTTTCGCTACGCCTCCCCTATTCGGTTAAGCTCGCCACTGAATATAAGTCGCTGACCCATTATACAAAAGGTACGCAGTCACCTAACAAAGTAGGCTCCCACTGCTTGTACGCATACGGTTTCAGGTTCTATTTCACTCCCCTCTCCGGGGTTCTTTTCGCCTTTCCCTCACGGTACTGGTTCACTATCGGTCAGTCAGTAGTATTTAGCCTTGGAGGATGGTCCCCCCATATTCAGACAAAGTTTCTCGTGCTCCGTCCTACTCGATTTCATTGACAAGAGATTTTCGTGTACGGGGCTATCACCCACTATGGCCGCACTTTCCAGAGCGTTCCACTAATCTCAAATCAACTTAAGGGCTGGTCCCCGTTCGCTCGCCACTACTAAGGGAATCTCGGTTGATTTCTTTTCCTCAGGGTACTTAGATGTTTCAGTTCCCCTGGTTCGCCTCTTGCACCTATGTATTCAGTACAAGATACTCAGCTTATGCTGAGTGGGTTCCCCCATTCAGAGATCTCTGGATCACAGTCTGTTTGCCGACTCCCCAAAGCTTATCGCAGGCTACCACGTCTTTCATCGCCTCTGACTGCCAAGGCATCCACCGTATGCGCTTCTTCACTTGACCATATAACCCCAAGCAATCTGGTTATACTGTGAAGACGACATTCGCCGAAAATTCGCATGTTGCTCTTTCGAGCAGAACTCACAAATTTTACCTTAGCCTGATTAACCAGCAGTGAAACTGGTCATCAGTCTATATCTATCACATATCCGAATTTTTAAAGAACGATCTGACAAAAGTCAGAAATCAACATTCGAAACGAATGCTCATTTCCAAGTTCTGACCAGGAACAACACAAGATCCATACAGGATCTTGATCGTCTTCAACCATGAATCAAGCAATTCGTGTGGGAGCTCATCAGCAGGCTGATGTCGTCGATTAAGGAGGTGATCCAGCCGCAGGTTCCCCTACGGCTACCTTGTTACGACTTCACCCCAGTCATGAATCACACCGTGGTAACCGTCCTCCCGAAGGTTAGACTAGCTACTTCTGGTGCAACCCACTCCCATGGTGTGACGGGCGGTGTGTACAAGGCCCGGGAACGTATTCACCGCGACATTCTGATTCGCGATTACTAGCGATTCCGACTTCACGCAGTCGAGTTGCAGACTGCGATCCGGACTACGATCGGTTTTGTGAGATTAGCTCCACCTCGCGGCTTGGCAACCCTCTGTACCGACCATTGTAGCACGTGTGTAGCCCAGGCCGTAAGGGCCATGATGACTTGACGTCATCCCCACCTTCCTCCGGTTTGTCACCGGCAGTCTCCTTAGAGTGCCCACCATAACGTGCTGGTAACTAAGGACAAGGGTTGCGCTCGTTACGGGACTTAACCCAACATCTCACGACACGAGCTGACGACAGCCATGCAGCACCTGTGTCAGAGTTCCCGAAGGCACCAATCCATCTCTGGAAAGTTCTCTGCATGTCAAGGCCTGGTAAGGTTCTTCGCGTTGCTTCGAATTAAACCACATGCTCCACCGCTTGTGCGGGCCCCCGTCAATTCATTTGAGTTTTAACCTTGCGGCCGTACTCCCCAGGCGGTCAACTTAATGCGTTAGCTGCGCCACTAAAATCTCAAGGATTCCAACGGCTAGTTGACATCGTTTACGGCGTGGACTACCAGGGTATCTAATCCTGTTTGCTCCCCACGCTTTCGCACCTCAGTGTCAGTATCAGTCCAGGTGGTCGCCTTCGCCACTGGTGTTCCTTCCTATATCTACGCATTTCACCGCTACACAGGAAATTCCACCACCCTCTACCGTACTCTAGCTCGCCAGTTTTGGATGCAGTTCCCAGGTTGAGCCCGGGGCTTTCACATCCAACTTAACGAACCACCTACGCGCGCTTTACGCCCAGTAATTCCGATTAACGCTTGCACCCTCTGTATTACCGCGGCTGCTGGCACAGAGTTAGCCGGTGCTTATTCTGTCGGTAACGTCAAAACAGCAAGGTATTAACTTACTGCCCTTCCTCCCAACTTAAAGTGCTTTACAATCCGAAGACCTTCTTCACACACGCGGCATGGCTGGATCAGGCTTTCGCCCATTGTCCAATATTCCCCACTGCTGCCTCCCGTAGGAGTCTGGACCGTGTCTCAGTTCCAGTGTGACTGATCATCCTCTCAGACCAGTTACGGATCGTCGCCTTGGTGAGCCATTACCTCACCAACTAGCTAATCCGACCTAGGCTCATCTGATAGCGCAAGGCCCGAAGGTCCCCTGCTTTCTCCCGTAGGACGTATGCGGTATTAGCGTTCCTTTCGAAACGTTGTCCCCCACTACCAGGCAGATTCCTAGGCATTACTCACCCGTCCGCCGCTGAATCAAGGAGCAAGCTCCCGTCATCCGCTCGACTTGCATGTGTTAGGCCTGCCGCCAGCGTTCAATCTGAGCCATGATCAAACTCTTCAGTTCAATACTGCTTGGGTTTTTAAGAAACCCTAAACTTGGCTCAGCAATCTCAAATGACTATGTGATTTCTCGCATGGCCACTTGTGATGCTGATAATCTTTGTGACTATCAGTCCGTACTCACAAGCACCCACACGAATTGCTTGATTCGATTTGTTAAAGAGCGTTTGGTTAAGAGCCTTTCGTCTCAACCGAGGCGCGCATTCTACGCTTTCCTCATTTGCTGTCAAGCGTTTATTTTGAAGTTTTTGCGAGAAACTCGTTTAGCTTCAAACACTTGACTCACTGCGATCTCTCGTAGCGGGAGGCGAATCATACAGCGTTTAGAAGCGCTGTCAACCATCATCTCAACCGCTGCCGATCATTCGATCGAAGCGCTCCTGACACTACCTGAATCGCCTAACTAATTGATTTGCAAGAAGTTTTGCGCTTCGACTACGTCAGAAGTGGGGCGCATTATAAGGGGATTCGAAACCGCGTCAACCCTTAATTTCAAGAAACCTTGATATCGCTGAAAAGCAAAGCGGGGAGGCCTGACGGCCACCCCGCTTTTCACCAAAGCCAAACGTCCTTAAAGCACACCGGCACTGCGCAGCCGCTGCACCTCACCGGCATCCAGCCCCAATACATCCTCCAGCACCACCTCGGTATGCTCACCCAGCAGCGGCGGCGCGCGAAGGTACTCAACCGGCGTCTCCGACAACCGTATCGGGCTCGCCACCTGCGGCACACTCCCCGCCAACGGATGCGGAATGCTTACCGCCAATCCGCGCGCCAGCACCTGCGGGTCCTGGAACATCTGCGCCAGGTCATTGATAGGCCCGCACGGCACCCCTGCAGCCTCCAGTTGGCTCACCCATTCCGCCGTGGTCTTGAACACCGTGGCCTGGCGAATCAGAGGAATCAGCTCAGCCCGGTTGGCAACCCGCAGCTTGTTGGTAGCGAAACGCGGGTCGTCCGCCCACTGCGGCTGCCCGGCCACCTCGGCGAACTTGCGGAACTGGCTATCGTTGCCCACGGTAAGGATGAAGTCGCCATCCGCCGTCGGAAAATCCTGATAAGGCACGATATTGGGGTGCGCATTACCCAGGCGACGAGGCGGGTTGCCCGTGGTCAGGTAGTTCATCGCCTGATTCGCCAGGCAGGCCACCTGCACATCGAGCAACGCCATGTCGACATGCTGGCCCACCCCGGTCTGCTCGCGATGGGCGAGGGCAGCGAGGATCGCCACCGTGGAATACAACCCGGTAAGGATGTCGGTCAGCGCCACCCCTACCTTGACCGGCCCCGCACCTTCCTCACCTTCCGGGCGGCCGGTCAGGCTCATCAGCCCGCCCAACCCCTGGATCATGAAGTCATAACCCGCGCGCCTTGCATAAGGCCCGGTCTGCCCGAACCCGGTGATGGAACAATAGATAAGCCGCGGGTTGATCGCCTTCAGGCTCTGGTAGTCCAGACCGTAGGCAGCCAACCCACCAACCTTGAAGTTCTCGATGACGATATCGGACTTCTCCGCCAACTCACGCACCAGGCGCTGCCCCTCGGCCTGTGTGAAGTCGATGGTAACCGAGCGCTTGTTGCGGTTGGCCGACAGGTAATAGGCCGCCTCACTAGTGTTCTCACCCTCGGCATCCTTGAGGAAGGGCGGCCCCCATGAGCGTGTATCGTCACCACTGCCAGGGCGCTCGACCTTGATCACATCGGCACCAAGGTCAGCGAGAATCTGGCCAGACCATGGGCCGGCCAACACGCGAGAAAGGTCCAGCACCCGCAGATGTGATAGCGCGCCCATGGGCTGGCTCCTTATCAATAGAAGGCCTGGATGCCGGTCTGCGCACGCCCCAGGATCAGTGCATGCACATCGTGAGTACCTTCATAGGTGTTGACCACCTCCAGGTTGACCAGGTGACGAGCCACGCCGAACTCATCGGAAATGCCATTGCCACCCAGCATGTCACGCGCCATGCGAGCAATATCCAGCGCCTTGCCACAGGAGTTGCGCTTCATGATCGAGGTGATCTCCACTGCAGCTGTGCCTTCGTCCTTCATGCGCCCCAGACGCAGGCAGCCCTGCAGTGCCAGGGTGATTTCCGTCTGCATGTCGGCCAGCTTCTTCTGGATCAACTGGTTGGCAGCCAACGGGCGACCGAATTGCTGACGGTCCAGGGTGTACTGACGCGCGGTGTGCCAGCAGGCTTCCGCAGCGCCCAGCGCACCCCACGAGATGCCATAGCGGGCGGAGTTCAGGCAGGTGAACGGGCCTTTGAGGCCGCGTACATCCGGGAAGATGTTTTCCTCCGGCACGAATACGTTATCCATGACGATTTCGCCAGTGATGGAGGCGCGCAGGCCGACCTTGCCGTGAATCGCCGGCGCGCTGAGGCCTTGCCAACCCTTTTCCAGAACAAAGCCGCGGATATCACCCGCATCGTCCTTGGCCCAGACCACGAATACATCGGCGATCGGGCTGTTGGTGATCCACATCTTGGCGCCAGTCAGGCGGTAGCCGCCGTCGACCTTCCGGGCACGAGTGATCATCGAACCCGGGTCGGAGCCGTGGTTGGGCTCGGTCAGGCCGAAGCAACCGATCCACTCGCCGCTGGCCAGCTTGGGTAGGTACTTCTGCTTTTGTGCCTCGGTACCGAACTCGTTGATTGGCACCATCACCAGCGACGACTGCACACTCATCATCGAGCGATAACCCGAGTCGATGCGCTCTACCTCGCGAGCAATCAGGCCATAGCACACGTAGTTCAGGCCACTGCCACCGTACTGCTCGGGAATCGTGGCGCCCAGCAACCCGACCTCACCCATTTCACGGAAGATCGCCGGGTCGGTCTGTTCATGACGGAAGGCCTCGAGCACACGCGGGGCCAGCTTGTCCTGGGCGAACTGATAAGCGCTGTCACGCACCATGCGCTCTTCTTCAGTGAGCTGCTGATCGAGCAGCAGCGGGTCGATCCAGTTGAAGCTTGCTTTACCGGCCATGAGCGAAATCCTCGAAATAGGGGGCAGTTTCTTGTGCCTTTGAGCCTAGGCCTGATCGGCCGCCGGGACAAACGAGGATTGCGCACCAATTAGTGATAATTTGTCACTTCGTAAATCGGCAAAACGCCATATTGACAGCCTTACGAGTGAGGTTGACGTACATGCGCCGCAAGATCCCCAGTACCGCCGCCCTGGTTTGCTTCGAGGCGGCGGCCCGCAACGAGAGCTTTACCAAGGCCGCCCAGGAACTTGCACTGACCCAGGGCGCCGTCTGTCGGCAGATAGGCGGCCTGGAAGCCTTCCTCAATGTGGAACTGTTCCGCCGCTCGCGCCGCGGCGTGAAGCTGACCGAAGCAGGCCTTTCCTATAGCCGCCAAGTGGCCGCCCAACTGGACGCGGTAGAGCGCGACACCTTGTCAGTCATGCGCCAGCAGGGCGCCAACGTGATCGAGCTGGCCGTCGTGCCCACCTTCGGTACCCAATGGCTGCTACCACGGCTAAAGGACTTCCAGCAGCGCCACCCGGAGGTCACGGTAAACCTCACCAACCGCACCCGGCCATTCCTGTTTGCCGACACCACCTTCGATGCCGCTATCTACTTCGGCGATGCCGACTGGTCCGGCACCCAGTCGCACCGGCTGATGGGGGAAAACCCGGTACCGGTGTGCAGCCCGGCGCTGCTGGGCGGGCAGGGCACACTCGACGCTCAGCGTATTGCCCAACTGCCACTGCTGCAGCAGAGCACGCGCCCCTATGCCTGGCGGCAATGGTTCGGCAGCGTCGGCATGAATGTGGAACGCGACATGACAGGCCCGCGCTATGAACTATTCTCGATGCTCGCTCAGGCGGCCATGCATGAGATGGGCATCGCCCTGATTCCACCGTTCCTGATCCAGCGCGAGCTGGAGGAGGGTAGATTGGTGGTCGCTAACAGGCATGCCCTGAGTAGTGACAAGGCCTACTATCTGATGATTCCCGAGCGCAAAGTGGAGTCGGCTTCGCTGCGCGCCTTCCGTGACTGGCTGGTAAGCCAGGCCCAGGCGTACACGGCCAAGACGTGAGCAGGCACGATAAATTGACTCCGTAGTCAATTATTTTTAACACCTACAGATATATGTATTTGTCGCATATACATAAACTGTTATGCAGGAGCAAAAATCCGCTTTAACCCTGCTTACGGCGCGGCTTCGCGGGTTATTTTGCGACATTCACCAAGCCGTAAGCGAATCAACCGCAAATTTTTTGTTTTTTTCTCCTAATCTGCCAATAGCCTATGTTTGACAGGCTGCAGCCTGACCGTTGCGACATACGGTCACAGGGTGACTTGTAGTTTTGACTTCGTTTCGCTCCAGAACCGGTTGAAGGCCTCTGGCTTCGTCTGCAAAATGCTTCGCCCGCCCGGAATTCGGCGGGTCGGCGCTCCACAGCCGCCCCAGCGCACCATCCGAAGTGCGCTGGCTTTTAAAAAGACAAAAGGTCACCGCAGGAGAAATAGTCGTGCACATTGGTGTTCCTCTCGAGACGCAGACCGGTGAGACAAGGGTCGCTGCGACCCCGGAAACCATCAAGAAACTGATTGGCCAGGGCCATCAGGTCACCGTCCAACGGGGGGCAGGGCTCAATGCCAGCATTCCGGACAGTGCCTATGAGGCCGTGGGTGCTTCCCTAGGGAGTGCAGCCGATGCCTACGGCGCCCAATTGGTGCTCAAAGTGGTCGCCCCCAACGACCAGGAACTGGCCCTGATCAACAGCGGCAGCCTCCTGGTGGGCATGCTCAACCCCTTCAACAGCGAGCTGATCGGCAAGATGGCCGAGCGCGGCATTACCGCGTTCGCCCTGGAAGCCGCGCCGCGCACCTCGCGGGCGCAGAGCCTGGACGTGCTGTCGTCGCAGGCCAACATCGCCGGTTACAAGGCGGTGTTGCTGGCTGCCCATCACTACCCACGCTTCATGCCCATGCTCATGACCGCCGCCGGTACCGTCAAGGCCGCGCGCGTGCTGATCCTGGGCGCGGGCGTAGCCGGCCTGCAGGCCATTGCCACGGCCAAGCGCCTGGGCGCGGTGATCGAGGCATCCGACGTACGCCCGGCCGTGAAGGAGCAGATCGAGTCGCTGGGCGCCAAGTTCATCGACGTACCCTACGAAACCGATGAAGAGCGCGAGTGCGCCGAAGGTGTCGGCGGTTATGCCCGTCCGATGCCGGCAAGCTGGATGCAACGCCAGGCCCAGGCCGTGCACGAACGCGCGAAGCAGGCGGATATCGTCATTACCACTGCGCTGATCCCGGGGCGCAAGGCGCCGACCCTGCTCAGCGCCGAAACCGTCGCGCAGATGAAGCCCGGCTCGGTGGTCATCGACCTCGCAGCAGCCCAAGGCGGCAACTGCCCACTGACTGTCGCCGACCAGGTGGTACAGGAGAACGGCGTGATCATCGTTGGCCCGACCAACCTGCCGGCCCAGGTGGGCGCCGATGCCTCCGCACTGTATGCACGCAACCTGCTGGACTTCATGAAGCTGCTGTTCGACAAGGACGGCGCGCTGGTCATCAACCTCGAAGACGACATCGTCGCGGCCTGCCTGATGTGCCGTGATGGTCAGGTCGTCCGCAAGAACGGCTAAGGAGCACGACAATGGAAGACATGCTGATTTCCCATGGCATCTACAACCTGATCATCTTCGTGCTGGCCATCTATGTGGGCTACCACGTGGTGTGGAACGTCACCCCGGCGCTGCACACGCCGCTGATGGCCGTGACCAACGCCATCTCCGCGATCGTCATCGTCGGAGCCATGCTGGCCGCCGCCCTGACGGTAACCCCGGCCGGCAAGCTGATGGGCACCCTGGCGGTGGCCCTGGCCGCGGTCAACGTGTTCGGTGGCTTCCTGGTCACCCGTCGCATGCTTGAGATGTTCAAGAAGAAAACCAAGAACGAGGCGCAGAAGTAAGCATGAGCATGAATCTGGTAACGCTCCTCTACCTCGTCGCCTCGGTGTGCTTCATCCAGGCGCTCAAGGGCCTGTCGCACCCGACTACCTCGCGCCGCGGCAACCTGTTCGGCATGATCGGCATGGGTATCGCCATCGTCACTACGGTCGGCCTCATTTATAAGCTCGGGGCCGAGCTTGCCACCGCCGGCATCGGCTACGTCCTCGTTGGCTTGCTGGTCGGCGGCACCGCCGGTTCGATCATGGCCAAGCGCGTCGAGATGACCAAGATGCCGGAACTGGTCGCCTTCATGCACAGCATGATCGGCCTGGCAGCGGTGTTCATCGCCATCGCCGCGGTGCTGGAACCGCAATCGATGGGCATCGTTGCCGCCATGAGCGACCCGATCCCCACCGGCAACCGCCTGGAGCTGTTCCTCGGCGCAGCCATCGGTGCCATTACCTTCTCCGGCTCGGTGATCGCCTTCGGCAAGCTGTCGGGCAAGTACAAGTTCCGCCTGTTCCAGGGTGCACCGGTACAGTTCGCCGGCCAGCACAAGCTGAACCTGATCCTCGGCCTGACCACCATCGCCCTGGGCCTGCTGTTCACCTTCACTGGCCACTACAGTGCCTTCACCCTGATGCTGGTATTGGCCTTCATCATGGGCGTGCTGATCATTATTCCGATCGGGGGCGCCGACATGCCGGTGGTGGTGTCGATGCTTAACAGCTATTCGGGCTGGGCAGCGGCCGGTATCGGCTTCTCGCTGAACAACTCGATGCTGATCATCGCAGGCTCTCTGGTCGGCTCGTCCGGTGCCATCCTTTCGTACATCATGTGCAAGGCGATGAACCGTTCGTTCTTCAACGTCATCCTCGGTGGCTTCGGTGGTGATACCGATGCTGGCGCGGCGCAAGGCTCCAAAGAGCAGCGCCCGGTGAAGTCTGGCTCTGCCGACGATGCCACCTTCCTGCTCAGCAACGCCGACAGCGTGATCATCGTCCCGGGTTATGGCCTGGCGGTGGCTCGCGCCCAGCACGCGCTCAAGGAACTGACCGAGAAGCTGAGCCACAACGGTGTGACCGTGAAGTACGCGATCCACCCGGTGGCCGGCCGTATGCCCGGGCACATGAACGTGCTGCTGGCGGAGGCCGAAGTGCCGTACGACCAAGTGTTCGAGATGGAAGACATCAACGCCGAGTTCGGCCAGGCCGATGTGGTGCTGGTGCTGGGCGCCAACGACGTGGTGAACCCTGCGGCGAAGAACGACCCCAAGTCGCCGATCGCCGGCATGCCGATCCTCGAAGCGTTCAAGGCCAAGACCATCATCGTCAACAAGCGCTCCATGGCCAGCGGCTATGCCGGCCTGGACAACGAACTGTTCTATCTCGACAAGACCATGATGGTGTTCGGCGACGCCAAGAAGGTCATCGAAGACATGGTCAAGGCCGTGGAGTGACAATGGCAGCTGCAAACCAGCTGATATAAAGGAAGCCCCGGTCAGAATCTGCCGGGGCTTTTCTTTTATTGATCCGGATCAACGGCTCTATTCCAAGGCTTCTCATACGACCATGGTCGTGGGACGGCAAGGGGCGAAGTCTCTAGACTGCGCTGCAGTAGTTTCAGTAGCCCGAGATAACAATCCATGTACCGTGATCGTATCCGCTTGTCCTCCCTGCACAGCAAGGTAATGAGTGCGGCTGATGCCGCTGGTCTGATCGAGGACGGCATGACCGTCGGCATGAGCGGTTTCACCCGCGCCGGCGAAGCCAAGGCCGTACCACATGCACTGGCCGAACGTGCCAAGCAGTCGCCACTGAAAATCAGCCTGATGACCGGCGCCAGCCTGGGCAACGACCTGGACAAGCAATTGACCGAGGCCGGCGTGCTGGCTCGCCGCATGCCGTTCCAGGTCGACAGCACCCTGCGCAAGGCCATCAACGACGGCCAGGTGATGTTCATCGACCAGCACCTGTCGGAAACCGTCGAGCAGCTGCGCAACCAGCAGCTGAAGCTGCCGGACATCGCGGTCATCGAAGCCGTGGCCATCACCGAGCAAGGCCATATCGTGCCAACTACCTCGGTGGGCAACTCGGCCAGCTTCGCGATCTTCGCCAAGCAGGTGATTGTCGAGATCAACCTCTCGCACAACACCAACCTCGAAGGCTTGCACGACATCTATATCCCGACCTACCGCCCGACCCGCACGCCAATCCCGCTGGTCAAGGTCGACGACCGTATCGGCAGCACCGCCATCCCGATCGACCCGGCCAAGATCGTCGGCATCGTCATCAGCGACCAGCCGGACTCGCCGTCCACCGTATTGCCGCCGGATGACGAAACCCAGGGCATCGCCGACCATCTGATCAACTTCCTCAAGAAAGAAGTCGAAGCTGGCCGCATGACCAACAAGCTCGGCCCGCTGCAGGCCGGTATCGGCAGCATTGCCAACGCAGTGATGTGCGGCCTGATCGAGTCGCCGTTCGAAGACCTGACCATGTACTCCGAAGTACTGCAGGACTCCACCTTCGACCTGATCGACGCCGGCAAGCTGATCTTCGCCTCGGGCAGCTCGATCACCTTGTCGACCCGCCGCAACGCCGACGTGTTCGGCAACCTGGAGCGTTACAAGGACAAGCTGGTACTGCGCCCGCAAGAAATCTCCAACCACCCGGAGGTGGTCCGTCGCCTGGGCATCATCGGTATCAACACCGCGCTTGAGTTCGATATCTACGGCAACGTCAATTCCACACACGTGTGCGGTACCAAGATGATGAACGGCATCGGCGGCTCGGGTGACTTCGCCCGTAACGCCCACCTGGCCGTGTTCGTCACCAAGTCGATTGCCAAGGGTGGCGCGATTTCCAGCGTGGTGCCGATGGTCAGCCATGTCGACCACACCGAGCACGATGTGGACATCCTGGTCACCGAGCAAGGCTTGGCCGACCTGCGCGGCCTGGCGCCACGCGAGCGCGCCCGGGCGATCATCGACAACTGTGTGCACCCGGACTACCGCGCAGCACTGAGCGACTACTTCGATCGCGCCTGCCAGCGTGGCGGCCATACCCCGCACATCCTGCGTGAAGCCCTGAGTTGGCACGAGAACCTGGAAGAAACCGGGCGCATGCTGGCTAGCTGATACAAATGAGGAATGGAACGGCGGCCCTGCTTCCGCTGTTCCGGTCTTTATTCTTGTGATCCTGGGGCCGCTTTGCGGCCCCTTTCGCGACACAAAGCCGCTCCTACAGGAGCAAGCATTACAGCATCAGTTATTTTTAAAAAAAACTGTACTACTGTACTTGTTATTTTTAGCCCTTCCGCCTGAAAGATCCCGTCTCCGAAGCCAGAACGCACCAAAAAAGGGCGGACCAGTACAGTTACGCCAGTTTAGAGTGCAACAGTAGGGTTACACAGTTAACTGGACCATCGTCTTTCAACCGAACTGTATCTACTGTTATGGACGACAGAGGAGGATCATTGGCATCAGTTAAATCACTACCTAATCCCGCCATAAGCGGAAGGATGAAACATCATGGAACGTACCCTCAGTTCCGGTCTGGTTTTTGAAAGCAACGCCCAACAATCCAACGCTTCGCTGCCGCTGCGCGCTCTGTCCACCTTGCTGCTGTGGCAGCGCCGCATGGCCAGCCGCCGTCAACTGGCTCGCCTGGACGCCCGCCTGCTGGCCGACGCCGGTATCAGCGAGTCGCAGCGTTACGAAGAGCTGAGCAAGCCATTCTGGCGCTAAGCTCCGGCTTGCCGGCTTCGGCCGGCACCGCGAATTCCCGAAACCCGTTGCAGGTGACTGCGACGGGTTTTTTGTTTGCAGGCGGCATGCCAGAGCCTTTTACAAGCGTACCTGTACAGTTTTAAAAATCATAAAACAGACCATAACAGTTTATTGGTGCGCTGTTCATTAACATCCAGAAACACCGGCGCGTGATACGCTTGGCGTAACAGTCTGGTAGAACGCACTGTTGAAAAGTACCGCGACGAGCTGTGCGAGCGTCCGATAAAGCAGAACCACCCGACCCTAGTCCAGGAGTCCACGATCATGTCCCGTAAATACCTGATTGGCGCCGCCCTGATGCTGAGCCTGGCCGGCACCGCAAACGCCACCAGCTTCGTTGTAACCACCGACGCCGTCGTTGGCGCAGTGGCCGCGTCCACCGATGCCACTTCCGATATTTCCTCCTCGTTCCGTGACGACAAGATCGTCCAGGCCGCCCGTGACGACGCCGCCAGCTTCGTTGGCAGCCAGGGCGACATCCGCGGTGCCAAGCTGGAAAGCGCTTTCCTGCACATCCGCTCGCAGATGCCAACCCTGCAGGCCAGCGACGCGCAACTGGCCCAGGCCATTCTGGCGCTCTGACCCCGCCTGAGCCGTTCAGCTGTGCTGGCCACCACCAGCACAGCCGTACTCACCATTGCCGCCCACGTTTCCAGCTGTTGTAGAGCCCATGCGTTATCTGTTGCCGTTGCTGTTCTCCGTTATTGGCATGGCCAGCGCCCATGCCATGGATACCACTACGCAAAGCCTGGTCATCACCGGCTATGTCACCAGCCAGGTCACCAGCGCACCGTTCGACCGCAAACTGGTCCGCCAGGCCCAGGACGATGCCGCTGCCTTCGTCGCCAGCGACGGCCAGATCCGCGGTGCACGGCTGGAGGCAGCACTGGAATCATTACGCCACAATTGCGCACGGCATACCGTCGGCGATCTGGAACTGGCGCAAGCAATTCTCGTCCAATAATTAAATCTGACTCCCTGTATTTTTCGGAGATGCTCCATGCGTAAACCGCTGATTGCCGCTACCCTCGGCATGCTGCTGCTGGCCGACCTGGCCCAGGCACAGACCCTGGTGGCCACCAGCAATATCATCGTGCGCGCCTTTGGCCGTTCGATCGATTTCACCTCTGACACCACCACCTCGATCCGCGATTCCAAAGTGGTGCGCGAAGCCCATGACGACGCCGCCAGCTTTGTCGCAAGCAACGGTGAGATCCGCGGCGCCCAGCTCGAGGCCGCCTTCAACACCCTGCGCGAGCGCGTGCCGCAAGCGCGTGACGCCAGCGACCAGGTACTGGCTGAAGCCATCCTCGCGCTGTGAACCGCGTGCGCGCCTGGCTGCTCGGCTGCGCCCTGACGCTGCTCGGCACGCCCGCCCTGGCCGACCTGCAGCTCGAGCTGCAGGCGTCCGGCCTTGACTCACAGCAGGCCCTGGCCACTCAGGCTCTGCTCGACGAAGCCATGGGCAAGCTGCCCCCCAGCTTCAAGCAACAGCTGAACCGCCGCGTGCGTGTCAGCTGGAGCGACAACATGCCTGCCGACGCCTATGGCCAGGCATCGCTGGTCTCTACCCTCGAACTCAATCGCCGCCTGCTGCCCAGCCTCACCGATGGCAGTGCGGCCACCGAACGCACCAACCGCCCGCATGGCACGGTGCGAGAAGAACTGCTGGCCACCGTGCTGCACGAACTCACCCATATCTATGACCGTGCCCGGCTGTGGCCCAACGCCGAGAACGCGCTGATCGCCCGTTGCAAGCGCCAGCAAGGTACGTTGGGCAAGGTCGGCCTGCCCGAAGCATGCCGTGGCCAGGCCGAGCGCCGCTTCACCCTCAGCGACGACCCGCGCCTGCTTGACCTGGCCGGCTGGCAGCAGTACGTGGGCCGACGCGGCGAGCGCGAGCAGCACAACGGCCAGTTCGTGCGCAGCCCCGACAGCTATGAACTGAGCAGCCCCAAGGAGTACATCGCGGTCAACATGGAGTACTTCCTACTCGACCCGAGCTACGGCTGCCGCCGTCCGGCGCTGAACCAGTACCTGCGCGAACACTTCGGCTGGGCACCGCAGCAGGACAGCTGCGCCAAGGGCCTGCCGTTCATCAATGCCGGCAGCGACTTCGCCCGCCAACCGCTGGGCGAAATCGACCCCGAGCGGGTCTATGAGGTGGACTACCTGCTGGCCGAAGCCAACCAGAACCTGGTCAGCCGCTGGGGCCACAGCATGCTGCGCCTGGTGATCTGCAAGCCGGGCCGCCCACGCGGGCCGGACTGCCGCCTGGACCTCGACCAGAGCCTGGTGCTGTCGTACCGTGCCTTCGTCAACGATGTGCAACTTTCCAGCTGGGACGGCCTGGTCGGCGCCTACCCCTCGCGCCTGTTCGTGCTGCCGCTGGGCCAGGTGATCGACGAGTACACCAAGACCGAACTGCGCAGCCTGGCCTCGGTGCCCTTGCGGCTCGACCGCGACGAGATCGAGAACCTGGTGCGTCAGGCCGCCGAAATGCACTGGAGCTACGATGGCAACTACTGGTTCCTGTCCAACAATTGCGCAGTAGAGTCGTTGAAGCTGCTGCGCAGCGGCACCGCCAACCCGCGCCTGAACGACCTCGACAGCATCATGCCCAATGGCTTGCTGGCTGTGCTCAAGGGCAGGGGACTTGCCGACACCAGTGTGCTCGACGACCCCCGCGAAGCGTTGCGCCTGGGTTATCGCTTCGACTCCTACCGTGACCGTTACCAGGCCATGTTCGAGGTGTTGAAGAAGCAGTTGCCAATAAAGCAGGACAAGGTCGAGGACTGGCTGGCCCTGGACGCCGAGCAACGGCGGGCCTGGTTCGCCCAGGCCGACCTGCGTACCAGCGCCGCCTTGCTGCTGCTTGAACAGGCCAGCTTGCGCCGGCAACTGCTGCTGGCCCAGGACGAGGTCAAGCAGCGTTACCTGAACGCCGCCGCGCTGAAGGATGGCAGCGTCAGCAAGGCCGATGCGACCCTCAGACAAATGCTCGCCAACAGTGGCTTCCTCAGCCGCCCGGCAGAGTTGCTCGACAGCAAGGGCTACGGGCTGCCGCAGCCGCAGGAGCGCAAGCATCTGCAGCAGGTCAGCAGCGAGCGGCAAGCGCAGTTGCTGCGCTTGAGCACGAGCCTGGACAAAGAGGTGAGGGCGCTGCTGGAGCCGTCGCGGGCCAAGGAAATTGCGGCGGTGGAAGCCAATGTGAAGCAAGTGGGCGAACATCTGCGGGCATTGCACAAGGCTGCAGGAGGCCTGCAGTTGTAAATATGGCTGTACTGGCCCTATCGCCGGCAAGCCAGCTCCCACCATAGGTCTGAAGGTGGTGGGACACCTGTGGGAGCTGGCTTGCCGGCGATAGGGCCATCAGCACCAACACAATCTCTTACAGGTTCTCCTCGGCCTCCGAAGGCAAATCCTCATCCAGATGCAACCAAGGCAACCGGCTACCCACCCAGATATGCCGGTTGGCCCTGACCCGTTCCGGGTGGTCCAGCGTCGCCACCGTCACATCCACCGTCTCCGGGCTATGTGTAGTCACCAACGCCACATGCGCCCCGCAATGCCCACAGAAGTACCGGCTGCAACTGGCCGGCGCCACATAGCAGTTCGGCTCGCCCGCCAGCCACCGGAACCCCGAGCGGGGCAGGGTGAGCCAGGTCATCACCAGCCCGCCACTGACCCGCCGGCAGATCGAACAATGGCAATGGGCAATGTCCGTCAGGTCGCCCTCCAACCGATAACGCAAGGCGCCACAATGGCAGCCACCCTCGGTCACATCCTGCATCACCTACCTCTCGTCGCCTTTGCTTCGGCGAAAGCTGGCTGAAAGCTTGCCCTCATAGGATAGCCCCCACTACCGGCACAAGACCGGTCAGCCAGGGCACCCGGTAACCACCGCGCCCGGCCCAATCAACAACAACAATGGTGATTCTGATGTATTCCTGTGCCCAACTTTCCGTAGCCCCCCTCCGCATGCTCCCTGCACAGCGCCAAGCGCGCTGATCCGCCCGAATCGACGTTCCTTTCGCCGCGCCACGCCTGGAGTACTGCCATGCTGACCTTCCTCGGCTTTGCCATGGTCATCACCTTCATGTACCTGATCATGACCAAGCGCCTTTCGGCCTTGATCGCGTTGATTCTGGTACCGATCCTGTTCGCCCTGTTCGGCGGTTTTTCCGCCAAGATCGGCCCGATGATGCTCGAGGGCATCAGCAAGCTCGCACCTACCGGCGTGATGCTGATGTTCGCCATCCTCTATTTCGCCCTGATGATCGATTCCGGCCTGTTCGACCCGGCCGTGCGCAAGATCCTCAAGCTGGTCAAGGGCGATCCGCTGAAAGTGTCCGTCGGCACCGCGGTACTGGCCCTGGTGGTCTCGCTCGACGGTGACGGCGCCACCACCTACATGATCTGCTGCGCCGCCATGCTGCCAATGTACAGCCGCCTGGGCATGAGCCCGCGGATCATGGCCGGCCTGATCATTCTCGCCGGCGGGGTAATGAACATGACCCCCTGGGGTGGCCCGACCGCCCGCGCCGCCAGCGCCCTGCACGTGGACCCGTCGGACATCTTCGTGCCGATGATCCCCGCCATGCTGTTCGGTGTGCTGGCGATCCTGGCCATCGCCTACATGTACGGCAAGCGCGAACGTGCCCGCCTGGGCGAGTTGCACCTGCCCACCGACGACATCGACCACAGCGAAATTACCGTTTCGCAGTACCCGGACGCGCGCCGGCCAAAATTGCTGTACTTCAACGGTGCCCTGACCGCTGCCCTAATGGTCGCGCTGATTGCCGGCGTGTTACCGCTGCCCGTGCTGTTCATGATCGCCTTCAGCATCGCCATGATCGTCAACTACCCGTGCCTGCAGCAGCAGAAAGACCGCATCGCCGCCCACGCCGGCAGCGTGCTGGCGGTCACCGGGCTGATCTTTGCCGCCGGCATCTTCACCGGCATCCTGTCGGGCACCGGCATGGTCGACGCCATGTCCAAGAGCCTGCTGTCGGTCATCCCCGAGGCGTTGGGCCCATACCTCGCGGTGATAACCGCGATCGTGAGCATGCCGTTCACCTTCTTCATGTCTAACGACGCGTTCTACTATGGCGTGCTGCCGGTGCTGGCCGAAGCTGCCAGCCACTATGGCATCAGCCCGGTGGAAATGGCCCGTGCGTCGATCGTCGGGCAGCCGGTACACCTGCTAAGCCCCCTGGTACCCTCCACCTACCTGCTGGTGGCCCTGGCCGGGATCGAGTTCGGCGATCATCAGCGCTTCACCTTGAAGTGGGCAGTGCTGGTGTGCCTGTGCATAATGCTCGCCGCGCTGCTGATGGGGATTTTCCCGCTGTTCAGTAGTCTTTAATAAACACGTATTTCCCTAACGCGACGCGCCCGGATCCGGGCGCGTCGCCTTTACCGTTCGAAGGAAGACACATGGAATGGCTGACCAGCCCGGAAATCTGGGTTGCCTTTTTTACCCTTACCGCGCTTGAGATCGTCCTCGGTATCGATAACATCATCATGATCTCGATTCTGGTCAGCCGCATGCCCAAGCACATGCAGCCGCGCACCCGGATCTTCGGGCTGGCCCTGGCCATGGTCACTCGTATCATGCTGCTGCTGTCGATCACCTGGGTCATGCGCCTTACCGCCGACCTGTTCGTGGTCATGGGCCAGGGCATCTCCGGGCGGGACCTGATCCTGTTCTTTGGTGGCCTGTTCCTGCTGTGGAAAAGCTCGCAAGAGATCTATCACGGCCTGGAAGGCGAGGACGAAAACCCGGAAGAACCGAAAGGCGCGGGTGGCAAGTTCTTCTACACCATCATCCAGATCGCCATCATCGACATCGTGTTCTCGCTGGACTCGGTGATCACGGCGGTGGGCATGGTGTCCCACGTACCGGTGATGATCGCCGCGATCATCGTCGCCGTGCTGGTGATGATGCTGTGCGCCGGCACCATCAGCGATTTCATCGACAAACATCCTTCGTTGAAGATGCTCGCACTTTCGTTCCTGATCGTGGTCGGTACCGTGCTGATCGCCGAATCTTTCGACGTACATGTGCCTAAAGGCTATGTCTACTTCGCCATGGCGTTCTCGCTGGCGGTGGAAGCCATCAACATCCGCATGCGAACTGCCTTGGCCCGCAAGAACGGCAAAGAGCACGAGCCAGTGAAACTGCGCAAGGACATTCCGGGTCAATAAGATCAGGAAGTGCAGGACAAAGGGCCCTTCGGGCCCTTTTTTCATTTCCGCCGTATTTCAAACAAATGACAGCCATGCGAAGCTGGCGACAGCTCCGCAAAACAACTAAAGCTTTGAGTGAGCACTGAAAATTCTTCAAACGCTCACGCTTCGTCTCTTGGCCCTCTGGGCCGATGCAACAGGGGGCCGTCGCCATGCTGACCCTGCTCAACCTGCTCTCGGCCGTTACGCTTCTGGTCTGGGGCACCCACATCGTGCGTACCGGCATACTCCGGGTATTCGGCTCGAGCCTGCGGCGCATCATCAGCCAGAACATGAGCAAACGCCCGCTCGCGTTCGTCGCAGGCATTCTGGTCACAGCCCTGGTGCAAAGCAGCAACGCCACAGCCATGTTGGTCACCTCGTTCGTCGGCCAAGGTCTGATGGCCATGACCCCGGCCTTGGCAATCATGCTCGGCGCCGACGTGGGTACCGCGCTGATGGCCCGGGTGCTGACCCTGGACCTGTCCTGGCTGTCGCCGCTGCTGATCTTCCTGGGTGTGATCTTCTTCCTCTCGCGCAAGCAGACGCGGGCGGGGCAGCTGGGCAGAGTAGGCATCGGGCTTGGCCTGATCATCCTGGCACTGGAGCTGATCGTGCAGGCAGCTACACCGATTACCCACGCCCAGGGCGTAAAGGTGCTGTTCGCTTCGCTGACCGGCGACATCATGCTCGACGCCCTGGTCGGCGCACTGTTCGCCATGATTTCCTATTCCAGCCTGGCCGCCGTGCTGCTCACCGCGACACTGGCCGGCGCCGAAGTGATCAGCCTGCCGGTGGCTATCGGCCTGGTGGTGGGCGCCAACATCGGCAGCGGATTGCTGGCCTTCATCAGCACCAGCATGCAGAACGCCGCTGGACGCCGTGTGGCCCTGGGCAGCCTGCTGTACAAGCTGATCGGCCTGCTGCTGATCATCCCAGTGCTGCACCCGCTGGTGGGTTGGATGGACTCACTGAGCTTCAGCCCACAGGAGCTGGTCATCGGCTTCCACCTGCTCTACAACACGCTGCGTTGCCTGATCATGCTACCCACGGTCAAACCTATGGGCCGGCTGTGCAACACCCTGCTACCCGAACGGGAAAACGGCAACGGCCAGATTCGCCCGCGCCATCTCGACACCTCGGCGCTGGAAACACCCAGCCTGGCCCTGGCCAACGCCTCCCGCGAAACCCTGCGCCTGGGCGATATCGTCGACAGCCTGCTCGAAGCCATGCTCGGTGCCCTGCGCGGTACCCAGGCCGCCTTGCCGCAACAGGTCCGCGCCCTTGGCGAGGACGCCGAAGCCTTGTACAGCGCGATCAAGCTGTACCTGGCGCAGATTTCACGTGAAGGCCTCAGCGAACAGGACAACCGCCGCTGGGCAGAAATCATCGAACTGGCGATCAACCTCAAGCTGGCCTGCGACCTGATCGAGCGTATGCTGCGCAAGGTCCAGCAGCAGAAAACCAGCCAGCGCCGGGAGTTCTCCCAGGTGGGCCTGGAAGAACTCACCGGCTTGCAGGAACAGCTTCTGGCCAACCTGCGCCTGGGCTTGTCGGTGTTTCTCAGTGCCGACCCGGAAAGCGCCCGTCTGCTGCTGCGGGAAAAACGCCGATTTCGCGCCCAGGAACGGCGCCTTGCCCACGCCCATGTCAGCCGCCTGCAGCGCAAGGTAGTGCAAAGTATCGAGACCAGTTCGCTACACTTGGAGCTGATCGCCGACATGAAACGGTTGAACTCTTTGTTCTGTAGCAGTGCCTATGTGGTACTGGGCGGCTCGGACACGGGCGGGCTGATGCTCGACAGCGTGCCGGACGAAGCCCGCCTGCCGTGATTTCGCCTACCTGAGGACCCAAGCTCGCCCATGCGTTGCCTGATGTTCGTTTGCCTGCTGATCTGCAGCCTGCCCTCATTCGCCCTCGACCGCTCGCGAGTTGAAGGTTACCTGTTGCCCAACGGCCTACAGGTCATCCTGAAAAACGGCTATGAACGTGACCATGTAGCGATTCGCCTGGTGGTCGGCGTCGGCCTGGATGACTTCAATTGCGAGCAGAAAGAGCTGCCGCACCTGCTCGAGCACCTGCTGTTCAGCGGCATCGACGCAACCGGCGAGGGTGGCCTGGAAGAGCGCCTGCAATCGCTGGGCGGCGAGTGGAACGCCTACACCAGCAGCGCCGACACCACCTTCGTCATCGAAGCCCCGGCGCGCAACCAGCGCAAAGTCCTCGACCTGCTACTGGCGGTGATCCACGAAACCCGCATAGATGCCAAGGCCCTGGCCACCGCCAAGCGCATCATCGAGCGTGAAGATGGCGGCCATTATGGCCACCTGCAGCGCTGGCTCGACCGCCAGGACATCGGCCACCCCGCCAGCGACCAGTTGGCCACCGAGCTAGGCCTGAAATGCCCGGAGCGCTCCAACCTCGACGACATGACCCTGGAGCAGGTGAACACCTTGCGTGACCGCTGGTACGCGGCCAACAACATGACCCTGATAGTGGTCGGCGGCCTCGACCGCCTGCTGCCGGCCTACCTGGAGCGTACCTTTGGCGAATTGCCCGCCACCGAGCCGGAGGAGCGCCGCACCCTGGAAAGCATCGGCCAGCAAGCTGAACAGCGCCGCGACCTGACCCGCGGCTGGCTGGGCGACAGCGTCAAGCTGCACTGGCTGTTCGTCGAGCCGGTGCTGGACAACGACCATCAGGCCACCCTCGACCTGCTGTCGCACTACCTGGATTGGGCGCTGTATGACCAGCTGCGCTTGCGCAACGGGTTGTCCTACGGCCCTTCGGCACAACGCGAGAGCTTCGGCGACACTGGCCTGCTAAGCCTCAATGCCGACCTGGAGCGCGAGGACATCGACCAGGCGGTCGAGGTGATGCAGAAATTGTTCGATCACCTGCGCAAGGAAGGCCTCGACCCGGACACCTTCGAGCGCATCAAGTACGCCAGCGTCGCCAAGGAAAGCTGGAGCACCCAGGGCAACAGTGCCTTGGCCGACTACTATTGGGGCGCGCTGAACGACTATAGCGACGGACGCTTCGCCAACCCGGTGCGCAAGCTGCGGCAGGTCAGCCTGGCGCAGGCCAACGAGGCGCTGAAGGAACTGCTCAAGGAAGATGGCTATTTGCGTATCGAAAAGCCGTTGCTTGGCTATGATGAACTCTATGGGCTGGTTGCCTTGCTATCGGGGCTGATCCTGGCAGCGGGGCTGTTGCGCTGGCGTCGGCACGGTCCGGAAAAACCGAGCGGTGCTACACGCTAGCGGTGAATCGGCGGTATCCTTTTGCCAGTACCGGCCCCTTCGCGGGTATCGCAACGCGGTCCCTGTGGGAGCGGGTTCACCCGCGAAGAAGCCGGCACAGCCACCATATCCTTTCTGTTGTAGCCCCCAATGCCCCAAATCCCCCACATCGTCCAGCGCATCATCGAACTGCTCAAACGCTACCCCGGCATCATCGCGCTCGGCGGTTTCCTCTCCGGCATCGGCAGTTTCATCCTGGTCGACCGTCAGGCTGGCCTTGCCAGCTGGGTAGCTGTGCTCATGCTGGTCAGCTGGCTCTGGCTGATGCTGGAAAACACCCTCACCGGCCTGTTCGCGCGCACCTTCAACCGCGAAATACCGCAGCCATTGCTGCGCTACGCGACACAGATGATCCACCAGGAATCGCTGTTCTTCGTGCTGCCATTCTTCTTCATCACCACCACCTGGAACAGCGGCCAGTTGGTGTTCACCGGCCTGCTTGGTGCCGCCGGGCTGATTTCGATCATCGATCCGCTGTACTACAAGTGGCTGGCACCGAGGCGCTGGCTGTTCCTGGCGCTGCATACCCTGACCCTGTTCGCCGCCCTGCTGACCGCGCTGCCGATCATCCTGCACCTGACCACCGCGCAAAGCTTCAAGCTGGCCCTGATCGCAGCCATGGCCCTGTCGTTTCCCAGCCTTGCCAGCAGCTTCCCGATCAACAACTGGCGCCGTGCCGTGGCCCTGGTGCTGGTCACCCTGTCGGTCGGCGGCGGGGGCTGGCTTCTGCGCTCCTGGGTGCCACCAGCAACCTTGTGGATGACCGAAGTGGCGGTCAGTACCGAAGTGCTGAACCGCCAGCCGGGCGATTCGCTGCACGAAATTGCCGCCAGCCGCATCCGTAGCAGCGGCCTGTACGCCTACACCGCGATCAACGCGCCACGCGGCTTAAACGAGCGGATCTATCACGTGTGGCAAAAGGACGGCCAGGAAGTTGATCGCATTGCCCTGGACATCCATGGCGGGCGCAAGGAAGGCTACCGGGCCTGGACCCACAAGCAGAACTTCCCGCCGAACCCGGTGGGCAAGTGGCAGGTGAGGGTACTGACAGAGGATGGGCAGGTCATCGGTGTGCTGCGCTTCAAGGTGGTCGATGACGCGCCCGCAGGGTGAGTGTAAGGGGGCCCCTTTGCGGCCCCCAAGGTCCGTGAAGACAGCACATAATCACCAAACAGCCCATGCCCGCTGCGCTATGATCAGGCCCTAAGCCTTAGCGCCGAGTCAGTAGCATGGAGCCGATGACCACCCCCAGCGCCACCCTGGACACCAGTAGCCAACCGGCTTGCCTGCGCATTACCGGTGACTGGACCCTGGCGCACTACGCCAGCCTCAAGCGTGAGAGCAAGCGCCTGCGGGCGCAATATGCTGCCGATACCGTCGCCGACCTTAGCCAACTGGGACGCCTGGATACCGCCGGTGCCTCGCTGCTGGCCGAACTGCTCGGCTCCGAACGCCTGTCCCGCTGCACCGATGGCCTGCCCGAAGCCAGCCGCGCCCTGCTCAAGAATGTCTACTGCTCGGTGCAGGACTACTGCATTCCGGTCAAGGAACCCGAGCGTAACGTGCTGCTGTTGCTACTAGAGCGCATCGGCTGCGCCGTTGGCACCTTGTGGCAAGACACCCTGCAGGTGCTCGGCTTCGTTGGCCTGATCCTCGAAACCCTGCTGCGCCGTGCCCTGCAACCCCATCGCTGGCGCTTTACCCCGGTCGTGGCGCACATCGAACAGACCGGTCTGGACGCCGCGCCCATCGTCGCCCTGCTGACCTTCCTGGTGGGCGCGGTGGTGGCCTTCCTCGGCGCCACGGTGCTGGCCGATTTCGGCGCGACCATCTTCACCGTCGACCTGGTGGCATTCTCGTTCCTGCGAGAGTTCGCCGTGCTGCTGACCGCCATCCTCATGGCCGGCCGCACCGCCAGCGCGTTCACCGCGCAGATCGGCTCGATGAAGGCCAACGAGGAAATCGACGCCATCCGCACCCTGGGCCTGAACCCCATGGAGCTGCTGGTGGTGCCGCGCGTACTGGCGCTGTTGATTTCGCTGCCCTTGCTGACCTTCATCGCGATGATCTGCGGCATCGTCGGCGGCGCGGTGGTGTGCGCGCTGACACTGGACATCTCGCCAGCCATGTTCCTGTCGCTGCTGCAAAGCGACATCGGCGTGCAGCACTTCCTGGTCGGCCTGGCAAAAGCACCGTTCTTCGCCTTCCTGATCGCCGCCATCGGCTGCCTGGAAGGCTTCAAGGTCAGCGGCAGCGCCGAATCGGTGGGCGCGCACACCACCTCGGCGGTCGTGCAGTCGATATTCGTGGTCATCGTGCTGGATGCGGTGGCTGCGCTGTTCTTCATGGAGATGGGCTGGTGAGTGGCCAGGAACGTGTGATCGAGGCCCGCAGCATCTGTAACCGCTTCGGCCGCCAGAGCGTGCACGAAAACCTCGACCTCGACCTGTATCGCGGCGAGATACTCGCCGTGGTCGGCGGTTCGGGCAGCGGCAAGTCGGTGCTGCTACGCAGCATCGTTGGCCTGCGACGGCCCGACGAAGGGCAGATCAAGGTGTTCGGCCAGGACTTGGCCGGCCTGCGCGAAGAGCAGCGCTCACTGGTCGAACGGCGCTTCGGCGTGCTGTTTCAGAAGGGCGCGCTGTTCTCTTCGCTGACTGTCACCGAAAACGTGGCATTGCCGCTGATCGAGCACGCCGGGCTGTCCCGCGCCGATGCCGAGCACCTGGCCGGGGTGAAACTGGCCCTGGCCGGGCTGCCAATCTCGGCCGCCGACAAATACCCGGCCTCGCTGTCCGGGGGCATGATCAAGCGCGCCGCGCTGGCCCGGGCACTGGCACTGGACCCTGACATCCTGTTCCTCGACGAACCCACCGCCGGCCTGGACCCGATCGGTGCCGCCGCCTTCGACCAGTTGATCCTTACCCTGCGTGACGCCCTGGGCCTGTCGGTGTTCCTCATCACCCACGACCTCGACACCCTGTACACCATTACCGACCGCATCGCCGTGCTGTCGCAGAAGAAGGTCCTGGTGGCCGGCCCGCTGGCCGAGGTCGAGCAGACCAACGACGCCTGGATTCAAGAATACTTTCATGGCCCACGCGGGCGCGCGGCCGAGCAGGCCGCCACCCGTGCCGGGCAGGAGCGCTGAGCAATGGAAACCCGAGCCCATCACGTTCTTATCGGCCTGGTCACCGTCCTGGTGGTGGCCGGCGCCATGCTGTTCGGCCTGTGGCTGGCCAAGTCGAGTGTCGACGACGCCTTCAAGGACTACGAAGTGGTGTTCAACGAAGCCGTCTCCGGCCTGTCCCGCGGCAGCCCGGTGCAGTACAACGGCATCAAGGTAGGCGATGTGTCCACCCTGCGCCTGGACCCGAAAGACCCGCGCCGGGTACTGGCACGGGTGCGCCTGAGCGCCGACACCCCGGTGAAGGAAGACACCCAGGCCAAGCTCACCCTGGCCGGCGTGACCGGCAACTCGTTCATCCAGCTCAGCGGGGGCACCCCGCAAAGCCCCGAGTTGAAAGGCAAGGACGGCAAGCTGCCGGTGATCATCGCATCGCCCTCGCCAATCTCGCGCCTGCTCAATGACAGCAGCGACCTGGTGACCAACATCAACCTGCTACTGCATAACGCCAACCAGATGTTTTCCGAGGACAACATCGGCCACCTCAGCAACACCCTGTCCAACCTCGACAAGACCACCGGCGCCTTCGCTGGCCAGCACGGCAGCATCACCCAGGCCATCGAGCAACTGGTGCAGGTGGGCAAGCAGGCCAGCGCCACCCTGGCCGAAACCCAGGCACTGATGCGCAATGCCAACGGCCTGCTGGGCAGCGAAGGCAAGCAGGCAATCGGCAGCGCCGAGCAGGCCATGCAGTCACTGGCCGAGAGCACCGCCACCATCAACCGCCTGCTCGAGGACAACCGCGAAGCCATCGGCGACGGTGCCCAGGGCCTGAACCAGCTGACCCCGGCGATTCGCGAGCTACGCGAAACCCTAAACGCACTCAAAGGCATTTCCCGGCAACTGGAGGCCGACCCTAGCGGCTACCTGCTCGGCCGCGACAACAACAAGGAGTTCCAACCATGAAACCGTCGCTGCGCCTGCTGGCCCTGGCGGCCGCATTGAGCCTGGCCAGTGCCTGCTCGATCCTGCCGCAGAGCGAGCCCGTCGACCTGTACCGTCTGCCGGTGAACCAGCCCGGTCGCACAGTGCCGGCGCTGGACTGGTCATTGCGCCTGAACAAGCCGCTGGCCAGCGAAGTGCTGGCCGGGCCACGGATTGCCGTGATTCCCCAGGGCGATGTGGTCAGCAGCTACAAGGGTGCGCGCTGGAGCGACGCAGTGCCGGTGCTGCTGCGCAACCGGCTGCTAGACGGTTTCCAGCGTGACGGCCAGGTACAGCGCCTGAGTGCCGACGACAGCAACCTGCAGGCCGACTACGAGCTGGCTGGCGAGCTGCAGGCATTCCAGACCGAATACCTCCCGGGCGGGGCGGTGGATGTGGTGATCCGCTATGACGCACGCCTGGTTCAAGGCCGCAACCAACGCATTCTGGCCAGCAAACGCTTCGAAATCCGCCAGCCGCTGGCCGACAAGCAGGTGTCAGCAGTAGTTGCCGGTTTCGGGAAGGCCTGCGACCAGCTGACCGGGCAGGTGGTGAGTTGGACCATTGCACAGGCGGGTAGTACACAACCACCATCAGTCCGTTGAGTCAGGCCCGGTTCTATCTCCTGTCAGGGCCTCATCGCCGGCAAGCCAGCTCCCACAGGTACTTCGCATGCCTTGAAGTCTGTGAGGTCAAGGTGGGAGCTGGCTTGCCGGCGATGGGCCGCAAAGCGGCCCCAAAAAGGTCAGGCGAAAAACCAGTAACAGACGAAGATCGCCGCGATCACACCGGAAAACTCCGCCAGTAAGGCGCAGCCGACGGCATGGCGCACGCGCTGGATACCCACCGCACCGAAGTACACCGCCAGCACGTAGAAAGTGGTTTCGGTACTCCCTTGAATCGTCGCTGCCACCAGCGCCGGGAAGCTGTCCACACCGTGGGTCTGCATGGTCTCGATCAGCATCGCCCGCGCCGCACTGCCGGAGAACGGTTTGACCAGCGCCGTGGGCAAGCCCTCGACGAAGCGGGTGTCCAGGCCCAGCCCAGTCACCGCATGACGAATACCGTCCAAAGCCAGCTCCAGGGCGCCTGAGGCCCGCAATACACCCACCGCCACCAGCATCGCCACCAGGTAAGGCAACAGGCCCTTGGCCACATCGAAACCTTCCTTGGCGCCTTCGACAAAGGCTTCATACACCTTCACCCGCTTCAAGGCGCCGATCACCAGGAACAGGGTGATCACACCAAACAACGTGAGGTTGCCCAAGATCGACGACAGGCTGGCCAGCGCGGCCGCCGAAAGGGTACCGAGAAAGGCCATGAAGCCGCCCAGCAGCAAGGCACCGGGAATCAGGTAGGCAAGCACTACCGGGTCCCACAGGCGCAGGCGCTGCATCACTGCCACCGACAGCAGGCCGACCATGGTGGAGACGCTGGTGGCCAGCAGGATTGGCAGGAACACCATGGTCGGGTCCGCCGCACCTTGCTGGGCCCGATACATGAAGATGGTCACAGGCAGCAGGGTCAACGACGATGCGTTGAGCACAAGGAACAGGATCTGCGCGTTGCTCGCCGTGGTACTGCTGGGGTTCAACTCCTGCAGCGCGCGCATGGCCTTCAGGCCGATCGGCGTGGCGGCGTTGTCCAGCCCCAGGCCGTTGGCGGCGAAGTTCATGGTGATCAGGCCCAGGGCCGGGTGGCCGGGCGGAACTTCCGGCATCAGCCGGGCAAACAGCGGGCCGAGCACCTTGGCCAGCCACTCGACGATGCCAGCCTTCTCGGCGATCTTGAGAAAGCCCAGCCACAGGGTCAGCGTGCCGAACAACAGCACCATCACCTCGACCGACAACTTGGCCATGGCGAATATGCTCTCGACCATCGCCGCGAAGATGCCGGCGTTGCCGCCTATTAGCCATTGGGCCAGGGCGGACACTGCCGCCACCAGGAAAAAGCCAAGCCAAAGGCCGTTGAGCATCCGTGTGTTCCCCCTGAAAAATGCCCGAATGATAGCGTATCGGGGCGTGTGACTGGCGATCGCGATCCTTTGTAGGAGCGGCCTTGTGTCGCGAAAGGGGTGCCCAGCGCCCCCCAAGATTTCAGCTCCGCTGCACAAATTGCCGGGGCCGCTCTGCGGCCCTTTCGCGACACAAGGCCGCTCCTACAAGGGTTCGCAATTGACTCCCAAGATCTCACAGGCAACAAAAAGCCCCGACAAGTCGGGGCTTTTGGTCAAACAGCAGTCAGGCTCAGCGCTTGGCAGCTTCGCCAACCATGGCCGCTTCCTGCTTGCCGGCCATCAGCGAGGCGTAGTACTTCTCGCCCTTGGCGGCGTCGTACATGCCTTCCCAGCGCGCGATGACCAGGGCTGCCAGGGCGTTGCCCACAACGTTCAAGGCGGTACGGGCCATGTCCATGATGCGGTCGACACCGGCGATGAAGGCCAGGCCTTCCAGCGGGATACCCACGCTGCCCAGGGTGGCCAGCAGCACCACGAAAGAAACACCCGGTACGCCAGCGATACCCTTGGAGGTGACCATCAGGGTCAGCACCAGCAGCAGCTGCTGGCTCCACGACAGATCGATACCGTACAGCTGGGCAATGAAGATGGCCGCGATGCTCTGGTACAGGGTCGAGCCGTCGAGGTTGAACGAGTAGCCGGTCGGTACCACAAACGAGCAGATCGACTTCGGCGCACCGTACTTCTCCATCTTCTCGATCACGCGCGGCAGCACGGTTTCCGAGCTGGAGGTGGAGTAAGCGAGAATCAGCTCATCTTTCATGATGCGCATGATCTTGATCACCGAGAAGCCGAACAGGCGGGCAACCAGGCCCAGCACCATGAAGGCGAAGAAGGCGATGGCGAAGTACACCAGTACCACCAGCTTGGCCAGCGGCAGCAGCGAGCTGAACCCGAAGTTGGCCACGGTCACGGCGATCAGGGCGAACACGCCGATAGGGGCGTAGTTCATGATCATGTGGGTGACCTTGAACATGGTCTCGGAAACCGCCTGGAAAGTACGCACCAGCGGGTCGCGCAGCTCTGCCTGCAGGCTCGACAGACCCAGGCCGAACATCACCGAGAAGAAGATGATCGGCAGCATTTCGCCACGCATCAGCGCTGCGAAGATGTTCGACGGGATCAGGTTCAGCAGGGTTTCGATGAACGCATGCTCATGCTGCACCTCGGCCGCGGTAGCCTGGTACTTGGAGATGTCCACTGTACCCAGGGTGCTCATGTCGATGCCGGCGCCCGGGTGGAACAGGTTGGCCAACACCAGGCCGACGACGATGGCGATGGTGGTCACCACTTCGAAGTAGATGATGGTCTTCAGGCCGATGCTGCCCAGTTTCTTCGCGTCGCCAACCCCGGCGATACCCACGATCAGCGACGAAATCACGATCGGGACGACGATCATCTTGATCAGGCGAATGAAGATGTCACCAGCGGGCTGGAGGACGTTGCTGATCCACCATGCCTTTTCTGCACTGAAATGATTCAGTAGAGCGCCGATTGCAACACCCAGGACCAGACCGATGACGATCTGCCAGGCGAGGCTCAGTTTTGCCTTCTTCATGTCTTTACCCTTTGTTCTAGTGGTCATGGGCACCCAACGGAAACGCGCGTAACAGAGCCGTTGGCTAGGTCACGGGCAGCAGCTGCTTCCGTCCGGCGACTTCATGTAAGGACACCGCAGGCGAGCGACAGGGCGCTCGGCCGGCGAAAAAGGCGGCAACTATTGCGATGGCAAAGGGGGAAATCTAATGCCTGAAGCGCATGGCCCATGCCGTTTATGCATAACGTTTCTGACCAGAACGAGAGGTTCGCAAGTGCTTGATTTACAACGTTCGGAATCCCGAACAAGACCAAACCGCCATATTTAGGCAGATTTGGCAGGGTAAAAAGAACAGGGGCGATGGCTTGTTCGACAATCCGAATGGCCGAAATGCCACTTGAACAAGCGCCGAGCTGATCGAAAAAAATTGATGTGCGGTCGAGACAAAATGTGTCTCGAAGAGGAAATCGCGCAGGGAAGAGACGTTTCCTACATGGCTCCTCGGAAGTCAGGTCTGGTCAGATGCCCCTATGGCACCGCCGACCTGAAACTTCCGATTCCGCCGTTCCTGACCCGGCCCATGGCTGGAGGCACTCCCTGTACCCCTAGGCCACTCCGATCCTGCAACAATCAGAACAGCCCGGCCCCTTGGTCATGTGCAGCCCCTCCTCGGGGCGGCGCATCATAGAAGGCTGAAATATAGACAGGTTCAGCTTCTATTACGTGACAGTGCATGACCTTTCATCCGTACCGGCTACAAACGCTCAGTACCAGTTCGGGTCACGCTTGAGCTGCTCCTGCAGCATTGCCTTCATGCCGTCATCCGGCTCACCCAGCCAGCGGTACTGCGCGTGGCGGGTGGGCGACTTGTCGTTCGGCAGACCTTCGGGCACCTCCACGAGCATCCCGTAGGCATCATCCTTGTCCCAGCTGAACGCCACGATCAGGCGCTTGTAGGTGCAGTTGTCCTGGCCTTCGCACAACGGGCCGACCAGGTACTTGTCGCCGTCTTCGGTGACGGCAGACATCTGCTGCTGGGAACTGCCGGTCAGATTGACCACCCAGTCAGGCAGGCGTTCCTCGCCTTTGATCGTGTCCTGCCAGGTTCCCCTGTACTCCGGGTCCGAGCCGAGCAACTGGTCGACCCGGACCTGGCCGTCATTGGCCGCCATCGCCGCCGCACTGCCACCCAGTAACAGGGCGGCAGCCAGGGCTGTCCAACGCTTCCTGCCCATCTTCAACCTCGTCCACGTCCAAAGAAGAAGGAGGCTACGAACAGCACCAGGAAGACAATGAACAGAATCTTCGCGATACCCGTGGCAGCGCCCGCGATACCACCGAAGCCCAGTACGGCGGCGACAATGGCGATGATGAGGAAAGTGATAGCCCAACTCAGCATGGTGGTTCTCCTTTCTTTTTCGGAATCGGTTCAACCGGCGGTCAGAACACCCAGCGGTCCTGGGGTACGACATTTTCCAAGGTGCCCGGTGACGCACTGGCCTGGCCGGTTGGCAGCGGGTCGGCGGCCTTGACCAGGGTGTTGGCACGGGTTGCCTGAATGTGCGTCAACAGGGCGGTCTGCGCCGCCACTTGCTCGGCCAGGCGCGCGGTCTGCCAGCTGTAATAGAAGAGGCCAGCGGCCAAAGTCAGTACCAGCGCCAGGCCGAGTGACAACACCTGGCGCAGGGGCAGTGCGGCGCTCTGCAAGCGGTTGACGGATTGGCAGTTCATGCCGGCTCCTCCTGCTGTAATTCTTGTTCAAACCTGAATAAGTAATTGCAGCCTGCATGCCAGCCTTTTGAATCAAATAAAATCCTTTCAAATCAAGTAGTTACACATAAAGGCGATAATCGACAGGGACGTATCCTGCACGATGCCTTCCGTGGGGTCGTGCGAATTGCACGATCAACCTTCGATCTTGGTCGCCACCTTGAGCAGGTCGGCATCCACCCCGCGCACGCCGATGATCTGCCTAGCGATTTCCACGGCGATGGTTTTTTGCTCGCTGCTGACCACTTCGCCTGAAAGCCGAACCAGCCCCTCTTCGCTGGCCACTTTCAGGTTCAGGCCATCGAGGTTGCGGCTGAAGCGGTAGCTGTTCTGGATCTTGTCGATGATCCAGCTATCACTCGGCTGCGGCCCGGTCGGCAGCCCAACCGGAGCTTCCCGGGCCTTGGCCATGGCGGCGGTATCGAGGCTGACCAGGTTGTTGACCAGGTGTACGCCCTCGGTGGTGCGCGCCACCACGCCGGCCAGCTCCTTGGCCTCGGCACTGTCGACCTTGCCGCGCAGGGTCACCACACCTTCGCTGCTCTGTACATCTATAGGTGCCTTCTCGGTTATGCGGCTCCATAGCAGCCGAGCACGGATCACGGCGGCCAGGGTGGCATCCTCCAGGCGCTGGGCGTAGGCACGCAACGCCAGCGGGCGCTCCACCAGCTGGGCATTGACCCGCAGTTGGTTGTCAACCTGCTCGATGCCACGGGTAGCCAGAGCCACATGCTCTGCCAGCTGGCGCTCGACGTCGTTCTCCACCTCACCGGAAAGCCGCGCCTGCTTGCCATCCACCTCGACCTGAATACGGAACGGGTCGAGCATGCGGTTCAGCGACAGGGCAGTTTGCAGGGCCCCCTCCAGGCGGGCGTCTTGCACCGGATCGGCGAATACCGGCGTGAACACCGGTAGCAGTGTGGCTGCCAACATGGCGGCTCGGATGGAAAAGCGCATGGCAGTGCCTCCTTTTGTAGGCAAAAACTGAAAATCCTCGCAACCAATGTGCCACCGTGCGCCTCTAAGAAAATCATCTGGATAGCGCGGCCTCCACGCGCTGATTGGCCAGTGGCTAGCATGCAAAGGACAGGTTCCTTCACAATGGACCATGCAACTTGCCCGATTTTTCCCACACTAAATGAAGATCTTTCCTAAAGGAGCGCAGCACATGGAGTCAGCCCAGGACAACCAAGGCCGCATTCTGCTGGTGGATGACGAGTCCGCGATCCTGCGCACCTTCCGCTACTGCCTGGAGGACGAGGGCTACAATGTGGCAACGGCCAACAGCGCCGCCCAGGCCGAAGCCTTGCTGCAGCGCCAAGTATTCGACCTGTGCTTCCTCGATTTGCGCCTGGGCGAGGACAACGGCCTCGATGTGCTGGCGCAGATGCGTATCCAGGCCCCCTGGATGCGGGTGGTGATCGTCACCGCGCACTCAGCGATCGATACGGCGGTAGACGCGATCCAGGCCGGCGCCGCCGATTACCTGGTAAAGCCGTGCAGCCCCGACCAGCTGCGCCTGGCTACCGCCAAACAGTTGGAAGTGCGCCAGCTTTCCGCGCGACTGGAGGCCCTGGAAGGTGAAGTGCGCAAACCCAAGGACGGCCTCGACTCGCACAGCCCGGCCATGATGGCGGTACTGGAAACCGCCCGCCAGGTCGCTACCACCGACGCCAACATCCTCATCCTTGGCGAGTCGGGCACAGGTAAAGGTGAACTGGCCCGGGCCATCCACGGCTGGAGCAAGCGCGCGCGCAAATCCTGCGTGACCATCAACTGCCCGTCACTGAACGCCGAGCTGATGGAAAGCGAGTTGTTCGGCCACACCCGCGGCGCCTTCACCGGCGCCAGCGAAAGCACCCTGGGGCGAGTCAACCAGGCAGATGGGGGCACGCTGTTCCTCGACGAGATCGGCGATTTCCCGCTGACCTTGCAGCCCAAACTGCTGCGTTTCATCCAGGACAAGGAATACGAGCGCGTCGGCGACCCGGTCACCCGTCGCGCCGATGTGCGTATCCTCGCCGCCACCAACCTCAACCTCGAAGAGATGGTGCGTGAGAGCCGTTTCCGCGAAGACCTGCTGTATCGCCTGAACGTCATCACTTTGCACCTGCCGCCGCTGCGCGAGCGCAGTGAAGACATCCTGACCTTGGCCGACCGCTTTCTCGCCCGCTTCGTCAAGGAATACTCTCGGCCTGCGCGCGGCTTCAGTGATGAAGCCCGCACAGCCCTGCTCAACTACCGCTGGCCCGGCAACATTCGCGAACTGCGTAACGTGGTGGAGCGGGCCAGTATCATCTGCCCGCAGGAACGCGTGGAAATCAGCCACCTGGGCATGGGCGAGCAGCCTGCTGGTAACGCCCCTCGCATAGGCGCCGCGCTGAGCCTTGATGAGCTGGAGCGCGCCCACATTGGCGCGGTGCTGGCCGCCAGTGACACCCTTGACCAGGCCGCCAAGACCCTGGGGATCGATGCATCCACCCTGTACCGCAAGCGCAAGCAGTACAACCTATGAAATGGCCGCCCATGAAGCTGCGCACGCGGCTTTTCCTCAGCATTTCGGCGCTGGTCACCGTGGCCCTGCTCGGGCTGCTGCTGGGCCTGGTCAGCGTGCTGCAAATGGCCACGGTGCAGCAGCGACTGGTGCGCGATACTACCCACACCTTGGAAATAGGGCTGAAGCTGCGCCAGAACCTTGGCGAACAGTTGACTCTGATCCTCGATGACGAGACCGCCCCGGAAAACCTGCGGCTGCTGCAAGACAACTTCCAGACCCTGCTGAACCAAGGCCTGGACCAAGGTGGCGAGCGCACCGGCTTCAGCAAGGCCAGCAGCAATTACCAGGCCTTCCTCCAGGCCTACCGCGACAGCCCGGCGCCCTCCCGCAGCATGGGCGTTGACCAACCACTCGGGGCCGCGTTCAACCAGGTCCGCACCGATCTGATCGATTCCCACAAGCAGGCCTTGGAGCACATCACCCGCAGCGAGGAACACACCCGCGCCCACGCCCTCCTGGTCAGCGGCGTACTCGGCCTGATGGGTTTGGTGGTACTGGTACTGGGCTTCATCACTGCGCACAACATCGCCCGGCGCTTCGGTCAGCCGATCGAAGCATTGGCTAAAGCGGCCGACCAACTCGGCAAGGGCGATTTCGACGTCACCCTGCCGGTCACACAGGCCACCGAACTGAACCAGCTCACCCGCCGCTTCGGCCTGATGGCCGATGCCTTGCGCAAGCACCAGGCCACCAACGTCGATGAACTGCTGGCTGGCCAGCAACGCTTGCAGGCCGTGCTGGACAGCATCGACGATGGCCTGCTGATCATTGATCGCCAGGGCCGCCTGGAACACCTCAACCCGGTGGCGCAGCGCCAGCTGGGCTGGACCGACAGCCGCGCCGGCAGCAGCCTGGCCGAAGCCCTGCAGCGCCCGGAACTGGAACAGCAGCTACGGCAGGTACTGCGCGGCGGCAACCTCGACCGCCAGCCAGACGACCTGAACATGGACGTCGATGACGAAACGCGCCTGCTCGCCTACAGCCTGACCCCGGTCAGCCACCCGCAAGGGCCGATACTTGGCGCAGTGATGGTGCTGCATGATGTAACCGAGCAGCGCGCCTTCGAACGCGTGCGCAGCGAGTTCGTGCTGCGCGCTTCCCACGAGTTGCGCACCCCGGTGACTGGCATGCACATGGCCTTCGGTCTGTTGCGCGAGCGGCTCAAGTTCCCGCCAGAGGCGCGCGAGCATGACCTGCTGGAGACCATCGGCGAGGAAATGCAGCGCCTGACCCAGTTGATCAACGACCTGCTCAACTTCAGCCGCTACCAGAGCGGGATGCAGAAGCTCGAGCTGGCTCCCTGCGCCATAGACGAACTGCTGGAACGTGCACAACATCGCTTTGCCGAGCCAGCGGCGAACAAGCAGATCGAGTTGATCACGGAGCTGGAACCGCCGCTACCGCGTATCCAGGCCGATGTCGCCCAACTCGACCGGGTGCTGGACAACCTGTTGCACAATGCCATCCGCCATACCGCCAGCGGCGGTCGTATCCGCCTGCATGCACGACGGCATGCGGAGCGGGTCATCATCAGTGTCGAGGATAACGGCGAAGGCATTGCCTATGGGCAACAGGGGCGCATCTTCGAGCCCTTCGTGCAGGTAGGGCGCAAGAAAGGCGGCGCGGGGCTGGGGTTGGCGCTGTGCAAAGAGATCGTGCAGCTGCATGGCGGGCGCATGGGCGTGTTTTCCCGACCGGGGCAGGGGACCCAGTTCTACATGGCACTACCGGTCTGAATGTACCCTGCCCCCGGCCCCATCTTCGGTGCCGGATCAGTCAATGCTCAACCCGCCGCGGCAGCCGACCTCGAGTCACCAGTTCGGCAAACTGCCGGGCATTCAGTGGCCGGGCAAAAAGCCAGCCCTGGCCATAATTGACCCCTTCGCTGTTCAGCAGCACCGCTTGGTCTTCACACTCGATTCCTTCGGCAATCACCCGCAGGTGCAGGTCGTGAGCCATGCGAATGATATGCGGGGCAACACCGCTACTGGCGGCGTCGTGCCCCAAGGCATCGATAAACGCCTTGTCGATCTTCAGGCAGTCCACTGGCAGGGTTTGCAGGTACGCCAGGCTGCAATAGCCAGTCCCAAAATCGTCGATCAGCACTTGATGCCCCACTGCGCGCAGCGCCTGGAGGTTGTCGCGGGCCACAACCACATCGATCAGGCCGCGCTCGGTCACCTCGAAGGCGATCTGGCTGGCCGACACACGGTGCAAGGCCAGCAAGCGTGCCGCCACCCGCCCGATGCGCGGCACCATCACATCACAGGCCGCCAGATTCACCGAAATGTACAAGTTGGGGTGCGAGCGCAGTAGCTGCCCTAGCTGTTCCAGCACACGCTGCAGGACAAAGTCCGTGATCTGGCGAATCTGCCCGGTGTTTTCCGCCAAAGGGATGAACAGGTCCGGGCTGGTCAGGGTACCGTCCGGGCGGCGCCAGCGCACCAGAGCCTCGGCCCCGACACAGCGTCGGCTGTCGAGCTCGAAGATCGGCTGGTAGAGCACCTGCAGTTCGCCGCGACGCAAAGCATTCTGCAATTCCGAGCTCATCGACCGCCGCTGCAGGATCAGTTGCAGTACCAGCCAGCCGATGCAACAGGCCGCCAGTACACTGCCGGGGAACAGAAGCCAGAGCATGCCGTTCATCCTCAACGGCAGGCTCGCCCGCGGGGCGATCAGCACCAACTGGTAGTCCGGTGACTTGGTCGGCATTCGGTAGATCAGTCGATCGCTGAGTTCAAGCAGCGACTTGTGGCTGGTTGACCAGGCCGAAGGAGGCGGCCATACCTGCGGTGGGCCCAGCACGGGGATGGCCCGGGCACCGTTGTCCAACACCACCACCAGGCTGCCGCCCGGGGGCAAGTCGACCACATCGGTCAGGTGCCCACGAGAGGTGGATACCACGAACTTGCCCCTCCCAAGCATCAGCGCGGCCAGGTTCTCGTTCGGCTCGGTCGTGGTATTCAGCCAGTAGCTGTAGGTCGGCCCTTGAATGTCGGGGGCGCGCAGGGGTTCGAACGCCCGCTCATCACCGCGGTTTGAGCAGGCCACATCTCCATCCACGTACGCCGCTTCATAAATGAAGCGGGAACTCAGGCCTACCTGCTGCAATGCCGTCAGCATCGCCGGGCTGCAGCCGCGCAAGGGTTGCGCCTGCAGCAGGTCGACCCCTTCGCGCAACTGGCCGAACACCTGCTCGAGGCGCTCCAGAAAGCGTTCGCCCTGGGCGTTCATCTGTGCACTCTCGCTTTGCTTCATCTGTTGCAGGGCAATGCCGATGCTTGCAGAAAGCAACAGTGCCGCGCTGGCCAGTGCTGCCAACGTGGCCAGCATCCAGGGACGGTAAAAAATTTGGCGCAGCAAGGCGATGAGGGCTGACATCGAGGGCATCCAGTTGATTACTAGGTTATAGCAACTGAATCAGGAATCACCTTTGCCGTTTGGCGCTTCGCTACAAGCGCCGAAGGCCGCTCCTAAACAAGAGCCCGTCTCACCTTGGCAGATCAACGCATCCGGTTGAGCACCTGCAGCATCGCCGCCGTCTGCGCATCCGGCATGCCATCGAAGCGCTGCGGGCGGAAACGCATCTGGAAGGCGGCGATCACATGGCGGGTGGCAACATCAAGTACCCCAGTCTGCTCGATCGCATAGCCAAACCGCGCCAGCTCCTGCTGGTACCAGCCAACGCTCGGCGGGTTGACGCTGAAATAGGCTTGCTGCCGTGCCACGGCAGTTGCATCCGGCCAGACACCCAATCCGGCGTCGGCCAGGCGTTTCCACGGAAATAGCGGCCCCGGGTCAAGCTTGCGCAGCGGCGCGATATCGCTGTGGCCAATGATGTGCCGTGGCTCGATGTTGTTACGCTTGACGATGTCCTTGAGCAGCGCGATCAGCGACTGGACCTGCGCTTCGCTGTAAGGGTGCCAGACCCGCCCATTCGGCGTGTCGGTGAAGCCCGGGTTGACGATTTCGATACCGATGGACGAGGAGTTCAGCCAGGTCCGCCCCTGCCACTGGCTATCACCGGCATGCCAGGCGCGGCGGCTTTCATCCACCAGCTGGTACACCGTCGCCGGGCCGTCACCAATCAGATAGTGGCTGCTGACTTCCCCATGGGTCAGCAACGCCAGGGAACGCTCCAGCGAAGCATTGGTGTAGTGCAGGACAACGAACTGGATGCGGTTGTCCTGGTTGATCGAAGGGTGGCTACGGTCGATGCGCAGGCCGGTCGAGCAACCGGCGACAGACAACAGCAGGAAGGAAATCAGGGTTTTTTTAAGCGTGGAAAGCACGTCAGTGGCCTCAGCGTATGAGCGCTACAGTATAACGTGCTCCCCAAGGGCCGTGCTTGCCGCGAGTCAGCAGCTACCGGCTATGCCAGCTCGACACGGTTGCGTCCCGATTCCTTGGCCCGGTAAAGCGCCGCATCGGCGCGCTTGAGCACCTGATCGCCGCGCTCGCCGGGACGGAATGCACCCAGGCCGATGGACGTGGTGATCACCACCCGTTCGCCCTTGAAGTGGAACGGGCACGCCTCGACCGTGGCCCTCAGCATCTCGGCTATCTGGGCAGCGGCAGCCGGCGAGGTTTGCGGCAGCAGCAGGACAAACTCCTCGCCGCCAAACCGGGCGATGAAGTCATGGCTGCGCAGGCGCTTGCGCAACTGGTCGGCGACGATCTTCAAGACCTTGTCCCCAGCCAGGTGCCCATAGCTATCGTTGATACGCTTGAAATGGTCCAGGTCGAGGATCGCCATCGCCAGATGGCCGCCGTGTGCCTGCCATTCGAGCATTTCGCGCTCGACCCGCTCGCTCCAGGCCGCACGGTTGGGCAGGCCGGTTAGGGGATCGAGCAAGGCCTTCTGGCGCTGCTCTTCCAAGTGCTCACGGTAGCCGAGCGCCTCTTGCTCCATGTTCGCCACCCGCTCCGACAGCCCTTGCAGGCGACCAGCCAGCTCCTGTTCGCGGCGATCACGCTCATGCTTGTGCTCATCCATAGTCACCAACAGACCTTCCAGGCGGTTTTCCAGAATGTGCTTGAGGCTGTCGACGTCGGCGGCACCTTGCACACTGCTCTGCAACCCATCGACGTGCTCACGCAGCTGGGTATCCAGCTCGCGAGCGGCCGAGCTGTTGTCGGCATGGCCGGCGCTAGCCTCGTGCAGGTGGCTCTGGAAACCTTCCAGGCGTTCGTTGAGCTGCTGCAGGTAGGTTTCGAATTCGTGCTGGCCGCTGTCGGTGATCGCCAGCATGAGCACAGCCAGGTCATCCAGCACCGGTATCAGCTCATACCAGTTCAAGCCGCGGGCGACGCGTTCACGCATCTCTAGCGCCTGGGCCTTGTGTCGCTCTGGCAGGCTGAGGTCATCGAGCAAGCCGATCAGAGTGTGCTCGATGTGCTCGGCAACCTGGCTGTAGGGCGGCTCCACCGCGTAGGGCAGGGCGTAGGGGCCATCTTCGCCAAAGGTTTCTTCGAGTGTTTGCGCCGGTCCTGCTTCAACCGGCGGCTCGCTGGCGATAGCTACCGCTGCCGGTACATCGTCCGGGAGCGGCTGCGGCAGCGGGGCTGGTGACAGTTCGGCCGTTTCGATAAGCGCCGGGCCTGGTGCCTCCAGCTCGGGCTCCGATATTACGAGGGCTTCGACAACAGAAGCTGAGGAGGCTGGCAGCGGCTGTAGCGCGTCCATGTCGTCGGGCTGCGGGGCATCGACACCGGCAGGTGCCGCCAAGGGCTGCGCCTCGGCAACCGGCAGCGCCAGAGGCACAAGCGCTGGCTCGCCTTGCACACCATCCTCGCGGCTGCCGAACAAGCGCTGCAAGAAGCCGGGGCGGGCCTCCGCCGCCGATTTGCCCAAGGCTGACAGCGCGCGGCCCTGCAAGCCGCTCAACTCGCCCAGCAACGGTGGCAGGTCGCGTGACTGGGCCACTCCGCCATCGAGCTTCTTCGCCAGCTTTTTCAACGGACGCGACACATCGTTCGGCAATGGCAGGCCTTGCAGCTGGTTGACCAGCGCTGTCAGCGCATCGCTGACCTGGTTCATGCGGGCTTCCCGACGCTGTTCGGAGTCCAGTACCGCCTTCTCAAGACGAGGAATCAACCCGGCAAGGCCGGCGTCCATGTTGTCGCTGCGGATGACCTCGCGCATTTCCTTCATGCACTGGTCCACCACCTTGTCGCTGCCTTCGGCAGCCAGGGTGCTGCGTACCAAACCACGACGCAGCAGGTCGAGACGGGCGTCCCAACGGCGCTCGAGCTTTTCCTGCTGCTCGATGCTTTTCAGGTATTTTTCTTTCCAGCGCTCAGCGTCTTCAGTCATGCCCGGGTCCGCAAACGGTGATGGCAATTAGCTCAGGACCGGCAGCGTATCCACAGTCAATGCATCAGGCAATCGAATCTCTACAGCAACGGGAAGGTGGTCGGAAATTGGCTGCGCCAGCACCTCGACACGCTCCAGCGTGAGGCTTGGGCTGAGCAGGATATGGTCCAGGCAACGCTGTGGTCGCCAGCTGGGGAAAGTGGCCTCGACTTGCGGGGCTATCAGGCCCAGGTCGCGCAACGGCGAGTGCTCCAGCAGGTCGGTTGCATGGGTATTCATGTCGCCCATTAGCACCTGGTGGCGATAGCCGCCAATCAGCTCGCGGATGTAGCCCAGCTGCAGAGTGCGGGTCTTGGCGCCGAGGGCCAGGTGCATCATCACCACGATCAGCGCATCTTCACCCTCGCCAAAGCGCACCAGGATCGCACCACGCCCAGCCGGGCCGGGCAACGGGTGATCCTCCAGCAGATGCGGCTTCAGGCGGCTGAGCACCCCGTTGCTGTGCTGGGCAAAACGCCCGAGGTTGCGGTTGAGTTGCTGGTACCAGTAGGGGAAGGCACCCAGGTGGGCAAGGTGCTCGACCTGGTTGACGTAGCCCGAGCGCAGGCTGCCGCCATCGGCCTCCTGCAAGGCTACCAGGTCGAAGTCGCCCAGCAGTTGGCCAATCTTCTGCAGGTTGCCGGCACGCCCGTTGTGCGGCAGCAGGTGCTGCCAGCTGCGGGTCACGTAATGCCGGTAGCGCTCGGTGCTGATGCCCACCTGGATGTTGAAACTGAGCAGCCGCAGGCGACCATCCTCAGGCAGGCCAGGGGCCTGCAGGTGATGCTCGTTGACCTGCGGCTGGTGCAGGCCAATGCCACGCGCGGTTCTGAAGCGGCGCATGGGTTACGCCGCCTACTTAGCGGCGCGCTCCTTGGCGATCAGCTGGTCGGCAACGTTCAGTACGCCTTCCGGCCCGCCGGCGGTACCCAGGTCGAAGCGGTACTTGCCGTTGACCACCATGCTCGGTACGCCGGTGATCTCGTACTTCTTCGCCAGTTCCTTGGCCTGGTTGACCTGGCCCTTGATGGCGAACGAATTGAAGGTGGCGAGGAACTTGTCCTTGTCCACGCCTTGGGTGGCAAGGAAGTCGGCCATGTCCTGCGGGTCGGTCAGGCGCTTGCGCTGGTTCTGGATGGCATCGAACACTGCGGCGTGCACCTTCTGCTCGACGCCCATGGCTTCGAGGGTCAGGAACATCTGGCCGTGGGCGTCCCATGCGCCACCGAACATGGCTGGTACGCGCTTGAAGTTGACGTCCTTGGGCAGTTTATCGACCCACGGGTTGATGGTCGGCTCGAAGTGGTAGCAGTGGGGGCAGCCGTACCAGAACAGCTCGACCACTTCGATCTTGCCAGGTACGGAAACCGGAACAGGGTTGCTCAGCTCGAGGTATTCCTTGCCAGCGACAGGCTCGGCGGCCTGGACGGCAGTCATACCGAATACGCTGGCAGCGACCAGCGCGGCGCTGAGAATCAGTTTACGCATGCTTTACTCCTGGGCAGTCATTGGTCGCCACGACGCGACCTGCACTGAGACAGGCCGGGAACGGGCCGAGTTCTGTAGTGTAACGGCTGCGAACGAAAAAAAGGGCGGTCCGGCCGCCCTTTCATCATTGGCCTACAACATTAACTGAAGGTTAATGCGCCGACCGTAATGGCCTCAGTGCAGGCCCTGGATGTAACTGGCCAGCGCCTCTATGTCGTGGTTGCTCAGCTTGCCAGCGATGGTGCGCATGGTCATGGCATCGCCATCGTTGGTGCGGTTGCCTTCGCGGAAGTCGGTGAGCTGCTTGGTCACGTACTGCGCGTGCTGCCCGCCCAGGTGCGGGAAGCCGGCCAAGGCGATACCCGCGCCGTTCGGCGAGTGGCAGCCGGTGCAGGCAGGCATGCCTTTTTCCAGGTCTCCACCGTTGAACAGCGCCCGACCACGTTCGACCAGCTTGGGATCGGCGGCGCCCACGCTGCCTTTCTGGCTGGAGAAGTAGGCGGCGATATCGGCCAGGTCCTGGTCGCTGAACGCGGCCAGCATGCCGGTCATCTCCAGCACGGTACGCTTGCCCGACTTGATATCGTGCAATTGTTTTTCAAGGTAGCGCTGGCCTTGGCCGGCCAGTTTCGGGAAGTTCGGTGCCAGGCTGTTGCCGTCGGGGTTGTGGCAGGCGCCACAGACGGCCGTCTTGGCCTGGCCGGCGGCGGCATCGCCTTTGACGGGTTGCGCAGCAGTGGCCGCACCTGCGACACCCAGGGTCAACAGCAGACTCACGACTAGTTTGTTCATCAGCTAATCCAACACGGCTAAGGGTGAAATGTTATGTATCGGGACTGCCACTCATCCAAAGGATGACCAAACGGTAGTCCTCGGCACTGCAGTCCATGCACAATCCACGCGGCGGCATAGCCTTGAAACCCTGGGTCACGTGCTTCACCAGTACATCCATGCCTTGCGCCAGCCTTGGCTCCCATGCTGCCCGGTCACCCTGCCTGGGTGCCTGTGGCAACTGCCCGGTGTGACAGGCCGCACACGTGCGGTTGTACAACACCTCGGGATCCTGTGTAGCCTGTGCGCTGAAAAACGGCAGGAACATACCGACAGCAAGCAGCCATTTCGCCATGCGGAACGACCTTCAGGGTTGGGGGCCGCGCTGCGTTCTGTTGCGCGAGCTATTGTTCGACACCCCATGCCCGTTCTCCTTCGCCGGGAGAATGAGCACACAAAAACTGGGGCATTATATACTTCCGCCATCCAAACGGAAACGACACCGCTTGCCAGGCTCGGGCCTATAGAGTCAGGCAACACCCACATCGGATATCCCATGCAAGTCAAGAACCCCATCCTCGGCCTCTGCCAGAAAGCCAAATTCGCCCTCAGCGCTGCCAAGGTCGAACAATGCCCGGACGACCAGGGTTACGAGGTGGCTTTCGCCGGCCGCTCCAACGCCGGCAAATCCAGCGCCCTCAACACCCTGACCCATGCCAGCCTGGCACGCACCTCGAAAACCCCTGGGCGCACCCAGCTGTTGAATTTCTTCAGTCTGGACGATGAACGGCGTTTGGTCGACCTGCCAGGCTACGGTTATGCAAAAGTCCCGATTCCGCTCAAGCAGCACTGGCAGAAACACCTGGAAGCCTACCTGGGCAGCCGGGAGTGCCTGCGTGGCGTGATCCTGATGATGGACGTGCGCCACCCGATGACCGACTTCGACAAGATGATGCTCGACTGGGCCAAGGCCAGCAGCATGCCGATGCACATCCTGCTGACCAAGGCCGACAAGCTGACCCACGGCGCGGGCAAGAACACCCTGCTCAAGGTGCAGTCGGAAATCCGCAAGGGTTGGGGCGATGGCGTGACCATCCAGCTGTTCTCGGCGCCCAAGCGCCTGGGCGTGGAAGAGGCGTACCGGGTGCTGGCGGACTGGATGGAGCTGGAAGACAAGCCAGTAGCCTGAGGCCCGCACCGCTCGTTGTAGGAGCAGCCTTGTGCTGCGAAGAGGCCATGACAGGCTGTATAGGTCTGTTGGCTGTACCGGCCCTTTCGCAGCACAAGGCTGTTCCTACAGGGGTAGCTGCGCCATCAGGTCAAATTCCGGGCAAAAAAAACCCCGGACTTCGTATGGGGAGGGGGAAGTTCGGGGTCCAAGTCCGGACCGCTAGGGCGGGGTCCAGATATCTGCCAACACTTAACACAACATAGGAGCATCGAAAGGCTTCACCAGCCATTCAGTTACTCTGAGTTCCGCTTCACCGGTTTAGTTCCAGAGCCCTGAAAACTATTTGCGATAGTTTCATGAAACCTCAGCACCGCTGGCACTGAGCAGTGCCAAGATCCGCATCCCTACGACACGGATCCTACACAGCTTTCCCCACCCGATCAGTGAGCTTCGTCCCAATTCGCACCAATTCCTGCCTCGACCAGCAGCGGCACATCCAGTTGCGCGGCCTTGCTCATGTGCTGGCGAATTTCATCTTTCACCTGCTCCACCAGGTCCTCGCGCACTTCCAGCACCAGTTCGTCGTGCACCTGCAGGATCACCCGTGCATCCAGCCCGCTCTCGCTCAGCCAGTTATCCACATTGACCATGGCCCGCTTGATGATGTCGGCTGCAGTACCCTGCATCGGGGCGTTGATCGCCGTGCGCTCGGCGCCTCTGCGCAGGGCCGGGTTCTTGGCATTGATATCCGGCAGGTACAGGCGGCGGCCGAACAGGGTTTCTACAAAGCCTTGCTCCGCCGCCTGGGCGCGGGTGCGCTCCATGTACGCCAACACGCCCGGGTAGCGGGCGAAGTAGCGGTCGATGTAATCCTGCGACTGCTTGCGGTCTACGCCGATCTGCTTGGCCAGGCCAAAGGCGCTCATGCCGTAGATCAGGCCGAAGTTGATGGCCTTGGCACTGCGGCGCTGATCGGTGGTGACGTCTTCCAGGGCTACGCCGAATACTTCCGCCGCCGTGGCGCGGTGCACGTCCAGGTTGTTGCGGAAGGCATGCAGCAAGCCTTCGTCCTTGGCCAGGTGGGCCATGATACGCAACTCGATCTGCGAGTAGTCCGCCGCCAGCAGCTTGTAACCCGGGCTGGCAACGAAAGCCTGGCGGATGCGCCGGCCTTCGGCAGTACGGATCGGGATGTTCTGCAGGTTCGGGTCGCTGGACGACAGTCGACCGGTGGCCGCCACCGCCTGCTGGTATGAGGTGTGGATACGCCCGGTGCGCGGGTTGATCTGCCCCGGCAGCTTGTCGGTGTAGGTGCTCTTGAGCTTGCTCAGGCTGCGGTACTGCATCAGTACCTCCGGCAGCGGGTAACCTTGCTCGGCCAGTTCGTCGAGCACCGCTTCTGCCGTGGATGGCTGGCCCTTGGTGGTCTTGCTCAGCACCGGCATGCCCAGCTTGTCGTAGAGGATCGCGCCCAGTTGCTTGGGCGAGCCGAGGTTGAACTCCTCACCGGCCAGCTCATAGGCGCGCTGCTCGAGTTCGGCCATCTTTAGCCCCAGTTCACCGCTCTGCACCTGCAGCAACGCGGCATCGACCAGCGCCCCCTGGCGCTCGATCTTGGCCAGCACCGGCACCAACGGCATCTCGATGTCCATCAACACCGGCTGCACGCTTGGCGTCTGTGCCAGGCGCGCCTGCAGCGCCTGGTGCAGGCGCAGGGTGATGTCGGCATCTTCGGCAGCGTAGGGGCCGGCCTTGTCCAGGTGGATCTGGTTGAAGGTCAGCTGCTTGGCGCCCTTGCCGGCGATATCCTCGAAGGCAATGGTGGCATGGTCGAGGTACTTCTGCGCCAGGCTGTCCATGTCGTGACGGGTGGCGGTGGAGTTCAGCACGTACGACTCGAGCATGGTGTCGTAGGCAACGCCGCGCATTTCGATAGCGGGCGAGCCATTGGCAAGGATGTTGATATCGTACTTGGCGTTCTGCCCGACCTTGGCCTTGGCCGGGTCTTCCAGCAGTGGCTTCAGCGCCTGCAGCACGGCAGTGCGGTCCAACTGGGCCGGCGCGCCTTCATAGTCGTGGGCCAGCGGCACATAGGCCGCTTCGTGCGGTTCAACGGCGAACGACAGGCCGACCAGCTGGGCCTGCTGAGCGTCCAGGCCGGTGGTCTCGGTGTCGAAAGCGAACAATGGCGCCTGGCGCAGCTTCTCCAGCCAGAAGTCGAAACGGGCCTGGTCGAGAATGGTTTCGTACCTGGGCTCGACCTTGGCCACCTGCTCCGCGACCGGCGCGATTTCGTCACCGGCCTTGGCAGCGTCACGCTGCACCTCGGCGATCCAGCTCTTGAATTCCATCTCGGTGTACAGCGCCAGCAACGCGTCGCGATCAGGTTCGCCGCACACCAGGGCATCTACTTCGATATCCAGCGGCACATCGACCTTGATGGTAGCCAGCTCATAGGACAGGAACGCCGCGTCGCGGTGCTCTTCCAGCTTGGCCGGCAGGGTCTTGGCGCCGCGAATGGCCAGCGTCGGGACCTTGTCCAGGTTAGCGTACAGGTCGCTGAGACCGCCGCCGATACCGGTCAGCAGGCCCACCGCGGTTTTTTCGCCCACGCCCGGCACACCGGGGATGTTGTCGACCTTGTCGCCCATCAGCGCCAAAAAGTCGATGATATGTTCCGGGCCGACGCCAAATTTCTCGTGCACGCCAGCCACGTCCAGCACGCTTCCGGTCATGGTGTTGACCAAGGTAATGTGCCCGTCCACCAGCTGCGCCATGTCCTTGTCACCGGTCGAGATGATCACCGGGCGGTCCAACGCGGCGCTGCTGCGCGCCAGGGTGCCGATCACGTCGTCGGCCTCGACCCCCTCGACGCACAGCAGCGGGTAGCCCAGCGCCTTGACGCTGGCGTGCAGCGGCTCGATCTGTACCCGCAGGTCGTCAGGCATGCTCGGGCGGTTTGCCTTGTATTCAGCGAACATGGCATCGCGGAAGGTGCCACCCTTGGCATCGAACACCACCGCGAACAGGCTGTCGGGGTATTGCTTGCGCAGGCTCTTGAGCATGTTCAGCACCCCCTTCACCGCGCCGGTCGGCATGCCCTTGGAGGTAGTCAACGGCGGCAGCGCGTGGAAGGCGCGGTACAGGTAGGAGGAACCGTCCACCAGGACGAGGGGCGCTTGGCTCATGAGCAGAATCAACCTTTTCGACGGGTCCGGCGCTAGAATAGCCAGAATCATTGACGACAAAGGGACAAGGTTATCATGCGTACACTCAATCGCCTGTTACTGCTCGGTCTGTTGGCCACCATGCCTGTCGTCACCCTGGCGGCGGAAGACGCCCCCTCGGCCGATCCCGAGGTGACCATTCGCACGGAAGGCGACAAAACCATCCAGGAGTACCGGCAGAACGGGTTCCTGTATGCGATCAAGATCACGCCGAAAAACGGCAAGCCTTATTTCCTGGTACGCGCCGATGGCTCTGATGGCAATTTCATTCGTTCCGACCAGCCGGACATGCTGATTCCGTCCTGGAAGATCTTCGAGTGGTAATCTGACGCGCACCGTTCACATCAACCCGGCACTTCCCGGCGGAAGTGCCCGTATGGGCAAATTTTCATCATGTCAGTCTTCACCCCCGTGACCCGGCCTGAGCTGGAAACCTTTCTGGCGCCGTACGCGCTGGGTCGTCTGCTCGATTTCCAGGGCATCGCCGCCGGCACCGAGAACAGCAATTTCTTCGTCAGCCTCGAACAGGGGGAGTTCGTCCTGACGCTGATCGAGCGCGGGCCCAGCGAGGACATGCCGTTCTTCATCGAGCTGCTGGACACTTTGCACGCAGCCGACATGCCGGTGCCCTATGCCATACGCGACCGCGACGGCAATGGCCTGCGCGAGCTGTGCGGCAAGCCGGCGCTGCTGCAGCCACGGCTGTCGGGCAAGCACATCAAGGCACCGAACGCCCAGCACTGCGCCCAGGTCGGCGAGCTGCTGGCGCACATTCACCTGGCTACCCGCGAGCACATCATCGAGCGCCGCACCGACCGCGGCCTGGACTGGATGCTGGCTTCGGGGGCCGAGTTGCTGCCGCGCCTTACCACCGAGCAAGCCGCGCTGCTGCAACCGGCGCTGGATGAAATCAGTGCGCACAAGGCACAGATCCTGGCCCTGCCACGGGCCAACCTGCATGCCGACCTGTTCCGCGACAACGTGATGTTCGAAGGCACCCACCTGACCGGTGTGATCGACTTCTACAACGCTTGTTCCGGGCCGATGCTGTATGACATTGCCATCACCGTGAACGACTGGTGCCTGGATGAACACGGCGCGATCGATGTGCCACGCGCCCAGGCGTTGCTGGCGGCCTATGCGGCGCTGCGGCCGTTCACCGCGGCCGAAGCCGAGCTGTGGCCGGAGATGTTGCGGGTAGGCTGCGTGCGCTTCTGGCTGTCGCGCCTGATTGCAGCGGAATCGTTTGCCGGGATGGATGTGATGATCCATGACCCGAGCGAGTTCGAAGTGCGTTTGTCGCAGCGCCAGCAGGTGGCTTTGCACCTGCCGTTCGCCCTCTAGAGCGTGTCTGCTTCTTTGCGGGTAAACCCGCTCCCACAGGTACGGTGACAGGCGTGAGGCTGGCGCTATCCCTGTGGGAGATTACCCAGCCCTTTTGGGCTGCGCTGTCGCGCAGAGAACAAATATCGCTCGTCTGACGCGTCCTTTGTAGGAGCAGCCTTGTGCTGCGAAGAGGCCGGTACAAGCAACAGACAGGCTTTGTCAGTACCGGCCTCTTCGCAGCACAAGGCTGCTCCTACAGAACCTCGCCGAACCAATGAGTCATGTGTTGTTCTATGAGAGCGGGTTTACCCGCGAAGAGGTCGGTACAGGCTTACAACTGTTCCAGGCACCCAACCAGGTCGCCACCCAGCTTCTCCAGCAAGCGCTCATAGCCCTTGCCATCCACCGGGTCGGTACCGCCCAGGGCATCCAGCTCGGCCAGGCGCACCGGCAGCCCGGCGGTCAAGGTCTCGGCTAGCCGCGGCCGCAGCGGCGGTTCGCTGAACACACAGGTCTTGCCCACTTCCTGCAGGCGCTTGCGCATGGCTGCCACGTGCTGCGCACCCGGCTGCACCTCGGACGCCACGCTGAACACCCCGGTGTGCTTCAGGCCATACTCGGCCTCGAAATAGTCGAATGCTTCGTGAAACACGAAGTACGGCTTGCCGGCAATCCCGGCCACCCGCGCCTTGATCCGCTTATCCAATGCGTCCAGGCGTTCGTCGAAGGCCTTGAGGTTGCTCTGGTAGCGCACCGTATTGGCCGGATCGATCTGCGCCAGGTCAGCCGCCATTTTCGCTGCAATCACACGCGCGTTGACCGACGATAGCCACAGGTGCGCGTCCAGGCTGCCCGGGCGGTGGTCGTGGTCATGGTCGTCGTGGTCTTCTTCCTCATGGGAATGGCTGTCCTCGCCAAAATGCCGGAGCTTCATGCCCGGTAGCGCCTGCACGGCCACAGTGGGCTTGCTGCGATTGCCCAGTACCCGCGGCAGGAAGCCCTCCATGTCCGGGCCGATCCAGTAAAGCAGGTCGGCATCGCCTACCCGCCGTACGTCGGACGGGCGCAGCGCGTAGTGGTGTGGCGAAGCCCCCGGAGGCAGCAATACCTCAGGGGTGCCAACACCGTCCTGCACGGCAGCGGCAATCTGCTGCAGGGGTTTGATACTGGTCAGCACGCGCACGTCGGCCTGGGCGGAAAATGCGATGAAAGCGACAAAAAGGACTAGGAATCGGGACACGGTGAATACTCGAGTCGTCAGAAACAGGTAACATAATAACGTCTCCATCCAGAACCGTCGCTGCCCATGTCCATCACGCCGCTGGCCAACCGTCCTCACGATCATTCCCATTGCGTACACAGCGCATTGGCTGAAGCCGACGCCTTGTGCACCCGCCAGGGCCTGCGCCTGACCGCGCTGCGCCGTCGAGTGCTGGAACTGGTGTGGCAAAGCCACAAGCCGCTGGGCGCCTACGATATCCTCGCCGTGCTCAGTGAGCAGGACGGCCGCCGCGCCGCGCCCCCCACGGTGTACCGTGCGCTGGACTTCCTGCTGGAAAACGGCCTGGTGCACCGCATCGCCTCGCTCAACGCATTCATCGGCTGCAGCCACCCGGAACACCTGCACCAGGGTCAGTTCCTGATCTGCCGGGCCTGCCATGTGGCCATCGAACTGGAACAGGACAGTATCAGCGAAGCCATCATCAGCAGCGCCAAGGGCGTGGGCTTCACGGTCGAGACCCAGACGGTGGAAGTGGTCGGTCTGTGCAGCAATTGCCGGAGCGCGGCATGAGTGATGCACTGATCCGCCTGGAGCAGGTCGGTGTCACCTTCGGTGGCGAGGCGGTGCTCGACAGCATCGACCTGTCGGTCGCACCTGGCCAGATCGTCACCCTGATCGGCCCGAACGGCGCGGGCAAGACCACCCTCGTGCGCGCCGTGCTCGGCCTGCTCAAGCCGCACCGCGGCAAGGTTTGGCGCAAGCCGAAACTGCGCATTGGCTACATGCCGCAAAAGATCCAGGTCGATGCCACGCTCCCGCTGTCAGTGTTGCGCTTCTTGCGCCTGGTGCCCGGTGTAGACCGCGCGGCAGCCTTGTCGGCGTTGCAGGAAGTAGGCGCCGAGCAGGTCATCGACAGCCCGATCCAGACCATTTCCGGCGGCGAGATGCAGCGCGTGCTGCTGGCCCGCGCCCTGCTGCGCGAACCCCAGTTGCTGGTGCTTGACGAGCCAGTGCAGGGCGTAGACGTGGTTGGCCAGACCGAGCTGTACAACCTCATTACCCGCCTTCGCGACCGTCACGGCTGCGGCGTGCTGATGGTTTCCCACGACCTGCACCTGGTGATGAGCGCCACAGACCAGGTGGTTTGCCTGAACCGCCACGTGTGCTGTTCGGGCCACCCCGAACAGGTCAGCGGCGACCCGGCATTCGTCGAGCTGTTCGGCCAGACCGCCGCACCCAGCCTGGCCATCTACCACCACCATCACGACCACAGCCATGACCTGCACGGCTCGGTGGTCGCCCCTGGCACCCATGTTCACGGAGCGCACTGCAAGCATGGCTGATTTTCTTCTCTACGCCCTGCTTGCCGGTTTGTCCCTGGCGCTGGTAGCCGGCCCACTGGGCTCCTTCGTGGTGTGGCGGCGCATGGCCTATTTTGGCGACACCCTGTCCCACGCCGCCCTGCTCGGCGTGGCGCTGGGTTTTGCTCTGGACGTCAGCCCGGCGCTGGCGGTAACCGTGGGCTGCCTGTTGCTGGCGATCTTGCTGGTTACCTTGCAGCAACGCCAACCGCTGGCCTCCGATACACTGCTTGGCATCCTCGCCCCCAGCACCTTGTCGCTGGGCCTGGTGGTGCTGAGCTTCATGCATGATGTCCGCATCGACCTGATGGCCTATCTGTTCGGCGATCTACTGGCCATCAGCACCACCGATCTTGCCTGGATCCTCGGTGGCAGCGCGCTGGTCCTGCTGCTGCTCGCTGCACTGTGGCGGCCGTTGCTTGCAGTCACCGTGCACGAGGAGCTGGCCATGGTCGAGGGCCTGCCGGTGGCCGGGCTGCGCATGGCGCTGATGCTGCTGATCGCGGTGGTGATTGCCGTTGCCATGAAGATCGTCGGGGTGCTGCTGATCACCTCGCTGCTGATCATTCCTGCCGCTGCGGCGCAACGTCACGCCCGTTCTCCCGAACAGATGGCCTTGGGCGCCAGCCTGCTGGGCGTGACCGCGGTATGCGGCGGCCTGGCCCTGTCCTGGTTCAAGGACACCCCTGCCGGCCCGTCGATCGTGGTCTGCGCGGCGGTGCTATTCTTGCTGAGCCTGGCCCTGCCAAAACGCTGAAAAACAGGGCGTGCGAAGGCGCGCCCTGCAACCTTTCCGCACGTAAAGGGTCTGTAAGACTTGTTTTCGAGCGTGCGCACCTGGGTGTAGACTTGCTCGCTTTTTGCGCAAATAGAGAGTCGCAGGAATGAAGCCGTTCGCCTCCCGTTATCTGCTTGTTGCCGCGTTTTCCCTGTTCCTGGCTGCGTGTTCAAACGCGCCGGTCGAACAGGCCACCGCACCTGCCCAAGCAGATGCCTGGCAGCAATTGCAACAGAACATCGCCAGCAACGAACTGGCCACCGCCGAAGACCAGCTGGCAGCCTTGCAGGCCCAGGCGCCGGATGACGCGCGCCTGGAGCAATACCAGCGCCAGCTTGCCGAAGCCTACCTGCAACGCAGCCAGATCTTCCTGCAAAAGGGTGATGTGAACGCTGCCGCCACAGCCCTGGCCCGTGCCCGCGCGCTGATGCCGCAGGCCCCGGCGGTTACTGGTGGCGACGCCGTGACCCAGGCGCGCAAGGCCGAGCTGGAGAAAGCTGAAGCGGCGTTGAAAGCGGCCGAGGCCAAGCCCAAGGCGCGCATCATCGACCCGGCTGCACCGAGCACCGTGGTGGCCTTGAAGACCACCGACAGCCGCGCCATGCGTCGCCAGCTGGATGACATTGCCGCCGATGTGGTGAGCTATCAATGCGACGTGGTGTTCCAGGTGCCGCGTACCGAAGATGCGCCTTGGCTGAAGACCTTGCTGGAGAAACGCGTGCGCAAGATCGACAGCGGGTTCGAGCTGAAGCAGAAGCACGAGATTCAGCGGTCGTTGCCGGCGCAGGTGGTTCTGGTTCCGCATCAGCGTTAAGAATCTGGGGGCGCTGCGCGCCCCTTTCGCGACACAAGGCCGCTCCTACAAGGGAATGCGATCTCCTGTAGGAGCGGCCTTGTGTCGCGATGGGCTGCAAAGCAGCCCCTTAGGCAGGCACAGCCTCCGCAGCCGCCTCCCGCTCCCACACCCGATGCCCCTCTACCGCTTTGACGAAGGCATCCACGGTCTTCTGCTCATCCCCCAGCAGCAACCCCTTGTCTTCTTTAAGCCCCAAGCTGCCCAAAAGGTCTTTGGTCACCACCATCGCCTTCAGGTGTTTGTAGCCCTCCAGCAGGAAGTGCTTGGCCAAACCACTGCCTGCCAGCGCATCGGTCGAGGCCTTGCCCGCTGGCACGACAATCCCGTCAAACATGATCGAGGGCATCCCTTCCATGGAGGCACCCACCGGCAGCTGCTTGCCGTCCGTGGCCATCACTGGTGCCGAGGTCGGCCCAAGCAGCATCGGCCGGGCACTGTGCGCCTCCAGAGCCTTGACCAGCTTGTCCACGCTGGCAGCGTCTACGCCATCTGCCACCAGCACGGCAATTTTGCGCCCCTTGATGCCAACCGAGCCCGGGTGGTTCATCTGGCTCAGGGCAGGCGACTGCGCAAGCTGGCTTCCCTTCACTTGCACAGTGCCTGCGTTCGGTGCAGGCAAACCGAGGTTGGCAGCAACCGCAGCCGCCAGCTTCAGGTCGATATTGGCGAGAATCTCATTCACTTCCCGAGCACGGATCGTCTCCCGCTCCACCTTGCCCAGCTCAAAGCTGTAAGCCTTGATGATGTGCTGCTGCTCGGTCGGGCTCATGCTCTGGAAGAACAACCGCGCCTGCGAGAAATGGTCGCCGAACGAATCGCTGCGCTGGCGGATCTTGTGCGCATCGATACGCTCCTGGTAGCTCTCGAAGCCGCCATCCTGCGCGGCTGGTGGCGTTTCCTTCGGCCAGCCACCGTCGATGGAGTTGGGCTCGTAGGATGCGCGACCCTTGTGCACCACATGCTGATGCAAGGCGTCACGCTGGTTGTTGTGGTTAGGGGCGACGGGGCGGTTTACCGGGATCTGGTGGAAGTTGGGCCCGCCGAGGCGGCTAAGCTGCGTGTCGGTGTAGGAGAACAGCCGTCCCTGCAACAAAGGGTCGTTGGTAAAGTCGATGCCAGGCACGATATGAGCCGGGCAGAACGCCACCTGCTCCACTTCGGCAAAGAAGTTGTCCGGGTTGCGATTCAGGACCATCTTGCCCAAAGGTGTAACCGGCACCAGTTCTTCCGGGATTATCTTGGTCGGGTCCAGCAGGTCGAAATCGAATTTGTGCTCGTCGGCTTCCGGCACGATCTGCACACCCAGTTCCCATTCAGGGTAATCACCCGTCTCGATAGCCTCCCACAGGTCGCGACGCTGGAAATCAGCATCCTTGCCTGCCAGCTTCTGCGCTTCGTCCCATAACAGGGAGTGCACACCCTGGCGCGGTTTCCAGTGGAATTTGACGAAACTGGCTACGCCCTGGGCGTTGATCAGGCGGAACGTATGCACCCCGAACCCTTCCATCATCCGCAAGCTGCGCGGGATAGCGCGGTCCGACATCGCCCACATGACCATATGGGCCGACTCCGGTACCAGCGAGACGAAATCCCAAAAGGTGTCATGGGCCGAAGCGCCGGTCGGGATCTCGTTGTGCGGTTCTGGCTTTACGGCGTGGACGAAATCCGGGAATTTGATCGCATCCTGGATGAAGAACACCGGCATGTTGTTGCCCACCAGGTCGAAGTTGCCCTCGTCGGTGTAGAACTTCACAGCAAAGCCCCTCACGTCACGCACGGTGTCGGCTGAGCCGCGCGGGCCTTGTACCGTGGAAAATCGCACGAAGACGGGCGTGACTTTCTCCGGGTCCTGCAGGAAGCCGGCTTTGGTCAGCTCGGCGTGGTTGCCATAGCTCTGGAAATAGCCATGCGCCCCTGTTCCTCGCGCATGCACGATGCGCTCAGGAATGCGCTCGTGGTCAAAGTGCGTGATCTTCTCGCGCATGATGAAATCTTCGAGCAACGAGGGGCCTCTATCACCCGCCTTGAGCGTGTTCTGGTTGTCAGCGATGCGCACCCCCTGGTTGGTACGCAACGCTTTGCCTGTGGCATCGCTTCGGTCAGCCTCCAGGCTCTGCAACTTGGTGTTGGTATTGGCCCGGTCCGGGGTCTGGGTGCCAGCGGCCTCGCTGTGCTTTGGCGCGTCCGTGTTCTTGCTGGGCATGATCGGCTCTCCTCGTCAGTCTTAAGGCATACCCGTTTCGGGCTGTGTGCAAGTAGTGACCGGGAGGCTTTGCCGAGCGTTCAATCAGGATTACCGGTTGTCGCGATATGCCCGAAGGATTGGTGCATTACGAAATAAATGCTAAGAACAGCTATGGGAAAAGGCTAAAATGCGCGACCCCAGCTAACCGCTGACCCAAATTCCATGCGCCCCACAAGGTTCGCTACGTGATCGAGTTCCAACAGGTACACAAGACCTACCGCGTCGCCGGTAGGGAAATCCCCGCACTGAATCCGACCAGCCTGACCATCGAAGATGGCCAGGTGTTCGGCCTGATCGGCCATTCCGGCGCCGGCAAGAGCACCATGCTGCGCCTGATCAACCGCCTGGAAGAGCCTTCCGGGGGCAAGATCATCGTCGACGGCGAAGACGTTACCGCGTTCAACGCGAGCCAGCTGCGCGGTTTCCGTCAGCAGGTCGGGATGATTTTCCAGCACTTCAACCTGCTGGCCTCCAAGACTGTCGCCGACAACGTCGCCTTGCCACTGACCCTGGCCGGCGAGCTGTCGCGCAGCGAAATCGACAAGCGCGTGACCGAGCTTCTGGCCCGCGTCGGCCTTTCCGACCATGCCAAAAAGTACCCGGCGCAGTTGTCCGGTGGCCAGAAGCAGCGCGTCGGCATCGCCCGCGCCCTGTCCACCAACCCGAAGATCCTGCTGTGCGACGAGGCCACCAGCGCCCTCGACCCGCAAACCACCGCCTCGGTCCTGCAATTGCTGGCCGAAATCAACCGTGAGCTGAAGCTGACCATCGTGCTGATCACGCACGAAATGGACGTGATCCGCCGGGTCTGCGACCGCGTGGCAGTGATGGACGCCGGCCAGATCGTCGAGCAGGGCTCGGTGGCCGAGGTGTTCCTGCACCCGCAGCACCCCACCACCAAGCGCTTCGTCCAGGAAGACGAGCAGGTTGACGAAGGCGAGCAGCGTGACGACTTCGCCCACGTGCCGGGCCGTATCGTGCGCCTGACCTTCCAGGGCGACGCCACCTACGCGCCGCTGCTGGGCACCGTGGCCCGCGAAACCGGTGTGGACTACAGCATCCTCGCCGGGCGTATCGACCGCATCAAGGATGTCCCCTATGGCCAGCTCACCCTCGCCCTGATCGGCGGTGACATGGAAGCGGCGTTCGCCCGCTTCAAGGCAGCTGACGTACATATGGAGGTACTGCGTTGATGGACGCCCTGAATTTCTTTGCCAACGTCGACTGGGCCGAAATCTGGCTGGCCAGCGTCGACACCATGATCATGCTGTTCGGCTCGCTGTTCTTCACCGTGCTGCTCGGCCTGCCGCTGGGCGTGCTGCTGTTCCTCTGCGGGCCAAAGCAGATGTTCGAGCAGAAGGGTGTGTATGCGCTGCTGTCGCTGATCGTCAACATCCTGCGCTCGCTGCCGTTCATCATCCTGCTGATCGTTATGATCCCGATCACAGTGCTGATCACAGGCACTTCCCTGGGCGTCGCCGGCGCCATTCCGCCGCTGGTGGTGGGTGCCACGCCGTTCTTCGCGCGCCTTGTGGAAACCGCCCTGCGTGAAGTGGACCGCGGCATCATCGAAGCCACTCAGTCGATGGGCGCCACTACCCGCCAGATCATCACCAGCGCACTGCTGCCGGAGGCTCGCCCGGGCATCTTCGCCGCCATTACCGTGACCGCCATCACCTTGGTTTCGTACACCGCCATGGCTGGTGTGGTCGGTGCCGGCGGCCTGGGCGACCTGGCCATCCGCTTCGGCTACCAGCGTTTCCAGACCGACGTGATGGTCGTCACAGTGGTGCTGTTGCTGGTACTGGTTCAAGTCCTGCAGAGCGTGGGCGACAAACTGGTCGTGCATTTTTCCCGTAAGTAACCCCAATGGGGTCGGCCCGGCCGACCCGTTCGGGGGCCGTCGCGGCCCTCACAAGGAGTGATCAATGAAGAAGCTGCTTGCTGTTGTCGCCGCTGTCGCGGCCTTCTCGGCCCACGCCGAGTCCCTGACCGTTGCCGCTACCCCGGTTCCGCACGCCGAGATCCTCAACTTCGTCAAACCTGTTCTGGCGAAAGAGGGCGTGGAGCTGAAGGTCAAGGAATTCACCGACTACATCCAGCCGAACGTGCAGGTGGCGGAAAAGCGCCTGGACGCCAACTTCTTCCAGCACCAGCCGTACCTGGATGAGTTCAACAAGGCCAAGGGTACCAAGCTGGTGAGCGTTGCCGGCGTGCACATCGAGCCGCTGGGCGTGTACTCGACCAAGATCAAGAAACTGGACGAGCTGTCCTCCGGCGCCACCGTGGTCATCCCCAACGACGCCACCAACGGCGGCCGCGCGCTGCTGCTGCTGGACAAGGCCGGCGTGATCAAGCTGAAGGACAACAAGAACATCCTGTCCACCGTGAAGGATGTTGCCGAGAACCCGAAAAGCCTGAAGTTCCGTGAGCTGGAAGCAGCCACGATCCCGCGTGTGCTGACCCAGGTCGATGCTGCCCTGATCAACACCAACTACGCGTTGGAAGCCAAGCTGAACCCGGAGAAAGACGCCCTGGTCATCGAAGGCAGCGACTCGCCTTACGTGAACATCCTGGTTGCCCGCCCGGACAACAAGGACTCGGACGCCATGAAAAAGCTGGCTGCTGCGCTGCACTCGCCTGAGGTGAAGCAGTTCATCAACGAGAAGTACAAAGGCGCTGTGGTTCCGGCGTTCTGATCCGAAATCCCCGGGGCCGCTTTGCGGCCCATTCGCCGGCAAGCCAGCTCCCACAGGTACAGCGCCAGCCTCAGGCCCTGTGAGGTCCCTGTGGGAGCCGGCTTGCCGGCGATTTGCCCTGGCAGGCAAACCATGAGGACCGAGGCGTACGCCGTACTTTGTGGGAGCGGCCTTGTGTCGCGATAGGCCTGCGCAGCAGGCCCAAAAATCTCAATCCCGCTTCACGAGCCCGGGCAACTGCGCCACCAGCTTCTGGTTGTTGAACGGCGCCCGAATGAACCCGCGCTGACGCCCATCCGGCCCCACAACCGCCAGGTTGCCGCTGTGATCAACGGTATACCCCGGCTTGCTGGTATCGGCCGGAATGAACGGAATGCTCAAGGCATTGGCCAGCTTCTGGGTATCCTCGATCGACCCCGCCACCCCGACGAAATCCTTGTCGAAATAGCCCAGGTACTGCTTCAGCTGGTTCGGCGTGTCGCGGTTCGGGTCAACGCTCACCAGCACCACCTGCAGCCGGTCGACGGCCTCCTTGGGCAGCTCGCTCTTCACCTGGCGCAACTGGGCCAGGGTGGTCGGGCAGATGTCCGGGCAGTAGGTGTAGCCGAAGAACAGCAGCGACCATTTGCCCTTCAGGTCATCCAGTTGCACCGGCTGGCCGTCCTGGTTGGTCATGGTCACGTCGGCCACGGTACGGCTCTGCGGCAGCAGGATGATGCCGGCATCGATCAGTTCGGTGGGGTTGGGCTGGTCGCGGCCATTGAGCACCTTGTTGACGGTCAGGCCCAGGATCAACGCGACCAGGGCAACGAGGATGAAGACGGTTTTCTGGGTTCGGGTCATAGGTTCAGCAGCAGGTAGTGGTCGAGGAGCAACGCGATGAACAGCGCGAACAGGTAGCCGATAGAGTACTTGAAGGTGCCGATCGCTGCGTGCGGCCGGCTGCCACGGTACAACACCCATGCCCATTGCAGGAAGCGCAGGCCTAGCACCAGGGCGCAAGCCAGGTACAGCGGGCCGCTCATGTGGATGGCATACGGCAGCAGGCTTACCGCCAGCAATACCAAGGTGTACAGCAGGATATGCAGCTTGGTGTAGCGCTCGCCGTGGGTCACCGGCAGCATCGGGATATCGGCCTTGGCGTACTCCTCCTTGCGGTGGATGGCCAAGGCCCAGAAGTGTGGTGGGGTCCACGCGAAGATGATCAGCACCAGCAGCAGGGGCTCGGCGCTGACATGCCCACTGACCGCCACCCAGCCCAGCAACGGCGGGGCGGCGCCGGCCAATCCGCCGATGACGATGTTCTGCGGCGTGGCGCGCTTGAGAAAGCCGGTGTAAAGCACCGCATAGCCGAGCAGGGAAGCCAGTGTCAGCCAGGCAGTGAGGGCGTTGGTGAACACCAGCAGCAGGGCCATGCCAAGTAGCGCCAGCGCCAGGGCGAACAGCAGCGCCGGCAGCGGCTCGACCCGGCCCTGGGCCAGCGGCCGCTTGTGGGTACGCGCCATCAGCGCGTCGATGCGTCGGTCCACCACATGGTTGACCACCGCCGCGCCGCCTGCACAAAAGCCGATGCCCAGGTTGCCGAACAGCAGCACGCTCCAGCTGACACCCGCACGGGTGGCAAGGAACATGCCCGCCAGCGAGGTGATCAGCATCAGCACCACCACCTTGGGCTTGGTCAGCTCCAGGTAGTCACGCCAACTGGCCCTCTGTGCGCTCAGAAGCGTCGCCACGAATCATTCCTCATGTGGTGGGAGATGCCCACGCCAGCCACGGGCCGCAGGCGCCAGCCATGGCCGACACCCACGCGAACCTTGTCGACCACGCGGATGCGGTAGTTCACCAGCACCATGCTCAGCAGCAACAGCGCCCCACCAGCGTTGTGCGCCACGGCCACGGCCAGCGGCAGGTGCAGCAGCACATTGCTGATGCCCAGGCCGACTTGCACCACCAGCGCCAGCAGCACCAGCCGCGCCAGGCCAGGGAGGCCGCAGCGGTGCAGCTTCCAGCTGAGCATCAGCAGCACGCAGGTCACCAGCAATGCGCCCAGGCGGTGGCTGATGTGGATGGCCGTTCGCGCATCACTGTCCAGCTGCCCGCCCAGGTAATTGGGCCCGACATGCTGGGTCAGGTGGAACCCGTTGCTGAAGTCCGCCGCCGGCCACCACTGGCCGTGGCAGGTGGGCAGGTCGATGCAGGCGACGGCCGCGTAATTGGCGCTGACCCAGCCGCCCAGGGCGATCTGGCCGATCACCACCAGCAAGGCCAGCGCGGCGATCCGGCGCAGGCTCAATGGCAGCTTTGGCAAGGGCGCAAAGGCCCGCGACAGACGCAGGGACAACAGGAACAACAAACTCAGGGTAGTGAAGCCGCCAAGTAGATGCGCGGTGACCACCTGCGGCCACAGCTTGAGGGTGACCGTCCACATGCCGAAGGCTGCCTGGGCCAGCACCACGCCCAGCAGCAGCAAGGGCAGGCGGTAAGGCTGGCCATCGCGGGCATGCCGGCGCAGCGCCTGCAAGGCGAGCAGGGCGATCACCATCGCCAGGGTGCCGGCGAAGTAGCGGTGGACCATCTCGGCCCAGCCCTTGGCGGCTTCCACCGGGTGTTCGGGGAAATGCAGCTCGGCATGAGCCAGCTGCGCTTCGCTCTTGGGCACGCTGATGAAGCCGTAGCAACCCGGCCAGTCCGGGCAGCCGAGGCCGGCGTGGGTCAGGCGGGTATAGGCACCGAGCAGGACAACCAGCAGTGCCAGCAAGGTGGCGAACACAGCAAGGCGGAATCCGGGTCTGGCCATGGCAGGCTCCTAGCCGATGTTGGACAGCTTGAGCAGGTGGCGCAGGTCGTCCAGCACATGCTTGCCGTTGACCTTGGCGTCGTAGCGCAGCACCAGGTTGCCGTGCGGGTCGACGATCCACAGCTGCGGGCCGGCCTCGCCGACTTTTTGCAGGTAGCGTTGCGCATCCAGCGGGTAACGCTGCAACTGTGGATATTCGCGACCGAGCAATGCCTGGTAGTCGGCGCTTGCCGGCTGGGCAGCCGCCAGGGCATGGCTGGCACGGCTAGCATCACGACCCAGACCGACCTGGATCTGCCGGGCCAGGTACACCAGCCGCTGGCAATCCTCGGCACAGGCTGTGGGTGCGCTCACCAGCAGCTGCCAGCGCTCGCCTTGGCCCGCCACGCCGAGATCGGCAAGGGTTTCCCCGTTGCCGATCATCACGCCGTGGTAGCTGCGGCCGTCCGGTACCCAGAACTTGAGCTTGTACATGCTGGTGGCCAGAACCATCGGCCCGAGCACCACCAGCAGAATCAACAGCAGCTGCAAACGCCCGCGGGCTCTGGGTTTGCTACGTTCAGGCACTTCCAGTGGAGTGGCGGTGGCCATGGCGTTTCTCCTTGTTGTGGCGCCAGCCGAAGTAGAGGTAGAGCAGTACCAAAGTGGTTGCCAGGGCAAACCACTGCACGGCGTAACCCAGGTGTTTTTCCGGGCCCATGGCAACGACCGGCCAGTCCAGGCGATAGGTCGCCGGGCCGGGTTCCAGGCGCAGCTCTTGGGCGAAGCCTTCGCGATCGAGCTGTTGCCATAACTGCGCGGCATCCACGGCGGTCAGCAGGTGCGGCCACTGGCCTCCTGCAGGGTCGGGATGCAGCTGGAACGTGCTGCCAGGCGCGACATATACCGAAGCGTCCAGCGCCAACGCCTGGGCAGGGGTATCGAAATGCACCGGCACGCGGCGGTCCGGCCAAGGCAGCCAGCCGCGGTTGACCAGCAGCCACACGCCGCTCGCCTGATCATGGAAGGGTTGCAGCAGTTCGACACCGGCCTGGCCGTCACGCATGCGGTTGTCCAGAAGCAAGCTGTGCTCTGCGTCGAAGCGGCCATAGAGATGCACGCGGCGGAAGGCATTGTCCTGGTTCGCTGTCAGCTGGGCCGTGGCCACGGGCGCTTCGACCCGCCGCTCGGCATAGGCGGCCAGCAGCACGCGCTTTTCCTCGGCACGGCCGAGTTGCCAGCAGCCAAGCGCGATCAGCCCCGGCAGCAGCGCAAGCACCACCAGGGTTGGTACCCAGCCCGGACGAAACGGCCTCATCGGAGCCTCGTCGGGCCGATCGCTATACTTATCCACATCACCGCATCCCCCCGGAGTATCGCCATGCTCAAGGCCGCGATTGTCCTGATGCTGTTGGCCACGATTGCCAGCCTGTTCAGCGGCCTGGTGTTTCTGGTCAAGGACGATGAAAACTCGACCCGTTTGCTGAAGGCACTGACCGTGCGGGTGACCCTGGCGGCCCTCACCATCGGCCTGGTGGCCTGGGGCTTCATCAGCGGTCAGCTGGTCTCACACGCCCCCTTCTGAAACTGCACTTGTTTTGATGGCCTCATCGCCGGCAAGCCAGCTCCCACAGGGATCACCTATGCTTCAGGCCCAATGAGACCCTGTGGGAGCTGGTTTGCCGGCGATTGGCCCTAAAGCACATACACAAAGATGAACAACCCCACCCACACCACATCGACGAAGTGCCAGTACCAACTGGCCGCCTCGAAACCAAAGTGTTTCTCCGGGTTGAAATGCCCGCGCAAGATGCGCACGAACATCACGATCAGGATGATCGTGCCCAAGGTCACGTGGGCGCCGTGGAAGCCGGTGAGCATGAAGAACGTCGCACCGTAGATACCCGACCCCAGCGTCAGCCCCAGCTTGGTATAGGCCTCGTGGTACTCGTAGGCCTGCAACGCGATGAAGCTGGCGCCCAGGACGATGGTCAGCGCCATCCAGAATTTCAGCGGGCCACGGTGGTCGCGGCGCAGGGCATGATGGGCGATGGTGATGGTCACGCTGGAGCTGACCAGCAAGATGGTGTTGATCAGCGGCAGGTGCCACGGGTCGATCACTTCCTTGGGCGGCGGGAACAGTTTCGGGTCGGGCGTGTGCAGCAGCGGCCAGGTGAATTCGAAGGTCGGCCACAACATGTGCGCAACACCCTTGGCCCCTTCACCGCCCAGCCACGGCCCGGCCAGCACGCGCACGTAGAACAGCGCACCGAAGAAGGCCAGAAAGAACATCACCTCGGAGAAAATGAACCAGCTCATGCCCCAGCGGAACGAGCGGTCCAGTTGCGGGCTGTACAGCCCCGCGCGGCTCTCCCGCACCACCGAACCGAACCAGCCGAACAGCATGTAGGCCAGGAACAACGCACCGATGAAGAAGATCAGCGGCCCGTGCGACTCGGGGTGGCCGGCCTTCATGTCGTTGAACCAGGTACCCAGGCCGAACACCGTGATGAACATGCCGATGGTGGCGATGATCGGCCACTTGCTCTGCGCCGGAACGTAATAGTGCTCATGACTTGCCATTGCTGTTCTCCTTCCCTTAACGGGCGCCCTGGACGTCCTGGGCCGCGACATGCGCGACCGGCGGGTGGCGAGCGGTGATGTCGAACAAGGTGTAGGCCAGTGTCAGGTGCTTCACGCTGGCCGGCAGGTCGCGGTCGACAATGAAGCGCACCGGCATCTCGATGCGTTCGCCGGGCTGCAGCACCTGCTGGGTGAAGCAGAAGCACTCGGTCTTGTGGAAGTACGCCGCAGCCTCGGCCGGGGTGATGCTGGGGATGGCTTGCGCACTCATCGGCCGGTCGGTCGGGTTATGGGCGATGAAGATCATCTGGTTCACCGCACCCGGGTTGACCTCCAACTGGTCGGCGGTGGAGTAGAAGTCCCAGACCATGTCGCTGGCATTGGTCGACATGAACTGCACCCGCACCGAACGCGTCGGGTCGCTGACCTGGCTGCCTTCGTACTGCCCTCCGGTCTTGCCGTTGATGCCGAAGGCCTTGCACATCACGTCATAGATAGGCACCAGGGCGAAGCCGAAGGCGAACATCACCACCGTCAGCATCAACAGGCGCAACACCAGACGTTTCAGCGAAAGGCCGTTCATGGCACGGTTCCTATTTCACTTCCGGTGGCGTCTGGAAGGTGTGGTAGGGCGCAGGCGATGGGATCGACCACTCTAGGCCCTCGGCGCCATCCCATGGCTTGGCCGGTGCCGGCGCGCCGCCGCGGATGCACTTGATGACGATGAACAGGAAGAATATCTGCGTGGCGCCGAACATGAACGCGCCGATCGACGACACCATGTTGAAGTCGGCGAACTGCAGGTTGTAGTCGGGGATCCGCCGTGGCATGCCGGCCAGCCCCACGAAGTGCATGGGGAAGAAGGCCATATTCATGCCGACGAACGATAGCCAGAAGTGCAGCTTGCCGAGGGTTTCGTCGTACATGTGGCCGGTCCATTTCGGCAGCCAGTAGTAGGCCGAGGCGAAGATGCCGAAGATCGCCCCAGGCACCAGTACATAGTGAAAGTGCGCTACCACGAAGTAGGTGTCGTGGTACTGGAAGTCCGCCGGGGCGATGGCGAGCATCAGCCCGCTGAAACCGCCGATGGTGAACAGGATGACAAAGGCGATGGCGAACAGCATCGGCGTTTCGAAGGTCAGCGAGCCTTCCCACATGGTGCTGACCCAGTTGAACACCTTCACCCCGGTAGGCACGGCGATCAGCATGGTGGCGTACATGAAGAACAGCTCGCCGACCACGGGAATACCGACCACGAACATGTGGTGGGCCCAGACGATGAACGACAGGAAGGCAATGGCGCCGGTGGCGTACACCATCGAGGTGTAGCCGAACAGCGGCTTGCGCGAGAACGCCGGGATGATCGAGCTGACCGCGCCGAAGGCCGGCAGGATCATGATGTACACCTCGGGGTGGCCGAAGAACCAGAACACGTGCTGGAACAGCACCGGGTCACCACCGCCGGCGGCACTGAAGAAGCTGGTACCGAAGTGGATGTCCATCAGCATCATGGTCACGACGCCGGCCAGCACCGGCATCACCGCAATCAGCAGGAATGCGGTAATCAGCCAGGTCCAGACGAACAGTGGCATCTTCATCAAGGTCATGCCTGGGGCGCGCAAGTTGAGGATGGTGGCGATCACGTTGATCGCGCCCATGATCGAGCTGATGCCCATCAGGTGGATGGCAAAGATGAAGAAGGTGACGCTGGCCGGCGCGTAGGTGGTGGACAGCGGGGCGTAGAAGGTCCAGCCGAAGTTGGGCCCGCCGCCCGGGCTGAACAGGGTCGAAACCAGCAACAGGAAAGCAGCCGGCAGCAGCCAGAAGCTGAAGTTGTTCATCCGCGGCAGGGCCATGTCGGGCGCGCCGATCATCAGCGGGATCATCCAGTTGGCCAGGCCGACGAAGGCCGGCATCACCGCACCGAACACCATTATCAGGCCGTGCATGGTGGTCATCTGGTTGAAGAACTCCGGCTGGACGATCTGCAGGCCGGGCTGGAACAGCTCGGCGCGGATCACCATGGCGAACGAGCCGCCGAGCAGGAACATGATGAAGCTGAACCACAGGTACATCGTGCCGATGTCCTTGTGGTTGGTGGTCAGCACCCAGCGCATCAGGCCCTTGGCCGGGCCGTGCGCATGGTCATGGCCGTGGGCGTGGTCGTCGATCACTGCACTCATGTCCTGTCTCCTGCAATCCATTGATTGCCGCGAGTAACCCGGTTCATTGCGCTTCTGCCTGCTTCAGCGCCAGCACGTCCTTCGGCGTGACCATGTCACCCTTGTTGTTGCCCCAGGCGTTGCGCTCGTAGGTGACCACGGCGGCGATGTCGACTTCCGAGAGCTGCTTGCCGAACGCGGCCATGGCAGTGCCAGGCTTGCCGTGGAATACGATGCCCAGATGGGCTTCCTTCGGCCCGGTGGCGATCTTCGAGCCCTTGAGCGCAGGGAACATCGGCGGCAGGCCCTGGCCTTCGGCCTGGTGACAGGCCACGCAGGTGGTGTGGTAGACCTTGTCACCACGTTCCACCAGCTCCTCCAGGGTCCATTCCTTGCTGGTCAGTTCCTTGAGCTTGGCAGCTTCAGCCTTGCGCTCGCCCAGCCAGGTGTCGTAGTCGGCCTTGGACTTGACCTCGACCACCACCGGCATGAAACCGTGGTCCTTGCCGCACAGCTCGGTGCATTGGCCGCGGTAGATGCCGGGCTTCTCGATACGGGTCCAGGCTTCGTTGACGAAACCGGGGATGGCATCACGCTTGACCGCGAAGGCCGGCACCCACCAGGAGTGGATGACATCGGCAGCGGTTACCAGGAAGCGCACCTTGGCGCCAACCGGCAGCACCAGCGGCTGGTCGACTTCGAGCAGGTAGTGCTCGTCCTTGGGTGCCTTGTTGTGGATCTGCTCGGTGGGGGTGGCCAGGTTGCTGAAGAACTCCACGTCCTGGCCGAGGTATTTGTAGTGCCACTTCCACTGGTAGCCGGTAACCTGGATATCGATGTCCGACTCGCCGGCATCGTAGATGTCGATCAGGGTCTTGGTGGCCGGGATGGCCATGGCCACCAGGATCAGGAAGGGGACCACGGTCCAGAGGATTTCCACCCAGGTGTGCTCGTGGAAATGCGCAGCCTGCTGGCCGGTGGAACGGCGGTGGATGACCATGGACCAGAACATCGCGCCAAAGACAACGATGCCGATGATCACGCAGATCCAGAAGATGGTCATGTGCAGGTCGAAGACGGCGTTGGAGACTTCCGTCGCGCCTGGGTGCATGTTCACGGTCCAGGCGGCGTTGGCCTGACCAAAAACCGACCACAACAGGAGGCCCATCCAGACATGTGGATGTCGCATCATTGCGGGTTCCCCTTCTCGTTCTTGTAGTCCCGGAGGCGTGGCCTGCGGCAAGAGGGAACGGTGGTCAAGACTACCTGGCTTCGACGACCGAGCCCCTGCTAAAAGCAGTCGGGCCTCATCAACGAATCACGTTCACCGGGAGTATAGACAGCGACCAACGGCACGCAACGAAGCCCGTGAAATGAACTTCATGAAATGGCTGAATGGCCTGAAAACCGCGCGCTTGACACGGCATGGCACAATAATGGCTTTTCGATATGCCTGAGCATGCACACGTTTGCGCGACTTATAACAAATGCGTCTTAGGTATTCTGTATACCGAGCTAATTTAGTGTCTTCCGTTTGAAACGTAATGTCCCTGGAGTTGTCATGAACATCGCTGCTGTACGCGAGCAGGTAAGCCAAGCCCATCAACACGAAGGCCAGACCGGCCAACTGAAAAAGCGTCTCGAGCTGCAACTGCCCCACCTGCACCCCTCGATCCAACTGCCTGAGCAGGACGCCCAGGGTACTTTGGCGCGCTTCGTCAGCGCCTACATCGACCAGGTTCCGGAACTGCTGGAGGCCGCCCATGAGGTCGCCCGCGAGGCCGGGATCGAATCGCAGATCAAACCTGTACTGAAAATCGCCGAAGCCTACTTCCTGCAGCCGCCCAGCGTGATGCAAGGGCATGTGGGCCTGGACTGCCTGCTGGATGAGGCCTACCTGGCGCACCGCCTGGTGGAAGAGGTGAACGACCTGTACATCCGTCACTTCCAGCAACCGTTGATCCCGGTCGACACCACCGTCGCCAACCTGATTGCCCACCAGTTGATTGGCGAGACGTTTGCCAATCAGCTGGATGAAGTGGTGCACCACTCGGTGGATGAAATGTTGAATGATGAAAGCTTCGCGGTGGAATCGGTGGAAACCTACCGCGAGAAATTGAGCAGCCCGGAAACAGGCGCGGCGTGGAAGCGCTGGCCGTGCCTGTCACGGCAGCTGGGGGTGGAGCTGGGCCAGCCGGCCTGAAGTTCCTGTCCCGGCCTCTTCGCGGGCACGCCCGCTCCCACAGGGAAAGCACATGCCTTGATGACTGTGGATTACCTGTGGGAGCGGGCGTGCCCGCGAAAGGGCCGGCTCATGCAGCAAAGATTCCGGCTCTAGGCCCCAACCCCGGCCGTAGTCCGCATCCGCCCCTCGATCCGCCGCTTCAAGCGCCGCTGCTCGATCAGCAACCGCGACCCATTTGCTGAATTACTGCGGCCCCAATCTTCAAGCAGCTCAAGGCACGAGTGGTCGATATAGCTGAGGTTACCCAACGGCACATGCAGGGTGGTCCCCGCCGGTACGCTATCCAGCACCTGGGTCAGCGCCGGCACCTTGAGGAAAGTGGCCGCGCCACTCAACCGCAGCTCCATGTGTCCAGCCTTCTCCAGGCTGACCAGGTTGATCTTCAACCGCGCCGCCTTCAGTGCCAGCTTCAGCAAGGTCAGGGCAAAGCCCAGCAATACACCGGTCAGCAGGTCGGTAAAGATGATCGCCAGCGCCGTCGCCGCGTAGGTGAACATCGGCATGCGGCCATAGCGGCCCAGCCCACGAAACGCCTTGAAATCCACCAGCTTGACCCCGGTGAACACCAGCACACCCGCCAGGCTCGCCACCGGGATCTGCTGCAGCACGCTGCTCAACGCCACAACGAACGCCAGCAGCCACAGGCCATGGAAGATCGCCGAAGCCCGGGTCTGCGCACCTGCCTGCACGTTGGCCGAGCTACGCACGATCACCCCGGTCATCGGCAACGCACCGAGCACCCCGCACAGCATGTTGCCGATGCCCTGGGCCGACAGCTCACGATCAAAGTCCGAACGCTGGCCGCTGTGCATACGGTCGACCGCTGCAGCCGACAACAAGGTTTCGGCACTGGCGATGAAGGCCAGGGCAAATGCGGCGACCAACAAGGTAGGGTCGGCCAGTTGCATCAGGTCACCAGGGCGGATCCAGTCGATGGCCTCGGACAGGTCGGCCGGCACCTGTACGCGGTTCACCGGCAAAGCCAGCCAGATGCTGATGGCCGTCATGGCCGACACACCCAGCAGGGCACCCGGGACGAAGCGCAGCCGCTGCGGTCGCAGCCGCTCCCAGCTCCACATGATGGCGATGGTGCCTAGGCCAAGCGCACCGGCCATCCAACCAGAGCCGGCGCTTTCCTGCGGTAGGGCGGCGGCCACGGTCGCCGGGAACTCCAGCAGGTTCTGCATGCCGGATGGCTGCGGCGCGGTGTCGAACATCACATGCACCTGCGAAAGCACGATCAGCACGCCAATCCCCGCCAACATGCCGTACACCACCGCCGGTGCGGTAACCCGGAACCAGCAGCCCAGGCGCATGCGCCCGGCCAGTAACTGCAGCAAGCCGGCCAGCAGCAGGATCGGCCCGAGCATGGCCATGCCGTGCTGGCGTACCAGCTCGAATACCAATACCGCCAGACCGGCGGCCGGGCCACTGACCTGCAGCGGCGAACCGGCGAGGAAACCAACGACAATACCGCCGATAATGCCGGTAATCAGGCCTTTGGCCGGCGGCATGCCAGAGGCGATCGCAATGCCCATGCACAACGGCAGTGCCACCAGGAAGACCACCACCGACGCCAGCAACTCACGCGGCAGGGCCGCTTTCAACTGTGTAATGTTCACCGTGTTTCTCCTTTCTTTGTCACACAGCCATTCCCCTGGCCGTGGGCACGTTTGCCCCTGACGAGCGCGCAGGCGCGGGCCGCCAGCGGGCGTGCCGGCAAGGCAGTCAGGGAATTCAAGGCAGCCGAAGGCCGTGCCACACCCCTACGGGGTGCAGCCGGCTATCAAGGTTCCAGCGGGTGGATGGGTCGCTTAGTAGCGGCCTCTCGGAGTAGCGCAGGGGACCGGCTCGCCAGCAGCCAAGGGCAGGAAGGTATCGCTGGCGGCGTCGTAGGCTTCGATCTTGCTGGTCTCGATGTCGTAGACCCAGCCATGGATGTACAGCTCACCGGCTGCCAGGCGCGAAGCCACCGAAGGGTGGGTGCGCAGGTGATGCAGCTGGGCGATGACGTTTTCCTTGGTCAGCACCTGCATGGTTTCGTGTTCGCTGCCGCACGAGCAGTTGTTCTCGACCACGGTGCGGGCCACTTCGGCGTGGCGCAACCAGGCGGACACGGTCGGCATCTTGGTCAGCGATTGCGGGTTGAGTACGGCACGCATGGCGCCGCAGTCGGAGTGCCCGCAGACGATGATGTGATGCACTTTCAACGCCAGTACGGCGTATTCGATGGCGCTGGAAACGCCGCCGTTCATCTGGCCATACGGCGGTACCACGTTACCGACGTTACGGGTCACGAACAGGTCGCCAGGTGAACTCTGGGTGATCAGCTCGGGAACGATGCGCGAGTCGGCGCAGGTGATGAACATGGCTCGCGGGGTTTGCGCGGTGGCGAGCTTCTTGAACAGCTCTTGCTGCTCGGGGAAAACGTCATGGTGAAAACGCAGGAAGCCGTCGACGATGTGCTTCAGGGCGGCATCGGCGCTCTCCGCGGGGACCTGCGGTACGACCTTGGATGGGTCCTTGACGGGCATGATTCATCCTCTTGACGGTGTGTAGGTAAATCCATTTTACCGGTGAAAGATTCTGGCTATGCAGGGATTTAGATGACACGCACGGGCCATAGATCACAGTCGGTGAAGACTGATTTCCTACGCTAGCGGGGAAAACTTAACTGAAACTTAATTCGAAGGCTCTAGAACGGGTGTTCCAGATAGGAAAGGCGGATATTGGATAATAGCAAAAAAACATCAACTGCCAAGAGCCATTACTGCAATTATCAACTTTAATTAGTTGCATTGAGGGCTGGCAATGCGCCACATGCGGGCACCCGGAACCTGCGCAGAACCTGTGGGAGTGGGCGTGCCCGCGAAGGAGGCAACTCGGTACATGGCACCGGCTGTGCCGGTGTTCGCGGGCGCGCCCGCTCCCACAAAGACCGTACTCTGCTCAAGCATCAGAACAACGCCATCTGCCCACCCGGCGGGCAAAACGCCGAACAATCCAGCGCCTGCGCTTCTCGCCCTTCGAACTCCAGCCGATTCATGGCCTTGGCAAAACGCTGCGCCAGCAATTCGGCAAACACGCCTTCACCGCGCATGCGCGCACCAAAGCGGCTGTCATACAGTTCGCCGCCGCGGCTCTGGCGGATCAGGCTCAATACATGTGCCGCCCGCTGCGGGTAATGGTCCTGCAGCCATTGCTCGAACAACGGTGCCACTTCCAGCGGCAGGCGCAACATCATGTAGGCTGCGCTCTGTGCACCTGCCTCCCTCGCCGCCTCCAGCAGCCGTTCCAGTTCACTGTCGTTGATCATCGGAATCATCGGCGAACACAACACGCCCACCGGCACTCCCGCCTCGCGCAACACGCGGATCGCCCGCAAGCGCGCCTTGGGTGACGCCGCACGCGGTTCCAGCACCCGTTTCAAGTCATCGTCCAGCGTGGTCAGGCTGATCATCACCCGCACCAGGCGCTGGCGAGCCATCTCGGCCAGCAGGTCGAGGTCGCGCAGCACCAGCGCCCCCTTGGTGACGATGGTCACCGGGTGGCGAAAACGCAGTAGCACTTCGAGCAGGCGACGGGTCAGCAGTTGTTCACGCTCGATCGGCTGGTACGGGTCGGTATTGGAACCCAGGTTGATCGGCGCGCACACGTAACCCGGTTTGTTCAATTGTTGCGCAAGCACCTCGGCGGCGTTGGTCTTGGCAATCAGTTTTGTCTCGAAATCCAGGCCGGGGGAAAGGTCCCAGTAAGCGTGGGAAGGGCGGGCATAGCAGTAGATGCAACCGTGCTCGCAGCCACGGTATGGGTTGATGGAACGGTCGAAGGGCAGGTCGGGCGAGGTATTGCGGCTGATCACCGATTTGGCCGTCTCTACCCGTACCTCGGTGCCCTGGGTTTGCGGCACCTCCTGATACCAGCCGTCATCCTCCGCCATCGAATGGCTGGGGGCAAAGCGGTTGTGCGGATTGTGCGCCGTGCCACGGCCCTTTTGCGGTGCTGGAGGAATCATGGCCTACCCCGAATACTGTATTCATGTACAGTATCGCGCATGCCTGATTCTTTCCAGCACCTCCGGTCAGCCCACTCTCACTTCAGGCCATGCCAACGCAGGAAGGGCAGTTGGCTTGACTGCCGGCCGAGAAACGCCTCAATACCGTCACGTAAAGGTCGCGATGCCCCAGGGGCAAGCAATGTCTCCTGCAGCGCCCGGCCTGTGGCCCGGTCCAGCAGGCCTTGGGCCTCGAAGCGGGTGAACAGGTCGAATGCGTGCACGTCCGACCACAGATAGGCGTAATAACCGGCATCGTAGCCATTTACCAGATGGTCGAAGGCATGCGCCGGGTGCTCGAAATCGGCCAAGGGCCAGTAGCCACAACGCTCACGAGCATCGCCCAGGCGCTGCTCGAGGGACCGGCCATCGTTCGGCGTGCCATGCAGGTCCAGATCGAACAGCGCCATGCTCAGGTCGCGCGCGGTTTCTTCCACACCTTGCTGCCGCAAGCGGCGCAGGCATTCATCGACCCGGGCCTGGGAAAGCTTGCTGCCATCCTGAAGTGGCGAAGAGATCGCCACCAGGTAATCCGCGTCCCAGACCCAGCGCTCAAACAGCTTGCCGAACAGTTCCACGCCATCGGTACCGAGTTCGGTGACGTTGGACATCACGTGGTTGGTCGTGCGCACCAGCAAATGGTGCAAGGCATGGCCAAATTCATGGAACAGCTTGCGCAGTGATAGATGGTCCAGTAACGGCTGGCTACCCGGCAGCGCTGCAGGCACGTCGCTGTAGACCACCACCGAGGCCGCCTGGAAGATTCCCTCGGCATCGACCCGGCGGTTGCGAATGTAGGTGGTGAACACCGAGTCAGGTTGCTTGCCGGCATGCTGTACGGCGTCCAGGTACAGGAGACCGATCAAGGCGTTGTCCTGCCACACCTCGAACGGTTGCACGCTGTCATCCCAGGTTGCCAGCGGCTTGGCCAGCAGCGTTACGCCAAACAGTTTTTCCGCCAACTGCTGCAATGCGCTGACCACGGCATTCAGAGGGAAGTGTTCGCGCAAGGCTTCGGTGGAAAGCACCTCGCGCGACGAGGCCTGCAGGTAGGCAATGTCCCAGGGCTGGACATTCCCCAGACCTTTGGCTGCGGCCTGATGCTGCATATCTGCACGCCACTGCAGCACGGCCGGCCGCACATGGTCGGCAAGGTCATGAAGAAAGCCGCGCACCTGGGCAACCGAACCCGCGCTCTTCGAATGCAGGCTCTGCTCCAGATGGCTGGCAAAACCGAGCAAGTGGGCCTTTTCTTCCAGCAGCCTCGCCAGTTGCTCCAGGTGCGAGCGATTATCCTGCTGTTGGCCAAGGCCGACGCCTCGGGTGTTGTAAGCCCGGTATACGTGCTCACGCAGCTGCCGGTTGTCGGCATGCTTGAGCACGGCGTCGGTAGTCACGCTTTCACATGCAATCAACCAACCCGGCTCAACCGCCTCCTGTGCCCTGCTAGCCAGCTCGTCACGGATGCGTTGAGGTACACCGCTCAGTTCGGACTCATCCGTAATGCTCAGCCCTGGCCGGTTGATGTTGCTGCGAAACGCCTCGCGCGCAGCGCCAATCCGTTTCAGCAGTTCGGCCAGGCGTACCTTGCCTGCGGGGTCGAGCGATGCACCACTGGAGGTGAACTTGTGCAGATGCCAGCGCAGCGTGGCGCGTTTCTGGGCATCCAGCTGCTTGCCGATGTCGCTGTTGGCCAAGCGCTCATACAGGGCCTGCAGTGCTGAATTGGCGAATTTCTGTTCGAACCGCTCCGTGGCCTTGGCGAAGAAGTCGAAGATGGCAACGGCCCAGGCTTGATCCCGACCAACCAATGGCGAGGCGGCATACAACACCGTCAGCAGTTGACTATCCAGCCCGTCCACCGCCAGCACCATGTCATCCCAGGTTGGCAGTGCCTGCTGTTCGCGAATGATGCGCTCGATGCCTTGCTCGTGCACCAACAGCACGTGGTCGAAGGCAAACTGCATGTTTTGAAGCGTGATCGAAGGATAATCGACGGGGATACGGCTATTTTGCAGAAGGGGGTTGTCCATGGTGCAACACCTTGCTCGTAGAGAAGAGCAGGCGAGCTTGCATGGCCAGCGTGCAGCAGGTGGCCTGACTATCTACCACCCGGGGCATGCCCGCCCGGGCACGAACCCGGGCGGCACGACGGCTTTATTCAGCCGGTTTCTTCAGCTTCGGGTTGGGGAAGAACTGCACCGTCTGTACCTTGGCCGGCGCGGCTTTCGGCTCCAGATGGTTGACCCGGGTGCCGAGCTCCTTCGGCACCGACAAGCCCTGCTCGTTGAGGGTGTCAGTAAAGCCGCAGGCCACGCACTCGCGGTGCGGTACGCCGTCTTCGTTCCACATCATCAGCTTGTCGGTCTCGCTGCACGCCGGGCATACCGCCCCGGCAATGAAGCGTTTCTTGGTCTTGTTCACGGCTACCTCGCTCATGCTGCAGCGTCCTCGCTCAGGCCACTATGGCGCAGCAAGGCATCGATGGAAGGCTCACGGCCACGGAAGTCGACGAACAGCTCCATCGGCTCGCGCGAACCACCACGTGCCAGGATCGCCTCGCGGAAGGCTCGGCCGGTTTCGGCATTCAGCACGCCTTCTTCCTCAAAGCGCGAGAAGGCGTCTGCCGACAGCACCTCGGCCCACTTGTAGCTGTAGTAGCCCGCCGCATAACCACCAGCAAAGATGTGCGCAAAGCTGTTGGGGAAGCAGTTGTACGCCGGTGGGCGCATGACAGACACCTCGTCGCGCACGCCTTCGAGCACCTGCAGCACGCTGCGGCCGTCGCCATGGGTTGCATGCAGCTCGAAGTCGAACAGCGAGAACTCCAACTGGCGTACCATCATCATGCCCGACTGGAAGTTCTTTGCCGCCAGCATCTTGTCCAGCAGGTCCTGGGGCAGGGGGGCGCCGGTTTCGTAGTGGGCGGAGATCAGTGCAAGGCCTTCCGGCTCCCAGCACCAGTTTTCCATGAACTGGCTCGGCAGTTCGACCGCGTCCCAGGCCACGCCGTTGATGCCGGATACACCGGCATGCTCGATGCGGGTCAGCATGTGGTGCAGACCGTGGCCGAACTCGTGGAACAAGGTGGTGACTTCATCGTGGGTCAAAAGCGCCGGCTTGCCGGGCGCGGCCGGGGTGAAGTTGCACACCAGGTTGGCCACGGGGCTCTGCAACTGGCCAGCGGCTGTGCGGCGACGGTCACGCGCGCCATCCATCCAGGCGCCGCCACGCTTGTTGGCGCGCGCGTAGAGGTCGAAGAAGAAGCGGCCGACGTGCTGGCCGTTTTCCTTGATCTCGAACAGGCGCACATCCGGGTGCCAGCTGTCGAAGCCCTTGAGCTCGGCAATCTCGATACCGTAAAGGCGCTGCACGATGCTGAACAGGCCACCCAGCACCTTGTCGATCGGGAAGTAGGCGCGCAGGGCTTCCTGCGACACGCTGTAGCGCTGCTCGCGCAGCTTCTCGCCGAAGTACCCGGCGTCCCAGCTGGCCAGCTCAGGGCAGCCCTGCTCGGCGGCATAAGCCTTGAGCTGCTCCAGGTCCTGGGCGGCGAACGGCTTGGACCGCTTGGCCAGGTCACGCAGGAAGCTCAGCACCTGGTCACTGGACTCGGCCATCTTGGTGGCCAGGCTAAGCTCCGCGTAGTTCTTGTAGCCCAGCAGTTCGGCCAGCTCCTGGCGCAGGTCAAGGATTTCCTGCATCACCGGGCCGTTGTCGAACTGGCCGGCATTCGGGCCCTGGTCCGAGGCGCGGGTGCAGTAGGCCGCGTATAGCTCTTCGCGCAGGGCGCGGTCGCTGGCGTAGGTCATCACCGCGTAGTAGCTGGGGAATTCCAGGGTGATCAGCCAGCCGTCGAGGCCCTTGGCCTGGGCGGCCGCGGCCATCTGCGCCTTGGCCGAATCGGTCAGGCCGGCCAGCGCGGCTTCGTCGGTAACATGCTTGGTCCAGGCCTGTGTGGCGTCGAGCAGCTGGTTGGAGAAACGGCTGCCCAGCTCGCTGAGCTTGCTCTGCACTTCGGCGTAGCGCTGCTGTTTATCCGCCGGCAGGTCGATACCCGACAGGCGGAAGTCCCGCAGGGCGTGCTCGAGGATAGTCTTTTGCGCCACATCGAAGCCGGCGGCTTCGGGGCTGTCGATCAGCGCCTGGTAGGCTTCGAACAGCGCACGGTTCTGGCCCAGTTCGGTAGAGTAGGCGCTAAGCGCCGGCAGGCAAGACTCGTAGGCTTCGCGCAGCTCAGCGCTGTTGCACACCGCATTGAGGTGGCTGACCGGGCTCCAGGCGGCGCCCAGGCGGTCATTCAGTTCGTCAATGGCCAGCACCAGGCCAGCCCAGGTAGGGTTCTTGCCCTGCTTTTCGAGGATCTCGGCAATGGCTTTACGGTTGTCGGCCAGGATCGCTTCGATCGCCGGCAACACGTGTTCGGCACGGATTTGCGAGAAGGGCGGCAGATCGTAGGACTGCAGAAGCGGGTTGTTCGCACTCACGGTTTGGATACCTTGGCAGAAGAAACACTGCCCCATCTTAATTACAATCGACGCCGACCGCAGCAGGCAGCCTGCCTATCGGCACAGATGAGAGACGCTATCATGGCCATCCGAAGCTTCCAGCAACACACTCCGAAAGTTGGGCCCAGGGCCTTCGTCGACCGATCGGCGGTAGTGCTGGGCGACGTGGAAATCGGTGAAGACAGCTCCGTATGGCCTTTGACTGTGATACGCGGCGACATGCACCGCATCCGCATCGGCGCGCGTACCAGCGTGCAGGATGGCAGCGTGCTGCACATTACCCATGCCGGCCCGTTCAACCCGGACGGCTTCCCGCTGATCATCGGTGACGAAGTGACCATCGGCCACAAGGTCATGTTGCATGGCTGCACCCTGGGCAACCGCATCCTGGTCGGCATGGGCAGCACTATCATGGACGGTGCCATCGTGGAGGACGAAGTGATCATCGGCGCCGGCAGCCTGGTGCCGCCGGGCAAGCGCCTGGTCAGTGGGTACCTGTACATGGGCAGCCCGGTGAAGCAGGCCCGGTTGCTGAACGACCAGGAACACGCATTTTTCGCCTACAGCGCCAGTAACTACGTGAAGCTCAAGGACCAGCACCTGGCCGAAGGCTACGACCAACCGGAATGACCGCATTCGCGGGTAAACCCGCTCCCACAGGTACGGCGCCGACCTCAGGCCCTGTGATATCCCTGTGGGAGCGGGTTTACCCGCGAAGAAGACCACGCAGCATTCAAAGTGGAACCCGCAAATGCACCAGCAAAACATCCTCTTCGACCTGGACGGCACCCTGACCGACCCGCGCCAGGGCATCACCCGCTCGATCCAGTATGCCCTGGCCAAACTGGGCATCGACGAGCCAGACCTGACCCGCCTCGAGCACTTCATCGGCCCACCCCTGCTGCAGGCCTTCATGCAGTTCTACAGCTTCGACGAAGCCAAGGCCTGGGATGCGGTGAACTTCTATCGGGAACGCTTCAGCGTCACCGGCCTGTACGAAAACCTGGTGTTCGAAGGTGTGCCGGAGCTGCTCGAGGCCCTGAGCGGGCAGGGTCGCACGCTGTACATCGCCACCTCCAAGCCGTGGAAGTTCGCCCGTGAAATCGCCCGACACTTCGCCTTCGACCACCACTTCAAGGTGATCTATGGCAGTGAACTGGATGGCACACGCACCAACAAGGTCGAACTGATTCGTCACCTGCTTGAGGAAGAAGGGCTGGACCCGGCGCAGACGCTGATGATCGGCGACCGCAAGCATGACCTGATCGGTGCGCGCAGCAATGGCTTGCAGGCGGTGGCGGTGGGGTACGGGTTTGGTAGCCAGGAAGAACTGATGGCGGAAGAGCCGGCCTACCACTTTGCTACCTTGGCCGAGATGCATCAGGCATTCCTCAAGGCTTGATGGCCATTGGGGCTGCTTTGCAGCCCATCGCCGGCAAGCCAGCTCCCACAGGGGTAGCACATGGCTTGAGGTCAATGCGGTCGAGGTGGGAGCTGGCTTGCCGGCGATGGGCCGCAAAGCGGCCCCAAAATCTCACCGGCTAACCATCAACCGCCGTAAGGCCGCCTTCCTCTCATCGATCGGCAACCGCCCCAATTGCTCGACCCGGTGATAAAAACGCTGCCAATCCCCGTCAACCTCACGGAACACCGCCGCAAACGCCGGTACCCACTGGTCATACAGCCCGAACGGCAGCAGCTTGGCATTGCTCATCGGCCCATACATCCAGGCGTCATAGCGCTTGTCACCACCCCACTGGGTATCACGCACTTGCCGGTATTCCCGCCTAAGCCGCTCGAACTCCGCCTGCTTGGCCGTCCGCTTCTGCGCATCATCCAGAGGCCCGGCATAAATAGCTTGCAACCGCTCGCGGCTGGCCAGCACCAAACGGATGAATTGCTCACGCTGCTGCCCCTGCTCCCCGCCAGAGGCAGCCAGGCCCCGCGCCACACGCCATTGCCGCGTGCCTTCCTGCTCGACGAAGGAGGCAAACGACTCGTTGAACTCGGTGTCGTCCTGCACATAGAAGCGCTGGTGGGCCAGTTCATGGAAGATCAGCGTGGCCAGGCGCTCGTCGCTCCAGCCCACCATCGACGACAGGATAGGGTCGTCGAACCAGCCCAGAGTCGAATAGGCCTCCACGCCGCCCACGTACACATCCATGCCGTCCTGGCGCATCAACGCCGCCGCCCCACGCGCCGCGCCTTGCTGGTAATAGCCGCGATAGGCCACACACCCTGCGATCGGGAAGCAGTGCGTCACTGGCTGCAACGACAGCTCGGGGGTGGCGAACACATTCCATACCACGTAGGGCCGGCCAAGGTCGGCGTACACCCGGTAGCTGCGGTTGTCCGGCAGCTTCAGCTGCTGGCTGGCAAATGCCCGCGCCTGCTTGGCGTGCTCCAGGCGCGCGCGCAATTGCGCTGAAGTGGCCGGGTTGGCCACTACCTGATCCACTGGCTGCCGTGCGCGTAGCAGCTGCCACTGGCCCTCGGCCAACTGCCCATAGTAGGCGGCGCTGCTGCAACCGTTCAGCAGGAGCACCGCCAGCAGGGGAACCAAACGGGTGAAAACAAGGTCGAGTGGCCCAGGGCCTGAGCGCTGCATAAGAATAAGTCGAAGCATCCGGGACTGTCTGACTCGCTCAAGGCCGATTCACTCCAAGACTATCTCGCCAAGGGGGAGTTTCGCCATGCGTGCACTGTTGGTCACCGGCTCACTGCTGCTGATATCCGCCTGTTCGACCTTGCCAGACCCGGACCCGAACCAGGCCTGGATCGACCTCACGCCCTACGACAACACCTCGCTGCACGCCGTGCAGGTAGATGAACGCGACTGGGCCGACAGCCGTTATTTCGAAGTACAGCCCGGCAGCCACGAGCTGACCGTGCGCTACCAGTTTCCGGTTACCCCCAGCAATATCGGCCCGGTCGAGGAGCCGTTGTGGCGGGATTGCCAGGTCAAACTGACCTTCAAGGATTTCAGTGCCGGCCAGCGCTACCAGCTGCAGGCTGGCAGCATCGGTTTCCGCCCCTGGATCAAACTCTACGACCATCAGCAAAAACTGGTTGGCCAGGGCTTGCCTGCAGGCTGCCAGCGCACCTGAAACGCACAAACGGCGCTATGCTTGTAGCCTATGAATCGCAAGTGGGAGTCTTGCCATGCGCCAGCCCATGATGCTGATCGCCCTCAGTGCACTGGGGGCATGCGCCAGCCCCTTGCCGCCCGTCGACCCCAAGCAGGCCTGGGTCGACCTGTATACCATGACTCCCGGCAGGGTGATCATGGCCGACCGCCTCGACGGCAAGCGCCTGGAAGATGGCCGTCACTTCCAGGTGACGCCGGGCAAGCACGAACTGGTAGTGCGCTTCGATTACGAGATATATGGGGGCGGCCTCATGACCCAGCCCCGGGATCGTACCTGTTACCTGACTGTTCGCTTTGACAACTTCAAGGCCGGTGAACGCTATCGCCTGGAGGCACGGGCGCCGGTGATGGAACCGCAGGTGCTGCTGTATGACGGCAGCCGCAAGGTGGTGGTGAACGAGCCTAGCGAGGTGTTCTGCATTCCTTGACCTGGGGCTGCTTTGCAGCCCATTCGCAGCGCAAGGCTGCTCCTACAGGAGATACGCGATCCCTGTAGGAGCGGCCTTGTGTCGCGATAGGGCCGCAAAGCGGCCCCCAAAATTCTGAACCTACCGATCATTCTTCTGATAAATGATCTTCTTGGTCCCGCCATCGCAGGTCCCGACGACCATGTTCTGGTCCTTGACCTCGCTGTTGGGCACGATCTCCAGGGTATAGGACGAAACCCCCTGGGCCTGGATCTTGGCCTCGATCTCGGCTTTGAGTTCCTCGCACGGCTTGACCGCCGCCACTGCAGATGTGGCGACCAGGGAAGCCAACACGGCGATTGCTACGCGAATCATGAAACGGCTCCTGAAAGGGCAGCGTGCTGCCGACGCTGTTTAGACTACAGCAAACCGCCCTCATTGCACTGCTTCAACCCACCAGCGCCGCATCCAGGCTGATCTTCGCGTTCAACACCTTGGACACCGGGCACCCGGCCTTGGCCTTGTCGGCGATCTGCAAGAACTGCGCTTCACTTGCACCGGGTACCTTGGCCCTCAGTACCAGATGCACCGCGGTAATGGCAAAGCCATCAGCTTGCTTGTCGAGTGTCACTTCGGCAGCGGTGTCGATCCTGTCCGGGGTGAACCCCGCTTCGCCCAGCATCATCGACAGCGCCATCGAGAAACAGCCGGCATGCGCCGCACCAATCAGCTCCTCCGGGTTGGTCCCGGGCGAGCCCTCGAAACGGGTGTTGAAGCCGTAGGGGTTCTGCTTGAGCGCGCCACTTTCGGTAGAAAGCAGGCCTTTGCCGTCCTTCAGGCCACCTTGCCAGATCGCCGATGCTGTCTTTTTCATGATGCCTCCTGGTCTCGGGTTACATGCTTATGGCTTCAGAGGTCAGCCGCCTACGGCAAGTTCAGAGCAATCGCACGGCAAGCATTGAATCCGTCGAATGTGCCCATACAGAGTTGAAAAGGCCTGTGGGCCAAACACCTTTGCGGAGGCTCCATGACGCAGCTGCGTGACCTGAAGATTTCCACCCTCGACCTGGTGCCGGTACGCGCCGACGCCGGCCCGGCGCAGTCGCTGCGCAACTCGCTGGACCTGGCGCAGCACGTCGAGCGCTTTGGCTACAACCGCTTCTGGGTAGCCGAGCACCACAACATGGACGGCATCGCCAGCTCGGCGACTTCGGTGCTGATCGGCTACCTGGCCGGGGGGACCTCGAGCATTCGCGTGGGCTCTGGCGGGGTCATGCTGCCCAACCATGCACCGCTGGTAATCGCCGAGCAGTTCGGCACCCTGGCCAGCCTGTACCCGGGGCGCATCGACCTGGGGTTGGGCCGCGCGCCAGGTTCCGACCAGATGACCGCCTACGCCCTGCGCCGCGACCGCGCCGGAGGCCCGGATGACTTCCCGGACGATGTCGAGGAACTGTCACGCTACCTCGGCCCGCGTACCGATGATCAAAAAGTGATCGCCGTGCCAGGGCACGATACCGAGGTGCCGATGTGGCTCCTCGGCTCCAGCCTGTTCAGCGCTCAACTGGCCGGCATGCGCGGCATGCCCTACGCCTTCGCCTCGCACTTTGCGCCGCGCTACATGCACGAGGCGATCCGCGTGTACCGCAACCACTTCAAGCCCTCGACCACATTGGACAAGCCGTATGTGATGTTGGGCATCCCCATGGTGGTGGCGGAAACCGACGAAAAGGCCGAGTACCTGGCCACTTCGGTGTACCAGCGCATCCTCGCGCTGATTCGCGGGCAGAGCCTGATGCAGAAGCCGCCTGTGGAAAGCATGGATGGGCTGTGGCTGCCCCATGAACGGGACGCGGTGGGTAGCTTCCTCGGCCTGGCGATGATTGGCAGCCCGCAGAAGGTGCGGGCCAAGGTGGAAGTACTGCTGGAGCAGACCGGGGCAGATGAGCTGATCTTCACCTGTGATTTGTATGAGCATGCGGACCGGATTCGGTCCTATGAACTGATGGCGCAGGCTCTCAAGACCGCGTGATCTTCTTCGCAGGCTTGCCCGCTCCCACAGGTACAGCGTCGCTCTCAGGCCTGTGATATGCCTGTGGGAGCGGGCGAGCCCGCGAAGAGGCCAGCATATTAGCCGCGGCGGTACACAATCTCCTTGGTACCAGCCTCGCAGCTGCCAATCACCTTGCCGGCCGGGTCGCCCTTGTCGACTATCTCCAGCTTGTAGCCGGTGACCCCCTTGGCATCCAGCTTGGCCGCAATCTCTGCCTTGAGCTCCTCGCACGGCTTGCCCGCCGCCAGCGCACCACCGGCCAGCGTCATCAGGCCCAGCGCCAGAATCAGTTTATTCATCACTCGCTTTCCTTGTGCAGATGAAATCAGAAAAGGCGCCCGCCAAGGCGCCCCCTCCCTAAATACCCCATCATGCCGGGCTCATCCAGCCCGGCAGTGTTTCAGCTATTGGCGATACGGAAGCCGACCTTCAGCGTGACCTGGAAATGCGCCGCCTTGTTGTCACGGATATGGCCACGGGTATCTATCACTTCGAACCACTCCAGGTGCTTGATGCTCTTGCCGGCTTCGGCCAGGGCATTGTTGATCGCCTCTTCGATGCTGGTGGTCGAAGACCCCACCAGCTCGATCTTCTTGTAGGTGTGATGATCGGTCATGAGCGCTCTCCTCGGATGATGGTGAGATTGAGCCTAGCAGCGCAGGCCTGGTTTACCTGCGAGCGGTCACCATTGACGAAAGTTCGATCGCACTTTCCCGCGGACCCAAGGTCGCAATCCTTACAGTCCATACTGCAAAGGAGAGTCAACATGCACCGCAATTCGCTGCGTAGAACGTCCCTGGAAAGCATGGAAGCGGAGATCGAGAGCCTTCTGAAAAGCCTGGAAAACCTCAAGCATGATGCGTCGGAGGAGTCCCAGAAATCGGTGAAGGCAATCCGCAGCAACGCCGAGAGTGCCCTGCGTCATTCGCGCCACCTGTTGAGCGATGCCTACGAGGAAGTGAAGCACCGCACCCGCCAGACCGGCATCGCCACCCGCGACTATGCCCAGGAACACCCGTACACAACTGCCGGCGTTGCCATTGGCGCGCTAGGCTTGCTGGCGGCGTACCTGATGTGCAAACGCAACTAAGCGCCCTGTCGCGCCAGCTCCGCCCTTAGCCACTGCGCCAACTGCTCGGCGCGCCCGTCCGCGGCGCGCCTGGGCACCCACAGCGCCAATGCCGCAGGGGTAGGTGAAAAGCCCCACGGCGCACTCAAACGGCCAGCTCGCAGGTCGTCAGCGACCAGCGGCTGCGGCGCAATCGCCACACCCAGCCCGGCCACGGCAGCTTCCAGCAGGTAATACAGGTGCTCGAAGGCCTGGCCATAGTGGAGGGCCGCCGGCTCCAAACCCTGTTCCAGCGCCCAGGTCGGCCAAGCCTGCGGGCGCGAGGTGGTGTGCAGCAAGGCTTCGTCCAGCAAGGCTTTGGCCGGCGCGCCATGCAAGCGCTCGAAACCGGCGAAATGCGGGCTAAGCACCGGCCCGATGCGCTCCTCGGCCAGTACATGCACCTGCATGTCCGTCGGCCACGGCGGCTCGGCGTAAACCAGCAGCGCATCCAACCCTGGCCGCCGTGGGTCCAGGTCGCCTTCACCGGCCGACAGGTGCAGACGCAGTTCAGGTAAATCCGCCTGCAGCCGCCCCAATCGCGGGATGAACCAGCGCGCCAGCAGGCTGCCCGAGCAGCCCAGCACGAATGGCGCCTCGCTGACGTCGTGGCTGAGCTCGGCGCACACGCTGCGCAGGCGATCGAAGGCTTCGCCACTGGCATCGCGCAGACGTACGCCGGCATCTGTGAGTTTGATGCCACGCCCGTCCTTCACGAACAGCGCTACGCCCAGGTGCTCTTCAAGTACCTTGATCTGCCGGCTGACGGCGCCATGGGTGACGTGCAGCGCTTCGGCCGCCTGGCTGACGCTGTTGAGACGAGCGGTGGCCTCGAAAGCCCGAAGGGCGTTGAGGGGAGGGAGATCGTGGGCCATTTTACCTGTGAGTTTTTCTGACAAGTTTGCGCAATCTTATCGGTTTTCAGCTGGGCTTGCCGTGGTTAGAGTAAAGCCCATCACTCATTCATTACGCCCTGGAGCGCCCCCATGACCCAGTCCCAATACCGCCCCGGCCCCGACGCCAATGGCCTGTTCGGCTCGTTCGGCGGCCGCTACGTGGCCGAAACCCTGATGCCACTGGTGCTGGACCTGGCCCGCGAATACGAAGCGGCCAAGGCAGACCCCAAGTTCCTCGAAGAGCTGGCCTACTTCCAGCGCGACTACATCGGCCGCCCCAACCCGCTGTACTTCGCCGAGCGCCTGACCGAGCACTGCGGCGGCGCCAAGATCTTCTTCAAGCGTGAAGAGCTCAACCACACCGGCGCGCACAAGGTGAACAACTGCATCGGCCAGGTGCTGCTGGCCAAGCGCATGGGCAAGAAGCGCCTGATCGCAGAAACCGGCGCCGGCATGCACGGCGTGGCCACCGCCACCGTCGCTGCCCGCTTCGGCCTGCCTTGCGTGATCTACATGGGCGCCACCGACATCGAGCGCCAGCAGGCTAACGTGTTCCGCATGAAGCTGCTGGGCGCCGAAATCGTCCCGGTCACTGCCGGCACCGGCACCCTGAAGGACGCCATGAACGAGGCCCTGCGCGACTGGGTCACCAACGTCGAAGACACCTTCTACCTGATCGGCACCGTGGCCGGCCCGCACCCGTACCCGGCCATGGTCCGCGACTTCCAGTCGATCATCGGCAAGGAAACCCGCGCCCAGTTGCAAGAGAAGGAAGGGCGCCTGCCAGACAGCCTGGTTGCCTGCGTCGGTGGTGGCTCCAACGCCATGGGCCTGTTCCATGAGTTTCTCGAAGAGCCAAGCGTGCAGATCATCGGCGTCGAAGCCGGTGGCCACGGCGTGCACACCGACAAGCACGCCGCCAGCCTGAACGGCGGCGTACCGGGCGTGCTGCACGGCAACCGCACCTACCTGCTGCAGGACGAAGACGGTCAGATCACCGACGCCCACTCGATTTCCGCCGGCCTGGACTACCCGGGCATCGGCCCGGAGCACGCTTACCTGCACGAAGTGAAGCGTGTCGAGTACGTCAGCATCACCGACGACGAAGCGCTGGATGCTTTCCACGCCACCTGCCGCCTGGAAGGCATCATCCCGGCCCTGGAAAGCTCCCACGCCCTGGCCGAGGCGATCAAGCGCGCACCGAAGCTGCCCAAGGACCACCTGATGGTCGTGTGCCTGTCGGGCCGCGGCGACAAAGACATGCAAACCGTCATGAACCACATGGCCGCCCAGGAGAAACAGGCATGAGCCGTCTTGAACAACGCTTCGCCGAGCTGAAGGCCGAAGGCCGCTCGGCACTGGTCACCTTTGTCACCGCGGGCGACCCGGGCTATGACGCCTCGCTGCAGATCCTCAAGGGCCTGCCGGCAGCCGGTGCCGACGTGATCGAACTGGGCATGCCGTTCACCGACCCGATGGCCGACGGCGTGGCCATCCAGCTGGCCACCCTGCGTGCCCTGGAAGCCGGCCAGACCCTGGCCAAGACCCTGCAGATGGTTCGCGAATTCCGTGTGGATAACCAGGCCACACCGATTGTGTTGATGGGCTACTACAACCCGATCCACCGCTTTGGCGTGGAAAAGTTCGTGGCCGAAGCCAAGCAAGCGGGTGTAGATGGCCTGATCATCGTCGACCTGCCGCCAGAGCACGACGCCGAACTGGCAACCCCGGCCCAGGCAGCGGGTATCGACTTTATCCGCCTGACCACCCCGACCACCGACGACGCGCGCCTGCCGCGCGTGCTGGAGCGCAGCTCCGGGTTCGTCTACTACGTGTCGGTGGCCGGTGTGACCGGCGCCGGCTCGGCGACCACCGAGCACGTGACCGAAGCCATTGCCCGCCTGCGTCGGTATACCGACCTGCCAATCAGCGTTGGTTTCGGTATTCGTACGCCGGAGCAGGCTGCGGCCATTGCCCGTCTGTCGGACGGCGTAGTGGTGGGCTCGGCGCTGGTCGACAAGATTGCCCAGGCCAAGAGTGCCGAGCAGGCAGTCAACAATGTATTGAGCCTGTGCTCGGCACTGGCTGAAGGGGTGCGCGGCGCCCGCCGTTAAACCGCGTCGCCTTCATCGCCGGCAAGCCAGCTCCCACAGGTACAGCGCCGCCCTCAGGCCCTGTGATATCCCTGTGGGAGCTGGCTTGCCGGCGATGAGGCCAGTACAGACTATGAAGAACTAGCCCCCAAACATCGACAGATCCAGCGGCCGCACCGCCCCCATCCAGATCGCATGGTCACGGTGGTCCGCCAGTTCATCCCCGGTCAGCGGGTGCATGAACACCACCAACCCCTTCCGATACAGCGCCAACCACGGCAGCACCACCCCCACAAACTCCGGCTCGAAGGCCAGCTGGCAGCTCCAGTCCGGGTGCGGCCCCACCGGTTTCTGGTGCATGCGCCCCATGGTCACGGGAAACAGCCGCGCCGCTTCCTCACACAGCTCACGGGCCTGGTCCATGGTCGCTGCGTCGTAGTAAACGTGGGCGTGATAACCCTTGATCCTCTGCACGATAACTCCTGATTGCGGTCCAAACATCACCACCTGCAAAGGGAGTGATGCAGTGAAAAACGCCGAAACCCCAGTGTTCAAACTGGTCCTGTTCGGGCCAGAAAGCAGCCTGGGCAACGCCCTGATGGTAGAGCTGCTGTCGCGCCAGCACGAAGTCACCGCCGTGGTCGACGACCTTAATCGCCATGCGCCGCGCCCCGGCCTGCATTTCAAGATAGGCGGGCTGGGCAATGCCGACCAGGCGGAGCAGGGCGCGGCAGGCGGGTCGGCAGTAATTGCCCTGTTGTCGACGCTGGCGCCGGGCGATCTGCCCAGGCAAGCCCGCATGAGCGAGGCGCTGGTGGCGGGGCTGAAGCGTACAACTATACGCCGGCTGTTGCTGGTGGGCGATTTCGATGTGCTGGATAAGCCGGGCAAGTACAGCGAGGCGGAGCGGGAGTGTGTGGACCAGGTGGTGGACGGGTTACAGCGCAGTGCCTTGCACTGGACGCTGATCAATGCCCCGCAGGAACTGGCCGGGTTGGGGATGGAGCATTTTCGCAGCACTGAAGGTACGCTGGAGCCGGGGTTGGCCGAGCCGTTGCGGTACCTGGCCAGGGTCGCGGCAGGGATGGTGGATATGCTGGAGCTGGATTTGCACCGGGGCGAGCATCTGAACTTTGTGGTCTAGATTGCCGGGGCTGCTGTGCAGCCCATCGCCGGCAAGCCAGCTCCCACAGGGACGGTGCCATGCTCCAGGCTTGTACAGCACCTGTGGGAGCTGGCTTGCCGGCGATGGGCCGCAAAGCGGCCCCGGGGATGTCATAGGCTGCGCTCGCGCTCCAGCCAATCCACAAACCGCTCGATCAAAGCCCCACGCCGCTTGCGTGGTGGCAGCACCGCGTAATACCCGCGCGCCGAGCGCAAACTCCCCTCCAACGGCCGGCATAGCAACCCTTGCTCCACCAGCCCATCCACCAGGTGCCCCCAGCCAATCGCCACCCCTTGCCCGGCAATCGCCGCCTGGATCAGCAACGTATAGTTATCAAACCTCAACTGCCCGGCCGGTGGCGGGCTGGCCACACCAAACCCGCGAAACACCCCTGCCCAATCAAACCAGCGGCTAGCCTGCTCTCCCTTCAAGTGCAGCAAGGGCAATCGTTGCAAAGCCACGGCTGACAAGGGTTTGCCATGAATCAGCCGGGGGCTGCACACCAGAAAAACCTCCTCATCGAATAGCCAGCGGCTCTCGCCCTGGTGAAAGCGCCCGTCGCCAAACAGCACCGCCACATCGATGTCCGGGCGCAACATGCCCTGGCTGCGCTCACCGGTCACCAGGCTCACGTCCACCTGTGGATAAGCCTCGTGAAAACGCTGCAGCCGTGGCATCAGCCAGAACGCCGCAAAGGCGAAGTCGGTAGCCACCTGCAGCACTTCCCTCTGGCCGCGCCCACTGGCCTGGGCAATGCCGTCCTCCATGGCCTGCAGGCCCTGGTGCACCTGTTCGAACAGCACCTGGCCGGCCTCGGTCAGCTCGATACCCCGGTAAATGCGGTCGAACAACCGCGTGCCCAGCTGTGCCTCCAGCCGTTTGACTTGCTGGCTCACCGCCGGCTGCGTGGTGCCCAGCTCCAGTGCCGCAGCGGTAAAGCCACGCAACCGTGCGGCAGCCTCGAACACGCGCAGTGTATCCAGCGACAACTTGGCAAGGTGGTCAAACATAAGCAGGGCTAATCCCAGTCATTGCCCGCCATGGGCTTTACCCATGTTATCCACAGTCGCATCTTGATAGGCAAGCGGTTCGCATAACCCTCAACGATGGAAGCCACCATGACGCGCCCGAATATCCTGTTCATCATGGCAGACCAGATGGCCGCGCCCTTGCTGCCGATCTACGCCTCTTCGCCGATCCAGATGCCGCACCTGAGCCGCCTTGCCGAACAGGCGGTGGTTTTCGACTCGGCTTACTGCAACAGCCCGTTGTGCGCACCGTCGCGCTTCACTCTGGTCAGCGGCCAGCTGCCCAGCCGCATCGGTGCCTACGACAATGCCGCCGACTTCCCTGCCGATGTACCGACCTATGCCCATTACCTGCGCCGTCTGGGTTACCGCACCGCGCTGTCGGGCAAGATGCACTTCTGCGGGCCGGACCAGCTGCATGGCTACGAAGAACGCCTGACCAGCGATATCTACCCGGCCGACTACGGCTGGGCGGTGAACTGGGATGAGCCGGACGTGCGCCCGAGCTGGTATCACAACATGTCCTCGGTGCTGCAGGCCGGCCCGTGCGTGCGCACCAACCAGCTGGATTTCGACGAAGAAGTGGTATTCAAGGCGCGCCAGTACCTGTACGACCATGTGCGCGAAAACGATGGCCGGCCATTCTGCCTGACCGTGTCGATGACCCACCCGCACGACCCATACACCATCCCCAGGCGCTATTGGGATCGCTACGAGGGTGTGGATATCCCCATGCCCCGCGCCGAACTGGGCCAGGCAGAGCTTGACCCGCACTCGCAACGCCTGCTGAAGGTCTACGACCTGTGGAACAAGCCGCTGCCTGTGAACAAGATCCGTGACGCCCGCCGTGCCTACTTCGGCGCCTGCAGCTATATCGACGACAACATCGGCCTGCTGCTGCAAACCCTGGAGGAATGCAACCTGGCTGACGACACCCTGATCGTGTTCTCCGGCGACCACGGTGACATGCTCGGCGAGCGCGGCCTCTGGTACAAGATGCACTGGTTCGAGATGTCGGCGCGGGTGCCTCTGCTGGTGCACGCGCCGAAGCACTTCGCGCCAGCCAGGGTCAGCGCTTCGGTGTCTACCTGCGACCTGCTGCCGACCCTGGTCGAGCTGGCCGGTGGTGCTGTGGATAACCACCTGCATCTGGATGGCCGCTCGCTGGTCGGCCATCTGCAAGGGCAGGGCGGCCATGACGAAGTGATCGGCGAGTACATGGCCGAAGGCACCGTCGGCCCGCTGATGATGATCCGCCGCGGGCCGTACAAGTTCGTGTACAGCGAAGACGACCCATGCCTACTCTATGACCTGAGCCGCGACCCGCACGAGCGGGAGAACCTAACCGGCAGCCCGGAACACCAGGCGCTGCTGCAGGCATTTGTCGATGAAGCACAGCAGCGTTGGGATATCCCCAGCCTGCGCCAGCAGGTTCTGGCCAGCCAGCGGCGCCGCCGCCTGGTGGCCGAGGCGCTGGCCGTCGGCAAGCTGAAAAGCTGGGACCACCAACCGCTGGTGGACGCCAGCCAACAGTACATGCGCAACCACATCGATCTCGACGACCTCGAGCGCAAGGCACGTTATCCACAGCCCGCCCCCCTGGATTGAGAAGAGAGGCCGCCATGCACAAGTTCTCCGCCGCCGTGTTCGCCCTGGCCCTGAGCCTGGGTACCGCCACGGCCCACGCCGCCGACAGCGACGCGCAATGCACCACCGTGAAGATGGCCGACCCCGGCTGGAGCGACATCGCAACGACCAACGCCTTGGCCCGCGTGCTTCTGGAAAGCCTGGGTTACCAGGTGAAAATCGACAGCCTGGCCGTTCCGATCATCTACGGCGGCCTCAAGGATGGCCGCGTCGATGCCTTCCTCGGTAACTGGATGCCGGCGCAGCAGGGCTTTCATGACAAGTTCATCGCAAATGGCGATGTGCAGCAGCTTTCGCGCAATCTGGAAGGAACCGAGTTCACCTTGGCAGTGCCCGACTATGTGTGGAATGCCGGAGTGAAGGATTTCGCCGACTTGCAGAAGCACGCCGACCAGTTCGACAAGAAGCTGTACGGGATTGGTTCCGGGGCACCGGCCAACCTGTCGTTGAAGGAAATCATCGACAAGAATGAATTCAACCTCGGCCAGTGGAAACTGGTGGAGTCCAGCGAGCAGGCGATGCTGGCACAGGTCGACCGGGCGGTGAAGAAACAACAGTTCATCACCTTCCTCGGCTGGACCCCGCACCCGATGAACGTGAAGCTGAAGATGCATTACCTGAGCGGCGGGGAGAAGTGGTTTGGCAGCAAGGGCGAGGTGTATACCCTGACCCGCAAGGGTTATCCACAAGCCTGCCCGAATGCGGCCAAGCTGCTGGGCAACCTGAAGTTCACGCTGGACATGGAAAACACCATCATGGCCGAAGTTGTGGACAAGAAGATCAGCTTCGATGATGCGGCCAAGGCTTGGCTGAAGGCGCACCCCGAGTTGCTGGAAGGGTGGTTGGCCGGGGTGACGACCAAGGCCGATGGCAATGCGCTGGAGGCGGTCAAAGCCAAACTGTAACCTCACAAGCAAACCTCTATCCCTGTGGGAGCGGGTTCACCCGCGAATGCGACGGTAGATTCACTGCAGCATTCGCGGGTAAACCCGCTCCCACAGGGGACAGTGCAATTTCAGGATTGTGGATAACCCATGCATCGCCTCACTCACCTGCTGCCCTTCCTCTCCTGGCTCCCCCGCCAATCGGGCCGCAGCCTGCGCCAGGACCTGCTGGTGGGCCTGAGCGGTGCAATCCTCGCCCTGCCGCAATCCATCGCCTATGCCCTGATCGCCGGCCTGCCGGCCGAGTACGGGCTGTACGCCGCCATCGTGCCAGTGCTGATCGCCTGCCTGTGGGGCTCGTCCTGGCACCTGATCTGCGGCCCGACCGCTGCCATCTCCATCGTCCTCTACGCCAGTATCAGCCCGCTGGCCGTTGCCGGCAGCGCCGACTATGTCACCTTGGTGCTGCTGCTGACCTTCCTCGGCGGCATCTTCCAGTTGCTGCTGGGGCTTTTGCGCTTCGGCGCACTGGTCAATTTCGTCTCCCATTCCGTGGTGCTCGGCTTCACCCTGGGCGCCGCTGTCGTCATTGCCCTGGGCCAGCTGCCCAACCTGCTGGGCATGGACCTGCCAAGCCAGGCCACGGCGCTGAAGACCGTGCAGGACCTGGCCAGCCATGCCGGCGAGGTCGACCTGCCTTCCTTGGTTCTGGGCCTGGCCACAGTGGTGATCGGCGTGGTCTTCAAGCTCTGGCGCCCACGCTGGCCCAGCCTGTTGATAAGCCTGATTTTGGTAAGCCTGCTGGCCTGGCTGCTGCCCGGGTTCTTTGGCCATGTGCCGCGTGTGCCGACATTCACCGGCCAGCTGCCACCCTTCAGCCCGCTGCCCTTGCTGGATGTGGAACTGATCCTGCGCCTGCTGCCCAGCGCCGTGGCAGTGGGCATGCTCGGGCTGGTCACCAGCCTGTCGATCGCCCGCTCGTTATCGGCGCGTTCGGAGCAGTTGATCGACGCAGACCAGGAAATACGCGCACAGGGCCTGTCGAACATCGTCGGTGCGTTTTTCTCCGGTTACCTGTCTTCCGGCTCATTCACCCGCTCCGGGCTGAGCTACGACGCCGGCGCCCGCTCGCCCATGGCCGGGGTATTCTCGGCGCTGTGGGTGGCGGTGTTCGCCGTTGCCGGGGCCGGGCTGATTGCGCACCTGCCGATTCCGGCCATGGCCGGCAGCATCCTGCTGATCTGCTGGGGGTTGGTGGACCACCAGGGGATTCGTGCGCTGTTCCGGGTCAGCCGCTCGGAGTTCCTGGTAATGGCGCTGACGGCGGCAGCGACCTTGTTGCTGGAGCTGCAGACGGCGATCTATGCCGGAGTGCTGGCGTCGCTGTTCTTCTATCTGAAGCGCACCTCGCGACCACGGGTGCAACAAAGCCGTGAAGGGGAGGCGGACGTGCTGCGGGTGGGCGGGTCGATCTTCTTTGGTGCGGCGCATTACCTGCAGGTGCGCTTGCAGCGCTGCCAGGGGCCGCATGTTGTTATCGATGCGCGGCAGGTGAACTTCATCGATTACTCGGGTGTGGATATGTTGCACCGCGAGGCGCGGCGGTTGCGGCGGGCAGGGGGGAGTCTGACCCTGCACCGGGCCAGGCCGCAGGTGATCGAGGAGTTGCAGAAGCTGGAAGGGGTGGAGCTTTGTCCGATCCGGTTTGAAGAGTGATGTTGGGTTGAGATTTTTGGGGCTGCTGCGCAGCCCATCGCGACGCAAGGCCGCTCCTACACCGACCGCGCAAAGCCTGCTGACGCGGTCCCCTGTAGGAGCGGCCTTGTGTCTCAGCCGCGAGCCAGCTGCCGGCGCAACTCAGCCAACACTGGCGCCGTATCCGGCCGCACCCCACGCCAGATAAAGAAAGCCTCAGCCGCCTGCTCAGCCAGCATCCCCAGCCCATCCAGCACCTTGGCCGCCCCCAGCTTCTCGGCCCACTGGCAAAACGGCGTAGGCTCCTTGCCATACATCATGTCGTAGCAAACCGTGCGCCCCGCCTCGACCAGGCTGTCGGCGATCGGCGGCAACTCACCGGCCAGGCTCGCCGAGGTGGCATTGATGATCACATCCACCGGTTCCTGCAACCAGGCAAACCCGCTGGCCACCACCGGCCCCAGTTCATCGAACTCACGCGCCAGCTGCTCAGCCTTTTCCACGGTACGGTTGGCAATCACCAGCGACTGCGGCTTGTGCGCCAGGATCGGCTCCAGCACGCCACGTACCGCGCCACCAGCACCCAGGATCAGAATGCGTTTGCCCGCCAGCTCGACCCCAGCATTCACCGTCAGGTCGCGCACAAGGCCAGCGCCATCGGTGTTGTCGCCCTGCAGTGTGCCATCGGCCAGCTTGCTTAGCGTGTTCACCGCACCAGCGCGCCGGGCACGCGGGGTCAGGCTGTCGCACAGGCGGTAGGCCTCTTCCTTGAACGGCACGGTGACGTTGCCGCCGCGGCCTTGCTTGAAGAAGCCGCGCGCGCAGTCGCTGAACTCGTCCAGCGGCGCCAGCAGGGTGGCGTATTCCAGGTCCTGGCCGGTCTGTTCGGCGAACAGGCGATGGATCAGCGGCGACTTGCTGTGGCCGATGGGGTTACCAAAAACGACGTACTGGTCCATGACGGCTCCTTGATTATCCACAGGCTTACTGGCCGAGCCAGTCGCGGTCCTGCAGGAAGTACTCGGTCAGGCGTGCTTCTTCGCTGCCGGGCGCGGCCTTCCAGTCGTAGCCCCAGCGCACCTGCGGCGGCAGCGACATGAGGATGGACTCGGTGCGACCGCCGGACTGCAGGCCGAACAAGGTGCCACGGTCGTAGACCAGGTTGAACTCCACGTAGCGGCCACGGCGATACTCCTGGAACTCGCGCTGCTGCGGCGTGTAGGGCGTGCCCTTGCGGCGCTGGACGATCGGCAGGTAGGCGTTGACGTAGGCGTCGCCAATGGCGCGGATGAAGGCGAAGCAGGTGTCGAAGTCCCACTCGTTCAGGTCATCGAAGAACAACCCACCAATGCCGCGTGGCTCGCCACGGTGCTTGAGGTGGAAGTAGCGGTCGCACCAGGCCTTGTAGCGCGGGTACACGTCGGCGCCGAACGGCGCGCAGGCCTGCTCGGCCACACGGTGCCAGTGGATGCAGTCTTCTTCATTGCCGTAGTACGGAGTCAGGTCGAAGCCGCCGCCGAACCACCAGACAGCCTCTTCACCTTCCTTTTCGGCGATGAAGAAGCGCACGTTGGCGTGGGAAGTGGGCACATGCGGGTTGTGCGGGTGGATCACCAGCGACACGCCCAAGGCCTCGAAGCCACGGCCCGCCAGCTCGGGGCGGTGAGCACTGGCCGACGGCGGCAGACCGGCGCCGAACACGTGGGAGAAGTTGACCCCGCCTTTTTCGATCACCTTGCCATCGCCGATCACCCGCGTGCGGCCCCCGCCACCGGCTTCGCGCACCCATGCGTCCTCGACGAAGCGGGCGCCGCCGTCTTCTGTTTCGAGGGCAGAGCAGATGCGGTCTTGCAGGTCGAGCAGGTAGGCTTTCACGGCCTCGGTGCGGCTAGTCATCGGGTCACCAGGAACGGGCAGGGAAGAATTCGCCGCGTAGCATACCACCCCCAGCCCGCGCGCCGCAGTTGACGGCGATCAAGCAAAGGCGTCCGATAGAAGGTCTTTCCCGACCCATACGACAGGAGTGCGAGATGGCCAAGCGTATCCAGTTCAGCCAGCATGGCGGCCCGGAAGTGCTGCAGTTTGTGGAATTCGAACCAGCCCCGCCAGGGCCACAGCAGGTGCGTGTACGTAACCATGCGATCGGCCTGAACTTCATCGATACCTACTTCCGCAGCGGTCTGTATGCACCGCCATCCCTGCCTTCAGGGCTGGGCACTGAAGCGGCTGGCGTGGTCGAGGCCGTGGGCGAGGGTGTGACCCGGCTGAAAGTGGGTGACCGCGTGGCCCATGCCGGCGGCCCGTTGGGCGCGTATAGCGAGGTGCATACGCTGCCGGAAGCCAACTTGGTGAAGCTGCCCGACAACATCAGCTTCGAGCAGGCAGCGGCGGTGATGCTCAAGGGTTTGACCGTGCAGTACCTGCTGAAGCAGACCTATGAGGTGAAGGCAGGTGACGTGATCCTGTTCCACGCAGCAGCTGGCGGCGTGGGTTCGTTGGCGTGCCAGTGGGCCAAGGCCTTGGGCGCCAAGCTGATCGGTACCGTGAGTTCTGCCGAGAAGGCCGAACGGGCCAAGGCGCTTGGGGCGTGGGCGACCATCGACTATAGCCGTGAGGACGTAGCCAAGCGGGTGCTGGAGCTGACCGACGGCAAGAAATGCCCGGTGGTGTATGACGGTGTGGGTGCCGACACCTGGCTGACCTCGCTGGACTGCCTGCAGCCGCGCGGGTTGATGGTGAGCTTTGGCAATGCCTCGGGGGCGGTGAGCGGGGTGAACCTGGGGATTCTGGCGCAGAAAGGGTCGCTGTATGTGACCCGCCCGACGTTGGCGACCTATGCCAACAATGCCGAGAATACCCAGGCCATGGCCGATGACCTGTTTGCGATGATCGGCAGTGGCAAGCTGGTTGTGGATATCCAACAGCGGTATCCGCTCAGCGAGGCGGCCAAGGCACAGGCGGAGCTGTCGGCTCGGCGGACTGTGGGTTCCACAATTCTGCTTCCTTGAGTTCACTCCCACAGGTACTGCACCGATCTTAAGTGCAGTGCCATCCCTGTGGGAGCGGGCATGCCCGCGAAGCAAGCACCGCGGTGCATGGCACCGGCTGCGCCGGTGTTCGCGGGCGAACCCGCTCCCACAGGTACTGCGTCGGCCTTGAACAGGGCGCTATGCCTGTGGAGGACGGGTGGTTGGTATCGACTCGATACCATCGAGAATCGCCTCCACCAATCCCTCCGCCAATTCAATGGAATGCAGGCTCGACCAATACATGCCACGGCCTTCTTCGCGCAGGTACTCGAGGGCTTTCGAGCCCGTTTCGTAGGCGCCTCGCAGATACAGAGCTACATGAACCAAGGCGTCCTCGGCGGAAATGTTCGGGTTTACGGTGAACAGCGGTTCGTGGCCGGCATCGCAGCGGCCGAAGGGGCGGGTGGATGTGCAGGGTAGGGGTGGATCGGGGACAATCTTCTTCATCACTAGATCTCGCTTCATGGCACCACCCAGTCGTTACCACACGAATAGGTGGCAGCTGTACGCAGGGTGGTAAACCGGGTGGGAGATCTAAAACCCAGCAGGCACGAAGCCTCCTGCGAACAGCCGCCATGGACTGCCAAGATCACCCAGAACCCGGGTTACCACACCCGATCGCCAAGTTATTCGGCGACGGCTGAAGACTAAGGGCGGAGGTTCCCACTGAGAAGGTGATGGCAGGGGACGCGGCTCGTAGGATATTTCCCAAGCCGCAAGCTGGACAGGCATTCGAGACAAAATCAGAAAAATCCGCGGGGACTTGGCCCTGACCTGTGGGAGCGGGCATGCCCGCGAACACGGGCGAAGCCCGTGCCAGACACCACGTTGGATTCTTCGCGGGCTCGCCCGCTCCCACAGGAGGTCGCGGCCAGGCCTGTGGATATGTATCAGCCCGGGCGAACGACTTCGCCAGTGGCCAGGTTGCGAATCACACTAGGGTTCTTCCTTCCACCCAACGCCCCCCCCAGCACGAGATCCAGCTGACCATGGAAGTACTGCTCCACCCGCAACCGGGTCTTAGCCGCCGGGCGCCCGCCCGGGTTGCACGAAGTGGAAATCAACGGCCCCACCAACGCACACAGCTCACGTACCACCGGGTGGTCACTGACCCGCAGTGCCACGGTGTCATGTTGCCCTGTAACCCATTCGGGCAACAGGTCCTGGTGCGGCACCAGCCAGGTGTTCGGCCCCGGCCAGGTGCTGCCCATGCGGTCGATCCAGTCTTCGGGGAAGTCCTCGAACAAGAAGTCGAACTGGCGGATGTTGTCGGCTACCAGGATCAGGCCTTTATCCACAGGCCGCGACTTCAGCGCCAGCAGGCGATACACCGCGTCCTCGTTCCACGGGTCGCAGCCCAGGCCCCAGACCGCTTCCGTCGGATAGGCGATCACTGCGCCCGCCCGGATCTCACGTGCGGCTTGTTGCACACGAAAACTGCTCACCATTTCTGTTACTCCGCCTATATACCTTGCTTGTGAGCAGTGTACTTAGCCCGCGCGGGCAAACCAACGCCCGGCTTCATTGCTGACCCGGCCTTCCAGCTCCAGTTCGGTCAGCTGCGCCAACACGTCGGCCAGCGGCAGCTCGCTGCAGTGGGCCAGGCTTTCGCTGGTTTGTGGCGCAGCATGCAGCAGGGCGAGAAGAGGATGGTCGAATTTATCCACAACCGCAGGCGGCAGGTTCTGCCAGCCCTGCAGGCTTTCCAGTATCTGCTCCACGCTCTCCACCAACAGCGCGCCGTCACGGATCAACTGGTGGCAGCCTTTGGCCCCGGGGTGGTGGATGGAGCCCGGTATGGCATACACCTCGCGGCCTTGCTCGGCAGCCAGGCGTGCGGTGATCAGCGAACCACTGGCCAGGCTTGCCTCGACCACCAGCACGCCCAGCGACAGGCCACTGATGATGCGATTGCGCCGCGGGAAGTTGCCAGGTAGCGGCCCAGCATCCAGCGGGTACTCGGAAACCAGCGCGCTACCGTTGTCGATCATCGCTTGCGCAAGCGAAGTGTGGCGCTGTGGATAAAGTTTTTGCAACCCCGTACCGAGCACGCCAATCGTGCCCCCGCCAGCCTGCATTGCGGCCCGATGAGCGGCACCGTCGATGCCCACGGCCAAGCCGCTGGTAATGGTGAAACCGGCCTGCGCCAGGTAGCGGGAAAATGCCGCAGCGGTGTCGAGCGCCGGTGGTGAAGCACGCCTGCTGCCCACAATTGCCAGTTGTGGGCGCTCGAGCAAGGCCGGGTCTCCAGCTACGAAAAGCAGTGGAGGGGCATCGTCGATTTCCGCCAATAGTGGCGGGTAGCCAGGGCCGTCCCACATCAGCAAATGCTGGCCCTGACGCTCTAGCCAGGCCATTGCGGCCAGTGCACCCTCACGAACTTCGGCACTGCGCCGGGCATCGATGGTGGCCTGGGGTATGCCCAATGCGCGCCAGGCGCCGGCGGGTGCACACAGTGCCGAAGAGGCACTGCCAAAAGCCTCAAGCAAGGTGTTAAAGCGACGCAATCCCGTCTCCGGCAGCCGGTGCAGGCGTAATCGGGCCTCCAGTTCGGCAGGCGGAAGAGGCGACGAATGGTAGGTCTGCATGGGGATCATCCTTGATCGAAACGGGGCCATCGACGTGGCACAAACTGTGGATAACTTTGTTGATAACGCTTTGACAACCTGTCCATCGAATGGGCAATAAGCTGGCCCTGAAAACCCTAGACGAGCTTTCCCAGGTGCTGAAATCCTCGTTTCCCTTTATTATGTGTGCTCAGTTTTCAACCGAACGCACAGTGACTGCCTGACCTTATGGCCATCTTGAACATTCTCGAATTCCCGGACCCGCGCCTGCGCACCATCGCCAAGCCGGTGACGGTGTTCGACGACGCCCTGCGTCAGCTGATCGACGACATGTTTGAAACCATGTACGAAGCCCCTGGCATCGGCCTGGCCGCCACCCAGGTCAACGTGCACCAGCAGGTCGTGGTCATGGACCTCAGTGAAGACCGCAGCGAGCCGCGTGTCTTCATCAACCCTACGGTCGAAGAGCTGACCCATGACATGGGCCAGTACCAGGAAGGCTGCCTGTCGGTACCTGGCTTCTACGAGAACGTCGACCGCCCGTTGCGTGTGCGGGTGAAGGCCCAGGACCGCGACGGCAAGCCTTACGAGCTGGAGTGCGAAGGCCTGCTGGCGGTGTGCGTGCAGCATGAGTTCGATCACCTCAACGGCAAGCTGTTCGTCGACTACCTGTCGCAGCTCAAGCGCGACCGGATCAAGAAGAAGCTGGAAAAGCAGCACCGCCAGCAAGCCTGATCCCCACCTTCCAGAAGGCTTGCTCCGGCAAGCCTTTTTCTTTTTTGAAGCGAGAACTCCATGCGCATCGTCTTTGCAGGCACTCCAGAGTTTGCCGCCGAACACCTCAAGGCCCTGCTCGACAGCCCGTACGAGATCGTGGCCGTCTACACCCAGCCCGACCGCCCCGCTGGCCGTGGCCAGAAGCTGATGCCGAGCCCGGTCAAGCAACTGGCTGTGGCCCATGACATCCCGGTGTTCCAACCGCCGACCCTGCGCAACGCCGAAGCCCAGGCCGAACTTGCGGCGCTGAAGCCGGACCTGATGGTAGTGGTCGCCTACGGCCTGATCCTGCCGCAGGTGGTGCTGGATATCCCGCGCCTGGGCTGTATCAACAGCCATGCTTCCCTGCTGCCCCGCTGGCGCGGTGCCGCACCGATCCAGCGCGCCGTGGAAGCCGGCGACGCCGAGAGCGGTGTGACCGTGATGCGTATGGAAGCGGGCCTGGACACCGGCCCGATGCTGCTCAAGGTGGTCACGCCAATCAGCGCCGAAGACACCGGCGGCAGCCTGCACGACCGCTTGGCGGAGATGGGCCCGCCCGCAGTCGTCCAGGCCATCGCCGGCCTGGCCGATGGTTCGCTGCAGGGTGAAGTGCAGGACGATGCCCTGGCCACCTATGCGCACAAGCTGAACAAGGACGAAGCGCGCATCGATTGGAGCCGCCCGGCCGTCGAGCTGGAACGCCTGATCCGTGCCTTCAACCCGTGGCCGGTGTGCCACAGCACCCTCGATGGCGAAAGCGTGAAAGTGCTGGCCGCCAACTTGTCCACAGCGATAGGCACCCCGGGTGAGATCCTCTCCGCTAGCAAGGACGGCCTGGTGGTCGCCTGCGGTGACCAGGCGCTGAGCCTGACCCGCCTGCAACTGCCCGGCGGCAAGCCGCTGAACTTCAGCGACCTGTTCAACAGCCGTCGCGAGAAATTCGCCAGCGGCAAGGTGCTGGGCCAATGAACCCACGCCTCGCCGCCGCCCGTGCCCTTGCCGCTGTACTCAGTGGCAAGGCCTCGCTGAACAGTTCGCTGCCAGCGCAACTGGACAAGGTCGATGAGCGCGACCGCGGCCTGACCCAGGACCTGGCGTTCGGTACCGCGCGCTGGCAACCACGCCTCGACCTGCTGGCGGCGCAGCTGCTGCAGAAGCCGTTCAAGGCCGCCGATGCCGATGTGCAGGCGTTGCTGCTGGTCGGCCTGTACCAGCTGTTCTACAGCCGTATCCCGGCCCACGCGGCCATTGGCGAGACCGTTGGCTGTGCCGACAAGCTGAAGAAGCCGTGGGCCAAGGGCCTGCTCAATGCCGTGCTGCGCCGCGCCCAACGCGAAGGCGAAGAATTGCTGGCCGGCATGGAGCGCGACCCGGTGGTACGCACTGCCCACCCGCGCTGGCTGCAGAAGTCGCTCAAGGCCTTCTGGCCGGAGCAGTGGGAGGCCATCTGCGCCGCCAACAACGCCCACCCGCCGATGATCCTGCGGGTCAACCGTCGCCACCACAGCCGCGATGCCTACCTGGCACTGCTGGCCGAGGCAGGTGTTGGCGCCAGCGCCTGCCAGTACAGCCGTGACGGTATCGTGTTGGCCGAAGCCTGCGACGTGCGCGGCCTACCAGGCTTTGCCGAAGGCTGGGTGAGCGTGCAGGACGAAGCCGCGCAGCTGTCCGCCGACCTGCTGGAACTGGCCCCCGGCCAGCGCGTGCTCGACGCCTGCTGTGCACCGGGTGGCAAGACCTGCCACCTGCTGGAAGCCGAAACCGGCCTGGCCCACGTGGTGGCCATCGACCTCGAAGCCAAGCGCCTGACCCGCGTGCGCGAGAACCTCGACCGCCTGCAACTGGACGCCGAGCTGATCGCCTGCGATGCCCGCGACACCGCCAGCTGGTGGGACGGCAAGCCGTTCCAGCGCATTCTGCTCGATGCCCCCTGTTCGGCCACCGGCGTGATCCGCCGCCACCCTGACATCAAGCTGACCCGTCAGGCCGACGACATCCCGGCCCTGGCCACGCTGCAAGGTGAGCTGCTCGATGCCCTGTGGCCGACCCTGGAAGTGGGCGGCATGCTGCTATACGCCACCTGCTCCAGCCTGCCGACCGAGAACACCGAAGTGATCGATGCCTTCCTTGCCCGCACCCCGGGCGCCCGTGAGCTGGACCTGGCCACCGAAGCCGGCCTGCGCCAGCCCCACGGCCGCCAGTTGTTGGCACAGGAAGGCGGCCACGACGGTTTCTACTATGCCAAGCTGATCAAGATCGCCGCCTCGCGCGGATAAAAACAAAAGGTAGGGAGTAGCGGATGAAGATCATCATCCTCGGCGCAGGACAGGTAGGCGGTACGCTGGCGGAGCACCTGGCCAGCGAAGCCAACGACATCACCGTGGTCGACACTGACGGCGACCGCCTGCGCGACCTGGGCGACCGCCTGGACATCCGCACCGTGCAAGGCCGCGGCTCGCTGCCTACGGTGCTGCGCCAGGCCGGTGCCGACGACGCCGACATGCTGGTGGCGGTAACCAACAGCGACGAAACCAACATGGTCGCCTGCCAGGTGGCCTATTCGCTTTTCCACACCCCGACCAAGATTGCCCGGGTGCGCGAGTCGGCCTACCTGACCCGCGAAGAGCTGTTCGACAACGACCATATCCCGGTCGACGTACTGATCAGCCCCGAGCAGGTGGTGACCAACTACATCAAGCGCCTGATCGAGCACCCAGGCTCGCTGCAGGTGATCGACTTCGCAGAAGGCAAGGCCCAGCTGGTGGCAGTGAAGGCGTACTACGGTGGCCCGCTGGTAGGCCAGCAACTGCGCCAGATCCGCGCGCACATGCCCAACGTCGACACCCGCGTGGCGGCCATCTTCCGCCGCGACCGCCCGATCACCCCGCGGGGCGACACGGTGATCGAAGCAGACGACGAAGTGTTCTTCATCGCCGCGAAGAAGGACATCCGCGCGGTGATGGGTGAGCTGCGCCGTATCGACGAAACCAACAAGCGTGTGGTCATCGCCGGTGGCGGGCAAATCGGCGAACGCCTGGCCGAGGCCATCGAAAGCCGCTACCAGGTGAAGATCATCGAGATGAGTCCGGCCCGTTGCCGACACCTCTCCGACACCCTGGAAAGCACCGTGGTGCTGCAGGGCAGCGCCTCGGACAAGGACCTGATGCTGGAGGAGAACATCGCCGACGCCGACATCTTCCTGGCCCTGACCAACGACGACGAGGCCAACATCATGTCGTCGCTGCTGGCCAAGCGCCTGGGCGCCCGCAAGGTGATGACCATCATCAACAACCCGGCCTATGTCGACCTGGTGCAGGGTGGCGACATCGACATTGCCATCAGCCCACAGTTGGCCACCATCGGCACCCTGCTGGCGCACGTGCGCCGGGGCGACATCGTCAGCGTACACTCGCTGCGCCGCGGCGCGGCCGAGGCTATCGAAGCGGTGGCGCACGGGGATTCGAAGTCGAGCAAGGTGGTCGGCAAGGCGATCGAAGACATCGCCCTGCCACCGGGCACCACCATCGGCGCGATCATTCGTGACGAAGAGGTGATGATTGCCCACGACGACACCATGATCGAATCGGGCGACCATGTGATCCTGTTCGTTGTGGATAAAAAGCATATTCGGGATGTGGAGAAGCTGTTCCACGTCGGCTTGAGTTTCTTCTAGGAGCACAGGGCATGCGCGAATCGCTGGAGAAGATGCTGGCCAAGGGTGTGGATAACCCGTTGTTGAGGTTCGGCCTGGGCAAGGCCTGGCTGGACGAAGGCAATGGTGCTGAAGCGGCGTTGCATCTGGCACGGTGCGTGGAACAGGACCCGAAGTACTCGGCGGCGTGGAAGCTGCTGGGCAAGGCGCATCAGCTGCAGGGTGACCTGGCGGCGGCGCGCAAGGCCTGGGAGGAGGGGATCGTGGCCGCGCAGGCCCATGGGGACAAGCAGGCCGAGAAAGAGATGACCGTGTTTCTGAAGAAACTCAACAAGACATCAGGTTAACGCAGTCCCTGTGGGAGCGGGTTCACCCGCGAATGCGATGTTGGATTCACCGACGCATTCGCGGGTAAACCCGCTCCCACAGGGGACAGTGAAAATCTCAGTACCAGCGCGCCTCGCCAGCCGGGCGCTTCTTGAAGCGCTTCATGCTCCACATGTACTGGCTCGGGTACTCGCGCACATAGCGCTCGACCACCTTGCTCATCGCCGCTGCCGACACGGTCACGTCGGTGCTGTACATCTCTTCCGGCGCCGCCTCCAGAAACACCTTGAAGCCCGAGCCGTCAGGCAACCGCAGGGCATGCAGGAACACCCCAACCGCCTTGCCCCCGGCCAGCATGTTCGGAACGAACTTGCTGGTCAGCGCCTGGGTACCCAGGAACGGCACGAACACCCCCGCCGACTCCGCCGGCTCCGGGTCGGCAGGAATACCCACCTGGCCACCACGGCGCACTTCCTTGATCACGCTGAGGATGCCTTCCTTGGTCGAAGGCGCCACGCGGTTGCCCATCTGCACCCGCTGCTCGCGCAGCAGGTCATCCACCGCCTTCAGCTTCGGCGGGCGATAGAAGATGATCGGTTTGCACTGGTTGCAGTAGAAGTGGTTCAGCACTTCCCAGTTACCCAGGTGGCTGGTGATGCCGACCACGCCCTTGCCCGAGGCCAGGGCCTGCTCCAGCACTTCCAGGCCGTGCACTTCCTTGACCAGCTCCAGCGAGCGCTGCGGCGGCCAGATCCAGGCACAGGCACTTTCGACGAAGGATTTACCGATATCCTTCAACGCGCGGCCCACCAGCTGCTCGCGCTCGGCCGGGTCCATCTCCGGGAAGCACTTGGCGAGGTTGATGCGCACGACATTGCGCGAGCCGTTGGGGATCTTCCACATCAGCCAGCCGATACCGGCGCCGACGCGCTGCACAGCGCCCCAGGGCAGCTTGGCAAACAGACGCAGCACCCCGACCATCAGGGCGCCCTTGAACTTTTCCACAGGCGAATTCCTTATTTCAGCAAGGCGCGCATTGTAACCCCTCAGCGCAACAAGGCGGCGTAGCGATCGCAATCGGTGGTGTGGTCCATGACCATGCCGGTGGCCTGCATGAAGGCATAGCAGATGGTCGGGCCAACGAACGTGAAGCCGGCTTTCTGCAGGGCTTTGCTCATCGCCTTGGCTTCATCGGTAACCGCTGGCACCTCGCTGCGGCCAGTGAAGTGGTTGATCTTCGGCGCACCACCGACGAATGACCAGAGCCAGTCGGCGGGGTTGTCCACAGCCAGCCAGGCCTGGGCATTACGCCTGGCAGCCTTGAGCTTGAGGCGGTTGCGGATGATGCCGGCATCCTGCATCAGCTCCTCGATGCGTTCGTCGCTCATGACGGCGAGTTTCACCGGATCGAAGCCGTGCATCACCTCGCGATAACGCTCGCGTTTACGCAATACGGTGATCCACGAAAGCCCCGCCTGGAACCCTTCGAGCAAAAGCATCTCGAACAGCAACGCCGGGTCACGCTGGGGCGTTCCCCATTCCTGGTCATGGTAGGCCTGGTACAACGGATCGTCGGTACACCAAAAGCAGCGTGGCATAAGGCTCCAATGAGTAGAGGGCGAGGCGAATCAGGTTATACTCCCGCTCTTTACATCCGCATCCCCAGATACAGGTGAATTTCGTGAGCCAGCCTACGCCAGCCGTGCGTACCTTCCAAGACCTGATCCTCGCCCTGCAGAACTACTGGGCCGAGCAAGGTTGTGTGGTGCTTCAGCCCTACGATATGGAAGTAGGCGCCGGCACTTTCCACACCGCTACATTCCTGCGCGCCGTGGGTCCAGAAACCTGGAACGCCGCCTATGTGCAGCCTAGCCGTCGCCCTGCCGACGGGCGGTATGGCGAAAACCCCAACCGCCTGCAGCACTACTACCAGTTCCAGGTGGTACTGAAGCCCAACCCGGCCAACTTCCAGGAGCTGTACCTCGGCTCGCTGAAAGCCATCGGCCTGGACCCGCTGGTCCACGACATTCGCTTCGTCGAAGACAACTGGGAATCGCCGACCCTCGGCGCCTGGGGCCTGGGCTGGGAAATCTGGCTCAACGGCATGGAAGTCACCCAGTTCACCTACTTCCAGCAGGTAGGCGGCATCGAGTGCTACCCAGTCACTGGTGAAATCACCTACGGCCTGGAGCGCCTGGCCATGTACATCCAGGGCGTCGACTCGGTGTACGACCTGGTGTGGGCCGACGGCCCGTTCGGCAAGGTCACCTACGGCGACGTGTTCCACCAGAACGAGGTGGAGCAGTCGACCTACAACTTCGAGCACGCCAACGTCGACAAGCTGTTCGAGCTGTTCGACTTCTACGAAAGCGAAGCCAACCGCCTGATCAAGCTTGAGCTGCCGCTGCCGACCTATGAAATGGTCCTGAAGGCCTCGCACACCTTCAACCTGCTGGACGCCCGCCGCGCCATCTCGGTAACCGAGCGCCAGCGCTACATCCTGCGTGTACGTACCCTGGCCCGGGACGTGGCGCAAAGCTATCTGCAAGCCCGCGCACGCCTGGGCTTCCCGATGGCCACCCCTGAACTGCGTGACGAAGTGTTGGCTAAGCTGGAGGCTGCACAATGAGTGCTCAAGATTTCCTGGTAGAACTGGGCACCGAGGAGCTGCCACCGAAGGCCCTCGCCAGCCTTGGCGAAGCCTTCCTGGCGGGTATCGAGAAGGGCCTGCAGGCCGCTGGCCTGAACTACACCGGCAAGCAGGTTTACGCCGCGCCGCGCCGCTTGGCCGTGCTGATCCGCCAGCTCGACGTGCAACAGCCTGACCGCAGCATCAATATCGACGGCCCGCCCCTGCAGGCTGCTTTCAAAGACGGCGAGCCGACCCAGGCTGCCTTGGGCTTTGCCAAGAAATGCGGTGTGGAGCTGTCGGAAATCGACCAGAGCGGCCCCAAGCTGCGCTTCTCCCAGCACATCCCGGGCAAGGCCACCACCGGCCTGCTGCCGACCATCGTCGAAGATTCGCTCAACGACCTGCCGATCCCCAAGCGCATGCGCTGGGCGGCCAGCCGTGAAGAGTTCGTGCGCCCGACCCAATGGCTGGTGATGCTGCTGGGCGACCAAGTGGTCGACTGCACCATCCTGTCGCAGAAGGCAGGCCGTGAATCCCGTGGCCACCGCTTCCACCACCCGGAAAACGTGGTCATCACCACCCCGGCCAACTACGTCGAAGACCTGCGCAAAGCCTACGTGCTGGCCGACTTCGCCGAGCGCCGGGAGCTGATCAGCAAGCGTACCGCCGAACTGGCCATGCAGCAGGAAGGCAGCGCCATCGTGCCGCCGGCGCTGCTGGACGAAGTGACCGCCCTGGTCGAGTGGCCAGTGCCGCTGGTGTGCTCGTTCGAGGAGCGCTTCCTCGAAGTGCCGCAGGAAGCCCTGATCACCACCATGCAGGACAACCAGAAGTACTTCTGCCTGCTGGACAGCGAAGGCAAGCTGCTGCCGCGCTTCATCACCGTGGCCAACGTCGAGAGCCGCGACCCGAAGCAGATCGTGCAAGGTAACGAGAAGGTCGTACGCCCACGCCTGACCGACGCCGAGTTCTTCTTCAAGCAGGACAAGAAGCAGCCGCTGGAAACCTTCAACGAGCGCCTGAAGAACGTGGTGTTCCAGGCTCAGCTGGGTACCGTGTACGACAAGGCCGAGCGCGTCTCCAAGCTGGCCGCCTTCATCGCCCCGCTGATCGGCGGCGACGCCCAGCGCGCCGGCCGCGCCGGCCTGCTGTCGAAGTGCGACCTGGCCACCGAGATGGTCGGCGAATTCCCTGAGATGCAGGGTGTGGCCGGTTACTACTACGCGCTCAACGACGGTGAGCCGGAAGACGTGGCCCTGGCCCTGAACGAGCAGTACATGCCGCGCGGTGCTGGCGCCGAGCTGCCGCAGACCCTCACCGGTGCTGCGGTGGCCATCGCCGACAAGCTCGACACCCTGGTCGGCATCTTCGGCATCGGCATGCTGCCTACCGGCAGCAAGGACCCGTACGCCCTGCGCCGTGCCGCCTTGGGCGTGCTGCGTATCCTGATCGAGAAACAGCTGGACCTGGACCTGACCGGTGCGGTCGAGTTCGCGGTCAAGCAGTTCGGCGCCAAGGTCAAGGCCGCCGGCCTGGCCGAACAGGTGCTGGAGTTCATCTTCGACCGCCTGCGTGCGCGTTACGAAGACGAAGGCATCGACGTGGCCACCTACCTGTCGGTCCGTGCCCTGCAGCCAGGTTCTGCCTTGGACTTCGACCAGCGCGTGCAGGCTGTACAAGCCTTCCGCAAGCTGCCGGAAGCCGAGGCCCTGGCCGCGGTGAACAAGCGCGTGTCGAACCTGCTGAGCAAGGCCGAAGGCGCCATCGCCGATCACGTCGAGCCGAAGTACTTCGACAACGCCAACGAGTTCTCCCTGTACTCGGCCATCCAGCAGGCCGACCAGGCCGTGCAACCGATGGCTGCTGCACGCCAGTACAGCGAATCGCTGGCCCGCCTGGCGGCCCTGCGTGACCCGGTCGACGCCTTCTTCGAGGCGGTGATGGTCAACGCCGAGGATGCCAAGGTACGCGCCAACCGTTATGCCCTGCTCAGCCGCCTGCGCGGCCTGTTCCTGGGCGTGGCCGACATTTCGCTGCTGGGGTAAGCCTTGAAACTGCTGATTCTCGACCGTGACGGAGTAATCAACTACGACTCCGACGCCTACATCAAGACGCTGGACGAGTGGGTGCCGATCCCTGGCTCGGTCGATGCGATCGCGCAGTTGAGCAAGGCGGGCTGGACGGTGGCCGTGGCCACCAACCAGTCCGGCATTGCCCGTGGCTACTATGCGCTGACTACCCTCGAGGCCATGCACGCGCGCCTGCGCGCGCTGGTGGCCGAGCAGGGTGGCGAAGTGGGCCACATCGTGTATTGCCCGCACGGGCCGGACGAAGGCTGCGATTGCCGCAAGCCCAAGCCTGGCATGCTGCGGGCGATCGCCGAGCATTACCAGGTCGGCCTGGAAGGCGTCTGGTTCGTTGGCGACAGCAAAGGTGACCTGGAGGCCGCCCTGGCCGTCGGTGCACAACCCGTGTTGGTGAAAACCGGCAAGGGCGAGCGGACCCTGGAAAAAGGCGTCCCGGAAACTACACTGATTTTCGACGATCTGGCAGCTATCGCCAGAGAACTAATTTAAACAGTGCGCCTTCGGGCGCATTTTTCTCAGGCGGGCATGCCCCGCAATGGTACAAGCCACTATGTCGATCCTGCAGGCGATCAGAATCTTTCTTTTTTACCTGCTGCTGGGCACCAGTTCGCTGCTGTGGTGCTCGCTGAGCTTCTTCGTTGCGCCGTTCCTGTCGTTCCCCAAGCGCTACAAGTTCATCAACGTGTACTGGTGCCGTTGCGCGTTGTTCCTGGTGCGCACCATCCTGGGTATCGACTACAAGATCACTGGCGCCGAGAACGTGCCTGATGAGCCTTGCGTGATCCTGTCCAACCACCAGAGCACCTGGGAAACCTTCTTCCTTTCCCAGTATTTCTCGCCGCTGAGCCAGGTGCTCAAGCGCGAGTTGCTGTATGTGCCGTTCTTCGGTTGGGCCATGGCCATGCTGCGGCCGATCGCGATCAACCGAGATAACCCCAAGGAGGCCCTGCGCCAGGTAGCCAGCAAGGGTGACGAGCTGCTCAAGCAGAAGACCTGGGTGCTGATCTTCCCGGAAGGCACCCGCGTGCCATTCGGCACCATGGGCAAGTTCTCCCGTGGCGGTACCGCGCTGGCAGTGAATGCCGGCCTGCCGGTGCTGCCGATTGCCCATAACGCCGGCAAGTTCTGGCCCAAGACCGGCTGGGGCAAGCGCGCGGGCACAATCGAGGTGGTGATTGGCGAGCCGATGTACGCCAACGGCACCGGGCCACGGGCCATTGCCGAGCTCAACGACCGCGCTGCGGCGTGGAACGAAGCGACCCAGCGGGCCATGGGTTCGCTGCCGCCAGCAGAGGAAAAACCCCAGGAACAGATGGCCTGACCGTCTGTGGATAACTTGTGAACTGTTTTTGGATTAAAAGCCTGAAGTGATCGCTAAGTGTTTGAATTAGCTGTTTATTTCTGTGTATGACATTTTTCTGAAAATCGTGCATAAGTTTTTTGGGGCATAAGAAAACCGGCTTTTACAGCCGGTTTTTTATTGCCTCATGCGGGCGTGTAGAAACGGCCCGTTGCAACCGTCAGATCTTGTCGATATCCACATCCCTGGTTTCTTTCAGGCAGAAGATCCCCACCACCAGGCTGACCCCGGTCACCACCACCGGGTACCACAGCCCATAGAAGATATCCCCGGTGTACACCACCAGCGCGAACGACACCGTTGGCAGGAAGCCACCGAACCAGCCGTTGCCAATGTGGTAGGGCAGTGACATGGAGGTGTAGCGGATGCGAGTGGGGAACAGCTCGACCATCACCGCCGCCAGCGGGCCATAGGTCATGGTCGCGATCAGGATCATCGCCACGATCAGCACCACCACCATCACTTGGTTGACCTGCCCAGGGTCGGCCTTGGCCGGGTAGCCGGCCTGTTCCACCGCAGCACGCATGGCCGCTTCGTCGAAGCCGTTGATGGTCTTGTCACCGATGTTGACCACCACATCGCTGCCGGCCACATCCACAGAGCTGTACGGTAGGCCCTGCTTGACCAGGAAGGTCTTGACCTTGTCGCACGGGCTGTCGAAACGCGCCTTGCCTACCGGGTCGAACTGGAAAGTACAGCCTCTCGGGTCGGCAGTGACCACGATCGGCGCCTGGCGGCTGGCCGCGTCGATCTGTGGGTTGGCGTAGTGGCTCAGCGCCTTGAACAGCGGGAAGTACAGCACCGTGGCCAGCAGCAGGCCGAGCATCAGGATCGGCTTGCGGCCAATCCGGTCGGACAACCAGCCGAAGAACACGAAGAATGGCGCACCAATGACAACGCTGATGATCAGCAGGGTGTTGGCCTGGGCCGGGTCCATCTTCAGCATCTGGGTCATGAAGAACAGCACGTAGAACTGCGCCGTGTAGAAGGTCACGGCCTGCCCGGCGTTGATGCTGAACAGGGCGGTGAGCACCACTTTCAGGTTCGGCCAGGAGGTGAACGACTCACGGATCGGCGACTTGCTGACCTTGCCCTGAGCCTTCATTTTCACGAAGGCCGGCGACTCGTGCATGCTCATGCGGATCCAGGTGGAAATCGCCAGCAGCACGATCGACAACAGGAACGGCAGGCGCCAGCCCCAGGTTTCGAACTGGTCGCCACTGATATAGCGGCTGCCCAGCACCACCACCAGCGACAACAACAGGCCAAGGGTGGCGGTGGACTGAATGAAACCCGTGTGGAAACCGCGCTTGCCGGGCGGCGCATGCTCGGCCACATAGGTGGCCGCACCGCCGTATTCACCACCCAGCGCCAGCCCCTGCAGCATGCGCAGGACCACCAGGATGATCGGTGCCGCGATGCCGATGCTGGCGTAGGTGGGCAACAACCCCACCGCGAAGGTGGACAGGCCCATCAGCACGATGGTGACCAGGAAGGTGTACTTGCGCCCGATCATGTCGCCCAGCCGGCCGAACACCAGCGCACCGAACGGCCGCACCAGGAAGCCGGCGGCAAAGGCCATGAGGGCGAAGATGAAGGCGGTGGTGTCGTTCACGCCAGCGAAGAACTGCTTGCTGATGACCGCTGCCAGCGCACCATAGAGAAAAAAGTCATACCACTCGAAAACTGTCCCGAGGGATGACGCGAAAATGATCTTGCGTTCTTCACGACGGCTGGAGCTGCTGGCCGCCGCACCCTGCTCTTGGATGTAATCCGACATCGTTGCTGTCCTCGGCCCGCAGGCCACAGTGATTATTCTTGTTGTTCCACTGTCGGCAGCTTCTGACCGCCAGCTGCCGGTACTGCACGCACCCGGGGTCAGGGCGTCGGTATCGCGTCTTCGTTCAGATAGGTCTGGGTAGCAGCTCCTTTGAGGATCAGTTGCGCCGCCTTCTCGGCGATCATCAGGGTGGGTGAACAAGTATTGCCGGAGGTGATCTGCGGCATGATCGAGGCGTCCGCCACGCGCAGGCCAGGGATGCCGTGTACGCGCAACTGGTTATCCACAACGTCCAGTTCGCCATTGCCCATGCGGCAGGTGCCTACCGGGTGGAAGATGGTGGTGCCGATCTTGCCGGCGGCTTCGAACAGCTCTTCTTCGGTTTGCAGGGCTGGGCCCGGCAGGTATTCCTTGGGGTCGAACGCAGCGAGGGCAGGGGCCTGAACGATACGCCGGGTAAGGCGAATGGAATCGGCGGCGACGCGCAGGTCCTGGGGGTCGCTGAGGTAGTTGGGGTCGATCAGCGGCGTGCTGTTCATGTCGCTGCTGCGGATATCGATACGCCCGCGGCTGGCCGGGCGCAGGTTGCACACCGAGGCGGTAAAGGCCGGGAACGTGTGCAGTGGTTCGCCGAATCGCTCAAGTGACAGCGGCTGCACGTGGTACTGCAGGTTGGCGGTGGCCTGCTCCGGGCTTGAACGCACGAATGCACCCAGCTGGCTCGGGGCCATGGCCAGCGGGCCACTGCGGTCATAGAGGTAGCGCAGGCCCATGCCCATCTTGCCCCACAGGCTGTTGGCCATCTGGTTCAGGGTACGGGAATTGCGGATCTGGTAGATCAGGCGCAGCTGCAGGTGATCCTGCAGGTTGCCGCCAACACCGGGCATGTCGTGACGCACGCCAATGCCCAGGCTTTCCAATAACTGCCGCGGGCCGATGCCGGAGCGCTGCAGGATACCGGGAGAGCCCACAGCACCCGCACAGAGGATGATCTCGCGACGTGCCGCAAACTCGTGCCAGGCACCCTGCCAGAACGCCTTTACCGCCCGTGCACGGGTGTTGTTGAGCAGCACCTGGTCAACCTGAACGCCGGTCAGCACGGTGAGGTTGGGGCGATCCTTGATCGGCCGTAGAAAAGCCTTGGAAGCGTTCCAGCGCACACCGCTGCGCTGGTTGACCTGGAAATATCCACAGCCCTGGTTGTCGCCGGTATTGAAGTCCTCGACCTTGCCGATGCCGCTTTGCTCGGCGGCATCACGGAAGGCATCGAGGATCGGCCAGCTATAGCGCTGGCGCTCGACCCGCCATTCGCCATCACCACCGTGGTGCTCGCTGGCGCCGGCAAAGTGGCTTTCGCTGGCCTTGAACAGCGGCAGTACGTCCTTCCAGGCCCAGCCGTCGTTGCCTTGCTCGGCCCATCGGTCGTAGTCGGCGGCCTGGCCGCGCATGTAGATCATGCCGTTGATCGAGGAGCAGCCACCCAGCACCTTGCCGCGTGGATAGCCCAGCGCACGACCGCCCAGGCCGGGCTGCGCCTCGGTCTTGAAGCACCAGTCGGTGCGCGGGTTGCCGATGCAATAGAGGTAACCGACGGGGATATGGATCCAGGGATAGTTGTCGCGCCCACCCGCTTCCAGCAGCAGCACTCGGCAGGAAGGATCGGCGGACAAACGATTGGCCAACAGGCAACCGGCGGGACCGGCACCTACGACCACGTAGTCGAAGACAGAATCGGCTGATGGCATGTGCAACCTCGGGCCTGATTATTATTCTTGTCCCGATCCATCTTAGTGAGTAATTTCGTGGAGGAAACACGAGATTTCGCGCAGCCGCTGTGCGTTTTAGCACAGTGGTAAGTCTGTGCTGGCCTCTTCGCGGGCACGCCCGCTCCCACAAGGTAACGCGATCCCTGTGGGAGCGGGCGTGCCCGCGAAGAGGCCGGAACGAACTGCCAAAAAGGATCAGCATGTTCGACTGGAACGATCTGCGGTTTTTCCTCGAGTTGCAGCGCAGCGGCCGCCTGCTTACCGCCGCCAAGCGCCTCAACACCACCCACAGCACCGTGGCCCGGCACATCGAGAGCATCGAGCAGAGCCTGGGGACTGCGCTGTTCGTGCAGCATGCCCAGGGCTATGAACTGACCCCCTCGGGCCAGGCCCTGCTCAAGCACGCCGAAGCCATGGAAAACGTCGCCCTGCTGGCGCAGGAAGAAATCACCCAGGCCATCACGCCGCTGGGCAAGATTCGCCTGGGGGTGACCGAAGGCATCGGCATCATGTTCTTCACCCCGCGCATGAATGCGCTGTTCGACCGCTACCCCGGCCTGGAAGTGGAGCTGGTGGCAGTGCCGCGCTTCGTCAGCATCCTCAACCGCGAGGCGGAGATCAGCATCCACCTGGAGCGGCCCAACGCCGACCTGCTGATCACCCGCAAACTCACCGACTATCGCCTGGCCCTGTACGCCAGCCAGGACTACCTGGATCGCGCGCCCCCGCTGCGCAACCGCGAGGACCTGGCCCGGCACAGCTGGATCGGCTACGTCGACGACTTGCTGTTCAGCCAGGAACTGCTGTTTCTCAACAGCTTCTGTCGGGCCCCCAACGTGGTGTTTCGCAGCACCAGCGTGATCGCCCAGCAAACCGCCGCCCGCGCCGGGTTGGGCATCGCCGTACTGCCCAACTACATGGCCCGCCACGACTCGACGCTGGTGCGCGTGCTGCCTGGCGAAACCATCCAGCGCAGCTACTGGATCTGCACCCGCCGCGAACTGCACAAGTCAGTGCGCCTGCGGGTAGTGTGGGACTACCTGCTGGCGCTGTGCGCGGCAGAACAGAGCGAGCTGCTAGCCCAGTAGCGCCTTGCCGGACAGCAGCAGGGCCGCAGCCCAACCGGCCACGGCAAACATCTGCTGCAAGCGCGGCCCGGCCAGCCTGGCCGCCAATGGCCGCGCCAGCAGCAGGCCGAGCACCGCACCGACGGCGAACGGGGCGCCAACCTGCCAGTGCATGACCCCTGCGAGGCTGGCGCTGACCACACTGCCGGTGGACACCAGCGCGATCACCGCCAGCGAAGTGGAGACGATGCTGGCCATCCGCAGGTTGGTGTAGCGGTTAAGGGCCGGGATGATGACAAAGCCACCGCCCACGCCCAGCAGGCCGGACAGCAGCCCTGACAATGCGCCGGTAAAGGCCAGGGCGCGCGCGCAGGGCAGGGTCCAGCGCAAACGGCCCTGCAGCGGGTTCAGCACGCAGGGTTCGATGTAGCGATGGGCATCATTGGCTTCGCCGCGCAGTTCCTTGGCCGCCTTGCGCCAGATACGCAGGCAGGCATACACCAACACCCCGGCGAACACCAACTGCAGTGGCGTGTTCGGCAGGCGGTGCGCCAGCGTCAGCCCGAACGGCGCCGCTGCCACACCGATCAATGCGATGAACAGCGCCGCCCGGTAGCGCACCAGGCCCTGCCGCAAGCCCAGCACAGCACCCACCGCTGCCGCGATGCCTACGGCCAGCAGGCCGACCGGTGCCGCCTCGACCATCGACAGCCCCAGGCCGAACACCAGCAAAGGCACTGCGAGAATGCCACCGCCGGCACCGGTCAATGCCAGCACGGCACCGATGATCGCGCCCAGGCCCGCTCCCAGTATTTGATGTTCGATCACTGCCGACCCTCGGCTACCAACGGCTGTGGCCGTGCCAACCACTCGCGGCCCTTGAGCATGCCTTTCCAGTACAAGGGTGGCAGCACCTGCGCCTTGAGCAACCAGGCCAGACGTGTCGGTTTACGACCATCCAATAGCCAGTTGGGGAAGCTCGGTGCCAGCTTGCCTCCATAGGTGAACTCGGCCAGCACGATCTTGCCGCGCTCGACGGTGAGCGGGCACGATCCATAACCATCGTACTGGGCCATGGTAGGCAGCCTGCCCAGGGCCACCAGTACATTGTTGGCCACGACCGGAGCCTGCTTGCGTGCAGCGGCGGCGGTCTTGGCATTGCTGGTATTGGCCACGTCCCCAAGGGCATGGACATTGGTGAAGTGGCGATGGCGCAGGGTATGCGGATCGACATCGACCCAGCCGGCGCTGTCGGCCAAGGGACTTTCACGAATGAAGTCCGGTGCCACCTGCGGCGGTACTACATGCAGCATGTCGAAGGCCTCGATACGCGTTTCGTTGCTGCCATCGGCCAATGTGCGCACGAAGGTGGCGCGCTTGTTCGGACCGTCCACGGCGACTAGGCGGTGGGAAAAATTGAGGTCCACGGCGTACTTTTCGATGTACTTCATCAATGCGGGCACGTAGTCCGCCACACCGAACAATACTGCGCCGGCATTGAAGAAACTGGCTTTCACAGCCCCCAGGTGACCATGCCGCAGCCAGTGGTCGCAAGACAGGTACAGCGCCTTCTGCGGCGCGCCTGCGCACTTGATCGGCATGGGCGGCTGGCAAAACAGGGCTCGGCCTTGCTTGAGCTTCTGTACCAGTTCCCAGGTGTAGGGCGCCAGGTCGTAGCGGTAGTTGGAGGTGACGCCGTTGAGGCCCAAGGTCTCGCTGAGGCCATCAATGGCCGCCCAATCCAGTTTGAGGCCGGGGCAGACCACCAACTGTTCATAACTGATGGCGCGGCCGCCTTCGAGGAGGACCAGTTGGCCCAGCGGGTCGAACCCCTGCACGCGTGCCTTTATCCAGCGCACGCCGCACGGAATGGTCGAGGCCATGGTGCGGGCAGTGCTTGGCGCCTTGAACACACCGGCACCGACCATGGTCCAGCCGGGCTGGTAGTAGTGCACTTCGGCGGGGTCGATCAAGGTCACATCCAGCGACGGGTCACGGCTGATCAAGCTGGAAGCGGTGGCGATTCCGGCGGCGCCGGCACCGACGATGACCACTTTGTGGTGGTCGGTATTGGCAGGGGACAACAAGGCAGGCATGGCGGTAAATCCTGTAAATCTGGTTATGGGGCAGGGCGGTCACAGCTTGTTCAGCGGAATCTTCAGGTAGCTCACACCGTTATCTTCCGGCGCGGGGAACTGGCCGCTGCGCATGTTCACCTGCACCGAAGGCAGGATCAGCACGGGCATGTCGAGGGTCTTGTCGCGGGCTTCACGCATGGCGACGAAGCTGTCCTCATCGATGCCCTGGTGGATATGAATATTGTTGGCGCGCTGCTCGGCCACGGTGGTGACGTACTGCATGTCACGGCCACCTGGCAGGTAGTCGTGGCACATGAACAGCCGGGTCTGGTCGGGGAAGGCCAGCAGGCGACGGATCGAGCGGTACAGGGTACGGGCATCGGCCCCAGGGAAGTCGCAACGGGCGGTACCGTAGTCGGGCATGAACAGGGTGTCGCCGACGAACACCGCTATCTCGCCGGCGTCCTCGATCATGAAGCTCATGCACGCAGGCGTGTGCCCCGGGGTGTGCAACGCGCGGGCATGCAGGTTGCCAATGCGGAAACCTTCCTCGTCCTCGAACAACACATCGAACTGGCTGCCATCGCGGGCGAAGCCAGGCTCGGCGTTGAACAGGGCACCGAACACTTTCTGTACCTGGGTGATGTGCGCGCCGATGGCGGTATGGCCGCCGAGCTTTTCCTTCAAATAGGCCGCTGCCGAAAGGTGGTCGGCATGCACATGGGTTTCCAGCACCCACTGCACGTCAGCTCGCAGCTCCTTTACCCGGTTAATCAACTGGTCCGCCGAAGCAGTGCAGGTACGCCCCGACTTGGGGTCATAGTCCAGGACACTGTCGATCAACGCACACTTGCGCGTTTCGCCGTCCATGACCAGGTAGCTGATGGTCGAGGTCGCCTTGTCGTAAAAGGCGTCCACGTGCAGGTTGTTGCCGATGATCATCGCGTTCTCCAATTTATCCGCCCAGCCTTGTACAGGCGTAGGCAGTGCCAGGAGGTTTATCAAGATGCATGCCAGGCATTTTCCTGCGCTTGGGCCAATGAAACCGGCCCGTTGCTGACAATTGCCGACGACAGTGGCAGCGCAGATGGCAGTCGACTGTCAGCCAATGGCAGTGTTTGGCAGTCCTTGTTACCCTGCGCCGGTCATCCAATCGGTGCCGTCATGCCTGAAGCCCATCCCCTCATCCTAGCTTTGGTTTCCTATCTTGAGCACGATGCCCTGCCAACCATCGTGCTGGATACCGACTACAACATCCTGGCGGCCAACGCTGCCTATCGCCGCCAGTTCGGTCGCCACGAGCAGGCGCCGCTGGGCGAGAAATGCCACAAGGTCTCGCACCACTACGCCGTGCCTTGCGACCAGGCCGGCGAGCATTGCCCGATGCGCAAGGCGTGGCACAGCAAGGCACCGGAGCGGGTTTTGCACATTCATCACACGCCACGCGGCCCCGAGCATGTGGATGTAGAGCTGCGGCCGATCCTGGATGAACAGGGCAGGGTGGTGGCCTTTGTCGAACGCCTGACCAGCATCACCCTCGCGTCGGCGCAGCCTCAGGAACAAGGGCTGGTCGGCCGCGCGCCAGCATTCAAAGCGGCCCTGGCCAGCCTGCAACGTGCGGCACCGGCGCAGATCCCGGTGTTGCTACAGGGTGAGTCGGGTACCGGCAAGGAACTGTTCGCCCGTGCGGTGCACATGGGCAGCCCCAGGGCCAACGGCCCATTGGTGGTGGTCGACTGTACCGGCCTGACCGAGTCGTTGTTCGAGAGCGAATTGTTCGGCTACGAGAAGGGCGCGTTCACCGGCGCCAATCAGCGCAAGATCGGCCTGGCTGAAGCGGCGCATGGCGGCACTCTGTTCCTCGATGAAATTGGCGAGGTACCGCTGGCGATGCAGGTGAAGCTGCTGCGCCTGATCGAGTCCGGCAGCTTCCGCCCGGTGGGTAGCCTGCGCACGGTGCATTCGGATTTTCGCCTGGTGTCGGCAACCCATAAACCGCTCAGGCAAATGGTCGCGGACGGCACCTTCCGCGAAGACCTGTATTACCGCATCAGCGGCTTCCCGATCCGTCTGCCGGCGTTGCGCGAACGCGTAGAGGACCTGCCCTTGCTCGCCCAGAGCCTGCTGCAGCGCATGGCAGGCAAGCCGACGCCCAGGCTGAGCGACGAAGCTTTGCAGCAGCTTGGGCTGCATCCATTCCCGGGCAACATTCGCGAACTGCGCAACATTCTGGAAAGGGCGCGCTTGTTTGCCGATGACGGGCTGATCCGGCCCGAGCATTTGCCGGAGGATATCGGCCCAGCGGGGGCGATCAAGACAGGTGGCCGGCGCAATCACCTGGGTGAGCTGGCGCAGGCACTGGAACAGTTCAAGGGCTCGCGCAGTGAACTGGCCCGTCACCTTGGCCTGAGCGAGCGCACCCTATATCGCCGGTTGAAGGAGCTTGGCCTGAATTGACGCGTTGGCTGTGCTGGCCGTATCGCCGGCAAGCCAGCTCCCACAGGTACAGTACAGGCCCCGAATACGGCGCAATACCCGCTCCCATAGTGATGGCGCTTCACGGACCTTTACCGGACCTTTACCTCTGTCCTGACATTAAGCGGGAATGATTGTGGTCTGATCAGTTAACCGAACCTGGCAACCAGTCAGCTCCCGCCAGGCGTCAACATGCAGAGGACCGCAAAATGAAGAAAACCCTGACCGTGATCTGCGCCGCGCTCATGCTCAGCGCCCCCTTGGCCAGTTTCGCGCAGCCAGGCCCACCTGACCGGCATGATGGCGGCCCATCGCACCAGGGCAACCCACCGCATGGTCAGCCACAGTACCAAGGCCGACATGACAATGGCCGCGGTCCCGCCTACCGCGACCCGAACTTCCGCCCACAACAGGGCATGCCGGTTCCGCATCAGCAGTGGCAGCGTGGCCATGTGGTTGACCCGCATTATCGTGGCGACCGTTACTGGGTGACCGACTGGAAAGCACGCCACCTGTATGCGCCACCGCGTGATCACCGTTGGTTGTATGTGAACGGGGACTATGTGCTGGTGGCTATTGCCAGTGGTGTGATCGTCAACGTCCTCAGCGGTTACTGAATACCTGTTCCACGTGGAACGTTGAATCGTTGTCGGAGCGACTCTACCAACCCTTGCGTGCAGTCCCACCATGGGACTACACTACCAAACATGAAGATCATCGCCATCAGCCAGTTGAAAGCCTTTTGGGAAACCTACCCAAACGCTGAACAACCACTACGCGCATGGGTCGACGAAGCCAGGAAAGCGACATGGACGAGTCCTGATACCATCAAGAGCCAGTACCGTAACGCAAGCATCCTGAAAGGCAGACGCGTCGTCTTCAATATCAAAGGGAACGATTACAGGCTGGTGGTAGCCGTTGCCTACCGCTTTGGAGCGGTCTACATCAAGTTTGTCGGAACGCACGAGGAGTACGACAAAATCGACGCAAACACTGTGGAGATGGAGTGACTATCAATGAACATCCGCCCAATCCGCACCGACTACGACTACCGGGCAGCACTCAAGGAGATCTCTCCGCTGTTCGAGAATGAGCCAGAACCTGGCACACCCGAGGGAGACGCTTTTGAAGTCATGATCACCTTGATCGAGGCTTACGAGAGCAAGCATTTTCCGGTGGAGCTGCCAGACCCGATCGAGGCCATCAAGTTTCGTATGGAACAGTCCGGCCTAACCGCTGCCGATCTGGCTCCTGCCATAGGTAAGACAAACCGGGTCTATGAAGTGCTAAATCGTAAGCGTTCATTGACGCTGCCAATGATTTGGAAATTGCACGAAATGTTTGGCATTCCGGCTGAAAGCCTGATCAAACCAATGAAGACAGCTTGAAGCCAGCTGTCCACACTATTTGTGGAAGAGCGAATAAGCCTTGGAGGAATAGGGAAAGGTCACTAGCCTAAGAACCCGCTTCCCAAAGCCAACTATCATGGTCCCACTCCACTCGGCGCAGTTCCTCAACAACGTCATCTGAAAAATCGCCGAAGGTCTCCTCCCGGCACACCGAGAGACCGCGCCCATACAAACGATGGATGGCTTCCACTTGAGGGGCTACGCCGCTATCAACAATCACCAAGTACGGCAATTGGCGTAGATTAGGCGGCACTAGAGAAGTTTCATAGTGGCCAGACTGTCCGTCAGCCGATACCCCATCATCTTGTAGCCTATTTTTCGCTTCTCCCACATTCGCATTAATGCGACGTTGCCCTCATCAACAAAATCGATGACTTGTACATCAGTCTTGGCGGTGTGCGTTCGATGCAATCGACCAGTGTATTGCTGGAGGATTCCCCGCCAGGAAATGGGCATAGCCAGCACGAGTGTATCCAATGCAGGATGATCAAAGCCCTCACCAATCAGTTTTCCCGTAGCAAGGAGGACTCGAGGCGTGTCTTCAGACAAGGATTCAAGCTCTCCAAGACGGGATAATCGCTGCTTCTTGGGCATTCTTCCATGAAGGGTAAAGAGGTTTTCAATATACGCCTTCAGTGCCTGCTCTAAGGCATCCACATGCTCCGTGCGTTGCGTCAACACTAGTACTTTTCTACCTTGCTCATAGGCTGAGCGGATCTCTGAAACGATCTGCGCAGTACGCCCCGGGTCGTCGGCAAGTCTTTTGAAGACCTCTTGTATTCCCGCACCATCAGATACAGGAACCGGACCACTAAGCATCCGAGGAGTGACTGACAAATCGTGGGGGGCATTTTCTGGTCGTGCCGCAGTATGCCGAATGGGACCGCACTGCATGAAAATAATTGGCTGCTGTCCGTCTCGGCGGATGGGTGTAGCAGTCAGACCAAGCACATAGCGCGCGGGGGCGCTTCGTAGTAATGCTTCAAAGGAGACCGCAGAGAGGTGATGACACTCATCCACAATAATCTGACCGTAATTTTTGATCAGGTCACTGATTTCACCTTTCCGCGAAAGTGACTGCATCACAGCGATATCAATCAGCCCGGTTGTCTTAGGCTTTCCACCGCCAATCGTACCGACTACCTCCTTTCCTACGCCCAAGAAGGTCTGTAATCGGGCTTGCCACTGCCGAAGCAGTTCCGTGCGATGCACAAGTACCAGAGTGTTAACTCTACGCCTGGCAATTAGAGCAGCGGCGGTTACTGTTTTACCAAACGCCGTTGGGGCGCAAAGTACTCCTGTGTCATGCGGAATCAGTGCAAGGATTGCCGCGTCCTGATCTGGACGTAATGCACCCAAGAATTTGACCTCGAGGGCAGCGCCAGCAAAGCGTTCATCCTGAAGTTGCGGAGTGATCTTGTGGTCTTTTAAGAGATCCTCTACCGCATCCCAACAGCCGCGAGGAATCCCAATATGCAGAGGGAAATTTTGAGCGCAGCCAATGACTCTGGGTTTATTCCAAACCGATAGCCGCATTGCCTGCGCCTTGTAAAAATCAGGGTTTTGAAAAGCCGCAAGCCGAATGAGCTGGTTAGCCAATGGCTGGGGTAGCTGTGACTTCTCAAAATAAATCAGGTTAGCCAGCGTAACGTTGAGGGTATCTGGTAAAGGGCATGTCAGCGACCGGGAAGTTGGCTCACGATGTTTCCAGGGTTCGGCTTCACTCTGCTCGTCAAAAAAAGCAACACCCAAAGGATCTCGATTGCCCATGGCTTGATTGATAACCGGCTGGATGCTTTCTGGACTCATCCGCCGAACAGAAGCCAGGAACCCCCATTGATCGGGATACGGTTCCAGTGAGTCGTCGACAAAAACACTGTGATTGTTTGCCCTGGCTCGCTTCTGCAGCGGCAGAGCAATCAGGTTGCCGAACCCACCCTTGGGCATAAAGTCCTGATTCGGGAAGAGCCTGTCGTACGAACTGAGTGACAGCTGTCGGATGCGCTCGCAAGCATGACTTATGATCGCGGCTCCCAAACGGCGGGCGTCACTGGCAGGCACTTTGTCTTGGAAGAAAATCCACGCGTGTGCCCCATTGCCAGAACGCGAGATTTCCAGAATTACAGGAACATCGAGAGAACGGCCAGCATGCACAAACGCCAGCGCATCCTCTCGCCAGTCAGCTTCATCGAAATCGACAGCTAGGAAGTGACACGTATCATCCGAAAGCAGCGGATAGACCCCAACCACAATAGTCCCTGAGAGGTGACGATAAATGACCTCGTCGTTCACTGGTAGGAGTTGACGCTTGCCACAATCACCGCATTTGATAAGTGGCTTTTCACAGATTCCGGGCCGCCATTCATTGGCACAGGCAGGTGCATACCCAGACTTGCCGCCTCTACTTTCCCAGCGCAACGGGTAGGTGTCGATACGTCCTTTGAACAAGCTACGGAAAAGAGCGAGTTTGCTATCAGTATCAAGGTTGGTGAGCGGCTGATTACCCAGTACCGGCATACATACAGACTCAGCTGGAAGCTGCCACTCAATGCCATGCGCCTCAAGCAAGGCTACAAGTCGCTCATTCTCTGCCCGCAATTTTGCAACCAGCGTGGAATCGCTCACTGCTTAGAAGCCTCTGTCGCTGAACAGGTTGCTAACCTAGTTACGGGTAGGCTATCAGCCTACGACGGCGGCCATCAAATGCCTTCGGGGCCTTCAGGTGAGGCTGAAGAAAATAGAGGCAAAAAAAGCCCGCGCGTGCGAGCTTGATGTTGACCGGTGGGGACCAGAATCTGGGCCCGGCCGGTCATCTATCTGTGAAAGCGTGCAGCTTTTCTGTAAACCTACACCGAATCAGAAGTCCAGGTTCGATACCGACAGCGCGTTGCTTTCGATGAAGTCACGACGCGGCTCGACCGCATCACCCATCAGGGTGTTGAAGATCTGGTCGGCAGCGATCGCATCCTCGATGGTGACCTTGAGCATACGGCGGACGGTTGGGTCCATGGTGGTTTCCCACAGCTGCTCAGGGTTCATCTCGCCCAGCCCTTTGTATCGCTGGATGGTGTGGCGCTTGGTGGTTTCGTTCATCAGCCAATCCAGGCCTTCCTTGAACTCGACAATTGCCTTGCGGCGCTCACCGCGCTGCACATAAGCACCTTCGCCCAACAAGCTGGACAGCTTGGCACCAATGTTGACTACGGTACGGTAGTCATTACTGCCGAAGAAGTCCCGGTTGAAGGTGACGTAGCTGGCCAGGCCGTGGGAGGTAACTTCCACTTCTGGCAACCATACGTTGCGCTCTTTGTCTTCGCGCAGGCTGGCTTTGTAAACCAGGCCGGACTTCTGGCTGTTATTCAGACGTTCCTGGAACTGTGCCAGCCAGGCTTGCATCACAGCGTGGTCACCCAGCTGTTCCAGGCTGACCTCCGGCAGGTAGATGAAGTGCTCGGTCAGCTCTTCCGGGTACAAGCGAGACAGACGCTTGAGTGTCTTCATGACACTACGGAATTCATTCACCAGTGCTTCCAACTGCACACCGGAAACCGCTGGTGCCGACTCGTCCAGGTGCAGGCTGGCATCTTCCAGGGCCGACTGGGTCATGTACTCTTCCATGGCCTCGTCATCCTTGATGTATTGCTCCTGCTTGCCTTTCTTCACCTTGTACAGCGGTGGCTGGGCAATGTAGATGTAGCCGCGCTCGACCAGCTCCGGCAGCTGACGGAAGAAGAAGGTCAGCAGCAGGGTACGGATGTGCGAACCGTCAACGTCAGCATCGGTCATGATGATGATGTTGTGATAACGCAGCTTGTCGATGTTGTACTCTTCGCGGCCGATACCGCAGCCCAGTGCAGTGATCAGCGTGCCCACTTCCTGGGACGAGATCATCTTGTCGAAACGCGCTTTCTCGACGTTGAGGATTTTACCCTTCAACGGCAGGATAGCCTGGGTACGACGGTTGCGGCCTTGCTTGGCCGAGCCACCCGCGGAGTCACCCTCCACCAGGTACAGTTCGGAAAGGGCAGGGTCCTTTTCCTGGCAGTCCGCCAGTTTGCCTGGCAGGCCGGCAATATCCAGCGCGCCTTTACGGCGAGTCATTTCACGGGCTTTACGTGCCGCTTCACGGGCACGGGCAGCATCGATCATCTTGCCAACGACGGCCTTGGCCTCGCTCGGGTTTTCCAACAGGAAGTCGGCGAAGTACTTGTTCATCTCCTGTTCCACGGCGGTTTTCACCTCCGAAGAGACCAGCTTGTCCTTGGTCTGCGAGCTGAACTTAGGGTCCGGCACCTTCACCGAGATGATCGCGGTCAGGCCTTCACGGGCGTCGTCGCCAGTGGTTGCCACCTTGTTCTTCTTGGCCAGGCCTTCCTGTTCGATATAGCTGTTCAGGCTACGGGTCAGCGAGGAACGGAAGCCCACCAGGTGAGTACCGCCATCACGCTGCGGAATGTTGTTGGTGAAGCACAACAGGTTTTCGTTGAAGCTGTCGTTCCACTGCAGGGCGACTTCAACACCCACGCCATCGTCACGCTGGACGTTGAAGTGGAACACCTGGGAGTTGACCGGGGTCTTGTTGGTGTTCAGATATTCAACGAACGCACGCAGGCCACCTTCGTACTTGAAGAACTCTTCCTTACCGCTACGTTCATCCTTCAGCAGGATGCCAACGCCCGAGTTGAGGAACGACAGCTCGCGGATACGCTTGGCCAGGATGTCCCAGCTGAAGTGAATGTTCTTGAAGGTTTCAGCCGAAGGCTTGAAGTGGATGTGGGTACCGGTGGTTTCGCTGTCACCGACAACCGCCATCGGTGCCTGTGGAACACCGTGAACGTAGGTCTGTTCCCAGATCTTGCCGCTACGGCGAACGGTCAGTACCAGTTTCTCAGACAGGGCGTTCACTACAGAAACACCTACGCCGTGCAGACCGCCGGATACCTTGTAGGAGTTGTCGTCGAACTTACCGCCAGCGTGCAGCACGGTCATGATGACCTCGGCTGCGGAAACGCCTTCTTCTTTATGCACGTCGACCGGAATGCCGCGACCGTTGTCGCGCACACTGATGGATTCGTCCGGGTGGATGATGACGGTGATGTCATCGCAGTGACCGGCGAGGGCTTCGTCGATCGAGTTGTCGACCACCTCGAAGACCATGTGGTGCAGGCCGCTACCATCATCGGTGTCGCCAATGTACATGCCGGGGCGCTTGCGCACGGCATCCAAACCTTTCAGCACCTTGATGCTGGAGGAGTCGTACGTTTGATTTTCGCTCATGCATTCACTCCCGATGGTCGTGGGTCTGGGTGATACGGCCTTGTTCCACGTGGAACAAAGCAACTGGCGTTTCCGTCTGCCAGCCTTCCCTCAGTAATTCGTGATCTACACAGGTGATGAACACCTGGCAGCGTAATTCTTCAAGCAAGCGACACAGCGCGCGGCGATGCTGGTCGTCCAGTTCGGACGGCAAGTCATCCACGAGATAAATACAGTGACCGCGGCGAGCCTGACTAACGAGGTGGCCTTGGGCAATGCGCAATGCGCACACCACCAGCTTTTGCTGACCACGCGACAGGATGTCGGCTGCATTGTTGGCAGCCAGACGAAGACGCAGATCAGCACGCTGCGGACCGGCCTGGGTGTGGCCCATCTGCTGATCGCGAAGGAGAGAGGAAGCGAGTACTTCTTGCAGTTCCCGGTCCTTGTCCCAGCCTCGGTAGTAGCTAAGGGTCAACCCGTCCAGCTCGACCAGTTCGCTCAGGGTTCGCTCGAAGACGGGCTTCAAGGCCTTGATGTAGTTGCGACGGTATTCATCTATTTCCGCACTGGCCAGGCACAATTCCCGGTCCCAGGCGGCTTGCGAAGCTGGGTCAAGTGTACCATGCCGCAACCATGAGTTCCGCTGCCGGAGTGCCTTCTGCAGCCGTTGCCAGGCTGGCAGAAAACGAGGTTCCACGTGGAACACCCCCCAATCCAGGAACTGGCGACGTATTTTCGGAGCGCCTTCCAACAAGCGGAAACTGTCCGGATTGATGAGCTGAAGCGGTAGCAATTCAGCGAGCTGCGCTGCACTCCGCGCATTCTGCCCATCGATGCGAATAGTGAACTCCCCTTGCCGCTCCCGGGATACACCCAAGTTGCTGCTGCCACCCTCGGCCAACTGCACTTCGCCGAACACGGTACAGGCAGGCTGCTCGTACTGGATAACCGGATTCAGGCGGGTGCTGCGGAACGAGCGCGCCAGCCCGAGCAGGTGCACGGCCTCAAGCACGCTGGTTTTGCCGCTGCCGTTGGCGCCGTAAAGGATGTTGATGCGGGGGGACGGTGAGAGTGTCACCGGGTGCAAGTTGCGCACCGCGGTGACCATGATACGTCGAAGAGACATTTCGCCTGCTACGGGTTACAGACGCATTGGCATGACAACGTAGGAAGAATCGTCATTGCCAGCTTCCTGCAGCAGGGCGCTGCTGTTGGAATCGGACAGGATCAGACGAACTTGCTCGGTAGTCATTACGCCCAGCACGTCCAGCAGGTAGCTGACGTTGAAGCCGATTTCCAGCGAGCTACCTTCGTAGTCCACGCTGATTTCTTCTTCAGCTTCTTCCTGCTCGGGGTTGTTGGCCTGGATCTTCAGTTGGCCAGCAGCCAGTTGCAGGCGGATACCGCGGTACTTTTCGTTGGAAAGAATCGCAGTACGGCTGAAGGCTTCACGCAGCGCCTGACGGTCGCCGACCACCAGCTTGTCACCGCCCTTGGGCAGTACGCGCTCGTAGTCCGGGAACTTGCCGTCCACCAGCTTGGAAGTGAAGGTGAATTCACCGGTGGTGGCGCGAATGTGGTGCTGGCCCAGGACGATGCTGACCATGCCTTCCGGGTCGGTCAGCAGGCGTGCCAGTTCGAGGATACCTTTGCGTGGCACGATGACCTGGTGGCGATCATCCTGCTCGATCGGTGCGCTCATGGAGCACAGCGCCAGGCGATGACCGTCAGTGGACACAGCTCGCAGGGTGTTGCGGGAAACCTCCAGCAGCATACCGTTGAGGTAGTAGCGCACATCCTGCTGGGCCATGGCGAAACTGGTGCGCTCGATCAGGCGGCGCAGCTTGCTCTGTTCCAGGTTGCAGGTCAGCGAGCCCGGGCCTTCTTCCACGGTCGGGAAGTCATTGGCTGGCAGGGTCGACAGGGTAAAGCGGCTGCGGCCGGCCTTGACCAACAGTTTCTGCTCGTCGACCTTGATATCGATCAGGACGTCGTTCGGCAGGCTTTTGCAAATGTCCATCAGCTTGCGTGCCGGGACAGTGATTTCGCCAGGCTCGGCCGGCTCTTCCAGTTGCACGCGGCCTACCAGTTCGACTTCCAGGTCGGTACCAGTCAACGACAGTTGCTGGCCTTGCACGACCAGCAATACGTTGGACAGGACCGGCAAGGTCTGGCGGCGCTCGACGACACCGGCGACCAGTTGCAGGGGTTTCAACAGGGCTTCGCGTTGAATGGTGAAATGCATGGTCTAGTCCCTTGCCTTCAATTAGCTGCGCAGACGGCCATCAGGTCGTCAGCGTCCGCAGCAGGTTCTTGTAGTCCTCGCGGATGTCCGCGTCGGATTCCTTCAGTTCGTTGATCTTGCGGCAGGCGTGCAGCACGGTCGTATGGTCGCGACCACCGAACATGTCGCCGATTTCCGGCAGACTGTGGTTGGTCAGTTCCTTGGACAGGGCCATGGCCACCTGGCGTGGACGCGCCACGGAACGCGAACGACGCTTGGACAACAGATCGGAGATCTTGATCTTGTAGTACTCGGCGACGGTACGCTGAATGTTATCCACACTGACCAGCTTGTCCTGGAGCGCCAGCAGGTCCTTGAGCGACTCACGAATCAGTTCGATGGTGATGTCGCGGCCCATGAAGTGCGAGTGAGCGATCACCCGCTTCAATGCGCCTTCCAGTTCACGGACGTTGGAACGGATGCGCTGAGCAATGAAGAAGGCCGCGTCATGCGGCAGTTCGACCTTGGCCTGGTCGGCCTTCTTCATCAGGATCGCCACGCGGGTTTCCAGCTCTGGTGGCTCGACGGCCACCGTCAGGCCCCAACCAAAGCGCGACTTCAGACGCTCTTCCAGGCCTTCGATCTCCTTGGGGTAGCGGTCAGAGGTAAGGATTACCTGCTGGCCACCCTCGAGCAGGGCGTTGAAGGTGTGGAAAAACTCTTCCTGCGAGCGCTCTTTACGGGCAAAGAACTGGATATCGTCGATCAGCAACGCATCCACCGAGCGGTAGAAACGCTTGAATTCGTTGATGGCGTTGAGCTGCAGCGCCTTGACCATGTCCGCGACGAAGCGCTCCGAATGCAGGTACACGACCTTGGCGTTCGGGTTCTTCTTCAGCAGGTGGTTACCCACAGCATGCATGAGGTGGGTTTTACCCAGGCCCACACCACCATAAAGGAAGAGCGGGTTGTAACCATGCTTGGGGTTGTCTGCCACCTGCCAGGCAGCCGCGCGCGCCAGCTGGTTCGACTTACCTTCGACGAAGGTGTCGAAGGTGAAGGTGCGGTTCAGGTAACTGGTGTGTTTGAGCGCACCTTCAACCTGCACGGTACGCTGTTCGGTCCGGGCACTGCCAGACGACGCAGAAGCCGGTTCGGCCATGGCATCGAAGCTGTCACGCGAGGATGGCTCGGCCAGTTCATCGACCAGCACTGGCTCGGCCGCCGCGACGGCGACGGGTTCGACCGCTGCCGGCACTGCCTTCTGTGTCTGGCTCTGGGCCAGCGAGGCGGCCACCGCAGCACTTACTGGCGCGTTGGGTGCGGCACGTGGCGCGGAGCTGCGACGGCTGCCGATCAACAAGGAAAGGGCAGGCGCAATGCCGCTGCCGTTTTCGCCCAACAGCTCGAGCAAACGACCCAGGTACTTTTCATTGACCCAATCGAGAACGAAACGGTTAGGCGCATAGACGCGCAACTCGTCGCCTTCGGCTTCGACCTGTAGCGGACGGATCCAGGTGTTGAATTGCTGGGCAGGCAGTTCATCGCGCAGAAGCTCCACGCACTGCTGCCAAAGTTCCACTGACACGGATATCCCCTGAGTTTGAAAGCCGGATGAGGCAAAAACAAACCGCCATTGTACCGGTCGAGCGTCCAGTTATCCACATGTGGACACGTTAGGAACCATGACAAAACAGCCATTTATCGACCAAAACGGCTTCCTCACACTGTGAATAAGCCCTGTGGATAAGCAGCCATGAGCGCTATGCACAACCCTGAGGCCAGGTCTGTTGATAACTCCGCTGTGGATAAGCGGCGATTTAATCCACAGCTTTTGACCACGAAGAAAACAAGCGCAGCACCGGTTGAGAACACAGTTGTAAAACTCTATACAGCCCGGATTTTCTGGCCTCAAGCAGGTTATCCACAGAAGGTTATCCACTTAAGATTTATAGATTCTTCAGAAAAGCTTTTTATATGTCTCTTCTTTTTTTTCATGTTGTCCCCAATTCGTGTGTCCGATCAAGCACCCTTGGGGGATGAACAAGCACGCACCGTCCATCACGTGCTCTATATGGAAAGACTGGTTGGAAATTGACCTACGGGCTTGCTTTCTCTAGAATCGCCGGTCTCTTAAAAAGGGGGCCATCCCGGCCCGTCGTCGACAAACCAGGTAACACGCCATGAAACGTACTTTCCAACCAAGCACCATCAAGCGCGCGCGCACCCACGGCTTCCGTGCCCGTATGGCTACCAAGAACGGCCGCGCTGTTCTGTCGCGTCGTCGTGCCAAAGGCCGTAAGCGTCTGGCCATTTGATTTTTCGGCACAGGTGGTGAGTCAGGACTTCAGTCGGGAAAAGCGACTGCTTACACCCCGACATTTCAAAGCGGTCTTCGACTCCCCAACCGGCAAGGTTCCAGGGAAAAACCTGCTGATCCTTGCTCGCGAGAACGGCCTCGATCACCCACGCCTTGGCCTGGTGATCGGCAAGAAGAGCGTCAAGCTCGCCGTTCAACGCAACCGCCTCAAGCGCTTGATGCGCGATTCCTTTCGCCTGAACCAGCAATTGCTTGCCGGGTTGGACATTGTGATCGTCGCGCGCAAGGGATTGGGTGAGATAGAAAACCCGGAATTGCACCAACACTTTGGCAAACTCTGGAAACGCCTGGCGCGCAGCCGGCCCAGTCCAGCAGTAACCGCCAATTCCGTAGGGGTAGACAGCCAAGATGCGTAAACTGGCGCTCGTTCCGATCCAGTTTTACCGTTACGCCATTAGTCCTCTGATGGCCAATCACTGTCGTTTCTTCCCCAGTTGCTCCTGTTACGCTTATGAAGCCATCGAAAACCACGGCCTCTGGCGTGGTGGGTGGCTAGCCGTTCGTCGCCTGGGGCGTTGTCATCCGTGGAACGACGGCGGTTTCGATCCCGTTCCTCCCGCTCCTTCCTCCCGAACTTCTTCGATAGCCGAGTAATCATGGATATTAAACGCACGATCCTGATCGTCGCCCTGGCAATCGTGTCCTACGTCATGGTCCTCAAGTGGAACCAGGACTACGGCCAGGCTGCCCTGCCGACTCAGAATACTGCTGCCAGCACCGTTGCCCCGGGTTTGCCGGATGGCGTACCGGCCGGTAACGCCGGCGCCAGCGCCGATGTGCCAAGCGCCAACGCCGAAACCAGCGCAGCCGAACTGGCACCGGTTGCGGTCAGCAAGGACCTGATCCGGGTCAAGACCGATGTCCTGGAGCTGGCTATCGATCCGGTCGGTGGTGACATCGTCCAGCTGAACCTGCCGCAGTACCCACGTCGCCAGGACCACCCGGAAATTCCGTTCCAGCTGTTCGACAACGGTGGCGAACGTGTCTACCTGGCACAAAGCGGCCTGACCGGCGTAAACGGTCCGGATGCCCGCCCTGCCGGTCGCCCTCTGTACGCTACCGACAAGAAGGGTTACCAGCTGGCCGATGGCCAGGAACAACTGGTGGTCGACCTGAAGTTCAGTGACAACGGCGTCAACTACATCAAGCGCTTCAGCTTCAAGCGCGGCGAGTACGACCTGACCGTCAGCTATCTGATCGACAACCAGAGCGGTCAGGCCTGGAGCGGCAACATGTTTGCCCAGCTCAAGCGTGACGCCAGCTCCGATCCGTCGTCGAGTACTGCCACCGGCACCGCCACCTACCTGGGCGCTGCCCTGTGGACTGCTTCCGAGCCTTACAAAAAGGTCTCGATGAAGGACATCGACAAAGGTAGTTTGAAAGAAAATGTGTCCGGCGGCTGGGTTGCTTGGCTGCAGCACTACTTCGTGACCGCCTGGATTCCGGCCAAGTCGGACAACAACGTTGTCCAGACCCGCAAGGACAGCCAGGGCAACTACATCATCGGCTACACCGGCCCGGCCATCAGCGTGCCTGCTGGCGGCAAGGTCGAAACCAGCGCCATGCTGTACGCCGGCCCGAAAATCCAGTCCAAGCTGAAAGAGTTGTCCCCAGGCCTGGAACTGACCGTCGACTATGGCTTCCTGTGGTTCATCGCCCAGCCGATCTTCTGGCTGCTGCAACATATCCACAGCCTGCTGGGTAACTGGGGCTGGTCGATCATCGTGCTGACCATGCTGATCAAAGGCCTGTTCTTCCCGCTGTCGGCTGCCAGCTACCGTTCGATGGCGCGCATGCGTGCCGTTGCGCCGAAGCTCGCTGCACTGAAGGAACGCTTCGGTGACGATCGCCAGAAGATGTCCCAGGCGATGATGGAGCTGTACAAGAAAGAGAAGATCAACCCGCTGGGCGGCTGCTTGCCGATCCTGGTGCAGATGCCAGTGTTCCTGGCCCTGTACTGGGTACTGCTGGAAAGCGTGGAAATGCGCCAGGCTCCATGGATGCTGTGGATTACCGACCTGTCGATCAAGGATCCGTTCTTCATCCTGCCGATCATCATGGGCGCCACCATGTTCATCCAGCAGCGCCTGAACCCGACGCCGCCGGATCCGATGCAGGCCAAGGTGATGAAAATGATGCCGATCATCTTCACCTTCTTCTTCCTGTGGTTCCCGGCTGGTCTGGTGCTGTACTGGGTTGTGAACAACTGCCTGTCGATCGCACAGCAGTGGTACATCACCCGCAGCATCGAAGCAGCCACCAAAAAAGCTGCTGCTTGACAGGCTACTGCGCTAGCCTGTGAATAAAAACGCCCCCTAGTGGGGCGTTTTTGCTATCTGTCGTTTTTGTCGTAGAGGCTTTCCAGCATGAACACTGTGCGTGAAACCATCGCCGCCATCGCCACCGCCCAGGGCCGCGGCGGTGTGGGTATTGTCAGGTTGTCCGGCCCTCTGGCTGCCAAGGCCGGCCAGTTGATCACCGGCCGTACGCTTACCCCGCGCCACGCCCATTACGGCCCGTTCCGCGACGAGGAAGGCCTGGTGCTGGACGAAGGGATCGCGCTGTTCTTCCCCGGGCCGAATTCGTTCACCGGCGAGGACGTGCTGGAACTGCAGGGCCACGGTGGCCCGGTGGTGCTGGATATGCTGCTGCAGCGCTGTGTACAGGTTGGTTGCCGGCTGGCTCGCCCGGGTGAGTTCAGCGAGCGTGCATTCCTCAACGACAAGCTCGACCTGGCCCAGGCCGAAGCCATTGCCGACCTGATCGAAGCCAGTTCCAGCCAAGCTGCGCGCAATGCCCTGCGTTCGCTACAGGGGGAGTTCTCCAAGCGCGTGCACTTCCTGACCGATGCGTTGATTGCGCTGCGCATCTACGTCGAGGCGGCGATCGACTTCCCTGAAGAGGAAATCGACTTCCTCGCCGACGGCCATGTGCTGGCGATGCTCGATACCGTGCGGGGCGAGTTGTCCAAAGTACAGCGTGAAGCCGGGCAGGGGGCTTTGCTGCGTGACGGCATGACTGTGGTCATCGCCGGTAGGCCGAATGCTGGCAAGTCGAGCCTGCTGAACCAGCTGGCCGGACGGGAAGCGGCCATCGTCACCGACATTGCCGGCACCACGCGGGACATCCTGCGCGAACATATCCACATCGACGGCATGCCGCTACACGTGGTCGATACTGCCGGTTTGCGCGACACCGATGACCATGTGGAAAAGATTGGCGTGGAACGTGCGCTGAAGGCCATTGGCGAGGCAGACCGGGTGTTGTTGGTGGTGGACTCCACCGCGCCCGAGGCCAGCGACCCGTTTGCCCTGTGGCCAGAATTTCTCGACCAGCGGCCAGACCCGGCCAAGGTGACGCTGATTCGGAACAAGGCCGATCTTAGTGGTGAGCGGGTAGCGCTGGAACAGTGCGATGACGGGCATGTAACGATCACCCTCAGTGCCAAAGGGGACGATGCAGGGCTGCAGTTGCTGCGTGACCACCTGAAGGCCTGCATGGGTTATGAACAGACGGCCGAGAGTGGCTTCAGTGCTCGCCGGCGCCATCTGGATGCCCTGCGCCAGGCCAGTGAGCACCTGGAACATGGCCGTGCACAACTGACCCTGGCTGGCGCGGGTGAGCTGTTGGCGGAAGACCTGCGGCAGGCGCAGCAGGCCCTGGGGGAGATTACCGGGGCATTCAGCTCTGATGACCTGCTGGGGCGGATTTTCTCCAGTTTCTGCATCGGCAAGTAATTCACAGCCAGGCAAAACCAAGAGCCGCTCCTTCGGGAGCGGCTTTTTTTTGCCTCAAATTTCGCAGCTTCTACGGAAATCGCGCCGCACCTGAAGGCTGTGCAGAACCCTGTGGGAGCGGGTTCACCCGCGAAGAGGCCGGTGCAGGTTCACATTTTTTTTATTCACCTACCCCAATCTGCTCTCAGGAGCCCTGTGGAAAACTCGCCTTCAGCTCCGTTGATAAGCAGGCTTTTTTTCTGAGGACAAACCCGCTTGTGGGTAAACAGCCATTTAATCCACAGGCTAAATCGTGTTATCCATAGCCCTCATGGTACTCCAGCCACAGGGTTTAATTTTTCTCTACACAGCATGGATAAAGGCCTGCATAAGCTTATCCACAGAAAGGCTTGTGCATAAGAATAAACATAAAAACAAAGCTTTTTTAAATTTTTCCTCTTTGATTTCTGTTGGCTGCCACTCATCCACAGACTGGTCAAAATTTGCTCAGACGGTTTCTTTAAAGGGGGTGAAGTCCCTATACTTGTCCGCTTACCTTCTCTATTCGCAAAAACAGGCACGAGGTGCGTGGTGGATTTCCCTTCCCGTTTTGAAGTGATCGTCATCGGCGGCGGCCATGCCGGTACCGAGGCTGCGCTTGCGTCTGCACGCATGGGTGTGAAAACCCTGCTGTTGACCCATAACGTGGAAACCCTCGGTCACATGAGCTGCAACCCCGCCATTGGCGGTATTGGCAAAAGCCATCTGGTCAAAGAGATCGATGCCCTCGGCGGCGCCATGGCGCTGGCCACCGACAAGAGCGGCATCCAGTTCCGCGTTCTGAACAACCGCAAGGGCCCGGCTGTACGCGCCACCCGTGCACAGGCCGACCGCGCCATCTACAAGGCAGTGGTGCGTGAAATCCTGGAAAACCAGCCGAACCTGTGGATATTCCAGCAGTCCTGCGACGACCTGATCGTCGAGCAGGACCAGGTCAAAGGCGTGGTGACCCAGATGGGCCTGCGTTTCTTCGCCGAATCGGTGGTACTGACCACCGGTACCTTCCTCGGCGGGCTTATCCACATTGGTTTGCAAAACCATTCCGGTGGTCGCGCCGGCGATCCACCTTCGATTGCCCTGGCCCACCGCATGCGTGAACTGCCGCTGCGCGTCGGCCGCCTGAAAACCGGTACCCCGCCACGCATCGACGGCCGCTCGGTGGACTTCTCGGTAATGACCGAGCAGCCAGGCGATACGCCGATTCCGGTGATGTCGTTCATGGGCAATGCCCAGATGCACCCGCGTCAGGTGAGCTGCTGGATTACCCACACCAATGCGCGCACCCACGAGATCATCGCCTCGAACCTCGACCGTTCGCCGATGTACTCGGGTGTCATCGAAGGTGTTGGCCCGCGCTACTGCCCGTCGATCGAAGACAAGATCCACCGCTTCGCCGACAAGGAAAGCCACCAGGTGTTCATTGAGCCGGAAGGCCTGACCACCCATGAGCTGTACCCCAACGGTATTTCCACTTCGCTGCCGTTCGACGTGCAGCTGGAGCTGGTGCGGTCGATCCGTGGCATGGAGAACGCCCACATCGTGCGCCCGGGCTATGCCATCGAATACGACTACTTCGACCCGCGTGACCTCAAGTACAGCCTCGAGACCAAAGTCATCGGCGGCCTGTTCTTCGCCGGCCAGATCAACGGCACCACCGGTTACGAAGAAGCCGGCGCCCAAGGTTTGCTGGCCGGGACCAACGCGGCCCTGCGGGCGCAGGGCCGAGACAGCTGGTGCCCGCGCCGCGACGAGGCATACATCGGCGTACTGGTCGACGACCTGATTACCCTGGGTACCCAGGAGCCGTACCGCATGTTCACTTCGCGTGCCGAGTACCGCCTGATCCTGCGCGAAGACAACGCCGACCTGCGGCTGACCGAAAAGGGCCGTGAACTCGGCCTGATCGACGACCAGCGTTGGGCCGCCTTCTGCGCCAAGCGCGACGGCATCGAACGCGAGGAGCAGCGCCTGAAGTCGACCTGGGTACGCCCGAACACCGAGCAAGGCCAGGCGATTGTGGATAAGTTCGGTACCCCGCTCAGCCACGAGTACAGCCTGCTCAACCTGCTGGCGCGCCCGGAAATCGACTACGCCGGCCTGATCGAGGCAACCGGCGGCGAAGCGATCGATCCACAGGTCGCCGAGCAGGTCGAAATTCGCACCAAGTACGCCGGCTACATCGACCGCCAGCAGGATGAAATCGCACGTCTGCGCGCCAGCGAAGACACCCGCCTGCCTGTGGATATCGATTACTCGACGATTTCCGGCCTGTCCAAGGAAATCCAGGGCAAGCTGGGCCAGACCCGTCCGGAAACCCTGGGTCAGGCTTCGCGTATCCCGGGCGTGACCCCGGCGGCGATTTCCCTGTTGCTGATTCACTTGAAAAAACGCGGCGCTGGCCGCGAATTGGAGCAAAGCGCTTGAGTTCCCTGGTCACCCCGCAACACGCTGAAGAGTTGTCCACAGGTGCGCGTCAGCTCGGTGTCGAGCTGAGCGCCGAGCATCACGAGATGCTGCTCGGCTACCTGGCCCTGCTGATCAAATGGAACAAAGCCTACAACCTCACCGCCGTGCGCGACCCCAACGAGATGGTGTCGCGTCACCTGCTCGACAGCCTCAGTGTCATGCCGTTTATCCACAGCGAGCGTGATAATTGGCTGGATGTCGGCAGTGGCGGTGGCATGCCCGGTATCCCGTTGGCTATCCTGCATCCACACAAGCGCGTGACGGTGCTGGACGCCAATGGCAAGAAGACCCGCTTCCTGACCCAGGTGAAAATGGAGCTCAAGTTGGACAACCTCACGGTTATCCACAGCCGGGTCGAAGCCTTCCAGCCGGCACAACCTTTCAGCGGAATCATCTCTCGCGCCTTCAGCAGCATGGAGAACTTCACCAACTGGACCCGCCACCTGGGCGACACCGGGACGCAATGGCTTGCAATGAAGGGGCTGCATCCTGCCGATGAACTGGTAGCATTGCCCGCAGACTTCACAGTGGAAAGCGAGCAGGCCCTGACCGTTCCAGGTTGCCAGGGCCAGCGCCATCTGCTGATACTGCGCCGCAAGGCATGACTGGGAACACACGCAACAATGGCTAAGGTATTCGCAATCGCGAACCAGAAAGGTGGTGTGGGCAAGACCACCACCTGTATCAATCTCGCTGCCTCGCTGGCCGCGACCAAGCGTCGTGTGCTGCTGATCGACCTCGATCCGCAGGGCAACGCCACCATGGGCAGCGGTGTGGACAAGCACGAGCTCGAGCACTCGGTCTACGACCTGTTGATCGGGGAATGCGACCTGGCCCAGGCCATGCATTACTCCGAGCACGGTGGTTTCCAGTTGCTGCCGGCCAACCGTGACCTGACAGCCGCCGAAGTGGTGCTGCTGGAAATGCAGGTCAAGGAGAGCCGCCTGCGCAACGCCTTGGCGCCTATCCGCGAGAACTACGACTACATCCTCATCGATTGCCCTCCGTCGCTGTCGATGCTGACGCTCAACGCACTGGTCGCTTCAGATGGCGTGATCATCCCGATGCAGTGCGAGTATTACGCACTGGAAGGTCTCAGCGACCTTGTGGATAACATCAAGCGCATCGCCGCCCGGTTGAACCCGGAGCTGAAGATCGAGGGCCTGCTGCGGACCATGTACGATCCGCGCCTGAGCCTGAACAACGATGTCTCGGCGCAGCTGAAGGAGCACTTTGGCCCGCAGCTGTACGACACGGTCATTCCGCGCAACATTCGCCTGGCCGAGGCCCCGAGCTTCGGCATGCCGGCCCTGGCCTACGACAAGCAATCGCGAGGCGCGCTGGCTTATCTGGCCCTGGCTGGGGAACTGGTACGCCGTCAACGCCGTCAATCACGCACTGCACAAACAACTTAAGGAATCCGTATGGCCGTCAAGAAACGGGGTCTCGGACGTGGGTTGGATGCACTGCTCAGTGGTCCTTCCGTCAGCGCGCTCGAAGAGCAGGCTGTGAAGATCGACCAGAAAGAACTGCAACACCTGCCGGTCGAGCTGATCCAGCGTGGCAAATACCAGCCGCGTCGGGACATGGACCCGGAGGCGCTGGAAGAGCTCGCGCACTCGATTCGCAACCATGGCGTGATGCAACCGATCGTGGTGCGCCCGATCGATGGCAACCGCTACGAGATCATCGCCGGTGAGCGCCGCTGGCGCGCCACCCAGCAGGCTGGCCTGGACAAGATCCCGGCGATGGTCCGCGAAGTGCCCGACGAAGCCGCCATCGCCATGGCGCTGATCGAGAACATCCAGCGTGAAGACCTCAACCCGCTGGAAGAGGCGCTGGCCCTGCAGCGCCTGCAGCAGGAGTTCGAACTCACCCAGCAACAGGTGGCCGATGCCGTAGGCAAGTCGCGGGTAACCGTGGCCAACCTGCTGCGCCTGATCACCCTGCCTGACGCGATCAAGACCATGCTTGCCCATGGCGACCTGGAGATGGGCCACGCCCGAGCATTGCTCGGCCTGGAAGAACACCGGCAGGAGGAGGGGGCGCGTCATGTTGTCGCACGTGGCCTCACCGTGCGCCAAACCGAGGCACTGGTTCGCCAGTGGCTCAGTGACAAACCTGATCCGGTCGAACCGAGCAAACCTGATCCGGATATCGCACGCCTTGAACAGCGGCTCGCAGAGCGCCTGGGCTCGGCCGTGCAGATACGCCATGGCAACAAGGGCAAAGGCCAATTGGTTATTCGCTACAACTCGCTTGACGAGTTGCAAGGCGTGCTTGCTCACATCCGCTGAAACAATTCCCGTTGTAGCGCGCAGTCGGAAATCACTACCGAATAGTTGAATAGGGGTTAATCCACCCCTATACTCTGCGCGCATTTTGTCGGCACAAATTATGCCAAGTCATAACTGACTTGCTGGTCGACTTCCGAGGAGCAGTTGTGATGGAAATCCGCACGCCAAACCGCCTGCCTTTCCATCGCTGGGCGGTTTTCCCGGTACTGCTGGCTCAATTCGTCGTACTGCTGCTGGCAACGTTGGTGTTGTGGCAGTGGAAAGGGGCGGTCAGTGGATATTCAGGCCTTTGCGGAGGTTTGATTGCCTGGCTACCCAATGTGTATTTCGCCTGGAAGGCTTTTCGCTTCAGTGGGGCCCGGGCGGCACAAGCCATCGTCAAGTCGTTCTACGCTGGCGAGGCAGGCAAGATGATTTTGACGGCAGTGCTTTTTGCACTGACCTTCGCAGGAGTGAAGCCACTGGCGCCGCTAGCAGTATTCGGCGTCTTCGTGTTGACCCTTTTGGTCAGCTGGTTCGCGCCCCTGCTGATGAATAAAAGACTTTCGAGACCTTAGGGCGTTTGAGGCAACCATGGCAGCAGAAACCGCTTCGGGCTATATCCAGCACCACTTGCAGAACCTGACCTACGGTCAACTACCAGACGGCAGCTGGGGCTTCGCCCATTCGGCTGCAGAAGCCAAGGCAATGGGCTTCTGGGCGTTCCACCTGGACACCCTGGGTTGGTCCGTCGCGCTGGGTCTGATCTTCCTGTTCATCTTCCGCATGGCGGCCAAGAAGGCGACTTCCGGCCAACCTGGCGGCCTGCAGAACTTCGTAGAAGTGATGGTGGACTTCGTCAACGGCAGCGTGAAGGACTCCTTCCACGGCCGTAGCCCAGTAATCGCTCCGCTGGCGCTGACCATTTTCGTCTGGGTATTCCTGATGAACGCCGTCGACCTGGTACCGGTCGACTGGATTCCTCAGCTGGCCATCCTGATCTCCGGTGACCCGCACATTCCGTTCCGCGCCGTGTCGACCACCGACCCGAACGCGACCCTGGCCATGGCCTTCTGCGTGTTCGCCCTGATCATCTTCTACAGCATCAAGGTCAAGGGCCTGGGCGGCTTCATCGGTGAGTTGACCCTGCACCCGTTCGGCAGCAAGAACATCTTCGTTCAGATCCTGCTGATTCCGGTCAACTTCCTGCTGGAATTCGTCACCCTGATCGCCAAGCCGATCTCGCTGGCACTGCGTCTGTTCGGCAACATGTACGCCGGCGAACTGGTGTTCATCCTGATCGCTGTAATGTTCGGCTCCGGCCTGCTGTGGCTCAGCGGCCTGGGTGTGGTGCTGCAATGGGCGTGGGCTGTGTTCCACATCCTGATCATCACCCTGCAAGCTTTCATCTTCATGATGCTGACCATCGTCTACCTGTCGATGGCTCACGAAGATAACCATTAAGACCGCCTGGCGTGTCTGATAGCCTTCCCCGCCTGTTCGGGGGGAGGGCTTAAAAAGTCCGCAAGGGCATGCTGTACCAAACGATTTGTTTTACCGCTTCAAACTAAAAACCTAACCAATACGACGTAAAAGTCGGGAGGAAAGATGGAAACTGTAGTTGGTCTGACCGCTATCGCTGTTGCTCTGCTGATCGGCCTGGGTGCTCTGGGTACCGCCATTGGTTTCGGCCTGCTGGGCGGCAAGTTCCTGGAAGGCGCTGCTCGTCAACCAGAAATGGTTCCGATGCTGCAGGTTAAAATGTTCATCGTTGCCGGTCTGCTCGACGCCGTAACCATGATCGGTGTTGGTATCGCTCTGTTCTTCACCTTCGCGAATCCGTTCGTTGGTCAGATCGCCGGCTAATCACTCGTCACCACGAGTTGATGGCTGTATGAATTAAGACCGAGCGAGGTGTTGGCGTGAACATTAATGCAACCCTGATTGGCCAATCCGTTGCTTTTCTGATTTTTGTACTCTTCTGCATGAAGTATGTGTGGCCTCCGGTCATCACTGCCCTGCAAGAGCGCCAAAAGAAGATTGCCGACGGCTTGGACGCTGCCAACCGCGCAGCTCGCGACCTGGAGCTGGCCCAAGAGAAAGCGGGTCAGCAACTGCGCGAAGCTAAAGCACAGGCAGCCGAAATCATCGAGCAAAGCAAGAAACGCGCTGCTCAGCTTGTCGAGGAAGCCCGTGATCAGGCCCGCGTCGAAGCTGACCGTGTGAAGGCTCAGGCTCTGGCCGAGATCGAACAGGAACTGAACAGCGCTAAAGACGCCCTGCGCGCCCAAGTGGGTGCCCTGGCCGTTGGTGGTGCTGAAAAGATCCTTGGCGCCACAATCGATCAAAACGCGCATGCGGAGCTGGTTAACAAACTGGCCGCTGAAATTTAAGCGAGGGCGATCATGGCAGAACTGACCACGTTGGCCCGACCTTACGCTAAGGCTGCCTTTGAGCATGCCCAGGCCCATCAGCAACTGGCCAATTGGTCAGCCATGCTCGGCCTGGCTGCTGCGGTGTCGCAAGACGACACCATGCAGCGCCTGCTCAAGGCCCCGCGACTGACGAGCGCAGAAAAGGCCGCCACGTTCATTGACGTGTGCGGTGACAAGTTCAATGCACAGGCACGGAATTTCATTCATGTTGCCGCGGAAAACGACCGTCTCCTGCTTCTGCCGGAGATTGCCGCCCTGTTCGACCTGTACAAGGCCGAGCAAGAGAAATCCGTGGACGTGGAAGTCACCAGTGCCTTCGCGTTGAACCAAGAACAGCAAGACAAACTCGCCAAGGTTCTCAGTGCACGGTTAGGCCAGGAAGTGCGCCTGCACGCGTCGGAGGATGCCAGCCTGATTGGCGGCGTCGTCATCCGCGCCGGTGACCTGGTAATCGATGGCTCTGTTCGCGGCAAAATCGCGAAACTGGCCGAAGCATTGAAATCTTGAGTTTGAAGGGGCAGCAGAGCAATGCAGCAACTCAATCCTTCCGAAATTAGTGAAATCATCAAGGGCCGCATCGACAACCTCGATGTGAGCTCCCAAGCCCGTAACGAAGGTACCGTTGTTTCGGTATCCGACGGTATCGTGCGGATCCACGGTCTGGCCGACGTCATGTACGGCGAAATGATCGAGTTCCCTGGCAGCGTATTCGGCATGGCCCTGAACCTGGAGCAAGACTCCGTAGGTGCAGTGATCCTGGGTGCCTATGACACCCTCGCCGAGGGCATGAGCGCCAAGTGTACCGGTCGCATCCTGGAAGTTCCGGTCGGCAAAGGCCTGCTGGGCCGCGTCGTCGACGCTCTGGGTAACCCGATCGATGGCAAAGGTCCTCTGACCACCACCGAAACCGACGCGGTCGAAAAGGTCGCTCCAGGCGTGATCTGGCGTAAGTCGGTAGACCAGCCTGTACAGACTGGCTACAAGTCCGTCGACGCCATGATCCCTGTCGGCCGTGGCCAGCGCGAGCTGATCATCGGTGACCGTCAGATCGGCAAGACCGCCATGGCCATCGACGCCATCATCAACCAGAAAGACTCCGGTATTTTCTGTGTTTATGTTGCTGTCGGCCAGAAGCGTTCCACCGTTGCCAACATCGTTCGCAAGCTGGAAGAAGCCGGCGCCCTGGCCAACACCATCGTGGTCGTTGCCAGTGCTTCGGAATCCGCCGCACTGCAGTTCCTGGCGCCATACGCCGGCTGCACCATGGGCGAGTTCTTCCGTGACCGCGGTGAAGACGCCCTGATCGTTTACGACGACCTGTCCAAGCAGGCCGTTGCCTACCGTCAGATCTCCCTGCTGCTGCGCCGTCCACCAGGACGTGAAGCGTACCCAGGTGACGTGTTCTATCTCCACTCCCGTCTGCTGGAGCGTGCATCGCGCGTTTCGGAAGAGTATGTCGAGAAGTTCACCAACGGCGCAGTCACTGGCAAGACCGGTTCCCTGACCGCCCTGCCGATCATCGAAACCCAGGCTGGCGACGTTTCCGCGTTCGTTCCGACCAACGTGATTTCCATCACCGACGGTCAGATCTTCCTGGAATCGGCCATGTTCAACTCGGGCATCCGCCCAGCAGTGAACGCCGGTGTTTCGGTATCCCGCGTAGGTGGTGCCGCTCAGACCAAGATCATCAAGAAGCTGTCCGGTGGTATCCGTACCGCTCTGGCTCAGTACCGTGAACTGGCTGCATTCGCCCAGTTCGCTTCCGATCTGGACGAAGCGACCCGCAAGCAGCTGGAGCATGGTCAGCGCGTTACCGAGCTGATGAAGCAGAAGCAGTACGCGCCGATGTCCATCGCGGACATGGCTCTGTCGCTGTACGCCGCTGAGCGTGGCTTCCTGACTGACGTAGAAGTCTCCAAGATCGGTAGCTTCGAGCAAGCACTGATCGCCTTCTTCAACCGTGATCACGCTGAACTGATGGCGAAGATCAACGTGAAGGGTGACTTCAACGACGAAATCGACGCAGGCCTGAAAGCCGGTATCGAGAAGTTCAAGGCCACCCAGACCTGGTAAGCCGCAGCGGGGGCTCAGGCCCCCGCTTGCTAACCTGATAGGTGATACATGGCAGGCGCAAAAGAGATTCGCAGTAAGATTGCGAGCATCAAAAGCACGCAAAAAATTACCAGCGCCATGGAGAAAGTGGCGGTCAGCAAGATGCGCAAGGCACAAATGCGCATGGCTGCTAGCCGTCCTTACGCGGAGCGTATCCGCCAGGTGATCGGTCATCTGGCCAACGCCAACCCGGAATACCGCCACCCGTTCATGATCGAGCGCCCTGTAAAGCGCGCCGGTTATATCGTGGTGAGCAGTGACCGTGGTCTGTGCGGTGGCTTGAACACCAACCTGTTCAAGGCCCTGGTCAAGGACATGAACGAAAACCGCGAACAGGGCGTGGAAATCGACCTGTGCGTGATCGGCAGCAAGGGTGCGACTTTCTTCCGCATCTTTGGCGGCAACGTCGTAGCCGCGATCAGCCACTTGGGCGAAGAGCCATCGATCAACGATCTGATCGGCTCCGTCAAAGTGATGCTGGACGCCTACCTGGACGGCCGTATCGATCGCCTCTCGGTGGTTTCGAACAAGTTCATCAACACCATGACCCAGAAGCCAACGGTCGAGCAATTGGTACCGTTGGTGGCAACCCCGGATCAGGATCTCAAGCATCACTGGGACTACCTGTACGAACCCGACGCAAAAGAGCTGCTGGACGGCTTGATGGTGCGTTACGTGGAGTCGCAGGTGTACCAGGCGGTGGTCGAGAACAACGCTGCTGAACAAGCGGCCCGGATGATCGCCATGAAGAACGCCACAGACAACGCCGGTGATTTGATCAAAGAGCTTCAGTTGATCTACAACAAGGCGCGTCAGGCTGCGATCACCCAGGAGATCTCGGAAATCGTCGGCGGCGCTGCCGCGGTTTAACGGTTCAAATATTCAGAGGATCCAGCTATGAGTAGCGGACGTATCGTTCAAATCATCGGCGCCGTCATCGACGTGGAATTCCCACGTGACGTCGTGCCGAGTGTTTACAACGCGCTGAAAGTACAAGGCGCGGAAACCACCCTGGAAGTTCAGCAGCAGCTGGGCGACGGCGTGGTTCGTACCATTGCGATGGGCTCGACCGAAGGCCTGAAGCGCGGTCTGGAAGTCGTTGACTCCGGCGCTGCCATTTCCGTTCCTGTTGGTAAGGCCACCCTGGGCCGTATCATGGACGTACTGGGCAACCCGATCGACGAGGCCGGCCCGATCGGCGAAGAAGAGCGTCGCGGTATCCACCAGCCAGCGCCTTCGTTCGCTGACCAGGCAGGCGGCAACGACCTGCTGGAAACCGGCATCAAGGTTATCGACCTGGTTTGCCCGTTCGCCAAGGGTGGTAAGGTTGGTCTGTTCGGTGGTGCCGGTGTCGGCAAGACCGTAAACATGATGGAACTGATCCGTAACATCGCCATGGAACACAGTGGTTACTCCGTGTTCGCTGGTGTGGGTGAGCGTACTCGTGAGGGTAACGACTTCTACCACGAGATGAAGGACTCCAACGTTCTCGACAAGGTAGCGCTGGTCTACGGTCAGATGAACGAGCCACCAGGAAACCGTCTGCGCGTAGCGCTGACCGGCCTGACCATGGCCGAGAAGTTCCGTGACGAAGGTAACGACGTTCTGCTGTTCGTCGACAACATCTATCGTTACACCCTGGCCGGTACCGAAGTATCCGCACTGCTGGGCCGTATGCCTTCGGCAGTAGGTTACCAGCCGACCCTGGCTGAAGAGATGGGCGTTCTGCAAGAGCGTATCACCTCCACCAAGGAAGGTTCGATCACCTCCGTTCAGGCCGTATACGTACCTGCGGACGACTTGACCGACCCGTCGCCTGCGACCACCTTCGCCCACTTGGACGCCACCGTCGTTCTGTCCCGTGACATCGCCTCCCTGGGTATCTACCCAGCGGTCGACCCACTGGACTCGACTTCGCGCCAGCTGGACCCGAACGTGATCGGCAACGAGCACTACGAGACCGCTCGTGGCGTTCAGTATGTTCTGCAGCGCTACAAAGAGCTGAAAGACATCATCGCGATCCTGGGTATGGACGAACTGTCCGAAGCCGACAAGCAACTGGTAGCCCGCGCTCGTAAGATCCAGCGCTTCCTGTCGCAGCCGTTCTTCGTGGCCGAAGTCTTCACCGGTTCGCCAGGCAAGTACGTTTCCCTGAAAGACACCATCGCTGGCTTCAGCGGCATCCTCAAAGGTGACTACGACCACCTGCCAGAACAAGCGTTCTACATGGTCGGCAGCATCGACGAAGCGATCGAGAAAGCCAAGAAACTGTAATTCCTGCGCCCCGCAAGGGGCGCTATCAGGTTGAGGCAAGCAGATGGCTATGACAGTCCATTGCGATATCGTCAGCGCGGAAGGAGAGATCTTCTCCGGCCTGGTCGAGATGGTAGTTGCGCACGGTAACCTGGGTGATCTTGGTATCGCTCCGGGTCACGCGCCGCTGATCACCAATCTCAAGCCTGGTCCGATCACGCTGACCAAGCAGGGTGGCGCCCAAGAGGTGTTCTACATCTCTGGTGGTTTCCTCGAGGTTCAGCCGAACATGGTCAAGGTGCTTGCCGATACCGTGCAACGTGCTGCAGACCTGGATGAAGCTCAGGCTCAGGAAGCCCTCAAGGCTGCCGAGAACGCCCTGAATCTGAAAGGCGCGGACTTCGACTACGGCGCCGCCGCCGCACGTCTGGCCGAGGCCGCAGCTCAGCTGCGTACCGTCCAGCAAATGCGCAGAGGCAAGTAATCGGCCCTCGGCTGATAACTTCTGTTGCGATTGAGTAAAAGGGTAGCCTCGGCTACCCTTTTTCTTTTTCTGATTTCTCTCCCCCGGTCATTTCACTGACCACCCAGGATTGGTAGCCAGTAATGTCACTCGATATCGTTATTCTCGCCGCCGGCCAAGGCACCCGCATGCGCTCGGCGCTGCCCAAGGTGCTGCACCCGGTTGCCGGCAACTCCATGCTCGGCCATGTTATCCACAGCGCGCGCCAGCTGCAGCCGCAAGGTATTCATGTGGTCATTGGCCATGGTGCCGAGCTGGTTCGCGAGCGCCTGGCCGCCGACGACCTGAACTTCGTCATGCAGGATAAGCAGCTGGGTACCGGCCATGCGGTTGCCCAGGCATTGCCGGCCTTGACCGCCGAAACCGTGCTGGTGCTGTACGGTGATGTGCCTTTGATTGAAGTGGAAACCCTGCAGCGCCTGCTGGCGAAGGCCAACGAGCAGCAGCTGGGCCTGCTCACGGTGACCCTCGACGACCCGACCGGTTATGGCCGTATCGTGCGTGACGAGCAGGGGAAGGTGACCGCCATCGTTGAGCACAAGGACGCCAACGATGCGCAGAAAGCGATCAAGGAAGGCAACACCGGTATTCTGGCCCTGCCGGCCGCGCGTCTGGCCGACTGGATGGGTCGCCTGTCGAACAACAATGCCCAGGGTGAGTATTACCTGACCGATGTCATCGCCATGGCTGTAGCTGACGGCCTGGTAGTGGCTACTGAACAGCCGCACGACCCGATGGAAGTGCAAGGTGCCAACGACCGTCGCCAGCTGTCCGAACTGGAGCGCCACTACCAGTTGCGTGAAGGCCGTCGCCTGATGGCCCAGGGCGTAACTTTGCGCGACCCGTCGCGCTTCGATGTCCGCGGTGAAGTGACCGTTGGCCGTGACGTGCTGATCGATATCAACGTGATTCTCGAAGGCAAGGTGGTCATCGAGGACGATGTGCAGATCGGCCCTAACTGCGTGATCAAGAACACCACCCTGCGCAAAGGCGCAGTGGTCAAGGCCAACAGCCACCTTGAAGGCGCCGTGATGGGCGAGGGCAGCGATGCCGGCCCGTTCGCCCGCCTGCGCCCGGGTAGCGTGCTGGACGCCAAGGCACATGTGGGTAACTTCGTCGAACTGAAGAACGCTCACCTGGGTGAGGGCGCCAAGGCCGGTCACCTGACTTATCTGGGCGATGCCGAAATCGGTGCTCGTACCAACATCGGCGCCGGCACCATCACCTGCAACTACGATGGCGCGAACAAGTTCAAGACCGTGATGGGCGAGGATGTATTCATCGGCTCGAACAACTCGTTGGTAGCGCCTGTGGAAATCAAGGCTGGTGCGACCACTGCAGCCGGTTCGACCATCACTCAGACCGTTGAGGCAGGCGATCTGGCGGTGGCTCGTGCACGTCAGCGCAACATCTCGGGTTGGAAGCGGCCGGAAAAGATCAAGAAGAGCTGAGTTATACACAGCTGTTTCGATCGAAAGCCGACTTATGTGAATAAGTCGGCTTTTTATTTTGCGGCATATCGCAGCCTCTGTAGGAGCGACCTTGTGTCGCGATGGACTGCAAAGTAGGCCCGACAATTTCTGTTTTGCCTCGAAAACCCTGGGGCCGCGCTGCGGCCCATCGCGACACAAGGCCGCTCCTACAGGGGCCGCGCCAGTGCAGAGAGAATCTATCCACAGGGCAGTGACGACTTGACGAATCGCTCATCTTAGGTTTTGATTGCCATCATTATCTTTCGAATCGAAACTTAAGCGCTCATGTCGAAACGAAACACCCCGCAGCGGCGGCACAACATCCTGGCTTTGCTCAGCGAGCAGGGCGAGGTGAGTGTGGACGCGTTGGCCAAGCGTTTCGCTACCTCGGAGGTCACCATCCGCAAGGACCTCGCTGCCCTGGAAACCAATGGCCTGTTGCTACGGCGTTATGGTGGCGCGGTCCCGGTGCCTCAAGAGCTGCTCGGTGAACCTGCCCAGCCGGTGTCTTCCTATAAAAAGGCCATCGCCCGCGCTGCTGTGGCGCGTATCCGCGAACATGCGCGCATCATCATCGACAGCGGCAGCACCACGGCAGCCATGATCCCTGAACTGGGCCGCCATCCTGGCCTGGTGGTGATGACCAATTCGATGAACGTGGCCCGCGCCATCTGCGACCTCGAACACGAGCCGGTGCTGCTGATGACCGGTGGCACCTGGGACCCGCATTCCGAGTCGTTCCAGGGCCAGGTGGCCGAGCAGGTGTTGCGCTCCTACGATTTCGACCAACTGTTCATCGGCGCCGACGGCATCGACCTCGGCCGCGGTACCACCACCTTCAACGAACTTCTCGGGCTGAGCCGGGTCATGGCCGAAGTCGCCCGTGAAGTGATCGTGATGGTCGAATCGGACAAGGTAGGGCGCAAGATCCCTAACCTCGAGCTGCCCTGGGGCAGCGTGCACACCCTTATTACTGACGAACGCCTGCCCGCAGCGGCACGCGAACAAATTCAAGCCCGCGGCATCAACCTGATCTGCGCCGCGATCAGCCAGGAGCAATAAACCATGTGTGGAATCGTTGGTGCCGTCGCCGAGCGCAACATCACAGCCATCCTGATCGAAGGCCTCAAGCGTCTTGAGTACCGCGGGTACGACAGCGCCGGCCTGGCCGTCCTCACCCAGAACGGTGAACTGCAGCGCCGTCGCCGTATCGGCAAGGTCAGTGAACTGGAAGCCGCTGTTGCCGCCGAGCCACTGGCCGGCCAGCTGGGCATCGCCCACACTCGCTGGGCCACCCACGGTGCGCCGACCGAGGGCAACGCCCACCCGCACTTCTCGGGCCATGAAGTGGCCGTGGTGCACAACGGCATCATCGAGAACCACGAAGAACTGCGCGAAGAGCTGAAGGGCCTTGGCTATGTCTTCACTTCGCAGACTGATACCGAAGTCATCGTCCACCTGATCCACCACACCCTGAAGAGCATTCCGGACCTGACCGATGCCCTGAAGGCTGCGGTGAAGCGCCTGCATGGTGCTTACGGCCTGGCGCTGATCAGTGCCAAGCAGCCTGACCGCCTGGTAGCCGCACGCAGTGGCAGCCCGCTGGTGATCGGCCTGGGCCTGGGCGAGAACTTCCTGGCGTCCGACCAGCTGGCCCTGCGCCAGGTCACCGACCGCTTCATGTACCTGGAAGAAGGCGACATCGCCGAAATCCGCCGTGACCAGGTCTCCATCTGGGACCAGGATGGCCACAAGGTCCAGCGCGAAACCGTGCAGTACCACGAAGGTGCCGAAGCTGCCGACAAAGGTACCTACCGCCACTTCATGCTCAAGGAAATCCACGAGCAGCCAAGCGTGGTGCAGCGCACCCTGGAAGGCCGGCTGGGCAAGGACAACGTTATGGTCCAGGCCTTCGGCCCGCAGGCTGCCGAACTGTTCGCCAAGGTGCGTAACGTGCAGATCGTTGCCTGCGGTACCAGCTACCACGCCGGCATGGTCGCCCGTTACTGGCTGGAAAGCCTGGCCGGGATCCCGTGCCAGGTCGAAGTGGCCAGCGAGTTCCGTTACCGCAAGGTGGTAGTGCAGCCGGACACCCTGTTCGTCTCCATCTCGCAGTCTGGCGAAACCGCCGACACCCTGGCCGCACTGCGCAACGCCAAGGAGCTGGGCTTCCTCGGCAGCCTGGCGATCTGCAACGTCGGTATCAGTTCGCTGGTGCGTGAGTCGGACCTGACCCTGCTGACTCTGGCCGGCCCGGAAATCGGCGTGGCTTCGACCAAGGCTTTCACCACCCAGCTTGTTTCGCTGATGCTGCTGACCCTGGCTCTGGGCCAGGTGCGCGGTACCCTGGAAGCCGGCGTCGAAGCCGAGCTGGTTGATGAACTGCGCCGCCTGCCGGCCCGCCTGGGCGAAGCCCTGGCCATGGACGCCACCGTCGAGAAAATCGCCGAGCTGTTCGCCGACAAGCACCACACCCTGTTCCTCGGCCGTGGTGCGCAGTACCCGGTGGCGATGGAAGGTGCGCTCAAGCTCAAGGAAATCTCCTACATCCACGCCGAAGCCTACCCGGCAGGCGAGCTGAAGCACGGCCCGCTGGCTCTGGTGGACAACGACATGCCAGTGGTAACCGTTGCGCCGAATAACGAACTGCTGGAGAAGCTGAAGTCCAACCTGCAGGAAGTACGCGCCCGTGGTGGCGAGCTGGTAGTGTTTGCAGACGAGCAGGCCGGCATGACCAATGGCGAAGGTACCCACGTGATCAAGGTGCCGCACATCGCCGACGCCCTGGCACCAATCCTGTACACCATCCCGCTGCAGCTGCTGTCTTACTACGTGGCCGTGCTCAAGGGCACCGACGTGGACCAGCCGCGTAACCTAGCCAAGTCGGTTACGGTCGAGTAAGCCAGAAGCCAGGGGCGCTTTGCAGCCCCCGGCTATCTCACATCAAATCTGCATCGCCATCCCGTCCACATTCATCGCTGCCTGGCGCAAGGCCTCGGAGCGGGTCGGGTGGGGGTGGCAGGTGAGGGCGATGTCTTCCGCCGAGGCCGAGAACTCCATGGCCACGCAGAACTCACCAATCATCTCGCTGACACTTGGGCCTACCAGGTGCACACCCAGCACTTCGTCGGTCTCGGCATCGGCGATGACCTTGGCGAAGCCTTCGGTCTCGTGGTTGATCTTGGCCCGGCTGTTGGCCGTGAACGGGAACTTGCCGACTTTATAGGCACGCCCTTCGGCCTTGAGCTGCTCTTCGGTCTTGCCCACGGTGGCCAACTCGGGGCGGGTGTAGATCACGCCAGGGATAAGGTTGTAGTTGACCTCGTGGGGCTTGCCGGCGATGCGTTCGATGCAGGCCACCGCTTCGTCTTCGGCTTTGTGCGCCAGCATCGGGCCGGAGGTGACGTCGCCAATCACCCAGATACCCGGCACGGAAGTGCGGTGGTGGTCATTGCCGAGCATGCCGCGCTTGTCGGTTTCCAGGCCCACGCTTTCCAGGTTCAGCCCTTTGGTATAGGGGCGGCGACCGATGGCGACCAGTAAATAGTCAGCCTGCAGCGTTTCTGCGGTGCCACCAGCTGCTGGCTCTAGGGTCAGGTTCACGCCATCGGCGCTGGCGTTCGCCTGGGTCACCTTGCTACCCAGCTTGAACACCATGCCTTGTTTGGCCAAGGCCTTCTGCAGGGTCTTGGCGGTTTCTTCGTCGGTGCCCGGACAGATGCGGTCGAGGTATTCGATGACCGTGACCTGGCTGCCCAGGCGGCGCCATACCGAACCCAACTCGAGGCCGATCACGCCAGCTCCGATGACGACCAAATGTTTGGGCACCTGTGGCAGCGACAGCGCGCCGGTCGAGTCGATGATGCGCTGGTTGTCGATGGTCACGCCCGGCAGGGCCGTAGGTTCGGAGCCGGTGGCAATGACGATATCTTTGGCCCGCAGTGCGGTTTCGCTGCCATCCTCAGCCTTGACCACGACCTTGCCGACGCCATCCAGGCGACCCCAGCCCTTGATCCAGTCGACTTTGTTCTTGCGGAACAGGTACTCGATGCCCTTGGTCAGGCCGGTCACGCTCTCGTCCTTCTGTTTCATCATCTGGGCGAGGTTGAGGGTAGGTTTGACTTCGATACCGAGGTGGGCGAACTCGTCACCACTGGCAGCTTCGTACAGCTCGGAAGCATGCAACAGTGCCTTGGAGGGCATGCAGCCCACGTTCAGGCAGGTGCCGCCCAAGGTCGAGCGGCCTTCCACGCAGGCTACGCTCAGGCCCAGTTGGCCGGCGCGGATGGCTGCGTTGTAGCCGCCAGGGCCACCGCCGATGATCACCACGTCATAGGATTTCATGGGTTCAACTCCAGGATGAAGAAGCGCAAGAGGGGCACAAGGTTAAGCTGAGATGCAAGAATTGTATACAATCCGCGGTGTGCATAAGACTAGTTGGTTCTAGACCATGGTCTCGTTTAGAGGAAACATCCCACGAATGAACTACTCTGATCCGGCGACGTTCGAAATATCAGGCGTCGTGGCCAAATACGGACAGGAGGGTCGTTCATGCTTGCGCAACTTCCACCGGCACTGCAGAGCCTGCATCTGCCGTTGCGGCTGAAACTGTGGGACGGTAACCAGTTCGATCTGGGGCCTAGCCCGCAGGTCACTATCCTGGTCAAGGAGCCACAGCTGATCAGCCAGTTGAGCCACCCGAGCATGGACCAACTGGGCACGGCATTCGTCGAAGGCAAGCTGGAGCTTGAAGGCGATATTGGTGAAGCCATCCGCGTATGCGATGAGCTGAGCGAAGCGCTAATGACCGACGAAGACGACACCCCACCGCAGCGTCAGGCCCACGACAAGAGCACCGACGCCGAAGCGATTTCCTACCATTACGATGTTTCAAACGCGTTCTACCAGCTATGGCTGGATCAGGACATGGCCTACTCGTGCGCCTACTTCCGTGAGCCGGACAACACGCTGGATCAGGCACAGCAGGACAAATTCGATCATCTGTGCCGCAAGCTACGCCTGGAAGCGGGTGATTACCTGCTCGACGTTGGCTGCGGCTGGGGTGGGCTGGCGCGTTTCGCTGCTCGCGAATATGGCGCCAAGGTGTTTGGTATCACCTTGAGCAAGGAGCAGCTCAAGCTCGGTCGCGAGCGGGTGAAGGCAGAGGGGTTGGCCGACAAGGTCGACCTGCAGATTCTCGACTACCGCGACCTGCCTCAGGACGGCCGCTTCGACAAGGTTGTCAGCGTTGGCATGTTCGAGCATGTCGGGCATGCCAACTTGGCGCTGTATAGCCAGAAGCTGTTCGGTGCCGTGAGGGAAGGGGGCCTGGTGATGAATCACGGTATTACCGCCAAGCATGTGGATGGTCGCCCGGTCGGGCGTGGCGCTGGCGAGTTCATCGATCGCTACGTGTTCCCCCATGGCGAGCTGCCGCACCTGTCGATGATCAGTGCCAGCATCTGTGAAGCGGGATTGGAGGTAGTAGACGTGGAGAGCCTGCGTTTGCACTACGCCAAGACCTTGCACCACTGGAGCGAGAACCTGGAGAACCAGCTGCACAAGGCGGCGGCGCTGGTGCCCGAGAAGACCTTGCGCATCTGGCGCCTGTACCTGGCCGGGTGTGCCTATGCCTTCCAGAAGGGCTGGATCAACCTGCATCAGATCCTGGCCGTGAAGCCGTACGCCGATGGGCACCATGACCTGCCTTGGACGCGTGAAGACCTGTATCGCTGAATTGCAACAAAGCACGCAAGCGCGACACCATACCCTGTGGAGCGGGTTTACCCGCGAATGCGTCGGTACAGCCACTGACGTCTTCGCGGGTAAACCCGCTCCCACAAGGTCCGCGATACCCTGCAACGGGCGCAGGCGCATCAGAGAATCGGCGAAATCAGCCGAGCAATCCGCATCCCCAGTTGCTGCAGCCGATGAGTATCGCGGCTGTCCTCCGCAGTAATTTCCCGTGCCTGTTCAAAGTCATTGTTCAGCATGTTCTCGACCTGGTCAGCGAAGCCGCGATCGACTGTCAACAGGGTGATTTCGAAGTTCAGGCGGAACGAGCGGTTGTCCAGGTTGGCACTGCCTATAGCGCTGACATCGTCATCCACCAGCACCACCTTCTGATGCAGGAAACCCGGTTGGTAGCGGAACATGCGTACACCCGCACGTACCGCTTCGAAGGCGAAAAGGCTGGAGGCGGCATAGACGATGCGATGGTCTGGGCGTGACGGAATCAGCACTCGCACATCGACCCCACGCAGTACCGCCAAACGCAACGCGGCGAACACCGCCTCGTCGGGGATGAAGTACGGGCTGGTGATCCACACGCGCCGGGTGGCTGAATGGATCGCCTCAAGGAAGAACAGCGAGCAGGTTTCCTGTGGATCGGCCGGGCCGCTGGCCAAGGCTTGGCACAGCACGCCGTTGTCAGGGTAGGCGTCCGGCAGAATCAGCGGCGGTAGTTGGCGCGTGGCCCAGTACCAGTCCTCGGCGAACGACTCCTGCAGGCAGGCTAGCACCGGCCCGCTGATCTGCACGTGGGTGTCGCGCCAAGGTGAAAGCTGCGGGTGGCCACCGAGGTACTCATCGCCCACGTTGTGCCCGCCGATGAAACCGAGCAAGCCATCCACCACCACGATTTTGCGGTGGTTACGGAAATTAACCTGGAAGCGGTTGAACCAGCCCCGACGGGTTGCGAAGGCATGAATCTGTACACCACCGTCGCGCATCAACTGGCTGTAGCTTGCCGGCAAGGCATGGCTGCCGACACGGTCATACAGCACGAACACCCGCACCCCCTCGGCGGCTTTGCGCAGCAGCAGTTGCTGCAATGCTTTGCCAAGGTTGTCGTCATGGATGATGAAGAACTGCACCAACACCACGTCGCGGGCTTTTTCGATGGCGGCAAATATTGCATCGAATGTTGCCTTGCCATCGATCAGCAGCTTCACCTCGTTATTGGCAAGGCAGGGCATCCGCCCGAGTTTGGGCATGGCGCGCAAGGCCGCATAGCTTTCCGACTCGCGGGCGGTAAGGGCTTCTTCTACCCAAGGCCGCCAGTTGAGGTTGGCCATGGCCACATGCATTTCCTGGTTGGCCTGGCGCCGAGCCTTGATGTAGGCATAGAACGAGCGCGCACCGAAGATCAGGTAAGGGATCAGGGTGAGGTAGGGGATGAAGAACAACGGCATGGCCCAGGCGATTGCGCCCTGGGCAGTGCGCACGGTGAACAGTGCGTGTAATGCGGCGACAATACCCAGCAAATGAACCAGGCCGAGTAGGTAACCGAAGAAGTAGGGGCTGTGGTAGTCCATATGCATCCTGCTTGCCGAGTACACTTGAGTAACAGAACACGTTCCCGGTCCGCCTTGCAACCTGCAGGTGGATTTGGCGTCTAAGGCACAGACCGGCCCGCTTGGCCGGCTTTTTCCAGGAGCGTTCGTCCATGAAGATTCGTCTGCCACTGTTGGCGTTGGCCCTAGGTGTGAGCAGCCCGCTGGTGCATGCTCAGATGCTACAGCCAGGTTTGTGGGAGCTGACCACCAGCAACATGCAGGTCGATGGCAAGCCGTTACCCGATATGGAGTTCATGCTCGGCCAGTTGAAGAACCTGCCGCCAGAGCAGCGCGCGATGATGGAAGGGGTGCTGGCCAAGCAGGGAGTGACTGTTGGGGGTAAGGGGGTGCGCTCGTGCCTGACGCCAGAACAGGTGGCAACCAACGATATCCCCCTGCAGGACCCGAAGTCAGGTTGTACACAAAAGATAACCGACCGCACCGGCAATGTATGGAAGTTCCAGTTCAGCTGCCCCAAAGCGCAGGGCAGTGGCCAGGCGACTTTCCTCAGTGACCGGGAATTCACCACCCAGGTCAACGGTACATTCAACGCTTCGGGTGTACAGCAGCAAGGCAGCATGAACACCCGTGCCGTGTGGTTGGGTAATGACTGCGGCTCGGTCAAGCCGCGCAGCTGACATCCCATTGCCACTGGCTGGTCGCGACAGCATCGTGGGCATGCAGGCTTTCTGCATGTTCCACGCGCAGCTTGAAGGCCGTGCTCCATTCCATTTGCCGTAGCGCCTTGTGCAGGCGTCGTGCGGCGTCTTCGCAGAACATCAGATTCTGGCCGTTGGCCAAGGCAAAGGCTTGTTCGTCTGCGCGCTTAACTGCGGTCTGCACCGCTGTCCCCAGGCTTGCTTCTATGCGGTCGATCAACTCGGTGATTGGCAGAACCTGCTGATTGCTGCGCAGCCTTACCTGGATTTGCGCGCTACTACGTTGGCTATGGGGCGTCGCTACGATGCCTTCGGCGCTGCCAAGCCACTGCAGCACTGCAGATTTGTCGACCTGCTCTGCACTGAAATGCGCCTGGAACTGCTGCTGAATCAGTTGCCGTGCAAGTGCAGCCGAGCATGGGCAGGTCGAGGAGTAAGGGACAGAAACGGATAGTTCCACGTGGAACATTTCATTTTCGATCCTTGCATCGACTGTGACGGCATAGCTTTTCCAACCCTGCAGCGGGCTGATCAATGCAGGCCTTTTTAGCAGATGCTCGAAGCGCAGACGCAAATAGGCTGAGGAAGAAAGGCCTTCATGGCTGCTGAGGAAGTCAGTCAGCAGCTGGTGGATGGTGAGCGGCGTCAGGGGCTGGTGCTCCAACGACTCCAGGGCGAGATAAAGCCGTGACATATGGATACCGCGTGAGCTGCCGTCTACCAGGCTAACGCCGGCATCGACCGTGGCAGCTGCTGTGCGCCCCTCGAACTGCACAGGTTGGGCGATCCCGCACATACCCACCCAGTTCAAAGGTAAGGCGTATTCATGGGTTTGTGCGGCTATGTCGGGGAGCTTGAGCTGAGTCATCTGCTATTCCAAACAAAAGGGAGATCAGCGGCCACCACCGATCAAGCTGCAATGCCGGGAGGGGCACCCTGGCACGTGGCGGGTTCACTTTTCCTCCCGGTGGGCACTCATTCGTCACGAACGGCTTGGCGAAATTGTATTGTTACTTTATAACATTGTGCAATGCATCGTTTCGAATGCGCTCGCCTGAAGAGGTTTCGCCATGTCCAACCGTCTCCCTGTCACCGTGCTATCCGGCTTCCTTGGCGCCGGCAAGAGCACCTTGCTCAACCATGTGCTGCGTAACCGCGACAACCTGCGAGTCGCGGTCATCGTCAATGACATGAGCGAAATCAACATCGATGCGAGCGAGGTGCAGCGCAACGTAAGCCTCAACCGTGCCGAGGAGAAGTTGGTGGAAATGAGCAATGGCTGCATCTGCTGCACGCTGCGTGAAGACCTGCTCGAGGAAGTGGCGCGGCTGGCTGAAGAAGGGCGTTTCGATTATTTGCTGATCGAGTCCACGGGGATCTCGGAGCCACTGCCTGTGGCCGAGACCTTCACCTTCCGCGACGAACAGGGCCGTAGCCTGTCCGACATGGCGCGCCTGGACACCATGGTCACTGTGGTCGATGGCCTGAACTTCCTGCGTGATTACCAGGCAGCAGACAGCCTGGCCAGCCGTGGCGAAACCCTGGGTGAGGAAGACGAGCGCTCAATCAGTGACTTGCTGATCGAGCAGATCGAGTTCGCCGATGTACTGTTGCTGAGCAAGATCGACCTGATCAGCCAGCACGAGCGCGAAGAGCTCATGGCCATTCTGCGCAGCCTCAATGCTCGGGCGCAGATCGTGCCCATGGTCATGGGCCAGGTACCGCTGGACCGCATCCTCGACACCGGCCTGTTCGACTTCGACCAGGCCGCCCAGGCACCGGGCTGGCTGCAAGAGTTGCGCGGCGAGCATGTGCCGGAAACCGAAGAGTATGGCATTGCCGCCACCACCTGGCAGGCCCGGCGCCCCTTTCATCCACAGCGCTTTTTCGACTTTATCCACAAGCCCTGGAGCAATGGCCGCCTGCTGCGTTCGAAAGGTTTTTTCTGGCTGGCCAGCAAATACCAGGAAGCTGGAAGCTGGTCGCAGGCAGGCGGCATGATGCGCCATGGCTTGGCGGGCCGCTGGTGGCGTTTCGTGCCGCGCGAGCAGTGGCCACAGGATGTGGATAACACTGCCGCGATCTTGAAGAACTGGGTTGCCGAGAGCGGTGACTGCCGCCAGGAACTGGTGTTCATCGGGCAGAATATCGACTTCGAAAAATTATCCACAGCACTCGATGCATGCCTTTTGACCGATCAGGAAATGGAATTGGGGCACATGGGCTGGTTGCGCCTGCCCGATCCGTTCGGTTCATGGCATGAGGAGGCCGCAGCATGAACCCTGCACGCAAGCCTGTGGATATTTTCCAGGTATTTGGCGAGACACCGCAGGTGCTGACCGATGTGCTGCAGGATGGCGTAAACCTGGCGGTATGGCGCCGACGTTTGCCGCCGCAACTGGAGGACTTTGCCGCGCTGGTGGTTAGCCTCGGCCAGCCCTTGGCAGACCAGCGCGTCATCGATGTGGACGAGCGGCACATGCCGGTATTCACCGAACTCTTGCGCGAAGCGGCCGACTTGCACGGCTATGAGGCATTCGTGGCAGATGTGGCCTGGCTGGTGGCGGCCTATACCTGCCTGGTGGGTGCGCAGCGGGTTGGTTTGCGCCTGCGGGTACTGACCGGCCCTATGTGCCCGCGCTTCCATGTGGATAACGTACCGCTGCGTCTGCTCACTACCTACGCAGGTCCAGGTAGCGAGTGGTTGAAAGAGGACGCGAGCCCTCGTGGCAACTTACACACAGCAATACTTCCTGTGGATAACGTTCAGTACTTGCAAGCTGGCGATGTGGCGGTGCTCAAAGGTGAAAAGTGGCAGGGCAACGAAGGCGCGGGTCTGGTGCATCGGTCGCCATCGGGGCAGCAGGGGCGCCTGCTGCTCAGCCTTGACTGGCTGGCCTGACGGCGCATAGTGAGGCATCGCCATCGCCCGAAGCCTCCCCATGCTGCAGAACATTCCCACCCACGTGATTGCCGGCCCGCTGGGGGCCGGCAAGACCACCCTGATCCGTAACCTGCTGGCCCAGCGCCCGGCCAATGAGCGCTGGGCGGTATTGATCAACGAATTCGGCCTGGTAGGCCTGGATGCGGCCTTGCTCAGCCGTGACGAAGACGGCATCGCCATCGGCGAGGTCGCAGGTGGCTGCCTGTGCTGCGTCAATGGCATGCCGTTCCAGGTGGGCCTGGGCCGACTGCTGCGCAAATCCCGCCCTGACCGGCTGTTCATAGAGCCGTCCGGACTGGGTCATCCCTTGCAGTTGCTTGCTCAGTTGCAAAAAGCCCATTGGACTGGAGTGCTGACAATACAGCCATTGCTGATGGTCGTCGACGCGCAGTCGATGGTCCGGAACGAACAGCTTCCGGAGGCTCAACAGCAGGCGTTCGATGCTGCTGAGAGCGTTGTCTTGAACAAATCAGAGGCTGTGGATGAAAACACTAAGTTGTTGATAAATAAGAAATTTAATGAAAAGAAAATATTCTGGACCGTCCAAGGTTGGCTGCCCTTGTCGGACCTTCCGGCTGTACCCCATGGCATTGTCGACAGCTCGCTTGTGGATAACAGTATTGTCGACAATCTTGTAAATCCACCGGCAGCGCTATGGGCAGACCCCGGGCAGCCGATCTGTCTTGCACAGCAGGGAGAGGGGGGTTGGAGCATCGGCTGGCGCTGGCACCCTGGCCAGCAGTTTTATCCACAGCGGCTGCAGGCGTTCTTGCGGGCTTGGCCGTGGCGGCGCGCGAAAGGGGTTATCCACAGCGTGGAGGGTTGGCAATCATTCAATGGCCTGAATGGGGACATGCCCGCCTGGCAGCCCAGCGACTGGCGCAGGGATACGCGTATCGAGCTGATTTTCGACCAGCCGCAATCGCAATCCGCGCTGCAGGCCGGGTTGAGCGAATGTCGTGTCAACTGATCAGTTGCGCCAGCGGTTGTGCTCCTGGCGCCACTGCTGCATCTCGATGACATTGTCGGTGCGCGGTGGGGTCTTGATCTCGAACGGGTAGGGCGCCAGTTCAATCTGCACGCTGTGGGCGCCGAACTGGGTCACGGTACCGGGGTGGCGCTGCTCGCCCGTGACGGTGAACTCGAAGGCGTAGACGCGCGCCAGGCGCTTGCGGCCGTTGGCGTCACGGACAAAGGCGATACGCTTGAGTGCGACCGCGTCGTCGAGCAGTTCGAGGTCGAGCTTGGCGCAATGCTGTTTGACCCGTTCCAGGGCTTTCTCGCGCAACCCGTGGTTGTGCCACAACCAGGCGCCTGCCGTGGCGACCAGCATCAGGACGAAGAGGTTTTCCAGGGTCAACATTTGCATATGCTCCAAACAGGTCGATCCAGCTTAACTGCGTCCCTGGCCTGTCGTACAGGTGGCAATCGAGTTCATACTGCGTCGCGCACAATCCCTGAAACAGCTTTGGAAACCTCCCGCATGAAACGTACCCCGCACCTGCTCGCCATCCAGTCCCACGTGGTGTTCGGCCACGCCGGCAACAGCGCCGCGGTGTTTCCCATGCAGCGTATCGGGGTCAATGTGTGGCCGCTCAATACCGTGCAGTTCTCCAATCACACACAGTATGGCCAGTGGGCAGGTGAAGTGCTTGCCCCTGCGCAAATTCCTGCGTTGGTGGAAGGCATTTCCAACATCGGCGAGCTGGGCCATTGCGACGCGGTGCTGTCCGGTTACCTGGGCAGTGCCGAACAAGGTCGGGCGATTCTGGCCGGCGTCGAGCGGATCAAGGCAGTCAACCCAAAGGCTTTGTACCTTTGCGACCCGGTCATGGGGCACCCTGAGAAGGGCTGTATCGTGCCAGCGGAAGTGAGCGAGTTCCTGCTCGATGAGGCGGCTACCAGGGCCGACATCCTGTGCCCCAACCAGCTGGAGCTGGACAGCTTCTGTGGCCGCCGAGCGCAGTCGCTGGAGGACTGCGTGAACATGGCGCGCAGCCTGTTGCAGCGCGGGCCGCAGGTGGTGCTGGTCAAGCACCTTGCTTACCCCGGGCGCGCCGAGGACCAGTTCGAGATGCTGCTGGTGACCGCCGAGCAAAGCTGGCACCTGCGCCGCCCGCTGCTGGCGTTCCCGCGGCAGCCGGTAGGGGTGGGTGACCTGACCTCAGGCCTGTTCCTGGCCCGCGTCCTACTCGGCGACAGCTGGGTGCAGGCGTTCGAATTCACCGCTGCGGCCGTACACGAAGTGCTGCTCGAAACCCAGGCCTGCTCCAGCTATGAACTGCAACTGGTGCGGGCCCAGGACCGCATTGCGCACCCAAGGGTACGCTTCGAGGCACAGCTGCTGGCGCTTTAAATCGCGTCGGTTTTCAGGTCCTGGTAGCGCTTTTCCAGCTCCTGGCGGATCTGTCGGCGCTGCTGGCCCTGCAGGAAACGGCGCTTTTCTTCACTGCTTTGCGGCTGGCGCGGCGGCACCTGCACCGGGCGACGGTTGTCGTCGACCGCGACCATGGTGAAGAAGCAGCTGTTGGAATGGCGCACCGAGCGCTCGCGGATGTTCTCGGTCACCACCTTGATGCCCACCTCCATCGAGGTGTTGCCGGTGTAGTTGACCGACGCCAGGAAGGTCACAAGTTCACCCACGTGCACCGGCTCACGGAAGATCACCTGGTCGACCGACAGGGTGACTACATAGCTGCCGGCATAGCGGCTGGCGCACGCATAGGCCACTTCGTCGAGGTACTTGAGCAGGGTGCCGCCATGTACGTTGCCAGAAAAGTTGGCCATGTCCGGGGTCATCAGGACGGTCATGCTCAGCTGGGCGTTTCCAGGTTCCATAGTGTGCTCACGGTGAGGTTGCGCTGAATCGGGCGAATGGGGGGCATTATCTGCAGACACTTCTGTTCCCCTCTTTTGAATTTGCCTTCCTGATACGGGACGTTGGCTGACGCTCCATCGTCACGCCGATCATGCCATCAGCGGCGCTTTTCCAGCCGATCTGTTTCTGCATATTGCACCGCCTTTTTGCGGCGGGGTGCGATGTTAACCTGACTGCACCCATGCAACATGGGCTTTTCCTGCATTCAAAACAGTAAGTACTTGCTGCTCGCTCAGGGTTGCCTTGGCAGAGGAGCGGTCTGCCCAGGCATCCAGCAACGGACGAGAAAAGGAGTATCACGCCATGCATGCCATCAGCTTCATCCAGGACCTGGCAGTCATCATGCTGGTTGCTGGCGTGGTCACCATTCTCTTTCACCGCCTCAAGCAGCCCGTGGTGTTGGGCTACATCGTCGCCGGCTTCATCATCGGCCCGCACACCCCACCGTTCGGCCTGATCCACGATGAAGACACCATCAAGACCCTCGCCGAGCTGGGGGTGATCTTCCTGATGTTCTGCCTGGGGCTCGAATTCAGCCTGCGCAAGCTGTTCAAGGTAGGCGCCACGGCGTTCATCGCGGCGTTCCTGGAAATTGTGCTGATGATCTGGATCGGCTTCGAGATCGGCCGCTGGTTCGGCTGGAACACCATGGATTCGCTGTTCCTCGGCGCCATCCTGGCGATTTCCTCGACCACCATCATCGTCAAGGCGCTCAACGACCTGAAGATGAAGAACGAGCGTTTCGCCCAGCTGATATTCGGCGTGCTGATCGTCGAGGACATCCTCGGTATCGGCATCATCGCCCTGCTATCGGGCATCGCCGTCAGCGGCACGGTCAGCTCGGGCGAGGTGTTCTCCACTGTCGGCAAGCTGTCGCTGTTCATGATCGTTGCGCTGGTCATCGGCATCCTGCTGGTGCCGCGCCTGCTGGCCTACGTGGCCAGGTTCGAAAGCAACGAGATGCTGCTGATAACCGTATTGGGCCTGTGCTTCGGCTTCTGCCTGCTGGTGGTGAAGCTCGAGTACAGCATGGTGCTTGGCGCCTTCCTGATTGGCGCGATCATGGCCGAGTCGCGCCAGTTGCTGAAGATCGAGAGCCTGATCGAACCGGTACGCGACCTGTTCAGCGCCATCTTCTTCGTCGCCATCGGGCTGATGATCGACCCCCAGGTGTTGATCGACTACGCCTGGCCGATCGTGGTCATTACCCTAGCGGTGGTGTTGGGCAAGATGTTGTCGTGTGGCATGGGCGCGTTCATTGCAGGCAATGACGGGCGCACATCGCTGCGGGTGGGCATGGGGCTTTCGCAGATTGGCGAGTTTTCTTTCATCATCGCCGCGCTGGGCATGACTCTGCAGGTGACCAGCGACTTCCTCTACCCGGTGGCTGTGGCGGTATCGGCAATCACCACGCTGCTGACACCCTACCTGATCCGTGCCGCCGACCCGCTGTCGCTCAAGCTGGGCAAGGTGGTGCCCAGCCGCCTGGCGCGGGTGTTGTCGTTGTATGGCGAATGGTTGCGCAGCATCCAGCCGCAGGGCGAGGGCGCCATGCTCGCGGCGATGATCCGGCGCATCCTGTTGCAGGTTGGGGTGAACCTGGCGCTGGTGATCGCCATCTTCTTCAGTGGTGGCTATTTCGCCGGGCGGATCGGCAACTGGCTCAGCGAGTGGGTCAGCGATACCAGCCAACAGAAAGCGCTGATCTGGGGGGTAGCGTTATTGCTGTCGTTACCATTCCTGATTGCGGCCTATCGCAAGCTCAAGGCGCTGTCGATGCTACTGGCAGAGATGGGCGTCAAACCGGAAACGGCCGGACGGCATACTCAGCGCGTGCGACGAGTTATTGCCGAGGTGATTCCGTTGTTGTCGCTGCTGGTGATTTTCCTGCTGCTGTCGGCGCTGTCGGCGAGCATTCTACCGACCAGCGAGCTGCTGCTGGTGATCGCCGTGGTGGCTGCAGTGGTGGTGGCCTTGCTGTGGCGCTGGTTTATCCGCGTGCATACGCGCATGCAGATTGCCTTGCTGGAGACGCTGGAGAACAGCCGCGAGAATACGCACTGAAGAGGGCAATGCTCCCTGCGCAAGATTTCACCGTCGTCCGAGGGGATGGAGCGGTAGCGATGTCGCCAGGCGCAGAAAGCCTGGCGATTTTAACTGTATAGATGGCACTAGGCCATAATTCTCTGTCTCAGATCGGAGAACTCAATTCGTAAGCGCGACGCTCCCACAGGACCCTGCTAAATCCAATCAGGGCCTGGGCAATGGAATAGAGATCAGCTCTCCAGCCAGACATCCCGCGCCCAGTGCCACACCGATTCCCAGCTGTCTTCACCGACGATTTCCTCTTCGGCATCCCACAGCACCACGGTGCCATCCTCTTCGACGCAGTAGTAGTTGTCGCCGTCCTGGCACAGTGGAATCAGGTCACGTGGCACGCCGGCATCCCAGGCGTTGGCGGCGACGTCGGGCAGGTAGGTATGTGACTGTGGGTCGGTAACGGTCACCGGCTCCAGTGAGCCATACACCACGTCACTGACGGTCAGCAGGAACTCCTTGAACACGAAAGGAATGTTAATGAACAGCTCTTCTTCGATTTCGACCAGCAGGTCCTCGTCGGGAAGCTCAAGGGGCACCGGCACTGGCTCGTTGGCTTCACGGAGTTGTTCGATCACTTCTTCCACGGTTCACTTCCTCTGACCTAGATGACAACGCTGCGCGTTATACCCTAGTAGGCCACTCTGGCAAAAGCAAAAACCCCGGGACAGGCCCGGGGTTTTTTGTGCAGCACGCAGCGGTTAGCCGTTTTGACGGATACCGGCCACCAGCCAAGGCTGGTTTTCGCCCTGGGCGCGAACCATGTGCCAGCTTTCGCTGAACACTTCGCCCTGGTCGAAGCGCGAGTTCTTCGACACGCCACGGAAGGTCAGGGTGGCGTCGGTACGGTCGGCGCGGTCGTCAACACCGTCCAGCTGTACCTCGAGGTTGTCGATGTAGGTGGACTGGAAGCCATCACCCAGTTCGGCGCGCTCGCGCTTGAGGAACTCGAGCATCTGCGGGGTGACGAACTCGGCGATCTTGTCCATCTCGTTGGCGTCCCAGTGCTGCTGCAGCGCCTGGAAGTGGTTACGGGCAGCAGCCAGGAAGTTCTGCTCGTTGAACCAGGCCGGGGCGTTGATCACCGGGGCGGCTGCGGCAGCAGGTGCGGCCGAACCACCGAAGATCGACGGCTGGGCCGGCTGCGCGTGAGTTTCACGCTGCATCGGCGCATGGCCCGGCATGGCCATTTGCGGCTGCTGCTGGCGACGGCGCGCGGCGATGAAGCGGAACACCAGGAAGGCGATGAGCGCCACGATCAGGAAGTCCATGATCTGGAAGCCTTCGAAACCGTCGCCCATGAACATGGAAGCCAGCAGGCCACCGGCGGCGAGGCCGGCCAGAGGGCCCAACCAGCGCGAAGCACCGCTGGCGGCCGGAGCGGCACGGCCAGGTGCGGTCGGCGCGGCGGCAGGCGTGGTTGGCGTGGCCTGGCGGGTCTGGTGAATAGGCGCGGAGCCCGAGCTCTTGCCGCCGCCAAAACGCTTGGCGTTGGCGTCCAGGCTCAGCGTCAGGCCGACGCAGAGCGCCAGAGCGATGCTAAGAAAACGTTGCATAAGTGGGATATCCCCTGTTGTGGATTGCACGCGCGTCATGGTGCACAGGTTCCCGGGCACATGACCAGCGACATAATGTTTCGAGCTTTTGCCTGAATGTTACAAGGTGCTTATGACGGACCTGTAGGGGCGGCCTTGTGTCGCGAAAGGGCTGCGAAGCAGCCCTAAGATATCAGCGTCGACGCCATGATTGTGGGGCCGCTTTGCGGCCCTATCGCGACACAAGGCCGCTCCTACAAGGGACCGCGCAGGCTTTCAGATGGCCTCGAGCTTGGCATACCCCAGCATCAGCCACTTGCTCCCTTCGGCAAAATTCACCTGCACACGCGCCTGGGCGCCGGAGCCCTCGAAGTTGAGGATCACACCCTCGCCAAACACCGCGTGCTGCACACGTTGGCCAAGGTTGAACGCGGTCTGCGGAATGCTGGCATTGGCGAACAGGTTGCTGTTCGTGGCCGTCTTGGCCCCGCCGAACGGTCGGCTGACGCTGTTGGACAGGCGCACTTCCTGAACCAAGCCTGCCGGAATTTCGCGTACGAAACGTGACACCTTGTTGTAAGTCTCGCTGCCATACAGGCGACGCGTTTCGGCGTAGGTCATGACCAGCTGGCGCATGGCGCGGGTGATACCCACATAAGCCAGGCGGCGTTCCTCTTCCAGGCGGCCAGGCTCTTCCAGGCTCATCTTATGCGGGAACAGGCCTTCTTCCATGCCCACCAGGAACACATACGGAAACTCCAGGCCCTTGGCACTGTGCAAGGTCATCAGCTGGACGCTGTCTTCATGCTCGTCGGCCTGTGTATCGCCTGCTTCGAGCGAGGCGTGGCCAAGGAATGCCGAGAGAGGCGAGAGGTCGGCGTCTTCGTCGGTAGACTCGAAGTTGCGCGCTGCGCTGACCAGTTCCTCAAGGTTTTCTACCCGTGCCTGGCCCTTCTCACCCTTTTCTTCCTGATGGTAGATGATCAGCCCGGACTGCTCGATGGTGGTTTGGGTCATGGTATGCAGCGGCATGTCCACGACCTTGGCAGCTAACCCTTCGATCAGCTCGATAAATGCACCCAGGGCACTGGCAGCGCGGCCTTTCAGGGCTTTGGCGGCAAGCAGCTGGCACATTGCTTCCCACATCGACAGCTGGCTGTGGCGGGCGTGCTCGCGTATGGCTTCGACAGTTTTTTCGCCAATGCCACGTGGCGGCACGTTGATCACCCGTTCCAGGGCAGCATCGTTACCGCGGCCTTCTATCAGCCGCAGGTAAGCCATGGCGTTCTTGATTTCGGCGCGCTCGAAGAAGCGCTGGCCACCGTAGATGCGGTAGGGGATGCGTTCGCGCAGCAGGGCTTCTTCCAGCACCCGCGACTGGGCGTTGGAACGGTACAGTATGGCGATCTCGTTGCGCGCATTGCCCTTCTTGACCAGGCTCTCGATGGTTTCCACCACGTAGCGCGCTTCGTCGTGCTCGTTGTAGGCCGCATACAGGGTCAGCGGTTCGCCTTCACCCATGTCGGTCCACAGCTCTTTGCCCAGGCGCCCGCTGTTGTTGGCGATCAGTGCGTTCGCCGCCTTGAGGATGCCACCGGTGGAGCGGTAGTTCTGCTCCAGGCGGATCATCTCGGCGTCGGGGAAGTCGGCAGTGTACTGGTGAATGTTCTCGATCTTGGCACCGCGCCAGCCGTAGATCGACTGGTCGTCATCGCCCACCGCCATCAGGCTGTCACCGCCGCGCGCCAGCAGGCGCAGCCAGGCGTACTGCACGGCGTTGGTATCCTGGAACTCGTCCACCAGCACGTGGCGGAAGCGCCGCTGGTAGTGCTCCAGCAGGCCCGGGTGGTCGCGCCACAAGTCCAGGGCGCGCAGCAGCAGTTCGGAGAAGTCGATGACCCCGGCGCGCTCGCAGGCCTGCTCATAGGCGGTATAGACGTCGCGCATGGTCGACAGGAACAGGTCGCCCCCGGCCTGGATATGCTGTGGACGCAGGCCTTCGTCCTTTTGCCCGTTGATGAACCACTGGGCCTGGCGTGCCGGCCATTTCTGCTCGTCCAGGCCCAACTCGCGCATCACCCGCTTGATCAGGCGCTGCTGGTCGTCGCTGTCGAGGATCTGGAAGTTCTGCACCAGCCTCGCTTCCTGCCAATGGGCCCGCAGTAGGCGATGGGCCAGGCCGTGGAAGGTGCCGACCCACATGCCCGCCGGGTTGATACCCAGCAGTTGCTCGATACGCTGGCGCATTTCTGCCGCGGCCTTGTTGGTGAAGGTCACCGACAGGATCGAGTGCGGCGATGCCTGCTCCACCTGGATCAGCCAGGCAATGCGGTGCACCAGCACGCGGGTTTTACCGGAACCGGCGCCAGCAAGCACCAGTTGACGCCCGAGCGTGGCCGCTACGGCCTGGCGTTGGGCATCGTTGAGGGAGTTCAGCAGGAGGGAGAGGTCGTCTGTGCGCATCGGGCCATTCTAGGGCGCGGCAGGAAATGGGGCAAACCTCTACTGTATAAATATTCACCTGCCACATGTCCGTTCATCGAGCCGATGGAAGGTGCCAGGCCACCGCTCGGGCGACCTGGCCGGCAGCGGCTCAGTCAATCGCCTCGATGGTACGAATTTCGCAGCGCTGCGAACCGTCTGCATGAATGATCTCCACGGTTTTCCAGCCAGTGCCGCCTGCACGCTCGAAAGCCACGGTTTTTTCCGTCAGCACCTGCGGAGTGATTGCGCCGCTATCCAGAAGTTGAAGCTCAAGCACTTCCCAGCCACCCCTGTGGCGCAGCTTGGGTTCGACCAGCACCGGTTCTACGGCCGGGGAGGCGACCGTAACGGTGCCGTGAACCCTGAAAACCTGCTTGCCGTGGGCGATGTCGTTGATTGCAACGAGGTTGGTGATAGTAGCCATTGCCTGCTCCTGTCTCGGGTTGAAAGTAGCGCCAGTGCGCTGGGCTACTTTCTGCCCTTTGGCCTGCCAGGGGAGCAGGGCAGTGCTTCAGCTATGCCAGTGCCTGCCGTGCCTGGCGAGCAGGCTGTTGGCTTGCTCTGGCCCATTACAGCCTGCCGGGTACGGTCGCGGCGCCTGGAAGTGCTCTTCACAGCCCTTGATGATCGGGTCGATCCAGGCCCAGGCCGCTTCCACTTCATCGCGGCGCATGAACAGCGTCGAGTCGCCCTCCAGCACATCCAGCAGCAGGCGCTCGTAGGCGTCCCAGCGGCGGGTCTGGCTGAACACCTGGGCCAGGTTCAGGTCCAGGTCCACAGGTTCCAGGCGCATGCCCTTGCCTGGGCTCTTGGTCATCATGCGCAGGCTGATGCGTTCGTCCGGTTGCAGCTGAATCAGCAGCTGGTTGACCTGGCCACCATTGAAAAGCTCGTGGGGCACCGGCTTGAACTGGATGACGATCTGCGATGAGCGCCGTGCCATGCGCTTGCCGGTACGCAGGTAGAAGGGCACGCCCGCCCAGCGCCAATTGTCGATGTGCGCCTCGATGGCGATGAAGGTTTCGGTGTCGCTGTCGTTGTCGACGTCCTTTTCGAAGTAATAAGCCGGCACTTCCTGGCCGCCGATGCGCCCGGCGCCATACTGGCCGCGTACGGTCTTGTCCTGCACGTCCTGGCCAGTGATGGGCTTGAGGGCCCGCAGGATCTTCACTTTCTCGTCACGCACCGCTTCGGCCTCGAACTGCGCGGGGGGCTCCATGGCCACCAGGCATAGCAGCTGAAGCAGGTGGTTCTGCAACATGTCGCGGGTCGCCCCGGCGCGGTCGTAGTAGGCACCACGGTTCTCTACACCCAGGGTCTCGCAAACGCTGATCTGCACGTGATCAACCTGGTTGTTGCGCCACACCGGCTCCAGCAGGGCGTTGGCAAAACGCAGGGCCATGAGGTTCTGCACGGTTTCCTTGCCCAGGTAGTGGTCGATGCGAAATACCTGGTTTTCCTCCAGCACTGCGCCAATCGCTTCGTTGATGGCGGTAGCCGATTCCAGCGAGTGGCCGATCGGCTTTTCCAGCACGATGCGCGCCTCAGTGTCTGCCAGGCCGGCGTTATGCAGGTGCTTGGCAATCGGCACGAACAGATTGGGGGCGGTGGCCAGGTAGAAGATGCGCGTCAAGCCGCCGGGTTCGCCCAGGTAGCGCGCCAGGCGACCGAAGTCGGCGCTTTGCGAAGCATCCATGGCGAAATAGTCGACCCGCGCGGAAAACCGCTGCCAGACCTCTTCGTCGAAGTCGCTGCGGGCAATCTGTGCCCGGCAATGGCGTTCGGCGAGCTTGAGATAATCGTTACGTGGCAAGTTGCGTCGTGCCAGCGCGATGATCCGCACGGCGTTGTTCAGACGGGCCTCGCGAAACAGGTGGTAGAGCGCCGGAAGCAGTTTGTGCAGGGCCAGATCGCCGGTGCCGCCGAAGACCAGAATGTCGCAAGGAATAGTCAAACCACCACTCTCCACGTTCGTTTAACTGGGCGGGTTGGCGTCCATGTAGTATAACTACAAGAAAGCTACAACCCGGCCAGCCGATCATAACCGAGTCCAGCCTGTGAATCTGTTGCAACATATCGCCCAATCGCGCCACCTGCTGCGCAAATCGGAACTCAAGGTAGCCGACCACGTGCTACTCGACCCGGCTGCCGTCATGCACAGCTCCATGGCCGATCTGGCGCACAGCGTGGGTATCAGCGAACCGACCATCGTGCGTTTCTGCCGCGCGATCGGTTGCTCGGGCTTCCAGGACCTGAAGCTGAAGCTGGCGCAGAGCCTGGCTGCGGGGGCGAGTTTCGGCCAGTTCGCCATCCATGAAGACGACTCGGTCGCCGACTACAGCCTGAAGATCTTCGACACCACGCTGCACACCCTGATGGAAGTGCGCGAGCACCTCGACCCACAGGCGCTGCAGCAGGCGGTGACTGCCATGGCCCAGGCGCAGCGTGTGGAGTTCTATGGCTTTGGCGCCTCCGGTGCGGTGGCGGCCGATGCTCAGCACAAATTCTTCCGTCTGTTGCTCAGCGCGGCAGCCTATTCCGACCCGCACATGCAGGCGATGTCGGCGGTGACCCTGAAACCAGGTGATGTGGCGGTATGCATTTCCCAGTCGGGCCGTTCCAAGGACCTGCTGATTACCGCCAACCTGGTCCGTGAGAGCGGCGCCAACCTGATTACCCTGTGCCCAAGCCAGACACCGCTGGCGGAGCTTTCGACTGTCAACCTGGCGATCGATGTGCATGAAGACACCGAAATCTACACCCCGCTGACCTCGCGTATCGCCCACCTGGTGGTGATCGACGTGCTGGCCATGGGCGTAGCCATGGCGCGCGGGCCGAGCCTGGTCAACCACCTGAAGAGCGTGAAGCGCAGCTTGCGCAGCCTGCGCTTGTCGCCCAAGTCGATCAAGGCTACCGACGACTGAATTCTCCCTGCGCCGGCCTCTTCGCGGGCTTGCTCGCGAATGGGCCGGTACAGGGAGTGAAAATTCACGATTCTGTCACCATTCCACAGCCAAACCGTAAACCACTCAAGCCAGTCTGAAACTCCCGCATCCTATCTGGGAGACAGGCAATGGCTCGTGACTTCGACGGTACGTACCAACCCAGCGCCAAGGCTCGCAAGCAGCAGGAAAAGGATCAGCGCCGCATGGAATACCGCCGCGCGATCGAAAGCTATTGCGACCAACGTCAATTGCTCCGCGAACTAGTGGACTACCCCGAACTGCAAGAGCTCACGGTCTGGCAGGCGTCGGCAGCAGCTTCCCCGAAAAACGCTCAACCAGCGCGCTGATCAGCGCACGTTCGCTGCGGATGAACGCCAGGAAAGCCAAGGCCACCGGCGACTGCCGTTTGGCCTTGGACTGCACCACGCACCAGCTGCGGTACAGCGGCAGTTCTTCCACCGGCAGCTCCCTCAATACACCGGTAGCCAGCTCCAGGTTGACCGCATGGCGGGTAAGCATGGCAATGCCCAGCCCGGCAATTACGCACTCGCGCTGGGCGTCGGCCGAGGCCACCTCCAGGGTCTGGGTGAAATGCACGCGCTTGTCCTTGAAGTATTCCTCGCAAGCCTTGCGCGTGCCCGAACCCTGTTCGCGGACCAGCAGGGTATGAGGCTCCAGGTCCTGCAGGCGCAGTTGCTCCAGCTTGCACAGCGGGTGCTCGGGCGGCGCCACCGCGATGATCGGGTTGTTGAGGAACGGCAGAAAATCCAGGCCCATGTCCTGCGGCACCATGGACATGATGATCAGGTCGTCGCGGTTGTCCGACAGGCGGCGGATGGCCTGGGCGCGATTGACCACCGTCAGGGTCAGGTTGACCTCCGGGTGACGCTGCTTGAAGGCCGCGAACAGGTGTGGCACGAAGTACTTGGCACTGGACTCGATCGCCAGTTTCAACTGCCCCTGCAATGAGCCCTGCATGTCCGAAAGCTGCATGTCCAGGCTCTCCAGGCGCCCGAAGATATCGCGGCTGGCGCGTTGCAGGGCCTCGGCAGCTTCGGTCAGGTAAAGCTTCTTGCCCACGTACTCGAACAGCGGCTGACCGATCAGCTCTTCGAGCTGACGGATCTGTAGACTAACGGCGGGTTGCGTAAGCGCCATCTCTTCCGCCGCACGGCTGTATGAACGCAAATCGCACACCTCGTTGAAGATCTGCAGTTGACGCAAAGTCATACGCATCAAGGACTTACGCATTTTTATCCGCCCTTCGGCAACACCTTGTTACCGCACTATAAGCTTTTGCTAATACAGCCCCTAACAAATATTGATTTTTGTTTATCAACCTACAGCGCTAGGGTGAATGTGCGACTGGCCAGCAACGTCTGGTCACGCGCCGACCGGGAGAACCGGCTCGACTGTTCCTACGGCTTTGGGAAGACTCCAGTGATAAAAAAAATCCTGATCGCCAACCGAGGTGAAATTGCAGTTCGGATCGTGCGTGCGTGCGCCGAAATGGGCATTCGCTCGGTGGCGATCTATTCCGACGCCGACCGCCATGCGTTGCACGTCAAGCGCGCCGACGAAGCCCACAGCATTGGTGCCGAGCCGCTGGCCGGTTACCTGAACCCGCGCAAGCTGGTGAACCTGGCTGTGGAAACCGGCTGTGATGCCCTGCACCCAGGTTATGGTTTCCTGTCGGAAAATGCTGAACTGGCAGAGATTTGCGCCGAGCGCGGGATCAAGTTCATCGGCCCTGCCGCCGAGGTCATCCGCCGCATGGGCGACAAGACCGAAGCGCGTCGCACCATGATCGCCGCTGGTGTGCCGGTAACCCCGGGTACAGAAGGCAACGTTGCCGATATTCACGAAGCCCTGAGCGAAGGTGACCGCATCGGTTACCCGGTCATGCTCAAGGCCACCTCTGGTGGTGGCGGCCGTGGTATTCGCCGTTGCAACAGCCGTGAAGAACTGGAACAGAATTTCCCCCGCGTCATCTCCGAGGCTACCAAGGCCTTTGGTTCTGCGGAAGTGTTCCTGGAAAAGTGCATCGTCAACCCCAAGCACATCGAGGCGCAGATCCTCGGTGACAGCTTTGGCAACGTCGTGCACCTGTTCGAGCGCGACTGCTCGATCCAGCGCCGCAACCAGAAACTCATCGAAATTGCTCCGAGCCCCCAGCTCACCCCCGAACAGCGCGCCTACATCGGCGACCTGGCGGTGCGTGCGGCCAAGGCGGTGAACTACGAGAACGCCGGTACCGTGGAGTTCCTGCTCGCCGATGGCGAGGTGTACTTCATGGAAATGAACACCCGGGTGCAGGTGGAACACACCATCACCGAGGAAATCACCGGTATCGACATCGTCCGTGAGCAGATCCGCATTGCCTCGGGCCTGCCGCTGTCGGTCAAGCAGGAAGACATCCAGCACCGCGGTTACGCGCTGCAGTTCCGCATCAACGCCGAAGATCCGAAGAACAACTTCCTGCCCAGCTTCGGCAAGATCACCCGTTACTACGCACCCGGCGGCCCAGGCGTGCGTACCGACACGGCGATCTACACCGGCTACACCATCCCGCCGTTCTACGACTCCATGTGCCTGAAACTGGTGGTGTGGGCGTTGACCTGGGAAGAAGCCATGGACCGCGGCCTGCGGGCCCTGGACGACATGCGCGTGCAAGGGGTGAAGACCACCGCCGCGTACTACCAGGAAATCCTGCGCAATCCGGAATTCCGTAGCGGCCAGTTCAACACCAGCTTCGTCGAAAGCCACCCGGAACTGACCAATTACTCGATCAAGCGCAAACCCGAAGAGCTGGCCCTGGCCATCGCCGCCGCCATCGCCGCCCACGCAGGCCTGTGAGGAACCCCATAATGTCCAAGAAAATTCACGTAACCGACACGATCCTGCGCGACGCCCACCAGTCCCTGCTGGCCACCCGCATGCGTACCGAAGACATGCTGCCGATCTGCGACAAGCTCGACAAGGTCGGCTACTGGTCGCTGGAAGTCTGGGGTGGCGCCACCTTCGACGCCTGCGTGCGCTTCCTCAAGGAAGACCCGTGGGAGCGCCTGCGCAAGCTGCGCGCAGCGCTGCCCAACACCCGCCTGCAAATGCTGCTGCGCGGCCAGAACCTGCTGGGCTACCGCCACTACAGCGACGACGTGGTCAAGGCGTTCGTCGCCAAGGCCGCAGTCAACGGTATCGACGTATTCCGTATCTTCGATGCCATGAACGACGTGCGTAACCTGCGCGTGGCCATTGAAGCGGTCAAGGCTGCCGGCAAGCACGCTCAGGGCACCATCGCCTACACCACCAGCCCGGTGCACACCATCGAAGCCTTCGTGAACCAGGCCAAGCAGATGGAAGCCATGGGTTGCGACTCGATCGCGATCAAGGACATGGCCGGCCTGCTGACCCCGTTCGCCACCGGCGAACTGGTCAAGGCGCTGAAAGCCGAGCAGTCGCTGCCGGTGTTCATCCACTCCCACGACACTGCCGGCCTGGCCGCAATGTGCCAGCTGAAGGCTGTGGAAAACGGCGCAGATCACATCGACACCGCCATCTCCAGCTTCGCCTGGGGCACCAGCCACCCAGGTACCGAGTCGATGGTTGCCGCGCTCAAGGGCAGCGAGTTCGACACTGGCCTGGACCTGGAGCTGCTGCAGGAAATCGGCCTGTACTTCTATGCCGTACGCAAGAAGTACCACCAGTTCGAAAGCGAGTTCACCGCCGTGGACACTCGCGTGCAGGTCAACCAGGTACCGGGCGGCATGATTTCCAACCTGGCCAACCAGCTCAAGGAGCAGGGCGCCCTCAACCGCATGAACGAAGTGCTGGCTGAGATCCCGCGCGTGCGTGAAGACCTCGGCTTCCCACCGCTGGTAACCCCGACCTCGCAGATCGTCGGTACCCAGGCGTTCTTCAACGTGCTGGCCGGCGAGCGCTACAAGACCATCACCAACGAGGTGAAGCTGTACCTGCAAGGCGGTTACGGCAAGGCTCCGGGCGTGGTCAACGAGCAGCTGCGCCGTCAGGCGATCGGCAGCGAAGAAGTGATCGACGTGCGCCCGGCCGACCTGCTGAAGCCGGAAATGGCCAAGCTGCGTGCCGATATCGGCGCCCTGGCCCGTTGCGAAGAAGACGTGCTGACTTTCGCCATGTTCCCGGACATTGGCCGCAAGTTCCTCGAAGAACGCGAAGCCGGCACCCTGACCCCTGAAGTCCTGTTGCCAATTCCAGAAGCGGGCGCAGTGGCGTCCCATAGCGGTGAAGGCGTACCGACCGAGTTCGTCATCGACGTGCACGGCGAAACCTACCGCGTCGACATCACCGGTGTGGGCGTGAAGGCCGAAGGCAAGCGCCACTTCTACCTGTCGATCGACGGCATGCCGGAAGAAGTGGTGTTCGAGCCGCTCAACGAATTCGTCGGCGGCGGCAGCAGCAAGCGCAAGCAGGCCAGTGCCCCGGGCCACGTCAGCACCACCATGCCAGGCAACATCGTCGATGTGCTGGTCAAGGAAGGCGACATGGTCAAGACCGGCCAGGCCGTGCTGATCACCGAAGCCATGAAGATGGAGACCGAAGTGCAGGCGGGTATCGCTGGCAAGGTCGTGGCCATCCACGTGGCCAAGGGCGACCGTGTGACTCCGGGCGAGATCCTGATCGAGATCGAGGGCTGAGATAAGCCCTCATCTACAAGCGGTTAACCTCTGGGGAGCGGATGCTCCCCTTTTTTTGCGTTGAATCTGACGGCCTCTTCGCAGCACAAGGCTGCTCCTACAGGCCCCCGCAAGCCTGAGGTCAGTACCCGCGAAGAGGCCGGCTGATCCAACTCAACTCTCAACCTTTACGGCATGCCTCAAGTGTTTCTACCTGACCTCCAGGTTGTTGGTTGGTATCGCTCAACCAGCGCTCGAACCCGGCGGCCACCGCTGGCCACTCATCATCGGTAATCGAATACCACGCCGTATCCCGATTGTGGTCCTTCACCACAAGGTGCTTGCGGAACACTCCTTCATAGACAAAGCCAAACCGCTCCGCAGCACGCTTGGAGCGGGCGTTGGCGTTGTTGCACTTCCACTCCAGCCGACGGTTGCCCAGCTCGAAGCCCAGCTTGCCCAGCAGGTACACCGCCTCGGTGCCCTTGGGTGTACGCTGCATGGCGGCGCCGAAGGCGATGTGGCCAATTTCGATGCGACCGTGGTCGGGCACGATCGACATCAGGCTGAGGATGCCCTGGGCCTGGCCGCTGGTGCGGTCGATCACGGTGTAGAACAGCGGGTCGCGGCCGGCGGCGTTGCCTTCCAGCCAACAGTCGAAGGCGGCACGCTCGGCAAATGGGCCATAGGGTAAGTAGTCCCACAGTACCGGATCGGCAGCCGGGCCTTGCAACACCTCCCAGAGGTCGTCGCCATGTCGCGCCGGGTCAAGCTTTTCGAGGCGGATGAAACGGCCGTCGATAGGCTCGGCCTGTGGGACTGCGGCGGGTTTCCAGTTCAATGCGTCGGTCATGTTCGGCCTTAGAACTCTTTGCGGAATTGGATGAAGCCCGAGCGCTCGGCAACCTGTTGGTACAGGCTGATGGCGGTGGCGTTGGTCTCATGGGTCACCCAGTACACCTTGATGCAGTTGTCGGTCTTGGCTTGGGCGTAGACGTACTCGATCAGCTGGCGGCCGATGCCCAGGCCGCGCTGCCCGCTGTCCACGTACAGGTCCTGCAGGTAGCAGGCGTTGCCAATGCTCCAGTTGGAACGATGGTAGATGAAGTTGACCATGCCCACCGCCTTGCCATCGACCCAGGCCAAGGCTGAATGGGTCGGTTCGTTTGGGTCGAGCAGGCGTTGCCAGGTGCTGAGGCTGACCTCATCGGCCAATTCGGATTCATAGAAGTGCAAGTAGGCCTGCCACAGGGCGAGCCAGGCAGCATGGTCTTGGGTGGTGACAGGACGCAGGGTAACGCTGGACATGGGCTATTCCTTCAGAGTTGGCGCATATGCGCCGCGAGTTGGTTATCCAGGTAATCAGGGCTGGTGCTAAGGCCTTCACGCACGCCGGCAATGTCTTGCTCAGAGCGGTTTTGGCTTAGCTTGCGCGCGCCTTGCAGGCGGGTGATGGGCAAGCGAACACCGACGATGGCGCGGAGCATGCCATCGAGGTAATCACGCGGGGCGTCGGTTACTTTCCAGGGTTCGTCGCGGCCTTGTTCGTGGCGCTCGGTCAGTCGGCTGACAATGGCCAGCAAGGTTTCGGCTTCGTGGATCACTTCGGCTGGGCCATAGGCGTGCACCGCCAGGTAGTTCCAGGTTGGCACCACCTTGGGGTTGTCGGTCTTGCTCGGGTAGTAACCGGGGCTGACATAGGCATCGGCGCCGGGGAACACCAGCAGGGCTTCGCCACCTTGCCTCAGGTCGTGCCATTGGGGGTTGGCCCGCGCCAGGTGGGCATAGACGGTGCCGAATTCGCCTTCGGCAATATCGACCAGCACTGGCAGGTGCGTGGCCAGCAGGCCTTGTTCGCCCTGGCTGACCAGGATGGCCAGGCGGGTGTCGAGCATGTGCTGGTGCAGGCGCCCGAGGTCGTGTTCCTGATGGGGTTTGCTGTTGTACATGCTCGGTTTCCTTGTGCGATGGCTCCATCCTAGGCAGGCTATTGGTTCATAGTAAGAGCCATTAACAGCTGTTTTTATAGGTCCAATGCCATGAGCGAGCGCCCCCTCGTGTTGCCTTTCGACCCTGCCGGGATCGACCTCGATCGCCGCCGCGGGCTCAGCCAGCAGCTGTACCAGGCGCTACGTGCGCGGGTGCTGGACGGGCGCCTGAGCAGTGGCACGCGGCTACCGGCCACTCGTGATCTGGCCGCCATGCTGGCGCTGTCACGCAATAGTGTGGTGCGGGCCTATGACCAGCTATATGCCGAGGGCTACATCGAAAGCCGGGTAGGCGACGGCACTTATGTCAGCCAGTTACCGAAGCTCTCCACTGCAAAACTATCCACACAAGTATCCACAGGGTTATCCCGTGGGTTATCAACAGACTTATCCACATCTCCCTCAGAAAATACTGAGGATTTATCCAGCAAGCGTCGTTCCAGCGAGCCTTTGCAGCGCCTGAAAAGTAACCATCTGCCGCCCCCAAGAAGCGGTGCACCGCGTGCTTTTCGCGTCGGTATTCCGGCGTTCGACCTGTTCCCGTTCGACGTCTGGGCCAAGCTGCAGGCGGGTTTCTGGCGCAACCCGGCTCCGGCGCAGTTGGGTTATGGTGACCCGGCAGGCGAGCCGCTGCTGCGCGAACTGATCGCGGCCTACCTGCGTCGCTCGCGTGGGCTGAGTTGTACCGCTGAACAAATTGTGATCACCAGTGGTGCGCAGCAGGCAATCAGCCTTTGTGCACAGTTGCTGTTGCAGCCGGGCGACGGTGTGGCTGTGGAAAACCCGGGTTACCGCGCAGCCGGGCATGCCTTTGCGCTGGCCGGTGGCAGGCTGTGTGGCGTGCCGGTGGACGAGGACGGCATGGACTGTCGCCGGCTCGGGCAACTGACGGATTGCCGGCTGGCCTATGTCACGCCAGCCCACCAGTACCCGACCGGGGTGACCATGAGCCTGGCGCGACGCCTGGAGCTGCTGGCATGGGCCGAGCGCAGCGAAGGCTGGATCATCGAAGACGACTACGACGGCGAGTACCGGTACAGCGGTGCGCCCTTGGCCCCGCTAGCGGCGCTCGACCGGCACGGGCGGGTGCTGTACGTCGGTACCTTCGGCAAGATCGCCTTTCCGGCGTTGCGCCTGGGCTATCTGGTACTGCCACCACAACTGGCGCAGCCGTTCAGCCAGGGCAGGGCGCTGGCGGTGCGGCATTCGGAGGTCAGTAGCCAGTGCGTGATGGCAGAGTTCATGGCACGGGGGCACTTCCAGCGGCATATTCGGCGCATGCGCAAGGCGGCGTTGAGCCGGCGCAATGTGCTGAAGGCTGGCTGGCCCGTGGATATTCCGGGTTTGAGCGGCATGCCGGAGGTGGCGGCCGGGCTGCATGTGAAGGTCGATGTGGATAACTTTGCGCGGGAGCAGGAGTTGGTGGCCAAGGCTGAAGCGGTGGGGGTGGAGGTGACGCCGCTGAGCAATTTCTGGCTGGCTGACAGCGAGGTGCCTGTGGATAAAAGGGCAGGGCTGGTGCTGGGGTTTGCAGCGGTGCCGGAGGGGGAGATTGCCGAGGCTTTGATGCGCTTGCGCAAGGCCTGGAGGAAGTGAATAGGGCCGCTAGTCGGCCCAATCGCCGGCAAGCCAGCTCCCACAGGTAGTGGAGATCCTGTGGGAGCTGGCTTGCCGGCGATTGGGCTGCAAAGCAGCCCCGGCTCTAAATCAGGTACCGGACTTGATCCGTGTCCAGGCCCTGGTCCGAGCTCGCTCGGCATCCCGCGCCAAGGGCTTGAGGGTATACAGCTTGGCCATCGCCTCCGCTGTCGGATACAGGTTGGGGTTGTTGCGAATCGCCGGGTCGACCTTGTCGGTCGCATCCTTGTTCGGGTTCGGGTACCCGACAAAGTCGCTGATAGGCGCAATTACCTCAGGCCGCAGTAAGTAGTTGATGAACGCGTGGGCATCTTCCGGGTTGGTCGCGTTCTTCGGAATCGCCAGCATGTCGAACCAGATCGGTGCACCTTCCTTGGGCAGGCGCATGTCCACCACAACGCCATTCTTCGCCTCGCGGGCGCGGTTGGCTGCCTGAGAGAAGCTGCCGCTGTAGCCCACTGCCACGCAGATATCGCCGTTGGCGATGTCAGCCATGTACTTCGAGGAATGGAAGTAGGTGATGTGCGGGCGGATCTTCAGCATCAGCGCTTCGGCTTTCTTGTAATCAGCCGGTTTGTCGCTGTTCGGTGGCAGGCCCAGGTACTGCAGGGCCAGCGGCATGATCTCCGACGGCGAGTCGAGCAGGGCCACGCCGCATTGCTTGAGCTTGGCGATGTTCTCTTCCTTGAAGATCAGGTCCCAACTGTCCACCGGGGCGTTCTCGCCGAGCGCAGCCTTGACCTTGGCCGGGTTGAAGCCGATCAGCACTGTGCCGTACATGTAGGGTACGGCAAATTTGTTGCCGGGGTCGTTGGCTTCGATCAGCTTCATCAGCGCCGGGTCCAGGTGCTGCCAGTTCGGCAGCTTGCTGCGGTCCAGCGGCTGGAACACACCCGCTTCGATCTGCTTGGCGAGGAACACGTTGGATGGCACTACCACGTCATATCCTGAGTTGCCGGTCAGCAGTTTCGCTTCCAGCGCCTCGTTGGTGTCGAAGATGTCGTAGACCAGCTTCACTCCGCTGTCTTTCTGGAACTCGGTGAGAGTTTGCGGAGTGATGTAGTCGAACCAGTTGAACACCCGCAGGGTGCGCTGTTCGGTCTGGGCCTGCAGGGCACCGGTGAACAGGGTAGCGGCGATGAACGGGGCGAGCAGACGCTTGAGTCGAACCATTATCGGGCTCCTGGCTGGGCCTGCTGGAAGCCTTCCAGCACATTGACCGCGTTGATACCGATTTCTTCCACAGCGTAGCCGCCTTCCATCACGAACAGGGTCGGCTTGCCGAGCTGGGCGATGCGCTTGCCCATTTCCAGGTAGTCCGGGCTGTCCAGCTTGAACTGCGAGATCGGGTCGTCCTTGAAGGTATCCACGCCCAGCGAGATCACCAGCACGTCAGCGTCATAGGCGGCGATGCGCTGGCAGGCGTCCTCCAGGGCGGCGTTCCAGGCGGCCCAGTCGCTGCCAGCCGGCAGTGGGTAGTTGATGTTGCAGCCTTCGCCGGCACCCTCGCCGGTTTCATCGGCATAGCCGAGGAAGAACGGGAACTCGTCGCGCGGGTCGCCATGGATCGAGGCGAAGAACACATCGTTGCGGCTGTAGAAGATGTCCTGGGTGCCGTTGCCGTGGTGATAGTCGACATCGAGGATTGCGACCTTGCGCCGGCCCTGGTCAAGGAAGGCCTGGGCGGCGATGGCGGCGTTGTTCAGGTAGCAATAGCCGCCCATGACTTCGCCAGCCGCATGGTGCCCTGGCGGGCGGCACAGGGCGAAGGCGGAATGGGCGCCTTGCTGGATCGCCGCCTGGGCGGTGAGGGCGACCTGGGCGGCGCTGTAGGCAGCCTGCCAGGTACCGGCGGTGATCGGTGCGCCGGCGTCGAAGCTGTAGTAGCCCAGTTCACCGTGCAGGCCGGTGGGTTTTATCTGGCGCAGGGTGCGTGCGGGCCAGGTGAATGGCAGCAGGTCGCCATCCTGACCCAGTGCGGCCCAGCGCGCCCAGGCACCTTCGAAGAAATTCAGGTAATCGGCACTGTGGATGCGCAGCAACGGTGCACGGCCATAGTCGGTGGGGCCCTGGATGTCGCCAAGGTTGCGTTTTTTCACTTGGTCGAGCACATGGTCGGCGCGTGACGGCATTTCGAAACAGGGCATCAGCTTGCCGTCGATCAGCTCGCAGCGGCCATGGTGCAGGCGGTGGTCATCGGAATAGATCGTCAGCATTGTTGTTCTCCGGTAGGTACTGGCGTGGGCCCATTCTCATGGGCGGGCCAGTGGGGGAGAACGACGCAAGTGGCCAAAAGGGGATCGATGTGGCCAAGCTCTTTGGCCCGCTTTTCCTGTACCGGCCTCTTCGCGGGCGCGCCCGCTCCCACAGGTATCCCACAACACTGGGGAGTTGTGCAGATCCTGTGGGAGCGGGCAAGCCCGCGAAGAGGCCGGTACAGGTCAACCGCGGAAGTGACTGGGTGCGACGCCACTCCAACGCTGGAAGGCATGCCGAAAACTGGCGGTCTCGCTGAACCCCAGGCACTCGGCAATCCGATAGATCGGCATCTGCTCATCAGCCAGCAACTGCTTGGCCCGCTCGAACCTCAGTTCATCCAGCAGCTGTTGATAACTGCTGCCCAACGCCTGCAAATGCCGGCGCAGGGTGCGCGATGAGCAGTTCATCTGCCGCGCCAGCCCTTCCAGCCCGGGCGCTGCATCCAGTTGCTGCGCCAGCAGTTGGCGAATCCGCCCCAGCCAGGCCTGGCGGCCGGTGAATTCCAGGTTCAGGCGTCGGCAGCGTTCGCTCATGGCCTTGTGGGTAATCGGGTCGGCCAGCGGCAGTGGCGTGTCCAGCCAGCGCCGTTCGAAGGCAAAGGCATTGTCCTCGGCGTCGAAACCTACCGGGCACTGGAATGCCCCGGCATAGAGAGCATGGTAACCGGGCCGTGGGTGTTCAAAACGAGCACCCAGCAGGGGCAGCGGGCGGCCGAGCAGGTCGTCGCAGATGACCTTCAGCGACACCAGGCAGAACTCTGCATTGAAGGCGGTCAGCGCCGGGCTGTCGTGGTAGTCGCTGGCGCTGAGCCAGATGCGCTGGCCGTCGTCGAGCAAACGCAGCTTGAAGACTGTTCCCAGCAGTGCCGGATACTGCAGCGCCAAGCGCAAGGCGTCACCCAAAGTGGCACTGGAGAGCAGGGCGTAACCGAGCATGCCGTAGCACGACACATGCATGCGCTGGCCCAGCTCCAGGCCTATATCTTCGCGTCGGGCAACGGCGTTGGCGCACACCTGCAGTTCCTGCTGGGTGGTGATACGCGCATCGGCATGGCCCAGGTCTGCCGGGCCGATGCCGCTGCCGGCCAGCAGCGCCGACGCCTCGCAACCGTCTGCCTGGAAGACGTTGAGGATCAGCGAAACCGCGTTGAGGGTGGTCAGGTGGCTGTGCAGCATGCTGGGTAATCCCGTTGGCCTGGGACGCATTATGGAGCAAGTTGTGTGCCGATGTTCGGGGGGCCGCAGAGCGGCCCCAAAATCCTTCAGGCAAAAAAAAAGGCCCGAAGCATAGGCTCGGGCCTTGGAAAGGTTGAGAGGTGTCTAGTCCCTCGACCTGGTGAGACTGTTTACAGCGGCCTGGTTACGCCTTCAGCGGAACCAGACGGGGAGCGATCATGTTTTCCGGACGCAGGATGTCGTCGAGCATCGCGTCGTCCAGCAGCTTCTCTTCACGCACCAGTTCCAGTACGCCGCGGCCGGTTTCCAGGGCAACGCGGGCGATACGGGTGGCGTTTTCGTAGCCGATGTACGGGTTCAGTGCGGTGACCAGGCCGATCGAGTGCTCGACCAGTTCACGGCAGCGCTGTTCGTTGGCGGTGATACCGACGATGCAGTGCTCGCGCAGCATGTCCATGGCACGTTGCAGCAGGCGGATCGAGTCGAAGATCTTGTAGGCGATCAGCGGCTCCATCACGTTCAGCTGCAGCTGGCCACCTTCGGCGGCGACGGTCAGGGCCAGGTCGTTGCCCATGATGGCGAAGGCCACCTGGTTGACGGCTTCCGGGATAACCGGGTTGACCTTGCCTGGCATGATCGAGCTGCCTGGCTGACGCGCTGGCAGGTTGATTTCGTTGATGCCGGTGCGTGGGCCGCTGGACAGCAGGCGCAGGTCGTTGCAAATCTTCGACAGCTTGACTGCAGTACGCTTGAGCATGCCGGAGAACAGTACGAAGGCGCCCATGTCGGAGGTGGCTTCGATCAGGTCGGCAGCCGGTACCAGCGGTTGGCCGCTGATGGCAGCCAGGCGCTGTACGGCCAGGGCCTGGTAGCCAGGGTCGGCGTTGATGCCGGTACCGATGGCGGTACCGCCCAGGTTGATTTCGGTCAGCAGTTCCGGGGCCAGCGAGCGCAGGCGCTGCAGGTCTTCGGTCATGGTGGTGGCGAAGGCACGGAATTCCTGGCCCAGGGTCATCGGTACGGCGTCCTGCAGCTGGGTACGGCCCATCTTCAGTACGTGGTCGAACTCTTTACCCTTGGCAGCGAAGGCCTGGATCAGGCTGTCGAGGCTGGCCAGCAGCGCGTCGTGGCCCAGCAGCAGGCCCAGGCGGATAGCCGTCGGGTAGGCGTCGTTGGTCGACTGCGCCATGTTCACGTCGTTGTTCGGGTGCAGGTACTGGTACTCACCCTTCTGGTGGCCCATGGCCTCCAGCGCAACGTTGGCGATCACTTCGTTGGCGTTCATGTTGGTAGAAGTACCAGCACCGCCCTGGATCATGTCCACCACGAACTGGTCGTGGTAATCGCCTTTGATCAGGCGGGCGCAGGCTGCGGTGATGGCAGCGTGCTTGGCATCGCTCAGGTGGCCCAGCTCACGGTTGGCGTCAGCAGCAGCCTGCTTGACCATGGCCAGGGCCACGACCAGCTTCGGATAGTGCGACAGCGGAACACCGGAGAGGTGGAAGTTGTTGGCAGCGCGCAGGGTCTGGATGCCGTAGTAGGCATCTGCAGGAACTTCAAGGGTACCCAACAAATCTTTTTCGACGCGGAACGATGCAGCGGAGGACATGATGTATATCATCTCGATTTTGACCCGGCACATGCCGGAATGGCGCCAATCCTAGGCCTGAAGGTGATTTTGCGGCCAATGCTGTTGCACGCTAACCTATGCACAAACGGCATAGTGTTTCATGTGACGCCAATTGATGTTCGAGCGTGTTCCATTTTGGTGCACGCCAGGAGATGTGCTTCGTGAACCTTGAAAGCAAATGGCTGGAAGACTTCAGTGCGCTGGCTGCGACCCGCAGTTTTTCCCAGGCGGCAGAGCGGCGTTTCGTTACCCAACCTGCCTTCAGCCGGCGTATACGCAGTCTGGAAGCAGCTTTGGGCCTGCAATTGGTTAATCGTTCCCGCACGCCGATCGAACTGACCGAGGCCGGGCAGCTGTTTCTCGTCACCGCGCGTACTGTTGTCGACCAATTGAGCGAAATTCTCCGCCATTTGCATCACCTGGAGGGCGGGCAGGGTGAAGTGGTACAGGTGGCCGCTGCACACTCGCTGGCGTCGGGCTTTTTCCCGCGTTGGGTGGCCCAGTTGCGCAACGATGGTTTGAACATCGCCACCCGCCTGGTTGCGACCAACGTCGGAGATGCCGTGCATGCATTGCGTGAAGGTGGCTGCGACCTGATGCTGGCCTTCTATGACCCGGATGCCGCCTTGCAGATGGATGCCGAAATCTTCCCGTCGCTGCACATGGGCACCACTGAAATGTTGCCGGTGTGCGCCGTGGATGCCGACGGCAAGCCGTTGTTCGACCTGGAAGGCGAGGGCAGTGTGCCGCTGCTGGCGTATACCGCCGGCGCTTTCCTCGGTCGGTCGGTCAATTTGCTGCTGCGCCAGCGAAACCTGCGCTATACCACCGTCTACGAAACCGCCATGGCCGACAGCCTCAAGAGCATGGCGTTGGAGGGCATGGGCATCGCCTGGGTGCCGCGCCTGTCGATGCGTGGCGAACTGGAGCGGGGCGAACTGGCGATCTGCGGCGGCAGCCAGTGGCATGTGCCACTGGAAATTCGTCTGTACCGCTGCGCACTGGTGCGCAAGGCCAACGTCCGCTTGTTGTGGCGCAAGCTTGAGTCGTCAGGCGCACAAGGTGAGGCTTCAGTTTGAGTTGTATTTCAAGTAGTCCGCGATATTCGCGCGATTCTTGTCGCTGTAGCGGTAGCAATTGGATCGGGCCGGTACACGGGGGTGGGTGTACGTTTCACACACCCAGCCATTGAATTTCAGTTCGGCATCTTCGTGCGTGGCGCCTAGCAAATGACCGATTTCATGGGCTGGAGCACCGTATGCACCTGCCGACGCAATAGCCGTGTTTTGCTTCTGATAGGCAAGGCCGGCGTTGTAGTTCAGACCGCTGTGATCATAGCTGTTGCGCGTCAGCAGCAGCTGTTTATCCATAAAGGAAAAGGATGGGTGGCGCTGTTGTTCATGCAGTTGCCGGGTGAAGGCCTCGAGTAGTTGAGCGGACGGCATTCCTGCATAAGCAATATCGGTAATGTGTTCTACCTCGCGTTGAAATATGACCTCGATGGACTGTTGGCTGAAACTGCGCATCTCGTCCAGCCAATGCTGAAAGAAGTCCTTGTTCAATTGTTCATTGCTCATGTCGGCAAGGTCGTCGTGAACATAGACGGTGACGGTAAGCGAGCGGGCAGCAGTAGCAGCTGGCAGTTGCAAGCTGAGCACCAGGCCACACGAAAGCGCGAAGAGGCGTGAAACACTCATATGTACGTACCTGAGTTTTCGAGATCGGGGATACAAGCGTCTGGTATTCGTCGACCCAGAGGCGGCAGGAAAAAGTTGTCCTGCGAGACAGCTTGCCCTTTGATCCGACATGTGCTTGCGGGGGTGGGCGCAGGGCCTTGAAATACGCTACAATCCCGCGCCTTCGGCCGACCTGGTCGATTTAGAATCCGTATGACAAGCCACGCCGGCCCACCTGCGTGGCTTGTTGCTTTTAGCGCGCCAGAAGGCGCTTGCAGGAGAGGCTCGACGATGAGTGCACTGGTTGGCGTGATCATGGGCTCCAAGTCCGATTGGTCCACCCTTAGCCACACCGCCGATATGCTGGAAAAACTCGGCATTCCCTACGAGGTGAAGGTGGTTTCCGCCCACCGTACCCCGGATCTGCTGTTCCAGTATGCCGAGGAGGCTGAGGGTCGTGGCATCGAGGTGATCATCGCCGGTGCCGGTGGCGCTGCCCACCTGCCAGGCATGTGCGCCGCCAAGACCCACCTGCCGGTGCTGGGTGTGCCCGTACAATCGTCGATGCTGTCGGGTGTCGATTCGCTGCTGTCGATCGTGCAGATGCCAGCCGGCGTGCCGGTTGCCACCCTGGCCATCGGTCGTGCCGGTGCGGTCAACGCCGCGCTGCTGTCGGCCAGCATCCTCGGTGCCAAGTACCCGCAGTACCACGCGGCGCTCAAGCAGTTCCGCACGGAACAGACCGACACCGTGCTGGACAACCCAGACCCGCGCCAGGCTTGAGGCTCAACCCATGAAGATCGGTGTAATCGGTGGCGGCCAGCTGGGCCGCATGCTGGCCCTGGCGGGTACCCCGCTGGGCATGAACTTCGCCTTCCTCGACCCGGCGCCGGACGCCTGTGCTGCGCCGCTGGGCGAGCACCTGCGTGCCGACTACGGCGACCAGGACCACCTGCGCCAGCTGGCCGACGAAGTCGACCTGGTCACCTTCGAGTTCGAAAGCGTCCCGGCCGAGACCGTGGCCTTCCTCTCGCAGTTCGTGCCGGTGTACCCCAGCGCCGAAGCTCTGCGCATCGCCCGTGACCGCCTGTTCGAGAAGAGCATGTTCCGCGACCTGGGTATCCCTACCCCGGCCTTCGCCGACATCCTCTCGCAGGCCGACCTGGACGCCGCGGTGGCCAGCATCGGCCTGCCGGCCGTGCTGAAAACCCGCACCCTGGGTTACGACGGCAAGGGCCAGAAGGTGCTGCGCACGCCTGAGGACGTGGTCGGTACCTTTGCCGAGCTGGGCAGCGTACCTTGCCTGCTGGAAGGCTTTGTGCCGTTCACCGGCGAAGTGTCGCTGGTGGCCGTGCGTGCCCGTGATGGCGAAACCCGCTTCTACCCTCTGGTGCACAACACCCACGAAAGCGGCATCCTGCGCCTGTCGGTCGCCAGCCAGGCGCACCCGCTACAGGCCCTGGCCGAAGACTACGTGGGCCGCGTGCTCAAGCAACTGGACTATGTGGGCGTGATGGCCTTCGAGTTCTTCGAAGTCGGCGGCGGCCTGAAGGCCAACGAAATCGCCCCGCGCGTGCACAACTCCGGGCACTGGACCATCGAAGGCGCCGAGTGCAGCCAGTTCGAGAACCATCTGCGTGCCGTCGCCGGCCTGCCGCTGGGCTCGACCGCCAAGGTCGGCGAGAGCGCGATGCTCAATTTCATCGGTGAAGTGCCGGCGGTGGAAAAGGTCGTCGCCATCGGTGACTGCCACCTGCATCACTACGGCAAGGCGTTCAAGGCCGGTCGCAAGGTTGGCCACGCCACCCTGCGCTGCCACGACATGGCCACCCTCGAGCGCAAGATTGCCGAAGTAGAAGCCCTGATCGGCAACTGATCGAACTTCTACCAGCGGCTTGCCCTCTGAAATGGCAACGAGCCAAAGCGCTGTCTAGGCTTTGGCTTGTTCCATCTTCACTGCAGAGGGATTGCCATGGGTATCATTGGAACCATCTTCATCGGCCTCATCGTTGGCCTGCTGGCCCGCTTCATCAAGCCGGGCGACGACAGCATGGGCTGGATCATGACCATCCTGCTGGGGGTTGCCGGCTCCCTGCTGGCCACCTACGGCGGTCAGGCGCTGGGCATCTATCAGGCCGGGCAGGCTGCGGGATTCCTTGGCGCGCTGGTCGGTGCCGTGATCCTTCTGGTGATTTACGGATTCATCAAGAAGCGCTGATTAGTGGTTAGAATGCCCGGCAATTCACTGGAGTTGCCGAGCATTTTCATGCGTGCCTTTTTCCTCGTCTCACTGTTGTTGGCCAGCACCCTGGCCCATGCCGAACTGCCTGAAACCGACTGGCTGGAGCTGATGCCCGAGTCTGACCAGCAGGCGCTCGAGCAAATGCCCGAAATCGACCACAACTCGCCGGAAGCCATGGGTACCTTTACTGACAAGGGCGGCCTGAAGCAGAACAAGGGCCTGCCGGCGGTGATGTACTCGACCAAGACTGTGGCGGCCATGAATGGCAAGGATATTCGCCTTGGGGGCTACCCGGTACCGCTGGAGAGCGATGCCAAGGGCAACAGCACGCTGTTCTTCCTGGTGCCGTACCCAGGCGCGTGCATCCATGTGCCGCCGCCACCGCCGAACCAGCTGGTGCTGGTGCGCTACCCGAAGGGCCTGAAGATCGATGATATCTACACACCGCTGTGGGTCAGCGGCAAGCTGAAGGTGGAGAAGGTCAGCAATGACCTGGCCGATGCGGCCTATGCGCTGGATGCCGGGAAGGTGAGGGTGGTGGAGGACGCAGACCTCTGATTGCCTGCACCGGCGCTTTCGCAGGTTTACCCGCGAAGGGGCCCGAACAGGCACTGCAAGACTCAGATCATTTCACAGCCAATCCTGACCCCCAGCGAGCTGCTGCCCCCAGGCTTCAATTCCACCAGGTCATCCCACACATTCGCCGTCTCGATGCACAGCATCCGCTGCCACCCATCGTCGGCCATGTCCGGCAGTTCCCTGGCCCGTTCAGTCCAAGGGTTCCAGATCACCGCCGAGCGCGACCCACTGCTGGTCAAGGTAATGCGCCGCTCCCAGTGCGGGTCGACGATGCTCAGGGTTTGCGGGGTCGCCAGGTAGATCCGGTCAGTCTCCCCGGCAAACGCCAGCGGCCCCTTCTGCTGGCGCTGCTCCCAGTCCGCCAGGGTCTCGATATAGCTCAGCCCCTCCACCCCTTCGACCCGCGCCTGGCGCACGTCACTGACCGCGAAGTAGCTGTGCAGGGCCTGGCTGATGGTCACGGGGGTATTGCCCATGTTGCGGCTGGTCAGGTTCAGCTGCAGGTCCTCGCCCAGCTCCACTACCAGCTTCAGCTCGACGTCATGAGGCCAGCCAGGCAGGTCACCCTGCGCTTCCGGCAGTTCAAATTCGATGCGCAGGCCTTCGCCCGCTTCCTCGATACCCAGCAATTGCCAGTCGCGCGCGCGCGCCAGGCCGTGGGCGGGTGCCTGTTCGCCGTGGTACATGGCCTGCACGGCCTGGGGGTTGCGCTGCAGGTTGCCGAACCACGGCCAGCACACCGGCACACCGGCGCGTACCGACTTGCCCTTACGGAAGATGGCCTGGTCGCTCAGCCACAGCAGCGGTGGCTGGCCAACGCGCTGGTAGCTGAGGATCTGTGCGCCCTGCTGGGCGATCAGTAGTTCGGCGTGGTCGCTGCTGATACGCCAGCAGTTGAGTTCGCCATGTTGCTCGGTTACGACCTGGAAGGTAGCCATTGCATTTATCTCATTGATTGCCAGTGGGCCTTGGACCCGGGCACATGCAATGAGTTTACCGCCGGCGTGGCTCAGCGACGAGGTACGGAGCGGGTGCGGCCACTGCCGTCGATGGCGACGAAGACGAAGACTGCTTCGGTGACCTTGCGCCATTCGCTGGACAGCGGGTCGTCGCTCCACACTTCGACCATCATCTGGATCGAGCTGCGGCCGATTTCCAGGGTCTGGGTATAGAACGATAGCTGCGCGCCGACGGCGACCGGGACCAGAAAGGCCATGCGGTCGATGGCCACGGTGGCCACGCGGCCGCCGGCGACACGGCTGGCCATGGCGGTGCCGGCCAGGTCCATCTGGGCGACCAGCCAGCCGCCGAAGATGTCGCCAAACCCGTTGGTTTCGCGCGGGAGTGCGGTGATCTGCAAGGCCAGGTCGCCTTGCGGGATTGGATCTTCTTGTTCGAGCTCAATCATGCGATGGGGCCTCTGACCCGTGACGCTTTTCGTTGGTGTGGCGCAAAGGCCGGGTAAACGATTCAGCTTGAAACATACTACGCCGATTTCGTTTCACTGGGCGGCCGTAGGGAAACTCTGCGAAACCGCCTGACAGTAATGACCGGCGTTTTCGCACAACATCCCACGTTAGGAGCAACCTTTTCCTACGAAGTGCCAGTATATAGAGCATAACGGCCAGCGACGACCGCGCATTCATGAATATGTGTAGGGATTTTGTATCGCTTTCGGCGCAGCTCAGCAATTTGCTATCTTCGCCTGTCTTCCAATCCAGAAGCCGCATGCCAAGCGGCCTGCATGCCCACAAAGAGAACAATGAGCGATGACCTCCGTGCCGAGCAGTATCGAGCAGCCTTCGCGGCCGCTGACCCGCAGTGACTACAAGACCCTCTCACTGTCCGCCCTGGGCGGCGCGCTGGAGTTCTACGACTTCATCATTTTTGTGTTCTTCGCCACAGTGGTCGGCAAGCTGTTCTTCCCGGCTGACATGCCCGAATGGCTGCGCCTGATGCAAACCTTTGGCATTTTCGCCGCCGGCTACCTGGCGCGGCCGCTGGGCGGCATCATCATGGCCCACTTCGGCGACCTGCTAGGGCGCAAGAAGATGTTCACCCTCAGCATCTTCATGATGGCCCTGCCAACGCTGATCATGGGCCTGCTGCCCACTTATGCACAGATCGGCATGTGGGCGCCGATCCTGTTGCTGCTGATGCGCGTAATTCAGGGCGCGGCTATCGGCGGCGAGGTACCGGGCGCCTGGGTGTTCGTGTCCGAGCATGTGCCAGAGCGCAACACCGGCTACGCCTGCGGCACCCTCACTGCTGGCCTGACCGCAGGTATCCTGCTTGGCTCGCTGGTGGCGACCCTGATCAACACTGTGTACAGCGCACAGGAAGTGACAGATTACGCCTGGCGTATCCCGTTCCTGCTCGGCGGTGTATTCGGCCTGTTCTCGGTGTACCTGCGCCGTTGGCTGCACGAAACCCCGGTGTTCGCCGAGATGCAGCAGCGCAAGGCGCTGGCCGAGGAGCTGCCGTTGCGCGCGGTGCTGCGTGACCATCGCGGTGCGATCATCCTGTCGATGCTGCTGACCTGGATGCTGTCGGCCGCCATCGTGGTGCTCATCCTGATGACTCCGGCGCTGCTGCAGAGCATCTACCACATCAGCCCCACCGACTCGCTCAAGGCCAACAGCCTGGCCATCGTGCTGCTCAGCTTCGGCTGCATCGGCGCTGGCAGCCTGGCCGATCGCTTCGGCGCGGGCCGGGTGTTCGTGATCGGCAGCCTGCTGCTGCTGGCGACCTCCTGGACCTTCTACCACAGCCTGCCGACCCGGCCCGAGCTGCTGTTCCCGCTGTATGCAGTGACCGGCCTGTGCGTGGGCGTGATTGGCGCGGTGCCTTATGTGATGGTCAAGGCGTTCCCGGCGGTGGTGCGCTTCAGCGGGCTGTCGTTCTCGTACAACGTGGCCTACGCGATCTTTGGCGGGCTGACACCGATGGTGGTGACTGCGCTGCTGAAAGTGAGCCCGATGGCGCCGGCCTACTATGTGGCGGGGCTGTGTGCCGTTGGTCTGGTCGTGGGTCTGTACCTGCTCGCCAACAAGCGCTGATCTACGCCAGGGCTACTGGCCTCTTCGCGGGCACGCCCGCTCCCACAAGGGTCACACAGCCCCTGTGGGAGCGGGCGTGCCCGCGAAGAGGCCAGACCTGCTTTTGATGATGGCCTTTCATCCAATTGTCATATTCAAGTCATATCGTATTCATGCGGCCTACAGATACTTGGGCCCGTTCCATCCAACACCCCAATATTCCTGCTAGGAGCAAGGCATGAAACTGAAGCGTTTGATGGCGGCCCTCACCTTTGCCGCCGCTGGCGTTGCAACCGCCAACGCGGTAGCCGCTGTCGATCCTGCGATCCCGACCTACACCAAGACCACTGGTGTTTCGGGCAACCTCTCCAGCGTCGGTTCGGACACCCTCGCCAACCTGATGACTCTGTGGGCCGAGGCCTACAAGAAGGAATATCCGAACGTAAACATCCAGATCCAGGCTGCCGGCTCCTCCACCGCGCCACCCGCGCTGACCGAAGGCACCGCCAACCTTGGCCCGATGAGCCGCAAGATGAAGGACGTCGAGCTGCAGGCCTTCGAGCAGAAGTACGGCTACAAACCGACCGCCATCCCGGTCGCCGTAGACGCCCTGGCTGTGTTCGTGCACAAGGACAACCCGATCAAAGGCCTGACCATGGCCCAGGTCGACGCCATCTTCTCTTCCACCCGCCTGTGCGGTGGCAAAGCCGACGTCAAGACCTGGGGTGACCTGGGCGTGACCGGCGACCTGGCCAACAAGCCGGTGCAGCTGTTCGGCCGTAACTCGGTATCGGGCACCTACGGCTACTTCAAGGAAGAAGCCCTGTGCAAAGGCGACTTCAAGCCTAACGTCAACGAACAGCCTGGCTCGGCTTCGGTCGTGCAATCGATCAGCTCCTCGCTGAACGGCATCGGCTACTCGGGTATCGGCTACAAGACCGCCAGCGTCAAGACCGTGGCCCTGGCCAAGAAGGAAGGCGGTGAGTTCGTTGAGGACAATGAAGCCAACGCCCTGAACGGCACCTACCCGCTGTCGCGCTTCCTGTACGTCTACGTCAACAAGGCCCCGAACAAGCCTCTGGCCCCGCTGGAAGCCGAGTTCGTCAAGCTGGTGCTGTCGCAAGCTGGCCAGCAGGTCGTGGTGAAGGATGGCTACATCCCGCTGCCGGCCAAAGTCGTCGACAAGACCTTGGCTGACCTGGGCCTGTCCCACGCAGGTAACGTCGCAAAAAAGTAAGTAACTGAAGGGGAGGCCGGCGCTGATGCCCGGCCTCTTCCACGAAGCTCCAGTCCGAAGCCAGGTTTCCTGTGCGGCGGGCTTTCGTGCGTCACCACTTTGTAATGTTTTTGTCACACGGGACCGCTAGGGTGTGCGCATGAATGATCTGGCCAATTCCAACATGACCCAAAACTCCCAGCCCGTGCGGATTGATTTCAATACGCCGGAGTTGCAACGCAAGCGCCGCATGCGCGCGCTAAAGGACCGCCTGACCCGCTGGTATGTACTGGTAGGCGGGCTTGCCGTATTGGCGGCTATCACCCTGATCTTCTTCTATCTGGCCTATGTGGTGCTGCCGCTGTTCCAGGGGGCCGAGCTGACCAGCAAAAAAGCCCTGGAGCCGACCTGGCTGCAACAGGATGCCGGCAAGCCGCTGATGATCGCGCTTGAAGAGCAGAACCTGGTGGGCATGCGTGTTTCGGACAAGGGCCAGGCACTGTTCTTCGATACCAAGACCGGTAACGAGCTCAAGCGTGTCGACCTGCCACTGCCGGCAGGCACCCAGGTCACTTCGATCAGTGCCGACCAGCCGGGTAGCCCGCTGGTGGTGCTGGGCTTGTCCAATGGCCAGGCGCTGGTGTTTCACCACACCTACAAGATCACCTACCCGGACAACAAGAAAACCATCGCCCCCGGCATCGACTACCCGTACGGCGAGCAGCCGTTCGTGCTCGACGAGCAGGGGCGTGCGCTGGATCATGTCAGCGTAAACGTTAATGGCGACACCCTGCTGCTGGCTGCTTCCACCGGCGCGCACCTGCAGGTGGTCGAGTTGATCCGCACCGAGAACATGATGACCGAAGAGGTCACGACCGAGCAGAACCGCATCGAACTGCCGCAGATGACCGAAACGGTGAAGAACATCTTCATCGACCCGCGTCAGCAGTGGCTGTACGTGATCAACGGCCGTGCCACCGCGGACGTGTTCAACCTGCGCGACAAGAGCCTCAACGGCCGCTACAAACTGTCTGAAAGCGCCGACACCGAAATTACCGCCACCGCCCAGCTGGTCGGCGGCATCTCGCTGATCATCGGTGATTCCAAGGGCGGCCTGGCCCAGTGGTTCATGGCCCGTGACCCGGATGGTGAATCGCGCTTCAAGCTGATCCGCACTTTCCAGATGGGCAAGGCCGCAGTCGTGCAGATCGACGCCGAAGAGCGTCGCAAGGGCTTCGTGGCCCTCGACGCCGCAGGCGAGCTGGGCGTGTTCCACAGCACCGCGCACCGTACCCTGCTGGTCGAGCCGGCCGCCGAAGGCCCAGGCATCCTGGCCCTGTCGCCACGTGCCAACCGCATCATCATCGAGGAAGGTGGCAAGCTGCTGCCACTTAGCCTGCGCAACCCGCACCCGGAAATTTCCTTCAGCGCGCTGTGGGGCAAGGTGTGGTACGAGAACTACGACGAGCCGAAATACGTCTGGCAATCGACCGCTTCGAACACCGACTTCGAGCCCAAACTGAGCCTGTCGCCGCTAACCTTCGGTACCCTCAAGGCTGCGTTCTACGCCATGATCCTGGCGGCCCCGCTGGCGATTGCCGCGGCCATCTACACTGCCTACTTCATGGCCCCGGGCATGCGCCGCAAGGTCAAGCCGGTGATCGAACTGATGGAAGCGATGCCGACGGTGATCCTCGGCTTCTTCGCCGGCCTGTTCCTGGCCCCGTATCTGGAAGGCCACCTGCCGGGCGTGTTCAGCCTGTTCCTGCTGATGCCGCTCGGTATCCTGCTGGCCGGCTTCGCCTGGACCCGCCTGCCCGAGTCGATTCGCCTGCGTATCCCGGATGGCTGGGAAGCGGCGATCCTGATCCCGGTCATCCTGTTCACCGGGTGGTTCGCCCTGACCATGAGCCCGCACCTCGAGAACTGGTTCTTTGGCGGTGACATGCGCCTGTGGATCACCAACGACCTGGGGATAACCTACGACCAGCGCAATGCCCTGGTCGTGGGTATCGCCATGGGCTTCGCGGTCATCCCGAACATCTACTCCATCGCCGAAGACGCCGTGTTCAGTGTGCCGCGCAGCCTGACCCTGGGCTCCCTGGCGCTGGGTGCGACGCCCTGGCAGACCCTGACCCGCGTGGTCATCCTCACCGCCAGCCCAGGTATATTCTCGGCGCTGATGATCGGCATGGGCCGTGCGGTGGGCGAGACCATGATCGTGCTGATGGCCACCGGCAACACCCCGGTGATGGAGCTGAACCTGTTCGAGGGCATGCGCACCCTGGCCGCCAACGTGGCGGTGGAAATGCCGGAATCGGAAGTCGGCGGCAGCCACTACCGCGTGCTGTTCCTGGCCGCGCTGGTGCTGCTGATGTTCACCTTCATCATGAACACCTTGGCCGAGCTGATTCGCCAGCGTCTGCGCAAGAAATACTCGTCGCTTTGATAGAAAGGTAGCGATCCGTGAAAAAGGATTCCCTCAAAGGCTGGTTCAAGAGCGGCGCCCCAGGCGTCTGGATGAGCGGCGGCGCGGTGGCCATGGCAGTGATCATGACCGTTGGCCTGCTGGCGGTGATTGCCGTGCGCGGCCTGGGCCACTTCTGGCCGGCCGATCTTGTCCAGGCTACCTACAAGGTGCCGGGCCAGGCCGACCATGTCGTCATTGGCGAAGTGGTGCAAAAGGAAGAAGTACCCCGTGCCCGCCTGAAGGGCGCTGGCCTGCCAGTGCCTGACCAAGGCCCGGAGTTCATGACCCGTGAGCTGATCAAGGTGGGCAACCGCGACCTCAACGGCAGCGACTTCACCTGGGTGGTCGGCGACTGGCTGGTCGACGAAAGGCACCCGACCGACCTGGTCGCCCTGGAGCGCCGCGAGTGGGGCAACTTCTACGGTTACCTGGTCAGCGTCAAGGAAGAAGGCCGCGTGGTCGCCGAAGGCGCTGCGGCCTGGGCCGAGCTGCAGGCCCGCCTCAAGCGCGCCAACCAGCTCAACAGCGAACTGCAAAGCCTCGAAAAGAAAGACATCGGCGCCATCAACCATGGCCTCGAGCGCCTGCGTCTGCAAGCGCGCAAGCTGGAGCTGGACGGCAAGCTGGACGCCGCCGCCCAGGCCGATATGGACGCCGAGCGCGCCGAGCTGAACAGTCGCTACAAGGCCATCGAAGACCGCCTGGCCGGTCTGCACCAGGCCTTCGCCCGCGACAGCCTGGTGGCCCGTGATGGCAACGGCCGTGAAGTGGAAATCAACCTCAGCAAGGTGGTGCACGCCATCCAGCCTAACGCCATGTCGGGGTTCACCAAGCTGGGCACCTACTTTACCAAGGTCTGGGAGTTCCTCAGCGATGACCCGCGTGAAGCCAACACTGAGGGCGGTATCTTCCCGGCCATCTTCGGTACCGTGATGATGACCCTGATCATGGCCGTGATCGTCACCCCGTTCGGTGTGCTGGCTGCCGTGTACCTGCGCGAATACGCCAGACAGGGCCCGGTGACCCGCTTGATCCGCATCGCGGTGAACAACCTGGCGGGTGTGCCGGCGATCGTCTACGGCGTGTTCGGCTTGGGCTTCTTCGTCTACGTGCTGGGTGGCTCGATCGACCGCCTGTTCTTCCCCGAAGCACTGCCGGCGCCAACCCTGGGTACCCCAGGCCTGTTGTGGGCATCGCTGACCCTGGCGCTGCTGGCCGTGCCGGTGGTGATCGTGGCCACCGAGGAAGGCCTGGCGCGTATCCCGCGCACCGTGCGCGAAGGCTCGCTGGCCCTGGGCGCTACCAAGGCCGAAACCCTGTGGAAGATCGTCCTGCCGATGGCCAGCCCGGCGATGATGACCGGCATGATCCTCGCCGTAGCCCGCGCCGCCGGTGAAGTGGCGCCGTTGATGCTGGTGGGTGTGGTAAAGCTGGCTCCATCCCTGCCGGTGGACGGGAACTACCCGTACCTGCACCTGGACCAGAAGATCATGCACCTGGGCTTCCATATCTATGACGTCGGCTTCCAGAGCCCCAACGTAGAAGCCGCGCGGCCTCTGGTATACGCCACGGCGTTGCTGCTGGTGCTGGTGATCGCGGCCCTCAACCTCTCGGCCGTGTGGATCCGTAACCACCTGCGCGAGAAGTACAAGGCCCTCGACAGCTGATCCTGATTGCAAGCGTGCCGCCCGTGAAACGGGCGGCCCTTAGAAACGAATTGTTAGCGTATGGAGTTGACCATGCAGCAAGAATCCCATACCCACGGCATCGACATGTCTGCCCTGGGCCGCGACAAGCAGAGCCTGCGCCTGGCCGAAGAAACCGTAGCCATCGAAGTGCCGGGCCTGAGCCTGTTCTACGGTGACAAACAAGCGCTGTTCGATGTGCAGATGAACATTCCCAAGCAGCGCGTGACCGCCTTTATCGGCCCGTCCGGCTGCGGCAAGTCGACCCTGCTGCGCACCTTCAACCGCATGAACGATCTGGTTGATGGTTGCCGCGTGGAGGGCGCCATCAACCTGTATGGCAATAACATCTACCGCAAGGGCGAAGACGTGGCCGAGCTGCGCCGTCGTGTGGGCATGGTGTTCCAGAAGCCCAACCCGTTCCCAAAGACCATCTACGAGAACGTGGTCTACGGCCTGCGGATCCAGGGCATCAACAAGAAGCGCGTGCTGGACGAAGCGGTCGAATGGGCGCTGAAGGGCGCGGCACTGTGGGACGAGGTCAAGGACCGCCTGCACGATTCGGCACTGGGCCTGTCCGGTGGCCAGCAGCAGCGTCTGGTCATCGCCCGCACCATCGCCGTGGAGCCGGAAGTGCTGCTGCTCGACGAACCGTGCTCGGCACTGGACCCGATCTCGACGCTGAAAGTCGAGGAACTGATCTACGAATTGAAATCCAAGTACACCATCGTCATCGTGACCCACAACATGCAGCAGGCGGCCCGTGTTTCGGACTACACCGCGTTCATGTACATGGGCAAACTGGTCGAATTCGGGGATACCGACACCCTGTTCACCAACCCGGCGAAGAAACAGACCGAAGACTACATCACCGGTCGCTACGGCTAAGCCTGGCCAGCCAGGGCACGACACGAACTACTTGAAGCTTGCAGCTTCTTCGCGGAGCGAACGATGATCAACAAAGAAAGCCTTACGCATCACATTTCCCAGCAGTTCAACGCCGAGCTCGAAGAGGTGCGTAGCCACCTGCTGGCCATGGGCGGCCTGGTCGAAAAGCAGGTCAACGACGCAGTCACTGCGCTGATCGAAGCCGACTCGGGCCTGGCCCAGCAAGTGCGCGAAGTCGACGAGCAGATCAACCAGATGGAGCGCAACATCGACGAGGAGTGCCTGCGCATCCTCGCCCGTCGTCAGCCGGCGGCCTCCGACCTGCGTCTGATCATCAGCATCTCCAAGTCGGTGATTGACCTGGAGCGCATCGGTGACGAGTCGACCAAGATCGCCCGCCGCGCCATCCAGCTGTGCGAGGAAGGCGAGTCACCGCGTGGCTATGTCGAGGTGCGCCACATCGGCGACCAGGTACGCAACATGGTCCGTGACGCGCTGGACGCCTTTGCCCGCTTCGACGCCGACCTGGCACTGTCGGTGGCCCAGTACGACAAGACCATCGACCGCGAATACAAGACCGCCCTGCGTGAGCTGGTGACCTACATGATGGAAGACCCGCGCTCGATCTCGCGGGTACTGAGCGTGATCTGGGTCCTGCGTTCGCTGGAGCGTATCGGCGACCATGCGCGCAATATCTCCGAGCTGGTGATCTATCTGGTGCGCGGCACCGACGTGCGTCACATGGGCCTCAAGCGCATGACGGCAGAAGTGCAAGGCACTGCTGTTTCCGACGGCGAAAACGCTAATGTTCCGGCTGAACCTGACGATAAGTAAGGTTGCTCCCGAGCATCGACGCCCGGCCTTGGCCGGGCGTTTTCGTTTGCGGTCGAGGAGCCGGCAGGCACCCGCGAACGATGTGAAGAAGTCCCGGCGTGACCAGGTTGTAGCAAGTGGCCATTATTCGGCGGTAGGCTAGTCGGGATTCAGAAGGAGTATCGATGAGTAAAGTGAATGTGCTGGTCGTGGATGACGCCCCGTTTATCCGTGATCTGGTCCGCAAATGCCTGCGCAATGCCTTCCCGGGCATGACCATCGACGACGCCGTCAACGGTCGCAAGGCAATGGCCATGCTGGGCAAGGAAGCGTTCGACCTGGTTCTGTGCGACTGGGAAATGCCGGAAATGTCCGGCCTGGAACTGCTCACCTGGTGCCGCCAGCAGCCTGAGTTGAAGAACCTGCAATTCATCATGGTGACCAGCCGTGGCGACAAGGAAAACGTCATCCAGGCGATTCAGGCGGGCGTTTCCGATTTTGTCGGCAAACCGTTCACCAACGAGCAGTTGCTGACCAAGGTGAAAAAGGCCCTGACCAAGATCGGCAAGCTCGACAGCCTGATGTCCAGCGGCCCGGCACGGGTCAACTCGGCATTCGCCAATGACTCGCTGAATGCGCTGACAGCCGGCAAGCCTGAAGCGGTGAAGGTCGCGGCGCCAGCTCCGGTACCCGCAACCGCACCCGCCAGGCCAGTGGCCAATGCCCCCCGGCCCGCCGCTCCTGCGCCGACCGGCCGTGGCCAGGGCCAGTTGCGCCTGGCCGGCGGCATGCAGCCGTGCGTGATCAAGGCGCTGAGCCTGAAAGAGGCGCTGCTGGTGGTGCGCCGTGGCGAAGCGCTGCCACAGGTGCTGGAAGGCGCGGTGCTGGACCTGGAGCAGGGCGAGAACGCCGAAATCGCGCGCCTGAACGGCTACCTGCATGCCGTCGCGGCACTTGAGCCCAAGCCCGACAGCGATTGGTTGCAACTGACCTTCAAGTTCGTCGATCAGGATGCCCAGAAGCTCGACTACCTGTCGCGGCTGATTGCCCGCGGGACGGCGCAGAAGCACTTTACCCCTGGTGCCTGATCCCAGTCTCACACCGCATTTTTTGTGGGAGCAGCCTTGTGCTGCGAATGGGCTGCGGAGCAGCCCCCAGGCATGAATGCCGCCGCAAGCATTGCCGGGGCTGCTTTGCAGCCCATTCGCAGCACAAGGCTGCTCCTACAAAAAACTGCGCACCCCAGGGCCATCCGACCAACTGTCATACCCGCCGCAAAACCCCCTGCTAGGCTTCGACAAATCATAACTGTCAAAAAGCCACTATCATGCCCGCCCGCCTGCTGCTGTTCTGTGCATTGCTCATGGCCTCGGCGTCGAGCCTGGGCATGACTATTTACGAGATCACCGATGATGGCCGTGTGACCTCCTATTCCGACCGGCCCGGCCCCGGTGCCAAAACCTTTGTGCGGCGCGTGCCTATGGTCGAGGTGCCCGAAGGCCAGGTTCTGCTGAACGCGATAACCTTCAACGGCGGCGTGAGCTTTTCGGCCCGCAACCAGCTACACGTGCCAGTGGAGGTGGAGTTGCGCCTGGACAACCTGGTGAACGCACAAGGTGGCAATGCCCCGCGTACCGTGCGCCGGGTACTGCCGCCGCGCACCACGCAAATGCTCAGCGTGCTCAGGGGGCGCCCCGGGATGCTGCTGAACTACCGCTCGACCCTGCTACAGGCCATGGGCGACCCGGGCAAGCGGCCCCAGGGCTTCCGCTATGCATTCCCCTGGATTGGCGGGCCGTTCCGCGTGACCCAGGGCCCCAATGGCCGGGTCAGTCATTTTGGGCCCAAGGGGCGTTACGCCATGGACATCGCCATGCCCGAAGGCACCACCATCATCGCGGCGAGGGAAGGGGTGGTGGTGAAGACGGAGAACAGCCAGAGCGGGCGCGGCCCCAACCCCTCGGGCAATTTCGTCAGGATCCTGCACCCGGACGGTACCATGGGTGTGTACCTGCACCTGATGCGCGGTTCGGTGGTGGTGGCAGAGGGGCAACGGGTGCGGCAGGGGCAGATGTTGGCCAAGTCGGGCAATACCGGCAACAGCACCGGGCCGCACCTGCATTTCGTAGTACAGCGCAATGTGGGGTTGGCGCTGGAGTCGATACCTTATCGGTTCGACAGGCCGATTGGTGGGTTGCCTGACTTTACCGCGGGTAACCCCTGAGATTTTTGGGGCTGCTTTGCAGCCCCCTGGCCCTCAATCCAGCTTGAGCACCTTGGCCAGCACGATCTTCGGCCCTTTCATCTTCTTGATGATGATGCGCAGCCCTTCGACCTCCAGCACTTCCTCTTCTTCAGGCACGCGCTTGAGTGTCTCGTAGACCAGCCCCGCGAGGGTTTCCGCCTCGATATGGTCAAGGTCGACGCCCAGCAGGCGCTCGACCTTGAACAGCGGCGTGTCGCCACGCACCAGCAGCTTGCCCGGCTGGTAGGCGAGGATGCCGCGCTCGGTCTTGCGGTGCTCGTCCTGGATGTCACCTACCAGCACTTCCAGCACATCTTCCATGGTCAGGTAGCCAATCACCTTGCCATCGGCTTCCTCCACCAGCACGAAGTGCGCGCCGCCCTTGCGGAACTGCTCCAGCAATTGCGCCAGGGGCATGTGCCGCGACACGCGCTCCAGCGGCCTGGCCAGGTCGTCGAGGTCGATGGTTTCGGGCAGGTGCTCGAGTTCGGCCAGTTCCAGCAGCAGGTCCTTGATATGCAGCAGGCCGGTGAACTCCTCACGCTCGGCGTCGTACACCGGGTAGCGGCTGAACTTGTGGCGGCGCACCAGCGCCAGGATCTGCTTCAACGGCGCATGGGCGTCGATGCTGACCATGTCCTCGCGCGAGTTGGCCCAGTCGACCACCTCCAGCTCGCCCATTTCCACGGCCGAGGCCAGCACGCGCATGCCCTGGTCGCTCGGGTCCTGGCCACGGCTGGAGTGCAGGATCAGCTTGAGTTCTTCACGGCTGTAGTGGTGCTCGTGATGCGGGCCGGGCTCGCCCTGGCCAGCAATGCGCAGGATGGTGTTGGCGCTGGCATTGAGCAGGTAGATGGCCGGGTACATCACCCAGTAGAACAGGTACAGCGGCACGGCGGTCCACAGCGACAGCAGTTCTGGCTTGCGGATGGCCCAGGACTTGGGCGCCAGCTCACCGACCACGATGTGCAGGTACGAAATGACGAAGAAGGCGACGAAGAACGAGATCGCTTTGATCAGCTCGGGCGTGTCCACGCCAAGGTATGCCAGCAGCGGCTCGAGCAGGTGGGCGAACGCCGGTTCACCGACCCAGCCCAGGCCCAGCGAGGCGAGGGTGATCCCCAGCTGGCAGGCCGACAGGTAGGCGTCGAGCTGGTTGTGTACTTTGCGCAGGATGCTGCCACGCCAGCCATGCAACTCGGCGATGGACTCGACGCGGGTAGCGCGCAGCTTGACCATGGCGAACTCGGCGGCAACGAAGAAGCCGTTGAGCAGCACCAGGAGCAAGGCAAAGATGATCATGCCGAAATCGGCGAATAACGAGGTGAGGCTGATACCAGGGGAAGGGTCCATGATGGAGTTTTTACGGGGTCCGTCTTCGAGATAGAGAGAAAAAAAGTGCCAGCTCTTGCTGGCACAGGGGGTCCAATGTAGCGGCTGGGACCGTAAAAGCAAAGGGCGATGGATTCTTTGGGGGCGCTTTGCGCCCCATCGCGACACAAGGCCGCTCCGCGATCCCGTGTAGGAGCGGCCTTGTGTCGCGATGGGCTGCAAAGCAGCCCCCGAGGCCCTCAAGCCTTGCCGTTGGCCAATTGTGCCGGCGCGAAGTGACAGGTAAACGTACTGCCATGCCCCGGCACGCTGCTGATCTCCAGCTTGCCGCGGTGGCGCATCAGCACATGCTTGACGATCGCCAGCCCCAGCCCGGTGCCCCCGGTATTCGACGCACGGCTGGAGTCGACCCGGTAGAAGCGCTCGGTCAGACGTGGCAGGTGCTTGGCATCGATGCCCACCCCCGAGTCCTGCACCGACAGGTGTGCGCCCTGGGCATCGGCCCACCAGCGAATCCGGATGCTGCCTTCGTCCTGGGTGTACTTGACCGCGTTGAACACCAGGTTGGAAAAGGCACTGCGCAGCTCTGACTCGCTGCCCTTCAACTGCACACCGGGCGCGGCTTCAAGGGTGATGCGCTGTTTGCGGGGCCCGGACAGAGCCTGGGCGTCGTTCTTGATCGCGCAGAGCAAGGCATCGACCGCCACCGGGTGGTTGTCCGACGGATAGTCGGTGGCCTCAAGCTTGGCCAGCAGCAACAGGTCGTTGAGCAGTGTCTGCATGCGTGAGCCTTGCTGGCTCATCTGTTGCAGGGCTCGGCTCCAGCGCGGGTTCACGTCCTCGACGTTGTCCAGCAGGGTTTCCAGGTAGCCGGTGATGACCGTCAGCGGCGTGCGCAGCTCGTGGGACACGTTGGCGACGAAGTCCTTGCGCATCTGCTCCAGCTGGTGGATGCGGGTAACGTCGCGCACCAGCATCAGGTGCTCGTTGTTGCCGTAGCGGGTGATGTGCAACTGCACGCGCATGCGGTCGTTGATCGGCGAAGGGATTTCCAGCGGCTCGAGGTAGTTTCCTGCCTCGAAGTACTCCTTGAAGCGCGGGTGGCGCACCAGGTTGGTCACCTGCTGGCCGCCGTCCTGTGGGGTCTTGAAGCCCAGCAGGGTCTCGGCGGCGCGGTTCCACCATTCCAGGTTGCCATCGCTGTCGAGCATGATCACTGCGTCTCGCAGTGCGGCAGTAGACTCCTGCACCCTGTCGATCACCGCCTGCAGGCGGCCGCGTACACGCTGGTCGCGGCGTTGCAAGTGGTAGATGCTGTCGAACACCTCGCCCCACAGCCCGTAGCCATCGGGCGGTGCTTCGTCGGGTTGGTGGTTGCGCAGCCAGTCATGCAGGCGCAGCAGTTGCTTGAGGGTCCAGCCCAGGTAGAGCGCCAGGCCGATGGCCAGGCTCCAGCCATAGTAGCCACTGAGCAGCCCACCGATCAGGCAGACGGTAATCAGCAGTAGCAGGTGGCGAATCAGGGTCGCGTGCCAGTTCTGGTTCAATTGACGGTCCTTGTACAACGACGTGCAGCTTGGCGCCTTTCAGCTCGATCAGCTCTTGGTCGAGAAGCGGTAGCCGGTGCCCCGGACGGTTTGTACCAGATTTTCGTAGGCTTCACCCAGCGCCTTGCGCAGGCGGCGGATGTGTACGTCGACGGTGCGTTCCTCGACATAGACGTTACCGCCCCATACCTGGTCCAGCAGTTGGCCACGGGTGTAGGCGCGCTCCTGGTGGGTCATGAAGAACTGCAGCAGGCGGTATTCGGTAGGGCCCATCTCGGCTGGCTTGCCGTCGATGGTCACGCGGTGGCTGATCGGGTCGAGCAGCAGGCCACCGACTTCGATCGGTGCCTCGCTGTCGCTCGGGCCGGTGCGGCGCAGCACGGCTTTCAGGCGGGCGACCAGCTCGCGTGGTGAGAACGGCTTGGTGATGTAGTCGTCGGCACCCACTTCCAGGCCTTGGATCTTGTTGTCCTCTTCACCCTTGGCGGTGAGCATGATGATCGGGATGTCGCCGGTCAGCTCGTCGCGCTTGAGGCGGCGGGCCAACTCGATGCCGGAGGTGCCCGGCAGCATCCAGTCGAGCAGTATCAGGTCCGGTTTGCGGTCGACGATGATCGCGTGGGCCTGTTGGGAATTTTCCGCTTCCAGGCAGTCATAGCCGGCCATTTCCAGGGCAACGGCGATCATCTCGCGAATTGGTGCTTCGTCGTCGACGATCAGAATGTTCCTGCCAACCATGCTCAAAACCTCTCCTGGATACGGTGTCTTGGCCCGCATTAGATAACGGAATTATTGCAGCTGTGTGACAGGGTGTTGGCCGTTCTGGCGACATTCCGTGACTGAACTAGGCTTGAAAGGGCCGTGGTTGCGGCAACTTGAACCCAATCCCCCCGAAACAATGGTGAATCCAATGACACGACAAACGCTGAGCTGGATGGCCCTTTTCACTGCGCTGGCGCTCCCGGGGGTGGCCATGGCCGACCATGCGATGGAGAAGGGCGGCATGTTGGTCGATCATGCCGGCATGACCCTGTACACCTTCGACAAGGATGCGGGCGGCAAGTCGATGTGCAATGGCGAATGCGCCAAGAACTGGCCGCCGCTGATGGTCAAGGCCAATGACGAACCGGCCAAGGACAAGTGGACAGTAGTGATGCGCGATGATGGCAGCAAGCAGTGGGCCTATGACGGCAAGCCGCTGTACACCTTCATCAAGGACAAAAAGGCCGGCGACATGACCGGTGACGGCATGAAGGACGTCTGGCACGTTGCCAAGCCTTGAGATTGCCGGGGCCGCTTTGCGGCCCATCGCGACACAAGGCCGCTCCTACAGGAATGCGCGATACCCTGTAGGAGCGGCCTTGTGTCGCGATGGGCTGCAAGGCAGCCCCAGAATATTCAGCGCAGTGCGTAATCCAGCACCACCCCGATAAACACCAGCATCCCCGCCCAGTGATTGTGCAGAAACGCCTTGAAGCACGACTCCCGGTCCAGCTTGCGCGTCGACCAGTACTCCCAGGCAAAGCACGCCGCCGCGCCCAGCAGCCCCAGGTGGAACCAGCCACCCAGCTCGAAGCGGCTGCCGGCCAGCAACAGGCAGCCCAGCGACAGCAGCTGCAAGGTCAGGATGATGGTGCGGTCGGCATCGCCGAACAGGATGGCGGTCGACTTCACGCCAATCTTCAGGTCGTCATCACGGTCGACCATGGCGTAGTAGGTGTCGTAGCCCACCGTCCACAGCAGGTTGGCGATATACAACAGCCAGGCGCTGGCCGGCAGCTCGCCACCCGCTGCGGTGAAGGCCATGGGAATGCCCCAGGAATACGCCGCCCCCAGCACCACCTGCGGGTAATAGGTGTAGCGCTTCATGAACGGGTAGCAGAACGCCAGAGCTACCGCACCGAACGACAGCCACACCGTGCGGCTGTTGGTGCACAGCACCAGCAGGAAGCTCACTCCGACCAGGATGGCGAACAGCGCCAATGCTTCGCGCGGGCGGACCCGGCCGCTGGCCAGGGGGCGGTCGGCGGTGCGTTTGACGTGGCCGTCCACCTTGCGGTCGGCAAAGTCGTTGATGCAGCAACCTGCGGCGCGCATCAGCACCACACCGAGGCCAAAGATCAGCACGTTGGCCAGGGTTGGTGAACCGTTGCCAGCAATCCACACCGCCGACAAGGTCGGCCACAGCAGCAGGTAGATACCAATTGGCCGGTCCATGCGGCTGAGCTGGACAAAGTCCCAGGCCCGTGGGTGCAGGCGGTTGAGAGACTTCAGCAGTTGCAGGTACATCAGCGGTTTTCCTCCTTGGCCGCTTGCCACAATGCCGGCAGAAACACCTCCGCCACCAGCAGGTCCAGGCCGCCACGTTCGAAGCGCGACCGGCGGCCCCACAGCGCAGTATGGGCGGCCTCGCTCGGCAGCCAGGCCTGTGGATAACTGCACACCTCGATGGGGTGGCGGATGAATGCCTGGTCGCAGAACAGCAACTCGCCCAGCGAACGGCTGCCCAAGGTTTCAAGGTCCAGCCCGCCGCGCTCCAGGGCGCTGCGGCTGGCGACGCTGCGGGCGAACACCCAGGGTTGGCCATGGCCGCGCAGGTACACCTCGCGCACCCAGCCTTCGGCACCGGCGGCGATGCCCAGTGCCTGGCATTCGTCATCGCGCAGCGGCTGCCAGCCCTCGAACAGCGGGGTAACGGAGAAGTGATCGTTGGACAGGCGGGTCAGGCGACGGGTCAGCGAGCCCTCGTCGAACAGCCAGTCAAGGGTGGGCTGGTCGATGTCGGTCGCCAGCCGTGAATACGGCAGCCACGCGACAGCGGCTGCTTGCGGGGATTCGTACGACACGTCGGTCTGCTTGTTACAACCAGAGAGGCGGCGAGCTTAGCATGATTGCCCGGACTGCTTGCATACTGCTGACAGGGCCGCTACAAAGCCCCACGAATTGCGCGCAGGCTTCGTCGCGGGTAAACCCGTTCCCACAGGCTACGCGGTCGCTGTAGGAGCGGGTTCACCCGCGAAGAGGCCATCAGCAGCAACACAAAGCTCCAGCTTGAACCGAGGAAAAAGACCTGATGAAGAAGTGGCAATGTATTGTCTGTGGCCTGATCTACGACGAAGCCGAAGGCTGGCCCGACGACGGCATCGCCCCCGGCACACGCTGGGAAGACGTGCCTGAAGACTGGCTGTGCCCCGACTGCGGCGTGGGCAAGAGCGACTTTGAAATGATCTCCATCGGCTAATCGAGGAAAGCACGACATGACGTCCCCTGTGGTAATCATCGGTACCGGCCTTGCGGGCTACAACCTGGCCCGTGAATTTCGCAAGCTCGATGCGCAGACGCCGCTGCTGCTGATCACCGCCGATGACGGTCGTTCCTACTCCAAGCCCATGCTGTCCACCGGCTTTGCCAAGCAGAAGGACGCCGACGGCCTGTGCATGGCCGAGCCGGGCGCCATGGCCGAGCAACTGAATGCCGAGATTCGCACCCATACCCGCATCAGCGGCATCGACCCGGGCCACAAGCGCTTGTGGATAGGTGAAGAGGCGGTGGAATACCGCGATCTGGTGCTGGCCTGGGGGGCGCAGACGGTGCAGGTGCCGATCGAAGGTGATGGCGGCGATCGGGTGTTCCCGATCAACGATCTGGAAGACTACGCGCGCTTCCGTGCCGCCGCCGTCGGCAAACAGCGTGTGCTGATCCTCGGTGCCGGCCTGATCGGCTGCGAATTCGCCAACGACATGAGCCTGGGCGGCTTCCAGGTCGACGTGGTGGCGCCGTGCGAGCAAGTCATGCCGACCCTGCTGCACCCGGCTGCTGCCACTGCCCTGCAGGCCGGGCTGGAAGGCCTGGGCGTGCGCTTTCACCTCGGCCCGGTACTGACCCGCCTGCAGCAGGTGGCGCAGGGCCTGGAGGCGCACTTGTCCGACGGCAGCGTGATCGCCTGCGACCTGGTGGTTTCGGCCATCGGCCTGCGCCCGCGCACCGACCTGGCTGCCGCTGCTGGCCTGCAGACCAACCGCGGCGTTTGCGTGGACCGCCAGTTGCGCACGTCCCACGCCAATATCTTTGCCCTTGGCGACTGTGCCGAAGTCGATGGCATCAACCTGCTTTATGTGATGCCGCTGATGAGCTGTGCCCGGGCCCTGGCGCAAACCCTGGCCGGCAAGCCGACAACGGTCGCCTACGGGCCGATGCCGATCACCGTGAAAACCCCGGCCTGCCCGCTGGTGGTCTCGCCGCCGCCCCAGGGCCACGAAGGCACCTGGCAGGTAGAGGGGCAGGGCAGTGACCTCAAGGTGCTCTGCCTTGATGCAGAGGGCAAGCTGCTGGGCTACGCCCTCACCGGGGCGGCCGTGATGGAAAAGCTGGCCCTGAATCGCCAGCTGCCGGCCGTGATGGCGTAAATAGCTGGCGTTCTGTCGGATTTATCCTGTTGTTGCTTGCACAATGGCCGCCCAGATACTGGCGCGGCCCCTGTGCACGTGCCATCCTCACTTCCGTCTGCCGCAGATTAGAGCCTGCGGTGCCTTGAGCGCTGCTCCCAGGGCAGCACGGCATAACAACAAGAATTCCGTCAAAGAGGCTTCACTATGCGCAAACCAGAACTCGCCGCCGTCATCGCCGAAAAGGCCGATCTGACCAAGGAAAAGGCCAATCAGGTTTTGAACGCGATTCTCGACAGCATCACGGGTGCCCTGGACAAGGACACCGTGACCCTGGTCGGTTTCGGCACCTTCGAAAAACGCCATCGCGGTGCGCGTACCGGCAAGAACCCGCAAACCGGTGAACCGGTCAAGATCAAGGCCAGCAATACCGTGGCTTTCAAGCCAGGCAAGAACCTGCGCGACAGCGTCAACGCCCCCGTCAAGCCGGCCAAGAAAGGCAAGTGATCGCTCCCTGACAACTCCAGTGTCAGCCAAGCGGGCGCCCCAGGGCGCCCGTTGTGCTTTCTGCAGGCAAAATGTTTCGAACTTGCATAAATAGTTCTGGAAAAGGATAGACTGCGCGCCTTAGTCACTTTTAATTCGAGGCGCGTTGATGAAGTTCCGCTTTCTTCTCTGGGCCATGGGGCTGTTGATGGCCAGGGCCAGCCGCAACAACCCAGCGTTCCAGCAGCAGCTCAAGGGCAAGGACCTGGTGTTCCAGATGCAGACCCTGGACGGCAAGGTCGCCCGGCACTTCATAGTCAACAACGAACGCGTCAGCAGCAAAGGCGGTGCGCACCCGCAGCCAGCGTTCGCCATTGCCTTCAAGGACGCCGCCTATGGCTTCACCACCATGCAGGCAGGTAACAAGCAGTTGGCGTTCATGCAGGGGATTCAGGACAAGCACATCCAGATCAAGGGCAACCCGGCGCTGGTGATGTGGTTCCAGGGGTTGATGAAGTACCTGAAGCCGAAGAAGAAGGCCTGAAATTGAAGGGGCTGCTTTGCAGCCCAATCGCCGGCAAGCCGGCTCCCACAGGTTCGACACAGGCCTGAGGGCAGTGCTATCCCTGTGGGAGCTGGCTTGCCGGCGATTGGGCCGCAAAGCGGCCCCTTTTGATATCAGTGCGGTGCGTGGAACTGCGAAGCCAGCTCACGCAGCAGGCTCTCTGCTTCGAGCACCTTGTTCACCACATCCTCGGCCTTGTCCCGGGTAATCTCCAGCCGCTCCAGCAATTCGTCTGGAATCTCCTGCTGTGGCCCCGAGCCAATCCCCCGCGAGCGCAGCAATCGTGTAGCCAGGCACACCAGGTTGGGGAACGCCGAAAACTCGCCTTCATAGGCCGGGTCGTGCTGGAAGCGCAGTGCGGCGGACAGTTCTTCCGGCATGTCCCACAGCTTCATCAACCAGGCACCGATCTGCTCGCGGCTGATGCCCAGCAGGTGTTGTTCCACATAGGTGTGGCAAAGGTGCGGGTTGACCTCCAGGTGGCGGCAGATCAGCGAGAAGTGCGGCGGGAAAACGTGCGCCAACAGCAGGTAGCCAAAGTTGTGCAGCAGCCCGGCCAGGTAGGTCAGGCCGGCCTCGGGGCGCTCGGCCCGTGGCATGGCGCGGGTCAGGCCTTCGATGATCGCGGCGGTGTAGATCGACTGCTGCCAGTACGGCGTGGCTTGCTGCGGGTGGTCTTTCGGCAGGCTCAGGGTCTTGCCCAGCGCCAGGCCCAGGGCCAGGTTGATCACCAGGTCGAAGCCCAGCACACGCACGATGGCGTCTTCCACCGAGCGGATCTTGCCCGGAGAGGCGTAGTAGGGCGATGCCGCCCAGCTCACCACCTGTGCCGCCAGCGCCGGATCGGTTTCGACCACGCCGGTGATATCGTCGATGCTGGCGTTGGGGTCTACCCGTAGCTTGATGATCTTTTGCGCGGTGTCGGCCAGCGGCGGGATTTCGATGGTTTCTTCCAGGCGCTTCTGGATGCGCCGGGCAGTGAAGGCCTGGACGGCGTTGGTGATTTCCCGGGTGTCATCATCGGGGCGGTCGAGGTTGGGGTTGATTGCCTCGACTTCCTGACCAAAGCTGCTGGCGCTGGCCTTGGCCAGCATCCGCTTGAAGTGTGCGCGTTCGATTTCCAGCAGCAGGCCGGCTTCGCCAGACTGGATAAACACGGTTTCGGCGTCGAGCAGGCTCTTTTCGTACTGGCACGGCGAGCTGGTCAGCGCCGGGATGCCCGGCAGGGCCTTGAGCTGGTGCTTGTCCAGCATCTGCTTCAGGCGAGGCACCGACACCGCAGTGAGCTTGCGACCGGTCAGTTCGGCCAGGCGGTTGAGGTCCAGCAGCTGGCTCTGCGGGAATAGCACCATCAGGGCGCCGACCTCGTCGTCGAGCAGCACGGCCTGTACCCGCGACGCTGCCGGCAGGTGCGGATGTTCGACCACCTCGCGGTAGGCCACGCCGAGTTTGTCGAGCAGCAGCCGGATGACCGAGGGAGCGTGTGGGGTTGCGGTGTCCAGGGCAACTTCAGTCATGGTCCGTATCCACTGATTCCTTTAAACGCGAAGTATAACCAGCCTCTGGGCAAATCTGGATCCATTATGGGACCAGCGTCACACTTGGCCATATTGCTGGCCATGACGCAGCCAGCGATCGAGCAGCGGGCTGACGTGCTCCGGCCAGCGTGCGATCAGGGCCTGGGCGGCGTCGCGCACGGCCGGCAGCAGGTCGGCGTCACGCATCAGGTCGGCGACCTTGAACTGCAACAGGCCTGTCTGGCGGGTGCCGAGCATCTCGCCCGGGCCACGCAGCTCCAGGTCCTTTTCGGCGATGATGAAGCCGTCGTTGGTTTCCCGCATGATCCCTAGCCGCTCGCGGCCGATCTGCGACAGTGGCGGGTGGTACAGCAGCACGCAATGGCTGACGGCGCTGCCCCGGCCAACCCGGCCACGCAACTGGTGCAACTGTGCCAGGCCCAGGCGCTCTGGGTTCTCGATGATCATCAGGCTGGCGTTGGGCACATCCACGCCCACCTCGATGACCGTGGTGGCGACCAGCAACTGCAGGTTGCCGGCCTTGAACTCAGCCATGATCTCAGCTTTTTCCGCCGGCTTCATGCGCCCGTGGATCAGCCCCACCCGCAGCTCGCCCAAGGCGCTGCCCAGCTCCTCGTAGGTGCTTTCGGCGGCCTGGCAGGTAAGCTCTTCGGATTCTTCGATCAGTGTGCACACCCAGTAGGCCTGGCGCCCTTCGGCGCAGGCGGCGCGCACCCGCTCGACCACTTCGAAGCGGCGGCTATCGGCCACCAGCACGGTGTTCACCGGGGTGCGTCCGGGTGGCAGTTCGTCGAGCACCGAGGTGTCCAGGTCGGCGTAGGCGCTCATGGCCAAGGTGCGCGGAATGGGTGTGGCGGTCATGATCAGCTGGTGCGGGCACAATTCCCCGGCCACGCCCTTCTTGCGCAGGGCCAGGCGTTGCTGCACGCCAAAACGGTGCTGTTCATCGATGATCGCCAGGGCCAGGTGCTTGAACTTCACCTCTTCCTGGAACAGCGCATGGGTGCCGACCACCATTGGCGCGCCATTGGCGATCTGCTCCAGGGCGGCTGCCCGGGCTTTGCCCTTTAGCTTGCCGGCCAGCCACGCGACTTCGATGCCCATCGGTTCGAGCCAGCGCTTGAAGGTGATGTAGTGCTGTTCGGCGAGGATCTCGGTGGGTGCCATCAGGGCCACCTGGTAGCCGGCTTCCAAGGCCTGCAGCGCGGCCAGGGCGGCGACCACGGTCTTGCCGGCACCCACATCGCCCTGCACCAGGCGCATCATCGGCTCTTGCTGGCTGAGGTCGTAAGCAATTTCGTTGGCCACCCGCTGCTGTGCGCCGGTCGGCTGGAAACCCAAGTTGGCCAGGTACTGTGCCTGCAGGCGCTGGGCTTTGGGCAGCACTGGCGCGCGCAGGCTGCGCAGGCTTTCACGCAGGCGTTGCTGCGACAACTGGTGGGTCAGCAGCTCTTCGAAGGCCAGGCGGTGCTGGGCCCAGTGCTGGCCTTCGGCAAGCTCGTCGAGGTCGGCATCGGCCGGCGGGTTGTGCAGGTAGCGGATGGCATCGTCCAGCGGCGCCAGTTGGTAGTCCCGGGCCAGTTCGTCGGGCAGCCAGTCCGGCAGACTGCGCGGGCCCAGCAGGCCCAGGCTCTGCTGACACAGCAGCCGCAGGCGTTGCTGGGTAAGGCCTTCGGTGGACGGATAGATCGGCGTCAGGGTCTGCTCGACCGGTGGCGGCGGTTCGTCGCCGTTCAGCGCCCGGTATTCCGGGTGGTAGATTTCCAGGCCCGAAGCGCCGGGGCGTGCTTCGCCGTAGCAGCGCAGGTGGGTGCCACGCTTGAGGCCTTCCTTCTGCGCGTTGCTGAAGTGGTAGAAGCGCAGGCTCAGCACACCGCTGCCGTCACCCAGGCGCACCACCAGGCTGCGGCGCTTGCCCATGGTCACGTCGGCGCCGCTGACCACGCCCTCGATCACCGCGTCCTGGCCAGGGCGCAGTTGACCGATCGGCACCACGCGGGTGCGGTCCTGGTAGCGCAGGGGCAGGTGGAACAGCACGTCCTGCAGGTTCTCCAGGCCGACCTTGGCGAGCTTCTCCGCCATGGCCTCGCCAACCCCCTTGAGTACCGTCACCGGGACCTTCGACAGCTCACTCATGACTCAGGCCGGTTGTTCCGCAGGGGCTTTGGCGACCGAGCACAGGCGGATCGAGTCGGCGAGGATCTCGATGGCCTTCGGCCGCGGGAAGCTGGCGCGCCAGGCGATGGCTACGGTGCGGAATGGTGCCGGTGCGGTCAGTGGGCGAACCTCGATGACACCGGGGGCGTAGTGGTGGCTGTGCACCGCCGACAGCGGCAGGATCGACACGCCAAGGCCCGAGGCCACCATGTGACGGATGGTTTCCAGCGAGCTGGACTCCACCGTGGTGTGCTTGGAGCCTTCACCGCCCTTGTTCAGCGTTGGACAGGCCTCCAGTACCTGGTCACGGAAGCAGTGGCCTTCACCGAGCAGCAACAGGCTCTTGTCGTTGAGCATGGCGGTGTCGATGGTCTTTTTCGCTGTCCACGGGTGGTCAGCCGGCATCAGGGCGCAGAACGGCTCATCGTACAGTGGCAGGGTCAGCACGTCGGCTTCGTTGAACGGCAGGGCGATGATCACCGCGTCCAGTTCGCCGTTGCGCAGCTTTTCGCGCAGTACGTGGGTGAAGTTCTCTTCGATGTAGAGGGGCATCTGCGGTGCCACGCGGTGCAGCTGCGGAATCAGGTGCGGGAACAGATACGGGCCGACGGTGTAGATGGCACCGACCTTGAGTGGCGCAGTCAGCTGGTTCTTGCCGGCCTGGGCCAGCTCGCGAATGCCCTGGGCCTGCTCCAGTACCTTTTGCGCCTGGGCGACGATGCTTTCGCCGACCGGGGTCAGGCGGACCGCGCTCTTGCTGCGCTCGAAGATCAGCACGCCAAGCTCATCCTCGAGCTTCTTCACACCGACCGACAGGGTCGGCTGGCTCACGTGACAGCGTTCGGCGGCATGGCCGAAATGCTGTTCCTGGGCGAGTGTGACAATGTAGCGTAATTCTGTGAGGGTCATAACGTGCGTCCATGAAGTTGCGAGCCCAGCATAGCGGCTGCAATCGATAGACGCACGTTATCAGACTTGCCGATTTGTGACAGAAACAAAAGTCTCAGCGGCGGTCCAGCGAGTAGACGAACGGGGCCACGACTTCGATCGTGCCATTGTTCAACAACTCGGGTGGCGGCTTGGGTACCGTGCCGGCCCGACGGATCATTTCCAGGGTCGCCCGGTCCAGGGCGGCACTACCCGAACCTCCGGCCATGGAGTACGACACCACCTTGCCTTCGGCGTCGACCACGAAACGTAAGCGGTTTATGCCCTGCAGCCCGCGACGGCGCGCGTCTTCCGGGTAACGCTTGTACTTGGCCAGGTGACGCAGCAGGTCGCTCTGCCAGGTCGGCAGGGCTTTGCTGTTGGACGCAATGCTCGGTGCCGGTGCCGCGGACTTCTGCGGTGGCGTGTTGCTGGGCGGTGCGTCTACCGTTTGTTCGGTCGGCGGTGCTTCCTTCGGCGGCTCAGGCTTTTTCTCGGGCTTGGGCGGCTGTGGCTTGGCCTTTGGCTTGGGCGGCTTGGGAATGGCGATCTTGGGCTTGGGTGCCTCGGCCAGCTTCGGCAGCGGCGGTTCCTCGACCGGTGCCGGTGGCTGCGGCGCCGCTTTCGGGGGCGGTGGTGGCGCAGGCTCCGGCAACGGCGCCAGCTCGACCATCATGGCTGCCGGTGGCAGTTCGATGGCCTGGGGCACCGACCAGTTGAGCGTCAGCAGCACGGCGACCACGTGCACGCCCAGCACGATCGCCAGGCTGCCACCGTAGCGCGCCATGTTCGAGCGCGTTCTTGTCATTTCTTGGCTGCCGTCTCTAGACCTACCAGACCGACTTTCAGGTAGCCGGCCGCGCGCATGTTGTTCATCACTTCCATCAGGTCACCGTAATCCACGCCTTTGTCAGCCTGGAAGAAGATGGTGGTTTCCTTGTCGCCCTTGGTCTTGGCGTCGAGCATCGGGCCAAGCTGGTCGGGGGCAGGGACCTGGTCATCACCGACGTACAGCTTCTGGTCGGCCTTGACGCTGACGAACACCGGTTTCTCGGGCCTCGGCGCCGGCTTGGCGGTCGAGGCCGGCAGGTCGACCTTGATGTCGACCGTGGCCAAGGGGGCTGCGACCATGAAGATGATCAGCAGCACCAGCATCACGTCGATGAACGGCGTAACGTTGATTTCGTGGTTTTCGGCGAGGTCGTCGCCACCTTCGTTGAGATGCAGGCCCATGGCTTACCCCACTTTCACCATGTGCGGGGCAACACGCTCGCTGCCCTGGTGGTCCAGATCACGGCTGACCAGCAGCAGCACCTGGGCGGAGGCGTCGGACACCTGGGCCTTGTAGCCGGCGATGGAACGGGCGAAGACGTTGTAGATGACCACGGCCGGAATTGCGGCGACCAGACCCAGGGCGGTGGCCAACAGGGCTTCGGCAATACCTGGGGCAACCACGGCCAGGTTGGTGGTCTGGGTCTTGGCGATGCCGATGAAGCTGTTCATGATGCCCCATACGGTACCGAACAGGCCGACGAATGGCGCAGTGGAGCCGATGGTGGCGAGTACGCCGGTGCCGCTGCTCATGGTGCGACCACTGGCGTGTACCAGGCGCTCCAGGCGGAAGCTGACGCGCTCCTTGATGCCCTCTTTTTCGCGGGCGTTGGCCGACAGGCGCATCTCTTCGAGCGCGTCGTGGACCAGGGTGTGGGCCAGGGTGCCTTCCTTGTTGGAAACGTCGCTGGCTTCCTTGAGGCTGGCGGATTTCTTCAGCAGGGCGATTTCACCACGCAGGCGACGCTTGGCGCCCATCAGCTCGAAGCCTTTGGCAATCCAGATGGTCCAGGTGATGATGGAGGCGATGGCAAGGCCGATCATCACCGCCTTCACCACCACGTCGGCGTTCTTGTACATGCCCCAAGGGGACAGGTCGTGGGCCATGCCCAGCGAGGTGTCTTCAACCAGAGCCTCGACGCTCGGGTCTGCAGCGACCGGGGCATCAGCCGGGGTGGCGGCAACTGCACCGCTGGCCGGTGCTGCGGCTGGAGCAACTGCCGGAGCAGCCGGTGCGGTAGCGGCAGCAGGCGCGGCAGCATTGGCGGTTGGCTCATCGGCCATGGCCACTGGGGCCAGCACCAGGCTGAGTGTCAGCGCGGCGATGGCGCGCCAGGCGCGCAACGGGGTTGGCGAAGCGGAAGGTTGAGTACGTGTCATGCTGGCCGGACCTGATGAAGAATGAAGTTAACGTTCTCCAAGGCCTCGAGGTAGGCCGAGAACAATTTGGCGGCCATTATTGCAAGTAATTCTTGTTAACAAAAGTAATCTTGTTGCTTTTTTCGCCTATGGTCTAGCCATCCATCGTGTAGCGTGGTCGGGCTGATCAATTGGTCTAGGGAGTTTAGAGATGTCAGACCTTTCCGTGATGGTGGTGGGATGTGGTGATGTAGGCGGGCGCCTTGCCCGGCAGATGCTTGCGCGCGGTTGGCAGGTGAGCGGCCTGCGTCGCTCGGTCGGGCAGTTGCCTGCGGGGGTCGTGCCTGTGGCAGCGGACTTGTCCGTGCCATCGCTTCCAGACGCCTGGCCGCAGCGCGCGCCGGACTACCTGGTGTATTGCGTGGCGGCGAGCCAGCATGACGAGGCGGGTTACCAGGCAGCCTATGTCGACGGTTTGCGCCATGTGCTGGGCTGGCTGGCCGAGCGCGGCCAACGCCCACGACGGCTGCTGTTCGTGTCCAGCAGCAGCGTGTATGCACAGAAGGACGGCGAGTGGATCGAAGAAGGCGCGGCCACCGAGCCTGAAGGTTATTCCGGGCGGTTGATGCTGGAGGCTGAGCGGCTGGCACTGGCCAGCGGCATCCCGGCCAGTGTGGTGCGCCTGACCGGCATCTATGGCCCCGGCCGCGAGTGGCTGCTCAGTCAGGTGCGCCAGGGCTACCGCGTGGCCGAGGAGCCACCGCTGTATGGCAACCGCATCCATGCTGAGGATGCTGCCAGCCTGTTGGCGTTCCTGTTGCAGGCCGATGCCGACGGCAAGGTGCTCGACGACTGCTACATCGGCGTCGACGACGACCCGGCGCCGCTGGCCGATGTGGTGGCCTGGCTGCGGGCGTACATGGGGGTAACCGAGTGGTCGGATGAGCAGCGGGTGCGCCGTACCGGCAGCAAGCGCTGCAGTAATGCCCGGGCGCGGGCATTGGGCTGGGCGCCGGTGTATCCGAGTTACAGGGAAGGTTATGCGGCCATCCTTGAGGGTAAAAACCAGCCTCAGGCCTGATGCGCCCCCTGTAGGAGCGGCCTTGTGCCGCGATAGGGCTGCGAAGCAGCCCCGGCATTCTATGCGGCGACGCTGAAATCCTGGGGCCGCTGCGCGCCCCATCGCGACACAAGGCCGCTCCTACAGGGACCGCGCAGGTTTTCAGTCCAGTTCCAGCACCCACTGGCGCTTGCCGGCCGCCAACACTGGCATTTCATCCGGCTGCGCGCGGTTCACCGCCTGGAAGATCTCCAGCTTGTCGCCATCGCGCTTGAGGATGAACGGCGCGCCACGCTGGTTGCGCTCCAGCCACAGGCTGTCATTGCTGCCACCCATGGTCGCGCAGTCACCCGCCAGGCACAGGGCGAAACGGTCTGGCCCTGGCAGGCCGGTGACGTTGCCGGTGTCGCCGAAGCGCACGCTGGCACCTTTGCCCTGGCCTTCGACGATCTTCCAGTTGCCGCCCAGATAGGCCTGGTACAGGGCTTTCTCGAAGGTGCTGCCCAGTGGCGCATTGGTCGCCGCTGGTGCTTTGGCGCGAACGAAGGTCTGCTTGCCGCCGCGTTGATCGACCGCCTGCAGTTCGTCGCCATCGAGCGACAGCTGTTCGGTCTGGCCACCCTGGAAGCTGGCCTGCCATTGCTTGTCGGTGGCGCTCAGCTGGCCGTCGGCCGCTTCGAAACCATTGCTGTAGCTGGCCTGTTGGCTGGCTACGTCGAGCTTCCACTCGAATACCGGCCCGTGCTCATTGAGCGCCTGACGCAGGCTGCCGCCCTTGACGGCCGCATTGATGGCGTCCTGATTGATCCAGGTGCCGTTGAAATCTTCGGGTTTGTGGCTGGCGCAGCCGCCCATAAGCAGGGCTGCCAGCGCGAGGGGCAGTGCTTGGCGCATGAGGGGATAACCTTGCAAAGGAGGGAAGGTGACGGGCGGGGTGCCCGTCACCGAGGGCATCATTCGATGACCAGAATGGCGTCCATTTCGACCTGGGCGCCTTTCGGCAGCGCGGCAACGCCGATGGCGGCGCGGGCCGGGTAAGGCTGCTCGAAGTAGCGGCCCATCACCTCGTTGACCTTGGCGAAGTGGCTCAGGTCGGTGAGGAAGATGTTCAGCTTGACGATGTCCTTGAACGAACCGCCAGCGGCTTCAGCCACGGCCTTGAGGTTCTCGAACACCTGTACGGTCTGGGCTTCGAAGCCTTCGACCAGTTCCATGGTCTTCGGGTCCAGCGGGATCTGGCCCGACATGTACACGGTGTTGCCGGCCTTGATCGCCTGCGAGTAGGTGCCGATGGCGGCAGGGGCCTTGTCGCTGTTGATGACGGTCTTGCTCATGATGACTCCTTGCGGTTGGCGGACTACGTACGCATGCGGGTGATGCGGACCACACCGGTCAGGGTACGCAGCTTCTTGATCACACGCGCCAGGTGCACGCGGTCGTGCACGCTGACCACCAGTTGGACCACGCTGATACGGCCGTCGCGTTCGTCCATGCTGATCTTCTCGATGTTGCCGTCGGCGGCGTTGACACTGCTGGCCAGAAGGGCAATCAGGCCGCGCTGGTGTTCCAGTTCGACACGCAACTCGACATTGAACTCACCGGTGATGTCCTTGGCCCAGGAGAGTTGTACGCACTTTTCCGGGTTGTGGCGGATTTCACTGATGTTGCGGCAGTTTTCCAGGTGCACGACCATGCCCTTGCCGGCTGACAGGTGGCCGACGATCGGGTCGCCCGGGATCGGCGTGCAGCACTTGGCGTAGCTCAGCACCAGCCCTTCGGTACCACGAATCGCCAGCGGGCCTTCCGGTGCCGGCAGCTGCTCGCCTTCGGCCGACAGCAGGCGGCGCGCGACCACGTAGGCCATGCGGTTGCCCAGGCCGATGTCTTCGAGCAGGTCTTCGATCAGCTCCAGGCGGTACTCGGCGAGAATGGCCTGGATACGCTCCTGGGGGATCATTTCCAGGCTGCTGTCGAAGCCGGTGAGCACCTTGTTCAGCAGGCGTTCGCCCAGGCTGATGGACTCGGAGCGACGCTGCTGCTTGAGCGCGTGGCGGATGTGCGTGCGCGCCTTGCCGGTAACCACGAAGTTGAGCCAGGCCGGGTTCGGCCGCGCGCCCGGGGCGCTGACGATTTCCACTGTCGAGCCGCTTTGCAGCGGTTCGGACAGCGGCGCCAGGCGGCGGTTGATGCGGCAGGCGATGCAGCTGTTGCCGACGTCGGTGTGCACCGCGTAGGCGAAGTCGACCGCCGTGGAGCCTTTGGGCAGCTCCATGATGCGGCCTTTGGGCGTGAACACGTAGACCTCGTCCGGGAACAGGTCGATCTTCACGCTTTCGATGAATTCCAGCGAGTTGCCGGCACGTTGCTGCAGCTCGAGGATGCCCTTGACCCACTGGCGGGCGCGGGCGTGGCTGCCCTTGGGTTGCTCGTCGTCGTTGGACTTGTACAGCCAGTGTGCGGCGATGCCGTTGTTGGCCATCTCTTCCATCTCGCGGGTGCGGATCTGGATTTCGATGGGCACGCCGTGCATGCCGAACAGCGTGGTGTGCAACGACTGGTAGCCGTTGGCCTTGGGGATCGCGATGTAATCCTTGAAGCGACCGGGCAGCGGCTTGTAGAGGTTGTGCACCGCACCGAGTACGCGGTAGCAGGTATCGACCTTGTCCACGACGATGCGGAAGGCGTACACGTCCATGATCTCGTTGAAGGCGCGGCGCTTGCCGCGCATCTTCTTGTAGATGCCATAGAGGTGTTTCTGCCGGCCGCTGATCTCGCCCTCGATGCCGTCGGCGGCCAGGCAGTTGGCCAGCGAATGCTCGATCTTGGCGACGATCTCCTTGCGGTTGCCGCGTGCGCTTTTCACCGCACGGTGGATCAGCGACGAACGCATCGGGTGCATGGCCTTGAAGCCGAGGTCCTCGAACTCAACGCGCACGGTGTGCATGCCCAGGCGGTTGGCAATGGGGGCGTAGATCTCGAGGGTTTCCTTGGCGATGCGCCGGCGTTTTTCGCCGGACAGCACTTCCAGGGTGCGCATGTTGTGCAGGCGGTCGGCCAGCTTGACCAGGATCACGCGGATATCGCGGGCCATGGCCATGGCCATCTTCTGGAAGTTTTCGGCTTGCGCCTCGGCCTTGGTCTCGAAGTTCATCTGGGTCAGCTTGCTGACCCCATCGACCAGTTCGGCCACGGTCTCGCCAAACTGCTGGCTGAGGGCTTCCTTGGCGATGCCGGTATCTTCGATCACGTCGTGCAGCATGGCCGCCATCAGGCTCTGATGGTCCATGTGCATGTCGGCAAGGATGCTGGCCACGGCCAGCGGGTGGGTTACGTAGGGCTCGCCACTGCGGCGGCGCTGCCCATCGTGGGCCTGTTCGGCGTAGAAATAGGCGCGCCGGACCAGGTTGACCTGTTCGGGGCCAAGGTAGGTCGACAGCCGTTCGGCCAAGGCTTCTATACCCGGCATGGGTTCACCTCCTGCCGAGGAAGGGGGCCTTGCGCCGTGCGACGTCGACCTGGCATCAATCAGACAGCCTCGTTGTTCTCGTCCTCGAACGCGGCGAACACCGGATCCTCGGTGACGATCTCTTCAGCGGCGATGAACTCGTTGGTGACGATGCCTTCGGCGATTTCACGCAGGGCAACAACGGTCGGCTTGTCGTTTTCCCACGCAACGCGTGGCTCTTTGCCGCCGGTCGCCAGCTGGCGAGCGCGCTTGGTCGAGAGCATGACCAGCTCAAAGCGGTTATCCACGTGTTCCAGGCAGTCTTCAACAGTTACGCGGGCCATGGTCTTCCTCAGTAGCAATTGCGGTGGGCGTGCAGCCCGATAATGGGCAGGCGGACTCGATAGTTTAAAAAATCACCAGCCAATAGGGAAGCGCTGTTTTGTCGGGTGGTTACCTTCAAGCCCTGTGTTGCCTTCTTCGCGGCTGAAGCCGCTCCCACAGGGACCGCATTGTCCTCAGGTTCATCACCGCACCCTGTGGGAGCGGCTTCAGCCGCGAAAGGGCCGGAACAGACACCCTATCGCTTGAACCTGACGATAACCTCAGAGCATCGCGTCACGCAACCGCGGGGTCAGCTCCTCGAACAGGGTCTGCACCGAGCGCAACGCCCGGCAGTCCGGCCGGGTCAGCAGCCACAGCTGGGTGTCGCAACCCGGCAGCGGCCCGCTCAGCGCATCCACCCCGGGCAGAGCATGCACCATGTAGTCCGGCAGCGCTGCCACGCCGAGCCCGGCCGTGACCAGTTGAGCGATGGTCGACATGCCGCTGCACTGGTAGCGCGGGCTCAACCCCGGGTGCTGCTGGTTGCGCCAGACCACCGTGGGGTGGTCCTGCATCGAGTCGTCGGGGGCGATCCACGGCACGCTGGCAGGTGACTCGGCCAGGCGCTCGCGCCACTGCGGCTGGCCGCAGACCACGTAGGAGGTGGACCCCAGGTTGCGGCCCACCAGGTGCTCCGGCGGCGTGTTGGTCAGGCGCAGGGCAATGTCGGCATCGCGCCGGCTGAGGTTGGCGAAGGTGTTGGAGGTGCCCATCTCCAGCGACAAGGCCGGGTAGTTGGGCATGAACTCGGCCAGCGCCGGTAGCAGCAGGCTGTGCATCACCGCCTCGGTACAGGTCAGGCGCACGGTGCCGCTGACCACCTGCTCGCCACTGGTCATGGCGATGCGCGCCGCCTCCAGCGCCTGCTCGGCGCGCTCGGCCTGCTCGGCCAGGGCCTGGGCGGTGTCGGTCGGCAGGTAGCCTTTGCGGCTCTTGACGAACAAGGCGGTGCCCAGCGCCGACTCCAGCCGGCGGATCGAGCGGAACACCGTCGAAACATCGACCTTGAGCAACTCGGCAGCCTTGGCCAGCGAGCGGCCACGTTCCAGGGCCAGGACCAGGGAGAGGTCGGCATGGGTAATCTGATATTGCATTGGTGCACGCTCTGCTTGCCGAATTGCCAATGTCTGTTGCGTTTTGGCCATTTTATAGTGAAACGGCCCCCGGGAATCAATGCGCCCGGTCGGGTAACCAATCCCCACGATGGGAAAGTGAAAAGAACAACAGCTGCAACCATCGTCGCCCGTGAGGCGCCAGCCGTATCCCCCACATCGCCGCAGCAAATCAAAGGATGTACAGCCATGACGTCGGTAACCCCGTGCGCCAGTTCTTCCAGCGAGATGAATGACTTCCTCCAGGCCCATCCGGACACGCAGTACGTCGACCTGTTGATCTCCGACATGAACGGCGTGGTACGTGGCAAGCGCATCGAGCGGGCCAGCCTGCACAAGGTGTACGAGAAGGGCATCAACCTGCCAGCATCGCTGTTCGCCCTGGACATCAACGGGTCCACCGTCGAGAGCACCGGCCTTGGCCTGGACATCGGCGATGCCGACCGCATCTGCTTCCCGATCCCCGGCACGCTGTCGGACGAGCCGTGGCAGAAGCGCCCCACCGCCCAGCTGCTGATGACCATGCACGAACTGGATGGCCAGCCGTTCTTCGCCGACCCGCGCGAAGTACTGCGCCAGGTGGTGAGCAAGTTCGATGACCTGGGCCTGGATATCTGCGCCGCGTTCGAGCTGGAGTTCTACCTGATCGACCAGGACAACCTCAACGGTCGCCCGCAGCCGCCGCGCTCGCCGATTTCCGGCAAACGCCCGCAGTCGACCCAGGTGTACCTGATCGACGACCTCGATGAATATGCCGACTGCCTGCAGGACATGCTCGAAGCGGCCAAGGAGCAAGGCCTGCCCGCCGACGCCATCGTCAAGGAAAGCGCCCCGGCACAGTTCGAGGTCAACCTGCACCATGTGGCCGACCCACTGAAGGCCTGCGACTACGCGATCCTGCTCAAGCGCCTGATCAAGAACGTTGCCTACGACCATGAGATGGATACCACCTTCATGGCGAAGCCCTACCCGGGCCAGGCAGGCAATGGCCTGCACGTGCACATTTCGTTGCTGGACAAGAAAACCGGCAAGAACATCTTCGCCAGTGACGACCCGCTGCAAAGCGACGCGCTGCGCCATGCCATCGGTGGTGTGCTGGAGACCATGCCGGCGTCGATGGCCTTCCTCTGCCCGAACATCAACTCCTACCGCCGCTTCGGCGCGCAGTTCTACGTGCCCAATGCGCCAAGCTGGGGCCTGGACAACCGCACCGTGGCCGTGCGCGTGCCCACCGACAGCAGCGATAACGTGCGCCTCGAGCACCGCGTGGCCGGTGCCGACGCCAACCCCTACCTGATGCTCGCGGCGATCCTCGCCGGTGTTCACCACGGCCTGACCAACCAGGTCGAGCCGCAGGCGCCGATCGAAGGCAATTCCTACGAACAGTTGGAGCAGAGCCTGCCAAACAACCTGCGCGATGCCCTGCGCGCACTGGACGACAGCGAAGTCCTCAACCAATACATCAGCCCGGATTACATCGATATCTTCGTGGCCTGCAAGGAAAGCGAACTGGCCGAGTTCGAAGTGTCGATTTCCGATCTCGAGTACAACTGGTACCTGCACACGGTGTAAACCCATGAGCGCAAATGCGGTCCCCTTGATCGGTGTCAGCGCCTGCCGCCAGCAGGTGGGGAAGAACTCGTCGCATACGGTAGGCGACAAGTATGTCGAGGCGGCCGGCTTTGCCGGCTTGCCATTGATCTTGCCGGCCCGTGACGGGGGCAGCGACACGCAGGCGCTGCTGGCCCGTCTGCATGGCATTGTTTTTACCGGCTCACCTTCAAATATCGAACCGCATCATTACAATGGCGCCCCCAGCGCGGCAGGTACCCGGCACGATCTGGCACGCGATCGCCTGACCCTGCCGCTGTTGCAGGCGGCCATTGCCGCCGGTGTGCCGGTGTTCTGTATTTGCCGTGGCTACCAGGAATTGAACGTGGCCCTGGGCGGCAGCCTGCACCAGCGCGTGCAGGAACTGCCCGGCTACCTGGACCACCGTGAACCAGAGGACGCACCTCTGGAGGTGCAATACGGCCCTCGTCACCTTGTCGGTATCGAGCCTGGCGGGTTGTTCGAGCGCCTGGGCCTGGCGGCGCAGTTCGAGGTCAACTCGCTGCACAGCCAGGGCATCGACCGCCTGGCCCCGGGCCTGCGCGTCGAGGCACGGGCCCCGGATGGCCTGATCGAAGCGGTGTCCATGCCTGCCGCGCCGGGCTTTGTGCTCGGCGTGCAATGGCACCCGGAGTGGCGATTTACCGAAAACCCGGTCTCGTTGCGCCTGTTCCAGGCGTTTCGCGAGGCCTGTTTTGCCTATGCAACACGGGAGGGCGCACGGCAGGAGGCACTCTGACGTCACCCGAAGGTCTCGGATGACTTGTTCCCGGCAGCAAGCTTTCAATGAGTGAAAGCGGGCCTTGTACGCAAGGCCTGTGAAAACAATTCCAAAATTTACGGCAAATACTCATGAGCAATTACACAGAAGCCGGCCGCCCACCCGATGTGGCGGCCGACGCGGGCAACACCCAGCGCAGCAAGGGGCTGGCCACCGGCCGGCTGGGCTTGCTGGCCAGCGTGGTGCTGGGCATTTCCACCATCGCCCCGGTCTACACCCTGACCGGCGCCCTTGGCCCGACCGTGCGTGAAGTGGGCGCGCACCTGCCAGCGGTATTCATCGTCGGCTTCCTGCCGATGCTGTTGGTAGCCTTGGGCTATCGCGAACTGAACTCGGCGGAGCCGGACAGCGGTACTTCGTTTACCTGGTCGGCGCGTGCCTTCGGTCCGATGATCGGCTGGATCGGTGGCTGGGGTCTGGTGGTCGCCACCACCATCGTGTTGTCGAACCTGGCAGGGGTGGCGGTCGACTTCTTCTACCTGTTCCTTGGTCAGATCACCGGCAAGCATGAACTGGCGGCATTGGCCGACAACCTGCTCATCAACATAACCACCTGTTGCGTGTTCATCGCCCTGGCGGTGTGGATCTGCTGCCGCGGCATGACCACCACCATGACGGTGCAATACGGCCTGGTGGCCCTGCAGTTGCTGGTGCTGATCGGCTTTGCCTTTGCCGCTTTCGGCGAAACCACGGCGCCGCCACCGCTGGAATTCGATTTCGCCTGGTTCAACCCGTTCGGCGTCGAATCTTTCTCGGCCTTTGCCGCCGGGCTGTCGCTGTCGATCTTCATCTTCTGGGGCTGGGACGTGTGCCTGACTGTCAGCGAGGAATCGGTCGGCAGTGACGAGGTGCCGGGCAAGGCGGCCACCTGGACCGTGCTGCTGATCCTCGGCCTGTACCTGTTCACCGCGATTGCCACCCTGCAGTTTGCCGGTATCAGCGAACAAGGCCTGGGCCTTAACAACCCGCGCATCCAGGAAAACGTCTTCGCTCACCTGGCCGGCCCGGTCATGGGGCCGCTGGCGATCCTGATGTCCATCGCGGTGCTGGCCAGCACCGCGGCGTCGCTGCAGTCGACCTTCGTGTCGCCGGCGCGCACACTGTTGGCCATGGGTTACTACGGTGCGGTGCCGCAGAAGTTCGCCAGCGTCTGCCCTCGTTCGCAGACCCCGCGTTACGCCACCATCTGCGCCGGCGTGGCCGCGGGTCTGTTCTACGTGACCATGCGCACCCTGAGCGAGAACGTGTTGGCAGATACCATCACTGCACTGGGCATGATGATCTGCTTCTACTATTCGCTGACGGCCTTTGCCTGTGTCTGGTACTTCCGCCACAGCCTGTTCGACAGCCTGCGCCACTTCCTCATGCGCGGCTTGTGCCCGCTGGTGGGTGGGGTGATCTTGTCGGTTATCTTCGTGCGTACAGCCATCGACAGCGCCTCGCCGGACTTCGGCAGCGGCTCGCATGTGGGCGGGCTGGGGCTGGTGTTCGTGATCGCCGCGATCATCTCGGTGCTGGGGATCGTGCTGATGATGCTGTCGCGGCTGCGCGCGCCGGCGTACTTCCTGGGGGCTACCCTGCGTCAGCAGGCTACCTTGCCATTGCAGGAATAAGGCTGGGGGCGCTTCGCGCCCCATTCGCAGCACAAGGCTGCTCCTACATCGATGGCGTACATTGCGCCATTGTAGGAGCAGCCTTGTGCTGCGAATGGGCTGCAAAGCAGCCCCATGCGGTCTTTCAGGAGAGCAGTTCTTTCAGAAGCCCGCTGTTGCGCTGTTGCTGCTTGTTCAGCAGCAGGCGGTTCGAGCGGAACACTGCCTTCAAGTCTTCCAGCGCCTCGTCGAAGTCATCGTTGATGATCACGTAGTCATACTCGTCGTAGTGCACCATCTCGCTGACCGCTTCCTTCATGCGCCCGGCGATGATTTCTTCGCTGTCCTGCCCGCGGCCGTCCAGGCGCTCGCGCAGTGCCTGCTGGCTTGGTGGCAGGATGAACACCGACAAAGCCTGCGGCATCAGCTTGCGTACCTGCTGGGCGCCTTGCCAGTCGATTTCCAGGATCAGGTCGTAACCCTGGTTCAGGGTCTGCTGCATGGCGCTGCGCGAGGTGCCGTAGAAGTTGCCGAACACCTCGGCATGCTCCAGGAAGTCGCCTTGGTCGATCAGAGCCTTGAATTCCTCGTGGACGACGAAGTGGTAGTTCACCCCGTGCTGCTCACCCGGGCGCATGGCCCGGGTAGTGTGCGAGACCGAGACGCGGATTTGCGAGTCGTCCTGGGTCAGGGCAGTGACCAGGCTGGTCTTGCCGGCGCCCGAAGGGGCCGAAACGATGTAGAGAGTGCCGCTGCTTTGCTTCATGGTCGGGGTGGCCTTACTCGATGTTCTGTACTTGTTCACGCATCTGTTCGATCAATACCTTCAGGTTGACCGCCGCTTGCGTGCTGCGTGGGTCGAAGGCCTTGGAGCCGAGGGTGTTGGCCTCGCGGTTGAGTTCCTGCATCAGGAAGTCCAGGCGCCGGCCGGCAGCACCGCCACCCTTGAGCACACGGCGCACTTCGGTGACGTGGGTGCTGAGGCGGTCGAGCTCCTCGGCCACGTCGCTCTTCTGGGCCAGTAGCACCATCTCCTGCTCCAGACGTTGCGGGTCGAGTTCGGCCTGCATATCGCCGAAGCGGTCGAGGATCTTCTGCCGCTGTGCTGCCAGCATCTGCGGCACCAGGGCGCGCAGGGTGGTGACTTCGCTGGCCATGTTGTCCAGGCGTTCGTTGATCAGCCGGGCCAGTTCCAGGCCTTCACGCTGACGCCCGGCCTTGAGCTCGGCCAGCGCCTCATCGAACAACGCCATGGCTTCGGTATTCAGTGCCTGCGGATCGTTGGCGTCGGCCACCAACACGCCTGGCCAGGACAGCACCTCCAGCGGGTTCAGTGGTGCCGGCTGCTTGATCAGGCCGGCCACTTCCTCGGCGGCGGCAACCAGCTGCGCGGCGCGCTCGCGGTCCACCTTCAGCGGTTTGCCGTTGCTGTCTTCGTTGAGGCGCAAGGTGCATTCTACCTTGCCCCGCGACAGGCCTTGGCGCAGCCCTTCACGCACGGCGCCTTCGAGGTCGCGCAGGGCCTCGGGCAGGCGCAGGTGCGGCTCCAGGTAACGGTGGTTGACCGAACGCAGCTCCCAGACCAGGGTGCCTTGGCTGCCGGCGCGCTCGACACGAGCAAAAGCGGTCATGCTGTGCACCATGGGGAGTACCTCGCGTATATGAATGAACGGTGGGAGCCTCTCGGCTGCAAGGCGCAGGATTGTAGCGCAGTGGGGCCTTGGCGCCCAATCCACCCATGTTACCGACGGGTGGCCTGGCCGGTAGGAAAAGGCGACGGGCTGTGCCGGGCGCGACAATAGGCATGTCTTCCCCGGGCCATGGGCTCTATAATGCTCGGCAGATTCAAAGTCCCAGTACAGGTATCCCAGATGAAACGTCCAAGTGGTCGCGCCGCCGATCAGCTCCGCTCGATCCGCATTACCCGCAACTACACCAAGCACGCCGAAGGGTCGGTACTGGTCGAGTTCGGTGACACCAAGGTCATCTGCACGGTCAGCGTGGAAAACGGTGTGCCGCGCTTTCTCAAAGGCCAGGGCCAAGGCTGGCTGACTGCCGAGTACGGCATGCTGCCGCGCTCCACCGGCGAGCGTAACCAGCGTGAAGCCAGCCGTGGCAAGCAGGGTGGCCGCACCCTGGAAATCCAGCGTCTGATCGGCCGTTCGCTGCGCGCCGCGCTGGACATGAGCAAGCTCGGTGATATCACCCTGTACGTCGACTGCGACGTGATCCAGGCCGATGGTGGCACCCGTACCGCGTCCATCACCGGTGCAATGGTCGCTCTGTGCGATGCCCTGGCGGTGATCAAGAAGCGCGGTGGCCTGAAAGCCGGCAACCCGCTCAAGCACATGATCGCCGCAGTGTCGGTGGGCATGTATCAGGGCGAAGCGGTGCTCGACCTGGACTACCTGGAAGACTCCGCCGCCGAAACCGACCTGAACGTGGTCATGACCAGCGCCGGTGGTTTCATCGAAGTGCAGGGTACTGCTGAAGGTGCGCCGTTCCAGCCTGAAGACTTCAACGCCATGCTCGCCCTGGCGCAGAAGGGCATGAGCGAGATCTTCGAACTGCAGCAGGCGGCACTGGCCGACTGAACCCAGCCAGGGAGGTGCGGGGCATGAGCGAATCGAACCTGTCGATCACCCCGCCCAATGCCGAAATCCGGCAGTGGGCGATGTTCTGCCACCTCTCCGCGCTGCTGGGCCTGGTGGTGCCGCTCGGGCACTTGCTGGGCCCGCTGGTGCTTTGGCACCTCAAGCGCGAGCAAGACCCTTTCATCGACGCCCAGGGCAAAGAGGCGCTGAATTTTCAGATCAGCGTGACCATTGCCGGGTTCATCTGCTTCCTGCTGATGTTCGTGTTCATCGGGCTGGTGCTGTTCGCCATGCTGATGGTCGCGGTGATGATCCTGATCATCATTGCGGCTGTGCGGGCGAATGAGGGCAAGCCGTATCGCTACCCGATGATCTGGCGGCCGATCAAATAAAGCTGGGGCTGCTTTGCAGCCCTATCGCGACACAAGGCCGCTCCTACAAGGGATGTGCATTCCCCTGTAGGAGCGGCCTTGTGTCGCGATAGGGCCGCAAAGCGGCCCCATGCCTTCAGATGGTCAACGTCCAGTCATAGTCGACGATCAGCGGCGCATGCTGGGAGAAGCGCGGCTGACGCGGCAGGCGGGCATTGCGCACGAAGCGGCGCAGGCCCGGGGTGAGGATCTGGTAGTCGAACCGGTAGCCCAGGTTGAGCATCTCGGCCTGCTCGTTGTCCGGCCACCAGCTGTACTGGTCGCCTTCACGGCTGACTTCGCGCAGGGCGTCGACGTAACCCATCTCGCCGGTGATCGCATCCATCCAGGCACGCTCCGGCGCCAGGAAACCCGGCGACTGCTGGCTGTCACGCCAGTTCTTGATATCGAGCTTCTGCTGCGCCACGTAGAACGAGCCGCAGTAGATGTATTCGCGACGCTTGCGACGCTGTTTGTCCAGGTACTTGGCGAAGTCGTCCATCAACTTGAACTTCTGGTTCAAGTCTTCGTCGCCGTTCATACCCGAAGGCAGCAGCAGGCTGGCAATACTGACTTTGTCGAAATCTGCTTGCAGGTAACGCCCGTAGCGGTCGGCTGTCTCGAAGCCCAGGCCGGTGATGACTGCCTTGGGCTGCATGCGCGAATACAGGGCCACACCACCTTGGGCAGGCACCTCCGCGTCGCAGGCATAAAGGAAATAGCCATCGAGCTGGAAAGCTGGGTCATCGAGTTCAAAGGCCGAGGCGCGGGTATCCTGAAGGCAGATGACGTCGGCATTCTGGGCTTGCAGCCAGCTGAGCAAACCACGCTCGGCCGCAGCCTGAATGCCATTTACGTTCACACTGATGATCCGCATAAATGGCCCCAAAAATCTCGTGCGTGTATGATACCCGAGCTCAACCCATTTAGCTAAATCCGTGGTGTCCGGGACTATCCATGCAGCCGTATCAGCGCGACTTCATCCGTTTTGCCATCGATCGCGGGGTACTGCGTTTCGGTGAATTCACCCTGAAATCGGGGCGTACCAGCCCGTATTTCTTCAATGCCGGCCTGTTCAACACCGGTTCCGCCCTGGCCGAACTGGGCCGTTGCTATGCCGCAGCCATCGTCGACAGCAAGATCCCGTTCGATGTGCTGTTCGGCCCGGCCTACAAGGGTATCCCGCTTGCAGCGACAACTGCCGTGGCCCTTGCCGATCAGCATCAGCTCGATGTGCCATGGTGCTTCAACCGCAAGGAAGCCAAGGACCACGGTGAAGGTGGCAGCCTGGTCGGTGCACCGCTGGCCGGTGACGTACTGATCATCGACGACGTGATCACCGCCGGTACCGCCATTCGTGAGGTCATGCAGATCATCAATGCCCAGCAGGCCAAGGCCGCTGGCGTGCTGATCGCGCTGAACCGCGAAGAGCGTGGCAATGGCGAGCTGTCGGCGATCCAGGAAGTGGAACGCGACTTCGGTATTCCGGTGGTCAGCATCGTTTCGCTGACCCAGGTGCTGGAGTTCCTGGCCGATGACCCGCAGCTGAAGCAGCATCTGCCGGCGGTCGAGGCTTACCGGGCGCAGTACGGTATCTGATTCGGGCCTGGAAATGAAAAAGGCGACCTTCTTGTGAAGGTCGCCTTTTTTTGTGTCGCCTGTTCCGGCCTCTTCGCGGGCATGCCCGCTCCCACAAATACCCCACAGGTTTCATATCTTGTGGGATCTCTGTGGGAGCTGGCTTGCCGGCGATAGGGCCAGTGCAGGCTAACCAACCAATCAGCGCTGCTTGCGGTTGGTAATCAGGGTACCCACGCCGCTGTCGGTGAAGATCTCCAGCAGCACCGCATTCGGCACGCGGCCGTCGATGATGTGGGAGCTATTCACACCGCCCTGCACGGCATCCAGCGCGCACTTGATCTTCGGCAGCATGCCGCCGTAGATGGTGCCGTCGGCGATCAGTTCATTGACCTGCTCGGTGGTCAGGCCGGTCAGTACCTCGCCCTGCTTGTCCATCAGGCCGGCGATGTTGGTCAGCAGCATCAGCTTCTCGGCCTTCAGCGCCTCGGCTACCTTGCCCGCCACCAGGTCGGCGTTGATGTTGTACGACTCACCGTTGGCACCCACGCCGATCGGCGCGATCACCGGGATGAAGTCGCCCTTCACCAGCATGTTCAGCAGGTCGGTGTTCACACTCACCACTTCGCCCACGTGGCCGATGTCGATGATTTCCGGGGTGGTCATCTCGGGCGTCTGGCGGCTGACGGTCAGCTTGCGGGCGCGGATCAGCTCCGCGTCCTTGCCGGTCAGGCCGATGGCGCTGCCGCCGTGGCGGTTGATCAGGTTGACGATGTCCTTGTTGACCTGGCCACCCAGCACCATCTCCACCACGTCCATGGTCGCCGAGTCGGTGACGCGCATGCCGTCGATGAAGTGGCTTTCGATCGACAGGCGCTTGAGCAGGTCGCCGATCTGCGGGCCACCACCGTGGACCACCACCGGGTTGATGCCCACAGCCTTCATCAGCACGATGTCACGGGCGAAGCCGGTCTTGAGCTCCTCGCTCTCCATCGCGTTGCCGCCGTACTTGATCACCAGGGTCTTGCCGACAAAGCGGCGGATGTAAGGCAGTGCTTCGGACAAAACCTCGGCTACATGGGAAGCGGCATCGCGATCGAGGGTCATGCAGGGCTCCTGTAAGGAACAGATAGTCGGTCAGAACGGCAGTTGCAGCTCAGGCTCAACCCGCAGCAACTGGGTACGGAAAACATCCTTGATACGTTGCAATTCGGCGTCGCTGTCAGCCTCGAAGCGCAGCACCAGCACCGGGGTGGTGTTGGAGGCGCGAACCAGGCCCCAGCCGTGGGCGTAGTCCACCCGCACACCGTCGATGGTGGTCAGGTTGGCTTCGCCCCAGTCGGCGTCGCGTTGCAGTGCATCAATGATGCTGAATTTACCCTCGTCGGTCACATCAATATTGATTTCCGGCGTGGAAATATCGTTCGGGAACGCGGCGAACAGGTTTTCGGCACTCTTCCCGGCCTTGCTGAGGATCTCCAGCAGGCGCGCGGCGCTGTAGATGCCGTCGTCGAAACCGTACCAGCGTTCCTTGATGAAGATGTGACCGCTCATCTCGCCGGCCAGCAGCGAGCCGGTCTGCTTCATTTTCTTCTTGATCAGCGAGTGGCCGGTCTTCCACATCAGTGCGCGGCCGCCGTGCTGCTCGATCAGCGGGGTCAGGCGACGGGTGCACTTCACGTCGAAAATGATCTCGGCACCCGGGTTGCGCGACAGTACGTCCTGGGCAAACAGCATCAGCAGGCGATCGGGGTAGACGATGCTGCCGGTGTTGGTCACCACGCCGACGCGGTCGCCGTCACCGTCGAAGGCCAGGCCGATGTCGGCACCGGTTTCCTTGACCTTGGCGATCAGGTCTTCGAGGTTCTCCGGCTTGCCCGGGTCCGGGTGGTGGTTGGGGAAGTTGCCGTCGACTTCGCAGAACAGCGGGATCACTTCGCAGCCCAGGGCTTCGATCAGTTGCGGCGCGACCACGCCGGCGGCACCGTTGCCGCAGTCCACGACCACCTTGAGCTTCTTGGCCAGCTTCACGTCCTCGACGATCTGCTGGAAGTAGCGGTCAAGGATCTCGACCTTTTCCACGCGGCCTTCGGCGAGGGTCAGGTCGTTGGTTTTCAATCGGGTCAGCAGGGCCTGGATCTGTTCGTTGGCCAGGGTATCGCCAGCGATGACGATCTTGAAGCCGTTGTAGTCAGACGGGTTGTGGCTACCGGTCAGCATCACGCCGGACTTGCCGGCCAGCACGTTGGCTGCGTAATACAGGGCGGGGGTGGGCACCAGACCGACGTCGCTGACCTGGCAGCCGGCATCGACCAGGCCCTTGATCAGCTGTTCGACCAGCATCGGGCCGGACAGGCGGCCATCGCGGCCGACCGAAACCTGCGGTTCGCCCTGGGCCAGGCTCTGCGCGCCGATGGCGCGGCCGATCCAGTAGGCGGTTTCGGCGTGAAGGGTTTTGCCGACCACGCCGCGAATGTCATACGCGCGGAAAATGCTGTCTGGCAGTGCGGCGGGGACCAGGTGGGCCATGTCGTTCATCTCTGGAAGCTCCATTAGTCAAAGGCTTTCTGGGCAGGCGCAAACTGAACGCTTGGACGGTGGTTTCGCCAGAGAGTTCGCCATCCTTGGCCTGAACGGTCATTTCTCGGCTCAGTGGCTGCCGGAATGGCCGAAGCCGCCAGCGCCGCGCTGGCTTTCATCGAACGCTTCGACGATGTCGAAATGGGCCTGTACCACCGGTACCAGCACCAGCTGGGCAATGCGCTCGCCAACGGCGATGGTGAACGGTGTGTTGCCGCGGTTCCAGCACGACACCATCAACTCGCCCTGGTAGTCCGAGTCGATCAGCCCGACCAGGTTGCCCAGCACGATGCCGTGCTTATGGCCCAGGCCCGAGCGCGGCAAGATCACCGCCGCCAGGCCAGGGTCGCCGATGTAGATCGACAGGCCGGTGGGGATCAGCAGGGTCTGGCCTGGCTCGAGGACGGTGTCTTCCTTGAGCAGGGCGCGCAGGTCCAGGCCGGCGGAGCCGGGGGTGGCGTACTGCGGCAGGGGGAATTCGGTGCCCAGGCGTGGGTCGAGGATCTTGGCTTGAAGAGCGTGCATGTAACTTATTGAACCTGATTGAGTCGTTCGGCGATGAAGGCGACCAGTTGCCGGGCAATCTTGCCCTTGCTGGTCTGCGCGAAGAGGGTCTGGTGCTGCTGGCGGTCGATCACGGTCAAGGCGTTTTCCTCGCTGTTGAAGCCGATGCTGGGGTTGGCCACATCATTGGCGACGATCAGGTCGAGGTTCTTGTCCTTTAGCTTGCGCGTGGCGTAATCGAGCAAGTGCTCGGTCTCGGCGGCGAAACCGACGCTGAACGGGCGGTCGGCGCGGCCAGCGATGGTGGCAAGGATATCGGGATTGCGCACCATCTGCAGCAGCATGCCGTCGCCGGTCGTAGGATCTTTCTTCAGTTTTTGCGTGGCAACGACTTCCGGGCGGTAGTCCGCTACCGCCGCAGAGGCAATGAACAGGTCGTATGGCATGGCCGCTTCACAGGCCGCGAGCATGTCCCGCGCGCTGACCACGTCGATACGGCTGACCCGGTCGGGGGTCGGCAGGTGCACCGGGCCGGTGACGAGGGTGACCCGAGCCCCGGCTTCGGCGGCGGCTTCAGCCAAGGCGAAGCCCATCTTGCCGGAGCTATGATTGGTGATGTAGCGCACCGGGTCGATGTTTTCCTGGGTCGGGCCGGCAGTGATCAGCACGTGCTTGCCGGTCAGGGCCTGGCGCTTGAAGCTTTCCGCGGCACACCAGGCCAGGTCGGTGGCTTCGAGCATGCGGCCCAGGCCGACGTCGCCACAGGCCTGGCTGCCGGACGCTGGGCCGAACACCTGGATGCCCCGGCTCTTGAGCAGTTCGAGGTTGGCCTGGGTGGCCGGGTCGCGCCACATGGCCTGGTTCATGGCCGGGGCCACGGCGACAGTGGCATCGGTAGCCAGTACCAAGGTGGTCAGCAGGTCGTCGGCCATGCCTTGGGCCATGCGCGCCATGAGGTCGGCGGTGGCCGGGGCGATCAGCACCAGGTCAGCCCACTTGGCCAGTTCGATGTGGCCCATGGCCGCTTCGGCGGCAGGGTCGAGCAGGTCCATGTGCACCGGGTGGCCTGACAGCGCTTGCAGGGTTAGCGGGGTGATGAACTCTGCACCACCACGGGTCATGACGACGCGCACCTGCGCGCCGTGCTCCAGGAGTCGGCGAATCAGTTCGGCGCTTTTGTAGGCGGCAATGCCGCCACCCACGCCGAGAACGATGCGCTTGCGATACAGCCGCTGCATAGGCTTGCCTTTTTCCAGTGAGAGCGGGCGACGACGTTTGAAAATGCCTGCGGCGGAACGTCGCATGTACGAGGCGAAATAGATTAACACAGGGCCGAAATGGGCCGCAGCAAGGGCAGAGGAGCGGGATGAATATCAGGGAGTGGCCGGCTGAAGAGCGGCCGAGGGAGAAGTTGCTGCAGCGCGGGGCGGCAGCGCTGTCGGATGCCGAACTGCTCGCCGTGCTGTTAGGGTCGGGGGTTGCCGGGCGGAATGTGCTGGACCTTGCGCGGGGGCTGCTGGGGCGTTTTGGTGGGCTCAGGCAGTTTCTCGAGGCCGATCGCGCAGCAGTGCTTCGCGAGCCGGGCATTGGCGCTGTGAAATACGCACAGTTGCAGGTGCTTTTGGAAATTGGCCGGCGTTATCTGGATGAGGACATCGAGCGCGCAGCGGCTCTCGAAAGCCCAGCGGCGGTGCGGCGTTATCTCAAGGCCATGCTGCGCCATGAGATCAGTGAAGTATTCGGTTGCCTGTTTCTGGATACCAAGCACCGGCCGTTGGCGTTCGAGATCCTGTTCAGGGGCACGATAGACCGGGCGAGTGTTTACCCGCGGGAGGTAGTGCGGCGGGCACTGCTGCACAACGCGGCGGCGTTGATCCTGTGCCACAACCATCCTTCAGGCAACAACGAGCCGAGCCAGGATGATGTGCATTTGACCCTGTCGTTGAAGCGGGGGCTGGCGTTGATCGATGTGCGGGTGCTGGATCACATCATCATCGGTGACGGGGAGCCGCTGTCGATGGTCGAGCATGGGTGGATTGTGGCTTAGGCACTTGTGCTGTCTGTCCCGGCCTTTTCGCGGGTAAACCCGCTCCTACAGGAATAGTGCCATGTTGAAAGTTGGCGAGGTCCCTGTGGGAGCGGGCAAGCCCGCGAAGAGGCCGGTGCAGGCTTATTTGTTCACTGATACCTTGCTGAAATCCAACCGCCCGAACGGGCTCACCTGGTGCCCCTCGACCCCCTGGCGCAGCAGCGTCGCCGCTGTCGGGTGCGCCAGCGGCACCCACAGCGCCTGTTGCTGGATCAGCGTCTGTGCCTGCTGGTAAAGCCGGCTGCGCACACTCTGGTCGTTGGTGGTGCGCCCGGCGCTGATCAACTGGTCCAGGCGGCTGTCGCAGAAGCGTGCGAAGTTGGTCCCCGACTTCACCGCGGCGCAGGAAAACTGCGGGCTGAGGAAGTTGTCCGGGTCGCCGTTGTCGCCCGCCCAGCCCATGAACAGCAGGTCATGCTCGCCCGCCTTGGCGCGGCGGATCAGCTCGCCCCACTCGATCACGCGGATCTCTGCCTTGACGCCAATCTTGGCCAGGTCGGCCTGCAGCATCTGCGCACCGAGGCTGGGGTTGGGATTGAGCAGGCTGCCCGACGGGCGGGTCCAGATCGTGGTGCTGAAGCCCTCGGCCAGGCCGGCCTTGGTCAGCAGGGCCTTGGCTTTCTTCAGGTCCAGCGGGTAGCCGGGCAGGTCCTTGGCGTAGCTCCAGGTATTGGGCGGGTAGGGGCCGTTGGCGGCCACCGCGGAGTCTTCGAACACGGCCTTGAGGTAGGCCTGCTTGTCGAAGGCCAAGTTGATGGCCTGACGCACCTCCGGCTTGTCCAGCGGCGGGTGCTGGCTGTTGATGGCGACGAAGGCGGTCATGAACGCCGGGGTGGTGGCCACCTTGAGGTTGCCGTCCTTGCCAGCTTCGGCAATGTCCAGCGGCTTGGGCGACAACGCGACCTGGCACTCGCCGCGCTTGAGCTTCTGCAGGCGCACGTTGGCATCAGTGGTGATGGCGAAGATCAGCGGGTCGACCGCCGGCTTGCCGGCGAAGTAGTCAGGGTTGGCGCGATAGCGTACTACGGCGTCCTTCTGGAAGCGCTGGAAGATGAACGGCCCGGTGCCGATCGGCTGGCTGTTGAGCTTCTCCGGCGTGCCGGCCTTGAGCAGTTTGTCCGCGTACTCGGCGGAGTAGATCGATGCGAAGCCCATGCTCAACGTGGCCAGGAACGTGGCGTCCGGGTGGTTGAGGGTGAAGCGCACGGTGTTTGGCGCGGGTGCCTCGATCGCCTTGATCAGGCTGCCTAGTTGCAGCGACTGGGCATGCGGGTAGCCGCCCGGCGCGGTCTTGTGCCAGGCATGGGCGGGGTAGAGCATGCGCTGGAAGCTGAACAGCACATCGTCGGCGTTCAGTGGGCGGCTTGGCTTGAAGTAGGCGGTGGTGTGGAAGTTCACATCATCGCGCAGGGTGAAGTCGTAGATCAGGCCGTCGGCCGATACCGTCCAGCTGGCCGCCAGGCTCGGCACCACCTTGCCTTGCGCCGCGTCGAACTCCACCAGGCGGTTCATCAGCACATCGGCTGTGGCGTTGGTGGTGGTCAGTGAGTTGTACTGCACCACGTCGAAGCCTTCGGGGCTGGCCTCGCTGCAGACGCTCAGCGGGGCGGCCTGGGCAACGCTGGCGGCGATCAGGGCGCCTGCGGCGAACAAGGAGTTGAACAATAAGGAAAGGGCGGCGGCACGCATAGTGGCTCCTTGGCTGTCAGTGGCCCATCTGCCAGTGCAGTCTGGAAAAGGCCTACCCTAGTGTGCTCGTCGGGAAATGACCACACCCTTTTTTACAAAATTGGCGACGAGCGGTCGACGGCTGGCGGGGCCTGCCGCTATGCTGGCCCGGCGCGTCGGGGCTCGTGTCAATATTCATCTAATGTTGTTGCGGCCGAGTCTTTCTGGTATAAAGCAGCGCTCTTTTCTAGGGGCTCGGCCTGTCGCATCAGCGAATGCGGCCGATAAGACCTCCAGAATCACGGCGCCCAGGCGCCAAAGACTGAGAGATTAAGCGGCCAACCCATGCCGGGTTGGGCATGTGGTTTTAGAGGGCTGAGTCATGTCGAGAGTCTGTCAAGTTACTGGTAAGGGTCCAGTAACCGGGAACAACATTTCCCACGCAAACAACAAAACCCGTCGTCGTTTCCTGCCGAACCTGCAGCACCACCGTTTCTGGGTTGAATCCGAGAAGCGTTTCGTGCGTCTGCGCGTATCTGCCAAAGGCATGCGCGTTATTGACAAGCGTGGTATCGACGTAGTGCTGGCCGAGCTGCGCGCTCGCGGCGAAAAGTTCTAAGGAGAACGTCATGCGTGAATTGATCCGTCTGGTTTCGAGTGCTGGCACTGGCCACTTCTACACCACCGACAAGAACAAGCGCACCACTCCGGACAAAATCGAGATCAAGAAATACGATCCGGTTGTTCGCAAGCACGTGGTGTACAAGGAAGCCAAGATCAAGTAATTGATCGGCGACCTGAAAAAACCCGCCTCCGAAAGGATGCGGGTTTTTTTATGCCTGTTCGGGCCTCAGATCATTTCTGCTCGAACATCACATAGATCTTGCGGCAAGGCTCCAGCACCTCCCAGGTGCCCTTGAAGCCGGCCGGGATGACAAACCGGTCACCGGCGCGAAGGGTCTTGGCTCCGCCGTCCTGGTCACGCAGCACCGAAACGCCCTGGACGATCTCGCAGTACTCATGCTCCGTGTAGTTCACCGTCCACTGCCCGACCTCGCCTTCCCACACGCCCGCGGCAAACTGCCCGCACGGGCTGGAATAATGATTGTAGACCGCCTGGTCTGGCTCGCCCTTGAGGATTTTTTCCGCCGCCGGGCGGTAGCGTTCGGCCTCGGTAATGACCTGCGCGAAGTCGATTATGCTGTCGATACTCATGGTTCGGCTCCTGTTGTTGTTTAATAAAATGCACATGAGTAGGCTTTTGAGCCTTTCGTGTCAAATATATTGATAGTTTACACCGGCTGGTTTAGGGTGTCGGTAGCCAAAATGCCCTCGACGCTGGGGCAGAATTCTGACAACGCCTGTGAGTCCTCAGTGCGGCGTTGCACCTAAACAAGAGGAGGAGTTTCGTATGACCACCCTGACTCGTGCGGACTGGGAACAACGTGCCCAGCAACTGAAGATCGAAGGCCGTGCCTTCATCAACGGCGAATACACCGATGCCGCATCTGGTGAAACCTTCGAGTGCCTGAGCCCGGTCGACGGACGCTTCCTGGCCAAGGTTGCCAGCTGCGATCTGGCCGATGCCAACCGCGCTGTGGAAAACGCCCGTGCCACCTTCAACTCCGGCGTGTGGTCGCAGCTGGCCCCGGCCAAGCGCAAGGCCAAGCTGATCCGCTTCGCCGACCTGCTGCGCAAGAACGTCGAAGAGCTGGCGCTGCTGGAAACCCTGGACATGGGCAAGCCGATCGGCGACTCCTCCAGCATCGACGTACCTGGCGCGGCCAATGCCATCCACTGGACTGCCGAAGCCATCGACAAGGTCTACGACGAAGTCGCCCCGACCCCGCATGACCAGCTCGGCCTGGTCACCCGCGAAGCGGTGGGTGTGGTCGGTGCCATCGTACCGTGGAACTTCCCGCTGCTGATGGCCTGCTGGAAGCTCGGCCCGGCCTTGGCCACCGGTAACTCGGTAGTGCTCAAGCCGTCCGAAAAGTCGCCGCTGACGGCCATTCGCATCGCCCAGCTGGCCATCGAAGCCGGTATCCCGGCTGGCGTGCTGAACGTGCTGCCAGGCTACGGCCACACCGTGGGTAAGGCCCTGGCCCTGCACATGGACGTCGACACCCTGGTATTCACCGGTTCGACCAAGATCGCCAAGCAGCTGATGGTTTACGCGGGCGAATCGAACATGAAGCGCATCTGGCTGGAAGCCGGCGGCAAGAGCCCGAACATCGTCTTCGCTGACGCTCCGGACCTGCAAGCTGCCGCCGAAGCTGCCGCCAGCGCCATCGCCTTCAACCAGGGCGAAGTGTGCACCGCCGGCTCGCGCCTGCTGGTCGAGCGTTCGATCAAGGACAAGTTCCTGCCGATGGTGGTCGAGGCCCTGAAAGGCTGGAAGCCAGGCAACCCGCTGGACCCACAGACCACTGTCGGTGCCCTGGTCGACACCCAGCAGATGAACACCGTGCTGTCGTACATCGAGGCTGGCCACAAGGACGGCGCCAAGCTGCTGGCCGGCGGCAAGCGCACCCTGGAAGAAACCGGTGGCACTTATGTCGAGCCGACCATCTTCGACGGCGTGACCAACGCCATGAAGATCGCCCAGGAAGAAATCTTCGGCCCGGTGCTGTCGGTGATCGCCTTCGATACCGCCGAAGAAGCCGTCGCCATTGCCAACGACACGCCGTATGGCCTGGCCGCTGGCATCTGGACTTCGGACATCTCCAAGGCCCACAAGACCGCCCGCGCCGTGCGCGCTGGCAGCGTCTGGGTCAACCAGTACGACGGCGGCGACATGACCGCGCCGTTCGGTGGCTTCAAGCAGTCGGGCAACGGCCGTGACAAGTCGCTGCATGCGCTGGAGAAGTACACCGAGCTGAAGGCGACCTGGATCAAGTTGTAATCCCGTGGGGCCGCTTCGCGGCCCATTCGCGGCACAAGGCCGCTCCTACAGGGGTATGCGTTTCCCTGTAGGAGCGGCCTTGTGCCGCGAATGGGCTGCAAAGCAGCCCCAAGAACTCAAGAGGTCAAGGATGCGTTGGGGTACCTACTTCGCCGTACTGGCATCGGTGCTAAGCGTCGGGCTGGCACTCGGCGTGAGCATGCCGCTGGTATCCCTGCGCCTGGAGGCCTGGGGCTACGGCAGCTTCGCCATCGGTGTGATGGCCGCGATGCCGGCGCTGGGCGTGCTGGTAGGTGCCAGTCTGGCCAGCCGCCTGGCCGGCTGGGTCGGTGTGCCCTCAGCCATGCGCCTGTGCCTGTGGGGCGGGGCGCTGTCGATTGGCCTGGTCGCACTGCTGCCCAGTTACCCGCTGTGGCTGCTGCTGCGGTTGCTGATCGGTATGTCGCTGACCGTGGTGTTCATACTGGGTGAAAGCTGGATCAATCAGCTGGTAGTCGAGCAATGGCGTGGCCGCCTGGTGGCGCTGTACGGCAGCAGCTATGCCCTAAGCCAGCTGGCCGGGCCGCTGGTGCTGGGCTTTCTTGGCTCGGATGACGACTTCGGCTTCTGGGCCGCTACCGGCCTGCTGCTGGTGGCGCCGCTGATTCTCCTGGGCCGTGGCGGGGCACCCAGCACAGAGGCCTGCAGCGTCACCTTCGGCGACCTGTTCGCCTTCTGCCGGCGCTTGCCGGTGATCGCCTGGGCCATTGCCCTGTTTGCCTCGTTCGAGGCGATGATCCTGACCTTGTTGCCGGTGTATTGCCTGCAACAGGGCTTCAGCACCGAAATCGCCCTTTTCATGGTCAGTACCGTGGTGGTGGGCGACGCGGTGCTGCAGCTGCCCATCGGTGCGCTGGCCGATCATATGTCGCGGCGCGCCCTGTTCACCGGTTGTGCGGTGACCCTGCTGGTGTCCAGCCTGGCGATTCCGTTGCTGCTGCATTCACCGGCGATCTGGCCGCTGTGGGTGCTGTTCGGGGCCAGTGCAGGGGGCTTGTTCACCTTGTCGCTGGTGCTGATTGGTGAGCGCTACCGGGATGATGCGCTGGTGCGGGCCAACGCCCATGTGGCGCAGCTGTGGGGTATTGGCTGCCTGCTCGGGCCGCTGCTGGCCGGGGCCGGCAGCCAGTGGATCAGCGGGCATGCGTTGCCGTTGCTGATGGCTGCGGGGGCTGCGGGGTTGGTGGTGTTGACCCGGCGGCGCGGGGCGTTTGAGCCGGCTTCTGCCTGATGGATTTTGGGGCCGCTTTGCGGCCCATCGCGACGCAAGGCCGCTCCTACAGGAGATACGCGATCCCATGTAGGAGCGGCCTTGCGTCGCGATGGGCTGCAAAGCAGCCCCAAAATCGCCGCTACAACATCTTCTCCAGGCCAACCGCCTTGCTGATCCAGGCATTGAACCGCCGCCAAATCCCGCCCGGCTCGGACGTGAGCATGCGTCGCCTGCCATTTTCCTCGGTCACCCACACCATCTGGTTACCCACCAGCGTCGGCTGGTAGCTCAAGGCCGGGGCCATGCCCTGTACCGCCAGCGCGCGGGTGTACTCGGCCAGCTCCGGGCTGTCCACCAGCACCCCGACCTCGGTATTCCACAACACCGAACGTGGGTCGAAGTTGAACGAGCCGATGAAGGTCTTGCGCCGGTCGAACACGATCGCCTTGCTGTGCAGGCTCGAGTCGGAGCTGCCATGGAAGCTCAAGCTGTGTCTGGCGCTGGGGTCACCGGGTTGGCGGCGCAGTTCGTACAGCTGCACGCCATGCTCCAGCAGCGCCCGCCGATACGGCGCATAGCCGCCATGCACTGCCGGCACGTCGGTAGCCTCCAGCGAGTTGGTCAGCAGCTTGACCGAGATACCCGCGTCGGCGCTGTGGGTAAGGTACAGCAGGCCGGACTCGCCGGGCACGAAGTACGCCGATACCAGGATCAGCTCGCGTTGCACCTTGCTCAAGTCAGGAGCCAGTTGCTGGGTCAGCAGTAGTTGCGGGTCCGGTTCGTCATCGGCCAGCACCTTGCTCGGCGCATCCCACAGCGCCTGGGCATGGGCCCAGATCAGTTCGTTGCGCCATACATCCAGGCGCGGCTGCGACTGGTAGGCCATCAAGCGGTCATACAGGGCTTTGCGCTGGGTCCTGGCTTCGGCGAGTGAAATTTCCAGGCGGTGGCGGCTGGCGCGCAGGTCGCTGGCGTCCGGGTCGCGCCAGAGAAAGTCGGTAATCGGCCGGCTCAGGGCGCTGTTCCAGTATTGGTCGAAACTGTGGCCGAGCTGTTCGGCCACCGGGCCGACACCCAGCAAGTCGATGTCGGTGAAGTTGAGGTTGGGTTCGGCATCGAAATACTCATCGCCCAGGTTGCGCCCGCCGACGATGGCCATGCTGTTGTCCACCAGGAACAGCTTGTTGTGCATGCGCCGATGCTGGCGCGACAGATTGAACAAGCGGCCCACCGCGCGCGTCACGCCGGTGCTGCGGCCCAGGTGCAGCGGGTTGAACACGCGTATCTGGATGTTCGGGTGGGCATCGAGGGTGCCCATGATGACGTCCAAGCCATCGCTGGTGGTGTCGTCGAGCAGGATGCGCACACGCACGCCACGGTCGGCGGCGCGCAGCAGTTCATGAACCAGTGCACGAGTGCTGAGGCCATCGTGGACGATGTAGTACTGCAGGTCGATGCTCGCCTGGGCGTTGCGGATCAGTTCGGCACGGGCGCGGAACGCCTCGTTGCTGTTGGGCAGCAGGCGAAAGCCCGAGCGGCCGTCGTACGGCGCGGCCTGGCGCAGTACCGAGCGGCCGAAGGCCGAGTCGTTGGCGGGTAACGCCTGGCTGGTTTCGCGGGGCGTGCCGACGCTGGCACAGCCGGCAAGACCAAGCAGTAGCACCAGCAGCAGAGGCAGGGCTCGCTGGAGTCTCAAGGGTGGATCGTCCTGTGCAGCAAAGGCTTAAATGGTTGGACCGTGGCGGGCGGCGCAAAGTTACGCGCCGGCGCTTTCTTCTTCCAGTAGACGAAGGGCGGTTTCACCAACCCTGCGCACGGCAGCTTCGATCTGCTGCGTGGGCCGTGCGGCGAAGTTCATGCGCAGGCAGTGGCGGAACTTGCCCGAGGCCGAGAAAATACTGCCCACGGCAACCTGCACGTCCTGCTCCAGTAAAGCCCGGTTCAGGCGCAGCGTATCGAAATGTTCGGGTAATTCCACCCACAGCATGAAGCCACCTTGCGGTCGACTGACCCGGGTGCCCGCCGGGAAGTAGCGGGTCACCCAGTCGCTCATCAGGTCGCGGCCACGCTGGTACTGGCTGCGCATGCGCCGTACGTGGGGCTGGTAGTGCCCGCCGGCGATGAAGTCGGCAATGGCCAACTGTGGCTGGCTGGCCGTGCTTCCGGTGCTGATGTATTTCATGTGCAGCACCCGCTCCAGGTAACGACCGGGTGCCACCCAGCCTATCCGCAGACCGGGGGCGAGGGTCTTGGAGAACGAACTGCAAAGCAGCACGCGGCCGTCGTCGTCAAACGACTTGAGGGTGCGTGGGCGCGGGTAGGTGTAGGCCAGGTCGCCATATACATCATCTTCGAGGATCGCCACGTCGTAGCGCTGTGCCAGGCTCAGCAGGGCCTTCTTGCGGGCCTCGGGCATGATGTAGCCGAGCGGGTTGTTGCAGCTGGGGGTGATCTGGATGAGCTTGATCGGCCACTGCTCCAAGGCCAGCTCCAGCGCCTCCAGGCTGATGCCGGTGACCGGGTCGGTGGGGATCTCCAGGGCTTTCATGCCCAGGCCCTTGAGGGTCTGCATGGCGCCGTGGAAGCTGGGCGAGTCGACCGCGACGATATCGCCCGGCTCGCACACCGCGCGAATGCTGCATGACAGCGCCTCATGGCAGCCGGTGGTTATCACCAGGTCGGCCGGGCCTAGGCGGCAGCCGGAGTCGAGCGTCAGCCGGGCCACCTGTTCGCGCAGGGCCAGGTTGCCGTGGATGTTGTCGTAGTACAGGCCGGGCATGTCCTGCCGCCGGCTCAGCTGGGCGAGGCTGCGCAGCAGTGGCTTGAGGGTGGGGCTGTCGATGTCGGGCATGCCGCGGCCGAGCTGGATCACGCCTTGGCGTGGGGTGCTGCGCACCAGTTCCAGCACCTGCTCCCATTGCGAGATGTCCACCGGGCGCTGGGCCGGGCGGCTGACGGCGGGCAGGGCTGGCAGGTGGCGGTGGTCGTTGACGAAGTAGCCGGACTTGGGCCGGGGCGAGACCATGCCGCTGTCTTCCAGCATGCGGTAGGCCTGCTGCACGGTGCTCAGGCTGACCCCGTGCTCCACACTCAGGGCGCGCACTGACGGCAGGCGCTGGCCGGGGCGGTAGAGGCCCTGTTCGATACGGGCACCGAGCAGTTCGGCGAGGTTCAGGTAAAGGGTCACGGCATACTCCTGCGCTGTAATAGCGTGGCGACCGGTACAGTTGCGCTGAAAATACAGCATTCAGTCGGTCTGCGGCCAATTCTGTATGGGAATAATAAGGCTGTATTGGATCTGTATTGCCGGTGCTGTCGACGCGCATGCTTTCTCCACAGTATCAACTGAACGAGAGGATGCGGTGATGGGTGGCATGAGCGATGTGCGCTTGCAACTGTTGGCCAAGGAACTGGAAGCCGGGCAGCAAGCCAAGGTGTTCAACGCGCCGGAAGGGTTGGGGCGTTGGGGGCTGATGCTGCATCGCTGGCACACCCGCAGGGCGCTGCTGCAGTTGACTGATGACGAGTTGCGCGATATCGGGCTGAGCTGGGAGCAGGCCCGGGCCGAAGGGCGTAAGCCCTTCTGGAAAGACTGACCATACAGATGTTGCGCGGTCGATGTAGGAGCGGCCTTGTGTCGCGAAAGGGGTGCGTAGCGCCCCCAGGTTTTCAGCTTCGCCGCAAATATCGCTGGGGCCGCTCTGCGGCCCTATCGCGACACAAGGCCGCTCCTACAGGGACCGCGCAGCTTTCAGATCAGCTCTTTCAGGCGATGCCACAGCATCCCCAACGCCAGCAGCGGCGAGCGCAGGTGCTTGCCGCCGGGGAAGGTGATGTGCGGCACCTTGGCAAACAGGTCGAACCGCCCGCTTTCCTGGCCGCTGATGGCTTCGCCGAGCAGGCGCGCAGCCAAGTGGGTGGCGTTGAGCCCATGGCCGGAGTAGGCCTGGGCGTAATACACGTTCGGCTGGCTGGCCAGGCGGCCAACCTGTGGCAGGCGGTTGGCGCCGATGCCGATCATGCCACCCCACTGGTAGTCGATGCGCACGTCGGCCAGTTGCGGGAAAACCTTGAGCATCTTTGGCCGCATGTAGGCGGCGATGTCCTTCGGGTCGCGGCCTGAATAGTGGCAGGCACCGCCGAACAACAGGCGCTGGTCGGCGGACAGGCGGTAATAGTCCAGTGCCACGCGCTGGTCACACACCGCCATGTTCTGCGGCAGCAGCGAACGGGCACGTTCCTCGCCCAGCGGCTCGGTGGCGATGATGTAGCTGCCGGCTGGCAGCACCTTGCCGCCCAGTTCGCGGTTGAGGTCGTTGTGGTAGGCGTTGCAGCACAGCACCAGAGTCTTGGCGCGTACCCGGCCTTGGGCGGTGTGTACCTGTACTTCCGGGCCGTAGTCGATGCGTGTGACCTCGGACTGCTCGAACAGCTTCACACCCAGGCGGCTGGCCACGGCAGCCTCACCCAGGGCCAGGTTGAGCGGGTGCAGGTGCCCGGAACCCATGTCGACCAGCCCGCCGACATAACAGTCGGCACCGACCACGCTGTGGATATCGTCCTTGCCGACCAGGCGCAGTTCATGTGCGTAGCCGAGGGTGCGCAGTTCTTCAGCATCCTCCGCAAAGCCCAGCAGTTCGGCGGGTTTGTTGGCCAGGTCGCAGTAGCCCCAAGTCAGGTCGCAGGCGATGGCATGCTTTTCGATCCGCTCGCGGACGATCTGCACGGCTTCCAGGCCCATCAGTTTCAGGCTGCGCACGCCTTCCTCGCCGATGACCGGGAGGAATTGCTCCAGGCCGTGGCCGACGCCACGGATCAGTTGCCCACCATTGCGCCCGCTGGCGCCCCAACCGAGCTTGCGCGCCTCCAGCAGGATGACCGAAAAGCCGCGCTCGGCCAGTTCGATGGCGGTGTTCAGGCCCGAGTAGCCGCCGCCAACGATACACACGTCGGCGCTGTGCTCGCCTTGCAGGAAGGAGTGGTCGGGGTGTGGCGCGCTGCTGGCGGCGTAGTAGGAGGCGGCGTGCTGCGCGCTGTGGATCATTGGGCAGGTCCTGAGGCTGGTGGGCTGAGGGGGAGGAGGATAAGCCGGGGCTTCGGGGAGGGGCAACCGGCCTCATCGCCGGCAAGCCAGCTCCCACAGGGTCCGCGTGGCACTTGAGACCGACGGTGTACCTGTGGGAGCCGGCTTGCCGGCGATTGGCCTTATAATTCAACCTCAGTTCTCAGACTTGTACCCAGCCATGTCCTGCAACCGCCACAAGATCCACTTCCTGCGCGAACTCATCCCTTCCTTCGAGTGCGAGCCCGGCTGCCACGATTGCTGCGGCCCGGTCACCACTTCGGCGGAAGAAATGGCCCGCCTGCCGCGCAAGTCCCAGGCCGAGCAGGACGCCGCCCTGGAGCGCCTGGACTGTGTGCACCTGGGCCCCAACGGCTGCACGGTGTATGAAGAGCGCCCGATGATCTGCCGCCTGTTCGGCACCACCCCGCGCCTGGCCTGCCCGCGTGGCCGTGGCCCTGAACAGATGATCGAGCCCGCTGCCGAGCAGCTGGTCCACCAGTTCATTGCCACCACCCGCCAGGTGCTTGTCTGACTTCAGTCCGGGATCGGCAGGCAAAGGCTCTCTTTCACCTCTTCCATCACGATGTAGCTCTTCGATTCGCGCACGTGCGGCAGCTTCAGCAGGATGTCGCCGAGCAGCTTGCGGTAAGAGGCCATCTCGGAAATACGCGCCTTCACCAGGTAGTCGAAGTCGCCTGAAACCAGGTGGCATTCCAGCACGTGGGGCAGTTTCAGCACCGCGCGGCGGAACTCCTCGAAGGTGTCGCCCGATTTGTAGTCCAGGCTGATTTCCACGAACACCAGCAGGCTGCCCTTGAGGTGCTGCGGGTTCAGGCGGGCGTTGTAGCCCATGATGATGCCCTCGCGCTCCAGGCGGCGGACCCGCTCGGTGCAAGGGGTGGTGGAAAGCCCAACTTTCTCGCCCAGTTCGGTGAAGGAAATACGCCCGTCATTCTGCAGGATACGCAGGATGTTACGGTCGATCTTGTCCAGTTCACGCTTGCTCTGGTGCTGGGTTCTCATAGGGGATGCCCCTCCGTGAAAGGCGATTTTGCCGAGAATTCTCGCCAATAATAGGCTTTTATATAGTGAATTGCACTGCCTTCAAATTCCTATACTGCGCGCATTCATGCCATTTCAATAAAAGTCTGCGGCGCGCCGCGTGCGAGGGATAAAACGATGCGAGTTCTGGTACTTGGTAGCGGTGTGATCGGAACCGCCAGTGCCTACTATCTGGCCCGGCAAGGTTTCGAAGTAACGGTGGTCGATCGCCAGCCGGCGGTGGCCATGGAAACCAGCTTTGCCAACGCCGGCCAGATCTCGCCCGGCTATGCCTCGCCCTGGGCCGCCCCAGGCGTGCCGCTGAAGGCCATCAAATGGCTGCTGGAGCGCCACGCGCCCCTGGCCATCAAGCTCACCGGCGACGTCGACCAGTACCTGTGGATGGCACAGATGCTGCGCAACTGCACCGCCAGCCGTTACGCGGTGAACAAGGAGCGCATGGTGCGCCTGTCCGAGTACAGCCGTGACTGCCTCGACGAACTGCGCGCCGAAACCGGCATCGCCTACGAAAACCGCAGCCTGGGCACCACCCAGCTGTTCCGTACCCAGGCCCAGGTGGATGCCGCGGCCAAGGACATTGCCGTTCTGGAGCAGTCCGGCGTACCTTACGAGCTGCTTGACCGCGACGGCATTGCTCGCGTCGAACCGGCCCTGGCTGGCGTCAAGGACATCCTGGCCGGCGCCCTGCGCCTGCCAAACGACCAGACTGGCGACTGCCAGCTGTTCACCACCAAGCTTGCCGAAATGGCCGTGAAGCTGGGCGTGGAGTTCCGCTTCGGCCAGGACATCCAGCGCCTGGACTTCGCGGGTGACCGCATCAATGGCGTGTGGATCGACGGCAAGCTGGAAACCGCCGACCGCTACGTGCTGGCGCTGGGCAGCTACTCGCCGCAGATGCTCAAGCCGCTGGGCATCAAGGCCCCGGTATACCCGCTGAAGGGCTACTCGCTGACCGTGCCGATCACCAACGCCGACATGGCCCCGACCTCGACCATTCTCGACGAGACCTACAAGGTCGCCATTACCCGTTTCGACAACCGTATCCGCGTCGGCGGCATGGCTGAGATCGCCGGTTTTGACCTGTCGTTGAACCCGCGTCGGCGCGAAACGCTGGAGATGATCGTCAACGACCTTTATCCTCGCGGCGGTGATCTGAGCCAGGCCAGCTTCTGGACCGGCCTGCGCCCGGCGACCCCGGACGGCACGCCGATCGTTGGTGCCACGGCGTTCCGCAACCTGTTCCTGAACACCGGTCACGGTACTTTGGGCTGGACCATGGCGTGCGGTTCCGGTCGCCTGCTGGCCGACCTGATTGCGCGCAAGAAGCCGCAGATCAGTGCCGAAGGCCTGGACATTTCCCGTTATGGCAACAGCCCGGAAGTGGCCAAGCACGGGCAGACTGCGCCGGCTCACCAGCAGTAAGTTCGCCTGTACCGGCCTCTTCGCGGGCTCGCCCGCTCCCACAGGAACACCACAGATATTGAAAACTGTGCAGTACCTGTGGGAGCGGGCGAGCCCGCGAAGAACCCAACACCGTTTTCAACCTGTGAACCACCATAAGGCAGCCGCCATGCGTCCCGCCCGCGCCCTGATCGACCTCCAGGCCCTGCGCCACAACTACCGTCTGGCCCGTGAACTGACCGGTGCCAAAGCCCTCGCCGTGATCAAGGCCGACGCCTACGGCCACGGCGCCGTGCGCTGTGCCCTGGCCCTGGAGGCCGAAGCCGACGGCTTTGCCGTGGCCTGCATCGAAGAAGCGCTGGAACTGCGCGCCGCCGGTATCAAGGCCCCGGTGCTGCTGCTGGAAGGTTTCTTCGAAGCCAGCGAACTGGCCCTGATCGCCGAGCACGACCTATGGTGCGTTGTGCACTCGCTGTGGCAACTGGAAGCGATCGAAAAGACCCAGCTGCACAAGCCGCTCAGCGTCTGGCTCAAGCTCGACAGCGGCATGCACCGCGTCGGCCTGCACCCCAAGGACTACCACGAGGCCTACCAGCGCCTGCTGGCCAGCGGCAAGGTCGCGCGCATCGTGCTGATGAGCCACTTCGCTCGCGCCGACGAACTGGATGCCGACGCTACCGCCCAACAGATCGCCGTGTTCGAGGCCGCCCGCCAGGGCCTGGCCGCCGAGTGCAGCCTGCGCAACTCCCCCGGTGTGCTGGGCTGGCCGCAGGCCCCCAGCGACTGGGTGCGCCCGGGCCTGATGCTGTACGGTGCCACACCGTTCGAAGTGGCCCAGGCCGAGGCCGAGCGCCTGCAACCGGTGATGACCCTGCAATCGCGGGTGATCAGCGTGCGCGAACTGCCTGCCGGCGAGCCGGTGGGCTATGGCGCCAAGTTCGTCAGCCCACGGCCAACCCGCGTTGGTGTGGTTGCCATGGGCTATGCCGATGGCTACCCGCGCCAGGCGCCCAACGGTACCCCAGTGCTGGTCGCCGGCAAGCGCACCCAACTGATCGGCCGGGTGTCGATGGACATGCTCAGCATCGACCTGACCGACGTGCCGGAAGCCACCGTCGGCAGCCCGGTCGAACTATGGGGCAAGCATGTGCTGGCCAGTGAGGTGGCTGCGCACGCGGGTACCATTCCGTACCAGATTTTCTGCAACCTGAAGCGAGTACCGCGGGACTACATCGGCGAATGACACGCTGAAGCGGACAGGTTGAAGGGCGGTGTGTTGTAAATACTGAACGGCATTGCCATGATATCGTTCACATCCACCCCCCTTTCCACCGTTTCAGGAGGCTCCAGCTTTGGACGTCGGCGAACGACTGCAAGCCATCCGCAAGCTCAAGGGCCTGTCCCAGCGTGAACTCGCCAAGCGTGCCGGCGTGACCAACAGCACCATCTCGATGATCGAGAAGAACAGCGTGAGCCCGTCGATCAGCTCGCTGCGCAAGGTGCTGAGCGGCATTCCCATGTCCATGGTCGAGTTCTTTTCGGTCGAACTGGAACCTGAAAGCCCCACGCAGATCGTCTACAAGGCCCATGAGCTGATCGATATCTCCGACGGTGCGGTGACCATGAAGCTGGTCGGCAAGTCGCACCCCAACCGTGCCATCGCCTTTCTCACCGAGGTGTACCCACCGGGTGCCGACACGGGCGCCGAAATGCTTACCCATGACGGTGAAGAAACCGGCATCCTGCTCGAAGGCCGCCTGGAGCTGGTGGTCGGCAACGAGATCTTCATCCTTGAAGAGGGCGACAGCTACTACTTCGAAAGCACCCGCCCGCACCGCTTTCGCAACCCGTTCGACCGGCCGGCGCGGCTGATCAGTGCGGCGACGCCTTCAAACTTTTGATCCAGCGCAGTGCATTGATTCGGCAATACCCCTTTCCCGTGTGGGGTCGTTTCACGGCCTCTGGGTTCCCGCTATACTTTTCAACGCTCGCCGATCCGTGGCCGCGAGCGTGATTAGCCACCATGAGGGTGTTCGCGTGAACCAAATCAAGAAGATGCTGGCCGTACCAGCAGCCGTATTCGCCCTCTGGGCAATGAGCGCAACCGCTGCGACCAATGATGACATCGCCAAGCGCCTGGAGCCGGTTGGCCAGGTGTGCGTCCAGGGCCAGGAGTGCAAGGGCATGGAAGTGGCCGCCGCCGCAGGTGGCGGTGGTGCCAAGACGCCGGACGAGATCATCGCCAAGCACTGCAATGCCTGCCATGGCTCCGGCCTGCTCGGCGCACCGAAAATTGGCGATACCGCGGCGTGGAAGGAACGCGCCGACCACCAGGGCGGCCTGGACGGCATCCTGGCCAAGGCCATTACCGGCATCAACGCCATGCCACCGAAAGGCACCTGCGCAGACTGCTCGGATGACGACCTGAAAGGGGCGATCAAGAAGATGTCCGGGCTGTGAGAAACAGCTGAATTGCATGAAGCCCGCCGTTGATGGCGGGCTTTGTTTTTGTGGCGCCTTTACCGGCCCTTTCGCGGCTAAAGCCGCTCCCACAGGTACAGTGCAGGCTTCAAGGATTGTGGGGTCCCTATGGGAACTCACAGGTGCAGCACAGGACTCAAGGGCAGTGAGGTCTCTGTAGGAGCGGCTTTAGCCGCGAAAGGGCCGGCACAGGCAACCAACCCACCAAAGCCCATGTCCAACCCCTGAACCCATGGATGTCTCAGGAGGCCCCGATGCACCTCTGCTCCATCGACCAGGCCGTCGAGCAAGTCCTGTCGCGCCTGCCAGCCCATATCCACATGGGCCTGCCGCTGGGCCTGGGCAAGCCCAATGCCTTCGTCAATGCGCTTTACGCCCGCATCCGCGAGCTGCCCGAACGGCAGCTGACCATCTACACGGCCCTGTCCCTCGGCCGCCCGCCACTGGGGGATGGCCTGCAGCGGCGCTTTCTCGAGCCCTTCGTCGAGCGCGTCTTCGCCGACTATGAAGAACTTACCTACCTCGCCGACCTGCGCAATGACAGTCTGCCGCCGAACATCCAGGTTGAACAATTCTTCATGCAGCCCGGCAGCCTGTTGCACAGCGATTCGGCCCAGCAAAGCTACATCAGCAGCAACTACAGCCACGCAGCACGTGACATCAACGCCAAGGGCCTGAACCTGATCGCGCAGCTGGTGGCCGCCACGCCCGAGAGGCCGGTGCACCTGAGCCTGGCTTGCAACCCCGACATCACCCTCGACCTGCTGCCGATGATCGCCAAGCGCCGCGCTGCCGGCGAGACCATCCTCATGCTCGGCCAGGTGCATGCCGAGCTGCCTTACATGCCGGGTGACGGCGAGCTACCAATCGACACGTTCGACCTGCTGATCGATACAGCCGAGCAACGCCGCCTGTTCTCCACGCCGAACATGCCGGTTAACACCCAGGACCACTGCATCGGCCTGCACGCCAGCAGCCTGGTTCGCGACGGCGGCACGCTACAGATCGGCATTGGTGCCATGGGCGATGCGGTAGCTGCCGCATTGCTGGCGCGTCAGGGTGACAACGCCGGTTATCGTGCCGTGCTCGACGCGCTGGGTGCTGGCTCGCGGCAAGCGCTGATCGAACGGGAAGGGGGCCTGGATACCTTCGCCCAAGGCCTGTACGGCTGCAGCGAGATGTTCGTCAACGGCTTGCTGGCGCTGGCCGAAGCGGGCCTGTTGCGGCGCCCGGCGGACGAGCAGGTGGCGGCAGTGCTGCATGGCGGTTTCTTCCTCGGCCCCCAGGCGTTCTACCAGCGCTTGCGCGACATGCCGCTGGAACAGCGCGCACGGTTTGCCATGACTCGTATCAGCTTCATCAACGAGCTGTACGGGCAGGAGGAACTCAAGCGCCGGCAACGCCGCGATGCGCGCTTCATCAACAGCGTATTCGGCATGACCCTGCTTGGCGCTGGGGTGGCTGACCAGCTGGAGGATGGCCGAGTACTCAGTGGCGTGGGCGGGCAGTACAACTTCGTCGCCCAGGGCCATGCGCTGGAGGGCGGGCGTTCGATCCTGCTGCTGCGCAGCTGGCGTGAGGCGGGCGGGGAGGTGACCTCGAACCTGTTCTGGAACTATGGCCATTGCACCATCCCCCGACACCTGCGCGATATCGTGGTGACCGAGTACGGCATTGCCGACCTGCGTGGGCAGACCGACAGCGAGGTGATTGCGCGGTTGCTGGCGGTATGTGATTCGCGGTTCCAGCAGGGGCTGATCGAGCAGGCAAAGGATGCCGGCAAGCTGGCCAAGGATTTTCAACTGGAGGCGTGCTTTACCGACAATACGCCGCAGCGGCTGGAGGCGATCAGGGCGCGGCATTCGCGGTTGTTCCCGGAGTATCCGCTGGGTACGGACTTTACGGCTGAAGAGCGGGATTTGCTGCGGGCGCTGAACTGGTTGAAGAGCAAGTTCAAGCTGAGCGAGGTGCTGGAGCTGGGCAAGGCAGCGCTGGATGCGCCGGGGCCGGAGGGCTATGCGAGGCATCTTGTGCGGATGCAGCTGGATCAGCCGCAGGGGCTGAAGGAAGAGCTTTACCAGCGGTTGCTGCTGGCGGGGTTGGCGGCTGCCAGATAGAGAGGATTGAGGCCATTCGCGGGCACGCCCGCTCCCACAGGTACACCACAGCATTCAAAACCTGTGGTTTACCTGTGGGAGCGGGCGTGCCCGCGAAGCAGGCGCCGCGATTACTCGATGAAGGTAACCACACCACCTTCCAGCGACTTCACCCGGGCCAGCGACTCGACGCGATAGCCCTGGCTGTCCAGCTCGGCACGGCCGCCCTGGAACGACTTCTCGATCACGATACCCAGGCCGGCCACGGTGGCGCCGGCCTGCTTGATGATCGAGATCAGGGCCTGCGACGCCTTGCCGTTGGCCAGGAAGTCGTCGATCACCAGCACGCGGTCGCTGCTGTTGAGGTGACGCGGCGAGATGGCCACGGTGTTCTCGGTCTGCTTGGTGAAGGAATACACCGAGGCGGTCAGCAGGTTCTCGGTCAGGGTCAGCGACTGGTGCTTGCGGGCGAAGATCACCGGCACGCCCAGCTTCAGGCCAGTCATCACCGCCGGGGCAATGCCCGAGGCTTCGATGGTGACGATCTTGGTCACGCCCGCGTCGGCGAACAGGCGGGCGAACTCGTCACCGATCAGCTGCATCAGCGCAGGGTCGATCTGGTGGTTGAGAAACGCATCGACTTTGAGAACCTGATCGGAAAGCACGATGCCTTCTTCGCGAATCTTCTGATGCAGTGCTTCCACTGTGGTATTCCTCGATGTAACAAAGGTCGCCGCAAATAGCGGCAAAGTTAAAGAGTAATGGTTGATCAGCGTTTGAGCATTGCCCGGATATCGGCCAGGGCATTGTTGCCCCGTGCGGCCTTTACCTCGACCGGCGCATCGTCAAGGCCCTCCCAGGCCAGGTCGTCCGGTGGCAGTTCGTCGAGGAACCGGCTGGGCGTGCAGTCGATGATTTCACCGTACTGCTTGCGCTTGGCGGCGAAGGTGAAGGCCAGGGTCTGGCGCGCGCGGGTGATGCCCACGTAGGCCAGGCGTCGTTCCTCTTCGATGGTGTCGGCCTCGATGCTGGAGCGGTGCGGGAGGATTTCCTCTTCCATGCCCATGATGAACACGTATGGGAATTCCAGGCCCTTGGAGGCATGCAGAGTCATCATCTGCACACCTTCGGCGTTCTCTTCCTCTTCCTGCTGGCGCTCGAGCATGTCGCGCAGCACCAGCTTGCCGATGGCGTCCTCGATGGTCATGTCACCCTCTTCGTCCTTCTCGAGGGTGTTCTTCAGCGCTTCGACCAGGAACCAGACGTTGCTGATGCGGAACTCGGCAGCCTTGTCGCTGGCGGTCTGCTGGCGGATCCAGTTCTCGTAGTCGATATCGCGGATCATCTCGTGCAGCGCGGCAATCGGGTCTTCCAGGGCAACCTTGTGGCGCACCCCGTCCAGCCAATGCTTGAAGCGCTGCAAACGCTCGGTGTAGCGGGCGTCCAGATGCTCGCCCAGGCCAAGCTCCTCGCTGGCGGCGTACATCGAAATACCGCGCTCGGTGGCGTAGTTGCCGAGCTTTTCCAGGGTGGTGGAGCCGATTTCGCGGCGGGGTACGTTGATCACCCGCAGGTAGGCGTTGTCATCGTCCGGGTTCACCAGCAGACGCAGGTAGGCCATCAGGTCCTTGACCTCCTGGCGGCCGAAGAAGCTGTTGCCGCCCGACAGGCGATATGGCACCTGGTGGTGCTGCAGCTTCAGTTCGATCAGCTTGGCCTGGTAGTTGCCGCGGTAGAGGATGGCAAAGTCGCTGTACGGGCGGTTGGTGCGCAGGTGCAGGGTGAGGATTTCCATAGCCACGCGTTCGGCCTCGGCTTCCTCGTTCTTGCAGCGGATGACGCGGATCTCGTCGCCCACGCCCATCTCGCTCCACAACTGCTTCTCGAACGCGTGCGGGTTGTTGGCAATCAGCACGTTGGCGCAGCGCAGGATGCGGCTGGTGGAGCGGTAGTTCTGCTCCAGCATCACCACCTTCAGGGAGGGGTAGTCCTCCTTGAGCAGCATCAGGTTTTCCGGCCGGGCGCCACGCCAGGCGTAGATCGACTGGTCGTCGTCGCCTACCACGGTGAACTGGTTGCGCATGCCGATCAGCATCTTCACCAGCAGGTACTGGCTGGCGTTGGTGTCCTGGTATTCGTCCACCAGCAGGTAGCGCACGCGGTTCTGCCAGCGCTCCAGCACATCGGGGTGCTCCTGGAACAGCTTGACCGGCAGCAGGATCAGGTCGTCGAAGTCCACCGCGTTGAACGCCTTGAGCGTGCGCTGGTAGTGGGTGTAGACGATGGCGGCAGTCTGCTCGCGCGGGTTGCGCGCCTTCTCCAGGGCCTCGGCGGGCAGGATCAGGTCGTTCTTCCAGGCACCGATCATGTTCTTGATCTCGTCGATGCCGTCGTCGCCGGAGTATTCCTTCTGCATGATGTCCGACAGCAACGCCTTGATGTCGGACTCGTCGAAGATCGAGAAACCCGGCTTGTAGCCCAGGCGCTCGTGCTCCCTGCGGATGATGTTCAGGCCCAGGTTGTGGAATGTGCACACAGTCAGGCCGCGGCCTTCCCCCGGGCGCAGCAGGGTGGCGACCCGTTCCTTCATCTCGCGCGCGGCCTTGTTGGTGAAGGTCATCGCCACGATGTACTGGGCACGGATGCCGCAGTTCTGGATGAGGTGGGCAATCTTGCGCGTGATCACGCTGGTCTTGCCCGAGCCTGCACCGGCGAGCACCAAAAGAGGGCCGCCGACATAGTCACGGGCTTCCTGCTGCCGGGGATTGAGTCGGGACATGCTAGAAACCGGGGGTCGCCAGAAAATAGCCGCGCATTCTAACAGGCATGGGGCGTTTGTGGCGCGACCGTCTGACGTCTGAGTCAAATATGTAAACGGGATTTGCCGGCTGGCGCAGTTTCGCGCAGGATGCACGACAAAATACGTCGGGATGCTACACCCGTAAAAACATGTATTAAATTGAAAATCATTTTCATTAATGCAGTAGCATACCTGGCAGTTTCCGTTGCACCGTGAAGCCTAAGGAGCCCGCTTGTCCACGCCTGTCGAACCATTGCGTTTGCTGCTGTTGGCCGATGAGCCGGAATGGGGCGCGCTGCTACGCGAGTGCATGCCTGCCCAGGGTGGCAGCGCCGTGCTGCTGACGGCGCCGAACTGGGAGTCGGTCGACAACCTGTTCAACCAGGACCGCCAGGCTGTCGTGCTGGCAACCCCGGCCCTGCAGCCCGCGCCTGGGCGCTGCGAGCTGCCGACCATCCTGCTGCTCGACCACGAGCCTCAGTTAGCGCCCAGCGCCGTCAGTGACTGGCTGGTGCGTGACCAGCTCAATGCCGACACCTTGCGTCGCTCGCTGCGCCATGTGCGCGAGCGCGGCGTGCTGGTGGCCACTTTGCAGCGCCTGGCCGAGCAGGATCCGCTGACCGGCATCGCCAACCGCCAAGGCTTCCAGGCCTTGCTGACCGCGCGCCTGGCCGAGAACGACGGCCGTGGCCTTGCCCTCGGCCACCTGGACCTGGACAACTTCCGCCACGTCAACGACGCCCTTGGCCACCAGAGCGGCGACCGCCTGATCCTGCAGGTGGTGGCGCGGCTGAAACAGCAACTGGAGGCGGGCGACCAACTGGCGCGCCTGGGCAGCGACGAGTTCGCCCTGCTGATCGACACCCGACGCGACCCCAACCGTGCCGAGTGGATTGCCGAGCGGATTGTCGAGGCGTTGGCCGAACCCTACTGGATCGACGGCGAAAGCCTGCTGCTGGGCTGCAGCCTGGGCCTGGCCCATGCCCGCGCCCAGGGTGGTGCCGACCCGCTGATGTGGCACGCGCACATCGCCATGCGCCAGGCCAAAGGCAGCCAGGGTTGCACTTTCCATGTGTTCAACGAACGCATCAACCGCAACGCCCGCAGCCTTGCCGACCTGGAAAGCGAACTGCGCCGCGCCCTGCGCCGGGACGAGCTGGAGCTGCATTACCAGCCGCGGTTGAACCTGGCCGACGGGCGTATCGTCGGCCTCGAGGCGCTGGTGCGCTGGCGGCATGCCGAGCGTGGCCTGTTGCCGCCCAGCGAGTTCGTGCCGCTGGCCGAGCAGAGCGGCCTGATCGTGCCGCTGGGCTATTGGGTGATTTCCCGAGCCCTGCGCGACATGCAGGCGCTGTGCGAGCGCGGCCTGGAGCCGCTGCACATGGCGGTCAACCTGAGCTTCCGCCAGTTCCAGGACAGCCAGTTGCTGGCGACCTTGAGCCGCCTGATTCTCGAACATGGCGTGGATGCCCGCTGGCTGGAGTTCGAATTGACCGAAACGGCAGTGATGCGCCGCAACGAACTGGTGCGCCAGACCATGGACGCCCTGGGGCGCCTGGGCGTGCGCTTCTCGCTCGATGATTTCGGTACCGGGTTCTCTTCGTTCGTGCACCTCAACAGCCTGCCGATCACCTTGCTCAAGGTGGACCGCAGCTTTGTCGCGGAAATGGAAATGCGCGAGGAGAACCGCAAGCTGGTGCACGCCATGATCAACCTGGCGCACAACCTCAACCTCGAAGTAGTGGCCGAAGGTGTGGAGAGTGAAGAGCAGATGGCGTTGCTGCGCGGGTTTGGCTGTGACCAGGTGCAGGGCTTCCTGGTCAGCAAGCCGCTGCCGGTGGGGGAGTTGATGGAGTTCTTGCTGGATTACAGCAAGCCGAAGCTGGTTAGCCTGTGACATCGCAGGGGAGGGCTTCGCCCTCCTTTCGCGACACAAGGCCGCTCCCACATTGATCGGCGAACGCATTCCCATGTGGGAGCGGCCTTGCGTCGCGAAAGGGCTGCAAAGCAGCCCCGGCAATCACACAGACACTGCCGACCCGTCAGCCAGACCTGCCTTGCCCAAAAGCCGCTTCATGCGCCACTCAAAGCCAAAGGTCAGTGCCACCGCCGCACACGCCAGCCCCAACGCCAGCCCCCACCACACCCCGACTGCGCCACCGCCCAGGGTAAAGGTGAACAGCCAGGCGCTCGGCGCCCCTACCAGCCAGTAGCACACCAGCCCGATCAGGAAGGTCGTCTTGGCATCCTTCAGCCCACGGATCGAGCCCATCGCGATCGTCTGCATGCCATCGAACAGCTCGAACCACGCAGCCACCATCAGCAACTGCACCGCCAGCTGGAAGATCGCCGCAAATGCCGGGTCGTCACTGTCGATGAACAGCCCCACCAGCGTATCGGGCAGCAGCCAGAACAGCGCGGCGAAGGCAAACATGATCATCGCCCCGAAGCCTATGCCCACCCGCCCGGCACTGCGCGCCGCCAGCAGGTTGCCGGCGCCGTAGTACAGCCCCACGCGCATGGTCACCGCATACGACAACCCGGTTGGCACCATGAACGCTGTGGAGACGATCTGCAGGGCGATCTGGTGCGCTGCCAGCTCGGTGCTGCCCAGCACGCCCATGCACAGCGCGGCGAAGGCGAACAGGCCGACTTCCACCATGTAGGTGCCACCAATCGGCAAGCCCAGCCGCCACAGCTCGCGCAGGGCCGGCAGCGAAGGGCGCGACAGGCCCTTGCGCAATGGGTAGGCGGCATAGGCCGGGTGCCAACGGATATACAGCGCCAAGGCAATGGCCATGCCCATCGACACCACCGCGGTGACCAGGCCGATGCCCATCAGGCCCAGCTTGGGCAGGCCGAACATGCCTTCGATCAGCGCCACGTTGAACAGGTAGTTGAGCACCGTGCCGACCAGGCTGATGACCATCACCGGCGTAGACCGGCCCAGCGCGCTGGTGAAGCCGCGCAACGCCATGAAGGTCAGGTAGCCGGGCAGCGCCAGTGGCAGCAGGGTGAGGAATTCGGCGGCCGATGCAACGTTTTCGGGCTTTTGCCCGAACAGCAGCAGTACCGGTTCAAGGTTCCACAACACCAGCGCAGCGAACAGCGCCAGGCTCCAGGCCAGCCACAGGCCACCCTGCGCCAGGCGGGTGGCGCCCTCGATGTCGTTGGCGCCCTTGCGAATGGCCACCAGGGTGCCGACCGCAGCGATCACGCCAAGGCAGAAGATCGACACGAACGAGTAGCTCGCCGCACCCAGGCCGCCGCCAGCCAGGGCTTGCGGGCTGATGCGGGCCATCATCAGGGTATCGGTCAGCACCATCAGCATGTGCGCCAACTGCGAGGCGATCAGCGGCCCGGCCAGGCGCAGCAAAGCCTTGAGTTCTGTGGTGGGCGCGACATGCATGGGGGCAGTCCTTTTCCTGGGGTGATCAACGAAGGGCGATTCTGAGGCTTTGGTCAACTTTGCACAAAAGGATAAAAGCGATCATTGGCATGAGTCTGACTCATGTATATATGCTTCCCGGTGATTCATTTCACAGCCCCGTATGGCAGGTGCCTCATGTCCCGTCAGCTCCCCCCGCTGTATGCCCTGCGCGCATTCGAAGCCGCCGCGCGGCTAAGCTCCTTCACCCGTGCCGGCGAAGAGCTGTCGATTACCCAGAGCGCGGTCAGCCGGCATATCCGCACGCTGGAGGAGCACTTTGCCTGCCGCCTGTTCGTGCGCAGCGGCCGCAGCCTGCAACTGACCGAAGCGGCGCGGGTGCTGCTGCCCGGTGTGCGTGAAGGCTTTGCCGCGCTGGAACGGGCTTGCGATACCTTGCGCGGTGAGGATGACATCCTGCGCATGAAGGCTCCCTCGACCCTGACCATGCGCTGGTTGCTGGCGCGCCTTAGCCGCTTTCGCCACTTGCAGCCTGGCAACGAAGTGCAGCTGACCAGCGCCTGGATGGATGTCGACCATGTGGACTTCAACCAGGAGCCGTTCGATTGCGCGGTGTTGCTCAGCGACGGGGTGTTCCCGCCGGAATGGGAAGTGCGCAGGTTGTTCCCGGAACTGCTGATCCCCGTGGGTGCGCCAGACCTGCTCGACGAGGAACCCTGGGACGAGCGTCGGCTGGCCTGCATAGAGCTGCTGCACCCCACGGTGGACAAGCGCGACTGGCGGGAATGGCTGGAGCGCATGGGGTTGAGTGACAAGGTTTCGCTCAAGGGCGGGCAGGTGTTCGACACCCTGGAGCTGGGCATGATTGCCGCTGCGCGTGGCTACGGCATTTCCATGGGTGATTTGCTGATGGTGGCCGAAGATGTGGCGCAGGGGCGCTTGAGCCTGCCTTGGCCGACGGCCGTGCCCAGCGGGATGGATTATTACCTGGTGTGGCCGCGCACTCGGCCAGGGGGCGAGCGGTTGCGGCGTTTGAGCGCGTTTCTGGAAGAGGAGGTGGCGGCGATGGATTTGCCGGATGTGCAGATCCTGCCGCCCCTTTGATCGCCTGTGCCGGCCTCTTCGCGGGCTTGCCCGCTCCCACAGGTTTGGGGGCAACTGTCTGTGTTGCCTGCCCTGGCCTCATCGCCGGCAAGCCAGCTCCCACAGGGACTGCATTTGCCTCAGGCTCGATGCCATCCTGTGGGAGCTGGCTTGCCGGCGATAGGGCCGCGAAGCGGCCCCTGCGATCTACAGCCTTACATCGAGCCCAGGTTCAACGCCTGTGCACACGCCTGCAGCGACCGACGCTCGCTCTGCGCATACAGCGCCAGCTCATCCTGCACCTGCAGCCCCAGCGCTGCTTCGAACGCATCGCGGTTGGCGTTGCTGCCGTACTCGGCCTGCGCATCGTCACCCAGGTTGGACTGGAAGATCCCCGCCGCGCTCACCGGCAGGAAGTCCTCGTACACCAGCGCCTCGAAATGCACATGGCCAGCCTCGATCAGCCCATCCAGTGTGGTCGGGCGGTCGTCCTGGTCGCGCGCAGCCAGGCCTTTCTCGGTGGCGAAGTAGCGGAAGTAGGCCAGCCCTTGTTCACGCATCTGCGCCAGGTCGTCCGGGAACTCGGCAAAGGTGTCCTTCAACAACGCCATGTAGCGTTCGGCATTGGCCTCGGCCGGGGCGCCACCCAGGGCGGCGCGGGTGGCGTCTAGCAGCTTGTCGTACAGCTGGCGGCCTTTCGGCGTCAGCGCCGCGCCGCGTTGCTCGATTTCGCCGAAGCGCGCGGTGTGGCTGCCCTGCTGGTCGCTGAACGCAACCTTTTCCTGCAGGGCCTTGAAGCTGGTCTGGCGCAGCAGGATCGGATGGCGGCGGGTGGGCGGGCCCTCGACCACGGCCTTTGGCGGGATGCCCTTGGCCGGCATGCCGAGCTGGATTGCATCGATGTCAAGGGTGCGCGGGGTCAGGTGGTTGATGTGCGGGCCCTTGAAGGCCACCACATCGGCGATCAGGCGGTGCTGGTCGTGCAACTGCTGGTACTGCTCGGCAGTGACGGTGGCGTCATGGTGCCAGCGGAAGGTGTGCAGCGCTTCTTGCACGAACACCTCGGCATCGGCGGCATTCAGGCCACCATCGCGCTCGCATTGGTCGATCAGCTCAAGGGCGCGGGCGGTGAAGATCTGGCGCTTGGCCAGGATGCTCTCTGCCAGCTCGCGTAATTGCGGGTTGTCGATCAGCTCCAGGCGCAGCAGCGAAGTGAATACGCGGAACGGGCTGACGTGCAGCGACTGCTCGTGCACCGCGCGGAAGGCGGTGGAATGCACCGGCACGCCGGCGGAACTAAGGTCGTAGTAGCCGACTGGCTGCATGCCCATGACCGCGAACAACCGGGCGATGGTGGCCAGCTCTGCGGCGGTGCCGACACGGATGGCGCCGTGGCGCTCCTGATCCAGGCGCTCGATTTCGCCGGTCCAGCGCAGGGCCTCGGCAACCTCGGGTTGCTGGGCCATGACCTGCTGGTTGATTTCGCTCACCAGCTCCAGCAGCGTGCCGTACAGGGGCACTTCCTGTTTGTACATGAGCGACATGGCGGCAGAGAACTGCGCGCGGATGCTGTCGGGGCTGACGAAATCGTGGGCGGGCATCGCTAGCTTCCTGGTTGGGTTCGGACGCTTACATGAAAGCTGGGAATGCACTTTGCTCACAAGCGAAAAAAAGTGAGTGTGTCATTCCTTTTTTGATCGACCTCAAGGGCCCTATCGCCGGCAAGCTAGCTCCCACAGGTTGGACACAGGATTCAGCAATTGTGGAGCTCCCGGTGGGAGCTGGCTTGCCGGCGATGGGCCGCAAAGCGGCCCCGGCAATCTCAAGCCTGAAGCTGCTCGCGAATCCATTCCACCAACGCCCTTACCTTGGGCACCTCCGCCGCATGCTCGGCATACGCCAGGTAATGCGCCCCGGCACTGCGCATCGCATGGTTCCACGGCACCACCAAACTCCCCTCGGCCAGCTCCTTCGCCGCCAGATAGCGCGGCACCAACGCCACCCCGCACCCGGCCTGCGCCGCGCTCAAGGCCATGTAGAAGGTATCGAAGCGCGGCCCGTGGTAGGCACTGACGCTCTGCAAGCCCAACTCCAGGAACCACTCGTGCCAGGCCTCTGGCCGCGAGGTGCTCTGCAGCAGCACCAGGTCGGCCAGCTCCCCGGCATCGTTCAGTTCACGCCCGGCCAGCAACTCCGGCGCACATACCGGCACCACCTCTTCACCGAACAGCTCCACGCAGGTGGCCCCCGGCCAAGTACCCTGGCCATAGAAGAACACCACGTCCGCCGATCCTTGCAGCAGGGCGAAAGGCTCCATCTCGTTGCGGATGTCCAGGTGGATGTTGTTGTGGCGCTTGCCAAAACCCTTGAGGTGCGGGATCAACCAGCGCACGCCAAAACTCGGCTGAGTGGCTACCTTCAATATCTCGGTCTGCTCGCCGTAGGTGAGCACGTAGCGGCTGGACATATCCACCTGGGTGAGGATCTTGTTGACCTCGGCCAGGTACAGGCTACCCGCCGGCGTCAGCTGCAGACGGCGGCGGATACGCAGGAACAGGTGGTGGCGCAGCATGTCTTCAAGCTGCGCCACCTGCTTGCTGACTGCGCTCTGGGTCAGGTGCAGCTCTTCGGCGGCACGGGTAAAGCTCAAATGGCGGGCTGCAGCTTCGAAGCACTGCAGGGCGGTCATGGAGGGCACCAGGCGTTTGGACATAGCGGTCTCTGCGGCTCAAATCATTACCTGACGGAATGATATGCGGAATAAAGGTCGTTTGTTGCACCGGTGTGATCGGATTAATACTGATCCACATCATTTTTCCACCCCATCACCCGATGTAGGAGATGCACAAATGGTTGCTGGACTGCTCGAGCGCCTTGGCGTTGCTGCCGAGGCTTACACCCAGGGCGACTACCCTGTTCACACGCCGATCGACGGCAGCCAGATCGCCTCGGTGAAACTGCTCGGCAAGGCCGAGACCATCGCCCGCATCGATCAGGCCCAGAGCGCCTTCGAAGCCTGGCGCAGCGTGCCGGCCCCGCGCCGTGGCGAGCTGGTGCGCCTGTTCGGCGAAGTGCTGCGTGAGCACAAGGCCGACCTCGGCGAGCTGGTTTCGATCGAAGCCGGCAAGATCACCCAGGAAGGCCTGGGCGAAGTGCAGGAAATGATCGACATCTGCGACTTCGCCGTTGGCCTTTCGCGCCAGCTGTACGGCCTGACCATCGCTTCCGAGCGCCCTGGCCACCACATGCGTGAAACCTGGCACCCGCTTGGCGTGGTCGGCGTGATCAGCGCCTTCAACTTCCCGGTCGCAGTCTGGGCCTGGAACACTGCCCTGGCCCTGGTCGCCGGTAACTCGGTGGTATGGAAACCGTCCGAGAAGACCCCGCTGACCGCCCTGGCCTGCCAGGCGCTGTTCGAAAAAGCCCTGAAAGCCTTTGGTGATGCCCCGGCTGGCCTGGCACAACTGGTGATCGGCGGCCGTGAAGCCGGCGAAGCCATGGTCGACGACCCGCGCGTACCGCTGGTCAGCGCCACCGGCAGCACCCGCATGGGGCGCGAAGTCGGCCCGCGTGTGGCTGCCCGCTTCGGCCGCAGCATCCTCGAACTGGGCGGCAACAACGCCATGATCCTGGCCCCGAGCGCCGACCTCGACCTGGCCGTGCGTGGCATCCTGTTCTCCGCAGTCGGCACCGCCGGCCAGCGTTGCACCACCCTGCGCCGCCTGATCGTGCACCGTTCGATCAAGGACGAAGTGGTTGCCCGTGTCAAAGCCGCCTACGGCAAGGTGCGCATCGGTGACCCACGCAAGGACAACCTGGTGGGCCCGCTGATCGACAAGCAGTCGTTCGACGCCATGCAGGGCGCGCTGGCCAAGGCCCGCGACGAAGGTGGCCAGGTATTTGGTGGCGAGCGTCAGCTGGCCGATCAGTACCCGAACGCTTACTACGTATCGCCTGCCATCGCCGAAATGCCGGCGCAGAGCGACGTGGTGCGCCACGAAACCTTCGCCCCGATACTGTACGTGCTGGCCTACGACGACTTCGAAGAGGCCCTGCGCCTGAACAACGAAGTGCCACAAGGCCTGTCGTCGTGCATCTTCACCACCGACATCCGTGAGGCCGAACGCTTCCAGAGCGCCTCGGGCAGCGACTGCGGCATCGCCAACGTCAACATCGGCACCAGCGGCGCCGAGATCGGCGGTGCGTTCGGTGGCGAGAAGGAGACTGGCGGTGGCCGTGAGTCCGGTTCGGACGCCTGGAAAGGCTACATGCGTCGCCAGACCAACACCGTGAACTACTCGCGCGAACTGCCGCTGGCGCAGGGTATCGTGTTCGACTGATGTCCGCAGGCGGGGGCTTTGCCCCCGTTTCGCCGGCAAGCCAGCTCCCACACTGTGGGAGCTGGCTTGCCGGCGATGGGCTGCAATGCAGCCCCAACAAGAACAAATTGCTGGAGCCGGGCCATGTCCGAACTGCGTCAAGAATGCTTGTGGGAATTCGTCAGCAAACCGACCGTCGCCGCCCAGGCCCTGGCCGGTGAGCACAAGGCCGATGTCTGTGTGATCGGTGGCGGCATTACCGGCCTGTCGGCGGCCATCCACCTGCTCGAACAGGGCAAGTCGGTGATCCTGCTGGAGGCCTGGAAGATCGGTCACGGCGGCTCCGGGCGCAACGTCGGCCTGGTCAACGCCGGCACCTGGATCCGCCCCGACGATGTCGAGGCCACCCTCGGCCTGCAGCAGGGCAGCCGCCTGAACAAGGTGCTCGGCGAAGCCCCGGCCGAAGTGTTCGCCATGATCGAACGCCTTGGCATCGACTGCCAGGCCCAGCACAAAGGCACGCTGCACATGGCGCACAACGCCACCGGTATCGCCGACCTCGAGGCCCGCCACGAACAATGGCGCCGCCGTGGTGCCGATGTGGAGCTGCTGACCGGCGCCCAATGCCAGGAATACTGCGGCACCGACAAGATTTCCGCCGCGCTGCTCGACCGCCGCGCCGGCACCATCAACCCCATGGGCTACACCCAGGGCCTGGCCGCAGCGGTGGCACGCCTGGGTGGCAAGCTGTTCCAGCAGTCTTCGGTCGAAGGCCTGGAGCGTGACGGCGATGCCTGGCGGGTGAAGACCGCACGTGGTTCGGTGCGCGCCGACAAGGTGGTGATTTCCACCGGCGCCTACACCGAAGGCGACTGGAGCAACCTGCAGAAGCAGTTTTTCCGTGGCTACTACTACCAGGTGGCATCCAAGCCGTTGCAGGGCGCTGCAGCCGACAAGGTGCTGCCACATGGCCAAGGCTCGTGGGACACCCGCACCGTGCTCAGCAGCATCCGTCGCGACGACCAGGGCCGCCTGCTGCTAGGCAGCCTGGGCCGGGTCGACAACAAGCCGGCGTGGTTCGTGCGCAGCTGGGCCGACCGCATCCAGAGCCACTATTACCCGGAGCTGGGCAAGGTCGAGTGGGAAATGCACTGGACCGGCTGCATCGACTTCACCCCAGACCACCTGATGCGCCTGTTCGAACCGGCGCCGGGGCTGGTGGCGGTAACCGGGTACAACGGGCGGGGCAATACCACCGGGACCGTGATTGGCCGGGCGTTTGCCGAGTTCCTGCTGAAGGGGGAGGCGGGCAGCCTGCCGATTCCGTTCTCGCCGATGAAGGGCGTGAGTGCGCCCTCGCTGCGGACTGCGTTCTATGAGTCCGGGTTCTCGCTGTACCACGCGGGGCAATGCCTAAGGGTTGTGTTGTAAGCACCGGCCCTATCGCCGGCAAGCCAGCTCCCACATTGATCGCATTGCTCTTAAAGCCTGTGCAGTGGGAGCCGGCTCGCCGGCGATAGGGCCGGCACAGGCTTACTTGTGCAACCAGCTGAGAAAACCGCCCTTCTTGATCGAAACCGGCTTCTGCAGCAACAACGACTCCCGGCTCTGCCGCCGAAACCGCTGCAACTTGCTCAACGCCGTTTGCACATCGCCGCGTTGCACCAGGCAGCTCTTCACCTGTTCCTTGTCGATCCGATACAGCACGCAACCGGTCAGCGTGCGGAACTCGGCCAGCGAGTCCTCTTCGTCGATGATTCCTTCGATTCCCAGCACCTCGCCCGGCCCCATGCGCCCTGCTTCGACCAGCTTGTCGCCATCGCGGATCGACGCCGAAACCACCCCGCTGCCAATAACCAGCAAATGATCGGAATGCTCGCCCACGCCCAGGATTACCTGGTCGGCCAGGTATTCCACCGCCGTCATGCGCTGGCTCAACGTATCGCGCTCTTCAGCGCTCAGCGAGCGGAACACCCGCACCTCATCCAGCACCTCGCGCTGGCGGCTGCGTGGTGGCATGGCCAGGTCGGTGTTCCACATTACCCCGCTGGCCTCCAGGTGCCGGTGGGCCAGGTCGAACAGCTGATTGCGCGCGTCGCCCTTGGCGCCCGCGTCGGCCACGAAGCCGCTGGCTTCGTACTCCACTGATTCCAGCGTCGAGGCTTTCACCGTCACCTTTGGTCTTGGTGTAGCCAGGATGGCACTGACGCCTTGCAAGGCTTTTTCCAGAGCATCGAACACCCGTTTGGGCCGCACCTTGGCCGGTACCACCACGCTGACCGACACCCCGTGCACATCGGCCGGGCGGCTGTGGTTGAGCAGCCGGGCCTTGGCCGCCACCGAGTTGGGGATCACCGCCAGGCTGCCGGTGCTGGTGAGCAGGCGGGTGGCACGCCAGTCGATTTCCAGCACCTTGCCTTCGGTGCTATCGATGGAGATCGAGTCGCCAATCTGATACGGCCGCGTGGTGTTCAGGATGATGCCACTGAACACGTCGGCCAATGTGCTCTGCAGCGCCAGGCCGATGACGATGGCCATTACCCCCGATGTAGCCAGCAGGCCCTTCACCGGCAACTGCAACACATAACCTGCGGCGGCGACTACCGCAGCCAGGAAGATCAGCGCCCCCAGCACATCCTGCAGCAAACGCCCGCCATGGCTGCCACGGGCACCCAGCAACAGGCCGAACACCACCGTCACCGTGCGTGCGCCGAACAGCCACCAGCCGATCGCCAGTACTGTGGCGATCAGGTTGCGCGAGACATCATCGGGCCAGGGTGGTGGTTGCATCGGGCTCATGCCGGCAGCCACCAGTACCGAGCTGAACAGCAGGAACAGCACCAACCGCGTGCCGATACGCCAGGCGCGTTGCTGGAGAGGAATCAGCTGCCAGAGCGCGAGGTCGAGCAGGATCAGGGCGGTGCCGAGCAACAGCGGGTACGACTGGATGAACGCCAGCATGGTGGTCTCGGGTGAGGGGAGGGCTGTGGGTAGTAATAGAGCAGGTTGGCCGGGCAGGCAATGACAGCCTGTGCCGACCTCTTCGCGGGCTTGCCCGCTCCCACAGATGTTGTGCATGAGTTGATGGATGCGCGATCCCTGTGGGAGCGGGCAAGCCCGCGAAGAGGCCGGCAAATCCAGCATCAATCCATCGTTCACAAAACAGAACGCTAGAGCCAAAAACTGCTATCTACCGCCCAAAAGGTCATGGTTTTAATCTTCTCCCATCAACGCGAAACACCCAACTTACTGAAAAGATCAAAACCTTAGGAGCAACGACCATGACCAACTTCAAATACAACCGCCTGAACAAAGACGACGCCGCTGTCCTGCTGGTCGACCACCAGGCTGGCCTGCTGTCCCTGGTCCGCGACATTGAGCCGGACGCGTTCAAGAACAACGTATTGGCCCTGGCCGACCTGGCCAAGTTCTTCAACCTGCCGACCATCCTCACCACCAGCTTCGAACAAGGCCCCAACGGCCCGCTGGTACCAGAGCTGAAAGCCCTGTTCCCGGACGCCCCCTACATCGCCCGCCCAGGCCAGATCAACGCCTGGGACAACGAGGACTTCGTCAAGGCGGTGAAGGCCACCGGCAAGAAGCAGCTGATCATCGCCGGCGTGGTGACCGAAGTGTGCGTAGCCTTCCCGGCGCTGTCAGCCCTGGAGGAAGAGTTCGAAGTGTTCGTGGTCACCGATGCCTCCGGCACCTTCAACGCCATGACCCGCGACGCCGCCCACGACCGCATGAGCCAGGCCGGCGCACAACTGATGACCTGGTTCGGCGTGGCCTGTGAGCTGCACCGCGACTGGCGTAACGACATCGAAGGCCTGGCCGCGCTGTGCTCCAACCACATCCCGGACTACCGCAACCTGATGACCAGCTACAACGCTTTCAACGCCAGCAAGTAAGCCAGATGCGCGGGCACCGCCAGCCGGTGCCCGCCAAAGCAGCACACCTGTCCAATCCAGCGCCCGTCCGCCGTTGCACAGTGGATGCGGGCAAGCTCATCCCAAGGAACGCCGATGAACACCGCACCCCAAGACAACCGCGACGTAGTGACCGTATGCCTGCAACACAAGGTAATCGCCAGTTCGACGGGCACCACGCCGGCGCAACCGCCGCGCTGGAAGCAGGCCCTGCTGACCTACCTGGTGATCTGCCCGATGACCATGATCATTCCACAACTGCTGGCACCGTTGTTCGCACGCTTTCCGCAGTTGGGGGGCGCGATCACCGGCAATCTGATCGTCAACCTGTTCGTCATCCTGCCCGTGGTGTTCTACATCATGCCTTGGGTAACCCGCCGCTGCGCCAACTGGCTACGTGGCTGAGCCAGGCCTTTACCTCGACATTTTCAAGGAGATACCGACATGAGCACGTTCGTTACCCGCGATGGCACTTCGATCTACTTCAAGGACTGGGGCAGCGGCAAACCTGTGCTGTTCAGCCACGGCTGGCCACTGGATGCCGACATGTGGGATTCGCAGATGGAATTCCTGGCCAGCCGCGGCTACCGCGCCATCGCCTTCGACCGCCGTGGTTTCGGCCGTTCGAGCCAGCCATGGAACGGCTACGACTACGACACCTTCGCCGATGACATCGCCCAGCTGATCGAACACCTCGACCTGCGCGACGTGACTTTGGTGGGCTTCTCGATGGGTGGCGGCGACGTTAGCCGCTACATCGCCCGCCACGGCAGCGAGCGTGTGGCCGGGCTGGTGCTGCTGGGCGCGGTGACGCCGGTGTTCGGCAAGCGTGACGACAACCCTGAAGGTGTCGACCTATCGGTGTTCGAGGGTATCTGCGCCGGCCTGCGTGCCGACCGGGCGCAGTTCATCGCCGATTTCGCCACGCCGTTCTATGGCATCAACCATGGGCAGCAGGTGTCCCAGGGTGTGCAGACCCAGACCTTGAACATTGCGCTGATGGCATCGATCAAGGGCACCCTGGATTGCGTGACCGCGTTCTCCGAAACCGACTTCCGCCCGGATATGGCCAAGATCGATGTGCCGACCCTGGTGATCCACGGTGACGACGACCAGATCGTGCCGTTCGAGAGCACCGGCAAGCGGGCGGCGGAGCTGATTCGTGGGGCTGAGCTGAAGGTGTATGCGGGGGCGCCGCACGGGTTTGCGGTGACTCATGCACAGCAACTGAACGAGGACCTGCTGGCGTTCCTTCAGCAGTAATTGTGGGAGGCATTCGCGGGCACGCCCGCTCCCACAGGGACACCACCGGCCTTGAAGACGGTGGTACCTCCTGTGGGAGCGGGCGTGCCCGCGAAGAGGCCTGCCCAGGCAGCACAAATGCTGAACAGGGCTAACCTTCAACCACCCACCGCACATCCATCCAAGCCTTGCCCCTACACCAACCGGCATGCTCCGCAGTTGCGCCTGCCCGCTGCCGCACCCAGACGGAGAACCCCATGTCCCAGGACCGTAACGACAAGACCCGTCGCCAGTTCCTCGCCACCAGTACCGTGCTCGGTGCCGCCGGCGCGCTCTGGTCCGCATTGCCCTTTACCGGTTCCGCCGGTTCCGCTCACGCATCCACCCAAGGAGGTTCCATGACCGCCGATCTGATTCTGTTCAACGGCAAACTGCACACCGTTGATCGTGAAAAGCCCACCGCGACCGCCGTCGCCATCAAGGATGGCCGTTTCATCGCCGTGGGCAACGACGCCGAAGCCATGGCCCACAAGGGCGCCACCACGCAGATCATCGACCTCAAGCAGCGTACGGTCATCCCTGGCCTGAACGACTCGCACCTGCACCTGATCCGTGGTGGCCTGAACTACAACCTGGAGCTGCGCTGGGAAGGCGTGCCTTCGGTGGCCGATGCCCTGCGCATGCTCAAGGACCAGGCCGCGCGCACGCCGACCCCGCAGTGGGTGCGTGTGGTCGGCGGCTGGAACGAGTTCCAGTTCGCCGAAAAACGCATGCCCACCCTGGAGGAAATCAACCAGGCCGCACCTGACACCCCGGTATTCCTGCTGCACCTGTATGACCGCGCACTGCTCAACCGCGCTGCGCTCAAGGCAGTCGGCTACACCAAGGACACGCCCAACCCGCCGGGCGGCGAGATCCAGCGTGACAAGTTCGGCAACCCGACCGGCATGCTCATCGCCCGCCCCAACGCGATGATCCTCTACGCCACCCTGGCCAAGGGGCCGAAGCTGCCGCTGGAATACCAGGTCAACTCCACCCGCCAGTTCATGCGCGAGCTCAACCGCCTGGGCCTGACCAGTGCCATCGATGCCGGTGGTGGCTACCAGAACTACCCGGACGACTATCAGGTGATCCAGGAGCTGGCCGACAACAACCAGCTGACCGTGCGCATTGCCTACAACCTGTTCACCCAGAAGCCCAAGGAAGAGCTGGACGACTTCCGCAAGTGGACCTCCAGCGTGAAGCTGCACAGCGGTACCGACTTCCTGCGCCACAATGGCGCCGGCGAAATGCTGGTGTTTTCCGCCGCCGACTTCGAGGACTTCCTCGAACCGCGCCCGGACCTGCCGCAAACCATGGAACAAGAGCTGGAGCCGGTGGTGCGCCACCTGGTCGAGCAGCGCTGGCCGTTCCGCCTGCATGCCACCTACAACGAATCGATCACGCGCATGCTCGACGTGTTCGAGAAGGTCAACCGCGACATCCCGTTCAATGGCCTGCCATGGTTCTTCGACCACGCCGAAACCATCACCCCGCAGAACATCGAGCGTGTGCGTGCGCTGGGCGGCGGTATCGCGATCCAGGATCGCATGGCCTTCCAGGGTGAGTATTTCGTTGACCGCTACGGCGCCAAGGCTGCCGAGCAGACCCCGCCGATCAAGCGCATGCTCGACATGGGCGTGCCGGTGGGCGCCGGTACCGACGCCACCCGCGTGTCCAGCTACAACCCGTGGACCTCGCTGTACTGGCTGGTCAGCGGCAAGACCGTCGGTGGCATGGAGCTGTACCCGGAAGGCCTCAGCCGTGACACCGCGCTGCAGCTGTTCACCCAGGGCAGCGCCTGGTTCTCCAGCGAGCAGGGCAAGAAAGGCCAGATCAAGGTGGGCCAGCTGGCTGACCTGGCGGCGCTGTCGCTGGACTTCTTCAGTGTCGATGAAGAGGCGATCAAAGGCATCGAGTCGGTGCTGACCGTGGTCGACGGCAAGGTGGTGTATGGTGCGGCGGAATTCGACAAACTCGGCCCGCCCCAGGTGCCGGTGCTGCCGGAGTGGTCGCCGGTGACCAAGGTGCCGGGCCACTGGCGCGTGGGCACGCCGTCGCTGGCAGCGGTGGCGCACCAGTGTGTCGGGCCTTGCGGGGTGCACGCGCACAGCCATGAGAAGGCACGGCATTCGAGTGTGCCGGTGAATGACTTCCAGGGCTTCTGGGGGGCGCTGGGTTGCTCGTGCTTCGCGTTCTAAGCTGAGCTGATGAAAAGGAGGCCAGTTATTGGCCCCCTTTTTTGTTCCTTCTGTGCTGGCCTCTTCGCGGGTAAACCCGCTCCTACAGGTACGGCGGCGCACTCAGGCCTGTGTTGTCCCTGTGGGAGCGGGTTTACCCGCGAAGAAGCCGGAAAGGCCAACATCAATGGTGAGCCTTGTGCTCAGCTCCAGCCAACAGATGCCGAATCTTCACTTCCACCCCAGCGGTCTGCAGCATCCGCACCCGCGCCTCGATCTTCAGCTCACCCCGGGTAACCCGGTGGTGATGCCGCAAATGCTCCAGCCACGATTCCTCGAAGAAGAACTCCAGCCACACCGCCGGGTCCGCGCTGTCGCGCATCAACCCCCACGACAACGCGCCATTGCGCTTGCGCATCGCCTCCAGCTCCCGCGCTGCCTGCTGGAACGCCTCGGCCTTGGCCGGGTCGATGTGGTATTCCACGGTGACCATCACCGGCCCGCTTTCCTTGTCCATGTCGTCGCTCAGCAGCGGCACCGGCCAATGCAGTGACGGCGTCAGCTCCTCGGCTGCGGTTTCCGGCAGCGTCACCTTGCAGGTCAGCAGCGTGCCCAGTGCCAGGCCTCCTGCGGCCAGCAGCAGGCTCAAGGTGATCGTTGCATGGCTGGCCAGCGTGCCCCACAGCAACCCGCCACTGGCCATGGCACCAAAGAAGATCAGGATGTACACCGACAGCGCCCGCGCCCGTACCCAGGCCGGCACCGAGGTCTGCGCCGCCACCTGCAGGTTGGACAGCACGGCAATCCACGCCGCGCCGCTGAGCAGCATTGCCGGCAGCAGCACATAGAAGTTGCGCACCAGCGCCAGGGCGAGCAGGAACAGGGCATACAGCAGGCTGGCGAGCAGCACCAGGCGGTCGCGGCTGATGCGTTCGCGCAGGCGTGGCAGCAAGGTGGCGCCGGCCACCGCGCCGATGCCGATGGCCGCCAGCAGCAGGCCGAAATCGGCGGCGGTGCCATGCATCTCGCCACGCACGATCAACGGCAGCAGCGAGGTGCCCGCGCTGGCGCAGAAAAAGAATGCCAAGGCGCGCAATATCACCGCCTGCAAGGGTTTGGCACTGCGCGCGAAACGCAGCCCGGTGCGCATGGCGCCGACGAAGCGCTCGGCCGGCAGCAGCGGCTCCTTCACCTCGCGCTTCCACAGGAACAGCACCAGGATCACCCCGGCGAACGAGATGGCATTCAAGGCGAAGGTCAACCACGGGCCGACCATGCTCACCACCACGCCCGCCAAAGCCGGGCCGATGGCGCGCGACACGTTGATACCGACACTGGAAAGCGCCACCGCGTTGGCCAGGTCGTCCTTGCCTACCAGCTCCGGTGTCAGCGCGCTCCAGGCCGGCATCATCAGTGCCGTGCCGATGCCCAACGCCAGGGTAAGCACCAGCAGCAGGGTGACGTTCATCAGCCCGAGCAGGGTCAGGGCCGCCAGCACCACGGCCACCGAAGACATCCACAGTTGCACCAGCAACAGGTAGCGGCGCTTGTCGACGATATCAGCCGCCGCGCCGGCCGGCAGGGCGAGGAAGAACATTGGTAGCGAGCCGGCTACCTGGATCAGGGCCACATGCAACGGGCTGGCCGACAGCGTGGTCATCAGCCAGCCGGCGCCCACCTCATGCATCCAGGTGCCGATGTTGGAAGCGATGGTGGCGATCCACAGCATGCGGAAGGTGGCGTTGCGCAATGGGCTCCAGGCGCCTGAAGGGGTCGTGCTCATGTCAGAAGCTGCCTTTGAGTGGGTATTCGATGATCAGGTAGATCCGGTCGATGTCATCGCCGGCCTGGGCCTGGTTGGCGCGGTGGCTGACGTGGGAAAACGACAGGCTCAGGTCCTTGGCGGCGCCCGACTGCACCACGTATTTCAGGTCGATGTCGCGCTCCCAGTGCTTGCCGCCGTCGCCGTACTGGCCCACATAGGCGCCGCCTGCCGGGGCATGGCTACCGTCGATGCCACGGCCGCTGACGTAGCGGCCCATCAGGCTCAGGCCGGGGGCGCCGAGGGTGGCGAAGTCGAGGTCGTAGCGCAGTTGCCACGAGCGCTCGCCGGGGCCGTTGAAGTCGGCGTACTTGATCGAGTTGGCCAGGTAGATGGAGTCGCCGCCGACGAAGTCGAACGGGGTATCGCCCTCGACCTTCTGGTAGGCCAGGCTCAGCGCCTGGGCGCCGAAGCTGTACCTGGCCAGCAGGCTGTAGGCGAGGGTGTCGATTGCCCCGGCACTGGCATTGCCGGTGTCGTGGGTCTTGTACAGGTTGCCGTCCAGGCGCCAGTTGCCCTCGGCCAGGTTCAGGTTGAGGTAGGCCTGGCGCCAGGTGTCCTCCAGCTGGCCTGCGTACAGTGCGCCGCCGAATGGCCCGTCGGGTGCGAACGCGGCACCGGCCAGGCTGATGGCGCGGTTGTCAGTGGTAGCGCCGTAGCCGCTGAAGTCATCATGGCTGGAGCTGTTGTCCTGGTTTTTGAAGGCGGTGAAGTGCCCGGCCTGCAGGCGCCAGTCGGGCATGTCGGTGTTGTCCAGGAACCAGCCGGTGGCGTACTCCGGGTGCAGGCGTTTGTCGCTGGTGTCGAACACCGGGGTTTCCACGGTCATTTCGCCGTAGCGCAGTTGGGTGTTGCCCAGGCGCAGCTTGAGTGCGGCGCCGGCGCTGGAGTAGTCGGACTCGGCGCGGCCATCGCTGTCGCGCGGCAGCAGGCCGGTGCCGGCATGGCCGCGGCCGCCGTCCAGCTTGAGGCCGAGAAAACCATGGGCATCGATGCCGACGCCGAGTGTGCCCTCGGTGAAGCCGGAGCGGATTTCGCCAATGAAGCCCTGGGCCCATTCCTGGCGGTAGTTCTGGCCACTGCCGGAGGGCGAGCGGAAGTCGCTGTGCAGGAAGTAGTTGCGGCTGAGCAGCGACCAGCCGGGCTCTTCGGCCTGGCTGAGCACCGGGCACAGGGCGAGGGTGGCGAGCAGGGCGCGGCCTGGTCCGTGGGTGGCGCGGATCATGGGGGCTCCGGGAGGGATGATCCGGGACTGTGGAGGAAGGATAGGCCAGGGGTCTTGTATGCGTGTGCTCTGGCTGGTCTTGCCTGTGCCGGCTTCTTCGCGGGCTTGCCCGCTCCCACAGGTTCACCGCAGGTTTTGAACCCTGTGCAATACCTGTGGGAGCGGGAGAGCCCGCGAAGAGGCTGGTACAGCCAACCCAGAACTCAAGCCATGTCGCTGATGGCGAATTCTTCGGCCAGATGATCGATCAGCGCCCGCACCGATGGCAGCAACCCCCGCCGTGACGGGAAGATCGCATGCACGATGCCGCAACGCGGGTGCCAGTCCGGCAACAACTCCACCAGCCGACCCGCCGCCAGGTCTTCGCGCACCGCCACCCGCGGCAGGTGCGCAATACCCACCCCGGCCACCACGAAATGGCGCAGGGCGAACAGGTCGTCCGTCACCATACGCGGTGTGTGCGGGATGACGATGCTGCGGCTGCTGTCTTCGCCCTGGAACAGCTCCCATTGGTACTCACGCTGGGCGCTGCCCCAATGCAGGCTCGGCAGCGTGCCGAGCAACTGCGGGTCGAAGCCCTTGGGCAACTGCTCCAGGTACTGCGGCTGGCCGACCAGGCACTGGGTACTGTTGCTCAGTACCTTCATCACCATGTCGGTGTTCTCCAGCGGTGGAAAGCGCACCCGCAGGGCGATGTCGAACCCCTCGTGCAGCAGGTCGACGCGGCGGTTGGTGCTCTCGATGAACAGCTCCACCTGCGGGTACTTGAGCATGTAGCGGGTCAGCATCGGCCCGACCCAGGAATTGAGCAGGGTGGTCGGGCAACTGATACGCACCAGGCCGCGCGGTTCGCTGCGGTTGCGCTCGATGATCTCCGCCGCGCCCTCGGCCTCCACGCGCATGGCCAGGCAGCGGTTGTAGTAGGCCTGGCCGATCTCGGTGAGCGAACAATGGCGGCTGGTGCGGTGCAGCAGGCGCACGCCCAGGCGGTCTTCGAGATCGGCGATGCGCCGGCTTAGCTTCGACTTGGGCATGTCCAGCGCCCGGCCAGCCGGGGCGAAGCCGCCGTGTTCGACTACTTGGGTGAAGTAGTAGAGGGAGTTGAGGTCTTCCAATGATCGGTCTCCGGATTGTTGGCTGCCTGTACTGGCCTCTTCGCGGGCACGCCCGCTCCCACAGGGATCGCTCAAGATTCAAAGCCAGTGCAGTAGCTGTGGGAGCGGGCGTGCCCGCGAAGAGGCCAGTACAGGCAGCGCCAATCTATCGTTCATAAAACGGAACGCTAAAGCCAAATTCTGCTATCTACCGCCACAAAGGTGATGATTTTAATCTGTGCCCATCAACGCGAAACACCCCCGAATGCTGAAAAATTCATAACCCTCAGGAGCACAGACCATGAGCAAATTCACCTACAACCGCCTGAACAAAGACGATGCCGCTGTCCTGCTGGTCGACCACCAGGCTGGCCTGCTGTCCCTGGTCCGTGACATCGAGCCGGACAAGTTCAAGAACAACGTGCTGGCCCTGGCCGACCTGGCCAAGTTCTTCAACCTGCCGACCATCCTCACCACCAGCTTCGAACAAGGCCCCAACGGCCCGCTGGTACCAGAGCTGAAGGCCCTGTTCCCGGACGCCCCGTACATCGCCCGCCCAGGCCAGATCAACGCCTGGGACAACGAAGACTTCGTCAAGGCGGTGAAGGCCACTGGCAAGAAACAGCTGATCATTGCCGGCGTGGTGACTGAGGTCTGTGTAGCGTTCCCGGCGCTGTCGGCCCTGGAAGAGGAGTTCGAAGTTTTCGTGGTGACCGATGCTTCTGGCACCTTCAACGAAATGACCCGCGATGCTGCCCATGACCGCATGAGCCGCGCTGGCGCGCAAATGATGACCTGGTTCGGCGTGGCCTGTGAGTTGCACCGCGACTGGCGCAACGACATCGAAGGGCTGGCGGCGCTGTGCTCCAACCACATTCCGGATTATCGCAACCTGATTACCAGCTACAACGCGTTGACTGCGGGTAAGTAACAGCCCGTTAGTTGAATGCAAAAAGGCCGGCTCCCTCTGTAGGGAGCTGGCCTTTTTTGTTTGCTGCGCTGGCCCTTTCGCGGGTAAACCCGCTCCCACAGGTACTGCACAGTTTCAGCGCCTGTGGTGATCCTTGTGGGAGCGGGTTCACCCGCGAAGAGGCCAGCAAGGACAACATCAATTCATGGGCTGCGACTCAATCCCATCCAGCAATGCCTCAACCAATCCTTCTGCCATTTCGAGCGCATTCAGGTTGCTCCAGAACAGGCTCTTGCCGGTTTCATCCAGGTGTTCCAGGGCTTTGTAGCCACAGTCGTAGGCGCCGCGCAGGTACTGGGCGACATGCACCAGGGCGTCGTGGGCAGAGACGCCCGGGTTTACTGTGAACAAAGGTGGATGGCCGGCATCGCAGCGGCTGAAAGCGCGCTCTTTGGTGTCGGGAAGAGGTGGATTGGGAACAATCTTTTTCATTGCAGTAAGCTCTCTAGGTTGTACTGCAACCATCCGTTTCCACGCGAAGGGTGGCAGTTGTACGCGGGGTGGAAAACCGGTGAGAGGCAACCCGGTAGGCCATACGGCCTCCCGCGCACAACTGCCATTGACGACAGAACCTCAAACCGAGACGGGTTTCCACACCCGATCGCTGAACCGACAGCGACCCGGCAAGCCTAGAGAGCAGGCTTTCCCCGGACAATCAGACGGGCGTCGACACGGTGCGTAGGATAATTCGTCAGGGTCAGCATTAACGTAGGAAATGGTTCGCTAGGAGGTAGGACCTTGCTGAGACGGACGATTTTTTGATGGTTTTTTGGTATCCGCGTAATGGCAGGGAGGTGACCGTCGGGAGGTTGCAGAATGGCCTCCAGGTGCCTGACGATAGATTTCTGGCGCCTATGAGACCGAGCGCCGCCCGCGCGGCGCTTCGCGGGACAAGCCCGCTCCCACATCTGTTTCGGGCCAGTCACTCCTGTGAAGTCACCTCTGTCCGCCTTGTTTGTTCCATTCGATATCGAAGGGGGCGCAATTGCTCTTCATTCATCTTCAGCCATACACCAAGGCTGCAACCCACCTGGCACAGGAATAATTGGCCCGAAACAAATGTGGGAGCGGGCTTGTCCCGCGAAGCGCCGCGCGGGCGGCGCTCGATCGCAAGGGCGCTGCATCTCTACAGTCATGCGCTCGAGATCCTCAATCCGCATCCGAATCAAACAACCGCTCCAACTCCGCCCGGGCCTCCTTGGCCGTCTGCATCACCTTGGCCCGGTCATCACGCACCTGCCCCTGGGCCACCAGCACCTCTTCGTCATGCTGGGTAAACCGCGCAATCCGGTCCGCCGCCTGCGCCTCGCTCAACCCCAACCCCACCAATGCCCGGCGGGTCATCTCCAGGCTGGAGTAGAACGTCTCGCGAATCGGCTCGGCGCCGACATCCGCCAACTTGTGCACATGCTGGCGGTTACGCGCGCGGGCCAGCACTTTCAGGTGCGGGTACAGGCGTTTCACCCGTTCCGCTGTGTGAATGGCAGCTTCCGGGTCATCGATGGTGATGATGAAGTATTCCGCCTCGCCCACCTTGGCGGCATGCAGCACCTCGGGGCGCAGAGGGTCGCCGTAGAACACGGGTACCTGTTCGAACATACGGGTCATCTCGATGGTGTCCACCGAGGTTTCCAGGGCAATGAACGGAATCTTCTGTGCCCGCAGGATGCGCGCGACGATCTGGCCCATGCGGCCCATGCCAACGATCACCACCCGTGGCGTGTCAGCCTGGATCTGCTTGTAATGCTCCGGCACCTCACGCGCAGGTTGCGGGCGCTTGAGGGCGTGGGCGCAGCCAATCATCAGCAGCGGGGTAATGGCCATCGACAGGGTGATGGTCATCAGCAGCAGGTCGTAGGTCTGGGTGTCGAACAGGCCTTGGTCCTTGCCCAGCTTGAACACCACGAAGGCAAATTCGCCACCGGCAGCCAGCACCATGCCCAGGCGCAGGGCGCTGGCGCTGTTCAGGCCACCGGCCAGGCGCCCGACGCCGATCAGCAGTACCAGCTTCACGGCCACCAGCAGCAGGGTCAGGCCCAGCACCACCAAAGGCATTTCAAGCAGCAGGCGCAGGTTGGCACCCATGCCGACGCTGATGAAGAACAGCCCCAGCAGCAGGCCTTTGAACGGTTCGATCTGCGATTCCAGCTCGTGGCGATATTCCGAGTCGGCCAGCAGCAGGCCGGCGAGGAAGGCACCCAGGGCCATGGAAATGCCGGCTTCTTCCATCAGCCAGGCCGTGCCGATCACAACCAGCAGCGCGGTGGCGGTGGACACTTCCGGCAGGCCGGTGCGGGCCACGGTGCGGAACACCGGGCGCAGCAGGTAGCGGCCACCGACGATGACCACTGCGATGCTGGCGAACACCTTCAGGCCATGCTCCAGGCTGTCGCCGTGGCTGGTGTCCGGGCCACTGGCGGCCAGCAGCGGAACCAATGCGATCAGTGGGATGGCGGCGATGTCCTGGAACAGCAGGATGGCGAACGCCAGGCGGCCGTGCGGGGCGTTGAGCTGCTTGCTCTCGGCCAGGCTCTGCAGGCCAAGGGCGGTGGACGACAGCGCCAGGCCCAGACCGAGCACGATGGCCGCCGGTAGCGTCTGGCTGAAGCCGAACAGGGCGATGGCGCCGATCAGCGCACCGGTCAGCAGCACCTGGGCGGTGCCGACGCCGAATACGGACTTGCGCATCAGCCACAGGCGCTTGGGCGACAGCTCGAGGCCGATGATGAACAACAGCAGGACCACGCCCAGCTCGGAAATGTGCGCCACGCTTTCGGTATCGCGGATCAGGCCCAGCGCCTGCGGGCCGATGATCACGCCGGCGAGCAGGTAGCCGAGCACGGCCCCCAGTTTCAGTCGCTTGGCCAGCGGGACGGCGAGGACAGCGGCAAGCAGAAAGATCACCGCGGTTTGCAGAAGGCTGCCTTCGTGTGGCATTGGCTCGTACTCCATGAGCTGCTGGGGCAGCGTTAGATCAGTTTGGCGGACAATTCTGGGGAATGTGGGAGTGCCAGACAATCTGCTGTGAGGAAGACACATTGTCCTGAATCAGGTGACAGTCGTGCTGGCCTCTTCGCGGGTGAACCCGCTCCCACAGGTACAGCGGTGTCTTCAAGCCTGCGCAACACCTGTGGGAGCGGGTTCACCCGCGAAGAGGCCGGCACAGGAAATCTGCATACTCAACTGCCACCAAACTGCGCCCGATACTGCGCCGGCGTCATGCCAATCCGCTCGCAGAAAACCTTGCGCAAATGCCGGTCACTGCCAAAACCGCACTGCGTCGCCACCACTTTCAATGGCAGGTCGCTGCTTTCCAGCAGCTTGCGCGCGCGGTCGATGCGTGCGTTCTGCAAGTATTGCAGCGGCGTGATGCCCACCTCGCGTTGAAAGGTGCGGGCGAAGTTGCGCCCGCTCATGGCCACCAGGTCGGCCATCTTCTGCACAGTGAAGGCTTGCTCGATATGGTCGACGATATACGCCTGCACCCGTGCAATCGGCGAATCATCCCGCGGCACAGCCGCCAGCAGTGGCCCGTAAGGCGTTTGCCCACCCTGGCGATGGCGGGCGACCAGCAGCACCTTGGCCACTTCCAGGGCCAGCGCCTTGCCGTGGTCCTCGGCCACCACTGCCAGTGCCAGGTCGATGCCTGCGGTGATGCCGCCCGAGGTAATCAGGCAACGGTCGATCACGTAGATCTGCTCGGTCTCGACCTTCGCCTCGGGGAACGCTTGTGCCAGGCGCTCCACGTAGTTCCAGTGGGTGGTGCAGCGATAGCCGTCCAGCAGCCCGGCCCGGCCCAGCAGGAATATTCCGGTGCATATTGCACCAAAGCGTTTGGCCCGGCGCACGGCCTGGGGCAGCCAGCGCTCGATGCCCGGCAGGGCGATGTCATAGGCGCCCGGGCCGCCTGGCACCAGCAACAGGTCGACGGCTTCCGGCAAATCCTCCAGACGCAGGTCGGCTACCACTTTCAACCCGCAGGAGCCGCGCACCGCTGCCTGCCCTTCGGCCAGGGTCAGCAGCCGGTACTTCCGCTCGGCAGGAAGGAAGCGGTTAGCAATGGCAAACGCGTCCATGGGCCCGGTCACGTCCAGCAACAACACATCATTGAACAACACCATGGCCACGGTGCGGTGGGCGGGTTTTTCCTGCATCGCTCTTTTGCCTTGAATGCCGGCCGCCACCAGCGGCCCGAAGCTGAATACGAAACGCATCTTAAGGTATCGGCAAAACCGTCAGGGCCAGCAGCGCGCAATTAACAACAATTCAGGTTTGGCTCAGGACTTTGTCATGTGCCGGAGGCGAGACTTTCTGCATTGAACAGGAGAGCCGCCATGCACCCCGGGACGCCCCAAGCGCCGCTGCAAACCCCCGGCGCACTGACGCCGGCGCGCTTGCGCCGGGCCAAGGAACTGATGTTGCACAGCTCGTTGTCGATCATCGAAATCGCCGGGTTATGCAACCTCACCCGCAGCCACTTCTCGCGTGCGTTCAAGGTCAACACCGGCCTCTCGCCCCAGGCGTGGCGCCTGCTGGCACGCATGGAAAAGGCCAAGCGCCTGCTCGCCACCGAGGCGCCGATCACCCACGTGAGCCTGGAATGCGGCTTCTGCGACCAGGCCCATTTCACCCGCGCCTTCAGCCGCCTGGTCGGCCAGCCACCCAAGGCCTGGCGCCAGGCGCAGGCCCATCCTTAAGCCGAACCTATCCGCCGGTATAGCCCCTTGTGGACAGTGCCGGCCTGTTTTCCCAACCCAAGGAGTCACCCCGATGAGCCAACCCGATTACAAGCGCCTGAACAAAGACGACGCCGTGGTGCTGCTGGTCGACCACCAGACCGGCCTGATTTCGCTGGTGCAGGACTTCTCGCCCAACGAGTTCAAGAACAACGTGCTGGCCCTGGGCGACCTGGCCAAGTTCTTCGGCCTGCCGACCATCCTCACCACCAGCTTCGAGCAAGGCCCGAACGGCCCGCTGGTGCCCGAGCTGAAAGAGATGTTCCCGGATGCGCCGTACATTGCCCGCCCTGGCCAGATCAACGCCTGGGACAACGAAGACTTCGTCAAGGCGATCAAGGCCACTGGCCGCAAGCAGCTGATCATCGCAGGCGTGGTGACCGATGTGTGCGTGGCGTTCCCGACCCTGTCGGCGCTGGCGGAAGGTTTTGAAGTGTTCGTGGTGACCGATGCTTCGGGCACCTTCAACGAAACCGTGCAGCAGGCGGCCTGGGTGCGCATGACCCAGGCGGGTGCACAGATGATGAACTGGTTCTCGGTGGCCTGTGAGCTGCACCGCGACTGGCGCAACGACATCGAAGGGCTGGGTAACCTGCTGTCGCAGCGCATTCCCAACTACCGCAACCTGATGAACAGCTATGCGGCCCTGAGCGCCCGTTGATGTAAACCTGTACCGGCCCCTTCGCGGGCGTGCCCGCGAAGAGGCCGGAGCAGGCTAAGAATGATTCACAGGCAGAGTGAGGCGAATCCGGCACCCCCCCAGCTCTGACACCAGCGCCTGCAACTGCCCACCATGGGCCTGCACCACCGAGTTGCAGATCGCCAAGCCCATCCCCATGCCACCGATCTTGGTGGTATGAAACGCATCGAACACTCGCTCGCGCTCATCCGCTGCAATCCCCGGCCCGTTGTCGTCCACGCAGATTTCCACCCCATCCCCGACCACCGCCGACGCAATCCGCAGCACCCCATCGCTGCGATACCCCGCCAGCGCCTCCAGGCCATTGGTAATCAGGTTGAACACCAACTGCTGCAACTGCACCGGGTCGGCCATCACGCTCACCCCCGCCTGCAAGCGCATCTGCACATCCACCGTGCCCTTGGCGGCATCGGCCGAGGTCAGGCGCACCACTTCGCGGATCAGTTCGTCCAGCTTTACTACCTTGAGCTGCATCGGCGACTGCTTGGCCAGCGAGCGCAGTGCACGCACGATGTTGGCGGCCCGTTCGCTGTCGTTGCGTATATCTTCCAGGCCGGCAATCGCCTCTTCCAGGTCGGGCTTGGCGCGTTTCAACCAGCGCAGGCTGGCAGCGGCGTTGGAGGCTATGCCCAGCAGCGGCTGGCTGATCTCGTGGGCGATGGACGCGGACAGCTCGTTCATCACCTGCAGGTGCGCCGTGCGCGCCAACTCCGCGCGGGAGCGGCGCAACTCGGCCTCCATCTGGGCGCGGGTCTGGTTGTCTTCGGCCAGGCGTGTGTAGAACTTGGCGGTTTGCAGCGACACCGCTGCCTGCGAGGCGAGGATTTCCAGCATGGCCAGGCGCTGGCTGCCGAACAGGTTCGGTACCAGGCGGTTTTCCAGGTACACCAGGCCGATCAGCACGCCCTGGATCACCAGCGGCAGGCACAGTACCGAACGGGCCTTGCGCGCCTGCAACTGCTGGCGGAAGGCCTCGGGGCAATCGCTCTGGGCATCGTTGAGCACCAGGGGCTTCTTGGTGCGCATGGTGGCGTTGATGATCGACAGCGGTGCCTGGGTCAAGAACTTCTGGCAGTCGTCCATGCTCACGTGCAGCCCGGCGTCGTCGATGTAGGCGAGGGCAGCCATCTGGAATTCGGCACCGCTGACGATCAGCAGCGCACCGTGGTCGGCCCCGGAATGCTGGGTCAGGTGGCCCATCAGGGTTTCGATAAGGCCTTCGAGCAGTACTTCCTCGGACAGCGCCCGTGCTGCCTCGATGCCGGCTTCCAGGTCGAGCTTGGCCTGGTTGGTTGCGCGTTGGCTTTCCTGGATTGGCTGGGTGCGCAGGAACGGGTGCAACGCCTCCAGCTGGTGCACCTTGCCGGTCGCGCCCCAGATATGGAAACAGTCGCGGGCGATGCGCAGGTGCAGGTTGGCGCCAGAGATCAGGCCGCTGGGGATACATACTTCGGCCAACTGCTCGTGGGCCAGCGCCTGCTCGTGGATGAAACCGGCTGCGGTGGCGGCGATCTGTGCCTGGTCGAAGCAGCGGATGGCGGCCAGGCCGTCGCCTTCGAGCTTGGCGATCACGCCTTCGATCAGCAACAGCTTGTTGCGGAAGGTGGCCGGGTTGAAGCCGGCCCAGCGGCCGAAGCGCTCCCGCAGGGCCTGCAGCTCGCGCAGCTTGTCGGCAAGGCTGCCAATGGCCTCGGGGCTGCCCAGGGCCAGGCCGTGGAACAGGTGATAGTCGGCCAGGTTGATGTGCGCCGGTACCGCCCAGGTGTTGTCGCCGGCCAGTGCCAGGTTACGCATGGCCTGCGGGATATTGCCCAGGTAGAAGTCGCACATGCCGGCCATCAGGTACTGGAAGAACCGCGTGGTAGGCGATTTCGAGGCTGTGGCCGAGGCCGGGCAGGGCGTGCCGCTCAATTTGGCGACGAACGCTTGCTGGGCCTGCAGGATCTGCTCGATGTCGCGGTAACCGTAGCGACGCACGGTGGCCAGGCCTTGCGCCAGTTCCTCCACCACGTCCGGCAGGTAGCGGCCCATGAACAGCGAATCGGAAACCAGGTGGTTGCAGGCATAGCAGCTCATCGCCAGGTCGCCGCTCAGGCGCCCCGAGTCGACCGCATCCAGTGCGGTACGGCGGGCGAACTCCATGGGCGAGGTCCAGGCGCTGACCTGGTCCAGGGCCAGCAGCGCGCTGGTCAAGTCAGCGTCGAAACCGTGCCGCTCTATCAGCTTGAGCGCAGCCAGGCAGCAAGCGTGGCCATCATGGTAGGCGCCGAAGCGCTCGGCAATCATCACCCCGTACCAGGCCATGCCGTAGGTGCTGCCCGGGGCGACGCCGTGCAGCAGTGACAGCTCCATGAGCTTGGCCAGGTGCAGGAAGCAGATGTCGTCCTTCACGAAAAACGATGACGACAGGGTGGCCAGCAGGCTGATGGCAACTGTCACTTCCTCCGAATCGGTGCGCTGCAGCGATTCCAGGCAGTGTCGGCCTTTCTGTTCGACCAAGGTCTGTACATGGGCATGACTGGCTTCGACCTGTTGCCAGTCGACACCTCGCACCGGGCTCATACCCAGCAAGTCCAGGCCGGAAATGGCGCTGTCGATGGCCGCCTGATAGTCGCCGCGCAAGGTGTACAGCAGCGCCTGCAGGCGGCATACCCGCGCCTGGTCCAACGCCGAGCGCGCGCGCAGGCGGCATTCAGTGATGCGGGCCTCGGCCGCGACCATTCGCGACAGTTGCATGTCGCACTCGGTGGCCATGCAGGCGATGGCAAAGCCATGCGTGGCGCGGCTTTCCAGCGTTGCGCCGCGTTGCAGCAACTGCTCGGCCGTGTGCAGGTAGCCAGCCGATTGTTCGAACGCGCCGCCATCGCGTGCGCGTGCTGCTGCCTCGCGTAAAAGCTGCAGAAAAGCTTCGCAGTCATCCGCTGCAAACCCGCATGGGCTGGCGCGTTGCAGCTGGTTGGCAAGCTCGAACAGTACCTCGTGCAGGCGCCCCGGCCAGGCCTGGCGCATGGCCTGGGCAATACGTGCATGCAGTTGGGCACGTGCGCGCGCTGGCGTGAGAGCGTACGCAGCTTCCATCACCCGTTCATGGGCGAAGCCCAGGCCGTTCTGGCCCGGTTGCAGGAAACCCGCGCCAATCAAGGCTTTCAACGGCTCGCCGGGCGCTTGAGAGAGTACCTGGTGAAGCAGGCGTTCATCACAGCGGCTGCCAGCCGCACTGACCACCCGCAGCAGGTCGCGCTGCGGCTCGGGCAGGCGCACCAGGCGGTGGATCATCAGGTCGGCGACATTGTCGGAATAGCGGTGGCGGGCCACGGCCTGCAGGCACCATGACCAGCGCATGGCCTGGGTATCGAAGGTGAACAGCTGGTCCTCGACCATGGCCCGGAGGATCTGATTGATGAAGAACGGATTGCCCGCAGTCTTGTCGTGTACCAGTTCGGCCACCTGCAATGCGTCCTCGGGGCCGACGTGGTAGCGCTCGCCGATCAACTCGGTCACCGCGCTCACCGCCAGGGGCCGCAGGTTCAGCGTGGTGCTGCGCAACGCTGCGGGCAGGGCAAGGGGTGTACTGCTGGCTGGCGCATCACTGCGCCGGGCGAAGATCAGCAACAGGTTGCCGGGCGAGTGAGCCAGAAGTTGCGCCAGCAGTTGCTGGCTGGAGTCGTCGACCCAATGCATGTCATCGAAGAACAGCACCAGCGGCTGGTCGGGGCGGCTGAATACCTGCAGGAATTCGACGATCGCCCGCAGCTCCTTCTGCAGCGCCAGACGCGTGGGCTTGGCCGGCAACTCGGGCAAGGGGCCGAGGATCAGTTGCAGGTCTGGTGCCAGCTTGCCGAGCAGCCGGCCGTGGCCTTTGATACGGCGCAGAATCTCGCAGCGCAAGGCGTCGAGGTCCCGGCTGTTCTTGGCCAGCAACTGGGTGGTCAGCGCGCCGAGAATTTCGACCCAGGGCGCGTAGGGCACGGCCTGGGCAACGCCGTTGCACTTGCCGGTGGCCCAGTAACCCTGGGCGTTGGCCCTGAGCGCTGCCTCGACCAGGCTCGACTTGCCCATGCCCGTAGCCCCATTGATGAACAGGGCTTGTGGCTTGCTGTTACGGCGCTGTGCCTTGAGCAGCAGGGCGATGGCCTTCTGTTCGGCACTGCGGCCATACAGGCGTGCGCGGTCGGGCGTCATCGGGTCGGCACAGCCTGGTTCGAAGGCCTCCATGGACTTGCTGGCGGCCCACTGTCGCTGGCAATAGGCCAAGTCCACCGCCAGGGCGCGAGCACTCTGGTAGCGGGCGTCCGGCTCTTTGGCCAAGGCCTTGGCCAGGATCCGGCTGAGAGGTTGCGGCACATTGCTGTCCACTTCGCAGGCCGCTCGTGGCTGCACGCCGGCATGCAGCTGGCGCCAGTGCTGGGTGTCGCGCCCGGCCAGAGGCAATTCGCCCAGCAGTAGCTGGTAAAGGATCGCGCCCAGGGCATAGATGTCGGTGCGTCGGTCGCTGCTGCTGCCGTGCGGGCAGACCTGTTCCGGTGCCAGGTACGCCCAGTTGCCGAGCGCGGTGCCCTGTTCGCTGATCAGCTCCGCCGGGTCGGCGCGAAAGCAGCCAAGCCGCACTCGCTGGTTGGTGTGCAGGCACACATGTTCGGGCTGCAGCGCGCCGTGCAGCACATTGCGTTCGTGGGCCTGGGCCAAGGCAGTGGCCGCGTTTACCGCAATCTCGAGAAACGGCGTCAGGGCGGCAGGGCCCTCTGCGATAAGGTCGGCGATGGAGCGGCCGGCCGGGTACACCAGCAGGGGGCCTTCGGCCGAGCGCACGAACGCCGAGGGGATCACCGCCCATTGCGGGTCGAGTTGCAGGCGGTAGTCACGTTCCAGGCGCTGGCAGGCGGCGGGGACCTCGCGCGGGGCGCGCACGGCGATCCATGCCTGGTCGGTGGCTGGATCGCGAAGGCGGAAGTAACTGAGTTCACCTTCCTGGCCCAGCGCGTTGATGTCGCACCGGTTCAGCCACCCCTCGTCGACGGACTGGTCGTAATCGATGGGCCTGTGGGCAAGGCGTTCATCGAGCATAAGGCACCCCTGCTAGCGACATCCTGACGCACGAGTATACGCAGCGGACCCAGCAGGGATGCGGGCTGCAGGCTGCTTGGCAGGAAAGGGTACGCTGTTGTCCGTTATCGTCCCCTGGGGGCTGGCGGGCTTTTGTATAGTCCTCAGGCCAACCTATCCCTCGGGATAATTGTCTGAAGGCGTACCCTGGCCTAGGCTGCCCTGGGCTGGGAAACGCCCGTGCCCGCGCGAGGAAGCCATGATCCGAATAGGTAATGCCCAGGTGTCGCTGGAGCGGCGCGAAGCCTTTGTTGACGGTAAGCCTGTCCTGTTGGGGGGGCGGGCATTCGAAGTGCTGGCGACGCTGATCAAGGCCAAGGGGCGGGTGGTCGACAAGGACGAGCTGTTCAGCCAGGTGTGGGCCGGCACGGTAGTCGAGGACAACAACCTGCAGGTGCAGGTGTCCTTGCTGCGCAAGGCCTTTGGCGACCGTGGCCTGATCCAGACCGTGCCACGCCGGGGCTACCGCCTGGCCGCCGAGATCAGCCTCGAGTTGCCTGGCAAGGCGGCGGGCAAATCGCCGCTGTGCGCCGCGGCCGAAACTGTCGAGTTGTTCGATGAGCACTTGAACGTGCCGGTGCTGGTGGTGGATGACGACCCGTCGGTGCGCACGGCGTTGGGCCGCCTGCTGCGCTCGCAGGACATTCCGCATCATTTGTTCGCCAGTGCCGAGGCGTTGTTCGAGGCCCGCCTGGAAACCCCCTATGCCTGCCTGTTGCTGGACATGCACCTGCCCGATACCAGCGGCCTGGAAGTCCAAGATGCGCTGCGCCGACTTGCGCTGCCCTGGCCGATCGTGTTCATGACCGGCTTCGGCACCATCCCGATGACCGTCCAGGCCATGCGTGCCGGGGCCGTGGAGTTCCTGACCAAACCGTTCGACGAAGACCAGATGCTGACACTGCTGCAGGCGGTGCGCACGCGTGCCGTGGCCGAAGGGCGCAAGTGGCACCATGCGCGGCAGGTCGAGGAAAAGTACCAGCGCCTGACCCAGCGCGAGCGCCAGGTGTTCTCGCTGGTGGTCGGTGGCCTGTCGCACAAGCAGATCGCCAGGCAGATCGGCACCAGCGAGGTGACGACCAAGGTGCACAAGAAAAACATCATGAACAAGATGCAGTCCCGCTCGCTGCTTGAACTGGTGGCCATGCACAACGTTATCGGGGCGCAGCCTGAGGGCCTGGGCGGCGCATGAGCAGCACAGTGTGCATCGTTGACGACGATGCTTCGGTGCGCAAAAGCCTGGCCAACCTGCTACGTTCGGCAGGTTTCGAGACCTTGTCTTTTGCTGCCGGGGACCTGTTCCTGGCCTCGGCACTGGCGCGGCAAGCGGGGTGTGTGCTGCTCGACCTGAGGATGCCCGGAATGAGCGGGCTGGCGGTGCAGCGCGAGCTGGCCAGGCTGGGGTGGCGGTTGCCGGTGATCTGCATGTCGGCGCACTGGGATGAAGGGGCGGTGCGGGCGGCGATGGCGCTTGGGGCGCTGGTCTGCCTGGGCAAGCCATTTTCTGAAGAGGTGCTGCTGAAGGTGGTTGAAGATGCTTTGCTGGGCAGCCAGTGAGGTATTCCTGCCCCGGCCCCTTCGCGGGCTTGCCCGCTCCTACAGGTACTGCGCAGGCTTTGGGCCGATGTATTCGGTTTGGGAGAAACTGTCTTGCACTGCCTGTACTGGCCTCATCGCTGGCAAGCCAGGCTCCTACAGGGACTGCGCATGGTTTGAGGCCGATGCGGTCGGGGTGGGAGCTGGCTTGCCTGCGATGGGCTGCAAAGCAGCCCCGGCAATCTAACTGCTCCCCGGCCGGTACTGCAGGGCCTCGGCCAGATGCGCCCGGCCAATTGCCTGGTTACCTTCCAGATCCGCCAGCGTCCGCGCCACCTTCAGTAACCGGTGAGCCGCACGTAACGACAGGGTCAGCCGCTCACAGGCCCCCTCCAACCAGGCCTGGTCCGCCGCCGCCAAGCCACAATGGCAGCGCAACCCCTCAAGGTCGAGAAATGCATTCGCACACCCTTGTCGCCGCTGTTGCAGTTCACGTGCCTCGGCTACCTTGGCCGCCACATCGGCACTGGTCTCGCCGCAGGGCTGGTTGTTCAGCGTGGTGCTCTCACGGGCCACGGTCAGGTGCAGGTCGATACGGTCCAGCAATGGCCCGGACAGCTTGTTGCGATACCGCGCGATCTGCTCGGTGCTACAGCGGCAGCGGCCAGTGGGGTCGCCCAGGTAGCCGCAAGGGCAGGGGTTCATTGCCGCCACCAGCTGGAAACGTGCGGGGAAGCGCACCTTGTCGCGGGCCCGGGCAATCACGATCTCGCCCGACTCCAGCGGTTCGCGCAACACTTCCAGCACGCGACGCTCGAACTCAGGTAGTTCATCCAGAAACAGCACGCCATGGTGGGCGAGGGTGATTTCGCCCGGTTGCGGCCGGCTGCTGCCGCCGACCAGTGCCGGGCCGGAGGCGGAGTGATGCGGATGGCGGAAGGGCCGCTGCGGCCAGCTGCTCAGTGGCGTATGGCCGCTGACCGACTGTATCGCCGCCACTTCCAGTGCTTCGTGCTCGTCCAGTGGTGGCAGCAGCCCCGGCAAGCGGCTGGCAAGCAAGGTCTTGCCGGTACCGGGAGGCCCGGTGAACAAAAGGTTGTGCGCCCCGGCCGCCGCTAGCAGCAGCGCACGCTTGGCCGCCAGTTGGCCCTGCACTTCGCTCAGGTCCGGGTACGGACGTTGCTGCAGGATCAGGCCGTTGGCGGCATACGGTGGCAATGGCACCTGGCCGTTCAGGTGGGCGACCAGTTCCAGCAGGTGCCCCACCGCATACACCACCAGCCCGCCTGCCAGGCTGGCTTCCTCGGCATTCTCCCGCGGCACCACCAGCGCCCGGCCTGCTTCGCGTGCCGCCAGTGCTGCGGGCAACACGCCCTGCACCGGGCGCAACTTGCCAGACAGCGCCAGTTCGCCCAGGCATTCGACCTCGGCAAGGGTGGCCGTTGGTACCTGGCCATCGGCGGCGAGGATACCCAGGGCAATTGCCAGGTCATAGCGCCCGCCATCCTTGGGCAGGTCGGCGGGGGCGAGGTTCTGGGTGATGCGCCGCTGCGGGTAGTTCAAACCGGAGTTGACGATGGCGCTGCGTACCCGGTCCTTGCTCTCTTTGACCGTGGTTTCCGGCAGACCGACCAGCGTGAGATGGGGCAAGCCGTTGGCCAGGTGGGTTTCGACGCTGACCGCCGGTGCCTGCACGCCCACCTGGGCGCGGCTGTGGACGAGGGCTAGGGACATGGACGCTCCGTTGTCGCTGAAGAGGGCCGCTTCCTGCGGCTTTGCAAGAATAGCGAGCACGGCCCGGGCCGGCGAAAGAAGTGTGCGTCCTGGTTTTTCAGGCAGGGTTTTCCCCTGCATTGTCACCCTGTCGGGTTCGTGCCTGCTGTGCGCCGGAAGGGCTCAGGCGCGTACATAAACCCAGGCGGTCAGGCCCGATGCGAGCGTTACGGCCACGCGCTTGTAGTCTGCGACTTCATAGCGATCCGCCGCTGCCAGCTCTTCTTCGCTGATCTGGAAGACCATGCCGGCCACGCTGTCGTCTGCCTGGCTGCTGGGAGCGACGATAGGGTGATGGGACTTGCCGCTGGCTGCCAGCACGGCCGGGTCGGTGATCTCGACCCAGTCCTGGCGGTAGCCCAGCATGCGGTCGGCCTGGCCGCTCAGTTCGCGGCCGAAGTTGGTGAGCTGCACGGCCTTGTCCTGCAAGGTGCCGTAGGAAAACAACAGTACCGGGTATGCGCTGGAGGGTTGCATTCACTCATCCTGTGGGGTCGGGTTCAGCCGGGCTTCCAGCTCGGCCACTTGTTTTTCCAAAGCCTCAAGGCGTGCGCGGGTGCGCGCCAGTACGACCATCTGGCTGTCGAATTCTTCGCGGCTGACCAGGTCCAGCTTGCTGAAGGCACCTTGCATCAGCACCTTGAACTGACTTTCCAGTTCGGCGCGGGGCTGGGCGGTATCGCTGCTGAACAGGCGCGATGCCTGGTCGCTCAGGGCATCGAGAAGGGCTTTGGGCGCGAGCATGGGGCTGTCCACTGATACTGGGAAATGGCCGGCAGTGTAACACGCATGCATGAACATCCGGCCTCGTCGCTGGCTCGTGTAGGAGCGGCGCTCCTCTGGAACTGCACATTTTTCGAGCAACGCGCCAGGTCGGGATGCACCGGAATTGTGCATGTTGCGCATGCTGGCGACTGGCCAATCCCGACTGATTCACATAACTCGCTGTTTTCCCGTGCTTTGACGGAACTGGCAAGGTTTCTGCAAAGACCAGTGCGAGCCATGCACTGATGCAGTTCCTTGTGACCAGGCAGTGCGCACGCGGAGCCGGATGCCGACGACGCGTTACAAAGCCAACCGCTGCGCTTAGACTTGAGACGGGTTTGTTTTCCTGGGGCAAGTCCACCAAATCGGGAGAGAGTTTCATGAAGCTAGTCACAGCCATCATCAAGCCGTTCAAGCTGGACGACGTGCGCGAGTCGCTGTCGGAAATCGGCGTGCAGGGCATCACCGTCACCGAAGTCAAAGGTTTCGGTCGGCAGAAGGGCCACACCGAGCTGTATCGCGGTGCTGAATATGTGGTCGATTTCCTGCCCAAGGTGAAGATCGATGTCGCCATCGATGACAAGGACCTTGATCGGGTAATCGAAGCCATCACCAAGGCAGCCAACACCGGCAAGATCGGTGACGGCAAGATTTTCGTGGTGAATCTGGAGCAGGCGATCCGTATCCGTACCGGCGAAACCGATACCGACGCGATCTAAGCAGCAACAAAGCCTCACCAAACCCAACGCCCCAGGAGAAAACAACATGACTCTGCGTAAGATCGCAGGGCTAGGAGCCCTATTGTCCCTCGTAATGCCCGGGCTTGCCCTGGCCGAGGAAGCTGCCCCAGCGCTGAATTCCGGCGACACCGCCTGGATGCTCACCGCAACGGCGCTGGTGCTGTTCATGACCATTCCGGGCCTGGCCCTGTTCTATGGCGGCATGGTGCGTTCCAAGAACGTGCTGTCGGTAATGATGCAGTGCTTTGCAATCACTGGCCTTATGAGCATTCTCTGGGTCGTCTATGGCTACAGCATGGCCTTCGATACCACCGGTATGGAAAAGGGCGTGCTCAACTTCAATTCCTTCGTCGGTGGCTTCTCCAAGGCGTTCCTCAGCGGTGTCACGCCCTCGAACCTGACCTCGGCTGCCGCGCTGTTCCCTGAAGCGGTATTCATCACCTTCCAGATGACCTTCGCCATCATCACCCCGGCGCTGATCGTCGGTGCGTTCGCCGAGCGCATGAAGTTCTCCGCGATGCTGGTGTTCATGGGCATCTGGTTCACCCTGGTCTACGCGCCGATCGCGCACATGGTCTGGAGCGGTGACGGTGCACTGATGTGGGACTGGGGCGTGCTTGACTTCGCTGGCGGCACCGTGGTGCACATCAACGCCGGTATCGCTGGCCTGGTCTGCTGCCTGGTGCTGGGCAAGCGCAAGGGCTACCCGACCACCCCGATGGCTCCGCACAACCTGGGCTATACCCTGATGGGCGCGGCCATGCTGTGGGTCGGCTGGTTCGGCTTCAACGCAGGCTCTGCCGCGGCTGCCAACGGCACCGCCGGCATGGCCATGCTGGTGACCCAGATCGCCACCGCCGCCGCGGCCCTGGGCTGGATGTTCGCCGAGTGGATCGGTCACGGAAAACCGAGTGCCCTGGGCATTGCTTCGGGTGTGGTCGCCGGCCTGGTCGCCATCACCCCGGCTGCCGGTACCGTAGGCCCCATGGGTGCCCTGGTGATCGGCCTGGTCTCGGGTGTGGTCTGCTACTTCTGCGCCACCAGCCTCAAGCGCAAGCTGGGCTATGACGACTCGCTGGACGCCTTCGGCGTGCACGGCATCGGCGGTATCGTCGGCGCCATCCTCACCGGTGTGTTCGCAGCTCCGGCGCTGGGCGGCTTCGGTGCCGTCACCGACATCGGCATGCAGGTCTGGATCCAGGCCAAGGGCGTGATCTTCACCGTGGTCTACACCGCCATCGTCACCTACGTGATTCTCAAGGTGCTTGATGTGGTGATGGGCCTGCGGGCAAGCGAAGAAGAAGAGTCGGTCGGCCTCGACCTGGCTCAGCACAACGAGCGCGGCTACAACCTGTAACTGCGACGCGGTAAAAACTTGCCCGGCTTGCCGGGCATTTTTTTGCCAGATTTTTAGCATTTCCCGCACGGCAAACGGTTTATCCGACACGTTCGCGACGTAGGCGGAAATCTTACAAAACGCAGAGCATTCATGGTGCTTTGCTTTTTCTGCTGGCGCGCTAGAATGCGCGCCGAAGGGTGTTTGACGAGTAGTCCACACGCTTCGCCAGCCTTTGCTAGGCTTGCCAATAGCGTGTGGCCAGCAGGGGCTAAAGGATTTGTCAGGTCCTGCCAGGAGCAGGGTCTGCTGGGTGCCGCCTCCCATCAGGAGCGCCGACCCTAGGGCAGTGGCCTAACCCACGGCCAGTTGAATTTTCACTGGTGGCTGCCGGTCTACGGCTGCACTGGTCTATAACTAACCTGCTTTTCGCAAGTCATGAGGTAGAACATGAGCGACGACGATCTGGAAAATGATGACCTCGAAGTAGGCGACGAAGACGAGGGCGATGAAGGCCTCGAAGCGGCAGCTGATGATGGCGCCGAAGACGCTGGCGATGACGACAGCAGCCCGGCACCCGCTGCCAAGGGCAAATCCAAGGCCGCGGTCTCGGTAGACGAGATGCCGAGCATGGAAGCCAAGCAGAAGGAGCGTGACGCCCTGGCCAAGGCCATGGAAGAGTTCCTTGCTCGCGGCGGCAAGGTTCAGGAAGTCGAGGCCAACGTGGTCGCCGATCCGCCCAAGAAGCCGGACAACAAGTACGGCAGCCGCCCTATCTGAGTGGCTGATCGAAAAAAAGCCCGCCGTCGCTGCGGGCTTTTTTGTGCCTGTCTGTTTTGTGTTGCCTGTACCGGCCTCTTCGCGGGCTCGCCCGCTCCCACTGGGATCGCGCAGAAGCTGAGAGGGCAGTAAACCTGTGGGAGCGGGCGTGCCCGCGAATGGGCCGCGAAGCGGCGCCTGTCAGCGCCAGCGCGCGAGGATGTCGGGTAACTGCGACAGGCGCTGGATCTCGGCATCAGGCGCCTGTTCGCCTACCCACGCCTTGCCCTGGGGGTTGAACCACACCGCCCGCAGCCCGGCGCGCTGGGCGCCGGCAATGTCATCGCCCGGGTGGTCACCGATGTGCACCGCTGCGCTGGCCTCCACGTCACCGCGGCGCAGGGCTTCGAGGAACGGCGCCGGGTCCGGCTTGCCGATGCCGAGGTCTTCGGCACACAGGGCAAAGCGGAAATAGTCCGCCAGCCCCAGCCGGCTTACGTCGGCATTGCCGTTGGTGACCACGCCCAAGGTGTAGTGATGGCGCAGGATCTCCAGCACCGGCTGCACCTCCGGGAAAATCTCCACCTGGTGGCGGGCATGCAGGAATACTTCGAAACCTTCGTTGGCCAGCTCCTGCGCATGTTTTTCGCTGTAGCCGACTTCTTCCAGGGCATGAAACAGCACCCGTCGACGCAGGGCGCTGATACGGTGCTTCAGGCCGGGTTCGGCTTGTACCAGGCGCTCGCGAATGGCGAACAGGTGCTCCACCGGTACGCCGCCAAGGATCGGGGCGTTGGCTTCGAGCCAGTCGCGCAGCACGACTTCCGCGCTGGCAATCACCGGCGCGGTATCCCACAGGGTGTCGTCGAGGTCGAAGGTGATCAGCTTGATGCTCATGAGTCTGTGCCTTTGCTGCGTTTGGCCCGAGGGTGGGCGCTGTCGTACACCGCGGCCAGGTGCTGGAAGTCCAGGTGGGTGTAGATCTGCGTGGTGCCGATGTCGGCGTGGCCGAGCATCTCCTGCACCGCGCGCAGGTCCTGGGACGATTCCAGCACGTGGCTGGCGAAGGAATGGCGAAGCATGTGCGGGTGCAGGTGCTGGCCCAGCTCGCGCTCACCGGCCGCCTTCACCCGTTGCTGAACGGCCCGTGGGCTGATGCGGTTGCCTTGGCGGGTGATGAAAACCGCGCGGTCGCGCGGGTTGCCGATGCCGCGCAGGCGGTACCAGGCCTGCAATGCCTCGCGGGCCTTGCGGCCGACCGGCAGCACGCGGGCCTTGCCGCCTTTGCCCAGCACCTGCACCAGGCCGGCTGCGAGGTCCAGGTGATCGAGGTCGAGGTTGGTCAGCTCGGACAGGCGCAGGCCCGACGAATAGAACAGTTCGAGGATGGCCTGGTCACGACGGGCGATGAAGTCATCGTCGACACCGCCATCCAGCAGTTGCAGGGCGCGGTCGGTGTCCAGCACCTTGGGCAGCCGGCGTTCGCCCTTGGGCGGGCTCAGGCCGCTGGCCGGGTCGTGCTGGCACAGGCCTTCGCGGTTGAGATAGCGGTACAGGCCACGCACCGCCGACAGCAGCCGGGCCAGGCTGCGCGAGGACTGGCCGTGGTGGTGCTGGCGGGCGATCAGCTGGCGCAGCTGCTGGATCTGCAGCGCCTCCCAACCGGTAATGCCATGTTCTTTGCAGTAGGCGACCACCTTGTCCAGGTCGCGACGGTAGCCCAGCAAGGTGTGCTCGGACACCTGGCGCTCGTTGCGCAGGTGTGCGCAATAAGCCTCCAGCTGGCGTTCCATCAGCGTACCGGGCGCAGGGTCTGGGTAACGCGTGGCACAACGCGGCCAAGCACCTCGGCAATGTAGCCAAGGAACAAGGTGCCGACGCTGCTCTTGTAGTGTTGCGGGTCGCGGCTGCCGATCGCCAGCACCCCGTGCAGGCCCTGGTATTCCAGGGCAGCCACGGCGCTGGAGCCCACTTCCCGGCGCTGTTCTTCACCGAACAGGAAGGCCAGCTCGTGCTCGCGCAGGTTGCCGCTGACCGTCTTGCCGCCACCCAGCAGGGCACCGATGGCCTGCTGCGCTTCGGCGTTGCTCACCCAGCGCCCGACCGGCGCGACGTTTTCGCCGAACAGGATCAGGCTGACGAAGGGCACCTGGAATTCCTGGCGCAGGCTGTCTTCGACTGCCATCACCACTTCCTCCAGGCTGCCGGCGTCGAGCAGGTCGAGGATCAGCCGGCGGGTCTTGTCGAAAAGCCGATCGTTGTCGCGGGCCACGTCCATCAGTTGCGACAGGCGGTGGCGCATCTCGATGTTGCGGTCGCGCAGCAACTTGAGCTGGCGCTCCACCAGCGACACGCTGTCGCCACGCTGGTGAGGGATGCGTTGTTCGATCAGCAACTCGTCGTGCTCGGCGAAGAAGGTGGGGTGGGCGCGCAGGTAGGCGACCACCGCTTCGGCATCGAGCTCGGCGGACTGCTGGGGTACAACCTGGGGCTGATCGGTCATGGCGGTTACTCGCTTAGAGACGAACCTGTCCTTCGTAGACGCGTACGGCTGGGCCAGTCATCAGCACGGGCTTGCCGGGGCCGGCCCACTCGATGTGCAGGCGGCCACCGGGCAGGTCGAGGGATACCGGGGAGTCCATCCAGCCCTGGCTGATCGCCGCCACGGCGGCGGCGCAGGCGCCGGTGCCGCAGGCCTGGGTTTCGCCCGCACCACGTTCCCACACCCGCAGGTTGGCGCGGTGGCGGTCGATGACCTGGAGGAAGCCGGCATTTACCCGCTGCGGGAAGCGTGGGTGGTTTTCGATCTTCGGGCCCAGCTCATGCACAGGGGCGGTACGCACGTCGTCGACACGCAGCACGGCATGCGGGTTCCCCATGGACACGGCGGCAATCGAATGCACCTGGCCGTCGACTTCCAGTGGGTAGTTCAGCGCCTGCTCGTCGGCGACGAAGGGGATTTCGGCAGGGATGAAGCGCGGTGGGCCCATGTCGACACTGATCTGGCCGTCGTTCTGCACGTCCAGCTCGATGATGCCGCTCTTGGTTTCCACGCGGATGCGCTTTTTCGCGGTCAGGCGCTTGTCCAGCACGAAGCGGGCGAAGCAGCGCGCACCGTTGCCGCACTGCTCGACCTCGGAGCCGTCGGCATTGAAGATGCGGTAGCGGAAGTCCACTTCCGGGTTGTTCGGCGCCTCGACGATCAGCAACTGATCGAAGCCTATGCCGGTGTGGCGGTCACCCCATTGCTTGGCGTGCTTGGGCTGGATGTGCGCGTGCTGGCTGACCAGGTCGAGGACCATGAAGTCGTTGCCCAGCCCATGCATCTTGGTAAAACGCAGCAGCATGGGCTTACTCCGGCAGCAGGCTTTCGCCAGCGTACAATTCGGCGATGGTCTCGCGGCGGCGTACTTCGAAGGCCTGGTCGCCGTCGACCAGGATTTCAGCGCAACGGCCACGGGTGTTGTAGTTGGAGCTCATGACAAAACCATAGGCGCCCGCGGACTGTACGGCCAGCAGGTCACCTTCGGCCAGGTTCAGCACGCGGTCCTTGCCGAGGAAGTCGCCAGTCTCGCAGATAGGACCGACCAGGTCGTAGGCACGGCCTTCGCCTGCGCGTGGCTTGACCGCGCTGACACCCATCCAGGCCTGGTACAGGGCCGGGCGGATCAGGTCGTTCATCGCCGCATCGATGATGGCGAAGTCCTTGTGTTCGGTGTGCTTGAGGTATTCCACGCGGGTCAGCAGGACGCCGGCGTTGGCCACGATGTAGCGGCCCGGCTCGAACACCAGGGCCAGGTCGCGGTCGCCGACGCGCTCGCGGATCGCCTTGATGTAGTCGGCCACCAGCGGCGGCTCCTCATCGCGGTAACGCACGCCGACGCCGCCACCCAGGTCCAGGTGGCGCAGATGGATGCCGCACTCGGCCAGGCGGTCGACCAGCACCAGCAGGCGGTCAAGGGCATCGAGGAAAGGCTCGACGGTGGTCAGCTGCGAACCGATGTGGCAGTCGACGCCGACCACTTCCAGGTTCGGCAACTGCGCGGCCCGCACGTAGATGGCCTCGGCGTCGGCGATGGCGATGCCGAACTTGTTCTCTTTCAGGCCGGTGGAGATGTACGGGTGGGTACCGGCGTCGACGTCCGGGTTGACCCGCAGCGAGACCGGGGCAACCTTGCCCATCTCGGCGGCCACTACCTGCAGGCGCTCCAGTTCGTCGGTGGATTCGACGTTGAAGCAGTGCACGCCGACTTCCAGGGCACGGCGCATGTCCTCGCGGGTCTTGCCGACACCGGAGAACACCACGCGGTCGGCACGGCCGCCAGCGGCCAGCACGCGCTCCAGCTCACCGCCAGAGACGATGTCAAAGCCTGCGCCCAGGCGTGCCAGCACGTTCAGCACGCCAAGGTTGGAGTTGGCCTTGACCGCGAAACATACCAGGTGCTCGGTGCCTTGCAGTGCATCGGCGTAGCTACGGTACTGGGCCTCGATGTGGGCGCGCGAATACACGTAGGTAGGGGTGCCGTAGCGTTCGGCGATGGCCGACAGGCCCACGCCTTCCGCGAACAGCTCGCCGTCGCGGTAGTTGAAAGCGTTCATCTGGTTTCCTTACTGCGCTGGCGACTGCTCGGGCTCGGACTGCAGCTCGGGTTGCTGCTCCTGCGTCGGGGCCGGCTTGGCTTTTGGCTGGTACTGGTGCGACTTGTGGCTGGCCTTGCCGTCCTTGCCGTCTTCAGGCAGGTACAGCGGGCCTTTCTGGCCGCAGGCCGAAACGAGGCAGGCAACAGCGACCAGCGCCGCGAGGGAGGAAATCAGGCGCTTCATGGGTGAAATCCTTAGAAATATGCAGTATTGCGCCCGAGTATACCGAGCGACCGACGGCTTGCCTATGCAAGGGCCGGCCCGCCGGGCGGGCTATTCTTACCGCCTGCAAGGGCCCTTTCGCAGTACCTGTGGGAGCGGGCGTGCCCGCGAACACCGGCAAAGCCGGTGCCACACACCGCGGCACCTGATTCGCGGGCATGCCCGCTCCCACAGGTACTGCGCTGGCTTTGAGTTCATGCCAGTGAAGGTAGCGGCTAAACCTTTGCATTCGGCGGCAAGCGCCCGTATCTTGCCGGGCTTGCCTGTAACGCAGCCAATTTCGAGGTTCCTGCAATGAGTTTGAGTGAAGCGCGTTTCCATGATCTGGTCGACGCGACCCAACAGGCCCTGGAAGACCTGTTCGACGAGAGCGGCCTGGATCTGGACATGGAGAACTCCGCTGGTGTCCTGACCATCAAGTTCGACAATGGCAGCACGCTGATCTTCAGCCGCCAGGAGCCGCTGCGCCAGCTGTGGCTGGCCGACCGTTCCGGCGGTTTCCACTTCGACTACGACGAAGAAAGCGGCAAGTGGGTGTGCGAGAAGAGCGAGGAGCTGCTGGGCGAAATGCTCGAGCGCATCGTCTGGGAGCGGGCCGGCGAGAAGCTGGACTTCGACGAGATCTGACATGAGCAGTACCCAGGCCCGGCCGCCCAAACCGCTCTACAGCAACGTCAGCCCCGCCGTGCCGTCGCCGTGCATCAGCGTTTGCCGGCTGGACGAACAGCGGGTGTGCACAGGTTGCCACCGGCATGTCGAGCATATCCGTGAATGGCGTTCGGCCGATGACGAACGGCGCCGGCAGATTTGCCGCGAGGCCCAGGCCCTGCGCGACCAGGCTAAGGCACACTGATCGCAGGGGCTTGAGTATTTACCCGGCTGTGGTAACGTCGGGTTCTGCGTCGGTGACGCCAAAGCCTTCACAAACCCCGCCCTTGGGCGGGGTTTTGCTTTATCTGCACGATGAAAACCGCCTGTTCAAAGGAGTCTGACTGGATCATGAGCACCAAGCCTTCCCTCATCCTCACCCGATTGGACGTACAACGTCTGGAGCGTCTGATCGACAGCCTCGACGAGAGTACGCCGGGTGTGCTCGCCCTGCAGGGCGAGCTGGACCGCGCCGAGCAGGTGGTCGGTCACGAGGAAGTTCCGGCTGGCGTGGTGACCATGAACTCGCGTGTGCACTGCCGTGAGGAAGCCAGCGGCAAGGACTACCACCTGACCCTGGTATACCCGAAGGATGCCGGGCCGGAAGGCAAGGTCTCGATCCTGGCGCCGATCGGTTGCGCCTTGCTGGGGTTGTCGGTGGGCGCGCAGATCGACTGGCCGGCGCCGGGGGGCAAGACCCTCAAGCTGAAGCTGCTGGAAGTGGAATACCAGCCGGAAGCGGCGGGCGATTTCGACCTGTAAGGGCTAGGGGGCCGCTTTGCGGCCCATCGCGACACAAGGCCGCTCCTACAGGATTACGCATTCCCTGTAGGAGCAGCCTTGTGTCGCGAAAGGGGCGCAACGCGCCCCCGGCAATTCAAGCCTCTTGCGCCAAAACCTGCTCCAACCCCTCGTTCAAAGCCTGCTCCAGCTCCCGCTTGTAGCGCAGGTACAGCTGCGTCGACCCCAGCTGGTCATCCAGCAACTCGGACAAATCCAGGTCCGTGATGTAACAGCGGTACTGCCCTGCACCACGTCGCTGCCCGATGATCTGCCGGGCCACCACCGCATACAACTGCTCACCATGCTCCAGTTCGGAAAACTCCTGCTGGTCGCAATACAGCGTCACGTGCGCCGCGCCTGCCACCCCGGCCTGGATGATCGCCTGCACCTCATAGTAAGGCTGGTCGCTACCCTCGGCCGGCGCCTGGCGCGGCTCGATGCTGCGCGCCTTGCCTGGCCCGGAAGGCAACAGTTGCGCGTAGTGGATGTCCAGTGAAGCCGCGCGCTGGGTGTCCAGCGGTAGCCGGGCATCACGGCGCATCACCACCGAGCGCAGAAAACGCTGCAGCGGCAACAGCAAGTGAGCTTCGTCTTGCAGCGGCAGGCGTTGCTGCCACAGGGCATTGTATTCATCCAGCACGTACAACTCGGCCCAGCCACCCTGCAGGCGGTAGAACACCTGGATGCAGAAAGGCCGGCCTTGCTCCAGCACCAGGTGCAGGTCGTGGTCCTGCAGGGCGTTGGCATCCAGGTACAGTGGGCTGTAGGCGCTGCGTTCTTCGCCCAGGTGGTTCAGCAGTGCCTCATGCTCGGCCAAGGTGGTGAGGCCGACATGCCCGGGCATCAGCTCCAGCACATGGGTGTGCTGGGCCACCTGCAGCAGGTAGCGGTGGTTCAGGCCCTGGTCCAGCAGCAGTTGTACGGTGTCGAATATTTCCTCCACGCGTTGGCCTATGGCCTGGGCGCGGCTCTGGCAGAAGCAACGCACCCGCACCTTCGGCCGGTGTCCGCGCGGCACGGGGCTGTTGAGGAAGTCGCGCAGGCAGCGCACCAGTGCGTGCTCGCCGTCATAGCGCTGGACCAGTACTTCGTTCCAGCTGTTGAGGATGACCTGGTCCAGGGTCAGGACCAGGTTTTCGCGCACGCCTGCGTAGCTCAAAGAGTCGGTGCGCTCGGTGGTCATCAGGATGTTCAGGTCGCGGTGGTGGCGCAGCGGGTCGATGGCGACGTTGACCAGCAACAGCACCTCGTCGGCAACGCTCGGCTGCAACAAGCGCACCTCGCTGACGGTCGGCAAGGGCAGGGGAATGCTTTGCTGCAGGCAGCCGATCAGGTTGAACAGCTCGAATTCGCTGAGGTCGCTGACACCCGGGTGCAGCGCCAGGCGCGTGCTGCTGTCGATCACCCCGTTGCGATAAGCCCAGGTCAGCAACTCGAGCAGCTCGCGGCAGCGCTTGAGCGGGCTGAAGTGGTCCACCTCATGGGGGCTCAGGTTGCCGGTGTACAGCTCCCAGTGATGGCTGCCGGGCTCCTTGCGATTAGGCGCTTGTACCAGGGTCAGGGTGCCTTCGGCCAGGTCCGGGGCGATACCGGGGTTGATGACTTCGACCTTGCCGGCGCGGCGCTCGAAGGCGGCGTAAAGGCGCCGGCCCAGCACATTGAGATCGCGTTGGTCGGCGCGGCTGCTGGCGTTCTGGGTGCGAGCGAACTGGCTGAGAAATCGGTAGCTATGGTTCAGTTCGGCCACCAGTTCACGGCGCTCGATGGCAACCTGCTGCACCTTCCATTGATTGCGACTGTCCAGCAGGGCCAGCTGGCGCTCGTCCCAACCCCATTCGTCGGCCAGGCGCTGCAACAGCCGGCGTTGCCAGCCATTGGCCCGGGTCGGGTCGCTGAGTTTCTTGTTCACCTTCAGGTACAGGCTGCGCCGCACCAGCTCCAGGCGCGCGTGTTCGCCACGCTGCAGCAGGTAGCGCTCGATGCGCCGGTACACCATCACGTAGGGGTCCAGCTCGTCGAGGTCTAGCTGGTTGGCGAACACTGCCTGCTTGTAGTCCAGGCTCAGGCAGCGAACGGTGGGGTGCTCGCTGGCATAGGCCTCGGTCAGCAGCAGCTTGAGCAGCGACTTGTAGGGCGAGTCGATGCCTTTGAACAGCTGCCACAAGCCGGCGCCGACGAACTCGCCGGGCGGGATGTGCGCCAGGTTGCCGAGATCGAGGGCGTCCTGGCTGCGGATGAAACGCTTGGACAGCAGGGTCTGGGTATAGGTGTGGTAATCGTGTTCCTGGTAGACCGGCACCAGCCACCACAGTGGCGTGCGCCCGGCCAGCCAGATAGTGGTGCGGTAGAACTCGTCCAGCAGCAGATAGTGCTGGGTGGTGCCGCAATCGTCGGAGCCGAGCTGGCCTTCGCGCTGGCCTTGGGCGAAACCTTGCGTGTCGATCAGGAAGAAGTGCGCCTCGGCACCCAGGCTTTCCGCCCATGCCTCAAGCAGCTGGCATTTGCGGCGCAGTTCGTCCAGCAGCTCATCGGCCAGGCCCGGGGCGTGGCAAACCCACAGGTCCATGTCGCTTTGCTCGGCTTGGGCCAGTGAGCCCAGGCTGCCCATCAGGAACAGGCCGTGGATCGGCCGCGGTGGGTTGCCATGGCGGGCCTTGTAGGTGAACGAGCGGGCAAGACGCTGTGCCTCGACTACAAGATCGGCGCCTGGCTCGTAGCCCGATACGCCGGCAGGAGTGCTCCCGGAAACATAGCCTGGCAGCAGCGGGTGGTTCACATGAAACAGCAGCGGCAGCAGTGTCAGCACCTGTTGCTGGCGCGTCGACAGGCCCTCCAGGGCCCGCTGCAGCCGGCCCTGGTTGAGCCGCAGGAAGCGCGCACGCAATGTCGCCAGGACCTTGCGGTCGATGCCTTCGTCCAGGTCGGGGCGGATTTCGTGGGGGTGGTTCATTGCGCACTCGGGCAGGCCAGCGGGGCTGTGGCGAGTGTAGCCTGAGTGGCGAGGTCGGATAAGCGGCAATTGAAATATTGGCGCCATTTTTCCAGCGCCCATGGGTGGCTGCTGCAGCTTTCGTTGCGCTTGAGGCATGATGGGGGCCTCAAGCTGATTGCGAGGTTTTCCGATGCGTGTGTGGATCGATGCCGACGCCTGCCCCAAGGCAGCCAAGGATCTGATCGTCAAGTTCGCCCTCAAGCGCAAGTTCGAGGTAGTGATGGTGGCGGGCCAGGCTGTGGCCAAGCCGGCGTTCGCTATCGTGCGCCTGATCGTGGTACCCAGCGGCATGGACGCAGCCGACGATTACCTGGTGGAGCACGCCGTGCCTGGTGAGTTGGTGATCTGCAGTGACGTGCCGCTGGCCGACCGCCTGGTGAAAAAGGGCGTGGCGGCGCTGGACCCCCGCGGGCGCGAGTTCGACGAACGCAACATGGGTGACCGGCTGGCGGCGCGCAACTTGTTTACCGAGTTGCGCGAGCAGGGCCAGGTGGGGGGAGGGCAGGCGCCTTATGGCGAGCGCGAGAAGCAGGCGTTTGCCAATGCGCTGGACCGGATCATCGCCCGGTTGTCCAAACCCTGAGGGCAGGCGCGGTCCCTGTAGGAGCGGCCTTGTGTCGCGATCGGGCCGCAGCGCGGCCCCAGGTTTTCAGCTTCGCCACATAAATTGCCGGGGCCGCTTCGCGGCCCGATCGCGACACAAGGCCGCCCCTACACCGCGCGTGCCAGCAAGAACCTATTCGTGCGTCAGCTCCAGCACCCGATCCACCAGCTTGTAGATCCCGCCAGCCGCTTCACTGATCGACTTGGCCTCCATGTACGCCGGGGTGGTCACCAGCTTGCGCTGGGTGTCCTCGACAATATCGTGCACATCGCATTCTTCATGAGTGCCACCCATCTTCTGCACGGCCGCCGCAGTGCCAGCGTCGGTACCGATAGTGCAGACCACGCCTGGCCCGTAGATCTTCGCCGCCAGCGCCGGCGAGATGCAGATCAGGCCGACCGGCTTGCAGGCGTCGGCAAAGGCTTCGGCCAGGGCCAGCACATCCGGGTTAACGGTGCAGTTGGCGCCTTCCACGGCAAAGTTGGACAGGTTCTTCGCCGCCCCGAAACCGCCCGGCACGATCAGCGCATCGAAGTCTTCGGCCTTGGCCTCGCGGATGTCCTTGACCTCGCCGCGGGCAATGCGCGCCGACTCCACCAGCACATTCCGCGATTCGGGCATTTCCTCGCCGGTCAGGTGGTTGATCACATGCATCTGCGCAATGTTCGGCGCGAAGCACTGCACCTGCGCACCACGCTGGTCGAGGCGCAGCAGGGTGATCACGCTTTCGTGGATTTCGGCGCCGTCATAAACGCCACAGCCGGAAAGAATCACCGCTACTTTTTTTGTCATGCTTTCTACTCCAGTGTCGAGGCGCTAAATGTCCTCTAGTTTGGCAGATGTAGCCATAGGGATTCCTGCAAGCGCGGCCTAATCTTGGCGGATAACGTCTGAGGTCGTACCCATGGACCTGATCCTGCTGGCCGTGCCGTTCTTCTTCGTGCTGATCGCCGTCGAACTGCTGGCCGACCGTGTGCGCGGCCAGCGCAACTTCACCCTGGCCGACTCGATCAACAGCCTCAGCACCGGTGCGCTGTCGACCAGTACCGGGTTGCTGACCAAAGGGGTGGGGCTGGTGACCTATGCCCTGGCGTTCGAACACATGGCGTTGCTGCGCCTGCCGCCGCAGGCCTGGTGGGTGTGGTTGCTGGCCTTTGTCCTGTACGACTTCTGCTACTACTGGCTGCATCGTCTTGGCCACGAGCGCAACGTGCTGTGGGCTGCGCATTCGGTGCATCATCAGAGCGAGGAGTACAACCTCACCACGGCGCTGCGCCAGACCAGCAGTGGGTTCATCTTCTCGTGGCTGTTCTACCTGCCGCTGGCGTTGCTCGGTGTGCCGCCGCTGGTGTTCATCACGGTGGCATCGCTCAACCTGCTGTACCAGTTCTGGGTGCATACCCGGCACATTCCCAAGCTGGGCTGGCTTGAGTGGGTGTTGATCACGCCATCCAACCATCGCGTCCACCATGCGCAAAATCCTGCTTACTTGGATCGCAATTACGGCGGCGTGTTCATTCTCTGGGATCGTCTGTTCGGCACCTTCAAAGAGGAGGACCCAGCCGAGCCGGTGGTGTTCGGGGTGACCACGCCGCTGGCCAGCTGGAACCCGCTGTGGGCCAACCTGCAGTTCTATGCCCAGCTCTGGCACGACGCCCGGCGCACCGACAGCCTGTGGGACAAGCTGCGCATCTGGTTCATGCCCACCGGCTGGCGCCCGGCCGATGTGGCCGCACGCTACCCGCAGGCCAAGCAGGACCTGGCGTTGTTTCGCAAGTTCGAGGTTGCCTTGGGCCGTGCGCAGCAGGCCTATGTGGCGGCGCAATTCGTGGGTTACGTGGCGCTAGGCAGCTATCTGATGGAGGTGGCCGAGCGCGTGCCAATCGCCGCCCTGGTACTTGGCTGGGCGCAGATGGCGTTTGGCTTGTTCGTACTTGGCGCGCTGCTGGAGAACCGACCATGGGCCATACGCCTGGAGTTGGTACGGTTGCTGGCAAATGCGCCGGCGCTTTACCTGGCGGGCGCACTGGGCCTAGCGGTGGTCGTGCCGCCGACCTGGTTGTTCCTCGTGGCTTACAGCCTGCTCAGCCTCTGGGGCCTGGGCTTTGCCCGCCGCCTTGCGCTCCGCGCGCAACGTGCGGAAGCGCCGGCGCAGCCACAACAGGCCGCCCAGCGCCAACAGGCCACCGAGCACCCATAGCTCGTAGCGCTTCACGTTGCCCAGCAGGCCTTCAAGGATGGCGCCGAAGTGATACGCGGCCGCGCCCAGGGCCACTGCCCAGATGGCCGCGCCGATACCGTTCAGCAGCAAATAGCGGCGTGGCGGGTAGCCGGACAGGCCAATGGCCACCGGCATGACCGTGCGCAAGCCATAGACGAAGCGGAAACTCAGTACCCAGATGTCGGGGTGGCGACGGATGTGGTCCAGCGCCCGGTCACCCATCGCCTGCCAGCGTGGCTTGCGCGCCAGGATCCTGCGCCCGTGGCGGCGGCCCATGAAGTACCACAGCTGGTCGCCGGCATAACTGCCGAAAAATGCCACCAGACACACCAGGTTGATGTCCATGTAACCGCGGAACGCAAGGAATCCTGCAAGCACCAGGATGGTCTCGCCTTCGAAGAAGGTGCCTAGAAAAAGGGCGAAGTAGCCGAAATCCTGCAGGAATTGTTGAAGCATTTTCTGAGGTGCTGGCGAAATGAACGCGAAGCCTACCCCTTCGCGCGCGTTCGTGAAAGTGTCCAGATGTGTCTCGACATGAACAATTCCTGCTTGGAGAATGCCAGAAGCCACGCGCCACGGCTTGCCCTGGCGTGTAACACAGGCGTCATAATGGGCGCTTATCTTGCCGCTCAATAGATGATAGGGCGTTAACGTCCTCAGGAACGCCAGATGAATAATGAAGTGCTAACCCCTGTCGCGATCAAGGATGCTCAGGAACTCCCCGAAGAGATGGTGCAGACCCCGCCAGACCTGCCGCCAGCGCCCCTGCCTGCCGAACCGGTGGCAGAGACTGCGGCCCCGGCCCCTGCGCCGGCCCCGGCGATCGTCATCCCAGGCCTGGACGACAGCAGCCTGTACATTCATCGCGAACTCTCGCAGCTGCAGTTCAATATCCGTGTGCTGGAGCAGGCGCTGGACGAGAACTACCCGCTGCTCGAACGCCTCAAGTTCCTGTTGATCTTCTCCAGCAACCTCGACGAATTCTTCGAGATCCGCGTCGCCGGCCTGAAGAAGCAGATCAACTTTGCCCGTGAACAGGCCGGTGCCGACGGCCTGCAGCCGCACCAGGCGCTGGCGCGTATCAGCGACCTGGTGCACAGCGAAGTGGAGCGCCAGTACGCGATCCTCAACGACGTGCTGCTGCCCGAGCTGGAAAAGCACCATATCCGCTTCATCCGCCGGCGTTACTGGACGCCCAAGCTCAAGACCTGGGTGCGCCGCTACTTCCGCGACGAAATCGCCCCGATCATCACCCCGATCGGCCTCGACCCGACCCACCCGTTCCCGCTGCTGGTGAACAAGAGTCTCAACTTCATCGTCGAGCTTGAGGGTGTCGACGCCTTCGGCCGCGATTCGGGCCTGGCGATCATCCCGGCCCCGCGCCTGCTACCGCGGGTCATCCGGGTGCCGGAAGAGGTGGGTGGGCCGGGCGCCAACTATGTGTTCCTGTCGTCGATGATCCACGCGCACGCCGACGACTTGTTCCAGGGCATGAAGGTGAAGGGCTGCTACCAGTTCCGCCTGACCCGTAACGCCGACCTGGCGCTGGACTCCGAAGAGGTCGATGACTTGGCCCGCGCCCTGCGCGGCGAGCTGTTCTCGCGCCGCTACGGTGACGCCGTTCGCCTGGAAGTGGCCGACACCTGCCCGAAACACCTGTCGGACTACTTGCTCAAACAGTTCAGCCTCAGCGAAAGCGAGCTTTACCAGGTCAACGGCCCGGTCAACCTTACCCGCCTGTTCAGCATCACTGGCCTGGACAGCCACCCCGAGTTGCAGTACACGCCGTTCACCCCGGCGATCCCCAAGCTGCTGCAGAACGCCGACAACATATTCAGCGTGATCGGCAAGCAGGATATCCTGCTGATGCACCCGTTCGAGTCCTTCACCCCGGTGATCGACCTGCTGCGCCAGGCCGCCAAGGACCCGCACGTGCTTGCCGTGCGCCAGACCCTTTACCGTTCCGGGGCCAACTCGGAAATCGTCGATGCGCTGGTGGACGCGGCGCGTAACGGCAAGGAGGTCACTGCGGTGATCGAGTTGCGGGCGCGCTTCGACGAAGAGTCCAACCTGCAGATGGCCAGCCGCCTGCAAGCGGCCGGTGCGGTGGTGATCTACGGCGTGGTCGGCTTCAAGACCCACGCCAAGATGATGCTGATTCTGCGCCGAGAGCACGGCGAGATTGTGCGTTATGCGCACCTGGGCACCGGTAACTACCACGCCGGCAACGCCCGTCTGTACACCGACTACAGCCTGCTGACCTCCGACGACGCCCTCACCGAGGACGTCGGCAAGCTGTTCAGCCAGTTGATCGGCATGGGCAAGACCCTGCGCATGAAGAAGCTGCTGCACGCGCCGTTCACCCTGAAGAAGGGCATGCTCGACATGATCGCGCGGGAAACCCAGTTCGCCCTCGAAGGCAAGCCGGCGCATATCATCGCCAAGTTCAACTCGCTGACCGACGCGAAGGTCATCAAGGCGCTGTACAAGGCCAGCCAGTCGGGCGTGAAGATCGACCTGGTGGTGCGTGGCATGTGCTGCCTGCGCCCAGGCATTCCGGGGGTTTCGCACAACATCCAGGTGCGCTCGATCATCGGCCGCTTCCTCGAGCACACGCGGGTGTTCTACTTCCTCAATGGCGGCGAAGAGCAGATCTACCTGTCCAGTGCCGACTGGATGGAGCGCAACCTCGACAAGCGCGTCGAAACCTGCTTCCCGGTGGAAGGCAAGAAGCTGTTGCTGCGGGTGAAGAAGGAGCTGGAAGGCTACCTGACCGATAACACCCACGCCTGGACCCTGCAGCCGGACGGGCGCTATGTGCGCAGCACGCCGACCGGCAACCAGAACCCGCGCAGTGCCCAGGCGACCCTGCTGGAGCGCCTGAGCAACCCGGTCCTCAACGTACGCTGAGGACGAAGCCGACCCGGGCCAGCCACTCCGCCTCGTTGGCGAAGTCGGCCTGGGTCAGCTGGTTCTGTTCCAGCCAGCCCTCCGGGAAGGCGACATCGAGGCTGCTGTCGGCAGCCTTGAGCTCGACCTTCGGCATCTGCTGATTGCCACGGATGTGGTGGAACAGGATGGCGAAGCGCAGCAGCACGCACAGGCGCAGCAGCTTGACTCCTTCCTCGCCCAGTTCGGCGATCTTGTCCTTTGGGATGTTGCGGCGATGGCCGCGTACCAGCAAGGCCATCATCTGCTGGTCCTCGCGGGAGAAGCCCGACAGGTCGGAGTGTTCGATCAGGTAGGCGCCGTGTTTATGGTAGTGGTAATGGGCGATATCCAGGCCGATTTCGTGCACTTTCGCCGCCCAGCCCAGCAGATCGCGCCAATTACCGTCTTTTAGGTCCCACGCGTCGGCCACCTGGTCGAAGGCGTGCAATGCCTTGCGCTCGACGCGCGCGGCCTGGCCCTGATCCACGTGGTAGCGCTCCATCAGCGAGTTCAGGGTGCGTTCGCGCACGTCTTCGTGGTGGTGGCGGCCCAGCAGGTCGAACAGCACGCCTTCGCGCAGGGCGCCGTCGCAGTGGTCCATGCGCTGCAGTTCCAGGGCATCGAAGATCGCTTCGAGAATCGCCAGGCCCGCCGGGAAGATGGTGCGGCGGTCCGGCTTGACGCCTTCGAAGTCGATCTTGTCGACCTCTCCCAGCTTGAACAGCTTGCGTTTGACCCAGGCCAGCCCTTCGGCGTTGACCTCGCCATTGCCCAGGCCGCCTGCCTTGATGGCGGCGCCGATGGCACGAATGGTACCGGACGAGCCGATGGCCTCGTCCCAGGTCAGGCGGTGCAGGGCATTCTCGATGCTCATCAGCTCCAGGCGCGCGGCGGTGTAGGCCTGGGCGTAGCGGGCCGGGGTTATCTTGCCGTCGCGGAAGTAGCGCTGGGTGAAGCTTACACAGCCCATCTGAAGGCTTTCGCGCAGCAGCGGCTCGAAGCGCTGGCCGATGATGAACTCGGTACTGCCGCCGCCGATATCGGCCACCAGGCGCTTGCCGGGGGTGTCGGCCAGGGTGTGCGACACGCCCAGGTAGATCAGGCGCGCTTCTTCACGGCCGGAGATCACCTCGACCGGGTGGCCAAGGATGGCTTCGGCGCGCTGGATGAATTCGTTGCGGTTGCGCGCTTCGCGCAAGGCGTTGGTACCGACGATGCGCACGGAGCCTGCCGGCATGCCGTTGATCAGTTGGGAAAAGCGCTTGAGGCAATCCAGGCCTCGTTCCATTGCCTCTTCGCTGAGCATGCGTTCTTCGTCGATGCCGGCGGCCAGTTGAACCTTCTCGCCGAGCCGCTCGAGAATGCGGATTTCGGTATGGTGGGCCTTGGCCACGACCATGTGGAAGCTGTTGGAGCCAAGGTCGATGGCGGCGATCAGGGACAGGTTCTTCGCGATGGTATGCGGCATGATCTGGTTGTTCTCGGTCGTTAACCCGGCAATCGTGCCACGATAGCAGGCTGTCGCCAACGCGTGGCACACAGCCGTTGAGCTGGCCTTGATGCAAGGCAATGTGCCATTCGATGCTATGACGTTTGCATGACAGTTTCGATTCGTGGCGTCTTGCACAACTATAGTTACACTCAATCGTCCGCGGCTTCCTGTAGGAGACGGGTGCGGCTATGATGGGCAACGTTTTTTATTGCTTACGACCTTGGAGATTTCCATGAGCGACAAAATCAAACACGTCACCGACGCCAGCTTCGAAGCCGACGTACTGCAGGCTCAAGGCCCGGTGCTGGTCGACTACTGGGCTGAATGGTGCGGCCCATGCAAGATGATCGCTCCGGTTCTGGACGATATCGCTGCCACCTACGAGGGCAAGCTGACCGTCGCCAAGCTGAACATCGACGAGAACCAGGAAACCCCGGCCAAGCACGGCGTGCGTGGTATCCCGACGCTGATGCTGTTCAAGAACGGCAACGTCGAAGCCACCAAGGTCGGCGCCCTGTCCAAATCGCAGCTGGCCGCGTTCCTCGACGCCCACCTGTGATGTAAAAAAGCCCCGCAGATGCGGGGTTTTTTTTGCCTCTGCAAAGGCAGTCTTGCCCATGTAGGAGCAGCCTTGTGCTGCGAAAGGGCCGGTAAGGCTGACGTTGTCGCTGCGGTTGATGGCCTCTTCGCAGCACAAGGCTGCTCCTACGGGCAGGTGTGTTGCAGCTGAAAATGGCAGGGCAAAACCACTAGACGCAGAAAAAAGCAAGTGTTACATTCGGCCTCGCACTGCTTCTCCAGTGCCCTCTACACGCCGTCGCCGAAGCATCCCTAATTCGAATCAGTACGCGATCTTGTCGCCATCTAGCGGCGCGGCCTCATTAAGCCAGAAGCTTAATTCTCCCTTCTTACATGATTACGTCATTCCCCTTATGAACCTGACTGAACTCAAGCAAAAGCCGATTACCGATCTTTTGGAAATGGCCGAACAGATGGGCATCGAAAACATGGCCCGTTCGCGCAAACAGGACGTGATTTTCGCCCTGCTGAAGAAGCACGCGAAAAGCGGCGAAGAGATCTCGGGTGACGGCGTGCTGGAGATTCTCCAGGATGGTTTCGGTTTCCTGCGTTCGGCTGATGCGTCCTACCTGGCCGGCCCTGACGATATCTACGTCTCGCCCAGCCAGATCCGCCGCTTCAACCTGCGTACCGGCGACACCATCGTCGGCAAGATCCGCCCGCCGAAGGAAGGGGAGCGTTACTTCGCCCTGCTGAAGGTCGACACCATCAACTTCGACCGCCCGGAAAACGCGAAGAACAAGATCCTGTTCGAAAACCTGACGCCGCTGTTCCCGAACAAGCGCCTGAAGATGGAAGCCGGTAACGGCTCCACCGAAGACCTGACCGGCCGCGTCATCGACCTGTGCGCCCCGATCGGCAAAGGCCAGCGTGGCCTGATCGTTGCTCCGCCGAAAGCGGGCAAGACGATCATGTTGCAGAACATCGCGGCCAACATCACCCGTAACAACCCCGAGTGCCACCTGATCGTTCTGCTGATCGACGAGCGCCCGGAAGAAGTGACCGAAATGCAGCGCACCGTGCGCGGCGAAGTGGTTGCCTCCACCTTCGACGAGCCGCCAACCCGCCACGTGCAGGTTGCCGAAATGGTAATCGAGAAGGCCAAGCGCCTGGTCGAGCACAAGAAGGATGTGGTCATCCTGCTGGACTCCATCACCCGTCTGGCGCGTGCCTACAACACCGTGATCCCGAGCTCCGGCAAGGTACTGACCGGTGGTGTCGACGCCCACGCCCTGGAGAAGCCGAAGCGCTTCTTCGGCGCCGCGCGTAACATCGAGGAAGGCGGTTCGCTGACCATCATCGCTACCGCGCTGGTCGAAACCGGCTCGAAGATGGACGAAGTGATCTACGAAGAGTTCAAGGGCACCGGCAACATGGAGCTGCCTCTGGACCGCCGCATCGCCGAGAAGCGCGTGTTCCCGGCCATCAACATCAACCGCTCCGGTACCCGCCGCGAAGAGCTGCTGACTGCCGACGACGAGCTGCAGCGCATGTGGATCCTGCGCAAGTTGCTGCACCCGATGGACGAAATCGCCGCCATTGAGTTCCTGGTCGACAAGCTCAAGCAGACCAAGACCAACGACGAGTTCTTCCTGTCGATGAAGCGCAAGTAAGCGTTTCAGGCCGGATTTGATTGGGGCTGCTTCGCAGCCCATCGCCGGCAAGCCAGCTCCCACAGGTACTGTACAGCTCTTGAAGCTTGTGCGGACTCTGTGGGAGCTGGCTTGCCGGCGATGGGGCGCGAAGCGGCCCCAAGTCATTTTTGGCCATTGGGTACTGAACGGCGCTACACTCTGCACCCCCGACCGATACGGCCAACATGAGGCTTCTGCATGCAGTATCGCGACTTGCGCGACTTCATCCGTGGCCTGGAACAGCGCGGCGAGCTCAAGCGCATCCAGGTTCCGATCTCCCCCGTCCTGGAAATGACCGAGGTCTGCGACCGCACCTTGCGTGCCAAGGGCCCTGCATTGCTGTTCGAAAAGCCCACCGGCTTCGACATCCCGGTGCTGGGCAACCTGTTCGGCACCCCGGAACGTGTGGCCATGGGCATGGGCGCCGAGTCGGTCGATGAACTGCGGGAAATCGGCAAGCTGCTGGCCTTCCTCAAGGAGCCCGAGCCGCCGAAGGGTCTGAAGGATGCCTGGTCCAAGCTTCCGATCTTCAAGAAAGTCGTGTCGATGGCGCCGAAAGTGGTCAAGGACGCGGTGTGTCAGGAAGTGGTCATCGAGGGCGATGACGTCGACCTCGGCGCTCTGCCAATCCAGCACTGCTGGCCGGGCGACGTGGCACCGCTGATCACCTGGGGCCTTACCGTCACCCGCGGCCCGAACAAGGACCGTCAGAACCTGGGCATCTACCGCCAGCAGGTTATCGGCCGCAACAAGGTCATCATGCGCTGGCTCAGCCACCGTGGCGGCGCCCTGGACTACCGCGAATGGTGTGAGAAGAACCCTGGCCAGCCGTTCCCGGTCGCCGTGGCCCTGGGCGCCGACCCGGCCACCATCCTCGGCGCCGTGACCCCGGTGCCGGACACCCTCTCCGAGTATGCCTTCGCCGGCCTGCTGCGTGGCAACCGCACCGAACTGGTCAAGTGCCGGGGCAGCAACCTGCAGGTACCGGCCACCGCCGAAATCATCCTGGAAGGCGTGATCCACCCGGGCGAAATGGCCCCGGAAGGCCCGTATGGCGACCACACCGGCTACTACAACGAAGTGGACAGCTTCCCGGTGTTCACCGTGGAGCGCATCACCCATCGGCAGAAACCGATCTACCACAGCACCTACACCGGCCGGCCGCCAGATGAGCCGGCGATCCTCGGCGTGGCGCTGAACGAAGTGTTTGTGCCGATCCTGCAGAAGCAGTTCCCGGAAATCGTCGATTTCTATCTGCCACCGGAAGGCTGCTCGTATCGCATGGCGGTGGTGACCATGAAGAAGCAGTACCCGGGCCACGCCAAGCGCGTGATGCTGGGTGTGTGGTCGTTCCTGCGACAGTTCATGTACACCAAGTTCGTTATTGTCACCGATGACGATATCAATGCCCGTGACTGGAATGACGTGATCTGGGCCATCACCACACGCATGGACCCCAAGCGTGATACGGTGATGATCGACAACACCCCGATCGACTACCTGGACTTCGCGTCACCGGTATCCGGGCTGGGGTCGAAGATGGGCCTGGATGCCACGCACAAGTGGCCGGGCGAGACTACACGCGAATGGGGACGGGTCATCGTCAAGGACGAAGCCGTCACCCGCCGTATCGATGAGCTGTGGGATCAGTTGGGAATAGATTGATGCAGGTAACGTTGCAGCCGTCCGGGGCGGTGCTGGCGCTCGAACCCGGGGAACGGATCCTGGATGGAGCGCGGCGGCTGGGCTATGACTGCCCGAACAGCTGCCGCAATGGCAATTGCCATGTCTGCGCCGCGTTGTTGGTCGAAGGCCGGGTACGCCAGGACGGCGAAGTCCGCGACCATGGCGAGCTGTTCACCTGCATTGCCGAACCGCTGGAGGACTGCGTGTTGCTCTGGGATGGTGTGCTCGCCCTTGGCGAGCTGCCGGTGCGCAAACTGGCGTGCAGTGTCAGTGAGTGCGTCGAGGTCGGTGGCGACGTCTGGCGCGTGCGGTTGCGCGCGCCGGCTGGCAGGCCGCCGCGCTATCACGCGGGGCAGTACCTGATGATCGAGCGCGAAGGCGGCAAGCAGGCGGCGTTTTCGCTGGCTTCCGCACCCCATGCCGGACGCGAGCTGGAGCTGCATGTGCTGGCGCGCGAGCCCAGTGCGCTGCAACTTATCGAGCAGCTCAAGCGCGACGGCCTGGCGCGCATTGAAATGCCGTTCGGTGACACTCACCTGGCCGAGTTGCCCGATGGGCCGCTGGTGCTAATCGCTGCTGGCACCGGCATGGGTCAGATGCACAGCCTGGTCGAGCATTGCCGGGCACAGGGTTTCAAGCACCCGGTGCACCTGTACTGGGGCGTGCGTCGGCCCGAGGACTTCTACCAGATCGAGCACTGGGACGAGTGGCAGCGCCTGCCCAACCTGTTCCTGCACCAGGTGGTCAGCGACCTGTGCGGTTGGGAAGGCCGTTGCGGCATGCTGCATGAGGCGGTCTGCGAAGACATCGCCGATCTCAACAGCGTGCATGTATATGCCAGCGGCTCGCCGAACATGATCTATGCCACGCTCGACGCCTTGGTCGAAGCCGGCATGGATGCGCATCGCATGCGTGCCGATGTGTTTGCCTACGCACCGCGCGGCTAATAACTGGAGTTTGAAAGTATTGGTATAAGGCGGTAATTGTTACCGCCTTGGCTAATAACTTTCACAGTTGCTGAAACAGTACTTTCCAGTCGTCGGGAGCGAGGATGAAACTCTGGCGCGAGGGCTTGAGTATTCCTGCACTTCTGTCCTATGGTTACTGCAAGCGCCCTTGGTACAGAGGCTGGGGGCGCATCGTAATCGAATCTCGCTACATCCGTAGTTCACAGGGATAATGGCGGCAGCTTATGTCGGCACTTGAAAGTATGTCCTGGGAAGTTTCATATCCACCGACACTCGACTTCGGTCAGCAACATACTCGCGAACAGTTGTTCAATTCCATGAAGACAACCATGTCTCGCCATCAGGGTGGGCCGGTGTGGCTGTTCGCCTATGGTTCGTTGATCTGGCGACCGGAGTGCAACTCGGTGGAGCGCCAGCGCGCGCGGGTGCATGGTTACCACCGTGGCTTGTACCTGTGGTCGCATGAGCACCGTGGCACCCCGGAAACCCCTGGCCTGGTGTTCGGCCTGGACCGTGGTGGCTCCTGCAGCGGTTTTGCCTACCGGCTGGATGACAGCAGCCTGGACGATTCGCTGATGGCCTTGTGGCAGCGCGAGATGCCGTACCCGGCGTACCGGCCGCACTGGCTCAGCTGCCGGTTGGGTGATGGCAGCAAGGTGCAGGCCCTGGGTTTCGTGCTGGAGCGGCATTTGCCGTGCTATGCCGGGAACCTGCCGGACACCCTGCTAAGCCAGATCCTGGCCAGTGCCAAGGGGCGCTATGGCACTACGCGTGATTATGTCGAACAGACCTTGAATGCCCTGCGCAGCCACCAGATGCCCGATCGCAACCTGGAGGCGCGGTTCAGGCGCTGCCATAACCTGCGCGAAGTCTGATTGGCCTGCACCAGCCTCTTCGCGGGCACGCCCGCTCCCACAGGTACTCCACTGGCCTTGGACACTGTGGAGATCCTGTGGGAGCCGGCTTGCCGGCGATAGGGCCCTGACAGGCAACAGATTTCTCAATCCTTACCTGGCCAGCACCACCAACTTACCCACAGCCTGACGCTGCCCCAACTTTTCAATGGCAGCCCCTGCCTCAGCCAGTGGATAAGTCTGCGACACCAGCGGCTTCAACTTGCCTTCGGCATGCCATGCAAACAGCTGCCGGAAGTTGGCCGCATTGTCCTCCGGCTGACGCTGGGCAAACGCCCCCCAGAATACCCCGAGCACCGCCGCACCCTTGAGCAACACCAGGTTGGCCGCCAGCTGCGGGATGGTCCCGCTGGCAAAGCCCACCACCAGCAACCGGCCATTCCAGGCCAGCCCGCGCACGGCCTGCTCGAACAACTCGCCACCCACCGGGTCGTAGATCACGTCTACGCCCTGGCCACCGGTCAGGCGCTTGATCTCGTCACGCAGGCTGGCCTGGCTGTAGTCGATCAGTTCATCCGCGCCGGCTGCCTTGGCCACGGCCAGTTTTTCCGCACTGCTGGCGGCCGCGATCACCCGCGCGCCCATGGCCTTGCCGATCTCCACCGCCGCCAGGCCGACCCCGCCGGACGCACCCAGCACCAACAGCGTCTCGCCCGCCTGCAACTGGCCGCGCTGGCGCAGGGCGTGCATGGAGGTTCCGTATGTCATGCCGAATGCCGCGGCAGTGGTGAAGTCCATGCTCGCCGGGATCGGCAACACATTGTAGAACGGCACCGCCACCTGCTCGGCGAATGCACCCCAGCCGGTCAGCGCCATGACCCGGTCACCGACCTTGAACGCGCCGGCCTTTTCCCCGACTGCGGCCACCACGCCCGCTGCCTCGCCGCCGGGGGAGAACGGCAACGGTGGCTGGAACTGGTACTTGCCTTCGATGATCAGGGTGTCGGGGAAGTTGACCCCTGCGGCCTGCACATCCAGCAGGATCTCGTTTTTCTTCGGCACCGGGCTGGCTACCTCTTCCAGCACCAGGTCGCGCGCCGGGCCCAGGGTTTTGCACAACACAGCTTTCATCGGGGCTATTCCTTTGCGGGTCGTGGCCGATAAGTGTAGGAGGGCCGCCTGCCCGGTCAACGAGCATGGGGCGCCCTGATGTGCAGGCATAAGTGGCGGCACAAGCACGGGCTTGGGTTTGAGCGGCATGCTGGGTAAGCTGGCACCAACTGTATTGAGGAGCGAATTCTTGAAAGCGTGGATCTTGATGGTGCTGGCGCTGCTGCTGCCGGCTGCGGCCATGGGCGAGGAAGCCAAGGAAGGGGCGCCGAAAGTCGCCTACATCAGCCTGAGTCCGCCCTTTGTGGGCAACTACGCCCTCGACGGTAGCCCGCGGCTGCGCGTGTACAAGGCCGACGTGGCCCTGCGCGTGACCGGCGACGAAGCCGCCAAGGCGGTGAAGCACCACGAGCCGCTGATCCGCAACCAGCTGGTGGCGCTGTTCACCCAACAGTCGGTGGACAGCATGAGCAACGTCGAGGCCAAGGAGCATCTTCGCCAGGAAGCGCTGAAACAGGTGCAGCAGGTGATGGAAGCCGAAGAAGGCAAGCCGATCGTTGAAGACCTGCTATTCAACAACCTGATCGTGCAGTGATCTGAAGCATTGTGAGGTCGATTGCTGGTGAGCTGGATTGAAGTCAGGCTTACCACGGTTGTAGGACTTTTCCGTCTTTCCTGTAAGCCCGCCAGTTTTCGGTTTCTGAAGCCAAGGCCGAGCTAAATTGTGCCTTGTCTTCAGTTGCTTGAGAGTGTTGGCAATGCCTTTGAAGTACCAGCCGAAAGAGGCGACTGTACTGATGTGCGACTTTTCAGGCTTTCAAGTGCCTGAAATGATCAAGGTGCGCCCCGTTGTCGTTCTTCGCAAGCACAGTCAAAACCGTCAGTTGGTGACGATAATCCCACTGAGCACCACCGCACCGGATCAACTGACAAGGCAGCACGTTGTGCTGCCGAGTTATCTGCCTGGCCCGGCCCCGACATGCTGGGCCAAGTGCGACATGATCTACACGGTAGCTACCTCCAGACTGGACAGATGTCGGATCAGATCGCGCCAGGGCGGTGGTCGGGAATACATGACCTTTACAATGCGGCCGGAGCACTTCGCCGCCGTGAGGGCTGCTGTTGGTTTTACGCTGGGTTTCTCACATCCAGCAACAGTGCAGTCTGTTGGCAATGTAACGCTCGAAGCGTGATAATGGGCCCGTTCCCGTAAGGGGCTTGCAAGACTCTGCGGATCCTGGTTCAACCAGCAATTACAGAGCCGGGCAGGTGTACGGCGATGACAAGCCGACCTGTCTGTGAGTAGGGCGCCGAAAGGCGCCCTTTGTCTTTGTGCTAGATACCAATTTGGATCAGGACGCCAGGCTTCGGCGAAACCGCGCCAGCGCCACGCCGAAGAACACCAGCCCGATCACGGCCAGCGCCAGGATGTCCGGCCACACCACCGTCCAACCGGCATCACGAAACAGAATTGCGGCGCCAAGGCTGACAAAGTGCGTCGACGGCGACCCCTGCATGACCCACTGCAGCCACTGCGGCATGCTGTCCAGCGGTGTGCTGCCGCCGGACAGCAACAGCATCGGGATGATCACCGGGATCGCCAGCAGGCCGAATTGTGGCGTCGAGCGCGCCAGGGTGGCGAGGAAGATGCCCAGTGCGGTACTGGCGAACAGGTAGAGCGCCGTCACGGCCAGGAACAGGCCCATCGAACCGGACAGCGGCACGCCAAGCGCGCCCTTGACCACCACCACCAGCGAAATCCAGGTACAGATCACCACTACCAGCGCGTTGCTGGCAATCTTCGCCAGCATGATTTCCAGCGCGGTCAGCGGTAGCACCAGCAGGTGGTCGAGGGTGCCGTGCTCGCGCTCGCGCAGCAACGCGGTGCCGGTGAGGATGATCGCCAGGATGGTGATGTTGTTGACGATCTGGATCACCGCCAGGAACCAGCCGCCCTCCAGGTTGGGGTTGAACAGAGCCTTGGCGTTTATTATCACCGGGCTCTGTGTGTTGCTGCGCTGGCTGTAGTCGAGCAACTCGCGTTCGAAGATGCGGCCGATGTAGCCGGCACCCATGAACGCCTGGCTCATGGCCGTGGCGTCGACATAGATCTGCAGTTCCGGCGAGCGCCCGGCCAGCAGGTCGCTCTGGAAGTTCACCGGCACGTTGATCACGAAGGTGTACTGGCCGCTGTCCATGGCCTGGTCCAGACGCTGCGGGGCCAGTGGCACGGCGGGCTGGAACTCGGGTGGTTGCAGGGCTTCACCAAGCTTGCGCGATAGCAGGCTGTGGTCTTCGTCCACCATCGCGACACTGGCGTTGTGCACGCCGATCACCGAGCCGGCTGCCGGCATGTAGATGGCCACGCTGAAGGCATACAGCAGGAACAGCAGTAGCACGCTGTCATGGCGCAGGCTGGTCAGCTCTTTCAGGCCAAGACGCAGGGTGTGGTTCAGGCGTGACATATCAGGCCTCCTGCTTCTTCAGCATGGCCAGGCTCAGGCCGGTGAACACGGCAAAAAAGCTGAGCAGGATCAGGCACTGCGGCCACAGCTCGCGCAGTCCCAGCGCCTTGGTGAAGGTGCCGACCGCGATATCGAGGAAGTAGCCCGCCGGGAACAGTTGGCCCATCACCGCCGCCGCGCCATCCAGCGACGAGCGTGGCACGATCAGCCCGGAAAACTGGATGGTCGGCAAGCTGGTGATGATCATGGTGCCCAGGATGGCGGCGATCTGTGTGCGGGTGAAGGCCGAGATCAACAGGCCCAGGCTGGTGGTAGCCAGCAGGTAGGCGACGCCGCCACAGGCCAGGGCCAGCACGCTGCCCTTGAGCGGCACGGCGAACAGCCAGCGGTTCATCGCCACCAGCAGCGCCAGGTTGACCAGGCTCACGGCCAGATAGGGCATCTGCTTGCCGAGCAGAAACTCCAGGCGGGTGAGGGGTGTGGCGTAGAAGTTGGTGATGGAGCCGAGCTCTTTCTCGCGGACGATACCTAGCGCGGTGAGCATGGCCGGGATGAAGGCCAGGATCAGCGCCATTACCCCAGGGCCGATGGCGTTCACGCTGACCACATCCTGGTTGTAGCGAAAACGGGTTTCCAGGCGCACCAGGTCCTGGCGCGGCTGCGGCTGTGGGCTGGCTTTGGCTAGTTGCTCGAGATTGGCCTGGTGCACGGCTTCCACGTAATTGCGGCTGGTTTCGGCGCGGAACGGCATACCGCCATCGAGCCAGGCGGCCACCACCGGTTGACGCCCGGCGTAGAGGTCGCGGCCGAAGCCGGGTGGAATTTCCAGTGCCAGTTTGATTTCCGAGCGCTGCAGGCGCTGGTGCATTTCGCGGGTGTCGCGGATGGGCGCCTGTTCGGCGAAATAGCGTGAACCACGGAAGGCTTCGAGGTAGGCCCGGCTTTGCGGGCTCTGGTCCTGGTCGTGTACGGCGAAGGCGAGGTTTTCCACATCCAGTGAAATGCCATAGCCGAAGATCACCATCATGAACATCGCCCCCAGCAGGGCGAAGGCCAGGCGCACCTTGTCGCGCAGCAGCTCCTTGCCCTCACGGCTGGCCACCGCCAGCAGGCGACTAAGGCTGAAGCCCTGGCGCAGCGTCGGCGCAGGCGTGGCGGTCTGCTCCAGCACGGTGTTGTCGGTGGCTTGCGGCGCTAGTTCCTGAGCCTGTTCCAGGCAGCGCACGAACGCGTCTTCCAGAGTGTTGCCCTGGTAGTGGCGTTGCAGGGCATCCGGCGTGTCGCAGGCCAGTACCCGGCCTGCATGCATCAGCGAGATACGGTCGCAGCGCTGGGCTTCGTTCATGAAGTGGGTAGAAAGGAAAATGGTCACGCCCTGCTCGCGTGAAAGCTCCACCAGCAGGCGCCAGAAGTCGTCACGGGCAGCCGGGTCGACGCCGGAGGTGGGTTCGTCGAGGATCAGCACTTCCGGGCGGTGCAGCACCGCTACCGCCAGTGACAGGCGCTGACGCAGGCCGAGGGGCAGGGCACCGGATGGCTGGTCGGCGATGGCAACCAGGTCGAAGCGCTCGATCAGCTCGTCGATGCGCTGGGCGCTCTCGGCCTTGGGCAGGTCGAACAGGCGTGCATGCAGAGTGAGGTTCTGCCGGGTGCTCAGCTCGCCATACAACGAAAAACTCTGCGACATGAAACCGACCCGTTTGCGCGTGGCCAGGTCACTGGCATCCACCGGGCGGCCGAGCAGGCTGGCGCTGCCTTCGCTGGCCGGCATCAGGCCGGTGAGCACTTTCATGGTGGTGGTCTTGCCGCAGCCGTTGGAGCCCAGGAAGCCGAAAATCTCCCCGCGGCCAATGGCGAAGCTGACCTTGTTCACAGCAGTGAAATCGCCAAAGCGCAGGGTCAGGTCGTGGGCCTCGATGGCGACCGGGCTGTCAGCGGCCGGGCGCGGCGGGATGATGAGCGGAGGGTGTTGTGCCTTGCCCGCGCCCTGGTAGTGGGTGAAGGCGTCGTCCAGCTTGCCACTGGGGGTGACTGCGCCCAGTTCATGGCTGGGGCCGGCGGCCAGCAGACGGCCGCCATCGAGCATCAGGCAATGCTCGAACTGTTCAGCCTCTTCCATGTAGGCGGTGGCCACCAGCAGGGTCAGTTGCGGGCGCTGTGCGCGTACCTGTTCGACCAGCTCCCAGAAGCGCCGCCGCGACAGTGGGTCGACGCCGGTGGTCGGCTCGTCGAGGATCAGCAGGTCCGGCTCGTGGATCAGCGCGCAGCATAGGCCAAGCTTCTGCTTCATGCCGCCCGACAGTTTGCCCGCCGGGCGCTCGGCAAAGCGCTGCAGGTCGGTGGCCTGTAGCAGGTTGGCCATGCGCTGTTCGCATTCGCGACGGCCGAGGCCGAACAGGGTGGCGAAAAAGCGGATGTTCTCGCTGATCGACAGCTCCGGATACAGGTTGTTGCCCAGCCCCTGCGGCATGAACGCCACTTTCGGGTACAGCGCCGCGCGATGGCGCCGCTGGCGGATCGAGCCACCCAGCACCTGCAGTTCGCCCTGTTGCAGGCGCTTGACGCCGGCGATCAGCCCCAGCAGGGTCGATTTGCCAGCCCCGTCAGGGCCGATCAGCGCGCAGCGGGTGCCCGCCGGCAGGCTGAACCCGAGGGGGTGCAAGGCGACCAGGTCGCCGTAGCGATGGCTGATACCCTCGGCCAGCAGTGCCGGGGCGTTCATTGCAGGTTGGCCGGCCAGTCCACCTCAGCCGTGCGTACGTAGCCGGCGCCTGGCATGCCCGGCTTGGCCTGCGGCACGGCGCCCGGGTCGGTCAGGCGCAACTTGACCCGGAACACCAGCTTCTGCCGCTCGTCGCGGGTTTCCACCTGCTTGGGGGTGAACTGGGCCTTGGCCGCGACAAAGGCAACCTTCGCCGGCAGCGCCCGCTCGGGCAGGGCGTCGAGCACGATCCGTGCCTGGTCGCCGACGGTCAGCCGGCCGCTGGTGGAGGCGGGCAGGTAAAGGTTCATGTACTGGTCGCTGGGGTCGATCAACATCAGCACGCGGCCGCCGGCACCCAGCACTTCACCGGGCTCGGCCAGGCGCAGCTGGATGATGCCGTTGATCGGTGCGCGCAGACTGCTGTCGTCGATTTCGCTGGTGAGCTGCGCTACCTGGGCCTCGGCGGCGCCGATGGCGGCCTTGATCGCCGCCAGTTGGGCGCGGGCGGCGACTACGGCGGCGTTGGCCGTGTCGAAGCGCGCCTGCTGTTGGTCGAGCAACTGCTGGCTGGCGTATTTGCGCTGGAAGATCTCGCGCACGCGCTTGAGCTCCTGGCTGGCCAGCAGCAGTTCGCTTTGGCGCAGCTGCACACTGGCCTGGGCGGCGGCGTAGTTTTCCCGGGCGCGCAGCACTTCGGCTTCGGCCTGGCTGCGCTGGGCTTCCATGGTACGGGTGTCGATGCGCGCCAGCAGCTGGCCGCGAGTTACCTTGTCACCTTCGTCGACCAGCACTTCGGCCAGGCGGCCGGGGATTTTGCTGGCGATCTGCACTTCGGTGGCTTCCAGGCGGCCGTTGCCCATGCTCAGGCCTTCGGGCAACTGGTCGTGGAGCGACTTCCAGTACCCCAGCCCACCGGCTGTTGCGAGTAGGGCGATCAGCGCGGTGGCGAAGATCCTGGGGGCGTATCGGTTCATCGGTCTGCATCCTTGCGGTCATGCACACTGCATCATGGCGTGCAGCCATGAGCGATGTGTTGATATCAATCAAAGGCCCCCACAGTCCCTGTAGGAGCGGCCTTGTGTCGCGAAAGGGCTGCAAAGCAGCCCCGGCAATTCATGGGGTGACGCTGATATCCCGGGGCCGCTGTGCGCCCCATCGCGACACAAGGCCGCTCCTACAGGGGACCGCCCCGGTCAGCAAGATCTGACCTTAGCCGCAGTTTCAACGCAAAGCGACAATCACCGCCCATTGCTCTGGCGTCACGGGCATTACCGACAGGCGGCTGCCCTTCTGCACCAGCGGCAGTTCGGCCAGGCTTGTCTGCTGTTTCAGCCAGCCCAGCTCCAGCACCCGTGGCAGGGTTTGCACATGGGCCACATCGACCGCGCTCCAAGGGTTCTTGTCGGCCGTGGCCTTGGCATCGTAGTAGGGGCTCTGCGGGTCCAGCGCGGTTGGGTCCGGGTAGGCTGCGCGGGTGATCCTGGCAATGCCGGCGATGCCCGGCTGCGGACAGCTGGAGTGGTAGAAGAAGAACTCGTCGCCAACGCTCATGGCCCGCAGGAAATTGCGTGCCTGATAGTTGCGCACGCCGTCCCAGCGCGCTTCGCCGAGCCGGCCGAGGGCTTCAATGGAGAGCTCGTCGGGCTCGGATTTCATCAGCCAGTAGGCCATGGGGTGCTGCTCCTGAAAAGGTTTGAAATAACCTGTTGCACGAAACCGACAGCCGGTTGGCGTCAAGGTTTGCGTGCAGACGCAGGTTGTCGGAAAATGCGCCCCGTTTAAAGCGCGATGCTCCGGCAATACCCAGAAAGTTGCCGAGCGTGAACAGTTTGCCTGGGGGGCAATCTTCGATGAATCAACGTAACAAGCCGGATCTGCTGTGGGTCTTGGTGTTCATTTTCGGCCTGGGTGTGGTCACTACCGGTTATGCGCAAGGGATCTGGGAGCGCAAGCTGGACAACGCCTATCAGATGCCGGTCGACGCCAGCCAGCCGAAACGTTGATGCCCCCGCTGGCGCCGCTCAACGCGGCGCCAGGTACCAGCCACGGTCCGAGACCGTCCCCTGCAGCGGTACATCCCAACTGGCCTGAGCCAGCCGCTCGACCTTCTGGCATTCATGTGCCAGCCCCAACAGCAACGGCTTTTTCCAGGTCTGGCGACGCGCCTGGTAGGCCAGGCTGCGATCATAGAAACCACCGCCCATTCCCAGGCGACCGCCCACTTCGTCGAAACCGACCAACGGTAGCAGGATCAGGTCCAGCGACCAGATCGGGCGCTGGCGCTTGCGCTCGGTGACCGGCTCGGGAATGCGAAAGCGGTTGGGCTTGAGCTTCTCGCCTTGCTCGAAGCGCTGGAACACCATGCGCGTGCGCGGCCAGGCGTGCAGCACCGGCAGGTAGGTGCGCTTGCCGCGGCGCTGGGCCTCGCGCAGCAGCAGGTAAGGGTCGATTTCGCCATCGTTGGGCAAGTACAGGGCAATGTGCCGGGCGCGTCGGAACAGCGGGTGCTGCGCCAGCTGGCGGTAAAGGCCAAGGGCGGCCTGGCGTTGCTGAGCAGGGGTAAGGGCGCGGCGGGCATTGCGGAGCAGGCGACGGAGCTGGGGGCGGGTGAGCTGCGCGGTGTCGGTCATGGCACGGGCGATCCCAGGTGCTGGCCGACGTGGTCGGCCAAAACGAATTGCCCGCCGGAAGGGCGGGCAAGAGAATTCAGGCTCCCCGATAAGACCGCTATCGGTGTAGCCCTTGAACCCGAAAGTTCAAGGTGGAGATTGCAGGGGGCGTTAAGGCTTTCCGTCGGGCGGACATGCACACCGGCCCCAGCGTGCAACCCCCGTGGTTGTGCGTATCGGCTCAGGGACATAACCGACTGGCGCATCCCCCAGGGAGTGGCGCCAGTATACCAATCTCAGCCGATTTTGGTATCCGCGTCGTCGGACAGTGCCTGGTCGACCCGTTCCAGCAGGTCGCGCACCTGTTCGCGGGTGGTGCCGCCTGCCGGAGCATCGTTGCGCTCTTCCTGGCGGTGCAGCATTTCGTGGGTGATGTTCAACGCTGCCATGACCGCGATGCGGTCGGCGCCGATCACCTTGCCGCTGCTGCGGATTTCGCGCATCTTGCCGTCCAGGTAGCGCGCGGCACTGACCAGGTTGTTGCGCTCTTCCGGCGGGCAGATGATCGAATATTCCTTGTCGAGGATCTGCACGGTGACGCTATTGCTTGAACTCATGAGTCTTGCTCCAGAGCCTTGAGGCGTAAAATCATCGACTCGACCTTGCGCTTGGCGATCTCGTTCTTTTCGATGAGGTGGGCGCGCTCTTCGCGCCAGGACTTTTCCTGAGCTACTAGGAGTGCATTTTGCCGTTTTAGTTGCTCGACACGTTCGATCAGCAACTCGAATCGGCTCATCAGTGCCTGCAGGTCGTTCTCTTGCGTGGGTTGCACTCGATTCGCTCCGTCGTTGAGTCACCTGGCGATGATGCCTCTCCCTGGGCGGCGACGGCCAGTGCCGATGGTCTTGGCGCGCCTGCCGGTGCTAGGATACAAGGTCTCCATTCTAGTCATTGCGCCGTCTGGCGCCTAGCTGCCCATGCCCAATACCCAATCGCCCTACATCGCCTTCGCCATGCTGCTGTCCAGCAATGGCCATCCTGTAACACCGGCCGAACTGCACGGCCTGCTGATCGGCCGCAGCTGCGCCGGTGCCGGCTTCGACGCCGACGGCTGGCTGGCCGATGCCGCCCAGCTGCTGGAAACCGAGCCCGGTGACACCGTACGCAACGCCCTGGTCGGCCTGCAGGAAATGGTCAAGGGCGAACTGACCAGCGACGACATGGCGATCGTCCTGCTGCTGCCTTCCGACGACGCCGCCCTGAGCGATCGCGCCACCGCGCTGGGCCAGTGGTGCCAGGGCTTCATCACCGGTTTCGGCCTGAATGCCGGTGGCAAGGACCTGTCCGACGAGGCCAAGGAAGTGCTGCAGGACCTGGTGGCCATTTCCCAGGTCCAGGAAGCCCTCGAGGAGTCCGAGGATGGCGAGAGCGATTACATGGAAGTCATGGAATACCTGCGTGTGGCGCCGTTGCTGCTGTTCTCCGAGCTGGCCAAGCCGGCCGCCCCTGCACCCAAGCCATCGCTGCACTGATCAACCAGGGGTAGTCTGCCCATGAGCCACATTCCCAAGGCCGAGTATGCCCGTCGGCGCAAGGCGCTGATGGCGCAGATGGTCCCCAACAGCATCGCCATCCTGCCCGCCGCCGCGGTTGCCATCCGTAACCGCGACGTCGAGCACGTTTACCGCCAGGACAGCGACTTCCAGTACCTCAGTGGTTTCCCCGAGCCGGAAGCGGTGATTGCGCTGATTCCCGGTCGCGAGCATGGCGAATACGTGCTGTTTTGCCGAGAACGCAACCCCGAGCGCGAGCTGTGGGACGGCCTGCGTGCCGGCCAGGAAGGTGCGGTGCGCGATTTTGGCGCAGACGATGCCTTCCCCATCACCGACATCGACGAGATCCTGCCGGGCCTGATCGAAGGCCGTGAGCGGGTATACAGCGCCATGGGCAGCAACCCCGAGTTCGACCGCCGGCTGATGGACTGGATCAACGTGATCCGCTCCAAGGCGCGCCTGGGGGCCCAGCCGCCGAACGAGTTCGTTGCGCTGGATCATCTGCTGCACGACATGCGCCTGTATAAATCGGCAGCGGAAGTGAAGGTGATGCGCGCTGCCGCAGACATCTCGGCGCGGGCCCACGTGCGGGCCATGCAGGCCTGCCGGGCCGGCTTGCACGAATACAGCCTGGAAGCCGAGCTGGACTATGAGTTCCGCAAGGGCGGGGCGAAGATGCCGGCCTACGGCTCGATCGTCGCGGCCGGGCGCAATGGCTGCATCCTGCACTATCAGCAGAACGACGCCCCGCTCAAGGATGGCGACCTGGTGCTGATCGACGCCGGCTGCGAGATCGACTGCTACGCCAGCGACATCACCCGTACCTTCCCTGTCAGCGGGCGTTTTTCGCCCGAGCAGAGGGCCATCTACGAGCTGGTGCTCAAGGCCCAGGCAGCGGCGTTTGCCGAAATCGCCCCTGGCAAGCACTGGAACCACGCCCATGAGGCGACCGTGCGGGTCATCACCGAGGGCCTGGTGGAACTGGGCCTGCTGACCGGCGAGGTACAGGCGCTGATCGACAGCGAGGCCTATCGTGCCTTCTACATGCACCGCGCCGGGCACTGGCTGGGCATGGATGTGCACGATGTGGGCGAGTACAAGGTGGGCGGTGAGTGGCGGGTGCTAGAACCCGGCATGGCGCTGACCGTCGAGCCGGGCATCTACATAGGCGCCGACAATCAGGCCGTGGCCAAGAAATGGCGCGGCATTGGTGTAAGGATCGAGGACGACGTGGTAGTGACCAGGCAAGGTTGTGAAATCCTGACTTCGGGCGTGCCGCGCACGGTCGCCGAGATCGAGGCGCTGATGCAGGCCGCCCGCAAGGACGCGGCATGAATCGGGTAAACCTGGCGATCATCGGTGGCGGCCTGGTGGGCGCGAGCCTGGCCCTGGCCCTGCAGGCGGGGGCCAAGGCGCGAGGCTGGAAGATCCTGCTGATCGAGCCGTTCGCCCCCGGTGACAGCTTCCAGCCCAGCTACGACGCGCGTTCGTCGGCACTGTCGTTCGGTACCCAGCAGATCTACCAGCAGTTGGGCCTGTGGCAGGCCATCGGCCATCGCGCCGAGCCGATCTTGCAGATTCACGTGTCCGACCGCGGCCGTTTCGGTGCCACCCGCCTGGATGCCCGGGAAGAGGGTGTGCCGGCGCTTGGCTACGTGGTGGAAAACGCCTGGCTGGGCCAGTGCCTTTGGCAAGGGCTGGACAGCGAGGTGGTGAGCTGGCGCTGCCCGGCGGAAGTGACTGCGATGCAGGCCATTGAGGGTGGCTACCGCCTGCAGCTGAACGATGACACCCAGTTGGAGTGCGACCTGGCTGTACTGGCCGACGGTGGCCGTTCCGGCCTGCGCGAACAGCTGGGTATCCACGTGCGCCACACGCCCTACCAACAGAGCGCGCTGATCGCCAACATAACCCCGGGCGAGGCCCACGGCGGCCAGGCCTTCGAACGTTTCACCGAAGAAGGCCCCATGGCCCTGCTGCCGCTGCCGGATAACCGCTGCGCGCTGGTCTGGACCCGCCAGGGCATGGACGCGAGGCGTCTGGCCGACATCGACGAGCGCAATTTCCTGCGTGAACTGCAGGGCGTGTTCGGCTATCGCCTGGGCGCCTTGCGCCAGGTCGGCGCGCGGCACCTCTACCCACTGTCGCTGATCGAGGCCCAGGAGCAGGTGCGGCCGCATCTGGTGGTGCTGGGTAACGCCGCGCACAGCCTGCACCCTATTGCCGGCCAAGGCTTCAATCTGTCGCTGCGTGACGTGCAGGCGCTTGCCGAGGCGCTGCTGGCCGGCCCGCAGCAGCCTGGCGACCTGACAACATTGCAGGCCTACCACCAGCGCCAGCGCGTGGACCAGGCCATGACCATCGGCTTTTCCGATCAGGTCACCCGTCTGTTCGGCAGCAGCCAGCCATTGCTGGCCGCCGGCCGCAACCTTGGCCTGCTCGGGCTCGACCTGCTGCCACCGGCCAAAAGCTGGTTCGCCCGCCAGGCCATGGGCCTGGGCACCCGCCCCGATCCGCGAGGTCAGGCATGAGTGACAACACGCGCAGGCTGGCGCGCCGGGCGTGCCTGTTGCGCTGGCGGCTGAACCTGTTCCCGCCGCACCTCGGCGCTGGTATCCGCGTACAGCACATCAGCCCGGACCTGCGCAGCGTCAAGGTGGCGATGAAGCTGACCCGCTGGAACCGCAACTACGTCGGCACCCAGTGCGGCGGCAGCCTGTACGGCATGGTCGACCCGTTCTACATGCTGCTGTTGATCGAGCAGCTGGGGCGTGACTATATCGTCTGGGACAAGGCCGCCAGCATCGATTTCATTTCGCCGGGCAAAGGCCCGGTGTATGCCGAACTCCACGTCGATGACGCGCTGCTGGACGAAATCCGCCAGCAGACTGCCACCGGCAAGAAGTGCCTGCCGCGTTTGCAGGTCGATATCCGCGACGGCGCCGGCGAGCTGGTGGCGCGGGTCGATAAAACCCTATATGTGCGGCTCAAGCCGCAAGCGAGGCTGGCGTAAGGCATGGAAATGCGCGCAGATCTGTTGATTGTCGGTGCCGGTATGGTCGGCAGCGCCCTGGCCCTGGCGTTGCGCCACAGTGGCTTGCAAATCCTCTTGCTCGACGGCGGCCCGCTGACGGTCAAGCCGTTCGATGCCCAGGCCCCGTTCGAGCCGCGTGTCAGCGCGCTGTCGGCAGCCAGCCAGCGCATCCTCGAGCGCCTTGGCGCTTGGGATGGCATCGCCCGCCGGCGTGCCACGCCATACTCGGACATGCATGTATGGGATGGCAGCGGCACCGGGCAGATTCACTTCTCGGCTGCCAGCGTGCATGCCCAAGTGCTCGGCCACATCGTCGAGAACCGGGTGGTGCAGGATGGCCTGCTGGAGCGCCTGCATGACAGCGATATCGGCCTGCTGCCCAATGCGCGGCTCGAACAGCTGCGACGCTCCGGCGACGAGTGGCTGCTGACCCTCGCCGATGGCCGCCAGTTGCGTGCGCCGCTGGTGATCGCGGCCGACGGTGCCAACTCGGCAGTGCGGCGCCTGGCCGGCTGCGAAACCCGCGAGTGGGATTACCTGCACCACGCCATCGTCACCAGCGTGCGTTGCAGCGCCGGGCACCAGGCCACGGCCTGGCAGCGCTTCACCGATGAAGGGCCACTGGCGTTCCTGCCGCTGACCCGCGATGGCCAGCAGGACTGGTGCTCGATCGTGTGGTCGACCACGCCGGAGCATGCCGAGCAGTTGATGGCGCTGGATGAAGCGGCCTTCCTGAAAGCCCTTGAGCGGGCTTTCGAGGGGCGCCTGGGTGATGTGCTGCAGGCCGACCCGCGGCTGTGCGTGCCGCTGCGCCAGCGCCACGCCAAGCGCTATGTGGATGAAGGCCTGGCATTGATCGGCGATGCCGCGCACACCATTCACCCGCTGGCCGGGCAGGGCGTCAACCTGGGCTTCCTCGATGCTGCGGTGCTGGCCGAGGTGCTGGTCAACGCCTGCGAGCGTGGCGAGCGGCTGGCGGATGTGAAGGTACTGAGCCGTTACGAGCGACGGCGCATGCCGCACAACCTGGCGCTGATGGCGGCGATGGAAGGGTTCGAGCGGTTGTTCCAGGCCAACCCGTTGCCGTTGCGCTGGTTGCGTAACAGCGGGTTGAAGCTGGTGGAGCAGATGCCGGAGGCCAAGGCGCTGTTCGTGCGGCAGGCGCTGGGTTTGAGCGGTGATCTGCCGGATCTGGCCAAGGCTTGAGATTGTCGGGGCCGCTTTGCGGCCCTTTCGCGACACAAGGCCGCTCCTACAGGGGGACGCAATCTCTTGTAGGAGCGGCCTTGTGTCGCGATGGGCTGCACAGCAGCCCCCTCTGCAACATCCGGTAACGCCTATGTAGATGAGTCGGAAAATGGGATTCACTACCATTTGCACCTCTCATACGATCCGAGGAGTGCTTTCCATGTTGCCACGCAAGCCCCTACTGGCCGCCCTGGCCCTGACCCTGTTCGGCGGCACCGCCCAGGCAGCGGACGAAGTGGTGGTGTACTCCTCGCGCATCGACGAGCTGATCAAGCCGGTGTTCGATGCCTATACCGCCAAGACTGGGGTCAAGATCAAGTTCATCACCGACAAGGAAGCCCCGCTGATGCAGCGCATCAAGGCCGAGGGCGAAAACGGCGTGGCCGACCTGCTGCTGACCGTCGATGCCGGCAACCTGTGGCAGGCCGAGCAGATGGGCATCCTGCAGCCGATCAAGTCCGACATCATCGACCAGAACATCCCGCCGCAGTACCGCGCCTCGTCCCACGACTGGACCGGCCTGAGCCTGCGCGCGCGCACCATCATCTACTCCACCGAGCGGGTCAAGCCGCAAGAGCTGAGCACCTACGAAGCCCTGGCCGACAAGCAGTGGGAAGGCCGCCTGTGCCTGCGCACGGCGAAGAAAGTGTACAACCAGTCGCTCACCGCCACCCTGATCGAGACCCACGGCGAGGCGAAGACCGAGCAGATCGTCAAAGGCTGGGTCAACAACCTGTCCACCGACGTGTTCTCCGACGATAACGCAGTGATCCAGGCCATCGAGGCCGGCCAGTGCGACGTGGGCGTGGTCAACACCTACTACTACGGTCGTCTGCACAACCAGAACCCGAAACTGCCGGTGAAGATCTTCTGGCCCAACCAGGGTGACCGTGGCGTGCACGTGAACCTGTCGGGCATCGGTCTGACCAAGCATGCACCACACCCGGAGGCGGCGAAGAAGCTGGTTGAATGGATGACTGGTGAAGAGGCGCAGAAGCTGTTCGCCGACATCAACCAGGAGTTCCCGGCCAACCCGAAGGTCAAGCCATCGGAAGAAGTGGCAGCGTGGGGCAGCTTCAAGGCTGACAGCATTCCGGTTGAAATCGCTGGCAAGCGCCAGGCTGAAGCGATTCGCTTGATGGATCGGGCTGGCTGGAACTAAGCGCCAGGCTTTATCCTTCCGGGGCCTTTCAGGGCCTCTTCGCGGGCATGCCCGCTCCCACAGGATTACTCGATCTCTGTGGGAGCGGGCATGCCCGCGAACGACCGCATAGCGGTCGCAAATCAGCCACAGAGACATTCAACTTGCCCCACTCCCCCCAACGCCGCTGGTACCTCCCGGTCACCCTGGTCGCCGCCCTGGTGCTCCTGCCCCTGAGCGTCCTGCTGTTGTCCTGGCAGTCGATCGACCTGCAGATCTGGTCGCACCTGCTCGACACCCAGATGACTCGCCTGCTGGGCAATACCCTGACGCTGGTGGCGGGTGTGGGCATCGGCGTCACGTTACTGGGGGTCAGCCTGGCCTGGTTGACCAGCCTCTGCGAGTTCCCTGGCCGGCGCTGGCTGGACTGGGCGCTGATGCTACCGTTCGCCATCCCTGCTTATGTGCTGGCGTTCGTCTTCGTCGGCCTGCTGGACTTCGCCGGCCCGGTGCAGAGCGCCCTGCGCGAGGTGTTCGGGCCGATGCGCCTGCCGCGGGTTCGCTCCACCGGCGGGGTGATCGTCGTACTGGTGCTGGTGTTCTACCCCTATGTCTACCTGCTGGCGCGCAGCGCATTCCTGGCCCAGGGCAAGGGCCTGATGGAAGCCGCGCGGGTGCTGGGGCTGTCCCCGCTGCAAGCGTTCTGGCGCGTGGCTCTGCCCATGGCTCGGCCTGCGATCGGCGCCGGTATTGCCCTGGCCCTGATGGAAACACTGGCCGACTTCGGCGCGGTTGCGGTATTCAACTTCGACACTTTCACCACGGCCATCTACAAGACCTGGTACGGCTTCTTCAGCCTGTCCAGCGCTGCCCAGCTGGCCAGCCTGCTGCTGCTGGCGGTGATGCTGGTGCTGTATGGCGAGCGCCGTGCCAGGGGGGCCAGCCGCAGCGGCAACGAGCGGCCGCGCGGGCAGGCGCTGTACCACCTGCACGGGGTCAAGGCGTTGCTGGCCAGCGGTTGGTGCCTGCTGGTGTTCGCCTGCGCCTTCGTCATCCCGCTGCTGCAACTGCTGGCGTGGTTCTGGCAGCGTGGCCGACATGACCTGGACGAGCGCTATGTCGGCCTGGTGTTGCACACCCTGTACCTGGGCGGCATGGCGGCGCTGGTCACGGTGTGCGTGGCGTTGCTGCTGGCCTTTGCCCGGCGCCAGGCGCCGACGGGTGGTATTCGCGCCGGGGTGGGCCTGGCCAACCTGGGCTATGCCTTGCCCGGCTCGGTGCTGGCGGTTTCGATCATGCTGGCCTTCAGTTACCTCGACAACCACCTGGTCATCCCGCTGTCCAGCTGGCTGGGCGGTGCCGGCAAGCCGCTGCTGCTGGGCAGCCTGGCCGCATTGCTGCTGGCCTACCTGGTGCGCTTCATCGCGGTGGCCTACGGGCCGCTGGAGAGCAGCCTGGAGCGGATCCGCCCGTCACTGCCCGAGGCATCCCGCAGCCTGGGCGTCGGTGGCGCGGGATTGTTTTTCAAGGTGTATCTGCCGCTGCTGGTGCCTGGCGCGCTCAGCGCCGCCCTGCTGGTGTTCGTCGACGTGCTCAAGGAAATGCCGGCCACCTTGCTGATGCGCCCGTTCGGCTGGGACACCTTGGCGGTAAGGGTGTTCGAGATGACCAGCGAGGGTGAGTGGGCGCGTGCATCGTTGCCGGCACTGACCCTGGTGCTGGTGGGCCTGCTGCCGGTCATCGGCCTGATCCGCCGTTCGGCACGTCGACCCGGTCACAGTCACTGAGGGTGCCAGCCCGCGCCCTTGCGGCTACAATGCGCGGCATTCGCGCGGCGGGTCCTACACAAGAAGAGCTGACGACCCGACGTCATCGACCGCCGCCGCTTCGCCACGCCCGGAAGGAGAAACCCATGGGACAGCGCACGCTTTTGTATGACCTGCACCTGGCGCTTGGCGCCAAGACGGTCGATTTCGGTGGCTGGGACATGCCCCTGCACTATGGCTCGCAGGTCGAGGAGCACCATCAGGTGCGCAGCGATTGCGGGGTGTTCGATGTTTCCCACATGACCGTGATCGATGTCGATGGTAGCGACGCCACTGCCTGGTTGCAGCGTCTGCTGGCCAACGACGTGGCCCGCCTCGACGACACCGGCAAGGCGCTGTACAGCCCGCTGTTGCAGGAACAGGGCAGGGTGATCGACGACCTGATCGTCTACCGCACACAACATGGCTATCGCCTGGTCACCAACGCCGCCACCCGTGCCAAGGTACTCGACTGGCTGCAGCAGCAGCGTGACGGTTTTGCCGTGGACTTCCAGGTCCGCCCAGACCTGGCCATCCTTGCCATCCAGGGCCCGCATGCTCGAGAAAAGGTTGCAGCCCTGCTCAGCCCCTCGCGTGCGGCGCTGATCCGCGAACTGCGTCCTTTCGAAGGCTTTGCCGAAGGCGACTGGTTCATTGCCCGCACCGGTTATACCGGTGAAGACGGCCTGGAGATCATCCTCCCCGGCGAGCAGGCCGTGGCCTTCTTCAACGACCTGGTCGGTGCCGGCATCGCCCCCAGCGGCCTTGGTGCCCGCGATACCCTGCGCCTGGAAGCCGGCATGAACCTGTACGGCCAGGACATCGACGAAAACCACACACCGCTCACCTCCAACCTCGGCTGGAGCATCGCCTGGGAGCCGGCCGAGCGCGATTTCATCGGGCGCGCCGGGCTGCTGGCGGAAATCGAGCACGGCGTGCAGGAAAAACTGGTCGGCCTGGTGCTGGAAGAGCGTGGCGTGCTGCGTGCCCACCAGGTGGTGCGTGTAGCCGGGATTGGCGAAGGGGAGATCACCAGTGGTAGTTTCTCGCCTACGCTGAGCAAGTCCATTGCCCTTGCACGCGTGCCCATGGCCACCGGCGACCGGGCCGAGGTGGAAATTCGCAGCAAGTGGTACCCGGTGCGGGTGGTCAAACCGACCTTCGTGCGCCACGGCAAGATCCTGATCTGAACAATTTTTAACCGGCGGGCGTACCGCTGAGCCAATCGAGGAATTCAAGACATGAGCAATATCCCCGCCGAACTGCGTTTTGCCGAAAGCCACGAGTGGGCTCGCCTGGAAGCCGACGGCACCGTGACTGTTGGTATCAGCGACCACGCCCAGCAAGCCCTGGGTGACGTGGTGTTCGTCGAGTTGGCCGAAGTCGGCAAGGTATTCGCCGCTGGCGATGCGGCCGGTGTGGTCGAGTCGGTCAAGGCCGCTTCGGACATCTACGCCCCGGTCGGTGGCGAAGTGATTGCGGTCAACGAAGAGCTGGCTGATAGCCCTGAGCTGCTCAACGAAGAACCTTACGATTCTTGGATTTTCAAGCTGAAGCCAAGCGACAAGTCTGAGCTGGACAAGCTGCTGGATGCTGCTGGTTACGCGGCCGCTATCGGCGAATAGGGCTTCAGGCCTCATCGCCGGCAAGCCAGCTCCCACAGAGATAGCGCGCGCCTCAGGGCCTGTGGTTACCTGTGGGAGCTGGCTTGCCGGCGATAGGGCCGGTACTGGCAAAACAAGTTTCCCCGCAGAATCGGCAATCCCTTCCTAGACTTGTAAGTCTCCATGAGAGCTGTTCCAGGAAGAGAGCGTCGTCATGTCCCAGTCGCCATCCCTGCATCAACTGCAAGAGCTCAACCCATTCCTGCGTCGCCACCTTGGCCCGGATGCCACGGAGCAGCAGGCCATGCTCAACGCGCTGGGTGTCGCCAGTCGCAGTGAGCTGATCGAGCAGACCGTACCACCAGACATCCGCCTCAATCGCCCCCTCGACCTGCCGCCGGCACTGGACGAACAGGCCGCCCTGGCCAAGCTCGCCGGTTACGCCGGGCAGAACCAGGTCTGGACCAGCCTGATCGGCATGGGCTACCACGGCACCATCACCCCCACGGTCATCCTGCGCAACGTGCTGGAAAACCCGGGCTGGTACACCGCTTACACGCCTTATCAGCCCGAGATTGCCCAAGGCCGGCTGGAGGCGCTGCTGAACTTCCAGCAGATGGTCATCGACCTCACCGGGCTGGCCCTGGCCAACGCCTCGCTGCTCGACGAAGCCACCGCCGCCGCCGAGGCCATGGCCCTGGCCAAGCGGGTGGCGCGCAACAAGAGCAATGCCTTCTTCGCCGACGAGCACTGTCACCCGCAGACCCTGTCGGTACTCAAGACCCGTGCCGAGGGCTTCGGCTTCGAGCTGATCGTCGACTCTGTGGATAACCTTGGCAAACACGCGGTTTTCGGGGCCTTGCTGCAGTACCCGGATACCCACGGCGAGGTGCGCGACCTGCGCCCGCAAATCGACCATTTGCACAGCCAGCATGCCCTGGCCTGCGTAGCCGCCGACCTGCTCAGCCTGGTGGTGCTGGCACCGCCTGGGGAGCTGGGTGCCGATGTGGTGCTGGGCTCGACCCAGCGCTTTGGCGTACCGATGGGCTATGGCGGCCCCCACGCGGCCTATTTCGCCTGCCGCGATGACTACAAGCGAGCCATGCCGGGGCGCATCATCGGCGTATCGCGCGATGCCCGTGGCAACACCGCGTTGCGCATGGCCCTGCAGACCCGCGAGCAGCATATCCGCCGCGAGAAGGCCAACTCCAACATCTGCACGGCCCAGGTGCTGCTGGCCAACATTGCCGGCTTCTACGCGGTGTACCACGGCCCGGAAGGCCTGCAGCGCATTGCCCAGCGCGTGCACCGGCTGACCTTCATCCTGGCCGCCGGCCTCGAGGCCAAGGGCATCAAGCGCCTAAACCAGCACTTCTTCGACACCCTCACCCTGGACGTCGGCGGTGCCCAGGCGGCCATCATCGAAAGCGCCGAAGCCGCGCAGATCAACTTGCGCATCCTCGGCCGCGGGCACCTGGGCGTGAGCCTGGACGAGACCTGCTCGGAGCAGACGGTGCTGCGCCTGTTCGACATCTTCCTGGGGGTGGACCACGGCCTGGATATAGCCGCACTCGACCAGCTGGCCCTGCCCGAAGGCATCCCCGCCAGCCTGGTGCGGCGCACGCCGTTCCTCGCCCACCCGGTGTTCAACCTGCACCACAGCGAAACCGAGATGCTGCGCTACCTCAAGCAGCTCGAGAACAAGGACCTGGCGCTGAACCAGTCGATGATCCCGCTGGGTTCGTGCACCATGAAGCTCAACGCCACCAGCGAGATGATCCCCATCACCTGGCCTGGCTTTGCCCAGCTGCATCCGTTTGCCCCGGCGGCCCAGGCCACCGGCTACAAGGCGATGATCGACGAACTGGAAAGCTGGCTGTGCGCCATTACCGGCTTCGATGCCATCTGCATGCAGCCCAACTCCGGTGCCCAGGGCGAGTACGCTGGCCTGATGGCCATTACCCGCTATCACCGCAGCCGCCACCAGCCGCAACGCACGCTGTGCCTGATCCCGTCGTCGGCCCACGGCACCAACCCGGCGTCGGCGCAAATGGCCGGCATGGAGGTGGTGATCGTCGATTGCGACGACGATGGCAACGTCGACCTGCCCGACCTCAAGGCCAAGGCCCACTCGGCCGGGGATCGGTTGTCGTGCCTGATGATCACTTACCCGTCGACCCACGGCGTGTACGAAGAGGGGATTCGCGAAATCTGCGAAGTGGTCCACCAGCACGGTGGCCAGGTGTACATGGATGGCGCCAACCTCAATGCCCAGGTGGGCCTGGCGCGGCCGGCGGATATCGGCGCCGACGTTTCACACATGAACCTGCACAAGACCTTCTGCATCCCCCACGGTGGTGGCGGGCCGGGCATGGGCCCGATCGGCATTCGCGCGCACCTCAAGCCGTTCGTCGCCAGCCACCCGGTGGTGCCGGTACCCGGCCTGGACCCGAACAACAGCGCGGTCAGCGCCGCGCCCTGGGGCAGTGCGAGCATCCTGCCGATCAGCTGGATGTACATAGCCATGATGGGGCCGCAGCTGGCCGATGCCAGCGAGGTGGCGATCCTCTCGGCCAATTACCTGGCCAGCCAGCTGGGTGGCGCCTTCCCGGTGCTCTACCGCGGGCGCAACCAGCGGGTGGCGCATGAGTGCATCCTCGACCTGCGGCCGCTGAAGGCGCTGACCGGCATCAGCGAAGAGGACGTGGCCAAGCGCCTGATGGACTATGGCTTCCACGCGCCGACCATGTCGTTCCCGGTGCCCGGCACGCTGATGGTCGAGCCGACCGAGAGTGAGTCGAAGGCCGAGTTGGACCGCTTTGTTGAAGCGATGCTGGCGATTCGGGCGGAAATTGGCGAAGTGCAGGAGGGCAACTGGCCGGCGGAGAACAACCCGCTCAAGCATGCGCCGCATACCCTGGCCGATGTGCTGGCGGTGTGGGACAGGCCCTACAGCCTGGAACAGGCGGTGGCGCCCAGTGCTCATGTGCGCCAGCACAAGTACTGGCCAGCGGTGAACCGGGTCGACAATGTTTATGGGGACAGGAACCTGTTCTGTGCTTGTGTGCCGGTGGAGGCTTACCGCTAATTGTGGTTTGCCTGTGCCGGCCTCTTCGCGGGTAAACCCGCTCCCACAGGGCTTGTACAAGTTTTGAATACTGTGCAGTACCTGTGGGAGCGGGTTCACCCGCGAAGCAGGCGACGCGGTTACTCGGCTACCGCATTCTTGGCCAGGATGGCATTGGCCAGTTCCATGTCGGAAGCCTGCATCCCCGGGTTCTCCGCGCGGGCCTGGCGAATCGCCGCTTCAAGGAATGGCCCGCGGATCGCGCCTTCGCTGGCCACGAAGCTGCCGGCGTCATCCTGCGCCGCCATCACCAGCTTGTGATCCCCGGAAGTCAGGTAGCTCGATGCCGTGGTAGCACCGGTAGTCATCACGTTACGCCAGAAGGTATCGGCCATGGCCGAGCCGATAGGCAGCGAAAGCAAGGCAGCGGCAGCGATGGCGGTTTTGAAACGCATGTTGAAACACCTCGAAGGGTGAGGGTTGAAGATGCGCGGTTTGATCCTGCCACAGGGGGGCAAGTTCCTTGAATACAAAGGATTTTTGCTCAGGAACAGGCCCGTAGCACTTCCTCTTGGCGGGTCTGCCCGCAGGCTACCTTGGCTTCGCCGCAGCGGCGCAGATCGAGCAAGCCATCGGCCACGGCCTGGCGCCGCAAACTGGCCAGATCGCTGCCCGGGCCTATCAGGGCGCGCAGGCTGTCGCTGGGTATCAGCAGCTCGAACAACCCTGTGCGGCCATGGAACCCCGTGCCACGACAGGTACGGCATGGCTGCCCTTCGCGCAGCGCTGTATCACCCCGGCAATCCGCGCACAGTGTGCGCACCAGCCGCTGGGCCATGACCCCCACCAGCGTCGCCTTGATCAGGTAGTCGGCCACACCCAGCTCCTGCAGGCGGGTGATCGCGCCACAGGCGTCGTTGGTATGCAGGGTCGACAGGACCAGGTGCCCGGTAAGGGCTGCCTGTACCGCCACCAGGGCGGTCTCGCGATCACGGATTTCGCCGATCATGATGATGTCCGGGTCCTGGCGCAGCATGGCCCGCACACCATTGGCGAATCCCAGGTCCAGGGCGGGTTGCACCTGCAACTGGTTGAAGGCGGGTTCCAGGCGCTCGATCGGGTCTTCGATGGTGCACAGGTTGACCTGCGGCGTGGCCAGCAGCTTGAGGCTGGCGTAAAGCGTGCTGGTCTTGCCGGACCCGGTGGGGCCGGTAACCAGGATGATGCCCTGACGATGACGCAGCAGGCCTTGCCACTGGTCCAGTTGCGCCCCGTCCAGGCCGAGCCGGTCGAAGCCCTCTTGCAACTGTTGCGGGTCGAACAGGCGCAGCACCAGTTTCTCGCCGAACGGAGTCGGCAAGGTCGACAGTCGCAGTTCCACCTCGCCGCCGCCAGGCAGGCGGCTATGCAGCCGGCCATCCTGCGGCCGCCGTTTTTCCGCGACGTCCATGCGCCCCAGGTGTTTCAGGCGGCTGACCAGCGCCAGGGTCACCCCGGCGGGGAAGGCGTAGACGTTGTGCAGCAGGCCGTCGATGCGGTAGCGCAGTTGGCCCTGTTCGCGGCGTGGTTCCAGGTGGATATCGCTGGCGCGTTGCTCGATGGCGTACTGCAGCAGCCAGTCGACGATATGCACGATGTGCGCGTCGTCCGCACTGGCCTCGGCCTGGCGCTTGCCCAGCTCCAGCAGCTGTTCGAGTTCGCCCAGGCTGGCTGACTGCTGGTGTTGCGCGCCCTTTACCGATTGGGCCAGGCGGTGGAACGACTGCCCTGCCTGGCGGACCTGCTGCGGGCTGGCCAGAACGCGCCGGATCGGCCGGCCCAGGCTGCGGGTGAGGTCGGCCAGCCAGTCGTCCTGGTAGGGCTGGGCGCTGGCGACGGTGACGCTGGAGGCGTCGGCGGCGACGATAAGGATGCCGTGGCGCTGGGCGAAGGCCGGGGATATCAGGCCGGTGACCTGGGGCAGGTCCAGTTGCAGCGGGTCGATGCGCAGGTAGGGCTGGCCGACCTTGTTGGCCAGCCATTGGCAGAGGCGATCCAGGTCCAGGGGCTCGCCAGGGTGTCGGCGGTCTTCCAGGGCGCAGGCGGCGATCTGTTCCAGCGGGTGGGCGGTGGGGTGATTGGCGGCGTGCTCGAGTACCTGCAGGGTGTCGTTGGCGTGCAGGTGCTGGTCGGCGAGCAGGGCCTGGAGCACGCGCTTGAGGTCGAGTGCCGGGTTGTCGGGGGAGTGCATGGTTGGCGTCCGTGCCTGATAGGGGAGTGCTGATCAAGGCTAGCCGGACGGCGGAAGGTTAACGGAAGTGAAAAGTTTCGGAAATTTACTGTGCCTGTACTGGCCCTATCGCTGGCAAGCCAGCTCCCACAGGACCACCACAGGCTCGAAGATTGCGCTGTACCTGTGGGAGCCGGCTTGCCGGCGATAGGGTCGGTAAATGCTTACACAACCGCCAGCTCCACCCGCTGCAGGTTGCTCAGGCTCACCTCACCCACACACACCAGGTTACGCAGTTTTTGCGCAATCACCTCGGCCCGGTGCCAGCTCAGGCCGCCGATGCCGACCTCGATATCCAGCCAGTCGTCCTGCTGACTGACCTGCACGCTGTGCGGGGTCAGGAACTGCAGGGCAAACAGGTTGAGTACCCGGCACAGGCTGTCAGGCTCGGCCTCGGCCTGCAGGCGATAGTGCACGGTGCTGTGGGCGCTGCTGGCGGCCCAGGCGTCGGTACGGGGCTGTGCGTTCATGCTGGTCTCCGCAAATGTTGGAGAAATTCTTGCACGTTGGTGGCGGTATTTTTTCGCTATTATTTGAGCATTTCGCGGTATTGGCGAATTGATCTATTCATAAAATGATTCTCAGGAGAATTGTCTATGCACAGCGAGCTGGATGCCTACGACCGCCGTATCCTCGAACTGCTGCAGGAGGACGCTTCGCTGTCCAGCGCGCAGATCGCCGAACGCGTGGGGCTGTCGCAATCGCCGTGCTGGCGGCGTATCCAACGGTTGAAGGAGGAGGGGGTGATTCGTGGGCAGGTGACCTTGCTGGACCGCAAGAAGGTCGGCCTGAACACGCAGATTTTCGCCGAGGTGAAACTGAACGCCCATGGGCGCTCCAACTTCACAGAGTTCACCGACGCGATCCGCGGGTTTCCGGAGGTGCTGGAGTGTTATGTGCTGATGGGGTCGGTGGACTTTCTGTTGCGCATCGTCACCCCGGATATCGAGGCTTATGAACGGTTCTTCTTCGAAAAGCTGTCGAACGTGCCGGGGATTCAGGAGGTGAACTCGATCGTGGCGCTGTCGGAGATCAAGTCCACCACCAGCCTGCCACTGTCGCGGTGAGGTCTTCGCAGCACAAGGCTGCTCCTACAGGGGATATCGGTGCCCTGTAGGAGCAGCCTTGTGCTGCGAAGCAGGCGACGCGGTATCAAGCCTTGAGCAGGTGCTTCCAGCCGCGGCTCTGATCCACCGCCCGAGCCTGCTCGATACGCGCTTCCAGTACCTCATCGCTGATCGGCTGCTCAGCCAGCTCATGTAGCTTCTTCAGGTCGCCATACAGGCGGTCCATCTGGGGCGCTTCCAGCACCTGACGAGCATGGTGCAGCCAGGCCAGCAGCTGCTCGATACGCGGCAGTTGCTCGGCCAGGTCTTCCGGCCGCTGGGTGTACAGCGGCAGCTTCAACGCTCGGCCTTCTTCGCCCAGCAGGTGCGCCAGCCAGCTTGCCAGCTGCGCCTTGCCCTGGCGCTCGCCACGGCCTTTGCGCTCCACGGTCCAGGCACGGGCCAGCAGCCAGCGCGAGGTTTCCAGCGAGAACTGGCCCCAGCGCACGTCTTCCAGTTCTTCGGCGAACTGCTCGGGGGCGGCGCGGCGGATATCTTCGTCTTCGTTACCGGCCTGCACCAGCGGGCGCCAGTCTTCGAGCAAGGCGTCCAGGCTGCTGCGCAGGTCACGGGTGATGGCGCGTGGCGCGGCCTGGCCCAGGCTGGCGGTAATGGCACGCAGCTCGCTCAGGCACTCGACCCAGTCCTGCAGCAGGCGCCAGTGGCCGTTGTGGCGGTATTGCTCGGCCAGGCGCTGGCTGCTGCCCAGCAGTTGCCAGGCCAGTGCGGCGTAGGCGTCGTCCACGGCCATTTCGGCTTCCAGCTCGGTGTGCGGCAGGCCCAGCTCGTAGCTGTCCGGCTCCAGCAGGCGGTAGCCACGCTCGGCCTTGCTGATGTCGCATGGCATCAGCGGCAGGCTGGCGGCCAGCTCGGCGGCCAGTTCCAGCAGTGCCTGCGGCTCACCTTCACGCAGTTCCAGTTCCAGCTCGCAGATTTCTTCCTTGCGCTTGCCGGCGATCACGAAACCCTGGTCCAGTGCGGCCTCGATCACCACCTTGCTCTTGCCACGGCCCCAGGCGATTTCGGCGTATTCACGGCTGAAGTCAGTGGTGAACAGCGGCTTGATGGTCTTTTTGTCCAGGTTGGCCAGTTGCGCGGGCCAGCAGCTGTCGTCGAGCTTCTTCAGGTCGAGCTTGACCTTGTCCAACTGCCATTCGTGCTCGTTGCGTTCGGACAGGCCGGCCACGCTGGTGCCGCGGCACTTGAGGGTCTGGATGATGGCCTCGCCATCGCGGCGCAGGCGCAGGGCGACACGGGCAGCAGAGAGCTCGCGTTCGGGGGTGTCGAAGTACTGGTTGAGCAGTTCGCGGGTCTGCCAGCCGGACTTGTTGCGCTTTTTCAGCAGAGGGTGCTCGCGCAGGGCGGCAAGGGTCTCGCGGCTGGCGCGGAGCTTGAGTTCGGTTTCTTTGTGCATCACAGGCTCGAAGGAGGGGCGTGGTTGCCCAGCAGTCTACAGGAGTCGGCTCTCGTCTGTTGGATCGTGGAGGCTTCTTCGCGGGTGAACCCGCTGCCACAGGTCCTGTGCTGCCCTCAGGTGCGGCGCTTTCCCTGTGGTAGCGGGTTTACCCGCGAAGAAGCCCACACGGTTGGACGGCATTGCTATGATGGGCAACGCTTCCGAGGAGTACGCGCATGCCGTTGCCGACGCTGAAAGACCAGTTCGCCGCCCTGATCGCCGCGCCCTCGGTCAGTTGCACCCAGCCTGCGCTGGACCAGTCCAATCGCCAGGTCATCGACCTGCTGGCCGGTTGGTTGGGCGACCTGGGTTTCAAGTGCGACATCCAGCAGGTCAGCCCCGGCAAGTTCAACCTGCTGGCCAGCCGTGGCACCGGCCCGGGTGGCCTGGTGCTGGCGGGGCACAGCGACACGGTGCCCTATGACGAACAGCTGTGGGCCAGCGACCCGCTGAAGCTGACCGAAACCGATGGCCGCTGGGTCGGCCTGGGCAGCTGCGACATGAAGGGCTTCTTCGCCCTGGTCATCGAGGCGGTCATCCCGCTGCTGGAGCACGGTTTCAAGCAGCCGCTGCTGATCCTCGCTACCTGTGACGAAGAAAGCTCCATGTCCGGGGCCCGTGCCCTGGCCGAGGCCGGCCAGCCGCTCGGCCGTGCGGCGGTGATCGGCGAGCCCACCGGGCTGCGGCCGATCCGCATGCACAAGGGCATCCTCATGGACCGCATCGACATCCTCGGGCGCAGCGGCCACTCCTCGGACCCAAGCCTGGGCCGCAGCGCCATGGAGGCCATGCACGCAGTGATGGGCGAGCTGATGGGGTTGCGCCAGCAATGGCAGCAGACCTACCGCAACCCGCAGTTCACCGTACCGACCCCGACCATGAACTTCGGCTGCATCCACGGCGGCGACAACCCCAACCGAATCTGCGGCCAATGTGCCCTGGAGTTCGACCTGCGCCCACTGCCAGGCATGGATGTGGAGCAACTGCGCGCGGCCATTCGCGCCAAGCTGATGCCGGTGGCAGAGCGCTTTGAGGTGCGCATCGACTATGCGCCGCTGTTCCCGGAGGTGCCGCCATTCGAGCAGGCCGCCGACGCCGAGCTGGTGCAAGTGGCGGAGCGCCTGACCGGCCATCGCGCCGAAGCGGTGGCGTTCGGCACCGAAGCGCCTTATCTTCAGCAACTGGGTTGCCAGACCATCGTGCTGGGCCCCGGCGACATCGCCTGTGCTCACCAGCCCGGCGAATACCTGGAAATGTCACGAATCGAGCCTACCGTGCGTCTATTGCGTGACCTGATCCGGCACTATTGCCTGGACTAAACGTCAACCGAACTGTTTCGTTCCTGCCTAGAGGAGACCGCGCGTGACCGCAAGCCTGTTCCGACGATGATCCTGAACGCCCCCTGTATCGCCGTTCTCCGTCCACTTATCCACAGGCCCTGTCATGCCCGACTACGTCAACTGGCTGCGTCATGCCTCCCCGTATATCAATGCCCATCGCGACTGCACCTTCGTGGTCATGCTCCCTGGCGATGGGGTGGAACACCCTAATTTCGGCAACATCGTCCACGACCTGGTGCTGCTGCACAGCCTGGGCGTGCGCCTGGTGCTGGTGCATGGCTCGCGCCCGCAGATCGAAAGCCGCCTGGCTGATCGCGGCCTGACCCCGCACTACCACCGTGGCCTGCGCATCACCGATGCCGCCACCCTGGATTGCGTGATCGATGCCGTCGGCGCCCTGCGCCTGGCCATCGAGGCACGCCTGTCGATGGACATCGCCGCTTCGCCGATGCAGGGTTCGCGCCTGCGCGTGGCGTCCGGCAACCTGGTCACGGCGCGGCCGATCGGTGTGCTCGAAGGCGTGGACTACCACCACACCGGCGAAGTGCGCCGGGTCGACCGCAAGGGCATCAGCCGCCTGCTCGACGAGCGCTCCATCGTGCTGTTGTCACCGCTGGGCTACTCGCCCACGGGGGAAATCTTCAACCTGGCCTGCGAAGACGTGGCCACCCGCGCCGCCATTGAACTGGGTGCCGACAAGCTGCTGCTGTTCGGTGCCGAGCCGGGCTTGCTGGATGCCGATGGCAAGCTGGTGCGTGAGCTGCGCCCGCAGCAGGTTGCCCCGCATCTGCAGCGCCTGGGCAGCGATTACCAGGGAGAATTGCTGGATGCCGCGGCCGAAGCCTGCAAAGGCGGCGTGGCGCGCAGCCATATCGTCAGCTATGCCGAGGACGGCGCCTTGCTGACCGAGCTGTTCACCCGTGGCGGTGGCGGCACGCTGGTGTCGCAGGAGCAGTTCGAAGTGGTACGCGAGGCGACCATCGAGGACGTGGGCGGTTTGCTGGAGCTGATCAGCCCGCTGGAAGAGCAGGGCATCCTGGTACGCCGTTCGCGTGAGGTGCTGGAGCGGGAGATCGAGCAGTTCAGCGTGGTCGAGCGCGAAGGCATGATCATCGCCTGTGCGGCGTTGTACCCGATTGCCGACTCCGATGCCGGCGAGCTGGCGTGCCTGGCGGTGAACCCGGAGTACCGCCATGGCGGGCGTGGCGACGAGCTGCTGGAGCGCATCGAAAGCCGGGCGCGACAGTTGGGGCTGAACACCTTGTTCGTGCTGACGACGCGTACCGCGCACTGGTTCCGCGAACGCGGGTTTGCGCCGAGTGGGGTCGAGCGACTGCCAGCGGCGCGGGCTTCGCTGTACAACTACCAGCGTAATTCGAAGATCTTCGAGAAGCCCTTGTAAACCTGTACTGGCCTCTTCGCGGGTGAACCCGCTCCCACAGGATCTTCACCGGACCTGAGGCCGGCGCGGTCCCTGTGGGAGCGGGTTTACCCGCGAAGCAGGCGACACCGATCTCGAACAAAAACGCCGCCCTTGTGGGCGGCGTTTTCGTTTACACGGTATGCAGGTACCAGTTGTACTCGAGGTCGGAGATCGAGTGCTCGAACTCCTCCAGCTCGCTCTCCTTGCACGCGACGAAGATGTCGATGTACTTCGGATCGATGTACTTGTTCAGGATCTCGCTGTCGTCCAGCTCGCGCAGGGCATCGCGCAGGTTGTTCGGCAGGCTCTGCTCCAACTGCTCGTACGAGTTGCCTTCGATCGGCTCACCCGGCTCGACCTTGTTGGTCAGGCCATGGTGCACGCCGGCCAGTACGGCGGCCATCATCAGGTACGGGTTGGCGTCGGCACCGGCCACGCGGTGCTCGATGCGCACGGCGTCCGGCGAACCGGTCGGCACGCGCAGGGCCACGGTGCGGTTGTCCAGGCCCCAGCTTGGCGCGTTCGGTACATAGAACTGCGCGCCGAAGCGGCGGTACGAGTTGACGTTCGGGCAAAGGAACGCCATGGACGCGGGCAGGGTCTCGAGCACACCGCCGACAGCGTGACGTAGCGCGGCGTTCTGCTCGGGATCCTCGCTGGTGAAGATGTTGTTGCCATCTTTGTCCAGCACGGAAATGTGTACATGCAGGCCGTTGCCTGCCTGGCCCGGGTAGGGCTTGGCCATGAAGGTGGTGTCCATTTCATGGTCGTAGGCGATGTTCTTGATCAACCGCTTGAGCAGTACCGCGTAATCGCAGGCCTTGAGCGGGTCGGCCACGTGGTGCAGGTTGACTTCGAACTGCGCTGGGGCGCTTTCCTTGACGATGGCGTCGGCCGGGATGCCTTGCTCCTTCGCGCCTTCCAGGATGTCCTGCAGGCAGTCGGCGTATTCGTCGAGGTCGTCGATCAGGTACACCTGGGTCGACTGCGGGCGCTTGCCCGAAATTGGCGAGCGCGGCGGCTGCGGGCGGCCGTTCACGTTCTCCTGGTCGATCAGGTAGAACTCCAGCTCGAACGCGGCGCAGATGGTCAGGCCCATCTCGGTGAACTTGTCGACCACCTGGCGCAGCACTTCACGCGGGTCGGCAAAAAACGGCTCACCTTCGAGCTCGTGCATGGTCATCAGCAGCTGGGCGGTCGGGCGCTTCTGCCAGGGTTCGTTGGAGAGGGTGCCGGGGATCGGGTAGCAGATGCGGTCAGCATCGCCGATGTCCAGGCCCAGCCCGGTGCTTTCGACGGTGGAACCGTTGATGTCCAGGGCGAAGAGGGAGGCAGGCAGGTTGATGCCTTTCTCGTAAACCTTGTGGAGGCTGGTGCGCTCTATGCGCTTGCCACGCACCACACCATTCATATCTGCAATCAGAAGGTCAACGTAGAGAACCTCAGGATGTTCCTTAAGGAACGCGTTCGCTTCGTTAAGCTGAACGGCACGCGGGGGTACCGACATGATGCAACACCTTTGTTGTTAAAAATATCAATCAAGGGGGGCTTGCAAGACCAGTCAATCGAAAAGACAAACTGATGTCAAGCCAACCCCATGATGCCCTGAAATGGCACATCGACGGCAGATTTGCTGCATATCGGGGCAAGCCATTATCCGCTATTTCTCTCGCAAAGGGCTATCTCCGACCAACCGTGTTTTATTTTTTACGGAGGTGTTGTGTAAAAAAATGAACAAGGCTAAGCTCGGTCTCAACCCAGAACACAATAATACGAGGGTCACATGGTCCGCTTGCCGAGACCTGAAAGCACTGCCTGCGCAGTGCCATCGGGTACATCCGTCATTTTTGCAAGCTTCGTCAATGGCGTGGCCGCCCTGGCCGCAATAATTGACGTTTGGTGCTCCCGGACCTGCCCTCGCAGCGGCTTGCCGCCCTTCGTTTCGTCTTCCTGCCTTTCGAACTCATTACGGACACACTTGTTTTCAGTGTATCCACTGCGGCTCTGCGCGGGGGTTTTTGCTTTAGCAATGTACTCCATCCAGAATCAGTGCGCGGACCACCTTACCTCCTGAGGTATTTATGAGTAACAACCTCGACCAGCTCACCGATTGGTTGAAAGAGCACAAGATCACCGAAGTCGAATGCATGATCAGTGACCTGACCGGCATCACGCGCGGCAAGATTTCGCCTACCAACAAGTTCATCGCCGAAAAAGGCATGCGCCTGCCTGAGAGTGTGCTGCTGCAGACCGTGACCGGCGACTACGTCGACGACGACATCTATTACGAACTGCTGGACCCGGCGGACATCGACATGATCTGCCGCCCCGACGAGAACGCCGTGTTCCTGGTGCCATGGGCCATCGAGCCGACCGCCCAGGTGATTCACGACACCTACGACAAGAAGGGCAACCCGGTCGAACTGTCGCCGCGCAACGTGCTGAAGAAAGTCCTCAAGCTATACGCCGACAAGGGCTGGCAGCCGATCGTCGCGCCGGAGATGGAGTTCTACCTGACCAAGCGCAGCGAAGACCCGGACTTCCCGCTGCAGCCCCCGGTAGGCCGTTCGGGCCGGCCGGAAACCGGCCGCCAGTCGTTCTCGATCGAAGCCGCCAACGAATTCGACCCGCTGTTCGAAGACGTCTACGACTGGTGCGAACTACAGCAGCTGGACCTCGACACGCTGATCCATGAAGACGGCACGGCGCAGATGGAGATCAACTTCCGTCATGGCAACGCTCTGCACCTGGCCGACCAGATCCTGGTGTTCAAGCGCACCATGCGCGAGGCCGCGCTCAAGCACAATGTGGCCGCCACTTTCATGGCCAAGCCCATGACCGGTGAGCCAGGCAGTGCCATGCACCTGCACCAGAGCGTGGTCGACGTGGCCACCGGCAAGAACATCTTCAGCAACGACGACGGCAGCATGAGCGAACTGTTCCTGCACCACATCGGTGGCCTGCAGAAGTTCATCCCCGAGGCATTGCCGCTGTTCGCCCCCAACGTCAACTCGTTCCGCCGCTTCCTGCCCGACACCTCGGCGCCGGTGAACGTGGAATGGGGCGAGGAAAACCGTACCGTCGGCCTGCGCGTGCCGGACGCCGGCCCGCAAAGCCGCCGGGTCGAGAACCGCCTGCCAGGCGCCGACGCCAACCCTTACCTGGCCATCGCCGCCAGCCTGCTGTGTGGCTACATCGGCATGGTCGAAGGCATCGACGCCAGCGCGCCGGTGCAGGGCCGTGGCTACGAACGCCGCAACCTGCGCCTGCCACTGACCATCGAAGATGCCCTGGAACGCATGGAAAACAGCCGTGCACTGGTGCAGTACCTGGGCAAGAAGTTCATCACCGGCTACGTCGCCACCAAGCGCGCCGAGCACGAGAACTTCAAGCGAGTCATCAGTTCCTGGGAGCGTGAGTTCCTGCTGTTTGCTGTCTGATCAACTTGGTGCCGCAGGACGCGGCTGTCGAACAACGGAGAAGCACATGAGCGTCAACAACCCGCAAACCCGTGAATGGCAAACCCTGAGCGGGGAGCATCACCTCGCGCCCTTCAGTGACTACAAGCAGCTGAAGGAGAAGGGGCCGCGCATCATCACCAAGGCCCAGGGTGTGCATTTGTGGGATAGCGAGGGGCACAAGATCCTCGACGGCATGGCTGGCCTGTGGTGCGTGGCTGTGGGCTATGGCCGTGAAGAACTGGTGCAGGCGGCAGAAAAGCAGATGCGCGAGCTGCCGTACTACAACCTGTTCTTCCAGACTGCCCACCCGCCTGCGCTGGAACTGGCCAAGGCGATCTCCGACGTGGCGCCGCAAGGCATGACCCATGTGTTCTTCACCGGCTCCGGCTCCGAAGGCAACGACACCGTGCTGCGCATGGTCCGCCATTACTGGGCGCTGAAAGGCAAGCCACAGAAGCAGACCATCATCGGCCGCATCAACGGCTACCACGGCTCCACCGTGGCTGGTGCCAGCCTGGGTGGCATGAGCGGCATGCACGAGCAGGGCGGCCTGCCGATTCCTGGCATCGTGCATATCCCACAGCCTTACTGGTTCGGCGAAGGCGGCGACATGACCCCGGATGAGTTCGGGGTGTGGGCGGCCGAGCAGCTGGAGCAGAAAATCCTCGAAGTCGGCGAAGACAACGTCGCCGCCTTCATCGCCGAGCCGATCCAGGGTGCCGGCGGCGTGATCATCCCGCCGGAAACCTACTGGCCGAAGGTCAAGGAGATCCTCGCCAAGTACGAAATCCTGTTCGTTGCCGACGAAGTGATCTGCGGTTTCGGCCGCACCGGCGAGTGGTTCGGCTCCGACTACTACGACCTCAAGCCCGACCTGATGACCATCGCCAAGGGCCTGACTTCCGGTTACATCCCCATGGGCGGTGTGATCGTGCGTGACACCGTGGCCCAGGTACTCAGCGAAGGCGGCGACTTCAACCACGGCTTCACCTACTCCGGCCACCCGGTAGCGGCGGCGGTGGGCCTGGAAAACCTGCGCATCCTGCGCGACGAGAAAATCGTCGAGAAGGCGCGCACCGAAGCGGCACCTTATTTGCAAAAGCGTTTGCGTGAGCTGCAGGACCACCCTCTGGTGGGCGAGGTACGCGGCCTGGGCCTGCTCGGCGCGATCGAGCTGGTCAAGGACAAGGCCACCCGCAGCCGTTACGAAGGCAAGGGCGTGGGCATGATCTGCCGCACCTTCTGCTTCGAAAACGGCCTGATCATGCGTGCGGTGGGTGACACCATGATCATTGCGCCGCCGCTGGTGATCAGCCATGCAGAGATCGACGAACTGGTGGAAAAGGCACGCAAATGCCTGGACCTGACGCTCGAAGCGATTCGTTGACAGTTTGCTAGGCTAGCGATGTGACATTAAGTCGTTACAAGGCCCTGCTTTCCTTGATACAGAGCCTTGTAACTTGCCAGACTAGCGACTGTTTCAGTCGCCGCGCGCTCTGCACCGTAGGTCCTGGCTGCTGAACAGATGGCTAAATAAAAAATTCTGGAGCATTACGCATGAATAAATTGGGCAAGACGTTGCTGGCCACCGCCCTGATGGGTGCCATGGCTACCGCTGTTCAGGCTGAAGACAAGGTGTTGAACGTCTACAACTGGTCGGACTACATCGCTCCGGACACCATCGCCAAGTTCGAGAAACAGTCGGGCATCAAGGTCAAGTACGACGTATTCGACAGCAACGAAACCCTCGAGGCCAAACTGCTGGCCGGCAAGTCCGGCTACGACATCGTAGTGCCGTCCAACAACTTCCTGGCCAAGCAGATCAAGGCTGGCGTGTATGAGGAACTGGACCGCTCCAAGTTGCCGAACTGGAAAAACCTCGACCCTGACCTGCTCAAGGCCGTTGGCGATGCCAGCGACAAGGACAACAAGCACGCCTTCCCGTACATGTGGGGCTCGATCGGTATCGGCTACAACCCGGAGAAGGTCAAGGCCGCGCTGGGCGTGGACAAGATCGACTCGTGGGACGTGGTGTTCAAGCCTGAGAACATCGCCAAGCTCAAGAGCTGCGGCGTGAGCTTCCTCGATGCCCCGACCGAAATGCTCCCGGCTGCTCTGCACTACCTGGGCCTGCCGACCGACAGTACCAAGAAGGAAGACCTGAAGGCCGCCGAGGACCTGTTCCTCAAGATCCGTCCTTCGATCACCTACTTCCACTCGTCCAAGTACATCGGCGACATGGCCAACGGCAACATCTGCGTAGCTGTCGGTTACTCGGGTGACCTGGAGCAGTCCAAGGCCCGTGCCCACGAAGCTGGCGACAAGGTCAAGGTGGACTACGTCATTCCGAAGGAAGGTGCCGGTACCTTCTACGACATGGTCGCCATCCCCAAGGATGCCGAGCATAAAGACGCTGCCTACCAGTTCATGAACTTCCTGATGCAGCCGGAAATCATGGCCGAGATCACCAACGCCGTGCGCTTCCCGAACGGCAACGCTGCCGCCACCCAGTTCGTGGACAAGGAAATCACCAGCGATCCGAGCATCTATCCACCAGCTGAAGTGAAGAAGCAGCTGTACGCGATCGCTGCGCCTGAAGCTTCTGCCCAGCGTGTGATCACCCGCAGCTGGACCAAGATCAAGTCGGGCAAATAAGCCCGATGCGGTACCTCTGGGTCGGGGAGTCCCGGCCCAGAGCCAGTGAAAGGCAATTGATGATTGCGGCATCGAAGCTGCGAAGGTAAGTTGCGCGCCGGTTTTGCGTGTGCGGCAGCATTGTCGCTACCCAGGCACTGATTGTGAGGACCACCCACTTGTCCATTTCTGTATTCCGCAAGGCCTTGATGGCTGGAGCGGGCCTGACGCTGGCATGCAGCGTCCAAGCGGCGCCTACGGTGCACTTCTACAACTGGTCCGACTACATCGGCCCGACCACACTCGCGGACTTCGAGAAAGCCACAGGCATCAAGCCCGTGCAAGATGTGTTCGATTCCAACGAAACTCTGGAAGGCAAGCTGCTGGCCGGCAATACCGGCTATGACGTGGTAGTGCCGTCCAACCATTTCCTCGGCAAGCAGATCAAGGCGGGCGCGTTCCAGAAGCTCGACAAGAACCTGCTGCCCAATTATTCCAACCTGGACCCGGCGCTGATGAAGCGCCTGGAAAGGAACGACCCGGGCAACCAGTACGCCGTGCCTTACCTGTGGGGCACCAACGGCATCGGTTACAACGTCGACAAGGTGAAGGCCGCGCTGGGCGTGGACACCATCGACTCCTGGGCAGTGCTGTTCGAGCCCGAGAACATGAAGAAGCTCGCCAAGTGCGGCGTGGCCTTCCTCGACTCGGCGGACGAAATGCTGCCGGCGGTGCTCAACTACATGGGGCTGGACCCTAACAGCACCAATGCCAAGGACTACCAGGCCGCCGAGAAGAAACTGCTGGCGGTACGCCCGTACGTGACCTACTTCCACTCGTCCAAGTACATCACCGACCTGGCCAACGGCGACATCTGCGTCGCGGCAGGTTTCTCAGGTGATGTGTTCCAGGCCAAGACCCGCGCCGAAGAAGCGAAGAAGGGCGTGAACCTGGCCTACGCCATTCCCAAGGAAGGCGGCAACCTCTGGTTCGACGTGCTGGCGATTCCCAAGGACGCCAAGAACGTCAAAGAGGCGCATGCCTTCATCAACTATTTGCTGAAGCCTGAGGTTATCGCCCAGGTCAGTGATTACGTCGGTTACGCCAACCCGAACCCCAAGGCTGGCGACCTGATGGACCAGGCCGTGAGGACTGACGCCGCGGTTTACCCACCGCAGGAAGTGCTGAACAAGATGTTCGTGAATTCAGAGTTGCCACCCAAGGTGCAACGGCTGATGACCCGTAGCTGGACCAAGGTCAAGTCGGGCAAGTAAAAATCCAGGCCCGTGGCGGCACCTGTAGCACAGGGCTCGCGGGCACAAAAATCTTGTTGGGAGTTTCACTCATGGCAGTTGCCTCCGGTGCCTATAAAAAAGCCCTCGAGGGTGGCCAGCAACCCAAGCAGGTGCTGGTCAAGATCGACCGGGTCACGAAAAAGTTCGACGAAACGGTAGCCGTGGACGATGTGTCCCTGGAAATCCGCAAGGGCGAGATCTTCGCCCTGCTGGGGGGCTCCGGTTCCGGCAAGTCCACCTTGCTGCGCATGCTGGCCGGCTTCGAACGCCCGACCGAAGGGCGGATCTTCCTCGATGGCGTCGACATCACCGACATGCCGCCCTACGAGCGGCCGATCAATATGATGTTCCAGTCCTACGCGCTGTTCCCGCACATGACCGTGGCGCAGAACATCGCCTTCGGTCTGCAGCAGGACAAGATGCCCAAGGCCGAGATCGACGCCCGCGTGGCCGAGATGCTCAAGCTGGTGCACATGACCCAGTACGCCAAGCGCAAGCCGCACCAGCTGTCCGGCGGCCAGCGCCAGCGCGTGGCACTGGCCCGCTCGCTGGCCAAGCGCCCCAAGCTGCTGCTGCTCGACGAGCCGATGGGTGCACTGGACAAGAAACTGCGTTCGCAGATGCAGCTGGAACTGGTGGAGATCATCGAGCGCGTTGGCGTGACCTGCGTGATGGTGACCCACGACCAGGAAGAGGCCATGACCATGGCCCAGCGCATCGCCATCATGCACCTGGGCTGGATCGCCCAGATCGGCTCGCCGGTGGACATCTACGAGACGCCTACCAGCCGCCTGGTGTGCGAATTCATCGGCAACGTCAACCTGTTCGAAGGTGAAGTGGTCGACGACGCCGAAGGCCACGCGATCATTGCCAGCCCGGAGCTGGAGCGCAAGATCTATGTCGGCCACGGCATCACCACGTCGGTGGAAGACAAGCACATCACCTACGCCCTGCGCCCGGAAAAGATGCTGGTCACCACCCAGCAACCGACCTGCGAGCACAACTGGTCGCGCGGCAAGGTTCACGACATTGCCTACCTGGGTGGCCACTCGGTGTTCTACGTCGAGTTGCCGAGCGGCAAGGTCGTCCAGTCGTTCGTCGCCAACGCCGAGCGCCAGGGCACCCGCCCGACCTGGGGCGATGAAGTGTACGTGTGGTGGGAAGACGACAGCGGCGTGGTACTGCGGTCATGAAACTGCGCAAGCTCAAGCGAGCCTTCCAGCGTATTACCCCGGAGGGGCGGCACCTGGTGATCGGCGTGCCGTTCATCTGGCTGTTCCTGTTCTTCATGCTGCCGTTCTTCATCGTGCTGAAGATCAGCTTCGCCGAAGCCGACGTGGCGATCCCGCCGTATACCGAGATCTACAGCTACGTCGAAGACAAGCTGCAGCTGGTGCTCAACCTGGCCAACTATGGCCTGTTGACCGAGGATGAGCTGTATATCTCGGCCTACCTGGGCTCGCTGAAGATGGCCTTCTTCAGCACCCTGCTGTGCCTGTTGATCGGCTACCCGATGGCCTATGCCATTGCCAACGCCAAGAAGGAAACCCAGACGGTCCTGCTGTTGCTGATCATGATGCCGACCTGGACCGCGATCCTGATCCGCGTCTATGCCTGGATGGGCATTCTCAGCAACAACGGCCTGCTCAACGGCTTCCTGCTGTGGACCGGGTTGATCGACCAGCCGCTGCAAATCCTCAACACCAACCTGGCGGTGTACATCGGCGTGGTCTATTCGTACCTGCCGTTCATGATCCTGCCGCTGTTCGCCAACCTGGTGAAGCACGACCCGAGCCTGCTCGAGGCCGCTTCGGACCTGGGTTCGAGCACCTTCAACAGCTTCTGGAAGATCACCGTACCACTGTCGAAGAACGGCATCATCGCCGGCTGCATGCTGGTGTTCATCCCGGTGGTGGGCGAGTTCGTGATTCCTGAACTGCTTGGCGGCCCGGAAACCCTGATGATCGGCAAGGTGCTGTGGCAAGAGTTCTTCAACAACCGTGACTGGCCGGTGGCCTCTGCGCTGGCGGTGGTCATGCTGGCGATCCTGATCGTGCCGATCCTGCTGTTCAACCGCAGCCAGGCCAAAGAAATGGAGGGCAGGGCATGAAGCGCTTCAGTTTCTCCAAGCTGATGCTGGTGCTCGGCTTGCTGTTCATCTACCTGCCGATGCTGATCCTGGTGATCTACTCGTTCAACGCCTCCAAGCTGGTGACGGTGTGGGGTGGCTGGTCGGTGAAGTGGTACGTCGGCCTGCTCGACAACACCCAGTTGATGGGGTCGGTGATGCGTTCGCTGGAAATCGCCTGCTACACGGCGGTGGCGGCGGTGGCGCTGGGTACCTTGGCGGCGTTCGTGCTGACCCGGGTTACCCGCTTCAAGGGACGCACGCTGTTCGGTGGCCTGGTCACCGCGCCGTTGGTAATGCCCGAGGTGATCACCGGCCTGTCGCTGTTGCTGCTGTTCGTGGCCATGGCGCAGATGATCGGTTGGCCGCAGGAGCGTGGCATCGTCACCATCTGGATCGCCCATACCACGTTCTGTGCCGCGTATGTGGCGGTGGTGGTGTCGGCACGCCTGCGGGAGCTGGACCTGTCGATCGAGGAAGCGGCGATGGACCTGGGTGCCAAGCCGTGGAAGGTGTTCTTCCTGATCACCATCCCGATGATTGCGCCATCGCTGGCGGCGGGCGGCATGATGTCGTTCGCCCTGTCGCTGGATGACCTGGTACTGGCCAGCTTCGTCTCCGGCCCTGGTTCGACCACCTTGCCGATGGAAGTGTTCTCGGCGGTGCGCCTGGGCGTGAAGCCGGAGATCAACGCCGTGGCCAGCCTGATCCTGCTGTCGGTGTCGCTGGTGACCTTCTTCGTCTGGTACTTCAGCCGCCAAGCGGAAGAGCGCCGGCGCAAGGCGATACAGCAGGCGATCGAAGAGGGCGCTGCGGCGAATGCTTCGCAGCCACAGGTGAAGCGCCCGGCGCAGGTTGCGGCGTCGGCCTGATCTGGCCCTTTCGCGGGCTCGCCCGCTCCCACAGGGATCACCACAAGCCTGAAGGCTGTGATGTCCTTGTGGGAGCGGGCAAGCCCGCGAAGGCCCCAACGCCGACTCAAAGCCATACCGCATCCCAGTGTGGATAGTCCCTGACACTCCTGACCAATCCTGCTCTCAGAGGATTGGCAACAATGTACCGGGCTGTATGCACCACACACTCTTCCCGCCGCAGCGCATGGTCATGGTAACCGGGTTGCCAGATCGGTTTGTGCCTGACACCTGCCTTGCGTAACGCAATGGCTGTGCGTGATTTGAACTTGCGCATCAACGTTCCCAATGCCACTTCCTTCAGCTCGACCAGCCAGTGCAGGTGGTCCGGCATCACTACCGAGGCCAGGGAATGGCAATCCTGAATGTCATTTGAAACCCGCAGATGTTTGACCACCAGGCGAGCATTGTCGAAGTCATGGAACAGTGGTTTTCGTTGGTGCGTGATGGTGGTCAGCAGGTAGAGCCTGCCTGGCTCGGAGTAGCGCCCACGACGCAGTCGGTGGGATTCGGCTAGTGGCATTGTGATCTTCCTTGAAATTGAATCTCCTTTTGAAAGGTAGTGGCTGAAGCGGGGGTTACCGGGTGGCTGATGGTTTCTGAATATGGCAGAAGCTCATGCATTGCTGTGCCGGCCTCTTCGCGGGCGCGCCCGCTCCCACAGGTACAGCACTGGCTTGGGGCTGGCGACATTCCTGTGGGAGCGGGCATGCCCGCGAAGGGGCCCTCAAGGCGTACGACTTTTCATCAACTCAAACCAAAGGCTTCAGTTGGATCGGCTTGGGAATTATCCTACGAGCCGTGTGGAAGCTGCTCTGTTGTAGGGGAAATGCCCCAGGGATAACGTCGTCGAGTCGCCAACCAAGGTGACCGGGTGTGAGAAACCCGCTCGATGTTGAACAGGCTTCCTGTCATGGCGGCCTTGCGTGGGCAGGCCTAGGCCTGGCCGGGTTCAATGTCCTCGGTTTTCTCACCCCGCGTACGGCTGCCACCCCTTATCCGTGAGAAAGATGAGCTGGCGGTTCCATAAACGACATTGGATTCCGACCATGACAACGCACGTTCCAAATCACCCAAAAAACAGCAGCACCGTCGGCCGCGAAACCTGCATGGACCTGTTTCGCGTCCAGGCCAACATCCCCTTCAACCATGCCTTCTCCGAACTCTCCGTAATGCTCGGTTGCATCAATCACCTGACGACCGAAGCCGAGATGGAAAATGACCGGCTGGCCGGTAGTGCCGCGAGAATTCTCAGTGGCTTTGCAAAAGCACTGATCGATGACATCGAACTGGGACTGAACAAGGCTTCAGTTCAGCTCTGACCTTCACCCTTTCGCGGGCACGCCCGCTCCCACAGGTACAGCGCACGCTTGAGGCTGGCGACCATCCTGTGGGAGCGGGCGTGCCCGCGAAGAGGCCCGCGCAGGCGCCGAAAATGCCAGCTTGATCGCGGTTAGTGCCGTTTATCGAACCCTGAACTACGCTGACAGTCGCATTCCACGAATCATTTGCGCGCAAGCAAGGAGCCTGCATGACGTTGATACGTCCGCTGTTGGTCGTCTGCCTGGGGCTTGTGTCCCTGCTGTCGGGCTGTAGTAAGGAAGAAACCACCGAAACACTGCCACGCGTAGGCGTGCAACAGGTATCACCCACCGATTTCGCTGCCAGGGTCACCCTGACTGGCGATGTGCAGGCGCGGGTGCAGACCGACCTGTCGTTCCGGGTGGGCGGCAAGATCATTTCGCGCAGTGTCGATGTCGGCGACCACGTAAAGGCCAACCAGGTGTTGGCGCGGCTGGACCCGAAAGACCTGCAGAACAATGTCGACTCGGCCAAGGCCGAGGTGTTCGCCGCGCAGGCGCGGGTCACCCAGACCAGTGCCGCGTTCGTGCGCCAGCAAAAGCTGTTGCCCAAGGGCTACACCAGCCAGAGCGAATACGATTCCGCCGAAGCCGCGCTGCGCAGCAACCAGAGCGCGCTCAAGGCCGCGCAAGCGCAATTGGCCAATGCCAACGAACAACTGAGCTATACCGCGCTGGTCTCCGAGGCCGATGGGGTCATCACCGAGCGCCAGGCCGAGGTCGGCCAGGTGGTTCAAGCGACCATGCCAATCTTCAGCCTGGCCACCGATGGCGACCGTGATGCCGTGTTCAATGTCTACGAATCGCTGCTGGTGGCCCCGCCCAGCGACGCTGGAGTGATCGTCAGCCTGCTGGACGACCCCAAGGTTCAGGCCCGTGGCTTCGTGCGCGAAATCACCCCTACGGTGTCCGCGCAAAGCGGCACGGTACAGGTCAAGGTCGGGCTGAGGGATGTGCCGCCAGGGATGCAACTGGGTGCACCGGTGACGGCCACCACCAATGCCCAGGGCCGACCAAGTATCGAGCTGCCATGGTCGGCACTGACCAAGGCCCTGCATGAGCCCGCCGTCTGGGTAGTGGGCGAGGGTGACAAGGTAGAGCTGCGCAAGGTCGAGGTCAGCCGTTACCTCACCGGCAGGATCGTGGTCGCCAGTGGCCTGAAAGGCGGCGAGACCGTGGTGGTAAATGGCGGGCAGTTGCTGCACCCCGGCATGCAGGTACTGAAGGTCGATGCCAAGGCCAAAGGGGGTGAGCTATGAAGCGCCTGCTGCTGATGCTGTCGGCCGGCGTGCTGTTGGCCGGCTGCAGTAGCGAGGATGAAGTGCCGGAGCCGATTCGGCCGGTGCTGTCGGTCAAGGTCGAACCCCAGGTGCAGTCGCAGCTGGGCCGCTTCGCCGGCAGTATCCAGGCCCGTTTCGAAAGCACCTTGGGCTTCCGGGTTTCCGGGCGTATTGCCCGGCGCTGGCTGGATGTGGGCGCCCAGGTGAAACCGGGCGACACCCTGGCCACCCTCGACCCGACCGACCAGCAGAACCAGTTGCGCGCCGCCGAGGGCGACCTGGCCAAGGTGCAGGCGCAGTGGATCAACGCCCAGGCCGATGCCCGCCGCCAACAACAGCTGTACGACCGTGGCGTAGGCGCCCAGGCCCAGCTGGATATCGCTCAGACCAATCTGAAAACCACCAGTGCGGCGTTGGAGCAAGCGCGCTCTGCGCTCAGCCAGGCGCGTGACCAGCTCGATTACAGTACCCTGCGCACCGACCACGCCGCGGTAATCACTGCCTGGCAGGCCGAAGCCGGGCAAACCGTCACCGCCGGCCAGGCCGTGGTAACCCTGGCCAGGCCGGATGTGAAGGAAGCGGTGATCGACCTGCCGATCGGCCTGGCCGAGCAGTTGAGCAAAGGCCTGACGTTCACCGTTGCTTCGCAGCTGGACCCGACCATCAACACCACCGCCAGCCTGCGGGAACTGGAACCCCAGGCCGACGCCACCACTCGCACCCGCCGCGCGCGCCTGACCCTGGCCAGCACCCCGGCGGCCTTCCACCTGGGCACCGCCATCAGCGTGACCCTGAGTTCGGAGGTGTCGCCGCGCAGTGAACTGCCCTTGAGTGCCTTGCTCGAGCGCGACGGCAAGACCCAGGTATGGGTGATCGATACGCAACAGAAGACCGTGGCCACTCGTGATGTGGCCCTGATCGGTCGAACCGCCGACAGCATCGTCCTGACCTCGGGCGTACAGCCCGGCGAGCGGGTGGTGACTGCGGGCGTGAATAGCCTCAAGCCTGGCCAGAAGGTCACCTTCGACGAGGATGCGCAATGAAAGGAAGCTTCAACCTGTCCGACTGGGCGCTCAAGCATCAATCGTTCGTCTGGTACCTGATGTTCGTTGCCCTGTTGATGGGGATTTTCTCCTACTTCAACCTGGGCCGTGAGGAAGACCCGTCGTTCACCATCAAGACCATGGTCATCCAGACCCGCTGGCCCGGCGCTACCCAGGACGAAACCCTGTACCAGGTCACCGACCGTATCGAGAAGAAGCTCGAGGAACTCGACTCCCTCGACTACACCAAAAGCTACACCCGCCCCGGCGAATCCACGGTCTACGTGTACCTGCGCGACACCACCAAGGCCAAGGACATCCCGGAAATCTGGTACCAGGTGCGCAAGAAGATCCAGGACATTCGCGGTGAATTCCCTGCAGGCATCCAGGGGCCCGGGTTCAACGATGAATTCGGCGATGTGTTCGGTTCTATCTATGCCTTCACTGCCGACGGCCTGACCCTGCGCCAGCTGCGCGACTACGTGGAGCAGGCGCGGGCCGAAGTGCGCGATGTGCCCAACATCGGCAAGATCGAGCTGATCGGCACCCAGGACGAAGTGCTGTACCTGAACTTCTCCACCCGCAAGCTGGCAGCCTTGGGCATCGACCAGCGCCAGGTCATGCAGGCCCTGCAATCGCAAAACGCCGTGACCCCTGCCGGTGTGATCGAGGCAGGGCCTGAACGTATCTCGGTGCGTACCTCCGGGCAGTTCACCTCGGAAAAGGACCTGGAAACCGTCAACCTGAAGATCAACGACCGCTTCTTCCGCCTGGCAGACATCGCCGATATCGAGCGCGGCTACGTCGACCCTCCTTCGCCGATGTTCCGCTACAACGGCCAGACGGCGCTGGGCCTGGCCATCGGCATGAAGGCCGGCGGCAATATCCAGGTGTTCGGCGCGGCGCTGAAAAAGCGCATGGACCAGGTGGTCGAAGACCTGCCGGTGGGCGTCGGGGTGCACACTGTTTCCGACCAGGCCGTGGTGGTCAAGCAAGCGGTCGGCGGCTTCACCAGCGCGCTGTTCGAGGCGGTGGTAATCGTGCTGGCGGTGAGCTTTGTCAGCCTCGGCGTGCGTGCCGGGTTGGTGGTGGCCTGCTCGATCCCACTGGTGCTGGCCATGGTGTTCGTGTTCATGGAATACAGCGGCATCACCATGCAGCGTATTTCGCTGGGGGCGCTGATCATCGCCCTGGGCCTGCTGGTGGATGATGCGATGATCACTGTGGAAGTGATGGTCACACGGCTGGAAATGGGCGAAAGCAAGGAGCAGGCGGCGACTTTTGCCTATACCTCCACAGCCTTCCCCATGCTCACCGGCACCCTGGTGACTGTGGCCGGTTTCGTGCCGATCGGCCTCAACGCCAGTTCGGCGGGTGAATACACCTACACGCTGTTTGCGGTAATTGCCGTGGCACTGATGGTGTCGTGGGTGGTGGCGGTATTCTTCGCCCCGGTGTTAGGCGTGCACATCCTCAGCAGTGCCAAGCTCAAGCACCATGAAGCCGAGCCCGGGCGCGTCGGCCGGGCCTTCGAGCATGGTTTGTTGTGGTGCATGCGCAACCGCTGGCTGACCATCATCGGCACCGTGGTGCTGTTCGCCCTGGCGATCTTCTGCGAACGCTTCGTGCAGAACCAGTTCTTCCCGTCCTCTGACCGCCCGGAAATCCTCGTCGACCTCAACCTGCCGCAGAACGCCTCGATCGAGGAGACGCGCAAGGTGGTCGACCGTTTCGAGGCGCGGATCAAGGACGACCCGGACCTGGTGCACTGGAGTACCTATATCGGCCAGGGCGCGATCCGCTTCTACCTGCCCCTCGACCAGCAGTTGCAGAACCCGTACTACGCGCAGCTGGTGATCGTCAGCAAGGGCTTCGAAGAACGCCAGGCCATGATGGAGCGCCTGCAGAAGATCCTGCATGAAGAATTCGTTGGCGTCGGCACCAACGTGCAATCGCTGGAAATGGGCCCACCGGTGGGCCGACCGATCCAGTATCGGGTAAGCGGTGCCAATATCGACGAGGTTCGCAAGCACGCCATCGAGCTGGCCACCTTGCTCGACCAGAACGAGCACATCGGCGAGATGATCTACGACTGGAACGAGCCGGGTAAGGTGCTGCGCGTGGAAATCGCCCAGGACAAGGCGCGCCAGCTGGGCCTGTCGTCGGAGGACGTGGCCAATGTGATGAACAGCATCGTCAGCGGCGTGCAGATCACCCAGGTCAACGACAACATCTACCTGGTCGACGTGGTCGCCCGTGCCGAGGACAGCGAGCGTGGCTCGCCGGATACCTTGCAGAACCTGCAGATCCTGACACCCAACGGCACTTCGATCCCGCTGCTTGCGTTCGCTACTGTGCGCTACGAGCTGGAGCAGCCGCTTGTGTGGCGTCGTGACCGCAAGCCGACCATCACCATCAAGGCATCGGTCAACGGTGACATCCAGCCCACCGACCTGGTGGCCCAGCTGAAGCCGAAGATCGACGAGTTCGCCAGCAAGTTGCCGGTGGGCTTCGAAGTGGCCACCGGCGGCACGGTGGAGGAGAGCGCCAAGGCGCAGGGGCCGATCCGCAAGGTCATCCCGCTGATGCTGTTCCTGATGGCGACGTTCCTGATGATCCAGCTGCACAGCGTGCAGAAGCTGTTCCTGGTGGTCAGCGTGGCGCCGCTGGGGTTGATTGGCGTGATCATTGCGCTGGTGCCCACAGGTACGCCCATGGGCTTCGTGGCGATTCTCGGCATTCTCGCGCTGGCGGGCATCATCATTCGTAACTCGGTGATCCTGGTGACCCAGATCGACGAGTTCGAAGCCCAGGGCTTGTCGCCGTGGGATGCGGTGGTGGAGGCAACCAACCACCGGCGCCGGCCGATTCTGCTGACCGCGGCGGCGGCGAGCCTGGGCATGATCCCGATTGCCCGCGAAGTGTTCTGGGGGCCGATGGCCTACGCCATGATTGGCGGGATCATCGTGGCGACCCTGCTGACGCTGCTGTTCCTGCCGGCCTTGTATGTGGCCTGGTACAAGATCCGCGAGCCACAGAAGAAACCCTCCTGACCACGCATCCCCTTGTAGGAGCAGCCTCGTGCTGCGAAGAGGCCGGTAAATTCATCATCAAATGCTGATGGGATTGCCGGCCTCTTCGCAGCACGAGGCTGCTCCTACAAGGGAAATGCGGTGCTTGAAAAATGGTTATATAAACATTCTCAAACAGTATTTTTAAGAATAATCCCGCCTCACTACTATTGCCCTCAAGCCAGGCGCAAATCCCCTTCAAACCTCAGCCCGGCACCCTCACTCCAAGGAGAACGAGCATGAGTGCATCTCTGCGTAGCATCGACGGTCAGGACGAAGCCACCATTCTGCGGGAAATCCAGAGCGCTCTGCGCGACCTGCGATTCGGTGCGGTGGAGATCACCGTGCACAACGCTCAGGTCGTACAGATCGAGCGCAAGGAGAAGTTCCGCCTACAGCAGCCCGGCAACAAGACCGGCTGATCGCACCACACATTCAAAAACTAGAAAAATGCCAATCGGGAGCTTCACCATGTCCATCCGCCGTTATGCGCTTGCCGCCCTGGCCAGTGCTGTTTTTGCCGGTTCCGCCATCGCCAAGGACTACGAACTGCTGAACGTGTCCTACGACCCGACCCGCGAGCTGTACCAGCAGTACAACGCCGAGTTCATCAAGCACTGGCAGCAGGCCCACCCGGGCGACAAGGTGAAGATCCAGCAATCCCACGGCGGTTCGGGCAAGCAGGCCCGTGCGGTGATCGATGGCCTGCGTGCCGACGTGGTGACCCTGGCCCTGGCCGGCGACATCGATGAAGTCGCCAAGCTCGGCAAGACCCTGCCAGACAACTGGCAGACCCGCCTGCCGGATGCCAGCACCCCGTACACCTCGACTATCGTGTTCCTGGTGCGCAAGGGCAACCCTAAAGGCATCAAGGACTGGGGCGACCTGATCAAGAAGGATGTGTCGGTCATCACCCCCAACCCGAAAACCTCCGGCGGCGCCCGCTGGAACTTCCTGGCGGCCTGGGCCTATGGCCTGAAGGCCGGCGGTAGCGAAGAAAAGGCCAAGGAGTACGTGCAGGAGCTGTTCAAGCACGTCCCGGTGCTGGATACCGGCGCCCGTGGCTCGACCATCACCTTCGTCAATAACGGCCAGGGCGATGTGCTGCTGGCCTGGGAAAACGAAGCCTTCCTGGCGCTGAAGGAAGACGGTGGCGCCGACAAGTTCGAGATCATCGTGCCTTCGCTGTCGATCCTCGCCGAACCGCCGGTGGCGGTGGTGGACAAGAACGCCGAGAAGAAGGGCAATACCGAGATTGCCACCGAATACCTCAAGCACCTGTACAGCCCGGCCGGGCAGAAGATCGCAGCCGAGAACTTCTACCGCCCGCGTGACGAGAAGGTCGCTGCCGAGTTTGGCAAGCAGTTCCCGAAACTGGACCTGGTGACCATCGACAAGGACTTTGGTGGCTGGAAGACTGCACAGCCGAAATTCTTCAATGATGGCGGTGTGTTCGACCAGATCTATCAGGCACAGTAGGGGCCAAGGAAAAGCGGGGCCGCCATGCGGCCCATCGCGACACAAGGCCGCTCCTACAGAGGTACGCGCACCCCTGTAGGAGCGGCCTTGCGTCGCGATGGGCTGCAAAGCAGCCCCAGGATTTCAGAAGCTAGCACCAGCCCGGGATCGTTCCCGGGCCAAGTGCGTTCAACCAGGGATATTTATGTCACGCCGCATTTCCCCCGTCATACCCGGCTTCGGGCTGACGCTGGGCTACACCTTGGTGTACCTCAGCCTGATCGTGCTGATACCGCTGGCCGCCATGTTCGTGCATGCCGCGCAGCTTACCTGGGAGCAGTTCTGGAACATCATCAGTGCACCGCGGGTGATCGCCGCGCTCAAGCTGAGTTTCGGCACCGCCCTGTTCGCCGCCATCATCAACGGAGTGATCGGCACCCTGCTGGCCTGGGTGCTGGTGCGCTACACCTTCCCCGGGCGCAAGATCATCGATGCGATGATCGACCTGCCGTTCGCCCTGCCCACGGCTGTAGCCGGTATCGCCCTGACCGCCCTGTACGCGCCCTCGGGCTGGGTCGGCCAGTTCGCCACCGACCTGGGCTTCAAGATCGCCTACACCCCACTGGGCATCACCCTGGCGCTGACCTTCGTCACCCTGCCGTTCGTGGTGCGTACGGTGCAGCCGGTGCTGGCCGACATTCCGCGTGAAGTGGAGGAGGCCGCTGCCTGCCTGGGCGCCAAGCCGCTGCAGGTGTTCCGCCATGTGCTGGCGCCAGCGCTGCTGCCTGCCTGGCTGACAGGTTTTGCCCTGGCCTTCGCCCGCGGCGTGGGCGAGTATGGTTCGGTGATCTTCATTGCCGGCAACATGCCGATGAAGACCGAGATCCTGCCTCTGCTGATCATGGTCAAGCTCGACCAGTATGACTACACCGGCGCGACCGCCATCGGCGTGCTGATGCTGGTGGTTTCCTTCATCCTGCTGCTGCTGATCAACCTGCTGCAGCGCCGCATCGAAACCCCTTGAAGGAGGCCGGCATGTCCAGTTCATCCCTGAATGCAACCGCCGCCGCCAACGCTGCCCGCCGGGGCAGCGCCACTTCGCGGCGTATCCTGATCGGCCTTGGCTGGCTGGTGTTCGCGCTGTTCCTGCTGCTGCCACTGGTGATCGTGGTGTCGCAGGCGCTGAAGAACGGCTTTGGCACCTTCTTCGAGGCGATCTTCGAGCCTGACGCATTGTCGGCGCTGAAGCTGACCCTGCTCGCCGTGGCCATTTCGGTGCCGCTGAACCTGGTGTTCGGTGTCAGCGCCGCCTGGTGCGTGAGCAAGTACACCTTCCGTGGCAAGAGTATCCTGGTCACCCTGATCGATCTGCCGTTCTCGGTGTCGCCGGTGATCGCGGGCCTGGTCTACGTGCTGATGTTCGGCGCTCAAGGCCTGTTCGGGCCATGGCTGCAGGACCACGATATCCAGATCGTGTTCGCCCTGCCGGGCATCGTCCTGGCCACCATCTTCGTCACCGTACCGTTCGTGGCCCGTGAGCTGATCCCGCTGATGCAGGAGCAGGGCACGCAGGAAGAGGAGGCCGCGCGCTTGCTCGGCGCCAATGGCTGGCAGATGTTCTGGCACGTGACCCTGCCGAACATCAAATGGGGCCTGATCTACGGGGTGGTGCTGTGCACCGCGCGGGCCATGGGCGAGTTTGGCGCGGTGTCGGTGGTGTCCGGCCACATTCGCGGCGTGACCAACACCTTGCCGCTGCACGTGGAGATCCTCTACAACGAGTACAACCATGTCGCGGCCTTCAGCGTGGCCAGCCTGTTGCTGATCCTGGCGCTCTTCATCCTGCTGCTCAAGCAGTGGAGCGAGAACCGTATTAACCGCCTGCGCCACAGCGCCGCGGAGGAATGATTCATGTCGATCGAAGTTCGTAACGTCAGCAAGCGCTTCAACAGCTTCCAGGCCCTGGACAACATCAACCTGGACATCAACAGCGGCGAGCTGGTGGCCCTGCTCGGCCCTTCCGGCTGCGGCAAGACCACGTTGCTGCGCATCATCGCCGGCCTGGAAACCCCCGACCAGGGCAATATCGTGTTCCATGGCGAGGACGTGTCCGGCCATGACGTGCGCGACCGCAACGTCGGTTTCGTGTTCCAGCACTACGCGTTGTTCCGCCACATGAGTGTGTTCGACAACGTTGCCTTCGGCCTGCGCATGAAGCCCAAGGGCGAGCGCCCGAGCGAGAGCAAGATAGCCGAGAAGGTGCATGAACTGCTGAACATGGTGCAGCTGGACTGGCTGTCCGACCGCTACCCCGAGCAGTTGTCCGGTGGCCAGCGCCAGCGTATCGCCCTGGCCCGTGCGCTGGCGGTGGAACCCAAGGTGCTGCTGCTGGACGAGCCTTTCGGTGCGCTGGATGCCAAGGTGCGCAAGGAGCTGCGCCGCTGGCTGGCGCGCCTGCACGAGGACATCAACCTGACGTCGGTGTTCGTCACCCACGACCAGGAAGAAGCCATGGAGGTGGCTGACCGCATCGTGGTGATGAACAAGGGCGTGATCGAGCAGATCGGCTCGCCGGGCGAGGTGTACGAGCACCCGGCCAACGATTTCGTCTACCACTTCCTCGGTGATTCCAACCGCCTGGCCCTGAGCGAAGGGCATCATGTGCTGTTCCGCCCGCACGAAGTGTCGCTGTCGCGGCATGAGACCGAAGGGCACCATGCGGCCGAGGTGCGCGACATCCGGCCGTTGGGCGCGACCACGCGGGTGACCTTGAAGGTGGAGGGGCAGAGCGAGCTGATCGAGGCCGAAGTGGTCAAGGACCATGACAGCCTGACCGGGTTGGCGCGTGGGGAGACATTGTTCTTCCGGCCGAAGGTTTGGCAGAAGGTGGCGGATATCTGAGTCGCCTTTGATGATGAAAAAGCCCAGGGTTGGTCCTGGGCTTTTTTATGCCTGATGGATTGCCGGGGCTGCTTTGCAGCCCATCGCCGGCAAGCCAGCTCCCACATTGACCGCGTAACACCGTTCCCTGTGGGAGCTGGCTTGCCGGCGATCGAGGGCGCAGCCCTCGCGGCAATCTCATGCCTTACGCGAATATTTCGCATGCCGGCAATGCATGATTGAAAACCCGCCCGGCCACAGCCCGCGAATTCCGCGGCTTTGCCACAATCCTTCAAAAACTATATTCAGTAAAGTTCTAATCATAATTTTAAACATTACTTTAAGTGATAAGCCCCTGGCCCCGATGATTCAGCCACACACCTGAATCGAGTCCCAGGAGTTTGATCAATGGGTAATGTCCAGTCGGCCGTCAGGGCCTACGACCAGCCATGGCGCCCGGCCCCGGGTGACCTGGTCGACCTTGGACGCACGCTTCGCCTCCCGCTTGGCCAGCTGCGCTTGCAACGCACGCCTGTCAGTGGGCTCAAGCGCCGCGACAAGCTGGTGCTGGGCCTGCTGGTGCTGGCCCTGCATGGCGCAGCAGCGTATTGGGTCAACCAGGCACCAACGCCCGAGCTGCCGGTGGTGCCACCGCAAGTACCGCCGATGACCATCGAGTTCGCCGCGCCAGCACCGCCTGTAGTCGAACCACCGCCACCAGCCCCGGCACCGCCGGTGGTCCAGTCGCCACCGCCGGCCGTGGTCGACGAACTGGCCGCCAAGCCCAAACCCAAGCCAAAGCCCGTGCCCAAGCCGGTGGTCAAGCAACAGCCCAAACCTCAGCCCAAGCCGGTCGAAGCACCGCCGCCAGCCCCTGTGGCCGCTCCGGCCCCGCCAGCACCACCCGCGCCGGCCCCGGTCACCCCGGCATCGGCCAACGCGGCGTACCTGAAGAACCCGGCGCCGGAGTACCCGCAGATGGCCCAGCGCCGCGGTTGGGAAGGCACCGTGCTGCTGCGCGTCGAGGTGCTGCCCAGCGGCAAGCCCGGACAGATCCAGATCCAGAAGAGCAGCGGCCGTGATGCCCTCGACGCTGCCGCACTGGCCGCGGTCAAGCGCTGGAGTTTCGTGCCTGCCAAGCAGGGTGACGTGGCCCAGACCGGCTGGGTCAGCGTGCCGATTGATTTCAAGCTTCGCTAACTTTTTCGCAGAACACAGGAAGACATCATCATGAGCCTGCTGGCATCCCCCCTCCAATCCGTTGAAAGCGCAGTCATCTGGCTGCTGGTCGGTTTTTCTGTCGTCACCTGGGGCCTGGCCCTGGTCAAGGTCGTGCAGTTCGTGCGGCTGAAGAACCAGGACAAACGCTTCTACCAGCAATTCTGGGCCGCCTCGAGCCTGGACTCGGCTGCCGAGCCCAGCCACCACCTGCCAGGCCCTGTCGCCCGTGTTGCCCAGGCCGGTTATGCCGCCATCGCAGTCGGTGACAGCCAGGCCAATGACCTGAGCCACGCCATCAACCACCAGGACCGCCTGGAGCGCGCCCTGCGCCAGCAGATCGTGCGTGAGCGCCGTTCGCTGGAAACCGGCCTGGCGGTGGTCGCCAGTATTGGCAGTACCTCGCCCTTCATCGGCCTGTTCGGCACCGTCTGGGGCATCATGGAAGCGCTCAAGGGCATTAGCGCGGCTGGTTCCGCCAGCCTGGAAACCGTGGCCGGGCCGATTGGCGCGGCACTGGTGGCCACCGGCGTGGGTATCGCCGTCGCGGTGCCGGCGGTGCTGGTCTACAACTACTTCCTGCGCCGCCTCAAGCTAACCGCCGCCGACCTCGATGACTTCGCCCACGACTTCTACAGCCTGGCGCAGAAGAGTGCTTTCCGCGTGCTGGTGCACCCGGCCGTGCACAGGCCCCAGGCCGGTTTCACCCAACCGGTGAAGGAGGCGTCCTGACATGGCCTTTTCGACCCAGGACAGCGACGAAGTCCTCAGTGAAATCAACGTCACGCCGTTGGTGGACGTCATGCTGGTGCTGCTGGTGGTGTTCATCGTCACCGCGCCGCTGCTGACCAATGCCATCCCCATCAACCTGCCCAAGACCGAGGCTGTGGCCCCGGTGGAGCAGAAGGACCCGCTGGTGGTCAGCATTGATGGTGACGGCAAGTTGTTCATCAACAAGGACGAGATCCAGCCAGACCTGCTGGAAACCAGCCTCAAGGCTGCCAAGGACAAGGACGGGGAGCTGCGCGTACAGCTGCAGGCCGATGACGGCGTGAACTACGGCGAAGTGGCGCGGGCCATGGCGGCCATCGAACGTGCGGGGATCAGCAAGCTGGCGGTGATTACCGCGCGCTGATCTCGTCAACTTTCTTCAGGCAAGTGCTTAGGGGCCATATCTCTTGGCAGGGGATGGCCCTTTTTTTTTGCCAGGATTTCATGGCTATCAATGCCCCCTGTGGGAGCGGATTTACCCGCGAATGCGATGTAGGCATCACCGACGCATTCGCGGGTAAACCCGCGCCCACAGGGATTGCATTTTGGTTATTAATAAATAGCTTCTTATTCCTTTACTGATATAACTCCCTCCCTATACTTGTCTCCAAGCACGCAAACTCACCGGAGGCGTCCCCATGCGCAATGAGTCGATTCGTTACCTGATTGTGCCGGGCTGGCAAGGATCGCCAGACAATCATTGGCAAAGTCACTGGCAGCGCACCCTGCCGAACAGTATGCGGGTCGAGCAGAACGACTGGCTGACTCCGCAACGCCAGGACTGGGTGCAGGCACTGGAGCAGGCGATTGCCGCCGAGCGCTCGCCGGTGATTCTGATTGCCCATAGCCTGGGCTGCATAACCGTCGCTCATTGGGCCGCGCAGGCCAGCCCGGCCCTGCTGCGGCGGGTACGTGGCGCGCTGCTGGTGGCACCCGCTGACGTGGAGCGGCCGACCTGCGCGCCAGCTCTGCGCAACTTCGCACCGATCCCGACCGAAGCACTGCCATTCCCCAGCCAGGTGGTCAGCTCGGACAACGACCCGGCCGTGAGCGTGCCAAGGGCGTTGTATCTGGCCCAGGTCTGGGGCGCCGAAGCAGGGCTGCTGACCAACGCCGGGCACATCAACGTCAAGTCCGGCCATGAGCGCTGGGAACAAGGTTTCGCCTACTTGTATCGCTTGCAGAGCCGGGTCGAGCAGCGCGCACTGCGCCGCGCCTGATCGCCCTTACTGTTTACCGTTTGCCTGACGCCCGGCCATTGAAGGCCTGGGGCGGGAGTTCGTCATGACTTTTCAAAACCCTTTTGGCCAGCCGTTGCTGACCTTCCCTGAACTGGACAAGAGCCCGCTGAGCATCCGCGCCAAGGCGCTGGTGTTCATCGACCCACGTTCGCAGCAGTTGCGCGAGGAGCTCGAGCACCTGGCGCCACAATCCTTGCCGGTGCTGATCCGTGGCGAAACCGGCACCGGCAAGGAACTGCTGGCCCGGCAGATCCACCGTGCCAGTGACCGCAGCGGGTTGTTCGTGTCGGTCAACTGCGCTGCCATCAGCCCCACCTACGCCGATGCCGAGCTGTTCGGCTACAGTGCCGGCAGCCAAGGTGGCACAGCCAGCAGCCGTGCCGGCTGGTTCGGCTCTGCCAACGGCGGCACGTTGTACCTGGACGAGATCGCCGACTTGCCGCTGGCCATCCAGGGCAAGCTGCTGGCCGCCCTGGAAAACCGCGAGGTTACCCGGGTGGGCGCGCAGCAGCCGCAACCGGTGGACGTGCGCCTGGTGGCCGCTACCAGCATCGATCTGGCGCGGGTGGTGCGCGCGGGGCGCTTCAACGAGCGCCTGTACCAGTACCTGCGCGAGGGAGCGCTGGAGCTACCGCCACTGCGCGAGCGGCCGGGCGATATCCTGCCGTTGGCCGAGTACTTCGTGGGCATCTACAGCGTGCGCCTGCAGCGGCCTGTGCCGCTGGTTAGCGAGGCGGCACAGCAGGCGCTGGAGGCACACCCCTGGCCCGGCAACACCCGTGAACTGGAGAATGTCATCCACTTTGCCTTGCTGCTGAATGATGGCGAGGAGATCCTCGCAGAGGACCTGGACCTGCCCGATCCTGCGCGCTAGGCACTGCTCAAAAGCAAAATGGCTGATAGCATTTTGTTTTTGGAATAAGCAGCTAAATAAAAGATATTTTTGCGGAATAAAAAATCTGGGTATTGTCCGCCTCACGCCCGCTGGTGAACCGGTTGGGCACCCGATTCGCCATCGTCGATGGCCCAGAACCAGAACAAGGATCACCATGAAGAAGACCCTGCTGACCACTGCCCTGGCCGCTGCCCTGTCGTTTGCCGGCCTGGCTACCGCCGCCGAGAAACTGGTTGTCGCCGCCACCCCGGTACCGCACGCCGAAATCCTCGAGCTGATCAAGCCGACCCTGGCCAAGGAAGGTGTGGACCTGCAGATCAAGGTTTTCACCGACTACGTGCAGCCGAACGTGCAGGTTGACCAGAAGCGCCTGGACGCCAACTACTTCCAGACCCTGCCTTATCTGCAGAACTTCAACGAAGGCAAGGGCACCCACCTGGAAACCGTGATCGGCGTGCATGTCGAACCCTTTGGTGGTTACTCGAAGAAGGTCAAGAGCCTGGGCGAACTGAAAGAAGGCGCTACCGTTGCCATCCCTAACGAGGGCAGCAACAGCGGCCGCGCCCTGCTACTGCTGCAGAAGGCTGGCCTGATCACCCTGAAGGATCCGAAGAACGCCCTGGCCACCCCCAAGGACATTGCCGAGAACCCGAAGAAGCTGAAGTTCCGCGAGCTTGAGTCGGCCATGCTGCCGCGCGTGCTGGACCAGGTCGACCTGGACATGATCAACACCAACTACGCCCTGGAAGCCGGCCTGAACCCGGCCAAGGACGCGCTGGTGATCGAAGGCAGCGACTCGCCATACGTGAACTTCCTGGTCGCCCGCCCGGACAACAAGGACAGCGAAGCCATCCAGAAACTGGCCAAGGCCCTGACCAGCCCGGAAGTGAAGGAATTCATCGCCAAGAAGTACCAAGGTGCGGTGCTGCCGGCGTTCTGATGCGCTTGCATTACCTTGCATGACCCAACGCCGACACTCTTGTGTCGGCGTTTTCATTTCTGGGCTTTAGCCGCGAAGAATTCAACCCGGTGCATGGCACCGGCTGCGCCGGTGTTCGCGGCTGAAGCCGCTCCCACAAGGTCCTGTGTGCGCCGGCAATACATGCCATCAGCGCTGAATTCTCAGTGATATGCATATGCGATAAAGATATTTATTAAAAAGTTTTTAGATCATTAGAGTCTAGCTATCGTGCCCATGCGCACCCTGCAGACCTGCTTTACCCATGACCCTCGACACCGCATTCATCCTTGGCACGCTGCCCGCCTTCCTCAAGGCCGTGGGCGTGACCCTGCAGGTCGGCCTGATCGCCATCGCCACCTCGCTGCTGGTCGCTCTGGTCAACGCCACACTGCTGGTATTACGCACCCCGTACCTGTGGCGCCTGGTAAAAGCCTACGTGGAGCTGGCCCGCAACACGCCGCTGCTGATCCAGCTGTTCTTCGTCTACTTCGCCTTGCCCAGCCTGGGCCTGAAGATTTCCGGCTTTGCCGCTGCAATCATCACCATGACCTTCATGGGCGGTGCCTACCTCACCGAGGTGCTGCGTGCCGGCATCGAGGCCGTGCCCCGTACCCAGCTGGAGTCCGGGCGCTCCATCGGCCTGTCCGAAGGCCAGCTACTGCGCCATGTGGTGCTGCCCCAGGCGGGCATCCTCAGCCTGCCGGCACTGTTCGCCAACTTCGTCTTCCTGCTCAAGGAAACCACCGTGGTGTCGGCGGTGGCCGTGCCGGAAATTCTCTACACGACCAAGAACTACATCGCGCTGTACTACAAGACCTATGAAATGCTCACCGTGCTGACCCTGCTCTGTGTGCTGCTGTTCCTGCCGCTGTCCTTGCTGCTGCGCTATATCGAAAGGAGGCTGCAACATGGCCAGTTCGGCGTCTGAACTGCTGCTGCAGGCATTGCCGCAGCTGGCTGGCGGCGCGGCGCAGACCCTGGCCATCTCTGCGCTGGGCATCCTCTTCGCGACGCTGGGCGGTGTGCTCTATGGCGTGCTGGCAACCTTGGGCAACCGGGCCCTGAACATTGCCTTACAGGTGTACCTGGAGCTGTTCCGTGCCATCCCGGTGCTGGTCTGGCTGTACCTGGTGTTCTTCGGCCTGCCGATCTTCCTGGCGCTGAGCATCCCCAGCTTCTGGTGCGCGGTACTGGTGCTGGGCCTGTGGGGCGCCAGCGAGGTGGGCGAGGTGGTGCGTGGCGCGCTGCGCTCGCTGCCGTGCGGCCAGCGCGAGGCGGGGTTGTCGATCGGCCTGGCCGGCTGGCAGCTGTATGGCTACGTGCTGTTGCCACAGGCGCTCAAGCGCATGACCCCGCCAACCATCAACATCTACACGCGGATCATCAAGACCAGCTCGCTGGCGGTGCTGATCGGCGTGGTCGAGGTGATCAAGGCCGGCCAGCAGATTATCGAACGCACCTACGAGTCGGTGCTGATCTACGGCGCCTTGTTCCTGTTCTTTTTCATCGTCTGCTATCCGCTGTCCGCCGCTTCACGCGTGCTGGAACGCCGCTGGGCCCACTCATGAGCGCATTGATCGAATTTCAGGGTTTCAACAAGTTCTTTGGCGAGCACCAGGTGCTCAAGGACGTCGACCTCCAGGTGGCGGCCGGCGAGGTGGTGGTCATCCTCGGCCCCAGCGGTTGTGGCAAAAGCACGCTGCTGCGCTGCCTCAACGGCCTGGAGCAGGCCCACGGCGGCCACCTGCGCCTGGCCGGGCAGGAGCTGCTCGACCCGCGCACCGATTGGCGCGAGATCCGCCAGCGGGTCGGCATGGTGTTCCAGAGCTATCACCTCTTCGGTCACATGAGCGTGATCGACAACCTGCTGCTTGGCCCGCTCAAGGTACAAAGGCGCGAGCGCGCCGAAGCCCAGGCCCAGGCCGAGGCGCTGCTGGCGCGGGTCGGCCTGCTGGACAAACGCGACGCCTTTCCCCGGCAGTTGTCCGGGGGCCAGCAACAGCGCATCGCCATCGTGCGTTCGCTGTGCATGAACCCCGAGGTGATGCTGTTCGACGAGGTTACCGCAGCCCTCGACCCGGAAATGGTCAAGGAGGTGCTGCAGGTGATCCAGGGCCTGGCCCGCGACGGTATGACCTTGCTCATCGTTACCCACGAAATGGCCTTCGCTCGCGCGGTGGCCGACCGCATCGTGTTCATGGAGGCCGGCAGGATCCTTGAACAGGGCGACCCCGAGAGCTTCTTCACACGACCGCGGACCGCACGCGCGCAGCAGTTCCTGGAGAAATTCTCCTTCGTAGAAAGCCTGCCGAAGACACTGCACAAGGAACTGTCATGAAAACTGCCAACCTCACCAAACTGCTGGCGCCGTTGTTCGGCCTGGCCCTGCTGGCCGGCTGCAACAAGGCTGAAGAGCCACCCAAGCCGGCGGCGGCCTCGCCGGCCACCAGCTACCTGGAAACCATCAAGGCCCGCGACAAGCTGATTGTCGGCGTGTTCACCGACAAGCCACCGTTCGGTTTCGTCGATGAGCAGGGCCGCTACGTGGGCTTTGATACCGATATCGGCCGGCGCCTGGCCAAGGACCTGCTGGGTGATGAAAACAAGGTCGAGTTCGTTGCCGTGGAGCCGGCCAGCCGTATCCCGTTTTTGCAGAGCGACAAGGTCGACCTGATTCTCGCCAACATGACCGTGACCCCGGAGCGCAAGGAAGCGGTGGACTTCACCAACCCCAACCTGCGCGTTGCCGTGCAGGCCATCGTCGCGGATGGCAGCCCGGTGCAGAAGCTCGACGACCTGGCCGACAAGACCATCATCGTCACCACCGGCACTACCGCTGATATCTGGCTGACCAAGAACCACCCGGACTGGAAACTGCTCAAGTTCGAGAAGAACAGCGAGTCGCTGCAGGCGCTGGCCACCGGGCGTGGCGATGCCTATGCGCAGGACAACCTGATTCTGTTCAGCTGGGCCAAGCAGAACCCGGGGTACCGCGTGCTGCCTGAGCTGCTGGGTGACGAGGCACCGATTGCACCGGCGGTGAAAAAGGGCAACACCGAGCTGCGTGACTGGGTGAATGCCGAGCTGGCCAAGCTGGGGGAGGAGAAGTTTCTGCTGAAGCTGTATGACCAGTATGTGCGCAAGGAACTGAGCGATGACACCAAGCCGGAAAGCGTGATTGTGGAAGGGGGCAAGTGGCAGGGGTGACGGTGCCATTGGGGCTGCTTTGCAGCCCTTCGCGGGCTTGCCCGCTCCCACATTGATCGGCGTATGCAGGGCCCTGTGGGAGCGGGCGAGCCCGCGAAGGGCCGCAAGGCGGCCCCAATGACTTCAACGGTTACGCGGTAGCCAATTCAGCAAGAACTCATTCACCACCCGCGGGTTCTCCAGGCTGGAGATATGCCCCGCAAACGGAATCTGCGCCGCCAGGCAGCCAACGATTCGCGCCATTTCATTGGACTCTTCCGGCGGCCGCGGAATGTCCTGGTCGCCGCACATCAGGATGGTTCTCTCGCTCGGCAGCTGCTCGAGTCGCTCCAGAAGGTCGTGTCGTCCAAAGATTATCCGCCCCATGGGATCAAGGCTCTCGCGAATGGTTTGTGCACTGCTTGCCTTCAGCTGAGCACGAAACCGCTCACGGATTTCAGGCACGGTCTGGCCGCCTGCGTGGAAAAATATAGGCACGATGATGTCGAGCAGCAGGTCGCTGAATTCGCCGGCTTCGCTGGCGGCATCCAGCAAGGCGAAGTACTTGAGCCGAGTCTCCTCCGGCTCGGCGCCCAGGTAAGTGTCCATGAGCACCAGGCGGTCCACCCGCTCGGGGTGTTCAAGGGCCAGTTGCGCGCCCCACATGCCGCCGACCGACAGGCCGACCAAGTGGCATTTGCCAATGTCCAGGGCGTCCAGCAGTGCCAGATGCTGGCGGGCCAGGGCGCTCATGTCGATGGTCGTGGCAGGCGGAGCATCGGAGCCGCCGTGGCCCCAAAGCTCGGGGACGATGACGCGGAAGTGTGCTGACAGGGCTTCGATTTGCGGCTGCCACATCTCGGCGGACCACAGGTAGCTGTGGCCGAGCAGGACCGGGAAGCCTTGGCCCTGGTCGATGTAGCTCATGCGGGCGCCGTCGATTTCGATGAAGTGTCTTTGCATGGAATGGGTCTCGGCTGGGAGCGCTGTAGGGTATTCGAAATTGTCGGGGGCCGCTTTGCGGCCCATTCGCAGCACAAGTCTGCTCCTACAGGGGATCGCGGTCTCTTGTAGGAGCAGCCTTGTGCTGCGAATGGGCTGGCACCAGACGCAAGGTACTCTGCGCCGGAATCACCCCCATCTGCGCCTTCTGGTACTGCCCCTGCACATAACCTTCGGCCTGATCCGCAAAATGCCTGTCGAACGGCACACCACTCTGCCCGACCGGGTTGGTGGTCAGCGCCTGCCCGGCATCGGCAAAGTCGACCAGCCGCCGCGTCGACGGCCCATAGGTCACCGGCCATGGCGCCGGGCCGATCTTCGCCGAGAGGTTGTTCGGCACTTCATGGGTGCCCGGTGCGGCGAACGGGCCGACGTTGAACAGCAGGTTCAGCGGCTTTTTGACCCCCAGCGGGTGGTTGTGGGTCAGGGTATGGGCCTTGCCCCACTGCCAACTGGCCGGGTCGTTGCCCAGGGTTTCCCGCAGGTGCTTCAAGCTGTTCTGCCACGCCATCCGCACCACGGCGTTACGGTCGGTGCGCTGGTTGGCTCCGCGGGTGTTCCACCACGGTGAATCGGCATCCGCCGCCAGGCGCGGCAGGGCTGCGTCGATGGCGCGGGTGCTGATCAGCACCGGGAACCAGGTGTCGCCCAGCTCGTCATGCAAGGCCGCGAATGCCAGCTCGTAGAGGAACTGGTTGAACAGCGTGGCACTGGTCGAGTCGAGCGGGTAGTCGCCGCTCCAGGCTGCCAGTTGCTCGACCAGCTCCTTCTCTTCGTCACCTTCGGCCACTGCGCGCAGCGTTGCCAGCAGTGGTGCAAGGGTGCGCGGGCCATAGTCGCTGCCAGTGTCCAACTGCAGCGCCTGGCTATTTTGGGTATCCCACTTCACGTCGGGGTTGGCCAAGTGGCGATCGAGCTGGCGGCCTCGGTCCGGCAGGTTGTAGTAACCGGGTATCGGCACTGCTGCTGGAGGCTGGTAGTTGGCCGAGACAATGTAGTCGCGTGCCGGGTTCTCCTGCTGCGGGTTGACGCTGAAGGGGTAGAAGCCGAGCTTGTCGGCCTGCGCACTGGCACCGTCGAGGATGAACGCGGGGTCGACGCCGTCGGGGCGTATCGGCAACTGCGCCGCCGCCCACCAGCCGATATCGCCACGGGCATTGGCCCACACCAGGTTCAGCCCCGGCGCATGCACCTTGGCCGCGGCCTCGCGCATCTTGCCCAGGGTATCGGCGCGGTTGAGCTGGTAGAAACCGTCGAGGATCGGGTTTTCGGTTTCCAGGAACGCCCACCACATGGCGATTGGCGTGGGCCCGGCAGTGGCACCCAGCACGTCGTTGACGATCGGGCCATGGGGCGACCGGCGGAGGCTGAGGGTGACCGGTGCTTCGCCTTTGACGGCAATCTGCTGCTCGGTCTTTTCCAGCGCCTGCCATTTGCCATCGACCATCACCTGGTTGGCGTCGGCAGGGTTGGTTCGCTCGGCGATCAGGTCGACGTCGTCATTCTGGAACATGGTCAGGCTCCAGCCGAAGTCGCGGTTGTGGCCGAGCAGGGCGAACGGGTTGAGCGCCTGGAAGTAGCCATACAGGTTGAAGCCCGGCGCCGACAGCTCGGCCTCGTACCACACCGCTGGCACCGCAAAACCGATGTGCGGGTCGCCGGCCAGCAGCGGCCTGCCGCTGCGGGTGCGGCTGCCGGCCACGGCCCAGGCGTTGCTGCCCTCGAATTGCGGGATGCCCGCATCGCCCAGCGCATCATGGCTGAGGCGGGCGAGGGCCTCCAGGCTTTGCCAGTCGGCAGCGGCCAGCGGTGTACCCAAGGCGCCCTCGGGCTGCCAGGCGAGATCGAAGATGTTCAGGTACTCAGGGCCCAGCTGGTCGCGGATATAGGTGAGCGCGGGTTCGGTGCGAAACGCGGCGGCAAAGCTGTAGGCCAGGTAGCCGGCGATGCTCAGGGTGTCTTCGGCGCTGAAGGGGCGTGGGGTGATGCCGAGCAGGTCGAACTCCACGGGTTTTGGGTGGCTGGCCTGCCAGCTGTTCACTCCGTCGAGGTAGGCTTGCAGGGCTTGCCAGGCGGGCGATTGCCGGTCCTGACGCTTGGCCATCAGTGCTGCCTGTTCGCGAATGCGCAGGCTGCGGAACAGGGTATCGGTGGGCAGCAGCTTGTCGCCCAGCACCTCGGCCAGCTCACCCCGGGCCAGGCGGCGCAGGATCTCCATCTGGAACAGCCGGTCCTGGGCATGCACGTAACCGAGGGCACGGTACAGGTCCGGCTCGCTCTGCGCCTGCAGGTGCGGCACGCCGCGGGCATCGTAGCGCACGCTGACCGGCGCCTGCAGGCCGGCAATGGCCACCTCGCCCTCGCGTTGCGGCAGCTTGCCCTGCACGTACCAGTATCCGGCGCCGGCGGCCACGGCAACCACCACGGCCAACAGGGTCAGGCTGCGCTTCATGCAGGCTCCTTGTGCGTTCAAGCGAAAAATGTGGTCCGATGATCGGCGGATTCGCGAACAGAGCATAGCCCCAGGAAGGAGTTTCCATGTCCCTCAGCGAAAAACAGAAAATGCTTACAGGCCAGCTCTATCACGCTGGCTGCCCCGAGCTGCAGGCCGAGCAGATCGCCAACAAGCACTGGATGCACCGCTACAACAGCAGTGTCGAGTTGCTCAACGACGCACGTCATGGGCTCCTGGTAGAGCACTTTGGCCAGGTCGGCGAAGGCGCGGTGATCCGCCCGCCGTTCTATTGCGACTATGGCTACAACATCAGCGTCGGCCGCAACACCTTCATGAATTTCAACTGCGTGATCCTCGATGTGCTGCCGGTGCATATTGGTGATGACTGCCAGATCGGCCCCAACGTGCAAATCTATACCGCCGACCACCCGCTCGACCCCGAGGTGCGCCGAACTGGTCTGGAGAGTGGCCGGCCGGTGACCATCGGCAACAACGTGTGGATCGGCGGCGCGGCGATCATCCTGCCGGGGGTGACCATTGGCGATAACGCCGTGGTGGGTGCCGGTAGTGTGGTCACCCGTGACGTGCCGGCAGGCGCGGTGGTGGTGGGCAACCCTGCGCGGGTGCGTCAGCCGGCCCAGGGGCAGTAGCAGCCCACCGCCAGGGTATTGGAGGCACTCACCTGGCGGCCGTCGAGTAGCGCTTTGAGGATCGGCTCGATGAAGCTGTTGCTGGCATTGCACACGGCGCCTTCGCTGTAGGGGCCGAAGTAGGCCAGGTGGCCTTGCCGGTCCCAGATGGCCACGGCCGGGGAGGCGGGCAGGTGTTCGCTGCCGGGCACGCTGGCGAGTGGCTTGAGGGCGGTGAGGTTGGCGGGCAGCTGGCCGTGGCTGTCGGGCTTTTGCAGCACGTGGAAGGTCACGCCCTGGCTGGCGAACTGGTTGACCAGGTCGCCCAAGTGCTGCTGGTTGCCGACGTTGCACGGGCAGGCCGGGTCCCAGAAATGCACTACCCGGATCGGGCCGGGGCCGGCCAGCTCGGCGGGCAACTGCAGCTGGCTGCCGTCGAACAGCGTGGCCTTGTTGTCGAACGGGCGCAGGTAGCGGGCCTGGAAGGTGGTGTAGGCCTGCCAGAGGATGGCCACGCCGACCAGAAGGGCGATTGCCGTGCACAGCGGTTTGATGATCCGAGTCTTCATGAAGTATCCGCGGCCCCCTGTAGGAGCGGCCTTGCGTCGCGATGGGGTGCGAAGCGCCCCCAAGATTTGTGCCCCACGCTGAGATTGCCGGGGCCGCTGTGCGGCCCTATCGCGACACAAGGCCGCTCCTACAGGGGATCGGTGGTTGATGTTCGATGGTGAGCAAGCTTGCCACGACGCCAGCCAGAGCTGAATATCCCAGATCAATACTTGCTTCACTGTGGATGTACCCGATGCCCGCTGCCTTTCACCCTGACCTCCTGCGCACCAGCCTGGCGCCGTTGACCGCTCGCCAGCCGTTGTCGGCGCAGGCGCAGGACTACCAGCGCTTCTATGGCCTGAACCTGTCGGCCCACAGCTGGCTGGGCGGCTTCCAGGCCGCAGGCTTCGAGCTGGTCGGGCAGGCCTGGCTACCCGACCAGCCGAGCGCGACGCTGTTCCTGCTGCACGGCTATTACGACCATATGGGCCTCTACCGGCATGTGATCGATTGGGCGCTCAAACAGGGTTTCGCCGTGATCAGTTGCGACCTGCCCGGCCATGGCCTGTCCAGCGGCGAGCGGGCCAGCATCAGTGATTTCGCGGTTTACCAGCAAGTGCTGGAGGCTTTGTTCGAACAGGCGCGCACGCTGCAACTGCCGCGCCCCTGGCACCTTTGCGGGCAAAGCACCGGTGGCGCCATCGCCGTGGACCACCTGTTGTACCAGGGCGCGCGCAGCCCCATCGATGGCCAGGTCATCCTGTTGGCGCCGCTGGTGCGGCCCTGTGCCTGGCGCTGGTCGAAGCTGAGCTATCGCGTGTTGCGTCACTTCGTGAATGGCATCGAGCGGCGCTTCAGCGAGAACACCAATGACCCGACCTTCCTGCCGTTCCTCGAAGCCGACCCGCTGCAACCGCGCCGTCTGCCAACCGCCTGGGTGGGCGCCTTGATTGCCTGGGTCAAGCGTATCGAAGCCGCGCCGCGCAGCTCGCGGCGGCCGTTGATCGTGCAAGGAGAAGCGGATGGCACAGTGGACTGGCCGTACAACCTCGAAGTACTCAAGGCCAAGTTTGCCGAGCCGCAGATTCTGATGCTGCCCGAGGCCCGTCACCACCTGGCCAACGAGCTACCTGGCATTCGCAAGCGCTACTTCGACTTCATCGACCAGCGCCTGAACTGATCACTTCAGGTCGTTGGTGCTCTGGCCAACCGCCAGGCCTGCGCGTACAGCGGCCAGGGCTGCCTGGTAGTAAGCCTTGCCGTCCGGCGACTCGGCAAAGGTGGCGAACTCTTCCAGCTCGGCATCGGACAGGTCGCGGTAGACATACAGCAGCGTGTTGTTGAGGTCTTCGCCAATCTGGCTCATCAGACGCTGGCGCTGACCATCGAGCAGGCCCTGGGCCTGACCGCCGCCGAACAGGCCGGGGATCATCGAACTGAGGCTGTCGGCAGCCACGCCGGCGATGGCCAGGCTCACTTCGGCGCCGGCTTCGCGCGCCGGCAGGGCCTGGGCCAGATGCCCGATTATCAGCAGGCGATCATCGCTGGCCTGGATCTTCGGCAAGCCCTTGGCATTCCTGGCCAGTTCGTCCTTGCGTGTGGCCTTGAGCTCCGCAGCCACCACCTTGCGCCCCAGCGGCGACCGGAAGAAAGCCAGCGCCGGTGCCGGGTTGGCCAAGGTTGCGCGCAGCTGCGCCTGGGCGCGACGGTCCACCGCCTGGGCCTGGAAGCGCTGGTTGCTGTTGTTTACCAGCGCCTGGTACACGGCGGGTGGCAAACTGTTGCGGTAGCGTTCCTGGGCAGCGGTCAGGGCATCATTGAAATGGGCGCGCTGGTCGGGCCAGCCGGCGGCCTTGTACAGTTGATCCAGGTTGTCTGCCCAGACAGGCACGGTGCAGATCATCAGCAGAATCAGGGAAAACAGACGGCGCATTCAGGACTCCTGTCGGCAGGTGGCTATTGTCCGTGGCCGGGCGCCGGTTTGTCGAGATATCCGCGTGCTTCTCGGCCAAGTGGCGCTGTGCGCCGGCATGGCTAATGGATATGATGCGCGCCATGCACATCTCCCCTGAACACCCGATGCTTGCGGCCGTCGTCGACGATCTGGCCACCCATGGCTGGTCCCAGCAGGCGCTTTTTCTGCCTGCCGACCTGGTGCGTGCGCTCGCGGCCGAGTGCCGGCGCCGTGATGCCGAAGGCGAACTCAACCCTGCAGGGGTTGGGCGCGGTGCTGCCCAGGAGGTGCGCGAGGCCATTCGCGGCGACCAGATCCAGTGGATCGACCCCGGCCAGGCCGAGGCCTGCGACCAGTACCTGAGCGCCATGGACCAGCTGCGCCAGGCCATCAACCAGGGCCTGTTCCTTGGCCTGGAAGACTTCGAGTGCCATTTTGCCTTGTACCCGCCAGGGGCGTTCTATCGCCGGCACCTTGACCGCTTCCGCGATGATGACCGGCGCATGGTGTCGGCAGTCCTGTACCTGAATGAAGGCTGGCAGCCGCAGGACGGTGGCCAGTTGCGCATGTTCCTGGCGGATGGTGTCGAGCATGATGTCGAGCCGGTGGCGGGCTGCCTGGTAGTGTTCCTGTCGGGCGAGGTGCCCCATGAGGTGCTGCCGGCCGGGCGTGAGCGGCTGTCGTTGACCGGCTGGTTCCGACGCCGTGGCAATGACCCGTTCTGACCTGCCCAAGGTGCTGGTCAGCGCCTGCCTGCTGGGGCAGCCAGTGCGCTATGACGGCCGAGCCAGTGGTCACCCCGACCTGTTGCAGCGCTGGCAGGCCGAAGGTCGCGTGGTGCCGTTGTGCCCGGAAGTGGCGGGTGGCTTGCCGACTCCACGGCCGCCTGCAGAGATACCGGGCGGGCAGGGTGGGGAGGTGCTCGATGGTGACGCGCAGGTGCTTACGGTGACGGGCGAGAATGTCAGCGCCGAGTTCCTGGCCGGGGCGCAGCGGGCGCTGGACCTGGTGCGCCGGCATGGCATTCGCGTGGCCGTGCTGAAGGCTGGAAGCCCTTCGTGTGGCAACCGGTTGACCTATGACGGCACGTTCAGTGGTGTGAAGGTGGCCGGGGAAGGGGTGACCACGGCATTACTGCGGCGGGCGGGGGTGCTGGTGTTCAGCGAGCTGGAGCTGGAACTGGCGGAGCAGGCGTTGGCTGGGCTTTCGGCTTGAGCCTGTCCCGGCCCTTTCGCAGCACAAGGGTAAGCGATCCCTGTAGGAGCAGCCTTGTGCTGCGAAGAGGCCGTGATAGGCAATAAAGCGCTTACTGCCCGGACGCAGTCTCAGGCACACCCTTGAACCACTTCTGCTCAAGCTCGGCAGTCCGCCCGCTGTCCTTGAGCCGCTGCAGTGCATTGTTCACCGCGCTCTCGAACGCCGGGTTGTCCTTCTGGAACGGGATCACCAGCTGCTTCTCGCCAAACGGCAGGCTCATATCGAGCTGGCCGTCACCTTTGGGCGATTCGCTCGACGGGGTCAGTGCGATGTCGTACTTGCCACTCTCGACACCGGGCAGTACCTCTGCCGCAGGGGCTTCGATGAACTCGGCGCGCAGGTCCAGTTCCTTGGCCAGCGCCTGGCCGAAGTCGATCTCGAAGCCGCTCAGGTGGTCATTTTCCTTGAATGCGTACGGCGAGTTGTCGGCCTGTACGGCTATGCGCAGTTCGCCCCGGTCGGCAATTTCGTCTATCAGCTCGGCCTGAGCCAATGGCGTGATCAGTATCGCCAGCATTACTCCTATGGTCGAACGCATTAAAGCCCCTTTTCTCTTTGGCAGATGAATAACCTTCGCCACGGCTTTCTTCCTCGCCGTGGTCGAGCGCAGCCTATGACCTTGAAGCCTCGGCATTGTTTAACCCTGATTGAAATATTTCTGCCTGAGGATGTGAACATCTGGGCAAACATATCAACTAAGGTGAACCACCGCCGCCACTGGAATACTGGCGGCGGTCAATAAGTGAATCACAGGAGAAGTGAATGAACAGCCTATTTTCGCGTGCTGCCGTTGCTGGTCTGATGATGGGAGCGTCGATGTTCGCCAGTGCCGCAGATGCCCTGAAGAGCCAGGAGCCGCCCAAGGATGCCAAGGTCTTCATCGTTTCCCCTGCCGATGGCGCCACGGTCGACAAGACCTTCACCGTCAAGTTCGGCATCGAGGGCATGGCGCTCAAGCCTGCGGGTGACAACACCCCGCACTCCGGCCACCACCACCTGCTGGTGGATGTGGATAAAGAGCCGGTGGCCGACATGGCCCTGCCGGCCAGCCTGATGCCACAGGCCGGCACCGCGTTGCCGGATGGCCCGCAAGTATTGCACTTCGGCAAGGCGCAGACCGAAACCAGCATTACCCTGACCCCAGGCAAGCACACCCTGCAGCTGGTGCTGGGTGACCAGTATCACGTGCCGTTCAAGCCGAGCGTCGTGTCGCAGAAGATTACTGTCGACGTGAAATAGGGGTTGAGCTCTTCGCGGGCAAGCCCGCGAAGCAAGCGACACCAATGTCACAGGCAAAAAAAGGGAGGCCACCAGGGCCTCCCTTTTTTCATGCCGCCAGCGAACTTAGAACAGCACGCGGGAACGGATGGTGCCCTTGACCTGTTGCAGCTTCTCTTGCGCCAGGTCGGAGTACTCGGCGTCAACGTCGATCACCACGTAACCGACTTTCTCGTTGGTCTGCAGGAACTGACCAGAGATGTTGATGCCGTTCTCGGCGAAGACCTTGTTGATTTCGCTGAGCACGCCCGGGATGTTTTCGTGGATGTGCAGCAGGCGGTGCTTGCCTGGGTGCGCCGGCAGGGCCACTTCCGGGAAGTTGACCGAGGATACCGAGGTACCGTTGTCGCTGTACTTGACCAGCTTCTCGGCCACTTCCAGGCCGATGTTGGCCTGGGCTTCGGCAGTGGAACCACCGATGTGCGGGGTCAGGATCACGTTGTCCAGGCCACGCAGCGGGCTTTCGAACTGCTCGTCGTTGGAGCGCGGCTCCACCGGGAACACGTCGATGGCGGCGCCGATCAGGTGCTGGTCCTTGATGGCGGCGGCCAGGTGGTCCAGCTCGACCACCGTGCCGCGTGCGGCGTTGATCAGGATCGCGCCCTTCTTCATCGCGCGGATTTCCTTCTCGCCGATCATCCACTGGGTGGACGGCAGCTCAGGCACGTGCAGCGAAACGATGTCGGCCAGGCCCAGCAGCTCGTGCAGGCTGGTGACCTGCACGGCGTTGCCCAGTGGCAGCTTGGTCAACGGGTCGTAGAAATACACCTGCATGCCCATGTTCTCGGCCAGGACCGACAGCTGGGTGCCGATCGAGCCGTAACCGACGATACCCAGCTTCTTGCCGCGGATTTCGAAGGAATTGGCCGCGCTCTTGATCCAGCCGCCACGGTGGCAGGAAGCGTTCTTCTCGGGGATGCCGCGCAGCAGCAGGATGGCTTCGGCCAGTACCAGTTCGGCTACCGAACGGGTGTTGGAGTATGGCGCGTTGAACACGGCGATACCGCGCTCGCGGGCAGCTTCCAGGTCGACCTGGTTGGTGCCGATGCAGAAGCAGCCAACGGCGACCAGTTTCTTGGCGCAGTCGAAGATCTCTTCGGTCAGCTGGGTGCGCGAACGGATGCCGATGAAGTGGGCATCTGCGATCTTTTCCTTCAGCTCGGCTTCCGGCAGCGAACCAGTGAGGTATTCGATGTTGGTGTAGCCGGCGGCCTTGAGGGTATCGACCGCGTTCTGGTGCACACCTTCAAGAAGAAGGAACCGGATCTTGCTCTTGTCGAGAGAAGTCTTGCTCATCTGCGTAAACCTGTATCCCGGAGAAAAAATGGCGAGGGTGATGCCAGGCGCAAAGGCGGCCTTAGCATGAACAGCGGGAGGGCTATGCTAGCATACGCGACACAATCTGAGCTTATCCCGACAGGTGAAGAGTGCTCAGGGTGACTATGAATAAGTCGAGAGTTCCAGCGATGACCCACCCCGCTGTAATTGATGAACTGATGACCCTTGTCGACCCTGGCAAGGTCCTGACCGACGCAGCTTCCCTGGAAGCCTATGGCAAGGACTGGACCAAGCATTACCCACCGGCACCCAGCGCCATCGTCTTTCCCAAGACGGTGGAGCAGGTGCAGGCGATCGTGCGCTGGGCCAATACGCACAAGGTGGCGCTGGTGCCGTCTGGCGGGCGTACCGGGCTTTCCGCAGGCGCCGTGGCGGCCAATGGCGAAGTGGTGGTCGCCTTCGACTACATGAACCAGATTCTCGGCTTCAATGCCTTCGACCGCACCGTGGTCTGCCAGCCAGGGGTGATTACCCGCCAGCTGCAGGCCTACGCCGAAGAACAGGGCCTGTATTACCCCGTGGACTTCGCCTCCAGCGGTTCCAGCCAGATTGGCGGCAATATCGGCACCAATGCCGGCGGAATCAAGGTGATTCGCTACGGCATGACCCGCAACTGGGTGGCCGGGTTGAAAGTGGTGACCGGCAAGGGTGAGCTGCTGGAGCTGAACAAGGACCTGATCAAGAACGCCACCGGCTACGACCTGCGCCAGCTGTTCATCGGTGCCGAAGGTACCCTGGGCTTCGTGGTCGAGGCCACCATGCGTCTGGACCGTGCGCCGCGCAACCTCACCGCGATGGTGCTGGGGACCCCGGATTTCGACTCGATCATGCCGGTGCTGCATGCCTTCCAGGGCAAGCTGGACCTGACCGCCTTCGAGTTCTTTTCCGACAAGGGCCTGGCCAAGATCCTGGCGCGTGGCGATGTGCCGGCACCGTTCGAGACCGACTGCCCGTTCTATGCGCTGCTGGAATTCGAGGCCAGCACCGAGGAGGTGGCCAACGAAGCCCTGGCCACCTTCGAGCACTGCGTCGAGCAAGGCTGGGTGCTGGACGGGGTGATGAGCCAGAGCGAGACCCAGCTGAAAAACCTGTGGAAACTGCGCGAGTACCTGTCGGAAACCATCTCGCACTGGACCCCGTACAAGAACGACATTTCTGTCACGGTGTCGAAAGTGCCAGCGTTCCTGCGCGATATAGATGCCATCGTCGCCGAACATTACCCGGATTACGAAGTGGTGTGGTACGGCCACATCGGCGACGGCAACCTGCACCTGAACATCCTCAAGCCCGAGCACATGAGCAAGGACGACTTCTTCGCCTCGTGCACCAAGGTCAACAAGTGGGTGTTCGAGATCGTCGAGCGCTACAACGGCTCGATCTCCGCCGAGCATGGTGTGGGCATGACCAAGCGTGACTACCTGGGCTATAGCCGCTCGCCCGAAGAAATTGCCTGCATGAAGGCAATAAAGGCCGTGTTCGACCCTAACGGCATCATGAATCCGGGTAAGATCTTCGCACCTGAATAGAAAGCAGTGTCCAGAGGAGTCGGCCATGAGTTACCAGCATCAGTACGTAGACGGCACACGCATTCACTTCCCGCTGGGCAAGGTGGTTTGCATCGGCCGTAACTATGCCGAGCATGCCAAGGAGCTGGACAATCCGATCCCCACCGAACCGCTGCTGTTCATCAAGCCGGGCAGCTGCGTGGTACCAGCCGAGGGCGGCTTCAAGATCCCGACGGAACGTGGCTCGGTGCACTATGAGGCGGAAATTGCCGTGCTGCTGGGCAAGCCGCTGTCGACTCACCCGAGTGAGGAAGAGGTGCTGGACGCCATTTCCGGCTATGCACCGGCGCTAGACCTTACCCTGCGTGACGTGCAGGCCAAGCTGAAAGAGAAGGGCCTGCCCTGGGAGTTGGCCAAGTGCTTCGATGGCGCCTGCGTACTGCCGCCGTTCGTGTCGGCCGCCAGCTTCGAGGATGTGACCGACATCCCGGTGCGCCTGACCGTCAACGGCGAAGTTCGCCAGGATGGTAACAGCGCGATGATGCTCAACCCGATCGTGCCGATGATCCAGCACATGGCCGCGCATTTCTCGCTGCAGGCGGGGGATGTGATCCTCACCGGTACCCCGGCGGGTGTGGGGCCGTTCAATGTCGGTGACGAATTGGTGCTGGAGTTGCCGGGTGTGAGCCGCTTCGAAAGCCGGGTGCTCTGACTCGAGACCGCGTCGCCTTCTTCGCGGGTAAACCCGCGAAGAGGCCGGTCCTGTTTACCGATTTTTCACACCTGATCCGGATAATGCGCGAATCTTCGCCCATTTCCCCAGGACCCCTGCATGCCATCTCCCTCCAGCGCACCGGCAACCCCCAAGCGTCGTTTCTTTCTGCGCTGGCCCTTCGGCCTGGCTGTGGCGGCGGTAGTCGGCTATGGCGTGGCCGTAGCCATGCACTGGGACGACCGCGGTGCGCTGTGGGTCAAAGAAAGTTTCGAAAGCGCCGCCGAGCGCAGCGAGAGCGTATGGCTACCAGACTACAAGGTCGACATCAATGCCAAACCGTTGCCGGGCATGGACGACGATGAAGCTTCAGATGTGGCCTTCAACCCGCGTACCCGCACCCTGTTCGCAGTCATGGGCAAGAACCCGATCCTGGTCGAACTGAGCCTGGATGGCGATGTACTGCGCAAGATCCCCCTCAACGGCTGGAACAACCCGGAAGGCGTCGCCGTACTGGAAGACGGCTACCTGGCAATCACCGATGAGCGCCTGCACGACCTGACCGTGGTCAAGGTGGATGCGCAGACCACCTCGTTGAACCATGATGATTTCCAGAGCCACGACCTGGGCCCGTCGTTGAAGAGCAACAAGGGCTTCGAGGCGGTGGCCTGGGACCCGCTGCGCCAGCGCCTGGTCATCGGCGAGGAGCGCCCGCCCAGGCTGTATACCTGGAATACCGACGGCCGCAGCCCGCTCACGGGTGAAAAACAGCTTTTGCCCAGTGATGAACTTGACCTGCGCAACCTATCGGCGCTTGGCGTGGATCCGCGTACCGGCCACTTGCTGGTGCTGTCGTCCGACTCCAACATGCTTCTGGAACTGGACGAGCAGGGCCAGCAAGTCAGTTTCATGACCCTGCTCGGCGGTTTCAACGGCCTGCAGGACACCATCCCGCGTGCCGAAGGGGTGGCCATGGACGACAAGGGCAACCTGTACATGGTCAGCGAGCCTGCACTGTTCTATCGCTTCAGCAAAAACTGACCCAAACATCCGACTTTTCGGATGCTGGCATTAAGCTTTACTTCAGTTGTTCGTGATTAGATTCGTCACCCCTGTGTCGAGTCTTCCCTCATGCGCCGTTTTGTTCGTCCGTTCCCTGTTCTGGTCGTTATCGGCCTGATCCTGCTCGGCTTGGCCGGGCAGGAGTTTCGCCTGTTCGAGCGTGGCTGGTTCAACCTCAACGCCTGGTGGCAGCCAGCCGAGCAAAGCATCGGCCTGGACCGTTACCGGGTGGTGGTGGAGGCGCAGCCGATCGAGGGGCTGGATGACGACATCTCGGCGCTGACCTACGACCCCGACCGCAAGACTCTGTTTACCGTTACCAATGCACGCTCGGAGCTGATCGAGCTGTCGCTGGACGGGCGCATCCTGCGCCGAGTGCCGCTGACCGGCTTCGGCGACCCGGAAGCCGTGGAGTACGTCGGGCCCAACAGCTATGTGATCACCGACGAGCGTCAGCAGCGGCTGATTCGCGTGCGCCTGGAGGACGACACGATGTTCCTCGATGCCGGCGATGCCGAGCAGCTGACCCTGGGCATTGGCCTGAATGGCAACAAGGGCTTCGAGGGGCTGGCCTATGATTCGGCGGGCAAGCGCCTGTTCGTGGCCAAGGAGCGTGACCCAATGCTGATCTACGAGGTGCATGGCTTCCCGCACGACAATCCTGAGCAGCCCTATGCGGTGCATGTGGTGCAGGACCGCAAGCGTGATTCGCGACTGTTCGTGCGGGACCTGTCGAGCTTGCAGTTCGATGAGCGCAGCGGGCACCTGCTGGCGCTGTCGGACGAGTCGCGGCTGGTGCTGGAGCTGGATGTGGAGGGCCGGCCGCTGAGTACCTTGTCGTTGCGCAAGGGGTTCCAGGGGTTGCAGGCGACGGTGCCACAGGCGGAGGGGATTGCGATGGATGAGGCGGGGACCATCTATCTGGTCAGTGAGCCGAACCTGTTCTATGTGTTCAAACAGCCAGCGGAGTGAGCAGGTGGGGCTGCTTTGCAGCCCATTCGCAGCACAAGGCTGCTCCTACAGGAAACCGCGTACCCCTGTAGGAGCAGCCTTGTGCTGCGAATCGAGGGCGAAGCTCTAGCAGAAAGTTACTCGGCCTTGAGGCTCTTCACGCCCTCAGAGGTACCCAGCAGCAGCAAATCTGCCGGCCGCGCCGCGAACAGGCCGTTGGTCACCACGCCAACAATGGCATTGATCTGCGCTTCCAGCTCCACCGGGTTGGTGATCTGCAGGTTGTGCACATCGAGGATCACGTTGCCGTTGTCGGTAACCACGCCCTCACGGTACACCGGGTCACCGCCCAATTTGACCAGCTGGCGCGCCACGTGGCTGCGGGCCATCGGGATCACTTCGACCGGCAGCGGGAACGCGCCCAGCACCGGTACCAGCTTGCTGGCATCGGCGATGCAGATGAAGGTCTTGGCCACGGCGGCGACGATCTTCTCGCGGGTCAGGGCTGCGCCGCCGCCTTTGATCAGGTTCAGGTGCGCGTCGCTCTCGTCGGCGCCGTCCACGTAGAACTCCAGTTCGCTGACGCTGTTCAGCTCGTAGACCGGGATGCCATGGCCCTTCAGACGCTGGGCAGTGGCTTCGGAGCTGGCGACCGCGCCGTCGAAGGCGGTCTTGTGCTGAGCCAGGGCGTCGATGAAGAAGTTGGCGGTCGAACCGGTGCCGACGCCGACGACGCTCTTTTCATCCAGCTTGGGCAGAATGAAGTCGACAGCGGCCTGGGCGACGGCCTGTTTGAGTTGGTCCTGGGTCATGCGGGCTCCGAGAGGGGGCAGGGCGGTTTTGAAAAGAGCCTAGTATAACGGCTCGGGCGGCTTTGCTGTGGTCGCCCGACGTAGCGCTGGGGTAGACTCCCAGCCCTTGTCCCGCGGCCCAGTGATGCATTCCCGATGCTCGAACAGTACGTCAAGAAGATCCTCACCTCGCGCGTCTACGACGTTGCGGTCGAAACCCCGCTGCAGAGCGCCGGGCAGCTGAGCAAGCGCCTGGGCAACCAGATTCTGCTCAAGCGCGAAGACCTGCAGCCGGTGTTCTCGTTCAAGATCCGCGGGGCCTACAACAAGCTGGCCCAACTGACCCCGGAAGAACTGGCCCGTGGCGTGGTCACCGCCTCGGCCGGCAACCACGCCCAGGGCCTAGCCCTGGCCGCGCGCGAGATGGGCATCAAGGCCACTATCGTGATGCCCAAGACCACCCCGGAGATCAAGGTCGAGGGCGTGCGTTCGCGGGGCGGCAAGGTGGTGCTGCATGGCGACTCGTTCCCCGAGGCGCTGGCCTATTCGCTGAAACTGGTCGATGAAAAGGGCTTCGTCTACGTGCACCCCTACGACGACCCGCACACCATCGCCGGGCAGGGCACCGTGGCCATGGAGATCCTGCGCCAGCACCCAGGCCAGCTGGACGCGATCTTCGTGCCGGTGGGTGGCGGTGGCCTGATCGCCGGCATTGCTGCATACGTGAAATACCTGCGCCCGGAAATCAAAGTGATTGGTGTCGAGCCGGACGACTCCAACTGCCTGCAGGCGGCCATGGCGGCCGGCGAGCGCGTGGTGCTGCCGCAGGTCGGGCTGTTCGCCGACGGCGTGGCGGTGGCGCAGATCGGCCAGCACACCTTCGACATCTGCCGCCATCATGTGGATGAAGTGGTCACCGTCAGTACCGACGAAATCTGCGCGGCTATCAAGGATATCTACGATGATACCCGCTCGATCACCGAACCTGCCGGTGCCTTGGGCGTGGCGGGCATCAAGAAGTACGTCGAGTTGTACGGCGTGACCGGGCAGACCCTGGTGGCCATCGACTCCGGTGCCAACGTCAACTTCGACCGCCTGCGCCATGTGGCCGAGCGTGCCGAGCTGGGTGAAAAGCGCGAAGCGATCATCGCCGTGACCATCCCTGAGCGCCCGGGCAGCTTCAAGGCCTTCTGCGAGGCTATCGGCAAGCGCCAGATCACCGAATTCAACTACCGCAAGCACACCTCCGACGAGGCGCATATCTTCGTCGGCGTGCAGACCCACCCGGAAAACGACCCGCGTGCGGCGCTGGTACAGCAACTGACCGAGCAGGGCTTCCCGGTTACCGACTTGACCGACAACGAGCTGGCCAAGCTGCATATTCGCCATATGGTTGGTGGTCATTCGGCCGGTGCCAGTGACGAGATGGTGCTGCGCTTCGAGTTCCCCGAGCGGCCGGGGGCGCTGTTCAACTTCCTCAACAAGCTGGGCGGGCGCTGGAACATTTCGATGTTCCACTACCGCAACCATGGCGCCGCTGACGGGCGCGTGGTGGCGGGGTTGCAGGTGCCGGAGGACGAGCGCCACATGGTGCCGGCGGCGCTGGCGAAGATCGGCTACCCGTACTGGGACGAAACCGACAACCCGGCTTACAAGCTGTTCCTGGGCTGAGCGGCTAAGCTAAGCCAGATATCTCGCTTTTTGTAGGAGCGGCCTTGTGTCGCGATGGGCCGCAAGGCGGCCCCGGCAATGTGTGATCATGGCCGAGATCCCGGGGCCGCTTTTGCGGCCCTTTCGCGACACAAGGCCGCTCCTACAAGGGTTAGGGGCTGCTGCAAAAATGGCCTGACAAAGGACAATTCGGACATGGAACACCTGACCACCCTCAAGACCCTGCACATCATCGCCACCGCGCTCCTGCTGCTGGGTGCTCTGGGCCTGGCGCTCTGGACCGTGCGCGCCCGCCGCCAGGGCGATGCCGAGGCCTACGCCAAGCTGCTGCGTCGGCCGCTGGTGTTCGTCTGGCTGGTGATGGGCCTGTGCCTGGTGAGCATGCCGTTCACCGGCTGGTGGCTGGTGCACCTGGTGGGCTGGCCGCTGGGGCAGACCTGGGTGCTGGCGTCCAGCGTCATCTATACGCTGGGCGCGTTTGCCGTGTGGTGGCTGCTGGTGCGGTTGAACCGGCTGCGCAAGGCCGAGGTGGTGGGGCTGCGCTTTACCTTGGCACTGGCGGTGTTCAGTGGGGTTTGCTTCCTGTCCATCGCCGGGCTGATGGGGGCCAAGCCGGTCTGACAGCTTTGTGCTGTATGTGCTGGCCTCTTCGCGGTTAAACCCGCTCCTACAGGATCTGAGCAAGGCTTGAGGGCTGTGCAGTACCTGTGGGAGTGGGTTTACCCGCGAAGAGGCCGGCACAGGAAAACCTCAATCCCGCAGCGAAACCACAGGCCACCCACGCATCTCGGCCTCCGCCCGCAGCTTCGGGTCGGGGTCCACCGCCACCGCATGCGCCACCCGCTGCAACAGCGGCAAATCGTTCATCGAGTCGCTATAGAAATAGCTGTCCTCAAGGTCGAAGCCGTTTTCCAGCATCCAGCGCTCCAGCCGCGTCACCTTGCCTTCACGGAAACACGGTATATCGGTACTACGTCCGGTATAGCGGCCATCACGCGTTTCGCATTCGGTCGCCAGCAACACGCGAACCCCCAGGCGCCGGGCAATCGGTGCGGTGACGAAGCGGTTGGTGGCGGTGATGATCACCAGCTGGTCGCCGGCCTCGCGGTGCTGCTGCAGCAAGGTCAGCGCCTTGGGCAGGATGATCGGCTCGATGCAGGCGCGCATGAAGTCGCGGTGCCATTCGTCGAGCTGGGCTACCGGTGTTGCCGCAAGGATTTCCATGGAAAAGGCCAGGTAGGCCTGCAGGTCCAGGGTGCCGTTCAGGTATTCCTGATAGAAGCCATCGTTGCGTTGCTTGTAGGTAACCGGGTCGAGGATGCCGCGCTGGCAAAGGTAGTCACCCCAGGCATGGTCGCTGTCGCCACCGAGGAGGGTATTGTCCAGGTCGAATAAAGCCAGGCGCATCGCGGTCACTCGCATAAGCCACAGGGTAGGCCCGCAGAATACGGAGTTTTCACGCTGCTGCACATAAGCTTGGCGGGCGCGTTGCTGCGCTCGCAAGCTTTGTGGAACAATGCGGTGACATGCGTTTGCGAGGTTGCTGCCGTGATCGACCCGGATGGTTTTCGCCCCAATGTCGGGATCATTCTCACGAATGATGCCGGGCAGGTGCTATGGGCTCGACGGATCAACCAGGATGCCTGGCAGTTTCCCCAGGGTGGCATCAACCCTGACGAGACGCCGGAAGATGCCCTGTACCGCGAGCTGAACGAAGAAGTTGGCCTTGAACGCGATGATGTGGAAATTCTTGCCTGCACCCGTGGCTGGTTGCGTTATCGTTTACCCCAGCGACTGGTGCGTACGCATAGCCAGCCGCTGTGCATCGGCCAGAAGCAGAAATGGTTCCTGCTGCGTCTGGTCAGCAACGAACAACGGGTGCGGATGGACCTGACCGGCAAGCCGGAATTCGACGGCTGGCGCTGGGTCAGCTATTGGTACCCGCTGGGCCAGGTTGTGACATTCAAGCGCGAGGTCTACCGACGCGCCCTGAAAGAGCTAGCACCGCGTCTGCTGACGCGCGACTGACGACGGAGTTCGACCCCGAGCCATGCTCAATACGCTGCGCAAGATCGTCCAGGAAGTAAACTCCGCCAAAGATCTCAAGTCGGCGTTGGGGATCATTGTCTTGCGTGTCAAGGAGGCCATGGGCAGCCAGGTCTGCTCGGTCTACCTGCTCGACCCGGAAACCAACCGCTTCGTGCTGATGGCCACCGAAGGCCTGAACAAGCGCTCCATCGGCAAGGTCAGCATGGCCCCCAACGAAGGCCTGGTCGGCCTGGTCGGTACCCGGGAAGAGCCGCTGAACCTGGAAAACGCTGCCGACCACCCGCGTTACCGCTACTTTGCCGAAACCGGCGAGGAAAAATTCGCCTCCTTCCTCGGTGCGCCGATCATCCACCACCGTCGCGTGGTCGGGGTATTGGTCATCCAGCAAAAGGAGCGTCGCCAGTTCGACGAGGGCGAAGAAGCCTTCCTGGTCACCATGAGCGCCCAGCTCGCAGGGGTTATCGCCCACGCCGAGGCTACTGGCTCGATCCGTGGCCTGGGCCGCCAGGGCAAGGGCATCCAGGAAGCGCGCTTCGTCGGCGTACCGGGCTCGCCTGGCGCCGCCGTGGGGCGCGCAGTGGTGATGCTACCGCCAGCCGATCTGGAAGTGGTGCCGGACAAGACCGTCGATGACATCGACGCCGAACTGAAGCTGTTCCAGAACGCCCTCGAAGGTGTGCGCGACGATATGCGCAAGCTGTCGGCCAAGCTGGCCACCCAGCTGCGCCCGGAGGAGCGTGCACTGTTCGATGTGTACCTGATGATGCTCGAAGACGCGGCTCTGGGCGGTGAGGTGACCGAAGTCATCAAGACCGGCCAGTGGGCCCAGGGCGCACTGCGCCAGGTGGTGGGCGAGCACGTCAACCGCTTCGAGCTGATGGACGATGACTACCTGCGCGAGCGCGCCTCCGACGTCAAGGACCTGGGCCGGCGCCTGCTGGCCTACCTGCAGGAAGCCCGCGCGCAGTCGCTGGTGTATGCCGACAACACCATCCTGGTGAGTGAAGAGCTGACCCCGGCGATGCTCGGCGAAGTGCCTGAAGGCAAGCTGGTCGGACTGGTCTCGGTACTGGGCTCGGGCAACTCCCACGTCGCCATCCTGGCTCGCGCCATGGGCATCCCCACGGTGATGGGCCTGGTCGATTTGCCTTATTCCAAGGTCGACGGCATCGAGATGATCGTCGACGGCTACAAGGGCGAGGTGTTCACCAACCCCAGCGAAGTGCTGCGCAAGCAGTACAGCGACGTGGTCGAGGAGGAGCGCCAGCTGGCCCAGGGCCTGGATGCCCTGCGCGAACTGCCGTGCGTTACCCCGGACGGCCACCGCATGCCGCTGTGGGTCAACACCGGCCTGCTCGCCGACGTGGCCCGTGCCCAGCAGCGTGGCGCCGAAGGGGTGGGGCTGTACCGCACCGAAGTGCCGTTCATGATCAACCAGCGCTTCCCCAGCGAGAAAGAGCAGCTGGCCATCTACCGCGAGCAGCTGGCGGCCTTCCACCCGCTGCCGGTGACCATGCGTACCCTCGACATCGGTGGCGACAAGTCGCTGTCGTACTTCCCGATCAAGGAAGAAAACCCGTTCCTCGGCTGGCGCGGCATCCGCGTCACCCTCGACCACCCGGAAATCTTCCTGGTTCAGACCCGCGCCATGCTCAAGGCCAGCGAGGGGCTGAACAACCTGCGTATCCTGCTGCCGATGATTTCCGGCATCCATGAGCTGGAAGAGGCGCTGCACCTGATCCACCGCGCCTGGGGCGAGGTGCGTGACGAAGGCACCGATGTGCCGATGCCACCAGTTGGCGTGATGGTGGAAATTCCTGCGGCGGTTTACCAGACCAAGGAGCTGGCGCGGCAGGTGGACTTCCTGTCGGTCGGTTCCAACGACCTGACCCAGTACCTGCTGGCGGTGGACCGCAACAACCCGCGGGTCGCCGACCTGTACGACTACCTGCACCCGGCGGTGTTGCAGGCGCTGAACACGGTGGTGCGCGACGCCCATGGCGAAGGCAAGCCGGTGAGTATCTGCGGTGAGATGGCCGGTGACCCGGCAGCGGCGATCCTGTTGATGGCCATGGGCTTCGACAGTCTGTCGATGAACGCCACCAACCTGCCGAAGGTGAAGTGGATGCTGCGCCAGATCAACCTGGTCAAGGCCAAGGAATTGCTGACCGAGGCACTGAGCCATGACAACCCGCAGGTTATCCACAGCTCGCTGCAACTGGCCCTGAAAAACCTTGGGTTGGCGCGGATGATCGGGCCTGGGGCCAATAAGACCCTCTGAATGCGGGGTGCCTGTTCCGGCCTCTTCGCGGGTTTGTGGGAGCGGGCGTGCCCGCGAAGCAGGCGACTCGCTGTATGGCACCGGCTTCGCCGGTGTTCGCGGGCTCGCCCGCTCCCACAAAGGCCAGCACAGTGCTCAGACCGAAAGCTCAACTTCCCCCAAGTGCCCGCCAAATGGCCCAAAACTGCGCTCAATAAGCCGCCTTTTCCCCTGATCATCCACTATCAGCACCGTGCTCGCCCGCGTCCCGTAGTTCTGGCTGGCAATGAACACGCTCGACAGCAACTTCTCGGTCGCCAACCCCACGCCCGTCTCCGGCAACTCGCCCTCCGGCGCCGGTTCGGCATCGGCCAGCAACGCTAGCAAGCGCTGTGGCTCTGGCGTTTCCAGTAACCCTTCCAGCCCACTGCGCGCCTTCACCAGCTTCGGCCAAGGCGTATCTAGCCCGGCATTGGAAAGCCCGTAAACCCCGGCCTCCAGCAAGCGCGGCGCCGCGTCTTGGGCATGCAGGTAGCCCAACTGCCGTCCATCGCCCACCAGCAGGTTGAACCCTGAATATTGCCTGCTGCGGCTGGCCACCTGGTCCAGATAGGCCTCGACCCCCAACTCCCCCTGCAGATACGCCGCCACCAGCTCGCCCCGCGAGCGTGGCCCCAGTGCCTGCGCCGGGTCGCGAATATTGGTCAGCGCCGCGAACCGCCCCTGCGGGCCGACGCCCAGCCAGGTGCCGCCGGCTTCCAGGTCGCGCCCGGCATATACCCCGGGTGCATCCTCCCAGGCCGCCAGGGCCTGGGTGGGGCGGGCATAGAACTCATCGCGGTTGGCCGCCACGATCAGCGGCAGGGCGTGCCCCGGCCGCCAGGCGAATACGATCAGGCACATCTGTCGGGCCTCCGTTTTTTCGCCACTGTACCCACAGCGGCAGGGAGGATCCATCCTGACACACTGTTCACTAGAGCCCCGAGCCCGGCTTCCGTTACCATGCCGGATTGTTTTCTCGGGGAAGACGAATGGAATTCGTGCTCTATCTGCTGTTGGGCGCCTGCGCCGGTGTGCTGGCCGGGCTGTTCGGCGTGGGCGGCGGTATCATCATCGTGCCGGTGCTGGTGTTCAGCTTCACCTTGCAGGGTTTCGATGCCTCGGTGCTGACCCACCTGGCTGTCGGTACGTCGCTGGCAACCATCGTTTTCACCTCGATCAACGCCGTGCTCGAGCACCATCGCAAGGGCGCGGTGCAATGGCCGATCTTCGCCTGGATGACCCTCGGCATCCTCCTTGGGGCCGGTGTCGGCGCCAAGACCGCCTCGCTGATACAGGGGCCGTTGCTGCAAAAGATCATCGGTGTGTTCGCCCTGGTCATCGCCGCGCAGATGGCCCTGGACCTCAAACCCAAGGCCAGTCGTGGCATCCCCGGCAAGCCCGCGCTGATCGGTGCAGGTGGGGTGATCGGCTGGGCTTCGGCCATTTTCGGCATCGGCGGCGGTTCGCTGACCGTGCCGTTCCTGACCTGGCGCAGCCTGCCCATGCAGCAGGCAGTGGCCACGTCTTCGGCCTGTGGCCTGCCCATTGCCTTGGCCAGTGCCCTGAGTTTCATGCTGCTGGGTTGGCACGAGCAGCACCTGCCGGCCCACAGCCTGGGTTACGTGTACCTGCCGGCGCTGCTCGGCATTGCCGTGACCAGCATGTTTTTCGCCCGCTTCGGCGCGCGCCTGGCGCACAAGCTGTCGCCACGTTTGTTGAAACGCCTGTTCGCAGCCCTGCTGTTCTGTGTCGGCCTCAGCTTTTTGATTTGAATCGAGAGGAAGTTCCATGCTGCCTTACCCGCAGATAGACCCCGTGGCCGTGGCCATCGGGCCGCTGAAAATCCATTGGTACGGCCTGATGTACCTGGTCGGCATCGGCGGTGCCTGGCTGCTCGCCTCGCGCCGGCTGAACCGCTTCGACCCCACCTGGACGCGCGAAAAGCTCTCCGACCTGGTGTTCTGGCTGTCGATGGGTGTGATCGTCGGTGGTCGCCTGGGCTACGTGCTTTTCTACGACCTGCACGCCTACCTGGCCAATCCGACGCTGATCTTCGAAGTGTGGAAGGGTGGCATGTCGTTCCACGGCGGTTTCATCGGCGTGATGCTGGCGGCCTTGTGGTTCGGCAAGCGCAACAACAAGTCGTTCTTCGAGCTGATGGACTTTGTCGCCCCGCTGGTGCCGATCGGCCTGGGGGCCGGGCGCATCGGCAACTTCATCAACGCCGAGCTGTGGGGCAAGGCCACCGACGTGCCATGGGCGATGGTCTTCCCGCCGTTCAGCGACCCGGCGCAGCTGCCGCGTCACCCATCGCAGCTTTACCAGTTCGCACTCGAAGGTGTGGCGCTGTTCCTGATCCTCTGGGCGTTCTCGCGCAAGCCGCGGCCGACCATGGCGGTATCCGGCATGTTCGCGCTGTTCTACGGTATCTTCCGCTTCATCGTCGAATTCGTCCGCGTACCGGATGCCCAGCTTGGCTACCTGGCCTGGGGCTGGCTGACCATGGGTCAGATTCTGTGCGTGCCGATGATCCTGGCTGGCCTTGGCCTGATCTGGTGGGCTTATAATCGCAAGCCTACGGCGAAACCCGCCTGATTAATCCCACGGCAGGGGCGATCCCCCTGCCGTTTTTGCTACAGGTAAGCCATGAAACAGTATCTGGACCTGGTCCGCGACGTCATCGACAACGGCACGCTGCAGGGCAACCGCACCGGCATCCGCACCATCAGCCTGCCGGGCGCCATGCTGCGTTTCGACTTGCAGAAGGGCTTCCCGGCCATTACCACGCGCAAACTGGCGTTCAAGTCGGCGATCGGTGAAATGGTCGGTTTCCTGCGTGGCGTGAAGAACGCCGGTGAATTCCGCGAACTGGGCTGCAAGGTCTGGGACCAGAACGCCAACGAGAACGCCCAGTGGCTGGCCAACCCGTTCCGCCAGGGCCATGACGACCTGGGCGAGATCTACGGCGTGCAATGGCGCCAGTGGCCGGGCTACAAGCGCATCCCGCTGAGCAACCCGGCGGCCATCGAAATGGCCGAGAAGGCGGGCTTCCGCCGCATCGCCCAGGACGAGGAGGACGGCGTCGCGTTCGTCATCCTGTACAAGGCCATCGACCAGGTGCGCCAGTGCCTGGACACCATCGCCAACGACCCGGGCAGCCGCCGTATCCTGTTCCACGGCTGGAACTGTGCGCAGCTGGACGAAATGGCCCTGCCGCCGTGCCACCTGCTGTACCAGTTCCACCCGAACGTTGAGACCAGGGAAATCTCCCTGACCCTCTACATCCGCTCGAACGACCTGGGCCTGGGTACGCCGTTCAACCTCACCGAAGGCGCGGCGCTGCTGTCGCTGTTCGGCCGCCTGACCGGCTACACCCCGCGCTGGTTCACCTACTTCATCGGCGATGCCCATGTGTATGAAAATCATCTGGACATGCTCAACGAGCAGCTCAAGCGTGAGCCGCTGGAGGCGCCGAAGCTGGTGATCAGCGACCGCGTGCCGGCGTTTGCCGAGACGGGCAAGTACGAGCCGGAGTGGCTGGAGAAGATCGAGCCGAGCGATTTCTGGCTGGAAGGGTATGAGCACCATGCGCCGATGACGGCGCCGATGGCGGTGTGATGTTCTAGATTGCCGGGGGCGCTTTGCGCCCCTTTCGCGACACAAGGCCGCTCCTACAGGAGATCGCGTAGCCTGTAGGAGCGGCCTTGTGTCGCGATGGGCTGCAAAGCAGCCCCAAAATCTCAATGCCCATGACTTCGCCCCACATGCGAATGCTCGGTTTCCGGCACCGATACCGCCCCGTTCGTCTCCAGTTGCTGCAAGATCGCACACTCCGCCCCTTGCGCATTGCAGCGCCGCCGCAGCTCCACCAGCTGTTCCTGCAGCGCCACCAGGCCATCGATCCTAGCCTGCACATGCTCGATATGTTCGTCGATCAGCGCATTGACGCTGCCGCACGAATCATCGGGGCTGTCGCGCAGGCGTAGCAGGCTGCGGATTTCATCCAGGGTCATGTCCAGGGTGCGGCAGTTGCGGATGAAGGTAAGCCGCTCGACGTGGGCCTGGGTGTACAGCCGGTAGTTGCCGTCGCTGCGTGCCGGCTCCGGCAGCAGCTGTTCACGCTCGTAGTAGCGGATGGTTTCCACGGCGCAGTCGGTGGCTTTGGCCAGTTCTCCGATCTTCATCACGAAATTCTCCAGCAAGTGGCTTGACCCTATAGTGGCTACAGGGTGTTCACTTGGCAACAGGCTCAAATTAAGGATGACCCCATGAACCAGCCTGTCAGCCACGAACACAAGCACGATCACCACGCCCACAGCTGCTGTGGCAGCGCTGCTGCGCCAGCGTTGGTCCAGCTGAGCGAAAAGGCCAGCAGCCACGCCCAGTTCAGCCGTTTCCGCATCGAGGCCATGGACTGCCCTACCGAGCAGACCCTGATCCAGGACAAGCTGGGCAAGCTGGCCGGTATCGAGCAGCTGGAGTTCAACCTGATCAACCGTGTGCTTGGCGTGCGCCACACCCTGGGTGGCACTGCTGAAATCGAGCAGGCCATCGACAGCCTGGGCATGAAAGCCGAGCCGCTTGGCGCCGAAGACGATAGCACTGCCAGCGCACCGCAAGTGGCCAAGACCCGCTGGTGGCCCCTGGCGCTGTCCGGTATTGCCGCGATCGCCGCCGAAATCGTGCACTTTGCCGCACTGGCCCCGGAGTGGGTGGTGGCGGCGCTGGCGCTGGCAGCGATCCTCGGCTGTGGCCTGGGTACCTACAAGAAGGGCTGGATCGCCCTGAAAAACCGCAACCTCAACATCAACGCGCTGATGAGCATTGCCGTGACTGGCGCGGTGCTGATCGGCCAGTGGCCGGAAGCGGCCATGGTGATGGTGTTGTTCACCGTCGCCGAGCTGATCGAAGCCCGCTCGCTGGACCGCGCGCGCAACGCCATTGGCGGCCTGATGCAGCTCACCCCGGACATGGCTACCGTGCGCCAGGCCGATGGCCAGTGGCGGGAAGCAGAGGTGCGGGAGGTGGCCATCGGGGCCCTGGTGCGGGTACGCCCCGGCGAACGCATTGGCCTGGACGGTGAAGTGACCAGCGGGCAATCCACCGTCGATCAGGCACCGATCACCGGCGAAAGCCTGCCTGTGGAGAAGACGGTGGGCGACAAGTTGTTCGCCGGCACCATCAACCAGGCAGGGGCGCTGGAGTTCCGCGTTACCGCTGCTGCCGGGCAATCGACCCTGGCGCGGATCATCAAGGCCGTCGAGGAAGCGCAAGGCGCGCGGGCGCCTACCCAGCGTTTCGTCGACCGCTTCTCGCGCATCTACACCCCAGTGGTGTTTGCCATTGCCCTGGCCGTTGCGGTGATACCGCCGCTGTTCATGGCCGGTGCCTGGTTCGACTGGGTCTATCGCGCCCTGGTGCTGCTGGTGGTGGCCTGCCCGTGTGCCCTGGTGATCTCGACCCCGGTGACCATCGTCAGCGGCCTGGCTGCCGCCGCGCGCAAGGGCATCCTGATCAAGGGTGGCGTGTACCTGGAAGGCGGGCGCCAGTTGGACTTCCTGGCCCTGGACAAGACCGGCACTATCACCCACGGCAAGCCGGTGCAAACCGATGCCAAGGTACTGGAGCTGCTGTTCGAAGGCCGCGCGCAAGCCCTGGCCGCCAGCCTTGGCGAGCGTTCGGACCACCCGGTCTCCCGCGCCATTGCCCAGTTCGGCAAGGAGCAAGGCCTGGCCTTGAGCGAGGTAGACGACTTCGCAGCCCTTGCCGGGCGCGGCGTGCGCGGCACCATCGCGGGTGAGGTTTACCACTTGGGTAACCACCGTCTGGTCGAGGAGCTGGGGCTGTGCTCGCCAGAGCTCGAGGCCCAGTTGGATGCGCTGGAGCGCCAGGGCAAGACCGTGGTGCTGCTGCTCGACCGCTCCGGCCCGTTGGCGCTGTTCGCGGTGGCCGACACGGTCAAGGAAAGCAGTCGCCAGGCCATCGCCGAGCTGCACGAGCTGGGCATCAAGACTGTCATGCTGACCGGTGACAATCCACATACCGCCCAGGCCATCGCCACCGTGGTGGGTATCGACCGTGCCGAAGGCAACCTGCTGCCTGCCGACAAGCTCAAGAGCATCGAAACCCTGTACGCCCAGGGCCATCGGGTGGGCATGGTCGGTGACGGCATCAACGATGCCCCGGCGCTGGCCCGCGCCGAGATCGGTTTTGCCATGGCGGCGGCCGGCACCGACACTGCCATCGAGACCGCCGATGTGGCGCTGATGGACGACGACTTGCGGAAAATCCCGGCCTTCGTCAGGCTGTCGCGCCAAAGTGCGGCGATCCTCATGCAGAACATCGTTCTGGCGTTGGGCATCAAGGCGATATTCCTGGCGATCACCTTTGCCGGCATGGCCACCATGTGGATGGCGGTGTTTGCCGACATGGGCGTGAGCCTGCTGGTGGTGTTCAACGGCTTGCGCCTGTTGCGCAAATAGAGGACGTGCATGCTGAGTTCGGAGCTTAAAGCCTTCTACATGGTGGCCCGCCTGGGCAGCATCACCCTGGCGGCGAAGAAGCTCGGCCTCAGCCAGCCCACGGTGACCACGCAGATTCGCAACCTGGAGAGCCAGTACGCGGTGGAGCTGTTCTACCGCGGCGGGCGGCGCCTGGTGCTGAGCGAGGAGGGCGTGCGCCTGCTGCCGATGGTCAAGGCACTGCTTCAGCAGGAAGCCGACATCGAGTTCGAACTGCGCAACAGCGGCCAGGCACAGGGCAGCCTGCGCATCGCGGCCACGGCGCCTTACTACATCCTCGACCTGGTGAAGATCTACCGCGAACGCCTGCCGCAGGTGGAAGTGGCGGTGGAAATCGGCAACTCGCAGCAGGTGCTGGAGATGCTCGAGGACTACCGGGTGGATATCGCCGCTTCGTCGCAACTGCTGGAAGACGCGCGGCTGGTGCGGCGGGTGCTGGGGACTGACCCGTTGGTGGTGGCGGTGCATCGCAACCACCCGTTGGCACACCGCCAGGCGGTGTCCATTGACGTGGTGGCCGGGCATTGCCTGCTGATGCGCGAGAAGGGCTCGACCACACGCAAGCTCACCGAGCAGATGATGCAGGAGGCCGGGGTGAAAGCCGGGGCGTTGCTGGAGATTGGCAGCCGCGAATCGATCCGTGAGGCGGTACTGCGCAATATCGGCATCAGCGTGATTGCCCGGCACGAGGTGCCGCACAACCCTGAGTTGCGGGTGCTGGCGCTGGAGAACGCGCCGGTGATGCATGAGTACCTGTATTGCCTGAAGGAGCGGCGCCAGGCGCGGTTGCCGGCGGCCTTCCTTGGGGTGGCGCAGGAAGTGGCCGGTTCGCACTTCTGATAGCCATGTAGTGGCTGTACCGGCCCTATCGCCGGCAAGCCAGCTCCCACAGGTACCCCACAGTCCTTGAAACCTGTGCAGTACCTGTGGGAGCTGGCTTGCCGGCAATAGGGTCCTTGAAGGCCACTACAAAATCTGCCTATACCACTATCACCCGCTTTTGCCCTAAAGCCACAGAACCTTCGCACAGCCTTCCTAGCATGGCCTCCATCTCTTCGATGAGGCCCTGCCATGAACCACACCACCCCCGGCGCACAGATGAAAGTGCGCAACATCCACAAGCGCTTCGGCGCCTTCACGGCGCTGAATGATGTCTCGCTGGACATCGCCGCCGGCGAACTGGTGTGCCTGCTCGGCCCGTCCGGCTGCGGCAAGACCACGTTGCTGCGCTGCATCGCCGGCCTGGAGCGCCAGGACCGCGGTACGTTGTACATCGGCGAGCGCGATATCTCCGAGCTGCCACCCCAGGCCCGTGACTACGGCATCCTGTTCCAGTCCTACGCGCTGTTCCCCAACCTCACCGTCGAAGCCAATATCGCCTATGGCCTGACTGGCAGCGGCCGTGAACAGGCCCGCCAGCGAGTGACCGAAATGCTCGAACTGGTGGGCCTGGCCGGCAGCGAGAAGAAATACCCCGGCCAGCTTTCCGGTGGCCAGCAGCAGCGTGTGGCCCTGGCCCGCGCGCTGGCACCGTCGCCGTCGTTGCTGCTGCTGGACGAGCCGATGTCGGCGCTGGATGCCCGGGTGCGCGAGCACCTGTGCACCGAACTGCGCCAGCTGCAGCGCCAGCTGGGTATCACCACGCTGATGGTCACCCACAACCAGGACGAGGCCATGTTGATGGCCGACCGCATTGCGGTGATGAACAACGGCCAGGTCGAGCAGTACGCCACCCCGCAGGAAATCTACGACCAGCCGGCCACGCCGTTCGTTGCCGAGTTCGTCGGCCAGGGCAACTGGTTGCCGTTCCAGCGCAGCAGTGACAGCCATGCCCAGGTCGGTGGCATGAACATGCGTCTGGCACCAGGTTCGGCCCGACCCAGCAGCGGCCGGCTGTTCTGCCGCCCGGAGGCGATCACGGTCAACCCGGCGGTGCACGAAGAAAACCTGTTCCCGGCCATGGTCCGTGAAATAACGTTCCTCGGTAACCGCTGCCGCATGAGCTTCGAGCTCAAGGCGCTGCCTGGCCATGCACTGCTGGCGGAGTTGGCCCCCGAGGCCATGCCGCGGCTGGGCTCGCAGGACATCTGGGTGGCGCTGCCGCCGCAGAGCCTGCAGGTGTTTGCCTGAGATGGCCGCACCAATGTCCCTGCCGCTGAGCCAGGCCAAAGCCACGCCGCGTGCTGGTGTCGCCTTGGGCGACCGGTTGTTCGTCGTCGGCGGCAAGAGCCTGCTGCTGATCCTTCTGGTGCTGGCGGTGCTGATGCCGCTGCTGGCGATCTTCTGGCGCGGCTTCAGCGCAGAAGCGGGCCAGGGTGGTGGCCTGCTGGCGGCCCGCGAACTGTTGGCCAGTGAAAACTTCCACTGGCTGCTGGGCAACAGCCTGTCGGTGGCCTTCACGGTGGCAGCCATCGTGGTGCCGCTGGCCTACCTGTTCGCCTATGCCCTGCAACGCACGCTGATTCCGGGCAAAGGTCTGTGGCGGGGGATTTCGCTGCTGCCGCTGTTGGCGCCGTCGATGCTGCCGGCCATCGCCCTGGTCTACCTGTTCGGTAACCAGGGGCTGCTGCGCGGGTTGCTCAGCGACAACATCTATGGCTTCTGGGGCATTGTGCTGGGCGAGGCCATCTATACCTTCCCGCATGCCCTGATGATCCTGCTGTCGGCGCTATCGCTGGCCGATGCACGCCTGTTCGACGCAGCGTCCAGCATGGGTGCCGGCCCTTGGCGAGCGTTCACCAGCATCACCTGGCCGGCCACGCGCCAGGCAGTATTCGCAGCGTTCTGCCTGGTGTTCACCCTGACCATCACCGACTTCGGTGTACCGGTCGTGGTCGGCGGCGACTATCAGGTGCTGGCGCTGGAAGCCTACAAGGCGGTGGTCGGCCAGCAGCAGTTCGGCCGCGGCGCGTTGATCGGCATGGTGCTGCTGTTGCCGGCGCTGTTCAGCTTTACCGTCGATGCCTGGCTGCGCCGGCGCCAGGGCGAAGCCATGAGCGGCCGTGCCCAGGTGTTCGAGCCCAAGCCGTCGCGCGGCCGTGATGCCTGCTTCCTGGCGATCGTGCTGCTGGTGTGCGCGGCATTGCTGCTGGTGATCGGCATGGCGGTGTATTCGTCGCTGGTCACGTTCTGGCCCTACAACCTGTCGTTGTCGCTGCGTCACTACATGTTCGAGGACACCGCCGGTGGTGGCTGGCTGGCCTACCGCAACAGCGTGACCATGGCCATCGGCACCGCGCTGATCGGCAGCATCGTGATCTTCACCGGCGCCTACCTGATGGAGAAGACCCAGGGCCAACGCCTGCTCAACCAGGCGCTGCGCCTGCTCAGCTTCATCCCCATGGCCGTGCCGGGCCTGGTGCTGGGCCTGGGCTACGTATTCTTCTTCAACCTGAACGGCAACCCGCTGCATGTGTTCTACGGCGGCATGGGGCTGCTGGTGGTGTGCACCATCGCCCACTACCTGACCACCGCGCAGATGACCGCGACCACCGCCCTGCGCCAGCTCGACGGCGAGTTCGAGGCCGCCGCGCTGTCGCTGAAGGCGCCGCTTTACAGGCACTTCCTGCGGGTGACCGTGCCGATCTGCCTGCCGGCGCTGCTGGACATCATTCGCTACCTGTTCGTATCGGCGATGACCACCGTGTCGGCGGCAATCTTCCTGTACAGCCCCGACACCATCCTGGCTGCCGTCGCCGTGCTGAACATGGATGACGCCGGCAATGTCGGTGGTGCCGCCGCCATGTCGACGTTGATCCTGCTGACCAGTGCCGGCGCTTCACTGCTGCTGGCCGCAGCCTCACGCGGCCTGCTGCGCCGCTCCCAAGCCTGGCGCCAACGCGCCGCGACCGTCTGACCTGTAAGGAACCTACCCATGTACAAGCACCTTGCACTTGCCGCTGCCGTTTCCGCCGTGTTCAGCCTGCAGGCTTCGGCCGCTGGTACCCAGCTGACGGTCTACACCGCCCTGGAAGCCGAACAGCTGAAGAGCTACAAGCAAGCCTTCGAGAAGGCCAACCCGGACATCGAGATCAAGTGGGTTCGCGACTCTACCGGCATCATCACCGCCAAGCTGCTGGCCGAGAAAGACCGCCCGCAAGCCGACGCAGTGTGGGGTCTGGCTGCTTCCAGCCTGGCTATCCTCGACCAGAACGGCATGCTCGAAGCCTACGCACCGAAGGACCTGGGCAAGATTGCCGCCAACTACCGCGATGCTGCCAACCCGCCAGCCTGGGTCGGTATGGACGTGTGGGCCGCGACCATCTGCTTCAATACCATCGAGGCCGAGAAGCAGGGCCTGAGCAAGCCGGTGAGCTGGCAGGACCTGACCAAGCCCGAGTACAAGGGCAAGATCGTCATGCCGAACCCGGCTTCGTCCGGCACCGGCTTCCTGGATGTCAGTGCCTGGCTGCAGACCTTCGGCGAGCCACAGGGTTGGGCGTACATGGATGCACTGCACCAGAACATCGGCCAGTATGTTCATTCCGGTTCCAAGCCGTGCAAGCTTGCCGCAGCGGGTGAATTCCCGATCGGTATCTCGTTCGAGTACCCGGCCGTGCAGCTCAAGCGCCAGGGCGCGCCGCTGGACATCGTGCTGCCGAAGGAAGGCCTGGGTTGGGAGATCGAGGCGACTGCGGTGATCAAAGGTTCGCCAAAAGCGGATGCGGCCAGGCGCCTGGCTGATTTCTCGGCAAGCCCGGCGGCCATGGAGCTGTACAAGGAGAACTTCGCCGTGCTGGCTGCCCCGGGTATTGCCAAGCCGCAGACCGAACTGCCGGCTGACTATGAACAGCGCCTGATCAAGAACGACTTTGCCTGGGCCTCGAAGAACCGTGACCAGATCCTGGCCGAGTGGCGCAAGCGCTATGACGGCAAGTCGGAGAAGGTGGCTCAGCAGTAACCTGCACCGGCCTCTTCGCAGCACAAGGCTGCTCCTACGGGGCGGCGACAACCTGTAGGAGCAGCCTTGTGCTGCGAAGAAGCCACCACCCAATCAAGCCAGGAGAAGACGGTGATGCCAACCCCAGCCCAGATCATCGACAGCACCTTCGCGCTGTACGAACGCCACGGCAGTGACGACTACATCGGCGAAGCGATCACCCAGCTCGAACACATGTCCCAGGCCGCGCAACTGGCCATCGCCGAAGGCTTCGACGACGAAGTGGTGCTGGCGGCGTTCTTCCACGACATCGGCCACCTGTGCGGCGGTGACGCGAGCATGGGCGGCTATGGCGTGGTCAGCCATGAGCGCATCGGCGCTGAGTATTTACGCCGCTGTGGCTTCGGCGAACGCATGGCGCGGCTGGTGCAGTATCACGTGGAGGCCAAGCGCTACCTGACTTTGCGCCAGCCTGGGTATTACCAGCGGTTGAGTGAAGCGAGCCGGCGGACTTTGGAGTATCAGGGGGGCGTGATGAGCGAGGACGAGGCGGATGTGTTCGAGCGGGATCCGCTGTTCGAGGTGAGCTTGCGGATGAGGGAGTGGGATGAGCGGGCCAAGGTGGTCGGGGTGACGGTGATTGACCTGGATGGGTTGAAGCGGAAGGCTTTGGCATTACTTTGAGATGTGGGCTGCCTGTGCGGGCCTCTTCGCGGGTGAACCCGCTCCCACAGGAATAGTGCACATCTCAAGGAATGTGAGATACCTGTGGGAGCGGGTTTACCCGCGAAGAGGCCAGACCCGCTTGATCAAAACTGTGAAACCAGAGCCTCCAGCTGTTCCTGCCGCTCAGCCTGGTTCAGCTTCGCCCCAGGGTTCAGGGTGGACCACTGCGGATGCGCCCGCGCCTTGCTCAGCGCCTCCGGCAACTTGCCCTCCCGCCAGGCCTTCTCATCCAGTTCCCCCAGCCGAATGCTGTCCTGCGCCGCATGCCCGCGGTTTTCCAGCGCCACCATCAACTGCTGCTGACGCAAGGCCAGCAGGCGCAACACCGTGTCGTCCACCGTCAGCTCGCGCTTGCCCTTTAGCTTGCCCATCAACCGCGACCCATAGTTGCGCGCCGTCTGCAGCGCGCCGCCGGCAATCGCCCCGGCCAGGGCGGCAGCCCCCAGTGTCAGGCCGCCGACCAGCAGGTCCACCCCGGCACCCGCCGCAGCACCGGCGGCCACACCACTGCCCAAACGCACGCCCAGCAGCTTCAAGGTTTCGGGATTGAACAGGTCATCGCCCCAGCGGCCATCCAGCAACGGCAGGTCGCTGGCATGGGCGTCCTCGCGGCGGAAGGCATATAGCTTGAGCAGTGCCTCGACACAGCGCTGTTCGCGCTGGCGCACCTCTTGCCGCAATGCCTCGATGGCCCGGGCTTCGGCAGCCGGCTCGGCCTCGACGCTGCGCCGGCAGGCGGCGCAGTCCAGCAGCAGCTCGGCAATCAGGCGCTTGCCGCTGTGGCGGCGTGCCAGGCGCTGTGCCTGCTGGTCGTCGATCAGCCGCTGCAGGGCCGGGCGGGCGTCTTCCAGCAGCAGGGCCAGGCTTTCGTACAACCGGCGCTCGCCATCCTCTGGCGGGGCCACGCTGTCGAACCGCACCAACGCGTGAAGCCCAAGCCTGGCAAGGGCTTCACGCCATTGCGGCTCGCGGTGCTGATGGCTGGCGACGAAATTGAGCACCGGTAGCAGCGGTTTGCCGCAGCTGGCCAGCACTTCCAGTTCGTCGCGGTATTTGGCCAGCACTGGTTCGCGGGCGTCGATCACATACAAGCCGGCATTGCTGGCCAGCAGCTGGCGTAGCACCTTGGCCTCCTGCTCGAAACGCTGGCGTGCCTCGCTGCCTTGCAGAAAGCGCTCGAGGCGGGCCGGGCCGTCCAGCCGCTCGCCCGGGCGCTCCAGGCGTTCGAGATAGTCGAGCAGGGCAATGGCGTCTTCCAGGCCCGGGGTGTCATACAACTCGAGCAAAGGTTCGCCGTCCACCGACAGCCGCGCACCTTCCACATGGCGGGTGGTGCTGGGGCGGTGGGAAACTTCGCCAAAGCCGACGTCACGGGTCAGGGTGCGCAGCAGCGAGGTCTTGCCGACGTTGGTGTGGCCGACCACGGCCAGTTTCAGCGGCTCAGTCATGGCCATGCTCCAGCCAGGTCAGCGGCGAGGTATCGGCATGCGCCAGACCAAGGCGGTCGAGGGCTTCGTGCCAGTCGCCCAGGCGCTGGGCGTCCAGGGCCTCGCCCGGTGCGGCCTGCAGTAGCCATATACGGGTGGCGCCGGCGTTGCGTGCCAGTTCGGCGAGCAACGCCAGGCTGCCACGATCGGGAGAGCGGCGCGGGTCGCAAGCGATGGCCAGGCGTGCTGGCGGGAAACGGCTGAGCTGTTCGAGCAGGCGGTTACGCGATTCTCGGCTGTCGAGCACGCCGGCACTGGTTACGCTTTTTGGCAGCGCGGGCGGCCAGGGGTGCTGGTCGTCCAGCTCCAGGCCGACCAGCAGGGCGCCGCTGCTGCCACTTTCCAGCTGGCCAGCGGCAAACTGCGGCAAGGCCTCGGGCGCGGCATCCTGGACGCCGATGCGTTCGCTGCGCGGCATCAGCGCTTCACGCAGCTGCGCGTAGCCGGGCAGGCTGAGGTCCAGCGCCAGGCGTTGGCGGCCTTGACGCCAGCGCCACAGGCACAGCCCGGCCAACAGCAGGCGCGGAAGCAGGCCGTACACCAGCACCACGCCAAGCAGCCAGCTGGCCCAGGCCTGGCGCGCCAGGTCCAGGGCCGGCTGGCTGTCGCCGCTGGCGCGGATCATGGCCTCGTCGGGTACCGTGAAGCCCAGCAACGAGGGCAGCGCGCCCAAGGCCTGGGTCAGGTGGATGAACGGGTCGGCGGCGAGCAGGGTTGTCTCCCAGACAAAGCCATAGCGCCGGGTCGCCAGCAAGGCCAGCAGCATGCCCAGCGCGGTGATCATCGCCAGCAGCCACAGGCCATGCACCAGCAGGCCGAGCAGCCAGCGGTTGAGGCGTTGACGTTGCAGCAGCACCAGCAGCGCCGGTGCCAGGTGCGCGGCCTTGGCGTCACGGGCAAAGCGTTCGCTCAGCCACAGCCACAAACGGCCCAGCCCCGCGCCATGCTCGCCGCTCAGGGCAAAGCCGATGGCCCAGCCCAGCAGCATCAGCAGGTTCAGCCCGAGCAGGCTGCCGAGGGCCCAGAACACATTCACCGGGCGCTGCCCGTCGCTCAAGGCGGCCAGGGCCAACCCTGCGCCGCTGAGCACGGCCAGTACCAGCAAGGCCAGCAGCGCCAGGCGTGCGCCCTGTTTCCAGTGGCGCAGGGCGGTGGTGATGCCGTCGCGTTCGGCCAGGAACAGGGCACGGGTTTCGATGCGGGCCGCCAGGTCACCGCCTGCCTGGCGGGCGCAGCGGTTGGCTTCCTGGTCCTCCAGCGGGCCGGCATGTTCCTCGCGCAGGCGTACCGCTTCGGTGAGCCAGCGCTTGTCCAGTGAAGTGGGTGCAGTCACAAGGTCTTCCATTGCACAGGTCAGGGCAGAAGCATAACCCACACGCCCGGTGCTATCCTCGCTGGCATGAATACATCACTCCCCCTCAGCCTGATCGCGGCTCACGCCGAGAACCGCGTGATCGGCATCGACAACTCCATGCCCTGGCATCTGCCGGGGGACTTCAAGTACTTCAAGGCCACTACCCTGGGCAAGCCGATCATCATGGGGCGCAAGACCTGGGACTCGCTGGGCAGGCCATTGCCCGGGCGGTTGAATATCGTCGTCAGCCGGCAGGCAGGGCTGGAACTGGCGGGGGCCGAGGTGTTTGGCTCGCTGGAAGAGGCGCTGGTGCGGGCCGAGCAGTGGGCGCGTGAGCAGGGCGTTGATGAGCTTATGCTGATTGGCGGGGCGCAGCTGTATGGGCAAGCGCTGGAGAAAGGGCTGGTCAGCCGCATGTACCTGACGCGGGTCGAGTTGTCGCCGGAAGGGGATGCGTGGTTCCCTGAGTTCGATCGGGGGCAGTGGAAGCGGGTATCGAGCGAGGCGCAGGCTGAGGAAGGCAAGCCTGGGTATCATTTCGAGGTCTGGGACAAGGTTTGAGATTGCCGGGGCTGCCTTGCAGCCCTATCGCGACACAAGGCCGCTCCTACATTGATCGGCGTACGCTGGGCGATTGTAGGAGCGGCCTTGTGTCGCGACAGGGGCGCAACGCGCCCCCGGCAATCTGTCAGGAATGACTCAGCTCGGCATGTTCATCGCCAGCCAGCACATCCTTGTCGGTCTCTTTCAGCAGTTGGCTGGTCACCACCCCTGCGGTCATCGAACCGTTCACGTTCAACGCCGTGCGGCCCATGTCGATCAGCGGCTCCACCGAAATCAGCAACGCCACCAGCTCCACCGGCAAGCCCATGGCCGGCAGCACGATCAGTGCGGCGAAAGTTGCACCGCCACCTACGCCGGCAACACCTGCCGAACTCAGGGTGACGATGGCCACCAGGGTGGCGATCCACAGCGGGTCGAAGGTATCGATGCCCACCGCCGGCGCCACCATCACCGCCAGCATCGCGGGATAGAGCCCGGCGCAGCCGTTCTGGCCAATGGTGGTACCGAAGGATGCGCTGAAGCTGGCAATCGACTGCGGTACGCCCAGGCGGCGGGTTTGCGCTTCGATGTTCAGCGGAATGCTGGCGGCGCTGGAGCGGCTGGTGAAGGCGAAGGTCAGCACCGGCCACACCTTGCGGAAGAAGCGCAGCGGGCTCACGCCGGTGGCGGCGAGGATAATGCCGTGCACCACGAACATCAGCGCCAGGCCCAGGTACGACACCACCACGAAGCTGCCCAGCTTGAGGATGTCTTCCATGTTCGAGCTGGCCACCACCTTGGTCATCAGCGCCAGTACGCCATACGGGGTCAGCTTCATCACCACCCGCACCAGGCGCATCACCCAGGCCTGCAGGGTGTCGATGGCCGACAGTGCGCGCTCGCCTTTCTCGGCATCGTCCTTGATCAGCTGCAGCGCGGCCAGGCCCAGGAACACGGCAAAGATCACCACGCTGATGATCGAGGTCGGCTTGGCCCGTGCCAGGTCACCTACCGGGTTGCTGGGGATGAACGACAGCAGCAGTTGCGGGATGTTGAGGTCGGCGACCTTGCCGGCGTAGTCGCTGTGGATAACCTGCATGCGCGCGCTTTCCTGGGCGCCGGCCACCAGGCCTTCGGCGCTGAGGCCGAACAGGTTGGTCAGGACGATGCCGATCAACGCAGCGATGGCGGTGGTCAGCAGCAGGGTGCCGATGCTCAGCACACTGATGCGGCCCAACGACGAGGCATTGTGCAGGCGCGCCACGGCACTGAGGATCGAGGCGAAGATCAGCGGCATGACGATCATCTGCAGCAAGCCGACGTAGCCGTTGCCGACCAGATCGAGCCAGGCGATGGTGGCCTTGAGCACAGGGTGACCAGCGCCATAGACGGTATGCAGGATCAGGCCGAACACCACGCCCAGCACCAGGCCCAGCAATACCTTCTTGGCCAGGCTCCAGTCGGTGCGGCGGGTTTGTGCCAGGCCCAGCAACAGGGCCAGGAACGCCAGCAGGTTAAGGGACAGCGGCAGGTTCATTGAAGCTCCAGCAGAAAAAAGCAGAAGAGGCATCGCCCCTGTGAGCGATTGCGAACGGAAATGCTAACAGCCTGAAAACAAACGAATTTATACCCAAATGGAATTTGTATAGTCGTTTATGGAATAACGATGTGTCGCGGATTGCAATGAACGCGGCGTTTGCAGCTGCATGGAGGTCGTTATCGAGGGCTGCCAGCGCAGGTTGTTGCACTAGCGTTTCTGAGTCATTTCAGGAGATTCGTACATGAAGTTTGCTCCGAAAGCCGTCGCCGTCGGCCTGTCCCTGTTGTTCAGTATCGAAACCTTCGCCACCGAGCTCAAACACTGGCCCGCCGACGCGGCCAGGCAGCTCGACAGCATGATCGCCGCCAATGCCAACAAGGGTAACTACGCGGTGTTCGACATGGACAACACCAGCTACCGCTACGATCTTGAAGAGGCCTTGCTGCCGTTCATGGAAAACAAGGGCCTGCTGAGCCGCGACAAGCTCGACCCCTCGTTGAAGCTGATGCCGTTCAAGGACACCGCCGAGCATAAGGAAAGCCTGTTCAGCTACTACTACCGGCTGTGTGAAGTGGACGACATGGTCTGCTACCCGTGGGTGGCCCAGGTGTTCTCCGGCTTTACCCTGCAGGAGCTGAAGGTGCAGGTGGATGAGCTGATGGCCTCCGGCAAACCGATCCCGGCCACCTATTACGAAGGGGACCAGGTCAAGGCCATCGAGGTACAGCCACCCAAGGTCTTCAAGGGCCAGGCCGAGCTGTACAACAAGCTGATGGAGAACGGTATCGAGGTCTATGTGGTTTCCGCTGCTTCCGAGGAGCTGGTGCGCATGGTCGCGTCGGACCCCAAGTACGGCTACAACGTGAAGCCGCAGAACGTGATTGGCGTGAGCCTGTTGCTGAAGGACCGTGCCAGCGGTCAGTTGACCACCGCACGCAAGCAGATCAGCGCCGGGCACTATGATGCCAAGGCCAACGTGGGGCTGGAGCTGACCCCATACCTGTGGACCCCGGCCACCTGGATGGCAGGCAAGCAGGCGGCGATCCTCACCTATATCGATGAGTGGAAAAAGCCGGTGCTGGTCGGCGGCGATACGCCGACCAGTGATGGCTACATGCAATTCCATGGCGTGGATGTGGGCAAGGGCGGCATTCACCTGTGGATAAATCGCAAGGCCAAGTACATGGACCAGCTGAACGGGATGATTGCCAGGAATGCTGCGGCGCAGGCCAAGGAAGGGCTGCCAGTGACCGCCGACAAGAACTGGGTGATCGTGACACCGGAGCAGATCCAGTAACGAGGCCTGTCAGCCGTTGCGGCCCACGATGAGAGTCCGGGCCGCTTCCTGATCGATGTTCTGTGCCAACAAGGTCACTGCTTCGATGGCGCTTGCACGGACGCTGGCCCCCACCGGGCCAAGCGTCTGTTCGACCACGACACTGTGCACCTGGTTAATCCCGACGAAGCGGAACCACGTATCGATGAAGGGTTTTTCCAGTCCAAAAGCCTGGTCGGGTGTCTGTGAGTCAGAGCCGTAACCAAGTCCACGGGAGTAGATTGCAACAGCTCGACGTCCGCCCAGCATGCCATTCAACCCTTGCTCATCGAAGGTGAACAGGACGCCTTTGTGCGAAATTGCGTCGATCAGATGCTTGAGCTTGTACGGGATGCCGAAATTCCACAGCGGTACGCTGAACACCAAGGTATCAGCCCGGTGGAACCGTTCAGCGAGTGCCTTGATCTGCCCCCATGCTGCAGCCTGGGCGGTTGACAGTGGGGCATCGGCAAGCCCTGCGTACTTTGCCGCGAGCAAAGCGCCATCCACTTCGGGGAGCTCGCATTCCCAAGGGTCAAGGCAGTCAATCTCCACGGCTTTGCGCTCGGCCAATGCCGTCAGGAACACTTCTGCAATCTGAGTGGAAACGGACCGCTCTCCTCTCGGTGAGGCACAAACATACAAGATACGTTCAACCATTGGGCTTCTCCTTGGCAGCGTTGGTGACACTTCCCCTGGCGTTCGACTGCACAGGTGCTTGGCGCAAAGTCTGATTCAGAATGATTGTTTATAGAAATGACGTATGCTCTGCATATTGAGTGAGATAGGTGATTAATCTGTGTTCGATACTGTGCTTTTGCGTAGCTTGCTTGCCGTTGCCGACAACGGTGGTTTCACGCGCGCGGCGCAGAGGCTGCATCTAACGCAGTCGGCGATCAGCGCTCACATCAGGCGGCTGGAGAGTGAAGCTGGGCACAAATTGCTGGAGCGCACGACCCGTTCGGTCAGCCTGACGCCAGCGGGCGCCCGGCTGGCAGGTTATGCCCGCACTATCCTGGCGTTGCATGATGATGCTCGCGCGAGCCTGGGCGTAGGCCGTCGGGTTTCAGGCATGGTATTTGTGGGCTTGAGCGAGGAGATGGTGAAAGCCCCCATCATCGACTGCCTGCGTCGATTCTCGGTGGCGCATCCCGATGTAGAGGTTTCCCTGAAAGTCGGCCTGACCGGCGAGCTGCTTGCACTTGTTCAATCGGGTGGGCTCGATATCGTGTTGGGGAGCCGCTGCGGCGACGAAGAACGTGGCGAACTGCTTTGGTCCGAGCCGTTGGTCTGGGCGAGAGGGCCGGTTGCGCTGCCCACCGATGATGCAACCACTCCAATACCCTTGGCGGTGTTTTCCGATCAATGCCCCTACCGTGCCGCCGCCATCGAAGCCCTGGCGCGTGCGGGGCGACAATGGCGGATCGTTTGCCAGAGCCCAAGTGCCGGGGGGCTGATAACCGCTGTCAGTGGTGGGCTGGGTGTAACGCCAGTCACCCGGTCGTCCGCACTGACTGCAGGTTTACAGGAAGTGCCAACGCTGCCATCCCTTCCTCAAGCGCAGTTCATTTTGACCTCGGTGGCGAAGCCGAAGCGCTCAGTTGCCCTGCTGCTGGCGCAATTGCGCCAATGTGCTTCGAGGGGGGAGCTTTGACTCAGCATTTCTCTAGCGCCATAAAAAAGCCGGCGCACAAGGCGCCGGCTTTTTCAAACGCCAGAAAGCCTTACAACCCTTCCAGCATCGCCTTGTTACGCACAGCACCCTTGTCGGCACTGGTCGCCAGCAGGGCATAGGCCTTCAGCGCGGTGGTCACCTTGCGTGGGCGTACTTCAGCCGGTTTCCAGCCCTTCTTGTCCTGCTCGACACGGCGCTCGGCCAGCTCTTCGTCGCTGACCTGCAGGTTGATCGAACGATTCGGGATGTCGATCAGCACCTTGTCGCCGTCGCGCACCAGGCCGATGGCGCCGCCGGCTGCGGCTTCCGGCGAGGCGTGGCCGATCGACAGGCCCGAGGTGCCGCCCGAGAAGCGGCCGTCGGTGAGCAGGGCGCAAGCCTTGCCCAGGCCCTTGGACTTCAGGTACGAGGTCGGGTACAGCATTTCCTGCATGCCCGGGCCACCTTTCGGGCCTTCGTAGCGGATGATCACGATGTCGCCGGCCTTCACTTCGTCGGCGAGGATGCCGCGTACGGCGCTGTCCTGGCTCTCGAAGATCTTCGCGGTGCCTTCGAACACCAGGATCGACTCGTCGACACCGGCGGTTTTCACCACGCAGCCATCCAGCGCGATGTTGCCGTACAGCACGGCCAGGCCGCCTTCCTGCGAATAGGCGTGCTCGACACTGCGAATGCAGCCTTCGGCACGATCCAGGTCCAGGCTCGGCCAGCGGGTCGACTGGCTGAATGCCGTCTGGGTCGGAATGCCGGCAGGGCCAGCCTTGAAGAAGGTGTGCACGGCTTCGTCATCGGTCTGGGTGATGTCCCACTTGGCGATGGCTTCTTCCATGCTGCGGCTGTGCACGGTCGGCAGGTCGGTGTGCAGCAGGCCGCCACGGGCCAGCGAGCCGAGGATGCTGAAGATGCCGCCGGCACGGTGCACGTCTTCCATGTGATATTTCTGAATGTTCGGCGCAACCTTGCACAGTTGCGGCACCTTGCGCGACAGGCGGTCGATGTCGCGCAGGTCGAACGCCACCTCGGCTTCCTGGGCGGCAGCCAGCAGGTGCAGGATGGTGTTGGTCGAACCGCCCATGGCGATGTCGAGCATCATGGCGTTCTCGAACGCCTTGAAATTGGCGATGTTGCGCGGCAGTACCGACTCATCGTTCTCGCCGTAGTAGCGCTTGCACAGCTCGACGATGGTGCGGCCGGCAGTGAGGAACAACTGCTCGCGGTCGGCGTGGGTGGCCAGGGTCGAACCGTTGCCCGGCAGGGCCAGGCCCAGGGCTTCGGTCAGGCAGTTCATCGAGTTGGCGGTGAACATGCCGGAGCACGAACCGCAGGTAGGGCAGGCGCTGCGCTCGTATTCGGCGACTTTTTCGTCGGAAGCCGAGGAGTCGGCGGCAATGACCATGGCGTCGACCAGGTCCAGGCCGTGGCTGGCCAGCTTGGTCTTGCCGGCTTCCATCGGGCCGCCGGAGACGAAGATTACCGGGATGTTCAGGCGCAGGGCGGCCATCAGCATGCCGGGGGTGATCTTGTCGCAGTTGGAGATGCACACGATGGCGTCGGCGCAATGGGCGTTGACCATGTACTCCACGGCGTCGGCGATGATCTCGCGGCTTGGCAGCGAGTAGAGCATGCCGTCGTGGCCCATGGCGATGCCGTCATCGACCGCGATGGTGTTGAATTCCTTGGCCACGCCACCGGCGCGTTCGATTTCGCGGGCGACCAGCTGGCCCAGGTCCTTCAGGTGCACGTGGCCCGGGACGAACTGGGTGAACGAGTTGGCGATGGCGATGATCGGTTTCTTGAAATCTTCGTCCTTCATCCCGGTGGCGCGCCACAGGGCACGGGCGCCGGCCATGTTGCGGCCTTGGGTGGAAGTCTTGGAACGATAATCAGGCATGAAACACTCCTGGCGGCTTAATCAGGTCACAAAAAGGGGAGTGAGCTTCTCTTGTCCTTTGTACCGCAGGCCGGTTGCCACTGGCACGGATGGGGCCGAAGACCGCGCGGGATCGCCGCGTGCTTGGGCAGAGCTCATAAACCCGCCGGGGATGACTGGCGATGAATAGGCCGATTCTACACCGCTGGCGCGGCGAGGGAATGCAGATGTGGATAGCTGGCGGGGAGATTGCAGCAGGAAAGGGCCGCTAGGCGGCCCTTTTTAGCGGATATCAGCTGTTTGGCAGCAACCGGCAGGTGATGCTCTTGATGTAGCGGGTTTCGGCAATGGCCGGGTGCACCGGGTGGTCCGGGCCTTGGCCGCCGCGTTCGAGCAACTGCAGGTTGCGGTCCAGGTGACGGGCGCTGGTCAGCAGGATGTTGTGCAGGTCGTCCTCGGGCAGGTGCATCGAGCACGAGGCACTGACCAGGATGCCGTCCTTGGTCAGCATGCGCATGGCCTGTTCGTTCAGGCGGCGGTAGGCCGCTTCGCCGTTCTTCAGGTCTTTCTTGCGCTTGATGAAGGCGGGTGGGTCGGCAATGATCACGTCGAAGCGCTCTTCGGCGGCCTTCAGTTCGCGCAGGGCCTCGAACACATCGCCTTCGATGCAGGTCAGTTTCTCGCTGATGCCGTTCAGCGCGGCGTTACGCTCCACGCCGTCCAGGGCGAAGCCCGAGGCGTCGACGCAGAACACTTCGCTGGCGCCGAAGGCACCGGCTTGCACGCCCCAGCCACCGATGTAGCTGAACAGGTCGAGCACGCGCTTGCCTTTCACGTACGGCGCCAGGCGTGCACGGTTCATGCGGTGGTCGTAGAACCAGCCGGTCTTCTGGCCTTCGCGTACCGGGGCTTCGAATTTGACGCCGTTTTCTTCCAGCGGCACCCAGTCCGGCACCTCGCCATAGACGGTTTCGACATAGCGCTGCAGGCCTTCGGCATCCCGTGCGGAGGAGTCGTTCTTGAACAGGATGCCGCTTGGCTTGAGCACCTGTACCAGGGCTGCAATCACGTCGTCCTTGTGCGCTTCCATGGTGGCGGAGGCCAATTGCACCACGAGGATGTCGAAGAAGCGGTCGACCACCAGGCCTGGCAACAGGTCGGAATCGCCATAGACCAGGCGGTAGCACGGTTGGTCGAACAGGCGCTGGCGCAGCGACAGGGCGACGTTCAGGCGGTGCACCAGCAGCGACTTGTCCAGCGGCAGCTTGGCGTCGCGCGACAGCAGGCGGGCGCAGATCAGGTTGTTCGGGCTCAGTGCGACGATACCCAGCGGCTTGCCGTTGGCTGCCTCGAGAACAGCCTGCTGGCCGGCCTGGAAGCCTTGCAGCGGGGTCGCGCTGACGTCGACTTCGTTGCTGTAGACCCACAGGTGGCCGGCGCGCAGGCGGCGGTCGGCATTGGCTTTGAGGCGTAGGCTGGGCAGGGACATGACGTCGCTCCGGGAAAAAGAGCGGGATTATAGCCTGTTGCCTGGGCACTCGTCCCTTGCAGGAGCAGCCTCGCGTCGGCCATGAGATGACGTCAGGCTGCCAATGCCTTGATCAGTTGCCGGTTGAACGCCGGAATGTCATCGGGCTGGCGGCTGGTGATCAGGTTGCCATCGACCACCACTTCTTCATCCACCCAGTCTCCGCCGGCATTGCGGATGTCGTCCTGCAGGGTCTTGTAGCTGGTCAGCCGCCTGCCCTTGGCCAACCCGCAGGACACCAGCAACCAGCCACCATGACAAATCACCGCCAGCAGCTTGCCAGCCGAATCGTGGCTTTTCACCAGTTTCTGCGCAGCGGGAATCAACCGAATCGTGTCAGAGTTTTGCACGCCACCGGGCAGCACCAGGGCATCGTAGAGGTCCAGGTGGGCGCTTTCGAAGGTTGCGTCCACGGCGAATGCGTCAGCCGGCTGGTCGTGGTTCCAGCCGCGTACCGTTCCCTCTTTGTTGCTGAGGATGTCCACCACCGCGCCGCTCTGTTCCAGGGCCTCGCGGGGGCCTGTCAGTTCCACTTGCTCGAAGCCGTCGGTGACCAGGAAAGCCACTCGCTTGCCGTTCAGTTCTACACTCATGGGCCTTGCTCCTTTCCTTGATGAATATGAGAAAGAGGCCCGCATGGATAGAGTAAAGTTCCGGCGCAACGATTCAGTGGTTGGTCCCTTTCCGGTCTGGAGGGTTAGAATCGCCGGTCCCAAACGAGTGTGCACGTATGTCCCAAGAACTCAGCGCCGAACAGATCCAGCAAGCCTTGCAAGGCATCACCATCCCGCCGCAACCGCAGATAATGGTCGACCTGCAGTTCGAGCAGTACATGCCTGACCCGGACCTGGAAACCATCGCCAAGCTGATTTCCCAGGACCCGGGCCTCTCGGGCGCCTTGCTCAAGCTGGTCAATTCCCCGCATTTCGGTCTTTCCAACAAGATCGGTTCGATCCAGCGCGCGGTGAACCTGCTGGGCAGCCGTTCGATCATCAACCTGATCAACGCCCAGTCGATCAAGGGTGAGATGACCGACGAGACCATCGTTACCCTCAACCGCTTCTGGGACACTGCCCAGGACGTGGCGATGACCTGTCTGACCCTGGCCAAGCGCACCGGCATCCAGGCGGCGGACGAGGCCTACACCCTGGGCCTGTTCCATGACTGTGGCGTGCCGCTGATGCTCAAGCGCTTCCCCGACTATATGGATGTGCTGGAGGACGCCTATGCCAAGTCCGACGAGGAAACCCGCGTGGTCGACACCGAAAACCGCGTGTTCAACACCAATCATTCTGTGGTCGGCTATTTCACTGCCAAATCCTGGCGCCTGCCCGAGCACCTCAGCGCGGCCATTGCCAACCACCACAACGCTCTGGCGGTGTTCCGCGACGAGAGCTCGCGCAATACCCAGAGCCAGCTTAAAAACCTGCTGGCGGTGCTGAAGATGGCCGAGCACATCTGCGCATCGTACCGGGTGCTGGGCAACCAGGCCGTGGACCACGAATGGAATGTGGTCGGCCCGCTGGTGCTCGATTACATCGGCTTGTCGGAATACGATTTCGAGAACCTCAAGCAGAATATTCGCGAGATGGGCGGGCACTGACACATGCCGGAATTGCCAGAAGTAGAAACCACCCGACGCGGTATTGCGCCCCATCTGGAAGGCCAGCGTGTCAGCCGGGTAGTGGTGCGCGACCGGCGCCTGCGCTGGCCGATTCCGGAAGACCTGGATGTGCGACTGTCGGGGCAGCGCATCGTCAGTGTCGAGCGGCGCGCCAAGTATCTGTTGATCAATGCAGAGGTCGGCACCCTGATCAGTCACCTGGGCATGTCGGGCAACCTGCGCCTGGTCGAACTGGGCTTGCCGGCGGCCAAGCATGAGCATGTGGATATCGAGCTGGAGTCGGGGTTGATGCTGCGCTACACCGACCCGCGCCGCTTTGGCGCGATGCTGTGGAGCCTGGACCCGCTCAATCACGAACTGCTGCTGCGCCTGGGGCCTGAACCGCTGACCGACCTGTTCGACGGCGAGCGACTGTTCCAGCTGTCCCGTGGGCGGTCGATGGCGGTCAAGCCGTTCATCATGGACAACGCGGTTGTGGTGGGAGTGGGCAACATCTACGCCACCGAGGCGCTGTTTGCCGCTGGCATCGACCCCCGTCGGGAAGCGGGCGGGATTTCCCGGGCGCGCTACTTGAAGCTGGCGATCGAGATCAAGCGTGTGCTGGCGGCGGCGATCGAACAGGGCGGCACCACGCTACGCGACTTCATCGGTGGCGACGGGCAGCCGGGGTACTTCCAGCAGGAATTGTTCGTGTACGGGCGGGGCGGGCAGCCGTGCAAGGTGTGTGGCACGGAGTTGCGCGAGGTGAAGCTGGGGCAGAGGGCGAGTGTGTATTGCCCGCGTTGCCAGCGCTGAGGCAAGTTACGCAAAAACTTGTAGGAGCGGCCTTGTGTCGCGATGGGCCGCAAAGCGGCCCCGGCAATTTCTGCTGCGGAGCTGAAATTTGGGGGCGCTTCGCACCCCATCGCGACACAAGGCCGCTCCTACAGGTACAGCGTAGGGCTGAGGGGATCAGGCCTTGCCAGTAATCCGGCGGTACTTGGCCATCAGCTCTTCTTCGGTTTCCGGGTGCGCTTCATCCAGCGGGATGCAATCGACCGGGCAGACCTGCTGGCATTGTGGCTCGTCGTAATGGCCCACGCACTGGGTGCACAGGTTAGGGTCGATCACGTAGATCTCTTCGCCTTGGGAGATGGCCTCGTTCGGGCACTCGGGTTCGCAGACGTCGCAGTTGATGCAGTCGTCGGTGATGATCAGGGACATGGGGACTCCGGCCGGGGCTCCGCGCCCGGGCATGTTCAACGCAGTGGGCACAATTGTGCCGCATTCGCGCCCGCAGTGCACGCGGGCGCGATAATCAGCCGCTAAAGGTCATTTCTTGAAGCGTTCGGTCAGCGCCTCGGCCACCACTGGGTGGACGAATTTGCTGATATCACCGCCCAGGGCGGCAATTTCCCTGACCAGGGTCGAGGAAATGAACGAATAACGCTCCGAAGGCGTGAGGAACAGGCTCTCGACGTCGGGGGCCAGTTGCCGGTTCATGTTCGCCAGCTGAAACTCGTACTCGAAGTCGGACACCGCACGCAGGCCACGCAGGAAGACGTTGGCGCCCTGTTCCTTGGCGAAATGCGCCAGCAGGGAGGAGAAGCCGATGACTTCGACATTGGGCAGGTGCTTGGTGACCTCACGGGCGAGCTCCACCCGTTGTTCCAGCGGGAACAGCGGGTTTTTCTTCGGGCTGGCCGCCACCGCGATGATCACGTGGTCGAACAGCCGCGAGGCACGCTCGACCAGGTCGCCATGGCCTTTGGTAATGGGGTCGAAAGTACCCGGGTACAACACTCGGTTCATCGCGTCATCCTGGCTGGAGTGCGTTGGGGAGTCGGATGGTAGCGCAGCGACGGCGCCCCGGCCAAGTCATGCGGCCGGCTGACGGCACTATAGACAGGGGGCCTGTTCCTTGTCATGCACTGTGTGCCAGGCGGGCGACCAGTGCTTCGGTGAGCCTGGCACTGATGGCATACACCGACAGTTGCGGGTTGGCGCCGATGCTGGTGGGGAACAGTGAGCCATCGTGAACCGACAGGTTTTCCAGCTGGTGATGGCGGCCCAGGCTGTCGCATACTGCCTGGCGCGGGTCGTCGCCAAGGGCGCAGCCACCCATCACGTGAGCGCTGCCCAGGCGCGTGCGGAACGGCTCCAGGCGCAACTTGTCGATCATGGCCAAGGCGTGTTCCAGGCGGGACGCGGCGTTGGCGTCGCTGTGCACGGGGGTGACCTGGGTGGCACCAGCGGCGAACTGGATCTGCGCCATGCTGCGATAGGCGCGGCGCAGGCCGTCGCGCAGGTAATCGGTGACCGGGTAATCGAGCACCGGTGAGCCATCGCCGCGCAGCTCCACGGTCCCGCCCTGGCTTTGCGGGTGGAAGCCGTCACGCAGCAGCGCCAGCATCACGTGGGTATGTGGCAGCTCGGCCATGCGCTGGGCATTCTCGTGGCCATGCCCGCCCAGCAGCGTGCTGGCCAGGGCCGGGTGCAGCGGTGGCACCTCCAGCTTGTAGCCAATCGGGCCATCGTTGCCGCCTTGCCATTGGAAGTGGTCGCTGTAGATGGACTGTGGGGCGCCGTAGTAGGGGTCGATACGGTCGTTGAAGCGTGCTGCGCTGAAGTTGACCAGGTGCAGGAAGGTGCGTTTGCCCAGGCGTCCATGCGGGTCGGGCGCGTCGGAACGCAGCAGCAAGGCCGGGCTGTTGATGCCGCCACCGGCAAGGATGTAGTGACGCGCGCGAACGCGGACCTGCCGGCCTGTGGCATGTATGCCGTGGCTATCCAGGGCCTGGCATGACAGGCCCTGGATGCGCTCGCCGTTGTGTTCGAAGCGCTCGGCCCGCGCCAGGTACAGCAGCTCGCCGCCCTGTTCGAGGGTGGCGGGAATACGCGTTACCAGCATCGACTGCTTGGCATTCACCGGGCAACCCATGCCGCAGTAGCCCAGGTTCCAGCAGCCGCGCACGTTGCGCGGGATCACCGCCCAGCGGTAGCCCAGCTGTTCGCAGCCACGGCGCAGCACATCGTTGTTGGCGTTCGGTGGCAGGGCCCAGGGGGTGATGCCCAGTTCCTGCTCGATGCGCTCGAACCAGGGGCGCATTTGCTCCTCGCCCATGCCGGTCACGTTGTGGGCTGCGGCCCAGTGCGCCAGGGTCTGTGGCGGCGTGCGAAAGCTGGAGGTCCAGTTGACCAGCGTGGTGCCGCCCACGGCGCGGCCCTGGAGGATGGTGATGGCGCCGTCCTTGCTCATGCGGCCCAGGCCTTCCTGGTACAGGCTGGCATAGGCTTCGTTTTCCAGCAGGTGGAAATCGCTGCTGGTCTTCAGCGGGCCTTCTTCGATCAGCAGCACCTTGAAGCCGGCAGTGCTGAGCATTTGCGCGCTGGTAGCGCCGCCGGCCCCGCTGCCGATCACGGCAACGTCGGCTTCCAGCGTGAGGTCGTGCTCCAGGCGCGACGCGTCGTGGGTGATCCAGCCGCTTTCCAGGCCTTGGCGAAACGGGTCGGGTACAGGCATTGGTGCTGCTCTTGTTGTTTTCAGATTTTCGGTGGCCCGGGGTAGCCGCAGGCGGCCCAGGATTCGGGGCGTTCGTACCAGGCCATCTGCAGCAACTGCAACAGCGAGGCGTGGCCCATGCGCAGCAGGTTCAGCGAGCTGTCCTGCCAACGTTGCAGGAAGGCGGTGACCTGTGCCGCGCTGGCTTGTTCCCAGGCGCCCCAGACGCCGGTCAGGGGGCCGCGGGTGAGCGACAGGTTTAGCACGTCGAACAACTGCCGGGTGAGCTTGAGCATTTCCGGCGACAGCGCCGCCAGCTTGTGGTCGAGACTGTGCAGCACCAGAGTATCGGCAGCCTGCGTGCCGGCCAGTACTACCGGGATCAGCGCGCGCAACATCGGCAGATCGTCGTCCCGCAGTACCCGGTAACCCGTTGCGGCTGTCTGTGCGCTGCAGCCGACCAGGCTGGTACCGGCCAGAAAGACGCTGGCGCCAAGGCTGAAGCGCAACAGTTCGCGGCGGTGCATCTGCCGGCCCTCAGCGGATAAAAAGCTTGAAGACCAGGCGCTGCAAGGCTTTGCCATAAGGCGGGTAGACCAGCCGGGCAGCGTTGAAGCGTTGCTTGGTCAGCACCGCCTTGGCCTTGCTGAAGGTCAGGAAGCCGTCATGGCCATGGTAATGGCCCATGCCTGAAGGCCCGATGCCGCCGAACGGCAAGTCGTCCTGAGCCACGTGCAGCAGGGTGTCGTTCAGGCACACTCCGCCGGAGTGGGTGTGGCGCAGCACCTGCTCCTGTGTGGCGCGGTCATAGCCGAAGTAGTACAGCGCCAGCGGGCGCGGGCGCTGGTTGATGTAGGCCAGTGCCTGCTCGAGGTTGTCGTAGGGAACCAGCGGTAGCAGCGGGCCGAAGATTTCGTCCTGCATCACCTGCATGTCATCGTTCACGCCCAGCAGCAGGTGTGGTGGCAGGCGCCGGCCCTGGCGGGTTTCACCCGGGTACAGGTCAAGTACCTGCGCTCCTTTGGCGTGAGCATCGTCCAGTAAATGCTGCAAGCGCTGCAGTTGGCGCGAGTTGATGATTGCGGTGTAGTCAGGGTTGTCGGCGATGCGCGGGTATAGCCGGCGTACTGCACGCTGGTAGGCGTCGCTGAAGGCCTCCAGGCGCTCGCGTGGCACCAGCACGTAGTCGGGGGCGACGCAGGTCTGGCCGGCGTTTAGGGTCTTGCCGAAGGCAATGCGTTCGGCGGCGCTGTCCAGCGGTACGTCTGCCGAGACTATGGCTGGCGACTTGCCACCCAGCTCCAGGGTGACGGGGGTCAGGTTGTGCGCCGCAGCCAGCATTACCTTGCGCCCCACGCTGGTGGCGCCGGTGAACAACAGGTGATCGAACGGCAGGCGGGCAAAGGCCTGGCCTATCTCGATCTCGCCGAGCACCACGCTGACCAGATCGGTGGGGAACACTTGCTCAAGTAGTTGTTTCAGCGCCAGGCCAGTGGCAGGCGTGGCCTCGCTGAGCTTGAGCATGACCCGATTACCGGCAGCCAGAGCGCAGGTCAGGGGGCCGATGGCAAGGAGCAGCGGGTAATTCCACGGCACGATGATGCCGACCACGCCCAGGGGTTGGTACCGCACATGCGCGCTGGCCGGCTGGAAGGCCAGGCCGACCCTGCGCCGGCTGGCGCGCATCCAGCGCCGCAGGTGTTTTTCGGCGTGGCGCAGGCCTTGCACCGAGGGCAGCAGCTCGGCCAGCAGGGTTTCGTCGGCGCTGCGCCCTTCAAAGTCCTGGCCGATTGCCTCGATCAGTTCGGCCTGGCTGGCCAGCAGGGCTTCCCGCAGGCTTTTCAGCCATTGACGCCGCTGCGCAGCTGGTGGCAGTGGGTTGCCGGCAAAGGCCTGGCGTTGGGTGGCGAACGTCGCTGCAAGGTCGAGGTCGAATTGCACAGGGGGCAAGGCACTGGCCGAGGTCATGGCGGCTCCGAGTCCGAGCAGGAAATCACTAGAGCCTATACTCTAATTTGTACCATGGTGCGAATTTTTCCGCTTTATCGAGCGGTGCACTCCACCGCCAATACGCCGTAAGATGCCCCTTTGTTGAAGGCCCGCAGACTGGGAGCTGAGCATGGCCCCGCGCATGAAGACCCGAGAGCGCATCGTGCAGAACAGCCTGGAGCTGTTCAACCAGCAGGGCGAACGCAGCGTCAGTACCAACCACATTGCCGCGCACATGGAAATTTCGCCCGGCAACCTGTATTACCACTTCCCCAACAAGCAGGCGATCATCGCTTTGCTGTTCAGTCAGTACGAAGAACTGGTGGACAGCTTCCTGCGCCCGCCGCAAGGCCGTTCGGCGACCGTGGAGGACAAGCGCTTCTACCTGAAGGCGCTGTTGGCGGCGATGTGGAACTACCGTTTTCTGCATCGTGATCTGGAGCATCTGCTGGACAGCGACCCGGAGCTGGCCGCACGTTATCGGCGCTTTTCCGAACGCTGCCTGCGTCAGGGCCAGGCGATCTACCGCGGTTTCGTCGAGGCGGGCATCCTGGCCATGACACCAGCCCAGATCGAATCGCTGACCATCAATGCCTGGATCGTATTGACGTCCTGGGTACGTTTTCTCAGCACCACGCGGGAACATTCCGCGCACCTGGGTGAAGAAGCCTTCAAGCGCGGCGTCTACCAGGTACTGGTGTTGGAGCTCGGCTTCGTCACCGACAACGCCCGCAATGCGGTGGACGCCCTTTGCCAGGAATTCCATGTACCGTTCAACCAGGCCCTGGAGCACTAACCCAGGGCCTCAGTGTTATCGATAGTGCCATCGATCAGGAGATTGTCATGCCCCTTGCGCAATTGATCACCCCGCAGCAGTTGGCCGAGCGTCTGGGTTCGCCCAAGTTGGTGATCCTCGACTGCCGCTTTGCCCTCGAGGATGTGGACTATGGCCAACGCAGCTATGCCCAGGGGCATATTGCCGGAGCGCATTTTGCCGACCTGGAGCGTGACCTCAGCGGGCCTGTGAGCAAGGGACGCACCGGGCGCCACCCATTGCCGGATGCGCGCCGGTTGGTCGAGCGCCTGCGTGAGTGGGGCCTGGACGATGACAGCGAGGTGGTGTTGTACGACGACGGCCCTGGCGCTTTTGCCGCCCGTGCCTGGTGGCTGCTGGCCTGGCTGGGCAAGCGCAGCGGTGTAGCGATCCTCGACGGTGGCCTGAAGGCCTGGCATGCGGCGCACCTGCCGCTCAGCCTGGACCCGCCGCTCAAGCGGGAAGGCACCTTCAACGGTGAGCCGGACGGCAAGCTGCTGATCGATGCCGAGCACCTGGCCAAGCGTCTGGGTAACCCAGACCTGACCTTGATCGATGCGCGTGCCTTGCCGCGCTTCCGTGGCGAAGTGGAACCGATCGACCCGGTTGCTGGACATATTCCGGGGGCGCAGTGCGCGGCGTTTACCGACAACCTTGGGGCTGATGGGCGTTTTCTGCCTTCGGACCAGCTAAAACAGCGCTTTGCTGAAAAGCTCGCCGGGCGTGCACCGGAGCAGTTGGTGGCGTATTGCGGGTCGGGGGTGACGGCGTGTCATAACCTTTTCGCCTTGGCGTTGGCGGGATATCCACTGGGCAAGCTGTATGCCGGGTCGTGGAGCGAGTGGATCAACGATCCGCAGCATGGCGTAGCCACTGGCGAGTAAGCAGGCCCGGCCTCATCGCCGGCAAGCCAGCTCCCACAGGTACATCACTACCCATCGGGCCTGTGGCACAACCTGTGGGAGCAGGCTTGCCGGCGATTAGGTCGGTACTGCCAATGAAATCTGCAGCTCCTATTGGCCTTCCACCAACCACTGTGGAATCCGCCGCTCCAGGTAATACCCCGGGTTACGCAGGCTGCCATCGACAAAGCCCACATGGCCGCCGCGGCTGTGCAATTCGAAGCGGGTCTGCGGCGCCAGTTCGCGGGCTGTTGGCAGGCTGTGGCCGGAGACGAAAGGGTCATCGCTGGAATGGATGATCAGCGTCGGTGTGCGGTTCTGGCCGAGGAAGAAATGGCTCGATGAGCGGCGGTAGTAGTCGTGCGCATCGCGAAAACCGTTCAGCGGTGCGGTGACCTTGCCGTCGAATTCCCAGAACGTGCGCAGGTTGACCAGCGGCCCCAGCCGTTGCAGCGTCGCCAGCCGTTCATGCTGGCCCTTGTCGTGGAAGTGCCGCTGCTTGAGCTGAACATAAGCCAGCATCTCGCGCATGAAATGCGCCTGGTACACCTTTGAAAAGCCCTGGCCGATGCGGTCGGCGCAGTGGTCCAGGCGAAACGGCACCGACACTGCCACCGCAGCCTGCAGCTGGCTGGCGACACCGCTTTCGCCAAGGTATTTCAGCAGCACATTGCCCCCCAGCGAATAACCCACCGCATACAACGGCGCCAACGGGCGCTGGGCGCGCAGGTGGCTGACGATTTCGGCCAGGTCTTCGCTGGCACCGGAATGGTAGCTGCGTGGCAGCAGGTTGGGCTCGCCCGAGCAACCGCGCCAGTTCACCGCCACGCTGGCCCAGCCGCGGCCTTGCAGCGCTTGCTGCAAGCCTTTGACGTAGGGCGAGTGGGAGGAGCCGGTCAAGCCGTGCAGCACCAGCACCAACGGCGCGTGGGGCTGGTGCGGTCCGTGCCAGTCCAGGTCGATGAAGTCGCCATCGGCCAGCCATAGCCGCTCGCGGTTGCGCTGCAGCTCTGGCAGTTTTCGCCACAATGGCCCCCACAGAGTTTGCAGGTGGGGGTTGGACAGGCCGATGGCCGGGCGGAATGTGGCGCTGGGGCTGGGCATGCTGGACGACTCGTGATGTGCCTGCCTAGAGTGCCATGAAACAACGCCACTGTACCTGCGCTATTGGTCGGTGGCTGGCAGCGGTTGCTGGTCGACACGTGGGCCGACACTGACCAGCACCTTGCAGTTCAGGTCGAGCCGGCGCTGCATCACCGCACGGATATCTGCCGGGCTCAGCCTGCCGATGCGCTCGATGTAGCTGTTCAGGTGGTCTGCAGGCTGATGCTGCTGGGTGATCGCCGTGAGCAATGCTGCCAGGCTGTTGTTCTGCGCCACGCCACGCAGCAACTGCCCAGCCAGCTGTTTGCGCGCCAGCTGGAGCTCGGCCTGGGTTGGCCCTTGCTCCATGAAATCGCGCAGCAAGGCTGCTACAAGTTCCTGGGAGCCTTGCACGTACGGTGGCGCGATCTCCCACTCTATGGTGAACAGCCCGCCGGCACTCAACGGCGAAGCATGGCTGTAGATGCCGTAGGTCAACCCGCGACGTTGGCGCAGTTCCACCATCAGGCGCGATTCGAGGCCTGAACCCAACACTTCACTGGCCAGCACCAGGGCTGGGAATTCCGGGTCATTGGCGGGAACGTTCATGGGCAGAGCCAGCAGCACTGCACTGCTGGTGCCGGGCTGTTCGACGTTGATGGTTGCATGTGTCGCTACCGGGATGGCTGGCAGGTCAACGGCGGACCAGCCTTTCGGCAGGGCCTGGCTGATCTGTTGCGCGATGGCTTGCGCCTCGCTCAGGGCCAGGTCCCCGACAAGCACCATTTCCAGGTTGCTGGCGCTGTAGGCGCGTTGGTGGAATGCCCGCAAGTCTTCAGGGCTGACGGCGTCCACGCCTTGAATGGTGCTGCCCAGCGGGTTGCCATAGGGATGGCCCTGGAACAAATGGCGAAACGCCTCGCTGCGCGCCCTGAGCCTGGGGCGCCGTTCGCGTGATGCGTTGTGCTGCACGAGCTGGCGTTTGACCTTTTCCAGGGCAGGCGCGGGGAAAGCCGGGTTTGCCACGAGGTCGGTAAACAGGTCCAGGGCAGGTTCAAGTATCGTTTTCGTGCTCACGCTGCGCAGGCTCAGCGTTGCATGCTCCAGGCGTATCTGCTTTTCCATGATCGCGCCCAGGCGCTCCATGCCCTCAGCTTGCCGGGCGCTGGTGTAGCGCCTGCTGCCCTCGTCGAGCATGTACAGCGTCAAGGCTGCCAGGCCGGGTTGCAAGGTGTCCTGGGTCGTGCCGGCCTTGAACCGCAAGACCACATCGACGATAGGCAGCCCGCGGGCTTCTACGAACTTCACGCCTGTGCCTGCTTCGGTGGTCCACGCCTGCACCTGCGTCTGAAGGGTGTCGAGCTGGTCCAGATCAACCCCTTGGGCCGAGACCAGACCACTGTAACTTCCGTTGGCTACAGCCGGTTGCGGCATGCTCGCGATCTTGTCATTCATCGGTACTCTCCTTGTGGTGCATGAAGGTGATGGCCGCACGGGCATCAGTCAGGAACTCCAGCGCAACCAGGCCTACCTGCTCGGCTGTCACGGCTTCGATGGCTTGCCGCTCATCATCCAGGGCAACGGGGTCCAGACCGCAGGCGGCCTGTTTGCCGATGGCCTCTGCCTGTTTGCCGATGTCGTCCCTTTCGAACAGTTGCCTGGCCAGCAGGCGAGCCTTGGCGCGTTGAAGGTCTTCCTTGGAGGGGGCCGACTGGCGGAACGCTTCGATTTCCAGCATCAGCCTTTCGGCTGCGGCCTCCGGCGTAACCTGCGGGCTGCAGAACGCGTACAAGGTCAGCAGGCTGTCACCGCGCTGCCATGGCTCATAGGTCGCTCTCAAGCCCTGTAGCAGCGGAGTGTCCTGTACCAACAGGCGCTGCAGCGTGCTGGAGTGGCCTTCGGCAAGAATGTCCGGCAGCAGGCGCAGTGCGCAGGCGTGTGAGCCAGAGCGTGCGGTGCATTGGCTGGGAAGGTTGAAGCTGATGATCACGCCGGTGTACAGGCCATGCCAGCGAAGGGTCTGGCTGCGCCGAACTTGCCCAGAAGGCTTTATGGGTGTTTGCCGTGTTGGCAGGCGGTTGGCGGGGATCGCTGCAAAGTGCCGTGTCACCAGCTTTTGCAGCTGGGCCAGGGCAATGTCACCGGCCACGGCGAGCGTGGCGTTGTTGGGGTGGTACCAGGTCTGGTACCAGGTGCGCGCCGCCGCCGGGGTCATATGGCCGAGGTCGGTCTTGTGGCCGGTCACGGGGGTGCCATAGCCGCTGTTGCCATAGGCCAGCAACTGGTGATGTTCCACTGCCAGTGCCAAGGGGCTGTTGTCGATATCCTCGCGTCGCTCGGCCATGACTACTGCCAGTTCACGGGCAAAAGGTACTTCGCTGAGGGTGGCGCTGGCCATGACGTCGGCCATCGCCTCCAGGGCAATCTCCAGGCGGTTGCGTGGCAAAGTCAGCGGAAAGACCGTGGCATCGGCGTAGGTAAAGGCATTCGGGTCACCGCCCAGGCGGCTCATGAGGGCAGAATACTGGCCTGGAGCCAGTTTGCTGCTGCCTTCGAACAGCAGATGCTCCAGGGCATGGGACAGGCCGGTGTGGCCTTCAGGCTCGTAGCTGGAGCCTACGTGGTACCACAGCTGCACGCTGACCAGCGGCGCGCGGTTGTCTTCACGCAGGTAGACGCGCAGGCCGTTGGCGAGGGTAAAGCTGTGCACCGAGCCTGCCGGCGCGGGTGGGGCGGGGTGGTGGGTCATGGTTGAAGTGCTCCTGCAGGAATCGGAGGAGCAGCTTCAGCCAAGAAGGCGGCGGGTTTGTGGTAACTAAATACGGCAACCCAGGGTTACCGGATCAACCCCGTTGCCAAAGTGCGTAGTGCACCTGGCCGGTCTTTTTCTCGCGGTGCAGGCGCCAGTTGCCCGGCAACTGCAAGGTCGACGGTGCGGCCTCGCTTTCGGTGTAGACCCACGCCTGTTCGCGCAACCACTGGTTCTGTTCCAGCAGGTTGCAGGTGTCGGCCAGCAGGTCCTGGTGGAACGGTGGGTCAAGGAACACCACATCGAACTGCTGCTTGGCTGGGCCTTGCAGATAACGTAGGGCGTCGGTCTGCAGGATCTGCCCGCGCGGGCAGCGCAGTATCTCGAGGTTGTTCTTCAGGTTGGCGATGGCCGCCGGGTTGCTGTCCAGTGCGACCGCGTCCTCGGCCCCGCGGGACAGGGCTTCGAGCACCAGGGCGCCGCTGCCGGTGAAGGCGTCCAGCACGCCGGCGCCCTCGATATAGGGTGCCAGCCAGTTGAACAGGGTTTCGCGCACGCGGTCGGGCGTTGGCCGCAGGCCTTCTCCATCCGGCACCGACAGGCGGCGGCTGCGCCATTCGCCGGCGATGATGCGCAGGTGGCCCTGGCCCTTGCTTTGGCCGGGTTGCGGGCGGGCGGGAGGGGTGGATCTTGGCATTAGTGCTCCGGTACCCCGAGCGGCTGCTCGGAGGGCTTGTCAGTGGGGGCAGGCAGCGGTTTCTGTGGCACTTTCGGGCCCACGGTAACCATCACCAGTTTATCCGCTGACAGGTGTTTGTTCATGGCTGCTTTGACCTGCTCGACGGTGAGTGCCTGGGACTGCTGCATGAAGTCCTCCAGCCAGGTCAGCGGCAGATTGTAGAAACCGATGGCGCCCAGTTGGCCGACGATACTCGCATTGCTTGCATTGGACAGTGGGAAACTCCCAGCCAACTCGCGCTTGGCGTCGTCCAGTTCCTGCTGGGTGGGGCCGGTCTTGAGGTAATCAGCGAGAATGCTCTGTACCAGCTTGAGCGTACCTTCGCTGAGCTCGGCACGGGTTTGCAGGTTGATCATGAACGGGCCACGCACCTGCATCGGGCTGAATACCGAGTACACGCCGTAGGTCAGGCCACGCTTCTCGCGCACCTCGCTCATCAATCGGGTACCGAAGGAACCCCCACCGAGAATCTGGTTGCCCAGCGATAGCGCTGGCCAGTCCGGATCCTGGCGGTCGATACCCAGGGCGGCGAGCATAAGGTGTGTCTGCGTGGACGGAAAATCGATGTGGTTGAGGCTTGGGTAGGTTTCAGCAGGTTGGGCCGGTGCTGCCAGTGCCGGGCCCTTGGGCAGGCCGGCGGATACCTGGGCGGCGATGCTTTCGGCCTCGCTACGGCTGAGGTCGCCGACCAGGGCAATGACTGCGTTGCCGCCGGTGTAGGCCTTGGCATGGAAAGCGCGCAGCTGTGCCAGGCTGATGGCATTGATGCTCTCGGCGGTGCCGTCGCTCGGGTGAGCGTAGGGGTGGTCGCCGTAGAGATTGGCGAACAATGCCTTGCTGGCGACCTTGCCGGGGTTTTGCTTCTCGTATTCGAAGCCGGCGAGCATCTGGTTCTTGATGCGCTTGAGGGCGTCCTCGGGGAAGCTAGGCTTACCGGCCACTTCAGTGAACAGCTTGAGCGCCGGTTCACGCTTGTCCTTGGCGCTGAGGCTGCGCAGCGAAGCCACGGCCATATCGCGGTAGGAGCCGTTGCCAAAGTCGGCGCCCAGGCCCTCGAAGCCTTCGGCGATGGCAGTCACATCCTTGCCGGCCACGCCTTCGTTGAGCATGGCGTTGGTCAGGGCGGCCAGGCCTGGCGTGCCGCCATCCTGGCTGCTGCCGGCGGCGAAGGTGATGCGCAGGTCGAACATCGGCAGTTCGCGGGCCTCGACGAACAGCACGCGGGCGCCTTCTGCAGTGTTCCAGTGCTGTATGTTCAACTGGCGCCGGCTGGGCGCCTTGCCATCCAGTTCGGCCAGTGACTGCAAGGTATTGGCCGGGCGTGCCGCGTTGTTGTCGGCTTTGGCGGCATTGTCAGCCATGGCCGGGGCGGCCAGCACCGCCGCCAGCGCCAGGGCGTGGATGCCCGTGGTCAGCAGGGTTGGGCGTGGTACGCGGCGATTACTCATGAGCGGACTCCTCGGGCAGTACATGGGCAACGCTCAGGCGTTCGCGGGTGAAGTAGGTACGCGCGGCGTTCTGGATATCCTGCGGAGTAACGCGCTTGAGCTCATCCAGCTCGCTGTCGATCAGCTTCCACGACAGGCCGACGGTTTCCAGCTGGCCGATGGTAGTGGCCTGGCTGCTGATGGAGTCGCGGTCGTAGACCAGGCCGGCAATGACCTGGGCGCGTACGCGCTCCAGCTCTTCGGCGCTGGGCGGGGTGGTCTTGAGCTCATCAAGCAGCTGCCAGATGCCTTTCTCGACATCGGCGAGGGTTTTTTGCTTCTGCACGTTCGGCGTGGCCGAGATCAGGAACAGGCTGTCGCCGCGGGTGAAGGCGTTGTAGCTGGACGAAGCGCCGGCCACCAGTTCCTGGCCGCGTTCCAGGCGTGCCGGCATGCGGGCGCTGTAGCCGCCGTCGAGCAATGCCGAGATCAGGCGCAGGGCATGCACCGTACGCGGATCCTTGGCGGTGGGCAGGCCAGGTACGTTGAAACCGTAGATCAGGCTCGGCAACTGGGTGCGCACGTGCAGCGTCAGCTGGCGCTGGCCTGGTTGGACCAGCTCGAGCGGCAACTTGGCCGGTGGCACGGCGCGTTTGGGGATGCTGCCGAAGTACTTCTGCGCCAGGCCCTTGACCTCATCGACGGTGACATCGCCGACCACCACCAGGGTGGCGTTGTTGGGGGCGTACCAGGATTCGTACCAGTGGCGCAGTTCCTCGACCTTCATGCGCTCCAGGTCGGCCATCCAGCCGATGGTCGGGGTATGGTAGCCGCTGGCCGGGTAGGCCATGGCGCGGAACAGCTCGAACGCCTTGGAGTTGGGCTGGTCGTCGGTGCGCAGGCGGCGTTCTTCCTTGATCACCTCGATTTCGCGGCTGAATTCGTCAGCGGGCAGGCGCAGGCTGGCCAGGCGGTCGGCCTCCAGCTCCAGGGCCACCGGCAGGCGGTCGCGGGCCAGCACCTGGTAATAGGCGGTGTAGTCGTCGCTGGTGAAGGCGTTTTCTTCGGCGCCAATGTCACGCAGGATGCGCGAGGCCTCGCCGGGGCCGACCTTGGCGCTGCCCTTGAACATCATGTGTTCCAGCGCGTGTGACAGGCCGGTCTGGCCAGGGGTTTCGTAGCTGGAGCCAACCTTGTACCAGATCTGCGAGACCACCACCGGGGCGCGATGGTCCTCGCGCACGACTACTTTCAGGCCGTTGTCGAGGATGAATTCATGGGTGGGTTGCACATCGGCGGCGAAGGCCGCGAGCGGCAGGCAGAGCGTGCCGAGCAACAGGCCAGCGGCGCGGCGGGCTAGAGCATTCATACGGTGTTTAACCTGTTCGGCGGCCCGCTGGTTTAGCGTCGGCGGGCCAGGAGGTGCTAGGATACTGATCCGGTTGCCTGGCGACCATGCCTGTCGCCGTTCTGGCCCGCAGGACACTAAGACAAAACGTTGCGCATGAACCAGCCGGCTTCAAGATAGTCTGTTCTGCGTAGAGAGAATTCCCGATGCGCCATAGCTGGCCCATCGCTACCCTGAGATAGCCGTCTTCCATGTTTGGTTCCAACGACGACAAAAAAGCGCCAGCCGAGGCTGGTGAGAAGAAAGGCCTGTTCAGCTGGTTTCGCAAGAAGCCGCAGCAACCTGTGGCAACGGGCGTGCCCGCGAATGAACCCCCAGCCGTCGAGCAGCCTGCAGCCGCTCCGGTCGAAGGGGCTACCGCCGAAGCGCCACAGGCCCCTGAACCCGTTCAGGCCCCTGCGGCCCCACAGCTGACAGAACCGCAGCAGGTCGCCGCACCCGTCCAATCCCCAGTGGTCGAGGCCCCTGTCCCCGAACCGGTTGCTTCCCAGCCGTTGCAGGCCCCTGAACCCGAGCCGGTCGCTTCCCAGCCGCTGGTGGCACCTGCACCGCAGCCGGTCGCGTCGATGCCCTTGCAGGCGGCCCCGATCGAGGCGGCCCCGGTCGTCGAACCGGCCGCGCCGGTCAGCAACCTGGTGCTGCCGGTTGCTGAAGAGCCCGTGGCCCTGGTGCCGGATCTGGAGCCGAAAGCGCCGCCCGCCATCCCGGAACGCCCTGCACCAGAGCCTGTTGCCCCTGTGGCTGCAGCCCCGGTCGCCGTGCAGGCCGAACAGGCCAAGCCCGGCTTCTTCGCCCGCCTCAAGCAGGGCCTGTCGAAGACCAGCGCCAGCATCGGCGAGGGCATGGCCAGCCTGTTCCTGGGCAAGAAAGTCATCGATGACGACCTGCTTGACGAAATCGAAACCCGACTGCTGACCGCCGACGTTGGCGTGGAAGCCACTTCCACCATCGTCCAGAACCTGACCCAGAAGGTTGCCCGCAAGCAGCTGGCCGACGCCGATGCTCTGTACAAGTCGCTGCAGGAAGAACTGGCTGCGCTGCTGCGCCCGGTCGAGCAGCCGCTGGTGGTGCAGGCGCAGAACAAGCCCTATGTGATCCTGGTGGTCGGTGTGAACGGCGCCGGCAAGACCACCACCATCGGCAAACTGGCCAAGAAGCTGCAGCTCGAAGGCAAGAAAGTGATGCTGGCTGCTGGCGACACCTTCCGTGCTGCTGCGGTCGAGCAACTGCAGGTGTGGGGCGAGCGTAACCAGATCCCGGTGATCGCCCAGCACACCGGCGCCGACTCCGCTTCGGTGATCTTCGATGCCGTACAGGCCGCCAAGGCCCGTGGCGTCGACGTGCTGATCGCCGACACCGCTGGCCGCCTGCACACCAAAGACAACCTGATGGAAGAGCTGAAGAAGGTCCGCCGGGTCATCGGAAAGCTCGACGCCGAGGCGCCGCACGAGGTGCTGCTGGTACTCGATGCGGGCACCGGCCAGAACGCCATCAGCCAGGCCAAGTACTTCAACCAGAGCGTCGAACTGACCGGCCTGGCCCTGACCAAGTTGGACGGCACTGCCAAGGGCGGGGTGATCTTCGCCCTGGCCAAGCAGTTCAAGCTGCCGATCCGCTTCATCGGTGTCGGTGAAGGCATCGACGACCTGCGTACCTTCGAAGCCGAGCCGTTCGTCAAGGCTCTGTTCGCCGAGCGAGACTGAACATGATCCGATTCGAACAGGTTGCCAAGCGCTATCCCAATGGTCATGTGGGTTTGCATGAGCTGAGTTTCCGGGCGCGCCGGGGCGAATTCCTGTTCGTCACCGGCCACTCGGGCGCGGGCAAGAGCACCTTGCTGCGCCTGCTGCTGGCCATGGAGCGCCCGACCAGCGGCAAGCTGATGCTGGCCGGGCAGGACCTGGGCCAGATCAGCAACTCGCAGATCCCGTTCCTGCGTCGGCAGATCGGCGTGGTGTTCCAGAACCACCAGCTGTTGTTCGACCGCACGGTGTTCAACAACATCGCCTTGCCGCTGCAGATTCTCGGCCTGTCCAAGGCCGAGGTCGCCAAGCGCGTGGACTCGGCGCTGGAGCGAGTGTCGCTGGCCGACAAGGGCGAGCTGTTCCCGGCCGACCTGTCCACCGGGCAGCAGCAACGGGTGGGCATCGCCCGCGCCATCGTTCACCAGCCGGCCCTGCTGCTGGCCGACGAACCCACCGGTAACCTCGACCCGCGCCTGGCCGCGGAGATCATGGGGGTGTTCGAGGACATCAACCGCCTGGGTACCACGGTATTGATCGCCAGCCACGACCTGGCACTGATTGCGCGCATGCGCCACCGCATGCTGACCTTGCAGCGCGGCCGCTTGATCGGCGATGGGGAGGCCGGGCAATGAGCACTACACGTACGCCGAAGGTTTCCGAGCGGGTTGCGCCGAAGCCGGCCGACCCGCAACCGGCGAAGAAAAAGCACGACGACGATGACGGCCCGGATTTCCGCACGCTGCTGCATGCCTGGCTGGAAAGCCACCGTGCCAGCATGGCCGACAGCCTGCGCCGGCTGGGCAAGCAGCCGATCGGCAGCTTCTTCACCTGCCTGGTGATGGCGGTGGCGCTGAGTATGCCCATGGGCCTGTCATTGCTGCTGAAGAACGTCGAGAAGCTTGGCGGCTCGTGGCAGCGCGCCGCACAGATCTCGCTATACCTCAAGCTCGATGCCGGTAGCCGCGAAGGCGAGGCGCTGCGCGACGAGATCAAGGGCATGCCCGGCGTGGCCGACGCTCAGTATGTCAGCCGCGAGCAGGCGCTGGAGGAGTTCCAGCAACAGTCTGGCCTGGGCGAAGCCCTGCGTGAACTGCCTGACAACCCGCTGCCCGGCGTAGTGGTGGTGACCCCGACCGAAGTCGACAAGCCGGCCCTGGAAGCCTTGCGTCAGCGCCTGTCGGAGCTGCCGCGGGTGGAAGTGGCGCAACTCGACCTGGTATGGGTCGAGCGCCTGGCGGCCATCCTCAAGCTGGGTGACCGCTTCGTCTTCGGCCTGGCCGTGATGCTGATTTCTGCCCTGCTGTTAGTAATCGGTAACACAATTCGTCTACATATTGAAAACCGCCGTACCGAGATCGAAGTGATCAAGCTGGTCGGTGGTACAGACGCCTACGTACGCCGGCCTTTCCTTTACATGGGCGCACTGTATGGCCTGGGTGCAGGGGTGATTGCTTGGGGCATCCTGGCGTTTGGCCTGAACTGGCTGAACGAGGCGGTGGTAGGGCTTTCCGGGCTGTACGGCAGCGACTTCGCCCTGGGTGGGGTGCCGGCGTCCGATGGTCTGTCGCTCTTGATCGGAGCGGTGCTGTTGGGGTATATCGGTGCATGGATCGCAGTGGCCCGCCATCTGAACGAGCTGGCGCCGCGATAGTTTTTACGTGCCAGCATTGACAAATTATTCACCATGGAACTTGTACCGTCGTTCCAGGTCAATGTTGGCAGCGCCCACAAGGCGCAAGTTCTGTAAGTCGGAGGTTCTTGAATGACCACATCGTTGCAACCTGCCTATGCCCTGGTACCTGGTGCAAACCTGGAAGCCTACGTGCACACGGTCAACAGCATCCCGCTGCTGACTGTCGAGCAGGAGCGTGATCTGGGCGAGCGTCTCTATTATGAGCAGGATGTCGAGGCCGCTCGTCAAATGGTGATGGCCCACCTGCGTTTCGTCGTACATATCGCCCGTAGCTATGCCGGCTACGGGCTGGCCCAGGCCGACCTGATCCAGGAAGGCAACGTCGGCCTGATGAAAGCCGTCAAGCGCTTCAACCCGGAAATGGGCGTGCGCCTGGTGTCGTTCGCCGTGCACTGGATCAAGGCAGAGATCCACGAGTTCATCCTGCGCAACTGGCGCATCGTCAAGGTGGCCACCACCAAGGCCCAGCGCAAGCTGTTCTTCAACCTGCGCAGCCAGAAGAAGCGTCTAGCCTGGCTGAACAACGACGAAGTGCACCGCGTGGCGGAAAGCCTGGGCGTGGAGCCGCGTGAAGTGCGCGAGATGGAAAGCCGCCTCAGCGGCCAGGACATGGCCTTCGACCCGGCAGCGGAAGCTGACGACGACAGTGCCTTCCAGTCGCCTGCGCATTACCTGGAAGACCACCGTTATGACCCGGCGGTGCAGCTGGAGGATGCCGACTGGAGCGACAACTCCACCAGCAACCTGCACGAAGCATTGCAAGGGCTGGACGAGCGTAGCCGCGACATTCTCTACCAGCGCTGGTTGGCGGAAGAGAAGGCCACGTTGCATGAGCTGGCGGACAAGTACAGCGTTTCGGCTGAGCGGATTCGCCAGTTGGAGAAGAATGCGATGAACAAGGTCAAGGCGCTGATCGCGGCCTGATCGAGCCCTGGCTCCAAGGAAAAGCCGCTGGCCCGCGTAGGGTGAGCGGCTTTTTTTTGGCCGGGGGATTTTGGGGCCGCTTTGCGGCCCTTTCGCGACACAAGGCCGCTCCTACAAGAGACTGCGATCCCCTGTAGGAGCGGCCTTGTGTCGCGATGGGCTGCGCAGCAGCCCCAAAAGGCTCAAAGTTTGCGCGAAGTGTCGAGCTGCATCAGGTAGCTGGGCCCACCCAACTGGCTCATCTGCCGGCGAATCCAGCCGGCACGGCTGGCCACATAGGCGCTCGGCCGGCTGGCGCTCCACTTGATCGGGCTCGGCAGCACCGCCGCCAGCTGCGCCGCCTGCTGGCGGCTAAGCCGGCTGGCATCGACGCCAAAGTGGTAGCGCGCTGCCGCCTGGGCGCCAAACACACCTTTGCCCCATTCGGCACTGTTCAGGTAGACCTCGAGAATCCGCTCCTTCGACCAGAACAGCTCGATCAACGCGGTGAACCAGGCCTCCAGGCCTTTGCGGAACCAGCTGCGCCCGGACCACAGGAACAGGTTCTTGGCCACCTGCTGGGTCAGGGTGCTGGCACCGCGAATGCTGCCGCCGCGCTCGTTGTAGGCCAGCGCTGCCTGGATGGCCGGGATGTCGAAGCCCCAGTGGTTGGCGAACTTCTGGTCCTCGCCGGCAATGACCGCGACCTTGAGGTCGTCGGAGATGTTCTCCCACGGCTCCCAGTCGCGCTGCAGGTCGATCGGCTCGCCATTCACCCAGGACTGCACCTTGCGCTCCACCATCAGCGCCGTACCGGGTGGTGGGACCCAGCGGAACACCAGTACCAGCACAATGCTGCCGGCAGCGAACCAGAGCAGGGCGCGAGAGAGGCGGCGGAGAAGGGTTGGCAGCATGGCGATGGCTTGGCCGTACGGGTGGAAGGGGCCATTATACAGACCCGATCCAAGGAGTCGTCCCATGCTTCGCAGCTTCCTGATGCTTGCCGCCTTTTTCGGCTTCACCGGTGTCGCCCTGGGCGCTTTCGCCGCCCATGGCCTGAAAAGCCGGCTGACGGCCGACTATCTGGCGATCTTCCAGACTGGTGTGACCTACCAGTTGGTGCATGCCCTGGCGATCTTCGCTGTCGCCGTGCTCTCGGTGCACCTGCCAGGGCGCCTGGTCGGCTGGGCTGGCGGCCTGTTTGCCGTGGGGATAGTGCTGTTCTCCGGTAGCCTGTACCTGCTGACCCTCAGCGGCCTGGGCAAGCTCGGCATCATCACCCCGATTGGTGGCCTGTGCTTCCTCGCCGGCTGGCTGTGCCTGGGCCTGGCAGCCTGGCGGCTCGGTTGACCGGGTGGTCCACAATCACGACTAATGGTGTGCAGCGCCCTTGGGTTGCAGGGCGGTTCAGCGCTAGAATGCGGGCCCCCAAAGAACAATGGTGGCCGTGCGCATGCGCATTCAACTGAACGGTGAACCTTACGAATTGCCCGCTGGCGAAAGTGTCGCGGCCCTGCTGGCCCGCCTGGAGCTGACCGGGCGCCGCGTCGCGGTGGAACTGAACCTGGATATCGTGCCGCGTAGCCAGCACGACAGCACGCTGTTGAACGACGGCGATCAGGTCGAGGTGGTCCACGCCATCGGTGGCGGCTGATTCTGGCCGGCGATTCACCTGCAAGCCCAGCAACCTTTTCCCGAGGAACAACCATGAGCAACGTTCGTAGCGACAAGCCCTTCACCCTGGCCGGGCGTACTTTCCAGTCGCGCCTGCTGGTCGGTACCGGCAAGTACCGTGACATGGAAGAAACCCGCCTGGCCATCGAAGCCTCGGGTGCCGAAATCGTCACCGTAGCCGTGCGCCGCACCAACATTGGCCAGAACCCGGGCGAGCCGAACCTGCTCGATGTGCTGCCTCCGGACCGCTATACCATCCTGCCGAACACCGCGGGCTGCTACGACGCGGTCGAAGCCGTGCGCACCTGCCGCCTGGCCCGCGAACTGCTGGATGGCCACAACCTGGTCAAGCTGGAAGTACTGGCCGACCAGAAAACCCTGTTCCCCAATGTGATCGAAACCCTCAAGGCCGCCGAAGTGTTGGTCAAAGACGGTTTCGATGTGATGGTCTACACCAGCGATGATCCGATCATCGCCCGCCAGTTGGCCGAAGCCGGCTGCATTGCGGTCATGCCGCTGGCTGGCCTGATCGGTACCGGCCTGGGTATCTGCAACCCCTACAACCTGCAGATCATCCTGGAAGAGTCCAAGGTGCCGGTGCTGGTGGATGCTGGTGTGGGTACTGCGTCCGACGCCACCATCGCCATGGAAATGGGCTGCGAAGCTGTGCTGATGAACTCGGCCATCGCCCACGCCCAGCAGCCGGTGCTGATGGCCGAGGCCATGAAGCACGCCATCGTTGCCGGTCGCATGGCCTACCTGGCCGGCCGTATGCCGAAGAAACTCTATGCCAGCGCCTCTTCGCCGCTGGATGGTCTGATCAAGTAAGAGCCCCTGATGACTGAATCGCACGATACGCCGATCACCCCCGACGGCGAAGCCCGCCCGCACCGCCGCATCAAGAGTTTCGTGATGCGCGCCGGGCGCATGACCGAAGGCCAGCAACGTGGCCTGGAGCAGGGCGGCCCGCTGTACATCCTGCCGCTGGCCGACAGCCCGGTGGACTACGACCAGGTGTTCGGTCGCTCGGCGCCGCGCACCCTGGAGATCGGCTTCGGCATGGGCCATTCCCTGCTGGAAATGGCTGCTGCCGCGCCTGAACAGGACTTCATCGGTGTGGAAGTACACCGCCCGGGTGTTGGTGCGCTGCTCAACGGCGTGCTGAGCCAGGGCCTGAAGAACCTGCGGGTATATGACTGCGATGCCATCGAAGTGCTGAACCGCTGCGTGGCGGACAACAGCCTCGACCGCCTGATGCTGTTCTTCCCCGACCCATGGCACAAGGCGCGCCACCACAAGCGCCGCATCGTCCAGCTGGAGTTCGCCGAACTGGTACGGCGCAAGCTCAAGCCCGGTGGCGTGTTCCACATGGCCACCGACTGGGAACCGTATGCGGAGTACATGCTGGAAGTGATGAGCGCTGCCCCGGGCTATCGCAACCGTGCGGCCGACGGTACTTACGTGCCACGGCCGGAAGAACGCCCGATCACCAAGTTCGAACGCCGCGGCGAGCGGCTGGGGCACGGGGTTTGGGATTTGAAGTTCGAGAAGGTGGATTGACCGGCTGATACGGCCTTTCGATATGCCGATGCCTGCAGAAATGCAGGCGAAAAAAAACCGCCTTGAGAAGGGCGGTTTTTTTATGTGAGCGACAGGACTGAGTATCCTTCGCTCTGAGGTTTCACAGAAAACCCTCACACAGTTGGCTGATCATAGGCAGCGTAGCGGGGGAACGTCAATGCTCAGAAATATCCGGCATCACGTGTGTCGGAGCGGTTAACAGTCTTGGATGAGCATTCCAAGTATCATCGCGCTGCTCCTGTGTGGATGAAATCAGTGATGGGCCGGGTAGGAGAAGAATTCTGCTTTCCGGTCCCTTCGACACGGCCTGAGAACCGTGCCGGTGCACCTCTTCGAAGGGCCATTGACCTGGCCACTTCAAAGAAGACTCTCACACAGTTTTCGAAGGCATCGAAGTGCCGGTTAGATGCTGGAAGATTGGCCCGTCAACACGGAGGCCAAGGCATATGAAGCGTTTGCTTGATGCGCTGAGCCGCGTTTGGACGTTCATCCGGATTTTGACTGTGCTCAGGACCGTTCGGGACTTCATGCGCGATCACTTCGATGATGCCCGGTAAGGGCTAGTCAGGTGGTAGGGCTGCCCTGATTCTCCGGGGCAGCTTTTACAACCCATCTCTGTACTCGCCAGATTACGCGGTCATTGTAGGAGCGACCTTGTGTCGCGATGGACCGCGTAGCGGCCCCAGGATGTCAGCGGTGAGGCAGCAATTGCTGGGGCCGCTTTGCGGCCCTTTCGCGACACAAGGCCGCTCCTGCAAGGTTCAGTGCAAGGCCGTGGTTCAGCCCCGTCGATCCGCCACCACCCCGATCAGCACCAGTACCACCAGCAACACCGGCGCCAGCGCGTAGTTGTTGAACTGGCTCAGCCCTTTCACCACCCAAGGCGTGGCATAGATCAGCGCCGCACCGCTGCCGATCATCACCAGCAAGGCCATGAACGGTACGCGCAGGGCGCCCGCCAGGCCGCCCAGGCGTTGTTCCACCCAGCCCTTGATATCGGTGCCGAACAGCACCAGCAGGCAGCCTACCAAGGCCAGTGAAATCTCCGACAGGTTGCTGCGGCTCCAGCGAGAAACCGTCGCGAGCAGATCAAGTACCAGATCCATGGGTCATCCTTAGGTCAAGAAATACTGCAGCAGGTCATTGAGGAACAACTGGCCCCTCGGCGTGGCCACCAGTTGATCCGGTTCGACCTGCAAAAGGCCCTTTTGTTCGGCCGCGCGGCGTGCCTCGCGCAGTTGTGCCAGCGGCAAACCGGTGCGTTGGGTGAACAGTTCGGCTTCCACCCCATCGGTCAGGCGCAGGGCATTCATCAGGAACTCGAACGGCAGCTCGTCGACTGGCAGCAGCTTTTCGCCGGCCTTGAACGGCTTGGCCAGGTTCAGGTAGTCCTTGGGCAGGCGAGTTTTCCAGGTGCGCAGGATGCGCCCGTCGGCGAAGGTCAGCTTGCCGTGGGCACCAGCGCCGATGCCGATGAAGTCGCCAAAGCGCCAGTAGTTGAGGTTGTGCCGGGCAGCGCGCCCCGCTTGGGCATAGGCCGAGACTTCGTACTGGCGGAAGCCGTGTTCGGCCATCAGTGCCTGGCCGGCCTCCTGGATATCCCAGAGGATGTCGTCCTCGGGCAGCTCGGGCGGCTGGTTCCAGAACACCGTGTTCGGCTCCACGGTCAGCTGGTACCACGACAGGTGCGTCGGCCCCAGGTCGATGGCCTGGCGCAGGTCGCCCAGCGCGTCGTCGAGCGACTGGTCGGGCAGGCCGTGCATCAGGTCCATGTTGAAGTTGTCGAAGCCGGCGGCGCGCGCCATGCCGGCGGCGCGGACCGCTTCATCGCCATTGTGGATACGCCCCAGCGCCTGCAGTTTGGCTGGCTGGAAGCTCTGCACACCGATGGACAGACGATTGATACCGGTTTGCCGGTAGGCCTTGAACTTGTCCTGCTCGAACGTGCCCGGGTTGGCCTCCAGGGTGATTTCGATGTCCGGCGCAAACGGGATACGTTGTTCCACGCCACGCAGCAGCCGGCCAAGGGCGTCGGCACTGAACAGGCTGGGGGTACCGCCGCCGAAGAAGATCGAGCTGATCGGCCGGCCTTGCACGGCAGCCAGCTCCTGGTCGAGGTCGGTCAGCAGGGCGGCGACGTAGGCATCTTCCGGCAGTTCAGGCCCGGCAGCGTGGGAGTTGAAGTCGCAGTAAGGGCATTTGCGTACGCACCACGGGATGTGGATGTACAGCGCCAGCGGCGGCAGGCTGGTGAAACCCGCCGCGCCGGGGTTGGACAGCGTTTCGATCATGCCAGGCCCAGACGTTGGCGCAGCAGGGCCATGGCGCGGGCGCGGTGGCTGAGCTGGTTCTTGTCCACAGGGGCCAGGTCGGCGCTGGAGCAGCTGCGCTCCGGTACCCAGAACAGCGGGTCGTAGCCAAAGCCGTGCTCGCCACTGGCCTCGAACATGATGCGCCCGTGCCACAGGCCTTCGCACAGGATCGGCAGCGGGTCGTCAGCATGGCGCACCAGTGCCAGGACGCAGACGAACTGAGCACCGCGCTCGGCTTCAGGCACGTCTTTCAGTGCTTCGAGCAGCTTGGTATTGTTCGCCGCATCACCCTTGCCGTCGGCATAGCGCGCCGAGTAGATGCCCGGCGCGCCGCCGAGGAAGTCCACCGCCAGGCCAGAATCGTCGGCCAGGGCCGGCAGGCCGGAAATGCGTGCGGCGTTGCGCGCCTTGAGGATGGCATTCTCGACGAACGACAGGCCGGTTTCTTCCGGCTCGACCTGACTGAACTCGCCGATCGAGCGCAGTTGCACGGACGCGCCGAGCATGGCCTGGAGTTCCTTGAGTTTGCCGGCGTTGTGGCTGGCCAATACGAGTTGCTGGAAATTCATCATTCGCCTGGGAACACTTCCTGGTTGAAACTGAGGGAGTTGCTGATACCGCCGGTTTCGATATTCAGGTCGAAGGTGACGGTTTCTGGCTGGTCGATCTTGAACTGGGCGATGTAGTACACCGCGCCCTGTTCGGTGATCTGCTTGAACGACAGCGGGCTGCTGCGCCCGGTCAGGTCCTTGACCGTGCCGCTGACCACCGCCATGGCGGGTTTGTTGGCCTTGAGCACGGCGATGTTGAGTACGCCCTGGTTCTTGCTGCGTACCAGGCCGGTGGCTGCGGCCACCTCCGGTGTCAGCATGCTCGAGGTGAACGCGCTGTAGTGCACCGTCACGTCGCCAAACACTTCCTTGCGCTCGGGACGGGCAGCATCGGCAGCCAGTACCGGCAGGGCCAGGCACAGGCTGATCAGGAACAGGGCTAGGCGACGCATGGGGTGATTCCTCCGGTGGGCGTCAGACCGCGAGCTGATGTTCTTGCAGGCCCGGGCTGCTGACACGGTAGATGCCGATCTCACCTAGAAGATTAGGCCAAAGCCGGCCACCCCACCCGTTGCGGTGCAAGTGGTCGACCGCCAGGCGGTCTAGCACCTTGGCGCGGCGCTCGTGGCACAGCTCTTCGAAGTCGGCAAAGGTGCAGAAGTGGATGTTCGGCGTGTTGTACCAGGTGTACGGCATGAAGTCCGAAACCGGCATGCGGCCTTTGGTCGCCAGGTACCAGCGGCAACGCCAGTGGCCGAAGTTGGGGAAGGTGATGATGCACTGGCGGCCCACGCGCAGCATCTCGTCGAGGATGCGGTCGGGGTACTCCACGGCCTGCAGGGCCTGGGTCATGATCACCACGTCGAAACTGTTGCTGGCGAAGTTGCCCAGGCCCTTGTCCAGGTCCTGCTCGATGACGTTGACGCCCTTGGCCACACAGGCCGCAATGTTGTCGGCGTCGATCTCCAGGCCATAGCCGGTGACCTGCTTGCGGTCGCGCAGCGAGGCCAGCAGTTCGCCGCTGCCGCAACCCAGGTCGAGTACCCGGCTGCCGGCGGGGATCCAGTCGTGGATGATTTCCAGATCGGCTCTCATGCTGTCCTCAGATGGCAATGCGGTTCATGTAGTTCGAGAAACCCTGCATGTAGCGAGGCGTGGGGATCAGGAAGGCATCGTGCCCGTAAGGCGAGTCGATCTCCAGGTAGCAGACATTCTTGCGCGCGGCCATCAGGGCGTCGACGATCTCGCGCGAACGGGCCGGGGAGAAGCGCCAGTCGGTGGTGAACGACATGATGCAGTAATCCGCCTTGACGTGGGCCAGGGTGGCTGCCAGGTCGCCGCCCTGGGCGGCGGCGGGGTCGAAGTAGTCCAGCGCCTTGGTCATCAGCAGGTAGGTGTTGGCGTCGAAGCGCCCGGAAAACTCCTCGCCCTGGTAGCGCAGGTAGCTCTCGACCTGGAATTCGACGCTGTGGAAGTCGTAGTTGAGCTTGTCGCTCTTCAGCTCGCGGCCGAATTTTTCACCCATCGAGTCATCCGACAGGTAGGTGATGTGGCCGACCATGCGCGCCAGCATCAGGCCACGCTTGGGGATCACGCCCTGGTCCTGGAACGAACCGCCGTGGAATTCGGGGTCGGTGAGGATGGCCTGGCGTGCCACTTCATTGAAAGCGATGTTCTGTGCCGACAGCTTGGGAGCCGAGGCGATGTCGACGCAATGGCGCACACGCTCGGGGTAGCTGATGGTCCACTGCAGCGCCTGCATGCCACCCAGGCTGCCACCGACCACGGCGGCCCACTGCTGGATGCCCAGGCGCTCGGCCAGGCGCACCTGGCTGTGCACCCAGTCTTCCACGGTCAGCACCGGGAAGTCAGCGCCGTAGGGCTTGCCGGTGGCCGGGTTGATGCTGCTGGGGCCGGTGCTGCCGTTGCAGCCGCCCAGGTTGTTCAGGCTGACCACGAAGAAGCGGTTGGTGTCGATCGGCTTGCCAGGGCCGATACAGCTGTCCCACCAGCCCGGCTTGCGGTCGGTGGCGGCATGGTAGCCAGCGGCATGGTGGTGGCCGGAGAGGGCATGGCAGATCAGCACGGCGTTGCTCGCGCTGGCGTTCAGGGTGCCATAGGTCTCGTAGACCAGTTCGTAACTGGCCAGGGAGCGACCGCAGGCCAGGGCCAGCGGTTCATCGAACCGGGCGGTTTGCGGTACTACCAGACCGACGGAATCTTCGGGAAAGACAGTGGACATCGACCCTGCTCACGCTTGACGGAGGCGTAAGTCTAAAGAGCGCTACCCCCAGCGGCAAGCAGAGGCTTGTCGCTGGAAGCAACCAGAGTCAGCTGGGGCTCAGATCATCCGCCATAGCTCTTGTGGCATGCCGGCGTAGGCGGCCAGCGGCGGCATGACGAACGACTGGATTACCTGGATCGCGAGGAAGGCGAAGATCGGCGAGATGTCCATGCCGCCCAGGTTGGGCACGATGCGGCGGAACGGTGCCAGCACCGGTTCACTGATCTGGTAGGCCAGCTCAGCCGCCGGGTTGTGGCTGTTGGGAGCAACCCAGGACACGATCACCATGACGATCATCGCGACCCAGAAAATCTTCAGGAACAGCGAGGTGATACCGATGATGGCCCACATCAGCAGGTGCAGGATGTCACCGAAGGTCCCGTAGGTGACCATCAGCACGAAAGCCATCAGCAGCGCCTGGATGACCACCGACAACAGCAGCGACGAGGTATCCAGCCCACCAACGCTGGGGATGACTCGGCGAATCGGCTTGAGCAGCGGCTGTGTGGCGCGCACGGCGAACTGGCACAGCGGGTTGTAGAAGTTGGCCTTGACCAGCTGCAGGACAAAGCGCAGCAGGACGATCACCAGGTACAGGCTGACCAGGGTTTGCACCACGAAGATCGCGGCGCCGGACAGTGCATTCATCTGAAGCTCCTTATTTGCCCAGTTGTTCGGCCAGCTCGGCGGAACGTGTAGCCGCAGCCTGCAGCGCCTGTTCGACGATGGCTTCGAAGCCGCTGGCCTGGAACGACTTGATCGCCGCTTCGGTAGTGCCTGCAGGCGAGGTGACTCGGCGGCGCAGTTCGGCAGCATCGACATCGCTGGCAACCGCCATGCGTGCGGCGCCCAAGGCAGTCTGCAGGGTCAGCTGGGAGGCAGTTTCACGTGGCAGGCCAAGCTTTTCGCCTGCCGCGGTCATGGCTTCGATCAGCAGGAAGAAGTACGCCGGGCCGCTGCCGGATACTGCCGTCACAGCGTCCAGTTGCTGCTCCTGCTCGAGCCACAGGGCGGTGCCCACGGCCGACAGCAGTTGCTCGGCCTGCTGGCGTTGTTCGCTGGATACTTCCGCGGTGGCGTACAGGCCGCTGACGCCCTGTCGCAGCAGTGCCGGGGTGTTGGGCATGCAGCGAACCACCGGGCGAGCGCCGACCCAGCTTTGCAGGCTGGCGCAGGTGATGCCGGCGGCAATGGAAACGATCAGCTGGCCTTCCTGCAGGTTCGGTTGCAGGGACTGGCATACGGCTTTCATGACCTGCGGCTTGACCGCCAGCACGATGACGTCGGCGCCATCGATGGCCTGGGCGTTGTTCTCGAAGGTTTCGATGCCGTGCTCGGCCTGGATGCGGCTGCGGGTCTCGGCGCCCGGGTCGCTGGCGCGGATCTGCGAGGCGTCCAGGCCCTGGGCACGCAGACCACCGATCAGGCTGGCGGCCATGTTGCCGGCGCCGATAAAGGCAATACGAGTCTTGCTCATGTCAGGTCCTTGTAGGAAAGAGTGAGTAAAGCATGGAATCAGGGCTGCCCGTAATCGCGGGCACCGAACAGGGCGGTACCGATACGCACCCAGGTCGCACCCTGTGCAATGGCCGCTTCCAGATCGTGGCTCATGCCCATGGACAGGGTGTCCAGACCAAGGCCGAGGCCTTCCTGCAACTGGCGCAGGGTGGCGAAGGCGGCTTCCTGGGCGGCGCGGTCATCAGTGGGTTCGGGAATGGCCATCAGCCCGCGCAGGCGAAGGTTGGGCAGTGCGGCTACCGCTTTGGCCAGGGCCGGCAGGTCGGCAGGGGTGCAGCCGGATTTGCTGTCTTCGCCGCTGACGTTCACCTGCAGGCAGATGTTCAGTGGTGGCAGACCGGCCGGGCGCTGCTCCGAGAGGCGTTGGGCGATTTTCAGGCGGTCCACGGAATGTACCCAGTCGAAATGCTCGGCGATGGCTTTGGTCTTGTTCGACTGGATGGGGCCGATGAAGTGCCAGATCAAGGACAGGTCGCCGAGTGCCTGCTGCTTTGTCAGCGCTTCCTGTAGGTAGTTTTCCCCGAAATCGCATACGCCGGCGGCGTGGATTTCGCGGATGGCGCTGGCTGGCTTGGTCTTGCTCACGGCCAGCAACTGGACGCTGGCCGGATCACGCCCGGCAGCCTGGGCAGCGCTGGCGATACGGGCGGAAATAGCGGAAAGGTTGTCTGCTAGGGTGGACATGGACTGATGCCGGCGGCTGGAGGGTTTGCGGCATTCTACCTACTTGAAGGCCTTTGGGGAGTCTCATGGATGTGACCGACCTGTTGGCCCGGGCCGTGGATGCGGGGGCTTCCGACCTGCACCTGGCGGCGGGCCAGTTACCGATGTTGCGCCTGGATGGCGAGCTGCAGCGCATGGCCCTGCCGACCTTGGGCCCGGCGACCTTGACCGAGGGCATGGCACCCATGCTGGATGAAGACCAGCGCCGACAATGGGCCCAGGGTGATGAGCTGGACCTGGCGCTGGAATTGCCGGCGCTAGGGCGCTTTCGGCTGAATCTGTTTCGCCAGTTGCACGGCCCTGCGGCCACCTTTCGCCTGATCCCGGGGCATATAGCCACGCTCGATGAACTCGACCTGGTCGATGTGTTTCAAGCTGTTGCGCAGTGCCGAGATGGCTTGATCCTCGTCGGTGGGCCGACCGGCAGTGGCAAGTCCAGCACCTTGGCGGCACTGCTCGACCAACTGAACCGAGATCGTGCTCTGCATATCATCACCCTTGAGGACCCTGTCGAAGTTATCCACAGCAGCCAGCGCAGCCTGGTCAACCAGCGTGAGGTCGGCCGCCATTGCGGTGGGTTCGCCCAGGGGCTGCGCAGTGCCCTGCGCCAGGACCCGGATGTGATCATGATCGGTGAGCTGCGCGACCTGGAAACCATTCGCCTGGCCTTGCGTGCGGCTGAGACCGGGCACCTGGTACTGGCGACCGTGCATACCCGTTCGGCGGTGAGCAGTGTTGACCGGTTGGTGGAGGTGTTCGCTGCCGAAGAGAAACCGTTGGTGCGGGCGATGCTGGCCGAGTCGTTGCGCCTGGTGGTAGCGCAGGTGCTGGTCAGGCGCGCGGGCGGAGGGCGGGTTGCTGCGCGGGAAGTGCTGGTGGTGACGTCAGCGGTGCGTAACCTGGTTCGGGAAGGGCGAATGGCGCAGTTGTGTTCGGTGATGCAGGCGGGTGGTGCGGACGGGATGCGGACGATGGAAGGGGCGATGCGAGGGTTGAAGGAGAGGGGGCTGATCAGCGATCTATAGTGCCTGTGCTGGCCCTTTCGCGGGTAAACCCGCTCCCACATGGATAACACAGCCTTCGAATGCTGTGGTGTACCTGTGGGAGCGGGCGTGCCCGCGAAGAGGCCGATACAGGAGAGCGCCGATCAGATCAGCGCTTGGCCAGGCTCAGTTGCTGCTGTTCTTTCGGCAGCACTCGCTTGGCCACCACGTAATGCTTCTGCCAGTAAGGCTTGCTCAGGGTGTCGATGCTCACCCGCTTGCCACGGCGTGGAGCATGGATGAAGCGGTCGTTGCCCAGGTAGATGGCAACGTGGTTCACCCGACGGCTCTTGATGTTGAAGAAGATCAGGTCGCCTGGCTTCAGGTCACCCTTGGCCACCTTGATGCCGTGGCCCTGGGCCATGGCATTGGAGGTGCGCGGCAGGTCGACGTCGGCGACGTCGTTGAAGGCGTATTTGACCAGCCCGCTGCAGTCGAAGCCTTTCTTCGGGCTGCTGCCGCCCCAGACATAAGGGGTGCCGAGCACATTCACCGCGCGGCTGAGCACATCGCTGCTCTGCTTCGGCGACATGGCGGCGACTGGCGCACCGGGCACGCTGCGGCTGATGGCGGCATTGCTTGGGCGGGTGCGCAGCGCGGTCTGCTTGACTGGTGCGTGTCTTACCGAGGCATTGGTGGTGTAGCCGGTAAAACCATTGGGAAGACGTTGCTCACGATTGGTGGCGTGGGCGGCCAGGGGCAATAATAGGCAGAGGGTCAGCCATGTCTTGAGTAAAGGCGGCATAGATGAAGCTCTTATGAATAGTTATGTGTTGGGCGCGCAACTTTATAACAGCTTTTTGATCAATCTTTGATCCGTTGGTCGATTGTCCAGGTGCCGTACGTCGGCCTGCGACAAGAAAGTCACATTTTTTCTTAGAAAATTTTCGGATAACCCACGGGGGCTATGAATGAACAGTTATCAACAGGGGGCGCCGTTTCACGACACCCACAGCAAGACCATTGGCTACCTGCTATGGATTTTCGGCTTTACCGGGTCGCATCGTTTCTATTACGGCAAGCCCGTAACCGGCACCATCTGGTTCTTCACCCTGGGCCTGCTGGGCATCGGCTGGTTGATTGACCTGTTCCTGATCCCGTCCATGGACCGTGAAGCTGACCTCCGGTTCCAGTCCGGGCGCATTGACTACAACATCGCCTGGATCCTGCTGACCTTCCTAGGGGTGTTTGGTCTGCACCGGCTGTATCAGGGCAAGTGGATCACCGCAATCATCTACTTCTTTACCGGCGGGCTGTTCCTGGTGGGGGTTCTGTATGACTTCTGGACGCTGAACAGCCAGGTTTCCGAGCGGAATGCGGGGCGGGGTTGAGTTCACATGGGGGCTGCTTTGCAGCCCTATCGCGACACAAGGCCGCTCCTACAGGGGGCGCGTAAACCCGACTTTCAGGTTTACCCGCACATTGTAGGAGCGGCCTTGTGTCGCGATAGGGGCGCAAAGCGCCCCCCGAACGCAGGTTACTGACGGGTCTGCCGCTGTTGCAGCAGCAGGTTGCTGAAACCTGCCCCGGCCAACTGCTTCTGCGCCCCGGTCAGCTGCTCGCGGTTGCTGAACGGGCCCACTAGCACGCGGTACCAGGTTTCGTCCTTGACCGTGCCCGACTCTACCTTTACCGACTGCCCCAGCAGGATGATCTGCGCGCGCACCTTGTCAGCATCGGCCTGCTTGCGGAACGAGCCGGCCTGCAGGAAGAACTGGGTGGTCGCCGCCGGCTTGATGACTGGCGGTGCCGGTGGCGGTGTCTGGCCCATCAATGCTGCCTGGGCTCGCGCCGTGTCGATCTTTGCCGCTTCGGCTGGCGTCACCGGGGTCACCGGCTGGGCCGGGACGGGTGGTGTCTTCTCTGGTACGGCCTCCGGCGGCACGATCACCTCGGACTCCGGCAGCAGCGTGTAGAAGTCGTACTTCGGCTTCACAGGCTGCTGCGGAGTGGGCTGCGCCGACTTGCCGGCTTCGGCCACTTTGTCCGCTTTCTGCTGCTCCGGCTTGGTGCGCTTGATGTCTTCGCCACCAGGCTCGAGCTTCATCAGGAACACGATGAACGCGCCTACGGTCAGGCCGACCGCCAGCCATACCCAACCGGGAATCGGCTGCTTGGCCGGCGCCGTCTGGCGGCTGGCGCCGCGTTTGGGTGCAGGTTTTTTCTTGGCAGCCAACTTACATGCGCTCCAGGGTTTCCAGGCCGAGCAGTTCCAGACCTTGCTTGAGGGTGCGGCCGGTCAGGGCCGCCAGGCGCAGGCGGCTCTGCTGCTGCTGCGGGGTTTCGGCGGCAAGGATCGGGCAGTTCTCGTAGAAGCTGGAGAACAGGCCGGCCAGGTCGTACAGGTAGCTGCACAGCACGTGCGGCGTGCCCTTGTCGGCGACGTTGTTGAGGATTTCGCCAAACTGCGCCAGGCGCGCGGCCAGGTCCTGCTCGTGGGCAGCCTGCAGCACGATGTTGCCGTCGACTTCATCGAAGCCCTTGCCCAGTTTGCGGAATACGCCGGCCACGCGGGTGTAGGCGTACAGCAGGTAAGGCGCGGTGTTGCCTTCGAAGTTGAGCATCAGCTCGAAGTTGAAGCTGTAGTCGCTGGTGCGGTGCTTGGACAGGTCGGCGTACTTCACTGCGCCGATGCCAACCACTTCGCCGATGTGGCGCAGTTCTTCGTCGGCCAGGCTCGGGTTCTTTTCCTTGACCAGCGCGTAGGCGCGTTCCTTGGCCTCGGTGAGCAGGTCGATCAGCTTCACGGTACCGCCGTCACGGGTCTTGAACGGGCGGCCGTCGGCACCGTTCATGGTGCCGAAGCCCATGTGCTCCATCTGCATCGGGTGGCCCACGAAGCCTGCGCGGCGTGCAACTTCGAACACCTGGTTGAAGTGCAGGGCCTGGCGCTGGTCGACGAAGTACAGGGCGCGGTCTGCCTTGAGCACGTTGCTGCGGTAGCGCACGGCAGCCAGGTCGGTGGTGGCGTACAGGTAGCCGCCGTCGGCCTTCTGCACGATCACCGGCAGTGGCTCGCCTTCGCTGTTCTTGAACTCGTCGAGGAACACGCACTGGGCGCCCTGGTCTTCGACCAGCAGCCCCTTGGCCTTGAGGTCGGCGACCACGTTGGCCAGGTCGTCGTTGTAGGCGCTTTCACCCATCACGTCGGCCATGGTCAGCTTGACGTTGAGCAGCTCGTAGGTCTTCTGGCAGTGCGACAGCGAAATGTCCTTGAAACGCGTCCACAGGGCCATGCAGTCCGGGTCGCCGGCCTGCAGCTTGACCACCAGGCCGCGGGCGCGGGTGGCGAATTCTTCGGATTCGTCGAAGCGCTTCTTGGCGGCGCGATAGAAGTTTTCCAGGTCCGACAGCTCGTCGCTGGTGATCGGGTTTTCTTCCAGGTAGGCCAGCAGCATGCCGAACTGGGTGCCCCAGTCGCCCACGTGGTTCTGGCGGATCACGTCATCGCCGAGGAACTCCAGCACGCGCGCCACGCTGTCACCGATGATGGTCGAACGCAGGTGGCCGACGTGCATCTCCTTGGCCAGGTTGGGTGCCGACATGTCGATCACAACCTTTTGCGCAGGGCCGGCCTTGCGCGCGCCCAGGTGGGCGTCGGCCAGTGCGGCATCCAGGCGGTTGGCCAGGGCGTCGGTGTTCTGGAAGAAGTTGAGGAAGCCGGGGCCGGCGATCTCGACCTTGCTGATGTCGGCGCTGGCCGGCAGGGCATTGATCAGTTTCTCGGCCAGGTCGCGCGGCTTCATGCCGGCCGGCTTGGCCAGCATCATGGCGATGTTGCTGGCGAAGTCGCCGTGGGTCTTGTCCCGGGCGTTTTCCACCTGGATCGCCGGCGACAGCCCTTCAGGCAGCACACCGTCGGTGACGAGTTGGGTGAGGGCTTGCTGGATCAGCTGGCGAATGGTGTCTTTCATGGGGATCTCTTTTCGACCGCAAGCGCGGTGGAGCGCTTGGATGCGCAGGTGGAAAAACTGGGCATTATCCGTGGCTGGGGGCGGGTTGCCAACCTTTGGGGTGCAACCATCAAGGGTTCCATGTTGTGTTCGAGGGCCTCATCGCCGGCAAGCCAGCTCCCACAGAAGAGTGCGCGCAACCTGTGGGAGCTGGCTTGCCGGCGATGAGGCCGGTCGATTCAGTACAGGTCTACCGGGTCGACATCCAGCGACCACCGCACCTGGCGCCCGCTCGGCATCTGCTCCAACACTAGCAACCAGGCGCTGATCAGTCGATGCAAAGGCGCCCGCGTATTGGCCTGTATCAACAGTTGTGCGCGGAAGCGCCCGGCGCGGCGCTCCATCGGTGCCGGCACCGGCCCCAGCAGCTCGATGCCGGGCAGGCGCTGTTCGGCCACCAGGCGCTCGGCGGCGGCGCAGGCCTCGTCGAGGAAACCTTCGGCCTGTCCGGGCTTGTGCGCTTCGGCGCGCAGCAGCGCCAGGTGCGAGTAAGGCGGCAGCCCGGCGGCGCGGCGTTCGTCCAGGGCCTGCTCAGCGAAGGCGAAGTAGCCCTGCTCGGTAAGCTGCACCAGCAGCGGATGGTCGGCCAGGTGGGTCTGGATGATGACCTTGCCGGGTTCCTCGGCCCGCCCGGCCCGCCCGGCGACCTGCACGATCAGCTGTGCCATGCGTTCGCTGGCACGGAAATCGCCGGAGAACAGCCCGCCATCGGCATCGAGGATGGCCACCAGGGTCACCCGCGGGAAGTGATGGCCCTTGGCGAGCATCTGGGTGCCGACAAGGATGCTCGGCTGGCCGCGCTGGATGGTGCTGAACAGGTTGTGCATGGCGTCCTTGCGCGCGGTGCTGTCGCGGTCCACACGCAGGATCGGGTAATCCGGGAACAGCACTTTCAGGCGCTCCTCGGCGCGCTCGGTGCCGGCGCCGACCGGGCGCAGGTCAACGTGGTTGCACTGCGGGCACTGCTGCGGCAGGCGCTCGTCATAGCCACAATGGTGGCAACGCAGCACGCCGGAGCGCTGGTGCACGGTCATGCGCGCATCGCAGCGCGGGCATTCGGACAGCCAGCCACAATCGTGGCACAGCAAGGTCGGGGCGAAACCGCGGCGGTTGAGGAACACTAGTACTTGCTGGCCCGCTTCCAGGGTTTGGCGGATGGCTTGCTGCAGTGGGCCGCTGATGCCACTGTCCAGCGGCAGGCTCTTCACATCCAGGCGCAGCATGCGTGGCGGGCGGGCACCGCCGGCACGCTGGTTCATGCGCAGCAGGCGGTAGCGACCGGTCAGGGCGTTGTGCAGGGTTTCCAGCGATGGAGTGGCAGAACCGAGCAGGATCGGGACGTTTTCCTGGTGGGCACGTACCAGCGCCAGGTCGCGGGCGTGATAGCGCAGGCCTTCCTGCTGTTTATAGGAGCCGTCGTGCTCCTCGTCGATGATGATCAGGCCGGGGTTCTTCATCGGCGTGAACAGTGCCGAGCGGGTGCCGATGATGATGTCGGCCTCGCCGTCCCGGGCTGCCAGCCAGGCATCCAGGCGTTCGCGGTCGTTCACCGCCGAATGCAGCAGGGCGATGCGGGCGTTGAAGCGTTGCTCGAAGCGGGCCAGGGTCTGCGGGCCGAGGTTGATCTCCGGGATCAGCACCAGGGCCTGCTTGCCGGCTTCCAGTGTTTCGCGGATCAGTTGCAGGTACACCTCGGTCTTGCCGCTGCCGGTGACACCGGCCAGCAGGAAGGCGCCAAAGCCGCCAAAGCCTTCGCGCACGGCGTCGAATGCTTCGCGTTGCTCTTCGTTGAGCGGCAGTTCCGGCTGTGCCAGCCAGTGTTCGTGGCGAAGTGCCGGCAGATGGCGGCGGACCTCGATCTGCACCAGGTCCTTGGCCAGCAGCAGGTCGAGGCTGTCCTTGTTCAGATTGAGCTTGGCCAGCAGGCTGTGGGCCACGCCATGCGGGTGCTGGGCCAGGGTCTTGAGGGCATCGCGCTGGCGCGGAGCGCGGGCGATGCGCGGGTCTTCCAGGCGGGCGCCGGGGGCGACGTGCCAGAAGCGCTCCTGGCGCATCTCGGCAGGTTCGCCTTGGCGCAGCAGGGTCGGCAAGGCCCAGCTCAGCGTGTCACCCAGGCTGTGCTGGTAATACTGGGCGGTCCACAAGCACAACTTGAACAGCGACGGCGGGATCGGTGATACCGGGTCGAGCAGGGCGCTGGCCGGCTTGAGCTTGTCGGCGGGCACTTCGCTCTGCTCGCACACCTCCACCAGCACGCCGATCATTTCGCGGCGGCCGAATGGCACGCGAATGCGCATGCCCGGAGTCAAGGCCTGGCGTGCCATGCTTGCCGGCGCCTTGTAGTCGAACAGGCGACGCAGCGGGGAGGGCAGGGCAAGGCGCAGGATGACGTCGGACACGCGGAAAGTCTCGGAGGGCGTTTCAAAGACTGGCGAGCCTAGCAGACGACGGTCGGTGCAAGCGACAACTTGCGTTGGCGTGATGCTCTGGTATTATTCGCCGCCTAATTACGTGCGGTATTCAACAATTGGTGTTGGGTGGCGGCACGCAGCTCGAGGAAGTGACCATGAAAGCAGATATTCATCCGAACTACGAAGTAGTTGCAGTCACCTGCAGCTGCGGCAACAAGTTTGAAACCCGTTCGACCCTGGGCAGCACCCTGGCGATCGACGTTTGCAACCTGTGCCACCCGTTCTACACCGGTAAGCAGAAAGTCCTGGACACCGGTGGTCGCGTACAGAAGTTCGCCGATCGCTTCGGTATGTTCGGTACCAAGAAGTAATCATGCGCATGGCGAACCCCTCGGGTTTCGCATTGCTGCAAAAAAAGGCGCCCCTTGTGGGCGCCTTTTTTATGGGCGTCATCTGGCAATTCCCGGCCCTGGCGTTCTGCCCGCTACCAGGCAGCCCTCAGCAGGTGGCGGTGCGCCAGGTGGTCGATGGCGATACCTTGCGCCTGGTCGATGGCCGCAGCGTGCGATTGATCGGCATCAATGCCCCGGAAATCGGCCGTAACGGGCGCACTAGCGAACCCTATGCCGAGGCCGCCAGGCAGCGTTTGCAGGCTTTGGTCAAAGCCAGCGACGGGCGTGTAGGGCTGGAGCCGGGCGTCGAGTCCAAGGACAAATACGGCCGCACGCTGGCGCATATCTACGGGCGCAATGGCGACAATATCGAAGCACAGCTGCTCAGCGAGGGCTTGGGCTATCGCGTCGCGGTTGCCCCCAATGTGCGCCTCAGCGCTTGCCAGCAGCTTGCCGAGCAGGCTGCGCGCAAGGCTGGCTCCGGGCTGTGGCGTCGTTCGCCGGTGGTGCGTGCCGGGGATGTCCGGCAGTCGGGTTTCGCGGTCATTGCGGGCCGCATCGAAGGCGTGGAGCGCAACCGTGGCGGGGTCTGGCTGAACCTGGACGGTGCGGTGGTGCTGCAGGTTCCCGCTCGTCTGCAGCGCAACTTCCCCGCCAGCTTCTTCGATAACCTCAAGGGACGCCAAGTCGAGGCGCGTGGCTGGGTGCTGGATCGTTCCCGCAAGGGCGGCCTCAAGCCCGGGCAGCGACGTTGGCTGTTGCCGTTGACCGATCCGAGCATGTTGGAGCGCATTTCAGGCTAAAAGATGTAGACATTTCGCTATTGGATTGTACACACTGTTAGGCGTATGCCCCGTGGGTTATAGCGTAAAGTCGTAGGCTAAAGGCCTTGACACAAGTGACCGACCAGTCTTGTGGCTCCCCGGCTCTTTGCGTATCCTCGGCGGTCCGTCAGAACAGTAAATAGCGGAATGCCCACCATGTCAGACCTGAAAACCGCCGCTCTCGAATATCACGCTCAACCTCGTCCGGGGAAACTGAGCGTCGAACTCTCCAAGCCCACAGCCACCGCCCGTGACCTCGCCCTGGCCTACAGCCCAGGTGTTGCTGAGCCCGTGCGTGAAATCGGCCGTGATCCAGAGCTGGCTTACAAATACACCGGCAAAGGCAACCTGGTTGCGGTGATTTCCGATGGCACCGCCATCCTCGGTCTGGGTGACCTCGGCCCACTGGCTTCCAAGCCGGTCATGGAAGGCAAGGGTGTTCTGTTCAAGCGTTTCGCCGGTATCGACGTGTTCGACATCGAAGTGGAGTCGGAAAGCCCGCAGGCGTTCATCGACACCGTTCGCCGCATCTCGATCACCTTCGGTGGCATCAACCTCGAAGACATCAAGGCGCCTGAGTGCTTCGAAATCGAGCGCACCCTGATCGAACAGTGCGACATCCCGGTATTCCACGATGACCAGCACGGTACCGCCATCGTGACCGCTGCCGGCATGATCAACGCCCTGGAAATCGCCGGCAAGAAGCTGGAAAACGCCAAGATCGTCTGCCTGGGTGCCGGCGCTGCCGCCATCTCCTGCATGAAGCTGCTGGTAAGCATGGGTGCCAAGGTCGAAAACATTTACATGATCGACCGCAGCGGCGTGATCCACGCTGGCCGTGACGACCTGAACCAGTACAAGGCGCAGTTCGCCCACGCCACCGACAAGCGTACCCTGGCTGACGCCCTCGACGGTGCCGACGTGTTCGTAGGCCTGTCCGGCCCGAACCTGCTGAGCGCCGAAGGCCTGAAGTCGATGGCTGCCAACCCGATCGTGTTCGCCTGCTCGAACCCGGACCCGGAAATCTCGCCAGAGCTGGCGCATGCCACTCGCAGCGACGTGATCATGGCTACCGGTCGTTCCGACTACCCGAACCAGGTCAACAACGTACTGGGCTTCCCATTCATCTTCCGTGGTGCCCTGGACGTTCGCGCCAAGCGCATCAACGAAGAAATGAAAATCGCCGCCGCCATCGCCCTGAAAGATCTGGCAAAGCTGCCAGTGCCGAAGGAAGTGTGCGACGCCTACGGCGTACAGGCTCTGGAATTTGGTCGTGAGTACATCATTCCGAAGCCGTTGGACGCACGCCTGATCACTGTCGTTTCCGACGCTGTGGCCAAGGCCGCCATCGAATCCGGCGTGGCAACCCTGCCGTATCCGAAGCACTACCCGCTGACCAGCGTGGATGACGTGTTCAAAGGCTGATTGCTGCCTGGCGACACAAAAAAGCCCCGGCTCGTATGAGCCGGGGCTTTTTGTTTGCCGTTGTGAAGGATGTGTCAGGGCTGCTGGTGTTTGCCATGGCAAATTTGTCGCCTATGAGATCGAGCGCCGCCCGCGCGGCGCTTCGCGGCACAAGGCCGCTCCCACATTTGTTGCAACGTGCCGAACCTGTCAGGCCATGGTTGCCCGCCTTAGTGCATGGTTTTAGCCAGACGGGGCGGCATCAATGCCCACCTTGAAATCCAGTCATGCCAACAAGGCTGACAACCATGGCCTCACAGACATGGCCACGTTGCAACAAATGTGGGAGCGGCCTTGTGCCGCGAAGCGCCGCGCGGGCGGCGCTCGATTTACGCGCCCACGCAAAAACCTGAGACAAGCACCTGCCGTCAGAACAGGTCCATCGGTGCCGCTTCATCCGCCGGCAGTGGGCTGCCCGGTGCTGCGCCAGTGCCCAGTTCGTCCACCGACGGCGGCGAGTCCTCGGCCTTGAACAGCTCGAAGTAGGCATTCGGCGTGCTCGGCGAAGCGGCACGGCCGCTGACCGGGTCGACGCGCAGGCTGAGGATGCCTTCCGGTTCTGCCGGCGCATGCGCAGGCTTGTCCTTGAGTGCCGCGCCCATGAAGCTCATCCAGATCGGCAGTGCCGCCGTGCCGCCGTACTCGCGGCGTCCAAGGGTTTCGGGCTGATCGAAGCCGACCCACACGGTGGTCACGTAGTCGGCGTTGTAGCCAGAGAACCAGGCGTCCTTGGACTCGTTGGTGGTACCGGTCTTGCCTGCCAGGTCGGTGCGGCCCAAGGCCAGCGCCCGGCGGCCGGTGCCGCGCTTGATCACGTCCTGCAGCATGCTGGTGAGGATGTAGGTGGTGCGACCGTCGATGATCCGCTCGGCCACGGCCGGCGCCTGCGGTGCAGAAGCCACCTGGCTGAAGGCAGCGGGTGCCTCGCCAGGCATGGCGGTTGTGCTGATCGGCTGTTCGGGCGCAGCCACACCCGCCTGGTCCTCGGCACCTTGCGGTACCCGAGCCGGGTTGGCGGTGAACAGCGTCTCGCCGCTGCGGCTTTCGATGCGTTCGATCAGGTACGGGGTGATCTTGTACCCGCCGTTGGCAAAAGTACTCCAGCCTGTGGCGATTTCCATAGGGGTCAGGGTGGCGGTGCCCAGTGCCAGCGACAGGTTGCGTGGCAAGTCCTGCTTGTTGAAGCCGAACTTGGCGATGTAGTCGATGGTGCGGTCCACGCCCATGGCCTGCAGCAGGCGGATCGACACCAGGTTGCGCGACTTGTACAGCGCTTCGCGCATGCGGATCGGACCAAGGAAGGTATTGGTGTCGTTCTTCGGTCGCCAGACTTTGTCCAGGTACTCGTCGACGAACACGATTGGTGCATCGTTGACCAGGCTGGATGCGGTGTAGCCACTGTCCAGTGCGGCGCTGTAGATGAACGGCTTGAAGCTCGAGCCCGGCTGACGCTTGGCCTGCATGGCGCGGTTGTAGTTGCTTTGCTCGAACGAGAAACCGCCGACCAGGGCGCGGATGGCGCCGTTGTAAGGGTCGAGGGTGACCAGCGCACTCTGCGCGCCAGGTACCTGGCTGAACTTGAACTTGCCATCCTCGAGGCGCTGCACGCGCACCAGGTCGCCAACCTGGGCCACATCTGCCGGTGACTGCGGCGCACGGCCCTGGGAGTTGCTGTTGATGAACGGGCGCGCCCATTTCATGGTGTCCCAGGCCACCTGCTCTTCCTGGCCGCTGCGGGTCAGCACCTTGAGGCCGGTTTTTTCAACCTGGGTGACGATGACCGGCTCCAGGCCGCCGAGGCTGCGCTGCTTGCCCAGTTCCTGCAGCCAGGCTGCCTGGGTGCGGCCCGGGAAGCGTGCTTCGGGCCCGCGGTAGCCGTGGCGCTCATCGTAGTCGGAGAGACCGTTGAGGATGGCCTTGTTGGCCATTTCCTGCATGTCGCTGGGCACCGTGGTAGTGACGCGGAAGCCTTCGGTGTAGGCGTCGCTGCCGTAGCGACCGACCATTTCGGCGCGGGCCATTTCGGCGATGTAAGGCGCATTCACTTCAGGCGTGGGCACGTGGTAGCTGGCGTTGAGCGGCTCGGCCAGGGCCGCCTGGTAACTGGCTTCGTCGATCTTGCCCAGCTTGTACATGCGGCCGAGGATCCAGTCGCGGCGCTCTTTGGCGCGTACGGGGTTGGCCAGCGGGTTGAAGCGCGAGGGTGCCTTGGGCAGGCCGGCGATCATCGCCATCTGCGCCAGGCTCACGTCGCGGATCGACTTGCCGTAGTACACCTGCGCGGCGGCATCGATACCGTAGGCGCGGTTGCCCAGGTAGATCTTGTTCACGTACAGCTCGAGGATCTCGTCCTTGGTTAGCTCACGCTCGATCTGCAGGGCCAGCAGGATTTCATTGGTCTTGCGCGAGAAGCTGCGCTCGCTGGTGAGGAAGAAGTTCTTCGCCACCTGCATGGTGATGGTACTGCCGCCGGTCTGGATATGGCCGGTTTTCACCAACTGGGTCGCGGCGCGCATCAGGCTGCTGGGGTCGACACCGTAGTGATTGAGGAAGTTGTCGTCCTCGGCCGACAGAAGCGCCTGGATGAATTGTGGGGGAATTTCCTCGAAGCGGATCGGTGAGCGACGCATTTCGCCGAACTCGGCAATCAGCTTGCCGTCGCTGCTGTACACCCTGAGGGGGATCTGCAACTGGATGCTTCTGAGCGACTCGACCGAGGGCAGGTTGGGGCTAAGATACAGAAACGCACCGCTCACACCGAGTACGAGCGCGCAGATGGCTGCGACGGAAGACCACCAGAAGAACTTCAGCAGACGTATCAAGGCTTTTCGGTGTCCAGGTTGGGAGTGGATTGCACGCAGGTCCGGCGGACCAAAAAACGCTGGGCATTATAAGCATTTTTTCGCCTCTCCGGGTTACCGGCCAGGCTGCCCGTCGCCTCGATGGGCAGGCGCGGCCTAGTGCTGACGCGGGGTTGGGGCAGGTAGCCGCGAAAGATGGCGGCGACAGACAACAAGGATGCCACGATGCTAGGACGCTTCGGCAAGGATGCCGGTTCACTCGTGGGGGTGGAAATTGCCCCTGACTCCGTTCGGATTGTGCAACTGCAGCGGCGTAACCGGCGCTGCCGGGTGCTTGCCTCGGTACAAGAGCCGTTCGAATCATTGGCTGGCAGTGATTGGGCGGCAGAGCCTGGCGCCGTGGCGGCTGCCTTGAGGCGCGCCTACAGGCGCAGCGGCCTCAGACAGCGCCGGGTCGCGCTGGCACTGCCGGGTAACCAGGTGATCTGCAAGCTATGCCACCTGCCAGTGGAACAGGGCGGTGCAGAAGTGGAGGCGCAGCTGCTGGCTGACGCCGAACGGCTGTTTCCATTTCCGCTGGAAGACCTGGCCCTGGATTTTCAGGTCCTGGGCGGTTCTCGCGTCCAGCCAGGCTGCGCCGAGGTGATGGTGGCGGCATGTCGGCAGAGCGCACTGGCGCCACTTGAAGGCATCGTCGAGGAGGCAGGGCTGCAACTGGAGGCCGTGGAGGTCGACAGCATTGCCTTGGGGCGCATGCTGCCGCAGGGCCGGCACCAAAGCTCGGCGTTGCTGCGTATCGAGGCGCACAGCACCATTCTTTATGGCTGGCATTCGGGGCAGCCTCAGCAACGGCGTGAGCTGAGCCTGGGGCTGTCGACGATAACCGGGGCGCTGCCAGAGCGCCTGCTGGCCTTGCTCGCCGGTGAGCCTTTGCCGGAATGCCTGTTGATTGCCAGCTGTTCTCCGGTCGAAGCGGGCCAGTTGCAAAGCCTCGGCTCCCAGCTGAACCTTCCGTGCCGCCTGGTGCCTGACCTGGCGCGCCTGGAACACGTCGATGGTGCGATGATTCTGGCTTGCGCCCTGGCTCTCGGAGGATTGCGTCGATGATGCGGCTGAACCTTCTGCCCTGGCGCGAACGGCAGCGGCAAGCCGCGTTGCGGTCTTTCCGCAGGCAACTGGTCGCCGGCGCTCTACTGGCCCTGTGTGGCGTGATGTTGGTCGACCAGCTGGCGCGCCAGCGCGGGGAGCAGCAGGCGCTGGCCAATACCCGGCACCAGGCAGCCCTTGAGGCGTTGGGCGAGCAGTTGCAGCCGCTGGCCGATGTGCATGCGCAGCATGAGGCGCTGCTGGCACGCGTGGTGGCGCTGGAAGCACTGCGCGCCCATCAGGATGTGCTGGTCGGGGTCTTCGCTGACCTCGAGCGGGCGTTGCCGGTGGGTGTGCAACTGCTCGACCTCAGCCTGGAAGATGGCAATCTGCAGATGACCGGGCTGGCCAAGTCAGGTGCCGTGGTCGCACAGTTCATGCGTGACCTGAGTCGCTCGAGTGCGCTGGTCGGTCTGGAACTCAAACGCGTCAGGAGCCTGCCAGGCGGCGATGAATTCCTGCTGGGGGCGCGCGTTTCGGCGTTCTGGTCGTGAATGTTGCGCAGGTGCTCGGCTGGCTGGCCATGGCCGAGAGCTCCAGCCGCTTCAGGCAGCTGGCGCCAGTGCTGGTGGCCTTGGCGTTGTTCGGCCTGGGCTGCGCCATACGTCTGCCTGCAGCGCTGCAACAGCAGGCGCAGGAGGAGGCTCGGCACGCCGAGTTGAACGAACAGCATTCAGCCGGCGCGGTGCAACTGGCCGAGTTGGAGCAACTCCACGCGTCGGTAACCATCGCCGAGCAACGCTTGCGCGAGGCGCACTGGCACCTGGCGGCCGGTGAGGGCATGAGTGACCTTCTCGAGCGTCTGGCGGCTTCGGGGCACGCGCATGGCTTGCTGATCGAGCGCTTCGACGTTCATGAAGACGAACAGCAGGCCGGTTTCCGCCAGGTGCCGCTGGAGCTACAGGTGGTGGGGCGATACGCGGCATTGCGCCAGTGGCTGGGTGACTGGTTGGGCCAGGCGCGTGTTTTGCGTAGTGGTGACCTGCAACTGGCTCCAGCAGATGGCAAGCCTGGGCTGCTGCGCCTGCAGTTGCGGGTTGATGCCTATCAGGCGCTGGCGCCAGTGCCGCAGCCTGCGATGCTAGCGCGCATGCCAGCCAGGGGCGGGACGGCAGCGCCCGCAGTCGACCCGTTTGCGCCTGGAGCGACGCGATTGTCGGCCAGCGGGTTGGCCGGCGTGCCTTTGGCGCAACTGGAGATGGTCGGCAGCCTGTCACGTGGAGCGGAACACGAAGCACTGCTGATGGCGGCGGGCAGGCTCTATCGCGTACGCCCTGGGGACCGGGTCGGGCGTGACCAGGGGGTGGTGGCGAGAGTTGATCAATCCCAGGTCGAAGTACGCGAACGGCTGTTCATGGCAGGGGGGTGGCATGAACGCACGGCGTTCATCACGCTGGCAAAGCACCTGGGCAAGGAGGCCCCGGACGACGATGAAAAGATTGATGAAATGGATGCTGGCAGCCCTGCTGCCGTTCCCGCTGGCGTCGGCAATGCCTTATCAGGGTGAACCACTGTCGCTGAACTTCCAGGATGTGGAAGTGCGCTCGGTGCTGCAGGTGCTGGCTGACTATGCCGGTGTCAACCTGGTTGCCAGCGATGCCGTGCAGGGTAGCGTCACCTTGCGCCTTGAGGATGTTCCATGGGACCAGGCGCTGGATCTGGTGCTGCGCAGCAAGGGCTTGGCCCGGCGACAGGAGGGCAATGTGCTGTTGGTGGCGCCCGCGGCGGAGTTTGCCGCGCAGTCTGTCGATGCCCATGTGGGCCAGGCGCTGGATGCACAGTTGCAGCCGTTGCGTCGGGAGCTGTTGCCCATTCATCACGCCAAGGCCGCCGAGCTGGCAGAGCTGCTGCTGGCGAGCCTGGCGGATGACGGCATCCTCAACGGTCGGGGCAGCCTGAGTGTCGATGAGCGCACCAATACGCTGGTGGTGTACCAGCCGGCAGACCGCCTTGCCGAACTGAGGCAGCTGGTGGCGCAGCTGGATGTGCCGGTGCGTCAGGTGGCGATCGAGGCACGTATCGTCGAGGCCAACGTCGATTACGAGAAAAGCCTGGGGGTGCGCTGGGGTGGGCCGCTGTATGTCGAGAACCCGCGCCCGGGCAAGGATCTGTTCGTCGATCTCGGGGTGGAGCGGGTGGGCGGTAGCATCGGTCTGGGCTTGTTGCGTGGCGATGTGCTGCTCGACCTGGAACTCAGTGCCATGGAAAAGAGCGGCAACGGCGAAATCATCTCGCAGCCCAAGGTGGTCACGGCCGACAAGGAAACGGCCAGGATCCTCAAAGGCACCGAGGTGCCGTACCAGGAAACCAGCAAGAGCGGCGCCACCTCGGTAGCGTTCCGCGAAGCCTCGTTGTCGCTGGAAGTGACCCCGCAGATCACTCCGGACAACAAGGTGATCATGACCGTCAGGGTGACCAAGGACGAGCCGGATTACGTCAATGCCTTGAACAACGTACCGCCGATCCGCAAGAACGAGGTCAATGCGAAGGTTCGCGTGACGGACCGAGAAACGATCGTGATCGGTGGCGTGTACTCGACTTCGCAAAACAATGTGGTCGACAAGGTGCCATTTTTCGGCGATCTGCCGTATGTTGGGCGGCTGTTTCGACGCGATGCATTACAAGAGAAAAAATCCGAGCTGCTGGTCTTCCTGACTCCGCGTATCATGAGTGACCAGGCGATTGCTGTGAGTCGTTGATTCTGTGCGAAATTTGATACTTGTGGGGCCCATGGGTGCTGGTAAAAGCACCATCGGACGCCTATTGGCCAAAGAGCTGCGCCTGCTGTTCAAGGATTCCGACAAGGAAATCGAACTGCGATGCGGCGCCAACATCCCGTGGATTTTCGACAAGGAAGGCGAGCCGGGTTTCCGTGACCGCGAGCAGGCGATGATCGCCGAGCTGTGCGCACTCGATGGCGTGGTCTTGGCGACCGGCGGTGGTGCGGTAATGCGCGAAGCCAACCGCAAGGCCCTGCACCAGGGTGGCCGGGTGATCTATCTGCATGCTTCGGTCGAACAGCAGGTTGGTCGCACCGCGCGTGATCGCAATCGCCCCCTGTTGCGCACCGCCAACCCCGAGGCGACCTTGCGCGCCCTGCTGGAAGCCCGCGACCCGCTCTACCGCGAGATCGCCGACCTGGTGGTAGAAACCGACGAGCGGCCGCCACGCATGGTGGTGATCGATATTCTCGAGCGCTTGCAGCAGTTGCCGCCCCGTTAGCCCGGGACTATTCTCGGCCACCAGCGCCGAGGCGAGGTTCAACGTAACCGCGTAGGTGCCCGAGCGGCGCCGCGCACAAGTACATTGTGGGGATACATGCAGACACTAAAGGTCGACCTGGGCGAGCGTAGCTACCCGATCTACATTGGCGAAGGCCTGCTGGACCAGCCTGAGCTGCTGGCGCCGCACATTGCCGGGCGGCAGGTTGCCATTGTTTCCAACGAGACCGTCGCGCCCCTGTATCTCGAACGCCTGAGCAAGACCCTGGGGGCCTATTCGGTGCTGCCGGTGGTATTGCCCGATGGCGAAGCCCACAAGAACTGGGAAACCCTGCAGCTGATCTTCGATGGCCTGCTGACTGCACGGCACGACCGCCGCACCACCGTGGTTGCCCTGGGCGGCGGCGTGATCGGTGACATGGCCGGCTTCGCTGCCGCCTGCTACCAGCGCGGCGTCGACTTCATCCAGGTGCCGACCACTTTGCTGTCCCAGGTCGACTCCTCGGTCGGCGGCAAGACCGGTATCAACCACCCGCTTGGCAAGAACATGGTCGGTGCCTTCTACCAGCCCAATGCGGTGCTGATAGACACCACCAGCCTCAAGACCCTGCCGGCACGCGAGCTGTCAGCAGGCCTGGCCGAAGTGATCAAGTACGGCCTGATCTGCGACAAACCGTTCCTCGCCTGGCTCGAGGACAATATGCAGGCACTGCGTGCCCTCGACCCGGTGGCGCTGACCGAAGCCATCCGCCGCTCCTGCGCGGCCAAGGCCGCGGTGGTGGGTGCCGACGAGCGCGAGTCTGGCGTGCGCGCCACGCTGAACCTGGGGCATACCTTCGGGCATGCCATCGAGACCCACATGGGTTACGGCGTGTGGCTGCACGGCGAAGCCGTGGCGGCGGGCACGGTGATGGCCCTGGAGATGTCCATGCGCCTTGGCTGGATCGACCAGGCCGAGCGCGATCGCGGAATCCGCCTGTTGCAGGACGCAGGTTTGCCGGTGGTGCCACCACAGGAAATGACCCCGGCGCATTTCATGGAGCACATGGCGGTCGACAAGAAAGTGCTCGACGGCCGCCTGCGTCTGGTGCTGCTGCGCCAGATGGGCGAGGCCGTGGTGACCGACGACTATCCGAAAGAGATTCTACAGGCCACGTTGTCGGCGGATTACCGCGCGATCGTGGCCCAGCTTTGAGGTTGTGACAGCGCAATGACCAGTTTGCATGCCGATGAGGCCTTTCTCGACCATTACCAGTTGAGCCATGATCCGTTCGCGCCCCGCGTGCCCGGCTTCAAGTTCTTCCCGGCCCAGCGCAAGCCCGTGCTCGGCCAGCTGCATCACCTGGCGCGCTACAGCCAGCTGATGCTGGTTGTCACCGGCCCGCTGGGCAGTGGCAAGACCCTGCTGCGCCAGGCCCTGGTGGCCAGTACCAACAAGCAGGCGGTGCAGAGCGTGGTGGTGTCCGCCCGTGGCGCCAGCGATGCCGCCAGCGTACTCGGCCAGGTTGCACAGAACCTGGATGTGGCCGAGGCCGAAATGCAGGCGATCCTGGCCAAGGTGGTGCAACTGGCACTGACCGGCCAGGAAGTGTATTTGCTGGTGGACGATGCGGAACAACTCGACGAGTCGGCACTCCAAGCGTTGCTGGAATTGGCGGCGGGTGTACCGGAAGGGCGCCCGCACGTGTTCCTGTTCGGTGAGCCGTCGCTGATTGCCGGGCTGGACGAGATCAATATCGAGGAAGAACGCTTCCACATCATCGAACTCGCCCCCTACAGTGAAGAAGAAACCCGCGAGTACCTGGAGCAGCGCCTGGAAGGTGCTGGCCGGGGCATCGAGGTGTTCAGCCGTGAACAGATCGTCGATATCCATGAAAACTCCGACGGCTGGCCTGGCAACATCAACCAGGTCGCCCGTGACACTTTGATCGAAGCCATGATCGCCAGCCGCTCGACGGCCAAGCGACCATCCATGGGGTTCAAGATGCCTAAAAAACATGTGCTCGCGCTGTCCGCTGTGGTTGTGGTCGCCGTTGCGGCCGCGGTGTTGATGCCGAAGAAAGGTGACAAGGCACCTGCCGAAGCGCCGGCCGCCCAGGCCCAGCTGCCGCTTGGCGAGGGCCAGGCCAATGGTGGCAATCCCGCCATCGAGTTCTCGGGTTCGTCCCAGCCGATGCCGCTGCCGCTGGTTGGCCAGTCGCAGCCGGTGATGCGCGAGCCACTGGCCCAGGCCGCGGGCATGGGCGAGGGTGAAGAGGGCAGCCCGGCCGGTGATACCGCCCTGCAGCCAGGCAACCCGCCGCCAACCGTGACCACCATCGCGCCGCCGCAAGGTGTGCCAGCGGGCCCGGCACCGGTACCTGCCCAGCCAGTAGCCGCGGCGCCAGCCCAGCCAGTACAGACGCCACCGCAGCCGGTTGCGCCTGCGCCAAAACCTGTCGCAACCCAACCTGCCAAGCCGGTTGCGCCTGCCAAGCCTGCACCAGCACCAACCCAGGTCGCCGTGGCCAAGCCGGCCGCCAAGCCTGTCGAGAAGCCGGCAGCCGGTGGCAGCGGCAACAGCGGTTGGTACGCCGGGCAGAAACCGGGCAATTATGTGGTGCAGATCCTGGGTACCAGCTCCGAGGCTTCGGCTCAGGCGTTCGTGAAGGCTCAAGGTGGCGACTATCGCTACTTCAAGAAAAACCTGCAGGGCAAGCCGCTGTACGTAGTCACTTACGGCAACTTCGCCAACCGCGACGCAGCGGTTGCGGCAATCAAGAACTTGCCAGCGAAGGTCCAGGCTGGTAAACCTTGGCCACGTACCGTCGCCAGCGTCCAACAAGAGCTGGCCTCGGCCCGCTGATACCTTCCGGGCGGCACCACCCCGCCGCCCAGTTGCTGAGCGATTACTGACTTTCGACTAGCCTGCTGCGTTGTCACGCGGCAGGCTTTTCTGTCCCAGGCTGCCGGCCACAAGCCTTACTTGCAGTCATGGCTGAAACGCTTCAGACTCGAGCCAAGCCGCTATCACGGCGCATGGCGCAAAAACATTCAAAATTGCGACATAAATTTTCAATGGTGAGACATGAAAATTTGTGGGCATCGCTGTCGCTGTGCAACAATGGTTTTCCATGGCCACCGCAAAAAAGCTGGCGTTTGATCGGCGTGGATGGTAAGTGGTTGTTAAAAAAGAGATTTACCTCCGTTGAGAGGTGAACCTGGTGAGAATGTGTCTATGAAAACAGGTCTGTACCATCCCGAAGAATTCAAGGACAACTGTGGTTTTGGCCTGATCGCCCATATGACGGGCGAACCGAGCCACCACCTTCTGCAAACCGCCATGCAGGCACTGACCTGCATGACCCACCGCGGCGGTATCAACGCCGACGGCAAGACCGGTGACGGTTGCGGTCTGCTCATGCAGAAGCCCGATCAATTCCTGCGTGCCGTGGCCCAGGAGCACTTCGCCGTCGAGCTGCCCAAGCAGTACGCCGTCGGCATGGTGTTCTTCAACCAGGACCCGGTCAAAGCGGAAGCCGCCCGCGCCAACATGGACCGCGAAATCCTCGCTGCTGGCCTGAAACTGGTCGGCTGGCGCAAGGTGCCGATCGATACCAGCGTGCTCGGCCGCCTGGCCCTTGAGCGCCTGCCACAGATCGAGCAGGTGTTCATCGGCGGTGAAGGCCTGAGCGACCAGGAATTCGCCATCAAGCTGTTCAGTGCCCGTCGCCGTTCGTCCGTGGCCAACGCCCACGACGCCGACCACTACATCTGCAGCTTCTCGCACAAGACCATCATCTACAAAGGCCTGATGATGCCGCGCGATCTCGCGGCCTTCTACCCGGACCTGGGTGACGAGCGCCTGCAAACCGCGATCTGCGTGTTCCACCAGCGCTTCTCCACCAACACCCTGCCGAAATGGCCGCTGGCGCAGCCGTTCCGCTTCCTCGCTCACAACGGCGAGATCAACACCATCACCGGCAACCGCAACTGGGCCATGGCCCGTCGCACCAAATTCGCCAACGACCTGATCCCCGACCTCGAAGAGCTCGGTCCGCTGGTCAACCGCGTCGGCTCCGACTCCTCTAGCATGGACAACATGCTGGAGCTGATGGTCACTGGCGGCATCGACCTGTTCCGTGGCGTGCGCATGCTGGTACCGCCAGCTTGGCAAAACGTCGAGACCATGGACGCCGACCTGCGTGCCTTCTACGAATACAACTCCATGCATATGGAACCGTGGGATGGCCCGGCCGGTATCGTCATGACCGAAGGCCGCCATGCGGTGTGCCTGCTCGACCGTAACGGCCTGCGCCCGGCGCGCTGGGTGACCACCAAGAACGGCTACATCACCCTGGCGTCGGAAATCGGTGTCTGGGACTACAAGCCCGAGGACGTCATCGCCAAGGGCCGCGTTGGCCCGGGCCAGATCTTCGCCGTGGACACCGAAACCGGCCAGATCCTCGACACTGACGCCATCGACAACCGCCTGAAGTCGCGCCACCCGTACAAGCGCTGGCTGCGTCAGCACGCCACGCGCATCCAGGCGACGCTGACCGATGACCAGGGCGTGGCCAGCTACGACGCCGACCAGCTCAAGCAGTACATGAAGATGTTCCAGGTCACCTTCGAAGAGCGTGACCAGGTACTGCGCCCGCTCGGCGAGCAGGGCCAGGAAGCGGTCGGCTCGATGGGTGACGATACGCCGATGGCCGTTCTGTCGCAGCGCGTGCGTTCGCCGTACGACTTCTTCCGCCAGCAGTTTGCCCAGGTGACCAACCCGCCGATCGACCCGCTGCGCGAAGCGATCGTCATGTCCCTGGAAATCTGCCTGGGCGCCGAACGCAACATCTTCCAGGAATCCCCCGAGCACGCTTCGCGGGTAATCCTCAGCTCGCCGGTCATCTCGCCCGCCAAGTGGCGTTCGCTGATGAACCTGGAGCGCGAAGGTTTCGACCGCCAGCTGATCGACCTCAACTATGAAGAGAGCGTCGGCCTGGAAGCGGCCATCCGCAACATCGCCGACCAGGCTGAAGAAGCCGTGCGCGCTGGCAAGACCCAGCTGGTGCTGAGCGACCGCTACATTGCCCCTGGCAAACTGCCGGTGCACGCCTCGCTGGCCGTTGGTGCGGTACACCACCGCCTGACCGAACAGGGCCTGCGTTGCGACAGCAACATCCTGGTGGAAACCGCCACCGCCCGCGACCCGCACCACTTCGCCGTGCTGCTGGGCTTCGGTGCCTCGGCCGTTTACCCGTACCTGGCCTATGAAGTGCTGGCTGACCTGATTCGTACCGGCGAAGTGCTGGGCGACCTGGACGAAGTCTTCAAGTACTACCGCAAGGGCATCTCCAAGGGCCTGCTGAAGATCCTGTCGAAGATGGGTATCTCCAGCATTGCCTCGTACCGTGGTGCGCAGTTGTTCGAAGCCATCGGCCTGTCCGAGGAAGTGGTCGGCCTGAGCTTCAAGGGCGTTTCCAGCCGCATCAAGGGTGCGCGTTTCGCAGACCTGGAAAGCGACCAGAAGCTGCTGGCAGCCGAAGCCTGGAGCGCGCGCAAGCCGATCCAGCAAGGCGGCCTGTTGAAGTTCGTTCACGGTGGCGAGTACCACGCCTACAACCCGGATGTGGTCAACACCCTGCAGGCTGCCGTGCAGCAGGGCGACTATGCCAAGTTCAAGGAATACACCACGCTGGTCGACCAGCGCCCGGTGTCGATGATCCGCGACCTGCTGAAGGTGAAAGTGGCTGACCAGCCGCTGCCGCTGGAGCAGATCGAGCCGCTGGAGGCGATCCTCAAACGCTTCGACTCCGCCGGTATTTCGCTGGGTGCACTGTCGCCGGAGGCTCACGAAGCGCTGGCCGAGGCGATGAACCGCCTGGGCGCGCGTTCCAACTCTGGCGAGGGCGGTGAAGACCCTGCGCGCTACGGCACCATCAAGAGCTCGAAGATCAAACAGGTGGCCACCGGCCGCTTTGGCGTGACCCCGGAGTACCTGGTCAACGCCGAAGTGCTGCAGATCAAGGTTGCCCAGGGCGCCAAGCCCGGTGAAGGCGGCCAGCTGCCAGGCGGTAAGGTCAACGGCCTGATCGCCAAGCTGCGTTACGCGGTACCGGGCGTAACCCTGATCTCGCCACCGCCGCACCACGACATCTACTCGATCGAAGACCTGGCCCAGCTGATCTACGACCTCAAGCAGGTCAACCCGCAGGCCCTGGTTTCGGTCAAGCTGGTGGCAGAAGCCGGCGTCGGCACCATCGCCGCCGGTGTGGCCAAGGCCTATGCCGACCTGATCACCATCTCCGGCTACGACGGTGGTACCGGTGCTTCGCCGCTGACCTCGATCAAGTACGCCGGCGCCCCATGGGAGCTGGGCCTGGCCGAGACCCACCAGACCCTGCGCGGCAACGACCTGCGCGGCAAGGTACGGGTACAGACCGACGGCGGCCTGAAGACTGGCCTGGACGTGATCAAGGCAGCCATCCTCGGCGCCGAAAGCTTCGGCTTCGGTACCGCGCCGATGATCGCCCTGGGCTGCAAGTACCTGCGCATCTGCCACCTGAACAACTGCGCTACCGGCGTGGCCACCCAGAACGACAAGCTGCGCAAGGACCATTACATCGGCACCGTCGACATGGTGATCAACTTCTTCACCTTCGTCGCCGAAGAAACCCGTGAGTGGCTGGCCAAGCTGGGCGTACGCAGCCTCGGCGAGCTGATCGGCCGTACCGACCTGCTCGACGTGCTGCCAGGCGACACCGAGCGCCAGCAGTACCTGGACCTGACGCCGCTGCTGGGCAGCTCGCACATCCCGGCTGACAAGCCGCAGTTCTGCGAAGTCGACAAGAACCCACCATTCGACCAGGGCGAGCTGGCCGAGAAGATGGTGGAAATGGCCATGCCGGCCATCCGCGACCAGGCCGGTGGCGAGTTCAGCCTCGACATCTGCAACTGCGACCGCTCGATCGGTGCGCGGGTCTCGGGTGAAATCGCCCGCCTGCACGGCAACCAGGGCATGGCCGCGGCACCGATCACCTTCCGCTTCAAGGGCACTGCGGGCCAGAGCTTCGGCGTGTGGAACGCTGGTGGCCTGAACCTGCACCTGGAAGGCGATGCCAACGACTACGTCGGCAAGGGTATGACCGGTGGCAAGGTCACCATCGTGCCGCCAGCCGGCAGCCCGTTCGAAACCCAGCACAGCGCCATCGTCGGCAACACCTGCCTGTATGGCGCCACTGGCGGCAAACTGTTCGCCGCCGGTACTGCTGGCGAGCGCTTCGCTGTACGTAACTCCGGCGCCCACGCTGTTGTCGAGGGCACTGGCGATCACTGCTGTGAGTACATGACCGGCGGCTTTGTCTGTGTGCTGGGCAAGACCGGTTACAACTTCGGTTCTGGCATGACTGGCGGCTTCGCCTACGTGCTCGACATGGACAATACCTTCGTTGACAAGCTCAACCATGAGCTGGTGGAAATCCAGCGTATCAGTGGTGAAGCGATGGAGGCCTACCGCAGCCACCTGGCGCGGGTCCTTGCCGAGTACGTGGAAGAGACCGGCAGCGAGTGGGGGCGTGAGCTCTCGGAGAACCTGGACGACTACGTGCGGCGCTTCTGGCTGGTCAAGCCGAAGGCAGCCAACCTGAAGCAACTGCTGTCCAGCACCCGTGCCAACCCGCAGTAACAACAGCTGCAAGTGACGGCCCCGTGCGCGGGGCCCGTCGTGCTCAAGTGATCGTCTTGCAGCTTGCAGCCTGAGGCTGGCAACTGCGGTAAAGAGGTTTTGAAAAATGGCTGAACGTCTGAACAACGACTTCCAGTTCATCGAAGTGGGCCGCAAGGACCCGAAGAAAAAGCTGCTGCGCCAGCGCAAGAAGGAGTTCGTGGAAATCTACGAGCCGTTCAAGCCGCAGCAGTCCGTGGAGCAGGCGCACCGCTGCCTGGGCTGCGGTAACCCGTATTGCGAATGGAAGTGCCCGGTACACAACTTCATCCCCAACTGGCTGAAGCTGGTTTCCGAAGGCAACATCCTGGCTGCGGCGGAGCTGTCGCACCAGACCAATACCCTGCCGGAAGTGTGCGGCCGCGTATGCCCGCAGGACCGTCTGTGCGAGGGTGCCTGCACCCTGAACGACGGCTTCGGTGCGGTGACCATCGGCTCGGTGGAGAAGTACATCACCGACACCGCCTTCGCCATGGGCTGGCGCCCGGACATGTCCAAGGTCAAGCCAACCGGCAAGCGCGTCGCCATCATCGGTGCAGGCCCGGCCGGCCTGGGCTGTGCCGACGTGCTGGTACGTGCCGGCGTGACCCCGGTGGTGTTCGACCGCAACCCGGAAATCGGCGGCCTGCTGACCTTCGGTATTCCCGAGTTCAAGCTGGAAAAGACCGTGCTCAGCAACCGCCGTGAAGTGTTCACCGGCATGGGCATCGAGTTCCGCCTGAACACCGAGGTGGGCAAGGACGTGACCATGGAGCAACTGCTCGCCGAGTACGACGCGGTGTTCATGGGCATGGGTACCTACACCTACATGAAGGGCGGCTTCCCGGGCGAGGACCTGCCGGGCGTGCATGATGCGCTGGACTTCCTGATCGCCAACGTCAACCGCAACCTGGGCTTCGAGAAGTCGCCGGAGGACTTCGTCGACATGCAGGGCAAGAAGGTGGTGGTATTGGGCGGTGGTGACACCGCGATGGACTGCAACCGCACCTCGATCCGCCAGGGCGCCAAGTCGGTGACCTGCGCCTATCGCCGTGACGAGGCCAACATGCCGGGTTCGCGTCGTGAGGTGAAGAACGCCAAGGAAGAGGGCGTGAAGTTCCTCTACAACCGCCAGCCTATCGCCATTGTCGGCGAGGACAAGGTCGAAGGCGTGAAGGTGGTCGAGACCCGTCTCGGCGAGCCGGATGCCCGTGGCCGCCGCAGCCCGGAGCCGATCCCGGGGTCTGAAGAGATTCTGCCGGCCGATGCCGTGGTCATCGCCTTCGGCTTCCGCCCAAGCCCGGCGCCTTGGTTCGAGCAGCATGGCATCCAACTGGACAGCCAGGGCCGCGTGGTTGCACCGGAGAAAGGCAAGTTCAAGCACCAGACCAGCAACCCGAAAGTGTTTGCCGGCGGCGACATGGTGCGTGGGTCGGACCTGGTGGTGACGGCTATCTTCGAAGGGCGTACTGCTGCTGAAGGCATTCTGGACTACCTGGAAGTCTGATTGATTGTCGGGGCCGCTTCGCGGCCCATCGCGACACAAGGCCGCTCCTACAGGGGATCGCGTACTTCCTGTAGGAGCGGCCTTGTGTCGTGACGGGCTGCAAGCAGCCCCAAAGGCATTTTTGTATACAAAAATCCTTGATCCATGGCATCCAATAGACAAAACGCATGGCCTTGACCGTGCCTTTTGCGCTGGCGTCTGAGAAAATGCCCGCACTATTTTTCCGGATGCCGACATGACTGCCCTGAAGAACGATCGTTTCCTGCGTGCACTGCTCAAGCAACCCGTAGACGTCACCCCGGTGTGGATGATGCGCCAGGCCGGCCGCTACCTGCCGGAGTACCGCGCCAGCCGCGCCAAGGCCGGTGACTTCATGAGCCTGTGCATGAACCCGCAGTTCGCCTGCGAGGTCACCCTGCAGCCGCTGGACCGCTACCCGCTGGACGCGGCGATCCTGTTCTCGGACATCCTCACCATCCCCGATGCCATGGGCCTGGGCCTGTACTTCGAAAGCGGCGAAGGCCCGCGCTTCAAGAAGGTCATCAGCACCCCGGCCGACATCGAAGCGCTGCCAATCCCCGACCCGCAGAAAGACCTCGGCTACGTGATGGACGCGGTCAGCACCATCCGCCGCGAGCTCAACGGCCGCGTGCCGCTTATCGGCTTCTCCGGCAGCCCGTGGACCCTGGCCACCTACATGGTCGAAGGCGGTTCGTCGAAGGACTTCCGCAAGACCAAGGCCATGGCCTACGACAACCCGCAGGCCCTGCACCTGCTGCTGGAAAAGCTGGCCCAGTCGGTCACCAGCTACCTCAACGGCCAGATCCTCGCTGGTGCCCAGGCCGTGCAGATTTTCGACACCTGGGGCGGCAACCTGTCGGCGGCGGCCTACCAGGAGTTCTCCCTGGCCTACATGCGCAAGATCGTCAGCGGCCTGATCCGCGAGCACGAGGGGCGCAAGGTGCCGGTGATCCTGTTCACCAAGAACGGCGGCCTGTGGCTGGAAAGCATCGCCGAAGCCGGTGCCGACGCGCTGGGCCTGGACTGGACCTGCGAGATCGGCGATGCTCGCCGCCGCGTGGGTGACAAGGTGGCGCTGCAGGGCAACATGGACCCGACCGTGCTGTACGCCAAGCCCGAGGCCATCCGCAAGGAAGTGGCGCGTATCCTGGCCAGCTATGGCCACGGCACGGGCCATGTGTTCAACCTGGGCCACGGCATCACACCGGAAGTCGACCCGGAGCACGCTGGCGTGTTCATCAACGCCGTGCATGAGCTGTCGGCGCAATACCATCAGTGAGTCGATCGCTGAACACGAAGCCCGGCCATGTGTCGGGCTTTTTGTTCATTAAGTTTTAATTCAGCGATCATCGTTAATCTGGTCCCATCGAAACCGAAACAGGACCTGATCCTCATGAAAGCACGTTACCTTGCGATGATTCTTGCCCCCTTGTTCAGCACTGCCGCCCTGGCTGCCGGCTACACCGGTCCGGGCGCCCAGTCGGTGACCACCGTAGCTGCGGCCAACGATGCAGCCGACGACACCCCAGTGGTGCTGCAAGGCTTCGTGACCAAGAAGATCAACAACGACGACAAGTACGAGTTCAAGGACAACACCGGCACCATCACCGTGGAAATCGATGATGAAGACCTGCCGCCGACGCCGTTCAACGACAAGACAAAGGTCAAGCTGACCGGTGAGGTGGAGAAGCACCTGATGAGCCGGGAGGTGGATGTGGATATGGTCGAGATCATCAACTGATCCGAGATTTTGGGGCTGCTTTGCAGCCCATCGCGACACAAGGCCGCTCCTACAGGGAATCGCGTTCCGCTGTAGTAGCGGCCTTTTGTCGTGATGGGGTTCAGCCCGATTTCGGTGGCAACTTGCTCAGGTGCAGCGCCACCAGCAACGCCACCGCCAGCAGGCTGCCAATGAACAGCCCGATGCCATTCCAGCCCCACTGGTGCCAGAACACCCCGCCCGCCGTACCGGCCACGCTCGACCCGGCGTAATAGCTGAACAGGTACAACGACGACGCCTGTCCCTTGGCCTTCAAAGCCCTGCGGCCGATCCAGCTGCTGGCCACCGAGTGCGCGCCAAAAAAGCCGAAGGTGAACACCAGCATACCGACGATCACCATCACCAGCGGGCTGGCCAGGGTCATCAGCAAGCCGCCCGCCATCACCACGATACTGGCCCAGAACACTTTGCGCCGGCCCAGTTTATCCGCCAGTGCACCGACCTGCGCCGAGCTGTAGATGCCCGACAGGTAAACCACCGACAGCAAGCCGACCAGCGCCTGGTTCATGTGATACGGCTCGGCCAGCAGGCGGTAGCCGATGTAGTTGAACAGGGTGACGAAGGCTCCCATCAGCAGGAAGGCTTCGAGGAACAACCAGGGCAGGCCGGCATCCCTGAAGTGCATGACGAACCCATCCAGCAGGCTGCGTGGGTTCATCGACTGCGGGCGGAAATTGCGCGATTCGGGCAGCACCTTCCAGAACACCAGCGCCGCCACCAGGGCCAGGCCGCCGATGGTCAGCATCGCCGTGTGCCAGCTGACGAAGTCGATCAGCACGCCGGTGATCAGGCGCCCGCTCATGCCGCCAATGGCGTTGCCGCCGATGTACAGGCCCATGGCCAGGCCGATGTGCTGCGGGTGGATCTCTTCGCTCAGGTAGGTCATCGCCACCGCCGCGAGGCCGCTCAGCGACAGGCCGACCAGAGCGCGGGTGGCCAGTACCAGCTCCCAGCTCGGCATCGCCGCGCTGGCCAGGGTGGAAAGGGCGGCGCAGGCCAGGGCAAACACCATCACCGGCTTGCGCCCGATGCGGTCGGAGATAGGGCCGGTGATCAGCAGGCCGAACGCCAGCATGGCTGTGGAGACCGACAGCACCAGGCTGCTCTGCGCCGCATTGATGGCAAATTCCTTCGACAGCAACGGCATCATCGGCTGCACGCAGTACAGCAGGGCGAAGGTGGCGAAGCCGCCGCTGAATAGCGCCAGCACGGTCTTCATGAAGGCGGGGGTGCCTTTTTCGATCCACATTTCGTTCAGCGGGGCAGGTTCTGGCTCGGCGGGAAGGGGAGCTACAGCAGTTTTCACGGGCGGGTACCTCTGGCGCAATGAAAAAAGCATATAGCTGGCTAATGATTAGATCCAATGTATTGTTCGACCTATTTGAGACGTTATACGACCTGTTTGGAGCTGATCATGGAACTGCGCCATCTGCGTTACTTCATCGCCGTGGCCGAAGAGCTGCATTTTGGCCGCGCTGCCCAGCAGCTGGGCATTTCGCAGCCACCCTTGAGTCAGCAGATCCAGGCGCTGGAGCAGGAGCTGGGGGCCCGGCTGTTCGAGCGTACCAACCGTCGGGTCGAGCTGAGCGAGGCGGGGCGGTTGTTCCTCGAGGAAGCCCGCCAGGTGCTGGCGCAGGTGGAAAAGGCCGCCGATGTCGCCCGGCGTGCGCAGTTGGGGGAGCTGGGGGAGATGAAGATCGGCTTTACCTCCTCGGCACCGTTTACTTCGAAGATACCCAAGGCCATCCACGCCTTCCGCAAGCGTTTCCCGGCGGTACACCTGAACCTCAAGGAAATGAGCAGTCGCGACGTCGCAGAAGGGGTGTTCGACGAGTCCATCGAGGTCGGGCTGATGCGGCCGATGCCGCTGCCGGAAGGGCTGGTGGCCACCGAGTTGTTTCGCGAGCCGCTGGTGGCAGTGATCAATGCCTCGCATCCATTGGCCGAAGGCACGGAACATGGCCTGCACATGGCCGCGCTGGCCCATGAGCCGTTCGTGTTCTTCCCGCGCAGCTATGGCAGCGGGTTGCACGCACAGTTGCTGAGCCTGGCGCGCCAGGCGGGTTTCAGCCCGCATTTTGCCCAGGAGGCGGGGGAGGCGATGACCATCATCGGGCTGGTATCGGCAGGGCTTGGGGTATCGGTGCTGCCGGCGTCGTTCCAGCGTATGCGCATCGAGGGGGTGGTTTATCGCACACTGCTGGATGACGGGGCGATGTCGGCGGTGTGGCTGGTGCAGCGCGAGCATGGTGGGTCGGCGATGGCACGGGCATTTGCCGAGTTGCTCACGGGGCAGGTGGTTGGCGGGGGCAGTGTAGTTGCCTGATCGGGCCCCATCGCCGGCAAGCCAGCTCCCACAAGGGACGCACATGGCTTGAGGCTTATGCGGTCGGTGTGGGAGCCGGCTTGCCGGCGATAGGGCCAGGGCAGGCAGCACAAGGCTGTTGTTCCGGGCAAATGGCACTGGTCATTGCCGCAGCGGCGCCACATACTCGGGCATTCGTTGATACACGGAGGTCAATCATGCGGCGCGTGGTGTTCAATCAGAAAGGTGGTGTGGGCAAGTCGAGCATCGCTTGCAACCTGGCGGCTGTGAGCGCCAGCGAAGGTTATCGGACCCTGCTGATCGACCTGGATGCCCAGGCCAACTCGACCCAGTACCTGACTGGCCTGACCGGCGACGATATCCCCATGGGCATCGCCGACTTCTTCAAGCAAAGCCTGTCCAGCGGGCCGTTCAGCAAGAAGAACCAGGTCGATATCTACGAAACCCCGTTCGACAACTTGCACGTGGTCACCGCCACGGCCGAGCTGGCCGATCTGCAGCCGAAGCTTGAGGCGAAGCACAAGATCAACAAGCTGCGTAAGTTGCTCGACGAACTGGACGAGGACTACGAGCGCATTTACATCGATACACCGCCAGCGCTGAACTTCTATGCGGTTTCCGCACTGATCGCCGCCGATCGCGTGCTGATTCCTTTCGACTGCGACAGCTTCTCGCGCCAGGCACTGTATGGCCTGCTGGCTGAGATCGAAGAGCTCAAGGACGACCACAACGAAGACCTGGTGGTCGAAGGCATCGTGGTCAACCAGTTCCAGTCCCGTGCCAGCCTGCCACAGCAGATGCTCGACGAGCTGCTGGCCGAAGGGCTCCCGGTGCTACCGGTGTACCTGGGCAGCTCGGTGAAGATGCGTGAGTCGCACCATGCCAGCCTTCCGCTGATTCACCTGGAGCCCAGGCACAAGCTGACCCAGCAGTTTGTCGAGTTGCATTCGCTACTAGAAGAGAACGCTTAAACCCCCTGGCTACGCAACCACTCCAGCAACGACTGGAGTGGAAACGCCCCGGCCTGACGGCTGACTTCACGGCCATTCTTGAACAGCAGCAGGCTGGGGATAGAGCGGATGCCCAGTTGCCCGGCCAGGTTGCGGTTGGCTTCGCTGTCGAGCTTGGCCAGGCGGCAGCGGCCGGCCAGTTGGCGGGCGGCCTGTTCGAAGGTGGGGGCGAAGGATTTGCACGGGCCGCACCAGTCGGCCCAGATGTCGACCAGCAGTGGCAGGTCGCCTTTGATCTGGTTGGCGTAGCTGGCTTCGGTGAGTTCGAAGGGAGTGCTCAGCAGCACGTCCTGTTTGCAGCGGCCGCATTTCGGCGCGTCGCCCAGGCGCTCGGCGGGCAGGCGGTTGAGGCCGTTGCAGTGGGGGCAGGGGATTACCAGTGGTTCTGACATGTCGTTTCCTTGAGGTTTTTGGGGCTGCTTTGCAGCCCATCGCGACACAAGGCCGCTCCTACAGGAGTCCGCGTACCCTTGTAGGAGCGGCCTTGTGTCGCGATGGGCCGCGCAGCGGTCCCAGGATTCATGATGAGCAGCTGATTTCCAGGTGCTTGCCCCATTCCGGCGGGCGTTCGGCATAGCCCTGCATCCCGGCCTGCTCCTCGAACGGTTTGCTCAACACCTGATGCAGCCGTCGCACTTCACTGTAATCCCCCGCTTCGGCCGCTTCGATGGCTTTCTGTGCCAGGTAGTTGCGCAGCACATACAGCGGGTTCACCGCATGCATGCGCTCACGCCGTCCTTCGACATTATCCGCTTCGCGCTCGCAACGGGCCAGGTAGTCCGCCCCCCAGGCATCGAAACCGGCCAGGTCGATGAAATCGTCACGCACCATCTTCAGCGCCTCGGCCACGGGCTGATCGCCCAACTTGCGGAAGAACAGGCTGTAGTCCACACCACCGCTCTGCATGCGCTGCAGCAGGCGCTCGACCAACGCCATGTCGTCTTCTTCAGCGGTGGTCAGGCCCAGGCGGCGGCGCATCAGGTCCAGGTAGTGTGCCTGGTACAGCGGCAGGAACAGGCCCAGCGCCTCCTTGAGCGGTTCGACTTCGATCACCGTGGTCAGCGCCTGGGCCAGCGCACTGAGGTTCCAGTGAGCGATCGGTACCTGGTTGGCGTAGCTGTAGCGGCCACGGTCGTCGGAGTGGTTGCAGATGAAGTTGGCGTCGAAGTCGTCGAGGAAGGCGTACGGGCCGAAGTCGAAGGTGATGCCGAGGATCGACATGTTGTCGGTGTTCATCACCCCGTGGCAGAAACCATAGGCCTGCCAACGGGCGATCAGCTCGGCATTGCGCTCGACGATGGTGCGGAACATGGCCAGGTAGGGCTGTTCGGCGTCGCGGCATTCCGGATAGTGCTGCTCCAGCACATGGTCGATCAGCACCCGCTGCTGTTCTGGTTGCCTGGTGTAGTAGAAGTATTCGAAATGCCCGAAGCGCACATGGCTTTGCGCCAGGCGGGTGAGCATGGCCGCACTTTCGCGGGTTTCGCGCCAAACCGGGGTGCTCGAGCCGATCACGCACAGTGCCCGGCTGCTGGGAATGCCCAGGGCGTGCAGAGCCTCGGAGGCGAGGAACTCGCGGATCGAGGAACGCAGCACGGCGCGGCCGTCGCCCATGCGCGAGTAGGGCGTCTGGCCGGCGCCCTTGAGGTGCAGGTCCCAGTGCTCGCCCTGGTCATTCAGCACTTCGGCCAGCAGCAGGCCGCGGCCATCACCCAGGCGTGGGTTGTAGGAGCCGAACTGATGGCCGGAATAGACCATCGCCCGCGGGTCGGCCTCTTCCCATAGCTTGTGGCCGCTGAACAGCTCGGCGAAAACCGGCAGCTCTGCCTGGGCTGGGTCGAGGTCGAGCAGCGCCATGGCCGACTCGCTCGCTACCACCAGGCGTGGGTCTGCGATGGGTTCGGGCAGGACCTGGGTGGAGAACGCGTCGCCCAGGCGGGCGAAGCGATTGTCGAAGGTGAGTTGGTCGAGGGCTTTCACGGGCTGCTCCTGGAAGTCGGTACCTAGGGGGCCGCTTTGCGGCCCATCGCCGGCAAGCCAGCTCCCACAGGGGATGTGCAGGGCTTGGGTGCGGCACGGTCACTGTGGGAGCTGGCTTGCCGGCGATCGAGGGCGAAGCCCTCGCAGGCATTCTGGGCGTTCATGCTCTATGGAGTCCACTCACACAGGGTGAGTGCCATCCGGTTTCGGCTGCTCCACCGGAATCAGCTGCTGTTTGCCGCCCTTCGGATCCATCAGAAACACCTCGACCTGGCGCACCGAGATCTTGATGTTGTGCGCCTTGAACTCGCGGTTGATGTAGCGGTTGATCTCGTCCAGCGTTGGGTTGCGGTCGCCCAGGTCGCGTACGTGCATGCGCAGCTCGTGGTCCAGTGAGCTCTCGCCGAAGTTGAGGAAGTACACGATCGGCTCCGGGTCCTTGAGCACGCGTGGGTTTTCGTGAGCACCCTTGAGCAGCAGGTCGCGCACCAGGTCCAGGTCGGAGCCATAGTCGATGCCCAGCTTCAGCGTTACCCGGGTGACCGTGTCGGTCAGCGACCAGTTGATCAGCTGGCCGGTGATGAAGGTCTTGTTGGGGACGATGATGTCCTTGCGGTCGAAGTCGGTGATGGTGGTGGCGCGGATGCGGATCTTGCTCACCGTGCCCGACAGGTTGCCGATGGTGATGGTGTCGCCAATCCGCACCGGGCGCTCGAACAGGATCATGATGCCGGAGATGAAGTTGGCGAAGATCTCCTGCATGCCGAAGCCCAGGCCCACCGACAGCGCGGCCACCAGCCATTGCAGCTTGTCCCAGCTGACACCCAGGGTCGACAGGGTGCTGACGATACCGATACCGACGATGGTGTACGACAACAGCGTGGTGGTGGCGTAGGCACTGCCCTGGGCCAGGTTCAGGCGTGACAGCACCAGCACTTCCAGCAGGCCCGGCAAGTTGCCGGCCAGGGCAAAGGTGATGCCGACGATTACCAGTGCGCCCAGCAGGTCGCCGAGGCTGATCGGCACCATGCTGGCGGCGGCGCCGGTGCCGCTGGTGTATTCGTAGAGGACGAAGTTGTTGAGGTAGGCGAACACCGAGATCAGGTCCGACCACACCCAGTACAGGCCCGCGATGAAGCCGCCAAGCAGGGCCAGGCGGATCAGGCGCAGTGACTGCTGGTTGACCTGTTCGATGTCCAGCGCTGGTTCTTCGGTGATGACTTCGCCATCCAGCCCTTCCTTGGCCGCCGCCCGCTTGCTCAGCGCGCGCTGGTAGGCCAGGCGCCGTGCCGCCACCGACAGGCCACGTACGAACGCGGCTTCGATCACCAGCCAGAACAGCAGCAGGTACAAGGTATAGATCAGCCGGTCGGTAAGTTTCAGCGCGGTGTAGTAGTAGCCGAAGCACACGGCCACGAACAGGGCGATGGGCAGGGCGGTGAAGGCCACACCCACGGCCTTGCGGAACAGCGAGGTATCGCGGTGCGCCGGGCTGCTGAGCAGCAGGCGGCTGAGCAGCCAGGCCATCAGTGCGTAGCAGGTCAGTACCACGCCGATACCCAACACATCATCGGCCAGCGCCGAAGGCTGATGCTCGGCCACCGCCACCACACCGACCAGTGCCAGCACCACGGTGCCCAGGCGGCGCACCCAGCCGCGCAGGAACTCGACCTGCGGCTTGTGCCAGCGGAAGTGGATTTCCGCCACTCCGCCCGGGGCGAGGATGCGGTAGGCGGTGTAGAACACCAGCCAGGCCTGGGCCAGTTGCCAGAGGGCTGCACCAAGGTTGGCGTTCTGCCCGCGGGCGTCGATCTGCAGGGCGTAGCTGCACAGGGCCAGGCCCAGGCTGACGGGCATTGCCAGCAGGATGTTGATGAGGATCGCCTGGGGCGTGTGCCACTGGCTGTCACGGCGGAAGTGGCCGATGTCCTGGTGCACCTTGCCCAGCCGTTGGTACAGGTATTTGCGCCGCCACAGCAGGGCGCCGATCACCAGCAGCAGCGGCAGGAACAGCAACGGGCGCTGGCTCAGGCCGTCGCCCAGCTCCTTCAGGCCCGAGCCCCACGGCAAGTTGGCCACCTGGTCGGCCAGGCGTTCCGGCACATAGCGCAGCCAGTCCCAGTCCAGCGGCTTGTTGCTGGGGATCCAGAACATTTGCTCGTCGAGGGTGGTGCGCAGGCTCTGGGCGGTGCCCAGCAGCTGCTTCTGGTTGAGCTGCAGGGTGATCGATTCGTTGAGCAGTGCCGACAACTCGCGGTTCAGCCGCTCCAGCAGGTCGCTGCGGGTAATCGCCACTTCCAGCAGGGCCTTGCGCAGCTGTGGTGTCACATCTTCCTGTGGTTGGGCAGCCAGCAGCTTGTCGACGTAGGTGACCGGGCTGCTCATCTGCTCGCGTTGCTGGTTGACCTCGAACTGGTACAGGCGGGTGTCAGCGATCTGGTCGGCCAGGTCGCGATCGACCTTCAGGTGCGGCAGGGTCTGCTTCTGCTTGTAGAGGATCTTCGACAGCAGCAGGCTGCCCTTGAGCACGTTGATCTGCTCGTCCAGCGCCTGGTCGGCTTGGGTCAGGCTGTCCAGTTGCTGCTTGGTGCGCAGGTTCTGCTGGGTCAGTTCGTTGAGGCGGTCGGTACTTTTCAGCAGGTAGTCGGAAAGCTTGAGGTTGACCGCACTTTCGGTGGCCAGCAGGCTGCTGCCGCCGGCTTTCTGGGCCTCGATCGATTGCTGGGTGACCGCTTCCTGGGACTGGGCCAGGCGCTTGTCGTTGATCAGGGTCTGCAGGTCCTGAATTTCCTGCTCCAGGCGCGCGGCCCGTTCGATCAGCAGGTCGTGGCGGGCGTTGCCCAGATCTTGCAGTAGGCTGTTGCCGGCCAGCTCCTGGCGGCGCAGCAGGGTCAGCGCGTTGAGCGAGGCCAGTTCGGCATTCAACTGGTTGCGCTGGTCGGTGTTGATCGGTTTGCCGGCGTCCTTGCCGGTCTTGAGGATGCTGTTGATCTGCTGGGTGCGCGCCTGGCTGTTGCTGATTTCGGCCTGGGCGCGTTCCGGGCGGGTCTGCGAGTTGATGATCAGGCTGTTGGCTTCGGACAACGCCTTCTGCAGCTCGCCCTGCAGGGTGCTGCGCTCGCTGAGCATCTGCTCCAGTTGCGGCACGGAAAGGGCGGCATAACGCTGGGCTACCGGCTGTGGCTTGGTTTCCTTGAGCCTGGCCAGTTCGCGCTGGCTGTCGCTGGTTTCTTTCGGCGCGCCGGTCAGCTCCTGCTTCAGCGCGGCGAGTTTCTTCTCATTGTCTTCCTTGCTGGCGAGCAGGCTGAGGGTTTGCTCCAGCACCTGCTGCAGGGCTTTCTGCTCGGCCTCGGGCAGTTTGCGCTCGGCGATCTTGTCGAGGCTGTTCTGGATGCTGGCGGTGGTCGGGGCTTCTGCTGCCGTGGCTGCAAAAGAGAGAGACAGGCACAGCCCGAACAGGGCTGTGCGGAGGTACACGCGCAGGGACATAGGCAGACTACTTGTGGATCCGGCAGAAACGAAGTTTAGAGGAACAATCCTGGTCCGGGTCGCGTTCCTTCGGGGAATCTGACGCCTACTTTCTGAATCTTGTTCCCGTCCATGGTGGCCACGGTCCAGATCGTGCCATGCCATTCGACCTGGTCACCTACTACTGGAGCGCCTCCGACCTTCTGTCGGATGAACTGGGCCAGTGGCATTTTCGCGTCCAGGCCGTCGAGTTTCAGACCGTACAACGCTGCCACCGCACCCAGTTCGGCATCGCCTTCGAGCACGAAGTCGCCGAAGAAACGCAGGTCGAGGCCACGTTGTGGCGCCTGGCTGAACAGCTTGCCCAGGGCCGGCAGGTTGTGCTCGTGGCCGATCACACAGAGCATGTCGCCTACTTCCAGTACCGTACTGCCGGACGGGTGCAGCAGTTGCTCGCCCCGGAACAGCGCGGCGATTCGCGTGCCTTCGGGCATCTTCAGCTCGCGCAGGGCGGCGCCGATGCACCATTTTTCGGCACCCAGGCGGTAGACGAACATTTCCCACTCGCTGGTGATGTGCACTTCCAGCGCCGAACGGGAGATCGGCGCCGGGTCTGGCGGTACCGTCACTTTCAGCAGCTTGGCCATCCACGGCAGGCTGGTGCCTTGCACCAGCAGCGACACCAGCACGATGAAGAAGGCCAGGTTGAAGAACAGCTGGGCGTCCGGCAGGCCGGCCATCAGCGGGAACACCGCGAGGATGATCGGTACCGCACCGCGCAGGCCGACCCAGGAAATGAAGGCCTTTTCACGGCCGTGGAAGGCCTTGAACGGCAACAGGCTGGCGACCACCGACAGCGGGCGCGCTACCAGGATCATCCACAGCGCCAGGCCCAGCGCCGGCAGGGCGATGGGCAGCAGGTCATGGGGCGTAACCAGCAGCCCCAGCACCAGGAACATGCCGATCTGCGCCAGCCACGCCATGCCGTCGAGCATGTGCAGGATGCCGTGGCGGCTGCGGATGGGCTTGTTGCCCAGCACCAGGCCGCACAGGTACACGGCAAGGAATCCGCTGCCATGCAGGGCGTTGGTCAGCGAGAACACCACCAGGCCGCCAGCGATCACCAGGATTGGGTACAGGCCGCCAGCCAGCTTGATGCGGTTGACCAGTTGCAGCATCAGCCAGCCGCCGCCCAGGCCCACCAGCCCGCCGATGCCGAATTCGCGCAGCAGGTGGGTGAGCAGGCTCCAGTGCAGGCCGGTCTGGCCGCTGGCGATCATGTCGATCAGGGTGACGGTGAGGAAAACTGCCATCGGGTCGTTGCTACCCGACTCGATCTCCAGGGTGGCCGTGACCCGCTCGTTCAGGCCTTTGCCGCCGAGCAGCGAGAACACCGCCGCAGCGTCGGTGGAACCGACGATGGCGCCGATGAGCAGGCCCTGGATCAGGCTCAGGTCGAACAGCCAGGCGGCGACCAGGCCCGTGAGGGCGGTGGTGATCATTACGCCGATGGTGGCCAGCGACAGCGCCGGCCACAGCGCCACGCGGAAGCTCGCCACCCGTGTGCGCAGGCCACCGTCGAGCAGGATCACGGCCAGAGCCAGGTTGCCCACCAGGTAGGCGGTCGGATAGTTGTTGAAGATGATGCCGCCACCATCGACGCCGGCGATCATGCCGACCGCAAGGATGATGACCAGGATAGGGATGCCCAGGCGCGACGACAGCGAACTGACCAGGATACTTGCGCCCACCAGCAATGCGCCGATCAGGAACAGGCTGTTGATGGTGCTTGCATCCAAAGGCAGGTACTCCGGGGACCGCGGGGGAGGGGACTTGATAGCATGACGCTAGCAGGTCGCGTGCCAAATGATTCTAACCTGATGAATTGGCAGGCTGTAAAGCGTTTCTGCAGATGAAAAAAAGGCACCGCGGTGGGTGCCTTTTCGGGTGTTGCCTGGGTGGGCCTCTTCGCGGGCGCGCCCGCTCCCACAGGTGAATCACAAATCTCAAGTTCTGTGAGAGTCCTGTGGGAGCGGGCATGCCCGCGAAAGGGCCGGTGCAGTTTACGCCTGCTTGATTTCACGCATCGGCTTGCCCTTCACCGGTGCATCGCCCGCCACGTAGTACTTGGCAGTGCTGCGCGGCAGCGGCTTGCGGCCACGGATCTTGTCCGAGATTTTCTCGGCGATCATGATCGTGGTGGCGTTGAGGTTACCGGTGATGATCAGCGGCATGATCGACGCATCGACCACACGCAGGCCCTTCATGCCATGCACGCGGCCTTCGCCGTCGACCACCGCCATGTCGTCGGTGCCCATCTTGCACGAGCAGGACGGGTGGAAGGCGGTTTCGGCGTGCTCGCGGATGAACTTGTCCAGCTCTTCATCGGTCTGCACGTGCGCGCCGGGGCTGATCTCACGGCCACGGTACGGGTCCAGTGCCGGCTGGGCCATGATTTCACGGGTCAGGCGGATGCCGTCACGGAATTCCTGCCAGTCCTGCTCGGTGGACATGTAGTTGAACAGAATGCTCGGGTGTTGGCGCGGGTCCTTCGACTTGGCCTGGATGCGGCCGCGGGCAGGCGAGCGCATGGAACCCATGTGTGCCTGGAAGCCGTGTTCCTTCACGCCATTGGAGCCGTTGTAGTTAATGGCCACTGGCAGGAAGTGGTATTGAATGTTCGGCCATTTGAATTCAGGGCGGGTACGAATGAAACCACCGGCCTCGAACTGGTTGCTGGCGCCGATGCCGGTGCCGTTGAACATCCACTCGGCACCGATGGCCGGCTGGTTCCACCACAGCAACGACGGGTACAGCGACACCGGCTGGGTGCAGGCGTACTGCAGGTACAGCTCCAGGTGGTCCTGCAGGTTTTCGCCAACGCCTGGCAGATCGTGCACCACCGGGATGTCGAGGCTTTCCAGCAGGGCGCGCGGACCAACGCCGGAGCGCTGCAACAGCTGCGGCGAAGCGATGGCGCCGGAGCTGACGATGACTTCCTTGCGGGCACGGGCTTCAACGCGCTCTTCGCTGTCACCGACCAGGTAGGTCACGCCGATGGCGCGCTTGCCGTCGAACAGCACGCGGTCAGTCAGGGCGTGGGTGACGATGGTCAGGTTCGGGCGCTTCTTGGCCTGGTCCAGATAGCCACGGGCGGTGCTGGAGCGGCGGCCGTTCTTGGTCACCGTACGGTCCATCGGGCCGAAGCCTTCCTGCTGGTAGCCATTCAGGTCTTCGGTGCGCGGGTAACCGGCCTGCACGCCGGCTTCGACCATGGCGTGGAACAGCGGGTTGTTGCCGGCTTTCGGCGTGGTCACGCTGACCGGGCCTTCGCCACCGTGGTAGTCGTTCGGGCCGATGTCGCGGGTTTCGGCCTTGCGGAAGTACGGCAGGCAGTCCAGATAGGTCCAGTCTTCCAGGCCTGGCAGTTCTGCCCAGCCATCGAAGTCCAGGGCATTACCGCGGATGTAGCACATGCCGTTGATCAGCGACGAGCCACCCAGGCCTTTGCCGCGACCGCATTCCATGCGGCGGCCGTCCATGTACGGCTCCGGATCGGTCTCGTAGGCCCAGTTGTAGCGGCGGCCCTGCAGTGGGAAGGCCAGGGCTGCTGGCATCTGGGTGCGGAAGTCGAAGCGGTAGTCGGGGCCACCGGCTTCCAGCAGCAATACGGTGACGCCTGCGTCTTCGGTCAGGCGGGTCGCCAGGGTGTTACCGGCCGAACCGGCACCGACGATGATGTAATCGAATTCTTGGGACATGAAAGTACCCTCGTGTTGGCGGTGTTCAGGGAGCAGGAACGCCCGTGCGCTGAGGCACGGGCGTGGCTGGACAGGGCCTTAGAAGACCGAGTTGTAGCCGCCCAGCTCGACCTGGACCGACTTGATGCGGGTGTATTGAGCCAGCGAGCTGACGCCGTTCTCACGGCCGACGCCCGACTGCTTGTAGCCACCGACCGGCATTTCGGCCGGCGATTCGCCCCAGGCGTTGATCCAGCAGATACCGGCTTCCAGCTTGTGGATGATGCGGTGAGCGCGGGTGATGTCGTTGGTGCAGACACCGGCGGCCAGGCCGTACTCGGTGTCGTTGGCGCGACGGATGACTTCTTCTTCGGTTTCGTAGGTGAGGATGCTCATCACCGGGCCGAAGATCTCTTCCTTGACGATGGTCATGTCGTCGGTGCAGTCGGTGAACACGGTCGGGGCCACGAATGCACCCTTGGCGAAATCACCGGCGGTCAGACGCTCGCCACCGCACAGCACGCGTGCGCCTTCTTCCTTGCCCTTGGCGATGTAGCCAAGCACGCTTTCCATGTGCTGGAAGCTGACCAGCGGGCCGAAGTTGGTGTTTTCGTCTTCCGGGTTGCCAGCGCGGATGCGGGCAACGCGCTCGACGATCTTGGCCTCGAAGGCAGCTTTCATATCAGCCGGGATGAACACGCGGGTGCCGTTGGTGCAAACCTGGCCCGAGCTGTAGAAGTTGGCCATCATGGCGATGTCGGCGGCCTTGTCCAGGTCGGCGTCGGCGCAGATGATCAGTGGCGACTTGCCGCCCAGCTCCATGGTGACTTCCTTGAGCGACGAGCTCGAGGCGCTGGCCATAACCTTCTTGCCGGTGGTGGTGCCGCCGGTGAAGGAGACTTTTTCGATGCGTGGGTGTTCGGTCAGCCAGGTGCCGACTTCACGGCCGCTGCCGGTCAGGACGTTGAACACGCCGTTCGGCAAGCCGGCTTCGGTGTAGATCTCGGCCAGCTTCAGGGTGGTCAGCGAGGTGACTTCCGACGGCTTGAAGATCATCGCGTTGCCGGCGGCCAGGGCCGGGGCGGATTTCCACAGGGCGATCTGGATCGGGTAGTTCCAGGCACCGATACCGGCGGTCACGCCCAGCGGCTCGCGGCGGGTGTAGACGAAGGACGATTCACGCAGCGGGATCTGCTCGCCTTCGATGGCCGGAACCAGGCCAGCGTAATACTCCAGCACGTCGGCGCCGGTGACGATGTCGACGTAGCGGGTTTCCGAGTACGACTTGCCGGTGTCCAGAGTTTCCAGCATGGCCAGCTCGTCGTTGCGCTCGCGCAGGATCTCGACGGCGCGGCGCAGGATGCGCGAACGCTGCATGGCGGTCATCGCGGCCCAGACCTTCTGGCCTCGCTCGGCGCTTTCGACGGCCTTCTCGACGTCAGCCTCGGTGGCACGTTGCACGTGGGCGAGGACTTCGCCGGTAGCCGGGTTGATGGCTTCGAAGGTGGCATCGCTGCCAGCGTCGACGTAAGCGCCATCAATGTAGAGTTTTTGCGTTCCGAAACGGGCCATAGTGTCCTCGCAAGTGCAGTGTGTGGTTTGGCTTGCGCGTCACGCTCCTGCTGGGTTGGCAAGGGCCGTGCGCGGTTGTTCAGCGGCCTGGTCGTTTGTACCCAGGGTGTGCTGTTTAGCCAGTTGTAGATCCATGTATTCGTAAGCAATCCGTATCGCCTGGTCGGTGTCGAATGCATCACCCGACAGGGCGCCACGCAGCCACAAGCCGTCGATCAAAGCTGCCAGGCCGCGGGCTGCCTTGCGCGCATGGTAGAGCGGCAGCGCGCGGCGGAACTGGCAGCACAGGTTGGAATACAAGCGGTGGTCGTTGATCCGCTGCAACCTGTGCAAATCGGGCTGGTGCATGCTGGAAGCCCAGAAGGCCAACCAGGTTTTCATCGCCGGGCCGTTTACCTGGCTGGCATCGAAGTTGCCCTCGATGATCACTTTCAGGTGGGCGCGCGGGCTGTCGTCCGTCAGGGCCTGGCGACGTGCTCTAACACCTTCGTTGAGCATGTTCATGATGTAACCCATCGTCGCTGCTATCAGGCCGTTCTTGTCCCGAAAGTAGTGACTGATGATGCCGTTCGACACACCGGCCAAACGGGCAATCAGCGCAATGCTGGCGTCACCCAGTCCGACCTGATCGACCGCCTGCAACGTGGCTTCGATCAACTGCTGGCGGCGGATGGGTTGCATACCGACCTTGGGCATCTTGCGTTCTCCTCAGGCCTGCGAGCAGACGACGGGCGGCTGACTCGGCGAAGGCCAGTCTATTTTGTTTTGATTGAACGTTCAATCAATAAAGAATAAGCTCTGCGACAATTTGTGCCATTGACAGTTTTTAAGGCGGTCGAGAAGGCACGGATTGACACCCCAGGAAATCGCGTAACCCCCTGAATACAAGGCGTTGACGGGCATGAGCGATGCGAAATGCAGATTCTGCCGTGCGGTCATGGACCCTGCGGCGGGCCCTTGGAGCGGGCGGGGTGATCTGTGACCAATGCGCGCACCTCAGCTGAGGCGTGGCATTTGCAGCAGGCCACCTGTCTGTTTTTTGCAACGTATCGATTCGGGATCACGGTTTCCAAGGGTGCTTTTATAACACCTGATGCAGTGGGGATATTCCACCAATTGCTCGGGAAAGACTGATTAGCCTCCACAGCCGCACTGCCCGGAGCATTCGTGCAATGAGTTCTGCCTCACTTACCAACCCTCCGGCCGAGAGGGTACGGGTCAACCGCGTGGTGTTCTTCACCTCCGCGCTGATGATTCTCGTTTTGACTGCCTTGCTTATCGCTGTACCCGAAACCGCCGGCCAAGTGCTGGGCGTGGCCCAGAAATGGCTGACGCGCACCTTCGGCTGGTATTACATGCTGGTGATCGGCGGTTACCTGCTGTTCGTCATCTACCTGGCCTTCTCCGACTACGGCAAGCTCAAGCTTGGCGGCAAGGATGACCAGCCCGACTTCAGCTATGGCGCCTGGGCCGGCATGCTGTTCTCCTCCGGTATCGGCATTTCGCTGTTGTACTTCGGCGCCTCCGAGCCGCTGGACCACTACTTCAACCCACCGGAAGGCACTTCTGCCAGCCTCGACGCAGCGCGTCAGGGCCTGCAGCTGACCTTCCTGCACTGGGGTTTGCACGGCTGGGCGATCTACGCCCTGGTCGGCTTGGCCGTGGGTTACTTCGCCTACCGCCACAATCAGCCACTGGCCCTGCGCTCGGCGCTGTACCCGCTGGTCGGTGAGCGTTGGGTCAAGGGTGCTGCGGGCAATGCCGTGGACATCTTCGGCATGTTCGTAACCCTGCTGGGCCTGGTGACCAACCTGGGCATCGGCTCGATGCAGGTGGCCTCCGGGCTGGAATACCTGTTCGGCATGGATCACAGCAAGACCAACCTGCTGGTGGTGATCCTGGTCATGGCCGGCGTCGCCACCGTGGCGGCGGTCTCGGGTGTGGAAAACGGCATTCGCCGCCTGTCCAACCTCAACATCGTGCTGTTCAGCGGCTTGCTGATCTTCGTCCTGCTGGGCGGCGAAACCCTGCACTTGCTTAACGGCTTCGTGCAGAACATCGGTGACTACCTCAACGGCATCGTGCTGAAAACCTTCGACCTCTACGTATATGAAGGCGAAGCTGGCAAGTCCGAACGCTGGCTGGGCCTGTGGACCGTGTTCTACTGGGCCTGGTGGATTTCCTGGGGCCCGTTCGTCGGCATGTTCATTGCCCGTATCTCCAAGGGTCGCACCGTGCGCCAGCTGGTCAGCGGCGTGTTGCTGATCCCGCTGGGCTTCACCCTGGCCTGGCTGTCGATCTTCGGCAACACCGCGCTGGACCTGGTGATCAACCAAGGCGCCGTGGAACTGGGCAAGACCGCCCTTGAACAGCCGTCGATGTCGATCTACCAGCTGCTGGAATACTTCCCGGCGGCCAAGATCGTGATCGGTGTAGCGGTGTTCGTCGGCTTCGTGCTGTTCCTCACCCCGGCCGACTCCGGCGCGGTGATGATGGCCAACCTGTCGTGCAAAGGTGGCAAGGTCGACGAAGACGCCCCGCACTGGATGGTGGTGTTCTGGTCGGTGGTCATCACCCTGGTCACCATCGGCCTACTGTTCGCCGGTAACTTCGAAGCCATGCAGACCATGGTGGTGCTGGCGGGTCTGCCGTTCTCGGTGGTGCTGGTGCTGTTCATGTTCGGCCTGTACAAGGCCATGAAGCAGGACGTGGCGGTGGAGCAGGAGCGTGCCGAGCTGGCCGCACGTGGCCGTCGTGGCTTCAGCGAGCGCCTGACCCAGCTGGAGCTGCAGCCGACCCAGGCCGTTGTACAGCGCTTCATGGACAAGCAGGTCAGCCCGGCGCTGAAAGAAGCTGCCGCGCAGTTGCAGACCCTGGGCTTCGAGGTGGAAACCCGGGTTGGCCAGTCGCGCAACATGATGGGCCTGCGGGTGATGATGGAAGAGGGCAACCCGTTCGTCTATGAAGTGAGCCTGGATGGCTACCTGGCCGCGCCGAGCGAAGCGCCGGTGGAAGGTGAGCCGGAGGTGCGCCAGCGCTTCTACCGCGCCGAGGTATACCTGCACGATGGCAGCCAGGAGTACGACCTGATGGGCTTTGCGCCGGAGCAGATCGTGCGTGATGTGCTGGACCAGTTCGAAAGCCACCGCCAGTTGCTGGGGCGTGTGTACAGCTGATTCTTGAGCGGTGAGGAGGCCCTGCAGGACGCAGGGCCTTTTTCATGGGCAAGCAATAATTAGCCCGGGTAACGGACAAGTTTGCTTCAGCCTGCCGGTTTTCTTCCGGAGGCATGCTTCATGAAACGTTCCGTTATTCCCACATTCGATTTTCAGTACGCTGCAGCCAGTCAGTTCAGTGGTCGGCCAACATTGCGGCAGGTGACCAGCGAGCAGCTGTGGACCGTGCTGCAGGAGAAGCTGTCCTGGCTTGCCTTTGTGAAGCCGGCGCTGTCCAACGCCGACCCTCTCATGCTGGATAGTCCCGACCCCAGCACGCCTTACTGGACCACGCAACCGCTGGTCGACCGTGTGCTCCAGGCATTGCTCGAAGCACAGCCGCTGGACATCGAGCCTGTCGGTGAGCGGCATCACAATCTTGCATTGACCTCCTCATACCGTTTTCCTGGCTCGGACAGCGCGTTCGACACCCGTCAACTGAGCGGCCTGTCCGATGCACTCGACGAACTGGTGCAACGGTTGCCACGGCTGTTCTGCGAGGCACAGCTCAAGTACTGGAGTGACAAGGGCAGTGCGGGAGTGAGCCGTGACCAGTGGCTGCAATTACTGCTCAAGACTACGCTTTTGCGCGGCCTGCCACTGCAAGGGCTGGATGTTCAGGAGCAGGCCTGCATCCGCGGGTTGATCCGCGGTGGCGCTGCCCAGCCCTCGGTCTATTTCGTCAAAGCCAGCCTGACTTGTGGGTCGATTCAATACGACCAGATGCTCAGTCACCTGCTGGTCACTGCCGATTACGATGAGCGGCAAGTGGTGCTCTGGTGCGCCCCGTCCGGTATCACGCGCAGCTTCGCCTCGTTGATCGATTTCGGTAACGCGCTGCGCAACGAACTGGCGCGGCACTACAGCTTCCAAAGCCTGTCGTGGACGCGTCAGCCGGTCGAGGGCAACGTCTTTGCCCAACAGGTTTCGCTGTTGCTTGAGTCCATGTTCCTGGCTTTCGACCAGATGCGCTTCAGTGGCTTGGCGGATGTGGCTTCGCTGGAGCAACGTTTTGCCGAGCTGAGCGACCCGGCGGCCTGGTTCGTGCGCTACGAAGACGACACGCCAGCCACCGTAGCCCCGCCGGGGCTCAGGGCCAGCGCCCCGCAGGACAGCTTTGCCTGTCGCGCCGCGTTGTTGCAACTCTCCCTCGACCAACTGGATGCCGGAGGTGTTTCGGTGCTGGACGGCATCCAGTCATTGACGGCGTATACCGCGCAGCAACTGACCGAGCAGATAAAAAGCGAGCACGGGGACGAAATTTCTCCAGATCAGGTGCTTCTTGACCTGTACATCGCCCGGGGTGTGCCTGGTGGCGCTGCGACTGGAGCCGGCGGTGGCGAGCCACTGGCGTTCGTGGGCACCAAGTCGCTTACCGAATTCGCCATTGGTAACCTTGCTTCGCTCAAGGGCGCGTACATCAAGCAGGTCCGCCATCAGAAGAGCATCAAGCTTCCGAAGTGGCTGAATGCCGATGCAGCGAAGCGATTGGTCACCCAGGTAGACATTGGTGGCCGCTACCCGGCCTATGTTGCCGGACAGTTGGATGATCAGGCCATGCGTGCCGAGCGCGTCGAGCTTTTGGGCAGGGAGTGGCGAAGCGCGTTTCTTTCCAGCGCCATTTCGGCCAGGCTCGACGCTAAAGTCTCCGAGGTGGGTTTACAGTGCGTGGTCGATTTTTGCGCAGGTCATCAGGACCCCTTGGTTCCGCGCATGTCACTGATCCCCTTGGCTTTCAGGCGCAGCCGCCATTCGCGCAAGAAAGACACTGTGCGCGGCATGTACTTGCTGTTCTGCGCCGAGCCGGCAAAGGTTCTGGTGTACCGCCCGCTATATCGACAGGACACGGTTCGCGAGTACGCAAGCCTTGAGGCCTTGCTTGCACATATTCGTGAGTCGGCTCTCTTCCAAGAGAGCATTCTTGACTGGATCGACCCGACCGCGCGCGACGTATATGCAGAGGGTGGTTTCAGCGAGCCGCACATTGTGAGTATTGGTATCGACCCTTATACGCTCCCGGCCAAGCCGGAGCCGGCGATGCTCGACCTGAAGCTGTGGCGCAACAAGGTTGACGAGAAAATCTACCAGGCCAATCGAGATCTGCTGGTCGAGCTGGCAGGGCTGGAATCGGTATCTGACGCCGAGAGCCGCTGGCAGCTCCTGTGCGAAGGCGCCTGGCTGTTGTTCGATGTGGTGACTCAGGCGATACGCGGTCCGGTCGCGTCTGTGGCCTGGTTGGTACAGTTTCTGGCTTCGCTGCAAAACGACTTGACCGCGTTGGAGCAGGGTGGTGAGTTCGATCGGTCTGCTGCAGTGGCCGACTTGTTGCTCAACCTCGGGATGACGCTGCTGCATGCCCATCAACCGAAGCAGGAGACAGTGCCCACAAGGCGGCTGCCTGATGTTTCACTGTTCGAAGGACCTGACCGGCAAAACGGCGCGTTTGCCGAACTAGCTATCGAGGCGCGTGAAGAACCGGAAGGCACGCTGGGCGAACTGGGCAGCCAGGTGCTGGACTTTTCCTGGCGCGGCCAGCATGGGTTCAACTGGCTGCCCGCGCAACAGCGGCAAAGGTTGCAAGCCATGCGCTCCAGCGTCTCTGTCAATGGGTTGAAGCCTTTGACAGCGGGCGATGGTGAAGGCCTGTACCAGATCGATAAGAACTACTACGCGGCCATGGCTGGTGACCTCTATAGCGTGGAGTTGCTGGCTGAGGGAGTTCGGGTAGTCGATGCGACTGGCGGTTACGGGCCCTGGTTGGCATTTGTCGACGGGGCTTGGCGGGTGGATACGAAATTGCGCCTTGCAGGAGGGGCTCCCAGCCCCAGAACTTCGGTATCGGTCCGATTCAAGAAACTTTACGACCGCGTCGTCCAGTTGGATGCGGAAATCCCGAAGTTGAAGTCGACGGTTCAGGCAGCGAGTCAGCAGATGATGGCTTTGCACCAGAGCCTCGTCAAAATGGACGCGTTGAAGGCAAAGGCGCAGGAGGATGTGAATTCGGCCCCGGCAGGTACCGATACGACAGCTCTCCGGTCACTGACCGCGCAGTATGAACAACGAGCGATGGATGCGCGGGAAAGTATCGCCCAGCAGCGTGAGCAAATCGTTTCGCTGCTTGAAGAGGCCATTGGCAAGGAAGACGAACAGCTAAAGCTGTTGATCACGATGGCGGAACCCAAATATGCCGGGCAACGCCAAAAAGATGGGTTGGATAAGCCTGTTGCCAAGCATGAAGAGAATGCTCGCACAGAGCTGATTCGCGATTGTGTCTTCGTTTACAACGAGCTCTGGAGCCTTACGGACTATCCGCAACTTGCCGCGCTGCAACGGGCTATTGATGGTAAGCCATTGGCTGAAGTCGGCGAACAATATGCTGCGTTTCGTATCAAGCTGGAGCAGGTGGTGGAGTATCAGGACCGCATGCTCGCCATACGAGTGCACCTGGACAATTTGCTGGCCGAGTCGCCGGTTGAGCTTGTCATACCTTCCAACCCCCCTGGTGACCATCGCACAGTGGGGCATCTGATCGACGAAAGACCGTTTTCGACCGTGCAGATGCGCTTCCATCAGGTGCAGAACCTGGCAGACCTGGCCTTGCACCTCAATGCTCCCGGCGGCCTCCAGACAGTCGCCCGCTACCGTGACGAACTGGTCAGCACGGCCTTGCGCAATGCCGCAGAGACTCATGGGGAGCTTGACTTCGCCAATCTGACGGCAGACGACCGCATCGTGATCCTGCAAGAGGCATGGGATGAGTACTCTGCCGCATTACTCAACAGTGCCCGCATTCTCCGTGAAGGTGGCGAACTGATCGAACCCGTGATGCTCGAGCGGTATCGCAACCATGTAAAGCAACTGAAGGAAGATGCAGGACAGCGGCTGGTTGCCGCGATCTCGGAGCAGGAGGGTGGAACGGTCGCGCAAAAGCGCAGGCCCTACAAGGTGTCTACCGAAGAGCAGCGAGTGGTGCGCAACCTTGCTGGGCAGTTGATGATCGGGGTGGAAAGGACGATAGACGAAAGCCAGATCGTTGAAGTGCGGGAGACGTTCAGTGAAGAAGTACTGGCAACCTTCGACCTGGTGGATGGGGAATGGCGACAGCGTGAAAGCAAGCGCCCTTCATTGTCGGACGAAGCCGCTCCAACTGACCTGCCCATGTGGGTACAGGCGCTTCTGGACGAGAGCGATGCAGTCAGGGAGCAGGCCAAGGACTATGTCAAGCACGACATCAAAGGGGCGTTGCTCAAGCAGTTGTTCGATCAGCATCTGGAAAAGCTGAATCAGGCACTCAGTGTGGTGCGTGATGCCGGAGGAAACGACAAGCTGATCAGGACGCTGGAAGTGGATCTGGACAAGTTGGAGGCGGATAAAACATTTCAGATGACCACGCTCTATACCGACACCAAGTATCCGTCGGCCGAAGGTTTGCAGTATCTCCACGGAAAGCGCCTGATACAGGTCGAATATGTGGAGCGGCGCACCATGCAGGATGGCAGCGCTTTTGACGAATACCGGATCCGGCGTCTACCGAGCAAGCTGAGCCTCTGGGCTGCACACTTCCATTTACCCTCGCTGGACGCTAACGCTGATAATTTCACGGTGGGTCACCTCAAGACTTGGAAGCAGCGCAGTTTGAGTAGCCAGGCCGCTGCAGCCGCGGGCCAGCGGGTGCACAGGGGAAGACTTACGCTGGCCGAGGCCCGAGGAATCATTCCTTTCCGTTGAGCCGGCCAACGGGGGCAGTGGGGTGGTGCCTGATATGTGCAGGCATCGTCTGATTGCCCCGCTCGGCAATCATCTGTTCCAGGCCGATCAGCTCTACGCCCTGGCGCTTCAGCCGGGGCAGTTCGCGTTCGAGCACTTCGAGGGTTTGCGGATAAGGGTGGCCGATCAGCACGGCTGAGCCTTGTTTGCGAGCCAGTTCGACCCCGTGCTGCAATTCGCTGCCGATGGCCTCGACCGTACGTACGTTGTCCAGAAATACATCGCGGGATACCTGTGCCAGGCCCTGGGCCTGAGCCTGGAATGCGGCTACCGTGGCAGCGCTGGTGCGGCTGTCGACAAAGAACAGGTGCCTGCGTTGCAGGTCAGCCATCAGCATCGCCATTGCTTCGGGTTCGGCGGTCATGCGGCTGCCCATGTGGTTGTTGATGCCGACTGCGCCCGGCACCTGCGCCAGGGCGGCGTCCAGGCGCCGGGCCAGCTCCGGCAGAGGCGTGCCGGGGTGCCAGGCGTAAGGGCCGGTGGCCGGGTCCATGGGCATGTGCAGGATCACCGTCTTGCCAGCCTTGTGCGCCTGGCGGGCAAAGTCGGTGGCATGCGGGGTGTCGGGCATGATCGCCATGGTCACCGGACCTGGCAGGGCCAAGGTGCGGCTGTCGCGCTCGCTGCTCTGGCCGAGGTCGTCGATGATGATGCTCATGTAGGCCTTGCCGGCCGGCGCCGCTTGCGCGACCCCTGCCATCAGGCAGAACAGCAGACACAGCAGATAACGCATGGAGTGGATCAGTCGCCCTTGGTGATGTTCAGGCCTTTGAGCAGGCTCAGAGCCTGGCTCAGCTGGAAGTCGTCATCCTGCGGGCGCTCCTTGCGCTTGCCGCTGCCGGTCGGGCGGTCGGCACCGCCGTTGCCGTTGCCCAGGTGGCCCTGCAGGTCGGCTTCCTTGAAGTTGTCGGTGTCGGCTTCGGCGGTGAGCTTGGCCGGGCGCACTTCGATGTCGGGGACGATGCCCTGGGCCTGGATCGAGCGGCCGTTGGGGGTGAAGTACAGCGCGGTGGTGAGCTTCAGGGCACGGTCGTTGGCCAGTGGCAGCACGGTCTGCACCGAGCCTTTGCCGAAGCTGTCGGTGCCCATCAGCACGGCGCGTTTCTGGTCTTGCAGGGCGCCGGCGACAATTTCCGAGGCCGAGGCACTGCCGCCGTTGATCAGCACCACCAGTGGCACGCCGTCGCTGGCGTCGGCCGGGTCGGCCGAGAAGCGCAGCTCGGAGTTGGCGATGCGGCCCTTGGTGTAGACGATCAGGCCCTTGGTCAGGAAGTGGTCGGCCACTTCCACCGCCGACTGCAGCACGCCGCCCGGGTTGTTGCGCAGGTCCAGCACCACGCCGCGCAGCTTCTTGCCGTTGTCCTTGCGCAGTTTGGCCAGGGCCTTGCCTACTTCGTCGCCGGTCTTGACCTGGAACTGGGTAATGCGGATGTAGCCGTAGTCGTTCTCCAGCAGCTGGCTCTTCACGCTCTTGACCTGGATGACCGCGCGGGCCAGGGTCACGTCGAAGGGGGTGCCGCCGTCACGCACCAAGGTCAGGGTGATTTTCTCGCCCACCTTGCCACGCATCTTGTCGACCGCTTCGGTCATGGTCTGGCCACGGGTCGGGGCGCCGTTGATCTTGACGATCAGGTCGCCGGCCTGCACGCCGGCACGCGATGCCGGGGTGTCGTCGATCGGCGAGACCACCTTGATGAAGCCGTCTTCCTGGCCTACTTCGATGCCCAGCCCGCCGAACTCGCCGCTGGTGCTTTCCTGCAGCTCCTGGAAGTCCTCTGGGCCGAGGTAGGCCGAGTGCGGGTCGAGGTTGCTGAGCATGCCCTTGATGGCATTTTCCAGCAGGGTCTTGTCATCCACCGGCTCCACATAGGCCGCCTTGATGCGGTCCATGACCTCGGCGAAGGTGCGCAGCTCTTCAAGCGGCAGTGGCGCCTTGGCGGTCACCTCGGTGGCCGGTACTGCGGCCGGCTTGGCCGGCTCCGCGGCAGTGGCCAGGGGCGCGCCGACCGCCAGGGCGATGGACAGGGCCAGCTGGGTGAGACGAGGCGAGTGCAGCATGTCGAACGAACTCCTGATCCTGTAAGCGCTCCCTGGGGAGCATCGGCGCAGCCCGTGGGCTACCCCGTAGAAATTTGACTAGCCCCGGCACCACTGCGAAGGGTCGGTAGGCCGGCCCTGCTGGCGGATGGCGAAGTACAAGCCGGCAGCGTCCTGGCCGCCGCTGTCGCCAACGGTGGAAATGGCCTCGCCGGCCTTGACGATATCACCGGCGCTCTTGAGCAGGCTCTGGTTATGGCCGTACAGGCTCAGGTAACCGTTGCCATGGTCGAGAATGACCAGAAGCCCGGCACCGCGCAACCAGTCGGCGAACACCACGCGCCCGCCGTGCACGGCACGTACCTGAGTGCCCGGGTTGGCGCTGATCATCACCCCGTCCCACTTGGCACGGGCATCGCTGCCGCGGGCATCACCGAAACGTGCCAGCAATCGACCATTGACTGGCCAGGGAAGTTTTCCCCGTGCGGCAGAAAATGCGCCGCCGTAGTTCGCGCCGTCGCTGGAAACCAGCGGGCCCAGGGTGGTGCGGGCCTTTTTCGGTGGCTCCACCGGTTCGCGGGCCTGTTCGCGAGCGGCAGCGGCAGCGAGGGCTTCCTGCTGGCGGCGCTTTTCCGCTTCCTGCTGGGCCAGCAAGGCCTTCTTGCGCGCTTCTTCGGCCTCGCGGGCCTGGCGGGCGAGGGTTTCCTCGATGGTCTTGAGTACCTTGGACAGGTCGGCCTGATCCTGCTCGCGCGATTGCAGCTTCTGGTCGCGGTCCTTCATGTCGCTGTTGAGCTTGGCCAGCACCTGCTGGCGCTTGCCACGCTCGGTTTCCAGGGCCTGGCGGCGGCTGTCGAGGTCGGCGCGCTGGGCCAGCAGCTGTTGCTGCTGGGTAGCGATTTCCTGTTCGACGTTGGCCAGCTGGCGCAGGGTCTCGTTGAAGGTGCGCAGTTGCTCCAGGCGCGCCTTGCTCAGGTAGTCGTAGTAGGTGAGGGTGCGGGCAAACTTCTCGGGGTTCTGCTGGTTGAGCAGCAGCTTGAGGTATTCCTCGCGGCCGTTCTGGTAGGCCGAACGGGCCTGGATGGCGATCAGTCGCTGTTGTTCAACGCGGGCGCTCTGGAGTTTTTTTTTCTCGGTATCAAGGCGCTCCAGCTCGCCCTCGGTCTTTTTTAGTTCTTGCTGCAGGGCCTCCACCTGCTTTTCGAGGTTGCCGATATCGGTCTCGGTGGCTTTGAGGTCCTTTTGCACACCGGCCTTTTCTTCCTGGAGCTTGCCCAGCGTCTTCTTGAGCTCGGCAATGTCCTGGCGGGTGGCGTCCAGTTGCTGCTGGGTCTGCGCACGCTCATCGGCAAAGGCCGGGCTGAGCAGGCAAGACAGGGCTAGGAGGATCAGGGCGCGAAGCATGGGGTTTGGCGTACCAAGGATGGAGACTGGCCTAGTATGCCCGCGCGGGCGGGCAAAAAAAACGCCTCGCTGCGGGTGCAGAGGGGCGTTTGTCTGGAATTCATGTGTTATTGGGGCTGCTGTGCAGCCCATTCGCAGCACAAGGCTGCTCCTACAGGCATTGCATGAGCCCTTTGTAGGAGCAGCCTTGTGCTGCGAATGGGCCGCAAAGCGGCTCCCTTTGGCACCGAATCAGGCATCGACCAGAATCGAGGTACCAGTCATTTCCACCGGCTTTTCCAGCCCCAGCAGCTTCAGCATGGTCGGCGCCACATCGGCCAGCACGCCGCCGTCACGCACCTTGACGTTGCGCTTGCCCACATAGATGAACGGTACCGGCTCGGTGGTATGCGCGGTGTGCGCCTGGCCGGTGCACTCGTCTTCCATTTGCTCGACGTTGCCATGGTCGGCGGTGATCAGCGCTTCGCCGCCGACCTTGTCCAGTGCTTCGACGATACGCCCGACGCAGCCATCCAAGGCCTCGACGGCCTTCACCGCAGCCTCGAACACGCCGGTATGGCCGACCATGTCGCCGTTGGCGTAGTTGACCACGATCACGTCATAACGCTGTTGCTCGATAGCCTCGACGATGCGGTCGGTAACTTCCGGTGCGCTCATTTCCGGCTGCAGGTCGTAGGTGGCGACCTTCGGCGACGGGATCAGAATGCGCTCTTCGCCTTCGAAAGGCTCTTCACGGCCGCCGGAGAAGAAGAAGGTGACATGGGCATACTTCTCGGTCTCGGCGATGCGCAGCTGGGTCTTGCCGTTTTTCGCCAGGTACTCGCCCAGCACGTTGTTCAGGCTGGCCGGGGCGAAGGCGGCGGGGGCCGGGATTTTTGCCGAGTACTGGGTCAGGCCGATGTAGGCGGCCAGTTTTGGCAGGCGGGCACGCGGAAATTCGTTGAAGTCGGCTTCGACGAACACGCGCGACAGTTCGCGGGCGCGGTCGGCGCGGAAGTTCATGAAGATCACCGCGTCGCCGTCTTCGACCTTGACTGCTTCACCAATGCGCGTGGCCTTGACGAACTCGTCGCTCTCGTCGCGGGCGTAGGCCGCTTCCAGGCCGGCCAAGGCGGTGTCGGCGGTGTATTCGGCAGCGCTGTCGACGATCAGGTTGTAGGCGGCGCTGACACGGTCCCAGCGGTTGTCACGGTCCATGGCGTAGTAGCGGCCGATCAGGCTGGCGATGCGGCCCTTGCCCAGCTTGGCGAAGGTGGCGTCGAGCAGTTCGATGGACGACTGCGCGCTGCGTGGTGGCGTGTCGCGGCCATCGAGGAAGGCGTGCAGGTAGATCTTCTGCGCGCCGCGCTGCGCGGCCAGTTCGGCCATGGCTACCAGGTGGTCCTGGTGGCTGTGTACGCCGCCATCGGACAGCAGGCCGAGAATGTGCACAGCCTTGCCGGCACTGGCTGCCTTGTCCACGGCGCCGGTCAGTACCGGGTTCTCGAAGAACTCGCCGTCGCGGATGGCTTTGGTCACCCGGGTGAAATCCTGATACACCACGCGGCCGGCACCGAGGTTCATGTGACCGACTTCGGAGTTGCCCATCTGCCCGTCCGGCAGGCCGACATCCATGCCTGAGCCGGAAATGAGGCCATGCGGCTGGCTGGCGCGCAGGCGGTCATAGACCGGTGTGTTGGCGGCATAGATGGCGTTGTATTCGGGGCTTTCGCTGTGGCCGAAGCCATCCAGGATGATCAGGACCAGGGGTTTGGGCGTACTCGTCATCAATCAAACTCACGGTTGTTCAAAGATGATAAAGACACGCATTTTAGGGCAAATGCGCCACCGGCGGCGAATATTCGTCCTGTTCCCTGACCAGCGTGGCCAATGTGGCAACATGAAGGTACCTTTCCGGCCGGCCCGTCGGGCTTTGGTGGCAATAAGGGCCTGTGTATACTGGCCGGCATTTTCAATCGCGTGGAACACCCCAGATGGTTGCTAACCTGATTCAATTTGCGACAAACCACTACATCCTGGTGGCGATCTTCGTTGTTTTGCTGGTCGCGCTGCTGGTCAACGAAATCCGTCGCGGCGGCCAGAGCCTGAGCAACGGCCAGCTGACTGCCCTGGTCAATGCCGAGAAAGCCCTGGTCATCGACATTCGCCCGACCAAGGAATACTCCGCCGGTCACATCGTCGGTGCGGTGAACATCCCGCAGGACAAGCTGGTCAACCGCATGAGCGAGCTGGACAAGCACAAAGAGAAGACCCTGATCGTCGTCGACTCGATGGGCCAGCAGTCCGGCACCATCTGCCGCGAGCTGCTCAAGGCTGGTTACAACGCCGCCAAACTGAGCGGTGGCGTTTCCAGCTGGAAAGCCGATAACCTGCCCCTGGTGAAGTGATATGAAGCCCGTCATCGTCTATTCCAGCGACTACTGCCCCTACTGCATGCGCGCCAAGTACCTGCTCGAGAGCAAGGGCGTGGCCTTCGAGGAAATCAAGGTCGACGGCAAGCCACAGGTTCGTGCCGAGATGAGCCAGAAGGCCGGCCGTACATCTGTGCCGCAGATCTGGATCGGCAGCACCCACGTCGGTGGATGCGATGACCTTTATGCCCTGGAGCGCGCCGGCAAGCTCGACGCGCTGCTGGCGGCCTGATTTGCACTGCATTCAAAAACATTAGGATAAGGATCTGCCATGACTGACCAACAGACCAACGGCGCTGCTGCAGAAGACAACAGCCCTCAGTTCTCCATGCAGCGCATCTATGTGCGCGACCTGTCGTTCGAAGCCCCGAAAAGCCCGCAGATCTTCCGCCAGACCTGGGAGCCGAGCGTTGCCCTGGACCTGAACACCAAGCAGAAAGCCCTGGAAGGCGACTTCCACGAGGTGGTGCTGACCCTGTCGGTTACCGTCAAGAACGGTGACGAAGTGGCCTTCATCGCTGAAGTGCAGCAGGCCGGTATCTTCCTGATCAAGAATCTGGACGCGGCTTCGATGAGCCACACCCTGGGTGCGTTCTGCCCGAACATCCTGTTCCCGTACGCCCGCGAGACCCTGGACAGCCTGGTGACCCGCGGTTCGTTCCCGGCCCTGATGCTGTCGCCGGTCAACTTCGACGCCCTGTACGCGCAAGAAATGCAGCGCATGCAGGAAGCCGGCGAAGCGCCGACAGTGCAGTAATAGCTGCGTTTGAAAAAGGGCGACTTCGGTCGCCTTTTTTGTTGGCCTGTTCCGGCCCTATCGCCGGCAAGCCAGCTCCCACAGGTACTGCACAGGTTTCAAGGGTGGTGCGGTCCCTGCGGGAGCTGCCTTGCCGGCGATAGAGTCAGTGCGGGCAGCGCATCAACTGCCGGCAAACCCATTCTGCCGCCACGCCTCATACACCGTCACAGCCACGGTATTGGACAGATTCAGGCTGCGGCACCCGGGCCGCATGGGCAGGCGCAGGCGTTGTTCGGCCGGCAGGCTGTCCAGTACTTCGGCCGGCAGGCCGCGGCTTTCTGGCCCGAACAGGAAGGCATCACCCGGCTGGTAAGCCACTTCGTGGAACGGGTGCGAGCCCTTGGTGGTGAAGGCGAACAGCCGTGGGTTGCCCAGGCTTTCCAGGCATCCGGCCAGGCTCTCGTGGCGCTTGAGCGTGGCATACTCGTGGTAATCCAGCCCCGCGCGCCGCAGGCGCTTGTCGTCCAGTTCGAAGCTGATGGGCTCGATCAGGTGCAGGTCGCAGCCGCTGTTGGCGCAGAGGCGAATGATGTTGCCGGTATTCGGCGGAATTTCTGGTTGAAAAAGGATGACGTGAAACATGCACGGCTCCAAGCGTGAAGATGACGGGCATTCTACCCCCGAACCGGACGTGCGTTCGAAGGCGTTCCCGCGGGTGATGCTGTCGCTGGCGATCGTCGGCTTGATGGTAGGGCTGATGATCGGCCGCCTGACTACACCCGACGAGCGCGAGTTGCAGCAGGTGGAGGTGGTGCAGGATGGCCTGGAGCTGTGGTTCAACGAAGAGCCTCAGCTGCATGGCGAGAATGTGGACGGTACGGTAGCACTGTTGTTCCAGGCCCAAGGCAAGGCCCGGCAAGGGCAACTGAGCCTGCAGGGCAAGCCTGTGAGTTGGCGGGTGCAGAATAGCAAGGAAGGGCTGTTGCTGACGGTGGTGGCTGCGCGCCCCCTGCACGGCGAGTGGGCCGGTGCAGAGGACGCTGGGCGCTGGCGGTTGCAGGTGAAACTGCACGAATAAAAGAGGGGATATCCCGGCCTGCCTGTACCAGGGTCCCCGAAAGGGGTACTGCGTATAAAGGGGGGATGGCCCGGCCTGCCTGTACCGAGGTCCCCAAAACTGGCGATGTTGCGAATAAAAGAGGGGTTCACCCGGCCTGCCTGTACCAGGGCCCCCGAAACTGGATATGTATTGTTTATTGCAGGGGGCGTGCCAGTTTTGAAAAGCCCGTGAATCTGGGCTTTCAGGGTGAATTGGCCGTTTTTTGAGGGGATTTGTGCCTTAGTGAGGTGCATCGGGCACAGGATCGGTGCATCGAAGGGCTGAAATGTTTGGGGCCGCTTTGCGGCCCATCGCGACACAAGGCCGCTCCTACAGGGGATCGCATTCTCCTGTAGGAGCGGCCTTGTGTCGCGATGGGCTGCGCAGCAGCCCCAGAGAACTATGGGTTTACCTGGAACTCAGTGCTCGTCACCTTCCTCATCATCGCCCCCCGCCACATTCATCCCCAGTTCCTTGATCTTGCGCGTCAGGGTGTTGCGTCCCCAACCCAGCAACAGTGCCGCATCGCGCCGACGGCCAGCCGTGTGCTTGAGGGCTGTCTCGATCATGATCCGCTCGAAGCTCGGCACTGCGCTGTCCAGCAGGCTGGTCTGCCCACGCGCCAACGCCTGGTCGGCCCACTGGCGCAGGGCCTGCTCCCAGTTGGTTACCGGTGCGGCGTCCTGTGGCAGGTTCAGCAGCTCCGGCGGCAGGTCGCCGATCAGCACTTCGCGGCTGGAGGCCATCACGGTGATCCAGCGGCAGGTGTTCTCCATCTGCCGTACGTTGCCCGGCCACGGCAGATTGCGAATGAATTCCTCGGTTTCCGGCTTGAGGATCTTCGGCTCGACCGCCAGTTCCTGGGCGGCGCGGGCGAGGAAGTGGCGGGCGAGGGCAGGGATATCTTCGCGGCGGTCGGCCAGCCGCGGAATGTGGATGCGGATCACGTTCAGGCGGTGGAACAAGTCCTCGCGGAACTTGCCGGCCTGCACCAGCGACTCCAGGTTCTGGTGAGTGGCGGCGATGATGCGCACATCGACCTTGACCGGTACGTGGCCGCCCACGCGATAGAACTCGCCATCGGCCAGCACTCGCAGCAGGCGGGTCTGTGTGTCGGCGGGCATGTCGCCGATCTCGTCGAGGAACAGGGTGCCGCCGTCGGCCTGCTCGAAGCGCCCTCGGCGCAGGTTGGCGGCGCCGGTGAAGGCGCCCTTTTCATGGCCGAACAGCTCGGACTCCATCAGGTCCTTGGGGATGGCTGCCATGTTCAGGGCGATGAACGGTGAGGCCGCACGCGGGCTGTGGCGGTGCAGGGCGTGGGCCACCAGCTCCTTGCCGGTACCGGACTCACCGTTGATCAGCACGGTGATGTTGGAGTGGCTGAGGCGGCCGATGGCGCGGAACACCTCCTGCATTGCCGGTGCTTCACCGATGATTTCCGGGGTGCGCGCCAGACTCTGCGGCACATCCAGCCCTTGTTGCTCCTGGGCGTGCTGGTTGGCGCGCTTGACCAGCGAGACCGCCTCGTCCACATCGAATGGCTTGGGCAGGTACTCGAATGCACCGCCCTGGTACGACGCAACGGCGCTGTCCAGGTCGGAGTGGGCGGTCATGATGATGACCGGCAGGCGCGGGTGCTGCTCACGGATCTGTGCCAGCAGGTCGAGGCCGCTGGTGCCCGGCATGCGGATGTCGGAAATGATCACGTCAGGTTGCTGGCGTGCCAGGCGGCCCATGACGCCATCGGCGCTATCGAAGCTCTGGGTGGTCATGCCTTCCTGTTGCAGGGCTTTTTCCAGGACCCAGCGGATGGAGCGATCATCGTCGACGATCCATACGGTTTCACTTCGGCTCATGAGGCGGTGGCTCCTTGTTCCAGGGGCAGGTAGATCGAGAATGCGGTGTGGCCTGCATGGCTTTCACACTCGATCAGGCCCTGGTGCTGGCTGATGATGTTCTGGGTAATGGCCAGGCCCAGCCCGGTACCGTCCGGGCGACCGCTGACCATGGGATAGAAAAGGGTGTCCTGCAGTTCCGGCGGGATGCCCGGGCCGTTGTCGATGATCTCCACCCTCGCCACAAGGCGATGGCGCACATGGCCGATGGTGAACTGGCGCAGGGCACGGCTGCGCAGGGTGATGCGGCCCAGGCGCAGTTCGTTCTGCGAACTGATCGCCTGCATGGCATTGCGCACGATGTTGAGCACGGCCTGGATCATCTGCTCGCGGTCGACCAATACGTCAGGCAGGCTGGGGTCATAATCGCGCACCAAAGTGATGCAACCCTGGCTTTCGGCCTCGACCAGGCTGCAGACCCGCTCAAGCACTTCGTGGATGTTGGTCATGGCCAGCGACGGCAGCTTGTTCGAGCCGAGCATGCGGTCGACCAGGTTACGCAGGCGATCGGCTTCCTCGATGATCACGTTGGTGTAGTCGCGCAGGCCTTCTTCAGGCAGCTCGCGAGCCAGCAGCTGAGCTGCGCCGCGAATGCCGCCGAGGGGGTTCTTGATTTCATGGGCCAGGCCGCGTACCAGCATCTTTGTGGTTTCCTGCTTGCTCAGCTGGGCCTCTTCCTTGGTGATGCGCAGCAGCCGGTCGCGCGGGTGCACCTCGAGCAGCAGCAGGGTCTGGCCCTGGTGCAGGATCGGCGTAACCGCGTAGTCGACGGTGATGGTCTGCCCGGTCAGCGAGGTGAGCTGCGCTTCGCGCTTGGTGAACGGATGCGCCTGCTCGACCGCCTGGCGCAGCGAGCTGAGCGCTTCGGTCGACTCGGTGAACAGCTCGCTGATGAACTGCCCATGGCTGCGCTGGCCACTCACTGCCAGAAGCATTTCCGCGGCCGGGTTCATGTACTCCAGGCGCAGCTCGGCGTTGAGCAGCAGCGTGGCGGTGGTCAGGTTGTCCAGAAGTAGACGGTGCTGGGCATCGCTGATGGTCATAGGGCGTCGTCGACCTCTTTTGGCGCGTGTCGGGCATGGGCGCGGCCATGGTCGGGCGCGCGGTGGATCCGCTGATTCCAGTCTTTGGGCAAAAAATGCAAGAACCAAACCAAGGCTCCGAAAAGAAGCGGAATTTGCCGATAAAGCCCTGGAAACGGGAAAATTCGCACCAGAATGAACTGATTAAACGGTTCATGTGATCGCTTTTGGGGTGCATTCGGGGGCGTTAGTCCACAGCGCGCACCAATATGGAGCATAGGTGGTTTCAGGGTTTATCGCACAGTTGGCGGGCATTCGGCTTCTGGCGTTGAAAACGCAAGGTCTTCATTGCTTGCGTGGAACACCATGACAGTGGCGGGCTGCCCAGTGGTGTGCCCGCGGTGCACTTCCCCTTGAAGTTCGGCCAGCGTCTGGCCTGCAACCAGGCTTGTCCGCTTGCCGTCGCGGGTTTCCACCTCGAGTCGTCCCTCGGTCAGATAGCCTAGATTGAGCGCCTGGTGACAGTGCCAGCCAAGGGTGGTGTGGGCGGGAATGCTGACTTTCACAAGCGACAGCACTGGTCGTCCTTCGGGGTAATCGAGATAGGGAGTACCGTCCCAACTGCCGGTGGCGCGGTGAAGCACCTGTGACGTTGCCTGGCCTGGCGCGGTGCCATTGCTGGCGCAGCCGGTGAGGAGGGCGGATACGGTAATCATTGCAGGTAGAAGTTTGCGCATGGCGTGATGTCCTTTGACTGAAGGGACGCCTACCCTGCGTGCTGAGGGGGGCGGCGAAATGTCAGCGGCATCTGCCGGTTCTGTATGAAATCGAGGACGCAGCCACGGAAACGAAAACGGCCTCCCGAAGGAGGCCGTTCGTGATCATGTCATCGGCGCGAGGCGCCGATCAGATCAGCAGCTGTAGTACAGCTCGTATTCCAGCGGGTGAACGAAGGTGCGGACCTTGATTTCTTCTTCGCTCTTCAGCTCGATGAAGGCATCGATGAAGTCGTCGGAGAACACGCCGCCCTTGGTCAGGAACGCACGGCCCTTGTCCAGCTCTTCCAGAGCTTCCTTCAGGCTGCCGCAAACCTGCGGAATGTCCTTGGCCTCTTCAGGCGGCAGGTCGTACAGGTTCTTGTCGGCAGCATCGCCTGGGTGGATCTTGTTCTGGATACCGTCCAGGCCGGCCATCAGCAGGGCCGCGAAGGCCAGGTATGGGTTGGCCGATGGGTCCGGGAAGCGAGCTTCGATACGGCGGGCTTTCGGGCTGCCGACGTAAGGAATACGGATCGAGGCGGAACGGTTGCGAGCCGAGTAGGCCAGCATTACCGGGGCTTCGAAGCCTGGGACCAGACGCTTGTAGGAGTTGGTCGACGGGTTGGTGAAGCCGTTCAGGGCCTTACCGTGCTTGATGATACCGCCGATGAAGTACAGGGCGGTGTCGGACAGGCCGGCATAGCCTTCACCCGAGAAGGTGTTCTTGCCGTCTTTCCAGATCGACATGTGCACGTGCATGCCCGAGCCGTTGTCGCCGTACAGTGGCTTCGGCATGAAGGTAGCGGTGCGGCCGTAGGCGTCGGCAACGTTGTGCACGACGTACTTCAGCGCCTGTACTTCGTCAGCCTTCTTCACCAGGGTGTTGAACTTGACGCCGATTTCGTTCTGGCCGGCAGTCGCCACTTCGTGGTGGTGAACTTCGACGGTCTGGCCCATTTCTTCCAGTGCGTTGCACATGGCAGTACGGATTTCGTGGTCGTGGTCGAACGGCGGAACCGGGAAGTAGCCGCCCTTCACGCCTGGACGGTGGCCTTTGTTGCCGCCTTCCACGTCAGCGCCGGTCATCCACGAGCCTTGCTCGGAGAAGATCTTGAACATCGAGCCGGAGATGTCCGACTGGAACTTCACTTCGTCGAAAATGAAGAACTCTGGCTCCGGGCCTGCGAATACGGTGTCACCGATGCCGGTGCTCTTCAGGTACTCTTCGGCGCGCTTGGCGATGGCGCGAGGGTCACGATCGTAGCCCTGCATGCTCGACGGGTCGACGATGTCGCAGGTGATGATCAGGGTCGGCTCTTCGGTGAACGGGTCCAGTACGGCAGTTTCGTCGACCGGCATCAGGATCATGTCGGAGGCTTCGATGCCTTTCCAGCCAGCGATGGAGGAACCGTCGAACATCTTGCCGACTTCGAAGAAGTCGTCTTCCAGTGCATCACGCGCCGGCATGGTCACGTGGTGCTGAGTGCCTTTGGTGTCCGTGAAACGCAGATCAATCCACTTGACGTCATGATCTTTGATGAGTTGAACCGACTTCGACATGTTGTCCTCCGGATGGTCTAGAGCGCGGTGGGCCGCTGCCCTGGAAAAAGGGTGTTGCCGGGCGCGGATAGTCGGCCAAGCTTACCTGCCTCACAAGGGAGCAAATTGCATGCCAGTGCCCGAAAATGGCGAGGGCGGGATAAAAGGGGGCGTTTGCGGGCATCTGGGGGTGGGTTGCTGGGGAGAAGTGCACTCTTAAGATGCGAATTTTGGTAGCGGTGCACCAATAGTGTGCATTGCTTGAGTTGTGTGCTTTCTTTGAGGGCCTCATCGCCGGCAACCAGCTCCCACAGGTAGGGCGCAGGTCTTGAGAACTGTGGATAGCCTGTGGGAGCTGGCTTGCCGGCGATGAGGCCGGTGCAGGCAATATAAATCCGACCTTCTGTACAAAAGTTGGTCAAATCCTGAGCAATTTCCGCTATAATTCGCGCCCCTCATTTTCGGCAGGCCCTGCGCGCGCTGTTAACCAATGAAACTTATCGTCAAAGTCTTCCCAGAAATCACCATCAAGAGCCGGCCGGTGCGCAAGCGCTTCATCCGCCAGCTCGGCAAGAACATCCGCAACGTGCTCAAGGACCTCGATCCTGAGCTCGTGGTCGATGGTGTCTGGGACAATCTCGAAGTGGTCACCCGCGTCGAAGACGAAAAGGTCCAGCGCGAGATGATCGAGCGCCTCACCTGCACCCCGGGTATCACCCACTTCCTGCAGGTAGAGGAATACCCGCTCGGCGACTTCGATGACATCGTCGCCAAGTGCAAGCAGCACTTCGGCCACCTGCTGGCCGGCAAGCACTTCGCCGTGCGCTGCAAGCGCGGTGGTCACCACGACTTCACCTCTATGGACGTCGACCGTTACGTCGGCAGCCAGCTGCGCCAGCAGTGCGGCGCCGCCGGCATCGAGCTGAAGAACCCGGAAGTGCTGGTGCGCATCGAAATCCGCGACCAGCGCCTGTACGTGATCCATAACCAGCACCAGGGCATCGGCGGCTACCCGCTGGGCGCCCTGGAGCAGACACTGGTACTGATGTCCGGTGGCTTCGACTCGACCGTGGCGGCTTATCAGATGATGCGCCGCGGCCTGATGACCCACTTCTGCTTCTTCAACCTCGGTGGCCGTGCCCACGAGCTGGGCGTGATGGAAGTGGCTCACTACCTGTGGAAGAAGTTCGGCAGCAGCCAGCGCGTGCTGTTCATCAGCGTGCCGTTCGAGGAAGTGGTCGGCGAGATTCTGAACAAGGTCGACAACAGCTACATGGGCGTGACCCTCAAACGCATGATGCTGCGTGGTGCCGCGCACATGGCCGACCGCCTGGAGATCGATGCCCTGGTCACCGGCGAAGCGATTTCCCAGGTGTCCAGCCAGACCTTGCCGAACCTGTCGATCATCGACTCGGCCACCGACAAGCTGGTGCTGCGCCCCCTGCTGGCCAGCCACAAGCAGGACATCATCGACCAGGCCTACGCGATCGGCACTGCCGACTTCGCCAAGCACATGCCAGAATACTGCGGCGTGATCTCGGTAAACCCGACCACTCACGCCAAGCGCCACCGCATGGAGCATGAAGAGAAGCAGTTCGACATGGCCGTGCTGGAGCGCGCCCTGGAACGCGCCCGGTTGATCTCCATCGACCATGTGATCGACGAACTGGGCAAGGACATCGAAATTGAGGAAGTGACCGAGGCGCTGCCCGGCCAGATCGTTATCGACATTCGTCACCCCGATGCCCAGGAAGACGAACCTCTGGTGCTGGACGGTATCGAAGTCCAGGCCATGCCGTTCTATGCCATCAACAGCAAGTTCAAGCAGCTGGATGCCAACCGCCAGTACTTGCTGTATTGCGACAAAGGTGTGATGAGCCGTCTGCACGCACACCACCTGCTCAGTGAGGGACATGCCAATGTGCGTGTTTATCGTCCGGCATAAGACGCCAGGGCTGTATGGCGGCAGCATCCGCCATCGCCCTCCCGACCACCGGGCCCGCTGAGCCTCAAACCATACATATTCGCCGCCTACACTGGCGGCAACCGAATCCTCTGATCGAGATACAGTTGTGATCGAAAATCTGCGTAACATCGCCATCATCGCCCACGTTGACCATGGTAAAACCACCCTGGTCGACAAACTCCTGCGCCAGTCCGGCACCCTGGAGCGTAACGAGCTCAACGACGAGCGCGTGATGGACTCCAACGACCAGGAAAAAGAGCGCGGCATTACCATCCTGGCGAAAAACACCGCCATCAACTGGAACGGCTACCACATCAACATCGTCGACACCCCCGGCCACGCCGACTTCGGTGGCGAGGTTGAGCGTGTAATGTCGATGGTCGACTCCGTGCTGCTGCTGGTCGATGCCCAGGACGGCCCGATGCCGCAAACCCGCTTCGTGACCAAGAAGGCTTTCGAAGCTGGCCTGAAGCCGATCGTCGTGATCAACAAGGTTGACCGCCCGGGCGCGCGTCCTGACTGGGTTCTGGACCAGATCTTTGACCTGTTCGACAACCTCGGTGCCACCGATGATCAGCTGGACTTCCAGGTTGTCTACGCTTCGGCCCTGAACGGCATCGCCGGTCTGGACCACACCGACATGGCCGAAGACATGACCCCGCTGTACCAGTCGATCGTCGACAACGTACCGGCGCCGAACGTTGACGTCGATGGCCCGTTCCAGATGCAGATCTCCGCTCTGGACTACAACAGCTTCCTCGGTGTTATCGGCGTTGGCCGTATCGCCCGTGGTCGTATCAAGCCGAACACCCCGGTTGTTGCCATCGACACCGAAGGCAAGAAGCGTAACGGCCGTATCCTCAAGCTGATGGGCCACCACGGCCTGCACCGCGTCGACGTTGAAGAAGCCCAGGCTGGCGACATCGTCTGCATCAGCGGTTTCGACGAGCTGTTCATCTCCGACACCCTGTGCGACATGAACCACGTCGAGGCGATGAAGCCACTGACCGTTGACGAGCCGACCGTTTCGATGACCTTCCAGGTCAACGACTCGCCGTTCTGCGGCAAGGAAGGCAAGTTCGTCACCAGCCGTAACATCAAGGAACGTCTGGACAAAGAGCTGCTGTACAACGTTGCACTGCGCGTTGAAGAAGGCGACTCGGCTGACAAGTTCAAGGTTTCCGGCCGTGGTGAGCTGCACCTGTCGGTTCTGATCGAAACCATGCGTCGTGAAGGCTTCGAGATGGCTGTAGGCCGCCCTGAAGTGATCATCCGCGAAGTCAACGGCGTGAAGCAGGAGCCGTTCGAGAACGTCACCATCGACATCCCTGAAGAATCCCAGGGCAAGGTCATGGAAGAAATGGGCCTGCGTAAGGGCGACCTGACCAACATGGCGCCGGATGGCAAAGGCCGTGTACGTCTGGAGTACAACGTACCTGCTCGTGGTCTGATCGGTTTCCGTAACCAGTTCCTGACTCTGACCAACGGTGCAGGCATCCTGACCTCGATCTTCGATCGCTACGACACCATGAAAGCCGGCCAGATGTCCGGTCGCCTGAACGGTGTACTGGTTTCGATCGAGACCGGCAAGGCGCTGACCTATTCGCTGGAAACCCTGCAGGCTCGCGGCAAGCTGTTCATCGAGCACGGTCAGGACATCTACAACGGTCAGATCATCGGCCTGAACAGCCGTGACAACGACCTGGGCGTGAACCCGACCAAAGGCAAGAAGCTCGACAACATGCGTGCTTCGGGCAAAGACGAAGTCATCGCCCTGGTACCGCCGGTTCGCCACACCCTGGAACAGGCCCTGGAATTCATCCAGGACGATGAGCTGTGCGAAGTGACTCCGAAGTCGATCCGCCTGCGCAAGAAGATCCTGGACGAAGGCGAGCGTACCCGCGCTGCCAAGAAAGCCAAGGCTTGATCGTCTAGCTTGAGCTGAAACGAAAACGCCCCCGGTCGAAATGCCGGGGGCGTTTTTTTATGTCCAATTCTGAGTGAAGCCAAGGGCAGTGGCTGCCTGCGGTCTCTCACGCACACGTGCTTTTATCATGGTAAATGCTTGGGGGCTGGTAAAGCTTCAGGTTGGTGTCAGTCTGAAAAAAGTTTTTTTGAGGTAAAGAAAATTGGAACTCGTTATGGCGACTAAATCTGTTATCACGTCAAGGCTATGGTAAAGGTCACCGGCTGAGCGGCTGTTTCCCTGTGTGAGAATATCTAAAGGTGTTTTAACTTTCAGTCTCCAATCGCTATGTTGAGATCAGGAGATTGAAGTAATGGTAGGTTTGACTGCTTGTAAAAATATCTGTGTGATTGATGATGGAATAACGGACGAAGAGCACACGAAAATATTGAGGCTCCTAACTGGCTCGCTCTGGCGTTATGGCTGGCCCTATCCTTATGCTCCCCTTGATCGTCCATGTTGGCACAGTTTTATCGCCGGTACTCGCAGAAATGAATTGGAAGACTGTGAGCAAGAACTACGAGAGCGACCGGACTGGGCTTTTCTGGCGAATATCTGGGCACGTATCAAGGCTGCGCATATGCCTTCGGCGACCCTGTTAGGGGTATACGCCAATGGTCAAACAAGCAGCCAGGATGGTCCTATTCATCGTGACAATACAGCCGAGGCGCCAGGGAAAACTGTAATGCTGTTTTGCAGCGAGTACTGGGCCACCTGCTGGGGTGGTGAGCTTGTATTCTACGACGCTGACAAAGAAAGTATTGTGCTGTCGGTACAGCCTAAGCCGAGGCGGGTTGTAATCTTCAATGGGGAAGTGCCGCATGGTGCTCGGGCGCCTGGTGTGAGTTGTAATCGGCTGCGTATGAGCATCGCCTTCAAGACATTGATCAGGGAGTAGCGAAAGATGATCAAAACACTTGAGATTATCTTGGGCTACGTTGAAAAACCGGTAGCGGTGGGTGCGGCAGCTACTTCCCTGACGGATCAGTACAATAGCGACAAGTCAGGGTTCGTTCTAGTGAATCAGAGTGCCCAAACCGGAGCTGCAGTCGCCGGGATCACGTCAATAGTAAAGCTGACTGCGGGTTTTACACCCTTCCTCAATATCAAGGTGAATACGCTTGCTGCGACTACAGTATTTCTAAAAATTACTGCTCAGTACAAGACCGACCAGAAATTTTAAAAAGGTGACGTCCTGAGCCTGGTTGGAAATGTTGCGGGGATTGTCGGCAGTATAAGCTTGCTTGCTGGGGCTGGCACTCCCGCAGTTATTTTCACTGCTGTGGGCGTTGGGGCTAATGCCTTGGGGATACTCAATTCCGATGCGGCAACAAATTTGTATCATTCTTTTATCGCACCTGTAGTGCAAAAACATTTCGTTGCAAATACAAATGCCACCTACCCTGATTACTGGGTAGCGCCGGACTTGGCCCTTGCATCGCTCGCCCAAATCAGCGCAATCTATGCGGGCCGAGTTGCGGTAACCCAGTGGAACCCGGATACGCAAGGCGTGCTGCTTGGAAGCGACCTTTCTCACCTGTACGGAATATCTGGCGGCGGCGGGGGTGGCTATATTGAGCCGGACTTCGGTGGCGGGCCTATGGTATTCCCATTGCCGGAACTCCCCAGGTGGAATATTGATATAGGTCCTATAGAGATCATCCCGCCTGGCGGGGGCGTAGGTGGAGTTGATAGGTATCATTAAAGATTTTTAGGTGATTTTCCTATTTGAAATAGCAGGAGGGGCGTGTGCAGTCATTTTCTGGATTCATAAAGTTGCTCAGAGTGTCCCCTCCTTTAAAGCGAGCTCAATTGCTTGCGATTGTCGTGATTACGATGCTTGCAGGTGTTGCGCTTTATTTCAGTCAGCTGGAAGTATATAAGGCCCCTGATTTGTCTAGGCTACTAGTTATCGAGGGGCGAGTATCCGGTTATCCAGACGTTTGGGAGCATAACCGTTCGCTAGTACATTTTGGCGTAGCATATAAGCTTGATGGAAGGCGGGAGGGTAAACGTGTTTATACTTACCGGAAGTTGTATGAGGCATCGGGGCTTCGTATCAATGCGAAGGTTATTCTTACAGTGGAACGTGGGGATGATGGTAGCACCGTGCGTGAACTCGCCACGTTGGACGGGCAAATACTCTACGACGATCGTCTCAATCAACAGGTCGTGGTTTGGAATAATGAATCGATAATGTCCACGGTCGTGTTGGGTACCTTGGCATCAATAGTGACCGCCATAGCCGCGATCGTTATGGTTGTACTTCATCTGCGCGACCTTGCTCGGCAGGGTTGATATAGAAATAGAGCTATTCCCATTTTGCTCGTTCGAGTCAAAACGCCCTCGCACGCATCGCCGGGGGCGTTTTTGTTTGTATGACGCAGGTTTTTTGTAGGTGATATCTCAAGCTGATGTAGGTTGCATCCTTCACGGCCTTTTGCGACTTGTGCGCGCTTGTTGTGATGCCTAGCGTGAAGTGCTTTCTCGAAGCCGGAAGCATGCACATGAATTACCGTTTAGCGCTGGCCATCCCCTGCCTGATGGCAGGCTTGCAGGCTTGCACCATGCAGGATTGTGCCAGCCTGCGTCCGCAGGATGTTGTCCAGTGCCATATTGGCAAGGTGCGTCAGGCACCCTTGGAAGCCGTATTGCTCGAGCAAGCCTCCGAGCCTGGGTATGCGTTCCGTCGCTTGCAGATGGTTTCGCAGGTTTGGGAACCAGCGCCGGTGGTTGAGCCGCGCCGCTGGGAGCATGATGTCGAGCTGCATATCCCGCACAATGCCGTGCCCGGCAAAGCCTTGCTGGTGGTGAACAACGGTGTACGGTTCGGACCGGCGCAAACCCCGGACTATACCCGCGAGGCATTGCGCGAGGTCGCCCTCAAGGCACGGATGGCCGTGGTCATGATCAGCGATGTGCCCAATCAGTACGTGACCTTCAACGATAACGAGAAGCCCTTGCGCGAGGATGACGCCGTGGCCCATACCTGGGCTCATGCGCTTCGCGGCGCCGCGCCGGAATTGCCACTGCACGTGCCGATGGCCGCGGCGGCAAGCCGGGCGATGGATCTGGCCGAGCAAGAGCTGGCAGGGCAAGGGCTCACGGTGGACCGCTTCATTATCACGGGTGCCTCCAAGCGCGGCTGGAGCGCATGGCTCACGGCATTGGCCGATGAGCGGGTGGTGGCCATCGTGCCCAGTGTGATCGACGTCGCGGATACTTCGGACATGCTGGCCGGATTGCGCAAGCGTTATGGTGGTCACTGGCCCTTGGCGCTGGGTTCCTACCAGCAGGCTGGTGTCCTGCAGCAGCTGGGCACCCCGGCATTCGAGCGGCTGATGGCGATGATGGACCCGATGCAGTACCTGAACGAGAAAAGGCAGCGTCTGGCCATTCCCAAGTACCTGGTGTCCGCCAGTGGTGACGATTTCTTCGCCCCTGACCCGGTCACCGATTATCAGCAGCGCCTGCCGGGCCAGACCAGCCTCAGGGTATTGCCGAACTCTGACCATGGCGGGGTGCGTCAAGCGGTAGTCAGTACCTTGGTACCTGCAGTGACGCGCCTGCGCGATGGCACACCTTTGCCAAGCGTGCAGGTGTCGGCCAGCGGGTATGCCGGGCAGATGAGCGTCGACTTCTCTGAGCCGCCAGTGGCGGTGAAGGTGTGGACGGCGAGCAACAGCCAGGACCGCGACTTCCGTTTTGCCTGCGGGGTGCGCTACCAATCCGAGACGCTCGCTCCCATGCAGAGCTTCACCCTGCAGCGCACGCCGCCGGCGGTGGGATGGCGGGCGCAGTTCGTCGAAGCGAAGTTTGCTGATGGCTTTATCGCTACCAGCCCGGTCAGCGTGCTGCCGCAGACCTATCCCGAACATCCACCGGCGGAGCAGGGTGGTGCATGCAGGAGCTTTCCCTCTGGCGGAAAGTAGAAATCTGGCTTGGCACATAATTGGCCAGCAGTGGCCGCTTGAATACTGAAATGGATTGCACCGGCTTCACCGTTTTTCACGGGCGTGTCCTAATGCCAGTAAGCTAAGCGAATTGGGGCCGCTTTGCGGCCCTTCGCGGGCTTGCCCGCTCCCACAGGTGTGTCGCTGAGCCCATGATTTGCGCGACCCTTGTGGGAGCGGGCAAGCCCGCGAAGAGGCCCTTGAAGGCTAGCGATCAGCGCCCGACCACCTTGGGCTTGTACGCACAATACCCCGGCCGCGGCCCGACCTTGGGGTGGTTGCGGCAGGTATCCGGCCGCTTGTCATAAATGGTGCACAGCCGGCTTTTACGATCCAGATACAGGCAGTCATCATTGCTCATCCGGGTCAGGGTGAAGATCCCCGACTTCTGGTTGAAGCGTTCGATGATGCCATCCTTCTGCAGGCGCTTGGCGATGTTCTTCGGCGGTTCGTCTTTCTCGAACTCGTCGACCACGCCGATACGGATCAGATCCTTGATCTTCACCTCCACCGGCAGGGTGCAGCAGGTCGAATGGCAGCCATGGCACATGTTGCTGGTGTAGCGCTGCCAGGTCTCCAGGCGGTCGACTTCGGCTGCGGCGATCAGGGTCGTTTTCATCTTTATGGGGTGTATCACGGTCTTGGGGCGCGCGATCATACCGGAATTGTTCAATTTATGAACAACCTTTTGCCGGAATCGCAAAGTGGGCATGAAAACTGCGAACGCTAACTGTCACTCCCTGTCGAAGGGTCTAGGCTCAACAGTCTCCCTCCGTTTTCGTCAACTTGCCCGAGGATGCCGCATGTCCCAGGAACCCAAAGCTCGTGACGCCGAGGTGGCCGAATTTCGCGCCGCTGTACTGGACAAGCTGACCTACGCGGTTGGCAAGGACCCAGAGCACGCCTTCGACCACGACTGGTTCGAGGCCATCGCCCTGGCCGCGCGCGATCACATGGTCGATCACTGGATGGACCACACCCGCCAGGCGTATCGCCGCAGCCAGAAGCGGGTCTATTACCTTTCTCTCGAATTCCTCATCGGCCGGCTGCTGTATGACAGCCTGAGCAACCTGGGCCTGCTCGACATTGCCCGCGACGCATTGGAAGGGCTGAACGTGGACCTGGAGCGCATTCGCCTGCTCGAGCCCGATGCCGCGCTGGGCAACGGTGGCCTGGGTCGCCTGGCAGCGTGCTTCATGGAGAGCATGTCGACCCTGGGCATCGCTGCTCACGGTTATGGCATCCGCTATGAGCACGGGCTGTTCCGTCAGGCCATGGTCGATGGCTGGCAGCAGGAGCAGACCGAGAACTGGCTCGACTTCGGCAACCCCTGGGAGTTCGAGCGCGCCGAGGTGATCTACCCCATCAGCTTTGGCGGCAGCGTCGAAACGGTGCACGACACCCACGGCCAGCAGCGTCAGGTGTGGTGGCCGGGCGAGACCGTGCGGGCGGTGGCCTACGATACCCCGGTGGTCGGTTGGCGCGGGGCCAGCGTCAATACCCTGCGCCTGTGGCGTGCGCGGGCGCTGGAAGAGCTGCACCTGGAACGCTTCAATGCCGGCGACCACCTGGGCGCGGTGGCCGAGGTGGCACGGGCCGAAAGCATTTCGCGGGTGCTGTACCCGGCCGACAGCACCGAGGCGGGCCAGGAACTGCGCCTGCGCCAGGAATACTTCTTCGTCTCGGCTTCGTTGCAGGACCTGCTGCGCCGCCATCTGAACATGCACGACAACCTGCTCAACCTGCCGGATGCGGCGGCCATCCAGCTCAACGACACCCACCCGTCGATCGCCGTGGCCGAGCTGATGCGCCTGCTGGTCGACCAGCATGAGATCCCTTGGGATACCGCCTGGGAGTTGACCGTCGGCACCCTGGCCTACACCAACCACACCTTGCTGCCCGAAGCCCTGGAAACCTGGCCCGTTGCGCTGATGGAACGCATGCTGCCGCGGCACATGCAGATCATCTACCTGATCAACGCCTACCACATCGACGCGCTGCGGGCGAAAGGCCTGCACGACTTCGACGTGTTGCGGGCTGTGTCGTTGATCGAGGAAGACAATGGCCGCCGGGTGCGCATGGGCAACCTGGCGTTCCTCGGCTCGCACAGCGTCAACGGTGTGTCGGCGCTGCACAGCAAGCTGATGAAAAGCACGGTGTTCGCCGAGCTGCACAAGCTCTACCCGCAACGGATCAACAACAAGACTAACGGCATTACCTTCCGCCGCTGGCTGTACCAGTCCAACCCGCAGCTGACCGCGATGCTGATCGAGGCGCTGGGCCCTGATCTGCTGGACGACCCCGAAGGACGCCTGGCCAATCTGGTACCGTTCGCCGACAAGAGCGGTTTCCGCAAGCAGTTCGCCGCGCAGCGCCTGCACAGCAAGCGTGCCCTGGCCAGCATCATCCAGGACCGCCTGGGCGTTACGGTGAACCCCGAGGCGTTGTTCGACGTGCAGGTCAAGCGCATCCACGAATACAAGCGCCAGTTGCTCAACCTGCTGCACACCGTGGCGTTGTACCAGGCCATGCGCAACGACCCCGGTACCGACTGGGTGCCGCGGGTGAAGATCTTCGCCGGCAAGGCCGCGGCCAGCTATCACCAGGCTAAGCTGATCATCAAGCTGGCCAACGACATCGCCCGGGTGGTGAACAACGACCCCACCGTGCGCGGCCTGCTGAAGGTGGTGTTCCTGCCCAACTACAACGTCAGTCTGGCTGAAAGCATCATCCCGGCGGCGGACCTTTCCGAGCAGATTTCCACCGCCGGTTACGAAGCGTCCGGCACCAGCAACATGAAGTTCGGCCTGAACGGCGCGTTGACCATCGGTACCCTGGATGGTGCCAATGTCGAGATGAGCGAGCAGGTGGGTACCGAAAACATGTTCATCTTCGGCCTTACTGCGCAGCAGGTGGAGGCCAGGCGGCGCGACGGTGACTTTGGCGCCAGTGCGGCGATTGCCGCGTCCAGCCGCCTGAACGACGTGTTGCAGGCTGTTCGCAGTGGGGTGTTCTCACCGGACGACCCGTCGCGCTACAGCGCGCTGATCGACGGGCTGGTAGCTCATGACCGTTTCCTGGTGTGTGCCGATTTCGATGCCTACTGGGATGCCCAGCGACGGGTCGAGGAGCTTTGGCACACGCCGCAGGAATGGTGGCGTATGGCGGTGCTGAATACCGCGCGGATGGGCTGGTTCTCCTCGGACCGGACCATTCGGGAATATGCCAGCGAGATCTGGAAGGCTTTGGATTGAGGTAAGCCTGTGCCGGCCTCTTCGTGGGCACGCCCGCTCTCCCAGGATTCGCACGACCTTGGAAATCTTGTGCAGTCCCTGTGGGAGCGGGCGTGCCCGCGAATGGGCCCACAACCAGACCACCGGCCTGGCGCGCGCTGAACTACCGACCTATTGTGCCGTCTGAGAGCCGTTGCGAGTCTCATCACTCGCTAGCCTGCAACTCTCCCTGTAAACTGCGGGGGTTTTTATCCCCCAATCCTTTCGGAGCCATACATGTCCCGCGTTACCCTTAGTCGCTATCTGATTGAGCAGACCCGCAGCAACAATACCCCTGCCGATCTGCGCTTCCTGATCGAAGTGGTGGCGCGTGCGTGCAAGGAAATCAGCCATCACGTTTCCAAAGGCGCCCTCGGTGGCGTGCTGGGCAGCATGGGCACTGAAAACGTGCAGGGCGAAGTCCAGAAGAAACTGGACGTGATTTCCAACGATATCCTGCTGGAAGCCAACGAGTGGGGCGGCCACCTGGCCGGCATGGCTTCCGAAGAAATGGACAACGCCTACCAGATCCCGGGCAAGTACCCGAAAGGCGCCTACCTGCTGGTATTCGACCCGCTGGATGGCTCGTCCAACATCGACGTCAACGTTTCGGTCGGCACTATCTTCTCGGTACTGCGTTGCCCTAACGAATACCTGAGCCAGAACGAAACCCTGAACGAAAAAGCCTTCCTGCAACCAGGCACACAGCAGGTTGCCGCCGGTTACGCCATCTACGGCCCGCAGACCATGCTGATCCTGACCCTGGGCAACGGCGTCAAGGGCTTCACCCTGGACCGCGAACTGGGCAGCTTCGTCCTCACCCACGAAAACATCCGCGTGCCGGAAACTACCGCAGAATTCGCCATCAACATGTCCAACCAGCGCCACTGGGAAGCCCCGGTTCAGCGTTACGTGGGGGAACTGCTGGCAGGCGAGACCGGCCCGCTGAAGAAAAACTACAACATGCGCTGGATCGCCTCGATGGTGGCCGACGTACACCGCATCCTGACCCGTGGCGGCCTGTTCATGTACCCACGTGACGCCCGCGAACCGAGCAAGCCGGGCAAGCTGCGCCTGATGTACGAAGCCAACCCGATGTCCTTCATCATCGAACAGGCCGGCGGCGCCTCCACCAACGGTTACGATCGCATCCTCGACATCCAGCCAGAAAGCCTGCACCAGCGTGTGTCGGTAATTCTCGGCTCGAAGGAAGAGGTAGAGCGCGTCACCGCCTACCACAAGGAGTAAGTCATGCTCGCACCTTGGCAGCCGTTGCTGGAGTGGTGGTTCGGTTGGGGCACCAGTCCCCAGGCCGTGGCTGACGAGAAGAGCACGCTGTGGTTCGGCAAGCATCATGACGCCGACGCCCATGCGCTGTTTGGCGATCTGGTCGAGCATGCCCTGGCGGGTGGGCTCGACGAGTGGCAGCAAAGCCCGCAGGGCTGGCTGGGCCTGCTGATCCTGCTGGACCAGCTGCCGCGCATGATCTACCGCGACACGCCGCGTGCCTTCGAGGGCGACCGGCGTGCTCAGGTGGTGGCGATGCAGGGTTTGCAGAAGAACTGGGATTACCAGCTGCTGCCGATACAGCGGGTGTTCGTGCTGCTGGTACTGGAACATGCCGAAGTGCTGGACTGGCAGAACCTGTGCGTCGAGCGCTACCAGGTGCTGCTGGACGAGCAGCCCGAAGCCAACCGCCGGTTGTTCGAAGGCTTCCTCGACTATGCCGAGCAGCACCAGCGGGTAATTGCCCGTTTCGGGCGCTTCCCGCACCGCAACCTGGTGCTGGAGCGGCCGAGTACCAGCGAAGAGATGGACTTTTTGCTGGAGCCTGGGTCCAGGTTCTGATTCCAGGGTTGGCGGGATCCTTGTAGGAGCAGCCTTGTGCTGCGAAGTGTCCCTCGCTGCCCATGCATCCCTGTTGGCCTCACCGGCCCTTTCGCAGCACAAGGCTGCTCCTACAGTACGTAGGGGCGGCCTTTTTGTTTGTGCGGGGTAATTCTTTGTGATTAATCGCACAGTAGTGGCCATCCGACCAATGGTGTAGGGGTAGAGGAGGGGGAGCAGGGAACCTGGGAGGGTTTTTACCGTCGAAGGTCACTGCAGGCCACTCGCCTGTATCCCCTCTCCAGGAGTGTCCTTCATGTCGTTGCGTTCCCTCGCCCTGTTGTCGCTGTGCGTCGTTCTGACTGCCTGCAGCAAGATCAATCAGGAAAACTATTCCAAGATCAAGGCCGGTATGAACAAGGCCGAGGTCGAGCAGCTGCTCGGCACGCCGACCGAGTGCTCTGGCGCGCTGGGCATGAGCAGCTGCACCTGGGGGGACGAGAAGAGCTTCATCAGTGTGCAGTACGCGGCTGACAAGGTGCTCATGTATTCAGGGCAGGGTCTCAAATGAGGCGCGTTTATCTGCTGATGGGGGTATGCCTGGCGTTGCTGCTGGGCGGTTGTGCCGGCTCCGTGCACGACCCGCTGGCGCCGAAAACCGCGGGCAACATCGACCTCAAGCGCTACCAGGGCAAGTGGTACGAACTGGCGCGCCTGCCAATGCGCTACCAGACCGGCTGTGAGCAGTCCGAAGCGCACTACAACCTCAGGCTCGATGGTAGCCTCGGCGTGCTCAACCGCTGCCGCACCATGGGTGACGAATGGCTGCGCGCCGAAGGGCATGCGAACATCCAGGAGCCAGGGCACACCGACAAGTTGTGGGTCGAGTTCGACAACTGGTTCACCAAGCTGGTGCCAGGGGTGGCGAGGGGCGAGTACTGGATCCTGTATGTGGATGATCGCTATCGCACGGCGGTGGTCGGCAGCCCGGACCGCAAGCACTTGTGGCTACTGTCGCGTACGCCGACGCTACCAGCCTGGGAGCGCGAGAACCTGATGTCCAAGGCCCGGCAGCAGGGTTATGACACCAGTCGGCTGATCTGGCGCGCGTCGGACCAGCAGATCGTCAAGATGCACTGAATTTCTGGGGGCTGCTTTGCAGCCCATCGCGACACAAGGCCGCTCCTACAGGGGAACGCACATTCCTGTAGGAGCGGCCTTGTGTCGCGATGGGCCGCAAAGCGGCCCCAATAAACTCACCCCAACAGCTGTCGCAACACCTCGGCAAACGCCAGCGCGCTTTGCTCTTCCTGCGCATGCCGCCCCTGGCGCACCACCCATTGCCCATTCACCATCACATCCCGCACCTGGCGATCGCCGCCGGCAAACAGCCAGCGGTTGAGAATCGCATCCCCATCGGCCATGGCTATGTAAGGGTCCTGCCCATCGAGCACCAGCCAGTCGGCGCGCTTGCCCACGGCCAGTTCCCCGACCGCCTGCCCCAGCGCCTGCGCACCGCCCGCCAGGGCAGCGTCATACAAAGTCCGCCCGACCATCGGCTGGTCGCCGCGATACAGGCGGTTACGCCGCTGGTCGCGCAGTCGCTGGCCATATTCCAGCCAGCGCAGTTCCTCCACCACGCTCAGCGATACATGGCTGTCCGAACCAATGCCCATGCGCCCACCATGTGCCAGATAGTCCACTGCCGGGAAAATCCCGTCGCCCAGGTTGGCCTCGGTGGTCAGGCAAAGCCCGGCTACCGCGCCGCTGCGGGCCATTGCGGTGACTTCATCCGGCTCTGCGTGGGTTGCGTGCACCAGGCACCAGCGCGGGTCCACATCCACGTGCTCGTACAGCCACTGCAACGGGCGCAGGCCGCTCCAGGCCAGGCAGTCGTCGACTTCCTTCTGCTGCTCGGCGATATGGATATGCACCGGGCACTGTTTGTCGCTGGCTGCCAGCACTTCGGCGATCTGCCCGGGCGTCACCGCGCGCAGCGAATGGAAGCACAGACCCAGTTGCTGCGCGGGTTGCGCGGCCAGCAGCGGGGCCAGCTGCGCTTGCAGTTGCAGGTACTGTTCAGTGGAATTTATGAAGCGCCGTTGCCCGTCATTCGGGGCTTGGCCGCCGAAGCCTGCGTGGCTGTACAGCACCGGCAGCAAGGTCAGGCCAATGCCGCTGTCGGCTGCAGCCGCGCTGATGCGGCGGGACAGTTCGGCCGGGTCGGCGTAGGCCCTGCCGGCCTGGTCATGGTGCACGTAGTGGAACTCGGCGACCGAGGTATAGCCGGCCTTGAGCATTTCGATGTACAGCTGGCGGGCGATGACCTGCAGCTGCTCTGGACTGATCTGGCCGACCAGGCGGTACATCAGGTCGCGCCAGGTCCAGAAACTGTCGTTGGGGTTGCCGGCGACTTCCGCCAGCCCTGCCATGGCGCGCTGGAAGGCATGCGAGTGCAGGTTGGGCATGCCGGGCAGCAGCGGGCCGGCCAGCCGCTCGGCGCCTTCGGCCGAGGCGCCCGGTTCGATGCGGGCCACATGGCCATCACTGGTGACCTCGATGCGGACATGGCTAGCCCAACCCGTGGGTAGCAGGGCGCGTTCGGCGAAGTAGGCGGACATCGGTGAAAATCCTGTTATTGTTAACTTGTATATACATATACAGGCGTTTGCCTGCCGGGTAAACTGCGGCAAGCTACCGCTCATTCCATTTGCACAAGGATCCAACGCCGTGCCGACACCTCCTGTCTCCGCGCTGGTTGCCCAGATGGGCGAGGGCCCGGCTCCGCTTTACGCCCGGGTCAAACAGATGATCATCCAGCAGATCGACAACGGCAGCTGGCCACCGCATCACCGGGTACCCTCGGAGAGCGAACTGGTCAGTGAGCTGGGCTTCAGCCGCATGACCATCAACCGCGCCCTGCGCGAGCTCACTGCCGAAGGCCTGCTGGTGCGCATGCAAGGGGTCGGTACCTTCGTGGCCGAGCCCAAGGGGCGTTCGGCGCTGTTCGAGGTCAACAACATTGCCGACGAAATTGCCGCGCGTGGCCACCAGCATAGCTGCCAGGTGATCACCCTCACCGAGGAAACGGCCGGTTCCGAGCGGGCCCTGGCCCTGGATATGCGCGAAGGCCAGCGAGTGTTCCACTCGCTGATCGTGCATTTCGAGAACGGCGTGCCGGTGCAGATCGAGGACCGCTACGTCAATGCGGCGATTGCCCCCGACTACCTCAAGCAGGACTTCACCCGGCAGACGCCATACGCCTACCTGTCGCAGGTGGCGCCGCTGACCGAGGGTGAGCACGTGGTAGAGGCAATCCTGGCCGAGCCGGAAGAATGCCGCCTGTTGCAGATCGAGAGGGGCGAGCCCTGCCTGCTGATCCGCCGTCGCACCTGGTCCGGCCGCCAGCCGGTGACTGCCGCGCGGCTGATCCACCCCGGTTCCCGTCATCGCCTGGAAGGACGTTTCAGTAAATGAGTCAGCTGCAGTTGTTGCGTGCGCAGGGCTACCCGCGCATGCCGTGGAAGAACGGTGGCGGTTTCACCGAAGAGATTACCCGCGACAGTGGCGAAGGCCTGGACGGCTTTGGCTGGCGCTTGTCGATTGCCGATATCGAGGAGTCCGGTGGCTTTTCCACCTTCGCCGGCTACCAGCGAATCATCACCGTGTTGCAGGGCGACGGCATGCGCTTGCTGGTGGACGGCCAGGCCAGCCGGCCGTTGCTGCCGTTCGATGCCTTTGCCTTCAGCGGCGAGAGCCAGGTCAGCTGCAAGCTGCTGGGCGGGGCGATCCGTGATTTCAACCTGATATATGCACCGCAGCGCTACCGGGCGCGGTTGCAGTGGTTCGATGGCACCAGCCGTTTGTACAGTTCGGCGTCGACGGTGTTGCTGTTCGCTGCCAGCAGCCAGGTCGAGGTGGGTATTGCCGGGCGTGAGACGCAGCGGTTGGGGTTGTATGACTGCTTGCGGCTGGAGGGCAATGACCAGTTGTTGGGGTTGGATGTGCAGGGGCGGTTCTGCCTGATCGAGTTGGTGGGGCGCTGAGGGGTTCGCCTGTAGTTTTTTGTCGCCTGTAAGATCGAGCGCCGCCCGCGCGGCGCTTCGCGGGGCAAGCCCGCTCCCACATTTGTTGCAACGTGGCCATGTCTGTCAGGCCATAGTTGTCAGCCTTGTTGGTCTGACTCAATTTCTCGGCTGGCGCTGCGGCCGCCTCACCCGTCTCAAGACATGCACCAAGGCAGGCAACCATGGCCTGACAGGTTCGGCACGTTGCAACAAATGTGGGAGCGGGCTTGTCCCGCGAAGCGCCGCGCGGGCGGCGCTCGATCTCACTGGCGCAGAAAGAATCAACGCATGCACCAAGCCATTCAGCGGAAAAGTCCAATTATTTTGGTTGTCCATGCTTGTACATACAAGTAAAGGTGTGTTTGTATATCTACCACGACATACCCGCCCGCGGACGACCGCAGAGGACCTTTCCCGTGACCGACAACAACAAATACCGTGACGTTGAAATCCGTGCCCCACGTGGCAACAAGCTGACTGCCAAAAGCTGGCTGACCGAAGCGCCACTGCGCATGCTGATGAACAACCTCGATCCACAGGTCGCGGAAAACCCGAAAGAACTGGTGGTGTACGGCGGTATCGGCCGCGCTGCCCGTAACTGGGCGTGCTACGACAAGATCGTCGAGACCCTGACCCGCCTGGAAGACGACGAAACCCTGCTGGTGCAGTCGGGCAAACCGGTCGGCGTGTTCAAGACCCACAGCAACGCCCCGCGCGTACTGATCGCCAACTCCAACCTGGTGCCGCACTGGGCCAATTGGGAACACTTCAACGAACTGGACGCCAAGGGCCTGGCCATGTACGGCCAGATGACCGCCGGCAGCTGGATCTACATCGGCAGCCAGGGCATCGTCCAGGGCACCTACGAAACCTTCGTCGAAGCCGGTCGCCAGCATTACGGCGGCAGCCTGAAAGGCAAGTGGGTACTGACCGCCGGTCTGGGCGGCATGGGCGGCGCCCAGCCACTGGCCGCCACCCTGGCCGGTGCCTGCTCGCTGAACATCGAATGCCAGCAGAGCCGCATCGACTTCCGTCTGGAAACCCGCTACGTCGACGAGCAGGCCACTGACCTCGACGACGCCCTGGCACGCATTGCCAAGTACACCGCCGAAGGCAAGGCCATCTCCATCGCCCTGCACGGCAACGCTGCCGAAATCCTGCCAGAGCTGGTCAAGCGTGGCGTGCGCCCGGACATGGTCACCGACCAGACCAGCGCCCACGACCCGCTGAACGGTTACCTGCCAGCCGGCTGGACCTGGGAACAGTACCGCGACCGCGCGCAGACCGAACCGGCTGCAGTGGTCAAGGCCGCCAAGCAGTCGATGGCCGTGCACGTGCAAGCCATGCTCGATTTCCAGAAGCAGGGTGTCCCGACCTTCGACTATGGCAACAACATCCGCCAGATGGCCAAGGAAGAAGGCGTGGCCAATGCCTTCGACTTCCCGGGCTTCGTGCCGGCCTACATCCGCCCGCTGTTCTGCCGTGGTATCGGCCCGTTCCGCTGGGCGGCGCTGTCCGGTGATGCCGAAGACATCTACAAGACCGACGCCAAGGTCAAGGAACTGATCCCCGACGACGCCCACCTGCACCGCTGGCTGGACATGGCTCGCGAGCGCATCAGCTTCCAGGGCCTGCCGGCACGTATCTGCTGGGTTGGCCTGGGCCTGCGCGCCAAGCTGGGCCTGGCGTTCAACGAAATGGTACGCAGCGGCGAGCTGTCGGCACCGATCGTGATCGGCCGTGACCACCTGGACTCCGGTTCGGTGTCCAGCCCCAACCGTGAAACCGAAGCCATGCGCGACGGTTCCGACGCTGTCTCCGACTGGCCGCTGCTCAACGCCCTGCTGAACACCGCCGGCGGTGCTACCTGGGTTTCGCTGCACCACGGTGGTGGCGTGGGCATGGGCTTCTCCCAGCACTCTGGCATGGTCATCGTCTGCGACGGTACCGATGAAGCCGCCGAGCGTATCGCTCGCGTGCTGACCAACGACCCAGGGACCGGTGTGATGCGTCATGCCGATGCCGGTTACGACATCGCCATCGAGTGCGCCAAGGAGCAGGGCCTGGACCTGCCGATGATCACTGGCTGATCGCCACGCTTTGGATCGCACCCCACAAGGGGTGATACTGAACAACAAGAAGGAGCACGCAGGCACTTACAAACGGGCCTGCGGCTCCACGCGATTGGAGTAGTGAAGTGACCGAATTGACCCTCAAGCCCGGCACCCTGACCCTGGCCCAACTGCGCTCCATCCATGCGGCGCCCGTGCGCTTGCAACTGGACGCCAGCGCCGCGCCAGCCATCGACGCCAGCGTTGCCTGCGTCGAGCAGATCATCGCCGAAGACCGTACCGCCTACGGCATCAACACCGGTTTCGGCCTGCTGGCCTCGACCCGCATCGCCAGCCACGACCTGGAAAACCTGCAGCGTTCGCTGGTGCTGTCCCACGCCGCCGGTGTCGGCGCGCCGCTGGATGACGACCTGGTGCGGCTGATCATGGTGCTGAAGATCAACAGCCTCAGCCGTGGCTTCTCCGGCATCCGTCGCAAAGTCATCGACGCGCTGATCGCCCTGGTCAACGCCGAAGTCTATCCGCACATCCCGCTGAAGGGTTCGGTGGGCGCTTCCGGCGACCTCGCCCCGCTGGCGCACATGTCGCTGGTGCTGCTGGGTGAAGGCAAGGCCCGCTACAAGGGCCAGTGGCTGCCAGCCACCGAAGCCCTGGCCGTGGCCGGCCTCGAGCCGCTGACCCTGGCCGCCAAGGAGGGTTTGGCCCTGCTCAACGGCACCCAGGCGTCCACCGCCTATGCCCTGCGTGGCCTGTTCCAGGGCGAAGACCTGTACGCCGCTGCCATCGCCTGCGGCGGCCTGAGCGTCGAAGCCGCACTGGGCTCGCGCTCGCCATTCGATGCGCGCATTCACGAAGTGCGTGGCCAGCGCGGCCAGATCGACACTGCTGCCTGCTTCCGTGACCTGCTGGGCGACTCCAGCGAAGTGTCGCTGTCGCACAAGAACTGCGACAAGGTCCAGGACCCGTACTCGCTGCGCTGCCAGCCTCAGGTCATGGGCGCCTGCCTGACCCAGCTGCGCCAGGCCGCCGAGGTACTGGGCATCGAAGCCAACGCCGTGTCGGACAACCCGCTGGTGTTCGCTGCCGAAGGTGACGTGATTTCCGGCGGTAACTTCCACGCCGAGCCGGTGGCCATGGCCGCCGACAACATCGCCCTGGCCATCGCTGAAATCGGTTCGCTCAGCGAGCGCCGTATCTCGCTGATGATGGACAAGCACATGTCCCAGCTGCCGCCGTTCCTGGTGGAAAACGGTGGGGTCAACTCGGGCTTCATGATCGCCCAGGTCACCGCTGCTGCCCTGGCCAGCGAGAACAAGGCCCTGTCGCACCCGCACAGTGTCGACAGCCTGCCGACCTCGGCCAACCAGGAAGACCACGTGTCGATGGCCCCGGCTGCCGGCAAGCGCCTGTGGGAAATGGCTGAAAACACCCGCGGCGTGCTGGCCATCGAATGGCTGGGCGCCTGCCAGGGCCTGGACCTGCGCAAGGGCCTGAAGACCTCGGCCAAGCTGGAGCAGGCGCGCCAGGCGCTGCGCAGCGAAGTGCCGCACTACGACCGTGACCGCTTCTTCGCGCCCGACATCGAGAAGGCCGTGGAACTGTTGGCCAAGGGGCGCCTGACCGGCCTGCTGCCGGCTGGTGTGCTGCCAAGCCTGTAATGCTCCCAGGGGCCGCTGTGCGGCCCATCGCCGGCAAGCCGGCTCCCACAGATGGAGATGCGACACACCATCTCTGTGGGAGCTGGCTTGCCGGCGATTGGGCTGCAAGGCAGCCCCCCTCGATCTCACGACCACAAAAACAATTTAAGGACGTGACATGCAACAAGCTCAAGGTCTAAAACGCGGGCTAAGTGCCCGCCACATCCGCTTCATGGCCCTCGGTTCCGCCATCGGCACCGGCCTGTTCTACGGCTCCGCCTCGGCCATCCAGATGGCCGGCCCGGCCGTGCTGCTGGCCTACCTGATCGGCGGCGCCGCCGTGTTCATGGTCATGCGCGCCCTCGGCGAAATGGCTGTGCACAACCCGGTCGCCGGCTCGTTCGGCCACTACGCCAGCACCTACCTCGGCCCCATGGCCGGCTTCATCCTCGGCTGGACCTACGCCTTCGAGATGGTCATCGTCGCCATCGCCGACGTCACCGCCTTCGGTATCTACATGGGCTTCTGGTTCCCGGAAGTGGCCCGCTGGATCTGGGTGCTGGGCATCGTCTTCCTGATCGGCGGCCTCAACCTGTGCAACGTCAAGGTCTTCGGCGAAATGGAATTCTGGCTGTCGCTGCTCAAGGTCGGCGCCATCGTGGCGATGATCCTGGCCGGCCTCGGCATCATGGCCTTCGGCTTCAGCCAGGTAGGCTCCGGGCAGGCCGTGGGTGTCAGCAACCTGTTCGACCACGGCGGCTTCATGCCCAATGGCGTGGGTGGCCTGATCGCTTCCTTTGCCGTGGTGATGTTCGCGTTCGGCGGCATCGAGATCATCGGCGTGACCGCCGGTGAGGCCAAGGACCCGCAGCGGGTCATCCCCAAGGCGATCAACGCCGTGCCGCTGCGCATCCTGCTGTTCTACGTGCTCACCCTGTTCGTGCTGATGTGCCTGTTCCCATGGCCGCAGATTGGCAGCCAGGGCAGCCCGTTCGTGCAAATCTTCAGTAACCTGGGCATCGGCTCTGCCGCCGCGGTGCTGAACATCGTGGTGATTTCTGCCGCGATCTCGGCCATCAACAGCGACATCTTCGGCGCCGGCCGCATGATGTACGGCCTGGCCCAGCAAGGCCACGCGCCGCGCGGCTTCAGCAAGCTGTCGAAGCACGGCGTGCCGTGGATGACCGTTGTGGTGATGGGTGCTGCGCTGCTGATCGGCGTGCTGCTCAACTACCTGATCCCGGAGAACGTGTTCCTGCTGATCGCCTCGATCGCCACCTTCGCTACCGTCTGGGTGTGGCTGATGATCCTGCTCACCCAGGTGGCCATGCGCCGCAGCATGAGCCGTGAACAAGTGGCCCAGCTGCAGTTCCCGGTACCATTCTGGCCATACGGCCCAGCCATGGCCATTGCGTTCATGGTGTTCATCTTTGGCGTGCTCGGTTACTTCCCGGATACCCAGGCGGCACTGCTCGTCGGCGTGGTCTGGGTGGTGTTCCTGGTGGCGTCCTACCTGCTGTGGTGCAAGCCGCGCGCAGGGCAGGGCAAGCCAGTAGCGGAACCGGCCGAGCTGCACCGCTAAGTAAAGGAGTCGATGTATGAGAACCGTCTGGCAGCACTGCCATGTGGCAACCATGGCCGAGGGCCGTTACTCGGCCATCGAGGACGCGGCCATTGTCACCAACGCCGGGCTGATCGAGTGGATCGGCCCGCGCGTCGAGCTGGCGTCGGTCGGGGCCGAACGTACGGTGGACCTGGGCGGCGCCTGGGTTACCCCCGGGCTGATCGACTGCCACACCCACGCGGTGTTCGGTGGCAACCGCAGCGGCGAGTTCGAGCAGCGCCTGCAGGGCGTGAGCTATGCCGAAATCGCCGCACAGGGCGGTGGCATCGCCAGCACCGTGCGGGCCACCCGCGCGGCCAGCGAGGACGAGCTGTTCACAAGTGCCCGCCAACGGGTCCAGGCGCTGATGCGCGATGGCGTGACCACCATCGAGATCAAGTCCGGCTACGGCCTGGACCTGGCCAACGAGCGCAAGATGCTGCGTGTGGCCCGGCGCCTGGCCGACGAGTTGCCTCTGGCGGTGCGCGCCACCTGTCTGGCAGCCCATGCCTTGCCGCCGGAATACGTCGGCCGGGCTGATGACTACATCGCGCACATCTGCGATGAAATGCTGCCGGCCCTGGCCGCCGAAGGCCTGGTGAACGCAGTGGATGCCTTCTGCGAACACCTGGCGTTCTCCCCGGCCCAGGTCGAGCGGCTGTTCATCAAGGCGCGCGAACTGGGCCTGCCGGTCAAGCTGCACGCCGAACAGTTGTCGTCGCTGCACGGTTCCAGCCTGGCGGCGCGCTACCAGGCGCTGTCGGCCGACCACCTGGAGTTCATGACCGAGGAAGACGCCATTGCCATGGCAAAAGCCGGCACGGTCGCCGTGCTGCTGCCGGGCGCGTTCTACTTCCTGCGCGAAACCCAGCTGCCGCCGATGGACGCCCTGCGCCGCCACGGTGTGAAGATCGCCCTGGCCAGCGACCTCAATCCCGGCACCTCGCCAGGGTTGTCGCTTCGGCTGATGCTGAACATGGGCTGCACATGTTTCCGCATGACGCCGGAAGAGGCACTGGCCGGTGTCACCGTGCACGCTGCAACGGCGCTGGGCCTGGGCGACAGCCATGGCTCGCTGGAAGTGGGCAAGGTTGCCGACTTCGTCGCCTGGCAGATCGAACGCCCCGCCGACCTGGCCTATTGGCTGGGCGGCGACCTGCCCAAGCGCGTAGTGCGCAAGGGCCACGAAATTTCCAATTGAGTGAGGCACGATGGACAAGGTACTGAGTTTTCACCAGGGGCGCCTGCCGCTGCTGATCAGCATGCCCCACGCCGGCCTGAAACTGTCGCCGGCTGTTCGAGACGGCCTGGTCGAGCAGGCGCGCAGCCTGCCGGACACCGACTGGCATATTCCGCGGCTGTATGACTTTGCCCGCGAGATGGGCGCCAGTGTCGTAGCCGCGGAGTATTCGCGTTTCGTCATCGACCTGAACCGGCCGGATGACGACAAACCACTTTACGTCGGCGCCACTACTGGCCTGTACCCGGCCACACTCTTCGATGGCGAGCCATTGTTCAAGGACGGGCTGGTGCCGACAGGCGAGGAGCGCAAGCAGTATCTGGAGCAGATCTGGCGCCCCTACCACGACACGATTCGTCGTGAGCTGGCACGGCTGCGCGAGCAATTCGGCTACGCCCTGCTGTGGGACGCCCATTCGATCCGTTCGCTGATCCCGCACCTGTTCGACGGCAAGCTGCCGGATTTCAACCTGGGTACCTTCAACGGCGCCAGTTGCGACCCGGCTCTGGCCGAACAGCTGAAAGAGGTCTGTGCCCAGGCCCAAGGCTACAGCCACGTGCTCAATGGCCGCTTCAAGGGCGGGCATATCACCCGGTATTACGGTGATCCGGCCAACCACATCCATGCGGTGCAGCTGGAACTGGCGCAGAGCACCTATATGGAAGAAGCCGAGCCGTTCGATTACCGCGAAAACCTGGCACGACCGACACAGGAGGTGTTGAAGCAGCTTCTGCAGGCGCTGCTGGACTGGGGCCAGGCGCGTTACGGGCGGTGAAGTTCACCGGTGAGAATGGCGACGCGATGCAGGTTGTTCGCGTCGCCAGTCACTACTGCTCAGTTGTTGTTGATTTGCTTGATGGTGAGTTCGCGCAGTAGCTCCCTCTCTTCCTGATCCTTGTCATCTTGCAGGCCTTGCTGCAAGTTCAACTCGTCCTGAAGCGAGTGGTCCTTGCTTGCCAGCTCAAGCACCCGCAGGCGGAAACGTGCTTCTATTTCGGCGAATCGGTCGGCAAATTCGGCTCGCAGACGCGTGGTCCAATCCGTATTCGCCAGCATGTAATCGACCAGTGCATCGCTCAGTTCACTTTTCCGGACCTTCTCCAGCACGCTGGATAGCTCATCGCGCGCCAGGTTTGCAGCACCTCGAAAACGCATGCTGTCGGCGATCGGCAGGTCCAGTTCCTTGGCCAGTTCCCGTCGGTAGGCCAGGCGTACCGATACCCGGTCACCCGTGCCAGTCCGTTGGTTGGCCATCAGCTCCAGCTGTTCGACCCGGAAAAGTTGCAACAGGCGACGACGCAGTGCTTGGAGGGAGTCGCCGGCGTCGATCAACAGGCGTTGGCTCATCAGATACAGTTCAATATTGTTGAACTCCTGCAGCGCTCCATCGTGGCAGGTCTGCGAGCCGGTTGCCGGGTCGGGCAATGCCGCAGCGGCGATGCTCTCCATGATCGGGCGTTCGGTTTCGTTGCTTGCAGCCACCACCAGCATGATGCGTACCCGTTCGCAGAAGGTGGTTCGCGTATTCGGGTCAACGTACGGAGCGGCATTGTGCAGACGGCCTGTCAGACGCAACAGATCGCTGCCTTCAAGCTGCTCCCAACACTCCCGCAATGCTGCATTCTGTGCCTCGTTACCCAGCATCCAGTCCTCCAGCCTGGGCGTATCATCGCCGAGCAGTGGGAAGTGAGGGTGGTCGAGAGATCCTTCGCTGGAAGTATCGAAGAACATCAGGTCGTCGGGGATATCCAGGGCAAAGGAATAGCTGTGCTGGCTGTCCGAGAACGTGCGTACCCGCAGGATGGTTTCAAGAGGCAACGGGTTGTCGAACAAGGCGATCGACGAGATTGGCATGGGATTGTTCAGGTTCGACAGGATGTGCTCGGGCAACTGGGTGATGTTGTTCGAGCTCAGGTCGAGAAGTTCCAGTGGCAGCAAACTGTCACACCAGCTGGGCCAGGCTTGCAGGTTCATGTTGGTCAATGCGAGTGACTGCAGGTTGCTGGCCAGCGATGCGGGCACCCGGTCGATGCTGCCCATGCGGTTGCCCGACAGGTCCAGCGACGTCAGGTTTCGCAGCCCTGCGAAAATGTCGAGCATGGCCTGATCGACCTCAAGGCCCATGTTGCGAAACTCCAGGAAGGTGAGCTGGGGAAGGCGAGCCAAAGCGGATGCCAGCGAGGGCATGGCGGCCTGGTGCTCATCGATGGTCAACCGGCTGATGTTAGGGAACCGGCTGAGTAGTTCATCGAGCTGTGAGGCGCTGCCTCGCAACCGCGTCAGGCTGAGTGCGCGTACACGGGCGCCGAAGAACGCTGGAAGCCGCCTGGGGAAATGTTCGATGGCCACGTCCTCGAGTTGCAGGCGCAGGTAGGACTGGCCCTGCTCCTGTTGTTCCCAGAATTGACCGATCGCTGACGCGATACGTTGCCTGTCTGCTAGCGCGGCTTGGGTCAATGGGTTGCTCGAACTGGATGCCTGGGCCCAGCCATCGATCGCATCGCGCATCTGTCGTCGCTCATCGCGAATGCGTGCGAGTTGTTCGGATAGTGCTTCTGGCTGGTCCGTGGTGATGCCCGAGGTGTCGACGCGCTCGTTCAGCAACAATCGCTGCAGGTGAGATTCATTGATGCTGTTGCCTTCCAGCGAGATCACCGGTGGGGTGGTCAGCATGTCCGCTTCATGAAGCAGGAACGAGGGCAACGACCTGAGATTGTTGTGGCGCAACGACAGATGGGAAATGCGCGCCAGGGCGTCGCTGCCAATCCCGATCGGCCATTGGGCCAGCTGCATCTGGTCCAGGCCCAGGTAGTCCAGGGTCAACTCATGGAAACTTGGCCTGTTGCTCTGCGCCAGCCGGTTACCACTCAGGTCCAGATATCTCAATTGGCGAAGCCCTGACAGCAGGTTCAGGTCGCTTTCGGAGAGCGTCATGTTCTGGTTGGTGAGCACCAGTCGTTGCAACGCTGGCAGGCACTCGGTGATGGTGGGCACGCTGAACAGGAAGGGCGAGGGCGTTGCCCTGGGGTCAAACGCACGGCTGATTTCCAGCGACTCGATCTGCGGCATCTGCCTGAGCAGGCGCTGCAGCAGGCGCTCGTTTTGCGCCCAGCCCGCCAGCGATCCTGACGGTAGGTCGATCAGGCTCAGGCTGCGCACGCGTGTGTTGAAAAAAGCGGGCAAGGTGAGGGGTACGTCGGCAAGTGGGACGCGGGCGATACGCAGTTCGGTCGTGGGCTCTGCACTCTCCTCCAGCGCAGTCTCGTACCAATGTTGCATGATCGAGTCACGCAGGCTGTCGTAGTCGTGGGCTGCCTGGTCGCTTGCCGGCGAAATGGCTTCGCTCCAATCGTCCAGGCTGCTTTGCAGCTCGTTGCGTTGCTCCACCAGCGTCTGCAAATGCTCGAATATCTGCAGCTGTGTACGGCCGCGGCTGGCAAGTGCCAGCAGAATCTGATCTGCCGAGCGGCCGGTGCGTGTGGCGAGCCCTGTGGCTTCGATAGCTTCGAGCAGGCGCTGACGGGTGATGCCGTGGGTGGCCGGGCCGCCGCCACTGAGTGGGTAGCCCAGGCGACCATCGGCCAGACGCATGGGAGAACGGTAGCCGGGGCGTACGGGCTGCATGCCCAGCAGCGCCCTCAGGGCTGGGCGGGGTAGTAACGGGCTTTCCTGTACAAGGCGCTGCAGCGCTTGCTGATCGGTGACGTCCATGCTCGCCATCGCCGCGGGCAGTGCCTCGTACAATGCAGCGTAAAGGCTTGGGTACACCTTGACCGCCGCACTGGGCAGGCTTTCGTCGTGGACGATGTACCCTGCCGGGGCATGGGTGATGGTCGTGTATGGGCGGGTGCCCGGCGTGCCAATGGCATGATCTTGGGTTGGCCAGGACATGCGCTGGAGCAGCCGGAGCCTGGTCTGTGCAGGCCAGCCTGGCAAGCGTTCGAGCGTATGCATGATCAACAGGTCGCTATCCCAGCTCGGCACGCTGGACAGGTACAGCCCTTCGCAGGTGCGGGCAAGGCGAATTTGTTGCTGGTAGACGCGGGCCTCCTCGCCAAGGCGCAGTGGTACCTTGCCACTGTCGAGCATCTGCAGTTCGAGGGCACTGGCCTCGCGTGCCAGCTCATTGGCGACTGCTGATGGCAATTTCGGATACGCCCTCTGGATGGCCTCGGCACCCGGCGCCAGGTCGTGCGAAAGGCCGGCGTAGGCCCTGGCAAACTCAGCGGGCCGAGTGCTCTCGTCCGCCAGCTGGCGGACCGTTTCGTCCAGCTTGAAGCGTTGCAGGGTGTCTTCCAGCAAGGCCGGCAGCCGCTGGCTTTCGGCCAGGGCCCGGCGCAGCTCGTCTTCGTGTACGCCGCTGACGGCGATAATCCGTTGCAGCGTCGGCTCGTCGAAGTGCCCACTCAAGTGGCCGATGCGGCGCAGGAGTGTCATGCCCGACCAACTCAGTGGCTTATCCGTAACGTGCAACCATGCTCCGGCACCGTTGTGCCGCACTGGCGGCTGGTAACGGCGAGGACTTGCAGGGTGTTGCAAACGATATTCGCCAGTCGTTGGCGTTTGGCTGACGATGTACTGATTGCCCTGCAGTACCAGCCAGCGTTTGCCTTGGTGATGCCGTAGGCCCAGTTCGTCCGGTACCAGGTCATGGGGCAGTGTCTCGTGACTCTGGTAGGGTGTGAGGTCGGGTTTCCACAACCGCATCTGACCATCGGATGTTTCCACGACTTCCAGTTCTTCGATAAATGAAGGCGTTTCTACAGGAATGCGGGGTATCCCTGGCTCCTCATCCTCTGGATCTTCTATTTCCGGCCCTTCCGGCGCCGTGCCAGTTTCGCTGCCCTGCGAGCCTCTCAATGCTTTGGCTACTGCGCTGAGGGCGGCCATGACGGCCACGTTTTCGATCACATCGACCAGATAGCCATAGGCAGTATCACGCTCGTCGTTTTCCCAGGCGTCGATCCCTTCATACACCTCATGGGCCAGCTGGGCCAGGCAAACGGCAAGCATTGCCTCGCCAAGCCCCGGCACGAAGAAGCCGGCGATGTTCAAGGCCGTGAGCACACGGCCGGCAATCAGCTCTCGGTGGGCTTGGGCGGTGCGCCGATCGACGATTTCGGTTGGCGTGGCGTGGAACAGCACATCCTTCTCATGACGCTGGGTCTTCTGGAACGTCATCACGCCCTGGAAGGCGTGGCTGAAAGGCTTTTTGACCGGATACAGGGTGGCGTGCGGGTCCGGAACACGTTCATGCAAGCCGCGGACACTCCAGGCGAGGGGCATGAGCCGGTCCTTCAGGCGGGTGGTTATCGGCGCCTTGTCGCGGTCGGCGAGGTGCTTGTCCAGGTATCCGATATCGGCCTGGAGCCTGTCGCGCAACTCTTCGTTCATGGCTTCCTGGCTGGCGAATTCCTTGAGGGGCGTTGTGCTGTCTTCGGGGATGTACAGCGCCACTGCCTGATGCTCTTCAGCTTGCAGGGTGATGAGCACAACGCCGGTCAGCTCGGCTTCCCACAAGTTGAGCAGGCTGAACGTCACCGGCGAAGAGGGCGATGGCGCCTGGTCAAGTGGCGTGGCAAGAGCGGCGGAATATAGCGCCTCGCTGATATCCCCCTTGAGGCGGGCGAAATGCAGGGATTGCCGGAATGCCGAGACCTCCGCACGCCCCAGTGTTTCATAAACGGCCAGTGCGGCTTCATCCGCGCCGAGTGGCGGCGTGGCCGCTGGATAGTAGATGGCATGTACCTGTTGATGGTATTTGCCGCCGATATCCAGCGTACGACACAAATCGGCGAAATCTTCGGCGGCGATATCCAGTGCATTGTTGATCGGCAGGGTGCCCATGAAGCGCCGGTGATCGACTATGACCGACCTCTTGAGCAGGGAGGCGGGCGCGTCCATGCCATGCTCGGCAGCGGCATCCTGGTCGAAGTTGTGCAAGGCGCAGTGCAGCAGCGAGCGTGTAGCCCGGTCGACGGCCTGGCGGCTGTCGATGGCATTGGTCGTTTCGATCTGGCGGGCATCGACGAGGTAGGTGTTGCGCACGTCCAGGTCAAGCCTGAATCGCTGCTTGATGGCTTCGGTGAGTGTCTTGATGCCGTACGCTTCCAGGGTTGGAAGCTTTTCGAACAGCTTGTGCACCTGCACCTGGTGCTCGCGGTGACGTGCGTGCTCTTCCTGCCATGCCTTGGCGACTTCCGGCTGTTGCTGGATTGCCGTCGCCAGCCAGGCAGGGGCTTGATGCCAGTTGCGCATCGCGCTCTGGGTTTCTGGCGGAGCCTGCTTGAGCCAGGTGGGGATTCTGCGCTCGATGGTGGCGTAATGAACACTAGGTGCGGCAGTGACTGCAGTTGGCATGGCGAAGCCCTTGCTTGATTTGGGGCGAGGGACTATCGCGGGCCTGTCTGAGCTGCTGGAGGTAGATATATGTGCCCTCGAGGTGCGGCGGCATCAGCGCGGGCAGTGCTCAAAGCGCAATTCAGGTTTATGATGGCCCACGGCCGAATAATCCTCACACGGAGTGCGCAATGCAGACCCTGTACCCGCAGATCAAACCCTACGCCCGGCACGATCTGGCCGTGGAAGCGCCGCATGTGCTGTATGTCGACGAAAGCGGCTCGCCAGAAGGTCTGCCGGTGGTATTCATCCACGGCGGCCCGGGCGCCGGTTGCGACGCCCAGAGCCGCTGCTACTTCGACCCGACCCTGTACCGCATCATCACCTTCGACCAGCGCGGCTGTGGCCGCTCCACGCCGCATGCAAGCCTGGAGAACAACACCACCTGGCACCTGGTCGAGGACCTTGAGCGCATCCGCGAGCACCTTGGCATCGACAAGTGGGTGCTGTTCGGCGGCTCGTGGGGCTCCACCCTGGCCCTGGCCTACGCCCAGACCCACCCCGAGCGGGTGCATGGCCTGATCCTGCGCGGCATATTCCTGTGCAGGCCCCAGGAGATCCAGTGGTTCTACCAGGAAGGCGCCAGCCGCCTGTTCCCCGATTACTGGCAGGACTACATCGCGCCAATCCCGCCGGAGGAGCGCGGTGACCTGGTCACGGCCTTCCACAAGCGCCTGACCGGCAACGACCAGATCGCCCAGATGCACGCGGCCAAGGCGTGGTCCACCTGGGAAGGCCGTACCGCCACCTTGCGTCCCAACCCGCTGGTGGTCGACCGCTTCTCCGAGCCGCAGCGTGCACTGTCGATCGCCCGTATCGAATGCCACTACTTCATGAACAACGCCTTCCTCGAGCCGGACCAGCTGATCCGCGATCTGCCGAAGATCGCCCACCTGCCGGCCGTGATCGTGCATGGCCGCTATGATGTGATCTGCCCGCTGGACAACGCCTGGGCGCTGCACCAGGCCTGGCCCAACAGCGAGCTCAAGGTGATCCGTGACGCTGGCCACGCGGCTTCCGAGCCGGGTATCACCGATGCCCTGGTGCGTGCCGCCGACCAGATGGCCCGGCGCCTGCTCGACCTGCCCCTGGAAGAAGCATGAGGGGCCTGCTGCAGCGCGTGCGCGGTGCACGGGTGGAGGTAGCAGGGGAGGTGGTCGGTGCCATCGACCAGGGTTTGCTGGTGCTGGTGGCCGTCGAGCCTGAAGATTCCCGTGAGCAGGCCGACAAACTGTTGCACAAGCTGTTGAACTACCGGGTGTTCAGCGACGAGCAGGGCAAGATGAACCTGTCGCTCAAGGATGTGGGGGGAGGTTTGTTGCTGGTGTCGCAGTTCACCCTGGCGGCAGACACCCGCAACGGCATGCGCCCGAGCTTCTCGACGGCAGCGCCACCGGCCCTTGGCGCCGAGTTGTTCGACTATCTTTTGCAGCAGGCGAAGGCCCGGCACGCCGATGTGGCAAGCGGGCAATTTGGCGCAGACATGCAGGTGCACCTGGTCAATGATGGCCCCGTAACATTTATGTTACAAATATGAGGTTAAAAAACCCCTTGTTCACAGGAAAACAAGGGGTTTTGTACGATAAATAGTTGTTCCAGCCTGATGCGTTGTCACGCGACCTGCTGGATAATCGCGCGCTGCATGGACCTGCGTTCGCAGGTTCGTTTCACTCTGACTCGAGTATTGTCTGGATCCGTTTGGGGAATCATTACGCCCTCACGGGGTCCGAACAGTGCTCGCCAACCCGGCATTTGTCGCTGGCCGTTGGTTTCATGATCTGTTTTCGGCGAGGGTTGCTCGTGATTGTTAGTCCCCAAAAAGCATCAAGAATCCCCGGTACCGGGCTGCGCAAGGCCCTGATGGCCAGTGTTGCACTGGTCGGCCTGATGAGCGCGGGCCAGCTGTGGGCATTCAATCTTGACGATGTTGCAGCCAAGGCAAAGGATCTGGCCGGCCAGAAGTACGAAGCACCGAAAAGCAACCTGCCGGCCGTATTCCGCGACATGAAATTCGCGGACTACCAGAAGATTCATTTCCTGCAGGAAAAGGCCGAGTGGGCCAAGGACAAGACCCCGTTCAAGCTGTCGTTCTATCACCAGGGCATGCACTTCGATACCCCGGTGAAGATCAACGAGGTCACCGCCACCAAGGTCGAGGAAATCAAGTACGACCCGAGCCGTTTCGAGTTCGGTGACGTGCCACACGACCCGGAAACCACCAAGAACCTGGGTTACGCCGGTTTCCGCGTGCTGTACCCGATCAACAAGGCCGACAAGCAGGACGAGATCATGACCCTGCTTGGCGCCAGCTACTTCCGCGTGGTCGGCAAGGGCCATGTATATGGCCTGTCGGCCCGTGGCCTGGCCATCGACACCGCACTGCCGTCGGGTGAGGAGTTCCCGCGCTTCACCGAGTTCTGGGTCGAGAAGCCCAAGCCGGCCGACAAGCACCTGGTCATCTACGCCCTGCTGGACTCGCCGCGTTCCACCGGCGCCTACAAGCTGACCCTGCGCCCAGGCAACGATACCGTGGTCGACGTGCAGTCCCGCGTGTTCCTGCGTGACCATGTCAGCCGCCTGGGCATTGCCCCGCTGACCAGCATGTACCTGTTCGGCCCCAACCAGCCGTCCAAGGTCCTCAACTACCGTCCGGCCCTGCACGACTCCGAAGGCCTGTCGATCCATGCCGGCAACGGCGAATGGCTGTGGCGCCCGCTGAACAACCCGAAACACCTGGCCGTGAGCAACTTCAGCGTCGAGAACCCGCGTGGTTTCGGCCTGATGCAGCGCCAGCGCGCCTTCAGCGACTACGAAGACCTCGACGACAACTACCAGAAGCGCCCGAGCGCCTGGATCGAGCCGAAGGGGGACTGGGGCAAGGGCACCGTCGACCTGGTCGAAATCCCGACTGCCGACGAGACCAATGACAACATCGTGGCCTTCTGGAGCCCGGAAAAGCTGCCTGAGCCAGGCAAGCCATTCGAGTACGCGTACCGCCTGCACTGGACCATCGACGAGCCGAAGTTCCAGGCTCCCGAGCTGGGCTGGGTCAAGCAGACCCTGCGTTCCACCGGCGACGTCAAGCAATCCAACCTGATCCGCCAGCCAGACGGCAGCGTGGCCTTCCTGGTCGACTTCGCCGGCCCGGCGCTGGCCGCCCTGCCGGAAGACACCGCCGTGCGCAGCCAGATCAGCGTGGGCGACAACGCCGAGGTGGTCGAGAACAACCTGCGCTATAACCCTGAGACCAAGGGCTGGCGCCTGACCCTGCGTTTGAAGGTCAAGGAAGCCAACAAATCGACCGAAATGCGTGCCGCGCTTGTGCGTGACGTGCCGGTCGAAGCCGCCAAGCCTGCCAAGGACGCCAAGCAGGACAAGGCTGCAGCCAAGCAAGCCAAGGCCGAGAAAGCCGCCAAGGCCGAACAACCTGCCGCCGATGCGGCGCCCACCAACGGGACCCCGGCCACCACCGAGAAGGTGCTGACCGAGACCTGGAGCTATCAGTTGCCTGCCGATGAGTAACTCAAGCGCAAGGCCGGAATCGCTTCGCGAGTACCTGGCCCACCTACCACTGAGCGACGAGCAACGGGCGGAACTCGCCAGCTGCACGTCATTCAGTGAGCTGCACCAACGCCTGGCGGCCAACCCGGCCGCCAGCTCTGCCGAGGCCGTGCAGGCCTCGGTGGGCCCGCGCCTGACCGTAGGCAGCGCCGCCGAGCTGGAAGACGCCGAAATGCTTGGTGTCGACGGCAGCGGCCGCCTGTGCCTGAAGATCGCCCCGCCGATCAAGCGCACCAAGGTCGTGCCCGAGCCATGGCGTACCAACGTGCTGATCCGCATGTGGCGGCGCATGACTGGCCGCACCAACGCCCCGCAGCCGCCCAAGCGCGAGCTGCCGCCAGCCCGCTGGCGTACGGTCGGTTCGATCCGCCGTTACATCCTGCTGGCGCTGATGATCGGCCAGACCATCGTTGCCGGCTGGTACATGAAGGGCATCCTGCCGTACCAGGGCTGGTCGTTCGTGGACTTTGACGAAGTCGTCAACCAGCCGCTGTGGGACACCGTGGTGCAGGTTTGGCCGTATGCCTTGCAGACGTCCATCCTGGTTCTCTTCGGCATCCTGTTCTGCTGGGTATCGGCGGGCTTCTGGACTGCGCTGATGGGCTTCCTCGAGCTGCTCACCGGGCGCGACAAGTACAAGATTTCGGGTAGCAGTGCAGGCAACGAGCCGATCGCGCCCGAGGCGCGTACCGCGCTGGTGATGCCGATCTGCAACGAAGACGTGCCGCGCGTGTTCGCCGGCCTGCGCGCAACGTTCGAGTCGGTGGCCGCCAGCGGCAACCTCGATCGCTTCGACTTCTTCGTGCTCAGCGACACCAACGACACCGACATCGCCGTTGCCGAGCAACAGGCCTGGCTAGACGTGTGCCGCGAAACCAAAGGCTTCGGCCGCATCTTCTACCGCCGTCGTCGGCGCCGGGTGAAGCGCAAGAGTGGCAACCTCGACGACTTCTGCCGTCGTTGGGGCGGCGAATACAAGTACATGGTCGTACTCGACGCCGACAGCGTCATGAGCGGCGAGTGCCTGAGCAGCCTGGTGCGCCTGATGGAGGCCAACCCGGACGCCGGCATCATCCAGACCGGGCCGAAGGCCTCGGGCATGGACACCCTGTATGCGCGCCTGCAGCAGTTCGCCACCCGCGTGTACGGCCCGCTGTTCACCGCCGGCCTGCACTTCTGGCAGCTGGGCGAGTCGCACTACTGGGGCCACAACGCGATCATCCGCATGAAGCCGTTCATCGAGCACTGCGCCCTGGCGCCATTGCCGGGCAAGGGTGCGTTCGCCGGTGCAATCCTCTCCCACGACTTCGTCGAAGCCGCGCTGATGCGCCGTGCCGGCTGGGGCGTGTGGATTGCCTACGACCTGCCGGGCAGCTACGAAGAACTGCCGCCGAACCTGCTCGATGAGCTCAAGCGCGACCGCCGCTGGTGCCACGGCAACCTGATGAACTTCCGCCTGTTCCTGGTCAAGGGCATGCACCCGGTGCACCGTGCGGTGTTTCTCACCGGTGTGATGTCGTACCTGTCGGCGCCGCTGTGGTTCCTGTTCCTGGTGCTGTCGACCGCGCTGCTGGCCACCAACACGCTGATGGAGCCGCAGTACTTCATCGAGCCGTACCAGCTCTACCCGCTGTGGCCGCAGTGGCACCCGGAGAAGGCCGTGGCGCTGTTCTCCACCACCATCGTGCTGCTGTTCCTGCCCAAGCTGCTCAGCGTCATTCTGATCTGGGCCAAGGGCGCGACCGAGTTTGGCGGGCGCATCAAGGTCACCCTGTCGATGCTGATGGAGATGCTGTTCTCCATGCTGCTGGCACCGGTGCGCATGATCTTCCACACCCGCTTCGTGCTGGCCGCGTTCCTCGGCTGGGCCGCGACCTGGAACTCGCCGCAGCGTGACGACGACTCCACGCCGTGGAGTGAAGCGGTGCGCCGCCACGGCCCGCAGACCCTGCTGGGCATCGGCTGGGCGGCGCTGGTCGCCTGGCTGAACCCGAGCTTCCTGTGGTGGCTGGCGCCAATCGTTGGTTCGCTGGTGCTGTCGATCCCGGTTTCGGTGATCTCCAGCCGCACCCGCCTGGGCCTTGCCGCCAAGGACGAGAAGCTGTTCCTCATCCCCGAGGAATATGCCACCCCGCAAGAACTGCTGGCCACCGACCAGTACACCCACGAAAACCGCTGGCATGCCCTGCATGACGGCTTCGTGCGGGCTGTGGTCGACCCGCGGCAGAACGCCCTGGCCTGTGCCATGGCCACTGCCCGTCATGGTCAGGCAGCGCCGATCGAGGCACTGCGCGCCGAGCGCGTGGCCAAGGCGATGGAGGTAGGGCCGAAAGGGCTGGATCTCAATACCCGCCTGGCCCTGCTCAGCGACCCGGTGGCGCTGACCCGCCTGCACGAGCAGGTCTGGGCCGAGCACAATGCGGCGTGGATCGACGTGTGGCGTGCGTCGATCAAGAACGACCCGCATTCGCCGCTGTTGCCGTTGCATCCGGAGAATGAAGGCCAACCGGCACTCGTCGGCGCCTGATCGGCCCAGGGGCCGCTTTGCGGCCCTATCGCGACACAAGGCCGCTCCTACAAGGGAATGCATGCCCCTGTAGGAGCGGCCTTGTGTCGCGAAACGAGGGCAAAGCCCTCGCTAGCAATGTCCCTGCATGATGGATTTTGGCCAACAAAGTCCCCCCCGGCTCTAGGTCCCCGAGCCGCCATGCGTTAGCATCCCTCTCCGATATGACGCATCGGCCGCCACGGCCATGCCAACAATAAGATTCGCTACTTTTCTTGCTAGGGGACTTGGTGATGATCAAGAAATACCTTTCGCGACTGCTGGTCGGTGTCACCGCCCTGGTCGCCGTAACGGCCGCCCAGGCGGGCGCGATCGATGACGCGGTCAAGCGCGGCACCCTGCGGGTGGGCATGGACCCGACCTACATGCCGTTCCAGATGACCAACAAGCGTGGCGAGATCATCGGCTTCGAAGTCGATATCCTCAAGGCCATGGCCAAGTCCATGGGCGTCAAGTTCGAGCCGGTATCCACGGCCTATGACGGCATCATCCCGGCCCTGCTGACCGACAAGTTCGACATGATCGGCAGCGGCATGACCCTGACCCAGGAACGCAACCTGCGCCTGAACTTCAGCGAACCCTTCATCGTGGTTGGCCAGACCCTGCTGATCCGCAAGGAACTGGCGGGCGAGATCAAGTCGTACAAGGACCTGAACAACGAGAAGTACCGCATCACCTCCAAGCTCGGCACCACCGGCGAAATGGTTTCCAAGAAGCTGATCGCCAAGGCCAAGTACCACGGCTACGACAACGAGCAGGAAGCGGTGATGGACGTAGTCAACGGCAAGGCTGACGCCTTCGTCTACGACGCGCCGTACAACGTGGTGGCAGTGGACAAGGCCGGTGCCGGCAAGCTGCTGTTCCTCGACGAACCCTTCACCTACGAGCCGCTGGCCTTCGGCCTGAAGAAAGGCGACTACGACAGCATCAACTTCATCAACAACTTCCTGCACCAGATCAAGCATGACGGGACCTACGATCGTATTCACGACAAGTGGTTCAAGAACAAGGACTGGCTGAAGGAAATGGAATAAGGCCCAGGCCACAAGCCGGCTTTATGACCCCGACGCGCAGGCAAACCCTGCGCGTTTGCATTTACGGAAGTACCCCACGTGATCAAACACAAGAAAGCCCAGTGGCCCTGGCACGGTTTGACTGCTCTGGTCCTGGTGGGCCTGGCGTTCAGCCTGTACATGGCCACCTCGATGATTTCCTACGAGTGGCGTTGGAACCGCGTCCCGCAGTACTTCGCCTACAAGGCCGAGGAAGCACAGCGCGCCGCCGGTTACGGCACCGTGCAGGACATCGTCATCTCTGGCGACAATGCCCGTGTCACGCTGAAAGATGAGAGCGGTGCCGAGCAGGTGCTCGATGTAGACAAGGACAGCCTGCAGCTGGCCCGTGGCGACGACGTTTCCGAAGGCGACCAGATTGGCGTCACCCGCCACTGGGCGGCCGGCCCGCTGGCCTGGGGCCTGTGGACCACGCTTTGGATTTCTGTGGTGTCCGGTGCCCTGGGGCTATTGATCGGCCTGTTCGCCGGCCTCTGCCGCCTGTCCAGCAACCCTACGCTGCGGGACCTGTCGACGGTGTACGTCGAGCTGGTGCGCGGTACACCGCTGCTGGTACAGATCTTCATCTTCTACTTCTTCATCGGTACCGTGCTCAACCTGTCCCGCGAGTTTGCCGGGGTGGCCGCACTGGCGTTGTTCACTGGCGCCTACGTGGCCGAAATCGTTCGTGCCGGCGTGCAGTCCATTGCCAAGGGCCAGAACGAAGCGGCCCGCTCGCTGGGCCTGAACGCGGGCCAGTCGATGCGCCACGTCATCCTGCCGCAGGCCTTCAAGCGCGTGCTGCCGCCTTTGGCCGGCCAGTTCATCAGCCTGGTCAAGGACACCTCGCTGGTCTCGGTGATCGCCATCACCGAACTGACCAAGAGCGGCCGCGAGGCCATTACCACCTCGTTCTCGACCTTCGAGATCTGGTTCTGCGTGGCAGGCCTGTACCTGCTGATCAACCTGCCGCTGTCGCACCTGGCCAGCCGGCTCGAGCGGAGGCTTGCGCAAAGTGATTGAAGTCCGTGACCTGCTGAAAGTCTTCGACACCCGTGGCCACGTGGTACGGGCTGTGGATAACGTCACCACCCAGGTCGCCAAGGGCGAGGTGGTGGTGGTGCTCGGCCCGTCGGGCTCGGGCAAATCGACCTTCCTGCGCTGCCTCAACGGCCTGGAGCATTTCGACGAAGGCCATGTGGCCATCGACGGCCTGCAACTGGCCGACCCGAAGACCGACATCAACGCCTACCGCCGCGAAGTCGGCATGGTGTTCCAGCACTTCAACCTGTTCCCGCACATGACCGTGCTGGAGAACCTGTGCCTGGCGCAGAAGGTGGTGCGCAAGCGCAACAAGGCCGACCGCGAAGCCAAGGCCCGGGCGCTGCTGGAGAAGGTAGGCATTGCGCAGAAAGCCAACGAATACCCGTCGCGCCTGTCCGGTGGCCAGCAGCAGCGGGTGGCGATCGCCCGGGCCCTGGCCATGGACCCGAAAGTGATGCTGTTCGACGAGCCAACCTCGGCGCTTGACCCGGAAATGGTCGGCGAGGTGCTGGACGTGATGAAGACCCTGGCCCAGGAAGGCATGACCATGGTCTGCGTTACCCACGAAATGGGCTTTGCCCGTGAAGTGGCGGACCGCGTGCTGTTCTTCGATCATGGCAAGCTGCTGGAAGATTCGGCCCCGGCCGCGTTCTTCGCCTCGCCGAAAGACCCGCGCGCGCAGGCGTTCCTGCGCCAGGTGCTTTAACCGAAGGGGGGCGCTTTGCGCCCCAATCGCCGGCAAGCCGGCTCCCACAGGAGTGCCACAGGTACTGAGAACTGTACGGTCCCTGTGGGAGCTGGCTTGCCGGCGAATGGGCTGCAAAGCAGCCCCCCGCAATCTCAAATGCTGAACCGCCCCACCATCCCCCGCAACTGCTGCCCCAATTGCTCCAGTTCCCCGCTCGACGCCGCCGTCTGCTCACTGGCCGCACTGGTCTGATCCGACACATCGCGCACATTCAGCACACTGCGATTGATCTGCTCGGCGACCACGCTCTGCTCTTCGCTGGCCGTGGCGATCTGCTGGTTCATGCCCTGGATGTTCGACACGGTGTCAGTTATCTGGCTCAGGGCCTGGCCTGCCTTGCGACTCAGCTCCACGCTCTGCTCGGTCAGGCTCTTGCTGTTGTCCAGCAGGCGGGTCACTTCGTCGGTGCCGTTGTGCAGGCTGTCGATCAGTTGGCCGATTTCCTCGGTCGCCGTCGAGGTACGCTGGGCCAGACCGCGCACTTCATCGGCCACCACGGCAAAACCACGCCCGGCTTCACCCGCCCGTGCCGCTTCGATCGCCGCGTTCAGGGCCAGCAGGTTGGTCTGCTCGGACACTGACTTGATCACATCGAGGATGCTGCCAATGCGCTGGCTCTCGCCCGCCAGGTGCTGCATGGCCGCCAGACAATGGTCCATCTGCCCGGCCAGCTGTTCGATACGGCCAATGGCTTCGGCCACCACCTGGTCGCCGATCTGCGCCTGCTGGTCGGCGTTGGTCGCCGCCAGCGAGGCCTGTTCAGCGTTCTGCGCCACTTCCTGCACGGTGGCGCTCATCTGGTTCATGGCCGTGGCCACCTGGTCGGTTTCCTCGCGTTGCTGGTTGATGCGCAGCTTGGTGTCTTCGCTGCTGGCCGCCAGCTGTGTGGCGGCCTGTGACAGGTGGCTGACGCCCTGGTCGATGCCACCGATCAGCTCGCGCAGGCTCAAGGTCATTTCGCGCATGCTGGTTTGCAACTGGCCCATCTCGTCGCGGCGTTGCACCGGTTCGACCTGGCTCAGGTCGCCCTTGGCGATGCGCCCGGCCACGGCCAGGGTCTGGCGCAAAGGTTGGGTGATCTGCAGGGTGATCAGCCAGCCGGCCACGACGCCTACGACCAACGCCAGCAGGGCTACAGTGGTCAGCAGCGAGCGGGCCTCAAGGGCTTCCCTGTCGCGCTGCTCGATCTTGCGTTTGCCAAGTTCCAGGCTTACCGCGCGCAGCTCGTTGCCCATGTTCTCCATGTTGTTTTGCAGCTGTTCGACACGCACCGCAGCCCGACGATACTCATCCAGGCTGGCGCGGTACTTGGCCAGCTGCTCGCCGGGCTGCTGGGTGAGCGCATGGGGCAAGCCAAGTGGAGCAAGGCCTTTGAGCAGTTGCGCAAGGCTGCTGGCGGCGGCATCCAGGGAGGTGTCGCCGACCTTGGCGAAGCTTTCCACAGGGGAGAAGGTATAGGCCGGAATCAGGCTCTGCTGGTTGGCACCGTCGATATGTCGGCCAAGCGTGTCCATCAGCCCCAGCACACCGCTTTGCTGGCTGTCGGCAGGCATCCTCAGCAAGGCCTGGGTCTGGAGATCGTCGATTACTTCGGTGAGCTTCTGCTCATGGGCCTGCATGGCCTGGCGCAGGGCGATACGCTTGGCGACAGTATTCTCCAGCGCGCTGAAATCGCCGCGCAGGCGCTGCAGCAACGCCAGCTTTTCGGTCAGCATCTGCCGGGATTCATCCACGCTGCTACGTTGTTGCAAGGTGCTCAGCATGCTGTTGAGCTGGTCGAGAATGTTGGCTATCCGCGTTCTGCTGGCATTGTCGTTGAGTACGCGGTAAGTGATGCGCTCTGCGCGCAAGTCTTTGGTCAGGTCGTTGATCAGGCCGATTTCGCTGAGTTGCTGCGAGCGCACAATGGCGTCATCCAGTGCACGCCAGCCACTGACGGTAGTGGCCAGGGTAAGCAGCAGGACTACGGCAAAGCCGAGGGCGAGCTTGGCTGCGACACTGATGTTGCCGAGCTTGCGGTTGAGGTAGCCGAGCATGAGGAATCTCCGTGCGATTGGGGGCGAGGATGCAGGCGCATTGCTGGCATCACACCTTTGCCAATCGGCAGCGGAGCTGTAGGACTTGACCTGATAATCAGGTAGGAAATTTCACTTCAACAGGTAGGAATACTCCACCTGCGCCGGCCTCTTCGCGGGTAAACCCGCTCCCACAGGTACTGCACAGATTTTGAGAACTGTGCGGTACCTGTGGGAGCGGGTTTACCCGCGAAGAGGCCAGTACAGGTGACCTACACATCAGCCTAGAGCCTGAACCGCCCCACCAACCCTTGCAGGTGGGTACCCAACCGCGCCAGCTCCACGCTGGAACTGGCCGTCTCTTCACTGGCCGCCGAGGTCTGGTCAGAAATATCCCGCACGTTCATCACGCTGCGGTTGATCTCCTCAGCAACAGCCGTCTGTTCTTCCGCTGCCGTGGCAATCTGCTGGTTCATGGCCTGGATCGAAGACACGGTACGGGTGATGGTCTCCAGCGAACTGCCGGCTCGGCGGGTCAGTTCGACGCTGCTGTCGGTCAACTGGCGGCTGCTGTCCATCACGCTGGCCACACGCTGGGTGCCGCTCTGCAGGCCGGCAATCAGCTCTTCGATCTCTTCGGTCGATTGCTGGGTGCGCTGCGCCAGGCTGCGCACCTCATCAGCCACCACAGCAAAGCCACGCCCGGCCTCGCCGGCCCGGGCCGCCTCGATCGCCGCGTTGAGGGCCAGCAGGTTGGTCTGCTGGGCCACCGACTTGATCACGTCGAGCACGCTGCCGATCTTGTCGCTTTCGGCCTTGAGCTGGTTCATCGCTTCGCTGGAATTGACCACTTCGCCGGCCAGGCGCTCGATCTGCGCCACCGCCTCGCCCACCACACGGTCGCCTTCGCGGGCTTGCTGGTCGGCCATCAACGCAGCTTCCGAGGCCTGCTCGGCATTGCGCGCCACCTCATGCACGGTGGCGGTCATCTGGTTCATGGCGGTTGCCACCTGATCGGTCTCGACCTTCTGGTTGTTGACTCCGGCACTGGTCTGCTCGGTCACCGCCGACAGCTCCTCGGCAGCACTGGCGATCTGCGTGACGCCATCACCGATACCGCTGATCAGTTCGCGCAGGCCCTGGGTCATGCGCTGCATGCTGGCCTGCAACTGGCCCAGTTCGTCGCGGCGTTGTACCTGCAGGTTCAGGGTCAGGTCGCCACTGGCCACGCGCTCGGCGGCGTGCAAGGTCTGGCGCAGCGGGACGATGATCTGCCGGGTGATGGCCCAGGCCGCCAGCAGGCCGAGGGCCAGGGCCAGCACGGTAGCCACGGCAAGCACGGTCTTGGCCTGGGCCGCCCCGGCGTCGCGCACAGCGGTTTGCGATGTGGTCATCGCCTGGCTGGTCTGCAGCAGTACCGTGCCGTGCTCGACCATGCTCTGCAGGGCCTGCTCACTGGCGGCCTGGGCATTGCCGAACTGGGTGACCGCGTCGCGGTAGCCTGCCAGGGCGGTGGTGGCATCGTCCAGGCTGGCAGCGTGCTCCGCCGGCACTTTGGCCGGTAGCGCGCGTAGCTCGGCCAAGGCCTGGTCGATGGCCTTCAGCGCCGTTTGCTGGTAGTCGGCGTTGCCGCTGTAGGTGTAACCGCGTACCTGGAACCGCGCCTGTTGCAACAGGGCGCTGACTTCCACCGCGTGCTGGTACTGGCTGATATCGCCACCCTGCAGCAGGCCGCGTTGCACCCGGCCAATCAGCTCCGCGGCCTTGTCGGCAGTGTCGCCTAGCACGGCGCGGCTGGCCTCGCGGCGCTGGCCGGCCTGTTTCAGGTCGTTGAATGCCTGCTGGTAGCCGCGCACGGCCTCGCGCTGCTGCTCAAGGCGCTGTCTGTCAGCGGGCTGCTCGATCTGCCCGAGCATAAGCTGCACCTGGCGCTCGAGATTGCCCAGGGCTTTTTCCAGCTCTGCCACCGAGGCTTCGTCAGGCTGGCGCTGGTAATGCTGGCGGGCGATGCGCAGTTCCTGGGTGTACTGCTGGATGACCGAGATGTTTCCCAGCTTGTCGCCACGGTTGATGATGCTGTCCATGCCGTGCCAGCCAGCCAGGGTAATGGCCAGGGTCAACAGCAGCACCAGGCCGAAGCCCAGCCCCAGTTTGCGATTGACGCTCACATTGCCCAATGATTGGGCGAACCATTGATACATGTACGACTCCCCGGCGCCTTGGCAGCACGATTAATTGTTGTGTTGCCAAGACAATCGGCCTGGGGAAGGGAAACTTTATGGGTAAAAATTGACTAGAGTGTCAGAAAATCCGTGAAAGCAGCGCTGTCACCGCGGTCTCTACCCGCAGGATGCGGTCGCCCAGCTGGACCGGAGCCAGGCCTGCCTTGCCCAGCAGGTCCACCTCGTAGGGGATCCAGCCGCCCTCCGGGCCGATGGCCAGGGTCACGTGCTGCTCCACGGCGCGCGGGCAGGCGGGGTAGGGGCCGGGGTGGCCGACCAAGCCCAGGGTGCCTGCGGCGATGGCCGGCAGGCGGTCTTCGACGAACGGTTTGAAGCGCTTCTCGATGATCACTTCGGGCAGCACGGTGTCGCGGGCTTGTTCCAGGCCCAGGATGAGGTTCTCGCGAATGCTGTCCGGGTGCAGGAACGGTGTTTGCCAGAAGCTTTTCTCGACCTTGTAGCTGTTCAGCAGGATCAGCCGCGGCACGCCGAGGGTGGCCACGGTCTGGAACAGCCGGCGCAGCATTTTCGGCCGAGGTACGGCCAGCACCAGGGTCAGCGGCAGCTTGGCCGGTGGCTGCTGGTCAAAGGCGACTTCCAGTTCGGCTTCGTGCTTTTCCAGGCGCAGCACCGTGGCCTTGCCCATCAGGCCGTTGATTCGCCCCACGCGCAGGTTGTCGCCCACCGCCACACGGTGGATGTCCTGCATGTGGGTGAAGCGCCTATCTGCGAGGACGACGCGGTCGGCCGAGACGAAGTCGGCCTCTTCAAGGAGCAACAGGTTCACGGTTGGGTCGCTGGTGGCTGGTCGTTGTGGTCGTTGGCGGTTTCGTCGTGGGCGCTGCGCTTGCGGATCAGACTGCCGCACAGCACGCCGATCTCGAACAGCAGCCACATGGGTACGGCCAGCAGGGTCTGGGAGAAGATGTCCGGCGGGGTAAGGACCATGCCGACCACGAAGCAGCCGATGATCACGTAGGGGCGAATCTTCTTCAGGTACTTCACGTCGACCACGCCGATCCATACCAGCAGCACCACCGCCACCGGGATTTCGAAGGCCACGCCAAAGGCGAAGAACAGCGTCATCACGAAGTCGAGGTAGCTGGCGATGTCGGTCATCATCGACACGCCTTCTGGCGTGGCGCTGGCGAAGAAGCCGAAGATCAGCGGGAACACCAGGAAATAGGCGAAGGCCATGCCGGCGTAGAACAGGAAGATGCTCGACACCAGCAGCGGAATGGCAATGCGCTTTTCATGGCGGTACAGCCCGGGTGCGATGAAGCCCCAGATCTGCTGGAGGATGAACGGAATCGCCAGGAACAGCGAGACGATCATGGTCAGCTTGAACGGCGTGAGGAACGGCGATGCCACGTCGGTGGCGATCATCGTGGCATTGGCCGGCAAGTGCTCGCGCAGCGGTGCGGAGACCAGGGTGTAGATCTGCTGGGCGAAGGAGAACAGCCCGGCAAAGATCAGGAAAATGACGGCAACGCAGCGCAACAGGCGGGTGCGCAGTTCGGTCAGGTGCGAAACCAGCGGCATTGGCTGGTCGTGTTCCGGATTTTCGCTCATGGGGCTCGCGGCGGTTGAGGCGGTTCAGAAGGCGTGGCCGGGGCGGCAGCGGTCTCGACCGGCCTGGCTTCGAGCCCGGCGGGGGGCTGAACGGTTGCGGTGGTGACAGGCGGCTGCGCCGGTGGCGTCATCGGGTTGAGGATGCGCTTGGCTTCCTCTTCCATCTGCAGGATGTGCTCGTTGTGCAGCTGGCGGCGGATTTCGTCGGCGCCGATTTCGCGCTCCACTTCCATCTTGATGCTGTTGAAACTGCGCTTGAGCCGGCCGATCCACAGGCCTGCCGTGCGCGCGGCACCGGGCAGGCGCTCGGGGCCGAGCACCAGCAGGGCGACCAGGCCGACGAGCAGCAGCTCGCTGAAACTGATGCCGAACATGGGTCAGTCTTTCCGCTGCGGCTCTTGGACCGGCTGGGCCTGGCCTTCGATGGTGTGGCCCTGGTTCTGCTGGGCAGTGTTCTGCACCGGTGGAACGGGTTGGGCAGGCGGCGGGGTCTGCTCGGCTGGCTTGTTCTCTTCGTCACTCATGGCCTTGCGGAAGCCCTTGATCGACTCACCCAGGTCACTGCCGAAGTTCTTCAGCTTCTTGGTACCGAACACCAGGACCACGACCACTAGCAGGACGATCCAGTGTTTCCAGTCAAAGATACCCATTTCGTACTCCTGAAAAATGTGTGTTGGCCCTATCGGGGCTGCATTGCAACCATTGTGGGAGCGGGTTCACCCGCGAAGAATGCAACGCGGTGTATGGCACCGGCTTTGCCGGTGTTCGCGGGTGAACCCGCTCCCACAGGCCCCGAAAATACGTCAGGCAGCAGGCGTTCGTGCAGCCTTCTCATCATGCCCGGAAAGCCCGAAGCGGCGTTCCAGCTCATCGAGCACGGCCTGCGGATGCTGGCCCAGCGCGCTGAGCATTACCAGGCTATGAAACCACAGGTCGGCGGTTTCGTAGATGACATCGCTGTAATCCTTGCTGACCGCGGCGTCCTTGGCGGCAATGATCGTCTCGACCGACTCTTCGCCGAGCTTTTCGAGGATCTTGTTCAGGCCCTTGTGGTACAGGCTGGCCACGTAGGAGCTGTCGGGGGCCGCTTGCTTGCGTTCTTCAAGCACTTCGGCCAGGCGGTTCAGGGTGTCGCTCATGTCAGTGTCCTGCGCTGTAGATGGCATCCGGGTCTTTCAGGACCGGGTCGACGGTTTTCCACTGGCCGTCTTCGAAGACGCGGTAGAAGCAGCTTTCACGGCCGGTATGGCAGGCGATATGGCCCAGTTGCTCGACCATCAGGATGATCACGTCGGCATCGCAGTCCAGGCGCATTTCATGCAGCTTCTGCACATGCCCGGATTCCTCGCCCTTGCGCCACAGCTTGCCACGCGAACGCGACCAGTAGATGGCGCGTTGCTCGGCGGCGGTCAGGGCCAGCGATTCGCGGTTCATCCAGGCCATCATCAGCACGCGTCCGGTCTTGTGGTCCTGGGCGATCGCCGGTACCAGGCCCTCGCTGTTCCACTTGATCTCGTCCAGCCAGTCTTTCATCGTCGACTCCAAAGCGGGCCCGCTCCTGTGCCGGGCCCTTTGCGCTAGTGTGCCAGCCATGGGCGCGGCTGGCTATTGGCGCACGATCAGGTAAAGGCCGGCGGCCAGCATCAGCCAGGCCGGCCAGGCGGCAGGGGCGGCCAGGCTGGTGGCTGCGGCGGCACCAGCGGCCAGTACCGCGCCCCCGCCGAGCAGGCCGGCGCCGAGCAGGCGCAGCGCCCAGCGGTCGCCCTGGCGGCGCCGCTCCGGCAGTTGCGGATCGTGCAGGTGCGGTTGCGACAGGCGCTCGAGCAGGTCGCGGGCCATGTCGGCCAGGTGCGGCAGTTGCTCGACCTGGCTGTGGATGTTGCCGAGCACGGCCTTGGGGCTCATGCGGTCGCGCATCCAGCGCTCGAGGAATGGCTTGGCGGTGCTCCACAGGTCCAGGTCTGGGTACAACTGGCGGCCCAGGCCCTCGATGTTGAGCAGGGTTTTCTGCAGCAATACCAGCTGCGGCTGCACTTCCATGTTGAAGCGCCGGGCGGTCTGGAACAGGCGCATCAGCACCTGGCCGAAGGAAATATCCTTTAACGGTTTTTCGAAGATCGGTTCGCACACGGTGCGGATCGCCGCTTCGAACTCGTTGACCTTGGTGTGCGCCGGCACCCAGCCCGAGTCGATGTGCAGTTGGGCGACGCGGCGGTAGTCACGCTTGAAGAAAGCGATCAGGTTGCGCGCCAGGTAGTCCTGGTCCTCAGCGGTCAGGCTGCCGACGATGCCGCAGTCGATGGCGATGTACTGCGGGCTCCATGGTTTGACAGTGCTGACGAAGATGTTGCCCGGGTGCATGTCGGCATGGAAGAAGCTGTCGCGGAACACCTGGGTGAAGAATACCTCCACGCCTCGTTCGGCCAGCAGCTTCATGTCGGTGCGCTGATCGGCCAAGGTGGCCATGTCGGTCACCGGCACGCCGTAGATGCGCTCCATTACCAGCACCTTGGGGCGGCACAGGTCCCAGTACACCTGGGGCACGTACATCAGCTCGGAACCTTCGAAATTGCGCCGCAACTGGCTGGCGTTGGCCGCTTCGCGCAGCAGGTCGAGCTCGTCGTAGATGGTTTTTTCGTAGTCGCCGACGATTTCCACCGGGTGGAGGCGGCGGGCGTCGGCCGAAGCGCGCTCGGCGGCCTTGGCGATCAGGAACAGCCAGGCCAGGTCCTGGGCGATCACCGGCTTCAGGCCCGGGCGCACCACCTTGACCACCACTTCCTCGCCACTTTTCAGGCGCGCAGCATGCACCTGGGCCACCGAGGCCGAGGCCAGTGGTTCGACGTCGAAGCGGCTGAACAGTTGCGTTACCGGGGCGCCCAGCTGCGCCTCGATCAGTGCCACGGCCTGCTTGGGGTCGAACGGCGGCACGCGGTCCTGCAGCAGCATCAGTTCATCGGCTATGTCGTTGGGCAGCAGATCACGGCGGGTGGACAACAACTGGCCGAACTTGATGAAGATCGGCCCCAGGTCCTGCAGGGCCAGGCGCAGGCGCGCGCCTCGGTTGAGCTCTGACGGCTTGCGCGGCAGCCAGCGCCACGGCATCAGCAGGCGCAGGCTCATCAGCCACCAGGGCAGCGGCAGGTCGAACAGCAGGTCATCGAGACGGTAGCGAATCACCACACGCTGGATGCGAAAAAGACGGCGGACGGCGAGCAGCTTCATGCGTTATCGCTGGTATCAAGGGATCGGGAGAGGCGCTTGAGGCGCGCCTCGAGGCGTTCTGTATCGAGCTTCAGGGTATCGAGCTCGCTGAAGGCGGCTTCGGCTTCGCGCTTGCCGACCAAGGTACGGGACTCTTCGGCCAGGTACTCGGAAAGGTTCTGGCTGAAGCGCGCCAGGCCCTGGCGGGTCCAGCGTGCGCGCAGGCGGATGTGGCCGGCCAGCAGCGCCGTGGCGACCGGGCCAAGCCAGCGTTGCAGTTCGTGTTCCCAGTCCAGCTCCAGGTCCTGCAGCACACCGAACAGGTCGAGCAGCACGGCGCTGTCGCCATGCAATTCGACTTGCGGGCTGTGCAGCACGGCGGTCTTGTCCCTGGCCAGGGCCAGTTGCGCCAGGCTGCCGGCCGGGGCGCGCAGGCTGCAGTTGACCTCGCCTTGCCAGTGGGCGGCGAGCATCAGGCCCTCTTCATCGGGCAGGATGAAAACCTGCAAGGCCGGCTGGCGGCAGTCGATCTCGATGACCTTGCCCTCCAGCGCGGCCAGCCGCGGCAGGGCCGTGCTGTCCATGCGCAGGACGCGGTTCAGGCCATGTTCGGCGCTGGCGAGCAGCCCGGCCAGCAGCATCAGGGCTTGATCCCCCGATGCACGGCAACGATGCCGCTGGTCATGTTGTGGTAGGTGACCCGGTCGAAACCGGCCTCGACCATCATGGCCTTCAGGGTTTCCTGATCGGGGTGCATGCGGATCGACTCGGCGAGGTAACGGTAGCTCTCCGAGTCGTTGGTGATCAGCTTGCCGGCCAGCGGCATGAAGGCGAACGAGTAGGCGTCGTAGGCCTTGGACATCAGCTTGTTGGTCGGCTTGGAGAACTCCAGCACCAGCAGGCGACCGCCTGGCTTGAGCACGCGCAGCATCGAGCGGATGGCTTCGTCCTTGTGGGTGACGTTGCGCAGGCCGAAGGCGATGGTCACGCAGTCGAAGTGGTTGTCCGGGAATGGCAGCTTCTCGGCGTCGGCCTGAACGAACTCGATGTTGCCGGCCACGCCACGGTCGAGCAGGCGGTCACGACCGACCTTGAGCATCGATTCGTTGATGTCGGCCAGCACTACCTGACCGGTCGGGCCGACCAGCCGCGAGAACTTGGCGGCCAGGTCGCCGGTACCGCCGGCGATGTCCAGTACACGATTGCCGGCGCGTACGCCCGACAGCTCGATGGTGAAGCGCTTCCACAGGCGGTGCATGCCGCCGGAAAGCACGTCGTTCATCAGGTCGTACTTGGCCGCTACCGAGTGGAACACCTCGGCGACTTTCTTCGCCTTCTGGCTTTCAGGGACGTCCTGGTAACCGAAATGGGTGGTGGGTTCGGCGTGGTCGCCTTTGCGCTGGTCGTTCATATCGCTTCACCGGAAAAAATTACCGCCATTCTAGGGCGAACGGGCAGATTTGTCTTGGCGGGGTGTGCCAGTGGGCAGGGGCGGGCATAATGCCCATTATGTCTTCATCTTCAGGAACACCCGCATGACCCAGATCAGCGTCGAACGCAAACATTCCCTCGGCCGCGATGCCGCCCGTGCCAAGGCTGAAGCGCTGGTCGACAAACTGACCCGCGAATACGACCTCAAGGCCACCTGGAACGGCGACAGGGTCGACGTGGCGCGCAGCGGTGCCAACGGCAGCGTGCACATCTTCGATGACCGCATCCGCGTCGAATTGAAGCTGGGCATGATGCTGTCGATGATGAGCGGCACCATCAAGGGCGAGATCGAGCGGGCGCTGGACAAAGCCCTGGCCTGACCCCTTCCGGCGGCCATGCTCGTTCACCTTAGGGTGAAGATTCTAATTTCCCTCTCTACCTTGTGCTCAAGCCCAACCTCCATGGGCGGTTTATCCTCCACTCATGAGCATGAGGTACAGAGCATGGCCAAAGTGACTGTGAAGAAAAAGGACGACGCCCCGGGCACGCTGGGCGAGGTGCGCGGCTACGCGCGCAAGATCTGGCTGGCGGGCATCGGCGCCTATGCGCGTGTGGGCCAGGAAGGCTCCGACTACTTCAATGAGCTGGTCAAGGCCGGCGAAGGCGTCGAGAAGCGTGGCAAGAAGCGCATCGACAAGGAGCTCGATGCTGCCAACAATCAGATCGAAGAAGCGACCCAGGAAGTCAGTCGCGTACGCGGCAAGGTCGAAGTTCAACTGGACAAGATCGAAAAAGCTTTCGACGCGCGGGTAGGTCGCGCCTTGAATCGCCTTGGCATTCCGTCTAAACATGACGTTGAGGCGTTGTCCATCAAGCTTGAACAGCTGCACGAGCTGCTCGAGCGCGTCGCGCACAAACCATAAGGAGAGCAGGATGGCTGGCAAGAAGAATTCCGAGAAAGAAGGCAGCTCCTGGGTCGGCGGGATCGAGAAGTACTCCCGCAAGATCTGGCTGGCGGGGCTTGGTATCTATTCGAAGATCGACCAGGACGGCCCGAAGCTGTTCGACTCGCTGGTGAAGGATGGCGAGAAGGCCGAGAAGCAGGCGAAGAAGACCGCCGAAGATGTTGCTGAAACTGCCAAGTCGTCGACCACTTCGCGTGTGTCGGGCGTGAAGGACCGTGCGCTGGGCAAGTGGAGCGAACTCGAAGAGGCCTTCGACAAGCGCCTGAACAGCGCCATCTCGCGCCTTGGCGTGCCGAGCCGCAACGAGATCAAGGCCCTGCACCAGCAGGTGGACAGCCTGACCAAGCAGATCGAGAAACTTACCGGCGCTTCGGTTACCCCGATTTCGTCGCGCGCTGCGGCCAAACCGGCTGCGAGCAAGGCGGCGGCCAAGCCACTGGCCAAGACGGCAGCGGCCAAGCCTGCGGCGAAAACTGCGGCGGCCAAGCCGGCGGCCAAGACTGCTGCGGCGAAACCTGCTGCCAAGACTGCAGCGGCCAAGCCTGCGGCGAAACCGGCAGCGGCCAAGCCGGCTGTGGCGAAGAAGCCGGCAGTGAAGAAAGCACCGGCCAAGCCAGCAGCCGCCAAGCCGGCAGCTCCAGCGGCGAGCGCCGCTCCGACCGCTAGCGCAGCTCCTGCACCAACCGCGGCTCCGGCCAGCAATCCGCCTTCGGCACCGACAGGCACCGGTACCCTGATCTGATACCGCGTCGCCTTCTTCGCGGGCTTGCCCGCTCCCACAGGTCCTGTGTGCACTCGAGCACTGCATTTCACCTGTGGGAGCGGGCATGCCCGCGAAAGCCGCGACACCGAAACAACAGGCTTACCCCTCCAGATACCTCACCGCCAACTGCTCCGCCGCCCCCCGCGCCTGGGCCTGCAGATGCGGCGCCACCAGCATCATCACCTGGTACACCACAATCCCCACATCCCCCTCGCGCCCCAGTACCCGCTGGTAATCCAGCGAGAACATCAGTGTCAGGGTGATCTGCTCCACCAGTTGCCCCAGCGCCTGGGTCTCGCTCTCTACCAGCCCCTGGCCCTTGAGGCTGGCCAGCAACGCCGCCAGTGTGCGCTTGAGTGCGTTGATCAGGCTGCGCATGCCGCGGGCCAGTTTGGGCAGGCGCCCGGTCAGGTTCGACAGGTCCTGGAACAGGAAGCGGTACTGCGCCATGCGTTCGACGATCAGGTGCAGGAACAGCCAGTAATCCTCGGCATCCAGGCGTACCTCCAGTGGCGGGTCGAGCAAGGGCATTAGCGCTTCTTCAAAGCGCTCGAACAGCCCCAGCACCAACGGCTCCTTGCCGTGGAAGTGGTAGTAGAGGTTGCCGGGGCTGATGCCCAGTTCGTTGGCAATTTCCAGGGTGGATACGTTCGGTTCGCCTTGCTGGTTGAACAGCTGCAGGGCGCATTCCAGGATACGGTCGCGAGTCTTCATCCAATTGGCATGCTCATCGAGTCAGCACGTAGGTACCCGGCGCGGGGCCCAGCGGTGGGTAGGTGGCATTGCCCAGTTCGCTGCGTGGTGCCTTGAGCGGGCCGGAGCGCGGGGTGATCCACTCCAGCCACAACGGCCACCAGCTGCCTTCGCTGCGCTTGGCGTCGTGGAACCAGGCACGGGGGTCGCTGGACAGCTTGGGGTTGGCCAGGTAATAGGCCTTGGGGTTGCCGGGCGGGTTGATGATGCTCTGGATGTGCCCGCTGTTGGCCAGCACGAAGCGACGGTCGCCGCCCAGCAGCAAGGCCGAGCGGTACACCGCATCCCACGGGGTGATGTGGTCGTTGCTGCCGGCTACGGTGAAACTGTCCAGATCGACCTTCTGCAGGTCGATGGGGGTGCCGCATACCTCCAGGCCGGCTGGGTGAGTCAGCGGGTTGAGCTTGAAGAAGTCCAGCAGGTCGCCATGCAGCGCGGCGGGCAGGCGCGTGCTGTCGGCGTTCCAGTACAGGATGTCGAAGGCTGGTGGTGTCTTGCCGAGCAGGTAGTTGTTGACCCAGTAGTTCCAGATCAGGTCGTTGGGCCGCATCCAGGCAAAGATCCGCGCCACCTCGGCGCCATCCAGCACGCCGCGTTGGTAGGAGCGGCGCTTGGCGGCTTCGATGGTCTGCTCGTCGGCGAACAGGCTGGCGGGGCTTTCGAACTTGCTGTCCAGAAGGCTGACCAGGTAGGTGGCGCTGCGCACCCGACGCAGCTGGTGCTTGGCCTGCAGGTGACCCTGCAGCGCGGCCATGGTCAGGCCGCCGGCGCAGGCACCCATCAGGTTGGGGTCGCGGTTGCCGCTGATGCTGCGGCAAGCGTTGAGCGCTTCTTCCAGGGCCTGCACGTAGCTCGACAGGCCCCATTCGCGGTGTCGCGGGTCGGGGTTGCGCCAGCTCACCATGAACACCTGCAGGCCGCTCTTGAGCATGTACTGGACGAAGCTGTTGGTCGAGCTGAGGTCGAAGATGTAGAACTTGTTGATCTGTGGCGGCACTACCAGCAGTGGCCGGGCGTGCTGCTTTTCGCTCATCGGCTTGTACTGGATCAGCTCCAGCAGCTCATTGCGAAACACCACGGCGCCGGCGGTTGCAGCCAGGTTGCCGCCCACTTCGAAGGCGCGCTCGTCGACCTGGCGTGGTAGGCCATCGTTGTGGCGCAGGTCATCGAGCAGGTGGGCCACGCCGCGTACCAGGCTCTGGCCACCGCTGTTGAACAGTTCCTTGACCGCCAGCGGGTTGAGCAGCGAGTTGCTCGGCGCCAGTGCATCGTTGATCAGGTTGAACAGGAAGTGCGCACGGGCCCGGTCATCGTCGTCCAGGTGGCTTTCCTCGATCCACAGGCGGGTCTGCTTCTGCCAGGCCAGGTAGGCTTGCAGGCCGCGCCGGTAGAACGGGTTCTGGCTCCATGTCGGGTCGCTGAAGCGCGGATCGCGCGGGTTCGGCTGAAACGGTGTGTCACCCAGCATCACCCTGCCCAGCTGACCACCCAGGGCCAACAGGTGATGCGCGGTGTGCAGCGGGTGACGCAGGCTTTGGCGGCTGACATTGCGCAGCGTGGAAATCAGGTCACGGCCGCGCAGGCCGAGGATGGCGTTCTGCACGTTCATGCTGGTGGCGGGAAGCGTTGTCGTTCCTTTGGCCGTTTTGTCTTTCATGGCAACACTCCCTCGTTCTAACCATGGCGCCGCTTCGCGGGCAAGCACGCCCCTACACGCCCGAAACCGGGCGAGGGTGCATGACAGCGCGCTGACGCTCTTGCTGAAGGAACTTCATGATGATCGGGGCGACGGCCTCGGCCCGGGTGATCAGGAACAGATGGCCGTCGTCGATAATGTGTAGCTGGGCATTGGGAATTCGCCAGGCCAGCAGGCGCATGTTGATCAGCGGGATCAACGGGTCGTCGTCGCCTGCCAGCACCAGGGTCGGCTGCTGGATCTTGTGCAGCCAATGGATGCTGGTCCAGCCAAGCCCGGCGAACAACTGCCAGTAGTAGCCCATCTTGCCGCCGGATCGCACCTTGGCGGCGTGCTGCATGGCCAGGTCCGGGTCACGCCGGAAGCCGCCGCCATAGATCGTCGGCGCAATGCGGATGACATGCGACGGCTGCACGTAGCGCCGCGGGCTGGCCATCATCCACAGCACCTTGGGCTTGCCCGGCACCATCACCGCACCGGCGGCAGTGGCGGCCAGCACCAGCTTCTTGCAGCGCTCGGGGTAGTCGTGGGCGAACTGCTGGGCCAGGGCGCCGCCCCAGGACACACCGATGACATTGACCTGGCCATAGTCGAGGTAGTCGAGCATGCGTGCCGTCAGCTTGGCCAACCCGGGAAAGCGGTAAGGGTGGCGCGGCGTGGACGAGCCGCCGACCCCGGGCACATCGAAGGCGATGACTTCCAGGTCCGGGTCCAGCGCCTCGATGAACGGAAACACCAGCTCCAGGTTGGCGCCGATGCCGTTGAAGATCAGCAGCGGCGTCAGGTGCGACTTGCCCGGGCGGACGGCGGTGCGGATGGACTGGTTGTCCAGCTCGACGGTCCTGAAGATATAGGGTTGCGGCATGCGCGTGACTCATGGGGTGAAATGAACACCGTGGCGCCCCGCAGGGGGCCACGGCGCTGCAGCTCAACGCTCGTGAACGTAGGTGCCCGGGGATGCCTCGCCAGCGGCATAGGCACGGTTGCCCAGGCGGGTCGGTGCCTTTTTCAGCTCGCCGGCACGTTCGCCCAGCCAGCTTTGCCAGTGCAGCCACCAGGAGTCCGCATGCTTGGTAGCGTTTTCTTGCCAGGCCACCGGGTCACCCGGGCGATCGGCACCGGTCATGAAGCGCGCCTTGGGGTTGCCTGGCGGGTTGAGGATGCTCTGGATATGGCCGCTGTTGGACAGCACGAATTCGATCTTGCCGCCGAACAGGTGCGCCGAGCGGTAGCACGACTGCCAAGGGGTAATATGGTCATTGGTGCCGGCGAGGCTGTAGATGTCGCATTTGACCTGTTTCAGATCGATCGGAGTGCCGCACACTTCCAGGGCGTCCGGGCGCGTCAGCGGGTTGCTCTTGAACATCTCGATCAGGTCGCCATGGAAGGCGGCCGGGAGGCGCGTGGTGTCGTTGTTCCAGAACAGGATGTCGAACACCGGCGGCTCGTTGCCGAGCAGGTAGTTGTTGACCCAGTAGTTCCAGATCAGGTCGTTGGGGCGCATCCAGGCGAACACCTTGGCCATCTCGCTGCCTTCGAGCACGCCGGCCTGGTAGGAGTGGCGCTTGGCGGCCTCCAGGGTCTGCTCGTCGACGAACAGGGCGACCTGGTTGTCCATGGTGGTGTCCAGCACGCTGACCAGCAGGGTCAGGGCATTGACCTTGTTCTCGCCGAGCGCGGCATAGTGGCCGACCAATGCCGTGCAGGTGATGCCGCCGGAGCAGGCACCGAGCATGTTCAAGTCCTTGCTGCCGGTTATCGCCAGCACCGCGTCGACCGCCTCCTTGAGCGCATCGATATAGGTGGACAGGCCCCATTCGCGCTGGGCTTTGGTCGGGTTGCGCCAGCTGATGATGAAGGTCTGCTGCTGTGAGCGCAGGCAGTAGCGCGCCAGGCTCTTTTCCGGGCTCAGGTCGAATACGTAGAACTTGTTGATTTGCGGCGGCACCACCAGTAGCGGGCGGGCATGCACCTGCTCGGTGATGGGGCTGTACTGGATCAGCTCCAGCACATCGTTGCGGTACACCACGGCGCCTTCACTGGTGCCCAGGTTCTTGCCCACCTCGAAGGCGTCCATGTTCACCTGGCTGGGCATGCCGCCGTTGTTGACCAGGTCCTTGGCCAGGTTGGACAGGCCATCGAGCAGGCTCTTGCCGCCTGTTTCGAAAAAGCGTTTGACCGCTGCCGGGTTGGACAGGGTGTTGGTCGGCGCCATGGCTTCGGTCATCAGGTTGATGACGAACTGGCCACGGCTGATGTCTTGGGGCGAAAGGTCACTGCTGCCGATCCAGTCCTGCAGCTCCTTGCGCCAGGCCAGATAGGTTTGCAGGTAGCGGCGGTAAAGTGGGTTGTTGCTCCATGCCGGGTCATTGAAGCGACGGTCGTCGCTTTCCGGGGCAAGGCTGGACTTGCCCAGCAGCACGTTCTTCAGCTCCAGGCCAAAGTGGGCCACATGCTTGGCGCTGTGCAGCGGTTGGCGCACGGCCTGGCGCAGCACGGTGCGTGCCGAGCTCAACAGGTCCTTGCGACGGATACCGATGACCGGGTTCAGCCCCAGGGTGTTTTCCGAGGCCTGCCGCTGCAGCTCATCGTTGTTCTTGTTACTCATCTACGACGCTCCGTTGTCCTGAGACGAGTACCGGTTTCTGTGGCGGGTGCACAGTTCTGAGCCCGGTACTGCTACTCGGGTGACCAGTGATAAGGAACAGCGGTGCTGCGAGGGTTCTGGCTACCTGCAATTTGATGCAGGGAACTTGCCACCCCCCATTGGTTACCCGACTTTCATGTAATGCGCAAGACAGCCCGTCACTGGGCTGTCTGTAAGGTATTCAAACAAATGAATTTAGAAAATGCGCTCTAAATCCTGAAGGCCTTGCGCTAGAGCATGAGTTTGACCACCGACTCGGCGGGGTCGCGGGATTTGCCGGCCTTGTGCAGTTCGTCGAGGTACTCGGCCCACAGCTGTTCCTGGCGCAGGCACAGCTGCTCGAGGTATTCCCAGGTGAACAGGCCGCTGTCATGGCCGTCGTCGAAGGTCAGTTTCAGTGCGTATTGCCCGGCAGGTTCCAGCCCGCTGAGGCCGACGTTGATCTTGCCGAACTGCAGGATGGGGTTGCCGTGGCCCTGAACCTCGGCGGAGGGGGAGTGCACGCGCAGGAATTCGGCGGGCAGGTGGTAGACCTCGCCGGGGGCGTAGGTGAGGCTGAGGGTTTTCGAGGCTTTGTGCAGGTTGATGGCGGTGGGCAGGCGGGCCATGGGCGGAATCTCTCGGGAGCTGATGGTGCACAGCTTCAGGAGATTCGGGGGATTGTGCAAGGGGCTGCTTTGCAGCCCATCGCGACACAAGGCCGCTCCGACAGGAGATCGCGTTACCTTGTAAGAGCGGCCTTGCGTCGCGATGGGCCGCAAGGCGGCCCCCTGCGGTCTTACAGGATGTAACGCGACAGGTCTTCGTTCTGCGCCAGCTCACCCAGGTGGCTGTTCACATACGCCGCGTCGATCTGGATCGGCGCTTCGTCATGGGTGCTGGCCAGGTCGCCAGCGCTGAACGACACCTCTTCGAGCAAACGCTCGAGCAGGGTGTGCAGGCGGCGGGCACCGATGTTCTCGGTCTTCTCGTTCACCTGGTAGGCAATCTCGGCCAGGCGCTTGATACCGTCGGCGAGGAACTCGATATTCAGGCCTTCGGTCTTGAGCAGGGCCTGGTACTGTTCGGTCAGCGACGCGTGCGGCTCCTGCAGGATGCGCTCGAAGTCTTCCGGGGTCAGGGCCTTGAGCTCCACACGGATCGGCAGGCGGCCTTGCAGTTCGGGCACCAGGTCGCTCGGCTTGCTCAGGTGGAACGCACCCGAGGCAATGAACAGGATGTGGTCGGTCTTGACCATGCCCAGCTTGGTGTTGACGGTGCAGCCTTCGATCAGCGGCAGCAGGTCGCGCTGCACGCCTTCACGGGACACGTCGGCGCCGCCAACATTGCCGCGCTTGGCAACCTTGTCGATTTCGTCGATGAACACGATGCCGTGCTGCTCGACAGCTTCCAGGGCCTTGGCCTTGAGTTCTTCCTCGTTGACCAGGCGGCTCGCTTCTTCATCGCGAACCATCTTCAGCGCCTCTTTAACCTTCAGCTTGCGCGCCTTGCGCTTGCCTTTGCCCATGTTGGCGAACAGGCTCTGCAGCTGGTTGGTCATTTCTTCCATGCCGGGCGGCGCGGCAATTTCGACGCCCACGGCATCGGCCACTTCGATCTCGATTTCCTTGTCGTCCAGCTGGCCTTCGCGCAGGCGTTTGCGGAACAGCTGGCGGGTGTTGGAATCGGTGCTGGTCTGCGCGGCTTCTTCGGCGAAGCTGCTGACCCGCGCCTGCGGCAGCAGGGCGTCGAGGATGCGGTCTTCGGCGGCGTCTTCGGCGCGGTGGCGCACGCGGATGATCTCTTGCTCACGCAGCATCTTCAGCGCGGCATCGGCCAGGTCGCGGATGATCGACTCGACGTCGCGGCCCACGTAGCCCACTTCGGTGAACTTGGTGGCTTCGACCTTGAGGAACGGCGCGTTGGCCAGCTTGGCCAGGCGGCGGGCGATTTCGGTCTTGCCGACGCCGGTAGGGCCGATCATCAGGATGTTCTTCGGGGTCACTTCGGCGCGCAGCTCGGCGGGGAGCTGCATGCGCCGCCAGCGGTTGCGCAGGGCGATGGCCACGGCGCGCTTGGCGTCGTCCTGGCCGATGATGTGGCGGTTGAGTTCGTGGACGATCTCGCGGGGGGTCATGGACATGATGAAAATGGTCCTCGGGCGGAATGAATCAGCGTGGAAAAACCCCATCACCGGGATGAGGCGCCAGAACAGCTGATCAGTCGGCCAGGTCCTGCTCCTCGATGGTCAGGTTGTGGTTGGTGAACACGCAGATGTCGCCGGCGATGTTCAGGGCGGTCTCGGCGATTTCACGGGCCGAGAGGTCGGTCTTGTTCAGCAGGGCGCGGGCTGCGGCCTGGGCGTAGGCGCCGCCGGAACCCATGGCGATCAGGCCGTCTTCGGGTTCGACCACGTCGCCGTTGCCGGTGATGATCAGGGAGGCGTCCTTGTTGGCCACGGCCAGCATGGCTTCCAGGCGGCTCAGGGAGCGGTCGGTACGCCATTCCTTGGCCAGCTCGACGGCGGCGCGGACCAGGTGGCCCTGATGTTTTTCAAGCTGGCCTTCAAAGCGCTCGAAAAGGGTGAACGCATCGGCGGTGGCGCCGGCGAAGCCCGCGATGACCTGGCCGTGGTACAGGCGGCGCACCTTCTTGGCGTTGCCTTTCATCACGGTGTTGCCGAGGGATACCTGGCCGTCGCCGCCCATGACGACTTTGCCGTTACGGCGGACAGAAACGATGGTGGTCAAGGGGAGAGTCTCCACGCAGCGGGGCGAAAGTGCCTGATGCAGACTCATATGGGGGTGGGGGGAAGGATTTCAACCGTGGGGGATGAATGGTAGGTGTTCCCTTGTACTGGCCTCATCGCCGGCAAGCCAGCTCCCACACGGATATCACAGGCATTGAGGGCAGTGATTTCCTGTGGGAGCTGGCTTGCCGGCGATGAGGCCAGTGAGGGTTACTCAGGCCTCGTGGCAGACATGCCCATCGACCAAGGTATAACGCACCGCACCCGGCAGGCAGTGGCCGATGAACGGGCAGTTCTCACCGCGGGAGAACCACTGCTCGCCGGCCACGGTCGAGGCTTGCGGGTCGAACAGCACCAGGTCGGCCGCGCCACCCACTTTCAGCTCGCCGGCCGGCAGGCGCAGGGCCGCCGCCGGGCCGCTGCTCAGGCGGGCCAGCAAGGTTGGCAGGTCGAGCAGGCCGTCCTGCACCAGGGTCATGGCCAGCGGCAGCAGCAGCTCGACGCTGCTGATGCCCGGCTCGGTGGCGCCGAACGGGGCCAGCTTGGCGTCGCGCTCGTGCGGCTGGTGGTGGCTGGAAATCGCCTGGATCACCCCCGACTTCACCGCCGCACGCAGGCCGTCACGGTCGGCGGCGGTGCGCAGCGGTGGCTGCACGTGGTACAGGCTGGAGAACTCACGCAGCGACTCGTCGGTAAGGATCAGTTGGTACAGCGCCACATCGGCGGTCACCGGCAGGCCAAGCTGCTGGGCCTGCTCGATCAGCCGCGCGCCACGGGCGCTGGTGATCTGGGTGAAGTGCGCACGCACGCCGGTCTGTTCCACCAGCAGCAGGTTGCGCGCCAGGGCCACGGTCTCGGCGGTTTCCGGAATGCCCGGCAGGCCGAGGAAGCTGGCCATGGCACCTTCGTGGGCCAGGCCACCCTGGGCCAAGTCGCGGTCCTGGGAGTGGAACACCACGGTCAGGTCGAAGGTGGCGGCGTATTCCAGGGCGCGGGCCAAGGTACGGTTGTTGGGGATTTCCTTCAGACCATTGCCGAAGGCCACGCAGCCGGTGTCGCGCAGGGCCACCAGCTCGGCCAGTTGCTCGCCTTCCAGGCCCTTGGTCAGGGCGCCGATCGGGTAGACCTTGCTGTTGGCGGCCTCGCGGGCGCGGTCAAGGATAAGCTCGGCCACGGCCGAGGTGTCCAGCACCGGCTTGGTCTGCGGCGGGCAGCACAGGCTGGTGACACCGCCGGCGACGGCGGCGCGGGTTTCACTGGCGATGTTGCCTTTGCGGCTGTAGCCCGGCTCGCGCAGGGACACGCCGAGGTCGACCAGGCCGGGTGCGGCGACCAGGCCATCAGCCTGGATCGTGCGGCTGGCGCTGAAGCCGGCCGGGGCTGCACCGATGGCGGCAATGCGGCCGCCGTCCAGGTGCAGGTCGGTGACCTGGTCCAGGCCGCTGTTCGGGTCGATGACCCGGGCGCCGAGAATACTGATGGTCACTGGGCGTTCTCCTGGTCGAATTGACGTTGCGCGTTCTGCCCGCTCATGGCCATGGACAGCACGGCCATGCGCACGGCGATGCCGTAGGTGACCTGGTTGAGGATCACCGAGTGCTTGCCGTCGGCCACCGCCGACTCGATTTCCACGCCGCGGTTGATCGGGCCCGGGTGCATGACGATGGCGTCGGGCTTGGCCCCGGCCAGGCGCGCGGTGGTCAGGCCGAACAGGCGGTAGAACTCGCCTTCGCTGGGCAGCAGGCCGCCGGCCATGCGCTCACGCTGCAGGCGCAGCATGATCACCACGTCGACGTCCTTCAGGCCTTCGGCGAGGTCCGTGTAGACCTTCACGCCGTACTGCTCGATACCGATCGGGATCAGGGTTTTCGGGCCGATCACGCGGATGTCCGGGCAGCCCAGCGCTTTGAGCGCCAGCATGTCGGAGCGGGCCACGCGCGAGTGCAGGATGTCGCCGACGATGGCCACCGACAGGTTCTCGAAGCTGCCCTTGTGGCGGCGGATGGTGAGCATGTCGAGCATGCCCTGGGTCGGGTGCGCGTGGCGGCCGTCACCGCCGTTGATCACGGCAACTTCCGGGCACACATGCTCGGCGATGAAGTGCGCGGCCCCGGAATCGGAGTGACGCACCACGAACATGTCGGCGGCCATGGCTTCGAGGTTGCGCAGGGTATCGAACAGGGTTTCGCCTTTGCTGGTCGAGGAGGTCGACACGTTCAGGCTGATCACGTCGGCCGACAGGCGTTGGGCCGCCAGTTCGAACGTGGTACGGGTACGGGTGGAGTTCTCGAAGAACACGTTGCACACAGTCTTGCCGCGCAGCAACGGGACTTTCTTCACGGCCCGGGCACCGACTTCCAGGAAGGAGTCGGCGGTGTCGAGGATCTCGGTGAGCAGTTCGCGGGGCAAACCGTCGAGCGAGAGGAAGTGGCGCAGCTGGCCCTGATCATTGAGCTGCAGCGGGCGCTTGGCGTCGATTGGCGTCATCGCGGGGGACTCTTAAAGGGCGGAAGCGGAGGCGAGGTCCTGGCGCTCGAGGGCGAGCGGTGCGGGTCCGGTCAATTTTACCCGTTCATGGGGGGGCAGCGACAGGGTGGCGCCGAGTACATTCGGGCGGATTGGCAGTTCGCCGGCATCCAGGTCCAGCAGGCAGACCAGGGTGACGCTGGCCGGGCGGCCATAATCGAACAGTTCGTTGAGCGCGGCGCGTACCGTGCGGCCGCTCATCAGCACGTCATCCACCAGCACCAGGTGCTGGCCCTCGACCTCGAACGGCAGCTCGGACGGGCGCACTTGCGGGTGCAGGCCGTTCTGGCTGAAGTCGTCGCGATAGAACGAGACGTCCAGAGTGCCCATGGGGCTGGTGTCGCCCATGGCTTCCTGCAGGGCCTGGGCAACCCAGACGCCGCCGGTGCGGATACCGATGTAGCGCGGTTCGGTAATTGCCCGGCGCGCCAGGTGGGCACGAAGGTCGACAGCCATCTGCCGAATCAGGTCGGCGGGATTGGGTAGGCTCATTGCGGGCTCCTCGGAAGGGTGCGCCGGGCGGGGCCGGCGGCAAAGATGATCAGGTATTGGCCTCCAGCCAGCCTTGCAGCAACAGGGCGGCGGCGATGGCATCGACCGGGTTGTCGCGGTAGCTGCCGCGCTGGCCGCCACGGGCCATGCGCTCGCCCTTGGCCTCGAAGGTGGTCAGGCGTTCGTCGTGGGTGTGCACGGGCAGGTTGAAGCGGCCGTTCAGGCGGCGGGCGAACTTTTCTGCGCGGGCGCTCATTTCGCTGGGGGTGCCGTCCATGTTTAGCGGCAGGCCGACGACGATGGCGTCGGGCTTCCATTCGGCAATCAGCTTTTCCACCTGGGCCCAGTCCGGCACGCCGTTCTGTGCTTTCAGTGTGCAAAGCTCGCGGGCCTGGCCGGTAACCACCTGGCCGACGGCTACGCCGATCTGTTTGCTGCCGTAGTCGAAGCCCAGCAGCAGACGCAGTTCAGGGTGCAGTTCGGCCATCAGGCGTGGCCCGCCTGGCTGGTCAGCAGGTTCAGGTTGATCCCCAGGCTAGCGGCGGCGGCTTCCAGGCGCAGGTCGCTGGTCAGGCCGAAGATGATTTCCGGGTCGAACGGGCAGTTGAGCCAGGCGTTGTCGGCAAGCTCCGCTTCCAGTTGGCCCGCTTCCCAGCCGGCATAGCCCAGGGTGATCAGGCTCTGTTTCGGGCCTACCCCGGCGGCGATGGCAAGCAATATATCCTGCGAGGTGGTCAGCGACAGCCCTTCCAGCGCCACGGTGGCCTGGAAACTGCATTCGCTGCTGTGCAGTACGAAGCCACGGTCGGTCTGTACCGGGCCACCTTGGTAGATCGGCACCTGCAAGGTGCTGGCCGGTGGCATTTCGTCCGGGCGCAGCTGCTCGAGGATGTCGGCCAGGTTCAGCTCCTGCGGCCGGTTGACCACCAGGCCCATGGCGCCATGGGCGTTGTGCTCGACGATGTACGTGAGGGTCTGGGCGAAGTTCGGATCGGCCATGTGTGGCATGGCGATCAGGAACTGATGCTTGAGGTAGCTCGGCGTGAGGGTTTTCATGGGGGATAGTGTGGCGCCAGGTGGCGAGGCTGACAAGGTGCTCGGCATGGCTGTTTTGGGGCTGCTGTGCAGCCCATCGCCGGCAAGCCAGCTCCCACACCGATCGCATCGATCTCAAGCCACATGCTATCCCTGTGGGAGCTGGCTTGCCGGCGATGGGGCGCGAAGCGGCCCTGATTCAGTTACTGGACAAACGGTCCCCACGGGCAAAGCGCCAGGTGCGGATGATCTCCAGCCGGTCAAACTCGGCCAGGTCCCCGGTAAACGGCGCAAACGGCGCCGCCAGCCGCACGATGCGCTGCGCCGCCTGGTCAAGCACCGGTTGCCCGGACGACTCCAGCACCAGTACCTCGTACAGCGAGCCATCGCGGTTTATCGACACCATCATGCGCAGGTTGCCGTAGATCTGTTGCCGGCGCGCTTCATCGGGGTAGTTCAGGTTGCCCACCCGCTCGACCTTCTTGCGCCACTCCTCCTTGTACCAGGCACCCTTGTCGCGCATGGTCGAGGCGGCGTTGAGCCGATGGATGCGCGGGCGCTTGGCGTACATCTGCTGTTCGTTGGACAGCTCCGCCTCCAGGCTGGCGATCTGGCTGGACAACTGCGAGCTGTCGAAGTCCGGTGCCGGGGCTGCCGGCTTGGGCTGCGGTTTGCTTTCCCTGGGTTTGGGCTCGACCTTCTGCGGCTTGGGCGCCGTGGTCACTACCGCCGACTTCTGCGGGACAGGGGGCGGTACCACCTCGGGCTTCGCGGCGGGTGGCGGGGTGATCTTGTTGATCTTGCTGTCCTGGAACGGTGCCAGTTCGGTGGTCTTGGGCACCGCTTTCTTGTCCAGGGTGCCGCTGCCCTGCTGGTTGTCCTGGGCCTGGAAATCGGCCTTCTCCGGCGGTTTCTCGCTCTTGAAGGTGGCCAGGGTGATGTCCATGGTGTGGCGGATTTCTGCAGGCTTGACCACGCTGAAGCCGACGCCGAGGATCAGCGCCAGGTGCACCAGGGCAGCCAGGAACAGGGTAAAGCCGAGCCGGTCCACCGGGCGAACACGGGGGGGCAGCAGGTCGGCGGGGATGTCAGCGGGCAGCGTCATCGGGTTTCCAGCAACCGCAGGGCGGGGCAGCAGGCCAGGCTAAAAGGACCCGCATCATACCCCACTCTGGGTTGTTGCCGTGCGTCGGCGGTCAGCGCGCCTTCAGCTGGCGATCAATGGCATCCATCAATTGCCCGCCGATATCGGTGTTGTAGGCGGCATCGATCTCGCGGATGCAGGTGGGGCTGGTGACGTTGATTTCGGTGAGGTAGTCGCCGATCACGTCCAGGCCCACGAACGTCAGGCCCTTCTCGCGCAGGGTCGGGCCGACCTGGGCGGCGATCCAGCGGTCGCGGTCGGTCAGCGGGCGTGCTTCGCCACGGCCGCCGGCGGCAAGGTTGCCACGGGTCTCGCCGCTGGCCGGGATACGCGCCAGGCAGTAGTCCACCGGCTCGCCGTCGATCATCAGGATGCGTTTGTCGCCGTCCTTGATCTCGGGCAGGTAGGCCTGCGCCATGATCTGCTGGCCGCCGTGCTGGGTCAGGGTCTCGAGGATCACCGACAGGTTAGGGTCGTCCTTGCGGTGACGGAACACCGAGGCGCCGCCCATGCCGTCCAGCGGCTTGAGGATTACGTCACCACGGCTGTCGGCGAACTCGCGCAGGATGTCGACACGGCGGCTGACCAGGGTAGGCGCCATGCACTGCGGGAACTGGGTGGCGAACAGTTTTTCGTTGCAGTCGCGCAGGCTCTGCGGGCGGTTGACCACCAGTACCCCCTCGCGCTCGGCCTGCTCCAGCAGGTAGGTGCTGTAGACGAACTCCATGTCGAAGGGCGGGTCCTTGCGCATCAGGATCACGTCCAGCTCGGCCAGCGCGCTGTCCTGCTCCTCGCCCAGCTCGAACCAGCGGGCCGGGTCGGCAAACACTTTCAGCGGGCGCATCTGCGCACGGGCCTGGCCGGCGCCCAGGTACATATCTCGCTGTTCCATGTAGAACAGGCTCCAGCCGCGCGCCTGTGCGGCCAGCAGCATGGCCAGCGAGCTGTCCTTCTTGTAGGAGATGGACGCGATGGGGTCCATGACAATGCCGAGGCGAACGCTCATGGGGTGGTTCCTCTTGGCGGCACGTGGCCGCGATGGATCGAAAGAAAAGTGGCTCAGGGTGGCGCCGTGAACGCCGCCGGTCAAGGGGCGCCGCAGATGGAACGGCCACCCGGAGTGTGCTAAAAATGCCAGTCATAGCGCTATACAACAGGCCTTTGGGGCTGCGCAGCAGCTCCAGGAATTCGGCATAAGCAGCGACGGTAGCCCAAGTGATGGAACAACCCCTGAAGGTGATGGTGATCGACGACTCGCGCACGATCCGCCGCACCGCACAGATGTTGCTCGGTGAAGCGGGCTGCGAGGTGATCACCGCCAGCGATGGCTTCGATGCCCTGGCCAAGATCGTCGACCACCAGCCCAGCATCATCTTCGTCGATGTGTTGATGCCGCGCCTGGACGGCTACCAGACCTGCGCGGTGATCAAGCACAACAGTGCCTTCAAGGACACCCCGGTCATTCTGCTGTCGTCACGTGACGGCCTGTTCGACAAGGCCCGCGGCCGGGTGGTCGGCTCCGACCAGTTCCTGACCAAACCGTTCAGCAAGGAAGAACTGCTCGACGCGATCCGCGCCCACGTGCCCGGTTTTGCCGCAGCCCAACAACACGCACCCTGACCGCGCCTCGCCATGGCACGGTCTTTCTTTCCTGATGGGGAACCAGCATGGCCCGAGTTCTGATTGTCGACGACTCGCCGACAGAGATGTACCGATTGACCGAATGGCTGGAAAAGCACGGCTACCAGGTGCTCAAGGCCAACAACGGTGCCGATGGCGTGGCCCTGGCACGGCAGGACAAGCCCGACGCGGTGTTGATGGACATCGTGATGCCCGGCATGAACGGCTTCCAGGCAACCCGTCAGCTCAGCAAGGACCCGGAAACCAGCACCATCCCGGTGATCGTGGTCACCACCAAGGACCAGGAAACCGACCGTATCTGGGCCACGCGCCAGGGCGCTCGTGACTTCCTGACCAAGCCGGTGGAAGAGGACGCGCTGATCGCCAAGCTCAAAGAAGTGCTCGGGGCTTGACCACCCGCCCGCAGGGCGCGTCGCTGACCGCCTTCGAGTTGTTGCTGGACATCGACCGGCGCTGCCGCCTGCTGGTCGCCGACCAGCCGCCGCAGGACAACCGCCTGCAACAGTGGAGCGGCATCGGCTTCCGCATAGCCGGGCAATGGTTCGTCGCGCCCATGGGCGAGGTTGCCGAGGTGCTGCGCGAACCGCGCAGCAGCCGCGTCCCCGGCGTGCAGCCGTGGGTGTGCGGGGTAGCCAACCTGCGCGGACGGCTGCTACCGGTGATGGACCTGAGCAGTTTCTTCGGCCTGGGCCACGCCGCCCCGGGCAAGCAGCGGCGGGTGCTGGTGCTGGACCACGAGGACCTGTTCGTCGGCCTGCTGGTAGACGAGGTGCTGGGCCTGCAGCACTTTGCCCTCGACAGCCTGCAACTGTCGCCGCCACAGCCCCTGATCCGCGCCGCTGCACCTTTCGTGCAGGGGCACTTCCCGCGTGAACGCAACTGGGCGATCTTCAGCCCCTTCGCCCTGGCCCAGGCGCCGGGCTTTCTCGATGTGGCGTTATAGGACCTGCGAACGTGAACAAGCCTGCCACCCCCGTCACCACCGTGACCCCACGTACCCGCAGCATCGCGCAGATCACCGTGCTGTTCCTGATCCTGATCCTGTCGATCATTCTGCTGTTCGCCAACTTTGCCTACCTGAACACCCAGTCCAACTACGACAAGCAGTACATCGGCCACGCCGGCGAACTGCGGGTGCTGTCGCAGCGCATCGCCAAGAACGCCACCGAAGCCGCCACCGGCAAGGCCCTGGCCTTCAAGCTGCTGTCGGACGCGCGCAACGATTTCGAACGGCGCTGGGGCTACCTGCGTGAAGGTGACAAGTCCACCGGCCTGCCACCTGCGCCGCCCATGGTGCGTGACGAAATGGAAGCGGTACGCCGCGACTGGGAAAACCTGCGCAAGAACACCGACACCATCCTGGCCAGCGAGCAGACCGTGCTGTCGCTGCACCAGGTGGCGGCGACCCTGGCCGAGACCGTGCCGCAGTTGCAGGTGGAATACGAGAAAGTGGTCGAGATCCTGCTGCAGAGTGGCGCCCCGGCCAGCCAGGTGGCGGTGGCCCAGCGCCAGTTGCTGCTGGCCGAACGCATTCTCGGCTCGGTCAACACTGTGCTGGCCGGTGACGACGCCGCGGCCCAGGCGGCGGATGCCTTCGGCCGCGATGCCGGGCGCTTCGGCCAGGTGCTCGAGGGCATGCTCAGTGGCAACGCGGCGATCCAGGTGACCCGTGTCGAGGACGCCGATGCCCGTGCGCGCCTGGCTGAAATTGCAGAGCTGTTCCAGTTCGTTGCCGGCTCGGTGGATGAAATCCTCGAAACCTCGCCGGAACTGTTCCGCGTGCGCGAGGCTGCGGGCAACATCTTCAGCCTGTCGCAAACCCTGCTCGACGAGGCCTCGCACCTGGCCAACGGTTTCGAGAACCTGGCCGGCGGGCGCACGCTCGACACCGTCGGCGGCTATGTCCTGGGCCTTCTGGCGCTGGCTTCGATCATCCTCATCGGCCTGGTCATGGTACGCACCACCAACCGCCAGCTGCGTGAGACGGCGGAAAAGAACGAACGCAACCAGCAGGCGATCATGCGCCTGCTCGACGAAATCGAAGAGCTGGCTGACGGCGACCTGACCGTGACCGTATCGGTGACCGAAGACTTCACTGGCGCCATTGCCGACTCGATCAACTATTCCGTGGACCAATTGCGCGACCTGGTCGCCACCATCAACCACAGTGCCATGCAGGTCGCTGCCGCCGTGCAGGACACACAGAACACCGCACGCCAGCTGGCCAAGGCCTCGGAGCACCAGGCCGAGCAGATCAGCGAGGCTTCCGAGGCGGTTGGCGACATGGTCGAATCGATCGACCGGGTTTCGGCGCATGCCTACGAGTCGGCCAAGGTGGCCGAGCGCTCGGTGGCGATCGCCAACAAGGGCAACGAGGTGGTGCACAACACCATCAACGGCATGGACAACATTCGCGAACAGATCCAGGACACCGCCAAACGGATCAAGCGCCTCGGTGAGTCCTCCCAGGAAATCGGCGATATCGTCAGCCTGATCGACGACATTGCCGACCAGACCAACATCCTCGCCCTCAACGCGGCGATCCAGGCCTCGCTGGCCGGCGAGGCCGGCCGTGGGTTCGCCGTGGTCGCCGACGAAGTGCAGCGCCTGGCCGAGCGCTCGTCATCGGCCACCCGGCAGATCGAAGCGCTGGTGCGCACCATCCAGGCCGACACCAACGAGGCGGTGATCTCCATGGAGCAGACTACCGCCGAGGTGGTGCGCGGTGCCCGCCTTGCCCAGGATGCCGGGGTGGCGCTGGCCGAGATCGAAGGCGTCTCGCAGAACCTCGCCGACCTTATCCACAGCATCTCCGATGCCGCCCAGCTGCAGACTTCGTCTGCCGGGCAGATCTCCCACACCATGGCGGTCATCCAGCAGATTACCGCGCAGACCTCCGCCGGCTCCGGGGCCACTGCCGACAGCATCCGCCACCTGGCACGCATGGCCAGCGAGATGCGCCGTTCGGTGTCCGGGTTCACCCTGCCGCCACCAGCAGAGCCCAAGTGAAGAGCCCTACTGATGAGCTCTACTGAAAAGCCGCGCCGAGGAGTGCCCATGGCTGTAGCAGCTGTAAGCCCCGAACGCCACGACACAGTGGCGCTGGCCTGGACCAAAGCCGCCATCCTCGACTGCCTGGGCCAGGCGCGCCAGGCGCTGGAGCGCTTTGCCGGCGAGCCTGGCGACCTGTCGATGCTGGCATTCGTGGTCGACAACCTGCACCAGGTGCACGGCTGCCTGCGCATGCTCGAACTGCGCGGTGCCACGCGCCTGGCTGAAGAACTGGAGCTGTTCGCCAAGGCCCTGGCCGATGGTCAGGTCAGCCCCCGCGGTGATTGCCTGGGCGCTTTGTTTCGCGGCCTGGAGCAACTGCCGTCGTATCTGGAGCGCCTACGCGGCGCCCGCCACGACCTGCCACTGGTGATGCTGCCGCTGCTCAACCAACTGCGTGCCTGCCGTGGCGAGGAGCCGTTGGCCCAGGCCAGCCTGATCAGCGGCGCCACCCAACGCTTTGCCGGTGCCGACGACCTGGCCAACCTCGACCTGTCGCTGGGCAACTGGCGCGAGCAGCTGCAGGCAGGGCCTGGCCGCGATGCCCTGCGCTCGGTGGTGACCGCGCTGTGCGACGACCTGATGCGCATCAAGGAGCGCCTGGACCAGTTCGTGCGTGGCGATCGCCAGCACAGCGAGCAACTTGATGCCCTGCTGGCACCGCTGCGCCACGTGGCCGACACCCTGGCGGTGCTTGGCTTCCAGCAGCCACGCCGGGTGATCATCGACCAGGTGCTGGCGCTGCAGGCCCTGGCCCAGGGCGAGCGGGCCGTGGACGACGCGGTGTTGATGGATGTAGCGGGGGCCCTGCTGTACGTGGAGGCCACGCTCAATGGCATGGTCGGCCCGCTGGAGGAAAACGGCCAGGGCGGCCTGCCGGGCTCGGACCTGGCCGAAATCCGCCAGCTGGTGTTGAACGAGTCGCTGAACGTGCTGCAGCAGGCCAAGGACCTGATCGGCGATTGCCTGGAATCCGGCTGGCCTCGGCAACGCCTGCAACCTTTGCCAGGGCTGTTGCAGCAGATTCGTGGTGCACTGGCGATGTTGATGCTGCCGACCGTGGCCGAGCTGTTTGCCGGTTGCGCCAGCTATGTGCAGCGGTGGCTGCAGCACCTGGAGGTGGAGCCGCCAGCCGATGAGCTGACGCACTTGGCCGAGGCCTTGAGCGCCGCCGAATGCTACCTGCAATGGCGGGTGGCGGACCCATTGGCGGATGGCCAGCCCTTCATCGACATGGCGCGCGCCAGCCTGGCGACACTGGGTGTGCACTGCGCGATGGTCGAGGCCACCGCAGGCCAGGATGGCAGCGCTGATGGCATCGATGACGAGCTGCGTGAAGTGTTTCTCGACGAGGCCGGTGAACTGCTGCCTGAAATCGAGCGCCACTGGTTGCGCTGGCGTGCCGACAACCAGCAGCGCGAGGCACTGGGAGAAGTACGCCGCGCCTTGCATACGCTCAAGGGCAGCGGCCGCATGGTGCATGCCGAGGCGGTGGCCGAGCTGGCCTGGGGCGCAGAACACCTGCTGAACCGGGTACTCGAGGGCCGCAGCGTGCTCAGCCCGGAAGGCGTGGTGGCCCTGCAGCAGGTATTCGTCTACCTGCCCGACCTGCTGGCCGACTTCGCCGCAGGCCAGTTGCCGCAACTGACGGAAATCGAGCAACTGGCCGGGCACCTGCATGCCCTCGCCGAAAACGATGCCCCGGTGGCGGCCGACATCGACGGCCTCGATCCGCAACTGCTCGACATTTTCCGCAGCGAGGCGCAGGGCCACCTGGCCAGCCTGGATGCTTTCCTGCAGGGCGCCGACGGCCACGATACGCAGGTCAGCGATGGCCTGCAGCGCGCCCTGCATACGCTCAAGGGCAGTGCCGCCATGGCCGGGGTGATGCCGGTCGCCGAACTGGCAACGGCCTTCGACCGCCTGGCACGTGAATACAAGGGCCACCAACTGCCCCTGCAAATGGCCGAGATCGAATGGCTGGAAGCTGCGCGCTCGCTGTTCCACCTGGGCCTGGCGCAACTCGACAGCACGCCGCTGGCGGCCATCCCCGGTGCCGCGGAGCTGATCGAGCAGGTCGGCCAGGCGGTGGACGCGCACTTGGCCAGCTTGCATGACGACCCGCAGCATGCGCGGCGCAGCAAGCGCGACCCGCAGTTGATCGCCAGTTTCCTGGCCCAGGCCATGGATATCCTGCTTGATGCCGAGTCGTTGCTGTCGCGCTGGCAGGAACAGCCCGGCCAGCGCGATGCGCTGGACACCCTGCTCGACGAACTGACTACCCTGGGCCACGCCGCGCACCTGGCCGACCTGTGGCAGATGGATGACGTGTGCGAGGCCTTGCTCGACTTGTACGGCGCCGTGGAGGAGGGCAGCCTGCCCGCCGATGCACGGTTCTTCGCCCACGTGCAGCGGGCCCATGAAGCACTGCTGGACATGCTCGACGAAGTGGCGGCCGGGCAGGACATCCCGCCAAGGCCAGAGCTGGTCGACAGCCTGCGCCACCTGCTTGGCCAGGCCCTGGCACCGGAGGCCACTGGCCTGGTGGGCATCGACACGGTCACGCCGTTGCATCCGGACATGGACCTGGCCGATACCCTTGGCCTGGGGCCTGCGCACAACCCCTTGCTGCCGGTTGTGGCCGAGCCGCTGGTCGAAGAGCCGGAAAGCCCAGGCGAAGAGCTGCTGGAAGTCTTCCTCGAAGAAAGCTCGGACATCGTCGAGAGTGCCGCCGCAGCCCTGGCGCGCTGGCAGGCCGACCCGCGCAACAGTGTCGAGGTGGACAACCTGATGCGCGACCTGCACACCCTGAAGGGTGTGGCGCGCATGGTCGAAATTGCGCCGATCGGCGACCTGGCCCACGAGCTGGAGTTTCTCTACGAACTGCTGGCCGCAGGCCGTATGCCACCGAGCGCGCCACTGTTCGCCTTGCTGCAGAACTGCCATGACCGCCTGGCGCACATGCTCGATGCCGTGCGCCTGGGGCAACCGCTGCATGCCGCCACCGCGCTGATCGACTACATCCGCAACTTCAGCTTCTCGGCCCTGGCCGATAGCGCCGCCGGCCAGGGGCCGGTCGAAGCCGCAACCAGTGAGGCCCCGGCGGTGGCACCGGAGCGGGCACCGGGCGACATGGTCAAGGTCGATGCCGAGCTGCTCGACGACCTGGGCAACCTGGCCGGTGAGCACTCGATCATCCGTGGGCGCATCGAGCAGCAGGTGAACGATGCGCAGTTCACCCTCAACGAGATGGAAACCACCCTCGAGCGCATGCGCGACCAGTTGCTGCGCCTGGATATCGAGACCCAAGGGCGGATGTCCAGCCGGCAGCAGTTCGAAGGCGATGCCTATGACGACTTCGACCCGCTGGAAATGGACCGCCACTCGCAACTGCAGCAGCTGTCGCGGGCCTTGTTCGAGTCCGCCTCGGATTTGCTCGACCTCAAGGAAACCCTGGCACAGCGCGCACAGGAAGCCCACAGCCTCCTGCAGCAGCAAGCGCGGGTGAACAGCCAGTTGCAGGAAGGCCTGACCGCTACCCTGATGGTACCCTTCGAGCGCCTGGTGCCGCGCTTGCAGCGTGTGGTACGGCAGGTGGCCAGCGAGCTGGGCAAGCAGGTGGAGCTGGTGGTCGGCAATGCCGAGGGTGAACTCGACCGCAGCGTGCTCGAACGTATGGTGGCACCGCTGGAGCACATGCTGCGCAACGCCGTCGACCATGGCCTGGAAAGCCGCGAAATGCGCCTGGCTGCGGGCAAGCCGGAGCAGGGCACCATTCACCTGAATCTGCTGCACGAAGGCGCGGATATCGTTATCGAAATGACCGACGACGGTGCCGGCGTGCCACTGGAAGCGGTGCGCCGCAAGGCCATCAAGCGCGGCCTGCTAGACCCGCAGGCGCAATTGAGCGATCACGAGATCCTTCAATTCATTCTGCGCCCGGGCTTTTCCACTGCCGAGAAGATTACCCAGATTTCCGGGCGTGGCCTGGGCATGGACGTGGTGCACGAGGAGGTCAAGCAGCTGGGCGGCTCGATGAGTATCGAGTCAGCCCAGGGCAAGGGCGCGCGCTTTCTGATCCGCCTGCCGTTCACCGTGTCGGTGAACCGCGCGCTGATGGTGCACCTGGGCGAAGAGCAGTACGCCATTCCGCTGAATACCATCGAGGGCATCGTCCGCGTGCCGCCGGCCGAACTGGCGGCGTGCTACCAGCTGGACGCCCCGCGTTATGTGTACGCCGGCCACGAATACGAGCTGCGCTACCTGGGTGAGCTGCTGCAGGGCATGCCGCGCCCGGCATTGCTCGGGCAGAGCGTGCCGCTGCCGGTGCTGCTGGTGCATTCCCAGGAGCAGTCGTTCGCCATCCAGGCCGATAGCCTGTCGCCCAGCCGCGAGATCGTGGTGAAGAGCCTGGGGCCGCAGTTTGCCGCAGTTGCCGGGTTGTCGGGGGCAACGCTGTTGGGCGATGGTCGGGTGGTACTGATTCTCGACCTGCTGGGCCAGTTGCGTGGCCAGCAGCGGCGCCTGGCGCGCCTGCCGGGTGGCGGTGCGGCTCGACGCCAGGTGTTCGGCCCGGCGCCACGACGGGCGTTGCTGGTAATGGTGGTGGACGATTCGGTGACTGTGCGCAAGGTCACCAGCCGCCTGTTGGAACGCCACGGCATGAGTGTGCTGACGGCCAAGGACGGGGTCGATGCAATGGCCCTGCTGGAAGAACACCGCCCCGATGTGTTGCTGCTGGACATCGAGATGCCGCGCATGGACGGCTTCGAGGTGGCCACACGTATCCGCCGTGATGAACGACTGAAAGACTTGCCGATCATAATGATTACTTCGCGCACCGGGCAGAAGCACCGCGACCGTGCCATGGCCATCGGCGTCAACGAATACCTGGGCAAGCCGTACCAGGAGTCGGTCCTGTTGCAGAGCATTGCCCACTGGAGCCAGACCCATGCTTGAACTGATCGCCGGCCAACGCAGCAGCCTGACCGGGCTTTTACTGCCGTTGGGTGACCGTACCCTGGTGTTGCCCAACGTGGCGGTGGCGGAGTTGAGTGGCCAGCGCAACGTGGTGTGCCAACGCGGCGAGCCGGCCTGGCACCTGGGCTGGATCGACTGGCGCCAGCAGCGCCTGCCGCTGATCGGCTTCGAAGCCGCGTGCGGTGGCGAGACACCCTGCGGCGAGCGGGCACGCGTGGTGGTGCTCAATGCCTTGGGTGATACCGGCCTGCGCTACCTGGCGTTGTTGCTGCAGGACATACCGCGCTCCTGCAAGCTGGACAGCCAGCTGAACTACGTGGACGTGGCGCTGGGTCGCCTGGAACTGGCGGCGGTGCAGGTGGGCGAACAGGTAGCGCGTGTGCCGGACCTGGCCGGGCTGGAACGGCTGGTGCGTGACGCGGAACTGCAACCTGAGATTGGTTAGGATGTAAGGCACAGGGCCCTTTCGCGGGCACGCCCGCTCCCACAGGAAAATCATACACTTCAAGGCAAGTGGATACCTGTGGGAGCGGGCGTGCCCGCGAAGAGGCCATCAGCATCACAACAGGAACCCAGCCCACCTCAGGAGGTCTGTGTTTGCATGTACTACGGTGAACGCTTCAACGCCTGGACCCACCTGGTCGGTGCCGTCCTGGCCTGTATCGGTGCCATCTGGCTGATCGTGGTCGCGGGCCTGCAGGGCGACCCGTGGAAGATCGTCAGTTTCTCCATCTACGGCAGCACCTTGCTGTTGCTGTACAGCATTTCTACCCTGTACCACAGCACTCGCGGGCGGGCGAAGGTGATCATGCGCAAGCTCGATCACCTGTCGATCTATCTGCTGATCGCCGGCAGCTACACGCCGTTCTGCCTGGTCAGCCTGCGCGGGCCCTGGGGCTGGAGCCTGTTCGGGGTGGTCTGGGGGCTGGCGGTGATCGGCATGTTGCAGGAGATCAAGCCGCGCTCCGAGGCGCGCATCCTGTCGATCATCATCTATGCGGTGATGGGCTGGATCGTGCTGGTGGCGGTCAAGCCGCTGCTGCACTCGCTCGGTAGCGCCGGCTTTGCCTGGCTGGCTGCCGGTGGGGTGTTCTACACCGTCGGCATCATCTTCTTCGCCTTCGACAGCCGCTTCCGCCACTGGCATGGCATCTGGCACCTGTTCGTGATCGCCGGCAGCCTCATGCATTTCGTGGCGGTGTCGTTCTACGTGCGTTAGTTAAAAGTCACCCCACAGTTGCTGTGCCACCGACAGTGCCACCACCGGTGCGGTTTCGGTGCGCAGCACGCGTGGGCCGAGGCGTGCGGCGTGGAAACCGGCAGCCTTGGCCTGCTCGACCTCCGCTTCGCTCAGGCCGCCTTCGGGGCCGATCAGGAAGGCCAGGGTGGCCGGCTTGGCATGGCTGGTGAGCGGTTCGGCCACCGGGTGCAGGACCAGTTTCAGGTCGGCCTTGGCACTGCTCAGCCACTCGGCCAGGGTCACTGGCGGGTGGATGACCGGCAAGGTCGAGCGGCCGCATTGTTCGCAGGCGCTGATTGCCACCTGTCGCCAGTGGGCCAGACGCTTGTCGGCGCGTTCGTCCTTCAGCCGCACTTCGCAGCGTTCGCTGACGATCGGGGTGATTTCGTTGGCGCCCAGCTCGGTGGCTTTCTGGATCGCCCAGTCCATGCGCTCGCCACGGGACAAGCCTTGGCCGAGGTGTACGTGCAGTGGTGAATCGGCCTGGCCGGCGAGGGCCTGGTCGAGGCTGACGCGCACGGTTTTCTTGCCCACTTCGAGCAACTGGCCGCGGTATTCCTGGCCACTGCCGTCGAACAGCTGCACGGCGTCGCCGGGGGCCATGCGCAGTACGCGGCCGATGTAGTGGGCCTGGGCTTCGGGCAGTTCATGCTCGCCAAGGCTCAGGGGGGCGTCGATGAAAAAGCGGGACAGTCTCATGGTTGAGCTCAAGCTAAAGGGAGAAGGTGGTCCCTGTGGGAGCGGGTTCACCCGCGAATGCGGCGGTGACTCCACTATTGCATTCGCGGGTGAACCCGCTCCCACAGAGTACGCGGCGGGCTTCCGGGCTTAGCCCGGGTCGCGGAAGTCGGGGTGGAAGTTGGCCGGTACGGCCACGCTGACGCTATCGCGGGTGGCAATGTCGATGCCTTCGCTGGCCACTTCTGCCAGGAAGTCGATCTGATCTGGCGTAATCACATACGGCGGCAGGAAGTACACCACGCTGCCCAGCGGGCGCAGCAGGGCGCCACGCGTCAGGGCATGCTCGAACACTTTCAGGCCACGACGCTCCTGCCACGGGTAGGCGACCTTGCCGGCCTTGTCCTGGACCATCTCGATGGCCAGTGCCATGCCGGTCTGGCGAATTTCGGCCACATGCGCGTGGTCGACCAGGTGCGCGGTGGCGCTGGCCATGCGTGTGGCCAGGGCCTTGTTGGCCTCGATCACGTTGTCCTGCTCGAAAATATCCAGGGTCGCCAGCGCCGCGGCGCAGGCCAGCGGGTTGCCGGTGTAGCTGTGCGAGTGGAGGAACGCACGCAGGGTTGGGTAGTCGTCGTAGAACGCCTGGTACACCTTGTCGGTGGTCAGGCAGGCGGCCAGTGGCAGGTAACCGCCGGTCAGGGCCTTGGACAGGCACAGGAAGTCCGGGCGAATACCGGCCTGTTCACAGGCGAACATGGTGCCGGTGCGGCCGAAGCCCACGGCGATTTCGTCGTGGATCAGGTGCACGTCGTAGCGGTCGCAGGCCTCGCGCAGCAGCTTGAGGTACACCGGGTGGTACATGCGCATACCGCCGGCACCCTGGATCAGTGGTTCGACGATCACCGCGCTGATCGAGGCGTGGTGCTCGGCCAGGGTCTGTTCCATGGCCTGGAACATGGTGCGCGAGTGCTCTTCCCAGCTCGTGCCTTCGGGGCGCAGGTAGCAGTCGGGGCTGGGCACCTTGAGGGTGTCGAGCAGCAGCGCCTTGTAGGTTTCGGTAAACAGCGGCACATCGCCGACCGACATGGCGGCGATGGTTTCGCCGTGGTAGCTGTTGGTCAGGGTGACGAAGCGCTTCTTGCCCGGCTTGCCGACGTTCTGCCAGTAGTGGAAGCTCATCTTCAGCGCCACTTCGATACACGACGAACCGTTGTCGGCATAGAACACCCGGTCGAGGCCGGCCGGGGTCATGGCTACAAGGCGCTCGGACAGCTCGATCACCGGCTGGTGGCTGAAACCGGCCAGGATCACGTGCTCCAGTTGGTCGACCTGGTCCTTGATGCGCTGGTTGATACGCGGGTTGGCGTGGCCAAACACGTTGACCCACCAGCTGCTCACCGCATCCAGGTAGCGCTTGCCTTCGAAGTCTTCCAGCCACACGCCTTCGCCGCGCCTGATCGGGATCAGCGGCAGCTGCTCGTGGTCTTTCATCTGGGTGCAGGGGTGCCACAGGACCTTGAGGTCGCGTTGCATCCACTGATCATTGAGGCCCATGGGCACTTCTCCTGGCTTTGCGGCTTGGTTCGACCGCGTAAGCCTAAGCAATGCCGCAGGGCAGGACAACCGCCGCTGTTCATCGGGTTGCCAGCTACGCTTGCTACCGCGTGGAAACGCTGCAGGCAAAAATGTCTGTGGCGAAAAGGACTTGATGTCACTGCGCTGGCAGGGTCGGTAGACCTGACGTATTCTTAACGCATCTCTCCCGGGGCATTCCTGCCTCTCCACGTTTCTGTAACCCCCTGACTCGGAGTTCGCCGACATGGCTGCTGCTTGGGTGCGCCTGTGCGCGTTGGTATTGATTGGTGTGTCCAGCGGCGCCGCGCTGGCAAAGGACAAGACACCTTCGGCGATCGTCGTGGGTGGCGGCCTGGCGGGCCTGACGGCCGCCTACGAGCTGCAGAACAAAGGCTGGCAGGTGACGCTGCTGGAAGCCAAGGCAGGCATGGGCGGGCGCTCGGGCCTGGCCACCAGCGAGTGGATCGGCAACGCCAAGGCGCAGCCGGTGCTCAACCAGTACCTCGACCGTTTCAAACTTGAAACACTGCCGGCACCGGAGTTCGTGCGTACCCCCGGTTACCTGATCGACGGCGAGTATTTCAGTGCCACCGACCTGGCTACCAAGCAACCGGCCACTGCCGAGGCGCTCAAGCGTTACGAGAAAACCCTTGATGACTTGGCCCGTTCGATCGAAGACCCGCTGAACCCGCAAGCCAACAGCACGCTGTTCGCCCTCGACCAGATCAACGTCTCCACCTGGCTGGACAAGCTGCAGTTGCCGACCACCGCCCGCCAGCTGGTCAACCAGCAGATCCGTACCCGCTACGATGAGCCATCGCGCCTGTCGCTGCTGTATTTTGCCCAGCAGAACCGCGTGTATCGCGGCGTCAGCGACCGTGACCTGCGTGCCGCGCGCCTGCCTGGTGGCAGCCCGGTGCTGGCCCAAGCGTTCGTCAAGCAACTGAAGACCATCAAGACCAGTTCACCCGTGACCTCCATCGTCCAGGACAAGGACGGTGTCACGGTCAAGGTCGGCAGCGTCGGCTACCAGGCGGATTACCTGGTCATGGCCGTGCCCCTGCGCGCCCTGGCCAAGATCCAGATGACCCCGGGCCTGGACAGCCAGCACCTGGCGGCGTTGAAGGGTACCAACTATGGCTGGCGCGACCAGCTGATGCTCAAGTTCAAGAAGCCGGTATGGGAAAGCCGGGCGCGCATGTCGGGCGAAATCTTCAGTAACGCAGGCTTGGGCATGCTGTGGATCGAACCCGCGCTCAAGGGTGGCGCCAACGTGGTGATCAACCTGTCGGGCGACAACGCCCGCCTGCTGCAGGCGTTCGGCGACAAACAGATGGTCGACCAGGTGCTGATCCGCCTGCATGCGTTCTACCCACAGGCCCGTGGCTCGTTCACCGGCTACGAGGTCAAGCGCTACAGCACCGACGCCGGTACCGGCGGCGCCTACCTGGCCTATGGCCCGGGCCAGATCAGCAAGTACTGGCGCCTGTGGGAGCGCCCGGTGCAGCGCATCACCTTTGCCGGTGAGCATACCGACGCCCTCTACCCAGGCACCCTGGAAGGCGCCCTGCGCAGTGGCCAGCGCGCGGCCAGCCAGGTGCAGGACCTGCTGGCCGGCAAGTCGTTCGACCCGGCCAAGGCGGCACCGGTGGCGGCGGCAGCAGCTGCAGGCGCCGTGGCGGCCAAGGAGAGCAAGGGTGGGTTCTTCTCCAACATGTTCGGTGGTTCTTCCGACAAGGGCGACAAGGCTGACAAGGCCCCGGTCAAGGCCGAGCCGAAGCCGGTCGATGAGGCCAAGCAGGATAAGCCGGGCTTCTTCAAGCGCCTTTTTGGCGGGGCGGACAAGCCTGAGGTGAAGGCCGAGCCGATTGCCAAGGCCGAGGCAGTGGCGCCGGCACCTGCGCCAACCCCGCAAGCCGCGCCGGCCCCGGTTGCGCCAGCGCCTGTGGTCAAGGAAGCAGCGGCCAAGCCTGCTGCGACCAAGGCTGCGCCTGCCAAGCGCGCACCGGCGCACAAGCCAGCCCAGACCAAAAAAGCGACTGCCAAGTCCGAACCGGCCAAGAAAGCTGTGGCCAATACTCAGGCCAAAGCGGGTTGATTTATTACAGTGCTGGCCCCTTCGCAGCGCAAGGCTGCTCCTACAGGTTCTGCGCCGTCCTGTAGGAGCAGCCTTGTGCTGCGAAAGGGGCGGCACTGGCAACCGCGAACGCTCCGTCTATCGTTAATGTTTCCTTAATGGGAAACTTACAGAATACATATCGTATTTATCGATAATCCAAAGCAGTTTTTTACGCTTTTATTCGATGCGTTACGCGTTAGTCTGTGCACAGCTTTCACGGGGAAACACGCAACATGCAACTGCGCAATTCACCTTCTCGCTACGGCGTGGTCAGCATCGTCCTGCACTGGGGCGTGGCTCTGGCAGTCTTCGGCCTGTTCGGCCTGGGCCTGTGGATGGTCGGCCTCGACTACTACAGCCCTTGGCGCAAGGCCGGCCCGGACCTGCACAAAAGCATTGGTCTGGTGCTGCTGGCGGTGATGCTGCTGCGGGTGCTCTGGCGCTTCATCAGCCCGCCACCACCGGCACCAGCCAGCCACGGCGCATTCACCCGCCTGGCAGCCAAGTTGGGCCACCTGGCCCTGTACCTGGGGCTGTTCGCGGTAATGATCGCCGGTTACCTGATTTCCACCGCCGACGGTGTCGGCATTCCGGTGTTTGGCCTGTTCGAAGTGCCGGCACTGGTCAGCGACCTGCCCGACCAGGCAGACCTGGCAGGCGTGATCCATCTCTGGCTGGCCTGGGGCTTGGTGATTTTTGCCGTGCTGCATGGCTTGGCAGCGCTCAAGCACCATTTCATCGACCGTGACGCGACCCTGACCCGCATGCTGGGCCGCAAAGCTTGACTCTCAACCTCAATTGCAAAGGAAGGAAGTAAGGATGTTGAAAAAGACTTTTGCCGCTCTGGCGCTCGGTACCGCTCTGCTCTCCGCCGGCCAGGCCATGGCTGCCGAGTACAAGATCGACAAGGAAGGCCAGCACGCGTTCGTTGACTGGAAGATCAGCCACCTGGGCTACAGCTTCATTCACGGTACCTTCAAGGACTTCGACGGCAACTTCACCTGGGACAGTGCAAAGCCTGAAGCCAGCAAGATCAACGTCGACCTGAAAACCGCCAGCCTGTGGTCGAACCACGCCGAGCGTGACAAGCACATTGCCAGCGCCGACTTCCTCGACGTGAAGAAGTATCCCGAAGCCAAGTTCGTCTCCACCAGCGTCAAGCCGACTGGCGACAAGACTGCTGACGTGACTGGCGACCTGACCATGCACGGTGTGACCAAGCCGGTCACCTTCAAGGCCACTTTCAACGGTGAAGGCAAGGATCCATGGGGCGGCGAGCGCGCTGGTTTCAACGCTACCACCACGCTGAACCTGAACGACTTCGGCATCAAGGGCCCGGGCGCTACCTCGCAGACCCTGGACCTGGATATCAGTGTTGAAGGTGTGAAGCAGAAGTAATTCTTACCTGCTGAAAACCGAGGGGGCCGCTTTGCGGCCCTATCGCGACACAAGGCCGCTCCTACAGGGATTTACGTAACCCTGTAGGAGCGGCCTTGTGTCGCGATAGGGCTGCGAAGCAGCCCCCTCGGTGCTTCTGTCAGCCCTTGCGGGTCAACAGCGCCGGGCGCTCACCGCGCGGGCGGCTCGGCAGATCATCCAGCTGCTCAGGCGTCGGGTAACGGTCGAGCTTGGATTCCTTGCGGATGATCACTGGCTGTTTTTCCGGCTGGCGCGGGTTGCGAACGGCTGGCTCTTGCCGGGCAGCATCGTCACGGGCCGGGCGGCCACGGCCACCCCCATCACGACGGGCACCGCCACCGTTGTTAGCGCGGGCTGGACGTTTCTCGCCGCCACCGCCGTTGCGCTGCTGGCCGCTGTTGCGACCTTGGCCACCGGTGTTGCTGCGGCCATTACCCTGGCCCTGACCTTGGCCGGCATTGGCACCCGGGCGGCGATTGCGGCCCTGGTTCTTGCCCTGGTACGGGCTGACATAGTCGGCACGGTTGCCGAAGTTGTCGATATCGTCGTCCAGGAACTCTTCAGGATCACGGTCGGCAGGCACTTTCGGCACGCTGCCGTTGCTGGCCTGCTGTTGCTGCTGGCGTGGCTTCTTGTCACGCGGCTTGCGTTGCTGCTGTTGCTTGTCGCCGCTCTTTTCCTTGTCGGCCGGCTTGTCCGCAGCCTGTTGCTTGGCCTTGCCTTTATCCTTGCCCTTGTCCTTGCGGCCGCCGTTGGCGTCTTTGCCGCCTTCACCGCGGGCCTGCTGGTTACGGCCACCACGGCCATTGTTCTGCTGGCGTTCGCGTACTTCAGGCTTTTCTGCTTCAACCTGGCTGGCGTCGAAACCCATCAGGTCGCCGTCAGGAATCTTCTGCTTGGTTACCCGCTCGATGCTCTTGAGCAGTTTCTCTTCATCCGGCGCGACCATGGAAATGGCCTCGCCCGAACGCCCGGCACGGCCGGTACGGCCGATACGGTGGACGTAGTCTTCCTCGACGTTCGGCAGCTCGAAGTTGACCACGTGCGGCAGCTGGTCGATGTCCAGGCCACGGGCGGCGATGTCGGTGGCGACCAGTACGCGCACGCTGTTGGCCTTGAAGTCGGCCAAGGCCTTGGTGCGGGCGTTCTGGCTCTTGTTGCCATGAATTGCGGCGGCGGTCAGGCCGTGCTTTTCCAGGTACTCGGCCAGGCGGTTGGCGCCGTGCTTGGTGCGGGTGAACACCAGTACCTGTTCCCAGGCACCCTGGGTGATCAGGTGCGCCAGCAGCGCGCGCTTGTGGCTGGCGGGCAGGCGGTAGACGCGCTGCTCGATACGCTCGACGGTAGTGTTCGGCGGGGTGACCTCGATACGCTCCGGGTTGTGCAGGAGCTTGTCGGCGAGGTCGGTGATGTCCTTGGAGAAGGTGGCCGAGAACAACAGGTTCTGGCGCTTGGCCGGCAGGCGGGCGAGGACTTTCTTGACGTCATGGATGAAGCCCATGTCGAGCATGCGGTCGGCTTCGTCCAGCACCAGGATTTCCACGTGGGCCAGGTCAACCTTGCCTTGGCCGGCCAGGTCGAGCAGGCGGCCAGGGCAGGCGACCAGCACGTCCACACCCTTGGCAATGGCCTGGATCTGCGGGTTCATGCCGACGCCGCCGAAAATGCAGGCGCTGACCAGTGGCAGGTCACGGGCATAGACCTTGAAGCTGTCATGCACCTGGGCTGCCAGTTCGCGGGTCGGGGTCAGGACCAGCACGCGAGGTTGGCGCGGGCCATGGCGCTGCGACTTGTCGGGGTGGCCGGCCGGGAACAGGCGCTCGAGGATCGGCAGGGCGAAACCGCCGGTTTTACCAGTACCTGTCTGTGCGGCGACCATCAGGTCGCGGCCTTGCAACACGGCGGGAATCGCCCGCTGTTGCACGGGGGTCGGCTGGGTATAGCCCGCAGCCTCGATAGCGCGGACAAGAGCCTCGGAGAGACCGAGGGAAGCAAAGGACATGGGCAATCCTGTTCTCGTGTGGGCTGGGCCCGTTTGGGATGTTCTGCCTGGCGCGACGGGCATCGGTGGGATGCGATCGCGTCCGGTCCAGCTGGGCTTTCACTGCACATCCGGGTAGCAGAGGGTGGACGCGAAAGTGCGTCGATGCCGATCGGGATGCCTGTTGCGAGGCCGAGCGTCCGGGCGTGAGCCGGGCGGGAAGGCCCGAGTATAACAGAGCTATCGCGCTGTGCTGCTTTCCTGCTGCTCAACGGCGTTGAGAATGTTTCCGATGTCGCCTGTGTAGCGGTTGCTGATCGCTGCATAGGCCGGTTCCTGCTTGAAGCGCCGCAGTTCCACGGCGAAGGCCTGGGCCAGTGCCTCCCGCCCTGGCTTGCGCGCCAGCGCCAGGTACTGGGGCTGGCGGCTGATCACCAAGGGCAGCTCCTCGACCTGCTTTTGGAGGCCCAGATGCCGCAGCAGGTAATGGCCGACCTTGCGGTCGGTGATTGCCAGATCGATGCGGCCCAGCATCAGCTTGCCGAAGTTGGCTTCATGGGTAGGTGCAGCTTCGCGCCGGAAATGTACGGCTTCGTTGAAAGCGGCACCGTAGGCGTAGCCGGGTGAGGTGCCGACGGTGAGGCCGGCAAGGTCATCGAGAGTCTTGACGGCATGGCGTCGAGTGCGGGCGTGGAACAGGACGAACTCTACCTCCGACATGGGCTCGGGGGCGTACACCAGGTAGTGCTGGCGCGACTCGTTCTGGAAGATATCCATGATGCCGTCGGCCAAGCCCTGCTCGATCATTGCCAGGCAGCGCTTCCACGGCAGGAACTCCCACTCCACCTCGACGCCAAGGCGCTCGAACACCTGGGTGGTGACTTCGTAGTCGATGCCGCGCGGTTGGCCGTCGTGCTGGTACGCATAAGGTGCCCAGTCGTCGGTCACCAGGCGCAGGCGCTCGCCCAGGGCCAGCGGGCTCAGGCAGGCGAGCAACAGGATCCAGAACAGACGGGCGACGTGTGGCATGGCCGGAGATTACGCGCTCGGCCTGTTCAAGGCCAGTGAGGATGATGTTCTCCTGTGCCGGCCTCTTCGCGGGTAAACCCGCTCCCACAGGATCTCTGCTGGCTTGCAGGCTCGCGATGTACTTGTGGGCGCGGGTTTACCCGCGAAGAGGCCGGCACAGGTTTACTCAAGTGTGGGATGACCTCAGCAGGTGCGCCTCGATATCCTTGCGCCGCTCGCCCAGTGACAGGCGCAACCCCGGGTGGCGCAGGCACTGGCGCAGTTGCTCGGGCTCCACGTGGCCATGGCGGGCGTTGAGGTTTTCCAGGGCCTTGTCCCACCAGGCCGGCGCGCAGGCGCGGTCGAACTCATTGGGGTAGGGGTAGCAGCCATAAAGCAGCTCGCGGGCGAACTGGCGCTCGTGGCTGGGCAGGGTCATGCTCAGTGCCTTGTAACCCAGGCGTTGCAGAGCCGGGGGGCGAGGCAACTGGTCATTGACCAGGGACACATCAGCCAGCGCCGCCTGGCTCAGCGGCTCGTGGCCGTGCTTGCGCAGCCAGGCCTGGATCTTGGCGCGGAACTGCGCCTTGCGGCTCCAGTAGTGGTGGATGACATCTGTGCATTCGGCCAATTCCAGCGTGCGGTAGGCCGCCACCGCCAGGCAGAACTCCTCGAGGGTATAGGCCTCGCGAGCCAGGGGGTGGAACTCGTCCATCATGGCGATGGAGCGGTCCAGGGTGCCGGCGTCTTCGACGGTGAGGCCGATCACCCCCGAATTGACCAGTGGCATCTGGCAATCAGCCAGGCCTCTGGACTCGAGGATGGCCAGCAGGTTCTTGTACAGCAGGCACTTCTGGTTGCTGCCGTAGCGCGCACCGATGGCATTGCACAGCAGGCGGCCAGGGGCTACCCGAGCGAACAGCTCCAGCGGCGACTTGCGGAAGAAGGTGTCGGTGTCGATCAGCACTGCCAGCGGGTGTTGCTGCAGCACCTGGCGCAACAGCACATGCTTGCTGCGAAAGTGATAACCGTGAGGCGCGTTCCATGCCTGGCGTGTGGCTTCGTCCAACAGGTGCACGGTGACCGGCAGACCGGCATAGGGCTGCGGGTTGTCGGTGTAAACCTGAATGTCCATGGCTTCGCCCGTGCCCAGATGGGCGAGGGCGCTGATGATGCTGAAGCAGGCTTCCTGATGGTAGGTTGCCGGGCCAAAAGCCAGGTAGACGAGCTGGGGACGCAATGGCTGAGGGGGCTGCATGGCAGGCAAGACCTGTTTAACCGGAAAATGAATAAGGCTTTAGTCTATGACCAAAGCCTTAATCAAATCTTAAACAGATTTTGCAAAAAATTTCAGCGCGGCAGCTGCAGATTGTTCCAGATCGCCAGGCTCGGCTCGGCCTGGTTCAAGGTGTAAAAGTGCAGGCCCGGTGCGCCACCTTGCAACAGCTGTTCGCACATGCGGGTGATCACTTCCTCGCCGAATGCCTGGATGCTGGCGGTGTCGTCGGCATAGGCTTCCAGCTGCTTGCGGATCCAGCGCGGGATCTCGGCGCCACAGGCGTCGGAGAAACGCGCCAGCTTGCTGTAGTTGGTGATCGGCATGATGCCGGGTACAACCGGGATGTCCACGCCCAGCTTCTGTGCGCGCTCGACGAAGTAGAAGTAGCTGTCGGCGTTGAAGAAGTACTGGGTGATGGCGCTGTCGGCACCGGCCTTGACCTTGTGCACGAAGTTGGCCAGGTCAGCCTCGAAGTTGCGGGCCTGGGGGTGCATCTCGGGGTAGGCGGCCACTTCCAGGTGGAAGTGGTCGGCAGTTTCCTGGCGGATGAATTCGACCAGGTCGCTGGCGTAGCGCAGTTCGCCACTGGCCATACCCATGCCCGATGGCAGGTCGCCACGCAGGGCGACGATGCGCTTGATGCCTGCAGCCTTGTATTCGGCCAGCAGGGCACGCAGTTCGGCCTTGGTATCGCCTACGCACGACAGGTGCGGCGCGGCAGGTATCTTCACTTCGCTTTCCAGCTGCAGCACGGTGTTCAGCGTGCGGTCGCGGGTCGAGCCACCGGCACCGTAGGTGCAGGAGAAGAAGTCCGGGTTGTAAGCGGCCAACTGGCGGGCGACGCCCATCAGCTTTTCGTGACCGGCATCGGTCTTGGTCGGGAAGAACTCGAAACTGTAACGGCGTTCCTGGGACATCTGGCGTTCCTCTAGCAGCAAGCTTCAAGCGGCAGGCTGCAAGTAAAAGCCAGATCGGTTATGGCCGGCCTGGCTTGGGCATCGTTCAAGATCCTTGATGCTTGAGCTGCAAGCGGCAATGGCACGGTCTGCCTTTGATTGCCGCTTGACGCTTCAAGCTGGCCGCTTAGTAGCGGTAGGCGTGTGGCTTGAACGGGCCTTCGACGGTGACACCGATGTAGTCGGCCTGCTGCTTGGTCAGTTGGGTGACCACGCCACCGAAGCCGCGGACCATTTCCAGTGCCACTTCTTCGTCGAGCTTCTTCGGCAGTACTTCGACGGTCAGGCGTTCGGCTTTCTTCTCGGCCGGCAGGTCGGCGAACTTCTGCTCGAACAGGAAGATCTGCGCCAGTACCTGGTTGGCGAACGAACCGTCCATGATGCGGCTTGGGTGGCCAGTGGCGTTACCCAGGTTGACCAGGCGACCTTCGGCCAACAGGATCAGATAGTCGTCGTTCTGCGGGTCGAAGCTGCCAGCGCCGGTGCGGTGGATCTTGTGCACCTGCGGCTTGACCTCTTCCCAGGCCCAGTTCTTGCGCATGAAGGCGGTGTCGATCTCGTTGTCGAAGTGGCCGATGTTGCACACCACGGCACGCTTCTTCAGCGCCTTGAGCATGTTGGCGTCGCAGACGTTGACGTTACCGGTAGTGGTCACGATCAGGTCGATCTTGCCCAGCAGGGCCTTGTCGATGCTGGCTTCGGTGCCATTGTTGATACCGTCGATGAACGGCGAAACCACTTCGAAACCGTCCATGCAGGCCTGCATGGCGCAGATCGGGTCAACTTCGGTGACCTTGACGATCATGCCTTCCTGGCGCAGGGACTGGGCCGAGCCCTTGCCCACGTCACCGTAGCCGATCACCAGGGCCTGCTTGCCCGACAGCAGGTGGTCGGTACCACGCTTGATGGCGTCGTTCAGGCTGTGACGGCAGCCGTACTTGTTGTCGTTCTTGCTCTTGGTAACCGAGTCGTTGACGTTGATCGCCGGGACTTTCAGCTCGCCCTTGGCCAGCATGTCCAGCAGGCGGTGCACGCCGGTGGTGGTCTCTTCGGTCACACCGTGCACGCGCTCCAGCACTTGCGGGTATTTCTTGTGCAGCAGCTCGGTCAGGTCGCCACCGTCGTCGAGGACCATATTGGCGTCCCATGGCTGGCCATCCTTGAGGATGGTTTGCTCCAGGCACCACTCGTACTCCTGTTCGGTTTCACCTTTCCAGGCGAAAACCGGGATACCGGCGGCGGCGATGGACGCGGCGGCCTGGTCCTGGGTGGAGAAGATGTTGCAGGACGACCAGCGCACTTCGGCACCCAGCGCAACCAGGGTTTCGATCAGCACGGCGGTCTGGATGGTCATGTGGATGCAGCCCAGGATCTTCGCACCCTTGAGCGGTTGCTCGGCCAGGTACTTGCGACGCAGGCCCATCAGTGCAGGCATTTCCGACTCGGCGATGATGGTTTCGCGACGCCCCCAGGCGGCCAGGGAGATGTCGGCGACTTTGTAATCGGTAAAACCAGCAGGCATGTTTGCAGCGCTCATGAGAGCCTCCATTCGTAGTGTGCGAATGGGCGCCGTTGTGCGTTAAGCGCTCGCGAGAGCGAGCAACGCCCCATCCGAGCCTGACAGGCCTAGCCTGCTGCAGCGCCCCTCGGACGGGTGGCGGGCATGGCGCCGCTGTGGGCGGCCATGTGAAGCGGCGGAGATTATAGCCGCGCCCGTCGGCTTGCCCAAGGTTTTCTGTCGATTAATCGCGACGATAGTCGATGTTCAATGGAGCGGCAGCGGCCGCTCTGCCATCATTGCTGCACGTTAGCCAAGCAGGTCAGGAGTACAGATGAACTTTCATACCCGCAAGTGGGTTAAACCCGAAGACCTCAACCCAAATGGCACTTTGTTCGGTGGCAGCCTGTTGCGCTGGATCGACGAAGAGGCTGCGATCTACGCCATCGTCCAGTTGGGCAACCAGCGTGTGGTGACCAAATACATATCAGAAATCAACTTCGTCAGTGCCTCGCGTCAGGGCGACATCATCGAGCTGGGCATCACTGCCACCGAGTTCGGCCGTACCTCGATCACCCTCAAGTGCGAAGTGCGCAACAAGATCACCCGCAAGGCCATCCTCACGGTCGACAAGATGGTCTTCGTCAACCTTGGCGAGGATGGGTTGCCGGCGGCGCATGGGCGGACCGAGATCAAGTACATCCAGGACCAGTTCCCGGATTCGGCAGTGGAATGAACATTCTGGGGCCGCAAAGCGGCCCCTGCATTCTCAAGGCTGAGCGCTCACTTTGCGCACCACCCGCCCGATGCTCAACCCCTGCACCAGGATCGACGACAGCACCACGATGTAGGTGATCGACAGCAGCAGGTCACGTTCCTCGCCCAGTGGCAGCGACAGTGCCAGGGCAACCGATACCCCACCGCGCAGGCCACCCCAGGTCAGCACCCGAACCGTGCCCTTTGGCACCGGGCGCCAGCGCCGCAGCAGCACGATCGCCGGGGCCACGGTCAGCAACCGCGACAGTAGCACCGCCAGCGCCAGCACGCCGCCGGCTACCATGTGCATCCAGTTGAAAGGCAGCAGCAACAGCTCCAGGCCGATCAACGCGAACAGCAAGGCGTTGAGCATGTCGTCGATCAGCTCCCAGAAGCCGTCCATGTAGCGACGGGTCATGTCGTTCATCGCCAGGTTGCGCCCCAGGTTGCCGATTATCAGCCCGGCCACCACCATGGCGATCGGCGCCGAAACGTGCAGTTCGTAGCACATTGCCGAGCCGCCGATGACCAGCGCCAGGGTCAGCATCACTTCCACCTGGTATTGCTCGACGCTCTTGATCATGCGGTAGGTGGCATAGCCGATCAGGCCGCCGAACAGCACCCCGCCGATGGCCTCGCGGGCGAACAGGATCGCCGTATCGGTCATGCTCGGCGTTTCGCCCAAACGGATGATGCCCAGCAACACGGTGAACACCACTACCGCTGTGCCGTCATTGAACAGCGACTCGCCGACGATCGTGGTTTTCAGTGGTTTGGAGGCGTTGGCGGTACGTAGCGCGCCAAGCACGGCGATCGGGTCGGTGGGCGAGATCAGTGCACCGAACAGCAGGCAGTAGATCAGCGGCACTTGCCAGCCGAACAGGGCGAACACCCAGTGCGACAGGTAGCCGATGACGACGGTGGCAATCAGTACGCCGACGGTGGCCAGCAGGCCGATGGGCCAGCGGTAGCTGCGCAGGTCGGAAAGGTTCACGTGCAAGGCGCCGGCGAACAGCAGGAACGCCAGCATCCAGTGCATCAGCAGGTCATTGAAGTCGATCTGGTTCATCAGCCCTTCGACGCGCGCTTCCAGGCCAGGGAAGCCGATCAGGCTCAGGCCCTGCAGCATCAGGGAAAACAGCAGCGCCGTGACCATCACGCCGATGGCAGGGGGCAGGCCGATGAAACGGTAATTTACATAGGTGAGGAGGGTGGTGAGGCAGATAAACGCGGCAACTAGTTCAAGCATCCCGAATCCTGTAACAGTGGCTTCCAAGTCGTAACCCGAATGGCTCGGGCAGTTCTTTGATGACCTGGCGCAGGGTTCGGGACACACTATTTGACTGTGCAGGTAGACCGCGTTTCTGTTGTGAGGTTTCCATCGGGTTTCATCATGCTTCGGTTCTTGCTGTCGAGCACTCATGGCTTTCTGGCTCGACGGGCTGGTGCTGCAAGCCGGAGCCCGGTAGGGCGACCTCGGCGATTCGTGTCGAGAAGTACCTGTCGAAAGGCTCCCAGTCGGGATATTCCTCGGGCGAGACAGCCATTGCCATCAAACGACCTACAAGGCCGCAGATCCAGTCTGCGCATTGCAGGGTCTGGAAGAGGTGGCTTTCGCCCTGCAGCGGCGGCTCTATCAGGCTCCGACATTTTTCTGCGGGATCCTCGAACATTGCCAGGGTGCAGGCTTCTACATTTTGCTCACGCCACTCGTTGCCAGCACGCTGCTCATCCAGCAGGAGCATGAAGGTTGAGCGGGACTGCGTGCAGTAACGATCGATCGTTCGCACCGCATGCAGCAGTTGGCGTCTGAATGTCTTGGTCGCGTCGTGCTGCCTGGCCGGGCCGGTCTTATGTTCACCCGCATAAATGACATACCCACCAATCTTTCTGATGTGGTTGAGCAGGCGAAACGTTGCCTGTCTCAACGATCGATATTGTGTGACGTTACGTGTCGTGAATAACTTTGAGCCCTTCTTTTCCCATTGATAGGGAGGGAGGCTTCTGGGGTTTTCATGGTTTATATCCCAGGCAAGTAACTGGCATTTCAGCTGATAGAAGAAGATGGCGAACTCCCGTACTTCTTCTGCAGGTAGTAGCACCCCACCCAGCCCGAACACTGGACTGGTCTTGAACTGGGTATGAGTGCGCGAGATGTATTGCCCGACATGGCCGAATTCGTCGAGGTAGGCCACATAATGCGTCATGATTTCTGGGTGTCCTTGGCCCAGAAACACGAAAGCCCGCATGCTTGCGCATCGCGGGCCTCGGAAGGTAGGCACGGGTAACCCCATGCGTTACGGCGATCCTAATCCTGCAAAGCCTGAAGCGTCAATCGCGTTTCGTAAGCGAGTGTGTTTCCGTTTGGGTGGCCGCCTTGAGGTATCACGCGTTTCCATGCGGCACAGCGAGCGATGAGTGTATTGCGTTTTGGGGTAAGCCCCGGCTTGCAAGGCGTATTGAAACTTCCACAGAGTTTGTAGTCTTTTTCCTTAGTCGTACCTTTTACCCAATGTATAGTGCTGCAAACGAATCTGACTCGAAGGCAAGGACGATTTCGCGTGCTGGCAACTTCCCTAGTGTTGGTCGCTGCCCTGCTGCATGCGACCTGGAATACCCTGATCAAATTCAGCGGCGAGCGCCTGCTGGTGATCGCCAGCATGGATACGGTGGCGTTGGCCTTCGCGGTGCTGGCGGTGCCCTTCGCCGCGGTACCGCCGACTAATATCTGGCCCTGGCTTCTGGCTTCGGCGCTGGCCGAGCAGTTGTACCGCTTCCTGTTGATCCAGGCCTACCGCGTGGGCGACCTGGGGCTGGTCTATCCTCTGATGCGCGGGCTGTCGCCGTTGGTGGTGCTGGGGCTGACCCTGGCCTTTGCCGGCGAATCGCTGAGCCAGCAGCAGATCATCGGCATCCTGCTGATCCCCTGTGGCATGGCTTGCCTGTTGTGGCAGGGCGGTGGCGGTGACCGGCTGCCTTGGTCGATGCTGCCGGTGGTTGTCCTGATTGGCCTGTGTATTGGTTGCTACACCTGGTTCGACGGCCAGGCCGTGCGCTTGTGGGGCAAGCCTTGGGATTATCTGGTATGGCTGACCTTGCTCAGTGCCTGGCCCTTCCCGTTGCTGGCCAGCGTGGCCCGACGTGCGCCATTCATCTTGTTCTGGCGCCTTCAGTGGCGCCTGGGGCTGGCGGTGGGGCTGTGTGTACTGCTCAGTTACGCGCTGGTGCTGTGGGCCATGCACCTCGGGTCGGTGGCCGAAGCGGCGGCGTTGCGCGAGTTGAGTGTGATTCTGGTGGTGCTGCTGGGCATGCGCTACCTGAAAGAACCTTTTGGCGGGCCGAGACTCCTAGCTTGCGGGCTGGTGTTGGCCGGCATGCTGGTAATGAAGCTTTGACCCGAAGACTGAACAAGGAGTCCTGTCCATGACTGTTGCCCTGTGGTGCATCCTGATCGCGCTGCTCTTGCCGCCACTGTGCGCGTTGATCGCCAAGGCCGGTAGTGGCCGCTTCCGACTGCGCGACAACCACGACCCGCGTGCGTTCCTGGATACCCTGTCCGGGCTGCCGCGGCGCGCGCATGCTGCCCAGCAGAACAGTTACGAGGCCTTCCCGGCATTTGCCGCGGCGGTGCTGGTGGCGGATATCGTCGGCAATGCCGAGCAGGTGACCCAGGATGTGCTGGGGGTGATGTACATCACCAGCCGGCTGCTTTACATCATCTGTTACCTGGCCGACTGGGCCATGCTGCGATCGCTGGTGTGGTTTGCCGGGATGGCGATGATCGTGGCTTTCTTCGTGGTTTCAATCTGATACCGCGTCGCCTTCTTCGCGGGCAAGCCCGCGAAGAATCCACCGTCGATCAAGGTACTTTCGGCACCTCGGGCAGCGGCTTGCCCTTGGGCCACAGCATCCAGATCTGCCCCTGCTGCTTCATGTTCCCGGCCAGTTCTCCAGCTTCCGGCCCAGTGCCCCAGAACAGGTCCGCGCGCACCTCGCCAGTAATTGCCCCGCCGGTATCCTGGGCCCCCACCGGGCGTACCACCGGCGTACCGTCCGGGCGAGTGGTGGACAACCACAGCAAGCTGCCCAGCGGAATCACCTTGCGGTCGATGGCCACGCTGTAGCCAGCGGTCAGCGGTACGTTCAGCGAACCGCGTGGCCCTTCGTTGCTGTCCGGGCGGGTGCTGAAGAACACGTAGCTGGGGTTGCTGGCGAGCAGTTCCGGCACCCGTTGTGGGTTGGCCTGGGCCCAGGCATGAATGGCGCCCATGCTCACTTCTTCCTTCTTCAACTGGCCCTGTTCCACCAGCCAGCGCCCGATCGGCCGGTAGGGGTGGCCGTTCTGGTCGGCGTAACCCAGGCGCAGCTGGCGCCCGTCTTCCAGTTGTACCCGGCCGGAACCCTGAATCTGCAGAAACTGCAGGTCCATCGGGTCGGTCAGCCAGGCCAGCACCGGTGCCTTGACGCCGTCACGGTTGATCACCTCGGCGGTGTCGTATGGCTTGAGCACCCGGCCATCAAGGCGACCGCGCAGACGCTTGCCCTTGAGTTCGGGGTACACGCTGGCCAGGTCGACCACGATCATGTCGTCGGGGATGCCATAGACCGCCACGTGGTTGGTTGCCGACTGGCTCAGGCTGCCAGGGTAGACCGGTTCGTAGTAACCGGTGATCAGGCCGTTGGCGTTATTCTCGGCCGAGCGCAGGCCGTATACCTGCAGGTTCTGTTGCAGGAAGGCACGCACCTGCAAGGCATTGTCGGGCACGCTGGCGGCTGCTTCGCAGGTGCTGGCCCAGACGGTGTCGCGCTTTAGCTTTTCACAGCCGTTGCGCCAGGCCTGGAAGCCCGCCACCAGGTCGCTGTCGCTGACGGTGGGCAGGTCCTGCCAAGTGGCATTGGCGTAGGTGGCGATGGCATGGGGCTCGGGTTTGGTGCTTTCGCCACCGTTGCAGCCGGCCAGCAGGGCCAGCGCCGGAAGTGTCCAGGCCAGATGGCGCAGGGCAGATTTCATGAGTACGTTCCTGTCATGGGTGAACACGGATATTCGCCCCTGTTTTTTATGTGGCTATTGGTCTTTGGCCGCTGGGCGGCGATACTGGCCGCCCATTTGCGTAGGCCGAAGTGACCGTGATGTTGAAGCGATTGACCATTGTTCTGCTGGCAGCACTGGCTCTGGGTGGTTGTGACCGGGTTGACCCGAACTCCCCGCTGGGCAAGCGCAAGGTGATCTTCAAGGACATGCTCAAGACCAGCGAAGACCTGGGCGGCATGTTGCGTGGGCGGTTGCCGTTCGACGGGGTGAAGTTTGCCGACGGTGCGCTGAAGCTGGACAACCTTTCGCACCAGCCCTGGCAGCACTTCCCACAGGCTCGTGATGGTGGCGACAGTAGTGCGCGTGCCGAGGTATGGGAGCGGCAGACGCGCTTTCATGACCTGGCCCGCCAGCTGGAAGGCGTCACTGGCGAACTGGTCGATGTCACCCGCGGTCAGCCGCTGGACGCTGCGCAGTTGAAGGCACCGATGGACAAGGTCGAAGCGGCTTGCAAGGCCTGTCATACGGAATTCCGCAATCATTGATGGACTGCATTGCCCTGTGTAGGAGCGGCCTTGTGTCGCGATAGGGCTGCGCAGCGGCCCCAGGATTTCAGCTGATGCACAAATGGCCGGGGCCGCTTTGCGGCCCATCGCGACACAAGGCCGCTCCTACAATGATCGCGTTTGCCCGGTCGGAGCCTCAGCGATCCAGATCCTCCACCGCTTCCTGCAGTTCCTTGCGCGACTCGGCCAGCTTGTCCTTGCGCTTGTTGATCTTCTCCGAATCGCCTTTCTTCTCGGCTTTCTTCAAGTCCTTTTCCCGCTGCGCCACTTCGTGACGGGCGTCGAGCACCTTCTGCTCACGTTCCTTGCGCAGGCCGGCGTCGGTGCAGTTATCGACCCCTCGCAGTGCCTCTTCAAGCCCTGCGGCCTGTTCGTTGTTGCCGTGGTCACGGGCAATCTTCAACTGGTTCTCGATGGCGCTACGCTTGGCGGCGCAACCGGTCAGGCCGGCATCCGGCTGGGCGGCTTGTGCGGCACCAGCGGCCAGGCCCAGTGTCGCGATCAGGAAAAGGGTCGAAATACGTTTCATGAAAAGCCTCCTTGAGGGGGCGGGGCAGCAAAAGTTGGGGGAAATCCTGCCTTGGTTTTGCCCATTTAGAAACCCTTGTTGGGGTTTTCCGGCTTAATCTCGGGATTTTCCTACAGGTAAATTGGTAAATAATCATTGCTCGATGCTTTGCCTGTCGATCCGGAATCCATCGATCCCTGCCGTGGCCAGTTGCGTTGCAATGGCTTGAACCTCGGTGGTTGCAAAAAATCCAGCAAGCTGTTGCCCGCGCTTTTCGCCGATACCGGGCATGGCTTGCCATTCAAGATTCGTGCGGGCAGCCAGCTCCAGCCAGTCGCCTGTTACCTGCATGCCGGTGGGTGTAGGCGCGCCGAGTCCGCGCAGCCATTGCGCAAAGGGCCGTGAGCGGGCTTGGTCGAAACTGCCCAGCAACTGCGAAGCCGTTGTGTCACTGATACCCGCTACCTGGGCCAGGCGCTCGGCATCCAGATGCAGCCAGTCGGTCATCGAGGTCACCAGCCCGGCAGCCACCAGTCGGCGCCAGGTACCAGGGCCGGTGCGCGGCAGGGCCAGCCCCTGCTTGCCGCTGAGCCAGGTGAGACGAGCAATGAACTGCTCTTCGCAGCCTTCGCTGATCTGCCAGCAGCTGTGGGCATGATGCTGGCCGGGCGCTGGTGCGATCACCGGTTGGCGCTCGGCGGCGCGGTGCACCACTTGCTCCAGGCGTGGGATGGTCAGCCCGGCAAGGCTGACGGCCACCTGGTCACCGGGGCGGATGTCGAGCTTGAGCCAACGTGCCAGCGATCCCAGGCTCACCTGGGTGATTCGCCGGTCATCCAGGGTAACCGGCAGTACATGCAAGACTGGCGTAACCCTGCCGGTACGGCCGACGCGGAAGCGTACTTCGCGCACTTCGGCCAAGGCCTGCGTGTACGGGTGCTTCCACGCCGCGATCCAGTAGGGCGCCTTGGCCTGCCAGCGCTCGGACGGAGGCCGGACGCCTTGGCGCAACACCACGCCATCGGTGGCGAAAGGCAGGGGTGAGCGGTACCAGTACTCACGCCAGTGCGCTGCATCGTCCGCTGTTTCTATGGCGACGCTGTAATCCTGGCTGTGCGCAAAACCCAGATCCGCAAGCTGCGCGAGGCGCTCGGCCTGCTGGTCTGGGCCCTGCGGCCAGTCCCATACGAACAGGCCGATGCGCTCACCTTGCTCACGACCCAGCTGCTTGCGAGCCAGCAGCCCGGCTACTGTCCCTCGGGCGTTGGCGCTGCCTGCCCGGGCTTGCACATGCGCGTCCAGGCGCAGGTACAGTTCGCCCTGCAGTTGCAGGTCAATGGCCTGGGGCAGCTGCCGGTTGAGTTCGACGAGCAGGGGGATGTGGCGGCTCCAGTCGTGCCCCTGCACGCCGTCCCCCCGGCTGATCAACTGCACCAGCCGGCCCTGTCGGTAGATTAGGGAGACTGCTACGCCATCGACCTTTGGTTGCACCCAGACATCTGCCTTGCCGGCCAGCCAGCGTTCTACAGCCTGACGGTCGGCCAGCTTGTCGACGCCGGTGTGCGGCACCGGATGCGGAATTGGCCCGCCAGCGCTGGCCAGCGGGGACGGGGTAGTCGTGATGCCAAAGCATTGCTGCAGGTGCGCCAGGTGCTGGCGGCTCTGGTCGTACAGTTCATCGGCCACCAGTGCGATGCCCTTACGATGATAATGGTCGTCCCAGCGGGCAAGCGTGGCGCGCAGTCGGCTCACTTCAGCCTCGACTTGTTGCGGGTTCCAGGTGGGGCATGTGGCGGCACGGGCCAGGGGAGCATTCAACGTCAACAGTAGGGCGAAAAGCAGCATGAGCGGCATGGCCAGCATCCTTGCATGGCGGGTGTGAGCCCTCAGCCTAGGCAGGTAGCGTGCGGGTCGCCATGCAGCGTTTGTCAGCCCATATGTCACAAAAAAGCCCCTGCCGATTGCTCGGCAGGGGCTTTCGCCTGGCGTTGTAGGAAACTTACAGGCCGGCAGCGTCACGCAGCGACTGGGCGCGGTCGGTACGCTCCCAGGTGAAGGTGGTGAAGGTGTCGTCGCCGACCGTCTTCTGCTGCGGGGTACGGCCGAAGTGGCCGTAGGCAGCGGTTTCCTGGTACATCGGGTGCAGCAGGTCGAGCATGGTGGTGATGGCGTAAGGACGCAGGTCGAAGCACTCGCGCACCAGCTGGATGATCTTGTCGTCGGAGACCTTGCCGGTACCGAAGGTGTTGATCGAGATGGAGGTCGGCTGGGCCACGCCGATGGCGTACGACACCTGGATCTCGCAACGCTCGGCCAGGCCGGCGGCGACGATGTTCTTGGCCACGTAGCGGCCGGCGTAGGCGGCGGAACGGTCGACCTTGGATGGGTCCTTGCCGGAGAACGCGCCACCCCCATGGCGGGCCATGCCGCCGTAGGAGTCGACGATGATCTTGCGCCCGGTCAGGCCGCAGTCACCCACCGGGCCACCGATGATGAAGTTGCCGGTCGGGTTGATGTGGTACTGGGTGCCCTTGTGCAGCAGTTCGGCAGGCAGGGTGTGCTTGACGATCAGCTCCATCACGGCTTCCTGCAGGTCTTTCTGCGAAACCTCAGGGTTGTGCTGGGTCGACAGCACCACGGCGTCGATGCCGACCACCTTGCCATTTTCGTAACGGCAGGTGACCTGCGACTTGGCGTCCGGACGCAGCCATGGCAGCAGTTTCGATTTGCGCGCCTCGGCCTGGCGCTCGACCAGACGGTGCGAGAAGCAGATCGGTGCCGGCATCAGCACATCGGTTTCGTTGCTGGCGTAGCCGAACATCAGGCCCTGGTCACCGGCGCCCTGGTCTTCCGGGCGGGAACGGTCGACGCCCTGGGCGATGTCCACCGACTGTTTGCCGATGATGTTCATCACGGCGCAGGTGGCGCCGTCGAAACCGACGTCGGAGCTGTTGTAGCCGATGTCGATGATGACCTTGCGCACCAGCTCTTCCAGGTCGACCCAGGCGGAGGTGGTGACTTCGCCGGCGATGATGGCGACGCCGGTCTTGACCAGGGTTTCGCAGGCTACGCGGGCGTATTTGTCCTGGGCGATGATGGCATCAAGGACGGCGTCCGAAATCTGGTCGGCGATCTTGTCCGGATGCCCTTCGGACACGGACTCGGAGGTGAAAAGGGAGTATTCGCTCATCTCGAAGGTTCCTGAAATTTACCGATGGTGTATGTCGCCAGCCGTCCGCTGGAAATGGCGGACCTGGATCTGGAAACCGTTACGCAAGCCCACGTACAGGCTGTCCCCGGGGGCCAGCCCGGCGTCGTTGGCCCAACGGGCCAGGTCGTCCTGTTCGAAGCCAAGCCACAGGTCGCCGCAGGCTTCGCGCGCCCACCCCTGGTCATGGCTGCACAGTTCGGTTACCAGCAGGCTGCCGCCTGCCTTCACCCGTTTGGCCAGCTGGCGCAAGGCCAGGGCCGGGTCGCTGAAATGGTGCAGCACCATGTTCAGCACAACGCAGTCGGCGGCCACATCCGTTGCACCCAGTGCATCGGCCAACTGCAGGTTCACGTTGTCGAGCCCTTCGCGCTGGCACACCTGGCGCGCCAGTTCGAGCATGGTCGGGCTGTTGTCCAGGGCGGTGACCTGGGCGAAGCGCCGGGCCAGGTCGGGCAGGAAGCCACCGTCACCGGGGCCGACCTCCAGGGCGCTGGCGGCCGGGTCGAAATTCAGTTTGTCGAGCAGCGCCAGCAGGCTTTCGCGGTACTGCGGCAGGCCGGCGATCAGGTCTTGCTGGGCGCGGAACTTCTCTTCCACGCGCAGGAAGAAGTCCTGGCTGGTGGCTGCGCGGCGTTGCTGCACCTGGGCAATGCGCGCCTGCACGTCAGGCGGAAGAGTCAGGTCGTCCACCTCTTCGAGCAGCGCCGCGTGCAGCCGACCGCCCAGGCGCAAGCTGTCGGGCAGGGCGCGGCGGTAGAAGATGGCATTGCCCTCGCGGCGGGTCGCCACCAGCTCGGCCTGGGCCAGCACTTTAAGGTGATGGCTCATGCCCGACTGGCCCACGTCGAAGATCTGCGCCAGCTCCAGCACGCCGAACGAGTCGTTGGCCAGGGCGCGCAATACGTTCAGGCGCAGCTCGTCGCCACTGGCTTTGCACAGGGCAGCCAATGCTTCGCGTTGCTCGGGGATCGATTGCGCACGGAGGTTCATGGTGCGGCAGTCTAGACAGGCATCGTTGCCCTAGCAAGGGCAATATCAAAAAGTTTTGATATTGAGTGATGAGTGGGGTGGTTCTCCCGGTTTTACCCCGAATTGAATGCCAATCGCAGGAAAATCCCCCGACTGCGACCATACGTCATTGCCCCAAGCCCCCCCAGTGGGCGAAAATGGCCGCCTTTTTTCGTGACACCACCTATTCAAGCCCCCAGGAGATCAGCGATGCCCAGCCGTCGTGAACGTGCCAACGCCATTCGTGCCCTCAGCATGGATGCCGTGCAAAAGGCCAACAGCGGCCACCCAGGTGCCCCCATGGGCATGGCGGATATCGCCGAAGTGCTTTGGCGCGACTATCTGAAGCACAACCCGAGCAACCCGAGTTTCGCCGACCGTGACCGCTTCGTACTGTCCAACGGCCACGGTTCGATGCTGATCTACTCGCTGCTGCACCTGACCGGCTACGACGTCACCATCGATGACATCAAAGGCTTCCGCCAGCTGCACAGCCGCACCCCGGGCCACCCGGAATACGGCTACACCCCAGGCGTCGAGACCACCACCGGCCCGCTCGGCCAGGGTATCGCCAACGCCGTGGGCTTCGCCCTGGCCGAAAAAGTGCTCGCTGCCCAGTTCAACCGTGATGGCCATAACATCGTCGACCACCACACCTACGTGTTCCTCGGCGACGGCTGCATGATGGAGGGCATCTCCCATGAAGTCGCCTCGCTGGCCGGCACCCTGGGCCTGAACAAGCTGATCGCCTTCTACGACGACAACGGCATTTCCATCGACGGCGAAGTGCACGGCTGGTTCACCGACAACACCCCGGCGCGCTTCGAAGCGTACAACTGGCAGGTGATCCGCAACGTCGACGGCCATGACGCCGACGAGATCAAGACCGCCATCGAGACCGCTCGCAAGAGCGATCGCCCGACCCTGATCTGCTGCAAGACCATCATTGGTTTCGGCTCGCCGAACAAGCAGGGCAAGGAAGACTGCCACGGCGCACCGCTGGGCAACGACGAAATCGCCCTGGCTCGCAAGGAACTGAACTGGAACCACGGCCCGTTCGAAATCCCGGCCGACATCTATGCCGAGTGGGACGCCAAGGCTGCCGGTGCCAAGGTTGAAGCCGACTGGAACCAGCGCTTCGACGCCTACGCCAAGGCCTACCCGGAGCTGGCTGCCGAGTTCAAGCGCCGTGACAGCGGCGAGCTGCCGGCCGACTTCAGCGAGAAGGCCCAGGCCTACATCAACGAAGTGGCCGCCAAGGGCGAAACCATCGCCAGCCGCAAGGCCAGCCAGAACGCCCTGAACGCCTTCGGCCCGCTGCTGCCAGAGTTCCTCGGCGGTTCGGCCGACCTGGCCGGTTCCAACCTGACCCTGTGGAAGGGCTGCAAGGGTGTCGAAGCCAACGACGCCAGCGGCAACTACGTGTTCTACGGCGTGCGCGAGTTCGGCATGACCGCCATCATGAACGGCGTTGCCCTGCACGGTGGCCTGGTGCCTTACGGCGCGACCTTCCTGATGTTCATGGAATACGCCCGTAACGCCGTGCGCATGTCGGCACTGATGAAGCAGCGCGTGATCCACGTCTACACCCACGACTCCATTGGCCTGGGCGAAGACGGCCCGACTCACCAGCCGATCGAGCAGCTGACCAGCCTGCGCAGCACGCCGAACCTGGACACCTGGCGCCCAGCCGACGCGGTGGAATCTGCCGTGTCCTGGAAAAGCGCCCTGGAGCGCAAGGACGGCCCTTCGGCGCTGATCTTCTCGCGCCAGAACCTGCAGCACCAGGACCGCGATGCCCAGCAGATCGCCGACATCAGCCGCGGTGGCTACGTGCTCAAGGACTGCGCCGGCGAGCCTGAGCTGATCCTGATCGCCACCGGTTCCGAAGTGGGCCTGGCTGTTCAGGCGCACGCCAAGCTGACCGAGCAAGGCCGCAAGGTGCGCGTGGTTTCCATGCCGTGCACCAGCGTGTTCGATGCCCAGGACGCTGCCTACAAGCAGTCCGTGCTGCCGCTGGAAGTGGGTGCGCGTATCGCCATCGAGGCCGCTCACGCCGACTTCTGGTACAAGTACGTCGGCCTGGAAGGTCGTATCATCGGCATGACCACCTACGGTGAGTCGGCGCCGGCTTCGGCACTGTTCGAAGAGTTCGGCTTCACCCTGGAGAACATCCTCGGTACTGCCGAAGAGCTGCTGGAAGACTGATACAAGGAAGGCGAGGGCCTTTGGCCCTCGTTCGCGGCACAAGGCCGCTCCTACAGGGTATTGCGCACGCCGTCCCCTGTAGGAGCGGCCTTGTGCCGCGAATGGGCTGCGCAGCGGCCCCGTTCAACTGCCGGAGTTCAAGAGCTACCTATGCCCCACCTGCGTCCCTACAAAGTTGCACTCAACGGTTATGGCCGTATCGGCCGCTGTGTCCTGCGCGCGCTGTTCGAGCGGGGGGCAAAGGCCGGTTTCGAGATCGTCGCGCTGAACGACCTGGCCGACCAGGCCAGCCTTGAATACCTGACACGCTTCGACTCCACCCACGGGCGCTTCCCCGGTGAGGTGAAGGTCGATGGGGACTGTCTGCATATCAATGGCGACTGCGTGAAGGTGATGCGCAGTGCCACCCCCGAGGGCATCGACTGGGCCGCCCTGGACATCGACCTGGTACTGGAGTGCTCCGGCGCCTACCACACCCGCGCCGATGGCCAGCGCTTCCTCGACGCCGGCGCGCCTCGGGTGCTGTTCTCGCAGCCGATGGCCAGCGAGGCCGATGTCGATGCCACGGTGGTCTACGGCGTCAACCAGGCCTGCCTGACCGGCAGCGAGCGCCTGGTGTCCAACGCCTCTTGCACCACCAACTGCGGCGTGCCGCTGCTGCGTGTGCTGGACCAGGCATTCGGTATCGAGTACGTGCAGATCACCACCATCCACTCGGCGATGAACGACCAGCCGGTGATCGACGCCTACCACCACGAAGACCTGCGCCGCACGCGCTCGGCCTTCCAGTCGGTGATCCCGGTGTCCACTGGTCTGGCGCGAGGCATCGAACGCCTGCTTCCGGAACTTGCCGGGCGAATCCAGGCCAAAGCGGTACGCGTACCGACCGTCAACGTCTCGTGCCTGGATATCACCCTGCAGACCGCCCGCGATACCAGCGCGGCCGAAGTCAACCGGGTGCTGCGCGAGGCGGCGCTGGAAGGCCCGCTGAAAGGCTTGCTGGCCTACACCGAGTTGCCCCACGCCAGCTGTGATTTCAACCATGACCCGCATTCGGCGATCGTCGATGCCAGCCAGACCCGTGTTTCCGGCCCTCGCCTGGTGAACCTGCTGGCCTGGTTCGACAACGAATGGGGGTTCGCCAACCGTATGCTCGACGTTGCCGAACACTATCTGCACGTCGTCCACCCAACCCGCAACAAACAGCCCTGAAGGACTGCATTCATGACCGTGTTGAAGATGACCGACCTCGACCTGCAAGGTAAGCGCGTACTGATCCGCGAAGACCTCAACGTGCCTGTGAAGGACGGTGTGGTAGCCAGCGACGCGCGTATCCTGGCAGCGCTGCCGACCATCAAGCTGGCCCTGGAGAAGGGTGCGGCGGTAATGGTCTGCTCGCACCTGGGCCGCCCGACCGAGGGTGAATTCTCCGCCGAGAACAGCCTCAAGCCGGTCGCCGACTACCTGAGCAAGGCCTTGGGCCGCGACGTGCCGCTGGTTGCCGACTACCTGGACAGTGTCGAGGTCAAGGCTGGTGACCTGGTGCTGTTCGAGAACGTGCGCTTCAACAAGGGCGAGAAGAAGAACGCCGACGAGCTGGCGCAGAAATACGCCGCCCTGTGCGACGTGTTCGTCATGGACGCTTTCGGTACTGCCCACCGTGCCGAAGGTTCGACCCATGGTGTTGCCAAGTTTGCCAAGGTCGCTGCTGCTGGCCCTCTGCTGGCAGCCGAGCTGGATGCCCTGGGCAAAGCCTTGAAGGCCCCGGCCAAGCCGATGGCGGCCATCGTTGCCGGTTCCAAGGTCTCCACCAAGCTGGATGTGCTGAACAGCCTGAGCTCGGTGTGCGACCAGCTGATCGTCGGTGGCGGCATCGCCAACACCTTCCTGGCCGCAGCCGGCCACCCGGTAGGCAAGTCGCTGTACGAGCCTGACCTGGTCGATACCGCCAAGGCCATCGCTGCCAAGGTCAGCGTTCCTCTGCCGGTCGATGTCGTGGTTGCCAAGGAATTCGCCGAGAGCGCCGAAGCCACCGTCAAGGCCATTGCCGACGTTGCCGCTGACGACATGATCCTGGACATCGGCCCGCAAACCGCAGCCCACTTCGCCGAGCTGCTGAAGTCGTCGAAGACCATCCTGTGGAACGGCCCGGTCGGCGTGTTCGAATTCGACCAGTTCGGCAACGGCACCAAGGTGCTGGCCAAGGCCATCGCCGACAGCGCTGCGTTCTCCATCGCCGGTGGCGGTGACACCCTGGCTGCCATCGACAAATATGGCGTTGGCGCCGATATCTCCTACATTTCTACCGGTGGTGGCGCCTTCCTCGAGTTCGTCGAGGGCAAGGTACTGCCGGCCGTGGCGATCCTGGAAGAGCGGGCCAAGGCCTGATGACGTCGGCGCTTGGCAAAGGGAGCGGCCTGATGGTCAAGCAATTGCCTGTGATGATGCTGGCTGGCCTGCTGAGCGCATGCGCCGGCAGCCCGTCCTCGGATACCGACCCGGCGCAGCCGCCCAAGGGCGGTTGCTACCAGTCCGAGTGGCAGGCCGAGACCGTGCCGGTAATCAGCAAGCGCGTGGGCCCGGAAGGCCTGGAAAAGTACGACGAAGACCACCAGCGCAAGGCGCCTGGTTGCCCTTGAACCCGGCATTTCGTCGGGTCGGGCAACCAAGCGGCCGCTGCATGGTCATCTAGAGGATATGTAATGAAAGCGCTTTTGGCCGTGACGGCCCTGGCGACACTGGCAGGATGCTCGCTGCTGAAGCCGGCGCAACCCGCTCCGGCAGACGACTGGACCCGCTGGGTCTGCGACACTCAGGCTGAAGTGCTGTGGCGCTTCGCCGATGTGCAGCGCGATCAGGTCGATGTGCGCCTTGGTGGCGGCGACCAGGTCTACCGGCTCAAGGCCGAGCCGGGTGCCTCGGGTGCGCTGTACAGCGATGGCATGCTGGCCTTCCATACCAAGGGCGAAGAAGGCCTGGTGTACTGGGTGGCAACCAACGATCTGATTGGGCGGGGCTGCAAGGCACCGTGACTGGCCGGGCCGCGAGGGTGGCCCACACTACTTGAACAGCAACCGCCCCTGCGGCAGGCTTGCACGAAACAAACGACGCTTGTCGGGAGAGAGATACACAATGGCACTCATTAGCATGCGCCAGATGCTGGACCACGCCGCCGAGTTCGGTTACGGCGTACCAGCTTTCAACGTCAACAACCTCGAGCAGATGCGCGCCATCATGGAAGCGGCCGACAAGACCGACTCCCCGGTGATCGTCCAGGCTTCGGCCGGTGCCCGCAAATATGCCGGTGCCCCGTTCCTGCGTCACCTGATCCTGGCGGCCATCGAAGAATTCCCGCATATCCCGGTGTGCATGCACCAGGACCACGGCACCAGCCCTGACGTCTGCCAGCGCTCGATCCAGCTGGGCTTCAGCTCGGTGATGATGGACGGCTCGCTGGGTGAAGATGGCAAGACCCCGACCGACTACGAGTACAACGTTCGCGTTACCCAGCAGACTGTTGCCATGGCGCACGCCTGCGGTGTTTCGGTAGAAGGCGAGCTGGGCTGCCTGGGTTCGCTGGAAACCGGCATGGCTGGTGAAGAAGACGGCATCGGCGCCGAAGGCGTGCTGGACCACAGCCAGATGCTGACCGACCCGGAAGAGGCTGCCGACTTCGTCAAGAAGACCCAGGTCGACGCCCTGGCCATCGCCATCGGTACCAGCCACGGTGCCTACAAGTTCACCAAGCCACCAACCGGTGACGTGCTGGCCATCGACCGCATCAAGGAAATCCACAAGCGCATCCCCAACACCCACCTGGTGATGCACGGTTCGTCCTCGGTGCCGCAAGAGTGGCTGGCGATCATCAACCAGTACGGCGGCGACATCAAGGAAACCTACGGTGTACCGGTCGAGGAAATCGTCGAAGGTATCAAGTACGGCGTGCGCAAGGTCAACATCGACACCGACCTGCGTCTGGCTTCCACTGGTGCCATGCGCCGCCTGATGGCGCAGAACCCGAGCGAGTTCGACCCGCGCAAGTTCTTCGGTGAAACCATCAAGGCCATGCGTGACGTGTGTATCGCTCGTTACGAAGCCTTCGGCACCGCTGGCAATGCCTCGAAGATCAAGCCGATCTCCCTGGAAGGCATGTACCAGCGCTACCTGAAAGGTGAGCTGGCCGCCAAGGTCAACTGATCTTCTGGTATTAATGAAAAAGCCCGCAGCGATGCGGGTTTTTTCATTTTTGGGTGTTAGAACCTTGCGCGGGCATGCCCGCGAAAAGGCCGGCACATATTCCCGGCAAAGCGACCGTTAGTCGGCTACCGTATAGTTGAGGCACTGATAGCGTTCTGATTGCATTGCGTGTTATCCGCTCAGGTCTAGAGTACTAGTGGATCCAACCGTATCTTGAAGTCGGTCACATAATAGAGAAGCAGCATGGATGGCGCTCAACCTCACCCTCAGCCACTGGATGGCAACTCGGTTCTTCTGGTGGTAGACGATTACCCCGAAAACCTCATCAGCATGCGGGCATTGCTGGCCCGTCAGGATTGGCAGGTGTTGACGGCAAACTCGGGGATGGAAGCCCTGGGTGCTTTGCTTGAACACGATGTCGACCTGGTGCTGCTGGATGTACAGATGCCGGAGATGGACGGCTTCGAAGTCGCCCGACTGATGCGCGGCAGCCAGCGCACTCGGCTGACCCCGATCATTTTCCTCACCGCCAATGAACAGTCCGAAGCGGCCGTGCTCAAGGGTTACGCCAGTGGCGCCGTGGACTACATGTTCAAACCGTTCGACCCGCAAATTCTCAAGCCCAAGGTCCAGGCCCTGCTCGACCAGCAGCGCAATCGGCGCATGCTGCAGCGCCTGACCCGTGAGCTGGAAACGGCCAGGGCTTTCAACGCGTCGATCCTGGAGAACGCTGCCGAGGGCATTCTGGTGGTGGATGCCCAAGGCATCATCAGCTTTGCCAACCCGGCCATTTCCCGTTTGTTGTCAGCGCCAGTCCAGCAGTTGCAGGGCGCCCATCTGCTCGATTTGGTGCAACTGGCCAGTGCCTGCTTGTGGAACGAGTCGGAGTTCTACCAGGCTTACTTAGGGGGGCGCATCTTCCGTGTTCACGATGCCCAGCTGCGCACCCTTGGCGGGGAGCTGGTGCCGGTGGCGTTGTCCTGTGCTCCACTGCCGGCCGAGCAAAAGGCCATGGTGGTCACCGTGCTGGACATGTCAGTGGTGCGCAACCTGCACCAGCAGCTGGAGTACCAGGCCGTCACCGACCCGCTTACCGGCCTGCTCAACCGCCGCGGGTTCTACCAGGCCGCCGAAGGTGCGCTGCTGCGCAACGAGCGCTCGGACAAGGCACAGGCGCTGATGTACATGGACCTGGATGGCTTCAAACGCATAAACGACTCGCTCGGCCACGACGCGGGCGACCGGGTGCTGCACTGGGTGGCCGAACAGCTCAAGGATTGCCTGGGCAGTGAAGCGCTGCTGGCGCGCATGGGCGGGGACGAGTTCACTGCACTGTTCGACAGCCTGCCTTACCCGGAGCAGGCTGGGCGCTATGCCGAGCGGTTGCTGGAACGCATTTCCATCAGCCACCAGGTGGAAGGGCTGGATGTGAGCCTTGGGGTGAGCATTGGCATCGCCACTTATCCGGATTGCGGGGCCAATGTCGAAGGCCTGCTGCGCGCGGCCGATGCGGCGATGTACGCAGCGAAGCAGGCCGGGCGCCAGCAATATCGCTTCTACGATCAGGAACTCAATGGCAGGGCACGTTCGCGGCTGATGCTCGAGGACAGCGTACGCACGGCCGTGGAGCAGCAAGACTTCACTCTGGTTTATCAACCGCAGGTCGGCTTCATCGATGGCCGCCTGCGTGGCTTCGAGGCCTTGTTGCGCTGGCAGCATCCCAGTGTCGGCGACGTACCGCCGGGGCTGTTCATCCCGTTGCTGGAAGAGGCGCGCTTGATCAACCGCCTGGCCAGCTGGATCTACCGCCAGGGCGCGGCCCAGCGCCAGGCCTGGTGCCAGCGTTTCTCGGCGGACCTGGTGCTGGGTATCAGCCTGAGCCGCGCGCAGTTCGCCATGCCCAGCCTGGTAGACGAACTGCACCGGGTCATCCAGCTTTACCAGTTGGACCCGGCGCAGCTGGAGGTGGAAGTGGCGGAAACCTCGCTGATGTACAACATCGATGCGGCGGTGAAACAGATACACCGCTTGCGTGAGCTGGGTGTGCGGGTGGCGCTGGATGACTTTGGTGCCGGCGACTGTTCGTTGCGCATGTTGCGCGACCTGCCGATCGATACCCTCAAGCTCGACCGCCACCTGGTGGCGCGCTTGCCCGACTCGGTGGTGGATGCCGCGCTGGTGCGCAGCGTCATCGGCCTGTGCCTCGACTACAGCATCACGGTGATCGCCGAGGGGGTGGAAACCCCGGCTCAGGCAGCCTGGCTCAAAGCCAATGGCTGTGAGTACGTGCAGGGGTTCCTGGTGGCTTACCCGATGACCGCCACGGATGCCAGCAGCTTCCCGGCGATTTTCTCCTGGCCGGGGCCATGATTGGCTAGAATCGGCATTCGTTACACCGAATGCAGCGCCATGACCGTATTACGATATTTGCAAGCTTATCCGCCGCACCTGCAGCAGCAAGTGCGGCAGATGATCGACAGCGACCGCCTGGGCGAGTACCTGCAGCGCCGCTACCCCGACCGCCATGACGTGCAGAACGACAAGGCGTTGTACGGCTATGCCCAGGATTTGCGCCAGCAATACCTGCGCAGCGCGCCGAACCTGGACAAGGTGCTGTTCGACAATCGTCTCGACCTGACCCATCGGGCCCTGGGCCTGAATACGGCGATATCAAGGGTGCAGGGCGGCAAGCTCAAGGCGAAGAAGGAAATCCGCATTGCCTCGCTGTTCAAGGAGGCCGCGCCGCAGTTCTTGCGCATGATCGTGGTGCACGAACTGGCACACCTGCGCGAGCGCGACCACAACAAGGCGTTCTACCAGCTCTGCCAGCACATGGAGCCGGACTACCACCAACTGGAATTCGACCTGCGCGTCTACCTGACCTATCGGGAGCTGCCGGGCAACTGTTAAGGACCACGCAGCATGGAAGTGAGCAAGACCAAGAGCAGCTTCTACCGGCGCCTGTACGTAGCCTGGCTGATCGACAGCCAGACCGCGACCAGCGTTCCGGCCCTGATGGAAGCGACCGGCATGCCCCGGCGCACCGCCCAGGACACCATTGCGGCACTAGCCGACCTGGATATCGTCTGCGAGTTCGAACAGCAGGAAGGCGCGCGCAACCACGCCGGGCATTACCGCATTCATGACTGGGGGGCGATCGACAAGCAGTGGATCATCCAGCATCTGCGGCAGGTTCGCGAAGTGCTGGGGTATCCCTGATCCACTGCGGGCTGCTTTGCAGCCCGGCGATCTCATCCCTTGCGCATCCCGATATGCGGAATGTCGTCCTCAAGATATTCCTCGCCCACCACAGCGAACCCATGCCGGGCATAGAACGCCTGCAAATGCGCCTGCGCCGACAGATAAACCGGCACCCCCGGCCAGCAATGCTCCGCTGCCTTCAACCCCTTGAGCAGCAAGGTATGCCCCAGCTTCAGCTTGCGCGCCGCGGGTGCAGTCACCACCCGCCCGATCACCACATCCCCACCCTGGGATTGCGGGTCGAGCAGGCGCAGGTAGGCCACCAGCTTGTCATCCTGCCAGCCCATCAGGTGCAGGGTATCGCCGGTCAGGTCTTGGCCATCGACTTCCTGGTAGGCGCAGCGTTGCTCGACCACGAACACTTCCGTGCGTAACTGCAGAATGGCGTAGAGCTGGTCCTTGCTGAGATCGGTGTGGTGCTTGCAAAGCCAGTCGATGGACATTGGTGCGAACTCCTTGAGTGGACCGTCGATCATCGCATGATGCACGTGCCACGGCCAAAATAGAGGCTAAATGACACTATTGGCCGCTGCCCTCGGCGACGCCTTTGTGTAATCTCATTGGCAGTGTGTGCCCTCCATTGCGAAAGGACGTGAGCATGCGGCCACTGCTTTGTGTTCTGGGATTGTTGGCAATGATGCTTGCAACACCCGCCCTGGGTCACGAAAAGCTGCGGCTGGTGGCCGACAATTGGCCGCCGTTCACCGATGCCAGCATGCCGGGCGGTGGCCTGGCGACCAGCATCGTCACCACGGCGCTGGCCCGGGCCGGCTACACCAGTGGGGTCGAAGAGGCTCCTTGGGCGCGGGCTCTGCTGGGGGTGAGCGAGGGGCGTTACGACGTACTGATCAACGCCTGGTACAACGACTCGCGCGCCAGCATCGGGCAGTTTTCCGAAGCCTACCTGGTCAACCGCATTCGCCTGTTGCAACGCAAGGGCGAGGCGTTTCGTTACAAGCGCCAGTCAGATTTGTACCCCTACAGCATCGCTGTGGTGCGTGATTACGCCTATTCTCCCGCGTTCGACCGCGACACTCGCCTGCACAAGGTGGCGGTGCGCAACTTTCCCTCTGCGGTACGCATGCTGGCGGCAGGGCGGGTGGACCTGGCGGTGGAAGACGAGTACGTGGCCCGTTACAACTTGCAGCGCGAGCTGCCGGAGGTACGCGATGGGGTGATGCTGGTGGAGCCGCCGTTGGGAGAGAACACCCTGCATATCCTGGTCAGCCTGAAAAACCCGGAGCATGCGCGGATCGTCGAGCGGTTCGAGCAGGCGATTGCGGCGATGAAGGCGGATGGCAGCTATGCGCGGCTCATGCGCCAGCATGGCTTTTGATCTATATCGCCTGTGCCGGCCTCTTCGCGGGTAAACCCGCTCCCACAGGTATTACACAGGACTTGAAACTTGTGGGGTTCCTGTGGGAGCGGGTTCACCCGCGAAGAGGCCGGCACAGACGATATTACAACTCAGGCCGGTGCACCTTCCTTGATCAAATGCGCTGCCAAGGTCCGCAGCGGCCCCAACTGCCGGCAGATCAACGCCAACTGCGTCTGTACCAGCCGCTGGTGCTCGTCCAGCTCTTCCGGCATCTGCTCCAGGGCATTGGCCAGCGCCTCTTCGGCATCACTGTGAATCGCCACTGGTAGCCGCGCGGCCAGGCCGTTGGCAATCTCGTCCAGGCTGCTGGCCAGGCTTTGCCCGGCACCTTCGATCAATTGCTCCTGCACCTCCGCCGGCAAGGCGGTGTCGCGGTGCGCGCCCAGCCCCGAGAGGTAGCTGAGCAAGGTATGCGACAGCACCAGGAAGCGGAAGCCGACGTCGGCCTCCTTCCGGAAATGCCCCGGCTCCATCAGCATGTTGGCCAAGGTGGTGGACAGCGCCGCGTCGGCGTTGTGGGCGTTGCGCCGGGCCAGGCGGTAGGCCAAATCATCGCGCTTGCCGTGGGCATACTGCTGCATGATCTGCCGCAGGTACACGCTGGCGCAGGCCAGCGTATTGGCCAGCGCCTTGTTCAGCCGTCGCCCCTGCCAGTCGGGAAGGAACAGGAACACCGCAAGGATGGCGATCAGGCTACCGACCAGGGTATCGAACAGACGCGGCAGGAACAGGCCATAGCCATCGCCGATCTGGTTGAAGCAGAACAGCACCATCAGGGTGATCGCGGCTGTTGCCAAGGTGTAACGGGTGGTGCGGTTGACGAAGAACACCACCCCGGCGACCACGGCGAACAACGACTGGATGACCGGGTTGGGGAACAGGTCGAACAATGCCCAGCCTACTGTCAGGCCGACGGCGGTGCCGGCTATCCGCTGCACCAGCTTGCGTCGGGTCGCACCGTAGTTGGGCTGGCACACGAACAGCGTGGTTAGGATGATCCAGTAGCCCTGAGTGGGGTGGATCAGGTGCACCATGCCATAGCCGATCGACAACGCCAGGGGTAGGCGCAGGGCATGGCGGAACAGCAGCGAGGTCGGCGTCAGTTGGGTGCGCAGTCGGGTCCACACATCCTTCAGCGAGCGTGGCGAGCGGTCGAGCAGGCTGCTATCGCTGGTGTCGGCCAGGCTGTCCGGGTTGCTGGCGGCGCTGAGCAGGCGGTCGAGCGTCGCCAGGTTGGCCGCCAGTGCCCGCAGCGAGCGAAGCAGGCCACGCCAGGCCGGGTTGTTCTGCGTGCGCAGGTGTTCCAGCGAGGCGTTGAGGTCTTCGAGGGCTTCGGGATAACCGCTGGCCAGCACGAACGGCTGGCGCAGGCGGATCGATCGGGCCAGCTCCTGGCAGGACGAGCCCTGTTTGCGTAGCAGGCGCTGGCAGCGGAACATCACGTCGCTGTGGAAAAAAGCCTCGGTCAGGGCGTTGTAGGGATAGTGCGAAGCACTGACCCGTTCATGGATGTCCTGGGCCAGGAAGTACAGCTTGAGGTAGCGGCTGACCTTGGAGTTCGGCTGGCTGTTGCCCACCCGGTGCAGGATGATTTCCTTGGCCGCGTTGAGCGCCGCCACCACCTTGCCGTTCTGCTGGGCCAGCTCCAGGCGCCGGGCTTCGACGTCTAGGGTGCGGACGGGTTCGAACAGGCTGGCCTTGAGCTTGAGGTAGCTGCCCAGCTCGAAAAACAGCTTGGCCAGGCTCTGCTGCACCGGCTGGTTGGAAAACAGCGCCTGCCACAGCACCGACAGCAGCCCATACCAGGCTGCGCCCGCCACCAGCAGTAGCGGTTCGTGCCAGAAATCGGTGACTTGGCCGCCGCGCTGGTCCACGCCGATCATGGTGTACACCGCAGTGATCAGGGTCGCTGAAGCGATGGCACCATAGCGTTCGCCCAAGGCACCGAGCATCGTCAGGCCAAAGGCCGCCAAGGCCAGGGCAATGACGAATACCCACGGGTAGGGGAACAGCAGTTCGACCGCCAGTGCGGCGATGGCAAAACACACCAGGGTGACGGCCAGGGCGCTGAGGCGGCCCTGCCAGCTGTCATCGGTTTCGGCCAGGGCGCTGGCGATGATGCCGAGGAACAGCGGAATCAGCAGGGCCATTTCGTTCTGGTACCAGCACAGGGCCAGGCTGCCGGTGAGGGCGATGGTGACCCGGATGCTGTAGCTGAACTTGTCTTGACCCCACAGGCGACGCAGTGACTGACGGAACGAGCTCGATGACATGATGGCCTGCTAGGCAGTGATCAGAGAAATACCGTTCGAGGCCGTGTCATTGGGGCCGCTGTGCGGCCCATTCGCGGCACAAGGCCGCTCCTACAGTCGATCGCGTCCCCTGTAGGAGCGGCCTTGTGCCGCGAATGGGCTGCATGGCAGCCCCATGCGAATTTCGGCACTCCCAGCACGGGCCAGCAAGAAGCATTCCGTGCTGCTGAATGGATTCTACTCTACACGAACTGCGCCGCGGCGTTGGCGGAGGCCCAGGCCCACTGGAAATTGAAACCGCCCAAATGGCCAGTCACATCCAGCACTTCACCAATGAAATACAACCCAGGGCTTTTCAGCGATTCCATGGTCTTGGACGACACCTCTCGGGTATCCACGCCGCCCAGGGTCACTTCGGCAGTGCGATAGCCCTCGGTGCCGGCCGGTACCACCTGCCAGTTCGCCAGCTTCTCGGCGATCTGTGCCAGTTCCGCCGGTGTGTACTGCTTCATGGGCCGGGACTCGAACCACTGCTCGGCCAGCAGGTTGGCCAGCTTGCGGGTAAATACCTCGCCCAGCACGGTTTTCAGCTCGGTGTTGGCGCGTTCGGCCTGCATCTGTTGCAGCCAGGTCAGTGCATCACGGTCGGGCAGCAGGTTGATCTCGACTGTGTCGCCTGCTTCCCAGAACGAGGAAATCTGCAAAATCGCCGGGCCGCTGAGGCCGCGGTGGGTAAACAGCAGGTTCTCGCGGAAGCTGGTGCCGTTGCAGCTGGCGGTGCAATCCAGCGATGTGCCGGACAACTCGGTGCACAGTGCCTTCAGTTGGGGCTCGGTGATGGTGAACGGCACCAGCCCGGCGCGGGTCGGCAGCAGGGTGTGGCCGAACTGGCGGGCCACCTGGTAGCCGAAGCCGGTGGCACCCAGGGTCGGGATCGACAGGCCGCCGGTGGCGATCACCAGCGACTGGCAGGCGAACTGGCCGCCGCTGGTCTGCAGCAGGTAGCCCCCTTCGGTCTTCTCGATCTGCTCGATGCTGGTGTGCATGCGGATCTCGGCGCCGGCCTCATCGCATTCGGCCAGCAGCATGTCGAGGATGTCACTGGCCTTGTTGTCGCAAAACAGCTGGCCGAGTTTCTTCTCGTGGTAGGCCACGCCGTGCTTGCACACCAGCTCGATGAAGTCCCACTGGGTGTAGCGAGCCAGGGCCGACTTGCAGAAATGCGCATTCTGCGAGAGGAAGTTGCCCGGCTCGGTATACATGTTGGTGAAGTTGCAGCGGCCGCCGCCGGACATGAGGATTTTCTTGCCCGGTTTGTTGGCGTGGTCGAGCACCAGTACCCGGCGGCCACGGCGGGCGCTGAGCTGTGCGCACATCAGGCCGGCGGCGCCGGCGCCGAGGATGATCACGTCGGTGGAGTGCACGGTGTTACCTCTTCAGGATTGCTGGGGGCTGCTTTGCAGCCCTCTCGCGACACAAGGCCGCTCCTACAGGAGTTTGCGATCCCCTGTAGGAGCGGCCTTGTGTCGCGAAAGGGCCGCAAAGCGGCCCCAAAATTAGGTCAGACGATGCGGACTTTCAGGGAGCGCCCCTTGATCTTGCCGCTGTTCAAGCGCTGCATGGCCTGCTTGGCCAGCGGTCGCTCCACGGCCACGAACGCCTGGAAATCGAAGATCGCAATCTTGCCCACCTGCTTGCCGGGGATACCGGCATCACCGGTCAACGCCCCGAGGATGTCACCCGGGCGCAGCTTGTCCTTGCGCCCGGCAGCGATGCACAGGGTGCTCATAAGCGGCAGCAGCGGTTCGCCACCCTTGTGCTTCAGGCTGTCCAGCTGGTCCCAGCGCAGCGGGCTCTTCTGCAGGTCTTCGATGGCCTGGGCGCGGTGGCCTTCGGCCGGTGCCACCAGGCTGACCGCAATGCCTTTCTCGCCAGCACGGCCGGTGCGGCCGACACGGTGCACATGGATTTCCGCATCACGCGCCAGTTCGACGTTGATGACCATGTCCAGGCCATCGATGTCCAGGCCGCGGGCGGCCACATCGGTAGCCACCAGCACCGAGCTGCTGCGGTTGGCGAACATGGTCAGCACCTGGTCGCGGTCGCGCTGCTCCAGGTCGCCATGCAGGGCCTGGGCAACGATGCCCTTGGCGGTCAGGTGGGCGACCACATCCTCGCACTGCTGCTTGGTGAAGCAGAACGCCACGCAGGACTGCGGGCGGTAGTGGCCGAGCACGCGGGTGACCGCCTCGAGGCGCTGTTGCGGGTCGATCTCGATGAAGCGCTGCTCGATCTGATTGTCGGCATGCAGGCTCTCGACCTTGACCTGTTGCGGGTTGCGCATGAAGTCGGCGGCCAGTTGCTTGATGCCGGCCGGGTAGGTGGCCGAGAACAGCAGGGTCTGGCGGCGCGACGGGGTCTTGCCGATGATGCTGGCGATGGCATCGAAGAAGCCCATGTCGAGCATGCGGTCGGCCTCGTCCAGCACCAGGGTGTTCAGCCCGTCGAGCACCAGGGTGCCTTTGTCCAGGTGCTGCTGGATGCGCCCTGGGGTGCCGACGATGATGTGTGCGCCGTGCTCCAGCGAAGCGATCTGCGGGCCCAGCGAAACGCCGCCGCACAGGGTCAGGATCTTGATGTTGTCCTCGGCGCGGGCCAGGCGGCGCAGCTCCTTGGCCACTTGGTCGGCGAGTTCGCGGGTAGGGCACAGCACCAGCGCCTGGCAACCGAAGTAGCGCGGGTTGATCGGGTTGAGCAGGCCGATGCCGAAGGCGGCGGTCTTGCCGCTGCCGGTCTTGGCCTGGGCGATCAGGTCCTGCCCCTTGAGGATGACCGGCAGGCTCTGGGCCTGGATCGGTGTCATCGAGGCATAGCCGAGGGCGTCCAGGTTGGCCAGCATGGCAGTGGACAGCGGCAAGGTGGCAAAGGCGGTGGATTCGGTGGTCACGAGGCGGGCCTGCGGTGCGAAGCGAAAAATGCCGCATAGTCTACCAGCCTCATGGCCATTCACCCTACGACTCCATGTGTTGTTCCGGACGACGGGCACGCCTTCCGTCCGTCGGCGACAGCTGCAGGAATATTGCCGCCGCCAGCATGGCCATCACGCCGATGGTAACGAAGGTCAGCTGGAATGCACCCAAGGTGGTTTCCACACCGTCGGCGTTTCCGGCTGCGGTAAAGCCGCCGAGCAATGCCCCTGCACATGCCACGCCCAGGCTCAGGGCCAGCTGCGCGACCACCGACAACAGGCTGTTGCCGCTGCTGGCGCTGGCGTCGTCGAGGTCGATCAGGGTTACCGTGTTCATCGCGGTGAACTGCATCGAGTTGACCGCGCCGAGCAGGCCCAGCTGAATCAGCAGCACGGCATAGGGCGTCTGTTCGTCGACCAGCCCGAGGCTGGCCAGCAGCAGGCCCAGCAGCAGGGTGTTGCCGGTGAGGATGATGCGGTAGCCAAAGCGTTCGATCAGTGGCCGGGCGATGGACTTGGCCAGCATCGCCGCAGCCGCCAGCGGGATCATGCTCATGCCGGCCTGGGCCGGCGAGTAGCCCAGCGCCACTTGCAGCAGCAACGGCACCAGGAACGGCAGGGCGCCGCTGCCCAGGCGGGCGAACAGGTTACCGAGAATACCGATGGCAAAGGTGCGCACGCGGAACAGGCTGGGTGAGAACAACGGCTCCGGGTCGCGCCCGGCGCGCAGCCAGTAGGCCGCCAGGCAGGCCATGCCGGCGAACAGCAGCAACATCACCCGCAGGTGCGGCAGGTGCAGTTCGCCCAGGCCTTCCATGGCGATGGTGATCAATACCATCGCTGCGCCAAACAGCAGGAACCCAGGGCCGTCGAACGTGGTGCGCTCGGCGCCGCGCAGGTCGGGGATGAACTTCCACACGGCATAGCAGCCGATCAGGCCGACCGGCAGGTTGAGCAGGAAGATCCAGTGCCAGCTCAGTATTTCCACCAACCAGCCGCCAACCGTCGGGCCCAGTAGCGGCCCGAGCAGGCCGGGGATGGTGATGAAGCTCATGATGCGCACCAGCTCGGTGCGCGGGTAGGCACGTAGGACTACCAAGCGCCCGACCGGCAGCATCAGCGCACCGCCCAGCCCTTGCACGACACGGGCAAAGATCAGGAAACCGAGGCTGTTGGCGGCGGCGCACAGCAGCGAGCCGAAGCTGAACAGCAGGATGGCGCTGAAGAAGATGCGCTTGGTGCCGAAGCGGTCGGCGATCCAGCCTGAGGCGGGGATCAGCAGGGCCACGGTGAGCATGTAGGCGATGATCACGCCCTGCATGCGCAGCGGGTCTTCGGCCAGCGACCGGGCCATGGCTGGCAGTGCGGTGTTGAGGATGGTGCCGTCCAGGGACTGCATGAAAAAGGCGATGGCCACCACCCAAGGGATCCAGCGGGCGGTGACAGGGTCCAGCGGGGTGCGTTCGGGCATGACTTCCTCGTTTGTCAGTGCCGGCCCTTTCGCGGGCACGCCCGCTCCCACAGGTATCGCACCGCATCCGATGATGGTGCAATACCTGTGGGAGCGGGCATGCCCGCGAAGAGGCCGGTAATGCCTATCACAGTGTCAGGGTCAGGCCTTTGACCAGTGCCCCCGGCAAATGACTCGACCCGGTACTGCGCTGTCCATAGGTACTGGTCGACAGGATCATCTCGCGCTCGCTTGTCAGGTCCTCCAGCTGGCTGCCGAGCAAGCTGTACAGGCTGTCATCGAAGCGCATGGTGCTCACCGGGCCCTGGATCTGCCCGTTCTCCACCCAGAAGGTGGCGAAGCGGGTCAGCCCGGTCATGCGTGCCGCCGGCAGGTCGGAATAGTTCAGGTACCACAGGTTGCTGATGTACAGCCCGGTACCGAGCCGCTCCAGAATCTGCTCGCTCGGCAGGCTACCTGTTGCCAGGCTCAGCGCACACGGTGACTCGTAACTATCGGCGCCATTGGCCAACAGCTCGAACTCGGCCGCACTGCGCGCACTGATCAATCGCTGCCGGGCCTCGCCTTGCTGGATCAACGGCACATCCAGGCGCGGCGAGCCTTCATCGGAAAACGCAGGGCTCAGCGAACCGCTGACCTGCTCGGTGAAACTCACCAGTGGGCTCAGCCGCGCATCGCCGTTGTACAGGCGCTGCAGGGCACTGTTGCCAGTGGCCAGGGCCTGTGCGGAAAAACCGTCCCAGCACAGCATGCCGGCTATTTCGTCCATGGCCGCCGGGGCCAGGTAGGCGCGGTAGCTGCCAGGCTTCAGCGTGACGGCAGGGCGGCCAAGGAAACCCAGCTGTTCCCGCGCCTGGCGCAGGCGTGCGGTGAAGTCGTCGGCGCTCCACACTTGCCCGGCATAATTGGCCTTCACCGCCTCGCCGTTTTCGTGGAACAGGCTCCAGTCGAAGTTGAAGCTGTTGGCCTGGTGCCAGCCGAAGGCCCCGAACGAGCTGGCGAAGCCCCGGCAGATGGGGCCGGCGGCGTAGATGCCGACAAGGTCAAGGTCGCCGGCTTCGCGCTCGAGCAAGGTCAGCACATCGCTCAGTTCGGGCAGCGGCTGCTCCTGCTGGCTGTGGCTGTGCCAGGCGCTTTCGTCCAGGCGCAGGTACGGATCGACCGCCAGCAGTGGCAAGGTCTGGCGCAGTTGCTCCAGGGCCGTGAACAGACGCTGGCTATCCAGTTGCGTGTCACCACTCAAGGTCACCTGTTGCTCTGCCTGGCGGCCATCGCGGATCAGCCGCAGTTGCGCGCCGGCCTGGTTCACGGTGCCGGCCTGGCGCACCTTGGCATGGTTGAAACGCACGAATTGCGATTGTTCGGCGCTGTAGCCGAGGGTGAACTGTTCGTCCGTCTGCAGGGCTTTGCGCACATCCCCGACCAGGGTTTCGAAAGCGTGTTTCATCAGGCGTCTCCTCCGAATACGTCGATCTGGCGGAACACGCAGGCCGGCGAGGCATGCCCCACCCGTACCACCTGGTTGGGTTCGCCCTTGCCGCAGTTGGGCGTGCCCAGCACCTGGAAGGTACTGCTGTCGCCGACCGCCGCCAGGTTGCGCCAGAACTGCGCAGAGATGCCACGGTAATTGGGGTTCTTGACGATGCCCTTGAGCTCGCCGTTTTCGATCAGTTGGCCCCATTCACAGCCGAACTGGAACTTGTTTCGAGCATCATCAATGGACCAGGAACGGTTGGTGCGCATCAGGATGCCGTGCTCGATGCCTTTCACCAGCTGATCCAGGCTCTGGTCGCCCGGCTCGATGTTGAGGTTGGCCATGCGGTCGATCGGCGCACGGTTCCAGCCGCAGGCGCGGCTGTTAGCCACGCCGTCGAGGCCGGAGCGGAACTGCGACAGCGCACCACCCAGCGGGCGCAGCAGCAGGCCATCGCGGATCAGGAACTGCTTGCTGGCCTGGGTGCCGTCATCATCGAAGCTGTAGCTGGCCAGCTCTTCGCCGATGGTCGGGTCGAAGGTCACGTTGAGCAGCGCGGAGCCGTACTGCAGGTGGCCGAAGTCATCGGCTTTGACGAAGCTGGTACCTGCGTAGTTGCGTTCGTCGCCGAGAATGCGGTCCATCTCCAGCGGGTGGCCGATGGATTCGTGGATCTGCAGCATCATCTGGTCCGGCATCAACAGCAGGTCGCGCGGGCCGCTGGGGGTGTTCGGCGCCAGCAGCAGTTGCAGCGCCTCGTCGGCCACCCGGCGGGCAGCACCGACCAGGCCGCAGCGCTCGATGACCTCGAAGCCGCCCTGCTGGCCGAAGTTGTCGCGGCCCAGGCTGCGGCTCTGGCTGTCCTGGCCGTCGCTGGCGGTCACCCCCAGGCCCGGGAACAGGAAGCGCTGGGCGTGGCGTAGCTCGGCGCCGGCCGAGTTCAGGTAGGTCTGCTCGACCAGGCTCAGGCCCAGGCTGGCCTGCCAGTCCACCAGGCGGCTGTCCTTGGGCACGCTGGCCGATTCGGCAGCGAGCAGGCCAAGGCAGTCGGCAAGGTTGGGCACGGGTTGGTCGAAGTTGGGCGAAATGTGGTCGTGGCGTGCGCTGGTCACCGGTTGCTCGCGCAGGTCCAGCAGGTTGTATCGGGCGATCTGCCTAGCCAGCGCCTCGGCCTGCTCCAGGGCGCGCTGCAGGCCGGCCTGGGACAGGTCAGCGGTGGCGGCATAGGCTTCCACGCCATTCACCCGCACGGTGAGCATGGCGCCCTCGTCCTGGCTGAAGAAGGGTGGTTCCGCGACGTTGCGGCGAACCGACAGCGCCTGGTGCGACTGTTTCACATGGCGCAGGGAAAACAGCTCGGCCGTACTGCGCAGCGTGGCAAAGCGCTGGCGCAGCAGGGCGCTGGTATCGAACATGTGGAAGCCTCCGTGTACACGGTGGCTCCCCCTTAGAACCACTCGTCCTGCATGGCGAGGCAAGTGTCGTCGCGCGCCTCGAGCAATGCCAGCTCATTATGGCAGCCAGGTACCTCCCAGGTCAGGAAATAACGCGCTGCCTGCAGCTTGCCGAGGTAGAAGTCGCGGTCGGTGGGTTTGCCCTTGAGCAGGCCGAGTTCGGCATGGATCGCCTGTTCCAGCCAGCGCCAGCCAATCACGCAGTGGCCGAAGGCCTTGAGGTAGAGAGCCGAGTTGGCCAGGGCGCCGGCGACTTTGCCCTCGGCCAGGTCACCCAGCAACGCCAGCGTCACACCTTGCAGGCGGTTGACCAGTTGCTCCAGCGGCTGGCGCAGTGGGTCGAGGTTCGCATGGTGGCTGGCGCGCTCACCGGTGGCAGCGATCGACCGGATCAACTGCTTGAGGCCGGCGCCATTGTTCTGCGCCAGCTTGCGGCCCAGCAGGTCGAGCGACTGGATGCCCTCGGTGCCTTCATGGATCGGATTCAGGCGGTTGTCGCGGTAGTACTGTTCAACCGGGTACTCGCGGGTGTAGCCGTGGCCCCCGAGGATCTGGATCGCCAGTTCATTGGCCTTGAGGCAGAACGTCGAGGGCCAGGATTTGACGATCGGGGTCAGCAGGTCGAGCAGCTCCTGCGCCTGCTTGCGGGCGCTGTCGTCGCTGGCAGTCTGGGTGTCGTCGAACAGGCGCGCGGCATACAGACCCAGGTCGAAGGCGCCCTCCACGTAGGCCTTCTGTGCCAGCAGCATGCGTTTCACATCGCTGTGTTCGATGATCGGCACTGCGGGGCTGTGCGGGTCTTTGTTGTCCGGCAACCGACCCTGCGGGCGCTGACGGGCGTATTCCAGCGAATACAGGTAGCCGGCGTAACCGAGCATCACTGCGCCCATGCCGACACCGATGCGTGCCTCGTTCATCATCTGGAACATGCAGGCCAGGCCCTGGTGCGGCTGGCCGACCAGGTAGCCGACGCAGTGGCCGTTGTCGCCGAAGTTCAGCGCGGTGGAGGTAGTACCGCGCCAGCCCATCTTGTGGAACAGCCCTGCCAGCAGCACATCGTTGCGCGGGCCACGGCTGCCATCTTCGTTGACCAGGTACTTGGGTACGATGAACAGCGAGATGCCCTTCACGCCGGGCGGAGCATCCGGAAGCTTGGCCAGAACCATATGCACGATGTTCTCCGACAGCTCGTGATCTCCGCCGGAAATGAAAATCTTGTTGCCCTTGAGCCGGTAGCTGCCGTCACCGGCAGGCTCGGCGCGGGTACGAATATCGGCCAGTGAAGAGCCCGCATGGGGTTCGGTCAGGGCCATGGTGCCGAAGTAGCGGCCTTCGATCATCGGCTGCAGGAACAGGCGCTTCTGTTCATCGCTACCGAAGCTCTCGATCAGGTTGGCCGCGCCCATGGTCAGGAACGGGTAGGCCGTGGTGCCGGCGTTGGCCGCCTGGAAGTGGGCGAAGCAGGCCTGCGAAACCAGGCTCGGCAGCTGCATGCCGCCGGCTTCGAAGTCACGGTTGGCGTTGAGGAAGCCGGCTTTGAGAAAGGCGTCGACGGCGGGTTTCACTTCGGGGATCAGTTCGGCGCGGCCATCCACGTAGCGCGGCTCGTTTTCGTCGGCCTTGCGGTTGTGCGGGGCGAAAAATTTCTCTGCGATGGTGCGGGCAGTTGAAAGCGCCGCATCGAAGGTTTCGCGGCTGTGCTCGGCGAAGCGCGGGCGTTGGGTCAGGGCCTCGGCGTCGAGGACTTCGTAGAGTTCGAAGGCGAGGTTGCGGGGGTTGAGCAGGGTCTCGGGCATGGTCGCGGTCCTGAGGCGGGATGCTGCGAGTGTAGGAGGGTGGTGGGGTGGGGGACAGGTTAATAGGTTTGGGTGATATGGGTTGAGAACTCCGGGATGCCTGGTGGTTGGTCGAACAGATCACGCGGGGTGGGGGCAGTTGTTGTTTTGCCTGTTCGGGCCCTTTCGCGGGTAAACCCGCTCCCACAAGTACTGCGCAGCCCCAGCCATCAACGCTGCACCTGTAGGAGCGGGTTTACCCGCGAAAGGGCCGGAGCAGGCGCAGGAAAATGTAGAGACGTTTCCCACAAGTCAGAGTGGAACTGGACTACTGCGGATCGAATGCCATTTGGCCTTGAATGTGTGCTTTGGTGTTCGCAATGAGGCTTTTCTGATGAGTGATGTCCACAAGAACGACTTGACTGATTTCGAGGGCAAGCAACTTCCCTTCTTCGTAGTCTCGCCCCTGAAGTTTGGCGTAATGACCTTCTTCACCCTTGGTTTTTACTGGCTGTATTGCTTTTATCAGAGCTGGAAGCTGTATGGAGTGAGGACAGGAGAAAAGGTCAGCCCATTCTGGCGAAGCGCTTTTGCAGTGTTCTTCATCTACCCGTTATTGAGAAGGGTGAATGATCATATTCGCGAGTCAGGCAGAACCTACCCTTGGTCCATTCTGGGGCTCACGCTGGGCTACTACGGTATGTGTGCTGTCTGGGTGGCTGCCACTGTGATTCTGGATGATCAGTTGTGGGCGGCGTATTTTGCGGGTGTAGTCATTCAAGCAGCTTGGTTGGTCATTCTGGTGCCCATGCAGAAAGGCGCCAATTTCAGCGCGGGGGATGAGGCAGGAGTGGCCAACAGCCGTTTCACGCTGGCCAATTGGTTGTGGATGCTGCTGGCTGCCGTAATTACAGCAGCGCAGCTGTTTGCTTTGATCACACTTTCGTCCATGGCTTGAGCAGCGTCGCAGCAGAATTTGCCGGGGCCGCTTTGCGGCCCTTTCGCGGCGAAAGGCCGCCCCTGCGAAGCTCGGTATTCCGGCGCGGTTCGAAGAGGGAGCATATTGAAGAACTCGAACTTGAGCTGGCATGCGATCGCTTTCCTGTTTTGGGGAGGCATGGACGCGTTCTACATCTGCCTTTATGTTTTCCGCAGTACGGAGCGAGGTGCCATACCTTTCTGGACGGATTTCAAGGACGCATTGAGCAACATGCAGATCTGGGGAGGAGGGCTAGAGCTAATCGTCTGGCTAGGCCTGATTCTGCAGCTTTCGTTGATAGCGACCTGCGGGTTGTTTCTTATGCGTTGCCGGTTGGCTGTCTACTTGGCGATGGTGCAGATCCCCTTTCGCATCTTTTTTATCGTTCCGTCGATATCCATAATCCTGTTGTTGCCGATGCTGGCTTCCAGTATCAGTAACTCGGTGTGGATTGGGCTGATGCTGATTTCGGAGGCTGGGAAAGGCTGGTGCCTATTGTGGCTCTGGCGAAAGCGCGGGTAACGGTGTGCGCCGGGTTTTTTGGATTTTTCTACCGGTCAGTCAACCCATGCACAGCTGCCACCCTCTTGTTTGACAGCAGGTGGTGATAGTTCCTGATCCACCCCTGAACGCAGATTCACTCGAAGATCCTAATCTAGGTCGCGAACTTCGCACTGAGGCTTAATGATGTGTCGCCTGAGCCGGCCCTTTCGCGGGCATGCCCGCTCCCACAGGTACGGTGCAAGTCATGAAGCTTGTGGTGATCCTGTGGGAGCGGGCGCGCCCGCGAATAGGCCCGGCCAGGCACTCGAGAATTATCAGGGGGTTGAACAATGACAACAGAAGACACCCAAGCCGCATCGAGCCTGGCATCCCGTGCAGGGACGCCCGTGAGCAGTCGTCGGAGTTGATGGGTAATGTCCGCGAATTGACCATTACCGGGCTGATGGATGAGAAGCCGATGATGATCTGGGCTGCCCATTACCTGAGTGCGATGGCCAAGGCACTGATGGATGATGCTGAGTTGGGGATGAAGCAGTGAGGGTTTGGCTTCCGATTGAATGAACACCTGTCAGCCCAACCCCAGCCCCCATAAAAAAAAGGAGAGCCGAAGCTCTCCTTTTTTCGTTAACAACCCTCAACCTCAGCCAATGGTCATCAGGCTGGCATTACCACCGGCAGCAGCAGTGTTCACACTCACTGCCCGCTCGATCACCAGGCGCTCCAGCGCAATCTGGTGGTCGCCGCTGGACAGCCCGTGCACACCCACGATCGCCCCGGCACGCTTGGCCACCTGCTGGCACACGCCGCGCAGCTGGTCCGAGTCGCCATGGTGGATCACGGCGTCGAACGCCACTTCATCCTTGTTCCAGTCCGCCACCAGCTTGACCTTGGCCTGCAGCTCTCGCGGCAGGCGGGCACGCAGGGCTTTGCCCGGCTCGCCGTCCGCCCATACCGCCGAGCTGCCAACGGCCAGCACTGCGGCGAACTGCGCCAGCAGGTCGGCTTCGTTGTCGGCCAGGCACAGCACGTGCTCACGCGGCAGGATGGTGTAGCTGTTGCGCTCGCCGGTCGGGCCTGGCAACAGGCGGGCGATGCCGCTCTGCGACTGGCTGGCGAACTGGCTGCACAGCGTGGCGAGGTCGGTCAGCTGGTTGCTCTCGGCCCATGCCTTCAGGCCGTGCAGCGGCTTGATCAGCTGTTCGTGCAGGGCGCGGTCAGGCTTGCCTTCGCCGTCCTGTTGCTGGAAGTGGCGGCCAATCGCGTCGGCCGGGCGGGTCGACAGCAGGCGGTACAGGTACAGCGGGCCGCCGGCTTTCGGGCCGGTGCCGGACAGGCCTTCACCACCGAACGGCTGCACGCCCACCACTGCACCGACGATGTTGCGGTTGACGTACATGTTGCCGGCGTTGGCGGTTTCCACCACCTTGGCGATGGTCTCGTCGATGCGGGTGTGCACGCCGAGGGTCAGGCCGTAGCCGGAGTTGTTGATCTGCTCGATCAACTGGTCCAGGTTGCGACGGTTGTAGCGCACCACGTGCAGCACCGGGCCGAAGATTTCACGCTTGAGCTCGTCGAAGCTCTCCAGCTCGATCAGGGTAGGCATGACGAAGGTGCCGCGCTTGAGCTCGGCAGCATCGGCAATGGCCACCTGGTAGACCGAGCGACCTTTCTCGCGCATGCCCTGGATGTGCTTCTCGATGCCGGCTTTGGCTTCGGCGTCGATCACCGGGCCAATGTCCACGGCCAGGCGGTCCGGGCAGCCCAGGCGACTTTCGGCCATGGCACCCTTGAGCATTTCGATCACGCGGTCGGCGGAGTCTTCCTGCAGGCACAGCACGCGCAGTGCCGAGCAACGCTGGCCGGCGCTGTCGAAGGCCGAGGACACCACATCGATCACCACCTGTTCGGTCAGTGCCGAGGAGTCGACGATCATCGCGTTCTGGCCGCCGGTTTCGGCGATCAGCGGGATCGGGCGGCCCTGGTTGTCCAGGCGGCCGGCGACGTTGCGCTGCAGCAGGCGGGCCACTTCAGTGGAACCGGTGAACATCACGCCCTTGACGCGCTCGTCACCCACCAGGCCGGCACCGACGGTTTCACCGCGGCCAGGCAGCAGCTGCAGCACGCCTTCAGGAATGCCGGCTTCCAGCAGGAGGCGCACGGCCTGGGCAGCGATCAGCGGGGTTTGCTCGGCCGGCTTGGCCAGTACGGGGTTGCCGGCGGCGAGCGCTGCGGCTACCTGGCCGGTGAAGATCGCCAGCGGGAAGTTCCACGGGCTGATGCACACCACTGGGCCCAGCGGGCGGTGGGCGTCGTTGCTGAAGTCGTTGCGTGCCTGCACCGCGTAGTAGCGCAGGAAGTCCACGGCTTCACGCACTTCGGCGATGGCGTTGGCGAAGGTCTTGCCGGCTTCGCGGATGAGCAGGCCCATCAGCGGCTGGATTTCGGCCTCCATCAGGTCGGCGGTGCGTTCCAGAATGGCGGCGCGCTCGGCAGGCGGGGTGGCCTGCCAGATCGGAGCGGCATTCAGTGCGCACTGGATGGCGTTGTCGACGTCGGCGACCGTGGCTTCCTGAACATGGCCGACCACGTCGCGGTGGTCCGCCGGGTTCAGGACCGGTGCAGCGGCGCCTTCGCTGGCAGCGCAGGCCAGCAGTGGCGTGGCTTTCCAGTCGTTGTGGGCGGTGGCCAACATAGCGCAGGACAGCGACGCCAGGCGGTGTTCGTTGGCCATGTCGATGCCGGCCGAGTTGGCCCGCTCGCTGCCATACAGCTCACGCGGCAGCGGGATGCGTGGGTGCGGCAGGCCGATGCTGCCTTCCTGGGTGCCCATGCGCTCGATGCTGGCGACCGGGTCGGCGACCAGTTCCTGGATGGAGATCGAGTGGTCGGCGATGCGGTTGACGAACGAGGTGTTGGCGCCGTTTTCCAGCAGGCGACGCACCAGGTAGGCCAGCAGCGTTTCGTGGGTGCCGACCGGTGCATAGACGCGGCACGGACGGTTCAGCTTGCCTTCGGAAATCTTGCCGACCACCTGCTCGTACAGTGGCTCGCCCATGCCGTGCAGGCACTGGAACTCGTACTGGCCCGGGTAGTAGTTCTGACCGGCAATGTGGTAGATGGCCGACAGGGTGTGGGCGTTGTGGGTGGCGAACTGCGGGTAGATGGCTTCTGGCACGGCCAGCAGCTTGCGGGCGCAGGCAACGTAGGACACGTCGGTGTACACCTTGCGGGTGTAGACCGGGTAGCCTTCCAGGCCTTCGACCTGGGCGCGCTTGATTTCGCTGTCCCAGTAGGCGCCTTTCACCAGGCGGATCATCAGGCGGTGGCGGCTGCGCTTGGCCAGGTCGATGACATAGTCGATCACATACGGGCAGCGCTTCTGGTAGGCCTGGATGACGAAGCCGATACCATTCCAGCCGGCCAGAGAAGGCTCGAAGCACAGGCGCTCGAGCAGGTCGAGCGACAGCTCCAGGCGGTCGGCTTCTTCGGCGTCGATGTTCAGGCCGATGTCGTATTGCTTGGCCAGCAGGGTCAGCGACAGCAGGCGCGGGTACAGCTCTTCCATCACGCGCTCGTACTGGGCGCGGCTGTAGCGCGGGTGCAGCGCCGACAGCTTGATCGAGATGCCCGGGCCTTCATAGATGCCACGGCCATGGGAGGCCTTGCCGATCGAGTGGATGGCCTGCTCGTAGGACGCCAGGTACTTCTGTGCGTCGTGCTCGGTCAGTGCGGCTTCGCCGAGCATGTCGTAGGAATAGCGGAAGCCCTTGGACTCGAAGCGGCTGGCATTGGCCAGGGCTTCGGCGATGGTTTCGCCGGTGACGAACTGCTCGCCCATCAGGCGCATGGCCATGTCGACGCCCTTGCGGATCATCGGCTCGCCGCTCTTGCCGATGATGCGGGTGAGCGAGGAGGTGAGGCCGGATTCGTTGTGGGTAGACACCAGCTTGCCGGTCAGCAGCAGGCCCCAGGTGGCGGCGTTGACGAACAGCGACGGGCTGTTGCCCAGGTGCGGCTGCCAGTTGCCGGTGCTGATCTTGTCGCGGATCAGCGCGTCACGGGTGCCCTTGTCGGGGATGCGCAGCAGGGCTTCGGCCAGGCACATCAGTGCCACGCCTTCCTGGGACGACAGCGAGAATTCCTGCAGCAGGCCCTGAACGATGCCGGCACGACCGCCAGCGCTCTTCTGGTTACGCAGTTTTTCGGCGATGCCGGCGGCCATCTTGTTGGTCGCTTCGGCCAGCGGGGCGCTCAGGCGCGCCTGCTCCAGCAGCATCGGTACCACTTCCTGTTCGGGGCGGCGGTAGGCGGCGGTGATCGCCGAGCGCAGCACCGACTGCGGCAGGATGCTCTCGGCGAACTCGAGGAAGCACTGGTGGCTGTGGTCGGGCTGGACCTCTCCGGCATCGTCGGCCAGGTTGCTGGCATGGCCGTTGAGTTCGGTCAGGGTGGCACCACCCTCGAGCTTCTCCAGGTAGTTGAAGATCGCTTGCTTGATCAACCAGTGCGGGGTGCGGTCAATCGACTGCGCAGCTGCCTTGAGTCGCTCACGGGTCGGGTCATCGAGTTTGACCCCAAGGGTGGTCGTCGCCATTTCTTATCCTCGTTATTGCCACGGTTGTGGCCTAAGCTGGCGCCAAGAGTAGCTGTAGGACAATTCGGGTGCAACCAGGTGCAACCCGAATTTTTCATGGAAAAGGTGCAACTCGTCCGACCGTCATTTCCATGCCCGGAAAAGGGTCGTTTTCGGTGCGTTTTATTCTGAAAAGCGAGGTTGTTGCTCCCAAAAGGAGCAAAAAATCAGATTTTTCTGAAAATGCACGAGAAGGTGCAACTTGCAAATGAAAAATGGTTGCACCCGCTTTGCGTTGTTGCATAGGATTCGCCGCCTGGGTGCAACCGCCATGGCTGCGGTTGTGCATGACATAAAAACAAACGCCAGGGCACACGCATGGGCAATCTACTAACGATCACTTTCGTGGTCTATATCGCGGCAATGGTGCTGATCGGCTTCGCCGCCTATCGCTCCACCAATAACCTTTCCGACTACATCCTCGGCGGCCGCAGCCTGGGTAGCGTGGTCACCGCGCTTTCCGCCGGCGCTTCCGACATGAGCGGCTGGCTGCTGATGGGCCTGCCGGGCGCCATCTACTTCTCAGGCTTGTCCGAAGCCTGGATTGCCATCGGCCTGACCGTCGGCGCCTACCTGAACTGGTTGTTCGTCGCTGGTCGTCTGCGCGTGCAGACCGAGCACAACGGCGATGCACTGACGCTGCCGGACTACTTCTCCAGCCGCTTCGAAGACAACAGCGGCGTGCTGCGGATCATCTCGGCCATCGTGATCCTGGTGTTCTTCACCATCTACTGCGCCTCCGGCATCGTTGCCGGTGCCCGTCTGTTCGAGAGCACCTTCGGCATGCCGTACGAAACCGCCCTGTGGGCCGGTGCCGCTGCAACCATCGCCTACACCTTCGTCGGTGGTTTCCTGGCGGTGAGCTGGACCGATACCGTGCAGGCTTCGCTGATGATCTTTGCGCTGATCCTCACCCCGGTGATCGTGCTGATCTCCACTGGCGGCTTCGATACCACCTTCGCTGCCATAGATGCGGTCAACCCGGCCAACTTCGACATGCTCAAGGGCGCCACCTTCATCGGCATCATCTCGCTGATGGGCTGGGGGCTGGGCTACTTCGGCCAGCCGCATATCCTGGCGCGTTTCATGGCCGCCGACTCGGTGAAGTCGATCGCCAACGCCCGCCGTATCTCCATGACCTGGATGATCCTGTGCCTGGCCGGTACCTGCGCCGTGGGCTTCTTCGGCATCGCCTACTTCTCGGCGCACCCTGATCTGGCGGGCCCGGTCACCGAGAACCACGAGCGTGTGTTCATCGAGCTGGCCAAGATCCTGTTCAACCCATGGATCGCCGGTGTACTGCTGTCGGCCATCCTGGCGGCGGTGATGAGTACCCTGAGCTGCCAGCTGCTGGTGTGCTCCAGCGCCCTGACCGAAGACTTCTACAAGTCCTTCCTGCGCAAGAACGCTTCGCAGGTCGAACTGGTGTGGGTCGGCCGCCTGATGGTGCTGGCCGTCGCCCTGATCGCCATCGCCATGGCCTCCAACCCGGAAAACCGCGTGCTGGGCCTGGTGGCTTACGCCTGGGCCGGCTTCGGTGCTGCCTTTGGTCCGGTGGTGCTGATTTCGGTGCTGTGGAAAGGCATGACCCGTAACGGCGCACTGGCCGGTATCGTGGTGGGTGCACTGACCGTGATCCTGTGGAAGAACTTCGACACCCTCGGGCTGTACGAAATCATCCCGGGCTTCCTGTTCGCCAGCATCGCCATCTTCGTGGTGAGCAAGCTGGGCAGCCCGTCGCAGGCAATGGTCAAGCGTTTCGAGACTGCTGATGCGGCGTATCACGCTGACAAGTAATACCCGTTGAGTCGGCGGCGCCTGTTTCGCGGGTGAACCCGCTCCCACAGGGATTGCACAGAACTCAAATTCTGTGAGGTGCCTGTGGAAGCGGGTTTACCCGCGAAACAGGCGCCGCCGATCAGCAGCCAGGCCCTGACTCCGCCTGCAAGGCAAGGTAAACTTGCCACCCCCGCAGGAGTTGCCATGAACTATCGTCACGCCTTCCACGCCGGCAACCACGCCGACGTCCTCAAACACATCGTGCTGACTCGCCTCATCGCCCTGATGTCGCGCAAGGAGCAGCCATTCGCCTACATCGATACCCACGCAGGGCTCGGTCTGTACGATCTGCAGGGCGACCAGGCAACCCGCACCGGCGAGTACCTGGAAGGTGTCGCCCGCCTATGGAATCGCGATGACCTGCCGGCCATGGCCGACGACTATCTGCGTATCATCAAGCGCCTGAATGCCGATGGCGAGCTGCGCTACTACCCCGGTTCGCCCGAGCTGGCTCGCCGCCTGATGCGCCAGCAGGACCGCGCCCTGCTCAACGAGAAGCATCCCGAAGACGGGCCGCTGCTCAAAGAGAACATGAAGAAAGACCCGCGCGTGTTCGTGCACCTGGGCGAAGGTTGGCATGTGCCGCGGGCCTTGCTGCCGGTGCAGGAAAAGCGCGCGATCATGTTGATCGACCCGCCGTTCGAACAGGCTGACGAGCTAAAGCGCTGCACTACCGCCATGAAAGAGGCGATCGGCCGCATGCGCCAGACTGTCGCGGCCATCTGGTACCCGATCAAGGACCAGCGCTCGCTGACCCGCTTCTACCAGGACCTGACCAGCACCGGCGCACCGAAACTGCTGCGGGTCGAGTTGTATGTGCACCACCAGGACAGCCCGCAGGGGCTCAATGGCTCAGGACTGGCGATCGCCAACCCACCGTGGGGGTTGGAAGAAGAGCTCAAGGAGCTGCTGCCATGGCTGGCCAAAGAGCTGGCGCAAACCGCCGGCAGCTTCCGCATGGACTGGCTGATCGCTGAATAATATTGCTTGCCTGTACCGGCCCCATCGCCGGCAAGCCAGCTCCCACAGGTACAGCGCGGGCCTCAAGGTCGGTGGTGTACCTGTGGGAGCTGGCTTGCCGGCGATGAGGCCAGTACAGGTTGCCGCGTTGCGCACATGTTTGCGTTATAATCCCGCCCTTTAGCCGCCACCCGCCCAAGAGGCCGCTGGCGCATTTCTACCGAATGAAGAGGCTAATCCCTTGGCATTGACGATTCTTGGCCTGTCCGGCGCCCTTAGCCATGACCCTTCCGCGGCCTTGTACATTGACGGCAAACTGATTGCCGCCGCCGAAGAAGAGCGCTTCGTGCGTGACAAGCATGCGAAGAACCGCATGCCCTACGAGTCGGCGAAGTTCTGCCTGGAACAGGCTGGCATCAAGCCATCCGACGTCGACGTGGTAGCCATCCCGTTCGCCCCGATCAGCCTGTTCGGCAAGGCGCGCTGGCATTATGCCAAGCGCTACTGGTACGCCCCGGATCGCGCCCTCGACGCTATTCTGATGGGCAACCGTCGCTACAAGCGCTACCGCAAGAAGATCGTCTGGTGCCTGGAGCAACTGGGCTTCGACCCGAAAAAGGTGAAGATCGAGCCCGTCGAGCACCACCTGGCCCATGCCTCCAGTGCCTACCACTGCTCGGGGTTCAAGGAAAAAACCGCAATCCTCGGCATCGACGGTAAGGGCGAATACGCCACCACCTTCTTTGGCTACGGCGAAAACGGCAAGATCCACAAGATCAAGGAATTCTTCGACCCGGACTCGCTTGGCGGCCTGTACGGCGCAATCACCGAGTTCCTCGGCTTCGAGATGCTCGATGGCGAGTTCAAGGTCATGGGCATGGCGCCGTATGGTGACGCCAGCAAGTACGACTTCTCGCGTCTGGCCAGCTTCGAAAACGGCGAACTGGTGATCAACACCGAATACGCCAACGTCATTGGCCTGCGCCGCTATAAAGAGAAGGGCAAGGGCTTCTACTTTTCGCCGAAACTGATCGAGTGGCTGGGCCCCAAGCGCGAAGGGGACATCGCCGACGAGCCGTACATCCATTACGCGGCCAGCATGCAGGCACTGTTCGAAAAGATCGCCCTGCAGATGATCGACCACTACCTGGGCGACATCCTGCGTGAAACCGGCAAGCTGGCCTTTGCCGGCGGTTGCGCGCTGAACGTCAAGCTCAACCAGAAGATCATTGCCCGCCCAGACCTGAAAGAGCTGTTCGTTCAGCCGGCTTCCGGTGACGCCGGTACCGCCGTGGGTGCTGCCGCCTACGTTTCCCACGCTCGTGGCGTACCGGTCGAGAAGATGGAACACGTCTACCTCGGCCCTTCGTACTCCAACGAAGACGTGATCGCTGCCTGTGCCCGTCACCCGAACGCACCGAAGTGGCGCAAGCTCGACGACATGCCGCAGCGCATCGCCAAAATCATGGTCGATGGCAACCCGGTGGCCTGGTTCCAGGGCCGCATGGAATTCGGCCCCCGTGCCCTGGGCGGCCGTTCGATCATTGGTTGCCCGAGCGTGCCGGGCGTAGCCGACCGCATCAACGAGCAGATCAAGTTCCGCGAACGCTGGAGACCTTTCTGCCCGTCGATGCTCGACACCGTCGCCCCGCAGATGATCAAGGTCGACCACCCGGCGCCGTTCATGACCTTCACCTTCGAAGTGGCTGAAGAGTGGAAGACCCGCGTGCCGGAAGTGGTCCACGAGGACGGCACTTCGCGTGCCCAGGTGCTCAAGCGCGAGTACAACCCGCGCTACTACGACATGATGAAGGCACTGGAAGACCTGACGGGCAACGGAGTGTCGCTAAACACCTCGCTGAACCGCCGTGGTGAACCGATGATCTGCTCGCCGACCGACGCCCTGAACATGTTCTTCGGCTCGGACCTGCAGTACCTGATCATGGAAGACATCCTGGTTGTGAAGGACGGCGCGGCCCCGTATGACCAGCCGCTCTGAACCGCGCATCCTGCAGTTCTGCCATGGCTATGACGGGCCGTTCCTGGACTGCGCCCGTCAATACGCCAGCCTGTTCCAGGGGCGTGGCTACCAGGTCACCACGGTGTTCCTCACCGGCGCCGCCGACCCGCAGGTAGCGGCTGGCTGTGCGTCGGACGAGGTGCTGTTCCTGGAGTTCAGCTCCAAGGCTGTGCGCGGCCTGAAACTCGGCGCCATCCGTGCATTGCGGCGGATCGCCGCCGAGCGCAATTTCGCCTTCTGCATCGCCCATCGCTTCAAGCCGATCTACGTGGCGTTGCTGGGCACCGGCTTGCCGGTGATCGGCGTGCACCATGCTTTCGGTGACTACGAGCGCAAGGGGCGACGCATCTTCGCCAACCTGTTCAGCAAACGCCTGAGCTTGCTGGGCGTGTCGGACGCAGTGCGTGACGACATGCGCCGCTGTCTGCCGCAGTGGCCGGCAGAGCGTATCCAGACCTTGTACAACCGCATCGACATCGACGCCCTGCAAGCGGCCCTGGTGCCACGCGCCGAGGCCCGTCAGGCCTTGGGGCTGGACGCACAGGCGTGGATTGTCGGTAACGTCGGGCGCCTGCACCCGGACAAGGACCAGGCCACCCTGCTGCGTGGCTTTGCCGAAGCGCTACCGGGGCTGCCGGCTGGCGCCCGCCTGGCAATCCTTGGCAAGGGGCGCCTGGAAGCCAGGCTCAAGGCCCTGGCCGCCGAGCTGGGCATTGCCGGGCAAGTGGACTTCCTTGGCCAGGTGCCGGATGCGCGCCGTTACTTCCAGGCATTCGACGTATTCGCCCTGAGCTCCGACCATGAGCCGTTCGGCATGGTCCTGCTCGAAGCCATGGTCGCCGGTGTGCCGGTACTGGCCACGGCCTGTGGTGGTGCCCGCGAAGTGGTGGAGGGTGTTGGCGTGCTGTTCCCTCTGGGCGATGCGGGGCAATTGGCCCAGGGCCTGAAACACATGGCTGTGCTCGATGGGCAGCAACGCCAGGCCTGTGCCGAGCACATGCTGCAGCGCCTGCGTGAACGCTTTTCCGACCAGGCGGTGCGCGAAGCATTCTGGCAACTGCCGCAAGTCCGCGCGTTGGTGGGGCAGGCCTGATGCTCAACCGTATCCAGGCCTTCCGCGAACGCGGTTGGCAAGTTATCGACGCCAAGGCCTATGCCGAGGCATGGGCCCGGTTTGGTGGCAGTGTCGCCACCCATCCCCAGGTGGTCGAGCAGCTGGCGGACCTGGCGCAGATCCCTGTGCGTTATCTGGGCTGGCACCAGGCCGGCGAGCTGAAAGCCGCCATTCCTACCTGGGGGCGCCACCTTGCGCTGTCCAAGGACGTGCTCAAGCGTGCCGGCAAAAAGGCCCTGTTCGACCTGGGCAACGCCGAGATCATCCTGCCGGCGGCGGCCGATGCCGCTGCACCGTTGCGCCATGCCGCGCGCTACCTGTCCGAACTGAACCAGGGCCGCTTCAGCGGCCTCAAGGTGCAGAAGGAACAGCTGGCCATGGCCCGCGCCCACGAAGACCTGTCGAAGAAGTTCCGCTACAACCAGCGCCGCGAACTGCGCCTGCTGGAAGAGGCGGGCGGTGTGGTGCGCCCGATCGGCGACTTCAGCGCGCAGGAAATCGCCAGCATGTACTGCGACCTGTTCCAGCGCCGCTGGGGCTTCCCTGCCACCGGTGCCGAGCGCATGGCCGAGGTGCTGGAACGCCTGCGCGAGCTGCTGATCGGCTCGGTGCTGCTGTTGGACGGCAAGCCGATTGCCATCCAGCTGGTTTACCGTGTCGAAGCGCCGGAATGGATCAGCGTCGAGTACATCAATGGTGGTGTCGACCCTGAAACCAAGGCCTTCAGCCCCGGCAGCGTGCTGAGCTTCCTCAATACCCAGGCCGCCTGGGAAGACGCCCGTGCGCGCAACAAGCCGCTGCGGTTCTCGTTCGGCCGTGCCGACCGCGAGTACAAGGACCGCTGGTGCAACCCCGTGCAGGTGTATCAGGCGTGAGTCGCAAGCAGCAGTTGCTCAAGCGCCACCGGCGCAACAAGCGCCTGGGCCTGTTGGCGGGCCTGGTCGCGCTGGTGGCCATAGGTGCGTTCAGCTGGTGGTGGTTGCCACTGCTGCTGTTGCCGCTGTTGTGGGCGGCCCACGAGGCCTGGTTTGCCGACCACCTGTTCTACGCGCCAGGTGAGGACTACGCCTACGACTTCGGCGAGTTGACCCGGGAGGCTCCTGCCAGCCTGAGCGGCGGCTTGCTCAAGGCTGAGTGCGTGCTGCAGGGCAACGAAACCCTGGTCCTCGAGCTGCGGGTAAAAAGCAGCTGGATGGGGCGCTTCCTGGACCCGCAGGTCGAGCTGGTGGCTGGCGAGCAGGCCGACCGGCAAACCTTCGAGCGTGGCGTCGATGGCGTGCGCTTCCTCAACCTCACCGGCCTCGCCGCACCTCTGCAGGCTGGCGCGTTGCGCCTGCGTGGCCGGCATTGCCGGCTGGCGGGCCAGCCGCGCTTGTGGATAACCCCGGCGGTCGAGCTGCAACGGCGCCGGGTGATGGTGATCGCGCCGCATGCCGATGATGCCGAGCTGGCCGCTTACGGCCTTTACAGCCAGGCCGACGAAACCTGGGTAGTGACCCTGACCGCTGGTGAAATCGAGGCCGAGCACTATCAGCAGATGGGCTTGGCAAAGGCCGAGGCCGCGCGCCTGAAGGGCCGCCTGAGGGCCTGGGATAGTGTCGCCGTGCCACGCTGGGCCGGTGTGGCGGAATCGCGTTGCGTGCAGCTGGGCTACTTCTGTCTGCAACTGCCTGCCATGCAGGCTGCGCCAGACCAGCCGGCCGCTTCTCGCGAGGCCGACCTCGCCGACATTCGCGTATTCCGCCGATTCAACCCGTTCCCGCTGCCGGCCGATGTCGATGGCGCGCCGACCTGGCGCAACCTGCTCGCCGACCTGCGGGCCTTGCTGGAAATGGCCAGGCCAGAGGTGCTGGTGATGCCGCACCCGCAGCTCGACCCGCACCCCGACCACATCTGTGCCCAGGCAGCGGTGCTGGAAGCCTTGCAAGGCCTGGCCTGGCAGCCGCAAACCCTGCTGTGCTACGCCAACCACCTGCATGACAACGACCGCTGGCCGATGGGCGACAGTGGTGATGGCGTGGCCCTGCCGCCACAGCTGGAAGCTGTCCAGGCCTGGGCTCCTTGCAGCCTGGTACTGGACCTTGCGACCCAGCGCGACAAGGCCATGGCCCTGGGCATGATGCACGACCTACAGCCGCCAGCACCGTTCAAACGCCGCCTGCGCCGCTTGTTGCAGCGCTGGTTGGCCGGGCGGCGGTCGTCGCCTTACGGCGAGAACGAATTCTTCCGCAAGGCCGTGCGCCGACATGAACTGTTCTGGCGGCGTGAGCTGTAGGCGCGCCCCATGGTTGACCGCGATGGCGCAGAGCGCCCAAGGAACCCAATGAAAGTCCTATTTCTGGTGCAGAAGGAACAGCGGGCGATTCTCGACCGCCTGTACGATGGCGTCGCGGCCAACTGCGAGTGCGACCTGCGCTGGTTGACCAGCGAAGACCAGCGCAACCTGCGCCGCTATTTCAAGCGTGAAGTGCAGGTCGAGCGTTATGACCGCATTGTTTTCTTCCTGCGTTTCAAACAGGAAATCCGTCAGGCGGCATTCATCCGTACGGTGCCGAACCTGGTCATCCTCGAGCACGATGCCTACCAGAACTACATCCCGTGCAAGTACACGGGCAAGTTCAGCGCCCATTACCGCAAATTGCCCTGGGCGCGGGTGATCAGCTCAGGCTACATGGTCAGCGAGCGCCTGCGTCAGGAAGGTTTCGACGCCGTGTTCGTGCCCAAGGGCTACGACGAGCAACTGCTGGCCGACCAGGGGCGTGAGCGCGACATCGAACTGGCCTTCGTCGGCAGCACCAACAGCGTGGCCTACAGCGGCCGCAAGGCACTGCTGGACGAGCTGGGCCGGGTCGAGAACCTGGTGGTGACCCGTACCAAATCGGGTGAAGACTACTGCAACACACTCAACCGGATCCGCTTCTTCGTCAGTGCCGACGTCGGCATGGGCGAATACATGATCAAGAACTTCGAAGCCATGGCCTGTGGCTGTGTGTTGCTGGCGTATGACCAGGGCGAGGAAGAGAACCGCGCACTGGGCCTGCAGGACATGCACAACGTGGTGTTCTATGACAGCATCCCGACCCTTCAGGAAAAGCTCCGCCGTTTGCGCGCGGACCCTGAACTGGCCCGGCAGATTGCAGAAAATGGTCGCCACCTGGCGGTTTCCCGTTTCAGTTTCGGGGCTGTTGGACGTAGCATCGTCGACCACATGCGCCCGGCGCTCAGGCCCCATCCGCCGTTGTCTGCATGGCAGCGGCTGCGCCTGAAGCTGGGCATCTAACATAAGAACTTTCGCGCCTGTGGAACGGGCGTTGGAAGTCGAAGTCGCAATGCGGAGGGAGTCCGGTGCGCTTTTCAAATGAGAGTGATGTCACGCTCGTCGTGACCAGTTGTGGGCGGTTCGATCTGCTCAAAGATACCCTTGAGAGTTTCGATCGCTACAATACCGCGCCCATTCGCGAAGTGTTCATCACCGAAGATTCCGGTGACGATGCCGTGCATGCCGCTGTGCCTGAGCACTGGAAACCGCACTGCAAGGTGTTCGTAAACCGGCCCAAGTTGGGCCAGTTGCCGTCTATCGACCTGGCCTACAGCCACGTCAAGACGCCCTACATCTTTCACTGCGAGGACGACTGGCACTTCTATCGCCAGGGCTTCGTCGAAGACTCCCGGGCCATTCTGGAGGTCAGCCCTGATCTGCTGCAGGTGTGGCTGCGCAGCCATGCCCATGACCTGGCCATCCACAGCCCTTACATTCACCTGGGTGATCGCCGGGTGATCGCCGGGGTGCCTTGCTACCCACTGCTGTCCGATAAGGCCGAGTGGCAGGCGTTTTCGCTCAACCCCGGGTTGCGCCGTTTGAGCGATTACCAGCGTTGCGCGCCATTTGCCGCCTATGCTGGAGAGAAGGCACTTTCCCGGCGTTATTCTGAGTTAAACCTGACAGCGGTCACCTTGGAGGGTGATGCAGTATTGCACACTGGATTTGGTAATCACGTGACCTTGCCCATCGAAGTGGAACGCAAGGCCAAACGTCGTAAACGTGATCGGATAAAGTTGGCATTGACGCTGGTGGCGGGTGCCGTGATTGGCATGGGAATCACCATTTTTGTTCAGTGAAGTCGCTGTCCCACCTGACATGAGCGGGAGAGGGCCCATGAACATCGTCAATGTGATGTGGGCGGGTGGAACGCCGTACATGTCCATCCACAAGGTGCATCGGCAGGTGCTGTCGCACGCGGGTGCCGATGCCCGGATCAGTAACTGGCTGCTGCTGGGTAGCGGGCTTTGCTGTGGGCTTGGCTCGACCCGGGAGTGGCATATGCCGTCACGGGCGCTGAAAGGGCGGCACTTCTGGCGCCTGTTGCGCCCATGGTTGCGCATGCGCTTGCGCAAGGCGCTGAACGAGGCCCAGGCTGAAGTCGTGCTGCTCGACGGTGTCGGTGTGGCGCGGTTGGTGTTGCCATTGTTGCAGCAGGTTCCGCAGGTACGTGCCAAGGTGCTGTTCCACGGCAAGACGCGCCTGAATCCCAGTGATGTGCGCCTGCTGCGCATGTTTCCGGCCGAGCGTCTGAGCATCGCCGCCGTTTCACAGACACTTGCCACGTCACTCGAACACGACCTGGGCAGGCCGGTGCAGACCTTGCGCATGGCCCTTGACCCGCTGGCTTTCGCCGAACCGTTGTTGAGCCGGGAGGCGGCCAGGCAAGCCCTGCAGCTGCCCCAGGTAACCGGGGTGATGCTGGGCGCGGTCGGGCGACTGGTGGAAAGCAAAGGTTTCGAGATGCTGATCGAGGCGTTCGCCAAGGCCTGTATGCGGCAGTCGGACCTGCAGTTGGCAATCATCGGCGAAGGCCCTCTGCGTGAGGTGCTGCAAGCCCGTATCGACGCGCTGGGCCTGGCCGGGCGCGTTCACCTGAGCGGTCACCGCGACGACCTGCAGCAGCTGTACCGGGCCTTCGACTGGCTATTGGTGCCTTCGCGCTCCGAAGGCCTGGGGCTGGTGGTACAGGAGGCGGTCATGGCCGACGTGCCGGTGGTATGCAGCGACCTGCAGGTGTTCCGCGAGCAGTTGCAGGACACCGGTGGCTACCTGCCCGTTGCCAATGAAAATGCCTGGGCCGAGGCGATCGAGCGTTGCTCGGTGCTCGGTGCCCCGGCGGTAGCTGCCCGGCAGCGCCAGGCGCTGGCCCCGGAGCAGGCCTGGCAAGCATTCTGCAATGGCTCGCAAAGCCTGCTGCGCAGTTGACGCTCAGCGTGCCAGCAGGGCTGCCTCGAAGGCGGCAAGGGGGAACCGGTCACCCAGGTTCTCCCGCTCGATATAACGCACCATATGCTGCACATTGCGCCGAATCATGCGCGCCGACAGCGGCGGACGCAGGAAGCGCATGTCGGCAACGTCGATCAGGCCCAGTTGCTGGTCGGGGGTGACCACCACATTACCCAGGTGCAACGAGCGGAAGTACACGCCGCTGCGATGCAGCTGGCGGATCAGTTCGATCAGGCGCGGCAGGTAGGTGTCCCAGCTGAAACCCTCATCGCGCGACATCTGCAGCAAGGTGCGCCCTGGCAGCGGGCGGTACAGCACGGCGGTACGCCCTGGCAGGTCGAGCTTGTGCTGGCTGATCACCTCCAGGGTGGGGATGCCCAGTTGTGCAAGGCGTGCGGCGTTGTCGACGAAGCGCTGCGAGTACGGGCGCAGCAGTGCAGATGAAATCAGCCGCTTCCTACGAAAAACCTTGAGGAAATTACCATCCGCGAGCAGGTAGACTTTGGCGCCATGGCTATCTGCCTCAAGCACCTGTGCGCCTTGTGTCAGCTGATCGAAGTCGACCTGGGGGAGCCGGGAGCATTGCATGAATAGAGCCTTGTCGTCGGGCGAACAGAATGACCGGCAATAATGCCGAAAATAATGTTGTAGCACCATTGGATGGTGTCTTTGATTCATCGGGGGAAAGGATGTTGTATCAAAAAAACTGGGCGCAAGCCTGGTTGGGGTTTGGTCTGGTCTGGTTCCTGGCAGCGATTGCCCTGGCACCGAGCAACAAGGTTTATCAGCAAGGGCTGGTGTTGTTCCTGTGGTTGCCGACGCTGGTAATGGCGTGGTCCGCAAGGCACGTAATAGTGCAGGCCTGGCGGCGTCAGCCGGCCTTGTGGGGGAGTGTGTTGCTGCTGCTGGTGTGGAGCGGGCTCAGCCTGGTCTGGTCGGCCGCGGAAAACCCGGGGCGCGAGGCCAAGCGCCTGCTCTACATCCTGGTATTCCTGCTGGCGTTCCCGCTGCTGGGCCAGCTTGGCCAGGCCCGCATTCGTCAGCTGTTGCTGGCCGGCAGCGCCTTGCTGGCCGTTGCCGCATTGATCTCGGTAATCCATTTCTACGGCGTGCTGGGCATGCCTCTGCTGGCCCGGCTGGAGGGCATCGGCGAGATATCGCACCCCATTCTGGGTGCCTATGTCATCGGTTCGGCCGTGCTCTTCCTGCTTTACGAGCCGCCGCGGCAACGTGGCCTGCAGTTGTTGTGGCTGGTGGCGCTGGTGTGCCTGGGGTTGTTTGCCATGCTCAGCCAGAGCCGTGGGGCAATCCTGGCCCTGGTGCTCACCGTGATCCTGGCCCCGTTGTGGTTCCGTGACCGCCACAGCCGGATGTTTGCCGTGCTGGCGGCCATCGCCACCGGCCTGGCCTTCTATCTCGTGTACGACCTGATCGCCCAGCGCGGTTCGTCCTACCGGCCGGAAATCTTCCACGCCGTGGTCGACATGATCGCCGCACATCCCTGGACCGGCCTTGGCCTGGGCGCTGCCTACGACGTGAGTGCAGTGGGCAAGCACTTCGACCACACCCACAACATGTTCACCCACATCGCAGTGGAGTTGGGCCTGCCTGGCATGCTGCTGTGGGTCATGGTGTGGCTGTACACCTTGGGCGAAATCGTCCGCGCACGTGGCACGTTGTTCGGCAAGATCCTGCTCGGTTTCTGGGTCTACTCCACCCTGGCCATGCAGTTCGATGCCGCCAGCCTCACTGGTACGCCACGTGCCGAATGGTTCATCAGCTGGCTGCCCGTTGGCCTGGCCATGTTGTTGCCATGGGGGAGTGCCGAAAATGATGCCTGTGGTAAAATTTCCGGTTCAACCTGAACAGCGAGCTTGATAATGGCCGAAACACCGCGACCGGCGGAACACACCTCCAGCCTGAAGATCTACTTCCGGCTGCTGAGCTATGTGAAACCCTATGTCGGCATTTTCCTGCTGAGCATCATCGGTTTCGTGATCTTTGCCTCGACCCAGCCGATGCTGGCCGGGATCCTGAAGTATTTCGTAGATGGGCTGAGCAACCCCGAAGCGGTGTTGTTCCCAAACGTCCCCTACCTGCGCGACCTGCAACTGCTGCAGGCGGTGCCGCTGCTGATTATCCTGATCGCCGCGTGGCAGGGTCTGGGCTCGTTCCTCGGCAACTACTTCCTGGCCAAGGTTTCCCTGTGCCTGGTGCACGACCTGCGTGTGGAACTGTTCAACAAGCTGCTGGTGCTGCCTAACCGCTACTTCGACAACCACAACTCCGGGCACCTGATCTCGCGCATCACCTTCAACGTGACCATGGTCACTGGTGCTGCGACCGATGCGATCAAGGTGGTGATCCGCGAAGGCCTGACCGTGGTGTTCCTGTTCGGCTACCTGCTGTGGATGAACTGGCACCTGACCCTGGTGATGGTTGCCATCCTGCCGGTAATCGCGGTGATGGTGAGCGTCGCCAGCAAGAAATTCCGCAAGCAGAGCAAGAAAATCCAGGTGGCCATGGGCGACGTCACCCACGTTGCCTCGGAAACCATCCAGGGCTACCGCGTGGTGCGCAGCTTCGGCGGCGAGGCCTACGAGGAGCAGCGTTTCGGCAAGGCCAGCCAGAGCAATACCGACAAGCAGTTGCACATGACCAAGACCGGCTCGCTGTACACGCCGATGCTGCAGCTGGTGATCTACACCGCCATGGCCGCGCTGATGTTCCTGGTGCTGTTCCTGCGCGGTGATTCCACTGCCGGTGATCTGGTGGCTTACATCACCGCCGCCGGCCTGTTGCCCAAGCCGATACGTCAGCTTTCGGAAGTCAGCTCGACCATCCAGAAGGGCCTGGCCGGCGCCGAAAGCATCTTCGAGCAACTGGACGAAGAGCCTGAAGTGGATACCGGTACCGTCGAGAAGGAGCGGGTGGAAGGGCGCCTGGAGGTGCGCAACCTCAGCTTCACCTACCCGGGTACCGAGCGTGAGGTGCTGAGCGATATCAGCTTCGTAGCCGAGCCAGGGCAGATGATTGCACTGGTCGGCCGCTCCGGCAGTGGCAAGTCTACCCTGGCAGCGCTGATACCGCGCTTCTATCACCACGACCAGGGGCAGATCCTGCTCGATGGCGTGGAGATCGAGAACTATCGCCTGCGCAACCTGCGTCGCCACGTTTCGCAGGTGACCCAGCATGTCACCCTGTTCAACGATACCGTGGCCAACAACATTGCCTATGGCGACCTGGCCGGCGCCCCGCGCGCCGACATCGAAGCCGCTGCGGCCGATGCCTATGCCAAGGAGTTCGTCGACCGGCTGCCGAAAGGCTTCGATACCGAAGTGGGTGAGAACGGCGTACTGCTCTCCGGCGGCCAGCGCCAGCGCCTGGCGATTGCCCGGGCACTGTTGAAGAATGCGCCGCTGCTGATCCTCGACGAAGCCACCTCGGCGCTGGATACCGAGTCCGAGCGGCATATCCAGGCTGCCCTGGACCATGTGATGCAGGGCCGTACCACGCTGGTGATCGCCCACCGTCTGTCGACCATCGAGAAAGCTGACCAGATCCTGGTCATGGACCAGGGGCGCCTGGTCGAGCGCGGCACCCATGCCGAGCTGCTTGCTGCCAATGGCCATTATGCCCGCCTGCATGCCATGGGCCTGGATGAGCCGGCCAAGGCCGATATCACCTGAACCCTCGTTGATCGGGGCCATCGCGGCCCCGATTGTCACGGGAATTTTCCTGGGGTGATCTGGCCATAAAGCCGTCGTCTACCCTGTGCTAATATCCTGCCCCTGTTCATTATTTCCATATGGGTTGCCCATGAAGTTGTCCATGCCGCGTTTCGATCAAGCCCCGGTACTGGTGGTCGGCGATGTCATGCTCGACCGCTACTGGCATGGCGGTACTTCACGTATCTCGCCTGAAGCGCCAGTCCCGGTGGTCAAGGTCGATCAGATCGAGGATCGCCCCGGCGGCGCGGCCAACGTTGCCTTGAACATCGCCGCCCTGGGTGCACCGGCTTCGCTGATTGGCGTCACCGGCCAGGATGAGGCCGCCGACAGCCTGGCCAACAGCCTGCAAGCTGCAGGCGTGCGCTCGGTGTTCCAGCGCATCGCGCACCAGCCGACCATCGTCAAGCTGCGGGTAATGAGCCGTCACCAGCAGTTGCTGCGCATCGATTTCGAAGAGCCATTCGCCACCGACCCGCTGTCGCTGGGTGCGGAGGTCGAGAGCCTGCTCGAGGGCGTCAAGGTGCTGGTCCTGTCCGACTACGGCAAGGGCGCACTGAAAAACCACCAGAGCCTGATCCAGGTGGCGCGGGCCAAAGGTATTCCGGTGCTGGCCGACCCCAAGGGCAAGGATTTTTCCATCTACCGTGGCGCCAGCCTGATCACACCCAACCTCAGCGAGTTCGAGACCATCGTCGGCCGTTGCGCCGATGAGGCCGAGCTGGTAGCCAAGGGCTTGCAGCTGCTGCAGGACCTGGACCTGGGCGCCTTGTTGGTGACCCGTGGCGAGCACGGCATGACCCTGCTGCGCACCGGGCAGCCGGCGCTGCACCTGCCGGCGCGGGCGCGTGAAGTGTTCGATGTGACCGGTGCCGGTGATACCGTCATCTCCACCCTCGCCGCGGCCATCGCTGCCGGCGAGGACCTGCCCCACGCGGTGGCCCTGGCCAATCTGGCAGCGGGCATCGTGGTCGGCAAGCTGGGTACGGCTGCGATCAGCGCCCCCGAGCTGCGCCGGGCGATCCAGCGTGAGGAAGGCTCCGAGCGCGGCGTGCTCGGCCTGGAGCAACTGCTGCTGGCCATTGATGACGCGCGGGCGCACAAAGAGAAGATCGTCTTCACCAACGGCTGCTTCGACATCCTGCATGCCGGGCATGTCACCTACCTGGAGCAGGCGCGGGCCCAGGGTGATCGCCTGATCGTCGCGGTCAACGACGATGCCTCGGTCAGCCGCCTGAAAGGGCCGGGCCGGCCGATCAACAGCGTCGACCGGCGCATGGCCGTGCTGGCCGGGCTGGGGGCGGTGGACTGGGTCATCAGCTTCCCCGAGGGTACACCGGAGAACCTGCTGAGCCAGGTCAAGCCGGACGTGCTGGTCAAGGGTGGCGACTATGGTATCGACCAGGTGGTAGGGGCCGATATCGTCAAGGCCTATGGCGGTACCGTGAAGGTGCTGGGGCTGGTCGAAAACAGCTCGACTACAGCAATCGTCGAGAAGATTCGCAAGAACTGATCGAGCCGCTGAGGCTGCCTCATTACCTGTTGGAGCAGCCTTGTGCTGCGAAGAGGCCGGTAGGGCAAAGCATTTCTTTAGCTCTACCGGCCTCTTCGCAGCACAAGGCTGCTCCTACAGGGGCGGCACAGGCCTCGGAATCTTACTTGTGCAGCGAAGTACGCGCCCGCTCCAGCAGTTCTCGAGCCTTGTCGCCAAACCGCTGCAGGTGTGAAGCCCGCACCGGCTTGTTCTCCACCAATCCCTGCTGCTTCACCCAATCCTTCCAGCGCACCCGCTCGTCCGTGACCACCCAGCCATCCTGCCGGGCAAAACTTTCGGCCAGGTACAGCCCGCGCGTGCTTGCCGGCACCAGTTCGTCCTTCTTCACGGTATACAGCTCGGCCAGTGGCTGGCCGTCCTTCAATGGCATCAGGTACAGGTCTGGTCGTTTGCGATTTAGCCGCGCCACCAGTTGGTCGCCCTCCAGCCGCTCATCAACGTGGAACAGGCTGAGCTTCTTGGCGTCCCGTGGTACCTGCAGGCGCATATCGTAGATCAGTTGCAGCGAGGCGGTGGGCAAGTGCACATACGCCCGCGGCCGTTCCAGCAGCATCAGCTTGCCGCAGTGCACCGGGCGCGCGGCACCCGACTCCGGGGCCAGCACGAAGTGCGGCGTTTCGCGGTAGTGCAGGGCGGCAGCGTAGGGCACCGGCAACCAGGTGTCGTTGAAGCGCCCGCCCAGCCAGCCTTCCGGGGTTTCCAGCAAGCATTCCTCGGCCACTTCCTGCACAGCCGTGTGCAATGGCAGGTTCAGTTCTTGCGCCGGCACATAGCCGGAAATCAGTTTCAGGACCACATCGCCACGGTCTTGCCGGCGCTGACGTACCAGCACCCAGTAATCGCGGTTCTGCCAATGCAGGGTCAGCCGTACCGACACGCCCAGGTTGGCCAGTTCGACCACGAAGCGCTGCACGTCGGGCAACTGGATAGCCTTGCGCCGCTGTTGGATCTGGGCAAAATTCAGCGGCATCCCGATGCTCTGGTAGATCAGACCTTCGGGCGTGGCCTCGACATGTAGCGGTAGTGTCTTGAAGTTGCTCGGGTTCTTGCGGATCAGCGTTCGCGCCACGAGGCTCCTCCTTGCGTCGGGTCAGTCCAGGCCCATGGGCCCGGGGCAACTCAATGCTGGCCCAGAATACGGGCGACGGTGGCCACGTTGTGGGCCAGGTGCAACGGATTGATGGTGCCGACGATAGCACTGCTCACGCCCGGGTGGGCGAACAGCAGCTCGAAACTGGCTTGTACCGGGTCAACGCCCAGGGCAAGGCAGATATGCCCACTGGCCAGTGCCTTCTTCACCAGGATGGCCTTGCCGTGTTCGGCAGCGTAGTCCAGCACCGGGCGTTCTGCCTGTTCGTTGAGGTTGTAGGTGACCATGGCGCAGTCGCCTTGCTCCAGTGCCTTCAGGCCGCCGGCGACGGTCTTGCCAGACAGGCCGAAGCCGAGGATCTTGCCCTCCTGCTTGAGCTCGGCAAGGGTCTGGTAAACCTCCTGCTGTTCGAGGATCGCCAGGTCGTTGCCGTCCGAATGCACCAGCACCAATTCGATGCGGTCGGTTTCCAGGCGCCGCAGGCTTCGCTCCACCGAGCGGCGGGTATGGGCGGCGCTGAAATCGAAGTGCGATTGGCCGTTGTCGAATTCTTCGCCAACCTTGCTGACGATCACCCATTCATCGCGCTGGCCGCGCAGCAGCGGGCCCAGGCGTTCTTCGCTGCGGCCGTAGGCTGGGGCGGTGTCGATCAGGTTGATACCCAGCTCGCGGGCCTGGGCCAGCAGCAGGCGGGCTTCGTCGTCGCCGGGGATGGTGAAACCGGTAGGGTACTTGACGCCCTGGTCGCGGCCCAGCTTGACCGTGCCCAGGCCCAGCGGCGAAACCTTTAAACCGGTGCTGCCCAAGGGGCGATGGAAGTCGTGCAGGGTCGGCAGGCTCATGGCAGCAGTTGCTCCCAGGCCGGTACGCCCAGCGGTGGGCGTGGCAGGTCAGCCAGGTCGGCCTGCGCCTGTGGGCGGATACCGTCGCGCTCCAGGTGGCTGATGACCCGGTCGCTGAAGTCTGGTGCCAGGGCCAGCTTGGTCGGCCAGCCCACCAGCAGGCGTTGCTGGTCGGCGAGGAAGGCGTTGTCCGGGCGTACCAGGCCCGATTGCGCCGGTTCCGCTCGGTCGACCCGCAGGGTGGCCCAGCGCACTTGGCTCTGGTCGACCCATGGCAGCAGGCTGGCGATTTCTTTCTGTGCCGCGGCGATTTGCGCAGCCGGCTCGCGGGCAACGCCGTCGGCTTCGGCCAGGTCGCCACCCAGGTACCAGACCCACTGGCCATCGGCGGCCGGGTGGGTGGTCACCGTCACCCGTGGCTTCGGCCCGCCGCCCAGGCAATGGGCGTAAAGCGGTTTAAGGTTGGCACCCTTGGCCATCACCATATGCAGCGGGCGTGTCTGCATGGCTGGCTGGTTCAGGCCCAGGGCATGCAGCAGCTGCTCGGTGCCGGCGCCGGCGCTGAGCACGATACGCTGGGCGCGGATGTCGCGCTCGTCGACGCGCAGGCCAACCAGGTCTTCGCCCTCGCGCAGCGGCTCGATGTGCTCACCGGCCAGCAGGCTGTCGCCTGCCAGCTCGGCCAGGTTGGCCAGCAGGCTGGGCACGTCGATGACCAGCTCGGCCAGGCGATAGACCTTGCCCTTGAAGGCGCGGTCCTGCAGCGCGGGCGGAAGTTGCTCGCCCTTCACCTGGTCGACCCTGCCACGCACGGCCTTGCTGGCGAAGAAACTGGTGAGATTGCCGGCCAGGGTGCCAGGCGACCACAGGTAATGGGCGTCGGACAGCAGGCGAGTGCGGGTCAGGTCCAGCTCGCCGCTGCCGCTCAGCGCTTCGCGCCAGCGTCGCGGCATGTCGGCGATGGCTTCCGAAGCGCCGGTGAGGGCGCCATGCAGGGCGTACTTGGTGCCGCCATGGATGATGCCCTGAGACTTGATGGTCTGCGCGCCGCCAAGGCTGGCGCGTTCCACCAGTACTGTCGAGTAGCCCAGCCGGCGCAGGCGGGCATTGAGCCAGAGGCCTGCGACCCCGGCGCCGACGATCAGCACGTCAGTGGAAATGGCAGATGGCATGGCGGTACCTCGAAGACTGGGACAGCTGGCAAGTATACAGGGTCGGGCCGATGTGGGCTTTGCGTTCCTGGGGCTGCTGCGCAGCCCTATCGCGATACAAGGCCGCTCCTACAGGCCCCGCGCATGCCTCGGTCTCTGTAGGAGCGGCCTTGTGTCGCGATAGGGCCGCGAAGCGGCCCCAAAATCCATCAGGCAAACATCAATGCCCAGCAGTCTTCGAAAACAGCTGAATCACCACCACCCCGCCCACAATCATCGTCATGCCCAGCATCGCTGGCACATCCAGCTTCTGCCCATAGATCACCAGCGCTGCCACACTGATCAGCACAATCCCCAGCCCCGACCAGATGGCATAGGCGATCCCCACCGGAATGCTGCGCACCACCAGGGTCAGCATCCAGAAAGCAATGCCGTAACCAACCACCATCAGCAGCAACGGCAAGGGCGTACTCAAGCCTTTCACCGCTTTCATGGAAGCGGTGGCGATGACTTCGGCGCAGATGGCGATGGCGAGGTAGGTGTAGGCATTCATGGCGAGATCCTCCGTTAGCTGACCGCAGATTCTAGTCCCACCCCGAATGGGGTAAAGTCATTACCTATCACTATGCGAGATAGGTTGATGGCCGAGCACTGGAACCTTGAACAGTTGCGTACTTTCCTGCGCGTTGCAGAACTGCGCTCGTTCTCTGCCGTGGCCCGCGAGCAGCGCAAGGCCCAGTCGGCAATCAGCAGCGCGATCGCCCTGCTCGAAACCGACCTGGGGGTAACCTTGTTCGAGCGCAGCAGTGGCCGGCAACCCAAGCTGACCGAGAACGGCAGCGCCCTGTTGGAAGATGCCCGCGAACTGTTGCGCCAGTGCGAGCGTCTGGATGGCCGTGCGTTGGCGCTGATGCGCGGGCAGGAGGCCTTGTTGCGGGTCGCCCAGGACGAAGCCATGCCCTATCAGCCGGTCATTGACAGCCTCGACGAACTGGCCAGCCGCTACCCGTTCCTGGAGGTGCAGCTGGCCAGCGGTGCCCAGGGCGATGTGGCGCGCAAGCTGGTGGAGCGGCGCGCCGATCTTGGACTGTTCTTCCACCACGAGAGCATCCCGGCCTCGCTGGAGCGGCGCGCCTTGGGTAGCGTCGAAATGGTCACGGTATGCGCGGTCGGTCACCCGCTCGCCGGCGAAGGCCGGGTTACCCGGCAGCAACTGGCGCGCCACCGACAATTGTTGATTGCCCCGCAGCAAAGCGGCTACCCCGGCGGCGAAGCGATCAGCCCGCAGGTGTGGCGCGCCGACAGCTTCTACGCCATGGCCGAACTGCTGATGCGCGGCCTGGGCTGGGCCTGGCTGCCGCGGCACGTGGTGCAGTACCCGACCTACCAGGCGCACATGGTCGAACTGGACAGCGAGTGGCGGCCACCGGCCTTGGTGGTGGAGCTGGCCTGGCGTCGCGACGAGCCGCTGGGGCCTGCTGCGCAGTGGCTGGCCGAGCGCTTTGCGGTGCACCTGCGCGCGATCGGGTAAACTCCGCGGCCATGAACAGAACTCTCTTTACTTTGTTGTTTCACCTGGGCCTGCCGCTGGTTGCGCTGCGCCTTTATCTGCGCGCGCGCAAGGCGCCGGCCTATGGTCAACGCATTGGCGAGCGCTTTGCTTTCAGGCTGCCGCCCATGCGCCGGGGCGGCATCTGGGTGCACGCGGTATCGGTGGGCGAGAGCATTGCGGCGGCACCGATGGTGCGCGCCTTGCTCAAGGCCTACCCGGAATTGCCGATCACGCTTACCTGCATGACCCCCACCGGTTCAGAGCGTATTCGCGCCATGTTCGCCGACGAACCACGCGTGCAGCATTGCTACCTGCCCTACGACCTGCCTTGGGCGGCAGGGCGCTTTCTCGACCATGTGCAGCCGAAGCTGGGCATCATCATGGAAACCGAGCTGTGGCCCAACCACATCCACCAGTGTGCGAAGCGCGGCATTCCGGTAGCGCTGGCCAACGCACGCTTGTCTGAGCGCTCGGCCCGTGGCTATGGGCGCTTTGCCGGGCTGACCCGGCCGATGCTGGCCGAGATGAGCCTGATTGCCGTGCAGACCGAAACCGAGGCCCAGCGCTTCCGTGACCTGGGTGCGCGTCCGGAGTGCGTGCAGGTCACCGGTTCGATCAAGTTCGATCTGAAGATCGATGAGCAACTGTTGCCGCGTGCCAAGGCATTGCGTGAACAGTGGGGGGCGGCACAGCGCCCGGTGTGGATCGCCGCCAGCACCCACGAAGGTGAAGATGCGTTGATCCTGCAGGCACATCGGCAATTGTTGCAGGTGCATGGTGATGCCCTGCTGATCCTGGTGCCGCGCCACCCCGAGCGATTCGCTGCGGTGCATACGCTGTGCAGCGAACAGTTCACCACCGTGCGGCGCTCTGCCGGCACGCCGGTCGATGCGCAGACGCGGGTATTGCTCGGCGATACCATGGGCGAGTTGCTGTTCCTCTATGCCCTGTCCGACATTGCCTTCGTCGGTGGCAGCCTGGTGGCGACCGGCGGGCACAACCCGCTGGAGCCCGCGGCGCTGGCCTTGCCGGTACTGATGGGGCCGCATGTGTTCAACTTCCTTGAAATCAGCGCGATGCTGCGCGAGGCGGGGGCGTTGCAGCAGGTGGACGATGCCGACGGGCTGGCCGAAGCGGTGCGGCGGCTGGTCGAGTTGCCGCAGGACGCGCAGCGCATGGGCGAGGCGGGCAGGGCGGTAATGCGGGCCAATCAGGGTGCATTGCAGCGCTTGCTCGATGGCCTGGGCGCACTTATCCGCTGAGTTTGGTGTTGGGTTTTCTGGCCTCATCGCCGGCAAGCCAGCTCCCACAGGTACTGCACAAGGCTTAAGGCCGTTGGAGAACCTGTGGGAGCTGGCTTGACGGCGATGAGGCCATCAAAAGCAACCCACCCTGCGGAAAATACATCCCCTATCTCAGGGGCGACGCTCGAAGTTCTTCGCCGCTGCAGCCGCCAGGTCCGGCGGCAGGAAGTCCTTGTCCGGGTTGTAGTCTGGCTTCAGGTACCGCTTGAGGTCCTGCAGGTCCTGCGGGCTCAAGGTGCCGGCTGCCTGCTTCAGGCTCAGGTTGTCGAGGATGTAGTCATAGCGGCTGTTGTTGTAGTCGCGCACCGAGGTGTACAGCTGACGCTGGGCGTCAAGCACGTCGACGATATTGCGGGTACCCACCTGGTAGCCGATCTCGGTGGCTTCCAGCGCGCTCTGGTTGGAGATGATCGACTGCTTGCGCGCCTGCACCTGTTCCACGTCGGTATTCACTGCGCGGTGCAGGTTGCGGGTGTTTTCCACCACCTGGCGGCGCAGGCTTTCACGCTGCTGCTCGGTCTGGCTCAGGCGCTGGTAGGCCTCGCGCACCTGCGAACTGGTCAGGCCGCCGCTGTAGATCGGGATGTTCAACTGCAGGCCGATGCTGGTCTGCTCGACGTCGCCGCTATAGCGCGTAACGGGGGCCGGCGCGGGGTTGGTGAAACCGAAGTTGTCGTTGTCACCCTTCTGGTACTTGGCAACTGCGTCCAGGGTCGGCGCGTGGCCGGCCTTGCGCTGGCGCAGGGTTTCCTCGGCAGCGACGACCGCGTGGTTGGTGGCCAGCAGGTTGAGGTTCTGGCGCCCGGCGGTTTCGACCCAGGCCTTGGCGTCGTTGGGCGTAGGCACCTGCACTGGCAAGGTATGGACCACGCCTTGAATCGATGTGTATTCCCGGTTGGTCAGGGTCACCAGGGCCTCGAAGGCATCCTGTACCTGGCGCTCGGCAATGATTCGGTTGGCCCGCGCTGTATCGTAGCTGGCCTGGGATTGCAGCACGTCGGTCTTGTCGGAGAGGCCGACGTCGAATCGTTCGTTGGACTGGTCCAGCTGGCGCTTGAAGGCCGCTTCCTCGGCCTTGGTCGCGGCCAGGTTGTCCTGGGCACGGAGCACGGCGAAGTAATTCTGCGCGGTTTGCAGGATCAGGTTCTGCTCGGTCGCCGACAGCTCCAGCGCCGCCTGTTCGTTGACCGCTTCGGCTGCCTGCAACTGGAACCAGCGATCAGCGCGGAATATAGGTTGCGCCAGGGTTGCGCTCCAGGTGTTGCCGCTGCGGTTGCTGGTGGCCGATGGTTCGTCCAGCTTGGTGCGGGTGTTCAGCATTTCGGCGCCGGCCGACAGGTTAGGCAGCAACCCGGCGCGAGCCTGCGGTACCACTTCGCGGCGGGCGCCGTAATCGGCGCGGGCCGCAGCCAGGTCAGCGTTGTTGTCGACCGCTTCCTGATAGACGCTGACCAGGTCGGTTTTCACTGTAGTGGGCACGTCCGCTGCCCAGACCACTCCGTTGGACGCACAAGACACGGCTATTGCCAGTGAGAGTTTGCGCAGCATAGAGGCAATCCTTGTACGAAATTTAATTACTGAACTGTTGAGTATCGAGCGACGGGCCAGTGTAGTGCCATGCGCACCCGGCAACAATCGCTCGGGGTGCCTTTCATCATCCGCGCATTTACTCGCTTGGCTTTGCCGACCACTCCAGTCTAGACTGCGCATGTTCTTGTCGGGGTGCCTTGAAGCAAAGGCTGAGATCGCAAAGTTGCGGATCCCGTTGAACCTGATCAGGTTAGCGCCTGCGTAGGGAACAAGATTGCTCGCCTTCCCGGGGAGCCTCTTGTGCCAGGTCCGGGAATGTCACAGCTGCATGCAGCTTCAGGCACCCCAAATCCGGCACTGCACCCATGAAGGGTGCGTCCGCGCCTTTCAGGTTCACCCCGACATTCCACTGCTTGGAAGCCGTCTGGAGAGCCTGTGATGACCAAACAAGAAAAAGCGATCAACCTCAGCGAATCGGCACAAGTCGATCAGCAGTCCGTGCAACCGTTTCCGCGTTCGCGCAAGGTGTATGTCGAAGGCTCGCGCCCGGACATCCGCGTGCCCATGCGTGAAATCAGCCTGGACGACACCCCGACCGATTTCGGTGGCGAGTCCAATGCCCCGGTGCTGGTCTACGATACTTCCGGCCCGTACACCGACCCCAACGTTGTCATCGACGTGCGCAAGGGCCTGGCCGATGTGCGTTCGGCGTGGATCGAGGCACGCGGTGACACCGAGCGCCTGGCCGGCCTGAGCTCCGACTTCGGCCAGCAGCGCCTGAACGATGCCGAACTGGCCAAGCTGCGTTTCGCCCACGTGCGCAACCCGCGCCGAGCCAAGGCTGGTGCCAACGTCTCGCAGATGCACTATGCCCGCCAAGGCATCATCACTGCCGAGATGGAGTACGTGGCCATCCGCGAAAACATGAAGCTGCAAGAGGCACGTGCCGCTGGTCTGCTCGACGAGCAGCACGCCGGCCACAGCTTCGGGGCCAACATCCCGAAAGAAATCACCCCTGAGTTCGTCCGCCAGGAAATTGCCCGTGGCCGCGCGATCATCCCTGCCAACATCAACCACCCGGAAGTGGAACCGATGATCATCGGCCGCAACTTCCTGGTGAAGATCAACGGCAACATCGGCAATAGCGCGCTGGGTTCCTCGATCGAGGAAGAAGTGGCCAAGCTGACCTGGGGCATCCGCTGGGGTTCGGACACGGTCATGGACCTGTCCACCGGCAAGCACATTCACGAAACCCGTGAGTGGATCATCCGCAACTCGCCGGTGCCGATTGGTACCGTACCGATCTACCAGGCCCTGGAAAAGGTCAACGGCGTGGCCGAGGACCTGACCTGGGAGCTGTTCCGCGACACCCTGATCGAGCAGGCCGAGCAGGGCGTGGACTACTTCACCATCCATGCCGGCGTACTGCTGCGTTATGTGCCGCTGACTGCCAAGCGTGTCACCGGTATCGTCAGCCGTGGTGGCTCGATCATGGCCAAGTGGTGCCTGGCACACCACAAGGAAAACTTCCTGTACACCCACTTCGAAGAAATCTGCGAAATCATGAAGGCCTACGACGTCAGCTTCTCGCTGGGCGACGGCCTGCGTCCCGGCTCGATTGCCGACGCCAACGATGCCGCGCAGTTCGGCGAACTGGAGACCCTCGGCGAGCTGACCAAGATCGCCTGGAAGCACGACGTGCAGTGCATGATCGAAGGCCCCGGCCACGTGCCGATGCAACTGATCAAGGAGAACATGGACAAGCAGCTGGAATGCTGCGACGAGGCGCCGTTCTACACCCTCGGCCCGCTGACCACCGATATCGCTCCTGGCTACGATCACATCACCTCGGGCATTGGTGCGGCTATGATCGGCTGGTTCGGTTGCGCGATGCTCTGCTACGTCACGCCCAAGGAACACCTGGGCCTGCCAAACAAGGATGACGTGAAGACCGGCATCATCACCTACAAGATCGCCGCTCATGCCGCCGACCTTGCCAAGGGCCACCCGGGTGCGCAGATCCGTGACAACGCCTTGTCCAAGGCACGCTTCGAGTTCCGTTGGGAAGACCAGTTCAACCTCGGCCTGGACCCGGACACTGCCCGTGCCTACCACGACGAGACCCTGCCTAAGGAATCGGCCAAGGTCGCGCACTTCTGCTCGATGTGCGGGCCGAAGTTCTGCTCGATGAAGATCACCCAGGAAGTGCGTGAATACGCCGCCAAGATCGAAACCGTGGATGTGACGGTAGAGCAAGGCATGCGCGAGCAGGCCGAGCGGTTCCGGCAGGAAGGCAGCCAGCTGTATCACAAAGTCTAAGTCGCAGCGCTGACCCCTGTAGGAGCGGCCTTGTGTCGCGATGGGCCGCGAAGCGGCCCCGGCAATTTCAGTCGCGAAGCTGAAAACCTGGGGCCGCTTTGCGGCCCTTTCGCGACACAAGGCCGCTCCTACAGCGACCGCGTCCAATCCAATACCTTGCCGAGTGTCAAAGCATGACCACCCCCAGCCAATTCTCCCCCGACCACCCGGTCCCCACCGCCCAGCGCATCTTCGGCGCCCGCGACCTGTTCTCGCTATGGTTCTCCCTCGGCATCGGCCTGATGGTGCTGCAGGTCGGCGCCATGCTGGCCCCTGGCCTGGGCCTTGCCGGCGCGGTGCTGGCTATCGCCCTGGGCACCGGTGTGGGTGTGCTGCTGCTGGGGGCTGCCGGTGTCATCGGCAGCGATACCGGCCTGTCGGCCATGGGCACGCTGAAACTGAGCCTGGGTGGCCATGGCGCTCGCTTGCCGGCGCTGCTCAACCTGCTGCAACTGGTGGGCTGGGGTGCGTTCGAGATCATCGTGATGCGCGATGCCGCCAGCCTGCTGGGCGCGCGGGCGTTCGGCGAAGCCAGCGCCTGGAACAGCCCTGTGCTCTGGACCCTATGCTTCGGCGCCCTGGCCACCTTGCTCGCAGTCGGTGGGCCGCTGGCGTTCGTGCGCAAGGTGCTACGCACTTGGGGTATCTGGCTGCTGCTGGGCGCTTGCCTTTGGCTGACCTGGAACCTGTTCGCCAAGGCCGACCTTGCGGCACTGTGGAACCGCGCCGGCGACGGATCGATGTCGCTGGCTGTGGGTTTCGACATCGCCATCGCCATGCCGCTGTCCTGGTTGCCGCTGATCGCCGACTACTCGCGTTTTGCCCGTAACGGCAAACATGTATTCGGTGGTACGGTGCTGGGTTACTTCATCGGCAACACTTGGCTGATGAGCCTGGGCGTGGGTTACACCCTGGCCTTCGCCGACAGTGGCGAAGCCAACGCCCTGCTGCTGGCCCTGGCGGGCGCCGGCATGGGCATTCCACTGCTGCTGATTCTGCTGGACGAGTCGGAAAAGGCTTTTGCCGACATTCACTCGGCGGCCGTTTCCACCGGCGTGCTGGTGCGCCTGAAGGTCGAGCACCTGGCGCTGGCCATTGGCGTGCTGTGCACGCTGATCGCCTTGCTGGCACCACTGGCACAGTACGAGAACTTCCTGCTGCTGATCGGCTCGGTGTTTGCACCGCTGTTCGGTGTGGTATTGATGGACCATTACGTGATCCGTCGCCGCCGCTTGCCAGCACAGGTGCATGGCTTGCACTGGCAGGCACTGCTGGCCTGGGCGGTGGGCGTTGCCGCGTACCATCTGATCGCCGCGCAAGCGCCGGACCTGGGTGCGACCCTGCCGGCATTGCTGCTGGCAGGGCTACTGCACGGGCTGCTGAGCTTCAGCCGCGGCCGGGAAACAGCTCGGGCTTGAGCACGCCATTCAGGCGCGGGTAGGGGATCTTCAACTCCACGTGGCCCATGGAGTAGGGCGCGATGGTATAGACCTCGTACTTGACCACCACCGCGCCGTACGTCAGGGCGACGTGCGGCGACTGCTTGAACGGCCAGGTCTTGATGAACTCGGCATCCTTGTCCATGCCTACGCTGATCAGCCAGGCGCGGTGCGATTCCTCGACGGTTTTCCAGAAGGTGTCTTCCTGGCCGGGCACCAGCATGTCCTGCAGGGTCAGCACCTTGTCCAGCTTGCGCGAATAGTTGATGAAGCCACGCCCGGGCATGCCGTGGGCGCCGCCGCTGTCCAGGTAGCTGGACAATTCGATGATCACCAGTCCGTCATGCTGCTCGCGTACCTTGGCCTGCAGGTAGCTGCTGTTGCGCCTGTCGGCACTGGCCAGGTACTGCTGCTCGTAGGCTTGCAGGGTGGTCGGTGCGTTGCCGCGCTGGTTGTCTTCGGTCAGTTGCAGCAGGCGTTTCTCGACGATGCCATCGAGCTTGGGCAAGGCCGGGAAGTGGATCATGTCGATGTTCACCAGCGGGCAGTCGCTTTCGCTGCAGCCGGGTTTGACATGCTCCCAGGCATCGCGCTTGACCTCGAGCGGCGCCCGGTAGTTGGGCGTGAACAGGCTTTGGCAGGCACCCAGGGCCAGGGCCAGCACAGCCACGGAAGTCAGTTTGACAAGTGTCATGAGGATCCTTGCAGAACAGGGAAAAGTCGGCCTTTGACCGTCTGCGCGGCCTTCAGTTCGCCACTAAGCTAACAGAGAGAAGGCGCGCTGTCCCGAGTGCGCGAACGGTTGCCGGAAAGGGGTGAAACCGGCAGGCGTGCAGAGTAGGATGGCGCGATGCGGTATTCGAGGTAATGAGGATTTCCATGTCAGACGCGTTGAACTCAGTGCCCAAGGGCTTCGAAATCATTGAGCGGGCCAACTGCTTCCAGGGCTTTTACAAGCTCGACAAGCTACGTCTGCGCCACGAGTTGTTTGCCGGGGGCATGGGCCGCGAGATCAGCCGCGAATTGTTCGTGCGCCATGATGCGGTGTGCGTGCTGCCGTACGACCCGTTGCGCGATGAAGTGGTGCTGATCGAGCAGTTCCGCGTCGGTGCACTGGACAAGGTCGACAACCCCTGGCTGATCGAGATGGTGGCCGGGCTGATCGACAAGGACGAGCAACCCGAGGAAGTCGCCCACCGCGAAGCCGAAGAAGAAGCCGGCCTGGCCTTCAGCGCCCTGTGGCCGATGACCCGTTACTTCCCGTCGCCCGGCGGCAGTGACGAATATGTTCACCTGTTCCTCGGCCGTTGCAGCAGTGAAGGGGCGGGCGGCCTGCATGGCCTGGAAGAAGAGGGCGAGGACATTCGCGTGCGCGTGTGGTCGTTCGAGGATGCCATGCAGGCGGTGCGCGACGGGCGCATCTGCAATGCGGCGACCATCATCGGCCTGCAATGGCTGGCGCTGAACCGTGATGAAGTACGAGGTATGTGGAAGTGAACCTGCTGCGCGAGCGTTATCGGGTCGACCTGGTCGGGCTGCAGGCAGCTTGCGAGGCCAACTACGCCCGGCTGATGCGCCTGTTGCCCGACATGCGCACCACCCAGAGCTCGCGCCGCATCGGTATGACCCAAGGCGACCAGATGCTTGGCGTGCTGGTGCTCGACGTGGTGCTGGCCTGCCCGTACACCACCACCCTGCACGTGCGCCAGGAGCACAGCCTGCCATGGTTGCCGGTGCCGCACCTGGAAGTGCAGGTGTACCACGATGCGCGCATGGCCGAAGTGGTCAGTGCCGAACACACCCGTCGCCTGCGCAGCATATACCCCTATCCCAACGAAGCCATGCACCAGCCGGACGAAAAGGCCCAGCTCAACCTGTTCCTCGGTGAATGGCTGAGCCATTGCCTGGCCTGTGGCCACGAGCTGGCAAGCGTTCGCTGAATTGTGACGTGGTTTGGGTACGGGTGTTTGCTCGCACCCGTTGTACAGCCATAATTCGCGCTGAATCCGTTCGAGGAGACGGCCGTTGCCGCAGCCAGACCAATCGCGCCCCGTGCATGTGGTGCAACTGACCGATGCCCACCTGTTCGCCGACTCGGCCGGCAGCATGCTGGGCCTCAATACCCGTGACAGCCTGCGCCATGTAGTGGCCCAGGTGCGGCGGGAGCAACCGCTTGTCGACCTGCTGCTGTGCACTGGCGACCTGTCCCAGGACGCCAGCGTGGCGTCCTATGAAGCGTTCCGTGAGCTGACCGCACCGTTTGCCGTGCCCACCCGCTGGTTGCCTGGCAACCATGACGAGGCCCGAGTCATGGCGCAAGTGGCGCCGGAGCTGGTACAGGCGGTGACCGATATCGGTGCGTGGCGCATCGTCATGCTCAACACAGCCGTACCCGGGGCGACGCATGGGCTGCTGGAGGGCGATCAGCTGGCAGTGCTGGAAGCGGCCTTGCGAGAGGCGGGTGAACGGCATTGCCTGGTGTGCTTCCACCATCAGCCGGTGGATATCGGCTGTGCCTGGATTGCGCCGATCGGCTTGCGCAATGCCCAGGCGCTGTTCGATATCGTTGAGGGGTACCCACAGGTGCGGGCGCTGCTGTGGGGGCATGTGCACCAGGAATGGGATGAAGTGCGCGACGGCCGTCGCCTGCTGGCCACTCCGTCGACCTGTATCCAGTTCGCGGCGCGCAGCGAGGATTTCAAGGTGAGCGAGGAGCAGCCTGGATACCGCTGGCTGCGCCTCCACGCCGACGGGCGGTTGGAGACCGGGGTGGAGCGGGCAGTGGATTTCCAGGTGAAGCTCGACTTCGATAGCCCTGGCTATTGAGCTGCGGCTGCAGAAGCGGTCAATTGTAGGAGCGGCCTTGTGTCGCGATGGGCCGCAGAGCGGCCCCGGCAATATTTGTGGCGCAGCTGAAACCCTGGGGCCGCTTCGCGGCCCATCGCGACACAAGGCCGCTCCTACAGGGAACTGTGGTTGCGCCTTCGGTGAAGAAATTGTTGCGAAACCCGTGACACTGCGTCAAAACCCGGCGAACGCGCTACACTGCGCGTCCCTGCGCCCATATCACCGGGCGCGAAGCCACAGATTCCGGGGGCAGCATGTCGGGTTCCATCCTCTATATCCATGGCTTCAACAGCTCGCCACTTTCGACCAAGGCGCGCCAACTCGAGGCCGTGATGCAGCAACTGGGCCTGTCGGCCCAACTGCGGGTGCCCGCCTTGCACCACCACCCACGGCAGGCCATCGCCCAGCTCGAAGCGGCCATCGCCGAACTGGGCGCACCATTGTTGGTAGGTAGTTCGCTCGGCGGCTACTATGCCACCTATCTGGCCGAGCGCCACGGCCTCAAGGCCTTGCTGGTGAACCCGGCGGTAACACCGCACAAGCATTTCGACGGCTACCTGGGCACCCAGCACAATCACTACACCGGTGAAGCCTGGGAGCTGACCCACGATCACGTGCAGGCCCTGGCCGAGCTGGAAGTACCAGCCCCGGTGGACGCCAGCCGCTATCAAGTGTGGCTGCAGACCGCCGATGAAACCCTGGACTATCGCCATGCCGAGCGCTATTACCGTGCTTGTGCCCTGCGCATCCAGGCCGGTGGCGACCACAGCTTCCAGGGCTTCGCCGAGCGCCTGCCGGCACTGCTGGCTTTCGCCGGCATTGCCCGTGGGCAGTACGCAGCGCTCGATTTTTCTGTATTTTGACTTTTTTGCATTCACCAGACTGACGACGAGACCCTATGGCCACTCCCAGCGCTAGCGCCTATAACGCAGACGCCATCGAAGTCCTCTCGGGCCTTGACCCGGTCCGCAAGCGGCCGGGCATGTACACCGATACCAGCCGCCCCAACCACCTGGCCCAGGAAGTCATCGACAACAGTGTCGACGAAGCCCTGGCCGGTCATGCCCGTTCGGTACAGGTCATCCTCCATGCCGACCACTCACTTGAAGTCAGCGACGATGGCCGCGGCATGCCGGTGGACATCCACCCGGAAGAGGGCGTGTCCGGGGTCGAGCTGATCCTCACCAAGCTGCACGCCGGCGGCAAGTTCTCCAACAAGAACTATCAGTTCTCCGGTGGCCTTCACGGCGTGGGCATCTCTGTGGTCAACGCCCTGTCGACCCAGGTGCGCGTGCGCGTGAAACGTGACGGCAACGAATACCAGATGACTTTCGCCGATGGCTTCAAGGCCAGCGAGTTGGAAGTGGTCGGCTCGGTCGGCAAGCGCAACACCGGCACCAGCGTGTACTTCAGCCCCGACCCCAAGTACTTCGATTCGCCGAAATTCTCCATCAGCCGCCTCAAGCAT
>NZ_CP063457.1:0-199972 GCF_015168335.1 Pseudomonas shirazica
GTGGTGCTGACCCCGGATGAAGTGGTTCGCATCCTCGGTTTTCTGGAAGGCGAGCATCGTTTGTTCGCCCAGCTTCTGTATGGAACGGGCATGCGGATCAGTGAGGGTTTGCAACTGCGGGTCAAGGATCTGGATTTCGATCACGGCACGATCATCGTGCGGGAGGGCAAGGGCTCCAAGGATCGGGCCTTGATGTTACCCGAGAGCTTGGCACCCAGCCTGCGCGAGCAGCTGTCGCGTGCACGGGCATGGTGGCTGAAGGACCAGGCCGAGGGCCGCAGCGGCGTTGCGCTTCCCGACGCCCTTGAGCGGAAGTATCCGCGCGCCGGGCATTCCTGGCCGTGGTTCTGGGTTTTTGCGCAGCACACGCATTCGACCGATCCACGGAGCGGTGTCGTGCGTCGCCATCACATGTATGACCAGACCTTTCAGCGCGCCTTCAAACGTGCCGTAGAACAAGCAGGCATCACGAAGCCCGCCACACCGCACACCCTCCGCCACTCGTTCGCGACGGCCTTGCTCCGCAGCGGTTACGACATTCGAACCGTGCAGGATCTGCTCGGCCATTCCGACGTCTCTACGACGATGATTTACACGCATGTGCTGAAAGTTGGCGGTGCCGGAGTGCGCTCACCGCTTGATGCGCTGCCGCCCCTCACTAGTGAGAGGTAGGGCAGCGCAAGTCAATCCTGGCGGATTCACTACCCCTGCGCGAAGGCCATCGGTGCCGCATCGAACGGCCGGTTGCGGAAAGTCCTCCCTGCGTCCGCTGATGGCCGGCAGCAGCCCGTCGTTGCCTGATGGATCCAACCCCTCCGCTGCTATAGTGCAGTCGGCTTCTGACGTTCAGTGCAGCCGTCTTCTGAAAACGACAAACTGGATGTCAGGCAAGGCGCATCACGCCGTCAGAATAGAGTCCGCTTTCACATTCTTTGACACATGCTTGCCAAGGTCATAGATTTCAGCCTGACAAATTCAAGGCTTCGGGCGCAATGGAACCAAAAACCAACGCAAGCCCTGCCGCCCATCCAGCCCATGGAGGCATCTTGCAGGGACAACGCATCGGTTACGTCCGGGTCAGCAGCTTCGACCAGAACCCGGAACGCCAACTTGAACAGGTCGAGGTCGGCAAGCTGTTCACCGACAAAGCCTCGGGCAAGGACACCCAGCGTCCCCAGCTGGAGGCCATGCTCGGTTTCGTTCGCGAAGGCGACACCGTGGTGGTGCACAGCATGGATCGCCTGGCACGAAACCTCGATGATTTGCGCCGCCTGGTGCAGAAGCTGACCCAGCGCGGTGTGCGCATCGAGTTCTTGAAGGAAGGCCTGGTGTTCACCGGCGAGGACTCGCCGATGGCCAACCTGATGCTGTCGGTCATGGGGGCCTTTGCCGAGTTTGAGCGCGCCCTGATTCGCGAGCGGCAGCGCGAGGGCATCGCCCTGGCCAAGCAGCGCGGTGCCTACCGGGGCCGCAAGAAAGCCCTCTCCGACGAGCAAGCCATCACGCTGCGGCAGCGGGCCGCTGCGGGCGAGCCGAAGGCGCAGCTCGCCCGCGAGTTCGGCATCAGCCGAGAAACCCTCTATCAGTACCTTCGCAAGGACGACTGAACCATGCCGCGTCGCTCGATTCTCTCGGCTACGGAGCGCGACACCTTGCTTGCGTTGCCGGAAAGCCAGGATGACCTGATCCGCTACTACACCTTCAACGACTCCGACCTGTCGCTGATCCGCCAGCGGCGCGGCGACGCCAACCGCCTGGGCTTCGCGGTGCAGCTCAGCCTGCTGCGCTACCCCGGCTATGCGTTGGGCACCGACAGCGAGCCGCCCGAGCCGGTCATCCAGTGGGTGGCCAAGCAAGTTCAGGCCGACCCGGCGAGTTGGTTGAAGTACGGCGAACGCGACGTGACTCGCCGCGAGCACGCCCAGGAACTGCGCACCTACCTACAACTGGCCCCGTTCGGCCTGTCCGACTTCCGCGCCCTGGTGCGCGAGCTGACCGAGTTGGCCCAGCAGACCGACAAGGGCTTACTGCTGGCCGGTCAGGCCCTGGAGAGCCTGCGACAGAAGCGGCGCATTCTGCCGGCGTTGAGCGTAATTGATCGAGCTTGTTCGGAGGCCATTGCGCGGGCCAATCGCCGAGTCTACCGCGCCCTGGTCGAACCACTCACGGACTCGCATCGGGCCAAGCTGGACGAGCTGTTGAAGCTCAAGGCCGGCAGCAGCATCACCTGGTTGACCTGGCTGCGACAAGCACCGCTGAAACCGAACTCCCGCCACATGCTCGAACACATCGAGCGGCTGAAGACATTTCAGCTGGTGGACTTGCCCGAAGGCCTGGGCCGACACATCCACCAGAACCGCCTGCTCAAGCTGGCCCGCGAGGGTGGGCAGATGACGCCCAAAGACCTCGGCAAGTTCGAGCCGCAGCGACGCTACGCGACCCTGGCCGCCGTGGTGCTGGAGAGCACCGCGACGGTGATTGATGAGTTGGTCGATCTGCACGACCGTATCCTGGTCAAGCTGTTCAGCAGCGCGAAGCACAAGCATCAGCAGCAGTTCCAGAAGCAGGGCAAGGCGATCAACGACAAGGTGCGCCTGTACTCGAAGATCGGCCAGGCTCTGCTGGAAGCCAAGGAAAGCGGTAGCGATCCCTATGCCGCCATTGAGGCGGTGATTCCCTGGGACGAGTTCACCGAGAGCGTCAGCGAGGCCGAGCTGCTGGCCCGGCCGGAAGGCTTCGACCATCTGCACCTGGTCGGCGAGAACTTCGCCACTCTGCGCCGTTACACGCCGGCCTTGCTGGAGGTGCTGGAACTGCGCGCTGCCCCGGCTGCGCAAGGCGTGCTGGCAGCCGTGCAGACCCTGAGCGAGATGAACGCCTACAACCTGCGCAAGGTGCCGGCCGATGCGCCCACCGCCTTCATCAAGCCGCGCTGGAAGCCGCTAGTGATAACCCCGGAAGGCCTCGACCGGCGCTTCTACGAAATCTGCGCCCTGTCCGAGCTGAAGAACGCGCTGCGCTCCGGTGACATCTGGGTCAAGGGCTCGCGGCAGTTCCGCGACTTCGACGACTACCTGCTGCCGGCAGAGAGGTTCGCCGCGCTCAAGCATGCGCAGGCTCTGCCCCTGGCGATCAACCCGAACAGCAACCAGTACCTGGAAGAGCGCTTGCAGCTGCTGGACGAGCAGCTGGCCACCGTCACCCGCCTGGCCAAGGACAACGAGCTGCCCGATGCCATCCTCACCGAGTCCGGGCTGAAGATCACCCCGCTGGATTCCGCGGTGCCCAATACCGCGCAGGCGCTGATCGACCAGACCAGCCATTTGCTGCCGCGCATCAAGATCACCGAACTGCTGATGGACGTGGACGACTGGACGGGCTTCAGCCGCCACTTCACACACCTGAAGGACGGTGCCGAGGCCAAAGACCGGACATTGCTGCTGTCAGCGATCCTGGGCGATGCAATCAACCTCGGGCTGACCAAGATGGCCGAGTCGAGCCCCGGCCTGACCTACGCCAAGCTGTCCTGGCTGCAAGCCTGGCACATCCGAGACGAAACCTACTCGGCGGCCCTGGCCGAGCTGGTCAACCACCAGTACCGTCATACCTTCGCCGCTCACTGGGGCGACGGCACGACCTCTTCTTCCGATGGCCAGCGCTTCCGGGCGGGTGGTCGAGGCGAAAGCACCGGCCACGTCAACCCGAAGTACGGCAGCGAGCCGGGGCGGCTGTTCTACACCCACATCTCCGACCAGTACGCACCGTTCAGCACCCGCGTGGTGAATGTCGGCGTGCGCGACTCTACCTATGTGCTCGACGGTCTGCTGTACCACGAGTCCGACTTGCGGATCGAGGAGCACTACACTGACACGGCTGGCTTCACCGATCATGTCTTCGCCCTGATGCACCTGCTGGGCTTCCGCTTCGCACCGCGCATCCGCGACCTCGGAGAAACCAAGCTGTATGTTCCGAATAGCGTCCAGGACTACCCGACATTGCGCCCAATGGTTGGCGGCACCCTGAACATCAAGCACGTCCGCGCCCATTGGGACGACATCCTGCGCCTGGCCAGCTCGATCAAGCAGGGCACGGTCACCGCCTCGCTGATGCTGCGCAAGCTCGGCAGCTATCCGCGCCAGAACGGCCTGGCCGTGGCCCTGCGCGAGCTGGGCCGGATCGAGCGCACGCTTTTCATCCTCGATTGGTTGCAAAGCGTCGAGCTGCGCCGGCGCGTGCATGCTGGACTGAACAAGGGCGAAGCCCGCAACTCCCTGGCCAGGGCGGTGTTCTTCAACCGCCTCGGCGAGATCAGGGATCGGAGCTTCGAGCAGCAGCGCTACCGGGCCAGTGGCCTCAACCTGGTGACGGCCGCCATCGTGTTGTGGAACACGGTGTACTTGGAGCGCGCCACCCAGGCGATGGGCGATGCGGGGAAGTCGGTGGATGGTGAGCTGCTGCAATACCTGTCGCCGCTGGGGTGGGAGCACATCAATCTGACCGGCGATTATGTCTGGCGGCAGAGCCGCAGGCTGGAGGACGGGAAGTTTCGGCCGCTAAGGCTGCCCGGAAAACCTTAGCGTACGATTTTTTCCGTTTTCTCTATTCGCCCCGAACGCATCTACCAAGACATCGCCAGCGGCGCGAAAAGCGCCCGGCCGGAGTTGGACAAACTGCTGGCCAACGTGCGGCCGGGTGATGCCGTGGTGATCTGGAAGCTGGATCGCCTTGGGCGTTCCCTCAAGCACCTGGTCGAGTTGGTCGGCGAGCTGGCAGAGCGCAAGGTCGGCTTACAGAGCCTGAATGACCCCATCGACACCACCCACGCCCAAGGCCGCCTGGTGTTCAACCTGTTCGCCTCGCTGGCGGAGTTCGAGCGCGAGCTGATCCGCGAGCGGACTCAGGCGGGTCTGTCGGCCGCACGGGCGCGTGGCCGGATCGGTGGCCGTCCCAAGGGCCTGCCAGCCAAGGCTGAGGCCACCGCCATGGCGGCCGAAACCCTCTACCGCGAAGGTCGCCTGAGCGTCAGCGCGATCGGCGAGAAGCTGCACATCTCCAAGAGCACGCTGTACAGCTACCTGCGCCACCGTGGTGTCGAGATCGGCGCGTACCAGAAGAGCGCCAGGTCACGCGACCAGCAGCCTTCGGCCGCGTCGCCGGCAGAGCCGCCCGCCGCCGAGCGGGTGGCCACCGTCACCCTGCGCCTCGCGGTGGTGAATAACAGCAAGTTCGTGCGCGGCCGGAAGCGGGCCACGGAGAACATTGAGCGCTACTGCCTGGAGCCCTATGGCATGAAGCGGCTGGATGCCGGCCACTATGAGTTGACCATTCCGTATCGGAGCGACGATGAGCTGGACAAGAGCGTGCATGACCTGCTGACCGAGATCAGCCAGGAGGCCGACATGCGCAACTGTTTTGTCGAGATGGGCGCCTGGGAAGAAGACACCGAAAAGCGTTGGTAGGGCTTACGTTGGTTTTTGGTTCCATTGCTCCCCAAACCCCAGGTTGAGAAGCTGAAGACTTTGCAGTCTGAGCCTCGTCATGTATTTCCGACGCTCGCCGGTCCTGAAAACGAATTTTCTACTCACAGTCCCGAGATAGCCTCCTGATCGAATGCATCAGAGGATTCGCTCTCATGAAAATCCGTAGTCTCTGCGCCCTCGGCAAGATGAGGGCATACACCACTGATCACGAGTTTGCCATCCTCTCACCCAAAGCGTTCAGCATTCCTGCCGGGGTTGATCCACTTGAGCATGAAGCTGAAGCCCTTCATGCCTTCATTCAGCGAAATCGTTGGCGCCATCCCAACTGCATCGTTGGCCTGCACAACAGCCACAATCAGTTGCTGGCGCCAGGCGAGATCGTTATGAGCGGTACCCGCTCCTCGCTTATTCGTTATCTACTTCGCTGGGAAGCACTGCGCATTATTCCTGTGTGGGTGGACGGATTCAGTAGCCTTTCTGTTTACGAGCGCGATGCACGTAGCAAGCAGCTTGAGCAGTTGGAGAGTGCCCGGCGTAGGCTCGTTGCCACAGATAGCTGGTATCAGAACGATGAGGACCAGTACGAGCTCGCCTGCATGGTCATGCGCACAGGTCACTGGGCCCTGGAAAACCTACCCCCACTTGATGGCCTGCGTTGGCCAACCGGGGAAACTTTAGGACTATCGAATCCCAGTATGTCTGCGGAGGCCGTTGAGGACGGCTTCCTCGAAGGGATATTTTCCATGATAGAGCGAGGGGCCCGGTTTCATGGCGAGGCCGGAAGCATTCCAGCTAACAAACTATTCGGCATTGAGCTCATGAGCCCCAGGTCTGGATATGAGTTGCTGGTGAAGCTGCATATACAGATCGAGACGAACCGTGCTGAAGCAGCTCATGCCCGCCGGCACCGGGCGATAGCCTGATACGAATCGAGGGAGAAAAGATCATGATCAACAATCGATATCCTGTACTGATCTCTGGAAAGCGCTACTCGCCTGAGTTCCAGACCGATCAGCAGTACGCGAAAAGCTGGAAGACCGTATTGGAGAAGGCCTACGGCACTCATGCAATTTGTTCGTGCCCAAGCACCGGCTCCCGAAAGCTCTCGATCAAGCGGCGTGAAGATAGCGATGGTTTTCACCTGGCCCGGTTCGCTGGTACAGGTCATGAGCACTCAAATGATTGTCGGTACTATGCGCCGGCCCCGGAACGCTCTGGTATGCAAGGGTATGCAGCTGGTGTAGTCGAGGAGGGCGAAGATGGCAGCATTCGCGTGCGCCTGGCCCGAGGCATTAGAGTCCAGGCCCCTCCATCCGAGGAAACCCAAAGAGCCTCGGTGGCAAGAGCGCCTGGGAAGAGCAAGCCGGCTATGACGTTGCTCGGGCTTCTGCACCTTCTTTGGTCTGAGTCTCGGCTCTCTACCTGGTATCCAGCAATGGAAGGCAAGCGCAATAGCGGCATTGTGAACTATGCGCTACTACAGGCTGCTGAGCGTATCGCCGCCAGCCGGATGAGGTTAAGCGAGGTGCTGCTGCTGGCAGCTCAAAAGGACAGCAAGGGGGCAGCCCGCAATCAGGCGATCGCCAAGTCCGCAACAACGAAGGATCTTAGACTCGTCGCGATTTCGCCGCTGGCACGCTATAACCCTGAGCGCCATTCTGGAGACATGACCAGATTGCCCTTCGCGGGGCCCTATGGGATGCCCATGCTGAACCTGCCCGCGGAAGTTTGGGCAACCGCCGGCCGCAGATTCGAGAGAGAATTTTCCGCCTGGAAGCGCGGAAGTCGAGTTATCGCCATTGCTCAGGTTACGCCGCGGAAGGGCGGGGCGTTTTCGCAAGCAGATGTCGTTGATCTGGCCCTTATGCAGGTTAGTGAACGTTGGATCCCTGTCGACTCAGATTACGAAGGGGTCATTGAGGCCAAGCTCCACGCAGCCGGCCGCAGCTTCGATAAACCACTTCGCTATGACGCTGATGAAAGTGAGGTTTTCCCTGACTTTTGGCTTTTGGACACGGGAAAGGACTGCCCCCTGGAAGTGTTCGGGATGAGCACCCATGCCTACCTGGAACGGAAGGCGGTCAAAACGGCTTGGTATAACCGGGAGTACGGCGGGGCAGGGTGGTGGTCGTGGAACGCCGCGGCTGACCCAATGGGAAAAAATATCCCTCCTTTCCCTGCCAAGGCCTGATCACGGCATCCCTGAACAGTACGTACTTGGGATTTCGTGGCCTGGTGAAATCCTGAGGCCATCGCCGGATTGAACGATGAGATACCCCATGAGCAACGATGCGCAAAACGTACGCATACCATCCTGCATCGGCCAGAAGCCGCTTGTAGGGAATTATTATGTTTCCGAATGCACTCGCTGCGGGTGGGTCGGTAGCTCCGAAGCCCTTACCGACGATTGTCAATGCACTCAGGAGGAGGGCGACCGTTACTGCCTGGGCGATACCGATGAAATAGGCACCGACCGTTTGCTCGAAATAATCCAGGCCTTGGCGCGACGCCATGTTGAGTCCCAAAAGGCTCACCAACTGCTAATTCAGCACACCAACGAAACCGAGAAGTACCTAGCCACCGCGGCTGAGCTGTTGGGCGAAATCGTACAAAGCGGCCAAGCCTTCCGCGAGTGCTCTGACAAAGGGAGTGCGACGGGCTTGCGGGTTGCGGCCGTGCTCGCCTACGTCGCTCAGTTTCACCCTGAGGGCATCAACAGTGACAGCTGATGGAAAGCGAATGTCCTGGGCAGATCGAGCAGCACCAATTGTCGCTGAAATAGTCCGCCGGGTAGGTCGAAGCGATCAGCAAGCTCTGCGAAAAGCGTTGACCGAGGCGTACCCTTGGGGGGCGCGAATGAACACACCCTACAAGGCCTGGCTTGCCGAAGTGCACCGACAGTTGGGGCATCCCCTCAATACGCCGAAAGCAGACCCAGACAACCATCAAATCGACATGTTCGCCCAGCCCCGAGAGTAAACGACCTGGCTGCGGCTTCTCGATCAAGTGAGATGGCCGCCTAGTGAGTGGCCTCCTCCCGCTGAAAAGCTCATCCATTTCTCAATGGCTGCCCTTGCCGGGGAATACCGGCTTTTGCGATCAAGAATTGAGGCTAGGTTCTTCCCCCATTTTGAAACGATTTGGCGAATTTGGGATTTTTCGAGATAGAGATACAACGTCTTGGAACTGCGCTTTCAGTCGCTAAAAGCGTCCGAAATAAGCACCTGCGAAGGAATACGGCAGGTACGATCTCCAATAAATTTAAGGAGAAATTTTCCGCCATGACTCATTCCGTGGTCAGCATCGACCACCTAAAACAGCAGATACTCCCTGAGTTGTTTGCCTTCCCGGCTCGTCTCGGCGAGTACGGGGGCGTAGCGGATAGCTCTGCCAAAATCGATCAACTATCAGATCTCATGGAGAGCGGGTCGGCGGCGGCGCTTGCTGCCAAAATCGCAGAAATCCTCTCGAAAATGGCCGACGCCTCGCCGGAGCAAATTACTCGGAAGCCGACCTGGTTCGAGAAAGTTCTGGGCGGAGCCGTGGAAAAGCAGGTCCGCTATCAAGTTGCCAGGTCAACACTGGAACAACTGCTTGCCGAAGCTGAAGGTCATGCGCAGGGTGTACGCGATACGGTCAGCGCCATCAGCAGAATGATCGTAGCCCACGCTGAAGAGGCAGAGGCACTGAAAGTTTTCATCCAGGCCGGGCGCGAATTCCTCGAAGAGAACCCTCTCATCGGGACGGTAACAGCGGGGGAGATTGAGTTTGATCGGCCGCGGGAGCGATTGGCGCGAAAGCTCGCCAATCTGGCAACTCTTCTGGCATCACACGAACTGAGCGTTAGCCAGATGAAGCTGAGTCGTGCCCAAGCCCTCGACATGCTCGATCGCTTTCGAGAGACAGTCACCGTGCTGGTTCCCGTATGGCGGCAACACACCCTTACCTTGATCACCACCAAGCACATGAGCCCGGCGATGGTCGAGGCTGCCAGCAAGGCGCATCAGGCGCTTATGGCCAGCCTGTCTGAAAGCCTGAATGGCGTGAAGCACTGAGGAGCGAAACATGCAGCAGGAAACTACCGTGACAGATCTCGCCACTACCAACACCCAGCTTACTCCAGCTGGGCTCCAGGCCCTCGGTCTCCAGGAACAGGACATCCCCCAAATCAAGGCTGTAGCAGCACTGATTCAGGCGGAAAACCCACTCTCTGTTTCTCAGTTCGGGAGGGAAGTAGCTGAACACACTTCCTCCTATGCCGACAGCTTGCTCGACCAGGTTCGTAACAGCGACCTGGACGATGCCGGTGCAAAGCTGAGCGAGGTGGTTGCCGTCGCTCAGTCGCTCAATGTCAGTGCGTTTTCCAATCGCCGTTCGCGCATCCCTGTCATCGGCCCGCTGATCGACAAAGTAACCCTGCGCGGCAAGTCCGTTCTGGGTCAATTCGATACAACACGAGAGCAAATCGAAAAACTCGTTGCTGAGGTCGACCAAACACAAGCGGGCATATCCGCTCGGAATACCGGCCTCGAGTCTATGTTCGTTGCGGTACGTGAGGAGCATAGGCTGCTTGGCATCCATATCGCCGCCGGTAAGCAGCGCCTTGCCGAGCTACAGACGCATGTTTCTCAGCTTCGAGCGAACATCGGAAACGACCCCGCCCGTTTGCAGCAAGTTGCAGATCTGGATGCACTGATCTCCAACCTCGACAAGCGTATTGGCGACCTTACGGCCCTCCAGCAGTCTGCGATGCAGAGCCTTCCGACCATTCGGATGATTCAAGCAAATAACCAGATGCTGGTGGACAAGTTCCACACCATCCGGGAAATCACTGTGCCGGCTTGGAAGCGCCAGTTCATGCTCGCTTTGACGTTGAACGAGCAGCGAAATGCCGTCCAGCTTGCCACCAAAATTGACGACACCACCAATGATCTCCTCAAACGCAACGCCGAGTTGCTGCACCGCAACTCCGTAGAGACTGCCAAGGCTAACCAGCGGCTGGTAATCGACGTGGACACCTTGCAGAAGGTCCAGGCAACGTTGATCCAGACTGTGGAAGACGTAATCAAAATTCAGCGTGAGGGCGTAGCTCAACGCAAGGCCGCAGAGAAAGAGATCCAAGGCATGCGTCTCGATCTCCAGAAGCGCCTGGGCAGGGTCGAAGAAGTGAAGGAGCTTCACTGATGACGGAACCAGTCCAACTGTACCAGTTGCGGGTCGACGGCCTCGTTGCAGAGGAAAACATTCCCGTGGCGCAGCTATCGGGACTTTTGAATAGCTATGGCGTCGTGCGGGACGATACCCTTAATAGGCTGATGGCTGGCCAGCGCCAGCAGGTTCTTGGTCAAGTGCTTGAACTGTCGAGGCAAGCTCCAGAGTTTGCCTCTGGTGTTTACACGCTGCTTGTTAACGGAAGAGTCGCCGCGAAGGACGTTCCTGACGCTAAGCTGGCAAAACTGCTCGCCAGTTACGGTGCCAGTAAGAAGGAAACAACTCGTAGTCTCGTTGCAGGCTTGACGCGGCGTGTACTGGGCCAGGACCTGAAACTGCTGCATCAAGCGGATGGGCAGACGGCCGAGAAAACCAGCAACCACGCACTACCCACAACCAAAGCGGTAGCTGAGCTCACAGCGCTGATACCTAACCGCACCCAAACCGAACCTGATTTACCTGCAAGAGCGCCCAAAGCGCCGACGCCGTTTGACGCGCCCCTTCAAGAACTGCTCATGCGAGCGAAAAAACTGCGTAAAGGTACTCTGATATTCGGCGTTTCAGCCTTGGTCCTGGCATTGCTGGGCGGCGTATTGTATTCGGTAGGAATCGCCGTCGAACCAACCACCACGATTCATCACATCTTGGTTCCAGATACGGTTGCCAAAGCATTCCAATCGGTCGAGAACGCCGGCGTCGGGCTCACAAGCACGGGTAATGTCTCGATAATTGCGGAGGAGCTTTTTGGAGGCGTAGCGTTTCGAGTGGTATGCCTGATCGCAATGGTTATGGGGATGGCCTTTTCAATCCTGGCGGGGCGTTATCTCAACGCCATCCCATACATCATGGTCGGTATCGCGCCTCAGTTGTTGGGCACCATCCTAGGCTTTGGTGATGTTCAAACCACCAGTAAACCTAACGAGTTTGCGTCGGCAATCGAATCTAAGAATCTGTCGACGCTTCAACGCCTTCTAAGCTCCCGAGCAGACATAGACGATGTGGCCAAGGCCTATGTCCTTGCCCAAGCTTCTGTAGCCGATGGTCGCTCCACAAGGTGGGTAGTGGAAACCGTCAGAAACCTGCGCGAGGGGAAAAACGAAGGCAGTTTTACCGTTCCATCCAGTGTTGCATACGCCATCGAGGCAACTGATCTTGGTCAGGATGCCAAATTGTCTGACAAAGCTGAACAGCACCGCCAGAATGCTTTGGCGGAGGCAAGGGACTGGAAACGCAAGAGCATTTGGGCACTTCTCCTGGCAGGGGTGCTCGGAGTCGTTGCGACTGGCCATGAATCGATCGCGCAAATCATCTTTCGCAGGGTTAGACGCATCAGCAAACTTCTTGACCCAGTGATGTCGAGCTTCATCCACCCTCGTCGTTAGCCCCCCTAGAGAACCCAAGCCTAGCTTGGGTTTTTTTCGCCGGCGGATGCCATACCGGATGCTACAAGCCAAGGGAGGCGTACTCTGTACCAGGCCGGGACCGTGATTTTTTCCCGGCCTGGCTCGATGATCAGTCAACTGTCTGCTGCTGTTTCGTCTTGGATCTGTGCTGGGTAGGTACCGAACCGGATTGCGCTGGCGTAGTGGCCAGGGTGTGAGTAATCACCGAACCACTCTTGTTTCCCAGGTTCTTTGCGAGTGATTCGCGAACAACCTCCATCGTGAGTATCCGCGAGGTGGCGATCGCTGTTTTTATGGGCTGGCCAGCAGCAACCAATACCTCAACCATATCTAGGGCCGTATTGACGCCTGCTTCGATTCGTTTCTCAACGCCATCGATCATCATTTCGTCGATCTCCATTTCAGCCGCTAGCGGAATGCAGCGGGCTACGTGGAGAGTAGGCGGTTCTAGAGATACTTGAACAGATCAGCCCATAGAGGGGCATTCATCGCACCCTAATAATTAGGGTGCTACCGAATTTAACATAATGATGATTATGTGTATAACTCGTTGAATTTATAGGAATTCTGCTACCGGTCGGTAAGGCCTTTTATGGCCTCTCTGTAAGTCGAAACTACTTCTTTTTCAACTGGTGCATCAGGGACCTGGGTATCCGGCTCCGCGGATGATGTGGCGACGAAGAATCGCCCGCCTGGGAGTGCCGGCAGCCGATGCTTAACGTCTGGCCGTTTTGCTGATCGTGCTTCTCTGTCAAAGTCCTTGAGGCCGACGATTTTTGGAGCCGGTCGCCCCTCGAGCACGAAGACTGGAAGGTTGGCATGCAGCATTGCGTCATATCTGCTGCGCTCGGAAAACCACAGCATGGCCCGCGGATGAGGAGCAATTTGCTTAGGCACATCTAACATCTCGGTGTCAGCCATATTCGCGATGCTGCGGAGATCAATCCACTGAGGGCTATTGGTCACTGGCTCGCCGGTGGCCAAAGATTTTTCATGAGCCTCAGCGAGTAGCATCTCACGTACCTGGCCAACAGTGACGCGCTCTTTACCTGAGGTATGACCGGCCCAGGTGAATGTGATCTGCCTGGGAGCGGCATCGAATACCTGGATTGCGCGCTTCAGCTGGTTGAGGGAGAAATTCTTTCCCAGGGCCTGGCGCATGATTTGGGAACGCCGGCTAACAGCAATGTTGCGAAATAACCGCTCAGCCTCGATCGCAGACACAAGCTCGCCTTTGCAGCGGTTCACCGCCCTACCCTCGTCGAGAACGGATCCGGAGAGGATGAAATACCCAGGCAAACGCAGCACGGTTCCAGGAGCCTGGCCGAGATCCCTCTCAAACTCGCGTAACGCCTCAACAGAGGCCTTAATCGCCTCTGGTCCTGTTAATGCCTGGACGTTGATGCGAGACGGCGTCTTTTGTTCAGTGAGGAGCGGGATCCGCCATACCATCCCGCCTACAACCAACGCGGGCCATTTCTCATTGAAAGCCCCAACGGTTTCGATCAAGCGCTTGTAAGCGGAGACAATAGCGTCGGCCATTTAAAGATCCTCATAATACCACCCCTTCACTACGGTTAGACCGTATGCCCTCCTCCCCCTCCGCACCCTGTTGACCAGGAGCGACGCCGAGGGTGCAAAAAGCGATAACACAATTGAAGGGGTGGTATTACCGAGTATCCCAAAAATCGAGCACAAAAAAACCCGTTCGAGACGGGCTTTTTTTGCTGTGTTGTCGAAGGCTTGGTCGAAGGACACTACGCCGCTGCCACCTGCTTCTTTCTAAAAATCATCGGCGTGTTTGGCTTACGGCCTTCACGCCTGTCGACGAATTCTTTCATGATCTCTAACATCGTGGAGTTGATAGCAAGAACGCGCATTGCTCGGGTACACGCGACGTAGAGCAGATTCATCTCATCAATCCATGATTCCTTTTCGTTCTCAGGATTGAATGGATCGAAAGTGAAATCTTCAGCCAGCTGCACCGCTTCCCACTCCAGGCCCTTCGAGCGATGCGCGGTACTGAGTGTGATGGTGGCCTCAAGTTCATCTGTGACGGCATTGCGCCGGAGCTTGGCAAATAACTCCGGGAGATCCGCGCTGTACTGCTCGATTATCTTGATCGAGCGATTCATCTCAGGATCCTGGCTTTCATCGGCAATCTGCTTGTAGTGATCGTAATCAGCATACTCCTGGAGAAGTTTTTTTCCCTTAACTCGGTCCCTCCAGCCCTTCGATAGCGCATGTAAGTCTTCGAGATCCTGAAGGTTGTAACCATCGATCCCACCAACCCAGCAGATCTTTGCACCAGTCTCTACGTTGGCCAGCGCAGTCTCGATCACACCTACCACCGTACGGCAAAGCACGGTGCGGTGCTCAAGGTCAGCAGGTAGTGTCTTGGACACACGAGTCTCGCCGCCAAGTCCAGCTAGTTGGCGAGACTCACCCTTGAACGCAAGAACCATATTCGCCACGTGCGCAACGGCAGGCCCGAAGCGAAACGACTGAGTGAGGTAATGGACCTCAGCTTTGTCGAGCCAGGTTGCGTTGAGAGCATCTACTGCCCCTCTAAAGCGGTAAAGCATCTGATGCCCATCACCACAAACGACTACACCCATTCCGTACGCCGCCTGCTGCGCAAGCACCCCAGCGATCACTGGATTGATGTCCTGCGCCTCATCTCCGAGCGCAATATCATATCGATCCCGTAGATTTGGTTTCGAGAGTGCCCAAAGCTTGAGATAGCCATCGTGCGTGATGTTCGCTCTCTCATTTTGGATGTCGCACATTTGCATCCAAAGCTGCCTGGCCCCCTCTACGATGCTGCCGGCCGCGCGCTTCATTCGCTCCGTTTTGAGCTTACTGACGGGGCAGTGACTTAGCTCGATGTCGTCATCTGCGCTGGCGAGATAACTGTTCAGCGTCTCCTGCACGCTCCGCACTAACTCCCAATTCTGTGAGCCGATTATTCTTGCGATATCTGTCAGGCGCAGGTTGCTCGTGAGCTTGTGTTTGTACTTCGATCCGATCGATGCATAAGCCAAGCCGTGGGCTGTTTTGCAGGTCACGTTTGGGGGGAATTTTTGTTTGGCAGCGACCTCAACGCTTTTGTTGTAGCAGAGATAGAGCAGACGACATTGGGGCCGAGCTTTGGCATAGCCAACAAGCGTGGTGGTTTTCCCGGTCCCAGCAAAAGCCACGAGCTTGACGATACGCGCCAACGAGTGGATCGCTGGCTCCTGTTCGTGGGTAAAGTTCATCCATCCGATCTCCGTCCTAATATGCCTCCATGATTGCATAGCATCGCGCAAACCCAAGATGGGGTAGCCAGCTCTGACATCAGGATTTGGGGTTTCCTGAAAGGGTGGCAATGTCTTAGTCACACCCAGCATCAGAGCACCTGTTATGACCTACGACGAGACCCTGGCCTCCTATCATCGCGTTCTTGAATGCAATCCAGGGAAAGCCCTGCTAATCGGCGACGACTGCTTCGCGGTACTGATCGACGGAACCTTGAGCGGAGCATACGCTACCCTGGATGGGGCTGTAGATCTCGGGACCATCTTCAACTTTGATTCAGAAGCTTGGGATACCGAATTCGATTGTTGGGAGGGCGACGTTTCTGGCATGCAGACGGCATTTTGTATTGCCAAACCCACGCTTGTTGACCTTCAGCCTCCACTCACTGGTGACAGCACGCCCAACCAGGAGAATGAATGCCTGGGTTAAACCTCAGTCCTATGAACCAGGTCTGACGGGCGCCTTTTTGGGATTTCCTAGGGTGTTGGCAGGATGAAGGCAGATCAAAGGGAGCCGTAGCTTATGACAGCCATCCACGTTTTCCAGCAGCGCCAATCGGAGCCGGTATGTACCGATCTGATTCAGATGATTCGAGACGGCATGATTCGCCGGCTCAGGCGGTTTGTTGTAGAGCCTTATGACGACGGCATTACCTGGGGGATTCAGACAGTCGCTGTAGCAACACCTGATGCTGATGACGGCGATCAGTTTCCTGTAGTGATTGTCGACCTCCACGTTGATGACCAGGCTGCAATGTCGTTTGCCTTAGCCGTCTTTGACGCGCTCAAAAGTGCAGGTCGTGCATCAAGTGAAGAGGTATGCCATTGGAGGCGGAGCCTCTTCACGCTTGTGCCTAATCATTAATCTCAGCGCTCCTGATACCGCACGCGAAAAACCCGCCATCACGGCGGGTTTTCCTTAGGCGGTCACCAAAAGGACGGCATATGACGATTCGAGTGCTTAGCCAAGCTGAAAAGAGGTATGTGCGACACCGTACCGAGGCTCAGATGGCTGTCAGATGACGATACAATCTAATCCGGTTGCTCCCCTTCCCCTGGAGCAACAGCGAACAGAAGACCCGCTTCTTGTGCTTCAGCCAATTCACCTAAAGGTTTGGTGGCCAGCCATTCGCTTTCTTCGGCAGCCTCAAATTCAGGTAACGGAGGCAGATCGTCAGAGTCAAGCTCGAGGTTAAGGGGCAGTTGTGCAAGGTCACAGAAGGTAAATTTGATCGCGATCACCTTCCTCCCTTCCCTCCTCAATTCATAGCTAACATCTAGGTTGCTCTTGGCCTTCAGCTCCTCTACCGCCGGATCTATGACTCTCTGACGAAGATTGTTGAACCGTTGGTAGGCATCAGATAAGCCCAGAGCTACGCGCAAAGCCTCAACCTCGATGTATGCCCATCCAGTCTTTCGAAACTGCATCAACATCTCGAACAGACGGAACGAATGACTTGAGTCCAGACAGGCTACTCGCCTTAGGTCGTAGCTGGTCACTTTGCTGTACAGCATCGAGAGGTAAGGCATGACATGGATGGTAAACGACAGCTCTACACGACCTTCACCGTCCAGATATTTGGCCCGATCAACCCACCGCTTGCGCTCCATTCCTGACCCGTCAAAGGTCTTGATGTCACGCTCGTAAAGCTCATCGGCTGCGACCCTCATCTGCTCATAGGCATGCCGGAGCTGGACGCCATAGATATCGGAATAGTCCACTGCCGAAACGGACACCTTTTTCGGCATCGGTTTTCGAGGATCGAGCTTACTGATCGCCGCCAGGATCAATCGCTGCTCGTTCAGAGTCAGCCGGTACGAAGCGGTAATCAACGTATTGGATTTTGTGACCCGCAGCGGCTTGGGGTCCGCTTTGGTAGCTTTGGGTAAATTGGACATATCATGGCCTGCGATTGATAGCGAAACCCTACAGCGACTTTGTGCTGTAGTCGATACCTAAAGAGTCGACTGACCCCCTGAACTCAGAAACCACGGGCCTTTCAGCTAGCTCCCAAATCACCTGACCCATCACTAGTTAGAACTGTAGTCGATAGTCAGCAGCCGTAATTTGTAGTCGGATATCAGCGAACTCAGCCCATTCACAGCCGCAATCTGTAGTCGATTGCTTAAAGGCACCTCTCTCACAGCCGGAATCTGTAGTCGATCGGTTCGACCCTCCTCCCCCATAGCCGGAATCTGTAGTCGATCGGTGCGACCCTCCTCCCCCACAGCCGGAATCTGTAGTCGATAGGTTCCGACCGTCCTCTCTCACAGCCGTAATTTGTAGTCGATGTATCAGTAGACCGTCGTTGTCGCAGCCGTAATTTGTAGTCGTTGGGCAACATTCGAGCGATGAAGAGGCAATTCGCCTAGGCTCTCATACAGCCGTAATCTGTAGTCGTATCGGGGCGTACCCTGGTTTTGCAGCCGTAATCTGTAGTCGATAGGTTCAGCTAGGAACCTGGCCAAGCTGATCCGCAGCATTACGGAGCATGTTCGTCAGGAAAAAAACAAAAAAACCGCTCTCAAACATAAAAAACCTTATAAATCAGTAGGTTAGCCACTAAACAAAAGCCATTTTTCACGTGGGATTCAATTTCAGAGCGTAAAATGGGCTGAAACGAAGCCCCAAAATCGTTCGTTCATGCTAACGCGCCACCCAGCAGCCGGAATCTGTAGTCGTTAGAGCCTGGTTGCCCTACGCTGAGCCTGTGGATAACGGCCGGAATCTGTAGTCGTCACAGCCGGAATCTGTAGTCGCGTAAGCCGTAATCCGTAGTCGCAAAGCCGGAATCTGTAGTCACAATGCCGGAATCTGTAGTCGATGATCGGCTGGAGGCCGCGTCGCACAAGGGCTGTAGCCTTCTAAAAACAAGAGAACAACAAGAGAAAAACAGTAAAAAAGCTTTTAAAAATGGAAAGCTCAATTTTTTGGAGGGGGTGAAGCAAAAAACTGAAAGCTTTTCAGGCGATTAATCGGTTCGAAAGCAGCCCACTTACCAGATCAGCAAAGCCAAAATGATGGCAACCAAAACGATCTGGAGGAAACGATGAACAAAGCTGCTTTCGCGGGCGTTGCAGCTTACCTGCTCAGCATGGCTGCAATAGCGCCAGGGCCGGTAAACCTGACTGTAGGAGTGACGACGATCGTTGACGTCCAGAAGCAATATACCGTGATCGACTGGATAGGTACCTCCTACACCGGCGGGCCCGTACTCAATCTCTCAGAGTGGGAAATCAACCTCGAGGGAGTCACGGATATTCAGCTGGCCTTCAATGCAGATGGCGTTTTGGATGTCGCTACGGTGAAAGCTGACAAACTCCACCTGGACGACGTCTTGGAAGGGCTAAAGAGCAAGCTACACATCAGCTCTGATGTGTCGAGCCATGGCTTCCAAAACGTTACGTTCGTGGCTGGTTCTACTGAAGTGATTGTCGAGTCACACCCTCTAGATGCCCAGTTTTCAGTCAGCTACATCAGCGCCGATTTCAAAATCGCACGTACCAATGCTCAAAAAAGGTACGCTTGACTGCTGAATAAGGCCCCGCTTACCCAGGATGGGTTCGGGTCAGCATGCAAAAATCCCGTATTAAAGCCGAACTCAAGCGCTGGAATTTAGCTGTAAGTTCGGTTTTTGGGCCGAAAATCTACTCTGTACCATGATTCGCCCTTGAAAATCCGGGTTGACGTATTATCATTGCCCTGTATTCAACAATGCAGGGATCGTCATGCAGCAGCCAAGCGAGCAGTTTGAAGAGGAATCTGTCTATTTCACTGATTTCTCCACCCTCCTCTACCCGCCCAAATTTGCAGCCGATTGTTTTGGATTGACTACTCGTCGTCTTCAGGACATTGAGGATGAGAATGGGCTAGAAATTCGGCGGATTGCTCGCGGTACTGTGCCTACACGGGCGTACACCCTGAGTGACATCTTCGATATCGCAGCGATCCGTAGATCGAAGGGGCAAGCAAAGGGTCTACCGCGGCAGGTTGTGATTTCGACCTTTGTACCTAAAGGTGGAACCGGCAAAACAACCGTAACCGTGAACCTAGCGATTTACCTACAGATGCAAGGGCTCCGGATTCTGATCATCGATAACGATCCCCAGGGCGACTCGTCGAGTGAGCTTGGGTATGATCCTGACCTTTCCAGGTCAGACCTAGAGTCAATGGGAATTCCCCCAGAGCGCTATGTCGAGGGCAACTTCGGGAACCTGCTGAGCCCAGAGCTCAGAGGCCGACAATTCGAGCCAATGCCTTTTGAGCAGGTAGTCAAGAAACCTTTCGGCGAGAACGGGCCTCATCTCATACCAGCCGACGCGTACCTCGAAGATCTTGTTGTCGCACTAGACGCCGAAAACAACATGGATTTTTGGTACGCGGACTGGTTGGAACGCGCGCGGAGTGGCGAAATTCCAGGAATTGATACGTCAGGGTATGACGTCATTCTTTTCGATAATGCCCCCACCGCTTCTCGTCTTACAAAAAACTCCATCGTTGCTAGCGACTTTGTGATCTGCCCTGTTCGAATGGATAAATTCTCTTTCCGCGCACTCATGCGGCTGAACGAATGGATGGTTCGATTTGCGAAGGCTTATCGTCGCTCCCCTGTCGTATTGGCAATCCCCACCATGTTCATCAGAAACCGGAAGCGTATCTTGAACAACCTGGTGGTTCTGAATGACCTTTTCCCTGGTCGGGTTGCGGAAGAAAAACTGTACTACTCAGAAGACTATGGTAAGGCGCTGGATCAAGGTATCCCCCTGATCGTATGGAAGGGCGCAACCAACAAATCCATTGACTCCATGCGCTCTGTGTTCAGTGAAGCTCTTCAAAAAGTCAGGGAGTTTGCTTCTCTTTGACTGGTGCTCCGAGCACCAATGGCAGAATTTGTTCTCTGGTGCTCCGAGCACCACTCAGAGCGAAGCGCAGCTGGTGCTCAGAGCACCACTGTGATGACATTGCCCGTGGTGCTTGGAGCACCACTGCCGAGGGGGCAAACCTCGCTGGTGCTCGGAGCACCAGCTGGGATCTGGGCGCACCCAGGACATAACGAACACAATGCTGAGTGGTAATTGAAAGGAGGAATTATGGCAAAGTCTGAGGATTATCCAGGAAGACAAGCACCTACATGGATGTCAGGCGTGAAACGTGCGCCCGCGGAGGTACCTGAACCCAATTTGCAGGTATCCGTCAGGGACATGCTTGCTCAGAAACACGTCAAAGAGCCAGCTTCTGCGACAGTGATAGAAAGCCTCGATATCGAAACGCAATCGAAAGAACCCAGCCAAACTCAAGAAACCAAAGTAACGAACGGAGTTATCGCTGAGATCGCTACGGATCGTATTCGAGTCTCTCCGTTTCAACCGCGCCTAACATTTAGCGAAGCTGCAATCGAAGACCTCGCGAACTCGATTGCTTCAGTTGGGTTGGCAAAACCCGTAACGCTAAGGCCTGTGGGTGATGGATTTTACGAATTGGTCGGCGGTGAGCGCAGGTGGCGTGCTCACAAACTGCTGGGTCGAGAGACTATTACGTCCTACGTTCGTGAAATGGACGATGCACTAGCTCAAATCCTGGCACTCACCGACAACGAAGGCCAAGAAGCTCTTACAGAGTACGAACGAGCAAAGTCATACTCGAAGATCCTGGCCTCTGGGGGGGAACCATCGGTCAGAGCTTTGGCTCGCCGCTTAGGCGTCAATCACTCTATTGTCAGCAGATGTCTGTTGTTGATGAATCTACCGATAGAAGTGCGGACCATTTTGGACTCGAGTCCTGCGCTTATTGGAGGAAAGCGCGCAAAAGATTTCATCGATTTCAGCTCCAAAGAGCCTGAACTTCTTTTGAAAGCTGTGACGGCAATGAGGGACGAACAATGGACACAGGAGCACGCCCTGCGTTGGCTGGCCAGGGAGATTGCATCTCGAACCCAGCAAGAAGCACATAGCAAATATACCGAAACTGAGATTAGCGGAATTTGCACAGTCCGAGTGGACGGTAAGAAAGTTGAGCTTCGTTGCGAAAAAAGCATCGATGCCAAGCTGATCGCTGAGCAATTCCAGGAGTTTTTGAAGAAAATTGATCGCACCTTGATAGAAGCTGAATGATAATCATTAATCTGTAACAAAATATTTCAGACGTGAAAATGGTACGAAAACGCGCACACGAAGGCAAAGTGCCATGACAGAATATGGCTTTCTAGACTACGAGATAGGGACATATGGCAACCGCAGTCGCGCAACCAGAACGCAGAGTGGTGCAACCGCAGACACGTTTTACCGCTCTCGCAGAGCTGAAAAAAATTGAGCCGGAGCACTTGCATGGCCTTAGCCGCATAGAGCTGTTTTCAGTGATTGCGGAGCACTGGTTGAAGTGCTCCGCGCCTGCGCGGATTTCCATGCTGAGCAGTGATGATCAGTTCATCCGCAGTGAAGCACGAGCTCAGAACAAGGCATTCAGTACGCAAATTTGCGTAGACCAGCTACCAGGGATTATCTATGACCCATTCATCCAAGCACCGCATCCTCTTGGCGTATGAGCATGATGGTGAGGTGCGGCAGGCTTCCGCCGAGCTTGGTCTTACCAGTGCGAGCATCACATTCAGTGGGCTTGCCAGCATCACGTTCCAGGTAGCTCTAACCGACCCTGCACAAGTTGTGTTGCAGTTGCCGACTGACCGAAAGGGAAAGAAACCAACAATTTCTTGCGATATTTCTTCGATTCCTGAGTTGGAAGCTGCGCTTGAAGAAGTGCGCCGGCAGGGCTGGCTGGGGCCAAAGGAGGGTGTAGGCAAAGCGGATAAGCCCCAGAGCTAAAAGAAATTGAGGTCATGTCCAGGAGGAGCACAAAGCATTTTCCTGCGTAGAATCGCCGTTCACCTCCAGCTCATAACCTGTTAGGTTTGGGTGAGATGTGCGGGCCCTGCTTCGGGTTTAGCAAGGAAGCTTGGAAGGGGAGCGCTACGACCGTTGCGCCCCGTTACGGAATCGGACCACCAGCATCTCCAGCCACTAAGCTATCTGAATGGATCTCCGCCCATCCGCATGATGGTATTGAGCCATACCAATCAGATGGACCCACGTCCCAATTACACGAAACTTATCCCACTCCAAATGGTCTGTTATGGTCTAATGTTTGCTGTACACAAGGCCCTAGCTTATGCTGTGCTATGAGACAATTTTATACGTGTTGCCAACCTGCGACCGGTTTTTCAAGCTGACAATGTGACGAACTTTTGACGCCTTTTTTTCTTTGTAGCAGTCCAGAACTGTATTTTTATACACTGATTAGCATGCAGCCTTTGCCTTGACAGATACCGAGATTCAGCCATGATCACAAAGATGCCGCCTCATGTAGTCAGAAGCTTCCCATACTGGGAGACGCCACCGGAGCCGGGCCAGGATTTACATGAATTGAAGTGGGGTGTCATGGAAGTACTTTCAGACAAGTCCCTAAGATTCGTAGATACGAAACCAGATAAAGAAGCTCTTGAGGAATTAATTAGCCAGCTTCAAGAGAAGATTTAGTATTTGTTTCTGTCATTGGCTTTTATATTTAACTCAAGACCCTGCCCATTCGGCGGGGTTTTTTGTGCCTGATGCTGACTCCCCCAGCTAGCAAGACTCGATCAATTTCAGGCGTTAAAACGTCCTGAAAAATCGCCACTCAGCGTAGCTTTCGCCCTATCGTCCTGGTAACAGAAACGGAGCGAGAAATTGCTTATGCAAGGCTATGAACTAGAGTTTCACGATTACGCTCAGCTCTTTCCTCTAATTATAGGTGATGATTACCAAGCTCTAGTCCAAGACATCGAAACCAATGGGCAACGTGCTCCGATCGTTCTACATGAGGGAAAAATTCTTGATGGGCGTAACCGATATCGCGTCTGCAAGGATCTACAGCTTGAGCCACAGACTGAGGTATACACGGGCGATGATGCCCTTGCCTATGTCTTGTCGCTCAACCTCTATCGTCGACAGCTGACAGTCGCGCAAAGGGCGTTGATCGCTGCCGATCTATCCTCTATGCGCGGCACCAGTGCCATCACGATTGACACAGAGAAGGCTGGTGCTGGACATGACAGCGATGATGCGAGAATGGCCATCGAAGATGCCGCCAAAGTTCTAGGGATCAGCCCCCGATCCGTATCATCAGCGTGCAAAGTGGTCAGAGACGGAACCCCTGAGCTGATTAATGCTGTTAAGTCGGGAGAGGTGAGTGTATCTGCTGCTGAACAGGTGGCGAAGCTGGAGAAAGAAGAACAGAAAGAGCTTTGTAGTCGAGGGCCTAAAGCTATTCGTAAAGCCGCCAAGGAGTTGAGAGAGGAGGGTAGATCAAAATCAGCATCATCCTCCAAGGCACAGCCGTCTCCAGAAGAAAATAATCCGCTCCCACCGCCGGTACCACTTGAAGAGGATGAAGATGCTGATTCAGTTGGGCTAGGCATGTCCACGCAGGAAGCAGCTCAAGAACCAGATGGCCTCTACACCCATAAAAAGTCTGCGGCCCAGCTGCTGTTCGAAATGGCTGATGCCGGCATGCAGTTTGGTTTAGAAGCTGAGGGTATCGCCGACGACATCATGAATGAGGTTGAAGAAGGCCTTGATCTTCAGTTCCTGGCATTCGTCGTGGACGTTGCTAAGAAATTGGAGACACGGGTGAAGGCAAAAATGTTGGACCGATACGCTGATGAGAAATAAGGGGGTTGGGATTTTCTGTGAGGGTGATTCCATAGGGTAAAGCCCGAACAGAAAGGAGTAACCACATGCAACCAGTCCAGGAAGCCCCGGTGATGGATTTCGGCCCTAACCTCTTTGGTGGCGGATCCCCAGATCTGGCATCGAGCTCTGCAACACAAGACATTGAAACACCGATTGGCGGCCAGGCGGATGCAACAGCTGGTACCGATCATCCTGAAGAAAATGTCGGCGCGTCCATCGGAGGCAACGTTAGTAGCAGTGAGGGTTCTGCATTCCACCAGGGAAAACCTGGGGACCCTGAACAATCAGCCTCTAATGAAGGAAAGCCAGTTGTAGGAACCCAGGCTTTGTCGAGTGCGAAAGCCGCGGTAAAGCTCTTCCACAGTATCATTGGCTTCGATGAGCAGAGTGCAAATCAGCGTACCGTCATACGGGAACTGATGCTGAAGCAGTCGCAGGCTATGGAGCTGAAGCTCCAAGGCAAGAAGCCTCCCGAAGGTGGAGATTTTGACGCGATCGCTAAGCAACTGAGACGCGAGAATTCCCGCCTGGATTCACTGCTGGAAGGAAAGGAATCACTGTTCGGGAAGGCACGGACAGCAGCAGAAATAGCAATCGAACAGATGCAGAGCGTCATCGCCGAAATCGATCGTTTGGAGGAGGAGGGCTGACCCTCCTGATAACCATGAACAAGATCCTGAGCATGAATATTCAGTTTTACACCTTCTGGCCTTGCGCTGGGTTCCTCGTAGGCTATGCATTCATCGCATCGACAGGCATCATTTAACTAACCTTCTTAGCAAGCCTGGCGCACCCCACTCACGGCCCTGGCCCCAAAACCGACCCAAGGAGATAAGATGTCCCTCATTACTGAATACCGAGCAACAGAGGAAGCCATCAAGGAGCTTCAGGAACGACTGGAGAAACTGAACGGCAATGAAAAGCTCCAGCAGGAAATCGAGTTTGAAAAAAAACTTCGCTCCCTGATGGCCGAGTACGGCAGAAGCCTTCGTGACATCATCGCGATCCTGGATCCTGGCTATCGCCAGGCTGCCCTTCCAGGTAAGGCTCCCAGAGCAGCACGAGCGGTTAAAGTCTACCGTCACCCGGAAACGGGGGTACTCGTTGAGACCAAGGGCGGCAACCACAAAACGCTCAAGCAGTGGAAACAAGAGCATGGTGCTGACGTGGTTGAATCCTGGCGAACGCAGTGATCGATCTCCGCTAAGTCCTAAAGGCTGGTGATTCCGGCCTTTTTTTTGAGCTCGTAGCCTTCCCGTGGCCTTGGGTTTTTTTTAATCAATGAGAAATTCAGATGGAGGTAAAACTATCAAAGGAGGAAATATGCATAGCATTGATAACGTCGATGACAACCTTCTGGCCGCGGTCATGAGCGAAGCGCAAACCGACATCTGTACAGCCAGTGTCGCGATTGAGAAGATTCGACAGGGTGCTGAATGCATCGCCGCCGGCATGCACGGCCGCAACCATGTAAAGGCGTCTTTCGAACATTACGACGGTACACCGATGTCGCCTGACGAATCGTTTGCTCACCAATGTGTCCAAGCGGCCAGCATAGGAAAATCCCTCGGTCAAGAATTCCTCAAGAAGGCACCTGCCGCCCTTTTGGAGCAATTTTCCGCTGTGGCAGGGAACCGTAATGTTGCTGACAGCGGGGCAATGCTCGCCGGCCTGCTGCATGGATTCATGATTGCATTCGCGACAAGGGAGACGGAGGAGCGAGCACTGAAAGCGATGCTGGACGTGGCTCGAATCTGCGACGAGGCCAACAATATTCGTGGCACATCGTTCGGCCAACCCAGCGATTGAATGGTTACTCGGGCGCTCTTTCTGGAGCGCCCTGCCGTCACGCTGCCGGCTGTACCTGGTCCAGGTCCGATACCTCTATTCTCACCTGGGGAGCATTGGCGGCAAGATAGTCCCCCCAATCCTGCATCAGTGCGCGACGCTTATCCAGCAAGTCTCCTCGGTTATAGGCTGCTTCAACCTTGCTGTTGAGCGTATGCGCAAGAGCCATTTCGCAAACCTCTCGTTGATGGTCGGTTGCTTCCGCAGCCCACGTCCGGAAAGTAGATCTGAATCCATGTGGTACCACGCCATCGACTTGGAGCTGGTCGATCACCCTTGCCATAGCGTTACCAGGTATAGGACCAGTGCGCCACGAATTTAGAAAAATCCATTTGGCGTGCTTTCCGACCTGCTGCCTAATGACATCGAGCATTTGCTCCGTTAGGGGTACCCGGTGAGCTTTGCCCGCTTTCATGCGTTCGGCTGGGATGTGCCAAATTTTCTGCTTCCAATCAATTTCCGCCCATTGTGCCCCGGCAACTTCTTGATTACGGGTGGCGGTCAGAATTGCGAGTTCAACAGCTCGAGCTGCTGCCCCATCCAAAGAATCGAGCCTGGCCAATAGCTCGGCAGTACGTAACGGGGTTGGCGAGGGGAAGGGTACAACCGTATGCGATTGCTTGGGCAATAGCTTATCAAGATGGCCACGCCAACGTGCAGGGTTTTCACCTTGCCGAAGCTTCAAGGCCTTTGCTGCATCGAGCACGAGCTCGATGCGATTCCGGACACGATTCGCCGTGACGGGAATCTTGCTCCAGATCGGCGTCAGCACATCTAGGATATCGTCCGTGTCGATCTCATCTATCCGATATCCGCCAACCAGAGGGTAGACATGCTTCGTGAGTGAGTTCTGCCACTGCTGGTGATGTTTCTTGGACCAATTCAACGCATGCGTGCGTATGTACCTTTCGGCGGAAGACCGAAACGTGTGATGCGTTGTGCTTCGTGAGGCTTTGGCGGCTTTGACCTTCGCTCGCTCAGCCGCAGGATCGACACCACGTGCAATATCGAGCCGGTACTTGTCAGCCTCCAGCCGGGCATCTCTGAGGCTTAAGGCCGGGAAAGCCCCAAGAGCTAGATCTCGTCGTTGCTTCGCCAGCATGTAGCGAAAGATCCAGCTCTTCCGCAGCGTCTTTGATACACGAAGAATCAACCCACGCCCATCCTGGTAGGAGCCGGGCTTGTCAACCTCTTTGACAAATTTGGGCGTCAATTTACTCATGAAGTGCCCTCAATCACCTGGTTGTCTGCAACTAGGTCTGGCGGATTGTCCCGAAAAGCGATGGTTATTTGCGTTGGAGGGACCTGGTGAGGACAAGCAAGGTCGAACCTAGCCTCTGCAATGAGATGCAAGCCCGCACGATCCACAGCTAGTACGGAGATGGCCCCTGGCTCGTCGGCCAGAGCTTCACCAAGCCAATGAGTCAGGGCTGTCTCCACAGCCAACATTGATCCGAAGAAATAGACCATGGCTTTGGTCTCGCCCAGTACCGCTGAGCGTGGCCCAATCAGCGGCACCAATCCGTCACGGAAGATGGACTCGAGATTTCGAGCCGGGGTGACGTGGTAGATCTCACCGGATGATGCCGGCACGGATTGAGCGGGCTGATTCGAAGCTTGGTTTTTCACAGGGATATCCTCGCGGGTGGTTGGGGGTTTGGGTGTTGCATCGTCCCCAGATCTCGCCGGCATGTAAGAGGATAAGGTATCCCCATACAAATCGGCTACAGGCCTTAGCCTATAAGCCCTCGAAAAAAACCCAAGAAAATGCTCCCACACCATAGCCCACAGTCGATGTGGGTACCGAACGGCTGGATTGGAAGAAGAGAATCAGCGCACCGTGGCGAAATAGCAGTTGGGGAATTAAGGGAGGAGGGGGATCAAGGGAGGAGGGGGAAAGCACGGGGAAGAGCGCCCGGCAGACCAGCGTCCCACCGGGGTTCACAGCTCATTGAGATGCCAAAGATAACGGAACAGCTCAATCGATTTAGGTGTTGGCGTTGTTTCTACGGTTGTGCACAAACGATTCGACGCGTTGAGAAATTATCTTAGTCTCCGCGTCAAAAATTTCATTTATTTTAATGGATTTCTTTTTCCCGTTTTTACTTATGAGTAAATCTGACTCAAACAGTACCTCTTGTTCGTTCATTAGAATTTCAGGTTTGATTTTATTCATTTCGTATGCGTCGCCTATGCGCATAGCTACCTGGGCCCCTTGGGCTTCGCACATTACGAACCCAAGTTTTTCATATGCGCCAACTAGCTCTGGAAAACATGCTAATGCAATGTCTGTGTACTTAGATTTTACCAAGTCAATCATGCTGCGCATGAGACCTTGTCTTCTGTACTTTGGTGCGACACATACATAATTGATGCCGCAAGCTGTGGGGGAATTATTGGCGCGTGTGAAGGTTAAGAATCCGACAATCTTTGATTCGTCGTTCTGCACAGCTATGAGTTCTGAGCCCAATTTCTGACTTGTTGAGGGATCAAGTTGTAGCCTTATATCCGACAGCATCCAAGCACAAGTCAGCCCGAACATCGGGTGAGTGGGTTTGATGGGACGATTCATAAGTTCAAGGCTGTTGCGCCTTGCCAGCCGTAAGATTTCCATTTGATGCGACTGTTGAAGACTTTTGAGATCACTGATGTGAAAAATTTCCATGGCCTTCCTAGTCTCGCCGAAAAAAATTTATTGAATATACCACTGACCATCCCATTCCCGGATCTGGCACACTGGCTTCATGCCGCGTCCTGTATGAATTCCTTGAACTCTGCCTTTTCCCGTAGCGGCAAAATTAACACGGCCGCAGTCCTTGAATACAATCTGCCTCATGAATCCACCGCGGCTCTGGACCGCGTCTTTGCCGGATGCTACGTCGATCAGTCGACCGCCGTTTCTCAGGATGATTGCCTGGATCATCGTGGAGCCGTCAGCTGCCACACTGTATCGTAGAGTGCGTTCATGTTCGATAGGAGCATTGGTCAAGTCTGGCATCTGGTCCTGCTCCGCCTCGCAGCCTACCAGCGAAAGCGCAAGGATTGTGTACAAGAGAATTTTCACCGCCAGTACCTCCGGTTATACGTCAAAAAAGTGCGTACTGTAGACAGTTGTTTTTTTGTTGGGTAGTTAGCACTGTTGCTTTTTGATCCTTAACCGTGCAACCCAGATCTGGTTTGGATGCGTTTTGTTGATCTGCATTTGCATTGCGCTCGTTAATTTTAAAGTTCCATCCGCCAAGTACGTGAGCAGGAGTATACCAACGCTCTCTCTCTTCCAGGGACAGAGTATTACCTAGAATTATTATGGCCGGTATGTGTAGAAGACTAAGCTGTACGTAGGCCATATAGACAGCTCTTTGGTCTATGTCTTGGGCAGTTACATGTAAGCACTTCTGATGATTAAGTCCTGCGTTATCCAGGGCTTCAGCGAAGGCTATAACCATAGCGCCCGCTCCACATGCCGGCTCATTAAGTGTGATGAAGCCGTGCTCTTGCGATCGTTGGAGGAGACTTTTTCCGTCGCCGATCAGTTGCGAGGCCATTATCTTGCAAACTGAATAGGGAGTGAAGTATTGCCCTCTTGCGCTGTTGCCTAACTCCAACTCACCGAACACCTGGCCAAGTACATCATCTGGCCCATGTTCCATGGCCATGGTGAGTTCGGCTAACATCTGAGGAAAACGATGCACCTCGCTCGGTTCATATTTTTTGATGATGCTCAGGTAACGTGCTTCGCGCTCGTTTCGCTGGGTCAGGTCTACGCTGTTGCTTATCGCAAGAGCGCACATTTCACAGAAGTCCGCAAATACGTCCCATAAGTGATGTCGATGGCTATTTGCGTTGAGGAGGCGAATTAGGTTTTTGCGGTGTTCTGCCGGGCTCGAGGCCCCAGCCATTACGTTTGCTGCTCTTGATTTTGGCATGGTGCTCATCAGTTGCTATCGGGAAAGGTTTCAGCAAACCTAACCCGGAGTGATGAGAACCCAAGCTATCAGTCGATTACGTGTTCTTTCTCAGAATCCCAGTCAGTGGGAGCAGCATCTCCAGTGGCGAAGGCAATTCGCATACCCACCGTTGGCCTGCCTTTTTTCATGAGGTATGCCGCTGCTCCAGCGCACATCGACTCGTGCCCTGAGGGTTGATAGTTCCCCTCATCGTCCCAGTTGCCACCCCGTTTTGAATGCACGGTCTTGTGGCACTGGAAAGTAGATTGATCATCCTCGATCAGGGTTGAAATAATCCCCTCCAAGCGCCCGCGGCTTAGCGGAATGGCTCCTTCTTTGAGGAAAGGGCAATTTGCACAGGTTTTTTTCAGTCGGAAATGCTGCATGATCGGATTCACTGAACCGCATCCTTACGTGAAACATCAATGGCGAAAACCTCGACTGGCTCTGCACCGAAGTGTGGATGAACGATCGTCGTCAAGCGATAGCCTTTCCAGGGCAACACAAGTCTTCGTTCGGCGTCTCCGCGTTTCGGATAGCCCCGTGTCAGCTCAATCTGGTCGAAGCCCTGTCCATCCAAACGCCGTCGCCAATAAGGCGTGACAGCCCGGAATTCTTCCGTCTTGATCCCGGCCTTGATTGCGTCGAAATACTCGCCTTTGAGCGGCAGTACCAGAGTACGCATGAATTGGGTTCCTTTTCAGAGCGGTCGAGTGCAATTTAGGCACCGATTATCACATTTGCCAGGCACAACCCAAGCGCGTAGCAGGCGGCATGGCATGCTGGTGGCTAACTGATAAGCGTAGATGTGCGGTTGTAGAAAGCCGATGCTGCCTGGTTGGGATGGGACGCCCAGCGGCAACGTCTGAAGGAAGGGAGGAGGGAATCTCAGAAAGGCAAAAGCCCGGTGGTTAACCGGGCTTTGCAGGTCCCTCTAGGGGGATAAAACTCAAGTGCCTCAAGGGCTACGTGGCAAATTCTAGGGCTGATTGACGCCAATGTCAACCTCACTGACTGAAGGGATCACTTGAGCAATGCGGCAGCGTTAACGGCCCGTATCACGGCTGTCTGGATAAGGGCTACTACCTCACGCGAAAGCACCTGTTCCAGGTGGCCACGCATCGCTCTGGGCTTAAAGAGGCGCTGCTTGCTTACCTGCTCCACGAGGTCGGCTTTTGCCCATCTGGTTTGCTGCTTGAAGTAAGGAAGCTCATCAATCAAGTCTTTGCCGAGCTCCACATGCAACCCCCGACCCAGCTTCCCCTGGTCCTTCGTTGTTGATAACGGGACGACAATGCACGCGTTTGGGTCGATCCTCGCATTCAGCACGACTACCAAACGATTCTTGATCATTTCCGGTTTCAGCCGGTAGTCATAGTTTTTGAACACGATGGCACCGTTTTCATCGTACTGATAGTCGCCGTAATTACACTCCAAGATCTGCCCTATCTTGGGTTCAAAATTAATAGCCATCAATCGTCCTTAAAGCTGCATCGCTGCCAGACTGCATGATGCCACAGCGCCACGCATCTGTGCGAAGGAGTGGATTGGCCCGGAGCAGCCAGCAGGGGATACCGGTGGTGAGTCCGTATAACCGGCGAAACGAGCTATGCGATAGGTGCAGTTCTCAAAATGCCAGCTCTTGTTGGCGGTCAGCGTAGCCGCACCAGCGGGCGAAGCAGTCCGGATTTCCGACCTCTCTCTGTATGTTATCGACATAGCCGTGGGTGCGCGCGTCACGTATCAGCTCTGCGATGACTTCGGGACTGTCACCCATCTCGAAGCAGGTATCAAAAGTACGCTCGCCCAGTCCTTCATACCCAAGATCCCACAACTGGTAGCTCGTGATGTCATGCACGAGATTGTGTCGATAGGCCAGCTGCACGAAGCGTACACGGGCTTTGTAGTGGTCAACTAATCCCGGACACAGTTTTGAGTTTTTCCTCAGCTTTGGCCGGAGCCAGCCCATCGTTGAACTGATGGGGTCTTATCCAGTTGTAATGATCCATCAGGTACTGGCTAATATCTCGCTGAGCTTGCTGTCCGGTCAGGTAGCCCGTGACCGGCATCCACTCTGTTTTCAAGCTGCGAAACACCCGCTCCATCGGCGCATTATCCCAGCAGTTGCCTCGGCGGCTCATGCTCTGGCGCATGCGGTAGCGCCACAACCGCTGGCGGAACTGACGGCTACCATATTGCGATCCCTGATCGGAGTGAAATAGCAGCCCATGGGGCTTTCCACGTTGTTCGTACGCTACGTCCAGCGCCCTGATGACCAAATCTGCATCCGGTCTTTCTGACAAAGCCCAGCCCACCACGCGCCGCGCATAGAGATCGAGGACAACCGCCAGATAGTGCCATTTACCCTGCGCCCAAATGTAGGTGATGTCGCCACACCAGACCTGATTTGGCGCGTCGACATCAAACGCTCGGTTCAACACATTCGGAATGTCCGGCCGCTCCACCGTTGCTTTCTTGTAAGCGTGTGACCCTGGCTGTTTGCTGACCAGCGACAGCTCACGCATCAGGCTGCGCACCTTGAATCGTCCGATTTTCTCACCTTCATCTTGCAGCATTGACTTGATGCTGCGGCTGCCGGGTGCACCTCGACTTCGTGTGAATAGCTCATTCACTCGACTGCGCAACTTCAGGCGCTCAACGTCAGGCGTCCGCCTTTTGTGGCGATGCGCGTAATAAGTTGAGCGAGTGATTTCAAACACTTCGCACAGGAAATCAACGGGTTCATGGGCGCTAAGCTGACGAATCAGCGTATGCGCTCGAGATCTTCCGACATCAAGAGCGCGGTAGCCTTTTTTAGTATCGACTTCTCGCGCTCCAGGCGCGTGATCCGTGCTTCCAGCTCCTGGATCTTTTGCTGCTCTGGGGTCAACGCTTTGCTCGCCGGCGTGATGCCGCCGCGCTCCTGCTGAAGCTGGTTAACCCAACGGCGTAGGGCTGACTCGACCAAGCCGAGCGAGCGGGCGGCTTCGGCGTGGCTGTAGCCTTGGTCAAGCACCAGGCAGGCAGCTTCCCGCTTGAATTCAGGAGTAAAGGTACGACGTTGCTTGGTCATCAGACACCTCTCTGTGGCGAGCATTGTCGCCTAAATGGGTGTCCGGTTTCATTAGACCACTACACTTTGAAGCCCGAAGCGGTTGAAAAGCCTACCTTGTCGCGTAGACCAAACAGTTCGTTGATGGTGGCGGTGGCGTAAGACATAAGGCGATCCGAGTTGTCGAGGAGATGCCAACAGGCTACGTCAGGAGCTGGAAATCCCAACCAGACTCAATGAGTCACCGAAGGGCCGACGCCAAACGGCGGCATGATTAGGATTCCATAGACAGAAGGGGATCGATGCGGCGGGTACCTTACTGATTGAGCACGGAGGCTGGAATGGTCGCCTAAGTTCTATGGGTCGCCGTTTAGAGGCTCTTCAACACACCCCAGTGAACTGGGCGGCGATCCGCCTTTTCCAGGGCCTCCGCTGCCAACGAGGCTTGCTCCCGCGAACTCCACACGCTGTCGGAGCAACGCTCAACTCCGTGCTCAAGGTCTCTGAAAATCAGGTCAAAGGTCGGAGCCTCATACTGGTCAGAGATATCCCGCACCACAAAGCGCTTGAACTCGAGGTTATGTGTCACGGCGGATGTGGCGCTCATGAGCATCCAGCCTTCAGGAAGGCCTGGGATGGGGGATTCAGGGAAGCTTCCAACTGCTTTACCGAATGACCAGGGGGTGGCCCATTCGATGCCGACTCGGCGCACTCTGGTTGGGAGATGGACGTTGCAATGTGCCAGCGACCAATCTCAATTCCAAGCTCAAGCCTGGCCTCTTGTGAGAGCCCTTGCATAGCGTCCTCAACAGCTAATTCGAGCTTGGCTTTCAGCCGAGAAATGGCTTGCGGTGAGCCAATAACGCCAATGACAAGGTTGAGGGTAAGTCCAGCCCGATTCCGAGCTTGGGGCGTGCCGACCTGCATAAATGGTTCTCCATATAAGTGATCCGCCTCCTTTTCTCACGACCGCAGAAAATCCCAAGTCCCCCTTGCCTGTTCTGGATTCCTTCTCCGCAGTGTTTAATAGTCGTGGTTGAATTTTTTTGATGGACATCCCATGAATCAAAGCCTTGAAGTCTTGGAGCGAACGCTGCAAGCAAGCATCAAAGAGCAGCGTGCAGCGCGTCGCTGGAAGAATTTTTTCCGTCTCGCAACTCTCGGGATCGTCGTGACAGCTTTTGTGGCGGGCGGACGGGCCGACTTTGAAGGCGTCGGCGCCGATGTGCCGATAACAGCGAAAATCAAGGTGCGGGGGGTGATTGCGGATGGGGAGGAAGCTAGCGCTGAGAACCTAAAGCGTAGCCTCGGCAAGGCCTTTGACAATGAGAATACGAAGGCTGTGATTCTGGAGATCAACAGCCCAGGTGGAAGTCCCGTACAAGCAGGCCACGTTTACGATGAAGTTCGTCGCTTGCGTGCGCTGCATCCAGGCACGAAGGTGTATGCCGTCATTACAGATTTGGGTGCCTCCGGTGGCTACTACATCGCCAGCGCAGCGGATGAGATTTTTGCGGATAAGGCAAGCCTGGTCGGATCGATCGGTGTCACCGCGGCGAGCTTCGGTTACGTCGAGCTCATGCAAAAGCTCGGGGTTGAACGCCGCGCCTATACCTCCGGCGAACACAAAGCTTTCCTGGATCAATTCCAGCCCCAGAATCCAGAGGAAAGGAAATTCTGGGAAGGAGTTCTTAAAACCACCCACCACCAGTTCATTCGCTCCGTAGAGGCCGGTCGTGGAGATCGACTGAAAGCCAAGGAGAATCCCGACCTGTATTCGGGGCTGATATGGACTGGTGAACAAGCGGTAGGACTGGGGCTGGTTGATCACCTGGGTGATTCTGATTACGTGGCTCGTGAAGTAGTAGGTGTGAGCAAGATCGTTGACTTCACTCGTAAACAGAATGCTGTGGATCGCTTTGCAAGCAAGATCGGCGCTTCCGTTGCCGAACACTTCTCATTGCGGCTTGGATTCGACGGCCTGACCTTGCGTTAAAGCGCCATAGGTACCTGGCCCAGGCTATTGCACGATCTGCCCCGTCCCGAATGGACGGGGCATGAAGGGGATAGCCTCTACGCCTTGCCTTGGTCGGGATAGTAAGGCGTTTCGTGGGGGTGTTTCGACAAATGGGCGTTGAGCACTTGCTTGCTGAAGTCGGTCAGGGTTTCAGGAGCGAGAACGGAACCGGTGATTGCTGCGGCCGGGCGGAAAATTCTATTGCCGGAAGCCGTGAGCCAATCGAAAACCATGAAGTGCTGGTGCGCTCCAGTTTTGAGAGGCGGTAGGGCTTGCCAGGTCATAGTGGAACTGGCGTATAGCGACAGCGCTGAGATGACGGTTTGTGACTCCCCCGAATTACGGCTCTGCTCAGGCAGATCGTCATAGGCGTTGAGGGTTGCGCCGAGAACATCGTGTGGCTGAAGCCCTGCAAGAGTCTTCAGATTTTCGCTACTCTGCATCGCTCGATAGCCATCCAAGGTCAATTGGCCAACGAGTCGGGGACCAGCCACCAAGTTGTAAGAGTAAAGCCAGAATCCAACGGCATTTTGTGCTTCAGCTGCATCGCAATCGATAACCCAGCTTGCCTCGCGCAGCGACTCAGCGAACTTGCGAGCACGCGCCTTTCCTGCATCATCCATCAACCACTCCTATCTTCAGCGACGACGCCTGTGCGATAGCTCAGGCAATGTTGAGCACAGTCGCACGCTGGACGAAAAACCCAAGTCAAGGGGCGAGCATTAGGATGAGCTTGTATGAGGGCCTGGGGAAAAAATATTTGCTCGATCAGGCTAGGTTCAATTTGCTTCTCTCTCCCACGAATCAGCACCTTGCTTGGGTTATTCAGAACCGATGGTTTTCTACCTGTAGTTCGTACAGCGAGAAACCTCGATGCAGCTTCGACCCTACCAACAACAACAGGATTTTGAACTCCGCAAGGGCATAAGGCTCGGCGCGATCATTCAAATGCTGATGAGTCCTACAGGCTCCGGTAAGACAGAGGTAGCCAAGCACATCATTGCCGGTGCACAGGCGAAGAACCGGAGGGCCTGGTTCATCGTCGACAGCGTGAAGCTGCTCGATCAGACACTTGAGCGGTTCTACAAAGATGGGTTGGTCGCAGGTGCAATTCAGTCAGACCATCCCTGCACTGACTACCGGAAGCCCATCCAAGTCGCAACGATTCAAAGCTTGCGACCGCGGCTCGACTACATGCTCAACCATCACAAGCCTCACCTTGTTCTCATTGACGAAGCGCATGTCATCCATGAAGCCCATATTGAGCTCATCACTTGGTGCCGGCGAAACAAGGTGCCTGTAATCGGGCTCAGTGCTACCCCGTGGCGGCGAGGCCTGGGGCGCATTTTTGACAGGCTGATTAACTGCATCTCTCTTTCGGAGCTGACGGACCAAGGCTTTCTTGTACCTACCCAGTGCTACGCGCCCTCCGTGCCTTCGCTAAAGGGGGTGAGCACGAAGCCGAATGGTGACTGGATCGAGGATGAGCTTGCCACGGTCATGGGTGACGCCAAGCTGCTTGGTGACGTGGTAACGCACTGGAAAGAACTGGGTGAAAATCGCAAAACAATGGTTTTCGCCTGCAATGTCCAGCATTCCAAGAAGCTCGCTGCTGAGTTTCAAAAAGCAGGGGTTGCCGCTGCACATATCGATGGCTACATGCTGGCCCACGAGACTGAGGAAATCTTGCGCCAGTACAAGGCAGGCAGGATCAAGGTATTGGTCTCAGTGGCTATGCTGATCAAGGGTTTTGATGATCCTTCAACCAGCTGCCTTGTGATAGCACGGCCAACAAAGTCCCTGATGCTCCACTATCAGATGATTGGACGTGGCCTCAGACTCTCGCCTGAAACAGGAAAAATCGACTGCATTATCATCGACCACTCTGGAAACCTCCTGCTAAACGGGAAGCCGACCGACGAGGTGCCCGATGCCATGGACAACGGTGAAGGTGAGCGACTGGATCGCCGCCCGCAGGACAAAGGCGACCAAGAGAAGAAAACCAAGCCATGTCCGACGTGCAGCTTTGTGTTCAGCGGGTTGCTCTGCCCGAAGTGTGGCAATGAGATTGTGATTCCGGATGGAGTGGCGGTGGCCACCGGCAAATTGGTGAAGCTTGACGATCGACGCAAAGTGCTCGGCCCGACCAGTAAACAGCATACGTTCTGTGAGCTGCTTGGGTACGCCCGTGAGAATGGAAAGAAAGACGGGTGGGCTCAGTTCGCATACCAGGCATACATGAAAGAGCTGCCAGATCGCGCATGGATCGGTACCGTGCCCCCCAAACCACCGAGTGAAGCCATGAAAAGCTGGGTAAAGGGGTACAACGTCCGTCGCGCCAAAAGCAAACGCCGATTCGGGTGAGCCGGCGGCTTGGGACTGAGCTGAACCTTGGCTGCTTTAGTTGTGATTAAGGTCGCATCAACCTGTAACCCTCAGCCGCCCCAGCCTAGGGCGGCGTCTGCGTAATTCGGACCAAAAATTTGCCCGAAACCAGACCCTTCCGCGCACTGTGCATGAAACGATCTCCTCACCTAAGGAGATCCACATGCCCAGCAAAAAAAATCCTTCCGCGATATGCCGATCCCTTCGCATTGACTACATTGCCTGCATCGGCGCGCACCCCATAATTTCGCTCTGGTGCTCACCGGCTCTGAGTTTCTACAGCCGCAAATGCGCAGAAAACACAATGGAGTCGACCCAATGAAGTCGACCGCAGAACAGCTCCCAATTATCGAGTACCAGGGCGATCACCTAGTGGTAAAGGCCTACGCAGGGTGTGGCAAGACGACCACGCTCGTCGCCTATGCCAACCATCACAGCCACTTGCGCATGCTCTATCTAGCGTACAACCGCGCGATTCGAGACGAAGGAGCGGAGAAATTCCCAAAAAACGTGGTGTGTAAGACATCCCACCAGTTGGCCTGGCCGCAGTTTGGCCGCCACTATCAGCACAAGCTTGGAAATATTCGTCTCACGGATGCTGCCGGGCTTCTCAAAACCCGTAAATGGGGGGACGTTCGTGACGCAATCGCCGTGCTCAATGCTTACCTTTCGAGCGCTGACCCAGAAATATGTGAGGCACATTATTTTGCAGCATTCAGTGAGGAAGAGCTCGCTGAGCACGGTGCGGATCACATGGACCGGATCATTGCTTATGCTCAGACTCTTTGGGAAGAGATGATCGATACCAAGAGTAAATTTCCCTGTCAGCATGACGCATACCTGAAGCTCTACCAGCTCAGTAATCCCCAAATGCCTTATGACGTGATCCTTTTCGACGAGGCGCAGGACAGTAACCCAGTAACCGCCTCTTTGGTCGCGGGTCAAAAGGCGAGGAAGATTTTTGTCGGAGACAAATGGCAGCAGATCTACCGCTGGCGCGGGGCTGAAAACGCGCTTGATACGCAGATTGTGCAAGGCGCTGCGTCGATGTTTTTAACAAACTCATTCCGTTTCGGCCCGATGATTGCCGGCGTTGCCAATGCGATCCTCAAGCAGCAAGGGGAAACACGTCCCCTGGTCGGGTTTGGTGCCCGCGACAAAGTCACGACATCGCTGCCTGCTGGATGTAACCACTACACTGTGCTCAATCGCACAGTGATTGGCGTAATTATGACTGCCATTGATGCGGTTTCTGATGGTCAAGTTGTCTACTGGAACGGAGGCATTGAGGCATACCAAATTTCCGACCTCGAGGATGTCTACCACCTAAAGGTTGGCCGCAAGGATGAGATCCGCAACAAACGTCTTTTCGGACAGTTCAGCGACTTTGATGGTTTTGCCGAAGCGGCAGAGGAGTCGAAGGATCCTGAGATGAATCGGATGCTCCGGGTACTCAAAGAGCACAACGACATACCCAAGTTGATCTCTGCTCTCCGTCGCAACTCGACAGACGACCCCCTAGAAGCAGATGTGATTGTGAGCACGTGCCACCGCTCGAAGGGTTTGGAATGGGATGTGGTCGTGCTGGAAGAAGATTTCCCAGATATCTACGACGAAGAGAAGATCACTCCTGATCAGCGAGTCGATGAGTTGAATTTGCTCTATGTGGCAGCCACAAGGGCGAAGAAAGTGTTGGTCATTAACAGCATCACTCAGGTGGTGATTCAGAAAAGTCACGCTGAGGCTAAGCGGGAGATGAAAGAAGCTGGAGAGCGGCGCGCATGATCTACCTTTATCTCGCTCTTTTGATCGTGCCGGCCGGCGCGATCTTCGTCTGGGGAAAGCTGGTGTCACAGTTTTCGGTGAAGACGTGGATCGTCTATCGGAACACAGGAATCATCGGCGGGCCAGTACATGAGATCGCGCACGCGATTGCATGCCTGCTCTTCGGCCTGAGAATCAGAAAGCTTGCCCTATACGCACCTAATGCGATCACCGGGCAGCTGGGCTACGTCGAATTCTCCTATAACCCGTTTTCTCTGCGTCACTCGCTTGGCCTCCTTGTTCAGGGCATTGCCCCTTTGTTAGCCGGGGGAGCGATAGCCGTTATCACCCTTGGCACATCGCTCGAGCAGAGCCTTCCCGACCAGGGATTGGTGCCTTTGGTTCTCTGGATCGGCGATGTGGCCACCGGATCTGTAACCGCGATTATCGACTTAGCGACCGGCTCTGTGCCGGGGTTTGGGTTGGCGATTCTTGTCTTGGTTATCTCAATGCACTCTATCCCAAGCCCTGCCGATATCGCGCTGGGACTCAAGGGCTTCGCTATCATCTCGGTCGCTTTCGGGGGGGTGGTCTTGTTGCTTCAGATGATCCCATTCCAGGGGGAAGGCGTTGCAATGAAGTTAATTACCAAGGCTACGGATTATGTGGCGCATTATCTCGAAATCGGGATGTGGCATGCGCTCCACGGAGCGGTAGCGGTGGTCACTTTATCTGTGATTGCGAGCGCATTGCTGATCCTGCTCCCAGCATTCTTTTTCCATCTCAAATCCTTTTGGAATGGTGCTCGCGGCCAGGTATGAGTAGCCGGTTCGCAGCCCGGTGGTGCTTCAAGTAGTGAAACGGGGGGGTATTGCGGAGCTCCAGTACTCTCAGGAGCCCGGCCATGTCGGCTGACAAGCCCCCGTTCGAGCCGTTTCACTACGAGCTTCGATGCGCCGGCCTGGGCGTCGGAATACCACTGGGGCAATGGCGACAATCCAGATTCAGCCGTGCCGACCAGCCGGTTAGTAGACATGATAGGCAGAATTGCCTAATCTGCTTACTAGGCAATTTTGCCTATTAAGGTTTGGTGACGGTACGTGGATAATCGCACACGTTTTAAGCATTTACTCGATACATATGGCATAACACAAGCCAAGAGCGCCGAGTTGATAGGCGCAGTGACTGGCCGGCCTTGTGCTGTCCGTACCGTGCGCTCATGGTTAAACGACCCAGAAAAGGCCAGTTCCAGCCCGTGCCCGGATTGGTCTGTGAAGGCGCTTGAAAAGGCTATCACATACATGCAGCGTGCCTTGGCGCAACGCGCGGAGATTTCAGGGAATGAAGAGCCATGACTGGCAGCGCACCGTTGGTGCTGTATGTGTACCACTGCACGAAATGCGGAGACGAAGGCCAGGTTCACTTGGAAGAGAGCGCGCTTGAGGTAACTACTGCCTGCTCCGTCTGTGGGGCTGAGGTCATAGCCGAGTGGGACGGCGGGGTTGTCCTGAGGATCAACCGTTCGAATGACGGAAAACAGTCCGATGAGTGAACCGAAGTCTCAGGATGTCATGATTAACGCTCAGGAGCTGGAGGAGCTGCGCCAGGCTGCGCAGCGATATCGTTGGTTACGCGAGCGTGCTGTACGCATCCAGGGGAGTGAAGTTTGGTACGCCGGCAGTGCTTTGGACTATCGCATCGATGTGGGACGGCATCACCTGGCGATCCAGGGTGAACAGGTTGTAGAGCCCACTGCTTTGCCCCCGATACCTCAGCCCAAGTCTATACAGAGGCTGGAATGACCGTGAAAATCATTCCGCTTCGTCCTGATAGGGCCTGACGATTAGCCGGTGGATGACCGCAAATTTGCGTGATTGCAGAGGGTTGCAGGCATCCTTGTAAATAGGCATGATGGCCTTACCGAAAGGTGCGTAAGCTGCGCGCTATTTGCAGCTCAAGAATCCACACAGTCCCGATCGGGAGTGTTCAAGTAAGCATAAGCCCATCTGGTCTATGCTACCCCCCAGAATCAACCATCCACGCATGAGCGTAGATGTTTGTCCGTGCTCAGCACGGGTCGTTAGCTGCGACTCTAATCAGCTTAAAAACTAACCCATGCGGGGAAACCCGTATGGGATTTCTCCGCTCTGAAATCTGGAGTTGAGAATATGAGCAATAACAACGAAGTTGTTAATCTGACTAAGTTTAAAACCACCCGTGAACTCGAAGCCTTCGGGGTTCGTGATCTTACGAGTTGGAAGGAGTTTCAGGAGATTCGGAGTCTCCTTTTCTTCCCGGTCTTGCCAACTAAGGACAGTGTTGCAAAGCGCGTTGAGCGACTTGCGGAAATTGCCCTTGCTGAAGCAAAAAAATCTGGCACAACTACCGTACTGGTAAGTTGCCCGCCATGGATGATGCATTCGCTGTGTTCCGAGCTGGTTTATCACGGGCTCACACCAGTTGTAAGTTTCACCAAGAAAACCAGTGAAGACAGCTTGTCTGTGATTGATCTGGTAGTTGCTGCGTAAAGCTGCAAAAAACAACGCCCACTTGGGGAGTCTTCCCCAATGGGGATTCTCCTTTTTCCAGGGCAACTGCTTTCGAGAACGGAGAATATAAAATGCAATTCAATACAAAAGTTGAGATGAAAGAGTTCGGCTTCAATACCAACGCGCAAGCGCCAGGTTTTGCAGAGGGACATCAGTGGATGCATCACGTCGCGCCGAAGAAGAAGTATTTCTTTCGCGAGATGCTGGTCAAGCCTTTCATGAGTTGGCTCTACGCTCCGTTTGGGGATAGCTGCATGCTCCTGGGGCCTACTGGATCGGGTAAGTCTTCGCTCGTAGAGCAAGTCACTGCCCAGCTTAACTGGCCCTGCATTACCGTTTCGGCGCATAGCCGCATGGAGATGCCGGAGCTTACAGGTTACAACCTGCCTGTTACTGATCCGGTGAGCGGCGATCTGAACACGAAGTTTGTGGATGGACCGCTGACTCAAGCTATGCGTAATGGGTTTGTCTTCGTGCTTGATGAGTACGATACGCTTGATCCGGCAGTAACTGTGGGTCTTCATGCCGTCATGGAGGGGAGACCCTTGGTGATTGCGGAGAACAATGGTGAGGTTGTGAAGCCTCATGCCAACTTCCGGTTTGTCGCTTGCGGCAATACAGCAGGGCAGGGGGATGCATCAGGAGTTCATGCTGGCACCATGCAGCAGAACCTGGCATCGCTCGATCGCTTCAGAGTTTTTGAAGTCCCATACCTTGAGGCTGAGAACGAAGTAGCAACGTTGATCTCTGCTCTGCCTATGCTTCCTGAAGATATGGCGAAAAACATGGTGAAGGTTGCGAACTCCATTCGTAATCAACATCAAGGGTTAGGTGGTAATTACCTAAGCGTAACGATGTCTACTCGGACATTGCTTCGCTGGGGGCGCATTTCTTGTGGATACACTCACCAGGGTGCAGCTAATCCGCTTCAACTTGCGCTGGACGAATCGCTGCTCAATCGCTGCGATACAGTACAGAGGACAGCAATTCGTAAGATCGCCGAGAGTGTCTTTGGTGGCGATTGGAAAGTTGCAATGTAAAAACCCTAAGGGGGAATCTTCCCCTCCGGGCGCGATTCCCCCTTTTTTCATGCATGTGAGAAAGGAGAATCGTGAAATGTCCATTCAACAGAATGAGATCAAAATCCTAGACCAACTACTGTTGGTTGACCTTTCCGGGATCCATTTGTGGACTGCGCGGAAAAAACTTAAACCTGAAATGCTGGAGGGGAAAATTCCTCCTGCTATTTTGGCTTCACTCGGCTCGATGCGTGTAATCGACCCTGAGAAGCTGAAACCGTTTGAGAAGATCAAGCGGCAGGCTACAAAGGTGGTTGAGGAGTGTGGTGTGCGGTTCCTGGGTGGTTATGCAGTTTCCCAGGATAAGATTCAGGAGGTTGTCGATCGCCTGGAAGCGCTCAAATCACAGTTCTACGACCTGAAGAACAACTTCCTCCCTAACTACGAACGCTGGATTACTGAGTGGATCGAAAAGGGATGGGAGAAGCAAGAATGGCGTGATGCGATCCGAACCTCGGTGACACCAAAGGCGCAAGTCGATGCGGGTATGCATTTTGGGTACGCGGCATGCCGTGTTTCGCCTGATGGCGACAAGCACCTCTCTAACACGCTGGGTACGCAGGTCCGTGGTTTGTCAGATCAGCTGTACGCTGAGACGGCAGATACAGCCGAGCGCTTGCTTGAAACAGGCTTGGCCACTCGTGGCCATGTCACACAAACGACGCTGAACACTGTTCGGAAGATCAACGCCAAGCTTCGCGGCCTGATGTTCCTGTCCAGTGAGGTCAAAGCCCTAACCGAACACATTGAGGAAGTCCTTGCGGCTCTCCCCAAGTCCGGGGTGGTTAATGGCTCTCAGTACAACAGCGTTGTAGCCCTTGTATCGGCCCTCTCTGATGAGGACTCGATCAAGCGGCTGATCAAGAACCTGAACATTGCCAACGGTATTGAAGATGCATCGTTAGCCTTTGTTCCAGCAATGCCTTCAGTCGAAACCCCGGCCCAGGCCAGTGTTGAAACTGGGGCTTCAACAGCAACTGAAATCGTGGCTATGGCTGAGAGTGTCGCTGCTGTTGCTGCACCTGATGCTGATGTGCCCGTAGGTGCTGTGATGATGTTCGAGGAGGGGCTGAGCGCAAGCTTAGGAACCCCGAGTTGTAACGACAGCATCAACGAAGTTCCACCAACATCTGAAGTGGTTGAACCAGTCGAATCTGTTCCAGCGGATCAGTCTGAAGACACCCTCGTAATCAATCCATCCGAACCCGATATGCCTTTCGGCACCTTCTGGTTCTGACATCAAAAACAAACCCCGCGTGGGAGTAATCCTCCTCGCGGGGTTACTCCTTTTCGCGGTGGCGAGAAAGGAGAAAACGATGAGCAATCAGTCCCTGGTCGGCACTCTGCCGATCTACGCACAACACCTTGCCGAGCTTACTGGCGTCAAAGTGCATGTCGAGGGAATCCAGGCTAAGACAGATGGAAGAAACGTATTCGTCCCCTTCACTGAGGACGATTTGCCGCTGTCCTTCGGGTACATCGCACATGAATGCTCCCATGTCCGTAACACAGACATGCGCTGCTTTCGTGACTCGAGCACAACACCCTTCCGCAAGAATCTGCTGAACATTCTTGAGGACATCCGCATTGAACGATTGAGCATGGATCAGTACCCAGGTACTGAGTCGGACATTCGTTACCTGAACCGTAAGGTTCTGCTTGAGCCGTTCCGGCCCGAGCAGGTGGAGGACTGCCCGGCGCTTCATGTGATTCACAACGGAATTCTCTATGGCGGTTACTGGTTACTCCAGGAGCCGCAGCTTGAGGTTCCAGCAAAAGCCTATCTGGCCCGTATGGAGGCCCTTCTTGGGGCTAACCTAAGGGATCAGATCCTGACCCTGGTGAAGAAAACTCTGACGTGCGAGAGCACAACAGATGTTCTCGCTCTGGTGGACGCGATTATCGACCTGCTGCCTTCACAAGAGGATGAGCAGGAAGATGAGCAACCGCAGCCTGAGCAAGGCTCGGGGGAGGCTCCACAGGACTCGCAAGAGTCGGGTGTGGGCGATCAGCAGCAGGAGCAGAAGCAAGACGGTAATGCGAGTGCAGGTGATGAAGGCAAAGAGGAGGGGCAACCTGAATCCAAGCAGCAATCGTCTAATGGAGGCCAGTCCGGCTCCGAGCCGCAAGACCACTCCCAGCCAAGTAGCGGCAGCAATGCCGGCGACGATGGGCAAGAAACCTCGCAGTCCACGAATGGCAGCGGCAAACCTTCACTAGAAGCCAGCAACCTGCGCGAGCAGGCCAAGGATGCAACCGAGGCAGACCTCAGAGGTTTGGTCTCGGAAGTAGGCGACAAGGCGGGAGAGATGCTAGGCCGTAAGGCAGTGCGCGAAAGTATTCCGCTCCGCCCATTCTCTTTGGATGGGAGAGGGAGGAATCGATCGGATCAAGCGAGCGTCCGCCGTGTGCAACTGGGTATCGAGCAATCGGCCGGTCTGCGACAGTGCCTTAACGGGTTGTTACAGGCGCAGGTTGATTGCCGTGTTCGGCTGAAGCGGCAGGGCAAACGGATCGACACTGGTCGCATAGCCATGATGAAAAGCGGCGAAACGAGGGTGTTTAGAAGTAAGTCTCGTGCAGAGCGTCAGTCTGCATCAATCCAGATCCTCCTCGACAAGTCGGGGAGTATGAAGTCTGCGATCGACCAGGCTGAAGCCGCGGTGTATGCGGTGCTAAGCGCGCTGGAGGGACTTCCGCTGGTGACAACCGGCGCGATGTCATTTCCCAACAAGGCGAACGATGGAGTTGAGCGCTGCGCATTGATCAAGAGTCCTAAGGAGCGATTGATCAGAGCTGTAAGCGAAGGTGGCTTTGGTGCGATGTCTGAGGGCAATACGCCTCTTGCACAAGCGCTGTGGCCGGCTGCTGTTGAAGTTCTTCGTGCGAAGGGAGAGAAGAAGATTCTTTTCGTCATAACGGATGGGGAACCAAACGCGGGAACCACTCATGCAGCGAAAGAGTTTATTCAGCGGTGTGAGGTCAGCGGCATCGAAGTGATTGGGCTTGGTTTCGGAAGTGCTAATGAGCAAATCCTGAAAGCATTGTTCAGCCAATACTGTGCTGTTGGGGAGGTAGCGAATCTCAAGAACTCGCTCTTTGAGCTGGTTCGCGAAGCATTAGCCGCCTGACAATTAACCATTCAACCCACTAGGGGCTTTCCCTAGTGGGAGGCCTCTGTCGGTTTGAGGAGGTCTGAAATGGAAAATACTGCGACTGCGTTGCCCCTACTAGATCTGTTCGGGGAGCAAGTAATAATTCAGCGCCGCTCATTCGAGCGGAAACCCCGGAGGAAGACGAGCCCTGGGCGAGTCCTTCAGCTTGGATTTATCGACATCTTGGAGATGTCTGATGCTGAGTTGGAAGCCATACGGACACGAGACGAAATCACAGATGATTACGTTGAGTGGATGCGGGAATACCTGCTGAAAATCACACTGAGGCAGATCATTCATCCTCAGGTAAGTGAGCAAAATTGGCGCGAGGCAATGGACTGGGTACTTTCGGACGATGTTCATCCGTTTAGTTTTCGTGTCTGCTGTGAGGCAATGATGTGCGACTTTGAAGATGTCCGCGCTACCACATTGAGAATCGCAGCCAAAGTACTGTTTAAGTAAGATTGAAACTCTAAATCCGAAAATTGGCAGTCTAAAAAACCACCCTTGGGGGAGAATCCCCCTAGGGACTTCTCCCTATCATATTAAGGAGAAGTCAATGAACGCGATCCTCGAAGCTGCACGTTTGCAAGGCCCAGCCTCGATCAATCGGAAGGCATGGGTCACTAAAGGTGAAACGAAGATTCATCTGTGGGAGCTTTCGTCGGGGGGGGGCATCCTCCTAACGCACTCTCAAGCAAAGGGCTTTTTTCCACCGATAAAGCTGGAGGAGCCAATGGAAATGATCGTGGACCGTTTCCGGAATAAACGCGGGCACAAGGTGTTTTCACCAAATGCCTTATGAGTGCAATAAGGTGGCCGTTCGGCCACCTTTTTTTTCGTCTCAACCTTGTGCATGTGTGTCGGTTTGGTATCATCGCATGCATAGAGTTGACCTTACGTCGATCTCTAAAGAAACCTTCCGGCACAGGTCCTCTGTGCTTAGAACTTAGCGGCATGCATGAGCATGTCCGCCAAGGCCTGAAAGTTTATGCTTTCAGGCAAGCGTTCTCATCATGTTCCGTGATGAATCGCAAAAAAGCAGAGCCACGCTTTCAAACAGGCTTATAAATAGCACAAAAATCATCTTCATCATCCAGATTACTGGGTGATGGTTCATGTTTGTGCAAAAAACCCGCAGCGGGGAATACCCGCGTCAGGGTAGTTCTCCGTTTGCATTTTTCGCTCACGGAGTACGCCATGAAAAATCAGAATCAGCCTTTCTTCGCCTTCGTTGTTGGTGGCATTCAACGTGGTTATGGGCCATTCGATTCCGGTCTAAATACTGTGCAGCAGTCAATGACCGCAAAATTGTTTGAAGTGCGTAATGCACGTTGATTCTAGGGGTCGCAATTGCGATGTCCCTTTCAAAAGGTTTCACCTACAAGCTCTTGATGCTGTGCGTTGTGCTGTATCACTTGTAGATGAGACAAGCCTTTCGCATGCGATTTATTCGTCTCGTAAAGGATTTATTGTAGTACCTCTAATTCATGCAACAGGCATGGAGCTAGAGATTATTAAACCCTGACGGGGCGACCCGTTAGGGGAGCCTTGTCAAATAATGATGAGGATAAAATGTATAAGTTAATAATCTTAAATTGGCTAAAGAGCTCCCTAATGGGAGTGGGCTGTAGCCTATTAGCGGCAGCTTTTGTTGCCGCGATCACACCTGAAATCACCACGAAAGTGGTGGTATTTTGTTTGATAGCTGGTTTTGTCTTGATGGCTATCGATTTGGTGCTATCATTGACAGCAGCTAAAAGCAAAAAATGAGGTGGTGAATATGGCCCTGCTAGTTTATTCGGTTGTAGGCGTCGTCTGTGCTCTTGGGCTGACGGCAGCCGTTGCCTTCGCGGTTGCGGCACGTCTTGACAGAAAACACAGCACTCACATCAAGGCCCACTGAGTCAGCCCCACGGGCTGGCGCGGTGAAATGATTCAGGCCTAGCTTCGGCTAGGCAATTGTGTGGTCACCCTTTGTGGGTGATCCACCAGAGCCCTTCCGAGAGGAGGGTTCTGGGGATCACCCACAATCGGAGCATAGTAAATGACCACAACAAGCGCCCTTTTTTGCCAGGAACTCAAAGAACTGATGGTGGAGTCGGGACGGGTGTTCAAGGTCCCCGAGCCGATCGCCAGAACTGTTTCGTCTTCCGATCCGGATACCCGGTTCGTCAAGTCATGGGCGGTCATTCATCACTTGATCCCCAGTGATGGACAGGTCCTAGTAGTGTCTGAGGCATGATCATAAACACAGCGAGCCCCCGGCCGGTGCCCCCACCTGCCGGGGGCTTTGCTTTTCAGACGATTATGTTGTTCGAAATCGCGCCTTCATTTCTCAACCCTCACCTAGCATCGAAGCATCCCTATTTATGGACATGCGATCGATGCGACAACCACTCAAAACCATGCTGAAACGCCTGGTCAACGCGACCGTGATAGGCCTTTATCTCAATAGCATGACCTTTAATGCGTGGGCCGACGCTGTTACCGCTGGTTCGGCTGCTGGCCAGTCGGTTGGCCAGCAGGCACTACAGGTGTTCGACGGTGGAAATGCCTCGCTAACACTCCAGGATCTTTTTCCTGACGCTGGTGATACGTCGTCGCTAGAGAAGGTCTACGGCGACGATTCGAAGACGATTGACCTCGGATTGCAGGCCAATTCGCGCCTGAAAACTGAATCTTCATCTGATGGGGAGGCCTACAGAACGCTTATCGACAGTGGTAACCGTATGTCTGTCGACCTATCCAAAGACCCTATGCTCAACCAGGCCGATCAAGTCCGCTCGCCTGACTTCATGGATGGGTTCAAACAAAACTTCGCTGACTGCAAATCTACTGACGTCTTCGAAAACGTTACAAAAAATGCTCACGTGGCCAACTACAAGACGTGCGAGCGAGTGGTGGATCAGGGCGGGAATGTTGAGTTTCGTCATGATTACAAAGTGGGTGTGATTGAGTACGTTTCCGGGCAGCCTAACTTTCAGTCCTGTGGCCGCGGCTGCTTGTATGTCTGGGTAGGTACGGTCGGTGACAACTACTGGAACGGGAACTGCGCGGTCTACGAGGAGTACACCCGGTTCCGCGTGATAGCCAAGGACGCCATCATCTCAGCCACAATTGACCGCGCGGTATTCGATGACTACTTCCAAATCCTTTTCAATGACCAGATGCTATGGACGCACACACCTGGTGTTTTCCCTCCGGAAACGCCTGGGGCGTGTGAGCGCGGAACAAGCTGGAACGTATCCCCAAACACAGTCATTACTGACAAGTTTGGCAGTAATGACGATGTAATCACCTTCAAGACCCGTACCTCTGTCACTGGTGGGGGTGAAGGTTATGCCCGTATCAAGATCCTCTATGACCCGGCAAAGGCGTTCGTAGATAACGGTTGGGGGCCAAAAGAACGCCTGCCAATGTTCGACATGATTGAGGATGGATTCTGCACAAACCCCCAGATGTCCTGCACGTCTATGCCGGCAGTCGATGCAAATGGCTGTACAGAAACGAACGGCGTTCGTCTTTGCAGCTCTGACATGCCACCGTCCCCGCACTCGAGCATCGATCCGCTTTGCCTGAAGGCCCAGGTAAGCGCCGAGTGTTCCTACTACAAAGGAAACATGGAGTGCTACACCGACGCCAAGGGTGTGCAGCGGTGTCCTACAAATGAGGGGGGTAACCTCAATACCTGCACCCAGTACGAGCAGAATCCGAGCTGCGGCTTTATCTCCCAGGGATGCATTGAGGGCGCAAAGGGCGAAACAGGTTCGTGTTATGCGTTCGAGGAGGTTTGGGACTGCGGTTACGACACCAACTACGAAACTATCGTGAACACCGGAGCCCAAATCGAATGTCCTGGTGGGGCTCGCTGTATGGGCAGTGAGTGTTTTGACACATCGAACACGAAGAGTGGTGATTTCGCCTACGCGGTGGCCATGCTCCAAGTTGCCCAGTTCGCTGAACATGATTTGGACTGTGGAGGAGACGGTACCGATATCAACCAAGCAAATGACTGCAAGGTATTCAAAGGGGAGGACATGGAGTGCAAAAAAGCCCTCGGTGGTTACGTCGATTGCTGTGAGGCACCTGAAAGCGTCTCAATTTTTGACTATGTGAACCTCACGATGAACACGCTCAAGATGACAAGTTCGCTTGAGGCTCTAAATAGAACGGGCAGCCTATTTTCACCAGGTTACTGGGCTGCGGGTAGTAACGCAGTGATGGCCGCAGGCACTTCCGTTGTAAAGGGTCAGTGGGGGTCAATCGTGGACGCTGCGACAGGCGCTTTTGAGAAAACGCTGAGTGGCACGATTGAGCAGACTGCCTTGAGCAAGTTGCAAACGTGGCTCATGCAACAGGCCTATGACGCGATGGTGGACATGGGGGCAACCGCAGCTGCTGACGCTGTCTTTGCAACCGGTGCCGATGGCGCAGTAACCGGGCTTGGTGCAAACGCGGCGATGGTTGTCAATATCATCGGGTGGGTCTACATGGCCTACGTGATCGCAGATTTGCTGGTCAATATTATTTGGGAGTGTGAAGAGAAGGAATTCGAGCTGGGCGCAAAAAAAGAGACTCGCCAATGTCATTTTGTGGGTAGCTACTGCGCTTCTGAAGTGCTTGGGTCTTGCGTGGAAAAGCGCGAGGCGTACTGCTGCTTTGGCTCGGTCGTTGCGAGAATCATCCAGGAGTCCGCTCGTGATCAACTGGGCCTCGGATGGGGGGATGTGAAGTCTCCCACTTGCGAGGGGATTACTCCAGACCAGTTAGCCAAAATGGATTGGTCTCGGGTCGATCTTTCCGAGTGGATTGGCATGTTGAATCTAGCGGGCCGCTTACCAACCGCCTCGACCGTCTCTCTTGAAGATGTGACGGGGAGCGGTAGTGGGCTAGGTCAGTTCTCGGAAGGTACTCAGCGTTTGAATACGCTAGATCGTAATTTACAGCGATTGGAAGGGTTCGATGTCGACGCTGTGAAGAAACAGTATGAACTTGATTTGAAGTGATGATCAGATAAAAAGCCCCGCCATGCGGGGCTTTTTAGTGGATCGTCGCTAGCTACTTACCGATAAAGTAATTGGCCTCGCCCTGATTGAAAATTGCTGCTGGTATTGAGCCTTTCCGCAGTTTTTGGCCAGGATGGTAGATGTAGATCCATTCCGGCAAGTGGCGGGATGCGATCAGCATGGCCTCAGAGGCTGTCATGTTATTTTTAGACGCATCGAGAATGAACTGGTTATCCCGGATGAAGATTGGCCCATACGCAGGACTTGAACGCAAAAAACTAGGTGCTGGGGCGGGGCTGTCGGTGAATGGGATAGGACGTTCGGCGTAGCTATCCGCTAGAGAAGCGTAGGCGCGGGAATGTCCGTCCGGATATTTTCCAACGTGCATTGGTAGCTTCGACAAGCCTTTCACAAAAACCTTCTGGCGAGCTTCTTCCACCTTCTTCAGTGCAATTGCCGAGGCCTCCTCCGGGGAAGAGGCCTGATCCGCCGGCACCCAAGCTACAACTTGTGTTGCATGTGCAGGATCGCTCGACCCGCCAAGCATCATAAGGCCGAGGCTTACGCTTGCAGCAGCTCCACCGCTAAAGCCGCTTGGAGGTGCAGAGAGACTGACGCCGGCAATCGCTGCATCAGCGCCTGCTCCACCGCTGGTGTTGCCTGGTGTTGAGTTTACGAAGGACTCAGCAAGTTCCCGCGGGACGTCGCGTTGGCCAGAAATATTCATGGCAGTCAAAACGTGCATCGCATCCGACCATTTATCCTTGGGCACATTCTGCGGATCAGGCAACTGCACAGTGGTGGCCTTCGGTGAGGAAGAGCACCCAGCCAAGAGTGCAATGGTCGCGGCGAGGAGCCCGATGCGGATCGTTTTACTGCGGTTATTCATGGTGAAACTCCTTTTATCGATAGCCATAGGTTACCGTCTTCGGCGGAGATCCTAAGCGAACTGGAATGACTGATGGGGCGATCAGACCGATTTTTCGTTCTGGATGCGCTGGTAGATCTCTTCGCGGTAGATCTTCACCTCTCTCGGCGCTTCAAAAGCCAATCTGACCGTACCATTCGTTGCCTTTGTAACAATCACCTGTATGTCGTTGCCGAGTCGAATAGACTCTCCGACCTTGCGCTCTATGTGCAGCATTATTTCTCCTCAGGCCTCTGATGGGGCCTGGCTAGCTTCATACTTCTCCAAGATCTTCAGCAGCGATTCCGCCGCCTTTGAATCAAGCCGCAACTCGTGCTTCCCATCGCCGCCGGACTTGAGCTGATCACGCAAGCTTCCTGTAAGACCGCTGAGCGCGCCAAAGGCGCTCATGGCCTCCTTAGGTGTTACCTTGAACTTCCCAAGCGCTTTGTTAGCGTCCGAGCCCGTTGCACGGGTGCGACCGGATGCCTTTGCTCCTTCGATCATTCCCAGAAGCTTTGTGTATGGGTCTTGACCTGTTCCTCGCAGCTCCACCAGCACATCGATTACGGGCGATGCTTTGATTGCCCCTTCCCGAACGAGTTGTTTGACGTTCTCCTCTGCGTTGGCCAGGAGTAACAGACGCTCCACATGAGTGATGCTCCTGTTCATGCGATCGGCTATCTGCGCGGGACTCCAGTTTTGTCCGGCCAGGCGCTTGTAGCCTTCTCCTCGCTCCAGCGGCAGCAGTTCTTTGCCTTCGCTTGTCTTGATCATCATCACAACAGCGTCGGACTGATTCCCTTTGAACTCGTTGACCATCAGGCCTGGTAGCACTGCACCGCGACCTTCAGCGAGTCGAGCCCCGGTAAGGCGATGGTGGCCTTCTCGAATAACCAGACGAGGATTGCCGTCGATGATCTTTAATTCGGCGACTACTGGAGGCACGTAGAGGCCTTGCTCATAAGACTTGGCGAAGCCTTCGGCATGGTCAGGGTCAATAGGCCTCAGGTTGAAGCCTTCTTCGATGGCAAACCAGTCAAGAGGGGCAATGTAAATGTTGTTGCGAATCATCTGTTCGTCTCGAGGAACACCAATTTTTTTCAGGTGTTCGTCCAGCTGGCGAAACGAGGCAATGCGGGGTAAATCAGTCATGGCGTATCTCCCTGATACGGTCGTTGAGGTCATGCTCAGTACATCACTGCTTTTGAATATCCCAAGCACAAGAAAACCCCGCCGGAGCGGGGTAGATGTCGATGTTTAGTGATCGAAGCGGGAAGGAGCCCAAAGCGCCCATTAATTAGGCGGCTATAACCAACTTCAAGCGGAAAACATCTGCTCTGCGTGGAGGTCAGGAGCGATGAAATCCTCACAGCTGCTGGACCAGCTCAAAGGTTGGTCTTCACCAGCCTATTGCGCTCCGCTCTCATCAGTAGTGCTCTCGGCTGGGGTTTCCAGCTTGTCCTGGCTGGGAGCCTCGTCGCGCATTTTTACCAGTTGCTGCATGGTCTGAAGCAGTACCTGAGTGCTTTGTGCACCCTTCACCAACAGTTTGTTGCCTGTCATGTTGTCGACCACGACTGTCGCCGGTGTGCCGGTTACGCCCATGTTCGTGCCTTTCTTCACCTGGCCCTCGATCAAGGTTTGATACTTGCCGCTCTCCATGCACTGACGATAGGCATCCAGAGGAGTACCAACTTCCTGTACAAGACGCTCTACGTCTTCTACACCTTGGCCATTGAGTTGAGTGCGTGCGAACCATTCACCCGTGAAGGCCCAGAATGCTTTATTGCCGGCAATCTCGCCCACGCACTCAGATGCGTGAGCTGCCACTTCCGCAACGGGATTGTGGAAAGCCAGGGGGTAATGCTGCCATTCCCAGTTAATACGCCCTTCGGACTTGTCAGCCATCTGCTTTGGCGTGTCGTGGAAGCGCTTGCAATAGGGGCATTCCAGGTCACTGAACTCGACCAAAGTGAACTGGGCGTCCTTGCTGCCGTAGATGTGCCGACCTCCACCGGTGCTGTCAGCAGCGCCGTTCCACTTCGACATGATTTTCGCTTTCGCTGCGTTGATCTTCTCAAGCTCAAGATCCTTCAGGCTTTGGGAGACCGCTCCCGGCAACTGCTCCACAAGCGCGGTTTGTACTGCGTTGTCTGTGTAGATCCGAGCCATGTGGACGCTGACACCGACAGCGATGGCCGATGTGACGCCCATGGAAACGCCAATGGCAGTGGCGAGAATGGGATTGAATTTAGGCATGACTGATCACTTATAAGAAGGGGAAAGGGCCGGTTTCAGGTGAAGAGGAACATCCTTAGGGGTGCCTTCGACGAGAATTACCCACTCCTCGTAGCTCAATCGTTGAGCCCCTTTGCAGAGCTTGTTCCGGACGGCAATGTAGTCATCGACTGAACCGGCCGCGTTGGCCAAAGTGACAATTCGCTCGTTTGCGGCGGGTTGGCCGAGCGCGAAAGCCTGCGCTACGTTCGCTGAGTCAGCACAGTTGGCCTGGACCATGGATGAGGGGACCGCAACGCTATCGCTCGTCATGAGGCGTGGTTGCAGTTCTGGATGGAGCTTACCCATAGGGGTTTCGAGAACATCAAGACTGCCGAGAACTGGTTGGTAGGTGGGTTTCCGCAGTGCCGCACCGCCTCGTCCCGTATGCCCCCAGCTCGTGTGGTATTCCCGCATGTCAGGTTCGTAGCTGGTAACCTCGAATGGCTTGCCCAAGGGCGGGGGGGCTGGCTTGTTGGCACAGCCCGCTGTAATCGCCAGGCCAAAAGCCAGGCTTAGCGGCAGGAAAGATTTAAGGTGATGCATGTTTGATCCTCTGAGGATGGTTAGGATCATTTTCCTCCGTGATGGAAAAGGCATTTTTCGTTTTCAGGACGGAAAAGCGACTGAAAAAAAACTCGACAAAAAACCTGCTTGCCAAGGTGGGCTGCTTGTTGCAGACTTCAATTCACGCCGACTAGATCGACGTTAAGACTCTTGACTGCATGCCTTGCAGTCCATTTTCCAGGCCCAGCGCCTCATGGTTGATCATCAACCATCAAGAATCCCGAGATTAAGTCAGCTCACATGTGTGGACTGATTTAGTCATGCGCATTGTCGCATGGTCGGCTTGTTGGCCGTCTCACAAGTACAACTATAAACCCATGAAAAACAAACCCCAACGGGGCTGCTATTGCCCGCGTATTGGGGTAATGCCGCCCAGTGATTCTATTGAAATGGAGAATTATTATGGCTCGCGGCGTAAATAAAGTGATTTTGGTCGGCACATGTGGTCAAGATCCAGAAACTCGCTACTTACCGAATGGTAATGCAGTAACCAATCTCAGCCTTGCAACAAGTGAGCAGTGGACTGACAAGCAATCGGGTCAGAAGGTCGAACGGACCGAATGGCACCGAGTATCATTGTTTGGCAAAGTCGCTGAAATCGCTGGTGAATACCTTCGAAAAGGTTCTCAGGTATACATCGAAGGCAAGCTACAAACACGAGAGTGGGAGAAAGACGGTATTAAACGGTATACCACCGAAATTATCGTCGACATGCAGGGCAGAATGCAGCTGCTGGGCGGCCGGCCTGACAACCAGGGCGGTGGCCAGCAGCAACAGCGACAGCCGCAACAGCAACAGCAACGGCAGCAGTCTCAGCAATCTCGCCAGTCGCATAACTACAATGCGAACGACAACTACGGACAACAAAGTCAGCAGTCGTCGCCGCCGGACTATTTCGACGACGATATCCCGTTCGCCCCAATTAGCCGTTTGCTTCTAAACATCATCTAATTGGGTAAGACCTGTCAAGAATAAACGCGCCTTCGGGTGCGTTTTATTTTTTAAAAAAGGAAACTAAAATGAGCGATAACTTCCAAAACGCAGTTGCCATTATTGCGAAGCATGAAGAAAAGTTCATCAAGCTGGTGGAGTCGTCGAAGACTGACGTTACGTTCAAAAATGAGCTGCTGTTTGCATCGCAGGCCATGATGAACAACGACTATTTGTGTAAGTGCGCTACGACAAATCCGCTCAGTCTTAGAAATGCGTTTAGCCAGGTTGCGGCATACGGGTTGACCCTCAATCAATCTCGACAGCTTGCTTATTTGGTGCCCCGTGACGGGCAGGTGGTTTTGGACGTGTCTTGGAGAGGCATGGTCAAGGTCGCTGTGAACGACGGTGCAATCCGTGATTGCATCGTTGAGTTGGTCTACTCGAAAGACAAATTCGAGTACAGAGGTAAGCGACAAAGCCCTACCCACACGTTCAACCCTTTCGACAAGAAGGCTGATCGTGGGGAGTTTGTAGGTTGCTACGTCGAAGCCCTTCTGCCTGATGGGCGCGTTCATGTTGAGGCGGTCACCGCTGATGAAATCAATGCTGCTCGCGATGCTTCGGAGCTGTGGAAACGTAAAAAGAAAGGCCCTTGGGTCGACTTTGAAGATTCCATGCGCAAGAAGTCAGCCATCAAGATTGCAAGAAAATACTGGCCTCAGACCGGCTCAAAGCTGGACGGGGTGATCCAGTACCTCAATACAGACGCTGGGGAAGGGTTCTCTTCCAACGATGTACCAGTTGAAGTTGTCGAGCGATATATGGGCGCTGCTGAAGTGGTGGACCCTGAACCGTTGCCGACCTCTAACCAGGTTAATCAACGACCAGAGCCCACCAAAGAGCGGGACCAGAACGCTAAACCAGAGGTTGCTGATCCTGCCCCGGCAGATGATGTGCTCGAGGGTGAGGTTGTCTGTGATGAAAGCCCTGTCCCGCCACCTGCTGACTTGCCTCAAAAGGTGGTCAAGAAAATTGCGGAAGTTGTTCGGCGTGCTCGTCAAGCCAATAGTTGGGAACCGGCGTTCGAGTACGTTTCGACGTGGCCTGTAAACGCTCGAAATTACGCTGTAACTCAGTTGCAAGCTGCGCAATACGCTGCTCAGTCGCAAGGCGAGTGACGCAAAAAACGCTTTGGGTGCCTCGTTGTTTAGGGTGCTCCAAACTGACCACAACCCTCCGGGGCTTTTCCCGTGAGGGGAGCTCCGTCAGTTGAAAGGAACCAATCAGATGGCTGACTTGATCGTCTTCATCCTGACCCTGCTGCTGCCGTAAGGCTGTTGCAAACAAACTCCCTGACGGGGCATATCCCGCCAGGTGATTGCCCTTGTCGCTCTCTAAAAGGAAAACGATATGGCAACTCATAACCAGAATGCAGAAAGCCTCGATCCACCTGTTGAACAGCAGAGGGATCTACTGGCCTCCGCAATCGGAGACGCTTTGGTGAAGGCAGGAATGATCGCCCCCAACACGCCCCTCACAGGGCCACAGCTTCTCCATTTCCTCGATCAGCTGGTTGATCACTACAACGAGCTGTGCCGTTCGGTCGACGTTGCTCACTGAGACCTAGCCGCAGTACTAAAAACCCTGAGGGGGCATCGCCCCCACAGGGATGGTGCCTCTTTTTCAGGGCTAAAAATCTGAGAAGGAGATACACCATGCGGACCTACATCCTGTCGATGACCATCTTGCATACACAGCAGAAGGCTACCTTCCGTTGTGAGGCAACCACCTTCGGCGACGCGATCGACAAAGCAGAGAAGGCCCATCCGGGCTTTTTTGCCGTTCTGACCCACTCCCTTCCAGGAGAGCAGAACAATGCGACCGTCAACCGTTGAGGGACTGAAGGACTCCCTGGCTAGCTGGATGGAAATGAAAGAAGAGGGTGGACCTTTCGCGGCTTATGCTGACGAAATGATCGAGCAATTTCATGTGAAGCTCATTCTCCTGGAATACCTGCTCTGTCAGTTCACTATTAACGGCTTTGGCTTGACGCTGAAGCATCGGAGCCGGGATGCCTGGGGTGTTCTTCTTCCCGACGCATCTCAGCAAGGGCGCTTTCGGTGGCAGGCATTTCAACGAGATGGCTTCACCGGCCATTGCACGCATGACACGCCGGAGCTTTGCATTGGCGACATGCTTGACGATGGATATGCACTTCTAGACATGGGGGCGCTTGATCGATTGTCTGGTACCCCTGAATGGCAGCGCGGGATGGAAATCGTCGCAGTGATCCAGGCTTGCAATGCAGGTCAGTTGAGCTTCGAGGATGCCATTCGCAAGCGAGATGAAATCTACTCCCGCTACGCGAAAGTTGCGTAAGCGTGGAGCATTACTGGAGCACCAGAGAAAGAATATCCCCCAGGGGGCGAAAGCCCTCATGGGGATCGCCTTTTCGGGGGGCCACTTGGGTTTTCGAACCAGGGTGGTGAACTTGAGAAAAGGAGAAATCAGATGAAGACCTTTGAAACCAGCTGTTTTGTTGGCGTTCTTTGGGGGTGTCAGCAATGAAAATCGTTGACATCGCCCAGCGGACACCGGAGTGGCATGCGTGGAGAAGGGAAGGCATCAGTGCAACCAGTTGCGCGGTAATCATGGGTGAAAACCCTGATAAAACGCAGCTCGAGTTGTGGAGGGAACTGGTCGGAATTGTCGAGCCGGCTGACTTGTCGGTAATCCCGCAGGTTAGGAGGGGAGTCAAATTCGAACCGCTAGCACTACAAGCCTTCGAGGATAAATACGGCAAGATAGCTTTGCCTTTCTGTGCTGAGTCGACAGATCACCCGTTCATTCGGGCTTCGTTCGACGGCGTCTTGGATGACAAGTCCCCGGTGGAGATCAAGAACCTCTCCGAGACAAATCACCTAGAAGTGCTGCAACTCAGGGAGCATAGCAAGGCATTCAAGCTGTACCGCTGGCAAATTATGCATCAGATGATCGTTAGCGGAGCGCGGCGCGGGTATCTGTGGTGTTGGTCGCCAAAGCATGAACCCTGCTGTTTGATCGTTGACTGGGATGACCTCCTGTTTAGACGAATCATTCAGGCTGAAGAAATCTTCTGGGGGCTGGTAATGCGCGGTGTGCCGCCTGAAGCCGATCCAAAGCGGGATGTTATTCCGCTGGATAGGCTGGACCTGGCTGCATGGCGTCCACTAGCAAATGCTAGGAGGGCGAAGGAGAGCAAGATCGCTGAGTTGAAAGCTCAGTTGAAGGTGCTCACCAAGGAAGCAAAAGACCTTGAGGCCGAGATCCTGCCGTTGCTGGGGGAGTTCCGCCGGGCCGAGGCTCTGGGCGTGAAAGTCACGAGCTATGAAGTGGCTGGCACAGTGGATTGGAAAGGTGTTGCGCAAGAGCTGAAGGCGGTTATTCCGGCCGATGTGATCGCGAGACACCAGACTGGTTCCTCAGTGGCAACACGGTTCTCTGTTGATGCTTCCTATGATGAAAGTCAGGAAAAACCTGAGCCTTTGCCCCGTATACGGCAAAAGGTGGATGCACTGAATGAGATGGTCGAAGAGCCGTCACAGTTTTTCGGAACCTTCTGGTTCTAACCCCTCAACCCGGCATTTGCCGGGTTTTTTTTTGACCATAAAACAGCCTGAAAACGAAACTCAAGGCCAGGTCCCTCACGCATCATTCTCATCACATAATACGGTCGAGAAGTGTATGCGTCCTTTTTCCTTCCTCAAACGCCTGTGGCCTCGTAGCGAGCGTGCCCTCACGGACGGCTTCGCGCACCCGGCCGAGCAGATGATTACTCCTGAAATCAAGCGGTATCTGGAGAACCATAACTGGCGGAACCTTCGATACCCCCCGTATCAAGAGGGCTATCCGGGCTTGGTTAGCGGGCAGTGGTTCATGCGCAATTATCAGCATGAGCTGTTCGATCGGATTGTTCATTCTGTAGGAATGCCTGCCAGTGATCTCAAGCTCTACGTTGAGCCGATCCTGGTGAATTTCGCCGAGCTGGCCCACATGCTGCCGGCATCGGAGAACCACCATCACTCAGGGCCAGGCGGGTTACTCCGACATAGCCTTGAAGTCGCCTCGCTCACCCTTGATGGGTGCCTCACCACTGCCTTCGATACGAACGAGACCCCGGCAAGGCGAAGCATGCGTCTGCGTCGTTGGTACGTCGCGGGTATTGCGTCAGGCCTGTTGCATGACGCCGGAAAACCTCTCACCGATATTCGCGCCACAGATTTTGAAGGCAATAACCAATGGATCTACGCGCAAGAAACGCTTCATGACTGGTCTGTACGCAATAAGCTGACCCGCTATTTCCTGCACTGGAATTCAAATAGGCACGGGAACCACGTACAGGTATCTGTAGCGCAAGCAACACGGATCATACCTCCGGTAGTGCAGGCATGGCTTATTGAAGGTGGCCACGACATTTACGAAGCGCTCCTCGATGCGATATCTGGTACTGGTAGCTCGCCTTTGACCGACTTGGTTAAGTGGGCCGACGCGGCATCCACCAAGCGCGATCTGAACCGAGGCTCGAATCATAGTGGTGGCAGTGCCACTGGGGTCCCGGTACCGCGGTTGGTATCGGATGCGATGCTTAGGTTGCTGAGTGACGGTAGCTGGAAAATCAACACCCCTGCTGGCCGTGTGTGGGTCGCAACTGATGGCGTCTATGTTGCTTGGAATCAAGGTGCCGAGGAGATTGTAGGCATGCTGGTGGGTGATGGCGTTGTGGCCATTCCTCGATCACCTGACACCCTAATTGGCCTCCTGGTCGAGCATGGGATAGCCGAGAGAGCCCCAAATGGGGACTTGTACTGGTTGGTTACTCCTCACCTTCTGCGCAAGAACGGCAAAGGTCCTGCGCTGCGCTGCATGAAGCTTGTAAATCCAGACATCCTGTTCCCGACCACACCGATACCGCCACCGGTTTCAATCAGCCTCGGAAAGGAAGGGAAGCAGAAAGATGTCATTGCTCCTAACGATGCGGCTGGCGCAGCCGCAAACGCACTGACTGCTCACCAGGAGGACCTATTTGGAGCAGACCTGACGGGTGACTCAAACGAAGAAGGCGACGAGCAGTCTGCGTCTACACCTAGTACCGATGCCGCATCGTCGAAACCCTCAAGAAAGAAAAAAGCGGTTTCGAGGCAAGTAGCACCGGTACCAACGGCTGCCAGTTCTGGGGTTAGCCTCCAACAAAAGCAGAGCCCAGTCGAAGACGCCCCAGTTGATATGAAGGTCGATACAGTACCTGCCATGACGGCAGTGGCCGATCCTTCCGAACCAGAGGAAGCAATCGTTGAGGGGGAGGAGGAAACCGGACCCCAAGAGCCTCCTGCCACCCTTGAAGAAATGCTGCTTTTCTTGAGTCCTCACACGCCGCAGGCGGAGACATCTCACAATGCAGTAAGCCCCGCCGTGGAATCAGAAAGTAGTGCCGATATTCCTGGCGCAGAAACGCAGTCTGAATCAACACCAAGCCCGCAAGAGCTACTGCTACGCCAAGAAAAGATCTCCCTCAATACCATCATGGGACAAGGCAAACGCACGACTAAGACGACTGCTACGTTGGAACCTGAGAATAAAAAAATCGAGGTGCCTGGCCCAGTGGCGGCGGATGAAAAAGCATGCTCAGTCAGCATCTTGCCAGCCGAGATCATCGCGAAGCTTACGTCGCATGAATGCTACTTACTCGAGCAACAACCTAGCCTTGCTAAAAAGCTCATAACTGCAACTAGAGATCCCGAGAACGCGGCGCTTGCAAGGAACAAAGTTTTCTTACGCCTGGGTAAATCCTCCTTCATTTCAGATGACATACACCCGCTCGTTAATGCGGGCTGGCTGTGGCAGGACATTACTGTCGAGGGGCCGGCCCTTACTAGAACACTACAGTCCCGTGAAGGGTTCATGCTCACATCAGACTTCAGCGTCATCTATTGCAAGTTAGCAGGGTTGGACTGGGTTATTCCTCACTTGTCTCGCCTAAATGAGGCCGACATCCCTAGTCTTGAGCAGGCCGTGAAGTCGCTTATCAACAAGGCCGTACAGGAGGAAATAGGCGGCTCGCCTGTACTCGGTATCACAACCTATATGCTGGCGAATGTCGCCGAGCAGTTCGGTATCACGGCCATTTCCCTAGAGAACGCGCTGTTCTGCTTCCGCGATGCTGTAAAGGTCGCTAAGCGCCGGAAAATCTTCGTTCGCCCACTTCCCGAGGAGCTGCACCAAAAATGAGTGAATGGGACTACACCAGTTACTGGAGAAAAAATTACGAAGCACGAGAGGCGATGGCGTGGGGTTCATCCATGGTCGCAGGTACAGCTGTTCAGCTATTAACAGCTATGCCACTTACGCCGTACCTCATTACTTTGGGTGTGCAAGCGGGATTTGCATTAGCTGCTATTCCACGGGCGTTACGGGTTCACCAAGCTAAAGCTTGCCTGCTTGGAAGGGAGTTGTCGTTCATCACCCTAGAGGAGGTGATGGAACTGGTAAAGCGTCATCCTCACGAGTTCTATTTCGGCGAGGCATTTCCTTGGAGGCAAATGCACGGGCAATATGCGTTTGAGCTTCAAGCAATGGATGTAGAGGCAATTCTTGGAAAGAAAGGGAGACGTAAGGCAAATGTAAAGGGCACGCGATGGATACACGGCATTGGTATGGCGGAGGAAGAACCATGCTTTCGGCCACATGATCAGCGTTCTATTCACCACCTGATAACTGGTACTACCGGTGCCGGGAAAAGCAGATGGTTTGATATCGCTATCGCTCAGTGCGTTGCCCGCGGCGAGGCGGTTATCGTAATTGATCCGAAAGGGGATAAAGGGTTGGCAGCAACATGTAAGCGCGCATGTGCTGCTGTCGGTAAGCCAAGCTTGTTCAAATATTTCCACCCGGCCCATCCAGACAAGTCCGTGCGCTTGTCTCTGACAAAGAACTTTGGTCGAGCGACCGAGATAGCGTCCAGGGTCGCTGTCTTGATGCAAAGTAAGGCAGGAGATCCCTTCCAAGCGTTTGCCCAAATGTCTTTGAACAGCGTGATTCAAGCCATGCTGATTTGCAACATTCTCCCAACACTGGTAGGTATCAGGCGAACGCTAGAAGGTGATGTTCCTGGCTTAACTATCAAAGTCGTGATGGCCTATGGAGCAAAAGTGTTTGGGGAGGATGAGTTTAGACGCATGGCGGACTCAGCTATTTTGTCCGCTAAAGTAAAAGATATTGAACAGAAAGCGAAGGTATTGCGCCGCGTCTACTACAACGATATTGCAAAGGTCAAGGCGAATACCGACCTTGAAGGTCTGCTGACAATGCTCGAACATGAGCGGGCACACTTCAGCAAAATGATCGCCGGTCTATTACCTATCCTCACGATGCTCACATCGGGTGAGATGGGGCCATTGCTGTCTCCCCACACCGATGACGAAGATCCTCGACTAATAAGCGATCTAAACTCGGTTATCAACGCAGACCAGGTGCTTTACCTAGGTCTCGATTCACTTGCAGACCCTATGGTTGGTTCAACTATCGGTTCGCTTGCACTGGCCGACCTAGCCTCTACAGCAGGTGAGATCTACAACCATAGGCTGCCGAAACCAGTAAACATATTTGTTGATGAGGCGGCCGAAGTTATCAACGACCAGCTAATACAACTGCTCAACAAGGGGCGAGGTGCAGGCATAAACCTTTACATCGCCACGCAGACAATTGCCGATTTCGTAGCCCGAATGGGAGACGAGGCTAAAGCAATGCAGGTCCTTGGTAACTGCAACAACATCATTTGCTTCCGCGTTTTGGACTCCGATACCCAAGAATTTGTATCGAAAAAAATGACGCCCACCCGGTTTAAATACGTGATGCGAACTCAGGGTAACTCAGCTGGCGAGGGTGGTGTTTTGCAAGGAGGTAATGTCGGCGAGCGTCTTATGCAGGAGGAAGGCGAGCGCTTCCCTGCCGCTCTTCTGGGAGAACTACCCGACCTGGAATTCCTTGCGATCTTCGCGGGCGGCGATATTCGCAAAGGGAGACTACCAATTCTCACTGGCCCGACTGCCAACTGATTTCGGAGTAAATAATGACTGTCTCAATTCCACTTGAAATTCAACGGCTCACTGGCCTTGATGATGCTTCAACCACTCGACTACGCACGTTCGATCTGGAATGGCGCTGTGGTACACAATTCATCTTCAAGATGTTGGAGGCGGGCCATAAGCCTGACGTCATAGGGGCGGCTCTGATTGATGTATTAGAGGCTTACCAGAGGATGTGCCGTGAGGGCATTAGCGATTTTATTCGTCTACGAGTAGTGCTTGGCCACATCCTACAAATTCTTACGAAATCCGGTAATGCCCCTGCTGTGGATGATGTTTCCCATTGGTGCGAAACAACTAACGTGCCGCAACCAATCAGGGAGTTCTTGATCAATGGCTGAAATGCTTGAAGAGAAGTGGCCAAAGGGCGTTATGGCTTCCATTGCTTTCTTCTTCGTTCTGATCCTGATGCTGGCGACCGTTGCGCCGAATAGGCTTGTGGATACAGTGATGCTGAAAGAGCGTAAGTGGGGAATAGAACTTCTCGGCGATTCTGACATGGGGAAGGTGATTGAAACTACCAACCACTACTACTCGGCACTTGTGATTGACTCCGGGGCCAAGAAAATTGTTTCTGACCTGCTGATGCCTCGCGGCGGTACAGTGGACGCCTTCGAAAAAAACGTGGATTGGTGGTTCCGTTACCTTGAATCTCGCGGCGAGGCCGTCCAGAAAATCATTTACCAAATGATTTACCGGGTGGTTTTAGCGCTCTACTGGCTGCCACTTCTGATTGCAGTCTTGGTTCCGGCAGTTTTTGCCGGCTGGATGCGCTGGAATGCCAAGCGGCATGGGTTCGATTATTCATCTCCGTTTCTGAACAACAACGCAGCGATCGTCCTTTCCTGGGGCGGCATGCTCATCGTGCTGAGCGTATTGTTGCCATTACCCTTACCGCCGCTCGTGATCTCGACCTTCATCGTCATCATGCTGCCCGTTGTGCTGTCCGTGCTGATCAGCAACCTGCCGAAACGAATTTGAATTCTGACCAAAAAACCGCCTGAAAACGGAGCTTTCAGGCGGAGTTTGTCCGCAGAATTGCACCATCACCATGACAGGCTGATCCTTATGGAACCAAAAACTTCTCCATCGAGAACGATCCCTTTCGCTATCGCTATCACAGCCCTGGCCACCGCTTTGGTTGTCGGCTCGTACTATCACTTCACAACGATGGACCGGCTTCAAAGCCAGGTCAAAACCCTCGAGGGCGAATTGTCTATTGCAAAAGCCCAGGCAGTTGATCCCGCTTCCATTCAAGAGATCGTCGACAACCTCAAACAGCTTCAACAAGATGACATTCCCGCAGCTCCGGACAATTGGATCTATGGATCCTCATCCGCGCGCTACACCCTCATCGAGATGACTGATACTGAATGCCCGTATTGTCGCGATCACTTCCCCCTCCTTAAGGCGCTTATCGAGTCCTCGGCAGGGCAAATCAATGCTGCAATTCTTCATGTCCCAGCGCTTGGCGAAGCTTCCCGCAGACAAGCCTTGGCGATTGAGTGCGCAGGTGAGCAGGGCGGCTCGGATGCCGCTTGGAAGTACGCCCAGACCGTTTTTGATAATACGGGTGGCAACGGCAAGGGAGTAACAGAATCACTTGTTTCCCTCGCGACCCAGCTCGGCCTGGATGGGAAGCGATTTGCGGCATGCACGGACTCGAAGCAAGCTATCGACCGGGTAACTGCCGATCTGGATCAAGCCATAAAGCTGGGGATTCAACAGACTCCCTCGACCTTACTTTTAGACAACCAGACAGGTATGTCGATGGTTCTACAGGGGGCCAATGCTAGTCATGAGGGCATCCTCAAGGCGATTGCAAGCCTCGGTAAAGCCGGAGGTGCAAAATGAGCGAGCCCATCAAAATACCGGCATACATCGATCAGCCTCCACACGTTATGTTTTGGCGTTTGGATGAAGTCATGCCGATTGGAATCGGTTTGGTTGCTGGCGTTCTGCTAGCTCAATTGATTCTTTGCACAGTAGCTGGACTTCTCCTCGCGCGATTCTATCGACGCTTCTGCGACAACCGACCAGATGGTTATTTGCTCCATGCTATCTATTGGCACTGGGGCGCTATCGGCCGTAAGGCTGTGCGAACGATGCCCAATTCCTACGAGAGAGAGTTCGTCTGATGCTTTTAAAGTCGCTTAAAAATTCATTCGATGGAATGCGAGGTGAGAACCAGTTTTTGCGCATTGCTGTTGCAGGATTAGTTTTGAGCAATTTACTTGTGTCCTGCTCTGCTCTGAATAAGGATGAAGTGGTTACAGTTATACCACCTACCTTGACTGAAACTGCTTGGGTCAGCAAATCGCAAAGTTCGGGTGAGTACGCCGATGCCTGGGCCCTTTACATCGCGATGATGTTAGGCAATGTTACTCCGCATAATGCCTCAGTCGTTAGGGATGCCTTGGGTCCGATCCTCGATAAGTCAATCTACCAAGAGACCATGAAGGTACTCGATACCCAAATTCATCAGATTCGTCAGGATCGTGTGAGTCTTAGCTTCGAGCCGCAAAAAGTACTCCGAGATAATCTCAACGAGAATAAATTCTATGTTACTGGTAGATCCGTGAGCGAGGGACCGGCGGGTGACAAAAAACGTAGCAATCGAACCTACGAATTCGAGCTGAAAATCAAGGACTACAAGCCAGTCCTAAGCTGGCTTAGCACTAACTCCGGCGATGCTCGGACTCAGGATGTGGTTGATCGCGAGAATGCCAAGGCGGAGAAGCAGGCAGAGCGCGAGAAGCGAAAGAATCAGCAACGCTAAGCTACGTGGTTGAAGCCCATGCCGGGTTCCGGTTATGGGCTTTTTTTCTTGGATTCTACAGTCCGGTCACCCAACACCCCCATCCGTTTTCAGACGCTAAATCTGCTTGAAAACGCGACTCAAGCATCTGAATGGCCCCCAGAATTGACGACAACTCAGAGCAGAGGTCGTCTCGATGTCATTTTCAGTTTCTATCAATTTCTTCAAGCCGGCTGCGCTCGCATTAGCGACGGCTGTGGTAATGCCTGCTTTTGCCCAAGAGCAGATTCAAATACCTGGAATGAACCTGCCTGTTGCAGCCAGTACGCAGCCCCCAGTGGTAAACAGGCCAGCATCAACCCCGTCGACTGGTGCTGAACCAGATGTAGAACATGTGGAGCAAGTTGTGGAGAAGAAGCCTCGACTTGTTGCGATCACCCCAGGCACTGCTGAGAACCCTAGCGTGCCTGCTAGTGTCGTGAAAACTGCCGCTCCCGTTCGGCCTATTGAATCTCGGCAGGATGTGGTCGTGACAAGTGGTACTAACACGCTCATCCCGATTAGCCGCGGCCAAATGAACCGAATCGTTACGCCATTCGATGTGCCTAAAATCCAGACGGTTAGTACAGCCGACATCTCGATAAGTGGCAATGTTATATACGTCACTACGACTGAAGATAAGCCAGTGACAATGTATGTGACACCCGACGATGATGAGTCCGTAGCAATCTCACTGACCCTATTGCCACAGGGCGTGCCTCCCATCCAGGCGAACCTGATATTGGCCAAAAATGTACAAGGGCTTGCGAGCGGATTGCCTGTCAGCTCTTCGACGAATTACAGCGGCCAAGCGCGGAAGTGGGAACGCTCTCAGCCGTATATGGACACCCTCCGCTCTCTGATGCGCGACATGGCTCTTGGCAAGTTACCCCGTGGATATAGCTTTGGCGTACTTGCCAGCGGCACCAAGATTCCCGCATGTGCCCAGCCAAACCTCAGCTTCGATTTCAGCAAGTCTCAGTTGATCGAAGGTCATGACTTCAGAGTGTTCGTGGCTACGGCTGAGAACGTTTCGACCAAAACCATTGAGTTCGATCACGGTTCGTGCACCCACCCCCATCGTGCAGCTGTGAGTGCCTGGCCGGATGAGGTTCTCGAACCAGGCCAAAAAACTGAAGTATTTATCGTCACTCGGGTACCGACCGAAGTACCGCAAAGCTCCACTCGCCCAAGCCTTTTGCAGTAAGGGGACCCATCCGTGAAATTGATTCCGCAGTTCATCGAAAAGCTTACACCTAGAGGCAAGCTGATGCTTGCGATCGGTGGAACAGTTCTTGTCGTGGGTACGGTCGTTGGCCTGGCTATGAATGCAGCCAGCCCTGAGCGCAAAGCTCGCGCAGCAGCCAAACCTCAGGTTGAAGCCGTTCTCACCGATGAAGATCCTCGAGGGGTAGGCTTGGATTCTCTTGCGAGCCAACTGCGTCAGCTCCAGCAGCAGCAAAACCGCCTTGAGCGAGTGATTGGGCAGAAAGAAAAGGACGTTCAGCTTCAAAATACTCAAGAGAAAGTGAGCGGGCTGGAAAAGGAACTCCAACTCCTTCAACAGGAGTTGGCACGTAAAGGTCGGGATAAGAATGATTCGGGTGAGAACGGCGACAAGACAGCTGGCGGTACAACAGCTAATTCGGCGAGATCCCCTATTCCTCCCCGTGAGCCAGCCTTTGTAAACAAGGCCACGAGCTCGCCGGCAGAGTTGACTGACGTTTACTCGAACCTTCCGCCAGATCAACCGGAGGATCCGAAAACGCGTTCCAGCGAGAAGAAGGAAACGCCGAAAATCAGGGTCATCAAGGCTCAGACTGACGAGGGGAAAAGCGAAAAGCCTGAAGAGCTTTCCGTGACGCTTCCTGCTGGCTCGATGTTGTCTGGCGTCCTGGTCACAGGCATGGATGCACCTACAGGCAAGCAGGCTCAACGCGACCCTTTTCCAACCCTGATCCGCATCAAGAATGAGGCAATTCTACCTAATCGCTTTAGAGCCGATTTTCGTGAATGTTTCATGATCGCTGGCGGCTGGGGGGATCTCAGTGCTGAAAGGGCCTACCTGCGTGCCGAACGCTTATCGTGCGTTCGCAATGATGGTTCGGTTCTAGAAGCCAGTGTGGAGGCCTTTGCCACAGGGGAGGACGGCAAAGCAGGCTTGCGCGGCCGCCTGGTCAGTAAACAAGGCCAGATCATTGCTCGTAGCCTGGGAGCGGGTTTTCTCCAAGGCATAGCTGGGGCTTTCAACGTTCAAAAGGTCCCGACAATCAATGTGACTCGAGCAGGTGATGACGGCAAGACAGTATCTCCGGTTTACGAGCAGGCATTCGATAGCAACGCACTTCAGTCAGCCGGGTTTAGCGGCGCTAGCTCAGCCCTTGAGCGGATAGCCGACTTCTATTTGGAGATGGCGGAAAACATTTTCCCTGTAATTGAAATTGATGCAATGCGTGAGGTCGATTTCATCGTCAATAAAGGGATGACAGTAAAGTTCAATGCAGCCACTCTCAAAGTCAATGATGTTAATCAGTAAGGACATAGTTATGATCAAGCAAGTTATCCTCGCGATGGCAGCAGTGACGTTGGCTGGTTGCAATAGCATTATGGGCTTGGGCTCAGATGAATACGCGTGCAAGGGTATGCCTAGTGGTGTCACCTGTATGTCTGCAAAGGATGTCTATTCGGCGACCGAGGGTGATAACTACAAGACACAACTCAAGAAAGAACAAGAAGGAGGTACTACAAGCAGCGGTAAAGAGTCAACGGATGCTGCGCCCCGTGTCCTTATCGCAGAAGGATCAGATAATGCACCAGTACCTATGAGAGCTAGGGACCCCCTACCTATACGTTCGCAAGCATTGGTGATGCGTATCGCTGTTGATCCTTGGGAGGATGAGCGTGGCGATCTATATGTACCAGGCTTCATTTATACCGAAATCGAACCGCGCCGTTGGGGAATCGGATCAAGGCAACCGGTTACAACGCCTACGCTGAGACCGCTTAAAACAGTTGAATAATTATAAATGCCTGCTTCGAGCAGGCTTTTATATTTTCTGCTTTCACATTGGGGTGAACAATGAGCTGGATAATGGATTATGTAAGAATACTGGTCTTCTTTGTTGTCTCATGTTGGGTCGTGCCCACATTTGCTGCATCCATGGGGGATAATGTTCCGACGAACCCAACCCCATCCCCTGGTGCTACCTTGCGCTGGACAAATGGTGAGCCTAGTAACGCAGTAGGAACGTTTAGTTTGCCGATAACATTCACCTATGTTAGTCAAAACAGTGGTTGTTTTGACCATAATGTTATCGGCAATGGTGGTAGTCAGCTTATTGTTGATCTTTATTACAGAAAGAAAGGCACCCAGGCTTGGGGCATCATACTTGGTGGAGTTTACGACGGTACAGCTAGGTATTGGCCCAACTCGCTTGATGATTGCGGTGTCGGGTCAAAAACGCATACAGCACACGTAACAAGTTCAAATATTTTAGGCACAGATCTTCAGCCGCCAACTGAAGCGGGCGTTTATGAGTTGGTTATGATGATCAGTCAGGGTTATTATCGCGGTACTGACATAACGCACTTTACCAACATCTTGGAGTTTTCTGTTGGTGAAACAAATAAGCCGCCTGTTGCCTCGCCCAAAACTCTATCATTGCTCGAAGATACTTCAGGGTCCGTTGTTCTTTCAGCAACTGATGTTGATTCTCCAGCTCCTACTGTATTCGAAGTTGTCGATAAACCAGCGAATGGACTTGCTACTATCAATGGCTCGACATTGACGTTTACACCAACCCCTAACTGGAATGGTACCACGACCCTAACATATCGCGCCATGGACTCTAAAGGCGCATGGTCACTCCCAGCTACTGTTACTATCAATGTAACCCCGGTGAATGACCCTCCATCTGTATCCAATGTTAGCCTCACACTTGATGAGGACGCAGTAGGAACGCTGACGCTTCAAGTAACTGACGTGGATTTAAACTTTGAGGGGGATAGCCATACCTGGAGCATCGTCAGTGCACCGAACTCTGCTCACGGCGCAGCTAGCATTAATGGGAATAAGCTGACCTTCACCCCAGTCAAGGACTGGAACGGCACCACGACGATGACGTACCGGGCCACTGACTCGAAAGGAGCCATTTCCAATACCGCGACCATCACCATCATCGTGCGTCCTGTTAATGACGCGCCGGTGGCCTCCAATCGCACATTGACGATTGTTGAAGACACTGTCGGCACCGTTACCTTGCTCGCAACGGATGTTGACGGAGATGCGCTTACCTACAGCGTGGTCAATGCGCCGAGCAGTACCCATGGCACGGTGACTATCAGCGGGGATAAGGCGATCTTCACACCAAAGCCAAATTGGAACGGAACCACTACTTTTACCTATCGGGCGAGCGATGGATCCTTGTACTCCAACACCGCAACGGTCACCGTCACTGTTACCCCAGTAAACGACCCGCCCTCGGTGAGTAATGCTTCCTTGTCTCTCGATGAAGATACGGTAGGCACGCTGACACTGGAAGTGACGGACGTAGATCTTAACTTCGAGGGCGATAGCCATATCTGGAGCATTGTCAGTGCACCGAATGCCGCTCATGGCGCGGCAAGCATTACTGGTAATAAGCTGACTTTCACCCCAGTCAAGGACTGGAACGGCACCACGACGATGACGTATCGAGCCACTGACTCGAAAGGTGCCATTTCCAATACTGCTACCATCACTATCATCGTGCGTCCTGTGAATGACGCGCCGGTGGTCAAGCCGGTTGTGCGTTCAATGCCGGAGGACACGGTTCTCAGGATTACCCTAGAAGCATTTGACGTTGATAACAGTCCACCCTTCGTGTTCGAAATCATCGGGACTTTAGCCGAGCAGGAAGGCACGTTCAGTCTGAACGGCAATTTGCTGACCATCAGTCCTGCCAAGGATTGGAACGGTACTCTTCGTCTGTCATACCGCGCTAAAGATGCTGAGGGAGCTTGGTCTGAGATACAACCCATTACGGTAGAAGTTACGTATGTTAATGATGCTCCTTCCGCTACCGGTGCAACGATTACCGCAAAAGAAGGAATGGCTAGTGACCATGTCGCCCCATGGGTGGTTGATGTAGACATTCCATACGGTGATGAACACACGTTCGAAATAGTCTCGCAACCCGCGCACGGACATGCCAGGCTTGTTTACGGCCGGTTGGAATACACACCAAATTCCCAATACTTCGGCAATGATTCATTCCTCATTCGTGCAATTGACAAGGCAGGCGCGAGTGTAGAGGGTGAGGTAAGAGTTGTAGTGGCTAAGTTTAACTACACACCCACCGACATCCTCCCTGGGGTTGTGAACCTCTACGCAGGCGTTGGGGGCTCTGTTGAGCTGAAGGTTGTTGATCCAAATACTTGGGGTAGCCATCAGCTGTCGGTTGTGGGTCAACCAGCGCATGGTACCGCGTCCATTGAAGGAAATAAGCTCACCATTCGAACTGATGGCTCTTCTGAAACAGTAGTGCGAGTTAGGGCGACTGACCAAGACGGCTTAGCGTTCGAAAAAAATATTACTCTTAAGTTCGGCTCGGCCTGGGGTATGTTTGAGGGTAGAGAGGTGCAGCCCAGCGGTATCGAAGTGTCTGTGCCGGCTGTTACCGCCTTTATGACTCGCCGTGATGGGAGCTATGGCCTGCAAATATCAGATGCATCCGTTGTCGGAAATCTTGGCGATGACATTGTGGCTATTGTCACCCCTGACTCACCTATAGGAGTGAAGCTGGAAAGCCGTGACTTAGCGCCTGAAATCGGTATGAGGCTCATCCCAACAAAGCGCAATTCCAACTATATGGAGGCTCGTATTGCAGGTCTGAATGTTGGTGTTGATGGCGTTGCGAAAGTGTACCTCTCACGTGCTGACATGACTGGTCCGGTCTACTCTGTGCCGGTTCGAGTATGGGCTCCTGAGGGCGCATTGTCGGCTGATACCTGGGAAGTGCTGCAAGCGGCCGGTAGAGCTCAGGTCAGCTTCAGTTCGAGTAATGATGCTTGCAGCATCCTGACTAGTGAGCCAGTTGTAAAACCCAAGAACGCTATCCAAGATCGGGCCTGCTTCGTGACCTGGACGAAAACCCCCGAGGAATGGCGCAACGTTGGCACCTCTGTCAACCTATCAATGGAAGCTGGAGGTAGTTCATTGGGTAGCCAGATTATCGAGGCTACCGCATACGTGTTTGACCCCAGCGGCGCGAAACATGAGATTGCCAGGTTCACCCACGAGCTGAAGATTCTCCCAGTCGCTGATCAGATTCTGTTTGAGCTGAAGCCTGCACCAGCAGAGGCCTATCAGAAGGTGCAGCAACTCTCCTTGCTGGCCCGTCACAAGGTTGGCCCTGTGTGTGATGCAACTGCTAACGAAGACGTAGCTAAAAAGACAGCTCAGCAATGGTCGAGTCGGCCGGCATGCCTGATCCGATGGATGCAGGTGCCAGAGGGCTTGGCCCAGCAGCGCAACACCGTGACTCCACTCGTGGAGGGGGCAATGAACCTGCTGGGAGCGAACAACATCTCCTGGAAGGCATCCATGTTCACCCCGAGTGGTAAGGAAATCGATATCGGCTACGGCGAGCACACCATAAATGTGATTGCGCCGCCGGCAATCGAAATCGAAATGCCGGAAAGCAACCTGGTCAAAGAAGGGCTGTATTCGGTTTCGCAACTCGGCGGCTATGTTGGTAGCGCATCAGTGACAGCAATCGCAGCATCATTGGACGTGGCCATCAATCGGGGGGATGCTGCAATCGAACGGTCTACCCTTCCGAGCTATGGTCGTTCCCAGCGGTTCACGCGATACATCGAGGGAGGCGAGGCCCCTTTGTGGAGCGTAACGCCGTACTCCATTGACGTTGGATATACAGCATTGCCAGGACTAAGGACGACCAGAAACGTCTCTCTCTTGGCGGTTCCTCACGACAAAATTCTACCTGTCATTCTCAACGACGAGAGAACCGTCTTGGATACGGTCAGCCTTCCAATCCGCGTGGGTATCAAAGACACCCGCTACATGGAAGATGCATACCGGCTGAGCAGCATGGGCGACTGGGATATTCGATTGCTTTCGACAACTGCTGGGGTGAACTATGAGCCAATGACAAACTGGGAACCCATTGACGCTAACGGGGAGGCTGAGTTTGAGATCGATCTGCAAACTCTTACGAACAAAGCTGTTCGCATCATTGCTGAAGCGCGAGTTCGTTCCCCTGTGCCGGAATACGAGCTTATTCGTGAGTCGAGCTCGCCGATGGTGCTCTCTGTGCTCAACGGCGAATCTCTCGATGGTTCAATCCAGGCGTTGCGAGTTATTGGCCCAGCTCCTTTGCGTAGCAGCTTTTACGCAGTTACCAATGATCGCTATCAGTCAGGGGACCTTGGCGACGTACGCTGGGAAATGAGCAAGGATGGAGGGGTAACGTGGGAGGCTGTTGAGGCCAATCCGAAGCTGCCGCAACGGCTCAGCATGGTCTTTCAGCGGGGTACCTATCAGCTAAGGGCAGAGTTGACGAACCGTCATAGCGGCGCGAAATCCATGACTCCCACCATTGAGGTCATTGCCTATGTCGTGCCCGTTGCGCGCCTCAAAGGACCAGCGAACGTGTTTATTGGAGATAGCGGTACATTCCTGCTCACTGACCTCAAAGGGAATGCGCTCGATACTACTGGGATGATTGTGGAATGGTCCGAGGATCGCGGTAAAACCTGGGTCGCTGGGGAAGGCTCCTACCGGCTGAGTCGCAACTCCGCGGAACGTGTATACCTTACGGCCAGGCTGAAGTACGCCGACTCACCTGAGGATAAGCGCGTCTACAAAACCCTCCGCGCCGGCGTTGCATTCAGACCCGTTCGGCCGCCGCGCGTCCAGATCATCGGGCCGCGTCGTCCGGAGGTTGGAAAAGAGGCTACGTGGGTAGCCAACTTGATGATGCCGTACCCGAAAATGGATATGACCATGGACGGTGAGTTCATCCTACCTGACGGTACTGTGGTCGACTCCACTGAGGTGAAGTACACCCCGACTCGGGAAGACATGGAGAAAGAAGAGAGCTACATCAGCGTCCGATCTTGGATCAATGGGTATGAGGATAGGGGCGGTCTGGGTCTGACTCAGCATCGGCTGATTTTTTGGTCGTATGACTGGCCTGAGTGGAAGATAAACACCAAATACTCAGCCAAATATGCGCCGGCTGACTTGACAATGACCGCTCGCTCTCTTGGCTTGTTCCGAGAATTCGAGGGTTTGACCATCGAGTGGGATATCCCCCCCTATGCTGGCCTTGAAATGATTAAGGACTCTAGCCAGACGAACCGTATTGTTCGACTTACTGAGCCGGGGACATACACATTCGGTGCTCATATTACCGACTCTCGTGGTAACTACAGTTATGCTGAAACAGAGTTGGAGTTTTTGGAGCCTATACCGTGGGATGTAAAATTGTCCTGGAGTGGGGACAACGATGCGAACCGTGCCCCATTGGGTGTTTTGATTCGACCATCAATTACTGGCGGTCATCCTAAGGATCAAATATTGAGCAAAACCTACAGCCTCAACGGGGAGACGCTATCAAGTTCAGGCGACTATGGTCGAGCAACGTTGGATGAGGAGGGCGTGTATACAGTGAAGCTGGATATTGCGAGTGCAATGGGGCACACAGCTACAGGCGAAGTTTCCATCGCTGTTGCAAGGAACAAGCCCCCGGTCTGCAAGCTGGAGGTTGTAGAGGGTCGAACCTCATGGTTGGCGAAAGCTGTGTGTACTGATGAGGATGGCCGAATGGCCAAAAATATCTGGTTCATCAACGGTGAGCAGCAGGCGCTCAGTTCAAACAGTATCTCCGTGCCCATGTGGCGTTATCCAAACGGCGAGCCGGTAATAACACTGGTAGGCGTCGATAACTCCGGAGCGGAATCCTCTCCGGTTTCCAGCAAGTAAAAAAAAGGCCGCCCAAAGCGGCCTTTTTTAATTTCCGTCGAAAAACGCGCTTGAAAGCGAGCCACAGGCTTATTGAAAAAACAAAAAATGTCTCCTGAGCGCAGCCCCTGCGCATGTCAACCTCTAGGAGCAAGACCAATGCACGTCAACAAAGCAACCCTCCAAACGATGGCCATCGCAGCGGCAATGGTTGTGGCGGGTACCGCGATCGCTGGTACCGGCGGCGATACCTTCGACAGCGTGTGGATTACCTTGACTGAATGGATGCAAGGTACCCTAGGCCGTATTCTGATCGGTCTGATGATCCTCACCGGCATCGGCGCGGGCGTTCTCCGCCAATCGCTCATGCCGTTCGTTACTGGTGTCGGTGGAGGTGTGGGCCTCTATGCCGCGCCCGATGTTATCGAGTCGGTAATGTCTGCGACTATCCCCGCAGCCTCGGTGGTCACCAACTCTCTCCTGAGCCTGCCTGTAGGGCTCTGATCTCCCTCAATTCTCCTTCTTTAGGCCTCTTTTTCCGACGCTAAAACGTCTTGAAAAAGAGGCCTTTTCTATTCCGGGCGAAATACTCTGGGTGAATCGACTTAGGAGGTAAGCCCATGTTCACCGTAGCCCGAACCATTCTTGCAAGCTCGTTTTTTGTAGTGGCCGGCTCCGCATTAGCTGCGAATCCTGTGGGCAATAACGCCGACAAGGTAGTGATGTTGCCTGCGTCAGCAATGCTGGCGATTGAGAAGAATGGCAAGTTCGCGGTGATCAGCGATACCGGCCGATTCATCATCCAGGGGACGGTTTATGACGTGTGGGCCAAGAAAGAGCTAAAGACCATCGAAGATGCTCGAATTGCCGCCCACTACATCCCAGTGGATAAGACTAACCTCGGTTTCAAGGATCTCGCCCCTCTTACAATCGGCAATGGTGAGAGAGCAATCACCATGTTTTCCGATCCCGCCTGTGGGTTCTGTAAAGAAATCATTCAGCAAGCGCGCTCATCCCTGCCCGAGGGGTATCGGCTTGACGTGCTTATGCTGCCCCTGCTCAGCCAAGAGAGTGCTGCGCGAACCAGAGAACTTCTCTGCGCTAAAGACAAAGTTGCCGCATGGAAAGCGGGGGCATCCGGCGACATGAAAACACCCCTCGAACAGGTCCCCGACGCCCAGTGTGATCTGGATGTCATAGCGAAGCGCCGCATGACAGCACAGTTTCTCGGCGCTCGAAATGTTCCTTTCCTCATTCGTGATGACGGGTTGACTCGTGAGGGCAAGCCTGAAGAAGGCTTGCGCGCCTGGATTGAATCGAATCGCAACCTTTAAGGAGCCCGACAATGCTCAAAGCAATCATTCGCTCGACGCCTCGCCTTTCAAAGCTGATCAATGGGCTTGCCTATGAACCGAATCTTTACCTTTTTCAGCTGGAAGGGAACCGGTTGGGATTCGCATTCCTATGCTCCCCGCTTTCAGGTTCAAACGGGGATGAAGGCGACCGTTTGAAGGCTGGCCTGACAGTTGACTGGCCGGAAAAAACAACGATCCAGTTCAGCATGATTTGCACCGAGAACATCAATGAGATGAAGACAGGCTTCCTCCGTCTGCGTCGTGCATTTCGTGAGTCAGGCCGCATAGATCTGCCGCTGGAAACGCAAGCTCTGCTCGAAAAAGTAACGAATGCGCGGGCCGAGTATTTCAGCGATCGAACCATGCGGCCGGTTGATTCGATCTCAGGTGTACGGATTCGTGAACAGAGCCTCGTTGTCTCGGTAACAATACCGATCGCCAACGCGCTTCCCACCCAGACGGAGGCGAATGCGGCCAAGGAGCTTTTCGACGGGCTGCGAACCTCGTTGGATAGCTGCAACCTGGCTGCTGTGCCTCTTACAAACGATTCCTACAAGAAAATCTTTTCTTCGATATTGAACCAGGGGCCATCTGCATCCTGGCGAGAAGATCCGGACATTAAGGCAGAGACGGACAAGCCTCTCAACGAACAGATCCTCGACTACAACCGCAGCTTGGACGTGAGCAAAGACCACCTTCAGATCGGAGAAGACTGCTTCGTAAAAACGCTGTCCGCCAAGCGCTTCCCTGATGTCATGTGGCAGGGTGATGCTTCTCAGTATCTGGCTGACATCATGTCTCAGCGGGGCGGAATCCGGGGCAACTGCATCATTAACATGACCCTGTATTTCCCACCCCAGCTGGAAACCAAAGATAAGCTGTCGAAGCGCCGGCAATGGTCCATCAACCAGAGCTTCGGACCTATGGTTCATTTCGTACCCGTTCTTCGAAAGACCAAGGAAGCCTACGACACGCTTTTCGAAGACCTCGACAAGGGTCTTCCCAACGTACAGGCGACAATGACCCTCGTTGTCTTCGGTCGGAACCGGGAAGATCTCATTCAGGCAGCATCGAATGCGAAGAGCCATTTTGCTACGCAGGGCTTCAGCCTCATGGAGGACAAATTCTGTGTGCTGCCCGTCTTCGTGAACTCCCTGCCGATGTGCGCGGATCCGGATGCGATGAAGGACCTTTTCAGGTTCAAGACACTGAGCCTTACCCAGGCCTTGCCGTTGCTGCCAATCTATGGCGATTGGAAGGGCACTGGAACTCAGGTGGCCCCGTTCATTTCTCGTAACGGCCAGCCGGTCAGCTTCAACCTCTTCGACTCCGACACCAATTACAACGCGATGATCGCCGCTCAATCGGGATCTGGTAAGTCGTTCGCCACCAACTATCTCATCACGTCGTATCTGAGCATTGGAGCGAAGGTGTGGGTCATCGACGTGGGCCTGTCTTACCTAAAACTTTCTGAGGCCTACAAGGGCGACTTTGCCCGCTTTGATCAGGAGTCGAACCTCTGCCTGAACCCCTTCGAGCTGATTGAAGATTACAGCGAAGAAGAGGATGTCTTGGTCGGGCTACTTTCGGCAATGGCCGCCCCAACCGTACCCCTCAGCGACTTCCAGACCGCTGGGCTGAAAAAACATCTCACCCAATGCTGGCAGGAGCTTGGAAAGGGGATGATTGTCGACAACATCGCCGACTCGCTTCTGGGAGACCAAGACCTGCGTATTCAAGATATTGGTCATCAGCTCTTCGCATTCACCTCGAAGGGGCAGTACGGCCGATTCTTCAACGGAAAGAACAATCTCAACTTCAAGAATCCCTTCACCGTACTAGAGCTTGAGGAACTGAAGGGACGTCAACACCTTCAACAAGTCGTTCTCCTTCAGCTCATCTACCAGATTCAGCAGGACATGTACCTGGGTGAGCGTGACCGCCCTAAAATTGTGATCATTGACGAAGCCTGGTCACTTCTTTCTCAGGGTAACGTTGGTGAGTTTATTGAGCACGGTTACCGGCGGTTCCGGAAATATGGCGGTAGTGCCATCGTGATCACTCAAGGGGTCAACGACCTCTACCAGAACAAAGTCGGTCAGGCCATTGCTGAAAACTCCGCGTTCACCCTCCTACTCGGTCAAAAGGCCGAGGCTATTGATGCTATCCAGGAAAACAAGCGTCTTCCGCTGGGAGAAGGTGGCTATCGAATCCTGAAGACTGTTAAGTCGTACAAGGGGCATTACTCCGAAATCTTCATGCTCACCCCCCGCGGGGCCGGTATCGTGCGCCTCACGGTGGACCCATACTCGATCCTACTCTACTCCACCGCACCTGAAGATGTGCAGGCGATCCGAAACTACACGCTCACCGGCATTCCGCAGGATGAGGCGATCCTGCGCGTGCTGCGTGATCGAGGTGTCGAATATAGCTCCAACCCAGCGGAAGTGGCGTGATGGCGCTGTCGAATCCCTTCAGCATTGAGGCCAAGGTGCACAGGGCAATGGCGAGGGTTGAGCGAGATCGAGCTCCAAAGCGAATCTCGGCAGCCTTTCTCGGCAAAGGCCTACTTTTATCCGCAGCGGTTGCCGGCGGCGTTGTGCTGCTGGCATCCCGTTATTCCATCGCTATCGCTAGCCAGGCCTCCCTATGCCTGCCCCCATACAGGCTATGGATCATTGATAAAAACAAGGATGACCTGGTGCGTGGGGAGATTTATGCCTTTCACTCCAAGGGTCTGAGTCCGATCTTTGCTGACGGCACGATCATCGTGAAGGTTCTCGAGGGAATGCCTGGCGATCTCGCGAAGGTGACACTTGATGAAACAACCATCAATGGCGTGTCCGTTGGCAAAGGGCTCCAGGTCGCCAGCCAGCACGGGATTGATCCCAAGAAATACGTTCGGGAAGGGGAAATAGGCGAGGGCCGTTATTGGTTCTTCGGCCGCACCCCAGACTCTTTCGATTCCCGCTATTGGGGCTCAGCGTCGACAGACCAAATCATCGGGAAGGCGTATCCGATATGGTGAAAAAGCAAATAGCCATGTGTGTTGGGTTGGCCCTGAGCTACACGGTGGCCATCGCCGGTGATGACCTTGGCATTCGAAAGTACAAACTCAATGAATTTGATCCTGCGCTTCTCGATCAGGTCAGGGAGATCAGCCAAAACGCGAAAGCCGCGCGCGAACAGGTGAGCGGCCGAGATGACATGAACTGGGTGAGCGAGATGGCCGCAAAAGTCATCGATCAAGGCATCAATGAAGAATCCCAGCAGAACGATCGCAGCGCGGATGGCAAAGATCGCGAGAAAAAACACCCCCTGGGCGATGGAAACCGCACTCTTATCTTTGTGTCATGGTCGATGGGGGCTACTGCCCTGAAAGACATCTTGCTGTCCTTTGACGGACTACCAGGTGTTGGCATCGTCTTTCGAGGTATCCCTGAGGGGATGTCGATGGGAGACGCTGTGACCAAAATGCACCTTCTCACCCAAGAGACGCAAAGCACTGTGAGCGTTCTGCTTGATCCTCTCGCATTCCAGCGCCATAGCGTTTCATCCGTTCCCACCGTCGCTCTCGAAGCTACGGATGATGCTTTGATCGCTAAAGCTGCTGGGTCATCTTCCGTCAGCTACATCGAGGGAGCGGTGAAGGAAGGTAAGCGGGGGGATTTAGGCACTATTGGCCCCACACAGGAAATCATAGAGCCAGACCTAATGGAGGTTGCGAAACAGCGTATTGCAGAGCTGGACACCGTCGCTATGAAAAAGCGCGCAATCGCTCGGTTTTGGGATAATCACAAAGGGCATCCATTGCCGCCTGTAACAGAGAGCGCAACACGCCTCGTCGACGCATCGGTCATTGTTCCCGATGACATCCTCGATAGCCAAGGCAGGGTTGTTCAAAAGGCAGGGAGGATTAATCCTCTCGACATGATGCCTTTTGACCAGAAGCTGGTGGTAATCGATCCGACGCAGGCGTGGCAGGTTGCCCTGGCGAAGCGAGAATACGCAGACAATGGGGCAAACCTCACCGTCACGGTAATGGCTACTCAAATTCCCACTGCCTCTGGTTGGGAGCTGTTCAACAGCGTCCAGGACAGTTTGGATGCCCCCCTTTACCTATTGCCGCCTGACATGGCAGAGCGCTTCCAGATTCTTCGCGCCCCTTCCGTCGTAACAGCTGACGACAAAAACTTTGTTGTCCGCGAGATTGCTCAATCAGCCTTTGAGGAGGCCAATCATGAGCATCAATAAGGTAGTAGCCACCGCACTGCTGTTGATGGCAGGTATGTTTTACCTTCCAGGTACAGCTGCTGATACGACATCTTCCGGTGAGGTGATGTGTGAAGACTCTGGCCTTTTTGGCCCGAAATTGTTCACCGACATCTGCTGGGCATGCCTTTTCCCCATCCGTGTATCCGGCGTGCAAATAACACCCGGCACAGCACCTGCCAAGGCTACAAAAATGGTCTTCTGTATCTGCCAGGAAGGCTCGTCCTCGATCTACAAGCCCGGAATCATCACTGCGATGTGGGAGCCCGCACGGATGGTAGAAACTGTCCGTAAGCCCGGCTGCTCGCCAACCCTAGGTGGTGTAACGCTGCCGCTAGGCAACAAGCGCAGCTACGGCCGGCTTCGGCAGGACAACAGCACCCAGACAGGCCAGGCTGCCGGCTCGTTCTACCACGCCCATCTATATGCATTCCCCCTACTTCAAATCCTCGATCTCTACACGCCGACCAAATGCAACCCGGATGGTTATCTCGACCTCGATATCATCTCTTTTACCGAGATCGATCCGACTTGGAACAACGGCACGTTGGCATTCTTTCAGCACCCTGAGTCCGCGGCAGTAGCCAATCCAATCGCTATTGCGGCCTGTGCTGCCGAATCAGCCCTCGTGACCGCCCGAAAGGAGCCTCTGGAGTCGCTTTGGTGGTGTACCGGGACGTGGGGGAGCATCTATCCATTTGCCGGCGTCACCGTGGCTCAAGATGCAAACCGGACGACAGCATTGCTGGCTGCGAGAGTGATCGCTCAGCAACACCGCAGGGGCCTCGCACGACGCACGATGGGAGATGAAAACGTGTGCAAGGCGGGTATCTACCCGACGATCCCCAAAAGCCAGTACAAGGTGACCCAGTTTTGGCCGAAGTCGCAGAACAGCAGAGCAATGTGGCTTGGAGAACCGCCGCAGACTTGGGAGGGTGGGCCTAGTCGGCATGTACCAGGGACAGGGAACGATGCCATGTACATGTTCTGGCGATGGACAGATTGCTGCTCGAAGCTCTAATGGAGATTCCGCCCGTAAAGGGCGGTTTTGTAATGCTATGAATGACTTCCTAATACTGTATCTGCCCCCGGTTCTCATTCTGGGGGTTCTCGCGGGCATCGCCCACGTTCGTCTGCTTGAATTCCCTGTCTACCGAGGGTGGTGGGGTGAGTACAAGGTCAACTTCATGCTCCGCCTATGCCTCAGTGGCGAATATAAGGTGTTCGCCAATGCGATCTATCGTGGCAAGACAAGAGGAGAATCGACACAGGTTGACCACATCATCGTTTCGCGCTTCGGGATCTTTGTCTTGGAAACGAAGTGTTTCAAGGGAAAGATCATTACCTACCCAGAAGCCCCAGAGAGCTGGCTGCAGATCGTGGGCCGGAGAAAATATCGCCTTCAAAACCCGCTGATGCAGAACTACGCACACGTGAAGGCTGTTCAGAAGGTTACCGGAGTCCACGCCCAAAAAATCCACAGCTACGCAGTGATGGCAGGGCAGGCCAGTTTCCCGTATGGAATGCCTGAGCGGGTCTTCAGCATTTGGGGGGTGATTCGTAAAATTCAGTCCTACAAAGCCCCGGTTTTTAGCCGGGGCCATGTGGTGTCAATCTGCCGGGCGCTGAGCGAGCGCAGAATCAAGGGGGGCTATTGGGCTGCAAGAAGGCATGTAGAAAAGCTGAAGCGCCGCGGCGAGGATGCTCCTATGACGTGCCATAGAGATAGACCCCTAGAGGAACACCTATCGCCAGGCCAACAAGAACAGCAGCCGTCAGAGCGATAATCGCTTTCGTATCCCAAAAAACTGCCTCATTTGGCGCATCAAGTGATTCATCGGTGGCCGGCTCCTCTTCCCACAGAGGGATGGCTTGGCGTGGAGTAGGCTGATCAGTCGTTGCTCTTCGTCTCCTACTCGTCCTGGCCGGCGTTGACACAAGATCATCAAGCATAAAGACTCTCCTAAGCAAAACGCCCCGCAATGCGGGGCGTTGTCTTTACAGGCGCGATCAAGCGATGGCTTCTTCTGGAAGCGAATCGAGAGGGTCAGGATCGCCTGCTGGCTCAATATGGCCCGCAGCCTCACGCTCTTCCTTCTCAGCGCTGGCTTTAGCTTCAGCCTTCTCAATATCCTCATGGAGCTCTGCAACCTTGCTGGCGTATGCCTTCGCTCGCGCGCTCTGGCCGAGGCCAACGAGTGAGCGGATCAGCCGCGCCATTTGGTTGCTCTTGTTTGCCCGAAATTCATCAGCTTCCGAGCTATCGATCTTCTCATGCAGCCAGGCGGTATCTACCTGGATGATCAGATGGTCAAATGCCTGAAGCAGGCTGCTCATCCGCTTGATTTCGGGACTGGTGATCTCGAATTCACGAGTCAGCGGAGAGCTGTAACTAGCAAGCTCTTTAATCCCCAAGCTCTTCAGAAGGGTGTCCATCCGCTCAGACTCATCACGCACGGCTACCTCCATGCGCTCGATCTTTTTCGACACCGCATCAACTACCGCTTTGTGATCAAAGGTTTTGAGATTTTTCGCTAGCTTGCGGGACGTAACGTCGATGATAAAAAGGGCTGTCATGAGACTGTCGAAACGGTTGCCGGCGAAGAACTTGGCCTGCTCCGTGTTCAGTACCATTTTCCCTTTGAGGGATGGCTTGGAATATTGGTACTTCGTGGGTTGTGGTTGAGCGGTCGCCATTGGCGGTATCTCCGGATGTTGGTGGCCAGCCTATTGCACCAGCTTGTGCACCCTCCGGATTTCGGTTTCACGCACGAATAGCGTCTGAATTTGGGGTGAATTTTTCTGGTTGACGACTGACAGAAATGGCGGCGAGAATTGCTTCACTCATCGGCTAAGGTCGATTAAGAATTTGTCTCTAGAGACCATTGACCCTAAGTGACAGCATGCTGCTGCCACAGGTACCCACGACGTGTATGCGTCTGGGAGCAAGCCAAGCTGAGCTCATCAGCTTAAAAGCCCAGCCTACGTTCGCGTAGCGCCGATCAAAAAAGGAAGCCATCCGGCTTCCTTTTTTTGTGTCTGAAAACCCTGACGGGGAACACCCGTTAGGGCGTTCTCCGTTTCAAAAATGGAGAACTAAAAATGGCATCTACTACCCTCAAAGTAAAAGTGCTGACCGCGTCTGGTTTCCTCGTAGCAACGTTGGGAGCTATATACGCACCGCAGTTTGCAAGTCACATTTTGCCATTCGCTCTCTGCGTGTTCCTTGCCGTAGTGATCTTGAATGCTGAGCAGATTCTGCGTGGTGTTCTGATCTACGTGCGCGGTTGGTTGAGAGCTTCGGCTCCTCAAGCAACCAAGACGTTGCCCAACGCCCGTTGGTGTAGCAGTGTCGATTATGACAACTACTACATTCCCTCCTACCTGCGTCGCCAGGGAGAAGAGAAATGATCCGTGTCGACTTCGATGTTCCAAGCTATCTCCGACTGCCACAAGGTCTTTGCATAGTTTCAGAGCGCCTGGCTCATATGCTTCCCGAGCCAGAAACCAATGAAATTACGCACCAAGCGCTTGAACCGGTGGTGATCAACAGACTGTACCGGCCTGAAGGCCGCAACCAGGTTGCATCGATCGAGAACCAAGAACCGGGCGAGATCAAAGGGGAATTCATCCCCCGCGAACCGCAGCCCGCGCCTCAAAGATCTGCTCAAGAGATCCAAGTCGCCGAGAGCGATGAAGGGGAAGGTGAGCGCGCTCCTGAACTCAATTTTCAAGGGGTAGCTGGCAGGTCTGTTACCGGCGAATACCGCGGTTCAGGTTTCGCCCATTATCGATTCCTCAAGAAGAACGGAAAGTCGTTCTTTTTGCGTATCGGTGAACACCTGGTTTGGGGAGTCGAGCTCAACGCTCAGCTTCGCCAATCTGGAGCGCAACAAGGTGACAACATCTCGCTGACATTTCTTGGCAAAACCGCCGTGAGTGTTCTCAAAGAGGTCGTTGTCGACGGTAAAAAAGAACAGGAGTGGGTTAATACCTACCGCAATTCCTGGGAAATCAAAATCTTGAAATAGCCAGCAATGCGCCCTTCGGGGCGCATCTCAACCTACGGAGGTACCCATGTCCAACAACTCAGAAGGCAATTACGCCCCAGAGAAGCAAGATGTGCTGGTCGCCGCTGATGGCCGCTGGCATGACATTTTCGCACGCCTCGCATCTTCATTGGTGCCGGCACACAAGAAAGCAGGGCGTGGGGTTCCATGTCCTGTGCATGGTGGGGAAGACGGATTTAAGATTTTCCGGAAGACGGCTGGTTCGTCGAGCGGCGGAATCTGCCGTACCTGCGGAGTCAAAGCGGATGGCATAGCTTTGCTGATGTGGGTCAACCGTTGGAGTTTTCACCATGCTTTACAGGAGGTTGGAGCATTGCTTCGGGTCAAAGACCCTTATGGACGCACCGCTGATGGATTTATCCCAAGCGTTGTGATCCGAAAGGAGCCAGCCCGGGCCAAGCCAGAGGCTTCAGACGATTGGCTGCGTGAAGCTATGCGCAACCTGTGGAAGGGAACAGTTCCCCTCACAGACTCATCAGCGGAACCTGCAAGGCTCTATCTTCGCTCCCGCGGCATTCTTGCTTGGGATCGACCAGAACTGAGCCGCTACGTTCGCTTTCACCCAGAATTGACCTATAAGGACAAAGCTGGCAAGCGTTCGAAGCATCCGGGGATCGTGTGTACGCTCATCGATCCTGAAGGCCAGGCAGTGACGATAAACCGTCATTACCTGACGATGAAGGGTGAAAAGGCCGATCTTGATGAGCCGAAAAAAATGTTTCCAATTCCCAGCAACCGTAAGCTCCCCGGCTGTGCGGTACCAACATCTCACCCAGGAGAAGTCTTGGATGTAAGTGAGGGATTAGAAACAGCTCTCTCGGTTGAAACTGCCATGGGCATACCCGTATGGCCCTTGGTGAATTCATACCTGTTGGAGAGCTTTGTACCACCAGCCTGTACCAAAGCAGTCCGAATCTGGGCTGATAAGGACCGCAAGGAGGGTGGCCAGAAAGCTGCACTCGCTTTAAAAAAACGTCTGTGGGAGATGGGGATCAAGGCGCAAATCATGCTGCCAGACATGCCTATCCCAGACGGCTCTAAAGGGGTCGATTGGAATGACGTTCTTCGTGAACGTGGATCGCTCGGCTTCCTCGGTCATGAGGTCTATCGCGCACAGCGATAGGCCTCAGGCCATCCCGCCCCGCCCACTTTTTCAGGTTATAAAACCGTCTGAAAACGCGCCCTCTCTTGCTGGCCAACGCTCACAATTTGAGCATTCTCATCTTGGCCAGACGAACTCATGACGCCCCTTCAATTCTCCATTCTATTGCTTGCTGCCACTATCAGCAGCGTTTCCCTTGGGGGAGAGAGCAAGCCCGCTGATTCGAAAACACCTCAGGTTGCCGGTTCATCGTTCTACCAGGATAAGGAACGAGGCTGGTTCTGGTATGAGGATCCACCCGCGGAGACTGAGCCCGAACAGGTCGAGCCCACCCCAGCTCCAGTTGCGCCACCACCACCCGAAAAGGAACACGCTGAGACTTCCTTGCCTGAATTGCCCCCGACGGGCAGCGTGGCTTGGATTCGCGAAATGCTTCCGAAGCTGCGTGATGCGGCCATGGATAACCCGACCAAGGAGAATGTAGGCGCATATTTCTGGGCTCAGCGAATCATGCTCGACAAAGCAGAGCGATTCTCACGCCACTCCGTCGACGTAATCCGCAACGACCCATTCCTCGATGAGGATATGCGATACCCCGCCTCAAACGCCGCCTCTGACGCTTTAGCGACTGCGGCGGGCAAGCAGAAAGAAACCTTGTTGAAGATGATCGCAGGTAGCTCTGCGCTGATGTTTTTCTACAACGGAAATGACTGCATTTTGTGTGAGCAGGCCCTAGCCGCAGTTTCTGCTCTCGAATTCAGATACGGGTTCACTGTCATGCCCGTCTCGATGGACGGGGCCCCCCTTCCTGGCGGTAAGTACCCAAACACACAGTACGACACAGGGCTTGCAGAGCAGCTGGGCATCATCACCTCGCCGGCGCTCGCCCTAGTCATACCACCAAATGATGTGAAGATTGTCAGCTTCAGTACCGTTTCAATGGAGACGGCAACTACACGAATTCTCATGGCCGCGAATGAAGCCGGCCTGATTTCAGCTCAGGAATACAACGCCACATCCCGTCTGAACACCATGGGTTTGATCGACGCCACGAAGCTGGCTGACGCTCCGCCCGACGCAACAAAGAACCCTAATGAATTCGTGAATCGGATGCGCGAAGAAGCTCGTCGCGCCTTTCAAAAAGACAACGGAGGTGGACAGTGAAAATCAAACCTATAGCTCTTGCTGTAGCGCTATTTGTGGTGCCCTTCGGGGCTCACGCGAACATCCAACAGCAGGTGAATGAGATGTTCAGCGGCATGATCAACGTAACCAGCCCTGGGGCGTACAAGACCGCAACTCGAGGCGTGATTACCGGCGGCTCCGTTGTCCTTCGGAATCGAATATCCACTGCCAACCTGATCAGTATTACCCCTCCGAGCGCAAAGGGCGGCTGCGGTGGCATCAACCTGTACAGCGGCTCGTTCTCCTTTATCAACGGTGAAGAGTTCGTAGCACTCATGAGGAACGTGGCCTCAAACGCTGCTGGCATCGTTTCAGGCTTCGCATTTGAATTGGCTCTAGATGCGATGGATGCCCAAACAGGTGGTGTTATTCGCAACCTGGCCAACAAGATTCAAGCGCTCAATCAGATGTTTTCCAACAGCTGCCAGCTAGCGAGCGGGTTGGTCACAAATGCCAAAAAAGCATATGAAGAAAGCACAGACTTCAAATCTGCGATGACCGCGTTCGGCTCAAACGTTGCGTCTGACTTCTTCACTGCAAAATCCACCAAAGAGGATTCGCCGGCGAATCGTATTGTGGCGTCCGGAAAAGCTGTCCAATGCGAGAACACAGGGAACGTGCTGTGGTGCGCCATGAAGAAATCTGGCCTCCAGTCGCAAATCCTTTTTGGCAGCGATGAAAACGCTGAATTCATCATGTCGATGGTAGGCAGTTACAACGTGTCACTCACGAACGACGACAACGGGGGGAAAAACTTTGCTGCGCAACCCATGCCGAAGCTCATCACCGGCGAAGGTCTGAAGATCCTTGTAGAGGGATCAACCAACCTGGATGTGAAAGTCTACCAGTGCGATGACGACGATCCTGCTTGCTCTGAGCCTAACATCCGCACTCTTACCAGTTTTAAGGGCCTTGAGACGCGGATCCTTGAGGACCTACAGAACAACGGAATCCTTGAGAGGTTCGCCAACGGGACAGCCACCGCTGCTGACGGAAACCGCATTGGCTATCTCGCATCGAGCCGTGTAGGGGTGAACCTTATGAAGATCACCCAGAAAGCAGGTGCCCAATCGGGGTATGACTATCTGAATCAATTCGCCAAGAAAATCGCTGCTGATGCTTCGATGAGCCTTATCAATCAGCTTCTTGGGCATACAGAGAAGGGCCTGACAAGCCTGAACATGGCAGATGCTGGGAAGGTTATCGAAGATCTGCGTGCTACGAAGGGAGAGCTCATGGACGAGTACCGTTCGTACATTGAGGACGCAATGCAAGGCAAAGATGCCGATGGGCAAGCTGAAAAAATGCTCCAGATGGCCCCTGTCTTTGATAGCGGAACTCTGCCTCAGGGAACCGTCAACGATAACGCAGGCGCGTAACGGAGATATCCATGGATTTCACTATTTATACGACTGGCAGCGCCGAATTTCTGGAGATGATGCTCAATGCCTGCGCGATGATTACAGGCAGCGGTGATGCTGAAGATCTTGCTCGGATTGGCGCGCTGATAGGCATTTTCCTGTTGGCGTTCCAAGCAGTTTTTAATAACCAGGCCATTACTTTCGGCAAAGCGGGCCTTGTGCTTGTCCTCTACATGATGTTCTACGGCCCTACAGTTACCACAGTCATCGAGGACACGGTGACCTCCCAGGTGAGGGTGGTGGACAACGTCCCTCTTGGTCCTGCATTCGTCGGCTCGGTCATTTCAACGGTAGCTTACGGTATCACCAAAACCACAGAGCAGGCATTCTCTACTCCAAGCATGACCGACTATGGGCTGTTTTCAAGCCTGAGCACGCTGTCGAAGGTGCGTGATGCTCTGCGGAACCCAATGGCTCTCGACGGCTTTCAAAACTACCGAAAGTCCGATGGGTGGGATCTGCCCCGGTCGGTAAACGAGTACATGACATTTTGTTCCCTAAACCCCGTTGCGCTGAGAACGGACAAGACCCTGGCTGACCTGTACCGGTCTCCTGGCTGGGCTCAGGTACTCTCCAATCAGACTTCATCGATGTTTATCTACGTCTATGACGGTACCGCCGGCTCAATGAAGAGCTGCGCAGAGGCCAGGTCGTTCCTCAACGCGCATTTGCAAAATGTGTACACAGACGTGCTTGACGACATTCTTCAGAAAGGATTCAGCGAAGAAGTCAAAACCAATCGTATGACCACAGGTATTCAGGTTCAAGCTGCCACAGATCAGGCGATTCAGAGCCTGGCACTCAGTAGCAAGTCCGCTCAGGACTATGTTTTGACTTCACTTATAGCTCCTATTTTCAACGATTCTCGCGTCGACGCTATGAACCATTGGCAAGAGCAACGGGCTGCGATGGCACTGCGTGAATCGCTCAACCAACAAGAAATTCAATGGGCGGGGAAGGGCGACAGCTTCAAACACTACATGAGGCCGATGATCGCCTTCTTCGAGGGTATGCTTTATGCGATGACACCGTTCTTGGCCTTCGCTCTGCTCCTGGGATCGCCTGGCCTTTCTATCCTCGGTAAGTACCTCGTATTGCCGTTGACTGTCGGGTTGTGGATGCCGCTGTTAAGCATCGTGAATGCTTTCACCCTCTGGTATGCAGGCTCCCAGATGGAGGCTGTATTCAATGGATACGATCCGACTAGCTCCGGCTTTGCGATGCTACAACTCATGGACATTGATAAGGCGATCGGCAAGGCCTTGGGCATCGGCGGCTTGCTCGCCGCTTCTGTGCCGCCCTTGGCTCTATTCATCGTTTCTGGCTCTGCCATGGTTGCGAATAGCATCATGAGCCAGATGACAGCAGGCGACAAATTCAAATCCGAAGACGTTAATCCTCGATCTCAGGAAAGCGCACCTGTTCTAAGTACCAACGCTACGTTCACATCTGACCAGATAGGGGCCGGCGTTGCCAAAACAGGTAGCCCACAACTGGCAGAAACTATCAGCAGCGAACAGGCAGCGACTGCTGTTGTGCAGAGCGCAAGCATGGCTTCACAAACAGCAACATCGCAGTACCAAGAAAGCCTCAGAGCCGCCGGGCAGCAACTCAACTCTTCTGCTACTGGACGGCAAGCTCTTGCGCAGATCGGGGAAAACCTTTCGGCCGGCTCAGTCCTCAGCTCAAATGCCTCGTTTAACGAGGCAAAGGAGTCTCTGCGGAGCCTCGGCTTCTCCGAATCGTCGTTGAATCAAGCCACGTCCAACGCAGCGATGGGCATTTCTACGCCAATTGGCGGTATGAAGCGGTCGGACAACACCTCGGCCGACACCATGACCCAGGAAAGCAGAGCCAAGGCCGAGAAAGCGCTTGCTCAACTTACGCAGTCTGTGCAGGCAACCGATTCGAGCACGCTGACTTTCGCTACGGGTGACGCCTTCTCAAGTAGCGCGTTGGCACAGCAAAGCACTACGAATACGGACGAAATCGGTAAAACCCGTTTGACAGCCCTTCAGGCGCAGCAGACTTATAGCCAGGCATCAGCTCAGCAGGATTCGATTAAGGCAGGTCAATCACTCAACCTCAGAGACGCCGGCGTGAAAGCACTCACGCGCGGGCTTGGCCGCAATGAGACTGCACTCGCCCTTGAGAAAATGGCAGGGCAAACAGACTCGGGCAAAGAGCTGTACAAACAAGCCTTTGGGAGCCAAAGCATTCAGGATATGTCGGGAGACATGAGCGAGCGTCGCGCTATGGCAGCAATCCGGGCAATCAACCAGGACGGGCGTCTTGGTGAGCTGTTGATGAGCCAGTACAACCCCTTCGATTTCAACGTCAACCAGGGGAATGCCAATGGGAACGCGGGGCTCACGGGTGATGCTGCAAGGGCTACGGCTGGCGTCGACGCCATAGGCGGCAAATTCGATGCGAAATGGGGCTCTAATGCCGGTGCTTATGCGAGCACCAACGATATGAACCTCAGTGGTTACCAGGCTACCAAGGATGACGGGGCGACAGTCATCGATCAGCGAAATGCGCAGAACCTTAAACCTGTGACTGAGGCACGAACCACAAACTCGGGAGACATCGATAAACGTTCATCCAAAGCCGCCTACGAGACCCTGTCGGAACGAGGCGAAGCCGCAAGACATGGTTCCAATCTTGGCAAGGTAGTGGCAGAAGGAGCCAACTCTGCGTTTACAGGTATCAATACCATCGCTCAAGCGTTCCGCAGTGGTTCAGATAGCGAAAAGCTTGAAAACTACTATGACATTGGGATCAGTCAAGGCTTGAAACCAGAGGAGGCACAATACTTCGCGGCCAAAGCCACTGGGGAGTTCGGCGAGTCCCAAGGGGACGCTTATCGTGAACTGAATAGCTACTACCGGAGCCAGGGAATTCGGGATGACAACTACATCGCAGGGGCTATCAGTGCGATCGACGATGCTGCTAAGGCCCCAGAAAGCGGCTCATACCCCACCCTGACGGCACTCGCGGACTCAAGAGCAGCTGTCGAACCTCAGGCGTATCAAGGCATTTCAAATGAGGACGTTCCACGAGTTCCGGTCCAGGCATCGGCACCTCAACCCCAGGCCTACTCAGGTCTTCCAAATGAGGACGTTCCCCAGCCTCCGGTCCAGGCATCGGCACCTCAACCCCAGGCCTACCCAGGTCTTCCAAATGAGGACGTTCCACAGGCTCCGGTCCAGGCATCGGCACCTCAACCCCAGGCCTACTCAGGTCTTCCAAATGAGGACGTTCCACAGCCTCCGGTCCAGGCATCGGCACCTCAACCTGCCAGATCTGGTCCACCACCTGCTCCAGCGTCATCTCCAGCGGAACCTGTGACCGCAAAACCTCGTCGGCCGACAGGAATTAATGCCGAGTAAACGATCTAGATCGGAAACGACAAGGCCGGGATTCCCCGGCCTTTTTTTACCAACTGCATGTGTTACCTCTTGAAAAATCCAGTCAGGCGACTCTTCAGCCCCATTGCGATTCGGTCCCGGAACAGGAAAAGCAAAACAGATAGTCCCACGCTCACCCCAACCGCTTCAGCACCCAAGCGGGTGAAGACGACGATGTTGATCAAAACCAACACCATGATGCCGAAAAATTCAACGTTGGCTTTAGCACCAGTGAGCACCTGATCCTCAGTTAGCATCCACTTGGGTGACAGGCAAAACGGACAAACCGAGGACTCGGGATCACGTCCACCAATTGGGACACCACAGATGTAAAAGGGGGCGCTGGTTACCACCTTCGGGACCATCATCATCTTGCAGCACTGGCACTCAACTTTGTCGTTGCGCATTTCATTCACCATTCGATTCATCTCCCCACCATAATCACACCACCGCACCAAAACCCAAACGGAGAGCCCTGATCAAGGCAAGGAAGCCCTATGACGGCCCCTCGTGGATGGGTCTCAGTGGTTGCACCAGATGCAACGGCCCGGCTTGAGTGCGTACCGAGCATTGATCTCTTTGCACTTACTGCATGGGGTGAGCGTGATGTCCCCTGTCTTCATTGCGTTGCTGAGCTGGTACCCATTAGAAGGGGAGATCATATCACTAGCCTCAACGCCAACTGCCTTACACAGTTCGACGTATTCCCGATGAGCCGCAACCACAGCACGAGCATTCGTTCGCCGCAGGGGATTGTCGGCGAGCAGCCGGTATACAGTCAGATAAAGAAGGCTGTGAAGAGGGCTTTCCGCCAATGTTTTGTTGGGTGCCTGGATTCGACCGCTTTGGGACTGTACGAGAGGGGTATCCCGGAGCAAAGAACGCTTCATCCGAACCACCTCGTCAGCATTCAGTCCTGTCCACTGCGCGACCAGCTTTGGCTGTAGTTTCTGCTGAAGCAGTTCTGTCGCAACGACGTCGAGGGGCATGGTAGATGGATAGTCCTTGACCCTGCCTATTCCACTCACGCCGGGCTTAAGGAAGTAGCGAAGGTCGCCAAGCAAAACAGTGGTCACGTCCCTCAACTGGTCTGTTGGCGAAGCAAGATTCATCCTCAGCTTCCTGAGATTACACCTGGTCCCAACCGAGAAGCCGCCGCGGCTGACCAACATCATGCGTGAGTCGAAAGAGCCAGCTTCGAAAACCCGGTACCCAACGTCGTCGAACCCCACAGCAAGTATTGGGCTCGTCTTGTTAACACGGGAAAAGTGGCAAAACTCCATGAACATGACCAGCTTGTTGCCTATCTCCCTAAATTCCTCGTCGTCAAGATAGCCCCTGCCAACCTTCAGGGTGTTGTAGTGGACACGGTAAAGGGATACGGGTAGAGCATCTACAGCGTTCAGCTGGCGCTGATTCGTGCTCAAAGACGAAAGCCAAACCATATCGCTCTGAGTCAAGCGCTGCTCAGCGAGAATGACATTGAAATCTCGCAAGCCGGATGTCAGCCAGCGTAGACCCATTTGTATCATCGATGCATTGATCTTAACTCGCATGTTCCCGCCCTTACTTCAAACGCTGTAGTGAACGCCAAATGTGGAGCACATTACTCGCATACTGGCGTGCGTCAAGTTCCCTTTTGGGGTTGCGAGTATGGTACCCACCAATGGCAAGCTGCATATCAACTGGATACTGAGCGATCGACTCGCACAATATCTGCGCACCAATTTTTATATTTACCTCGGGATCAAGCAGAAGCTCCGGGTGCTTTACCCGACTACCGTTCCATCGATAATTGATTTGCATAATGCCTATATCGGTAAGAGCGTCTTCGGCAATAAATCGTTTTAGTTTAGTTTCGGCATCGGGGTAGGAGTGTGGATAAGTAGCACCACTAGGCGCATTACGGAGTGCGAATGGATGAGGTGCCACCATACCATTGCCGGTTGAGGCCTTAGACTCATTCAGAGCGAGAGAATATAAAAGGAGAGGATCAGGTTTGCACGCGGAAGCAAGCGAAGCTCGCTCCCACATAGTGCCTTTTAGGGAAAAGCTTTCCGCTATTGCTTCAATCGAGAACGTAATTAAAACTGCGGTTGCAGCAATAGTTGAAATTTTATTTATGTTAAACATTTGCCCCCCTTATCCAGTTGGCTACGGGTCGAGAGGTTGTTGCACTATTGTTTTGACCTTTTATATTGGTGGTGGCTTGTTGGATTTCTTCTTGTTTGCCTTTAATGTCGTCAGGAGCATTAGTCATACTTAAATATAAGGCAGCCATTGCGACCAGCCTTTTGCCCCTGTAGTCGGGGTCGATGGTTTCAAGATGCGCGTGCAATTCCGGTGTTGCTGGCGTGACTCGACATTGAAGTCGCATCGTTTTGTTCATGCTTTCCCCTCTGCGCATCCCTGCGCATTCCCTTAGATTAAGAACGAGCGATATGCCAGAAACCTTCAGCATTGCTTTTAACGCTATTCTCAGGCTTTACTACCATCGCCTCTGGAAATTCCTTCCTGGCAAATGGCTCGTACAATGAAGCGCCACCGCCGCCAAGGATCACACAATCAATAGCTCGCCCCTTCAAGAATCGAAGGCCTTGCTTGATTTCAGTGAAGACGAAAGGAATCACACGTTCTGCCGCGCGTTCAAGGTATTCGGCCAGTTCAACCTTGCGCCCATAGAGGAGAATGTAAGACTTTCCGGACTGGAGTGCATGTTCAATCTTCTCTACCCCTGGGATGCCGCCATGATCCTTTGCGATTTCCTCATTGCACGCTTCAAGTACTACAGACATTGCCTTAAGGCTGCTACTACTGGAATTCACGACAAGCTCACGATGGTCAAACACAACCCAATCAACACTGAAAAATCCTGGATCGATGATGATCGAAACTGACTCTTCAATCACATCTGACGCATCAGATTTACAATAGATTTCTGTCAGCGTACCGATCGGCTGAGCAACAACGTGAACCCGCTTAACTGTCACTTCGCGTTTTGGTGTAATTCGATGTGTACCAGTCATACGTTTGACAAGCGCCTCAACGTACTCTTTGTCGCGAGCTTGTGACACGGGGAGTCCCGTTACCAAGCAGTCAATTACATCATTCTCTCCCGCAGCGTGCAGGAGAGTACCTTTGAACAGCGCCTCGTAGGCCTGCGAAGACGTGTAATCCTCATGCAGCTCCCGCCCTTCCTGAACACGGCCGGGGGCGGCAAAAGCAACCCATGAAGTTCCACCTACCTCAACAATTACTTCACCAGGTCGTAACCCCGAATCACCGGGCAGAAGGCTCAATGGTGCGGCCTGCGATGGTCGAATAATCGACTCCGGTTGGCTATCACCGCTGCCAAAAACACCAATCACGTTGCTGTAACCAATATCTAGACCCAATGCGTTGCCCATTCGAATGGCGCTCCCAGCAAGAAAAGGACAAAAGAAGTGCGCCAGATGACGACGCGGATGACTTCACAGCCCAGGAAACCCTAAATTCTCGGAATCCCAAGCGCCGTATCGACATCACCCGGTCAACAGATGACGACCTGCCGTCATGATCCAGCTTCACCAAAGCTTTGGGCGTTGTTTTCAGGTCGTTTTTGCGTCTGAAATCAATCCCTCCAGGCGTTGTTGAACCGCAAAATGCTCCCAACCACGAAGGAGCAGCATATGAATCCACCCTCTGAAGCCCCCAAGCACCCAGCAGTGGCGGAGCTTGATCGCGTTTATTCCTGTCTTGTTGACCGAGCTGAGGAGCTGCGCGACTCATTCTTCCAGGCAGCCCTTTCGTTACACGCAGGTAAGCCAGGCCACATCCCGATCGTGATCAGAATTCGTCAATCCAGCCCGAATGCCGTCACCATCGAATGGGCGAAAGTCATTTTGCCAAGGTTCAAGGAAGGCGAGGCCAAGAAGCCTCGTGTAATCCGCACCATCAATAAGGGGAAAGGCAGCAAGTACCCCGTTTCCTCATTCTCATTTGTGAAAGAGCCATTGAAGAGCATGGTTCGGGCTTACGAAATCCAGCTCGCCGAGATCAGGGAGACGTGCTCTGGCATACAGAGAGTTCGCCGTCAGTTGGTCCCAGCGGTGAGGAAAGCCGGCACGGTGGACAGCTCAATTGCTGCGTTCATCACCCACGACTACCCCGCGGCGAAGGATTGAAGGCGACGCAGGGGGAAAGCAGCTGCAATTGACTGGAGCGCAACAGAATCAAGGGCTCCAGCCACGACACCCCTTCACGACACCTCTTAACGACGCCCCCTGCACATGACGACACCTCTTCACAAGATCTTGCGTTGCTTCAACCCACCCCGTAACAGCCTCAAACCCTTAGAGGGCTTGCGTCGCAAGCCTGCGCCACACCATTGCAACACCCCTTCACGACACCCCTTAAACCATGACGACGCCTCTTCGCAGCGATCATTGGGTTTCGATACTGCTACAGGCCACGGAACTCAGGGCCTCCAGCAAGACGTCCCTAAGGCGAGTTCGAATACGCATGTCCTTCTATGTGAGGTGAACCGTCAGACTCCCATAAGCAAGCGAGGTGGTGTGAGGTCGCTTTTTCTGAACCTGTGTCGCGAAGCGTGGGATTGCGGGGTAGCGCCGAAGGCTAGGTTGAGAGCCCAGCGACCGGGATTGAAGCGCGTTAAATTCTTGGGATTGGATGCGGTGGTTGGAGAATTGGCAAAGCGCAAATTTGCGAGGTGGGGGACAGCATGCAGGATTGAGAGAGGAAAAAATCTCTTGCTGGTCGACGGAGCTATGGAACCTTGCGCGGAGCGGATAGGGCTCGAGTACACGGGGAAAAATCCATGGGTCGAATGCTGCGGCACTCGATATGCACACACCGAAGTGATGCCCAGCAACAGCACACCGCTGGTAATTAAAGACCCTTCAACCATCGCGGCGAATACGAGCGGATGGTCGTTGAGGGGGCTTCTTCGTAGCGCTGTCGTGATTGGAATCTCGGCGATAACCCCTCAGCGGATTATTTTCACAGTATCTGCATGATTGGCCTGGGGTAAGTTGGATTTAGGAATTTGCTGGATAAGCAAGGCAACGGATAGGTGGTGAATTTGGAGTTCAAAAAGAGAAGTGACGGCAGAATGTTCCCTCCGGTATTGCCGAACGGTGACTTCATTGGCGTTGCTCATGGGAGCCGTCTTCGGCAGGTGCTTTTTTCAGTAAGGGATGATGGGTTGTATGGGGAAGGATTGTTTTTCCTTTGGAATGAAATCACAGGAATCTCCGTGACTGATGCCAAGGGTTTTCAGATTAGGAGTAGTAAGTATCCGAGCGGCGGAATCTGTTTTTATGCTGGAGCGTCTGCTTTTCTCGATTTGTCAGGAGAGATAATTACTCGAATTGATGGGTACACTGTCGATTACTGCCTAATGAACAGAATCAGCTACGAATCCAGCGGGAACAAATAACTGGATTGATCGCCTTGCGCTGCAACCGTGTCGCGTAGCGGATAAATGTGATGCGCTTCTTATATGCTTATGGAGGAGATGTTTGATGTGTCGAGTTGCTCAGTTGTGCGTAGGCAGCGATAATTTTTTGCTTGAAGGCTATATCTTGCCTGGAGAAAAAGATTGGTGCGAGGCGGTGTTGAAAAAACTGCGTGGGGAAATCCCCAACAGTCATTATCTCTTGACAGCTATCGCCATGACTCAAGAGTGTTCTGCATTGCGAGAGCGTAGTTGTAAGGCGCTCGCTGTAGTGCTTGCTGAATATGAATCATTGCTGGGGCAAGTACATGCAGTGCGCGCACGAACGTTTTTTGTTGCAGCTATCACCGAACTGAAAATGATCCTTGACGAGCTCAAGCGCCAACCACAACCGGAGAAGTATAAAGTGCTACTGCGATTAAGCGAGCATTTCGGTTGCGACGCCCTTAAATTGGACACGTCTTTCGAGGGGATGGAGCAGGTATATTTACTAAGTGACCCTAATATAGGGAATCAGTGGATGTTGCTGAGGCGTCATGCTTAATAACGTGTCGCGAAGCGGAGTTATGGCGGGTGAGGGCGCAATGGCAGACATGGAAGTGCGTCCTCACTCGCTTTTCTTTGTTGGAGATAGTGGAGGCTTTTCCGGGAGCAGACTGCCCCAAATGATGATACCTACCCTGTGGCAGCCGCTTCGGTCTGGGCGCGCTCCCAGGATAGATTTTCATCCCACATACAATTTTCGACGTGGCTCTTGACGTACGTATTCGACACAGGGATATTTCCCCTGGCACTCGGGTAGGTGCCTGCCGTCCACACTGGCAAAGCGAAAGCACTACTGTCAAACCAACGGAACCCACATGGGTGCTTCGAAGTGGACACTGAGCATCAGCCTTTGGAGGCTGCCGTATGCAAAACCCAATCACACTCCGCGATATCGAAAACCTCAAAAAGCTCGCCAAACAGGCAAAGGCCCTGCATCCAGGACTTAGCCATGCGCAGCGCCTCAACTTGATGGCGCAGCAGTATCTCCAGGCACGCAGCTATCATGAAGTTCGCAAGCTGGTTGCTTGCTCACTGGAGCAGCACTACGATCGGAAGGACAGTGGCTTGGTTTACTGCAAATTCTGCCGCTTTTCTTTCGCCCCCTGTGAAACCCAAGACTCAAATGCTCACGAGAAGCGTCACCTCAATTTCGAGGAAGCTCTTTTCTCCCTCAAAGCACTACCTGCTGCGCATGCCACCCGAGAGCAAAAGAAACGCGAGGCTTATGACCTGATCCACTCTGCGACGTCGGCCGCCGATGAGCTGGCAGGGGCTGAGCAGCTGATCAGTACCTGGTATGACCGATCTCTGGAGTCTGCGATCGACAATGGCGACTGGAAAAAACATCCGAGCATTGAGGTGTATGCGGCGATGATCTTTCCAACCGTTGAGACCTGGTTGCAGCAAAGCCGGGAAATGTACCTGGCGCGATACGGCTGCAAACGAGGTGCGATCCCAGCGGGGCATACAACGTGGATCAACCCTGAAGGCTGATCGTTTTGGGACTTCTGGGGAAGCTGCGACAATCGGCAGGCTGATTGACCCAATTTCCAGGATTCCCACATGAGCCGAGATACCTACGAAGCCAACATCGCCTTCATCGACCAGACCGTAAAGCGCCTGGAGCGCAATGAAGTGAGTATTGACGAGCTGGAGACCCTTGCTCGCGAATTTGCGGATGCCCGTAAGTTTTGCGCCGACCGTCTGACCCGCATCGAGAGCGTTGTCCAGGCAACCTTGGGCGCTGAAGAGGGCCAACCCGGTGAACGCACCTGAGCCCTCAGCGCAGCACCTCAGCCTGAGTGCATACCTTGCTCAGATCCAGAAGGCTATCCGAGCCGCGGTACCAGAAAGCAGCTGGGTAGTGGCGGAACTGAGCGACTTCAAGCGCCGTCCTAACGGTCATTGCTACATGGACATCCTGGAGTCGCGTGAGGGAGCTGAGGTCGCGAAGGCGCGGTGCACCATGTTTGCCAATGTCGCCGGCAAGGTACTTGGTGAATGGCAGGAGGCAACAGGAGGCTTACCTCAAGCAGGAATGAATGTCCTGCTGAAAGTGAGAGCGGAATTTTCCCCTCAGTTTGGCTTCTCCTTGATGGTCACTGGCATCGACCCGAGCTACACGCTGGGGGACATGCAGGCCAAAGTTCAGAAGATCATTTTCTCCCTGAAAGATCGGCAATGGTTCGACCTTCAACGTGGGCTTCCGAGTCCAAGGGGGTTCTGGCGCGTTGCGGTTGTCGCCCCGCACCAGGCTGCTGGGCTGGCCGATTTTCGCCGTGATGCAGAGCAGTTAGCTGCGGCCGAAGTGTGCCGCTTCGACTATTTCTCGGCCACGTTCCAGGGACGTGACGCATCAGACAGTATCCGGTCTGCGCTGCGGGCTGTTCACGAACAGCATCAACATCAGCCATTCGACGCCGTATGCATAATCCGTGGAGGTGGGGCGAAAAGCGATCTCGCCTGGCTCAACGACGCGAACCTTGCGGCTTGGGTCTGCCGGTTGCCTGTGCCGGTATTCACTGGCATTGGGCACGAGGTCGACGAGTGCGTGCTCGATCTTGTTGCGCAGCGCCGGTTCGACACACCATCCAAGGTCATAGGGTTCATTAAAACAGCGCTCATGTCTGAGGCCTCGACTGCACGGGCTCAGGTAGAGCGGGCCAATGGCATGATCTTGCGCTTGGTGTCTGGCCAAGCCCCGCATCTAGACCGTGCTTGGAGCATCTTCAGCCGCCGAGTGACGGAAGTCCTCCATGGGGAGCATCGGCTATTGCTGCAACAGCAAAACAGCCTCGAAAAAGGGCGGGACCGGCTCATCAGCCAGCAGCGCATGAGCCTCCAGCTGGCGCTGGATAGATTTACAAGGCTCGGGGCTAGTCTCTGCGTAGCTGAGCGCCAAAGGGGGTTGTTTGCCGCCTCGAGGGTGGCTTCCCTGAGTAGAGCGCTCGTTACCAGAGAAAATTCTCGTCTGGAGCTTGCGTGCACGGTATACGACAAAACAAATCCTCTGGCACTGCTTGGTAGAGGCTTTGCCCTGGTCCGTGGTCCTGGCGGTGAGATAATCAGCAGCGCCGAGCAGGCTCGGCATGTGTGCAAGCTGGATCTGGCCTTCGCCGATGGCCATGTCATTACGGAGGTGGCAAAAGCACAATGAGGCAGCGATTTGGGATTCAGCCCACGGCCGATATCTTCGGATAATCATCCGGGCTTACCATTACCAGCTGCCAAGGGAAATCGCGCCACCATGACCGCATCCGCTAAAAATCTGACCTATCGCGCAGCGCTCGACGCCTATACGGCGCTATTGACGGGCGAGCCACGCAAGGCTTTGCGCCTGCCGTGTGGCGAGGCTGTATTCCTTGAGAATGGCCAAATCTATTCCACGACCGTCAATGCAGCAGGCGAGTTGGATATGGAGACTGCTGGTTGCATCAGCCCTGTGGCTTGGGAGGATTGCGAGGACAGTGCTGAACAGTGTGCGTTGGCAGTTAACTCGCCCGTTTTCATTGATTTTGACTCACCGGGCTGGCTTGAGATTTCTCATTCCGGCCGGCGCTGGTCGTTCGATGCTGACCAGTTGGCCGAATGGGACGAACACGATAAGCGCTTTGACTTCGTGCGCTACCACGGGCTGGTAGCGCCCACCGTTGAAGCGGTGCGCCAATTCATCGACAACCTGTATGTCGACCATCATTCGACAGGAAACGGCTCATGACATTCAAACCCAGCAACCCATTCACCCTGCCCGAACTGGCAGAGAACGAAACTGTTTTCCCACCATCGCTTCTGAAATCTGCTTGTACGCTTGCCGCGCATTACATCGCCGCCCGAGAGCGTAGCGACGTGGAGAGTTCATCGCGCTTGGATGGGGACATCGGTGCGTTTCTGAGCGAAGAATTCGACTCTGGGAAGTACAACGAGCGGGGGCTGTTCAGAGCTCGCTTCATGGTGGTTATCCACGACTGTAACGCGGCTTACGGGCAGCTGGATTACGGCCATTCTGCCTGGGCTCACAACACATCTCGGGTGTAGGGAAATCGGCAAATGCTCAACTGTTCGTGCATCTTTTGCGCTGGAATTGTGGCGGTTTGCTCCGGCACGAGTAGCCGCGGTATTTGCAGCTGCGGGTTCTGTTGTGAGCCCATTCAGCATTCCTTCGGGATGACCGAACAAGATGAGCGTGATGAGCAAGACCGCATTGCCGAATGCGTGTCGAGCGAGCTTGAAAGAGAGATTTGGATGGCGGAGGCTGATTGGCTCACGCCGGTTGATATCCTCGGTTTTTTAGCCAACGCCGGTCGATGCAGGGGTGATCGAGCATGCGGCTAGGTCACTGGTTACATTCGGCTCTTTTGCGCTGGCGCCGAGTTTGAGGCAACGATATGTCGCCCAGCTCCTTCGCCTGGGCAGCGGCAGCACACGATTAGGAGGAGGCATCCATGCAGGTCGAGCAGCAAAATGAGCAGGAACGCCTCAGACTCAACCGTGAGTACTTTGAGGAAGGCTGTGCGTGCATCCATAGGACAAAAACGCTACAACCGTGCCCAACCAACATGCCTGACAGTGAAGCCGTTGCGTTTTATGAACAGCGTTGCAAATGCTCGCGCAACTACATCCAGAATTGAGTGATAAATCGTTCTCTCCCCAGCCCCGCTCGTCGGGGCTAAGTCAGTAAAAGGGCGCTAATCTCGCGCCCTGGCAAAGGAAGGGATTGCCCCACATGTCCAGCACCGCTACTGCCCCGAAAGCTACGTATCTCAACCTGGTGCGCATCAAGCTCAGCAAGATAGCCCGCGCTGAGCGCCGCTACATCGATCGCGCCGAGGAGCATGTGCGTGCCTATGCCGAAGCTCTGGCAGATGCGAATATCATCACCGATGACGAGCGCGATGAGTTCTACGATCTGGCCAGGCAAGCTGCCGAAAGCGCGGTGCGCGTATACAAATCAGCTGAGCAGCCGTTGGCCTGTCGAGCATCAGAAGGTGAAAGCTTTGACACTGATCGCTATACCGCCGGCTTGGACTACGTAGCAAACGGAGGGCTTTCACCTGATGGGCATGAGCATGTAACCAATGCGCCTTACTACTTTGGTCACTCAGCCATCCAAGCGTTTGAGGCTGGTGCTGCATGGCAGGCTAAGCGCAGCGACGAAGGGAAGTAGGTAACAGCGATGAAAGACAAAGACCCGACCACCCAAGCCGCCAATACGGCGGCTAAGAGCCACCCTCAACTCATGAAGGTTGCGGCCCAGGACCTGGCCGAACTTGAAAAATCGCAAGGCGACCGGACTGTTCTGGCCGAAGCGGCTCGGGAGAAAGTCTTCCTGGTGATGGCGACCGCCAGAGTCTACGACCATAAGCAGCCGATACCGCTGCGAGTTTTTGAAGATCGAGCGCAGGCTGATAGTTGGCTGGAAAGCTTGATCGACTACCACCTAAGCCCACCTGAGCTCCCAACGGATCTGGATAGTGATGAGGCATGGGTTGAATATCACGACCAGTTGAAAGCTTGGCGCGCTGCCCATCCTGCTGGATCCGCCGCTGCGGATTACCAGCATTTCGGGGTATATGACTTGCCCCTTGGGTTGTAAAGAGACGTATGGCCAGCCGCCGCCAGCTTTTCACCCCTTGTAAGCTCTACATCGACGGCGCGGATGGTTTGAGCGCTGGTGATTACATCCTGACCTCCGGTGGGTCGGCCTACCTGGTACAAGTTACCCGGCCCAGTCCGAGCCGACCTGACCGGTTGTATCTTGGCTGTCTACGATGGCCACCTGACGAGATTCCCGAGGACGCCAGGTGTTATCAGCTCAACTGGTACCGGCGGTGACGCAGTGTGACCTTCAGCTGGCTTGGCATACACTGGGTAGCTGGGCCCGTCGCCGGCAAGTAGTGCTGGTGACGGTCAACGATGTTCATTTCACCGAGAAAAAAGCGTGAGCGACCCGGTTCTCTACATCCCACTGCTGGCCTCCCAGGCCGATTCACTGGTTGATCCGAGTAGTGTTGCTCGTGTCCTACTGGGGCAGTGGGACGTGGCCCAAGTGGCTTCGGTAGCCGTCATCCAAAACCTGCCCGCCTTGAACGGAAAGCCTAAAAGCGAAATGCTGGTGGAGAAGGCGCTGGCTGAGTTGATTTCTGTGGGCACTGATCTGGCCCTTACCCATCCGGCAGGTACGTTTTCTGGCCTCATTGCTGGGCGATTTAAGCGTGAGTTGTTTGAACAGGGGCTGGCGCTTATGCCCCGACTGCGGCTCCGTTTCCTTGATGCAGAGGCGCTAGATGCAAAGCAATACCTGAAGGACGGGCACTGGGACTTCAATTTCTGCGCGACGCATGCCCAAAACCTGAACCCGCTCAAGCACTCATTCGAGACCTCATCGGGAAAGACAATTTCTCTGTCAAATCAGCAGAGCAGGACCTTCCGAATTATTCATGCCGAGCCTGATGAGAGCATCCATATCCAGGGGCTCGCGGGTACCGGCAAGACCCACATGATTGAACGCTTGGTGGACTCGCTTTCTTTCTGTCGTCCACTCGTGTTGGCTTTCACCGCGGTTCAGCTTCAGGCGCTGATGCAGCGAATCGGAGCCGCGCATGTGAGAGGAATGACGTTCGGAGATCTGGCCAACTATGTGCTCGAGCGAAATATCGGTTATGCCCGGCCGGGAAAGCGCGCCTCGGCCCGGCACCAGGTTACTCCCCAAGACATCGCATCCAGACTAGGCTTCGGCCAGGTAGGTAGGCTCAGCCCGTCCCATGTAGCTACGGCTTGCTCAAGAATGGTCGCCTCTTTCTGCAACAGCAATGATCTTGCCTTGTCGGAACAGCACATTCCCAAAGGGATCAACCTCGAAAATATGGACCGCTTGGTGCTGGTGGGATATGCGCAGCGGTTGTGGGACCAGACCATTGAGCCAACTGATGCACGTTTGGAGCTACCACTTCGTGGATACCACCGCATCAAGCGCATGACCCTGCTGCATGAAGCGGTTATAGGCCAGGAATTTACCCACATCATTGTCGACGAGGCGCACGATCTGAGCTGGCCACTTTCGGCTTTTCTCGATCGCTGCCCACAACCCGTAATTACCCTGGGTGACGCATGCCAGCGCCTGGATGGGAGCTATTTTCAACGGGCTAGCACACTCCGCAAGCACGAGATCACCCATTCCATTCGTGCCGGCCGACAGATCGAGGGCGTAATAAACCCCCTGATCGACAAGCACCCGATCTTGAAATTGGCATCGCTCGAGGGCAACAGCGACATCGAGACGAAGGTTATTTACTACGACAAGCCAGAGGTTCCCAACGGAGCCGTCACGATCCTAGTTGATTCTGAGTGGGGATTATTCGAGTGGTTTCAGCGCTTGGCCAATGCTGGCGCGCGGTTCAGCCTGCTGCCTGGCGCAGTGAATACCTTCCGCCGGTTCATTCTTGACTGCATCGCCCTCTTTCATGATCAGGTGCGCCCAACCCATAGTGCCCTTTTCAGGTACACCAGCTGGGAGGATCTTCGAGCGGACATGGGGAGCAAAAACAGTAGCTTCCAGCGGATCGACCGGATGCTGAGTAAGGGGTATAGCTCATCAGAGTTCGATGCCTCGTTACTCAGCCTTGATGCAACAGGAGCTGCGCAGCTACAGCTCGGAAGGGTCATGGACGCACGCAACACTGAGATTAATGCGGTGATGCTCGCGCCAGATCTGCTCAGTCCGGTCAGGCCTGGTGACCGTATCGCCGCGAGCAGGGCTTTTGCTGCCCTTTACACTGGAGGGTCTAGGGCTCGACACAAGCTCATCGTTCCAGGTTATCTCCGGGATTGGGCGGCTGACATGGCCACGGCAGCTCAAGCCCCACCATCCCTCTGATGGCCTCGCCAGCGACCTGAATAGTCGATCGACCGGGCCTCGGGATCTGCCTTTGTGATTCCGGACAAGATATTGGGGTGGGATCGCCGATTGGGTGCAGCCCCTATTTGCAATACACCCGCCATAGCTGATCCCAGTCTGTCATGTAGCTTGGGCTGAGCAGGGCACGCTTCATTGCCCACTCTGGCGCCTTTGGTACAGCAGCTGTCCGGAGGCAGTCATGGCCCCACCGTCGATTGATCTTATCCATCGTGGCCATGAGAGCGTCAGAACGCACCGGTTGGCTCGGACGGAAAAGATCCTGTGTGAATTCTCCTCGCTGGCGCAGATCCATCAGCAGGACCTCGGCTTTGCTGTATGCGTACCCTGGGCGAAAAATTCCTTCCAGGGCGCGCAGAGCACACCGCGTAAGCTGGCGCACATCATCGGTTGGATAGTCAGGTACCACCGTCGCGGCATTGGCGTATTTCGGGCCGTCGCCATGAAACGACGTCTGAATTCCAACCCGCAACACACCACATAGTGAACGCTGCCTGCGAAGTTTCTCTGTCGCACGATGAATGTAAGACGCCAGGGCCTGGCCAAGCCCTTCTTTCGTGCGCACCCGCTCGCCAAACATTTTGCTTGTGCATATCGATTGCTTCGCCGGCGCGGTGTGCTCCAGGTCCATGCAGGATTCGCCGCAGAGCTCCCGGATCGTCTTCTCGAGCACTACGCTGTATTTGCGCCCCATAGCCCGCGCATCTGCTTGCGAAAGCTCCCATGCGGTGGTGATACCGTCAGTGGCCAGGTTTGCGCGCATGCGACGGCCGATACCCCACACCTCATCTACCGGCATTCGACGGAGCAGCCATTCAACTGCCTCGGGCTTGCGCAGATCGACAACTCCGCCTGTTTTCTCACGCCAGACCTTCGAGGCGTGCTGTGCTGCCTTCGCTAGGGTTTTCGTGTGACCTATACCGACACCTACTGGCAACGCGGTCCACTCCAGCACGCGAGATTGAATTGCGCGGCCCACTTCGATGATCGGCTCGGGAAGCCCATCGAGCTTCACGAACAGCTCATCAATCTAAAGGAAAGAAGAACAGCCATGGACATGACTTCAGCTCAGACATTCCGCTACTCAATCTCTGATGTCGGATGTCCATAGAAAGAACCTCTTTTCCAGGAAATTGGGGCTTGAAGTCCATACCTGCGCAATTGCACCCATTTGACCAGTCAATTGCATTGGTACTGACCACCGCGTGCATCCGACTTGGCCAGTGGGCAGCAGAGACGCAACAGGCAGAAACCGGCCAGAAGCAGTCAGTCAATCATGCGTTACAGTGATTTTTTGCAGCTCTTTATAGAGCCGTTAGCTGCTGCCACCAATAATCCATAGGCCTGCCAGTCGTCAGACAGTCTTATTCTCGATCAGACGATTGCCCCGTCGATGACCAGTAGCTCACCGGTGATGGAGCCAGAGTCCGGTCTTCGGATGCAGGACTCCTGGCTTTGCTCACTCAGCGCCGATCCCGGCCATCGGTTCAGTTTGGCCCCAGCCACCGCCCAGAGACCTGAACAGGTCAACCAGCGCAATCTGCCGTTCCGTGCTGATTTGAATTAGTGTGGTCTGGTTGCTAAAGGTGCTGCGCTGGGCGTCAAGATAACGCAGGTAGTCGTCCACGCCGCCCTCGTAACGCGCCTTAGCCAGGGCCATCGCAGCCTCGCTGGAACCGGCCAGAGCCTGGCGGGCAGCCTCCTCGCGGCGCAGGGTGTCGGTGGCGGCCAGGGCATCGGCCACTTCGCGGAAGGCGGTCTGGATGGTGCCTTCGTAGTCGGCCACCGCCGCGTCCTGGCGCACTTCGGCGAGGTCCAGGTTGGCGCGGTTGCGGCCACCGGCGAAGATCGGCAGCGACAGCGTCGGGGCAAAGCTCCAGGCCCGCGAGCCGCCATCGAACAATCCGGACAACTCGGCACTGGAGCTGCCCACCGAACCGGTCAGGCTGATCCGGGGAAAGAACGCGGCGCGAGCTGCACCGATATCGGCATTGCGCGCCTTGAGGCGGTGCTCGCTGGCGAGAATGTCCGGGCGCCGTTCGATCAGTTCCGAGCTGGTGCCGGGGGCGATGTCCTGCAGCACCATCAGGTCGTCGCGGGGCGTCGCGGGCAGCAGGCGAGCGGCATCTGGCGTGCCGAGCAACAGGACCAGGGCGTTGTCCGCCTGGCGTAACTGGCGTTCGGTGCTCTCGCGCTCGGCCCTAGCCTGTTCGGCAAGGCCGACCGCTTCCTGGTAATCCAGGGCGGTGGCGGCCCCCGCTGCACGGCGCTGGCTGACCAGCTCCAGCGAGGCCATGCGGCTGTCCAGGGTTTGTTCGACCAGGGCCATGCGGCGTAGCGCACCATCGCGGGTCAGGTAGGCCTGGATGACCTCGGCAACCAGGCTGATCTGCGTGGCACGGGTCGCCTCCTCGGTCGCCAGGTAGGTCTCCAGCGCGGCCTCGGAGAGGTTGCGCACGCGGCCGAACAGGTCGACTTCGTACTCCGCGAGGCCGAGGCCGACCTGATAGTTGCTGGTCACTTCCGAGCGCCCGGTCTGCGACAGATCGGCAGGCAGGCGCTGGCGGTTGCCGCTGGCATTGGCGTTGATCGAAGGCAGGCGATCAGCACGCTGGATGCGGTACTGGGCACGCGCAGCTTCGATATCCAGCAGCGCCTGGCGCAGGCTGCGGTTGTTGCTCAGCGCCGTATCCACCGCGCGGCGCAAGTCGGCATCGACGATGAAGGTCTGCCAGTCCAGCGCCTGGGCACGGGCGCCCTCCGCGTCGGCGGCTTGCCAGTGCGACGCGACCGGTGCCTGCGGGCGCTCGTAGGTCGGGGCCAGCGAACACCCCGCCAGGGCGGCGATGGCCAGGGGCAGCAGAGCGCGACGGAGCATGAAGTGAGAGGTCATCGCATTACTCCGCTTTATGCAGGGGATGGTTGTCGGTTTGCTGAGGTTTGGTGCGCAGCAGCGACAGCACCCAGACGAAGAAGATCGGCACGAAGATCACCCCGAGCATGGTCGCGCTGAGCATCCCGCCCAGCACCCCGGTGCCCAGTGCGCGCTGGCTCGCAGCGCCGGCGCCAGTGGCGATGGCCAGCGGCACCACGCCGAGCATGAACGCCATGGAGGTCATGATGATCGGGCGGAAACGCAGGCGCGCGGCTTCGACAGCGGCATCGCGCAGCGAGTAGCCGTCTTCCCACAGGTCCTTGGCGAACTCGACGATGAGAATGGCGTTCTTCGCCGCCAGGCCGATCACGGTGATCAGGCCGACCTTGAAGTACACGTCGTTGGGCAGGCCGATGGCAGTCACCGCCAGTACCGCGCCGAGTGCGCCGACCGGCACGATCAGCATCACCGTCAGCGGGATCGCCCAGCTCTCGTAGAGCGCCACCAGCAGCAGGAACACCACGGTGATGGCCAGCGCGAACAGCATCGTCGCCTGGCCGCTGGCGACCCGCTCCTGATACGAAAGCCCGGTCCACTCGTAGCCGATACCTTCGGGCAGCTCGGCAGCGATGCGCTCCAGTTCGAGCATCGCCTCGCCAGTGCTCACGCCGGGCGCGGCGTCACCGGCAATGCGGATCGACGGGTAACCGTTGTAACGCGCGACCTGCACCGGGCCTTCCTCCCAGCTCGTGGTGACGAAAGCACTCAGCGGTACCAGGCTGCCGCTGTCGTTGGGCACATGCAGGCGCAGGACGCTTTCCGGCGTCATGCGCTCGGCCTGTTCGGCCTGTACCACCACGCGCTGCTGGCGGCCGGCGTTGGCGAAGTCGTTGATCACCGACGAGCCGAACGCAGTGGACAGCGCGCTGCTGATCGCTTCGAAGCTGACACCCAGCGTGCGGGCCTGCTCACGGTCGATCACCAGGCGCAGCTGCGGCGCCTCGGCCAGACCTTCCATCATGGCGTAGAGGAACTTCGGATTGCCGTTGACCTTGCCCAGCACTTCATCGCGCGCTGCCAACAGGGCATCGCGGCCGAGACCGGCGCGGTCCTGCAGGCGCAGGGCGAAGCCACCGGAGTTACCAAGGCCTTCAATCGGCGGTGGTGGTACCGACATGATTGCGCCGTCATCGAGGTTGGCGAAGTGCTCGTTGACCGCAACCGACTCGGCTTCCGGCGACTGCGAAGAATCACGCTCAGACCAGTCCTTGAGCAGCGGGAAGGCAATGGCCGCGTTCTCGCCCATGCCGGAGAAGCTGAAGCCAAGCACCAGGAAGGTCGTCTGCACGGCCTCGCGGGCCATCAGAAATGACTCCAGCTCTCCACCAGCGGCCGAGGTACGCTCACGGGTGGCGCCGGGCGGCAGCTGGATGTCGACGATCATGTAACCCTGGTCTTCCACCGGCACGAAGGATTCCGGCAGGCGCATGTAGAGAAAGCCCATCAGCACCACCACGCCCAGGTAGATGAACATCACCCTCCCGGCTCGCGGCACCAGCTTGTCGTTGAGCTTCGTGTAGCGGCTGGTCAGGCTGGTGAACTTGCGGTTGAACCAGCCGAAGAAGCCAGTCTTCTCGTGATGGCCTACAGGAATCGGCTTGAGCAGCGTGGCGCACAGCGCCGGGGTGAAGGTCAGCGCGAGAAAGCCCGAGAACAGAATCGACACCGCCAGCGACAGCGAGAACTGCTGGTAGATCACCCCCACCGAACCCGCCATGAAGGCCAGCGGCAGGAACACCGCCGACAGAACCAGGGTGATACCGATGATCGCCCCGGACACCTGCCCCATCGCCTTGATGGTCGCCGGCACCGGCGCCAGGCCTTCCTCGGCCATGATCCGCTCGACGTTCTCCACCACCACGATGGCGTCGTCCACCAAGATGCCGATGGCCAGCACCATGCCGAACATGGTCATCATGTTCACCGAGAAGCCCAGCAGGTACATGAAGGTCAGGGTACCAAGCAGACACACCGGCACGACGATGGACGGGATCAGGGTGTAGCGCACGTTCTGCAGGAACAGGAACATCACCAGGAACACCAGCACCATGGCCTCGATGAGGGTCATGATGACCTTGTCGATGGCCACGTCGACGAAGCGCGAGGTGTCGTACGGCACGGAGAACTCGACGTTGTCCGGGAAGTTGGCCGACAGCTCGGTCAGACGCTGCTTGACCGCCTCGGCGGTCTGGATCGCGTTGGCACCGGGCGACAGCTGCACGGCGGCGGCAACGGCGGGCTTGCCGTCCTGGCGCGAGCCGAAGTTGTAGTCCTGGCTGCCGACCTCGATGCGTGCCACGTCGCCCAGGGTCAGGCGCGAGCCGTCCTGGTTGGCACGCAGCACGATGGCGGCGAATTCCTGCGGGTTGTCCAGGGTGCCCTTGACCGCCAGGGTCGCCGTCAGCTCCTGCTCGCTGGAACCCGGCGTGCTGCCGAAGGCACCGGCCGGCACCTGCACGTTCTGCGCGCGGATGGCGTTGTTCACGTCATCAATGGACAGGCCGTAGCCAACCAGCTTCTGCGGATCGATCCACACGCGCATGGCCGCCTCGGAGGCGAAGAACTGCAGTTTGCCGACACCGGGTACCCGGCGGATTTCGTTGTTGATACTGCGCGCCGCGTAGTCGGCCAGCGCCGTGACATCGGAGTCCTTGTCGCCATCGGTGTAGCTCAGCGCATAGATCAGCAGGAAGCCGGCGGTGGCCTGCTCGGTCTGGATGCCGAGGGTCAGCACGGCCTGCGGCATGCGCGCCTCGGCCTTCTTCAGACGGTTCTGCACGTCGACCTGGGCCAGTTCGGGGTCGGTCCCCGGCTGGAAGGTGACGGTGATCTCGGCTATGCCGTTGGCGTTGCTGGTGGACTCGAAGTACAGCAGGTTCTTGGCGCCGTTGAGTTCTTCCTCGATGACGCTGGTCACCGAGTCGGTCAGCACCTGCGCCGAGGCGCCGGGATAGGTGGCGGTCACGGTAATCTGCGGCGGCGCCACGTTGGGGTACTGTGCCACCGGCAGGAACGGAATGACCAGCAGGCCACCTAGCGAGATGAACAGGGCGACTACCCAGGCAAAATTGGGGCGTCGGATGAAAAACAGGGGCATGAATGGTTCTCCGGCTTACTGGGCCTGGGACTGTGGAGCTTTTTCGGCGGCGCCTTGCTCGCGTGGGATGACCTTGGCGCCCGGACGGATAGCCGCCAGCGAGCTGGTGATCACCTTGTCGCCGGCCTGCAGGCCCTCGCTGATCTGCCAGCGCGAGCCTTGCATGGCGCCAGTAGTGACCTGGCGCACCTCGACGGTATCGCCCTCGCCCAGCAGCATCACGCTGGCCTGGCCGTCAGCCGAACGCTGCACGGCACGTTGCGGCACCAGGATGGCGTTCTGGTTGAGCCCCTGCGGCGTGCGCACACGCACGTACATACCCGGCAGCAACACGCCCTCGGGGTTGTCGAACTGCCCTCGCAGGGCGATTTGCCCGGTGCTGCGATCCACCGAGATATCAGTGAACAGCAGCGTGCCCTTGCTCTCGATATCGGTACCATCGACGCGCAGCGACAACGGCTGGTCGCTAGCGCCGGCAACCTTGCCCTCGGCGATGGCCGCGCGCAGGCGCAGGGCGTCGGCAGCCGGCTGGGTGAAGTCGGCGTACACCGGATCAAGTTGCTGGATACGCGCTAGCAGAGTCGCCTCACCCTGGCCTACCAGCGCCCCTTCGGTGACCTGGGCTCGGCCGATGCGTCCGGCAATGGGTGCGCGAACCTCGGCATAGCCCAGGTCCAGGCGGGCGGTTTCGACATTGGCCTGGGCCGATCGCTTGTCGGCCTGGGCACTCTGCAGAGCGGCCTTGGCGTTGTCGAAATCCTGCTGGCTGACGGCGTTGATCTTCACCAGCGGCTCGTATCGGCGAACCATCGCCTGGGCCTGGAACAACTGCGCCTCGGCGCGGGCCAGTTCACCCTGCGCCCGCGACAGGGCCGCTTTGAACGGCGCAGGGTCGATCTGGAACAGCACGTCGCCGGCCTTCACGTCGGCCCCTTCCTCAAAGGTGCGCTTGAGCACGATCCCCGCCACCCGCGCGCGCACCTCGGCGACACGCACCGGCTCGATGCGTCCTGGTAGCTCGGCAACCACGGTGAAGGGCTCGGTCTGCACGCTGAGCACATCGACTTCACGCGCCGGCGCCTCCTCCCCTTGCTCTTCGGGCTTGTCGCAGCCAACCAGGGTCACGGCGACCAAACAGGAGATCACGGAAAAAGTGATCCACTCGCGAAATTTGTTCATATCTCACCCAAGCACGAAGCCAGTACGTAGTCGAAGCCGCGCATAATGCACACCAAAATCAAATGAGTCAATATTGACTCATTTGATTTTGATGTGAACAAAGCTAGTATCCTCTTTGAGAAAAATGAGTGTTCTAGGCAAAATACCCGCATCTGCCTGCGATAGATAAAGAGTGACCGATGGATTTAACTGCTGCCGATGAGAAATTGCTGAAGGCCCTGGCGATCGCCATCGTTGACCACCCGCGAGCCACGTTCAAAGAAATAGCCCAGGCAGCGGGAGTCAGCAAGGCGACGCTAAACAGGTTTTGCGGCACCCGCGACAACCTGATCGAGATGCTTCTGGATCATGGTTCGGTGGTTATTTATCGGGTCATTGCCGATGCCGATCTTGAGTCGGCGCCCTTGGACGCATTGCATCGCCTGATCGAAGGCCATTTGACTCACAGGGAGTTGTTGGTTTTCCTCTCATTTCAGTGGCGCCCGGACACGTTTGATTTAGATGCAGGCGGCTGCCGATGGCTGCCTTACTCAGAAACGCTGGACGAGTTCTTTCTACGCGGGCAAAAACTGGGCGTATTCCGTATCGATATCGGTGCCCCGGCGCTTACCGAAATCTTCTCCTCCTTGATCTTCGGCCTGGTAGACGCCGAGCGCCGCGGCCGTATCGCACGCGCAGGTATGGCGGCGTTGATCGAGCAATTCTTCCTGAACGGGGCTTGCAACTACCAAACTTAACGGAAAGCAACGCTCAGTTTTTTTCCAACGGGTTGGCGGTGTCCGTTTTTGGCCGTTCTCTGACGGTCGTGACAGTGACACGCCCTGGTCAAGTTGAACGCAATCCGTGGTCAACGCCAACCCAAATTGGTGGTCAAGAGGAGTGCAATTTCGCACATACCTGAGGACTGCTCACCACATCGCTTGCGTCGGTAGTAGCTTCCGCACTTTCCCCGTCTCTCACCGCTAAACAGCGCTTTCCGGTAGCGGACTTTAGAGCGGCTTGATACTGGCCAGCATGCAGAAATTCTGCCCGTGTAGCGTCACGACCGGACAAGCCACTAGGGTGGCGGTCAGGAAGGCAGGCAAACGGAACACGGCGAAGCACCTCGAAGGCGCTGGCCACTTGCCATCCAACTGGGCGCGGCCTTTAATCGGCGGATCTGGAAAGGAGACGGATATGCCATTGTTGGACGAGATTATTGGGTGGGCCGGCGGACTCAGACCCTGGCAGCAGGAAGCACTGCGCCGGATATTTGCCCGGGCCGAACTAACCCAAGATGACATCGAGACCATTCTGCGAATGGTTCGCGAGCAAGAACGGGAAGACGCAACCACGGGGGGAGCACGGCCATTCACGCTGGACGACGTACCAGGCGCCGGAAGTGGCGCAACCGTGCGGTTGGTGGGTGTCTCGGGGCTAGACCAGGTAAACGGCTTCCCGTCCGGTCGTGCCTTTGACCTCGCACCGGAGGGCATGACCATTTTCTTTGGTCATAACGGCGCCGGCAAATCCGGCTACGCCCGCGTCTTCAAGAATGCCTGCAACGCTCGGCATCGGGTGGAGGTCCTGCCCGACGCTTTTGGGGCGGCAACCCCAGCTAGACTGCCATCAGCAGATTTCGCCATTTTGGTGGATGGCACTCCGGAAACCGCACGTTGGGTCCAGAACGGGCCGGCCCATTTGCATTTGAGTTCGGTCTCGGTCTACGACGCGGCCTGTGCCAATGACTACATCGACGCGGAAGGGACCCCTGCATTTCAGCCCTACGGACTCACTCATCTGACGCGCCTGGTCCTACTTCAGCGTGATTTACAGGCACGGATTGGGACCGAACGCAATGCCTTGGCTCTGGATACCCGGCAATTCGAACCGCTGAAGGGTGACACCGAAGTCGGCCGCTACATCGCCAAATTAGGTGGGGACTCGGACCGCGCCGTGCTTGCTCGATTAGGGACGGTCGGTGACGATGAACTCCGGCGACTGGAGTTTCTGAAGCGGACATTACTGGAAAGCGATCCTGTGCCGCAGGCGCTGGCCTTGGAACGTTTGGCGACACGCTTGGACCAGGCGCAGCGTCGAGCCGAGGAAGTCCAGCGCTGGGTGAATGATCGTGCCATAGCACGGGCAAAGGAACTGATTACAACGGAAAAAACCGCGCATCTCGCCATGCAACTGGCGCAAGCGCGTCTTCAGGATCGAGACACACTGAACGCCATGGAGTTGCCGGTAACGTCCTCACCCACCGCCACGCTGCTGGAAGGCACAGGAGCTGAACTCTGGCAAACGATGTACCGAGCCGCTGAGGCTTTCTCTCAGCAGACGGCATACCCTGAACATCCCTTCCCGCACCTGGAACCGGACGCTTACTGCGTACTCTGCCAGCAACCTTATTCAACGGATGCCTCGGAGCGCATGCGGCGTTTCGCGGCATTTGTCGCCGACAGCGCCACGGCGGATGCGCAAGCCGCCACGCTTGCGCGCATGAACGCTCTAGGGAAGGTGCAGGCTGTCGATCTAAACGTTCTGGATGTGCCAACACGGGCTGACGTGGAGGAGCGACTGCCCGACCTACACGCTGCCATCACCGCAGCGGCATCGGTCTGGACCGCCCGGCATACTTGGGTTAGCCAAGCCCTGCAAACTGGAAACTGGTCCCCCGAGTCAGAACCGCTTCCTATCGAAGCAAACCTCGATAGTCTCTTCGCCGCCAAAGCTGCTTCGCTCCGAGTCGACGCCAATACCCTGCGGACCTCTGCCGATCCCGCTCTACGCTTGGCGCTGACCCAAGAACTGGCAGAGCTAGAAGCCCGACAACGCCTCGCCAACCAGCTTGGCGCGGTGGAGCGCTTTGTTCAGGACAGTCAGGTCCATGCCACATTGAGCCGCTGCCATGCCGCCCTCAACCCAGCGGCAGTGTCACGCAAACTGACGTCCCTGGCGGCGACGCATGTGACCGAGGCTCTGGCCGCTTCTATGAATGCTGAGTTGAAAGCCCTGGGCTATAAGCGACGGGTGCAACCCGACCTGAGCGGGCGCACAGAGCTGGGGGTGACCAAGGTCACGCTGCGCCTGCAGGAAATCACGGCGAAAGCCTCCAAGGTGCTGTCAGAGGGCGAGCAGCGCGCGTTGGGGATGGCTATGTTCCTCGCCGAGCTCGAATCCCTGCCACATACTTCGACCGTTATTTTCGACGATCCGTCTACGTCGCTGGATCACGTATATCGTCGGGCCATAGCTCGGCGTTTGGTAGCGCTGGCTGAGACCCGCCAAGTGCTGGTGTTCACCCATGATGCGGTGTTCCTGACCGAGCTCGCGATGGCGCTTCAGCGCGCTGATCGCTCGGCCAGCTACAAGACCATCGGTTGGGACGAGTCGCCGGGACTAGTGAGCGAGGGGCTGACGTGGACGACGATGGACACCAAGGCCCGCCTGGCCGATCTCGAAAGTCGTGCGAAAGCGCTGAACGTTCCGGTCGGCAGCGACCCGGATGATGAGCTTGAGCGGCAAATCGCATCGGGATACTCAAGCCTCCGAGGCACTGTCGAGCGCGCCATACGCGAGGTTTTTTTGAACAATACCGTCCAGCCGTTCAGCGATGTGGTGAGCGTAGAAGCATTTGGTGCTGTCATTGGCCACCCCGCAGAGGAGTGGGAGCAGTTGCTGGCAGTGTATGCGCGGGCCTGCGAAGCTACCGAGGCCCACGACACCCCAGGCGAGCGCCAACTACCGCTTCCCGCGCGTGAGGAGTTGCTCGGCGATATCGCCCAGGTCCTGGAATTAATCAAAAACGCGACTAAACGCCGAACTGCCTACGAGAATCTACGCCGGGAGCGGACCGCGCAACGCAAGAAGCTCTTCGGCGGCTAGCCCGACGTTTCATGCCGGGCTGGTCGGGCATGGCTGTGTTTCTTTCGAATATTGCGAGCTCTCCGTTTCAAAGTTTTTTGTGGCCTCGCGGATCAAGAGGAAGCACATTGGAGGCCGGCAGTTGGCGCTCCAAGTCCGCAATACGGTCGTACAGCTCAAGAATGGTGGCGTCGGCCTCACTGAGTAGGCTGGCTAGGTGGTCACGCTGCTGCGTGATTTCCTCGATCCGTTCTCGAAGTCCACGATTTTTTCTGCGGGCTAATAAGCTGACTTGGCGCACTGATGGCGGACGTTGCTCAGCGTGTCCTTCCACGTACTTTTGGATCTCAGCGATCAGTAGGGGGAAACGAGCTTTTTTCAGTGCAGAGGGGTCGCTGCCGGCCTCCTTGGCAACGTTGTTCTGACTTACGGGCGTCCCCTTCGGCAGTCGTTCGGGCTTGTTGCTCTTCAGCCGCTCGAACGCTGCGCGATACTGCTCGCCGGCACTCATTCGCTTAGCCGGGTCAGCGGATTCATGTTTGCCGGATGACATGGCGATAATTCTCCACACTACGTTTCTGGGCTTCCAACGAAGTCCTTAGCGGACTGTCTACCTCGGCAGCGGCCAGGCGCTCATCCAATACCGCCTCCAACACTTCGACTTCGTCGAGTTGCTCGGGGTCATAGAGAACGTCCGCACATGGTTTGGTTTCTCCGGGGGAGTCGCCCCCTCCGCAGCGAGCGATATTGTCGATGCCCCCATAGGGACAGGGGGTACGGCTCGTGCAGATGCCCAGCAAAATCGGTCGATGAGTGACCGTCCCCTTCTTAGCCAGATTGATCGCTTTCTTAGCATCAGAGGCTGAGATTAGGCGGACAATCTCAGATTTTCGCTTCTCGCCGTGGGGGCTGACGAATCGGTTGCTCGTCAGCTGTTGCAGCTGCCTACCCAAAGTTTCGTACATGGTGCGGACGTAGTAGGTATGGGCCTTCTCTTCCAGCCGTACCCTGGAATGGTTTTGCCCGTAGTAGAGACTCATCGCTCTGGCGACGTGCTTTAGCTGAAACTGCAATGAAGCGTCGCTGACCAGCCCGGATGCCTGCATATTCACTGCGCCGGTTCGTCGGAGTTGATGCCAGGCCAACGGCCAGATTTTGCCGACCGCAAACTCGTCGGTCAGCGTCGGCGTCACCAACCGAGCCAATTCGAAATCTTCCGGCGTAATGCGCAATTGCTCACGGTCGAACAGCTTGTCGAACCACTGAAGCACATGGGCATAGCTCGGAATCGATGGCCGAATCGTGCGGTTGATCTTGGTGAACTTCGTTCCCCACGGTTCAAGGCAATAATCAAGCAGATAGCGCTTGGCCGGATCATCCGGCACCGAGGCCTCGCCGGGGGGAGAGTCGCATTCTGCGCGGAGGTCTGCGACCACACGCATGGCTTCAACTGCCACCTGAGCTGACGGGGACGTCACCCAAAGTGCCTCAGAATCCGACATCGTCTTGGTCGTTCGTCCGCACAATACATGGATGTCGCCAAACTGCGGATCACGTTCTATGTGCAAGCAATCGGCGCGCAGGTTCCAAGCCTCTTCGACTCGCATGAGGCTGAAGTTCAGCAGATAGCACAGTCCAGATCGACTCACGAGGTTGAGGTAGCGACTCAGAGTTTGAATGCGAATTTCGTCGTCGCTCACTCCCAGCCAGCGACGAAATAGTTCCACCATGCCAAACCGATGCGCGGTGTCGATGAATGGGCCGTAGTACTGCCGCCCAGTCCACTTTCCGTTTGATCCATCCGACGGCCACTGAAACGGATAGAACGATTGTGGCCTGCGTTGTCCTTGGAGACTGGCAGAGTTGTGCCGATAGGCAGCCAGACAGAAGCGGAAGCACTCCTCGACTTGGCCTCGATGCGCCAAAAAGTCATCCAGGCATTCGCGCAAGCGTGTGATTTGATAGTGCCAAATGCGGGGCGGGATATAGGGGGTCTGGAGCTTCTGGTGGTCGGGCATGGCCGCTGCGAGGCGTGCCAACCCTGCGCGATCCAACAAGGTGAACCCCAGCGCATCCCGCCGCTCGTACAGTTCGTGCAGCAATGCCAAGAACTCACCGGACCGGGAAGCCTGGAGCACCTCCGGGAGACGGTCGGCAACGCGCGGAAAATGACTCAGTTCGGATGCGAGAATGCCTTCTTGAGTGCACAAGACGAACAGCCGACGCATCTGGTCGAAGCGCGTTTTCAGGCCTCGGTATCCACGGGCTCCATTGGGGCCGTATAGCCACCAGCCGATTACGGTCCGCAATAAATCGGCGTTCGCAGGATCGATCGCGGCGACATATTTCTTATCTGGGCCATCGCCGAAATTGAGAGTGAGCCGTTTTCCCGCCCATGGGTCGAGCCGCCAAATGGCATCGCCCCAACGGCTCACCACCTGGCCAGCGGCATCTATGATGACCGGCCAATCACGCTGCGGTGGCCAGCACGGCGGACGGTAGTTCGGCGCATCAGGAATCGCTAGGGGCGAGTCGATGCCGAGGCCAAGTTCGGAAAGAATATTTTTCGTCATGCTGATCTTTGTCGCAGTTCTGCCAATCGGATGAAGCCATCCCAGGCCGGGTGGTAGTCACCTTCACTTATGCGCGCTCTGGCTTCTTCGACCCAAAGCCTGCGGACCTCGCTACTTTCTTCGAAGAAGCGCAGTTTGGCCGTCAGCCGATCGATCACCAGCAGGGCCGGATGCTCTGTCGTCAGGTGCTTACCCGAACTGGATGGGCGGTAGCGTGCCAGTTCAAGCGATTTGAGGTGGCGCAAGCTACCGAGAGACCACACATGATCCTCACTTTCGATATCCCGGTGCTGGGTACAGAACAGGCAACCGGCAGCATTGATGCAGTCGGGTCGCGGACCATTCTTCGGCATCGTGCCCACTGGTTCAGGTGTGGCCGATACACATCTACCAGGAGCAGGAGGTGAAAGGGACGGATCGGTTTGCTGATGGAAGCGCGTAATTTCCACCATAGCGATCTGCGGATGGGGGTCGGCATATACGCGTATCAGCGTTTGCACCGTATGCTGGGCCAACTCCGCAACCTGTTGGGGATTCTGGGACTCCCGAAGCAACCAGTTGATGCGCGTCCCGCGCAGTTTTCGCGGTCTCACTATCGGTATGCCAAGCTCGCGGCAGATGCGCGTAACGTTCGTGAACTGCGTCGCCTCTTCTAGGATTCGTCCCCCGCTACGTATAAGCGGAAAGAGCAAACCATCCGGCTCATTGGGAAACCATTCGGAACGCCATTCGAGATAGCGCTCGAACCACTCTCGATAACTGGCAAAGATCTCGAATAGCACTTCTCCTTCCCGTCGATTTTTGTAGGTACGTACCTGGTAGCCGTCTATGTGGCTGGTGTAATGAAACTGCTCAACCCGCAGGGTATGTGCTTGCTGGAGGTTCAGACCGGTCTGGGCGATGAACATCAGCAATTCACTCTCGATCCGTAAATTGACGATGGGGAAACGGGTCCGCAGTGTCCGATCTGCATCGTGGGCGGCACGCGCCGCCAGGGATGCTTCGATTTGCGCTTGGTTTTGCGGCCTGGTACGGCGGGCCGCTACTTTCTCGGGGCTCTGCAATCCCGACCATAGTTCCAGCACTTGGCCGGTGCGTAACGAAATACAAACTGGGAGGGGGGCCATTGTCCCCCTCCAGGTCAATGCCTCGCATACGTCAGCTAGAAGGTGTCCGAATGCGAAGGTGTTTTGCAGATTCTGCTTGTCCGCTTTGCTCGTATGTACCTTGCCTTTGCCGCGCGGCTTGCGAATACGTGTGCTCTTGCTCAGGCTTGCTTGGCGGTCCAATGCTCGGTCCAGCATCGTCGCCGTGAGCCTGGTGAGATCGTACAGGGACCCATCGCTGAAATTGCGTTCGACTCGATGACGCTGGAGCAAGTGATCGGTCCAACGAATGAACGTGTCGGCCGCCGTCTCGAGACTGAGATTCACGTTTTCTGAATCGATCCAGGCAAAGAATCGGCGCAATGCACTGATCTTGTTCTGCACCGAGAAGCGACTTCCGCCACCAGCAAGGTCGTCAGTCATGTGCTCATGCAGCTGCGTCACCAGCTCGAAACGTTCCGGCAAGGGACTGCCGAGTTCGCCCTGCGCGATCTGGCGGCCCACATGCTTCACCTTTGCTGCTGCACCTCCGCGAAACAGCAGCGGCCGGAGGTCCCAGGGCGTTTCAGTGGCCCCATACTCAAGCATCGGGAAAGTGAGGTCGAATTCGGAACTATCCATCGTGCCGCGCCCCAGCGCCGATCCCGCTAAATGCCGCCATGAAGCTATTTGAGAGGGCTTGTTTGATCGGCAGTGCCTGTACGAATCGGATGTATTTGAAGGTGGTGGCTTCAGAGTTAGGCCCATGGAGCAACGCGTCGCTGACCGTCGCAATTACAATAGCGACATCGGCACAAGCCGATAGCGCCAGACGTGCCAATTCGGTACCGAAGGTGCAGCGCGACTGATGGAAGCGGAATTTACGGAGCACCTGTAGTTCTGCTTTGACGCCCCGTTTTCGAAACTCGGACATCTCAACATTCACAGCAGATGACTGATCGGTGCCGCGCCTGCCATAGGCGTTACCAAAGCGGGTCAAGAACAGCAAATCACGATTCTCGGGCGAGGCTTTCGCCTCTCGTTCCATCCTCCGCCAGCCTTTGGCATATTCCAGCAATTCATCACGCAACGCTTCGGGTATCCAGACCTGGCCAGTCACACCGAATTTCGTGTGCACTGGCGGAGCTGCGCCTGGACCAACTGCAAGGCGTAGAAGCCCTTCAGCGGAAGGGTCGGGGGCGGCGCGCTCCAGAGACTGAATCTTGAGATCACAGATGCTGCCGAGCCGCATCCCGGTAAAAAATCCAAGGGCCAACATGAGGTAGAGCTCGGGCGTGGCGTTCTCTGCGGCGAAATCCAGAATTGCATCGCGATCGGTCTCCGAGACTGGCAACAGCCCATCTTCAAGCGTTTGGCCTGGGCGCTTACGGTTCGGGATGCTGAGGTCGGTGGTGGTTCCGCTGATCGTTCGCTCGAACCCCACCCGGTCGAAGTATTTAACGACGTAGGGTTTTTCCCGCCACAGCTGGACGTGTGGAGAAAGAAGCTCCCTATGCCTTACCCACCGATAGAACATGATGCAATTGCGCATGTACTCAGACGCCGTGGATGGGCCGATCTGGCCGGCATCGCGCATCTTGATCAACGCCCCTCGGTATAGCACCAGGCAGCGGTCAGCTTTGCGAGCGGGAAACTCGAACCACTGCAAATCACGAGATTCAAGAAATTTAGCGTAATTGAGAAGGCCATTCATGTTACTGGCAACGGTCTTAAGAGAAGCGTCACCAGTCGTTGCTCGCTCCACTGCCCACAGGTTTGCCTCCCTCCAAGGTGCATAGTCTGCCCAAAAGATTTGGGGCAAGCCCTCAATGGATGGCCGGCTGCTACTGGGGGAGTATGCGACGGCGTTCTCTCTGCGCACGAGGTAATGGGGCACGAAATGAATGCGCTCTAGCGTCGCCATTCAACGCCCCTGGGACGCTTAACAATGTCCATAGATAGAACTCAATAGCTTAGGCGTCCGCACTATACAACTTACTCTTATCGATGGAATACCGCTCCCACTCCGGGACCAGCGAGGCGATGGCCACCCCTACGCGGTGGCTCAATTCCCCGTACAAGGTGTAGTTGCTACTGAACACAGCAACACCATTCTGCTCAAGGAAATTGCGCACCTTGAAGTAAGGGTCGCCCATCTTCAGTCCGAGCGCTTTGGCCTCGTTCGTACGGGCCACAATGCAACCATCCGAGTTCGAAAGGACAACGACAGGACGCTGTCTCAACTCAGGTCGGAAAATACGTTCGCAGCTGCAATAGAACGAGTTGACATCCACCAGCCCGTAAATCGGTCGAGAGGTTTCAGAACACATGCTTGGTCAGGTCCCAGGTGACTACGCCAAACACATCGACCGATCCGTAATCGTCGGGCGTAATGGTCTTGTATGCAGGGTTGGCCGACTCCAGAAGCCAACTATCATCAGGAGCCTTGGCCAGCCGCTTAACGAGTGGCTGGTTATCCACGTAAGCCAGGACGATATGGCCAGGGCAGGGAGTAATTGATCGATCAACGACCAGGACGCCACCGTCGTAAATCCCTGCGTCACGCATACTCTCGCCTTCCACACGCACGATGAAGACGTGCGCTGCTCGGATGTTTAACAGCTCATCGAGCGAAATAGGAGGCTCGTAATAGTCCGCAGCAGGGCTTGGAAACCCGCCCGCAGCTGAGCCGGCGAGGACCGCCAGCGCCTGATTGGAGTTCCGGAGTGGCTGAATTGACACGACTTTCATGGAGCACCGGCTAATACTGTTTGCATATACAGTAATGCAGGCCGCACGGCGCGGCTAGCTCCGGCTGGACAAATGGCGGACCTTTCGAGCGGATATGACACTCCATTGGGTATCGGGTAATGCTGAGGCGCAAAAGCATGGCGTCGAAGAAAGGGGTGATCCCTGACCGTATTCCTCCGCAATTGGTCAACCTGGTAGGGCGTCCCCCACCAGGCGAATGGCTCTACGAGATCAAACTAGACGGATATCGTTTGATGGCTCGTCTCGATGGGGCCGTGGCGTTGATTACCAAAAATGGCCACGACTGGACCTCGCGCATGCCAATGTTGGCGCAGGACCTGGCCCGCTTGCCTGTGCGTGGGGCTTGGGTCGATGGCGAGATTGTGATGCTAGACGGGGAGGGCAGGCCTGCATTCCAGCCCCTGCAAGCGGCATTTAGCCAGAGGCAAACCGATGCCCTTGTCTATTACGCCTTCGATCTTCCCTTCGTAGATGGCACTGATCTGCGTGGCTGGCCTTTGGAGAAACGTCGTGAGCTTCTGCAAGTGCTGTTGCAACAGTGCGACCTCGAGCGCGTGCGCTTCTCGACTACGTTGGACGCTGATCCGACATCGCTTTTGGCCAGTGCATGTCAGCTTGGCCTGGAGGGGCTGGTGGGCAAGCGCTGCGGCAGCGTGTACAGCGGTACGCGTAATGGCGACTGGATCAAGCTCAAATGCAACAACAGGCAAGAATTTGTGCTGGTAGGTTACACCCGTGCTGGCGCTGGTATTGGATCAGTGTTGATCGGTCTTCATGATGATGCCGGCCAGTTGAAGTATGCCGGCCGGGTAAAGTTAGGCTTCAACGGTCATCAGCTGGATGAGCTGCTTGTGCGGCTGAGGCCGTTGAAACGCGATGGCGCACCTGTAGTGAACCCGCCCGCAATCAAAGGCGTGCAGGTGGTCTGGGTGACGCCCGAGCTGGTAGCTGAAGTCAAATTTTTGGAGATTACTCCCACCGGCAAGGTGCGGCATGCAGTGTTCATCGGCCTGCGTGAAGACAAACCCGCAGCGGGGATCAGCATCGAAAGCGATACGGATCTGGCCTAAGCAGAGTAGGGCATCAACGTGTATGAGGTGGCCATTGAGGCGGAAGCCTGCGTGCTCCTTTGTGAAATCACAGAGCTGGTGATCGAGGAGGCTCGACCTGGTCTGTGGAATAGCGATTGGGATGCGCAGGGTTACAGCGAACTTGAATTTCGCGTCGTCTCCGGCGTGATCTTTGACGTGCACGGCCGGCCCTCTGATTTAGGGCGAAACGGCTGCGCCGCGTTGGCCGAACGCTACGCCGAGTACATTGAGGAGGAGATTTTCCGGCAGTACCGGGAGGAACAGGATACGGACGTGCTGTGATCACCTGGAACTCCGCGGCACAACCGAGCCCCAACCTATACCACCCACATTTTCGTAGAACCCGATGGACAACTATCACGTAACTGCCGAGGGCACCGGCTGGAAGCTTCACCGCCAGGGGGACAGCCAGGCGCTGTTGTTTGCCGCGACCAAGGCAGAGTTGTTGGAGCAGTTGCCCGGTTTCATGGAGGGGCGTACCGGCTCGGTGAAGATCCACACCAGCGGCGGGCAGATTGAGGACGAGCGTACATACCCGCGTAGTGAAGACCCGCGCCGTAGCAAAGGGTAGGGCGCTCCCAGCGGCTTCTACCGATATTCACCCTCCGGCCAGTCAGGTGGGGCGCTTTTTTTGCGATACCATCGCCTGAGGGTGATCGCGCCCAAGAAAACCAATAAGAGCACCCCAGCAGCTTCTAAAAACATCCAGTTATCAGTCATCGTCAACATCGTCATCACGTTGCCCTGTCTATGCCAACTCGATTGGTCAGCTCTACTTTCAGCGTGCGGGTGGAGCAAGGGGTGGCGCAACTGATTTTCCGTGAACTCCGCGTCGGGCCTGCCGTTAAGCTGTGCAGGAGGACCGCCCCAACTCTCTCAGGATCAACCTAGTTCCCCGTCCAATCCAAACAGATAGCCCTGGATGCCCCCCCGACGAGCTGCGTCTCTTGGATCTGGTCAAATCCGTCAGCTGATCCGTGCTGCATTCGTCATCGGGTGCGAGCTGCTGGAATGTGGGAAAATGCCGGATCTGGGTTGGGATTTCTATCGAGGCCGTTATCCTCTGAACATACTTCGCTGAGTCACCTGGAGGCACGCTTAGGCAGATCATGGCCTTGCGTTGCCGGCTAGCCGTGAGACGCTGAATCCAAGTACCGAACAGGACGCCCAAGCCCAACTCAAGATGGGCAGCGGCACTAGAAAGGGGCGATATCTGCGCCCAGTATTGAGCAGGAAGAGAGACGATGAATACCGTCGTGCTACAGACGAAGGACTCACAAGGTAAAGAGTTGTGGATCAGCCGCGATGAAGAGGGTTCGTCTGTTCTCTTTTGCCTCGACTGCAATTTTCACTCTTTGGGCGGTCGTGATTTAGACGAGCTACCCCGCTACTTCCGCACTACTCGGGGTGCACGTATGGCAGCGGCAATAGTGACCGGCGAAAAGCTCGATTGGACGGTCACTGATGCAGCGGCGCTCAATAAGGCGGGTAAATCCCGTTGCATCAACAGCCCCCCCCGTGCGGGCCTTGTCAGTAGGAACAGGCCACTTTCGGCCTTCAGGATCGAGCAGGGGAAGACATGAAAGTCAGCGAAGAAATTACCAGCCAGATTTGCACCGCTATCCCAGGTACTACCCCAAAAATGTTGGATTCCATATTCACCGCAGCAGGACAGGACAGCCAGCTTCTGTTCGTCCAGGGCGAAGGGGAACAGATCGTCGATGGTAAGTCGAAATATCCTGACTACCTGCAAATTCAAATTGGTAGCGCTCAAGAGGCTATGGCCTTGGCTCAACAACTTTTGAATGCCTGCTCTGCTGCTATCTGCAACGGAGGTGTGTTGCGGTCGCCGGTTACATTGTCAATTGCCGGTCAGGCGATTATCAGCGAGTGATAGGAAATCGCCATGTTGAGTCTCGTTACAGATCAGCGCCCAGGAGAGCCGGAATTGCTAGCCACGCTGAAGCACCATGCCCTCGAAATCCGCTCGCTCGCCGGCAACGTGCTGGTGACGGTGACAGCGCCGGTATCCGGTTGGACGCATGAGCAACTGCTGGACGTTGCCATGCAGCATGAAGCGATCACCCGTGACGGCGCCGATGGCTACCTTGGCACCCAATGGGTTGGTAGTACCGAAATCTGACCAAGGAAAACCGGACGGCACCACATGACCACTTATGAAATTCAACTATCCGAAGCAAGAAATGCTGTGTGGATTCATGCTTCGGATGGATCGACAGTAGGTCGTTTTGGGCGGATGGGAATCGACTTGCACACGACAGTCACAGAGCAGATGGCGGGCATTCCGCAATGCCGTCTCTGTACGCACGGGCAGCCAAAAGCTTCTGACTGGGCTCTCTTTCGAGAGAGAGCGTTGGAGTGGTGGGGCGTTGAGGTTCCTGATGACGCTTTTGATGCTCGCCTACTACTCGCAGATTGATCGAGGAGAACAACTCCATGAGCGAAATGGAAACAATGCAGATCGGCGGCTTAGAGCTGCGCAAGGCCGATAACGATTTTCACCCAAGCCATGGCTATGCGTAACCGCTGCGCTGTTCAGCTTCGGCGCCGTCATGGCCCTCTTCCTTGGGTACCTGGCCCCGTGGATGACCTTCAAGGGTCTGATAGCAACAGTACATTACTGGTGCTACTCCATCGGCCTTACCGCAATCATCGTGTTTGTCAGCGAGGTGGCACGTCCCCTCCGCGATGACGAGATCAACGGCTAACGTTCTGAACAACGGGGGACTGCATGCGTAGCAGCAAAGCAGCAAAGACACTTCCACCCTAGACATACTCACGGGCGGCCTGCGCCTCGGGTAATGCACTCAGCCCGCCGAGCGCGGGCTACGGCAGTAGGTACAGGGCACTTTGGCCCCTCATGATCGAGCAGGATGGTAGCCATGACAGATAAAAGTAAAGACGTATTCGCCGAAGCGGCGGCGCTTTCACTCAAAAAGTTCCCACCCCGGCTGGTAACGATTACCCAGGACAAGTCGCAATTGGAGCGGCTTCATCCCAAGGACAGTGATGGACAGTCGACCTTGGGTGAAGATATTCAAGCAACCGAGCCGGTGTGGTACGTCGAAGAACGTCAGCTGAATGGTGACTGGCTCGCCATTGATAGAGCGGATGACCGGGAAGAGGCCGAGGCGAAATTGAGCCACGCTGAAAACTGCCTTCCGGGCACCTACCGCCTTCAGCGCTCCGACTGGTAGGGAAACAGAGATGAGCACACCTACGGCATATCAAACCAGCAAAATCTTGCCCGATAGCACTCACGCTATCCCACCTAGCCAGAGTCGGGTGGACGCTATGGCTGCCAGTATCAAAGACATTGGTATTCTGGAGCCAATCCTCGTACGTAAGGTGGGCAACCGATATGAAATCACCCCTGGTGGAGGCATGGTTCGGTGGCTTGCGGCTACGAAGTTGGGCATGGATATTGTTCCAATCAGGGTGCTGCAACTCGATGAGGCGGACTGCGCATCAGCATCGCTCATCGCCAATATGAGCCGCGAGCTCATAGCCCCCGAAGAAACGGTTGGTAATCTGGAGAGGCTTATCGACCAGTTTGGCGAGAATGTGGCTGATCTGGTGTTGGAGCAGCTACCTGATTTACGCGAGGCCGCGGCCTCTAAACCGGAACTACAAGCGCGCATCAATGCCGTTTTAGCCCGATGCAAGATTAATAGCGAAAAGTTGTAGGAACTCACCATGAACGCCGACTCTACGAGTACCGCTCAAATCGCTGCTAGTCGCTGGAACGCTGAGGCTGACGAGTTTAATCAGTGGGATGCTTTGGGCCAGGATGAAAAAGATGAACTCATCGCTGCTGAGCAAGAGCGATTGACCAGCAGCGAACGCGCTGGCGTTATCCCAAGCAACGCCCAATAGCACGGAAATCGCCGCCACACCGCAAGCCCCGCCAGTCGGGGCTAAGCCCGTAGGAGAGGCCCGATTTTCGCGCACCCGATAGGAGATACATCGATGAGTCAAACCGTGGAACAAGCAACAGCAGCTCTAGCTGCGGCGAACGCTGCCTACTTGAGTGAGTTGGAGCGCGATGCTGAACGTGGAGAAGGAAGCGGTGCACAAGAGCGTCGTCGCGAAGAACATCAGCAGTCACTACGCGACGCTATTGCACAGTGTGAACGAGATCTGGAAGCAGCCAAGAGTCAAAGCGAAGGCAAGTAGGAAATTGCCGTACCGCCAAGCCCAGCCATGCGCTGGGCCGCGGTAGTAGAGGGGGCGCGATTTTCGCGCCCCAGGTTCGAGCAGGAGCCGTAACGCGCATGATTTATCGAGTTATCGCCAGTTCGACAGCTTCGGATTGGAAAGACCGCCAGGCCATGGAGCGTGTCGTCTTCTTCGAAGCACTCACCAGGGCTGAGGCACACGTGCGGGTCAAGGCCCTTCTCTCGGCGGTCTGGGATGTCGATCCGGAAACTATCGAATACTACAACCTCGATGATGAAGTCGAAATGATCTCGTACTCCATCGGTGGAGCAGACAGCGGGGACCATCGTTTCTTCGAGTCTGGCATTGCCCACGGGCAGCCGATGTACATCGGCGGCAGCGGCCATCCACTGATGCTGTTGCAGCAAAACCTTGACCGCATGATGGCGGCGTACTTCACGTTGCCCCATCGCGGTGAGGCTGGACTGCGCATCCATCTTGGCAAATTCGACTCGGAAAATGACTCATGATCCTTGGATGGCTTCGCCGCAGGTTTGGTAAAAAGGCCCAAACCCCAACGCTGTCCCTTGGGTATAAGACCTCCGGCCCAATGACCGATGCACAGTTGCGCGAATGGGCGTTGCGGTTGCATGCCACCACGATAGCCCCGGCAAAACTATCAGGATTTGGAATGGATCCTGCCTTGCTGCTCAAGGCGCAACTGGATGACCAGGCGCTGCTCGATGTTCGACGCTGGTCAGGCATCGCGCACCCAGCAGCACCACAAGCCCCGCCTGAAAACCGGGGCTAACGGAGTTAGGGGTTCGGTTTTCATGCCTGTGAATAAGGAGTCTATATGGTCAGTTTCATGCCAGGTTGCAAGTATAAGTTCACCCTTAGTGATGGACGAAAAATCGTTCTACGTTTCGATGGCTTCGGTGCCCACATGCGGCAAATCTGGATTGAGCCTGAGTCGGGCTCGGAGGTAAGTCCGCTTCCGCCATACGTAAGCGTTGAGCCTGCCTAGAATATCGCTCAGCTGCACCCCAAGCCTCGGCCTGTGCCGGGGCTGAGTCAGTAGAAGCACACCGGTTAGGCAAGTGTGCAGTAATGGAACGAACAATGTTGAAAGCTCACTTGACTCTGACCGCGTCCGTGATGGCCCTGCTGGTGCTCGGCTGCGCCGCTTTCGGAGGGTACACCCCCCGTGACCTGTTGAATCTAGCGATTGTGCTGGTCTTACCGCCCTTGATGTTTTGGTTGATTGTCAGACCGACCAAGGCAGCGAAAGCAGCTCAACGCAAAGCAGTCGAGTAAGAGGGAAAATGACTATGAGACTGGCAATCGGTCTGCTCATCCTGGCTACGTCGTCTTCTGCCCTTGCAGCAGGTCAAGGCGAACTGGAAACCATCTTCCACAGGGCCTTACAGATGGTACTGGCGCTCTTTGGCTTGGCAGCGGGGTTATTTGCAGCGCGCTGGTTGTATGACTGGAACCAACACCGCAAAGCCACACGGGCTGCCACCACAGCGGTAAAAGAGCGTGTGGCCCGTGGCCAGAAGCCCTATTGCTGACACACAGGAAAACCCGATGAGCCGACTTGAAGCGACAACCAGCAAGGGTGCCTCCTTGTGGATCGCCCGCGACGACCGCAGCGACGGTGGCGAGTTGTGGCGTCTGGATTGTGCCCATGGCTATCGTGGCCGCCAGTTTGACGAGTTGCCGCGCTTCTACCGCACGGCCCGTGGCGCCAAGCAAGCTGCTGCTCTGCTGACCGGCGAGCGCCTAACCTGGGCGTTGCCGGCATCCACAAACTGTTAATCGAAACCGCCCAGGTACGCCCAAACCCAGCCATCGAGCTGGGCAGAGGACGAAGAGTTCGAGGAAATCGGCTGGGTGGATTGATTTCAGACGCAAAAACGACCTGAAAACAACGCCCAAAGCTCTGGTGAAGTTGGATCATGGCGGCAGGTCGTCATCTGTCGACCGGGTGATGCAGGTACGACGCTTGGGATTCTATGGAATTGAGGTTTCCTAGGCTGCGAAGTCATCCGCGTCGTCATCTGGCGCGCTTTTTTTGATGTGTTTTGCACGTCTCACAGGTCTGATGAAAGGACATCAATGAAAAGCCAGTTTTCAGCTCTCTTCCTACTCATGGCAGCTGCCGGCCTTGTTCAAGCTGGCGAGTCAGACCGCTGCGGGTCTGCTGTCAATGCCACTGTAAACTTCATGACCGCGGCCTACGGTGGCTATCCCGACGATGTGTTGGTGCAAATCGTCTCCGTGAGCAAAAAGAAAGATGACCAGGTGGGTGCCGATGTAATCACCAGCGCCGGTAACCATAAGTGCGCGCTCAAGCTGATGCCTGCTTTGCCGCGCATGGGCACATTGGATATCTGTCAATGGTCGCTCGAGGTAGTTGACTGTGATTCACCGGAAGTCATGAAGCGGGCAGTCATCGACGAGCCATCATGGGTTGCAAATAAAGCAGCAGCAAAAGCATTCCGTGATGGGATGCAACGGAGCGCTGAGGAGATCCTTGCTGCTCCCGCCGCTACTGAGGCGCAGTGACAAAGACCGATAGGGAAAACCCATGAAAGATCAAGCGCAATCGGGGTATAAGCCTATACAGGACGACGTGTTGAAGACACTGGGTCTTGCGATCATCGCTGGGCAGGGTGTTGAACGCCTGTTGAGCAACTGTCTTACATTCCCTTTGCACGGCGAGCCCCTGCAAACTGTGGAGCAGGTTCAAATCCTGCTGGAGCGATATTCGAAAGCCACTCTGGGACGGTTGCTCTATGCACTGCGAAGGAAGGTTGATCTGCATCCCACCTTCGAGGACAAGTTGGATCGTTTCCTCGAACATCGCAACATCATTGCGCATCGTCTGCAAGACATGCCTGGCGGTTTTGACCTGCATTCCGATGAAGGACGAGGGAGGCTAAAGGCTTTCCTGCTCCAGTACATGGAGGATGGTCACATCCTCAGCATGGTCCTGCTGGGAATTTTGCGTGAATGGGCGAGCCAAGAGGGAATTGTTATTCCCAACGAGCACCATTTGAGCCAGCGAATGAAGGACCATCTCGACGCTAATGTTGTACCAAATCTTGAAGTGTTGATTAGGCCTAAATAATAACAGTATTTGCTTTAGGGGTTCGTGTGCAATCAAATGCAGCGGTAAATGCTAAAGATATTGCCTATTTGCTGGCGTCTGTTTTTTATGTGGTTGCCATGCATTTTGGCATTTACACTTTTGATAGTGTAAGTCTGTTGGATGTTAGTCTAATCAGGACTTCATTTGGTAACATGATTGCTGCAATAGTTGCTATCATTCTTGAGAAGACTAATTCCTCTTGGAAGGCGTCGCTGGCCTATATGGTTTCAGCCATAACGATTCCGCTATTGGTCTCGGGATTGATAGGGGCTGGATATGGCGAAGTGATTTTCTTTATTTTATGTGCGATTATGGTCAGTGGTTTTGCGCTGCCTGTTGCACGATTGTTTATTCCCGTTATTGCTTTGCTGGCGCAGCGTAAAATTAACCGCTTTAGAGTGACAAGGTGACCCGCGGCTTCCTGTTCGCTATAATTCACTCAGGAAGCGTTACACGTTATACGAGTGATGTTGAAAAATAATATGCCCATCGCTTACATGAATATGGAGATTCACTTTTGAAAAGCTTCTTGATATCGATCGCCTGGTTGATGCTTGTGCTCTGGTGTGCTATCCGAATAGGGTTCGCTCAGCAGAGTATCGACCCAGCTGTAGCATTCATAACTGACTCATCTATCTGCGTCGCTGTCGGGTCACCCGTTGTGAACGGGTACTGTCGAGCAGAAGGCCGTATTGTGGGCGGGCTAGATAACCAGTGGCATCTTCACACAGTCACCACTCCAGCCGAAGGGGTAGCTCTACCAAAATCGGTTGGTCTGCTTTATCAGGCCGATGACTATCGGTTTCGCGGCGGTTCCGTGGCTGGTTACGCGCTGGCTATCTTGACCTTCATCCTGGCTGCCCTGCCAGGTCTCGGTAGCATACTTTTGAGAAAACGCTTGAGCGCATAAAGCTCAACCGCACGCAGGCCTTTTCAGATCATGGAAAATACAATGACTGTTGAAGAAAAACCGAGTCGCTCTCTATTTGAAGAATTTCATGCTGACGCTCGTTTTGCAGAACTTCGTGAGATTAGGTCTCGAATGCAACCCGCAATGCGGGTTCTTCAAGAAAACGTCACGGGCTTTCGGAAAGGAAAAACACCCCTGAGGCCAGACGCAATTCACCGTCTTCGCGAATATGTTTTGGAGATGTTGCAGATTCAATACGCTATGATTGAGGCCTGCGATGTTATACCGCCAGAGTTCGAGCCTGTTAAGAATAGAATTCTTGCTGATTTTGACACGGAGGCTCCTAAAGCCTATTTGCAAAAAGTTAATGACTGGATTCGAGTAATTCAACCACTCGACTAATCTCAGTCGGGGTCGAGGACGTTTTTTCCGTGTAATAAAACAAGGAGGGTGAGCCTTGGACTTAATTCAAAAAAATGCTCTGCGATTTTACGCATGGGCTTTATGGGTCAGCGCAGTAGCCTGGATTATCAGCAAGCTTGTAATCTATTCAGAAGCCAACGGCGGCACGACCGAGACCTGGGTGTTTATGTGCCTGTTCGGGGTTATTGCTTTAGCACCAAAGGGAGTCCAAGGCTTGATGCTTGTGGCGAGCTATCAACCTGGGCGAAACAAAGCGGTGCCTTCTAGCGGTGAAGTCAGGCTTGCATTCTACGGTGCTGCTTGGTTCCTATTGTTGGCTATTAGCGGGTATTACATGTTGGATTTGCTACCATAGGAAAGCCGGTTTGATAGGTGGCCTCCAAGCATGACCTGGTTCATGTCTCAGATATACTCCGAAAGCCAGCACGCTGAGCGTACGCACTACAATGACCTCCGGTCGACTGAAACCAGTCGCTTGCTCGGAGTTTTTGTGAGGAATTCTCGCTAATGTTTTTGAACCACAATAATCGCCTGATTCAGGCCGTCCGCCGGAACGCACCATATGTCGTTGCTGCACTAGCTATTGGCATTACCGGATATATGATGGCGAAACCCAAAGCAGAGGAAGTTCTTGAGCTTCCCTCTGTTTCTGAAAAGAAACTTCGTCCTGAAGAGACTTCTTGCGTAGACGGCGTTCGCTATCTCAACACACAAGGAACTCCATCAGCTGCACTCGTTGGGTCAGATGGTTATGCCGCGATTTGCTCTGATGCGAAAGATGCTGGATTAGACCAACTTAATCGTCGCTACCGCATATTCTGCGTCGATCGGGTTCAGGTTGTGAAAGTTTTTGAACTGAGAAACCCCAGCCTTTTTGTTCGCTACGATTCGAACACAAGGCTTCCGATGGCATGTGATCTCTGAGCCTTTGGCGATGGCGGACTGGCTCTCCACAACTCAGCCTCGTGAATCGAACCGATTACGATGCTAGAACAGATCGATCTGGCCCAGTGCGTTACCACCCAGGCGGGCTATCAGCGCAGCGCGGTCATGCAGAATGGGCTGAAGGTCGTGTCTGAAAATCTGATTGGACATCCGCATCATCCGATCCCAATCGCCATGGTCTCCCTTGTAGATCGCGATGGTTCCTAACCCCATCAGGTAATGCAGCCCCGCAGTCGGAGACTGGTCGAAGGTTATGCGGGTCAGAGCGTTATCCAGCTCGAAGTTCACGAACAGCTCCGCACCTTCGCGATCGATCTCAAATCCGCTACTGGTTACCACGTCCATAACCACCATCCCACTGCGTGTAGTGGTCAGGAACTCAGCATCGGCAGCGGCATGGGAAATGCTGCGCAGGCCGTTGAACATTCCCTGGTACTGATCATCACAGAACGGTACCTCGACCTCGGGGTAACGTAAGTCTGCCTCGGTGTACTTTGGCAGCGCCGCGATATCTGGGATCTCATAGCGAACACCTTGCTCGTAGACCTCCAGGAACACACTCATAGCGGTAAACGGCTTCTGGTATCCATACCGTCCCCAAAGTGCCTCGACCGCCAGCAGTTGCTGGATATCCAGGAGCGTGAAGCGAGGTTTGATGCCGGCTTGCTGGGCAGCGTCAAACTCGTCGAGCTGAATCGTGAGCATGATTCCCAGCAGCTCTTTGGTGAATGCCGGCGAGTAGGAATTCGGAGCGATTTTTATCGTCCCTGTTTCCTTATCGATTTTGCGCGCCAGCCAGCACCGAGCGCTCGGATCGAAGTGGCGTGCCTTGATGTAGTTCCGCAAGTCGTTCAAGGGCTTGAGCCAATCGTACTCGCCGCCTTCCTTGGCGATCATGCTCTCGGCCGACGAGTCACGGGAAACGCGGGTACATGACCAGCAGCCTGTCCGATGGCCACATGCTGGGCGCTCGGATTGTTTCCCAGCCAGGTAGACGTTCACCATACAGTCACCGCCATTCATGTCGCGGTAGATCTCAACCAGCTGGTTGAAGCGGTCGTAGCACTCGATACGGCCTGCGATCACCTGGCCGATGTAGCTGAACACGTCCATGGTGGTCATTTCAGCGATAGGGCTGAGTACCCAGTCGTGCCCGCCGGCTTCGGCGGCAAGATTCACCGCCTCAAAGGCACTCTCGCCGCGCTCAGACATTTTCCGCTCGCGCTGCGCCGATTCATCGAACCGTGTGCCGATGAGCGAAACGATATCGTCGTCTGTGCATTTGCGGCCAAGGCGAGCCGCGACATCCCGGAGGATTGCTTTCTTCACTCGTTCCAGGGGATCTGCTTTGGTCATTTGCTGGCATTTGGCGTTGGAGCCAACGCTGGCGATAATTCGCCCGCCGACCAAGCTCACCAGGTAGTCATTGCTCAAGCCCGGCTTTGCTACCCACACCTTCATCTCGATGCTGGCGGCCTTTGCGTAGGCCTGCATTTGCTGCATCTGGCTCTGGTTGTAGCAGTGGATTACCGGGTTTTCCATGCGGGTGTCGGAGTGCATGACGTTCAATGTTGGCACCGCGAAACCTTCGGTGGCCAGCTCTCGAATTGCTGTGAACGCGATGTTCAGCGTAACGCTCGAGTCTTTGCCGCCACTCCAAGCCACAACTGGCTGTTTGCCGGCGCGCACAATGCGCTTCACAGCGTCGACCGCACCGGTAATCTTCTCGGCCAGGGTCTTCTCAGGCCTACGAACAACATGAGTAGGCATCTCTTGAGCGCCAGCGGAGGAGAACAGATCTACATCGAATAGCTGCATGACAAGCTCCGTGCTTGAATCCGGCTCCTCAATGGAGCTGATGGATTCAAGGTACGGCAGTCATTCGAAATCCGGGCGGCCTCGGTTCGGAACGAGCCTCCGGAGGAGCTTTCTAAACTGATCCGCAGCCTTCGGTAACGAATGCCCCTGCTGGCAACTGCCAGGCTTTGCCCTCGGGCGTGAAGATAGGTAGCAAGTACTCGCGCTGGCGCGCCTGGGCAAGTGCCTCAAGATCGGTGATATCAAATGCTTCGGCCGTGGCCGATAGATCCAGCACGTTGATTCTCTGCCGACTGATGGTGCAGCCGAACTCGTCCTCGTAGCCTGCTATCGGGGTGACCCTTTCAGGGAAATACTTTCGAATGGTGGCCCATACTCTCGGAGAGTTGTAGATGCAAGTCATGCAGCTGAAGCGACCCCAGCCCAAGCGGTAGGGAACGGGTGCCTCTACCCGGTGTCGAGCAAGCAGCTCCCACACCTGTTCTTCCGTGTAGTGCAGCACTGGTCGCCAAGCATCTACGTGCCGCCCGAGGCGACCCTTGCGCCGGTCTACGGCGTGAGGTTCCAGCTGGTTGTATTTGCTGCGGTTGCTCGACTCAGCACGACGCTCGCCAGTGACGAACAAGGTCTTGGTACCGAGAAAGCGTTCCTGATTGGTGATGGCCCTTCGGCCCACGTCGATTTTGGCTGCGGAGCTACACCAGCGAGTTGTCAGGCTGGCGCTTTGCTGAGGAAACCGGCGGCGGGTCGCCGGTAAGGTCCGACTGGTATCGCGATCCAAGCAGATAATTCCACCTGGAGTTTCGACCATGTGAGGTTTGGAGTAGGCGTCCGTTTTGAGCATTTCGCCCTCAATGCCACCCTGCAACCAGGAGAAATAGACCGGCAAATTAAATGCCGCTGCGAACTTCTCGATGAAACTGTCATTGAATGTCCAGTCCATCAGTGTGCTCCCCTCCGCCCCATCAACACGGTGGTGCCAGAGCTCAACACGACGCAGATCCACCCCCTGCTCGATCAGGGCCAGCAGACAAGCGATGCTGTCCTTGCCAGATACACAGACTACAACGTGATCGTAGCTGTCCAGATCCACCATAGGTGCATCGAAGTAGGTTCCCTCTGCCTGCACAGCAGGCTCAGGCTCAAACCCAAGCAGTGTGAGCTGCTGGCCCAGTGCTGGAACAACTACCTGGTCGTCGAACTGGTGTGCGCGGGAGATTAACGGGTGCATTGGCTTTCCTCTTAGCACCTACCTGGTGCCTATAGACTCAGCCTACGGCGACAATGCCAGATCCCAAGTTAATGGAGAGGAGGAAGATCCTTACTGGTGTGGCAAGAAACGGGGGGGGGAAATCTTCATGGAACAGTAAACGCTGGATACTGCTTGGGCGCGCTTCTCCTGGAAGGGATAGCTGCTGATGCTTAACGCGCCACTATCAGGAGGATTGGGTTGGCGAGGCCACGGTTCGCGGCCGTTTTCCATTCGTGCGCCGTTGCAGATATCGAAGGACACCTAGAGTCATGCGCGCGTCGGCCAGGGAGCGGTGGGCGCCATCCTCGAGCACTCCGCAAGCACGGGCGGCCTCGATCAGCTTGATCCAGCGCCATTGCCAACACCCAAAGCGGCCTTCAACCCATTCCCCATGCCATTCGGCATAAGTCGGTGGCACGCTTTGAGATCACGGGAGCAAAGCCAGCCGTTAGCTTCGGCTTCTGCTGGAGTGAGGTGAATCCGAGGCCTTGCCATGCCTGGTGCCTTCTGTCAGTTGTCGCCAGTTAGGATGGTGTGACGGACCTGGGACACGTCCAGCGTGCCGGCGCGACCGTCAGCAAAGCGGACAGCCAGTGTCGGTGCCGGTATGCCGGAGGCAGCATGCGCGGCGGCGCGCAGTTGTTCCTCGCTGCGATGGGTTAGCAGCTCGAAAAGAATTTCAGCGTCATTGGCGGCGTCTACACAATCGCGTGCCAAGGCTTCGTTGAGGCTCTTTTTGAGCCAGTTCGAAGTGGAGGGGTCGGCTAGCGTGGCGGCGATGCTGTCGGCAAATTGCGCGGTACCGGACGACTCGCGGTTGCTGTTAATGGCCTGGGCTGCTTCGCGGTCGATGGCGCGCAACTGATCGCGTGCGGGCTGGCTAAGTCCGCTGTGGAACTCTGCAAGTTGAGCCAAGCCCGTGAGCTGCCACCAGGCCGAGGTAAAGCTGTCGCTACGTTCGGGGCCTTTGGGGAGGGTAAGCGCACCTTTCAGCTGAGTAAGGTGCAATTGGGCACAATCAATGATGGCTTGTTCTAATACGGTCATATCGTCTCAACTCTCGGTCGTGGGGCCTGGAATCTAGGGGTTTGGGGAGCAATGGAACCAAAAACCAACGTAAGCCCTACCAACGCTTTTCGGTGTCTTCTTCCCAGGCGCCCATCTCGACAAAACAGTTGCGCATGTCGGCCTCCTGGCTGATCTCGGTCAGCAGGTCATGCACGTTCTTGTCCAGCTCATCGTCGCTCCGATACGGAATGGTCAACTCATAGTGGCCGGCATCCAGCCGCTTCATGCCATAGGGCTCCAGGCAGTAGCGCTCAATGTTCTCCGTGGCCCGCTTCCGGCCGCGCACGAACTTGCTGTTATTCACCACCGCGAGGCGCAGGGTGACGGTGGCCACCCGCTCGGCGGCGGGCGGCTCTGCCGGCGACGCGGCCGAAGGCTGCTGGTCGCGTGACCTGGCGCTCTTCTGGTACGCGCCGATCTCGACACCACGGTGGCGCAGGTAGCTGTACAGCGTGCTCTTGGAGATGTGCAGCTTCTCGCCGATCGCGCTGACGCTCAGGCGACCTTCGCGGTAGAGGGTTTCGGCCGCCATGGCGGTGGCCTCAGCCTTGGCTGGCAGGCCCTTGGGACGGCCACCGATCCGGCCACGCGCCCGTGCGGCCGACAGACCCGCCTGAGTCCGCTCGCGGATCAGCTCGCGCTCGAACTCCGCCAGCGAGGCGAACAGGTTGAACACCAGGCGGCCTTGGGCGTGGGTGGTGTCGATGGGGTCATTCAGGCTCTGTAAGCCGACCTTGCGCTCTGCCAGCTCGCCGACCAACTCGACCAGGTGCTTGAGGGAACGCCCAAGGCGATCCAGCTTCCAGATCACCACGGCATCACCCGGCCGCACGTTGGCCAGCAGTTTGTCCAACTCCGGCCGGGCGCTTTTCGCGCCGCTGGCGATGTCTTGGTAGATGCGTTCGCACCCGGCCTGTTTCAGGGCATCGACTTGTAGGTCGGCTTTCTGATCCCGAGTGCTCACTCGCGCATAACCGATCTTCATCAAAAGTACTGTTTACTCGACTACGTTAGTAATAGTTGAACTTTGATTAAGCGTACCAGTTATTTGAACCGTAGCGCGGGGAGCTTAACGAACCGAGCCATTCCTCGATAGAGTTCGGCAAAACCTTGGTTTTTTTGAACCATTGCATAGCCCTTTGTGATTGGCGTATAAACACACAAACACCTACTAGCGGGGAACGCCATGAATACGATTCGCTGGAATGTCGCCGTCTCGGCCGACACCGACCAGTCGCTTCGGATGTTTCTGGCCAGCCAGGGCGGTGGCCGGAAAGGCGACCTGTCGCGCTTCATTGAAGAGGCGGTGCGGGCCCACATCCTGGAACTGACGGCCGAACAGGCCAAGGCCGCTAATGCCCATCTGAGCGAGGCAGAGCTGACCGAAGCGGTTGACGAAGCGCTCGACTGGGCACGTAAGCGCTGATGCGGGTCGTGTTGGATACCAACATCCTGTTCAGCGCACTGATCTCGCCGCATGGCGCGCCCGATGCGATCTACCGTGCCTGGCGGGCGGCGCGTTTCGAGGTAGTGACCTCGCGGATGCAGCTCGATGAAATCCGCCGAGCCAGCCGCTACCCCAAGCTCCAGGCCATCCTTCAGCCCGCCAAAGTGGGAGCCATGATCAATAACCTGCAACGGGCTGTGGTACTGGAGCGTCTGACCATCGAGGTCGAAGCCGATGATCCGGATGACTCGTTTCTGCTGGCCATGGCCCTGGCAGGCGATGCGGACTACCTGGTGACCGGTGATCGCCGCGCCGGCCTGCTGCAACGCGGGCACATCGAACGCACGCGGATTGTCACGCCCGCCGTGTTCTGCGCCGAGGTGCTGTGATCGATGCCGGTCGGTTTTCTGACCCAGGAGCAACGCGACGGTTTTGGCCGCTATGTCGATGCCCCCAGTCGTGAGGAGCTGGAACGCTACTTCCACCTGAGCGACGACGACCACAAAATCCTCCTACCGCTGCGCGGCGAGCACAACCGCCTTGGCTACGCCACCCAACTGACCAGCATCCGCTACCTGGGCACTTTTCCCGACGACTTTTCAGCCGTCCCCCAAGAGGTGCTGCAAGCGCTCAGTCGCCAGTTAGGCATTACCGATCCAACTTGTATCCTGGCCTATGCCGAAACCCGCCAACGTCAACGTCATGCCGCCGAGATTCAGGAGCGTTACGGCTATCGGGTGTTTGCTGATTCCAGCGTCGGCTTTCGACTTGCCCGCTGGCTGTATGCGCTCTGTTGGACAGGGACAGATCGTCCTGGCGAGTTGTTCAATCGGGCGACGACCTGGTTGCTGACGCACAAGGTTTTACTGCCCGGCGTCACCGTTCTGGAACGGTTCATCGCCCAACTGCGCAGCCGGGTCGAAGAACGCCTCTGGCTAACCCTTGGCCGCAGTGTGAGCGAGGCGCAACGGCAGCAGCTACAGGACTTGCTGCTGGTCGCCGAAGGCAACCGCAGTTCCCGGCTGGATCAACTGCGCTCCGGCCCGGTGATGGTCAGTGGCCCCGCACTGATTCGGGCGCTGCGCCGGCTTGATGACGTGCGCGGCATCGGCATCGCCTTGCCAGCGGCGGCGCACATCCCGCCCAGCCGTATCGCGGCCCTGGCTCGCTTCGCCAACACCGCCAAGGTCACGGCGATCAACCGGCTGCCGGCGTCGCGGCGGATGGCGACACTGGTGGCGTTCGCCCTGTGCCTGGAGGCCACCGCGCACGACGACGCCCTGGAGGTCCTGGAAGCGCTGTTACGCGACCTGTTCAGCAACGCGGAGAAGGCCGACAAGAAAGCCCGCATGCGCAGCCTGAAAGACCTGGATCGCTCGGCGGCGACGCTCGCCGCCGCGTGCAAGGTCGTGCTGGACAGCTCAATCAGCGATGACAACGTGCGCGCCCGGCTGTTCAACGACCTGCCGAGGGCCTCGCTGGAGAAAGCCCTGGAAGATGTCAATGCGCTGATCCGCCCGGTTGACGATGTGTATTTTCTCGCCCTGGAGGCGCGCTACCGCAGTGTGCGCCGTTTCCTGCCCGACCTGCTCAAGCACATCCGCTTCGGCTTCAGCCCGGCCGGCAAAGGCGTGGTCGCCGGCCTGGATTGGTTGCAGCTGAACCTGCCCCGCCGGAAACCGGAGGATGACGCGCCGCAGGAGATCGTGGCCAAGGCTTGGCAGAAGCACATTACCCGCGAGGATGGCTCCCTCGACATGGGCGCCTATGTGTTCTGCACGCTCGATGCGCTGCGCACGGCCCTGCGCCGGCGCGACGTGTTCGTCTCGCCCAGTTGGCGCTATGCCGACCCGCGTCTCGGCCTGCTCGACGGTGCCGAATGGCTGGCGGCGCGGCCGATCATCTGCCGCTCGCTGGGCCTGACCATTGACGCCGGCACCACCTTGGATGCGCTGAGCGCCGAGTTGGATGCGACCTGGCAGGCGGTCGCGGCCCGCCTACCCGACAACCCCGCGATCCAGCTGAGCGAGAACGCCGAGGGCAAGACCGAGCTCTCGCTCGGCACACTGGACAAGCTGGAGGAGCCGAACTCGCTGCTGCAACTGCGAGCAGCCGTGGCTGATCTGATGCCGCGTGTCGATCTGCCGGAAATCCTCTTGGAAATCGCCGCTCGCACCGGCTTCGCCGAGGCCTTCACCCATGTGTCCGAGCGCAATGCGCGGGCCGACAACCTGGTCACCAGCCTCTGCGCGGTGCTGCTGGGTGGGGCCTGCAACACCGGCCTGGAGCCGCTGATCCGCACCGACAATCAGGCGCTACGCCGCGACCGGCTGTCCTGGGTCAGCCAGAACTATATCCGTGACGACACGCTGTCAGTGGCAAACGCCATTCTGGTGGGGGCGCAGAGCCAACTGGAGCTGGCCCAGGTCTGGGGCGGCGGCGAGGTCGCCTCCGCCGATGGCATGCGCTTCGTGGTACCGGTGCGCACCGTGCATGCTGGCCCCAACCCGAAGTATTTCGGCACCGGCCGGGGCGTCACCTGGTACAACTTGATTTCCGATCAGTTCTCCGGCCTCAACGCCATCACCGTGCCCGGCACCCTGCGCGACAGCCTGGTGCTGCTGGCCGTGGTGCTGGAACAGCAGACCGAGTTGCAGCCGACGCAGATCATGACCGACACCGGGGCCTACAGCGATGTGGTGTTTGGGCTGTTCCGCCTGCTCGGCTACCACTTCAGCCCGCGCCTGGCCGACGTCGGCGGTACCCGTTTCTGGCGCACGCGCCCGGAGGCGGATTACGGCAAACTCAACGGCCTGGCCCGGCAGTCGGTCAAGCTCGATCTGATCGCCGAGCACTGGGACGACCTGCTACGCCTGGCCGGCTCGCTCAAGCTCGGCCGAGTGCCGGCCACCGGCATCATGCGCACCCTGCAAACAGGGGATCGTCCCACCCGCCTGGCCCAGGCGCTGGCTGAGTTCGGTCGCATCGAGAAGACCTTGCACACCCTGACCTACATCGACGACGAGTCCAAGCGCCGCGCCACCCTGACCCAGCTGAACCGGGGCGAAGGCCGCCACAGCCTGGCCCGCGCCGTGTTCCACGGCAAACGCGGCGAGCTGCGCCAGCGCTACCGCGAAGGCCAGGAGGACCAGCTCGGCGCCCTCGGCCTGGTGGTGAACATCATCGTGCTGTGGAACACCCTCTACATGACGGCGGCCGTAGAACGGCTCAGGCAGCACGGCTACCCGGTGCTGGAGGAGGATGTCGCGCGGCTCTCGCCACTGATCCACGAGCACATCAACATGCTGGGCCGTTACTCCTTCGCGGTGCCGGAAGAGGTTACCCGCGGCGAACTGCGGCCGCTGCGCAATCCGGACGACGACCAGTAGGTGTAACGGCCTGGGTTCGAAATCGGCCGGGCACCGCACTCGATGCCACTTCCAGCTCAGACGGATTGCGACTGACGGAGTCCTCGGGCTCACGCTTTCTGCGACCAGCAAGAGCCACTTTTCCGGTGCAGCGCGAATTAGCCGTCCTGACGGGTACTGACCTTTTGTGTGCAGGGGTGATCAGGCTCGGATGCCGCCCTCTTATCTGCTCGCGACATGAAACGCTGATAGCACTCCAGGCCACAGAAGTGCACGACATACTCGGAACCTTCCGGCGTCAGTGCGGCGTCAAGGGGAATGTCCTTGCAGCATTCGCAGCAGCTGATGGTGGAGGTGTTGTTTGTGTTCATGATGGGGGTTCCTCCATCGTCCAAGAAAACCTAGCAACGCTTTCCCCCCGTGACTGAGCGCCGATCGACCTGCAGCCTCCCTGCCCAACTCGGCAGTGGTGGTCGCGCCGTGCTCCGAGCGGGTCACGGTCGCTTCCGAAAGGCCTGCAATGCCGCTCGCAGGAAGAGGATGAAGAAAACCGCCAGCACGAGCGTCGCGAGGCTCCACTGCTCGCTGACGAACGCGCCGGCCGCTGTCCCCGAAAGCAGCAATGCCAGCACCGGCAGATGGCAAGGGCAGGTGAGCGCGGCGAGCACGCCCCAGGTGTAAGCACGCCAGCGGAAGACCTTGCTTGACTCAACGTGATCGGCGTTACGCATAGGCAGAACCTTCGCCGGCGCAATGAGTCAGCCCGGCCAGCTGGGTTGCCACTGCGGCTAAGGCCGCCTGCCGTGCCGTGACTAGCCGGAGCAGGCACTCGACGCAGCCGATCAAGTCGGCGCCATCGTCCGCATCGAGCGCCCGGCAGAGCCGTGCCAATTCGTCGAGCCCGATACCAGACTCGAAGGCGGCGCGCACGAAGCGCAGACGCGCCAGGGACCGCTCATCGAAAATGCCGTAACCGCTCTCCGTGCGCCGCGCGGGGTGCAGCAAGCCACGCAGCACATAGTCGCGCACCACATGCACGCTGACGCCCGCGTCCTCGGCCAGTCTGGATATGGTGTAGGCATTCATCACCGACACTCCCGGTCTTCCCCGCAAACTAGGGCGCTCAGATATTTCCTTCCGGCTAGGCGTTCAGGTAGCCAGATGAGCAATGGCGTAACCCCTAGTGCCAGGAGCAACCACAGCCGGGAGTGATACTCGCCGTTTGGGGCAAACCCATAAGCCAGCAGCGCACCCAGCGCGAGCATCAGGAAATACGGCCCGGTGATGTAGCAGTGAAGGCGGCGACAGCGCGCGGCGTTGACCAGGCAGGCGCCGCCCATCACGAGTAGCGCGGCGCTCGCTGCCAGGAACAACGCAGGGCGTCGATCCGCCAGAACAAGCGCTATGGTCGCCACGACGGCAGGCAGCCCCCATAAGCTGATTACCTGCCAGGTCTTGCGCAGGCTGTCGCGACTGCCGAGATCGCTTGCCGTGTCGTTCATGCTTCAACCTCGCGCGCTCATTACCCGGCGCAGCAGGACAGCTGCTTGACGTCCTTGGCGAAGGTTTGCGCCGCGAGCTTCAGCCCCTCGACCATCGTCAGGTAGGGGAACAACTGGTCGGCCAGTTCCTGCACCGTCATCCGCGCCCGGATGGCGATGGCGGCGGTCTGGATCAGTTCGCCCGCCTCCGGGGCCACCGCCTGCACGCCGATGAGCCGTCCGCTACCTTCCTCGATGACCAGCTTGATGAAACCCCGCGTGTCGAAGTTGGCCAGTGCGCGTGGCACGTTATCCAGGGTCAAGGTGCGGCTGTCGGTCTCGATGCCGGCGTGGTGCGCCTCCGCTTCGCTGTAGCCCACGGTGGCCACCTGCGGATCGGTGAACACCACGGCCGGCATGGCGTCGAGATTGAGCTTCGCCTCGCCGCCGGTCATGTTGAGCGCCGCACGGGTGCCTGCGGCCGCCGCCACGTAGACGAACTGCGGCTGGTCGGTACAGTCGCCGGCCGCATAGATATCCGGGGCACTGGTGCGCATGCCCGAGTCGATCTGGATGGCACCGCGTTCGTCCAGCTTCACGCCGGCGCCTTGCAGATTCATGCCTTGGGTGTTGGGCGTGCGGCCGGTGGCGACGAGTAGTCGGTCGGCATGCAGCTCGCCATGATTGGTGCTCAGGATGAACTCGCCGTCGACGTGGGACACCTGGCTGGCTTGCGTGTGTTCCAGCACTTCGATGCCCTCCATACGGAAGGCTGCCGTCAGCGCTTCACCGATGGCCGGATCTTCGCGGAAGAACAACGTGCTGCGTGCCAGGACCGTGACCTTGCTGCCCAGCCGGGCAAAGGCCTGCGCCAGTTCCACCGCCACCACCGAGGAGCCGATCACGGCGAGCCGCTTAGGAATGGTGTCGCTCGCCAGCGCCTCGTCCGAGGTCCAGTACGGGGTGTCCTTGAGTCCGGGAATCGGTAGAACGGCCGGGCTCGCGCCGGTGGCGATCAGGCAGCGGTCGAAGGCGACGATGCGCTCGCCGCCCTCGGCCAGTTCCACGCTGAGCGTGCGGCCGTCCTGGAAACGGGCGGTGCCGCGTACCAGGGTGATCGCCGGCGTGCTCTCCAGAATGCCTTCGTACTTGGCGTGGCGCAGTTCGTCGACACGACCCTGTTGCTGGGCGAGCAACCGCTCGCGCAGGACGGTCAGGCTCGTGGTGGACAGTCCGGCGTCGAACGGGCTCTCGCGCCGCAGATGGGCCACATGCGCGGCGCGAATCATGATCTTGGAGGGCACGCAGCCAACGTTGACGCAGGTGCCGCCGATGATGCCGCGCTCGATCAGGGTGACGCGCGCACCGCCTTCCACCGCCTTGAGCGCGGCCGCCATGGCGGCGCCACCGCTGCCGATGACCGCCACGTGGAGCCTGTCGCCATCTTTCCCGGCGCCAATGCTGCCGCTCAACCAGCCCCGCGCCTTGTCGAGCAGGCCTGAGCGGGTAGGTGCCGTGGCGTCTTCGAACGCCGCTCGATACCCCAGGGCCTCGACGGCGGCCTGCATCTGTTCACGGCTTACGCCCTCGTCGACCTTCAGTTCGGCCTTCCCGCTGGCGTAGGAAACATCCGCCCGATGCACGCCGGGGATCTTCTCCAAGGCCTCTTTCACATGCTCGACACAGGAGGCGCAGGTCATGCCGACGATTTGTAGTTTGGTCATAGTGTTATTCCTTCATTTTGGCGGAGTCGGACAGGACGTCGGGGAGCAACGGCGGTGGGCGGGCGACACGAGATCCCAGATGGACACCCCAAACATGAGGGCCAGGCCGATATAGAGCAGCCAGCCGCTCCGCCAGCCGTGAGCCAGCATCAAATACACCGCTATCAGCACCAGGGCCGGGCCGATCAGGCCAGGCGCAGCGCGTCGCCACTGCCGGTGACTGAACCCGCCGAGGGCATTGACGAGCAGGGCCAGCCCGGCAAATAACGGCAGCAGCGTGGTGATGAACAGGCCTTCCCACTGGCTCAGAAAGCCCAGACCGATCGCGGCCCCCAGACCGGCAAGGGCGGGGAAACACGAGGCACAGCCTATGGCAGAAATCAGCACGCCAACGGACCCGGCTTTGTCACCGATCCGCGTGAACAAATTGAAAGGGTTTGCCATCGGAATGCCCGCCTACTGCTTGACGCTGGACGGGTAGCCGGCGTCCTCGGTCGCCTTAGTCAGCGCCTGGACATTGGTCTTGGCATCATCGAAGGTGACGATGGCCTCGCGGTTCTCATAGCTCACCTCGGCCTTGGTCACGCCCTCGACCTTGGTCAGCGCCTTCTTCACCGTGATCGGGCAAGCGGCGCAGGTCATGCCCGGCACCGCCAGAGTGACGGTCTGCGTGGCCGCCCAGGCAGGTGCGGCGACTAGGGTGGCGAGGGCGAAGGATGCAAGCAGTTTTTTCATGGCGGACTCCTGATCAGTAGAACAAGGGAAGGATGTAGGGGAAGCCGAGCGCGACCAGCACCAAGGCCGTTACCAGCCCGAACAGCAGCTTGTAGGTGGTGCGTACCTGGGGCACGGCGCAGACCTCACCCGGTTTGCAGACTTGAGCCGGGCGGAAAATGCGTCGCCAGGCGAAGAACAGCGCGACTAACGCCGCACCGATGAAGAGCGGGCGGTAAGGTTCCAGCACGGTCAGGTTGCCGATCCAGGCCCCGCTGAATCCCAGTGCGATCAGAACCAGCGGCCCAAGACAGCAAGTCGAGGCGAGAATCGCCGCAAGCCCCCCGGCGACAAGAGGGGCGCGCCCGTTTGATGGTTCAGACATGCATTTCTCCTTTCGAGCATGTGAGCGATGGTTTAAGGTTACTTCCGTAGTCAAGTACGGAGTCAAGCAGTATGGAAAACACTGTGGAAAGCCTGACCATCGGCGCCTTCGCCAAGGCGGCCGGGGTCAACGTGGAAACCATCCGGTTCTATCAACGCAAGGGGCTGTTGCCCGAACCGGACAAGCCCTACGGCAGCATTCGCCGCTACGGCGAGGCGGACGTGGCCCGGGTGAAATTCGTCAAATCCGCGCAACGACTGGGCTTCAGCCTCGATGAGGTGGCCGGGCTGTTGCGATTGGATGACGGCGCTCACTGCGACGAAGCGCGCGTGCTCGCCGAGCAGAAGCTCGAGGATGTGCGGGGGAAACTCGCGGATCTGCGGCGGATCGAGTCGGTGTTGGCGCGGCTGGTTCACGATTGTTGTGCGAGCCACGGGACGGTTTCCTGTCCGCTGATCGTTTCGCTGCAGGGGGAAAAGGAACTGCGCTGACTCCGCGCGTTAACCGAGGATTTCCCGATGCGTGAGGCACCTCCGGGGTCGGCTTGCGCTTGGCAAAACAGCGGCGCTCATTGAGCGCCGCTGAATGGCCAAAGGAGCACTTGCATAGGCCACAGGTTAGTACTGCATCAGCAGCTCATGTTCTACTTTGCAGGCGGACAGCCGGGCTGCGCCTCGACCCGGCCAGCCGCCGTGGCCCCCAGTTGCTCAATCTTCTTGGCGGTTTCCGCCACCAAGGCCGCCTCAGCCTTGTCGCGCATAGCGGCGATTCGCTCGATTGAACGGTCGCTCCCGCTCTCGGCCCATACGGTGGATGACAGCAGAGTCGCACCAACTATCAGCAGTAGTCTTAGGTATTTCATAACAGCCTCCTCTCGGGTTTTCTACCCACGAGCCGACTCTATCTCCGTAGTTAAGTACGGAATCAAGGAGAGATGGAGATGAAGGTCCTGGATTATGGCGCTGAGAGGAAATGGCAGGGCTTAAGTGCACTTTCTGTTCCGTTGCTCCCCAAACCCCAGTTACAGCTGCTATGATGAATGAGATCGAAAACTGAAATCCCCCACTAGAATTGTTGACTGGAGTCAAAATGAATAAAAAGCGGCCGGTTAATCTTGATATTCGAACCATTCAGCTTCCTCTCACGGCGCTTACATCGATTCTGCACCGGATTTCAGGAATTATGCTCTTTATTTTTCTGGGACTGATACTGTATATGCTGAGCAAATCGTTGGAGTCAGAAAAGGGTTTTAATGAAGTCAAGGAGATTTTTTCTTCACCTTTCGGCAAAGTTAGTTTCTGGTTGGTATACTCTTCATTTATTTATCATCTCGTAGCCGGAATTCGACACCTAGTTATGGATGTGGGTGTTGGTCATACTTTGAAAGGCAGCAATCGCGCCTCTACTATTGTTTTAGTAGTGTCGGGTGTTTTAATGGTTGCTGGCGCCGTATGGATTTGGTAGCTGTGGAGTCGTAATGCGTATTTACAAGGACTAAAAGCGTCCTTTAAAGCTAACTTACGAAAGTATTTATAATCGACGGTTCACGCTTAAACGGTTGAATCCTTTCGGGCTTCCGAATAGCTGTTAGCTGAAAGCTATCATGAGCTAAGTTTTCTGTGCATCATCAAATGTGTTAATGGGAGCGCCATAGTACTAGGTACAAATATGGCTCTAGGACAATGTTAGATGTTTTGGATTTTGAGGCGGATCGCTCTTATCGAAGATCGTCTAATTCGCTCTGAAGCGCAGGTTTTTTGAAACTATCACCTGGTTGGCACACTGTGCGAATCAACATCAGATATGAGAAAGCCAATCAGGTGAACACTACCCTCGAGGGCTCATCTGTCCAGTTAAAGCCTCGAGTCTTTCTGGGTGCGCAAAAGACAAGAAGGTTATATGGGAAAATTATGAGGCCTGGATACCATGCGTCATGGGCGTGCCGATGCTGTGAGTGACAGAGCGAGAAGCAAGTGAAAGTCCCTGAAGTAGGGGCGGGATGCGCCCGAGTGGCATTTTTTGTCTTAAGGTAGATCGCGTAGCTGTTCTTCAGAATAATCTTCAGAGCGTTGACGACAGCCATCGCTGTGCATTCCTCAAGAATAGAATGTGTCGGAAGGGTGGCGTCATTGGTGTTAGTCATCGCTTAGGATTTCTCAATCTGGCTTACACGGGCGCCTGTACCGATATCCCCGCGGATGGCGACGTATCGATGTTGAATTCCTCGCCAGACGAAGTGCAATGAGCTGCGGCTATAGGCTTGCGCAGCCTTAGATAGCCGGCCGTCGCAGGCGCGCCGGTTGGCCGGGATCTTGTTCTGCCCGTCAGGTGTCCGGTCGGAACTCCAGCACGAACGCTACGACCTTTTCGGCGGACATTTCGCACGGCTTCAACAATGTCCTATCTGATGTAACGCGGAAGAGGTTGAAGCTGACAATGTCAGTCCCGTCCAACTCCCTGGCGAACAGACTGTTGCGACGTCCGTCCCCAGATCGCCGGACGATCAAGCTGAAACGCCGGCCTTCATAAGTCCCTTCTCTGTATCCCTCCGCAAGCTTCGCGAAAGCGGCATCGAACTCGGAATGCTCCATGTCATCCATCCTTATTGATAGAACAGAGGCGCGGCGGGTGCGAGACCGCCAGTGCCGGGTCGCGCTAAGGTGCCGGGCAGATTCCTGCAGCCGACGAGGCCCGGGGTGGGCAGGATAATTGAGATGTCGGCGCCCGCATGGCTATCAGCGAAGTCGTCCGTCCAGTCTGCTAGGCAACGTCCACGCCTTTCCAGAAAGCGATGTAATCCCGGATACCCTCGGCATCCGGAGTGGGGGCGGGATAGGTCCAAGCGGCGTTCACGTTGAGCGCGTCACCCGCGCGAACATGAAAGAAGCGCGCGGCGCCTTTGATCGGACAGACAGATGTGTGCGGGCTCATCTCAAGCAGGCTCAGGTCGACTCCTGACGGTGGGAAGTAGTGATTTCCCTCGACGATGACTGTTTCGTCGCTTGTGGCGATAGTAGTGTCTTTCCAGATGGCTGAGACCAACGGACTCTCCTTTTGTATTCATCAACCGGCGAAGGCTCGCGGGCTGGCTGCCCCAAGCCGCACCTCCTCAGGTGGCAGGCGGGTTGCGCCCGAGAAGTTTGTCGAGCTCGCCTCTGACATCGAGCGCGAATAGCTCATCGGAGCCACCGATAAGGGTGCCATTGATGAAGATCTGCGGCACGGAGCTTCGCCCCGACGCTTCCGCCATGGCCTGCCGGTGAGCCGGATCCGCCTCAATATCGAGCTCCTTCCATCGCACGCCCTTTTCCTTGAGGAGCGCCTTCGCTCGGCGGCAGAACGGGCACCAATTCGTGGTGTACAGCAATACATCAGTTGTCATATTGCATCTCCGGCAGTTGCACGCGGATCGCTGTCATGGCGTTGATCTCCAATTCGCGGCGTTCAAAGATGGCGACTGCACCTTGGCCGACATCGGAGCAGATGCTGACGATTGGCCGCTATCCAGGCGACATGGCCCAAAGTGCTTTCACCGCCAGGCAGAGGCCGCACGCGCCTCCTGTAGCGCCGAGCCGATGCTCTAAGGTAACCGAGCCTCGATTGGGACGGAAGCGGTCCCGCTCGAATCGCCCATCATGCTGGTCGAGCATATCAGGACGACGGATAGTGCAGGAACTTTCAAATTGAGCTTGATGTCGAGCCAGGTATCGCGAGCGAAGGCGTTCTAGAGGCCGGGGGGTACGAAGACTGTGTTCGGCAAAACGGTTCACGTTGATCGCCAAAGCTTCCCAGGGCGCACGTCTACGATCGGCGCGACGTGAGATAGCTCGCGCCGCTAGCCCCCGTAGCGCTCCGTCTTGATGATGGAGGCGTCCAAGCCCGCCAGCAGCGCGCTATCGGTTGCGATGTTGACGAATCCGTTAGACCCGCAGACGAACACTTGCGTCGGCTTTCCCTGAAGCCTGGTTAGAATTTCTTGGACCATCATGCCGTCGATCCGTCGCGCAAAGTCCGATGCGCGAACCGGTTTCTCGCGCGTAATCGCGAGCGCCAGGACGAACGCCGGATCGCTGATTTCGATGCAATGAAGTTCTTCTGAGAAGAGAACGTCCTCGGCGGTTCGTGCGGACAGGAGCAACGCTGTCGGAACGGCTTGGGCCAATGCGCGGCGCTGCCGGATCATTGCCATCAACGGCACGAGGCCGGAGCCTCCCCCGATCAACAGAACCGGATCTATGGCAGGCTCAGGCCAAAGGAAATGGCCACCGAGCGGACCGCGAACTTCGATTTCGTCACCAATCGCCGCGATGTCGTGAAAAAACGGCGAAACTTCGGCATCCGGCATGCGCTCGATAGCTATCTCGACGATCGGGGTCGAAACTGCCGATGACGCGATCGAGTAGCTGCGCATTGCACTGTAGCCGTCGGGCGCGGTCAGCCGGATATCGACGTGCTGACCTGCGGTGTGCGCGAACGGCTTGCTCAACCGAAGGAAGAAGCTCTTGATACTCGGTGTTTGCTGGATGATGTCGTCGATCACGCATGATTGCCACGAACGGACTTGCGCTTCGTTTTCAGTCATGGGTGTATCGTTGTTCGCGCCACGGATCGCCGTAGATGTGATAGCCGTGCAGCTCCCAAAAGCCGGCCTCGTCACGCGTCGTGAATTGCAGCGCATTCACCCATTTGGCGGATTTCCAGAAGTAAAGGTGCGGCACTAGAAGACGCGCCGGCCCCCCATGATCGCGGGAAAGTGGCTTGCCCGCATAACTGAGGGCGACCATCGCTTTCCCGGAAAGCAGATCCGTCAGAGGGACGTTTGTCGAATAATTATCGTAGCAGTGCGCCAAGACGAAATCGGTAGGCCGATCAAGCTCTGCATCTGCAAGGATGTCTTCAATGAGTACACCCTCCCAAACGGTATCCAGTTTGGACCAAGAGGTGACGCAGTGAATATCCTTTGTCACCTGGGTCTTTGGTAGAGTGTTGAATTCGCCCCAATTCCACGTTTTGACGGGCTTCGGACCAATTTTGACTGTGAATTTCCAGTCGGAGGGCTCTACCCTCGGCGTAGGGCCGGCCGACAGAACAGGGAAATCCTCCACCAGATGCTGACCTGGCGGAATCCGATCGGACTGGTCGCCTGAACCGCGACCGGTGAAACCTCTGGTGACCATAGTGACCCCTCTTGCTCGATACGGCAGACCGAAGCCGGCCTTCATTTCAGTACTCTGCGTAAAGCATTTGCCCGCACATCCGCCGAATAAGCCAATCGACTAAAAATCAGATACAGATGCTCTATCATCGTAAAAAATCGCGTATCGAACATAGCGTCAGGCCAGCATGATTCCCAATACCCAATGGCTATAGGGTAGATAACCCCAAGGCTGCGTACGCTGATCTGCGGTATGCGGAGCGGAAGTTGCAGGTTCGCTCTCAAACGGATGGGCAGCGTGCAAAGCTCAAGGCTCACCAGCGCATGGTTGCCCAGTTCGCGCTCGCCGGCAGCTTGAGTATATTAAGGACGAAATGTCGATCTGATCTATTCTGGCTTCAGGAAATAGGGAAAATAAGGTCGGACGTTCGCGCACCGTCGCGACGCGCGATCATCCACTAAGCTTCTGTATCGGGGTTGGAGGATCAGATGAACGAGATCGAACGACAAGCGCCTGAGCTGCGGGTGCAAAAATGGATTGGCAAAGATGGGGAAAGTATCGCGCCGTTCAAACTGTCAGATATCGGGCCCGGCCCGAAAATCTTGTTTGCCTTCCAGCATTGGTGCCAAGGTTGCCATTTGCATGGGTTTCCGACGCTACAAAAGTTGCATGCAGCGTTGAGCTCAAAAGACGTGGGGTTCGCAGTGATCCAGACCGTCTTCGAAGGAACGCATGAGAATACCTTCGAGAAGTTGCGCGTGAACCAGCTCAAGTATGAGCTTCCTATCGTTTTCGGTCACGACGAGCAACCGACCGGCTCGCCGTTTCCAACCTTCATGGAAGACTACCGCACACGAGGAACTCCGTGGTTTACGGTTATCGACGCTGGCGGTAGCATTGTTTTCTCGGACTTCCATCTCGACGCGGAGCGACTAGTGAAGCAACTTGAGCAAGGTTAATCGTTGGAAGGTGGGCAATCATCCTGATTGCCACCCATCCCCTGATGCCCACTACAGGCGTTGCGCGCTGTAACTCTGTTGATCAGCGTGCGAAAACCCGGATCCGGATAGGAGGAGCGTCAACGATTGAATCAATCCGTTGGGAGAGGGCGGCTCCGCTCCGTCAGCTCGGCAATAGATAACCCATTCTCGCCGAGCAACTCTCTGATCCGATCGACGATATGAGCCCCTAGCGCCGCTGTCTTGGTCCCCCCCACAGATTCCCAAGATGCGAGTTCACACGCCGATACCTCGTGGTCAGCGCCGAAGTGCTTCTGTCGGTATGTCACCGCCGCCCTTCAATGATAAAGGCGCGGTAACGGGAACCGGCAAAGCGATGAGCAGCGATGGTTTGGTAGGCGGGACTGTCATACCAGTCGCGAGCGGCCTGCATCGTCGGGAAACGCAAGATTACGGCCCCTTCGATGGGCGGCCCCTCCAAATGCTGGATCGCGCCATAAGCGGCGAGAAAGGTAACGTCGTGACCATCGAACGATGGTCCGACGCCTGCAGAATAGGTTGCGAGTGCATGTGGGTCGCTGGTTTCTTCCCGCGTAAAGACGACGAACGCTTCCATCATTAGGCCTCTCAAAGGTTGGATCTGTTGGCCATTACCACCGGTGATGGCCTCACAGTCGTCAGGCTGGCAACTGGAACCCGATTTTCATGAGTGCCTCGACGCACGCATCCTGATCCTGCTGATAGTTGCCTCCGGAGATGCCTATGCCGCCGATCAACTTCCCATCCTCCAGAATCGGATAACCGCCGCCGACAGCGACCATCCGAGGGCGATAGGCTAGCGGCGCCACTTTTGGATCGTTGGTCACATAGTCGTTCCAGACATGGGTCGGGAACCCAAACGAGGCGGAACTCCAGGCCTTGTCGATGGCAACATCGACGGTAAGGAACGGCGCATCGTCGGTGCGCTCGAACGCGCGCAGGTTACCGGTGGCGTCGACGACGGCGACGGCAGCCGGGATGCCGATGGCACGGGCCGCAGCGAGCGCCGCGTCGATGAGGGCGACTGCGGTTTCGCGGTTGATCGAGGCGGTGGCAATAGATTTGGTCATGGGATTCTCATCGCTGGGGCATAACCCGTTCGGCTTTTTGAGGTTGGACAAGATGTTTGGCGATCGCGGTCGTTAGAAGCCTTCGAGGACGATCTTGCCTTTAGCCGCGCCACTTTCGATCAGTGCATGCACCGTCTTCAGATTGGCGGCATTGATCGGCGACAGTCGCCGGGTCAGCGTCGTGCGGATTTTGCCGTCGTCAACCAGCGCTGCCATCGCATCCAGAATCTCGCCCTGCTCATTCATGTCGGGCGTGCCGTAGATCGACCGCGTGAACATCAGCTCGTGGTGGATCGACACCGCCTTGCGCTTGAAAACCATGATATCGAATGCCTTGGGATCGTCGATCAGTCCGAACCGTCCTTGTGGGGCGATCAGTTCGGCGATGTCGGCGACATGTTGCTCGGTATGTGTGGTCGAAAAGACGAAAGCGGGAGCACCGATGCCGAGTTCGGCGATCTGTGGCGCGAGCGGACGAGAATGGTCGATGACGTGGTGAGCTCCAAGCCCTCTTACCCACTCTTGGGTTTCCGGTCGAGAGGCTGTGGCGATGACGGTGAGGTCCGTGCGCTGTCGCGCGATCTGGACGGCGATCGACCCAACCCCGCCCGCGCCACCGATGATGAGGATCGCCTCCGCCGCACCGGGTACGGGCTTCGCCACGTCCAGGCGGTCGAACATCGCCTCCCAGGCCGTCAACGTCGTCAGCGGCAGCGCCGCCGCTTCCGCCCAGGAGAGCGACGCAGGTTTGTGACCGACAATCCGGGCGTCGACGAGATGGAACTCCGCATTGGTACCGGGCCGTGTGATCGATCCGGCATAATAGACCTCGTCGCCTAACTCGAACTGCGTGACGTCGGGGCCGACCTCGCGCACAATCCCGGCGGCATCCCATCCCAGCACCTTCCAATCGCCATCTGCCGGCGGCGTGCTGTTGCGGACCTTGTAGTCGACCGGGTTGACCGAGACGGCCTTCACCTCAACCAGGATATCGTATCCTGCAGCGACAGGCCGAGGCAGATTGATGTCGACCAGCGCGGCATCCGCGGCGATGGGTCCCGGAACCTTGTAACCAATGGCTTTCATAAATGTCTCCAGCTTGCTTGATCGGATGACGCGAATGCTCGTTAGTCAACTTCTTCTACATTGAGGTCCCGACTCTTGAACTGGGTCGCGGTAGCAGATTTCATCGAACACGTCGATCAACAGGCCCTTATGCTCGGTCGCCGGATCGGTGATCGCGTAGAGGGTGGAGGCGTTATCGCCATCATCACCGCTTCCGAGGCGAAACGCCGCGTCGACGCAGATGCCGCACGGACCGATGGTTGATCCTGGCTCGAGATCGACGAGATTGCTGTCCTTGACGCGCTATTCGCGGTCTTAGCCCTTGGCGATGAAGGACTGAACTGCTTGTAGAGCGTCGGTCAGCTGCTATGTCATGGACGCACCTTCATCTTGAGTTGGATTGGACAAGCTTCCGTATAAGGCCCGCTGTAACCGTCAGATGACGGCGAAGAAAACGATGGGCAGTATTCACAGCCACTTAGCCTTCTTGAAGCGCACAAATAGGAAAACGCACGATATCGCTATCACTCCGAGCACGACAAAGTATCCGTAGGCCGTGTCCAGCTCCGGCATGTGCTTAAAGTTCATGCCGTATATTCCAGCGATCGCCGTCGGGACTGCCAGTATTGCCGCCCAGGCCGCGAGCTGGCGGGTGACCACACCGATCCTTTGCGCTTCCAGAAGGCTGCTGGCCTCAAAGACCGTGGACAGGACAAGCAGGAGGCCGTCGACCATGGACTGCACGCGGTGGACATGGTCCGCGACGTCGTGGAAATATGGTGTCATTTCGGCGCTGATGCAGGGAAAGTGGCCGCGAACGAGCTTTCGCACCAGCTCGGCCATAGCCCTGAGCGTGCGCTGGAACCGCGTGAGTTCGGACCTTAGTTCGAAGATTCGCGCCACCTCTTCTGGCCCGAGGAAATCGTGCAGCGACCGTCGCTCCATCGCCAGGACGTCGTCCTCGATCATTTCGAAGATGGGCAGATACTGGTCGACCACGCGATGCAAGATCGCGTGCAGCACATAGTCGACACCCTTGCCGAACTGCGTCGGCGATGCCTCGAGTTGCTCCCGAAGTTTGCCCAGCGCTCCGGCATTGCCGTGCCGCACGGTGATAAGGTGATTGTGACCGGTGAAGATCGCCATCTTGCCGTAGCTGATCCGGTCGCCGACCAGCTCGGCGGTCTGCGCGACGACGTACAACTCATCGTTGTAGACCTCGAGCTTGGGCGGGCACAGCGGGTGCATCGCGTTGTCGATCGCCAACGGATGAAGATTATATGTCCTTTGGATCGCGAGTAGTTCCTCGGGGGTGGGTTCGCTAAGCGCGATCCAGCAGAAGCCCGAGCGACTCTCGCCCAACTTGACGTGCTCATCGAGCGCGATTTCGCGAACTCGCTTGCCTTCGTTGTAATAATAGGCGGCGATGATGCTCATGCTGGCCTCGCGGGAATGTGGAGGCCACGCTGGACGGCCGGTCGAGCCAGCCCGCGTCCAAGCCATGCGCGGACGTTCGAAAAGCTGCTGAGGCCAAGGATGTCACCCGCAGCGTAGAATTCCACCAGCGCATTCACCCAGCCGAGCGTCGCGATGTCCGCGATCGAATAGTCGTCGACGATCCAGTCGCGGCCTTCCAGCCGGCGATCCAGAATCCCCAGCAGACGCGTGGATTCGTCGATAAAGCGCTGTTGCGGCCGCTTGTCCTCATAGTCCTTGCCGCCAAATCGCAGGAAGAAGCCGAGCTGACCGAACATCGGCCCGATGGCCGACATCTGAAAGAACACCCACGCTAGGGTCTCGTAACGCTGGCCTGGTTCGGTGGAGATGAACTGACCCGTCTTGTCGGCCAGATAGAGGAGGATCGCACCGGATTCCCATAAGGCGATGGGTCTACCGTCAGGGCCAGCCGGATCGATGATCGCCGGTATGCGTCCGTTCGGGTTCAGCGACACGAACGCCGGATCCTTCGACTCGTTGTTCGAGATGTCGATCAGGTGGGGCTCGTACGCCAGGCCAGTCTCCTCAAGCATGATCGAGACCTTGACGCCATTGGGCGTAGGGGCTGCGTAGAGTTGCAGGCGATCGGGATGAGATGCCGGCCAGCGCTGCGTGATCGGAAAGGACGAGAGGTCTGGCATAAATCTGCGATCCTGGTGTTGCGATGGCGACTGACTGGAACGAGCCGTCACTCTGAAGTAGGGTTCGATGACCGCGTCGCTGAACGACGCGGTCACGAAGATTGCGGACCGGACCGGCGCAGTGGCAACGGCAGTGAAGCCTATTCCGCCGCGGTCCCGGCCGCTGGCTGTACGTCGTCAACCTTTTGGCGCTTCGGAAGCACCCAGCCGGGACGGACGAAGTGGCAGGTGTAGCCGCCCGGGCGCTTCTCCAGATAATCCTGGTGATCGGGCTCGGCCTCCCAGAACTCGCCGACCGGCTGGACCTCGGTCACCACTTTGCCATCCCACAGCCCCGAGGCATCCACATCGGCGATCGTATCCTCGGCGACGCGCTTCTGCTCCTCGTCGACATAATAGATGCCCGACCGGTAGGAGAGCCCACGATCATTGCCCTGGCGGTTCAGCGTCGTCGGATCGTGGATCTGGAAGAAGAATTCCAGGATGTTCCGGTAGCTCGTCACTGTCGGGTCGAAGACAATCTCGATCCCCTCGGCATGCGTGCCGTGATTACGATACGTGGCGTTCGGAATATCGCCGCCCGTGTAACCCACACGGGTCGAGATGATGCCGGGCCGCTTGCGGATCAGATCCTGCATGCCCCAGAAACATCCTCCTGCGAGAACAGCGCGCTGATGCATGTTAAGCCTCCTCTACTTGATCGAGATATTCACCGTATCCCTCGGACTCCATCTCGTCGCGCGGGATGAAGCGAAGGGACGCTGAGTTGATGCAGTACCGCAGACCGCCGCGGTCGGAAGGACCATCGGGGAACACATGGCCGAGATGACTGTCTGCGTGTACTGACCTGACCTCCGTCCGGACCATGCCGTGTGCGCTGTCCCGCACCTCGTTCACGTTTGCCGAAACGATCGGCTTGGTGAAGCTGGGCCAGCCAGTACCCGAATCGAACTTGTCCGTCGAAGCGAACAGTGGCTCTCCCGACACTATGTCGACGTAGATGCCAGGCTCCTTGTTGTCGTTGTACTCGCCCGTGAAGGGCCTTTCGGTGCCCGCCTCCTGGGTAATTCGGTGTTGCTCGGGAGTCAGGTGGTCGATTGCTGTCTGTGACTTTTCAAACTTCATTACAGTCTCCAATACTTATCTAGAGGGCCAGGCACGCTACCGCTAATTTTTTATGTCTCCTGATTTGCTCCTACAATGGTAGTGGGATGGCAAACGAGGTTTTACTAAGTGTTGGAAAATTAGAGATTTAAATTTCGCGTCTATTAATTCTAGCGCAACTGAGTGGTTAAGCAAGTACGTAATCAGTAAATATTAAAAAAATAACACAAAAGCACGATTATATAATACAGTGTCAGTGTTTTATGATAATCAACAACGCCTGTTTAGATGCTGGTAGATGCGAATTTTTTGGCGTACAGTCAAAATTTTCTGATGGTTGCTTAGTGTGTTGGCGCTGATGGAAAATTGACCCACCCTGCCGATTGAAATTTGACCCAGGGCGGATTGCTGATTTTGTTACCAGCAACTGTGGATAAGTCTACCAGCGCAGCTGCTGTTGCCCCCACTCCTTCGCTAGCCCAGTTCAGTTGTTTAAGACCTGCCACACGCAGCCATGTAGCAGGCCGTCGTCGCCATGAAATCAGAACGGCTCATCGTCCTCCGGTTCCTGGCCGCCCTTACGCTTTCGCTCCCGTGATTTGATCTTGGCCTGGGCCGCCAAGCTACTGTGTTGCAGGCGATAGGACTCGTTACCGGTTTCGACGATGTGGCAGTGGTGGGTCAGCCGATCCAGCAGGGCGGTGGTCATCTTGGCGTCGCCGAACACGCTCGACCATTCGGCGAAGCTCAGGTTGGTGGTGATCACCACGCTGGTGTGTTCGTACAGCTTGGACAGCAGGTGAAACAGCAACGCACCGCCAGCCTGGCTGAACGGCAGATAACCCAGTTCGTCGAGGATGACCAGATCCATGCGCAGCAGTGCCTGGGCGATCCGCCCGGCTTTGCCGTCGTGTTTTTCGCGCTCCAGCAGATTGACCAGATCGACCGTGGAGTAGAAGCGCACGCGCTTACCGTGCCGGGTGATGCCGGACACGGCCAGCGCGGTGGCTAGGTGGGTTTTACCGGTGCCTGGCCCACCGATCAGCACCACGTTCTGCGCGGTGTCGGTAAAGGCCAGGCTGGCCAGCTCGCTGATCAGGCGTGCGTCGGCGCTAGAGGCGTTGAAATCGAAGCTGGCCAGATCGCGGTGCATCGGCAGCTTGGCCATGTTCATCTGGTGGCTCACCGAGCGCATGGCGCGATCTGTGTGCTCTTGTTCCAGCAGGTGTTCGAGCAGCCACTTGGATGAGGCTGTGTTCGACTCACCCTGTGCAGTTAACTCCGCCCAGGCCGTGGCCATGCCGTGCAGGCGCAGTTCCTTGAGTTCCGCCATCAAATCACGCATGACCGATCTCCTTGGTCTGGCCACGCAGGCGGTCGTAGCGCGCCGTGTTGGCGACGGGGGCTTCCTTGAGCGACAAGTGGGTTTCGACGCTGGGCGGCGGTTCGGATGCTGTCAGCCGTGCCACGACATTGAGGATGTGTTCGGCGCTCAGGCTGCCGCTCTCCAGTACCAGCTCAACGGCTACCAGCACGGCATCGAGTCCGGCGACCGGTACGGCAGCCAGGACTTGCGCCATGATCCGGTCACCGCCGGCATGACGCCCCAGACCGTGCTTAAGCTGACGCAGCGGCGCTGGCAGATCAGTAAAGGGCGCTCCGTTGCGCAGCGCGCCGGGCTTGCGCTCAATCAGCGGGATGTAGTGCTGCCAGTCGTAGCTGACCTGTTCGCGATCCAGCAAGCGCGCATGGCTGGCAATCAGCGCATCATCGGCCACCACCTCGATGCGGGTCGGATACAAACGGCTGCTGACCCACTTACCCGCGTACTCACACGGCACCGAGTAACGGTTGCGCCCGACACTGACCAGGCAGGTGCTGGAGACCCGCGCAGGCCGCTCGACGTAACCGTCGAAGGCCGCGGGCATAGGCATCAGTTCGGCGCGCTCCAACTCCAGTACCTCGGCCACACTGAGCCCGCTGTATTGAGGGTGCGTCAGCTCGTTCCAAAGCGCGCGGCAGCGCTGGCCCAGCCAGGCATTGAGTTCCTCGAAGGAGTGAAACTGGCAGTCCTGGGCGTCTAGCCAGATACGCCTGCGGCTGTCTTGCACGTTCTTTTCAACGATGCCCTTTTCCCAACCAGCGGCGACGTTGCAGAAGTCCGGATCGAACAGGTAATGCGCGCACATCACCGCAAAGCGCGCATTCACCGCCCGGCCTTTGCCCTTATTGACCTTGTCGACGGCGGTCTTCATGTTGTCGTAGATGCCCCGGCGCGGCACGCCGCCCAAGGAGCCGAACGAGCGTGTATGGGCGTCAAATAACATCTCATGGCCCTGGCTCGGATACGCCACAAGCCAGAACGCACGGCTGGCACACAGCTTCAGATGTGCCACCTGCATACGCCGGTAAATGCCGCCGACCAGCAAGCCTTCCTCGCTCCAGTCAAACTGAAACGCCTCGCCAAGAGCAAAGGTCAGCGGCACAAAGGCCTGCGACGCCTTGCCCTGTCCCCCTCGCCAGGCACGGATAAACGCGGTGAGCTGGCTGTAGCCACCGTCATAACCTTCGGCTTTGATTTGCGCCAACAGCGCCTTGGCACTGCGCCGCTGTTGCTTGGGCCGCAGCGAATCGGCTTTTAGCGCCTGCTCCAGCGTGGCGTGAAAAGGGCTGAGTTTGTTGAAGATCGCGCGGCGTTGGTAGACCGGCGGCTTGGCCTCAGGTGCTCTGACCCACTTGCGAATCGTGTTGCGCGCCAACCCGGTGCGCTTGGCTATCTCATGCAGCGACAGCTTGTCGCGGAAATACATCCGGCGAATTTTGCCCATCATTTCCATACTGATCACCCTGTGTTCTCCTGCTCAAAAATTGAGCAGAAGCAGTTGAACACCTGGGTCAGTTTTCAGTCGGCAGAACAGCCTCTACTGGGTCAGTTTTCGGTCAGCAGCAACACGCAGGTAGCAGAGCTGCACCACGAAGCCCAGCCGATTGGCCGGGCCGCGCCGCTGCCGGATGATGGAGAGGTCGCTTTCGCTGAACGTGTAGTGACGGATCAACTCATCCTTGGTGTCCGGCAACGCCAGCAGGCTTTCGCGCTCGGCGGCGGAGAGGATCGAACGGCGGGGCATGCGGTTTCCTTCTTCTTGAAAACGTAGGTTTGTGACAAGCCCGCCAAGGCAACCGGCGCTGTCATTTTCAGAAGACGACTGCACCAGTTGATTGGGCGTAATGGCTGTTGTGCAGCCAGCTCCTGACAGTTCAATATCAGAAGTGATCTGCACCAATCTCGACTATGCTCAATACTCGTGTGCACCAAAGCGAGGTGAGCATGGCGACGGACACCCCACGGATTCCAGAACAAGGCGTGGCCACTCTGCCTGATGAGGCTTGGGAGCGTGCGCGCCGTCGTGCGGAGATCATCAGTCCGTTGGCGCAGTCGGAGACGGTCGGGCACGAAGCGGCCGATATGGCGGCTCAGGCGCTGGGCTTGTCTCGGCGCCAGGTATACGTTCTGATCCGGCGTGCCCGGCAAGGCAGCGGCCTCGTGACGGATCTGGTGCCCGGCCAGTCCGGTGGAGGTAAAGGTAAGGGGCGCTTGCCGGAACCGGTCGAGCGCGTCATCCACGAGCTACTGCAAAAGCGGTTCCTGACCAAGCAGAAGCGCAGCCTAGCGGCCTTTCACCGCGAAGTCACTCAGGTGTGCAAGGCTCAAAAACTGCGAGTGCCGGCGCGCAATACCGTGGCCTTACGGATCGCTAGCCTTGACCCGCGCAAGGTCATCCGCCGGCGGGAAGGCCAGGATGCCGCTCGTGACCTACAAGGTGTGGGCGGCGAGCCTCCTGCCGTGACCGCGCCGCTGGAGCAGGTGCAGATAGACCATACGGTCATCGACCTGATCGTGGTCGATGACCGCGACCGGCAACCTATTGGCCGCCCGTACCTGACCCTCGCCATCGACGTGTTCACCCGCTGCGTGCTCGGCATGGTCGTCACGCTGGAAGCGCCGTCTGCCGTTTCGGTTGGCCTGTGCCTCGTGCATGTCGCCTGCGACAAGCGCCCTTGGCTGGAAGGACTGAACGTGGAAATGGATTGGCAGATGAGCGGCAAGCCCTTGCTGCTCTACCTAGACAACGCGGCCGAGTTCAAGAGCGAGGCCCTGCGCCGGGGTTGCGAGCAGCATGGCATCCGGCTGGACTATCGCCCGCTGGGACAGCCGCACTATGGCGGCATCGTGGAACGGATCATCGGCACGGCGATGCAGATGATTCACGACGAACTGCCGGGAACGACCTTCTCCAACCCTGACCAGCGCGGCGACTACGATTCCGAAAACAAGGCCGCCCTGACGCTGCGCGAGCTAGAGCGCTGGCTCACATTGGCGGTCGGCACCTACCACGGTTCGGTGCACAACGGCCTGCTCCAACCGCCGGCCGCGCGCTGGGCCGAGGCCGTGGCGCGTGTCGGCGTACCGGCCGTCGTCACACGCGCTACTTCGTTCCTGGTCGATTTTCTGCCGATCCTCCGGCGCACGCTGACCCGCACCGGCTTTGTCATCGACCACATCCACTACTACGCCGATGCGCTCAAGCCGTGGATTGCGCGGCGTGAACGCTGGCCGTCCTTTCTGATCCGGCGCGATCCGCGCGACATCAGCCGTATCTGGGTCCTGGAACCGGAGGGACAGCATTACCTGGAAATTCCCTACCGTACCTTGTCGCATCCGGCTGTCACCCTCTGGGAACAACGGCAGGCGCTGGCGAAACTGCGGCAGCAAGGGCGCGAACAGGTGGATGAGTCGGCGCTGTTCCGCATGATCGGCCAGATGCGTGAGATTGTGACCAGCGCGCAGAAGGCCACACGCAAGGCGCGGCGTGACGCGGATCGCCGCCAGCACCTCAAGACATCAGCTCGGCCGGACAAGCCCGTTCCGCCGGATACGGATATTGCCGACCCGCAGGCAGACAACTTGCCACCCGCCAAACCGTTCGACCAGATTGAGGAGTGGTAGCCGTGGACGAATATCCCATCATCGACCTGTCCCACCTGCTGCCGGCGGCCCAGGGCTTGGCCCGTCTTCCGGCGGACGAGCGCATCCAGCGCCTTCGCGCCGACCGCTGGATCGGCTATCCGCGCGCAGTCGAGGCGCTGAACCGGCTGGAAGCCCTTTATGCGTGGCCAAACAAGCAACGCATGCCCAACCTGCTGCTGGTTGGCCCGACCAACAATGGCAAGTCGATGATCGTCGAGAAGTTCCGCCGCACCCACCCGGCCAGCTCCGACGCCGACCAGGAGCACATCCCGGTGTTGGTCGTGCAGATGCCGTCCGAGCCGTCCGTGATCCGCTTCTACGTCGCGCTGCTCGCCGCGATGGGCGCGCCGCTGCGCCCACGCCCACGGTTGCCGGAAATGGAGCAACTGGCTCTGGCACTGCTGCGCAAGGTCGGCGTGCGCATGCTGGTGATCGACGAGCTGCACAACGTGCTGGCCGGCAACAGCGTCAACCGCCGGGAATTCCTCAACCTGCTGCGCTTCCTCGGCAACGAACTGCGCATCCCGTTGGTTGGGGTAGGCACGCGCGACGCCTACCTAGCCATCCGCTCCGATGACCAGTTGGAAAATCGCTTCGAGCCGATGATGCTGCCGGTATGGGAGGCCAACGACGATTGCTGCTCACTGCTGGCCAGCTTCGCCGCTTCGCTCCCGCTGCGCCGGCCTTCCCCAATTGCCACGCTGGACATGGCTCGCTACCTGCTCACACGCAGCGAGGGCACCATAGGGGAACTGGCGCACTTGCTGATGGCGGCGGCCATCGTCGCCGTGGAGAGCGGCGAGGAAGCGATCAACCATCGCACACTCAGCATGGCCGTTTACACCGGACCCAGCGAGCGGCGGCGGCAATTCGAGCGGGAACTGATGTGAAGCCTGCGCCGCGCTGGCCGCTGCATCCCGCCCCGAAAGAAGGCGAGGCGCTGTCCTCATGGCTCAACCGCGTGGCCCTTTGCTATCACATGGAGGAGCCCGACCTGCTGGAGCACGATCTTGGTCACGGCCAGGTCGATGACCTGGACACCGCGCCACCACTCTCGCTGCTGGCGTTGCTTTCCCAGCGGAGCGGCATCGAGCTGGACCGGCTGCGCTGTATGAGTTTCGCCGGATGGGTGCCTTGGCTACTGGACAGCCTTGATGACCAGATTCCAGACGCCTTGGAAACCTATGCGTTTCAGCTCTCGGTGTTGCTGCCAAGACTCCGCCGTAAGACGCGATCCATCACGAGCTGGCGTGCCTGGCTGCCCAGCCAGCCGATAAACCGCGCCTGTCCGCTCTGCCTGAGCGATCCGGAGAACCAAGCCGTACTGCTCGCGTGGAAGCTGCCCCTGATGCTGAGCTGCCCGCTGCATGGCTGCTGGCTGGAATCCTATTGGGGCGTGCCAGGGCGGTTTCTCGGCTGGGAGAACGCCGACGCCGAACCGCGCACCGCCAGCGACGCGATTGCGGCGATGGACCAGCGTACCTGGCAGGCACTGACAACCGGTCACGTGGAGCTGCCGCGCCGACGCATCCACGCCGGATTGTGGTTTCGACTTCTTCGCACGCTGCTCGATGAGCTGAACACCCCGCTTTCCGCGTGCGGAACCTGCGCGGGGTATCCCCGCCAAGTCTGGGAAGGCTGCGGGCATCCGCTGCGTGCTGGGCAAAGTCTGTGGCGACCGTATGAAACCCTGAATCCGATAGTACGGTTACAGATGCTGGAGGCGGCGGCAACGGCAATCAGCTTGATTGAGGTGAGGGACATCAGCCCGCCAGGCGAGCAGGCAAAGCTATTCTGGTCCGAGCCCCAAACCGGGTTCACCAGTGGCCTGCCGACGAAAGCGCCGAAGCCCGAGCCCATCAATCACTGGCAGCGTGCAGTCCAGGCCATCGACGAGGCCATCATTGAAGCGCGACACAACCCCGAGACGGCACGCTCGCTGTTCGCGTTGGCTTCCTATGGTCGGCGCGATCCCGCTTCCTTGGAACGGTTGCGCGCCACCTTCGTGAAGGAAGGCATCCCGCCGGAATTTCTGTCACATTACCTGCCTGATGCACCCTTTGCATGTCTTAAACAAAATGACGGGTTAAGTGACAAATTTTGACGGATAGAGCTTTCCGGCTCACACTGTCACATAATCGAACGTATACGTGACGGGTGAAAAGGTGCTGATCGGCTACATGCGGGTATCGAAGGCGGACGGATCCCAGTCCACCAATTTGCAACGCGATGCGCTCATCGCCGCTGGTGTGAGCCTTGCGCACCTTTACGAGGATCTGGCCTCGGGCAGGCGCGATGATCGCCCAGGGTTGGCTGCTTGCCTGAAGGCGCTTCGTGAAGGGGACACGCTGATCGTGTGGAAGCTCGATCGGCTTGGCCGTGATCTGCGCCACCTGATCAACACCGTGCACGACCTAACTGCGCGTAGCGTGGGCCTGAAGGTCCTGACCGGTCACGGTGCGGCGGTCGACACGACGACTGCCGCCGGCAAGCTTGTGTTCGGTATTTTTGCCGCGCTGGCCGAGTTCGAGCGTGAGTTGATTTCCGAGCGAACAGTCGCTGGACTTATCTCGGCGCGCGCTCGCGGCAGGAAAGGGGGGCGCCCCTTCAAGATGACCGCCGCCAAGCTACGCCTGGCGATGGCCAGCATGGGGCAACCGGAAACCAAGGTGGGCGATCTCTGCGAAGAACTCGGGATTACCCGGCAGACGCTCTACCGGCACGTGTCGCCCAAGGGCGAACTGCGGCCAGACGGCGTAAAGCTGCTCTCCCTCGGTTCAGCCGCATAAATGGAGGCGACCTGGAACGGGGCGCTGTTCAGTGCGGCAACGATCCGATTACCGGTGTCGACCCAGAGCAGCCGTAGAGCTTTTGGGAAAGCTGTCGTTCAACGCCGAAGTTCAGCCGCCAGAACGGAGCGCAGCGGAGTGATGGTCGGCTGCAACTTCATGTTATGCCGCATCTGCCTGCTACTCAACGACTGAGCGATTTGTGTGCGCTTTTACAACATTCGTTGTGTGCTTGAGCAAGTCTAGACCGCCCGGCAGGCCGTGCCCCGGAATGACGAACTGTGCTTCCGGGTAGTGTTGTTGAATCCGCTCAATGGAGGTGGGCCATTCAGCCAGATCGGCATCGGCCACGTTCCCCGCAGACGTGCGTGACAACTCATAAATCGCACAACCACCATAGAGCACACTCGCAGACGGGACGTACACAACTAAGTTGTCGGTCGAATGCGCAGCACCAGGATAGAAGAGTTCTACTGGACCGAAGCGCACTGCGTCCCCGCTCGATGAGAGTCCTTCTAGAGAGTGCGTGGGAATCTCGTTCCCCTCTACCTCGGCTAGCCGGCGTGTCGACGGTGATGCGTACGTTGCCACCCCAGCCGCCCGAAGGACATCAACGCCGCCGACGCGGTCGTCATGAAAGTGCGTGGAGACTGCACGCGTTACAGGAAGTCCAATTTGCTTCTCAATCTCCGCGAGAAGTGCCGCTGTGTTTTTCGCACCCCACGCTGTATCAATCAAAAGCAACTCATCACCATCACGGACAATGAGACCATTGGACGGGTAGACTGCGCCATCAAACGACTGCGTTGCGATATGCGACCAAACACCATCGGCAATCTGGTAAAGCCGGACCTCCCCGACCGGAATTTCGCTGACTGTCGGATACTCACCGCTAGAATCTACGGAAAAAGCGAGCGGACTCGCAATAGCCATGATAGACGCGGTCAAATAGACCAATAACTTACTCAAAAGTTTGAACATCAAAACTCCATGGGGGTGAGTGCGGCATAACGTTTGACATGAGGGGCGACCAAGGGCGCCAGCCCTTGGACGTCCCCCTCGATGGAAGGGTTAGGCATCACTGCGTGTTCGCTCGAATGCCTGGCGTGTTTGAACCATGTACACGGCTGGACCATCTGGGGTGGTTACGGTACCTTGCCTCTCAAACCCCGCTTTCTCGTAGCATCGGATCGCTCGCAAGTTGCTCGGCGACGGGTCCGTTTGGATCTTGGTGACCTCGGGATCATTGAACAGCAACTCAACCAGTGCTCGAACCAGCTTGGTTCCCAAGCCTTTGCCCAGTTGTGATGCATTCGCCAGTGACTGGTCTATTCCGCGTACTCCTGGATCGGTTTCTTCTTCCCACCATCCGTCCCCGCTTCCAAGAGCAACGTACGACTGGGCATACCCAATCGGCTCTCCATTCAGCATTGCAATGTATGGAGTGACGGACTCTTGCGCTAAAACGCTTGGCAAGTACCGTTCCTGTACGTCAGCAAGTGTCGGGCGTGCTTCTTCTCCGCCCCACCACTCGACGATATGAGATCGATTTAGCCACTCATAGAGCATCGCAAGGTCATGCTCAGTCATGAGGCGCAGTGTGACGGAATCGTTGCTGTTGGTCACGATGCTGTACTTTGTGATGCCTAACTTTGTTTTAGGGCGACTGCCCTGCTGCGTAACATCGTTGCTGCTCCATAACATCAAACATCGACCCACGGCGTAACGCGCTTGCTGCTTGGATGCCCGAGGCATAGACTGTACCCCAAAAAAACAGTCATAACAAGCCATGAAAACCGCCACTGCGCCGTTACCACCGCTGCGTTCGGTCAAGGTTCTGGACCAGTTGCGTGAGCGCATACGCTACTTGCATTACAGCTTACGAACCGAACAGGCTTATGTCCACTGGGTTCGTGCCTTCATCCGTTTCCACGGTGTGCGTCACCCGGCAACCTTGGGCAGCAGCGAAGTCGAGGCATTTCTGTCCTGGCTGGCGAACGAGCGCAAGGTTTCGGTCTCCACGCATCGTCAGGCATTGGCGGCCTTGCTGTTCTTCTACGGCAAGGTGCTGTGCACGGATCTGCCCTGGCTTCAGGAGATCGGAAGACCTCGGCCGTCGCGGCGCTTGCCGGTGGTGCTGACCCCGGATGAAGTGGTTCGCATCCTCGGTTTTCTGGAAGGCGAGCATCGTTTGTTCGCCCAGCTTCTGTATGGAACGGGCATGCGGATCAGTGAGGGTTTGCAACTGCGGGTCAAGGATCTGGATTTCGATCACGGCACGATCATCGTGCGGGAGGGCAAGGGCTCCAAGGATCGGGCCTTGATGTTACCCGAGAGCTTGGCACCCAGCCTGCGCGAGCAGCTGTCGCGTGCACGGGCATGGTGGCTGAAGGACCAGGCCGAGGGCCGCAGCGGCGTTGCGCTTCCCGACGCCCTTGAGCGGAAGTATCCGCGCGCCGGGCATTCCTGGCCGTGGTTCTGGGTTTTTGCGCAGCACACGCATTCGACCGATCCACGGAGCGGTGTCGTGCGTCGCCATCACATGTATGACCAGACCTTTCAGCGCGCCTTCAAACGTGCCGTAGAACAAGCAGGCATCACGAAGCCCGCCACACCGCACACCCTCCGCCACTCGTTCGCGACGGCCTTGCTCCGCAGCGGTTACGACATTCGAACCGTGCAGGATCTGCTCGGCCATTCCGACGTCTCTACGACGATGATTTACACGCATGTGCTGAAAGTTGGCGGTGCCGGAGTGCGCTCACCGCTTGATGCGCTGCCGCCCCTCACTAGTGAGAGGTAGGGCAGCGCAAGTCAATCCTGGCGGATTCACTACCCCTGCGCGAAGGCCATCGGTGCCGCATCGAACGGCCGGTTGCGGAAAGTCCTCCCTGCGTCCGCTGATGGCCGGCAGCAGCCCGTCGTTGCCTGATGGATCCAACCCCTCCGCTGCTATAGTGCAGTCGGCTTCTGACGTTCAGTGCAGCCGTCTTCTGAAAACGACAGGCGCGGCACGGGAATCAAGGCATTGCGATTCTCGAAAATAGTTCTTGAAATTCTATTCTTGATTGCATATCATCTCAACGAGTTTCGATAAGAAAGGATGCCCATGCGACCGTCTGTTGTGCTTGACATGAAGCGAAGCGCAGTGCGTGAAGCGGTAGGCCGCTTTCGCGCCGCGAACCCGCGCGTCTTCGGCTCGGTGCTGCATGGCACCGACCGGGATGGCAGCGACCTCGACCTGTTGGTCGATGCGCTGCCCGGTGCCACGTTGTTGGACTTGGGCGATTTGGAAGAAGAACTGAAATCGCTGCTCGGCGTTGACGTCGATCTGCTGACTCCCGGCGACCTGCCGCCGAAGTTCCGGGCCAAGGTGCTCGCGGAGGCGCAACCGATATGAGCGAGAACCGCCTGCCCGATTACCTCGACCACATTCAGCAGGCCGCAACCGATGCGCGCAGCTTCGTGGAAGGGATGGCCAAGGACGACTTCTTGGCCGACAAGCGCACCCAGCAGGCCGTCATCATGAGCCTGATCGTCATCGGCGAGGCGGCCACAAAGGTGATGGATGGCTACGTCGAGTTCACCCAGGCGCATGCCGACGTGCCGTGGCGCAGCATGCGCAATATGCGTAATCGCATGGCTCACGGCTATTTCGACATCAACCTCGATGTGGTGTGGGAGACGGTACAGGAATGGCTGCCGGCGTTGCTCCAGCAATTGCCCGCCGTGCGTCAGGATGCCGACGATGAAGACCGTAACGACAAAGGCATGGAGCCATGACCAATCAAGCCGCCGATGTTCGGCCCCTCTGGCGTGTTCGATCCCGCGACCTATGAGCCGCGCTCGGGCAAGACCTTCTGGATGGCCGCAACGGACGTGAGTTCGCTGGTGGGCAAGGAGGCAGCAGCCGACACGCTCATCGGCAACTGCACGACCGCACGACCAGCCTCCCGTTCAAATTCGAGTTAGAACTCATATCCAGCCTGTCTGGGGGCACTGTGAAAGAGGGATCTCCGATGACTGTTGAATCGAGAATATTTTCTGTAGCCGAGTATGTTCAGCCGTCCGAAGGCGAGCCTATTCGTTCCGTTGTGCTTGAAACCCGAGACTCAATTATCGTGGTTTGGCATGTCCATCCCGGGCAGGAAATTGCGGCTCACATTCATCCTCACGGCCAAGACACGTGGACTGTTTTGTCGGGAATGGCTGATTACTTTCAGGGCAATGGGATTGTTCGTGCCCTCAGGGAAGGTGAGATAGCCGTGGCAAGACCGGGCCAAGTGCACGGGGCGCGAAATACAGGTACCGAGCCATTTGTGTTCGTCTCGGTTGTGGCATCAGCCAATGCCGGTTTCGTATTGGCTGAGCGATAGAGCCCAATCTCTGGAGTTGGTCCAATGAGCGGTCGGGGAGATAGGTAACAGACATGCAGCGGACACGGCTGCTAAACCAGGTCGCAAACCTCCTTGCGTCGCAGCGTGCCGCAAGCGACGCGATCAATCGAATGGGGTCGGCATGAGACTGAACACCATCCAGTTCCCGACCGCGTAGCCGCCTGTCCTGCCGATCAGGTCTTGACCATCGACGCCTGGGATCAGTCCTGAATGTTCTTGGAGACCACTACGTTATGAGCCGCAGCCGCCGCAAAACACCCATCGTCGGGCACACGACCTGCGGCAGCGAGCGCGAGGACAAGAAGCTCTGGCATCAGCGCTGGCGCACCCGTGAGCGCACGGCGCTGACCAGCGCGTCGCCCGAAGCCCTGAGCGCCCATCTGCCCCTGCTGGAAAACCAGGCCAGCAGCGTCTGGTCGATGGGCAAGGATGGCCGCTCCTACTGGCCCGTCAAGCGCCAGGCCGCCACGGCGGATCGCATCGCCAATCACAAGGGACGCAACCCGCAAGAACGCGCCTCCCTGAAAAAGCGCCTGCTGCGCAAGTGGATGAGCAAATGAAGCTCTCCTTCCATCAGCACATTGCGCTGTTCTGGATGATCGGTGCTCCGGGCGTCTTCGCGCCCGTGATCGAGAACGCCAAGCGGCCCGATGCCGGCGCCGTCATGGCGTGGGGTGTCGCGATCGTGGCGGTGATGATCCTCTTCACCCCTTTGCTGCTGCGCTGTCCACCATTCCGGCGCTGGTATGGCCGGACGGATGCGCTGTCGGAGCGGCAGCGCCAGGCGCTTGCCGAGCGCGGCCTGCGCCGCTACTACCAGACCGCTTTCGATGACGGCTACGTGCCCCGCGTGATGCCCTACGTGTGGCGCATCATCTGGACGGTCGGCGGGTTGATGGCTGTGACCGCCGTACTGCCTACCAACACCGGACGGCCAGCCTTCGATGCCTTGGTGGTCTTCTCGACCTGGTATCCGATAGGCGTGATGCTGCTGGTTTTCGCGTCGAGGCCCCTTGGCCGGTTGATTCGCCAAAGAGCACAGGAGCGGCGGAAATGAGCACGTCAACCATCGAGGCGCTGGCCAGCGCCTGGGCAAGGATTGCCGAGGAAGCGGAATTCCCCGCTGACTACGAGGGGACTGCCACACCACAAGCGCATCGGGCTAGCGAAGCTATTCAGGAGCAGATTCGGGAGCGCATCGTCGCCACCAACGACATGCGGCTGTTCAGCCTGCTGCACCTGCTGGGTCAGGCGTCGCTGCGCATGGAGCAAGCGCTGTGGCCGGAGGATTACGAGCGGATGACGCGCGAGGTTGAGGAAGCCCTGCGGCAAGCCACCGACGCCAACGCCAGATCGTACACCCACGAAGAAGTGATGCAGGCGATGCAGGAACGCATCGACCGGGCGCGAGACAAGCCATGTTGATTGGCTATGCGCGCGTCTCGACGCAGGATCAGAACCTGGAGCTGCAACGCGAAGCCTTGAGCAAGGCCGGATGTAAAAAGGTCTTCGAGGACAAGGTGAGTGGCACGCGGGCAGACCGGCCTGGCTTGGCCAAGACGCTCGAAATGCTGCGCGAAGGCGATACTTTGGTCGTCTGGAAGCTCGACCGGCTGGGCCGGTCGGTCAAGCAACTGGTCGATCTGGTCGGCGATCTGCACAAGCACGGTGTCCAGTTCAGGAGCCTCACCGACTCCATCGACACCGGCACACCATCCGGGCGGTTCTTCTTCCACGTCATGGCGAGCCTTGCCGAAATGGAGCGCGAGCTGACCGTCGAGCGCACCCGCGCCGGGCTGGAAGTCGCCAAGCAGCTCGGCCGCAAAGGCGGCCGCAAGCCGAAGATGACCGACAGCAAGATCGAGTCGGCCAAGAAGCTGCTGGCCAGCGGGGTGCCGCCCAAGGACGTGGCCAAGAACCTCGGCGTGTCCATTCCGACGCTGTACCGCTGGGTGCCAGCCTCCACGCACGCTTAGCGTGCTTTATTTTCCGTTTTCTGAGACGACCCCTGATTGGCGAAGACCAACGTTTCTTCCTGCCGGCCTCGTTGCTCACCGGCGCACTGATCCTGTCGGCGAGTTCGGTGGTCAGCAAAACCCTGATCCCCGGCGCGATTTTCCCCATCGGCGTGGTCACGTCCCTGATCGGCGTACCGTTCTTTATCTCTCTGATTCTCGGCGCAAAGAAAAACTCATGGTAACGATCCAGCTGCAAGACCTCGGCGCCAGCTATGGCCAGCGCACGATCATCAGCGGTGTGACCACCACCGAGTTTGTCGGCGGCCAGGTGGTCGCCGTGGTCGGGCCCAATGCCGCAGGTAAATCGACCCTGTTCAAACGCATGGCAGGGCTGATCGACGGGCCCGGCGAGGTAAAGCTGCAAGGCGCGGAAAAAGGCATGAAAGGCATCAGCTACATGCCCCAGGGCCTCAACGCCAGCGCCCGTTTGACCGTGTACGAATCGGTGCTGCTGGCGCGCAAGCAACTGACACCGGGTTGGGTGGTCCACGATGACGAACTGAAACTGGTCGATGAGATCCTCGACGCCCTGGGCATTACGCCGCTGTCATTCCGCAACCTGGGTGAACTCAGCGGCGGCCAGCAACAACTGGTCTCAATCGCCCAGACGCTGGTGCGCGAACCGCAGATCCTGCTGATGGACGAGCCCACCAGCGCCCTCGACATGCACCGCCAGGTCCAGGTGCTGAACTTCATGCGCGACCTGGCGCGAAAGCGCGAAGTCATCGTGTTCATCGCCATCCATGACCTGAACCAGGCCTTGCGCTTCGCCGATCAGGTGCTGGTCATCGCCGATGGCACCGCTCAGGGCAGCGGCCCGAGCCATGAAGTGATCAACGAGCAGATGCTGCGCGCGGTGTACAAGGTCGAGGCGCGCATCGAACGCTGCAGCCGTGGGCAGCACCATATCCTGATCGACGATATCGTCTGAACCGCTACGGCTGCAGCCCTTCCAGCGCCGTGCCGACCGCTTCCAGTAGCAAGTGCGCATGCTCCTGTTCGAAGGCCAGCAGCGGGCGAATCTTCAGCACGTTTTCCAGCGGCCCGGCAGCACTGATCAATACGCCCTGCTCGCGCATCGCGTTGACCACCTGACGGGTCTGCGTGGCGGCAGGCGCTTTTGTGGCGCGATCGGTCACCAGCTCGACCCCCAGGAACATCCCGGCACCGCGCACATCGCCGATGATCGGGTAACGCTCGGCCAGCTCCCGCAACCCCGTCAACAGACATTCACCCAGGGTGTGCGAGCGCTGCTGCAACTGTTCGTCACGGATGACGTCCAGCACGGCCTGCCCCGCTGCGCAGGACACCGGGTTGCCGCCAAAGGTGTTGAAGTAGCGCATGTTCTGGCCAAAGTGATCGACCACTTGCGCTCGACCGACCAGGCCGGCGATGGGGTGGCCGTTGCCCATCGGCTTGCCCAGGGTCAGGAGGTCGGGGCGCACGTCGTGCCGCTGGAAACCCCACATGTTCAGGCCAGTGCGGGCGAAGCCGGACTGGACTTCATCGGCGATGTACAACAGGCCTTCGGCCTGGGCCAATGCGATCCCTTCGGCGATGCAGCCGGTTGGGCCCGCAAAGACGCCATCGCTGGCGAAAATGCCGTCGAGCAGGATCGCCGCCGGACGAATGCCGTGTTTGCGCAGGTCATCGATGGCCGCACGGACGTCAGCCACGAAGGTCGAGGCCACTTGATCCGCACCCAGCCGATAAGCATCGGGGGCGCGAACGGTGCGCACGTGGGGTGGCAGAACCATGCTCGGGCCGAGCGACGGAGAAAGCTCGGCGATATCACCCGTGACGCCATGATACGCGAAGCGGGTGATGATCACGCCGGTGCCGCCGGTAAACTGTTTGGCGATGCGCAACGCCAGATCGTTGGCCTCGCTGCCGGTGCACGTAAACATGACCCGCTCGAGGTACTCGGGAAAGGTGCCCAGCAGTTGCTCGGCGTAATCGAGCATGCCCTCCTGCAAGTAGCGAGTGTGGGTGTTGAGTTGCCCGGCCTGCCGGCTGATCGCCTCGACCACCCGGGGATGACAATGCCCCACCGACGCCACGTTATTGTAGGCATCCAGATACCGCCGGCCTTGTTCGTCGTACAGCCACACGCCCTCGCCGCGCACCGTGTGCAAGGGGTGTTCGTAGAACAGTCGATAGGCCGGGCCGAGCAACCGTGCCCGGCGTTCGACAAGGCGTTTTTCCTTGTCTGACAGGCGATCGGCATCTTCAGAAGTGAAACCGTTGATCATGCTCATGCGCCAACCTCCTGGGTGCAAGCGGCAAGGATTCTGTCGTGGATCTCGGCGGGTGCCATTGCGGACAATCCCGCCAGGGCATCCTGGGCGCGGTATGAGTTGCGCAGGATGTACTCGCGATTGTCCGGGTGCAGGTCGGCCCGCCAATAATTGATGCACAACGACAACGCCAGGCGTGTGGAGATCAGCACCGGCAGCAGTTGCAATTCTTCGCCGGTGAGGGGATTGACCTGGTGATAGGCGCGGATCATGTCCAGCGCCGGGGCCAGGACGTCGCCCGCCACCCCCAATTGGTACGATGCCGCGACCGCGACCTCGTTGACCAACGGCGCGTGGACCATGTCGCCAAAATCCAGGATGTTGCGCAACACATCGGGCTGATCCGGATCGACGATGATGTTGTGCGGGTTCATGTCGTTATGGATCACCTGGTGGCGCAGCGTGGCGCACTTGCCCAGTACCTGGGATTCGAAGCGGTCCAGGCTGTGTTCGATCCGGTCGCGACGAACGCCCGGCTCGATGTGTTTCAGCCGGGGCCTGAGGCGCTGGGCGTGTTGCATGTCCCACAGCAGGACGTGCCCGGCAGCGGGATGGCTGAAGCCGTCCAGGGCCAGGTCGAACCGGGCGAGCGCTTGGCCCAGGTTCTGCCTGAAATTCACCGATGTGTGGGCGACGCGGTGCAGCGGCAAGCCGTCAACGAAGGACAGGAGACGGACCAACATGCGCTGGCCTTCGATTTCGACCGGCTCCACGAATCGCCCGCCGAGTGATGCAAAGACACGCTGCACCGGCAACGCCGGATCGTTACGCTCGATCTGGAGCATGGCCTGGTTATGGAAGTCCACGACCTGCGGGTTTTCCAATGGATGCGACAACTTGAACAGACGCGACGTACCGTCCGCGAGCATGACCCGGAAATTGAGGTCGCGCTCGCCGCCCAGTTGCTCGAGTTTTCCGCTGATCGCGTAGTGCTGCGCAAGGACCCCAAGGACCTGCCCGTCACTGACACGGGCAGGGGCCGCCTCCAGCAGACAGGGTTGCGCCGATACTTTCTCAAGCGGCATTGTTCATGACTCCTCGCTTCGGTGATGTGGCCTGCTCGCGCAGGCCCCTTGCATTACTTGTTGGCCCAAGCGATGAAACGCTCTTCCAGGTCTTCGCCGTGGTCGATCCAGAACTCGGCATCCGTGGCCCGGGCGTTCTTCAGGTTATCCGGTGAAGTCGGCAGTTTGCTGCCCACCGCCTCATCGACCAGTGCCACGGTTTTGGTGTTGCTTGGCCCATAAGGAATGGCCTCGACAAAGTGCTTCTGCTGAACCGGTGCACTGGCAAACGCGATGAAGTTTTCCGCCAGGGCCTTCTTCGGCGAGCCTTTGACGATGGCCCAGTGATCCAGGTCGTACAGGCTGCCATTCCACTGCATTTCAAACGATTGTCCCTCCGCCTGCGCCGAGGTGACACGCCCGTTATAGGCCGAAGTCATCACCACGTCGCCTGCCGCCAGCCATTGCAACGGCTGCGCGCCGGATTCCCACCACTGGATGTCGGGCTTGATCTGATCCAGTTTGCGGAAGGCCCGCTGCACGCCCTCCTCGGTGCCGAGCAAGGTGTAGACATCTTCCTTGGCCACGCCATCGGCCAACAGGGCGAACTCCAGGGTGAACTTGGCGCCACGGCGCAGGCCGCGCTTGCCGGGGTATTTCTTCACGTCCCAGAAATCCGCCCAGCCCTGTGGCGCGCTGGCGAGTTTTTTCGGGTCGTATGTCAGAACGGTAGACCAGATGAAGATACCCACCCCGCAATCGCTGACGGCGGCCGGGATGAAATCTTCTTTCTTGCCGATGCGCGACCAGTCCAATGGCTCGAACAGGCCTTCGCTACAACCGCGCAACAGCTCGGGGGATTCGACCTCGACCACGTCCCAGCTGGTTTTCCCGGTGTCGGCCATGACCCGGATCTTGGCCATTTCGCCGTTGTAGTCATCGGCCGTGATCGCCACTTTCTTTTCCGAGGTGAAGGGTTTGTAGAAGGCTTTTTCCTGGGCCTGGCGGTTGTTGCCGCCGAAGGACACCACGGTCAGTTTTTCAGCGGCGCTCAAAGGGCCGGCAAGCATTCCAAGCATCAGTACAGTTGCGATTTTGCTGTTCATGCGTCTCTCCGAATTCGCTACGTGCGTGAGCGGCAGCTAAGGGATGGCAGGTGGTTTTTTTGTTTTTGGCAGCAATATTTCGGTCAGCGCCGGGTGTCTTGCACCTGGTGGCCGGCGCACGGCGATGATTCCGAGGCGCAGCTCATTAGTAACATATTTAGAATATGATGCATCATAATTTTTACTGGTATAGTCTCACCACTCCACCCCTTCCTCAGGAGCGCCTGCATGACCGAGCAACGAACCCTCCTCCTCACCGGTGCGAGCCGTGGCATCGGCCATGCCACGGTGAAGCACTTCAACGCTGCGGGCTGGCGCGTGTTTACGGCCTCGCGACAGAACTGGACCGAAGGCTGCCCCTGGGCTGAAGGCGAGTTGAACCACATCCACCTGGACCTGGAAGACATCGACGAAGTGCGCCGCAGCCTGCCATTGATCCGGGAGAAACTCGGCGGACGCCTCGATGCCCTGGTGAACAACGCCGGCATTTCACCCAAAGGCGAAGCCGGCGCACGATTGGGCGTGCTGGAATCCGATTACGCCACCTGGCTCAGCGTGTTCAACGTCAACCTGTTTTCCACGGCGTTACTGGCCCAAGGGCTGTTCGATGAGCTCAAGGCGGCGCAAGGCTCGGTGATCAACGTCACCTCGATTGCAGGTTCCAGGGTGCACCCGTTTGCCGGGGTCGCCTACGCCTGCTCGAAAGCTGCACTGGCCGCACTGACGCGGGAAATGGCCCATGATTTCGGGCCACACGGTGTGCGGGTCAATGCGATTGCACCGGGTGAGATCGAGACGTCGATCCTGTCTGCCGGGACCGAACTGATCGTCGATCAGCAGATCCCCATGCACCGCTTGGGCAAGCCGGAAGAAGTCGCATCCCTGGTGCATTTCCTCTGCACCCGAGGCGCGTCGTACATCAACGGTTCGGAGATTCATGTCAACGGTGGTCAGCACGTCTGAAATAATCTGGAAATCCCGGCCGGAAACTTCCATCATTCGGGCCGGGCATCCGCCGCAGATGAGCGATCAATGAGCAACCCCTACCCTATTCAAACCCTCAATCACTCTTACCTGGGCAGTGGCATCTACGAGTTGCTGCGCGAGGCACTGATCACCGGGCGTTTCCAGCCCGATGACCGCCTGCGCATCCGCGACCTGGCCGAACAACTGGGCACCAGCGTCACACCGGTGCGCGACGCGATCCTGCAACTGGCCAAGGAACAGGCGCTGATCCTCAAGACCCCGCGTGACATCCGCGTACCCATCCTCACCGCCGCGCAATACGGCGAGATCCGCAGCATCCGCCTGGCGCTTGAAGGCCTGGCTGCGGAGACGGCCGCCGCGCTGGTGACCGACAGCGAACTCGCAGACCTGCAAGCCTGCATCGAAAACAACATCGCCGCGATCAACGCCCAGGACTTGCAAGCCGCTCTCAAGTGCAATCAGCAATTTCACTACGCGCTGACCACCATCGCGCGCATGCCGGTGCTGGCGGGTTTGCTCGATAGCCTGTGGATGCGCACCGGCCCACTGATCGCCCGTGCCTATGGCAACTTCAACGAGCGCATGGCCATCGACCATCACTGGGAAGTGCTCGACGCACTCAAGCGCCGCGATGGCGCGGCGGCACGGGCGGCCATCTGCCGTGACATTCTCGATGGCAACGAGAAGATGCTCGAGTACATCGAGATGGCGCAGGCGGACTGATTGGCAGTCAATTCGACTGTTGACGAAACATAGATGACCAGTTAGTTTATTAAAACTTTCTCATCACTGGATGTCTCTGTCATGGCTCGCCCGGTCAACCTCGAAGTCAGATCCCGTTTGCTGTCGATTGGCCGCCAGGTGGTTCACAACCGTGGCTTCAACGGCTGCGGCGTCCAGGACATCACCGCCGCTGCCGAGATTCCCAAGGGCTCTTTCTACAACTACTTCGCCAGCAAGGAAGACTTCGCGGCAGAGATCCTCGAGGAATACTGGACCTCGATCGAAACCCGCCACGGGCCGATCTTCTACGACGCCCGGGTCAAGCCGCTGGAGCGCATCGGCCAGTTCTTCCAGGCCCTGGTGCTCGAGCACGGCGAGCATGAATACAGCCTGGGTTGCCTGATTGGCAACCTGTCCCTGGAAATGTCCAATGGCAGCGAACAAACCCGCAAGCGTCTGGCCGATGTGCTGGCGCGCTGGGAAGGTTTGCTCGCGAGCTGCCTGCGTGAAGCGCAGCAGCGCCGCGAACTCTCTGAAACTCACGACGCCGAAGCGCTGGCCAGTGTCATCGTCGAAGGCTGGGAAGGTGCGGTCATGCGCGGCAAGGTCCTGCGCGACGGTGCACCTCTGCAGCGTTTCGTATCGATGGTCTTGCCTCGGCTATTGGAGTGAGTTTTTTTTCCTCATTAATAAGACGACTGGTCATTTATATAAAGCAACATTCACGTCTCATCCACGCAAGCACCCAAGAGGTAAATCGTCATGAGCCATCTGTACGCCGACCCCGCCGAACCCGCACTGCCTGCCACTGGTTTCAAGCTCGACCTGAGCAAAGCCGCCCTGGTGGTCATCGACCCACAGAACGACTTCCTCAGCCCTGCCGGCGCCAGTTGGGCGGTGTTCGGTGAGAGCATCGTCGAGAACAACACCGTCGAAAACCTGGAAAAACTGTTCAAGGCCTTCAAGGCTCACGACCTGCCCGTGGCCGTGTCGCCACACTATTACTACCCGCACGACCACGACTGGCATTTTGGCGGTCCGCTGGAAAAGGTCATGCACAGCATCTGCATGTTCGATCGCAAGGGACCGAACACCCTGGAAAACTTCGAAGGCTCCGGCGCCGATTTCCTCGAGATCTACAAGCCGTACATTCTCGACGGCGAGACCATCATCGCCTCGCCGCACAAGGTCTACGGCCCGGAAACCAACGACCTGGCGCTGCAATTGCGCAAGAAAGGCGTGTCGCAGATCATCCTCGCCGGCATGGCGGCCAACCTTTGCGTGGAATCACACCTGCGCGAACTGCTCGAACAGGGCTTTGAAATAGTCGTGGTACGCGACGCCACCGCCGGCCCGCGCCTGCCGGATGGCGACGGCTACCTGGCGGCCATCATCAATTACCGCTTCCTCGCCCACGGGCTGTGGACCACCGAAGAGACTATCGCGCAACTGCAACCGGCTTGATCGTGCCCGAGCGGCCGGGCATCGCGCCCCCCCGCTCTTTCTCGAGAACCCCCGATGAAAATCCCCGCCCGTTATGAGCATTTCGTTTTCGGCGTCGTTCAATCCGGCCTGACCTGCGCGGTCGCGGCCGCCATCGCCACCACACCCCATGCGCTCGACCTGGCCTTTGCCGGCCGCTGGTTGAACGCGTGGGCGCTGTCGTGGGTATCGATGTTGCCGGTGGTGGTGCTGGCGGCGCCGATGATTCGGCGCGTGGTGAGGCGGATGACGGTGGGCTGAATGACTTGGCTATGACTCACCCAACACACCGCCATCGCGAGCATGCTCGCTCCTACCGGGGGCTTCGGGGCTGCTCGCGACAGGCGCGCAAGCCCGCACCCGACGCACGAAATACTGTGCCCGTTCGCATTTTCGCAATAAACCACTTTTCATCCGCGCATTTGTAGCCGCTTCGTTCACGGACAAGCCGGTACATTAGACCTCCATGGTCCCGCAGAGCGACCGACAACAAAACCTACAGCTCGCCCAAGAAAATCTGCCAACCATTCGGAGTCTTTCCATGAGCACATTGCGCACTACAGCTTTCCAACTCGCGAGTCTGGCCCTGTTCATCGGTAGCGCCACCCAGGCCATGGCCGAGGACATCACGTTCGTATCCCAGGGCGGTGCTTATCAGGAAGCCCAGAGCAAGGCGATCCTGGAGCCTGCGGCGAAAAAGCTCGGTCTGACGCTCAAACAGGACAGCTCGCCCAAGGCCTACCCGATCATCAAGACCCAGGTCGAGAGCGGCAAGGTCACCTGGGACGTGGTGGACCTGCCCACTGGCGACTGCATCCGTGGCGAAGCCGAAGGGCTGTTCGAGAAGCTCGACCTTGCGCTGATTCCCAATGCCGCGCAAATACCCGACAGCCTCAAGGACGAATACAGCGTCGGCTACATCAGCTACTCCACGGTGCTGGCGTATCGCACGGACGCGTTCAAAGGCGCGGACGTACCCAAGACCTGGGCCGACTTCTGGGACACCAAAAAATACCCGGGCCAGCGCTCCCTACGTAACCTGCCACGTCCAACCCTGGAAATCGCGCTGCTGGCCGATGGCGTGCCGATGGACAAGCTCTATCCGCTGGACGTCGATCGCGCCTTCCGCAAGCTTGAGCAGATCAAGCCCGACATCGCCACCTGGTGGACGTCCGGCGGGCAGTCGGCGCAGCTGATCAGCGACGGCGAAGTGGACATGATCCAGGCCTGGAACGGCCGTATCACCGCCGTACAGGCCGCCGGCGCACCCGTGGCATTCGACTACAACCAGGGTGTGCTGGAAACCAACTCGTTGTGCGTCCTCAAAGGCTCGCCGCACAAGGTGGCCGCCATGAAATTCGTCAACGAGGCCATCGATGCCAAACTGCAAGCGGCGTTGCCGATGATCATCGACTACGGCCCGCTCAACCCCGAAGCCTTCAAGACCGGGGTAATCCCGGCCGAGCGCGAGGCCAAGCTGCCTTCCGCACCCGGCAACATCTCGCGCCAGGCCCTGCTCTCGGCGCAATGGTGGGCCTCCGAAGCCGGGGTCAAGGCCGAAGAACGCTGGTTGTCCTTCGTCCAGAAAAAATAGCCATCGGCCGTTGCTGCGCCGCAGGCCAGAGGCCTCGGCGCAGGACATGCCGTCTGCCCCCGCGATTTCGACATAAAGCGCTTGCGCACCGGTCAATTGCGTCCACTTCATTCGTTGGCATCCCGGTACATTAGGCCTGAGGGTCCCGCAGAGTGACCTGTGCAGACAACTCGCGCTCGCCTCAAGTACCTGCCCACCATTGGGAGTTCTTCACATGACATTACCCGAGCACCGCACCCTGCTGTCCGCCAGGACGACTGCCACCGCCAGCGCTACCCGTCAGTGCTGGATACCCTCCAGCACTGCGCAGTGACGAGAGGTCATCATGTCCAACGCCTATCTCGCCAAATCCATGCCCGACTCCAGCGACCAGCAGCACCAGCCGCCCATGACCAGCGAAGACGCCCTGGCCCGTGAAGAACGCAAGGAGCACACCTCCATGCTGTTGCTGCTCACCCCGGCGCTGGTCATGGTCGTGGTGCTGTTGATCATGCCGCTGTGCTGGCTGGCCTTTCAGTCGGTCCAGACCGAGGAAGGGTTTTCCCTGGCCAACTACATCCGGATTTTCCAGGAAAGCATTTACTGGGACACCTTCGCCCTGACCTTCAAGATCAGTTTCCTGGTGACGATCCTGTCGATCGTCATGGGCTTCCCCATTGCCTACGCCGCTTCGCGCCTGCAGGGTTTCTGGGCCAACCTGATTCTGATCTGCGTGATCCTGCCGTTCTGGACCAGCGTGCTGGTGCGGGCCTATGCCTGGCTGGTGCTCCTGCAACGCCGCGGACTGGTCAATCAGACGCTGATGGACCTTGGCATCATCGACCAACCCCTGACGCTGATGCACAACACCACTGGCACGGTAATCGGCACCCTGCACGTCATGCTGCCCTTTATGGTCCTGCCGCTGTATTCGGTGATGAAAAAAATCCCCCAGGACCTCATGCAAGCGTCCGAGAGCCTTGGCGCCAAACCCTTCTACACCTTCCGCCGGGTCTTCCTGCCGATGGCAGCGCCGGGGGTCATGGCCGGTTCCATCCTGGTGTTCGTCATCTGCCTAGGCTTCTTCATCACCCCGGAACTGCTCGGCGGTGGCCGCACGATCCTGGTGTCGATGCTGGTGCAACGCAACGTCGAGCTCTATCACGCCTGGGGCGCAGCCAGCGCAGTCGGCCTGGTGCTGCTGTTTGTGGTGTTCCTGATCTTCTGGGGCATCAATCGCTTCATCCCCATCGAACGCATCCTGGGAGCGCGCTAAATGAACCTGCTTGCCAACCTGCGTCACCTTCGCCTGTCCCACGTGCTGTTCACGGTGCTGGTCGCGGCGATCCTGCTGTACCTGATCATCCCGGTGCTGATCGTGGTACCCATGTCGTTCTCCGAGGCGCGCTTCCTGCAATTCCCTCCCAAGCAATGGTCCTTCCACTGGTACGAGGCGTTCTTCAACAGCGTGGAGTGGATGTCGGCGGCGCGGGTCAGTCTGATCACGGCATTTTTCACCATGGCCATCAGCCTGCCGATTGGTATGGCGGCCGCCTACGCCATCAACAACTCCAGCCTGAAGGTGGTGCGTACGCTGCAGATCATCCTGCTGCTGCCGATGATGGTGCCCATCATCCTGATCGCCGCCGGCGTGTTCTTCGTTTACGCCCGGGTCGGCCTGATCAGCACGCTGACCGGCCTGGTGCTGGCGCACATCATGCTCGCCTTGCCCTACGTGATCATCGCGCTGCTGGCCGGTCTGCGTAACTTCGACATGTCCCAGGAAATGGTGGCGCGCAGCCTGGGCATGAACCGCTTTCGCGCCTTCATGGCCGTGACCCTGCCGCAGATCAAGCCCAGTGTGGTCTCGGCGACACTGTTCGCCTTCATCACCTCGCTGGATGAAACTGTGGTGGCGCTGTTCATCTCCGGCGGCGACAACCAGACTCTGACCAAGCGCATGTTCACGGCGCTGCGCGACGAGATCGATCCGACCATTGCCGCTATCAGTTCGATCCTGATCCTGGCGTCGCTGATCCTGGTGGTGATTGCCGGTCGCAACAAACAATAACCAACAACGCACTCCCCCTCTGCAAACACACTTGCCCGCCATTGCGGGCAAGTGTGTTTTTGCGTCCTGACCACGCACGCCCATGCCGACGTGCAGCCCAGCACAGCCTGCCGTCACACGGCTTAATTCAGCATCTATCACCCGTGTCCAGGCCCATCTCGGGGGAACCGCAGAATTCGGAAAAAATCGTACGCTAAGCTAACGGTGTTCTCGTGACAGCTCTTTGACTAGGCTTTCTAAGGCCATTCTGATAGCCCTGACTTCCTGAAAAGCCATGGCTAAAATTTGTGCGGCTAAAAGGGATAACCGATGGTAAAGTAAGTTATCCCTGTCGAGATACTGAAAAGCGTTATCCTCGTTTTTCCCAAAACTGTTTTGCCAGTTCGCTCAGAGCGCTAGTTAACTGAGCGACAGATTTCGCACTTTGCAAATTATTCTGCCCGGTCTGTACATTGGTATCAGCAGCATCGCGTATATTGATAATACTGCGGTTTATGTCTTCACTTACTGCTCCCTGCTGCTCGACCGCAGTCGCTATTTGCGCGTTCATGTCGGTAATTTCGTTAACGCGTTGGCCAATTCCATCAAGAGCTGTAGCTGCTTCCTCTGCGTGAGCTACACTCGTGTGCGCTTGCCGACTACTTTGCTCCATGACTGTAACAGCGGATTGCGCTCGCTCTTGTAGAGCGCTGATCATGCTTTGAATATCCGTTGTCGATTGCTGTGTGCGAGCAGCAAGACTGCGAACCTCATCGGCGACAACAGCAAAACCACGCCCCTGCTCACCAGCACGCGCGGCCTCAATTGCTGCGTTGAGTGCCAACAAATTCGTTTGCTCGGCGATCCCTCGTATAACGTCAAGAACTTTTGATATCTCGTTACTTTGACCTTCAAGCTCATGAATAACCTGAGCGGCTTGCCTAATTTCACCTTCAAGGGCAATGATTGACTGGCTTGTGTGGGCTAATGTGGCCAACGATTGCATCAGCAACGCCATCGCCGCACTGCCGATCTTCCCGCATTACTCGTTCGACCTCGATTCGTTGTACGGTGCCGTTGATGGGCAGAAATTCGGCGTCGAGCGACCAACTGTGAAGGCGCGCTACTCGCGCAAATATTTCGGCCGCGGCAAGGGCGTCGTCGCCTACACGCTGCTGTGCAATCACGTGCCGTTGAACGGCTACCTGATAGGCGCACACGAGTACGAGGCTCACCACGTGTTCGACATCTGGTACCGCAACACGTCGGACATCGTGCCGAGCGCGATCACCGGCGACATGCACAGCATCAACAAGGCCAACTTCGCCATCCTGCACTGGTTCGGACTTCGTTTCGAGCCGCGCTTCACCGACCTCGACGACCAGTTGCAGGAGCTGTATTGCGCCGATGATCTGGCATTGTACGAGAAATGCCTGATCCGGCCGGCTGGCCAGATCGACCGGCAACTCATCGTCGGTGAGAAGGCGAACATCGACCGAATCGTCGCCACACTGGGCCTGAAGGAAATGACGCAGGGCACGCTGATCCGCAAGCTGTGCACCTATACGGCGCCGAACCCGACGCGGCGCGCAATCTTCGAGTTCGACAAGCTCATCCGCAGTATCTACACACTGCGCTACCTGCGCGACCCGCAACTGGAGCGTAATGTTCACCGCTCGCAGAACCGCATTGAGTCCTATCACCAGCTACGCTCGACCATCGCCCAAGTCGGTGGGAAGAAGGAATTGACCGGCCGCACCGACATCGAAATCGAGATCAGCAACCAGTGCGCCAGGCTGATCGGCAACGCGATCATCTTCTACAACTCGGCGATCCTGTCCCTGCTGCTGACGAAGTACGAGGCAGCTGGCAATGCCAAGGCGCTGGCGTTGATCACGCAGATGTCGCCAGCGGCCTGGCGGCACATCCTGCTGAACGGGCATTACACCTTCCAGACTGACGGCAAGTTCATCGACCTGGATGCGCTCGTGGCGGGACTGGAGCTGGGCTGACGGAAATTTCTGGGATTCCGGCGTACAACCCCGTAAAATAGAAGAGTGAGCACTTGATTTGCTGGTGCTTTCAAACAACGGTGTTGTTTTTTTAACAGCCGAACTGGAAAGGGAGGCTGAGCTGCTCAGTGATCACTTTATCCGTTGGCTGATTTACGCCGGCATGTTCGCTACAGGCACTGAACGACAACGCAGATGGTATGGTCTGTGCGTTCTGACTCGTCAAGGATCGGCCAATGGATCGTTTGTCTAATTTGCTCTCGCGGTTCGGCGTGCGGGCCAATCTGTTCTATGACGGCGACCTATGCGGCTCTGCATCTTACGATGGCGCCGAGCGGCGAGGTTATATCCATCTGCTTCAGGCCGGCAGCGTGACGTTGCTTGGTCCCGATCGCAAGGATTTGCAGCTCACTCGCCCTAGCTTGATTTTTATGCCACGCCCCGCCAAGCATCAATTGTTTGCGGGTGAGTCCGATGGCGCAAAGTTGTTGTGTGCTTCCATGGAGTTTGAGGGCGGAATTGATAATCCTTTGTCGGCTTCATTACCGGACTGTTTGGTGCTCGCACTCGATGATCTGCCCATGCTGGCAGACACGTTGGAGTGGATGTTTGCCGAGGCGGCAAATGTGCATTGTGGAAGGGAAGCCGCGCTTGAGCGCTTATTTGAGCTCCTAATCATTCTGTTGCTCCGTTACCTGCTCGATCATCACCAGTTGCGCACCGGAATGATGGCTGGACTGGCCGACATGCGGCTTGCCCGATCGCTTTTACAGATGCACAACTCCCCGGAACATGCCTGGTCAATAGCAGAGCTGGCCAGTGAGTCAAATATGTCACGCGCTGCGTATGCCGTGCATTTCAAGAGTGTCATCGGACAGACGCCTGCTGATTATTTGTTGAGTTGGCGAGTTAGCCTGGCTCAGAAGCTGATGCGAGAAGGGCGCTCGATTACGCTGATTGCAGCTCAAGTCGGCTACGAAAGTCCTTCGGCGCTGTCTCGCGCATTTAGACGCAAGACGGGGTTGAGCCCTCGTGACTGGTTGAAAGATCTGGCGGGGGAAAATGATGGCAAAAAGGCCTAAGGCATTACTGCCTTAAGCCATTGAAAAAATTATGCATTAATTTTACGTTTTTCCAGTTCAACCAGCGAATGGCCTGCCACAAATATCGAAACAGCAAGCAACCCTAAGTCTTTAAGCAGAAACTGACCTGGCGCAACGGAAATCGCCGGAAACCCTAAACTAGGCTCAATGACGCCCGGAGTGGAAAACATAAAGCTAAGGGTTGTGAAGAACAGGCCTGCAGACAGAGCGCCTCCTACCACGGATAGTTTGGGCGACAGCATGCGGCCTGCGATCAGAGTGCCGATCGAAATCTCTAGTATGCCGAGCAGGCTGGAGAACATGTCGACCGAAAAAATGCTATACACCCATCCCAAAAGCGGGCTGTTGCTCACCAGTGGAACCAGGCCCTCGGCCTCGTAGTGGGTAAATTTCATGCCGCCGAACCAGAAGTAAATAATAGCGAGAGCCAAGTACGCGCCATAGATACCTAGCCCCATAGTTTTGGTTCCAAGCGTTAAGTGGGCCTGTACGCTGGACTTCGAGTTTTCAATGCCTATGGTTTTCATGTCTGAGCTTCCAGTAGTGAGTGAGAGTGTGTTGGCTGCCGAACGCCGTATGCGTTGGCGATGAGATTATTATGGCTGGCATCTCTAATCAAGAGGCATCAGAAAGTATTGATTTCAGTGCAGATCGTCTTGGGCGGTGCAATTCGCGATGAAGGGATCGCCGTGGAGAGCGATGAGTGCACTATTTCGATAAAGGAGTCGTTTTACATAGGTCGATGAAGGAGTCGCCTCAGAAAACGGAAAATAAAGCACGCTAAGGCGTAGTTCCCTCGGGCTACACCGCGTCCGCACTGCGCGGTTCTTTCTTCCCTTGCAGTGACGCAATCAGCGGGCAGGAAACGTTCCCCTTCCGCGCATGGCAGGCGCACACCAAATCAGACAGCACGGCCTCCATGCGCGCCAGGTCAGCCATCCTCTCGCGCACGTCCTTGAGCTTGGGGTTTGGGGAGCAATGGAACCAAAAACCAACGTAAGCTCTGAATCCCACCGTAAAGGGGCTTTCCGATCTCCAGCTCACCCGCCAGGCATTACTCTCTGATCAGTGCCTCGATGATCGGGCAGATCGTTCCGCCGTCTCCCGCATCACATTGCTGCACCAGTTCGCCTAACAGTTGCTGCATGACGACCAAGTCGGCCATCTTCTGCTCGATCAACGCGAGCTTGCGTGCAGCCCGTGCTCGCGTTTCGGCACAGGCGCACGACTCATCCAGCGTCAGCAGTCCACCGACTTCCGAGAGCGTGAAACCCAGCGCCTGAGCCCGCTTGATGAAACGCAGTCGCTTCACCATGTCCACCGGATAGCGCCGATGGCCACCCAAGGGTTTGGCTGGTTCATCCAGCAGCCCGCGTCGCTGGTAGTAGCGGATCGTCTCGACGTTCACCCCGGCGGCGTCTGCCAGCTTGCCAATGGTCAGCTCTGTGGCCATCACTTTCTCCTTGATTCCGTACTTTGGTACGGAGTTTAGAATAGCACCTAGGCAATCAGGCTCAGGAGATGGGAATGGGGATGCAACTCACCGGGAAAGGCTCGCTGGTCGCGAGTTCGCTGACCGCCATCGGTGCGTCGGTGTGCTGTGTCGGGCCACTGGTGCTGTTGGCACTCGGTGTCGGCGGTACGTGGGTGGGCGCTCTGACCATGATGGAGCCACTACGCCCCCTCTTCATCGGGTTGACTCTACTGTTCCTGGGATTGGCATTCCGCAAGCTCTACCTGGTGCCACAGGTTTGTACGCCAGGTACACCCTGCGCCGATCCGCGCACGCTCGTGCGACAGCGACTCGTGTTCTGGATCGTCAGCGTGCTGCTGCTCGGCCTATTGGCCGTGCCGTGGCTCGCCCCGCTGTTCTACTGAAGGAGATTAACCATGCGCAAACTGCTGATCGCCGTGCTTTTCGCCTTGCCCTTCGTGGCGCTGGCGGCTCCCCCGAAAACCGTCACGCTCGACGTGCAGAACATGACGTGCGGACTCTGTCCGATCACGGTCAAGAAGTCGCTGGAGAAGGTGTCCGGCGTGAGTGACGTCCAGGTCAATTTCGACCAGAAGACGGCGACCGTCACCTACGATCCCGATAAGGCCCAGCCCGAGGCACTGACTGAGGCGACCGCGAACGCGGGATACCCCTCCACAGTGCAGAAGTGAGGTCACGATGAGCGCCATTGTCCTTGAGTCCGTGCTGACTTGCCCGCGCTGCGGCTTCGCCAAGCCGGAAACCATGCCCACGGACGCCTGCCAGTTCTATTACGAGTGCAGCAACTGCAAGGCGCTGCTGCGCCCCAACCCAGGGGATTGCTGCGTTTTCTGTTCGTTCGGCTCGGTGAAGTGCCCGCCGATCCAGCAGCAGCTTGGGTGTTGCTCATAGCGTTTAGGGGGATCACAGGTCGTCGTCTGGATTACGCAGTGGCCGCAGCTCGCCGCGCGCAACTTCTTCCGGTACCGCAAAGGAATACCGCCCGAGCATGTTGATGTGCTCGTAGATCAGCGGCGATAGCCGGGCCAAATCCTCTTCCAGCACTGGATAGCCGTGCTGCTTGAGCCGTTCCACGGCCGCCGTCATGTAGAGGGTGTTCCACAGCACGATGATGTTCACCACCAGGCCCAGAGCACCGAGCTGGTCTTCCTGGCCTTCGCGGTAGCGCTGGCGGAGCTCGCCGCGTTTGCCGTGGAACACGGCGCGGGCCAGGCTGTGCCGGCCTTCGCCTCGGTTCAACTGGGTCAGGGTGGCGCGGCGCTTGGACTCGTCGTCGATATAGGTCAACGTGTGCAGAGTCTTTTCGATCCGCCCGAATTCGGCCAGCGCCTGGGCCAGCCGGGTGGGTCTATCTCCCGTTTGCAGCGTGCGCATGATGCCAGTCGCCGGCACCCGGCCGAGTTTGAGCGAGCCGGCCAGGCGCAGCAGGTCGTCCCAGTGCTCGGCGATCAGGTCGAGTTTGACCGACTGGCGGGCCAGCCCGTTGAGCTTGCCGTAGTCCGCGTCCGGGCGCGTGCGCCAGAAGCGGGTACCGCCGACATCGGCCAGCCGCGGACTGAAGTGGTAGCCAAGTAGGCGGAAGAGCCCGAACACCACATCGCTGTAGGCCCCGGTGTCGGTCATGATTTGCGTCGGCTGCAACTCGGTCTGCTGTTCCAGCACGACCGCCAGCAACACCAGGCTGTCGCGCAGCGTGCCGGGCACGGTGATGGCGTTGAGGCCGGAGAATTGGTCGGAAATCAGGTTGTACCAGGTGACACCCCGGCCGGTGCCGAAATACTTCGGATTGGGGCCGGCATGCACGGTGCGCACCGGTACCACGAAGCGCATGCCATCGGCGGAGGCGACCTCGCCGCCACCCCAGACTTGGGCCAGTTCCAGTTGGCTTTGCGCTCCGACCAGGATGGCGTTAGCCGCTGACAGGGTGTCGTCGCGGATATAATTCTGGCTGACCCAGGACAGCCGGTCACGGCGCAGCGCCGGGTTGTCGGTGCGGATCAAGGGCTCCAGGCCGGTGTTGCAGGCCCCGCCCAACAGCACCGCGCAGAGGCTGGTGACCAGGTTGTCGGCGCGTGCATTGCGTTCGGAGACATGGGTGAAGGCCTCGGAAAAGCCAGTGCGGGCGGCGATTTCCAAGAGGATTTCCGGCAGATCGACACGCGGCATCAGGTCAGACACGGCCGCCCGCAGTTGCAGCAACGAGCAGGGCTCGTCCAGCTTGTCCAGCGCCCCGAGCGACAGTTCGGTCTTGCCCTCGGTGTTCTCGCTCAGTTGAATCGCCGGGTTGTCGGGCAGGCGCGCGGCTACTGCCAGCCAGGTTGCATCCAGCTCGACGGACAAGGCGTCCAGGGTGGTTTTGGCGTCGATGGTCAGGCCCAGTGACCGGCAGATGATCGGTCGCGCCGCCAGCCATTCGGCACCGTCGAGCAGGCCAAGACGCGGGTCGGCATAGCGCCAACTGGGCGAGACGAAGACATCGCGGCGGCGCAGGGCCGTGCGCAGCGCATCGAGCGTGCAGAACACATAGGCACCCATGTCGAGGGAGCCATCTTCGCGGGTGATGTGCTTCTGCCAAGCCTTGGCCACGATCTCCTGCGGCGCGTCATCCTCTGGCTTCCGGCGCGGCAGGTTCAGTTGCAGCCACTCCAGACTAGCCGCCACGCCCTTGCCGGCCGGGCTGAAGCCGAAGCGGATGTGCTTGAGCAGGTCGGGCAGGAAGCGGCGCACGCTGCGGTAGCGCGCTTCCAATGCAAGAAAATAGACGTCATCTACCGGGCGGATCAGCGCGTTGACCTCTTCCAGGGCCTTTTCCAGGGTGGTCCTCGGCAGGTCGTTGAACAGCCGGGCGCGCACGTTGTCATCGCTGATCGAGCTGTCCAGCACGACCTTGCACGCGGCGGCGAGCGTCGCGGCCGACCGATCCAGGTCTTTCAGGCTGCGCATGCGGGCTTTCTTGTCGGCCTTCTCCGCGTTGCTGAACAGGTCGCGCAGCAAGGCCTCCAGGACTTCCAGTGCGTCGTCGTGCGCAGTCGCCTCCAGGCAGAGTGCGAAGGCCACCAGTGTCGCCATCCGCCGCGACGCCGGCAGCCGATTAATCGCGGTGACCTTGGCCGTGTTGGCGAAGCGGGCCAGGGCGGCGATACGGCTGGGAGGGATGTGCGCCGCCGCCGGCAAGGTGATGCCGATGCCGCGCACGTCATCGAGCCGGCGCAGTGCCCGAATCAACGCGGGGCCACTGACCATGACCGGGCCGGAGCGCAATTGATCCAGCCGGGAGCTGCGGTTGCCTTCGGCCACCGTCAGCAAGTCTTGCAGTTGCAATCGCTGTTCCTCAGTCACGCTGCGGCCCAGCGTAAACCAGAGGCGTTCTTCGACCCGACTGCGCAACTGGGCGATAAAGCGCTCTAGTTGAGACACACCAGGCAGGAGGACTTTCTGTGTGAACAGCCACGAGGTGGCTCGCTCAAACAGCACTCCCGGCCGGTCGGTGCCCGTCCAGCAGAGGGCATACAGCCAGCGGCTCAAGCGAAAGCCGATGCCCGGATCGGTGAAATGACGATAGCCAAAGCGGTTCTGAATATCGGTGGCATGTATCCAGCGGCGATGATCGCTATAGCGCTGGAGGCAGTCGGGGTCTGGAATCGCCAGTTGTCGGCAAAGCACCTGCAGGACTTCCACCGGCACGGCGGCGGGCTTGTCCGGCAGAACGCCAACGAAGCGGACGGTGGTCAGCAGAACGGCATAACCCAGACGGTTATGGTTACCCCGCAGCACCTGGATGGCTTCACGGTCTTCATCGCTCAGGTGGAAGTAACGTTCCAGCTCTTCACGGCTGGGCGAATCAACATAGCGGCCAAAACCGTCGCGTTGCTCTTGAGTCAGAAAACCGACCGGCATTGATCACAGCACCTCGACGCAGAACACGGCGGGCGTGACGATCCGCGTGCGTTCGATGTGCCCGCGTTGCAGCAGGCCGGCGCGGCGATCACCGGTTACCAGGTAGTCCGCATCGCCCGCCAAGGCCATGGCCAGCAAAAACGAGTCATCCGGATCATCGGCTTCGACCTCGATGGTCAGGCGCTCCAGTACCACAGCCCGTTGCAGGTTATTGATCATGGCGCCCACCTTGGCGGGCTGTAGGATGGCCTGAAGCTTGGGATAGCGGCTGGCTCGACGAATTTCATCGAGTTGCATCCGCGAGGTCACCACCTCGAAACGCGCCGCCCGCCAGGCACGGTAGATCGCATCGGGCGCGCCATGTGGCGAGATCAGGGCGCTGAACAGGATGTTGGTATCCAACACGACCCGCATCAGCGCTTACGTGCCCAGTCGAGCGCTTCGTCAACCGCGTTGGTCAATTCTGCCGGCACTGTTGCAAAGTTAGCGATGAGGCAGCCTTTTGTCTTATTCAAAGGCCTTACATTTCAAAAACTCTGCTTACCAGGCGCATTTCGCCCAGGGGATCACCATAATAAAATGCTGAGGCCTGGCCTTTGCGTAGTGCACGCATCACCTCAATACCTTTGATGGTGGCGTAAGCCGTCTTCATGGATTTAAATCCCAGCGTGGCGCCGATTATCCGTTTCAGTTTGCCATGATCGCATTCAATCACGTTGTTCCGGTACTTAATCTGTCGGTGTTCAACGTCAGACGGGCACCGGCCTTCGCGTTTGAGCAGAGCAAGCGCGCGACCATAGGCGGGCGCTTTATCCGTGTTGATGAATCGCGGGATCTGCCACTTCTTCACGTTGTTGAGGATTTTACCCAGAAACCGGTATGCAGCTTTGCTGTTACGACGGGAGGAGAGATAAAAATCGACAGTGCGGCCCCGGCTGTCGACGGCCCGGTACAGATACGCCCAGCGGCCATTGACCTTCACGTAGGTTTCATCCATGTGCCACGGGCAAAGATCGGAAGGGTTACGCCAGTACCAGCGCAGCCGTTTTTCCATTTCAGGCGCATAACGCTGAACCCAGCGGTAAATCGTGGAGTGATCGACATTCACTCCGCGTTCAGCCAGCATCTCCTGCAGCTCACGGTAACTGATGCCGTATTTGCAGTACCAGCGTACGGCCCACAGAATGATGTCACGCTGAAAATGCCGGCCTTTGAATGGGTTCATGTGCAGCTCCATCAGCAAAAGGGGATGATAAGTTTATCACCACCGACTATTTGCAACAGTGCCTCAGAAAAACTCATCGAGCATCAAATGAAACTGCAATTTATTCATATCAGGATTATCAATACCATATTTTTGAAAAAGCCGTTTCTGTAATGAAGGAGAAAACTCACCGAGGCAGTTCCATAGGATGGCAAGATCCTGGTATCGGTCTGCGATTCCGACTCGTCCAACATCAATACAACCTATTAATTTCCCCTCGTCAAAAATAAGGTTATCAAGTGAGAAATCACCATGAGTGACGACTGAATCCGGTGAGAATGGCAAAAGCTTATGCATTTCTTTCCAGACTTGTTCAACAGGCCAGCCATTACGCTCGTCATCAAAATCACTAGCATCAACCAAACCGTTATTCATTCGTGATTGCGCCTGAGCGAGACGAAATACGCGATCGCTGTTAAAAGGACAATTACAAACAGGAATCGAATGCAACCGGCGCAGGAACACTGCCAGCGCATCAACAATATTTTCACCTGAATCAGGATATTCTTCTAATACCTGGAATGCTGTTTTCCCGGGGATCGCAGTGGTGAGTAACCATGCATCATCAGGAGTACGGATAAAATGCTTGATGGTCGGAAGAGGCATAAATGCCGTCAGCCAGTTTAGTCTGACCATCTCATCTGTAACATCATTGGCAACGCTACCTTTGCCATGTTTCAGAAACAACTCTGGCGCATTGGGCTTCCCATACAATCGATAGATTGTCGCACCTGATTGCCCGACATTATCGCGAGCCCATCTATACCCATATAAATCAGCATCCAGGTTGGAATTTAATCGCGGCCTCGAGCAAGACGTTTCCCGTTGAATATGGCTCATAACACCCCTTGTATTACTGTTTATGTAAGCAGACAGTTTTATTGTTCATGATGATATATTTTTATCGGCACTGTTGCAAATAGTCGGTGGTGATAAACTTATCATCCCCTTTTGCTGATGGAGCTGCACATGAACCCATTCAAAGGCCGGCATTTTCAGCGTGACATCATTCTGTGGGCCGTACGCTGGTACTGCAAATACGGCATCAGTTACCGTGAGCTGCAGGAGATGCTGGCTGAACGCGGAGTGAATGTCGATCACTCCACGATTTACCGCTGGGTTCAGCGTTATGCGCCTGAAATGGAAAAACGGCTGCGCTGGTACTGGCGTAACCCTTCCGATCTTTGCCCGTGGCACATGGATGAAACCTACGTGAAGGTCAATGGCCGCTGGGCGTATCTGTACCGGGCCGTCGACAGCCGGGGCCGCACTGTCGATTTTTATCTCTCCTCCCGTCGTAACAGCAAAGCTGCATACCGGTTTCTGGGTAAAATCCTCAACAACGTGAAGAAGTGGCAGATCCCGCGATTCATCAACACGGATAAAGCGCCCGCCTATGGTCGCGCGCTTGCTCTGCTCAAACGCGAAGGCCGGTGCCCGTCTGACGTTGAACACCGACAGATTAAGTACCGGAACAACGTGATTGAATGCGATCATGGCAAACTGAAACGGATAATCGGCGCCACGCTGGGATTTAAATCCATGAAGACGGCTTACGCCACCATCAAAGGTATTGAGGTGATGCGTGCACTACGCAAAGGCCAGGCCTCAGCATTTTATTATGGTGATCCCCTGGGCGAAATGCGCCTGGTAAGCAGAGTTTTTGAAATGTAAGGCCTTTGAATAAGACAAAAGGCTGCCTCATCGCTAACTTTGCAACAGTGCCGCCATTACGCCCAATCAACTGGTGCAGTCGTCTTCTGAAAATGACATTTGGTATCTCTCATAAACGGATGTTTTTGAGAGAACTATCTTCGGCCTTCACACGCACGAAAGGCGGCGAAGCTCCGCCGTTAATCCGTCCGCCGGAGATCTCGCCCAGGCAGGCTGAAGGCCGAGCAAGCCTGACAGGCCCGAAAAGCCCGGCACGGGCGTCGGCGGCGATGACGGCGGCGGCATTATCCAGGGTTGATGATGGAAGTGGAGGATATCGACAACCTCTCGCGCAACCAAGACATCGCGGTCGGACTGCAAGTGATCTTGAAGCCACGGGCCCGTCCCACCCCGACATGGACCTCGATGCCCGAACGGACGTTAGATTTCGAGTTCTAGGCGTTCTGCGATGAAGGTTGGATCCCAGCCGGGATTGAAAGTGTCGACGTGGGTGAATCCGAGCCGCTCGTATAGGCCACGCAGGTTCGGGTGGCAGTCGAGCCGCAGCTTGGCGCACCCCTGCGTTCGCGCGGCATGGCGGCAAGCCTCGATCAGCGCGGAGCTGACACCCCGGCCCGCATGTGTCCGTCGCACCGCGAGCTTGTGCAGATATGCGGCCTCCCCCTTGAGGGCGTCGGGCCAGAACTCGGGATCCTCGGCCGACAAGGTGCAACAGCCGACGATGCCGTCGCTGCAACTCGCGACTAGGAGCTCGGATCTCAGGACGAAGGTCTCCGCGAATGTCCGGTCGATCCGCGCGACGTCCCAGGCGGGCGTTCCCTTGGCGGACATCCACGCCGCAGCGTCGTGCATCAGCCGCACAACCTCGTCGATATCACCCGAGCAGGCGACCCGAACGTTCGGAGGCTCCTCGCTGTCCATTCGCTCCCCTGGCGCGGTATGAACCGCCGCCTCATAGTGCAGTTTGATCCTGACGAGCCCAGCATGTCTGCGCCCACCTTCGCGGAACCTGACCAGGGTCCGCTAGCGGGCGGCCGGAAGGTGAATGCTAGGCATGATCTAACCCTCGGTCTCTGGCGTCGCGACTGCGAAATTTCGCGAGGGTTTCCGAGAAGGTGATTGCGCTTCGCAGATCTCCAGGCGCGTGGGTGCGGACGTAGTCAGCGCCATTGCCGATCGCGTGAAGTTCCGCCGCAAGGCTCGCTGGACCCAGATCCTTTACAGGAAGGCCAACGGTGGCGCCCAAGAAGGATTTCCGCGACACCGAGACCAATAGCGGAAGCCCCAACGCCGACTTCAGCTTTTGAAGGTTCGACAGCACGTGCAGCGATGTTTCCGGTGCGGGGCTCAAGAAAAATCCCATCCCCGGATCGAGGATGAGCCGGTCGGCAGCGACCCCGCTCCGTCGCAAGGCGGAAACCCGCGCCTCGAAGAACCGCACAATCTCGTCGAGCGCGTCTTCGGGTCGAAGGTGACCGGTGCGGGTGGCGATGCCATCCCGCTGCGCTGAGTGCATAACCACCAGCCTGCAGTCCGCCTCAGCAATATCGGGATAGAGCGCAGGGTCAGGAAATCCTTGGATATCGTTCAGGTAGCCCACGCCGCGCTTGAGCGCATAGCGCTGGGTTTCCGGTTGGAAGCTGTCGATTGAAACACGGTGCATCTGATCGGACAGGGCGTCTAAGAGCGGCGCAATACGTCTGATCTCATCGGCCGGCGATACAGGCCTCGCGTCCGGATGGCTGGCGGCCGGTCCGACATCCACGACGTCTGATCCGACTCGCAGCATTTCGATCGCCGCGGTGACAGCGCCGGCGGGGTCTAGCCGCCGGCTCTCATCGAAGAAGGAGTCCTCGGTGAGATTCAGAATGCCGAACACCGTCACCATGGCGTCGGCCTCCGCAGCGACTTCCACGATGGGGATCGGGCGAGCAAAAAGGCAGCAATTATGAGCCCCATACCTACAAAGCCCCACGCATCAAGCTTTTGCCCATGAAGCAACCAGGCAATGGCTGTAATTATGACGACGCCGAGTCCCGACCAGACTGCATAAGCAACACCGACAGGGATGGATTTCAGAACCAGAGAAAGAAAATAAAATGCGATGCCATAACCGATTATGACAACGGCGGAAGGGGCAAGCTTAGTAAAGCCCTCGCTAGATTTTAATGCGGATGTTGCGATTACTTCGCCAACTATTGCGATAACAAGAAAAAGCCAGCCTTTCATGATATATCTCCCAATTTGTGTAGGGCTTATTATGCACGCTTAAAAATAATAAAAGCAGACTTGACCTGATAGTTTGGCTGTGAGCAATTATGTGCTTAGTGCATCTAACGTTGGAGCTAAGGGGCAGGCACAGGCGGCGCATAAAATGCGAAGCATGCGCCGACTGGGACTGTCCAGCGACCGCAGGGAGCGACCTTGAGCGACTTGTTAGCCACCAATGATGCCCTCACTTTCCATGATTTTGGTGGGAATGGATTTTCTTAGCGGCAACTTACTTTCGTTGTCTATATCCATGTTAAAGGCGAAAAAGTAAACCTCTGTCTCCTTCTCAACCCACCCAACCCACCATGCGACACCAGGATTTGACTCAGTTCCCACACCAGAAAAACCAGTTTTTGAATGCACTAGATATTCAGGTGCCGCCTCCGTTACCAAAGCCTCTTTTACTATTAGCTGGTTTTCTTTAGATGCTGACAATTTATTTAAATATAGAGACTCTAGAAACTCCACTTGATTAACTGCGGAAATTCTAAGCTGGCCTTCCAACCAGAATTTGTCAATGCCACCACTGATATTCTGGTTGCCATAGGAAAATTTTTTAAGGTATTTCTGCATTCTTACTTCGCCAACTTCTCTGGCGATTTGTTGAAATACGGGAACAGCTGAAACTTGTATTGCCCCTCTTAAGGTCAAGTCTCTTTCCCATTGCTTCATGGCTCTTGGCTTTCCGTCCCATTTGAAAACCTGATGCTCATTCTTTATGACACCAGTTTCTAGGCCGATAATTGCGTTGGGGATCTTAAATGTTGATGCTGGAAGATATTCCTTTGATGCACGAGCTAAGTCATTGGTAGCGCAGGATTTACTGCTACTTTTACAAAGCACGAAGACACCATTGACGGCTTCGGCAGAGAACTCTTTGTTCCAAGACGTATTTTCTGTAATTGAACCAGCTAATGCCGTACTCGAAAGACACGCGATAATTACATATGCGGCAAATGTTTTCATGGCACCTTCTTGGTGGCTAACGTTTGACATGAGGGGCGGCCAAGGGCGCCAGCCCTTGGACGTCCCCCTCGATGGAAGGGTTAGGCATCACTGCGTGTTCGCTCGAATGCCTGGCGTGTTTGAACCATGTACACGGCTGGACCATCTGGGGTGGTTACGGTACCTTGCCTCTCAAACCCCGCTTTCTCGTAGCATCGGATCGCTCGCAAGTTGCTCGGCGACGGGTCCGTTTGGATCTTGGTGACCTCGGGATCATTGAACAGCAACTCAACCAGAGCTCGAACCAGCTTGGTTCCCAAGCCTTTGCCCAGTTGTGATGCATTCGCCAGTGACTGGTCTATTCCGCGTACTCCTGGATCGGTTTCTTCTTCCCACCATCCGTCCCCGCTTCCAAGAGCAACGTACGACTGGGCATACCCAATCGGCTCTCCATTCAGCATTGCAATGTATGGAGTGACGGACTCTTGCGCTAAAACGCTTGGCAAGTACTGTTCCTGTACGTCAGCAAGTGTCGGGCGTGCTTCTTCTCCGCCCCACCACTCGACGATATGAGATCGATTTAGCCACTCATAGAGCATCGCAAGGTCATGCTCAGTCATGAGGCGCAGTGTGACGGAATCGGTGCTGTTGGTCACGATGCTGTACTTTGTGATGCCTAACTTTGTTTTAGGGCGACTGCCCTGCTGCGTAACATCGTTGCTGCTCCATAACATCAAACATCGACCCACGGCGTAACGCGCTTGCTGCTTGGATGCCCGAGGCATAGACTGTACAAAAAAACAGTCATAACAAGCCATGAAAACCGCCACTGCGCCGTTACCACCGCTGCGTTCGGTCAAGGTTCTGGACCAGTTGCGTGAGCGCATACGCTACTTGCATTACAGTTTACGAACCGAACAGGCTTATGTCCACTGGGTTCGTGCCTTCATCCGTTTCCACGGTGTGCGTCACCCGGCAACCTTGGGCAGCAGCGAAGTCGAGGCATTTCTGTCCTGGCTGGCGAACGAGCGCAAGGTTTCGGTCTCCACGCATCGTCAGGCATTGGCGGCCTTGCTGTTCTTCTACGGCAAGGTGCTGTGCACGGATCTGCCCTGGCTTCAGGAGATCGGAAGACCTCGGCCGTCGCGGCGCTTGCCG